>NZ_MLCA01000001.1:0-65000 GCF_036441375.1 Methylobacterium oryzae
GATCGCCGCGACGCGGCGCGCCCTCGACCTTCCGGCCCGCGAATCGGCCGCCGCGCTGCGGGCCCTGTTCCTCGCGGAGCCGCAGCGGATCCTGGCGAGCCGCGACGGGCCGTAGCGGCCCGCCGACCCTCGACACGCCGCGCCGGCGCCTATCTTCGCACCCGCGGCACGCCCCGGACGGGCGCCGGCCGCGGGGAGACGGGGGTTCGACGGATGCCGGATTATCGCCTGCGCGGGGCGGTTCGTGGCGAGGATGGCGAGATCGGCGCGCCGCGCGTCGACGAGGTGCTCACGGCCGCGGACGCGAAGGAGGCGGTGCGCCTCGCCAACAGCCGCTCGCTGACGATCGAGGACGACGCGGTGAACGCCCTGTGGCTGGTCGACGCCCACGGTACCCTGCTCTGGTCCCTGCGCCGGGCCGACCGGGACTCCTGACGCGGGCCGGCACCGTCAGCCCGATGCGCGGCGGCCCGTCTCCGGCAGCGCGGCGGCCCCGGCATCGTCGGCGCCCCCGAGATACAGGGACCGGACGTCGTCCCGCGCCCGCAGGGACGCGGCGGTGCCGGCCAGCGCGCTGCGCCCGTTCTCCAGCACCACGGCGTGGTGGGCGTGGCGCAGGGCGAGGCGGACGTTCTGCTCGGCCACCAGCAGGGTCAGACCCTCGGCGCGGTTAAGGCCGGCGAGCACCCGGTAGATCTCCTCGACCACGCGGGGAGCGAGCCCCATGGACGGCTCGTCGAGGACGAGCAGCCGGGGCCGCCCCATCAGCGCCCGGCCGATCGCCGCCATCTGCTGCTCGCCGCCCGAGAGCAGGCCGGCGGCGACGCCCCGCTTCGCGGCGAGCCGCGGGAACAGGCCGTAGACCCGGTCCAGATCGGCGCGCACGCCGCCGCGGCCCGTACCGCGCCCGAGCCCGCCCGCCACGAGGTTTTCCTGGACGCTCAGGCTCCGGAAGCAGTGGCGCCCCTCCAGCACGCCGACGAGCCCGGCGCGGACGAGGACGTCGGTCCGGGTCCGCGTCACGTCGCGCCCGTCATAGGCGAGGCGCCCGGCCGTGACCCGGCCGCGCAGGGCCGGCAGCAGGTTCGACACCGCCCGCAGCAGGGTCGTCTTGCCGGCGCCGTTGGCGCCGACCAGGGCGACGATCTCCCCCGCCCGGACCGCGAGGTCGACGCCGTGCAGGGCGTGCACCGCCCCGCCGTAGACGACCTCCAGGGCCTCGACCTGCAGGAGGGGCGGCGCGGTGCTCACCGGGCGCTCACCGGGCCGCCGCGGCGGCCTCCTCGGCGGCGCAGTCGCGCGGGGTGATGCCGCGCTCCTTGGCGTAGGCGGTCGCGGACGCCTCGATGATCGGGCGCAGGCTCGCCCAGTCGGGGGCGATCCAGTCGGACACCACGGTCCACTTCGCCCCGTCCCATTGCTGGAAGGTGACGCGGCCCTCGCCCTCGTGGTTGGCGCAGGTGACGTTGATCGAGTGGAACAGGCCCTTGGCGCCGAGCGCCGCCACCCGGGCCTCGTCGAGGCGCAGGTGCTCGAAGCCCCAGCGCACCTCGTCGCCGGAAAGCGTGCGCTGGCCGAACCGCGCTTGCGCGATCCGCAAAGCCTCGACGTTGAGGATGCCGTTCAGCACCCCGAGATTGTGGTAGACGCTGCCGATCCGCTTCCGGTCGGCGAGGTTGCCGTTGCCGGCCGCGTAGACCCTGCCGACGACCTCCTGGATCACCGGGTAGGCGGTGCCCGAGGCCTGGGTCGTGATGGCGACGTAGCCCTTGGCGGCGTCACCGGCCGGGATCACGTCCTCCTCCGAGTTCGACCAGACATTGCCGACGATGCGGTCGGCCGGGAAGCCGGTCTTCTGGGCGGTCTTCAGGGCCACCGGGTTCATCACGCCCCAGCCGCGCAGCACCACGAAGTCGGGCCGCAGGCGCCGGATCGTGAGCCACTGCGACTGCTGCTCGTTGCCGGGATGGGGCACCTCGATCTGCGCGACGGTGAAGCCGTAGCGCTCGGCGAGCCGCGCGTAGATCGGGATCGTCTCCTTACCGTAGGGCGAGCCGTGGTAGAGCACCGCGACGGTCTTGCCCTTCAGCTTGTCGAGGCCGCCCGCGCGGGTGCCGAGATACTGGATGATGCCGCTCGTCTCGCTGTAGGGGTTGAGCAGCAGCGGGAAGACGTAGGGGAAGACGCGCCCGTCGGTGGAATCGGTGCGGCCGTGGTTGATCGTGATCAGCGGCACCTTGTCGGCGGTGACGCGGTCGATCATCGCGTAGGCGATGCCCACCGAGAGCGGGTTCCAGGCGGCGATGCCGGGCCGGGACTTCAGCCGCTCGTAGACCTCGACGCCGCGCTCGACCTCGTACTGGGTCTCGCCCTCGCTCCAGGTGAGCTTGACGCCGTTCACCCCGCCGTCGCGGACGTTGATCAGGTTGAGATAGTCGATGAAGCCGCCGAAGAAGCCGGTCCCGCCGGCCGCGTAGGGGCCGACCCGGTAGCTCTGGAGCGGGAAATACTGCTCGTCGGCCCAAGCGGCCCGGGGGGCCGCGCCGGCGAGCGCGACGGTGCCGGCGAGGAGCGCGGCGCGGAGACGGGTCGTCAGGGGCATGGTCGTCCTGGGGTTGGTCGGGCGGGGAGGGATCAGGCGGCGCGGCGGCCGAGGCGGCGGCCCGCCCGGTCGAGGAGGGCGGCGAGGCCGGCGGGCTCGCGGATCAGCACGGCGACGATCAGGGCGCCGAGCACGACGCGCTGGACCATCTCCAGGGTGCCGGAATCGAACCCGTCGCCGAGCAGCGCCGCGCCGAGGCGCGACAGGAGCAGGGGCAGCACCACGATGAAGCCCGCGCCCAGGAAGGCGCCGCGCAGGGTGCCGAGGCCGCCGATGATGACGATGAACAGGATCTGGAAGGAGCGGTCGAGGTTGAACCCCGCCGGCTCGACGGTGCGCAGATACGCGAAGGCCCAGAGCGCCCCGGCGATCCCGATCACGAAGGACGAGGCCGCGAAGGCCAGGAGCTTGGTCCGGGCGACCCGCACGCCGACGAGGCGGGCGGCGGTCTCATTGTCGCGGATCGCCACGAGGTTCCGGCCCGTGGGCGAGGTCACGAGCCTCCACGCGACGAAGGTCAGCAGCGTGACCACCGTGAGCGTGACCAGGTAGCGGCCGCGCGGGTCGTCGAAGGACAGGCCGGCCACCACCAGGCGGGGGGCGGTGACGACGCCCGAGGGGCTGTCGTTGGAGATCCAGCCGATCCGGTTCAGCGCCCAGGCGACGAAGAACTGCAGGGCGAGCGTCGAGACCGCGAGGTAGAAGCCCCGCAGCCGCAGGGCCGGCAGTCCCGCCACCAGCCCGGCGAGCGCCGCCACGAAGCCGGCGAGCAGGAGCGACACCGGCAGGGTCAGGCCGGGCAGGCGCAGCGACAGGTTGAAGGCCGCGTAGGCTCCGACCGCCATGAAGGCGGCCGAGCCCAGCGAGAGCAGCCCGGCATAGCCGGTGAGCAGGTTGAGCCCGAGGCCGGCCAGCGCCAGGGCCAGGAACGGCGTCAGCAGCGCCTCGAACACGTAGCTCGTGCCGGTGAGCGGCACGATCCCGTAGGCGAGGACCAGCAGGGCGCCGAGGCCGAGGGTGCCGGCGGACGGGCGGCGGCGCGGTGCGGCGCGGGGGAGGGCGTCCACGGCGTCCTCAGACCCGCTCGACGGCGCGCAGGCCGAACAGGCCCGAGGGCCGGACCAGCAGGAACCCGAGAGCCGCCACGTAGGCGATCCAGCCCTCGATACCGCCGCCGATGACCGGCCCGAGATAGACCTCGGACAGCTTCTCCGTCGCGCCGACGATCAGCCCGGCCACGATCGCCCCGGCGACGGAATCGAAGCCGCCGAGCACGAGTACCGGCAGGGCCTTCAGCACCACCAGCGACAGGGAGAACTGCACGCCGAGCCGCGCGCCCCAGAGCAGCCCCGCCACCAGCGCGACGATCCCGGCGGCGATCCAGACCGCCGACCAGATCCGGGGCAGGCGCAGGCCGGTGTTGAGGGCGGCGAGCGGATCGTCCGCCACCGCGCGGAAGGCGAGGCCGGTGCGGGTATAGCGGAAGAAGGCGGAGAGGAGCGCCGCCATCAGGCCCGCGACCGCGGCGGCGAACAGGTCGAACCGGCTGACCAGCACGCCGCCGAGATCGATCGGCGTGTCGTCGATGCCGAGGTCGAGCCCGTGGACCTGGGTGCCCCAGGCGAGCTGGGCCGCGCCCTCGATCACGTAGGCGACGCCCAGCGTCGCCATGAACAGGGTGATCGGCGGCTGGTTGACCAGCGGCCGCAGCACCGCCCGCTCCACCGCGAGGCCGACCACCACCATCGCGGCGAGCGTCGCCGCCAGGGCCGCCGGGACGGGCAGCCCGCGCTCGGTCAGGCTCACGAAGGTGAGGGCGGCGAGCAGCACCATCGCGCCCTGCGCGAAGTTGAGCACGCCCGAGGTCTTGTAGATCAGCACGAAGCCGATCGCCACGAGGGCGTACATGACGCCCGACAGGAGGCCGCCGACCACGACCTCGATCAGCAAGGCGAGGTCCGGGCTCATGCGGCGGCCACGTCCGCGTGGGCATCCGCGTCGATATCCGCGACCGCGTCCGCATCCCCGTCCGCGAGCCCCAGATAGGCCGCGATGACGGCCGGATCCGCCCGCACCTCCGCGGGCGTGCCGGTGGCGATGCGGCGGCCGTGATCGAGCACGGTCACCCGGTCGGAGAGACGCATGACGACGCCGATATCGTGCTCGACCAGCACGATCGCCGCCCCGGACCTCTCCCGCGCCGCCCGGATGAAGGCGGTCATCTCGACCTTCTCGGTCGCCGTCATGCCGGCCATCGGCTCGTCGAGGAGCAGGAGTCGCGGCTCGGCCACCAGGGCCCGGCCGAGTTCGACCCGCTTCTGGAGCCCGTAGGGAAGGCTGCCGGCCGGGCGGTCGGCCACGGCCCCGAGGCCGAGGCGGCCGATCACCGCCTCGGCGGCGGCGCGGTGCGCGCGCGCCTCCCGCCGGGCGGATGCCCGGCGCGCCGCGCGGCGGACAGCCCAGCGAGGACGTTGTCGCGGACGCTCAGGCCCGCGAACACGGCGAGGTTCTGGAAGGTCCGGGCCACGCCCAGCGCGGCGAGCCGTCCGGCCGGCACCCGGGCGAAGGTCTGCGCGCCGAGCCGCACCCGCCCGGCGCGCGGCGCGCAGAGGCCGGTGATCGCGTTGATCAGCGAGGATTTCCCGGCGCCGTTCGGCCCGATCACGGCGTGGATCTCGCCGGCCCCGACCGCGAGGTCGATCTCCGCGAAGGCCACCGCGCCGCCGAAGGCGAGGGACAGCCCCTCGACCGACAGGATCGCGCCCGCCCGGTCCCGGTGCGGGTTGTCACCGCGGGCCGCGCCCGGGCGGGCGGCGGGCCCGGAGATGGGGTGTCGCCCGTCCCGGACCGGTCGAACGAGGCGCGGCGCAGGCTGCATGGGCAGGAATCCGTCCATGATGGGCCGCCCTCTGCGGCGCGAACCGGCGGCATCCGTTGAGAGCAGGCGATATACAGGATGTCAGCCCATCCTGGCCGGACATTCCGATGTTCCCGCTCGTCAAATCCTGCTCCGCGGCGTCCACGGAGTCAAAAGCAAAGTCTTTTAAATTTCGACATGACACGCGAACATTCTCCGGGCGGGATGCCTCGGCACGGGATCACTTCCATCGTCCTGACATCGGGCCGCCCGAACCGCGAAGATCTTGCCGCCTCGGGACCGGGACAGGCCCGGGATCCGGGCGGATCGACCCGGCGAAACTGGCGGAAAGACACCTTACGGTAGCACAAACTAATCTGCGTAAGTATTCATGTCCTAAAACAAAATGTAGGTTCGCGGTCCCACGCCGTCGTGGAGAAGCCGCCATGCCAAACCCGCTCGTGCACAAGCTAAATTGCTATGTCCGGCTCTCCGAAGATGATCGGATGTGCTTGTCCGACGCCATGAGCCCGAGCCGCATGGTCGCCGCGCGCACCGACATCATCCACGAGGGCGAGGATCCGCGCGCGATCAACGTGATCCTCGAGGGCTGGGCCTGCCGGTACCGGCAATTCGCCAACGGGCGCCGCCAGATCGTCTCGCTCCTGCTCCCGGGCGACCCGTGCGACCCGCACGTCTTCCTCCTCGACGAGATGGATCACGCGGTCGGCGCGATCACGCCCGTGCTCCTCGGCCAGATCTCCGGCCCCGCGATGCGGGATCTGACCGCCCGCAGCCCGCGGCTCGACATGGCCTTCCATCGCGAGGCCCTGGCCACCGCGGCGATCCAGCGCGAGTGGACGGTCAGCCTCGGCAGCCGAACCGGGATCGAGCGCCTCGCCCACCTGTTCTGCGAGCTGCAGGCGCGCTTGGCGGCCATCGGCCTGACCGACGGGAACACCTGCGCGATGCCGATGACCCAGAACGACCTCGGCGACGCGATGGGCCAGACCAGCGTGCACATCAACCGCACCCTCCAGGAGTTGCGCGGCATGGGGCTGATCACCCTGCGCAGCCGGCGCCTGACGATCCACGATCCGGGCGCGCTCGCCCGGCTCGCGCATTTCGACAGCGCCTATCTCCATCGCACCGAGATCGACCGCGCCCGCGCGCGCTGAACCCCGCCCGCCCCGCGGCGATTGAGCCAGTCGAACGGACATCCGGAGTGGCCCGGCATGACAGACCCTCGCGATCCGGCGGAGCGACTCGCAGTCCTGGAGGCCGACAACGCGCGCCTGCGCCGGCTGCTCGACACGGCGGGACTTCCGGACAGCCTGCGCCACGGGATGCGCAACACGATGGCGATGATGCGCACCGTCATGCACCGGTCCGCCGAGAGCGCCGTGAATGTCGAGAGCTACGTGGCGCATCTCGACGGCCGGTTCGGCGCGATCACGCGCGTGCAGGCCGCCACGGACGCGTTCGGCGACGCCGACCTGCACACGCTGATCTCGGACGAGCTGATGTTCCATCTCGCGCGCGAGGGCGAGCAGGCCATCCTCGCCGGCCCGCGGGTGCGCCTCCGCCCCAAGGCCGCGCAGGTCGTCGCGCTTGCCCTGCACGAACTGACCAGCAACGCGGTGGAGCACGGGTCCCTGGCGCTCCCGCAGGGCCGGGTCCGCGCCGCGTGGCGGGTGGCGGAGGCGGAGGCCGGACCGCCCGTCCTGAGCCTCGACTGGGCGGAGACCGGCGGCAGCGGCGTCGAGCCCTCCGGCCGACGCGGCTTCGGCACGGACGTGCTGACGGAGATGCTGGCCTACGATCTCGGCGCGGCGGTCGACCTGCGCTATGAGCCGGACGGGCTGCGCTGCACGATCCGCGTGCCGCTCACGGCCCAGATCGGGCGCCTGGTGGCCGAGGATCCCGAGATGGGCTGGGACAGCGACGGCCGGTGAGATTCACGATCCCGACGCCGCCCGCACCTGCCCGGTCATCTGCGGCAGCGCGCCGAGCGCCTCCGTGGCCGGGTTCGGGCCGGGCAGGAGCAGATACTCGGGCGTGAAGTCGGCAAACTCCTGCAGACGCCCGAGATTCGGCACGCGCACGCTCTTGCGCCCGCTCTCGATCAGCCCGGCCCTGCGCAGGTCGGACAGGACGCGCGAGAGATGGACGTTCGAGAGCCCCGCCGTGTCGGCCAGTTCGGACTGCGCCAGCGGAAGGCGGTAGTCGGGCTCGAGGCCGAGGCCGACGGCGTTCAGGCGGGCGAAGAGTTCGCAGATGATGTGGGCGACCTGCTTGTCGGCGGACCGGCGCCCCACCCCGACGAGCCATTCCTGCAGGACGGCCTCGTCGACGAGGACCGACCACCACAGCGCGCGGTAGATGTTGGGACGGAGCGCGGCGAGTTCCTTGATCGTCCGGTAGGGGACGGAGGCGACGGCGCAGGGCGTCAGCGTCGCCACGGAGTGGATCGCCCGGTTGAGCAGGGACGCGTGCAGATCGCAGCCGTCGCCGGGGACGAGATAGGCGAGGATCGAGCGTCCCCCGTCGGGCACCAGCTTGTAGCGGCAGGCGAACCCGTCGAGGATCACGTAGGCGGCGTCGGGCCGCACGCCTTCGGAGACCAGGTCGCGACCTGCCTCGACCTGCGCGACATCGCCGGTTGCAGCTTCCAGAGCGGCCACGTCGCCATCGTCCAAGTTCGCGCGCAGCGCCAGCTTGCGAAGGAAGGGGTTCAAGGGATCTCCCGGACGTCCTGCCCCGCAGGCGGGGCGGCATCTGCGTAAACGCGCGACGGCTTATCCTTACTCCTCAAGGTCATCAAATCGCCGCCACGCCTCGGACCCAGATTCCGACGGCGCCCATCCGCGGAAACCTTCGGCGCTCGGGTGCGCCGGCGCCCGAATGCGGCGCTCAGCGGGACCGGGCCGGGGCCGGGACGCCCCAGACGCGCCGCGCAGGCCCGCCGGACCATGCCGGCCGGATCGGCGCATCAGGAGAGCCGAAGCGTGCGCAGGACGGTGCCGCTCCCGTCATGGATCTCCATCCGCCAGCCCGCCCCGTCCTCCGGCAGCTCGCCGGCCTTCCGGAACTCCTCGATCAGCGCCAGCGCTTCCGCTTCCGCGTGCGCGACCGACGCGGCCAGGACGCCCGTCTCGTCCTCGATCGTCTCGCCGTCGCTGCTCAGGCGGAAATAGTAGCGCTCTGCCATAACATCCTTCAGCACAGGATCCGGACCCGCTCCCGCCCGGACGGCGGGCGCCGCCCGTCGGGTGATGCGCCCGGCGCCGCCGCGGCCCGCGTCGCGGGCTGAGGTAAGTGGCATCGATCCGCGTCCGATCAACGTGCAGGCGAAACTCCGGTCGCAGATGCCTACCGCTTAGCCGACCCGCTCGCCGACGCTGCGGGACGCGGCACGGGGCTGCCGGTCTGGCGGGCGAAACGCCGCCCTTCTGAGCGTCCCCCGGACCACGCAAACGCCGCCCGACGCGGCATGCCTAAATTATTGGCACATGATTTGCCTTGTCCCGATCCGTCGCAAGGAAGACGACGCAGGGGACCGCCATGAAGGCATTTGGAACTTGGGCCTCGGCCGCCGCGCTGGCCGCCGGGCTCGCGATGGGCACGCTGGGGGCGGGGGCCGCGCGGGCGCAGGAGACCATCAAGGTCGGTATCCTGCACTCGCTGTCGGGTACGATGGCGATCTCGGAGACCACCCTCAAGGACGTGATGCTCATGCTCATCGCCGAGCAGAACGCCAAGGGCGGCGTGCTCGGCAAGAAGCTGGAGCCGGTGGTGGTCGACCCGGCCTCGAACTGGCCGCTCTTCGCCGAGAAGGCCCGCGAGCTGATCAGCAAGGACAAGGTCGCGGCCGTGTTCGGCTGCTGGACCAGCGTGTCGCGCAAGTCCGTGCTGCCGGTGTTCAAGGAACTCGACAACATCCTGTTCTACCCCGTGCAGTACGAGGGCGAGGAGAGCGAGCGGAACGTGTTCTACACCGGCGCCGCCCCGAACCAGCAGGCGATCCCGGCGGTCGATTACCTGATGTCCGAGGATGGCGGCGGCGCCAAGCGCTGGGTGCTGGAAGGGACCGACTACGTCTACCCGCGCACCACCAACAAGATCCTCGAAGCCTACCTCAAGTCGAAGGGGGTCAAGGACGAGGACATCATGATCAACTACACGCCGTTCGGCTTCTCGGACTGGCAGACGGAGGTGTCGAAGATCAAGGCGTTCGGCTCGGCCGGCAAGAAGACCGCCGTGGTCTCGACCATCAACGGCGACGCCAACGTGCCGTTCTACAAGGAGCTGGGCAACCAGGGCGTCAAAGCCACCGACATCCCGGTCGTCGCCTTCTCGGTGGGCGAGGAGGAGCTCGCCGGCATCGACGCCAAGCCGCTGGTCGGCCACCTCGCCGCCTGGAACTACTTCGAGTCGATCAAGACGCCGGAGAACGAGGCCTTCATCAAGAAGTGGCAGGCGTTCAAGAAGAACCCCAAGGCCGTCACCAACGACCCCATGGAGGCCAGCTATATCGGCTTCAATATGTGGGTGAAGGCGGTCGAGAAGGCCGGCACCATCGACCCCGACAAGGTGATCGACGCGCTGCCGGGCATCGAGCAGAAGAACCTCACCGGCGGCACCGCCACCATGCTGCCGAACCACCACATCACCAAGCCGGTCTTCATCGGCGAGATCGAGTCGAACGGCCAGTTCGACGTGGTGTGGAAGACGGACAAGCTCATCCCCGGCGAGGCGTGGTCGAAGCAGCTCGAGGGCTCGAAGGACCTCGAGGCCGACTGGGTCAAACTCAAGTGCGGCAACTACAACACCAAAACCAAGAGCTGCGGCGGCGCCTGAGGCGCTCTCCCGCTCCTCCGCAGAACCGAGGTGCCGGACCTGCCGTCAGGTTCTGCACCTTCGGATCGCGGTGAAGCGCGGGTCCCCTCTCCCGGGCGGGAGCGGGGACCCGTCCCGCCCAGCCTTGACCGATCCGTACGGATCACCGCTGCGCGCCTGGGACCCAGGCACTCCGCGCGTCGCCGCCCACCCGCTTCCTGCGCGCCACGAAACATCGCGATGCTCCGCCTTCTCACCCTCCTCTTCCTGCTGCTGGCCGCCCCCGCGCAGGCCCAGGCGCCCGACCCCTACGGCCAGCTGGCCGGCGACGGCTATGCCGAGATCGAGGCCGGCGTCTCCGGCCTCGCCGCCTCGGGCGACCCCCGCGCGGACGCGATCCTGTCGGCCCTGTCGGACGGCCGGCTGCTCGTGCGCCCCGGCGACAAGGCCCTGCTGATCCGACAGGGCGGCACGGTGGCCGAGGCCCGGACCGGTGCGGCCGTGGCCGACGGCCCCGACCTCAGGCCCGTGCGCGCCAACAACCGGGTGCGCCGGGCGATCGAGGCCGCCCGCGGGCAGCTCGACCTCGCGAGCCTCGACCCGGCCAGGCGCCGCGCCGCCGCCGACGCGGTGTTCANGCGCTGCCGGCCCTCGACGCGGCCCTGGCGCGCGAGACGCAGGCCGGCGTCCGGCAGGCGCTGACCGAGGCGCGCGCGGCGGTGCTGCTCGCCAGGCCCGGAACGGTGGAAGCCGACCGGATTGCCGCGATTCCCGCCATCCAGGCCCGGGGCGATGGCGACGCGATGGGCATCCTGCGCGGTCTCGCGGCGGATCCGAGCGAGGCCGTGCGGGCGGCATCCGCCCGCGGCATCGCGGCGATCGAGACGCGGCTCGCCCTCCTCGGGGCGCTGCAGAACGTCTGGTACGGCATCTCGCTCGGCTCGGTCCTGCTGCTCGCCGCCATCGGGCTCGCCATCACCTTCGGGGTGATGGGCGTGATCAACATGGCCCACGGCGAGATGGTGATGCTCGGCGCCTACACGACCTACGGCGTGCAGGAGCTGATCCGCACCCAGGCACCGGCCCTGTTCGGCTGGTCGCTCGCGATCAGCATCCCCTGCGCGTTCCTGGTCGCCGGCCTCGTCGGCGTGCTGATCGAGCGGTTCATCATCCGCTTCCTGTACGGGCGCCCGCTGGAGACGCTGCTCGCCACCTTCGGGGTCAGCCTCGCGCTGCAGCAGGGGGTGCGCTCGATCTTCGGCCCGACCAACCGCGAGGTCGGCGCCCCCGCCTTCATGAGCGGCGCCGTCGATGTCTACGGCCTGTCGATCACCTGGGGCCGGATGTGGATCATCGTGTTCGCGATGGCCGTGTTCCTCGGGCTGCTGTTCGTGTTGCGAAAAACGTCGTTCGGCCTGAAGACCCGGGCGGTCACCCAGAACCGGCGCATGGCCGCCGCGATGGGCATCCGGACCCCCTACGTCGACGCCCTGACCTTCGGGCTCGGCTCCGGCATCGCCGGCATGGCCGGGGTGGCGCTGTCGCAGATCGACAACGTCTCGCCCAATCTCGGCCAGGGCTACATCATCGACTCGTTCCTCGTGGTGGTGTTCGGCGGCGTCGGCAATCTCTGGGGGACGCTGGTGGCGGCGCTGACGCTCGGCGTCGTGAACAAGCTGGCCGAGCCGTATATCGGCGCGGTGCTCGCCAAGATCGGCCTCCTGATCTTCATCATCCTGTTCATCCAGAAGCGCCCGCGCGGCCTATTCGCGCTGAAGGGCCGGGCGGTGGAATCGTGAGCCTCATGCCGCCCCGCACCCGCCTGATCGACCTGAAGGGCTGGATCTTCCTCGCCGTCCTGGCCGCCTTCTGCCTCGCCGTGCCGGTGCTGAACCTCGCGGTGCCGGAGGGCTCCGGCCTGCATGTGCCGACCTACCTCGTCGCGCTGTTCGGCAAGTACCTCGCCTACGCGCTCCTCGCGGTCAGCCTCGACCTCGTCTGGGGCTATTGCGGCATCCTCTCGCTGGGCCACGGGGCGTTCTTCGCGCTCGGCGGCTACGCGATGGGCATGTACCTGATGCGCCAGATCGGCTCCCGGGGCGTCTACGGCAACCCGGTCCTGCCCGACTTCATGGTGTTCCTGAACTACAAGGCGCTGCCCTGGTACTGGTACGGCTTCGACCACTTCGCCTTCGCGGCCCTGATGGTGCTGCTGGTGCCGGGCCTGCTGGCCTTCGTGTTCGGCTGGCTCGCCTTCCGGTCGAGGGTCACGGGCGTCTACCTGTCGATCATCACCCAGGCGCTGACCTACGCGCTGATGCTCGCCTTCTTCCGCAACGACATGGGCCTCGGCGGCAACAACGGCCTGACCGATTTCAAGGATCTCCTGGGCTTCTCCGTTCAGTCCCAGAACTTCCGCGTCGGCATCTTCGTGGCGACCGGCATCGCGCTGGCGCTCGGCTACCTGATCGCCCGGGTCATGACGGTCTCGGCCTACGGAAAGATCCTGATCGCCGTGCGCGACGCCGAGAGCCGCACCCGCTTCCTCGGCTACCGGCCGGAGCACTTCAAGACGCTGGCCTTCACGGTCTCGGCCATGATGGCCGGCGTCGCCGGCGCCCTCTACGTGCCGCAGGTCGGCATCATCAACCCGGGGGAGTTCGCCCCCGGCAACTCCATCGAGACGGTGATCTGGGTGGCGGTGGGCGGCCGCGGCACGCTGGTCGGCGCGGCTCTGGGCGCCGTGCTCGTCAACTACGCCAAGACCGTGCTCACCGGCGCGATGCCCGACGCGTGGCTGTTCGCGCTCGGCGGCCTGTTCGTGGTCGTGACGCTGTTCCTGCCGCGCGGCCTCGTCGGCACCGCGATCGAGCGGTTCGGCAGCCGTCGCGCGGCCGCCACGCTGCCGCCGGAGCCCGAGATCGCCCCGGAACTCGCGGAAGAAGGGCAGGGCGCATGAGCACCGATCTCCTCGACCGTCCGGAGGCCGCCCGCGGCCCCGCCAACCGGAAGCGCGAGACCGACGCGCTCCTCTACCTCGACGACCTGCGGGTGACCTTCGACGGCTACAAGGCCCTGCGCGGGCTGTCACTGACGCTCGGCCGCGGCGAGTTGCGGGCGATCATCGGCCCGAACGGCGCCGGCAAGACCACCATGATGGACTGCATCACCGGCAAGACCCGGCCGGACAGCGGCATCGCGCTGTTCGACGGCACCCACGACCTCCTGAAGAGCGACGAGCCGGCGATCGCCGACCTCGGCATCGGCCGCAAGTTCCAGAAGCCCACGGTGTTCGAGAGCCACACGGTGGCCGACAACATCCTGCTCGCCCTGAAAGGACCGCGCGCGGCCTTCGCCTCGCTGTTCGGCTGGCGCAACCGGGTGGAGGCCGCGCGGATCGACGCCCTGCTGGAGACCGTCGGCCTGCTGACCCACCGGGGCCGGCCGGCGGCGGATCTCAGCCACGGCCAGAAGCAGTGGCTGGAGATCGGCATGCTGCTCGCCCAGGATCCGAAACTCCTGCTCGTCGACGAGCCCGTGGCCGGCATGACCGACGCCGAGACCGCCGAGACCGCCCGGCTGCTGCGGCGGATCGCGGGCGAGCACGCCGTGCTGGTGGTGGAGCACGACATGCACTTCGTCCGGGATCTCGGCTGCCGGGTCACCTGCCTGCACGAGGGCGCGGTGCTGGCCGAAGGCTCGATCGACGCGGTCTCGGCCGACCCGCGGGTGGTCGAAGTCTATCTGGGACGATGACCATGCTCTCCGTCGACGGCATCGACCTCTATTACGGCGCCGCGCAGGCGCTGCGCGGCGTCTCCCTGTCGGCCGAGGCCGGGCAGGTAACGACGGTGCTCGGCCGCAACGGCGTCGGCAAGACCTCTCTGATGCGGGCGATCGTTGGCCAGCAGCCGGTGCGCTCCGGAGCGATCCGCCTCGACGGCCGCCCGATCCAGGATCTCGCCCCCTACGATCGGGCGCGCGCCGGCATCGCCTACGTGCCCCAGGGCCGCGAGATCTTCCCGCTGCTCACCGTCAAGGAGAACCTCGAGACCGGCTTCGCGCCGCTCAGGCGCCGCGACCGCCACGTCCCGGGGGAGATCTACGACCTGTTCCCGGTGCTCAAGGACATGCTGCACCGGCGCGGCGGCGACCTCTCGGGCGGCCAGCAGCAGCAGCTCGCCATCGCCAGGGCGCTGGTGACGCGGCCTAAGCTCCTCGTGCTCGACGAGCCCACCGAGGGCATCCAGCCCTCGATCATCAAGGATATCGGCCGGGCGATCACCTACCTGCGCGGCAAGGGCGAGATGGCGATCGTGCTGGTCGAGCAGTATTTCGAGTGGGCCCGCGACCTCTGCGATTCCTACGCGGTGATGGATCGCGGGCAGGTGGTGCTGGCCGGCCCCCGGGCCGGGATGGTCGAGGCCGACGTGCTGCGGTGGATGTCCGTCTAGGGCGCGTCTGCCGTCCCGGCCCGTCTCGGTCGCCACCGGCGCCGCGTCCGGGAATGGGGCCCTTCGATCCGAATATTGAGACCGCTATTCAGCAATCGCATCGCGGACAGACGCGACGTCGGCCGCCAAACCTGTGCACGCGGCCCCAATTGGCCAATGTTAAAACACAATTCAGGTCCGCCATAGGGCTCAACCACGGAGGCGCCCATGACGATCCTGGATCCGATCACCGGCGAGCTGGTCACCATCTCTGTTCCGCGGCCCCGCCCGCAGGGCGGTCCGCGCTGACGGGCGGACCGGCTTCATGACGAACGCGACCGATCGAAGACCAGGGCGCCGCGGCGCTCGTGGCGGCAGCACCCAGATCCGGACCGTGCCGCCTGGCCTGCTGCTGGCCGGCGGCGCGGGGGCGAACGACGCGCTGACCGCCCGCGACCTGATCGCCCAGGCCCGCGCGGCCCGCCGGGAAGCCGAAGCCCGCGACGGCGCCGAGCGCGCGGAGCTGGGCTGACGCGGCTTCCGGTTCGGTCGCACCGCACTCGCCCAGGGGCCCCGAGGCTGCCGAGCCGGCCAAGCGCGGCTTGAGAGCACCCGCGCAGGATGCCAGAAGACGTGCGGTGTCGCGGCAGCTGGCGGGTGGCTCACGAAGATCGGCATCCTGATCGGCGTCGGGATCGTCGCGGATACGTCGCCGGAACGCGCCTCGGCGAGGACTTCGCGCAGCTGCCGGTGACGGACCACTCGCTCGCCGCGCTGGCGCCCCGGCTCATGGACCGTATTACGACCGAGCACGGCCCCTCACGGGACGTCCTGCTGAAAGCGATGCTCGACAGGTCCCATCCCGGCCATGCCCGCCGCCGATTCGCACCGACGGGGCGACGGGTTCGGATCCGGCGGCGTCAGATCGCGCACGGAGCACGATGCGCCGCCCGGCGGGACGATGCCGCGCTGCCGGGTCGGTCGAGCGTCCGCGCTGCGGCGCGACGGCGGCAACGTCCGGCCTGTCGGGACCGTCGTAGTCCGCGTCCCTGGAAACGCGACGCGGCGGAGGGCAGGCGCCGGGTGTGGGCAACGGCCCGATCGCGTCCAGCGCTGGTCGTCGTCAGGTCCTCACCTGCCTCCCGTTCCGGATGCTCCGGCTCACCCGCTTCGGTCTCGCCTGGTCCGCCCGGACCGACCTGCTGTGCCGGAGCGGTGACGAGGCCTCGGAGCGCGCGGGACCCGGTTGCGCCAAGCCGAAGCCCTGGCAGCTCGGGCGGACCTGCCGCCGTCAGCAGTGATGCGATGACGCGCGGCAGCTCAACCGAGACCGCGTCCGGGCCTCACGGACTCAGCGGTACACGGTGCAGCTGTTGACGTCGCCGGTCGGCAGGAACTCGCAGTTGGTAACCGGCGGGATAAGCCCGTCGTCCGTCAAGGTCGAGACAGCCGCCTCGCTGATCGGCGGCGCGGTCAGCATCACTGTGCCGAACGCCAGGGTGGCTGCGGCGAAGGCAAGAGCGAACAGCACGATGTTGCGCCGGAACGCGGGGAGCAAGGCAGTGGCCATGGATGTCCTCCCATGCGGCGCAGTCGCTGCGCCGGAGGGAAGGCTAGGCCCAGGTGCCGGGAAAGGCGTCACCCGAATGAGGGAGTGGCAGGTGATTTCGATCGCGTACGGCCCGGGGCTCGCCGAGCCAGCGGCGACCAAGCTGAGCCCAGGGGCGCAAGCAAGCTCAAGCCTTCTGGCATCCACGCCCGCCACTACACACCGGGGGGATTAGAGTGGCGCGCATGGAAGATCGCTGCAGTGACGACGTCTCGACGCTACCTGGTCGGATGGGATGGGTTCACTCACCTATGCAAGAAGCCGACGGGAAATTTGGGCCTCCGCGCCAGCCCCGACAGTTGAGGGGCACATCCGCGGGCGAGCGCGGAAGGTCGACGATACGGGCGAGAAATCACCGGCAGGTTGGGCGCCGGAGCGGCCACCTTGCCGATTCGTGCCCGCCGCTCGCGCCCCCGGTTCGGACGGCTGAGGCCATCCCTGTCCGGATGCATGTATGGGAGACGCGTCGGAGATGCCTGCGGCCAACACAAGCTGAATGCTTGAAAGTGCTGGCGCGCCAGACAGAATGAAACTGCGAACACCTATGTGATTGAGGTGGCTAGATAATTTCAGGCGCCAAGCTATCAACCCGGCATCTCATGCTCGTTGTGCCTTCCTGGGTCGCGACTCCTCACTCAAAACCCGACATTCGGCATTGCGCCCATATCGGCCGTCCGGAGAGCTGCGACGCCGTCCCCGAAGCGGACTTCGCGACGCGTAGCGCCGATCCTGAGCCGCTGGCGCCATCCTTGCCTCGGAAACGTGTCCCCGAGCAGGAGCCGGATGCCATGTCTGTCACCGATCATGCCCTCGCCTGGACGCAACTCTTCGGCGAGCTCGACCGGAGTGGCTTGGCGCTACACCTGCAGATCCGTCGGGCGATCGTGACGGCCATCGAACGGGGGCTGTTCACCGCGGAGGCCCGGATGCCTTCGACGCGCCAGCTCGCGGCCCTGCTCGGGGTCGCCCGCAACACCGTGGTGAACGCTTACCAGCAGCTCGTTGACGAGGGCTTTCTGGTCTCCCACGAGCGGAGCGGGATTTTCCTGGCGCCGGATCTGATCGTCTCCGAAGCGCGTGGTCCCTCCCCGGAACGGACCATCGCCTGGTCGCGGCGCTTCGCGGTCCGGCCCGCGCAGCTGCGGCAGATCACGAAGCCCCGGGACTGGCTCGACTACCCGTATCCCTTCCTGTTCGGCCAGTTCGATCCGTCCCTGTTCCCGGCCAACGACTGGCGCGAGAGCGTGCGGGCGGCCTCCGGGGTGTCCGAGATCAACGCCTGGGCGGGCGACCTGATCGACGAGGACGATGCCGATCTGGTTGAGCAGCTCCGCCTGCAGGTGCTGCCGCGGCGGGGCATCTTCGCGAGCGCCGACGAGGTGATGGTCACCATCGGATCGCAGCAGGCGCTCTCGCTGCTGATCCAGCTGCTGGTTGGCCGCCATACGCCGGCGGGCGTCGAGGACCCGAGCTATCCCGATACGCGCAACATGCTGACTCTCGCCACCGACCACCTCGCGACACTCGCCATCGACCGGCACGGGGTCGTGCCCGATGCGGCCTTCGCCAGCCGGCAGGTGGCGTTCGTCACCGTGGGGCATCAGTGCCCGACCACCGCGGTGATGCCGCTGGAGCGCCGCCGCGACCTACTGGAAGCCGCGCGGCGCCACGACGTCGTCTTGGTCGAGGACGATTACGAGGCCGACCTCGCCCTGGCGGACGAGATCCCGTCCCTCAAGAGCCTCGATACGGACGGCCGCGTGATCTATGTCGGCAGCTTCTCGAAGGTGCTCGCCCCGGGCCTGCGGATCGGCTACGTGGTGGCGCCTCGGGCCGTGATCGCGGAGCTGCGCGTGCTGCGGCGGCTGATGCTGCGCCACCCGCCCTCGAACAACCAGCGCGCCACCGCGATGTTCGTAGCGCTCGGTCATTACCGCACGCATCTGCGCCGGACCGCCGGCGTTCTGGAGGAACGCGCCGTCCGGATCGCCGGCCTGCTGCCCCGCCTCCTACCGGCGTTCCGCTGGCGCCGCGACCCGGGGGCCACGAGCTTCTGGGTGGAGGGGCCTGTCGGCCTCGATGCCCGGGATCTCAGCGTGCGCGCCCGCGCCCGCGGCGTCCTGATCGAGCCGGGCGACATCTTCTACGCCGACCCGGAGGCCGGCCAGGCCTGCTTCCGCCTGGGCTTCGCCTCGATCCGCACCGACCGGATCGAGGCGGGTCTCACCCGCCTCGCGGAACTGGTCACTCAGGCCGGAATCCGGGCATCACAGGGGATGCCCGAGCAGGTCTGAAATTGCCTGCACCACGCTCGTGACGGCGACGGTGCAGAGCAGCAGGATCGACAGGGCCCGATGCCCCCGTCCGGCACCGAGCCTGAGAAGCGCCTCGCCGAGCCGGCTGCCGGCGACGATGAGCGGGATGCCGATCATCACCGGGATCGCCAGTGAGGCCCCGAAGAGCCCGGCGGTCGCGAGGCTAACGGCGCTGGCGATCGACGTCGCCAGGAAGAACACCAGCAGCGAGGCGCGTCCCTGCTGCGGCGAAAGAGGTGTCGCGAGATAGTAGGCGACAACGGGCGGACCCGGCATCGCCGCCAGCCCATTGCACAGGCCAGCGGCCAGCCCGACCGCCAGGGTCGCACGGCCGCGCGGAAGCTCAACGAAGCGAAAGCCGCGCAGGAGAGCGACAGTCCCGCAGCCGCAGACCAGCGCGATGCCGAGCCGGGCGACGTCCGGGCTCGCCGCGGCCAGCGCAGCGACGCCCAGCGGCGATCCGACCACCGTGCCGGCGATGAGCCAGCCGAGCGAGGGCCAATGGCAGGTTCGGCGCGCCCGCGGCAGGTCGGACAGGCTCGCGCAGAACTGGAGGACGACGGCGAGCGGGACGCACTGGCTCGGCGGGAGCGAGAAGCCGAGCAGCGGCACGGCCGCCAGGGCGAACCCGAAGCCCGTGAACCCGCGGATGAGCGCCGCGGCGAAGATCGCGGCCGCGATCGCGATCAGGGATGCCGGTTCAGGCATCGGAAGTGCAGGGGCCACCGCCCTAACGCATGTCGACCACGATGGTCTTCTTGCGGGTGAAGTGCTCAAGCATCGACTCCAGGGAAGCCTCCTTGCCGAGGCCGGACTTCTTGAAGCCGCCGTAGCTGAGGTTCGGCTGGATCGTCAGGTTCTGGTTGACCTGGACATAGCCGGCATCCAGCGCATGCGACACCCGCAGCGCCCGGCGCAGGTCCCGGGTCCAGACCGTCGCGGCGAGGCCGAACTCACCCGCATTCGCCGCCTCCAGGACCGCCTCCTCGTCGGAGAACGGCACGATGCAGGCGACCGGACCGAAGATCTCGTCGTGCATGAGCGGGCTGTCCTCGGTCAGACCGGTGAACAGGACCGGCTCGACAAACAGGCCCTCGGCGAGGTCCGGCGCGGCCGGCAGGCGCCCGCACCGCACGGCCCGCGCGCCCGGCGTCGCCTCGCCCTCTGCGATGTAGTCCAAGATCTTGGCGCGCTGCCGGGCATTGATCACGGTGCCGATATCGGTAGCCTCATCCAAGGGATCGCCCATCCGGAGGTTCGCGACGGCGGCGGCGAGCCGCTCCACGAATGCGTCGTGCATCTCGGCATCGACGTAGATCCGGCTCGAGGCGGTGCAGCTCTGGCCCTGGCGGGTGAAGCGCATGCCGGCCACCGCGCCCGCGACGGCCCGGTCGAGGTCCGCGTCCGCGAAGATCAGCATCGGGCTCTTGCCGCCGAGCTCCAGGCTTACCGGGATCAGCTTGTCGGCGGCCTCACGGTAGATCGCTTCGCCCACCGCCTGCGAGCCCGTGAAGGTGACCTTGGCGACGTCCGGGTGCCGGACCAGGGGCGCTCCGCAGGCGGGACCGGTGCCGCAGATCACGTTGAGGACGCCGGGCGGCAGGAGATCGGCCAGGAGGCGCGCCGCCTCGATCGTTGCGAAGGGGGCCTCCTCGGACGCCTTCACCACCACGGTATTCCCGGCGACCAAGGCCGGACCGATCTTGAGCGCCATCAGCACGAGGGGCACGTTCCAGGGCAGGATCGCCGCCACCACGCCCAGGGGCTCGCGGGTGGTCAGCGCGAGCATGTCCGGGCTGAACGGCAGCGTCTCGCCCTTCAATTCGGTGGCGAGGCCGCCGAACATCGCGAGGATGTCGGCCGCGGTGGCAATCTCGGGGCGGCACTCGGTGCGGATCGCCTTGCCGGTTTCGGCGGCCAGCAGCGGAGCGAGGTCCGGGGACGCCGCCGCGATCCGGCGCCCGCCCTCGGCCACCAAGCGGCCGCGCTCCCGGGCCGGCACCCGCGCCCAGGGAGCCCCGCCAGCGCCGCGACCGCGAGGGCGGCCGAGCCCACCGCGGCGAGCAGCAGTGCCAGCGCGAGGCAGCCGGCGACCCGCCGCCGGAGCGCGGTGCCGCGGTTGAGGCCGCGCTCCAGGGCGGCGATCAGCCGGCCGATCCAGGTGACAGGGTGACCGGCCGCCCTGTAGAGCGCGTCGGGATAGCCGGCCGCCGCCTCGACCCCGAGGGCGACGGCGAGGACGGCGAGCGTGTCGGCGAACGTACCGGGCAGATGGACCATTCGGTGTGGAGCGTTCCCGCGCGTGAGGTCGCCCCGATCGCGCATGGCGGCGATCTCGGCGGGCTGAGAATGGCCTATCCCGACGCGCCGGAGCCCTGGCTCGACCTCTCGACGGGGATCAACCCGGTCCCCTATCCCGTGCCCGCCCTGGAGGCCAGCGCCTGGGCGCGGCTGCCCGAGGCCGCGGAGGTTCGGGCGCTCCGGGAGGCCGCCGCCGCGGCCTACGGCGCGCCGGATGCCGACCACGTCGTGTCGGCGCCCGGCACCCAGATCCTGATCGAGACCCTGCCCCGGCTCCTGGCCCCGACCCGGGTCGCGGTGGTCGGGCCGACCTACGCCGAGCACGCCGCCGCCTGGGCGCGGGCCGGGCACGCGGTGGCGGAGGTTCCGAGCGTCGACGCCCTCGGCGAGGCCCGGGTGGCGGTGATCGTCGATCCCAACAACCCGGACGGGCGGACCCATCCCCTGGCCGAGCGCCGGGGGCTGGCCGAGGCCCTGCATGCCCGCGGCGGCCTGCTGGTCGCCGACGAGGCCTTCGCGGACCTGGAGCCGGTGGAGAGCCTGTGCCCGCACGTCACCGCACCGGACTTGGCGCCGGGCCTCGTGGTGCTGCGCTCCTTCGGCAAGACCTACGGGCTCGCCGGCCTGCGCCTCGGCTTCGCGGTCGCCGATCCCGCCACGGCGGTCCGGATCGCCGCGGCGCTGGGCCCCTGGGCGGTGTCGGGCGGCGATCGCGGCGATCCTCGATGCGCCCGGCGCGTCGCACACAGTCGATAGCTTGGCTGCGCTCTGCGGGATGAGCCGCTCCGGCTTCGCCGAGCGCTTCTCCGCCACGTTCGACGAAGGGCCGATCGAATAGCTGCAGCGGGCGCGCCTTCAGCGGGCGGCCAAGCTGCTGACGGCCNCCGGGCCGGCGGCCGGACCGTCGGCGGCACCTGCCTGTTCCGGACCGCCGACTTCCCCGACGGGCCGGACCTCTACCGGCGGCTCGCGGCGGCCGGGATCGCGGTGCGGCGCTTCGCCGACCGGCCGAAGCGCCTGCGCTTCGGCCTGCCGCCCGACAGGGCGGGCTGGTGCCGGCTGTCGCGGGTGCTCAGGTAGGCCGCGCCCCCGGCGGGTGCGGGTCCCGGGCCGCCACGGTCACGGCCAGCGCCGAGAAGGCGAGGCCGACCGCGCAGACGCCCGGCCAGCCCACGAGCAGGAAGGCCTGGGAGCCGGCATAGGCGCCGAGCGCCCCGAACACGAACAGGGTCGTGAACAGCACGGTGTTGATGCGGCCCCGCGCCCCCGGGACCAGCGCGTAGGCCCGCGTCTGGTTGGCGATGAGCGCGCCGTTCATGCCGATGTCGATGAGCAGCACGCCGACGGCCACCGCGATCAGCGACCACGTGCCCCCGCCCCAGAGCACCAGGAAGGAGAGGGCGACCAGCAGGCTGCCGCCGAGCACCACGGGCTTCGCCCCGCGCCGGTCGGTGAAGCGGCCCGAGATCGGCGCCACGAAGGCGCCGCAGACGCCGATCACCCCGAACAGCCCGGCCCCGGCCGCGGTGAGGCCGAAGGGCGGCGCCTCGACCAGCAGGGCCAGGGTCGCCCAGAAGGCGTTGAAGCCCGCGAACAGCAGCGCCTGCGACAGGCTCGCCGTGCGCAGGACCGGCTGCGTGCGCGCGAGATGGAGGATCGACAGCATCAGGGCGCGGTAGCGCAGCGGGTGGGTCTGCACCGTGTGGGGCAGGGTGGCCCGCGCGATGCCCGCCATGGCGAGCGCCAGCACGGACGCGACCAGGAAGACTGGCCGCCAGCCGAGATGCGCCCCCAGGAATCCGCTCGCCGTGCGAGCGAGCAGGATTCCGGTGAGGAGCCCGGTCATGACTTGGCCGACGATCCGCCCGCGGCTCGCGTCCGGGGCGAGCTCGGCCGCGAACGGGACCGCCTGCTGGGCCGCGCAGGACAGCACGCCGACCACCAGATGGGCGAGCGCGAGGCAGGCGAGGTTCGGGGCGAGGCCCACCGCGAGGAGGGCCAGGGCGAGGCCGAGGCACTGCCCCACGATCAGGGCGCGGCGCGGCAGGGCATCGCCGAGCGGCACGAGCCCGATGATGCCGAGCCCGTAGCCGACCAGGGCCGTGGTCGGCACCCACAGGGCGGCGCGGTCGCCGAACTCGGCCACGATCAGGCCGAGCAGCGGCTGGTTGTAGTAGATGTTGGCCACGGCCCCGCCGGCGATCAGCGTCAGGCCGAGCCGGGCCTTCGCGTCGAGGGCTGGGCTCACGGCTGGGTCGGGGGCAGGCAGGCACGCCGCCGCGGGAGGGCCATGGTCGGGTCCGTGTGCGGGAGGAAAGGCGGGAGGACAGGGCGGACGGGAGATTCGGAGCCGCGAGCGATACGAGCGGTGCGCGCCGCCGAGCAAGCTGCGGCGATGCATCCCTGCCGGGACACAGCGGGCCCCTTCACCGGAGCCGACGGCGCACCATATGCATCCGACGCAGCCGGCCCCGTCCGCATGCCAGCGGGCGCCGCGGGCCGATGTGCCGGGCGTCGAGCCTTTCGAGGTTCCGGACCGGACTACGAGTGAGCGGGCGGTTTCGTTCCGTACGAACGGCGCCGGGACTGCCCCAGCAGGGAGTACGGGATGCCGAACTACCGCATCGACTTTGCCAAGGAGATCCTCGGAGTGCCGTTCACGGTCGGCTCCGTCGCGATCGCGCGGGCCCGCGATCCCGAGCGCGCCCGCCGCGCCGCGGAGCTTCGATTCGCCCGCCAGCACGGCGTTGGCGACTGGCGGGAACGGGCCGACCTCGCCACCGTGGCCGAGCGGCTCTGACGCGTCGGGCCCGGATTCGTCGCACGGCCCCGTAAGTCACACGACTTTCGTGCCGCTCCCGCACTCTGGGAGCCCAGTGTCCGCGACCGGTCAAGCTCTGGTCGCGGCGACCGCGGCGCCGTAGAATGGCGGGCGGATCGGGACGCCCGGCGGCGTCCCGATCCGGTTCCGCCCGCGCCCGATCGACGAGCCGGCGTCGCGGGGCCGGACACGTCTCGAATCCGGGTCGACGGGGGTCAGTGCGAAGGTCATGGCGGCGATCTCCTTCTTCGGCGACCTGCTTCAGACCATCAGCGAGCGCGGCCGCGACCTGATCGGGATCGGCCGCGGCGACCTGGGATCCCGCGCGAGCGCCGGCGACCTCGTCAAGCTGTGCGAGGACCTGATCTCCCGGCGCGGCGAGGCCTCCGGGGTGGCGCTGGCCCGCCTGATCCTCGACCGCTACGCGAGCTTCGGCCTGGCGGAGCGCCACGCCTTCCTGCGGGCCATCGCCCTCGACTTCGACGCGGACCACGCCGCTGTCGACGAGGCGATCGCAGCCTACCGCGCCGCGCCCTCCCGCGCCCGACTCGGCAGCCTGCACGAGGCCGCCGAGCCGCGCAGCCAGGAATTGATCCGCCGCCTCAACCTCGCCCGCGGCGGCACGCTCAGCCTCGTGCGGATGCGCGAGGACCTGTTCGACCTGCGCCGGGCGCTGCGCGCCGGCGACGAGGCCGACCCCGCCCTGATGGACGCCGTCGACAGCCTCGACTGCGACTTCGAGCACCTGTTCGCCTCGTGGTTCAACCGCGGCTTCCTGGTGCTGCGCCACATCGACTGGACGACGCCGGCGCATATCCTCGAGAAGATCATCCGCTACGAGGCGGTGCACGCCATCTCCGGCTGGGACGACCTGCGCGCCCGCATCGAGCCGCCGGACCGGCGCTGCTTCGCGTTCTTCCACCCGGCCCTGGCCGACGAGCCGCTGATCTTCGTGGAGGTTGCGCTCACCGGAGAGATCGCCTCGGCGATCGCCCCGATCCTGTCGCAGGAGCGCAAGCCGCTGCAGCCGCACGCCGCCACCACGGCGGTGTTCTACTCGATCTCGAACTGCCAGAAGGGCCTCGCCGGCGTCACCTTCGGCAACTTCCTGATCAAGCAGGTGGTCGAGGACCTCACCCGCGAGGTCCCGACGCTCAAGACCTTCGTGACGCTCTCGCCGGTTCCGGGCTTCGCCGCGTGGCTGGCGCGGGAGCGCCGGGCCGACAGCCCGCAGGGCCTGCTGCCCGAGGATGTCGAGACCCTGCGGGCGCTGGACGATCCGAACTGGCCGGCCGACAAGGCCCGGGCCGAGACGGTGCGCCGCGCGCTGATCCCCGCGGCGGCCGCCTATTTCCTGCGCGCCAAGAACGAGCGCGGCCGCCCCCTCGACCCGGTGGCCCGGTTCCATCTCGGCAACGGCGCGCGCCTCGACCGGATCAACTTCCTGGGCGACACCTCCAAGAAGGGGCTGGCCCAGTCCCACGGCCTGATGGTCAACTACCTCTACGACCTCGCCGCCATCGAGCGGAACCACGAGACCTACGCCAATCTCGGCACCGTGGTGGCGGCTCCGGCGGTGACTCGGGAGCTGCGCGCCAAGCTGCCGCCGCCCCGGGCCGTGGTGCTCGCCGAGGCGTAGGCGTCGCGACTCACCGGACCGCGCGGACGACGCGCCGCCGGAAAGGGCTCGCCGAGGGGGCCTCCGGGCGGCTATGGGTGCGCGCGACCCATAGCCCGTGATAGCCCAGCCTCACGATGACGAACCACCTCTTCTCCCTGGTGCGGGACGGCGCCGCCGATCCCGCCAAGACCGTGATCGAGACGCCGGACGGGCGCCGCTACGCGTACGCGGACCTGATCGCCCGCTCCGGCGCCTACGCGGCGGCCCTGCGGGCGGCGGGCGTCGCGCCCGGCGACCGGGTGGCCGTGCAGGTCGAGAAGAGCCCCGAGGTGATCTTCCTGTATCTCGGCGCGGTCCGAGCCGGCGCCGTGTTCCTGCCGCTCAACACCGCCTACACCCCGGCGGAGATCGGCTACTTCCTCGGCGACGCCGAGCCGACCGTGTTCGTCTGCGACCCGGGCCGGCGCGACGCGCTCGCCGAGGCCGCCGCCGGCGTCCGGCAGGTCTGGACCCTCGACGCGGCGGGCGGCGGCAGCGCCGCGGAGGCCGCTGACCGGGCCGCCGATGCGGGCGCCGCCTTCGCGGACGTGCCCCGGGGCCCGGAAGATCTCGCGGCGATCCTCTACACTTCGGGCACGACCGGGCGCTCCAAGGGCGCCATGCTGACCCACGACAACCTCGCCTCGAACGCCCGGACGCTGGTCGAGTACTGGCGCTTCACCGCCGACGACGTGCTGATCCACGCCCTGCCGGTGTTCCACACCCACGGCCTGTTCGTGGCGACCAACACGGTGCTGGCGAGCGGCGGCTCCCTGCTGTTCCTGCCCCGGCTCGACCCGAAGCTGATCCTGAGCCTGATGCCCCGGGCGACCGCCCTCATGGGCGTGCCGACCTTCTACACCCGCCTCCTCAAGGAGCCGGGCCTGACGCCGGAGGCGGCCCGGGGCATGCGCCTGTTCGTGTCGGGCTCGGCGCCGCTGCTCGCCGAGACGCACCGCGAGTGGCAGGCCCGCACCGGCCACGCCATCCTCGAGCGCTACGGCATGACCGAGACCAACATGAGCACCTCGAACCCCTACGCGGGGGACCGGGTCGCCGGCACGGTGGGCTTCCCCCTGCCGGGCGTGACTCTGCGGGTGGTCGATCCCGAGACCGGCGCGGCCCTGGGACCCGACGCGGTCGGCATGATCGAGGTGAAGGGCCCGAACGTGTTCCAGGGCTACTGGCGCATGCCCGAGAAGACCGCGGCCGAGTTCCGGGCGGACGGGTTCTTCATCACCGGGGACCTCGGCAAGGTCGACGGCCGGGGCTACGTCCACATCGTCGGGCGCGGCAAGGACCTGATCATCTCGGGGGGCTTCAACGTCTACCCGAAGGAGGTCGAGACCGAGATCGACGCCCTGCCGGGCGTGGTCGAATCCGCGGTGATCGGCCTGGCGCACCCGGATTTCGGCGAGGCCGTCACCGCCGTGGTAGTGGGCGGCGCCGGCTGCCCGGACGAGGCCGGCGTGCAGGCCGCCCTGGAGGGCCGGCTCGCCCGGTTCAAATGCCCCAAGCGCGTCCTGTTCGTGGACGAGCTGCCGCGCAACACCATGGGCAAGGTTCAGAAGAACCTGCTGCGCGAGGCGCATGCGGGGCTGTATCGGGACTGACGACGCGTCCGTCGGCGGGAGCACCGACGGACCAAGCATCCGATCGCACCGTCGCCGCGGGCGTAAGGACGCGATCCGGGGGGCGCTACGATTGCCGACGCGGCGCGACCCTGGGTCACTTCGCGCCGCGCGGTGACGGTCCGGGAACGACCCGCCGGGACCTGAACCGGAACCCGGATCAGAGATTGTGCTGTGTCCGCTCGCCCTCGGGCGGCTTGTGGCCCTCCGGATCGGCCACCTTGCGGGCGGCGGCGTTGAGGTTGTCCGGATCGAGGGCGGTCTGGACGAACTCGCGGCCGATATTGGTCACCTCGCGGGCGTAGCGCAGGCCCTGGTCGCGCACCTCGTCGGCCCAGGGACCGATGCTCCGGTCCTCCTGGCGGGTGCGCGGCAGCAGCGCGCCGAGGAGCAGGCCCGCGGCCACGCCGACCACACCGACGAGCAACGGGTTGTCGTCCACGAAGCGCTCGACGGCGGTGCGGCCGCGGTGGAGCCCCTCGATGCCCTGATTGGTCAGGTCGTCCAGCGCCCGCATGTTGCGGCGGTGGAGGGCGCCGGCCCGCTCGCGGGCGTCGTCATAGGCCGCGGAGGCGCGGTCGCGCGCCTGGTCGGCGGCACCGCCGAGGCGGTCGTTGATGTCGTCGGCGAGGTCCGACACGGTGCGGCGCGCCTGTCCGGCGAACTCGGTGGCCCGGTCGCCCGCAGCCCGAAGGCCGTCCTTCGCGGCGGAGGCCGCGTCCGCCGTCGAGGCCGAACCGCCGCCGGGGATGCCGCCCGAGGTGCCGCCGGCCGAGAGCGGCGTGGCGCCCTGCGGGAGCGGGTCGTGCAGGCCGCGCGGGTCGGGGCGGAGGGTGAAGTCGCCCGCCGCGGTGCCGGGCGTGCCGGGCGCGCCCGGGTCGCCGCCGCCGGCCGGATCCGGCCGCAGGCTCTTGTCGCCGCCGCCGTGCGGCATGCCCGCCTCGGCGGCCAGCTGCTCGGGAGTGCTGGAGGGGGTGACGGGGGTGCCCGGCTTGTCGGTCATGGCGCTGTCCTCAGATGTCGGTCTCGCCGGCCCGCCTTCGGTGCCGGTCTGCCCGACCGGACGGCCGGGCGCGTGCGGTGTCTCGTCCCGGGCCGAGCCCGGTCGTCAGATCTCGGTTCTCTCCAGCGGATCGCGGGCCGGGCGAACCGTCGGGAGGTCGGGGTCGTAGCCGCGGGCCGCGCCGGTATTCAGGGTGGGCACGCGCTCGGCCGAGACCTCCGTGCGGCGGCGCTGGGCGTCGCGGGCCATCCGGTTGAACAGCAGGCCGACGCCCGCCGCGATCAGCAGCACCGGCACCGGGTTGCGGCGCACCGCCTCCAGGGCCGAATCGTAGGTGGTGTTCAGGGCCGGCACCCGCCGGGCATTGCCCAGCATCTCGTCCACGAGATTCGGCACCGAGAGCCGGCCCTGGATGCGGTCGATCGTGTCGTCGAGCCGGGCGCGGCTCTCCTCGATCTCCTTCTCGAGGTCGTTCATCGTACTCATCCGGACACGCGCTCCGACAGGGCCTGGGCATCCTGGCGGACCTGACGCGTCGTGCGCTTCGGGGCCAGGGTTGAGAGGGAGAGGACGCTGCGCGCCCACAGGGCCATCCCGAGGGCGAGGAGCAGCAGCACGCCGCCGACGATCAGGGCGGAGAGCCACTCGGAGCCCACGACGGTGGCGAGCCACTTCACGAAGGCGCCGATCAGGACCAGCAGGGCGACCACGGCGAAGACCGCCGAGCCGACCATGCAGGCGAGGCCGACGATGAGCTGGCGGACGTTCCCGGCCATCTCGGCCCGGAACAGCGCGATCTCCTTGCGGGCGAGCTCGTTGGTCTCCCGCAGGGCGTCGCCGATCAGGCTCTGGATGCTGGAGGGGCCGGTGGAAGCGCCTGTCTGGCGCGGGTCGGGGCCGTGGGTCATGGCGTCAGGCCCGGAAGCTGTCGCGGGCGTCGCCGTCCGGCGCCTCCGGCGGCAGGCTCGACGACTTGATGAACCGCGCGGCGATCAGGCCGGCCACGAAGGTCCCCACCGCCACCGCGACCGGGGCGCGCCGGGCGAAGGCCTCGGCCTCGCTGTAGAACTCGCCGAGGCTGCGGCGCTCGATCGAGGACCCGAGCTGCTCCAGCCCGTCGGCGGCGCTGTCGAAGAAGGCGCGGACGTTCGGCTTGTCGCCGAGGTCGCGGCCCGAATTGCGGATCGTCTGGGCCAGGTCGTGGACCGACTGCGCCGCGTCGCTCTTGCGCTGCTCGACGTAGCTCTGCGCCTGCAGGCGGGCCGCGTCGAGCAGTCCGCGGCCGCGCTCGGCCGCCACGTCGGCCAGCCCCTCGACGTCGCCCTGCAGGGCCCGCCACTGGGCGCGCTCCTCCGCGGCGGTGTGCGGCGCCTCGTGCGGGCCCTCGCGGTGCGGATCCGCGATCGGGTCCGCGGGGGTGCCTTGCGGTAACTCGTTGCCGGCCATCTCAAAAACACTCCTCGCGGCGCGGGGACGGGGCCGCTCGCGGCGACCGCGGGCCCCGCGATGGCTGAGTAACCGGTTCGGCTGTCGCGGGTTCCGGTCCCTCTGCGCCCTTCCGGTGCGCGCGCAGGATCCGAGTCGGCGCGCGGGACCGCTCAGTCCACGTTCAGGCAAGGTCTGCCAGAACCGCCACGCTTGCACAACGCGCCCGACCGGGACGGAGCGGCCGCCCTGTCCCGGAACGGCAGGGCCTCGACTTGACCCGCGCCCGGCTTCACGCTTGGGTTGCCCGACGACCAACAAAGGATCGCGCCGGGACTCCGCGCGTTCTGACATAGTAGTGATGTCCCGATGCAGGCGCGGCGAGATCCTCGGCCCGACCCGCGCCCCTGATCCGGAGTCGACCCGCGTGGCACGCCTTGTGATCGTATCGAACCGCGTCGCCGTCCCGGAAGAGGGCGGCAAGGCGGTGGCGGCGGGCGGCCTCGCCGTCGCGGTCAAGGAGGCCTTCACGGCCTACGAGGGTCTGTGGTTCGGCTGGAGCGGCACCATCACGGAGGAGCCCTCCGAGGAGCCGACGCTGATCGACCGGGGCCGGGTCCAGTACGCCGTCGTCGACCTGTCGCCGCAGGATCACCTGGAATATTACGCCGGCTTTGCGAATCGTGCCCTGTGGCCGATCATGCATTACCGGCTCGGGCTCGGCGCCTTCTCGCGCTCGGATTATGCCGGCTACAGCCGCGTGAACCGGACCTTCGCGCGGGCGCTCGCCAAGCTGGTCGAGCCCGACGACATCATCTGGGTCCACGATTACCACCTGCTGCCGCTCGCCGCCGAGCTGCGCGGCCTCGGGCTCGATAACCCGATCGGCTACTTCCACCACATCCCCTGGCCCGCCGCCGACGTGTTCAACTCGCTGCCGGCGAGCGGCGAGCTCCTGCGCGCCATCGTCGATTACGACCTGATCGGACTGCAGACCGAGGCGGACGTCCAGAACCTGCAGCGCAACCTCGTCGACACCCAGCGGGCGATCCCGCTCGGCGGCGGCTCGCTGATGGTCGACGGCCGCCGGACCCGGATCCGCGCCTTCCCGATCGGCATCGACGTCGCCGGGTTCAAGGAGGCCGCCGAGAGGGCCAACGCCAACAAGGTCGTGCGCGAGACCATCGCGGGGCTGCGGACCCGCAAGCTGCTGATCGGCGTCGACCGGCTCGATTACTCGAAGGGCGTGCCCGAGCGGATGGAGGCGGTGGAGAGCTTCTTCGCCTCCAATCCCGACCAGCGCGGCAACGTCACCTACATCCAGATCACGCCGAAATCCCGCAGCGAGGTGCCGGAGTACGAGCAGCTCGCCCGCGACGTGAACGAGAAGGTCGGCGAGATCAACGGCTCGCTCGGCGACCCGGCCTGGACACCGATCCAGTACATCACCAAGGCCTATCCGCGCCCGGTTCTCGCCGGCCTCTACCGGGCGGCCCGGGTCGGCCTCGTCACGCCGATGCGCGACGGCATGAATCTCGTCGCCAAGGAATACGTGGTCGCGCAGAGCGAGGACGATCCGGGCGTGCTGGTCCTGTCGAAATTCGCCGGCGCCGCCCGGCAGCTCCCCGAGGCGCTGCTGATCAACCCCTACGACCGGTTCGAGGTGGCGGAGGCGATCCGGGCGGCGCTCTACATGCCCAAGGCCGAGCGGCTGGCGCGCTGGAAGCCGATGGTCGAGCGCATGACCCGCGAGGACGTCGACTGGTGGGCGCGCAACTTCCTGGCTGAACTCGAGAATTTCCGCACGATCGAGCGCGAGCCGCCCACCGCCGCCGCGGCCGCCGAATAGCCGGCGTCGCCCGCTGCTTCCGCCCGCCGCCATCCGTGTGTCCGGACGCCCCGCATGATCGCCGTCGATGACGGGGTGCCGGCGCCGCTCGGCGCCCATTTCGACGGGCGCGGCGTCAACTTCGCCCTGTTCTCAGAGCACGCCACCGCGGTCGACATCTGCCTGTTCGAGCCGGGGGAGCGGCACGAGACCCGCACGGTGCGGCTGCCCTGCCGGACCGACGACGTCTGGCACGGCTACCTGCGCGGCGTGCTGCCGGGCCAGCTCTACGGGTACCGGGTGCACGGCCCCTGGGATCCGGCCTCCGGCCACCGGTTCAACGCCTCGAAGCTCGTCCTCGACCCCTACGCGCGGGAGATCCGCGGCCGGATCCGCTGGCACGACGCGCTCTACAGCCATCGTCGGGGCGGGCGCGAGGACCGGATCGACCGCCGCGACAGCGCGGTCTACATGCCGAGATGCGTCGTCACCGCCCCGGAGGTGCCCGACCTCGCCCTCAATCCGGTGCGGCGGCCGCTCGCCGAGACGGTGGTGTACGAGGCGCACGTCAAGGCGCTGACCCGCACCCATCCCGACATCCCCGAGGCGGAGCGCGGCACCTACGGGGCGCTCGCCCACCCGGCGATCATCGAGCACCTCGTCAAGCTCGGCGTCACCGCCCTGGAGCTGCTGCCGATCCAGGCCTTCGCGGATGACCGCTTCCTGGCGGAGAAGGGGCTCGTCAATTTCTGGGGGTATCAGCCCCTGGGGTACTTCGCCCCGGAGCCGCGCTATCTGGGGGAGGGCGGTCCCGGCGGCCTGAAAGCGGCGATCCGGGAGCTGAACGCCGCCGGGATCGAGACCTGGCTCGACGTGGTCTACAACCACACCGCCGAGGGCGACCATACCGGCCCGACCCTGTCGTTCCGCGGCATCGACAACGCCAGCTACTACAAGCTCGACCCCGCCGATCCGCGCCGCACCGTCGACTGCACCGGCTGCGGCAACACCTTCGACGCGAGCCACCCGCGGGTGATGCAGCTCGTGCTCGATTCCCTGCGCCACTGGGTCACGGCCTACGGCATCGCGGGCTTCCGCTTCGACCTCGCCTCGAGCCTCGGGCGGGCGCCGCTCGCCTTCACCCCCCAGGCGGCCTTCTTCCAGGCCGTGGCGCAGGACCCGGTGCTGGCGCGGGTCAAGATGGTGGCCGAGCCGTGGGATATCGGGGAGGGCGGCTACCAGCTCGGCGGCTATCCACGCGGCTGGAGCGAGTGGAACGACAAATTCCGCGACGCCGCCCGGGGGTTCTGGAAGGGCGACTCCGCCACGCTCGCCAAGGTCACGCAGGGGCTGACCGGATCGCGCGAGGTGTTCGCCCCATCCCGGCGCTCGCCGCTGGCCAGCGTCAACTTCATCGCCAGCCACGACGGCTACACGCTCGCCGACACGGTGTCGTACGAGGAGAAGCACAACGAGGCCAACGGTGAGGACAACCGCGACGGCCATAACCACAACGTCAGCCGCAACTACGGCGTCGAGGGCGACACCGACGATCCCGCGATCCTGGCCCTGCGCGCCCGCCAGAAGCGCAACATGCTGGCCACCGTGATGCTGGCCCAGGGCGTGCCGATGCTGCTCATGGGCGACGAGCGCTCCCGCAGCCAGGGCGGCAACAACAACGCCTACGCCCAGGACAACCCGACGAGCTGGATGGACTGGAGCGTCGATCCGGATCCCGCCCTCGCGGCATTCGTCGCGAATCTCCTGGCCCTGCGCCGGGCCCAGCCGGCCCTGCGGCGGCGGCGCTTCTTCACGGGCGCGCTGATCGACCCCGACGAGCCCCTGCGGGACGTGCACTGGCTCTCCCCCGAGGGCATCGAGATGGAGGTCCGGCACTGGTCGGACGACGGGCTGCAGGTGTTCGGCATGCAGATCGGCAACGACGGCGATCCGGGCGACCGCTTGCTGATGCTGTTCAATGCCGGGGCGGGGGCCGTCGCCTTCCGCCTCGCCCCCGTGATCGGCGGCCCGTGGACGCCGGTCTTCGACACGGGCGAGCCGGCGGGCGCCCGCGCGCCCGGCACGCCGGCCGTTGCGGCCGGGGGCGATGTGTCGCTGCCGGGCCGCACGGTCCTGGTGCTCACCGCGCCGGGCACAGAGCCCGGCCGGTAGGGGCGGGGTGCCCCCGCCGCGTCAGTCGAACAGGCTGGAGACGCTGGATTCCGTCGCGGTCCGGCCGATCGCCTCGCCGAGCAGCGGCGCGATCGTCGCCACCCGGATGTTGCGGGCGAGCTTGACCGCCTGGGTCGGCTGGATCGAGTCGGTGATCACCAGCTCCTTCATCCGCGAGGCGGCGATGCGCGAGACCGCGCCCCCCGACAGCACGCCGTGCGTGATGTAGGCCGAGACGTCCTTGGCGCCGGCATTGAGCAGCGCCTCGGCGGCGTTGACCAGGGTGCCGCCCGAATCGACGATGTCGTCGACCAGGATGCAGGAGCGGCCCTCGACCTCGCCGATGATGTTCATCACCTCGGACTCGCCCGGGCGCTCGCGGCGCTTGTCGACGATGGCGAGCGGGCAGTCGATCCGCTTGGCGATGGCCCGGGCCCGGACCACGCCGCCGACGTCGGGGGAGACCACCATCCGGTCGGCGCTCGGCAACCGCTCCTTGATGTCGCGCACCATCACGGGGGCGGCGAACAGGTTGTCGGTGGGGATGTCGAAGAAGCCCTGGATCTGGCCGGCATGGAGATCGAGGGTCAGGACGCGGTCGGCGCCCGCCTCGGTGATCAGGTTCGCCACCAGCTTGGCCGAGATCGGGGTGCGGCCGGAGGTGCGCCGGTCCTGCCTTGCGTAGCCGAAATACGGGATCACCGCCGTGATGCGCCGGGCCGAGGACCGGCGCGCGGCGTCGATCATGATCAGCAGCTCCATCAGGTGGTCGTTGGCCGGGAACGAGGTCGACTGGACGATGAACACGTCCTCGCCGCGGACGTTCTCCTGGAGCTCGACGAAGATCTCCATGTCGGCGAAGCGCCGGACCATGCACTTGGCGAGCGGCAATTCGAGATAGGCCGCGATCGCCTCGGCCAGGGGCCGGCTGGCATTCCCGGCGATGATCTTGATCGAGGATTTCATGGGCGGCCGCTCGCTCGCGGCCGGACCTCCCGCCGCACTTGTTCAGACCGGTCTCCCGGGGAGCCGGAACGATCCGATGACGGGCGAGGCTCTTAGCAGCGGGCAGGAAGTGTCACAATGCCTTCACGGCCGCCCCGCGATCACCGCGAACGCGCGCGGCGGGCCCGCACCGCGGATGCCGCCGCGGGATCGGCCCCTCAGGGGGCCGGCGGCTCCAGCAGCCGGTGCAAGTGCACCACGAAGTAGCGCGTCTGCGCGCTGTCGACGGTGGCCTGGGCCTTGGCCCGCCACGCGGCCTGGGCGGAGGCGTAGTCCGGGAAGATGCCGACGATGTCGAGATTCTTGATGTCCCGGAACCGGACCCCGTCGAGATCCCGCAATTCGCCGCCGAAGACCAAGTGCAGCTTCTGGTCGCTGTCGATTGCCGTCGTCATGGCCCGTCCTCCGTTCCTTCGCGGCGCTCGCAAATGGCGGGCCTGCGGTCAAGCCTGAACATCAGCAGGAAAGCCCTGAGCTCCCCGCAGGTCTCCCCGCAGGTCTGCGCGGCGGCCGGGCGCGGCGCCGCGGCGGACGCGCAACCCCGGATGTGTCATGCTACGAGCGGCCCATGACACGCCGACTTCTCTCCGACGCCGTCCTCGTCGCGCTGGCCCTAGGCCTCGGCGCCGCGCAGGCTCTGGCGCAGCAGGCGCCCCGCGCCCCCCGCGCGGCCGGCCCCGACAGGAGCGCCCCGGACCGGCGGGGCGGGCCGCCGGTGATCGGCTGCCCGTCGCTGGCCAATTACCGCATGCTGATGCGCGACGGCGCGGCGGCCGCCGCGGCGCATCTGGCCGATCCCAAGACCGACCATCTCGGCTGCGCGGCGATGGCGCGCACGGAGTTCACCGGCATCGTCGACAAGGTGACGCTGGGCGGACAGAGCTACGATTGTGCCGGCGTGCGCGGCACCACGGCCTGCCACTGGGTCGCGCCCGGGACGCTTCCCGAGACCCCTGCCCCGGCCAAGCGCTGACGGGCGGCTCCTCGGCCCGGGATCAGCGCAGGTGGCCGCTGGCGCGCAGATCCCGCTCGACGGCCTCGTGAAGGGCCTGGAGGGGATTGTCGTTGATGGCGGCGGGCGGGTGCAGCGGCGCCATCGGGGCGGGCCGCGTGTCGAGGCCCGGCAGGATCGTGGCTTCGCCCCCCGGCTGACGCGCGGGCCGGCGCGCCGCGAGGGTCCGCAGCGCCTCGCGTGCGCCGGGCGGGAGGAGCGTGACGAGTCTGTCCAGCATGGCCGGCCTCAGCGCGCACGGCCGGCCGGGGCCGGCGGGAACGGGACGGTGGCGGCGGAACGGTTCTTCACGGGAGCACCAGCGCGGGATCGATTGCGGGAAACGAACCGGCACCCTCACGGTTCCGACAAATCACTATTGCGAATTTTACCGCACATGTCGCCTGGATAGCGGCGAACACTGATTTGTCGGTTGCGACTTTCTGAAGAGTGGCGGAAGCGGATGGGAATCGAACCCACCGTACGCTGTTGGCGTACCACTGGTTTTGAAGACCAGGAGGGCCACCAGACCCCGTTCGCCTCCGCGGCCGGAGGTACGGGCGGGGAGGGGTCGGGTCAAGGCCGGCCGGCCGCGGCGGATCGCGCCGCCGGTCCACCGCCCGGACGCCCGGATTCGTATTAATTCCGCCACACTGTTGTGGCCCTGCACCAGTCATGCCGTTCCTGAGACGCTCACGGACAGAGGAAGGCCCCGCGCCGGTTCCCGAGAGGGGTACCGACGGGACGGGCCAGGACGCCGGCCAGCGGGCCGCGGATCAGCAGGACGCGGGCACGCCCGCGGGCCCAGAGGCGGCCCAGCCGGCCGGCACGCCGCTGGCGGAATCCCTGCGGCCGGGCCCGCGCGGTCCCGGCTGGATCGGCGCCGCCATGGTGATCACCGCCCTGGTCTCGGCGCTCGCGACCTTCCTGATCCTGGCGGGGGTGATCCGGGTGACGCCGACGCCGGCCTACGGCGTGACGCTGCTCGCCATCAACGCGGCCCTGGTGCTCGGCCTCGCGGTCATCATCGCCTGGGAGGCGCGGGTCTTCCTGCACGCCCGCAAGGCCAACGCCGCTGTGGCGCGCCTGCACACCCGCATCGTCGGCCTGTTCTCGCTGATCGCGATCCTGCCGACGATCCTGCTCGCCGTAGTGGCGTCCGTGACCATCGACCGGGGCCTGTCGCTCGGCTTCACCGACCGGGTCCGCGACGTGGTGCTGAAATCCGTGGAGGTGGCCGACGCCTACCAGGAGAACCAGTGCCAGAGCCTCGCTCGCGAGATCCGCATCCTCGCCGACGACCTCACCCGGGCCCGACCGAATTTCGACGTGAACCGGGACTGGTTCCAGACCTTCCTGACCACCCGGGCGACCAATCTCGGCCTGCCGGTGGCGCAGATCATGCGCGGCCCCACCGAGGTGGTGGCCCGGGCCAAGATCGACGTCCTGAAGACGAACCGCCTGCCCTCGGCGGCGGCCTTCGAGGACGCGGCCAATTCCGCCGACCCGATCTGCCTCCTGCCCACCGAGGGCCGGGTCTTCGCCGCGCTGCTGCGCATGCCGGCCTACGACGACGCCGTGCTGATGGTGCAGCGGGAGGTCAGCCAGCTCGCCATCGAGTTCCCGGGCGTGTCCCGGGCGGCGGCGGCCGAGTACCTCACCTACGACTCGCTGCGCCGCTCGATCCAGATCACCTTCGCGTCGGTGTTCCTGCTGATCGCGCTGATCGCGCTGCTCTCGGCCGTGTGGTTCGGGATGAACTTCGCCAACCGGTTCGTGGCGCCGATCCGGCGGCTGATCAACGCCGCCGACCAAGTGGCGTCGGGCAACTTCTACGCCCAGGTGCCGACCAAGAAGACCAGCGGCGACCTCGCCCATCTCGGCGAGAGCTTCAACAAGATGACCCAGGAGTTGCGCCGCCAGCACGCGGGCCTGATCGCCGCGAGCGACCTGATCGACACCCGCCGCCGCTTCACGGAAGCCGTGCTGTCGGGGGTCTCGCCCGGGGTGATCGGCCTCGACGCGGCGGGCTTCGTCACCATCGCCAACCCGGCCGCGGAGCGGATGCTCGACCTGGAGAGCGACGCCCTGGTCGGCCAGCCGCTCGGCCGCGCGGTACCGGAGCTCGCGCCGGTGCTCGCCGAGAGCGAGGCGCGCCCGCGCAGCCTGCAGCAGCAGCAGGTCCAGCTCACCCGGTCCCGGGGCGAGCGCACCATCACGGTGCGGGTCACGAGCGAGCAGGCGCAGGGGGCCTCCCGCGGCTCGGTCGTCACGCTCGACGACATCACCGACCTCGTCCAGGCCCAGCGCAGCTCCGCCTGGGGCGACGTGGCGCGCCGCATCGCCCACGAGATCAAGAATCCGCTGACGCCGATCCAGCTCTCCGCCGAGCGGATCCGGCGCAAGTACGGGAAGGTCATCACCGCCGACAAGGAGGTGTTCGACCAGTGCACCGCCACGATCGTGCGCCAGGTGGACGAGATCAAGCGCATGGTCGACGAGTTCTCGGCCTTCGCGCGGATGCCGAAGCCCGCCATCGCGCCGAACGACCTCACCGAGATCGCCAAGCAGAACCTGTTCATGATGCGGGTCGCGCACCCGGACATCGACTTCGCGTTCTCGGCTCAAGGCGGCGCGTCGAACTCGGAAAAGATCGTGGCGGCCTTCGACATCAGGCTCCTCAGCCAGGTGATCACCAACATCCTCAAGAACGCCGTCGAGGCGGTGGCCGAGGTGCCGGAGGCCGAGCTCGGTAAGGGCAAGATCTCGCTCAGCCTCGCCGTCGAGGACGGGTTCGCGGTGATCGCCGTCACCGACAACGGCAAGGGATTTCCGGCCGAGGGGCGCCAGCGCCTGCTCGAGCCCTACATGACCACCCGCGAGGGTGGGACCGGACTGGGGCTTGCTATCGTCAGCAAGGTGCTTGAGGAGCACGGCGGCGGGATCGAGCTGAACGACAATCCCGCCGGCCGCGGCGGCCAGGTCCGGATGCGGGTCCCGCGCGAGCACGGGCCCGAGCCGGCGGTGGCGGCCCCAGAGACCAGTCCCGTCACGACAGAGGAGAAGGGCGCCGCGCCGACGGCCCCCCGGATCGCGGAGATGCACGCATGAGCGCCGATATCCTGATCGTCGACGACGAGGCCGACATCCGCGACCTCGTCGCCGGGATCCTGGACGACGAGGGCCACCGCTGCCGCACGGCCGGCGGCTCGGACGAGGCGCTCGCCGCCATCGAGGCGCGCCGGCCGCACCTCGTCTTCCTCGACATCTGGCTGCAGGGCTCCCGGCTCGACGGCCTGCAGGTGCTCGACCTGATCAAGGCCGCCAACCCCGACCTGCCGGTGGTGATGATCTCGGGCCACGGCAACATCGAGACCGCGGTCTCGGCCATCAAGGCGGGCGCCTACGACTTCATCGAGAAGCCGTTCAAGGCCGACCGGCTGATCCTGGTGGCCGAGCGGGCGCTGGAGGCCTCCCGGCTCCGGCGCGAGGTCCGCGACCTGACGGCGCGCTCCGGCGCCACCAACCGCATCGTCGGCACGTCGCTCGCCATCAACCAGCTGCGCCAGACCCTCGACCGGGTGGCGCCGACCAACGCCCGGGTGATGATCACCGGGGCGCTCGGCTCCGGCAAGGAGCTCGCGGCGCGCAGCCTGCACAAGGCCTCGGCCCGCGCGAACGGCCCGTTCGTGCTCTTGAACGCCGCCGCGATCCTGCCCGAGACCATGGAGGCGGAGCTGTTCGGGGTCGAGGGCGAGAGCGGCCGGCGGGTCGGCGCCCTGGAGGAGGCCCATGGCGGCACCCTCTACCTCGACGAGGTCGCCGATATGCCGCGCGAGACCCAGAACCGGATCCTGCGCGTCCTCGTCGACCAGAACTTCCAGCGGGTCGGGGGCACGACGCGGGTCCACGTGGACGTGCGGATCATCTCCTCGTCCTCCCGGGACCTTCAGGAGGAGATCGCCGCCGGCCGCTTCCGCGAGGACCTGTTCCACCGCCTCTCGGTGGTGCCGATCCGGGTGCCGGCCCTGTCGGAGCGCCGGGAGGACGTGCCGGAGCTGATCCAGTTCTTCATGGACAACATCTCGTCCCAGACCGGCCTGCCCAAGCGCCGGATCGCCGAGGACGCGATGGCGGTGCTGCAGTCGCACAACTGGCCGGGGAACGTCCGCCAGCTCAAGAACAACGTCGAGCGGCTGATGATCCTGACCCAGGCCGACCCGGAGCAGGAGGTCACCTCGGAGATGCTGCCCTCCGAGATCGGCGCCCTGGTGCCGACGACGCCGGGCGGCGCGGGCGGCGAGAAGCTGATGAGCCTCGCGCTCCGCGAGGCCCGCGAGATCTTCGAGCGCGAGTACCTCGTGGCGCAGATCGCGCGGTTCTCGGGCAACATCTCCCGCACCGCCGAGTTCATCGGCATGGAGCGCTCGGCCTTGCACCGCAAGTTGAAGTCCCTGGGCATCGGCCCGTGAGGCCGCGGCGCCGGGGCGCGCGTTGAGGGCGGGGCCGATCCGTCACGGATCGGCTGGAACGGGGGTTGCTTGCGCCCACGCTTTCACGTCGTCATGGTGTTTGTATACACGGCCCTGGACCGGATGATCGGACGATCCGGACCGCGGCATACCCATCCCGGGCCGAGCGAGCCGGGACAACAAGAAGGCCAAGAAGATGGCGGGCGAACGCGCACAGAACCTTCAGGACACCTTTCTCAACCATGTCCGCAAGAACAAGATTCCGCTGACCATCTTCCTCGTCAACGGCGTCAAGCTCCAGGGCGTGGTGACCTGGTTCGACAATTTCTGCGTGCTGCTGCGCCGGGACGGGCACTCGCAGCTGGTCTACAAGCACGCGATCTCCACGATCATGCCGGGCCATCCCGTGCAGCTGTTCGAGCCGGACGAGACCGCCGAGAAGGCGTGAGGGCCCGCGGCAGGACGCGGGCGGGGCCGCTGCGTCGGAGATGAGTGTCTCCCGGGGGTAGGATCACCCGTCCTGCTCCGGCTTCGCGCGCCGTGATTCCGGGTCGCCGCAGGCGAGTCCGGACCCCATAGACGCGACGGGTGCGGGGATCCGGCACGGCGGCGGGTCTGGATCCCGGGCGCCGCTGCGCGGCCCCGAGACGGCGCGGCGGCAGCGGATATCCGCTGCGTTTCCGGCCCGGCATCTTGGCCCGGCCCGCCCGCATCCCCATTCTGACGAATCCGACCTCTCGAACGAAGCCGCCGGCGTCCCGGCGGCGGTGTCAAAGGCTGCATGAGCGAGACGCTGACGTCCGGCGAAGCCCGCCTCCAGGCGCAGGCCGCCCCCGAGGGCGAGATCGCCGCGGCGACCCACACCCTGGTGATCGGCCCCTACCTCGCGCGCGGCGCGTCGGGGGCCGGGCCTGGACCGGCCGCGCCGTCGCGCTCCGTGGAGGCCCGCCTCGACGAGGCGACCGGGCTTGCCGCCGCGATCGAGCTCGACGTGGTCGAGAGCCTCGCCGTCAGCCTGCCGCGGATCCGGCCCTCGACCTATCTCGGCAAGGGCCGGGTCGAGGAGATCGCCGGCCTGATCCGCGCCCGCGAGATCGGCCTCGTGGTGATGGACTGCGCCCTCTCGCCCGTGCAGCAGCGCAACCTGGAGAAGGCCTGGGGCGCCAAGGTCATCGACCGCACCGGCCTGATCCTGGAGATCTTCGGGCGCCGCGCCTCGACCCGCGAGGGCACGCTCCAGGTCGAGCACGCCCACCTCGCCTACCAGAAGTCCCGGCTCGTCCGCTCCTGGACCCACCTGGAGCGCCAGCGCGGCGGCTTCGGCTTCCTGGGCGGCCCGGGCGAGACCCAGATCGAGGCCGACCGGCGCATGATCCAGGAGCGCATGACCCGGATTGAGCGCGATCTCGACGCGGTGGTGCGCACGCGCGGCCTGCACCGGCAGAGCCGGGCGCGGGTCCCGTACCCGATCGTGGCGCTGGTCGGCTACACCAATGCCGGCAAGTCGAGCCTGTTCAACACGCTGACCCGTGCCGAGGTCACCGCGAAGGACATGCTGTTCGCGACCCTCGACCCCACCGCCCGGGCGACCAAGCTGCCCCACGGCGAGACCGTGATCCTGTCCGACACCGTGGGCTTCATCTCCGACCTGCCGACCCCGCTGATCGCGGCCTTCCGGGCGACGCTCGAGGACGCCATCGAGGCCGACGTGCTGCTCCACGTGCGCGACGTCTCCCACGTCGATTCCGAGGCCCAGGCCGAGGATGTCGGCGAGGTCCTGCGCGAGCTCGGCATCGAGACCAGCGCCGACCGGATCATCGAGGTCTGGAACAAGGCCGACCTGCTGGACGAGGACGAGCGCACCCGCCTCCTGAACCTCAGCGGCCAGACCAAGGCCCGCAACGACCGCGACAGCGCCGCGCCGGTTCTGGTCTCGGCGCTGACCGGGGAGGGGCTGTCCGCCCTCACCAGCCGGATCGAGGCGCGGATCGGGCGCAACCGCGCGAGCTTCGCGGTGGCGCTGCCGCCGGAGGACGGCGCGGCGCTGAACTGGCTCTACGAGAACGCCGAGATCCTCGACCGCCGGTCGGAGGCCGACGGCACCCTGCACCTCGCGGTCCGGATCGCCCCCGAGAAGGAGCCGCGCTTCCTCAACCGGTTCGCGGCGGCCCGGCGCCTCGGCCGGGGCGGTTGATGGCCTCGGGCAGCGCCGGCACCTCGATGCTCTCCGCGCTGCAGCCCGCGCGGGCTCCGGCCGAGAGCCGGGCCGATTCCGGATCGGACGACGAGGCGGTGCTGCGGGCGATGCAGGCCGGCGGCGGCCTGCGCCTGCTCGGCCTGCGGGTGGTGATCGTGCTGGTGCTGCTGATGGCGGCCCAGGCCTATGACGGCTCGCTGCACGCCCTGAGCCACTGGTTCATCCTCGGCCTCTACGGCCTCGGCACGGTCTGGTTCGGCCTGCGGGAGCGGGGCGGCGGCCCCGCGGCCAACGCCTACAGCTGGGCCGGCACCGGGCTCAATGCCGGGCTCGCCATCTACGTGATCATCGAGCACATGCTGGCCGGCGGCGGGGCGGGACTCGGTGCAGACGCGGTGAGCCGCCTGCCCGCCTTCCTGCTCCTGCTCCAGACCGGCCTGAGCATGCGGGTGGCGCAGACCCTGCTGTTCTGCGGGCTGGTCACCGCCTGCTGGAGCGCGGCCTTCCTGGTCGGGCTGGTGCATCCGGACCTGTTCCCGAACGCCGACACCTTCCCGACCGCGCAGGTCACCGGGCTCGCCACCTTCATGGCGGCGGGCCTCCTGGTGGTCGACGGCATGATCCGCCTGCGCGCCGCGGTGGCGCGGGCCCTGCGCATGGAGCACGAGCGGTCCCAGCTTGCCCGCTTCGTGCCCGACACGGTCGCTCTCGACCTCGCCGCCGAGGACGGCGATTCCGGCCTCGGCATCCACCGGCGCCACGCCTGCCTGATGATGCTCGACATCCGCGGCTTCTCGCGACTCTCCCGCGAGCATCCTCCCGAGGCCATGGTGACGGCGCTGCTGGCCGTTCGGGCGGCCGCCCAGGCGGCGGTGACGGAGCAGGGCGGCCTCGTCGACAAGTATATCGGCGACGCGGTGCTGGTGCAGTTCGTCGTCGGCCCTCCCGACGCCCAGGCGCGCGCGGCGCTCGCCTGCGCCCTGTCGATCCGCGACCGGATCGCCGCGCTCAACGCGGCCCGCGCCCGGGAGGGGCTGTTCGCCCTGCGGGTGGTCGTCGCCCTGCACGCGGGCGACCTCCTGGTCGGGGTCTTCGACGACGGGGTGCGGGCCGAGTACACGGTGCTGGGCCCGGCGATGAACGCCCTGGCGCGGATCGAGACCCGGGCCAAGGCGGCCGAGATCGAGCTCGCCGCCTCGGGGGATTTCCTGGATCTGCTCGGCGGCGTCCTCCCGGCCGGGATCCGGGCCGTACCGGTTCCGGACGCCGCCCTGCCGGAGCACCTCACACTGTCGGCGATCGCGGTGGCGCCGGGGGCGTGAGGCGGACCGGGCCGGCCTGGGCGCGCGGAGCGCCGACCGGCTTGCGGTGTCCGGTACCGCGGGCGGGATCCCAGCGCCGCGCGGGTGGCGGCCGCGGCAACTTCTGCTACGCCCGCCGGGATGTGAGGCCACCGTGCGTGGGCGCGGTGTAACGAGGACGCGAGGCTGGGTTCGAGGCTGGGTTCGAGGCTCGGAACGGGACGGTTGGGGCGGCTCGCCCTGGGGGCATTCGCGGTCCTGGCCGCCGCCGCGCCGGCGCGGGCGCAGGAGAAGGTGGCCCAGAAGGCGCTCCCGCCCCTCGTATTCACCGGCATCCCCGACCAGGACGAGAGCCGCCTGACCGAGCGGTTCGGCAAGGTCGCCGCCTCCCTCGAGGCCAAGCTCGGCGTGCCGGTCCGCTACATCCCGGTGAAGAGCTACCCGGCGGCGGTCACCGCCTTCACCAACGGGCAGGTGCAGCTCGCGTGGTTCGGCGGCTTCACCGGCGTCCAGGCTCGGAAGGCGGTGCCGGGCGCGCAGGCGATCGCGCAGGGTGCCGAGGAAGCGGCGTTCAAGACCTATCTCGTCGCCAACGCCGCCACCGGGCTGAAGCCGGAGACGCATTTCCCGAAGGACGTCGCGGGCCAGACCTTCACGTTCGGCGCCCGGGCCTCGACCTCCGGGCGGCTGATGCCCGAGTACTTCATCCGGCAGGCCTTCCCGGCGAAGGCCCCCGAGCAGGTCTTCGCCCGGGTCGGCTTCTCGGGCGACCACAGCCGCACGATCCAGCTGGTCCAGTCCGGCGCCTTCGCGGTCGGCGCCGTCGACTACTTGGTCTGGGACCTCGACACGAAGGCCGGCAAGCTCGACCGACACGCGGTCTCGGTGATCTGGGAGAGCCCGGCCTTCCCGGACTACCAGTGGACCGTGCGGGGCGACGTGGAGCAGACCTACGGCGCCGGATTCACCGACAGGCTGCGGGCCGCGGTGACCGGCATCACCGATCCGGCGATCCTGGAGCCGTTCGGGCGCTCGACATTCATCCCCGTGACCAACGCGGCCTACGAGCCCCTCGTCGAGGTCGGACGCTCCACCGGCTTCCTGGACTGACGCGCGTGTCGGGCGGCGCGGCGGCCGGCACGGATTCCGACGCGGCCATCGTTCTGGCGAACGCCTCCGCGGCCTATGACGGGCGCCCGGTGCTCTCGGGCCTCGACCTGATCGTGCGGGCGAGCGGGCGGGCGGGTCGCGCTCATGGGGCGCTCGGGCGCCGGCAAGTCGACCCTGCACAACCTGCGCACGCTGGTCCGGCCGGCGCGGGCCGACGTCGCCGCCGTGGAGGCGATCCTCGACCGGGTCGGGCTCGCGGACCGGCTCTGGGCCGGGGCCGGGGAGCTCTCCGGTGGCCAGCAGCGGCGCGTCTCGGTGGCCCACGCCCTCTACAACGGCCGGCCGATCCTGGTGGGGACGAGCCGGTCTCGGCTCTGGACCGCCAGCAGGGCGCGCGGATCCTCGCCGAGCTGGCCCGGAGCCACGAGACCCTGATCCTGGCGCTCCACGACATGGCCCTGGCCCTCGCCCATACCGACCGAATCGTGGTGCTGGAGGCCGGCCGGATCGTCCTCGACGCGCCCTCGGCCGGCCTCGATCCGGCGCGGCTCAGCCGGTTCTACGGGGCCGCCTGAGGCGCGCCGTCGCGCGCAAGGCCGCGTTCCTGCCGCGGCCCGCCTACGCGGCGGTGACCCGCTGATTCGCGGCCGCGGCGCTCGCCGGCCTGCTGGTGGCGAACCTTCAGGTCACGACGCTCCACCCCTTCGCCGACCTCGCCCGGCTCCTCGGCGGCCTGATCCGGCCCGACTGCCCCGCCGTGGAGGGCTGGAGCGTCGTCACCACGGTGGCCTTCGCGATGCTGGGCGTCGGGCTCGGCGCCGGGACGGGGCTGCTGCTCGCCATCCCGTTCGCCCGCTCGCGCGCCGTCCGGCTCCGCCTCGACGTGGCCGTGGTGCTGATCGCCGCCACCGCCCTGATGACGGTGGCAGTCGACGCCTTCTCGCGAGCCCTGCGCCGGTCCCTGCGGATCGACGCCCTGCTGACCCGGCTGTCGGGTCCGCAGCCGATCACCGGGGCGGAGGCCGCGGACGGCTGATCCGGGCGCCGCCGTCCTCGCGCGCGCAGCGAAGCGATTCGGGGTCACGCAGCCCTCGGTCGCTTCGCTGCGCGCGCGATGACGGAGTGGATTACGACGACCGGGCGGTCACAACAGGGGACCGTCCGAGCCGCTTCACCACTTGTAGCTGACTTTCGCCAGCACCCGCCGGGCGTCGCCGTAGAAGCACGACACGTTCGACTGGCAGGAGGCGACGAAGCGCCGGTCGGCGAGGTTGGTGGCGTTCACCTGGAAGCGCCAGTTCTCGTAATCGTAGTGCACCTGCGCGTCGAACAGCACGTAGTCGGGCACCCGCAGGGTGTTGCCGACGTCCGCGAACGAGCTGCCGACGTAGCGCACGCCGCCGCCGAAGCCGAAGCCGCGCCACGGCCCGAGCGGGATGGTGTAGTCGGCGAACAGCGAGGCCAGGGTCTGCGGGATGTTGACCGGCGTCTTGCCGACCCGCACCGGGTCGGGATCCCGCACGGTGGTGAAGTCGAACTTGGTGAACGAGGCGACGAGGTTGAGGCCGTCGGCGACGTTGGCCACGAGCTGCGCCTCGAAGCCGGTGGAGCGCACCGCGCCGAGCTGCGTGTTGAACAGCGTGTTCACCGGGTTCGGGGTGAGCACGTTGTTGCGGTGGATGTCGAAGCCGGCCAGCGTCAGGAAGTAGCCCTGGCCGGGCGGCTCGAACTTGACGCCGCCCTCGACCTGATCGCCCGTATCGGGCCTGAAGGCCCGGTTGTTGATGTCCGAGCCGATCTCGGGCTGGAACGAGGTCGCGTACATGATGTACGGCGCGAGGCCGAAGTCGAAATTATAGATCGCCGCCGCCCGGTAGGTGAAGGCGCTGTCGTTGCGGCCGTTGGTGTTGGCGGGCGTCAGGCGGTCGTAGACGGTGTTCTGGACGAAATCCTGGCGGCCGCCGAGGATCAGGGTCAGCTCCGGCGTGAGCTTGATCTGGTCCTGGAAGTAGAGGCCGACCTGCTGGAACGAGTCGGCGTTGACCAGGTAGGGCGAGGCCGACACCGTTTGCGGGCCGTAGATCGGCGCGAAGATGCTGAGGTTCGGGCCTGGGAAGCCCGAGGCCTGATTGTCGTGGATCTGGAAGTTCCGGTACTCGATGCCCATCAGGAAGTCGTGGCGGAAGAAGCCGTCGGAGAACTTGGCCTCGGCCTGCGTGTCGACGTCGAGCTGCGCGATCTTGGCGGAATCCCGGAACAGGTAGCGGCCGAGCTGCGTCTGCAGCGGGTCAGCGTAGCCGAGCTGGCCGATATACGAGTTCTGGTAGCTCTGCGTGTAGGCGTAGCGGGCGTTCTGGCGCACCGCCCAGGTGTCGTCGAAGACGTGCTCGAACTCGTAGCCGATGAAGGCCTGGTCGCGCTGGTAGGTGTTGAAGCCGGCATCCCCAACGTTGAGCGAGCGCGGGATGCGCAGGCCGAGCACGGTCGGCCGGGCCGTGCCGTAGTAGGGCAGGAAGTTCGCCGTCACCGCCGTGTTGTCGTGCTGGAAGCTCGACAGCACCGTGAACTTGGTCGACCCGTCCGGCTTATAGGTGAAGGCCGGGGCAATGTAGTAGCTGTCGTCCGGGGCGCCCTGGACCTGCGTGCCGCCGTTGCGGGCGTAGCCGGTGAGCCGGGTGAACCAGTGGCCCTCCCGGTCGGCCGGCCCGCCGACGTCGAAGGCGGCGTAGCGCTGGTCGAACGAGCCGCCGCCGACCTCGATGTAGCCGAACGGGTTCTCGGTCGGGCGCTTGCTGATCTGGTTGATCAGGCCGCCCGGATTGCCGGCGCCGAACAGCACCGCGGAGGGGCCGCGCAGCACCTCGACGCGCTCCAGCCCGAACGTGTTCACCCGGCTGTAGGCGAAGCCGTAGTTCAGGAGCTGCAGGCCGTTGAGGTAGAGGCCGTAATCGCTGACCACGAAGCCGCGCAGCTGGAAGAAGTCGAGCCGCGTGTCGGCGCCGAAGGTGCCGGCGTAGGTGCCGGCGACGTACTGGGTCGCCTGGGTGAGGGTCTGGGCGTTCTGGGTGTCGAGCTGCTGCCGGCCCACGACGGTAATCGATTGCGGGGTCTCGATCAGCGGGGTGTTGGTCTTGGTCGCGGTCGCCGAGCGCTTCGCCACGAAGCCGTCGATCGGGCCGGTCGGGCTCTCCACGGCGGGCGCGCCTGCGCGGACCGCGGAGGTCGGCCCGCCGCCCTGGCCGGTGACGCTGAGCTCCTCGAGCTGCACGCTGCCGCCGGCCGGCGGGTTGGCGGCGCCGCGCCGCGGCGGCGTCGCGTCCTGGGCCAGGGCCAGGCCCGACAGGAACGGCGCGGCCTGGGTCAGCACGGCGAGCGAGGCGCCGGCGAGCAGGGCACGCAGGGTCAGGTGCCCGGCGGCGCGCCGGATCACGTTGGGGGCGCCGGGGAGGGGTTGGGCGGCTCTCATGGTCTCTTGCCGGATGCGACGCTGCGGGCAGCCGGCCGCGCGCGCCGGATTCGCTCCGACGTCTCAGCCGCGCTGTTTAGAATTGTGATAAACTACTGTAATACTTGATCTTTCTATACACGGACTACGGACAGCCGGGCGCGGCCGCAAGCGGCCCTCGCGCGGAAGGCGACGGCTGTTGCCGTAGTGACACGTATCGGTGGCGCAGGGGTCGCGGCGCGACGGAAGCCGCCCAGGGCTGTCGATGGGGCTACTTCACGCGGCCCGCGAGCCAGCCCGCCAGGACGTCCGCGACAGCGTCGCTGTTCGTCTCCAGCATCATCATGTGGCCGTTGCCGTGGAGGCCCTGGTCGGCCAGCCGGACCACGTCCGGCCTGGCGCCGGCCTGGGTCAGGAACGCGATCGTGCAGTCGTCGTAGGTGGCGTGGAAGGAGGCCTCCGCGGTCACCACCACGGCCGGCACCTTGGCGAGGTTCGGCAGGGTTCGGACGGGCTCGCCCTGCAGCCAGCAGCGGATCCGCCCGTCCGCCGCCTTGTCGGGCTTGGACTCGGATCCTTTCGCCTGCTGCGCCACGGTCAGGTCCTCGGGCGCCTTGACCGGCGGGTCGAAGGTCAGCGGCATGCGGGTCAGCCCGTAGGCGCGGGCGCGCCCGTCGCCGGTCTTCTCCCAGAACTCCTTGCCGCCGCGAAACTGCACGTCGAAGAAGGGCGGGCCGTTCGGCTCGACGGCGACATGCGCCTTCACGAGGTCCGGCCGCGCGTCCGAGGCCGCCCAGCCGAACAGGGCCCCCTGGCCGTGGGTGACCAGGATCGCCGGCCCGATCCTGTCCAGCAGCGCCACGAGGGCCGGGTCGACCAGCTCCTCGGTCTGCTGGCTGTTGGCCAGGAATGGGACCTGGCTGGCGAAGAACTGGTCGAAGGCGGCGTTGCCCTGCACGCCGGCCCCGCCCGGCCAGCGGGTGTGGAGCTTGGCCTGGGGGTAGAGGTCGTAGACCTCCGGGGCCGTGTGGGTGCGCTCCAGGCTGCGGGTGCCGAGCCGGTCGTAGGGACCGTAGACTTCCGGGTTGGTGCCCGAGCGCCCGCGCCCGACCTGATCGACCACGTAGACTTGGTAGCCCTTCTCGACGAAGCGCTGCACCCAGCCCGGGCGGCCGTCCGCGGTGGCAAGGTAGTTCACGCCGGTCTGGGCGAGGCCGTGCACCATCACCACCGGGTAGGGCTGCGTGATCCGGGCCGGGGTGCGCGACTGCACGAACATCTGGCCGATCATCACGGTCTTGTCGCCGAGCTTCTGGTAGCGGCCACCGATGTAGAAATAGCCGGCGCGGGTCACCGGCTCGGCCGAGCCCGGCTCCGCCGCCTGCGGCCGGGGCGAGCTCGGCGAGGCGGGGGTCGCGCTCCGCGGCGCCGCGTCGGCGGGATNGCCCGGCCGCCAGCCCAGCGGCCAGGATCAGCCCCGAAACGGCGAGCAGCGCCGCGCGGGCGCCGTTCGCGATGCCGCTGCCGGCCATGCCGTCTCTCCCGGATGCGCGCCGCTCCGCGCCGGCGCTTATTGCGGGAAACGCAACGTTCGGCCAGCCAGGAAAGCTGCGCTGTCCCGCGCGATTCGCCTTCGGTCGGACGAAGCGTCGCGGTAACTAGGATCGCGGCCGAGCCCGGCCCCCCGCGCATGCCAGGCGCGACCGCGGCGGTGCTGGCGCTGGGCGGGCGGCGCGCCCACCTTGTGGAGGCACCGGCGCCACCAGCGGCGCCCCTCGCCCGGATCGCCCGCGGCGGGGCGAAGCCTAAGGACTCCCGCCGTGGATCCCGAAACCGCCAAGACCGTGGTCTCCGCCGCCCTGGTCGCGTCCATCACCCTGTTCAGCCTGGTATCGCTCCAGGCCTTCGTCGCCCAGATCCTGGCCGACCTCCGCGACGCCGGATCCGCCCCGAAAGCCGTGCCGGTCCCGGTCCGCGCCGACCGGCGGGATCCGCCGCAGGCCTGACCGGCCCGCGCCGCGGCGGCCGAATGTCACCGACCCGGGCGCCGATCAGGCCCCGTCCTGCCGGGCCCGCTCCCGCAGGATGAACTTCTGCACCTTGCCGGTGGACGTCTTGGGCAACTCGCCGAAGACCACGTGGCGGGGGAGCTTGTAGGAGGCCAAACGCCCTCGGCACCACTGGATCAGCTCGTCGGCCGTGGGGGTCGCGCCGGGCTTCAGCTCGACGAAGGCGCAAGGGGTCTCGCCCCATTTCGCGTCAGGCTTGGCCACCACCGCGGCCGCGGCCACCGCCGGGTGCTTGAACAGGGCGTCCTCGACCTCGATCGACGAGATGTTCTCGCCTCCTGAGATGATGATGTCCTTCGAGCGGTCCTTGAGCTGCACGTAGCCGTCCGGGTGCTTCACCCCGAGATCGCCGGTGCGGAACCAGCCGCCCTTGAAGGCAGCCTGCGTGGCGGCGGGATTCTTCAGGTAGCCGCGCATCACCACGTTGCCGCGCATCATCACCTCGCCGATCGTCGCCCCGTCGGCGGGCACCGGCTCCAGCGTCTCCGGGTCGCGGACGTCGAGGGCCTCAAGCACCGGGTAGCGCACGCCCTGGCGGGCCTTCCGGGCCGCCCGCTGGTCAGCGGCGAGCGCGTCCCAGTCGGCGTGCCAGGCGTTGACCACGGCCGGGCCGTAGCTCTCGGTCAGGCCGTAGAGGTGCGTGACGTCGAACCCCGCCTCCGACATGCCGGCCAGCACCGCCTCCGGCGGCGGTGCGGCGGCGGTGAAGAAGGCCACGCGCCGGGGCAGGTCGCAGCGCTCGGCATCGGAGGCGTTGATCAGCATCTGCATCACGATCGGCGCGCCGCAGAGATGCGTGACCCCGTGCTCGGCCATCAGCCGGTACATGGCCTCCGCCCGGACTTGGCGCAGACAGACATGGGTCCCGGCCACGATCGACAGGGTCCAGGGGAAGCACCAGCCGTTGCAGTGGAACATCGGCAGGGTCCAGAGATAGACCGGGTGCTGGCCGAGCCCGCCCGTGATGACGTTGCCGAGCGCCAGCAGCGCCGCCCCGCGATGGTGGTAGACCACGCCCTTCGGGTCGCCGGTGGTGCCCGACGTGTAGTTCAGGGTGATCGCGTCCCACTCGTCGTCCGGCAGACGCCACGCGTGCTCCGGGTCGCCCTCGGCCAGGAAGGCCTCGTAGTCGGTCGCGCCGAGGCGGGCACCCGGGCCGTCATATTCGGGATCGTCGACGTCGATCACGAAGGGCTTGGGCTCGAGCCCCTCCAGGGCCGCGGCGGCCGTCCGGGAGAACTCGCGGTCGGTGATCAGCACCTTGGCCTCCCCGTGCTGGAGGCAGAACCGGATCGCGCCGGCGTCGAGACGGGTGTTGAGGGTGTTGAGCACCGCCCCGGCCATCGGCACGCCGTAATGGCACTCGATCATCTCGGGGGTGTTGGCGAGCAGGGCCGCCACGGTGTCGCCGCGGCCGATCCCGCGCGCCGCCAGCGCCGAGGCGAGGCGGCGGGCGCGGGCATAGAGCTCCCGGTAGGGCCGCCGCAGGCCGCCGTGGACCACCGCGACGTGGTCGGGAAACACCCGCGCGGCCCGGTCCAAGTAGAGCAGGGGCGTCAGCGGCTGGTGGTTGGCCGGGACGCGGTCGAGGTCGCGGTCGTAGATCGTGTCGCGGGCCATGCCCGTCCTCCCGGCAAAGTGTTGCCGGGACAGTAGCTTGCCGGGACGTTCGCGATCAATCGTGAGGCGCAGGCTTCCTCGGTGACGCGCCCCGTGCTGGGCTCAGACGCGCTCAGTGGCGCTGCTCGTCCTCGGGCTCCGGCAGGAAGCGGGCGAGCTCGAAGCCGATCTCGATCATCAGGTGCTCGATCCGGTCGGTGAGCGTCGGCCGGTGCAGGGCGCGGGCGAGGTCGCGCAGGGCGATGATGTGCTCGGCCATCCGGTTCACCACCCGCTCGCTCTGCACGAGGTTGGCGGCCTGCTCCTCGGTGCGGTCGATGGCGATGCCGCGCCCCCGGGTCGCCCCGCCGGCGGGGTCCCGCTCGATCCGGCCGCGCATCAGCAGCGTGCGGATCCCGGTGCGCGTGTCCGTCGTGCGGAACTCTGCCTCGACGGGACCGCCGGTCTCGGCCACCGCGTGGAGATAGCTCTCGATCCGGACGCGGTCCTCGGGATGGGTGCGATCGAGGAAGGCCTCCAGGGACACGCCGGCGGCGGCCGCCTCAGGGTCCAGCCCGAGCAGATCCGCGAGCGAGGCCGAGAGCGCCAGCTGCCCCGCCCAGTAATCGTGGGCCCAGGTGCCCACGACGCCGGAGGCCTCCAGAATGGATTGCGGGATCGGGGCTTCGGACATGCCATTCCTCGATGGGGCGATCCTTGTCTTTAAACTTGAGGTTTTCACCCCCACCAAGCTCCTCGTCTCACCCGCGCTCACGCTACGGTATCCGGGCGTCGCTGGAAAGGCTGTTAACCCTCTATATGCCAAGAATCTTAACTTGAAGTTTAGACTGCTGTCCTGCCGCCGCACTGGGCCGGGATATCCGGACGGACCACGGTCTTAACGGCTCGTTAACCATGTCGGCCCCAACCTGTGCCCGGACATCCTTGGGTCACAGGATCGCGGCACGCCGCAAATCCCATACCTGAGGTTGGCACAGACGGCGCGGCGACCGGCGGTTGCGGGCGCCCGGACGGATGCATGGGGCCTTCTGGAGGACGCCCGGGATGAAAGCGATCACCTTCGTCACGCAGAAGGGCGGCAGCGGCAAGAGCACGCTGTGCATCTCCCTGGCGGTGGCCGCCCGGGAGGCGGGCCACACGGTCTGCATCCTGGAGATGGACCGGCAGGCCACGATCTCCGACTGGCTGGACCACCGCACGGCCGACGGTCCCGAGGTGGCGCAGATCGACGCCACCCAGATCGACGCCGTGATGGAGCGCCTGCGCGACTCTGCCTACGACTACGTGTTCATCGACACGCCCGGCGTCGACTCCACCGGCACTCTCTCGGCGATCCGCGCCGCGGATCTGTGCATCATCCCGTGCCGGCCGACGCCCGCGGACCTGCGGGCGTTCAAGCCGACACTGGCCGCCGTCTACCGGCTGGAGAAGAAGTTCGCCTTCGTGCTGAACCAGACCCCGCCGCGCTCCTACCGGGTCCGCGACGCCGCGGACGGGCTCGCGGTGCTCGGCATCCTGCCCGACGTGAACATCGTCGCCCGCACCGACCATCAGGACGCGATCGGCCTCGGCCAGGGCGTCACCGAATTCAACCCCAAGGGCCAGGCCGCCGGGGAGGTCCGCCGCCTCTGGTCCTGGATCGAGCGCCGCACGCAGTCCCTGAGGACGGGCCAGCATGTCCAAGCCGCCTAAGCTCAGCCTCGCGGCGATCGTGGCCTCGGCGAGCCCGCCGGCCCGGTCCGCGCCGGCGGTCCGGCCGCAGGGCGCCGAGATCGTGTCGCTCTCCCTCGCGCCCCCGGCGCCGAAACCCGCGGCCACGCTCAAGCAGCGCGCCCGCCAGATGTCGGTCTACCTGGAGCCACCGGTCTACGACCAGCTGCGCGACCTCGCCTACGCCGAGCGGACCAAGATGCACGCGCTGATGCTGGAAGGTCTCGACCTGCTGTTCAAGCAGCGCGGCGCCCAGTCAATCGCGCAGCTCACCGACACGCAGTCCCGCTGAGGGCAGGTCGGCTCGCACCCGCAGCGGCGCGGCCACTCTGGGTGCGAGCCGCTGTTCCGCAGGCAGCGGCCGCCCCGTCGGGCCATCCCAGGACCGCGCCGCGGCGCCGGAGCGGGGCACCGACCACGGCTCCGGATCCCGGGCGCGCCCGCGGCGCCCCGAAAGGAGGGCGCGGATCGACCGGCGCGCGGCCTCCGCGCCTGCCCCGTTCCGGGCCGCCGCGGCCCTGACCCTGCCCCGCGCCCACACGGAAAAGACGGGTGCCGCGCTCCGGGACGGCCCGATGCGCGCGACGGTGCGATGGCGACAAACCCGTTCCGAGACAGAGGCTTGCCTCCTGCTCCTCGCGCATCGCTCGAGATCCGGGCAGGCGCACGGCCCGCTTCCTGAGCCCGGTCGCGCCCCATCGTTCAGGCTTCCTTTACGCGACCGCTACAAATCTGGGTGGACTGGTCGCGGCCCTGTGCACGCGGCCGGCTCCGGTCCGGTCGGGCCCCGGTCACGCGTAGAGTTTGGTGAACCCCACGATGGTGCGCACGACGCTTCCCCGGCCTGCGCGCCTCGCCCTACGGCTCATGGCCGTCTCGGGCGTGGCCCTGGCCACGGCCAACTGCGCGACCTCGCCCCAGCAGAAGCTCGCCGCCGGGAACGGGATCGACCCGAAATACGGGGTCAAGGCGAGCCCGCGCCTCTACAACGAGGGCGACGTGATCCCGAAGGGCGGCGGGCGCCGCTACACCGGCAAGCCCTACGTGGTGGCCGGCCAGACCTACGTGCCGAAGGAGAATCCGAACGGCTACGTGCGCGAGGGGCTGGCCTCCTGGTACGGCGCGGCCTTCCACGGCCGCATGACAGCCAACGGCGAGGTCTTCGACCGCCACTCGATCGCCGCCGCCCACCCGACCCTGCCGCTGCCGAGCTACGCCCGGGTGACGAACCTCGACAACGGCTACTCGATGCTGGTGCGCGTCAACGACCGCGGCCCCTACCATGCCGGCCGGGTCATGGACGTGTCGGAGGAGGCGGCCGACGCGCTGGGCTTCCACCGGAAGGGCACCGCGCGGGTGCGCGTCGAGTATGTCGGCAAGGCCTCGGTGGCCGGCAGCGACGACCGCAAGCTCCTCGCCAGCCTGCGCACCGACGGGCGGCCGGCCGGCCGCTCGACCGTGATGGTGGCCGATCTCGGCCCGACGGAGGACACGGAGCGCTACACGCGCTCCGCCCCGGCGCTGGCCTTCAAACCCGCCGAGGCGGAGGAGGCCGAGAAGGCGCCCGCCGAGGCCCCGGCCACGCGGCCCGAGCGGACAGCGCCGGTGCGCGCGCCGATCGTGCTGGCCTCGGCCGCCGTGACGGTCCCGGCGGCCGTGCAGCCCACCGCCCCGAGGCCGTAGGCGAGCGCCGCCGCGGTCGGCTCGTTGATGATGCGCAGCACCTCGAGGCCCGCGATCTTGCCGGCATCCTTGGTGGCCTGACGCTGGGCGTCGTTGAAGTAGGCCGGGACCGTGATGACCGCCTGCGTGACCGGCTGGCCGAGATGCGACTCGGCGGTCTCCTTCATCTTCTGCAGCGTGAAGGCGGAGATCTGCGACGGCGAGTACGCCAAGGCGGCGGCCGCCAAGCACGGCGCGCCGGCCGGGGCCGCCCCCGCCACGACATCCCCCAGGGCACCCGTCTCCAAGGGGCCGTCCACCAAAACCGCCGCGAAGGCGGGACACGCCCGCCTCGCCGGGATCTACTGACGGCCGCCCCGGACGCCGCCCCGCCGAAGGATCCGGCGGCCGACGCGGCGTCGATGCGGCATTTCGCATTCGATCCGGCGCCGAAACCGTAATATGGTCACGCTTGTTATTGGGATACGGCCGGGATGCTTCCGGTCCGACGGCAGGCGCGGGACGGAACGGTGATGCGCAGACCCCTTCTCACCCTTCTCGCGGCCGCCTGCGCGCTGGGCGCCGGCCTCGCCGCCGCCGCCGCGCAGAGCTTCCAGACCGCGGCCCCGCACGCGATCCTGATCGACGCCGATTCCGGCTCGGTCCTGTTCGAGAAGGCCGCCGACGAGCGGTTCTCGCCGGCCAGCATGGCCAAGCTGATGACCACCGACATCGTGTTCGAGGCGCTGAAATCCGGCCGCCTGTCGATGGACACGGAGTTCACCGTCACCGAGGACGCGTGGAAGCGCGGTGGGGCGGGCGGCGGCGGCTCGTCGATGTTCGCGCAGGTCAACAGCCGCATCAAGATGGCGGACCTGCTGCGCGGCCTGATCGTGCAGTCGGGCAACGACGCGGCCATCACCATCGCGGAGAACATGGCCGGTTCCGAGGAGGCCTTCGCCGGGCTGATGAACCAGCGCGCCAAGGAGATCGGGCTGACGAACTCGACCTTCCGCAACGCCACCGGCTATTCGGCGCCCGACCAGAAGGTTACGGCCCGGGACATGGCGAAGCTCGCGCTGCACATCATCGAGACCTACCCGGACTACTACAAGATCTTCTCCGAGAAGGAGTTCACCTGGAACAAGATCCGCCAGCAGAACCGCAACCCGCTGCTCGCCCTCGACATCGGCGCGGACGGGCTCAAGACCGGCTACCTGGAGGAATCCGGCTACGCGCTCACCGGCTCGGCGGTGCAGAACGGCCAGCGGCTCGTGCTGGTGGTCTCGGGGCTGAAGACCGCCCGGGACCGTGCCGCCGAGTCGCGCAAGCTGATGGAATGGGGGTTCCGCGCCTTCGAGCCGCGGCAGGTCTTCGCGCCGGGCGAGACCGTGGCCGAGGCCTCGGTGTTCGGCGGCCAGACCGGCTCGGTGCCGCTGGTGGCGAAGAAGCCGGTGCGGGTGCTGCTGCCCCGCGGCTCCAGCGACCGGGTCAGCGCCAAGGTGATCTATACCGGGCCCCTCGTGGCCCCCGTGGAGGAGGGCCAGCGGGTCGGCGTCCTGCGCATCCAGCGCGGCGACACCGTCGCCCTCGACCAGCCGCTCGTCGCCGGCGCCGCGGTGGAGCCCGGCACCCTGTCGCAGCGGGCGATGGACGCGGCGCTGGAATTCGGCACCGGCCTCGTCCGCAAGGCCTTCGACCGGGGCGGCAAGGGCGGGGACAAGGGGGCCGACAAGGGTGCTGCCGGGGCGGCCAACCCGTCGTGACGGGGCGCGCGTGACCGGGCCGCTGTCCGGGGATCCCGCCGAGGCGGGCGGCACCTTCATCACCTTCGAGGGCGGGGAGGGAGCCGGCAAGTCGACCCAGATCGCCCGCCTCGCCGCGACCCTGCGCGCGCGCTCGGGCCGGCCCGTCTGCGTGACGCGCGAGCCTGGCGGCTCGCCGCGGGCGGAGGAGATCCGCACGGCGCTGCTCGACGGCGTCGCCAAGCCCTACGGCCCGTTCGCGGAGGCCCTGCTGTTCAGCGCCGCCCGGATCGACCACCTCGACCGGCTGATCCGCCCGGCGCTGCGCCGGGGCGAGACCGTGCTGTGCGACCGCTTCATCGACTCGACCCGGGCCTACCAGGGCGCAGCCGGGGGGCTCGATCCTGGGCTCGTGGACGCCCTGGAGCGGGTCGTCGTCGGCCCGACCCGGCCCGACCTCACCCTGATCCTCGACCTCGCCCCCGAGGCCGGCCTCGCCCGCGCGGCCGGGCGCGGCGCCGGGACGGGGCAGGGGGCCGACCGGTTCGAGGCCGAGGCCCTCGACTTCCACGTCCGCCTGCGGGAAGCCTTCCTGGCGATCGCCCGGGCCGAGCCGGACCGCTGCGCGGTGATCGACGCGTCCCTCGACCCCGACGCGGTCGAGGCGGCGATCCGCGCCGCCGTCGCGGGCCGGATGCCGGACCTGTTGCCGGACCTGCTGCCGGGCGCGGGCAGCCGCGGCGATGCGGCGTGAGGATGGCCCGACCTAGCCGATCCCGGTCCCATCCCTGTAAGCAGCGGCAGGAGCGCCGCAGGGACCCGAGCCTGCAGGCACGCGCCATGAAGCCCATCGCATGAAGCCCACCGACCGCGCCGCCGACGACGTCGAGCCCGGGGACCTCGCCGGGATCCCGCGCCCGCGCGAGACCCTCGGGCTCGTCGGCCACGCGGCCGCGGCCGAGGCCTTCGCGGCCGCCATCGCGGCGGGGCGCCTGCACCACGCGTGGCTGATCGGCGGCGCCCCCGGCATCGGCAAGGCGACCCTAGCCTACCGGGTCGCCCGGCGCCTGCTCGCCTACCCCGGGGGCGGCGGCCCGGCGGGCCTCGACGTGCCGGCGGGCGATGCCGTCCTCGGCAAGGTGGCGGGCCTGTCGCATCCGAACCTCGTGGTCCTGCGCCGCCACCGGAGCGCCGGCGCCAAGACGCTGCCGACCAAGATCTCGGTCGACGCGGTGCGCCGCGCCCTCGACCTGTTCGCCTCGACGGCCGCGGATTCCGGCTGGCGCGTCTGCATCCTCGACAGCGCCGAGGACCTGAACGCCAACGCCGCGAACGCCCTGCTCAAGGTCCTGGAGGAGCCGCCGCCCCGCGCGCTGTTCCTGATCCTGTCCCACCAGCCCGGCCGGCTGCTCCCGACCATCCGCTCCCGCTGCAGGGCGCTGATGCTGCGCCCCCTCCCGCCCGAGGATGTCGCCCGGGTGGTGCGCGGCCTGCCCGAGCCCTTCGCGCAGCCCGACGAGACCGCCCTGGCCCGGGCGCTGGCCCAGTGCGAGGGCTCCGTCGCCCGCGCGCTCGCGATGCTCGATCCGGTCACCGCCGGCCTCGTGGCCGAGATCGAGACCCTGCTGGCGCGGGCGCGCGCACCCGACTGGGGCCGGGTGCTCAAGCTCGCCGAGACCCTGGCGGGCCGCGACGCCGAGGCGCGGTTCGAGGCCGCCCAGGACGCGGTGCTGCGCTTCGTCTCGGCCGAGATCGACCGGCGCCGGGACGAGCCCCCCGCCCGCCTCGCCGCCCTGGTGGAGGTCGCCGACCGGTTCGGCCGCGCCGCCCGGGAGGCGGCGATCTACAACCTCGACCGCCGCCCGGTGGTGCTGTCGCTGTTCGGGGACCTCGCCGCGGTGGCGTAGGCCCGGCGGGCGCCCGTCCTCGCTGCCCACCCGCACCCGGCATCCGCCCCGACATCCGCCCCAGCATCCGGCGTGGAACCGTCCGGCCCCGGCTCCGTTGTCTGTGCGATGACAGTGTACTGTCATTTTGACAACACCCTGCCACTTGGACATGCCCTATGGAGCCCGACCCACCCCGGACAGCGCGCGACCGCAACCGCCCCAGGCACGCCCTGTCGGATCTCGTGGTCGCGGTGTTCCGCCTCAACGGCGGCCTGCTCGCGGCGGGCGACACGCTGGTGCAGGACCTCGGGCTGACCAGCGCCCGCTGGCAGGTGCTGGGGGCCATCGCCCTCGCGCCCGCGCCCCTGCCCGTCGCCCACATCGCCCGCAACATGGGCCTCGCCCGCCAGTCGGTGCAGCGCCTCGTCGGCGAGATGCAGGCCGACGGGCTGATCCGACTCGCGCCCAATCCCCATCACCGCCGCGCGCCCCTCGTCGCCATGACCCCGCGGGGCGCGGACGCCTACGGGCAGGCGATGGCGCGCAACGCCCTCTGGTCGGACGGGCTCACCGAGGGCCTCGCGCCCGAGGCCGTCGAGGCCGCCACCGCGCTCCTGCACAGCCTGCAGCGGCGGATCGAAGCCTCCCACGGCGCCATCGCGTCCATCGCCGGCACGCTCCGGGAACAGGACCCCGGAGAGGGCCGGCAGGAGAACTCGCGAGAGACCCCGCAAGAGCACCTGCAAGAGACCCGACAGGAGCCCCACGGATGACCGACGCCGACGCCGCCCCGAGCTACGACACCGACGTGATCGTCGTCGGCGCGGGTCCCATCGGCCTGACCGCGGGCTGCGCCCTGCGCCATCACGGCGTGTCGTGCCTGCTCCTGGAGCAGCGCACGGAGGTCAGGGCGTACTCGCGGGCCAACAATATGTGGGCCCGCCCGCAGGAGCTGCTCGCCGGCATCGGCCTGCGCGACGCCCTGGCGGAGAACGCCTACCCGGTCCGCACCATCAACTTCTTCGTCAACGGCGCGCCGACGACGCCCATTCCCGTCGCCGACGTCGCCAGCCCCTATCCCGACGTGCTCTACAGCGGGCAGGACGTGATCGAGCGGACCCTGATCGACGCGTTCGCGGCGCGCGGCGGCCGGCTGGAGCGGGGCTGCACGGTGACCGGCCTCGACCAGGACGGGACGGGCGTCACCGTGACCCTCCGGCGGGGCGCGGACGGGCCCGAGACGCGGCTGCGCGCCCGCTACTGCGTGGCCGCCGACGGGGCCCGGAGCACGATCCGCGCCCGGCTCGGCCTGGATTTCGAGCCCGAGCGGCTGGCGGGCTGCATGAACCGGCAGGTCGATGCCCGGCTGTCCTGGCGCCGCGGGTCCGAGCCGGACCAGCTCTGGTTCTTCTACTACCCGCGCGGCTTCGCCGGCATCATGCCGGTCTGGGGCGGCTACCACCGGCTGTTCTTCCTGGCCGACGACACCGGCGTGGCGGACCGCGACCCGACGCTCGACGAGATCCAGGCGCTCGCCCGGGAGGTCACCGGCGACGAGACCCTCGCCCTGAGCGACCCGCAATGGCTCACCCACAGCCGCTTCGCCCACGGGGTCTCCCCCGGCTACGCGCGGGGCCGCGTGTTCCTGGCGGGCGACGCCGGGCACCTGTCCCTGCCGATCGGGGGCCAGGGCATGAATGCCGGCCTCCACGACGCGGTCGAGATCGCGTGGCGGCTGGCCATGACCCTGCGGGGCGAGGCGGCGCCCGCCATCCTCGACTCCTACGACGGCGAGCGCGGCGGCGAGCACGCCCGGCTGAGCGCCCAGCAGGTGCGCGGGTTCCGGTGGACCGTGTATCGGGGGGCCGTCACCGACACGGTGCTGGGGCTGGCCGCGAAGGCGCTGCCGAACCTGGGCTCCCTGCTGCAGGGGACGGACGACATGCAGCAGATGGGGGTGGACTATCCGGAAAGCCTCCTGAACGCGGATCACCTGTCGGGCCTGACGCGTCTGCTGCGGCCAGGGCCGAAGCCGGGCCAGCGCGCGCCGGACGCGGACGTGACCCGGGACGGGGCGCGCACGAGCCTGTTCCGGTTCCTCTACAATCCGGACGGATGGACGACCGGCTGGGCGCTCCTGTGCTTCGACGGCCGGTCCCCGGAGGTGGCTCCCGCCCTGCTGGAGGCGGTCCGTTCCGTCGCGCCCTGGCCCTGGCTGCGCCCGCGTCTGGTCCTCGCCGGGCCGCCGATCGCGGCGGGAGACACGCCCGTCCTCTCGGACCTGGACGGCCGGGCGCACGGCGCCTACGGGCTGGAGGGTCAGCCGACGCTCGTGCTGGTGCGCCCGGACGGGCACATCGCCTTCCGGAGCGGCGCGGACCGGATCGACCGTCTGACCGCGTATTGCCGCGCGCTCTTCGAGGCGGCGGATTGCGCGGCCGGGGAAGCGGCGCGGCCGGAGGCGGCGTTCGCCGAGTGAGGCCGGCGGAGGCCGCGGCCCCGAGGGCAGCGCGCGGGACGGCCACCCCCGTCATCCCGGCGTGCGCGGGACGATGACGCGCGTCGGCAGCCGGCGGCGATTCGCCCCGCGTCTCCNGGGCGGCTTAGTAAATCGACTATGAACGCACCAGAAATCGGAAAAACACATCGCCTGACACTCAGCCGGCCGCCGCGGCGCGGCGCCGATCCCGCAGGCGGCGACGGTTGCGTCGCGGCGCGGGCCGCGCGACAACGCGGGCAGCTTCCCGCGCTCATCCGGAACACCACAGACGTGACGTCCAACGCCCCGGCGAATCCCCGAAAGACCTTCGGTCTCTCGACCGCGATCTCCTACCCCAACGGCGCCCCCCATATCGGCCACGCCTACGAGGTGATCGCCGCCGACGCCGTCGCGCGCTTCCACCGGCTCGACGGCTACGACGTGCTGTTCTCCACCGGGACCGACGAGCACGGGCTGAAGATCCAGCAGGCTGCGAGCCGGGCCGGCACCACGCCGCGCGCCTTCGTCGACGGCACCGCCGCCCGGTTCCAGGCGATGGCCGACCGGATGGACTGCACCTACGACCGCTTCATCCGCACCACAGAGCCCGGCCACTACGCCGCCGCCCAGGAGATCTGGCGGCGGATGGAGGCCAACGGCGACATCTACCTCGACAAGTACGCGGGCTGGTACTCGGTCCGAGACGAGGCCTACTACGACGCGTCCGAGACCCGGCTCCTGGAGGACGGCAGCCGCCGCAGCCTCGCCACCGACACGCCGGTCGAGTGGATGGAGGAGGAGAATTTCCTCTTTCGTCTGTCCGCCTACCAGGACCGGCTGCTCAAGCTCTATGAGGATCAACCGGACTTCATCGGGCCGGACACCCGCCGGAACGAGGTGGCGAGCTTCGTGCGCTCCGGCCTCAAGGACCTCTCGGTCAGCCGCACCAATTTCGACTGGGGCGTGCCGGTGCCGGGCCACCCGAACCACGTCATGTACGTGTGGGTCGACGCTCTGACCAACTACCTTACCGTCACCGGCTTCCCCGACGCGGAGAATCCTCGGAAGAAGTTCTGGCCAATGGATCTGCACATCATCGGCAAGGACATCGTCCGGTTCCACGCGGTGTACTGGCCGGCCTTCCTGATGTCGGCCGGGCTGCCCCTGCCCAGGCGGGTCTTCGGCCACGGCTTCCTGCTCTCCAAGGGCGAGAAGATGTCGAAGTCGCTCGGCAACGTCCTCGACCCGTTCGAGCTCGCCGACACCTACGGGGTCGACCCGGTGCGCTACTTCGTGCTGCGCGAGGTGCCGTTCGGCGGCGACGGCAGCTACAGCCACGAGGCGATCATCGGCCGGATCAACGCCGATCTCGCCAACGACCTCGGCAACCTCGCCCAGCGCTCGCTCTCGATGGTCGCCAAGAACTGCGACGGCGCGGTGCCGGATCCGGGCAGCCTGGACGACGCGGACAGAGCCCTGTTGGCCCAGGCCGATGCCCTGCCAGCGCGGGCCCGGGACCTGATGGGCGAGCTGGCGCTCCACACCGTCCTGGCCGAGATCTGGGCCGTGGTGGCCGAGGCCAACCGCTACTTCGCCGCCCAGGAGCCCTGGAAGCTCCGCAAGTCCGACCCGGCGCGGATGAACGCGGTGCTGTACACGACCCTGGAGAGCTTGCGCGCCTTCGGCATCCTGACCCAGCCTTTCGTGCCGGGGGCGGCGGAAAAACTCCTCGACCTGCTGGCGGTGCCGGCCGACCGGCGCAGTCTCGCCGATGTGGGGGAGGGGGGGCGCCTCGTGCCCGGCACGGCGCTGCCCGCCCCCGCGCCGATCTTCCCGCGCTTCGAGCGCCCCGAAGCTCCGGCAGCCTGACGGCCCCGAGACCCGATGCTCATCGACAGCCACTGCCATCTCGACTTCCCGGACTTCGCCGCCGACCTCCCGGGCGTGATCGCCCGCGCCAAGGCCGCCGGCGTCACCGGCATGCTCACGATCGCCACCCGGGTCGCCAAGGCCGACACCTACCGGGCGATCGCCGAGGCGCATCCGGAGGTCTGGTACACGATCGGCACCCATCCCCACGGCGCCGCCGAGGAGCCGGACGTCGCCGCCGAGACGATCGCGGGCCTCGCCCAGGCCAACCCGCGCTGCGTCGGGATCGGCGAGGCCGGGCTCGACTACCACTATTCCGACGCGGCCCCCGAGGCCGTGCAGGAGCGGGTGCTGCGCGCCCACATCGCGGCGGCCCGCCTCGCCGGGGTGCCGCTGGTGATCCACGCCCGGGACGCCGACGACCACATGGAGCGGGTGCTCGCCGACGAGATGGGCCGGGCGCCGTTCCGGGCGGTGCTGCACTGCTTCTCGTCGGGGAGGCGGCTGGCGGAGGCCGGGGTCGAGCTGGGACTGTACGTGTCCTTCTCGGGCATCGTCACCTTCCGGCGCTCGCACGACCTGCGCGACATCGCCCGGGCCGTGCCCCGCGACCGGATCCTGGTAGAGACCGACGCGCCGTTCCTGGCGCCCGAGCCTCATCGGGGGCGGACCAACGAGCCGGCCTACACGGCCGACACGGCCCGGTCGCTGGCCGAGACCCTGGGGCTGCCCGCCGAGGACCTCGCCCGGATCACGACGGCGAATTTTTTCGCGCTGTTCGACAAGGCCGCCGCAGCGCCTCCGGGCGCCGCGTGACGCGTGAGGAGCGGGAGATCCGGATGGCGAGCCTGACCCTGCGCATCCTCGGCTGCGGCTCGTCCGGCGGAGTGCCGCGGGTCGGCAGCGGCTGGGGCGCCTGCGACCCGGAGGAGCCGCGCAACCGCCGGCGGCGCTGCTCGATCCTGGTGGAGCGGAGGTCGGGGGCGGGGCGGACCACGCTGCTGGTCGACACCTCCCCGGACCTGCGCGAGCAGTTCATCGACGCCGGCGTGACCCGCCTCGACGGGGTGCTCTACACCCACGCTCACGCCGACCACACCCACGGGATCGACGACTTGCGCCCGCTGGTGATCGCCATGCGGGCCCGCATCCCGGTCTACGCCGACGCCCTGACGCGGTCGCTGCTCACGACCCGGTTCGGCTACTGCTTCGAGACGCCCCCCGGGAGCGCCTACCCGCCGATCCTCGACCTGCGCGACCTCGCCGCCGGCCGCGACCTGACGCTGGTGGGGGAGGGGGGCCCGATCACCGTGGAATCGCTCCCGGTGGAGCACGGCAACGAGGCCGCCCTGGGCTTCCGCTTCGGCGCGGCGGCCTACATGCCCGACGTCAGCCTCATCCCGGAGGCGAGCCTCGCCCGGCTCCACGGTCTCGACCTGCTGATCATCGACGCCCTGCGCGACACCCCGCACCCGACGCACTTCTCGGTCTCGGACGCCCTGGCGCTGATCGAGTCGGTCCGGCCCCGCCGGGCGGTCCTCACCAACCTGCACACCGACCTCGACTACGGCGCACTGGCGGCGCGCCTGCCGGACGGCATCGTGCCCGCCTATGACGGACTAACCCTGAGCCTCGACGTCTGAGCGCGGCCGAGAGCGCGAATCGGGCGTCACACGCCTGTCGTCCGCGGAGTCCAAGAAAATCGGCTTTCGGGCCAACAAGCCTGTTGACGGCCGGGAACCGTGGATCTATACCCCTGCTCATCGGCGCCGGCCGCGGAAGTGGACCGGGCGCTGAGCCATCTTCTGACAAGCGGCGGGACTGGCCGGCGGGATTGCCGGGCGGTCTTCTGTTTGCCTTCTGATGAGCCTCGGGCGACTGAGGCGTTCTTTGACAAGTTGGAATGAGGAAGGGAGACGCGGGCGGCGTTTGTCCTTGCG
>NZ_MLCA01000001.1:70000-486789 GCF_036441375.1 Methylobacterium oryzae
AGCGGAAGGGATAATCTGGCAATATCGATTGTGCACAAGCGGGGTTCAGGCAGGCATTACTCCTTGAGGTTGAGCGGTCAAAATCGCTCTTCTTAGGCTGTTTGGGACCGTATACCCCAATTCCGAATTTAAGACTTGACCCATCTTCCGAATGCGATTGTATCAGGCGTCCGAATCGCGACGCAGTGCTTGCGTTCTGGCGAGTTTCGTCATCACGAGAAGGCAACGCACCAGACATGGCTCAGTCGAACGGCGGCTCTCTCCGCTTCGTCACGCTCGCCTCCGAGATTGTCTCGGCCTATGTGAGCCACAATCACGTGCAGAGTGCGGATCTGCCCGGCCTCCTCAACGAGGTGCACGCGGCGATCCGGGGAATCTGCGACGCCGGCCAGAGCCAGCCGGTCGCCAAGGCGACCCCGCAGGAGATCCGGCGCTCGATCAATCCCGACTTCCTGATCTCGTTCGAGGACGGGAAGCCCTACAAGACGCTGCGCCGCCATCTCACCCTGCGGGGCCTGACGCCGGAGGCCTACCGCGCCAAGTGGGGTCTCGGCTCGGACTACCCGATGACGGCCCAGAGCTATTCCGAGCAGCGCTCGCAGCTCGCGCGTTCCCTGGGCCTCGGGCAGCCGCGCGCGGCTGCCGCCGCTCCGGCCTCCGAGCCCGCGCCGGAGCCCGCCGGGAAGCGGCGGGCCCGCAGCAAGGAAGCCGTTTGACGGCGAGGCGCTTCGCTCGCGGCGAAGGTGTCGTCGACCTGCCGCAATCGGCCTCGATAGCGTGAGGTCGCACGGTGCGCCTGCCTTCTCTCGGCCTGGACGGCGCGCCCGCCCAGACGCCGGAGCCCTGCATGCTGACCCGCCTCACCCTGCCCGCCCTTGTCGCAGCCCTGCTGGCCGCCAACCCGGCCGCGGCGCAGATGGCGCGGACGGAGACCCGGGAGCCTGCCAAGGACGGCACCGCGAAGGTCGTGCCGCTCAGCAAGGCCGACGTGCAGCTCTCCTTCGCCCCCGTGGTGAAGCGGGCCGCGCCCTCGGTGGTGAACGTCTACGCCTCTCACGTGGACAAGCGCTCCAGCGCGCGCACCAGCGCAATGGAGGAGTTCATGCGCCGGTTCTTCGGCGAGCCGGAGGGCGGCCGCGGCCCCCGGGGTGACCGGGCGCAACGCTCCCTGGGCTCGGGCGTCCTGGTCGATGCCGACGGGCTCGTGATCACCAACAACCACGTCATCGACAACATGAACGAGGTCCGGATCGCCCTGGCGGATCGCCGCGAGTTCGAGGCCGCGATCGTGATGCGCGACACCCGCACCGACCTCGCGGTGCTCAAGATCAAGGAGCCGCCGAAGGGCCTCGTTCCGATGCCGTTCGGCGATGCCGATGCCCTTGAGGTCGGCGACTTCGTGATGGCGATCGGTAACCCGTTCGGCGTCGGCCAGACGGTGACGCAGGGCATCGTCTCGGCGCTGGCGCGCACGCAGGTCGGCTCGGCGGACTACCAGTACTTCATCCAGACCGACGCGGCGATCAATCCCGGCAATTCCGGCGGCGCGCTGGTTGACCTGCGCGGCCAGCTCGTGGGCATCAACACCGCGATCTACTCGCAGTCGGGCGGCAGCCACGGCATCGGCTTCGCGATCCCCGTGGGCATGGTCAAGGCGGTGGTCGACGCCGCCCGCGACGGGGCGAGCGTGGTGCGCCGGCCCTGGCTCGGGGCGCGCATCCAGAGCGTGACCCCCGACATCGCCGACAGCATGGGCCTCGACCACCCGACGGGCGTGCTGGTGGCGAGCCTCCAGCCCAAGAGCCCGGCCGAGGAGGCGGGCCTGAAACGCGGCGACCTGATCCTCACGGTCGACGGCCAGGAGGTGGCCGATCCGGAGGCCTTCGGCTACCGCTTCGCCCTCAAGGGCGTGCAGGGCCAGGCCCGGTTCGGGATCCTGCGGGGCACGACCCGGCAGGCGGTCTCGGTCAAGCTCGCCCCGGCTCCCGAGACGCGCCCGCGCGACGTGCTCAAGGTGAAGACCCGCTCGCCGTTCGTCGGCGCAACCCTCGTCAACACCTCGCCGGCGGTGGCCGAGGAGATGCAGGTGGACTTCCCGGCCGAGGGCGTGGCCGTGCAGGCGGTGGACGAGAATTCCATCGCGGCCCGGGTCGGGCTGCAGAAGGGCGACGTGATCGTGGCTGTCAACGGCGTGCCGATGGCGACCACCAAGGATCTCGACCGGGTCACCCGCAACAGCCTCAATTCCTGGGAAGTCGCGATCAACCGCAACGGCGAGATCCTGACCTCAGTGTTCGGCGGCTGATCCCGCAACGAGGCGCCAAGTCCGTAGCCGTGGGCAAGCTCCGGCTCCCGGCTTGCGCCCCCGGCCGCGCCCGGTGTTGATGCGCGGATGTCCGACCTGTTCGCCTCCGCGGAGCCGCCCTCCGCGCCGGATCCCGGCCGCGCCCCCGGCGCCGAGGCCGCCCGTCCTCTCGCGGACCGCCTCCGCCCGCAGAACCTGTCGGAGGTCGTCGGCCAGGAGCACCTGACCGGGGAGGGCGGGGCGCTCACGCGCCTGCTGCGGGGCCGCAGCCTCGGCTCTCTGATCTTCTGGGGGCCGCCCGGCACCGGCAAGACCACGGTGGCGCGGCTGCTCGCCCAGGGCACCAACCTGCATTTCGAGCAGATCTCGGCGATCTTCTCGGGCGTGCCCGACCTGCGCAAGGTGTTCGAGGCCGCCCGCAAGCGCCGGGCGACCGGGCAGGGGACCCTGCTGTTCGTCGACGAGATCCACCGGTTCAACCGGGCCCAGCTCGACGCCTTCCTGCCGGTGATGGAGGACGGGACCGTCACGCTGGTGGGCGCGACGACGGAGAACCCGTCGTTCGAGCTGAACGCGGCGCTCCTGTCCCGCGCCCGGGTTCTGCTGTTCCGGGCGCTCGACCCGGGCGCCATCGCGCGGCTCCTGGTCCGAGCCGAGGCGCTGACGGGCCAGGCCCTGCCGCTGACCGAGGAGGCGCGGGGCGTGCTGGTCCGCATGGCCGACGGCGACGGCCGGGCGGCCCTGACCCTGGCGGAAGAGGTCTGGCGCTCGGCGCAACCGGGCGAGACCCTCGACGCCGAGGCCCTGCAGGCCATCGTCCAGCGGCGGGCGCCGATCTACGACAAGGCGCAGGAGGGTCACTACAATCTGATCTCGGCGCTTCATAAGACCGTGCGCGGCTCGGATCCCGACGCGGCGCTCTATTATCTCTGCCGGATGCTCGACGCCGGCGAGGACCGGCTGTTCATCGCCCGCCGACTCGTGCGCATGGCGGTGGAGGATATCGGGCTCGCCGACCCGCAGGCGCTGGTGGTGGCCAACGCCGCCAAGGACGCCTTCGACTTCCTCGGCAGCCCCGAGGGCGAGCTGGCCCTCGCCCAGGCGGCGATCTACCTCGCCTGCGCGCCGAAATCGAACGCCGTCTACGAGGCCTACAAGGCCGCGACGCGCCTCGCCAAGGAGGCGGGCTCCCTGCCGCCGCCGCGGACCATCCTCAACGCGCCGACCAAGCTGATGAAGCGGATCGGATACGGCGAGGGCTACCGCTACGACCACGACGAGCCCGACGCCTTCTCGGGCCAGGATTACTGGCCCGACGCGCTGGGGCGCCAGCACCTCTACGCGCCCACGGAGCGCGGCTACGAGACCCGGCTCGCCGAGCGGCTCGACCGGTGGGAGGCTCTGCGCAAGCAGCGGCGCGGGGAGGGATAGGCGGGGGTAAGCGCCTGTCCGGCAGCCGGCCACGCCCGTCCTCGACCTCGTCCCGCGGTGCCGGAGCGCGGCGGAGGCCTCGAAGGCGGGCTCCAGGGATCGCGCGGCCGGCTGGAGGGCTCCTTCGAGGCCCGCTGACGCGGGCACCTCAGGATGAGGGTTACGGATCGGAGGGCCCGGTCGCGGCACGATCACAGGTCGAGGGGCGCGTTGTCGATCACCTCCTTCATCACGAAGAAGGTCCGGGTCTGGCGCACCCCCGGCAGGCCGATCAGCGTGGCGCTGTGGAGGCGGTTGAAGTCGGCCATGTCGGACACCCGGATCTTCAGCATGTAGTCGAAGTCGCCGGCCACGAGGTGGCAGTCGAGGAGCACGGGGATCGCCCGCACCGCCGCCTCGAACTCCGAAAAGCTCTCGGGGGTGGAGCGGTCGAGCACCACGCCGACGAAGACCAGGGTGCCGCGCCCGACCCGCGTCGGGTCGATCAGCGCCCGGACCGCCCGCACGAACCCGTCCGCGAACAGGCGCTGGATCCGGCGGTGGCAGGTGGCCGCGCTGGTGCCGACCCGCTCGGCGATCTCGGCGTTCGCCATGCGCCCGTCCGCCTGGAGGAGGCGAAGGATCTTCTGGTCGATCCGGTCGAGCTCTACGGACATGGACGATTCTTTCAGGCGTAGCACGCGATCTGGAATTTTCTGAGGCCAAGCCCCACGATAGCGCAAGTAGCGATCCATCTGAGCTGAAAGATCGAGAGCACCTTTCACCACACATCGGGTATTTTTCTTCCACGCCTCGAAGACGAAGCCGGGCCTCGCGCCGGACCGTCGTCGAGGCCTCGCTTCGACGTGTCCGGGCCGGACGGAGACCGCTCCCCGCCCCGGCCGCGCCCGAGACCCGGAGAGACCCGATGCTGGACAAGTTCGAGCGCTATCCCCTGACCTTCGGCCCGACGCCGATCGAGCCGCTGAAGCGTCTCACCGCGCATCTCGGCGGCGAGGTCGAGCTCTACGCCAAGCGCGAGGATTGCAATTCCGGCCTCGCCTACGGCGGCAACAAGCTGCGCAAGCTCGAGTACATCGTGCCGGACGCGATCAAGAGCGGCGCCGACACGCTGGTGTCGATCGGCGGCGTGCAGTCGAACCACACCCGCATGGTCGCGGCAGTGGCCGCCAAGATCGGGATGAAGTGCCGGCTGATCCAGGAGGCCTGGGTGCCCCACGAGGACGCCGTCTACGACCGGGTCGGCAACATCCTCCTGTCGCGGATCATGGGCGCGCAGACGCAGCTCGTGGATGACGGGTTCGACATCGGCATCCGCGATTCGTGGAAGCGGGCGCTCGCCGAGGTCGAGGCCGAGGGCGGCAAGCCCTACGCGATCCCGGCCGGCGCCTCGGTGCACAAATACGGAGGCCTCGGCTACGTCGGCTTCGCCGAGGAAGTGCGCAAGCAGGAGGCCGAGATGGGCCTGCGCTTCGACTACGTGGTGGTCTGCACGGTCACGGGCTCGACCCATGCCGGCATGCTAGTGGGCTTCTCCACCGACGGGCGCGCCCGCAACGTCATCGGCATCGACGCCTCCTGCACCCCGGCCCAGACCAAGGCCCAGGTCCTCGACATCGCCCAGAACACCGCCGCCCTGGTCGGCGCGGGCGACATCGTCGCCGACGACGTGGTGCTCAACGAGGATTACGCCTACCCGGTCTACGGCGTGCCCTCCAAGGAGACCGTGGAGGCGATCCGGCTCTCGGCCCGCCTCGAGGGCATGATCACCGACCCGGTCTACGAGGGGAAGTCGATGCAGGGCATGATCGACCTCGTGAAGAAGGGCTTCTTCCCGAAGGGCTCGAAGGTGCTCTACGCCCATCTCGGCGGCGCCCCGGCGCTGAACGGCTACAGCTACACGTTCCGCAACGGCTGATACCGTTTCCGGTCGATACCTGCGACACCGCCGTCCTTGCGAGCGGAGCGAAGCAATCCGGACAGCGCCACGCTTCCTGACGTGGCGCGACCCTGGGTCACTTCGCTGCGCTCGTGATGACGGAGAGGGGCACCTCAACCGAAGCATTCAAGCGAAACCGAGTGAGGCGGATCGGCCAGATCCCTCACCTCGCTTCGCCCCTCTCTCACCCTGAGGTGCGGCGCCGCAGGATGAGGTCGCGCGTGTGAAGGGTCGGGCACGCGCGAATTGTTCCGCCTGCCCTATATGCCGGCGCGGGACCGCACCGGAGAGGGCAGGGATGATCGCACCGGCACGCGCGCTGCTCCTGACGGCCCTGCTCGCCCTGGGCGCGCCCGCCGCGCGGGCCGCCTCGGGGCCGGCCGTGGAGGCCGAGAACGGGATGGTGGTCTCGTCCCAGCGCCTCGCCTCGCAGGTCGGGGCCGACATCCTGAAGGCCGGCGGCAACGCCGTCGACGCCGCGGTGGCGGTGGCCTACGCCGAGGCGGTGGTGAACCCCTGCTGCGGCAATCTCGGCGGCGGCGGCTTCCTGGTGCTCCGCAGCGCCGACGGGCGCAGCCGCTTCGTCAATTTCCGCGAGACCGCCCCGGCGGCCGCGACCCGGGACATGTATCTCGACGCCGCCGGCAACGTTGTGAAGGGCGCGAGCCTGCGCGGCTGGAAGGCGGCCGGCGTGCCCGGGACGGTGCTCGGACTCAATACCGCGCTCGCCGCGTACGGGACCCTGCCGCTGGCTCAGGTGCTAGCGCCGGCGATCGCGCTCGCCCGGGACGGGTTCGTGCTGACCCGGGGCGACACCGACATCCTCGAATCCGGGACGAAGCTGTTCGCGGGCCAAGCGAACGTCGCCCGGATCTTCCTGCGCCCGGACGGCAGCCCCTGGAAGCCCGGAGACCGGCTGGTCCAGGCCGACCTCGCCCGCACCCTCCAGGCCATCGCCGACCGCGGCGCGGACGCGTTCTACAAGGGCGCCATCCCTGAAGCCGTGGAGGCAGCCTCCCGGGCGGGCGGCGGCCTGCTGACGGCCACCGACTTCGCCGCCTACACGGTGACGCAATCCGAGCCGCTCACCTGCCGCTACCGGGGCGCCATCATCCTGTCGGCGCCCCCGCCCTCGTCGGGCGGAACCACGCTCTGCGAGATCCTCAACATCCTCGACGGCTACGACCTGCGGGCGGCGGGGTTCAACTCCGCCCGGAGCGTGCACTTGATGGTCGAGGCGATGCGGCGCGCCTATGCCGACCGCAACCTGCTGCTCGGCGATCCGGCCTTCGTGGCGAACCCGGTCGACCGGCTCCTGTCGCCAGCCTACGCGGAGATGCTGCGGGCCTCGATTCGCCCGGACCGGGCGACCCCCTCGGCGGAGATCCGCCCGGATCCGAGCCTGGAGACGCGGGAGCGCGCCGAGACCACCCACATCTCGGTGATGGACAAGGCCGGCAACGCGGCGTCGCTGACCTACACGATCAACGGCTATTTCGGCGCCGGGGTGATCGCCGGCGACACGGGATTCTTCCTCAACGACGAGATGGACGACTTCACGGTCAAGACCGGGGTGCCGAACCTGTTCGGCCTCGTGCAGGGGACGAAGAACGCGATCCAGCCGGGCAAGCGCCCGCTCTCGTCCATGGCGCCCACGATCGTGCTGCGCGACGGCAAGGTCGCGATGGTGGCGGGCTCGCCGGGGGGCTCGCGGATCATCACGATCAACGCGCAGACGCTGATCAACATGCTCGATTTCGGCATGGAGCCGCAGGAGGCGGTGGATGCCCCGCGCATCCACCACCAGTGGCTGCCCGACATGGTCTACGCCGAGCCCTTCGCGCTCTCTGCGGACACGCAGGGCCTCCTGCGGGGCATGGGTCACACGATCGTCGAGCAGAAGCCCTGGGGCGCGCAGGAACTCATCGCGGTCCGCACAGCGGCGCCCGTGATTTCGGAGGCCGCCTCGTCGGGCAACGACGCCTCGCGCACGGAGCGGATGCGGCCGGGCCTGCTCTACGGCGCCAACGACAACCGCCGGCCGGCCGGCGCGGCGGTGGGGGAGTAGGGGTCGGGCCGTTCCATCGACACATTCCCGTCAGTCCGGAGCCACGAAGCGGAGCCCGGCATCGGGCGCCTTCAGGACCTTGATCCATCAGCGGATCCTGATTCCGGGCCCGCCCCGGCTCCCGGGAAAGACGAAGTGGGGCTGAGGCATCCGTCCCGATTACGACATCGATGGTCAGCCTTCTCCCGCCTCCCGCGCCACGGCGCGGAAACCGATGTCGCGCCGACAGAAACCCTCCGGCCAGTCGATCCGGGCCACCGCCGCGTAGGCGCGAGCCTTGGCGTCCGTGACGCTATCGCCGAGCGCGGTGACCGCCAGAACACGGCCGCCATCGGCGAGCAGATGCCCGCCCTCGGCGCGGGTGCCGGCCTGGAACACGTGAACCCCGTCGCCCTCGGCGGCGTCGACGCCCCGGATCACCGAGCCCCGGACCACGGCCCCCGGATAGCCGGCCGCCGCCATCACCACGGTGAGGGCCGCCCGGTGGGAATCGAATTCCAGGCTCACGCCGGAGAGATCGCCGTCGCAGGCCGAGAGCAGGGCCGGCACGAGGTCGGAGGCGAGGCGCGGCATCAGCACCTGCGCCTCGGGATCGCCGAAGCGGGTGTTGTACTCGATCAGCTTGGGGCCGTCGGCGGTGAGCATCAGGCCGGCGTAGAGGATGCCGGTGAACGGGCAGCCGCGGGCCCGCATGCCGGCGAGCGTCGGCGCGATGATCTCGGCCATGACCCGGGCCTCGATCTCCGGGGTGACCACGCGGGCGGGGGAATAGGCGCCCATGCCGCCGGTGTTGGGGCCGCGGTCGCCGTCGAAGACGCGCTTGTGGTCCTGGGCGGTGCCGAGGGAGATCGCCCGCGTGCCGTCGCACAGGGCGAAGAAGCTGGCCTCCTCGCCGAACAGGCACTCCTCGACCACCACCTCAGCGCCGGGCTCGGCGAACAGGGCGGTGAGCGCGTCCTCGGCCTGGTCGACGGTCTCGGCGACGGTGACGCCCTTGCCGGCGGCGAGCCCGTCGGCCTTGACGACGATCGGGGCACCCTGCTGGCGGACATAGGCCAGCGCCGGCTCCAGCTCGGTGAAACGCGCGAAGGCGGCGGTCGGGATGCCGCAGGCGGCGCAGAGATCCTTGGTGAAGCCCTTCGAGCCCTCGAGCCGGGCGGCGTCGCGGGTCGGCCCGAAGGCGCGGATGCCGGCGGCCTTCAGGTCGTCCACCAGGCCGGCGACTAGGGGCGCCTCGGGCCCGACCACCACGAGGCCGATCGACTCCGCGGCGCAGAAGGCGGCGACGGCCGCGTGGTCGGTGACCTTGAGATCCGGCCGGTTGGTCCCATGGCGGGCCGTGCCAGGATTGCCCGGCGCCGTGAACAGACGGGTGCAGAGCGGGCTCTGGGCCAGTCGCCAGGCCAGGGCGTGCTCGCGGCCGCCGGAGCCGATCAGCAGGATATTCATGCGCACGCCACCATGGGCCCAGCTTCTGAGGGAAGCGTGCCCGGGGGAAAAGGTTTTTTTCGGGCTTTCCCCGCTCTGCGCGGATATCCCCGCGGCTCAGCCGCCGATATCAGCAGCCGATGCAGACGCTCGTGTTGAGGCCGCCGCCCCGCCGCACGACCCCGTGGCGGCCGAGGTGGCGGCCCCTGTACACCCCCCCGTGGACGCCCCGATAGGGCAGGTAGGGTCCGACGGGGTCGAACTGGGCGTTGCGCTGGATCGTCTGGTTCAGCGTGTTGAAGTCCGAGACCCGCTGCTGGTTGAGCGACCGGATCTGGCCCTGCAGGGCGAACGAGGCGTTGGCGGCGTTCGGGTCGTTCTGCTGCACCTGCGCCCCGGCGGTGCCCGCCGGAAAGGCGAGCGCCAGAGCGAGAAGCGCGCGGGACGCGGCACGCATGGGTGGTCCCTCCGTGCGAGATGCAAGTGGTCTTCGGAAGCGATTGTCCGAAGTCGACGCCTCAGGATCGGTCCGGGTTCCCGGGCGCGTCAACCCGGCACAACGGGGGATTTGATCTCCGGCAGGGCCTCGACCTGCCCGGGATCCAGCCCGGTATGGGCCTGGACCAGGGGGCGGGGGGTCAGGGCGAGCCACTGGGTCAGGGAGATGTCGGCGTAGCGCGGGGCCTTGAACATCTCCAGGAAGGTCAGGGTCGTGTCGCCGGTATTCTCGATGTAGTGGCCCATGGCGAAGGGCACGTAGCCGACATCACCGGCCCGGTAGTCGAAGGTGCGGGCCTTCGATTCCGAGCCGAACACGGTCATCCGGCCCTGGCCCGACAGGTAGTACTGCCACTCGTCGCTGTTGGGGTGCCAGTGCAGCTCGCGCAGGCCCCCGGGTTCGACCTCCACCAGGGCCGCCGCGATCGTGACCGAGGCCGGGAACACCGTGGAATCGGTGATGCGCACGCTGCCGCCCTTGGTGCGGACCGGCTCCTGCGCGAGCATCCGGTGGCTGAAGGTCTTCGGCACCGGGCCCGAGCCGCCCATCCGGTCGGCCGCGAGCGGGCCGGGCTTCGGGCCCGGAAAGATGTAGAGCTCCTTCTGAGGAACCTTGGCGAAGGCACTCTCGGGCAGGCCGAAATTCTTGGCGAGCACGTCGGTCGGCGTGTGCGCCAGCCAGTCGGTCAGCAGGAAGGTGGAATCCTCCGAGAAGGCGCCGTCGTCGAACACGAGCAGGAACTCGCAGCCGTCGATCCCGTCGGCGGAGAGCCCCTGGATCGAGTGCGGGATGCCGCCGGGGAAGTACCAGAGGTCGCCCTCGCCGACATCGTCCGCGAAGGTGCGGCCGTCCTGATCGACCGCGGTGATCCGGGCCCTGCCCTTGATCATGTAGGCCCACTCGGATTCCTTGTGCCAGTGCATCTCGCGGACGACGCCGGCCTTGAGCCGCATGTTGACGCCGGCCATGGCCTTCGAGACCGGCAGCTCGCGGATCGTGGTCTGGCGCGCCCAGCCGCCGTCCTCCAGCCGCATGTGGCTGTCCGCGAAGGACCATTTCAGGTTCGGCATCGTGCCGTGGTCGCTGGCGGGCGGCGCCAGGGTGAACGGCTCCTCGGCAGCCCGAGGCCGGTTCCGCGGGCCCAGGATGTCGGCGCCCTTGCCGCCGCGCTCGGGGAGGAGGGCGGGCGGCCCGGCGGGTTGCGCCGCGGCGGACGACGCGACCATCGCGCCGCCGGCGGCGGCGATGACGGCGCGCCTGGAGATCTCGGTCATCGTGGATCGGTCCCTGATACCCGGCCCTGATACCCGGCCCGCGACATGTGGCAGGGTAACCGGGCGGTGGGTGCGGAGGATCCGCGGACGGGCCCCTTCGTGCAGTGCGGCATCTCGCCCGGAGCCCGCGCGCGGTCTATGAATTGAATACGGCGCATCGAGTACGCTTCGAGTACGCCGGCGGACGCGTCCCGGCCGGTCGCCGAGGCGGCGGTTGATGCGCAGCGCGACCCGAGGGCGAGGATGGCGGACCGGGACAGTTCAGCCGCGGACGAAGGCGTCCCGCCCGCGCGCGGTGGCCGTCGATGGCTCGCCCTACTGGCGCTGGCGGGACTCGCCGCCCTCGGATACCGCCTGTGGCCGGACCCGTCCCGCGCGGCGAGTCCGCCCGCCACCGCCGAGGCGAGGCCGCCGACCGTGCGGGTCGCCGCCGCGGCCCGGGCCTCCGACACCCTGAGCCTGACCCAGACGGGCACCACCCAGGCCTTCGACACCGCCAGCCTCTACCCGCGAGCGACCGGCTACATCGTCGAGCGCAAGGTCGATATCGGCTCGCACGTGAAGGCGGGCGACCTGCTGTTCCGGATCAGCGCGCCCGATCTCGACCAGCGGCTGGTCCAGGCCCAGTCGCGGGTGCTGCAACTCCAGGCGGCGCTGATCCAGGCGCGGGCGATGGTGGATCAGGCCGAGGCCAACCGTCACCTCGCCGACGTGACCAACCGGCGGACCTCGACGCTGGCCGGCACCGGGGTCGAGACCCGGCAGAACGCCGACACCTCCCAGGCCGGGGTGCTGGCGCAGACCGCCAACGTCGACGCCGCCAGGGCCGCCGTGAAGGTCGCGGAGGCCAACATCGCCGCCCAGGAGGCCCAGGTCGCCCAGCTCAAGGTCCTGACCGGGTTCGAGGAGATCCGCGCGCCCTTCGACGGGGTGGTGACGGCCCGCAACAACGATGTCGGCGACGCGGTCACGGCGGACACCAATACGGGGGCGCCGCTCCTGACGCTGAATCGGGACGACGTGCTGCGCATGGCGGTGAACGTGCCGCTCTACGCCGCCGACGGCGTCCGCGACGGGCTGGCCGCGAAGGTCGAGGTGGCGCAGATCCCGGACCGGATCTTCCCCGGCACGGTCTCGCGCTCCTCGACGACGCTGCTCTCCGCCGCGCGCACGCTGGTCACGCAGGTCGATATCCCCAATCCCGACGGCGCGCTGCGGCCGGGCCTCTACATCACCATCACGCTGGAGATCCCGCGGGTCTCGCCCGCCGTGACGGTGCCGAACGACGCGCTGATCTTCGACCAGCACGGGACCCGCGTGGCCGTGGTCGAGGCGGCCGGGGACGGGAGCGGCGTGGTGCGGATGCGTCCGGTCACGATCTTCCGCCAGACCCGCACGGTGCTGGAGCTGCGCGACGGCCTGAACGGCGGCGAGCGCGTCGTCGTGGGCCCGCCGGCCTCGCTGCGCGACGGCGACAGGGTCACCCTGCGTCCGGAGGATCGGGCAGGGGCGTGAGCCGCGCTGTGGGCGGCGGCGAGACCCGCGGCGCGGAACTGGGCGCCGCCCGGCGGCCCTGTCCAGCCCTGGCACAGCTACGGCGGCGATAAGCCGTCCGGCACACGGCGGCCGAGGCGGCATCAGACCCCGGCGCCGCCGTGACCGGCCGGCTCAGGAAGCGGACACCACCGCCGTGGCACTCGGAACGATAGCGCTGTCGATCGCGCTGCTTGGCCTCGCCCTCGCGATCCTCGGTCTGGCGCTGGCCCTCGCGGGGGGCTCCTGGTTCTACGTCGCCCTGAGCGTGGGGTTGCTGGCCTCCGGCGTCGAGCTGGCCCGGCGGCGTCAGCGCGGCCTCGGGATCTACGCCCTGGTCCTGGCGGCGGCCTTCGCCTGGACGGTGGGCGAGGTCGGGCTCGACAAGTGGCAGTGGATCCCGCGCGGGGCCCTGATCCTCCTCGTCGGTTTCGTGCTCTGCCTGCCCCTCGTCGTGCGGCGCCTGCGCGACGCGCCCGAACGGCCCTGGAAGCCCGGCCTCGGGAACGGCCCGCTCGCCCTCCGGGTCGTCGTGCTGCTCATCGCGGCCTCGGCCGCCGCGTCCTGGTTCGTCGACCCCGTCGAGACGCGGGGCAGCCTGCCGAGGGTCGCGGGGGCGGGGCCCGCCGACGTCGATCCGAGCGGCGTTCGCTATCCGGCGGACGATTGGGTCGCCTACGGCGGCACCAATCTCGGCCAGCGCTACTCGGCGCTCACGGACATCACCACCGCCAACGTCCGCGGCCTCACCGTGGCCTGGGAACATCATACGGGTGACCTGCGCGGCGACGGCCGGGCGGATCCGAAGGAATTCACCTTCGAGGCCACGCCCATCAAGGTGAACGGGCTGCTCTACCTCTGCACGCCGCACAACATCGTCCAGGCCCTGGAGCCCGAGACCGGCCGGCTGGTCTGGGCCTTCGACCCGAAGATGGCGCGGGACGGCCAGTACCAGCACCAGACCTGCCGCGGCGTGTCCTACAACGACTCGACCGGCTACGCGCCGCCGGCGGAGACCGACGCGGACCGGACCGCCGCCGTCGCGGCCGCGATCGCCGAATGCCCGCGCCGGATCATCGCGGCCTCGGTCGACGCGCGCCTCTACGCGCTGAACGCCGAGACCGGGGCCCTGTGCCGGACCTTCGGGGCGGACGGGTTCGTCGACCTGAAGGCGCAGATGCCGAACCTCCGGCGCGCCGCCTATCAGCAGACCTCGGCGCCGCTGGTGACCCGGAACCTCATCGTCCTCGGCAGCGCGATCGCCGACAACTACTACGCGGACAACCCCTCGGGCGTGATCCGCGCCTTCGACGTGCGCACCGGCGCGATCGTCTGGAAGTTCGACGCCGGCAAGCCCGACGCGACCGCGCCGCTGCGGCCCGACGAACGCTACGAGCCCAACTCGGCGGTGGCCTGGACGCAGTTCTCGGCCGACGAGGCCCTGGGGCTCGTCTACGTGCCGTTCGGCAACCGGGCGCCCGATCAGGTGGGCGTGGCCCGGTCGAAGAGGGACGAGGCCCTCATCGACGCACTGGCGGCGCTGGATCTGGGGACAGGCAAGCTGCGCTGGGCGTTCCGGACCACGCATCACGACCTGTGGGACCGCGATAACCCGTCCCAGCCGGTCCTCCTCACCCTGCCGCAGGGCGACGCGACGGTGCCGGCGATCCTGATCCCCACCAAGGTCGGCAATGTCTGGGTCCTCGATCGCCGCACCGGCGCCCCGATCCGGCCAGTCTCCGAGGTCCCGGTCTCGACCGAGACCGATATTCCCGGGGAGGCGCCGTCACCGGTCCAACCGATGTCGTCCCTCCGCTTCACGCCGGCGCCGCTGACGGAGGCCGGCATGTGGGGCGTCACGCCCTTCGACCAGATCCAGTGCCGCCTCGCCTTCCGGTCGAACCGCTACGACGGTAACCCGTTCACGCCGCCCCAGACGTCGGAGGGCGCGATCATCTGGCCCGGCAATATCGGGGTGTTCAACTGGGGGTCGGTGGCGGTCGACCCGGTCCATCACTGGATGATCGCGACGCCGCAATATCTGCCCTACATCTACCGCCTGCTCCCGCGCCCGCCGGGCGAGCCGGAAAGGCGCCTCGTCGGCGCCGATCCCGAGGCGAGCCCGGTCAACGAGAATCTCGGCGGCCCCTACGCGATCTCCATCGCGCACATGCGCTCCGCCCTCGGCATCCCCTGCAGCGCGCCCCCCTGGGGCCTGCGGGTCGGCGTGAATCTCGCCGACGGCACCATCGCCTGGAAGCGCCGCAACGGCACGGTCGCGGGGCAGAAGGTCGGCGGTCTCGCGGTCCCGCTTCCCTTGGAGATGGGCATGCTGGCCCATGGCGGCACCCTGACCACGGCGGGCGGCGTCGCGTTCACGGCCGCGACGCTCGACGACCGCATCCGCGGCTACGACACGCAGACCGGGGAGGTCCTGTGGACCACGAAGCTGCCGGCCGGCGGCCAGGCCACCCCGATGACGTATCGCGGCCGGGACGACCGGCAATACGTGGTGATCGCGGCGGGCGGCCACGGCGCGCTCGGCACCACGCCGGGCGACTCGGTCATCGCCTTCCGGCTCGAGTGAGCCGTCCCGCGCCGCCTGCCGGAGCAGAGGGTGCCGCGGAATCGGCGAAGGCCCCGGCTTTCCGGCCGGGGCGGGGGCGTTCTAGGCCGTGAGCCGGGCCCGCGCGTCGGTGCGGGCGAGGCGGCCCAGCAGGTACTCGACCTCGGCCTTCGCCTGCGCGGTCAGCGCCTGTGAGGGCTTCCGCTGCGCGTCGGACGCGAAGATCCCCCGGCGCATGAACACGTATTTGCGCACCGCGAGCCCCAGCGGACCCTGCTGCTGCTCGTAGCGGAGATAGGGGAGGTGGGCGTCGAACAGGTCGTGGGCGGCGTCGCGCTCGCCCGCCCGGCCGAGGCGGACCACGTCGACCAGCATCTCCGGGAAGGCGTAGCCGGTATTGGCCCCGTCGGCGCCGCGCTCGGTCTCGAAATCGAGGAACAGGCCGCCATTGCCCACGAGGATAGAGATGTGGCGCATCGAGCCGTCCGCCTCAAAGCCGCGCAGCGTGGAAATCTTCTCCAGGCCCGGCCAGTCCTCGTGCTTGAGCATCACGCAGGAGGGGTTTTCCGACACGATCCGGCGGATCACGCCGGGGGTCATCTGGACCGAGAAGGTGAGGGGATAGTCCTGAAGCACGAAGGGCACGTCCGGGCCGATCGCCTCGACGGCGTTGCGGTAGTAGCCGACCACTTGGTCGTCGGTGCGGAGCGTGTTGGGCGGCGCGATCATCACGCCGGCCGCGCCCAGCTCCATCACCTCGCGGGCGAGCGCCCGCATGGCCGCGAAGCCCGGCGCCGTGACGCCGACGATCACCGGCAGCCGGGTGCGCCCGAGGACGCGCCGCGCCACCGCGAGACCCTCCGCGTGGTCGAGCTTGCCGGCCTCGCCGAGCTGCCCGAGGATCGTCAGGCCGTCGACGCCGGCCGACCCGAAGAAGTCGGTCATCCGGTCGAGGGAGACCTCATCGATCCGGCCGTCCGGATGGAACGGCGTCGGCGCGATCGGTACGACGCCGCCGATGTCGCTGGTGAGGGGCATGCCGGTCTCCTCGGTGCTGCGGCGGCCGACGGCCGCCGGGTGGCATGCCCCATACTAAAAAATCCCGGGCGACGCGACGCGCCCAGGACGGGATCGGGGCCCGATCAGCCGAGCAGCTTGTCGAGGGTGATCGGCATCTCGCGGACCCGCACGCCGGTGGCGTGCCAGACCGCGTTGGCGATGGCGCCCACCGTGCCGGTGATGCCGATCTCGCCGACCCCCTTCACGCCGAGATTGTTCACCACCGCGTCGTCCTCGTGGACCAGGATCGCCTCCATGGCGGGCACGTCGGCGTTCACCGGCACGTGATACTCGGCGAGGTTGTCGTTGAGGAAGCGGCCGGTGCGCGGGTCCATCTCGGCCCGCTCGTGCAGGGCGAAGGACAGGCCCCAGATCATCCCGCCGTAATACTGGCTCTGGACGAGGCGCGGGTTGATCACCCGGCCGGCCGCGAAGGCGCCCACGAGGCGGCTCACCCGGATCTGGCCGAGATCGGGATCGACCTTCACCTCGGCGAAGACCGCGCCGTGGGCGTGCATGGCGTAGGAGGCCTGCACCGCCGGGTCGGCGCCGGCCTTGCCCTGGCCCTCGATGCTGGCCCGGCCGGCCCGCCGGAGGATGTCGGTGACGGATTCGCCCCGGCCCGGGTCGTCGCGCCGGGTCAAGCGCCCGTCCGCGGCGGTCACGCCGGCATTGCCGGCTCCGTAAAGCGGGGAGGCGGGGTCGTTGGTGGCCAGCTCCGCGAGCTGCCGGATCACGTCGGCGGCCGCCGCGTGGACCGCGCCGCCCGCCGTGGCGGTGTGGCCCGAGCCGCCCGCGATCCCGGCATTCGGCAGGTCGGAAGACCCCATCCGGAAGGTGAGGGCGTCCATCCCGATCCCGAGCCCGTCGGCGGCGATCTGGGCCAGCGCCGTCCAGGATCCCTGGCCCATGTCGATCGCCCCGAGCTCCACCGTGCCGGTGCCGTCGGCGCGGATCTCGGCCCGGGCCATGCCCTCGAAGATCAGCGCCGGGAAGGTGGCGGTGCCCATGCCGGTGCCGACCAGGAACCCGTCCTTGTCGCGCGTCTGGCGGGGCCGGAGCGGGCGCCCGGCCCAGCCAAAAGCCTCGGCGCCGCGGCGGTAGCAGTCCCGCAGGGCCTTGGAGGAGAACGGCTTGCCGGTGAGCGGCTCGACCTCGGCGTAGTTGGCGAGCCGGAAGTCCAGCGGGTCCATGCCGAGCTCATGGGCCATCTCGTCCAGCGCGCTCTCCAGGGCGACGCTGCCGGTGGCCTCGCCGGGCGCCCGCATGAACAGCGGCGTGCCGGTGTCGAGGCGCACGGCCTCGTGCCGGATGGCGATGGCCGGGCTCGCGTAGAGGGTGCTGGTCGCCCGACCGGCCGGCTCGAAGAAGTCGTCGAAGCTCGACGAGGCGGTGCGGATGTGGTGGTCGAGGGCCGTCAGCTTGCCGGAGGCGTCGGCGCCGAGCCGGAGGGTCTGCCGGGTCGGCCCGCGATGCCCCATCGGGCCGTACATCTGGGTCCGGGTCGGGACGAGCTTCACCGGCCTGCCGACGAGCTTGGCCGCCATGCAGGCGAGCACCTGCGGCCCGGCGGGGACGCCCTTCGAGCCGAAGCCGCCGCCGAGATAGGGGCTCTCGATGTGGATGTCGTCGGGGCTGATGCCGAACAGTCCGGCGAGCCGGGCCTGCGACATGGCGAGCGCCTGGGTCGGCATGAACAGCGTCAGCCGGTCCCCGTCCCAGCTGGCCACCGCCGCGTGCGGCTCCATGGCGTTGTGGTACTGGGCCGGCGTCTCGTAGGTGGCGGCGATCGTCTTCGACGCGGACGCGAGCCCGGCCTCGACATCGCCGTCCGTCTCGACGGGCGGCGCGCCGACGCCGACCGAATCCGGCGTGAAGGCCTCGCCGGAATCGAGCCCGATCCGCGGCGTCTCGGCCGCGTAGGTCGGGGCGAGCAGCCGGGCGCCCTCGGCCGCCGCTTCCAGGGTCTCGGCGATCACCACGGCGATGGGCTGGTTGGCGTAGCGGACGCGATCGTTCTGCAGGAGGTCGAGGCGGAAGGTGAACGGGCCGTCCTTGGCGTCCGGGTCCTTGGCGAGCGCCGGGGCGTGCCCCGGCCGCATCACCGCCACGACGCCGGGATGCGCCTCGGCGGCGGCCACGTCGAGGCCGGTGACGCGGCCCTTCGCGATCCGGGCGACGCAGAGCGCCGCGTGGAGGGTGCCGGGGGGCAGGTTGTCGGCGGAGAAGCGCGCCCGGCCCGTCACCTTGAGGGGGCCGTCGCGCCGGGTCAGGGGCTGGCCGATGCTGGAGCCGTGCCGGATCGCGCCGGCGGGGAGGTTCGAGGCGGGCATGTTCGGTGGCGTGGAGGTCGCGGTCATGCGGGTCTCCTCAAGGGTTCCGGTTGAAGCCTTCGGTTGCGGGGACCCGCTCCGTCATCACGGGCGGAGCGAAGTGACCCAGGGCAGCGCGACGTCGGGATCGCGGCGCCGCCTGGGTTGCTTCGCTCCGCTCGCAAAGACGGCGCCGGAGCCGCCGACCGGGGGCGGGGTCAGACGATGCCGAACGGGGAGGCGGGGAGCGCCGGGATCCGGGCGGGCGTGCCCGCGGCGGCCTGGCTCAGGGCGCGGATCGCCACGCGGCGGGCGAGCTCGATCTTGAAGGCGTTGGCCTCGCCGGTGGGCTTGGCGCCGGAAAGCGCCGCGGCGGCGGCCTGCGCGAAGGCCTCGGGGGAGGGCGCCTGTCCGGCGAGCGCGGCCTCAGCCTCCGCCACCCGCCAGGGTTTGAGCGCCAGCCCGCCGAAGGCGAGCCGGGCCTGCCCGATCCGGCCGCCGGCCTCCAGGGTGAGGGCGGCCGCCGCCGAGACGACCGCGAAGGCGTAGGAGGTGCGGTCGCGGACCTTGAGGTAGCGGGCGTTGCCCCGGAACGCGGCCGCCTCGGGGGGCAGGCGCAGGGCGGTGATCAGCTCGCCGGGCCGCAGGTCGGTCTCCCGCTCCGGGTGGTCGCCGGGGAGGTGGTGGAACGCGGTGAGCGGCACCTCCCGGGCGCCGTCCGGCCCGGCGATCTCCACCACCGCGTCGAGGGCGGCGAGCGGCACGCAGAAATCGGACGGGTGGGTGGCGATGCAGTGCTCGCTCCAGCCCTGGACCGCGTGGATGCGGGTGGCGTGCCCCAGGGCCGCGCAGCCGGAGCCGGGCGCGCGCTTGTTGCAGGGCGAGACCGCATCGGTGAAGTATTGGCAGCGGGTGCGCTGCATCAGGTTGCCGCCGACCGTGGCAGCGTTGCGCAGCTGTGCCGAGGCGCCGGCCAGCAGGGCCTCGGCCACCATCGGGTAGGTCTTGGCGAAGGCCGGGTCGTGGGCGAGGTCGCTGTTGCGCACCAGGGCGCCGACCCGGGTGGCGCCGTCCGGCAGCCCCTCGATGCCCGAGAGGCCGGGGAGGCGGGTGATGTCGACGACCCGCTCCGGGGTGGCGACGCCGCCCTTCATCAGGTCGACCAAGTTGGTGCCGGCGGCGAGATAGGCCGTGCCCGGAATCTGGCCGGCCGCCACGGCCTCGGGCACGCTCGCGGGGCGGATGTAGTCGAAGGTCCTCACGCCGCGTCCTCCCGCTGCTCCGAGGTCCGGGCGGCCGCGTCCTGCACGGCGTCCAGGATGCCCGCGTAGGCGCCGCAGCGGCAGAGATTGCCGCTCATGCCCTCGCGGATGCGCTCCGGGTCGGTGCCGGCGTGGCCCTCGCGGATCAGCCCGACCGCGCTCATGATCTGGCCGGGGGTGCAGAAGCCGCACTGGAAGCCGTCATGGGCGATGAAGGCCGCCTGGACCGGGTGGAGCCGGTCGCCCTCGGCGAGCCCCTCGATGGTCAGCACCTCGGCGCCGTCGAGGCTCGCGGCGAGCGTCAGGCAGCTGTTGATGCGCCGCCCGTCCACCAGGACCGTGCAGGCGCCGCACTGGCCGCGGTCGCAGCCCTTCTTGGCGCCGGTCAGGCCGAGGCGCTCGCGCAGGAGATCGAGGAGGGTGACGCGCGGATCGTCGAGGGCGATCTCGCGCGGCTGCCCGTTCAGGGTGAGCCCGAGGGGAATGGTCATGCGGGGGTCCCGGCTTACAAGGCTGGAACCGTTACAGATAGCCGCCGCCGCGCTCCCGGCGAGACCTTAAGCAGAAAGCGATGTGCGCAAGATCACGGCACGCGCAGATTGCGATTCACGCCGACTTGACCGTGACCTCCGAGGCGGATTTCAGAACCGTCCTGCCCTTGGCGGTCTTGATCTCCAACGCCGGCTTCGCCTTCGAGGCCTCGCGCTTCACCGTGTTGCCCTTGATGGTCTTCTCGACGTCCTGGGTGTGGACCTTAGTCACCTCACCCGAGACGGTGCCCTTGCCCCATCTGTAGGTGACGTCGTCGCCGGTCTTCACCTTTGCCTTCGCAGTCATCCGATCCTCCGTCGTGGCTGCGGGACAAGGCGCCCGGGGCGGGCGCGTTCCCGGCCTTCCACGGCCGGGATGCCGCACTCAGCGCCCGACCTCCCGGCGCAGGGCCGAAACCATCGTCTCGACCGCCGCCTGCGCGGTCTCACCGAGGTCGATATCGGCCTCACCGGCGGTGACGAGACCGCGCGCCTCCAGCTCCTTCACGCCCTCCGGGTCGGCCTCGTGGCCGGCGCCGTCCCGGCGGATCACCGAGGTGACCGTCTCGCCGCTGACGAGGCGGTGATAGGCCGCGAAGGCGAGGATCGAGAGGGCCTTGTCGGAGAGTCCGTTCAGGTTGTCGGCCATGCGTGCGTTCCTCCGCGCGTTCCTCGAATCGGGTTCGACGGACGAACGCCGTACGGGGCCGGGGGGTCCAAGCAGGGGCCAGGGTGCGACGACACGTGCGACGACGGGTGCGACGACGGGTGCGACGACGGGTGCACCCGCCCGAGCGGCCCCGCTTCGCGCCGGGGCCGCCTTCCTGCTAATCTGCCGCTCCCCATGACCCCACAGACCGATCAGACCGAAGTGGAACCGAGCCCCGAGACGCGCCCCGCGCCTCCCGATCTCGACTATCGCCTGCGCCAGCAGGCGATCCTGTCCGAGTTCGGCGTCGAGGCTCTGCGCGGCACCGATGTGGATCACCTGCTGCAACGGGCCGCGGAGCTGTGCGCGCAGGGCATGGGCGCGGAGTTCTGCAAGGCCCTGCAATATCAGCGCGGCGCCGACACCTTGCTGGTCCGGGCCGGTGTCGGCTGGGGACCCGACGTGATCGGGAAGGCCCGGATCGGGGCGGACCTCGCCTCCCCGGCGGGCTTTGCCCTCAAGACCGGTCGTCCGGTGATCTCCAACCACCTCGCCGACGAGACCCGGTTCCGCACGCCGCAGCTCATGGCCGAGCACGGCATCCGCCGGGCGATCAACGTGCTGATCGAGAACCGGGACGGCGCCTTCGGAGTGCTGGAGGTGGACGACACCCGCGAGGGCATGTTCGAGGAAGCCGACATCGCCTTCATGCAGGGCTTCGCCAACCTGCTCGGCGGCGCCATCGAGCGCCAGCGCACCGAGAGCCTGCTGCGGGCCGCCCTCGCCCGGCAGGACCTGCTCGCCCGCGAGATGAGCCACCGGGTCAAGAACAGCCTCGCCATCGTGGCGAGCCTGCTCGCCCTGCAGGCCCGTGCCGCCGAGGACCCGGCCGTGCAGACGGCCCTGGCGGATGCGCGCAGCCGCGTCGAGGCGATCGCCGGCGTCCACGACCAACTCTGGCGGCAAGGTGACAAGGACGGCGACAAGGTGGAGGGTGAAGGGGAGGGAGTGCCGGGCGAGCTCGACCTCGCGCCCTTCTTGGAGAAGCTCGTGGCCAACCTCGCCAGCGGCGTGCCGGGCCAGCGGCTCGCCTGCGCGGCCTGCCCGCAGCGGATCTCGGCCGACCGGGCGATCCCCATCGGCCTGCTGGTCAACGAACTCGTCACCAACGCGCTCAAATATGCCTACCCACCCGAGACGCACCCGGCGGGCGGCGAGATCCGGGTCCGCGCCGAGCGCCGGCCCGAGGGGCTCCTGGTCGAGGTGGCCGACGACGGAATCGGCCTGCCGGCGGGGTTCGAGATCGGGCGCAGCTCGAAGAGCCTCGGGATGCGGGTGGTCGGCAGCCTCACGCGCCAGCTCGGCGGCAGCCTGACGATCCCGCCCCGGGAGAAGGGCGCCTGCTTCCGCCTGGAGGTGCCCCTGGAGGTGCCTCTGGAACTGCCCCCGGAGGCGCCCCCGGCCGGCTGAGCGCGGCGTGCTCCCCGACCGGGTGGGGACTGGACAAAAGCCCTGCCCCGCCGCGATCTGGGCGCGACGGGCTCGGCGAGACAGAGCGGATGCAGTGACCGGAAACAGGACGACGGCGGCGCTCCTCGCCGAACGGCTTCACGCCTTTCGGAGTCTCGGCGACAATTGCGAGTTCGGGTTCGTGCAGCGCTACGGCGGGGTCGAGCCCTCCGGGCTGCTGCGCTTCTCCTACACGCCGATGGAGGACCTGATCCGCGGCCTGCGCCGCGGCTTCGCGGATTTCGGCGTACCGGGAGATCTGCGGCTGTCCGTGAGCTCCGGCGGCACCTATTACTGCCACAGCGCCGCCTACAACATCTGGGCAAATACCGGGCACCCGGCCGGCTCGATCGCGCCGGAGACGCTGCTGGAGCGGGAATACGGCCGGCTGGCCCATCTGAAGCGCAAGATGCTGGACGACCTCGCCGACGGTTCGAAGATCCTGGTGCGCAAGGTCGGCCGGGACGAGCCCGAGGCCGATTTCGCCCGCCTGGCCGAGGCGGTCTGGGCGCACGGGCCCTCGACGCTGCTCCGCGTCACCGAGGCCGGGCCGCGCTGGGTTGCCGAACCGGCCCGGCGCGTCGCCGACCGGCTGATCGAGGGACGGGTTCGCCGGTTCGCCCCGGTGGAGCAGGCCTGGGCGGTCGATCTCGAACCCTGGATGCACCTCGTGGACAGCGCCTACGCGCTGGAGCGCGGCGCGGCGCCGACGCGCCTCGACGCCGCCGCCTTCCCGGAGGCGCTGACGCTGCCGGGACGCCTGCGCCGGCATGTCGGTCGGCACCGGGCGGCGGCGCTGAGCGCCTACACGCGGGCGGTGGATCCGGCCGGCTTCCGCGCCGACACGGTCCACGTGTTCTCGAGCTGGGTGTGGATCCCGGAGGACTTCGCCGGGGACCGGGTCTTCGCGGCGGCCGGTTACGCGCGTCTGGGCTGGCGGGATGCCGACCTGTCGCGGCGCCGGTGCTGGCAGCGCGTCTGGGCGGCGGGACGGTTGCGCCCCGACGCGACGCGGGAGCCCGTCGGGCTCGGCATGATCGGCACGCGGCGGGACGGGTTCTGGTCCGCCGGGGCCCGCTTCGCCGAGGGGCCGATCCCGGGCGATGAGCCCGCGCCGGAGCTGCGGATGCCGCCGGTCCGGTTCCCGGGCCGGGATCTCCTGGGCCGGCTGCTGCCGCGGGTCCTGTAGACCCCGGACCCGCCCCGACCGGAAACCGATCCGGCACGGCGGTCTTGCCTACCGGGCCGCACGGGAAGGCGCCCGTCGCGAGCGCGCCCACGCCCGGATTCGTGCCCGACCGCCACTCTCCGTTCCTTACCCTGGCCGCGAGCGCAGCAGGGCGGAGCCCTCCGCGACGGCGCGGCATCGCGGGTGAGGTTCAGGGTCAGCCTGCGCCCGGCAAGCAGGCTCGCGACGGGGTCCGGGAGATGCCGGTGTCCCGTCCCGCCCGGCACGCGCCCCTGGAGACCTGCGGGGCTTCTCGCGCCGACCATTCCGCAGGGCCGTGGGGACGAGCCCGGCAGCCGGCGACGTGGGCCCGTCGGGGCCCGACCGGCGCCGCATCGGGTCCAGCCATCCGGGTCGGGAGCCGTCTGGCAGGGCAGGGGCTCCGGTGCGCCCAGGCCGGGGCGCTGACGCCCTCGCCCGCGCGGACAGGGCCGCCCCGCCTCGGAGATCGCCGCCGTCGGGTTCGCGCGCGGAGGATCTGACCGCCGCTCCTGCGGCCGTCGCAAACGACGCGCAGCGGGCCAGGGCAGCGCCGACAGCGATCGGCCGGATGTCGTCTCCGTCCGTGAGCCGCGGGGAGGGGCCTTGCTCCTGACCCGAGCGCCCTGCCCGGGAGCGTCCGACTGCGCGGCCATCGGCCTCTTCGTCACCGCGCCTGTCGTCAGCGGGTCAGGCCAGCGCGCCTTCAGTGAACGCGGTCCCGCCGGCCTGCCTCGCCGCGCCAGCGACACCGGGCGCGCAGCGGCCAGAGGGCGAAGCCCGGCATGCCCAGCGGCGTCGCGAGCGGCCACCCATCCCTACAGGCTTGGCCCCCGGCTCGATCGCCGGCGTTGTCCCGCCTCGATGGCCCGACCACCCGATGATCGTCCTCCCACGAACACCCCCCCTTAGTTCGCATAAGATATATTATGGAATGCAATGGGTGAATCAGATCGGGTGAGGGGTGGTATGCCGGTTGGGCCGCCAGCAGGCGATCCTGGAGAGATCCCGCTTCGTGCCGCCTTCGGATCCGGGCCGGGCGGCCTTGGGCCGCCGTCCGGCTGGGCAGTTTCCGCGACGGCTTCCGAACCGGGCGAGGGCGGTCCGAGCCCCCTCCCCGCGGCGGCTCGTCCCGAGCGCGCGGCCTCACGCGGCACGGCCGGCCAGGCGGCGCACGTCGCCGAGGATCCGGCCGTCCCGCGTCCGGCAGTCGATATGCTCCGACAGCCGGCCGGGCCGGATCCGGATCGATGCCGGCCGGGCCAGGAGCGCGGCGCGCTCCAGGAATTCCGCGGCGCTCATCGGCGCGTCCCGGCCGCCGCCGAGGCCGCGCCACCAGGACACGGCCTTCTCCCGCTCGTAGCCGCTGCGCTCGGGCCGCAGGCGAACGCGCCACGCCGCCTCGGCGGGGCCGTCCCGCCAGCCGAGGACGAGGTCGAGCCCGTCCGGCGCGGCCTCCAGATTCAGGGCCGTGACCGGATGCCAGGCGGCCTCGTGCCAGCCGGTCTCCGCCGGGGCAGGGCCCGCCGGTTCGGGACCGGGCGATCCGGGGTCGGCCGAGAGGATCGCCAGCTCGTCGTCGGCGGCGGCCTCGTGCGGCGCCTCGGCGTCCGCGTCCGCCTCCGGCTCGGTCCAGCACGCCTCGCAGGTGGAGGCGTTCAGCGCGATCAGGGCGCCGCAGCCGGGGCAGGGCTTGGCGCGCGAGGCCCCTGCCCCGCCCAATCCCTGGGTGGCGCTCCGGACCGTCACGGCGTCCACGGGCCCGTGCATCCGCACCAGACCGGCATAATCGAGGATCAGCGCGTCGGCCTTGCCGGGCGCGCAGCGGAGCGCCCGACCGACCTGCTGCACGTAGAGCCCGGTGCTGCGGGTCGGGCGCAGCAGCGCCACCAGATCGACCTCGGGCACGTTGAAGCCGGTGCCGAGCACGCCCACCGAGGTCAGGCAGCGGATCTGTCCGGCCCGGAACGCCGCCACGATCCGGTCGCGCTCCCGGCGCGGGGTCTCGCCCGAGACGGTCTCGCAGGAATACCCTTCCGCCCGCACCGCGTCGCGCACGGCCTCCGCGTGGGCGAGGCCGGCGCAGAAGGCGAGCCAGGCCCGGCGGGCGCGCCCGTACTCCGCGAGCTCCGCGACCGCCGCCCGGGTGATCCAGTCGCGGTTGACCGCCGCCTCCAGCTCGCTCGGGATGTAGTCGCCCCCGCGCCGGCCCACGCCCGAGACGTCGAGCTGGGTCAGCGTCGCCTTGGAGACGAGGGGCGCCAGGAAGCCGCGCCGGATCAGCGTGAACGTGTCGGCCTCGTAGGCGATGCCGGAGAACAGCCGGTGCTCGCCCGCGTCGAGGCGGCCCGAATCGAGCCGGTAGGGCGTCGCGGTGAAGCCCGCCACCCGCAGCCCCGGGGTCCGCGCGCGCAGGCCCGCCAGGAACCGGCCGTAGCGGGTGTCGGCGGCGCGGGGGATCAGGTGGGCCTCGTCGACGATCACGAGGTCGCGCGGGCCGATCGCGTCGAGCCGGTCGGCCACCGACTGGATGCCGCAGACCAGCACCTGCGCCCCACCCTCCCGCCGCCGGAGCCCGGCCGAGAAGATCCCGGCCGGCGCCTCCGGCCAGGCGCGGGTCAACTCGGAGAAATTCTGGGCGACCAGCTCGCGGCTGTGGGTGACGATCGCCACCCGGGCGAGGGGGTTTTCCGCCAGGGTCTCCCGGGCGAGGGCCGCGATCACGAGCGCCTTGCCGGCGCCGGTGGGCAGCACGATCAGGTGGCCGGGCGCCGCCTCGGCCGCCCCTCCCCGCACCCAGGCGGCCGAGAGCGCGTCGAGGCTGGCGCGCTGGTAGTCCCGCAGGCGCAGCATGGCGGCGGTCTAGCCGGCCGCGCCGGCCCTGTCCGTGGCGGCGCGGTCACGCCGCAGCAGGTAGATGTCCATGATCCAGCCGTGCCGGGCCCGGGCCTCGGCGCGGACCCGGCGGATCTCGTCGCCCGTATCGCCCAGCCGGCCGGAGACCAGGATCTCGTCCGGGCTGCCGAGATAGGCGCCCCAGTAGATCGTCAGGTCCGGGTCGAGATGCGCGAAGGCCGGGTCGCCGTCGAGCATCACCACGACGCTGTCCGCCTCCGCCGGCCAGCCGGCCGCGAGGCGCCGACCGGTGGTGATCAGCACCGACCCGCCGATGCCGTTCAGCGGCACGCCGTGGCGGGCAGCGAGGACCTGGACGCTGGACAGACCGGGCACGACGCGGCGCCGGAACGGCACGCGTCCGCGGGCCAGGATGTGGTCGAGGATGCGCAGGACGCTGTCGTAGAGGGCCGGGTCCCCCCAGGCCAGGATCGCCCCCACCTCCCCGGCCCCGAGATGGGCCGCGAAGGCCTCCTCCAGCCGCTCGGCCCGGGCCGCGTGCCAGGCCTCGACGGTGCGGCCGTAATCGGCCGGGCGGCGCTCCCGGGGCGGGTCCTCGACCGTGACGACCCGGTGGGGTTTCCGGATATGGGCCGCGCAGATCCGGCGGCGGATCTCGACGAGGTCGGCGGTCTCGGCGCGCTTGTCGAGGACGAACACCGCGTCGACGTCGGCGAGCGCCCGCACCGCCTGGAGGGTCAGGTGCTCGGGATCGCCCGTGCCGATGCCGATGACCCGGATCTGCCTGTCCTGCATGCCGTCCTCCGCCGGGGCGGGGAGGGCCGGCGCCGGCCCTCCCCTACAAGCGCGCGTCGGCTTTGGCGAGGATCGCCCGGGCTATGGTCAGGTCCTGCAGGGCGATGCCGGAGGAATCGAACACGGTGATCGCATCCGGATGCGCGCGACCCCCCTCCCCGCTCCGCAGCACGTCGCCGAGCGCCGTAAGGCCTCCTTGAGCCTGCGCGGAGGCGTGCTGGAACTCGCCGATGGTGCGCGACTGCTCCGGCAGATCGCAGAACAGGGCCGCCCGCTCCAGCAGGGCCGGGGGCAGCTCCTGCTTGCCCTTCGCGTCCGCGCCCATGGCGGCGACGTGCGTGCCGGGACGGACCCAATCGGCCTCGAACAGCGGGGCCCGGGCGGGCGTCGCCGTGACGATCACGTCGGCGGCCGCGCAGGCCTCCTGGGCGGAGGCCGCCCGCACCGCGACCCCCGAGGCCCCCTGCCCAGCCAGGCGCTCGGCGAAGCCCGCGACCTTGGCGGCGTCCCGGGCGACCACCAGCACCGTCCGGATCGGCAGGACCCGGGCGAGCGCCGCGCACTCGAACTCCGCCTGGTTGCCGGCCCCGAACACGGCGAGCACCGCGGAATCCGGCCGCGCCAGGACGCTCGCCGCCACCGCGTCGGCGGCGGCGGTCCGGTAGGCGTTGACGCGGCCCGCCTCGATCACCGTGTCGACCCGGCCGACAGCCTGGTCGAACAGCAGGATCACCGAATTGTGCCGCGGCAGGCCCCGGTCCGGGTTGCCGGGCCAGAACGAGCCGACCTTCAGGCCGGCATAGTCCGCCGTCGAGCCCGACTTGATCGAGAACCGGTTGGCCGGCTCCGAGCCGTGGCCGAGCACCGCCGGGAACAGGGTGGTGCCCGCCGCCACCGCGGCGATCAGCGCCTCGCGAGCCGCGTCGAACGCCATGGCGTGATCGACCAGGGCGGCGGATTGCTCCTCAGAGATGAAGCGCATGGATTCAGGGACCTCCCAAGTCATGGTTTCAAAAGGTCGAGACCTTCTGCGGGCGCAGGGCAGAGCCCTGCCCTCGGGCGGAGCCCGATGTCGGGGCGCGCCCCGACACCCCGCCGAAGGGCTTCAGCCCTTCGGGACCCCCTACAGGGTCATGCCGCGGGCGGTGACCGGCCAGATCGCCTCGACGCGGCCGTTCCGGACGCCGACATACCAGTCGTAGACGTTGACCGTCGGGTCGCAATGGCCGGGGATCAGCTTCAGGCGCTCGTTGAGCTTCAGCACGTTGCCGGGATCGCTGATCACCCCGTGCTCGTCCGAGCACTTGATGTACTCCACGTCGTCCCGGCCGAAGACCACCGGCAGGCCGCTGTCGATGCTCTGCGCCTTCAGGCCGGCGTCGCAGATCGCGACGTCCGCCTTCGCCTTGCTCATGATCGCCGTGTAGATGAACAGGCTGTTCTCGAACTCCGCGATCGGCCGCCCGTCCGCGTCCTTCACCCGCTGGTAATCCGCGTCCATGAAGACGTAGGAGCCGCATTGCAGCTCGTTGTAGACGCCGCTGCCGCCCTCCATGGCGAAGCTGCCGGTGCCGGCCCCCGCCACGATGGCGCAGTCGAGGCCCGCTGCCTTCAGCAGGTCGACGGTGCGCCGCGTCTCGTCGATCGCCGTCTGGATCAGGGCCTGGCGCTCGCCGTAGTCGCGCACGTGCTGGGCCTTACCCTGGTAGGCCTGCAGGCCCGCGAAGCTGAGGCCCGGCGCCGCCGCGATCCTCTTCGCGATCGCCACCGCGGGCTCGCCCGGCGCGACGCCGCAGCGGCCGGCGCCGACGTCGATCTCCACGAGGCATTCGAGGGTGACGCCGTACTTGACCGCCGCCGCCGAGAGGTCGTCGACGTTGCCGAGGTCGTCGACGCAGACCAGCACCCGCGCCCGGGTGGCGAGCGCCGCGAGGCGCTCGATCTTCTTCGGCGCCACCACCTGGTTGGAGACCAGCACGTCGCGGATGCCGGCGCTCACCAGCGCCTCGGCCTCGCTGACCTTCTGGCAGCAGACGCCGCAGGCCCCGCCCCGCTCGATCTGCAGGACTGTGATGTCGGACGACTTGTGGGTCTTGGCGTGCGCCCGGTGGCGCAGGCCGTGCTCCTTCATGAAGCGGCCGAGCTTGTCGACGTTGCGCTCGAGGGCGTCGAGGTCGACCAGCAGGCAGGGGGTGTCGACCTCCTCGACCGGCATCCCGACGGTGGCGGGAATGTTGTTGCGCATGGTGTGTCCTCCTGATCGGCTGGTGGTGTCAGCGGGCCCGCGTCACGGGGCGAGGCCCAGAAGCTCGGCGATGCGCGGCGTCGCCTTGATGCCGGTGCCGGTGAGCACCACCACGGTGGTCTCCTCGGGCCGGATCGCGCCGCTTGCGGTGAGGTCGGTGAGCGCGGCCGCCGCCATGGCGCAGGTCGGCTCGACGTAGAGGCCCGACCGGGCGAGCTCCATCAGGGCCGCCTCGATGGATTCCTCGGAGACCGCCACGGTGCCGCCGCCGGACCGGCGCAGCGCCGCCAGCACCGCCGGGCCGCGCACCGGCCGGGCGATCGAGGCGCCCTCGGCCAGCGTCGGGCGCGGGGTGACCGGCACGAAATCCGCGGCGCCGGCCTCGAAACCCGCGTGCAGGGGGGCGCAGTGGGCCGGCTGGACCGCGTAGAGCCGCGGCAGGCGGGCGATCTCCCCCCGGCGCAGCAGCTCCGAGAAGCCGATATCGCAGCCGAGGATGTTGCTGCCGGCCCCGCACGGGATGATCACGGCGTCGGGCGCGGTGAAACCCAGATCCTCCCACAGCTCGTAGGCCAGCGTCTTGGTGCCCTGGAGGAAATGGGCCTGCCAATTGTGGCTGGCGTAGAAGATCGACTCCGCTTGGGCGACGGCCGCGTCGGCCGTGTCCTGGCGGGTGCCGGGGATCAGCGCGACCTCGGCGCCGGCGGCGCGCATCTGCACGGTCTTGGCCGGCGAGGTCGAGGCCGGGACCAGGATCCTGGCCCGCATCCCGGCGGCCGCCGCGTAGGTCGCCACCGCGGCGCCGCCGTTCCCGGAGGAATCCTCCAGCACCGCGTCGACCCCCTGCTGGCGCAGAATCGACAGCATCACGGACGCGCCCCGGTCCTTGAAGCTGCCCGAGGGCGCGAACCACTCGAGCTTGAAATGGGCGCGGCCGCCCCGCCAGGGCCGGCGCACCAGCGGGGTGCAGCCCTCGCCGAGGGTCACGGGGTCGGCCACCGTCACCGGCAGGGCCGCGGCGTAGCGCCAGAGGGAGCGCTCCCCCGCGTCGATCTCCGCCCGCCCGATCCCCGGCAGGTCCGTGATCATCAGCGGACCGCCCGTCTCCGAGCGCCAGCGGGGCGTCTCGATCGGGTAGGTCGCGCCGGTGGCGGGGTCGAGATAGGCGGCGGACGGAGGCATCGCGGCTCGGTTTCCGGGGCGGTTCGGGAAGATAATACAAAATAATCTTGGTCGGCGCGCCTCCCTTCTCGGGGCGAGGACGGCGCGCCGAAATCCGGGCCGAGACCGGCCGGTGCGGGCCGAGACGGGCGGAGCCCGCCGCGTCAGGGCTCCGCCCCAACACCCCGCCGAAGGGCCTCGGCCCTTCGGGAACCCCGGACCTCTCAGGCCGCGAGCGGCAGGATGGTCGGTTCCGGGGCGTGCTCGGCGGCGATCGCCCCGGCGACGAGCTCGGCGGTGGCGCCCGAGAGGGTCCAGCCGAGATGGCCATGCCCGGTGTTGTAGAAGACGCCCGGCAGATGCCCGCGGCCGACCTTGGGCAGCATGTTCGGCAGCATCGGTCGCAGGCCGCTCCAGGCCACCACCCGGTCGGTGTCGACGCGCGGGAACTGCTCCCGGGTCCAGTCGACCAGCGGCTGGATCCGGTCGTGGCGGATGTCGCGGTTGAAGCCGTTGAACTCGGCGGTGCCGGCGACCCGCAGGCGCTCGTCGCCGAGGCGGCTGGTGACGATCTTGGCCGCCTCGTCGAGGATGCTCACCTCCGGCGCCGCCGCCTGCGCCTCCGGGGTCAGCAGGTTCACGGTGATCGAGTAGCCCTTCACCGGGTAGACGTTGACCCGGTCCCCGAGCAAAGCCGCGAAGTGGCGGCTGGCGCAGCCCGCGCAGATCACCACCGCGTCGGCCCGCAGGACCTGCGCGGCGCCGGCCGGCCGGCCCGCGTCACGCCAGCGGACCGCGTGGCCCCCCTCCCCCGGCGCGATCGTCTCGACGCTGGCGTCCTGGACGAAGCGGACGCCCTTGCGCGCGCAGGCGGAAGCGAGGCCGCGGGTGAACTTGTGGATGTCGCCGGTGGCGTCCGAGGGCGTGAAGAAGCCGCCGTGATAGGTCCCGGCGAGCGTCGGCTCGATCGCGCGGATCTCCTCCGGGGTCACGGCGTAGCGCTCCAGGCCGCCCACCCGCAGCAGGGCGTTGACGGCCGTGGCCTTCTCGAAGCTCGCCCGGTCCCGGTAGAAGTGCAGGATGCCGCGGGTCTTCAGGTCGAACTCGATCCCCTCGGCCTCGGCCATGGCGAACAGGGCCTCGCGGGCCTTCAGGGCCAGCCGCACCGTCTCCACGGTGTTCTCCCGGTAATGGGCGATCTCGCGGACGAACTCGGCCATCCACGACAGCTTGTGCCAGGAGGGCTTGGGATTCATCAGCAGCGGCGCGTCCCGGCGCAGCATCCAGCGCAGGCCCTGCATCACCGTGGAGAGCTTGTTCCAGACCTCGGCGTTGCAGGCCGAGAGCTGGCCGCCATTGGCGAAGGAGGTCTCCATGGCGGCGTAGCGCTGCCGGTCGAGGACGGTGACGCGGTAGCCGCGCTGCGCGAGCGCGTAGGCGGTCGTCACGCCGGTGATGCCGGCGCCGATCACGGCGATGTGGGTCATGGGCTTGGACTCCGGGACTGGACGCGTGGAGGCCGTCCGCGAGCGGTCGGCCGGTTGCGCGCCCCATCTGTCCCGGTGCCTGAGAGCTTGATCCGACCCGCCCTGGCGAGGCGAAGCGCGGACGTCCCCTTCGGCGGGTGCCCACGGGCTCCACCCGCTGCACCGCTCTCCAGATCGCCCTGACGACACGGTTCCGGTGCCTGAGAGTTTCCGGGGCGGTTGCTCCGTCGGCGCCGGGTCCCCTCTGCTGGGAAGATCCCGGTCTCTCCCGCATCGTCGCGATGGGCTGTCCCGGGATACGCCGATCGGCCGCGGGGGAGAAGGCCGCCCGTCCCGCCAGCGGCCGATTCCGCCGACAGCCGGTGCGCGTTGTCACCGCCGGGCCCGATCGCGGCCGGGAGCGATCCCGGCGGTCGGCGGTTGACCCGGCGGTTTGACCGGGGATTCAGGGAGACGGCCGATGCTGACCAGGACCGCGATCTACGAGGGTACGGTGCGCGACGGCCGGGAGGAGGAATTCTTCCGCCGGGTCCGGGACGAGCTGGAGCCGTTCTGGCGGCGCTTCCCGGGCGTCACCGCCGTGCGGGTCCAGCGCCTCGTCTCCAAGGACGACGACGCCCGGCCGATCGCCATGATCCTGGAGATGGACTTCCCCGATCAGGCGGCGCTCGATGCCTGCCTCGCCTCGCCGATACGCCCGGAATCGCACGCCGCCACCGAGGCGGTGATGCAGATGTTCGACGGCCGCTTCTACCATCTGGTCAGCGCCGGACGGACCTTGTCGCTGCTGGATTAGGATCCGGTCGCGGGGCTGCAATCACCGCCCGCATTCGCTGCCGTATTTACCGCATATAAACCTAAATCGACGGATTTTTATCTGCTGAAGATATAATCGTCCGCCTACACAGCAGTCCATCCGACCCTCTTAAGGGTCTCGGTGCAGGTTGTGCCCGAGCGACACCCTTCTTGTTCAGGCGGACGGCGCGATGGCGAAGTGGATTCCTGGCGCGGCCGTCTTCGGTCTCCTGTGCCTGATGATCATCCCGGCCCCCGGGATCTGGGGCGTCCTGATCGGGGCCGCCTGCGTGCTCGCCATCGTCGGCAGCCTGTGCATGCTCGCCCTCGATCGGGTGGCGAGCGCCATCCTCGTCTGGCGCTCGCGGATGCGGGCGCGGCGCCCGAGCCCGAGCCGGAGCCGGGTGGTCCATGCCGGCTCCAGGATGACCCGGAAGGTCTGAGCCTCCGGCGGGGCGCCGGGGACTGGATTCCCCGCGGCATCGGTGCAAGGTCCCGGCGCCGCGATCACGGCGCCTAAGACCAACCGGGACGGTCCGATGAAGCTCCTCTACTCCCCCGCCTCCCCCTATGCCCGCAAGGTGCTGGTCCTCGCCCACGAGACGGGACTGATCGAGCGGATCGCCGTCACCGTCGCGGGGGCCTCGCCGACCGGCCCCTCCGCGGAGGTCGCAGCCCACAACCCGCTGGGCAAGATCCCCGCCCTGGTGCTGGAGGACGGCACCGCCCTCTACGACAGCCGGGTGATCTGCGAGTATCTCGACAGCCTCTCGTCCGGGCCGCGCCTGTTCCCCGAGGGCTCCGCCCGCTGGGACGCGCTGACCCGGCAGGCGCTCGCCGACGGCCTGCTCGATGCGGCGCTGCTCACCCGCTACGAGCGGGTGCTCCGTCCCGAGCCCCAGCGCTGGGACGCCTGGGAGGCCGGCCAGGTCGGCAAGATCCGCGCGGCGCTGGACCGGTTCGAGAGCCTGGTCGGCGGGATGCCGGCGCTGGATATCGGCACGGTGGCGCTCGGCTGCGCGCTCGGCTACCTGGATCTGCGCTTCCCCGATCTCGCCTGGCGGGAGGGCCGCCCGGCGGTCGCGGCCTGGTACGCGGATTTCGCGCGCCGCCCCTCCATGGAAACCACCGTGCCGAAGGGCTGAGGCCCCGCTCGACCGGGCCCCGCTACGGCCGGGCCCGGTCGACGATCGCGTAGGGATGGGTCGATCCGAGCGGATCGGCGAGGAAGTCCTGAACCGTCCCGGCGCCGGTGCCGAAGGTGATGAGCAGGAAGCCGCCTGCCAGCGCGAAGTTCTTCAGGAAGTCCCAGAACAGCTCGCGGCCCTTGCCCCCGGCCCAGAAATCCTCCGGCACCCAGAACTGCTTCCACAGCAGAGCCGTCACCCCGCAATAGCCGGCCAGCACGAAGGCGGCGGCCCGGTCGGCGATCCCGGTCAGGATGCAGAGCGACATCCCGATCTCGACGCAGAGCCCGATCAGGATCAGCGCCACCGCGGGTGCGGTGGCGTGCACGGCCTCGCGCGCCTGCCCGACCGCGCCCCTGAAGTTCAGGATCTTGTCGAGGGCGCTGAACGGCAGGAACAGCAGCACGAGGAGCAGGCGGACGCCGAACGCGATCGCGACGCTGAGGCTGGCCATGCGCTGAACGGTCTCCCCACCCGGCCCGGTTCAGGCCGCTGATCCAAGGCGCTGATCCAAGCCGCGAGCGGCGCAAAGGTTTCCTCGGCCACGCGCCGATGCCGCCCTTCCGGAAGGGGCTGTCCAGGCCGGATCACCGCGCTTCTTCGACCGAAGGGTGGCATCTGGGCAACAGCGGTTCAAGCGTCTTGGCGCAAATGACCGATCGACGAAAATTTCGAATATCCCAGACCAGCCCCTCAACGGACTATGTATCCAGATTTATATTACATTCGACCCGTATTATGAAATATTTCTCTAAGCAAATCGAATCATCCGTTCGCACCTTGACACGCCACTTCCCTTAAGCACTCGCTTTCTCAATACGATCCTCGATCGGCGCGCGGCGATCAGGAATGTCATGGCGTATTCCGGCAGAATTATTCCATAAACGCCGTCAATAAATCTGCGAGTATTGAACATGCGTATTGTAATCATCACGCCGTCGAGGCTCAAGCCCTCGACCCTGGCCGGAAAATCCGGCCAGTACTTCCTGGAACACGCGATCGAGAGCGCCAACGCCCAGGAACTCGACAGGCCGGCCACGATCCACTTCTTCGTCGGGACCGATCCCGGGATCGAGATCCCGGCGCGGCTCGCCGGGCACCCGCAGATCACCTTCGCGCGCGGCGAGCACAGGGGACAGATCCCCGCGCTGAACGCCGCCCTCCGCGCCGTCGATGCGAGCTGGGACCTGGTCGGCTTCCTCGAGGACGACGACCACTGGCTGCCGCCCTATCTCGGTGTCGCGCTCCGCGCCCTGGACAGCTTCGATTTCGTCTCCTCGACCCAGCTCGAGACGGACGAGGCCGGCGAGGTGGTGCGGATCAACGACTTCGCGACGCCGTCGGGCTGGCTGATGCGGCGGACCACCTTCGCGCAGGTCGGCGCGATCAGCCCGGCCGCGAAGTGGCACTACGACAACGAGTGGCTCGGCCGCCTCGCCGAGACCGGCCTGCGCCGCGCCCACCTCGTCGAGGCGACGGCGCCCGTCACGCTGCAGGACGCGATCCAGGTCCGCCCCTGGCTGGCCAACGTCCTTCAGCTCGGTGGACCCAACGTGCAGCTCGCGCGCCACGGCTTCGTCCTGCCGCTGGTGTGCCGCCTCGTGCATCCGGGTTCCGGAACCTCGGCTGTCGGCCAGGGCGGCACCTCGAGGGCCGAGAGCGAAGCCGAGTACCGGCGGCTGATCGACCGCTTCGGCCGCATCCCCTGGTGAGATCGCGCCCCGCAGCGGACGCTCCGCGGACCGGAAGCGCGCGACCGACGCGGATGCCGGTTCAGCCTGGAAGCGCCCCCTGGGACGCCGACGCGGAGCCGGCCATGCAGGTGCGGATCAGCCGCCGCACGAAGCCCGCGCAGGCCTCGAGTTCGTCCCGGGTGACGTACTCGTCCGCCCTGTGGGCGCGCGCGATCGAGCCGGGCCCGATCACCACGGCCGGCACGCCGCCGAGCCGCTCGAACAGCCCGCCCTCCGTGCCGTACGAGACCTTGGCGTGGCCGTTGCGGCCGGCGAGGCGCTTGGTCAGGGTCACGATCTCGGCCTCCGGATCGGTGTCGAGGCCCGGATAGTCGATCAGCGGCTCGACATCGACGCCGCAGGCCGGATCGCCGGCCCGCATCAGCGAGGCCAGCGTCCCCGTGGCGTAGGCGATCGCGGAGGCCGCCAGCGCCGCGGCGTCGTCCGCGCCGATCGCCCGGTACTCGAACTCGACGCTGCAGGTGTCGGGCACGATGTTGAGCGCCGATCCGCCCCGGACCACGCTCGACAGGCCGGTGGTGTGGGGCACGTCGTAGAGCGGGTCGCGGGCCCCGTCCCGGGCGATCGCCTCCGCGGACAGGCGGACATGCTCGATGAACCGGGCGGCGTATTCCACCGCGTTGACTCCCTGGGGCGCCAGGGCCGAGTGGCTGGCCTTGCCGCGGAAGGTGAGGCGGGCGGCCGCCTTGCCCTTGTGGCCGACCACCACGTCCATCCCGGTGGGCTCGCCGACGAAACAGCCGAGCGGCCGCGGCCCGCGCTCGAGCATCCGCGCGATCAGCGGGCGCACGCCGAGACACCCGACCTCCTCGTCGTACGAGATCGCGAGGTGGATCGGGGTGGCGAGCTCCGCCGCGACCATCTCGGGCAGGAGCGCGAGGCAGACCGCGAGGAACCCCTTCATGTCGGAGGTGCCGCGCCCGTAGAGCCGCCCGCCCGCCTCCCGCAGGGCGAACGGGTCTGACGACCAGGGCTGGCCGTCGGTCGGCACCACGTCGCTGTGGCCGGACAGCACGTAGCCCGGGCGGTTCTCGAACGGCCCGACGCTGACCAGCAGCGCCGCCTTGCGGCCTGTCGGATCCGGCACCCGCTCCACGGCGGCGCCGTGGTCGCGGCAATAGGCCTCCGCCCAGTCGATCAGCGGCAGGTTCGAGCGGGCGCTCACCGTGTCGAAGGCGACGAGCGTGGCGAGCAGCGCCGCCGGATCGGGCGTGCCGGGGCGCGGCGTGGCGGTCTGTGCGGGCTCTGTCATGGATCCCATGTCGTGGCTGGGTCGCGGCTGGCGTGCCGACCCGCGCGAATCGGTCTCGAGGGCGCGCGGAGTCCTACGGGTTTTCGGCGCTTCCGGGATCCCGGGCAATGCCCGGCCCGGCCGGCGGCGCCCCGGAACCGGGGCGGCGTTCGGGCGTAGCCGTCGGTGAAGCCCCCTCAGGTCGCCCGTCCCGGAGCCCCGACCATGCGTCCCGGTCCCGCCCCGATCCTCGCCGCCCTCCTGCCGACGGCCCTGCTGCTGGCCGCCCCGGCCGCGGCCCGCCCGCGGGCCAGTTCCCCTGCCGGGCGACCGCATCACCGCGCGGCCTCCGACATGGACCTGACCCTCGCCCGCATGGCGGCGCGCGACCGACCGGCCGCGCTGGCGGGTCTGGCAGCAGCCCCGGCCCCTCGCCCGCATGGTCGCCCCGGCGACGCGCGAGCGGGTCGCGGCGCCGCCGTTCACGGGCTGGGGCTACGGCGGCACCGTCCCGGGTGCCGCGCCCGGCTTCTGAACCGCCTCGACCCGGGCCCGGCCGCCTGCCATGGTGGGGGCGACCGAAGCGGCCCGAGACGGACACGATGGTGCTGGAGTTCCGCCTGGACGATCCGACCCCCGCGGATCCGCGCCGCCACTGGGGCACCCTCGCGCAGGAGACGCGGGACGCCTGCTACGACAACACCCGCGCGGTGGCCGACAGCGCCGCCCAGGTCGCTGCCCGGGACGCGGCCTCGGCCGCCTACCGGGCGGCGCATCCGGCCGGCCTCGACGTGCGCTACGGCCCCGGCGCCCGCAACGCCCTCGACCTCTACCCGGCGCGGGACGCGGCGGCGCCCTGTCTGGTCTTCATCCACGGCGGCTACTGGCAGCGCGGCGCCCGGGAGCTGTTCGCCTGCTTCGCGCAGGGCCCGAACGCCGCCGGCTGGTCCGTGGCGATGGTCGGCTACACCCTGGCGCCGGAGGCGAACCTCGCCCGGATCGTGGCGGAGATCGGCGCGGCCCTCGACTGGCTCGCCGCCCACGGGGCCGCGCACGGGATCCGCGGCCCCCTGGTCCTGTCGGGCTGGTCGGCGGGCGGGCTGCTCACCGCGATGCAGCTCGGCCATCCGGTGGTGGCGGCGGGTCTGGCGATCTCCGGCGTCTACGACCTCGCACCGATCCGCCAGACCTACCTGGACGCCAAGCTGAGCCTCACGGACCGCGAGATCGAGACCCTGTCGCCCCTGCGCTGTCCGGTGGTGGCGAAGCCGCTCTGCATCGCCTACGGCTCCCGCGAATTGCCGGCGCTGATCCACGACGCCCGCAACCTGCACGCCCTCCGAGCGGCGGCCCATGCTCCGGGGCCCCTGCTGCCGGTCCCCGGGGCCGAGCACTTCTCGGTGCTCGACGCCCTGCGAAGGCCGGGCGGGCTCCTGGTCCGGGCGGCCCATGCCCTGCTCGAGGGCTGAGAGCCCTCGACGGCGTCCGCGACCGCATTCCGGACGGCATCCCGGACGAGATCGCGGCCGGCATGCTGGACCGCCCCCTGAACGACGGGGGATGACCGCGTGCAGATTTGCAACTCCCGATAGAAATTCTGCATCGCCGAGGCCCGTTCCCGTCTTGCTGAGGCCTGCCGCCCGTGCTGAGACGGGATCGCGGGCACGATCTCCCCCATCGGGAGCCGGCCGATCCCGGGGAGATCGGATGCAAGCGGTCGCGCGATCGGAAACCCCTGTGGTGGCGCCCTGCGTCGACCCCGCGGACCGGGCCGGCCACCGTGGCGGATGGCGTGGCGGATGGGGCACGCCGCGGCTGCGCGTCGTGCTGGCCCTGGGTTTCGGCACGCTCGGCTTCCTGACGACCCTGGCACTCGCCGCCTCGGTGAGCTGGGAGGCGACCCGGCGGCTCGAGGCGGAGGTCGGCGGCCAGCTCGTCGAGATCGCCGGTCAGATGGCCCGGGGCCTCGATATCGGGATGTTCGAGCGCTGGCGCGACATCCAGATCGCGGCCGCCTCGGACAGTCTGCGCGATCCCGGGACCGGAACGGCCGCCAAGCGCGCCGCGATGGAGCGGCTCCAGGCGACCTACCCGGCCTATTCGATCATCGGGCTGATCGACGCCGACGGGCGCGTCTCCGTGACCAGCACCGGCGCCCTGGAGGGCGCGGACGTCTCCGGCCGCGATTATTTCCGCGGCGGCCGCGCGGGCCCCTACGTGGGCGACGTGCACCCGGCCAAGCTGCTCGAGGCGCTGATGCCCGCGGACGAGGCCGCCGCGCGCGCGGCGGCGCGCGAGCCCCTGCGGCTCCTCGACGTCGCGGCACCGGTCCGGGCGCCGGACGGCCGCGTCCTGGGGGTGCTGGCCGCCCATCTCGACTGGACCTGGGCGCGCGACATGGCACGCATCCTCGAGGGCGGCCTCCGGGGCCACCGCCAGGGTGCCGAGATCCTGATCCTGTCCCATGACGGCACCGTGCTCCTCGGTCCGCCCGCCCTGCAGGGCGCCCCCCTGCCCCGGTCGGTCCTGGTCGGCGACCGGCCCCTCGATCCGGAGGGCACGAGCCGGGTCGGGCCCTGGCCGGACGGCGCCGTGTATCTCAGCGCCCGCGCGTCCACGGGCGGCCACCGCGACTATCCGGGCCTCGGCTGGCAGGTCGTGGTGCGGCAGACGGCCGACCGGGCCCTGACCTCGGTGGCGGCCCTGCGCGGGGGCATCCTGGCGGCGGGCAGCGCGGTGGCGCTCGCGGCGGCGCTGCTCGCGTGGCTGCTGGCCGGCCTGATCGCCCGCCCCCTGCTGGATCTGGCGGTCGCTGCCGAGACCCTGGGCCGCGATCAACCGCTGCCGCCGCTGCCCCGCTCCTTCGTGCGCGAGGGCGCGACGATCGCCGACGCCCTGGCGGCGGCGGCGGACGAGCGGGCCCGGCGCGCGGAGACCCACCGGCTGCTGATCGATGAACTCAATCACCGGGTGAAGAACACCCTCGCCACCGTGCAGGCGATGGCGGCGCAGAGCCTGAAGAACCTCGGCGGCGGCGCGGCGGCCGGGCGCGACGCCTTCGAGGCGCGGCTCCTCGCCCTGTCGCGGGCCCACGACATCCTGACCCGCGAGAGCTGGGCGAGCGCGGATCTGCGCGGCGTCGCCGCCCAGGCGGTGCGGCCCTTCCTGGGTGCGGACCCCGCGGGCGGCGATCCGTCGAACCGGGATTCTTCCGGTCGGGAGATTTCGGACCGGGACATTCTGGGTGCGAACACGCCGCGCATCACCCTGGACGGCCCCGACCTGCGGCTGCCGCCCGAGGGCGCGCTGGCGCTCACGATGATCCTGCACGAATTGTGCACCAACGCGGTCAAGCACGGCGCCCTGTCGGTTCCGGGCGGGCGGGCCGCGCTGGCCTGGACCGTGGAGGCCGGCCCCGACGCCGAGACCCTGCGGCTGACCTGGCGCGAGTGCGGCGGCCCGCCGGTCGTCTCGCCGTCGCGGAAGGGGTTCGGCACCCGCCTGCTCGAGCGGGGCTTCGCCGGAGGCAGGACCGCCAGCCTCGCCTACGAGGCCGGCGGCCTCGTCTACGTGGCGGCCAATCCCCTGCCGCGAAGTACTCACCCTCGGAGCCGTTGCTCGGCCGGTAGGGCTGGCCCGCGTGCTTCTTCAGCCGCTCGGCCGCGTCGTCAGGGTAGATACGCCGGTCAGCCATGGAGGGCCTCCGCGTACCCTGCTGCCATCGCGTCTTGCTGTCCGGCCAGTTCGCTCATCTCGCGTTCCAGCGCCGCCATGCTCTCGGCGTGCGATGCCGGCGTCATGCCGACGAGNGCGTCCGCACGCCGGACGGGCCTGATCCCGCCCCGGCCCGGGCGACCATCGTTCCGGCCTCACCGACAGCGCGCCCCTCCGCTGCCGGACCGCGGCCGCGGTCCCGCGCGCCGGCGGGACACGCTCCGCGCCGTCGAAGCCAGATCTCCCTTTAATCCCGATCCCGATTTCAAGTTGAAGCAAAGACGTGCGCGGACGCACACGGTAGTACACGCGCCGAGGATTAAAGATTTCATCGATGTAATGTGCCGATACGCACACGCTATTCCGAGAATGTAGACTAGGGTCGACTTATCGGCAGGGATGCGGTGTCCCGTGCCACAGGTCGAACAGCGAGGAAACGCCATGACCCAGTCCCGACATCTCCCGGTTCGCGGCCGGACGGCCGGCTCCGCCTTCGGCCTCGCCCTCCTGACCGGAATCCTCGTCGCGCCCCTGGCGGCGCAGGCGGGCGAGGGCGGCGGCGGGAGCCGTCAGGCCGCCGGCGGCGGCCATATGAGCTCCTACATCACCGATCCCTACCACGACCCGCGCTCGCTGCACTCGCAGCGCTCCGGGTCCGGTCAGCTCCTCGGGGCGCCGATGGTTCACGACAGGGCCGGGGCCAGCGTGGCGCGCGGCCGGGTCGTCGACCCGCACTGGGCCTCCGGAACCGCGGAGCGCCGCCGGGTCCGGCGCTGAGACTTCGGACTCCGATCCCGGGACCCACCGCCCGGCCCCGCCGGCCGGGCGGCCCCGACCCGACCGAACACCGCTCCGCGCTCCCGTCCCGCGCCGCCGTCCGGCGGGCGCGGTCCGGCGCATCGCCCTCCCCCGTCTCGCCTTCCGGTTCTCCCAGCCTCAGGGACCCCTTCATGAACAACATCATCCAGGGCATCGCCAGCTTCCAGGGCAGCGTCTTTCCCGGCCAGCGGCAGATGTACCAGCAGCTGGTGCGCGACGGTCAGCACCCGAGCGCGCTGATCATCGCCTGCGCGGATTCCCGGGTCTCGCCCGAGCACATCACCCAGGCCGGGCCCGGAGACCTGTTCGTCTGCCGCAACGCCGGCAACATCGTGCCCCCGGCCTCCGACGTGGTCGGCGGCGTATCCTCGGCGATCGAGTACGCCGTGGTGGCCCTCGGCGTGCGCGACATCGTGGTCTGCGGCCACTCGGATTGCGGCGCCATGAAGGGGCTGATGAACCGGGACCTGCTCAAGCGGATGCCCAGCGTCGCCGCCTGGTTGCGCCACGCCGAGGCCGCCGAGCGGATCGTCTGCGAGGCCTATCCGGAGGGGATGGACGCGCAGGCCCGCCACCACGCCCTGGCCCTGGAGAACGTGGTGGTCCAGCTCGCCAACCTGCGCACCCATCCGAGCGTCGCCGCCGCCCTGGCCAAGGGCTCCCTGCGGCTGCACGGCTGGTTCTTCGAGATCGAGACCGGTGCCCTGCTGGCCTATGACGGCGCGAGCGGGCGCTTCCGGCCGATCGCCGGGGCCGACATGCCCGTGGCGCAGGATTCCTCCGCCAGCAGCCGCCTGCAGGCGGCCTGACCATGCGCCACCCCGGCCGCCTGACCACGACCCTGCAGAGCGCCCTCGCCCCGGGCGGCGCCGTCCGGGCGAGCCTTGCCCGGGACCTGCCCGCCTCCGTGGTGGTCTTCCTGGTGGCGCTGCCCCTGTGCATGGGCATCGCCATCGCGTCCGGCGTGCCGCCGGAACGCGGCCTCATCACCGGCATCGTCGGCGGCATCGTGGTCGGCCTCCTCGCCGGCTCGCCGCTCCAGGTCAGCGGGCCCGCCGCCGGGCTCGCCGTGATCGTCTACGGGTTCGTGCAGGCGCACGGGCTCGACGCCCTGGGCCCCGTCCTGGTGGTGGCCGGCCTCGTCCAGCTCGCCGCCGGCGCCCTGCGGGTCGGCGGCTGGTTCCGGGCGATCTCGCCGGCCGTGGTGCACGGCATGCTGGCCGGCATCGGGATCCTGATCGTGCTGGCCCAGATCCACGTCCTGACCGACGCCCTCCCCCGGGCGAGCGGCCTCGACAATCTCGTGGCGATCCCGGCCGCGTTCTTCAACTTCGTCACCGGCACGGGCGACCGCACCGGGGCCGTGATCGTCGGCGGGATCACCATCGCGGCGATGATCGCCTGGGAGCGGCTGCGCCCGGCGCGTCTCCGGCTCCTGCCCGGGGCGCTCATCGGCGTGCTGGCGGGCAGCCTCGTGGCGGGGCTCGGGGATCTCGCCGTCAAGCGCGTGGCGGTGCCGGAGGCGCTGTTCTCCGGCCTCGCCCTGCCGGCCGCCGAGTCCTGGGCGCGCCTCGCCGAGGCCGAGATCCTGATCATGGCCCTGGTCATCGCGGTGATCGCCAGCGCCGAGAGCCTGCTCTCGGCGGCCGCCGTCGACCGGATGCACGACGGCCCCCGCACCCAGTTCAACCGGGAACTCGGCGCGCAGGGCATCGGCAACCTGATCTGCGGGCTCGTCGGCGCGCTGCCGATGACCGGGGTGATCGTGCGCTCCTCGGCCAACGTCCAGGCGGGCGCCGTGAGCCGCGCCGCCACGGTGATGCACGGGACCTGGATCCTGGCCTTCCTGCTCGCGCTGCCCTGGCTGCTGGCCCTGGTGCCGACCGCGAGCCTCGCCGGCATCCTGGTGGTCACCGGCTGGCGGCTGGCGAGCCCGGCCCACGCCCTGCACCTGCAGGCCCGCTACGGCTGGCTGACCGCGGCGATCTGGCTCGCCACGATGGCCACCGTGGTGGCGGTGGACCTGCTCAGCGGGGTGCTCACCGGCCTCGCCCTGAGCCTGCTCCAGGCCCTGCCGAGCCTGCGCAAGGGCCGGCTCCGGATCGAGCACGCGGCGGCGACCGAGGTGCCGGGCGTGCCGGAGCTGCGCCTGTCGGGGGCGGCGACCTTCCTGCAGCTGCCGAGCCTCACCGCGGCCCTGGAGCGCACCCCCGCCGGCGGCGAGGTCCGCCTCGCCACCGACAACCTCGCGGCCATCGACCACACCTGCCTGGAGATGATCGGCGACTGGGCGAGCCGGCGCAGCGCCACCGGCAGCCGGATCGCGGTGGTCGGCGGCTCGGGCGTGCCGCACGACCGGCTCGCCGCCGCGGTGGCGGCCCCGGCTCACTGAGAACCCCGAGAACCCCGAGCGCCCTCCGCCGGAGATGAGGTCGGTCCGGCGGCGGGCGCGCGCCATATCTCGGGCCAGGCCCCGGCATCACGGCCCGGAGCCGTTCCCGTTGCCGGCGCGGTCGGGAGCGGCTCCGCGCCGCTTCAGCGCGCCGCTTCAATGCCCGGTCACCGGGCCTCCCCCGCCGCGCGGGTCGTCAAGGCCGTCCCGCACCGGGGACCCGGCGATCTTCAAAACCGGTTAATCTTGAATCTTCGCGCCCCTTTAACGCGCGGAAGGCCAGACTCCGCGGCACGGCTCCCGCGGCCCTGGCGGGCCGGGCCGGCAGAATGGTTCTCGTCAGGAGCTTCGTCGATGATCAGGTTCCTCGCGGCCCCGGCCGCCTGCCTGGTCCTGTGCGGCGCCGCGGCGGCGCAGGACATGCCCAGCCTCGCGACCCTGAGCCCGCCCGACACGGTGCAGGCGGCGGCGGGCCCCGCGCTCCCGGCGCCGGACNGGAGGCCGGCCCCGATCAGGCCGCGCTCCGGCCCGAGCCCGGCCGGACGCCCCTCGGCGGCCTCACCCTCCGCAGCACCGCCGACACCGCGCAGACGACCGCCAGCCTGAAGGCCCCCGCGACCGCGTCCAAGCCCTGGTGCGCGCAGGAGCGGCGGGTCGGCACCGGTCAGGGCTTCTGCCTGGTCAATTGAGCGGGCCGACCGGCTCCGCCGACCCCTGCGGGACCCGGCAGCCGGATCAGGAGGCCGAGTAGACCGTGACCTCGTCGAAGGTTCCGCCGTCCGGCGCGACGTCGAGGGAGGCGACGAGGAGCACCAGCACGGCCGCGCCGACCGCCGCGACGGTGAGCAGCCGCGTGATCAGATCCGCGTGGGCGCGGGCGGCGTGGATCAGCGCGCAGCCGAGCAAGAAGGCGCAGAGCTGCGTGACCGGCGCGACGATCGCCGCGCTCATCGCGCCCTCCCGGTCATCCGATCACGGCCGATCCTGTCCATGGCACGTCCTCCCGGCCGAGACGCCGCGGCCTTCCGGCCCGCGGGAGACCCAGCAGATCGCCGGCCCCGGCGCGCGGCCACTATGGGGAGACGGCGGCGGGGTCCGGCGTCACGTCTTCGCGACCGTCCTCGCGACCGGCGCCTGTCAGGCGGGGTCCGGCCCCGGCGATGCCAGGGCGTAGGTGGCCTCGGCGACCCGGTTCAGGGGCCCGCCCGGCCCCGACCGCTTCCACAGGCGCGTGTTGAGGGCCGCGACCGGATCCCGGCCGGGCAGGGTGAAGCCCTGCCCGGCGAGCACGGCCAGGATCTCGGCCGCGTGCAGCGGCCGGCCCGCCCGCGCGATCGCCGCGCAGGCCGCCTGCACCACGGCCCGGCCGTAGCGGCGGGCGCCGGCGGCGTCCTCCGTGAAAGCGATTGCCGGCGGGATCGGGCCGGCACCGCCGGCGGGATTGGGGGACATTGCCGACCGCACCGCCGGACCGGCCTCCGCCGCCAATCTTCCGCGGGGCGCGCCCTTCGCGTCCACAACCGGTCCGGACCGGACTTCCGGAACGCTGTGCTGGCGCGGCGCCGGGTCGGAGGCCGGGTCACCGCGAATCACCACTGGGGGATCGGGATCCGGGACCGGATCCGGCCGCGGGTCGGATCCGCCGGCAGCCAGGCGGCGACCGAGCTCCTGGTAGAGGACGAGATCGGCGATCTCCCGATCGAGCGCCTCGCGCTGGCGTCGCAGCGCGGCGAGCCGGGTCGCGATCTCACATTCCGACAGGGCCACGTGATGTTCCTTCCGATCGAAGGGAACATATGACTATTCCCGTGTCATGGGGAAGAGGTTCTGTCTCGCGTTCCCGCATCATTCCTTCGCGATAAGGAACATACCCGGATGGAACAAAAATCTATTCCTTCACGCGACGTCGTATTCCCTTCCCGGCCGGGCGCGGCGGCACGAGCAGCGCGCCGGGATCGGCCGGGTGCAGGGTCAGGCCGCCGTCGTCGAGCACCAGCGGCAGCCGCGGAAACACCTCGCGCAGATGCGCGAGATCGGCCTTGAAGGCCTGGCGGAAGCTGCGGATCGAGGCGTTCTCGGCCCCGAACTGCGCGTGGAGGTTGGCCCAGGTCAGGCGAAGCGGCCGCTGCAGGGACCGCAGGCGGTAGCCGGTCCAGAACAGGAGGTCGAGCTTGCGCGCCGAGCCCGAGAAGGCCCGGGCCGCCCGCACGTCCACCGGCAGGGCGTGCCGGATCAGGGTCTCGTAGAATTCGGGGTCGAAGCGCACCGTGCGGCCCGCCTCGTCGTCGCCCTCCCCGGCGCGCGGCCGCCACAGTTCCAGGCTGCGGAACGGCGGGACGTTGAGGGTCGTGGCGCTGTCGCGCCCGTCCCAGAGCCCGATCTGCATGGAGCAGGCGGCCAGCCGGTTCAGTTGCTCCTTGAACTGGCGGATGGTGCCGCGCTCGCCCCCCGTGACCGCGAAGCCCATTTCGCGCATGAAACCCGACAGGGTCTCGGCCACCTTCACGGTCGGGCTGCGCTGGCGCACGGCCTCGGTGCAGAGGTGCAGCAGGACCAGCCGGGCCTTCGGGCCGTAGGGCAGCCCCTGGGGCTCGAAGGCGCCGGTCTCCGGGTCCTTGATCCGGCCGGCGATCAGGTTGAGCGAGTTGCGGCCGTAGCTGCGGGAGAATTCCCGCACCGGCCCGGGATCGCGGTAGGGCAGGCCGCACAGGGCCAGGACCGAGTGGATGTGCTGGAGGCTCGACGGCAGGGCCGGCTCGTTCTCGATCACGAGGCGCACCGCGTCGCGGCGGCGCTGGTCGCGCGACAGTCCGGCCCAGCGGCTCGCCTCCTCCCCGAGGAGGGCGGCCTCGGCATCGCGCTCGCGCTGGCGGTGCAGCACGTGCTCGACGATCTGCGCGAACAGGAAGCCGCCGCGCGCCGCCTCGATCTCGGCCCGCAGGTCCGGGTCGTGGATCCCGGCGATCTTCTCGTCGATGCTCATCGCCCCTCAGGCCCGCGGCACACGGGCGCGCCGATCCGGCAGGCGGACGGACGGCCCATCCTGCCATGCCATGATTCGCCCGCCGCGGCCCCCGCCCGGTCGGCTTTGTCCCTGCAATCCACGCTTCCCCGGTCCGGAGACCGGCCGCGAGGCCGCCGACCGCCCCGCGGCCGGCCCCCGCGTCGGCCTGCGCAGAGTTGAATACGGGTTCCGACGCGGGGTCCGACCCCCGCCGATCCGGCGCAGAGTCCGATACGGGCGGCCGGACGGTTCCCGTCCCCGTTATCCACCGATCCGGGTTCGAATCCGCGCCGAATCCGATACGCTGCCGCGCAGACTCCGATACGCCGAGCGGGCGGACGGGCGCAGACTCCGATACGCGCCGACGCAGAGTTCGATGCACCTCCGCGCAGAGTTGGATGCGCGAATGCGTATCAACCCTCTGACGCAGATCGTGAATTCGCCACTGCATATAACTTGCCGAACTGACTCTCTGAAAGAATCCTTCAGATAATCTTCCTAGTCCGGATCAGACCGTTCGTTCTGACGAACGACCGCGTCGAGCCCGCACATGCACAGGGCACGAAAGGAATATGAGCAGGTTTTCCACATTCCCACTGGGAGGGATGGTCCCGGCTTGACGCATTCGCGACGGAATCCGGTTCCGCACGGCGCAGCCGCGCTGCGATCCCGCTTGACGCGGGCGATGCCGCCCGGTTTGTCGGCTCCTTCCGAGAGGGCCCTCAGAGAAGAGCGCGCCGATGCAACTCCTGCCGAAGCCCCCCCTGCCGATCGCAGCTCGATGACGGACCGCCGCAATGACGGCCGGCCGCCCGGCGGCCGCCCCGCCCAGAACCGCCCGCACGGGCCCCGGCGCCCGGCTCCCCGGCACGGGGGCCGCCCGCGGGAGGAGGGGGGCGACGGGCCGACGGTGCTCTACGGCTGGCATCCCGTGGTGCAGGCCCTGGGCAACGCCCAGCGCGGCCTGCACCGGCTGCTCGCCACCGAGAACGCGGCCGCGCGGCTGGAGGCGGAGTTCGGCGGCGCCGTGCGGATCACCCCGGAACTGGTGCGGCCGAGCGACATCGGCCGCCTGCTCGGCCCGGACGCCGTCCACCAGGGCCTGTACCTGGAGGCCGAGCCCCTGCCCGCCCCCGGCCTCGACGATCTGCCCGCCGACGCGCTGCTGCTGGCCCTCGACCAGATCACCGACCCGCACAATGTCGGGGCGATCGTGCGCACCGCCGCGGCCTTCGGGGTGGCCGGGATCGTCACCACGGCGCGCCACGCGCCGGGCGCCACCGGGGTCCTGGCGAAATCCGCCTCCGGCGGCCTGGAGCACGTGCCGTTCGTAACCGTCCGGAATCTCGCCGAGGCGCTGATCGCCCTGGGCGAGCGCGGCTTCACCCGGGTCGGCCTCGATTCGGACGCGCCCGAGAGCCTCGACGCGCTGACGGTCGCGCGGCCGCTGGTGATCGTGCTGGGTGCCGAGGGCAAGGGCCTGCGCGAGCGGACCCGGGGCTGCTGCGATGTCCTGGCCCGGATCCCCTTCTCGGGCGCGATCCGCAGCCTCAACGTCTCGAACGCCGCCGCCATCACCCTCTACGCCCTCGGCCGGACAGAAGCCTGACGGAGGCGCGGCCGGCACCCGACCGGTCCCGCCGAGACACGTTCGGAAACGCGGAGCCGGCGCCGGAAGCCCTTCTTCCGCCTAGGCAATCTTCGCAACTTCCCGTAGAATGCGCGGCGAGGGGGGCGTCGGCTCGAGGGCTGCGCCGGATGTTGGACGATGCGTTTACCTACGGCGGTTGGGCCCTCGGCCTGGTCGCCGTCGGCGTGTGGATTTGGCTCGCGCGGCGCGCCTTCCCGAGCTTCGAATCCTTCGTGACGGGCTTCGACGACGAGCTCCAGCTCGGCGCCAGCCCGGAGGAGCGCGCGCGCAGCGCGCGCTGGCATCAGGTCCGTCAGGCCGCCGTGGCCCTGACGGCCGTCGCGGCCCTGTGCCTGTCGATCGGCTTCGCGATCCCCGACTGAACCTGACGTCCGGAAGCGATCCGGTCCGGGCGGACCCGGATCCCGCTCCGAAGCTCGACGGTGCCGGGCGCGCCGTCCCTGTTCCGGGACCCCGGCGTCATGTACCGGATCCGCGGAGCCGCCCCGGAACGGTCCGGGACGCGGAGGGAGACAGCCAGCCGTGCCGCCAGCCGCCGAACGCCCGGCCGCCCCGTCATCCGGGATCGCGCGGCCGGACGCCGCCGACATCGCGGCGCGCCTGGAGCGGCTGCCCATGTCGGGCTACCAGCGCCGGATCTTCGCGATCATCGCCTCGGCGTGGCTGGTCGACCAGATCGACGTGGCGCTCCTGACCTTCCTGCTCGGCGCGATCGTGGCGGCCTTCGGCCTGACGCCCACCGAGGCCGGCCAGCTCGCCGCCATGACCTTCGCGGGCCAGCTCGTGGGCAACATCCTCGCCGGCACCGCCTCAGACCGGTTCGGCCGCAAGGCGGTGTTCCAGGTGACCATGGTGGTGTGGGGGCTGGCGAGCCTCGCGGCGGCGGCCGCCTGGAGCCTGCCCGCGCTCATGGCCTGCCGGTTCCTGATCGGCGTCGGCGTCGGCGGCGAGGCGCCGGTGGCGCAGGCGATGGTCTCGGAGATCGTTCCGGCCCGGGTCCGCGGCAAGTACATCGCGATCCTGGAGGGGTTCTGGGCGGTCGGCTACGTCCTCTCGGGGGCGATCAGCTTCTTCGTGCTGCCCTATCTCGGCTGGCGCTGGGCCTTCGTGGTTGTCGGCCTGCTGTCGCTCGTGGTGCTGGCGGTGCGCCGCACGATGCCGGAATCGCCCCGCTGGCTCGCCGAGGCGGGCCGCACAGCGGAGGCGGAATCCGCGATGGCCGCGATGGAGCGCGGGGTGGAGCGCGCCACCGGCCGCCCCCTCCCCCCGGTCGCGCCGTCCCCGGTCGCGCCGACCGCGGCGGCGACCGCGGCGTCTCTGCCCGGCCCGCGGCTCGGCGCCGTCGCGACTCTGTTCGCGCCCGAATACCGCCTGCGCACCGTGATGGCGTTCGGGCTGTGGTTCTTCGCGCTCATCGGCTTCTTCGGCCTCAATTCCTGGATCGCCGTGCTGCTCAAGGAGCGCGGCTTCTCGATCGTCGGCTCGGTGGGCTTCGTCACCCTGATCACCCTCGGCGGCATCCCGGGCTTCGCCGCGGCGGCCGCGCTGCTGGAGCGGGCCGGCCGCAAGCCCACCACGGCCCTGTTCCTGATCTGCGCGGCGGCGGCGGCCTACCTGTACGGCAAGGCCGGCGCCGGGACGGTCCTGACCGTCTCGGGCGTCGCCGTGACCTGGCTGTTCGTCGCCGGCTTCGTCATGCAGTTCTTCATGTTCGGCATGTGGAGCTGCCTCTACGCCTACACGCCGGAACTCTACCCGACCCGGGCCCGGGCCACGGGCGCCGGCTTCGCCTCGGCCTTCGGGCGGATCGGCGCGATCCTGGGACCGATGATCGTGCCGGTGCTGGTGCGCGACCACGGCCCGGCCGCGGCCTTCCAGGTCGGCGCCGGCGGCTTCCTGATCGCCGCCCTTCTGGTCCTGACCCTCGGCGTCGAGACCCGCGGCAAGGTGCTGGAGGCCGTCTCGCACTGAGGCGGTGACCGGCCGGACACAGCTCGATTCGCAAAGGAGACTCACGAACAATGCCCGTCGTGGACATGCGCAGCCGGCCGACCTTCCTGCACCGATTCTTCGGCGCCGAGCCCGGCACGCCGGAATTCGGCGTCGCCCGCTGGCTGAACGCCCGGGTCGGCAGCCGGGAGGTGGAGCACTTCACCCGCGGCGCGACGATCGCGGGCTTCCGCGCCGAGATGGACGGGGCCGGCATCGACGTCGCCGTCATGGTGGCCCGCTCGGTGCCGGGCGTTCGGGTCACGAACGACGCCCTCGCGGAGGCCGCCCGGCACGACCCGAAGCGCCTGATCGGCATCGCCTCGGTGGATCCGGTGAAGCTCGGCCGCAAGGCCGCGGTCGCGGAGGCGCGGCGCGCCGTGACCGAGCTCGGCTTCAGGGGCATCAACCTCGATGCCGGCTTCTACCGCGACGCCATGACGGCCGACGACGAGCGCCTGATGCCGCTCTACGAACTGTGCCAGGATCTCAAGGTCCCGGCCTTCGTGATGTCGGGGCCGACGACGCCGGACCTGCGCCTCAACGACCCGCTCGCGGTCGACCGGGTCGCCAGGACCTTCCCGAAGCTGCCGATCGTGTGCTGCCACGGGTTCTACCCGCGCGTCGCCGACATGGTGACGGTGGCGTTCCGCAACGCCAACGTCTTCATCTCGCCGGACATGTACACGTTCGCGCCGGGCGGCGGCCTCTACGTCGAGGCGGCGAACGGGTTCATGAAGGACCAGTTCCTGTTCGGATCCTCGTTCCCGTTCCGCCCGATGGGCCAGGGCGTCGCGGATTTCCGCGGCCTCGGCCTGTCCGAGGAGGCCCTGGACGCCGCCCTCTGGCGCAACGCCGACCGGCTCCTCGGGCTCGGCCTCGCCGCGTAGGGACAGTCCGGTTTCGGACGGTCGGGACCTTTCGCGAGCGCGGGCCGCATGTCGGGGCGCCGCCCCGACACCCCGCCAGAGGGCTGAGCCCCTCGGGAACCCCGTCCTCAGGCCGCCCGGACCTGGGCCAGGAAATCCTCCACCGCGCCGCGCAGGTCGCCCGCCTGCCGGGACAGGTCGCCGGCCGCCTGCAGCACCTGGGCCGAGCCCTGGCTCGCCGTGCCGGCCGCCGCGCCGACCCCCGCCATGTGGCCCGAGACGCCGCTCGTGTCCCGCGAGGTCTGCGCGGTGGTCCGGGCGATCTCGGCGGTCGCCGCGCCCTGCTGCTCGACCATGGCGGCGATCTCGGCGCCGATCCGGGCGAGGTCGCGGATCACCGCGGTGATGCCGCCGATCGACCGGACCGAGGCCTCGGTCGATCCGGTGATCTCCGCGACCTTGCCGGCGATCTCCTCGGTGGCCCGGGCGGTCTGCTCGGCGAGGTGCTTGACCTCGCCGGCCACCACCGCGAAGCCGCGGCCGGCCTCCCCGGCGCGGGCCGCCTCGATGGTGGCGTTGAGCGCCAGCAGGTTGGTCTGGCGGGCGATCTGCGAGATGATCGCGACGATCTCCCCGATGCTGCCGGCCGCCTGGGCGAGGCGGTGGACTTCCCCGGCCATGCCGTCCGCATCCCGCGTGGCCGCCGCCGCGAGGTCCGCCGAGGATCCGACCTGCACGCCGATCTCCCGGACCGAGGCGGTGAGTTCCTCGGTGGCCGCCGCCACCGTATCGGCCGAGCGGGCGGCCGAATCCGCGGACACCGCCACCGCGCGGCTGAGATCGGTCGTGTCCCGGGCGGCCCGGGCCATCCCGTGCGCGGAGGCCTCCAGCCGGGCCGCCGCCGCCGAGACGGCCTCGACGATCCCGCCGACCTGGCGCTCGAAGCTGTCGGCGAGGCCGAGGGCGGCCGCGCGGCGTGCCTCGGCGGTCTCGGCCCCGGCCGATCGCGGTCAGCACCCCGGCCATCCGGGAGAGCGGCCGGGCGATGGCCGTGCCGAGCCAGACCGCGAGGCCGGCCGAGAGGGCGAACAGGGCGAGCCCGCCGGCGGCCCAGAGGTCCAGCACCCGCTCGGCGCGCGCGCACACCGCCCCCGCGGCCGCCACCAGGTCGGCGGTGAGCCGGTCCTCCACACCCTTCAGGGCGTCGATGCGCTGCGTGGCGAGGCGGAACCACGCCGGCGCGTCGCGGAAGGCGAGGGGCGCCCCCGGCATCGTCTCCTGCGCGATCGTGCGCAGGCGCGCGACCTCCCGGGCCGGCTCGGTCGTCTCCGCGGCGTCGAGCAGGCGCGCCTGCCCGGCCTCGGCCCCGGCCCGGAACAGGCCGGCATAGGTCGCCTGCTCGGAGGCGACCGTCGCCAGGCGGCGGGCTGCCGCGAGGTCCAGCTTGCCGGAGGCGAAGATTGCCGAGGCGACGGCCCGCTCCTGGCCGGCGGCCTCCTTCAGGGCCAGGAAGGCCGCGTAGGTGTTCGCCCGGGCGGCGAGGCCGGCCTCGTCGATCGCGCCGCCCATCGCCCGCACGAGCCCGAGCCCCTCCCCGATCAGGCCCGTGTAGTAGGCCGCGGCCTGCGGCGGGGCCGCCGTCAGGGCGTCGACCGCCCGGCGCTGCGCGGCCAGTCCGGTGAGCGCCTGCGCGAAGCCCTCGCCCCGCGCCGCGAAGACCGGCCCGAAGCCCGTCGCGGCCTCCATCGCCTCGGGCAGCCCGGCGAGGGCCGCGTCGGTGCGCCCGCGCTGGGCCGCCAGTTCCGGGCCGAACTGCGCGCCCTTCGCGCCCAGGAACAGGCTCGAGGCCCCGCGCTCCCGCTGGGCCTCGTGCACGAAGGCGCTGATCCGGGAGGCGAGGCCGACCAGGGTCTCCACCCGGTCCATCTCGCCGCGCCGCGCCCACTGGTCCGACACGGCGAGGCCCGCCGCCCCCGCGAAGGCGAGGCACGGGGCGAGCGCCACCGCCAGGATACGGGCGCGGAGCGAGGCGAGGATCGGCATCGGAAGATCTGGGACTGTCCAGCAGGAGACGCCTCACCTTCCGGATCAGTCATAAAGATCCGGTTATGCGGCTTCGCACAGCTTCCGAACAGATTCGCCCAATCAGGCGGCGTTCTGGGCCGCGTCTGCCAATTCAGCGTGCAGATCACCCCAGGTCTTCAGCGCGCGGATGACCGGCTCCAGGGACCGTCCCCGCTCGGTCAGGCTGTATTCGACCTTCGGAGGAACCTCGGCATAGATCGTCCGCGTGATCAGGCCGTCGGCCTCCATTTCGCGCAGCTGGTTAGTGAGCATGCGCTGGGTCACGCTGGTGAGCCGCCGCCGGATCTCGTTGAAGCGCAGGGTCCCCTCCAGCAGGTGATACAGGATCACGCCCTTCCACTTGCCGTCGATGAGCCGGAGCGTCGCCTCGACGGCGCAGCCGGGACTGCAGGCCCCTGTGTGGCGGCGGGTGCGGGGCATGGGGATGACTCCGACGGTATCATTTCCGGCACTATGGGCGTTTTATGTGCGTACTTGCGGCCCGTGAAGGCGGGCGGCATCTCCTGCGGCGAAACCCGAGGAGATCACCATGCGCGCCGTCGGCTACCGCAAATCCCTGCCGATCACCGATCCCGAAGCCCTGGTCGATCTCGACCTGCCCCAGCCCGAGCCGGGCCCGCGCGACCTTCTCGTGAAGGTCGAGGCGGTCTCGGTGAACCCCGTCGACACCAAGGTCCGGCGCCGGGCCGAGCCGGAGGCCGGCGGCGCCAAGGTTCTCGGCTGGGACGCGGCCGGCACCGTCGTCGCCGCGGGCGCGGAGGTCCAGGGCTTCGCCGCGGGCGACGCGGTGTTCTACGCGGGCGACCTCACCCGGCCGGGGACGAACGCCCAGTTCCACTGCGTCGACGCCCGCATCGTCGGCCGCAAGCCCGAGAGCCTCGACTGGGCGCAGGCCGCCGCCCTGCCGCTCACCGCGATCACCGCCTGGGAGACCCTGTTCGACCGGCTCGACACGGAAAAGCCGGTTCCGGGCGCCGCCCCGGCGATCCTGATCGTCGGCGGCGCGGGGGGCGTCGGCTCGGTGGCGATCCAGCTCGCCCGGGAACTCACCGACCTCACCGTGATCGCCACCGCGTCGCGGCCCGAGACGGCGCAGTGGTGCCGGGACCTCGGCGCCCACCACGTGGTCGACCATTCCAAGCCGCTCGCCGCCGAGGTGGCGGCCCTGGGGCTCGGCGCGCCGGGCCTCGTCTTCTCCACGACCAACACCGACGCCCATCTCGCCGCGATCGTCGAGCTCATCGCCCCGCAGGGCCGCCTCGCCCTGATCGACGATCCGGAGCGACTCGATGTCGGACTCCTCAAGCGCAAGAGCCTGTCGCTGCACTGGGAGTTCATGTTCACGCGCTCGATGTTCGCCACCGCCGACATCGCCGCCCAGGGCGCGCTCCTCGACGAGGTCTCTCGCCTCGTTGATTCCGGGCGCCTGCGCACCACCCTGGGGGAGCATTACGGGCGGATCGACGCCGCGAACCTGCGGCGCGCCCACGGGCTGGTCGAGAGCGGGCGCGCCAGGGGCAAGATCGTGCTCGAAGGTTTTTCCGATTGAGGAGGATGTGATGGCGGACGCGGCGGGGACCGGGATCTTCGACGTGGCGGCGCTGGCGGCTTCCCTGCCCGACAGCGCCGAGACCCTCCTTGTCGACACCTACCTGACCGACCGGGAGGCGGCGAGCGCCCGGGTGTTCCGGGTCTACCGGCCGACCCCGCCGCACTATCACGCCACCTGCGACGAGTACCTCTACTGCCTCTCGGGCCGCGGCCGGGTCTGGCTGGGCGATCCGGCCGCCGAGACGGCGTTCGGCCCGGGCCAGCTCCTGTTCTTCGAGAAGGGCACGGTCCACGCGATGCCGGAGCTCGAACCCGGGGACCCGGTGGTGTTCCTGTCGATCGACACGCCCCGGCGGGCGCCGACCGACATCGTGTTCGTGAACCCGGAGGACGGCAGCCCCGCCACCTTCATGGCGCGCAACGCCGAGGCCTGAGCCTCACACCCGCAGGGAGCGCCCGGCCGCCGCCACGCCGACGAGCAGGGCCGCCACGATCAGGAGCGCCGCGGGGAGGCCGAGCGCCTGCGCGGCGAAGCCGATCAGGGCCGGGCCCGCCAGCACCCCGGCATAGCCCAGCGTCGTCACCGCCGGCACCGCCACGCTCTCGGGCATCGCCCTCTGGCGGCCGGCCGCCGTGAACAGGACCGGGACGATGTTGGCGCAGCCCGCCCCGACCAGCGCGTAGCCGGCGAGCGCCGCCTCCCAGGCCGGGACGAGAACCGAGAGCGCGAGGCCGGCGGCCGCCAGCAGGCCGCCGAGGACGACCACGCTCCGGCGCCCGAGCCGGGCCACGACCCGGTCGCCCGCGAGCCGGCCGGCCGTCATCGTCACCGAGAAGGCCGCGTAGCCGAGCGCCGCCCAGGCCGGATCGAGCCCCCGCTGCTGGATCAGGAACAGGGCGCTCCAGTCGAGGGCCGCGCCCTCGGTGAGGAACACCGCGAAGCAGAGCAGGCCCAGAACCAGGACCGGGCCGCGGGGCAGCGCGAAGGCGGGACCGCCCTGCGCCCCCGCCCTCTCCGTCGGCAGGATGCCGGGCCAAGCGGCCGCGAACAGGGCCCCGATGCCGGCGGTCAGGAGCAGCACGCTCCAGCCCGCGCCGAGCCCCGCCGCCAGCAGGCCGCTGGCGATCAGCGCCCCCAGGATGCAGCCGAGGCTGTAGAGGCCGTGGAAGCCCGACATCATCGGGTGCCCGCTCCGCCGCTCCACCGCGACGGCCTGCAGGTTCATGACGCAGTCCACCGCCCCCATCCCGGCCCCGAACAGCAGCAGCGCCAGGGTGAGTGTCACGAGCCCCGCGCCGACGGCCAGCACCGGGAGGGCGAGGCCGAGCGCCAGCGTGCCGGCGAGCAGGACCGGCCGGAAGCCGAGCCGCGCGGCCGCGGCCCCGGCGCTGGGCATCGCCAGGATCGAGCCGACGCCGAAGGTGAGCAGCAGCAGGCCGAGCCCCGCCGCGTCGAGGCCGGCGCGGTCCTTCACCAGCGGCACCAGGGGGGCCCAGGTCGCGTTGGCGATGCCCACGATCAGGAACAGGAGCCGCGTGGACACGCGCTGTCCGCGGGCCGCGTTCCGGTCTCCAGCCCCGCCGAGGGCGACCGGGTCGGTCAGGTCGAGCGCTGGCATCGGCACCTGCGGTGGAGTCGAGTCTGAGGTGGAGTCGAGTCTGAGACGGATCTCGACGACGTGGGGCCTCGGCTCCCGCCGTGCAACACCGTGGCCGTGCGCGCCGAAGCGACCCGGGATGGCGCCACCGCCGTCGCGCGCGGCATCGGGCCAAGTGCGCGGGGCCACGTGCGCGGATACGTGAGTGCTCCCTCGAGCGCTCGCTCGGGTGGTCATCGGGCGCTGCTGGATCGCTTCGCGGCGCTTGCAGGGGAGGCGGTTGGTTCAAGGACCGGTTGCCGTCGTACGCGTTTCGTTCTAGCAAGGGCGGCGCATGACGGGCCTGCGTCCCGCCGGCCCCACCTTGCCGTCGGCCCCTCCGGGCTCGACATGAGTCGGAGCGGCGGCTGGCCCGCGCGCGAATCCGATCCGGATCCGATCCGACTGCGTCGACGCCTCGAGAGACCGCCGCCCTCATGGCCAAAGCCCAAGCTGGAAGTCGTGCCGCAAGCCGCGCCGGCGCCGCCCAAGTCGCCGCGAAGGCTCCTCTGAAAGCCGCCGCTCAGACGGTTTCCAAGGCACCGAAGGCCGCCACCGCCAAGGCATCTCAGCCCAAGCCGGCCCGTGCCAAGTCCGAGAAACCCGCCCGGCCCGGGGTGACGGCCGAGGCCGCCCGCGACGCCAAGCTGGAGGCCCTGTTCGACGCCGCGCCGACGGCCGCCGAGGACCGGCGGGTGATCGCGATCCGCGGCGCCCGCGAGCACAATCTCAAGAACGTCGACCTGACCATCCCCCGGGACAAGCTCGTGGTCTTCACCGGGCTCTCGGGCTCGGGCAAGTCGTCGCTCGCCTTCGACACGATCTACGCCGAGGGGCAGCGCCGCTACGTCGAGTCGCTCTCGGCCTATGCCCGCCAGTTCCTGGAGATGATGTCGAAGCCCGATGTCGACCAGATCGACGGGCTGTCGCCGGCCATCTCGATCGAGCAGAAGACCACCTCCAAGAACCCCCGCTCCACCGTGGGGACGGTCACCGAGATCTACGATTACATGCGCCTGCTCTGGGCGCGGGTCGGCATCCCCTACTCGCCCGCCACCGGCCTGCCGATCGAGAGTCAGACCGTCCAGCAGATGGTCGACCGGGTGCTGGAACTGCCGGAGAAGACCCGGCTCTACCTGCTGGCGCCCGTGGTCCGCGGTCGCAAGGGCGAGTATCGCAAGGAAATCGCCGAGTACCAGAAGAAGGGTTTTCAGCGGCTGCGCGTGAACGGCGAATACTACGCCATCGACGACGTGCCCAAGCTCGACAAGAAGTTCAAGCACGACATCGACGTGGTCGTCGACCGCATCGTGGTCCGGGCCGATATCGGCTCCCGGCTCGCCGAATCCTTCGAGACGGCGCTGGAGCTCGCCGACGGCATCGCCGAGATCGTGTTCGCCGACGCCCTCGAGGGGGAAGAGCCCCGGACCGTCACCTTCTCGTCGCGCTTCGCCTGTCCGGTCTCGGGCTTCACCATCGCGGAGATCGAGCCGCGGCTGTTCTCGTTCAACAACCCGTTCGGCGCCTGCCCGACCTGCAGCGGCATCGGCCACGAGATGCGGATCGACCCCGAGCTGGTGATCTCCGACCCGGCCCTGAGCCTGAAGCGCGGCGCGGTCGGCCCCTGGGCGAAGTCGACCTCGCCCTATTACGGCCAGACGCTCGAGGCGCTGGCCGAGCATTTCGGCTTCAAGACGAGCGTGCCCTGGCAGAGCCTGTCGGAGACGGCCCGCGCCATCGTGCTGTACGGCTCAGGGAAACAGTCGATCCGCTTCGCCTACGACGACGGGTTGCGCAAGTACACGGTCAACAAGCCGTTCGAGGGCGTGATCCCGAATCTGGAGCGCCGCTACAAGGAGAGCGACTCCGACGCCGTCCGGGAGGAGATCGGCCGCTTCATGAGCGAGACGCCCTGCGCCGCCTGCGGCGGCAAGCGTCTGAAGCCCGAGGCTTTGGCCGTGAAGGTCGCCATGGCGGACATCGCCGACGTCACGGCCCTTTCGGTCAGCGAGGCGCACCGCTGGTTCTCCGAGCTGCCGGATAAGCTGACGGCGAAGCAGAACGAGATCGCGGTCCGCATCCTCAAGGAAATCCGCGACCGGCTGACCTTCCTGGTGGATGTCGGCCTGGAATACCTGACGCTCGCCCGCGGCTCGGGCTCGCTCTCGGGAGGCGAGAGCCAGCGCATCCGCCTCGCCTCGCAGATCGGCTCGGGGCTGACCGGCGTGCTCTACGTGCTCGACGAGCCCTCGATCGGCCTGCACCAGCGCGACAACGAGCGCCTGCTCGGCACGCTCAAGCGCCTGCGCGACCTCGGCAACTCGGTGATCGTCGTCGAGCACGACGAGGACGCGATCCTGCAGGCCGATTACGTGGTCGATGTCGGCCCGGGCGCCGGCATCCACGGCGGCGAGATCATCGCGCAGGGCACGCCCGCGGAGGTCCTGGCCAACCCGGCCTCGCTCACCGCCAAGTACCTCACCGGCGCGATGGCGGTCCGCACCCCGACCGCGCGCCGCAAGGGGCGGAAGGGCAAGCTCGGGCTGTTCGGCGCGCGGGGCAACAACCTGAAGGACGTCGACGTCGAGATCCCGCTCGGCACCTTCACGTGCATCACCGGCGTCTCGGGGGGCGGCAAGTCTACCCTGGTGATCGACACGCTCTACAAGGCGGTCGCCAAGAAGCTGAACGGCGCCCTGGAGCACCCGGCTCCCTACGGGCGGCTGGAGGGGCTGGAGCACCTCGACAAGGTCATCGACATCGACCAGTCGCCGATCGGGCGCACGCCGCGCTCGAACCCCGCCACCTATATCGGCGCCTTCACGCCGATCCGCGACTGGTTCGCGGGCCTCCCCGAGGCCAAGGCCCGCGGTTACCAGCCCGGCCGCTTCTCGTTCAACGTCAAGGGCGGGCGCTGCGAGGCCTGCTCGGGCGACGGCGTCATCAAGATCGAGATGCACTTCCTGCCCGACGTCTACGTCACCTGCGACGTCTGCAAGGGCAAGCGCTACGACCGCGAGACCCTGGAGGTGAAGTACCGGGGCAAGTCGATCGCCGACGTGCTCGATTCCACCGTCGAGGAGGCGGCCGAGCTGTTCAAGGCGGTGCCGGCGATCCGCGACAAGCTCGAGACCCTGAAGCGGGTCGGCCTGCACTACGTCCATGTCGGCCAGCAGGCCACCACCCTGTCGGGGGGCGAGGCGCAGCGGGTGAAGCTCTCGAAGGAGCTGTCGAAGCGCGCCACCGGCCGCACCCTCTACATCCTCGACGAGCCGACCACCGGCCTGCACTTCCACGACGTCGCCAAGCTCATGGAGGTGCTCCACGAGCTCGTGGACCAGGGCAACACGGTGGTGGTGATCGAGCACAACCTCGAGGTGATCAAGACCGCCGACTGGGTGATCGACATGGGCCCCGAGGGCGGCGACGGCGGCGGCCGCGTCGTGGCGCAGGGCACCCCCGAGACGATCGCCCGCGCGACGGCGAGCCATACCGGCCGGTTCCTGCGCGAGGTGCTGGAGCGGCGGCCCGCCTCACCCGCGAGCCGCGGTCGCGCCGCCGAGTAGCGCGGCCTTACTCGCGCGGCGGACCTGCCGGCCCGGCGCGCGCCGCCAGCACCGGTAACGGGCCCGGACGGGCGCCCTCCCCGCGGGTTCGGACGGGCCGCGGGGCCGGCGCGGCAGTTTCTGCCGGGTGCCGTGCGGAACCCGGCCGAGCGGGCGGTGATTCGAGCCGCGGGCCGCCGGTCCGCACGGGCTCCCGATCGGTTCGGAGCCGGATTCCGGCCCCCGCCTCCGGACCGGCGGCCTGCCCGATCACCGCCCCGGCCTTGCCGGATTGTCCCGCGGTTCGGCCCGACAACAGCTTGACCGTTCAACGATATTTTGCCGGACCCCTCGTTCAGACAGGGTCTGTGGACAGTGTTGCATCGCCGCAAAAATGCGGCTTTTGCGCAACGGTTCGGCCGGTTGTGGCGTTTCGGCGAGCATTCCACTGTCTTTCCGCAGGTCTCTGTAGAATAGTCGCAGACGTTGAGACGGGCAGGCTCCGTGGGGGCGCTCGGCAGGTTCGAAGCCGGCAGCCGCGATAGGCGAGCAGACCGGCAAGGAAGTGCCGAATGCGGGACGGACGCCGTGTGACCTTGGGAAGGAATGAGAAAATGATGAAGAACTGGCTCGCGGCCGGCACGGTCGCGCTCACGGTCGGCATGGCCTCGACGATCGCGCAGGCGCAGACCACGACGGTTCCGGGCGAGCAGGTCGGCCTCGCGGTCGGCGCGCCGCTGCCGGAAGGCCTCTACGCCATCAACACGTTCACCTACCGCCGCACCGACGGCCGGAACGATCCCGACACGGCCGTCAACATCCCGGTCCTGGTCTGGTCGACCCCGTTCGTGCCGTTCGGCGGCCGCGTCGAGCTGCTCGTGGCGCCCCCGACCGTGTTCGCCTTCACCCGCAACCCGGCGGGCGTGCGCAACAAGGACATCTCGATCAACGTCGGCACCTTCGTCGGCGGCATCTGGGCCTTCGACCTCGGCAACAACTTCGGCGTCAGCTTGCTCGGCGGCGCCTACCTGAACGACCTGAACGGCGACCGCGGCTCGATCATCACCGCGAACGGCACGACGGCCACCCCGGTCCTGCCGCAGCTCTCCTCCAACACCTACCGCTTCGGCGTCGCCGGCAGCTACACGGGTGACGGCTGGAACCTGACCGCCAACCTGACCGCCAACATCTACGACTCGCCCGGCCGCTTCCCCGGCCAGGTCGGCGCCGCCATCGGCCCGATCCGCCTGTCGGACTCGCTGAACTTCGACCTCACGGCGACCAAGAAGTTCGGCAACTTCGAGATCGGTCCGATCGCCTACGGCACCTACAACTTCGACATCAGCCAGGCCAGCGCGGCGGCCGGCAACCGCGGCCGCTTCGCCATCGGCGGCCTCATCGGCTACGACTTCAAGATCTTCACCGTCCAGGCCTACGTCGCCCGCGACGTCGTGACCGGCGCGCAGTACGCCAACGCGTTCGGCCGTACCCGCAGCGACTACTCCACCGACGGCTGGATCCGGTTCATCGTGCCGCTGTACTCGCCGGCCCCGGCCGCCTCGCCGGTCCCGGCGGCCCTGGTCCGCAAGTACTGAGACCCTCCCGAGACGCCGGGCTCCCCGCCGCCGCGCGGCGGGGGCCCGGATCTCCGACAGGCCGTCCTCCGGGACGGCGCGCCGCCCGGCTCCGCCGGGCGGTTTTTCGTTGTGCCGAGCCCGCCGCGGGCCGCGCCGAACAAGCCCGTGCCATGCGCCGCACCGGGCCGCGGGTGACGCGGGCGGCGTGGACATCTTATGGTGTGCCGATTGCGCGCTCCGGCGCCGACCGGAGCGCAGGCGGACGAGCCGAAGGAATGTCATGGCGACGCAGGGCGAGTGGAAGATTCCCGCGCAGGCCCAGCCCAGGCCTGCGGATTACGGCTACGATCTCGACCGGGCCCTCTCCGCCGTCCTGGCCCTGTCGGCGCGGATCCCGGAGAGCGCGTTCACGGCCGAGACGCTCGGCACCGAGCGCGCCGGCAACGGCGTGGTGATCCGCGAGGACGGGCTGGTTCTCACCATCGGCTACCTCGTCACCGAGGCCGAGAGCGTCTGGCTCACCACCCGGGACGGCCGCTCGGTGCCCGGCCACGTCCTGGGCTTCGACGCCGCCACGGGCTTCGGCCTGGTCCAGGCGCTCGGCGACCTCGGCGTGCCGGCCCTCCCGCTCGGCCGCTCGGCCGGGTTGAAGACCGGTGACCGGGCCGTGCTGGCGGGGGCGGGCGGGCGCCAGCGCTGCGTCGCCGTCGAGGTCGTGGCCCGGCAGGAATTCGCCGGTTACTGGGAATACGTCCTCGACGAGGCCCTGTTCACCGCCCCCGCGCACCCGCACTGGGGCGGCACCGCGCTGATCGGTCCCCAGGGCGACCTGCTCGGCATCGGCTCGCTGCAGCTGCAGCAGGGCGGCGCCGGCGCGGCGCGGCCGATCAACATGGTCGTGCCCATCGACCTGCTGACGCCGATCCTCGAGGACCTCGCCACGCGCGGGCGCGCCAACCGGCCGCCGCGCCCCTGGCTCGGCCTCTACGCCACCGAGAGCGAGGAGGGCATCGTCGTGATGGGCCTCGCCGATAACGGCCCGGCCGAGACCGGCGGCCTCCAGGCCGGCGACGTGATCGAGGCGGTGGCCGGCGAGCCGGTGGCCGATCTCGCCGCCCTGTTCCGCAGCGTCTGGGCCCTCGGCGAGGCCGGGGTGCGGGTCCCCCTCACGATCCGCCGGGAAGGACGCGGCGTGAAGCTCGCCCTCATCTCGGGGGATCGGGAGCGGTTCCTGCGCACGCCCTCGCTGCACTGAGCCCGCTGCACTGAGTCCGCGGCGCGCAACCTCGGTGCGCAACCTGGGCGCGGTGAGCGGCGTTGCCGCGGGTGCCGTCGTGGGCCTGTACCGGACACAACTTACGGCTCAGCGACGGTTCAGGTGGCGGGACCGAATCTGCAACCACCGGCTCCCGATCCGCCGGAAGCGTTGAGGAGATCCAGTCATGACGATTCTGAGCGCACCGCGCGCGAAGGCGCTCGTGATGGCCGCCGCGGTCGCCGGCGGCCTCGGGCTCGCGGGGACCGCCGAGGCGGCCGGGGGCTGCGGCCCCGGCTTCCACCCCAATCCCTGGGGCATCTGCCGGCCGAACTGGGGCCCCCGGCCCTACGGCTACTGGCGGCGCCCGATCTATTACGGCGGCTACGGCGGCTATTACCGGCCGCGGCCCTTCTACCGGCCCTACGGTTTCTACGGGCCGCGCCCGTTCTACTGAGCCCCGGTCCGGGTGCTCGGGACGGTTTGAAGGGCGTCCCGCCGACCGGCGGGGCGCCCTTCGCGCGTGCGGGAAGCCCCGCGCCGGCCTTCACGCCTCTGCGCGACGGCCTGCATGCGCACAAAGAATGACCATTCGGAAACCTTGCCGGTTTCTTAAGCCGCTTATGCAATTCCTGCAGGGCTGGTGCTTGACCTTACGACTCCTGCTGCGCTGCGGCGGGATTATATGTGCGTTGCACCAACAAGAGGCAGCGATGCGCAATGGGGCGCCATCGTCTGCCCGAACAGAGGTCACAGCACACCATGTCCGCCGCCCGTAGCGTCCTGAGCCGCGTCCGCGCCTATCTCCGGTACCGCGACACCGTCTCCCAGCTGTCCCGCCTGTCGGACCGCGATCTTGCCGATCTCGGCATCAACCGCAGCGAGATCCGCGGCGTCGCCCGCGTCTGATCCCAGCGCCCGAGTCCCAGCGCCCGAGACGAACGTCTCGAAGGACCGCCGCCCGTTGATCCGGACGGCGGTCCTTCGCTATTCTCAGACATGACACAGACCATCCACATCGTCGGCGGCGGCCTCGCCGGATCCGAGGCCGCCTGGCAGGTGGCCGAAGCCGGGCACCGCGCGGTGATCCACGAGATGCGCCCGGTGCGCGGCACCGAGGCGCACCGGACGGACGGGCTGGCCGAGCTCGTCTGCTCGAACTCCTTCCGGTCGGACGATCCCGCGGGCAACGCCGTCGGGCTGCTGCACCAGGAGATGCGCACGCTCGGCTCGCTGATCATGCGGGCGGCCGACGCCAACCAAGTGCCGGCGGGCGGGGCGCTGGCGGTCGACCGCGAGGGCTTCTCCGCCGCGGTGACCCGGACCCTGGAGCAGCATCCCAACGTCACCCTCGTCCGCGGGGAGGTCGAGGGCCTGCCGCCGGAGGATTGGGGCCCCTGCATCGTCGCCACCGGCCCGCTCACGGCTCCGGCGCTGGCCGAGGGCATCCGCGGGCTCACCGGGGCCGAGTCCCTCGCCTTCTTCGACGCGATCGCGCCGATCGTCCACCGCGACTCGATCGACATGGACGTGGCGTGGTTCCAGTCCCGCTACGACAAGCCGGGACCCGGCGGCACGGGCGCGGACTACCTCAACTGCCCGATGAGCCGGGAGCAGTACGACGCCTTCGTGGCCGCCCTCGTGGCGGGCGAGAAGATCGGGTTCAAGCAGTGGGAGGGCACGCCCTATTTCGACGGCTGCCTGCCCGTCGAGGTCATGGCCGAGCGCGGACCCGAGACCCTGCGCCACGGGCCGATGAAGCCCGTGGGGCTCACCAACCCGCGCGACCCGCTGGTCAAGCCCTGCGCGATCGTGCAGCTGCGCCAGGACAACGCGCTGGGCACCCTCTACAACATGGTCGGCTTCCAGACGAAGCTGACCTACGCCGAGCAGGTGCGGATCTTCCGCACGATCCCCGGCCTGGAACGGGCCGAGTTCGCCCGCCTCGGGGGCCTGCACCGCAACACCTACCTCGACAGCCCACGCCTGCTCGACGCCACCCTCCGGCTGAGGGCCCGGCCCTCCTTACGCTTCGCCGGCCAGATCACCGGCTGCGAGGGCTACGTGGAGAGCGCCGCGGTCGGGCTGATGGCCGGCCGCTTCGCCGTCGCGGAGGCGGCCGGGTGCCCGCTCGCCCCCCTGCCCCAGAGCACGGCCCTCGGCGCGCTCATCGCCCACATCACCGGCGGCCACCTGATGGCGGACGGCGAGGCCAACGCCCCGCGCTCGTTCCAGCCGATGAACGTCAATTTCGGCCTGTTCCCGCCGCTCGAGCGGGCCCCCCGCAACGAGACCGGCCGGCGCCTGCGCGGGCCCGAGAAGGCGGCGCTGAAGAAGCGCGCGCTGACCGACCGGGCCCGGGCCGATCTCGCCGTCTGGCTGGAGGGCGCGCAGGGCGGTGCGTCGAGACCTGCGGCGGCGGAATAGCTGGCCGCACGGGGCTTGCACAGCCCGGGGTTCCACCACCTGGGCTCACCATGACCGCGATCGACACCCAAGCCTTCCTCGCCGACCTCTACGAACTGCGCGAGATCGGCCGGTTCCGCACCGGCGTCCACCGGCCGACCTTCTCGGCCGCGGACATGGAATCCCGCCGGTGGCTGATGGCCCGGCTCGAGGCCTGCGGCCTGGAGGCCTCCATCGACGGGATCGGCAACGTGCTGGGGCGACATCGCGGCCCCGGCCCGCACCTGCTGGTCGGCAGCCACATCGAGACGCAGAACGAGGCCGGCTGGCTCGACGGGGCGCTGGGCGTCGTGGCCGGGGTGGCGCTGGCCCGCGCCGGGCTGCCCGTCGACGTCGTCGCCTTCGCGGACGAGGAGGGGCACTTCTCCGGCGGCTTCCTGGGCAGCCGCTCGGCGATCGGCGACCTGGCCGAGGCCGAGATCGACGAGGCCCGCAACCGCACCGACGGCACGCCGCTCCGCGCGGCGCTCGCGAGTGCCGGCCTCGCCGGTCTCCCCCGGATGCGGCTCGACCCGGACCGCTACCGCGGCTTCCTGGAGATGCATATCGAGCAGGGCACGCAGCTCGAATCCGCCGGCCTGCATCTCGGCGTGGTGAGCGGCATCGTGGCGATCTGGCAGTTCCGGATCGATTTCGCCGGCAACCAGGACCACGCGGGCGGCACCACTATGGCGGAGCGCCGGGATGCGGGCCTCTCGGCGGTGCGGCTGCTCGCGGCGATCGACCGGGAATTCCCGAAGATCTGCGGCCCGCGCAGCACCTGGACGACGGGGCGGATCACCCTGGATCCCGGCGGCTTCAGCGTCATCCCGGGCCGGGCCGAGGTGTATTTCCAGTTCCGCGACGTGGCGATGCCGGTGCTGGAGCGGATGGAGGCCTGCCTGGAGGCGCTGGTGCGGGACTCGAACCGGCGCGAGCGCTGCCCGGCCGCGCTGACGGCCCTGGCGAAGGCGATCCCCGCCCCCTGCGACCCGGCCCTGATGCGCGCCCTCTCGGAGGCCGCCGAGGGCGTCTGCCCCGGAGGATGGCAGGTGATGCCGTCGGGCGCCGGGCACGACGCCCAGAACGTCGCCCGGATCCTGCCGGCCGCGATGCTGTTCGTGCCCTCGATCGGCGGCATCAGCCATCACTGGGCGGAGGACACCAGCGACGCCGACCTCGCCCTCGGCGTGCGGGCCCTCGGCGACGCGGCGGCGCGGGTGCTGGCGGGCTGAGCGCGCCGCCCCGGGCGCCCGGCGCGTTCCGGCGGGCGCCGGGCCTCAGGCGCCCGGCACCAGCGACTGGATCGGGATCAACTCCGGCCGGTATTCCTGCATGCCGCCGGCGATCCGCTCCTCGACGGCGTCGATGAACCGCTCCGGGTCGGTGATCGAGCACTGGCGCAGGTCCCAGAAGGCGTAGCGCCACCATTGCACCTTCAGGTAGCGCTCGATCAGCGCGTCCGGGAAGCGCATCTTGACGATCCGGGCGGGGCTGCCGGCCACGATCGCGTAGGGCGGCACGTCCTTGGTCACCACCGCCATGGCGCCGATCACCGCCCCGTCGCCGATCGTGATGTCGGGCATCAGGAAGGCGCCGTGGCCGATATAGACGTCGTTGCCGATGCGCACGCGCTTGGGCCAGAGATACGGGCCGCAGATCTCGTAATCCTCCGCCCGCGGGTCGAGGCGGTCGAACACGGCCGAGTGGTGCGTGTAGAACAGCGGCGAGGTCGAGCCGCACTGGACCGGGTGGCTGCCGCGCCCGACCTGGACGCTCTCGCCGATCGAGCAGTAGCGGGCGATGTCGGCCCCGAAATAGTAGCCGCTCACCGCGTACGAGAACGCCCCCATGGTGAGGCAGTAATCGACGCCCATCCACTTGATGCTGCACGGCGGCTCGAAGACGCAATCCTCCGGCAGGCCGAACGGGGCCGGGTGCAGCACCGAGATGCCGCGCCGCAGCATCTCCTGCTTCATGTCCTCGTTGACGGAGATCATGCGGCGTCCTCGTCGCTGGCGTGTCCGGTCCCGGCCGGTGCCGGGTCCAGGCCGTAATAGTCGCCCATCAGGTTGCCGTACTCGGCCGCCCGGATCGGCACGGAGAGCCGGCCCGCGGCCGAGACGTCGATGGCGAGCAGGCGGTCGTTGAAGGCGGCCGGATCGGTGGCGAGGGCGCCGGGGAGCAGGTGCCCGTTCGGGTAGGCGCGCAGCCGCTCGGCCGGCGCGCCGAGGTCGAAGGCCGCCACCGGCAGGCCGGTGCGCAGGGCCAGGGTCAGCGCGTACGAGTAGGTCTCGGGCCAGATCGCCGGCAGCAGCGCCAGATCCGCCGAGAGCCGCCAGACCAGGTCGAGGGCCTCGTGGTCGCCGGAGTAGCGCCCGGTCTGGGCGACCCCGACGCCCTCCAGGCCGATCGCCAGCGCCGGGTCCGAGTAGCCCACGATCCCGAAGCGCAGCGGCAGGTCCCGGTCCTGCGCGTCGGTGGCCAGCGCCTGCAGGAACAGGCCGCCCTTCGTGGCGCTGATCGCGCCGAGGACGGCGACGCGGCGGATTCGGCCGGGCCGCTGCAGGGCGGTCGAGCGCACCGACCGCTCCGGCTCCAGGTGCGGCCGCACCGTGACAGCGAGGTCCGGGTACACCGTCCGGATCCGGCCCGCCGTGTCGCAGGACGGCGCGAACACCCGCGCCGCGCCGGCCAGGAACGCCCCGAACACGGCCCGCCGCTCGCCCGGATCCGGCTCCTCGAACCCGTCCGCGTCCACCGCCAGGCACGACCGGCACTCCGCCACCGGCGCCAGGCCGCAGTAGCGCCCGTCCGGCTGGACCAGGTGGTTGCGGTGGCACACCGGCGAGTAGTCGTGCAGCGTCCACGCGTAGGGACGCCCCGACCCCGCCACCACCTCCATCAGCGCCCGCGCCGCGCCCCAGCGCAGCCCCGCCAGCGAGTGCACGTGGATCAGAACCGGCGCCAGCTGCCCGACGAAGTCCGCGAGCTCCGCCGCGTCCCGCGGCAGGTACAGGCTGTCGAGGTTGGGCAGGTACAGGAACTCGGGGCCGCGGTAGGCGACGTGGACCTCGAGGTTGCGGGTCCGGTCGATCTGCAGCAGCACCACGCTCAGGCCCTCGGCCCGGGCCTGGGCGACCATGTCGTCGATGTGCCGCTGGATGCCCCCGCCCCAGCTGTGCGTCACGTACAGCAGCGCCCGCCCCGAGAAGTGGCGGGCCAGCCGCGCCCGGTCGAGCCGCGCCCGCCCGCGCCGGCCGGGATCGGCCTGGACGAACTGCCCGACCCGGGCCGGGTAGTCGGGGTGCTTGGCGAGCAGCGCCGCCTGGCCCTGGTCGTACTCGCCGCCCGCGTCGAGCCCGAACGAGATCTGGCCGGCATGGTGGACGAACACGTCCTCGGCGAGCAGGTTGACGAAGCCGGCCTTGATGGCGCGCAGGCACCAGTCGTTCTCCTCGCCGTAGCCCTTGCCGAAGGCCATGGCGTCGAGGACGCCGACCGCGTCGAGGGCCTGCGCGGTCATGTACATGCAGAAGCCGACGCCGGTGGGCACGGGCACGGCGCGGCCGCAATTGACCTGCGCGGCGAGGCGGTCGAGCTCGGGCCGGGCGATCTCCAGCGGCATGGTGTTGTTGGCGTTGAAGCGCGGGTAGGAGCAGATCGTGGCGTTGTTGGACAGCGGCGTGACGCTGCCCACGGGCAGCCCCGCCCCCATTCCCGCCCCCGCCTCCGTGACGGACCCGGCCCGAGGGTCTGCCTGAGGGGCTGTCTGAGGTTCGGCGTGGGCGACGAGGCGGTCGAGCCAGTCGCCGAAGACTTCAGCGTCGGAGTTGAGCAGGACGACGGCGCGGCCCTGGCGCAGACCGAGGGCGCGGTTGACCGAGCGGACGAAGCCGAGGTTGCGCTCGTTCTCGACGAGGTGGAACAGGCCGCGGCCGGCGAGGGCGGCGAGGTCCGCGGTGAGTTCCGGGTCGGGGGAGCGGTCGTTGACGGCGAGCAGGGTGAAGGGGGTGGCCTGGGGCGCCGACAGGCAGGCGTGGATGGCGCGCAGGGTCTCGCCGCGGCCCTTGTAGACGGGGACGATGACGACGACGCGGGCCTGATCGATGGGCAGGGCCCGGGGCAGGCGGTCCCAGTCGTGGGACGCGGGGGCTTCCATGGGCGGGTAGGTGCCGAGATCCTCGGGGCAGCCCATCAGCCCGGCGGCCCGGCCGGTGCGCACGTAGTGCAGGAATGGCGACTCCCCGGGACCCAGCAGATGGCCGTAGGCCCGGCGGTAGAAGCGCGTCGAGAAGGTCTTGCTCGGGTCGCGGTCCTCCTCCTGGCCGTGGGACAGGAAGTGGATCGCCGGCCCGTTCTCGAAACCGCCGGTGTCCGGGTAGCGCTTGAGGTACCAGGGCGCGTCGAAGAACGGCTCGATCAGGCGGGCCTGCTCGAACAGGTCGGCGTCCTCCTCGGCTGGCGGCGCGCCGTAGCGCGGATCGAAGACGTCGCCCGCGAGGTCATCGCCCCGCAGCAGGGCCCGAGCGAGGTGGTGGACGAAGGGCGCGATGCCCGTCGCCTCCGCGGAGGGGTGGTGCGCGCGGTATGCCCAGCCGTTGAAGTCGGGTCTGGGATTGCGGCCCTTCTTCCAGCCGGTGTCGCAGTAGTCGCGCACCGCGTCCTCCGCCTCGGACAGCCCGTAGCGCGCCCGGTAGAAGCCGTGATCGAAATGCCCCGCCACCAGCCGCGCCTGCAGGTCCAGGAGCGCGTCCCGGTCGAGGGTCTCCCGCCCGATCGCCCCCAGCCAGCCGGTGTCCTCCACCGGCGCCCGCGCCGGCCGCAGCCCGCAGACCCGCAGCAGCGCCGCCAGCGTCGAGCGCCCCGGCCCCGGATCGCGCAGCTCCCGCCAGCCCGCCTCGGCGAAGTGCAGGAACGGCTCGCGCCCGCCCGCGTCCGGGTAGGTCGCCCGGTACCAGTCCGCGTCCACCGCCGGCAGGTTCAGCCGGTGCGGCTCCGCGAACGGCTCGGCCCCGGTCAGCCGGGTCTCGGCGACGTAGCGGAAGAACGGGTCGTCCGCGACCGCCCGGCTGCCGGACCGCGCCTGCACGTAGCCGGCCGGGTCGAAGTCCGGCCGCGGGCCGATCCGCGCCCGCCAGCCCTCCGCCACGTAGTGGCGCAGCAGCGCCGCGTCCGAGGCCCCGGCCAGGGCCTCGGCCTGCGGGTCGGGCAGGCGCTGCCGGTAATGGGCGGCGTCGAAGTAGGGGGCGAGCGTCTCGATCCGCAGGGCCAGCGCCGCCTCCGGGTCGGGCCGGGCGGCTCCGCCGTGGAGGACGTAGTGCACCAGCGGGTTCTGGGTGGCGAAGGTGATCCCGCGGCTGAGGCAGTAGGCCAGGGTGTCGAACTGGGGCGCCGGCTCGCGGCCCTCGCGCCAGCCCGAGGCCATGTAGTGGTCGACCGGGTCGACGCCGGCGGCGGCGAGGTCGGGGTTGCCGGCAAGGTAGAAGGCGCCGTCGACGAGGCGGCGGGCGAGGCGCTGGGCCTCGGCCGTGTCGGGTTTCGGCAGGGCGGCCGCCTCCCCCTCCCCGCCCTCCCTGCCGCGTTTGCGGGCGAGGGCGTGCAGGAGCGGGTTGATGCCGGCGCGGGCGAGGTGGGGATGCCGGGCGAGGTAGGCGGCGGAGTCGAAGTCGGGGCGCGGGTCGCGGCCCGCGCGCCAGCCGTGGACGAGGTAGTCGCGCACCGGGTCGGCCGTGATCCCGTACCAGCTCGCGTAGAACGCCGCGTCAACGTGCGGCGCCAGCACGGCGATCTGCGCGTCCGCGGTGACGACATTGTTCGCCGCCGGCAGGCCGCGGCGGGCCGCCAGCCGGATCAGCGGGTTGCCGCTCGCGCGGACCGGGCAGGAGCGCGCCCAGCGATGGTACAGGCCGTGGATCCGCTTCAACATGAAGCGCCCGCGTTATCGCGCGGCGACCGCCGGTCCCGGTCGAAGGCCGTGCCGGGTGCGGCGCAGGGGTCGAGACCTGAGGCTCGAATGAGCATGTGTTCGCGCGGGCTGGATCGAAAGCGTGTCGGCGCGCCGGGCAAGGGGTCGCACCGACGGGTCATCGCCCTAACGGAATGCGCGCGTGGGGTAAACAACGGCGCCCCATACCCCATGTCCCGCGCGCCCTGCCGGTGCGGTCAGATCAGGTCGGACCGCCACGTCACGTTCTCCCGCACGATCCGCGCGGGGTTGCCGGCGGCCACGCAGTGGGCCGGCACCGTCCCGGTGACGACGGCGTGCGCGCCGACGATCGCGTTGTCGCCGATGACCGAGCCCTTGAGGAGCGTGGCCTGATTGGCGATCCAGACGTGGTTGCCGACCCGGACGGGCTTGGCCGGGTTCAGCCGCGCGCCGGTGTCCCGGGTGACGATGGAGTGGAAGTCGCTCGTCGTCATCCAGACGCCCGACGCGATCGAGCAGTCCGTGCCGATCTCGATCGCCTTCCCCTCGACGGGATTGAGATGGACGAGCCCGGTGAAGCCGGTCCGGTCGCCGATGCGCAGCACCGAGCCGGGGCCGATATAGATGTTGGCCATCGACAGCCGGACGTCCTCGCCGACGTCGAACCGGCAGTTCGACTCGATGACGATGTGCATGTCCTTGTCGGACACGCAGCCCCTGCCTATGCGGATGTAGTTGTTGTCGCCGTTGACGTAGATTTTTCCCGCTTGACTGTGCTGGTCCCGCGAATCAATGTCGATGACATTATTCTCCCCTTTGTCGAAGATATTCAAAGACATAATTCGCTCTGCGGGATCTACGGAGGCCCCTGGGCGCGGCGTGGCCGAGGTCCGGGAGCGGACGGCCACACATCGAAGCCGCGGAAGAATGCTCGCCTTCTGACATGACGACTACGGAATCGGCGTGCCGGGATCGGGATCCGTCGACATGCGGCGGCAGCGCCGATGACCCCGGGCCGGAAGCGGTGTTTGAAGATGTCTCTAAGCCATCAGGCGCCGTCGTCACAACTCGTGCGGCGGTTGACGTCGGAAGGGTCCTATGCCGTATGCCGTCCACCAGAGAAATCATGGGATGAGGCCATCCGGTGGCTGAGGACAACACCCTGACGAAGGCCCTGGTGGACGTTCGGGCGCGCAGGGCCGCGCTGCAGAGCGACTACGATCGGATCGCGGCCGAGCTGACCAAGCTTCGAGCGGCGGAGGCCGCGCTGACCTCGATCGTCGAGGGGATCCCGCTGGAGGCCTCCGGTCTCCACGCGTCCGAAGGGCCGCGGGCCGCCGCGTCCGACCGCTCCGTGCCCGCCTCCGGCGGCCGGCGCGGTGCTCGCGGTCCCCGGGCCAACTCGGCCAAGGGGCGGCTGAAGGCGCTGCTCGGCTCGGCCGGTCCGCAGGGCCTGTCGCATGCCCAGATCGCCGAGCGGCTGCCCGACGTCGCGCCCAATACCCTCAACACCTATCTCAGCATGCTGGTGACCGGCGGCGAGGCGATCCGGAACGGCGACTTCTTCACCGCCGCCGCGGCGCCCGACGGGGGCGAGGACGGTAAGGACGGGGTCGAGGCTGATCCGGACGCGGACGAAGAGGTCCGGCACGACGCCGCCGCCGAGTGATCCCGGTGCCGGGGGGGGGCGCGGCCACTGCGCCGCGCGCTTGAGATCGCGGCGCCCGGTTCGGTCAGGACCGTCCAGCACGGTCCCGTGCCCGCCACGCCTCCGGATCAGGCGGCCGCCGACATCCGCCGGATGATCGGCAGCATCAGCGCGCTCGGCGCGGCGGCCGGCACGGGGAAGATCGTGGCGGTCTGGTCGGTCTTCACCCGGGGCAGCCGCTCGATCACGGTCCGCAGGTTCGGGAGCGTGCGCGCCAGGGTCGCGGCCAGCGTCTCGCCCGCGATCTTGGCCATGACGTACTCCAGCGTGTCGCGGGGCGCCTCGTCGATGGCGCTGGTCGACGGGTAGAAGGCCGCCACGGCGTCGCCGCGCTCCAGGCAGAACTGGCTCAGCTCGTAGAAGGCGGTGTTGTAGACGCGCATCATCTCGTCCAGGCAGGCCGGCTCGAACGGCGCGCGCTTCTGGCGGAAGATGCGGGGCGTCGCGAAGTGGTAGAGCTGCGACGGGCGCATCGCCAGCGCCACCAGCTGCGGGGCGGCCGGCTCGGCGGCGTCGTAGCGGAGGACCTGGCAGCGCCCGCCGGCGTCCCGGATCTCCCGGGCGACGGCCTCCGCCTCCTCGGCGCCGGACGCGTAGGTGATGCAGACCGCCCCGCCCCCGGCGGCGATCAGCTTGGCGGTCGCGGCGCCGAGGCCCCGCGACCCGCCGACGATCAGCGCGGACACCGCCGCGAAGGCGCCGGGCTCCACCAGCGCCGCGAGGTCCCGCAGGCGCTCCTGCTCCACCGGCCGCGGGCGGACGAAGCCCTCGACCCGGGCGACGAGGCCGGGGCCGACGGCGTCCAGCGTCACCGATTGCAGCATCGGCTGGAACCGCTTCACCGCGTAGCCGAGGCTCGAGCCGGTGCCTCCCTCGGTGACGGTCACGTCGATCTTCGAGAGGATCGAGTGGAGGCCGGGCACGAACATGCCGACGAGGGTCGAGAGGCCGCCCAGGGCCGCGACCCGGCCGGGGCCGGGGCCGNGGCCTGCGCGCCCCTCGCCGGGATGCTGCTGGTGCCGTTCCCGCCCCCGGGGCGGCGCGTCCGCGCCTGCCGGGACCGGCTGCCGCTCGCCGCGTTCGCCCTGCTGCCGGCTTTCCTACCGCCTTTCCTGCCGGCCCTGCTGCCGGCTCTCCCGGCCGCGAGCCTCGGACTGCCGCACCCCGCCGGGGCGGGGGAGGGATTCGCGTCCCTGCCCCTCCCGCTGCCCGGGTTCCTCCACGGGCTCTGGGCAGCCGCACTGCTGGTGCCGCCCTTCGCGCTGCGGCGCGGTCCCCTGCCCCCGCCCGCGGAGCGGCTGTGGCTCTCGGGGGGCGCGCTGCTCGGCCTCTGGCTGGCGGTGCTCGCGCAGGCCCTCGCCCCGGCGGCTGGCCTCGGCGGGTTGCAGGTCCGGGACCTGCTGCCGCTGGCGCCGATGCTGATCCTGGCCTTCGCCCGGGGGCAGATCGGCACCGCGGCGGCCCTGCGCTGGCCGGCCCTGCTCCCGGTGCTGGCCGCCGCCCTCGACGCGGTGGCGCTGCCGATGATCGCGCTGCGGGCGTAGCGGCCGCTCAGTCCCGGTCCAGGAAGTCCAGCAGCGCCCGGTTGAAGGCCTCGGGCCGGGTGACGCTGTGGGCGTGGCCGCCCTCCGGGGCGAGGGCGAGGCGGGCGTTGGGCAGCGCCGCCGCCAGCCGCTCGGACCGGGTGTAGGGCACCAGCACGTCGTCCCGGGCCGCCATCAGCAGGGTCTCGTGGCCGATCGACCCGAGACGGTCCGCGATCGTGAAGCGCTCCAGGGCGGCGATACGGGTCAGCACGGTCTCGGCGCCGGGGAAATGCGCCCGGGCCTGCGCCTCGTCGGCTTCGACCCGCTCGGCCTGCGCGGAGAGCCACGCCGCCGGGTACAGGAAGATCGCCTGCGCCCGCACGAAGGCCTCCGGGCCGCCGCCCGCGAGGATCGCCCGGCGGGCCGCGAAGCAGCGGCGCGTGGCCGGGTCCAGGGCGTCCCAGCCGTTGATCACCACGATCCGCCCGACCCGGTCGGGCGCGTCCAAAGCCATCTGGAGGGCGATCAGGCCGCCCAGCGCGTGGCCGACCACGTCGGCCCGGTCGATTCCGGCGGCGTCCAGCACCGCGCGCGCGTCCCGCGCCATGGCGGGGATGTCGTGGTCCGGCGCGAGGGGGCCGGGCGAGCGCCCGGTGCCGCGATGGTCGTAGGTGACGACCCGGAACCGCGCGGTCAGGGCCACCATCTGCGGCGCGAAGTAGCCCGCCGCGCCGCCGAGCCCGGGCGAGAGCAGCACCGGCCGCCCGCCCGCCGGGCCCGCCACCGCGTGATGGAGCGGGCCCATCAGCGGCCGATATGGGCGATCGAGGCGATCTCCACGCGGGCCTCGGGCTTCACGAGGCCGCACTGGATGCAGTAGCGCGCGGGCTTCTCGCCCGGGAAATACGCGGCGTAGACGGCGTTGATCGCCGCGTAGTCGGCCCAGTCCGTCAGGAAGACGTGGTTGAAGGTGACGTCGTCCATCGTGCCGCCCGCGGCCTCGACCACGCCCTTGATGGTCTCCAGCACGTGGCGGGTCTGGGCCCCCGCGTCGCCGACATGGACCACGTTGGCCTCCGCATCCAGCGGCAGCGTGCCCGAGACGTACAGGACCCCGTCGGCCAGCGTGCCCGGCACGTAGGGGGCCAGCGGCTTGCCGGTCCCCGGCGGTATCACGATCTGCTTGGGCATGCCCCTGCGCCTCCCGCGCGCGACCTATCGGCCGGGCCGGGCAGGCCGCGCGCGAGGCCGCGTCGCGGCGGCGTTCGCGCACCCTGCCGGTCACCGGCCGGGCGCGCGATGCACTTATCCGGCCAGATCGGCGCCGGCGGCGGCGCGCGAGGGCGCCCCGAGAGCGGCCTCGAAGGCGGCGACGTCCGAGACCCAGCCGAAGAAGGTCTCGATATTGGCGAGCGCCGCGCGGTGCAGGCTCTCCGGTCCGGCCTGGTGCGTGGCGTCGGCCAGCACGATCCCGAAATACTCCCGGTGAAAGCCGTCCCGCAGGGTCGACTCGACGCAGACGTTGGTGGCGATTCCGGTGAAGACCAGCGTGGTCACGCCCCGTGCCCGCAGCGTGCTGTCGAGCGGCGTGTTGTAGAAGCCGCTGTAGCGGGGCTTGCCCATCACGATGTCCCCGGGCTCCGGCGTCAGGGCGTCCACCAGCGCGTAGTCCCAGGATCCCTTGGCGAGGAGCTGCGTGTTCGCTGCAGGATTCCGCCGCATCGTCTTGAGGGCGTTGGATTTATGCCAGTTCGGCGAGCCCGGGCCACCGGCCTCGACATAGGCCGGGTCCCAGCCGTTCTGGAACCACAGGACCGGGATGCCGGCGGCCCGCGCCGCCGCCACCGCCCGGGCGATCCGGGCGATCACCGGGCCGGTGCCCGACACGTCGAAGCCGGCCCGATCGAGGTAGCCGCCCGGGCTCGCGTAGGCGTTCTGGACGTCCACGACGATGAGGAACGTGGTCGCGGGATCGAGGGCGATCGGCTCCGGGCGGGCCGGCAGGACGACGTCGCCGTGCCGACCCTGGGCGTCGCGGAATCCGGCGGGGCGGTCCATCGAGTGGTCCATCAGGCGACCTCGGGCAGCGGCGCCGCCGTCACGTGCCGGCGCGACCGCATCAGCGGCTGGATCCGGGTCCCGAAGGCGTCGAGGCCCTCGAGGAAGTCGTCGAAGACCAGCAGCACGCCCTCCACCCCGTCGAGGGTCATGAGTTCGTCGAGCATCGCGGCCACGCTGGCGTAGCTGCCCACCAGGGTGCCCATGTTGAGGTTCACCGCCGAGGCCGGGTCGGCGAGCTGGCGCACGTTGGTGTCGCCGCCGGACTTGGTGTCGGCCGCGCCCTGCACGCCGAGCCAGGCGATCGCCTCGGCATCCGCGCCCGCCTTGTAGTGCGCCCAGGTGGCCATGGCGGCGGCGTCGGTCTCGTCGGCGATGATCATGAACAGGGCGAAGGCGGTCACCCGCCGCCCGGTCCGCGCGCTGGCCTCGGCCAGCTTCTCCACCACGGGCGCGAAGGCGGTCGGCGTGTTGAGCCCTTTCCCCAGGCAGAAATTGTAGTCGGCGTACTGGGCCGTGAAGGCCAGTCCGGCGCCGCTCTGGCCGGCGCAGATGATCTTCACCGGCGCCTGCGGCCGGGGACTCAGCCGGCAATCGTTCATCTGGAAATACGTGCCCTTGCGGTCGCTGGCGCCTGTCTCCCACAGGTCGCGCAGGATCTGGGCATACTCGGCCAAGTAATCGTAGCGCTTGGCAAAATACGCGTCCCCCGGCCACAGGCCCATCTGGTCGTATTCCGGCTTCTGCCAGCCGGTGACGAGGTTCAGGCCGAAGCGCCCGTCCGAGATCGAGTCGATGGTCGCGGCCATGCGGGCCACGATGGCGGGCGGCAGGCACAGGGTCGCCGCGGTGGCGAACAGCCGGATCCGGGTGGTCACGGCGGCGAGCCCCGCCATCAGGGTGAAGGATTCGAGATTGTGGTCCCAGAACTCGGTCTTGCCGCCGAAGCCGCGGAGCTTGATCATCGACAGGGCGAAGTCGAGCCCGTAGCCCTCCGCCTTCAGGGTGATCGCCCTGTTGAGCGCGAAGCTCGGGCGGTACTGCGGGGCGTTCTCCGACAGCAGCCAGCCGTTGTTGCCGATGGGGATGAACACCCCGACGCTCATGGCCTGTGCCGGACGGGCATCGGCGCTGTCGTCCGCGTGGCTCTGCATCATCGTCCCGCGCTCCGCCCGGTCGGTTCCCCCGGAACCGAGTCGGCGCCCGGAGGCTCGCAAAACCGCGGCGGAGGGTCAAACCCGCGGTGCCCGTCGGGCGCGAAAATGCCCATCTTTCCAGCGACTTGCACAACCGGGTCGCGGTGCCTGCTCAACCCGTGCGCGTCCCGACTGCCCGCGCCGTTCCGCCGAACCGCGCATCCGTGCGGCGCGATGACCGACGACGGCGCGTCGATCGCGGCCGGCATTGCTGCCGGCATTGTCGCGGACGTGGCGGAGACCATCTTCCCGTGACGAAGATGGATCTCGGTCCGATCCTGCGGGACCCTGCCGGAGTGACAGCGATGCGCGCGTGGCCCGTCCTGCTCCTCGTCCTCGGCCTCGCGGGGCCGGCGGCGGCCGACGAGGCGGGGCGCGCGGCGGCCCGGGCGGTGATCGCCAAGCAGGAGCAGGCCCTGGGCCGCGACGACGCGCAGACCGCCTACGAGCAGGCCGCGCCGGGGATCCGGGACCTGTTCCCGAATGCCGACCTGTTCATCGGCATGGTCCGCAACCAGTACCGTCCGGTCTACCGCCACCGCAGCTTCGTGTTCGGCGAGGCGCACGACACGGACGCGGCGGGCGTGGTCCAGTCGGTGGCGATCCAGGACGAGTACGGCGTCGACTGGACCGCCGAGTACAGCCTCGCCCGCGACGCGGACGGGCAGTGGCGGATCACCGGATGCCGCCTGACCAGGGCGCCAGGCACGCGGGCCTGAGGATGCGCGCCTGAGGGGCGCCCGCCGCCGGTGCGGCGGGCGCGGAGGCCCGGCTCAGGGCCGGAAGGCGGCGAGCCGGTCGAGCATCTGCAGGCTGACGTCGGCGCAGGCCTTGGTCGTGTCGTCGTCGGCGCATTTCACGTCGACCCGCGCGTCGCCGCGCTCCAGCACGATGTGGGCGGCCCGCGACGGCGGCGGGGGCGGCGGAGGACCGTCGGGGGGGTCTGCGCGAGGGCGACGGTGCCGGACAGCAGCGCCGCGACGCCCGCGAGGGCGATGATTCGGGTCATGTCGGCTCTCTCCGAGACGGGATCCGCCCCGGCGGCCCGGGGCCGCGGGGCGGTCCGGCTCTAGGACGCGGCCGGCCAACCGGCCCTGAACCGGCCCGTTCAGCCCCGGTTAAACCGCCGGCCCCGTCCCGGCGCGGACCGGCCCGAGATCCGTGTCACGCCGCGCGCCCGCGCGCCGGACCGGCAGCGACTTCGGCGGCGCGCGCGTTCGGCTTTCGACAGGTCCGCCCGCATCGTGTAGAGGGGGCGCCTTCCCTCGGAGGACCCTGTGCTCCACGTCTCGACTCGCGGCGAGGCCGCGCCGCTCTCGTTCTCGGATGCGCTCCTGGCGGGCCTCGCCCGCGACGGCGGGCTCTACGTGCCGCAGACCTGGCCGCAGATCGGCCATTCGGAGATCGCCGCCCTGGCGGGCCGGCCCTACGCGGACGCCGCCAAGCGGGTGCTGCGCCCGCTGATCGACGGCGACATCGCCGGGCCGGACTTCGACCGGATGATCGACGCCGCCTACGCGACGTTCCGCCACCCGGCCGTCTGCCCGCTGACCCAGCTCGACGACAACCTGTTCCTGCTGGAGCTCTTCCACGGGCCGACGCTCGCCTTCAAGGACGTGGCGATGCAGCTGCTCGGGCGGCTCATGGACCACGTCCTGGCCGAGCGCGGCGCCCGCGCCACCATCGTGGGCGCGACCTCGGGCGACACCGGCTCGGCCGCCGTGGAGGCCTTCGGCGGCCTCGACCGGGTCGACGTGTTCATCCTCTACCCGCACGGGCGGGTCTCGGAGGTGCAGCGCCGGCAGATGACCTCGGTGCCGGCGCAGAACGTCCACGCGCTGGCGGTCGACGGCACGTTCGACGATTGCCAGAATCTGGTCAAAGCCCTGTTCCAGCACGCCGATTTCGCCGACGCGGTGCGGCTGTCCGGCGTCAACTCGATCAACTGGGCCCGGGTCGCGGCGCAGGCCGTGTACTACTTCACCAGCGCGGTGGCGCTGGGCGCGCCCCACCGGCCGGTCTCCTTCGCGGTGCCGACCGGCAATTTCGGCGACGTGCTGGCGGGCTGGGTCGCCAAGCAGATGGGCCTGCCGGTCAACAGGCTGATGATCGGCACCAACGCCAACGACATCCTGGTGCGGACCCTGGAGCACGGCGCCTACGAGCTGCGCGGCGTGGTCCCCACCACCTCGCCCTCGATGGACATCCAGATCTCGTCGAACTTCGAGCGGCTCCTGTTCGAGGCTTTGGGGCGCGACGCCTCGTCCCTGTCGCGGCTGATGGCCGGGCTGAAGCAGTCCGGCGGCTTCGCGCTGAGCCCGGAGGTGCTGGCCACGGTGCGCGCGGAGTTCGACGCCGTGGCGGTGCCGGAGCCCGACGTCATGGCGGAGATCGCCCTGACCCAGGCCGCCACCGGCGTGGTGCTCGATCCCCACAGCGCCATCGGCGTCCGGGCCGGTCGCCGGCTCCTGGAGCAGGACCCGGCCACCCCCGTGGTGGCGCTCGCCACCGCGCATCCCGCGAAATTCCCGGACGCGGTCGCCAAGGCCACGGGCGGGCTGCGTCCCGCCCTGCCCCCGCACCTCGCCGACCTGATGGACCGGCCCGAGCGCCTGACCCGGGTCGCCAACGATCAGGCCGCCCTGGAGGCGCTCATCCGCGAGCGCGCCCGCATCACGAGGGGTGCGTGAGCGTGGCGCGAGTCACGCGACGCGCGCCCTCTCCCGTGCGGGAGAGGGTTGGGGTGAGGGTCGAGAACTGTCCGGAGAGGTCGCACCCCTCACCCTGTCCCTCTCCCGTGCGGGAGAGGGGACCCGCGCCGCATCCGGCCCCCTCCGCGACGAGCCGTCGATGAACCAGCATTTCTCCACCCACGCCGCCTCGCCGTCCCTCCGCACGACGCGGCTCGAGAACGGCGTCACGGTGGTCACCGAGCCGATGCCGGGCGTCGCCACCGCGAGCCTCGGCGTCTGGGTCGGCGCCGGCTCGCGCAACGAGCGCGCCGACGAGGCCGGCCTGTCCCACCTCATCGAGCACATGGCCTTCAAGGGCACGCGGACGCGCTCGGCGCAGGCGATCGCCGAGGCGATCGAGAATGTCGGCGGCGAGATCAACGCCGCGACCTCCACGGAGGGGACGAGCTACACCGCCCGGGTGCTCGGCGAGGATGCCGGCCTCGCCCTCGACGTGATCGGCGACATCCTCACCGATTCGGTGTTCGACGCGGGCGAGCTCGCCCGGGAGAAGGGCGTCATCCTGCAGGAATACGCCGCCGTCGAGGACACCCCCGACGACGTGGTCTACGACGCGTTCACGGAGGCCGCCTTCCCGGACCAGCCGGTCGGCCGGCCGATCCTCGGGCGGCCCGAGACGATCCGGAGCTTCGACGAGGCCGGGATCCGCGCCTATCTCGACCGGGAATACACGCCGGACCGCATCGTCGTGGCCGGGGCCGGGGCCGTCACCCACGAGGCGATCGTGGCGGCGGCCGAGCGCCATTTCGGCGCCCTGCCCGCCAAATCCGCCCCCGCGTCGGTGCCGGGAATCTACAGCGGCGGCGAGCGGCGGATGCCGCGCAAGCTCGAGCAGGCCAACGTGGTGATCGGCCTGCCGGGCCTGTCTTTCCGGGACGAAAGCTACTACGCGCTGCACATGTTCGCGCAGGTGCTGGGCGGAGGCCTGACCTCGCGGCTCTGGCAGGAGGTGCGCGAGACCCGTGGGCTCGCCTACGAGATCCAGGCCTTCCACTGGCCGTTCTCCGATTGCGGCCTGTTCGGCATCGGCGCCGGCACCGCCGGGGCGGACCTGCCCGAACTCGTCGACGTGACGCTGGCGGCCACCGCCCGGGCGGCCCGCGACCTCGACGCCACCGAGATCGCCCGCGCCAAGGCGCAGCTGAAGGTGTCGCTGCTCTCGGCCCTGGAGACGCCCGGCGGGCGCATCGAGCGCAACGCCCGCCAGATCCTCGCCTGGGGCCGGGTGATCCCCGCCGGGGAGGTGATCGACAAGGTCGACGCCGTCACGGTGGCGGATGTCCGGGCCGCGGCGGCCGCGATTCTGCAGGGCACGCCGACGCTGGCGGCGATCGGCCCGATCCGCAAGCTGCCCGCCCTCGACAGGATCGCGGGCGCGCTCCGGGGGGCGTAGGGCGGCTTCGGTCGGTCGCCGCGCCACCGTCTCTGCGAGCGGAGCGAAGCAACCCGGAACAGCGCGCGCTCGGACCGGAGCGTCTCCCTGGGTCGCTTCGCTCCGCTCGCGATGACGGAGACACCCGGAACGGCCATCTCCCGCCCCGCCCAACTTGATTTGGCCGCAAAGGGGCGCGATCCGCGGGCGGTGGACCGGCCCCGGGGCGACCTTGCCCCAGGCCGGGCCCGCGCCTATCGATCGAGGCCGCCCGGGCGGCCGATGCCGAAGCTCGCACGGCCGGAAGTCAAGACACCCTTGCGCATCCTCGCCCTCCTCCTGACCCTGGTCGGCGGTCTCGTCGGTGCCCTCGCGCTCACGCTCGCCTCGAGCGCGCCTGCCCAGGCCGTGGAGGCGGTCCGCGTCACCCTCGACGCGCCGGTGATCGACCTGACCAGCGCCATCGAGCGCTACCGCTCCGACGGCGACCTCATCCAGATCTCCACGGCGCCCGGCAAGGACGGCATCGTCCGGCGCATCGTCGTGAAGGCGCGCGACGCCGGCGCCCGGCCCGACTGGATCGTGTTCGCGCTCACCAACGACACCGACGAGCAGATCGACCGCATCCTGGTCGCCCCGCATTTCCGGCTGGTCGATTCCGGGGTGATCTGGCCCGATCTCGGCGGCTCGCGCATCGCCGCCATCACGGCGAGCCAGGGCATCCGGCCCGAGCGGGACGAGAACCCGGAGGCCGACCAGTTCACCATCACGCTGGATCCCGGCGCCACCGTCACCTACGTGGCCGAGCTGCGCGGCTCCAACGTCCCCCAGCTCCGCCTCTGGGACCAGGACGCCTACCGCCGCAAGACCGCCGGCCTGACCCTCTACAAGGGGATCATCATCGGGATCAGCGGCTTGCTGGCCCTGTTCCTGACCATCGTGTTCGTGGTCAAGGGCGCGATCATCTTCCCGGCCGCCGCCGCGCTCGCGTGGTCGGTGCTCGCCTATGCCTGCATCGATTTCGGCTTCCTGCAGCGGGTCTTCCCGGTCACCGAACTCGCCGAGCGGGTCTACCGGGCCTCCGCGGAGGCGGTGCTCGGGGCGACGCTGCTGGTCTTCCTGTTCGCCTATCTCAACCTCGCCCGCTGGCACGTGCGCTACAGCCACGTGGCGTTCTTCTGGCTCGCCTTCCTGGCGGGCCTCGTCGGGCTCGCGGTGTTCGACCCGCCGGTGGCGGCGGGCGTGGCGCGGATCTCCATCGCCGCGGTGGCCGGCATCGGCCTGCTGCTGATCGTCTACCTCGCCGCCCATAACGGCTACGACCGCGCCATCCTGCTGGTGCCGACCTGGCTGCTGCTGGTGGTCTGGGTCACGGCCGCGGGCTTCGCGGTCACCGGTCAGATCGGCAGCGACCTCGTGCAGCCCGCCCTGATCGGCGGCCTCGTGCTGATCGTGATGCTGATCGGCTTCACGGTGCTCCAGCACGCCTTCGCGGGGGGCGGCCTCAGCCACGCCCTCGTGTCCGACACGGAGCGGCGCGCGCTGGCGCTGACCGGCGCCGGCGACGTGGTGTTCGACTGGGACGTGCCCGCCGATCGGGTCTTCGTCGGCCCGGAGATCGAGGGCCAGCTCGGCCTCGCCCGCGGCACCCTGGAGGGGCCGGCGACCAACTGGCTCGGCGCGCTCCACCCCTTCGACGTGGAGCGCTACTCGGCGGCCCTCGACACGGTGATCGAGGAGCGGCGCGGGCGCATCGTCCACGATTTCCGCCTGCGCTCGGAGGCCGGCACGTTCTTCTGGTACCGCCTGAAGGCGCGGCCGGTGATCGGCGCCGACGGCGAGGTGATCCGGGTGGTCGGCACCATCGCGGACGTCACCGAGATCAAGACCGCCGAGGAGCGCCTGCTCCACGACGCCGTGCACGACAGCCTGACCGGCCTGCCGAACCGCGAATTGTTCGGCGACCGCCTGGACGCGGCCCTCGCCTTCGCCGGCCAGGACCAGCGCCTCAAGCCCACCGTGATCGTGCTCGACGTCGACCGGTTCAAGGGCATCAACGACGCGATCGGCCTCTCGGCGGGCGACTCGATCCTGCTGACCCTCTCGCGCCGGCTCGGCCGCCTGCTGCGGCCGCAGGACACCCTGGCCCGGGTGGCGGGCGACGAGTTCGCGGTGATCCTGCTCTCCGAGCGCGACCCCGACCGGATCCTGGCCTTCGCCGAGATGATCCGCCGGGCGATCGCCACGCCGATCACCTACGCCGACCGCGAGATCTTCCTGACCGTCTCGATCGGCCTCGCCCTCTACGAGGCCGGCGCCAACCTGAAGCGCGACGAGGTGTTCAAGAGCGCCGAGATCGCCATGATCCAGGCCAAGCGCAACGGCGGCGACCGGATCGAGGTGTTCCGCGCCCATATGCGCACCGACCGCTCGGACCGGCTGATGCTGGAGAGCGACCTGCGCAAGGCGATCGAGCGCAACGAGCTGAAGGTGCTGTTCCTGCCGGTGGTGCGCCTCGAGGACCGCACCGTGGCGGGGTTCGAGACCGTGCTGCGCTGGGACCACCCGAAGCTCGGGCGCATCCCCGCCTCGACCTTCCTGCCGCTCGCCGAGGAGAGCGGCTTCGTGGTCAACCTGGGCATCTTCGCCCTGGAGCGCACCGCCCTGGAACTCGCGGCGTGGCAGCGCTCCCTGGAGGTCGAGCCGCCGATCTTCGCGGCCTGCAACCTGTCCTCGCGCCAGCTCCTGCGCCACGACCTCCTGCACGACGTGAAGACCGTGCTGGCCCGCTCCGGGGCCCTGCCCGGCTCGCTCAAGCTGGAATTCAGCGAGAGCCTCGTGATGGAGAACCCGGAATACGCCGCCCAGATGCTGGCGCGGATTCACGACCTCGGCGCCGGCCTGTGCCTGTCGGATTTCGGTACCGGCTACTCGGCGCTCTCCTATCTCCAGCGCTTCCCCTTCGACACGATCAAGGTCGACGCGACCTTCGTGCGCCAGATCGGCACCGGGCAGACCGCGATCCTGCGCTCGATCGTGCGGATGGCGAGCGAGCTGAACCTCGCCATCGTGGCGGAGGGCTGCGAGTCCGAGGCCGACGCCCAGGCGCTCGCCGGCCTCGGCTGCGAGTACGCTCTCGGCCCCGCCTTCGGCGAGCCGATGACCATGCTGCAGGCCCGCCAGATCGTCGGTGCCGCCCCGGAAGCGGCCTGAGGTTAGTTCCGGGCGGCCCGATCCGGTCCAGTGCCGGCCGACGATCCCCGTATTGGCAGGTGATGCGATGACGCCCGAACAGGTCCGGCTCGTGCAGGACAGCTTCGCGAAGGTGCGGCCCATCGCCGGGACGGCGGCCGACCTGTTCTACGACCGCCTGTTCGAGATCGCCCCGCGGGTGCGCGACCTCTTCCCAGGCGACATGACCGAGCAGAAGCAGAAGTTGATGGCCATGCTCGGGCTGGCGGTGGCCAACCTGAACCGTCCGGACACCGTGGTGCCGGCGCTCCAGGATCTTGGGCGCAAGCACGCGGCCTACGGCGCGCAGGATTCCCATTACGCGCCGGTGGGCGCCGCCCTGCTGTGGACCCTGGAGCAGGGCCTCGGTCCGGACTTCACCCCGGAGGTCCGGGAGGCCTGGGCCGAGACCTACGCGCTCGTCGCCGGCGTGATGAAGCAGGCGGCCGCGGGCGCGGCGTGAGGGCGGCGTGAGGGCGGCCCCGGGGCCCCGAGGGACCCCGAAGCGGCGAAAGTCGCCGATCGGTTTAAGTCCGCCTTAACCATGTCCGATCAAGCTCCTGTTGATGGACGGGCCCTTCAGCGCCCGCGAAGGGGATGGTCGGATGGCCGAGGCGGCACGGCGTTACCAGCAGGCAGGCGGCTCCGACCTCGTGCGCCGCCTGATGGCCCGGCCGGTCCGGCTGGAGCAGCAGGCCCGGACCCGGATGCCCCTCCGCGACCCGCGCCCGGTCGACGCGTTCGCCGATCCCTTCGCCGCCACGTTCTCCGACACGTTCTCCGACACGTTCTCCGGCGGTGCGGAGGCGCAGGACGAGGCCGACGAGATCGCCCGCCTCGAGGCCGAGCTGCAGGTGATGAAGGCGGTACTTCGGGCCCAGCGGCAGGAGGTCGAGTCGCTGCGGGCGCAGCGCCAGCTCCTCACCGAATCGGCGCCGACCGACGATGTCCGCGCGACCCGCGAGCGCTGGGCGGCCCTGGTCGACTCGCTCCTGATCCGCGCCCGCTGATCCGTCACCAGGGCATGCGGGGGAGAGCCATGGGGGCGCGCTGCTCACTCGTCGTCAACGGTCGGTCGGTGCGCGTCTCGACCGGCGACACGCCGCTGGAGGCGGCGCTGGCCGAAGGCATGATCGCGCCGCTGCAGGCGCAGCCCGGCAACCTGCTCGCCGGGCAGGGCTTGATCCATAACTTGGCCCAGGGCAGCGCCGCGCCGTCAGGCCGTCGCCACCCGGCCCGCCGGGCCCGGGCCGAGGCCCTGCGGCCCGCCCTCCCCGGCGCCCCGATCCAGGGCCAGGAGGAGGCGCCGCCGCCGCCCGTGGCCGTCCGCAAGGGCACGGTCACGGAGATCCGCCGGCTCAGTCCCGGCATCCTCGAGATCGTGGCGACCCTGACCCGTCGCCCGACCGGCGAGCCCGGCCACCAGGCGCTGGTGACCTTCGCGGGGCTGCCGACGCGGACGCTGTCCCCGACCCTGCGGGTCGACGGCACGACCGAGATCAACGACGTGGTGTTCCACGTCGCCCGCGATCCCGAGGGCGATCCCCTCGACGGAATCCGCCTCGACCAGCCGATGCGGCTCAAGGGGCCCGTCGGCCGGGGGCAGTACCGCCCCGGGGGCGGCCGCCTCGTGCTGGTGGCGGCCGGGGCCGGCTTCGGCGCGATCTGGGCGATCGCCCGGGCGGCCCGCTACGTCGAGCCCGCCCGCGAGATGGCCCTCGCCGTCGGCGCCCGCGACGCCCTGGACCTGTACATGCGCGAGAGCCTGGACTGGCTGCGCCGCACCGGCGTCGGCCGGATCGTGCTCTGCGCCGATCGCGGCCGCCAGCGGCCGCCGGACGTGCGCTCCGGCCCGCTCAGCGCCCACCTGCCGAGCCTGCGGGCCACCGACGTGGTCCACGTGGCGGGCGACGTCTCGACCGTCGGCGCCGTGCAGGTGCTCGCCGCCTCGGTGGGCGCCCGCTGCTACCCGATCGTGATCGACTGACCGCCGTCGCCTCGACGCGGCGGCGCCCGGCTGCTACCGGCGCCGGGCCGGCCGCACGGGGCCGATCCTGAGCCCGATCCGAGCCCCGATGGTCCGCGTCCTCTGCCTCGGCTACAGCGTCACGGAGCTGCCGGGCTACGTCGAGCGGGCCAACGCCCTGGCCGAGGCCGAGGGGCGCCCGGTCACGTTCCTCCGCAGCGGTTGGGGCGGCCATTCCCTGCCCTCCGTCGCCGCACTGATCGACGAGATCCTGGACGCGATCCCCTGCGACCGCGTCCTCCTCGAGCTGTTCACCGGCAACGTCCGCTACTTCGACGGCGCGACGATGCGGGCCTATCTCGACGACATCCTCGCGGCGACCGCCCGGCGGAACCTGCCGGCCGCCTTCCTCAACCTCCACCAGGGCGGCGTCGACTACGCGGCCGAGCCCGTCGCCGGCCTGCTGGCGGAGTACCGCGCCCTCTACGGGATTCCCTACCTCGACATCGCGGAGCCGGTGGCGGCGGCCGGGGCGGGCGACATCACCTATCTCCTGAAGGACGCGACCCACGTCACGCCGGCGGGCGCCGACCTCTACGGCCTCCTGGTCTACAGCTTCCTGCGCGCGCCGCCGCCGGGCCGGGCCTATATCGACCGGTTCCGGGACCTGCCGGTCCGGTTCGAGGCCCTGCCGCTGCGCGCCCTCCCCGGCCTGTCCTGCGGGTTCGCCCTGCGCCGCAACGGCATCCCGCTGGACTTCCTGGAGATCCCGGAGGGCGCGCGCGTCGCCGTTCCCCTCGGGCGCCCCCGCGACGTGATCGGGCTCCTCGTGACCTACGGGCCGCAGGCGGGCACGCTGACGGTCCAGGACCCGGCGACCGGGCGGACCCAGGCCCTCGTCGCCTACGACGAATTCTCCTACTACACGCGCTCGATGTTCCGCAGCGTGACCCTCCCGGCGGCGCGCGCGCTGACGCTCGCGCAATCGGCGGAACGGCCCGACATCGCCCTGCGCAAGGGCGCGCCGGATCCGGGCCCGCGGATCGGGCGCGTGTCGCACGTCGTCTGCCGGCGCAGGCTGAGCCTCGCCCAGCGCGCCGCGCGCCTGCTTCACCGGCTGCGGCGCGGTCTGCGCCGCATCGGGCTGCGGGTCGGTCTCGCCCGCGGGGCCTGAGAGCCCGCGCCGGGCGCCGAGCAGGCCGCGTGGGCGGCGATCGCCCCGATCCCGGCCCACGCGGTTCGTCGGTCCGACGGGCGGTTCAGCCGAGCCGGACCCGCCAGATCTCCTCGGCGTATTCGCGCATCGCCCGATCGGAGGAGAACCACGCCATGCGGGCGGTGTTGCGAATCGCCTTGGCCCACCAGCCGCGCGGGTCGCGCCACGCGGCGTCGATGGCGCGCTGCACCCGCCAGTAATCGTCGAAATCGGCGGTGAGCAGGTACTGGTCGCGCCGGCGCAGGTCGTCGGAGAGCGGCCGGAACCGGCCCGGCTCCTCCGGCGAGAACCGCCCGGAGGCGATCATGTCGAGCGCCGCCGCCAGCCGCGGCGAGGCCTGGATCGCCTCGGCCGCGTAGTCCGGCTCGGCCTGCCGGGCGCGGACGCCGTCGGCTTCCAGGCCGAAGATGAAGATGTTCTCCGCCCCGACATGGTCGCGGATCTCGATGTTGGCGCCGTCGAGGGTGCCCACCGTGAGCGCGCCGTTCAGGGCGAACTTCATGTTGCCGGTGCCCGAGGCCTCCATGCCGGCGGTGGAGATCTGCTCGGACAGGTCGGCGGCCGGGATGATCGATTCCGCGAGGCTCACCGAGTAGTTCGGCAGGAACACGACCTTCAGCCGGTCCGCGACCTCGGGATCGTCGTTCACCGCCTTGGCGACGTCGCAGGCGAGCTTGATGATCAGCTTGGCCCGGACGTAGCTCGGCGCCGCCTTGCCGGCGAAGATCTTGACCCGGGGCGTCCAGTCCCGGTGCGGCTCGGCCTTGATCGCCTGGTAGAGCGCGACCGTCTCGACCACGTTGAGGAGCTGGCGCTTGTACTCGTGGATGCGCTTGACCTGGACGTCGAACAGCGCGGCCGGATCGACGTCGATGCCGGTGCGCTCGGCGATGAGCGCCGCCAGGGCCTCCTTGCGCTCCCGGCGCACGGCCGCGTAGCGCGCCACGAAGGCCGGATCCTCGGCGTGGGCCTCCAGGCCCCGGAGCAGCTCGGGATCGTCGAGCACGCCGGCGCCCACCGTCTCCACGGCGAGCCGGGTGAGGCCGGGATTGGCGTTGTGGAGCCAGCGGCGGAAGGTGATGCCGTTGGTCTTGTTGACGATCTTGTCCGGATCGAGGGCGTGCAGGTCGGAGAAGACCGTCGAGCGCATCAGGTCCGTGTGCAGGGCCGAGACGCCGTTGACCCGGCGGGCGCCGTGGAAGGCGAGGTGCCCCATCCGCACCCGCCGCCCGTGCGACTCGTCGATCAGCGAGATCGAGGCGAGGTAGGCGGCGGCATCCGCCGGCCCCTGCCGGCCGTGCTTGGCCTGCTCCTCCAGGTGCATCCAGTTGATCAGGTAGATGATCTGCATGTGGCGCGGCAGCAGCCGCTCCATCAGCTCCACCGGCCAGGTCTCGAGCGCCTCGGGCAGGAGAGTGTGGTTCGTGTAGTGCAGCGTGTGCGTGGTGACGTGCCACGCATCCTCCCAGGAGAGGCCGTGCTCGTCGAGCAGGACGCGCATCAGCTCCGGCACCGCGATGGCCGGGTGCGTGTCGTTGAGCTGGATCGCCGCGTGGTCCGGCAGGGACCGGACGTCGCCGCGCTCGGCCACGTGGCGGGCGATGAGATCCTGGATCGAGGCCGCGGTGAAGAAGTATTCCTGGCGCAGGCGCAGCTCCTGGCCCTCGGCCGAGGAATCGCTCGGGTAGAGCACCCGGGAGATCGCCTCGGCGCGCATCCGCGCGGCGACCGCGCCGACATGGTCGCCGGCGTTGAAGCGGGCGAGGTCGATGGGCTCGCCGGCCTCGGCCTTCCACAGGCGCAGGCCGTTGACGTGGCGCCCGCGCCAGCCGACCACCGGCACGTCGTGGGCCACCGCCCGCACGGTCTCGGCCGGCTGCCAGTGGCGCCGGATTACCCCCTCCTCCGGCGAGGACAGCGTGACGGTGCCGCCGAAGCCGATCGTGTAGGTCGCCTCGGGCCGGGCGAATTCCCAGGGGTTGCCCTCGGCGAGCCACGTCTCCGGTGCCTCGCGCTGCCAGCCGTCCTCGAAGGACTGGCGGAACAGGCCGTGGTCGTAGCGGATGCCGTAGCCCATGGCCGGGATGCCGATGCTGGCCATGCTCTCCATGAAGCAGGCGGCGAGCCGCCCGAGGCCGCCATTGCCCAGAGCCGCGTCGGGCTCGGCCTCCTGCACGGCGTCGAGATCGATCCCGAGCTCCCGGAGCGCGCTGCGGGTCGTCTCGGTCAGGCCGAGATTGTTCAGGGCGTCCGACATCAGCCGGCCGATCAGGAATTCCAGCGATAGGTAGTAGACGCGCTTGTTCGGCACGCTCCGCTCCGAGGCCAGCGCCGCGGCCACGATCCGCTCGCGCAGGGCCAGCGCGGTCGCGGCGAACCAGTCGCGCGGGCGGGCGGTCTCGGGCGTGCGGCCCAGCGCGAAGGTGAGCTTGGCGCGGATCGCCTCGCGCAGGTCCACCACGGCGTCGCCGCTGCCGGACAGCACCGGGGCGGTCCAGGCGGCCGGGGCGGGCGCCTCGGCTGCGCGCTCGTCGCGCGAGACATCTTGTGGCACAGGCCGGGTCAGAACATCGTTCAACACGTGCGGGTCCCCCAAAGTCGTCTCCCCGGATTCTAGCGCCGGGGGTATCGTGGGCGGATTATCTCTTTTGATGGATTGCCGCCGCATGAACGGACGAGCGATCCGTGCCCCGAAGCGCCCGACGTTGCGGTCGGCTTCCGGCGAAGTCGTGGCAGCGCCGCTCCGGCGGAGCGCACGGGCACGGCGAAGGAGATATGGCCCGGCAGCGTGACATTCCAGACACAGCTCCGCGCGGCGGCACTGCGCGAGGGGCATGCGCGCGGGGAACGCGGATCCCAGCCATTGCGTGAACGAGGTTCCGGAGGGGGTTCGGAGCGCGGTCCCGAACCGGCGGTCCGCGGCCGGCGCGCGCTCGGAGCGCATCCATCGCCGGTCGCCAGCGCGCGGGTCAGCGGTTAAGCGTGGGCCGCCGATGCGAGGGGCGCAGCATGACCGACACCGTCTGGTGGAAGCGCGGGACCGTCTATCAGGTCTACCCGCGCTCCTTTCAGGACACGAACGGCGACGGGGTCGGCGACCTGCCGGGAATCACGGCGCGGCTGGACTACCTGGCGTGGCTCGGGGTCGACGCCGTGTGGATCTCGCCGGTCTACCCGTCGCCCATGGCGGATTTCGGCTACGACGTGGCGGATTACTGCGGGATCGACCCGCTGTTCGGCACGCTGGCCGATTTCGACGCCCTGGTGGCGGAGGCCCATCGGCGCCGGCTGAAGGTCATCCTCGACTTCGTGCCGAACCACTCCTCGATCGCGCATCCGTGGTTCGCGGAGAGCCGTTCGTCGCGCGCGAGCCCGAAGCGGGACTGGTACATCTGGCGCGACCCGGCGCCCGGCGGCGGCCCGCCCAACAACTGGCTGTCGAATTTCGGCGGCCCGGCCTGGACGCTGGATGAGACCACCGGCCAGTACTACTACCACGCCTTCCTGGCGGAGCAGCCGGACCTGAACTGGCGCAACCCCGCGGTGCGGGCGGCCATGCACGACGCGCTCCGCTTCTGGCTGGAGCGCGGGGTCGACGGCTTCCGGGTCGACGTGATCTGGCACCTGATGAAGGATGCGGGTTTCCGCGACAACCCGGCCAATCCCGACTACGCGCCGGGCTCGCCCGAGATCAACCGCTTCGCCCAGGTCTACTCCGCCGACCGGCCCGAGATCTTCGACGTGATTGCCGGCATGCGGGCGGTGCTGCGCCAGTACGGCGAGCGGGTGCTGATCGGCGAGATCTACCTGCCGGTGGAGCGGCTGGTCGCCTATTACGGCCCGGACCTCACCGGGGCCGACCTGCCGTTCAATTTCCAGCTGATCCAGACGCCGTGGCGGGCCGACGCGGTGGCCGATCTCGTGGCGCAGTACGAGGCGGCGCTGCCCGAGGGCGGCTGGCCGAACTGGGTGCTGGGCAACCACGACCAGCCGCGCATCGCCGCCCGGGTCGGGCCGGCGCAGGCCCGCATCGCCGCGATGCTGCTGCTGACCCTGCGGGGCACGCCGACCCTCTACTACGGCGACGAGATCGGGCTCGGCCACGTGCCGATTCCCCCGGACCGCGCCCGGGATCCCTGGGAGCACAACGAGCCCGGGCACGGCCGCGACCCGGAGCGCACGCCGATGCAGTGGGACGACAACCCCCAGGCCGGCTTCTCCACGGCCGAGCCCTGGCTGCCGCTGGCGGCGGATTGGGCAGCCTGCAACGTCGAGAGCCAGCGCTCGGATCCGGGCTCGATGCTCACCCTGTACCGGCGGCTGCTCGCCCTGCGCCGCGACCACGCGGCGCTCGCCGTGGGCGGCTACCGTGAGGTGCCGCTGGGGGTCGCCGAGGTGTTCGCCTACGAGCGCTTCGCCGACGAGACTGTCCTGCGCGTGCTCCTGAATTTCGGCGCGGCGACGCAGGATCTGCCGCTGCCCGAGGGCGCCTGGACCGTGCTGCTCTCGACCCGCCCGGGGCGCGCGGGCGAGCCGGCCGGCCTCACCCTGGCGCTGGAGCCCGCCGAGGGCGTGATCCTGCGCCGCGCCGAGTGAGGGGAAGCCCGCGCCCCGGCGCCCGCCGGCCCGAGGGCCGAATTAGGTGTCCGGCGCGCCCGTCCTGCCTGACAGGGATTGTCGACCGGCCCCTCCGGCACGGCCGGGGAGCGCCGTCCTGGGCCTGAGACCCGTATCGGGGCTCCGAAATCGGCCGCGCGGCCGCGATTTCTCGCTGCGACGCCACATAGGTAAGTGAAGCTTAATGCGCACGGTGGCCTATTTTGTGCGTCGCAACGGAACCGTCGCGGCGAAGGAGCATTGGCCGTGGTTGAGATCGTGACAGCCGTGCCTGCCCGATCGTCTGCCAGACCGGGGCATTCCGCCCGGCCAGGATCAATGCTGATGCTCGATGCGCGCCGTGGTGGTTCCTTCGCCGAGTGGTCGTCCGGCGAAGGGAACGGCGTCGGCCCCATTCCCGTTCCGGCCCGGCCGGCCTCGCTGCGCCGCCGCATCCTCTACGCGACGCCCGAGATGGCGGATTTCGTGAAGACCGGCGGCCTCGGCGAGGTCTCGGCCGCCCTGCCCCGGGCCCTGGTCCCGCACTACGACATCCGCGTCCTGATCCCGGGCTACCGGCAGGTCCGCGCCGCCTTCCCGGAGATCCCGGTCGTCGCCCGGCTCGAAGGGTTCGCGGGCGTTCCGGCCTGCGACCTCGGCCTGGTCGAGGCGGCCGACGGTCTGCGGATCTACGTCCTGCTCAGCCCCGATCTCTACGAGCGCGACGGCACGCCCTACGGCGACCAGCACGGCGATTTCGGCGACAACGACCTGCGCTTCGCCCGCCTCAGCCTCGCGGCGGCGGACCTCGCCGCCGGCGCCGATCCCGACTGGGCGGCCGACCTCCTGCACCTCAACGACTGGCAGGCGGCGCTCGCCCCCGCCTATCTCGCCTGGCGCGGCCGGCGGGTCCCGAGCGTGCTGACGATCCACAACCTCGCCTACCAGGGCCTGTTCCCCCGGGACGCCCTGCCCCGGCTCGGCGTCCCGGACGCGGCCTTCCAGGTCGACGGCGCCGAGTTCTACGGGCAGCTCTCCTTCCTCAAGGCGGGCATCTTCTACGCCTCGCAGGTCACCACGGTGAGCGAGACCTACGCGCGGGAGATCCAGACCCCCGAGATGGGCTGCGGCCTCGACGGTCTCCTGCGCACACGCGCCGGCCAGGGCCGGCTCGCCGGCATCCTCAACGGCATCGACGAGACCTGGGATCCGACCACCGACCCGCACCTCGCCACGCGCTTCGAGATCGACGACTGGAAGGGCAAGCGCGCCAACACGGAGGCGGTGCGCCAGCAATTCGGCCTCGCCGTCTCCCGCGGGCCGCTCTTCGCCATCGTGTCGCGCCTCGTCCACCAGAAGGGCATCGACCTGAGCCTGCAGGCGGCCGAGACCATCGTGGCCGGGGGCGGCCAGCTCGTGGTGATCGGCCAGGGCGAGGGCCGGTTCGAGCAGGCGCTCCAGGGACTCGCCAAGCGCCATCCCGACGCGGTCGGCGTGCATGTCGGCTTCGAGGAGGCGCAGGCCCGGCGGATGTTCGCGGGCAGCGACTTCCTGCTGATGCCCTCGCGCTTCGAGCCTTGCGGGCTGGCGCAGATGTACGCCCAGCGCTTCGGCTCCCTGCCGATCGTGCGGCGCACCGGGGGCCTGGCCGACACGGTCGAGGACGGCGTGACGGGCTTCACCTTCGCGGAGCCCTCGGCCTCGTCCTTCGGGGCGGCGGTCCGCCGGGCGCTGGAGGCCTTCGGCCAGAAGAAGCGCCTCAACGCCATGCGGCGGCGGGCGATGTCGGCCCGCTTCGGCTGGGACCAGGCCGCCGACAACTATGCCGGGCTCTACGGCCGGGCCATCGGCAACAGCGTCGGGCTGCGCTGGCGGGCGGCGTAGGATCGACGTAGGCCGCGATGATGGAGCGCGACGTGCCCCCTCTCCCGTGCGGGAGAGGGGTGGGGTGAGGGTCGAGAGCGGTCCGAACTGAGCGCGCCGTCGACGCACCTTGCGCTCGCGCCTCTGCGGCCGACCGCACGCCCCTCGCCCTTTCCCTCTCCCGCACGGGAGAGGCGACCCGCGCTGCACCCTGTGCCGTGTCGCCGTTCCCGCCCCGCCGGCACGGCGGGGTGCCTGCGGGGCTTGCCCCGCGGGCGGGGCGAAGGTCTCACCCCTCCAGCAGGAAGATCATCGTCGCCAGCGGCGGCAGGGTCAGCGACAGGCTCTGCTTCTGGCCGTGGCTCGCCTGATCGTCGGTATGGCGCCCACCCTGGTTGCCCAGGTTGGACCCACCGTAGACCCCGGCATCCGAGTTGAACGCCTCCCGATAGAAACCCGCCTGCGGCACGCCGATCCGGTAGCCCTCCCGCGGCACCGGCGTGAAGTTCGACACCACGACCGCGACCTCGCCGGGCTTGGCGCCCTTGCGGGCCCAGGCGATGACGCTGTTGTCCTGGTCGTCCGCCACCAGCCACTGGAAGCCGGTATGCTCGACGTCGCGGCTGTAGAGCGCCGGGGTCGACACGTAGAGCCGGTTCAGGTCGCGGATCACGCTCTGGACACCCTTGTGCAGGGGATCCTCCAGCAGGTGCCAGTCCAGGCTGTTGTCGTGGTTCCACTCCCGCTCCTGGCCGAACTCGCCGCCCATGAACAGCAGCTTCTTGCCGGGATGCCCCCACATGAAGCCGTAATAGGCCCGGAGATTCGCGAATTTCTGCCAGCGATCGCCCGGCATCTTGCCGAGCAGCGAGCCCTTCCCGTGCACGACCTCGTCGTGGGAGAGCGGCAGGATGAAATTCTCCGAGAAGGCGTAGAGCAGCCCGAAGGTCAGGTTGTGGTGGTGGTAGCGGCGGTGGATCGGATCCTCCTGCATGAAGTGCAGGGTGTCGTGCATCCAGCCCATGTTCCACTTGAAGCCGAAGCCGAGGCCGCCCGTGTAGGTCGGGTGCGAGACGCCCGGCCAGGAGGTCGATTCCTCCGCCACCGTGATCGTCCCCGGGGCGTGGCTGTAGGTCGCCTCGTTAGTCTTGCGCAGGAAGTCGATGGCGTCGAGGTTCTCGTTGCCGCCGTAGCGGTTCGGGATCCACTCGCCCTGGCGGCGCGAGTAGTCGAGGTAGAGCATCGACGCGACCGCATCCACGCGCAGGCCGTCGAGGTGGTAGTGCTCCAGCCAGAACCGGGCGTTGGCGGCGAGGAAGGTCGCGACCTCGGTCCGCCCGAAATTGTAGATGTAGGTGCCCCAGTCCTGGTGGAAGCCCTGGCGGGGATCGGCGTGCTCGTAGAGATGCGTGCCGTCGAACAGGCCGAGCCCGTGGGCGTCGAGGGGGAAGTGGCCCGGCACCCAGTCGAGCAGCACGCCGATCCCGGCCGCGTGCGCGGCGTCCACGAAGGCCGCGAAATCCTCGGGCGTGCCGAAGCGGCTCGTCGGCGCGAACAGCGAGACCGGCTGGTAGCCCCAGGACCCGTCGAACGGGAACTCGGTGATCGGCAGCATCTCGATATGGGTGAAGCCCAGATCCTTGACGTAGGGGATCAGCCGCTCGGCGAGTTCCCGGTAGGTCAGGTAGCGGTTGCCCTCCTCGGGCACCCGCGCCCAGGAGCCGAGATGGACCTCGTAGACCGAGATCGCCGCGTGGCGCGGGTCCTTGGCGCCCCGGGTGCTCATCCAGCCGGAATCGCGCCAGTCGAACTCGCCCGACCCGTGGGTGACCGAGGCGGTCTCCGGCGGGTGCTGGGCCGCGAAGGCGACCGGGTCGGCCTTGAGCGGGACCAGGGATCCGTCGGGCCCGCGGATCTCGAACTTGTAGCGCACGCCGGCCTTGAGGCCCGGCACGAACAGCTCCCAGATGCCGCCGTCCTGCCAGAGGCGCATCGGGTGGCGCCGCCCGTCCCAGTCGTTGAAGTCGCCGACCACGCTGACCTTGCGGGCATTCGGGGCCCAGACCGCGAAGCGGAAGCCGTCGATGCCGTCGAGCTGCCCCGACTGGGCGCCGAGCATCCGGTAGACGAGGTTGGTGCCGACCTCGCGCAGGGAGGCGACGTCGTACTGCTCGATCGAGGAGCCGAAGCCGTAGGGGTCGTAGCGGCGGCGCTTGGTGCCGTCCCAGGACTCGACCTCGATCTCGTAGAGCGGCCGGTGCTCGCCCTCGGCCTTCGCGACCCAGAACCCGTCCGGGTGGCGCTTCTCGAACGGCACGGCGCGGCCGTCCATCACCAGGGCGGCGGCCCGCGCCTCGGGCAGCACGGCGCGCACCTCCCAGGCCTCGGGCCCCACCCGGTGGGGGCCGAGCACCGCGAAGGGGTCGCCGTGGTTGGCGGCCATCAGCGCGGCGATCGCGTCCGGGTGGACGCTCGGCGGCTGCGCGGCGCGGGAGCCCGGGACATCCGCGTTCCGCGCCGTCCCCGCCTCCGGGGCGGCCGGCACTGCGAAGGTCTCGTCGATCGCCGTCATTCAGATGCTCCGGGCTCGTGTCCGTCCGTGTCCAGAATGGTGAGAACCCCACGGGCGGGGATTTCGATCCAGTCCGGCCGGTTGTTGGCCTCGTAATCGACCTCGTACAGGGCCTTGGTCAGCAGGCAGAGGCGCAGCAGCCGGGTCCTGGAATCGGGGTCGGTCACCGCGGCCCGCGAATTCGCGACCGCGGTCTCGTAGCCCGCCAGGAACGCCGCCTCGATCATGCCGCGCCACGCCGTGGCGGCGTCCCGCGCCCGCTCCTCGGAATCGGCGAACCGGGCGGTGATCTCCCGGATCACCGTCTCGGCGCCGTACGCGAAGGAGCGCATCAGCCCGGCGACGTCCCGCAGGGGCATCGACTTGGCCCGGCGCTCGTCGGCCGGCCGCGAGGGCTCGCCCTCGAAATCGACGATGATCAGGTCGTTCTCGGCGACCAGCACCTGGCCCAGGTGGTAGTCGCCGTGGATGCGGGTCTTGTGGGCGCCCCGGACCGGCGCTTCGGTGAGCGACGCGATCAGCGCCTCGACCGCGCCCCGGCGCTGGCCGAGCTCCGCGCAGGCCGGCTTGCCGGCATCGAGGCCCCGGTCGGCGAGGCCCTTGAGCGCCCGGAAGGCGCGCTCGGCCTGGTGGCGGGCATCGCGCGCCAGCACGGCGAGGTCGTCCCCGGTGAACGGCTCGGCCGCGAAGGCCGGGTCGTCGGTCTCGATGGCGAGCGCCGCGTGCAGCTCGGCGGTGCGCCGGCCGAGCAGGTCGGCCCAGGGCCGGTGGGCCTGGAACGCCTCCTCGGGGGTCGCGGCCTCGCTCTCGGGGGTGAGCACCACGGTCTCGAAGTCCCGGCGCAGGCCTTCCAGCATCAGGGTCCAGGCGTCACCCTGGTTCATGACGAACCGCTGGAGCACCGCCAGCGCCGTGCGGGTGCCGTCCTCGGCCACGTGCTCCAGGGTGCCGAGCAGCGCCGGGGTGTTGGAGAAGCCCGCCTGCTCGGTGAGGAAGCGCCCGACCTCGATCTCGGGATGCAGGCCCGGCTGCAGGCGGCGCAGCAGCTTGAGCATCATCTTCGAGCCGATGGCGATCGAGGTGTTGCTCTGCTCGCCCGAGAGCCGGCGGATATCGGCCACGTCGACCGTGACGTCCGGGTCGAAGGCCGAGGTGACGGCGAAGACGAGCCGCCCGGTCTCGGTGGGGATCTCGCGGGCCTGCCGCATGTCGTCGATCAGGCAGGCGGCGAAGTCGTTGGAGCCGGCCGCGCCGTAGAGCAGGCCGGTGCGCGGGCCGCGGCGCACCCGCGCCACCGCGAAGGGCATGAGGGTCTCGTCCTCGCGGCCCTCCTCGACGCCCACCGGCACGAAGTATTCCTGGGTCTCGCCGTTGGCGAGCTGCACCTGCAGCCGCGGCAGCAGGAAGCGCGCGCTGCCGTCGACGTCCTTCAGGGCGGCGCAGTCGACGACCTTCGTGGCCTTGATCCGCGAGCCCTTGGCGCCGAACCAGCGCCGGCTCGTCAGGAAGGGCGGCACCACGGTGCGCTCGAAGGCGACGCGCTCGCGCCCGCTCATCAGGGTCTCGATCCCGCCGGTGAGCACCAGGGTGAACAGCTCCGGCGGCTCCTGCTGCGGGCCGACCACCCCGGAGCGCGCGGCGCTCAGGCTGAACCAGTAGAAGCCGTAGGACGGCAGGGTCAGCAGGTAGGGCAGGTCGCCGATCGGCGGGAACTCGGTGCCGCCGGTGAGCTCGATCGGCACCGCGGTGCGGAGTTCCGACAGGTCGAGCTGCACCGCCTGCGGCGCCCGCGACAGGTTCGCCACGCACAGGATCCGCTCGTCCTCGTGCTCGCGGATCCAGGCCAGGACCTTGCGGTTCGACGGGTACAGGAACTGGATCGTGCCGCGCCCGAGCGCGACGCTGTTGTTGCGGATCGCGATCATGCGCCGCGTCCAGTTCAGCAGGCTCGTCTGGGCCTGGGTCTGCGCCTCGACGTTGATGGCGTCGAAGCCGTAGATCGGGTCCTGGATCGCCGGCAGGAACAGCTTCTGCGGGTTCGCCCGCGAGAAGCCGCCGTTGCGGTCGGGGCTCCACTGCATCGGGGTGCGCACGCCGTCGCGGTCGCCGAGATAGATGTTGTCGCCCATGCCGACCTCGTCGCCGTAGTAGAGCACCGGCGTGCCGGGCATCGACAGGACGAGGGACTTCATCAGCTCGATCTTGCGCCGGTCGTTCTCGAGGAGCGGCGCGAGGCGGCGGCGGATGCCGAGGTTGATCCGGGCCCGCCGCTCGGCGGCGTAGAACGACCAGAGGTAGTCACGCTCCTCGGCCGTGACCATCTCGAGCGTCAGCTCGTCGTGGTTGCGCAGGAAGATCGCCCACTGGCAGCCCTCGGGGATCTCCGGGGTCTGGCGCATGATGTCGGTGATTGGGTGCCGGTCCTCCCGGGCGATCGCCATGTACATCCGCGGCATCAGCGGGAAGTGGAACGCCATGTGGCACTCGTCGCCGTCGCCGAAATACTGCGCGGTCTCCTCCGGCCACTGGTTGGCCTCGGCGAGCAGCATCCGGTCCGGGTAGCTCGCGTCCAGCGCGGCGCGGATCGCCTTGATGACGTCGTGGGTCTCGGCGAGGTTCTCGCAGTTCGTGCCGTCGCGCTCGATCAGGTAGGGGATCGCGTCGAGCCGCAGCCCGTCGACGCCCATGTCGAGCCAGTAGCGCATCACGTCGATTACCGCTTCCAGCACCTTCGGGTTGTCGAAGTTCAGGTCCGGCTGGTGGCTGTAGAACCGGTGCCAGAAATACTGCTTGGCGACCGGGTCCCAGGTCCAGTTCGACGCCTCGGTGTCGAGGAAAATGATCCGCGTGTCCCGGTACGGCTCGTCGGTGTCCGACCAGACGTAGAAGTCGCGCTCCGGCGAGCCGGGGGGCGCCTCGCGGGCGGCCTGGAACCAGGGATGCTGGTCGCTGGTGTGATTGATGACGAGCTCGGTGATGACCCGCAGGCCGCGCTCGTGCGCCGCCTCCACGAAGGCCTTGAAGTCCTCCATGGAGCCGTAGGACGGGTTGATGTCCCGGTAATCGGCGATGTCGTAGCCGTCGTCGCGGAGCGGCGAGGGGTAGAACGGCATCAGCCAGATCGCCGTGACGCCGAGGTCGCGCACGTAGTCGAGGCGCTGGGTCAGGCCCACGAAATCCCCGATCCCGTCGTTGTTCGAGTCGAAGAACGACTTGACGTGGATCTGGTAGATGATGGCGTCACGGTACCATTGCGGGTCGCTGCGATCGATCATCGCGTCGCTGCCTCATCGGTCGAATCGGACGGAACCGGCGGGGGGACCGGCCGGGGCGCGGGCGGGGGGCCGCCGCGCGGGTGCAAGGGTCGGCGACGGGACGGCCCGCCGCCGGATTCAACGGCCATGGCCGAGTGCCGGAGGGTCGAGTGCCACGGGCGGCCTCAGCCCGCAACCCGCCGCGGCGCCCGGAGGCGCCAGATCACGCAGGATCGCTCGGCCGGATCGAGGGCGATGCGGTGGGTCTTGCCGCGCAACTCGAACGTGTAGCCCTGCAGCAGGTCCTCGACCTCAACCGCCCCGTCGTCCGGCAGGCCGAACAGCCAGAGCGGCACCTCGTAGGTGCATTCCTGGCGGTTCTTCGGATCGAGGTTGACCATGGTGAAGACGCAGTTGTCGCGCTCGGGCGTCGCCTTGGCGTAGGCGATGATGTTGTCGTTCCAGGCACCCGTGAAGGCGACATTGCGAAAATCCCAGAGGGCGGGGTTCTCGCGCCGGATCTTGTTGAGCTTGACGATGTGCTCGCGGATGTTGCCGGGCCGGTCGTAGTCCCAGGCCTTCAGCTCGTATTTCTCGGAGTTGAGATACTCCTCCTTGCCGGGATACGGCGCGGCCTCACACAGCTCGAAGCCGTTGTAGATGCCGTAGACCGACGAGAGGGTCGCGGCGAGCGTGCCGCGGATCACGAACCCGGCGCGCCCGCTGGTCTGGAGGAAGTAGGGATTGATGTCGGGCGTGTTCGCGAAGAAGTTGGGGCGATAATACTCGCCCATCTCGCCGGCCAGCTCCAGGGCGTAGTCGGTGAGTTCCTGCTTCGTGTTGCGCCACGTGAAGTAGGTGTAGCTCTGCTGGTAGCCGGCCTTGGCGAGCTTCTTCATCATCTTCGGCCGGGTGAAGGCCTCGGCGAGGAAGATCGCGTCCGGATACTGGCCGTTGACCTCGCCGATCACCCATTCCCAGAACGGGATCGGCTTGGTGTGCGGGTTGTCGACCCGGAAGATGCGCACGCCCCGCGCGCACCAGCCGAGCAGGATGTCGCGCAATTCGATCCAGAGCGAGGGCAGGGCGCCCCCGTAGAAATGGACGTTCGAGATGTCCTCGTACTTCTTGGGCGGGTTCTCGGCGAATTTCAGCGTGCCGTCGGGGCGCCACTCGAACCATTCCGGATGGTTCTTGATCCAGGGATGATCCGGCGAGCACTGGATCGCGAAGTCGAGGGCGATCTCCATGCCGTAGGCGTGGCTCGCCGCGACCAGCCGCTCGAAATCCGCGAGCGTGCCGAGGTCGGGATGCACGGCCTCGTGGCCGCCCTCCTCCGCGCCGACCGCGTAGACCGAGCCGACGTCGCCGGGCTCGGCCTTGAGGGTGTTGTTCTTCCCCTTGCGGTTCGTCCGGCCCACGGGGTGGATCGGCGTGAAGTAGAGAACGTCGAAGCCGAGCTCGCGGATCTCGGGCAGGCGCCGGATGACGTCGTCGAAGGTGCCGTGGCGGTTCACGTCCATCGACTGGGAGCGCGGGAAGATCTCGTACCAGGCGGAGAACCGGGCCGCGAGGCGGTCGGCGATCACCGGCAGGGTCACGGGATAGCGGGTGAGGTTCACCCGCTCGGCGTTCCGGCGCACGAGGCGCGCCGCGTCGGGGGCGAGGATCCGGTCGAGCTGGGCGGCGGAGCCCGTCTCCTCGGCGGCGAGCGCCGCCACGAGCGCGGCGAGCCGGTCGGCGTCGCGCCCGCCCCGGGTCCGGGCGAGGGAGGCGGCGGTCCCGACGAGGGCCACGCCCTCGATCGTCTCCAGGCGCACGTCGACGCCGGCGGCGCGCTTCTTCAGGGTGTCGCGCACCCAGGACGAGAAGGCGTCGCGCCACGCGATCAGGGTGAACTCGTAGCGGGCGTTCCGCTCCAGGGGGAAGTGCCCGGCCCAGCGGTCGTTGTCGACGAAGACCATCGGGTCCTCGCGCCACGCGTCGCTGCCGGCGACCCGCGACAGGATCGCGGCGTCGATGATCTCGTGGCCGTCGGAGAAGATGTCGGCCTCGACCCGCAGGGATTCGCCGACGATCCGCTTCACCGGCGAGCGGCCGCCGTCGAGCTCGGGGCTGACCGCCTCGATCACCACCCGGCCCTCCCCGTCCGGGGTGCCGCGCTCCGGCTGGCGGGCGACCTGCTGGGCGCTCGCCGCGAGGATGCGCAGCTCGCCGGGCATCAGGTCGATGGCGCTGCCGGGATGGAACGCGATCGGCTCAGCCTCCGGGGTCCGGTCGACGAAGGCGCCGAGCATCCCGCCGGTGCGGGCGATGAGCGCGCCGGCCTCCACCGGCACCGGCTTGTCGGTCGGGTTGTAGAGCACGATCAGCCCGTGCTGCGCCGAGGCCGGGTGGCCGGTGTCGAAGCGGGCGAGCGCCACCAGATCGCTGTCGGGCGACGAGATCCGGATCTGCGCGCCCTCGACATTGGCGGCCGGCAGCTCCGCCCGCAGGGCGTTGATGGCCCGGATCGAGGCCGAGATGTCGATGCCGGTCTCGTTCTCGCGGTCGCGCGGGGTGGTCTCGACCACGTGCAGCGCCCGGCGGTAGCCCCACTCGTAGCCGATCGGCATCAGCACGCCGGCCGAGAAGAAGGCGGCGAGCGCGTAGCGGGTGCGCAGGTGGGCCGCCACCGCCTCCGGGCCGCCGCCGATCTCGGCGGCGAGGCGCTTCATGTCGTGGTTTTCCGGGAAGGCGATCGAGGGAGCCAGCACCCGCAGGCGCTCGTACTGCTCGAGCGCCCAGGGCTTCCTCAGGTCCCACCACGCGAAGGAGTTGAACAGGTAGTCGAAGCCGGCGCCGGCCGTGGCCCTTGCCTCCTCGAAGGTGCAGCCGAGGGTCTCGGCGGCGAACAGGCAGGCGGGATCGCGGCCCTTGGCCTCCCCGATCAGGACCCGCCAGGTCTCCGGCGGCACCTTGTAGGCGGCGTCACAGCGGAAGCCCGCGACGCCGAGCCCCTGGAGCCGGGCGACGTAGCCGCCCCAGATCCGGGTCAGCTCGTCCCGGGCGGCCGGCGTGTGGTAGTCGAGCTCGGCCAGATCGCCCCAGACGGTGCGGATCGACGGGTCGTCCGGATCGACGGCGGCCGGGTGCATGATCGAGCCGTCCGGCTCCTTCATGAACAGGTCGGGCCGCTCGGTGGCGAGCCGCGCGTTGTCGGCGGTGTGGTTGATCACGAGGTCGGTCATCACCGACAGGCCGGCGGCCCTGGCGGCGGCGCAGAAGCGGCCGATCTGCGCGTCGTCCGGCGTGCCGTCGGGGTCGCGGAACCGCTCGTCGAGGCGGTCCGGGTCGGCGACCGCGTAGAGGCTCTTCGAGCCGCCGGTCTGGTGGAACGGGTTCAGGTAGATCCAGTCGAAGCCGAGGGCGGCAATCCGCGGCAGCTCGGCGGTCCAGTCCGCGACGCGCCCGACCAGGAGCGGGAACAGGTTGTAGATCCGCGGCCCCGCGGCGCAGGGCGCCAGCGCGGCCGGCAGGACGGCCTCGGCCCCGGACGTCGCAGCGGCTTTGGTCGGTGCGTTCATGCTGGCTTCTGGCTCCCGTTCCTGTGTCGTAACGCCCGAACCGCGCGGGTGTGCCGCGTGGATGCGGCCGGTCTTCTCTCAGCAGACTTGCGTGACAGGGCTGCGGAGGCGGCACCGGAAGAAACGCCCGGACCGCCGTCTTTGCGAGCGGAGCGGAGCAATCCCGTAGCGCCACGCCTCGTTAAGTTGCGCTGCCCTGGGTCGCTTCGCTGCGCTCGCGATGACGGAGGGGTTATGACTCCCGCCGCAGCACCGCGTAGGGCAGGTCGCGCAGGAGGTCGCCGAGATCGGCCCCCTCCCCGCCGCTCTCGACGATGCGCCCCGACACGAGGTCGCGCCAGCGGGTCTCTGCCCCGAGAGCGACCCGGGTGCCCGCGAAGGCTTCGCCCGACCAGCCCGCCTCGCCGACCAGACCTGCGAAGAGCCGCGGCACCGCGACGAACAGGTCGCCACCCTCCTGACCGGGATCGGTCCGCCAGTAGGCGATGACGTGGTCGGCCCGGGGACCCGTCGCGTCCACGGGCTCGTAGGCCGCGCTGGCGTAGAAGTCCGGGCGCTCGGCCCGCTCGGCGAGCAGCCGCGTCAGCGTCGCCTGCTTGACCCGCCCGTTCGGCCAGTGGCCCAGCAACTCGGCGGGCGCGCCGCCCTGCTCCAGCATCCGCTCCAGGGCCGGGTAGTCCACCGGGCGGCGGTTGTCGGGATCGACGAAGGAGAAATCCCAGATCTCCGTGCCCTGGTAGGTGTCGGGCAGGCCCGGCAGGGTGCATTTCAGGACCGTGCGGCCGAGGCTCGCCAGCATGCCGAGATGGGCGAGCCGCCGGGCGAAGGGCCGGAGTGCGCTCAGGAAATCCGAGCCCGGGGCGATCAGGGCCGTGAACAGCTTCCGGACCGCGCCCTCGTAGACCTCGTCGACGTTGACCCAGCTCGACCGGCGCTTGCCCTCGCGCATGGCCTTCTTGCCGTAGGCGATGAGCCGGTCCCGGAACTCCGCGATGGCCTCGGGCGCATCCTGCTCCAGCAGCTCCAGGGGCCAGGCGCCGAGGATCGCCTGGAAGAACATCCACTGGTCGTTGGCGTCGGGGGCCGGCTCGCCGTCGATCCGGGCGAGGTGCGGGCCGGCGACCCGCTGCCACAGGTCCCAGGCCTTGGCCCATTCCTCGGGGATCTCCGAGAGGGCGAGCAGCCGGGTGCGGGCATCCTCGCCGCGCTTGGTGTCGTGGGTCGCCGTGGTGATCATGGCGCTCGGCCAGTCCCGGGCACGGGCGATCTGCAGGTCGTGGAAGTGCTCCGCGTCGATGCCGTACTCGCCCGGATCGCCGCCGACCTCGTTGAGGCCCAGCAGGCACGCGTAGCGGTAGAACAGCGTGTCCTCCAGGCTCTTGGCCATGACCGGGCCGGTGAGCTGCTGGAACCGGCGGCGGAAGCGCAGGGCCACCCGCGGGTCCGGCCGGCCCGGCCCCGCCGTCTCGATCCGCCCGAGCAGGACGTCGGCGGCGAAGTCGTGGACCGAGCGGTCCGGCAGGCTCGACCAGCGCTTGGCCTTGGCGACCGCGCCCTCGATCAGGCGCACGTCCTCGGGCTCGACCTCGCCCTCCTCCAGCTCCGGCGGCAGGTAGCTGCGGTAGGTCGGGAAGCGCGCGATGATCTCGATCAGCGCCCGGCGCAGCGCGTTGACGGTGAAGTCGCGGGTGCGCCGGTCGGCGTCGGCCACCTCCTTGAGGTCGGTGGTCAGCACCTCCAGCTCGCTCGCGAAGCTGATCTCGAGGATCTCGGCCTTGGCGGCGCGGAGCTGGAAGCCGTAGGGCTCGTCGAAGCCCGTGGCCCAGGTGTAGAGCCGCTCGATTTTCCCGCGCTTCCCCTTGTCGACCAGGATGCCGTCGAGCTGGTTGAGCACGTCGTAGCCCGTGGTCCCGGCCACCGGCCAGGGCCGCAGCCGCTCGCCGGGCTCCAGGATCTTCTCCACGACCACGTAGAAGCCGGGGCCGACGGCCGCCTGGAGCGCCCTCGCGTAGCCCAGCGGGTCGGCGAGCCCGTCGATGTGGTCGATGCGCAGGCCGTCGATCCGCCCCTCGCGGACGTGCCGGAACACGGTCTCGTGGGAGCGGTGGAAGATGTCGGAGAGCTCGACCCGCAACCCCGCCAGGGAGTTCACGTCGAAGAAGCGGCGGTAGTTGATGTCGCTCGACGCCACCCGCCAGTGGGCGAGCCGGTAGGCCTGGGCCTCCAGGAGCCGGTGCAGCGGCCCGAAACTGTCCGGGCGGCCCTTGAAGCCGTTGAGCAGCGCCAGCGTGCTGGCGGTGGCCTCCTGGATCAGCGGCGACACGCCGTAGATCTCGGCGAGCCGGCGCTTCAGCCCCTCGGCCTCCTCGGGGAAGCCTCTGCGGCGGGTCTCGTCGGGATCGATCGACATCGCCCGCAGCCGCTCGGAGATCGCGAGCAGTTCCGCCGTGGTGTCGTCGTCCACCGCCCCGATGGCGGCGATCACGCGGTTGAGGATGGTCGGGTAGCTCAGGGGCCGGATCGGCAGCTGGTGCTCGTAGTGCCAGACGCTGAAGGCGCCCTTCTCGGGGTCGAACTTCAATTCCAGCGTGCCCTTCTCCAGGGCCTCGCCGTAGCGGTCGCCCAGGAACGGGATCACGAGGTTGCGCCCGGCCCCGAGCCGCTGCCAGTCGATGTCGAAGGCGTCGGCGAAGGGCGACAGGGAGCCCCATTCGAGCACCGAGAGCCACCACGGATTGTCGGCCCCGCCGACGCCCATGTGGTTCGGGACGATGTCGAGGAGCAGCTTGATCCCGTGCGCGTGGAGCGTCTCGGAGAGCTGGATGAAGCCCGCCTCGCCGCCGAGTTCCGGGTTGATCGCGCCGTGGTCGACGATGTCGTAGCCGTGGGTCGAGCCGGGCCGCGCCTTCTGGAGGGGCGAGGCGTAGACGTGGCTGATCCCGAGCCGGTGCAGGTAGGGGACGACCCTCCCCGCATCCGCGAAGGTGAAGTCCTTGTGGAACTGCAGCCGGTAGGTCGAGCGCGGCGGCGGCGCGGCGAGGCGCGCGGCGCCCGAGCGCGGGCCCCNTAGACGTGGCTGATCCCGAGCCGGTGCAGGTAGGGGACGACCCTCCCCGCATCCGCGAAGGTGAAGTCCTTGTGGAACTGCAGCCGGTAGGTCGAGCGCGGCGCCGGCGCGGCGAGGCGCGCGGCGCCCGAGCGCGGGCCCCGCGCCTCGGCCGACAGGGCGGCCGCGAGCTTCGCCAGCGGGCCGCCGGGGGCGGCGATGTCGGCAAGCTCCCGGTCGAGCTTGCGCCGCCAGTTCGGGTAGCCCTCGGTCGAGCCCGGGACGTTCGCCTGGGCGAGTTCGGAGACCACGTCCTCGTACTGGACGGCGGTGAGCATCGAGGGCGCGCGGGCGAGGTAGCGGGCGGCGGCCTCGAAGGGCGCGGAATCCGGCGGCTCGGCGGAGGGGATGAGCTGCTCGGCCGCCAGCGCCTCGGCGAGGCGGCGGCGCTCGACCACGCGCTCGGCCCGCTCGGCCTCGGCCCGCTCCTGGTCGTAGAGGCCCAGCGACTGGCGGGTGTCGGTGTCGACCCCGCGCCACCAGCCGACGAAGGTCGGCAGGTCGTGGGTGGTGATGGCGGTGAGCGCGTCCCGCGGATAGGCCGAGGGCGACTTGAACCGGCCGTCGCCCTCGCGCTCGAAGGCGAGGATCCGGTAGCTCAGCACCCCGGCCCGCATCAGCGCGTCGGAGAAGCCCTCGGGCGCCGTGCCGAGATCCTCCGCGATGACGAGGCACTTGTTGCGGTGGCTCTCCAGGCGCAGCACCGCCAGCATCGGCTCAAACGGCATGGCCACGTAGGCGCCGGCCTGGGCGCCCTGCCCGAGCGGGATCAGGAACAGCCGGGCGAGCTGGAAGGCGTGGTCGATCCGGATCGCGCCGGCGTGGCGCATGTTGGCCTGGACCAGGGCGCGGAAGGCCGCGAGCCCGTCGCGCTCCATCGCCAGCGGGTCGAAGGCCGGCAGGCCCCAGTTCTGGCCCTTGGGCGCCAGCAGGTCCGGCGGCGCGCCGATCGAGACCTTGTCGGCGAAGCGCTCGGGATGCGACCAGATCTCGGAGCCGCCCCGGTCGGCGCCGACCGCGAGGTCGCGGTAGAGCCCGACCCGCATGCCCGCACCGAGCGCCGCCGCGGAGGCCTCGGCGAGCTGCCGGTCGGCGAGGTATTGCAGCCACGCGTGGTAGCCGACGCGGTCCGCGTTCTCCGCCGCGAAGGTCCGCACCGCCTCCGTGCCGGCGCGGCGGTATTCCTCCGGCCAGTCGCCCAGCCAGTGGGCGCCCTGCTCCCGGAAATGCTCGGACAGCGCCTCGAACACGGCGTGCGCTTCGAGATCCGCGCCGCCCTCCTGGCGGAAGCGCTCGAAACCCGCGTCGGTGCCGGCCCGGGCCGGGGACTCGGCCCAGAGGGCCCGGAGCACCGGGTCGAGCACGTCGTGCACGCCCTGGTGGTCGACCAAAGCCGCCTCGCGGAGCGCCGTGATCGCGTCCGCGCGCTCGGCGAGCAGCGCCTCGGCGCGGGACCCGGCGAGCCCCGGCAGGCTGCGCGGGGCGATGAACAGGGTCTCCAGGAACAGGCGCGAGGAGGGCGAGTAGGGCGAGATCTTGGTCCGGTCGGAGCCGAACAGGGCGTGGACCGGGCTCAGGCCTAAGAACGCCGCGCCGCGCAGGGCGGCCTCGCGGGCGGCCTCGCCGGCATCCGCGTAGGTGCCGATGCCGATATTGGTGGCCGAGCGCAGGCCGTAGAGCTGCGCGGCCATGCCCCAGTCGGAGGCCCCCTCCTCCGTGTAGGGGCGCGGGCGCCAGCAGCGCTGGGGCGCGGCGATCACCCAGGATTCTGTGCGGGTCTGCCCGGCCTGAACGGTGAGGCGGTGGTAGCCCGGCGTCAGCGGCGGCAGCTCGAAGCCCGGCTCGGCCCCCTGCGGGTTGGCCCTGCCCTCGCGGGCCGTGCCGCGCTCGTCCACGAGGCGCCAGACCAGGGTGTGGGGCGCGCCGTTCTGCGGACGCACCGGGACGCGTGCCGCCCGGCGGGCCTCCACCGGCAGGAGCGGCGGGATCAGGCCGCGGCGCAGGCGCTCGACTTGCGCCAGACTCTCGGCGATTGCCGCCTCGTCGTCCACCGCGAAGCCCAGCGCCGCGAGCAGGCCGCGGCGGACCTCCAGGGGTGTCTCGACGGGCTTGCCGAAGGCGTCGGTGTAGCCGGCGGCGACGCCGACGAGGTCGGCCAGCTGTTCCAGGGCGCTCACGAGCGGGACTCCGTCAGGAACACGCCCGTCCAGGAGGGCAGGTCGCGCCCCGCCCCGTCCGGGGCGTTGGTCCAGACCAGCCTGGCGCCGCCCGGATCCACCGCGAAGGGCGCGGCCCCGACATTGGCGACGAAGCGCAGGGTGCCGGCGCCGAAGCGCCAGGTGCAGTCGACCACGTCCGGGCGCGGCAGCGTGGCGGCGGCGCCGTCGTAGCCGGACTTCGCCAGCGGCACGACCACGTCCCGGCGCAGGCCGAGGAGCCGCGTCGTCTCGGCCAGCACCTCCCGGTGGGGCGAGCGCTCCCGCTCGGACCAGTCGAGCTTCGAGGCCTCGAAGGTCTCCCGTTCCGTGGGATCGGGGATCTTCGAGGTGTCGTCCGCGAAGGCCGCGAAGCTCTTGAACTCCCGGCGGCGGCCGTCGCGCACCGCCTTGTTGAGATCCTCGTCCGGCGCGAAGTCGACGAAGAACAGGAACGGCGCCGAGGCCGACCATTCCTCGCCCATCCAGAGCATCGGGATCTGGGGCGCCAGCAGGAGCCCGGCCCGGGCAAGGTCGAGTTTCTTCGGATCGGCCAAGTGGTTGAGCCGTTCGCCCAAGGCGCGATTGCCGACCTGATCGTGGTTCTGCAGGAAGGTCACGAAGGCGGAGGGCGGCAGGTGCCCGGAGGGCTCGCCGCGGGGATGGTTGTCGAGCGTGGCGAACGGCTCGCCCTGATACGCAAAACCCTCCGCGAGGCAGCGGGCGAGGTGTTGGACGGGTTTGTCGGCAAAGCTCTTATAATAGCCGGCATCCTCGCCCGTCAGCAGCACGTGCCAGCAATGGTGCAGGTCGTCGGCCCACTGGGCGTCGTGCATCTTCGGGCGCCCGGCGGCGTCCCGCTCCAGCCAGCGGGCCTGGTTGGCCTCGTTCTCCAGCATCAGGTGGATCTGACGGTCCGGGAAGGTCTTTCGGACCGTCTCGCCGAGCTCGGCGAGGAAGTGGCGGGGCGAATCGTCGAGAATCGCGTGGACGGCGTCGAAGCGCAGGCCGTCGAACCGGTACTCCTCCAGCCAGTACAGGGCGTTCTGGATGAAGAACTGCCGCACCGTGGCGCCGCTCTCCTTGCCGTCGAAGTTGATGCCCGCGCCCCAGGGGGTCTGGTGGCGCTCGGTGAAGAAGGTCTTGGCGTAGGCGTGCAGGTAATTCCCGGCCGGGCCGAAATGGTTGTAGACCGCGTCGAGATAGACCATCAGGCCGAGGCCGTGGGCGGCGTCGATCAGGCGCTTGAGGTCGTCCGGCCGGCCGTAGGCGGCGTCGGGCGCGTAGGGCTGGACGCCGTCGTAGCCCCAGTTGCGCGAGCCCTTGAAGTCGGCGAGCGGCAGCAGCTCGATGGCGGTGACGCCGAGCGCCTTGAGGTCGGGCAGCCGGGCCTGCAGGCCGGCATAGGTGCCCTCGGGCGTCGCGGTGCCGACATGGCACTCGTAGATCACCGCCTCCTCGAAGGGCCGCCCGGTCCAGCCCGCGTCGGACCACGCGAAGGCGCGCGGGTCGATCACCTCGCTGAGGCCCGAGACGTCGTCGGGCTGGAAGCGCGAGGCGGGATCGGGGGCGACGAGGTCGCCGTCGATGCGGAAGCCGTAGCGGGCGCCGGGCTTCACCCCCGGCAGGGCGGTGCGCCGCCAGCCGCCGCCGGATTCGGGCAGCGGGTGGTCAACGCCGTCGACGACGAGGTCGACGCTCCGGGCGGTGGGCGCCCAGAGGGCGAAGCGGACGCCGCCCCCGACCATCTCGGCCCCGAATTCCATGCTGTGGGCGCGCCGCATCGGGCCACCGTCCTCGTCATTGGCCGCGCGCACCGGGGCACAAGCGCGGCAGGATCATCTGTCGTGGGAGAAGGCCCCGGGTTCGATCCGGTTCCCGCAGCGCAGCTATGGCGGAGCGCCCGCGTGGCAATGGGGTGACGGGCGGGGACGACGGACAGGGGCGACGGGCGAGGACGACGGGCAGGGGCGACGGGCAGGGGCGACGGGCCGCGCCGCCCGGAAACTAAGCCGCAGTTCCGTCCGCGTCGGGCGGCCCTATCTTGCCCGGCCGGCACTCTCGTCGGTCTGGGAGCGGACACTGGGTCGGACGAACATCATCGGCATCCACGGGCTCGCCAACAAGCCGCCCCGGGATGAGAAGGCCGCCTGGTGGCGCGCCGCGATCCGCGAGGGGCTCGACCGCAATCGCGGGCTCCGGGTGGCCGAGGACGGCCTGCCCTTCACCTTCGTCTACTGGGCGGACCTGCGCTACCCGCAGCCGCTCTCGGGCGACCGCAATCGCGAGCCCTACCGCCCCGATCACGGCCTCGGGCCGTTCCCCTCCCCGGCGGGGGAGCCCGACCGCGCCGAGCCGACCCTCGCCGACCGGATCTATCGCGGCCTGTCGCACCTGCAGGAGGCCGCCGGGGTGACGCCGGTGGACGACCTGATCCTGGAATACCGCCTCGACGATCTCTGGGGCTACTACGAGGACGCGGCGTTCCGGGCGGCGGCGCGGGCGCGCCTGCGCGACGCCCTGGCGGCGGCCGCGGCGGACCGCGTGCTGATCGCCGCGCACTCGATGGGTGGCCTGATCGCCTACGACGTGCTGCGCGCCGCCGAGGCGGGCGGGACGCCGATGCCCCGCTGCGAGCTGGTCACCCTCGGCGCGCCCCTCGGGCTCGCCGAACTGAAGCTGAAGCTCGCCGACGAGCACGGCGACCTCCGGGTGCCGGCGGCGCTCACCGCCTGGACCAACCTGATGGACCGCCGGGACATCGCCACGGTGGGCGACGACCTCGCGGCCCTCTACGCGCCGAACGCCGCCGGCGTGCGGGTGCGGGACGTCCCGGTGATCAACGCCTACCGGAGGCCGGACGGCGCCGAGAACCGGCACAAATCCTACGGCTACCTGCGGACCCCGGAATTTTCTCGGGTGCTCGCCGCGTTCCTGGACGCCGCGGGCTGAGCGGGGCCCGGGATCCGGTCAGAGCCGGCCCGGCACCGCCTCGCGCAGGACGCGCTCGGTGGCGGCGTCCTCGATCTTGTTGATCAGCCGCTTCGCCTCGTGCTCGTCGCGCAGGGTCTTGGCCAGGGTGAAGGTCGTGCCCGTGAGGAACAGCGACGCCATGGCGAGGTAGCCCTTGATCCAGATCTCGGCGGGCAGGAAGAAGATGCCGATCGTCAGCATGGCGGCGGCGGCGGCGAAGCTGACCAGCGTGAAGGTCTTCCAGGCGCCGGTATGGGGCATCTGCGGTGTCATGGTGCGGTCTCCTGAGGAATGTTCGAACGGGGATTGGTGCGGCTCCGGTCAGGCCCCGGCCCTGAGGCGGTCCAGCACCGCGAGCGGGTCCGTGCGGGGGCGGCCGTAGCCCGCCGCCTCGAGATCGGCCTCGATCCCGCCCGCGGCCTCGGCCTCGAGCTCGGTCAGCGCGGCGGCGACGTCTGCCTCGGCCGCCTGCCGCTCGCGCAGGCGCGCCAGCGTCCGCTCGGCCTCCCCGAGGGCGCCCGCCGACAGGGTCGTGACCCGGCGGCCCTCGAGGCCGGCCCGCCGCAGCGCCTCGGTGGTGCGGGCGGTCTGGAGCCCGCGGTCGAGATCCCGCAGCCGCTCGCCGCCCTGCGCGACGAGGCGCTTCAGCCGCTCGACCTCCGCGGCGAAGCGCTCGGCGGCGGCCCGGCGGTCGGCCCGCTCGTCCTCCAGGGCGGCGATGTGGNGTCCTCCAGGGCGGCGATGTGGATCGCCGCCTCGGTCCCGAGATCCTCGCGGCCGTCGCCGAGCGCCCGGCGCGCCCCGTCCGACAGCGTGTCGATGCGGCCGCCGATCGCCGCCAGGGCGCGCGCCTCGGCGGCGTGGTAGGCCATCGCGACGGCCAGCTCCCGCCGGGCGGTCGCCAGGGCGCCGGCGGCGTCCCGGATCTGCTGGCGCAGGATCGTCACGGCATGGGCGTCGTGGATCGCCTGGGCGTTGTCGGCGATCACGCCGCGCATCAGGAAGGAGAGGGTCCTCATCACGGTTCACCTCGCGGGAACGACGGGCCGGACCGTGTCCGGATTTGATTGAACGTCGTTCATGAAACAAGTAAACACGGCGGGCGGCGGGCCGCAAGGTATAAAATGAACGAGGTTCATAAAAAATCGAGAGGGCGGCCGCGGAAGGAGCCGGGCGACCGGGCGGCCGATCGCCGGGCCCTGATCGACGCCGCGGTGGCGATCCTGAACGCGGGCGGCGCGGCGGCCCTGACCGCCCGCGCCGTCGCGGAGCGGGCCGGCACGGCGGTCGGCTCGGTCTACACGCAGTTCGACAGCCTGGAAGTGCTGCGGCTGGAGGCCAACGCCGTGACCATGCGGCAGCTCCGGGACGCCCTCGCGGGGGCGCTGGCGGCCTGCCCGTCGCGGGAGACGGAGGCGCGGCTCCTGTGCCTGGCCGACGCCTACCTCGCCTTCGCGGGCGCGCACCACGCCGCCTGGGCGGCGATCTTCGAGCGCCGGACCGTGGCGGCGCCGGACTCGGTGCAGGCCGACATCGCGGCCCTGTTCGGGATCCTGGAAGGGGTGCTGCGCGACGGCGGCCGCCTCGCCGAGGCGGCGATCCCGGTGATGGCGCGGGCGCTGTGGTCCAGCGTCCACGGCATGACCTATCTCGCCGATCTCGGCAGCCTCGGACCCCTCGGGGTGGACGACGTGCGGCCGATGATCGGCGCGCTGGTGCGGGCGGCGGTCCGGGGCTTCTCGGCGGACTGAGCGCCCGGCTCGCTCCGCGCCCTCGCAAGAGGCCGCCACCCCCTGGGCCACATCGGGCAGAGTGCGCGTCCTGGCCATCCGGCCCGGCTCGAGCTGGGGCTTCACGCTGACGATCCCGGGATCGCGACGGCGGGGCGCGCCGCGCCTTCACGGCGCCGAACTTTGAGGCTCCGGCGTAAGCGGGCCGAGACGGCAGGGCCTTGCGCCCGCCCGCCCGATTCTGTCCACTCGCGCGCAAGACAAGCCCGGATCGGACACGGAGCCGCCGGGCCACAGGGAGAAGCGTCATGGTGCGTGCGTCTCGGACGGGCTCGTTGCGGCTGGGCCGCCGCCGGCTCCTGCGGGCAGGATCGGCCCTCCTGCTGGCCGGGCTGGCGCTGGCCACCCCCGCCCGGGCCGACGATGCCAAGGTCCGGATCAGCCGGCAGCCGGGCTTCGTCTACCTCCCGGCCGTGCTCGCCGAGCAGCACAAGCTGATCGAGAAGCACGCCAAGGCCGCGGGCCTCGGCGACGTCGCGGTGGAGTGGGTCAACCTGACGAGCGGCGCGGCCGGCAACGACGCGCTGCTCTCGGGCAATATCGACATCGTCGACAGCGGCTCGACCAACATGCTGCTGCTCAACGACCGCACCCGGGGCGACGTGAAGGGCCTGTGCGGGGTCGGCTCGACACCGATGCTGCTGCTCACCCGCAACCCGGAGGTGAAGGAGCTCAAGGACTTCTCGTCCAAGGACAAGATTGCCCTGCCCTCCGTGAAGGTCTCGTCCCAGGCGGTGCTGCTCCAGATCGCCGCCAAGAAGGCGTTCGGGCCCGAGAACGCCACCAAGCTCGACCCGCTCACCGTCCAGCTCGGCCATCCCGACGCGGTGGCGGCCCTGGCGAGCCCGCACAACGAGGTCAACAGCCACTTCTCGCTGCCGCCGTTCCAGCAGCGCGAGCTGCAGGACCCGGCGATCCACAAGGTGCTGAATTCCTACGAGCTGGTCGGCGAGCCGGTGAGCAACGCGATCTTCTACGCCCGCACGGCCTGGTTCAACCGCAACCCCAAGCTCGCCGCCGCCATCGTGGCCGCCATCGACGAGGCCAATGCCGAGATCGCCAAGGACCCGCTCCAGGCGGCCAGGGACTACGTGGCGGCCACCAACGAGAAGACGCCGCCCGAGACGCTGGTCGAGATCATGAAGGAGCCGGGGACGAACTTCTCCACCACCCCCTACGGCATCATGCTCCAGGCCCGGCACTTCTACGCGATGAAGACCATCAAGGCCGAGCCCAAGGACTGGAAGGACACGTTCTTCCCGATCGTCCACAACCTCCCGGGGAAGTAGGCCCCCGGCCGCTCAGTGCGCCTCCACGGGGCCGGCGGCGCGCTGCGGCTTCCTGAGGACCGCCACCACCGCGAGGCTCGCCACGAGGCTCACGCCCACCAGCCAGAACCCGTCCGCGTAGGCCATGACATAGGCCTCGCGGCGGACCTGGGCGGCGAGCTGGCCGAGCGCGACGCCCTTGGCGGCGAGCGGGTCGGCGATGCGGGCGTGCATCCCGGCGGCGAGCGCCGCGAGCCGGTCCTGGGTGCGGGTCGCGTTGACGGTGATCGCCTCGGCCAGCATCGAGAAGTGGAAGTGCTCCCGCCGGTCGATCATGGTCGACAGCAGGGCGATGCCGATCGAGCCGCCGAGGTTGCGCATCATGTTCGACAGCGCCGAGGCGTCGGCGGTGTCGCGGGGCGCGAGGCCGGCCGTGGAGAGCTGCGAGAGCGGGATCGTGAACAGCGGCTGGCCGATGGCCCGCATGACCTGCGGCAGGATCAGCTGGTCGGCGCCGACGTCGTGGGTCAGGCCGACATTGATCCAGCAGCTCGCGATGAAGAACAGCGTGCCGGTGACCACGAGGAGCCGCGCGTCCACGGCGCGCATGATCAGCGGCATCATCGGGAAGAGCAGCAGCTGCGGCAGGCCCGACCACATCACCACGTAGCCGATCTGCTGGGCGTTGTAGCCCTGGATCTGCGCGCAGTAGACCGGGATGATGTAGATCGACCCGTACGAGACCGCGCCCAGCACGGTCATCAGCACGCAGGCGCCGCCGACCGAGCGGTTGGCCAGCACCCGCAGGTTGATGAACGGCCGCGCCGCCGTCAGCTCGCGGACGATGAACCCGGCGATGCCGGCCGCCGCGAGCCAGCTCGCCTCGACGATCACGGGCGAGCCGAACCAGTCCTTGCGCTGGCCCTCCTCCAGCACGAAGGTCAGGGCCGGCAGGCCGGTCGCCATCAGGCCGATGCCGATCCAGTCGCCCTTGAGCAGCTCGCCCCAGCGGGCCGGCGCCGCCTCGAAGGCGCCGAGCTGGATCGCGGCCGCGATCGGACCGAAGATCAGGTTCAGGTAGAAGATGTAGTGCCAGGACAGGTTGTCGGTGAGCCAGCCGCCGACCGTCGGGCCGATCGCCGGCGCGAAGGTCGCGGTGAGCCCGAACATGGCGATGCCGACCGCCTGCTGGCTCTTCGGCAGCCGCGTGCGCACGATGACGATCGCGGTGGGGATCAGCACGCCGCCGGTGAAGCCCTGGCCGGCCCGGAACAGGATCATCTGGCTCAAGGTCGTGGACAGCGCGCAGGCCAGCGAGAAGGCGGTGAACAGAATGGTGTTCACCGCGAGGTAGCGGCGCAGGCCGATCACCGAGGACAGCCAGCCGGTGAGCGGGATCACGATGATCTCGGCCATCAGGTAGGCGGTGGAGATCCAGCTCCCCTCCTCGGTGGAGGCGCCGAGCGCCCCCTGGATGTCGGCGAGCGAGGCGTTGGTGATCTGGATGTCGAGGATCGCCGTGAAGGCGCCGAGGATCGCGCCGAACACGGCGAGCCAGTCCCGGGCGCTCGCCCTGGCCTCGGACACCGGCACGGCCGGAACCGAACTCATCGGGGCAGGGCCTCGCTGACGAGCGCCGGGGCGGTTCTCGGACGGCGCCGGGCCGGGTCGACCGGCTCCACCGGGTCGGCGGTGTGGACCGTGGCCTCCACCGACAGGCCGGGGCGCAGGCGGGCGACCAGCGGGTCGGCCGGGTCGAGGGCGACGCGCACCGGCACGCGCTGCACCACCTTGGTGAAGTTGCCGGTGGCGTTCTCCGGCGGCAGCAGGGCGAATTGCGAGCCGGTCCCCGGCGAGAAGCTCTCGATCCGGCCCTGGAATTCGTGGTCGCCGAAGGCGTCCACCGTGAAAGTGACGCGCTCGCCCTCGACCATGCGGCCGGTCTGGGTCTCCTTGAAGTTCGCCACGAGGTAGATGTCGCGACCCATCGGCACGAGGGTCAGGAGCCCGGTGCCGGGGGAGACGACCTGGCCGACCCGGAGCGCCCGGTCGCCGGCCGTCCCGTCGATCGGCGCCACGATGGTGGTGTAGCTGAGGTCGAGCTTCACGCCCTCGACCTTGGCCTCGGCGCCTTCGAGACTCGCCCGGGTGCTGGCCTCGAGCGCCTTCAGGCTGTCGATCTGCTTCTGCGCGGCGTCCAGAGAGGCGGCGGCCTTGTCGCGGGCGGCGTGGCGCTGGCGCAGGTCGGAATCCGCCTGCTGCTGGCGCTGCACCGTGCCGGAGCCGGTCTGCAGCAGGTTCTGGTAGCGGGTGTATTCCTGCTGGGAGAAGGTGAGCGCGGCCTCGGCGTTGGCGAGGTCGGCCCGCGACGAGGCGACCTGCGCCCGCTGCTGGACGATCGCCGCGGCGACGCCCAGCACCTGCGCCCGGTCCTTGTCGACCTCGGCCTCGGCCTGCTTGAGCTGGACCCGGTAGGACCGGTCGTCGAGGCGCGCGATCACGTCGCCGGCCTTCACCGGCTGGTTGTCGCCGACCATCACCGCCGCGACGATGCCGGCGATGCGGGGCGCCACCGTCACCTTGTCGGATTGCAGGTAGGCGTCGTCGGTGGTCTCGAGGAACCGCCCGACGCTCCACCAGTGCCAGCCGTAGGCCCCCGCCCCGCCGAGCGCGAGCAGGCCCACCAGGGGCAGGACGGCCCGCGCCCGGCCGCGGCGCGGCTTCGCCGCGGGGGCTNTGTCGCTGCGACGTGCGTCCATCAGGTCTGGCCAGAATCAAAACGGTACGGTATCGTTTTGATAATCCGAATGGCGGTTTCGGGCAAGGAGGATCGCGCGTGGCGGTCACGGAGATCGATCTGGCGGAGGCGGGACCGCGGCGCGGCGGCCGGCCGACCCGCGCCGAGGCGGCCCGGCGCGAGGCGCACCTGATCGCCGTCGCCACGACCCTGTTCCTGGAGCGCGGCTTCGACGCCACCTCGATCGACGCGGTGGCCGAGGCCGCCGGGATGAGCAAGCCGACGGTCTACGCGCGCTACCGCGACAAGCGGGCCCTGTTCGAGGCGGTCCTGCGCGAGCGGATCGCCGCGTGGCTGGCGCCGCTCTCCGCCGCGGCCGAGGCCCAGGCCGCGCAGGGCGGGAGCGACGACGTCGAGACCGCCCTGGAGGATCTCAGCCGCACCCTGCTGGCCCACGGGCAGTCGCCGGGCGCGGCCATGCTCAAGCGCAACCTCGTGGCCCAGGCGCTGCAGTTCCCCGAACTCGCCCGTCTCGCCCACGAGGAGGGCTGGCTGCGCGGCGTGCGCGCCGTGGCGCAGCTGCTGGCCGCCTTCGCGCGGCGCGGGCGGATCGCCGTCGCGGATCCCGAGATCGCGGCCGACCTGTTCCTCAGCCTCGTCCTCGGCCGCTCGTCCCAGGCGACCCTCTACGGCATCGCCACCGATCCGGAGGCGCAGGAGCGGCGGCGGCAGGCGGCGGTGCGGCTGTTCCTCGACGGGGTGCGCCCGCGCTGAGGGGCGTCCGGTTCCCGCGAGGGCCGGGCGCGGCGCCGGCGGCGGTGAATTGGCCGCCGAATCGGCACGCCGGGCTCCGAACGGGCCCAACCCGCGATTGCGCCCCTCCCCGCCCGAGCCTATAGTGCGTCATCCCCATTCGACAGCGTGAGACGGGACATCCGGATCGGTCATCCGGAGCCCGCGGCCCGATGCCCGGCCCCCGTCCCGCCAGGCCGGAGCACGAGAAGCATGTCCCAGGGTCCGCTGATGCCCAAGGCGACCGCCGTCTGGCTGGTCGAGAACACCTCGCTCGCCTTCGAGCAGATCGCCGATTTCTGCAAGCTCCACCCGCTGGAGGTGAAGGGCATCGCCGACGGCGAGGTCGCGGCCGGCATCAAGGGGCTCGATCCGGTCTCCACCGGCCAGCTCACCCGCGACGAGATCGAGAAGGCCCAGAAGGCGCCGCACTACAAGCTCAAGCCCGCCGTCTCGAAGGTGAAGCTGCCGGAGGTGAAGCGCACCACCAAGGGCCCGCGCTACACCCCGCTGTCGCGCCGCCAGGACCGGCCGAACGCCATCCTGTGGCTGCTGCGCAATCACCCCGAGCTGAAGGATTCGCAGATCATCCGGCTCGTGGGCACCACCAAGTCGACGATCCAGCAGATCCGCGAGCGCACCCACTGGAACTCGGGCTCGCTGCAGCCGATGGACCCGGTGACGCTGGGGCTCACCACCCAGATCAACCTCGACTTCGAGGTCCAGCGCGCCGCGGCCGACCGCCCGGCCGCGGTGGCGGCCGAAGCCGGCGCCTCGCTCCTGCCGACGGAAGTCTCCACGGCCCGCGACGCGGACGAGCGGGAGCACGAGGACGATCACGGCGGCCGCGAGGAGCGGCTCGACGCGGATTCGGTCTTCGCCAAGCTCAAGGGCCGGCACCACGACGAGGACGACGAGGAGTAGGACCGGTCTCCCGGGGTCCGGGGCCGATGCCGGGGGCCGGCCGAGCGCGTTCTCGACCCGCCCTCGGCGCGGCCCTCAGCGCGCCCCGGTCGCCGACATGTGCGTCTGCCGGTACGCGCCCGGCGATAGGCCGGAGCGCTCCTCGAAGCGCCGCGGGAAATGGGCCTTGGCGCGCTGGACCGTAACGTTGCCGTGGACCGCGCGGGGCACCTCCTGGGCCATCCGCTCGGCGAGGCTCGCGGCGATCAGGTCGACCCCGATGGTCGCCATCCGCTCGGCCGAAGCGGGTGAGAGCCGGCCGATCTGCCGGGCCAGATCCTGGAAGAAGGTCATCGTCAGGGCTGCCGGCGCGAGATCCGCGCCGACGGTCAGGGCGCTGTAGAGCCGCGCCGGGCCGGGGGCGCGCTCCGGGCGCTCCCGCGGCGGTTCCAGGGACAGAGCTTCGCCGGGTTGGGCCGAGGCCAGGACCCCGGGCGACGGGCGAGCACCAGGAGATCACCGGCGCCCTGCACCGCGCAGCGGCCGTCCTGGAGGCTCGACATCGTGCCGCCGAGCGTCAGGACGACGCTGAGATTGCCGTCATTGCCGAGCCGCCGCATGAGGCCGGCCATCGCCTCGCCCTGGATGGCGCCCTGGAAAATGCGCTTGAGCCGCGGATCAGGGCCGACGGGCGGGCCCTGATCCGCGCCTCGAAGGGCGCGTCGTCCAGGCGCTGCCACGCGATGGCGACGCCGTCAGCGAGGAGCGTGTCTCTCCAGAGCGGGAAACGGTTCCGGGGCTGGAGGCCCTCGGTCGAGAACAGTGTCCTCACCGCGTCCTCGGCCCTGAGATCGCGCTCGAGCTTCCGTGACGGGGAGTGCCGACGACCTTGAAACTTCCGGTGCCGCGCGGGCACGTCTCGTGGATTGCGGTTGCGCGGAGGTTCCCGGCGGGAGCGGGATTTGAAGGATGCGCACCCGGCGGCCCCGCCCGGCCGGAGCGGGCCGGCCGGGCGGGGGCCTTAGCTCACGTCGGCAGCGGCCGGCCCCGCGTCTCCGGCATGAACCACGGCACGACGAGGCCGATCACGTAGACGCTCGACAGGGTCAGCGCCGCCGCGGCGACGCCCCCGAACGCGGTTACGATCTGCCCGGCGAGGATCGGGAAGATCCAGGCGATCAGCCGCGCGCCGTTGAAGACCGCGCTCGCCGCCGTCGCCCGGACCGACGGCGTGAACAGCTCCGCGAGATAGATCGCCATCCACGAGAAGGCGAAGCCCAGGGTGAAGAACCCGTTCAGGAAGGCGAGCCCCATGAACGGCACCAGCCCGCCGGTCCAGAGGTAGCAGGCGAGCGACGTGGCGATGCAGCCGACATAGGTGACGAGCAGGAAGGCGCGGCGCCCGATCGCGTCGGCCACGAAGCCCGAGATCACGTAGGCGGTGATCGCCCCGATATTGTAGATGATGCCCATGCGCGGGCCCCAGAGATTGGCCGGCTCGCCCGCGGCCTTGGCGAGCCCCTCCGTGTAGGCCGGCAGCCAGGACGAGACCGCCCACCAGCCCACCGTGGTGGCGAAGGACAGGGCGGTGGCCAGTAGCACCCGCCGCCGGCTCTCCGGCTCCCGGAAGATCTCGGTGAGCGAGAACGGCCGGGCCCCGTTCTTCCGGGCGGCGCCGGCATGCTCGGCGCCGTCATCCTCGGTCGTGGCGGCCCAGCGCTGCGCCTTCACGGCCTGCATCCACTGCTCGGATTCCTCCAGCGCCCGCCGCAGGTACAGGCAGACGAAGGCCGGGAGCGCGCCCAGCGCGAACAGGATCCGCCAGGATTCCGCGCCCAGGGGCTCGGTGGCGGCGAGCACGGCCCAGACGATGGCGGCCAGAACCGCGCCGCCGCCGAAGCCCGATTGCAGGAAGCCGCAACCTTTCGGGCGCGCCCGGTTCGGCCAGGTCTCGGCCACCAGGGCGATGCCGGTCGACCATTCCGAGCCGATGGCGAGCCCGGTGATGAAGCGCAGCAGCGCGAGCTGCGTGAAGCTCTCCGCGAAGGCGGTGAGCCCGGTGAAGACGGCGTAGCCCAGGATCGACACCATCATCATGCGCTTGCGACCGATATAGTCGGCCGCGATCCCGCCCATCAGGCCGCCGATCCCCCAGCCGAGCAGCGTGATGCCGATGGCGAGACCCACGTAGAAGGCCGGCGCCTGGGCCTGCTCGGGAGTGAGGATCGAGGCCAGCGCCGGGCGCAGGGCGTAGACCAGGGCCACCGCCTCGTAGCCGTCGAAGATCCAGCCGAGATAGCTGCCCCACAGGATCCGCCAGTGGCGCCGGGTGAGACCCGCGTACCACGGAGCGCTGGCCGCCTCGCGCAGCCCGACATCGCCCGCGTCCATTCTCCGTTCCTCCCGCCCGGGGCGCGTCGCCGGCGCCCTCCCCCGCCCTGATAGGTCGGTTGTGGCATCGGGTCGACCACATCCGGGCGGCCGATCCGGCGCCCCGGCGATCGCGTCTCGCCTGCGCGTCGCGCTGCGCCGCGGGACAGGCGTGCGGCGGGTCTCAGCGCGCGGCGTCGAAGGCTGCGAGGAAGGCCGCGAGGTTGTCCGGCAGGGCGGCGCAGAGATAGCCGCCCTCCTGGACCAGGGCCGTGGGCAGCCCGGCCCGGGCGATCCGCTCCGCTGCCCCGGCGAAGCCGGCCCGGGTCACCGCGAGGGCGCCGATCGGATCGTCCGCGGCGGCGTCGAGGCCCAGCGCCACCACGAGCGCCCAGGGCCGGTGCGCGGCGATCGCCGCGAGGCCCGCCTCCACGGCCGCGAGCCAGGGCGCGTCCCCCGAGCCCGGCGGCAGCGGCAGGTTGCGGTTGAACCCCGCCCCCGCCCCGGTGCCGGTCTCGTCGGCGTAGCCGGCGAAGAACGGGAAGTAGTCGGCTGGGTCGGCGTGGACCGAGACCGTCAGCACGTCCGCGCGGGCGTAGAAGATCCCCTGCGTGCCGTTGCCGTGATGGACGTCGATGTCGAGGATCGCCACCGGGCCGCCGGTCGCGGCGCGCAGCCGCTCGGCCGCGATGGCGCTGTTGTTGAGGAAGCAGAAGCCGCCGGCGGAATCCGCGTAGGCGTGGTGGCCGGGCGGGCGGCACAGGGCGTAGGCGTGTCCCGCCGCCAGCGCCGCGTCGGCGGCCGCGACCGCGCACTGCGCCGACCCGTAGACCGCCGCCCAGGTGCCGGCGCGGATCGGCGTCGAGGTGTCGGCGGTGTAGAGGCCCAGGCGGCCGAGGAGGCCGGCGGGCTTCCGGTGCATCTGCGGCCGGGCGAAGGACCCGGTCAGGATCTCGTCGCCGATGTCGGGGATCTCGCCCCGGCGCGCCCAGGCCTCGGCCAGGAACGCCACGTAGTCCGGATCGTGCACCGCCCGGATCGGCTCGAGGCCGTGATCGGCCGGCTCGGCGAGGTCGTGGCCGCCCCGCAGCGCCGCGTCCCGCAGGATCGTGTAGCGGGCCGCCTGCTCGGGATGCGGGATCGGTGCCCCGCGCCGCATGTAGTGTTCGGGATCGTGCCGGCTCGAATCGGGCGTGTGGACGATGCGCATGCCGGCAGGTTAGGGCGCGCCGGGATGCGCGTCATCCGCCCGGGACGGATTCGGATGAGACGGGCTCAGATGAGGTAGACGGTGCCGTCCGCGCGGAACACCTTCGGGCAGTTCGCCCCGTCCACGAGGCGCTGGGCATCCTCCAGGGAGATCCCGTGCGCCAGGGCGATCTGCGGCAGCGTCTTCCAGGTCGGGGTCATGGTCCGGCTCCGTCCGCGATCCGTGCGGGTCGGGGATCAACGGCGCAGACGCGTCCGGGTTCGCCGACGGTGCCGGGGACGGTACCAGGAGCGTGTCGAGGGCGTCGGCGCACCACCCCGTCGGTACGGGCGCCGCGGGGGCGACCTCGCGGAGCAGGGTCGGGACCCGCGCCCAGGGTTCCGTGACCGGCCCGGCACTCGGCCGCACCGCCGACCGGTTCTGGCCGCCGGCCACGCGGATGTCCGCGAAGCGCGCGCAGAACGCCGCCACGCAGGCCGGGTCGAAATGGCGGCCGCTCTCGGCGCGGATGCAGTCCAGGGCGGCGTCGAAGGACATCGCGTCCTTGTAGGGCCGCGCCGTGGTCAGGGCGTCGAACACGTCCGCCACCGCGACGATCCGGGCCGACAGGGGAATGGCGGCGCCCGCGAGCCCGTGCGGGTAGCCGCCGCCGTCCCACTTCTCGTGATGATACTCCGCGATCTCCGCGGCCAGCCGGATCAGCTCGGAGGCGCTGCCGCCCAGGATGCGCCGTCCGATCGCCGGATGCGTCTTGACGAGGTCGAACTCGTCCCGGTCGAGCCGTCCGGGCTTCAGCAGGACGCCGTCCGGGATGCCGACCTTGCCGACGTCGTGCAGCGGCGCCGCGAGGTAGAGGTTGCGGCAGACCTCCGGCGCCAGCCCGAGCCCCTCGGCCACGATCTGGCTGTAGCGGGCCACCCGCCACGTGTGATCGCCGGTGTCGTTGTCGCGGTACTCGACCGCGAGCGCGAGGCGGAAGATGATCTCCTCCTCGCGCTCGCGCATGTGGCGCAGGGCGGCCTCGACCTCGCCGTCGAGCCAGGCCGCCTGCTCGGCCAGCCGCCGCACCGCCCGGGCGAGCCGGATCATGTTGCGCAGGCGGACGGTGAGCTCGACGCCCCGCATGGACTTGTCGAGGAAATCGGTCGCCCCCGCCTCCAGAGCGGCGAGCCGCACCGCGTCCGAGATGTCGCTGGTGACCATCACGATGGGCACCTGCGCGTAGTGCGGGATGGTCCGCATCTCCCGGATGAAGGCGATCCCGTCGATGTCGGGCATGTGGCAGTCGACCAGGACGAGGTCGAAGGCCCGCGTCCGCGCCTCGACCATCGCGGCGACCGGGTCGCCGTGATCGGTGACGGACACGTCCGGCTTGGCCTCCAGCAGGAGGCGCAGCCGCATCCGCATGGTGGCGCTGTCGTCGACGAGGAGCGCGTCCATCAGCGGCTCCCGGACCGGCGCACCCGGCCGCCCGGCCCGGAGCCGGAACGCCGCAGGCGATCCCGGTGCGGCCGTCGGACCGGGTATGTCGACACAGGAACCATCGCCGCGACGCCTCGCAAGACTGTCGATCAGCATTGAACGATGGCGCATTAACGGGCGGTAAATCGTCGTTCTCAGCTATATTGAGGAGTTTTATTTTACTCGGAGGCGTGGTGGGCGTGAATTCGCGTCCTCGTTTGCCGAAATCCGGTGAGGTCGCGGCGATCGACGGATGAAGAGCCGGATTCGTCAGGTCCGGGGCGCCTGAAGGATCGGCGCGTCCGTCATCGGGATCGTCGCCGCGACCGGTCCGCGGCCCCGGGATGCGGGGTGGCGCGGCTGCGCGGCCCCCGGCGGAGAAAAGGATTAAGACGGGGCCCGCGCGGCCGAGGCAACCTGCCCCGTGCGCGACCCGGGGCGGCTCGGAACGCGCCGGCCGGACGGCGTGGCGGGAGGCGCCTTGGCGATGATGCGGTTCGATCTCACCGATCTCGGCCTGTTCCGGCACGTGGTCGAGGCCGGCTCGATCACCCACGGGGCCGCGCGGGCGAACCTCGCCCTGGCGGCCGCCTCGACGCGGATCCGGCTGATGGAGGAGTCCCTCGGCGCCGCCCTGCTGACCCGGGGCCGGCAGGGCGTCAGCCCGACCCCGGCCGGGCGCGCGCTCCTCGTCCATGCCCGAGAGGTTCTGGCCGGGGTGGAGCGCCTGCGCGAGGAGATGGCGGCCTTCTCGGGGAGCGCCTTCGGCCAGATCCGGGTGCTGGCCAACACCAACGCCCTGACCGAGTTCCTGCCGGAGGCGCTCTCGGCCTTCCTGGCCGACCATCCCGGCATCGGCGTCGAGATCGACGAGCGCACCTCCGAGGAGATCGTCGGGCTGGTGGCCGAGGGGGCGGCCGATCTCGGCATCCTGTCCGGCACGGTCGATACCGGCTCGCTGCAGACCTACCCGTTCCGGGAGGATCGGTTCGTGCTGGTGGCGGCCCGGGACCATCCCCTGGCCACGCGCGGGACGATCCCGTTCGCCGAGGTGCTCGGCCACGACCTCGTCGGCCTCGACCGACGCAGCGCCATCAGCCGCTTCCTCGTCGCCCAGGCGGTGCGCGAGGGGCGGCCGATGCGCCTGCGGGTCCAGCTCCGGGGCTTCGACGCCGTCTGCCGGCTGGTCGAGGCGCGGGTCGGGCTGGCGGTCCTGCCCGAGAGCGCCGCCGCCCGCGCCGCGCAGGGCCTCGCCCTCGCGGTGGTGCCCCTCGCGGATGCCTGGGCGCGGCGCGACCTGACCCTGTGCCTGCGCGACCTCGACGGATTGCCGCCGTTCATCCGGGCCTTCGTGGCGCAGCTGCGCGCCTGAGCGGCGCCCGCGGAACGCGCCCCGGACCGGTTCGATGGTCGCCGACATCGACCGCGTCGTCCGCAATCCTGACCCGGGTGCGGGCCGCCGGGGACGCCCGCGGGCGGCGTCAGCGCCAGCGCTCGTCCGTGCAGGCCAGAAGGTAGACGACGTGCATGCAGCGTGCCTGGGCGGCCTGCGAGGGCGCGTCGCCCATGCAGGCGCGCATCCCGACGGAGAGCAGGTCGCGATCGACGTCCTGATCCCGCGCGCAGGTGAAGATCGGCTGGAAGCCCTCGAACCGGCTCACCTGCCAGAAGATGACCATGACCGCGAGCAGGCAGAACGTGCAGACCAGGACCCGGCTGTCGTAGAACCAGTGCCGCCGCCCGGCCTCCGCGGCGTCGCGCGCACTCATCCCGTCACCGGGCTCGTCACCGGGCTCGTCACCGGGCCTGTCGCCAGGCCCGGCACCGGGGGCGCCGGCAGGGTCGCGGTCCGGACCCGCCTTCGCTCTCCGCATCGGCTCGCCCTCTCCGTCGCGCCGGATCGCCGGCCGCGCCGCCCGCCCGGGCCGTCAGTCGATCACCTCCACGATCCGGCGCGACCGCGGCTCGACGAGAACCGGGTGGTCGTTGACGATCGTGTAGCTGTACTCCGGCAGGGCGAACTCGCGCGGGACATCGTAGTACACGATGCCGTCCTCCGGGAGCACCGTCCCGACCCGCACGGGCCCGGCGAGCGCGACGGAGGGGCGGCGCTCGCCGAGGGCGTAGATGCGGAACCGTTCCCGCCGGTCGACGCCGAGGATGCCGTTGGCCGTGCCCACGGCCGCGCCGATCGCGCCGCCGACGATCGCCCCGAGGGGCCCGGCCATCTCCTCGCCGCGCGCGGCGCCCTCCTGGGCCCCGCGCTCCAGCCCCTGCGCCCGCGCGCCCGCGGCGAGGCCCAGGGGGGCCACCAGCGTGGCCAGGAGCGCGAGGGGAGCCGCGAGCCGCATGATCTGTCGTCCTGGTCGGTGGCGTGGATCGTCAGGCCTGCGCCTGAGGGCGCGGGAGCGTCCCGGCCGGAGGATACGGCGAAAAGACTGCCGATGGGTTGCCGCGGGACGCGGGCGGCGCCCGGCATTGCCCCGGTCCGCCCATGGGGTAGCCTCCGGCTGATTCCGTCGGAGAGGACAGCCATGCCGATCGAGACCGTGGAGACCGCCGGCCGCCGCCGGGGCGCCGACCTCCTGGTGGAGGTGCTGCGCTCGGAGGGCGTGCGCTACATCTTCGGCAATCCCGGCACCACCGAGCTGCCGCTGATCGACGCGCTCACCGAGGCGCCGGATATCGGCTACATCCTCGCCCTGCAGGAGGCGACCGCGGTCGCCATGGCGGACGGCTACGCGCAGGGCGCCCGCCGGCCCGCCTTCCTCAACCTGCACACGGCGGGCGGCCTCGGCCACGCCATGGGCGGGCTGGTGAATTCCCAGGTCTCCGGCACGCCGCTGGTGGTCACCGCCGGGCAGCAGGATCTCCGCCACGCGCTGACCGACCCGCTGCTGATGGGCGACCTCGTCGCCATCGCCGACCCGGTGATGAAATGGGCCCGCGAGGTGACGAGCCCGGACCAGATCCCGATCCTGCTGCGCCGGGCCTTCCACGACGCGGGGGCCGCCCCCTCCGGCCCGGTCTTCCTGTCCCTGCCCATGGACGTGATGGAGGCGATGTCGGCGGTGCCGGCCGGCGAGACCTCGACCATCGACCAGCGGGCGGTGGCGGGCTCCCTCGATCGCTTGGCGGACAAGCTCGCCGCGATCGCGCCGGGCCGCCTCGCCCTGATCGCGGGCGACGAGATCGACGCCTCGGACGCCTCGGCGCAGATGGTGGCGCTCGCCGACCTCCTGGCGGCGCCGGTCTACGGCTCGTCCTGGCCGGCCCACATCCCCTTCCCCACCGCGCACCCGCTCTGGGCCGGGAACCTGCCGACCCGGGCCGACGCCATCGCCGACATCCTCGGGCGCTACGACGCGGTGTTCGCGCTCGGCGGCAAGTCGCTGATCACCGTGCTCTACTCGGAGGTCTCGGCGGTGCCGCCGGGGGTGCAGGTCTTCCAGCTCTCGGCCGACGTGCGCGACCTCGGGCGCACCTACGCCACCTGCCTGTCGACGGTGGGCGACATCCGCGCCTCGCTCGACGCCCTGCTGCCGCTGCTCGGCCCCCGCCTCGCCGACCGGGCCGACGCCTTCGAGCAGTTGCGCAGTCAGGCCGTGACCGCCCGGGCCGAGCGCCGGGCCAAGCTCGCCGCGGCCGCCGACGCGGCCTTCGAGGATCCGGTGATCGCGCCGCTGGTCGCCGCGCGCGAAGTCGCCCGCGCGGTCGGGGCCGAGACCACCATCGTGGACGAGGCGCCCGCGACGCTCACCCACCTGCGCACCTTCCTCGACAGCCCCTCGGCGCACCAGTACGCGGCGATGCGCGGCGGCGTGCTCGGCTGGGGCATGCCGGCGGCGGTGGGCTTCTCCCTGGGGCTCGACCGCGCGCCGGTGGTCTGCGTGGTCGGCGACGGGGCCGCGCTATACTCGCCCCAGGCCCTCTGGACGGCGGCGCACGAGAAGCTGCCGGTCACCTTCGTGGTGATCAACAACGCCGAGTACAACATCCTCAAGACCTTCATGAAGGGTCAGGCGCACTACGCCTCGGTGCGCGCCAACCGCTTCATCGCCATGGACCTCACCGACCCGCGGATCGACTTCCCGGCGCTGGCCGCCTCCATGGGCGTTCCCGCCCGGCGGGTGACCCGGGCCGCCGACATCGCCCCGGCGATCGAGGCCGGGATCCGGTCGGGGGCCGCCAACCTCGTGGAGGTGGTGGTGCGGGCGACCTGAGCGGGGCCGTCACTCGAGTCCCGGCACCGGCACCCCGAAGGCCGCCGCCAGCAGCACCATGTTGAGGACGAGCACCACCGCCGCCCCCGCCACGGCGGCGGCCTGGGTGAGCGGCCCGTTGGCGAAGGGCCCCATCACGCTGCGGCGGCGGGTGAACACCACCAGGGCCACCATCGGGACCGGCAGGGCGAGCGACAGCACCACCTGCGACAGGACCAGCGCCTGGGTCGGGTCGACCCCGATCGCCACCACCGCGAAGGCCGGCAGCATGGTCACGAGCCGGCGGGCGAGGAGCGGGATCCGCCAGCCGGTGAAGCCCTGCATCACCAATTGCCCGGCGAGCGTGCCCACCACCGAGGAGGAGATCCCGGATGCGAGGAGCGACACCAGGAAGGCCGCCCCCGCGGCGGGGCCCAGCAGCGGCGTCAGGGTGCGGTAGGCCTCGCCGATCTCCGCCACCTCGCTGTGGCCGACATGGAAGGCCGCCGCCGCCATGATCACCATCGCCATGTTGACGAGGCCCGCCAGCAGCAGGGCCACCACCACCTCGCGGTTCGAGTAGCGCACCAGCAGGCGCCGGTCGGCCTCGGTGCGGGGATTGCCCCGCCCCTGGGTCAGGCCCGAATGCAGGAACAGGGCGTGCGGCATCACGGTGGCGCCGATGATCCCGACCGCGATGGTGAGCGCCTGCGCGTCCGGGATCCGCGGGGTGACGAGGCCCCTGGCGGCCTCGCCCCAGGCCACGGGCGCGACCAGGAGCTCGACCGCGTAGCAGAGGCCTATCGTGCCGACCATCGCGCCGATGGCGATCTCCAGCGGCCGGAAGCCCTCGTGCTCCAGGAGCAGGATCGCGTAGGTGACCACCGCGGTGATCCCCATGCCGGCCATCAGCGGCATGCCGGTGAGCAGCGACAGCCCGATGGCGCCGCCGAGGAACTCCGCGAGGTCGGTCGCCATGGCGGCGACCTCGCTGATGCCCCACAGGGCGAGCCGGACCGGGCGCGTCGTCGCGTCCCGGCAATGCTCGGCGAGGTTCTTGCCCGTCACGATGCCGAGCTTGGCCGAGAGCGCCTGGAACAGCATCGCCGTCAGGTTGGCGAGCAGCACCACCCAGAGCAGGCCGTAGCCGTAGCGGGCGCCGGCCTGGATGTTGGTGGCGAAATTGCCGGGGTCCATGTAGGCGATCGACGCCGTCACGGCGGGGCCGGCGAACAGCAGGAACCGGGCCCGGCCGCCGGGACGGCCGTCGAGGACGTCCCGGATCGCGCCCTCGGTCCGCCGGCTCATCGCGCCGCGCGCGGTTCCTTCGGGCGCCGGGCCACCGGAGGCCGTCGCGGCGTTCGGCGCCACCATGCTCACCCTCTCCTCAAAAATATAGCGTGAGCTATACTCGGGGCTGTCGCCGCCGGATGCAAGGGGTCTCCGTGCGGGTCTGTTCGGCTCCGTGCGGGTCCGACGGGACTCCCCTGCCGGCACCGGTGTTTGCTAGACAGGGCCGGGGCGGCGCATGCGAGCCGAGAGGGGGGAAGCCGATGCAGGAACCGTCCGAGCCGGGCTTGCCCGAGACCGTGCTGGTCGATCCGGAGCGGCACGTGGAGAGTTTCCGCCAAGCCCGTGAGGCGCGGCGCTCGGAACTCGTGGAGGATTACGTCGAGCTGATCGACGACCTGATCGGCGACGGCGGCGAGGCGCGGCAGGTGGACATCGCGGCCCGGCTCGGCGTGGCCCAGCCGACCGTCGCCAAGATGCTGAAGCGCCTGTGCGAGGAGGGCTTCGTCCAGCAGCGGCCCTATCGCGGCGTGTTCCTGACCGAGGCCGGCCGCCGGCTGGCCGCCCAGGCGCGGGAGCGCCACCGCATCGTCGAGCGCTTCCTGTGTGCCCTGGGGGTGAGTCCCGAGACTGCCCGGCGGGACGCCGAGGGGATCGAGCACCACGTCAGCGCCGAGACGCTCGAGGCGTTCCGCGCCTTCGCGGAGCGGCGCGGGGGGGCGTGATGGGCCTCCCGACCTCCGGCCGTCAGCGCGAGCGGAGCGAAGCGACAAACGGCAGCGCGACGTCAGCGAGCGTGGCGCCGACCGGATTGCTTCGGTCCGCTCGCGAAGACGGCGTGTCCGCCACGGCCGCCCCACCCTCACCCCGTCGGCGCCGCCACCTTCTGGCGCAGGCCCATGATCACCGCGCGCAGCATCTCGGCGCCCGCCTCGCCGGCATCCGGTAAGGTGCCGGTGCGCGAGGCGTAGATCCGCTCGTGCACGAAGGCGAGCTTGGCGATCACCGTGGGCGTCAGCTTGAACGGGTAGAGCGCCGGCTGGCCCATGCTGTGGGACAGCGAGTTGATCGCGTAGGTCAGCGGCAGCCACGCGGCGATCAGCCGGTCGAGGTCCAGGGTGTTGTACGGGTCGAAATCGATCACGGTCGGCGCCGCGGGCCCGTGGCGCAGGCGCGGGCGCACGTGCAGCTCGAAGGTCGAGGCGGTCTCCACCGTGTCGACGATGTGCAGGTAATGCGCGAAGGTCTCGGCGAAGTCCTCCCACGGATGGGCGGTGGCGTAGGCCGAGACGTAGGCCTCGTCCCAGTCGGCCGGCGCGCCCCTCGCGTAGTGGTCCTGCAGGGCCTGGACGTAGTTGAGGCGCTCGTCGCCGAACAGCGCCCGGAAGGCGTCCAGGGTCGGGCTGTTCATCACCAGCAGGTACCAGAAGTAATGCCCGATCTCGTGCCGGAAATGGCCGAGCAGCGTGCGGTAATGCTCGCCGAACAGGATCCGCCGGCGCTCCCGCTCGACGTCGTCGGCCTCCGCGATGTTCATGGTGATCAGGCCGTTGATGTGGCCCGTCAGAACCGGCGTCCCGCCGGAGAAGCTCTCGGACGGGTCGACCAGGAAGTCGAAGGCCAGCCCGTCCGTGTACTGCGCGCGGGTGGCGAGCGGCAGTTCCAGGCGCAGCAGCGAGTAGAACAGCCGGTGCTTGGCCGCCTCGATCTGGCGCCAGCGGGTGAGGTTCCAGTTCTGCGACAGGTCCGGCACCACGCGGTTGTGGCGGCAGGCGGTGCAGTGGATGTCGGGGCTGTCCTCCGGGACCAGCCAGTTGCAGGCCGCCGAGACGGCGTTGTTGCACAGGCGGTAGCGCCGGCCGGGATCCGCGTAGGCGTGAAAGACCTGGGCGCCGCCCATCAGCGGGTGCGCCGAGAGACCCTGCGGCTCCAGGGCCGAGACCTCGTGGACCTTGCAGAGGTAGCCCAGCTGCCGCGCGCAGCTCTCGCAGCCGGTCGCCTCGAAGGTCACCGGCTGGTCGCAGGCCTGGCACTGGAAGATCTTCATCGTGCGGTCCCGGGCCGGCCTCCGGCCCATCTGCCGGTCAAGCAGGGCCGGGCGGCAAAGTTCCTGCCAGGGGCGCGGGCCGCCGGGCACCGCACGGAAATTGCTTGTCGCGCCGTCAGTAGCGCATAACCACGCGGTGGGCGCCGGAGCCAGGGACCGGCAGCGCGACCGCGTTCGATCCTTTCGACGGAGCCATCGTGTCGATCAAAGCCGCCCTGCACCACGTCACCCATTACCGCTACGACCGGCCGATCAGCCTCGGCCCCCAGGTGATCCGCCTGCGCCCGGCGCCGCACGCCCGCACCAAGGTCCCGGCCTACGCGCTGACGGTGACGCCGGCCAACCACTTCCTGAACTGGCAGCAGGATCCGAGCGGCAACTGGCTGGCCCGCCTCGTCTTCCCGGAGAAGACCGACGAATTGAAGATCGAGGTCGACCTCACCGCCGACATGGCGGTGATCAACCCGTTCGACTTCTTCGTGGAGGATTACGCGCAGGTCCGGCCGTTCGCGTACGATCCCACCCTCGCCGAGGAGCTCGCCCCCTACCTCGCCCCGGTCGACGCGGAGTGTCCGGAGATGGAGGCGCTGCTGGCCCGTCTCCCCGCGGAGACCAGCACCGTCCAGTTCCTGGTGGCGCTCAACGGCCTGATCGCCCGCGAGACCGCCTACGGCGTCCGGATGGAGCCGGGCGTCCAGACCCCCGCCGAGACCCTGCGGCTCAAGAGCGGCTCCTGCCGGGATTCGGCGTGGCTGCTCGTGCAGGTGCTGCGCCGGATCGGCCTCGCCGCCCGGTTCGTCTCCGGCTACCTGATCCAGCTCGTGCCCGACACGACCGCGGTCGACGGACCGACCGGCGCGGCGGCGGACTTCACCGACCTGCACGCCTGGGCCGAGGTCTACCTGCCGGGCGCCGGCTGGGTCGGCATGGACGCGACCTCGGGCCTGCTCACCGGCGAGGGCCACATCCCGCTGGCCGCGACGCCGCACTACCACTCGGCCGCGCCGATCTCGGGGGCGATGGAGCCGGCCCAGACCACCTTCGACTTCAAGATGACGATCACCCGCGTCGCCGAGACGCCGCGGATCACCAAGCCGTTCTCGGAGGACGTCTGGGCGTCCATGAACGCGCTGGGCGAGCGGGTCGACGCCGACCTCGCCGCGCAGGACGTGCGCCTGACCATGGGCGGCGAGCCGACCTTCGTGTCGGTGGACGATTTCGAAGCGCCCGAGTGGAACATCGCGGCCGTCGGCCCGACCAAGCGGGGCCTCGCCGACCAGCTGATCCGGCGCCTGCGCGACCGGTTCGGACCGGGCGGTCTGCTCCATTACGGCCAGGGCAAGTGGTATCCCGGCGAGAGCCTGCCGCGCTGGGCCTTCGCGCTCTACTGGCGCAAGGACGGCCAGCCGATCTGGCGGAACCCGGACCTGATCGCGCCGGAGGCCGCGCCCGGGGAGGCGGGGACGGCCACCATCGCGCAGGCCAGGGCGTTCGCCGAGACGCTGGCCCGCCGCCTCGGCCTCGCCGACTACGTCTTCCCGGCCTTCGAGGACGGCGAGCTCTGGGAGAGGAAGACCGCGGCGCTGCCGGTCAACGTCACGCCGGCCGACGCCAAGTCGGGCTCGGTGGAGTTCGATGCCCGGATCCGGCGGGTCTACGCGCGGGGCCTCGGGGAGGCGGCGGGCTACGTCCTGCCGCTGGCGAGTCTGCCCACCGGCCGGGACGGCGAGGCCGAAAGGGTCTGGATCTCGGAGAAGTGGGATTTCCGGCGCGGCGCCGCCTTCCTAGTGCCGGGCGACTCGCCGGTGGGCTTCCGCCTGCCGCTGTCGTCCCTGCCCTACGTGCCGCCGGAGCACTACCCCTACTACCAGCCGCAGGACCCGCTGGAGCCCCGCCCGCCCCTTCCCGACGGCCATCCCGGCGCGTCCGTGGTCAACGGTTCCGGCATCACCGGCGTGGCGGTGCGCACGGCCCTGTCGATCGAGCCCCGCGACGGGGTGGTGCGGGTGTTCATGCCGCCGGTGCAGCGCGCCGACGAGTATCTCGAACTCGCCGGCCACCTGGAGGCGGCCGCCGCCGCGCTGAACCTGCCGATCCACCTCGAGGGCTACGAGCCGCCCTACGACCCGCGGATCGGCGTCATCAAGGTCACTCCCGACCCGGGCGTGATCGAGGTGAACGTCCACCCGGCCGCCTCCTGGCGGGAGGCGGTCGCCATCACCACCGACCTCTACGCCGAGGCCCGCCAGACCCGGCTCGGCGCGGAAAAATTCATGACCGACGGGCGCCACACCGGCACCGGCGGCGGCAACCACGTGGTGATGGGCGGCGTCACGCCGGACGATTCCCCGTTCCTGCGCCGGCCCGACCTGCTCAAGAGCCTCGTGCTCTACTGGCAGCGCCACCCGGCGCTCTCGTACCTGTTCTCGGGCCTCTATATCGGCCCGACCAGCCAGGCGCCGCGCATGGACGAGGCCCGCCACGACGGGCTCTACGAGCTGGAGATCGCGCTGGCCCAGGTGCCGGCCCCGGACGCGCCCAACATCCCGCGCTGGCTCGTCGACCGGATCTTCCGCAACATCCTCGTCGACGTCACCGGCAACACCCACCGGTCCGAGATCTGCATCGACAAGCTGTACTCGCCGGACGGGCCGACCGGGCGCCTCGGCCTCCTGGAGTTCCGCGCCTTCGAGATGCCGCCGGACGCGCGGATGAGCCTCGCGCAGCAGCTCCTGCTCCGCGCCCTCGTGGCCTGGCTGTGGCGCGAGCCGCAGAGTGGCGGCTGTGTCCGCTGGGGCACGAACCTCCACGATCGGTTCATGCTGCCGCATTTCCTCTGGTCCGACTTCCTCTCGGTGCTGGAGGATCTGCGGGCGGCGGGGTACGATTTCGATCCGGTCGCCTTCGAGGCGCAGGCCCTGTTCCGGTTCCCGGTCTTCGGCACGGTCGAGCAGGGCGGGGTCCGGATGGAGCTGCGCCAGGCGCTGGAGCCCTGGCACGTGATGGGCGAGGAAGGGACCAGCGGGGGCACCGTGCGCTTCGTCGACAGCTCGGTCGAGCGGCTGCAGGTCAGGGTCGAGGGCTTCGTGCCCGAGCGGCACGTCATCGCCTGCAACGGCCGACGCCTGCCCATGACCTCCACCGGCCGCGGTGGCGAGGCGGTGGCGGGCCTGCGCTTCAAGGCGTGGCAGCCGGCCTCCTCGCTGCACCCGACCATTCCCGCCCACTCGCCGCTGACCTTCGACATCCTCGATGCCTGGAGCGGCCGGTCGCTGGGCGGGTGCCGCTACCACGTCGCCCATCCGGGCGGGCGCAACTACGAGACCCACCCGGTCAACGCCTACGAGGCGGAGGGGCGGCGCCTCGCCCGGTTCCAGCCGAACGGCCACACGCCGGGCCGGGTGGAGATGCCGCGGGCCGAGGCCAGCGCCGAGTTCCCGCTGACCCTCGACCTGCGGATGCCGGCCCCGCAATGACCGGGGGACCGTGATGGAGGCGGCGCTCGCGGGCAGCCGCGCCCGGGCCGAGGGGCCGGAGGGCCCGCGGGAGCGCGTCGCCCGCTGGAGCGCGGGCTATCGCCCCGCCCCCGGCCGGCCGGACGAGTTCCTGGGTCCCGACGGCCAGCCCCGCGGGGCGTGGCCGCGCCTGCTCGACCGTCTCGGCGGCCTGACCGAGCCGGAGATCATGGCCCGCTTCGTCGCGGCGGAGCGGCACATCCGGGACGCGGGCATCTCGTTCCGCATCGCCGGCGACCAGCGCGAGCATCCCTGGCCGCTCGGCTGCCTGCCCCTGGTGATCGAGGGGGCCGAGTGGGCGGCGCTCAGCGCCGGCATCGTCCAGCGCGCGGAGCTGATGGAGGCGATCCTCGCCGACGTCTACGGGGAGGGCCGCCTCGTCGCCGACGGGCTGCTTCCGGCCGCGATCGTGGCCGGCACACCGGAATTCCTGCACCCGCTCCAGGGCGTCGCGCCTCCCGGCGGCCACTACCTGAAGCTCTACGCCGCCGATCTCGGCCGGGGTCCGGACGGGCGCTGGCAGGTTCTGGCCGACCGGACGCAGGCGCCCTCGGGCCTCGGCTGGGCGCTGGAGAACCGGATGGTCCTGGCCCGGACCTTCCCGGACTTCTTCCAGGACCTCCACGTCGAGCGCCTGCCGGCCTTCTTCCAGGCGTTCCGCGACGGGCTGGCCCTGGGGGCGGAGCGCGCGGACCCGCGGATCTGCCTGCTGACCTCCGGCCCCTACAGCAGCACCTATGTCGAGCAGGCGGCGCTCGCCCGCTATCTCGGCCTGATGCTGGTGGAGGGCGACGACCTCGTCATGCGGGACGGGGGCCTGCACGTGCGCACCGTCTCGGGCCTGAAGCGGGCCGACGCCCTGTGGCGGCGGATCGACGCCGACTTCCTCGACCCCCTGGAGCTGAACCCGGCCTCGCGGCTCGGCGTGCCGGGCATCCTCGACGCCCTGCGCAACGGCTCCCTGGTGATGGCCAACATGCCGGGCGCGGGGCTCGTCGAGTCGGCCGCGCTCGCCCCCTATCTCGACGGCATCGCCCGGCGCGTCCTCGGCGAGCCCCTGCGGCTCGGCCACCCGCGCACGTGGTGGTGCGGCGACCTCGAGGGCCTCGCCCACGCGCGGGCCAACCTCGACAGCCTGACCCTGCGCCCGGCCGCCACGCCCCAGCGCGGGGCGGGGCGCGACGCGATCCTGGCGGGCCCGGTCCTGGCGGCCGAGCGGGAGCGGGTCGTGGCGGCCCTGCGCGACCGGCCCTTCGACTACGTCGCCCAGGAGGCGGCGCCGCTCTCGACCATGCCGGGCTGGGAGCGCGGCCCGGACGGCCTGTTCCTGAGGCCCCGCCCCTTCGTGGTCCGGGTCTTCGCCACGCGGACGCCGCTCGGCTGGCAGGTGATGCCGGGCGGCTTCTGCCGGGTCTCGGAGCGCGAGGACGTCGACCCGATCGAGCTGCGGCTCGGCATCCGCTCGGCCGATGTCTGGGTCCTGTCCGAGAAGCCGGTCGCCGCGCCCCTGATCGGCGCGCAGGCGGCCCCGCGGGTGCGGCGGGTCGGCGGCCACCTCCCCGCCCGGGCCGCCGACGGCCTGTTCTGGCTCGGCCGCTACCTGGAGCGCGGCGAGGCGGTGATCCGGCTGGTGCTCGCCCACCTGCGCAGCGTCGGCGACGCCGTCGGGGCCGACATCTCGGGCGCCCTCGACACGCCGGCGGCCCTGGCCTTGCGCGCCCTCCTCCACGACCTGCCCACCGCCCGCCTCGCCCAGGAGGCGCTCGCCGGGCGCGAGCGGCCGGGCTCGGCCCGGTCCCACATCCTCGCGGCCCGCCGCAACGCCGCCGCCCTCCGCGCCCGCCTGTCGGGCGAGGCGTGGCGGGTGCTCGCCGACCTGAACGAGTTCCTGTCCCTCGACCCCGAGCGGGCCTTCACCGAGTCGCAGCTCGCGGGCCGGGCCGAGCGGGCGCTCAGCCAGCTCGCGGCGCTCGCCGGTCTCACCCACGAGAACATGAGCCGGGCCGAGGGCTGGCACTTCATCGAGCTCGGCCGCCGGATCGAGCGGGCGATCAACACCGGCGCCTTCGCGCTGGCCTTCGCCAACGACGAGGCGACCCCCGGCTGCCTCGGGGTGATGCTGTCGCTGTGCGACTCGCAGATCAGCTACGGGCGGCGCTACCTGCAGGGGGCGGCCCTCGACCCGGTCCGCGACATGGTCCTGCTCGATCCCTACAACCCGCGCTCGATCGCCTTCCAGGCGGAGGCGATCACCCGGCACCTCGCCGACCTGCCGGCGCTGGCCGCCGACGGCATCCCCGAGCCCCAGTGCCGCCTCGCCACCCGGATCCTGTCGGAGCTGCGCAGCGGCGAGGCCGCGGATTTCGACGCCGTTCGCCTCACCGCCCTCGCGACCGACCTCGAGCGCCTCGCCGACGGGATCGCGGCCCGCTACTTCCCCGCCGGGCCGAACGCGCTGCGCCCCGAGAAGCTGACGGGGCTGGCGTGATCTACACGCTGCGCCACCGCACCACCTACCGCTACGGCCGGCCGGTGCACTTCGCCCGCTGCACCCTGCGGCTCAAGCCGCAGGACGGCGGGGGCCAGAGCGTGCTGGCGAGCGCCGTCACGATCGACCCGAGCCCCGCCCGCGCGGTGATGCGGCGCGACTATCTCGGGATCGACGCGGTGGCGGTCACCCTGGAGACGCCCCACACCACCTTCAGCGTCGAGGCGCTCTCCACCGTGCGGGTCGAGCGCCCGGCCCCGCCGCCGCCGGAATCCGGGATGCCGTGGGAGCGGGTCCGCGACGCCGTCCTGGCCGAGCGCGACCTCGGCGGCCGGGCGCCGGTGCACTTCCTGTTCCCGACCGGCCGGGTTCCGCTGCTGCCCGCGATCACCGACTACGCGCGGTCGAGCTTCGCCGCCGGCCGCAGCGCCTACGGGGCGGCCCACGACCTGATGCTGCGGATCGGCCGGGACTTCCGCTTCGATGCCAAGGCGACCACCGTCTCGACCCCGCTCGCCGAATCCTTCGCGCTCCGGGCCGGGGTCTGCCAGGATTTCGCCCACGTGATGATCGCCGCCCTGCGCGGGATGGGCCTGCCGGCGGCCTATGTCAGCGGCTACCTGCGCACCGTGCCGCCGCCCGGCCGCCCGCGCCTGCGCGGGGCGGATGCGAGCCACGCCTGGGTGGCGGTCTGGTGCGGCGAGGGCTGGCTCGGCCTCGACCCGACCAACGGCGTCGCGGTCCGGGACGACCACATCGTGGTCGCCCGCGGCCGCGACTACGGCGACGTGGCCCCGGTCGACGGCATCGTCAGCGGCTCGGGCAAGCAGCGCCTCAAGGTCGAGGTCGATGTCATCCCCGATACCGAGACGCAGGATCTCGCGCTGGTGGGGTGAGGTGGCGCTCCGTCCTCGCGCGCGCAGCGGAGCGACCCAGGGCGGCGCGACCCGGATCAGCGTGGCGCTGCTGGATCGCTTCGCTGCCCTCGCGAGGACGGGGGTGTCGTGGACGCCACCCTCACCACATCGTCTTGGCCGCCCGCCCCGGCCATTCCGCGTCGTAGCGCTCACCGCCGACCGCGCCCGCGGTGAGCGCCGCCAGGATCGCCCCCGGGCTCGGCAGGTTCGCCGGATCGACGCGGCTATCCGGGTCCCACAGCTTCGCCCGGATGATCGCCCTTGCGCACTGGAAGTAGATCTCCTCCACCGTGATCACGGTCGCTGTCCGCGGCGCGTGACCGTCGACGCGGAACGAGGCGAGCAGGTCCGGGTCGGCCGAGATCACCGCCCGGCCGTTCACCCGGAGCGTCGTGCCCGAGCCCGGGATCAGGAACAGCAGCGCGACCCGCGGGTCGCGCACGATGTTGCGCAGGGAATCGATCCGGTTGTTGCCCCGCCGGTCCGGCAGGATCAGCGTGCGCGGATCGGCGACCCGCACGAAGCCCGGCTGATCGCCGCGGGGGCTGCAATCGAGCCCCTCGGGGCCGGAGGTCGCCAGCACCGCGAAGGGCGAGGCCGCGATCAGCGCCGCGTAGTCCGGCGTGACCGAGGCCGCCACCTTCACGGTGGAGGCGGGTGCCAGGGGCGCGCTGTAGATCGCCTCCAGGGCGGCGAGGCTGTCGACGATCATCGCGGCCTCACGGCACACCGGCTCCCGCGGCCCCCGCTCACGCGACCCCCGCTCACGCGACCTGGGCCTTGCCGGCCGCGAAGGCCGCGTGCTCGGCCACCAGCGCCCCCGACAGGGCCGCCGCGATCAGGGCCCGCGTCTCGTCGACGCCGTAGAGGGCCACGAAGGAGCCGAACCGCGGGCCGCGCGCCTCGCCGAACAGCACGTTGTAGAGGCTCGTGAACCACGCCTGCGACACGCCGGGCCGCCCGTCCGGGCTCTTGGCCTTGCCGGACGTGTCGGGGAAGTGGCGCCGCCCGACCTCGTAGACCGCCGCCTGCAGGGCCTCCGGGTCGGTCGAGCCGGCATGCTCGGCCAGCGTCTCCGACAGGTCCTCCAGGGCGGCCCGCTCCTCGGGCGTCGGCGCCCGGTAGGTCTTGGCCGGCCGCACGAAGTCCGAGAAGAACTTCAGCGCGTGCCTGACCAGCCGGTCGAGGCCCGGATGGGTCTCCGGCCCGGTCTGCGGCGCGTAGCGGCGGATGAAGCCCCACAGCACCGCCGGGTCCTCGGTGTTGGCCACCGCGGCGAGGTTGAGCAGCATCGCGAGGGTCAGGCTCGCGCCCTCGACCTTCTCGGGCTCCGGCGGGTTGCCGGCGTGGAGGTGCCAGACCGGGTTGCCCAGCCGCAGCTTCGCGTCCTGGCCGGCGTAGCGGTCGAGGAAGCCGATATACTCGTCGACGTGCCGGGGGATCACGTCGAAGAACAGGCGCTTGGCCTCGCGCGGCTTGTTGTACATGAACAGGGCGAGCGATTCCGGCGTGCCGTAGGTGAGCCACGCGTCGATCGTCAGGCCGTTGCCCTTCGACTTCGAGATCTTCTGCCCCTTCTCGTCGAGGAACAGCTCGTAGTTAAAGCCCTCCGGCGGCTCGCCGCCGAGCGCCCGGGCGATCTTGGCCGAGAGCTTGACCGAGTCGATCAGGTCCTTGCCGGCCATCTCGTAATCGACGCCGAGCGCCACCCAGCGCATCGCCCAGTCGGGCTTCCACTGCAGCTTGGCGTGGCCGCCGGTCACCGGGGTCTCGTAGCGCTCGCCCGTGGCGGGATCGCGCCACACGATCGTGCCGCTCTCCGCCTTCACCTCGTCGATCGGCACCTGCATCACGTGGCCGGTGACCGGGTGGAGCGGCAGGAACGGCGAGTAGCTCGCCGAGCGCTCGGCGCGCAGCGACGGCAGCATGATCTCCATCACGGAATCGTAGCGCTCCAGCACGCGCAGCAGCGTCGCGTCGAACACGCCCGCGCGGTAGCACTCGGTCGCCGAGCGGAACTCGTAGCTGAACCCGAAGGCGTCGAGGAAGCGGCGCAATTCGGCGTTGTTGTGCGCCCCGAAGCTGTCATGGGTGCCGAACGGGTCCGGCACGCGGGTCAGCGGCTGGTTGAGATGGGCGGCCAGCATCTCGCGGTTCGGCACGTTGTCGGGAACCTTGCGCAGCCCGTCCATGTCGTCCGAGAAGGCGATCAGCCGGGTCGGCACCGCGTCGCGGGTGAGCACCCGGAAGGCGTGGCGCACCATGGAGGTGCGGGCGACCTCGCCGAACGTGCCGATATGCGGCAGGCCCGAGGGGCCGTAGCCGGTCTCGAACAGAACCTCGGTCTTGCCGGATTTCTCCAGCCGCGCCACGAGTTTGCGCGCCTCCTCGAAGGGCCAGGCGGCGGCGTTGGCGGCGGCCTCGATGATGTCGGCGTCGAGGGTCAGGGCTGGCGGAGCGGCGGGCATGTCGTCGGGGGTGATCTTCGGGGCTGAACGCGGATAGGGCGCGCGCACCCTAGAGCGGTTCGCACCGGAGCGGAACGCCCTCGGCCCGCATGGCGCGCATCTCCGCGTCGGTGGCGCGGCCACCGCGGGCCGCGGCATCGGCGGCGTCCCGCTCCGCCGCCGCCTCCTGGGGCGGCGGCAGACGGAAGCCCCGCGCCCGTCTCCTCAGAACGGGCTCACCGGGAAGAACCGCAGGTACAGCTCGGTGTACTTGCCGTCGTCCCAGACCCGCTGGAGCGCGTCGTCCAGCGCCCGGGAGAGGGCCGCGTCCTCCTGGCGGGTGATCAGGCCGATCCCCTCCCCGAAATAGCGGTTCTCCAGGTAGTCGCCGCCGGTCAGCGCGCAGCACGATTCCGCGTCCTGGCCGCCGACGAAGAGGGCGAGGTTCAGGCCGTCGGCGAACACGTAGTCGATCTCGCCGCGCTTGAGCGCGCTCTCGGCCGCCGTGAGGTCGGTGAAGTCCCTCAGGACGGCCTTCGGGAAGAAGGCCTTGAGGTAGGCCGCGTGGGCGCTGCCGCCGATGACACCCACGCTGCGGCCGGCGAGCGCCGCCGCCGAGGGGACCGGCAGGCCCTTGTCGGTCCGGGCCGCGAAGCGGGCCGGCCAGCGGAAATACGGCCGCGTCGCCAGGAATTTCTGCCGCAACGTCGCCGTCAGGGGGATCGCGGCCGCGACCACGTCGCCCTGCTTGCCGTCGAGGGCGTCGAGCAGGGTGTCGAAGCGGCGCGCCTGCACCGTGCAGGTGATCGTCAGCTTCTCGCAGACGGCCCGGGCGAGCTCGACCACGAAGCCCGTCGGGTTGCCGTCGGGGCCCGCGAAGTGCAGGGGCGGGAACTCGTCGTCCGTGAGGAAGCGGACCGCCCGGCCGGTCTGCGGCGCCTCGATCCGCTCGCCGCGGCTGCGCGGGTTCCAGAAATCCGGCACCGTGACGGCGGGGGGGGCGGTGCCGGCCGTGACCGCGGCGGCAGATGCGGCGGCAGGTGCGGCGGCGGGCNGGGCGGCGGCCCCCGAGCCGGCCCTCCGCTGGCTGCTGGTCCTCGCCCTCGCCGTCACCGCGGCGCTCTGCCTGTGCGCGGCGCTGCCGGCCCCGCTGGCGCGCGCGGCGATGACGGCCGGGCAGGTCCTGTTCCTGGCCATGGCGACCCTGCGGATCGCGGCCCTCGCCATCGCGGCCCCGGTGGCCGCCGAGGCGGTGGCGCCCCTCGCCGACGCCGACCTGCCGGTCTACACGGTCCTCGTCCCCCTCCACCGCGAGGCGGCGGTGGTGCCCGATCTGCTCAGGGCGCTCTCCGCCCTCGACTATCCGGCCGCGAAGCTCGACATCAAGCTGCTGCTCGAGGCGGACGACGCGGAGACCGCTTCGGCCCTCCCCCGCGACACCCTGCCGGCCCGGTTCGAGGTGATCACGGTGCCGCCGGGCGGCCCGCGCACCAAGCCCCGGGCGCTCAACGCCGCGCTGCCCCTCGCCCGCGGCGCCCTGCTCACGGTCTACGACGCCGAGGACGTGCCCGATCCCGGCCAATTGCGGCTGGCGGCCGCCCTGTTCGCGCGCCTGCCCGCGCGCACAGCCTGCCTCCAGGGACGGCTCGTGATCGACAATGCCGGCGATTCGCGCCTCGCCCGCGCCTTCGCCCTCGAATATGCCGGGCTGTTCGACGTGCTGAACCCGGCCTTCGCCCGCTGCGGCCTGCCGGTCCCGCTGGGCGGGACCTCGATGCACCTGCGCACCCGCGTGGTGCGGGCGCTGCACGGCTGGGACGCCCACAACGTCACCGAGGACGCGGATCTCGGCCTGCGCCTCGCGCTCGCGGGCTACACCGTCGGCGACCTGCCCAGCCCCACCTTCGAGGAGGCCCCGGCCCGCCTCGGCCCCTGGCTCGGCCAGCGCACCCGCTGGCTGAAGGGCCTGGTCCAGACGAGCCTCACCCACGGGCGGCGCCCCCTCGCCAACGCCCGCAGCCTCGGCGGCCTGGAGACGCTCTGCGCCGCCGCCTTGGTCCCCGGGACGGTGGCCTCGGCCCTCGCCTACCCGGTCTGCCCCGCCGGGGCGGCGTGGTCCTTCCTGGTCCTGGACATCCCGGCCGCCCCCGTCTTCCTCGACAACCTCTCCACGGGGCTCGCCATCACGCTGTTCGGGACGGGGCTCGCCGCCCTGGTCCTGCCGGCCCTGGTCGGCTGCGCCCGGCGCGGCTGGGGGGATCTCGCCCGGTCGGTGCCGTGGATGCCGGTCTACTTCCTGCTGGTCAGCCTCGCCGCGTGGCTGGCGCTGATCGAGCTGGTCCGCGCCCCGCTGCGCTGGAACAAGACCCGGCACGGCCTCGCGCGGACCTCCCGCAGCGGCCGGCGTCGCCGTCGCGCGGCCCCCGCGACAGCCTGCGACACCGGAAGGGATCCGGGCGGCGGCGAATGCGCGTCGGCTTAATCTGGATCAGCCGCGGCGCCGCGCGGCGCCGCTAGTTTCGCGCGCCGGCTCCCGCCCGCGCCGCGGGCGGCCGGTGATTCGCCTCGCGGTGGTCCAAGCGATGCCGGCCTATCACCTCCGACGCACCCTCGAGCACGCGGACGGCCGCTGCGGCCTCGCCTTCGCCAGCGACAGCCTGGAGGCGGACGACGTGGAGGCCGCGATCCGCGGCGCCCGCGACCTGTGCCGGACCGCCACCAACATGCTCCTGACCGGGGCGGTGCTGACGGATTCCTTCGGCCGGATCCTGTGGTCGTTCACCCTGGCGCTGGCCCGGGAGCCGCTCTGCGTCCGGCCGACGAGCTGAGGGCCGCGCCGGGAGCCGCGCGGATTGGCGCATCGAGCGCCGTGCAACGCCTGCGGCCCGCGCGCCGTTGTCCCGCGCGGGGAAGCCCGGAGGGGAAGGATGAGCACGATCGCGATCCTGATCGGCACGCAGGCGGGGGCGCGCCTGCTGGCCGCCGCCTCCGAGCGGGAGGCGGCGCTCTCGGCCGAGGCCTTCCTGCTGCGCCTGCCCGTCCGCGCCCTTCCGGCGCCCCTCTGGGTGCAGTGCGCCGATCCGGCGGTCAGCGGCCGCCTCACCGGCTATCTCAACGGCCTGCAGGCCGAGCAGGTGCGCGAGCGCGACCCCCGCCGGGTCTGAGGCCCGGCCGGTCTCCCGAGACGGATTTCCCTGCGCCGCGCCATGCTCTAACGCCATCCGCATGAGCGAGACACGCGACGCGGGCCGGTCGGGGCCGAACGGGGCGCGGGGCGGCGACCCCGCGGCGGACCCGGCGGCGGAGGCGCCCCTGGGCCGGCTCCTGCGCCTGATGGCGCGCCTGCGCGACCCCGTCGCCGGCTGCCCCTGGGACGTGGCGCAGAGCTTCGCCACCATCGTGCCCTACACGATCGAGGAGGCCTACGAGGTCGCCGACGCGGTGGCGCGGGGAGACCTCCTCGACCTGCGCGACGAGCTCGGCGACCTGCTGCTCCAGGTGGTGTTCCACGCCCGCATGGCCGAGGAGCAGGGCGCCTTCGCGTTCGACGACGTGGCGCGCGCCATCGGCGACAAGCTGGTCCGGCGCCACCCCCACGTCTTCACCCCGGACGGCGCGCCCCTGCCCGCCGGCTCGCCCCTGCGCGACCCCGCGGCGGTCGAGGCCCAGTGGGCGGCGATCAAGGCGCAGGAACGGGCGGCCCGGCAGGAGGAGCGGCGGGAGGAGCGGCGGGAGGCCGACATCCCGGGTCCGGTGCCGGACCCGCTCGGCGGCGTCGCGCGGGCGCTGCCGGCCCTCGCCCGGGCGGAGAAGATCTCCCGGCGCGCGGCCGCCTACGGCTTCGACTGGGACGACGCCGCCCAGGTCGTCGGCAAGGTCCGCGAGGAGACCGACGAGGTCGCCGAGGCCCTGGCGGCGGGCGATCCGGAGGCCCTGTCCGAGGAGATCGGCGACCTGCTGTTCTCGGTGGCGAACCTCGCGCGGCATGCCGGGATCGATCCGGAGACCGCCCTGCGCGACGGGACCGCCAAGTTCGAGCGCCGCTTCGCCGCCATGGCGCGGCATCTCGCGGCGTCCGGAGGGGCCCTCGGCCGCTCCGACCTCGCCGCCATGGAGGCGGCGTGGCAGGCGGCCAAGCGCGACGAGGCGGCCGGAGGGCCGTAGCGGATCGCGGCCCCGGCGGGCGTTGCCGGCCCATGTCTTCGAGGTCTTCGAGACGCGGTCTCGACGGGTCATCGACGATCCATCGAGGCTGCGCGCGGCGCCCCCGCAGGCCTGCGCGGGGCGGGATCGCGCGTCTCGGTGAGGATTCAGGGCCGGCCCCTCGCCGTCGACGCCCGGCCGCGCGTCGGAAAGAGCACACTTCGTCAAGGCGAAGGCGCTAAGACGGCGTGCCGACATCCGTCCAGACGACCGCCCAAGCTTCGCCGTTCCATGCCGCAGACCCCGGGACAGACCGAGATTCTTGAGGCGCAGCTGTTCGATCTCGCCCCCGTCTCGCTCTGGTTGCAGGACCTCGGCGGGCTGAAAGCCCGTCTCGACGCGTGGCGGGCGGCCGGCATGGTCGACCTCCGTGCCTGGCTGCGCGATCCCGAGCATCTGCGGACCTGCCAGAGCCTGATCCGGATCGTGCGGGTCAACCGCAACACGCTCGCGACCTACGACGCGCGCGACGAGGCCGAGCTGTTCGCCCACATCCCCGCGATCTTCAACGATCCGCGCGCGGACGCGCTGATCGAGGTGCTGTGCCAGCTCTGGGCCGGGGCGACCCGTGTCCGCCTCGTCACCCAGAACCGCACCGTCTCGGGGCGCGTCGTCGACGTCAGCTACGCGGGACAGATGCTGCCGGGGCACGAGGCCGGCTGGGATCGCTACCTGATCGCGATCGAGGACATCACGCAGCGCGAGGCGCTGCGGCGGCGGGAGAGCGCCGCGGACCGGCGCACCGGAACCCTGTTCCAGCACGCGCCCGTCCCGACCCTGATCCGCGACGAGACGGGGCTCGCCGCCCGGCTGGCGGGGCTGCGGTCCGACGGGATCGTGGACCTCGCCGGCTACCTCGCGGCCCATCCCGGCTGGCTGGCCGAGGCGGAGGCCTCCCGGCGGATCGTCGACGCGAACCGCCCCGCCCTGGCGCTCTTCGCCGTCGACACCTGCGACGCCCTCGCGCGCCATCTGAGCGGCGGCCTGGGACAGGCGCCGCTGCAGCTCTTCCGGGAGGAGCTGGCCGAACTCTGGGACGGCGCGGAGCCACGGAGCCGGGACATCGCGGCCCGCGGCCGCGACGGGCGGGACCTGCACCTCAAGATGCAGCGCTCCCCGGTCCCGGCGGCCGGCGACGGGCGGCGCCTCGTCCAGATCGCCCTCACGGATATCGGCGACAACAAGCGCTCCGAGGCGCGCCTCGCGGTCCTGAGCCTCACCGACCCGCTGACGGGCCTGCTCAACCGGCTGGGCTACGCGGCCGAGCTCGACCGGCTCGAAGCCGGCCGGACCGTGCCGACTTCCGTGATCGTCGCGGACCTGAACGACCTCAAGGCGATCAACGATGCCCTCGGCCACGATGCCGGCGACGACGTGATCGGCCGGTTCGCGGCCATCCTGGAGCGCCACAACCCCCTCGCGATCCGCCCGGCCCGGATCGGGGGCGACGAGTTCGTGATCCTGCTGCCGGGCCTCGATGCCGCGGCCGCCGCCGCGCTGGCCCGGCGGATCCTGGACGAGATCGACGTCGAGAACCGTCGCGGCGCGACCGCCCTCAGCGCCTCCCTCGGTTCGGCCACGTGGCACGGGGACGGGACCCTGAAGGCCGCCGTGTCCCGCGCGGATTCCCAGATGTACGAGGCGAAGCGGCGCTATCGCGACCGCGCGTGGGAGGGCCGCGCGCCCGTGCCGGGCCGGTCCGTCTTCAGCCAGGCGCCGCCGTGCTGACGGTGGTGGAGGCCTGTGCCGGCGATCCTTAACGGCGATCCTCAGCCTCTGCCCGCGCGCCGAGGGCTCGACACGTCGCGGTCCGCGGATATGTTCCGCGCATGCGCATCGCCCTGCCCGTCCTCGCCGCCCTCGCCGTCACAGCCGCCCTGTCCCGGCCCGCCGCGGCCGAGACGATCCTCCAGGAGCGGTTCGGCTGCCACAGCCAGGAGGTCACGGACCGCCTGTTCAAGCTGGTCATGGCGGGCGACGAATCCGGGTTCGGCCAGCTGCTGCAGGGCAGCCTCGCCAGCGGCGAGTGCCGGTCCTTCAAGACTGGCGAGGAGGTCCGGCTCGAGTCCCGGACGATGAGCTACGGCTGCCTCGCCCTCAAGGACACGCAGGATCGCTGCTACTGGACGCCGCTGAGCGCCGTCGAGAAGGCGAACTGACGCCGGCCAGGGCGGGGCGAACCGGCGCCCGGGGCGCCGGCCCGCCCGCGCGGCCGGTGCGGGATCAGGCGGCCCTCTTGCCCTTGCCCTTCGTCGGCCCCGCATCCGCCTCCGCCGCCTCGGGGGCGCCCGCCGCGTTGATCGACTCGGCGATCTTCGAGAGCAGCGCGTCGGTCTTCTTCTCCTCCTGCAGGGTCTCGTCCAGGAGCTTGGCGGCGTCCGAGTAGCCGAGCTGGGCCGCCCAGGTCTTCAGGGTGCCGTAGCGGGCGATCTCGTAATGCTCCACCGCCTGGGCGCAGGCGGCCAGCACCGCGTCCGCGGCCGGGCTGTCGGCGAAGTCGTCGAGGTCCTCCTCCATCTCGGAGACGATGCCCTGCATCGCCTCGCAGGTCTTGGCCCGGGCGGGCTTGCCGATGATCTCGAAGACCTGCGTCAGGCGCTCCACCTGCTGGGCGCTCTCCTCGGCATGGGTCTCGAAGGCCTGGCGCAGCTCCTCGTGCTCCGCCGCCTTGGCGGACTTCTTGAGCGCTTTCACCGACTGCTTCTCGGCATAGTAGACGTCCTTGAGGGTCTCGTAGAAGGCGTCCTGCAGCGTCTTCTGCTTGGCCATTCGGTCTGTCTCCGCTGGTGCCGCTCTCCGTGTCGGCGGCGTCCTCCGGGGAACGCCGGTCCGGCCGGCTGTATCCGGACGATATCTTCGCCCTGTGGAGGAACTTTTCGGGGTCTAGCGGCCCGCCCCGCCCGGGCGCGGCTTCCGGCCGGCCCGCGGGGCGCCGCCCGGCTTCGGGCGCAGGCGGTCGAGGACGGTCTCGAGGGCGCGCTCCACGGCGTCGCGATCCGGCACGGTCTCCGGCACCGCGCCCGGCGGAGGCGGGGGCGATCGGCCCGGGTCGCGGCGCTTCGGCATGTCGTCCGCCCCTGTCGGGGCCGGGCGCACCGGTCTTCCGGCCCGCGCGGCGGCTGCCGGCCGGTCGACCGGCCAGGATCCTGGGATCAAAGCCTGCCGTGATCCGGGGATCCCGGGATCCTGTGATCAAGGTTTCCGGACGGTTGCCGGCGCGTCCGGTCCCGGGGCCGCCGGCGGCGGTGCCGGATCGCGGGAGGTGTCGGGCGCGAGGTTTCCAGGTCTGCGCAGGCCGCCGAACGGCCAGTCGATCAGCCCGCCGGCCCAGAGCGCCGCCCAGACGAAGACCGGCTGAAAGGCGAGGCGCGGGCCGTGGTACCACCAGGAATCCGGGATGCCGTCGATGTGGACGTGGTCGAAGGCGTGCTTGAGGTTCGCCGGGTAGACGCAGACCGCGTAGAGGGCGAGGCCGATCGCGGCCGCCCGGCGGAACCGGCCGGTCAGCAGCCCGGCGGCACCGGCGATCTCGCACAGGCCGGTCGCCAGGATCACGAGCCGCGGCTGCGGCACCCAGCCGGGCATCAGCGGCAGCATCGCGTCGGTCGCCGCGAGGTGCACGATCCCGATGAAGCCGTAGAGCGCCGCGAGCCCGTAGCGCAGCCGGCGCCGCCCCGTCTCCGCGGCCCGGCCAATCACGCGACCACGTCCTCGGCCACGCCGCAGGACCGGGCCACGCGGGCCCGGAGCGCCGCCATGAGGCGCCCCACCGCCGGGTGCCCGGCCCCCGGGAAGGGGGTGTCGCCGATCGCCGTCACGGGGGCCAGGAGCCGCAGGGAGTTGGTCAGGAACACGGCCTCGGCGCCGAGGAACTCGGGCAGGCTGAGCGAGCGCTCCGCCGCCGCGAGGCCGCATCCGGCGGCGAGCGCCAGGATCTCCGCCCGCGCGATCCCGGCGAGCACGCCGTCCGCGAGCGGCGGCGTGACCAGGGTCGCGCCGATCACCGCGAACAGGTTGCCGGTGCCGCCGCAGGCGACCCGTCCCCGGGTGTTGCGGAACAGCGCCTCGTCGAACCCCGCCGCGGCGGCGTCGCGGGCGGCCAGCACCGCGTCGAGGTAGCCCAGCGTCTTCAGCCGGGCGGCCGGAGACGTGTCGTTGCGGGCGATCGGCGTCGGCCACAGGCGCAGGGGCGCGAAGGCGGCGGCCCTGGCGCTCGCGGCCGCGGTGGCGAACAGATTCGGGCTCGGGGCGTCCGGCGGCTTCAGGCCGCGCGGGCCGGAGCCGCGGGTGAGGGTCGTGCGGATCGCGNGTGCGGATCGCGAGCCGCTCCCCCTGCCCCGCGAGGCCCCGCATGGCCGCGCGGACCCGCTCGGCCTCGGCCGGCATCCCGAGACTCTCCGCGGAGGCCACGAGCCGGGCGACGTGGGCGTCCTCGAAGGCGACGCGGCCGCCCAGCGCCAGCGCCGTGTCGAACAGGCCGTCGCCGAGCGTCAGGCCGCGGTCGGTGTGGTCCAGCGGCGCGATCGTCCCGGGCGCGATCGCCCCGTCACGCCACAGCATCGCGGGGGCCCTCCGGCCGCTCGCGCCACGCGCGGGCCAGTCCCAGGAAATTGGCGAACAGGGCGTGGCCGCCCTCGGTCAGGACCGATTCCGGGTGGAACTGGATGCCGTAGGTCGGGTGGGTGCGGTGCGACAGCGCCATCACCTCCCCCTCCTGCGAGACCGCGTCGACCGAGAGGTGCCTGTCCATCGCGGGCCTGGGCGTCACCACCAGCGAGTGGTAGCGCCCCACCGGCATCGGCGCCGGCAGCCCGGAGAACAGCCGCGCGCCCGTATGGGCGATCGGCGTCATCTGCCCGTGCAGGGGCCGCTGCGCCCGCGCGACCGTGCCGCCGAAGGCCGCGCCGATCGCCTGGTGGCCGAGGCAGACGCCGAGGATCGGCACCTCCCCCGACAGGTCCCGGATCGCCGGCAGGGAGATCCCGGCCTCCGCGGGGGTGCAGGGCCCGGGCGAGACCACCAGCGCCTCGGGGGCGAGCGCCCGGATGCCGGCCACGTCCAGCGCGTCGTTGCGCACGACCCGGACCGTCTCGCCGAGCTCCTCCAGGTAGCGGACGACGTTGAAGACGAACGAGTCGTAATTGTCGAGGACGAGGATCATGCGAAGGCCTCGAACACGCGGGCGGCCTTGGCCAGGGTCTCGTCGTATTCCGGGCCCGGCTCCGACAGCAGGGTCACCCCGCCGCCCGCCTGCAGCACCGCCTGCCGGTCGTCCATGAACACGGTGCGGATCGCGATCGACGTGTCGAGCGCCCCGTCGAAGCCGATCCGGCCGATGGCGCCGCAGTAGAGTTCGCGGGCGTCGCCCTCGATCTCGGTGATGATGTCCATGGCGCGGATCTTCGGCGCGCCCGTGATCGAGCCGCCCGGGAAGGTCCCTTCCAGGAGGTCGAGGGCGTCGAGCCCGTCGCGGAGGTCTCCGGTCACCACCGACACCAGATGGTGGACGTTGGCGTAGGTCTCCAGGCCGCACAGGGTGGGCACGGCGACGCTGCCCGGCGCGCAGACCCGGGACAGGTCGTTGCGCAGCAGGTCGACGATCATGACGTTCTCGGCCCGCTCCTTGACGCTGGCCTGCAGCGCCTCGGCCGCCGCCCGGTCGGCCGCCGGGTCGTCGAGGCGGCGCGCGGTGCCCTTGATCGGGCGCGTCTCCACGTGCCGTCCGTCGAGGCGGACGAACCGCTCCGGCGAGGACGAGGCGACGGTCAGGCCCTCCAGCTCCAGATAGGCGCCGAAGGTCGCCGGGTTGGTCTCGCGCAGCCGCCGGTAGAGAGCGAACGGGTCGAAGCCGGCCGGGAGGTCGGCTACGAAGCGCTGGGCGATGTTGGCCTGGTAGATGTCGCCGGCGCGGATGTAGGCGCGAACTTTTTCGACAGCCTCTTCATAGCTTTGGCGGTCGAAGTTCGAGCGCCACACGAGCGGCTGGGCCGGCCCTGCGGGGGCCGGGACCGGCGGCTCCGCGCCGCCGAGCAGGTCGGCGAAGCGGGCGAGCCGCGCCTCCGCGCGGGCCCGGCGGTGGTGATCACCGGCCTGACGACCTCGACCGCGCTCGGCACGCCGGCCGGCGCGCTGATCGGCGGTCTCGGGGAAACCCGTGGCGACGAGCCGGCCCGTGCCGGCGGCGTGATCGACGACCAGCGCCGTGTCGTAGAGATTGAGCGCGATGTCGTCGGTGAGCCCCGCCCGCCGGGCCGGCGCCGCCACCCGCTCCAGCGCCGCGCCGAGATCGTAGGCCAGGTACCCGATCGCCCCGCCGGGGAACGGCTCCGACCCGGGCTCGAGCCGGTAGGGTTCGAGGCAGGCCCGGAGCGCCGCCATCGGGCCGCCCGCCACCGGATTTCCGTCGAGGGTCGCGCGCCCGTCGCGGTAGCGGAACCGCGCGAACGGATCGGCGGCCACGATCGAGTGCCGCCCCAGCGGGTCGTGCCGCATGGCGCTGTCGAGGAAGGCGAGCCCGGGCAGGGCGCGCAGCCGGGTCGCCGCCGCGACGGGATCGATGAAGGGGATTTCTCGGGTCCACATGACCGGGTTCGGGGCCGTTATCCTCGGGCGGTGCGTCGTCCGCTGCCGTCGCACAGGCGATGCCGCGGGGGAAGCGGCAGTTCCACGCAGGGCCCGCCGCTTCGCGCGGGCGGGCCGTGTCCGGGGCGCAGGGCGGCGCCGCCGACGCTTGATGTGGGGTCTGAGGAGCCCGCGGTAAAGCTCTGCCGTAACGACTGGATCGGCGGCCGGGGCCAGGCTCGCGCGCAGGGCCGGTCACCCCTGCGGCGGCTGGCCTCGCGCGGAGGCGCGGGAGCCTGTATAGGAGCCCGACCCCGAATTCCTGGTCCCACGCGCCGGGCGGCCGATCGCCGGCCGCCCGGCCGGACCGTCCGACCCGAATGCCATGACCGCCACGCCCGCCCCCCGCGGCCCCGCTCCCGGCGCCGCCCCCAAGATCACGGCTCCCAAGATCTCGTTCGTCTCGCTGGGCTGCCCCAAGGCGCTGGTCGATTCCGAGCGCATCCTCACGCACCTGCGCGCCGAGGGCTACGAGCTGGCCCGCCGGCACGACGGCGCCGACGTGGTGATCGTCAACACCTGCGGCTTCCTCGATTCGGCCAAGGCGGAGTCGCTCTCGGCCATCGGCGAGGCCATGGCGGAGAACGGACGTGTGATCGTCACCGGCTGCATGGGCGCGCAGCCGGAGGAGATCCGCGAGAAGTACCCCGACCTCCTGGCGGTGACCGGGCCCCAGGCCTACGAGTCGGTGGTGGCGGCCGTCCACGAGGCGGTGCCGCCGGCCCACGACCCGTTCCTCGACCTCGTGCCGCCGCAGGGGATCAAGCTCACCCCGCGCCACTACGCCTACCTGAAGATCTCGGAAGGGTGCAGCAACCGCTGCAGCTTCTGCATCATCCCGTCCTTGCGCGGGAACCTCGTCAGCCGCCCGGCGGCCGACGTGCTCCGCGAGGCCGAGAAGCTGGTCAAGGCCGGCGTGAAGGAGCTGCTGGTCGTCAGCCAGGACACCAGCGCGTACGGCGTCGATATCCGCTACAGCGAGAGCCCGTGGCAGGACCGGCAGGTGCGGGCGAAGTTCTACGACCTGACCCGGGAGCTCGGCGCGCTCGGGGCCTGGGTGCGGCTGCACTACGTCTACCCCTACCCGCACGTGGACGAGGTCATCCCGCTGATGGCCGAGGGCAAGGTGCTCCCCTACCTCGACATGCCGCTCCAGCACGCGAGCCCGTCGGTGCTCAGGCGCATGCGCCGCCCCGGCAACCAGGAGCGCCAGCTCGACCGGATCCGGAGCTGGCGGCAGACCTGCCCGGACCTCGCGATCCGCTCGACCTTCATCGTCGGCTTCCCCGGCGAGACCGAGGCCGAGTTCGAGGAGCTGCTGGCCTGGCTGCAGGAGGCCAAGCTCGATCGCGTCGGCTGCTTCGAGTACGAGCCGGTGGCGGGCGCCACCGCCAACGCGCTCGGCGACCTCGTGCCGCCGGCGGTCAAGGCCGAGCGCAAGCGCCGGTTCATGGAGACCCAGAACGGCATCGCGCTCCGGCTTCAGCGCGCCAAGGTCGGCAAGCGGCTGCCCGTGATCGTCGACGCCGTCGAGGGCGGGGTCGCGCGGGGCCGGTCCAAGGCCGACGCGCCGGAGATCGACGGCACCGTCCACGCCGCCTTCCGGCGCCCGGTGCGGGTCGGCGACATCGTCACCGTCAAGGTCGACCGGGCCGAGGCCTACGACCTCTACGGCAGCGTCGCCTAAAGGTAGGCTCCGTCTTTGCGAGCGGAGCGAAGCAATCCAGGGATGCGCTGCGCTGGGTCGCTGCGCTGGGTCGCTTCGCTGCGCTCGCGATGACGGGCGCGGTCCGGACTCCTGTTGACGCCGCGTCCGGCGCGGCTTGACCCCGCCGTCCCGCCGCGCTTTTTCGGAACAGAGCAGGAACCCACGGCGGACCTCCGAGGCGGCGATGGATCCGGAGGTCGCGCTCCGCAAGATCATCCACATCGACATGGACGCGTTCTACGCCTCCGTGGAGCAGCGCGACGACCCGTCCCTGCGCGGCCTGCCGCTGGCGGTGGGCGGCTCGCGGGAGCGGGGGGTCGTGGCGGCGGCGAGCTACGAGGCGCGGAAGTTCGGCGTCCGCTCGGCCATGCCGTCGGCCACCGCACGGCGGCTCTGCCCGGACCTGCTGTTCGTGAAGCCGCGCTTCGAGGTCTACCGGGCGGTCTCGGAGGAGATCCGGGCGGTCTTCGCCCGGCACACGGCCGTCATCGAGCCGGTGGCGCTCGACGAGGCCTATCTCGACGTCACCGAGAACCTCCTGGGGCTCCCGACCGCCACGGCCGTGGCGAAGGCGATCCGGGCCGAGATCCTGGAGCGCACCGGGCTCGTCGCCTCGGCGGGGGTCTCGTACAACAAGTTCCTCGCCAAGGTGGCGTCCGACCACCGGAAGCCCGACGCCCTGTTCGTCATCACCCCCGCCATGGGGCCGGACTTCGTGGCCGCGCTGCCGATCGGCCGGTTCCACGGGGTCGGCCCGGTCACCGAGGCGAAGATGAAGCGGCTCGGGATCGAGACCGGGGCGGATCTGCGCGCCTGGCCTCCGGAGCGCCTGCGCGAGACCTTCGGCTCCGCGGGCGCCTACTACCACGCGGTCGCCCGGGGCATCGACGCGCGGCCGGTGCGCGCCCACCGGGTGCGCAAGTCGATCGGCGCCGAGACCACCTTCTCGGACGACACGGCCGCCTTCGAGGTCCTGGCCGCCCGGCTGGCGCCGCTGTTCGACAAGGTCTGGGCCGGGGCCGACGCCAAGGGCATGCGCGCCCGGACCGTGACCCTGAAGCTGAAATTCTCGGACTTCGCTCAGGTCACCCGGGCGCGGTCGCTGCCCGTCCCCGTCGCCGACCGGGCCGGCCTGGAGCGGATCGGCCTCGACCTGCTCGCCGGCCTGTTTCCCCTGCGGCGCAGCGCGCGGCTGATCGGGGTGTCGCTGTCGGGTTTCGCGCAGGACGCGCCGGAGGCGCCGCTCCAGCTCGGGCTGGCGCTGTGAGGCCGCCTCGCCGCCGCCGCCGCGCGGGATGACGGAGCGGGTGAGCAGCCGAAGCGTTCAACCCAGGCCGAGAGACGCGCGCCTCTGCGCTGGTGCCGGCCATGCTGAGCGGTCCGCCGGTGCGGTCCCGCACGTCGAGCCGGCTCGACACATCCCGGATCGGAGCGATTCGGCGCGGATCGGGGTTGGCCGGATACGCGCACGCCGAAGGATCCCGCCCATGACGAAGCACGTCTCCCCGGCGCTGGCCGCCGCGCTCGCGCTGACGGCCCAGATCGATGTCGCCCGCGCGGACGGCACATCCGCCTTCGGCACCGCCAACGCCGCGCAGCTGCGGGGTTACAGCGCGAGTCCGGCGCAGATCTCCGTCCCGGCGGGCGGCCCGGGCGCCCGGCCTGCCGCTGCCGTAACCGCGCCGCAGCGGCCGAAGGCACCGGCCCGCGGCCGCTGAGAAATCGGCCCGGGCCGCCCCGGCCCGAGCATCCGGTCACGCGTTCTTGCGCGGCCGGTGGTCGGGGTCGATGCCGCCGTCGAGCTTCGTCTCGTTGTCGACGTCGCCCTCGAAGGTCGAATCCGCCTGCAGATCCGCCGGGTCGGCGCCGCTCATGCCCTTCGAGGTGCCGATCCCGGGATTGCCCTTGAGGTCGGCGTCGGTCGGGGTGTCGGTCTTCAGATGCTTGGACGACATGCAGGCTCCTGTCGGGTGCTGATGTCGGGCCAACGCGCCGGGGCGGAGACGGTCTCCCGCGCCCCGTGCGGCGGTTCGCCTCCCGGCCCCCGCGCGCCCTCAGCCGATCGCGGCCGCCCCGATCCGGCGGATGCCCGCCGCCTCCATCTCCGCCCAGGCCCGCGCGAGCGACCCGTCCACGTCGATCCCGCGCACCGCATCCGCCACCACGAGGACGTCGAAACCCGCGTCGCGCGCGTCGAGCGCGCTCCACGCGACGCAGAAATCGGTGGCGAGGCCGCACACGGCGACGCGGGCGATGCCGCGCTCCCGGAGCGCCCCCGCGAGGCCGGTGCGCGTGGCCCGGTCGGCCTCCAGGAAGGCCGAGTAGCTGTCGACCCGCGGATCGAGCCCCTTGCGCACCACCAGGCTCGCCCGGTCGGTGGCGAGGCCCGGCGCGAAGGCGGCGCCCGGGCTGCCCTGGACGCAGTGGCGCGGCCACAGCACCTGCGGCCCGTAGGGCAGCGCCACGGTCTCGAACGGGGCCCGCCCCGGATGGGTCTCGGCGAAGGAGACGTGATCCGCCGGATGCCAGTCCTGCATCAGCACCACGTGCCGGAAGCGGTGCTGGAGGTCGTTGATCGGCGCGACCACCGCGTCGCCCCCCGGGACGGGGAGCGCCCCGCCCGGCAGGAAATCGACCTGCACGTCGACGACGAGGAGCAGGTCGGCGTTGCCGGGCGTCACGGCCGCTCCCTACGGCAGCATCACGATCGAGCCGGTGGTCTCCCGGCCCGCGAGGTCGCGGTGGACCTGCTGCGCCTCGGCCAGCGGGTAGGTGGCGTTGACGGCGATCTTCACCGCGCCGTCGCGGACCACCTTGAACAGGCGGGCGGCCGCCTCCTCCAGGGTGGCGCGGTTCGACGAGAAGGTCGCGAGCGTCGGGCGGGTCACGTAGAGCGAGCCGCGCGGGGCCAGCAGGCCGAGGTCGAGCCCGGTGATCGCCCCGGAGGCCGAGCCGAAGCTCGCCAGGAGACCCAGCGGCGCGAGGCTGTCCAGCGAGCCCATCAGGGTCGCCTGCCCGACGCCGTCGTAGACCACCGGCACGCCCTTCCCGCCGGTGATCTCGCGCACGCGCTTGGCCACGTCCTCCTCGCGGTAGAGGATGACGTGGTCGCAGCCGTTCCGCTTGGCGAGCTCCGCCTTCTCGGGGCTGCCGGCGGTGCCGATCACGGTGGCGCCGAGGTGCTTGGCCCACTGGCAGGCGATCAGGCCGACGCCGCCGGCGGCGGCCTGCCACAGGATCGTGTCGCCGGGCTTCACCGCGTAGGTCCGGTGCAGCAGGTACTCGACGGTCAGGCCCTTGAGCATCATGGCGGCGGCGGTCGTCTCGTCGACGCCGTCGGGGATCGGCACGGCCGCGGAGGCCGGGATCACCGGCTCCTCGGCGTAGCAGCCGTCCGCCACCGAGCCGTAGGCGACCCGGTCGCCGGGCTTGAACTGAGTGACGCCCTCGCCCACCGCCGTGACGGTGCCGGCGCCCTCCTTGCCGGGGGTGTAGGGCATGTGCGGCGACTTGTAGGCGCCGGTGCGGAAGTAGATGTCGATGAAGTTGACGCCGATGGCGGCCTGCTTGACCCGGATCTGGCCGGGGCCGGGCTCGGCCAGGGGCACGTCCTCGAAGCGCATCACCTCGGGGCCGCCGTACTCGTAGACCCGGACCGCCTTCGGCATCGTCGTACTCCCGCTCGCCGCCCCACCCGGGGGCGTTGGCCCTCGAGATAACGGACCGCCCGCGGGAGGCAATTTCTTTTTGCCCTCTCGCGCTCCAGTTGTAACTCGCCCGGCGGCAGCCCCGTTCTGGATCCGCCGGCGCCGCGCGCCTATCTAGGCCCTGCCCCTGTTCGAGCCGAGGTCCGACCGCCATGTCCGGCACCACCCGCACGAGCGCCGACCTCGATCCGCGCCGTCGCCGCCTCCTCTACCGCGCCTGGCACCGGGGCATCCGCGAGATGGACCTGATCATGGGCCGCTTCGCCGATGCCGCGATCGGCGAGCTGTCGGAGGCGGAGCTCGACCAGTTCGAGGCGCTGATCGAGGTGCCGGACCGCGACCTGTTCAAGTGGCTCACCGGCGAGGTCGAGACGCCGTCGAACTACGACACGTCGGTCTGGCGGCGGGTGCGGGCGTTCCACCGGCACGACGCGCCGATCCATTCCTGAGAGCGACCGGTCGAGAGAGCCCGCGATGGACGAGCCCAAGCCCAACTACGATCACCCGGCCCGGTCGATCGCCACCGAGCTGGTGGTTCGGATCATGCTGGAGATGATGGAGCGCTCCGACCCGGCGCTGCGCGGAGAGATCCTGCGGCAGGCGACGGCGCGCGCCGCCGCGATGACCGAGAACATGCCCAACGCGGATTTCTTCCGCGGCCGGGTCGAGGCGGCGCTGGCGGAGATCGTCGGGCCGGACGCGTGAGGGGCGCGGGCCCGGGGCTTCAACCGCATCCCATCGCAGCTTTCGGCCGATGCAGCGCGCTCCGTCATCACGAGCGGAGCGGAGTGACCCAGGGCAGCGCGACGCCCGGAGACGGGGCGCCCCCGACGTGGCGCCCCGCTGGATTGCTTCGCCGCGCTCGCAGGGACGACAACCGTTCCCTGCTGCGGCAGAACCGCCATATAGGGTGCGTTCAGCCGTGACCGCGGGATCGCTTTATCGCGCTGGCCCGATGGGCTAACGCCACCTGATCACCACCCCTGACGCGCCCGGCGGGCCTCCCCGCGAAAGACCCGATGGCCAAGCCTCAGCCGAAGCCCCCCGCCCCCGTCGCCAAGCCGCAGGTCGCGCGCTTCGCGCTGCCGAAATCCTCCGCGCTCGCCCGGGCGATCGACGCGCTGAAGCGCGGCGACAGCCCGGTCCTGGCGAACGCCCCGGAGGGTTTCGACGCGCTGGCGCTCGCCGACCTCGCCCGCGCCCTGGCGCCCACCGTCGACGCGCCGGCCGTGCTGGTCCACGTGGCGCGCGATTCCGGGCGCTCGGCCTCGTTCCAGGCGGCTCTGGGCTTCGTCGCGCCCGAGATGGACGTGATGAGCCTGCCGGCCTGGGACTGCCAGCCCTACGACCGGGTCTCGCCCACCACGGCGGTCGCCGCCGCCCGGATGACCGCGCTCGCCCGCCTCGCCCGCACCCGCTCGGCCGAGGACCGGCCGCGCATCCTCTGCACCACCGTCAACGCCCTGGTGCAGCGGGTCCCGCCCCGCGCCCACATCGCCCGGGAGGCTTTCTCGGCGGCGATCGGCAACGTCGTGGCGATGGACGACGTGGTGGCCTGGGTCGAGGCCAACGGCTTCCTGCGCACCGGGACGGTGCGCGACACCGGCGAGTACGCGGTCCGCGGCGGCATCCTCGACCTGTCGCCACCGGGCCTGCCGGCGCCGATCCGCCTCGACTTCTTCGGCGACACGCTCGAATCGATCCGCGCCTTCGACCCGGAGACCCAGCGCACCACCGGGCAGCTCCGCTCCCTCGACCTGATGCCGATGAGCGAGGTCCAGCTCACCACCGAGACGATCCGGCGCTTCCGCCAGAACTACATCCAGAGCTTCGGCGCGGCGACCCGCGACGACCGGCTCTACGAGACGGTCAGCGAGGGGCGGCGCTACGCCGGGCTCGAGCACTGGATGCCGCTGTTCTACGACCACCTCGACACGCTGTTCGACTATCTCGGCGGCGTGCCGCTGGTCTTCGACCCGCAGGTGGAGGACGCCGCCGCCGAGCGGATCGCCCTGGTCCAGGACTATTACCAGGCCCGCGAGGGCGCGATGAAGACGCCGCAGCCCGGCGTCGCCCCCTACAAGCCGCTGCCGCCCCGCGCCCTCTACCTGACGCCGAACGAGCTCAAGGAGCGGATCGGCACCGCCACCGTGGCGCGGCTGACGCCCTTCGCGCAGCCCGAGTCTCCCGAGCGCGCGGTGATCGACTGCGGCGCCAAGGCGGGCCGTAGCTTCGCGCCGGAGCGGGCCGACGAGAATACCAGCGTGTTCGACGCCGCGGTGGCGCATATCCGCGACCTCCAGGGATCCGGTCATCACGTGATCCTGGGCGCGTGGTCCGACGGCTCCCGCGACCGGCTCTGCGGCGTGCTCACCGACCACGGCCTGAAGAAGCCCGTGGCGATCACGCGGCTCACCGACGTCTACGCGCTCAAGCGCGGCACCGACGCGGCGGTGGCGGTCTGGGGCCTGGAGGCGGGCTTCACCGCGGGCGAGCTCGCCGTCGTCTCCGAGGGCGACATCCTGGGCGACCGGCTGGTGCGCCAGAAGCGCAAGGCCAAGCGGCCCCAGGACGTGATCCTGGAGGTGCAGGCGCTCCAGCCCGGCGACCTCGTGGTCCACGCCGACCACGGGATCGGCCGGTTCGTCGGCCTCAAGACGATCCACGCCGCGGGCGCCCCGCACGATTGCCTGGAGCTGCAATATACCGGCGGCCTGCTGCTCCTGCCGGTGGAGAATATCGAGCTCCTGACCCGCTACGGCTCGGAGGATTCCGAGGTCGCCCTCGACCGGCTCGGCGGCGGCGCGTGGCAGGCCCGCAAGGCCAAGATGAAGCGCCGCATCCTCGAGATGGCGGGCGAGCTGATCAAGGTCGCGGCCCAGCGCTTCGTCCGGAAGGCCCCTTCCCTGCAGGCGCCCGAGGGCCTCTACGGGGAATTCGCCGCCCGCTTCCCGTTCGAGGAGACCGAGGATCAGGCCAACGCCATCGACGCGGTGCTGGACGACCTCAATGCCGGCCGCCCGATGGACCGGCTGGTCTGCGGCGATGTCGGCTTCGGCAAGACCGAGGTGGCTCTGCGCGCCGCCTTCGCGGCGGCGATCTCCGGCAAGCAGGTGGCGGTGATCGTCCCCACGACGCTGCTCGCCCGCCAGCACTTCCGGACCTTCGCGGAGCGGTTCAAGGGCCTGCCGGTCCAGGTGGCGCAGCTCTCCCGCTTCGCCTCCGCGGCGGAGATGAAGCAGACCCGGGCGGGGCTCGTCGCCGGCACGGTCGACATCGTGGTCGGCACCCACGCCCTCTTGGCGAAGAACATCGCCTTCAAGGATCTCGGCCTGATCATCGTGGACGAGGAGCAGCATTTCGGCGTCGCCCACAAGGAGCGGCTGAAGGCGCTCCAGGCCGACGTCCACGTGCTGACGCTGTCGGCGACCCCGATCCCGCGCACGCTCCAGCTCGCCATGACGGGGGTGCGCGAGCTCTCGATCATCGCGACGCCGCCGGTGGACCGGCTGGTGGTGCGCACCTTCGTGACGCCGTTCGACCCGCTGACCATCCGCGAGGCGCTGCTGCGCGAGCGCTACCGCGGCGGCCAGTCCTTCTACGTCGTGCCGCGGATCGAGGATCTGGCCGAGGTCAAGAAATTCCTCGACGCCGAGATGCCCGAGATCAAGGTCGCGGTGGCCCACGGCCAGATGGCGGCGGGCCAGCTCGAGGACGTGATGACGGCCTTCTACGAGGGCAAGTTCGACGTCCTGCTCTCGACCACGATCGTGGAATCGGGCCTCGACATTCCCACCGCCAACACGCTGATCGTGCACCGGGCCGACATGTTCGGGCTGGCCCAGCTCTACCAGCTGCGCGGCCGCGTCGGGCGCTCGAAGGCCCGGGCCTACGCGCTGTTCACGACGCCGGCCAACCGCCAGCTCACCGCCCAGGCCGAGCAGCGCCTCAAGGTGCTCCAGAGCCTCGACACGTTGGGCGCGGGCTTCCAGCTCGCCTCCCACGACCTCGACATCCGCGGCGCCGGCAACCTCCTGGGCGACGCCCAGTCGGGCCACATCAAGGAGGTCGGCTACGAGCTCTACCAGCAGATGCTGGAGGACGCGGTCACGGCGCTGAAGGCCGGCATCGAGGACGTGCCCGAGGAGGCGTGGTCGCCGACCATCGCGCTGGGCGCGCCCGTGACGATCCCGGAGGATTACGTCGAGGATCTCGGGGTGCGGCTCGCGCTCTACCGGCGGCTCGCCACCATCCAGGACGATGCCGAGATGGAGAGTTTCGGCGCCGAGCTGATCGACCGGTTCGGGCCGCTGCCGCCGGAGGTGGAGCAGCTCCTCAAGATCGGCACGATCAAGATCCTCTGCCTCAAGGCGAACGTCGAGAAGGTCGAGGCCGGGCCGAAGGGCGTGGTGGTCCATTTCCGCGACCGGTCCTACGCCAACCCGCAGGGGCTCGTGGCCTACGTCGCCGAGCAGGCCTCGTTCGCGAAGGTGCGGCCCGACATGAGCGTGGTGTTCGTGCGCGAGCTGAATACCGTCCCGGCCCGGCTCAAGACCGCCACCGAGGTGCTGCGCAGCCTCGTGAAGATCGCCGAGCGGGGCAAGAAGGCGGCGTGAGGGGCGTCGCGCTCATCCAAACAAGCCCCCTCATCCTGAGGTGCCCGCGTCAGCGGGCCTCGAAGGAGGGCTCCAGGGATCGCGACGCTGACTGGAGGGCTCCTTCGAGGCCTCCGCTGCGCTCCGGCACCTCAGGATGAGGGAGGGGGTTGGAGTGAGCGAGGCGACCGGATCTGATAAGCTTTTCATCCTGTGATGGGACGAATCGGATCGTGGGCGCCTTCGTGTACATGCTGCGCTGTGCCGATGGCAGCTACTACGTCGGCTCCGCCCGCGGGGAGAGCCTCGACCGGCGCCTCAGCGAGCATCACGCCGGCACCTACGGCGGCTATACGAGCCGCCGCCGCCCCGTCACGCTGGTCCATGCCGAGCACTTCGATCACGTCACCGACGCCATCGCGGCCGAGCGGCGCATCAAGGGCTAGAGCCGGGCCAAGAAGGAGGCGCTGATCCGGGCGGATTGGGACGCCTTGCAGTGGCTCGCCAAGCGCCCGGCGGCGCAGCAACATCCCTCCCGAAAAACCCCCTCATCCTGAGGTGCGGCGAAGCCGCCTCGAAGGAGCCTTCCAGAAACCATCGCGATCCCTGGAGCCCTCCTTCGAGGCCCGCTTCGCGGTCACCTCAGGATGAGGTTCTAGGTGAGACAGTCGCGCGATCGTTGCACGCTCGCCGCATCTCTGCTCTCTCCTCCCCGAGACCCAGGAGACGCGTGGATGGCAAACCCGGCGCAGGTCACCGGCGCGCCCGAGCCGGTGCGGGCGGCGCCGGGCGCCGTCCTCACGCCCCTGTTCACCGACCGGCGCATCGCCGCGGTGCTCGGGCTCGGCTTCGCGCAGGGCATCCCGTTCCTGCTCGTCTACGCGACCCAGTCGGCGTGGCTCGTCCAAGCGAAGGTGCCGCTCGCCACGATCGGGCTGATGAGCGAGCTCACCATCGCCTACAAGCTCAAGTTCCTCTGGGCCCCGTTCCTCGACCGCCACGACGCGCCGCTCATCGGCCGCTGGCTCGGCCGCCGCCGGGGCTGGATCGTCGCCACGCAGATCCTCGTCGCCCTGGCGCTCGCGGGCGTCGCCTTCGGCGACCCGGCCCACTGGCTCGCCTGGACGGTGGCGTTCTCCCTGGCGCTCGGCGTCGCGGGCGCCACCCAGGACGTGGTCATCGACGGCTGGCGCATCACCGCCGCGCCGCCCGAGCAGCAGGCGCTGATGTCGTCCTGGTCGGAGATCGGCTACCGGGTCGGCAACCTCGCGGCGGGGGCCGGCGCCCTCTACCTCTCCGACGCGTACGGCTGGCGCGCCGCCTACCTGTGCATGGCCGCGCTGATGGCCCCCGGCACGGTCGCGGCGCTGCTGGCCCCCGAACCCCCCGCCCCCGAGACGCCCGCCAGCGGCGGCTTCGTCGAGACCGTCTGGGCGCCGATCCGCGACCTCCTCGCCCGGCTCGGGCCGCTGGCCGTGCCGGTGCTCGCCCTCGTCGCGGGCTTCCGGATGCCCGGCTACGTCTCGAACGCCATGGCGATCCCGCTGTTCAAGACGCTCGGCTACTCCAACACCGACATCGCCACGGTGACCAAGCTGTTCGGCTTCTGGATCGCGCTGGGCGGCACCTTCCTGGCCAGCGCCATCATCCCGCGGATCGGCATGATGGCGAGCCTGCTGATCGGCACCGTGACGGCCTCGGCCTCGCACCTCGCGCTGGCCTACCTCGCCTGGCACGGCGGCCACGGCGGCGCGGCGTTCTGGACCTTCGCGCTGACGGTCGGGATCGACGGCTTCGCCTACGCCTTCGCGTCGATCGTGCTGATCACCTACATGTCGCGGCTCTCGGCCACCGCCCACGCGGCGAGCCAGTACGCCCTGCTGACCTCGCTCTGCGCCCTGCCCGGCAGCCTGCTCGCCGGCTTCTCGGGCTTCGTGATCGAGTGGACCGGCTTCGCGTGGTTCTTCGTCGGCACGTCGCTCATCGGCGTGCCGGTGGCCCTGCTCTGCCTGCTGGTCGCGCGCCGGCACGGGCCGATGGAGGTCCCGTCGGAGGCCCCCGGTCAGGCCACCTGAGGCTGTGTCCCAACACGGGAACGCGCGCGGAAACTGTCCCTTTAGCGGGGATTAACCACACCGCGGCTTAATGGCGGGACGGTTGATGTCCTCCCCAGACGGGCGACCCGGGCCACGTGCGCGAGAACGGCTCTCGCGGGCGAACGGCGACGGCTGCCCGGGGGAAGCGCGTACGCGAGTTCCCGAATGGCCCAGGCTGCGTTGTCCCTCGCCGCGTTCCAGACCGCGTATCCGAGCGCGGAACCGGTGCGACCGGCGCCGCCGCGCGTCACCTACGTCGAGACCGCCTACGACCCGGTCGTCCGCACCCGGGCGCCCTACCCGAGTGAGCCATCCGGTCACCACAAGCAGCACCAGGATCAGCCCCGGGCCCGGCGGCAGGAGCGCGATCGCGAGCGCCGCTCCGACGGACAGGACCAGGGCTGCCGCCGCGTCGCGCCGCCGCACGCCGGCGTCCCGGACGAGGCCGTCGCCGGTGGTCAAGTGGGCGATGCCCGTCNGCCGGCGGCGGCGCCCGCGCGGGTGGCGAGCCGCGCCCTGCCCCGGACCCGCGACGTGTTCCGCGCCGCGATGGCCGAGGAGCCGTCCTTCTTCGAGAAGCTGTTCGGGGTCGGCGCCGCCGCGCCGTCTCAGGAGAATCGTCAGGAGCCCCGTCAGGCGCTGGCCTATGCCAGCCCGGACGCCCTGCCGCAGGAGGCGCCGCGCACCCGGATCAGCCCGGAGCCCGATTCGGTGGCCGGCACGGCCGTCTACGACATCACCGCCCGCACGGTGACGCTGCCCTCCGGCGAGGTGCTGGAGGCCCATTCCGGCCTCGGCGAGGCCATGGACAACCCGCGCTACGTCCACCTGCGCATGCGCGGCTCGACCCCGCCCGGCACCTACACGCTGACCGAGCGCGAGCGCCTGTTCCACGGGGTCCGGGCGATCCGCCTCAACCCGGTGGGCGGCAGCGCCGCGATCCACGGCCGCGACGGTCTGCTGGCCCACACCTACATGCTGCGGCAGCCCGGCGCCTCGAACGGCTGCGTCTCGTTCCGCGACTACAACCGCTTCCTGCAGGCCTTCCTGCGCGGCGAGGTCCGGCGCCTCGTGGTGGTGGCCGGCAGCGAGGCCGGCGGCATCCTCAACCGGATCGGCATGATCGGCCGCCGGGGCGGCCGGGGCTGAGGATCGACGGCCTCGGGCGGCGCGCCGGGCCGGAAGTCCGAAATCGCGAACGTCCGGGATCACTTCGGCGCGGCGCGGCTTTACGCGCCGGCCCATGCTGCCTTAACGGGGCTCGGACGCCAGCCCTGACAAGAGGCACCCGATGAAACTGCCCCGCCGCTTCTTCCAGCCCCTCGCCACCGGCGCGCCGGCCCCGTTCCGCGAGCTGCCGGTGCGGCTGGAGCGGATGATCCACTTCGTGCCGCCCCACAACGACAAGGTCCGCGCCCGCGTGCCGGAGCTCGCCGGGACCGTCGACGTGGTGCTGGGCAACCTGGAGGACGCGGTCCCCGCCGACCAGAAGGAGGCGGCCCGCAAGGGCTTCGTCGCCATGGCCCAGGCCACCGACTTCGCCGCCACCGGCACCGGCCTCTGGACCCGGATCAACGCCCTCAACTCGCCCTGGATCTTGGACGACCTGTTCACGATCGTGGCCGAGGTCGGCAGCAAGCTCGACGTCGTGATGGTGCCCAAGGTCGAGGGGCCGTGGGACATCCACTACATCGACCAGCTGCTCGCCCAGCTCGAGGCGCGCCACGGCGTCACGAAGCCGATCCTGGTCCACGCGATCCTGGAGACCGCCGAGGGCGTCGCCAACGTCGACGCGATCGCGTCGGCCTCGCCGCGGATGCACGGCATGAGCCTGGGACCCGCGGATCTCGCGGCGTCCCGCGGCATGAAGACCACCCGGGTCGGCGGCGGCCACCCGGATTACCGGGTGATCGCCGACCCGGCGGGCGACGCACCCCGGGCGAGCGCCCAGCAGGACCTCTGGCACTACACCATCGCCCGGATGGTCGACGCCTGCATGGCCAACGGCATCAAGGCCTTCTACGGCCCGTTCGGCGACTTCTCCGACGGCGATGCCTGCGAGGCGCAGTTCCGCAACGCCTTCCTGATGGGCTGCGCCGGCGCCTGGACGCTGCATCCGAGCCAGGTGGCGATCGCCAAGCGGGTCTTCGCGCCGGACCCGGCCGAGGTGGCCTTCGCGGCCCGGATCGTCGAGGCCATGCCGGACGGCACCGGCGCCGTGATGCTCGACGGCAAGATGCAGGACGACGCCACCTGGAAGCAGGCCAAGGTCATCGTGGACCTCGCCAAGCTGGTGGCCGCCAAGGACCCGGAGCTGGCGGCGGTGTACAAGCTGGGGTGAGCGGCCGCCGGACGCGGGCGTGGTGTGCGGCGCCGCGGTGACGGGAGAGGGGGCGCGTCGCGTCGGTCTGCACCGGCGTCGTCGCGGACCCGGGCGCGTCGTCGGGGCAGGCCCGCGCAAGCCGCAGCACCGTATCATCCACCGGGTCCGCAACTGCGTTGCCGGAACCGCGCGGTGAGCAGATCGATCCCGCGCGCCCGCAGCCTGCGGCGCGCGCAAGCAAGCGCCGAGGCCGAGCTCTGGCGCGTGTTGCGCAATCGCGCGCTCAACGGCTGGAAATTCCGCCGCCAGCACCCGATCGACCGGTTCGTCGTCGACTTCGCCTGCGTAGAGGCCAGACTCATCGTCGAGGTCGACGGGGCAACGCGCTCGACCGCCGTCGAGATCGCCCGGGATGCCGCGCGGACCGAGATTCTCGGATCGCTCGGCTTCGCCCTGCCCCGCTCCCGAACGGGGACATCCACGACCATCGCGACGGCGTGCGCGAGACGATCCTGGCGGCCCTCGAACGCCGCGACAGGTCTGACCCCTCACCCGCCGAACCGCGCCCGGTACTCCTGCGGCGTCGCCGCGACGTGCCGCAGGAAGCTGCGCCGCATCGTCTCCTCGGAGCCGAAGCCGCAGGTCCGGGCGACGCGCTTGACCGGCTGCGCCGTCTCGGCGAGCGCCCGCCGGGCCGCCTCGACCCGCAGGCGCTCCACGGCCCTGGCCGGGGTGAGGCCGGTCGCCTCCAGGTAGTGCCGGCTCAGGCTGCGCGCGCTCATCCCGGCTGCCGCGGCGAGCGCCGACAGCGACAGGTCGCCGGACAGGTTCTCGGCGATGTGGGCGTGGAGCCGCCCGAACCGCTCCTCGCCCGCCTGCAGGGCCAGCGCCGCGCTGAACTGCGCCTGCCCGCCGGGGCGCTTGAGGAACATCACGAGGTGGCGCGCCACCGCCAGGGCGGTCGCGCGGCCGAGATCCTCCTCGACCAGCGCCAGGGTCAGGTCGATGCCCGCCGTGACCCCCGCCGAGAACCAGACCGGGCCGTCGCGCACGAAGATCGGGTCGGGCTCGATCCGGGCGCGCCGGTAGCGCGCGGCGAGCGCCCCGCAATGCTTCCAGTGGGTCACGGCCCGGCGCCCGTCGAGGAGCCCCGCCGCCCCGAGCAGGAACGCCCCGGTGCAGACCGACGCGACCCGGCGGGCCCGGCCCGCCCGGGCCCGCACCCAGGCCACCAGGGCGGCGTCGTCGCAGGCCGCGACGACGCCGGGACCTCCCGCGATCACCAGCGTGTCCACCGGCGCGTTGGGATCCGGCAGCGGCTCGGCCACCAGCCGCAGGCCGGCCGAGGCGGTGAGCCCCGGGTCGCCGGCCGCGATCACCCGCGGCGCGTAGGGCATCCCGGCGCCGCCGTGCTCGTTGGCGGTGGCGAAGACCTGGAGCGGCCCGGCCACGTCGAGGAGCTGCACCGCCGGGAAGGCCAGCACCTCGACCGGGCGCGGGAGATCTGGCGAGAAACGAGGGCTCTTTGGCATTTCGGCCAGATCCTGACGCGCTAGGGTCTGCCTGTCCACCACGGAGGCCCGGCATGATCCCGCCCGACACCCACCTGCAGATCGGCTCGCTCCTGTTCGAGGGGCTGGACCAGATCGACCTCACCGGCCCGTTCGAGGTCCTGTCCCGGGTGCCCAACAGCACCTACCGGGTCTACGCGCCCGGCCCGGACCCCGTCCGCGACGTCCGCGGCCTCCGGATGCTGCCGGACGCCACGCTCGCGGAGGCCCCGCGGCTCGACGTGCTGCACGTCCCGGGCGGCACGGGCCAGGAGGCCCTGATGCGGGACGCGGCCGTGCTCGGCTGGATCCGCGACCAGGTGGCCGGGGCCGGCCACGTCCTCTCGGTCTGCACCGGCGCCCTCGTCCTCGGCGCGGCCGGCCTGCTGGTCGGGCGGCGGGCCACGACCTACTGGAACGCCGTGCACCTGCTCCCGTTCTTCGGCGCCGAGCCGGTCGACGCGCGCGTGGTGATCGACCGCGACGCGGACGACCGCACCTGGGTGTTCGCGGCCGGCGTCACCGCGGGCATCGACGGCGCGCTGCAACTCGCCGCCGCGCTGCGCGGCGAGGAGGTCGCCCGGACCATCCAGCTCGGCATGCAGTACGCCCCCGAGCCCCCCTTCGACAGCGGCACGCCGCGCACGGCCGCCCCGGCCATCGTGGCGCGGGCGCGGGCGGCGGCGGCCGACATCACGGCCCGGCGCGAGGCCACCGCCCGGGCGATCGCGGCCGAGCTCGGCATCCGGATCCCGTAGGAGACCCGCTATGGACCTCACCCACGTTCGCGCCTTCGCGGCCGCCCTGGCGGCGAAGGACCGGGACGCCATGCTGGCGCAGATGGCCGAGGCGGCGGTGCTCAACACGCCGCTCGCCGCCGAGCCCGTGCGCGGGAAGGCGGCGATCCGGCCGGTGGTCGACGCCCTGCTGGCGGCGGTCGACGCCTTCGAGATCCGCGAGATCCTGGAGGGCCCGACGCACGCCGCCGCCTTCTTCGGCGCGACGGCCGGCCCGCACCGGCTCGACGGGATGGATTACTGGCGCCTCGACGCGGCCGGGCGCATCGCCGAGATGACCGTCCTGTGGCGGCCGCTGCCGGAGGCGATCGCCGTCCGGGACCGCCTCGTCAGCGCCGCGGAAGCGCGGACATCCGCCGCGGCCGGGTGACACGATCCGTCATCGGACCTATCTGTCCGATCTGGACGGGTTGAACCATGACGGACGTAACACTGAGAACCGCGAAATTCGCGATCGGCGCCGTGGTGCGCCACCGGATCTACCCGTTCCGGGGCGTCGTGTTCGACGTCGACCCGGTGTTCGACAACACCGAGGAATGGTGGCTGTCGATCCCCGAGGAGGTCCGGCCGCGCAAGGACCAGCCCTTCTACCACCTCCTCGCCGAGAACGCCGAGACCGAGTACGTGGCCTACGTGTCGGAGCAGAACCTCCTGCCCGACACGTCGGGCGAGGCCCTGCGCCACGCCGGCATCGCCGAGATGTTCGAGCGCGACGCGGGCGGCGCCTACCGGATGCGCGACCGCGCCACGAACTGAGCCGGTTCCGGGTCGTCAAGAACCTGGCAAGCCCGCCGCGCTAGCCTCCCGCGACGGCCGGTGCCGTCGCACGGGCCCGACGCCATGATCCGCCCCGCCGCCGCGCTGCTCGCCGCCGGACTGCTCGCTGCCCCGGCCCGCGCCAACGACAGCGCCGCCGAGCTCGATGCCGGCGGCCTCGTCCTGCGGCGCGAGCCCGGCATCGCGCTGGCGAGCGAGGACCTGTCGATCGCCCCCGGCCGGATCAGCGTGGCGTACCTGTTCCGCAATCAGCTCCAGGAGCCGCGCACGGTCCGCGTCGCCTTCCCGCTGCCGCCGATCGACGGGCGCGAGCTCAGCTTCTCGGCCCTCGCGCTGCCGCATCCCGAGAGCCCGAACTTCGTCGGCTTCACCGTCACGGTCGACGGCAAGCCGATCGCGCCGGAGCTGGAGGAGCGCGCCTTCGTGGGCGAGCGCGAGGTGACCGACCTGCTGCGCCGCCACGGCCTGCCCCTGAATCCGCTGCGCTTCGACGCGATCAACGTGGCGGCCAAGCGCATCGGCGCGCCCGAATGGGCCGAGCTGGTCAAAGCCGGCCTGTTCCCGGACGCGGACGGCATGACCGAGGGCCTGTGGCGCGGCGAGGCGAAGTTCCACTGGCTGCAGACCTTCCCGGCCGGCCAGGAGGTCCGGATCGCGCACAGCTACGCGCCGGTGAGCGGGTTCCACCTCCTCGACCTCAAGGAGGCGGCCCGCGAGGGCTACCGGACGACCTACTGCCTGGACGAGGCGGGCCTGACCGGCATCCGGCGGCTGCTCGCGCGAGCGCCGAAGGACGGCGGCTACCTGCGCGCCGCCGTGGTGCCCTACATCGTGACGACCGCGCGCAACTGGGCCGCGCCGATCGGGCGCTTCACCCTGACGGTCGACAAGGGCAGCCCGGAGGCGGTGGCGAGCTTCTGCCGCACGGGCATCCGGAAGACCGGGCCGACCACGTTCCGCTGGGAGGCCCGGGACTACGTGCCCGACCAGGACCTGCGCGTGCTGATCGTCCAGCCGGGCTCGGGGCCCGCGGGGAAGCGGTAGAGCCCGCCGCCGGACGGATCCAACGCGAAGGGCCGGACCTCGCGGCCCGGCCCTCGACGACCCGCCAGGGGCGGGCCGGTGCACATCGCGTGTCCGAGTCGCTTACTTGGCGGCCGGGGCCGCGGCGCCGGCGGCCGGAGCGGCGCCCTGCTGCTGCTCGAGCTTCTTGCGCATGTCCTCGGAGCGCTTCTCGAGCTCGGCCTGGAGCTTCTTCTGCTGCTCCTCGAGCACCTTCGGGTCGATGGCCGGGCCGTCGAAGGCCTTGCCGAAGCCGGCCAGCGGCACCGCGAAGGTGACCTCGCGCTGGGTCTGGTTCTGGACCGAGACGTTCAGGGTCGTGCCCTTCTTCATCGCGGCGATCACGCCGGCATCGACGCCGCCGGCCTCGGCGAAGCAGCCGTTCGGGAAGCAGACCGCGAAGCGGCCGGCGGTCGCCGCCTGGCCGTCGACGCTGAAGCGGATGCCCGGCTGCAGCAGCAGGCCCAGCGGCAGCAGGTAGCGCACCACGCGCACCTCCTGCTTCTGGGCGGGGTTCTTCATCTCGTAGACCGCCACCGCCAGCACCGGCTGGCCCTGGTCGGACACGAAGTCGCGGGTCGTGTAGCAGATGTCGGTGCCCGAACCCTGGTCCTTGCCGCAGACCTTGGTCCAGTCGGCCTGGCTCGGCTCGGACTTCACGGCGACGATCTGCGGGCCCGTCTGGGCGGCCGGGGTGTTGGCGGCCGGGGTGCCCGGGGCGGTCGGCGCCGGCGCGGCCGGTGCGGGCGCGGCGGGCTTCTTCGGCTGCGCCAGTGCCGGCGCGGCCGCGAGGCCGGCGACGGAGATGATCCAGTCGGCGAGAGCCGAAACCGCGATCGAGCATAGAGCGGGGCTGCATACCGTCTCGATGACTGTGCCCGCGCCCGACGACGCGACTTCCCGGCCGCACGCGGACGGTCGCGAGTTTCCCGTATCTCAGGCGCGCGTGGTGGACATCAGCGTCTGAGCCTTGCTTATTCAGGCTGCTGTTCTGCGGCTGCGGGGACGGGGTGGGGGCGGCCTGTGCGGCCGCGCATCTCGACGCGCTGCCCCTGACCGCGGACGAGCGGGTCCTGACGCTCCTGCCCGGCCACGACCTGCGCGGCCTCGTGACCGGCCTCGGTGCCGCCCTGGCGGCCGGCGCCGGACTGGAGACCGTCCTGCCCTTCGACGAGGCCGGGTTCCGCGCCGCCCTGCTGCGGCCGGTGCCGACCCGGCTCGTGGTCCCGGCGCGGGTCGAATCGGCCCTCGCCGGCCTGCCGCTGCCCTGGACCGTCCGGGTCCTCGACGTGGTCCACCGCGCGCCCGCGCGGCTGACCCCGCGGAGCGCCGGGCCCGCGGGCCCGCAGCGCCTCGAGACCCTGGTCCTGGGCGAGGCGCTGGTGCTCACGCGCCCCGGCCCGGACGACCTCGCCGCGACCCTGGCCGAGCCCGGGCAGGCCTTCCTGCCCCGCGATCTCCTGGACCTCGCCGGCGGCGCCGGCGGCGACCTCGTCTGCCGGGGACCGGCCTGCGCAGCGGCCGCGCTCGTCCGCGGCGAGACCCCGGCGACGGATCCCCTGGCGTGGCGGAGCACGGGCTTCCGGCCGCTCCGCGCGGACGGCACGGTGACGGCGATCGCCGCGACCGCCCCGTCCGCCTGAACGGCGGACGATCGCCGGTTCATCCGCCACTCAGGCGGCGCGGATAATCTCGCATCTGCACACGAACCGACGGATCCGATCCGCCCGTTCGCGGGTTCTGCATCGGATTGTCGTGACGGCTATCTTTCCAAGCCGTCCCGGATGGAGTACCGCTCAAGCTTATGGGTGCGCTGCAACAAGTGCTCGTGGTCGACGACGGCGTCCGCGCCGTGGACCGGTCCCTCTCGGGCGAGCTGGCCAGCCTCGGATACGCGAGCGTGACCGCCTCGATGGAGGCGGCGGACGACGTCCTCGCCGTGATCGCGCGCCCGGCGGCGGTGCTGCTCCAGGCCCCCACCCGCCGGAACCCCACCTATGCCCGCCGCGCCGCTCGCCTCCGCGGCCACCTGCGCGACCGCGGCATCCCGGTGATCCTCATCGGCGATTCGGGCGAGGCCCGCGCCGGCGGCCCGGTCGATCTCGCGACCCGGCTCGGCGCCTACGTGGCCGCCCAGCCGGATCTCTGAGGCCGGTCCCCGCCGTCAACGCGCACGGACGGCTGCCCTGCCCGGCCGCGTGCGACGCGACGGAGGCCGCTTCCGGTGACGGCCGCCCAAACCCCGCCCCGGACATGTAGAGGCGACAGCGCCGCGCGCCTCGAGGGCGCCCTCCGGGGACCGGGCGCCGTCTGGACGGCCCGTTCGTCGCCTCCTCTGGCGCTCCGGCACCCCAGGCCGGGGACGCGAATCGGACCGCCGTCGCCCGGGACGGGGCCGACAGCCGAACCCGTCCGTGCCGAGAGACGTGCGGGTTCCCTCTCCGGCACGGGAGAGGGCGCGCGCCTGTCCCGACCGGAGACGCCTCTCCTCCGGGCTGTTTGCGCGCCGATCGGGAGCGGCCCTAGCGCGCCGCCCGCATCAGCTCCGGCGCGCCGATCCGGGGCAGCACGCCCTCCCGCATCACCAGGCGCCGCAGCGGCCCGAGCTGCGTCATCGCCAGCAGGCCGAGGCCGCGCAGCGCGTCCACCGGCAGCAGGTCGGTGAGCAGGCTGCGGTTGAGGAGATCGACCGCGGCGGTGCGCGCCGCCGTGTCGACGCGGCGCGCCCGCGCGTAGCCGTCGAGCACGGCGCGGGAGCCGGGATCGCGGCGGTCGCGGGCGGCGGCCAGCACCGCGTCGCGCAGGGTCGCGGCGTCGCGCAGGCCGAGATTGAGTCCCTGCGCGCCGATCGGCGGGAAGACGTGGGCCGCCTCCCCGATCAGCGCGAGCCGCGGGGCCACGGGGGTCGCCACCGCGAGGCCGCGCATCGGCACGAGGCCGCGGGGGCCGTCGACCCGCATGGCGCCGAGCATCGCCCGGGCCTGCCGCTCCACCGCCTGCCCCAGCGCCGCGTCGTCGAGGGCGGCGAGCCGCTGGGCCGCCCCCTCCCCGGTCACCCAGACGAGGCTGGACCGGTGGCCGCCCGGCAGCGGCACCAGGGTGAAGGGTCCCGACCGGGTGTGGAACTCGGTGGAGACGTCGCGGTGCGGGCGCGCGTGGGCCAGGATCGTGGTGATCGCGCTCTGCGGGTAGGTCCAGTCGCGCACGCGGACGCCGCTGGCGGCCCGCAGCGGCGAGCGGGCTCCGTCGGCCCCCACCACGAGCCGGGCCTCGACGCTGGTCCCGTCCGCCAGAGCGACGCGGGCGGCGGTCTCGCCGGCCACGGCGCCGGCGGCGTCCGCCTCGACCAGGGTCAGGTTGTCCTGCGCCCGGGCGCAGGCGCGCAGGCTCTCGACCAGGCGGGCGCTCTCGACGTTCCAGCCGAAGGCCTCGAGGCCGATCTCACCGGCGCGGAAGCGGGCCGGCGGCGGCCGGAACAGGCTGCCGGTGTCGTCGACGATCTGGAGTTCGCAGAGCGGGCTCGCGTGCGGCGCCACCGCCGCCCAGGCGCCGAGCGCCTCCAGGAAGCGCACCGACCCGTCGAGGAGCGCGACGGTCCGCCCGTCCGCCACCGGGGCGTGGCGGCCGACCAGCNCTTGGGAAATGGTCGGCACGAAGCAGCTTGAGCTCCGCACCCGCGACGGTATGTACATCCCAATCGGCACCGTGACGTTCACCCCGGGGGCGGACGCCACGCGGTTCGTCGTCACCCTCGTTCCGGGCCGGCGGCCGACTCAGCGCAGGAACGCCGCCAGCTCCGCGAGAACCGCGTCCGGCCGCTCCTCCTGGAGGGTGTGGCCGCAATCGAGGGCCCGGCCCGACACGTCGGTCGCCTTCTCGCGCCACGTCTCCAGCACGTCGTAGGTCCGGCCGACCACGCCCTTCGCGCCCCAGAGCGCCAGCAGCGGCGCCGCGATCCGGGCCTCCGCATCGGCGGCGTCGTGCTCCAGGTCGATCCCGGCCGCCGCCCGGTAATCCTCGCAGATCGCGTGGCGGCAGGCCGGATCCGAATAGCAGCGCAGGTACTCGGCGAAGAGCTCCGGCGGGGTCGAGCCGGGCGTCTTGGACTGGCCCTCGACGTGGTGGCGCAGGAAATATTCCGGATCGGCCCCGATCAGCGTCTCCGGCAGGGGATGGGGCTGGATGAAGAAGAACCACCAGAAATAGCGGGTGGCGAAATCCTTGTCGGTGCGCGCGTACATGGTCGCGGTGGGCGCGATGTCGAACAGGGCGATCCGCTCCACCGTCCGGCTGTGGTCGAGGGCGAGGCGGTGGGCGACGCGGCCGCCCCGGTCGTGCCCGACGACGGCGAAGCGCGCGTGCCCGAGCGCCCGCATCAGGGCCGCCGCGTCCGCCGCCATGGCGCGCTTGGAATAGGCGGCGTGGCGCTCGCCCCCCGGCGGCTTCGACGAATCGCCGTAGCCGCGCAGGTCCATCGCCACCACGGCGTGCCGCTCCGCGAGGCGCGGCGCGACGTGGAGCCACGTCGACAGGGTCTGGGGATGGCCGTGCAGCAGCAGCACCGGCGGCCCGGATCCGGCCGAGCGGGCGTTGATCGTCACGCCGGGCGCGGTCTCGATCCGGTGCCGGTCGAAACCCGGCAGGAAGTCGCGGGCCATGGATTCGGTCTCCGGGGTCGGTCTCCATCCTGCCGCACTGGCGCGCCGGGATGCACCGGATGATAAGGCGCCTCCGGCACCATGTCCGCCGAACCGCCATGACAGATGCACGCCCGACTCAGGACCCGGCCTTGAAGGATTCCGACGCGGCCGAGGCGCCGGAGGCGGAGGCCGCCCCCGCGCCTGCCGTCGCCCCGACTCTGCGGCCGAGCATCCTCGACCCGCTCTTCGCGCCGGCCCGCGCCCTGCCGGGGATCGGGCCGAAGATGGCGCCGCTCATCGAGAAGCTGCTCGGCACGCCCGAGCGCGAGGCCCGGGTCGTGGACCTGCTGTTCCACCTGCCCCAGGGCGGCGTGGCGCGGAAGCTCATGGGCTCGATCAGCGAGGCGCCCACCGGCGAGCCGGTGACGATCGGCGTCACGGTGGTGGCGCACCGCCCGGCCCAGGCCGGGCCCGGCCGGCGCCCGCACCGGGTGCTGGTGGAGGATCCCTCGGGCGAGATCTCCCTGGTCTTCTTCGGCATGCCCCGCGCCCGGGTGGAGAAGATGCTGCCGCTCGGCGCGCACCGCTACATCACCGGCCGGATCGACCTCTGGGACGGCACCCGCCAGATGGTCCACCCGTCCCGGATCGTGGACGAGGCGGGCCTGGCCGAACTCCCCGCCGTCGAGCCGGTCTACGGCGCCACCGAGGGGCTGACCTCCCGGGCGATCAACAAGCTCGCGGTCGCGGCCCTCGACCGGCTGCCGGTCCTGCCGGAATGGCAGGACGCGGCCTGGCTGGAGCGGAATCGCCTGCCCGCCTTCGCGGACGCGCTCCGCCTCGAGCACCGCCCCGAGGAGGCGCCCCCGAAGGCCGAGGACCCGCTCCAGCCGCCGCCCGCGACGCCGTCCCGGAAGCGGCTCGCCTACGACGAGCTCCTCGCCTCGCAGCTGGCGCTCGCCCTGCTGCGCGCCCGCCAGCGGCGCAAGGCCGGCCGGGTCAATGCCGGCGACGGCGCCCTGAGCGCCCGCCTCGAATCCGCCCTCCCCTTCGCGCTGACCGGCGCCCAGGCGCGGGCGGTGGCGGAGATCCGGCAGGATCTCGCGGCGCCCCGCCGGATGCTGCGCCTGCTCCAGGGCGATGTCGGCTCGGGCAAGACCGCGGTGGCGCTGCTCGCCATGGCCTCGGCGGTCGAGGCCGGGCGTCAGGCCGCGCTGATGGCGCCGACCGAGATCCTGGCGCGGCAGCATTTCGAGCGGCTGAAGCCCCTGGCGGGTCCCCTGCGCCTGCGCCTGATGACCGGCCGCGACCGGGCCGCGGAGCGGAAAAGCACGCTCGCCGACCTCGCCGCCGGCGAGATCGACATCCTGGTCGGCACCCACGCCCTGTTCCAGGAGGCGGTGACGTTCCGCGACCTCGGCCTCGCGGTGGTGGACGAGCAGCACCGGTTCGGCGTGCACCAGCGGCTGGCCCTCGGCGCCAAGGGCGAGGCGGTCGATTTCCTGGTCATGACCGCGACGCCGATCCCCCGCACCCTGGCGCTGACCTTCTTCGGCGACATGGACGTGTCGATCCTCGACGAGAAGCCCGCGGGCCGGCAGCCGATCCGCACCATCACGCTGCCGACCGAGCGGATCGACGAGGTCGTGGCCGGCCTCGCCCGGGCGATCGCCGGGGGCGAGCGGGTCTACTGGATCTGCCCCCTGGTCGAGGAATCGGAGTTCGTCGACCTCGCCGCCGCGGCCGAGCGCTTCGACGACCTGCGGAAACATTTCGGCGACGCGGTCGGGCTGATCCACGGCAAGATGCCGGGTCCCGAGAAGGACGCCGCCATGGCGCGGTTCGCCGCCGGGGAGACCAAGCTCCTGGTCTCGACCACGGTGGTGGAGGTCGGGGTCGACGTGCCCGAGGCGACCATCATGGTGATCGAGCACGCGGAGCGGTTCGGGCTGGCGCAGCTGCACCAGCTCCGCGGCCGGGTCGGGCGCGGCTCGAAGGCCTCCTCGTGCCTGCTGCTCTACCGGGGCCCCCTCGGGCAGGTGTCCCGGGCCCGGCTGGAGATGATGCGCGCGAGCGAGGACGGCTTCCGCATCGCCGAGGCCGACCTGAAGCTGCGCGGCGAGGGCGAGGTGCTCGGAACCCGGCAATCCGGCATGGCCGCGTTCCGGCTGGCGCGGCTGGAGAGCGACGCCGCCTTGCTGGAGGCCGCCCGCGACGACGCGCGGATGATCGTGGAGCGCGATCCCGGGCTGAAGAGCCCGCGCGGGCAGGCGCTGCGGGTGCTGCTCTACCTGTTCGAGCGGGAGGCCGCGATCCGGCTGATCGGGGCCGGATGAACGGATTCGTTCAGCTTCGCCCGGCTTTCCTGAACGGCCGGGGCCGGAAACGCCGCCGCTCGGCCGGATCGGTAATCCGATGCGGCAATGTCACAGGCGTTCCGAAAAGTTGAGCTCTGTCAGAGGCTTGGCGGGACCGTGCGGAAGCTTGGCGGCGCCGGGCTGGCGGTCCGGCGGGCGCCGGACAGGCCTCGTGACCTTGCATCAGCCATATTCTTCCCTTAACTGGAGATGAACGAATGGCCCGGTAAGCCGGGACATCACGGACGAATCTGGAGGACGGACATGTCGAACGGACTGTTCCAAGGCCTGCCGGGCTCCCACGAGATGGCCGGTGCCCACGCCCTGCCGACCGAGCCCTGGCTTCTGCCGATCTCGGATCGCGCCGCCGAGGCGGCGAGCAAGACCGCGGACGAGCTTCAGGCCGCCGTGCGCCGGGCGTCCCGGCCCTTCTGGCTGGCCGCCAACGGGCTCTGCATCGCGCTGGGGCTGGCTCTCACGCTGCAATGCGCGTCCGGCTGGGGCCCGGCGGCGCCGCGCAGCGCCGTGACGGTCGCGCAGGCGACGCCGCCGACCATCGCGCCGCAGACGGCCTCGCTGCAGCGCTGAGCCGCTTCAAGCAGCCCGACCCTTCAGGGCCGTCCCGCGCGAGCGGGGCGGCCTTTCTCGTGGCCGGCATCCGCCGTCGGGCGACCGGCCGTAGGTGCGGGGCGGACGATCACGCGGTGCCGCGCGCGTGGACGGAGCAACCGCTCGCGCGTCTCGATCAACGATCGAGCGCTTCGGGCCCGGCGCTCACGCGTCCTGCGGTTCCCGCCGCGGCACCGGGCCGCCGGCCTGCTGGGCCGTTCGCAGGGTGGCCGCCATGGCGTTGAGGCGTCCCTGTGGGTCCTCCGGCTGGATCACCCCGGCCGACATCACCAGCTTGGCGGCGTCGTCCACGCTGATGGCGAGTTCCACCACCTCCGCGCGCGGCAGGTAGAAGAAGAAGCCGGTGGTCGGGTTGGGCGCGCAGGGCAGGAAGACGCCGACGAGATCCTCCGCGGGCGCCCCCCGGGCCCGCAGCGCCCCCTCGACCTCGTGGGCCGCCGGGGCGGACAGGAACACCACCGACCACGTGCCCTTCACGGGGAACTCCACCAGCCCGACCGTCCGGAACGAGGTGCCGTTGGCCGAGAACAGCGTCTCGAAGATCTGCCGCAGGCCCTTGTAGAGGCCGGAGATCACCGGGGTCCGGGCCAGCAGGACCTCGCCGAACTCGATCACCGAGCGTCCGACGAGGTTCGCCGTGAGGAAGCCCAGCAGCGTCACCGCCAGGAACGCGATCACGAGGCCGAGGCCCGGGATCGAGAACGGCAGGTAATGGTCCGGCAGGTAGCTCGCCGGCACCAGCGGCTTCACGAACGAGTCGATCAGCGCGATGAACCACCACGTGATGTAGGCGGTGATGGCCAGCGGGCCGGCGACGATGATGCCGGTGAGGAAATAGGTGCGCAGCCGTCCGCGCGCGCTGACCCGCGTCTTCGGGGCACCGCCCGCCGCGGCGGTATCGGGCTCGGGAACCTGGATCGGCGGGGGAATCGGCGCCACGGGTGCCCTCTCGGCCGCACCACGCGCGGCGATGACGCTGCGAGGGTCGTCCCCCGCTGGTCAGAGAGGTAGCGGTTGCGCTTGCCCGCCTCAAGGGCGGCCCCGCGGCCCTCAGGCGTGCGGGCCGGGCGGTCGGGCGGCGGGGACCGGCATCGCGTCCCGGGGAATCACGGCGCCGCGATGCCCGATCACCGCTCCGGCCAGGCGATGCGCCTCGGCGGCGGCGGCTTCCGGCACCAGCCCGGCGATGCGCGCCGCGAGGTAGCCCGCCGCGAAACTGTCGCCCGCCGCCGTCGTGTCGACGACCCGCGCCGCGCGCCCGGCCGGCACGGCGGTGTCGGCCGTACCGTGCAGCACCCGGGCGACGGGGCCGGACCCGTCGGAGGCCTTCAGCACGATCTCGGCCCGTCCGCGGTGGCGCAGCACCTCGTCCGCGCCGGACGGGCCGAAGAGCCAGTCCAGATCCTCCGCCGAGGCGAAGATCACGTCGGCCAGCGCCAGGGCAGCGCGGAAGGCCGCCCAGGCCTCGTCCCGGTCGGGCCAGCCGCGGGGACGGTAATTGGTGTCGAAGGCGACCTGGCCGCCCCGGCCCCGCAGGCGCGACAGCGTCTCGAACAGGGCGGCGCGGCCGGTCTCGCCGTAGAGCGAGAGGCTGATCCCGGACAGGTAGACGAGGTCGTAGCGCTCCAGCTCCGCCTCCGTCTCGGCCGCGCCCGGCTCGGTGAAGAGGTCCCGGGCCGCCGCGCGGTCGCGCCAGTAGTGGAAGCTGCGCTCGCCGTCGGCATCCGTGCGGATGATGTAGAGTCCCGGCATCCGGCCCTGCAGGCGCCGGACCCGTTCGAGGCCGATGCCCTCGCGGCCCCAGGCCGCCGCCATCTCGTCGCTCCAGATGTCGTCGCCCAGCGCCGTCACGTAATCCACCGCGACGCCGAGGCGCGCGAGGTAGAGCGCGGTGTTCAGCGTGTCGCCGCCGAAGCCCCGGACCAGGTTTCCGTCCGGGCGTTCGGACAGTTCGACCATGCACTCGCCGATGCAGGCGACTCTCATGCGGTTTCTCCCCGTGCGCGACCTCGTCTCCCCGCATTGTTCGGCCCGACCTGTCAATCGCCGGCCTGTCTCCATCCCGGCCCGACCGAGGACCTACTCCCTCCCGTGGCGCGATCCGCTTCCGGGGCGCGCCGATCTGCGGACTTGCGCGCCTGTCGGGCGGTTCTCGATGTCTTCCTATGTCATTTCACGTCAAAATCTGATTGTATTAGAACTAATATTGTCCAAAAGCTCAGATAAAAACGTACAAAAACTCAAAAATAGAAGCCTTTGCCCGTTGATTTGGCTCGATAATCTCCCTGGCCGGGCGATTTTCCCGCGGGTCGATTCAAATTTGACACGGGACATGACGATTCTGAAACGCCCTATGCTCAACATCGCCTTCGCGGCAGGGACGTGCCCGAGCTGCCCGGGGGGCAGAGCTCGCTTCACGCCGTCGGAAACTTGTTTCCACGGAGATATAGAATTAAATCTGCCAACTTATAATAATACGTATGATTGTCACATGTTAAAATACGGACTTCGTGGAATAAATGCGGCTGTGAAATGACATCATGTATCCACTGGTCGTTATTTTCAGCTGAAATTTGAATTTTTATGCTGGAAAAATTCTCGTGGCCGAACGGAGGAAACGGTGATACGGCTCAGGCGGTGCTGAGATGTTTCATACTGCTTTAAGCGCTCTGACTTTTTCGTCGGGAGAGTTCCTGACTCTCACGGAAAGCCGGGGCATGAGCGGTGCCTGGAGCTGGATCTTCGCGGGCGGGGAGCAGGTCTGGTCCCCCGGGTTCTACCGGCTGCTCGGGCTCGTTCCGAATGCCGCGAGGGCGCGCTACGAGCTGTTGCTGAGCCTGATCCATCCGGAGGACCGGCATCTGATGCCGGCGCTCGCCGATATCCGGCAGGGGCACGTCCCCCGCGAGGTCATCGTCCGGGTGATCCGGACGAACGGCACGGTGCGCACCCTCTCGCTGACGATGGAGGTGCGCGTCTCGGCGGAAGGGCGCCCCGTCGCCCTCAACGGCACGGCGCTCGATGTGAGCGACCGCGAGCAGCTGGCGCGACTGCGCCAGGAGGAGCGCCGCCGACAGAGCGCGCTCTACCTCACGGAGCATATCGCGGCCTTCTCGATGGGGCCCGACCGCATCCGGGACATCCCGTTCGCGGTGGCCCAGGTCCACGGGCTCTCGCTGGAGGAGATCTGCGCCGAGCCGTACCTCCTGATCGTTCCCGAGGAGCGCGAGGTCTTCCGGGCGGCGGCCCTGGAGCAGATCGAGCGGCGGGCGTTCTTCCAGGGGAGCGCCCACGAGCGCCTCGCCACTGGCGAGCTCTGGCACTTCCGGATCCTGACGATGCCGGTCTGGGATCCGGATGGAACCTATCTGGGCCGCTGCGGGCTCAAATACCCCCTCCGCAACCACGCACCGCCCCTGATCGGCCTGCAGGAGGGGCTGGAGCATTGCGTGACCGGTCACCACCTGCGCGCCGCGCGGGCGCTCCTCGACTGGTCGATGATGGAGCTCGCCCAGGCGAGTGGCCTGTCGCATTCCACGGTGCGGCGTCTGGAAGAGGACAGCGAGCATCGGGGAAGCCGGTCCCGCCTGCACGCGGTCGAGGCGCTGCGCCGGGCGGGTGTCCGCTTCGTCCCCATCGATGACGGGACCCTGGCGGTCGCGCGGGTCTGAGCGCCCCCGCGCGGGTCTGAACGCCCCGCGCGGTCGACGGGCGCTCGTGGGGGCCGCCCTGCCCTCCCTTGCCCCGCGCGTTGGAGACCGGCTCCGCGCCGGTGCCCCCTGAGGGACCCTCGACGCAGGCGCGGAGACCGGACGGGCGGATCGGGCGATCCGCCGGCGGGCGCGTCCGCGCTCGTGTCCCGCGGCGGCCCGGACGGGGCCGCCGATCCAGGGCGGTGCGGGCCTGGCCGCCTCAGGCCGCCTTGTGTCCGAGCTGGATCGCCTTGGCGATCTCCGAGCGCTTGGCGGCGTAGCCCGGGGCCACCATCGGGTAGTCGGCCGGCAGGCCGTACTTCGCCCGGTAACGCTCCGGCGTGAGGCCGTGCGCCGTGAGGTGACGCTTCAGGGTCTTGTAGGACCGGCCGTCGATGAAGCTGATCAGGCCGTCCTGCTGGATCGAAGCCTCGATCTGCGCCGCCGTCGGGCCGGTCCAGCCGGGACCGGATCCCGAGCCGCCGCCCTGCAGCACCGATATGGCCGTGTGCACCTGGTCGATCAGAACCGGCAGGTCGCCCACGCCCACCGCATTCCGAGACACGTAGGCCGCGACCAGTGATGCCGTGCACTTGATCAGGTCTGTGTTCAGGTCCGAGGTCTTTTCGTTCAGATCGATGGTGTTCATGAATCCCACAGTACCGAAATTCGAGTCATGAAAACCGGCGCATCGATAAAACTGAGGCTAGGATCAGCTTTTAACGCCCAAGCATGCGCCGAATTGCTTCGAGTGTGCCAAGATTGGCGCGTAACTATACAAAAACTGTCTATTTTGTCTATACTTTATCTTAGGATGTTCTTTGAACATTTTCTGTTCTTGCGAGGCAACATGAGGTTGCCAGGCCGGCGGCGTCTCGCAAACAGTGCGCAATTTCGGCCTCCGGTCCGTGAGGCTGTCCGCGATGACTGCGAACGGCCGCGCGATGACGGGCTGCAGGGGCGCGAATCAGCGGCGGAGACAGGGACGGATCGCGGATGCCGCCCGGTTACGGGTCGATCGGACCGCGGCCTGCGTCCCTGCTGACCATCGGTCGGGCGGCGCGCGGCGGGATTCCGGGGGCCGTGGGGCCTCTCCACGGCCTCTCCGCGGGCGCTGACGCCGCGACCGGGCCGCGATTAACAAAGTTCTCAGGCAAGGCGTGGATCGTGCGCGCCGGGCGCGTCGCGAAACGCTCGCGCGTCGGGAGCCTCGTTCCGGCCGTGACGGCACGGCGGCATCCGTGCGAGAGGCTCGTCGACGCGCGCTATCGAGGGCGACCCCTATGTCCGGACCCTGTGCGACCACTATCCCGCGCGCGCTCTCCGCGCTCGAAGCGCCCGGACCGGGCGCCGCGGACGCGGTCGGCGGCCGGATGCCGCCCCTCTGGATGCTGCTCGTCGGCCGGGCCGCGGTCCGCCGTCACTGGCACCTCATCGCCGCCACCGGCCTGCTGTGGTCGTCGCTCGGCCTCCTGGTGGTGATCGATTCCCTCGACGGTGCGCTCCACGTCCCGGACCGGTGGTTCGGCCTGATCCTCCTGGCCGAGGGCGTGAGTTCCCTCCTCGTCGGCGCGTCCGCGATCGGCGCCGCGCGCCGCCTACGCCTCGCCAAGGGCGCGCTGCTGTCGGTCATGGCCGTGCTGATCATGATGGCCACGAAGCACAGCACCTTCCTGCTCGCCATGATCTTCGGCGTCGCCTTCGTGGCCGACGGCCTCGTCCGGATCACGATCGCCGGCCTGCTGAAATTCGCTGGCTGGCGGATGTCGGTCGCCCTCGGCGGCCTCAGCATCGCCTTCGGCCTGTTCCATCTCCAACCCTGGCCGACCTGGTACGCCGGCACGGTCGGCTACTGCATCGGCATGTTCCTGATCCTGAACGGCGCCAACCTCGCGCTGGTCGGGCTGCGCACCCGGCGCCTGGGCACCGCCGAGCCGGCGGTGTCGGTCGGCGGCGACGAGCCCGGCAGCCTGACGGTCTATGTCTGGACGCCCACCGGGCAGGCGACCACCCCCGCCGGCCAGCGGCTGATCCGGCGCTACGTCGCCTCCGTCGACAAGGCCGGGCGGTTCTCCACCGGCCACGCGGCCCTGCAGCAGGGCGACGACCTCTACGTCAGCCACTACCCCGCGGTGGAGATCGACCGCTCGCCCACCAACCTGCGCTCGAGCCTGCGCGCGGGCCCCGAGAACGACGTGCCCGGGCGGTTCCTGCCCTCGCACGCGGCGGAGGTGGCGGATTGGTGCCCGGCGACGGTGGCGGTGACGCTGAACGGCATCGACGCCGCCCGGCTGCGGGCGTTCTGGGCGCAGTACAGCCGCGACACCACCTACAACTTCATCAGCCGCAACTGCTCGACCACGGTGGCGCGGGCGCTGGACATCGCCGTGGAGGGGGCATTCAGCCGCGGCGGCCATCCCTGGCGTCGGCTCGCCGCGGCGCTGACCACGCCGGAATTCTGGGCGGCGGCCTTCCTGCGCAACGGGGCGCGGTCGATGACCTGGACCCCGGGCCTCGTGCTCGACTACACGCGGGCGCTGAGCGCCCTCGTGGACCCGGCCTCGCCGGTGCCGTCGATCGCCTGGAAGCGGGTCGGGTGGCGGCTCCTGCGCAACTGGCGGGCGCGGGACCTGACGCCCTTGAGCCCGATCGCCCGGAAGCCCTCCGTGCCGGGAGCCGGCCCGAGAGAGGCGTGATCGAGGCCTGATCGAGGTCTGATCCGGACCTGAGCGAGTCCTGATCGAAGTTCGACCCCGGTCTCCCGCTCAGGGGGCCTCGCGGGCGGCGGGGCGGCCGGCCGCGAGATCGCCCGCGATGGCCTGCATCACCGCCAGCGTGTCGACCTCGTCCTGCTCGGCGCCGTGGTCGCTGAGCTTCACGATCACCGTGCCGGTCGCGCGATTCACGTAGATGTACTGGCCGTAGACGCCGATCGCCGAGATGTCGTCGTCCTCGCCACCCGGCGCGTGCCACCACTGGGCCGAGTATTGCCAGCCGTCGACGTCGCGCCGCGCCGGCGTCATGATCCGCTCGATCCAGCGGCCCGGGATGATGCGGTGATCGCCCGACCGGCCCTGGTCGGCCACCAGAAGGCCGAGGCGGGCGAAGTCGCGGGCCGTCGCGTTGATGCAGCAGAACGCCTTCTCGATGCCGCCGGGCCGGTCGAGGTTCCAGGTGGCGTCGGCCTGGGCGCCCATCGGCTTCCAGATCCGCTCCGAGAGGATGTCGGCCAGCGGCTTGCCCTCGACCCGGGCGAGGATCAGGCCGAGCAGCTCGGTGTCGATGCTGCGGTAGCGGCCCTTGGTGCCGGGCTTGAACGCCAGGTGGGCGTTGTCGCGCACGAAGGCTGTCAGATCGCGCGTCAGGTACATCCCGGCGGTGCCGGTCAGGGGATGCCGGGGATCGTAGTTCTCCGGCACCGCGATCCCGCTCGCCATGTCGAGGAGGTTGCGCACGGTGATCTGGCCGAAGACGGCGCTGTTCCTCAGGTCGGGTAGGAGGGTGGAGACCCGGTCGGTCTCGGCGAGCTGGCCCCGCGCCACCGCGGCGCCGACCAGCAGCGAGACGATGGACTTCGCCACCGACCACGAGGGGAACAGCGTCTCCGGGCCGGTGCCCGCGCGCTGCCATTCGTGGATCAGGACGCCGTCCTGCACCACCAGGAAGGCGTTGGTGTGGGTCGCGTCCAGCACGGTCGTCAGCGGGACCGTCCTCCCCTTCCAGGGGACGCGGTCGAGGATCGGGCGCGGCCGCACCGGCAGGTCGCTCGCCCGGGCCGGGGCCTGGACGATCCGGCTCGGGAACCACGTGCCCACCGACGACGGCTCGATGACCGCGAGCGCCGTCAGGGTGACGGGGTCGGGGACGTTGATCAGCGCGGCGGCGGTCCAGGCGCAGCCCGCGACGGCCGCGCCGCCCGCCGCCGCGATCACGCCCCAGCGGCGGCCCCGGCGTGCGCGGGCCGGAGAATCCGGGATCGCCAAGGACGCGGTCATGCTGGGTCTGTATCGCTCTGGATCGTCGCGGTCGCGCGGCCGGCCTCGCGGCGAGGCGGCGCGCGGTCACCTTTATCCGGACGCCTTAACGAAAGCCCCAATCGGCCCGTGCCCGCACGCGCTGCCGGGCGCGGCGCACCGGATCCGTCGCCCGCGAAGCCCCGGTGCGCCGGTTCGGAAATGTTCACGGATCTGTGGCCCTGTGTCCGGCGGCCGCCGATGTCCCGCGGCCGATTCGACGCAGATTCGAGCCGGCCCAGCGCCTCTCCGTCTGCTCGGGCGTCCGATGCGAACCTGGTTCTCACGCCTCGCTGCCCGACTCACCCAGCCTGTGCAGCCCGAAAGTCCGCCGTGCCATGAATCCGTACCTGATCCTCGGGCTCGCCATCGGCGCGGAGGTGACCGCCACCCTGGCGCTGAAGGCCGCCGAGGGCCTCACCCGCCCGGGGCCGACCGTGATCGTGGCCGTCGGATACGGCACCGCCCTGTGGCTGATGTCGACCAGCATGGACATGCTGCCGATCGGGGTCGTCTACGCGATCTGGTCGGGAATCGGCATGATCGGCGCGGCGCTCGGCGGTGCGTGGCTGTACGGCGAGCCGATCAACCCGACGATGCTGGCGGGCATCGGGGTGATCGCCGTGGGCGTGACCATCCTGGCCGCCGGCCAGGGCCAGCACTGAGGTCGGGGTCCGGGCCGGTCCCGAAACGGGACGCCCTCGCCACATCCTCGCCGCGAACGTGCCGTCAAGCTTGGCCCTCGCCGGTCGGAGCGGAACACCGCCCGACGGGTCAGGCCGGAGGAGCACGGAGCGCGGATGCATGCGGGGTAGCGAGAGGACGAAGGTCGGTCCTGCACTGATCGTTCTGGCGGCGGCCGGCGGCCTGGGGGCCTGCAACACCGCGTCGCCGGTGCTCACGACGGGATCGATCCCCGACCGCAAGCCGCCGATGGTCGTCAGCGACACCGAGCGCGATTGTCTCGGCCGCGCCATGTACTTCGAGTCGAACCGGAGCGACAGCGACGGCCTGGTCGCCGTCGGCACGGTGGTGATGAACCGGCTCGAGAACGCGATCTTCCCGGGCGGCATCTGCGCGGTGGTCGGGCAGCCGGGACAGTTCGCGCCGGGCGTCCTCACCAAGCCGATGCAGGAGAAGGACCTGCAGAAGGTCGCCGACGCCGCCGACGCCGTCCTGGCCGGCGAGCGGCACCCGAAGGTCGGGAAGGCGATGTACTTCCACACCGCGGGCCACCACTTCCCCTACACGAACATGCACTACGTGGCCGTCGCCGGCGGCAACGCCTTCTATGAGAAGCGCGACAGGCGCACGGCCAAGCTGGACAAGCAGGAGAGGCCGGCGCAGCTGGACAAGCCGGCCACGCCCGCCCTGCCCGCGACGGCCCTGACCTTCGCGGCCGTACCCGCGCCGCCCGCCGCGAGCCCCTGATCGAGCCGGCCTGATCCGATCGGACCCGTCGCGATCCGGTCGCCGCGCGCCAGGGTCTCGGCGACGGGGTCCGGTCAGCCGGCCGCCGCATCCTCCGCGCGGGCCGCGCGGAGGGTCCGGGCCTCCTGCCGGGCGGCGGCCAGCACCCGCTGCCGGCTCACCGGCTCCCGCAGCGTCTCCCACAGACGGAGCAGCTCCAGCGTCGGCAGCGCGTCGCAATCCGGAAATGCGTCGCCGGAGGTGCACCCGGCTGCGTGTGTGGACTGGGGAAAGAAGATTTCCACCGGGCACCCCAGCGCCTCGGCCAGTCTCCCCAGCAGCGCGTCGGCCTGGACGGTCGGGATCATGGGGAATCCTGTTTCTGCGCGGGCGGTCGAACCGGATCCGTACCTTTAAGTTGTATGCTCGGCATTCAACCAGGTTACTGCGCCGCCATGTCCGACGACGACGGTTTTGACCGCATGGTGGAGGCGGCCATCCTGGCCCATCAACTCGTGGCCGCGCACGGCACGGAGACGATGCAGCTCCTGTCCCGGTTGCTGCTCCTGGAAATCGGGACGGAGATCGCGGCGCGACGCGGCACCGACCCGGCCGCCAACGACAATCCGGACGCCGCGGAGGATTAGAGCGCGCTTCGCCGGCACCGCCGCGGCCGGCTCTCACCGGGAGAACCGGTGCGACCCGTAATCCTTCGGGCCGTGCAATGGAGCGGGCGCCAAATCTGTTGATCGGCCCATCGATCCGAGCAGGCGGCATTTACAACGATGGATAACGGCCTAGCTTCTGGGTAGAAACTACCCACGAATCACGGATCCTGCGCCGATGATCGCCAAACGGGTAGCACTCGCTGGTGCGCTCCTCCTGCTGAGCATCACGCCCTCGCTCTCCCAGCTGCGCCGTCCGATGACGTGTACGGTGGAGGCGTCGACCGGTCTCGAGGGCGCCGCACCCGAAGGGGCGAAACCGCAGCCCCTCAAGGCCCGGACATTCTCGCTGGTCTCCAGCGGCGGCCTGCTGACCGTGATCTCGGCCGGACGCTCCGACTATTACGAGTGTCAGACCGCCTCGCCGCGGCTGAACGAGCGCACGCCGCGCAACGCGATCAAGTGCCAGAACGGCGTCTACTTCCTGCTGATCGATCTGAACAAGATGAACTTCGTCGAGGCGCAGCTCAATCCCGAGGATCGCAACGATATCAAGGTCAGCTACGGGAATTGCCGGACCCTGTAGGAGCGTCGCCCGGCCGCCTAGTCCATGTGGATCAGGATGTAGGCGGCGGCGACGACGGCCGTGAGGGTGAGGGCGACCAGCAGCGCCGTCTTCCCGGACGGCCCGTCCGGCGGGTCTGGGTCGTCGGTCATGCGGCTCCTCCAGGCCGGTGAACTGACGGGGCCTCTGCCGAAAGGCCCCGGTCTGTCCCTTGGTTCCCCGTCCCGCTCCGGTCCGGGGCCGCCCTCCCGGCCTCGCAGGGCCCATCACCGGCAGAAATGCGCCGCAGCCGGCGTCCACTGGCCGAAGCCCGTCGCGACCATGTTCGCCACGACCCGGCAGATGTAGATCCTCTGCGCCGCGTTGTTGTGCGGGCCGGCGTGATAGCGCGCCACGGCCATCGTCCAGCTGCCCTCCCGCTGCTTCAGGTCCCTGAGGAATTGCGTCGCGTAGTCCACGTTCGCGTGCGGGTCGATCATGGCCTCGACCGAGGCGAATTTGCCGCCGTGATAATGGTGGTTGATCTGCATGCAGCCGAGATCGATCAGGCGCGCGCCCCTGCGGCGCGCCGCGGTGAAGTGGGCGAGCACGTCCTGGGGACCGGTCGCGAAATAGGCCGCCCCTTCGATGTTCATGGCATAGGGCTGGAGCGACCCGCGCTTGCCCGTCTCCGTGAGGCCGACCGCGTAGAGCACGCCGAGGGGCACGCCGTAACGGGCCGAGGCACGGCCCATCTCGGCCTCGCACACGTTCGCGGCGACCGGGGCGGCGCTACAGATAAACGCCGCCGTCACGAGGACGCACCGTCTCATCCATCCGCTCCACGTCGCGTCCGTTGATCGCCGGCCGCTGCTCCGCCTGCCGCTGCCCGCCCCCGCCGTGACCCGACCGGGGACCGCCGTCGGTGAAGGCGGATTGGCCCTGTGACTGTGATCCTCCCGCGGAAGGCCCGGCGTCACCCGGGCGAACCGGCCCGACGGTGATCTCGGGCCGGTAGTGGGCCTGCTTGAGCAAGTCCGTGAGGATCGCCGAATCCCTCTGCAGCATCGCTGCCGTCTCGGGGCGCGAGGCGCGCAGGTGCGTCTCGAGCTGGCCGTTGGTGAGCCGCAATTCCACGGTGACGGTTCCAAGGTCCTCCGGCCGGAGCTGGATCTTGAGCACCCGCAGCGGTCCGTCCGGAGCCGTGGGGATCGCCGGATCGGCGCTGACGCGCAGCTCCGGTTCGGCCGCGGCCGCGCGCTCGATCCCGTCCTTGATGGCCGCCGCGATCGTCGGCAGGGCGGGGGCGAGTTGGCCCGGCCCGGTCCCGGATCCGTAACTCCCGCCCTGGACGGGATCGCCCGCCGGCCCCTGGCGGCCGGTGGCGGCGAGGACGGTCCTGGCGATCCCGGAGCGGGAACGGCTGTCCGCGCCGGTCGCGAGGTCTCCCTCCACGTCGAGCCCCGTTGCAGCGGCGCTGGCCGTCGCGGGCCCGGATCGCGGCTCACGATCGGTGTCGAGAGGGACCGCCGCCTTCGCCGCGGCGGCGACCTTGTCGGTCAGCGCGATCCAAGCCGGCTGAGACTTGGCGGCAACCGGATCCGGCGACCCGGAGCGGCCGGGTTGAAGCTGCGCGTCCGCCGCGTCCGCCGCGTTCGGGGCGGCCGGCAACGGGGACGGCGCCGATACGGGGGCCGCGCGTGCGCGCCGGGCCGCATCGGGGAGGACGGGCCTGAAGTGAACCGCCCGGTCGAGCACCTCGACCTTGAGGGGGCTGCCCGGGTTCGGCCCGGCGCGCGGTGACGCGTCCGCGCCGGCCGCCTCGCCGTTCCCCACAAGCGTGATCTCCGGGGCCGCGTCGGGTCCCACCGGGGAAGCTGCGGACGGGGCCGCTCTCGGAGCGTCGGTTCCGTGACCAGCCACGGTATCCGGAACGGCCGACGAGACGGCGCTCAGGACCTCGGCCAGCGCCGCGGCGGCGTTGCTGGGATCGACCGGCGACGGCGGCGCCTCGGACGCCGCGCCTGCCTCGGCCCTCGGGTCCGTCCCGGACGCGCCGTCCGATCCGCCCGCCTCACCGGTTTCGGTCTCGGATCGAGGTGCGGTCGCTCGCCCCGAGACCGCGCGCAGAACCAGGTCAAAGGCGCTCCGTGCCCCCGGATCAGGCAGCTTCTGAAGGTCCCCCGCGGAACATTGGGACGGGGCGGGCTCCCGATCGGGTTTGGGGCGCGGTTTCTGGACCGCGGCGGAGATCGTGTTCACGGGGTCGCCCTGCTGAGCATCAGATCGATCCGGTCGATCGTGGCTTGCGCCTTCGGGATCAGGCTCGCGGGCCCGTCGGCGGGATCCGGCGCGGTCCGCGCCGGCCTCGAGGCGCTGTCGGCCTCCGGCAGGCCGGGCTGACCGGCGAGCCCGCGCCCGATCTCCTCGGCCGTCGACAGGGCCGTGTCGAGGAGGAGCTGGTCGCGGGACGTGAGCTTGGCCCGGTCGAGGGATCGCAGCGTTCGCGACCCCGATTGGAACGTCGCCAGGTTCACGATCTCGGCGGCCGCCCGGTAGAGCTGGCCCTGGATCGCCTCGGCGCTTCCGGGCGCGCAGAGCGCGAGGGCCTTCTCGCTGGCCCGTAGCGCCGAGGCGGTCTTGCCCTCTTGGATCGCCGCCCGGGCGACCAGCAGATACAGGTCGCGCCGGCTGTCGGGACGGAGTTCGTTCAGGATCCTGTTGAGGGTCGCGAAGCGCGCCTCGTCGTGGCCAACATCGAACTGGGTCAACTGATAGGCCAGTCGCTGCCGGAAGTTGCCCGCGTAGATCGAGTGCGGGAACCGGCGCAGGTATTGAATCGTCAGCGCCTCGAACTTCCTCAGGTCGCCGGTCTGGCCGAGGGTGAAGATCTCGCGGCGCAGGGCACCCTCTTCGGTCAGGGTTCCCGGCAACAGCAGCCGAACGTGATCGAGCAGGGCGATCGCCCGGACCGGCTGCTCCGTCACGGCGAGCGACGCCTGCGTCAGGCCGATGGCGCCCGCCAGCGTCGGGGGCAGGTCGGTCGTGTCGACATCCTGGAGCAGGCGCTTCGCCTCGGCTTCCCGCCCCTCGACATAGGCGAGCGCGCCGCGCGCGAGCGTCGCTTCGGGCTCACCGAGGCCGTCCCGGGCCGTCAGGCGTCGCAGGATGGCCGGACCGCCGCCGCTCAGGGCGAACGTGATGGCGGACCGGAGATTGTTCCGGTGGCCCCAGATTTCGGGCGGGGCGCCCAGGAGATCCGCGTTGATCCGGGCGATCAGGAGCGGCTGGCTCTCGTGGGCGGCCAGGGAACCGGCGGCGACCCGATCCTGCAGGAGCTGGAGGGTGCGCACCCAATGCACCGGATCCCCCGTCCCCGCCTGCGGCTCGGCGCCCGGGCCGGTCGACGGCCCGGGTGCAGGTTCTGCGGCGACGGGGCCCGCTGTCCCTGCGATGAACAGGCCGAGGGCGGCCGACACGATCCGAGCGATCCCGGGAGCCCTCATCCTGGCGATCCCTGCAGAAGAATCTCGATCCGGCGGTTCTCCGGAGCCTTCGGATCCGCGGCGTTGCGCGGCATCCGGTCCGCGGCACCCTCGACGCGCCAGATCCGCGCTTCGTCGATCCCGGCCCGGGTGAGCATGTAGGACGCTCGATCTGGGACCGCATCTCCAACGGGTCCGAGACCGCCCTGGCGGGCTACCTGATGAAGGAGCATCCCCAGACGGCGGCGCTGGTGCTGTCCAAGGTCAAGCCGGCCTGCGCCGCCAAGGTGATGGCGCAGTTGCCGCCGCCGCTGCGCAACGGCGTGATGCGGCGGATGCTGACGTTCAAGCCGATCGTCGATACGACGATGAAGATGATCGAGCAGACCATCCACGAGGACTTCATGATCAATCTGGCGCGCAATGCCGCGGCGGATACCCATTCGCGCATGGCCGATATCGTCAACAAGATGGAGCGCCAAAGCATGGAGGAGGTCCTGGACAATCTCACGCAGACGCGCCCGAAATCGGCCGAGATCCTGAAGGGCCTGCTCTTCACCTTCGACGACATCGTCCATATGACGCCGCGGGCGCGGACGACGCTCTTCGACCAGGTTCCGCACGAGAAGGTCATCCTGGCCCTGAAAGGCACGAACGGGCCGTTGCGGAACGTGGTCCTCAGCGCGCTGACCGCCCGCGCTCGGCGCCTCGTCGAGCACGAGCTGGAGGGTGGCGAGCCTGCCTCGCAGCGGGACGTGCTCGATGCGCGCCGCGCGATCACCGACCAGGCGCTGGAGATGGCGGCGCGCGGCGAGATCGAACTCACCCCGGCCGACTCGGATGAGACCTACATCCGCTAGCGTCGTCCCCGATCGGGGACGGTCCCGGAACCCAGGTTCGAGGCACGCGTCCCGTCGCGCTGGTCGGCGCAGTACCGGCGGCGGCCCGAGATCGGGTCACCGCGATGTCTGAGGACAAGGAGAGCAAGACCGAGGCGGCGAGCGAGAAGAAGATCAGCGACGCGGTCGCGGAGGGGAATACGCCCTTCTCGCGGGAAGCTCCCGTCTTCGCCTCCATCCTGGGTTTGCTGATCTTCCTCGTCTTCGTGGCGCGGGATCAGGGACTCCCCTTCGTGCGGAGGCTCGCGCTGATCCTGGAACATCCGCGCAACTTCAGCGTGGAGACGAGTCACGACGCGATGCGCCTCGTCCACGCCCTCGCTCTGGAGATGGGCCGGTTCCTGCTGCCGGTCCTGGTCATCCTCCTCGTGGCCGGCATCGCCGCCTCGATCTTCCAGAATGCACCGCGCATCGTGTTCGATCGAATCCAGCCGAAATGGTCCCGCATCTCCCCCGCCGCCGGTTGGAACCGGATCTTCAGTTTGCAGGGATTCATCGAGTTCGGGAAAAATCTCTTCAAGTTCTTCGCGATCGGCGGCATGTCCTACATGGTCCTGCACGCGGACCGCCACGAGATCGTCAATGTCATGTTCGTGGATCCAGTCGGGTTGCCCGAATTCCTGCTGACCCTGTCGGTGCGCCTCGTCTCGGCCGTGAGCGTCGCGACGATCGCGCTGGTCGCCGGCGACTTGGTCTGGACCCGCCTGCGCTGGCAGCGCGATCTGCGGATGTCGCGGCAGGAGGTGAAGGACGAGTTCAAGCAGCTCGAGGGCGATCCGCTCGTCAAGGCGAAGATGCGCTCGCTGGCGCAGGACCGGCTGCGCAAGCAGATGATGGCGGCGGTGCCCCGCGCCACGATGATCCTGGCAAACCCGACCCACTACGCGATCGCGCTGCGCTACGACCAGAGCGAGAACGACGCCCCGATGGTGCTGGCCAAGGGGGCGGACCTGATCGCCCTGCGCATCCGGGAGATCGCCGAGAAGCACCGGATCGAGGTCGTCGTCGACAAGGCGCTCACCCGGGCGATGTACGACCATGTCGAGATCAACCGGGCGATCCCGGCTGAATTCTACCGGGCGGTGGCGAACCTGCTGGTCTACGTGATGACGCGCAAGCGCCGCTGACGGGAGAGGAGCCGTGACCATGTCGCTGGACCGATCTGGTCATTCCGGCCGACCGGCGGACGCCGCGGACCGTGGCGGGCCTGCTCGGCAGGGCTCCGGAGCAGAGGCCGGACGCGGCGGAGGATCTCCGCGCCGCCCGGCCAGCGCCGGATAGGCTTGCTCGCGCCTCGCGGGTTCGCGTCGCGGTGTTCGGGCCCAGGAGGCTTGCCGGTTCACGGGTCAGGCGCTGCCCGACCGGGCCTGGCAGATCGCTCCGCCGAGGGGGCGGTGCGAGAGGGGCGCGGCACCGTCGCGGAGGCTCGGCCCGGAGAGGTGCTCGCCCGTCCGGACGAGCCGGATCCCGCTGCCCGGATCGTCCGGAGGGCCTCGCCCGCCATAGGAATGGCGAGCTCTGCGCGCGGGACCGTGCGCTGCCGCAATTCCACCGTCACGCGGCCGGCGCCGACGCGATCCTGCCGCGCGTCATCGCCGTCGGCGAGGCCGACGACGTGCCGCACAGGACCGCGGATCGCCGCGGCGGATCCCGAGGCGCGCCCGGGTTCCGGGACGGCGTTCAGGCTGCCCGAACGCGGGCTTCCAGGCGCTTCGCCTCGCGGCGGAACCGGTGCAGCACGAACTCGGTGTAGCCGTTCGGCTGGCCGGCGCCCTCGAAGATCAGGGCCTGCGCGGCCCGGAAGGCCGGCCCGTCGAAGCCCGGGGCCATCGGCCGGTAGGCCGGATCGCCGTCGTTCTGGCGATCCACCACGGCCGCCATCCGCCGGAGCGCCGCCTCGACCTGATCGCGGTCGACGATCCCGTGGCGCAGCCAGTTGGCGATATGCTGGCTGGAGATCCGCAGGGTGGCGCGGTCCTCCATCAGCCCGACCTCGTGGATGTCCGGCACCTTGGAGCAGCCGACGCCCTGGTCCACCCAGCGGACCACGTAGCCCAGGATCCCCTGGCAGTTGTTGTTGAGCTCCTCCCGCACGGCCTCCGGCGCGAAGGCGCCCTCGGCGAGCGGCAGGGTCAGCATGGCGGCGCGGGTCGCGGGCGCCCGTCCGGCGAGCGCCGCCTGGCGGGCGCGGACGTCGGTCTGGTGATAGTGCAGCGCGTGGAGCGTCGCGGCGGTCGGGGACGGGACCCAGGCGGTGTTGGCGCCGGCCTCCGGATGGGCACCCTTGGCGTCGAGCATCGCGGCCATCCGGTCCGGGGCGGCCCACATGCCCTTGCCGATCTGCGCGTGGCCCGGCAGGCCGCAGGCGAGGCCGGCATCGACGTTGCCGTCCTCGTAGGCCTTGATCCAGGCGGTCGCCTTCATGGTGTCCTTGCGGACCACGGGGCCGGCCTCCAGCGAGGTGTYGATCTCGTCGCCGGTCCGATCGAGGAAGCCGGTGTTGATGAAGAACAGCCGGTCCGACGCCGCGGCGATCGCCGCCTTGAGGTTCAGCGTCGTGCGCCGCTCCTCGTCCATGACGCCGATCTTGAGCGTCCGCGGCGCGAGGCCGACCAGCGCCTCGACCCGTCCGAACAGCTCGACCGCGAAGGCGACCTCGTCGGGACCGTGCAGCTTGGGCTTGACCATGTAGACCGAGCCGGTCCGGCTGTTGCGGAGCGGACCGGTGCCCCTCAGGTCGTGCAGGGCGATCAGCGCGGTGACGGCCGCGTCGAGGATCGTCTCGGGGATCTCGGTGCCGTCGAGGGTCACGGCGTCGGTGTACATGTGGTGGCCGACATGGCGGACCAGCATCAGCGACCGTCCCGGCAGGGTCAGGCTCCCGCCGTCGGGGGCCGTGTAGGTCCGGTCCGCGGCGAGGCGCCGCTCGATCGTGCGGCCGCCCTTGGACAGGCTGGCGGTGAGGTCGCCGCGCATCAGGCCGAGCCAGCTGCGGTAGACCGCGACCTTGTCGGCCGAGTCCACGGCGGCGACCGAATCCTCCATGTCCATGATGGTCGACAGGGCGGATTCCAGCACCACGTCGGCGATGCCGGCCGGGTCAGTGCGGCCGATCGGGCTCGTCCGGTCGATCACGATCTCGACGTGCAGGCCGTTGTGGCGCAGCAGGAGCGCGGTCGGCGCTTCGGGCGCGCCGGTGAAGCCCGCGAACGCGGCGGCGCCGGTCAGGCCGGCGCTGCGGCCCGCCCCTAGGTCGACGGAGAGGCGGCCGCCCGCGACCGAGAGGCCCACGGCATCCGCCCAGGAGCCGACGCTGAGCGGCGCGGCCGCGTCGAGGAACGCCTTGGTCCGAGCCACGACCGCGGCGCCCCGGGCCGGGTTGAACCCGGTGCCGGGCGCGCGGTCGCCCTCCTGCGGGATCGCGTCGGTCCCGTAGAGGGCGTCGTAGAGGCTGCCCCAGCGGGCATTGGCGGCGTTCAGCGCGTAGCGGGCGTTGGAGATCGGCACGACGAGCTGCGGCCCGGCGATCTCGGCGATCTCCGCGTCGACGTTCTCGGTGGTCACCCGCACGGTCTCGGGCTCCGGCTGCAGATAGCCGATCCGCGTCAGGTAGTCCGCGTAGGCTGCCGGATCGTGCGGCCGGCCGCGATGGTCGCGGTGCCAAGAATCGATGTCCGCCTGCAGGCCGTCGCGCTGGTCGAGCAGCGCCCGGTTGTGCGGTGCGAGGTCGCGGATCAGCGCGGCGAAGCCCGACCAGAACTGGTCGGCCGAGAGGCCGGTCCCGGGCAGCACCTCCTCGGACAGGAAGGTGCGGAGATCCTCGGCGACGACGAGATTCGACATGGCGATCCTCTGGAATGGGTGGCCCGGCACGTCAGAAAAAATCGAACGTGCGGTGAAAAATTTTTGATCTCCCTCGATAGATCGCTTGGCAGCGGCGAGAAAGGCGGCAAAAAGGATTTGATTTTTTCCGCAGCGTTGAGAATGCACGATCAGAGCGACCTGGAGATCTTCGCCCGGGTGGTTCGCACCGGCAGCCTGACCCAGGCCGGGGCGGAACTCGGCCTGTCGGTCGCGGTGGTCTCGAAACGGCTGAAGCGGCTGGAGGAGCGGCTCGCCGTGCGCCTGCTGCACCGCACCACGCGGCGCGTCGCCCCGACCGATGTCGGCGCGGCCTTCTTCGAGCGGATCGCCCCGATCGTCGACGCCATCGCGGAGGCCGAGAGCCTCGTGTCGCAGACGGCGACGCGGGCCCGGGGGACGCTCCGGGTCACGGCGCCGAGCTCCTTCGGGCGCCTGCACATCGTCCCGCATCTGCGGGCCTTCTTCGCCCTGCACCCGGACCTCGTGCTGAACCTGGAGCTGAGCGACGATTTCGAGTCGATCGTCGAGCGCGGCTACGACCTCGCGATCCGGGTCGGCGCGCTGGAGAGTTCCGGGCTGACGGCGGTGCGACTCGCGCCGGTGCGGCGGGTCCTCTGCGCGCGGCCGAGCTACCTCGACGCGGCCGGGCGGCCGCAGAGCCTCGACGACCTGCGCGGCCATGTCTGCCTCGCCACCGAGAATCAGAACCCCTGGCGGCTCACCGGGCCGGAGGGGCCCTGCACGGTGAGCGCGTCGGGCCCCCTGCGCACCCATTCCAACGAGGTGGTGCGCGAGGCCGTGATCGGCGGCCTCGGGATCGCGCTCCGCTCCACCTGGGACGTGCACGCGGAGCTGCGCGACGGGCTGCTGGAGGTGGTGCTGCCGGCCTACACGGCCGCGGCCTCGGCGGGCATCTTCGCGGTCTATCCGAGCCGCGCCTTCGTGCCGGCCAAGACCCGCGCGTTCATCGCGTTCCTGAAGCAGACCTACCGGTCGAGCAGCGCCTGGGCGGCGGGGTGAGGCGCGTGCCGCGGCGTCTCGCTCCTGCGGGGACGGGAGCGCCCGATTGGCGTCTCATACCCTCTCCGGTCGATGACTGCGGCACCGCCGTCCTCGCGCGCGGAGCGAAGCAATCCAGCAACGCCAAGCGGGCCGGAATCGCGCTGCCCTGGGTCGCTTCGCTGCGCTCGCGACGACGGAGAGGGGCGCGTCGACCGAACTGTCGGCCGGCGACAGTTCCGCTCTCACCCCTTCGCGAAGAAATCCGGATCCGTCCGCGCCAGCATCCGCTTGAACGCCGCCCACTCGTTGTCGGGCGCCCCCTGGACCACCACGCGGTCGTAGCCGGCGGCGTATTGCCCGGCGGTCTTGGTGGCGACGGCGGCGGAGGGCCGGATCACCGGCGCGCCCGCCGCCTGGATCGCCAGCTGCGCCCGGCACGAGCGCTCCATGTTGTGCATCAGCCGGAACGCCTCGCCGACCGTGCGCCCGCAGGTCAGCAGGCCGTGATTGCGCAGCACCATCACGGGCTTGTCGCCGAGATCGGCCACCAGCCGCTGCCGCTCGTCGAGGTCGAGGGCGATGCCCTCGTAGGCGTGGTAGGCGACGCGCCCCGTGAACTGCATCGACCACTGGTTCAGGGGCAGGAGCCCCTCCTCCTGGCAGGAGACCGCCACGCCCGCCACCGTGTGGGTGTGCAGCACGCAGATTGCGTCGTGGCGCGCGGCGTGGATGGCGCTGTGGATCGTGAACCCGGCCGGGTTGATGCCGAGCCCCATCGGATCCTCGAGCACCTTGCCGTCGATGTCGACGGTGACGAGGTTCTCCGGCGTCACCTCCTCGAAGCGCATCCCGTAGGGGTTGATCAGGAACCGGTGCCCGCCGCCCGGCAGCCGCGCCGAGATGTGGGTGTAGATGCTGTCGTCGAGGCCCAGCCGATGGATGAGCCGGTAGGCGGCCGCGAGGTCGACGCGCATCGCGCGGATCGCGGCGTGATCGGTGGGACCCGTGCCCCGGTCCGCGACGATCGACGGTGTGGCTGCGCTCATGCGACGGCTCCCTGCCGGTCGGCCCTATCGGCCCTCCGGGATCGCCGCCCGGCGCAGGCGGTCCCGCGATCCCCGGGCGCGGGTGCCTGAGCCGGGTGCTCGGGGCGCGGTCCGGGCGCGGGAATCGCCGGCAGGGTGCACCAGGGCGCGCGGCCCGGCAATGCCGCGGGCCCCGGGATGGGGCGGCCGCGTCCTGCCGGCCCGTCGCCAGCGCGGGCGGCCGCTCGAGCCGTCTTCCAGGCCGTTGCTCGGTCCGGCGCCGTTCTAGAAGCGCTGCTCGGTGCGGCCGGGATTGGGGCCGCGGCCGTGATAGGCCGCCATGCACAGGTGCCAGATCTGCGAGCCGAGGTCGTAGAGGCTGAGGTTGTTCGGGTTGGGATAGCTGAAGATCTGGGCCCGCGCCTGCTCCCGGCAGGCGGCGTCCTGCGGGCTCTGGATGGGCGGCTCCGGCACGGATTGCGCCGCCGCCCCCGTGGTCAGGGCGATCGCGGTCGCGCAGGCAATGAGCGGGAGGCGCATGGTCACAGGTCTCCGGATACGGCGCCGCGGCGGCAGCTGTCCGGCCGGCCGCGGATCTGGGTAGCGGTAGATGGTGCGGGCGGCACTCCGGGACAGACCGTCCGGAGCGCCGCCCGCGCGCGCGTCGGCGGCGACGCCAGTGGTAGCCGCGATGCCAATGATAGTCGCGGTGCCAGCGATCGTTCTAGGTCCCATAAAAGCGCCGGCCTCCGTAGGAGCGGGCCCGGGCCGCGCGGGGCGCTCACCCCGCCAGCACGGCCTCGATCCCGGCCCCGATCGCCAGGAGTCGGCGGTCCTGCCCGTGCCGGGCCAGCAGCATCAGGCCCGCGGGCCGGGACAGGCCCGACATCGGCAGGGACAGGCCGGTGAGATCGAAGAAGTTGCCGAAGGCGGTGTTGCGCAGCATCAGGCGGTTGGCCGCCAGGAAGGCCGCGTCGTCCGTCTCCAGCGGGGCAGTGAGCGGCGCCGTGGTGGCGGTCGCCGGGAGCGCCAGCACGTCGAGAGGGGCGAGATGCCGGTCGAAGGCGGCGATCAGCGCGGCCCGCCGGCGCATCGTCCGGATGTAGCCCGCGGCCGTCGCGCTCCGGCCGGCCACGATGCGGCGGTGGACCCGCTTGTCGTAGCGGTCGGCCGCGCTGTCCAGCCAGTCGGCGTGGATCGCCGCGGCCTCGATCGCCGCGAGGGAGCCGTCCGGGAGCGCCGCGTCCATGGCGGCGAGGTGGTCGTCGATCGGGTGGTCGGCGATCCGGGCGCCGGCCCGGGACAGGCGGGACAGCGCCCGCTCGAACGCCTCGGCGACGGGCGGCTCCGTCTCGGTGAACAGCAGGCCCCGCGGCACGCCGACGCGCAGGCCGGCGACGGCGAGCGCCTCCAGCGGCGCGGGCTCCGCGCCCGCCATCACGGCGTCGGCGGCCGCGCAAGCCGCGACCGTTCGGGCCAGCGGCCCCAGGGAATCGAGGGCGTAGGACAGCGGGAAGGCCCCCTCCAGCGGCACGCGGCGGGCGGTCGGCTTGAAGCCGACGACGCCGTTCAGCGAGGCCGGGATCCGGACCGAGCCGCCCGTGTCGGACCCGATCGCGATGTCGCTCGTCCCCTGCCCCACCGAGACCCCGGCGCCGGAGGACGAGCCCCCCGGGATGCGCGCCGGATCGGCGGCGTTGCCGGGGGTGCCGTAATGCGGGTTGAGGCCGAGTCCCGAGAAGGCGAACTCGGACATGTTGGTCTTGCCCAGGATCACCGCGCCGGCCCGGCGCAGCCGGGCGACCACCTGGGCATCCGCCCGCGCCGGCGCCGCGTCGGCCAGCAGGGCCGAACCGGCGCGCGTCGTCTCGCCCGCCACGTCGAACAGGTCCTTGATCGAGACCATCGCGCCGTCGAGGGGACCGAGGGAGATCCCGTCCCGGCGGCGCGCATCGGCGGCGTCCGCCGCGGCGCGGGCCTGTTCCGGGTAGAGCCGGGTGAAGACCGCCGGGTCCCCCTCCCCGATCCGGGCCAGACGCTCCTCGACGGTCTCGCGTACGCTCATGATTCTCACCGGATGACAGACCTGCGCGGCCATGCAAGCGGGAGGCCCGCCTCAGAACGTGCCGGGATAGGCGCCGCCATCCATCAGCAGGTTCTGCCCGGTGATGAAGCCCGCCTGCTGGCTGCACAGGAACGCGCAGGCGGCGCCGAACTCGTCGGGGTGGCCGAAGCGGCCGGCGGGGTTATCGCGCGCCCGGGCCTCCAGGAACGCCTCCACGGTGGTGCCCGCCTTGGCGGCCCCCGCCGCGGCGTTGCTGCGGATCCGGTCGGTGTCGAAGGGGCCGGGCAGCAGGTTGTTGATCGTCACGCCGTGCCGCACGGTCTTCCGCGCGAGCCCGGCCACGAAGCCGGTCAGCCCCGAGCGGGCGCCGTTCGACAGGCCGAGATGCTCGATCGGCGCCTTCACGGCGCCGGAGGTGATGTTGACGATCCGGCCGAACTTGCGGGCGATCATGCCGTCGACCGTCGCCTTGATGAGCGCGATCGGCGCCAGCATGTTGGCGTCGAGGGCCCGGATCCAGGCGTCGCGGTCCCAGTCGCGGAAATCGCCTGGGGGCGGGCCGCCGGCGTTGTTGACCAGGATGTCGGGCTCGGGGCAGGCGGCGAGCGCGGCGGCCCGGCCGGCCTCGGTGGCGATGTCGCCCGCGACCGCGGTGACGGTGACACCCGTCGCGCCGCGGATCTCGTCCGCGGTTCGCTCCAGCGTCTCCGCGTTGCGGGCCGTGATCGTCACCGCGACGCCCTCCCGGGCGAGCGCCAGGGCGCAGCCCTTGCCGAGCCCCTTGCTCGCCGCGCAGACGAGCGCCCGGCGCCCGCTCAAGCCGAGATCCATGGGAAGCCTCCGTGAGCCGGCCCTCGCCGCGAGGGCGTCCGGCGCGTCATAGCGCGCCGGGTGCCATCCCCGGAAGCGGCCCGGGACGGGGCCGGGCCTCCCCGAAGGTCCTCGGCGTGTCCTCGGCGTGTCCTCGGAATGTCGTCGCCACCGGGGAGCCGGTTCGGCGGAGGCCTTATCGCGGGGCCTGCGATCCGTGCCGATCGCGTCGCGGCCGCGCGCGGACGCCCGGCCGGTTTCCGGCGCTCACCACGTGCGCAGGTCGCGGACGCCGGGCACGTCCGGACGCTCCTCCCGCTCCGGAGCGACGAACCCCGCCCACAGCAGGGCCACCGCCCCGGTGAGGAGCGGAAGGGACGTGCTGAGGACGAGGCTGAGGGTCACTGTGATCCTGCCGGGTGGACGGTGTCGAAGCGACGAGATCTGAATTCCTTGGACTGAGAATTGTTTTCGCGGGCTTAAGGCGCGAACTCGCAATTGCGGTAGCCGCGGGAAAATCTCTGCGCCGCGCCGGCGCGGCCGGCCCGGGGGCGCGGCAACCGCCGCGGTTCATCGAGGTGGTGTGCGGTCGTCCGAGGCCGGCCCGCCGCGGATCCGTGGGGGAGACCGACCGGGGCCCGCGCCCTCCTGTCCGACGCGCGCCGGTTCAGGGCCTATCCGCCGCTCCGGACAGGGCGCCGAACTCGCTGACCATGCACTCGTGCATCCGGCGCAGCCACGCCCGCGCTTCCGCCCGCTGGGCCTCCGCCCGCCCGGCCCGCTCGTCCGACGCGCGGGCCTGCGCCTCGGCCTGCTCGGCCCGCGCGAGCGCCGCCTGAAGGAGTGCCTCGGCGTGGCGGGCCCGCCCTTCCGCGGCTCCGACGCGCGGGCCTGCGCCTCGGCCTGCTCGGCCCGCGCGAGCGCCGCCTGAAGGAGTGCCTCGGCGTGGCGGGCCCGCTCTTCCGCGGCGCGGAGCGCCGTCTCGGCCGCGCGCACGGAACTCTGCGCCTCCCGGACGGAGTCCCGGGCGCTCGACTGCAGGGCGCGCACTCGCGCCGCGGCGCCGCGCACCGCGGTGAGGGAGGCCGACCAATCATCCTCGGCCGCGGGGGATGCGGGCGCGGGCGAGGCGGCGCCGGAGAACAGCGCCACGACCCGGTCGATCGGATCGGCGTGGCCGTCGCGCGGTCCGGCCGGGTTGGCCGATTGGTGGGGCTCGGTCGGCTCGGCCCACGCTCGGGCGGCGCCGCTCATGCCGCAGCCTGCTCGGTGAGATCCGAGAACTCGGACAGGATCGCCTGCTGGACCCGGTCCAGCCATTCCTCGGCCTGTCGGGCACGCTCCTCGGCGGTGCGGGCCCGGCCCTCGGCCGCCTTGGCGCGCTCCTCGGCGGCGATGACCTGCGCCTCGGCGCGCAGCTGGGTCTCGCGCGCCTGCATCTCGGCCATCCGGGCGCGCTCGTTGGAGGCGTGAATCTCCTCCCGGACCTGATCCAGCACCTGCTCGATGCGCGCCTCCCGCTCGCGCGCCTGAGCCTCGATCACGCGCGCCTGGCGGGCGGTGGCCTGCACCCGGTGGATGAGCGCGTCCCAGTCCTGCGGCGCGGCCGGCGGTGTCGGAGACGCGGCCCGTGACTGCATCGACGCGACGACGCGCAGGGCATTGCCGAGGTCGGGTTCGGGCGCGGCACCGGCGTTGCGCTTGGCCTTGTCTGCGGACCGAAACCGAGGATCGCTCAGAAGCCTCTGCAGCTCGCTCACGGGTCCCCTGCTCCCTGTCGACGCAATTCTGATCCGACTAAACTGTTTAGAATGGTTAATGAATGATTAAACGGCGAGCGGCAGGGTGTTGGAATATTGACACTTCGGCTGATCCGATCCGGGCGGCCGCGGCCGGGCGGGCATGCCTTCCTCCGGACCCGGGTCGCCGGACCGGGGCTGGCGCCAGCAGGGCCGGCACATGCGCCGGATGTGTTGTTTGATACGGAATTCGCTCCCGGAATGACCCCGTATTCAGCTCATCGTTACGGGCTGAAATGGTCGAACCTCAGGAGGTCGCGATGACCGGGAGCCGCTCGGAAGAGGCCTGGAGGCCAGCCTTCAAGACGGGGCAGATCTTCTTCGGAGACCCTCAGGAATGCTGCGACTGCCTCATCTGGGAGCTCAGGACATCCGGCGCGAGGATCGAGGTCCAGCCGGAGGCGAGGCCGCCGCACGCCGTCCGGCTCATCTCGATCGCCCTGCTGCTGAACCAAGCCTGCGAGGTCGTCGCGCGCGAGGGCCGGAAGATCGAGCTGCGGTTCTCCGCCTGTCCGGCGCCTGAGGCCGCGGCGGCCGCGTCGACGGGCACCGGTCCCGCACGCGGTGCGCCCGACGCGACGCGGCCCGTGCTCGGCCGCACGCAGTCCTGACGGCGCCGGCCATAAGTCTTCCCGATCACCGCGAGGCACCCGAGGAGGTGCGCCATGACCGCTCCGCAAATCATCGCAACGATCTTCTTCCTGATCTCGGTCGGCTCGGCGACGGCGCTGGCCCTCATGGCGGCGGCCTCGGCCGTGCTGGACGCGGCGGCGAGGTCCTGCGACCGCGTGCGGCCGGACGGAGAACGGCACCCGACGCGCGGTGTCTCGGAGGCCGCCTGCCGGCTGCGCCGCGCGGCCCTTGCCCGCACCTCGATCCCGTAGGCCTCGATTTCGCCGGAGACGCGTCCCTCGTCGTGGCCGAGGCCGCCTCGGCGGGATGCCGGCCCGGTGCGCCTTCGCTACGAGACCCCAGGCCCCTCCGCAGGGTCGGAGGCAGGCGGGAGCGTGTCGCCTTGACCGTCGTCGAGATCCACCGTTCGCCCTGGAGGGCGGCCGGGCTGTTCGCGGCCGCCTGCGGCTTCGTCGCCGCCTGCGTCCGGCTGCTCTCCGACGATCCCGGAGCCGGGCTCCGGACGGTGGCGCCCGGAAGCTTCACCGGAGGCGCGGCCTGTCTGGGAATCGGCGTCTTCGGTCTGTGCGCGGCGCGCGTCCTCCGCACGCTGTTCCAGCGCGGCCCTGTGGTGTCCGTGGGGCCGGGCGGGATCTTCGATCGGAGGCTCTCCACCGACTGGATCCCCTGGACGGCCATTCGCGGCATCACCACGGTGCAGATCCGGCGCCAGCGCTTGATCGCTCTCGAGGTCGATCCCCGGATCGCGGCGTCTCTGCCGTGGACGAAGCGCGCGCGGCGCGTGGCGCGCTTGAACCGGATCCTCGGCGATCACCGGTACTGGATCGCGTCCATCGACCTGCGCGGCGGATTTCCGACCCTGTCCGACGCGGTCGCGCGCGGCTGGTCCGGGCGGAACGCCTGGGTCGCATCGGACGGCAGGATCTGCGATGGCTCCGGTGGGCCGGTAGATTGCCGTCCCGCTTCAGCGCCGCTGAAGCCGTCTTCCGCCCGCGGCCTTGCCGGGACGTGCGGATCGTAGCGGCCGCGCTGCATCACGCTCGGGGCCGGCTTCGCAGCCCCCCGGTCGCCACGTCCAGTCGCTGTGCGCATCGGCGTCGATCCGACGTCGTCCGGCCGGCGCTCGGGGCGAGCGCCTGTTCGGAAGCGGGTCCCCTCCGGCCGGAGGCAGTCGCGATGAGCCTCGGCCCGCCCGGTTCGCCCGGGGCAGCTTTCTCGTGCCGCTCTACCAGAGCCAGAGGACGCGGCCGGACACCGCGTCGATGACGAGCCAGAGCCCGACGGCCAGGATCGTCGACGCTGTGACCAGGGCGCGATGAGGCCCTCTGCGGGTGCCATTGGGTCGGGTCGGGGCGATCTGATCCATGCGCGAGGCGGGCGACGAGGACGTGGCCGCACGACCAAACTCTGCCGTCGCTGTCCGCATCACAAGACGAGTTGACGCCGCGCGGGGCCGCGCCAAAGTTCACCGCTCTTCGAGTTCTCTCCGTCTGCCGGTGCGGACTCCTCGTCAGCGGTCGCAGGAACGTTTCCTTCACTGTCCTGGATGGAGCGATGGGACCAAAACAGGCCGGGCCGGTTCAGTGTGCATGGCACACACCACACTGACGCTAGAGGACTGCCCGACGTCCAGCGCAGATGCGGCGGCCGATCTGCCTGCCGCCGTCTTCGTCGAACGCTGGCGCCTCATTACGGGTGAGCCCCCGGCGGCGATGCTCAGTTCACGCTCCGAGATGCTGACGCTGCTGGTCGAGAGCACGCCCGCGGCGCCGCTCGAGCCTCCGGTCTCGGCCTGGAAGCACCCGCCGGCCGGCAGTCGCGCAGACCGTTGATCGCCGCCGGCCCGCCTGCCCCGAGCCGAGTTGCGGATCCGCTCGGCATTCGAACCGGCATCGCTGAATCGGGTTTGCGGCATAGGAAAGCGTTGAATCGGACGCTCCCTGCGGGGCGCGATCGAACGGAAGCGCTCGCCGGTCAGTGCATATGCCGCCGCCGGTTCAGCACTTCGCGCTGAGCAAGCTTGCGACCGAGCGACATCAGAAGTGCATCGGCCTGCGCTTTCAAAGCCGGATCCTGCAGCTCCGTGATCGCCTCCTGTGCGGCGATCGCATGCTCGGCCGCCCGGTCCAGCTGGGTCTCCCCGATGCTGGGCACGGTGTCCCCGAACGTGCCCTCGCTCACGCGCAATGACGTGATGTCCACGAGGATCCCGCTTCCGCCCACCGGTCGTCCCTGATGATCCGCGGTGAAGCGCCCCCGCGCCAGAACCCAGCGGGTCTGGCCATCGGCCGAGACCACCCGATACTCGGTCAGGAAGGTGTTGCCTTCGCTGGCGCTGCGGCGGATCAGGTCGAGAACCCGCTCCCGATCCTCAGCATGCATCGCCTCGACGTAGGCGGTGAGCGGAACGCCGGCCTCAGCCCCCTCAGGCTCGATATCGAACAGCAGCGCCACGAAGGCGTCCGAGCGTGCACAGTCCGTAGTTGCATCCCATTCCCATCGACCGATCACGTCAAGTGCGTCGAGCGCTGACTGAAACGCCTTCGGGCAGGTCTGACCACCAAAGGATCTGGGCTTCGGCACCGTGCGTCATCCGTATCCATATCGGGAGCAGTCTGAGTAATCGACGTCGAGCCACAACCTCAAGAGGATCACCTCGAATGGCCGCAACTGTTGCGTGTTGAGCACTACCTATCCCGGTGGATTGCATTATGGATGCGTTCAAGCGGCCGCTCGTGCGCCGGTGGGGTTGCCCAATGGGATCCAAGGCGCCGCTCCCGAACGGAAAGTCCTCGACGTATCCTTCGGAGGATAGACACGCCGCGCGTCCGTCCCTGCCAAATCAATCGGCTCCGCACCGGCTTCTGCTGCGCATCTCGGACGCTCTCCGAGTGCCGCCCGAAATGCTCTGCGGACCATCGCCTCTGACCGCGTCAGTTCATGGGGCTGGCGAAAGCGAGTTCGCGCTCGATCGAGGGTGCGAGGAACTGCTTCTGGCCTACAGCCGCATCCGAGATCCCGAGGAGCGACGGCGGCTTCTGTCGCTCGTGAGGGCGGCAGCCGAGCGCGACTGAACCTAACCCTCCGCTGCCCCGCACCGTGATCGGATCGAGGCCGAGCGGACGGTTAGCGGACCGGCAACCATTCGGCCCTACCCCGCCGGCATGTCCGACCTCCCGCCCGCCGTCGCCTCGTGGCGCGACCAGATCGAGCGTCTGTCTGAGCACGCATCGCCGTGCCGATATCTCCTGCCGGCGAAGTGGCCGCCCATGCGGGCGAACGCGCTGGCTTTCATCGACCAGTTCGGCGCCGAGGCTCACCGGCTCGGCTGGACGGCGCCGCAGCTGTTCGGCGTCCATCCGGAGCACGGCTTCCTGCGGGTCGAGTATGCCGGCGCCCTGATGGTCAACGACAGCCGGGTCACCGGCGTCGAGCCGGACCGGGTCGTGTTCGACCGCTTCTCAGGCTACCGAACGAAGCCCGGGCAGACCTGGGGGCCACCGGTCTGGGAGTTCGCGGCGCGTGGGCTAGGGCGGTAGGCCTACTCCACCTCGGCAGCCTCCTCGCCGTCCCTCACGCCCAGCGCAGCCTTCTCTGCGAGCAGCGTCGCCAACGCGGACCGGACGCGGTCGCACTGTTCAGCGCGGGGAAGGTCCGCCGCGTCGAGCAGCGCGTTGCGGTACCGCGTCTGGATCGCGGCCAGTTGCGTCGGCAGCCCCACTTTCCGGGGCGCCTTCTCGGCGACCTCCGCCTTGAGCGGCTTCTTCTTGGCGGGCGTCTTCCCAGGCATGGCGAGCCAAGCCGCATGCAGGTTCTTGGTTCCGTCGCGTCGCGTTCTCCACCGATCGTGGAGGCCGGATAACGCTCGGCCGCGGCATCCGAGATCGGCCGCCATTCCCATTCGTCCACCGGTCGCGAAGATCGTCGGCGCCGGCGGCTTGAACGGGGTGCCTCGGCAATGTGCAGCCCGGTCGAGTGTGCGTCGATTGCGCCACCTGCAGGCGCTCGGGACGCTGCAGCGTCGCGAGCCTGCTCGAGCCCTACGGGCCAGATGTCTCGACTGCGGACCTGCTGCGGTACCTGACGGCGTCAGGTCGGATCAGCGTAAGCCCGGGACGCCGCCCGCGCGCACGTGCGGGCACCTCCGTCTCGCCGCGATCCACCCTACCCTCGCACGGGCAGACCAACGCTCCGGTGCCGCCCGGCACCCCCTACACGATCGAGGTGTCCACCTAAGCTGTCTCGGCGGATTCACGCCGCGCTATCCCTGCAGCCACATCATGTGCGGGATGGCGGCTCGCTCGCGGCCGAGGCAGGTGGCGTCGCTCATTCTCTGACCGGGTGCGTCAGCAGGATCGCGGACCGGACCATGTTGCGCTCCCCGGCCGGCTTTCAGGTGGTGAGCGCTTCGGCTGCACGGGTGTTTGTCCGGAGCGTCTCGACGTGGTCGAGCGTCCAGCCCTTCGCGAGTGGCTGGGCCTCTGTCGCCAGATCCGCGAGGGCCGCGTCGACCGCGACGTCAATCTCGTGGTCGGTGATCTCGACGGCTTTCCGGAGTTCGGAGACGGTTGAGTGGCACCGCGCGAACCTGCCTGCGAGGTCCGCCAAACCGGTCTCAGGTTCGCTGAACCTGAGTAAACTCACTCACCGTCTGTAAAAACCATCGAACCTCAGGAGGTAAGATGGTGGGCGCGACAGGGATCGAACCTGTGACCCCTACCATGTCAAGGTAGTGCTCTCCCGCTGAGCTACGCGCCCGGGCCGGAGCCGTTCGAGCTCCGGTGGGCGGGGCCTATAGCGGCTGCCCGGCGAGGGCGCAAGCGGAACCTGCAAGCCGAGGCCGATCGACCGCGTCCCCCGCGGGGCCGGCCGAGGCGCGCGCCGCTCCGTTCGCCCCGCGACCCGATCGGATAGCGCATTCTGCATCAATGGCTTAGAGACGGGGTCCTCGAGCCGGTTGGTTCAACCCACCGGGATCCGCCTCCGGGCCGAACGCGCCATGGTGCACGCCGACGGAAAAATGCGCTATGGCCCTGCCGCTCGGCATCCGGCCGCGCCGCGACACATGGCGGACACATGGCGCCGGCATGCCGCCGCCTCACGCTTCAGGACATGCGCTACTTCATCGACCACGATCAGGGCGATTCGATCCGCGGCTGGATCGTGCCGGACAATCCCCTCGCCATCAGCCGGGTCGTGGTCGCGGTCGACGGACGACGCGTGGCCGAGGTCCCGGCCAGCGTCATCGACGAGGCCTTCAAGCGCAACGGTTGGCACGCCACCGGGCAATGCACCTTCGTGGTCACGGAGGCCGAGGTGCCGGGGCTGTCCGAGATCCCGCGGCTCGAGCTCTACGACGCCGACACCAACGTGCTGGTCTACCGCCGCGTGCCGACCGAGGGTCAGGTTCGGCTGCGGACCATGCTGATCAACACCGGCATCGAGCCCGAGATCGTCCTCCAGACGGCGCTCTTCCCGTATTTCCAGCACTGCTATTTCGGCATCCACAAGCTGCCGGACGAGATCCTGAGCTGCGTGCTGGCCGGGCCGGCCGCCCCGTCGGCCCTTCTGTCGGGCGCCGTGACCATCCCGCGCTACGAGAACTTCATGACGCCGGACCTGATGGTCACGGCCATCCTGCTCCAGGAGCCGCAGATCGAGATGGCGGCCCGGATGCGCTGGCTGAAGGCCCGGGCCGCGGATGCCGCCGATCCCGCGCGCAGCTGGCGCCTGGGGCCGCTCGCCGAGGCCGCCGCCTTCGCGGACGGGTACGACTTCTCCGACGTGAAGAGCCTCAAGCGCTTCTTCCGCATGCTGCCCGAGCCCGCCTACCGGCTGCTCTACAACCCGCTGACCCGCCAGCTCGGGACCCGCATGCCGGACGACCGGCTGCATCCCGGCAACTCGATCGCGGCGATCGAGATTCTCGCCCGCGTCGGCATCGTCGGCCACAAGACCCGGTTCCCCGCCTTCGCGTCGACGCTGTTCGACCGCCTCGGGATCGGCACGCCGATCCCGACCCTGCCGCCGGTGCCGGCCGAGACGCTGGCGCTGGCCGAGCGCCTGAAGAGCGTCAAGGCGGTTGAGGACATGATCGTGTTCGACGTGGCCATGTCGGACGCCGTGAAGGCCTCGGTCGACAAGAGCTGGAGTTGATGGTGCGTTCGACCGGGCCGGCGGCGCCCGAATTCCGCCTCCCGACGGCGCAGGTCACGGGGCCTTGGAGCAGGCGGCGCGCCCTCGCGGCGCGGGCGGGCTCCGACGGGCTGCGCGTCGCGCTGCCGGATCTCGCGGGCCAATGGGTCGAGATCATCCTGTCCAACGACCCGGCGGAGGCCCGCGACACCCTACCCGACATCAGCCTCGTCGGCCCCGACGGGCGACCGGGCACGCTGCTGCCCCAGGAGGCCCGGGGGGGCGGCGCCTTCGCGTGGATCGGCTGCCTGCCCGAGGACGTCGTCGAGCTGCGCGTCGCCGATCCGGCCGGGCGGGTGCCGGTCCGGCTGCGCCGGATCGCCGTGCGCCGCCTCGCCCGGCCGGTCCTGGCCGCCCGCGGGCTCCTGCGCGATCCCGGCCTGACGATTCAGGCGCTCACCTGGCGGATCCTCGGCAAGAAGGTGCGGGCGCGGGGCTTTCTCGGCCGGGCGCTGCGCCACCGGCGCGTGAGCGGCTACGAGGCGTGGCTCGGCACCCACACGCTGCGCCGCGCGGAGCGGGACGGGATCGCCGCCGAGATCGCCGCCTGGACCGATCCGCCCCTGATCTCCGTGCTGATGCCGGTCCACAATCCGGACCCGAAGGTGCTGCGGGCGGCCCTGGCGTCGCTGCGCGCGCAGCTCTACCCCCACTGGGAATTGTGCGCCGTCGACGACGCCTCCACGCGCCCCGAGATCCCGCGGATCCTGAGCCGGGCGGCCGAGGCCGACCCGCGCATCCGCGTCCTCACCCGGTCGGAGAACGGCCACATCGCCCGGGCGACCAACGACGCGCTGGGCATGGCCCGGGGCGCGGTCTGCGCCTTCATGGACCACGACGACGCGCTCACCGAGGACGCCCTCTACGAGGTCGCCCGGGCGCTGCGCCGCGACCCGGGCCTCGTGCTGATCTACAGCGACGAGGACAAGATCGACCGGCGCGGCCGCCGGTTCGACCCGCATTTCAAGTCCTGCTTCGACCGCGAGCTGCTCTACGCCCAGAACTACATCAACCACCTCACGGTCGTGCGCACCGAGGCGCTGCGCGCCGTCGGCGGCCTGCGCCCCGGCTTCGAGGGCAGTCAGGACCACGACCTGCTGCTGCGGCTGACCGACGGGCTCGACCCCGCCCGCATCCGCCACATCCCCCGGATTCTCTATCACTGGCGCGCCGCGCAGGGCTCCGGCACCTTCTCCGACCGGTCGCTCGCCCGGGCGGAGGCCGCGCGCCTGCAGGCCCTGGAGGAAGTCGTGGCTCCCTGGGGCGGCCGGGCCGAGCGCGGCCCCGGCGGCTTCAACCGCCTGATCCGGCCGCTGCCGGCGCCGCCGCCGCGGGTCTCCGCGGTCATCCCGACCCGGGACCGGGCCGAGATCCTGTCGGTGACCCTCGACGGGCTGCTCGGCGCGACCGACTACCCGGACATCGAGGTGATCATCGTCGACAACGACAGCCGCGAGCCCGAGACCGCCGCGCTGTTCGCCCGCTACCGGGACGATCCGCGGGTGCGCGTCGTGCCGGTGCCGGGAGCGTTCAATTTCTCGGATCTGTCGAATCGCGGCGCCGCCGCCGCCACGGGCGCGGTGCTCCTGTTCCTCAACAACGACATCGAGGTGCTCGAGCCCGGCTGGCTCGCCGAGCTCGTCCGCCACGCGGTGCGGCCGGAGATCGGGGCCGTCGGGGCCAAGCTCCTCTATCCGGACCACACGATCCAGCACGGCGGCATCGTCCTCGGGATCGGGGGCGTGGCCGGCCACAGCCATCTCGGCGTCGCGGACGCGGATCCGGGCTATTTCTGCCGCATGGTCATCGCCCACGAGGTCTCGGCGGTCACCGGCGCGTGCCTGGCCATGCGGGCGGACGTCTTCGCGGAGGTCGGGGGCTTCGACGCCCAGGCCCTGAAGGTCGCCTTCAACGACGTCGATCTCTGCCTGAAGATCCGCCGGGCCGGCTACCGGATCGTCTGGACGCCCTTCGCCAAATTGGTTCACCACGAGTCGAAGAGTCGCGGGGCCGAGGACACGCCGGAGAAGCAGAAGCGCTTCGAGGGCGAGGTGCTGACCATGCTCGACCGCTGGGGTCCGGAGCTGCGCGCCGACCCCTATTACAACATCAACCTGTCACGGAATTCGGCGCATTACCGCGTGTGAGCGGTACGGGCCCCGGGTCGCCGCCGATGGCCGCGACCGCGCGGTGCTATGCATGCGTCAGTGGGTGAACTTGCGTCCGGAGCCGGTTGCGATACCTCTGGACATGCCGCAAGAGGCAGTTCCGGCCAAGGCGTCCCCACGGGCGCGCGGCGAGGGCGACAATCAGAGATGAGTGCGAACACCCCTACGGTCACGGGCCTGGAGCGCGACGCCCAGCAGGCGATGGGAGACCACAAGGTCCATCCCAACGAGATCGCCATCGGCGTGGTGATCGGACGCGCGTCCGAATACTTTGATTTCTTCGTGTTCGGCATCGCCTGCGTGCTGGTCTTCCCGAAGGTGTTCTTCCCCTTCGTCGACCCGCTGAAGGGCACGCTCTACGCCTTCTCGATCTTCGCCCTGGCCTTCATCGCCCGGCCGGTCGGCACCGTGCTGTTCATGGCGATCGACCGGCGCCACGGCCGCAGCGTCAAGCTGACCACGGCGCTGTTCCTGCTCGGCGGGTCGACGGCGGCCGTGAGCTTCCTGCCGCGCTACGACAGCATCGGCATCTCGGCGGTGTACATCCTGGCCGGCCTGCGGATCCTGCAGGGCCTCGCCCTCGGCGGCGCCTGGGACGGCCTCGCCTCGCTGCTGGCCATGAACGCCCCGCGGGAGCGCCGCGGCTGGTACGCGATGATCCCGCAGCTCGGCGCGCCGCTGGGCTTCATGGTGGCGAGCGCGCTGTTCGCGTTCTTCCTGGTCAACCTCGACGAGGCCGACTTCATCGACTGGGGCTGGCGCTTCCCGTTCTACTGCGCCTTCACCATCAACGTGGTCGCCCTGTTCGCCCGGCTGCGCCTCGTCGCCACCGACGAGTTCGCCCGGATGATGGACCTCGACCGGCTGCGCCCGGTCCCGGCCCTGGAGCTGTTCCGCCATCACGCCGGCGACGTGGTCCGCGGCGCCTTCGTGCCGCTCGCCGCCTTCGCGCTGTTCCACCTCGTGACGATCTTCCCGATCGCGTGGCTGGCGCTGAACAGCACGACCCGCTCACCGGGCGAGTTCCTGATCGTGCAGTTCTCGGGCGCCATCGTGTGCGCCGGCGCGGTCGCGGCCTCCGGGCTTATCGCCGACCAGATCGGCCGCCGCAACTGCCTGATCATGAGCTCCTCGCTGATCGCCTTCTTCGCCCTCGGCAGCATCATCGCGCCGCTCCTGTTCGGCGAGAGCGCCATCGGCCAGACCATCTACGTCACGATCGGCTTCATGCTGCTCGGCCTCGCCTACGGCCAGACCGCGGGTGCGGTGAGCGCCCGCCTCGGCAACCACTACCGCTACACCGGCGCCGCGCTCACCTCCGACTTCGCGTGGCTGATCGGCGCCGGCTTCGCGCCGCTCGTGGCCCTGTTCCTGTCGCAGCGCTACGGCCTGGCGATGATCGGCGTCTACCTCCTCTCCGGCGCGGTCTGCAGCCTCGTGGCCCTGTTCACCGACCGGTCGGAACTGCGCCAGATGTAGGCGGCGGGCGGCGCTGGCCGCCCGACCCGCCCGTAGCTGACAGGAACGCCGCCTCGCGCGGCACGGCAGAAGCGCCGCGGCAGCGGCATGGGATAACGAGACGCGTGCTGTGACCTCTTCGACCCATCGACCGGACAGGACTGAGACCGCGACGCGCCGAGGCGGTCGCGGGCGGCGCCTCCTGCCGTTCCTCGCCCTGCCGCTCCTGACCCTGCTGGGCGGCTGCAACTTCGTCGTGCTGCACCCGGCCGGCTACGTGGCCGAGCAGCAGCGCAACCTCGTGCTGGCGGCGACCGGGCTGATGCTCCTGATCATCGTCCCGGTGATCGCCTTCACGCTGATCTTCGCGTGGCGCTACCGCGCCACCAACGAGGACGCGGTCTACGACCCCGAATGGCACCACTCGACGCAGCTCGAGGTGCTGATCTGGACGGCGCCGCTGATGATCATCATCGCGCTCGGCGCCCTCACCTGGATCGGGACCCACACCCTCGACCCGTTCCGGCCGCTCAGCAAGATCGACCCGAAGCGCGACGTCCCGGCCGGCACGGTGCCGCTGGAGGTCGAGGCCATCGCGATGGATTGGAAGTGGCTGTTCCTCTACCCGCAATACGGGATCGCCACGGTTAATGAGCTGGCCGCGCCCGTGGACCGGCCGATCCGCTTCAAGATCACCGCCACCGACGTGATGAACACGTTCTACGTGCCCACGCTCGCCGGCATGGTCTACGCGATGCCGGGCATGCAGACCCAGCTCCACGCGGTGATCAACCGCGAGGGCGCCTACGAGGGCCGCTCGGCGCATTACAGCGGCGCCGGCTTCTCCAACATGTTCTTCAAGTTCCACGGCCTCACCAACGAGGGCTTCGACCAGTGGATCGCCAAGGCCAAGGCCCAGGGCGGCGAGCTCACCCAGGAGGCCTACCTGAAGCTCGAGGAGCCGAGCGAGGCCGAGCCGGCGCGGTTCTACAAGGCGTACATGAAGGGCCTCTACGACCGGATCATCGGCATGTGCCCGCGGCCCGACCAGATGTGCGTCGGCGAGATGGTCAAGATCGACGCGCAGGGCGGTGCCTCCGGCACGGAGGCTGCCGAGAACTACAAGCGGCTTCAGTACGACAACCGCCTCGCCGAGCGCGGCGTCGAGGGGCCGGGCGCCACGGCGCCGGCCTCGGAGACCGGGCCGCACGGCCAGACGCAGCCGCAGGGCATGCAGCCGCGGCCCGACATGGGCAACCCGGACGTCCGGGGTCAGAAGTCGCCCGACAGCCAGGGCAAGGGCTCCGGTGAGGGCCAGAGCGAGGGCGGCCAGGTCGCCCCGAAGCAGCTGAACCAATGAGGCCGCGCGCGATGACAGCGGACTCCACACACAAGACCGGCGGTCGCCGTCGAACCCACTGAACGGGCCGATCCCATGTTCGCAAACCTGGACCTACAGCAACTGCTCCTCGGACGATTTACGATCGAGCAGATCCCCTACCACGAGCCGATTCTGCAGGCGACGTTCGCCGGCGTGGCCGTCGTCGGCCTCACCGTTCTGGGCGTCATCACCTACTATCGCTTCTGGGGACCGATGTGGCGTGACTGGATCACGTCGATCGACCACAAGAAGATCGGCATCATGTACTGCATCTTCGCGGGCGTGATGCTGCTGCGCGGCTTCGCCGACGCGGTCCTGATGCGCTCGCAGCAGGCCGTGGCGTTCGGCCAGGAGCAGGGCTTCCTGCCGCCGCACCACTACGACCAGATCTTCACCGCCCACGGCATGATCATGATCTTCTTCGTGGCGATGCCGTTCGTCACGGGGCTCATGAACTTCGCCGTGCCGCTGCAGATCGGCGCCCGCGACGTCGCCTTCCCGTTCCTCAACAACTTCAGCTTCTGGATGACGGTCGCCGGCGGCATGCTGGTGATGGTCTCGCTGTTCGTCGGCGAGTTCTCCCGCGCCACCTGGCTCGCCTACCCGCCCCTGTCCGGGGCGGCGATGAGCCCGGGCGTGGGCGTCGACTACTACATCTGGGCCCTGCAGATCGCCGGCATCGGGACGCTGCTCTCAGGGATCAACCTGATCGCCACCATCGTGAAGATGCGGGCGCCCGGCATGACCATGATGAAGCTGCCGATCTTCGTCTGGTCGTCGCTGTGCACCAACATCCTGATCGTGGCCGCCTTCCCGATCCTCACGGCCGTTCTCGCGATGCTGTCGCTCGACCGCTACGTCGGCACGCACTTCTTCACGAACGACCTCGGCGGCAACGCCATGCTGTACTTCAACCTGATCTGGATCTGGGGTCACCCGGAGGTCTACATCCTGATCCTGCCGGCCTTCGGCGTGTTCTCGGAGATCACCTCGACCTTCTGCGGCAAGCGCCTGTTCGGCTACACCTCGATGGTCTACGCGCTGGTGGTGATCACCATCCTCGCCTACCTCGTGTGGCTGCACCACTTCTTCACGATGGGCTCGGGCGCGGACGTGAACTCGTTCTTCGGGATCACGACCATGATCATCTCGATCCCGACCGGCGCGAAGATCTTCAACTGGATGTTCACCATGTACCGCGGCCGGATCCGGTTCGAGGTACCGATGATGTGGGTGGTGGCGTTCATCGTCACCTTCGTGATCGGCGGCATGACCGGCGTCCTCCTGGCAGTGCCCCCGGCCGACTTCGTCCTGCACAACTCGCTGTTCCTGATCGCGCACTTCCACAACGTGATCATCGGCGGCGTGCTGTTCGGCATGTTCGCCGGCGTGACCTTCTGGTTCCCCAAGGCCTTCGGCTTCAAGCTCGACGAGTTCTGGGGGAAGATGGCGCTCGTGTTCTGGGTGACCGGCTTCTACGTCGCCTTCATGCCGCTCTACGTGCTCGGCCTGATGGGCGTGACCCGGCGCATGCAGCACTTCGACGACCCGTCGCTGCAGATCTGGTTCGTGATCGCCGCCATCGGCGCGGCGCTCATCGCCTGCGGTATCGCCTCGCAGATCATCATGTTCGTGGTCTCGATCCGCAACCGCGACAGGCTGCGTGACCTCAGCGGCGACCCGTGGGGCGGCCGGACCCTCGAGTGGTCCACCTCCTCGCCGCCGCCGGACTACAACTTCGCCTTCACGCCGGTCGTCCACGATTCCGACGCGTGGTGGGACATGAAGAACCGCGGCTTCGACCGCCCGCTCAAGGGCTACAAGCCGATCCACATGCCCAAGAACACCGCGGCCGGCGCGATCCTGGCGGGTCTGAACTTCACCTTCGGCATCGCCATGGTCTGGTACGTCTGGTGGCTGGCGGCGCTCAGCTTCGTGGCGATCTTCGTCGTCGCGATCGCCCACACCTTTAACTACAATCGCGACTACTACATTCCCGCCGACGTCGTCAGTCGGACGGAAGGTCAGCGGACGCGCGAACTGGAGATGGCGTGATCCGATGATGCACGCGGAGACTGCACCCCCCGGCGCCGCGGCGCCGGTCTTCTACCAGACCGACGAGGAGGGCCATCACTCCGAGGGCTCGACCATGCTCGGGTTCTGGCTCTACCTGATGAGCGACTGCCTCATCTTCGCGACCCTGTTCGCGACATACGGGGTGCTCGGGCGCAGCTACGCGGCCGGCCCCACCCCGAAGGAGCTGTTCGACCTGCCGGGCATCGCGGTGAACACCGCCATGCTGCTGTTCTCGTCCATCACCTACGGCTTCGCCATGCTGGAGATGGACCGGAACCGGGTGAAGCAGACGCAGATCTGGCTCGCCATCACCGGTCTGTTCGGCGTCGCCTTCGTGGCCCTGGAGATCCGGGAGTTCGTCCACCTGTTCCACGAGGGCGCGCCGCCCTGGCGCAGCGCGTTCCTGTCCTCGTTCTACACCCTGGTGTCGACCCACGGCCTGCACGTCTCCATGGGCATCCTGTGGCTGGTCGTGCTGATGGTGCAGGTCAGCAAGCGCGGCCTGATCGTCGAGAACAAGCGCCGGCTGATGTGCCTGTCGATGTTCTGGCACTTCCTCGACCTGATCTGGATCGGCGTGTTCACCGTCGTCTACCTGATGGGAGTGCTCGAATGAGCGCCGACGCACACCGCCTCACCGGTCACGGTCAGGACACGCACGACGCCCACGCCCACAGCGAGGGCGGCCACGGCACCTTCCAGAGCTACATGACGGGCTTCGTCCTGTCGGTGATCCTGACGGTGATCCCGTTCTGGCTGGTGATGGGCAACGTCCTCGACAACAGCCTCGTCACCACCCTGGTCATCCTGGCGCTCGGCGGCGTCCAGATGGTCGTGCACGTCATCTACTTCCTGCACATGAGCACGAAGTCGGAGGGCGGCTGGACCTTCATGGCGCTGATCTTCACCATCACGCTGGTGGTGATCATGCTCGCCGGCTCGGTGTGGGTGATGTACCACCTCAATCACAACATGATGCCGATGGATGCCCACGACGTCATGAACAACGCCCGCTGAGCGCGCGTCCGGAGATGAGGCCCGCGGGGCCGGGAGGGGGGGCTGATCCCGGCTCGGCCCCCTCCCCGGCCCCGCTCTCGTTGCGGCGGCGCGCGGTGTTCGGCGTCGGCGCTTGCATCGTGTTCCTGGTCCTGCTGGGGCTCGGAACCTGGCAGGTCGAGCGGCGGGCCTGGAAGCTCGACCTGATCGCCCGGGTCGACGCGCGGGTCCACGCCCCGCCCGTGCCGGCGCCGGGCCACGCGGACTGGCCGCGGGTCGGCCCCGACGACGCCTACCGGCACGTCCGGCTCTCCGGCACTTTCCTGAACGATCGCGAGACCCTGGTTCAGGCCGTCACCGAGCTGGGCGGCGGCTTCTGGGTGCTGACGCCGCTGCGGCGTCCGGACGGGACCCTCGTGCTGGTCAACCGCGGCTTCGTGCCCGGCGACCGGCGCGATCCCGCGACCCGGATGGCCGGGCAGGTCGCGGCTGAGACCACGGTGACCGGCCTCCTGCGGCTGACCGAGCCCAAGGGCGCCTTCCTGCGCTCGAACGATCCCGGGGACGACCGCTGGTATTCCCGGGACGTCGCCGCCATCGCGGCCGCGCGCGGACTGAGCGACGTCGCCCCCTACTTCGTGGACGCGGACGCGACGCCCAATCCCGGCGGCCTGCCGGTGGGTGGCCTCACGGTGATCGCCTTCCCCAACAACCACCTCGTCTACGCGATCACGTGGTACGGGATGGCGCTGATGCTGGCCGGCGCCGGACTCTACCTCCTGCGGCGCGGCCCGGGGGCCCGGGACGCCGAGGCGCGCTGAGGCACCGGCGCTGCGCGGCCTTCCCCGGAAGCTTGACCGATAGGGGAGTAGCCCGCTCCGAGCGGGTCCCTATAATGGCGTGACAAACGCCACAACGAGTCAACGCCATGACCTCCCGCATCCCGAACTTCGCCGAAATCCCGCTCGCCGGCGAATCACTCGCGATCGCGGCCCCGGCGCTCGGCGAGCCCTGGATGACGCCGGAGGGCATCCCGGTGAAGGGCCGCTACGGGCCGGAGGACCGGGAGGGCCTCGAGTTCCTCGACACCTATCCGGGGATCGCGCCGTTCCTGCGCGGCCCCTACCCGACCATGTACGTCACCCAGCCCTGGACGATCCGGCAGTACGCCGGCTTCTCCACGGCCGAGGATTCGAACGCCTTCTACCGCCGCAACCTCGCGGCCGGGCAGAAGGGCCTGTCGGTCGCCTTCGATCTCGCCACCCACCGCGGCTACGATTCCGACCATCCCCGCGTCTCGGGCGATGTCGGCATGGCGGGCGTGGCGATCGACTCGATCTACGACATGCGCACGCTGTTCTCCGGCATCCCGCTGGACGAGATGACCGTGTCGATGACGATGAACGGCGCCGTGCTGCCGATCCTCGCCCTCTACATCGTCGCCGCCGAGGAGCAGGGCGTGCCGCCGCAGAAGCTCGCGGGCACCATTCAAAACGATATTCTAAAAGAATTCATGGTCCGCAACACCTACATCTATCCCCCCAAGGGATCGATGCGGATCATCTCCGATATCTTCGCCTACACGTCGAAGAACATGCCGAAGTTCAACTCGATCTCGATCTCCGGCTACCACATGCAGGAGGCGGGCGCCACGAACGACCTGGAGCTCGCCTACACGCTGGCCGACGGCGTCGAGTACATCAAGGCGGGTCTCGCGGCCGGGCTGACCATCGACCAGTTCGCCCCGCGCCTGTCGTTCTTCTGGGCGATCTCGACCAACTTCTTCATGGAGGTCGCCAAGATGCGGGCCGCGCGCCTGATCTGGGCGAAGCTGGTCAAGAGTTTCGATCCGAAATCGGAGAAGTCGCTGGCCCTGCGCACCCACTCGCAGACCTCGGGCTGGTCGCTCACCGCCCAGGACGTGTTCAACAACGTCACCCGCACCAACATCGAGGCGATGGCGGCGACGCAGGGCGGCACGCAGTCGCTCCACACCAACGCGCTGGACGAGGCGCTGGCCCTGCCCACCGACTTCTCGGCCCGGATCGCCCGCAACACGCAGCTGTTCCTGCAGCAGGAGAGCGGCACCACCCGGATCGTCGATCCCTGGGGCGGCTCCTACTACGTGGAGAAGCTCACCGCCGACATGGTCGCCCGGGCCTGGGAGCACATCCGCGAGGTCGACGGGCTCGGCGGCATGGCCAAGGCGATCGAGGCCGGCATCCCGAAGCTGCGGATCGAGGAGGCCGCCGCCCGCGCCCAGGCGCGGATCGATTCCGGGCGCCAGACCATCGTGGGCGTGAACAAGTTCAAGGCCGACGACGACATGGCCATCGAGCTGCTGCGGGTCGACAACGGCAATGTCCGCCGCCTGCAGATCGACAAGCTCAAGCGCCTGCGCGCCGAGCGCGACGAGGCCGCCGTGACGGCCCGGCTCGACGCCCTCACGAAGGCCGCCGACGGCGCCGGCAACCTGCTGGAACTCGCCGTCGAGGCCGCCCGCGCCAAGGCGACGGTGGGCGAGATTTCCGAGGCCCTGGAGAAGGCCTGGGGCCGGCACCGCGCCGAGATCCGCTCGATCTCCGGCGTCTACAAGCGCGAGGTGGGGGGCATGTCGCCTGTGGTCGAGGAAGTCCGGGCGCTGGTCGAGGCGTTCGAGGAGAATGACGGCCGCCGGCCGCGCATCCTGGTCGCCAAGATGGGCCAGGACGGGCACGACCGCGGCCAGAAGGTGATCGCCTCGGCCTTCGCCGATCTCGGCTTCGACGTGGATATCGGGCCGCTCTTCGCGACCCCGGCGGAGGCCGCCCGGCAGGCGGTGGAGAACGACGTCCACATCGTCGGCGTCTCGTCCCTGGCGGCCGGCCACCTGACCCTGGTGCCGGAGCTGAAGGCGGCGCTCACCGAGCAGGGCCGCGACGACGTGATGATCGCGATCGGCGGCGTCATCCCGCCCGGCGACTACGCGGCGCTGACGGCGGCCGGCGCGGCGGCGATCTTCCCGCCCGGCACGGTGATCGCCGAGGCGGCCGCCAAGCTGATCCGCGCGCTGAACGAGCGGCTGGGCTACGCGGCCCGGCAGGCGGCGGAGTAGGTCGCGCCGCCTCGGCTCGCGCCGCGACCCCTCCCACGCGCATCCTCATCCTGAGGTGCCGGAGCGAGAGCGGAGGCCTCGAAGGAGGCCTCCAGGGATCGCGCGGTGGCTGGAGCCCTCCTTCGGGGCGGCTTCGCCGCACCTCAGGTTGAGGGCGTGGGTCGGATGTCCGTGCCCGCGGACTCCGCTCAGTTCAGCGCCTGCGGATCCGCCTCCGTGAGGAAGGCCCCGACCGCGTGGAGGAACTGCATGCGGTTCTTCTCCATCATCACCGTGTGGGTGCCCTCCCCCAGCTCGACGAAGCGCTTGTAGGGGGCGTGCGTGAGCTTCGTGAAGTATTCCTGCGCCTGGTAGCTCGGCAGGTCGGCGTCCCACTCGGCGTGGATGATCAGCACCGGCACGCGGATCTCGCCCGGGTCGTAGAGCGGCTTGCCGGCCGCCCAGTAGGCGTCCTTGTCGGCGACCGTGCCGTTCGGCGCGCGCAGGACCGGCGGCGATTGCTGCGCGCCGGCCTGGTCGGTGGCGAAGGTCGCGTCGGCCCACTGGTCGAACCAGCCCGCCGGGATCAGTTCGGCCTTCTTGTCCTCGGGCACCCCGGTCAGCCAGCGCGCCCGGGCGCTGTCCCGGCTGACGGTGCGGTAGGCCCCCACCTTGCCGCCGCCGCCGATCAGGCCCGGCGTGCGCGCGAGCCATTGCGGCGCGTAGAGGACGAGGCGGTTGACCGCGTCGTTGTGGGTGCTGGTGTAGAGACCCATGGTGGAGGTCCCCCAGGACCAGCCCATCAGGTCGATCTTCTCGACGTTGCGCCGCTTCCGGATGAAGTCGACCACCTGCCCCACCACCTTGGCGGCGTCGGGCGTGCGCATGAGCGGCGGGTTGTCGTCCGGCGGCGCGTCCATGGCGGCCGGGCGCCCGGACAGACCGTAGCCCGGCAGGTCCACGCAGTAGACGTCGAAGCCGAGGCCCGCGAGGTAGTCCATGGCCGACATCCCGCCGAGCGGCAGGTCGAAGGCCGTGGAGGACGGGTAGGTGGAGCCGTGTACGTAGAGCAGGATCCGGTCGCCCGGGAACCGGTCGGTCCCGGCCGGGCGCTTGTTGCGCACGTAGATGTCGACGCCGGGCTCGCTCCAGGGCAGGCGGAACTCCTCCGTCGTCAGCCGGCTCGACGGGGCGGCGACGGCCGGTGCCGCCGCGGCCGCGACCGCCGCACCGGCGGCGAGCGCCCCGACCAGGTCGCGCCGGGCCAAGCCCCGGCCCGGCCGTGCCGCGTTCGGATCTGTCCGCATCGGTCTGTCCGCCATGATTTCCTCCGGCCCGCCTTGTCTGGCGGCTCGGTCGATACAATCGGCGGCTGTCGGCCGGCGCAACGCCTCGAGCCGACCGCCGGCGGACAGGCGGCGGATTCCGTCGCCCGATCCGGCGAAACCGCGTGAAAAAAGTCCGCCCCTGTCGCCGGGACTGGTGACGCCGCGCCTCCGCACGGGCATGGAGGCCGTAGATCCCGGGAGACGCCCGCTCATGACGACTCCGACCACCGTCGCCACCACGCCCTTCCCCGACCAGAAGCCGGGCACCTCCGGCCTGCGCAAGAAGGTGCCGGTGTTCCGGCAGCCGAACTACGTCGAGAACTTCGTCCAGGCGATCTTCGACACCCTGCCCGACAAGGCCGGCGCCACCCTGGTGCTCGGCGGCGACGGGCGCTTCCTCAACCGCGAAGTGGTGCAGAAGACCCTGCGCCTCGCCGCCGGCAACGGCTTCGGCCGGGTCCTGGTCGGGCAGGGTGGCCTGCTCTCGACGCCCGCCGCCTCCTGCGTGATCCGGAAAGCCAAGGCGCTCGGCGGCATCGTGCTGTCGGCGAGCCACAACCCGGGCGGGCCGGACGGCGATTTCGGCATCAAGTTCAACGCCGCCAACGGCGGCCCGGCGCCGGAATCCGTCACCGACGCCATCTTCGCGCGGGCCAAGGCGATCACGGAATACCGCCTCGTCGAGGCCCCGGATCTCGACCTCGACCGGCTCGGCGACACCCGCCTCGGCGCCATGACGGTCACGGTGATCGATCCGGTGGCCGACTACGCCGAGCTGATGCGCACGCTCATCGACTTCGACGCGGTGTCGCGCCTGTTCGCCTCCGGCTTCCGCATGCGCTTCGACGCCATGAGCGCGGTGACAGGTCCCTACGCGACGGCGATCCTGGAGGGGATGCTCGGCGCCCCCGCCGGCACCGTGGTCAACGCGACTCCGAAAGAGGATTTCGGCGGCCACCACCCGGACCCGAACCCGGTCCATTGCCACGACCTGTTCGACCTGATGCAGGGGCCGGACGCGCCGGATTTCGGCGCCGCCTCGGACGGCGACGGCGACCGCAACATGATCGTGGCCCCGGGCCTGTTCGTGACGCCGAGCGACAGCCTCGCGCTGCTCGCCGCCCACGCCCACCGGGCGCCGGGCTACGCGGGCGGCCTGTCGGGGGTCGCCCGCTCCATGCCCACGAGCCGCGCCGCCGACCGGGTCGCGGCCGCCCTCGGCATTGAGGCCTACGAGACGCCCACCGGCTGGAAGTTCTTCGGGAATCTCCTCGACGCGGGCCTCATCACCCTGTGCGGCGAGGAGAGCGCCGGCACCGGCTCGAACCACGTCCGCGAGAAGGACGGGCTCTGGGCGGTGCTGCTCTGGCTCAACATCCTGGCCGCCACCGGCGAGCGCGCCGACGCGCTGGTGCGGGCGCATTGGCGCGCCTACGGGCGCGACTACTACGCCCGCCACGATTACGAGGAGGTCGATTCGGACGCCGCCAACGGCCTGATGGACGCCCTGCGCGAAAAACTCGCCGGGCTGCCGGGCACGCGGATCGGCGACCTCACGGTGTCGACGGCCGACGAGTTCGCCTACCGCGACCCGGTCGACGGCTCGCTGACCGAGCGCCAGGGCATCCGGATCGGCTTCGCCGAGGACGCGCGGGCGGTGTTCCGCCTCTCGGGCACCGGCACCGCCGGCGCGACGCTGCGGGTCTACCTGGAGCGCTACGAGAGCGCGCCGGACCGGCTCGACTTGGCCGTGGCCGAGGTGCTGGCCCCGGTCGCGGCCGCGGCCCGCGCGATCGCCGAGATCGAGCCCCGCACCGGAAGGCCTGAGCCGAGCGTGGTGACCTGAGGGAGCGGGGCGACGCCCCGTCTTTGCGAGCGCAGCGAAGCGATCCAGAGGCGCCAGACTCTGCGGCGGCGCGCCACCCTGGGTCGCTTCGCTGCGCTCGCGATGACGGCAGGGCCGGCGCCGATGCCTCAAACCAGGTCCTTCACCATGTGCACGGTCACGTCGTCGTCGCGGGTCCGGCCCGGCCCGTCGTAGAGCGCCTCCCGCTCCACCCGGTAGCCGAGCGCGCCGTAGAGGCGCAGGTTCGCGACGTACTTCTTGTTGGTGTAGAGGCGCAGCCGCGCGAGCCCGGCCTCGGCCGCGACGGCGTCGGCCCGTCCCATCAGCCGGCTGCCGAAGCCCCGGCCCTGGAAGGCCGGGTGCACCGCGACGTTGACGACCAGCAGGTGGTCGGCCTCGGCCCGCGTCTCGATCAGCCCGGCGAGATCCGGGCCGGCCAGCAGCAGGTCGAAGCGGTGGTCCCGCACCGCCCGCGCGTAATCCGCCTGCATGGGAATGGGCAGGCGGCCGATCACCGGGATCCACTTGGTGTAGGCCGCCGCGACCAGCACCCGGATCGCCTCCGCGTCCGCGGGCCCACCGCGCCGGACCGCCACTGACTCGTCCATCTGACCTCTCACGGTTGACCGCGGCGGCTCCGTCCCCTAAAGACCCGCCCGTCGATGGGGCTCCGAGCGGGGCCCCGTCGCGTTTTCACACGCACCCGTGGGCGGGATCCTCCCGCCCTGTCGTCCCGGACCGCGAAGGGCCGGGAAAAGGAGGGCGCGTTCCTCATTCTCGTCACGAGAGGACGCGAAAGATATGTCGAAGCGGATTCAGGCGAAGCACAAGCTCGACCGCCGCATGGGCCAGAACATCTGGGGCCGCCCGAAGAGCCCCGTCAACCGCCGCGAGTACGGCCCCGGCCAGCACGGCCAGCGCCGCAAGGGCAAGATGAGCGACTTCGGCACGCAGCTGCGCGCCAAGCAGAAGCTCAAGGGCTACTACGGCAACATCACCGAGAAGCAGTTCCGCCGCTACTACGCCGAGGCGATCCGCCTGCGCGGCGATTCCGGCGAGAACCTCGTCGGCCTGCTCGAGCGCCGCCTCGACGCCGTGGTCTACCGGGCGAAGTTCGTCGCGACCCCGTTCGCCGCGCGCCAGTTCGTCAACCACGGCCACGTCAAGGTGAACGGCGTCCGCGTCAACATCCCGAGCTACCAGGTGAAGGCCGGCGACCTGATCGAGGTCAAGGAGTCGTCCCGCCAGCTCGAGATCGTCATCGTGGCGACCCAGCTCTCCGAGCGCGACGTGCCGGACTACATCGAGGCCGACCACGCCAAGATGACCGCCCGCGTCACCCGCATCCCCAGCCTGTCCGAGGTGCCCTACCCGGTGCAGATGGAGCCGAACCTCGTCATCGAGTTCTACTCCCGCTGATCCTGTCGCCCCGGCGACCGGTGGAGGGGCTGCCCGTTCGGGCGGCCCCTTCGCGTTTCGAGAGCCCCGTCGCGAAGGCCGGTCTCCGGCGCCCGGGTCGGGGCAGGCCTCAGCAGCCGTGGCAGATCGAGCCCATCGTGTGCCGCATCTTGCTGTCCCAGGCCTTCGAGCGGGCCTCGGCGGCCTTCTGAGCCTTGATCATCTCGGCTTGGTTCACGGGCTGCGGCAAGCCGGTGACCGCGGCGTTGCCCGGCGCCTTGGTCTGGCCCATGGGGGTCACCCGGCGGCCGCCCACGATGGGACCGGTCGGGGCGGCCGCAGGGCCGGGGCCCGCGCCCGGAGCCGGGCTCTGGGCGAGCGCCGGTGCCGCCCCGAGCAGGAGGCCGAGAAGCAGCGCGGGACGAAGAATTGCCATGGACCTGAGCTCCCCGGCGGAGGATCCTGTGCCGGCCCCGCCTCATCTGGCGGCGATCCTATCCGATCACACCTTTAAAATCATGCCGTCGGCAGATCCCCGGTGAGCGCCGGTCCCCCCCTGAACCGCCGGGAGGCGGTGGCCGCGGCCCTGGCCCGCCTCGCCCCGCGCCTGCCGGACTTCGAGGCGGAGGCCACGCTCGACCGGGCCCTGGCCAGCCCGGGCCTGCGCCGGGCCGCCCCCGAGACGGCGGCCCGCCTCGCCCTCGTGACCTACGCGCGCCACGTCTTCACGGATTACGACGAGCTCCTGGCCGACGGGTACGACCGGGACAGCGCCCGGCACTTCGTCCTCGACGACCTCAACGCCGCGCTCGCCGCCTGGGGCGCCGCGCCGGTCCCCGAGGACGAGCCCGGCGAGCCGCAGGCCGAGCCGCGCTGAGGTGGTCGCGCGGGGCTCCGCCATGCTGTAGGAGACCGGACCGGGCCGCCCCGCGGCCCGTTCCGGGGCCGCTCTTGGAGATTGGCAGCAGACCATGAAGATCAGCGCGCGCAACGTTCTCAAGGGTACGGTCGTCTCGGTGGAGAAGGGGGCGACCACCTCCCACGTGAAGATCGAGATCAGCCCCGGCCAGATGGTCACCGCCTCGATCACCAACGAGGCCGTCGAATCGCTCAAGCTCGTCGCCGGCGGTCCCGCCTACGCGGTGGTCAAGGCGTCCGACGTCATGGTCGCCGTCGACTGAGGGCGCGTCGGCGCGCCGTCCGGGGACGGAGGGCGGCGCGCATCCACCACGCTCCGAGCCCGGGCGGGGGCCGGCCGCCTTCGCGCCGCCGCCGGATAGGATGAGTCCGGACAAGGAGTTCCGCGCGTGCAGAAGACCGTGCTCGGCATCGAGACCACCTGCGATGAGACCGCCGCCGCGGTGGTGTCGATCGACGAGGAGGGTGTCGGCCAGATCCGCGCCAACGAGGTGCTCAGTCAGATCGCCGAGCACGCGGCCTATGGCGGCGTCGTGCCGGAGATCGCCGCCCGCGCCCACGTGGAGGTGCTCGACCGGCTGATCGCCCGCGCCCTCGACCGGGCCGGGACCGGCTTCCGGGACCTCGACGGCATCGCGGTGGCGGCCGGACCGGGGCTGATCGGCGGCGTGCTGGTCGGCCTCGTCACCGCCAAGACCCTGGCGCTCGTGACCCGCAAGCCGCTGCTCGCCGTCAACCATCTGGAGGCCCACGCCCTCACGGCGCGGCTCACCGACGGCATCGCCTTCCCCTACCTGCTGCTCCTGGCCTCGGGCGGCCACACCCAGCTCGTGGCCGTGCGCGGCGTCGGCGACTACGTCCGCCTCGGCTCCACCGTCGACGACGCCATCGGCGAGGCCTTCGACAAGGTCGCCAAGCTCCTGGGTCTCGGCTATCCCGGCGGCCCCGAGGTCGAGCGCGTGGCCGAGGCCGGAGATCCCGAGCGCTTCGCCCTGCCCCGGCCGATGCTCGGCCGCCGCGAGGCCGACTTCTCCCTCTCGGGCCTCAAGACCGCCGTGCGGATCGAGGCCGAGCGGATCGCCCCGCTGGCCGAGCGCGACGTCGCCGATCTCTGCGCGAGCTTCCAGGCGGCCGTGGTCGACGTGGTGGTGGACCGCGCCCGGGTCGCCCTGCGCGCCTTCTCGGACGTGGCCGGGCGGCCCACCGCCCTGGTGGCCGCGGGGGGCGTGGCCGCCAACGGCGCCGTCCGGCGGGCGCTGGCGTNCGTCGTGGCCTTCACGGCGGCCGGCAACGGCCGCTCCCGCGCCGTGATGGAGCGCCTCGGGATGCGCATGGCCGGGACATTCCCGCATCCGGCTGTGCCGGAGGGGCTGCTGCGCGACCACGTGCTCTACCGGCTGGATCGCGCGGACAGGGAGAAAGCGGCATGAGCGCCGAGACCCCGATCAACGTCGTCGGCGGCGGGGCCTGGGGCACGGCGCTGGCCAACGCCGCCGCCGGGGCCGGCCACCCCGTCACCCTCTGGCTGCGCGACGCGGCGGCCGCCGCCGCCCTCCAGGCCCAGCGGGAGAATCCGCGCTACCTGCCGGGCGTGCCGCTCCACCCGGCGATCCGGGCGACCGGCGAGGCCGCCGCCCTCGCGGGCGCCCGGGCGACGCTCCTGGTCGTGCCAGCCCAGACCGTGCGCGGCGTTCTGGAATCCCTGCGCGGACCCCTGGCGACGGCCGGGCCGGTCATCCTCTGCGCCAAGGGGATCGAGCGCGGCAGCGACAGCTTCATGAGCGCGGTGGCCGAGCAGGTCCTGCCGCCCGGAGCGGCCGTGGCGGTCCTGTCGGGCCCGAGCTTCGCCATCGACGTCGCCCGCGGCCTGCCCACAGCCGTGACCCTGGCGGCGTCCGATGCCGGCCGCGCCGCCGCCCTGAGCGCCCTGCTCTCGGGGCCGAGCTTCCGCCTCTACCACACCGACGACGTGCGCGGCGTCGAGATCGGCGGCGCCGGCAAGAACGTGCTGGCCATCGCCTGCGGGATCGTGGCGGGGCGCGGGCTCGGCGAGAGCGCCCGGGCGGCGCTGATCGCCCGGGCCTTCGCCGAGCTCATGCGCTTCGCCCGCACCTTCGGCGGGCGGCCCGAGACGCTGATGGGGCTGTCGGGCCTCGGCGACCTCGTGCTCACCGCCTCCTCGCCGCAATCGCGCAATTTCGCCTTCGGCCAGCGCCTCGGCGCCGGGGCGAGCCCGGCCGAAGCCGCGGGCGGGAAGCTCGCCGAGGGGGCGTTCACGGCCGCGGCGCTCGCCGGGCTGGCCGCCGCCAAGGGCATCGAGATGCCGGTGGCCGAGGCCGTCGCCGCCATCGTGGCGGGCACGGCCAGCGTCGACGACGTGATCGCGGGGCTGCTCGCCCGGCCGCTGCGCGGGGAGANGGTCCCGGCGCGATGAGCCTCACGCCACCGCGGCCGCCGGCGCGGCGCCGTGGGTGTGGGCGGCGAAGCGCGCGATCGGCGCCGGCCGGCCCAGCAGGTAGCCCTGGGCGATGTGGCACTGCTCGTCGGCCAGGAAGGACAGCTCCTCGGCGGTCTCCACGCCCTCCGCCACCACGGCGAGCCCGAGGCCGCGCCCCAGCCCCAGGACGGAGCGCACGATCGCGGCCCCCTGCGGGTTGCTGTGGACCGCCTTGATGAACGAGCCGTCGATCTTGATCCGGTCGAACGGGAAGGAGCGCAGGTTCGACAGCGACGAGTAGCCGGTGCCGAAATCGTCCATGGCGATCCGCACGCCCAGGGCCTTGAGCTGGCGCAGCGTGAGGAGCGCCCGGGCCGGATCCCGGATCAGCGCCGTCTCGGTGATCTCGAGCTCGAGGCGCTCCGCCTTCAAGCCGGATTCGTACAGGGTCCCGTGGACGAACTGGACGAAGAGCGGGTTGTGCAGCTGCACCGCCGAGACGTTGACCGCGATCGCCAGCGGGTTCGGCCAGCCGGCCGCCGCCCGGCAGGCTTCCCGCAGCACCCAGGCGCCGATCTCCAGGATCGCCCCGGTCTCCTCGGCGATCGGCACGAACACGGCCGGGGAGATGCTGCCCCGTTCGGGATGGCGCCAGCGCAGCAGCGCCTCGAAACCCGTGATCGTGCCGGACTCGATCTGAGTCTGCGGCTGGTAGACGAGTTCCAGCTCGCCTCTCGCCACCGCGTGGCGGAGGTCGTGCTCGAGCTGGCGCCGGTCGCGGATCTGCGCGCCCATGCTGGCGTCGTAGCGCCGGCAGGTGCCGCGCCCCTCGTTCTTGGCCCGGTACAGGGCGGCGTCGGCGTGACTCAGGAGCGCGCGCTGGTCCGCGGCGTCGTCGGGATAGACCGCGATGCCGATGCTGGTGGCGACCACCGGTCCGGAGGCGGCCGGCACCGCCGCCAGGGTGGCGAGGATCCGCTCGGCCAGCCGCTCGGCGGAGCCCTCCGCCTGCGGCGTCAGGATGGCGAACTCGTCGCCGCCGAGCCGCGCCATCAGCTGCTTGGGATGGAGGAGGCCGCCGACCCGGAGCGCGAGGTCGCGCAGCATCGCGTCGCCGGCCGCGTGCCCGAACAGGTCGTTGACCTCCTTGAAGCGGTCGAGGTCGAGGCACAGCACCGCGAGCCGGCCGCCCTGGGCATCCGCGGCGCGCATCTCGCGCTCGAGCCGCGCGTGGAAGCTCGTGCGGTTGGCGAGGCCGGTGAGCGCGTCGTGGTGGGCGAGGTAGTGGATCTCGCTCTCGGCCCGGCGCCGGGCGCGCAGGTCGCGCACCGCCACGGCGTGGTGTGGGACCCGCCCGTACTCGGCGACAGGCCGCATGATCACCTCGACCGGAAGGGGTGCGCCCCCCGCCGGGACGAGTTCGGTCTCCAGGGGCTGGTCGGCCGTCCCGGTGCCGGGCACGAGGTCCGGCAGGTAGGCGCTCAGGCTCCGGCCGGTCAGGAGGGGCGCCTCCAGGCCCACGAGCCGGGCGAAGGCCTCGTTGGCGCTGACGATCTCGCCGCCGCGGCAGACGACGAGGCCCTCCACGGCCGCGTTGGCGAGGCTGCGCAGGCGCTCGCGCTCGAGATCGGCGCGGCGGCGCTCCCGGAGGTCGACCATCAGGGCGGCGCCGGCGAGCAGCAGGATGAAGCAGCTCGCCACCGCCACGGCCGCGGCGAGCCACCCGGTCCGGATCGCGCCCGAGGGGATCGCCACGGTGGGATCGGGCAGGAGGGTCACCGCCCCCATGCCGGTGAAGTGGTGGGCGCAGATCGCCAGGATCAGCAGCGCGACGCCGCCGTACCGACCCCGGAACGTGGTGGCCGACAGGCCGACCACCAGGGCGGCGGCGCCCAGCCCCGCGCCGAGGCCGACCGAGACGACGACCAGCGCGGGATTCCAGACGAGATGCCCCGCCACCTGATAGGCGGCCATCCCGGTGTAGTGCATCGTCGCGATGCCGCCGCCGACCACGGCGCCGCCGAGGCCCGCCTGGACCGCCCGGCCGGACGCGGCCAGGGCGAAGCCGAGCCCCGTGATCGCCACGGCGTCCACGTAGGAGAGGAGCGTCAGCCCGACGCCGTAGCCCGACGGCAGCCCCGGCTCGAAGGCGAGCATCGCCAGAAAATGCGTCGCCCAGATCCCCGATCCGCCGGCGGCGGCCGCCACCGCCAGCCAGACGTAGCGGCTGCGGCCGCCGGCCCGGGTGGCATGGGTGAGCAGCTCGATCGCGGTGGCGCTCGCCAGCGTGCAGACCAGGGCCGCGAGGGCCACCAGCCACAGGTTGTGTTCCCCGACGAAACAACCGACGACAGCGAGCATATATGCAACCGAGAATGGGTTGGTTGATGAGTTGTTCAGCTATTGGCATGAAGAATTTAATATTTACCCAAGAAATATGATAGAAGAACTGCGGCGTTTCACGCAGGCTCTGCTTGGCCGGCGGTGCCGCGCCCGGCCGGAGCCGGGCCGGCCTGTCCCCGAGGGGCGAGGCTGGGCTATGGCGAGGCGTGCTGCCCCGCCGGGCGGTCGACGGGGACTTCAGCGATGGCGTACTGGCTGTTCAAATCCGAGCCCGCGACCTGGTCGTGGGATCAGCAGGTCGCGGCCGGAGAGGCCGGCACGTACTGGAACGGCGTGCGCAACCACCTCGCCAAGAAGCAGCTGATGGCCATGCAGGTCGGCGAGCAGGGCTTCTTCTACCACTCGAACGAGGGCAAGGCGGTGGTCGGCATCGTGGCGGTGAGCCGCGCCTACTATCCCGACCACACGGACGAGACCGGCCACTTCGGCATGGTCGACGTCAAGGCCGTGCGGGCGATGCCGAGCCCGGTGACGCTCGAGGCGATCAAGGCCGACCCGGCGCTCGCCGCCATGGTGCTGGTCAACAATTCCCGCCTGTCGGTGCAGCCGGTGACCGAGGCCGAGTGGGCCCGGGTCTGCGCGCTCGGCGGTCTCGGCTGAGACGGGGCGCGCCGCCCGGCGGCCGGCTCAGGCCGCGCGGTTGAGCGGGCCGCGCACGGGGCCCACGAATTCCGGCTCGACCTCGACCGGCGCCAGCGTGTCCATGACCCGTGTGGCCGGCAGGGTCACGACCACCTCGGTGCCCTCACGGGGCTTGGAGGACAGCTGGAACTGCCCGCCGTGCAGCTCCACCAAGCCCTTCACGATCGGCAGGCCCAGGCCGGAGCCCTGCTCGGCGGTCTTGATCGCGAGCGAGCCGCGCCCGAACGAGGACAGGACCGTGCCCAGCTCGTCCTCGGGAATGCCCGGGCCGCTGTCCTGGACCGACACGTACTGCCCGCCCGAGGCGGTCCAGCCGACCTTCAGCCAGATCTCGCCGCCCGGGGGCGTGAACTTCACGGCGTTCGACAGGAGGTTCAGGACGATCTGCCGGAGCGCCCGCTCGTCGGCCCAGAGCCGCGGCAGCGAGCCGTCGACGAGATCGTGGAAGGTCTGGTTCTTCGCCTTGGCCCGCAGGCCCATCATGTGGCGGCACTCCTCCACCACGTGGGCGAGCTGCACCGGCTCCTCGTTGAGCTCGTAGCGCCCCGCCTCGATCCGCGACAGGTCGAGGATCTCGTTGATCAGGTTGAGGAGGTGCATCCCGCTGTCGTGGATGTCGTGCGAGTACTCACGGTAGGACGGCGCCGTGTGGGTGCCGAACACCTCGTTCTTCATCACCTCCGAGAAGCCCAGGATGGCGTTGAGCGGCGTGCGCAGCTCGTGGCTCATCGTGGCGAGGAAGCGCGACTTGGCGAGGTTGGCCTCCTCGGCCCGGCGGCGGGCCTCGTCCGAATTGGCCTTGGCCTGCTCCAATTCGCCGAACACCGCGTCCTTCTCGGCGCGGGAGCGCAGGGCGCCCACCGTCGAGGTGTAGAGGCGGCGGGACAGGCCGAGGAAGAAGATCTGCGCGCCGCCGGCCATCACCACCAGCATCAGCAGGTCCATCCCGCGGGAGAAGGCGGCGAGCGACGCGGTGGCGAGCGCGAGCGGCACCAGGGCGGCGATGGCGGCGAGCGGCACCGTCGCGGCCAGCATGGTGGTGACCGCGGAGGCGATGACGAGGCCGAACAGCGCGAAGGTCCAGCCGCCGGTGGTGCCGAGCCCGATCATCGCGGCCCACGACAGGCTCTGCAGCACCTCGCCGATCAGGAAGCGGCGGCGCCAGCGGGCGAGCGGGATCGTCGCCGGGTCGGCGCGGAGGAAGCGCCGGCTCAACGTCGTGTTGAGCGTGATCATCAGGAAGACGCCGAGCGCCCAGGCCACCGCCACCGCCGGCGCGATCCAGAAGGTCGCCGCCGCGGCCAGCGCCGCCGCGAACCCCGCCAGCGGGATGCCCGCCCCGGCCCGGTACTGGGCGTAGTGGCGCAGGAGCTCGTAGTCGAAGGCCCGCTCCAGGCCGGTCTGCGAGGTCAGCTTCTCGCGGGCCGACCGGATCTCGCGGGCAACCCCGAGGCGGCGCGCCGCCTCCTCCGTCGAGGGGCCGCGACCGCGCTGGACCATCTCGACGGTGAGATCGGACATGCGCGTCTTGAAACTCGGCTCGAATGCGCGGACGGGCGGCGGTGGCTGGGAAGCACTCCGTGAGAATGATGCGGATGTGTTAAGAAGCGGCTGCCGGGATCCCTCCAATCTTAAGCACCGCGGGCTGTATCGAGACTGTCGTGCCGCCGGATCGAAGTGCGGTGCCGCACATCGTGTCCGGGCCTGCGCTCGCTATTCTGACGCGCGGACCCGCTTGCCCGAGCGTGGCGGGACGCCGCGATCCGGGAGGCCCGGACACGCGCGCCGAGAGAGGTCGCCGACCATGCCGAATCTCACCGTCAACGGCGTCACGCACGCGATCGATGCCGATCCGGACATGCCGCTGCTCTGGGTGCTGCGCGACCGGCTCGACGCCACCGGCACCAAGTACGGTTGCGGCATCGCGCAGTGCGGTGCCTGCACGGTCCACCTCGACGGCCAGCCGGTCCGCGCCTGCCAGACCCGTCTGGGCGATGTCGGCAGCGCGCAGGTCACGACCATCGAGGGCGTGTCGGGCCGGGTGGCCGAGGCCGTCCAGGCGGCGTGGCGCAAGCTCGACGTGGTCCAGTGCGGCTACTGCCAGTCCGGCCAGATCATGTCGGCCATCGGCCTGCTCTCGGGCAACGCCAAGCCCACCGACGCCGACATCGACGGCGCCATGGACGGCAACATCTGCCGCTGCGGCACCTATCAGCGCATCCGCGCGGCGATTCACGAAGCCGCGCGCAGCCTCGCCTGATCGGCCTCAGGTCTCACTTTCCCGCCTCACACACCCCGCGGTCCCGACCGGAGCCTCGCCCCCATGCTGAACGCCCGTCGACCGAATCCCCTGCCCGCCCGTCCCAGCCGCCGCGGCCTGCTCGCCGGCGCCGGCGCCTTCGTGGTCGCCTTCCGGCTCGACCCGAAACCCGCCCGCGCCGCCGCCGGCCCGAACCTCGCCGACGTCAAGGCGCAGCCCAACGCCTTCGTGCGGATCGGCGCGGACGACACCGTCACGGTGGTGATCAAGCACCTCGACATGGGCCAGGGGAACACGACAGGGCTCGCCACGATCCTGGCCGACGAGCTCGGCGCCGACTGGTCGAAGGTCCGCACCGAGTTCGCCCCCGCCGACGCGACGCTCTACAACAACAGCCTGATGGGCCCGATCCAGGGGACCGGCGGCTCCACGGCGGTCGCCAATTCCTGGTTCCAGCTGCGCAAGGCGGGCGCCGCCGCCCGCGAGATGCTGATGGCCGAGGCCGCCTTCCGCTGGAAGGTGCCGGTCTCCGAGATCACGGTCGCCGACAATCTCGTGCGCCACGCGCCCTCCGGCCGGCAGGCCCGGTTCGGGGAGCTCGCGGCCTCGGCGGCCTCGCTGCCGGTGCCCTCCGAGCCGCGGCTCAAGGATCCGAGCGAGTGGACGCTGATCGGCCAGAAGGTCCCGCGCCTCGATTCGGTCGCCAAGACCGACGGCACGGCGGTCTACTCCCTCGACATCCGCCGCCCGAACCAGGTCACCGCCGTGGTCGCCCGCGCGCCGCGCTTCGGCGCCACCGTGAAGAGCTTCGACGCGGCCGCCGCCCGCAAGGTCGCGGGCGTGCTCGACGTGGTGCAGGTGCCGACCGGCGTGGCGGTGATCGCCCGCGACACGTGGTCGGCCATGAAGGGCCGCGAGGCCCTCACCGTCGCCTGGGACGACAGCACCGCCGAGACCCGCTCGTCCGACGCGATCCTCGCCGAGTACCGGGAGCGGGCCAAGGGCCCGGGCCTGACGGCGTCCGAGCGCGGCGACCCGCAGGCGGCGCTGAGAGGGGCCGCCAAGGTCGTGGAGGCCGAGTTCACCTTCCCCTACCTCGCCCACGCGGCGATGGAGCCCCTGAACGCCACGATCGAGAAGGGGGCCGACGGCGGCTACGACGTCTACGCGGGCTTCCAGTTCCAGACCGTCGAGCAGGCCACCATGGCGGCGATCCTCGGCGTGACGGCCGACCGGGTCCGGCTGCACAGCAACTGGGCCGGCGGCTCGTTCGGGCGCCGGGCGACGCCCACCGCCGACTACCTCGCGGAAGCCGCCACCGTCTTCAAGGCGTCCGGCGAGAAGGCCCCCCTCCACCTCGTCTGGACCCGCGAGGACGACATGGCCGGCGGCTATTACCGCCCGACCGTGCTGCACAGGGTCCGGGCCGGCATCGACGGCAAGGGCGCGGTGGTCGGCTGGGACCACGTGATGGTCGGCAAGTCGATCATGATCGGCTCGCCCTTCGAGGCGATGATCGTCAAGAACGGCATCGACGCCACCACCGTGGAGGGCGCCTCCGACACCGCCTACGCGCTGCCGGCCTACCGGTTCGGCGTCCATAACGGCCGCGAGGGCGTGCCGGTCCTGTGGTGGCGCTCGGTCGGCCACACCCACACGGCCCACGTGATGGAGGTGATGATCGACGAGCTGGCCCGCGCCGCCAACGTCGATCCGGTGGCGTACCGGCTCTCCCTCCTGACCCAGGCGCCGCGGCTGTCCGGCGTGCTCAAGCTCGCCGCCGAGAAGGCCGGCTGGAGCGCTAAGCCGCAGGATCCGGGCCGCGGCCTCGGCGTGGCGGTCCACGAATCCTTCGGCTCCTACGTCGCCATGGTGGCCGACGTCACGGCGCACGACGCCGCGATCCGCGTCAACCGGATCGTGGCGGCAGTGGATGTCGGCGTTCCGGTCAACCCGGACGTGATCCGCGCGCAGGTCGAGGGCGCGGTCGGCTTCGCCCTGTCGGCGGTGCTGCGGAACCGCATCACCCTCAAGGACGGACAGGTGCAGGAGCACAATTTCGACGCCTACGAGCCGACCCGGATGAGCGAGATGCCGAAGGTGGAGGTGCACATCGTGCCGAGCCAGGTGGCGCCCACCGGGATCGGCGAGCCGGGCGTGCCCGTGCTCGGGCCGTCGATCGCCAACGCGGTCTTCGCCGCGACCGGCCGGCGCCTGCGCTCGCTGCCCCTCGACCTCTCGGGCGTGAAGGGCGCGTGAGGAAACGCACGTTCCGCCCGCCCGGATCGGCGTAGGAAGGACGGGCCTTCCCCCCAAGGCAAGAGACCCGACTGACGACGGCGCGGCGCGACACCGCGCCGTTTCTTTTTCGCGCCCCGCGACGCCATCTCCGGGCCATGCCCGCCTTCGACGACACCGCCGCGCGCCTCCGCGCCTGCCGCCTCTGCCGCGACAGCCCGCTCTACGGCCCGCCCCTGCCCCAGGAGCCCCGGCCGATCGTCCAGGGCTCGGCCACGGCCCGCCTGTGCATCGCCAGCCAGGCGCCCGGCACCCGCGCTCACCGCACCGGACAGCCCTTCACCGACCCGTCGGGCGTGCGGCTGCGCGCCTGGCTCGGCCTCGACGAGGCGCAGTTCTACGACGCAGCCCGGGTGGCCATCGTGCCGATGGGGTCGTGCTTCCCCGGCCTCGACGCCAAGGGCGGCGACCGGCCGCCGCGCCGGGAATGCGCCGAGCGCTGGCGGGCGGAGCTGTTCTCCGGCCTGCCGGATCTCGATCTGATCCTGGTGATCGGCCAGTACGCACAGGGCTGGCATCTCGGGCGGATGGAGGGCGGCCTCACCGGCACGGTGCGGCGCTGGCGCGAGATCCTCGCCGAGCCCCGGCGCCCCCGGGTGCTCCCCCTGCCCCACCCGTCCTGGCGCAACAACGGCTGGCTGAAGCGCGAGCCCTGGTTCGAGGCGGAGCTGCTGCCGGTGCTGCGCGCCGCGGTGGCGCGGGTGATGGCGGGGTGAGGCGGCCGTGCCGGCATTGACCTCGCAGGCGTTCCGCGGGATCGCTGCCGCGACTCCGAAGGACAGCCGATGACCGAGATTGCCGACCCCCGCGACCGCCTGATCGTGGCCCTCGACCTGCCGAGCGTGCAGGCGGCCGAGGCGCTGATCGACCGGATCGGCGACGCCGCGACCTTCTACAAGATCGGCTACCAGCTCGGCTACGCGGGCGGCCTGGCGCTCGCCGAGCGGCTGGCGGGCCGCGGCCTCAAGGTCTTCCTCGACCTGAAGCTCCACGACATCGGCAACACCGTCGAGGAGGGCGTGCGCTCGGCCTCGGGCTCCGGCGCCACCTTCCTCACCGTCCACGCCTACCCGCAGACCATGCGGGCGGCGGTCCGCGGCCGGGGCGCGGGTCTGAAGATCCTCGCCGTCACGGTGCTCACCTCCTACGACGATGCCGACGCCGCGGAGGCCGGCTACGGCCTGCCGGTGGCGGAGCTCGTCGCCAAGCGCGCCGCCCAGGCCGCCGCGATCGGCATCGACGGCCTCGTCTGCTCGGCCGCCGAGGCGGGCTCGGTCCGGCGCGTCGTCGGTCCGGACCGGCTGATCGTCACCCCGGGGATCCGCCCGGCGGGCGCCGAGGCCGGCGACCAGAAGCGGGTCATGACCCCCGGCGATGCCCGCAGGGCCGGGATCGACCACGTGGTGGTCGGGCGCCCGATCACCGGCGCCGCCGATCCCCGGACGGTGGCGCAGGCGATCGTGGCGGATCTCGCCTGATCCGGACAGGGATTGCCTTCGCGCGGACCGGATCCACTTCGCACCGCAGGGCAGGAGACGCAGCATGACGAAGGGCTACTGGATCGCGCGGGTCGATGTCCGCGACGCGGAGGCCTACAAGGACTACGTGGCGGCCAACGGGGCGGCCTTCGCCAAGTTCGGCGGCCGGTTCCTCGTGCGCGGCGGCGCCCACGAGGCGGTGATGGGCCCGGCCCGGTCCCGCAACGTGGTGATCGAGTTCCCGAGCTACGCCGACGCCCTCGCCTGCTGGAACTCCGACCTCTACCAGGCCGCCAAGGCCAAGCAGCGCGGCGGCGTCGAGGCCGAGATCCTGGTGATCGAGGGCTATGACGGCCCGCAGCCCAGCACCTCCGAGCCGGCGCCGGACGCGGGGCCGGCCTCCGAATAGGCAGCGACGGAGGCGCGCGGACCCCGCGAGGGGGCCGGCCCCGGCGCGCTACGACGGGGGCCGGCGCGGCGCGAGGCTCCGCAGCAGGAACGCGGTCATCGCCGCCATGGGCGGCACCGGCTGAAGGGTGGCGCAGCCCACCAGCAGCGGGTGGGTGTAGCGGGCGATGGCGACGTGGATGCAGGCGGCCGCCTCGGCGGGATCGGCCGCCTCGAACTCGCCCCGCGCCACCCCGTCGCGGATGATCCGCTCGAAGCCTGCGGTGATCCGGGCCACGTGGTGGCGGCAGACGTCCCAGCTCTCCGCCATCGCCGCCTCGATCATCTCGTGCAGGCGGGGAAACGTCTCGCAGCGCCGGGTGCAGTCGCGATGCAGGGCCTCGATCGCTGCGGCGAGCCGCGCGGTGGCGTCGAGGCCGGGCCGGTCGGCGATGCCGAGGATCACCGCCTCGCTCTCCCCGATCAGCCGCTCCAGCACCGCCTCGTTGATCGCCTTCTTCGACTCGAAGAAGCGGTAGACGTTGGCCGGGCTCATCTTCAGCGTCCGGGCGATGTCGGCCACGGTCGTCTTCTGGTAGCCGATCTCCCGGAAATACGCGTCCGCCGTCGCGAGGATGCGGCTCCGCGTGTCGGGCGCGCACTCCTCCGCGATCGAGGGGGTCGTATCTTCCAGGGACATGCGTCCTCACTAGGCCATGCGGCGGCGGGGCGTCAAAGACGCCAACTCGGATCGGGTTCCCCTGCGGCCGGTGCGCGCGCCCGGAACCGGCCCCGGCGGCACCCATTGCCCAGGCACCCGGCCGCGACCGCGGCGCCAGCGAGAGATCCGCGATGAGCTTCACCGACACCCGCGCCCTGGTCACCGGGGCCGATTCCGGCATCGGGCAGGCGACCGCGGAGATGCTCGCCCGCGCGGGCGCCGACGTGGCCATCACCTATCACAGCGATGCGGACGGCATCCGCGAGACCGCCGCGCGGGTCGAGGCCGCGGGCCGGCGGGCGCTGGTGCTCCAGCTCGATGTCGGCGACCCGGCGCCGGTCACGGCGGCCTTCGACCGCATCGGCAGCGAGTTCGGCACCCTCGACATCCTCGTGGCCAATGCCGGGCAGGCCATGAGCGGCATGCCGGTCGCCGAGATGGACGACGCGGTGCTGGAGCGGATCCTGCGGGTGAACTTGATGGGGCCGCTGTTCTGCGCCCGCCCCTTCATCAAGATGCGCCGGGCACAGGGCGGGAACGGCAAGATCGTGTTCGTCTCCTCCGTGGCCCAGCACCTCCCGACACCGGAGAGCGCCCCCTACGGCATGTCGAAGGCCGGGCTCGGCTCCCTCTGCCGGTCCCTGTCGCGGGAACTCGCCGAGGACCGGATCAACGTCAACAACGTCGCCCCGGGCCTGATCGAGACGCCGATGACCGCGGACCGGTTCGAGAAGCCGGAGGTTCTGGATCAGTCGCTGGAGCGGATCCCGTGGCACCGGGCCGGCCAACCGGAGGAGATCGCCCGGGCGATCCTCTACCTGGCGTCGGATGCCGCGGCCTACGTCACCGGCCACACCCTGGTGGTCGATGGCGGCCTGACGATGCAGTGGGGCGGCGCCTGAACGAAGACGAGCGGCGCCGGAGTCTCTCCCGGCGCCGCCTCGGCCTATCTTCGATCGGTGGCTGGGGGCGCGCCGCCGGGTCTCAGGACCCGAATTGCGAGCCCAGCCGCTCGAGGTACTCGGCCAGATCGACACCTCCGACGCGCTTGCCGTAGTCGAAGCGCATGCCCTGGCGGATATCGACGCTGGCGTCCCGCGTGGTCAGGGTGAAGGGACGGACGCAGACCCAGGCCCCGTCGCGGCGGTGCTCGAAGTAGCCGAGGATCTCGTGCTTGGCCATAACCTTTCCTCCGGAACCGTGTTCAGCAACATAACGGTCACACCGGCCGTCGGTTCGCGCGGCGCGACTGATTTTCGCGTGCGCAGGCGCGGGGATCGAGTGTTCGTGAGCGGGGAAGCCGCCGGGCACCCCGCGGAGATCTCGCCTGAGCTTGGCTATTACAGGGGGAATGTTCGGGCCCGTCGCGCGGGCTCGCGGCGGGCGCAGTGCCAGCGGTCGAGGATCTCGGCGGTCGTCGTCGTCTCGACCCGGTGGCCATAGCGCGTCCGGTACATCAGCGGGAGGGCGTCGTGCGCCGCGTCGCGGGCGCTGCGCAGGGCGCCGGTGGACGGCACGGTCCGGGAGCCGGATCGACCCCGCCGAGGATGGCGGCCAGCACGCAGACATCCGTCTCGGCAGCGGTGACGGTCAGCGTGCCGACCTCCCGCGCCCGCAGGCGCGCGTCGAGACCCGTCTCGAGCCAGGGCGAGTAGACGGTCTCGTCGGTGAACTCGGCGGTCGGAGCCGGCCGGGCGAGGTCCGGCGTTGCTCGGGACGGCAGCGCGGGGCCGTCCCCGCCCCGCCTCGGGGCCGGGACGGCGGGACCTCAGCGATCGGCCTTGGCGCCGGACACCGTCAGGGAGAGGTAGCGCTCGGTGGTCGGACGGATCAGCCTGCGCACCGCCTCCGCCATGGCCTGCTCCTCCTTCAGCGACTGCTCGAAGGCCGTCCGGTGGCCCTGCTGGCCGGCGGCGTCGCCGATGGTGAGCAGCGACTCGTAGGCGGCGATCTCGAAATTCTCGAAGGCGTGGTTGGCGTAGGTGTTCTTCAGGATCTCGTCCTGGGCCGGCGTGTGGCCCAGCGCCATCATGTTGCCGACGAAGCCCAGGAAGCCCTCCTTGAGGGCCGAGGGGCTGTCGCCCAGGCTCTGGAGCGCTTCCTCCAGCCGCTGGCGCTGACCGTGCGTCTCCTCGATGTGGCGGCGCAGGGCCTGCTCCATCTCGGGGTAGCGCTGCAGGCGCTCGACCTGCCGTTCCATGATCTGCAGCGCCTGCATCTCCACAGCATGGGTGTTCTTCAGGGCCGTGACGTAGATCTCGCGGGCGTCCATGGTCATGGTGTTCACCTCATAGCGGTTGCGAGCTCGGGGGCTCATTCAACCAGCAAACGCGGGAGTCGTGCGGCCAAGTTCCGGTCGGATGGTCGCACCGGCCGCCCGGTCCCGCGCTGAGGACGACGCGTCTAATCCATGTGCGTGCGCCAGAAGGCCGCAATCCCGACGGTGGCGCAACGGCGCTCCATTCGGGAGGCCGGGCCGCGACCGCGTGCCCGGATCCGGGATCGGGGTGAAGGTCCGTCACGCGAGCGTCGCATGCCCCAGTCCACAAACCCGGTCTCCGAACGCGATCCGGCCCCGCGGATCGGCCACCCTCTGGGGGACGCCCCGATGCCGCGCCCGACGCGCCCGAGAAGCCTCGCGATCGCCGCGGCTTGCGGCTTCGGCCTGAGCACCGCGCTCGGCACCGCGCCGGCCCGGGCCCAGAGCGTTGCCGAGATGGCCGCCCGGATGGACGCGATGCAGCGCCAGATGCAGGCCATGCAGCAGGAGCTCGCCGCAATGCGCCGGCAGTCCGGCGCCCAGCGGGCGGCGATCGCCGGCGAGGCCCGGGAGCGCCGGGCGCTGTCGCGGGAGCAGGCCCGCCTCGCCGCCCGGACCGAGCACCAGCAGCGCTCGGCCCAGGTGGGCGGACCCGGCGGGGCGCGGCCGGCGATGGGCGCGCACACGCCGATCATCCTCGCCAACGACCTCGCCTGCAACGCCGGCAGCTACGCCCTCGGGCCGGCGGTCTGCTTCACCCCGGGCGGCTTCGTGGAACTGGCGGGCATCGCCCGCCATCCCAACCTCGTCTCGGATGTCGGCACCGATTTCGGCGGCATCCCGTTCCGCAACGATCCCCGCTCGCGGGAGAACGAGCTCCGCTTCTCGGCCCGGCAGAGTCGCCTGAGCGGCCTGTTCACCGCGAAGGTCGAGCCCACGCTCCAGGTCTCGGGCTATTACGAGATCGACTTCCTCGGCGCCGGGGTCAACTCGAACTCGCGCGAGAGCAACAGCTACACGCCGCGCATCCGGCAGATCTTCGCCACCTTGGACGCCCTCGATTCCGGCTGGCACGTGCTGGCCGGCCAGGCCTGGAGCCTGCTCACCACCGACTTATCTGGGATCACCCCGCTCAAGGAGCAGATCCCGCTCACCATCGACGTGCAGTACGTGCCGGGCTTCAACTGGACCCGGAACCCGCAGCTGCGCGTGGTCAAGGACATCGCCCCCGGCCTCTGGGCCGGCCTGTCGGCGGAATCGCCGCAGAGCGTGCTGCCGCCGAGCCCCTTCGCGGCACCCGGCATCGTCAACCTCGGCAATGCCGGCGACGCGGTCGGCCAGCTCAACACCACCACCACCTACTCGAACAACAGCATCCCCGACGTCGTCGGCAAGCTCGCCCTCGAGCCGGGCTTCGGGCATTTCGAGCTGAAGGGTCTGGTGCGCTTCTTCGACGACCGGCTGAGCGCCACCAACCTGACCGCCACGACCCGCCTGCCCGGCCATTCCGAGACCGCGATGGGCTACGGCATCGGCGGCGCCGCGACCCTGCCGGTGATCGACAAGCGCCTCGACCTCCAGGTCAGCGGCCTCGTCGGCCAGGGTATCGGCCGCTACGGCTCGGCGCAGCTGCCCGACTTCGCCCTGAAGGCCGACGGCTCGATCGCGCCGATCCCGGCCTTCCAGCTGCTGGCCGGGGCGGTCGCCCACGTCCGGCCGGGCACCGACGTCTACGTCTACGCCGGCTGGGAGCACGCCGCCCGGGCCGGCGCGCTGAACGCAACGGGGTACGGCTCGCCGACCCTGGTGGTGACGGGTTGCGACGTCGAGGGCGCCGCGAGCGGGACCTGCCAGGCGGAGAGCCGCGACATCCGCCAGATCACCGGCGGCTTCTGGCACGACCTGTACAAGGGCGGTTTCGGCCGGGTCGTGGCGGGGGCGCAGGTCTCCTACACGGAGCGCGACGCCTTCCGCGGCACCCTCGGGATCCAGCCCTCCACCCACCTCGTCACCGGCCTGACCTCGCTCCGCTACTACCCGTTCTGAGCGTCGGGACCGGCGGCGCGGATCCCCGGGCCGCCCCGCGAGGTTCCCCTCGGGAGCCGTGCCCGACCTGCGCGGCGGTTCACCCGTCGCGACGCGGTCGCAGACCTGGAGAGGCCGATGGATCAGGATCGGGAGATGTCGAAGGAGCCGCCGATCTCGGACGGGCCGAGCTACCGCCCGCGCGACGAGACGATCGCGCAGACGGGCCGCGGCCTGCCGAACGATACCGGTCGGCCGGTGGAGATCGACGAGGACGAGGCGGCGCGCATCGAGCAGAAGATCCGCGACCTCTAGCGCCCGTCCCGGTCAGTGCAGGGCGCCACCGCGCCCGGCGCGCTGGCGCTCCGCGAGGCGCTTGCCGGTCTCGAGGAGCAGCGTCTCGGTCAGGGCCACCAGGGCGGTGTCGCCCACCTGCGAGACCGTGTTGTGCAGCGAGAGGCACAGATCGGCGGTGCGGTTGAGGGCATCGTCGATCGTGTCCCCGTCGCGCTCCGCGAAGGCCGCGCCGGCCGACTTGCTGTCCGAGATCTCGACGATCACGCCCCGTCCGGTGGTCGGCCGGCCCTCCTGGTCCAGGTAGAAGTGCCCGCGGGTGAACAGCCACCGCAGCCGCCCCGCCGACGAGCAGACGCGGTACTCGGCCGTGTAGGAGCCGCCGGCCCGGACGCAGTCCAGGATGACCTGCGAGATATGGGGCTGATCGTCCGGATGGACGGCCTTCAAGAGTTCGGCGAGGCCGACCCCGGCCCGCGACCGGGCCGGGCTGATGTTGAACAGCAGGGCGCTCACCGGATCGGCCCGCGCCTCGTCCCGGAGGATGTCCCACATCCAGAAGCCGACGCCGCCGGAGGCTTCGAGCGCCGCGACCAGCGCCGCCTCGGATACGACGTCATCCGCGTGGTCCATCCGAGACATCCCCGATCTCGCCGCAACCAGAGGCGATGATGCGCCACGATTAGGGTCCTACGGGGATCTTTTTAGCGTACTATAAGTGTTCGTAAAGATCCTATATTCAAATATATGTGCGGTCTCTCCGGTCCCGGTTCGCCTGCCTTCGGCTTGCCTCAGCCTTGCGCGGAGGGGCGGAAAAGAATTTCTTTCTGTTCGGCGCGGTGACGCGCCGTCCCATCCACTGGCCGGTGACTGAATTACGGCGGCGGGGCGGGGGTGCCGTCGCTGGACCCGATGCCGGCGCGCGGGGACCCGGACGGTCCTGCGGCTCGACGATCCTTCGGAGGCCCGGTCCGGCCGGATCGCTCGCGCGCCGCGGACGTCCGCGCGAACGCTGAACGCGGTTCGTCAGCGCATCAAATGACGGCGACCGGCGAACGGGCCGACGCGATCAAGGACAGGTTGGTTCTGCCGACCTCCACGTCCGCTGCCTGGTGGGCCCCACATCTTGTCGGGACGCGGACGTGGATGCAGGGAGGCCCTCGGGGCCGGGCCCCGCGGCGACCTGACGTCCCGCCCGGTCGGCGAGCCGAAGACCGGCGCGGCGCGCTCCGGCAGGTTCCTTCGGTCTGCGCGGCCTCGGCGCGGATCCACCCGCCACGCCAATGGGCCCCCGCACTCCGGCTGCCTGTGCAGTAATGGCGCGAAGTACGCCATTCTATGCAGCTATTTGCGTCGCTTAACGATTGACGAGTCCGCCGGTGTCGGCTCAAATTGTACTTCTGGTGGCGTTTGGACCGGCTCTCAAGTGTCGTCTGGCTCGCTTCAGCAAGGTTCGGTCCCATGAGCTACATGTTCAAGGCCCCCTCCGGACCCGTGGCGGGGGCGATCGCACAGCAGATCACGGCGCGTGGCTACGCGGTTCTTGAGGATTACGTGAGCCCGGAGGACCTGCGTGGCGCTCAGGATTTCGTCGCCCGGGCGGTCTGCGCGAACGGCGGCGAGTACGCGGGCTTTACCGGGACGAAGGATCTCGGCGGCACGTTCCTGGCCGGCCTGCCGGACGACCCGAACTTCATCGCCCTGTGCCGGGGCATCTACGAGAGCGCCGTGGGGCGGCCCGCGCCGGAGGTCGGCTTCTACCAGATCCTGCGCTGTCTGGCGGGCGGCGGCGCCAGGACGCACTCGATGCGGTTCCACTTCGACTCCTACGTCCTGACGGCCCTCATCCCCATCACGATGCCGGACCACGGGTCTCCGGGGCGCCTGATCATCCACCCGAACACCCGCGCGCTGCGTCGGAGCTATCTCGTCAACCTCGTGGACAAGGTGCTGGTCGACAATCCGCTCGCGCAGAAACTCCTGACTCGCGCCTACAACCGCGGCAGCCGCCGCGTGATCCGCCTGTCGCTGAAGCCGGGAAGCCTCTACTTCTTCTGGGGTTACCGCTCGCTGCACACGAACGAGCCCTGTGATAGCGACGCGATCCGCGCCACCGCCCTGCTGCACTACGTCGACCCGCATGCGGGCAGCCGGTTCAAACAGGTGCTGCGGCGGCGCTAGCCCGGCCGGGCGCGGCGGATCTAGTGTTTCCCCCTCCAGGGCACCAGCACGCGTTCCAGGCACCGCATCCCGAGTTCGAACAGGCCCGCGAACAGGCCGATCACCAGGATGCCCATCAGCACCACGTCGGTGCGCAGGAAGTTCGATGCGTTGAGGACGAGCTGGCCGAGCCCGGCCTGGGCGGCCACCATCTCGGCGGCCACCAGGGTGGTCCAGCCCACACCCATGCCGATCCGCAGGCCGATCAGGATCTCCGGCAGCGCCGCCGGGAAGACCACGTGGCGCAGGACCTGCCAGCGGTTCGCCCCGAGGGCGCGCGCGGCGTTGATCTGGTCGATCGAGGCGGAGCGCACCCCCGCCCGCGCGGCGAGCGCCACCGGGGCGAGGCAGGCGAGGAAGATCAGCAGCACCTTCGACAGCTCGCCGATCCCGAACCAGATGATCATCAGCGGCAGGTAGGCGAGCGGCGGCAGGGGCCGGTAGAACTCGATCGGCGGGTCGAGGACGCCCCGGGCGATCCGGCTCGTGCCCATGGCGAGCCCGGCGGGGATCCCCACCAGGGCGGCGAGGCCGAAGGCGCCGAGGACGCGCAGGAGGCTGTCACCGATGTGGAGCCAGAGCGGGGCGCCGTCGATCTCCCCGCGCCAGGCCTGACCGAAGGCCGACAGGACCGCCTCCGGCGGCGGCAGGAACAGCGGCTTCACCCAGCCGGCCCGGGTAGCGACGACCCAGAGGCCGAGGGCTGCGAGAACGGTGGCGGTGCTGACCGCCGGCACCAGGATCCCGCCGCGGCGCCGGGCTCCGGGGCGTGCCCGCGGAGCCGCCGCCGAGTCCGGGGTCGCCGCCGGCGCGGCGCGAGTCAGCCCGCTCATCGGACGGCCTCGGGCCGGGCGCCGGCGCCGTGGCGGATCCGCGCGAGCACGCGCTCGCGCACGGCGATGAAGGCGGGATCCGACTTCACGGCCCGCGTGTCGCGGCCGCCGACCGCCGCCCGGGAGAAGGGCAGCTCCAGCGTCTCGACGATCCGGCCGGGCCGCGGACTCATGATCACCAGCCGGGTGGCGAGGAACACCGCTTCCTCGACGTCGTGGGTGATGAAGAAGGCCATCTTGCCGGTCCGGTGCCAGATCCGGAGGATCAGCTCCTGGATCTGCTCGCGGGTGAAGGCGTCCAGCGCGCCGAGCGGCTCGTCCATCAGCAGGGCGCGCGGGTCTCCGGCGAGCGCCCGGGCGAGGCCGACCCGCTGCTGCATGCCGCCCGAGAGCTCGTAGACCTTCCGGTCGGCGCAGTCGGACAGGCCCACGAGGTCGAGCATCGCGAGGGCGATCCGCCGCCGCTCCGCCCGGGGCACGCCCCGCATCTTCGGGCCGAAGGCCACGTTCTCGGCCACGTCCAGCCAGGGCATCAGCGCGTGGCGCTGGAACACCACGCCCCGCTCGGCCCCCGGAGCGCGGATCGGCACCCCGTCGAGGAGGACGCGACCCTCGGTGGGCGCCAGGAACCCCGCGACCGCCGACAGCAGGGTGGTCTTGCCGCAGCCCGAAGCGCCGAGCGCCACCACGAACTCCCCGGGACCGATGGTCAGGTCGATCCCCGACAGCGCGGCGACCGCGTCGGCGCCCGCCCCGTAGCGGACGCTCAGGTTGCGGATCTCGATCATGGGCCCTCCGGTCCGCGGACAGGCTATTTCCGGGCCGCGGCCACGTACTCCGCCGTGACGAACCGGGCGTAATCCGGCGCCAGCGCCTGCACGCGCCCCTGCGCCTTCAGGAACGCGGCGGTCTCGGTCAGGGCCTTGGCGGCCCCGCCGCCGAGCCAGGCCGGGGAGGCCTGCGCCTCCAGGGTCGGGAACCGGTAGGCCGCGAGGCTCGCCGGCACCTCCGCGGGCGTCGAGCCGGTGATCCTGGCCACCGCCGCCACTTCCGGCGCGTCGGCGCCCCAGGGCTTGGCGGCGTGGGCCGCGTCCTGGGCGGCGATCAGCGTGACGAGCGTCACCAGGAAGTCCCGGTTCCGCGATGCCCAGGCCCGGTCGACCACGAGGCCGTCGAAGGTCGCCTTGCCCCGGCGGGCGAGGTCGCCGGCCGAGACCACCACCGTGCCGGACTTCTTCACCCGGGCCAGAACCGGATCCCAGACGAAGGTCGCGTCGATGTCGCCGCGCTCCCAGGCGGCGGCGATCTCGGGCGGGCGCATGTTGAGGATGCGGACATCGGCTTGGCCCAGCCCGACCTCCGCCAGGGCGGCGATCAGCTGGTAGTGCGCGGTCGACACGAACGGCACCGCGATCGTCTTGCCGCGCAGGTCGGCCACGCGCGTGACGCCGCTGCCGGCGCGGGCCACGAGCTGCTCGGCATCGGCGATCTCGTCGAGGATCCAGAAGAGCTGAATGTCCAGCCCCTGCGAGGCGGCCGCCGCGATCGGGCTCGACCCCGCCTCGCCGATCTGGACGCTGCCCGAGGCCATGGCGCGGATCACGTCGCCGCCGCCGCCGAACTTGCGCCAGCGGATCGTGTAGCCGGTCGCCTTCTCGAGGGCGCCCGACTCCATCAGGGCGCGGAACGGGACCACCATGTCCTGATGGGCGAAGGTGACCTCCCGGTCGGCCGCGCGGGCGGCGCCGGGCGCCTGCGCGCCGAGAACCAGGGCGGACAGGGCGGCGAGCGCGACGGCGCGACGGTGCGGACCGGCTGATGTCATGAGATGTCCCCCTCTCCGGCCGGCCCGACGCGGGTGCGACTCGGGCGGCCGGGGCCAGGGTCGGCCAAGCTGGGCTTCGAAGGCAAGGGTCCGGGCGGACATCCCGCGCCGCGGCACCCGCGCGCGCGCGGGTCGCGCTCCGTCCGAGCCGCGCCCGGGATCTGCGCCGCGGCACGGCCCCCCGCGGTGGAGTGCGGGTCGGGGACCGGCACACCCGTTCGCGCGCGGAGCTCGCGCGTCGGGATTTTCATCTCCTCGAGGCGCGAGAGGTCAGATTCCGGTCTCCGGAGCGACCCGATCGGAGATGCCGCTCCTCGTCAGGCCGGGGGGCTCGGAGCGGCGGCGCGAGGCGGACACGCCGCCAGGCCGGGTCGATGCAGGGTCGATGCCGCGCCTGGCCCGGCACGGTCCGGCGTTCCGGACCTGTGGCCGGGGTCATCGCTCCTGATCGTCGCGCGCGGGAGAAGAAAATTTCGGCGTGCAAAACCCTCGTCCCGGTCCCGCGGAGGACCGCGCCCGATGCTCAGGCGGCGCGGACCGTGGCGAGGAAGCGCCCGACCTCGGCGGCGAGGTGTTCGGACTGGCGCGACAGCGCCGAGGCCGCGCCGAGCACCTGGTCCGCCGCCGCGCCCGTCTCCCCGGCCGCGCCCGCCACGCGCGCGATCGTGCCGGTCACGGCCCCGGTCCCGTGCGCAGCCTCGCCGACATTGCGCACGATCTCCTGCGTCGCCGCGCCCTGCTGCTCCACGGCGGCCGCGATCGACGTCGCCACGGCGTCGATGTCGCGGATCCGCGCCGTGATCGCGTCGACCGCGCCGACCGCCTGCCCGGTCACGCCCTGAACCCGCGCGATCTGGCCGGAGATCTCCGCCGTCGCCCGTGCGGTCTGCTCGGCCAGCGCCTTCACCTCGGAGGCCACGACCGCGAAGCCGCGCCCGGCGGTGCCGGCGCGGGCCGCCTCGATGGTGGCGTTGAGCGCCAGCAGGTTGGTCTGGCCGGCGATCGCGGCGATCAGCCCGGCGACGTCGCCGATCCGGGTCACCGCCGCGCTGAGCTCCTGGACCAGCGCGCCGGTCCGGTCGGCCTCGCCGACCGCCGCCTGGGCGAGGCCGGCCGAGCCCTGCACCTGCCGGCCGATCTCCTGCACCGACGCGCCCAGCTCCTCGGCCGCCGCCGCGACCGTGCTGACGTTCGTGGCCGCTTCCTCGGCCGCGGCCGCGACCGTGCGGGACTGGATCGAGGTCTCTCCGGCCAGGCCCGACATGGAGCCGGCGGTGGCCTGCAGCTCGGTGGCGGCGGCCGAGACCTGACCGATGATGCCGCCGACCGCGGCCTCGAAACCGTCCGCCATCTGGCGCATGCCGGCGCGGCGCTGCGCCTCGGCCGAGGCGCGGGCCCGCGCCGTCTCCGCCTCGAGCTGCCGGGTGCGGATCAGGTTGTCCTTGAACACCTGCACGGCGGCGGCCATCCGGCCGATCTCCTCGGCGCCCCCGGAGCGGGGCACCGCCCGCTCGAGATCCCCCGCGGCGAGGCCGTCCATCGTGTCGGTCAGCGCCCGGATCGGGCGGGCGACGCCCCGGCCGATCAGCGTCGCCAAGCCGGCGATGACCAGCGCGGCGAGGACGGCGCCGGCGAGGAGGCGCTGGAGGGCCGGGCGCAGCTGGTCCGCGGTGTCGTCCGCGTAGATCCCGGTGCCGATGATCCAGCCCCAGGGCGCGAACCCCTTCACGTAGGAGATCTTGGGCACGGGCCGGTCGAGACCCGGCTTGGGCCAGCTATAGGCGACGAAGCCCTCCCCCGCCCGGCGAACCTGCTCGACCACCGCGACGAAGAGGTGCTTGCCGGCCGGGTCGGCGAGGCCGCCGACATCCTGGCCGATCAGCGCGTCCTTCGGATGCAGCAGCATCCGCGGCTGCATGTCCTGGATCCAGAAATACTCGCTGCCGGCGTAGTGCAGGCCGCGGATCTCCGCGATCGCGGAGGCCTGGGCGGTCGCGCGGCTCATCCGCCCCGCCCGCTCCTCGCCCTCGAAATAGGCCAGCACCCCGTGCGCCGTCTCGACGAGGTTGCGGGTCTGCAGTTCGCGCGCGTCGCCGATCACCCGGGACAGGTCCCAGGCCGCCAGCCCGATCAGCACCGCCATGCCGAGCAGGGCCATCGCGGTGATCAGCTGGAGACGGGTGCCGATGCGCAGGGTCATGGGAGTCCAGGCGTCGTGGCGCAGGGCCGCCGCGTCTGCCGCGGGGCGCCTGCGCGAAAAGGGGGGGGCGTCGTGGAGGCTATAAGAGGCTGGAGGGCGCGAAGTTCGGCCGGCAAAGACGGCTTATGACATCACGGATAATAAGAAGTTATGGCAGAATAGGCCAGATTTTGGCGCTAATAGTATGCGTATATAGGGGCAGTACCGGGAAAGGGTGGGCTCCAGGCCGGAGGCCCACACGCGGCCCGGCCGGGCGGAGGGGGCGATCGCTCCCGACGCCGTCGGCCTCGCTTCGGGGCCGTTCCCGAGGCGCGAGAGGCGCGGGCCCCGCCCCGCCCCGCCTGCGGCATCGCGGGCGCGGCGAGATCTTCGTGGAGGAGCGCGTGAGCAGCTCGACCGGCGATTGCGGGTCGGTGAAGCGCTCCAGCCCGCGCACGCGCAGCGGGTTGAAGGTGATGATCTGCGCCCCCCGGCGCCGCGCCTCCTGGAGCGGGTGCAGCATCCGCGGCGCGTTCGACCCGACATTCTGGCCGAAGNGGTCAACCTCGGATGGCACCCGAAGGCCGAGGAGCTGCTCTGGCGGCCGGACATCCAGGAGGCGAAGGTCTCGGAGGGCGGGGGCGCCAACCTGCGCTACCGCGCCGGCTGGAAGGGAAGGTGGCTCGCCCGGTTCAAGGCCCTGCTCGCCGAGACGATGCCCTACTGCACTGATCGGCGGCCCAGGCCTCGGGCAGGAACAGCCGCCTGTCGATCAGCGCCTGGCCGTAGCGGCTGGCATAGGCCACGAACACACCGACCTGACAGTTGTCGATGCGCCCGGCCGTTCCGGAGTACTGCCGCGCCACGCCGACGGAGTGCGCGCCCTTCTTCAGAAAGCCGGTCTCGTCGACCACCAGCACCGCGTCAGGGTCGGCCAGAGCCTCGGCTGCATAGGTCCGCACGAGATCGCGCGCCGCGTCCGCGTCCCATCGCCCCCGTCCCAGGACGGCCTGTAACCGATGCGGCCGCGCGTCACCCGCGCGCTCGGCCAGTAGCCAGCCTGTCTTGCGTTCGACGCCGGATAGGAGCCCGTCGAGATAGTGCCCGATCGACGTTCGCAACTCGCGCCGCCGCACGCACAGCCCAACGCGATCCTTCAACGATGCGAGCTCCCGCTCCCAGGCCAACAGCGAACCAGACCAAGACGCCACCGACATCGCCAAGCCTCCGCTCTCGCAGACGGCCAGCGGACCACATCACGCCTTGATACGCAACTGTAGTACTAAGAGGGGGGCGGTGATGTGGGGCGGGCGAGGCTCCCTGCGCGGCTCAGCGAGTCGCTGCGGCAGCCCGGAGCCTCACGGCCGGCATTCGCGGCGTCGAAGATGCGTCCCGATCAACGGTGGCGATCCGATCGCCGTCACCTGCACCGTGCCGCCGGGGAGACGGACTCGGCCCTGCGCCGTCCCGGAATGGCTCAGCCCGGGATGGTGGAGCGCGCCGCCTCGAGCAGTTCGTCGGCCAGCGCCTCGTCGTCGACGCCTCGCGCCAGCACGACCGCCCCCACCATGGTCGCCAGTGCGATCAGGGAGCGCTGCCTGCGGCGCTCTTTCGACGCTCTGGGCAACCTGTCCGCGACGACGCCGGCGAGCCCCTTGACCGCCTGCGTGAACCGCGCCCGCAGGACGCTCCCGGGAGGTTCACGCCCGACGTCGTTCACCAGTGCCGCGACGGGGCAGCCTCGCCCCGGCGTCCGGACGTGCCCCAGAGAGAGATAGTTCTCGAGGAAAGCGTCGAGGTTCGCTCGGTATTCGGCGCTGATCGCGGCGTCGAACGCCTCCGCGGCGAGGGCATCCTTGCTGGCGAACTGACCGTAGAAGCCGCCATGGGTCAGGCCGGCGGCCGCCATGATGTCGACGACGCCGATGCCGTGCAGGCCGCGCTCCCGAAACAGGGCCGACGCGACCTCGACCACGCGCTGGCGATTCAGCTTGGCTTGCTCCTGCGAGACCCTTGGCATCGTACCGTCCTTCGCTCCGCCAGCTCACATAGATGCGAAATGTCATTTATTGAAGGGACGGCAAGCCTCGGAGTTTCGCGGCGCGGCGGGTGGCGATGTCGGGCTCGCGTCACGGCTGCCGGTCAGAGCTGTCGACCGGTCCGCGCGAGGGGGCGAAGCGCAGACCGGCCGATGCACCGCGCGTTCAGGATCCGAACGCGCGATCTCGGGATGCCCCGGAACGCGGGGCACCGGTGCGGCTGATGCCGGGGTCAGGGCTCGGCCGGCACGGGCACCGGCTCGGAGCCGGATGCGGTCTGCCGCGCGGGCGCGTCCCGCGCCACCCGGAACCAGAGCGCGTAGAGGGCGGGCAGGAACAGCAGTGTCAGGAGCGTCCCGATCCCGACGCCGCCGATCAGCACGTAGGCCAGCGCCCCCCAGAACACCGAGTGGGTCAGCGGGATGAAGGCGAGCATCGCGGCCGCCGCCGTCAGGATCACCGGACGGGCCCGCCGCACCGTCGATTCCACGATGGCCTCGTAGTCCGACAGCCCGGCCGCGCGGTCGTGGTGGATCTGGTCCACCAGGATCAGCGTGTTGCGCATCAGGATGCCCGACAGCGCGATCAGCCCGAGGATCGCGTTGAAGCCGAAGGGCTGGTGAAAGACCAGCAGCGTCGGGACGGCGCCGACGAGGCCGAGCGGTGCGGTCGCGAACACCATGACCATCGTGGTGAACGACCGGACCTGCAGCATGATGACGGTCAGCGTCACGATCAGCATCGGCGGGAAGACCGCCACCAGCGCCGTCATCGCCTTCTCGCTCTCCTCGACCGAGCCGGCCGTGTCGATGCGGTAGCCCGGCGGCAGCTTCGCCTTGATCGCGGCGAGTTCGGGAAAGATCTGCGCGTGGATGTCCGGCGGCTGCTTGCCGTCGAGTACGTCGCCCTGCACGCGGATGTAGGTCTCGCGGTTGTAGCGCTTGAGCACCGCGTCCTCGGTGCGGCTCTCCAGATGCGCGACCTGGGAGAGCGGCACCTGCCGCCCGTCCCGGGTGGCCAGCGTCAGGTCGCCGATGTCGCCGAGCGAGCGGCGCTCGGGGCCGGGGCTGCGCAGGAGCACGTCCACGGCGCGCAGGTTCTCGCGGACCTGGGTCGCCGGCGTCCCGGTGAGGTAGCTCTGCAGCTGCTGGCCGGCCTCCTTCGGCGTCAGGCCGATCAGGCGCAGGCGCTCCTGGTCGAGCGCGAGGTGCAGGCTCGGCGTCCGGTCGCCCCAATCGAGATGGACGAGGCGCATGTTGGGGTTGGCCATCATGACGTCGCGCACCTCCGCGGCGATGCCCCGGATGATGTCGAGGTCGGGCCCGACCACCCGGAAGGCGACGGGGAAGCGCACCGGCGGCCCGAACACGATCTGCAGCACCCGCACCCGCGCCTCGGGGAAGCGGCCCTCGTCGACGAGTTGGCGCACCTTGCCGCGCAACACGTCGCGGGCGGGGGCGTCGGCGGTCTGCACGACGATCTGCGCGAAGGCGGGATCGGGCAGCTCCGGATCGAAGGACAGCACGAAGCGCGGCATGCCCTGGCCGATATAGCTCGTGATCTCGCCCGCCTCGGGGAGCGCGCGCACGGCCGCCTCGACCTTCCTGACGCTCGCCTCCGTGGTCGCGAAGGCGGAGCCGGTCGGCAGCGTCACCTCGACGATGAGCTCGGAGCGCTCCGAGTTCGGGAAGAACTGCTTCTCGACCCTGCCCATGCCGACGACGGCGAGGGCGAACAGCGCCACGGTGATGCCGGCGGCCATCCACTTGCGATCGACCGAGAGCCGCACGACACGGCGCAGGCGCTCGTAGTTCCGGGTGGCGTAGATCGCCGCGTGCCCGCCTTCCACCGTCCTGATGTCCGGCAGGAGCTTGACCCCGAGATAGGGCGTGAAGGTCACGGCCACGATCCACGAGACGATCAGCGCGAACGCCACCACCCAGAAGATGTTGCCGGCATACTCGCCCGCCGTGGAGGCCGCGAAGCCCACGGGGAGAAAGCCCGCGATGGTGACGAGCGTGCCGGTGAGCATCGGCGCGGCCGTTGTGCTCCAGGCATAGGTCGCCGCCGAGATGCGGTCGGCGCCCTCCTCCATGCGCACCACCATCATCTCGATGGCGATGATGGCGTCGTCGACGAGGAGACCGAGCGAGATGATCAGGGCCCCGAGCGTGATCCGGTCGAAGTCGCGGCCGGTGACCATCATGACCACGAACACGGCCGAGAGGGTCAGCGGCACCGCCAGCGCGACCACGATGCCGACCCGGAAGCCCAGCGCCGCGAGGCTGACGAGGATCACCACCGCGAGCGCGGTGAAGAACTTGACCATGAACTCGTGGATGGCGTCGTCGATCACCTTCGCCTGGTCGGTGATCTTGGTGAAGGTCACGCCGGTCGGGAGCGCGTGACGGATCGCGACCTCTTCGGCGTTGAGCGCCTCGCCGAGGCTGAGGCCGTTGAAGCCCGGCTTCATCACGAGGCCGAGCACCAGGGCCGGCTCGCCGTCGTTGCGGATCGCGAAGACCTTCGGGTCCTCGTAGCCGCGCTTCACCGCGGCGATGTCGCCGAGCTTGAGGCTGCGGCCGCCGGCCGCCACCGGAAGGTTGCGGATCGCGTCGAGGCCGTCGATGGCGCCGTCGAGCCGCAGGTACACGCGCGGTCCGTCGGCCTCGACGAAGCCGGCCGGCGTCACGTCGTTCTGGTTGGCCAAGGCGGCCAGGAGCTGCTGTCCGGTGATGCCCAGAGTCGCGAGGCGCTGGTAGGAGACTTCGACGAAGATCTTCTGCGCCTGCTCGCCGAGGATGTTGATCTTCTCGACGCCGGGCACGCGCAGCAGCCGCTGGCGCAGATCCTCGGCGCGCAGCACGAGGGCCCGGTGCGGCAGCCCCTGCGCCTGGAGCGCGTAGAGGGCGAAGTAGACGTCCGAGAACTCGTCGTTGAACAGCGGGCCCAGCACGCCCCGCGGGAGGCTGGCGGCCTGGTCGGAGAGCTTCTTGCGCGCCTGGTAGAACTCCGACTGCAGCCTGGCCGGCGGCATGTTGTCCTTGAAAAAGACCTTCATCAGCATCAGGCCGGGACGGACGGTCGTCTCGACGCGGTCGTAGTAGACGAGTTCCTGGAGCCGCTTCTCGAGCGGGTCGGCGACCTGCCGCTGCATCTCGTCCGCGGTCGCGCCGGGCCACGCGGCCGAGACCGCCATGGTCTTGACCGTGAAGGTCGGGTCCTCGGCGCGTCCGAGCTTCTCGAACGCGAAGATGCCGGCCGCGGTGACCGCGAGCAGGAGGAACAGCGTGACGGCGCGCTCGCGCACCGCCAGGGCCGAGAGATTGAAGCTGGAGGGGTTCATCGGCCGGCCTCCGCCAGGCCCGCGGTCGCCGGCCGGACCTTCTGGCCGGCCCTGAGCAGGTGGGCGCCGAGCGAGACGATGCAGTCGCCGGGGTTCAGGCCGGAGGCGACCTCGGCGCTCTCCTCCGACAGGTGCGCGACGGTGACCGGCTGCGCCGCGACGGTCTGGGTCTCGGCGTCGTAGCGCCAGACGGCCGGGCCGCGGCCCTGGTCGAACAGGGCCCCGAGGGGGACGGACACCGGAGCCTCGGCCGGGGCCCGGGCGGGCACCAGCTGGAGCGTGACGGTCGCCCCGAGGGGCGCGGTCTCGCCGCCGCCCGAGAGGATGTAGCGGGCGCGGTAGGTGCGGGTCGCCGGGTCGGCCGTCGCCGACAATTCCCGGAGCCTGGCCGGATAGGTGGTCTCGCCCTCGGCGTAGAGGGTCGCCGACGCCGTGCCCTTCGCCAGCTGCCGGCTCCCCTCCGGCAGGAACACCTCCGCCTCGCGGGCGCCGTCGCGGGCGAGCTTCACCACCGTCTGCCCGGCAGCGACGACCTGCCCGGGCTCGCTCGGCACCTCCATCACGACCCCGTCGGCATCGGCCTGAAGCTCGGAATAGCCGGCCTGATTGGCGATCTGGCTCGCCTGAGCCTCGGCGTTGGCAAAGTGGGCGATGGCCGCATCCGCCGCGGCCTTGTTCTGGTCGTAGGTCTGCTTCGACGTCCATCCGTCGCCGACGAGTTTGCGGCTGCGCTCCTCGTCGGCCCTGGCCTTGATCATCTGCGCGCGGGCCGCTTCGACCGAGGCGCGGGCCGCGTTGAGCGCCAGGGTGAAGTCGGTCCGGTCGAGCCGCATCAGGGGCTGCCCGAGGCGCACGGGGTCGCCCGGATCGACGAGGCGCTCGAAGATCTTGCCGCCGACCCGGAAGCCGAGGTTGCTCTCGGTGCGAGCCCGGATCACGCCGGTGTAGCGCGCGGCTTTCCCGGTGGCGGGCGCGACCGCGATGGTCTGCACCAGCGGCGGCTCCGGCGTGACGGCGGTCTCGGCCGGCGAGCAGGCCGTGAGGGCCAAGCCGGCGAGCCCGATCACCCATCTCGCGTCCATCGCCGTACCCCGTGATCAGCCGCGCCATAAAAATTATGTTCATCATTTATTATGGCGCGGCACCGTCGTCAACGGCGCCCGCGGCGTTCGGTCTGCGGGGTCGTTTCGACGAGGACGAGGATCTCCGGCCGATCGGAGAAGCCTGAGTGAATCTCGAGCCGACGCGCCGACTCTGCGCATGGCCGATGGCGAGGATCGGTGCGCGTCGAGGACAGCTCTCCGTGAGCGGAAGATCAGGATCTGTCTCCTGTTCCGAACAACCGGGATCGGCGGCTCGCAGGAAACGGTACGCCGCTTCTCAGACGCGTATTCTGAACTGGCGCGTCAGGGACGGCTCATCGATGTCTCATTTCGGCGGGTCTCCGGCGTCCGCCGGTCTCCCCGGCCCAGGGACAGGACGACCGGGTCTCTGACAGCGCCAACAGCCGCATGACGGTGCGGGCCCGTGACGTGTTGGCGTTCCCGCGGCCGCACACGCGTTCGCGGCCCGCGACCACGGCTTCGCGACGGGCCGGCCGAACAGGCCGAGCGCGGCGTGGCCGACCCTGTGCGCGGCGTGGCTGCACGGCGCCGGGGTTCCGGCCTTAGCGGGCCTGCGGGCAGCCATCCTCCCGAAGCCGAGCCGCGATCGCGGAGACGAGCGATGAACGGAGAACGTCGCGCGCCTCGATCGCCCTCGCCCCGGTCCTCCCGAAGGGGCGGGGAATGGCCGCGGCGCCGCCCTGGCGCCGCGGCACCGGGCCGCCGGCGTGCCGGGTTAGCCAAACCTCCCCTGTCTGCGCGGAATGGCCCTGGGTGAGGGTTCGCAGACCTTGCACGCGACGTTCGGCACCCCTTCAGTGGAGAGCCAGGGATACTTCCCGTTCGCGGTGTGCCGTATGAGCAGCGCAGTCGTCTTCGGAGCCTCGGGCGGCATCGGCCAGGCGCTCGTCGCAGCCCTCGCAGAGGGCGGAACTTACGCGCGCATCTTCGCCCTCTCGCGCTCGCGGGCGTCCCAGCCCGAGTCCGTCCAGTCCTTGTCCGTCGATATCACGGACGAGGCTTCGATCGCGGCGGCGGCCGAGGCTGTCGGCGCGGCGGGACCGGTCGGGCTGGTCCTCGTCGCCAGCGGTCTGCTGCACGGGTCGGGCATCGCGCCGGAGAAGGCGATCCGCGCGCTCGATCCGGCCGCGATGACCGCGGTGTTCGCCGTCAACACCGTCGGTCCCGCCCTCGTGGCCAAGCATTTCATCCCGTTGATGCCGCGTGACGGGCGCGGCGTTTTCGCCGCTCTTTCGGCGCGCGTCGGGTCGATCGGCGACAATCGCCTGGGTGGATGGTACGCCTACAGAGCCTCGAAGGCGGCGCTGAACCAGATCCTCCGCACGCTCGCCGTCGAGACGGCGCGCACTCATCCGGAGCTGATCGTCGTCGGTCTTCATCCCGGAACCGTGCGCACGGCCTTGTCGCGACCGTTTCGCCCGATTGCCGGGACACCCGGCGTGTTCTCGCCGGATGAGTGTGCGGCTCGGCTGCTGCAGGTCGTGTCGGGGCTGCAGATCAACGATTCCGGTCACGTCTGGGCGTGGGATGGGCAGTTAATTCCACCTTGATCCAGGCCCGGTCCGACGCCCAGAGGCGGCATGGTTCGTGGCCGTAGGCGCGTACGTCCCGCCGCCGTGCGGCCCTCGATCCGTCCCGCCGCCATTCAGCGCCGGTCACGATCCCGGCGTCCGTGCCGGCGCGACCGGCGGCTGCGCCGAGTGATGGTGTGGCAGCGCACCTGGCGGGCTGAGCGACGCCGCCCAGGCGCGCGGCCCAACCTCCGCGCGGTTGTCCCCGGCGCGGCTCGTGCCCAGATCGTCAGCGCGGGGTCGCGACGGCGTCGCGGTCTCGCAGCCCTCCACGAGGGCGTTTCCTCCCAAGACTTCGGGCCGCTCCACAGGGGCGGCCTTTTTTCTGCCTGCGCGCCTGCGACCGCAACGCTTGCCTTGGCCCGGTGCCCGAGGCGGTCGCGCCGCCGCGAGACGCGGTCACGGGCGGAAACGCGATGACAGGCCGATGAGGGGCCGCGAGCGGCATGTCCGTCGGCGGATGGGTCTCCGTGACGATCCGCGGGCGTCCAGGGCAGATCACTCGACGTCACTCTCCGGCATCGAGCCCGTCGCACGTGAAGCCACGGCCCCGTGCCCGCTGAGGACGACGACCCGCGTGCCCACCGGGACGCGCCGGTGCAGATCGATGACGTCTTGGTTCAGCATGCGGATGCAGCCCGACGACACGGCTTCGCCGATGCTCCAAGGCTCCGTCGTACCGTGAATGCGGTAGAGCGTGTCGTGGCCGTCCTTGTACAGGTACAGCGCGCGCGCGCCGAGCGGATTGCCCGCGCCGCCCGGCATGCCGCCGGCCCAGCGTCCGTTGCGCTCGGGCTCGCGCCGCAGCATGTCCGGCGTGGGCGTCCACCGGGGCCAGTTGGCCTTCCGCCCGACCGTCGCGCTGCCGGTGAACTCCAACCCGGCTTTGCCCACGCCAACCCCGTAGCGCATGGCTTTGCCGCCCTCCATCACGAGGTAGAGGAAGCGGTTGTGGGGATCGACAATCAGGGTGCCTGGCTGCTCCCGCGTCGGGTAGTCGACGACGCGGCGCACGTAGTTCACCTTGAGGTCGGTCGGGCTGATCGCCGCGACCGAGAAGGGCTCGTCGGTGAGGGCCGCATATTGGCGGAGCACGTCCGGGCTGAATTGTTGGGCCAACGTCGCGACCTCGGGCCGCGCGCCCGTCGAGGCGTTGCAGGCGCCGAGGACCGATGCCACAGCCAGGATCGCGGCGAGGCGCAGCACGCTCCCGCGCGCGGCGGGGGACCGCTCCTCGCCCGCAGCACCGCTGGCTGTCCCCCGATCCCGGCCCGGCATGGATGCGCCGCGGCGCGGGTCACGGCGGCGAGCGGGCGATGTATGAGCGGAGTGCGGCATGGCGGAGGCGCGGTCGGTTCTGCGATCAGGTCGCGGCTGGTCCGAAACGCAGCTTAAGCCAGGCTTAAGGTGGCGCCCTATGGTGCTCCCCGGCCCAGGAGACACCCGTGCGCCTGCTCGTCGTCGAGGATGATCCTATTCTATCGGACGGTCTGAAGGTCGGGCTCGGCCTGTCGGGCTCGACCGTGGACTGCGTCGGCACCTGCGAGGACGCGGTGTCTGCCCTCATCGCCACCGATTTCTCCGCGATCGTGCTCGACCTCATGCTGCCGGACGGCTCGGGGCTCGATGTGCTGCGCACCCTCCGCGCGCGCGGCGACCGAACTCCGGTCGTGCTGCTGACGGCGCGCGACGGGGTCGCCGACCGTATCGCAGGCCTCGACGGCGGTGCCGACGACTATGTCGGCAAGCCCTTCGACCTCGACGAACTCTCCGCCCGGATCAGGGCGGTGGTCCGCCGGGCGGCCGGGCGGGCTTCGGCGACTCTGGTGCACGGTGCGATCCGGCTCGACCCGGGCCGTTTCGCCGTGACCGTCGATCACAGACCCGTTCCGGTGTCGCGACGGGAATTCATGGTGCTGGCCGCCCTGATGGAGCGTCCGAGTGTCCTGCACTCCAAGTCGGATTTGGAGGAGCAGCTTTACGGTTGGCAGGAAGAGGTCGAGAGCAACGCCGTGGAAGTCCACATCCACAACCTGCGTGCCAAGATCGGACGGCACGCGATCGAGACGGTGCGCGGTCTCGGCTACCGGATGAGGGCCATCGCGTGAGCGCACTTCGCACGAGACTCTTCGTCGTCCTGCTCGTCGCCACCGGCTTGATCTGGCTCAGCGCCGTCCTGTGGATCTACGTCAGCTCGAAGCGGGAGGTGGAGCACTTCGTCGACACGCAGCTGCAGGAGGCCGCCCGCATGGTGATCTCGGTCGCCGACCGGGTCGGGGCCAGTCCGGTCCCGGGGGGGCAGGAGACGCCCATCCCCGCGCTGGACTACGCGCATCAGCTCACCTGCCAGATCTGGTCGCTGTCGGGGAGCATGCTGGCGCGCTCGAGCGGCGCGCCCGAGCACCGCATGACGGACGCGTCTTCGGGGTTCTCGGAGCGCGCCATCAACGGTGATACGTGGCGCGTCTTCACGCTCGAGGATCCGCGCAAGGGCATTCGCGTCATGGTCGGTGATCGGCTCGGCATGCGCGAGCGCTTGGCCAACGACCTCGTCCGCAGCTTCGTGATGCCGGTGCTCCTCGTCGTGCCCCTGCTCGCCCTCCTGATCTGGGTCAGTCTCGGACGCGGCCTGCGCCCGCTGCGGCGCATGGCCCGGGACATCGCGGCGCGCGATGCCGACGACATGCGCGCCATCGATGCCGGGCGGGCGCCGGACGAGGTGCGGCCGCTCGCCGACGCCCTGAACGCCCTGTTCCTCAAGGTGGAGACGGCCCGCCGCCATGAGAGAACGGTGACCGCCTTCGCCGCCCATGAGCTGCGCACACCGCTCGCCGGGCTGAAGACCCAGGCGCAGGTCGCGATGGCCAGCACGGATCCGAGCGTCGTGAAGGCGGCCCTGCGGCAGATCCTGACGGCCGTCGACCAGACCACACGGCTCGTGCGCCAGCTGCTCGATGCCGCCAGACTCGATGCCGAGACGGACGAGCGCCCGTTGATCGACGTCGAGGTGGGTGCCCTGATCGCCGAGACGATCGACGGGATGCGGGTCGACGAGCGCATCCGCACGCTCGTCGATCCGCGCCTGCGCGACCTCAAGATGCGGGGCGATCCGGAGAGCTTGCGGCTGGCCATCCGCAATCTCCACGAGAACGCCGTCCAGCACATGGGGGCCGGCACGATCGAGTGGGGCCTGAATGCGACCGGCACCGGCTTCTTCGTGCGCGACCAGGGACCGGGCATTCCCGAGGAGGAGCTGCCGCATGTGACGACGCGCTTCTTCCGCGGCCGTCACAAGAGTGCGTCGGGGAGCGGGCTCGGCCTCGCGATCACAGAGATGGCGGCACGGCGAAGCCGGCTCGCACTCCTCTTGCGCAATCGCCAGGACGGCTCCGGGCTGCAGGTCGATCTCGAAGCCGCGTGAGCCACGCGCGGGCCTCGTCCTGCGCGGGGCGCAGTATCCGCGGCTGCGTCCTCGGCCGATGGCACCGGCCGCGACGAACGCATCATCTGCGGCGTCCCGCACCCTCTGCGCGCCGGTCCCTCCGGGCGCAGGGACCTTCGGCGATGAGCTGCCGCGCACTTAAGGCAGCCTTAAGCTGAGGAGGACGGGTGCTCGCCGCCGACCGCGACGGGTCGGCGGAGCGAGATACCCGCGTGACACAGGACGACACCACTTCAGCGTCGGTTCCGAGCCGCCGCCGCTTCCTGGCGGCGGCATCGGCGGGAGGGCTGGGCCTGCTCACCCGCCGAGCCCGGGGCGAGACGGTCGATTTCCGCGTCTCCGGCGGCCCGAGCACGCGGCCGATGACGACCACCTACCCCGAGAAGGGGCGCATGATCGTCCAGCGCACGCGGCCGCCGTGGCTGGAGACGCCCTTCGACGTCTTCGATCGCGGCGTGTTCACGCCCAACGATCAGCACTTCGTGAGCTGGCACTGGGCGACGTTTCCGACCCATGTCGACGTCGACACCTTCGCCCTCAGGGTGCACGGGCTGGTCGAGCGTCCACTCTTCCTCTCGTTGAAGGACTTGATGCACGATCTGCCCCGGTTCGAGATCGCCGCGGTCAGCCAATGCGCCGGCAACTCGCGCCTCTACGCCAACCCCCGCGTGGCCGGCGCCCAGTGGGCGAACGGCTCGATGAGCAACGCCGTCTATACCGGCGTGCGCCTCCGGGATGTTCTCGACCGCGCGGGCGTGAAGGCCGGCGCCGGCCATGTCCGGTTCGGCGGCCTCGACGGGCCGATGCTGCCGGACGCTCCGAAATTCGTGAAATCCCTGACCGTCGATCACGCGCGGGACGGCGAGGTGATGCTCGCCTTCGCCATGAACGGCGAGCAATTGCCGATGCTGAACGGCTTCCCGCTGAAGCTGATCGTCCCCGGGTGGTCCGCCGTCTACTGGATCAAGATGCTCAACGACGTCGAGGTCATGGACAAGCCCGATCCCAGTGTGTGGACGACGCGCAGTTACCGCGTTCCCGACACGGCCAATCACACGGTCGAGCCGGGTCAGACAGGCTACGACCTGATCCCGATCACGCGGAACGTCCCGCGCGCGTTCGTGACCAACCTCAGGCCGGGCGACACCGTCCCGGCTGGCGCACCGCAGCCCGTCCGCGGCATCGCCTTCGGGGGCGACAGCGGCGTCGCGGTGGTGGACCTGTCGCTCGACGGCGGCAGAACCTGGCGGTCGACGACACTCGGTCGGGATGAGGGTACCTACAGCTTCCGCCAATGGCAGACCACGGTGACCCTTCAAGGCAGAGGGGCGCACGGGCTGATGGCCCGGTGCACGAACACAGGGGGAGCGGTCCAACCGATGCGACGGGTTTGGAACCCCGGCGGCTACCTGACCAACCAGGTCGAGACCCTCGATATCCGTGCCGCCTGAGGGAGAGCTGCGCCATGTTTCGACACACCCGCATCGCCCTGCTGGCCGCATCGCTTGCCACCTTCCCGGCCGGCCTGCCGGCGGCGACCGCGACGCCGCTCGAACTTCACCCGAAGCCCGAGGTCGACCTGCCCGTCGGCGACGATGTCGGCTTCCCGGAGGGGCCGGGGTCGGATGTCATCGCGTCCAACTGCACCGCCTGCCACTCTGCCGACCACACGCTCAATCAGCCGGCTCTGTCCCGTGACGAGTGGCGCAAGGTCGTGGACAAGATGATCGCCGCCTACAAGGCCCCGATCACCTCCGAGGACGCGCGCACGATCGTCGACTACTTGGACCGGGTCAAAGGCGAGCGATAGCCGCTGAGGGCGATCCTGAGGCTGAAGTCGCGCCACGCCGTCAGGTCCGGCAGGCCGTCTCGGCCTCAGGCCGCAGCGGGCCGCCGCTCCACACGCGGACCCCGACGCGATCCCGGGAGCGGGCCGCAGCGGATCGACGGCCCTTTTGGTTCGGTCGCAGATCTTCGTGGACGGGCGATCGAGCTTCTGGATCGCCGCCCTGCACGGGACGTCCTCGAGGCGTGGCACGCCGTCGGAGAGGCGCGCAGACACAGATCTGTGTGTCGGGCCGGAGCCGTGTTCCGCCGAGGTCCCGACACGCCGCGCTGTCCCGAGCATCACCGCAACGCTCGGTCGCGGCGGGTGCCTCTGCTTACGCGTCGTCCGGCCACGCGCCCCGGCCGCGCTCTTCGCCCGGGCCCGGTGGTGGGCGCGATGCCGGGACCGCGTCATCCTCCAGCCGGGCAGGGGCCGCCGGGTCCGACTGCTCGGGCCGGCCGCAGGCGACGTAGGTGAACCGGCGGTGTTCGGACCCGCTGCGGGACAGGTGCTCCAGGCCGTCGCGGGCGTCCCGCTCGCCCGCCGCCCAGCGGTCACGGATCGAGGAAGGCGAGAAGTCGAAGCTCTTGGCGGCGAGCTGGTCCGCGCCTGCTTGGTAGACGAGGTGCAGCAGTGTCACCGCCGGACCGGCCGGATCGAGCTCCTGTCTCAGGTCGTACTCCCGCTTCAGGCTGGCGATGGCCCGGCGCGACGAACTGCCGAAGATGAGGTCGTTGGCGCGCTCCAGCACCGCGTCGAGGGAGGCCGGCCGCGGCGCCCGCGGGCTGAACAGGTCCGAGGCGATGCAGAGCAGGTCCCGCTCGGGCTCGGTCGCGAAGACCGGGTCCAGGGGCAGATTGATCGTGTAGCCGGCGTCACACAGGACGCGCCCGTCCACCTCGACCGGCGGGAAGGCGGGGAGGATGGCGGTGCTGGCCAGGATGTGCTCGGGCCGGATCGTCTCGCGAGCCGAGTCGAAGTAAACCTCCTCACCGCTCTCGATATCGACGCAGGCGACCGTCAGGCGCGTGTCCCCCCGGTTCAGGCGCTCGAAGTCGATGAGGCGGGTCATGGTCTGGAGGAGCGGCGCGTTGTCGAACAGGGCGACGTCGTTCGGCACCCAGGGCAGCGCCGACCACGCGCCGGGTAGCCGATGGCGGAAAATGTTCGGCCGGCCCCAGACGAGGGCCATGAGAGCGTGCAGGCCGTTGTAGACCTGGCGCGGCTTCAGCAGTCCGGCCGGGCTCAGCACTGCGCCGAGCGTCGCCTCCTCCCAGAAGCGGCGGAGCTGGGCGACCCTGTCCTCGGCGGCATTGCCCGCGATGATCGCGGCGGTCACGGCGCCGATGGACGCGCCCACGACCCAATTCGGCCGGAGCCCGCGGCTGTGGAGCGCCTCGTAGGCCCCGGCATGGTAGGCCCCGACAGCGTTGCCGCCGGCCAGGACCAGGGCGAGATCGCGCGCGCGTTCCGTCATCCCGACTTTCGCTTTCCGAGGGTCTCGAAGGCCGTAATCGGACCGACACGGATGAGTTCCGTCACCGCCTCCGGCGGCGGGGAGCGCCGCGGGCGGGATCATGCGCCCGGTTTCGCCGCGCCGCCGTCCACCTCCTCCTCGGTGGGGAGTTCGCAGCGATTGTGGATGTCGGTGGCTGCCACCGCACCGTGGCCCATGGCGACCACGATCTGGTCGAGGCCGCGCACGACCCCGCCGGCCGCGTACAGACCCGGCACCGTCGTGCGGTTGTGCTCGTCGACGTTCAGCGCCCCCGTCCCGTCATGGTCGGCCCCGAGCGCGACCGCGAGCTCCGAGCGGATCTTCAATCCCAGGGCCGAGTAGAGCACCTCGAAGCGGTGCTCGGCGCCGCAGGCCGTGCGCAGCACGGAGATCCGGTCCGCCTCGACGTCGAGATCGATGACCGGGTCGCGGACGATCTTGATGCCGTGCTTCGCGACGCGCGCGGAGCCGTCCGCGTCGAGATCCAGATCGCGGCCGAGGGTCAACAAGGTCACGTCGCGGGAGTAGGTGCGCGCGACGAAGACCGCCTCGCCCAGGCCTCTGTCGCCGTGGCCGATGACCCCGATGCGTCGGCCTCGGGCCTCGTATCCGTCGCAGATCGGGCAGTAGCGCACCAGTCCGCGCCGGACGGCGTCGGGCAGGTCGGGAAAGTTGGGTTCGACGTCGTCTGCGCCCGTCGCGAGCAGCACCCGACGCGCCCGGACCTCGATCGGGACGTTGGCGTCGGCGCGCGTTATCCTGGCGACGAAGCTGCCCTCCGCCTTGTGCAGGGCCGTGACGGTCCCGTGCACGACGCGGCCGCCGTAGCGGGCGACGTGTTCCCGCTGGCGAGCGAGGATCTCCTTGCCGGAGACACCCTCGGCGAAGACCGGGACGTTGTGGCTCGTCGGGATCCAGGAGGCGCGCGAATCCCCCGCATCCGCGATCATGAACCGGCGTTCGAAGCGCGCGAGGTAGAGCGCGGCCGTCAGGCCCGCCGGGCCGCCGCCGACGATCAGGCAGTCGAGCGGCACATCCGCGGGCGTGGACCAGAGATCGGTCATCGATCCACCTTCACCAGAGCCGTCTCGCAGCACGGCCCGAACCGCGCGATCGATGATCCCGCTCCCTGCAACGAAGCGCTCACCCTCCGGAACACTGGTCACCCGCGGCCGGTTCACGGCTCCGCCGCCGTCCGCGGCCCCCGGCGCCCAGCCCACTCCGACGCGCCCTCGATTCACGCCCACGCGGTCGACAGCCTGCCGACGGAAGCGGGCAAGTGTAAGTCACTGGTTCGAGGCTGCAAGCAGGCGTTGGCAAAACCCGCTCGTGACGGAGCTCGTGACTGAGGAAGAGGCAGGTGCGGTGGGGGTCGGGGGCAGACCGGCAGGCTGGAGGATCGTGAAGACCATTGCGTGCTGCTACGGTGCGGCCTGATGGCGAAGGTAGACCGAGGCGAGGGGGGCCATGACGCGGGCTGGGGACGTGGAACGACTGTCGCTCGACTATGTGTCCGTCGAGGATCTGAATGCCGCGCTCTGCGTGTTCCGCCGATTGCCGCTGGAGCTGCTGGGCTTCCTGATCCTGATGCCGATCGTCGTCATCGGTCTCTCCCGGCTCGGGACGGCCCTCGCGCCCTCCTACGGCCTCTACATCTTCGGGCAATCCTTCGTGACCTGGGGCCTGCTTCTGATGCTCGCCCTGCTGTTCGCGCTGCTCCGGTCGCGCCGGCCGTGAGTCGGCGTCGAACCCAGCATCCTGGAGACGGGCGCCCCGCAGAGGTCTGTGGTGTTCGGAGGAGGGATCGACATGACGGGCGAACCGGACCTGGCAGGGCGCTGCGTGCTGGTGGTGGAGGATGATTACGACGTTGCCACCGGCGCGGCGCGGGTCCTGCGCGGCGCGGGCGCGTAGGTTGTCGATATCGATCCCGGTCCGGACCCGTCGTTCAAGCTGGCCGAGATGCCGAAGGATCGCGGCGAATCTCGAGTTCTCGTTCGGATCCGGCAGGCCGGACGTTTGTTCTGCGCACGGATTCTATCGGGCGCCTGACAGGCCTCGTGCACATCGGGGCGGCTTCGGAGACCGAGCGGCCGGCTCGCTTCGGAGCAGACGCGTCGCGATGGGGACAGTCCCCGGCCGACTTATGCCAGCTGCGCGGACGTCGGCGGTGCTCGGAAAGAAACTTGCGTTACAAACTGGGGTTGTCGGGTCGTGAAGCCCTCCCGGCAGGACCCATGCCCATCTACTTCATCGACACGAACAACGACGACACGTTCGTTGAGGATGACCAGGGTCAAGATCTCCCGGATGCTGAGGCGGCTCGAGAGGCCGCCTTGGCCGCGCTGCCGGATATGGCGCGAGACAAGTTGCCGGACGGCGATCACCGGACCTTCTGCGCCAGCGTGCGCGATCAGACCGGCGTTGTGATCTACGAGGCATCGCTGACGCTCGTCGGCACGTGGAAGGCAGGCGGCTCAGCACCGTAGAGGCCGGCGCGTGCGCGCCTGTGCAGAAACCTGATCGCGTCCCCGGCATTCAGCCAGCAGAGAGATGGTCCTCTCGCCCGGACGGAAGCGAGATGATGGCGTTACCTGACCGATCCGGCCGGCATCCCTTTGTCCGCAAGGTGGAGAGCATCGCGCTCACTCCGATAACCCGGGACGAGCGGGCCGCCCTTCTCGCCTTGCCGATGCAGGTCGCCCAGTTCGACGCCGCTCAGGATATCGTGCGCGAGGGGGACCGGCCCAGCCGCTGCTTCGCCTTGCTCGAAGGGTTCGCGTGCGCCTCCAAAACCTCTCAGGCGGGCAAGCGTCAGGTGATGGCCTATTACGTCGCCGGCGACATCCCCGACCTCCAGAGTCTGCACCTGAGGGTGCTCGACAACAGTGTCTCGACGGTCAGCCCCTGCCGGGTTGGCTTCGTCCAGCATGAGGCGCTGCGGACGCTGTTCCGCGCGCATCCGGGTCTTGTCGAGGCATTCTGGCGCTCGACGCTGATCGATGCTGCCGTGGTGCGCGAGGGGATGCTGAACATCGGCCGACGCGAAGCCTACGCGCGCATGGCCCACCTATTCTGCGAGCTCGTCACCCGCCTCGACGCGGTCGGCCTGGTGTTGGACCGAACCTGCGAGTTGCCCATGACGCAGTCCGAACTGGCGGATGCCCTCGGCATCACGCCGGTGCACGTCAACCGCACGTTGCGGGATCTGAAGGCTGCGGAACTGGTGACGCTCAGCGGTCGCCGCCTGTCCGTGCTCGACTGGGACGGCCTGAAGACCGCCGCGGAGTTTGACCCGGCCTACCTGCATCTTGCCCGCTTCGACCGTGCTTGAACTGCCGCGAGGTCGGACCGGCGGAGATCCGTTCCGAGTGGTCATCCTGGGGGCGGCCCAGCCCGGCCGCAGACAGCGGTCAGAGGATCCCGGAAGCGGCCATAGGCCGACGCACCGAGGCGGATAAGGCTGGCCCGAGATGCTGCACGCGGAAGACCTTGAAGCACCGCGGCTCCATGTCGGGTGGTTTGATCCGGACGTTTCGGACGCCGGCCTTGTCCCATCCCATCGCAAGGACGATCGCGCTGGCCGGCGATGCCCGGGTCGCCGAACGGGGACCGGAGGGATCAGTGCCTGTGATGACGAAGGGCATAGCTTCCCTCCCCGCGTGCAAGCGGGAGCACGCGCCTCTCCGTGCCGTCAGCGCCCGCGGGCCCGGGTGCCGACGACGTGGGGCAACGCCGTGGCGTGTGGACTGTTGCACGTCCGGAACCGGCCGCGGATCTTCCCGGGGTACCGCAAGGGCCGGAAGCGCGCGGCCCGGCGCCGTCCGCTCGGATACGTTGTCGCTCACACGCCGAGGGTCACGCATCGTCCCGGGCGGCCCCGCCACATCCGGCCTGTGCTGGCCGCGGAGCCTGCCCACCGCCGCGACGCGTGCCAGCCGACACCCTCGACTTGCCCGAGCCTCGGACGTGGCCGCCGAGACATCCGACGGACGTGTCCGACGCACCCCGGGTCGTCGCGGTCCGGAGCTATGCGGCGCGGTCAGTCAGATCGCGGGCGGGGTTGAGACGTTCACGACTTCGCTGATCGAGTTGCGCATCGAACAAGCACCACGTTCCGCGTCCCATCGCCTTCGAGCGATAGAGCGCGAGATCCGCATCCCGGAACAGGCGCGCGACGCTCTGGTCTGCACCGTTGGCGCGGGCGATACCGACACTCGTGCCGATCGATACGGTGATGCCATCGATCGTGAAGGGGTCTTGCAGCGCGACGACGATCCGCGCCGCCAGGGCGATCGCCGCCATCGGCTGCGGCTGCGCCGCGGCCGACGCGTCGGCGCCGCAGACGAGGGCGAACTCGTCCCCGCCGAGCCGGGCCAGGAGATCTCCTTCATCGGTCAGCCGGCGCAGACGGTCGGCCACCGCTCTCAGCAGAGCGTCGCCGAGGGGGTGGCCGTGGACGTCGTTGACCTGCTTGAACCCGTCCAGATCGAGCAGGAGCAGCGCTCCCTGCCGATCCCGCTCGGGCGAGGCCAGCAGGCGCCGCGCGGCCTCGTCGAGACGCAGCCGGTTCGGCAGCCCGGTCAGGGCGTCATGGTGCGCCATGTGCGAAATGAGCGCCTCGGCCCGCCGCCGCTCGGTCTCGTCCTCGAACGTGCACACGAGGTCGCCGGCAGCCACCGGCTCGACCGCGACGCCCAGGATGCGTCCGTCCGCGAGCGGGCAGGTCAGCGTCGCGGGCGCGCGCGCCGTCGCCGCCGCGCGGAGTTCCGCCACGAAGAGGGCGACCGGCTGCTGGGGGGCACCGCCGCGGATATGTGTCAGGAGATCGTCGAGGGTTGCGCCCCCGTGCCGGAACGCATCGGGCAGGTCGAAGAGGGCGGCCATGCGCGCGTTGAGGAACAGGACCCGTTCCGCGGCGTCGAAGACGCAGAGCCCCTGGCCCATGCCGTCGAGCGCAGTCCCGAAACGGGCATACTCGTTCTTCAGCCGACGGTCCCCCTCGGCCTCCGCTTCCGCCGCCCTCCGCGCCGCTTCGGATCGGGCCAGCAGGGCCCGGTCGCGGATCTGTCGCGCGTTTGTCCTGAGCAGCGCGAGCAGTGCTCCGGCCAGCATGAGCACGGCGACGCCGAGGGCCGCGGTCTGCCTTCGCCACGCGGTCAGGGTAGCCTCGACGGTGCGGCTCGCGCCGACGATCAGCGGATAGTGGTCGAGCGGCCGTATCGCGATGAAGCGGTCGCGCCCGTCGATCGGCGTGGTCATCCGGGCGACACCAGAGCCCTCGGGGTCGCCCGGCGACCGGCGGAGGCCCGGCACGGCGGGGACGACGCGGCCGATGGCGCCGGGTGGCAGGGGGTGACGAGCCAGCATGGTGCGGTCTTCGGACACCATCGAGATCACGTCCGCCTCGGTCGGCGACACGTTGGCGTAGAGGCGCTCGAAGTACCGCATGTCGACGGCAGCCAGGATGTAGCCCCGCGTCCCGCCCCCGGCGGTCGAGATCCTCATCGCGACGTACAGGGTCATCGACACGCCGTCGCGGGTCCGCACGGACTCGGTGGAGATCGCCCGGGTGCCTGCAGTCGCGGCGAGTTGGCGGAAGAAGGGACGGTCGGACACGTCCCTGTCCGAGACCGGCCAGCGGCGCGACGCATTCAGCAGCGTGCCCCGCCCGTCGACGATCGCGAGGGCGACGATCTGGGGAAGCGCGGACGCCCTCGCGTCCAGGCGCTCGCGGATGACGGCCGTCGTTGCGAGCGCGCTGAGTGCGTCCTCACGCTCGAGGCCCGTCCCTGCGAGACGGTCGCGGAGACCGTTCTCCGCGACCTCGACGGCCAGGAGAGTCCGGTCCGCCTGCTCCGCCAAGAGGGTCGTCAGGCTCCGGAGGTTCCGTTCCGTAGTCTGGACCGTGCTGTCGCGAAGGTCCTTCACGAGGAGACACGCGGCGATGACGACGCAGAGAGCGAGCAGCGAGCCGAGGACGGCAACCGATCGGGGTCCCCGCCAGGCGCGTCGACCGTTCACCGAGAACTGACGCGCCAAAACAACCGATCGCGTCAGGAACGACATGCATCAGCTCGAAACGAGGGAGTCCGCAACGGGCCGCGCGAAGTCGCCAGATAGGCCGTTCGCCGACGAGAGCCGTGAGCCACTATGGGGCCGGGTCGTTGAGAGGGGGTGAACCCGGGCCCTCCGCCGCCCGCGCCGGCCCGCGCACGCCACCCCGATCCCGGCCTCTTCACCCGCCTGGTCGGCTGCGCGCGGCCCTCGGCGGGCCCATCTAAGGCACGTCCGGCGCGCCAGACCCCTCGTCCGGACCGACCCCGCCGACATCCGGGCCGCCGCCGGCCGATCCTCCGGACCGGCCGTCTGCGTCAGTGCACCGGTGTCGGATCCGCGAATGCAGGCGGCGAAGCCGGGACCGGACCGGCGATCGGGCGCCGCCGGAATCGGCCTCGTCCTCACTCCCGGCGCGATCGCAGGCGTGCGACCTCGCTGGGCCCGATCTCGAGGTAGAAGCGGATCGCGTCGTCGACCAGCGCGTCGGGCGTGACACCCGCCGCCTTCGCGGCCCGGGTGACCTGGAGGCCGAGCGCGAGATCGACGCGCAGGTCCGCGCCCTGGCGCGGCGCGGCGGGTGCGGCGGCAGGGGCCGGTATGGGCGCAGCACTGTTCCGCGACTCGAGCTTGCCGAGCTTCGCTTCGCGACGGCCCTGGTGGACGAGCGCGTCGGCGCGCTCGTTGAGACGGTCGCCGGCATGTCCCCGGACCCAGGTCCATTTCACGTCGCGCGCCGCGTTCAGTTCGTCGAGGCGCTTCATCAGGTCGACGTTCTTCACGTCACCCGTCGTCGTGCGCCAGCCCTTGGCCTTCCAGCCGCGCATCCACTCGGTCACCGATTTGACCACGTACTGGCTGTCGCACCGCATCTCGATCGCGGCTCCGGCCGGGAAATGCTCGAGACCCTTGATGGCAGCCGTCAGCTCCATCCGGTTGTTGGTCGTGGTGCCGGGCTCCCCGCCGCACAGCTCGACCGTACCGTCGGGAGCCGCGATGACGACCCCCCAACCCCCTGGCCCGGGATTGGGGTCGCAACCTCCATCGGCGTAAACGATCGTTCGCATCGTGGCGTCAGCCCTTCGGTACGGGGTGGTCGGTGGCAGGCGGCCATCGATGCCCGAAATTGGCTGACAGATGGTATCCCCGATCCACGCCGCGACCGCCGGAGAGCGGCGCGCCGGGTGGCGCACCTGTCACCCGCGCCGCGGGCAGGGCGGGCGTGGCGCTCGTCAGCGGATCGAGGCGGCCGCGAACCGGCGGCTCCTGACGAGGCGGCCGCCCCCCCCCACGGCGCTCAGGCCGAGAGCCGATCGGTCCGGCAAGGCGGGGAACTGCTCGCGACCCGAGCCCGCCAAGACATCCGGAACGCGCTACGCCCGAAAGCAGACGTCAGACACAGGGCGGTCCGCCGCGATGTCACGCCTGAACGGACGCGCCCCGCGCGGAGACAGTGCGGGCTCCGCGCGGCTGCTTCCGACCGGCGAAACTTCCTCTCCGATCGGCCCGTAAGGGCCCGCGTCGCCCCGCCCACAGGGGTTCGGATGGAAGGAAACACGATGCGCACCCAGACCGCCGGCCGCCGCACGGCCAAGGCCCTCGCCCTGACCCTCGCGCTCGGTCTCACCGCGAGCGGCGCCGCCTACGCCAGGAACCCGATGGTCGGCGGCGCGCCGATGTACGCCCAGAAGACCATCGTCGAGAACGCCGTCAATTCGAAGGATCATACCACCCTGGTCGCCGCCGTGAAGGCCGCCGGCCTGGTCGACACGCTGAACGGTCCGGGCCCGTTCACCGTGTTCGCGCCCACCAATGCCGCCTTCGCCAAGCTGCCGCCGGGCACGGTCGAGAGCCTCGTGCAGCCGCAGAACAAGGCGACGCTCACGAAGATCCTGACCTATCACGTGGTCCCGGGCGTCTACACCGCCAAGGACCTGACGGCGTTGGCCAGGAAGGGCGGCGGACAGGGCGTGCTCACCACCGTCGAGGGCGAGCCGCTCGCCGTCGAAGTGCAGGGCAAGAAGGTTCTCGTGACCGACCAGAAGGGCAACACCGCCACGGTGACCGTCCCGAACGTCATGCAGTCGAATGGCGTCATCCACGTCATCAACGCCGTGCTGATGCCGTAAGGCGCGGCGCCCGCGGTCCGCGAGGGCCGCGGGCCTCGGCCGTGTCGCCCTCCGCCGGATCGAACGAGCGCCGGCGGGCGGACCCGCCGCGGCCGGTCAGTCGGCGATGAGCTTGCCGGTGTAGATCACCGGGCCCGTGGGTTGGCCGCTGGGAGACCCCCCGGGCGGCTCGACCGAGACGGCGATCACCCCGTCCGGTGCCGTGCCCTGCGGCAGCCTCACCTGACTGGGTGCCGCCCCGACCAGGCCGAGGGGCTTGGCGCCATCGGCGCCGACGTACCACAGTTCCAGGCTCCGCCCCGCGGGCGCATCGGCGCCGACCGGCCTGACCTGCGCGAGACCGGTCCGCGTGTCGACCCGCACGACCAGTGCCGGCAGCGCCCCGCCCGCCTGCACGACGGCGAAGTAGCGCCCGCCCGCCGGGCTCCGCGGCAGGCCGACCGCCACGAACAGCGCGAGGCCCGCCGCGAGCAGGCCCGATCCCGCCGCGGCCACCTGCCAGCGTCTCACCTGACGGCGCAGGTGGCGGAGCTGGTCCCGTCCCCCGCCGGAAGCGTCGGGCAGCGCGCGCAGCAGCGCCTCGCGGACTCGCGGAGGTGGCGTCACGGGCGGCACGGCCGCCATCAACGGCGCGAGCCGACACTCCCACGCGCGGATGCGACCGGCCGTACCGGGATCCAGGGCCGCCTCGCGCTCCAGCGCCGACCGCTCCTCCGCGTCGAGCGTCCCGAGGGCGTACTCGGCCGCACGCAGATCTTGCGTGGGCATCGGGTCCGTTCCGGCATCGCCGCCGCTGCTCACGAGACCGCCTCCAGGCAGGTCTTGAGGCCCGCGAGCGACCGGTGCAGCCAGGTCTTGATCGTGTTGACCGGGCGGTCGAAACGCCGGGCGAGCTCTTCCCGCGAGTGCCCCTCGCAGTAGGCCAGCACCACGCAGTCCCGGTGCACGGGATCGAGGCGGCCGAGACAGGCCAGGAGGGCGTCCCGGTCCATGAACTCCGCCGCCCCGTCCTGCGGATCGATCAGCCGCGCCACCCAATCCTCGCCGTTGTCCAGTTCCGGACCCTGATGCTCGACTTTCCGCCTCACGCTGTCGATTGCCCGGTTGCGGGCGATCGTGCAGAGCCACGGCAGCGCCGGGCCCGTCTCGGACGAGTAACGACCGGCGGCCTGCCAGATCCGCGTGTAGACGTCCTGAAGCACGTCCTCGGCCATCGCCCGGTCGCGCTGGATACGCAGGATCAGACCGTACAGTTTCGGGCTCGTGAGATCGTAGAGCTCGGCCAGCCGGTCGGCCTTCCCCTGGGCGATGTCGGCAAGCAGCCGGCGCAGCGCGGCGTCGTCGGCCAAGATGGCTCCCCACGAAATCCGAGGCGCCTTCGATCGGACGCCCACCCGAACGCTGCTTTAAACCAAGCCTCCCGACCGTGACGATAGCGTGCGCGCGATAGCCCCCGCTCCGAGCGGCCGGGCGCGGACGCGTTCAAGGTTCCGAGGCGGGGGGCAGCGGCCGGTCGCCGATCTGCCGATCGCCGGAACCGGGTTGAACCGAGTCGCTCGGTGGTGCCCTTTCACGGGATGGATGATCACGCGACCATCGCGGACCTCGAGCGGCGTCTCGCAGCCGCTGAGGCGGCCCTGCGCGAGAAGGCCGATGTCGAGGCCGCCCTGCGGCAGAGCGAAGAGCTTCGCCGCATCGCGGTCGAAGGCGGTCGGATGGGAACGTGGCGCTGGGACCTGCGCGACGCACTGATCTGGGGCGATGCCGCGTTCTTGGGCCTTTGGGGCTTTCCACCGTCGGACGATCCTCGCCCGCTGTCCGACTTCACGGTCCGGATGTCTCCGCAGGGCCGAGGGGAGATGGGTGAGATGGTCACGCGGGCCATCGCTGCGGGGCAGGAATTCGACGGTCAGCTCGCGGTCGTGGCCGGGCTGACCATCGGGCACTGGGTGCGCTGGCGCGGGCGTGCCGACCAGGAGCGGCCGTGGATCGTCAACGGTGTCAGCTTCGACGTCACGGATCAGCAGCTCAAGGGGGAGCGGCTGACCGAAAGCGAGGCTCGACACCGCCTCCTGATCGAGAGCTGGACGCAGGCCGTGTGGGAAACAGACGCCCACGGCGTCGTCACTGCCGACAGCCCGAGCTGGCGTGCCTATACCGGCCAGACCCTGGAGGCGTGGCTCGGCCACGGTTGGCTGGACGCGATCCATCCCTACGACCGGGCCTATGCCGAGCGGCAATGGCGGGAGGCCGTCGCGGCTCAGGGTCTCGTCAACGCCGAGTTCCGCCTTCGAGCGCCCGACGGAGGTTGGCGGTGGACCAATGTCCGCGCCGCCCCCGTGCGCGATGCGCGAGGACACGTCGAGAAATGGGTCGGGATGAACATCGACATCGACGCCCGCAAGCGCACCGAGACGGCTCTGCGCGACAGCGAGGCGCGGCTGTCGGCGGCATTCGCCAGCGTACCGGCCGGGATCGCGGTCATCGACATCGACGGCAAGGTCGTCATCGCCAACGACGAGTACCGCAGGTTTCTACCCAACGGCACGATGCCGTCCCGCGGCCCGGATCGCGGTGACCGCTGGCGGGCCTGGGACGACGGGCGCCTGATCGCGCCGCATGATTATCCGGGCTCGCGCGCGCTCCGGGGGGATCGCGTCGTTCCCGGACTGGAGATGCTCTTCGTCGACGATGGTGGCCGATCGTTCTGGACCAACGTCGCCACCGCCCCGACGTTCGACGCCGCCGGGCAGGTCACCGGCTTCGTCTCCGTCATCAGCGACATCACCGAGCGGAAAGAAGCTCGGGAGGCCGCGCGCCGGGCCGAGGAGGCTTACCGCGACGCGCTGGAACGCCAGGTTCACGTGCGGACCGTGGAACTGACGGCCAGCCGCGATCTGCTCCAGGCCACCATGGACAGCTCCATGGACATGATCCAGGTCTTCGCGGCGATCCGCGACGCCTCCGGGGAGATCGTCGACTTCCGCTGGCTTCTCAACAACCACACCTCCGAGAGCCGCTACGGCGACGTCCGCGGCCAGAGCCTGCTGGAGCGCAATCCCGGCGTGGTTCAGGAAGGGATCTTCGACGCCTTCAAGCGCGTCACCGAGACGGGCGTGCCGTCGAGCGCCGAGCGGCACTACGTGCACGAGCAGTTCGACGGCTGGTTCTTCCAGTCGGCCGTCAAGCTCGGCGACGGCGTGGCCACCACGACCAAGGAGATCACCGCCTGGAAGGCCGCCCAGGCCGAGGTGCTGCGCCTGCAGGAGGAGATGGCGCAGGCCAAGGTCCACGAGAGCGAGGAGCGCCTGCGGCAGTTCGGCGAGGCCTCGTCCGACGTCCTGTGGATGCGCGACGCCGAGACCCTGCAATGGATCTATTTCACGCCGGCCTTCGAGACGATCTACGGCCTCGACCGCGAGACGGCCCTGCGCGGCGACAACATGTCTGGCTGGCTGGACCTGATCGTCCCCGAGGATCGTCAGGCTGTTCTGGACAACATCCGGCAGGTGCGGGCCGGCGGGCCCGCGGCCTTCGAGTACCGGATCCGGCGGCGCGGTGACGGTGCCGTGCGCTGGATACGCGACACCGATTTCCCGATGTGCGACGCGGCCGGGAGGGTCCGCTGGCTCGGCGGCGTCGGGCGGGACATCACCGAGGAGAAGGCGGCCGCGCAGCGCCAAGCGATTCTGGTCAACGAGCTGCAGCACCGGGCGCGCAACCTGCTCGGGATCGTCGCCGCCCTCGCCGACCGGACGGTGAGACAGGGCGGCTCGGTCGAGGCCTTCGAGGAGCGGCTGCAGGCGCTCGGCCGGGCGCAGGGGCTGCTCAGCCAGGGCGGCAGCGATACCGTCGCGGTCGGGAGGCTGGTTCGGACCGAGCTGGCGGCGCACGTGGACGGCGCGGCGGACCGGGTCCGGGTGGCTGGCCCGGAGCTGTTGCTACGGGCCCGGCAGGTGCAGAACTTCGCACTGGCGCTGCACGAACTGACCACCAACGCGGTGAAGTACGGCGCGCTCAAGGCCGATACCGGTCGGCTGAGCGTCACCTGGGCCATCGTCATCGACGATCGCGGCGGCCGGAGGCTGACCCTGAATTGGGTGGAGGAGGGCGTCGCCATCGACCCCGACACCGTCATCCGTCGCGGCTACGGCACGGAGCTGATCCAGGAGGCCCTGGCCTACGCGCTGCGGGCCGAGGTGGACTACACCCTCGGCGCCGACGGTGTGCGCTGCAGGATCGACATGCCGGTCGCCTGAGCGCCGAGAGGCGGGCACTCTGCGGAGCGCAGACGGGTGGTGGGCAGGTGCGGCGGCGACGCCGCCTTCGATGCTTCGCCGTTCAGAGGCGGATCAGCAGAGATCCACCCTGAGCAGCCGTTCCGCAGGCGACCCGCGCCCGACCCGCGTTCGACCCGAGACCGCCTCGGTCTCGTCGGCGGATCGCCCGACCTGTGCCTCACCGCACAAGATCCCCGGCCACCCGACTCTGGACTTGGAGGGGTGGATCTGAGACGGCCCGCTTCCGCCCCCGTCGGGATCAGAAGCGGACGACCCGGCGGAGACCGTGCCCTTCCCCTTGTGCCGGAAATGCCGCGCTGAGGGTCAGGCGACGCGGACGGTGGCGAGGAAGCGGGCGACCTCGGCGCCGAGATGCTCGGATTGCCGCGACAGCTCGGAGGCCGCCGACAGGACCTGCCCGGCCGCCGCCCCCGTCTCCTCCGAGGCCTGCGCCACGCCGGCGATGTTGCCGGTCACCTCGTTGGTGCCGGTCGAGGCCTGCGCGACGTTGCGCACGATCTCCTGGGTCGCCGCGCCCTGCTGCTCCACGGCGGCCGCGATCGAGGTCGCCACGCCGCTGATCTCGCGGATCCGCGCGGTGATGCCCGCGATCGACGCGACCGCCTGCCCGCCGTGCCGATATGGATGTTGCCGTTGGCGTAGGGCGGGCCGTCGTGGAGCACGAATTTCGGCCGGCCCTGTCCGCGGGCGCGCAGCGTCCCGTACAGGTCCATCCGCTTCCAGCGCTCGATGAAGAGCGGCTCGCGCACCGGCAGGCCGGCGCGCATCGGGAACTCGGTCTGCGGCAGGAACAGGGTCTTGGAATCAAGTGCGTTCACAAGAGCAATGGCGTCGAAGTCCTGTTCAATGAGGTTGATATCGGCGAGCTGTCCGGAATGGATGAATTCGCAGCAGGCGATTTTCATTCTCAGTTCCGCCAAGATAAACGACAATACCCAGTCCAAACGATCTCGCTCGACCGTTTTCTCTCCGAGGCACGGGCGCCGAAGCGGATCGACTATATGAGTATCGATGTGGAGGGCGGCGAATTCGACGTCCTGAAGAGCTAGGCCGCCCGCAGCACCGCGATCTCGGCGATCGTGGCGGCCGCCTGGGCCCGGAGCGTCGACAGCAGCGCGGCGACGTCCTCGCCCGCGCGGCAGGCCGTCTCGAAGGCCCGGCAGGTCGCGGCCAGATCCACGAAGCCGATCATGCTGGCCGCCGACACCATGGCGTGCGCGTCCCCCATCAGCCGCGCCCGGTCGCCGTCGGGCGCCGCCGGACCGAACCGCTCGGCGAGTTCCTTCGCCAGCATCGCCAGGAGATCGCCCATCCGCGCGTGGCCGACCATCGCGGTCATCTCGTCCAGGGTGGCGCGGTCGATCGTGCCGGCGCGGCGCGGCGGCTCCGCGCCGGGGGCCGCCCAGCGGTCGATCGCGGCGAGCAGCGCGTCCGCGCGGAACGGCTTGCCGATATGGTCGTCGAGCCCGGCGGCGCGCAGCTCGGCCACCTGCTGCGGCAGGACGTTCGCCGTCATCGCGAGGATCGGCAGGCGGCCGGCGCCGCCCAGGGCGCGGATCCGCCGGGTCGCCGCGATGCCGTCCATCACGGGCATCTGCACGTCCATCAGCACGAGGTCGTAGGATCGCGCCTGGACGGCCGCGACCGCCGCGACCCCGTCGGCCACCACGTCCACGGCGTGCCCGGCGCGCTCCAGGATCATCCGGGCGAGGTCCTGGTTGAGCGGCACGTCCTCGGCCAGGAGGAGGCGGCGGCCGGTCGCGCGGGCGGTCGCCGAGGCCGGCGCGGCCTCTCGGGCGGGCGGGCGGGCGTCGGGCAGGTCTGCCTCGAACCAGAAGGTCGAGCCGTGTCCGACCGTGCTCGCGACGCCGATCGTGCCGCCCATGAGCGTGATCAGGGACTTCGAGATGGCGAGCCCCAGCCCGGTGCCGCCGTACTCGCGGCTGATCGAGCCGTCGACCTGCGAGAAGCGCCGGAACAGCCGGCCGCACTTGTCGGCCGGGATGCCGATGCCGGTGTCGCGGACCGCGAAGCGCAGCCGCGTCCCGCCCGCCGCGCGGCCGGCATCCGGGCTGGCGGCATCTGTGCCGGCGGCATCGGGGCCGGCTCGGACCGACAGGTCGATGCCGCCCGACGCGGTGAACTTCACCGCGTTGTTGAGCAGGTTGAGCAGGATCTGCCGGAGCCGGTCCTCGTCGCCCTCGACCCAGTCGGGCAGCCCCGGGCCGCGGGCGACCGTGAGGGCGAGTCCCTTGCGCTCCGCGGAGGGGCGCACGATCGACACCGCGTTGTCGATCAGCGCCTCCAGGGCGAAGGGCCGCGGCACGATCTCGACCTGGCCGGCCTCGACCTTCGAGAAGTCGAGGACGTCGTCGACCACCGTCAGGAGCGCGGCCCCGGCGGTGCGGATGCGGTCGGCGTTCCGGCGCGCCGCTGGGCCGAGATCCGTCCCGTCGAGGAGCAGGTCGGCGTAGCCGATCACCCCGTTGAGCGGCGTGCGGATCTCGTGGCTCATGGCGGCGAGGAACTCGCTCTTGGCCGCGCTCGCCCGCTCCGCCGCCAGGCACGCGGCATCCGCCGCGGCCTTGGCGGCGAGCAGCGCCGACTCGGCGGCCTTGCGGGCGGTGACGTCGATGTTGAGGCCGATCATCCGCCGCGCCTGCCCGGGCGCGCCGCGGCCGACGCCGTTGATCCAGCGCACGCCCCCGTCCGGGGTGGGGACCCGGAACTCGATCGAGAAGGTCTCCCCCGCGGCCGCGGCCGCCGCGGCGATCTGCATCGCCCGCTCCCCGTCCCCGCGATCGATCAGGGCGAGCCAGTCCTGGGTGTCGAGGGCGTGGTTCCGGTCGGTCTCGATGCCGTGGAGCCGCGCGCTCTCGGGGGACCACTCGATCCGGCCGCTGTCGAGGTCGAGGTGCCAGGTCCCGGCATGGGCGGCCTGCTGGGCGAGGTGCAGCAGGCTGCTGGCAGCCTCCACCTCGCGCCGCGCGGTCACGATCTCGTCGATGTCGAGGGCGGTGCCGAGCATGCCCACCATGGTCTCGCCCTGCCAGATCGGCAGCAGCACGATCTTGTGCCAGCGGTAGTGGCCGTCGTGCCGCTGCAGGCGGCCCTCGACCTCGTAGGGCGCGCGGCGGGTGGGGGCCTCCGACCACAGCCGCTCCATCCGCTCCGCGTCGTCGGGATGGGTCCGGGCGATCCGCGCGGCGCGCGTCGGGCCGATCGGGCCGTAGTAATCCTCGAAGCGCCGGTTGACGTAGGAGGCGTCGCCGGTCTCGATGCTGGCGATCCAGACGAGCTGCGGCAGCGCGTCCGCCAGGGCACGGTAGCGGGCCTCGCTCAGGCGCAGGGCGTCCTCCGCGGCCTTGCGGGCGCTCACGTCGCGCAGGGTCGCGACGTAGCCGTCCGGGACGCCGGTCGCCCGGTCTTGGGTCAGGCTGAACGAGATCTCCAGCCAGACCCAGTGACCGTCCCGGTGCCGGTAGCGCTGGGAGGTCAGGGCGCGGGACGCGCGGCCGCCGGTGAGGTCGTCGAGGACGCGGCGGTACGCGTCGACCTCGTCGGGGTGGGCGAAGTCGAGGGGGTGGGTGCCGATCAGGTCCTGCGGGTCGTAGCCCAGGACGGCGCGCACCGCCGGCGAGACGTAGCGGCGGCGGGCGGTCAGGTCGGACCAGATGATGATGTCGGTGGCGTTCTCGGCCAGCAGCCGGTAGCGGCGCTCGCTCTCCTCCAGGGCCCGCTCGGCGATCCGGTTCTGCGTCACGTCGCCGAAGGTCAGGACCGTGCCGCCGTCCGGCAGGGCCGAGCACCGGACCTCCAGGATCGGGCCGCCGGGCAGGCGCCAGTCGAACAGCGGCGGCAGCGGGCCCCGCGCGCGCCCGGCGGTTCCGAAGCCCGGATCGGACCCGGCCTCCGCGAAGTCGCCGCGGGCGCGCTGGTAGGCGTGGATGTCCGGCAGGGCGACGCCCGCCCGAAGGATGTCGGCCGGCAGGTCGAGGAGGTCCGCGGCGCTGCGGTTGAACGCGCGCACCCGCTGGTCTGCATCGAGGACGACGAGGCCCTGGTCCATGCTGTCCAGCGTGCCGCGCAGGATCATGTCGGTCTCGCGCGCGCGCCGCTCCGACTGGACGAGGTCGGTCACGTCGAGGATGAGGCCGTGCAGGGCGACGAGCGCGCCGTCGGGACCGAACTCGGGCAGCCCCTGGATGATCGCGTCGAGCGCGGTCCCGTCCGGGCGGACGATGCGGGCCCGCGCCTGATAGGGGACCGCCGGCCGGCTTCCCTCCAGGATCCCGTCGATCCGCGCGATCAGGGCCGCGCGGTCGTCCGGGTGGTAGCAGGCGAGGTGCTCGGCGACCGGCAGGTCGCACGCGCCCGGCAATCCGAGCAACCGCGCGAGATTCGCCGACCGGGTTACCCGGCGGGTGCGCGGATCGAGACGCCACTGCCCGAAGCCGGGGGGCCCGTCCCAGGGTGCGGGCGCGCCAGCGGCCTGGGGCGCAACGGGATCCGGCGGCGCGGCCGGGCGGGTCGCGTCAGTCTGCATCGGCGCTTGCGGATCCCTGCCACCGGCGCGGACCGCGCCCAGGCGCGCCGTTGGCGCGCATTGGGTCCAACCTGCTCGCGCGATGGTTGCGGATTCCTTGCCGGCACCGTGCGGCATTCGGCGCCTGTCATCCCCGCGACGACGACCGCTCGCGGGGCCGGCGCGACGGCCGCTCCCGAATACGGTGGACGGGCACCCTGCCGCCGCCAGCCCCGGCGCGCCGGGAGCGTCTCGCGACGCGGACGGGAGCAGCCCTACCGCACCAGCCGCGCGACGATCGCCCGCACCTCCGCCCGGCCCGCCGGATGCGGGTCGACCGAGCGGTGGATCGTCAGGCCCTCGATCATCGCGTCGAGGGCCCTGGCGGTCTCCGGCGCGAAGTGCTGCCCCAGGGCGGCGCGGCTCTTGGCCATCCAGCCCTGCATGACCCGGCGCAGCGGCGGGTTCCGGGCCGCGAAGGCGTAGAGTTCGTAGCTCAGCAGCATCGTGCGCGGACTCGCCCAGATGTCGCTCACGATCAGGTCGACCACGGCCTCGCAGGCCGCGTCGACGGTCGCGGCCGCGGCGAGCCGGTCGGCGAACCGCGCCGAGACCGTGTCGGCGAGCCCGGTGAACGCCTCCGTCAGCAGCGCGTCGAGGCTGTCGAAATGGTAGGTCATGGAGCCGAGCGGCACGTCGGCCGCCGCCGCGACCCGGCGGTGGGTGGTGCCGGCGACGCCGTGCTCGGCGACGACGTCGAGGGTCGCCTGGATGATGCGCGCCCGGCGATCCGGGTCGAAACGGCGCTGAGCGGCGGGCAAGGGGTCCTCCTCGGATCCGGTTCAGGGCAGCCGGGCCGTGGCGCGCCCTTGATATGTACATATGTACGCATAGTTAGGGCGCGCGGTGCCGGTACTGACCGCCCGCGCGGCGGGGCCGGGCCGGGTCGGAGGCGGCCCGGCGCGAGAGGGCCTCACCATGAAGACAGAGATCATGAAGACCCAGAAGCAGAAGATGCTGGCCGGCGAGCTGTACTGCGCCGACGACCCGGAACTGGCCGCCGACAACCGGCGCATCTCGGAATGGATGGACCGGTATAACGCCACGCAGACACGGAGCCAGCCCGAGCGGCAGGCTCTGCTGGAGGAGGCCTTCGCCCGCGTCGGCGCGGGCTGCAACATCCGTCCGCCCTTCCACTGCGATTACGGCTACAACATCCGCCTGGGCAGCGGCGTGTTCCTGAATTTCGGGTGCAGCATCCTCGACGTGGTGTCGGTCACGATCGGCGACATGACGCAGATCGGCACGGCCGTGCAGATCCTGACCCCCGATCATCCGCGCGACCCGGCTCAGCGCCGGCAGATGCTGGAATTCGGCCGGCCGGTGGTGATCGGCGCCAATGTCTGGATCGGGAGCGGCGCCGTCATCCTCCCCGGGGTGACGATCGGCGACGACGCGATCGTCGGGGCCGGCAGCGTGGTGACGCGCGACGTCCCGGCCGGCGCGACCGTGGTGGGGAACCCGGCCCGGCCGCGGCCGTGAGCGGATGAGCGCGCGGGGGTCGGGTGCCGCGCGAGGAGCGGTCCGGCGCGGCCGCCCCAACGGGCAGGCCGGTCTCCCGTCCGGGTCGGATCTGCCAGGGGCGGCCGACGACCCNGATGCCGGGATCGAGGCCCGGGGATCGACCGGTCGGCGCGGCCCGGCGCTTGGCCCGCCGCGCCGGAACGGCCGCGTTCGGGCGCGGGGCGGAGGCCGGGTCAGTCCTTGCGGACCAGGGCCGCCGGAGCGCCTGTCTCGCCGAAGCCGAAATCCGCGAGCCGGTAGGAGAGCTGCGCGAAGCCGCCGTAGCGACCGGTCTCGAACTTCATCGGGCTGGGCGACGAGAACGGGAAGGCCGTCGTGTGCGCCTTGTCGGCCTGGAGCTGCCAGTAGCGGCCGCCGACGCCGACGCTGACGGACGGCGTCAGGTCGTACGCGATGATCCCCTCCAGGAAGTAGCCGTCGCCGTGGCCGCCCTCCGGCCCCGGATTGATGTCGGGCCGCAGCCAGTGCCGGTCGACGCCGCTCAGGCTCACGACCGGCAGGTAGGCGCCTTCCAGGCTCAGCCGGACCCGGTCGAACCGCGCCTCGCCGATCACGCCGACGCGCAGCGCGTTCCACTGCATGCTCTCGCCCAGCGTCTTCATGCCGGTCGGATACGGCCTGGCGCAGGGAGCCCCGCCCGCCACCTGACGGCAGCCGTAGCCGTTATACAGTTCGGACGCGAACTGGTATCCCAAGAAGCCGCCGAGCTTGTACCCGTCCCGGCGCAGCACGTCGTAGCCGAAATCGATCACGCCGTAGCCGATGTCGCCGTCCTTGATCGGCGACAGCGTCTTCGAATAGCGCCGCAGGGCGGGCGGGAAGTCCTCGTCGGCGAGGCGGCCGCCCGTGACGCCGCCCGTCCCGAGGAAGCCCTTGGCGAACAGGCCCGTGGGATTGTGCTCGAGCCGGGCGAAGCTCTCGCCGGCATGCGCCTGGGCGTTGGTGTAGGTCAGGCGGGAATTGAGCTGGCCGGGCGCGTCGGGGTCACCGAGCTTCTCGCGCGGGGTCCCGGCGCTGACGAAGTAGCGGAGGCCGCCCTCGAAATCCCAGGTCGCCGCGCCGCCCGCCGCGCCGCCCGCCGCACCGGCCACCGCGACCGGCGGCAGGACGGGCAGCCCGGCTCCGAACCGATAGTTGAGGCCGACACGGGCCAGGAAGCCGTCCGTCGCGACGCGCGAGCCGGCGTGGTAGCCGGTCAGCACGGGATAGGACGGGGCCGGGAGAACCGCCCGGGAGCCGAGATCATAGTAGAGACCCTCGACCTTGGCGGAGAGGTGCTCGCTGAACGCGTGCTCGACGCCGGCGCCGGCCACGTAGCCCAGGCGTGCCCCGCCCTGACGCCCGTCGAACAGCGGGAGGCCCGACAGCGACAGGTTGTTGTCGGTTCGGATATTGCCCACCGCGAGGCCGCCCGTGGCGTAGACGAGGGTGCGGTCGATGGCGAAGCCGAGCCGGCCGCGGACGGTGGTGAGGTCGTCCAGCCTCTGGCCGGAATGGGCGACGCCGCGGCGATAGAAACCGCCGCCCGCGGCCGGGAAGGCGCCCTCCCGGCGATCGTAGCCCCACAGCCGGGTGAACTGGTGATCCGCCGCGGCGCCGGCGACGAAGCCGGAGTTCAGCTGCCAATCGTAGCCGATCTCGGCGCCGCCGACGAAGCTGGCGTCCGAGGCCCGCTTCGCGGGAACGACCGGGCAGTTCCGCGCGCCGGGCTGTCCGCCCGGACCCGTGCACACGAACTGCGTGGCGCGATCCAGGGCGCCGTAGCCGGCGAACAGGCCGGCATGCGCGCCGGTCCAGGAGAAGACCGGCGGCGCGGCCGGCGCAGCCGGAAGGGGCCGTCGCGGAAGGTCCGCCGCCATCGCGGTCTGCGACAGGAGGCAGAGGAGAAGTCCGGAACTCGAGATCCGATACATGAAATTCCCCGTCGTGCGTAATCGATGGCGCCGACGTTAGTTTCTCTTTGTCGCCGATGGTGCGATTTCTGAAATGAAACGCCAGTCGAGTGCGCGCAGTCATTGCGACGCACTGCTTTTGCTAAGCCACATCTGACTGATTCTGAAGATCGAGAACTTTCTGTCCCGCTTCATGGCTGCGTCAATAAATCGAAAAGATTTAAGCACGGAATGATTGTCGATCAATGATCCGTCGTTTATCGCAATCATTCGGATTAATAATGGATTGTTGCGCGCTTCAATATTGTTTCGGTTGTGACCTAACGTTCGCGTGGATCACTCCGATTTTTCCGGCGGATGATGCGTTGATGCATCACCGGGGCCGGCTCACCGGCCGCCGACGCGGCTCGGTGGCGCTCCGGCGGCGCGGCAGGGCCCGCGACAGGGCCCGCGACCGGGGGCCGCGACCGGGGCCTCATTCGGGAACCATCCGGGAGGCCCGTGCCTTCCTGGGCGGGACTGCGGGCGGATCGGATCCGGCCGCCAGCCCTTCGGAAACGCCCGTCTCCCGGGCGGCGAGAGAGGAAATATCCCGTGCGTTCAACGATCATCACCGCCGCCCTGCTGGCGGTCCTCGGCTCCGCCGTCGCGATCCCGGCCTCGGCCGCGCCGATCGGTCCCGGCACCGGCGTGTCGGCGCCCGCCGACATGGTTTCGACGGTCCAGATGGATCCGATGGAGCGCCACATGATGCGCCGTCGCATGGAGCGCCGGATGATGCGCCACCGGATGGAGCGCCACATGATGCGCCGCGAGATGCGCCACCGCATGATGCGCCGCGAGATGATGCGCCGCATGTGACGATCATCCGCGCCGGGGCGATCGCCCCGGCGCGGACCGTGAAGGATCCGCGCTGCGGGCGGCCCGCGACGCGGGACGGAGCGCGGGCTGGCCGACGCTGCCACGTTCGAGGTGGTCGAACCATCCGCGCCCCGACGCGTTTGATGCCACCGAAAGGGAGGATTGGTACGATGAAGGCGATTCTGGCAGCGGCCGCGGTGAGCCTCGGCATCCTGGGCGTGGTCGGCCCGGTCTCCGCGCAGCCGCGCCCCGACTACGACGATTACGGCGGCCGCGGCTACCGCGATCGCGGCGACTACGAGTACCGGGACCGCGGCTACCGCGACCGGGACGATTACCGGGGCCGCGCCAATTACGGGTTCGACGAGCGTGAGTACCTGCGCTGCAACCCGGATGTCCGCCGCGCCGTGGCCAACGGCCAGATGGAATCGGGCGCCGCCCATTACCGGGTGTTCGGGCGCCGCGAGGGCCGGCGGCTGAGCTGCTGACCGGACCGGCCTGGTCCCGACCGGCCGGGCCCGCCTATCGGCCTCGCGCCCGGTCGCGCAGCAGGTTGATGATCAGGGCCGTCCAGCCGGTCTGGTGCGCGGCGCCGAGCCCGCGGCCGGTATCGCCGTCGAAGAACTCGTGGAACAGCAGAGGCTCCTCGGCGCCGGGCGCCGGGGCGATCGGCGGGCGGGTCCCGAAGGCCGGCCGGCGGCCGGTCCCGTCCTTGGCGAACAGGGCGATCAGGCGGTCCTCGAGGGCGTCCGCGACGGCGCTGAGCGTCAGCATCGCGCCCGAGCCCGTCGGATACTCCACCCGGAAATCGTCGCCGTAATAGGTGTGGAAGCGCCGCAGCGCCTCGACGATGAGGAAGTTCATCGGCATCCAGACCGGGCCGCGCCAGTTCGAGTTGCCGCCGAACATGTTCGACGTGGAATCGGCCGGGTCGTACTGGACCGTGAAGGAGGCGCCGAGCTCGTTGAGCAGGTAGGGTGCGTCGCGGTGCACCTTCGACAGGGAGCGCACGCCGTAGGGCGAGAGGAACTCGGCCTCGTCGAGCATGCGGCGCAGCAGGGCCTTCATCCGGTGGCCGCGCAGCAGCGACAGCAGCTTGCGGTCCTTCACGCCGCCCTCGGTCCAGCGGGATACCAGCCGGGCGAGGTGAGGCCGGTTCTCCAGAACCCAGTTGAGGCGCCGGGCGAAGTCCGGAAGCCGGTGGAGCACGGAGGGCTCGATCACCTCGACGGCGAAGAGCGGGACCAGCCCGACCATCGAGCGGACCCGCAGCGGCAGCATCCCGCCGCCGGGGATGTCGACCTCGTCATAGTAGAACTCGTCGATCTCGTCCCACAGGCCGAAGCCCTGCCCGTCCCCGCCTGACCCGCCCATGTCGGTCATCGCCTCGGCGATGAGCAGGAAGTGCTCGAAGAACTTCGAGGCCGTGCTCTCGTAGACGTCGTTGTGGAGGGCGAGCTCCAGGGCGATGCGCATCATGTTGAGCGCGTACATCGCCATCCAGGCGGTGGCGTCGGCCTGATGCACCACCCCGAAGCCCGGGGGCGGGCGCGAGCGGTCGAACACGCCGACATTGTCGAGCCCCAGGAAGCCCCCCTGGAACACGTTGCGCCCCTGCGCGTCCTTGCGGTTCACCCACCAGGAGAAATTGATCAGGAGCTTGTGGAACACGCCTTCCAGGAAGGCGAGGTCGCCGCGCCCGCCGCGCCGGTCCCGGTCGATCTCGAACACCCGGTAGGTGGCCCAGGCATGGACCGGCGGGTTGGCGTCGCCGAACTCCCACTCGTAGGCCGGGAGCTGGCCGTTCGGGTGCATGTACCATTCGCGGGTCAGCAGCAGGAGCTGCTTCTTGGCGAAGTCCGGGTCCAGCAGGGCCAGCGGCAGGCAGTGGAAGGCGAGGTCCCAGGCGGCGAACCAGGGATATTCCCAGGTGTCGGGCATCGACAGCACGTCGGCCGCCGCGAAGTGGCGCCACTGGCCGTTGCGGCCGCCCGCGCGCTCCCGGGGCGGTGCGGGCTGGAGCGGGTCCCCTTCCAGCCAGCGCCGCACGTCGTAGCGGTAGAGCTGCTTCGACCAGATCAGGCCGGCGGCGGCCTGCCGGAAGATGGCGCGGGCGTCCGGGCCCGCGATGCCGTCCTGCAATTCCTCGTAGAACGCGTCCGCCTCGGCCACCCGGCGGCGGACCAGGGACCCGTCGTCGACGGCCCGGGCGCGCATCCCCGCCGACAGCCGTAGGCGGATCCGGGCGGTCTCTCCGGGCGCCAGCCGCAGCGCGTAGTGCAGGCCGAGCTTGGTGCCCGCGTCCCGCCGCACCGCCGAACGGTCGCGGCCGACGATCGCCGCGTGGAGCCCGTCCTTGAACGGCCCGGGAGCGTCCGGCTGGCCGCCGTGCAGCCGCAGATTGGTGTCGTTCTCGCAGAACAGGAGGTCGGGATCGCCGTCGAAGGCGAGCCGGTACGGCCCGAGCCGGTCGTCCGTGCAGACCGCGCCCCCGTCGGGCGCGCGGGCGATCCGCGGACGTGCCTGCCCGGCCTCCCAGGACCACGTGTTGCGGAACCAGAGCTGCGGGACGACGTGCAGGTCGGCGGGCTCGGGCCCCCGGTTCAGCGCGGTGATCACCGCGTGGACGTCGTCGGCGTCGGCCTTGGCGTATTCCACCGTGACGTCGAAGAACCGGTCCCCGTCGAAGAGGCCCGTCTCCTCGATCTCGTACTCGGGCTGCTCCCGCCCGCGCCGCATGTTCTCGTCGACGAGGTCCGCGTAGGGAAAGGCCGCCTGCGGATAGCGGTACAGCATCTTCAGGTAGGCGTGGCTCGGGACCGCGTCGAGGTAGTGGTAGACCTCCTTCACGTCCTCGCCGTGGTTGCCCTCCTGGTTGGTCAGGCCGAACAGCCGCTCCTTGAGGATGCGGTCGCGCCCGTTCCAGAGGGCGAGGGCCAGGCAGAGGCCGCCGCGCTCGTCGCAGATCCCCGCCAGCCCGTCCTCGCCCCAGCGATAGGCGCGCGAGCGGGCCTCCTCGTGCGTCAGGGCGGCCCAGGCGTTGCCGCAGGGGCTGTAATCCTCCCGCACGGTCCCCCATTGCCGCTCGCTGAGATAGGGCCCCCAGAGCGACCACGCCCGGTCGCCCCGGCCCTGCTCGGCGATCCGGCGGCGCTCGGCCCAGTCCACCGACGCGTCCCGCACCCCGTCACGATCCGCGTCACGATCCTCGTTCCCGCGCGGACCCATCAGCCGCGACCCGGACGCGGGCTCGGACGGCGGGCAGAGGGGGCGCGGCGGGGACAGGAGGCGGCCATCGGTCACGGCGGGTTGCTGCGGATGCGCCGGCCCGATGCATCATTGACGCCAGCCCGCCGGCCGGGCGGCGCACCCGTGCCCAGGCCCGGGCCCATCCGGGCCCGCCGCGGAAACCTTGACCCAGGTGAAGGTGAGCGACAGGATCCCCGGGCTGATCTGTGACTCGGCGCGCGGCGATGCGCGTTGATCTGTCCGAACTCAGCGTTCGTCGGCGATCTGACCGGCCGCATCTTGGGGGAAAGATGACGCGATTACTGATGGCCGGCCTGGCCGGGCTGCTGTTCATGACCGCGGCGCAAGGTCAGGAGGGCGGCGCGCCGGTGAAGATCGGCGTCGCCGCGCCCATGACCGGGCCGAACGCGGCCTTCGGCGCCCAGATCCGGAACGGCGTGAGCCAGGCGGTCGAGGACCTGAACAAGGCCGGGACGCTGAAGGGCAGGACGCTGACCGTCACGGTCGGCGACGACGCCTCCGACCCGAAGCAGGGCGTCTCGGTCGCCAACAAGTTCGCCAGCGACGGCGTCAAGATGGTCGTCGGCGACTACAATTCCGGCGTCACGATCCCGGCCTCCGACGTCTACCTCGACGCCGGCATCATCCAGGTCACGCCGGCCTCCACGAGCGTGAAGTTCACCGAGCGCGGCATGTGGAACACGTTCCGCACCTGCAGCCGGGACGACCAGCAGGGCGCGGTGGCGGGCAGCTACCTGGCCGATCACTTCCCGGGCAAGAAGATCGCCTTCGTCCACGACAAGACCCCCTACGGCAAGGGTCTGGCCGACGAGACCCTGAAGGCGTTCAGGGCCAAGGGCGGCAAGGAGGTGCTGTTCGAGGGCATCAACCCGGGCGAGAAGGACTACGTGGCCCTCGTCTCCAAGATGAAGTCGGCCAACGTCGACCTCGTCTATTTCGGCGGCGTGCACACCGAGGCCGGGCTGATCATCCGGCAGATGCGCGATCAGGGCCTGGCCGCCCGCATGATGAGCGGCGACGCCATCCCCGACAAGGAATTCGTCCAGATCGCCGGCCCGGGCGCGGCGGGGACCCTGATGACCTTCGCGCCCGACGCCCGCAAGAACCCGAGCGCCAAGGGCGTGGTGGCGGCGTTCAACGCCCGGGGCATCGATCCCGAGGCCTACACGCTCTACGCCTACGCGGCCGTGCAGGTCCTGGCGAAGGCGATGGCCGAGACCGGCTCCAGCGACGGCAGGAAACTCGCGGACTGGCTGCACCAGGGCAGGCCGGTGGACACGGTGGTCGGGCCGATCGCCTACGACAGGAAGGGCGACCTCACCCGGCCCGACTACGTCATCTACGAGTGGACCAAGGGGCCGGACGGCCGGATCGACTATGCCGGGCACGAGGTAACCCCGTAGGCCGGCCGGGCCCGGAGGCCGCCGCCTCAGCTAATTGGATGAGGGCGGCTGCCTGAACGTGGCGGCCGCGAAGGCCTTATGCTTCCTCCCGACTGCGTCGCCATCCGCAGAGGGAGCCGTCATGTTCGATTTCAGCCAGCTCCGGTGCTTCGCCGCCGTGGCGGAGGAGCTGCATTTCGGGCGTGCGGCCGCCCGGCTGAACATGACGCAGCCGCCCCTGTCGCGGCAGATCCAGGTCCTGGAGCGCGTCCTCGACGTGCAGCTCCTGGAGCGCACCAGCCGCACCGTCCGGCTGACCGCCGCCGGCCGCAGCTTCCTGCCCGAGGCCCAGCGCATCCTGCGGCTCGCCGAGACCGCGACCCACGTCACCCGGCAGGTCGCGGCGGGCCGCGCGGGCGTCCTCAAGTGCGGCTTCACGGCGGCCTCGGCCTACGACTTCCTGCCGCGGCTCGTCACGGCGTTCCGGCGGGCGCTGCCGGACGTGACGCTCGCGCTGCGCGAGATGGTCAGCAAGGACCAGATCGAGGAGCTGCTCGCCGGCCGGATCGACGCCGCGCTGGTCCGCCCGCCGGTGACGCATCCGGACCTGATCGCCGTCCGGGCGCTGGCTGAACCCCTCGTCGTGGCCCTGCCGGCCGGCAACCCCCTGGCCCTGCGCGACGCGCTCACCCTCGCCGATCTGGGGCGCGAGCCGTTCGTCGGCTACGCGCCGAACGAGGCGCGCTACTTCCACGACCTCGTCCTCGGCCTGATCGCCGAGGCCGAGATCCGGCCGGCGATGGTCCAGCAGCTCACGCAGATCCACTCGATCCTGGCCCTCGTCCGGGCGGCGCTCGGCATCGCCCTGGTGCCGGCCGCCGCCGAGCGCCTGCGCTTCGAGGGCGTGGTGTTCCGGCCCCTCGCCCTGCCCGCGCCGCGGCCGGTGGAACTGCTCCTCGCCTGGCGCCGCGACGCGGACGACCCGCTGATCGCCCAGCTGGTCTCGATCCTCGCCGAGATGCCGCCCGCCCGAGCGTATGCGGTCGATTGATGCTCGATCCGCATCGATTGATCCAGTGTTTGGCTTTGACCTCGCGGCGGAAGGCTGCGCGTGATGGGGCGGACGGCGCGCAGACGCCGCGACGCCCAGGGAGGATCGTGATGGACAGCCTCACCAACCGCTTCAAGGCGGCCCTCGCCGAGGGGCGCCAGCAGATCGGCCTGTGGTGCAGCCTCGCGAGCCCCATCTCCACCGAGGTGGTCGCCGGGGCCGGGTTCGACTGGCTGCTCCTCGACATGGAGCACTCGGCCAACGACCTCCGGGACATCTACGCCCAGCTCCAGGCGATGATGGAGGGCGACACGCACCCGATGGTGCGGGTGCCGAGCGACGATCCCATCACCATCAAGCGCATCCTCGACGCCGGCGCGCAGTCGCTGATGATCCCCAACATCGACGATGCCGAGCAGGCCGCCCGCGTGGTCGCGGCGACGCGCTACGCGCCCCGCGGCATCCGCGGCTTCTCGCAGGCGCCCCGCGCCGCCCGGTTTGGCCGGATCAAGGACTACCACACCCGCTGCGAGGCCGAGATCTTCGTGGCGGTGCAGGTCGAGTCCCGCCGCGCCCTCGACAATCTGGACGCGATCGCCGCCGTGGAGGGCGTGGACGGCGTGTTCATCGGGCCCGGCGACCTCTCCACCAGCCTCGGCTATCTCGGCCAGCAGGGCCACCCGGAGGTGGTCGCCACCATCGAGGCGGCGGTCGCCCGGATCGTCCGGGCCGGCAAGCAGGCCGGCATCCTCACGCCGAGCGAGGAGCTGGCCCGCCGCTACATCGCGGCCGGCACCCGCTTCACCGCGGTGGGCTCCGACATGGGGCTGCTCGCCCGCAACGCCGAGGCGCTGGCCGCCCGCTTCCGCGCCTGACCCGCAACCGGGATCGATCCCCATGAACATCGGATTCATCGGCCTCGGTATCATGGGCGCGCCCATGGCGGGTCACCTGATCGCGGCGGGCCACAGCCTGTTCCTCAAGAGCCGGCGCAGCGTCCCAAACGCGCTGCTGGCCGCGGGCGGCACCGCCTGCGCCACCGCCGCCGAGGTCGCGAAGCGGTCCGACACGATCGTCCTGATGCTGCCCGACACGCCGGACGTCGAGCAGGTCCTGTTCGGTCCCGGGGGCGTCGCCGAGGGCCTGTCGCCGGGCAAGACCGTGATCGACATGAGCTCGATCGCGCCGCTCGCCACCAAGGATTTCGCCGTCCGGGTCGCCGCGCGGGGTGGCGCCTATCTCGACGCGCCGGTCTCGGGCGGCGAGGTCGGGGCCAAGAACGCCGCGCTGTCGATCATGGTCGGCGGTGAGCCGGAGGTTTTCGAGCGCGCCAAGCCCCTGTTCGAGGCGATGGGCAAGACGGTCACGCATGTCGGCCCGGTCGGGTCCGGACAGGTGGCCAAGGTCGCCAACCAGATCATCGTCGCCCTGACCATCGAGGCGGTGGCCGAGGGGCTGCTCTTCGCCTCGAAGGCCGGCGCCGACCCCGCCAAGGTGCGGCAGGCGATCACCGGAGGCCTCGCCACCTCGCGGATCCTGGAGCTGCACGGCGCGCGGATGATCGAGCGGACCTTCGACCCGGGCTTCCGCATCGGCCTGCACCAGAAGGACCTGAACCTCGCCCTGGACAACGCCCGGACGCTGGGCCTCAGCCTGCCCGCCACGGCGCTGGCGCAGCAGCTGTTCTCGGCCTGCGTGGCCCAGGGCGGCGCGGCCTGGGACCACTCCGCCATGGTGAAGGCCCTGGAGGCCCTGGCGAACCACGCGGTCGGCGACGCCGCCTGATCCCGACGGAAGCCCGGACGGGCGCGTCACGGAAGGAGCACCCGATGCAGGCCGAGATCGAAGCCCCGACCCGCCCGCGCCCGGCCGCCGCGGGAGCCGGAGGGGGCGGAGACGTGCCGCGCACGATCCGCCTGAGCGACAGCGACAACGTCGCGATCGTGGTCAACGCCTTCGGGCTGCCGGCCGGCACGGTGTTCCCGGACGGGCTGGAACTCGTCGAGTTCGTGCCGCAGGGCCACAAGGTGGCGCTCACCGACATCCCGGAGGGCGGGGAGGTCCGCCGCTACGGCGAGGTGGTGGGCATCGCCACGCAACCGATCCCGCGGGGCGCCTGGGTGGAGGAATCCCGCGTCGCGACGCCGGTCGCCCCCGCCCTCGACGCGCTGGACATGGCCACCCGCGTGCCGGCTCCCCTGCCCCCGCTCGCGGGCTACACCTTCGCGGGCTACCGCAACCCGGACGGGTCGGTGGGCACCAAGAACATCCTGGCGATCTCGATCAGCGTGCAGTGCGTCGCCGGCACCCTCGACGTGGCGATCCGGCGGATCAAGCAGGAGCTGCTGCCGCGCTTCCCCAACGTCGACGACGTGGTCGGCCTGACCCACGCCTACGGCTGCGGCGTCGCCATCAACGCCCCTGAGGCGGTGGTGCCGATCCGGACCCTCCAGAGCCTCGCGCAGAACCCGAATTTCGGCGGCGAGGTCATGGTCGTCGGCCTCGGCTGCGAGAAGCTCGTCTCGGAGCGGCTCCTGCCCGACAACGGCGCGGCCGGCGACGGGGTGGTGCGGCTCCAGGACGAGCGCCATCACGGCTTCTCGGCGATGATCGAGAGCATCCTGACGATGGCGGAGGCCCGCCTGGAGGTGCTGAACCGCCGGACCCGCGAGACCTGCCCGGCCTCGGACCTCGTGGTCGGCCTGCAATGCGGCGGCAGCGACGCCTTCTCGGGGGTGACCGCCAACCCGGCGCTCGGCTTCGCCGCCGACCTGCTGGTCCGCTGCGGCGCCACCGTGATGTTCTCGGAGGTGACCGAGGTGCGCGACGCGATCCACCTCCTGACCCCGCGCGCCAAGACTCCGGAGGTCGCCGAGGCGCTGGTCCGCGAGATGGCGTGGTACGACGCCTACCTCGCCAAGGGCGAGGCCGACCGACGGGCCAACCCGTCGCCGGGCAACAAGAAGGGCGGCCTCAACAACATCGTCGAGAAGGCTCTGGGCTCGGTCGCCAAGTCGGGCACGAGCGCGATCTCCGGGGTCCTGGCGCCGGGCGAGCGCGTCCGCGAGAAGGGCCTGATCTTCGCCGCGACCCCGGCGAGCGACTTCGTCTGCGGCACGCTGCAGCTCGCCTCGGGCATCACCCTGCAGGTGTTCTCCACCGGCCGCGGCACGCCGTACGGTCTCGCACAGGCGCCGGTGATCAAGGTCGCGACCCGCACGGAGCTGGCCGAGCGCTGGTCCGACCTGATCGACCTGGATGCCGGCCGCATCGCCACCGGCGCGGCCACGATCGAGGAGGTCGGCTGGGAGCTGTTCCACCTGATCCTCGACGTGGCGAGCGGGCGCAAGCGCCCCTGGTCCGACCGGTGGGGGCTGTTCAACGACCTGACCCTGTTCAACCCCGCGCCGATCACCTGAGGCCGGCGGGACGGCCGGACAGGCGGGCGGGGCATGCGTCCCGCCGCGTCGTCAGCGTGGCCGGACTCTGCTAGGCAGCCGGCACTGCCATGACGCTGCCGATTCCCGCCCTCCGGACCCTGCTCTTCCGCCTGCACTGGGCGCTGGGCCTCACCGCCGGCCTCGTCCTCGCCCTGATGGGCCTGACCGGGGCGCTGATGAGCTACGAGGAGGCGGTGACCGCCTTCGCCAACCGCGACCGGCTCGAGGTCGCGCCCGCCGGGCGGACGGCGCTGCCCCCCGCGGCGCTGGCGGCGCGGATCGACGCGCAGGCGGGCGGCCGCGTCGCCAACGTGCTGACCCTGTCGGACGATCCGCGCGCGAGCGTCCATGTCCGCTTCGCCCGCGATCCCGAGACCCGCGCGCGGCCGCCCGCCGCCTACGCCGACCCCTACGACGGCAGCCTGCTCGGCCCCGTGCGGCTGGAGGGGGCCTTCACCACGGTGCGGGACCTGCACCGCTGGCTGCTGCTCCCCGGCGGGTCCAAGGGCTGGGGCCGCACGATCACGGGCGCCTGCACCCTGGCGCTGCTGGCTTTCCTGGCGACGGGTCTCTACCTGCGCTGGCCGCGGATCCATCGCTGGCGGATCTGGCTGAAGCCGGCCCTGTCGCGCCCCGGCCGGCCGCGCTGGTGGTCGCTGCACGCCGTGGTCGGGACGTGGCTGCTGCCGGTCTACCTAGTGATCGCGCTCAGCGGCCTGACATGGTCCTACCCGTCGTTCAAGGACGGCGCCACGCGGCTGCTCGCGAGCGCTCCGGACGCGGGGAAGCCTGCGCGCCCGGCCGGGGGCAAGGCTGCCGGACGCCCGGTCGATGCCGGGGCCGATGGCGGCGCGGCCATCGACCGCGCCTGGGCGGATTTCCGCGCGCGGACCGGTGACGCCGCTGGCACCGCGGTCCTGACCTTGCCGGGGGCCGACACGAAGGCGATCCGGATCCGCTGGCTGCACAAGGGCGTCGATGCGCCGAGCGCCCGCAACGAGGAGCGCTACGATGCCCTCACGGGCGCCCTGCTGGCCTCCGAGCGCGCCACCGATGCGCCGCTGGGCCGGCGTCTCTTGGACAACATCCTGGAGGTGCATCGCGGCCGCTTCTTCGGCGATCTCGTCGCTCTGCTGTTCTGTCTCGCGGCCCTGGCCATGCCGGGTTTCGCGGCCACCGGCCTGACCCTCTACGTCCTGCGACGCCGCGCCGGTGCCCGGCGCAGGGCCGTCGAGCCGAAAGCGTCGGCAGGGGTCGTCCGCGCGGTGTGAGACCCCGCGCCCGTGTGGCCTCCGACCGCTCCAGCCCGCTCGCCGTCGCGAGCGCCGCGAAGGCGCTTGGGGCGTCATGACGCCGGTCCGTGGAGCGCCGCCCGGGCGTGCATCGCTCCGTGCGGGGCCGGCAGCGCTGCGCGCGCCCGGTGACGCGACGAGACGAGGCCGCCTCCGCGAGGCCGCCCGCCCGGTTCAGAGCCGGGCGGTGATCGTCGCCAGCACCGTGAACGGCGCGCCGGGGGTGTTGTTGGTCGCGCTGGTCGGCGCCTCGATGTAGCGCACGTTCGTCAGGTTGCGCATGTTCACCGACAGGCGCCAGTGGGCGTCGAAATCGTAGTACACGAGCGCGTCGAGACGGTTGTAGGCGCCCACGGTGAAGCTGTTGTCGAGGTCGCCGTAGCGCCGGCCGACATGGGTGACGCCGAAGCCGAGCCCGAGCCCGCGCAGCGGGCCCTGCTGGACATCGTAGGTCGTCCACAGGCTGCCGCTGAACACCGGCACGCCGGTGAGCCGGTTGCCGACCGCGAAGGTCGTGTCCTTGGTGATCCGGGCGTCGATCAGGCCGACGCTGCCGATGATGTTCCAGCCGGGCAGGATCTCGCCGGCCAGATCGGCCTCGACACCCCGCGACCGCTGCTGGCCGGTGATGACCGAGAAGGTGGGATTGCGCGGGTCGGTGGCCGCGACGTTGTCCCGGACGATCTGGAAGGCGGCCGCGCTCAGGGTCAGGCCGGGCGTGAGATCGAGCCGGGTGCCGGCCTCGACCTGCTCGCCCGTGCTGGGCGGGGGGCTCGCCACGTTCAGCACGCTGGCGGTCTGCGGCAGGAACGACGTGGCGTAGCTCGCGTAGAAGGTCAGCGGCTCGAACGGCCGGTAGATCAGCCCGACCCGCGGCGAGGCGCCGAACAGGGTCTGCTCGGGCGGCTGGGTCCGCGAGGCCGGCTGGCGGTTGAAATAGTACTGGCTGCCGAGATCGAACCGTGCCCCGACGACGAGCTGCAAGCCCGGCGCCAGCACGATCTGGTCCTGGGCGTAGAGCCCGAACACCTCCAGCTTCTGCTTCAGGTCGGCCTGGAACTGGAGCGGCTGGAAAGCCGCGCCGAACATCGGGTTGAGGAAGCTGACCGGGGCGAGGTTGCCCTGCTGGGAGAAGGCGTGGCGGAAGCCGTTCGAGTACTCGAATCCGAGGAGCGCCGTATGGGCGAAGCCGAAGGTGTCGAACTTCATCACGGCCTCGGTCTGGCTGTCGACCGCGGCGAAGCGCGAGTTGACCGTGGCTTCGCGCCGGGTCAGCAGCGTGCCGGCATTGTTGACCGATAGGGCACGGGCGGCGAACACGTCGAACGTGCCCCATTGCCCGGCGATGACCTGCCGGAGCGTCAGGTTCTCGTTGACGTCGTGCTCGGCCCGCAGGGTGATCGTGTTGAACGCGCCGAAGTAGCGCGAGGACGGCTCACCGTAGAACCGGCCGATGTTGTCGAGCGGGACGCGGCCGCGAAAGGCCACCAGCCCCTCGTCGTACTGGGTGTGCTGGTTGGTGAATTCCGAGTTCACGTAGACCCGGGTGTCGGCGCTCGGCGTCCAGCTGAAGGCCGGCGCCACGAAGACGCGCCGGTTGGTGTCGCCACCGTAGTTGCGGAAGGTCGGATCCTCCTGGGCGGCGAAGCTGAGACGCGCCGCGAGGCCCTCGACGGCGGGCAGGGCGCTCGACACGGAACCCTGGAAGCGCCGGAAGCCGAAGCTCCCGCCCTGGACGCTCGCGTCGGCCGTGGGCTCGAATGTCGGCCGGCGGGTGACGATGTTGATGACGCCGCCGGGATCGCCCCGGCCGAACAGCACGGAGGCCGGCCCCTTGATCACCTCGACGCGCTCGGCATCCACGAGGTCGCGCGTCACCGGGTAGAAGTTGATGGCCGGATCGACCAGCATGCCGTCGACGGCGAAGACCTGGGTGGAGAAGCCGCGGATCAGGTAGTTCTGCGACCGTCCCTGCACCGTGCTGCCGAGGACCACGTTGCTGACGTTGGTCACGGCATCGGTCAGCCGCAGGTCCTGCTGATCGGTGATCACCGAACGGGGCACGACGTTGATCGATTGCGGCGAGTCGCGCACCGGCGTGTCGGTGCGCGTGGCGGTCGCCGAGCGCGTCGCCCGGTAGCCGACGACGGGACCGTCGGCCCGCTCGCTGGCCGGGCCCGTGCCCGCAACACTGAGTTCGGAGAGAACGACCTCGTCGGCGGCCGGCTCGGATTGCGCGCGGATCTCTGTCGGCGCGAGCAGAAGGAGCGACGTCGCGAGTCCGGTGCTGCAGAAATTCAGGCGCGACCGGCAGTATTTGATTTGATCGAAGGTGTCGATCTGGACAAAAGGCATGATTTAAAATCGTTCTTAAGAGCGGCGTATCCGCGCGGTGCGGTATTTCTAGAGTGCAAACACCGCCTGCTCTCAATGCCGATCGGAAAAGAAGCGGGTCACGCGCGCGTCCTCTGCCGGGATGTGGCGCGGAAAGCACGCTTTGAGGAGCAATACTTTGAAGTCATTCAAAGATGTCAACTTGAGCGTGTGATTTGTCGCGATTATGCAACCCGACGCATCCGGGGCCGGGGCAGGAGTGGCCCGACTCACGGCCTCGGGCTCCGCGATGGCGCGCAGCATTGCCCGGAACGGCCAGCCGGCCCGCGTGAGGGGGGATCGTGGACCGGCCAGCCCACCGCGCGCCGGAACCGGCGCGCGATCGCGGATGGCGGCCGTGCGGGCTCGTCGCCGGTGCGGCCCGGAGAAGCGCCGCGTCGCCGGGATCAGCGGGCCGCGGGCCGATCCGGGGGCACCGAGGACGGCAGGCGGCCGTCGAGCCCGGCGTCGAGCAGCGCGTGGAGCTGGGCGATCGCCGCGGCGACGTCGTAATCGGGCAGCGCGGCGCGGCCCACGACGATCCCCTTCATCAACGGCGCCAGCAGCGCGTAGAGCCCTGCCGGGTCGCAGTCGGGCGCGGTGGCGAGTTCGGACAGGGTCGTCACGAACCAGTCGCGGCTCTCGGCCTCGGTTCGCGCCGTCATGGCGGCGATATCGGGGTTGCGGGTCGATTCCGACCAGATCTCCACCCGCAGGGTCGCGGCCTCGCGGGTGATCGACGCGAAATAGCGGGCAATGATGCCCAGCAACGTCCCGCGCGGGTCGCCGCTGCCCTCCATCTCGGCGACCAGGAGCGTTCCGCGCTCGCGCTCGCGCTCCACCAGTCCGAGGACCAAGGCCTCCTTGGATTCGAAGTAGCGGTAGAAGTTGCCCGGACTCATCGCGGCCTCGCGGGCGAGGTCCTGCATGGTGGTGCGATGGAAGCCGTTGCGGGCGAAACAGGCTTCGGCGGCGTCGAGGATATGCGCGCGCCGGGCGGACGGGCCGCCGCGGGCCTCCGCGGCCCTGTCCGCTGCGCCGGTCACTGTCCGGGCTGCGCGGTGACCGCGACCGGCGCGACGCGGCTCTGGTCCTTGCCCAGGCTGGCGATGGCGCAGGATTGCGGTCCCTGATGCAGGTCGGCGCAGATCCGGGCCTGCCAGCCGTCCGGTCCGGCCCCGGTCCAGCCGATGAGCGCCAGCCAGGCGAGGGCCAGGACGGCGCCGAAGGTCAGGTTGGCGGGCGTGCAGACGGTCCGGACGAGGGCGAGGACGCCCGAGCCGCGGGCGCCGAAGCGCTCCGTATCGAGATCGGACCAGCGGCCTTCAAGGGTGAGAGCCATCGCGCGCTCCTGTGTGCCCCAATGTTGTAATGAACGTTCATTCTCATGTCAATGAACGTTCATTCTCATCGCGGCCGGAGAGGCCCACGGGGGCGGACGGCCGGTCGAGTTCGGCCTCAGGACCAGGTGTGCGCCGAGCAGGCCGACGAAGCCGGCGCGGGGCGCCGCCGTTGTCGTCCGCGGGGGGCAGGCAGATGAGACGGCGTTCTCGAGCTCCCCTCAGGCCCTTCCTCCCGAGCGGGCAGCCGCCTCGGAGGCGATGCCCAGGGACCGCCCGGCCGGCAGGCGGCCTCCGAGACCATCGCGGCGTTCGGCCTCTCGGGATGAGGCGGGATGGGCGGACCGGGTTGGGCTCGGCCCGCGTCCGGCCCCGACGCCGCGATCCTGCTTCAGCCGAGGGTGGCCGGCTTGAGGGCGCCGGTCCGCTCGTGGAAGTCCGGGCCGTTGGTGGTCCGGGCCACGTGGCCGGCGCGGACCAGGTAGTCGCCGAAATGCTCGCCCGGCTGCCGGCCCTTCGCGTAGTCTGCGAAGAGCGGGTCGAGGGTGTCGCGGATCTCGGAGGCCGCCACGTCCTCCCGGTAGAGCTTGCTCAGCCGCGAGCCGTCATGGGCGGCGCCCAGATAGAGGTGGTAGCGCTCGGGGCCGCGGCCCACGAGGCCGATCTCGGAGATGAACGGCCGGGCGCAGCCGTTCGGGCAGCCGGTGGAGCGGATCGTGATCTCCTCCTCGGCAAGCCCGTGGGACGCGAGGCTCTCCTCCAGCTCGGTCATCAGGTCCGGCAGGTAGCGCTCGCTCTCGGCCAGTGCGAGCCCGCAGGTCGGCAGGGCGACGCAGGCCAGCGAGCTGCGCCGCAGCGCGCTCGCGCCCCGGGTCAGGCCGTACTCGTCGACGAGCGCGTCGATCTCGGCGCGCTTCTCCGCCGGGACGTTGGCGATGATGACGTTCTGGTTGCCGGTGAGGCGGAAATCGCCCTCGTGCACCTCGGCGATGCGCCGCAGGCCCGACAGGAATTGCGCGCCGCCCGCGATGTCCTTGATCCGGCCCGAGGGCACGTAGAGCGTCAGGTGGTGACGGCCGTCGTCGCCCTCCACCCAGCCGTAGCGGTCGCCGTTGCCCGTGAAGGTGAAGGGTTTGGGCGCGCCGAGCTTCTTGCCGATCCGCTTCTCCACCTCGGCCCGGAAGGCGTCGAGCCCGTAGCGCTCGATCGTGTACTTGAGCCGGGCGTTCTTGCGGTTCTTGCGGTTGCCCCAGTCGCGCTGGACGGTCATCACCGCCTCGGCGACCTTGATGGCGTCCGCGGGCTCCACGAAGCCCATCACGTCGGCGGTGCGCGGGAAGGTGTCGGGCTCGCCGTGGGTCATGCCCATGCCGCCGCCCACCGTGACGTTCCAGCCGGTGACCTGGTTCTTCTCGTCGAGGATCGCGATGAAGCCGAGGTCGTGGGCGAAGATGTCGACCTCGTTGGAGGGCGGCACCGCCACGACGGTCTTGAACTTCCGCGGCAGGTAGGTCCGGCCGTAGACCGGCTCGACCTCGGCCGCGTCCTCGCCGCCGACCACGCGCTCGCCGTCGAGCCAGATCTCGCGCCACGCGCTGGTCTTGGGCAGCAGCGAGTCGGAGATGTCCTTGGCGAGCTGGTAGGCGGCCTTGTGGGCGCCGACCTGGGCCGGGTTCGTCGCCGCCATGACGTTGCGGTTGACGTCGCCGCAGGCCGCGATCGTGTCGAGCAGCGCGCCGTCGATCGCCGCCATCGTGCGCTTCAGGTTCGACTTGATCACGCCGTGGTACTGGAAGGTCTGGCGCGTGGTCGCGCGCAGCGCTCCGCCCGCGTAGGTCCGGGCGATGTCGTCGAGGATCAGCCACTGCTTCGGGGTGATGACGCCGCCGGCGATGCGCAGGCGGATCATGAAGCTGTAGGCCTTGTCGAGCTTCTTCTTGGTCCGCTCGGGGCGCAGGTCGCGGTCGTCCTGCAGGTACATCCCGTGGAACTTCACGAGCTGTCCGTCATCCTCCGAGATCGCCCCGGTGGCGTGCTTGAGGAGGCCGTCCGCCAGGGTGCCGCGCAGGTAGCCGCTGGCGATCTTGATGTGCTCGTTCGCGGCGAGTTTCTCCGCGCGCGCGGCCTCGGCGTCCGTGATCGGGCGCGCGGTCGGCGGGGTCTCGTAGACGCGCTTGGCCGGGGCGGAGGTCGGGGTCTCGGCGGCGTCGCGGGGGCTGTGGTCGTCCATGGGGTGAATCCGTCTGTCTGAACGCGTCTTCCTCCCCGATAGGGAGGTGGCGAGCGGGGCGAAGCCGGTGCAGGACTGGAACCGGATCCGCGACCGGCCCCCTCTCCCGGGCGGGAGAGGGTTGGGGTGAGGGGCGCGCCCTCTCCGGAAAGACCTGATCCCTCACCCTGTCCCTCTCCCGCCCGGGAGAGGGGACCTGCGTCCCGCCTGTCTCTGCCGCATCTCGTCGAAGGCCCCCCGCGGTGCGGGGAGCGGTGTGTCCTTAGTAAACGTCCTGCTGGTAGCGGTGGCTGCGCTCCAAAGCCGCGACCTGCGCCTCGGCGTCGGCGGCGCTGAGGCCCTTGGCGGTCTCGTAGGCCTTCACCACCGCGGCGCGCACGTCCTTGGCCATGTTCTTGGCATCGCCGCAGACGTAGAAGTGGGCACCCCCGTCGAGCCAGGAGACCAGCTCCTGCGCGTGCTGGGTGATCCGGTCCTGCACGTAGACCTTCTCCGGCTGGTCCCGCGAGAAGGCCACGTCGATCTTCGTGAGCGACCCGTCCTCCAGGGCGTCCTGCCACTCGAGCTGGTACAGGAAGTCGTGGGTGAACTGCCGGTCGCCGAAGAACAGCCACGACCGACCGGGGGCCTCGATCGCCCGGCGCTCCTGCACGAAGGCGCGGAACGGCGCGACGCCGGTGCCCGGCCCGACCATGATGATGTCGGTGGCCGGATCCTGCGGCAGGCGGAAATGGCGGTTCGGCTTGAGCCGCACCCGCAGCTTGGCGCCGTCGCGGATCCGGTCGGCGACCTGGACCGAGGCGACGCCCGAGCGGGCGCGGCCGTGGGTCTCGTAGCGCACCGCCGCGATGGCGAGGTGGACCTCGTCGCCCACCTCCTTGCGGGAGGAGGCGATCGAGTAGGCCCGCGGCGGCAGCGGCCGGGTGATGGTGCCGAGATGCTCGGCCGTGAGCTTGGCCGGGTAGGTCTCCAGCAGGTCGATCAGGTGCCGGCCCTCGATCCAGGCCTTGGCCTCGCCGCTGTCGATGAGTTTCTGCGCGTCCGTGTGGCCGGTGGCCTTCACGAACCGCTCGATCGTGGCGGCCGAGAGCGTGGTGATGTCCCGTTCGGCCAGCAAAGCCGTGCGCAGGGCCTCGTCGCCCGAGAGCCCGGCGGCGCTGAGGATCTCGTCCACCAGCTGCGGGTCGTTCTCGGGGAAGATCTCCAGCGAATCGCCCGGCTCGTAGGCCGGGGCGCCGTCCTCGAAGGCCAGCGCGAGGTGGATCGTCTCCTTGTCGGAGCGCGAGGAGTTGAGGTTCACGTGCTCGACGACCTCGACCACCGCGGGCTCGCGGCTCGGCTCGGCCTCGTCGTCCTCGCCGGCGCCGGCGCGGGCGAAGTCCACCGCCACGACGTTGTCGGGCTGCTCCGCCGGGGCGAGGGCCTTCAGCGCGCCCTTGATCCAGTCTGCGGCGGGCTTCTCGAAGTCGAGGTCGAGGTCGGCCCGCTCGGCGGCGCGCTTGGCGCCCAGCGCCTCGAAGCGCGCGTCGAGCGCCTTACCGATGGCGCAGAACTCCGCGTAGGACGTGTCGCCGAGCGACAGGACCGCGAACTCGACGCCGTCGAGGCGCGGGGCGCCCTCCCCCATCAGCTCGCCGTAGGCCCGCACGGCCCGGGCCGGCGGCTCGCCCTCGCCCCAGGTCGCCGCGATGGCGATCAGCTTGCCGGCCTTGGGCAGAGTCGCGACGTCGAGGTCGGCGAAATCCACGACCTTCGGCTTGAAGCCCTGCTTGCGCGCGAGCTTCGCGACGTTGCCGGCGAGCGCCTCGGAGTTCCCCGACTCGCTGGCGTAGATCACCGTCAGCGGCGCGGCGGCCTTGGGCGGGGCCGCCGGCACGGCGGCCTGCTGGCCGCCCGCGGCGTCGAGGCCCGCCAGGAAGCCGGCGAGCCACGCGCGCTGCGTGGGACTCGCGGCGCCGAGCACCGCGTCGAGGCTGGCGCGCTCGCCGTCCCCGAACGGGGCGGTGCGCGGGAGGAGATTCTGGCGGGACATTACGGGACCATGTCGTGGCCGGCGCGGCCGGTGTCAATCAGGAAACGTTCGTTTTGCAGAACGGGCGGAGTTTAGGACATCGCATTCGCTGCGCTGCGAAAAAAGAGAAGATCATTCTCCGACCACGGCGAGGACGGGCGCCGTTCCCGGCAGGTGCCGCCCGTTCTTGGGCGGCGCCGGCAGCGGCAGGGCCGTGGTGGATTTCACCTTCTCCATGGCGAAGCGGGAGGTGACGTTCTTGAGCGGCAGCACCGCGATGAGGTGTTTGTAGAAGCTGTCATAGGCCTGCATGTCGGCGACCACGACGCGCAGCATGTAGTCCACGTCGCCGGCCATCCGGTAGAACTCCAGCACCTCCGGCATGGCCGAGACGGTTGCGGCGAAGCGCTGCAGCCACTCCTGCGAGTGGTCGGCCGTCTCGATGGAGACGAACACGGTCAGGCCGAGGCCGAGCTTCACCGGGTCGAGCACCGCCACCCGGCGGTCGATGACCCCGTCGGCCTCCAGCTTCTGGATGCGCTTCCAGCACGGGGTCTGCGACAGGCCCACGCGCTCGCCGATCGCCGCGATGGAGAGCGTGGCGTCCGTCTGCAGCAGGGCGAGAATCTTCAGATCGATCGCGTCCAAAGCTGTCTCCGTGGGCTTCCGCCGCGCGAGAGGCGCGGGCGCATATACGTGTCTACCGGTGCCGGTGAGAAGAATCTTTTACCTCGGACCCATGCTGCCCGTGCCGGAAGCTGTGCGCAACCGCACGCCGAACCGCCGGTCCGACCCCGCCAAGCGCGCCGGGGCGCCTTGACTTCGTTCGGTATAGCGAACATTTCGACCGTCCGACAACAGGCACGGCGCTGGCCGTGGCCTTTCCACCACGCGAACCCCGGGACATGGCGCGATGACCCGTCCGGACCGACAGGCGGCCGAAACCCTCGCGGAGCGGCTGTCCGGGCTCGACCTTCCAGGCCGCCTCCACCTGATCGCCGCCGAGATCCCCGGGCGCCTCGTCTTCACGACGAGCCTCGGGGTCGAGGACCAGGCGCTCACCCACGCCCTGGCCATGGCCAAGCTCGCCAAGGGGCTCACCGACGGGCGCGTCGAGATCGTCACCCTCGATACCGGCCGCCTCTTCGCCGAGACCTACGACACCTGGACCGAGACCGAATCGGCCTACGGCATCCGGATCGCCGCCTACACGCCCGAGCGCGCGGCCGCGGAGGATTTCGTTCGGACCGAGGGCATCAACGGCTTCCGGCGGTCGGTCGCGGCGCGCCAGGCCTGCTGCGGCTTCCGCAAGGTCGAGCCGCTGGGCCGCGCCCTCGCGGGTGCGAGCGGCTGGCTCACCGGGCTGCGGGCCGGCCAGTCGGCCAACCGCGCCGCGACGCCGCTCGCCGCGTTCGACGCGGAGCGCGGCCTGATCAAGCTGAACCCGCTGGCCGACTGGTCGCGCGACCAGGTCGACCGCTTCGTGCGCGACAATTTCGTGCCCTACAACGTCCTGCACGATCGCGGCTTCCCGTCGATCGGCTGCGCCCCCTGCACCCGGGCCGTGAAGCTCGGCGAGCCCGAGCGGGCCGGGCGCTGGTGGTGGGAGCAGGAAGACAAGAAGGAGTGCGGCCTGCACGTCGGACGCCCCGGTGCGGCCGTGCAGCCGGGCCAAGAGCCCGCGATCCTCGAGCCCGCCGCCTTCGAGACCACCCCGACTCAGACAGCCCGCCAGCCGGAGTTCGCCCGATGAGCGCCGCCCTCGCCGCCGCCGTGCAGCCGAGCGCCACGATGCACGCGCAGACCGCCGCCGACCGCCTCAGCCACCTCAAGCGGCTGGAGGCCGAGAGCATCCACATCTTCCGGGAGACGGTCGCCGAGACCGAGAACCCGGTGATGCTCTACTCGATCGGCAAGGATTCCTCGGTGCTGCTGCACCTCGCCCTCAAGGCCTTCGCGCCCGGGCGGCTGCCGTTCCCGCTGCTCCACGTCGACACGACGTGGAAGTTCCGCGAGATGATCGCCTTCCGCGACGCCCGCGCGAAGGAGCTCGGCCTCGACCTCCTGGTCCACACCAACCCGGACGGGCTCGCCCGCGGTGTCGGGCCGGTGAGCCACGGCTCCGAGGTCCACACCGACGTGATGAAGACGCAGGCCCTGCGGCAGGCGCTCGACAAGCACAAGTTCGACGCCGCCTTCGGGGGCGCCCGCCGCGACGAGGAGGCGAGCCGCGCCAAGGAGCGGATCATCTCGCTCCGTACCGCGCAGCACCGCTGGGACCCGAAGCGCCAGCGCGCCGAGCCCTGGCACCTCTACAATCTCAAGAAGAAGCGCGGCGAGTCCCTGCGGGTCTTCCCGCTGTCGAACTGGACCGAGCTCGACATCTGGCTCTACATCGAGCAGGAAAACATTCCGATCGTGCCGCTCTACTTCGCCAAGGAGCGGCCGGTGGTGGAGCGCGAGGGCCAGCTCATCATGGTCGACGACGAGCGCCTGCCGCTCGCGCCCGGCGAGACCCCGCAGCAGCGCCTCGTCCGCTTCCGCACCCTCGGCTGCTACCCGCTCACCGGCGCGGTGGAGAGCGACGCCGCGACGCTCCCCGAGATCATCGGCGAGACGCTCGCCGCTCGCACCTCGGAGCGCCAGGGCCGGGTGATCGACAAGGACGGGGCCGGCGCCATGGAGCGCAAGAAGCAGGAGGGCTATTTCTGATGACGCTCCACCAGGCTCCCACGGCCTTCACCGACCGGGCCTCCGGCTACGCGGCGTTCCTGACTGCCCACCGCAACAAGGCGGTGCTGCGCTTCATCGCCTGCGGCTCGGTGGATGACGGCAAGTCGACCCTGATCGGGCGGCTCCTGCACGACACCAAGCAGATCTTCGACGACCAGATCTCGGCGCTCCAGCGCGATTCCCGCAAGCACGGGACGCAGGGGCAGGAGATGGACCTCGCGCTGCTCGTCGACGGCCTGCAGGCCGAGCGCGAGCAGGGCATCACCATCGACGTCGCCTACCGGTTCTTCTCCACCGACAAGCGCTCCTTCATCGTGGCCGACACCCCCGGCCACGAGCAGTACACCCGCAACATGGCCACCGGCGCCTCGACGGCCGACGTGGCGGTGATCCTGGTCGATGCCCGCCAGGGCCTGACCCGCCAGACGCGGCGCCACGCGCTGCTCGTCTCGAATCTCGGGATCCGCCGCGTCGTGCTGGCGGTCAACAAGATGGACCTCGCCGGCTGGGCGCAGGGCACCTTCGACGGCATCGTGGCGGGGTTCTCGGACTTCGCCCGCGGGCTGAATTTTTCCGAGGTCAAGGCGATCCCGCTCTCGGCCAAGAACGGCGACAACGTCGTGGACGCGGGCGTCGCGGCGCCCTGGTACACGGGCGGCACCCTGCTCCACTACCTCGAGACCGTGCCGGTCCGCGCGGAGGCGTTGAACGCGCCGTTCCGCATGGCGGTGCAGTGGGTCAACCGGCCCAATTCCGAGTTCCGCGGCTACAGCGGCCGGATCGCCAGCGGCCGGGTGCGGCCGGGCGATTCGGTGACGGTCCAGCCCTCCGGCCGGACCTCAACGGTGGCGCGGATCTACACCGCCGACGGCGACCTGCCCGAGGCCGGCGAGGACGAGTCGGTGACGCTGGTGCTCGCCGACCAGATCGACGCCTCCCGCGGTCAGGTGATCGTGGCCGCCGACGCGCCGATGCGGGTCACCGAGACCCTCGACGCGCGCCTGTTCTGGGCAGCCGAGACCGATCTCAACCCGGGCGCGAGCCTGTTCGCCAAGATCGGCACCGCCACGGTCACCGCGACCGTGGAGCGGATCGTCTCGCGCATCGATCCCGAGACCGGCAAGCCCGGCCCGGCCGAGCGCCTGTCGGCGAACGACATCGCCGACGTGGCCCTGCGCCTCGACCGGGCGGTGGCGGTCGACGCCTACGCGCAGAACCGCGAGACCGGCAGCCTGATCCTGATCGACCGCGAGACCACCGACACGGCGGCCCTCGGGCTGGTCCTGGCGCCGAGGGCGGAGGCCGCGCAGGCGGCGACGCCCGGCGCGAGGCCCGCGGACGGGGGCGGCTTCCTCGCCCGTCTCGGTCGCCTGTTCGGGCGCTGAGGACGGTCCCAGCACCCGGGCCGTTCACGGGTGATGGCTGCGACAGTGCCGTCCTCGCGAGCGGAGCGAAGCGATCCGGCCGGCCCGACGACACCTGCCGTCGCGCTGCCTTGGGTCACGTCGCTGCGCCCGTGATGACGGTGCGGGTCGCACCGCTCGGACGACGGATCAGACCAGCCTGAAGCGCAGCTCACCGAGCCCTTCCAGCTCGGACACGACCTCGTCGCCGGGCTTCAGCCACGCCCGGTCCTTGCGCGGGATCTTCTCGCCGAAGATCACCTCCTGCGGGGTCCCGGTGTAGAAGATGTCCCCCGGCTTCAGGGTCATCACCTTCGACGCGAAGCTGATCAGCTGGCGGCAGTTGAAGATCATGTCGTCGGTGCTCCAGTCCTGGCGCACCTGGCCGTTCACCAGCGTCTTCAGCTTGAGATTGTTCGGGTCCTTCACCCGGTCGGCGGTCACCAGGTAGGGGCCGAGCGGCGCGAGCCCGTCCGAGGTCTTGCCGATCATGAACTGCGAGGTCAGGGTCTGGAGGTCCCGGGCGCTGAAATCGTTGCCCGTGCAGTAGCCGGCGAGGTAATCGAGGGCGTCCGCCTCGGACACGTTCCGGCACTCGCGGCCGAACACCATCACCAGCTCGGTCTCGTGGTCGAATTCCCGCGCCGCCTGGGTCGGCAGCGCGATCGTGCCGCCGTGGTGGTTCAGGGCGTTGTTGTACTTGTTGAACAGCGGTGGGGCCTTGGGGATCGGCGTGCCGGTCTCCTCCGCGTGGTGGCGGTAGTTGAACCCCATCATGATGATCTTCTCGGGCCGCGTGACCACCGGCGCGTAGGCGATGCCGGATTCCGCCAGCATGAAGCGCCCGTCGGGGGCGGCCTCGACCGCGTCGCTCAGCGCCCGCAGAGCCGGGCCGCGCCCGTTCTGGAGGAGGTCGTCCATGTCGGCGGGACCGGCATCCCCGAGCGCCCGGCCGGCGGCTTCGACGTCGAGGACGCCGTCCTTCGTCTTCACGCCCAGGGCGTAGCCGTCGCCGCGGCGCATGTTGAGGAGGACCATGTCGCGGGGCATGCCGGAGGGCGGCGCCCCCGCCGGCGTGGTCTCGGGCGCCACCGTGCGCTCCTCGGCGGCCCGATCGGCCCGTCCGGTCGCGGGCGTGACCGGGAGGAGCCTGCACGGCCGGCGGCGCCGCCGCCAGGACCCGCGGCGGGCGCCGGGTGACGGCTCAGGCCGCCTGTGAGGCGGCGCCGAGGCCCCAGGCCCGCGCCAGCAGCGCGTAGGATTCGTGCCGCGCCGCCTGGTCGGGGATCGCCGAGACGATCATCAGCTCGTCGGCCCGCGTGCGCTGGACCATCTCGGCGAGCCGGGCCCGCAGGGTCTCCGGGCCGCCCACGTGCAGGCGGTCGCGGCCCCGCTCGATCTGCATCCGCTCGCCGTCGGAATACGGGTAGTCCAGCGCCTCGGCGAGGCTCGGCAGCGGCCGGTACTCGCCGCGCTCCCGCCGCAGCGTCGCCAGCCGCGCGCTGGCGGCCAGCCGCTCGGCCTCCGCGTCCGTGGCGGCGCAGATCGCCGCCACCGCCAGGATCGCGTGGGGCTTCGCGCCGAGGCGCGTCGGCCGGAACCGGTTCCGGTAATCCAGCATCGGCGGCTCCGCGGGCATCCCGGAGAAGTGCTGCGCGAAGCCGAAGCCGCAGCCGATCTCGCCGGCGAGCCGGGCGCTGTAGTCGGACGAGCCGAGGAGGAAGATCGGCGGCAGCGGCACCCCCGCGGGGCTCGCCTCGATCCGCGCGAAGGGGTGACCTTCCGGGAAGCCGCCGTCCCAGAACAGCAATTCCTGCAGGCGGTCGAGGAAGTCGTCGCCCCCGCCCTCCCCCGGCGCTTCCCGGCGGCGCAGCGCCCGCGCGGTGAGGCCGTCCGTGCCGGGCGCGCGCCCGAGACCCAGGTCGATCCGGCCCGGGAACAGGGCCTCCAGCACCCGGAAGCGCTCGGCCACCATCAGCGGCGCGTGGTTCGGCAGCATGATCCCGCCCGAGCCGACCCGCAGGGTGCGGGTCGCGGCGGCGATCTGGCCGATCATGATCTCGGGGGCGGGGCTCGCCACGTTGGGGAGCGCGTGGTGCTCGGCGAGCCAGTAGCGCCGGTAGCCGAGGCCGTCGACGTGGCGGGCGAGCGCCAGGGTGTCGTGCAGCGCCCGCGCCGGGGTCGAATCGGCGCCGACGAAGGAGAGGTCGAGGACGGAGAGCGGGGTCATGGGCAGGATCTGGTAACGACGATCCCGCAAAGCGAGGGCGGCCGCGCGGGAGAGACCTGCGCGCCGCGCCGGGCGCGAGCTTCGGCTTCGTGCCGCGCACCGCCTTGCCGGCTCAGCGTCCCGGGAATAGGGTCCGCCGCGCCGCGAAGAGGCGGCGCCCAACCTCGAAAATCCGGAGCACCGCACGCCATGGCTCTCCTCGCCGACGTCCTCTCGCGGGTGAAGCCGTCCGCGACCATCGTGATGACCCAGAAGGCCCGGGACCTGAAGGCCTCCGGCGTCGACGTCATCAGCCTGTCGGTGGGCGAGCCGGATTTCGACACGCCCGAGCACATCAAGCAGGCCGCGATCGACGCGATCCACCGCAACGAGACCCGCTACCCGCCGGTCTCGGGCATCGTGCCCCTGCGCGAGGCGATCGTGCGCAAGTTCAAGCGCGAGAACGGGCTCGACTTCAAGGTCTCGCAGACCATCGTGGGCACCGGCGGCAAGCAGGTGCTGTACAACGCGTTCCTGGCCACCCTGAACCCGGGCGACGAGGTGGTGATCCCCCGCCCCTACTGGGTGTCCTACCCGGAGATGGTCGGGCTGTGCGGCGGCACCCCGGTCTTCGCCGACACCGACATGGCGCATGGCTTCAAGCTCCAGCCGGAGGAGCTCGACCGGGTGCTCACCCCGAAGACCAAGTGGATCGTCCTCAACTCGCCCTCGAACCCGTCCGGGGCCGCCTATTCCCGCGACGAGATGAAGGCGCTGACCGACGTGCTGCTCCGCTATCCGGACGTGCACATCCTCACCGACGACATCTACGAGCACCTGACCTACGGCGATTTCGAGTTCGTCACCCCGGCGCAGGTCGAGCCGCAGCTCCTCGAGCGGACGCTGACCATGAACGGCGTCTCGAAGGGCTACGCCATGACCGGCTGGCGCATCGGCTACGCGGCCGGGCCGGAGCAGCTCATCAAGGCGATGGACTTCGTGCAGGGCCAGCAGACCTCCGGCGCCAGCACGATCGCGCAATGGGCCGCGGTCGCCGCCCTCGACGGGCCGCAGGATCACCTCGCCACGTTCCGGGCGGCCTTCCAGGGCCGGCGCGACCTCGTCGTGTCGATGCTCAACCAGACCAACGGGCTGACCTGCCCGACGCCCGAGGGCGCCTTCTACGTCTACCCGTCCTGCGCGGCGCTGATCGGCAAGAGGACGGAAGGCGGCAAGACCATCGAGACCGACGAGGACTTCGTCATGGAGCTGCTCCAGGCGGAGGGCGTGGCCGCGGTCCACGGCTCGGCCTTCGGGCTCGGCCCGAACCTGCGCATCTCCTACGCCACGTCCAACGCGGTGCTGGAGGAGGCCTGCCGGCGCATCCAGCGCTTCTGCGGCTCGCTGCGGTAGCGCCGCGGAGGCCCGCCCGAGGATCCCGTCCCGCGAGCGCTGTCAGGGCCCGCGGGTCGAGGGCGGCGAACGGGGTCGCGCTCCCGGTCCGTCAGGCCGGGATGCACCCGGGAACACCGCGCGACATTCCGCGACCGCAAACCATGCATCAGGGATCGCCGGAGGCGGTCCCGGAATGCGGGCTCGCCTGGAGCCTCCCGGGATGACGGCGGGGACGTCCGGCTTCCATCCCGGCCCGGACGCGGTGCGCGCCCTCGACCGGGATCCCGTGCCCGCGCCGCGCAGGCCGGGCGGCGCAGACCGTCACCCTGATACGCTTCGCCGCGGACGCCCCGGGGCGCTGATCGCCGCGGCCCTTGCCGAAACCGCCGCGCCTCTGTTGCCGGCTCGGCTGTCACCCTCTACACGGGCTGTCCCCAGCGGCCGATGCGCCTGAAGGTTTCGCGAGCCCGCTCGGGCCTGCATGGCGGCGGGGTCGGTAGTGACGGGGCGGTCCGGACCAGTTCTCTGGGCCGTTCCTGTGAGGCTCAGTGGGCCGAGTCGCTGCAGGAGTGTCGGGAGCGCGGGGAACAGGAACCGCGGATCCGGCGCATGGCCCACATGATTTCCACCGGCCCCGCGCTGCGGTGCGGACCAGCCCCTGCCCCGTTCCGGGACAGGGTCGTCCAGGGCCGTTGCGGCTTCGTTCACGCTCCCGCGCGATGATGCGTCCGGGCCGGGGATCCGGTTCCGCGTAACCGCGTTCTCTCGGGCCTGACGACCATGCGAGCCCTGCTCACCAGCGGCATCAAGGCGATTCTCGGCATCGCCGCGCTCTCCACCGCCGCGCACTGGACCTTGCGCGTCCAGCGCGAGTCCGCCGCGCCGGCCGTCGCGACGGCGAGCCTCGCCGAGCCGGCCGCGACCGGATCCATCGAGCCGCGCCGGGTCGAGCGGGCCGCCGGCACTCTGGCTCATGCCCGTACGGCGCGCCATCGTGCGGGTGCTCCAGTGCGTGGCGTTGGCCGGTGCCTCTTCCAGAGTGAGGGCGACCAGGCGCTCGACGGCCTCATCGTCGATGCTGCGGGGCGCTCCGGAGCGTGGTGCATCGACCAGCCCCCGCCCTGATCGCCGGCACGACGCCGCCCAAGCCGAAGCTCGCCAAGACCGCCACCAAGACGGCCTCCGCCGAGAAGACCGCCTCCGCCGACAAGGCCGCGGCGAGGCGCTGAACCCCCGCCGGCGCGGGCGACCGTGCCGTCTGCATGGTTCCCCTGCGCGCCGACGGATACCGGCGCGGTGCCGGGCGTGGCAGGGACATCGGCCTCTACCGAGACTGGTCAGGCATGAGCACGCAGGTCGCGACCTCCGCCCCCGACGACATCGCCGCGCCGCGCGCCGATCCGGAGGCCGACCGCGCCGGCCGCCGACGGATCGTCGGCATCGCCCTGATGTGCGGGGCCGTCGCGTTCTTCGCGAGCCTCGATGCCTGCGGCAAGACGCTGGCGCGGGCCGGCGTCGATCCCCTGGTCACGACCTTCATGCGCTACGCGGCGAGCGTCGCCATGATCTCGCTGTTCATCAACCCGGTGCGCACGCCGGGCGTCGTGAAGAGCCGGCGCCTGCCGCTGCAGATCGCGCGCTCCCTGCTGCTCTTCGCCTCCACGGCCCTCAATTTCCTGGCGCTGCGCTACCTGCAGCTCGCCGAGACGATCTCGATCCAGTTCGCCGCGCCGCTCACCGTGGCGCTGCTCGCCGGGCCGCTGCTCGGCGAGTGGTCCTCGCGGGCGCGGCTCATGGCGATCGGGGTCGGCTTCCTGGGCGTGCTGGTGATCGTGCGGCCGGGCGTCGGCGGGATGCATCCGGCCGCGCTGCTCTGCGTGGCCAACGTTGGGGTCTACGCCTTCTACGCGATCATCACGCGCAAGCTCGCGGCCTACGATTCGACCGCGACGACCATGTTCTACACGGGGCTCGCGGGGCTCGCGCTGATGGCGCCGCTCCTGCCCTGGATCTGGACGAGCCCGGCGAGCCTGACCCACTGGGCGCTGCTGTTCGGGGTCGCGCTGTTCGGCACGCTGGGCCACTGGCTGCTGGTGATGGCCCATGCCCGGGCCCCCGCCAACGTGCTGGCGCCGTTCATCTACACGCAGCTGCTGTGGTCGGTGACGCTGGGCTTCCTGCTGTTCGGCGACGTTCCGAGCCGCTGGACCGTGGCGGGCGCCATGATCGTGGTCGGCTCGGGCCTCTATCTCCTCGCGCAGGAGACGATCCGCCGGGAGGCGCGGCCGGCCGCCTGAGGCGACTGGCCGGAGCCGGTCAGCGGCCGAGACGCTCCTGGCGCTCCATCCGCTCCTCGCGGCGGTTCTCGCGGGCGCGCCGGGCCGGATCCGGATCGGTGCCGAGAACGCCGCCGACCGTGCCGGTCGCCGCGCCCACCGCGCCACCGACGACCCCGCCCACCGGGCCGNTGGTCGGGACGTGCCGGGATCGCCCTTCGGCAGGCAGCGGCCGCCCGCGACGCCGACCGCTGCGCCCGCCGCCGACCGCGATCGGGGACGTCACGTTTCCCCTCTCGTGTCGCGCGGCTGACATTGCATTTCGCCGTGAAGGTGTGCCGAGCCGTCCTCGACGCCGCGCTGGGCGCCGCGGGCCGTGCCCTGGGCCTGCGCGGCACCCGCGAAGGCGAGGGGCGCGAGGGCGAGGGTCGCGATCAGAAGCTTCTTCATGGGGCTACTCCGGGATGTCGGTCTGGGTCGGCTCCGCGCCGCCGCGGCGGGCGGAGGGTGTGTCGGTCAACGGTTCAGAGGCCGATTGGTCCCATCCGCCGTCACGGGCGCGTGATCCGCGCGGCCGCTGGCCTCGGGCCGGGGCGGCTGGTAGAGAACGCGTCATGCACGCTTCGCGCGCCCTGCGCGGCCCCGGCCGCCCGATCCGAATTACCGGCCCGGCCTCCGCCTGAGGGCCCGCTTCGGCGCGGCCGCGCGGAGGTCCGGGATCCTCCTGCCGCCTGACCCGAATCCGCCGGCCTGCCGCCGGCCCGACCGCCGATGCGAGACCCGATGACCGCCCCCGAGACCGCGCCCGCCCGCGACTATTCCAAGACCCTGTTCCTGCCGCAGACCGAGTTCCCGATGCGCGCCGGCCTGCCGGTGCGCGAGCCGCTCTTCATCGAGCGCTGGAAGCGGATGGACCTGTACGGGACGCTGCGCGCCCGCGGACAGGGCCGGCCGAAATTCGTGCTCCACGACGGCCCGCCCTACGCCAACGGCAACATCCATATCGGCACGGCGCTCAACAAGATCCTCAAGGACGTGGTGGTCCGCTCGCAGACCGCCCTCGGCTTCGACGCCAACTACGTCCCGGGCTGGGACTGCCACGGCCTGCCGATCGAGTGGAAGATCGAGGAGCAGTACCGCGCCAAGGGCCGCAACAAGGACGACGTGCCGGTGATCGAGTTCCGGCAGGAATGCCGGACCTTCGCGGCGCAGTGGCTCGACGTGCAGCGCGAGGAGTTCAAGCGCCTCGGCGTCACCGGCGACTGGGACCACCCCTACGCCACCATGGCGTTCCCGGCCGAGGCCGTGATCGCCGACGAGCTGATGAAGTTCTCGATGAGCGGCCAGCTCTACCGCGGCTCCAAGCCGGTGATGTGGTCGGTGGTCGAGAAGACCGCTTTGGCCGAGGCGGAGGTCGAGTACGAGGAGCACGTCAGCGACACGGTGTTCGTCGCCTTCCCGATCCGCTCCGGAGCCGAGGGCGACCTCGCCCAGGCCCGGGTGGTGATCTGGACGACCACGCCCTGGACGATCCCGGGCAACCGTGCGGTCGCCTACTCCAAAAAAATCGCCTACGGCCTGTACCGGGTCACGGAGGCGCCGGCCGACAACTGGGCGACCCCCGGCCAGACCTACCTGCTCGCCGACAGCCTGGCCGCGACCGTGTTCAAGGCCGCCCGGGTCGAGGCGTTCGAGCGCGTCGCCGACGTGAGCCCGGCGCAGCTCGCCGGCCTGACCCTGGACCACCCGCTGGCGGCGCTCGGCTACGGCTTCGCCGTGCCGATGCTCGACGGCGACCACGTCACCGACGAATCCGGCACGGGCTTCGTCCACACGGCGCCGAGCCACGGCCGCGAGGATTTCGAGCTCTGGATGGCCAGCGGCCGGCTGCTGCGCGAGCGCGGCATCGACGCGACCATTCCGTACACGGTCGACGCCGACAGCGTGCTCACGGAGGCCGCTCCCGGCTTCACCGGAACCCGCGTGCTCACCGCCAAGGGCGAGAAGGGCGACGCCAACAAGGCGGTCATCGCCGCGCTGACGGAGGCCGGGGCGCTGATCGCCCGCGGGGTGCTGCGCCACCAGTACCCGCATTCCTGGCGATCCAAGAAGCCGGTGATCTTCCGCAACACGCCGCAATGGTTCATCGCCATGGACCGGCCGGTGGACTCGCTCGGCAACCGGACGCTCCGCGAGGTGGCGCTCCAGGGCATCGACGACACCCAGTGGGTGCCGACGCAGGGCAAGAACCGCATCACCGGCATGGTCGCCAACCGGCCGGACTGGGTGGTCTCGCGCCAGCGCGCCTGGGGCGTGCCGATCACCGTCTTCGTCCATCGGGAGACGGCCGAGATCCTCAAGGACGAGCGCGTCAACGCCCGCATCCGCGACGCCTTCGCGGCCGAGGGCGCCGACGCGTGGTTCCGCGACGACGCCGCGCAGCGCTTCCTGGCGCCCGACCACGACCCGGCCGCCTACGAGAAGGTCACCGACGTCCTCGACGTCTGGTTCGATTCCGGCTCGACCCACGCCTTCGTGCTCGATGATCCGGAGGCCTTCCCGGGGCTGGCCGGGGTCACGCGCGTCCGCGACGGCGGGCAGGACCGGGTCATGTACCTGGAGGGCTCCGACCAGCACCGCGGCTGGTTCCAGTCCTCGCTCCTCGAATCCGCCGGCACCCGCGGCCGGGCGCCCTACGACATCGTCCTGACCCACGGCTTCGTGCTCGACGGCAAGGGCCTGAAGATGTCGAAGTCGAAGGGCAACGTCGTCGCGCCGCAGAGCGTCATCAAGGATTCGGGCGCCGACATCCTGCGCCTCTGGGTCGCCGCCTCCGACTATACCGACGACCTGCGGATCGGTCCGGAGATCATCAAGACCTTCGCGGAGACCTACCGGAAGCTGCGCAACTCCCTGCGCTGGATGCTGGGCTCGCTGGCCCACCGGGTCCCGGGCGACGACGTGGCCTACGCCGACATGCCGGAGCTGGAGCGGCTGATCCTGCACCGGCTCGCCGAGCTCGACGGCGAGATCCGCGAGGCCTACGCGGCCTTCGACACCAAGCGGGTGGTGGCGCTGCTCAACGGCTTCATGACCGGCGACCTGTCGTCCTTCTACTTCGACGTGCGCAAGGACGCCCTGTACTGCGATCCGATCTCCTCGGTCCGCCGCCGGGCGTCGCTGCAGGTGATCGACGAGGCCTTCCGCCGGGTGGCGATCTGGCTCGCCCCGGTGCTGGCCTTCACGGCCGAGGAGGCGTGGCTCGACCGCTACCCGTCCGAGGACGGCTCGGTGCATCTCCAGACCCTGCCGGAGACCCCGGCGGACTGGCTCGACGCCGCCCTCGCGGAGCGCTGGTACAGGATCCGGCGGGTCCGGCGCGTCGTCACCGGCGCCCTGGAGATCGAGCGCGCGGCCAAGCGCATCGGCGCGAGCCTGGAGGCGGCGCCGACGGTCTACGTGGCGGATCCGGAGCTGCTCGCGGCGCTGGAGGGCTGCGACTTCGCCGATACCTGCATCACCTCCGCCATCACCGTGACGGCGGGCGAGGGCCCGGCCGAGGCCTTCCGGCTCGACGAGGTGCGCGGCGTCGCGGTGGTTCCGGGCCCGGCCGAGGGACGCAAATGCGCCCGCTCCTGGCGGGTCAGCCCGGAGGTGGGCAGCGACCCGGACTACCCGGAGGTGACGCTCCGCGACGCCCAGGCCCTGCGCGAGTGGGACGCGGCGCGTCCGGAGGCGAGCGCGGCGTGAGGGCTTTTCACGTCGGCTCCGCCGCTGCCGCCTCTCCCCGCCCGCGGGGAGAGGGGGGCACCGCCCCGGGCCGGGCGCGTCGCCCATGACGCCCTTCCGCGCCGGCCTCCTGGCCCTCGTCCTCACCCTGGTCCTCGACCAGGCCACCAAGCTCGGGCTCTATTTCGGCACCGACTTGGTGCTGACGCAGCCCTGGCGGCTGGCGCCCTTCGCCGACTTCGTGGTGGTCTGGAACCGGGGCGTCTCCTACGGGCTGTTCCAGCAGGAGGGCGGCCTCGGCCGCTGGCTCCTCGTGGTCCTGTCGCTCGCCGCCGCGCTCGGCCTCGGGATCTGGATGCGCCGGGCCTCCTCGCTGCTCCTCGGCATCGCCCTCGGGTTGATCGTCGGGGGCGCGCTCGGCAACGCCATCGACCGGGCCGCCTACGGCGCCGTCTTCGACTTCGTCCACCTGCATGCCGGCGGCTGGTCCTGGTACGTGTTCAACGTCGCCGACGCGGCGATCGTGGCGGGCGTGATCGGCCTGATCCTCGACAGCCTGTCCCCGGACGGCCGCAAGGCGCGGGCCTCCCAGCCGCAGGGCGACCCGGCGCGCCCCCTGTGATCCCTGCAACACACAGGTCCGGCCGCGTCCCCCTCCTGGCGCGACGCAGTCAAGGCGCCATACGATCGCCGGAAACCGGTCTCAGGCCGGGACCCGTCGGATCAGGCCGCGCCGCGGCCATCCCAGAGCCGGACGCCCCGTCCGGAACCCGTGAGGCAGCATGACCGGGCATCGCAGGCTTCGTCCCCTCCTCTCCGCCGCGGTGGCCCTGGCTCCGCTCTGCATCGGCCCCGCGCACGCCCAGGAGCGCGGCGAGTTCATGCGCGACGCCCTGTCGGGCATCGGCCTCCTGGAGAAGCGCCAGGACCCGATCGACTATCACGAGCGGCCGCCGCTGGTGATGCCGCCCAAGATCGACGGCAAGGCCCTGCCCCAGCCGCGGGCCCGCTCCACCAGCACGGCCTGGCCGAAGGATCCCGAGATCGTGGAGCGCGAGCGCGCCGCCGTGGAGCGCCGCAATCCCAAGGGCGCCCAGGCCCAGGGCCGCTACGACGACAACAACGCGACGCTCTCGGTGGAGGAGATGCGCGGCGGCCGCCGCGCCGGGGCGGGCCTGACGACCACCGCCGAGCGCAAGCCCGGCGACAACAACCGCGACGACAGCCTGCTCAGCCCCTTCGAACTCCTGAAGGGCAAGAGCGCCAACGCCGAGCCCTCCGACATCGAGCCGAGCCGCGACACGCTCACGGATCCGCCGACCGGGTACCGGCAGTCGCCCAAGAAACTGGCCCGGCCGCCGTCGAGCGACCCGATCAACAATGCCAGCCGCGAGCACGACGAGGCGGATCCCCGCGCCTATCTCCGTCAGCGCGCGCAGCAGTGACGGGGGCGCCGTGTCGCCGTTGCAACGACGACACGGCATGGCAACATGAGATGATCGTCCCGGTGCGGTTCTTGCGCGCCGGCGACCAGGACGGCCCCGATCCTCGTGCGCATCCCGACGCGGGACGCTTCGATCCGGGGCCGGCAGAAGGAAAGCGGAATGCACCTGTTCAGGAAGGCGACGCCCACCCTCTTCCCGCTGCGTCCGGGCTCGTCCTACGGCGGCAGCGCCGGCCGGGGCGAGGCCGCGCCGTTCGGGCGTTCCGAGGCGGGCGGGCCGGAGGTGACGGCCTTCACCCTCGACAACGGCCTCGACGTGGTGGTCGTCCCCGACCACCGGGCCCCCGTCGCCACCCACATGATCTGGTACCGCAACGGCTCGGCCGATGATCCGCTCGGCCAGTCGGGCATCGCCCACTTCCTCGAGCACCTGATGTTCAAGGGCACCGAGAAGCACCCGGTCGGGGCCTTCTCCAAGGCGGTGTCGGGCCTGGGCGGCCAGGAGAACGCCTTCACCAGCTACGACTACACCGCGTATTTCCAGCGGGTCGCCCGCGACCATCTCGGCACCATGATGGCGTTCGAGGCCGACCGCATGAGCGGCCTCGTCCTCGACGACGCCGTCGTCGCCCCCGAGCGCGACGTCGTGCTGGAGGAGCGGCGCATGCGGGTCGAGACCGACCCCTCCGCCCAGCTCTCCGAGGCGATGGCGGCCGGCCTGTTCGTGCACCACCCCTACGGCATCCCGATCATCGGCTGGATGCACGAGATCGAGGGCCTGAACCGCGAGCACGCGCTGGCCTACTACAAGCGCTTCTACACCCCCGAGAACGCCATCCTGGTGGTGGCCGGCGACGTCACCCCCGACGAGGTCCGGCGCCTCGCCGAGACCACCTACGGCCGCGTCGCGCCCCAGGGCGCCCGGCCCGAGCGCCTCCGGGCGCGGGAGCCCGAGCCGAAGGCCCTGCGCCGCGTCGCCGTCGCCGACCCGAAGGTCGAGCAGCCGACCCTGCAGCGGCTCTACCTGACCCCGTCCTGCATCACCGCCCGCGACGGCGGCTGCCACGATCTCGAGCTGCTGGCCGAGGTGCTGGGCGGCGGCTCGACCTCGTACCTCTACCGCAAGCTGGTCATGGAGAGCGGCCTCGCGGTGAATGCCGGCGCCTGGTACATGGGCTCGGCGATCGACGACACCCGCTTCTCCGTCTACGCGGTGCCCGCCGAGGGCGTGCCCCTGGAGAAGCTGGAGGAGGCCGTCGACAAGGTGCTGCGCCGCGCGCCCGCGGAGGCGCTGGACGCCGAGGCGATCGACCGGGCCAAGACCCGGCTCGTGGCCGAGACCGTCTACTCCTCCGACAGCCAGTCGTCGCTGGCCCGGATCTACGGTTCGGCGCTGGCGATCGGCGAGACCATCGAGGAGGTCCGCCGCTGGCCGACCGATATCGAGGCGGTGACCCAGGAGCGCCTCAAGGGCGCCGCCGAGCGCTGGCTGACGCCGGCCCGCTCGGTCACCGGCTACCTGACCAAGGCGCAGGATCCCGACGCCCCGGTCGCGATGGCCGCCGAGTAACCCCGGCCGCGTCCCGGCGGGCCCGTGGAGGCCCGCTCCCGGGACGTGCCGAAGGGAGCCCTGGCACGCTCCGCCGTCGCCCGAGATTGAAGACACGAGGTTCCCATGAGCTTGACCGAGACTCTGGTCGAGACCACCGCCCAGACCATCAGCTCGCCCACCACGGCGCTGCCGGTGACGACCGCCCCCGGGATCGAGGCGTGGCACGTGGAGTCGCCGGTGGTGCCGATGATCGCCCTGGCCTTCACCTTCGAGGGCGGCGCCGCCCAGGACCCGGCCGGCAAGGCCGGCTGCGCGCAGATGCTGGCGCGGCTCCTCGACGAGGGCGCCGGCGACCTCACCTCCGACCTGTTCCAGGAGCGGCTGGCCGCCCGGGCGATCGAGCTGTCGTTCCACGCGGGCGCCGACGCGGTCGGCGGCTCGCTGAAGATGCTGGTCAAGCACGCCGACGAGGGCATCGCGCTCCTCGCCCTGGCGCTGGCCAAGCCCCGCCTCGACCCCGACGCGATCGAGCGCGTCCGCGCCCAGATCATCGCCGGCCTGCGCTACCAGCAGAACGATCCGGGCGTGCTCGCCTCCCGCCGCTTCTTCAATGAGGCCTTCGCCGGTCATCCCTACGCGCGCCCGTCCTCCGGCACCGTGGAGAGCGTGACGGCGATCACCCGGGACGACCTGCTCGCCATGCACGCCCGGATCATCGGCCGCGGCCGGGTGAAGGTGGCGGCGGTCGGCGCCATCGGCGCGGAGCAGCTCGCCGAGGGCCTGAACCGCGCCTTCGGGGCCCTGCCGGAGGCCGGCGAACTGAAGGCGGTGCCGCGCACCGAGGTGCACGAACTCGGCAAGCGCGTCGTCGTCGACCTCGACGTGCCCCAGTCGGTGATCCGGTTCGGCATGGCCGGCGTGCCCTGGCGCGACCCGGACTTCATCCCGGCCTACGTGCTGAACCACATCCTCGGCGGCGGCGCCTTCACGTCCCGCCTGTTCCAGGAGGTGCGCGAGAAGCGCGGGCTGGCCTACTCGGTGGGGACCTCGCTCGTCAGCCACCGGTCGGCCGCGATGACCTGGGGCTACACCGCCACCAAGAACGAGCGCGTCGGCGAGGCGCTCTCGGTGATCGGCGACGAGATCGGCCGGCTGATCGCCGACGGGCCGGACGACGACGAGCTCCAGAAGGCCAAGGACTACCTCACCGGCTCCTACGCGCTCGGCTTCGACACCTCGACCAAGATCGCCCACCAGCTGGTGCAGATCGCCTTCGAGGAGCTGGGCATGGACTACATCGCCCGGCGCAACGCGATGGTGTCGGCCGTGACCCAGGCGGATATCCGTCGCGCCGCCGCCCGGACCTTCGCGGACGGCAAGATGCTGGTGGTGGCGGCCGGCCGGCCGGTCGGGCTCTGAGGGGCAGGGCCGGGAGGGCGGGTCAACGGACCCCGCCGCTTCCGGGCTTCGATCGCCCCCGGTCGACCGCGGCGTCAATCCGGTGCGCCGCAGGCGAGCCCGGGATCCAGAGCCGCGCCGGCTGACGGGCGAGGCGCGGTCGGCGGTTCTCGCGTCCCGCATCCCGGGGCGTGTGCCGCGGTCGCCGAGGGACGGGTTCGCGCTCGTAGGCTTGGCGGACGAGGACGCCCGCTCTCCTGGGCGGCGGCGTGCTCACCGGCGGCAGGGCCAGCGCTGCTGGACGGAATCTCGGCCGCTGCGCCACCGCGTGGTTGCGAGACATCCTCGATCGGCGAACCCTCCGGATCCGTCGCGGGACGCCGGCCCCCCGAGCTGCCGGTCGCGCGCAGCGCCGCCGCCACTCCCTACCTGAGGCGCAGCAGCGCCAAACCCCGGACCGACATGCAGCTCACCGGCATCCACCACCTGACCGCGGTGACCGCCCGCGCCGCGGAGAACGTCGCCTTCTACACGGGCACGCTCGGCCTGCGCCTCGTCAAGAAGACGGTGAACCAGGACGACGTCTCGGCCTATCACCTGTTCTACGCGGACGGCCTGGCGAGCCCCGGCACCGACATCACCTTCTTCGACTGGCCGGCGCCGCGGGAACGTCGGGGCTCGAACAGCATCACCCGCACGCATCTGCGCGTGCCGGGCGAGGGGGCGATGGCGTGGTGGCACGCGCGCCTGCGCGAGGCCGGGATCGTCGGGGCCGGGCCCACCGCGCGCGACGGGCGCCTCACCCTCGACTTCGAGGATCCGGAGGGTCAGCGCCTCGCCCTGGTGGACGATGGCGGGACCGGGCCGGGGCATCCCTGGGACGGGTCGCCGGTGCCGGCCGCCTACCAGATCCGCGGCCTCGGCCCGATCCGGCTCTCGGTGCCGGACCCGGCCCGCACCGCCGCCGTGCTGACCGAGGTGCTCGGCATGCGCCGGGACCGCGCCTTCGAGACCAGCGACGGCCCGGTGGAGGTCTACGCCATGGGGCCCGGCGGCCCGGCCGCGGAACTTCAGCTCCTGGCCGACCGGTCCGCGCCGGCCCACCAGGGCGCGGGCGCGGTCCACCACGTCGCCTTCCGCATCCCGGACGCGGATTACGGCGGCTGGGCGAACAGGCTCAGGGCGGCGCGGGTCCCCAGCAGCGGGCCGGTGGACCGCTACTACTTCCGCAGCCTCTACTTCCGCGAGCCCAACGGCATCCTGTTCGAGATCGCCACCGACGGGCCGGGCTTCACGGCGGACGAGCCCCTGGAGACCCTGGGCGAGCGCCTCGCCCTGCCGCCGTTCCTGGAGCCGCGCCGGGCCGAGATCGAGGCGGGGCTGACGCCGCTCCGGCCCGCGGGGGCCGTCTGACAGGTTCGCGCAGCCGACCGGCGGCAACCCTCCCATGTCCGGAGCGGTGCTGCGGACCGTGCGCGAAGACGCTAAATATTCGAACGATTCCAGGCCGTTCACTTCTTTCGCGGGTGTGATCCCGGCGCGCCTTGACGGGCGTGCTGCAACTGCGAAAGAAGCAGCGCGCGTGTGTTTGCATCCGGATCCGGGCGGGTTCCCTGCCGAGGATCCACCCCCGCCCGAGCGGGGCGGCGGGGATCCCCCGCACCACGGGCCCCGATCGTCGGGGCCGTGAGCCGAGCGTCAGAGGATTCGAGGACTGATCCGTCGATGAGCAAGTTCTACGAGGAGCGCGTTCTGTCGGTGCACCACTGGACCGACAACCTGTTCTCGTTCCGCACCACGCGGGACCCGGCGTTCCGGTTCCGCAACGGCGAGTTCACCATGATCGGCCTGGAGGTCGAGGGCCGGCCGCTGCTGCGCGCCTACTCGGTGGTCTCGGCCAACTACGAGGAGGAGCTGGAGTTCTTCTCGATCAAGGTCCAGGACGGCCCGCTGACCTCGAAGCTGCAGCACCTGAAGGTCGGCGACCCGATCATCGTCGGCAAGAAGCCCACCGGCACGCTGGTGCTCGACAACCTGCTGCCGGGCCGGAACCTCTACCTGCTGGGCACCGGCACCGGGCTGGCGCCGTTCCTGTCGATCATCAAGGATCCGGAGGCCTACGACCGGTTCGAGAAGGTCGTGCTGGTCCACGGCTGCCGTCAGGTTCAGGAGCTGGCCTACGGCGAGACCATCACCGAGACGCTGCCGAAGCACGAGTTCCTGGGCGAGATGATCTCGAACCAGCTGATCTACTACCCGACCGTGACCCGCGAGCCGTTCCGCAACCGCGGCCGGATCACCGACCTGATGGTCTCGGGCAAGCTGTTCGAGGATATCGGCCTGCCGCCGATGTCGATCGAGAACGACCGCTTCATGCTCTGCGGCAGCCCCGACATGATCCGCGACACCCGCGAGCTCCTGTCCTCCCGCGGCTACGAGGAGGGCAACCACGGCGAGGCCGCCCACTACGTCATCGAGAAGGCCTTCGTGGAGAAGTAGTTCTCCCCGGACGCGGCTTTCAGCCCGGCGCGGTCCGCTGCGCCGGGCTTTTCTGTGGGGCGACCGGTCGCGCGCCGGGCGCCCGCTCCGCGCCGAAGCTTCCCGGCGGCCGGGCGCGAGCGAACACCGTCCCCGTCCCGGTCGTCGCCGAGGAACCGGACCCCTCCCCTTCGACGACGCGCGGATCGCCGCGCGGGCCCCGGTGCCGGGCTGGACCTGCTCGCCCTCGATCGTGTTCAGGGTGACGGCGCAGTCCGCGGCCCGGATCGCCGGACCCCGCGCGCGTCCTCTCGCGACGTCCGCGGCCGGCGCGGCTCCGGCCGCCGTCGCGGATCTCATCCGCGCGCGGGACGGGGCCGGGCGGCTCTTCCGGGCCGCCGGCCCTATTGCTGCGGCACCCCCGGCATCCCGTCCGCGAAGGGGCCGCCGCCGGCGCTGAACAGCTTGCGCAGGAAGCCCGGGGCGATCGCCGAGAGCGGGTTCACGCTCACGTCCGGGGAGGCGAGCTTTCCGGAGACGCGGAAATTGACCGCGAACAGGCCCTCGTTGTGGCCGCCGCCGAGCAGTGGCCCGAGCAGCGGCAGCTGCGAGGCGACGTTGTTCAGGCCGTAGAGCGGCACGAAGGTGCCGGTCATGTCGGTGCGCTCGCGGCCGGTATCGAGCCAGCCCGACAGGGTGAAGCCCATGGCGGCGTTCGAGATCGCCGCGTCGCTGAAATCGACGCGGGTGCCGGTGCGGACGAAATTGGCGCGCATGCGGTCGAAGCTGACGTCTCCGGCGCCCCGGCCCGGGGCGACCCGGCGCCCGCGCGCCGTCTCGGTGTCGGCCGGCTCCGGGCCCTGCGCCATGATGCTCGACAGGGCCGGCTCGTTGCGCAGGATGAAGTCGCGGATCTGCACGACGCCGGATTGCGGCCCGTCGTTGAGCCCGATCCCGGCCGTGAGCCGGCCGCCATACATCCGCCGGTACACGTCGACGAACCGCAGGGTCGCGCCGGCATCGGCCGATTCCACCGACAGGGTCGGCACGCCGCGGTCGCCGCGGGTGACCGTGGCGGCGAAGGGCGCCGCGCGGAAGCGGCCGGTGATGTTGGCGGCCCGCAGGATCTTCCCGTGCAGCGAGAGCTTCAGGTTGGCGCCGGTCAGGGCCTCCTCGTTGAAGCCGGTGACGATCGGCACCTGGATGTCGGCGTCGACATCCTTCGGACTCGCGTCCTTCGCCTCCCGGCCGCCCTTGGACTCGGGGGCGCCGAGCGATTTCAGGAAGGGGCGGGCATCGACCACCGCGCCCCGGACCACGACCTTGTAGCCGCTGCCGGTCCGGTCGAGGCTCACGCGCAGGTCGTCGCCGGGGGAGAGCTTGACGCTGGACAGGTCCGCCCGCTCCAGGCCGCCCTCGGGCGTGATCGAGACGGTGCCGCGCGCGCTGGCGGGCGCCGCGTCAAGGGCGAAGTCGCGCAGGTCGAGGGTCTGGCCGCTGTCGACGAGGGTGAAGCTGAGCCGCCCCGGCTTGCCCACGGGCTTGGTCAGCCCCGGGACCAGCCCGTCGATCCCGGCCTTGGCCAGATCCGCCTCGACCCGGATCGGCGGCTTGCCGGATCCCGGCCGGCCGATCTGCACCACCGCGCGGACCGGGATCGTCCCGGTGAGCTGCGGCGCGGTCGGCAGGCCCTTGCGGCCGCGGACCGCCTCGTCGAGGGACAGGTTGACCACCGCCTCGCCGGGCTGCCCGACCTTGGGCTGGCGCAGGTCGACCGACATGGGCGCGCCCGCGACCCGGCCGTCGCCCTTCAGCGTGAAGGCGCCCCGGTCGTAGACGAGGTTGAAGCGGCCCGCCTCCAGCCGGTCCCGGCCCATCACCTTGTCGACCGCGAGGTCGGCCAGCGAGCCGGTCAGCGTCACCGGCAGGTCCGGCAGGTCGGGGATGTGCTTGAGGTCGAGCGGGAAATCGACGCGCAGGTCGGCGCTGCCCTTGATCGTGGCGGGGTCGAGGTCGACGCTCATCACGCTCTTGAACAGCTTGGCCTGGAGCACGGAGGCCATGCCGTCGGCGCCGCCGGAGAGCCGCATCCCGATCTGCGCCACGACCCGGTCGGGCGTGATCTGCGGGATGACGAAGCTGCCGTCCGAGATGGCGAGCCCGCGCCCGTCCGGCCCGTGGACCTCGGCGGTCACGTTGCGCACCGTGGTCGAGCGCCCGGTGATGACGCCAACGACGTTGCCCTTGGTCACCGGCGGTGCGTCCGCGGTGACGTCGATGGCGGCGTCCGAGACGTGGAAATCGATATGGACCGCGTCGTCCGGGGCGGGGTCGCCCCGGGTGGCGGCCGCCAGGACCGCCCCGGACATCTTCACCTTGATGTCGACGGAATCGATCCGGCCGCGCCGGAGCTGGTCCACCAGGTAGGTGCGGGCCGGCGGCGCGATGTGCTCGGGCCAGAGCCGCAGGCCGGTGCGGACCTCGCCGTCATGGCCGGCGAGGTGCAGGGTCAGGCCGCCATCGTCGGCACCGGTGCCGATCGTGCCGGTGATCGCGCCCTTCACGCCGGGGCCCGACAGCGTCAGCCCGTCGATAACGATCCCGCCGTCGCGGCCGGAGAGCTGCGCGTCGAGGGCGTCGATCTTCACCGGCGCGTCCTGCGGGGTCGCCCCGCGCAGGGTGGCGTCGCGGCCCGCGACGGTCGCGGTCCAGGCCGTGCTGGCATCCGCCGGGCTGCCCTTCCACGTCCCCGTGAGGTGCACGGCGTTGCCGGCCCCGCGATAGTCCAGGCCGGTGAGCGACATGACGCGGTTGGCCTCGTCCCAGTCCAGGGACGCGTCGAGACTCTCGACCGTGACGGGGTTGAAGTCCTTCTCCTCGATCAGGAACGTGCCGTCGCCGGTGTGGAGCTTGGCATTCATGGTCCGGATGCGGCCGGCCGTCAGGCTCACGTCGGCGCGGGCCGAGAGCTTCAGGTCCGTGGTCAGCGGCAGGCCGGAATGGCCGGAGAGCAGCAGGAGATCGGTGACAGGCAGGTCGTCGAGGGTGATGACGCCCGCGCGCTCCTGCCCGTCCGCGCCGTCGCGCAGCGTGCCGCCGAAGCGCCACTCGCCGTGCGGCCCGTCGAGCCGCAATTCGAAGTTCCGGGTCCCGTTGACTGGATCGCGCCCGAACAGGCCGTTGACCCGCGCGAAGACCGCGCGCTCGCGGCCGTCCTCGTCGATCAGCCGCAGCCGCGCGTCGGTGACGCGGGCGCGGTCGAGGGCGCCGACCACGCCGCTCGGATCCAGGACGACCCCGAAGATCGACGCGATCGCGGCCGAGAGCGGCGAGACGGTGCCCCGCACCCCGTCCACGCTCGGCGGCGTGTGCGGCGCGACGTCGACCGGGTGGTTGGCCTCCGAGGCCGCGAAGGCGATGGAGCCGTCCCGGTGCAGCAGCGCGGTGGTCTGCGTCTCGCGGAACTCGATCGAGCGCGGCTGGAGGTTGAGCCGAAGGAGCCCCCAGGGGTCGAGGCTGACGAGCGCCAGGGGGGCGCGCACCACGAGGTCGCCCTGCGGGTTGCGGATGTCGAGGCCCGAGAAGCGCAGGCTCAGCGCGTTCTCGCGGTCGAGCTCCAGGCTGCTGCCGCGCAGCCCGATGCTCCAGCCGGGCCCGATCCGCTCGGCCACCGCGGCGGCGACCCGGCGCGACAGGCCGTCGATCTGCAGCGGCCCGCTCGACAGGCGCAGGGCGACGAGGCCGACGCCGGCGCCGAGGAGCAGCACCAGCGCGAGGGCGCTCACGAGGCAGACGCCGCCGACGCGTCGCGCCTTCCCCCGAGGCCTGCATGCCGGCGTTGTCTCGTCCGCCATCGGGACCTTTGTTCCGGGGTCTCTGCGCGCGGCGCCCTCGGGCTCCGCGGCCGGTGGATCGAAGCGCGACCGCGCTTTACAGCGGCCGCGACTCCGGGCTTGGCTCGGACGTGCGCGGTGCCATCGCTCGAGCCCGCGCACGAGATCGGTTGCACATCATCAATCGGCCGAAAGGAAGGCACGATGCCGCTGTCCGAGGGGGATCCCGCCCCCGATTTCGACCTTCCCGCCTCGGGCGGAGGGCGCGTCGGACTGTCCGCGCTCCGCGGTCACAAAGTCGTGCTCTACTTCTACCCGAAGGACGACACGAGCGGATGCACGCTGGAGGCGCAGGACTTCAACAATCTGCTGCCGGCCTTCGCGGAGGCGGACGCCAAGGTCGTCGGCCTGTCGCCGGACCCGGTGAAGAGCCACGACAAGTTCTGCGGCAAGTACGGGCTGACCTTCCCGCTCGCCGCCGACGAGGACAAGACCGTGCTCGAGGCCTACGGCGTCTGGGTCGAGAAGAGCATGTACGGGCGCAAGTACATGGGCGTGGAGCGCACCACCGTGCTGGTCGACCGGGAGGGGCGCGTCGCCCGGATCTGGCCGAAGGTGAAGGTGCCCGGCCACGCCGAGGCCGTCCTGGCGGCCGCCCGCGCCCTGCCCTGACCGGCCGGGCGACCCGGCGCGCGACGGATCCTTAACCCTACTGCGGTCTGAATGGCGGCACCCCCCGGTGCCGTCCCGATGCAGCCTCCGAAGTTCCTCGCGCGTCTCAGGCCGCACCGGCCGGCCCCCTGGCTCGCCGCCGGCCTCGCCCTGGCGCTGGCCTGGGCGCTCGGGGCCTCCTACCTGATCGTGTTCCACGACGACGTGCTCGCCGGCTTCGTGGCCCGGCAGGCCGCCCTGCGCGACGCCTACGAGGCGCGCATCGGCGAGCTCCAGGACCGGCTCGACCGCGACCGGAGCGACCGGGCCGGGAGCGAGGCGGGGCTGGCCGACCGGATCGCGGCCGCCCTGGAGCGTCAGGCCGAGCTGGAGCGGCGCAGCGCCGCCCTCGCCGACCTCGCGCGGCAGGCCCTGCCCGAGCCGCGGCGGGCCGCTCGTGCCCCTGGACGGCCGCGCCCTGGATGGCCGTGCCCTGGACGGGACCGGCTTCGCGGAGGGCCTCGCCCTGGCCCGGCGGACGCTCGACGACGGCGAGCGCCTGCGCCGGCTCGCCGCCACCCTGCCCCTGGCCCGCCCGATCCGGGGGGCCTCTACCGTGTCCAGCCCGTTCGGCACGCGCCTCGACCCCTTCACCCGCGGCCTCGCCCTGCATACCGGGCTGGACCTGAAGGCGGAGTACGGCGAGCCGGCCCGCGCCACCGCGCCGGGCCGGGTGATCGCCGCCGAGGCCGCGGGCGGCTACGGCAACATGGTCGAGATCGACCACGGCCACGGCGTCATCACCCGGTTCGGCCACCTCGCCCGCATCGCGGTCCGGCCCGGGCAGCGCGTGGCCGCGGGCGACGTGGTCGGCGCCGTCGGCTCGACGGGGCGCTCCACCGGGGCGCATCTCCACTACGAGACCCGCATCGACGGCGAGCCGGTGGATCCGCAGCGCTTCCTGGAGGCCGGCGCAACCGTCGCGGCGGCCGGGCTCGGCGCCGACTGAGTCCGTCACCGCGCCGGTCGCCGGGTGTCGGCTTCCGGGTCGCCAACGGAGGCCAGCCCGGCATAGGCCGTGACCCGCGCGCTCGGAGGGCGCTGCCGGTGCGCGACGCCCGCGCGGGGATGGCCTTCCGAGCCGGAACTGTTGCGGGCGGCCAGCCCGGTGCTACGATCCGGCCGAGGTGGGGATCGGCGATGGCTCTGGCCGCGAAGCGCGACGCGCGGATGGATGGGTCCGAGTTCAGGCTCTGGATCGAGGGCCGGCCCGCGCACGAGCGCTGGGAGCTGCTCGACGGCGAGCCGGTGCTCCTGGCGCCGCCGCGGGAGCGGCATCAGCGAATCGTCATGAACCTGGCGGGACGCCTCGACGCCCTGGCGGAGCCGCGGGGCTGCCGCGCCATGCCGGGCCTCGCGGTGCTGCCGATCGTCTATTCCGACGGGGCGCGGGTCGAGGTCTGGCGGCGCGCGGGCGATGACTGGAGCGTCGCGGCCCTCGGGCCCGGCGGCACCGTGTCGCTGCCGGAACTCGACGGCGCCGTGCCGGTGCGCGACCTCTATCGCGGGCTCGCCTTCTGAGCGGCCGCACCCCACCTGATCGAACGGCGAAGCATCAAGGCACCCGACTTGCCCCATTTCGAAGATTTCTACGCGGCCAAGCTGCGCGGCTCCCTCGGCGTGACCGACGCCGAGTCGGTGCTCGACCTGCGCGGCACCAACCGGGCGACCGCCGAGGCCTCGCTCAAGGACATGCTGGAGCGCAGCCGCTTCGCCAAGGGCAAGACCGTGGCGATCCGGCTCGATCCGCCCCCGGAGGGCGGCGGCGAGACCCTGTTCCAGCCGGCCGGGCGCCTGCTCCTCGACGCGAAGCGCCGCGGCCTGATCGAGCGCCTGCAGACCCTGCCGGCCCAGGACGGGCTCGGCTTCTACGTGGCGCTCACCGGCCGGGCCGAGCGGACGCCGATGTAGGACGGCCGCGGAGGTTGTGCCGGCAACGGATCGGGTGCGCGCTGCCGGGCGTTGAACGGTCCCGCCCGACAGCCCGCCCGACAGGATCCCGCCCGTGCCCGACGCCCGATCCCCCGAAGCCCGGTCCCGCCGATGAGGACCCTTCCCGGCGGCCGCAACACGATCGAGCGCATCGCCCGTTTCGGCTACGGCGCCCGCGGCGTCGTCTACATCGTGGTCGGCGGCCTCGCCCTGCTGGCGGCCCTGGGGCATGGCGGGCGGGCGGGCGACAGCAAGGACGCGCTCCGCGCCGTCATGGCCGGGCCGTTCGGCGCGGCCGTCGTCGGCCTGATCGCCCTCGGCCTCGCCGGCTTCGCCCTCTGGCGCCTCGTCGAGGGGATCACCGATGCCGACCGGCGGGGCAGCTCCGCCAAGGGCCTCGCGGTGCGCGGCGCCCACCTGATCAGCGCCGGGCTCTATATCGGTCTCGCCGCCAGCGCGGCCTCGCTCAGCCTCGGCCTGGGCATGAGCGGTGGCGACGGCGTGCATGACGGCACCGCGTGGCTCCTGAGCAAGCCCTTCGGCCGCTGGCTCGTGGCCCTCGTCGGCCTCGCGGTCGTCGGGGGCGGCTTCGGCTTCCTCGGCAAGGCCTGGCGCGGGGACGTCACCGACCGGCTCGCCCTCGACGCGCGGGCCCGTGACCGCTGGGCCGGCCCGATCGGCCGGTTCGGCTACGCGGCGCGGGGCCTCGCCTTCCTGATCATCGGCGGGTTCCTGGTCGCCGCGGCGTGGCACCAGCGCTCCTCGGATGCCAAGGGCCTGTCCGAGGCCTTCGCGCTGCTGCGCGCCCAGCCCTACGGCTGGATCCTCCTCGGGCTCGTGGCGGCCGGCCACGCCGCCTTCGGGACCTTCGGGCTCATCCAGGCCCGCTACCGGCACATCGACGCCCCCGATATCGACCGGGTGGACGACGCGGCCGGTGCGGCGGCCCGGGCGCTGGGCTGAGGACCCCGCGCGCGGCCTCCGGCCCCGAATAGGCCGCGTTGACAGGGCCGGTGCCGCGGCGGATACCCCGCGGCATCCCATCCGGCACACGATGCAGCAGCGCCTCTACAAGACCGCGGTGATGGTGACCCACGACCTCGCGGCGACCGCTGCCGCCGTGGTGCTCACCTTCCTGTTCCGCTTCCAGGGCGGCATGCTGGCCGAGCGCCTGCACGCCCTGCCCCTGCTGCTGCCGCCGTTCCTGGTCTTCGCCGGCCTCGTCTACGGCCGCTTCCGGCTCTACCGGACCAAGTGGCGCTTCGCCTCGCTGCAGGACCTCGCCGGCATCGTCCGGGCGGCCAGCGTCCTGGCGCTGGCGCTGCTGGTCGTCGACTGGGTGCTGGTCTCGTCCGACCTCTACGGCTTCTACTTCTTCGGCAAGATCGCGATCCTGCTCTACTGGGTGCTGCAGATCTTCTTCCTGGGCGGCACCCGGCTGGCGTTCCGCTACCTCAAGGACACCCGCTCCCGGCAGTCGAGCGCGCGGGCCGCCACCGTCCCGACCCTGCTCCTCGGGCGCGGCGCCGACATGGACGTGCTGATCCGCGCCATCGAGGCGGGCTCGGTGCGGAAGCTCGCGCCGCGGGGCATCCTGTCGCCCCGGGCGGACGAGCGCGGCCAGTTCATGCGCGGCGTGCCGGTGCTCGGCGGCTTCCCGGATCTCGAGCGGGTGGTCGCCGACCTCGCCGCGCGCGGCGAGCCGGTGCGGCGGCTCGTGGCCGCTCCGAGCGCCCTGGTGCCGGAGGCGGCGCCCGACGACCTGATCGCCCGCGCCCGGCGCCTCGGCCTGCCCCTCGCCCGCGTGGTCGGCCTCGGCGAGGGCGTGCAGGGGCCGGAACTGGCGCCGCTGGAGATCGAGGACCTGCTGCTGCGGCCGACCGTCGCCATCGACCGGCCGCGCCTGGAGGCGTTCCTCGCCGGCCGCCGGGTCGTGGTGACCGGCGGCGGCGGGTCGATCGGCTCGGAGATCTGCCTGCGGGCCGTGGCCTTCGGGGCCGCGGCCGTGCTGGTGCTCGAATCCTCCGAGCCGGCGCTCCACGGCATCCTAAGCCACCCCGCGATCCTGGCCGCCGAGGCCGCCGTGACCGGCGTGCTGGCCGATATCCGTGACCGGGAGCGGACGCGCGCGGTGATCGCGGCGTTCCGGCCCGACTACGTGCTCCACGCCGCCGCGCTGAAGCAGGTGCCCTACCTGGAGCGGGACTGGCAGGAGGGCATCAAGACCAACGTGTTCGGCTCGATCAACGTCGCCGAGGCGGCGGTGGCGGCCGGCGCCCGCGCCCTGGTGATGATCTCCACCGACAAGGCGATCGAGCCGGTCTCGCAGCTCGGCGTCACCAAGCGCTTCGCCGAGATGGTGGCCCAGGCGCTCGACGCCGAGCAATCCGCGCGGCCGGACCACCCGACCCGGCTGATCGCCGTGCGGTTCGGCAACGTGCTGGGCTCCGTCGGCTCCGTGGTGCCGGTGTTCAAGGCGCAGATCGCCCGGGGCGGCCCGGTCACCGTCACCCACCCCGACATGGTCCGCTACTTCATGACCGTGCGCGAGGCCTGCGACCTCGTGCTGACCGCGGCCTCGCACGCCGACGGCGAGGCCCGGGCGGGCGCGGAGCGCGCCGCCGTCTACGTGCTCAAGATGGGGCAGCCGGTGCGGATCGCCGACCTCGCCGAGCGGATGATCCGCCTCGCCGGCTTCGAGCCCGGCGCGGAGATCGAGATCGCCTATACCGGCGCCCGGCCCGGCGAGCGGCTCAACGAGATCCTGTTCGCCCGCGAGGAGCCCCGGATCGCCCTGCCGGGCATCGACGGGGTGATGGCGGCGCGGCCGGTCTTCGCCGACCGGGGCCGGCTCGACGCCTGGGTGGCGCGGCTNGCGACCTGTGGGCATTCCATGCCGTATTTATGCGCAACGGGCTCGCGTCCTGTAAATGGAACGCGCGTCCAATTTTCCCGAAGGTGTTGGAAGGAGAGCGCTCTCGAAGCGTCTAGGAGCAGTACAAACTGGTTTTTCTTTGAGCAGGCGCGCGTGTTCGCGGCTTCCTCGGCGATGCCGGCCCCGGGCGCGCAGCCAGTCGGCGAGCGGCGTCAGGTGCCACAGCTCGCCGAGATTGACCCCGAGCTTGAACAGGCAGTGCTCGTGGAGCGGCAGCGTCGCGCAGCAGGCGGGGCCGGGCCCCGCCGGATAGGTCTCCACCGCGTAATTGTCGGCGATCAGCGCGCACAGGCCGGTGCGGGTGATCCAGTCGAGGAGGCGTGGATCGCGCCCGTCGAGCCCGGCGCAGAGGGTGTGGACCAGCTTCGGGTCCGGTGCGCCACCCATGGCGATCAGCCGCTCGGCGAAGCCGGTGTGCAGGCAGACCATGTCGCCCGGCTCCACCACGACGCCGTCGGCCTCCAGGATCCGGGCGAGCTGGTCGTAGCCCACACGGGTCCTGGCGTCGCCGAGATGGGCGCGCAGGTCGATCATCACGGCCCGGCCCTGCATGCCGGTCTCGGCGAGGCGCTCGATCCCGAGGCGCTTGGCCCGGGACGGCTGGTCGGCCGCCTCCGGCGCGCTCGGCCCGACGATGTCGCGGCCGCCGCGGAAGCCGTTGTAGAAGGTCGGCGCCGCGCCCGCGCCGTCCGCGTCGAACAGCGAGCCGACATGGGCGAGCGAGTCCCACTGCGTCGAGTATTGCAGGTGGATCAGGGCGCGGTCGTCGCAGATCACGTCGGTGGCGCCGTCGACCTCCTCGCAGACCGGGAAGTTCATGTTCGGCCGGCCGTTGGCGCGGCGGGTCGGGGTGATCTGCGGCGGGTGGCGGCGCGGGTTCAGGACGTTGCCGCCCGGCAGGTCCAGCGGCAGGCTGAGGCAGAAGGTGAGTCCCTCGCGCACCTCCGCGACGCCCTGCAGCACCTTCTCGGGGGTGAGAAGGTTCAGGCGGCCCAGCTCGTCGTCGGGGCCGAAATCCCCCCAGGTCGAGCCCTCGGGCCGGCGCGTCCAGCGCAGGGTCATGCCTGTGGTTCCCCTGCCCGTGCCGGCCGCGGAGCGGGCCGCTTCCTGCGGTTCCAGGGCCGCGGTCCGGGGCGAACCCCGGCCGCGGCCGAGCGTGCGTTCCTCACCAGACCGTGCCCTTCTTCGAGGCCGCCGGGCCCGCGCTTCGCAGGGCCGCGGCGAGCCTAGGCCGCGGCGGCGCGCGGCGATACCCCGGGCGGAAAACGACTCGGTGCAAACGTCACCGGCCGGTCCCGATTGGCCCCTTGTGATCCGTCGGAGCGCGGGTACAGTTCGTGCCAAGCCCGCGAATATAAAATTCGGGCATTGGGATGAGGGAACGCCGATGTCCGAGACCGTGCGCGCCGCCGCCCGGATTGCGCCGATTCGGCGCGCTCTGCCCGCGCTGGTCGCGGCGGGGCTGGTCGCCGCCGGGCCCGTGCGGGCCGCCGATCCGATCCGGATCGGGGTGATCGCCGAGGCGCAGTCGGTGGCCGGGGCCTCGATCCCGCAGGCGGTGCAGCTCGCCGCCGACGAGATCAACGCCCAGGGCGGGATCGACGGGCGCCAGATCCAGGTCGTCACCTACGACGACAAGTCCTCCGCCTCCGACGCGGTCCGCGCCTTCCAGCGGGCGGTCTCCGAGGACAAGGTCAACCTCGTCATCGCCAGCTACATCTCGGAGGTCGTGCTGGCGCTGATGCCCTGGGCGGCCCGGCTCAAGACGCCGATGATCACGCCGGGCGCGGCCTCCAACGAGATCAGCGTCGCGGTCCACAAGGACTACGCGCGCAACAAGTACACCTTCCACGGCTACCTGACCTCGCACGCCCTGGCCCAGGCGGTCTGCGACTCGGCCAAGGATGTGCTGGTCGAGACGCTCAAGGCCAAGACCGCCGCGATCATGAGCGAGGACGCGGCCTGGACCCGGCCGCTGGACGCCGCCTACCAGGAATGCCTGCCGAAATCCGGGCTGAAGGTGGTGGAGCACGTCCGCTTCTCGCCGGACACGGGCGACTTCACGCCGATCTACAACAAGATCGAGGCGGCCAAGCCGGACCTGATCGTCACCGGCATCGCCCATGTCGGCGTGCAGCCGACCGTGCAGTGGCAGAACCAGCAGGTCCCGATCGCCATGACCGGCATCAGCGGCCAGGCGACCTCCTCGACTTTCTGGGCGAACACCAACGGCGGCACGCAGGGCGTCCTGTTCGACAGCGTGGCGCTGCCGGGCGTGGCGCTCACCGAGAAGACGAGCCCGTTCTCGGAGGCCTTCACCAAGCGCTTCGGCGGGGCGCCCTCCTACGCGGGCTTCATGGCGTACGACGCCGTCCACTACACCGCGGAGGCGATCAAGCGGGCGGGCTCCACGGAGGCCGACAAGCTCGTCGAGGCCCTGGAGAAGACCGACTACGTCGGCACGGTCGGGCACCTGAAGTTCTACGGCAAGGACGACCCGTTCACCCACTCGATCCAGTACGGGCCCGGCCTGATGACCAGCGTGCTCGGGCAGTGGCAGAACGGCAAGCAGGTGGCGATCTGGCCCGCGGGGGTGGCCAACGGGACCATGGTGCTGCCGCCCGCGGTCAAGCCGGCGGTCCAGTAGTCGGGCGGGGAGAGCGCGGTGATCGGCCTCCAGATCCTCGTCGACGGTTTCGCCATCTCGGCCCTCTACGCCCTCGGCGCGATGGGTTTCACCCTGATCTTCGGGGTCTCGGGCGTCCTCAACCTGACCCACGGCGCCCTGATGGTCATGGCCGCCGTGGCGGCCTGGGCGGCCTCGGCGCTGTTCGGGCTCGGCTCCTACGCGGGCGCGGCGATCGGCGTGCTGTGCGGGCTCGCGGGCGCCCTCGTCACCTACTTCGCGGTGGTCGCGCCGATCGAGCGCAGCCGGGCCATCCCGCGGGAGGAGAAGGAGATCTTCGTGCTCACCGGGACGCTGCTCTGGGGGATCATGATCCAGGAGCTCGTCGCCTACTTCTTCACCGACAACCCGAAGACCGTGCTGCCGCTCATCGAGGGCGTGGTCGAGATCGCGGGCGTCCGCACGCCGAAGAACGAGCTCTTCACCGCGCTGATCTGCTGGGTGGTGATCGGGCTGCTCTGGCTGTTCGTGAACCGGGCGCGGGCCGGCAAGGTCCTGCTCGCCGCCTCCATGAACCCGCGCGGCGTGACGCTGCTCGGCCACGACATGGCGAAGATCTACGTGGCGGTCTGGGCGATCTACGGCCTGCTCGCCGGCATCGCCGGGGTGCTGCTCGGGATGTTCCTCGGGGTGTCCTCGTATTCGGTGGGGCCGCTCACGGCGAGCGCCTTCTCGATCGTTGTGCTGGGGGGGCTGGGCAGCGTCACCGGCTCGCTGATCGCCGCCTACGTGGTCGGTTATCTGGAGACCGCCACCGCCTACCTGATCTCCCCGGCCTACCGGGTGATCCCGGCGCTGCTCCTGCTGGTGGCCGTCATGTACCTGCGCCCGCAGGGCCTGCTGGGGCGGCGGTGATGGTTGTTTTTGCACCCCGGGTTTCCAGCCCGCGCCCTCATCCTGAGGTGCGACGAAGCCGCCTCGAAGGAGCCCTCCAGCCAGCCGCGCGATCCCTGGAGGCCTCCTTCGAGGCCGCTGGCGCGGCACCTCAGGATGAGGGGAGTGGGTGGGAAAGGCCTCTGCGCCGAACGAGCCGGATCGCTGCCGTGTGCGAGGCCACCCCATGAAGCTCCTCACCACCCCCGGCTTCTGGATCGCGATCCTCGCCGTCCTGGCCGCCGCCACCCTGCCCTGGTGGGTCTCCGGCTACATCCTCGGCCTCCTGACCATCGCCTACTATTTCGGCGTGTTCTCGATGGCCTGGGACCTGCTCTTCGGCTTCGCCGGCGAGGTCAATTTCGGACCGACCTTCCTGATCGGGCTCGGGGCCTACGGCGCCGGCATCCTCAACAACCGCTACGAGCTGCCGATCCCCTACTGCCTCGCGGTCGGGACCGTGCTCGCCGTGGTCGGCGGGCTCGCCCTGGCGCTGCCGGCGCTGAAGGTGCGGGGCCCCTATTTCGGGCTGATCACCCTGGTGGCGGTGCTGCTCCTGCAGAACATGATCGTGGTCTTCTCCGACCTCACCGGCGGCGAGATCGGCCTGACCGTGCCCGACGTCATCTCGATCGACGCCGACACCAATTACTGGCTGGCGCTCGGCTTCATGGCGGTCTCCGGCCTGATCCTCACCGCCATCGCCCGCTCGCCCGCGGGGCTGATCCTCCAGGCCGCCGGCCAGGACCCGGTGGTGACCGGAGCGCTCGGCTTCAACGTCGCCAAGCACAAGCTCGCCGCCTTCGCGGTCAGCGCCGCCTTCTCGGGCCTCGCGGGCGGCTTGGTGGTCTTCTACATGGGCACCGCCTCGGTCGGCACGCTGATCAACACGTCGGTCGGCGTGCAGGTGATCATCGCGGCGGTGCTCGGCGGCCGCCGCACCATCGTGGGCGCGGCGCTCGGAGCCGTGTTCCTGATCGCGGCGGGCGAGATGCTGCGCCCGCTCGGCGGGCTCTCGACCTTCGTGGTCTCGGCTGTGGCGCTCCTCGTGATCCTGTTCGTGCCCTCGGGGCTGCTCGGCCTCGCCTCCTTCCGGAGCGCCCGATGACCGTCGCCGTGCGGCCCGCGCCGCTGAAGCCCGTCGCCCCGGTCGCCGCGACCGCCGAGCCCTGCCTCACCGTGCGCGGCCTGACCAAGCGCTACGGCGGCCTCGTCGCCGTCAAGGAGGTCGATCTCGACCTGCGGCCCGGCGAGATCCTCGGCCTGATCGGCCCGAACGGCTCGGGCAAGTCCACCGTGATGAAGCTGATCATGGGGCTGGAGCGGCCGAGCGCCGGCTCGATCCGCCTCGACGGCCGCGAGATCGGCGGCCTGCCGGCCCACCGGGTGGCGCGGTCCGGCATCGGCCTCGTGTTCCAGCACGCCCGGCCGCTCCAGCGGCAGACCGTGCTGGAGAATATCAGCCTCGCGCTCCTGCCCGACAGCCTGATCCGGCTGGCGGCCGATCCCCACGTGGCGCGGCGCGCGAGGGAAATCGCCGAGCGCGTCGGCCTCGGCGCCGTCGTCGACCGGCGCCCCGGCACCCTGCCCTTCGCCGACCTGCGCCGGCTGGAGCTCGCCAAGGCCATCGCCCGCGATCCCCGGGTGGTGCTGGTCGACGAGCCCTTCGCGGGCCTGACGGGCGGCGAGGTCGCGTCGTTCTCCGAGCTGATCCGGGGGTTCCGGGACGAGGGCAAGGCCGTGCTCCTCGTCGACCACAACGTGAAGAGCGTCTCGGCCCTCGTGGACCGGGTCTTCGCCATGTATCTCGGCGAGCGCATCGCCGAGGGCTCGGCCGAGTCCGTCATGGCCGACCCGACCGTGCGCCGGGTCTATCTCGGCGGCAGCATCGAGACGGCGGCCCGGCCCGAGGCGGCGTTCAAGCCCGACTCGCTGCTCACCGTCGAGGGCGTCGACGTGCTCTACGGCAAGGCGCAGGCCCTGCGCGGCGCGTCGATCCACGTCCACGAGGGCGAGTTCGTCTCGGTGGTGGGCCTGAACGGCGCCGGCAAGACCACCCTGTTCAACGCGATCTCGGGCCTCGTGCCGCACACGGGCACGATCCGGTTCGCCGGCCAGGATCTCTCCCGGATGAAGCCCGCCGCCATCGCCCGGGCCGGCATCGTCCAGGTGCCCGAGACCCGCGAGCTGTTCGGCGACCTCAGCGTGCGCGAGAATCTCGACCTCGGCGGCCAGCACTTCCCGAAGGCCGAGAGCGCCAAGCAGCGCGAGTGGCTCTACGAGCTGTTCCCGATCCTCAGGGCCCGCGAGGCGCAGAGCGCCCGCACCCTCTCGGGCGGCGAGCAGCAGATGCTGACTATCGCGCGGGCGCTGATGATGCGCCCGCGGCTCCTGATCCTCGACGAGCCGACGCTCGGCCTCGCCCCGGTGATCCTGGAGCTGCTGTCGAAGGCGCTGGAGAAGCTGCGGCAGACCACGCCGATCACGGTGCTGCTCGGCGAGCAGAACGTCACCTTCGCGCTCCCGCACGCCGACCGGGTCTACGTTCTGGAACAGGCGCGGATCGTCTGGGAGGGGCCGCCGCAGCGCTTCGCCAGCGAGATGGGATCGGCGTATCTGTGAGGAGGCTCGGGCGTCCAACCCATGTCCTCATCCTGAGGCGGCGGAGCGCAGCGTAGCCCTCGAAGGAGGCCTCCTTCGAGGCCCGCCGGCGCGGGCACCTCAGGATGAGGGTATGGATTGGATGGGCCTCATCCTCGAATTCGCGCTTGCAGCGGCCTGAGCGGAGCGGACACCGTGGACTTCACCCTCTCCCAGTCCCAGACCCACTGGCTGACCCGCGTCCGGGCCTTCATCGCCGACGCGATCCTGCCGGCCGCCGCCGCGGTGGCGGCCGAGCGCGCGGAGAGCCGCGAGCCCTCGCCCACCATGGAGCGGCTGAAGGAGAGGGCCCGGGCCGAGGGCCTGTGGAACCTGTTCCTGCCGCCCTCCCCCGAGCACGACACCGAGGACTACCGCGGCGCCGGCCTGACCAACCTCGACTACGCGCTGTGCGCCGAAGAGATGGGCCGGGTCGGGATCGCCTCGGAGGCGTTCAACTGCGCGGCGCCCGACACCGGCAACATGGAGGTGCTGCACCGCTACGGCACCGCGGCCCAGAAGGAGCGGTGGCTCAAGCCCTTGATGGCGGGGGAGATCCGCTCGGCCTTCCTGATGACCGAGCCGGAGGTCGCCTCCTCGGACGCCACCAACATCAGCACGTCGATCCGCCGGGACGGCGACCACTACGTGATCGACGGCCGCAAGTGGTGGTCGACCGGCGTCGGCGACCCGCGCTGCCGGATCGCGATCCTGATGGGCAAGACCGACCCGGAGGCCCCCCGCCACCGGCAGCAATCGCAGATCCTGGTGCCCATGGACACGCCGGGCCTGCGGATCGAGCGCCTGCTCCCGGTCTTCGGCTACGAGGACGCGCCCAAGGGCCACGGCGAGGTCGTGCTGGAGAACGTCCGCGTGCCCGCCGAGAACCTGATCCTCGGCGAGGGCCGGGGTTTCGAGATCGCGCAGGGGCGGCTCGGGCCCGGCCGCATCCACCACTGCATGCGCACCGTCGGGGCGGCCGAGGTGGCGCTGGAGGCCATGGCGCGTCGGCTGGTCTCCCGCGTCGCCTTCGGCAAGCGGATCAGCGAGCAGTCGGTCTGGGAGCAGCGGGTCGCCGAGGCGCGGATCGACATCGAGATGACCCGCCTCCTCTGCCTGAAGGCCGCCGACATGATGGACAAGGTCGGCAACAAGGGCGCCAAGCTCGAGATCGCCATGATCAAGGTCGCGGCGCCGCGGGTGGCGCTGAAGGTGATCGACGACGCCATCCAGGCCCATGGCGGGGCGGGCGTCTCGGAGGATTTCGGGCTCGCCAAGATGTACGCCCATATCCGCACCCTGCGGCTCGCCGACGGGCCGGACGAGGTCCACAACCGCTCGATCGCCCGGCTGGAATTCGGGCGCTACACCAATGCCCGGCCAGGAGCCCCGGAAGCGGAGCGGGCATGAGCGACGCCGAGATCTTCTCCGGCGTGAAGCCGGTCGAGCCGCGCCACCGGATCGACGAGGCGAAACTCGCCGCCTGGATGGAAGGACACGTCCGCGGCTACGCCGGCCCGCTCACCGTCCAGCAGTTCCGCGGCGGCCAGTCGAACCCGACCTACCGGCTCGACACGCCCGCCCAGGCCTACGTGCTGCGCCGGAAACCCTTCGGCCCGCTCCTGCCCTCCGCGCACGCCGTGGACCGTGAGTTCCGGGTGATCGGCGCCCTCTACGGCGAGGGCTTCCCGGTGCCGCGCCCCTTCGCGCTCTGCGAGGACCCCGACATCATCGGCGCGGCCTTCTACGTGATGGAGGCGGTCGACGGTGCCGTGCACTGGGACGGCGCCCTGCCCGGCCTCGAGCCGCACGCCCGCCACCGGCACTACGCGGGCATGATCGCCACGCTGGCGCGCCTCCACGCGATCGACCCGGAGGCGGCCGGGCTCGCCGATTACGGCCGGCCCGGCAACTACTTCGCCCGGCAGGTCGACCGCTGGACCCGCCAGTACCGCGCCGCCGAGGACGGGCGCCTGGCGGATGTCGAGCGCCTGATCGCGTGGCTGCCCCGGACCGTGCCCGAGCAGCAGGGCGCCTGCGTGGTCCACGGCGATTACCGCCTCGACAACCTGATCTTCTCCCGGGACGGCGGCGTCAGCGCCGTCCTCGACTGGGAGCTGTCGACGCTCGGCGATCCGCTGGCCGATTTCAGCTACCTGCTGATGCAGTGGGAATTGCCGGCCGACGGGCGCAGCGGCCTCGGCGGCCTCGACCTGCCGGCTCTGGGCATCCCCACAAGGGACGAGGCGGTGGCGCTCTACTGCCGGGCGGCCGATCGGACAAACCTGCCCGACCTCGACTGGTACTTCGCCTACAACCTGTTCCGGCTGGTCGGCATCCTCCAGGGGGTGGCAGCCCGCGCCAAGGCGGGCAACGCCGCGAGCGAGCACGCCGCCGCCATGGCGGCGCGGGTGCCGAAGCTCGCCGCCGCGGCCTGGAGCTTCGCCGAGCGGGCGGGGGCGTGAGCATGGAACTCGCCGGCCGCGTCGTCGCCGTCATGGGGGCCGCACGGGGCATCGGCCGGGCGCTCGCGGTCGCGGCCGGGGCCCGGGGCGCGACGGTCGTGGCTCTCGATCGGGACGGGGCCGGGGCGGAGGCCGTGGCGGCGGAGCTCGGCGGGCGGGCCTTCGCGCTCGACGTGGGCGATGCTGAGGCGGTCAGTACGGTCCTGGCGCGCATCGAGGCCGAGATCGGGCCGGTCGCCCTCTACTGCTCCAATGCCGGCATCCTGGAGCGCGATCCCGACCCGGATCTCGCCACCTCCGCCGACCCGGAGAGCTGGGCGCGCGCCTTCGCGGTGAACGTGATGGGCCATGTCCACGCGGCGCGGGTGCTGGTCCCGCTCTGGCGCGCCCGGGGCGGGGGCGCGTTCCTCGGCACCGTCTCGGCGGCGGGGCTGCTCAGCCAGATCGGCAGCGCCACCTACTCGGCCACCAAGCACGCGGCGCTCGCCTTCCTGGAGCACCTCGCCATCGCCCATGCCGAGGACGGGATCCGGGTCGCCGCCCTGTGCCCGCAGGGCGTCGACACCGCCATGCTGGGGGACGCCAGCGCCGCGTCGCGCGACGGCGTGCTGGCGCCCGAGGCCGTGGCCGAGGCCGCCCTCGACGGGCTGGCGGCGGGGCGCTTCCTGATCCTGCCGCACCCGCAGGTGGCGGAGTACGCCCGCCGCCGGGCCGAGGATCCCGAGCGCTGGCTCGCCGGCATGGCGCGCCTGCGCCGGTCGATGCGGGCGGGGGCGTGAGGATGGGCGGTGTCCGGCGACAGCGTCCGCGGCCGGATGCGGCGCGGGTGCCCTCTCCCGCACGGGAGAGGGGGCGCGTCGCGACCTTCCTATCCTGTGGAACGAGGATCGAAGCCGTTCGCCGCTTCATCCAGCGCGGAGGCGAGCCATGTCGCTGTTCGACCTGACCGGCAAGGTCGCCCTCATCACCGGCTCGTCGCGGGGCATCGGGCGGGCGATCGCCCTGCGGATGGCCGAGCACGGCGCCCGGGTTGTGATCTCCTCGCGCAAGCGCGAGGCCTGCGACGCGGTCGTGGCCGAGATCGAGGCTGCCCACGGGGCCGGCCGCGCCGTGGCGATCCCCGCCAGCATCTCGGTCAAGGAGGAACTGGAACACCTCGTCGCCGAGACCGAGAACCGGCTCGGGCCGGTCGACGTGCTGGTCTGCAACGCCGCCAGCAATCCCTATTACGGGCCGCTCGCCGGCATCTCCGACGCGCAGTTCCGGAAGATCCTCGAGAACAACGTCCTGTCGAACCACTGGCTGATCCAGAGGGTCGCCCCCGGCATGGTGGCGCGGCGGGACGGCGCGATCGTGATCGTCTCCTCGATCGGGGCACTCAAGGGCTCGCCGGTGATCGGCGCCTACAACGTCTCGAAGGCCGCCGACCTCCAGCTCGCCCGCAACTACGCGGTGGAGTACGGGCCCGCCAACGTGCGGGTGAACTGCCTGTGCCCGGGGCTGATCCGCACCGACTTCGCCCGGGCCCTGTGGGAGGATCCCGCCATGCTGGCCGCCACCACGGACGCCGCGCCCCTCCGCCGGATCGGCGAGCCCGACGAGATCGCCGGCGCCGCCGTGTTCCTGGCCTCCGCGGCCGGCCGGTTCGTCACCGGCCAGGCGCTCGTGATCGACGGCGGCGTGACGATCGCGCGATGAGCCCCGATCCCCGCATCCCCGCCGGCTGGCCGGCCCTCCCCTTCCGCGAGGCCGAGGCGCGGCTCACCGCCTCAGGGGGGCCCTTCGCCATCGCCACGGTCGACATCCGGGGCGTGCCGACCCGGATCTGGGAGAAGGCCCCGCCGACGCTGGGCGACCTGTTCCGGATCGCGCGCGGCCACGGGGACAAGACCTTCGTGGTCTACCGCGACGAGCGCGTGACCTTCACGGGCTTCGCCCGGGCCGCCACGGCCCTGGCGCGGGCTCTGGTCGAGGCCGGATTGCGCAAGGGCGACCGGGTCGCCATCGCGCAGCGCAACCTGCCCGAATGGCCGGTGAGCTATTTCGGCGCGCTGCTCGCCGGGGCGATCGCGACGCCGCTCAACGCGTGGTGGACCGGGCCCGAGCTGGCCTACGGCCTCCGGCATTCCGGGGCGCGGGTGCTGATCGCCGACGGCGAGCGCTTCGCCCGGATCGCCCCGCACCTGCCCGAATGCCCGGCCCTGGAGCGGGTCTTCACCACCCGCATGGAGGCGGATTCCCGGGCGACGCCCCTCGCCGACCTCCTCGGCCTGGTGGCGGATTGGGCCGCCCTCCCCGACCTGCCCCTGCCCGACATCGCCCTCGACCCGGAGGACGACGCGACCCTGTTCTACACCTCGGGCACCACGGGCAAGCCCAAGGGGGCGGTCGGCACCCACCGGGCGGCCGCCACCACGGTGATGGCCTACCCCTACTCGGCGGCGCGCAGCGCCCTGCGCCGGGGCGAGGCGCCGCCGAAGCCCGACCCGGCCGCGCCGCAGCGGGCGGCGCTGCTGGTGATCCCGCTGTTCCACGTCACCGGCTGCCACGCGAGCCTGGGGGCGGCGCTCTACGGCGGGCACCGGCTGGTGATGATGCACCGCTGGGACGCCGCCGCGGCCCTCGACCTGATCGAGCGGGAGGGCTGCACCAGCGCGGGCGGCGTCCCGACCATCGCGTGGCAGCTCGCCAATGCGGCCCGGGAGGCCGGCCGGCCCCTGCCGACCCTGGAGGGCGTCACCTACGGCGGCGCCCCGGCCGCCGGCGACCTCGTGCGGGCGCTCGGCGAGGCCCTGCCCCGGGTCGTGCCCGGCACCGGCTGGGGCATGACCGAGACCTCGGCGACCTTCACCCACCACCAGGGCGAGGATTACCTCGCCCACCCGGAATCCTGCGGGCCGCCGCTGCCGGTCTGCGAGGTGCGGATCGTGGATCCCCTCGGGCAGCCGCTGCCGCCGGGCGAGGTCGGCGAGCTCTGCGTGAAGGGGCCCAACGTGGTCCGCGGCTACTGGGACGACCCGGCGGCCACCGCGGAGGTCCTCTCCGCGGGCTGGCTGCGCACCGGCGACCTCGCCCGCGCCGACGACGAGGGCTTCCTGACCATCGTCGACCGGATCAAGGACATGCTGATCCGCGGCGGCGAGAACATCTACTGCTGCGAGGTCGAGAACGCCCTCTACGAACATCCGGACGTGATCGACGCCGTGGTGCTGCCGGTGCCCCACCCGACGCTGGGCGAGGAGCCCGGCGCCATCGTGGTGCTGGCCGAGGGCGCCGAGACCGGCCCGGAGGCGATCCGCGCCTTCGCGGCCGAGCGGCTCGCGGCGTTCAAGGTGCCGGTGCGGATCGAGATCTGGGACGCGCTCCTGCCCCGCAACCCCGCCGGGAAGATCCTGCGGGCGCCCCTGCGGGCGGTGTTCGCGGAGAAGTCAGGCCCGAACGGCTCAGGTCAGAACGGCTCGCCCTCGTCGTCCGGGCGGTAGACCCGCAGGGTCCGGCCGTCGGGGAACTGCACCGTCCGGCGGTGGACGACGACGTAGCCGGCGGCCTGCGCGCTGCTCAGGCGGTCGAGGCGGTCGTCGGTGTAGCCCGGCGCGTAGCCGTAGCCGTAGCCCGGCCCGTAATTGTAGGCCCGGTAGCGGGCGTAGCCCTCCGCGGGCGGCGCGGCGGCGACGATCTGCGGCCCGGCGCGGAGCGTCCGGGCCGGCGCCGCGGCCACGCCGGCCCGCGACGAGCGCCCGCGGAACCCGCGGCGCCGCGCGCGGTTGCCCCGCCATGTCCGCCCCCGCCGATGCGTCCTCCGGTCCCCCGCCCGGCCTGCGGGTGAGCGTCGATCTCAACCTGTGCCAGGCCTACGCCCAGTGCTGCTACGCGGCGCCGCGGCACTTCCGCATCGAGGGGCACGAGGCCCTGTTCTACGATCCCGCCCCCGCCGCGCGGGACCGGGCCGACATCGAGCGGGCGCGCGTCGCCTGCCCGGTCCAGGCGATCCGGGTCGAGGATCCGGAGCGGGGCGCCTGATGGCGCAGACCTCCGAGCGTGTCCTGATCGTCGGCGCCGGCCTCGCGGCGCTGCGCGGGGCCGAGGCCCTCCGCGCGGCGGGCTTCTCCGGCCCGCTGACGATCGTCGGCGACGAGCCGCACCGGCCCTACGACCGGCCGCCGCTCTCCAAGCACGTCCTCACCGGGGTGATCCCGGCGGAGGCCACGACCCTGCCGGGGGTCGGCACCCTCGCGGCGGAGTGGCAGCTCGGCAGCGCGGCGCAGCGCCTCGACCGGCAGGCGCGCACGGTCCGCCTCGCGGACGGGCGGACCCTCCCCTACGACCGCCTGCTCATCGCCACCGGCACCCGGGCCCGCCCCTGGGCGAACCCGCACGAGGGCCGCCTCGCCGGCGTCTTCACCCTGCGCGGGCGGGACGACGCCGCCGCCCTGCGCCGGGCGCTGGCCGCCGGCCCGAAGCACGTGCTGGTCATCGGTGCCGGCTTCATCGGCTGCGAGGTCGCGAGCCTGTGCCGGCAGCTCGACCTGCCGGTCACGCTGGTCGAGCCCGGCCCGACGCCGCTGGGCCGCGTCCTCGGCAGCACCGTCGGGGCGTTCATCGGCGCGATCCACGAGGGCCACGGCGTCGCGCTGCGCTGCGGCCGCGAGGTCGAGTGGCTGGAGGGCCGGGACGGCCGGCTGGTGCGCGCCCATCTCGTCGACGGCAGCAGCCTCGCGGCCGACATCGCCGTCATCGCCCTGGGGGCCGTGCGCAACACCGAGTGGCTCGACGGGTCCGGCCTGTCGGCGGATCCGGGCGGGGTCGATTGCGACGCGCGCGGCCACGTCCTCGATTCCGACGGCGAACCCGACCCGCGCGTCGCCGCCGCCGGCGACGTGGCGCGCTTTCCCCACCCGCTCTACGACGGCCGGCGCGTCGCCCTGGAGCACTGGAGCCACGCGGTGGCGCAGGGCGTCCATGCCGGCCGGCTCCTCGCCGGCGCGGAGCCCGAGTTGCCCTACGGCGCCCTGCCGACCTTCTGGTCGATGCAGGGCGACCTCGTGGTGAAATCCGTCGGCCTGACCGAGGGCGCCGACGCGGTGGCGATCACGCAGGGCGATCCGGCCGCCGGCCGCTTCGTCGCCACCTACGGCCGCGCGGGGCGCTGCATCGCGGCGGTCTCGGTCGATTCCGCCCGCTGGCTGCCGACCCAGGCCGAGCTGGTCGCGGCCCGCGCCCCCTTCCCGCCCCGGGGTGCCGCGACCGACCGGCCCGAGGGCGTCACGGTCTTCGAGCCCGGCTTTCCGTAGCGCGCCGGGAAACGGAACCGGCGCATCGCGCGAAGCCTTTGTCGTTGCAGCATCTTTCCCGAAGGCCGGTGACCGCTTTCCGGGACGATGCGCGAAGGAGATTGCATGCCCGACGCCACGCTCCTCGACCAGGTCAAGGACTTCGCCAACCGGCCGAATCCCTATCCGGTCTACGCGAAGCTGCGGGAGAACCCGGTCTCGCGCCAGGACGACGGCACGGAGGCCGGAACCTGGGTGGCGGCGACCCACGGCACCGTCGCGCGCCTCCTGCAGGACCCGCGGGTCAGCTCCGAAACCCTGCCCCCGGCCGACCGGCCGCGCACCGGCAACCCCCTCACCGACCTGATCGTGAAGCCGCTCAAGGACTGGATGATGGACCGGCACCGGGTCTTCATCTTCCGCGACCCGCCGGCCCACGACGCCCTGCGCTCCGCGGTGATGCACCAGTTCTCCCGCGAGCGCGTCCAGGCGATGCGTGCCCGGTCCGACCGGCTGGTGGCCGACCTGCTCAACGAGAAGTGCGGCGCCCGGGAGATCGACGCGGTCGACGACCTCGCCTACCCGCTGCCCGTGACGGTGATCTGCGAGCTGTTCGGCGTGCCCCGGGAGGACGAGCCGAAGTTCCACGGCTGGGCGACGCAGCTCGCCACCGCGCTGGAGCCCGACAGCCTGTCCGACCCCGAGATCCGCGCCGCGAACAGCCGGACCTTCGACGCGATCGGCGGCTACATGGCCGACCTGATCAGGGAGAAGCGCAGGCATCCGCAGGACGACATGCTGTCGGGCCTCGCCAACCACGCCACCCCGGCCGGCGTGAAGATGGGCGATTACGACCTCATCGCCACCTCGATCCTGATGCTGGTCGCCGGGCACGAGACCACCGTGAACCTGATCACCAACGGCCTGCTGACCCTGCTGCGGCATCCGGACGAGCTGGAGCGCCTGCGGCAGGACCCGATGCGGGCCCCGCGGCTGATCGAGGAACTGCTCCGCTACGAGCCGCCGGTGCAGTTCCGGACGCGGCGGACGCTGTCGCCCATCGACATCGCCGGGGTCACGATCCCCGCGGGCGCCGACCTCGTGCTGCTGCTGGCCGCCGGCAACCGCGACCCGGACGTCTTCCCCGATCCCGACCGGTTCGACCCGGACCGCACCGGGACCCGCCATCTCGGCTTCGGCGGCGGCCTGCATTACTGCGTGGGCGCGCCGCTGGCCCGGTTCGAGGCCGAGGCGGCCCTGACCGCCCTCGCCCGCCGGCTGAAGGCGCCGCGCCTGGTCGAGGACCCGCCGCCCTACCGGCCGGGCGCCGCCCTGCGCGGTCCGGAGCACCTGCGGGTGGCGATCGACGGGATCGCGTGAGCCGGGGGCGCGAATCCGGGCGGCCGCCGGGACCGGGGGCCCGGACGACCCGCATCCGGGACGCTGCCTCGACCCGCGCCTGCCGGTCGAGACGATCGGCGCCCGGCCCGCGATCGCTCCCGGCGCCCCGCCCCGTCCGGCCCGGCGGTCCGCCCTCAGGCGGCCTTCACGGCGGCGAGGAAGGTCGCGACCTCCTGGCCGAGGCTCGTCGAGTAGCGGGCCAGTTCCTGCGCGGCGCTCAGGACCTGACCGGAGGCCGTGCCGGTCTCGCGGGCCGCCTGCCGGACGTCGGCGATGTCGGTGCTCACCGCCTGGGTGCCCTGCGCCGCCTGGGTGACGTTCCGGACGATCTCGCTCGTCGCCGCGCCCTGCTCCTCCATGGCGGCGGCCACGCTGAGCGCCACCGTGCGCATCTCGTCGATCGTGCCCCCGATCGTCCGCATCGACTCGACCGCCTGCCGCGTCTCGTTCTGGATGGCGGCGATCTGCGTCGCGATCGTCTCGGTCGCCCGGGCCGTCTGCGAGGCCAGCGCCTTCACCTCGCCGGCCACCACCGCGAAGCCCTTGCCGGCCTCGCCGGCGCGGGCGGCCTCGATGGTGGCGTTGAGCGCCAGCAGGTTGGTCTGGCCGGCGATCCCGGCGATCAGGCCCATCACCTCGCTGATCTGGTCCGTGCCGCGGGAGAGCACCTGCATCAGGGCGTTGGTCTGCGCCACGTCCGTCCCAGCCCGGTCGGCCATCGCGGAGGACTGGGCGACGCGGGACGCGATCTCGTGGATCGAGGCGGCCATCTCCTCGCTGGCCGCCGCCACGGTCTGCACGTTGCTGGAGGTCTGCTCGGAGGCCGCGGCGACGCGCACGGACTGGTCGGTGGTCCGCGCGGCCGTGCGGGTCATCTCCCGGGCCGTGGCCTCCATCTCCACCGCGGCCGCCGACAGGCCCTGCGTCAGCGCGCTGACCTGCGCGTCGAACCGGGCGGTGACCGCGTCCAGCATCTGGGCGCGGCGCATCTTGGCGTCGTTCTCCGCCACGGCGGTCGCGTCGGCCGCGCGCTTGGCGATCAGGGCGTCCTTGAACACCTGGACGGCGCGCGCCATGGCGCCGACCTCGTCGCCGCGGCGCTGGTCGGCGACCGTCACCGCGAGGTCGCCGTCGGCGAGGCCGCGCATCGCCGCGGTCAGGCGGGTGATGGGCCGCGACAGGCCGCTGCCGACGAGCAGGAGCAGCGCCAGGATCGGCAGGGCGAGGCCGGCGGACCAGAGGGCGAGGGTGATCCCCCGGTCGCGCACGGCCGCGTGGACGTCGTCCCGGTACAGGCCGGTGGCGACGATCCAGCCCCACGGCTTGAACATCTGCACGCTCGCGACCTTCTCCACCGGCACGGACCCGCCGGCGCGCGGCTTCATGTAGTCGACGAAGCCGGAGCCGTCGCGCTGAGCGGTCTCGACCATCTCGGCGAAGTAGCGCTTCCCGCCCGGGACGTCGGTCTGGTCCAGCACCTGCTTGCCGACGTTCTTGGCGTTGAACGCGTTGGCGATCAGGTGGCCCTGGTCGTCGAGGACGAAGAAGTAGTCCTCGCTGCCGAAGCGCAGGGCGGTGATCGCCGCGAGGGCCGCCTTCTGCGCCTCGGCGACGGGCATCTGCCCCGTCCGGGCCTGCGCCTCGTAGTGGACGAGTAGGCTCTGCGCGACCTCGGTCAGGCGCCGCGTCATCAGGGCGCGGTCCTCGAGCGCCGAGCCGCGCATGTCGACGAAGCTCAGGGCGCTGAGGGCGCCGATGGCCAGCAGCACCAGGGCCATCACGGCCGCGAGCTTGTGGCGGAGCTTGAGATTGGCGAGGCCTCGCCACGGCGCGACGCGGTCGGCGGGCGGGCGGCGGGTCTGCGTGGGGGTCATCCGAGCACCGGAAGAGGAGGCCTGCGGCCGGCCGGCAGGGACTCGCCGTCGGCGCGCACGGGCTCAACCTCGTGCAATCGGGTTAGGAAATCGCAAAGATCTGCGGCCGTTAGCCGGCGAATATCGGCGTCAGGTCAACCGATGCGGTCCAGTCTAGAAATTTACATGGATCAGTATCGGGGTCGGGCCGTTCGACGTCCCGCGACTACGCGCTCACGCTGTACTGGATCGGCTTGAAGCTGCCGTTGTTGGATTGCAGGGCCGAGCAGGCGGTCAGCCCGATGATCAGGTCGGTCTCGGCCACGAACACGATCCGGTCCCCCGCCCGGCTGAGGGGCGGCGCCACGGTGAGCGCCCCGGTCGTGCCGTCGACCGGCACGTTCATGAAGCAGTTGAACGCCACCGGGATCGCGTCCGGCGCGATCCCGTAGGGGGCGAGCGCCGCCGCCAGGTTGCCGAAGCAGCCGCGATGCGGGTTCGTGTCGCCGTAGATGATGCGGAACGTGTCGGCCGAGCACGGGGTCAGCAGGAAATCGTGCCGTCCCACCGTGTCCTCGACGATCCGCAGCAGGATGTTGGACCGGTTCGAGTAGAGCGGGTCGCCGGCGGTGAGATAGATCCGGCTGGCGTAGTCGAGGGTCCGGCCCGACGAGATCACCTCCCCCGTATCGTGGCGGTTGAAGGCGAGGAGGTCGGCCACCTGCTCCCCGCACGGGTCGATCACCGTGAGGCGCTGGCCCCGGTCGAGGGTGAAGGCGACGCCGGAGCGCGGCTCGATCGTCTGCACGTCCGCTTGGCACATGGTGGGTTGGCTCACTCGGTTCCGGGGTCTGCGATCCGACGGGCTCAGGCGCCGCTGCCCGGCAGCGCGCGGGCGAAGGGCGGGACCGGCGGGTGCCAGTCCCGGGCCTCGGGGGACGGCGCCGGTCGGCCCTTCATCGGGCAGCGCCAGTCCGCGTCGACCGCGCGGCCGCTGTACTGGCGCGCCTCCGAGGTCTCGCCGTGGCGCGCCAGCATCGGGTTCACGCTGCCGGCGAGGGCCTCGTCCCGCTCCAGGATCGCGGCGCGCAGCTTCTCGTAGCGCCCCTCCGCGCGCAGCCGCTCGAACTGCGCGTGCAGGTTGAAGACCAGGACCGGCGACGAGAAGCGTCGCGCCGGCCGGCTCGCCTGCGGGTGCAGGCCGACCACGAAGAACGCCTCGCCGCCGAAGCTCAGGGAGAAGTGCGGATTGTCGGGATCGTCGGCCACGCGGGCATCGTGGGGCTGGCCGAGCCAGGCATCCTTGTCGGTCAGGGATTGCGCGCGCGCCCAGAGGTTCCGCTCGAACGCTTCCTCCGAGAGGTCGCCCGGACCCTCGAACACGACCGCGAAACTCTGGAACAGGTCGGGCTGCGCGCGGTACTGCGCCACGAAGGCGAGCAGCGCCGGGTAGATCCGCATGTCGTCCCAGCCCGAGGTGATGTCCCGGGCCACCACGATCCGCATCCGCCCGCGCGACAGGGCCGACTTGGCGCCCACGCAGGGGAAGGGCGGGTTCCGGATGAAGTCGCGGAAGGCCTCGGCACGGGGGTGCTCTCGGTCGTCGCGGGGAAGATGCATGCCGGTCCTGCCCGTTCTCTGCGCAGGCGGCCTCAACCGTGAGGCGGCCGCCGTTCGGGACTCCGGCAACACCAGTGCGATGCCGCCGTTCCGTCCTGCGACAGGTCGTCCGGGGGATAAGGTGAATCTCGCGCCAAGCGGGCAAGATGTGTCCGACCGTCCGGCCAATATTCCGTGGATCAGCGCTGCCGAGTAAACATAGGTTAAGGCTAGGAAGACTCGCGGTGTCGGCGCCGCTCCGGCGCTGTGCTGCCGCGCTGGCCGCCGGGACTGCGCCGGGTCGCGGCGCGGCAGGCTCAGCCCCGGCCGGCCTGGCGCGGCAGGCTCAGCCCCGGCCGGCCGCCCGCGCCCGGTGCCGCGTCGCCGCGGCGGACCCGAAGGCCTCGAACAGGGTGCGGTTGATCGGGTTGGTCGCCGGGTCGTGCTCGGCGTGCCACTGGACGCCCAGCGCGAAGCCCGCCGCGTCGCGGACGCGGATCGCCTCGACCGTCTCGTCCTCGGCGATGCCCTCGATCGCGATCCGGGCTCCGGGCTCCAGGATGCCCTGGCCGTGCAGGGAGTTCACCCGGATCGTCTCGCGCTCCAGGAGGCGGGCGAAGGCGCCCCCGGGCGTGAGCCGGACCTCGTGACGGTCGGCGAAGATCACCTCCAGGTCCGGGTGGATCTCGCCGTTCTCGAGGCGCGGCATGCGGTGATTGAGCCGGCCCGGGAGATCGCGGATCTCCGGGTGCAGGCTGCCCCCGAAGGCGACGTTGATCTCCTGGAAGCCGCGGCAGATGCCGAACAGCGGCACGCCGCCCGCCACGCAGGCCTCGATCAGCGGAAGCGCCACGGCGTCGCGATCCTCGTCGTAGGGTTCGTGCGCCGCGCAGGGCTCGGTGTTGAAGCGCGTCGGGTGGACGTTGGCGCGGCCGCCCGTGAGGAGGACGCCGTCCACGGTGTCGAGGAGGTCGCCGAGGTCGGTGATCGCCGGCACGGCGGCGAACATCAGCGGCAGGGCGCCGGCCACCGCGGCGACCGCCCGCATGTTGTTCTCGCCGACGATCTGCGCCGGGAAGCGGCTATCGATCAGGCGCGCGTTGCCGATGACGCCGATCACGGGTCTCGCCATCGTCCCGGCTGCTCCTCGATCCTGTCCTGGCCGCGCGGCGGGCCGCCGCACGCCGCGGCAGGCTCTACGACCCACGCAAGGCCGGCGCCAGTCCCGTCCGGCTCAGGGCGGCGACAGAACACCCGCTTCCGAAGCCTCGGCGCGGAGAACCTCGGCCACGCGCTCGGGCGCCTCCTCGTGGGCGAGGTGGCCGAGGCCGCGGATCAGGCGGACGCGGGCGTCGGGCAGGCGGTCGCGCAGCGCGAAGGCGGTGTCCGGCAGGATGGCCTTGTCGTCGCCGCCGACGACCAGCAGGGTCCGGGTCGCGAGGCCGGGCAGCGCCCGGTGCAGGCCGGCGAGATCCCAGTTCGCCATCATCCCCAGCGCGCCGCGGACATGGCCGGCCCGGGCGAAGAGCCGCCGGTAGAGGTCGACCCCCTCCGGGTCGAGGCGCGAGCCGGTCCCCTCGATGAGCCGCCGGGCCGCCGACCGGTCCGCCGTCCAGGCGAAGATCCGCGGGGTGAACGGGTTGAGGAACAGCAGCCGCGCCATGCTGGGGAACAGCAGGTTGGCCGCCCCCGGCAGCGGCGCCAGGGCGCCGTTGAAGGCCGTCAGAAGCCGCGGTGCGATGCTCCCGTCGAGGCACATCCGCGCCAGCACGGCCGCGCCGGCCGAGTGGCCCGCGGCCAGGACCGGCGGCCGGCCGAGCGCCGCCACGAGGCCCGCCACGGCCCGGGCCATGCCGGGCAGGGACAGATCGGCGTCGGGCAGCGGATCCGTGAAGCCGTGTCCCGGCAGGTCCGGTGCGATCACGAAGAAGTCCCGGGCGAGGAGCGGGGCCAGACCGCGCCAGGAATGCGTGGCCGCGCCGGTCCCGTGCAGGAGCAGCAGCGTCGGGGCATCCGGAGATCCGAATTCCTGGACGTGCCAGCGCAGCCCGGCCGCCTCCACGAAGCGGCTGGCCGCCCGGTGGGGCCAGTCCCGACCCTCCACGGCCCAGTCGGGCCTGTCCGCGTCGAGGCCGGTCAGCATGCGCCCGTCTCCCGCATTGCGGCATGTCCGGCCGGTCCGAGGGGGGCGGCGGTGCTATCGTTCATGGCCGGAAGTATTTCGTAACACTGAACAATCCTATGCGGCGGCCGCATGCCACCGGTGAGCGGAGGTCGATTGCTGCGCTGCAACAGCGGCGGCATATCACGGGCGAGCAAGAACAAGACGCGTCCGCCGACTTCGGAGAAGGCCATGATCCTCTTCACCTCCTCGACCCAGAACATCGCCGCCCCGGTCTCCGGCGGCTGGAGCCTCAAGGCCATCGTTCGCGAGATGCTGAACTCCTGGCTCGCCCATCACCAGCGCCTCGCCGACAGCGGCATCGGCGGCGACCTCTGACACCCCGTCCCAGGCTCGAAGGGCGCGGCGCTCAGAGCGCCGCCCTCACCGCCGCGCTGAGCTGACCGGCCTCGGCCCGCGGCAGTTTCAGGTAGCGGGCGCCCATCGCGTCCGCGATTGAACGGGCCTCGTCGCCCCTTGTGCCGGTATCGACCACGAGTGCCGGTAGCCCGGCCGCACGCAGGGCGCGGGCCGCCTGCAGGGCCTCCGCGCCCGCGCGCGCCCGTCCCCCCTCCCCCGACCGCGCGACGTTGGCGCGCCCGTCAGTCAGCAGCACGATCGCCGGCCGGCTGCCGCCGCGGCGCACGCCCAGCGCCACCGCGACCGCCGCGTCGATCCCCGCCGCGAGGNGGCAGGCGCCGCCAGGGTGTTCCGGGAGGCAGCGCCGCCCGCAGGATGTCGAGCCAGCGCTCGCGCACCGGCCCGGCGGGGGCCCGCAGCACCGCGCCGCCGAACCCGTGCGGGTCGGCGGCGAGCAGACGCGCGGCCAGACCGGCCTCGGCCCAGGAGCAGGCCGGTGTCCCTTCCCGCTCCGCGGGATTGCGCTGGTCAAGCATCGGTTCGAGCGGGGCGCGACGGCTTCCCGCTCCCGAGCGGAGGACGAGGATCAGACCTGTCGATCGGACCGCACCGCAGGCGACGGAGCGCGACCGGCCCCCTCTCCCGAGCGGGAGAGGGTTGGGGTGAGGGATGCGGAGTTCCAGACCTGAGCACGCCCGCGAAGCGCGTTCGGGTCGAGCCTCGTCCGGACGGTTCTCGTCCCTCACCCTGTCCCGCTCCCGCCCCGGAGAGGGGACCCGCGCGCCTTTCAGAGCCGACTCGGCCAGAGCCGCGCGATGAACGCCCTCGCGCTTTCGGGGGGCGCAGCGGCGCCGTCACGCGAACACCTCCGCCAGCGCCCGCTCCACCCGGGCGGTGGATCCGGATTCGTCGAGCGGGTTGCGGCGCAGGCGGTGGCGCAGGGACGCCGGGGCGATGCGGCGGATATGGTCGTCGGTGACCGCCACGGCGCCGTCGAGGGCGGCGAGCGCCCGGGCGGTGCGCATCAGGGTCAGCTCGCCGCGCAGCCCGTCGGTGCCGAGCGCGAGGCAGAGCCGCGCCGCGCGCTCCAGGGCGGCATCCGGCACGGTCACGGACGGCAGGCGCTCCCGCGCCAGCAGGATTCGTTTTTGTATTTTCCGCTCCTCGCCGGCGCGCGCGGCGCAGAAGCCTTCCGGGTCGCGCTCGTAGGCGTCGCGGGCGCGCACGACCGCGATGCGGGTCGGGATGTCCCTCGGGGTCACGACCTCGCAGGCGAGCCCGAACCGGTCGAGGAGCTGCGGGCGCAGCTCGCCCTCCTCCGGGTTGCCGGACCCGACCAGCACGAACCGCGCCGGGTGGCGCAGGGACAGGCCCTCGCGCTCGACGGTGTTGACCCCCGAGGCGGCCACGTCGAGCAGCAGGTCGACGAGGTGGTCCTCGAGGAGATTCACCTCGTCGATATACAGGAAGCCGCGGTTGGCCCGGGCGAGCAACCCCGGCTCGAAGGCCTTCACGCCGGCACCGAGCGCCCGCTCGAGGTCGAGGGTGCCGACCACCCGGTCCTCGGTGGCGCCGAGGGGCAGGTCCACGACCGGCACCGGCGTCTTGTGGCTCTTGCGCGGGCCGCCCGCGGCGCAGTGCGGGCAGGATTCCGCCGGGCTGTCGGGGTCGCAGTTGTACGGGCAGGCGACCACCGCCCGCATCGGCGGCAGCAGGGCGGCCAGCGCCCGGATCGCCGTGGACTTGCCGGTGCCGCGGTCGCCGAAGACCAGCACGCCGCCGACCGCCGGGTCCACCGCCGCGATCAGCAGCGCCTGGCGCATCTCGTCCTGGCCGACGATGGCCGAGAAGGGGAAAGTGGGCACGCGTTGACTCGAGCTTGCGGGGGCATCCGACCCACCCCCTCATCCTGGGGTGCCGAAGCGCGGCGGAGGCCCCGAAGGCGATCTCCAGGGTTCGCGCGGCCGGCTGGAGCCCTCCTTCGAGGCCCGCTCACGCGGGCGACTCAGGATGAGGGTGCGGGTGGGGGAAAGGGAAGCCCTACTCCGCCGCCTTCTGCCGGAGCCCGATCCGCCCCCAGATCGTGGTGAGCGCCTCGACCAGATGGGCGATGTCGGCGTCGGTGTGCAGCGGCGACGGGGTGATCCGCAGGCGCTCGGTGCCGCGGGCCACGGTCGGGTAGTTGATCGGCTGCACGTAGATGCCGAACTCGTCGAGCAGGGTGTCGGAGATCCCCTTGCACAGTACGGGGTCACAGACCATCACCGGCACGATGTGGCTGTCGTTGGGCATGGTCGGGATGTCGGCGGCCTCCAGGGCCTGCCGGACCTTCGCCACGCGCTCCTGATGCCGGGCGCGCTCGGCGCCGCTCTCCTTGAGGTGGCGGATGCTCGCCGCCGCGCCCGCCGCCACGGCCGGGGGCAGCGAGGTCGTGAAGATGAAGCCCGAGGCGAAGCTGCGCACGAAGTCGCAGAGCTTCTCGGAGGCCGTGATGTAGCCGCCGTGCACCGCGAAGGCCTTGCCGAGCGTGCCCTCGATGACGTCGAGCCGGTGGGCGACGCCGTCCCGCTCCGAGATGCCGCCGCCGCGGGCGCCGTAGAGGCCGACCGCGTGGACCTCGTCCAGGTAGGTGAGCGCCCCGTGGGCCTCGGCCACGTCGCAGATCTCGGCGATCGGCGCGATGTCGCCGTCCATCGAGTAGACCGACTCGAAGGCCACCAGCTTCGGCCGGGCCGGGTCGACCAGCGCGAGCTTCCGGTTCAGGTCTTCGGGGTCGTTGTGGCGGAAGATGTGGCGCTCGGCGCGGGAGAACCGGATGCCCTCGATCATCGAGGCGTGGTTCTCGGAATCGGAGAAGACCGCGCAGTTCGGCAGGCGCGACGCCAGGGTCCCGAGCGCCGCCCAGTTCGATACGTAGCCGGAGGTGAACAGCAGGGCCGCCTCCTTGCCGTGGAGGTCGGCGAGCTCGCGCTCCAGGAGCACGTGGTAGTGGTTGGTGCCCGAGATGTTGCGGGTGCCGCCGGCGCCCGCGCCGCAGCGGTCGATCGCCGCGTGCATCGCCCCGGTGACGGTCGGGTGCTGGCCCATGCCGAGATAGTCGTTGGAGCACCAGACCGTGACCGGCCGGGTGCCGCCGGCATGGTGGTGCGTGGCGTGCGGGAAGTTGCCCGCGTGGCGCTCGAGGTCGGTGAAGACCCGGTAGCGGCCCTCCCGGTGGAGCCCGGCGATCTCGCCTTCGAAGAAGGTCTCGTAATCCATGTCGCCTCTCCCCGAACTGGTCTGCGGGTTGATCCCGCCTGTGAACCCGGATTTCGCTTTGGACGAATTCCAGATGGATGTGCGTAGCAATCCCGGATGTAGCGGTCCGGGCGATCGGCCTTCGACACCGTGCCCGGGACGCGGGTCCGGGACCGGGCTCCAAGTTCTCGTTATGGCGGACGGATCACGAAGAACTGGTTCTCGTGCGTCCGCGCCGTGCCCGATATCCTGATCCCCTTCGGCGGCCACGTCCTTGAGGACCGGACGCGCACGCCGCATTGATCTAGATCTAGTCCCGCCGCGCCGCCTCCTCCGCGCCCCGCGCCGGCAGGCTCCAGCGCCACAGCTCGGCCGAGGGCAGCGGCAGCATCAGGAACCAGTGCTCCAGGGTGGCGAGCGCGGTCAGCGTCGCCAGGACCGTGAAGCCGATCAGCTCGTGCTCCAGCAGGTCGGCGCCGAGCGCCGCCCGGCCGAGCAGCGCCGCCGCGATGGTCCCGAGGCTCACCGAGACCGGGAACAGCAGGTTCATCGGCTTCCGCGAGAGGTAGCAGGCGAGGTAGCCGAGATGGTCCGGCAGGAACTCGGCGTGGAGGTTGCGCACCCCGAGGAACAGGTTGAGCCGCGCCGAGAGGTTCATCACCACCAGGGTGCCGTAGGTCCACAGGGCGAAGCGGTTGGGGCTGCCCCAGACCAGGGCCAGGATCGCGAGGCCGCCGACCACGATGGCGAATTCGTGCCACAGGCTGGTGGCGAGCGCGGCGAGGAACCGGTCGAGTCCCCGCACGCTCGGCGCGCAGGCCACGGGCCGCGGACCGGACAGGAAGCCCATGTAGTAGCTCATCTCCTGCCAGCCCCAGACGACGAGCGCCGCCGTGAAGGCCGTGTAGGCCCCCGTGGCGCTCGTGTCGGCGGCGCTGGACCGGATCGCCACCAGAGCGCCCGCGAGCAGCAGGGTCGCCCCGGCCATGCTCCACGGATGCGTCCGCCGCGGGGCGTGGTCGAGCAGCAGGATCAGACCGGTGGAGAACCACCAGAGCAGGACCGCGTACAGCACCGGGGCGGCGTAGGTGGCCATGCTACCAGACCGGCTGGAGGCGGATGTCGGCCGGCAGGGCGTTGGCCTTGACGGGGAGGAGATACAGCCGCGCGAAGGTCGCGGCCGCACGGGCGGCGTGGAATCCCTGCAGGACCTTGCCGGCGAGGCCGCCCCGCGCCTTGGCGTCGGCGATCGCCCCGGAGCAGGCGAGCAGCCGGTCGAGCCCCGCCTTGAACTTCGGGTTGTCGAGGTCGAGCTCCAGCGGGAAGGTCTGGCGGGAGATCTCCGAGGTGATCCGGAAGACCTTGAAGTCGTAATCGGTCGGATCGACCCCCAGCGCCTTGTGGAAGGCCGGGCGGTGATGGTCGCGCACGTACATGGTGGCGAAGACGGCGAGCAGGAAGAACCGGATCCAGTAGCGGTTCACGCCGCTCGTCAGCTTCGGGTTGGCGCGCATCAGCAGCGCGAAGGCCTCGCCGTGCCGGAACTCGTCGTTGCACCACAGCTCGAACCACTTGAAGATCGGGTGGATGCGCCGCTCCGGGTGCCGCTCCAGCTCGCGGAAGATCGTGATGTAGCGGGCGTAGCCGATCTTCTCCGAGAGGTAGGTGGCGTAGAAGATGAATTTCGGCCGGAAGAACGTGTACTTCTTGGACTTGGTGAGGAAGCCCAGGTCCACGCCGATGCCGAAATCCTTCAGCGTGTCGTTGATGAAGCCGGCGTGGCGCGCCTCGTCGCGGCTCATGAAGCCGAACAGCTCCTTGATGTCCTTGTTCTTGGCCCGCTTCCTCATCTCGGCGTAGAGCACGCAGCCCGAGAACTCGGCGGTGATCGACGACACGAGGAAGTCCAGAAACTCCTTCCGCAGCTCGGGCTCCATCCGCGACAGGTCGCAGTCGAACTCCTCGTTGCGGGTGAAGTGGCGCTTGTTCGGGTCGGCGCGCAGCTCGGCGATGAGCAGGTCCCAGTCGCGCCGCACCGGCTCGACGTCCGTGCGATCGAGCTCGTCGAAATCGGTCGTGTAGAAGCGCGGGCTGAGGAAGGTCGTCTCCTGGGCGGCCCGGGTCGATTCGTTGACCGGAATCTTCGGAACCGGCTGGCCGGAGGGCGGCGGGACGGGTGCGTTCACAGCTTCCTCCTCTCGGAGAAGCTGACCTCGTAGAGTTCGGTCAGCTCCAGATGGGCGATGAGCTTGGTCCAGGCCCGCTCCAGCGGGCCGGCCCGGGTGACGGTGGCGGTGCGCCGCACGGTGAGGCGCTCGCCGTAGGGCACCGAGGTCGGCGCGTCGTGGACCTGGACCTCGTCGCCGGGCTCGATCTCGAAACCGGCATCGAGGGTCACGTGCGCGTGCAGACTCTCGGGCGTCTGCTCGATCTCCACCGTGCAGGGCACGGTGACGGTGCGGCTGCCGAACAGGCCCATCACCGCGTCTCCGTGGCGGGGGCGCCCGGCGCGGGCATCAGCCGGGCGAAGGCCCCGGCATTGGTCGGCCCGAAGGCTTCGAGCGGCACCTGGCGGCCGGTGGCCTCGTCGGCCAGCGCGAGTCGGCCGTCGTCGTAGCGGGTCAGGCTGAAGGGCTTCCCGGGGCCGAGGCCCTCCCGCTGGCGGGCCTGGGCGAGGCCCCGCAGGGTCCCCCGCAGGAAGCCGTCCTCGCCGGGGCGGATCCAGGCGACGATGTGCCGGTCGGCGACGTCGCGCAGGGCGATCGAGCCGTCGACCTGATCCTCGGCGCGGAACTCCAGGCGCGCCACCGCCTTGGCGGGCGGGAGGGCGACGAGGCCGACCTTCTCGCTCCGGCCGATCAGGACCGCCAGCATGGTGAAGCCCATCAGCGCGCCGGCACCGATCATCAGCAGCGCCGGTGCCGGTCCCGCGACCGCCGGTGGCATGGCCCGGCCGGCGCCCTCCGCCCGCTCGCCCATCGTGCCCCTCCCTATTCGGCCGCGACGAGGCGACCGGGATTCTCGTCCGCTCGGCCGAGACGCGCCACCCGAACCGGCGGCGCGGTGCCGTCGGCATGGGCCTCGAGGGCGCGTGCCAGCAGCGCCGCCGCGGCGTCCGCGTCCGGTACGGAGCGCAGCATGGGCTCGGTCCGGGCGAGATGCCAGGGCCGGACATGCGGCCAGATGTGAAGGTAGGCGATCCGGAGGCCCGGCCGCAACCGCAGGGGCAGGTCGCCGCTGCCATCCGTGAAGGCGCGCAGGGCCGCACTCTCGATCTGCGCGAAGGGCAGGTTGTGGGTCACCGGCAGGGCGATGCCGGCCTGCAGCACGACGCGACGGTTGGTCACCGTGTAGAGCGTCGTCCGGTGGGTCAGCCAGGCGAGCAGCCAGAGCAGCGCGACGGCACCGGCACCGACCGCCAGGGTCGGTCCCACGACCTTCAGCGCCGCGGCGGGCGAGCCCGCAGCGAGGCCGAAGGCCAGGGCGCAGACCGAGAACCACGCGATCACCAAGCGGGCGTGGAACACCCGGACCAGCAGGCCGATCGTGGTCGGTGCACCCTGCCACAGGATGTGCTCGCCCGCCGGCAGCGGGCCGGGCAGACCCCGGGGAGTGCCCTCGGGCAGGAAGTCGCCGCTCATATCAGGGGCTCCGCCCGGGCCGGCGTCGCGTAGAGCGTGCCGGCGCCGAAATAGGACATGATCCGCTCCTCCTCGAGGAAGGTGACGCTGTCGGGATCGCGGGTCGCCGGGATGTCGGCGAACTGGCTGGCGAGCAGCGCCTCGGTCGTCACTGTCTTGGTGAAGCCACCGGCGCGGCAGAAGGTGGTCGGCATCAGCCGGCGGCCGCCCGTCGGGAGCTCGACCTCGTAGTAGCGGATCAGCGACTCGCCGCGGTCGACCCAGACGTCGCTGATCACGCCCGCCACGGCGTCGTCGGTGCCGAATACCGTCATGCCGATCGGATTCGGGCCGTCCTCGTGGATGACGAAGTTCTTCGCCACCCGCAGGGGCACGATGCGGATCTCGTCGTCCCAGGTCCGGTCGTGCACGTCGTGACGGAGCACCCAGGAGCCCGGACCGACGCCGGCCTGGAGCGACGCCTCCGTGCGCTCGTAGGGAGCCCCCGGCCAGGGCTCGACCTTGCGGGCCGGGATGCCGGTCTCGATGTCGTCCCGGCCATGGACCGCCTGCGGCGCGTAGGTCGTCTCGCCGCCCGGCAGATGGAACGCCTTGGACCGCGGGATCAGGATCGGATCATCCGCCTTGCGGCGTCCGACCGCCTCGTTCTCCAGGGGATAGCCCTCCCGCCGGTCCTCGCGGCGCAGCCAGAAGACCAGCCCCGCGAAGAACAGGAAGAAGGCGTAGAGCACGACCTGGGCGACGTCGACGTAACCCGTAAGTGCGCCGGTTGGCATGGTTGACCTCCCCGTGTCTCAGGCCGTCCGGCCGGCAAGATCGCCGCCGAGCCGGTGTTGCGCCTCTGCCCGCGCGTCCTCCCGCACCAGCGGCCCGAGCGCGAGGAGCGCGGCGAACAGCAGGGCGATCTCGATGTGGTAGACGATGAGGTAGCCGATGGCGGGCTCGTTCATGCCCTCGCCGAGCACCCCCGACTGGGCGATGGCGCCGCCGACGTCGCGCACGAGGCCGCTCGCCGCGATCGAGAGGCCGGCCGCGGTCGCCTGCACGGCGCCCCAGGCGCCGAGCGCGAGCCCGGTATCCTCGGGGCCGGCGCGGTTCATCGACGCCGTGAGCGTGCCGTGGGCGAACAGGCCGCCGCCGAGCCCGATCAGGCTCACGCCCGCCGCGAACAGGTCGGCCGAGGCGAGCGGGGCGGCGAAGACCACCGCCGAGAAGGCCAGGATCCCGATCCCGACGCCCACGGCGGAGACGCGGAACGGGTCGCCGCCGCGGCCGAGCCAGCGCGCCGCGACCAGCAGGCCGAGCCCGCCGCCGGCGGCGAGCAGCGCGGTCAGCGCCGTGGTCGCCCCCACCGAGAGGTGCAGGATCTGGCCGCCGTAGGGTTCGAGCAGGATGTCCTGCATGGAGAAGCCCGCCGTGCCGAGCCCGATCGCCACGAGGCGGCGCCGGGCGGTACCCTGCCCGGCATAGGCCCGCCAGGAGGACCGGAAGTCCCGCTCCGGCGCCGTCCGCGTCCGGTTCGGATCGCGCGGCTCCTGCTTCCAGAGGGCGAAGCCGTTGAGGATGATGGTGACCAGCGCCGCGCCCTGGATCACCTGGATGAGCCGGACGGGCGAGAAATGAGCCAGGAACAGGCCGAACAGCACCGCGCTCGCCATCATGCCGAACAGCAGCGCCGCGCAGAGCAGCGCCACCACCTTCGGGCGCGCGTGCGCGGGGGCGAGGTCGGTGGCGAGCGCCAGCCCGACCGTCTGGGTCGTGTGCAGGCCCGCCCCGACCAGCAGGAAGGCCAGGGCCGCCGCGAGGTCGCCGACCCAGAGCGGCCCGGTCGTGTCGCCCGACAGGATCAGCAGGGCGAACGGCATGATCGCCAGGCCGCCGAACTGGAGCAGCGTGCCGAACCAGATGTAGGGCACGCGCCGCCAGCCCAGCACCGAGCGGTGCGTGTCCGAGCGGAAGCCGACCAGCGCCCGCAGGGGGGCGAAGACCAGCGGCAGCGCCAGCATCATCGCGACGATCCAGGCCGGGACGCCGAGCTCGACGATCATCACCCGGTTGAGGGTGCCGATCAGCAGCACCGCGGCCATGCCGACGGTGACCTGGAACAGGGCGAGGCGGAGCAGCCGCCCCAGCGGCAGCTCTGCGGTGGCGGCGTCCGCGAAGGGAAGCACGGCCGGGCCGAGGCGCATCAGGGCGTTGGTGAGCTTCCGGGCGGGGGTCATGGTCGCACCCCGGGTACAGCCGGGCTCCCTGTCCCATCCGCGGGGGGAGGCAGGGTGCGCGTCAGCGCGACCGCGTTCGACAGGTAGAACCCGCTGTTGATCCGGTGGCTCTGCGTCCAGGCGAAGGGGTCGAGGGCCTTCTCCGAGGCGATCCGCCGCCGCAGCCCGCCCTCGGTCACCGGCACGATCGCCGGCGACCGGTCGCCGCGGGGGAAGAACTTTCCGACCGCGTGCATCACGGTGAGCAGGGCCGTGCGCGGCGCCACGGTGAACAGCACCGAGCCGTCCGTGCGCGCGCCCAGAACCGCCAGCGCCCGGGCGATGTCGGCGGCGCGGTAGTGGATCAGCGAATCCATCGCCACCACGTGGTCGAACCGCCCGAGCCCGGGATCGAGCATGTCGCCCACCCGGAAGTCGATGCGCCCCGCGCCGGCGATCGCCGGCAGCCGCTCCTGCGCCAGCCCGATCAGCGTCGGCGAGACGTCGATCGCCACCACCTCGGCGCCACGGCGGGCCGCCTCGACGCTGAGCGCCCCGGTGCCGCAACCGGCATCGAGCAGGCGCAGGCCGGTCATGTCGGCCGGCAGCCAGGAGAGCAGCGTCGCCCGCATGGCGTCGCGCCCGGCCCGCACGGTGGCGCGGATCCGGCTCACGGGCGCGTCCGAGGTCAGGCGCGACCACGCCTCGACCGCGGTGCGGTCGAAGTAGGTGGTCAGCTCGCCCCGGCGGGCGTCGTAGCTGGCGCTGGCCATCGGTCGAACTCCAGACTCAATCGAAACCGAGGAACTCGAACAGGTCGCGGTCCTTCATGGGCTGCGCCTCGCAGGGCTCGGCGCCGGCCCAGAGCGTCTCGGCGAGCCGCATGTACTCGGCGGTCACGGCGTCGAGCTCCGGAGAGGAATCCATCTCGAACAGGGTCGACTTCTTGAGCCGCGAGCGGCGGACCACGTCGAGGTCGGGGAAGTGGGCGAGGCGCTTCAGCCCGACCGCGTCGTTGAACCGGTCGATCTCGTCGGTCTTGGCCGAGCGGTTGGCGATGACCCCGCCGAGCCGCACGCCGTAGTTCTTCGACTTGGCGTGGATCGCCGCGACGATCCGGTTCATGGCGAAGATCGAGTCGAAGTCGTTGGCGGTGACGATCAGAGCCCGGTCCGCGTGCTGGAGCGGCGAGGCGAAGCCGCCGCAGACCACGTCGCCGAGCACGTCGAAGACGACGACGTCGGTGTCCTCGAGGAGGTGGTGCTCCTTGAGGAGCTTCACGGTCTGGCCGACCACGTAGCCGCCGCAGCCGGTCCCGGCGGGTGGGCCGCCCGCCTCGACGCACATCACGCCGTTGTAGCCCTCGACCACGAAATCCTCGACGCGCAGCTCCTCCGAGTGGAAGTTCACCGCCTCCAGGGCGTCGATCACCGTGGGGGCGAGGCGCTTGGTCAGCGTGAAGGTCGAGTCGTGCTTCGGGTCGCAGCCGATCTGGAGCACCCGCTTGCCGAGCTTCGAGAAGGCCACCGACAGGTTCGACGAGGTGGTCGACTTGCCGATCCCGCCCTTGCCGTAGACCGCGAAGACCTTGGCGGTCTCGATGCGGATGTCCGGATCGAGGGAGACCTGGACGCTCCCCTCCTCCTTCCGGGCCACGACGGGGTTGCGGATCGCGATGTTCATGCGGCCACTCCTGCGGTGACGCCTTCCAGGCGGTCCTCCAGCTCCTCCTCGGCCCGGTCGAGGGCGTCGCGCATCGCTGCGTCGGGGGTCCAGAAGCCGCGGCGGTGCGCCTCGATCAGCCTTTGGGCGACCTTGGCGGAGGCGGTGGGGTTCAAGGCGGCCATGCGCTCGCGCATGGCGGGGTCGAGGACGTAGGTCTCGGTGATCCGCTCGTAGATCCAGGGCTGGACCGCGTTGGCGGTGGCCGACCAGCCGACCGTGTTGGTCAGGTGGGTCTCGATCTGGCGGACGCCCTCGTAGCCGTGGCCGAGCAGGCCCTCGTACCATTTCGGGTTGAGCATCCGGGTGCGCGTCTCCAGCGCCACCTGCTCCTCCAGGGAGCGGACGCGCCCCTCCCCGCGGGTCTGGTCGCTGATGTAGATCGGCACCGACTCGCCCTTGGCCCGGGCGACCGCCCGGCCCATGCCGCCGAGCCCGTCGAAGTAGTGGTCGACCGAGGTGACGCCGACCTCGACCGAGTCGAGGTTCTGGTAGGCCATGTCGACGGAGGCGAGCACCGCCTGCATCAGGGCGCGCTGCGGCGCCGGGCGGCCGGTGCGGCCATACGCGAAGCTCTTGCGGCGCGCGAAGGTCTCGCAGAGTTCCGCGTCGTCGTCCCAGTTTCCCGAATCGACCAAGTGGTTGACGTTGGCCCCGTAGGCACCCTCGGCGTTGGAGAAGACGCGGAGTGCGGCCGTCTCCAGGTCGCAGCCCTGCTCGGCCTGGATGGCGAGGGCGTGCCTGCGGACGTAGTTCTGGTCCAGCGGCTCGTCCGCGGTCGCGGCGAGGAAGGAGGCTTCCGCCAGGAGCTTGGTCTGGAGCGGCAGAAGATCCCGGAAGATTCCGGACAGGGTGACCACCGCGTCGATGCGCGGGCGGCCGAGGGTCTCCAGCGGGATCAGCTCGGCGCCGCTCAGGCGCCCGTAGCCGTCGAAGCGGGGCGCGGCGCCGATCAGCGCCAGCGCCTGGGCGATCGGGCCGCCCTCGCTCTTGAGGTTGTCGGTGCCCCACAGGACCAGGGCGACGCTCTCCGGGCAAGGCTTTCCGTCCGCGGCGAAGCGTTCGAGGATGCGGGCCACCTGCCGGGCGCCGTCGGCCACCGCGAAGGCGGAGGGCAGGCGGTAGGGGTCGAAGCCGTGGAGGTTGCGGCCGGTCGGCAGGATCGCGGGGTTGCGCAGCAGGTCGCCCCCGGCCACCGGCGGAACGAAGCGGCCGTCGAGCGCCCGCAGCAGCGCCGGAACTTCATGGTCGCGGGACAGCAGCCGGTCGGTCTCGGCGAGGTTCTTGAGTGTCTCGCGGTTGGCCTCGTCGGCGGAGAGGCCGGAGGCCTTGTGCGCCGCCTCGATCCCCTGCCCGGCCACCAGGGCCTCGATCCCGGCCCGCTCCGGCTTCACGCCATGCGCCGACTCGGCGAGCGCCAGGAGCAGATCGACCCGCTCCTCTTCCGGCGTCCCCTGCCCGACCACGTGCAAACCGTGCGGGATCAGGGTCTGCTCCAGCTCCTGCAGCGCGGTCCAGAGGCCGGAGACCCGCGCCTCCAGATCGCCGGTCCAGGCCGGCTCGGCCGCCGCGAGGTCGACCGCCGCGCCCTGGTCCTGGATCAGCCGGGCCAGCGTCTCGCGCTCACCCGCCGCCTCGGGGCCGAGGCCGCGCCAGCGCTCGATCGAGCTCTTGAGGTCGATCAGCCCGCGGTAGAGCCCGGCCGCCGCGAGGCTCGGGGTCAGGTAGCTCACGAGCGTCGCGGCCGAGCGGCGCTTGGCCAGCGTCCCCTCCGAGGGGTTGTTGGCCGCGTAGAGGTAGACGTTGGGCAGCGCCCCGATCAGCCGCTCCGGCCAGCAGGATTCGGACAGGCCGGTCTGCTTGCCGGGCATGAATTCGAGCGCCCCGTGGGTGCCGAAATGCAGCACGGCGTCGGCGGAGAAGTCCTCGCGCAGGTAGCGGTAGAAGGCGCTGAAGGCGTGGGTCGGCGCGAAGCCGCGCTCGAACAGCAGCCGCATCGGGTCGCCCTCGTAGCCGAAGGCCGGCTGCACGCCGACGAAGACGTTGCCGAACTGCGCGCCCAGCACGAAGATCTCGGCGCCGTTGGTCTGGTGGCGGCCCGGCGCCGGGCCCCACTGGGCCTCGATCTCGGCGAGGTAGGGCTCGCGGCGCAGGTGGTCCTCGGCCGGGACGCGGGCGTGGACGTTGGCCTGGGTGCCGTAGCGCTTGGCATTGCCGTCCAGGATCGCCGCGCGCAGGGCATCGACGCTCTCGGGGATCTCCACCGTGTAGCCGTCCGCCGCCAGACCCTTCAGGGTGTTGAGGAGCGAGGCGTAGACCGACAGGAACGCCGCCGTGCCGGTGGCGCCGGCATTGGGCGGGAAGTTGAACAGCACCACCGCGAGCTTCCGCTCGGCCTTGGCGGTCCGGCGGAGGGAGACCAGCCGCGCGACCCGCTCGGCGAGGCGGGCGGCGCGCTCGGGATGGACCCGCATGTCGCGGGCGTTGTCGGCGCCGGAATTGGCGGAGCGGCCGCCGAACACCATCGGGGCGGTGGCGCCGTCGAGTTCGGGGATCGCGACCATCATGGTCGCCTCGACCGGTGACAGGCCGCGGTCACCCGCCTCCCACTGCTCCAGGGTCTGGAACTCGAGCGCCTGGGCGGCGAGGTACGGCACGTCGAGCCGGGCCAGCATCGCCTCGGCGGCGGCGGCGTCGTTGTAGGCGGGGCCGCCGACCAGCGAGAAGCCGGTGAGCGAGACCAGCGCGTCGATGCGGGCGCGCCCGTCGCGCATGAAGAAGGCGTCGACCGCCGGGCGGTTGTCGAGGCCGCTGGCGAAGGCCGGCACCACGTCGAGGCCCCGCGCTTCCAGGGCCGCGATGACGCCGTCGTAGTGGGCGGTGTTGCCGGCGAGCACGTAGCTGCGCATCACCAGCAGGCCGACGCGGCCCTTGGCGCCCGCGAGGCGCGGCAGCCGCGACGGGTCGGCGCCGATCCGGCCGGGCAGGCGCGGGTGGTAGAGGCCGGTCTCGGGGTAGTCGAGGGGCGCCGGGGCCGCCGGTCCCTCGCGCCAGGCGGCGCGCGCGCCGGCCGCGTAGCGGTGCACGAGGAAGCGCACCAGCGCGGCGACGTTCTCGTCCGAGCCCGCCAGCCAGTATTGCAGGGTCAGGAAGTAGGCGCGCACGTCCTGGGCCGAGCCCGGGATGAAGCGCAGGATCTTCGGCAGCTTGCGCACGAGCGCCATCTGCCGGCCGGCATTGCCCTGCTGGCCGGGCTTGCCGCGCAGCTTCTTGAGGAAGTCGAGGGCGCTGCGCTTGGTGCCGCTCATGTCGAAGCGGCCCAGCCGCGTCGTCTTCACCACCTCGCCGGCCGAGAGGCAGCCGATCATCGCGTCGCAGGCTTCGCGCCGCGCCGCGAGCGCCGGCAGGATCGCCCGGACGTGCTCGTCCATGAACAGCATGGCCGAGAGCACGATGTCGGCCTGCGCGATGTCGGCCCGGCAGGCCTCGAGGGTCGCGGGATCGGTCTCCCACTCGGCCGCCGCGTGGAAGCCCAGCACCAGCCCGGGCATCTCGGTGCGCAGGCGCAGGCGCGCCCGTTCCACCGCGCTCGCCAAGTGATTGTCGAGCGTGACGATGACGACGCGGATCGGCGGCCTAGCGGCCGTAATGCGCTTTGGCATCGTAGAGGGTCTCGATCGTGATGAGCGGCAGGTGCCGCTCCCGGGCGAAGGTCTCGGTGTTGGTGCGCGCCTTCCCGCGCACGAAGAACGGGATCTTCCTCAGCTCCTTCTCGGCCTCGGGCGACCACGCGGTCGCGGCCGGCCGCTCAAGCAGGATCGGAACGGGCGCCGGCGTCGGAGGGGTGTCGGCCGGCGCCCGGTCCGCGGCCTCGAACGCCTCGTCCGCCGGAGTCCCGAGGGACTTGCCGCCGAGATGCGAGGGGCCGACGCCGTCGTGGAATTCGGGATCCTCTCGGAACATGCCGAGGAGGTGCTCTTCGAGGCCCATCATCAGCGGGTGGACCAGGGTGTCGAACAGGACGTTGGCACCCTCGAAGCCCATCTGCGGGGCGTAGCGGGCCGGGAAGTCCTGGACGTGGACCGGCGCGGAGATCACTGCGCAGGGGATGCCGAGCCGCTTGGCGACGTGGCGCTCCATCTGGGTGCCGAGCACCAGTTCCGGCGCGGCCGCGCGGATCGCCGCCTCGACGTCGAGGTAATCGTCGGTGATCAGCGCCTCGATGCCGTGCTCGGCCGCCTCGGCGCGGACCTCGCGGGCGAATTCCCGGCCGTAGGTGCCGAGTCCGACGAGTGTGAAGCCGAGTTCCTTCGCGGCGACCCGGGCGATGCCGATGGCGTGCGTGGCGTCGCCGAACACGAAGACGCGCTTGCCCGTGAGATAGGTCGAATCGACCGAGCGGGAGTACCAGGGCAGCCGCGAGCAGGGACCGTCGAGCACGGGCGCCGGGTCGATCCCGGCGAGGCCCGCCACCTCCTCGACGAACCGGCGCGTGCCGCCGACGCCGATCGGCAGAACGTGCGTGAACGCCTGCCCGAAGGACTTCTTCAGGTACTCCGCGGCCGAGCGGGCGGTTTCGGGATAGAGCACCACGTTGAAGTCGGCGTCCCGGAGGCGGCCGAGATCGGCGGGCGTGGCGCCCAGCGGCGCGACGACATTCACGGCCACGCCGAGGGTGTCGAGCAGACGGCGGATCTCGATCAGGTCGTCCCGGTGGCGGAAGCCGAGTGCCGTCGGCCCGAGGATGTTGCAGAGCGGGCGCCGCCCGGGTTCCCGCGCCGGGCGCGGGGCCGGTGCCCCGGCAAGCGTCCGCACGAGCCGGTAGAAAGTCTCCGACGCGCCCCAGTTCTCCTTCTTCTGGTAGGCCGGCAGCTCCAGCGCGATCACCGGGATCGGCAGGTCCAGCGCCTTGGCGAGGCCGCCCGGATCGTCCTGGATCAGCTCGGCGGTGCAGGAGGCGCCGACGATCATCGCCTGCGGCCGGAACCGTTCGTGAGCGGCCGAGACCGCCTCCTTGAACAGCTCGGCGGTGTCGCGGCCGAGATCCTGGGCCCGGAAGGTCGTGTAGGTGACGGGCGGGCGGGCGTCGCGCCGCTCGATCATCGTGAACAGGAGGTCGGCGTAGGTGTCGCCCTGGGGCGCGTGCAGCACGTAGTGCAGCCCGGACATCGCCGTGGCGACGCGCATCGCGCCGATATGGGGCGGGCCCTCGTAGGTCCAGAGGGTGAGCTGCATGGCGCTACACCTCCAGCAGGGCGCGGCGGCGGAGCGGGCGCACGAACAGCTCGGCGAGGTCGCCGGCCTGCTCGTAGCCCTGCACGGGCGTGAACAGCAGCTCGATCGACCACTTGGTCGAGAGCCCCTCCGCCTCGAGCGGGTTGGCCAGCCCGAGGCCGCAGATCGTGAGATCCGGCCGCGCCGCGCGGCAGCGGTCCATCTGGTCGTCGAGGCTCTGCCCTTCCGTCACCCGCGTGCCCGGGGGCAGCCACTCGATCTCGGCGGCGAGATGCCCCCGGTGCAGGTAGGGCGTCCCGACCTCCACGAGCTCCGCGCCGAGCTCCCGGGCGAGGAAGCGGGCGAGCGGCACCTCCAGTTGCGAATCGGGGAAGAAGAACACGCGCTTGCCGCCAAGTTTCTCGCGATGGGGCGCGAGGGCGGTTCCGGCGCGGGCCCGGCCCGCTGCCGTGGCCTTTTCGAACACGGCTTCGGAGATGCCGAACGCCTCGGCGGCTGCCCGCAGCCAGCCGGTCGTGCCCTCGGCGCCCAGCGGGAACGGCGCGGGCAGCCGGCGGGCGCCGCGCTCATCGAGGGCGCGGGCCGTATCGGTCAGGAAGGGCTGGGCCAGCAGGTAGCGGGTGCCGCGCCCGACCGCCGGCATCGCGCCGGCCCGGCGGGCGGGCAGGAACCTGACATCCGCGATACCCATCGCGGTGAAGAGCCGGAGAAACTGATCCTCCACCACGTCGGCCAGCGCCCCGACCACGAGGAGCGACGGCGCGGCTGCCTCGGTCTCCCGGGGCAAGTCCGGCACGAGGGCCGCGAGGCAGGCATCCTCGCCCTGCGTGAACGTCGTCTCAATGCCGGAGCCCGAGTAGTTCAGCACTCGCACCGGTGCGAGCCGCCCCGACAGGCGCTGGGCCGCCCGGGACAGGTCGAGCTTGATCACCTCCGACGGGCAGGAGCCCACCAGGAACAGGAGCTTGATGTCCGGCCGGCGCTCGATCAGCCGGGTGACGATCCGGTCGAGTTCCTCGTTGGCGTCGGCGAGGCCGGCGAGGTCGCGCTCGTCGATGATCGCGGTCGCGAAGCGCGGCTCGGCGAAGATCATCACGCCAGCGGCGGACTGGATCAGGTGCGCGCAGGTGCGCGAGCCGACCACCAGGAAGAAGGCGTCCTGGATCTTCCGGTGCAGCCAGACGATCCCGGTGAGGCCGCAGAACACGGCCCGCTGACCCTGCTCCTGGCGCAGATCGATGCCGCCGCAGGGCGGCTGGTGGATCAGGGGGGCGTTCATGGCAGCGCCTCCGCGAGACGCGGCGCGCGGCCGCCGGCACCCTCTAGGCGCGCGGCCCGAAGCTTCAGAAGGAACTGGGCCGCGTTGACCACGTAGGTCGCGTAGGCCGCCAGCGCGAGCAGCAGCAGCGCCTGCCCGCTCAGGGCGCCCGTGGCGAGGGCCGCGAGATAGGCGGTGTGGAGGGCCAGCACCAGCATGCTGACCACGTCCTCCCAGAAGAAGGCGGGGGCGAAGAGCCACCGGCCGAACACGACCTTCTCCCAGATCGAGCCGGTCACCATGATCGCGTACAGGGCCACGGTCTTCACGACGACCGAGATCTCGGCCGCCCGCAGGCCGTCATCGGTGCCCAGGGCGCGCAGAACCAGGGCGAGACTGATCAGGAAGATCGCGAACTGGAGGGGCGCCAGCACGCCCTGGACCAGGGTCCAGGGCGAGGAATCGCGCCGATGCCGTTCGGCGGGCGTGTAGAGCGGTCGTGCCGGCCGGTCCTCGGGACCCATGCATCCGCTCCCTGGTGTTCGGCGGCGCCGGACGCTCCGTCGTTGACAGAGGCTAGGGCCGCGGTCCAGGAAGTGTCAAGTGCGCTTGACGGTATCGCGGCGTGACAGGGGGAGAGATATTTTTTCTTCCAATAAGATCATTGCCAAGATCGCCAGGAAGCGTATCGTCGGTGGCGACGGCAGAGATTGTCGCCGTCTGGCTTGTCAGCTCCAGGAACTGACGGACACGAAGAATAGACGGGCGAGTAACGCCACACCGAGCGCGCGAGCGAATCTGCCGGTCCTCCCGGGCCGGGGTCGTCTCAGGGAGGGATGCCGATGGGAAACTGGAGGCATTTCGGTGACCGTCTGGACTACGGTCCGTCCGCGGCCGGCTGTGGTCCCGTGAGCGACGGTCTTCCGGTTTTGCGTGACAAGGTCCTCGGCTGGTCCGACCTGCACAGGCCGGGACCGGACGCGCTCACCCGGCTCGTCGAGGCGGAGATCCTGCCCCGCCTGATGCTCGCCCACCGCCCCGCCGCCCGCGGCCTCCCGGCGGACCGGGCGCCGAGCGCGCGGGAGATCGCCGATTTCAGCGCCCTGCTCCTGACCGCCGGCCCGGTCGACCTCGACGCCCGGGTGGACGCCCTGCGGGACGGCGGCCTGCCGCTCGCGCGCCTGCTCCTCGACCTGCTCGCCCCGGCGGCCCGGCATCTCGGCGGCCTCTGGGAGGAGGATGCCTACGACTTCCTCGCGGTGACGGAGGCCCTCGGGCGGCTCCACGCCGTCAGCCGCGGCCTCTGCGCCGAGCTGGAGAGCGAATCGGTCCCGGCCAACGGGCGCAGCGTCCTGCTGCTGCCCTGCCCGGGCGAGACCCACGTCTTCGGCCTGTCGCTCGTCGCGAGCTTCTTCCGGGAGGCCGGCTGGGACGTCACCACGGCGGTGCCCGGGCCGGGGCTCGATCCGCTGGAGCTGCTCCGCGCCGACTGGTTCGACGTGGTCGGCCTGTCGCTCTCCTGCGACGTCCTGCTGCCGGCCCTGGCGGCGACCGTGAAGGAGGTGCGCCGCGACTCCCGCAACCGGGAGGTCCGTGTCCTGGTCGGCGGTCCGTTTTTCGCGCGCCACGGCGGCGAGGCGGGGGTCGTCGGGGCGGATGCCTGCGCGTCGGATGCGTGCCTGGCGCCCGCCGCGGCGGAAGCTTTGCTGGACAGACAGGCATTGGCCTGCTGAAAGACCTGCTGACAGGGTCTTAACCCGACTATCACATTGCGGTGACCGTGACGCCTCAGCCCCGCCCCTCCACGCAGCAGCCGCCCGTGGCCCTGCAGCAGGTGGCCGGCCTCCTCCAGGGCGAGGCGGTCGGGCGAATCGTCGCGGCGTCGTCCGACCTGTCCCTGGTGATCGACGCCGATGGGGTGATTCGGGACGCCGCGGTCGGCGCCGAACTCGCGCCGGAGACCGTGGCGGGCTGGCTGGGCCGGCGCTGGATCGACACCGTCACGGTGGAGAGCCGCCCGAAGATCGACGCCCTCCTGCGGGACGCCGGGTCCGACGGCATCACGCGCTGGCGCCAGGTGAACCACCCCTCGCCCGACGGGGCCGACCTGCCGATCCGCTACGCGTCGATCCGGCCCGCCGCGGGCGGCCCGATCCTCGTGCTCGGGCGCGACATGCGGGCGGTGGCGGCCCTGCAGCGCCGGCTGATGGAGACTCAGCAGGCCCTGGAGCGGGACTACGACCGGCTCCGCGCCGCCGAGACCCGCTACCGGCTGCTGTTCCAGATCTCCGGCGAGCCGGTTCTGGTGGTCGATGCCGGCACGCGCCGGGTGGCCGAGGCCAACCCGGCGGCGGCGCGCCTGCTCGGGCGCCCCGCCAAGCGCGTCGCCGGGCAGGACGTCGTCGATCTGTTCGACGCCGCCAGCGCCCGGGCCCTGGAGGCGCAGTTCGCCGCCCTGCGGGCGACCGGGCAGGCGGGCGAGATCCGGGCGGCCCTGCCGCACGGGCGCGGGGAGGTCACGGTCTCCGCGTCGCTGTTCCGCGGCGAGGGCGGCGCGAGCGCCCTGCTCCAGCTGGTCGCCGACCCGGCGGCCGCGGCGGCCGGCCCCGACCAGGAGGCGCCCACCGCCGCCGTGATCGAGGCGATGCCCGAGGGATTCGTGGTCACCGACACGGCGCGGCGGGTCCTCATGGCCAACGCCGCCTTCCTGGAACTGGCGCAGCTCGCCACCGCGGGCCAGGCCCGCGGGCGCACCCTCGACCACTGGCTCGGCCGCGACGAGACCGAGGCGCAGGCGCTGTTCGCGACCCTCGTCGACCACGGCGCCGTGCGCCGCTTCGCCACCGTCGTCCGCGGCGCCTACGGCGGCGTGGAGGATGTGGAGGTCGCCGCCGTGTCGGTGGCCGGCCCCCGCCCCTGCCTCGGCTTCGCGATCCGGTCCGGCCCGCGGCGGCTCGCCGAGGGGCGCCCCGGAATCGGCCGGGAGGTGCCCCGCTCGGTGGAGCAGATGACCGAGCTGGTGGGCCGGGTCTCGATGAAGACGCTCGTGCGCGAGACGACCGACCTGATCGAGAAGCTCTGCATCGAGGCGGCCCTGCGCATCACCCGCGACAACCGGGCCTCGGCGGCCGAGATGCTCGGCCTGAGCCGGCAGGGCCTCTACGCCAAGATGCGCCGCTACGGCGTCGGCGACCTGGACGGTCCGGTCGAGGACGTCTGAGGCCGCGGCGGGCCGGGGCGGGGTCCCGCCCCGATCGGCCGCGCGGCCCGCTCCATCGATCCCGTCCCTCCCATCCGTTCGCGCGCGCGGCGCGCCGGACCCGCTCGAGCGCGGCGCCGATTCACGCGCGCGATCGGACGACCGGAGGCTCCGGGGGGCACGATCGGGGGCGGCGGATCCCGGTCCGGGGCACGGGAATGTGTCTTGACTCGCGGCGCGCCCCGCCGGTCTGCCGGATAATGTATTTTTGTCGAGCCGCTGTATTCGCCCGACAAACGCCGCGCACACGCTGCCGCACGGTGTAAATCTATCTTGACACTCCGGCGGGTCCCGGTAGCCTCCCACCATGACCGCTACGCCCGCCCCGAGCGCAGTCATCGAGCTGCTGAAGCCGCTCACGTGGTTCGCGCCGATGTGGGCCTTCGCCTGCGGGGTGATCTCCTCGGGCCAGCCGGCCAGCGGCCAGTGGCCGGTGATCGCCGCCGGCATCCTGCTGGCCGGCCCGCTGGTCTGCGCCACCAGCCAGGCCGCCAACGACTGGTTCGACCGCCACGTCGACGCGATCAACGAGCCGAACCGGCCGATTCCCTCCGGGCGGATCCCGGGCCGCTGGGGGCTCTACCTCGCCCTCGGCTGGACGGCGCTGTCGCTGGCGGTGGCGGCCGCCCTCGGGCCCTGGATCCTCGGGGCCGCCCTGTTCGGGCTCGTCCTGGCCTGGATCTACTCGGCGCCGCCGGTGCGGCTGAAGCGGAACGGCTGGTGGGGCAACGCCGCGGTGGCGCTCTGCTACGAGGGTCTGCCCTGGTTCACCGGCGCCGCCGTCATGGCCGCCGCCCTGCCCGACCGGCGGGTGCTCCTGGTGGCGCTGCTCTACGCGGCCGGCGCCCACGGCATCATGACCCTCAACGACTTCAAGTCCGTGGAGGGCGACCGGCGGATGGGGCTGCTGTCGCTGCCGGTGCAGATGGGCTCCGAGCGCGCCGCGCGCTTCGCCTGCCTGGTCATGGCCCTGCCGCAGGTCGCGGTGATCGCGCTCCTCGTCGGCTGGGAGCGCTACTGGCACGCCGGCCTCGTCGCGGCGCTGCTCGCCGGCCAGTTCGCCCTGATGGCGCGGTTCCTCGAGAATCCCCGGGAGCGGGCGATCTGGTACAACGGCACCGGCACCACCCTCTACGTCCTCGGCATGCTGGTCGCGGCCTTCGCGCTGCGCCCGCTGGTGGGAGGGGCGTGATGGCACCGGACCCGAACGCGGGCCTCGGCTGGCCCCAGATCGTCCGCCTCGGCCTGGTCCAGTCCGCGCTGGGCAGCGTCGTCGTGCTGATGACCGCCACCCTCAACCGGGTGATGGTGGTGGAGCTGGCGCTCCCCGCCCTCGTGCCGGGCCTGCTGGTCGCCCTGCACTACGCCGTGCAGGTCCTGCGCCCGCGCTGGGGCTACGGGTCCGACCGCAGCGGCCGGCGCACCCCCTGGATCGTCGGCGGCATGGCGGCCCTCTGCCTCGGCGGGTTCGGCGCCGCCTGCGGCACCGCGCTGGCCGCCGAGAACCTCGCCCTGGGGCTGGCGCTCGCCGCCCTCTCGTTCCTGTGCGTCGGCATGGGCGTCGGCGCGGCCGGGACCTCCCTCCTCGTCCTGCTGTCGGGCGGCGTCGCGCCGGCCCGGCGGGGCGCGGCCGCCACCGTCGTCTGGGTGATGATGATCGTCGGCTTCGCCGTCACGGCGCCGCTCGCCGGGCACTTCCTCGACCCGTTCTCCGGCCTGCGGCTCGTGGCGGTCTCGGGCACGGTCTCGCTGGTCGCCTTCGGCGTGGCGGCGCTCGCGGTCGCCGGCGTCGAGCGCCGCTTGCCGCTCCGCGCCCCCGAGGCCGCGGAGGCGCGCCGGCCGTTCCTCACCGTGCTGGGCCAGGTGCTGGCCGACCCGGTAGCCCGGACCTTCACGGTCTTCGTCTTCGTCTCGATGCTGGCCTACAGCGCCCAGGAGCTGATCCTGGAGCCCTATGCCGGCCTCGTCTTCGCGATGAGCCCCGGCGCCACCACCAAGCTCGCCGGCCTCCAGCACGGCGGCGTGCTCGCCGGCATGCTGCTCGTGGCGGCGGTGACGCTCGCCGCCCGCGGCACCGCCCTCGCCTCCCTGCGGCTCTGGATCGGGATCGGCTGCGCCGGCTCGGCCGCCGCCCTCTTCGCCCTGGCGAGCGGCGCGGCGTCGGGATCGGACTTCCCCCTGCGCGCGACGGTCTTCGCCCTGGGCGTCGCCAACGGCGCCTACGCGGTCGCCGCCATCGGCTCGATGATGGCGCTGGCCGGCCGCGGCGACGCGCGGGAGCGCGGCACCCGCATGGGCGTCTGGGGGGCCGCGCAGGGCGTCGCCTTCGGGGCCGGCGGCTTCCTCGGGGCGGTGGCGGTCGACGCCGTCCGGCTCGTCACCGCCGAACCCGTCCAGGCCTACGCGGCGGTCTTCGCCGCGGAGGGCGTGCTGTTCCTCGTCGCGGTCGTCCTGGCGGCCCGGCTCGATTCCGCCCCGGCACCGGGCTCGGTGCCGCTCGATCCTGCCTTCAGCGCGAGGTGAGGCCATGGCCCGGTTGGACGATGGCGGCTCCGGCCGCGACAGCTACGACGTCGTCGTGGTCGGCGGCGGGCCGGCCGGCGCCACGGCGGCGACCGACCTCGCCCGGGCCGGCCACGCGGTCCTGCTCCTCGACAAGCCCGGCCGGATCAAGCCCTGCGGCGGCGCGATCCCGCCGCGGCTGATCCGCGACTTCGCGATCCCCGATTCGCTGCTCGTCGCGAAGATCCGCTCGGCCCGGATGGTGGCGCCGAGCGGCAAGGCCGTCGACATGCCGGTGGGCGAGGGCTTCGTCGGCATGGTCGACCGCGAGCATTTCGATCCCTGGCTGCGCGCCCGGGCCGCGGAGGCCGGCGCCGACCTGCTGGGGGCGGCCTACGAGACGATCACACGGCCCGATGGCGGGCCGCCGCTTGTCCATTTCACCACCGGCGCCGGCGAGTCCCTCGCCCGCCACGCCGTCCGGGCCCGCCTCGTCATCGGCGCCGACGGCGCCTGCTCGCCGGTCGGCCGGGCGGAGGTGCCGGGCCACGCCAAGATGCGGCAGGTCTTCGCCTATCACGAGATCCTGCGGGTGCCGGGGGCCGGCGCCCCCGGGGCCGAATCGGTCGAGGCCACCCGCTGCGACGTCTACTACCAGGGCCGCCACTCGCCGGATTTCTACAGCTGGATCTTCCCCCATGGCGAGACGCTGAGCATCGGCACCGGCAGCGCCCGGAAGGGCTTCTCGCTGCGCTCCTCGATCCGGGCCCTGCGCGCCGCCACCGGCCTCGACCACGCCGAGACCGTCCGCCGCGAGGGGGCGCCCCTGCCGCTGAAGCCCCTGAAGCGCTGGGACAACGGCCGGGACGTGCTGCTCGCGGGCGACGCCGCGGGCGTCGTGGCGCCGGCCTCCGGCGAGGGGATCTACTACGCGATGCTGGGCGGCCGGCTCTCGGCCGAGGCCGCCGCCGCCTTCCTGAGAACCGGCGATGCCCGGGCGCTCGCGGGCGCGCGGAGACGGTTCATGAAGCTGCACGGCCGCGTGTTCTGGATCCTCGGGATGATGCAGTGGGTCTGGTACCGCAGCGACGGGCTGCGGGAGCGCTTCGTCTCGATCTGCCGGGACAAGGACGTCCAGCAACTCACCTGGGACAGCTACATGAACAAGGAGCTGGTCCGGGCGAAGCCCGCCGCCCACGCGCGGATCTTCTTCAAGGACCTCGCCCACCTGTTCCGCTGGGTCTCGCCGTGACCGTCCTGGCCGGCGCCGGCTGGGGGCCGCCCGCGGTCGCGGCCGCGGCCGCCGTGCTGGTGGCGATTGCCGGCGCCGCCGCGACCACCACGGACGGCTGGTACCGGGGCCTGCGCGTGCCGGCCTGGAAGCCGCCGGACTGGGCCTTCGGGCCGGTCTGGACCGTGATCTTCGCGCTCACCGCCACCTCCGGGGTGCTCGCCTGGACCGGCGATTCCGACCCGATCGCCCGCGGCGTGCTGCTCGCCGCCTTCGGGGCGAACGGGGCGCTCAACATCGCCTGGAGCGTGCTGTTCTTCCGGTTCCGCCGGCCCGACTGGGCGCTCGCCGAGGTGGCGGCCCTGTGGCTGTCGATCGTCGCGCTGGTGCTGGTCACCGGCCGGGTCTCCGGCGCGGCGGGGCTGATGAACCTGCCCTACCTCGCCTGGGTCAGCACCGCGGCCTGCCTGAACCTGCGCATCGTGCGCCTCAACGCCCCCTTCGGGGAGCCGGCGTGATGGAGGCCCCGCTCGCCGCCGCCTTCGCCTCGGGCCGGATCGTCGACGGGATCCTCCTGCTCGTCGCCTGCGAGGCGCTGGTCCTGGCATGGATCGGCCGACGGCGCGGGCTGCCCTTGCCGTCCCTGCTGGCAAATCTCGCCTCGGGCGCCGCGCTGATGCTGGCCCTGCGGGCGGCCCTGGTGGGGGCCGGCTGGGCCGCGGTCGCCGGGTGGATGCTGGCGGGGCTCCTCGCCCACCTGGCCGATCTCGGCCTGCGGTTCCGGGCGGCCACGGCACAACGCCGCAGCCCGGCGCCGGCCGGAACAACGCCGCGAACGGCCGCGTTCACGCGCGTCGCCCCATTGAAAAAACTCTAAAGTTGCCACGGGAGGTTGCCATGAAGCGCACGAACGCCCTCCCGTCCGGCTGGGCCTCCGCCCCGATCCTGGCGAGCCTGTTCCTGGCCGCCCCGGCCCTGGCCCAGGACGGGTCGGCCGACCAGATCGAGCGCGGCAAGTACCTCGTGACGATGGGCGACTGCGCGGCCTGCCACACGGCGCCGGGCGGCAAGTACCTCGCCGGCAACTACGCGCTGAACATGCCCTTCGGCGTGATCATGACCCCCAACCTCACCCCCGACAAGGATACCGGGCTCGGCAACTGGAGCTACGACGACTTCGATAAGGCGTTCCGGCACGGCTACAGCAAGAATGTCGGCTACCTGTACCCGGCCTTCCCGTTCGGCTGGTTCACCAAGGTCACCGACGACGACACCCAGGCGATCTGGGCCTACCTGCGATCGATCCCGGCCGTGAAAGAGAAGCGGCAGGAGAGCCAGATCCCGTTCCCGTTCAGCGTCCGCACCGCGCTGGTGACGTGGCGGACCGCCTTCTTCACCGACGAGCGCTTCAAGCCCGACCCGAAGGCCAGCGCCGAGGTGAACCGCGGCGCTTACCTGGTGGAGGGGCTCGGCCACTGCGCCATGTGCCACAACGAGAACAAGCTCGTCGGCAATTCGAGCTTCGCGGGCCGGTTCGGCGGCGGCGTGATCGACGGCTGGTACGCCCCCAACATCACGCCCGACGGCCACCAGGGCATCGGCGCCTGGACCGACGAGCAGGTGGTGACCTACCTCAAGACCGGCACCGCGCCGGGCGACCGGCCGGGCGTCGCCGCCGGCCCGATGCGCCAGACCATCATGGAATCCCTCTCCAAGGTGAAGGAGGAGGATCTCAAGGCCATGGTCGCGTATCTCCGCACCGTGCCGGCCAAGCAGACCTACAAGCCGAAGGACCTCACGGCCTTCGACACGCCCGACGCGCCGGGCGCCTCCACCTACCTGACCTACTGCTCCTCCTGCCACCAGCCCGACGGCAAGGGCATCGAGGGCGCGGTCCCGGCGCTGGCCGGCAACACCTCGGTCCAGTCCGAGGGGCCCGAGACGGTGCTGCGGGTGATCTACGGCGGCCTCGCCGCCCAGAGCGGTCTCGCCCCGATGGTGGCGATCGGCCAGCAGATGACCGACGTCGAGGTGAGGAACGTCACCGACTACATCCGCAATTCCTGGGGCAACAAGGCGCCGGTCGTGACCGGCGACAAGGCCTCCGAGGCCCGCGCCGCCACCAAGACCATGCTGGCCGGCACCGCCCCCTGCGCCGAGATCGAGCAGGACAAGCTCAAGGCCGCCTTCGACAGGCTCGGCATCCAGGCGAGCCTGAAGGGGCTGAAGCAGCAGGACTTCGTCCCGACCCTCGCCCGTCTGGTGCAGCAGGTGAAGGCGGAGCCCACCGGCGTGACCGACGACGACGTCGTCAACGGCCTGACCACGGCCTTCTGCAAGGTCGGCCGCGACGACCCGCAATACGGCCAGCCGAGCTGGCCCGCGGTGATCGGCACCTTCGCCAACGTCGCCTACAGCCAGGTGAAGCACCCGGAGAAGCAGGCGGCCAACGTCCCCTCCGCCACCACGCCGCCGGCGAAGAACTGAGGCGCCGCCGGCCGGCCCGCGACGCGCCGCGCGGTCCCGGACTGGCGGGGATGTCCCGGCCGGACCGGGGGAACGGATAAAAGCGTGTCTCGTTGGAGCGGGGACCTGCTCAGCCCAAGCCCGGAGTCCCCGTGTCCAGCCTCGTCCGCATCCTGCTCGCGATCTTCTTCCCGCCGGTCGCCGTGCTCGTCACCACGGGCTTCGGCCTGCAGTTCCTGCTGAACATCCTGCTGTGGATCCTCGGCTGGCTGCCCGGCACGGTCCACGCCCTGTGGCTGATGAACCGCGACCGGCCGCTGGTCTGAGCCCTCAGGGCTTCCGGCCCTCGGGCTCGCCCTTCCGGAGGGCGGGCTTCTCCGCCTTCGCGTCGCCCTTCGCGTCGCCCTTGCCCTCGGCCTTGGCGGTCTTCACCGCGTGGGCCTTGGCGGCCTTCGGCGCGACCTTCTCGGCGGCGCGGGCGAGCTTGACCGGCTCCGGCACGACCGCGGCGTCGACCGCCGGGGTCGGGGGCGCCGCCGGGGCCGGCTTGTCCTTGGCGAAGAGCTGGCCGAACAGCTTCTGGTAGCTGCTCGGGTCGCCGTCCGCGTCCGCGACCGCGATCCGGGCGGGCTTCTCGGGCAGGGCCGCCGTGGTCTCGACCTGCGCGTCGGGGTCGGCGCGGTTCGCCATGAGCGTGGTGGCCGGCGCGGGCTCGCGCCCGCGCCCCTTGCCGCCGGCCTTCGCGGCCCGGGCGGGCGCCGCCGGCTCGGCGCCGGCCAGCATCACGGGCTGACCCTTCGGGCCGACCTCGATCTCCTGCGGGCCCGCCGCGAGGGTCTCGGGCCGGCTGACGTCGCCGAGATTGTGCCGGCCGTACTCCTTGGCGTCGTAGGGCAGCACCGTCTCGGTGCCGCCGAGGCTCGCGAAGGCGCTGGCGTTCTGCGGGCGGAAGACCGGGTTCTGGCCGCCGTCCTGGTAGACGACCCGCACCGCCGGCGTGCCCTTGGCGACGAGGTCGGCGACCGCGCGGGCGTCGTGCGCGCTCTTCTCGGCCACCAGCGGGTCGACATGCGGCTTGCACGCGCCGGCGGCCGCGTCGGCCCCGCCGAACACGTACTTGGTCCCGCACTGGCCGACCTTCGGCTCCTCGCGCAGGGCCTCGAAATAGTCGGACCCCTCCTTGAGGTTCTGCCAGAAGGCGATGTTCGGGTCGTTGCGGAACTTGGCCATGTTCTCGGCCGTCATCCGGAACGGGTAGGACTGGAACTGGAAGCTGCGCTGGCCGCCGATGAACGCGTCGCGGGCGACGGCGTAGATCTCCGCGATGGTGGCGTCGGTCATGGCGAAGCAGCCCGCCGACGAGCAGGTGCCGTGCACCATCAGGTACTTGCCGGTGCGCCCGTTGGCCCGGTCGACGGCGTTCGGGAAGCCCGTGTCGAACGAGAGGTAGTACGACGAGTTCGGGTTCATCAGGCCCGGGGTGATCGTGTAGAAGCCCTCCGGCGCCTGCCGGTCGCCCTCGCGGGTCTTCGGCCCGAGCTGGCCGGACCAGCGGCAGATCGGGTAGGTCTTCAGCAGGGCGTAGCGGCCGTCGCTCCCCCGCTTCCAGATCTCCATCTCCGCCTCCTTCTTGAAGGTGCGGATCAGGATCGGGTCGGAGGGCTGCATCCCCTTGGACTGCATCAACGCGACGGTCTGGGGGGCGATCGGCGCGAGGCTGCGCGCGCTCGGGCCGTTGATCCCGGAACCGTCCTGGCAGGCGGCGAGCGACAGGGCCAGCAGGGACGCCGCCGCCAGCAGTCGCGCGGTCGCGAGACGCGCCGTCATGGGGAACCTCGATCGTCTTACGCGCGCCCGCGGGCCTTGCTGGCCGCGTCGGGTGCCACTCCCCAACCCAATAGGCTCGTTAAGCTTGCGCCTTCCTTACCGCAAGGACCCGGCTGCAACACTGGATTGTTCTCCGGTGTGGAGAGCTCGCGGATGCGCCCTATCCACAGCGCGCCGCGGCGGAGGTTCGACGAGGCCTCCTCGGCCCGCCCGCTCAGGCGAACAGGACCGGCCGCCGCGCCGCCTCGGCGCGGATGATCGCCACCAGCGCCGAATCGTCGGCCGGGTCGGCGAGCCGCAGGCCGACCGGCTCCGAGGGCGTGTGCACGGTGAGCCAGCGCAGGGTCGGCCGCAGGTCGACCGCCTCGGCAACCGCCATGCGCGGGTGCCCGGTCTCGAGCTGCACGAAGGTCAGGTGGTTGCGGCTGGCGCGCTGCCCGAGCAGGTCGTCGATCGCCTCGACCACGTCCCGGGGCGTGTGGAGATGGGTCATCATCCAGAGGCGGTTGTCGGTGCCCGGCGTGTCGAGGGCCCGGCGCAGCCGGCGCACGCCCTCGGTGAGGAAGGCGTAGTCCGCCTCGCTCGTCGCCGGGTCGTGGTGGTTGAACACGCATTCGAGGCCGTGCCGCTCCCGGTAGAGGCGGTGGCGCCCCCGCCAGATGCCGGGGCCGCGCCGCTCGGCCTCCGGGATGCTCTCCAGCTGGCCCCGGTCGACGAGCGCGGCGAAATCGTCGGCGAGGCAGTCCCGGGCCATGCCGGGCATGGAGAAGATCCAGTCGAGGGGCCCCGACCACTGGCGCAGGTCGAGCGTCTTGAGGACGTGCGCCATCTGGCAGTTGCAGCCGAGGGAGACGTGGTTGTGCCGGCCCGGCTCCCGGGCGTCGCGCCGGCCGAGCAGCCGGCCGAGCGCGCCGAACAGGCCCCCCGGCGCCCCGGGCTCGCTCACAGGGTCCGGCCGATCGCCAGGAATTTCTCCGCGCGCCGGTCGCGGATCTCGACGGGCGAGAGGCCGTCGAACTGGGCGAGGGCGTCGGCGACCGCGTCGCCCGCGGCCCGGATCGCCGCCTCGCGGTCGCGGTGCGCCCCGCCGGTCGCCTCCGGGATGATCCCGTCGATGACGCCGAGCCGCAGCAGGTCCTGGGCGGTGATCTTCATGGCGGTGGCGGCGTCGGAGGCGCGGCCCTGGTCGCGCCACAGGATCGAGGCGGCGCCCTCCGGCGAGATCACCCCGTAGATCGCGTGTTCCAGCATGAGGACCCGGTTGGCGGTGGCGAGCGCGATGGCGCCGCCCGATCCGCCCTCCCCGATCACCACGGCGACGTTGGGCACGCCCAGCGAGAGGCAAGCCTCGGTCGAGCGGGCGATGGCCTCGGCCTGGCCGCGCTCCTCCGCCTCGATGCCCGGATAGGCGCCGGCCGTGTCCACGAAGGCGAGGACCGGCAGACCGAACCGGTCGGCGGTTTCCATGAGCCGGACCGCCTTGCGGTAGCCCTCGGGCCGGGCCATCCCGAAATTGTGGCGCAGCCGCGCCTCGGTGGTGGCGCCCTTCTCCTGGCCGAGCACCAGGACCGGCCGGCCGCGGAACCGGCCGAACCCGCCCAGGATCGCCTCGTCCTCGCCGAAGCTGCGGTCGCCGGCGAGCGGCGTGAACTCGGTGATGAGCCCGTCGCAATAGTCCACGAAGTGGGGCCGCTGCGGGTGGCGGGCGACCTGGGTCTTCTGCCAGGGCGTGAGATTCGCGTAGATCTCGGCGAGCGCCTGGCCGGCCTTGGCCTCGAGCCGGCCGACCTCCTCGGCGATCGAGACCGCGCCGTCGCGCGCGCTCACGGCGCGCAGTTCCTCGAGCTTGGCCTCCAGCTCGGCCACCGGCTTCTCGAAGTCGAGGTAGGTGCGCGTCACCGCCATCGTATCACAGGTCTTCCCGGAATCCGCCGCGGGGGGCGGCGGGCGCGAGGTGTTGGCGATGGCGGGGATGGTGTCAACCGGCGTCGTGGCGGGAGCGCCCCGCGCCGGGGGCGGCTCAGGCCGCGTCCAGCGCCTCCCGGGCGATGCGGCGGCAATGCTCCAGGTAGCCGCGCTGGTGCGCGCCCATCAGGTCGGTGACCGCGGACCAGAGCCAGCCGGGGGCGTCGGGGCCCGGCCCCGGCGCCCGCACGGCGTCGATCCAGGCCCGGCGGTCGGCCTCGCCCATCTGGCGGCCGTGGGCCCGGCCCAGGATGGCGGCGAGGTGGCGGGAGACCCGGACCGCCTCGCCGCGGGAGAACTGCTCGGCGTCGATCTTGAGATCCTGCGGCAGCAGCTCGCGGACCGTGACGGGCGTGCCGCCGGCGCGGTCGCCCACATGGCCGGCGACCATCCGGTCTCCGAGGTTGGGCGACAGCGCCCGGGCGCCCGCGACGACGCGTTCGGCGTGGTCGGACGGCACCGCGATCCCGGCGGCGGCCGGCGCGAGGTGCGGCACGGCCTCCTTGACGTCGAGGAGGGCGAGCTGCGGGCGGTCGCCGCCCAGCACCTCCACCAGGACGGCGTAGCGCAGGCGCCCGAGGGAGCTGCAGCCCTTGATCCAGTAGGCGGCGTCGAGCAGCCGGATCTCGGCGTCGTCGGCCGCGCTGCCGAGCGCCAGGACGAGGCGGCGGATCTCCGGGGCGCCGATCAGCGCCGTCAGCGATGCCTGCTCGTCCGCGTCGAGGTCGAAGAACCGGCTGCCCCGCGGGAGCCGGGCGGCCTTGCCCTTCAGGCGCTCGCGCGAGAGGTGGCGCCAGCGCCGGCCGAGCGCCCGCCGCTTCGTCGTGACGACGATCTCGGACGGTTCGACGCCCCGTTCGGCCCCCTCGGGATCGGCGATCCCGTCGGCGTAGCCGTCCGCCATGGCGTCCATCATCCGGGCGGTGACGATGCCGGGCAGCGTCGCGTTGAGCGCCGCGGTGACCAGGGAGAGCGCCAGCCGGACGAGGTCGAAGGCCGGGTTCGCCACCACGGTCTGGTCGAGGTCGCGGATCTGGATGTCGATCCGGCCGTCCGGGGCCGCGAGGGCGCCGAGATTGCCGAGATGCGCGTCGCCGCAGATCCAGACCGGCGGCCCCTCGGGCAGGGTGCCGGCCGGCATCCCGGCGATCAGCTCGTAGAAGCGCGCCGTGCTGCCGCGGACATAGGCGTGCGGCGAGGAGGCGATCTTGCACAGGCGGCGCTGGTTCAGCACGCTCGCGTCGCGGCCGGATCGTGCCGGCACCTGCATGTCCATGGGCCCCGTCCGATCCCGCGCTCCGCCGGCCTCGCCGGGCCGGCCGAATCCGATAACACGGCGAGGCCGGCAAGTTCATCCGCGGGCGCGGGCGCGCGTATTGACGCGGGCCGCCCGTCAGGCCGCCTGCGACTCGACCCGGTTCCGCCCCGCCGCCTTGGCCCGGTAGAGGGCGAGGTCGGCGCGCCGGAGCATGTCGGCGGGGCCGTGATCGTCGACGCGCCGCACGGCGACGCCGATCGAGACGGTCACCGACACCGTCCGGGTGGCCCGCAGCACCGTGAACGGCACGGCCTCGACGCGCTCGCGGATGCGCTCGGCGATGCCCTGCGCCTCGACGAGACCCGCCTCCGGCAGGATCACCACCACCTCCTCGCCGCCGTAGCGCGCCACGATGTCGATGGGCCGCGTGTGCTGCCGGACCCGCTCGGCGAAGCCGCGCAGCACCTCGTCGCCGGCCTCGTGGCCGAAGCTGTCGTTGATGCCCTTGAAGTGGTCGATGTCGAGGATCAGCGCGGCGAGGTTCGACCGGCGGGCGGCCTCGTCGCCGAACAGCGTGCCGAGATGGTTGTCGAGGTAGCGGCGGTTGTGCAGGCCGGTGAGCGCGTCGGTGACGGCCATCTGCAGAGAGGCCTGCATCGCCCCCCGGAGCGCGTCGGTGAAGCGCTTGCGCTTCACTTGGGTGCGGACCCGGGCCATCAGCTCGTTGCGGTCGACCGGCCGCATCAGGAAGTCGTGCACGCCGAAATCGAGGCCGCGGACCACCCGGGCGCGGTCGTACGCCTCGGCGAGCATGATCAGCGGCATCGCCCGGGTCCGGTCCAGGGACCGGAGCTGGCTGCACAGGCGCAGGCCGTCGAAACCGGTCAGGTCGAGGCTCACCAGGGCGAGGTCGAAGGGCTCCTCGGCGGCGCGGCGCAGCGCCTCCTGCGGGTCGGGCTCGACCGTGACGACGTGGTGCTGGCGCAGCGCCCCGGCGAGGCGCTCGGCCGATCCGGGGCGGTCCTCGATCAGCAGGATCCGGGCGTCGAGGCCGGTCTCGGCGGTGGCGAGCGCAAGGGGATCGCCGATGCCGAACTCGCGCGAGGCGAGCGCCCGCTGGCGCAGCTCGTCCGTCACGGCCTTGAGACGCACGAGGCTGCGCACCCGCGTGAACAGGGCGGTGTCGTCCACCGGCTTGGTCAGGAAGTCGTCGGCACCGGCATCGAGGCCGCGCAGGCGGTCCGCGGGCTGGTCGAGGGCCGTGACCATCACCACCGGGATATGGGCCGTGAGCGGGTTGTTCTTGAGGTGCCGGCAGACCTCGAACCCGTCCATGCCGGGCATCATCACGTCGAGCAGGACGAGGTCGCAGAGGCCCTTCTCGCAGATCGCGATCGCGTCCCGGCCGTTCATGGCCGCGAGCGTGTCGAAATATTCCAGGCCGAGCTTCGTCTCCAGAAGCCTGACATTCGGGAACAGATCGTCGACGATCAGGACACGGGCCGACATGCTTCCTCGTCAGGGCTCGGGTGAGCGGCCCGGACCGGGCGCCGTGTGCCGTTTGGAGCGCGCCGCCGGGCGGCCGCGGGGGCCGGGACGGACACGACGGGACGGACGGTTGAACCGGTTCCCGGCCCGGCGCGGCCGGGGGACCGGTTCAACGGCACGGCTCGCCGGCGTCAACGCGGTTCAAGATAGGCCCGAACCGTTGCCAAAAACTTCGCGACCGAGATCGGCTTCGACAGGTAGGCCTCGCAGCCGCCCTCGCGGATCCGCTCCTCGTCGCCCTTCATGGCGAAGGCCGTGATGGCGATGACCGGAATGCTCTTGAGGTCGTCGTCCTCCTTGAGCCATTTCGTCACCTCGAGGCCGGAGACCTCGGGGAGCTGGATGTCCATGAGGATCAGGTCGGGGTGATGGGCGCGCGCCAGCTCGATCGCCTCGATGCCGTGGGCGGTCTTGAGCGTCGCGTAGCCGTTCGCCTCCAGGAGATCGTTGAACAGCTTCATGTTCAACTCGTTGTCCTCGACGATCAGCACCGTCTTCTTCATGATCCGTTGTCCCGGTGCGCGCCGATCATGATTAGCGGGCCGTGAAGCCCCTCCGTCACCTTTGTAGCGTTCACATGTTGATGAATGGCAAACCTCTTCAAGGGCATGAGTCGGCCGAACGGCTCGCCCTGGACGTTCTGTTGTGGATCGCTGGGGACGACGACCGTCTCCTGCCCTTCCTGGCGGCGAGCGGCCTGAGCCCCGACACGCTCCGCGCGAGCGCCCGGGAGCCCGCCTTCCTGGTGGGCGTCCTCGACCACGTGATGGGCGACGAAAACGTCCTCGTCGCCTGCGCGAACGGCCTCGGCATCAAGCCGGAGCGGATCGCCGCGGCCTGGCAGGCGCTGTCGCCGCGGCCGGACGACGCGTGGGCGTGAGGCGGGCGCGTTACGGGCGGACGGATCGCGGTCCGGGAGCCGGCCGGGCGCGCCTTCAGGGCGTGCAGCCCTTCCCCGCCTCCCGGTCGGCCCGCCCCGCCTTGGCGTCGATGTCGAGGGCGGTCATGTCGCCCAGGATGGCGAAGTCGCCGTAATCGAGCTTGAGCGCGCCGCTGACGCCGTTCTCGTACAGGTCGAAGCCGAGGGTGTAGATCGGCGTGCGCTCCCCGGCCCCCTCGGTGTAGTAGCTGAGGCGGACCGGCCAGTGCGGCATGGTGGCCAGCGACCCGGCGCGCAGGGGCTTGTCGCGGGTCGAGTCGGCGGCCGGGGCCGGGCCGGTCTCGGTGTGGCCGATCACCGCGAAGGTGTCGTAGACCTTCCTGCCGTCGTCCGAGCCGTCGAAGACCTTGACCGCGAGGGTCGACTGGCCGGCCCGGGCCGCCTCGATCAGGCGGCGCATGTGCTCGCTTGGGAACAGGACCGGCCCCTCGACGGTGAACGGCTTGGGGCCGCCCTTCAGCTTCACCGTGAGGGCGTCGCCCTGCTCGGAGGCGGTCCCGTCCACGGGGGCTGCGGGCTTGTTGTTGGTGAGCGTCGTCGTCTTGAACCGGAACTCGCGCCCCTGCCCGCCCTCGAAGGTGGTGCTGCGCATGTCGGACAGGCGCGCCCCGGTCTCGCCGGAGGACAGCTCCGTCACCTGGCGGGTCTGCATCGTGTAGCCGCGGCAGGCGTCGCCGCGGAAATCGATGACGATCCGCCCGCGTGCGCTCTCCACCGAGCGGGTGCCGCCGCCCTCGGCCAGCGACAGGTCGTAGACCGCGCGGTGGTTGGCGAGCACGATCTCGGGCGCCGGCGGCTTGGCCTCCGGCTCGGGCCCGGCCGGCGGGGCCGCGCGCGCGGGCCCGGCGCCGACGAGAAGGCCGGCCGTCAGCAGTGGGAAGAGGCGCAGGCGCATGGACAACCCCGGTTCGGTCCGCCGCAGATAGCAGGCCCAGGGAATCGGGCAATGCTTGGACTGCACCCGAACCGCCGGGCGCCCGCACCGAGAGGCGTGCCGGTGCGCCCGCGGCCGCCCTACCGGTAGCCCTCCGCCTGCAGGGTGAACAGCTCGGCGTAGCGGCCGCCCCGGTCCATCAGCGCGGCGTGGCTGCCCTCCTCCAGGACCCGGCCGCCCTCCAGGACGAGGATGCGGTCGGCCATGCGCACCGTGGAGAACCGGTGCGAGATCAGCACCGTCGTCCGCCCCGCCGACAGGTCCCGGAACCGCGCGAAGACGTCGTGCTCGGCCCGGGCGTCGAGGGCCGCGGTCGGCTCGTCCAGGATCAGGATCTCGGCCTCGCGCATGTAGGCCCGGGACAGCGCGACCTTCTGCCACTCGCCCCCGGACAGGTCGAGGCCGCCGGCGAAGCGCTTGCCGAGCGGCTGGGCGTAGCCCTCGGGCAGGCGCTCGATGACCGGGGCCGCGAGCCCCCGTTCCGCCGCGGCCGCGATGCGGCCCGCGTCCCCGGCGGCCTCGATCCGGCCCACCGCGACGTTCTCCCCGGCGGTGAGGTCGAACCGGACGAAGTCCTGGAAGATCGCCCCGATCCGCGCCCGCAGGTCGTCGAGGTCGTAGGCGGCGAGCGGCGCTCCGTCGAGGAGCACGCGGCCCTCGTGCGGGTCGTACAGCCGGGTCATCAGCTTGACGATCGTGGTCTTGCCGGCGCCGTTGCCGCCGACCAGCGCCACCGTCTCCCCGGCCCGGACCGCGAAGGAGAGGTGGCGCAGGGCCCAGCCCTGCGCGCCCGGGTAGCGGTAGCCGACCTCGTCGAAGACCAGCCCGGCGCGGATCGGGCTCGGCACCGGCGCGGGCCGCGCGGGCGAGCGGATCTGCGGCCGGATCGCGAAGAAGGCGTAGAAATCCTCGAGGTACTGCGCCTGGCCGGTGATCTGGGTCAGCCCGAGCAGCAGCCCTTCCAGGCCGCCGCGCAGCCGCTGGAAGGCGCCGGCCAGGAAGGCGAGGTCGCCCACCGAGAAGGCGCCCGCCACCGTCCGCCAGACGATCACCGCGTAGGCGGCGTAGTAGGCGAGCGTCCCGAGGCTCGCGAAGGCGAAGCCCCAGCCGGCCCGGGCGGTGGCGAGGCCGCGATTCTCGGCGAGCAGCCGCCCCGCCACGCCGGCGTAGAGCCCGGTCACGTAGCCGGAGAGGCCGAAGAGCTTGATCTCCTTGGCGGTCTCGACGCTGGCGCCGAGGTAGCGCAGGTAGTCGATCCGTCGCCGCTCGGGGCTGCGGATCCAGGCGAGGCGGTAGCCGGCCTTGGTGAAGTGCCACTCGTTGAGGACGGCCGGGACCAGGGCGGCGGCGATCAGCACCACGAGCCAGGGCGTGAAGGCCGCGACCCCGATCGCCAGGGTCGCGAGGGTCAGCAGGCCCTGCAACTGGCCGAACACCGTCCCGATGAGGCCGGTGCGGCCGCTGACCTGCCGGCGCGCCCGCTCCAGCCGGTCCTGCTGGGCGCTGTCCTCGAACTGCGCGAGGTCGAGGGCGGCGGCGTGCGCCATCAGGCGCAGGGAGGCGGCGTTGGCGTAGAGGTCGCCGATCAGGGTCTCGACGAGGCTGGTGAGCCGGCCCGCGAGGTCCGAGGCGAGGGCGAGGCCGAACTCGGCGGCGACGAGGCCGGCGAGCCGCGCCCGGCCCGGATCGGCGAGCCACTCCGCGAGCCCCGCCCCGGGCGCCGGCCGGGCGTGCTCGGCCACGATCCCGTCGAGGATCAGCTTGGCGAGGTACAGGGTCAGGACCGGCAGGCAGGACGCCACGAGGCGCAGCGACAGGCTCGCCGCCAGCAGGCGCGGGCTCGCGGCCGCGATCTCCCGGAACAGGGTCGGCAGGTGGCGGAGGGCGCCGACGCGCTCGCCCAGGCGCTGACCGAGGCGCTCGCCGAGTCGCTCGCCGAGTCGCTGACGCAAGCCCGCCCCCGGCCGCGGCGCGGGCCCGCTCATCCCCTGGGGATGACCCGCCGGGTTTCGGGCGTGGATTGGACGACGCGCAAGGACAGCATTAACTGTAGATGCATATAGTTTTAATCCTCGTCGAGTGATGCGTGCTCAGCGGTCCTGCAATCCTCAGAATTTCGGTTCTCCTCATCATTGCCGGCATCCTCGCGGCGGTGGTGCAGGTCCTGCTGCCGAGCCCGGCGCCCGGCCCGGTATCTCCGCCCGTGCCCGCGCCGGCGGCCCCGGCGGCGCCCCAACCCTCGGCGACGGTCCCGCGATCCGAGCCGACGGCACCGTCCGCCCCGCCCNGGCGCCGGCGCAGCTGCCCTCCGACGCGACGGCGTTCCCCGCCGAGCCGCCCCCGCGGGAGGCGCAGCCTCAGGGACAGGAGGCGGCCGGTCAGGCCGAGGTCGAGCGGGCGGAGGATAGCGCCGGGCCCAGGGCCCTGGCCGTGGTCGATCTCAACACCGCCTCGGTGGCGGATCTCAACCGCCTGCGCGGCGGCGGCGCCATCGGCCGGGCGATCGTCGCCAAGCGGCCCTACACGTCGGTGGAGCAGCTGCTGTCGAAGCGGGTGCTCAGCCGGCCGGTCTACGAGAAGATCAAGGATCAGGTGACGGTGCGGTGAGGCCGGACCCGCGTCACGTCCAGGCAGGGCGATCTCCGGTCCGGTTCCGGAACCGCCGCGGCGCCGGGATCCCGCTCCGAGGGCGGCTCCGGGTCCGGGCCCGCCCGCGGCGGCCCGGACCCGCGGCGCGGCCCCGGCGCGGAGATCTCAGAGCTTCGTGCCGAAGATCTCCGCCACCTGCGGGATGTCCTTGTCGCCGCGGCCGGACATGTTCATCACCATGAGGTGCTCGGCCGGGCGCTGGGGCGCGAGTTCCAGGACCTTGGACAGGGCGTGGGCCGGCTCCAGGGCGGGGATGATCCCCTCCAGCATCGAGCAGAGCTTGAACGCCTCCAGCGTCTCGGAATCGGTCGCCGACAGGTAGGTGACCCGGCCCATCTCGTGCAGCCACGCGTGCTCGGGGCCGATGCCCGGGTAGTCGAGGCCCGCCGAGATCGAGTGCGCGTCGGCGATCTGGCCGTCCCCGTCCATCAGCAGGTAGGTGCGGTTGCCGTGCAGCACGCCCGGCTTGCCGCCGGTGAGCGAGGCCGCGTGCAGGCCCGACTGGACGCCGTGGCCCGCGGCCTCGACGCCGAAGATCTCGACCTCGCGGTCGTCCAGGAACGGGTGGAACAGCCCCATGGCGTTCGAGCCGCCGCCGATGCAGGCGACGAGGGAATCCGGGAGCCGGCCCTCCTGGGCGATCATCTGCTCGCGGGTCTCGCGGCCGATCACCGACTGGAAGTCGCGGACCATCGCCGGGTACGGGTGCGGGCCCGCCACCGTGCCGATGCAGTAGAACGTGTCGGCGACGTTGGTGACCCAGTCGCGCAGCGCCTCGTTCATGGCGTCCTTGAGGGTCTTGGTGCCGGATTCCACCGGGACCACCTCGGCGCCGAGCATCTTCATGCGGAAGACGTTGGGCGCCTGCCGGGCGACGTCGACCGCGCCCATGTAGACGACGCATTTGAGGCCGAAGCGCGCGCAGAGGGTCGCGGTGGCGACGCCGTGCTGTCCGGCGCCGGTCTCGGCGATGATCCGCGGCTTGCCCATCCGGCGGGCCAGCAGGATCTGGCCCAGCACGTTGTTCACCTTGTGGGAGCCGGTATGGTTCAGCTCCTCGCGCTTGAAATAGACCTTGGCGCCCTGCCCCGCCGGCGCCTTGGCGCGCAGGTGCTCGGTGAGGCGCTCGGCGTAGTAGAGCGGGCTCGGCCGGCCGATATAGTGGGTGCCGTAGCTCTCCATCTCGGCCTGGAAGGTCGGGTCCTGCTTGGCCGTCTCGTAGGCCGCCTCCAGCTCGAGGATCAGCGGCATCAGCGTCTCGGCGACGAAGCGGCCGCCGAAGATGCCGAAGCGGCCGCGCTCGTCGGGGCCGGTGCGGAAGGAGTTGGGCTCGGGCGCGATGGTCACGGGACGGGTCCTGCGGGCGAAGCGATGGTTGGCGCGGTGCCTAGACCCATGCGGGCGGCACCGCAATGCGGCCTCGCGCCCGCGTAACCGGATCGGGCGCCACGGCGAACACGCTGTCAGCATCCGGCAGGAGGTTGACCATGGCCCTTCGCGACACGATCCGCCCGGTTCTCGGGGCCGCTCTCGGGCTGGGCCTCGCCGCGGCTCTCCTGCTGCCGCGCCTGCCGGCCTTCGCCGAGGAGGCGCCCCGGCGCCTGCCGGAGGCCGCGACCCGGTCCGCCGAGCTGCCGGGGCCGCGCGTGGCCGTCTTCGCCGGCGGCTGCTTCTGGGGCGTGCAGGGCGTGTTCCAGCACGTCCGCGGGGTCAGCAGCGCGGTGTCGGGCTACGCCGGCGGCACCCGCGCGGAGGCCGATTACCGGACGGTGAGCGGCGGCGGGACCGGCCATGCCGAGGCCGTGGCCGTGACCTACGACCCGGCCCTGATCCGCTACGACGAGCTCCTGCGGATCTTCTTCTCGGTGGCGCTGGACCCGACCCAGGTGGATCGCCAGGGACCCGATGCCGGGCGCCAGTACCGCTCGGCGCTGTTCCCGCAGGATGCCGACCAGGCGCGGGTGGCGCGGGCCTACATCGCCCAGCTCGACGGGGCCAAGGCCTACGCGCGGCCGGTCGCCACCCGGATCGAGCCGGGCGCCGCCTTCTACCCGGCGGAGGCCTACCACCAGGACTTCATGGCCCTGCATCCGGGGCACCCGTACATCGCCGCCAACGACGCGCCGAAGCTCGAGGCGCTGCGGGCCCTGTTCCCGGAGCGGACGGCCGCGCAGCCGGTCCTGGTCAGCCGCCCGCCGGCGTGAGCACTCTCACCGTCATCACGAGCACAGCGAAGTGACCTAGGGCAGCGCGACAGCCTGAAGCGTGGCGCCCCCCTGGATCGCTTCGCTCCGCTTGCGAGGTTGACGGTGCGATCACCGCGAGCCGTCCAGACTTCCCTACGGCTCCGGGGGCCGCGGCCGGCCGAAATCCGGGGCCGCGGTCTCCTGGCCCTGCGCCACGATGCTGCGCCGGATCGCCCGGGTGCGGGTGAACATCGCGTGGAGCGCGTCGCCGTCGCCCCAGCGCACCGCCTTGGCGAGCGCCGAGAGATCCTCGTTGAACCGGCCGAGCATCTCCAGCACCGCGTCGCGGTTGTTGAGGAAGATGTCCCGCCACATGGTCGGGTCGGACGCCGCGATGCGGGTGAAGTCGCGGAATCCGCTCGCCGAGAACTTGATCACCTCGGACTGCGTCGCCGATTCGAGGTCGGCCGCGGTGCCGACGATGTTGTAGGCGATCAGGTGCGGCAGGTGGCTGGTGATCGCCAGCACGTGGTCGTGGTGCTCGGCGCTCATGGTCTCGACATCGGCGCCCATCCCCGCCCACAGGGCGCGGACGGTCTCGATTGCCGCCGGATCGGTGCCCTCGGGCGGGGTCAGGATGCACCAGCGGCCCTGGAACAGGGTCGCGAAGCCGGCATCCGGGCCCGAGAACTCGGTCCCGGCGATCGGGTGGCCGGGGACCAGGGCGACGCCGTCCGGCAGGTGCGGCCGGATCGCCGCCACGACGGCGCCCTTCACCGAGCCGACATCCGACACGATCGCGCCGGGCTTGAGATGCGGCGCCATCTCGGCCGCCGCCGCCCCGATCGCGCCGACCGGCACGCACAGGATGACGAGGTCGGCATCGGCCGCGCCCTCCGCGGGGTCGCCCGTGACCACGTCGGCGATGCCGAGGTCGCGCACCCGGTCGCGCACGGCCGCGTCGCGGTCCACCGCCACGATCGTGCGGGCGAGATTGTAGCGGCGCGCCGCCCGGGCGATCGAGGATCCGATCAGCCCGAGGCCGACGATGGCGAGGCGGCCGACAGCCGGCGTCTCGGCCCTGGGCGTCTCAGGCATGGGGACCCCGCACGAAGTCGCCGAGCGCCGCCAGGAACGCCGTGTTGGCCTCGGCCCCGGCGACCGTCACCCGCAGGGCGTTCGGCAGGCCGTAGGCGGTGACCCGGCGGGTAATGAGGCCGCGCTCGGTCAGGAACGCGTCCGCGTCGGCGGCCGAGCGGCCCGGCGCGTCGGGGAAGTGGATCAGCAGGAAGTTCGCGACGCTCGGCGTGACCTCCAGGCCGAGCGCGCGGGCGCCCTCGGTGAGCTTCGGGAGCCACTCGGCATTGTGGGCGGCGGCGGCGGCCATGTGCGCCTCGTCGGCGATGGCCGCCGAGCCCGCCGCGATCGCCGGCCCCGAGACGTTGAACGGGCCCCGGATCCGGTTGACCGCGTCCGCCACGTGCGACGGCGCGACCATCCAGCCGATCCGGACGGCGGCCAGCCCGTGGATCTTCGAGAAGGTGCGGGTCATCACGACGTTCTCGGATTCGAGCGCCAGCTCGAGCCCGGCCGAGTAGTCGTTGGCCCGGACGTACTCGGCGTAGGCGCCGTCGATCACCAGCAGCACGTGCGGCGGCAGGCCGGCGTGCAGGCGGCGGATCTCGTCGAAGGGCAGGTAGGTGCCGGTCGGGTTGTTGGGATTCGTGACGTAGACGATCCGGGTCCGGTCCGTGACCCGGGCCAGGATCGCGTCCACGTCGACGGTGAGGTCGCGCTCGGGCGCGACCACCGGCTCGCCGCCCGAGGCCAGGATGGCGATCCGGTAGACCAGGAATCCGTGCTCCGAGTAGATCCCCTCGGTGCCCGGCCCGGCATACGCGTAGGCCAGGAGCGACAGCAGCTCGTCCGAACCCGCGCCGCAGACGATCCGCTCCGGATCGAGCCCGTAGCGCCGGGCGATGGCGGTGCGCAGCGCGGTGGCGCGCCCGTCCGGGTAGGTCTCGAGCTTGGCGGTCGCCTCGTGGAGCGCGGCGAGCGCCGCGGGGCTCGGGCCGAGGGGCGTCTCGTTGGAGGACAGCTTGTAGACCTTGCCGCCGCCGGGCCGCCCGCTCTTGCCGGGCACGTAGGTGTCGATCGCCAGGACGCCGGGACGCGGTTCCGGACGGGCGGGTCGGGGGGCGGACATTGCGGTGCGACTCGGGATGCGCGGGGTTCGGTCGGTTCCGCGCCCGTCTACAGCATTTCCTCTGCCGGTGAACCCGGGGCCGACTCCGGAGGTGGCGGCCCGACCCGGCCGGGGCGACTTGTCCGGCCCCCCGGACTCGTGGCTGTATGCCGGCGCCCCGCCGACAGGCGCCCAACGCGAAGGATTTCCCGCATGCCCCTCGAACGCTACCTGGATGGCGGCGCCCACATCCTCCCCGCCGACGACACGCTGATCCGCTTCGCCATGACCAACGGCCAGCGGGTGATCGCGGTCGAGGTCCCGGTTCCCGTGCTGCGTCAGCAGTTCGGCGGAGCCGACCTCGCCCCCCTGGAGCTGTTCGCCCGCAATCAGGCGGTGATCGAGGCCGCGGCGAGCCAGGCCTACGACCGGACCGAGACCCCGAATGACCTCCTGGACCTGGGCCCGGAGAATTTCGACACCCGGCCCGCCACGGCCAGGCTCTGACCGACAGGCTCCGACCGGCTCGATCCGTCCGGGGCGCCGCGGCAAATCGGCGACGCGCAAATGCCGCGGGGCACTCGCCACGTTTCGGCCTGTTGAACCGGGAGAACAGGGGCGCGTCGGGCGTGCCCCGCCCCGCATGCCCCTGGATGGATCGACAATGCCCGGTGACCTGATCCCCTGCAGCCTCTTCCTGATCGGGATCCTCGTATCGGTCGCCGCGGATTTCCGCCTGCGCCGCGTCGAGGCGGCGCCGTGGGCCAATGGCTGCATCACGGCCGCCGGCGCCGCCCTGGTCTTCGCGGCCTGCGCGGCCGCCATGCGCTGAGGAACCGTCGGCCACCGGGCGGAATTTCCCAGCGTCGACCGGGTGCGCCCCGGGGCGTGCGGCGCCAGGATGTGCGGCTGGCTGGGCGAGGTGTTCATGGTTTCGATGCAGGCCCTGATCGGCTGCGGTCTCGTTCTCACCGGGATCCTGATCGAGAGCGCGGCGAGCCGGCACTGGCGGGCGGGCGTCGGCGCGGACCGGCTGGATGCCCGGGCCGCCCTCGCGCTCGGCCTTCCCGCCCTGGGTCTCGCCGTGATGGCCGCGCCGATCGCGTGAGCGACCTGGCGGGCGCCGGATCGGCCGTGGAGGAAAGCCGGGCCCCGTGTCCCGCAGCACCTCGGGCGCCGTGCGGCGATCGTAGAGGTCCATCTCGCAGGGCGGAGCCTCGAGATGAGCCTCATAGCGGATATCGTTTTCTTCCTCGTGATTGATGTGATCGAGGCCGCCTGGCGGTACGGGAAGCGGCGTCTCTCCGGGGCGGCCCCCTCCCCCGGCCCGTCTCCGGACCCGGAAGCCGGCCCCGACGCGCGAGGGCGGGCGGGAAGCTAGACGAGGCTAGGCGAAGCTAGACCTGGAGGGCCGGAGAGAGAGGGCGCGCGTTGACGCTCGGCCCCCCGCGCATTACCTCGGCGGGGCTGGCCGCGTCGGGCGAGTGCGGCGCGTCAGGCGATCCCGTGCTCTCCCGGTTCGGATCCGAACCGATACACGGTCGTCACGACCCGCCATGGACACCCAAACGGACACGGCCCTGCGGCCCGACCCGATCGACGAGCCGGCACGGCGCGCGTCCGAGCGCTCGCAGGCGCTCGACCCGAGGAGCCCGGTGGCGCGCTTCGCCGCCGACACGCCGCTGCTCACCGACGCGGGCGTCGAGCTCGCGCCCTTCCAGATCGCCTACCAGACCGCCGGCACCCTCAACGCCGCGCGCTCGAACGCGGTCCTGATCTGCCACGCGCTCACCGGCGACCAGTACTTCGCCCACACCCACCCGGTGACCGGCAAGCCCGGCTGGTGGGAGACGCTGGTCGGCCCCGGCAAGCCGATCGACACCGACCGCTACTTCGTCGTCTGCTCGAACGTCATCGGCTCCTGCATGGGCTCCACCGGCCCGGCCTCGATCGACCCGGCGACGGGGCGGCCCTACGGGCTGAACTTCCCGCTGGTGACGATCCGCGACATGGTCCGGGCCCAGGCGATGCTGCTGGAGCATCTCGGCATCCGGGACCTGTTCCTGTGCATCGGCGGCTCGATGGGCGGGATGCAGGTGCTGCAATGGGCGGCGCTCTATCCCGAGCGCGTCTTCGCCGCGATGCCGATCGCCACCGGCGCCCGCCACTCCGCGCAGAACATCGCCTTCCACGAGGTCGGCCGTCAGGCGATCATGGCCGACCCCGCCTGGGCGGACGGGCGCTACCTCGAGGCGGGCACCCGCCCCGCCAAGGGTCTCGGCGTCGCCCGGATGGGCGCGCACATCACCTACCTGTCCGAGCCGGCGCTGCACCGGAAGTTCGGCCGGCGCTTCCAGGGCGGCACGGCGCCGACCTTCTCGTTCAACGCCGATTTCCAGATCGAGAGCTACCTGCGCCACCAGGGCCTGAGCTTCGTCGAGCGGTTCGACGCCAACGCCTACCTCTACCTGACCCGGGCGATGGACTATTTCGACCTCGCCGAGGACCACGGCGGCGTGCTCGCCAACGCCTTCCGGGGTACCAAGACCCGCTTCTGCGTGATCTCGTTCACCTCGGACTGGCTGTTCCCGACCCGCGATTCGCGGGCGATCGTCCACGCGCTCAACGCCGCCGCGGCGCCGGTGGCCTTCGTGGAGGTCGAGAGCGACAAGGGCCACGACGCCTTCCTGCTCGACGAGCCGGCGATGTTCTCCGCGGCCCGCGGCTTCATCGACGCCGCCGCCCGGGCGCGCGGGCTGTGACGCGGATGGCGTTCGGCAAGCTGCCCCTGGGCAAGGCTCAGCACGGTGCGCCCTGGGAGAGCGCGGACGCCCTCCCCCACGCGGCCGAGGGCAACGGCGCCCGCGTCGACCACCTCGTCGTGCTCGGCCTCGTCCCGGCCGGCGCCCGGGTCCTCGATATCGGCTGCGGCGACGGCTCGCTGCTGGCGCTGCTGCGCGACCGCCGCGGCATCGACGGGCGCGGGATCGAGCTGTCCCGCGAGGGCGTGAATGCCTGCCTCGCCCGGGGCCTGTCGGTGATCCAGGGCGACGCCGACACCGACCTCGCCAACTACCCGGACGGCGCCTTCGACGTGGTGGTCCTGTCCCAGACCATCCAGGCGACCCGCAACCCCCGGGTGGTGCTGGAGCACCTGCTGCGGATCGGCCGGCAGGTGATCATCTCGTTCCCGAATTTCGGGCACTGGCGGGTGCGCTCCGAGCTGGCCTTCCGCGGCCGGATGCCGGTCACCGAGATCATGCCGGACGCGTGGTGGGAGACGCCCAACATCCACCACTGCACGATCCGCGACTTCGTCGGCCTGTGCCGCCTGATCGGCGCCCGGATCGAGCACGCCACGGCGCTCGATGCCCGCGGCCGGCCGATGCGGTTCTCCATGCCCTGGTGGGTCTGGAACCTGTTCGGCGCGCAGGGCGTGTTCCTGCTCCGGCGCGCGGATACCGGGCCCTAGCGCCGTTCCCGATTACGTCGCGGTGGTTGGGAGTGACGGCGACCTCGGTCGTGACAGTCACACCGTGCCCCCTCTCCCGCACGGGAGAGGGTTGTGGTGAGGGACAGAACTCTTCGAGGTCGAGCGCGCCATCGCGGCTCGGCCAGGAGGCGCCTCGTCCGGACGGACCTGATCCCTCATCCTGTCCCTCTCCCGCACGGGAGAGGGGACCCGCGCTACGGACGGCACGCGCTCGGTTATCGCGCCCTGGCTCGACGCGATCGGGAGCGGCTCCAGCATCGCACCGCTGTCCGGGCCTTGAGGGTCGCCGCACGGCGCCTCTCTCCCGGGAACACCCGCCTCGGGCGCCCCGCGCGGGGCCGGATCCCGGCAGCGCCCGCCGCGACCTGTACCACCGACAGTCTGAAATAGAGCGGAAACGGAGCTTGGCTATTCCTGATCGCGTTCCCGTGATCGGACCGTGATTACGGATTCGTCTGGCGTTTTCCCGAGACGTGCGCGTCCACGAGGGGTCGTGGACTGTGTGCGGCTGCGCCGAAGACTTGCCGCAACCGCGAATTCCAGCAGGGTCGACAGGACACGTGCGCCGCGCGATCGTTCACATCGGGATGCCGCGAACCGGCTCCACCGCGTTCCAGGAGGTGCTGGCCCGCCTGCGCCCCCGCCTCGCCTCGGTCGGGATCTGCTACCCGAGCCTCGCCCCGCCGGGCGCACCCGGGAGCGACGACGTCAACCATTTCCGGCTCGGCCAGGCGCTGGACCGCCGCCGCGGCGGCGCGGAGCGCCGCGAGGCCCTCGCGCGCCTCGACGCGGTCCTCGCCGCCACGCCGGCCGACACGGTCCTGCTCTCCTACGAGGATTTCGCCGTCCAGCGCCCGCTCTGGCGCGTGCCCGAGATCCTGTCCGACCTGTTCGCGCGCCGCGGCTTCGCCCTGGAGGCGGCGCTCGTGGTCAAGCCGCAGGCCGAGCAGCTGGCCTCGGCCTACGCCCTGCGGGCGCAGGTCGTCGCCGAGAGCCGCACGTTCCGCGGCTTCCTGCGCTCCGAGGGCGCGTCCCGGCGCTACGACTACGCGGGAAGGCTCGAGCCCTGGCGCCGCGCCGCCGCGGGGCGCGTCACCGCCCTGCCGTACCGCGACCGGCGGTGCGACGCGCCGCTGCTGGCGCGGCTCGTCGACGGGCTCGGCCTGGGCGAGCGCCTCGCGCCGCTCCTCGGCCCGGCCGACCTCGCCTACCGCACGAACCGGAGTTCCGGGCCGGTCGCGGTCGAGGCGTCGCGCCGCCTGTACCGGCTCGGCGTGCACCGGCAGGTGACCGGGCATCGCCGGCTGCTCGGCCATATCCTCGACGACTGGGCCTGGGCGCGGGGGCTCGACGCGGAGCGGTTCCGCGGCGACGCGCCGGACGGGCTGGCCCGCGTCGCGGCGCGCTACGCGGCGTCGAACGCGCGCTTCGCCGCCGCCTGCTGGGGGCAGAGCTGGGACGCGGTCATCCGCGGCGGGGGCCGGGCAGGCCGCCGAGGGCCAGGGCAAGGCCGCGAGCGCCAAGGATGCCGGCGCGCCCACGACCAGCCTGGGCGCGGGCGGCCTCAGCGGCACCGGCTCCACCCAGGACGGCGCCCGCACGGGCTCGGTCGAGGGCAAGGGGCAGCCGGGCGGCGCGAAGCCGCCATCCGCCCCGAAGGCCGGGGCGGGCCGCTGATCCGCCCCGACCCGGGCGACGCCCTACCCTGGACCTCGTCCCGAGGGGACCGCGTCAGCGGGCCTCGCAGGAGGGATCCTGGGATTCGCGCGGCTGGCCGGAGGCCTCCTTCGAGGCCACCGCCGCGCTCCGGCACCCCAGGATGAGGCGACGGGTCGGAGAGTCCGTCCGACCGGATCGCGCTACTGCGAGCGGCGGCTGAACGAGACCGCGTAGGCCTGGACGCGGGCGTCGATCAGCGGGTCGTCCGAGACCTCGATCCCGTCGGTCAGGTTGTTGGGCATGAACAGCAGCGCCTTCTCGGCCTCGGCGCTGTCGGGCACGACCTTGCTCACCGTCACGGTGCCGAGATCGACCGTCTTCCGGTCGTCCGGCCAGGGCTTGGTGGCGTCGTTGGTCGGGTCGCCCGGCTCGGCGAGCTGGGCCAGCATCCTGAACTTCGCTGGGGTCTTGGCGACCCGCGGGCCGATCTCGGCCATCAGGAAGTTCGGATCGCGCTTGGCTGCCTCCTCGGGAGCGAGGATCTCCTCGCCCTCCACCGGCACGAAGCGGAACCGGAACGGCTGCCGCTTGCCGGCGGCGTCCACCAGGATGAAGGCGTTGACGCCGTTATAGGTCTGCCGGGCGAGGCTCGACGGGGTCTTGGCGGTTCCGCCCGCGGTGGCGGCGGCCGGGTGGGCGGCGGCGAAGCGCTCCAGCGCGGTCGGATGGGCGGCCTTCGGGCCGCTCTCGGCGGCGGCCTTCAGGAGGTCGCGGAACTCCTCGCCCGTGGCGACCGGGAAATACTTCAGCGCGTTGGTGACGACGTCCATCTCGGAGCCGTCGCTCAGCTTGAACTTGAGCGCGAGGCCGTGCGGGTTGGCGTCGGCGACGCCGTCCGGGATGGTCGGGACGCCGGTGGCGTCCGAGAACCGGACCGTCACCGGCACCGCCGGCCCCTGGAACAGGGAGGCCTTGCTGATCTTCGCCGCCTCGGGCGACGGGGTGAAGCTGCCCTCGGCGACCACGCCCTTGGCGTGGTTGGCCCGCGCGCCCGGATGCTTGCCGAACAGCGTGTTCATCACGTCGATCGTCTGCTCGGCGGTGGAGGCCTCCTGGGCCTGGGCCGGGGCGGCGGCCGCGAGCGCGGTGCTCAGCAGGAGGGCGAAACCCGATCTCGAACGCAGCATGGAAACCTCTCGGCAGCGACGGCCTGCCCAGGCCGGTCAACGCGGACCGGAGCATCTTCTAGGGAGAGAAGGGCCAAAGGCACAACCGCAAGCTTCGCCGCGGCGGCGTGCGGGTTACGTCCCGGCGGCAAGCTGCAGGTTGAGAACGTCGTCTTCGCGAGCGGAGCGAGGCAACCCAGGGCAACGCGACGTCCGGCGGTCTGGCGCGACCGGGTCGCTTCGCTCCGCTCGCCGAGACGGTGAGGAGCCCGCTACCGCGCGCCGCGGTGGAGGTCGCCCTCGATCAGCAGGGCGCTGCGGCTGTCGAGCCGCGAGCGGTAGACCTGCAGGTTCTCCATGACCCGCTGCACGTAGTTGCGCGTCTCCGTGAAGGGGATGCGCTCCACCCAGTCGATCACGTCGACGTCGCCCTTGCGCGGGTCGCCGTAGGCGTCGATCCACTTCTTCACGTTGCCGCCGCCCGCGTTGTAGGACGCGAAGGCGAGCACGTAGGAGCCGCGCCAATCCTCCATCAGCTCGCCGAGATGGGCCTGGCCGAGCTTCGCGCAGTAGGCGGGATCGCTGGTCAGGCGGTCGACGTCGAAGGCGGCCGAGACCCGGCGGGCGGTGCGCTGGGCGGTGGCCGGCATCATCTGCATCAGACCGCGCGCGCCGACGCCCGACTGCGCCCGCGGGTCGAACTGGCTCTCCTGCCGGGCGATGGCGTAGACCATGGCCCGCTCCACCTGCGGCACCGCCGTGAAGGTCTCGTAGGTGGGGATGCCGATCGTCGGGTAGGCGTGGGCGTCGAGCGGCAGGCCCCGCTGCACCGCGAGCTTGCCGATCGCCACCAGGGCGCGGGCATCCTTCATGTCGGTCGCGAGGTCGCCGAGCGCCTGGAGCTCGCGCGGGTCCGAGAGATCCCGGGCGGCGTCGATGTAGAGCGGCAGCGCCAGCTCCTTGATCCCGGCCTCGCCGAGGAGGCGCAGGGCGCGGATGTAGAGCCGGCCCTCGAAGGCCTGCCGCTCGGCGCCCTCGAGGTCGGCGGGCGCCCGCAGGGGCAGGCTGGTCTGGCCGAGCCGCGCCCGCGCCACCTGGCCGTAATAGGCGATCGGCTGGAGGGCCGCGCGTTCGTAGAAGCGCTTGGCCTCCTCCGCCTGGCCCAGAGCCTCGGCCGCCCGGCCCTGCCAGTAGGCGGCCCGCGCCACCGAGATCGGGCTCTCCGCGACGGTGGCCATCCGGGCGAAATGCTGCGCGGCGCTCGCCGGATCGCCGGCGAAGCGCAGCGCGATCCAGCCGGCGTGGAACTCGGCCTCGATCCGCTTCTCGGGCGTGCGCGCCGCCTGCCCGCTCGCCACCGCGTAGGCGGTCCTGGCGTCGCCGAGGTCGAGGAGCTTGCGCGCCACGATCCGGCGCTCGACCCACCACTCGTCGCCGTCGACCAGCACGTCCGGGTTGCCGGGCGCCGCGGCGAGCACGGCGGCGGCCGCCTCGGGCTTGTCGGCCCGGCGGAAATACTGCGCCCGGGAGAAGATGTACGACGCGTCCCCGCGCAGGGACGGCGGCACCGCGGCGAGCGCGGCGGCGGCGCCCGAGGACTTGTCCTCCACGGCCCGGCGGGCGCGCACGAGGCTGGCATAGCCGCCCCCCGCGTAGCCGGCCGCCCGGCCGGCGCTCTCCCAATCGTCCTTCAGGAGCGCCCGCTCCATCCGGTAGCGGTGGTCGACCCGGGTGAGCGCGTCCGGGAAGGCGTCGAGCACCTTGGCCTCGAGGCTGCGGCCGAAGCTCTCGCTGCGCCAGAGGTCGCGGACCATCTCGGCGGCGTCGGCCTCGCAGCCGTCGGCGCGCAGCGCCAGGGCGAGGGCGAACTTGCCCGGCGCGCTCGACGGCTTCGCCGTGGCGAAGAAGGCCCGGACCGTCGCGGGGGATTTCCGCTCGGAGAGCAGCGCCTCCTCGGCCCGGCGGCGCAGCAGCGGGCCGGCCGGCCAGTCCGGGTTGGCCCGGACGAAGGCGACGGTGCGGTTGAAGCCGATCCCGGCGCCCGCGCGGATCGCCACCCACTCGAGCAGCGCCCGCGCGGCCGGGTCGGTGAAGCCGTCGCGCATCCGGTCGCCGTCGGCGACCCGGCCCTTGCGGTAGAGGTCGATGGCGCCGCGCAGCAGCGTCGGGTCGGTGTCGCCGGAGATCTTCGGCCGCGCCGGATCCGGCACCTCGGGCACCGGGGCCGGCGGGGTGACGGCGGCGTCGGGCAGCGGGAAGGCCACCGGGGCATCCGGGTCGGCGGAGGCGTAGGCCGAGGCCGCGGCCGGCAGCGTCCGGGCGGGCTCCTCGCCCTTGTCGTCGCCGGTGGAGGCGTGGATCGGGTCGAGCTTCAGGGCGTCGGCCGCGACAGGGTCGGCGGCCTTCTCGGCCTGCGCCCCGCGGACCTGGGCGGTCGAGAGGGCCGCGTCGCTCGCCGGCGGTGTCGGCTGCGAGGCGGGCTGCAAAATCGGCTGCGCGGCCGGCTGCGCGGCCTGTGCCGCCAGGGCCGTCGCGGGCGGCATCTCCGTGCCGGCCTGTCCGGCCAGCGCGACGCCGACGGTGGCGACGAGCGCGGCGGCGGTGAGGGAGGAGCGCTTCGAGACCGGAGACGAGGCCGCGGATCGGGTCACGATTCCCCCCTACTGATCACCGGAGCGGGAAAGGTCGAGGATGGGCGCGCGACCATTAAGATCGCGTTAACCGTCGCCACGATCTGTTTGCGCGCCGTGACGCGACCGCCTATGTCTGCCGGTCCGTGCCCGTACGATGCGGACCACGCGCGGCGCCGAGACCGCCGAAATCCCAGCTGGGATCCTTTGGGACGCCTGAGATGACCGAGATGACCGGGAGCCGCCTGCGGGGCTCGCTCACCGCGCTTGTGACGCCCTTCCGCGACGGGGCCTTCGACGAGGCCGCCTTCCGAAAGTTCGTGCGCTGGCAGATCGAGCAGGGCAGCCACGGGCTCGTCCCCACCGGCACCACCGGCGAGAGCCCGACCCTCACCCATGCCGAGCACGACCGGGTGGTCGAGGCCTGCATCGACGAGGCGGGCGGGCGCGTGCCGGTCGTGGCCGGCGCGGGCTCCAACTCCACCGCCGAGGCGGTCGAGCGGGCGCAGCACGCCGAGCGCGCGGGCGCCGACGCCGTCCTCGTGGTGACGCCGTACTACAACAAGCCGACGCAGGCGGGCCTCTACGCCCACTTCAAGGCCGTCAACGATGCGGTCGGCATTCCGATCATCATCTACAATATCCCGCCGCGCTCCGTCGTCGACATGAGCGTCGAGACGATGGCCCGGCTCTTCGAATTGAAGAACATCGCCGGCGTGAAGGACGCGACCGCCAAGATCGACCGCGTCAGCCAGCAGCGTCAGGCCATGGGTGAGAGCTTCATCCAGCTTTCGGGCGAAGATGCGACGGCGCTCGGCTACAACGCCCACGGCGGCCACGGCTGCATCTCGGTGGTGGCGAACGTCGCCCCGCGCCTCTGCGCCGACCTGCAGGAGGCGACGCTCGCCGGTGACTACGCCAAGGCGCTGACCCTTCAGGACAAGCTGTTCCCCCTGCAGACGGGCCTTTTCGCCGAGGCCAACCCGGCGCCGGTGAAGTACGCGCTGTCGCGGCTCGGCTACATGACCGACGAGCTGCGCCTGCCGCTGGTGCCGGTGACCGAGCCCACCAAGCGCATCGTCGACGACGCCCTGCGTCACGCCGGCCTTCTGGTCGACTGAGGGAAGTCACGCATCATGGCCCCGAAACCGGAGCCCAGTCGGCGCATCGTCGCCGACAACCGCGCCGCGCGCTATCACTACACGATCGAGGACACGCTCGAGGCCGGCATCGCGCTGACCGGCACCGAGGTGAAGTCCCTGCGCGGCGGCAAGGCGACGATCGGCGAGGCCTATGCGGGCCCCTCCGGCAACGACCTGATGCTGTTCAACGCCTACATCCCGGAATACCTGGAGGCGAACCGCTTCAACCACGACACCAAGCGCCCGCGCCGCCTGCTGCTGCACCGCCGCCAGATCAACAAGCTGATCGGCGCCACGCAGCGCCAGGGCTACACGGTGGTGCCGCTGAAGATCTACTTCAACGACAAGGGGCGGGCGAAGGTCGAGCTTGGGCTCGGCAAGGGCAAGCAGGCCCACGACAAGCGCGAGGCGGTCAAGGAGCGCGACTGGCAGCGCGACCGGGCGCGGCTGCTGCGGGACCGGGGCTGAGGCCGGGATACCGCGGCCGGGCGCCGAGCCGGGAGGAGATGTCCATGCCATCCACCCACGACGCCCTCCCCGACGACCTCCCCGACGACCTGCCGGTCCCGGTCGACGACGGCGCGGCCGACCATCTGCGCGGGATGCGCCTGCCCGACGTGGCGCTCACCGCCACGGATGGCCGCACGGTCTCGCTGGCGCGGCTGCCGGGACGCACCGTCGCCTACGCCTACCCGCGCACCGGCGAGCCGGGACAGCCGGGCCTGACACCCGACTGGGACGCGATTCCCGGCGCCCGGGGCTGCACCCCGCAGGCCTGCGACTTCCGCGATCACCACGCCGACCTCACGGCCCGCGGCGTCGATCAGGTCTTCGGCCTCTCGACCCAGACGAGCGCCTACCAGCGCGCGGCGGCCGAGCGCCTGCGCCTGCCCTTCCCGCTGCTGGCCGATCCGCACCGGGCCCTCGCGATGGCGGCGCGCCTGCCGGTCTTCGAGGTCGCCGGCCAGGTGCTGCTGCGCCGCCTCACCCTGGTGATCGACGACGGCGTCGTGAGCCAGCTGTTCTACCCGGTCTTCCCGCCGGACCGGAGCGCCCGGCAGGTCCTCGCGTGGCTCGACGGCACGCGCGCCTGAGGCGCTACTCCTCGGCCTCCGGCTGGCGGATGCCGTAGCGGTTCTCCAGGCCCGGGTTCGTCCGCCCCTCCCCGCGATAGCGGCTCGGCGCCTCGCCGGAGGTCCGGGCCGGACGCTCGCTCGGCTCGCGCCCGATCCGGCCCGCGAGGCTCGCGAGGTCGACGAACTCGTCGGCCTGCCGCCGCAGCTCGTCGGAGATCATCGCCGGCTGGGTCTGGATCGTGGAGATCACCGTCACCTTCACGCCGCGCCGCTGCATCGCCTCGACGAGGGAGCGGAAATCGCCGTCCCCCGAGAACAGGATCATGTGATCGATGTGCGGGCTGAGCTCGAGCGCGTCGATCGCCAGCTCGATATCCATGTTGCCCTTGTACTTCCGCCGGCCCATCGAGTCCGTGAACTCCTTCACGGGCTTGGTCACGACGCGGTAGCCGTTGTAGTCGAGCCAGTCGATCAGCGGGCGGATCGAGGAATATTCCTGATCCTCGATCATGGCTGTGTAGTAGAATGCCCGCAGGAGGTTCTCCCGCGACTGAAATTCCTTGAGCAGCTTCTTGTAATCGATGTCGAAACCGAGGGCCTTGGTGGTGGCGTAGAGGTTGGCGCCGTCGATGAAGATGGCGCTGCGTTGGGTTGCTGGCATGAACAGGTCAGGTCCCGAAAAATCGTGGGTGACGGAAAATCGTCCGAAGAAACGGCCGGGATCCGCCCGTGGCGAATGGCCGAGGACGGTGCTCCGCGATCGCGGTCGCCACGCTCTGCAATCCGGGGCGGGCCGGCGCGGTCGAAGATCCCGCGCGACCGCCGCCCCGGCTGCCGGACCATTCGTTTCAAACGGGTCCGTGTCAAGCAGAGCACGAGAATGTGCGGTCGTGAAAAACTGGATCCAGAGGACGGATTAATTGCCCGAAACAGGGCTTTATCAGGAAAACGGAGGTTTACGAAAGTTGATCCTGTAAACCTCAGATGCGTCGCGTCCGCGGCCCTCGGCCTCAGCCGTTCACGCGCTCCACGCTGTTGACCGGGCGCTTGCCGCGCAGCTCGGCGATGATCGCGTTGAGATGCTGCAGGTCCCAGACCGACAGGTCGATCGTGATGTCGGTGAAATCCTGGGTGCGCCGCTTCATCGAGATGTTGTCGATGTTGCCGTCGTGGTCGGCGATCACCTGGGCGATCTGGGCGAACACCCCCGGCTCGTTGATCGACTTGAGCGCCAGCCGGGCCGGGAAGCGCTCGCCGCCGAGCGCCTCGATGTCCCAGCGGACGTCGAGCCAGCGCTCCGGCTCGTTGTCGAAGGCCGCGAGCGCCGCCGACTGGATCGGGTAGACGGTGACGCCGATCCCGGGGGTCAGGATGCCGACGATCCGGTCGCCGGGCACCGCGCCGCCGTTCGGCGCGAAGGTCACCGGCAGGTCGCCCGCCAGGCCGCGGATCGGGATCGCGTCGCTGCGATCCGCGGCCTCCCCCTCCCTGCCGCCCTCGGCGCCCGGGAAGGTCAGCCGCATGGTCTGGTCGGAGGAGCGCACGAGCCGGCCCGCGCCGCTGGCGGCGCCCAGCGCGGCGGAGGGGCGGCGCTCGTCGCGGTGGTCCGGATAGACGGCGCGGACGACGTCGCCCGAGAACATCTCGCCCCGCCCGACGGCGGCGAACACGTCCTCGGTGGTGGCGCGGGCGAGCCGCGGCAGCGCGCCCCGGAGCTTGTCCTCCGAGAAGGTCTTGGCGGCGCGCTCGAAGGCCCGGTCCAGGATCTGGCGGCCGAGCCCGGCATATTGCCGCCGCACGGCGGCCCGGGTCGCCCGCCGGATCGCCGCGCGGGCCTTGCCGGTCACCACGAGGGATTCCCAGGCCGCCGGGGGCGAGGCCCCGTCGGAGCGGCTGATCTCGACCTCGTCGCCGTTGGCGAGCTCGTGCAGCAGCGGCGCCATCCGGCCGTTGATCTTGGCGCCCACCGCGGTGTTGCCGACGTCGGTGTGGACCGCGTACGCGAAGTCGATCGGCGTCGCGCCCCGCGGCAGGGCGATCAGCCGGCCCTTCGGGGTGAAGCAGAACACCTGGTCCTGGAACAGCTCCAGCTTGGTGTGCTCCAGGAACTCCTCCGGGCTGTCGCCCTCGGCCAGCAGCTCGATGGTCCGGCGCAGCCACTGGTAGGCGCCGCTCTCGGCGGCGAGCCGCGGATGCACGCTGCCCTCGGCGCGGGCCGGGTCCTTGACCAGCTCGGCGCCGACCTCCTTGTACTGCGCGTGGGCCGCGATGCCGTACTCGGCGATGTCGTCCATGGCGCGGGTGCGGATCTGCAGCTCGACGCGCTGGCTCTTCGGCCCGATCACCGTGGTGTGGATCGAGCGGTAATCGTTCTGCTTCGGGGTCGAGATGTAGTCCTTGTACCGGCCCGGGACCATCGGCCAGCTGGTGTGGACGATGCCCAGAGCCGCGTAGCATTCCTGGACGGTGTCGACGACCACGCGGAAGCCGAAGATGTCGGAGAGCTGCTCGAAGGCGACGGACTTGCGCTCCATCTTCGACCAGATCGAGAAGGGGCGCTTCTGCCGGCCGCTGACCTCGGCGGTGATCCCCTGCGCGGCGAGCTTCTCGGTGAGCACCTGCGCGATGGTCTCGACCACGCTCTCGGACTTGGCGGTGAGCCGCGTCAGGCGCTGCGTGATGGTGGCGTAGACCTCCGGCTCCAGGTTGCGGAAGGCCAGGTCCTCCAGCTCCTCGCGCAGCTCCTGCATGCCCATGCGGCCGGCGAGCGGGGCGTAGATGTCGAGCGTCTCCTGCGCGATGCGGTGGCGCTTGTCCTCCCGCATGTGCTGGAGGGTCCGCATGTTGTGCAGGCGGTCGGCGAGCTTGACCAGCAGCACGCGGACATCCGCCGCCACCGCGAGGAGCAGCTTGCGGAAGTTCTCGCCCTGCGCGGCCTGCTTGGAGACGAGGTCGAGTCGCTTGAGCTTGGTCAGGCCGTCGACCAGGGCGCCGATCTCCGGCCCGAACAGCCGGCGGATCTCCTCCAGCGTCGCCTCGGTGTCCTCGACGGTGTCGTGCAGGACCGCCGCCACGATGGTGGCGTCGTCGAGGTGCAGATCCGTGAGGATCGCGGCGACCTCGAGGGGATGGGCGAAGAACGGGTCGCCGGAGGCGCGCTTCTGCGTGCCGTGCGCCTGCATGGCGTACACGTAGGCACGGTTGAGCAGCGCCTCGTCGGCGGCCGGGTTGTAGCGCTTGACCCGCTCGACGAGCTCGTACTGGCGCATCATCCGCCGGGACGGGGCCGGCGCGTCCTGGGTCGTGCGCGGGGTCGGGATCACGCGCGCTTGTTCCGCAGCCGCCGGGACGGCGCCGGCCCCCGGTTGCGGGTCCGCGCCGGACGCCGGCGGGCCGGCCACGGAACGAGAGAACCCGGCGTCTCCGCCGGGTCCGGTCTCGGTCAGGTCGCGCCCATCCAGGCCCACCTCGTCAGGCTCACTCGCCCTCGTCGTCGGTCTCGACCGGCGGGGCGAGGTTCTCGAGGCCGCGCAGCAGGTCCTCCTCGCTCATGCGGTCGAACTGGACCGCCGCGTCGTCGCTGGAGGATTGCGGCGCCACCGCGGCGGCGGCCGGCGAGCTCGACAGCAGCGGCACGGTCTCGGCCTCGGGCTCGTCCACCTCGACGTATTTCTGCATCGAGTGGATCAGCTGCTCCTTGAGGTCGTCGGCCGTGATCGTCTCGTCGCCGATCTCGCGCAGGGCCACGACCGGGTTCTTGTCGCGGTCGCGGTCGATGGTCAGCGGGGCGCCGGCGGCCAGGAGGCGGGCCCGGTGGCTCGCCAGCAGCACCAGCTCGAAGCGGTTCTCGACCTTCTCGATGCAGTCTTCGACGGTGACGCGCGCCATGCGGGGCGGCTCCTTGGGCTTGAGCGACGGGTGATGTCGGGTATGGCGGCACTCTACACCGGATGCCGTTGTGCAACAAGCACAGCGGGTTGCGCGGGGCGCGCGTCCGGCGAGCGTGCCGGTCCGGTCGGGCCGGCGGCCGCGGCGCCGGCGGGGCCCGACGATGCGACATCATGGTGCGCCGCATTGTTGACACCCGCGGCCGCGGGTGCGAGTGCGCGCGCCATTCCAGAGTTTCGGCCGACACGGGCGGCGTTCGCGCGCCGAGAGGTGCCGGCGATCAGGACGCAACATGCGCGCACTCATCTTTCCCGGCCAGGGCAGCCAGGCGGTCGGCATGGCGCGGGACCTCGCGGAGGCCTTCCCGCAGGCCCGTGCCGTGCTCGACGAGGTCGACGCCGCCCTGGGCCAGAACCTGTCGCGGCTGATGTTCGAGGGGCCGGCCGAGGCGCTGACCCTGACGACCAACGCCCAGCCGGCCCTGATGGCGGCGAGCCTCGCGGTGCTGCGGGTTCTGGAGGCCGAGCGCGGCCTCGACCTCGCGCGCGACGTCGCCTGCGTGGCCGGCCACTCGCTCGGCGAGTACGCGGCGCTCGCGGCCGCCGGCAGCCTCACCGTGGCGGATGCGGCGCGGCTGCTGCGCCTGCGCGGCGAGGCGATGCAGGAGGCNGGGCGCCATGGCGGCGCTGATCGGCACCGACCTCGACTCCGCCCGCTCGGTCGCCGAGGCGGCGGCGGACGAGGCCGGCGGCGGCGCGGTCTGCGATGTCGCCAACGACAACGGCGGCGGGCAGGTGGTGCTCTCCGGCGACCGCCCGGCCGTGGAGCGCGCCGTCGGCATCGCCACCGGCCGCGGGATCAAGCGCGCCGTGATGCTCAACGTCTCGGCGCCGTTCCACTGCCGCCTGATGGCCCCGGCCGCCGAGGCCATGGCCCGGGCGCTGGCCGCCGTCACCCTGACGGCCCCGCGCGTCACCCTCTACGCCAACGTCGCGGCCGCCCCGGTCTCCGATCCGGAGGCGATCCGCGCGGCCCTGGTCGAGCAGGTCACCGGCACCGTGCGCTGGCGCGAGAGCGTCGCCGCCATGGCCGCGTCGGGCGTCGACCGGTTCTACGAGCTCGGCGCCGGCAAGGTGCTGACCGGCCTCGTCAAGCGCATCGCCCCCCAGGCGAGCGCCGCCTCGGTCGGCACGCCCGCCGACGTCGCCGCCTTCGCGCTCTGATCCGCGCGCTCTGATCCGACGGAGTCCCGCATGTTCGATCTCACCGGCCGCAAGGCCCTCGTCACCGGCGCGACCGGCGGCCTCGGCCAGGCGATCGCCCGGGCGCTGCACGCGCAGGGGGCCGCCGTGGCGCTCTCGGGCAC
>NZ_MLCA01000001.1:486863-1222702 GCF_036441375.1 Methylobacterium oryzae
CTGGTCCGCGCGCTCTGATCCGACGGAGTCCCGCATGTTCGATCTCACCGGCCGCAAGGCCCTCGTCACCGGCGAGACCGGCGGCCTCGGCCAGGCGATCGCCCGGGCGCTGCACGCGCAGGGGGCCGCCGTGGCGCTCTCGGGCACGCGGCCCGCGGCCCTGGAGGCGCTCGCGGCCGAACTCGGCGAGCGCGCCAGCCCGGTCGCGGCCGACCTGTCCGACAAGGACTCGGTCGAGGGCCTCGTGCCGGCCGCCGAGGCGGCGATCGGCCCGCTGGACATCCTCGTGAACAATGCCGGCATCACCCGCGACAACCTCTTCATGCGGATGAAGGACGAGGAGTGGGAGCAGGTGATCGCCGTCAACCTCACCGCCGCCTTCCGCCTGTCGCGGGCCGCCGTGAAGGGCATGATGCGCCGCCGCTCCGGGCGGATCGTCAATATCGGCTCGGTGGTCGGCAGCACCGGCAATCCCGGCCAGGGCAACTACGCGGCCGCCAAGGCCGGCCTCGTGGGCATGACCAAGGCGCTCGCCGCCGAGGTCGCCTCGCGGGGAATCACGGTCAACTGCATCGCCCCGGGCTTCATCAGCTCGCCCATGACCGACGCCCTCAACGAGAAGCAGCGCGAGGGCATCCTGGCCCGCGTCCCCGCCGGGCGCCTCGGCGAGGGCGCGGAGGTCGCGGCGGCCTGCCTCTACCTCGCCTCCGCGGAGGCGGGCTACGTCACCGGCCACACGCTGCACGTGAATGGCGGGATGGCCATGTACTAGCGCGCGTATACCGGTCTCCGACCGCCGAAGACTGCGCGCGAATCACCCCCGCCGACACGCAAGTGCCACACCCATGAAGGCTTTCTGAACGGGCCCTCGCCAGGGCGGGAACCCTGTGCTACCACGCCCCGCAGCCGTACAGGGGGTTGACGGTTCAGCGGGTTTTCAGTCCAAGGCCCTCCGGCGGGGGCGTCCCGGCTCACGCGCCGGTTCACCTCAGAAGCACGCGCGATCGGACACCGGCCCGTCACAACAAGCCCGCAAGGGCGCGACGCGGCCACGGCACCACCCCGAGAAGACTGACAGACCAGAAGGACGAGGACGGAAGACCGATGAGCGATATCGCTGAGCGCGTGAAGAAGATCGTCGTCGAGCACCTGGGCGTGGAGCCCGAGAAGGTGGTCGAGAGCGCCAACTTCATCGACGACCTCGGTGCCGACAGCCTCGACACGGTCGAGCTGGTCATGGCCTTCGAGGAGGAATTCAACGTCGAGATCCCGGACGACGCTGCCGAGACCATCCAGACGGTCGGCGACGCCGTGAAGTTCCTGGAGAAGAACTCCGCCGCCTAAAGGCGCCGGGGACTGGGTTTGACGCGGCGCGGGTGAGGCGAAACAGCCCCCGCGCCGTTATGCGTTTCAAGGCTCGGCGTCGTGACGGGTCCCGCAGGGACCGATTCCGCCTCCGAGCACGTTAGGACGATGCGCGACCGCGGCGGTGCCGGCGGGGCGGCGCCTCAAGACGGGACAGGGCACATGCGGCGGGTGGTGGTCACGGGTCTGGGGATGGTCACGCCGCTGGGCTGCGGGGTGGAGCACACCTGGAGCCGGCTGATCGCGGGCGACAGCGGCGCCGGCCCGATCCGCGGCTTCGAATCGGCCGACCTGCCCTGCCGGATCGCCGCGCAGGTCCCGTTCGGCGACGGCACCGACGGCACCTTCAACCCCGACCTCGTGATGGAGGTGAAGGAGCAGCGCAAGGTCGACCCGTTCATCGTCTACGCGATGGCGGCGGCCGACGAGGCGCTGAAGGATGCCGGCTGGCTTCCTAAGAGCCACGAGGACCAGTGCGCCACCGGCGTGCTGATCGGCTCCGGCATCGGCGGCATCGGCGGCATCTACGACGCTTCCGTGACCCTGCACGAGAAGGGCCCGCGCCGGATCTCGCCGTTCTTCATCCCGGGCCGGATCATCAACCTCGCCTCCGGCCAGGTCTCGATCGCCCACGGCCTCAAGGGGCCGAACAACGCCGTGGTGACGGCCTGCTCCACGGGCGCCCACGCGATCGGCGACGCGAGCCGCCTGATCGCGCTCGGCGACGCCGACGTGATGGTGGCGGGCGGCGCCGAGTCGCCGGTGAACCGCCTGTCGATCGCGGGCTTCTCGGCCTGCCGGGCGCTCACCACGGGCTTCAACGACACGCCCGAGAGGGCCTCCCGCCCCTACGACCGCGACCGCGACGGCTTCCTCATGGGCGAGGGCGCCGGTATCGTGGTGCTGGAGGAGTACGAGCACGCCAAGGCCCGCGGCGCGAAGATCTACGCCGAGGTGGTGGGCTACGGCCTCTCGGGCGACGCCTACCACATCACCTCCCCCTCCCCGGACGGCGACGGCGCCTTCCGCTGCATGACCGCCGCGGTGAAGCGCGCCGGGATCTCCCCGTCCGAGATCGGCTACATCAACGCCCACGGCACCTCGACGCCCATGGGCGACGAGCTGGAGCTGAAGGCCGTGGAGCGGCTCCTGGGCGACGCCGCCGCGAACGCCACCATGTCGTCGACCAAGAGCTCGGTCGGCCACCTGCTGGGCGCCGCCGGCTCGGTCGAGGCGATCTTCTCGATCCTCGTCCTGCGCGACAACGTCATCCCGCCGACGCTCAACCTCGACAACCCCTCCGTCCAGACCCAGATCGACCTCGTGCCGTTCGAGGCGAAGCGGAAGTCGGTGGACGTCGTGCTGTCGAACTCGTTCGGGTTCGGCGGGACGAATGCCAGCTTGGTGATGCGGCGGGTCGCGTAAGAGCGTCACCGTCTCACTCCGGTACAATCTGCGAGTCTTTCGGAGGCTTCGACCGCGATCCGACGCGCGGGATGCGTCGGCGTTCCTGCACGGAGCGCCGCCGGCAAGAGGACGGCCGGGTTCATCCGCCGACCCTCGGATCGCGCGCCGAGGGCGCTTCCAGGAAGAAGGACCGCCCGGCTCGCGGCTCTTCAGTCGATCGAGGCGGACGTCTCGTCGACTACTTGGTAGAACCTGCTTCCCGTCGTTGACCGGCGTTCCGGATACTGTCCCCGATCCGGCTGCCGCGTCCGCGCACGCTCTTCCTAGGCCGGTCCGGGGAGTCCTGAGGCCGCGACGCCGGTTGCGTGAACCCTGCGAGCGAGACCGGGATCTTCGTCACATCGCACGGCGCGCGAGCGAGTTGGCGCCTCCTACCATCCGCGTCGCTCATCCTCCCCCGGCACCCGCCCCTGCGGCGTGAGCGTGTGCACCACCTCCGGCAGCGCCTGGGCGAGCTGCGAGAGCAGCGTCTCGCGGTCCAGGCCGGTCTGCTGCTGGAGCGTGTCCACCGTGTCGGGGCCGAGGGCCCGGGCGAGCTGGTCCGGGGCCACCGGGCGGTTGGCGCCGTGGCCGATCCAGGACTCGATCACGTCGCCGAGGCCGCCCTGGCGGAACCGGTCGACCAGCCCGTCGAGGCCGCCGAGATCCCCCTGCCCCTCCGGCGTGGCGCGGCTCGGCGGCGGGGCGCCGCCGGGGCCGTCGAGCATGCCGGACAAGTCCGAGAAGTCGCCGGGCGGCAGGGTCCGGTCCGCCGGCCCGCTGGGGCCGCTGTCGCGGCGGCCGCCATACTGGTCCCAGCCGCCGATGTCGCCGCCCTCGTCGGAGCGACCTCCGCCGGCATCGGCGGGGTGCTGGCCGGGATCGCGCCCGTAGGGCCCGGCGCCGCCGGAGCGGTCGGCCTCCGGACCCGGCTCACCCCGCTGCCCGCGCCCGAAAATGTCGCCGAAGCCGCCGCTGGCGCCCTTGGCCAGCAGCAGCATCAGCAGCGCCTTGACCAGGGGCGACATGCCCCCGGAGCCCTGCTTCTGCCCGCCGAATACCTGACCGAGCACGCCGCCGATCGCCGATTCGAGCAGTCCCATGCGCGTCTCCCCCGTAGGTCCGGGCCGGACGGGCCCGGGCGAACAACAATCCGGGGCGGGCGCGGGTTGCCTCGCTCAGCGGGCCGGCGTCGCGAGCGCGGCCTGCGCGGTGCCGCCGGCGGTGGTGGCGTCGGCGGGCTCGACCAGCGGCACCGTCGCGGCCGAGAGGATCAGTCCGGCCAGGAACAGGCCGGTGGCGGCGGCGCCCGCGCGGGGGCGCGGCAGGCGGACGGCGTGGCGTTTCGCGGGACGGGGCGTGTCGACGGTCCTGGGCATCGCGGCCTCTCTCCGGGTTCGGGGCGGGCCCTCGGGGCCCTGTTGTCGAGGGAACGCCGCCGGGGGGCGGACCGGTTCCCGCGGCGTCAGGCCCGAACGATGACGCGGCGTCCCAGTGCCCCGAGGCCGCAGGCCGCGCAGTAGACCGGCAGGATCAGGGCCGCGCCGTCGAGCCACAGGCCGGGCAGCCCGGGCACGAACCCAGCGATGGCCGCCGCGACCACGAGCCCCGCGACCACGCAGAGGCCCAGGGAGGCGGCGAGCCGGTCCGGCCAGCCGACCAGCGCGCCGACCGCGAGGCCGAGCGCGGTCGCCCCGGCGAGCCCGGGCCAGAATCCGGCGAGCAGCAGCGTCACGGCCGTCCGGCCTCCCTGCGGGCGCGATCGTGGCGCGCGGATGGGCGCGGCCCNGCAGGTCGCGGGATCGCGCCGCTCCGCCGCGTCCCGGGCGGTGACGTGGGCCTGCCCGGTCCAGCCGGGGGGCAGGGCCTCGGCGAGCCGGTCGGGGGTGCGGGCGGCGCCCTCCCGGTAGAGGCTCTCGCCGGTGAGCGTCAGGGCGCGGTCCGAGACCGAGACGGTCCCGTCCGCGAGGTTCGCCACCAGCGGGGCGGCGGCGGCCAGGGCGTCGCCGAGATCCGGCGGGGCGCCGTCGGCGAGGCGTGTGCGGTCGACCACCGCTTCTCGGAACAGGCGCGGGCGCAGGGCCGCGAGCACCCGCTCCCGGGTGGCGGCGTCCGGCAGGTGGCCGGTGAGGGTCACGGACTCGGCTGTCCGGCGGATCGCCACCCGGTAGGGCGACAATGGCCGCGCCGTGAGCGCCACCCGCCCGGCCGCCACGCCGGCGGGCCGGCCGTCGCGCATCAGCGCCTCGGCGTCGGGAATCGCCTGCCCGTCGATGGCGTCGCCAGTCACCGAGACCGCCCCGTCCTTGAACACGACCTCCCCGGACTGGATCAGCTCGGCGAGCCTGAACGCGAAGGCGACGAGGCTCTTCGGGTCGATCGCCGGGTCGAGCCCCCGGGCGGCCAGGAGCCGGTCCTCCACGGTGCCGCCCGCGGCGGCCTCGGTGGCGGCGCGCAGGGCGAGCTCGCGGTCGGCCGCCGAGGGGGCGAAGCCGTCGAGGACGATGCCCCGGGCCGATTTCGCCACGGCGAACCGGTACGCGGCCACCTTGGGCGGCAGGATCTCGACCCGCCCGACGCTGAACCCCTCCGGCGGGTCCGACAGGGCCGCGCGCAGGGCCTCGTAGGCCGGCACGTCGAGCGCCTCGCCCGACAGGCTGAGCACGGTGTCGCTGAGCGCCGCCCGGCCCCCTTTGGCGAGGCCGGAGAGGCGGGCTGCCAGGAAGGCGGCCGCGCTGGCGAAGTCCGGCGGCGCCCCGCGGGCGGCCCGGGCGGTGTCGTCCAGGGCGGTGCCGGGATTGAGGGCGCCGGTGATCCGCGCCTCCAGGGCCCGTCGGCCGATCTCCACCGGGCGGCTGCCCTCCAGGGCGATCCGGTTCTGACCCGTGCGGATCGCCGCCCACTGGAAGGGCGCCGCGGTTTCCACGATGCCGACCTCCGACACGATCCGGCGGGGGCCGTCGAGGGCCGCGAGGCGGGACAGCGCGGTGGCGCGCTCGGCGACGTCCGGCGCCTCGCCGGCGGCCACGAGGTCGCGGCCGCTGGCTTCCAGCCGCAGCCAGGGCTCGCCGGTGGCGGTGGCCGTGCCGGCGGCGATCGCCGCGCCCTCCGCCTCGAGCCCGTCGGCGATCCGCGGGGCGGCGTAGAGGGTCGCGCTCGCCCAGATCAGCGCGAGGGCCGGCAGGCCGGCGAGCCAGCCGGCGCTGCGCAGGCCTTGGGCGAGGGTTTCGGGCAACGGCACGGTCGCAGGTTCGGGCGCGGGTCGGGACGCAGGTCGGGACGAGGTTCGGGCGGATCCGCCGCCGAGAGCACACCGCCTTTCCGGCAGCATGAAGGCCGGCGGCCGCCTTTCTCCCGCCGGCCGGCGCCGCGCCGCGTCCCTGCGCCGCCGGAACCGGCCGGACACCCTCCGGTTTCCGAGCCATGCCCTGTCCCGACGCTCGCCGCCGTCCCCTGCCTGAGGAGCGTGCCATGCGGTCCATCCTCGCCGCCGCCCTGCTGCTGCCGATCGCCGTCCCGGCCGGGGCGCAGAGCCTGTCGGCCACCGCGACGGTGCCGAGCTCGGCCGCGCTGGAGCCGATCACAGCCATCGCCAATCCCGGCCAGCTCAGCGTCGGCGGCAGTTCGACGACCGGGCCCTTCCCGACCGTCTCGGCGCAGACCGGCGGCCTCGTGAATGCCGGCCAGCTCAGCTTCGGCGGCGGAGGGGGCGGAGGCGGCGGCCGCATCGGGGCGTCGGGCGGCCTCTCGGCCGGGACGACGCTCGGCACCGCGACCGCCGGTTCGGGCGGGGTCGGCCAGCTCGGCGGCCTGGGATCCACCGCGACCGGCGGTGCCGGTGTCGCCGGCACGACCCTCGGGACCGGCGGGACGATCGGCGCCACCGGCGCCCGCGGCGGCCTCAGCGGAGCGTCCCGCTCGGGTCTGAGTTCGAGCATTGGCAGCCTCCCGACATCGACCCTCGGCACGGGCGGGATGGGGGGCGGGTCGGGGCTCACCCTCGGCCCGGGCGCCGGTGTCACGGGCGCCGGAACCGGCCTCGGCACGGGTGTTGGCGCGGGTGTCGGCGCGGGTCTCGGCACGGGCCTGGACGGCGCCGGGACCCTCGGAACCTCGCTCGCGACGGGCTCGTCCGGCGTCGCCGGATCGACCGGTCTCGGCAGCGGCGTGGCCACAGCGCCGGGCATCGGCGCGACGGGCACCAGCCTGTCCGCCGGCGGGCTGTTCGGGCTGTTCGGGTTCGGGACCGGAACGGCCGCGAGCGGGAACACGGCCGCGACGGCTTCCGGGGCCACGGGGCGTCACAAAGGGTTTGGGATTAGGTATACCAGAAGGCTTGCCTTCCGCCCGCCCGGCTGCCATCCATCGGCGGTGCGATTGGGGCCGTGACGTGGACGCGCCGTTCCCAGCAGCCAGACAACACACAGCAGTCTTCAATGCTGGGGAGGAACGACGTGGCCAAGAACATCCTGATCCTGGGAGCCTCCTACGNAGCAGTCGGGCCTGTTCCTCGACTTCCTGGCCGGTAACCAGACCTACCACTGCACCCCGTGGGGCAACCCGACCCGCACCGTGTTCGGCTGGCAGAAGCCCTGCTACCTGCTCGGCGAGGGCTACGCGGCGACCTTTAAGGAGCTGATGGAGACCACCGACTGAAGCTTTCTGAGCCGCCACCCGGCCTGGAACCGGGCCGAACCGCTGCCGTTCCTTCTGTTCCGGCACCTCGGCCAGGACAGGAGTCAGAGATGAACGTCATGCTGGGCCGCGTCTCGCTCGCGGCCGCTCTCGTTATCGCCGTCTCGGGCGCTGCCCTGGCGCGCGATGCCGGGCCCAAGGCCCACGGTGCCAAGGGCGCGGCGGGCCTGCACGGGATCGGCTTCAACGAGCCGAAATTCCGCTCGGACCTGCGCACCGGCAAGGAGCAGCCCTATACCTGGCCGGTCAGCGACCGCTACCGCCCGGTCTCGCAGCCCTTCTACGGTCGGGCCTACTGAGCCGCCCGGCGCCCGCTCCGCCGATTGGATGAGTGGCGGCGCCCCGCTCCGCCGCGCACAACCGGGGCCGGCCCCGTTCCCGTCGCCGGGGCGGGCGCCGATCCGGCGATGACCCAGGGGCACGGGGTCCGTGGCGTGCCGCCTCCCGAGGCAGGAGAGTGTGATGCATCCGCTGAACCGGCGCGTCGCCGCGGCTCCGGCCCTCGCGCTTCTGGTCGCCGCGCCCCTGCCGGGCCGGGCCGGCGAGTTCGCCCAGGTGCCGCCGGTGCCGGGCATGGCCCTGACCCTGCCCGATCCCGGCATGGCCAACGGAGCGCCCGCTCCGGCGGCGGCACCGACCCCCGCCCCGGTCGCGGAGGCACCCGCCCCGGTCAGAACTGTTTCCGTTCCGGCGGTCGAGCGCCGCTTCCGCGCCCTCGGCAGCGGGTTCTCGTCGATGGCGGGACAGCTCCCGAACCAGCGCACCGGTCAGCGGCATCAGCACGTGGTCCGCGACATCTGCATCGGCTGCTGATCCGCTCCGCGCACGGCGTGACGCCGGCTAGTGCGGCGCCCGCGATCGGGAGTTCGCCTGGATCCAGCGCGGCGAGAGAATGTCGCCGGCCTCAGTGATGATCCAGGGTTGGGCCTCGCCGGACTCGATCGCCGCGATCGCGACGGCGAGGGCCTCGCGCAAGGTCGCGAAGGGCCGACCCTCCGCGGCGTGGCCGGGTGCGCCCTTGGGCCAGATGGTCAGCTCGGCGCGTCTGTCGAGGTCGGAGGGCGTCATCGGCGCTCTCGTGGTGCGTCAGCAGGATGCCGGCGCGGGATCAGGGAGGGGCTACCGTAAGGGAGGGGCTACCGTACCTGTGTGACGCGGATCTGGCGCCCAGGTCGCTGATTCGGGTTGGGGGCCGTCAAACCAGCAACGGTCACGCTCGCCCAGCGGTTTCGTCCGGTTCAGGGCCGTGCGCGAAAAAACAAATGAAGCGTCCTTCAAGTTTGATTTGAGAACGCGTTGGCGGAAGTTTAGTTCATTTGCGCCGAATGCATGGCGCCCCCGGTTGTTGAGCCAATTCACAGCTCGGAATGACCGGGAACACTGCAGTACCGTGCCGTCCCGGCGATATGGTGCAATGCGCAAATTGCATGCCGCGCCGCACAAATCCGTGGTCTCATGCGCCTGTCGATCGCATCCCGCGGTCGACACCGCGATCGAACCGGAGACGCACCATGCGCACGATCCTCATCCTCGCGTCGGCGGCGCTCACCTCGGCGGCCTTCACCGGCCTCGCCACCGCCGACGACCGCCTGCACCTGACGCCGCCGCTCTACCGGGACCAGGTCCGGCCCGCCCAGCAGGTCCGCGCGATCCACGACCTGACCACGACGCCGCAGCCCGTCGCGGCGCAGGCGGCCGGTAATCGGACGGTGTCGTCCCTCGGCCGACCGATGGTTCAGGCCGCCGTCGAGGCGAGCCGCTGAGCCCGCCGCCGGAGACGGGGCGCCTCGGGCGACTCCGTCCCCGGCCACGGCTCAGACGATGTGCAGCTCCCGCGCGGCCACCGAAGGCGCGACGCCGCGACGGATCAGCCGCCGCGTCCGCGCCCGTTGATCGCGTTCGGTGCTGAGGGCGGCCCCCGCCGCGCGGTATCCCTCGAGCCACAGATCCGCCCACGCGTACTGCGCCGCCATCACCAGCAGGACGGTGTTCTCGGCCTGCCTCAGGCCCAGCCGCAGGCTCTCATCGGCCAGACGGCCGACCTCCCCGTACATCATCTCCAACTCCGCGTCCGAATACGGCCGGCATCACCGCGGAGGCCCGCCGGCCAATCGCCCGAGGCCCGTCGGCGCTTCCGCTCAGTGCGAGGCCTCCTCGGCGGCCCCGTGTGCCGCGGCCGTCGCCTCCCGGGTCGCCTCCTGCCCCTGCTCCAGGGCCGTCCGGGTCATGTCGGCGCCTTGCTGCAGAGCAGCGCGGGCGCGCCCGGCCCCGTGCTGGAACGCGCTCTGGGCAAGGCTGCTCACCTCCTGTGCCTGCGCCTGCAGGGCCGCGAAGCGCTCGCGGGCGTACTCGGCCTGAAGCGCGGTCGCCTCGGGGAGCGACTTGGCGGCGGCGAGCTTCTGCGCGTGATCCAGGGCGGCGCGGATGGTCTGCTCCGCGTGGTCCAGGCTGCGGGCATACAGGGCCTGCGCGTCGGTGCGGGCGCGATCTGTCGAACCCTGGACCGTGTCGGAGGCGCGCCGCGCCGCTCCGATGAAGCTGCCGAAGGCCTTGCGGGCCTGGTCGAGGCTGCTCTCGGCGAAGTCGCGGAGCTGGTCCGGGACCTCGTAGCGCGACATCTGTGCCATGAGTGGTCTCCTGTCGGCCGCCATCCGGCCGCGGCCGGCCCGTTTGTGCAGCGCACAGGTGCCGGCGTCCAGGGATTGCCCGCCCCTGGGAGCGGCCGGTCAGATCTCGGTCTCGCGCCGGACGACCGCCTCTTCCCCGCTGCCCTTCTGCGCGAGGCCGACTTCGGGGTCCTCCGTCGGGATCGTGGCCGGGTTCGTGGTCGGGATCGCCGGCGTGCCGGATCGGGTCGGGATCTCGTCCGCCTCGCGCGGTTCGGCTCGGTGGCTCGTCGGGGCTACGGTCTCGCGCGCGCTCGTCATGCGATCTCTCCCTGCCTGCAGCCAACGCGACGGTGCGGGTGCGGGTCCCGGCTCTCCGTCACGATGGTGGGAGGCGCGATGCGGGACGCGGCTCTATATGGGAGGCGCGAGCAGGGAGAGTGGTGTGTTCACCGTCAAGGGGATTGATCCGTCCGGGCGCGTCATGACGTTCGCCTGCGGAACGGACGAGCAGGCGATGGAGAAGACCTGGGAGCTGGCCCGACGGGGCTTCCGCGAGATCACGGTCGCCGACCCGAAGGGCAAGGAGCTGTCCGCGGCCGCCTTCGAGCGCTCGCTCAACATCGATTGGGATTGACGCGCCCAACCGGCGGCCGGGGACGCTGCTGCCGGCCGCGTCCGTCGATGACAGGCGCGGCGAAGCCGCCGCGAACCGCCGGAGGCGGCGGTCAGGTCGGTTCGAGTTCGCGCCGGAAGCTCACTCGGCCCGACCGCGCTGTCTCGGGGACGTCGGTGGTGGCCCCGATCTCCTCCGCCTTGCGCCAGATGGCCCGGCAGACGAGGATCTCGTTGCTCGCATCGATGCTGAGGATGAAGCTGTCCGGAACGATCTCGGCATCCGGAAGGGCGACCCGCACGCCGCCGGCGGACCGGTCGTAGACGATGCAGGGTAAGCTTCGATGCTCGTCGACCGAGATGCTGCCGGTCTCGTTGAGTAGCGTGCGTGGAGCGCTGCGTCGTTCGAACATCACCGCCTCGAGAACCTTTGCCCGACAGGATCGGTGACCCGGGTTCAAGCGGGGTTTGCAAAATACCTCGAATTGTCGGGATGCCCGCGTCCCTGTGAATTCCGAGCTCTTCATGCGGGTCGGGCCCGAGGCCGGCTGGGCGAGGCTCCGCCGCCCGCCGAGCGACGGGGGGCGACGAATCCGCGTGGCCGGAGGCGGCCCCGGTCGGACCGGCGGCTTGAGGCCCGCCCCGGGATCGACCTTAGCCGGTCACGACCTCGACGAGGGTGGTGAGAAAGCCCAGCGCGACGGCCCCGATACCGCCCATGAAGGCGACGTCCCACCCGGCGAATTCCTTGGACTGGGGTGCGCGCAGGAAGGCGAACAGCGTGACGGCGGCCCCGCAGAGGACGAGAGCGAGGGCCAGGAGAATCGATCGAGACATGGCGTTTCCTTCATCGCCGGTCTCGTGGCCCTTCAGGGCTCTTGTAAACGGACGTGTGCGACCGGCTTGATCTGTTCAGGCTCATCCGTCGTCAAAACATGACAGACGAAGAACCGGTGAACAAGGCGCTAATCTGTTCTGCACTGCGGAACAGAGGTCGGATTGCCGCCTTCATCTGAGCTGAGCGCAGGACTCGCGCTGTATTCGCCGGCGAGGCTGCCTTTTTGCGGGGGGTAACCGGCCGGCCGGTCGCGCGGATAGGCCCGTATGGACGGACCCTGGCCGGATCAGTCGATGAAGACCCGGACGCCGTCCGTATTCAGGATGTCGCGCTGGTCGGCGCACCATTGCTCCGCCCCGACAGCGGCGATCTCTTCCGCGACACGGCGGCCCTCCTCGGCGATGGCGGCCCCGGCTCGCGAGTGGCCGAGAGCCGCGTCGAGGGCTCGGCGCACCGTGCGGGACAGGCCTTCGGAGACCGTGTCGTCGATGGTGTAGAGTTTGCGGCAGTACAGGACGATGCCGGCCTGCGCGCCGACGATCCGGACGAGGCCCTTGATCGTCTCGGTGCGCTTGGGGTCTTCCGCCGCCTCGGCAGCCCGGGCCGCGCCTGGCAGGACAATCGTGGCCAGGAAGGCGGCGAACAGCAGGGCGCGCGTCATCGAGGGGGGCATTCCTTCGGTCCGAGGCTGGACCCGCCTCTGGAATGCCGCACCGGGCGGGCCGTGCCCAGCCGTCGTCGCGGCTTCCGACGCGGACGGTCCGCGGGAGAGCCCGTCAGCTCCGGCCGGTCACTTCCGGCCGGTCACTTCCGAGCGGCCATCAGGTCGTGGGTCAGGACGGTCAGCTTGCCGATCAGGTTGCTGATATCGGAGCCCTTGCAGGACCATTGCGTGCCGATCGCCTCGCCGTCCGCCGATACGGAGACGACCGCCACCGAGCGCAGCCGACCCTCGCGGGCCATCGCCAGCTGATCCTGCAACACGGCGATGATCGACGCGGTGTCCTCGTCAACGACCGCCGGCGCGATATGCGCCGGGAACGGCACGACCGAACTCGTCATCGTCTGCTCTCGCTTCATCTCGCCGAACCCTTCGGTAGCATCCTCGGGCTCCGGCGTGCGCATCAGCTTTGTGCAGAGTGTGGCAGCTTGTCCGTGTCCCGCGATGTCGTGGGCCTGTGTGGCGGCGATGCAACGATTTCGCCAGGATCCGCGGCGCGTCGTTACGGGGGCGCCCCGAGCGGGGCACCCCCGGAGTCCTCATCCTCAGGCGGCCTTGCGGCCCTTGCGCTCGCGCTCGGCCATGGCGCCGGGCTGGCCCAGGCCGATCGCCTTGGCGAGGGCGGAGCGCTGCTCGGCGTAGCTCGGAGCGACCATCGGGTAGTCGGCCGGCAGGCCGTAGCGGTCGCGGTAACTGCGCGGATCCAGGCCGTGGCTGGTCAGGTGACGCTTCAGCGTCTTGTAGGTCTTGCCGTCGATGAAGCTGACGATCCCGTCGTGCCGGACCGACTTGCGGATCTGGGCCGCGCTCGGCTTCTCGATCTCGGCCTGCGAGGCCGCGCCGATCTCCGCCGTGAGAGTCCCGGTGACGAGCCCGCTGATCGCGCCGTGCACCCGCGCGATCAGCGCCGGCAGCTCCGCGGCCGGAACCGGATTGTTCGACACGTAGGCGGCGACGATATCGCCCGCCAGCTCGATGAAGTTGGAGTTGGGCCCTGTGGTTTCTTCTGTCACTGCAAGATTCCTGGTGTGCCCCTCGCCCGGGATCTGCTACTTTTGAGCGCTGAATGCAAGTTACAAAAGCGTTTGCGGGCAGCTTCCGGTGCATGATCGGGGTGCACGCCGCGGAGAGCGGACAGCTATTTCTGGCGATCTGCGGCGGAGTATTTCCGAGCGTCTCCCGAGGCGGGCTATCGACTGCGGTAGAGTTTCCGCTCTGCGGAACGACCAGAACGTGCATCTGGCGCTTCCGAAGGCGGCGTCCCCCGGCAGGCGGGATGTTCCGCCGTCTTCCGCGGTGACGCGGCGGCCCGCTCGTGGCATGGCGCGACCATGCTGATTCTCGCTCTTCTCATCGCCCTGCTGGCCGTCGTGGTCGCCATGTTCGTCCTGCGGCGGTGGACCGGGCGCCTGGCCTCGCTCGCGACGCTACTGGCAGGGGCGATCATGGTCCTGTGGCTGGCCGAGGTCGGATTGCTGCCCGGTACCGAGGGGCCGCTGACGCCGTATCGCCCCGTCGTCCCCGGACTCGACCGGTAACGGTTCGGTAAGCGCGGCGAGCGGAGCATGGGGGCATGCCCACGCTCTCCGCTCCGCGCCTGCTCACGTTCCTGGTGTCGGCCGTGCTGATCGGCCTCGCCGTCGCCAGCCTGTACACGCGCATCCCGATGGTCGGAAAAACCGTGGTGGCGCACCGGCAATGGTTCTTCATCGGCGCCTACGTCCTGCTCGCCCTCGGGGTGACCACCCGCAGCCTGTAGCGGACCGCAGCGCGGTCCTCTCGCTACCGCGCGCCGCGCCGAGGAGGCCGGAATGACCCTGAAGACCACCTACCTCGTTCAGCCGTTCGAGTTGCACCGGAACCGTCTGCGGCCCGCCCGCCAGGAGCCGGCGCAGAGCGAGTTCGGTGCGCTCAAGAAGGCGGAGGCGCTGGCCGCCCGCATGCCGGGCGCGGCGGCCCTCAGGGTCGTGGCCGACGACGAGACCGGTGAACTCGAGGGCGTCACGATCCTCGGCCAGTTCGGTTCCGTGCCGGACGATTTCGCCGAAAGCCTGTCGGGGGGCTGAGGCCGCCCGCGGGCACCGGCCGACAACCGGCCGCGTCCGAGGGTGCGACACGGGCGACCTGCGATTGCGGCCCGCGGGAAACTACGTAGAAACAGGGGGAACTGATCCTTGCGAGTTCCCGCGCTCGCTGAGCTCGCATCCGTGCCCCGCTATTTCATCGACCTCCACGACGGCGCCAACTTGGTTCGCGACCGCGACGGCTTCGATCTTCCGGATCTCGCCGCGGCGCGTGCGCAGGCGGTGCGAATCTTGACCCGCTTGGCGCAGGGCTTGACCGACCCGGTGGAGCGGCAGGACTACGTGATCGCCGTGCGCGACGAGCAGGGCGCGGTCCGGCTGCGCCTGCGGCTCTCCTACGATGTCGAGAGCGGCTGACGGCCGGGCCGGCGCGCGGGTCGGGAAAGCCCGGCGCCCGGCCGCGTTGACGAAGGCCGGCGCGGGAGCAGGAGATCGCATGCCACGTTCAACAGGTCTGACGGGCCCGCTCGCGGCGGCGCTGCTGCTGCTCGGTCCCGCCGGGCAGGCAGCGGCGCAGACCGCGCCGCCCCCGCCGGTCGGCTCCGCCCCGGCGACGGCCGACAACGCCGTGCTGCTGACGGTCTTCCTGCGCCACGACCAGTCCCGCCCGCTGGCGGAGCTGAACGCGCAGCTCGCCAAGCAGGGCTTCTACAAGGCCTTCCCGCCGCCGGGCGTCGAGGTCGTCTCCTGGAACGTGGTCATGGGGATCGGGCAGATCATCGTCCTGCGGCTGCCCGCGTCCCGCCTGCGCGAGGTCAACCGCGTCCTCGAGGACACGGCCTGGGGCGCGTACCGCACCGAGTTCTTCCCGACCTACGATTACAGGGCCGTGGGCCTCGCGGAGCACGAGAAGGCGCGCTGAGCGCCGTCCGGGCCGCCGCTCAGACGAAATGCGCCGGCAGCGACAGGCCCTGGGCGTAGAGGGTCAGCGCGACGGCGCCGCCCATCAGGGTGAGGGCCAGGGTGATGCGGTTGGTCCAGCTCATCGTCGATCTCCGTCCGGTTCGCGACTGTCTTCGCTTCCTGACGATGGGATAAACCCAAGCTTTCGCGGCGGGCGTGTTCCGCGACACATCGGGACGCGGCCGCCTCACGGCGGGGCCGTGCCGCCCGGATCCGCCCCCCCCAGACCCAGCGACGCGTCCCACAGATACGGATGGCCGAGCCGCTTGGCCGCGTACATCGCCGCGTCGGCCCGCTCCGCCAGGCACTGCGCCCGGGTGGCGTGCAGCGGCGCGCAGGCCACGCCGATCGCCGCGCCGATGCGGATCGGCGATCCGGTGCCGAGATCGTAGAGTTCGGCGAGGCGCGCCTGGAGGCGCAGGGCGAAGCCGAGCGCCGGCGCTGGCGCCGCGTCGGCGAGGAGGATGGTGAACTCGTCGCCCCCGAGCCGCGCGGCGCAATCCCCCTCGCCCAGCGCCGCCCGCAGGCGCTCGGCCAGCTGCTGCAGGAGCGCGTCGCCGACCGCGTGCCCGTGCCGGTCGTTCACCGGCTTGAAGCCGTCGAGGTCGATGCACAGCAGCGCGCAGGGCGCGCCGTCGAGCCCCGCCAAGGTCCGATCGAGCCGGGCCGCGAACAGGTGGCGGTTCGGCAAACCGGTCAGCGGGTCGTGGTGGGCCATGTAGCGCAGGAGCGACTCCGCCCGGCGGCGCTCGGTCACGTCCTCCCACAGGGCGGTCCAGCCGCCGCCGGCCTGCGGGTGCAGGGTGATCGCGATCTGGCGCCCGTCCGCGAGCGTCTGCACCACGGCGTCGGTCGCGCCCCGGGCGAGGAGCCGCCTGCGGGCCGCCCAGAGACCGCAGGGATCCCGGTCGGCCGGGTGGGCCCCCGCCGCGCTCGCCGCGCCCACCTCCCGGGCATGCATGCCGGGCCTGATCCGGTTCGCGGGCGGCCCGAACAGGCGCCGGAACCCGTCGCTCATGAACAGCAGCCGGTCGGCGGAATCGAACAGGCACAGGCCGTGCGGCAGCGAGTCCAGCGCCTGGACGATGCCGGGTCCGAGCTTGCGGCCGCGTCCGAGTCCGTCCTGGCGCCGGTCGCAGGCCACCTGCCGGTGGCGCCGCGCCAGCCTCGTCGCCGCCCTGCCCGCCTCCGCCGCCATGGCCAGTCCCCCGAAGCGTCCGACAGCGCCGTCGGCCGATGGCCGGATCGAGCCGGCCCGGAAATTAGTCTCCGGTCTTCATAGAATGGGATTCCTTTCGCCAACCTTGACGAAAGTCGAGCACGTTGAGCGATCCATGCCGCGACTGACCATCCGGAAGTTGAGACGGCGGACCCGATGCGGGAAGTCTGTCGGTCGACCGGGCGGACTCTTGAAGCCGCGCGGCGGCTCCAATCCGGCGGGGCTCCGAGCCGATCCGTCACCCCCGTCGATCCGCGCCGCCCCGCCGGGGCTCACCCGGCGCCACCGGGACGCGGACGCGCCGCCGGAACCCGGGCGCCGCGGCGCCCGGGGCCGCGGCGCCCGGGACGACCGGTTGCGGCAGGGGTGCCGCGCCGGCGGCGCCGTCAGGGCGCGTCGTGTCGGCCGTGGTGGCCGTCGAGCACCGTGTCGCTGGTCGGGACCGTCTCGGCCACCGCCTCGGCCCGGCGGATATCGGGCGCGGTCGCCTCCGCCTCGAAGGCCGCCACGGCCTCGGTCAGCGGCAGCGTGCGGGTCTGCTGGCTGCCGAGCCGCCGGATCGAGACCGTCCGCTCCTCGGCCTCGCGCTTGCCGAGCGCCAGCAGCACCGGCACCTTGGCCAGCGAGTGCTCGCGGACCTTGTAGTTGATCTTCTCGTTGCGCAGATCCGCCTCGACCCGGAGGCCGGCGCGCTCCAGGGCGCGCACGACGTCGCGGGCGTAGGCGTCGGCCTCGCCGGTGATCGTCGCCACCACCACCTGGATCGGCGCGAGCCAGAGCGGGAAGTGCCCGGCGAAATGCTCGATCAGGATGCCGGTGAACCGCTCCATCGAGCCGCAGATCGCCCGGTGGACCATCACGGGCGGCTTCCGGGCGCCGTCGGCGTCGATGTAGAAGGCGCCGAACCGCTCGGGCAGGTTGAAGTCCACCTGGGTGGTCCCGCACTGCCAGTCGCGGCCGATCGCGTCGCGCAGAACGTACTCGAATTTGGGCCCGTAGAACGCGCCCTCCCCCGGGTTCACCGCGGTCTTGATCCGGCCGGCCGACTGCTCCTCGATCTGCGCCAGCACACGGGTCATCACCTCCTCGGCGTGGTCCCAGAGCGCGTCGGAGCCGACGCGCTTCTCGGGCCGGGTCGAGAGCTTCACGACGATCTGGTCGAAGCCGAAATCCGCGTAGGTCGAGAGGATCAGGTCGTTGATCTTCAGGCACTCGTCGGCGAGCTGGTCCTCGGTGCAGAAGACGTGGGCGTCGTCCTGCGTGAAGCCGCGCACGCGCATCAGCCCGTGCATGGCGCCGGACGGCTCGTAGCGGTGGACGATCCCGAACTCGGCCATGCGCAGGGGCAGGTCGCGGTAGGATTTCAGGCCGTGCTTGAAGATCTGCACGTGGCCCGGGCAGTTCATCGGCTTGAGGGCGAACCAGCGCTTGTCCTCGGCCTCCTCGCCCGCGGACTGCGCGGCGAACATGTTCTCCCGGTACCAGCCCCAGTGGCCGGAGGTCTCCCACAGGGCCTTGTCGAGGATCTGCGGCGCGTTCACCTCGGCGTAGTCGCCGCGCAGGCGCCGGCGCATGTAGGCGATCAGCTCCTGGAAGATCGTCCAGCCCTTGGCGTGCCAGAAGACGACGCCCGGCCCCTCCTCCTGGAAGTGGAACAGGTCCATCTCGCGGCCGAGCCGGCGGTGGTCGCGGCGCTCGGCCTCCTCCAGCCGGTGCAGGTAGCCGTCGAGGTCGGCCTGGTTCGCCCAGGCCGTCCCGTAGATGCGGGTCAGCATCGGGTTGTTCGAATCGCCGCGCCAGTAGGCGCCCGCCACCTTCATCAGCTTGAAGGCGGTGCCGACCTTGGCCGTCGAGGTCATGTGCGGGCCGCGGCAGAGGTCGAACCAGTCGCCCTGGCGGTAGATCTTCAGATCCTCGCCCGGCGGGATCGCGTCGACCAGCTCGACCTTGAACTTCTCCTGCTTGTCGGCGAACAGCGCCCGCACGTCCTCGCGCGTCCAGACTTCCTTGGTGAAGGGGGCGTCGCGCGAAATGATCTCGCGCATCTTCGCCTCGATCTTCGGGAAATCCTCCGGCGTGAACGGGGTCTCGCGGTAGAAGTCGTAGTAGAAGCCGTTCTCGATGACCGGGCCGATCGTGACCTGGGTCTCCGGCCAGAGCGACTGAACCGCCTCGGCGAGCACGTGCGCGCAATCGTGCCGGATCAACTCCAGGCTGCGCGGGTCGGTGCGGTCGAGGAACTCGATGCGGGCGTCGCGGTCGATCGGATCGTCGAGGTCGGCGACCGTGCCGTCGAGCGCCATGGCGACGGTGCGCTTGGCCAGCGACTTGGCGATGCCCTCGACCACGGCGCGGCCGGTCGTGCCGGCGGCGATCTCCCGCGTGTTTCCGTCGGGGAAGGTGAGAATCGGCATGGTTCGAGCGTCTCCGGGCTCAGTCCTGCATACGCGGCAGGTAAGCGTCTTCGGGGGAGCGGCCGTGTAGACCGATTCGCCGGGCGAGGGAACAACGGTGCGGCGCCTCTCGGCGCATCCCTGCCCCCCGCTCCGGCAGGCGTCATCGGCCCCGCCTGGCGCCGGGGGGCGTGGCCCGGGAGACCACACCAGGGACGCGGGATGACGGGTTTCCCCGAATGCCAGGGCCGGGGCTGGAAGGCGGCCCCGTCCGGCGACATGCTGGCGCGGCGCCTCCCCCACTCGGACGGGCGGCGCCCGGACACTCGGGAACAGGGACAACCGCATGGCCGCCCGCCTCGCCCTCCTCGGCCTCGGCGCGATGGGGCATCCCATCGCCCGCAACCTCGCGGCCAAGCGGGATTCCGGCGCCGAGACGCTCGTCGCGATCGATACCGATCCGGCGCGCCTCGCCGGTCTCGACGCGCCGGGCCTCGTCGCCACCACCGATCCCGGTCAGGCTGCCGGCGCCGACGTGCTGTTCCTGTGCCTGCCGAACGGCGACGCGGTCGAGGCGGCCCTCCTCGGGACCGGGGCCCTCGCCGAATCCCTCGCCCCGGGGGCGGTCGTGGTCGATCTCAGCACCATCGCGCACGCCAAGGCCCTGGCGGTCGGCCGCGCCGTGGCGGCGACCGGGCGCGCCTTCGTCGACGCGCCGGTCTCCGGGGCGCCGGCGGGCGCCGAGGCCGGGACGCTCACCGTGATGTGCGGCGGCGAGGCCCGGGCGGTCGCGCGGGTGCGCCCGCTGCTGGAGCGGGTCGGCACGACCATCCTCCACATGGGCCCGGCCGGGTCCGGCCAGCTCACCAAGACGATCAACAACGTGCTCTACGACATCAACATCGCGGCGCTCGCCGAGGTGCTGCCGATGGCCGTCGCCATGGGGCTCGACCCGGATCAGGTCGCCCAGGTGGTCACCACGGGCACGAGCCGGAGCTACGCGGCGCAGTATTTCGTGCCGCGCATCCTCCGGGGACGCTTCGACGAGGGCTACCCGATGGGGGCGGCCTACAAGGACCTCGTCGCCGCCGCGGCGATCGCGGCGGAGAACGGCTTCCCGATGCCGGTCACCGCGGCCGCCACCGCCACCTACCAGACCGCGCTGCGCCAGGGCCACGGCGACCGCGACAAGGGCGCCATGGTGCTGCCGTTCGAGGCGCTGCTCGGGGTTCGGGTGCGGTCGCGGTCGTAGGGGCCGCCGGGCGGTCGATCCCGACCGTCCCACCCGCTCCCTCGTCCTGAGGTGCCGCGGAGCGGCCTCGAAGGCGGGCTCCGGGGATCGCGCGCCCGGCCGGAGGGCTCCTTCGAGGCCTGCGCCACGCTCCGGCACCTCAGGGTGAGGGCGCCGACGGGAGGCGCCCTGGAGCTCACGGCAGTTGCAGCACGTCCTTCAGCGACACCACCGCCAGGACCTGCCCCGACGCGTCGGCGATCTCGAAGGACTGCCCGGCCAGCACCGCGCCGTCGACCTGCTGGATCTCGAGGAGGGCGCGGGCGGAGCGCTCGGCCTCGGTGCGGGCGGCGTCGAGGTCGGGCAGGTCGGTGCCGTCGAGATCCTCGACAAGCCACTGACCGTCCCGGATGTGCAGGTAGAAGTGCGGCATAACCGGGAAACCGCGCTTACCGCCTCCGGTTGCGTCCCGGCCGGGTTGTGCTCCCCGCGTGTGACCGTTCGGTCACTCCGCGGCCGCGGCCTCCGGCACGGCGGCGTGCCCCGTCCGGGGCGGGAGCACCGGCGCGTCGGCGCGCTGAAGCACCTCCAGGGCCGCGTCGGCCTCCCGCTGGCGGTCCCACAGCGCCGCGTAGACGCCGCCGGCCTCCAGCAGCTCGGCATGGGTGCCGCGCTCGACGATGCGGCCGTGGTCGAGGACCAGGATCGCGTCGGCGTTGACCACCGTGGACAACCGGTGGGCGATCACCAGGGTGGTGCGGCCGCGGCTGACCCGGTCGAGCGCCGACTGGATCTCGGCCTCGGTGAAGGAATCGAGCGCCGAGGTCGCCTCGTCGAGGACCAGGATCGGCGGCGCCTTGAGGATCGTGCGGGCGATGGCGACCCGCTGCTTCTCGCCGCCCGAGAGCTTCAGGCCGCGCTCGCCCACCGGGGTGTCGTAGCCCTCCGGCAGCCCCGAGACGAAGCGGTCGATCTGGGCGAGGCGGGCCGCCTCGCGCAGCTCCGCGTCGGTGGCGTCGGCCCGGCCGTAGCGGATGTTGTAGCCGATCGTGTCGTTGAACAGCACCGTGTCCTGCGGGACCATGCCGATGGCCGCCCGGAGCGACGCCTGCGTGACCGCGGCGATGTCCTGCCCGTCGACGCTGATCCGGCCCGCCTGCGGCTCGTAGAACCGGAACAGCAGGCGCGAGAGCGTCGACTTGCCGGCGCCGGACGGGCCCACCACCGCCACCGTCTGGCCCGCCGGGATCTCGAAGGTGACGCCGCGCAGGATGGGGCGCTCGGGATTGTAGGCGAAGCGCACCTCCTCGAACCGCACCGTGCCGCCCGCCACGGCGAGGGGGGCGGCGCCCGGCCGGTCGGCGATCTCGGGGTTCTGCCCGAGGATGCGGAACATGTCGTCGATGTCGATCAGCGCCTGTTTGATCTCGCGGTAGATCATGCCCATGAAGTTGAGCGGCATCGAGAGCTGCACCAGCATGGTGTTGGCCAGAACGAAGCCGCCGATCGTGGTCCGCCCGGCCAGGATGTCGCGCGCCGCGAGCCACATCACCACGGTCATGCCCAGCGTGAAGATCACCGCCTGCCCGGCATTGAGCACCGCCAGCGACACGTAGGTCTGTGTCGAGGCCTTCTCGTACTTCGCCATCGACTCGTCGTAGCGGGACGCCTCCCGGCGCTCGGCGCCGAAATACTTGACGGTCTCGTAGTTGAGCAGCGAGTCGACCGCCTTGGTGTTGGCGTCCGTGTCCGAGGCGTTCATCCGGCGGCGGATCGCGATCCGCCACTCGGTCGCCTTGTAGGTGAAGGCCAGGTAGGCGGCGACCGTCAGGAAAGCGGTCGCCGCGTAGGTCCAGCTGAACTCGTAGGCCAGCACGCCGAGCACCAGCACGAACTCGACGATGGTCGGCACCAGGGTCAGCACCATCAGGCGCGACAATTCCTCGATACCGGCGCGGCCGCGCTCCAGCACCCGGGTCAGGCCGCCGGTCTTGCGCTCCAGGTGGAAGCGCAGCGACAGGCGGTGCATGTGCTCGAAGGTCTGGAGCGCCAGCCGCCGCACCGCGTGCATCGCCACCTTGGCGAACAGGCCGTCGCGCACCTGGGTCAGCGCCGACATGGCGATCCGCGAGACGCCGTAGAGGGCGATCAGCAGCATCGGCGCGGCGAGCAGCCCCGTGGGCACGGCCTCGTCCTTGCCGCCGACCGCCGCGACCAGGGCGTCGGTGATCCACTTGAAGGTGAACGGCGTCACCATGGTCACGAGCTTGGCGGCGAGCAGCAGCCCGAAGGCCAGGAACACCCGGCGCTGGAGGTCCGGTCGCCCGTGCGGCCAGAGATGCGGCCAGAGCCGCCGGTAGGTGGCGATCAGGCCGGGGCGCTCGGCCGGGATCTTCGTCCCGGCCGCGGGCGCGGTGTCGTCGGTCATGCGGGTTCTGCGGGGAGATGTGTGCGCGAGACCCGCATATAGGCGCCGCGGCGCGCGGGATCACCCGCGCTGCGTGCATGTCCCCGTCTCACGCCCGCCAGAACGGCTTCCCGATCTCGGCGCGCAGCTCCCAGGGTTCGAGGCCGGCGTCCCGGGCCTGGTCGGGATGGAGCGCCGCGAGGGCGCGCCGGGTGCGGATCCGGCGCAGCCACGTGCCGAGCAGGGACGGGCGGAAATCCGGGCGCGGGGTCGAGTCAACGACGGCGGGGGATGAGGAGAGCGTGACGGCGGGCATCGCAGACGATCCGGTGGCGGGAAGGCAGTCCGGCCGGGATTGCTGGCGGAGCATTGATCCGATACATATCTCGGATCAATCGAAACATTGATCTCGGAGCAATTATGCGTCCCGCGGATTACCGCTCCGTCGCCGACGCGATCGCGGCCGACATCGCGGCCGGCCGGCTCCGCCCCGGCGCGCGGCTGCCGCCGCAGCGCGACTTCGCCTATGCCCGCGGCATCGCGGTCTCGACGGCGAGCCGCGTCTACGCCGAGCTGGCCCGCCGGGGTCTGGTGACCGGCGAGGTCGGGCGCGGCACCTATGTGCGCTCCGATCCGGGGCAGGCCGGATTGCTCCGACCGGAGCCGCCCGCGGCCGCCCTCGACCTGCAGCGGACCCACTCGCGGCTGCCCGAGCAGGAGGCGGTCCTGGCCGAGACCCTGGCGGCGCTGGTCCGCGACGACGGCCAGATCGGCTTCAGCCAGTACGGGCCCGCCGGCACGCCGCGGGCGCAGGCGGTCGCCGCCGGGTTCCTGGCGCGGGGCGGCTACGCGCCCAATCCCGCCGACATCCTGTTCACCGGCAACGGCCGGCAGGCGCTGGCCGCCGCCCTGGCGGCCCTGGCGGCGCCCGGTGAGCGGATCGGCTGCGAGCCCCTGACCTATCCGGGGGTGAAGGGCATCGCGGCGCGGCTCGGGATCACGCTGATCCCGCTGACCATGGATTCGGAGGGTGTCTGTCCGGACGCGCTCCTCCAGGCCCACCGGACGACCCCGCTGAGCGGCGTCTATCTCCAGCCGACCCTGCACAACCCGCTCGGCGCCACGATGGGGCCGGCGCGGCGGGCCGCCCTGGCGGAGGTCCTGGACCGGACAGGGCTCACCGCCGTCGAGGACGCGGTCTACAGCTTCCTCGCCGAGGCGCCGCCGCTCGCCGGCCTCGTGCCGGACCGGGTGATCTTTGTGGACAGCCTGTCGAAGCGGGTGATGTCGGCGCTGACCGTCGGCCTGATCGCCGCGCCGCCGTCCCTCGCAGACCGGCTCGCCGCCTCCGTTCGCCAGGGGGCCTGGACGGCCCTCGGCCTGTCGCTCGCGGCCGGCATGCACTGGATGGCGGGGGGCTCGGCCGCGGCGCTGGCCGCGGCCAAGCGCCGGGACGCGGCGGCCCGGCAGGCCCTCGCCCGGGCGGCGCTCGCCGACCTCCGGGTGGTGGGCGATCCGCAGGCCTACCACCTCTGGCTGGAGCTCCCCGAGACCTGGCGGGCCGAGGCCTACGCGGCCGCGGCCCTGCGCCAGGGCATCGCCCTCCTCCCGGCCTCGTCCTTCGCGGTCCATCCCGGCCACGCGCCGAACGCGGTGCGCCTCGCCCTGGCCTCGCCGTCCCGTGAGGAGCTCGACCGGGCGCTGCGCAGCCTGCGCCGCCTCGCCTTCGCGGGTGACGATCAGGTTGTGGAGTAGGCGGCGCGGCCGCGTTGCAGCAGCGCCGAGGCCCCTTCAGAGACCGGCCGTCCAGTTCATTCCCTCATCCTGAGGCGACCGCGTCATCGGGCTTCGAAGGATGGCTCCAGGGATCGCGCGGCTGGCTGGAGGGCTCCTTCGAGGCGGCCGCTGCGCGTCCGCACCGCAGGATGAGGGGGCGGGATGGGATCGCCGGGGTCCGCGGCCCGGCAGACTTCGAAGCCGCTCAGCCGCGCTTGTCGTTGGGCAGCACGAAGATCTGGCCGGGGTAGATCAGGTCCGGATCGCGGATCTGGTTCTGGTTGGCGTCGTAGATCACCGTGTAGCGCTCGCCCCGGCCGTAGGTGCGCTGGCTGATCCGCCAGAGATTGTCGCCGCGAGTGATCCGGGCGGTGCTGATCTCCGGCACGTACACCGCGCCGACCCGGTTCGGCTCCGCCATGTCGGCCATCTGGGGATTCGAGACGGCGGCCGGGGGCGAGGCTGCCGGCCGGTCCCGCTCGGCACCGTCGCGCGCGGCCCGATCGGGCCCGCCGTGATCCCGCGCGCTGCTCTGGGCGGGCAGCGGCGCGGGTTCGGCGGTCTCCCGGGCGGCGACCTGCGCCGGCTCCGGCACCGACAGGGGGACCGCCGCGCGGCTGGCGACCTTGCCGGTGGCCGGATCGACCTGGTCGATCCGCACCTGATACTGCCCGGGCTTGATCCCGCGCCCGATCGTGAAGGTCGCCCGGCCGTCCGGCCCGATGCTGCCCGGGGCGATCAGCGTGTCGTTGAGGTAGAGCTGGATCCGTGCCCCCGGCACGCCGGTGGCCGTCACGAACAGGCGGCCGTTCCCCTGCACGTCCACGCTGGCAACCCGGGTCGGCCCCGACCCGGACGCCGCGGCCTCGCGGGTCTCCCCGCTCCCGCCCGCCCGGCCGACCACTCGCCCGGCCACTCGCCCGGGCCAGGGCGCCCGGATCGGCGAGGCCGCGCAGGCTGCCGCTCGGCGCCGAGGACGCGGCCGGCTCGGGACCGCCGCGGCCGGTGAGCCGCCGCAGGGAATCGCCGCCGAACAGCGCCAGCACGAGTCCGAGTCCGCCGAGAAGGCCGGCGAGCGCCAGGGCGAGACTGCGCCGCACCTGTCCCGACATCGCCACGAAGGCCTCCCCTCATCCTGCCGCCGCCCGGCGGGCGGCCCTCCGCCCGCGCGAAAACCCGTCGACGGCGCCGCCCATAATACCGTACATGGTCCCCACACCAAGCCGTCCTGCCGCCCAGGCGGGTGAATCCCACGCGAATTCAGCAGTTTGGCACGTGGAGTGCCGGGCGGGGGCGCGTTCGGGACGGCTCGCAACGGACGCGCGAGGAGGGCGCCGGATGGCTCCGGTGAGGACAGTCTGTGTCTATTGCGGCTCCGGCTTCGGCCGCGACCCGGCCTTCCGCGAGGCCGCCGAGATCCTCGGGACCGCCGTCGCGCAGGCCGGGATGGGCCTCGTCTACGGCGGCGGCGACGTCGGGCTGATGGGCACGGTGGCGCGGGCGGCGCTCGCCGCCGGCGGCCACGTCACCGGCATCATCCCGGACTTCCTCCAGGCGCGCGAGCACATGCTGGCGGACATCCAGGAGACCGTGGTGGTCTCCGACATGCACACCCGCAAGCGCCTCATGTTCGAGCGCTCGGACGCCTTCGTGACCCTGCCGGGCGGCATCGGCACCCTGGAGGAGCTGGTCGAGCAGCTGACCTGGGCGCAGCTCGGGCGCCACCGGAAGCCGGTGGTGCTGGTCTCGGTGGCGGAGTTCTGGTCGCCGCTCCTGGCCCTGTTCGAGCACATGCGCGGCCACGGCTTCATCCGCGAGGGACTCGATCTCAGCTACCTCGTCGCCCGGGAAGCGGCCGAGGTGGTGCCGATGCTGCGCGCGGCCGGCCACGAGCCGGACCCCCAGGCCGAGAGCATCGTCCAGCAGCGCATGTAGACGCGCGCGCCGCGCGGCGATGAGGATCACGAGGATGCGTGCGTCGATGCGTGCTTCACTGCTCGCGGCCCTGCCGCTCGCCGGCCTCGCCGGCGCGGCCGCGGCCGGCCCGTCGCCGGTCCTCCAGACCCTGGACTACGCCAACACGCGCTACTCCGCCCTCGACCAGATCGACGCCGGCAATGTCGGGCGCCTGAAGGTCGCCTGGACCTTCTCCACCGGCGTCCTGCGCGGCCACGAGGGCGCGCCGATCGTGGTCGGGCACGTGATGTACGTGCACACGCCCTTCCCCAACGTGGTCTACGCCCTCGACCTCGACCAGGGCGGGAAGATCCTGTGGCGCTACGCGCCGCGGCAGGACGCGGGCGTCATCGCCGTGATGTGCTGCGACACGGTCTCCCGCGGGCTGGCCTACGCGGACGGGCGGCTGTTCCTGCAGCAGGCCGACACCACCGTGGTGGCGCTCGATCCGGCGACCGGCCGGGTGCTGTGGTCGGTGCGGAACGGCGACCCGGGCCGGGGCGAGACCAACACCGCCACGGTCCTGCCGGTGCACGGCAAGCTCATCGTCGGGCTCGCGGGGGGCGAGTACGGGGCGCGCTGCCACGTCACAGCCTACGATCAGGCGACGGGCGCGCGGCTCTGGCGCGCCTACGCCACGGGGCCCGACGCCGACATGCTGGTCGACCCCGCGAAGACCACCGAGCTCGGCCGCCCGATCGGCAAGAATTCCTCCCTGAAGAGCTGGGAGGGCGACCAGTGGCGGACCGGCGGCGCCTGCAGCTGGGGCTGGTTCTCCTACGACCCCGACCTGAACCTCGTCTATTACGGCACCGGCAATCCCGCGACCTGGAACCCGAGCCAGCGGCCGGGCGACAACCGCTGGTCGATGGCGATCATCGCCCGCGACGCCGATACCGGGATGGCCCGCTGGGTCTACCAGATGACCCCCCACGACCAGTGGGACTACGACGGCGTCAACGAGATGATCCTGACCGAGCAGGTGATCGGCGGCCGACCCCGGAAGGTGCTGACCCATTTCGACCGCAACGGCTTCGGCTACACGCTGGACCGGGCCACGGGCGCGTTGCTGGTGGCGGAGAAGTTCGACCCGAGCGTCAACTGGGCCAGCCGGGTCGCCATGGACCCGGCCGCCCCCGATTACGGACGCCCGGTGGTCGACAAGCGCTACGCGCCGGGCGAGGCCGACGAGGACGAGACGACGAAGAACATCTGTCCCGGAGCGCTGGGTGCCAAGAACCAGCAGCCGGCGGCCTACTCGCCGGTCACGCGCCTGTTCTACGTGCCGACCAACCACATGTGCATGGATTACGAGGCGTTCCGGGTCACCTACACGCCCGGCCAGCCCTATGTCGGCGCGACCCTGACCCTGCACCCGCCCCAGGGCTCTGACCGGACAGGCGCGTTCATCGCCTGGGACGGCGCACAGGGCCGGATCGCCTGGACGATCCCGGAGCCGTTCTCGGTCTGGTCGGGGGCGCTCGCCACGGCGGGCAACGTGGTCTTCTACGGCACGCTCGAAGGCTACCTGAAGGCGGTCGATGCCCGGGACGGGCACGAGCTCTACCGGTTCAAGACCCCGTCCGGCATCGTCGGCAACGTCACCACCTACCTGCACGACGGGAAGCAGTACGTGGCGTTGCTCTCCGGCGTCGGCGGCTGGGCCGGGATCGGTCTGGCGGCCGGGCTGACCGACCCGGCCGACGGCTCGGGGGCGGTCGGCGGCTACGCGGCCCTGTCGCAGTACACGGCGCCCGGCGGGCAGCTCACGGTGTTCGAACTGCCGCAGTGAGCCGCCGCGGCGGCGTCCGCCCGGGCCGCCCCGCGATTCGCGCGGCATCCCTCCGAGGTGCTTCCGCGTCGGATCTGCCGGGGCGCGTCCCGGGCCGACGCCCTCTCCCGTGCGGTCCCGGCCTCGACGCCGACGGTTGGCCTCGGGCACGTCTATTCTGTCGCGGCCGCGGTGTTCGCGGCCATCGGTGGCCGAACTTAAGTGTTGATAGGGATTTTTCGAGATAATAAATTTCGAGATACGATAAAAAATCGGAAAATAAGCTGACTTACGAAGTGTTGCTCCGAAGATACGAATCGCTGTGACGTCGGTTCTTGAACGAACTATGACGATCTGCTCTCGCTGATCTTGGATATGGGGCGCGCGACCGGCCGGATGAGGCGGCATCGGAGAACGCGTCATGACTCGGGGATGTGGGATCTCAATCGCCGCTCTGGCGGTCGCGCTGCTCGGTTCGGGCGCCCAGGCGCAGACGGTTGGTACCGGCAACGGCGTCGCCATCCTGTCGGGCTTCGGGCGGATCTGGATTCCGGGACGGACCTACGACACCGGATCGCCCACGGCCCTCGGGGCGCCCCTCCTGCTGCGCAACATCCAGATCGTCGCCGAGCGGGCGCGGGAGCGGACCGGCGCGCAGGAGATCGCCGCCTACTACGACGACCGCCGCAACCAGAGCTACAGCGTCATCGACGGCCTCGGGCCGCTGACCCAGGCCTATCTGGCGGGGTCCGGGGCGACCACCACGATCCCGGCCTTCGACGCGACCACGTCCCGCGTCCAGTACGTCGACCAGGGCACCGGCGCCGGCGTGACGACGTCGCCCCTCGGGAAGGTCGTGCAGCTGGTCAACGCGTTCCGGACCAACGCCTCCACCGGCCCGGCCAAGGACGCCTACAGCTATCCGCGCCCCTGGCGGCAGAGCCTGGACGGCCAGGGCCTCGGCTTCGTCGTGCCGCCCTCCCTCGTGCCGGAGAAGAGCCCCACGCCCGCGACGGACGGCGGCTTCCCGAGCGGCCACACCAACGCCGCCTACCTCTCGGCCCTGGCCCTGGCCTACGCCGTGCCGCAGCGGTTCCAGGAACTGCTCACCCGCGCGAGCGAGCTCGGCGACGACCGGATCGAGGCGGGCATGCATTCGCCCACCGACGTGATCGGCGGCCGCGTGCTGGCGACCTACTTCGCCATCCGGGCGCTCAACGATCACGCGAACGCGGCCCTGCTGGGCGAGGCCTTCGCGCAGGCGCAGAGCTACCTGAGCCAGGCCTGCGGCGGCCCGCTGGAGCGGTGCGCCCACGCGCCCGTGGATCCCGCCACCGACCGCTTCTCCGATTACGCGCGCAACAAGGCCGCCTACACGGCGCGCCTGACCTACGGCCTGCCGCCGGTCGGGCCCACGGACCGGCCGCCGGTAGTCCCGGCGGGCGCCGAGGCGCTGCTCGCGACCCGCTTCCCCTACCTCACGGCGGCGCAGCGCCGCGACGTGATCGCGACCACGGAGTTGCCGTCCGGCGGCTTCCTCGACAACGGGCTGGGCTACGACCGCATCAACCTGTTCGCCGCCGCCGACGGCTACGGCGCCTTCAACGGCACGGTCACCGTCACCCTGGACGCGGCCAGGGGCGGGTTCTCGGCCTACGACGTCTGGCGCAACGACATCGGCGGCGCGGGCGGACTCGTGAAGCTCGGCAGCGGGACGCTGGTCCTGACCGGCGCCAACACCTACGCGGGCGGCACCACGATCGGTGGGGGAACGCTGATCGGCCATGCCGGCGCCTTCGGCACGGGCGGGATCGTCGACGAGGCGGCGCTCGTGGTGGATCAATCGACCGACGGGACGCTGGCCAACGCCGTCGCGGGCTCCGGGACCCTGGCCAAGACCGGGACGGGCACGCTCACGCTCACGGGGCTCAGCGCGCTGACGGGCGCCACCGCCGTTCAGGCGGGGCGGCTCGCCGTGAACGGCGCCCTCGCCAACTCGGTCGTGTCGGTGCTGCCGGGGGCGGAACTGGGCGGCTCGGGCACGCTGGGCGGGATCAGCGCGCTCCCGGGCGGCACGGTGGCGCCGGGCAACGCCGTCGGCACGCTGTCCGTCACCGGCAACGTCAGCTTCGCGCCCGGATCCGCCTACCGGGTCGAGGCCGACGCCGCCGGCCGGGCCGACCGGATAGCCGCCGCCGGCAGCGCCACCCTGTCGGGCGGCACCGTCCAGGTGCGCGCCGCCTCCGGCACCTACAACCCGCGCACCACCTACACGATCCTCTCCGCCGCCGGCGGCGTCTCCGGCCGGTTCGACGGCGTGACCGCCAACCTCGCCTTCCTCAGCCCCGGCCTGCGCTACCGGACCGACGCGGTCGACCTGACCCTCACCCGCAACGACGTGCCCTTCGCCGCCAGCGCCAGCTCGCGCAACGGCGCGGCCGTCGCCAGCGCCGTCCAGNGCCAGCGCCGTCCAGGCGGCCGGCCCGGGCCGGCTCACCGACGCGGCCGTGGGCTTCACCGCCGCCGAGGCGGGCAGCGCCTTCCGGGCGCTGGCGGGCGACATCCACGCCGGCACGGTGTCGGCCGCCTTCGAGACCGCCTTCTTCGTGCGCGAGTCCGTGCTCGACCGCCTGCGCTGGGGCGGCCCCGGAACCGGGCTCGACGACGGCAGCCTGCCGGCCGCCGACGCGGCCGACCTCCCTGGCCGGACCCCGGTTGTGGCCAACGTGCCGGTGCGGACGCTCGACCCGCAGGTGTTCGGGCTCTGGGGCCAGGGCTTCGGCGCCTTCGGCACGGCCGACGGCGGCGGCAACGCCTTCGACCTCGACCGGCAGATCGCGGGCTTCGCGGCGGGCGCGGACGTGCGCGTGGCCGACGGGCTGCGCGTCGGCATGGTCGGCGGCTACACCGAAGCCTATCTCGACAGCGCCGGCCGGTCCGGCGGCACCAGCCGGGCGGAGAGCGCGGCGCTCAAGAGCGGGTTCGGCGGCCTGTACGGCGGCTACGAGCTCGGCCCGCTGTCGTTGCGGCTGGGCGCGCTCTACGCCGACACGGACGCGCGCACGCGCCGGGCGGTGCTGTACGGGCTGTCGGACACGCTGAGCGGGCACGGCGGCGGCCACACGGTTCAGGGCTTCGGCGAGATCGGCTGGCGGATCGCGCTGGGCCAGCCGGCGGCGAGTTCTGTCGAGCCGTTCGTGGGCGGGGCGTATGTCGGGATCCGGAGCGGCGCCTTCGCGGAGACGGGCGGCGCCGCGGCGCTGGCGAGCTTCGCGCGGGACTACGACCTCGGCGCGGCGACGGTCGGCGTGCGGGCGCAGACGCGCCTGGACCTGGGGCTGGGTCTTCCGGTGACGCTGCGGGGTCTCGTGGGCTACCGGCGGGCGTTCGGCGACGTGGTGCCGACGGCTCTGCTGGCCTTCGGCGCGGGCGGTCCGGCCTTCCTGAGCGCGGGCGTGCCGATCGACCGGGACGCGCTGGTGGCGCAGGTCGGGCTCGATCTGGCGGTGGCGCCGAACGCCAGCCTGGGCGTGGCCTACACGGGCCAGACCGGCACCCGAGCCCAGGACCAGGCCGTCAAGGGCAGCTTCACCCTCCGGTTCTAGCGCGCGCCCTGAGCGCCGATGAAATCCACGAAGGCGCGCAGCGGCGCCGGCAGGTGCCGCCGGCCCGGATAGTAGAGGAACGGTCCGGAAAATTCCTGCCACCAGGGTTCCAGCACCGGCTCCAGGGCGCCGCTCTCGAGATGCGGGCGCAGCCAGTCCTCGAACAGGTGGACGATCCCCGAGCCGGCGACCGCCGCCGCCACCCCGAGGTCGCTGGCCCCGACCCGCACGATCAGCGGCCCGGACGGGTCCACCCGGACGATGTCGCCGTCGCGCTCGAACTCCCACGGCGCCGTCAGGGCGCCGCTGGGGAACCGGCCGAGCAGGCAGGCATGGTCGAGGAGGTCGCGCGGATGGTCCGGCCGGCCGCGCCTTTCGAGATAGGCCGGGGACGCCGCGGTGGCGAAGCGCTGCCGCCGCGGGCCGATCGGCACGGCGATCATGTCCTGCTCCAGCCGCTCGTCGTAGCGGATGCCGGCGTCGCAGCCCGCCGCCAGCACGTCCACGAACCCGTCCTCGACCACCACCTCCAGGCGGATCTCGGGGTAGGCCGCCAGGAAGGGCGGCACGAGCGCGGGCAGCACCAGCCGGGCGGCGCTGAGCGGCACGTTGAGCCGGAGCGTGCCCGCGGGCCGGTCGCGGAACCCGTTCACCACGTCGAGGGCGGATTCCACCTCGGCGAGCGCCGGGCCGAGCCGCTCCAGCAGGCGGGCCCCGGCCTCGGTCGGCGCGACGCTGCGGGTGGTGCGGTTCAGGAGGCGCACGCCGAGCCCCGCCTCCAGCCGGCGCACCGCCTCGCTGAGGCTCGACGCGCTCCCGCCGCTCGCCCGGGCGCCGTCGCGAAAACCGCCGGCCCGCGCCACGGTCACGAAGGCGGCGAGGTCCGTGAGATCCTGGGACATCGTTCGGGAATCCGCACAGGCCGTGCCGATTGTCACGGCTTATCGGCGCAAAAACGGGCGTCTACATCCGGGCCACTAACAGGAGATTTGCCATGACCGATCTCGCGCAGGCCGGGACCTACCAGCTCGGCGACCGCACCGTGAAGCGCCTGGGCTACGGGGCCATGCAGCTCGCCGGGCCGGGCGTGTTCGGGCCGCCCAAGGACCGCGCCGAAGCGGTCGCGGTGCTCCGGAACGCCGTGGCCGCGGGCGTCGACCACATCGACACCAGCGACTTCTACGGGCCGCACGTCACCAACCAGATCATCCGCGAGGCGCTGCACCCCTACCCGGACGACCTCGTGATCGTCACCAAGGTCGGCGCCAGGCGCGGGGCCGACGCCTCGTGGAACCCGGCCTTCTCGGCCGAGGAACTCACCCAGGCGGTCCACGACAACCTGCGCAACCTCGGCGTCGACGCCCTCGACGTGGTCAACCTGCGCCTGATGTTCGACGTCCACGGCCCCGCCGAGGGCGCGATCGAGGCGCCGCTGACGGTGCTGGCGGAGCTGCAGCGGAAGGGGCTGATCCGCCGGATCGGCCTGAGCAACGCCACGCCGCGCCAGGTCGCTGACGGCCGCCGGATCACCGACATCGTCTGCGTGCAGAACCAGTACAACCTCGCGCACCGAGGCGACGACGCGTTCATCGACGATCTGGCGGCCGCCGGCATCGCCTACGTGCCGTTCTTCCCGCTGGGCGGGTTCAGCCCGCTCCAGTCGGACACCCTGTCGGAGGTGGCGGCCGGGCTCGGCGCGACGCCGATGCAGGTGGCGCTCGCCTGGCTGCTGCGCCGGTCGCCCAACATCCTGCTGATCCCGGGGACGTCCTCCCTCGGCCACCTGCGCGAGAACCTCGCGGCGGCCGCACTCGCGCTCCCGGACAACGCGATGGCGGCGCTGGATCGGATCGGGGCGGCGTGACCGGTTTCCGGTCGCACGCTCGGTCGCGGTCTCCCCTCCGCGTCATCACGAGCGCAGCGACGTGACCCAGGGCAGCGCGACGACGGTCGGCGTCGCGCCGTCTGGATCGCTTCGCTCCGCTCGCAAGGAGGGCGGTGCCGACGTGATCGACCGGACGCCTACTTCGCCGTCATGCCGGCCACCATCGGGCAGCCGCCCTCGCTCATCGGGCGGAACGCCTGCTCGGCGGGGATCGTCTCCAGCACCTTGTAGAGGTCCCACTCGCCCTTCGACTCGGCGGGCGCCTTGGCCTCGAACAGGTACATCGGGTGGATCTTGCGCCCGTCCGGCCGGATCGTGCCCTTGCCGAAAAGCGGGTCGTCGGTGGGTATCTCCTTCATCTTGGCGACCACGGCGGCGCCGTCCTTGGCCGAGTGCAGGGCCGCCACCGCCTTCAGGTAGTGCAGCGTGCTGGCGTAGACGCCCGCCTGGTACGAGGTCGGCTTCTTGCCGGGCATCCGCTTCTCGAAGCGCTCCGCGAAGGCCCGGGTGCCGTCGTTGAGGTCCCAGTAGAACGAGGCGGTGAAGTCGAGCCCCTGCGCCACCTCCAGCCCCAGCGAGTGGATGTCGGTGATGGCGATCAGCAGGGCCGCGAGGGACTGGCCGCCCTGGCGGACACCGAACTCGTGCGCCTGCTTGATGGCGTTGGCGGCGTCGAGGCCGGCATCGGCGAGGCCGATCACCTGGGCGCCGGAGGCCTGGGCCTGGAGGAGGAACGACGAGAAGTCCGGGTTCGGGAAGGGCGTGCGCACGCCGCCGACGACCGTGCCGCCGTTCTTCTCCACCACGGCCTTGGTGTCGCGCTCCAGGGCGAGGCCGAAGGCGTAGTCGGCGGTGATGAAGTACCAGGTCTTGCCGCCGCGCTTGAGCATCGCCTTGCCGGTGCCGTTGGCCAGCGCCGCGGTGTCGTAGGTCCAGTGCACGGTGTTGGGCGTGCAGGCCGGGCCGGTCAGGTCGGCGGTGCCGCCGCCCGAGTTGATGAAGGCCTTGTTCTTCTCCTTGGTGATCTGCGCGATGGCGAGCGCCACCGAGGAGGTCGGCACGTCGAACACCGCGTCGACGCCGTCGCGGTCGTACCATTGCCGGGTGATGGAGGCGCCGACATCGGGCTTGTTCTGGTGGTCGGCGGCGACGACCTCGACCTTCAGGCCGTGCGCCTCCGGCTTGAAATCCTCGACCGCCATGCGGGCGGCGACCACCGAGCCCTCGCCGGTGGAGTCGAAGTAGACGCCGGAGCGGTCGTTCAGCACGCCGATCTTCACCGGCGCGAGGTCGGCCGCGAGCGCCGCGCCGGCACCGAGCGCGCACAAGCTCCCGAGCAGCGCCGCGGCGCGGTGGCGGAGCGTCATGTCTCTCTCCCTGTCTTGTCCACCCGGCGGCGTTGATCGCCGCTCGGGACGTTTCCGAAGGCAGAGTATCCGTGGCGGTCCGCGGCTGGAACGGGTGCGCGTGAGGATGCCGACGATCCGTCAGGGGCAGCCCTCCCCGCCCGAGACGGCACCGCCGTCTTTGCGAGCGGAGCGAAGCAATCCAGCAGCACCACGCCCGCCGAGGTCGCGCTGCCCTGGGTCGCTTCGCTGCGCTCGCGATGACGGGGAGCGGCGGCGATCAGACTCTCAACCGCCCCGCGGCGCCAATCCAAAAATCGCCCGCGCCTGGTCGGGCGTGGCCGGCTCCCGGTCGAGATGGGCCAGCAGGCTCACGGCCTTCTCCACCAGGGCGGCGTTGCTCGGCGCGAGCGTGCCCCGGGACAGGTACAGGTTGTCCTCCAGCCCGACCCGGACGTTGCCGCCCATGCCGGCCGCCACCGCGAGGATCGGGAACTCCTCCCGGCCGATGCCGAAGGCCGACCAGACCGCGTCCTCCGGCAGCCGCGCCCGCATCGCCACCAGCGCCTCCGGCGTCGCCGGGGCGCCCCACGGGATGCCGAGGCAGATCTGGAACAGCGGCGGGCGCGCCAGATGCCCCTCGGCGATCAGGTGCCGGGCCAGCTCGATCTGGCCGAGGTCGAACACTTCGATCTCGGGCTTCACGCCCGCGTCGCGGATGTGACCCGCCATCGCCCGCAGGTGGCCGGGTGTGTTGAGGAACAGGTGCTCGCCGAAATTCATCGTGGCGACGTCGAGGGTGCAGATCTCCGGGCGCAGCGCGCCGACATGCCGGGTGCGGGCCTCCGGGGCCACGAAGGTCGTGCCCGGGCCGGCGAAAGCCGGGTCGGGGTCGCCCGGCACGAACCGGCCCCCCGCCCCCGTGGTCAGGTTGAGGATCACGGCGTCGTTCTTCTCGCGGATCCGCTCCACCACCTCGCGGTAATGGGCGAGCTCCATGCTCGGCGCGGCGGTCTCGGGATCGCGGACGTGGATGTGGACCACGGCGGCCCCGGCGGCGGCGGCCTCGAGCGCCGAACGGGCGATCGCCTCCGGGCTCACCGGCACGGCCGGGTTCTTCCGCGGCGTGTCGAAGGAGCCCGTGAGGGCGCAGGTGATGACGGTGGTGCTCGACATCGATGTGCTCCCCGGACTCAGATCGCCCCGCCGTCGACCGTGATCGTCTCGCCCGTGATGTAGGCCGCGCCGGCGCCCAGGAAGAAGATCGTCTCGGCGATGTCCTCCGGCCGGGCCATGCGGCCGAGCATGGTGCGCCCCACCGTCGAGGCCTTGCGCTCCTCCGACCAGGGCTCGGTCCACGGCGTGGCGACGAGGCCCGGCGCCACCGCGTTGACGCGCACGTCCGGCGCCAGCGCCCGGGCGAGGCTGCGGGTCAGGTTGATCAGCCCGGCCTTGCTGGCGGAATAGGCCACCGAGGAGCCCCGCCGGCCGAGCCCGGCCACGGAGGCGGTGTTGACGATGGCGCCGCGGCTCGCCTTGAGGGTCGCGGCCGCGGCCCTCGCGCAGCGGAACGGCCCGAGCAGGTTGGTCGCCAGGATCGTGGCCCAGAAATCCTCGGTCATCGCGTCGAGGTCCTCGAACGCGATGGGCGTGGTCGTGCCCGACGTGCCGGCATTGTTGACGAGCACGTCGAGGCCGCCGAGCCGGTCGATGCCGGCCGCCACCATCGCCTCGGCCTCGCCCGCCCGCGACACGTCGCCGGGCAGCGCGATCACCGAGAGGCCCTCCCCGGCGAGCCGGGCGGCCTCGGCCGGGCCGCGGGCATCGTCGGGCAGGTGGTTCAGCGCCACCGCCGCGCCGTTGCGGGCGAAGATCGCGACGGTCGCGAGCCCGATGCCCGAGGAGGCCCCGGTGACGAGGACGCGCCGTCCGGACAGGTCCGCTCCGATCATGATCCCTCCATCCGGCCGATCCCGGCCATCGCCGCCTTGAGCGCCAGGAGCTTGCGGTCGCGCTCGCGGAACAACTCCTCGGGCGCGCGCCCGCCCCAGTCGAAGTAGCCGCGCCCCGCCATCACCCCGGTCCGGCCCTCGGCGCAGAGGGCGTCGAGGGTCTCGGAGCGGGTGCGCGGCGGCGGCGGCGCGTAGCTGCCGTTGGCCAGCGCCCGCTGCGTCAGCTCCAGCCCGGTGAAGTCGGCCTTGGCGAGGTGGCCGAGGATCGGGATGCGCAAGGCGAGCCCGTGGATGATCGCGTCGTCGATGTCCTTCGGCGCGGCGACGTCCGCGTCGAGGAGCCGGAACACCTCGGCGCTGATCGCCTGCTGGATGCGGTTGGCGATGTAGCCCGGGATGAAGCGCTTCAGCACGATCGGGACCTGCCCGAGGCCGCGCACGAGGTCGGCCATCGCGGCGACGACCGCCGGGTCCGTGCCGGGCCCCGGGACCACGTCGACGAGGTCGACGATGTAGGGCGGCGTGTACCAGTGCAGGATCAGCGCCCGCGCCTGCCGGCGTTCCGGGATCAGCGGGAAGACGTCGAGGTAGCTGGTGTTGCTGGCCAGGACCGCGTCGGCCGGGCAGAGCCGGTCGAGCTCCGCGAAGAGCGCGCCCTTGGCCTCCGGGTTCTCGGTGATCGCCTCGATGACGAGACCGGCGCCCGTCACCGCAGCGCCCAGCTCCGCCTCGACCCGGACGGCCCGCGCCAGCCGCGCGGCATCCCAGCCCTCCGGGGCGGCTCCGGCTTCCCGCAGGGTCGCGAGCGCCGATGCCATGAGGCCGGGCACCCGCGCGCGGGTTTCGGCCGACGTGTCGGTGATCCGCACCGCGTGCCCGTGGAGCGCCAGCACCAGGGCGATGCCGTGCCCCATCAGGCCGCCGCCGACGATCGCGATCTCGCCCATGCCGCGCGTTCCCTTCCCTGCCCCGGGGCTCCTCTCGCGGGAATCCTCGGGTCGTCCGTCCGGTCCTCAGCCGCCGCGCTGGTCCCGGCGCATCATGAAGGCCAGCTTCTCGAACAGGCTGACATCCTGCTCGTTCTTCAGGAGCGCCCCGTGCAGCGGCGGGATCAGCTTGCGGCCGTCCTGCTCGCGCAGCGTCTCGGGGGCGATGTCCTCGGAGACGAGGAGCTTCAGCCAGTCGAGCAGTTCCGAGGTCGAGGGCTTCTTCTTGAGGCCCGGGACCTCGCGCATCGCCAGGAAGGTCCGCAGGGCCTCCTCGACGAGGCGGTGCTTGATGCCCGGATAGTGGACGTCGACGATGCGCTGCAGCGTCTCGGAATCGGGGAACTTGATGAAGTGGAAGAAGCAGCGGCGCAGGAACGCGTCCGGCAGCTCCTTCTCGTTGTTCGACGTGATGATCACGATCGGCCGGCGCACGGCCTTCACGGTCTCGCCGGTCTCGTAGACGTGGAACTCCATCCGGTCGAGTTCGGTGAGCAGGTCGTTGGGGAACTCGATATCGGCCTTGTCGATCTCGTCGATGAGCAGGACCGGGCGCTCGGGCGCGGTGAACGCCTCCCAGAGCTTGCCGCGCCGGATGTAGTTGCCGATCTCCGAGACCCGCTTGTCGCCGAGCTGGGAGTCGCGCAGGCGCGAGACCGCGTCGTACTCGTACAGGCCCTGCTGCGCCTTGGTGGTCGACTTGATGTTCCAGACGATCAGCGGCGCGCCCAAGCCCTTGGCGATCTCCTCGGCCAGCACGGTCTTGCCGGTCCCGGGCTCGCCCTTCACGAGGAGCGGCCGCTCCAGGACCACGGCGGCGTTGACCGCCGCGGTGAGGTCGGGGGTCGCGACGTAGGTCTCGGTTCCGGAAAAGCGCATCGCGGTCTCGGAGAGAGGGGCTCGGGCCCAGGGGTAGCGCGCCGCGCCGCCGGGCCGCAAGCGCAGAGCCCTTCCGGCCGGGTCTGTCCGAACTCCGTCATCACGAGCGAGGCGAAGTGATCCAGGGCAGCGCGACGTTCCGAGGCGTGGCACCGCCCTGGGTCGCTTCGCTCCGCTCGCAAGGACGGTATCGCCGCGAGGGATCTCAGCCCTTCTCGTGCCAGACGCAGTTCCGGGCCAGGATCTCGAGGTTGACGTCCGACTTCTGCGGCTGGGGCAGGGTCTTGCCGTCCATGGCGAGGTCGATCTTGATCTCGACCTGGCCCTTCGCCTCGTTGGAGCGGCGGGAGAAGTAGCAGTACTGCTGGTAGGGCTGGTCGGCGCTGTCCTTGAAGTTCCAGCCGGTCACGATCTGCCCGTCGAGGTAGGGCACCTGCTTGAACACCGTGAAGGTCGTGTTCACCGCCGCCTTGGAGGCCGGGGCGGCATCGCTGCCGAGCTGCGCCTTGGTGGGCGTCGGGGAGGCGGCGACCTTGGGCAGGCCCTCGAGCTTGAGCGTGTTGTCGGTGAGCGTGACCTCGCCCTTGGTCTTCAGGGTCACGTCCGAGAGCGCCGCCTGCATGGCGGCGGCGATCTTCTCGGCGGCGGTGTCGAACTGGTTCAGGGTCGCCCAGCCGTAGGCGGCCGCGCCGACACCGATTCCGGCGAGGCACGCGAAGGCGCCGAAGCCCAGCGCCCGGAACAGGAAGGCCCGGGCGGCGACGTAGCTCGAATCCGCCCGCAGGCGGGAATTCACCTGCTGGGCGAGGGCGATGTTCTCAGGGGTCCCGCTCGCGACGTAGTTCATGCGCCGGCTCCAGCGGCAGGGAGGGTCGGGCCCGGATGGGTCTGGTTCGGCAGCGCCTGCTGGCCCTGGGCCGGCCGGTTCATCGGGATCACCGCGCCCGACGCGTTGGCGGCGCGCGGCAGGATCGGCTCGGGATGCGAGCGCAGGGCGTCGGCGATCGCGTCGAGCATGTACGGGGCCGCCTCCGGGTTCACGGCGGCGCCGAGATCGTCCTCGTCCATGAAGGTCCGGCGGGTCGAGACAGCGCAGAGCGCCAGGATCGTCGACGCGAAGGCCGCGCAGACCGCGGGCAGGAACACGAAGATCCGCAGGAAGGCGTGGACCTGGCTCTCGGTCACGTCGATCGGGTCGACGCCGTAGACCATGGCGGTGAAGGAGTGGAGCTGCGAGCGGTTGACCGCGTTCCGGTAGCCCTGCTCGGCATCGGCGACGCGGCGGTCGGCGGCGCCCGGATCGAGGGCGGCGCGCGCCTTGCGGGCCTCCTCCAGCTCCTTGATCATCCCGGCGCGGTCGGCGGACGCCTTGGCGACGCCCTGCGACAGGGCGGCGACCCGCGGATCGGCCACGCATTTCAGGTTCTGGTACTTGCGGCCCTTGCTGTTGGTGCCGAAGACCCGCTCGCAGCGCTGGCCCGGCAGGCCGGCGAGCTGCTGGGCGTTGTCGGCGGAGCGCTTCTCGATCTGGTCGAGCTCGGCCGTGTACTGGGCCACACGCTCGTCCGCCGCCCTGATCCGGTCGCCGATCGTGGCGCGGTCGGCCTGGGCGTCCTTCAGGGCGGTCTTGGTCCGGGCCGCCTCCATCAGGCGCGGATGGAACATCATCTCGCCGAGCTGCGACACCGACTTGGTGGTCACGCCCGCCGCGAAGATGATGCCCAGCACGGCGAGGCCGCGCACGAAGTAGGAGCGCTGGGTCCGGGCCAGGATGCCGAGCGGCACGCGGCACAGCTCCACCGCGGCGTAGACCAGCGGCGCCAGCAGCATGAAGTAGAAGGCGTGCCAGTCGCCGTCGCTGTAGACGCCCGCGAACAGCCACGCGCCCCAGAGCGAGGCGCCGATCACCATGAACTCGACGAGGTACGCGATCGCCACGTAGCCCCACTTGATGCGGTAGCCCTTCTCGACGTGGCGCTGGTGGCGCCAGCGGTCCGACTCGAGCTTCCACTCGCGCTTCTCGCGCTCGAGGTCGCGGCTGGGGGGCGCTGTCGGACCGGCAAATATCGATTTGATGGAGATCATCGGCCTCGTCGCATCCATCCGGTCCAGTTCCGGGCCGAGCCCGGCCGAGCTTAACCCCCGGTTAACTCAGGCGTGTATGCGCGCATTGTGCCGATTTTGAGCCGGGTTGCACGCCTTCACCGCATGCCTCCTTTGGATGCTGTCCGCATCTCGCGTGCCGGTGACCGAAATGTCTCACCCACGCCTGTATCCGGCTTGTGTCGGAACGCACATCCGTGGGGTCGATCGCGGCCGGAACCCGGTTGCCCCGGGGGCGGCGGCGACCCATGATCGCGCAGCCGTGATCGGCATCCCCCCGCCCCCGAGAGACGAGGTTCGATCCGCCGCCGATGCCAGAGGTCCACGCCGGCTCCTACAAGGAAGCGATCCTGTTTCTCGTCACAGCGGGCATCGTGGTGCCGCTGTTCCACCGCCTGCGGATCTCGCCGGTGCTCGGCTTCATCGGCGCCGGGGCCCTGCTCGGACCCTTCGGTCTCGGCCGGCTGGCCGACACCTATCCCTCGGTGCACCTCTTCACCATCGGCAACCGGGCCGAGATCGCGCACCTCGCCGAGTTCGGCGTGATCTTCCTGATGTTCATGATCGGGATCGAGCTGTCCTGGGAGCGCCTGCGGGTGCTGCGCCGGCTGGTCTTCGGCCTCGGCTCCCTGCAGGTGGGCTGCTCCACGCTGATCCTCGGGGCGATCCTCTACGGGCTGAACGTGCCGCTCACTGGCGCGGTGATCGTCGGCATCGGCCTCGCCCTGTCGTCCACCGCCGTGGTGCTGCCGGTCCTGGCCGAGCAGAAGCGGCTGAACGCGCCCACGGGCCGCACCAGCTTCGCGGTGCTGCTGTTCCAGGACCTGGCGGTGGCGCCGGTCCTGTTCGCGATCGCGGTGCTCGGCCGCGACGACGGCGGCGACAAGGGCTGGGCGCTCGCGATGGCGCTCGGCCAGGCGGCGATCGCGCTGGTGCTGATCGTGGTGGCGGGCCGCCTCGCCCTGCGCCCGCTGTTCCAGCTCGTGGCGCGCACGCGCTCCACCGAACTGTTCATGGCCGCGTGCCTGCTCGTCATCGTCGGCACGGCGCTGACCGCGGCGGCGAGCGGCCTGTCGATGACGCTCGGCGCCTTCGTGGCCGGCCTGCTGCTGGCCGAGACCGAGTACCGCCGGGCCATCGAGGCGACGATCGACCCGTTCAAGGGCCTGCTGCTCGGCGTGTTCTTCGTCTCGGTGGGCATGAACCTCGACCCGGCGCAGCTGATGGCGACGCCGGGAGCGATCATCGGCCTGTCGCTGGCGCTGGTCCTGATCAAGGCCGCCGTGGTGATGATGGCGGCCCCCGTCCTGAAGATCCCCCGGCCGGTGGCGCTGGAGACGGCGCTGCTCCTCGGTCCGGGCGGCGAGTTCGCCTACGTGCTGATCGGCGGCGCCATGGCCACCGGCCTCGTGCCGGAGGAGGTCGGGGCGGCGGCCCTCGTGGTCACCACCGTCACGATGATCATGATCCCGGCCCTGGCGGCGATCGGCCGGCGGCTCAAGATGCGGGCGGCCGCCGGCGCCCAGGCCGCCGTCAAGGCGGAGCCGTGGCCGCAGCGCGTGGAGAACCGGGTGATCGTGGCGGGCTTCGGCCGCGTCGGCCGGCAGGTCGGCGAGATGCTGGAGCGGCACAAGATCCCGTATCTCGCCCTCGATTCCGACGCCGCCCGGGTCGCCGAGCAGCGCCGCGCCGGCGCGCCGGTCTATTTCGGCGACAGCGGCAACACCGAGATGCTGCGCCGCTGCGACATCGCCACGGCCCGGGCGCTGGTCGTCACCCTCGACAATCCCCGCGCCGTCGAGGCGGCGGTGGCGGCGGCCCGCGCCGAGCGGCCGGACCTGACGATCGTGGCCCGGGCCCGCGACGCCCGCCACGCCTCCTCGCTCTACGAGCTCGGCGTCGACGACGCGGTGCCGGAGACGATCGAGGCGTCGCTGCAGCTGTCGGAGGCCGTGCTGGTCGATGTCGGCGTGCCGATGGGGCTGGTGATCGCGTCGATCCACGAGCGGCGGGACGAGTATCGCGCCCTGCTGAAGAAGCGCGAGAGCGAGGCGAAGCCGATCTTCCGGGCCCGGCGGACCGTCGGGAAGGCGCTGGGCAAGGCCCCGGTCAAGCGGGAGCCCGAGCGCCAGGAGGCGGCCGGCCAGGAGGCCTGAGACAGGAGGCCTGAGGCTTGGTGCAGGAGGCCTGGGCCGCGGGCCTCCGCTCAGATCAGGACCGGATGCGCGTCCTCGTGCCTGGGCCGGCGCGCCGCGCGGCTGCGCGGCGCCGGCTCGAACCCGTCGGCGAAGCTGCATCGGTAGACCAGTTCGTCCGCCGGCCCGAGGCCGGTGACGAGGGGCACCGTCACGGTGTCGCCGGAGAAGCGCCAGCCCCGGGCGCCCTTGTCCCAGTAGAGCCAGACCGTCCCGGGATAGCCCCGCAGAGTGAAGACCGCGGCCTTGCGCGACAGGGCCTGCACCGCCCGCGGCGCGTACATGCCCTTGTCGCGATAGGCGTCCCGGGTCGCCTCCGGCTGGCGGTCCATGAAGGTGTTGCGCACCAGCTGAATCGTCGCCCCCGGCTTCCCGAGAAACCGCTTGAATTCCGTCAGATTCCGCAGGATGACCGCCATCGCAGGTCTCCTCGCTAGCTCCGTGCGGGCCGCGCTGCCGCGTCCGCACACACTCGATGCCCCGAGTTGAGCGATTCCCATGACCGATTGAGTGACTGGGCGAGGCTTGTCCGGACACATATCAACAGATTCGGCGACTTATGCCCAGGTTATGAGTCCCATCGGCTCGGAGAGACTCGTCCGGACCCCGGGATCAGCGGTGTCGACCCGGCTGAATCCTGTCGACCATCACCGAAGACTCGGGAGACTTCCGGGAAAGTCCTGCCCCGCGCGGCGCGGTCCCGGGCGATTCGCGCGGGCTTGACCCGGACGCCCGGCTGGCGCGTTCTCCCGGGATGCTGCAGTTCTTCACGGCTCTCCGGGACGCCAAGGTCCCCGTCTCGCTGAAGGAGTACCTGACCCTCCTCGGCGCCCTCGACCGGGGGCTCGCGGAGCACGACGTCGAGGCGTTCTACTTCCTGTCGCGCACCGCTCTCGTGAAGGACGAGGCGCATCTCGACCGGTTCGACCGGGTGTTCGGTACCGTCTTCAAGGGGCTGGAGACCCTCGGCGAGGCGGTGGAGCCCGCCGCCATCCCGGAGGAATGGCTCAGGAAGCTCGCCGAGAAGTACCTGACCGAGGCCGAGAAGGCGGAGCTCAAGGCGCTGGGCTGGGACAAGCTGTTCGAGACCCTGAAGCAGCGCCTCGCCGAGCAGAAGGGGCGCCACCAGGGCGGCTCGAAGTGGATCGGCACCGGCGGCACCTCGCCCTTCGGCGCCTACGGCTACAATCCCGAGGGGATCCGCATCGGCCAGGACCGGAACCGCAACTTCCGGGCGGTGAAGGTCTGGGACAAGCGCGAGTTCAAGGACCTCGACGACGAGCGGGAGATCGGCGCGCGCAACATGCGCCTCGCGCTGCGGCGCCTGCGCCGCTTCGCCCGGACGGGGGCGGCCGAGGAGCTCGACCTCGACGGCACGATCCGCGCGAGCGCCCGCCAGGGCTACATCGACGTCAAGCTGCGTCCGGAGCGGCGCAACGCCGTGAAGGTGCTGCTGTTCCTGGACGTCGGCGGCTCGATGGACTGGCACATCGAGCAGGCGGAGGCGCTGTTCTCGGCGGCCCGCTCGGAGTTCAAGCACCTCGCGCATTTCTACTTCCACAACTGCCCCTACGAGGCGGTCTGGACCGAGAACCGGCGCCGCCACGAGGCGAGGACGCCGCTCCTCGACGTGATCCGCACCTACGGCAGCGACTACCGGCTCGTCTTCGTGGGCGACGCCTCGATGAGCCCCTACGAGATCGCCACGCCCGGCGGCTCCGTGGAGCACTGGAACGAGGAGGCCGGCGCCGTCTGGATGCAGCGGCTCCTCGACCATTTCCCGAAGGCGGCGTGGCTGAACCCGGTGCCCGAGACGCACTGGGGCTACACCCAGTCGATCGGCATGGTGCAGCGGCTCATCGCCGGCCGGATGTTTCCCCTCACCCTGGAGGGGCTCGACGCGGCGGCGCGGGCGCTGGTGCGGTAGCGGGCGGGTGATGCCGCCTCGTTCGGGGAGGGGCGTGACACGTTTCCGACGTCTCTGCGAGCGCAGCGAGGCAATCCAGCCGCGCCACGCTTACAAGGTCACGCTGCCCTGGATCGCTTCGCTGCGCTCGCGGTGACGGGAGAGGGATCGATCGAACGACCCGAACGGCTTCCGTCTCAGCCCTGCTGGGACGGGGTCGTCACGACGAGGCCGTCCAGAGCCGGCGTGATCTTGATCTGGCAGGACAGGCGGGAATTCTCGCGGACGTCGCTGGCGAAATCCAGCATGTCCTGCTCCATGTCCTGCGCCTTGCCGACCGTCTCGATCCAGGCATCGGCGACGTAGACGTGGCAGGTGGCGCAGGCGCAGGCGCCACCGCACTCCGCGTCGATGCCCGGGACGTTGTTGCGCAGCGCCGTCTCCATCACGGTCGCGCCGACGCTGCCTTCGACGGTCCGCTCCGTCCCGGCGTGGTCGACGTAGGTGATCTTGGGCATGCTGGGGGCTCCGGGCTCGCGTCGAGCGCAATCTGTCCGACGGGCGGCGTGCCTGCTTGGCGGCTGGAAACGCGGAATGCAAGCGCGGCGGTTGACGCCGGTCCCGGATCGATCGCCGCATTGCGGCGACGCCGTCAGGCCCGCGCCTCCGCGATCTCCGCCAGCGCCCGCGCGACCGCGGCCGCGAGGTCGTCGACCGGCACCGCGCCGGTATCGGCGCGCAGGCGCGTCTCCGCGGCATCCGCCAGGGCCCGCACGTGCACGGCCCCGACACCGGCGGCCGAGCCCTTCAGGGTGTGGGCGAGGTCGGCGCGCGCGTCCCGCGGCAGGGCCGGGTCGGCGAGGCGCGGCAGGATCGACCGGCACTGGCCGGCGAACAGCTCCAGAACCTCACGGGCCAGATCGGCGTCGCCGCCGGTCTGGGCCTCGAGTTCCGCGGGGTCGATGGCCTGCATGATCGGGCTCCCGGCATCCGGATTCGTCGGGGATTGCGGATCTGATCCACACAATTCACCCCCTGATTCGCCGGGTGGGGATCGCGCCGGACCCCTCCCCTGCGGCAGGATGGTGGAGGCGGTGAGCGACGGGCCCGGTAACCATTCGGTTAACCTTTTCTGGGGCCGGTCGAGGGCTCGGGTATCGGCAGTCGCTGCCCGAGTTTAGTCTTGTAATGGTAAACGGGGCGTTGCGTCTCCGGCTCAAGCCTCCCCAGGCGCCGGTGAACCCGTGGAACGAGGCGTTGTATGGCGACCGAGAAGAAGCTGAAGGACCCGGCCGAGGCCGCGCTCTCTGCGATCGAGCAGGCGCTGAACCTCGACGCCCTGACGCCGAACGGCACCGACGGCCGCGCCGAGCCGCGCCTGCCCGATGTCGGTGACGCCGACCCGCTGCGCGACGGCGGCCTCGACGCCGGCCGGACCATGCCGCCGCGCCTCGACCTCGACCCGCCGCTCGCCTCCGACCTGCCGCCGCCGGGCCTGGACCGTCCCCGCCGCGAGGGCGGCCTCCTGCCCCCTGACCGCTCGCTCGTGGCCAACGACGACCGGCGCAACATCGGCATCCTGCAGCAGACCCTGCGGGTGCGCTCCTCGCCCAAGCCCTACCTGATCGCGCTCGCCGCCGGCGCCGTCTGGATCGGCGCCCTGGTGCTGATCGCGTGGTCGAAATCCGACGGCGACCTGCGCGCCGTCCTGTCGAGCCTCTCCGCCCTCCAGGCGAGCGTCGGCGCCGCGGCCCTGTTCGGCCCGGTCGTGCTGTTCGTGATCGCCGCCATGCTGGCGGTGCGCGCCCAGGAGATGCGGCTCGTCGCCCGCGCGGTCGGCGAGGTCGCGGTGCGCCTGGCCGAGCCCGAGAGCTTCTCCACCGACGCGGTCCTGACCATGTCGCAGACCGTGCGCCGCGAGGTGGCGGCGGTGGGCGACGGCGTCGAGCGGGCGCTCGCCCGTGCCGGCGAGCTGGAGACGCTGGTGCGCGGCGAGATCGCCACACTGGAGCGGGCCTATTCCGACAACGAGATCCGCATCCGCTCCCTGGTGGACGAGCTGGTGGCGCAGCGGGAAGCCATCGTCTCCAACGCCGACCGGGTGCGGACCGCGATCACGGGCTCGCACCAGAGCCTGAGCCAGGAGCTCGAAGGCGCCTCCGACCGCATCGTCTCCGCGGTGACCGGCGCGGGCGAGCGCGTGACCGGCGCGCTGGAGACCCGCGGCGCCGCGATCACCGCCTCCCTGGGCGAGGCCGGCGACCGGGTGGTCAACCTGATGACCGCCCGCGGCAGCGACCTGATCGACACCCTCGCGGCCACCAGCCAGGAGGTGCGCGGCAGCTTCCAGGAAGTCGGCGAGACCCTGACCCGCACCTTCGAGGACCGCGCCGGCACGGCGACCGGCGCCTTCCAGGCCGCCGGCACCGCCCTGGCCGAGCGCCTGTCGGAGAATGCCGGCGCCCTCACCCGGACCCTGGAGGAGACCGGCAGTCGCGTGAGCGAGGCGCTGGAGCGCCAGGCCGGCACGGTGCGCGAGACTTTCGAGCGCTCCGTGACGGGGCTGGAATCCGCCTTCCTGTCGCGCGGTTCGGAGCTGACCGAGCGCTTCGGCGCGATGGGCGCCGAGATCACCGCCCGCTTCGCCGACACCGGTTCGGCCCTCACCCAGGACATCGCCGGCCGCGGCCTCGCGCTGCGCGCCGAGATCGAGAGCGCCGGCCTGTCGGTCGCCGAGACGATCGAGGGCCGCGGGCGCGACGCCCAGGCCGCCCTGGCGCTCGCCGCCAGCGGCGCCGGCGAGACCCTGGCGGCCCGGTCGGCACGGCCGAGCGGATCGCCGAGGCGCTGGCGGAGCGCGGCGGCGCCCTCGCTGAGCGGATGGACGGCATCGCGGCCCGCCTCGACGAGACCGTGACGGTCCGCGCCGCGGACCTGGAGCACCGGGTCGCGGCGGCGGCCGAGCAGGCCGGCGGCAGCATCGCGCACCGCACCGAGACGGTCGCGGCGAACCTGGAGGCCGCCTTCGCGGCCCTGGGCCGGGGCTTCGAGACGGGGGCCTCCTCGGCGGTCCAGTCCCTGCGGGGCACTGTCGAGGGCCTGTCGGGCGAGATCGACGGCCGCACCGCCGAGGCGGTCGCGGCGCTGCAGCGCGGCGCCGAGGCGGCCACCAACGCCCTGCGCGGCACGGCCGAGGACGCCACCGGCGCGGTCGAGGCCCGGACCCTGGAGGCCGTGCGGGTGTTCGAGCGCCGGGTCGCGGATTCCGCCGCCGCCCTGTCGGCGCGCACCGAGGAGGCGGCCGCCGCGCTGCGGGCCGCCGCCGATCAGGCGGGCCAGGCCGCCGAGACGCAGACGCGGGACGCCGCCGCCCGGCTCGCCGAGGCGCTGGAGACCCTGCGTACCGCCTCCGGCGAGGTCACCGGCGCCGTCGAGGCCGAGACCGCGATCCTCACGGCCCGGTTCCGCGACGCCGCCGACCGCACCGGCACCGAGCTCGGCGCGCGCGGCACCGAAGCCGTCGCGGCGGTTCGCGCCGCCCTCGACGACCTCAACCGCGAGCTCGCCGCCCGGACAGGCGACGCCACCGGCAGCCTCGCCGAGGCCGCCCGTGCGATCTCGGCCGACCTCGCCGCCCGAATCGGCGAGATGGAGGCGGCCTTCGGCGAGCACGGCCGGGGCGTCGCCGAGCTGCTCGCCAGCCACGCCGACGAGACCCAGGCCCGGATCAGCGGCACCGGCCGCGACATCGTGCTCGCCGTGGCGAGCCAGGGCGCCCGCATCGCCGACACCCTCAGCCAGACCGGCGCGAGCTTCGCCGAGACCGCCGACGGCCGGGTCCGGGCGATCGACGAGACGCTGGGCAACCGCCTCGCCGCCCTGCAGGAGACCATCGCCCGCGGCGACATCCTGGCCGACCGGATCAACCGCGACACCGCCGCGCTGGGCGAGACCGTCGGCGCCCGGCTGGAGGAGATGGACCGCCTCCTCACCGGCAAGGGCGAGGCCGTCGCCGAGACGATCGCCACCCGTGCCCGCGAGGCCGGCAGCCTGATCGAGACCCATCTCGGCGGCCTGGAGACGCGCTCGGCGGAGCGGGCCGCGGCCGTCGCGGCCGCCGTGGCGGAGCTCGTCGGCCAGATCGACGGCCATCTCGGCAGCCGCGCCGAGGCGGTGGACGCGACGCTGCGCGCCCGGACCGACGAGATGGGCCGGATCATGGCCGAGGGCCATCGCGACCTGATGGAGATGCTGGAGGGGCGCACCACCGGCCTCGGCCAGGACATCGCCCGCCACACCGGCGAGATCGCCCGGCGGATCGAGGAGAGCGCCGGCCATTTCGACACCGGCGTCATCGGCCGCCTGCAGGCGATCGCCGAGGCTCTGGACGAGCGCGCCCGCCTCGTGGACGAGAGCTTCGGCGTGCAGGCCTTCGAGGCGATCCGCCTGATCGAGGCGCGCACCCGCGCGGTGGACGAGGAGCTGGCCGGCCGGACCCGCGACCTCGTGACGATGATCGCCGACCGGACCGGCGGCCTCGACGGCGCCATGGCCGAGCGCGTCCGCGCCCTCACGGGGACCATCGAGGAGGCCACCCGCGGCCTCGAGGCCGCGCTGGCGAACCGCGCGGATTCGATGATCCGGCTGGTCGACGAGCGCACCGAGAGCGCCGACGCGGCGCTGGCCGCCCGCACCGAGGCCGTGCACGCGGCCTTCGCCGAGCGCGCCGACCTCCTCGGCCGCCTGATCGACGAGCGCATCGCCGCCATGTCGGGCGAGCTCGACGAGAAGGGTCGGGCCGTGTTCGGGGCGATCGGCGGCCGGATCACCGAGCTCGCCCGCCTGCTCGACCGCGGCGGCACCTCGCTGGCCGAGCTCATCGACCAGCGCGGCGAGAGCGTGCTCGCCAAGCTCCAGCAGACCATCGCGGATGCCGAGCGGATGCTCGATGCCGGCGAGGGTCGCCTGGGCCACACGCTGTCGAGCCGCACCGCCGACATCAGCGGCCTCCTCGACGAGGGCGTGCGCTCGGTCCACACCCTGCTGGACGACCGGACCAACCAGATCCGCGTCATGCTGGACGATCATGCCGGCACCCTCGCCGCCACGCTCGACGGCCGCATGGGCCCGATCCACGAGGCGCTGGACGGCCGCGGTCAGGCGATGGTCGCCGCCCTGGAGGGCGCGTTCGGCTCCGCCACCGGCGCCCTCGACGACCGGACCCGCCAGCTCGGCAGCCTGTTCGACGAGCGGCTGGGCCACCTGGAGAGCCTGGTCGACGGCCGCGGCAACCGCCTCGCCGAAACCCTCACCGCCCGGGCCCAGGCCCTGCGCACCCTGTTCGAGGAGGCCCAGTCGGCCCTCGACGGCGTGGTCGAGGGCGGCGGCGGCCGCTTCGCCGCCGCGGTCGATGCCCGCATCCAGTCCCTCCGCGCGGTGCTGGAGGAGGCGCCGGCCGCCGTCTCCGCGCTGGTGGAGACCCGCGAGCGCCAGCTTGCCGCCACCCTCGATGCCCGCACGCAGCGCCTGCAGACCCTGTTCGAGGAGGCCCAGGCCGGCCTGCGCGACCTCGTGGACGGGCGCGGCCAGGAAGTGGCCGATGCCATCGCGGCCCGGACCGAGGGCCTGCGCACGACCCTCGACGCGGCGCCCGCCCAGGTGGCGGACCTGCTGGACAACCGGCTGTCCGATCTCCAGGGCCTGTTCGAGCGGGCGCAGGGCGAGATCGACCGCCTCGTGGACACCCGCTGGCGCCAGATCGCCGGGACCATCGAGCACCGCACCCAGGCGCTCCAGGCGACCATCGAGGGGGTGAACCCGGCCATCGCCGGCCTGCTCGAGGAGCGCGAGAACCGCCTCGCCGAGACCCTCAAGGAGCGGACGGGCGAGCTGCAGACCCTGTTCGACCGGGTGCAGAACCGCCTCGGCGCCCTGGTCGAGGGCACCGGCCGCGACGTGTCCGAGCGGGTCGACGCGCGAGTCGAGACCCTGCGGGCGACCTTCGAGCAGGCGCGCGCCGCGATCGAGGGCCTCCTGGAGGATCGCGGCCAGGCCCTGGTGGCGGCCGCCGAGGGCCGCACCGGCGCCCTGGTGGAGGTGTTCGACGCCCGGCTGCGCGCCCTGGACGGCGCCGTCGAGGGCCGGACCGGCGCCCTCGTGGAGACCTTCGACGCCCGCCTGCGCGCGCTCGACGGCGCCGTCGAGGGCCGGACCGGCGCCCTCGTGGAAACTTTCGACGCCCGGCTGCGGGAGCTGGACGGCGTGGTCGAGGGCCGCACCGCGGCCCTGGCACAGGCCGTCGAGGCGCAGAGCGAGGCCCTGGCCCGCGGCGTCGACGCCCGCGCCGACGCCTTCACGCAGCGCATCGACAGCCGCATGCGGCTGTTCGCGACCCTGGTGGCGCAGCGCGCCGACACCCTGGCCACCGCCTTCGACGACCGCCACGAGGCTTTCGCGGGCCTCATGGACGAGCGCACGGCGTCCCTGGTCGCCGCCCTCGACGAGCGCGCCCGCGCCCATGCCGAGCAGGTCGAGGCGCACAACGCGGCCCTGGCCGAGACGCTCAGCCGCCGCGAGGCCGCGCTGGCCGGCCTGATCGACGCCCGGACCGAGGCCCTCGGGGCCGGGTTCGAGCGCCGCGCCACGGCGCTCGGCGCCCTGGTGGATGCCCGCGGCGAGGCGCTGTCCCGCCGCCTCGCCGAGAGCGCCGAGACCCTGGTGCGCGCCATCGAGGAGCGCGGCGGCGCGCTGCTCGCCAGCGTCGAGGGCAGCGGCCGCGCCGTCGGCGACAGCCTGGAGGGCCATGTCGAGCGCCTGCGCGGCGCCATCGACGGGCCGATGATGGACCTGTCGCGGGCCCTGTCGGACCGGGCGGAGGCGATCGAGCGGACGCTCGCGGAGACCGGCGTGCCCCTGGCCGAGAGCCTGCGGGAGCGGACCGAGGAGCTGGCCGTGCAGTCGCGGGCCTCGGCCGAGCTGCTGCGCGCCGCCGTCGAGGACGGTGCGGGCCGCACGCTCTCCGAGCTGTTCGAGACCAACGACCGGATGGGCCGCGAGCTCGGCGCCCTGCTCCAGCGGATCGAGGCCGCCAACACGGCGCTGACCGACCTGGTGGCCGGCGCCGACACCAATCTCGGCGCGATCGAGCAGGGTCTCGCCGGCCGGATCGAGCAGGTCCAGGCGGCGCTGGAGCGCATCGCCGCCGAGACCGGCCGCGCCAGCGCCGGTGTCTCGGCCCAGGTCGAGGCCCTGCGCGGCGCCGCCGACGGGGCGCTCAGCGAGGCCTCGCGCCTCGCCGAGACCCTCGACGGCCGCGGCCGCTCCCTCGGCGAGCAGACCGCCGCGCACGTGGCGGCCCTCGACCGGGCCGCGGCCTCCCTTGCGGCCATCGAGGAGCGCCTCGACTCGGCCCTGTCGGGCCGCGAGACCAAGCTGACCGAGGCGCTGGCCGCGTTCGAGGCCCGGGCCGCCGCCCTGGAGCAGAACGGCACCGCCCTGGCCCAGACCATCGAGCAGACCCTGCGCGCCGCCGAGGAGCGCGCCCGCAGCGTCGGCGAGTCCCTGGCCCAGTCGGCCCAGGGCGCCGGGGCCTCGGTGACGAGCGCCTTCGCCGACCTGAAGGACAGCGCCAGCGCCGAGGGCGAGAAGGCCGCTCAGGGCGTCCGGCAGGTCATCGAGGAGGCGGCCCGCGAGATGCGCAGCGGCTTCCAGGAGGCCCAGGCCAGCTTCGGCGACTCCTTCTCGGCCCTGCGCGAGATGGCGGGCTCGATCCGCGGCGAACTCGACGCGACCCGCGCCGAGCTCGCCAAGGGCGTCCTCGAGCTGCCGCGCGAGACGCAGGACGCCACCGGCGAGATGCGCCGGGTGGTGGCGGACCAGATCAAGGCGCTCAACGAGCTGTCGTCCCTGGTCTCCCGCTCCGGCCGCGCGGTCGACGTCGCCCAGCCGCAGGCGCAGCCCCAGCGCCGGGTCGCGGAGAGCGGCGGCCGCGCCGTCGCGGCGGCCGCCGCCCCGGCGCCCGCGCCGGCGGCCCGCCGCCCCGCGGTGGCGGCCGCCGAGACCGGGCGAATCGCCCTCGACACGATCTCGACCGACATCGCCAAGATGATCGAGCACAGGACCGCGGTCGACCTGTGGGAGCGGTACCGCCGGGGCGAGCCGAACCTGTTCGACCCGCGGATCTACACGCCGCAGGGCCGGGCCACCTTCGCGGAGATCCAGCGCCGGTACAGGACCGACGCGGAGTTCCGCCGCAGCGTCGACCGCTACGTCAGCGAGTTCGAGCGCCTGCTCGGCGACGTCGTCAAGAACGACGCCGACGCCAAGCGCACCGACGCCTACCTGACCTCGGAGACCGGCAAGGTCTACACCATGCTGGCCCATGCCAGCGGGCGCTTCGACGGGGCGTAGGACCGATCCCGCCGGGGCCGTTCGCGGCGCCGGCGGGGCACATACCGGGGACGACGAGACCCGTCGCGCCCTCCCTCGCCGCCCGGGGTCGTGCGCGCGGGACCAGGCGGCGCGGGCGCCGCCCCGCCCTCACAGCAGGCCGAGGCCGACCAGCTCGCGCCGCAGGGCCTCGGGCATCTCGGCGAGGTCCCCCGAGGCCTCGGCCCCGAGATCGGGCGGCGCGTCGCGCGCCGTGAGGTAGCGCCAGCCCTGGAACGCCCGGTAGGGCCGGGGCGCCACCGGGACGAGCCGGGGATCGAAGACCAGCCGGCAGCGCGGGATGCCGTCCGCGCCGGTGAGCGGCTCGATCGCGGTGATCGCCTGCCGGCAGGACAGCGTCCCGCGGATCACCCAGTAGATCGAGCCCTGGCCGGCGATCTCCCGGTGGCGCTTGGGCAGGGTGCGGGTGACGTGGAACGGGTCCGCTTCCCGCCCGTCCCGGAGCGCCTCCTCCCGGAACCGGGCCTGCCGGGCCTCGAGGTCGGCGATGGTGGCGGGGCCGACGCAGAGCTTGATCAGGTGCAGGGCCACGGATGTGCATGCTCGGGGTTGACGGGGGCGCCCCTGATAGCAGGGTCCGGGCCGGGGCGCGCCTGTCGAGCCGTCCCGGGTTCGGGGTCGGCGCCGGAGCCCGGTCGGAGCCCCTCAGGCGAACAGCGCGAGGCGCTCCTCGGGCGTCAGCGCCTCGATCTCGGCGAAGCTCAGGGCCGGCTCCTCCGGCGGCATCGCCGGCTCGGGGGCCGCCGCGACGGTTTCGCCCCAGGTCAGGTCGGCCATGTCGCGCGCGACGTCCTGCGCGAGATCCTCCGCGACGTCCTCCTCGAACAACTCCTCGATCGGGGCGCCGGGCTCCGGCGCGGCCTCGGCGGCCAGGTCGGGGACAGGGGGGGAGGCGGCCTCCGGTGTCGGCTCCGGCACCATCTCCGGGGCGGACTCGAAATCGACCGCCCAGTCGGCCTCCAGATCGATCTTCGAGGCAGCCCCCAGATCGGCTTCCGGGCCGGCTTCCGACGCGGCCAGAGACAGGTCCACCGGCGCGGCCGCCAGATCCGGCTCCGGTGCGGGCGCCAGCTCGGACGCCCCGACCGGCTCGGAGACGGCGTCCGCCTCGGGCTCCGGCACCGGCTCCGAGGCTGCCAACGCGTCGGCCGCAGTCCCGGCCTCCGCCTGGACCGGCAGGAACACCAGGTCCTCGTGGAGCGCCGGGCTGCCGGGACGGGCCACGAGGGCCGCCACCGTGACGGCCGGCACGTCCATGGCGATGTAGCGGTCGATGTCGCTCTGGTTCAGATCGGCCGGCTCGCCGGCCGGCCGCGCGCCCCGGTGGGGCGGCACCCGCACCGCGTCCTCGCCCCAGATGGCGATCATCGCGGAGACCCGGTCCTCGAGGTAGCGCAGGGTGTAGACGATCCGGGCAGTGCGCTGCGCGGTCAGGTCCTGGAAGGAGCAGGCCGTGTAGATCGCGGTCGCGTGGCGGTCGAGGGCGTCGCAGGCCTGCGCTTCGGCCCCGTGCTCGCGCAGGGTCCAGGCCGCCTCCTGGATCGACTCGGCGGCGCTGAGGATGTCGGAGGTGGCCTGCTCGGTCTCGCGCACGATGGCGTCGAGGGCGAGCGACGCCTGCGTCAGCCGGGTCTCGTCGCCGTTCGGGGCGTTGAGCGCCGCGATCTCGCCCTTGGTCCGGCTGATCGCGTCGGCCATGTCGAGGAGGTTGCCGCGCAGGTGCCCGAAGGCCTCCTGCCCGCGGTCGGCGGTGACGCTCCGCTCCAGCCGCGCGATCGCCCCGAGCAGCACCTCGGTCTCGGCGCCCCGGTTGCGCCGGGCGTACTCGGCGAGGAACCAGCGGCCGCGCTCGCTGGCGCTGATCGTCGCCTCGATCGCCTCGTACTCGGCGGGATCGTGCGCGCTCGGGTTGACGGAACCGAACATGGGCCTCTCTGGACGCTGGGCGCGGGCGCGGTGGCGGCCCGCCCGGTGCGCGCCAATCATTCGGGAATTTGACAGACCCCCTTTAACGGGCGCTTACGGACGCCCTCCGCTCCCCACCGCCCCCCTTAGGACCCGCCTTGCCCCGCCCGTCCGGCCCGGCGCGCCTGTCGCTGCTCTACGCCGTGGTCTTCACCGAGATCGGCATCGCGATGCCGTTCATGCCGCTGTGGCTCGACGCCCTGGGGCTCGATGCCCGGGTGATCGGCCTCCTCCTCGCCCTGCCGATCGCCACGCGGATCGCCGCGACGGCGCCGCTGATGAGCCTCCTCGACCGCGGCCTCGGGCCCCGGCGGCTGATCCTGCTCGGCAGCCTCGCCCTCAGCCTGACCTACGCGGTGATGCCCGCCGCGGCCGGGATCGCGTGGCCGCTCCTCGCCGCGCTGATCGTGCTCAACGCGGTCGCCGGCGCGCCGCTCGTGCCCTGCATCGACTACCTGACGCTGGCGGCCGTGCGCCGGGATTCCCGCCTCACCTACTCGCGGATCCGGATGGCGGGCTCCATCGCGTTCCTGCTGGCGAACCTCGCGGGCGGGGTGCTGCTCTCGGCACTCGGCGGCCGGCTCGCCGTGCCGCTGCTGCTGACCGGCCTCGCGCTCGGCGCGGCGCTGGTGGCGTGGCGCAGCCGCGCGGTGGCGGCCCTGCCGCCGTCGAGCGAGGGTGCCGGCGGGAAGCGGCTGCCGCCGAAGCTCTGGCTGTGCATCGGCGCGGCGGCCGCGATCCAGGCGAGCCACGGGGCGATCTACGGGTTCGGCAGCATCTACTGGACCAGCCAGGGGATCCCGGCGGCCTGGGTCGGCTCGCTCTGGGCGACCGGGGTGCTGGCCGAGATCGCCCTGTTCGCCGGCCTGCCCGCCCTGCCCGCCGCGTGGCGCAGCCCGGTGCGGCTCCTCGGCGCCGGAGCCGTCGCGGCGATCCTGCGGGCGGTCGGCATGTACCTCCTCGGCGACCGCCTCGCCGCGCTGGTGCCGCTGCAGGGCCTCCACGGCCTGACCTTCGGGGCGACGCAGCTCGGCGCCATGGCGGCGGTCTCGGCCTACGCCCCCGACGGAGCAAGGGGCCGGGCGCAGGGCACCCTCAGCGCGGTCAATGCCGGGATCTCGGTGGTCGCGACCCTGGGGAGCGGCGTGGCCTACCGTGCCGGCGGCCCCCTCGCCTTCCTGCTGATGGCGCCGCTCGCCGCCGCGGGCCTGGGCCTCGCCCTGGCCTCCCGCCGCGCGCTGGGGGTGAGCTTGGAGACGGATCATCAACCGTAATGTCGTCATAACCGCCGGGCAGGGTGCTGCCTCGATCGAGGAGTAAGGGTGTTGCTGAGCCAGGGCACTGTTCCCGGCGCCTTGGCCGGCGCCGCGCTGCGGGACCGGTCGGCCGACGGCCGCCTGGCGCTCGACGGCCGCTGGACCGCCGACCAGGCCCCGACCGTCGAGGCCGCGGCCGCGCGCATCGCGGCGGCCGGCCGCGCCGGGCCGGTGGCGGTCGATCTGTCGGGGATCGAGCGCCTGGACACCCTGGGCGCCTGGGTCCTGGAGCGGACCCGCGCCGAGATCGAGCAGGCGGGCAGCGCCCTCACCTATCTCGGCGCGCGTCCGGAGCACCGCACGCTGCTGGGCGAGGTCCGTCTGCGCGAGCCGGACGCGCCGCCGCCGCGGCGGTACGGCCCGGTCGTCGGCCTGCTCGACGCCACCGGGCGCCACACCGTGCAGGGCGGCCACGAGTTCGTCACCGCCCTCGCCTTCCTGGGCGAGCTGATCGCCGCCTGCGGGCGCGTCGCCCTGCGGCCCGGCACGTTCCGCGGCAACGCCCTGATCAACCAGATCCAGCAGGTGGCGCTCAACGGCACGCCGATCATCGTGCTGATCTCGTTCCTCGTGGGCGGCATCGTCGCCCAGCAGGGCATCTTCCAGCTCCAGCGCTTCGGCGCCCAGACCTTCGTGGTCAACCTGATCGGCCTCCTGATCCTGCGCGAGATGGGCGTGCTGCTCACCTCGATCATGGTCGCCGGCCGCTCGGGCTCGGCGATCACCGCCGAGATAGGCTCCATGCGCATGCGCGAGGAGGTGGACGCGCTCCGGGTGATGGGCCTCGACCCCGTCGAGATCCTGATCGTGCCCCGCGTGCTCGCGCTGATGATCGGCCTGCCGATGCTGACGCTGATCGGCGACCTCGCGGCTCTCGCCGGCGGCGGCCTCACCGCGATGCTCTACGGCGGCCTGACTCTCGACCAGTTCCTGGTCCGGCTCCAGGCCGCGGTGGGCGTCCACCACGTCATGGTCGGCCTGATCAAGGCGCCGTTCATGGCGCTGACCATCGGGGTGATCGCCACGATCGAGGGCTTCGCGGTCGAGGGTTCGGCCGAGTCCCTTGGCCGTCACGTCACCGCGTCGGTGGTGAAGTCCATCTTCATGGTCATCGTCCTCGACGGCCTGTTCGCGGTGTTCTTCGCCGCGATCGACTTCTGAGGCCGCCTCGATGAACGCCTCGATGAACGCCCCCGCCCCGATCATCCGCGTGCGCGACCTCGTGGTCGGCTTCCGCGACCGCAACATCCTCAAGGGCCTGAGCCTCGACATCCGCCCCGGCGAGATCCTGGGCTTCGTCGGGCCCTCGGGCCAGGGCAAGTCGGTGCTCACCCGGACGATCCTGGGTCTCAACCCGAAGCGCGCCGGGACCATCGAGGTGTTCGGCCGCGACGTCGACGCGCTCACCTACGCCGAGCGGCGCCGGATGGAGCAGCGCTGGGGCGTGCTGTTCCAGCAGGGCGCCCTGTTCTCGGCGCTCACCGTCAAGCAGAACATCCAGGTGCCGATGCGGGAGCACCTGAACCTGTCCGAGCGCCTGCTCGACGAGTTCGCCCGGCTGAAGATCGAGATGGTCGGCCTCAAGCCCGACGCCGCCGACAAGCTGCCCTCGGAACTGTCGGGCGGCATGATCAAGCGCGCGGCGCTCGCCCGCTCCCTGGCGCTCGACCCCGAGATCCTGTTCCTCGACGAGCCGACCTCGGGCCTCGACCCGATCGGCGCGGGCGAGTTCGACGACCTCGTCTCGACTCTCAAGGAGACGCTGGGGCTGACCGTCTTCATGGTCACCCACGACCTCGACAGCCTCTACACCGCCTGCGACCGCATCGCGGCGCTCGGCGACGGCCAGATCATCGCCGCCGGCACGATCGACGAGATGCTGGCGAGCGACCATCCCTGGCTGCGCTCGTACTTCCACGGCAAGCGCGCCCGGACCATCGCGACGGGCGGCGCCGCGGCCCATGCCTGATCCGATGCCTGATCCGATGCCCGATCGCCGCCGACCCACCCAGATCCCGCCCTGCTCCCCTCCGGGAGCCGGGGCTCCAGGCCCGGCCGGATCTCGGCCGGCTAGAATCGCAGGTTGAGCGCATGGAAACTCGCGCGAACTACGCCCTGATCGGCGCCTTCACGATCGCCGTCATCCTGGCGGGCTTCGGCACCGTGCTGTGGCTCTCCGGCGGCTCGTCGCGGCAGGTCAGCCAGATCGTCCGCATCGTCTTCTCCGGCTCGGTCGGAGGGCTGTCGCGCGGCTCGAGCGTGAACTTCAACGGCATCAAGGTCGGCGAGGTCACCGATATCCGCCTCGCCCCGCAGGATCCCCGCCGGGTGCTCGCCCAGATCAAGGTCGATCCCGCGACCCCGCTCCGGGCCGACACCCGCGCCCGCCTCGACTCGGCGATGCTCACCGGCGTCTCGGTGATCTCCCTGTCGGGCGGCAACGCCGACGCGCCGGTGCTGACCCCGATGGCCAACGGCGAGCCGCCGACGATCTTCGCCGATTCCTCCGACATGCAGGACATGATGGCGCTGGCCCGCCAGGTGGCGCAGAGGGCCGACGACATGCTGGCCCGCCTCGACCGACTCGTCTCCGCCAACGAGGGGGCGATCAACCGGTCGCTCGCCAATGTCGAGACCTTCTCGAAGACGCTGGCCGATGCCGGCCCGAATATCTCGGCGCTGGTCAAGGCGGTGGACGGGGCCAAGCTCGGCCGCGTGATCGACAACGCCGACCGCTTCTCCGCGGCGCTGTCGAAGGCCAGCCCCGACATCGAGGCGGGCCTGCACGACGCCCGGCTGCTCGCTGGCAAGCTCAGCGCCTCGGCCGACAAGATCGACGCGGTGCTCAACGGCGCCGAGAGCTTCCTGGGCTCCGCCTCCGGCCAGGAGGGCTCCAGCACCTTCGCGGAGATCCGCGCGGCGGCGATCTCGGTGCGCGACGCCGGCAAGGCGTTCCGGACGATGTCGGAGAACCTCGACAAGCGCACCGCCAGCATTTCGGCCAATTTCGGCCGGCTGAGCGGCACCGGCCGCCGGGAGGTGGAGGCCCTGTCGGGGGACGGCCAGCGGACGCTGAGCACCCTCAACCGCACGGTACGCAGCCTGGAACGCGACCCGAGCCAGGTGATCTTCGGCGGCAAGCCTTCGTTGCCCGAATACAACGGTGGCCGGTGAAATGCCGCGTCGCCGGGCGGATGTGTCCCGGCGCACGGCACGGATGCCGCAGCGGATTAGTTTTAACCGCATAGCTTATACAGCTCCGCCGTTCGCCGGCGGGGTTCCTCAGGTCATGCGTATGGTCCGCTCGTCCCACATCGCCGCAGCCGCGCTGCTCGCCGCCCTCCTGGGCGGCTGCGGCGGCGCGGCGCCCCTCACCTTCGACCTCGCGGCGCTGCCGGCCGCGGGGCGGCCGATCGCGGCCGGACGCTCGATCGTGGTCTCTGAGCCGGTGAGCATCCAGCCCTTCGAGGCCGACCGGATCATCGTCCGCGAGAACGGCGGCGCCCTGTCCTTCCTGGGCGGCGGCCAGTGGGCCGACCGGCTGCCGCGCCTGATCCAGACGCGGCTCATCCAGAGTCTGGAGAACTCCGGGCGGCTGCGCTCGGTGAGCCGGCCCGGCGACAAGGTCGTGTCCGATTACCAGCTGATCAGCGAGATCCGCGCCTTCGACGTGCAGTCCGGGACCGGCGAGGCGGTGGTCGACCTGTCGCTGAAGCTCGTGGCCGACGGCACCGGCAAGGTGGCGGCGGCGCGGATCTTCACGGCCCGCGTGCCGGTGTCCAAGATCGATGCCGGCAACGGCGCCCGCGCCCTCGATCAGGCGCTGACCGTCGTGCTGGCCGACGTGGTGCGCTGGGTGAACAGCGGGCGCTGACGCCCCGAGGTCGGCCGTCGCCGACGCGTCCGTCGGGGCGGGGCGCTCACGATAGGACGTCTCCCCGAATGCCGGCCGTGCGGATCCACTCCACGGTCCGTCAGGCGCGACGGGCGATGGGGCGGAACCGACAATTCATGTTGAGCGCGCGGGATTTCCTGCCGGTCGGTCCGTTCGCCGCGGCGTCAAGCCTGGACAGGTCGCGGTTGCAGTTCGCAGCAATCGCGGTCATACGGCTGCCGCGATGCAGACTCTGTTTTCAACCGAAGGTGTATTGGAGAAGTATAGGTTTCGCCTTTGGCGAGACGTCTGCGAAGATCGCTTGGTTCCTATGGCGCAGACTTGTCTCAACGACGAGCCCTTCGACGCGACAATCGAGGGAACCAGTATCGGCGGCCTGGTCTTCACGAAATTCGCCCTGCGCAATCTGCGTGCGTCCACGACACCGCGCACGCTTCGCCATGAAAACCACAAGACCGACCATCTGTTCATGAGCGTCGTGCTCTCGGGACACGTCCGCGCGCATCAGTACGATCGGTCGAGCACGGATCGAGTCGGCGATTTCTCGATCCGGGATACGAATACGCCCTGGACGATCGAGCACAGCGGCTACAGCGAGGTGCTGGCCATCGGGATCCCGCGGGAGCGGCTGGAGGAGTCCCTGGGATCCGCACGCCTGTTCGCCGGCGTCACCGTCGGCGGCGATCTCCCGACCGCGACCCTGACCCGGTCCTTCCTGAGCAGCCTGCTGAGTCTGGGAGACCGGCTGACGCCGCAGGTGGCCGAGAGTTTGGTCTCGACGGGCCTCGACCTGATCGTCGCCAGCCTCGCGGAGCGGCTCGCGCGGGAGGTGCGGCAGCCCGTCCGGGACAGCGTCGTGATGCAGCGCGCCCGGGCCTATATCGAGGCCAATCTCCACGATCCGACCCTGGACCCGCCCCGGCTCGCGGCCGCGACCGGCGTGTCCCTGCGGCGGCTGCAGGCGCTGTTCAGCGCGCAGGGTCGGCACATCTCCGACTGGATCTGGCACCGCAGGCTGGAGGCGGCCGCCAAGCGCCTGGCCGATCCGGGCTGCCTCCACATGCCGCTGGGGAGTCTGGCGTATGGCTGCGGCTTCGTGAGCCAGTCCCATTTCTCCCGGCGCTTCAAGGAGCGCTACGGCCTGGGCCCGCGCGACTACCGTCAGCGGGCCCTGTCGCGCGCCGCCGAATGAGCGGCGCGGCCCTCACTCCATCACGGCGGCCTTCATGATCACCACCATGGTGGCCCGGGCCGGACCGTCCGTGCAGCGCACGAGGTGGGGCCGGTCGCAGCGGTAGCGCAGGGTCTCGCCGGTCCGCGCCCGCTGCACGACGCCGCCGATCTCGACCTCGAACGCGCCCTCGGTGACCGAGAGGGATTCCACCGAGCCGCGCTGGTGCGGGTCCGAGTCCAGGACGCCGCCCGGATCGGCCGTGACCTCGTACCATTGCAGCCACTCGATCGTCTTGAGCCAGCCGATGATCGCCAGCCGCACCTTCCCGTCCTCGGAGACGAGGATCGGCGTGTCGGCCCGGGAGGTCTTCTCGATGAAGGGTTCCTCGTCGCCGGCCGCCAGCACCCGCTCGATCGACACGTCGAGGGCCTGCGACAGGCGCCAGATCGTCGCGAGCGTCGGGTTGGTCTCGTTGCGCTCGATCTGGCTGATGATCGACTTGGCCACGCCGGACTGCTCGGCGAGTTCCGAGAGCGACAGGTTGTAGGCCTTGCGCAGTCGCTGGATGGTCTTGCCGAGCTGGCCGGAGAGCGCCTGCGCCCCGGTCAGCAGGTCGCGCCCGCGCGCCCGGTCGGGCCGTTCCGCCTGATCCTGCATCGTCCCCGATCCGCCTGCACCGTTCCGTTATCCGAACGATCGTGCGCTTCTTCAAACGCAATCGTCGCCCGGTTGCAAGGCGGCGGGCGGCGCGCGCACCGGAAAGCGCCGGCTCCGGACAGGTCTAGGACCAGACGGCGTGGAAGTGATGGACCGGCCCGTGCCCCGACCCCACCGCGAGGCTGTCCGCCGCCACGAGGGCGGCCGTGAGGTAGGCCTTGGCCTCCGCCACCGCCTCCGGCAAAGCCAGGCCCTGGGCGAGGCCCGCCGCCACCGCGGCCGAGAGCGTGCAGCCGGTGCCGTGGGTGTTGCGCGTCGCGATCCGCGGTGCCGACAGGGTCCGCAGGGTGCCGTCCGCCGTGACGAGGTGGTCGATGCTCTCGCGCCCCGCGCCGTGGCCGCCCTTGATCAGCACCGCCCGGGCGCCGAGAGCCACGAGTCGCCGCGCCTGGGCCACGATCGCCGCCGCGTCCGCGGCGACGGCCTCGCCGAGGAGCACCGCCGCCTCCGGCAGGTTGGGGGTGATCAGGTCGGCCCGCGGCAGCAGCCGCTCGCGGAGCGTCGCCACGGCCGCGTCGGTGATCAGCCGATCGCCGCTGGTGGCGACCATCACCGGGTCCAGGACGACCGAGATCGACCCGGCGTGGCGCTCCAGGCCCTCGGCGACCGCCGCGATCACCGCGGTCTGCGACAGCATGCCGATCTTCACGGCCTTCACGGCGAGGTCGGAGAACACGCTGTCGATCTGCCGGGCGACGAAGTCCGCCGGCACGTCGTGGATGCCCTGGACGCCCGTCGTGTTCTGCGCGGTCAGCGCCGTGATCACGCTGGCGCCGTAGACGCCCAGCGCCGAGAAGGTCTTGAGGTCCGCCTGGATGCCGGCGCCGCCGCCGGAATCCGAGCCCGCGATCGTCACCGCGATGGGCGCGGCGCCGCTCATCGGGAGCCGGCCCGTTCCGCCAGGGCGGCGTCGATCCGCGCGCGCAGGTCGCGGGCGCGCTGGCGCACCGACTCGGCGCCGAACAGGGCGGTGATGACCGCGACGCCGTCCGCCCCCGCGGCGACCACCGCGGCGGCGTTGTCGAGGCCGATCCCCGCGATGGCGCCCAGCGGCAGGCCGGCCCCGCGGGCGAGGCGGGCGCGGAAGGCGATGCTGGCGAAGCCGTCGAGGCCCACCGGCGGGTCGGGATTGTCCTTGCTGGTGGTGGCGAACACGCCGCCGATGCAGGCGTAGTCGACGGGCAGCCGGTACAGCTCGTCGGCCTGCGCGGGCTTCTTCAGGGTGAGGCCGATGATCGCGCCCTCCCCCAGGAGCCGGCGCGCGTCGGCCGGGTGGAGGTCGCCCTGGCCGAGATGCACCCCGTCCGCGCCCGCCGCGAGGGCGAGGTCGACGCGGTCGTTGACGAGGACCGGGACCCGGCCGCCCACCGCCTCTAGGATCGCCCGGATCCGCGCCAGGGCAGCCCGGGCATCGGCGATGTCCTTCTCGCGGTACTGGAGCAGGGTGCAGCCCCCCGCCACCGCCTCGGCGCCGAGTTCCGCCAGCCGCGCCCCGTCCGCGCCGCAGACGCCGACGTCGAGCAGCCCGTAGAGCCGCAGGTCGACGGCTCGGCTGCGGGGCTCGGTGGATGTCGCCGGGGAAGTCGCCGGGGAAGTCGCGCTCGCTGGCATCGCTGTGATCGCTCGATCCGCCTCGGCCGGCCCGGTGCCGGCCCGCCCGGAACCCCTGTTTGGGCAGCCCACGCGGCATTGGCAAGCGGCGGCCCCGGCAGGCGGCGCGGCGAGCGGGCCGGGTCGGCTCCCTCATACAGCGGCGTTGACGCGCGGCGATCCTGCCCCCCTATAGGTGGGATCCGCTACGGCGCATCCCGGGGACGGACGGTCGAGGAACGATGAAGGGTGCCGCGGCGCAGACGGATGCGCGCGGGGGGCAGGCCCCGCCGGAGCGCTCCTCCGTAGGCCTCGTCGCGGTGATCGTCGCCGCGACCAAGGGAGAGCCGCGCGCCCTGACGGTCCGGGTCCCGGACCAGGCGCCCGGCCGCGGCGACGGCCTGCCGGCCGGTCCCCTCGTCCCCGAGCACGCCACCCTGGAGCGGGGTCTGCGCGCCTGGGTGGAGCGGCAGACGCATCAGCGCCTCGGCTACGTGGAGCAGCTCTACACCTTCGGCGACCGCGACCGCTCCGGCACGGCGACCCTGTCGGGGGTGCACTCGCTCTCGGTGGCCTATCTGGCGCTCGTCCGCGAGGAGCGGCCGGCGGGGATCGCCGAGGCCGCGTGGCAGAACTGGTACCGCTACCTGCCCTACGAGGATTTCCGGCAAGGGCGGCCGCGCCAGCTCGACGCCATCGAGGCGCGGCTCGCCGCCTGGGCATCCGAGCCCGAGGATTGCGCCACCCGCACGCGCCGCCTGGACCGTCTCGGGCTGACCTTCGGCATGAACGGCGGCACGTGGAACGAGGAGCGCGTGCTGGAGCGCTACGAATTGCTGTTCGAGGCCGGGCTGATCCCGGAGGCGCGGGGCAATCCGGGCCCGGCCCTGCCGAACGATCCGACCGGCGTGCCGATGGCGTTCGACCACCGGCGGGTGCTCGCCACCGCGATCGGCCGGCTCCGGGGCAAGATCAAGTATCGCCCGGTGGTGTTCGAATTGATGCCGCCGGAATTCACCCTGCTGCAGCTGCAGAAGACCGTGGAGGCCCTGTCGGGGACGCAGCTGCACAAGCAGAATTTCCGGCGCCTCGTGGCCCAGCAGGGGCTGGTGGAGGAGACCGAGAGCGTCACCAGCGGCGCCGCCGGCCGCCCGGCGCGGCTGGTGCGCTTCCGCCGGGAGGTGCTGCTGGAGCGCCCGGCCCCCGGCCTGCGGCTGCCGTCCCGGCGCGCGGNGGGGTGACGGCGGCGGTCAGTCCCGCCGCGCGAGGGTGCCGAGCCCGCTCGCGTCGAGCGCGTCGACCGTCACGGTGGCGGCCCGGCCGTCGCTCCCGATCGCGAAGCGGACGGCGGAGGGGCGGTCGGGCGCCTCCGCGTCCGGGAAGCTGAGGAAGAGGTCGCGGTCGAAGTGCCGGAGCGGGTAGCGGCGCGCGCCCCCGGGGCCGACCGTCAGCGTCAGGGCGCCGTCCGCCTCGGTCACCACGGCCTCGCCGACATAGGCGTTGGCGTAGCGCCCCGCGTAGGCCGACGGCGCCAGGGGCGCGGAGGGCGGCGCCGGCGGCGTCCCGTAGGCCGCCTTGTCGGCGGCGATGCCCGGCGCGAACAGGGTCTCGTAGGCCGCGCCCCAGGCCTGCACCCAGTCGCGGCCGACGCGGCCGTCGAAGACGAGGTCGGCGAAGCTGTCGGCCAGCCCTTCCGGCACGCCGGACGGGAAAGCGTTGGTCAGGACGAGGATCCCGAGGCCGGCCTCGGGATGGATCGAGACGAGCGTCTGCGCCCCGACGCTGAAGGCGCCCGCGTGGCCCCAGACGAGGCCGTGGCGGCCGTACTCGACGTTCCAGCCGAGGCCGTAGAAGGACGCGCCGCCGGTCACGGGATTGCGGCCGCGGGCCGTGAGCGGGACGTGCGTCTGCGCCAGGGCCGGGGCCTCGACGCGCTGCGCGCCCTCGAAGCGGCCGCTGCCGATCACGAGCCGCAGCCAGCGCGCGAGGTCGCGGACAGGGGCGCTGACGCCGCCGGCCGGGGCCTGGGCGTCGGGATCCCGCTCGACCTCGGCGGTCCAGACGCCGCCGGCCCGGACATGGAGCGCCGCGCGGTCGGTCCGGCTCAGGAACTCCGCGTGGGTCGTGCCGGTGGCGGTCATCCCGAGCGGCCGGAACAGCCGGTCCCGGGCCACCGCCTCCCAGGGCTGGCCGGTCGGCCTCGCGGCGGCGACCGCGCCCTCGGTGAAGCCGAAATTGCTGTAGGCGTAGCCGGCGCGGAAGCTGGAGGCGGGCGGCGCGAGGCGGAGCCGGTGCAGGATCGCGTCGCGGCCGAAGCCGATCGCCTCCAGGTCGTCGCCGGCGGTCCCCGGCAGGCCGCTGCGATGGTTCAGAAAGTCGCGCACCGTGACCTGCGCGGTCGGGTAGGGCTCGCGCAGCTGGAAGGCGGGATCGAGATCCGCGACGCGCGAATCCCAGTCGACCACCCCCTCGCCCACCAGGGCCGCCACGATCGTCGCGGTCACGGGCTTGGACAGGGAGGCGATCTGGAAGACGGTGTCGGGGCCGACCGGATCCGTCTTCCCGGCCTGCCTGAGGCCGTATCCCTTCAGGAGGAGCGTCGCGTCGCCGAGGACGACCGCGATCGCGAGGCCCGGCACCGCGCCCGCGTCGACGGCCCGCTGCGCCAGCGCCTCCAGCGCCGGCAACTGCGCCTCGACCTGCGCCCGCGTGAGCGTCCCGGCGGATCCGGCTCCGGGCCCGGCCGCGATCAGGCCGAGGGCGAGGCCCGCGCGGACGAGGCGCCGGCGCGATCGGGCCCGCTGCATGAGTCGTCGATCCCGCCTGAGAGAGTTCGGACGACGAGAGTGGCATCGTCGGGCCGGCGAGATCAATCACGCCGGCACGGATCGCGCCTCATATGCGCGCGGCGGGCCGGTGGAAGGTGGACGAAGACTGTCCGAGAACCGGACCGGACGTCTCGGCCGGGCTATCGGAACGGGTCGGCGTCGGGTGCCGGCTTCACGCCGTGGAGCATCCGGTACAGCGTCCATTCCTCGACGATCTTCCGGCCCGGAAGGGCGCACAGCCCGATCGTGCCGCCGTCGGGCAGCTTCGCGAGGATCGATCGACCGTCCATGGTCGCGCAGAAGGCCGAGGCCGGGTTCTCGAGCGCGAAGGCCGGTCGCGGTCCGGCCAGGGCGGCCCCGACACAGGCGGCGCAGACCGCGAACGCACTGACAAGCCTCACGGCGCCTACTCCCGATGGCACGACCGGCAGACCGATACCCCGCTCCGGCTGAACGGGGCCGGCGCGGTCCGTTCAGGACTTCGCGGGCGCGCTGGCCGGGCCCGGCCCCCGCCCTGTCCTACCCGTAGGTGTGGTCGTCGGCCGGGAACCGTCCGGCCCGGACCTCCTCGGCGTAGGCCTTCACGGCGTCCTCGATGTGGGTCCGCAGGCTCCCGAACTGGCGCACGAATTTCGGCGTGCGCTCGGACAGGCCGAGCATGTCCTCCAGCACCAGGATCTGCCCGTCGCAGACCGCCGAGGCGCCGATGCCGATCGTAGCGGCGGTCACGCGGGGCGAGGACGCGATCGCCCGCGCCACCGGCTCGACGATGCCCTCCAGCACGATCGCGAAGGCGCCGGCCTCCGAGATGGCGCGGGCATCCTCCAGCAGGCGGCGCTCGTCGTCCGGCCCCCGGCCCTGCACCTTGAAGCCGCCCATCGTGTTCACCGCCTGCGGGGTGAGTCCGATATGGCCCATCACCGGCACGCCGCGCTGGACGAGGAACGCCACCGTCTCGGCGAAGTGGGCGCCGCCCTCCAGCTTGATCGCGCCGGCGCCGGTCTCCTTGAGGACCCGGGAGGCGCTGAGGAAGGCCTGCTCCCGGCTCGCCTCGTAGGAGCCGAACGGCATGTCGACCACGACCAGCGCCTTCTGCGTGCCGCGGATCACCGCCTGGGCCTGGAGGATCATCATCTCCAGGGTCACGGGGATCGTCGATTCCATCCCGTGCATGACCATGCCGAGGGAATCGCCCACGAGGATGAAGTCGCAGTAGGGATCGACGATCCCGGCCGTGTGGGCGTGGTAGGCGGTGAGCGCGATGATCTTGCGCCCCTCGGCCTTGCGCTTGCCGATATCGATCGCCCGGAGCCGGCGGGACTGCACGACCTGCGACATGGTTCAGACCTCATTCCGTCCACCGCGGACGGGGCGGAGGCGCCCTCTCCCGTCCGGGAGCGGGCGCGCGTCCCGCTTCGCGATCCGCGTTCCGCGGCCCCTGCTTACAACGCCCGGCGCCGCGGGTCAGCGCCCCGCCTGCGGCTCGGCGCCCGCCTTCCAGTCCGGATCGACCTTCAGGTTCGCGGTCTCGTGCTTCTCCTGCCAGCCCTCGACGCCCTGGGGGAACCAGCGCACGCCGGTATAGCCCTTCCGCACCAGCCGCTTGGCGGCGTTCCAGCTGCCCCAGCACTCGACGTGGCAGAACACCACGATGGGCTTGGCCGTGTCGCTCCCGGTCAGCGCCGCGACGCGGGCGTAGAACAGCGCCTCGCGCGCCGGCGCCAGGGGCTCGGCGCCGGCCTCCGGCATCCAGACGGCGCCGGGGATCGAGGGATGCACCGGCAGCCACAGGCGGCCCTCCGGGAAGTTCGATGGCTTGCGGTCCGGCGCCGCCACGTCGAGCAGCACCGGCTTGTCGGGCCCGGCCATCAGGGCGGCGACGGCGTCGGCGTCGACCACGGCGGCGCCCTTGAGGGTCGGGGGCGTGTAGCCCTTCGGGGGGCCGGCGTAGAGCCCCTCCGGCTCGGGCACGTTCACCGGGGAATCGGCCGGCGCCGCGGCGAGGCAGAGGAGCGCGGCGCAGGCCGCCGCGGCCCGGCCGGTCAGGAGGAGGCGCCGCATGGTCAGTTCGTCGGGCTCGGCGCCGTGAAGCTGTGCTGCCACTGGCCGCCCTGGTTGTCGGAGGCCGCGACCTGGATCGGCTTGCCGTCCGGCTTGAGCGCGAAGTTGATCACCGGGTTCGAGGCGATCGAGATGTCGCCCGTCATGGTGAAGACCTTCCGGTCGCCCGCCGAGACGGTGACCTTGTCGATGTAGCGCGCCGGCGTGTAGTCGCGGGTCACCTGGTTCATCTGCATGCCGGAGAAGTTCGGGTGGCGGATCATCAGCGTCGCCTCCACGGGCTTGCCGGCCGCCGTCTCGGCGAACTTCATGCGCATGTCGCCCATGCCCTTCATGGCCTCCTCGTCGCTCATGCCCATCGGGGCCGAGCAGCCGCCGGAGGCCTTCACGAACTGCTTGGCCTCGTAGAGCTTGCCGTCCGTCGTCTCCACCACGGCGTGCATGTCGGTGTAGTTGTTGACCCGCACGCGCAGCTTCAGCTCGGCCGGGTCGGCGGCCGGCCCGAACTCGAACTTGGCCGCGTAGGGCGCCGGGTTGTCGTCGATGATCAGCGAGACCGCCTTGATCTGCCCGTCGTTGGGCATGGTCAGGGTGATCGGCACCAGCGCGGCGTCGAGCGCCCGGGCGGGCGCCTCGATCTTCACGAGGCTGTCGGTCGGGGCGATCTGGCGGTCGCCGAAGATCGACTTGGCGATCTCCTGCCAGCGGGCCGCCCGCTCCTGGTCGGTGTCGGAGGCGCCGGCCGCCCGCGCGGCGCCGGCGAGCGGTCCCGACAGGGCCGTCGTCGCCAGGACGAGGCCGAGGGCGAGGGTGGAGAAGGTCTGTCCGATCCTGTGCGTCATGGCGTGCCTCCCGATCGATTCGGATATGGGGATTTTGAAACCTATTCCCACTCGAGTTCCTGGTAGGCCACGGTGACGTTGCGGCCGTTGTAGGTGTCGAACAGCGCCCACTTGTCGCGCTGGTCCGCCGCGACGCTGGTCACGGCCTTCTCGATCGGGACGTCCTTGGCGATCGCCGCCCGGGTGCCGTCGCGCAGGGCGGTCAGGTAGCCGGAGAGGTCGGCGAGCGCCGGGGCGAGGTCGACCGCGACGGGGCCGTGGCCCGGCACGGCCCGGGCGGGACCCATGGCCTTCAGCCGCTCGATCTCGGCGAGCCAGCCCTTGAGGCTGCCGTCGAGGGAGGGGATCCGGTTCACGAACAGCAGGTCGGCGGGGAACAGCAGGCCGCTGCCGGAATCGATCATCGACAGGTCCGAGGTGGTGTGCGCCGGACCGTGCGCCGTGAAGGTCAGGCGGCGGTCGCCGAGGTCGATCTCGGCCGTGTCGGCGACGGTCATGGTCGGGTAGACCACCGGCCCGGTCCGGTCCTCGCCGAGCAGATCGATCAGCCGCTTGCGGTAGAACTCGCCCCGGGCCGCCAGCGCCTCGGTGAGCTTGGCGTGGCCGATGAAGACCGGCTTGTCCTGGACGAAGGCCCCTGCCCCGAAGACGTGGTCCGGGTGGACGTGGGTCAGCACCACGTGGGTGATCGGCTTGTCCGTGCGCTTGGCGATCTCGGCGCGCAGCCACTGGCCGTCGGCGAGGCTGCCGCCGGACTCGGTCACCACCACGCCGGTCCTGCCGACGAGGAAGCCGATATTGGCGATGGCGTCGGCGTTGTCGGGGGTGGCGTCGGCGATCAGGCCCTTGCGCACGTACAGGCCGGGCCCGACCTCCTCCATCGTGAAGCTCTCGGCGGCGCGGCCCAGCGTCGGCAGGCAGCACAGGCAGAGCCCCGCGAAGAGGGCGTGCCGCCGCGTCGGCCCGGCGGCCTGCCTCCGCGGATGGACGGCGCGTGCCGTCATGCCGAAACCTCCCGATCTTGCCCGTTCTTGATTGTCTACCATTAAGTAGGTAGATTACTCGTCCGTCAAGGGGCCGCCGGGAGCCGGTCCCCGCCGCGGCCGCACGTTCGCGTGACTTCGTGCGATGATGGGGGCGAGTTTGGAGCGACGATCGCCGCGATGAGGGATACCCGCGCCGAGTTGCTGATGCAGGCCGAGACCCTGGTGCGGGGCCGCGGCTTCGCCGGCTTCAGCTACGCCGACCTCGCGGCGGCGGTGGGCATCCGCAAGGCGAGCATCCACCACCACTTCCCCACCAAGGTCGATCTCGGCGCCGCCCTCGTGGCGGCCTACGCGGCGCGCTACGCCGCGGCCCTGGAAGCGATCCGCCGGGACGTGCCGGACGGCCCCGGCCGGGTCGAGGCCTACGGGCGGCTCTATCTCGGCGGCGTCGAGCAGGGGCTCGGCTGCCTCTGCGCGGCGCTTGCCATCGAGGGCGAGGCCCTGCCCGAGCGCCTGCGCCGGGACATCGCGGCCTTCTTCGCGGACCACCTCGCGTGGCTTGAGGGCATCCTGCGCGCGGGCCAGGCGGACGGCAGCGTGCGCGGCGGCGCGGATCCGGCGGCGCTCGCCCGCTACGTCGTCGCCACCCTGGAGGGGGCGCTCCTGATGGAGCGCCTGTTCGCGAGCCCCGACGCCTTCCGGGGGACGCTGGCGGTGCTGGTCGACGGCCTCAGGCCGCAGTGAACCGGGCGTAGCCGTCCGCCCGCAGGCGGCAGGCCGGGCAGGTGCCGCAGCCGTAGCCCCAGGCATGCCGCTGCCCGCGCTCGCCGAGGTAGCAGGTGTGGCTCTCCTCGACGATCAGGTCGACCAGCGGCCGCCCGCCGAGGCTCTCGGCCAGCTCCCAGGTCTGCGCCTTGTCGAGCCACATCAGCGGCGTGTGCAGCACGAAGCGCCGCTCCATGCCGAGATTGAGCGCCACCTGCAGGGCCTTGATCGTGTCGTCGCGGCAATCCGGGTAGCCGGAATAGTCGGTCTCGCACATGCCGCCGACCACGTGCCGGAGCCCCCGCCGGTAGGCGAGCGCCGCCGCGAAGGTCAGGAACACGAGGTTGCGGCCGGGCACGAAGGTGTTGGGCAGGCCCGACGCCTCGTAGCCGATCGCGGCCTCCCGGGTGAGCGCCGTCTCGGAGACCTGCCCGAGGGCGTCGAGGGCCAGTGTGTGGTCCTCGCCGAGGCGGGCCGCCCAGGCGGGATCGAGGGCGGTCGTGCCAGCCCGCAGGGCCGCGCGGCGGTCGAGCTCGACCCGGTGGCGCTGCCCGTAGTCGAAGCCGAGGGTCTCGACGTGGTCGAACCGGTCCAGGGCCCAGGCCAGGCAGGTGGCCGAATCCTGTCCCCCGGAGAACAGGACCAGCGCGGCGCGGTCCCCGGCGATCGCGGCGTCACTCGCCATCGTACTCGGCCCAGGACATCGGGGTCTCGGCGACCCGCACCCGCGCGAGGCCCGGCAGGTCCGGCCGGAGGCGCTGCCAGATCCAGGCGGCGATGTTTTCGGCAGTTGGGTTCTCCAGCCCCTCGATCTCGTTGAGGCAGTGGTGGTCGAGCCGGGCGAGCAGCGGCCCGAAGATCGACTCGATGTCGTAGAAGTCGATCACCCAGCCGGTCTGGGGATCGACCGGGCCGGCGACCGTCAACTCGACCCGGTAGGAATGCCCGTGCATCCGGTGGCAGCGGTGGGTCTCGGGCACGTTCGGCAGCCGGTGGGCCGCCTCGAAGGTGAAGGCTTGGGTGATCTTCATGGACGGTTCGCGGGTGTGGCCGATCTCGCCCCCGCCATAGCGCCGACGGGCGGTCCCGCGCAAAGGCGGGCTGCCCTGCGTTCGGCGGCGCGCCCGGGGATCAGGCCCCGGCGCCGGCCTCCGACCACTGTGCGTACCACGCCTTGAACAGGCGCAGCTGCGTCTCCGCGTAGTGGCGCTGACCGGCGCTGAGCGCGTCGGTGGCGTTGAAGTGCAGCGCGTATTCCGGGTTCCCCTCCAGCACCATCAGGTGCTTGTAGTAGAGGACGAGGTCGGTCCCCTCGTCGAAGCTCGACAGGATCGCCAGCGCGGCGTCGAGTTCCTCGGCCCGGCGCCGGGCCCGGACGTCGCCCGCGGCGGCCTTCTCGCACAGGGCGACGAGGTGGAGCACTTCCCGCGGCAGGACGTTGCCGATGCCCGTGATGGCGCCCCGGGCGCCGCAATTGACGTAGCCGTGCACCACCTGGGTATCCACCCCGACCATCAGGGTGATGTCGGGCGACTGGCCGGTGATGTGCTCGGCCGCGTAGGTGAGCGAGGCCGCGCCGCCGAATTCCTTGAAGCCGACGAGGTGCGGGTGGTGGGCGCGCAGGCGGAAGAACAGGTCCGCCCGGGTCTCGAACCCGTAATAGGGGCTGTTGTAGATCACCGACGGCAGGTCGACGGCCGCCTCCAGGATGCCGCCGAAATGCGCCTCCTGGGCCGCGGCCGAGCTACCGCGCGACAGGACCCGCGGGATGATCATCAGGCCGTGGGCGCCGGCCGCCTTGGCGTGGGCCGCGAGCGCCGCGGCCCGCTTCGGGTTCTGGGCGCCGGTCCCGACGATCACCGGGACGCCGGCGGCGAGCAGCCGCTCGACGCCCGCCATCCGCTCCTCGTCGGTGAGCAGCGGCCAGTCGCCCATCGAGCCGCAGTAGACGACCGCCGACATGCCGGCATCGACGAGCTCCCGTCCCTTGCGCGCGAGGGCGTCGAGGTCAGGCGTCCGGTCCGGCCGGCAGGGCGTCATCAGGGCCGGGATCGTGCCGGAGAAGATGTGTCGATCGAAGGCCATCGCCGGCTCGCCTGCTGGGAGGTGGGATCGTCCCGGCCGGCCTCGCGGGCCTCGCGGGGCGGCACGCCTCTCCATGGCAGCGCCGCGCGGGTCTGGCAAGGATTTTATACAATCGCCGTCGCGTGGGCCGGGCCGGGCGCGGCGCCGAGGAACGCCATCAGCGCGGCGGCGACGTGGTCGATATGGTCGGTCAGGAGGGCGCGGGCGGCCGAGACGTGGCCGTTCCGGCACAGCCGGACGATCTCGCGATGCTCGCGGTCGGCCCGCTCCAGCTCGGCGCTGTCGGTGGAGAGCTGGAGGCGGGTGTAGCGGTCGCACTCGGCCAGCAGGGAGCCGACCAGCCCGAGGGCGCGGGGGCGCTCCGCCCGGCTGTAGAGGAGCAGGTGCAGCTCCGTGTTGAGGGCGCCCCAGCGCGCCGTCGCGCCCGCCCGCAGGGCCACGGCGTACTCCTCCAGCAGGGCGTCGGCCCGGGCGTAGTCGTCGGCGGTCAGGCGGGGTGCCGAGAGGGCCAGGAGGCGCGGCTCGAGGGCGCCCCGCAGCTCGAGGGCCTCGGCCGCGTCCGCCGGCGAGAGCGGCGCCACCATGGCCCCGCGATGGGGCAGGATCCGGACGAGGCCCTCGGCCTCGAGCTGGAACAGGGCCTCGCGCACCGGGATCCGGCTGGCGCCGAATTCCGACGCCAGCCCGTCCTGGCGGAGCTGCGACCCGGCTGGGTAGCGCCCGTCGAGGATGCGCCGCCGGATCTCGGTCCCGATCGAGCCCGCGATGGTCCGGTTCTTCATCGTCTCGCTCCCGGCCGGCACCGGATGCTCCGCAGGACCCTTGACGGCGGAGCTCCGGTATTGAAATTGTATAAAATCAATCGGGCAACGGGCTCGATCAGGACAAGGGTGCCCGCGATGACGCTCTCCCGTCGCCAGATTCTGGCCGGTACCGCAGGCGCGGCCGCCGGCCTCGGCCTCCCGCACCTGGTCCGGGCCCAGCCCGGCGGCGGCAGCGTGCTGCGCTTCATCCCGTCGACACCCCTGCCGTCCCTCGATCCGATCGTCGCCACGAGCTACGTCATCCGCAACCACGGCTATCTCGTCTACGACACGCTGTTCGCCACCGACGAGAATTTCCGCATCCAGCCCCAGATGGTGAGCGACTGGCAGACCGCGCCCGACGGCCTGCGCTGGACCTTCCATCTCCGCGACGGCCTCACCTTCCACGACGGCTCGCCGGTCGAGGCCAAGGACTGCATCGCGTCCATCGCGCGCTGGTCCAAGCGAGACGCGTTCGGCCAGACCCTGGCGGGCTTCGTGGAGGGGTACGGCCAGGAGGACGCGCGGACCTTCACCATCAGCCTGAAGAAGCCGTTCCCCCTGCTCCCGGCGGCGCTCGGCAAGCTGTCCTCGAACGTACCCTTCATCATGCCGGAGCGCGTCGCGCTCCAGGACGCGTCCAAGCCGATCGCCGACGCCACGGGCTCCGGGCCCTGGCGCTTCGAGGCGCGCGAGTGGATCCCCGGCCAGAACGCGATCTACACCCGCCACGCCGGCTACCGCCCGCGCGAGGAGGCGCCCTCCTGGGCCGCCGGCGGCAAGGTCGCGAAGGTCGACCGGATCGAGTGGCTCGCCATCACCGAGGCCTCGGCGGCGGTGGGCGCGATGATTCAGGGCGCGGTCGACTGGTACGAGCAGCCGGCGATCGACCTGATCCCGGTCCTCAAGGGCAAGCCGGGGATCGAGATCCGCAACGTGCCGCTCGGGCTGATCCTGCTGATGCGGTTCAACCACACGCAGCCGCCGTTCAACAATCCCGAGATCCGCCGGGCCGTGATGATGGCCATGAAGCAGGACGACTACATGCAGGCGGTGGTCGGCAGCCCCGAATACTACCAGGAGGCCAAGACCTTCTTCACGCCCGGCTCGCCGATGTCGACCGGGGCCGGCGGGGCCGCGGCCATGCAGGCGGACCTCGCCAAGGCCAAGGCGATGCTGGCCAAGGCCGGCTACAAGGGCGAGCGCGTGGTGCTGCTGGCCCCGGCCGACCAGCCGATCGCCTACAACCAGTCGCTGGTGACCCAGGACCTGCTCAAGCAGCTCGGCATGACCGTCGATCTGGTCTCGACCGACTGGGGCAGCTTCATCGCCCGCCGCGGCAATCGCGGGCCGGTCGATGCCGGGGGCTGGTCCCTGTTCCACACCCTCTGGTCGGGGGCGGACGTGCTGAACCCGGCGCTGCACCCGTTGATCCGCGCCAACGGTCAGGCCGCCTGGTTCGGCTGGCCGGACGACCCGACGCTGGAGACCCTGCGGAGCGACTGGATCGCGACCAGCGACGAGGCGCAGCAGAAGGCGCTCGCCGCGCGCATCGAGGAGCGGGCCTTCGAGGTCGTGCCCTACGCCCCCGCGGGCCTCGTGCAGCAGCCGATGGCGGTCAGCGCGAAGCTCAAGGGCATGGTCATGGCGCCGGTGCAGTTCTTCTGGAACATCGAGAAGACCGCCTGATCAGGGCGCTCCCGAGGACGGTTCGTCTTTGCGAGCGCAGCGCAGCAGCCCAGGGCAGCGGGCCGCTGATGGGCGTGGCGCCGCTGGATTGCTTCGCTCCACTCGCGAAGACGCGAGGGTGCGGATGCCCCTGCGTCTTCAGCCCGCGCCCTTCTCGGACACGCCGGCCTGCGCGAAGGTCGCCATGCCGGTGTGGCAGGCGAGCGCGCCCTTCAGCAGGCCCATCGCCATGCCGGCGCCCGAGGCCTCGCCGAGGCGCATGCCGAGCGCCAGCAGCGGCACCAGCCCGAGCCGCTCCAGCACCTCGGCGTGGACGCCCTCCGCCGAGACGTGGCCGGCGAGGCAGTGGTCGAGGGCGCCCGGGTCGGCGGCGTGCAGCACGGCCGCGGCGGCGGTGGCCACGTAGCCGTCGATCACCACCGGGATGCGCTGCAGCCGCGCGGCCAGGATCGCCCCCGCCATGGCGGCGATCTCCCGGCCGCCGAGGCGCGCCAGGACCTGGAGCGGGTCGTCGAGGTGGCCGGCATGGTGATTGAGCGCCGCCTCCACGGCCGCGACCTTGCGGGACAGGCCGTCCCCGTCCACGCCCGTGCCGCGCCCGACCCAGTGGGCGGGGTCGCCGCCGAACAGGGCGGCGTAGAGGGCGGCCGCCACCGTGGTGTTGCCGATGCCCATCTCGCCGATGCCCAGGCAGTCGGTGCCGGCGGCCACCGCCTCCATGCCGAACGCCATGGTGGCGACCGTGGCGCGCTCGTCGAGGGCCGGCCCCTCCGCGATGTCGCCGGTGGGCATGTCGAGGGCGAGGTCGAACACCTTGAAGCCGAGGCCGTAGGCCGCGCAGATCTGGTTGATCGCCCCGCCCCCGGCGGCGAAGTTGTCGAGCATCTGCCGGTTGACCGCGTCCGGGAAGGCCGAGACGCCGCGGCGCGTGACCCCGTGGCTGCCGGCGAAGACGCAGACCAGCGGCCGGTCGAAGGTCGGCGGCGCCTTGCCCTGCCACGCCGCCAGCCACGTCACGAGGCTCTCCAGGCGCCCCAGCGCGCCGGCGGGCTTGGTCAGGGTCGCGTCCCGGGCCGCGACGGCGGCCTTCGCCTCCGCGTCGGGGCCGGGCATGGCCTTCAGCAGGTTGCGGATGTCGTCGAAGGGGCCGGGTTCGGGAGCGGTCATCGGGTCGGTCACCGGGTCGGTCATGGCGGCGATGATTTCCTGTGGGCGCCTCCGGACGGGGAGACTATACGGGAGCGGCGCGCGGTGGCGGGCGGATGCGAGAGGCCGCGATGGACAGGCAGACCGGCGGGGAGGCCGACTGGCCCGGGCGCGGCGCCCTCTACGACCTCGCCGGGTGCCTGCGCTTCTACTCCCGCCTGCCGGTGCCGCAACTGCCCGGCGAGCCGGACCCGCACCGGAGCCCCGACTTCACCACCCTGCCGCGGATGCTGCCGCTGGCCGGCCTGATCCTGGCGCTGCCCGCCGCCCTGGTGCTCGCGGCCGGCTGGGCCGTCGGGCTCGGGCCGTTCCTGGCCGCGACCCTCGCGGTGGCGGTCGCGGTGGTGGCGACCGGCGCCCTCCACGAGGACGGTCTCGCGGACGTCGCCGACGGGTTCGGCGGCGGCGCCACGCGGGAGCGCCGCCTGGAGATCATGCGCGACAGCCGGATCGGCGCTTACGGCGGCGCGGCCCTGGTCCTGGCGCTCGCCCTGCGGATCGGCGCCCTGGCGACGCTCCTCGACCGGATCGGCCACGCGGCCGTGACCGGCCTGATCCTGGCGGCCGCCCTGTCGCGGGTCGCCGCCCTCGCCCCGATGGTGCTGCTGGCGCCGGCGCGGCCGGGCGGCCTCTCCGCCTCGGTCNCGGCGCGCTGCTGGCGCTCGGCGCCGTGCCGCTCGGCCTGCCCCTCGGCGGGGTCGCGCTGATGATCCCGTGCGCCGGCCTCGCGGCCCTGGGCCTCACCCGGCTGGCCCGCGCCAAGATCGGCGGCCAGACCGGCGACGTCATCGGCGCCTGCCAGCAGGTCGCGGAGATCGCCGCCCTGCTGGCCCTGGTGGCGGCGACGGCGGGCGTGGCGGATTGAGGGAGGCCGCCCGTCTTGACCCGGCCCCGATCCCGCGGCCAAGGATCAGCGATGCCGCCCGCGCCGCAACCCTCCTCGCCCTGCACCAAGGTCTGCGTCCTCGACGCCGCGACCGGCCTGTGCTGCGGCTGCGGGCGGACCCGCGACGAGATCGCCGCCTGGGCCGCGCTGTCGGAGGCGCAGCGCCGCGCCGTGATGGCGGGGCTCGCGGCCCGGATGCGCGCCGCCCGGCTCACGCCCCTGGAAGCGCCGCTGCCGTCATGATCTATCTCGGCCTCGCGGCCCTCGCCCTGGTCCTCGTCGCCCTGGTCCTCAGCGACGGCAGCGACAGCGTCGGCGGCGTGATCGGGCCCGACCAGCTGGCGAGCCTCGCCTGGACCGGCACGATCCTGCTCCTGGTGGTGGCCGGGTTCTGGCGGCAATTCACCGCCCGGCTCGGCGCGAACCTGCAGGCGCTCCTGGCCTGGGCGCTGATCGGCCTCGCCCTGGTGATCGGCTACAGCTACCGCGACCGGATCCAGGACGTCGGCGCCCGGGTGCTCGGCGATCTCCGGCCGGGCAGCGCGGCCTCGAGCGGCGACGGCTCCGTCACCGTCACCCGGCGGGCGGACGGCGATTTCCGGGTCGACGCCGAGGTGAACGGCCGGGTGCAGCCCTTCCTGTTCGACACCGGGGCGAGCAGCGTCGTGCTCACCGCCGAGAACGCCGCCGCGCTGGGGCTCACGCCCGCGCCCGCCGAGTTCACCGCCCGCGTCTCGACCGCCAACGGCATCACCTACGCGGCGCCGACCCAGCTCGACTCGCTGAGCATCGGCACGATCACCGAGCGCCGGGTGAACGCCATGGTGGCCAAGCCGGGCGCTCTCTCGGCGAACCTCCTCGGCCAGACCTTCCTGTCGCGGCTCTCCGGCTACGAGGTCCGGGGTGACCGCCTGATCCTGCGCCGGCCCTGAACGGGCCGCCGCTCAGGGGGCTTAGGCCGCGCGGGCCTCGGGCGCGGCGCGGGAGACCAGCGCCACCGCCTCCCGCAGGGTCGCGAGGTCGGCCTCCGGGCGCATCCCGTGGGTCGACAGGTGGCGCCGGTAGGCCCGCGCCCCCGGCCGGCCGTTGAACAGCCCGAGCATGTGCCGGGTGACCGCGTGCAGGCGCTCGCCCCGGGCAAGGCAGGCGGCGATGTAGGGCTCGAACATCGCCACCGCCGCGAAGGCGTCGGGGGCCGGGGCCGGTACGCCGAACAGGTCGGGGTCGACGCCGAGCAGCAGCGCCGGCTCGGTATAGGCGGCGCGGCCGACCATGACCCCGTCGACCTCGGCGAGCCGCGCCCGCGCGGAATCCAGGTCGCGCAGGCCGCCATTGACCGCGACCGGCAGCCCGGGAAGCCTCCGCTTCAGCCGCGCCGCCCGGCCGTAATCGAGGGGTGGGATGTCCCGGTTCTCCTTCGGCGAGAGGCCCTGGAGCCAGGCCTTGCGAGCGTGGACGATCAGCCCGTCGACGCCCGCCGCGACCACGGCGTCGGCCAGGGTGTCGAGCGCCGCTTCGGGATCCTGGTCGTCGACACCGATCCGGCACTTCACCGTCACCGGCACGGCGACCGCGGCCTTCATGGCGGCGACGCAGTCGCCCACCAGGGCCGGCTCGCGCATCAGGCAGGCGCCGAAGCGGCCTTCCTGCACCCGGTCCGAGGGGCAGCCGACGTTGAGATTGACCTCGTCGTAGCCGAACTCCGCGGCGATCCGGGCGGCCTGCGCCAGCTCCGCCGGGTCCGAGCCGCCGAGCTGGACCGCCACCGGGTGCTCCGTCTCACCGAAGCCGAGCAGCCGCTCCCGCGGGCCGTGCAGAACCGCGCCGGTGGTCACCATCTCGGTATAGAGCCGGGCGCGCGCCGAGAGGGTCCGGTGGAATGCCCGGCAGTGGCGATCCGTCCAGTCCATCATCGGGGCGACGGAGAAGCGCCATCCCGCCAGTGCGCCGCGTTCGTCAGCCGCCGTCACGTTCCCAGATCCGCGCTGTGCCGTAGGTCCGCCCGCGATGCGTCCCGCCGCGGGCGGCGCGCGCCCGGAATCCGGCAGGTGTCGAGGGAGGCCGTCGGATACCACGGGCGGCTGCCCGGCGAAACAGTGTGCGGTCCCGGTCAGGCCGTCGCCGAGGTCGCGGGAGGCGGTCGGGGGACGGCGATGTCGTGCGGAGTGCCGCTCCGAACGGGCACGTGGTCGCCCCTGACATCGCCCCTCCCATCGCGTCCTCTCCGCCATGATCAGGATGAAGCATATCTCACATGTGTGTCTGGCATAGAATAATTCCAATGTCGGGAAGATGATGGTCTGGCACAGCGTCCTACGGCAGCCGATTCTGTCGAGGGTCTGCGCTAATGTATAAGGTTATTTCGGGGGAATATTCAAAATGACGATTGGTAAAAAAATATATTATCTTGTCGGAGGTATTTTGCTGGCATTCATATCGATCGTGGGCGTCCAGGTCTCCACCGTCGGCGCGGTGATGATGGAGGGCCGAAAGGCCGCCATCCGCGCCCAGGTGGAGTCGGCGCAGGGCATCGTGGCGGCGTTCGCCCAGCAGGCGGAGGCCGGCGCCCTCACGGTCGATGAGGCGCAGCGGCGTGCCGCCGACGCGCTGCGGGCGATGCGCTACAACGACGGCGACTACGTCTTCGTCTACAGTTCGGCCCCGGGCAACATCGGCCGCAACGTCGTGCATCCCGATCCCAAGATCGAAGGTACGCGATCCCGCGACGACGCGGCGATGATGAAGACCTTCGTCTGGACGATGATCCGGCACGGCCAGGACGGCGGCGGCTTCACCGAGTACCGCTGGGCCCGCCTCGGTGAGACCGAGCCCGCCCCGAAGGTCGCCTACTCGATCGCCTACGAGCCCTGGCAGTGGGTCATCAATTCCGCCCTGTACGTGGACGACATCCATGCCATGGACCGGGCGCGGATGGTCACCACCCTGCTCTGGCTGACGCCCCTCGCGATCGGGATCGGGCTGGTGGCGGGCCTGCTGGCGCGCAGCATCACCCGCCCCCTGAGCGCCTTCACGGCCGCCCTGCGCCGGCTGGCCAGCGGCGAGACGGACGTCGTCATCCCGGGCCGTGGCCGGCGCGACGAGATCGGCCAGATGGCCGAGGCCGCCGGCGTGTTCCGGGACAGCATGATCCGGGCCCAGACCCTGTCGAACGAGCAGCGCGCCGAGCAGGAACGCCGGCAGGAGCGCGCCCAATGGATGGAGGCGGTGACCCGCAGCTTCGATGCCGAGGCGAGCCAGCTCCTGGCACAGGTCGATTCCGCCGCGGCCGGCATGCGGGAGGCCTGCCGGGCGATGTCGGAGACCGCCGCGGAGGCGTCACGGCAGGCCGGTTCGGCGGCCGGCGCGGCGCAGCAGGCGGCGGCCAACGTGCAGACGGTGGCGGCGGCCACCGAGGAGCTGTCCGCCTCGGTTTCCGTCAAAAAAACCGCTAATCATTAGCTAGTTAGCTTTCTGATAGATTGTCCTACCCACACTCTAGCCCGCGCTGCGTGAGCGGCTTCTGAGGCACGGCGGGGGATGACTAGGTATTTGGCTGCGCGATTTTCGCTCGCGATTTCGTGAACGAGACACAATCCAGCAAGCTTGGCCGACGTAGGTCGCCCGGCCGGCGGCCTAAGCCCCCGCTGGCCGTCCACGCTCGCCCGCAGATGTGCCCCTCAAGCTGTCGAGGGCGGGCGTGGATGCTCAGCAAAACGGAAACCGTTTCCGTTTTCCAAAAGCGAAACCGTTTCGCATTTGCTGACCCCAAGGTGGGGGACGCTTCCCCCACCCTGAGCGCTCGCCGGCTTGGCGAACCCTAGGCCGAGCAAGTCGCAAAGTTGGCGACTTGGTCCGACGCAAGCGCAAACTCTGCGCCCGCGTCCGCTGGAGTGGCAGACTTCGCCACTCCTCGGTGCTCTTCGCCAACCTGGCGAACACCGACCAGCCGAGTCGCCAGCTTGGCGAGACGGACCATGTGGTGAACTCTGCCACTTGATCCGATGCAGATGCCAACTTGGCGCCTTCAGCCGCTGGTGTCGCAAACTTTGCGACTCGCGTGAGTCGCCAACCTGGCGAGATACGTGACCGCCAAGTTGGTGCCGACGTTGGCGAAAAGTTTGCGGCAACGTCTCACCGCCCGGCCGCCAGCGACGGTAGGTCCGCCCGAGCCGCCAGGACTTCGGCCAGATGCACCCGCTGCCGGGATCGAGCGAGGGCCGCGTCTGCGTCGGCCATCAGCAGCTCGTGCCGGAACAGATCGAACCGGGCGAGCCGTAGCATCCGGACCGCGAGGAAGGCGTAGATCAGGCGCATTGCCGCGCCTCCCAATAAGCCTTCACATTGTCGCCCGCGTCTTGCTCCGCCCAATCGAACGTCAGGGCGATGCGATGCCGAAGCATAATCGCGTCGGCGCTCTGAAATTGCACGCCCTCGAACGACTCGTGCAGGTCGTACAATTCCGCGTCGATTTCGTCCGCAACCCTTCTGCTCTCGCAGTAGGTGTCCCATTCGGGGATAGTGTCCCGTTCTAGGTAGCGGTCGCTGATAAGATGCTCAGCGGCCTTGAGCCAAGCCTCATAAAACGGGCGCGAGTCAGCCCATAAGCGGTCGTATTCGTCCAGCATCGCAACGATGCGGGAGGCAGAGGCGAGGAACCGAGTCTCGTCTGAGCCGAGGGCGGCGATGGCGGGCACGGAAGCCAGCGGGGCCGCGAGGATGGCGCCGAGCGCGGCGCGGCGGGTGGAGGCGGTCATTGCGCGCCCTCCACGTCGGCATAGAAGCGGCGGTGGAGGCTCAGGACCTGCGTCTGCTGCTGGCTGATCAGGAAGTCCAAAGCCTCGATCTGCTCCCGGGTCAGGATGATCGTGACGTTCTTGCCGAACTTCGGCGCCCCCTCCGTCTCCCTGATTGTCTCAGAGAAGAACGCTTCGAGGACGATGCCGCGAAGCCGTAGGTCGCAGATATCGCTTTCGCATTCGCGATAGCGCCTGCCTAATTCCTCGTTCCAAGCAGCAAGCTCGGTCTGGGTTCGAGCGGCGGTCATGCGCACCTCCCGTAGCCCGGGAAGCCCTGCTCGGCCGCAGCTTCGAGGTCGGCGATGCCGTTGTCGTCGGTGTTGCCCTCGGCGTCGTGGCCGTCCTTCAGGTCCGCGTCGCCATCCATGGCGTCGAGGAGGTCGATCAGGCCGCCGATCAGATCCTCGACCTCGGTACGGGACAGAGCGCGGATGCCGCGGTCCTCAGGCCGGAAAATGTCGGAAAATCCGACATTATGGTCGTCGCCAAGTTGGCGGACACCATGCAGATGACAACTTGGCGCCCGCATCGCGCGGATGGCCTGTGTGACCGGTCCTACCTGTGCTGAAGGCAAGCGCGGGCGTTCACCGCCGCCGAGGGGCGGTGTAGGGTGGTGGATAGCCATGAACAGCACTCCTAGGTGCGGTTGGTGGTTAGGGCCGTGAGCGAGGGTTCCAGCCTTGCTCCGGCTCGCCTTTTTTGCTAAACCTAAAACATGCACCTGTCAATTATGGCTGAACCAAAAAAGCGCGGCCGCCCTGCGACAGGACGCGATCCGATGTACGGCTTCCGTATGTCGGACAGCCTGCGCGATGGCATCGACGATTGGCGCGAGGCTCAGCCCGACAAGCCCTCTCGCTCTGAAGCCATCCGCCGCCTCGTCGAGGAAGCCTTGAAGGTAAAGCGATCCTGAGGTGGACGAACTGTTCAAGCCGGCATAGAGGCTGCATCGTGAGCAACCTCTGGGAGAACGTGAGGCGATGAAATGTCACTCGCGCTGAACGTCATCAGGCTGCTCAGGCGCCTCCCGCACACCGCGCGGTTTGATCGGCACCTGGATGACTGTGCAGCCTATGAGATTTGGTATCGCGACTCAGAACCGACGCTGCCGCCTCTCAAGGTGACGCAGGCGCTGGGTCTTGTTCCGCTCGGCGGCTTCTACCTGCCCGGCACGGAGGTAGTGAGCCAGCGCGTCAAGCTGACCGTGGTCAGTGACAACAGCGCTCGGAGCCGGATGCAGCACGAACCGCTCGATGCTGCCTGAGTCCTTCAACCCTTCCAGCATCGGCCGGAGCCGATCAAAAAGCTGGTCGAGTGTTTCGGGGGTGACCAGAACAAACTTGAGCAAGCGCTTGGCGTGAAAGCCCGGCCTGCACCAGCACTTCACGCTGGGGACGATCCTTGCCTTCAAGTTGCCGGTATCCTCCAAGTCGTTCTTCGTAACGATCTCCAAAAAGAACACTTCGTGCGTCATAACGGATCCGTACGTTTTACCGGCACGGGCGGGTTGACGCGAAGTGTCTCGCGTGCAACAGGAAGTGTGTGAGCACTAAAGCCGCCGTTGACCCGGTGGTTGCAACGGCCGGGCACTCAAGCCCGGCCGTTTTCGTTGCTACTCGCGTTTGAGACAAAGCGCAAGGTTACGCGATTTGCGTTGCTTCTGTTAACGGCCTCTCAACCATGAATAGCACGCAAAATACCGATCGCTTCTGATGCCCGCAGGCTTGGTCGCCGCGAAAATGGGATTGAGGCGACTTGCTCCATATCGACTGCAGCAGCTGGGTAGCTATCTTAGGAGAATGCGCTACGCCCTCGCCGCCGTGATCCTCGCAGCCGCCGTGCCGGCCCACGCGCGCAGTTCGCAGCCGACGGACAGCCGGCAGGTCAGCAACGAGCAGGTCCGCCAGCTCTGCGTCGAGATCACCGGCAAGGAGGCCGGGCATCCGCTCCGTGACTGCATGTCATCGGTGGACCTGTTTCTCGAGCGACACGCCGTTCCCCGTGCCGCCCCTTAGGGTCAGGCCAGCCCTCGGTTCGCCGCAGCCGCAAAGGCTCTGCTGCTGAGCGTGGTCTTGAAATCGTGCGCCGCCGCCCGCCCGTCCGTCGCGGCGGTCTGCAGGTTCAGGTTCTCGATGTGCCACTGGGACGAGTTGTCGGTGGAGCGGTTGTCGTTCGAGGTTTGCGACACCGCCGCGGCCTGCGCTGCCTGGGCCTGAGCCAGGGCAGCCTGAGCGCCGGCTCGCTGCGCCGACAGCGCCGAGACCTTGGCTGGGTCGGCACCGTAGGCCCCGGCGTTGCTTTTGAACCCGTCAGGCAACTGGAAGTGCGGGATATCCTTGAACTTCCCGAAGCTGTCCCCGCCCCATTGGATCGGGACGCCCGCCTCGGCAGCCGCCTTCTTCATCGCCTCGTTTATCTTGGCGTACTTGGCCGGGTCCAGGGCACCGACAGCCGGGTCACCGTCGGCGCGCAGGTCCACCGCCCGTCCGGTGAGGTGCTTCGAGTTGTAGGTTTTCGACCACCCGCGATCCACCATCTCCTTCTGACGCTCCAGCGTCCGCAGCCCCTCGTGGATGTGGAACTTCACCGCGCTGATCTCCTGCGCGCGCTTCACCACCCGCATCAGGTCGTTGTTCACGCCGGTGCCGTCGGTCGGGAGCGGAGAGCCATCAGGATTGCCGGTCGCGGACGCCGCGGTCTTGGCTGAAGCCGCGTCACTGGCAGACGCGCCGAGGAACCGCTTGACCCGCTCGGCTTCGGTGATCCGCATCTTGGCTGCGTGACCGCGCACCGTGTTGTAGCCGTCGCTGCGGTTCGGGTGCCCCGGCGAGCCGGCGCTGATCGTGGAGTACAGATCCTCTAGGCCCATGCCAGGCTTGAAGCCGCGGGTTTTCAGAAAGCGGACCACCGCCGGCATCTGCTCCTTGAAGCTCTGCTTGTCGTTGGCGCCGAACTGCGCCCGCTCGCTCGCTCCGAACTGGATCAGGCCCATGTAGTTGCCGCCCTTGCCGCCCCAGACGTTCGGCTTGAACTTGCTCTCATAGCTGATGACGGTCGCCAGATCCTCCGGCGAGGTGCCAAGCTCCTTCGCGGCCTGTCGCAGAACGTCGGCATTCTCGCCCGTGAAGTTGTAGTTCGCCTTATCCTCCTGAGCGCCACGCGCCCGCGAGCGCGCAGCCCGGCGCCGGATGCCCTCGCCCCCCTCGGCTGCATCGGCCTCACCGCCGCCGAAGAGCCGCTTCGTCCCCCGCCACAGGGCACGGCCGCCACGCTTCAGGGCATCCCACTGGCCGCCGCCCGTCGCCGCCCCCGTGTTCTCGTCGTCGGAGCGGGTGATAATGCCGGGTTTCTCGGCATTTGGCACAGCCACGTCCGAGGCGATGGATCCCGCCATAGCCAACCGGAGCGCCCAACCCAACGGACCAGTGGACAGCAGGCCAGCTACCCCCAGGATCGACCGCACGATGGCGACGGCCTTCGAGCCGACCCAGAACAGGAACAGCGCCTCGCAGATCTTGAGGATGCCACCGAAGGCGTCGGCGACCTTCAGCGCGCCTGCCCCGAAATCCTGAAGCCCCTTGCCGACCCCGTCCCAGTCAATGCCTTTGATCCAGGTGGCGAACTGCTTCACGTTCTCGACGATGCCGGTGCGGATCCAATCCTGGTTGGCCGTGACCCACCGCTGGAACCGCTCCAGCAGATCCGTGATGGTCGGCGTGAGCGTCGTCAGGATCGACCGACCGAAGCTCTCGGAGGTCTGCCGCAGGCTCTCGATGGAGGTCTCCAGCGCCTGGGCGGCCTTCGTGTCCTTCTCGTTGACGATGCCGATGCGACGGGACTTCTCCAGCGCCTCGTTGAGCTTGGCGCGGCCCTGGATCAGCAGGGCGATCGTCCCCTGATCGTAGCCGGCCTGCTTGAGCAGATAGCTCGTCTGCGACACGCCAATCTTGTCCGCTGAGGCCTTGGCCGCGTCCGCGATGTCGCCGAACGTCGTGGCGAGGTCGGTGTTCAGCCGGATCTGCCGGCCACTGATGCCCTGGAGGCGGGCGAACACCGGCAGAATTGAGGAGCTTCCAGTTGTTTTTAATTCGTTGATTGAGTCGGACAGTCGCTCGAACGATCCCGCCGCCGCACTGGCGGATCCTCCGTTCCGCGCCACTGCATTGGCGAGCGACGAAATGGCTTCCGGGGTGGAGCCGATGGACTTCGCCAGCCTGCCCATGGCCGCGTCGGCGTTGGTCACGTCGGTGACAAAATCTTTGATCGCCCGACCGGCGGTGACCAAGGCAAAAAGCTTGAGGAAGTTGCGCGTCAACCGGTCCACGGCCTCGGTTGCGCCGTCTAGGCTTTTCTCAATGCCTGTGCCGTGCTTAACCGCGGCTTCACGGGTCTTCGCCATTGAGGCAGTGGCTTCGCCTTGGCCTTTGACGAAGGCTTTAGGGTCCAAGCCTAATTCGACGACAAGGCGATCCAGAACAGTGGCCATGCTCAGCCCTCCACCAGCTTGAGAGTGGAACGGGCCGCGCGCTCCTCGCGCTGGATGCCGTTCGACAGATTGCGGATGCGCTCGCAGCTCCCGCCCGCCTGGGCGAAAGCAATCACCGTCAGCACGGCGCACATGAGTTGCGGATCCGGGTGCTTCTCAACGTCCAGCACCCACAGCCGCTCGGCCTCGCGCAGCATGGCGATGGCCGCCTGCACGGCGGGATCGGACAGAAGGTGGTCGAATTCGCCCGCCATGGCTCAGGTCTTCGTCCGCGAGCAAGACAGGGTCGAGAACCACCGCCCGTTCGGAAGCTCAGCATCGAGGGCGTGGAAGACGTGGTAGACGTACCAGTCGCCGCAGGCCGGCGTGAGCTGGCTCTTCACGGTGATCTGGCCGCCGTACTGGACCTGCGGATTGTAAAGCGTCGTCACCTCGATGCCTGATGAGTTGAACGTCGGGTAATTCACCATGCCGGTGTCCGCGCTGATCATTGCCGGGCCGCCCTGCCGAGGCTTTTGCGCCTTCCAGATCGCGAGCTTGCCCCGGTCAATCAGCCACTCGACCCCCGCCATCTGCGCGAGCGTCTTCATCTGCACGCGCGGGTTCCCGGGCAGGTACGGGTTCGCCACCTTGACGTTGACGCCGTTGTTCTCGAACTGCAGCTCGGCCTTGTCGGCGATCTGCTTGAAGAGCTGCGCGACATCCTGCGATCCGGGCGCACTCGTGGGCGTCGCCGGCATCACAGCCTCGTAGTAGCCGACCAGCGCCTCGACCCGGAAGCACCCCTGCGGCTGGGCGCGGAGGTCCGCATAGGCCGCCATGATCGTGCCCTTGTAGACGTAGCTCTTCTGGCCGCCGTCCTCGTAGGCTTGGATGCTCACGAAGTTCTTCCCGATCGCGTTGATGTCGTTGCCCAACGTCGTGAGTTGGTTCATCAACTGAAGCGGCATACCCCAGATCGCGATAGCCGCCTTGGACATGTCGGCGCCGCCCGGCTGATCGATGTCGACCGTGGCGCGGTGGCCCTTCACCTCGGCCTTGTTGCCGCCCTGTCCGAAGTTGCCCTGAGCAAGCTCGAAGGTGAAATCCAGATGCTTCTGCGTGAAAGCCATGGGGACCTGAGATCAGAGGGTGCCCCCGACACAGTGAGCAGACCGTGCCGGGAGCTTTGTTGAGCGGGTCGCCGGACCGGATGAGCCCGCCCCCGCTTGCCGTCGGTTACTTTGTGAGCGGCACTCGATGGCTTGCCGCCGCGCGGGGTGAAGCAAGGAAGCCCCCGCACTGTCCGCGCGCGTCAGTCCCCGGGACCCTAGGCCGGAGCGATCTACGCACGGCATTCGCTACACGTCCGCCGGCATCGGCAGGGCGGCATCGGGATCTGTGAGAAGGCGCGCCTTGGCTTCGGCCCAAGGGCACGGCATCTGCGGGGTCGGAACGATCTGCCGATGAAGGCCCACGTTGAAGCGATCCGGCGCGCCGGGCTCGTACTCGTTGAGGGCATTCTCCGCGGCGCGGCCGAGAAAGGCGCGGCGCGCGTTCAGAGCGACAAGCTCGGCAGACACGGCGGCCTGGGCCGGGTCAGCTCGCACAACCTTCCGAATGCATTCGCGGACGGCAACCTCGCGCATCTGAAGGTCGCCCTCCAGCAGATCAATGTCGCTCTGGACGGCCTTGGACTGGGCATAGAGGGCGTCGATCCGCGCCTGATTGTCCGCGAGCTGCTTCTTGATCGCGTCCTTGTCCACGCCCTCCTCCGGCTCCTCGCCTCGCAGCAGAGCGTCCAGCCGATGCCGTTCAGAACTCGGCGCGCTCGGCAGCATCGCCTCGAGGCGCGTCCGCTCATCCCAGTGCGGATCGCGGGCGGCGTCGACGGTGCGCAGGGCGTCGCGCTTCCGCTGGATCAGTTCTGCCACGTAGTTCTTGGCAGCAATCGCGTCGGCCAGAGCCTGCCGCTCAGGGGTGCGGGTCGGCTCGGGAGCGGCCTCAACCGCCCCCTGCCGTTGCTTCAGGGCGCTCATGCTCAGCCGATCCGGTTCATGTGCGGAAACCGCTTGAGCGTCTCTGCATCGCTCGCTGTGCGCTGCTGAGCCGACTGCCGGCGCGACTGGCGCACCGCGTGCCGCGTGTGGCTGTTCATCGAGTGCCACGAACGCTTCTCCGCCGGCTTGCCGGCAGCATCCTCGGCGACCTGCACGTCGTCGCCGTCAAGCATGGCGTCCAGCTCGGCGAGGGCGCCCTCGGGAAGCTGAGACATCAGGTAGCCGACAGCGATGCTCAACTGCACGGGCGAAAGGGTCTGGAACTTGGGGGCGTCTGCCATGTGCTCAATCCTTTTTCACGAAGTCAAAAGACCAACGGGTCGGCGGCCTAATCGTTGTCCCGGTCGCAGCCGCAATTTCGGCCGGGGATCTCTTGCCGGAGAAAGCAAACATGGCCGCCGCAATCTCCTGAGGATCGGGGCGGCGATTTTCTCCGAAGGCTTCATCGTGCACGACAACGTCTGCTCCCGCCCGGCCGACCGGAACGAGCGCGCAATGATTGCCGCGGATCTGGGTCATCTTGCCGTCGTAGCGGACGCCGCCGAATATTCCTGGCGTCATGACAGCCCTATACCTGTAGGATGAGGAGAGCTGCTTCTGTGAGTTGTCCTCGATCCCGTCGATTGCCACGCGCGTCCAGCACGCCAGATCTGCGAGAAGGTACGGAGCTTTCCACGTCACGTTGGACAGCGCCCCGCAGGTGCTGTCGTGGTCGTGGCTGTCGGCCGTGATGGCTCGATGCCCGAATAGCAGGGGCTTACCGTTGAACGACGGCGCGGCCTTCTCCAGCTCGACGGGATCGCGGAGCAGATGATAGACCTTGTTCGGGTCTAGCCCCAGTTCATAGCATTCCGGTATTTCCTCGCCCCGGTATGGGTTCACGCAGGCTTTGGATATCGGCGTCTGCTTGACTTTCAAGTGCCCGTCTTCGTCGTAGGCGCGAGAACTAGCGAAGTCGAAGGCAAGAATGTCTTGTTGTTTGCGCATCAGTGCGACCCTTTCTACGCGGCGCCGCGTGGTGAGTCGGGGGCCGTCAATTTGAACATTAGGAACGCGAAGGCTCGACCGATGACGTCCCGGTCGGAAGTCTGCATCGTGGTCGTGACATGCATCAGCTCGATCGGATCCGCGTCCGGCCGGTACAGCACGAAGGTATCGTGACCGGGCCCATAGCCTCGCAGATGCGCAAGCCAGACTTCCATCCCGAAGCACGCGCCGCCGTACTGACGGAGCCAGCACGTCGGGGCTTCTGTCGACTCCGGGGCAGGCCTCGGGCGGAAGGCCAGCACTCTGCAGGCGTCTTCAGGCATTCGGCGGCACCCACGGGATGAAGTTCGAGAGCGGCACGTCGGACGGCCGCTCCGTCGGCGCGTGCAACTCGATCACGCCACCGTCCGCCGGGTTACCCGTGACATCCGAGGCCGGCACGCAGGACGCGGACATGATGTCCACCGGCTGCACGATGGCGAAGTACCGCTGATCGTTCGCAATGCCGGTGTAGGCGGCGGCAGGCCAGCGGCGGCACGGACGGCCGTCGATCAGGAGAGCCTGCGCGCTGTAGAGGGCGACACGGTAGCTCACGGCTTACGCCCCGTGCTCGGACAGGGCGGCCAGGACCGCGAGGCCGGCGAAGCGAGCGTGACGCGGGGCCTCGGCGCTGTCCTCGAAGGCGAAGGCTTCCGAGGTCGCGTCGCCCTTGCTGACCATCAGGGCCACGACCGTAGGGCCGTGGTAGCCGTCCTGCGGTTTGGCATCCCGGCGGATCAGCGAGACGGTGTAGGGGCCAGTCGCACCGACCGTGACGATGTGAGTAGGCGTCATTACCAACGTCCTTTCCTGAACCGATCGAACATCGGATTTCCTCGATAGCCCGGCTCACCCGGCAGAGTGCCGCGCGGCATCTTTGCAAGTGCTAGAAGTTCAGGTGTGATGATGAGCGGGGCGGAATTGTCGCCCAGCAGTTCAGTCAAAGCCCAGACAAGCGCATCCACTCGATCCGGCGAATAGCCTGCCTGAGCGCGGTCAAAGTCACTTGTGAAGCTGCACATCTGGTCTTCGAGCTTGGCGAAAGACCCGACGTGATGTACTTTGTGCTGCTCGTACAGCGCACTGATCGGTTCGGCGCGAACGGCTTTGCCGCGCGAGGCCCGAACTTCCTTGTAGGACGCGTGCGGGTCCGCCATGCGGATGGTGGCTTCGACCAGAGCGCCGCCGTTGTTCACCTCGGCGACGATGCGGTCGGCCTGATAGTGGCGGTAGGCGGCAACCGCCTTCTTCGCCCAGTCCAGCGGCCCGTAGCGCCCACTCAGATCCGACAGGACATAGGCGTGACCGTCCTTCGAGAGGCCCGCGACCACAATGCCGGTCTCATCGCTGTTCTCGGTGTTAGTCACCGCGGGATCCACCGCGACCACGATGCGCCGAAGCTCCGGTGCGGCCGGCACCCGGTCCGCGTCAATCCAGTCCCGCTGCCAGAGCGCCCCCGGCACGTCGGCCAAGTACTCGCCGTCCAGTTCCTGCCGGCCGAGGCGCGTGCCGCCGTAGCGGTTCTCGATCGCCTCCACGAAGCCTGGGGCGAGGTTCGCGGCGTTGTCCCGTGTCCGGCCGCGCGTGACCACGACGCCGTTGCCCTCGCGCGCCATCAGGTCGCTGAGCAGCTTGATCGGCTTCGGGGTGGTCGTGACGCAGACGCGCGGCTTCTGGCCCAAGCGGAGGCCGAATTGCACCTGATCCCAGACCGCCTGCGCATTCATCCAGGCGCCAAGCTCGTCAGCCCAAACCGCCCCGTGCTGGGGCCCGCGCAGCCGGTCCGGCTCCTCCGCCGAGAACGAGGTCGCAATCGCGCCGTTCGGCCATGTCAGGCGCCGCTTCGAGGGCTCATAGACCGGCCGGAAATGGTTTGGGGCGACGGCGAGAAGGCCGCTCTCGCCCTCAATCATCGTGTCGCGGGCGTCGGCAGCCGTGGGCGCCACCAAGGCGATGCGCTTGACCGTGCCGGACTGCGCCAGTTCGCTCACCCACTCCGCGCCCGTGCGGGTCTTGCCGAAGCCACGGCCCGCCAAGATCAGCCACACCGCCCAGTCCCCGGCGGGCGGCAACTGCTCGGGCCGGGCCTTCCGGCGCCACCCAGTCTCCAAGGCCTCGCGCAGGGAGGCGTACAGGCTGGTCTCAGGCTGCATGGGCCGTCCCCTCAATCATGGGAGGAAGGGGCGCCTGCGGGCCTCCCTGGCCCACTTGGGCGCCATCCAGCTCGGCGAGGCCGTCGAGGACAGCCGACAGGGCCTCGGGATAGGGGGCGAGGCGCTGCATCAGCATGGTCTGAAGCCGCTGCATCATGGGCGAGGCCATCAGCACGGCGACGTTGTTCGTGATGTTGGTGATCGTCGGGACGGACTTCAGATCGCCCGTGATCCGCGCCTTCTCCGTCAGAGCCTTGGTGAGGGCGTTGGAGAGCATGGCGTGAGCAGAGTGGTTCTGGGCCGCTGCTGCCTCGATGCGGGCGCGGGCCAGCCCGCTCACCATCACGTCGAGATGCTGGATCAGGCCCATCCCGCTCTTGGCGGCCGCCTCGGCCAGCTCCTCCAGCGGCACGCCTGCGGAGAGCGCTGCCTTATAGTCGGGGTCCAGGCTCTTCATGTGCCGTGCGATGGCGTCGCGACCGACGTTGAAACGGGCCGCGATCTTGTCGAGGCTCAGCCCAGCGAGGGACGACAGCTCGATGCTGATCCGGTCGGGATGGCGGCGCAGATGGCCCTTCGGCGCGCGCTTGCGCCCGTCCTGAGTGCCTTCAGTCCCGACCCGAGTATGCGCCATGCCCGGCACCATCGCCCGCCGAATTATTCGCCTCGTGAAGCTTTATAGCACAAGCTATATTTTATAGCTAGTGGGACGATCTTGGCGCGCGTTGAGCGTAGAAAGAGCCATGAACGTGGGGCGGGGTGTGGGTAGCGCTGAGCGCTCAATCTCAAGCGCTTGGTGCAGCTACCGAATTCGCTGAAGTTGGCGGAAGACGCATCCGCCGTATTCCCACCGGCCACTCAGTCGGGTCGGTGAGCCGGGGCGCCGTCGCGTATGTGGAGGCTGAACGCCTACAAAATCCCCTGCCTCAATCCAGCATCTGCCCGGGTCGCGTCGCCTTCCCGACCCGCACCGTGACAACCGTGACAACCGTGACGTCTGTCACGAACGTCCGGGGCCCGGAGCGTGACGGACGTGACAGTGACACTAAGGAGTGTCACGTCTGTCCGTCCGGGTGTCACGTCAGTCCGCATCCGGCACGAGCCACAGGTGATCGACGCCCTGAAGCTCGACGGACGCCACCAGCGACCGCCCGAGAGCCATCTTGAGCGCCCGCCCGAAAGCCTGCCGCTTGGCGTCTGCTCGCTTGGCGCCATCCTCACCGTCGGCGGGGTAGGTGGCATAGAACGCGTCCCGCACGCGCTCGACGGCTGCGGTCCGATGCTCGGCGCCAGTTGATCCGAACGGCCACGCCCTGATGCCGTGTTCATCCAGAGCTGCCGTGAGGGCCCGCCGGAAGACCTTCAGCGAGGTCGGCCAGCGTTCCTTGGCTACCGCGATGGCCGAGGCTGAGATCCGGTCCGTCTGCCAGTTCACGATGCACGTCGTGATTGGCTCGCGGTCGTAGGTCTCGCCGACGGTGATGACCTCCAGCGCGTAGGGGATCTCATAGCCGCAGCGCCCTCCCCTCACCTTCCGGATCGCCATGCGGGTGTTGCTGATCGTTCCGGCCTCGTCGCGGCTGGCGAGCATGGCCAGCACCACGTCGGCGGCGGCTTCCTTCGCGGACGAGCCCCGGGTGCCGGTCTCCACGGCCTTGCCGAAGTGATCGACGCCGAGCACGAACGCGCCGGTCTGGTGGCTCAAGGCCTCCATGGCGTTCATCACGCGCTGCGCCTCCGCGGCTGAGTTCTCATCCATGAAGCCGGCGCCGGCCGCGACGGTGTCGATCACGATAAGAGCGAGCGGCAGATCGAACGCTTCGGTCAGGTGCTCGGCCGCCATCTTCGCCACCGTGACGAGCTGCGGGACGGCATCGGCGTCGAGCAGGCGCGGGCATTCCTCGATCCAGGCGAACGGCAACCGCTCCGGTGCGTCCGGCCCGAGCTTGCCGTGAACGATGCCCTTCAGCCGGATCGGGATCTCAAAGGATCCCTCCGGTGCGATGAACAGAACACCGCCCTGCCGCATCACCCGCTTCCCCGCGAAGGGGCTGCCGGTCATCACGGACGCACTGAGGTCAAGGGCGCCGAACGTCTTGCCGCCGCCCCACTGGCCAGCGAGCAGGCCCTTGCCGGTCTCGAAGACGAGATCCCGCACGAGCCACGCCCGATCGGCGTTGGGGTCTGCGTCGCCGTGCCAGCGGATGCTGATCGCGGAGCCTGCGCGGCCTGCGCCGTTGTCCCGACGCTCAGACCGCGGGCGCAGGTGCTCGATGGTATAGGCAGGCTCAGCCATGCCGCACCTCCGGGATGTCGTTGAGATCGGCGCCGTCGCCGGTGGGGTGCACGAGCAGCACCTCACGGCCTGCGCGGCGCCAGCGGTCGGCACACAGTTCGGACGCGCCCCGCCCGGCCGGATCGTTGTCGACCGCGATCCAGAGGCATTCGATGCCCGGCAGAACCGGGAAGCTGGTAATCCCGCCTGCGTTCAGGACGGACCAGACGGGCGAGGCGCCGAACTCGGGTAGGCGGCGGAGCGAAAGCGTCGTCTCGATGCCCTCGCCGATCCCGAGGCAGGTCGTGACCTCCTCGTCGGACGTGAGTTTTACGGCGCCGCCGCGAGTGCTCCCGAGGGCGAGCCGGTCCTTACCGTCGACCTCCACCTTCTGCCCTTCATGGCTCAAAGCTGAGCGATGGATCGCCTGCGGCTGGTTGGTGACGACGTTCCGGACCAGCGCGACCATGGCCGGCGTCCGCCCGCCCGCGAAGGGACAGGACGGATGAAACCGCAGAACTCCGTGCACATCGTTGACGAGGTCGAGGCCGCGGCGGGCGAGGTAGCGGCTGACCGGCGTCTCGGCCGGCTCCCTCGCCTCGCGCCAGATCCGCAGAGCGAGCCCGGTCCGGTCCGAGCCGGAAGGAGGGGGTGGTGAATACCCACCCCCTTCGCACGCACGATCGGAAGCAGAAGGGGGTAGCGTTTCGTTACCCCCCTTGATCGGCTCGCGGGGCGAAGGCGCAGGTTTCGGGGCAACTTGCCCCGAAAGTCCGAGCCGATCGCGCACGTAGTCACGGCAGGCGCCGAAGTCGTCGCCGGCATGACTGTGCAGGGTGAAGCCGCCCGGCGCCGAGGCGTCGAACAGGATAGAGAGGCTGCGATCCTGGCGGGTGTGGTTCGGACCGGGGCAGAGGATGCCCCGGCCGACCACTTCGCCCCCGAGCGCGCGCGCTGCGGAGCGGAGATCCATCACGCATGCCCTCCAATCCTGACGACGGAGAACAGCTCGTCGAGGCGGCCGACGAACCCGACATCCGCCGCCTCAAGGTGATCAGAGAGCAGGGCGACGTCCCGCACGCCATGATGGGCGAACGTCTCTTCGATGGACTTGAACAGCCCTGCGATGAGTTCCTGCAGGAACTCGGCCTGCTGCTGAACAGTGCGTTCCGGCTCGGAGATGAGCTTCAGGTAGGCCGTGGTCGCCAGATCCGCGCCGAGCGCGCGGACGTGGTCGATCCCGATCTGCCGGACCTCATCTTCATCCTTCGCGCGATGAAGGCGGGCGTCCGTGTCGTCCATGATGCGCCGAAGGTTGGCGATGCTCATCGCGACGCCTCCTGTTTTGCGGGACGGAGGGTCGAAGCGGCCTGACTGGCGGCCAGGAGCGCCCGACCGGCGCACCCGAGGGCGTGGGCCATGCCGGGACCGTCCTGCGCAGCGGCGAGGTAGGCGGCGGCTTCCGCGTACCGAGCGGCAAGGCCGGCACGTTCTGCGATTGCATCGAAGGTGAGCGGCGAACCCACAGAAGCTTTGGAGAGGTTCATCGCGTCGCCCTCCAGCTATCCGTGCGCTGAAAGGCGAGTTCGCAGATCACTGCCGCATGGGCGAGTGAGACGCCGTAGCGATTGCTGATCCTATGGACGGCGAGTGAGGTAGGCGCTATATCGGAAGGGTCGATGCGATACGACATTTCCGAAGCCCGCTGGCGTGCCACCGCCGTGCGGGCTTCACCTTTTCTGGAAGCCATTCGTCTACGCGGCCTCCTGCACCAGAGACGCGAGGAAGGTGCGGATGCTCTCGTCGGTGACGTAGCTGGACGCGCCGATCCTGACGACCTTCAGCTTTCCTGCGGCAGCAAGCCTGTAAAACGTGGTGTTGCTGATGCTGAGGATCCGCTGAGCATCTTTAGTACGATGCAAAAGCTTTCCCGTTGGCGCGCGCGGTTCTCCCGCGGCACCCTGAACCGTGTAGTTCATGGCGGTTATCCTTGGCCGTCCCCAGGAATTGCTGGGGATGACGATAGACTAGGGCCCGGCTCGACCGACAAGCAACGGCCAGTTGTGGTCACTCTGGCAGAGTGACGGTTACTTAGTCAGAGATTTTCGCTGAAGCCGCCATCGCTTGAGTCAGCTTCTTCACCCAGCGATCGGCAGTCTCTTGAGATATCTCGCCTAAGCCCTCAGCCGTCAGGGCCTCATTTAGCGCCGTGAGCTGTTTATGCCGTGGGGCGCGGTTCTCTATGAGAGGCGGCAAGACTGCATTTTTGATCCGCTCACGCTTCAATTGTTTAGGTGTCTGTGCTCGCGATTTGCGACGTTCTTCCATTGTAACTTGATCTAGATATCGCTTGTTGGCGTTGTGCGTCCAAGTCGCCCCGCCAATGCGGTAGCAAGATCTAACTAATTGCTCTAAAGCAAGATCTAGTTCTATCAGCTTCTCAGCATCGGCGCCCGAGTCGGGTGAGGCGCGATTTATGAGATCTTCTATACCGTAGAAGATTGATGCCGCGGACTTGCGAAATTTGACCGCCTCCTCGCGGAGCCGCTGCGCTTCTTCCGGCTTGAAGACTTTTGACTCGGCGGCTCCGTCTGCCAGGAAAATGATATCGGTTGCCGAGGACATGAATTTGGATGCGGCTTCGTCAGGCATGGTTCGGTCCTTGGCCGCCAGTTCTAATGGAGCAGTGCTCAGCCCAAGCCGTCATAAGTTCGCGGCGCTTCTCGAACAGGTCGCCACGCCGATAGGCTCGCTCGGTTGCGTCGCCCACGGTGTGCGCCAGGGCCATCTCCGCGAGGTCGCGCGGGAATGCGGTGCACTCTCCAGCCCAGTCCCGGAACGACGATCTGAAACCGTGAACGGTCAGTCCGGCTCGAGCCATCTTCACGAGGACGTCGCGCGCCATCTTGTCCGTGAGCGGGCGCCGGCTCCGGCTGCCGGGGAACACGAAGGTCTCGTTGAGGCCGCGCATCTTCGCCAAGAGAGCCAGGGCCGGCGCCGACAGCGGTACCCTGTGCTCGGCGGCGGATTTCATCCGCTCGGCCGGAATGGTCCAGATCCCGGCTTCCATGTCGATCTCGGACCAGCGGGCGCCCAGCGCCTCGCCCGAGCGCGCTGCGGTCAGGATCGCGAATTCCAGCGCCCGCGCCGGGACCGAGTCCTCGCCTCGCAGGTCGACCATGAAGGCGGGCATCTCCTTGAACGGCAGCGCCGCATAGTGCTGCACCCGCTTCACCCGCGACCGCTTCGGGAGGAGGTTCTGCAGGTGCCCGCGCCAGCGCGCAGGATTTTCGCCGCGTCGGTAGCCATGGGTGGCCGCCCAATCCAGCACTGACTCGATCCGGGCGCGCACCCGCGTCGCCGTCTCGGATCGCGTAGTCCAGATCGGCTCCAGCACCTTCATCACCGAGGCGGTGTCGATCGCCTGGACCGGCAGGTCACCGATCACCGGGTGGACGTGGTTTTCCAGCGACGACGGCCACTGCGCGGCGTGGATGGCGTTGCGCCAGCCGGCCTTGTGGGCCTCGATGTACTTCTCGGCGCAGGCGCGGAAGGTGATGGCCTTCGCGGCCTCCAGAGCCGCCTCCTGGCGCTTCACCTTGCGGACCTCGATAGGGTCGACGCCCTCGGATGTCAGCTTCCGACACTCGCGCGCTCGCTCACGTGCTTCGGCGAGCGACCAGGTGGCGCACGACCCGAGGCCCATCTCGCGCGCCCGGCCGGCGATCTTGTACCGGAAGATCCAACTCTTCCCGCCCTTGCCGGTCACCTGAAGCCAGAGGCCGTGGCCGTCGCCGTACATCCCTGCCGTCTTCAGCCGAGCCACACCGAGGGCCGTGAGCTTACCCTGCATAGGATCTTCACCCGCGCTTCTACCCACACCGTAGACGCGGATTTGTGGGAACGCCAGGGCACCGCGGGGGACTTCGTTCCCGAAATACCCTCTGCGTTCCAGTGTGTTATGAGATCCCCAGGCGTTCCCAGGAATGCCATTACCGAGGAGCTGTCCGCCTCGATCGGCGAGATCGGCGATCAAGTCACCAAGTCGGCCGCGATCGCCGGTCAGGCGGTGACCGAGGCGGAGCGGACCGACCGGCAGATCCGCGGCCTCGCCGGGGCGGCGGAGAAGATCGGCGCGGTCGTGCGGATCATCTCGGCGATCGCCGCGCAGACCAACCTGCTGGCCCTCAACGCCACGATCGAGGCCGCGCGGGCCGGTGAGGCGGGGCGCGGCTTCGCCGTGGTCGCCGCCGAGGTGAAGGGCTTGGCCGAGCAGACCGCGCAGGCCACCGAGGAGATCACCGCACAGGTCGCTGCGATCCAGGGCGAGACGACGGAGGCGGTCGGCGCGGTCCACTCGATCGGCCGGACCGTCGACACGATGAACACGATCGCCAGCGCGATCGCGGCGGCGGTCGAGCAGCAGCGGTTCGCCACCGGGCACATCTCGCAGAATATCGACGCGGCGTCCCGGGGAACCGACTCGGTCAGCCAGAACGTGGTCTCGGCCTCGTCGGCCGCGGAGGCGACGCATCGCGTCGCCGAGGATGTCGGCGCGGCCGCCGGCGACGTCTGCCGCAGCGCCGAGGCCCTGCGGTCCGAGGTCATGCGCTTTCTCGCCGAGATGCGGGCCGCCTGAACGCACCGAAGATTCTGACGGGCGCCGCCGGGAGGGCGCCCGTCCGTGCGGATCATCAGAAGACCGGCATTGCCCCGGCGACGGTCACGAGCGCGCCCGACGTGTAGCTGCTCTCCTCCGAGGCCAGCATCACGTAGGCCGAGGCGAGTTCGGCCGGCTGACCGGGCCGGCCGAAGGGCACTTGGCTGCCGAAGGATTTGACCGATTCCTGGCTCATCCCGGACGGGATGAACGGGGTCCAGATCGGCCCGGGCAGCACGCCGTTCACGCGCACGCCCTTGTCGGCGAGCAGCTGGGCGAGGCTGAGCACCATGTTGCTCAGGGCGCCCTTCGTGGCGCTGTAGGCCAGGAGCGACGGCATCGGATGCTTGGAGTTCACCGAGGAGGTGAAGATCACCGAGGCGCCGGGCTTCAGATGGGCGAGCGCCGCCTTGGTCACGTAGAACGCGCCGAACACGTTGGTGCGGAAATGGTCCTCGAACACGGCGTCGTCGATCCCGGCGAGGTCCTCGTTCGGCTGCTGGAAGGCGCCGTTGTTGACCAGCACGTCGAGGCGCCCGAACGTCTCCACCGTGCGGGCGACGATCTGGCGCCCGTAGGCGGCGTCCTTGAGGTCGCCCGGCAGGAGCAGCGCGCGCCGTCCCGCTTTCTCGACCCACTGGGCGACCGCCTCCGCGTCGGCCTGCTCCTCCGGCAGGTAGGAGATGGCAATGTCGGCCCCCTCGCGCGCGAAGGCGATGGCGACCGCGCGGCCGATGCCGGAATCGCCGCCGGTGATCAGCGCCGCCTGGCCGGTCAGCTTGCCCGAGCCCTTGTAGCTCGCCTCACCGTGGTCGGGTTCCGGCTCCATGCGGCCGGTCTTGCCGGGGAAGCTCTGGGGCTGCGCCGCGAAGGGCGGGCGGGGATACTTGTGCAGCGGATCCGTGGTCACGCGTCGTCTCCGATGGGGGATGCCGGTCAAACTGCGCGGCATCCCGGGTGTTCCGGTGCCCTGGCGCCGCGCCCCGTCGATCGGAGCCTCGCTCGAGGCTGCCCCTGCCGGCGACAACACGAAGCCGTGTGCCGGCGCCGGGCCGACACAGGTCAGCAACAGCCGTTCCGCACTCTGGGCTTGAGGAGGTCCCGCCATGATCGACGTTCAGCCGGAGGATCGGGTCGCCCGCGCGATCGATCGCGTCTTGCTCGGCGCGGCGATGCTCTCGCTCACCTTCGGACTGGCCACGGGCCTTTGGGGCCTGCTGCAGTGAGCCGGCCCCTGGACCCGGGACAGGGATCCGAGGCGCGGATCATGGTCCGGCCCGGCCGCACATCAACGCGGCGGTCCGGACGCGACTACACCGCCGTGGCGTTGATCGGAACGGGGCTCACGGTGCTCGTGCTCGCGCTGCTGCTGGTCGGGATCCCGTGACCGGTCGTCGGCGATGTTGCTGAATCGCGCGGTCGTCGCGGCGCTGATCGTCGCGGTCGCGGCATTCCTGCTGTACCTGGCGGCGCTCGCACGGGCGGCGCTGTCGCCCAACGAGCCCTACGCGACCAGCATCGGCCTCACACTCGACCAGTGCGTGGACGCCCAGGACAGCCTGTCCGCCGAGGAGGCGCGCCAGTACTGCCGGAGGTCCGTGCCGAAGCGCCCGTGATCGGCAGCGCCCCGGTCTCCCGGAGGCCCCGGCGCGTGAGTTTCCCTGACGCATCGCGTGAAGACATGGTGATTGTCGGCCTGACGCCCGGAACTTAGACGCGGGGGGGCCGGCCGGACCTGTTGTCGAGCCGGGTCGCAGGACAGCCCAGGGAAGGCCCAGCACCATGGCGGACGATGCGACGTTCCGGTCCGGCCGCTGCCATTGCGGTGCCGTGCGCTTCGAGGCGGCCCTCAGCGACGATCTCGCGTCGATCCGCCGGTGCACCTGCTCCTACTGCCGCATGCGCGGTGCCGTCGTCGTCATGGCGCGACGGGGCGGGGTGAGGATCCTGCAGGGTGCGGAGGCGCTGACGACCTACCGGTTCCATACCGGGACGGCGCGGCACTTCTTCTGCGGGCGCTGCGGCGTCTACACGCACCATCAGCGGCGGTCGGACCCGAACGTCCACGCCGTCAACGTGGCCTGCCTGGACGGCGTCAGTCCCTTCGATTTTCCGGAGGTCCCGGTAATGGACGGCGTCAATCACACGAACGACACCGGCCAGCCCACGCGGCGCGCCGGCACGCTGCGCTTCATCCCGGCGGAGTGACGGCGGCGTGACGGCAGGCTGTCCGTCGTCGGGAGGCGGCGTGAAATCTCCGATCGGTCTCGCCTGACCGGCCCCGAGCGCCGCTCGGGGCCGGGCCCGATTCAGACGCTAATGATCGTGGCCGCAGCCGCAGCCGGGACCGTGCGTGTGGCCGTGGTCGTGACCGGGGTCATGCTTCTGGTGCCCGGGCTGGTGCTCATGGCTGTGACCGTGCTTATGCGCGAGATCGTGCGCGTGGCCATGCCCGTGACCATGGTCGTCATGATCGTGGTCGTGATGATCGTGGGCATGATGATCATGCCCGTGATCGTGCCCGCAGGTGCTGTGATCGTGGGCGGCGAGCTCGGGCCGGAAGGCGCGGGAGACCGGGGTCGCGACGCAGCCCTGCCCGCGCACCAGCTCGGCCGCGGCGGCAGTCGCCGGCACGTAGAGCACGTCGGCGCCGATCTCGGCATCCACGTGGCTGCCGCCGAGCTGCCAAGCGAGGCGCAGCAGGCGGGCCGGATTCTCGGCGCGCACCTCCAGGAGGTCCTCGGCGGCGGCCCGCACCGCGACGAGGCGGCCGTCATCGAGGCGCAGGGCGTCGCCGTCCTCGAGCGCCGCGGTCTTGGTGAGCGCGACGTCGAAGCCGAGGCCGCCTTCGGCGACCAGGGACCCCGCCACGGCATCCCGGGCCGCGCGGTCGAGGATCACCGTGTCGGCGACGCGGTCGGCGCGGACCGCGGCCCGGCGGACGATCGTGGTGGCTGTCGGCATGGGACCCTCGGACATGATGCCGGACTGGTGCCGGACGTGGTGCCGGATAGGGCGTCGCGGCACCGCGGCCGGAGCGCCTTCCGAACCGTGGCATAGGGCGAGACGGGAACCCGGCGCAACTCGGCCCGCGGCCGATGGAACCTTAGCCGTATGGCCGACATTCCTTTCCTGCTAAGCTCGGGACGATCCGCAACGATCACGGCCACCGGCCGGACCGGATTCACAAGGGAGTTTTGGGGACCATGAAGAAGCTGACGGCAGCCGCCATCGCCACCATCGCCGCCCTCTCGCTCGCTGGCTGCAACACCCCGGAGGACCGGGCTCTGGGCGGTGCCGGCCTCGGCGCTCTGACCGGTGCGGCGATCGGCGCGGCGGCCACCGGCCGCGCGGGCGGCGCCCTGGCGGGTGCCGCGATCGGCGGTGCCGGCGGCGCCATCGTGGGCGCCTCGACCGCGCCGCGCTGCCCCTACGGCACCTACCGCGACGCCTACGGCAACATCTACTGCCGCTAAGCGCAGCTGAAGCGCACTTGGTTGGGCCGGGCGCGTCCCGGCCCTTCCTCGCGGCGTGCGGAGCGGCTATCCCGTCGCTCGGCCGGGCCCGTCCCGGTGCCGGAGCCCCGCCGCCCCCGATGACAGAGCCGAGCCGAGGATCAGCGCCGGGACCGGCTCGCCCATGAGTCAGGCGACCAAGTCTCAGGGCGTCTGGGGCAAGCTCGGCGGCGCCGGCTTCGGCCTCGCGATCGGCGGCCCCCTCGGGGCGCTGATCGGGGGTGTCGCGGGCCATTTCCTCCTCGACCGCGTCGGTGCGCCCTTCGGGCGGACGCCCCGCGACGTCGTGTTCACCACCGGGCTCGTGGCGCTCGCCGCCAAGATGGCCAAGTCCGACGGCGTCGTGCTGCCCTCGGAGGTCGAGGCTTTCGGCCGGGTCGTGCAGGTGGAGCCGTCCGCCCGGGCGGGCGTCGAGCGCCTGTTCGACCTCGCCAAGAAGACCACGAACGGCTTCGAGGCCTACGCGCGTCAGCTGGCGACCACCTTCGGCGACGAGCCGGCGCTCCTGGAGGACGTGCTCGACGGCCTGTTCCAGATCGCCGGCGCCGACGGGGCGCTGCACGAGGCCGAGGAGCGATACCTGCGCGCGGTCTCGGGCATCTTCGGCTTCGACGAGGCGGCGTTCCGGCGCATCGCCGCCCGCCACGTGCGGCTGCCGGACGATCCCTACGGTGTCCTCGGGCTGGACCGCGAGGCGGACGACGCCGCCGTGAAGGCGCGCCACCGGGCGCTCGTGGCCGAGCACCATCCGGATCGGGCGCTCGCCCGCGGCCTGCCGACGGAGGCGGTGGCCATTGCCACCCGGCGGCTCGCCGCGATCAACGCGGCCTATGACCGGATCGCGCAGGAGCGCGGGCTGCGGTGAGCCTGATCCCCGACAGTTCCCTCGTCCGCCGGGTCGCGCCCTCGCCGAACCACGGGGCCCGCCGCTCCGGTCCGCTCGACATGCTGATCCTGCACTATACCGGGATGGACAGCGGGGCCGCCGCCCTCGCCCGCCTGCGCGATCCGCTGAGCGAGGTCTCGGCCCACTATCTCGTGTTCGAGGATGGCGGCATCGTCCAGATGGTACCGGAGGCGCGCCGGGCCTGGCACGCCGGCGCCGGGGCCTGGAAAGGGGAGACCGACGTCAATTCCCGATCGATCGGGATCGAGATCGTCCATCCGGGCCATGCCGGCGGCCTGCCGCCCTACCCGGAGGCCCAGGTCGAGGCGGTGATCGCGCTGGCCCGGGACATCCTCGGCCGCTGGCCGATCCCGCCGGAGCGGGTGCTCGCCCATTCCGACGTCGCGCCCGAGCGCAAGGAGGATCCGGGCGAGATCTTCCCGTGGGACCGTCTCGCGGCGGGGGGAGTAGGCCACCACCTGCCCCCGGCCCGCCTCCAGGATGGCCGCTTCTTCGCGCGGGGCGATGCCGGCCAGCCCGTCGAGGCGCTGCAGGCGATGTTCGCGCTCTACGGCTACGACCTGCCGGTGACCGGGATGTTCGACGCGCGCACCCAGGCGGTGGTCACGGCGTTCCAGCGCCATTTCCGCCCGGCGCGGGTGGACGGCGTGGCCGACGCCTCCACCATCACCACCCTGCGCGACCTGATCGCGGCGCTGCCGGCGGCCTGAGGGCCGGGCGCCTGCCGGGCCCCCTCAGGCGCGGTGGGCCCGAGCCTCGTGCGGGTGCCCGGTCTCCGAGGGCGCCGGCGCGTCGGTCCGGGTCCGCCAGAGGCTGTAGAAGACGCCGGCCGCCAGCAGCGTCAGGGTCACCACCAGGGAGACCCACGGCGGGATCGTCACGAGGCCGAACGTGTCGGCCACCACGATCTTGGTGCCGATGAAGATCAGGATGAAGGCGAGGGCCGTCTTCAGGTAGGCGAACCGGTCGACCATCGCGGCGAGCGCGAAGTAGAGGGCGCGCAGGCCCAGGATCGCGAAGATGTTGGAGGTGTAGACCACGAACGTGTCGGCGGTGATCGCGAAGATCGCCGGCACGCTGTCGACCGCGAAGATCACGTCGGCGCCGTTGACCAGCACCAGGGCGAGCGCCAGCGGGGTGAAGAACAGGGCGACCTTGCCGGTCTTCGGGTCGGTCTTGCGCACCGCGAAGCGCTGACCGTGCAGCTCGGGGGTGACCCGGAAGGTCGTCTTGAACCAGCGGACGACGGCGCTGTTCCGGAAGTCGCCCTCCTCCTCGTCGCCCGCGAGCAGGATCTTCAGGCCGGCGTAGATCAGGAAGGCGGCGAACAGCGACAGGACCCAGTGCACCTCGTGCACCAGGGCGGCACCGAGCCCGATCATCAGGCCGCGCAGCACCACGGCCGCCAGAATCCCCCAGAGCAGGACCCGGTGCTGTGCGGCCCGGGGGATGCCGAGCGCCGTCAGGATCATGGCGATGACGAAGACGTTGTCCATCGACAGCGACTTCTCGACCACGAGGCCGGTGACGTATTCCTCGGCGGAAGACGGCCCGAGATACCACCAGATCCAGCCGCCGAAGGCGAGGCCGAGGGCGAGGTAGAAGCCGGTGAGCAGCAGACTCTCCCGGACGCCGATCTCGTGCTCCTTGTCGCGGTGGAGGAGACCGAGGTCGAAGGCGAGCAGGCAGGCGATCAGGACGTGGAACCCGAGCCACATCCACAACGGCTTGCCGAGCCATACGACGGTGAGGACGTCCATCATGTGCGGGACCTGATGCTGATTCCAAATGGAAAGCATCGGCTCCGACATCACGGGCGCTGAGGAGCGCCCGCCAGAGGGGCCCGCAGCCGATGAGGCCGACGTAAGGGGTGATCCAGGCGAATCAAGGGCAGGACGCCCGAGCGGGGCGCGGGCCGGTGACGATATCCGGCCCCCGTGGCCCCGACGCGACGACGGGCACGCGTCGGAGCGGCCTGCGGTCTCCCCGCGGTCTCGAAGCCGGAACGCGCGCGGTGGCGGGTGCGCGCTCGGTCCGAAGGCCCTTCCGGGATCGGAAGAGGTCGAGGGGCCGTCAGGCGGGGACGTCCGGCGTCTCGGCGGCCATCTTCGGCGACGTGCGCTCGCGCAGGGGCCGCTCCTCCATCAGCGCCAGGAACGTGAAGGCGCCGAGCAGGCCGAGGCAGGCGGCCAGGAAGACGTGGCGGAAGGTCAGGGCGAGCTGGGCCGGGTCCGCGCCGCGGATCAGGCTCTCCACGTCGTGGGCCCCGCCCCCCGCCCCGCCCGCGGCGCCGCCGAGCACGATCGTGCCGAAGGCGGCCACGATCAGCGCTCCGCCGAGGGACCGGAAGAAGTTCATCGCGGCGGTCGCGATGCCGAGCTGGTGCGTCTCCACCGCGTTCTGGATCGAGATGGTCGAGAGCGGGAGGATCGTCCCGATCCCCATGGAGAGCAGCGCGAACAGCACCTCCATGAGCCAGAAGGGCAGCGCTCGGCCCTGCCAGGCGATGGTGGCGCAGCAGGCGAGGCTGACGCACATCATCGCCAGCGGCACGCGCTTGTAGTGCCGAAAATGCAGCATCGACCGGCCCGACAGGGTCGCGCCCGTGACGGTCCCGATCATCAGCGGCACCAGGGCCACGCCTGACTCGCTCGCCGAGAGCCCGATCACCCCTTCGAGGAAGATCGGCACGTAGATGGTGAGCCCGATGAAGGTGCCCATGGCGAAGCACGCGGCCAGCGTCGCGCTGTAGACCACCCGGTCCTTGAGCACCTCCGTGGGGATCAGCGGCTCCGGCGCCGTGGCGAGCCGCGCCGCGAAGCCCAAGCCCAGCACGGCCGCCCCGGCGAGGAGGGCGAGGACCGGCGCCGAGTCCCAGGGATAGCGCACGCCGCCCCAGCTCAGGGCCAGCAGGAGCGTGACGGAACCCGCCACCATCAGGGCGGCGCCGGGATAGTCCAGCCGGTGGCGGCGCTCGTGGCGCGGCAGGCGCTTGAGGTTGGCGTTGGTCAGCGCGAAGGCGAGGACGCCGATCGGCAGGTTGATCCAGAAGATCAGTGACCAGTGCAGGTGCTGGGCGAACAGGCCGCCGAGCAGCGGCCCCGCCACCGAGGCCGTCACGAACACGCCCGCGATCACCACTTGGTAGCGCGCCCGCTCCTTGGGCGACATGATGTCGGCCAGGATGGTCTGCGCCAGGGCGATCAGCCCGCCGCCGCCGACACCCTGGAGGCCCCGGGCGAGCGCCAGCGCCACCATCGTGGGCGCGAGCGCGCAGGCCAGCGAGCCGACCACGAAGGTCGCGATGGCGATCAGCAGCATGACCCGCCGGCCGTGAATGTCGCTGAGCTTGCCGTAGAGCGGGGTCACCGCCGTGGAGGCCAGCAGGTAGGCGGTGACGATCCAGGGCAGGTTCGCGGCGTCGCCGAGGTCGAGGCCGATGGTCGGCATGGCGGTCGCCACGATGGTCTGGTCGAGGGCCGCGAGCAGCATCGCGGTCATCAGCCCGTAGACGATGGCGCGGATCTCGCCCGGGCTGAGCGCGGCCTGCGGGGCGGCGGGCCGCGCCTGGGCCTGCGGCTGAATCTCGGTGACGGCGACGGGACTGGCCACGTGTCTGAGAGCCTCTGATCCGGACCGTGCCGGCCGACCGTCCGGGGCGGACGGGGCCTGGGGCGGCATGAGGGGGCGCGGACGGGCCGCGGTCGCGGGCCGGTGCACCGGTAACCGCGGCGCCCGGGATCGGGAAGAACGTGCGTTCGGGCGTGTCCGGTTCCTAGCGCAATGCCGGGGGCCGGCCCATGGCGCCCGGCGCCGATCCGGCCTTCGCCCTTGACAGAGCGTGCCGGGCTGTCGCTCTCCCGGGCCATGCCGGATGACAGGGACGCAATCGCCATCGTGGGCGGAGGGCCCGCCGGGCTCGCCGCGGCCGAGCTGCTGGGGGCGGCCGGCCGCGCGGTCACGGTCTACGAGCGCATGCCCTCGGTCGCCCGGAAGCTGCTGATCGCCGGGCGCGGCGGCCTCAACATCACCCACAGCGAGGCGCGGGCTGAGTTCCTCGCCCGCTACCACCCGCGCGGCGCCCTCGACGCGGCGATCGCGGCCTTCCCGCCCAACGCGCTCAGGGTGTGGTGCGCGGATCTCGGCGAGCCGACCTTCGTCGGCTCGAGCGGGCGCGTCTTCCCGCGGAGCTTCAAGGCCTCGCCCCTGCTGCGGGCGTGGCTGGCGCGGCTCGACCGGCTCGGCGTCCGGATCCGCACCCGCCACCGGCTCACGGGGATCGCCGAGGGCCTGCGCTTCGAGACCCCGGACGGCCCCCTGGACCTCCGGCCCCGCGCCACCCTGCTGGCCCTCGGCGGGGCGAGCTGGCCGCGCCTCGGCTCCGACGGGCGCTGGGTGCCGCTCCTCGAGGGGCTCGGCGTGGCGGTGGCGCCCCTGCGTCCGGCCAATGCCGGCTTCGCGGCGGCGTGGTCCGACCTGTTCCGGGAGCGGTTCTCCGGCGCTCCGCTGAAGCGGGTGGCGCTCACCTGCGCGGGCACCACGGTGCGGGGCGAGGCCGTGATCACCGCGGCCGGCATCGAGGGTGGGGCGATCTACGCCCTCTCGCGCGCCCGGGCGAAGACCGGGTTCACCTCGTACTCCTCGCACGGCACCGCGTAGCACATGCGCAGGAAGTTCGACGTGTAGTCGAGGTCGTTCTTCGGGTACACGAAAGGCTGGCCGATCGAGTACTTGTAGGCCATCGCCGCGAGCGTCGGCATCTTGGCGATCATGCGGATCGACGCGATCAGCCGCTGGCTCTCGTCCGTGATATCGGTCGAGTCGTGGTAGAAGGCCGAGAGGGCGCCCACCGAGGCGACCATCACGGCCATCGGGTGCGCGTCGCGGCGGAAGCCGGGGAAGAACCGGTTCATCTGGGGCGCGATCAGCCGCGCCCCCGCTGCGGCGGCAGGAGGTCCAGCACGGCCTCGGAAGGGCGGCACAGGCGGACGCCCTTCGGCGTCACCACCAGCGGCCGGTTCAACCCGCGCCGATCGAGCGGGCGATCTCGACGGCGGGCGGCGTCCGGCTCGACGCGCTGGACGGGCGGTCCATGCTGCGCGCCCATCCCGGCCTGTTCCTGGCCGGCGAGATGCTCGACTGGGAAGCGCCGACCGGCGGCTACCTGCTCCAGGGCGCCTTCGCGGGCGGCCGGGCGGCCGCCGCCGGGATGCTCGACTGGCTGCGCGAGACCGGCGGCTGAGCCGCCGGGATCAGGGCCGCCCGCCTCAGGGCCGCGTGCAGAACCCGACGATGCCGGACGCCTCCGCCGGGCAGCTGGCGCCCTCCCCGTCGTAGGTCGGCGCGCCGCCCTTGAGGCAGTGGGCCGTGACCAGCATCTCCCCGGTCGCGCAGGTGACGGTGCAGCCCCCCGGGCAGTCGGACTTGCGCACGGGCCGCAGGCTGGCGGCGGTGGCCTCCCCCTTCGGGCCCGGGCCGCCCTGCGGTCCGACCGGACCCCGCGGGCCCGCAGGACCCTGCAGGCCCGAGGCTCCCGTCTCGCCCTTCGGGCCCGGTGCGCCCTGCGGGCCGACCGCGCCCGTGGGACCGGACTCACCCTTCGGGCCGGGCTCGCCCTGAGGACCCGTCTCGCCCTTGAGGCCCTGATCCCCCTTGGGGCCGGTCTCGCCCTTGGCCCCCGTCTCGCCCCTGGGGCCCGTCTCGCCGGGCGGTCCCGCAGCTCCCTGGGGACCGGGCGGTCCGGGCGGACCCTCGGGCGCGCAGTTCGCCACCACCGCCTCGCGCTCGTCCGGCTCCGCCTTCAGCGTCACCACGCAGGTCGCGGGCCGGTAGGGCAGCCGGAAGGTGAACCGGCCGCGCCGGTCGGCCTGGATCGAGATGTCGTCGTCCAGCACCACGATCGCCCCGGGCTTGCGCACCGAGCCCGAGATCCGCAGGTCGCCGGCCTCGATGCGCGCGTCGTAGACCATGATCGGCTGGCTCGGGGCCTGCGCGTGCCGGATCCGCGGGCGGGCCGGGCGCGACCGGCCCGTCGCGGGGGCGGCCGAGGCCGGATCCGGGCCGGCCGCACCCGGGGGCTCCGCCTGCTGGCCGAGCGCCGCCCCCGACAGGGCGAGCAGGAGCGTCAGGGTGAGGGCTGGGCTGAAGGAAGAGCGCATGCGCGGTCCGGTTCGACCGCGTCACGCGCGGCGTCCGGACATTGGTCTCGCTCTGCGATTGCGGTCAACCGCCACCTCGGACCCTGCGGTGGAGGCCGATTCCACAGGCGTCCACACCCGTCCACAGGCCAAGCCGCTGCTGCCACGCGCGATTCCGGCACGCTCCGGAAACCGTTTGTGCATGTTCCTGTTATGTTCCTATCGTCCAGCATGACCGGAGCCGACGGAGATGGGGCTGGACCCTGCGGACGAGACCGAGGCGGCGATCGCGCGCGGCGATCCCCGGGCCCGGCTGGCGGACCTGCGGGTGCGCCTCGCGCCGCCGGACCGCGGCCGGGAAGCGTCCCCGGTCCTGCCTACGGGCGTCCCGGATCTCGACGCGCACCTGCCCGGGGGCGGCCTCGTCCTCGGGCCACCCCACGAGATCGCGCCGGCCGAGCCCGCGGACGCGATCGCGGCCCTGGGCTTCGCCCTGGCGCTCTGCGCCCGCCACCTCGCCCGGGAGTCCGGGGAGGCGCTGATCGCCGCCGGCCCCGGCCAGCCCCTGCCCTACGGGCACGGCCTCGCCGGTCTGGGCCTCGACCCCGCCCGCCTGCTGCTGCTGGAAGCCGGCAGCGACGCGGAGGTGTTCCGCGCCCTGGAGGCGGCCCTGCACGCGCGGGCGCTCACGGCCCTGATCGGCCTCCTGCGGGACGGGCTGCCGCTGAAGCCGGGCCGTCGCCTGCAGCTCGCCGCGGAAGGTCCGGCGCCGCCGCTCCTGCTGATCCTGCGTCCGGCGCCGGCCGGTCTGCCCAACGGGGCCGCCACGCGCTGGCGGATCGCCGCCGCGCCGGCGGCCCGGGACCGGTTCGGCACCCTGGACAGGCCGCGCTGGCGGGCGCGGCTCGAACGCTGCCGCAACGGGCGGGGCGGCGACTGGCTTCTGGAGTGGGACCATGCCGCGCATCGTCTGCATCTGCCTGAGCCACTGGCCTGTGACGCGGCTTCGGCGGGCCGGTCTCGCGCCTGAGCGGGGTCCCCTCGCGGTGGCGGCGGAGGGTTCCGGCGGCCTGCGGCTCGTGGCGCTCGACCCCGAGGCCGGCGCCCTGGGCCTCCGGATCGGCGAGCCCCTCGGTCGGGTCCGGGCGCGGATCGGCGTGCCGCTCCAGGTCTACCCCGCCGACCCGGCCGCCGACCGGGATTCCCTGCTCCGGCTCTGCCGCTGGGCGAGCGGTTACGCGCCCCTCGTCGCGCCGTTCGGGCCGGGCGAGGCGGCGGACGGGCTCTACATCGACGTCGCCGGGGCGAGCCACCTGCGCGGCGGCGAGACGAACCTCGTCGCAGACTTGGCCGCCCGGCTCGCGCGGAGCAACATCCCGGCGAGGATCGCCCTCGCCGACACGCCCGGCGCCGCTTTCGCCCTGGCCCGCCATGGCGGGGGCGACCGGATCGTCGTGCCGCCGGGCGGAGCCGCGGAGGCGCTGCGGGGGCTGCCCGTGGAGTCCCTGCGGCTCGATCCCGGCACGGTCGCGGGCCTGAAACGGCTCGGCCTGCGCCGGATCGGCGCGCTCGACGCGCTGCCGCGGGGACCCCTTGCCCGCCGCTTCGGCGAGGCGCTGCTGCTGCGGCTCGATCAGGCCCTGGCACGCCGGCCCGAACCGCTGGCCCCCCTGACGGAGGCCGCCGATCACGCCGCCGCCCGCGGCTTTCTCGACCCGATCGGCCGGCAGTCGGACATCGTCCGCACAGCCCGGGACCTGATGGCGGAACTCGCCCCGCGGCTGGAGCGGGACGGGCTCGGCGCCTGCGCCCTGCGCCTCGCCCTCCACCGGGTCGACGGCGCGGTGCGCGCCCTCGATCTCGGCCTGTCCCGTCCCGAGCGCTGCCCGGAGCGGGTCGCCGCCCTCGTTTCCCTGCGCCTCGACCGGCTGGGTTCGGCCCTCGACGCCGGCTTCGGCTTCGAGACGGTGGCGCTCGCCGTGACGGTGACCGGCCCCATGCCGGCCCGCCAGACGGATCTCGGCGCGGCGGCCGCGGGCGACGGGGTCGGCTTCCTGGCCGACGCCCTGGCGCAGCGCCTCGGGCGGGCGCTGCTGCGGCTAGAGCCGCGGGCGAGCCACCTGCCGGAGCGGGGCGACCGGGGTGTTCTCTGGGTGGCCGGAGCGGGGCACGGACCGTCGACCGATCGAGGCGTCGGCCGGCCACGGGCGCGTCTCCCTCTCCCCGCTCCCGCCGCGGGATTGGCAGCTGCATACATCGGCGCCGGCCGTGCGGCGTCAGGATCTGTCGCGGGTCCCCTCTCCCGTGCGGGAGAGGGACAGGGTGAGGGACGAGAACTTTCAGAACGAGGCGCAAACGGCACGCGCGGCGATGGCGTGCTCGATCCTGACGCCTCTCGTCCCTCACCCCAACCCTCTCCCGCACGGGAGAGGGGGCCGGGTGCGCTCCTCCATCAGCGTCGGCGTTCAACCGTGATGGGTGAACCTTCCGGCATAGAGGGGGAAGAGAAGGCGCGCACCAGCGCGTCCCCCTGGACCGACCACCTCCCGCCCCGCCCCCTGGTGATCTTCCCGCGCGGCGAGGCCGCCTGCGACGTGCTCTCGACCGTCCCGGAGGGGCCGCCCCGGCGCTTCCGCTGGCGCGCCCGGATCCACCGGGTCGCCCATGCCGAGGGGCCGGAGCGGATCGCCGCCGAATGGTGGCGCGAGCCCGGCGCGGATCGCGACTACTACCGCATCGAGTGCGAGGCCGGGCACCGACTCTGGCTCTACCGCGACGGGCCGCACGCCCCCGACCGTCCCGCCGCGTGGTACGTCCACGGGCTGTTCGCGTGAGCGGCCTCGCTTACGCCGAGCTCGCCGTCACCACGAATTTCTCCTTCCTGCACGGCGCGTCGCACCCGCAGGAATTCGTCGTGCAGGCGGCTTCCTACGGCCTCAAGGCGATCGGCATCGCCGACCGCAACACCGTGGCCGGCGTGGTCCGGGCGCACGCTGCGGCGCGGGCGCTGGAGGCGGAGGGCACCGTGATCCGGATCCTGCCGGGGGTGCGCCTCGTCACCGAGGAGGGGTTCGAGGCCGTCACCTACCCGATGGACCGGGAGGCCTGGGGGCGCCTCTGCCGGCTGCTTACCCTGGGCAACCGCCGCGTCCGCAAGGGCGACTGCCGCTTCTCGTTCGCCGAGTTGCTGGAGGCGGCCGAGGGGCAGGTGTTCATCGCCATGCCGCCGGCCCGGCGCTCGCCGGAGGGCTTCCGGGCGCGGCTGGAGGCGCTCGCCGCCGCGGCCCCGGGCCGGACCTTCCTCGGGGCGAGCCACACCCGCCGCGGCGACGAGCGGCGGCGCCTCGGGCTGCTGGCGGAACTGGGCGCGGCCTCCGGTGCCCCGATGGTCGCGGTCTCGGACGCGCTCTACCACCATCCCGAGCGGCGCCCGCTCCAGGACGTGGTCACCTGCATCCGCGCGGGCTGCCGGATCGACGAGGCCGGCTACCGGCTGGAGGCCAATGCCGAGCGCCACCTGAAGCCGCCGCCCGAGATGGCGCGGCTGTTCGTCGACCACCCGGAGGCGCTGGCCCGCAGCGTCGAGATCGCGCAGGCCTGCGACTTCGACTTGGCGCAGCTGCACTACGAGTATCCCGACGAGCCCGTGCCCCCCGGGCGCACGCCGCAGGAATACCTGGAGGAGAAGACCTGGGAGCGGGCGCGCTGGCGCTACGCCGGCGAGATCCCGGACGCCGTCGCGGCGACGCTCCGCGAGGAGCTGCGGCTCATCGCCAAGATGAACTACGCCCGCTACTTCCTGACGCTGTTCGACGTGGTCGAGTTCGCTCGCGGCAAGGGCATCCTCTGCCAGGGCCGCGGCTCGGCGGCCAATTCCGCCGTGTGCTTCTGCCTCGGCATCACCGCGGTGGACCCGTCGAAGCACCGGCTGCTCTTCGCCCGCTTCATCTCGGAGAACCGGGGCGAGCCCCCCGACATCGACGTCGATTTCGAGCACGAGCGCCGCGAGGAGGTGATCCAGCACCTCTACGCCCGCTACGGGCGGGAGCGGGCCGCCCTCTGCGCCACGGTGATCCACTACCGCCCGCGCATGGCGATCCGCGAGGTCGGCAAGGTCTTAGGTCTCACCGAGGACGTGACCGCTTCGATCGCCGACACGGTCTGGGGCTCCTGGGGCACCGGCATGCCGGACCGGCACGTGCGCGAGGCCGGGCTCGACCCGGAGAACCCGGCGATCCGGCAGGCGCTCGACCTCGCCCACCAGCTGATCGGCTTCCCCCGCCACCTGTCGCAGCACGTCGGCGGCTTCGTGCTGACCCGCGGCCGGCTCGACGAGACCGTGCCGGTGGGCAACGGCGCCATGGCGGACCGCACCTTCATCGAGTGGGACAAGGACGACATCGACGCGATCGGGCTGATGAAGGTCGATGTGCTGGCGCTCGGCATGCTGACCTGCCTCAAGCGCGGCCTCGACTTCCTGGAGCGGGACCACGGCACGGTCTACGAGACGCTGGCCGACCTGCCCCGGGAGGATCCCGAGACCTACGCGATGCTGGCGAGGGCCGATTCCGTCGGCGTGTTCCAGGTCGAGAGCCGGGCGCAGATGTCGATGCTGCCGCGCCTCAAGCCCAAGGAATTCTACGACCTCGTGGTGCAGGTCGCGATCGTGCGCCCCGGCCCGATCCAGGGCGATATGGTCCACCCCTACCTGCGCCGCCGCTCCGGGATCGACCCGGTGGAGTACCCGGCCCCGCACCCGGACCACGGGCCGGCGGACGAGCTGAAGGAGGTCCTGCAGAAGACCTACGGGGTGCCGCTGTTCCAGGAGCACGCGATGCAGATCGCCATCACGGCGGCGGGCTTCACGCCGGCCGAGGCCGACGGGCTGCGCCGGGCGATGGCGACCTTCCGCCATGTCGGCTCGATCGGCGGCTTCGCGGAGAAGTTCGTGGGCGGCATGACCCGCCGGGGCTACCCGAAGGACTTCGCCGAGCGCTGCTTCGCGCAGATCCGGGGGTTCTCCACCTACGGCTTCCCGGAGAGCCACGCGGCCAGCTTCGCGCTCCTCGTCTACGCCTCGGCCTGGATGAAATGCCGGCACCCCGACGTCTTCCTGGCCGCGATCCTCAACGCCCAGCCCATGGGCTTCTACCAGCCGGCCCAGCTGGTGCGCGACGCCCGGGCCCACGGGGTCGAGGTGCGGGGCGTCTGCGTCAATGCCAGCGACTGGGACTGCACCCTGGAGCCGGCCGGGAATCCGGCGCTGCACGCCGTGCGGATCGGCCTGCGGGTGGTGCGCGGCCTGCCGGAGGCCGCCATGCGCCGGCTCGTGCGGCTGCGCGCCAACGGCTACGCCAGCATCGAGGGCCTGCAGGCCTCCCTCGCCCTGCCCCGCAACACCCTGGAGCGGCTGGCCGAGGCGGACGCGTTCCGCTCCCTCGGCCTCGACCGGCGCGCCGCCCTGTGGATGGTCCGCACCCTGGAGGGGACCTCGGCGCGCAAGGCCGCCAAGGCGGATCCGAGCGAGCGTCGGGCCCATCTGCTCGACGCGCCCCTGCCGCTCTTCGCCTGGCACGCCGATGACGGCCTGTTCCGGCACGAGCCGGCGGTGGAACTGCCGGCCCTGGCCCCGTCCGAGGCGGTGGCCGAGGATTATTCCGCCACCGGCCTGTCGCTGCAGGGGCACCCGGTCGCGTTCTTTCGGGGCCGGCTCGCCCGGATCGGCGCGATCCCGGCCCGCGCCCATCTCGATCCTTCCCTGCCCCAGGGCGCGCGGGTCACGGTGGCGGGCCTCGTGCTGATCCGCCAGCGGCCGGGCACCGCCAAGGGCGTGGTCTTCCTGACCCTGGAGGACGAGACCGGTATCGCCAACGTGATCGTCTGGAAGGCGGTGTTCGAGGCCAACCGGCGCATCGCCATGCAGGCCCGGTTCCTCGCGGTGCGCGGCCGGATCCAGCGGGCGGACGGGGTGGTCCACCTCGTGGCGGAGGGGTTTCGCGACCTCACCGCCGCCCTGCGCGACCTGCGGGAGGCCGGCATGAAGCTCCCGCCCGAGAACACCGATTTCGGCGTGCCCCCGGACCGGCGCGTGTATCGCAGCCGGGATTTCCACTGAGGCCCGCCCGTCGACGGCCCTCTCGACAGGCCCCGCGCCGCGCGTAGAGTGCCGCCATGTCGAGCTTCGCCGTTCCGCGCCTCCTCCTCGCCGCCTGCGCGGCCCTGCCCCTCCTGGCGGAGGCCGCCCGGGCCGACAGCTGCGACGACCTCACCCGCCAGATCGCCGGCGCGATCGGCGGCCGGGTCGGCAAGCGCGCCGGCCCCAGCATCGACATCCGCGTGGCCGGCCCGATCAAGTTCGACGTGACCTGCCGGGCCGAGCCGATCGTGCAGGCGACCTCCGCCGAGCCTGCCCCCTCGGCGACCTTCTTCCGCGACCTGTCGGTGGCCTCCGAGATCCTCGTCGGCCAGCCGGCCGCGACCGTCGAGCCGATCATCGCCAACGCCTACCGGACCTCGCTCGCGGAGCGGCGCAAGTCGTTCATCCAGCAGAACGGCTGGTCGGCCTCCTGCTACACCGACCCGGGCAGCACCACGATGCGGACCCTCTGCTCGGTGGGCCGCATCCCGCCGGGTTGAGGCGAACCCGATCCGGCAGGAGGCGGGCCGCGCACCCGCTCAGTACTCGATCACGCCGTCGAGCGCGTAGTGCTTCACGGTCTTCCGGTTGGCGATCAGCTCGTCCACCGTCGGCTCGCCCTTGAGGGCGCGGGCGATGGCGAGCTTCGTCGCCTCGTAGTTGGTCCGGTAGAGGTCCTTCTGGTCGAGGTTGTCGTCCTCGGCGCAGCGCTGATCGAGCCAGATCATGATGATCATGCACAGCTCGTCGAGCCCGTCCTTGGGAAGGATGCCCTCGATGATGCAGTCCACGATCGCGTCGCCCGTGGCCGCCTGGACCACGCCGCCGAGGAGCTCGGCATACTCGGCCGTGTGGATCGTGACCTTGGTGGTCATCATCGTGGCGGGGCGCACGAGCTGGTTGAGGTCGCGGACCACGAACATCCGCGTGTGGCCCTGGACCTGCCCCATCATCGACGCGAAGGCCTGGCCGACCGGACCGCGCACCGAGCCGATCAGCACCTCCGGCATGGCGTCGGTGTACTGCCCCTCGGCCGCCAGCACCGTGGCCTCGCCCGTGCGGAACCAGATCTCTTGCATGTTCGAACTCCACCTGATCGGAGCCCGCGGGAGACATCATCGCGCCGCCCGCGTCAATGAGCTCAGAGCAGGCCGACCCCGTCGAGCACGCCGACCAGCGCGAAGGCGACGGTGATCCCCGAGACCGCGTAGACCACCCACTTGTAGGCGCCGTCCACGCGCTTGCCCTCCGGCAGGGCCCGGGTGGCGAGCAGGATCAGCAGGCCGAGGGCCAGAGGCAGGAGCAGGGCGTTCATCACCTCGACGGCGATGTTGAGCGCCACGAGGTTCGGCACGAGCTGCACGGCGCAAGCTCCCGCCGCGACCGCGAGGGCGAAGGCGCCGTAGAAGGCCGGCGCCTCCCGGGGCGACTGCTCCAGGGAATGCGGCCTGCCCGTCACGTCGCCGAAGCCCCAGGCCAGCGCCAGGGCCACGACGTTGAGCGCCACGAAGGCCGCCGCGATGATGCCGACCCCGAACACCACCTGCCCGAGCCACGGGCCCAGGGCCGGCGTGAAGGCGCCCGCGAGGTCGCCGACGGTCTCCAGCCCCTTCTCACTGCCCTGCCCGGCCTTGCCGATCGTGGCGGCGGCCGCGACGAGGATCGCGCCCATCACGCATTGCGAGACCACCGCGCCCACGAGCGTGTCGAGCCGCGAGCGCCGCGCGTGCTCCCAGCCCAGGCCCTTATCGACGATTGCCGACTGCTGGTAGAAGATCATCCACGGCATGATCACCGCGCCGATATTGGCCGCGATCAGCACCCGGAACTGGCCGTCGCCCAGGGGCATGTGCCCGAAGGAGGCGACGATCTCGGACACGTTCGGCCGCGCCGCGACCGCGAGGCCGAGGAAGACCAGCTCGAACAGGCCGACCACGATCGCCACGACCTCGACGCGCCGGTAGCTGCCGGTGAAGACCAGGCCGAGCAGCAGGACGGCCGGGAGGCCGAGGCTCGCGAGACGCGGGACGCCGAACAGGTCGCCGATGCCCGCGATGCCGGAGAATTCCGTGACGATGGCGCCGAGGCCGGCAACCACCAGCCCCCCGTAGGAGATCCAGGCCCAGACCGGCCCGTACCGTTCCCGGATCAGCGCGCCGTGGCCGCGCCTTGTGGCGGTGCCGAGCCGCACCGTCAGCTCCTGGACGACGTAGAGGATCGGCACCAGCAGGATCTGCAGGAGCAGCAGCGAATAGCCCCAGCGCGCCCCGCTCTGGGCCGCCGTGATCAGGCTGCCGACATCCGTATCGGCCAGCATCACCACGAGTCCGGGGCCTGCGGCCTTGAGGTAAGCGGACAGGCGAGGCAGGGAAGCGCTGGGCACGGCTCGGGAACAGTCCCGCGCACGGGCGGTTCCGGCAGGCGCCTGCGGCGTTTTCCCGGGACAGGCGGGAGGAGCGTGAGATGGCGGAGAGCACGGATCGGGGCTCCGGCTGGAGCCTGCAGGCGAGCCCCGTGCCCGACGGGGTGCGCCTGGAGCTCGCCCTCGCCGATCTCGGCGGCGCGCCGGTCACCGCCGCGATCGTGCTCGACCGGGCGGAGGCCCGGGCTTTCGCCCGCGCCCTGCTCGCCGCCGCCGGCGACGCGGCCGAGCGGACCTTCCCGAAGCCGGGCGCCTGAGGGCGCGCTGGTCAGCGCACGCCGAGGCCCGGATTGCGGCCCGGCAGGCGGGGGACCACGGTGCCGCGCTTCTCGATCGGCGCGTCGCAGGCGTAGGCGAACTCGGTCTTCAGCGGATCGAACACGCTCTCGCCGGTGATCCGGCAATCCTCGCGTACGGTCTCGTCGAGATAGGCGCGCGCGGCGGTGCGGAAGCGCTTCACCCGGGTCGCGCCCGGCTCCGGATCGATGCGGACCTCGCTCAGGTTGCAGCCGGTATACTCGCGCAGGGCGTTCGAGACGATCAGCATCCGGCGCAGCTGCCGGTTGTCGTAGACCTCGTAAGGCTCCTTGCAGCCGATCGTCACCACCTGGGGCGTGAGCGCCACGTAGTTCCGCGAGATGTAGGAGAACCCGGTGGTGCAGCCGGCGAGGCCGAGGGCGGCGAGGCCGAGGGGCAGCAGCGCTGCGGGTCGTCGCATCCTCGTCATTCCAAGAGGGTCCTAGCCCGCGCCCCGGATCCGCCGCCTTCCCGGGGTCACCGCGGCGCATTGAAACGGCTCCGCTTGCGCCGTCAATGCGTTTCTCGACCTTCTCCCGCGGGCGCGCCGAGCGTAGCGGTAGCACTCTTGCAGAACACTTGCGGAACGTTTAACCTGTTCGTGATTTGTTTCGGAGACCGTCACGTGGCGGTCCGCCAAGCCGCGAGTCCCCCGTCGATGCTCACGCGCAAGCAGCTGGACCTCCTGCGATTCATCCAGAGCCGGATGCAGGAATGCGGCGTCCCGCCGTCCTTCGACGAGATGAAGGATGCCCTTGATCTCAAGTCGAAGTCGGGCATCCACCGGCTGATCACGGCCCTCGAGGAGCGCGGCTTCCTCCGGCGCTTGCCGAATCGGGCGCGCGCCATCGAGGTGATCCGCATCCCCGAGAGCCTGACTCAGGCGGTCCCAGCGACGCAGACCCCCGCCGAGCCGCGGCGCTTCACGCCGAGCGTGGTCGAGGGCGGCAAGTCCAAGCAGCCGCCGGCCCCGGCGAGCGCGCGGATGATCGACGAGTCCGGCCGCGCCATCTCGATCCCGGTCATGGGCCGGATCGCGGCCGGTACGCCCGTCTCGGCGATCCAGAACCAGAGCCACGCCATCACCCTGTCGCCGGACTTCGTGGCGGGTGGCGAGCACTACGCCCTGGAGGTGCGCGGCGACTCGATGGTCGAGGCCGGCATCCTCGACGGCGACCTCGTGGTGATCCGCAAGCAGGACACGGCCAATACGGGCGACATCATCGTGGCGCTGATCGACGACGAGGAGGCGACGCTCAAGCGCCTGCGCCGCCGCGGGTCCTCGATCGCCTTGGAGGCCGCGAACCCGGCCTACGAGACCCGCGTCCTCGGGCCCGACCGGGTCCAGATCCAGGGCCGCCTCGTCAGCCTCGTCCGCCGCTACTGAAGCGGCTCGGCCGGCGCGTCGTCGGGAGCGGGATCTGCGCCCGGCGCGGCCTCGGCCTCCGTCGGTGCGGCGGCCCCCTCGTCCGCGGCGCGGCCGTCTGAACCAGCGGCGACCGGCCGGGCCGGTCCCGGCCCGCGTCCGGAAGCCGGTCGCCACGGCAGGGCGCGGCCGTCGTCACGGGCGTAGCGTGCGGCGAATCCGTCGCCGTCGGTCCCGAGGGCCACGGCCCCGCGGGCGGCCAGGACGCGCCGGTCGATCACCAGGGGGCTCGTGCAGGTCGGTGGCGCCGTGAGGCCCGTGATCAGCACCGCGGCGCGGGCGCAATCTTCCGGAAAGGCCCGCCGGTCCCGGACCAGGGCGACCGCCCGCCCGTCCGGCAGCCGGGCGGTGCAGCCGAGCCGGTCGCAGCGCCCGCTCCCCGACCGGACGATCAGCGCCGCGGACCGCCGTCCGTCGCCGTCCGCCTTCAGCCACTGTTCGAGGACGAAGCCGGAGGGGCTCCCGAGGGCCGCGAGCCGCCCGTCCGGACCCCGCACCGCGGCCCCCAGGCCCTGCCGGTCGACGTAGAGGTCGTAGCGGTCGGGCCGGGCCGCGAGGACGAGCCCGAGCAGGACCGGCGGCACGGCGAGCCAGCGCAGGCGCGAGGCCGGCAGCGTCCCCAACAGCAGGCCGGCGGTGAGCAGCGCCAGCGCCCCGGCGCCGAAGGCCGGCAGCACCAGGATCGCCCGCTCGAACCCGGCGATCCAGTCCGAGATCGCCAGCATCCCGGCCACCGCCTGCCCCATCAGCCACCAGACCGGCCGGTCGAGGGCGAAGGGATAGGCGAGGCACCCGATCACCGCGGACGGCATCACCACCAGGGAGACGAGCGGCAGGGTCAGGGCGTTGCCGACGAGGCCGAAAGGCTGGACCGTCTGGAAGTGGTAGGTGGCGAAGGGGGCGGTCGCGACCTGCGCCACCAGGGTCGTGGCCAGCGTCCCGGTGACCGCCGACAGGCCGCTCCCGACGATCCGCCCGATCGGCCCGGCCCCCGGGCGCACGAACAGCCGCCCGTCGATCAGCCGCGCGCAGGCGATCAGCCCGGCCACGGCGCCGAAGGACATCTGGAAGCTCGGGCCGAGCAGGCCCTCCGGCTCGCGGGCCAGGGCGACCAGCGCCGCGAGGGCGAGGTTGCGCATCGACAGGGCCGGCCGGTCCACCAGGATCGCGCCCAGCATGATCAGGGTCATGATCAGCGAGCGCTCGGCCGCGATGTCCCAGCCCGAGAAGGCGCAGTAGGCGGTGACGCCGACCATGGCGAAGCCGGCCGCGATCTTCTTGATCGGCCAGAGCAGCGCGCAGAGCGGCACCGCGGCGAGGACTGCCCGAACCAGCCAGAACACCACGCCGGCGGCCAGCACCATGTGGAGGCCCGAGATCGACACCACGTGGTAGATGCCGGCGGCGCGGAGCGCGTCGTTGGTCGCCGGCCCGATGAGGCCGCGCTTGCCCGTCACCAGGGCCGCCGCCACCGCGCCCGCCTGGCCGCCGGCCGCCTCCGCGATCCGGCGCGTGAGCCCGTTGCGCGCCGCGTCCAGTGCGAGGCCCGCGGCGACCCAGTGGCGGAGCGTCGGGAGGGCTGCGACGCGCGGGCCGGCCAGCGTCACCGCGCCGTCCGCCAGCCTCGCGCCGATCCGCCGCATCGCCGCCGCCCCGCTCCGCGCGACCTGTCGTCGGGGTCGAGCGATTCTGCAGGCGATTCTTAACGCATCCCCCGGCCCGTGCTACAGCCGGTGCTTCGTGCTACGGGCGCCCTGTCGAGCCCCTCGCCGCTCCGCCGCCCCTTCGCCGTCCGTCGCGCTCCGTCCGCGACCAGCCCCGGAACATACCGGACCGATGTCCTCAGCCGTCGTCACGCGCTTCGCCCCCTCGCCCACCGGCTACCTGCATATCGGCGGGGCCCGCACGGCGTTGTTCAACTGGCTCTATGCCCGTCACACGGGTGGCAAGATGCTGCTGCGCATCGAGGACACCGACCGGGAACGCTCCACCAAGGGGGCGATCGACGCGATCCTCGACGGGCTCACGTGGCTCGGCCTCGACTGGGACGGCGACGTGGTCTTCCAGTTCGCCCGCGCCGAGCGCCACCGCGCCGTGGCCGAGGAGCTGCTGGCCGCGGGCCGCGCCTATCATTGCTACGCCACCGCCGAGGAGCTCACGCAGATGCGCGAGACCGCTCGCGCGGAAGGGCGCGCCCCGCGCTACGACGGCCGCTGGCGCGACCGTGACCCGTCCGAGGCCCCCGCCGGGGTCAAGCCTGTGATCCGCCTGCGCGCGCCGACCGAGGGCGAGACCGTGGTCGAGGACGCCGTCCAGGGCCGGGTGACCTGGGCCAACAAGGACCTCGACGACCTCGTCCTGCTGCGCTCGGACGGGACGCCGACCTACATGCTCGCCGTGGTGGTCGACGACCACGACATGGGCGTCACGCAGGTGATCCGCGGCGACGACCACCTCACCAACGCGGCGCGCCAGAGCCAGATCTTCTCCGCGCTCGGCTGGGACGTCCCCCGGATGGCCCATATCCCGCTGATCCACGGAGCGGACGGGGCCAAGCTCTCGAAGCGCCACGGGGCGCTCGGCGTCGAGGCCTATCGGGATCTCGGCTACCTGCCGGCGGCCCTGCGCAACTACCTCGTGCGGCTCGGCTGGAGCCACGGCGACCAGGAGGTCTTCTCCACCGAGGAGATGATCGCGGCCTTCGACCTCGGCGCGGTCGGTCGGTCCGCGGCGCGGTTCGACTTCGCCAAGCTCGCCAACCTCAACGGCCTCTACATCCGCACCAGCGCCGATGCCGATCTCGTCGCCGCGGTCGAGACCATCCTGCCGGGCGTCGGGCCGGAGCGCGGCCTGTCGGCGCCGCTGCAGCCCGACCTCAAGGACAAGCTCATCCAGGCCATGCCGGGCCTGAAGGAGCGGGCCAAGACGCTGATCGAGCTCCTCGACAGCGCCTACTACCTCTATGCCCAGCGACCGCTTGCGCTGGACGACAAGGCCCGCGCGCTCCTCACCGACGAGGGCCGGACCCGCCTCGCCGGGGTACGGCCGGTGCTCGAGGCGCTGCCCGACTGGAGCGCGGCCTCCACCGAGGGCGCGGTGCGCCAGTACGCGGAATCGGCCGGCTGCAAGCTCGGACAGGTGGCCCAGCCCCTGCGGGCGGCGCTCACCGGCCGCACCACCTCCCCGCCCCTGTTCGACGTGATGGCGGTGCTCGGCCGGGACGAAACGCTCGCCCGCCTCGGCGATCAGGCGCCGCAGGGCTGAGGGTGCCGCGCGCGGACAGGATGCCGCCCGGGAACTGCCGGCCCCGGCTCGAATTGCGCTTGGTGGAATTTGCTTGGCGTCGGGGGCGGGTTGTCACCGACCCCGTTGCTGCTGCAGTGCCGTTTGGGTAACCCATGGCTGTGAGCACCCGCAGCATAATGCGTGTGCTCAGGCCCCCGGGACCGACTCGGGCAGCCCGAGGCCGGCATCCGCCACGTCGCCACAGAAGGGTCCACGATCCATGAGCGCACCCAGCACCATCACCGTGGACGGCAAGTCGATCGAGCTGCCGGTGAAATCCGGCACGATCGGGCCGGACGTGATCGATATCGGCAAGCTCTACGCCCAGACCGGCGCCTTCACCTTCGACCCGGGCTTCACCTCGACGGCGAGCTGCGAATCGAAGATCACCTACATCGACGGCGACGAGGGCGTGCTGCTCTACCGCGGCTACCCGATCGAGCAGCTCGCCGAGAAGGGCGACTTCCTCGAGACCTGCTACCTGATGCTGTTCGGCGCCCTGCCGACCGCCGCCCAGCGGGCCGATTTCGAGTACCGGGTCACGCGCCACACCATGGTGCACGACCAGATGAACCGGTTCTTCACCGGCTTCCGCCGCGACGCGCACCCGATGGCCGTGATGGTCGCCTCGGTGGGCGCCCTCTCGGCCTTCTACCACGACTCGACCGATATCACGGACGAGAGCCAGCGGCTGATCGCGTCGATCCGCATGATCGCCAAGATGCCGACGCTCGCGGCGATGGCCTACAAGTACTCGATCGGCCAGCCTTTCGTGTACCCGAAGAACGACCTCGACTACACGTCGAACTTCCTGCGCATGTGCTACGCGGTGCCGTGCGAGGAGTACGAGGTGAACCCGGTCTTCGCCCGGGCGCTCGACAAGATCTTCATCCTGCACGCCGATCACGAGCAGAACGCCTCGACCTCGACGGTGCGGCTCGCGGGCTCCTCGGGCGCCAACCCCTTCGCCTGCATCGCGGCCGGCATCGCCTGCCTGTGGGGCCCCGCTCATGGCGGCGCCAACGAGGCGGCGCTCAAGATGCTGATGGAGATCGGCACCCCCGAGAACGTCGGCAAGTACGTCGCCAAGGCCAAGGACAAGAACGACCCGTTCCGCCTGATGGGCTTCGGCCACCGGGTCTACAAGAACTACGACCCGCGCGCCCGGATCATGCAGAGCACCACCCACCAGGTGCTGAAGGAGCTCGGCAAGACCGACGACCCGCTGCTCCACGTCGCCATGGAGCTGGAGCAGATCGCCCTCAAGGACGAGTACTTCATCGAGAAGAAGCTCTACCCGAACATCGATTTCTACTCGGGCATCACCCTCAAGGCGATGGGCTTCCCCACCGACATGTTCACGGTGCTGTTCGCGGTGGCGCGCACGGTGGGCTGGATCGCCCAGTGGGCCGAGATGATCGAGGACCCGTCGCAGAAGATCGGCCGTCCGCGTCAGCTCTACGTTGGCCCGGCCCAGCGCGACTACGTGGCGGTCGACCAGCGCGGCTGAGGCCGAACCTGTCCCGGGACGCGACCCGTGCTATGACCGACGGGGCGGCCGAGAGGCCGCCCTTCGCGTTTGCGGAGGCGATCGCGCTGCGCCTGTCCTATCGGCCGCCCTACGACTGGGCGGCGATCCGCGCGTTCCTCGCCAAGCGGGCGATCCCGGGCGTCGAGGCCACGGATCCCGCGGCGCCCTACGCGCGCACGATCTGCGTCGCCGGGCGGCACGGGCTCCTGACGGTGGAACCCGGCGCGGACTGCCTGCACGTCGCGCTGCGCGGGGTCGAGGCCGTGCACGCCGAAGCGCTCGCGGAACGCCTGCGCCGCCTCTTCGATTGCGACGCCGATCCCGGCGCCATCGCGGCCCGCCTCGCCGGGGATCCGGTCCTGGCCCCGCTCGTGGCGGCGCGGCCGGGATTGCGCCTGCCGGGGGCCTGGGACCCGTTCGAGACCGGCTGCCGGGCGATCCTCGGGCAGCAGGTGTCGGTCGCGGCGGCGATCGGGCTCGCGGGGAAGCTGGTCGCGGCGTACGGGACGCCCCTCGCGCAGCCGATGGGCGGGCTGACCCACGTCTTTCCCGCGCCGGCCGATCTCGTCGAGGCGGACATCGCCCTGGCGCTGAACATGCCCCGCGCCCGCGGCGCGGCGATCCGGGCGCTGGCCGCGGCGGCGCTGACCGACCCGGACTTGTTCGCCCCGGCGGAGTCGCTGGAGGCCGCGGTGCTCCGCTTCACGGCGATCCGCGGGATCGGGCCGTGGACCGCGCAGTATATTGCCATGCGGGCGCTCAAGCTGCCGGACGCCCTGCCGGTGGGCGATGTCGGCCTGCTGCGGGCGCTGGAGAGCGGCACGGGGCGACCGAACCCGGCGGCGCTCCTGGCGCGGGCCGAGGCGTGGCGCCCGTTCCGGGCCTACGCGGCGCAGCACCTCTGGGCGGCGGATGAGGCGGTCGCGCGGGGGCGGTGATCGCCCCCCCTTGACGTCAGCGCCGTCGTCTTTGCGAGCGGAGCGAAGCAATCCAGTCGGCGCGACGCCTCCTGATGGCGCGCTGCCCTGGGTCACTTCGCTGCGCTCGCGATGACTGAGGGGCAGGTCGAACCGGTACCCTGAGGGTGGTCCGTGGGGGCGTGGATGCGCCCGAAGGAGGGCGTCCCCAGTGGCCGGCGGCGTGCCGGCCCTCGGCGCGCTCTGGCTCGGTCAGCGTTCGCCCGAGACCGTCTCCGAACGCGGCGCGGGTCCCGTCTCCCGAACGGGAGCGGGAGCCTGTCGCGCCTTCCTGAACGGAGGTGCGGATCACTGGGCTCCTTCAGGCGGCCGCCCTCACCGCCCGAACCGCTCGAATTTCGGGAAGCTGCGCGCCATCATCAGCCCGACCTCGGCGCGGTGGCCGAGCCACTTCTCCAGTACCGACGCGTTGGCGAGCCGGCCTTCGGCCGAGCCGTCCTGCCAGGGCAGGCCGTCCGCCAGCTTGAACACGTGCGCGTCGAGCAGGCGGCCGCTGCGGCAGCGCTGGAGCCGGACACCCTTGCCGCGGGCGAGCTCGGCCACCTCGGAGATCGGGAAGATCAGCAGCAGCTTCTCGGTGTTCACCACCGCCACGTGATCGCCCTCGGCCGGAACCAGCACGGCGGCCGTGACGTCGCCGTCGAGGCCGAGCACGCTCTTGCCCTTGCGGGTATTGGCCACGAGGGCGTCGGCGGGCGCCACGAAGCCGCGCCCGTCCGAGCCCGCGATCAGCAGCTTGGTCTCCGGCCGGTAGGGCAGAGCCGCCACGATCTCGGTGCCGTCGTCGAGGTCGGCCATCAGCCGCACCGGGTCGCCGAAGCCGCGTCCGCCCGGTAGCTTCGAGGCCTCCAGCGTGAACACCTTGCCGTTGGTGGCGAGCAGCAGGATCTTCTGGGTGGTCTCGGTCGGGAAGGCGATCTTCAGGGTGTCGTCGCCCTTGAAGGCCACCCCGGAGAGGTCGGCGACATGGCCCTTCAGCGCCCGGATCCACCCCTTGGTCGAGACGATCACGGTGATCGGCTCGCGCTCGACCAGGGCCGCGGTGAAGTCGATGCCGCCGACATCCGGCGGGCTCGCCAGCGTCGTGCGGCGCCGCCCCAGCTTGGTCTCCGGCCCGAAGGTCTTCTTCACGGCGCGGATCTGCGCCTGGATCGCCTTCCACTGCGCCGGCTCGGAGGCGAGCAGGGCGTCGATCTCGGCCTTCTCGGCGGTGAGCGCCTCGAACTCGCGCTTCAGCTCCATCTCCTCGAGCTTCCGCAGCGAGCGCAGGCGGGTGTCGAGGATGGCGTTGGCCTGCACCTCGGTCAGCTCGAACCGGGCCATGAGGGCGGCCTTCGGCTCGTCCTCCTCGCGGATGATGCGGATCACCTCGTCGAGGTCGAGATAGACGATGAGCAACCCGCCCAGGATCTCCAGGCGCCGGTCGATCTGGCCGAGGCGGTAGCGCGAGCGGCGCTGCAGCACCACGCGGCGGTGGTCGACCCACTCGCGCAGGCACTCGGCGAGCCCGATCACCTTCGGCACGAGGCCGCCGACCAGGACGTTGAGGTTGAGCGGGATCCGCGCCTCCAGCTCGGTCAGCCGGAACAGCGATTCCATCAGGATCACCGGATCCACCGTGCGGGAGCGCGGCTCCAACACGACGCGCACGTCCTCGGCCGACTCGTCGCGCACGTCGGCGAGCAGCGGCAGCTTCTTCTCCTGCAGCAGCTCGGCCATCTTCTCGATCAGCCGGCCCTTCGGGATGCCGTAGGGGATCTCGGTGACGACGATGTTCCAGGTGCCGCGACCGAGATCCTCCTTGGCCCAGCGGGCGCGGACCCGGAAGGCGCCGCGGCCGGTCCGGTAGGCCTCGGCGATCGCCTCGGCCGAGTCGATCAGGATGCCGCCGGTCGGGAAATCCGGCCCCTGGACGAACTTGGCGAGCTGCCCCGAGGTCGCCTCGGGATGGGTGATCAGGTAGAGCGCCGCGTCGCACAGCTCGGCGGCGTTGTGCGGCGGGATCGAGGTCGCCATGCCGACCGCGATGCCCTGGCTGCCGTTGGCCAGGAGGTTCGGGAAGGCCGCCGGCAGGACGATCGGCTCCTCCTTCTCGCCGTTATAGGACGGGCGGAAGTCGACCGTGTCCTCGTCGATCCCGTCGAGCAGGAGGCGCGCCACTTCGGTGAGCCGCGCCTCGGTGTAGCGGTAGGCGGCGGGCCCGTCGCCGTCGATGTTGCCGAAATTGCCCTGGCCGTCGACCAGCGGGTAGCGCTGGGCGAAGTCCTGGGAGAGCCGCACCAGCGCGTCGTAGATCGCCTGGTCGCCGTGCGGGTGGAAATCGCCCATCACGTCGCCGACGATCTTGGCGCACTTCTTGTGCGCGGTGGTCGGGTCGAGCCGGAGCAGCCGCATCCCGTACAGGATGCGCCGGTGCACGGGCTTCAGCCCGTCGCGGGCATCCGGCAGCGCCCGGTGCATGATCGTGGAGAGCGCGTAGGCGAGGTAGCGCTCCTCCAGGGCGGATTTCAGCTCGACGCTCTCGATCCCGTCGCCGGACGGCGGCTCGAAGGGCTGGCCCATGACGGCTCCTCAATACAACGTCTTCACCGCGCGCCGTCGGTCCGGGGCCGCGCGGCGGAGCCCGGAATCCAGAGCCGCCGACGCCCCGGGCCTGAGCCTGGACGGTGGTTCTGGATTCCGGACGCGCCTGCGGCGCCCCGGAACGACGGCCCGGGATTAAGAACAGAACGCGAACATTACCCGGCCTCGCGGCCGAGCGCAACGAATCGCGCCCGTTCCTCGGGCGTCCCGAGGCCGCGGGGGCCCCAGACGTGCCGGTCGAGGAAGTACCCCGTCAAGGTAAACCCTTGGGCAACGCCGTCGGGACCCGGGGATCCGCCCGCGTGCAGGAAGGTCGGGAGCGCCAGCAGGCGGTCCCGGTAGGGCTCGCCCGCCGAGGCGCTGACCGCCCGGCCGCTCTTCGGCGACACGTAGGCCAGGGCGTCGTTGCCGCCGGTGGCCGCGCAGGCGGTCAGGTCGAGGCCGAAGCCGAGCTCCGTCAGGATCGCCAGCTCGAAGCGCACCATCAGGGGCGGGGCGATCGCCGGGTCGTCGAGGTGCTCGACCAGGATCCCCGCCGCCTCGTAGAGCGCCGGATGCGGGTCGCGCTCGGGCAGGAGCCGCAGCAGGGCGGCCATGTGGCTCATCCCGTAGAGGGCGAGGCTCGACCCGATCAGCCGCGAGACCTGGGATTCGAGGGGCTCGACCGCGTAGGCGCCGAGGCCCTCGTCGAGGCGCGCCCGCCACGTCAGCCGCACCCGGTTGCCCGGCTGCAGCACCGGCTGCATCCGGCGCGAGCGCCCGCCATGCACGAGGCCGAGATGGCGCCCGTGGGCTTCGGTCATCGCCTCCAGGATGACGCCGGTCTCCCCGTGCCGGCGCAGGCCGAGCACCAGGGCGTCGTCGGTCCACTGCATCGTACGTCGCGTCGCGGAATGGGGTGGCGCGGCGCGCACCGGGCGCGCATCGCTGGATCTCATCTATATAGGAAGCCGTGACGTCCGGCGCTGCCCGCGCGTCGCCCAGCCTCGGGCAACCTCGGCCGGGTAGCGTTGACCGATGACGCCCCGCGCCGCCCTCGCCGCTCTCCTGGCCCTCGCCGCCGTGGGTGCGCAGGCCGCACCGCGGGCACCGACGCCCGCGTCGGAGGAGGCGCCCTCCCCGGCCCTCCTCCAGCGGATCGCCGCGCTCGCCCTGAAGCAGGTCGCCTTCGGCTCCGTGTCGCTGCTGCCGGTGCGGTACGAGGGCAGCCGGATCGCCGGGCCGATCGAGGATGGCGGCCGGGTGATCTACTGCGTGTCGGGCCGGATGTACGGCCGGACCTTCGGCAAGCCCGAGCGCCCGAAGGTGGCGCTGCGCTACGCGGCCGACCGGCTCACGGTGCTCGACGACGACGAGGTCTGCACCGGGCACCGCACCCGCCCCTTCCCCGAGCTCGACGCCCTGGGCAACGCCCGGTGAGGTCGCCGCGTTGAGGGCCGATGCCTCTCGCACCCGCCCGCACCCTCGACCTCAGCCTCGACCTGATCGCCCGCGCCCATTCCGTCCCGGTCCCCGACGACCCGAGCGCGCTGGAAGTCCTGTCGGACGCGGAGCTGCGCCCGGGGCTCGACGCGATCGTCGCCGGGCGCGAGGGCAGCGACCTCTGGGTCTTCGCCTACGGCTCGCTGATGTGGAACCCGGAATTCGCGGTCGCCGAGCGCCGGATCGGCACGGTGCGGGGCTTCCACCGCCGGTTCTGCCTGCTCCAGCGCCGGTTCCGCGGCACGCCGGAGCGGCCGGGCTTCGTCCTGGCGCTGGACCGCGGCGGCCTGTGCCGGGGCGTGGCCTTCCGCCTGCCCGGGATGGAGATCCGCGAGGCGCTGATGCCGGTCTGGCGCCGCGAGATGCGCGGCCGGGGCTACGTCGCCCGCTGGCTGCCGGTCGCCACGGAGGCCGGGACCGTCTCGGCCCTGACCTTCCTGGCCAACCGCGCCAGCGACCGCTACGCCGGCCGCCTGTCGGACGCGGAGATCGCCGAGAAGATCGCCGCCGCCTGCGGCCACAAGGGGCCGAGTGCCGAGTACCTGTTCCGGACTGTCGAGGCCTGCGAGCGCCTCGGCATCCGCGACCGGCACCTCTGGAGCCTCCAGGCCCTGGTGGCGGCGCGGCTCAGGGCCTGCGCGCCGGGGGCGTGAGACGGATCTCTGCCGATGGCTTCGGCGCCCCTCGCTGCGGGCGGAGCGAAACGTCCAGCCGCGCCGCACCGCGCGCAGTCCCGGACCGCTGCGCGCGCACGGGGAGCTCTGCCGCGCCCGAAGGCTCTGACCGCGAACGGGGGCGGCTCAGGCCCAGGCCCGCTTCATCGCGATCACGACCCGTCCGCCGCCGTGCTCGGCATCCGGGTTGCGCGGCTCCCGGATGCCGGGGGCGCGGCCGGTGGTGACGTAGACCAGAAGGGTGAGGGCGAGCAGGATCTTCGTGCGCATGGCGACGCTCAAGCTTGAGCGACGGTGCATAGGATCGATCGGTTTTTACGGAGTTGCTGCGACGCACACGGGCGCTGCCGCGCTGCGGTTCTCGGGATTGTGGTGAACGGAGGGTTGCGGCGCGCCCGCGATCGTCTATGCCGCCGGCCCGGGATGTCCACAGGCGGAGAATGGGATGCGGCTCCGGATCGGCGTGGCCCTGGCGGTCGTCGTGATCGCCGTCGCGGTCCTCCTGGCCGGGCCGCTGAGCCGCGGCGACAGGCTGTCCGACATCGTGACGGGGCGGACACCGTTGCTGGCCGGTGCCGCCCGGGCGCCCGGCGGCAGCGCGGATCTGTCCGGCACCGCGGCCCTCGGCACGGACCAGCGTCCGGTGACCCTGCACGTCGCCTGCGATCCGGGTGGCGCCGGCCTGTCGGCGGCGCTGATCGTGCCCCGCTTCGCCGAGTTGGCGCCGCGCTTCGATTTCGCGGGGCTCGAGGGGACGGCCAGCACGGCGCCGCTCACCGGGATCCTCGTCTCCAGCGCCGGCAGCGTGCGCTCGGTGCGGATGCCCGTGCAGGGCGCGGCGACCGGGGCGGAGTCGGGCTTCACCCTGACGGTGACGGGGGCCCGCCGCGGCGAGGATCCGCTGCGCGGCGTCGCCCTGGCGCTCACCCAGCCCGGGACCAAGCTCACCTGGACCCAGGCGAGCCCGCGCAGCGAAGACCCGGCCCTCACGGCCACAGTCACGGTGGCGGAGGCCGACGCCGCCGCGCTGAAGGGCGCCCTCGCCGGCTGCCTCGCGGCGCCGTTCTAGGACGGCGCCTCACAGGAACCACGTCACGACGAGGCAGGCCGTGGCGAGGAAGGTCGCCGCGGTCGTGATCCAGCCGAGCCCGTTCGTCACCCATCCGTTGACGCGCGCGCCCATCACGGCCCGGTCGTTGGTCATCAGCATCATGAGCAGGAGGAGCGGCGGCACCGAGAAACCCTGGACGATGCCGGACCAGACCAGCGCCCGCATCGGGTTGACGCCGAGGAAGTTCAGCCCGACCGCCAGCACGGTCACGGCCGCGATGGTGCCGTAGAACAGCTTGGCCTCGCTCGGGCGGGCGTGGAGGCTGCCCTCCCGGCCGATCCCCTGCACGAGGTCGTAGGCCGCACCGGTGGTCATCACCGGCACCGCCAGGAAGCCGACCCCGACGACGCCCAGCGCGAAGAGATACGTCGCGCCCGCCCCCGCCAGCGGCTCCAGGGCCGCCGCCGCCTGCGCGGCGCTCTCGATCTCGGTCCGTCCGGCCTGATGCAGCGTCGCGCCCGTGGACAGGATGATGAAGTAGAGGATCAGGTTCGAGAACAGCATCCCGATCACGACGTCCCGGCGGGTCCTGCGCAGCTCGGCGTCGGTCGCCCCCTTGCGCTGCCGCAGCGTGTGGCGCCCCAGGGCGATCTCCTCCTCAACCTCCTGGTTCGACTGCCACGTGTAGATGTAGGCCGAGAGCGAGGTGCCGATGCAGGCGACGATCATCGCCAGGAAGTCGGCATCGAACCGGATCTGCGGCACGAGGGTGCCGCGCAGGATCTCGGCGGGATCGGGCTTGGCCAGGATCGCGGCCGCCACGTAGGCGAACAGGGCGAGCGCCAGCCAGCGGAAGATGTCGCGCAGGAGCGCGTAGGAGCCGAAGATCTGGAGGCCCAGGATCGCCGCGGCGGCGCCGACCACGATGGCAGGGACCGGCACCGGCACCAGCAGGTTGAGGGCCGCGCCGATTCCGCCGAGATTGGCCGCCGCCTCGATGACGTTGCCCGTGAAGGCGCCGAGCACGAGCGGGTAGAGGATCCAGCGCGGGTACCGGTCGCGCACGATGGCGAACAGGCCCTTGCCGTAGACCTGCCCGAGCTTGGCCGAGACGTAGACGACCACGACCATCATCGGCAGGACGACGGGCGCGATCCACAGGAACGCCAGGCCGAACCTGGCGCCGGCGCTGGCGTAGGTGCCGATGGCGGACGGATCGTCGTCGGCGGCGCCGGTGATCACCCCGGTGCCGAGGGCGTGGAGGAGGCCTCTATCCCTGTGCCGCTCGTCCGGATCATCGGTCTCGGTCTTCGGCCGGGGCTGGTCCATGGATCCTCGTCGCAGGGCGCGCAGAGGTCCAACCGGTCGGGTTTGAGAGTGTTCTCAGCCGGCTTCCGCGCCGCAATCCCGCCCTCGACGCCGGCACAGGCCGTGACCGCCCGGCGGGCTTCCCCGGTTCCACCCCGCCCGGAGAGGCGGAGCGGCCTCCGCCGCGACCGGCTAGCTCACCTCCACCTGCACCACCCCCGGCACCGTCCGGAGCTGGCCGGCGAGTGCCGGGCTCGCCTGGAACTTGCCCGGCAGCCGGATCTCCACCTCGCGCTCGCCGCCGTCGAGCTTGAGGATCAGCGAGACCTCGCTCTCGCCGCGCATCGATAGCCGCTGCTGCACCGGCGCGACCCCGCGCGGGTCGCTCAGATGGATCCGGATCCCCTTCTGGTGGCGGGCCACCGCCTGGTCGAGGGGCTCCGCGGTGAGGATGCGGGCGCGCACGTCCTCGCCCTCCAGGTTCGCCTGGAGCTGGAGCACCAGCGGGCGGCCCGGCTCGAGGATGTCGCGGTACTGGCCCAGGCCCTCGGAGAAGATGATCGCCTCGAAATGCGCGGTCCGGTCCGACAGCGTGACGATACCCATCTTGTTGCCGGTCTTGGTGCGCCGCTCCGCCCGGTCGAGCACCGAGGCCGCCACGCGGCCGACGCTCGAGGTCCCGGCCCGCACCGCGCGGCAGAAATCCGTCCAGCTCTGCACCCGCAGCTTGTCGAGCAGGTCGCCGTACTCGTCGAGGGGGTGGCCCGAGATGAAGAACCCGATCGCCGCGTACTCGCGCTTCAGCGTGTCGGCCATGGGCCAGATCTCGTGGGGCGGGATCCGCAGGGCGACGTCGTCCGCCACCACGCCGCCGAACATGTCGGTGACGCCCGCGGACGCGGCCTCCGCCGCGCTGGCGGCGAGCTTCATCATCGGCTCCACCGCCGCGAAGGCCCGGGCCCGGTCGGGCTCGATGCAGTCGAGCGCCCCGGACTGGACGAGGCTCTCCAGGGTGCGCTTGTTGATCATCCGCGGGTTCAGCCGGCGGGCGAGGCAGGCGAGGTCCTTGAACGGCCGGTCGCCGCGCGCCTCCACCAGCGCCCGCACCGCCTCGCGGCCGACGCCCTTGATGGCGGCGAGCGCGTAGAAGATCTTGCCGTCGCGCACCTCGAACACCTCGCCGGAGGTGTTGATCGAGGGCGGCTCGACCGTGATCTTCAGGCGCTGCGCGTCCTGGCGGAATTCGGCGATCTTGTCGGTGTTGTCGATGTCGAGGGTCATGGCGGCGGCCAGGAACTCGACCGGGAAGTTCGCCTTCAGGTAGGCGGTCTGGTAGGTCAGCAGCGCGTAGGCCGCCGCGTGGCTCTTGTTGAAGCCGTAATCGGCGAACTTGGCCAAGAGGTCGAAGATCTCGTTGGCCTTGGCCTTGGTCAGGCCGCGCTCGGTGCAGCCCTTCAGGAACCGGTCGCGCTGCGCGTCCATCTCGGCGCGGATCTTCTTGCCCATGGCGCGCCGGAGCATGTCGGCCTCGCCGAGCGAGTAGCCCGCCAGGACCTTCGCGATCTCCATCACCTGTTCCTGGTAGACGATGATGCCGAAGGTCTCCTTCAGCATCGGCTCCAGCTTCGGGTCCGGGTACCAGGACGCCTCGTTGCCGGCGTCGCGGCCGAGCTTGCGCTCGCAATAGACCGGGATGTTGGCCATCGGGCCCGGCCGGTAGAGCGCCACCAGGGCGATGATGTCCTCCAGCCGGTCCGCCTGCATCTCGCAGAGCGCCTTGCGCATGCCGGCCGATTCCACCTGGAACACGCCGACCGTCTCGCCCCGGCCCATCGGCCCGTAGGTGTTCGGGTCGTCGAGCGGCAGCGAGCCGAGGTCGATGTGGATGTCGCGCTGCTTCAGGAGGTCCGTGCAGCAGCGCAGCATGGTCAGGGTCTTGAGGCCCAGGAAGTCGAACTTCACGAGCCCCGCCTGCTCGACCCACTTCATGTTGAACTGGGTGACCCGCATGCCGGTCTTCGGGTCTCGGTAGAGCGGGACCAGCTCCTCGAGCGGCCGATCGCCGATCACCACGCCGGCCGCGTGGGTCGAGGCGTGGCGGTGCAGGCCTTCGAGCTTCTTCGAGATGTCGATGAGGCGGCCGACGATCGGCTCCTCCTCCATGGCCTGCTGGAGCTTGGGCTCGCCCTCGATCGCCTGGGCGAGGGTCACGGGGTTGGCCGGGTTCTGCGGCACCAGCTTGGTCAGCTTGTCGACCTGCCCGTAGGGCATCTCCAGGACGCGGCCGACGTCGCGCAGCACGCCGCGGGCGAGCAGCGTGCCGAAGGTGATGATCTGCCCGACCTGCCCCTCGCCGTAGCGCTGCTGCACGTAGCGGATCACCCGCTCGCGGCCCTCGACGCAGAAGTCGATGTCGAAATCCGGCATCGAGACGCGCTCGGGGTTGAGGAAGCGCTCGAACAGCAGGCCGAAACGGAGCGGGTCGAGATCGGTGATCAGCAGCGACCACGCCACCAGCGAGCCCGCGCCGGAGCCGCGGCCCGGACCCACCGGGATGTCGTGGTCCTTGGCCCACTTGATGAAGTCCGAGACGATCAGGAAGTAGCCCGGGAACTTCATCTTGACGATGACGTCGAGCTCGAAGGCGAGGCGCTTGCGGTAATCCTCCTCGGAGAAGCCCGGCGCCGTGCCGTGCTGCTTCAGGCGCAGATCCAGCCCGGCCTCGGCCTGCCGGCGCAGCTCGGTCGGCTCGTCGGCCGAGACCGCCTGCACGCCGGACCCCGACCCCTCCGCCAGGGCATCCGCCATGGGGGGCGTCGCGCCCGCCGCCACGGCGCCGAAATTCGGCAGGATCGGCTTGCGGGTCCGCGCCCGGACGGCGCAGCGCATGGCGATCTCGACCGTGGCCTGGAGCGCGTCCGGCAGGTCGCGGAACAGCTCGGCCATCTCGGCGCGGGTCTTGAAGGCGTGGCTCGGCGTCACCCGGCGGCGGCGCTCGTCCGAGACGATGCGGCCCTCCGCGATGGCGAGCAGCGCGTCGTGCGCGTCGTAATCGTCGGGCTTGGCGAAGTAGGGCTCGTTGGTCGCCACGATCCCGAGTCCGTGGCGGCCGGCGAGGTCGAGGAGCGCGGTCTCGATCCGCCCCTCCTCGGGCTGGCCGTGGCGCTGGATCTCGACGTAGAGCCGGTCCTCGCCGAAGGTCTCCTTCAGGCGCTTGAGACGGTTGAGGGCGAGTTCTGGCCGGCCCGCGCGGAAGGCCGCGTCGAGGGGGCCCGCCGTCCCGCCGGTGAGCGCGATCAGCCCGTCCGAGGCGCCGGCGAGAGCACCGGCCTCCAGGCGCGGTGCCTCGCCGAGCGCCGTGTCGAAATAGGCGCGGCTCGCCAGCCGCAGCAGGTTGGCGTAGCCGGTCTCGTCCTGGGCGAGCAGCACGATGCCGTGGCTCGTCGGCGCCTGGCGCTGGTGCGGGTCGGCGGCCTCGAACGCCACCGAGAGCTGCACGCCGGCGATCGGCTGGACGCCCTCCCCGGCCGCCTTCTCGGAGAATTCCAGCGCGCCGAACAGGTTGTTGGTGTCGGTCAGGGCCAGCGCCGGCTGCCGGTCGGCCACCGCCGCCTTGATCAGGGAGCCGACCTTCAGCGCCCCTTCGAGGAGGGAATAGGACGAGTGGACGTGGAGGTGGACGAATCCGACCTCCTTGAGCTGGCGTGGCATGGCCGACCTTGTTCCGGGGTCGGGCAGCATCCCCGCTCGCCGGCTTCAAGTCGACGTGTGCCGTGCCTCCGGACGACGATATCCACCGGTCGTGCCCTGGAAGCACCAGTTCGGCCCGGACCTGTGGACAATCGGTCTCCCGGGGCCGATCGCCTGTGCATAACCCGTCCGCGGCGGGAACCGGGCGGCCTTCGGAAAAAACCGGCTAACGAACCGGTGCCAAGGCTATCGCCCAGGCACCGAAAGCCGCGAACAACAGCCCGAACGCCATGAACTCGACCATTCCGGTCAGGACCATCCGCTTCAGCATCGACCTGCCTCCTGTGTTCCGGCCCTAGTATGTTCATGTTTTGTTCTATTGGAAGGGCCCGCGGGTCACAGGCCGGCGCCGTTTCTTCGACAGGGTAAAAAGTGTCTTGATGCGGATCGGGCGGGCTGGCATGCCCCCGCCTTCGAGACGAGCTCGTCACCGGCTGGGGGGTTCGAAGGAGCAAGCCATTCCCGCGCACCGGACGGTCGAACGGTTCGACGTCGCCCTCGTGGCCGTCGGCACACATGGCGATGTGCTGCCGTTCATCGCGCTGGGGCACGAGCTCCTGAAGCGCGGCCACGGCGTCTCGCTGGCGGCCCCGGCCCCGTTCGAGGCGATGGCCCGCCGGGCCGGCCTCGCCTTCGAGCCCCTGGGCACGGTGGCGGATTACGAGGCGGTGATCCGCCAGCCGGACCTGTGGCACCCGCAGCAGGGCTTCCGCCCGATGTTCGATTACGCCCTGCAGGTGGCCGAGCCGGCCTGCCTGTGGCTCGGCGCGACCCGCGCCCGGGGGGTGGACCTGCGGGTGATCGCCTCGCCGCTGGGGTGGGGGGCACGGCTCGCGCAGGATCTCTACGATCTGCCGACCGCGACGCTGCACGTCATGCCGTTCCTGATCGAGAGCCGGTACGATCCGCCGCGCCTGCCAGGCCTGCCGCTGCCGCGCTTCCTGCCGGCCTCCCTGCGGGCCTACGTGAATCTCGGCGTCGACAAGGTGGCGGTCGGCCCGTTCGCCCTGCCGCCGCTGAACGCCCTGCGGGCGCGCCTCGGCCTCGATCCGGTCTACCGGCTGCGGCACTGGTGGAACAGCCCGACCGGCATGCTCCTCATGTTCCCCGACTGGTACGCGGAGCCGCAGGCCGACTGGCCGGGCCAGGCGGTGCAGCTCGGCTTCCCGCTGGTCGACCGGTTCGGCGACGTGGCGGCCATGCCGCCGGAGCTGGAGGCGTTCCTCGACGCGGGCGACCCGCCGATCGTGTTCACCTACGGCTCGGCCATGCGCCAGGGGGCCGGCTTCTTCGACACCGCGGTGCGGCTGTGCCGGCGCATGGGCCGGCGCGGCGTCCTGCTCGCCCCTCAGGGCGGACAGGTCCCGAAGCCGCTGCCCGCCGGGATCATCCACCTGCCCTACGCGCCCCTGAGCGCGCTGCTGCCGCGCAGCGCGGCGCTGGTCCATCACGGCGGCGTCGGCACGGTCGCGCAGGCGCTGGCCGCGGGCGTCCCGCAACTCGTGGTGCCCGTGGCCTTCGACCATTTCGACGAGGGGCGGCGGCTGAAGGATCGCGATCTGGGCGCCACCCTGAGCCGCCGCGCCTTCCGGCCCGCGCGGGCGGCGCGCGTGCTCGGGCGGCTCCTCACCGACCCCGCGGTGGCGCGGGCCTGCACGGCGGCCCGGGCGCGGATGGCGGGGGGACCCGACGCAATCCTCGACGCCTGCGATTACGTGGAGCGGCTGACGACCGCCGAGGCCGGTTCCGGCCCGTCCGCCGCCTCCTGACCGCACCGGTCGCGCGGCGGCGCGAACGCGGGAGGCGCCGCCCGGTAAGGGGCGGCGCCTCCGCTCACTGGCCCAACAACGTGGTGGCCGAACCGACGAAGGTCATGAGCAGGCCGCTCACGAAGGCGCCGATCATGACGTAGGAGAGAGCCTTCAGCTTCATCCGTCCTCCCGTCGGATCAGCAGCGGTAACCGCCGGCGGTCTGGCCGTACTGCTTCACCGGCCGGGTCTGCTGATCGGCGTTGCCCTCGGCCGCCGAGCTCAGCGGGCAGCCGACATAGTTGGGATTGTCGTGGACCCCGAGGCCCAGCGAGCCCGTGGTCTCGACCTCGTAGGGGGCGAAGCCTGTCCAGCGGGCGCCGTTCGCCGCCATAGCGGACGAGATCGGAGCGACGCCAAGGACAAGTGCGGTGACGGCGGCGGCGATGCGGGTCTTCATGGTAAGGCTCCAGAGATCACGCAGTACAGGCCGGTTGTTCGGCTCTGTTTTGTCTTGCGTGATCGTAAGATAGGGGGCCGGCGTCTTCCGCGACGTGACGCGCCGCACGCGGCGCGACGGATTAAAAATCGCGTGCACTTTCGGGCTCGTGAGCCCACGGACCGGTCCCGGCGCCGCCGCGAATCCGTGCGCCTTGTGGTTGATCGAACACCGCGGGTCCGAGGCTTCGGCGGGGCGCCTGCCGTGACGCGTCCCGTGCCGCGTGGAAGGTGCGCCGCGGTGTCGAGGGCCCGTGCCGTCGCTGCGCCGGCGCACGGGACGATCGCCCGGGTGGGATGCCGGCTCAGTCGAGCTGCGTGATCAGCCCGTCCCGGATGGTCACCCGCCGATCCATGCGGGCGGCCAGCTCCAGGTTGTGGGTCGCGACCAGGGCGGCGAGGCCCGAGGCCCGGACCAGCGCCATCAGGACCGAGAAGACGTGTCCCGCCGTCCCGGGATCGAGGTTGCCGGTCGGCTCGTCGGCGAGCAGGAGGCGCGGTCCGTTGGCCACCGCCCGGGCGATGGCGACGCGCTGCTGCTCGCCGCCCGACAGCTCCGCGGGACGGTGCGGCAGCCGCTCCTTGAGGCCCAGGAAGCTCAGGAGCTCCGTGGCGCGGGCCTTCGCCTCCGGGCGCTTCAGGCCGCGGATGAGCTGGGGCATCACCACGTTCTCCAGCGCGGAGAATTCCGGTAGGAGATGGTGGAACTGGTAGACGAAGCCCATCTCCTCGCGCCGCAGGCGGGTGCGCTCGGCATCCGCCATCGCCGCGGTCGGATGGCCGCCGATATAGATCTCGCCCCCGTCGGGCCGCTCCAGGAGGCCGGCGAGGTGCAGCAGCGTCGACTTGCCGGCGCCCGACGGCGCCACCAGCGCCACCAGCTCCCCCGGCCAGATCGCGAGGTCGGCGCCGCGCAGGATCTCAAGGGCGCCCTCGGCCTGGGCGTAGCGCCGCTCGACGCGGGAGAAGAACAGGGCCGGCACCGGCTGGTCGCCGGCGGTCTGGCTCGAATCGCTCATCGGGTGCGGCCCGTCAGCCGTAGCGGAGGGCCTGCACCGGATCGAGCCGGGCGGCGCGCCAGGAGGGATACAGCGTCGCCGCGAGCGACAGCAGCAGGGAGGTGATCACCACGGCGGTGATCTCCTTCGGGTTCATCTGGGCCGGGATCTCGGCGAGGAACCGTACGGTCGGGTCCCAGGCGCCCGGAAACAGCACGTGCTGGATCGGCTTGATGTTGAGGGTGATCAGGATGCCGAGCCCCAGCCCGCTGAGCGTCCCGACGACGCCGATCAGCGCGCCGTTGATCAGGAACACCCGCATGATCGTGCCCGGCGTCGCCCCCATCGTGCGCAGGATCGCGATGTCGCTCGACTTGTCGCGCACCAGCAGGATCAGGCCGGAGACGATGTTGAGCGTCGCCACCACGACGATCAGGCTGAGGATTAGGAACATCACGTTCCGCTCGACCTCCAGGGCCCCGAAGAAGGTCCGGTTGCGCTGGCGCCAGTCGGTGAGCAGGATCGGGCGCTCGGCCGCCATCTCCAGGGGCTCGCGCATGTCGCCGACATGGTCGGGATCGTCGACGTAGATCTCGATCATGCTGACGTCGCCGTCCTTGTTGAAGAAGGCCTGCGCCTCGGCGAGCGGCATGAACACGAAGGTCTGGTCGAACTCGGTCATGCCGACCTCGAAGACCGCCTTGACCGTGTAGCTCTTGGTGCGCGGCGCCGTCCCGAAGGGCGTGGACGAGCCCTTGGGCGTGACCAGCGTGATCGTGTCGCCGGCCTGCAAGCCCAGCGTGTCGGCGAGTCGCCGGCCGATCAGCACGCCGGTGCCGTCGTCGAAGCCTTCGAGCGTGCCGCCGCGGATCGAGGACGAGACCGCCGCCAGGGCGTCGAGGTCGGCCGCCCGCACGCCGCGGATGATCACCCCCGAGCCACCATATTGCGACGAGGCGAAGGCCTGGCCCTCGACCAGCGGCACCGCCGCGCGCACGCCCGCCACCTTCGACAGGCGGTCCGACAGGTCGGTCCAGTCGTTGAACGGGCGATCGATGGGCGTCGCGAACAGGTGCCCGTTGATGCCGACGATCTTCGACAACAGCTCCGCCCGGAAGCCGTTCATCACCGACAGGACGATGATCAGCGTGGCGACGCCGAGCGCGATGCCGAGCACCGAGAAGAACGCCACCACGGAGACGCCGCCGCCCCGGCGCCGGGCACGCAGGTAGCGGCCGGCGAGGATCCACTCGAACGGCGCGAAGGGCGCGGTGCCCTGGCGGAACGAGGCCGTGAACGAGGCCGCGAAGGTCCGGACCCGGTCCAGCGCCGCTGATGCCGCCATCGGCACGCCTCAGACGCGCCGGATGCGTGCCAGCAGATCGACGGTCGCGAGGCTCTCGCGCTCGCCGCCGGCACGCCGCTTCAGCTCGACCTTGCCCTCCGCCAGACCCTTCGGCCCGACGATCACCTGCCAGGGCAGGCCGATCAGGTCGGCGGTGGCGAACTTCGCACCGGGGCGCTCGTCGCGGTCGTCGTAGAGCACCGACAGGCCGGCGGTCTCAAGATCGGACTGGATCTGCGCGCAGGCGGCGTCAGTGGCGGCATCGCCGACCTTGAGGTTGATAAGCGCGACGTCGAAGGGTGCGACGGCATCCGGCCAGATGATGCCGGCCTCGTCGTGGCTGGCCTCGATGATCGCCGCCACCAGACGGCTCGGCCCGATCCCGTAGGAACCCATATGGACCGGTCGCTCGATCCCGTCCGGGCCGGCAACCTTCGCGCCCATCGGCTCGGAATACTTCGTGCCGAAATAGAAGATGTGCCCGACCTCGATGCCGCGGGCGGCCATGCGGCTGTCCTCCGGCACCTCCGCGAAGGCCGCCGGCTCGTGCATCTCCTCGGTGGCCGCGTAGTGCGAGGTCCAGGCATCGACGATGCCCTGGAGGGCGGCGACGTCGTCGAAATCGACGGTCGCTGGCGGGATGTCGAAGTCGAGATAGGCCTTGTCGCAGAAGACCTCGCTCTCGCCCGTCTTGGCCAGGATGATGAACTCGTGGGAGAGGTCGCCGCCGATCGGGCCGGTATCGGCGCGCATCGGGATTGCCTTGAGCCCGAGACCCGCGAAGGTACGCAGATACGCCACGAACATCCGGTTGTAGGCGTGGCGTGCGCCGGCCTGGTCGAAGTCGAACGAGTAGGCGTCCTTCATCAGGAACTCGCGGGAACGCATCGTGCCGAAGCGCGGCCGCACCTCGTCGCGGAACTTCCACGAGATCTGGTAGAGGTTCTTGGGCAGGTCCTTGTAGGAGCGCACGCTCGCCCGGAAGATCTCGGTGACCATCTCCTCGGCGGTGGGGCCGTAGAGCATCTCGCGCTCGTGCCGGTCCTTCAGGCGCAGCATCTCCTTGCCGTAGGCGTCGTAGCGGCCGGATTCCCGCCACAGCTCGGCGGACTGCACCGTCGGCATCAGGATCTCGATGGCGCCGGCCCGGTCCTGCTCCCGCCGGATCACCGCGCAGACGCGCTCCAGCACCCGCAGGCCGAGCGGCAACCACGCGTAGATGCCGGCCGCTTCCTGGCGAACCAGGCCGGCACGCAGCATCAGCCGGTGCGAGACGATCTCGGCTTCCTTGGGCGTCTCGCGCAAGGTCGGCATGAAGTAGCGAGAGAGACGCATGTCGTCAGAGTCTTGGAAGAGGATCGGCCGGGAGGAGCCGCGGCGCGCCGGCACACAACACGCCGGAGACGCAAATTACAAGCACTGCGCGACAACGGGAGGGCGTAATCGCGGCGAACCGGCGGCGGCGGCCCGCACGCGACGGGGCCGCTGCCTAGGCGAAAAGCGGTATGCCCATTTGCAGGCAAGAAAGCGCAGATTTTTCTCGCAGACCCGGTGACAACACGAATTGTTGTTCCTATAAGCGTCCGGCGATGTTTGCGACGCCCGGAAGAGGTGGCGCAAGGTCCGAGTCTCGGGAGGAAAAGCGACCGCCCCGCAGTCAATGCGAGGGATATTTCAAGGTCGAGCCACTGAAGCTTGAAAGCAAGGCCTCGGGCCTTGCTTTTTTTATTCTTGGATCCGCGCAGCGCGGCCGTGTCGCCCGCGCGATGGGCCTACGCCCATCCGACGGCTCGATCGCGAGACGCGCAGACCGCGACGCCTTCCGGATCACTGCTCTCGGTCGTCCTACAGCCCGGTCAGCGGGAACACCGCCAGGGCGATCAGGAAGGCAAAGCCCGCGACCAGCGTCGTCCAGATGGCCTTCTCGCGCAGCCGCGGCGCCGCCGGCGCGCCGGGATCCTGGCCCGGCACCACGTGGCTGGGCCGCGTCTCCGGCTGGTTCCGCAGCGGCAGGACCGCGAAGAGCAGCGTCCACCAGACCACGAAGTAGAGGGCGATCGCGCCGCCCACCGTCAGCTTGAACAGACCCACCGCCGCGGCCACGAACGCGGCGATCAGCACGCCGATGACGGCCAGCGTCGTCGGCGTCGAGCGGGCCAGCCTGGTCATCATCCGGCTCACACCTGCTCCAGCTCGACCAGGGTGCCCAGGAAGTCCTTGGGGTGGAGGAACAGGACCGGCTTGCCGTGGGCGCCGATCCGCGGCTCGCCGGTGCCGAGCACCCGGGCGCCCTGCGCCTTGAGCCTGTCGCGGGCGGCCAGGATGTCGTCGACCTCGTAGCAGACGTGGTGGATGCCGCCGCCCGGGTTGCGGGCCACGAAGGCCTCGATCGGCGAGCCCTCGCCGAGAGGGGCCATCAGCTCGATCTTGCTGTTCGGCAGCTCGACGAACACGACCGTGACGCCGTGCTCGGGCTGCGGCAGGGGCGCGGTGATCTTGGCGCCCAGCGTGTCGCGGTAGACCGCGCAGGCGGCGTCGAGATCCTGCACCGCGATGGCCACGTGGTTGAGACGGCCGATCATGTTGTTTCCTCCCCAGCGTGCTGGCTCCCTGTCCGGGAGCTCCATCGGTTGTCAGGTCAGACTCGACCGGCGCGCCTCGAGCGACCTGCCCCCTCTCCCGTGCGGGAGAGGGGGTTTGCGCCGTATCCGGCTGCCGATCAGCAAACCCGGCTGCCTCGAGACCCCGTAGATTACAGCGCCCCGGGATCGGCCGCCAAGATCACACCTCCACCACCTGCACGTGGCAGGCCGGCTTCTTGCCCCACACCTCGTTGACCGCGGTGCGGACGGCCCGGTCGACCGTCTTCTCGACGCTCTCCGAGTCCTTGAGTTTGCCCCGCGACATTCCCGACAGGGTCCGGGACACCGCGTCCACCACGGTCTCGATCAGCGGCTCGCCGGACCGGCCGCGGTTCGGCAGGCCGATGATGTCCACCGCCGGCTCGCCGAGCACGACGCCGTCCTCGTCGATGGCGATCGCCACCGAGACCAGGCCGGCCTGCATCAGCTTGCGCCGCTCCGGGATCGCCCGGTCCTTCTCGTCGATCAGGACGTCGCCGTCCTTGAACAGGCGGCCGGACTTCACGTGGTCGATCACCTCGGGCCTGCCGGGGCTCAGGCGGATCAGGCTGCCGTTGCGGGCCTTGACCACGTTCTGCACGCCCTGCGCCCGGGCGAAGCGGGCATGCTCGTCGAGGTGCAGCGCCTCGCCGTGGACCGGGACCGCGGTGCCGGGGCGGGTCCACCGGTACATCTCGACCATCTCGTCCCGGCGCGGGTGGCCGGAGACGTGGACGAGGTCGGTGCGGTCGGTGATCACCTCGACGCCCTGCTCGATCAGGTCGTTGATGATCGAGCCGACATCGCGCTCGTTGCCCGGGATGGCGCGCGAGGAGAAGATCACCTGGTCGCCGGCGGTGAGGCTGATATCCGGGTGGTCGCGGCGGGAGACGCGGGCGAGGGCCGCGCGGGGCTCGCCCTGGGAGCCGGTGAGCAGGGCGACGACGCGCTCCCGCGGCAGGCTCTTCCACGAATCCGAGCGGCGGAACTCGGGCAGCCCGTCGAGGTAGCCGCACTCGCGGGCGACGTCGATCACCCGGTCCATGGCGCGGCCGACCGCGATGACCTCGCGCCCACAGGCGGCGGCGGCCTCGGCGACCGCGCGGATGCGCGCCACGTTCGACGCGAAGGTCGTCACAGCGACCCGGTGCGGCGCGTCCGCGATCAGCGTCTTCAGCGTCTCGGCGACGGTCTTCTCGCTCGGCGAGAAGCCCTCGCGCACGACGTTGGTCGAGTCGCAGACGATGGCGAGGACCCCTTCGTCACCGAGCGCCGTGAACGCCTCCGGCGACGTGACCGAGCCGGCCACCGGGGTCGGGTCGATCTTCCAGTCGCCGGTGTGGAGGACGAGGCCCGCCGCGGTGCGGATGGCGATGGCGTTCGATTCCGGGATGGAGTGCGAGACCGGCACGTATTCGAGCTCGAACGGCCCGACGGTCACGCGTCGGCCGGGCTTCACCTCGCGCAGCTCGACCTTCGGGGCGCCGGGCTCCGAGAGGCGCCGGGTCTCCAGCAGGTTCTTCGCGAAGCGGGTCGCGTAGACCGGCGCCTTGAGCCGGGGCCACAGTTCCGAGATCGCCCCGATATGGTCCTCGTGCGCGTGGGTGATGAAGATCCCCAGCAGGTCCTTGCGCCGCTCCTCGATGAAGGAGAGGTCGGGGAACATCAGGTCGACGCCCGGCATCTGCTCCTCGCCGGCGAAACCCATGCCGCAATCGACCATGATCCACTTCCGGCCCTTCTCCGGGCCGAACCCGTAGAGCGCCGCATTCATCCCGATCTCGCCCACGCCGCCGAGCGGCAGGAAGACCAGCTCCTCCTGTCCCTTAACCATCTGTCGTCGTCCAAACTCAGGCCGCCGTCGCGGCCGATCCGAAATGCACCTCGCCCGCCGTCACGGTATGCCGGTTCCCGTCGGGGGCGAGGATCACGAGCCGCCCCCCCTCGTCGATCGTCTCGAACACGCCCCGCAGGGTGCGCCCGCCGCTGTGCACCGCGATCTCCGATCCGAGACCCGCGGCCCGCGCGAGCCAAGCCGCGCGCAGGTCAGCGAAATTCCGTCCCCGGTCCCAGGCGCGCGCCCGCGCGGCCATCCGGTCCGAGAGATGTTCCAGTAGCGCCTCTGCGCCGCTCGCGTAACCCGCCGCCGCCAAGCTCGCGGCCCCGAGACCCTCCGGCGCGGCCGCGACGTTGACGCCGAAGCCGACGACGGCGGCGCGCCGGCCGCCGGGCAGCGTCTCCGCCTCCAGGAGCAGGCCCGCGAGCTTCGCCCCGCCGAGCAGCACGTCGTTCGGCCACTTGAGCCGGAAAGATCGGTCACCGGTGCCGGATCCAGTATCCGGCAGGGTGCCGCAGGCGGCCTCGAGCGCCTCGATCAGGGCGAGGCCGGCCACGAAGCCGAGTTCGGCCAGGTGGTCCGGCGCGACCCCGGCGACCGGCCAGAGCACGCTCGCCGCGAGGTTCCCGGGCAGCGACGCCCAGCTGTTGCCGCGGCGGCCGCGGCCCGCCTCCTGGCGGTGCGTCGCCACCCAGAGCGGTCCGGTCTCGCCCGCGCGCGCCTGCGCCATGGCTTCCGTGTTGGTGGAGCCGAGGGTGTCGTGGACGTGCAGGCGGTGGCCCTCGGCGCGCGCCGCGGGCCCGAGTCGGTAGCTCAAGGCCGTCCTAGAACAGCGACTTGGCGGCCCGGCCGGCGGCACCGACCAGCGGCCCGGGCAGCAGGAAGAACAGAACCACCACGACGCTCGACAGGGCGAGCACGACGCGCAGCCCCGGAGCCATCGCCTCGTAGGGCTCCTTCGGCTCGTCGAAGTACATGATCCGCACGACGCGCAGGTAGTAGTAGGCACCGACCACGCTGGTCACGACGCCGATCACCGCCAGCGTCACGAGGCCCGCCTTGATGGCCGCGGCGAAGACGTAGAACTTCGCGAAGAACCCGGCGAGCGGCGGGATGCCGGCCAGCGAGAACATCATCGCGGCGAGGCAGAAGGCCAGCCACGGATGCGTGCGCGACAGGCCCGACAGGTCCTCGATCTTCTCGAACATCACGTCCCGGCGCCGGAGCGACAGGATGATCGCGAAGGTGCCGAGCGTCATCGCGAGGTAGATGATCATGTAGGTGACGAGCCCGCTGATCCCCTCCTCCGAGCCGCAGGCGAGCCCGATCAGCGCGTAGCCGATATTGGCGATCGACGAGTACGCCATCAGGCGCTTGATCGAGGTCTGGCCGATCGCCGCGAACGAGCCGAGCGCCATCGACACCACCGAGACGAAAATGAAGATCTGCTGCCAGATCGCCGTCACGTCCGGCATCGCGCCGATGAACACCCGGACGGTCATCGCCACGGCGGCCATCTTGGGCGCCGAGGCGAAGAAGGCCGTCACCGGTGTCGGCGAGCCCTCGTAGACGTCGGGCGTCCACATGTGGAACGGCACGGCCGCCAGCTTGAAGCACACGCCGGCCGCCAGGAACACGATGCCGAGCACGATGCCGAAGCCGGCATTCTCGTTCAGCGCCGAGACGATGCCGGGGAACGAGACCGTGCCGGTGAAGCCGTAGACCAGCGAGGCGCCGTAGAGCAGCATGCCGGACGAGAGCGCGCCGAGCACGAAGTACTTGAGGCCGGCCTCGGTGGACTTCACGTCGTCGCGGTGGAACGCCGCGATCACGTAGGCGGCGAGCGACTGCAGCTCCAGGCCGAGATAGAGCGCGATCAGGTCGTTGGCCGAGACCATGACCATCATGCCGATGGTGCAGAGCACGATCAGCACCGGGAACTCGAACCGGTCGATGCGCTCGCGCTTGAAGAAGTCGTGCGCCAGCAGGATCGTCGCCGAGGAGCCGAGCAGCACCAGCGACTTCATCACCTTGGAGAAGGCGTCCGACACGAACGCTCCCGACAGGGTCGTGACCCGGCCGTGAACCGGCTGGGAGATCACCACCGACAGGGCGACGAGGAGCAGGACCAGGGCGCCGACGCTGACGGTCTCGGCGGAGCGATCGCCGCGCCACGCGCCGTAGAGGATCAGGACCATGACGCCGATGCCGAGGATCAGCTCGGGCAGGAGCGGCGCCAGCGAGGGCAGGACGGAGTGGACATTGGTCATGGTGTCCGCCTCAGCGCGGGATCGGCAGCGCCGCGGCGGCCGTCTGGGTGTTCGAGAGCGCGGTCTTGATGCTCGCCATCAGCGCGTCGGTCGAGGGCGCGAACACGTCGAGCACCGGGGCCGGATGCACGCCGTAGTAGATGGTCAGCACCACCAGCGGCGCCAGGATGATCTTCTCGCGGAGGTCCAGGTCGAGGATGCCCTGGAGATTGGGCTTCTCCAGCTTGCCGTAGATCACCCGCGCGTAGAGCCACAGGGCGTAGGCCGCCGACAGGATGATGCCGAAGGTCGAGAAGAAGGCGACGTTCGGGTTCGCCTTGAAGGCACCGAGCATCGCCAGGAACTCGCCGACGAAGCCGGAGGTGCCGGGCAGGCCAACGTTGGCCATGGTGAAGATCAGCATGGCGACGGCGTAGAGCGGCATCCGCTTCACGAGGCCGCCATAGGCCGCGATCTCGCGGGTGTGCATCCGGTCGTAGACCACGCCGACGCAGAGGAAGAGCGCGCCCGACACGATGCCGTGGGAGATCATCAGGAACAGCGCGCCCTGGATGCCCTGCTCGTTCAGCGTGAACAGGCCGAGCGTCACGAAGCCCATATGGGCCACCGACGAGTAGGCGATCAGCTTCTTGATATCGGTCTGCATCATCGCGGTGAGCGACGTGAAGATGATCGCGATCACCGAGAGCGCGAAGACGAAGGGTGCGAATTCCTGGCTCGCCACCGGCAGCATCGGCAGCGAGATCCGGATGAAGCCGTAGCCGCCCATCTTCAGGAGGATGCCCGCCAGGATCACCGAGCCGGCCGTCGGCGCCTCCACGTGGGCGTCGGGCAGCCAGGTATGGACCGGCCACATCGGCATCTTCACCGCGAACGAGGCGAAGAAGGCCAGCCACAACCAGGTCTGAATCTGCACCGGGAAGCGGGTCTGCAGCAGGGTGGGGATGTCGGTCGTGCCGGCCTGCCAGTACATCGCCATGACGGCGAGCAGCATCAGCACCGAGCCGAGTAGGGTGTAGAGGAAGAACTTGAAGCTCGCGTAGATCCGGCGCTGCCCGCCCCAGATGCCGATGATCAGGAACATCGGGATCAGGCCGGCCTCGAAGAACAGGTAGAACAGCAGCAGGTCGAGCGAGGCGAAGACGCCGATCATCGTCGTCTCGAGGACGAGGAAGGCGACGAAGTACTCCTTCACCCGGAAGTGGATCGAGTGCCAGGAGGCGCCGATGCAGAACGGCATCAGGAACGTGGTCAGCAGGATCAGCGGCATCGAGAAGCCGTCGACGCCCAGCTTGAACCGGATCGTCTCGGTGAGCCACGCGTGGCTCTCGACCAGCTGGAAGCTCGACGAGGCGGCGTCGTAGCGGCTCCAGGCCACCAGCGAGAGGAGGAAGGTGACGACCGTGGTGGCGAGCGCCGCCCAGCGGCTGTTGCGCGCGACCGATTCCTCGTCGCCGCTCAGCGTCAGGATGAAGGCCGCGCCGCAGAGCGGCACGATCAGCAGGCCGGAGAGGATGCCGAGGCCGAGCATGTCAGTGAGCACCCTTGGGCAGGCCGGACATCAGGTACCAGCTGATCAGGCCGGCGACGCCGATGAGCATGACGAAGGCGTAGTGGTACAGGTAGCCGGTCTGGAGGCGCACGACCCCGCGGGTCACGTCCACGACGCGCGCCGCGATGCCGTTCGGCCCGAGCCCGTCGATGATCCGGCCGTCGCCCTGCTTCCAGAGGAACAGGCCGAAATCCTTCGCCGGGCGGACGAAGATCCGATCGTAGATCTCGTCGAAGTACCACTTGTTGAGCAGGAACCGGTACAGCGACGGCTGCTGCGCGGCGAGTTCTGCCGGCAGCTCCGGCCGGCGGATATACATCCAGTAGGCCAGGACGAAGCCGAGGATCAGCATGATCAGCGGCGAGTAGGAGACCAGCGCCGGGACCTCGTGGATCTCGTGCATGATGTGGTTGTTCGGCCCGTGCGCCAGGGCGTGGCCCCAGAACGCGTCCATCCCCTCGCCGATGAAGCGGTTGTGGAAGATGATCCCGGCGAACAGCGCGCCGAAGGCGAGGATCGCCAGCGGGACCGTCATCACCAGCGGGCTCTCGTGGGGCGTGTGGTCGCCGTGATGGCCGTGGCCGTGATGGTCGTCGGCGACGAGGTCGCTCTTATGCGCCGGCTCGATGTCGTGGCCCTTGTCGTCGTGGGCGACGCCCTCGGTGTGCCCGGGGGCGCCGTCGGCCTCGTGCGCCATCGCGGAATGCGCCACCGCCGGGGCGTCGTGATGGTCGTGCGCCGCGTGCGCGCCCCAGCGGGCCGGACCCTCGAAGGTCATGAAGAACAGGCGCCAGGAGTAGAACGAGGTGAAGAACGCGGCCACGACCACGCACAGGAAGGCGAGCGTGTGCCCGGGCCGGGTCGACGCGTAGGCCGCCTCGATGATCGCGTCCTTCGAGTAGTAGCCGGCCGTGTAGGGGAAGCCGATCAGCGCCAGGGAGCCGATCGCCATCATGGCGCTGGTATAGGGGATGTAGCGGCGCAGGCCGCCCATGTTCCGCATATCCTGCTCGTGGTGCATCGCGTGGATGACCGAGCCGGCGCCGAGGAACAGCAGCGCCTTGAAGAAGGCGTGGGTGAACAGGTGGAACACGCCGGCCGAGTAGGCGCCGACGCCGAGCGCCACGAACATGTAGCCGAGCTGCGAGCAGGTTGAGTAGGCGATCACCCGCTTGATGTCGTTCTGCACGAGGCCGATCGTGGCCGCGAAGAAGGCCGTGATGCCGCCGATCACCGTCACCACGATCAGCGCGTTCGGCGCCTCCTCGAAGAGCGGCGACAGCCGGGCGACCATGAACACGCCGGCGGTGACCATGGTGGCGGCGTGGATCAGCGCCGAGACCGGGGTCGGGCCCTCCATGGCGTCCGGCAGCCACGTGTGCAGCAGGAACTGCGCCGACTTGCCCATGGCGCCCATGAACAGGAGCAGGCAGGCGAGCGTCAGCGCGTTCCAGTCGTAGCCGAGGAAGTGGAACGACAGCGTCTTGATCGCGTCGACCTTGCCGAAGATCGCGTCGAACGCCACCGAGCCGGTGAGCACGAAGGTCAGGAAGATGCCCAGCGAGAAGCCGAAATCGCCGACGCGGTTGACGATGAACGCCTTCATGGCGGCGGCGTTGGCCGAGGGCTTCTCGTACCAGAAGCCGATCAGCAGGTAGGAGGCGAGGCCGACGCCCTCCCAGCCGAAGAACATCTGCACGAGGTTGTCGGCCGTCACCAGCATCAGCATGGCGAAGGTGAACAGCGACAGGTAGGCGAAGAAGCGCGGCCGGTGCGGATCCTCTTCCATGTAGCCCACGGAGTAGAGGTGCACGAGGGTCGAGACCGTGGTCACGACGACGAGCATCACCCGGGTCAGGGTGTCGACCTTGAAGGCCCAGTCGACCTGCAGGTCTCCGGCCGAGAACCAGGACGCGACCTGCACCCGCTCGGCATGGCCGCCGTCGAGGAACACGCCCCAGGCGATCAGCGCCGTGAAGGCGAGGAACGCCGTGGTGATGTACTCGCAGGCCCGCGCCCCGATGTACCGGCCGAACAGGCCGGCGATCAGGAAGCCGATCAGCGGGAAGAAGACGATCGCGTGATACATCGCTCTCTTGCAGTCCGTCCTCCGGGCCGGCCGCGAGGCGGCGGCGTCCGGATGTCACTCGGGGCGCGCGAAGTTGAAGGCCCTAGCCCTTCATCATGCTGACGTCCTCCACCGCGATCGAGCCGCGGTTGCGGAAGAACACCACCAGGATGGCGAGGCCGATCGCCGATTCGGCGGCCGCGACGGTCAGCACGAACAGGGCGAAGACCTGTCCGGTGATATCGTTCAGCTGCGTCGAGAAGGCGACGAGGTTGATGTTGACCGAGAGCAGGATCAGCTCGACCGACATCAGGATGACGATGATGTTCTTGCGGTTGATGAAGATGCCGAGCACGCCGAGCGTGAACAGGATCGCCGCGACGGTGAGGTAGTGGCTCAGGCCGATCATCGTTCGACTCCTCCGGCGTTCATCAGACCTCGCATCAGACCTCGACCCCCTGGCGCGACGGGACCTTCCGGGTCTCCACCGCCATCGTCTGGGTGCGGGCGTTCTGGACCGCGATGTTCTGGCGCTTGACGCCCGGCCGGTCGCGCAGGGTCAGCACGATGGCGCCGATCATGGCGACCAGCAGGATCAGGCCGGCGAGCTGGAAGAAGTAGGCGTAGTCCGTGTAGATCACCCGCCCCAGAGCCTGGGCGTTCGTGAGGTTCTCGGCGGACGCCACGTTGCCGAGCGGGGCCTGGACGAGGCCCGGATCGATGCTCCACGAGCCGACGACCAGCAGCAGCTCGACCAGGAAGATCGCGCCGATCAGTGCGCCGATCGGGAGGTACTGCTGGAAGCCCTGGCGCAGCTCGGCGAAGTCCACGTCGAGCATCATCACGACGAACAGGAACAGCACCGCGACCGCGCCCACGTAGACGACCACCAGGATCATCGCGAGGAACTCGGCGCCCATCAGGACGAACAGTCCGGCGGCGTTCACGAAGGCGAGGATCAGGAACAGCACCGAGGCGACGGGATTGCGCGAGGCGATCACCATGAAGCCCGACGCGACCGTGATGCTCGCGAACAGATAGAAGAAGGCGGCTGCTGCGGTCATGCGCTGGTCGGGATCGGCCGCCGGAGCGGCCCCTTCTGCCGTGCGTGGAGACGGTCCGCAGCGGGCGGGCCGTCTATAGAACCCGGTCGGCGGGGGCACAACAGCGCCCCCGGCATGGCTCTAGAGGATCGCACCGGAAACGGGAACCGGTGCGGTGCTCTAGAGCGTTGTTTTCGCATCATCTTCTTCCGAAAGCCGGCGGCCGCCTTTCGGAATGATGCCTCAGCGGTACGGCGCGTCCATCGCGATGTTGCGGGCGATCTCGCGCTCCCAGCGGTCGCCGTTCAGCAGGAGCTTCTGCTTGTCGTAGAGAAGCTCTTCCCGGGTCTCCACCGAGAATTCGAAGTTCGGCCCTTCCACGATGGCGTCCACCGGGCAGGCCTCCTGGCACATGCCGCAGTAGATGCACTTCACCATGTCGATGTCGTAGCGCGTCGTGCGGCGGGTACCGTCGTTGCGGCGCGGTCCCGCCTCGATGGTGATCGCCTGCGCCGGGCAGATCGCCTCACAGAGCTTGCAGGCGATGCAGCGCTCCTCGCCGTTGGGATAGCGGCGCAGGGCGTGCTCGCCCCGGAAGCGCGGGCCGCGATGGCCCATCTCGAAGGGGTAGTTGATCGTGGCCTTCGGCTTGAAGAAGTAGCGCATGCCGAGGATCATCCCCGACACGAACTCCTTCAGGAGAAGGCTCTTGGCGACCTGATCGAGCTTCATGCCCGGATCTCCGATGCGAAGGGTAGGCTCAGGCGCCCGGCGCGAGGCCGGTCAGCTTGAGCACGAAGGCGACGACGACGACCGAGACCAGCGAGATCGGCAGGAAGACCTTCCAGCCGAGGCGCATGAGCTGATCGTAGCGGTAGCGGGGCACGATGGACTTCACCATCGCGAACAGGAAGAACAGGAAGCTCGCCTTCAGGGTGAACCAGATCACGCCCGGCACCCAGGTGAAGGGCGCGAACGGGATCGGGGACAGCCAGCCGCCCATGAACAGGATGGTCCCGAGGGCGCACATGCTCATGATGGCGACGTACTCGCCGAGCATGAACAGCAGGTACGGCGTCGAGGAATACTCGACCATGTAGCCGGCCACGAGCTCCGACTCCGCCTCCGGCAGGTCGAAGGGCGGGCGGTTGGTCTCGGCCAGCGCCGAGACGAAGAACACCACGAACATCGGGAACAGCCACAGCCAGTACCAGCCGAACAGGCCGAGGCTGGTGTCCTGCGCCATCACGATGCGGGAGAGGTTCAGCGAGCCGGCGCAGAGCAGCACGCAGATGATCACGAAGCCGAGCGACACCTCGTAGGAGATCATCTGCGCCGCCGAGCGCAGCGCGCCGAGGAAGGCGTATTTCGAGTTCGACGCCCAGCCGCCCATGATGACGCCGTACACGCCGAGCGACGAGATCGCGAAGATGTAGGTGATGCCGACGTTGATGTCGGCGATCGCCCAGCCGTCGGCGAGCGGGATCACCGCCCAGCTCGACAGAGCGAGCATCGCGAAGACGAGCGGCGCCAGCAGGTAGATCGCCTTGTTGGCGCCGGCCGGGATCACCGGCTCCTTGATCACGAACTTGATCAGGTCGGCGAAGGACTGGAACAGGCCGAACGGCCCGACCACGTTCGGGCCGCGGCGGAGCTGCACCGCCGCCCAGATCTTCCGGTCGGCGAGCAGCGCGTAGGCGATGAACACGAGCAGCGCCGAGAGGAGCACGAAGCTCTTCAGCACGATCAGGAGCACGGTCCCGAGGATTTCGAGCGGCGTCATCGGTCTTCAGCTCCTACTCGGCCGCCGCGAGGGGCCGCGCCTCGGCGGCGCGCTCCCGGGCGAGGCGCGAGCACTCCGCGAGGATGCGCGAGGCGCGGGCGATCGGGTTGGTGAGGTAGAAGTCGGTCACGGGCGACGCGAAGGCCGGCCCGGTCGCGGTGCCGCCGAGACCGGCGAGCCGGTCGACCGCCTCGGTCACGTTGCCGGGCTCGACGGCGCCGATCGCCGCCAGGTGCGGGTGGGCGGCGTAGAGCGCCCGGCGCAGCGCCGTGAGCGAATCGAACGGCAGGCGCTTGCCCAGCACGTCCGAGAGGGCGCGCAGGATCGCCCAATCCTCGCGGGCGTCGCCCGGCGGGAAGGCGGCGCGGTTGCCCATCTGGACCCGGCCTTCCGTGTTCACCCAGGTCGCCGACTTCTCGCTGTAGGCCGCCCCCGGCAGGATCACGTCGGCGCGGGAGGCCCCGCGGTCGCCGTGGCTGCCCTGGTAAACCACGAAGGCGCCCGGCGCGACGTCGCGCTCGTCGGCGCCGAGGTTGAACAGGACGTCCAGCGCGCCCGGCTCCAGCATCTGCGCGAAGGTCAGGCCGCCCTCCCCCGGCACGAAGCCGAGATCGAGCGCGCCGACGCGGGCGGCGGCCGTGTGCAGCACGCCGAAGCCGTTCCCCTCGGCCGAGACCGCGTCGATCTCCTTCGCGAGGGCGGCGGCGGCGGCCAGGATGCCCGGCGCTGCATTGGCGCCGACGATCACGAGCGGGGCCTTCGCCTCCTTGAGGATCTCGAGGAAGCTGTGCTCGCCGCGGGCGAGTGCCGCCAGTGAATCCGGGCCGGCGCCGATGTAGTGGCTCGGATAGGTCAGGTCGACCGGCTCGCCGATCACGCCCACCGCCAGCGGCGCCATGCGCCAGCGCTTGCGGATGCGCACGTTCAGCAGCGAGGCCTCGGTGCGCGGGTTGGCGCCCACGATCAGGATCGCGTCCGCCGCCTCGATGCCGGGAATCGTCGGGTTGAAGATGTACGACGCGCGGCCCAGCGCCGGGTCGAGGCCGGCATCGGTCTGGCGGCAATCGAGGTTCGGCGAGCCGAGGCTCTTGATCAGCTCGCGCAGCGCGAAGATCTCCTCGACGCCTGAGAGGTCGCCGACCACGGCACCGACGCGCTTCGGATCCGCGCCCTTCACCTTGGCGGCGATGGCCTGGAACGCCTCGCCCCAGGAGGCGGGCCGCAGCCGGCCGTTCTCGCGCAGGTACGGCTGGTCGAGGCGCTGCATCCGCAGCCCGTCGATGTGGTAGCGGGTCTTGTCGGAGATCCACTCCTCGTTGATCTCCTCGCTGATCCGCGGCTCGATCTGCATGACCTCGCGGCCGCGTGTGTCGATGCGGATCGAGGAGCCGACCGCGTCCATCACGTCGACCGACTCGGTCTTGTTCAGCTCCCACGGGCGGACGTTGTAGCTCTGCGGCCGGTGCACGAGGGCGCCCACCGGGCAGAGGTCGGCGACGTTGCCCTGGAGCTCCGAGGCCATCGACTGCTCGAGGTAGCTGGTGATCTCCATGTCCTCGCCGCGCCCGATGGCGCCGAGGTCCGGCACGCCCGCCACCTCGGCGAGGAAGCGCACGCAGCGGGTGCAGTGGATGCATCGGTTCATCGCGGTCCGCACCAGCGGGCCGATATGCTTCTCCTCGACCGCGCGCTTGTTCTCCGTGTAGCGGGTCGAGTCGACGCCGTAGGCCATGGCCTGGTCCTGCAGGTCGCAGTGGCCGCCCTGGTCGCAGATCGGGCAGTCGAGCGGGTGGTTGATGAGGAGGAACTCCATCACCCCTTCCCGCGCCTTCTTGGTGCCCTGCGAGCGCGTCAGCACCTCCGGCGGCTCGCCGTTCGGGCCGGGGCGGCAATCCTTCACCGCGTAGGCGCAGGAGGCCACCGGCTTCGGCGCGCCCTTCAGCTCGACGAGGCACATGCGGCAATTGCCGGCGATCGACAGGCGCTCGTGGAAGCAGAAGCGCGGGATCTCGGCCCCCGCGGCCTCGCAGGCCTGGAGCAGCGTGTAATCGGCGGGGACGTCGACCTCGGTGCCGTCGACGAGGATTTTTGTCATCGGTGCAATCTCAGTGCGGGGCGTCGGCCAGATCGAGGCGTCGCTCGATCCGTTCGATGCGAAGCTCGACCCTGTCGATCTGTCGGTGGACGCCGGCCAGGTTTTCTTCGACCGCGGCCATCCGGCCCTTCAATTCACGGACATCATCGCTGAGGCGATCGACCTTCTCGTCGATCCGCCGCAAGTACACGAGCATCAGGTTGTCAGGCTGGCTCGTCATCGGCCTACTCGGCGGCCATCGGCACAGGCTCGCTGTGCGGGTTGGCGGTGTAGCGGTCGATGCGCTTCTCGATCTCGGGGCGGAAGTGGCGGATCAGGCCCTGGATCGGCCAAGCCGCCGCATCGCCGAGCGCGCAGATCGTGTGACCCTCGATCTGCTTGGTTACCTCGAACAGCATGTCGATCTCGCGCTTCTGGGCGCGGCCCTCGGTCATGCGCTGCATCACCCGCCACATCCAGCCGGTGCCCTCGCGGCAGGGCGTGCACTGGCCGCAGGATTCGTGCTTGTAGAAGTACGAGATCCGGGTGATCGCCGCGACGATGTCGGTGGACTTGTCGAGCACGATCACCGCCGCGGTGCCGAGGCCGGAGCCCAGGTTGCGCAGGGTGTCGAAGTCCATCTTGGCGTCGACGATCTGCTCGGCCGGCACCAGCGGCACCGAGGAGCCGCCCGGGATCGAGCACAGGAGGTTGTCCCAGCCGCCGCGCATGCCGCCGCAATGGCGGTCGATGAGCTCGCGGAAGGTGATGCCCAGCTCCTCCTCGACGTTGCACGGCTTGTTGACGTGGCCGGAGACGCAGAAGAGCTTGGTGCCGGTGTTGTTCTTGCCGCCGAGCCCCGCGAACCAAGCGCCGCCCCGGCGCAGGATCGTGCCGGCGACCGCGATCGACTCGACGTTGTTCACCGTCGTGGGGCAGCCGTAGAGGCCCATATTCGCCGGGAAGGGCGGCTTCAGCCGCGGCATCCCCTTCTTGCCCTCGAGGCTCTCGATGAGCGCCGTCTCCTCGCCGCAGATATAGGCGCCGGCGCCGTGGTGGACGTAGATGTCGAACGGGTAGTCGTGGACGTTCGACTGGCCGACCAGGCGGGCCGCGTAGGCCTCGTCGACGGCCTTCTGCAGCGCGTGCTTCTCGGCGACGTACTCGCCGCGGATGTAGACGTAGCAGGCATGCGCGTTCATCGCGAAGCAGGCCAGCATGCAGCCCTCGATCAGGAGATGCGGGTCGTGCCGCATGATCTCCCGGTCCTTGCAGGTGCCCGGCTCCGACTCGTCCGCATTGACCACGAGGTAGTGCGGGCGCCCGTCGGACTTCTTGGGCATGAACGACCACTTGAGGCCGGTCGGGAAGCCCGCGCCGCCGCGGCCGCGCAGGCCCGAGGCCTTCATCTCCTCGATGATCCAGTCGCGGCCCTGCTCCAGCAGGAACTTGGTCCCGTCCCAGGCGCCGCGCTTCTTGGCGGCCTCAAGGCCCGGCGAGTGCAGGCCGTAGAGATTGGTGAAGATGCGATCCTGATCCGACAGCATGTCAGGTCCTCACTGAGCCGGCGCCGACAGGGCCTTGGCCTGCCCCACCCAGTTCTCGCGGTCGATGCGACCCGGGAACGCGAGGTAGGTGCCGACCCAGGCGATCTCGTCGCGGGACCAGGCGGCGATCTGGTCGAAATGGTAGATGCCGAGCCCGTTCAGGCGCTGGCTGTTGCCGGGGCCGACGCCCTTGATGCGCGTCAGCTCGTCCGGCTTCCCGGCGCGGGCGGCGTCGAGGCCCGGCGGGCGCTTGCCCACCGCGTCGGCCTTCTGCTCGGGGCTGGCATCCTTCGGCAGGGCCGCGAGGGCGCCGGCGATGCGGGCCTCCTCGGCCTCGGCCGCCACCTCGCCCTCGCTGGCACCGGAGGCTTCCGGCTGCTGCGGGACGGCGTCGCGCTCCGGCACCTCCTGGTGGCCCTGCTCGCCGGCGGCGGGCTCGCCCTCGGCGACGCGCTTGGCCGGCGAGTCGAGCACGTCGGCGTCGCCCTGGCGGGCGGCGCCGTGCTTGGCGGTGGACCGGCCGCGCTCGGCCGCGTCCGCGCGATCCTCGGGCTTCACCGGTGTCTCGCCGTCGGCGGCGCGCTGGGCCGGCGCGTCGGTGACCGCACGCTCCACGGGGCGTCCGGCATCGGGCCGCGCCGGCTTCGGGTTCTCGGCCGCCTGCTGGGTTCCGGAGGCCGCCTCGCCGGTCTTGGACGCTTGGGCGGCGGCCGGCTCCTCGATCTTGCCGGCCTCCTCGAAGCGCTTGCGCCACGCGCCGACCCGCGAGCCGTCGAACAGCGTCGGGTCGGTGAGGGTGTTCACGGCACCCTGAGGCTCGGACGAAACGCGCCCGGTCTGCGAGCCGACCTTCACGGGCCGGCCGGCGGCGAGGTCGTCCATCAGCTGGCCGAGCGATTCGGGCGTCAGGTCCTCGTAGTAATCCTGGTTGATCTGCACCATCGGTGCGTTGCAGCAGGCGCCGAGACACTCGACTTCCAGCCACGAGAAGGTGCCGTCGGCCGAGACGTGGCCGGGCGGCCCGAGCCGCGCCTGGAGCATCTCCTTGAGGCCCCGCGCGCCGCAGGAATCGCACGGCACCGTGCCGCAGACCTGGATCCAGAATCGCCCGACCGGCTCCAGGGCGAACATCGTGTAGAAGGTCGCCACCTCCAGCACGCGGATGTTCGGCATGCCGAGCTCGGCCGCCACCGCCTCGATGGCCGCGCGCGGCAGCCAGCCGCCGTTCTGCTCCTGCGCCCGCCAGAGCAGCGAGATCACCGCCGAGGCCTGACGGCCTTCCGGGTACTTGGCGATCTGGGTCCTGGCCCACTCGGCGTTCTCGGGGGAGAACGCGAAGCTCTCGGGCTGCTCCGAGGCGGGGGCGAGTCTGCGGTTTGCCATCGCTGCTGTCTTACCGATCCACTTCGCCGAAGACGATGTCGAGCGTGCCGAGCACGCAGGACACGTCGGCGAGAAGGTGCCCGCGGCACATCCAGTCCATCGCCTGAAGATGCGCGAAGCCCGGCGCGCGGATCTTGCAGCGATACGGCTTGTTGGTCCCGTCGGACACCAGATACACGCCGAACTCGCCCTTCGGCGCCTCGACTGCCGCGTAGACCTCGCCCTCGGGCACGTGGAAGCCCTCGGTGTAGAGCTTGAAGTGGTGGATGAGCGCCTCCATCGAGCGCTTCATCTCCCGGCGCGGCGGCGGCGCGAACTTGCCGTCGAGCGCCGCGATCGGCCCCTGGCCGGCGGGCTCGCGCAGCTTGGCGACGCACTGCTTCATGATGCGCACCGACTGGCGCATCTCCTCCATGCGGATCACCTGGCGATCGTAGGTGTCGCCGTTCTTCCCGACGGGGATGTCGAACTCCATCTCCTCGTAGCACTCGTAGGGCTGCGCCTTGCGCAGGTCCCACGGGATGCCCGAGCCGCGCACCATCACGCCCGAGAAGCCCCACTCCATCGCCTCGTCCACCGACACGATGCCGATATCGACGTTGCGCTGCTTGAAGATGCGGTTGGCCATGACGAGGTCGTCGAGATCCTGGACGACCTGCAGGAACGGGTCGCAGAACGCGTCGATGTCGTCGATGAGCTTCGGCGGCAGGTCCTGGTGGACGCCGCCGGGCCGGAAGTAGTTGGCGTGGAGCCGGGCGCCGGAGGCCCGCTCGTAGAAGATCATCAGCTTCTCGCGCTCCTCGAAGCCCCAGAGCGGGGGCGTGAGGGCGCCGACGTCCATCGCCTGCGTGGTGACGTTGAGCAGGTGCGACAGCAGGCGGCCGATCTCGCAGAACAGCACACGGATCAGCTGCGCGCGGCGCGGCACCTCGATCCCGGCGAGCTTCTCGATCGCCAGGCAGAAGGCGTGCTCCTGGTTCATCGGCGACACGTAGTCGAGCCGGTCGAAATAGGGCGTCGCCTGCAGGTAGGTCTTGTACTCGATCAGCTTCTCGGTGCCGCGATGGAGCAGCCCGATATGCGGGTCGACCCGCTCGACCACCTCGCCGTCGAGTTCCAGCACGAGGCGCAGCACGCCGTGCGCCGCCGGGTGCTGCGGGCCGAAATTGATCGCGAAGTTGCGGATGTTGTGTTCGGTCACGGACGGTCTCCGCGGCTCATGCCGACGTCTTCTCGTCGCCGGGCAGCACGTAGTCGGTGCCTTCCCACGGCGACAAGAAGTCGAAGTTCCGGAATTCCTGCGTCAGCTGCACCGGCTCGTAGACGACCCGCGCCTGGTCCTGGTCGTAGCGGACCTCGACGAAGCCGGTGAGCGGGAAGTCCTTGCGCAGGGGGTGCCCCTCGAAGCCGTAATCGGTGAGCAGGCGGCGCAGGTCGGGATGGCCCGAGAACAGGATCCCGTAGAGGTCGTAGGTCTCGCGCTCGTACCAGTTGGCCGCCGGGAAGACCTCGATCACCGAGGGGACCGGCGTCACCTCGTCGGTCTGCACCTTCACCCGGATGCGCAGGTTATGGCGCAGGGAGAGCAGGTGGTAGACCACGTCGAAGCGCTTCTCGCGCTGCGGGTAGTCCACGCCGCAAATGTCGATGAAGTTGCGGAACGCGCAGGCCGGATCGTCGCGCAGGTAGGTGAGCGCGTAGACGATGTCGGAGGCCTGGACCACCAGCGTCAGCTCGCCGAACGCGATGGCGTGGGACACCACTGCCGGGCCGAGGGCACCGACGACGCGCTCGGCCATGGTGGCCACGGCGGCGTCGCCGTAGACCGGCTGGGTGTGGGGCAGGATCGAGATGCCGTTCGTCATGGCCGCTCCTCAGCGCTCGATCGTGCCGGTCCGGCGGATCTTCTTCTGCAGCAGCAGGACGCCGTAGAGCAGCGCCTCGGCGGTGGGCGGGCAGCCGGGCACGTAGATGTCCACCGGTACCACCCGGTCGCAGCCGCGCACCACCGAGTAGGAATAGTGGTAGTAGCCGCCGCCGTTGGCGCAGGAGCCCATCGAGATGACGTAGCGCGGCTCCGGCATCTGGTCGTAGACCTTCCGCAGCGCCGGGGCCATCTTGTTGGTGAGCGTGCCGGCGACGATCATCACGTCGGATTGCCGCGGCGAGCCGCGCGGCGCGAAGCCGAATCGCTCGCAGTCGTAGCGCGGCATCGACATCTGCATCATCTCGACCGCGCAGCAGGCGAGACCGAAGGTCATCCACATCAGCGAGCCCGTGCGGGCCCAGTTGATCAGCTCGTCCGTGGTGGTGAGCAGGAAGCCCCGGTCGGCCAGCTCGTCGCTGATCGACAGGAAGGTCGGGTCGTCCGCGCCGATCGGGCGGCCGGTGTTGGGATCGATGATCCCCTTCGGCTGGGGCGCGATCGCGGGGGCGCGGTTGGTGTCGGTGATCAGGGCCATCGGCGACTCAGGAATTCGGTGCGGGCGGCGAGCGGCGGGACATCAATCCCATTCGAGGGCGCCCTTGCGCCACTCGTAGACGAAACCGACCGTCAGCACGCCCAGGAAGACGATCATCGACCAGAAGCCGAACCAGCCCAGGTCCCCGAAGGTGATCGCCCAGGGAAAGAGGAACGCGACCTCGAGGTCGAAGATGATGAACAGGATCGCGACGAGGTAGAAGCGCACGTCGAACTTCATGCGGGCGTCGTCGAACGCGTTGAAACCGCACTCGTAGGCCGAGAGCTTCTCGGGATCGGGGCTCTTGAAGGCCACCAGGAAGGGGACGACCAGCAGCGCCGTGGCGATGAACAGCGCCACGCCGATGAACACGATGAGCGGCAGGTAATCCGCCAACAATCCGGTCATGCCAGGGCCTCGCGAGACGAGTGAAACCGCGGTGCGACGCCGACCCGGATCCGCCCGTGGAATTGTTCTTATGCCAGGATGCGCGCGGCCGGAGGCTTAGTCGAGCCGCCGGCCCGTGACAATGGCTTGTCGCGTCGCACAAAGCGCGCTGTCAGCCGTCCTGTCCGTCATGCCCGAGATGGGTGCGCGCGGCGCCGGCACAACACGACGGAAGCGCGCAGGCCCCGAGTCGCGGGCCTGGTATGCCCCCGGGAGAAGATCCGGGATCGCGGCGGGTGCGAATCCGTTCCGGAGGCGCTTGACAGGTCACCGGGCGCCCCATAAACCCCGCCCCGTCGCCGGGCGAAACGCCGCCCTCTCCGAGGCGACCACGCCGTGCGGGCGTAGCTCAGTTGGTTAGAGTGCCGGCCTGTCACGCCGGAGGTCGCGGGTTCGAGCCCCGTCGCCCGCGCCACGTCCCTTCCCGAACAATCTATAGCACCGGCCTCGCGATCGCGACGACGCTCGTCATGCACCTCGGGTGCGCGCGGGTCACGTCACCTTCGGCGGTGCACCCGTCGCGGGTCTGATCGGGCCGCGCCCCGCGGGCCGGACGGCGGCCCGGCCGCCCCTGAGGCTCAGGGCGATCCCGAACAGGATGAGGCTGCCGCCGGCCAGGATGTCGGCGCTCAGCGGCTCGCCCAGCACGAGGTGCGTGCTCAGGATGCCGGCCACCGGGACCAGCAGCGCGAACGGCGTCACCGCGGCGGCCGGGTAGCGGGTCAGCAGCCGGCTCCAGAGGCCGAAGGCGAGGAGCTGCGTCGGGTAGGCCTGGAAGGCGATCGAGGCGCTCGTCACCCAGTCGGGATGGGTCAGGGCCCGGACGGCGTCGGAGCCCTCGACGATCAGCGAGAGGGCGAGCAGCGGCGGCGTCGTGGCGAGGCTGCCCCAGACCATCAGCGCGAGCATGTCGACGCGGCCGATCCGCTTCGCCACGATGTTGGCGCTGGCCCACGACAGGGCCGCGCCGACGACCAGCAGCACCGGTCCCGCCGGCGCGCCCCCTGCCCGCCCAAGCGCCACCGCGGCGACGCCGAGGAGCGCGACCGCGCCGCCGATCACCTGGAGCGCCCGCGGGCGCTCCTTCAGGACGATCCAGGCGAGCGCCACGGTGAACGGCACCTGCATCTGGATGAGCAGCGACGACAGGCCGGCCGGCATGCCGAGGCGGATCGCCGTGAACAGCAGCCCGAACTGGCCGATCCCCAGCGCCAGCCCGAAGGCCGCCACCAGGGCGGCGGGCGCCCGGGGCGGGCGGATCACCAGGGCGGCCGGCAGGGCCGCGAAGCCGAATCTCAGGGCGCACAGCATCAGCGGCGGCACCGTCACCAGCCCCACCTTGATAGCCACGAAGTTCACACCGAGGAGCGTGACCACGAGGAGCGCGGCCAGCCCGTCACGCAGCGTCATCGGCGCGATCCTAGGCCCCGGGCGCCCCGATCACCAAGGGCGCACGGCGGTCCGGGCCCGCCGGCGCTCGTCGCGCCGGCCGACCAGCAGGTGGATCGCGTCGCTCGTGCCCGGCACGCAGGCATCCGCCACGTCCTGGGGCGTCAGGCCGATATCCTTTAATTCTCGGTCCGACAGCGTCGACAGGCGCTGGAGCACGCGCCGGTTCATCGCCGCCCGCGACAGGCCCGCGCGCACCTCTGCGCCGACGGCCAGCACGGACCCCACCGTCCGGGCGAGCCATCCGCTCCGCGGTCTGATTCGGGATTCGGTCGGGACGTCGAGGGCGACGGTTTCGGTCAGGCACTGGGTCATGGATCCCCTCCTCCATCGTTCCGGGGCATCGCGATCCTGGCGATCCGGGGCTGGCGGCGACAGGAACACTTCGGTACGGTTCGGAAGAATTGTCCGGACGAAAGAGCAGTACGGATGGCGGTCGCAGTCAGAAGCCCCGGGACGCGTGTCGAGGCCGTGGTCGGCGAGATTCGGGAGCGGATCGCCGCGCGGCGGCTGGTTCCGGGCGTGCGGATCCCCTCGGTACGGGCCTTCGCGGAGACGATGGGCGTCTCGAAATCCACCGTCGTCGAGGCCTACGAGCGCCTCGCCGCCGAGGGCGCCGTGGTGCCGCGGCCGGGCTCGGGCTTCTACGTCGCCGGCAAGACCCGGCCGCTCTCGCTCCAGGCGATGGGGCCGCGTCTCGACCGGATCGTCGACCCGCTCTGGATCACCCGGCAGGCGCAGCAGGCCGGCGCCGACCAGCTGAAACCCGGGGCCGGCTGGCTGCCCGATTCGTGGATGCCCCACGAGGCGATCCGCCGGGGCCTGCGCCGGGTGGCCCGCGCCGACCTCGCCGAGATGACCAATTACGACCGGCCCCTGGGCTACGAGCCCCTGCGCCACCAGATCGCCCGCAAGGTCGGCGAGAAGGGCGTCGGCGCCGAGCCCGACCAGATCGTGCTGGTCGAATCGGCCACGCAGGCGCTGGACCTCGTCTGCCGGTTCCTGCTCCAGCCCGGCGACACCGTGCTGGTCGACGATCCCTGCTACTTCAACTTCCTGGCGCTGCTGCGCGCGCAGCGCGTGTCGGTGGTCGGCGTGCCGATCACGCCGGAGGGGCCGGACCTGCAGGCGCTCGCGACCCTGCTGGAGCAGCACCGGCCGCGCTTCTACCTGACCAACGCGGCCCTCCAGAACCCGACCGGGGCGAGCCTCGCACCGACCGTGGCGCACCGGCTCCTCAAGCTGTGCGAGGCGCACGACACGCTCATCGTCGAGGACGAGATCTTCGGCGACCTCGAGCCCGAGGCGGCCCCGCGCCTCGCCGGCTTCGACGGGCTGGAGCGGGTGATCCAGATCGGCAGCTTCTCCAAGACCCTGTCGGCGGCCGCGCGCTGCGGCTGGATCGCGCTCCGGGCCGACTGGGTCGAGCCCCTGGTCGACCTCAAGCTCGCCCTCAGCCTCGGCAACGGCCACATCACGGCCGCGCTGGTGCACGCCCTGATCACCGAGGGCGCCTACCGGCGGCACCTCGCCGAGACCCGCCGCCGGCTCGCCGGCGCGATGGTGCAGGCCTCCGCGGAGCTGCGCGCCTGCGGCCTGGAGACCTGGGCGCAGCCCCGGGGCGGCTTCTTCCTGTGGATGCGCCTTCCGGACGGGCGCGACGGGGCCGACGTCGCCCGCCGGGCGCTGGCCCGCGGCATGGTGCTGGCGCCCGGGACCTCGTTCAGCCTGTCGGAGGCTTGGAACGGCTACATGCGCTTCAACGTCGCCCACTGCGCCGATCCGCGGATCCGGCCGATCCTCCGGGAGGCGCTGGGCTGAGGGGTGTCGGTCAGGCCGGCAGCCGCAAATCCACCCGCAGGCCGCCGAGATCCGACCGCCCCAGGCTCAGGCCGCCGCCGTACAGCTCGGCGAGTTCCAGGGTGATCGGCAGCCCGAAGCCGTGGCCCGGCACGCCCTCGTCGAGGCGCCGGCCCCGGGCCATGACGGCGGAGGCCGCCGCCGGGTCGAGGCCGGGCCCGTCATCCTCCACCGACACGGCCACCGCGCCGTCGCGCGCCGTCGCCGAGACCCGCACGCGGACCCGGCACCAGCGGCAGGCATTGTCCACGAGGTTGCCGAGCATTTCGTCGAGATCCTGGCCCTCGCAGGAGACCGACAGGGTCTCCGGGACGTCGAGGTCGATCGCCGCACCCTTCTCGGCGTGGATCCGGGTCAGCGCCGCCCGCAGGTCCGACAGCCGGGGCGCCAGGGCCGTGCGGCCCCGGGCCGAGCCCGCCAGGNTGGTGCCGCACCCGCCGGTCCATGTCGTCCACCTGACGGCGCAGCGCGCCGTCCCGGTCGCGGGCGGGCTCGGCGAGCGCCATCGACAGGGTGGCGAGCGGCGTCTTGAGGGCGTGGGCGAGGTTGGCGACGTGGCCGCGGGCGCGCTCCAGGTTCTGCGCGTTCTGGTCGAGGAGCGCGTTGAGTTCCGCCACCACCGGCGCGATCTCGGCGGGCTGGTCCGCCGGCACGCGCTCGCGCCGCCCCGCCCGGACCGACGCGAGGTCCGCGCGCAGGCGCCTCAGCGGCGCGAGGCCGAGGTGCACCTGGAAGGCCAGGCCCGCGAGCAGGCACAGGCCGAGGATGCCGAGCGCCAGGGCGAGGCTGGTCAGCGCCTCGCGCAGCGGCCCGCGCAGCTCCCCCTCCGGCGCCGCCACCACGATGGTCGCCGGCTCGGGCCCGGGCACGACCAGCACGCGGGCGACGAGGGGCTCGCCGCGCGGCCCCGTGCCCGAGGCCGGGCGCGGCCGGCCCGGATCGTCGTCCGGTCCCGGATCGGACAGGCGGATGTCGCCGCCGCGCAGGGAGCCCGAGCGGATGGTCTCGGTTCCGCGGCGCACCTCCCAGGCCCAGCCGGGGCCGGGCCGGTCGAAGGGCGGCGCGTCGAGACCCTGCGGGAGGATCCCGGCCTCGAGCCCGGCCCGCAGCGCGACGATCTGCGCGTCGAGCCGGCCGTCGAGCTGCCCGCGCACGAAGCGGTGCAGGATCACCCCGATGGCGAGGCCCGCCACCACCAGGGCCGCCAGCACCATCACCAGGGCCGCCGCGTGCAGGCGGGTGCGGAGCGAGCGCCGCGGCGGCGTCGCCGCCATCAGGCGGGCTCCGCGTGCAGGCGGTAGCCGTGGCCGCGCACGCTCTCGATCCGCGCCGGGGCGATCTTCCGGCGCAGGCGCGTGATGATCACCTCGACGGAGTTCGAATCGACGTCGGCGTCGCCCTCGTAGACCCGCTCGATCAGGTGCGGGCGCGGCACCACGGTCTCGCGGTTCAGCATCAGGCAGGACAGGACCCGCCATTCGAGACCGGTGAGCTTGAGCGGCAGGCCCTCGTGCTCGAAGGCGCCGAGGCCCGGATCGAAGCTCAGAGGGCCGCAGGTGATCCGGCTCGCGCCCCCGCCCTGGGACCGGCGCACGAGGGCGCGCAGGCGGATCACCAGCTCCTCCACACGGACCGGCTTCACGAGGTAGTCGTCCGCCCCCGCCTTGAAGGCCGCCACCTTGTCGCTCCAGCCGTCCCGGGCGGTGAGCACCAGCACCGGAAGGGTCCGGCCGGCCCCGCGCCAGGCCCGCAGCACCGACACCCCGTCGCCCTTCGGCAGGCCCAGATCGAGCACGACGGCGTCGTAGCCCTCGGTCTCGCCGAGATGCTGGGCGTCCTCGCCGGTGGCGGCGTGGTCGAGCACGAAGTTCTCGGCGCGCAGGACCTTGGCGACCTCCGCCGCGAGGGCCGCGTCGTCCTCCACCAGCAGGATCTTCACCGCTCTCACCTCCCCGTCCGGCCCGCGATGGCCGGATTCGACCGCCGCCGGAGCGATGCTCCGGGCGGTCGGTTTCACCCGCTGCCGCAAGGATTTTGGGCCGTGGCCTCACCCGGGCCGACGGGACGGCCGCGGCGCCGCCGCGACCTGTCGGCCCGCATCGGCGCCCGCTGCCAAGCCTCTGAGCCCGCACGGGTTCCACAGCGAGCGCTCTAGGGCGGCGCGTTTAACCGGGGCTGAACCGCGCGGTTCAGACCGGATTGCCGGCGGCTCCCTAGGAAGGGGCATCGGATCGAGCGGATCCGGACCCTGCAGAGGATTGAGATCATGAGCGACGACAAGACCATCGACGGGACCGCGCGGGAGGTCCGCGAGCCCGAGGCCGCCGGGCCGGCGTCGCGGGCGGTCCCGCGGCGGACCTGGGTGGTCGGCGCGGTGGCGCTGCCGCTGGCCCTGGGCGCCCTCGGCCTGTCCCTGGCGCAGGGCACGCCGTTCCAGCCGACGCCGGTCGCGCCGGTGGCGATCCAGGCCCTGGCCCCCTCGGGCGCGACCGCCATCAAGGGCGAGGTCGCGGAGATCTTCGGCAACAAGTTCGTGGTGCAGGACGGGACCGGGCGGGCCCTCGTCGAGACGGGCCGCGAGGGCGAGGGCGGCGGCCTCGTCGCCAAGGGCGAGACCGTGACGGTGCAGGGTCGCTTCGAGACCGGCTTCCTGCACGCCCGGGTCCTGACCAACGGGGACGGGCGCACGCTGCTGCTCGGGCCGGCCGGCGGCCCTCCGACCGGCGGCCTGGACTGGGCCAAGGACCGGCTCGGTCTCGGGCCGAAGCCCGACATGGCCGCCCTGACCGCCTCGGTCCAGGCGGCGGGCTACGGCGACGTGCGGGTCACGGGCCGCGGGCCGCGCCACTTCGAGGTGGCCGCGAAGGACCGGGACGGCCGCGAGCACCAGCTCCATGTCGGCTTCGACGGCCAAGTGCGGGAGCGCCCGGTGCCGGGGTTGCCGCCGCTCTGAGCCGGTCCCGGGCGGAAGGGTCCGCGTGCAACCCTTCCGCGCCTGCCGCGTCCTCCTGTCACTCGCCGGACAGGAGGTGCGCGCCGTGGAGCCGATGAAGCCGATGGAACCTATGAAGCCTATGGAGCCGATGAAACCGATGGAGCCGATGAAGGGCGCGGAGCCCTGGTGGCCGAAGGATCTGGGCGAGCCCGCGACCAGCGGCGCGCAGAACGGGATGAAGTACGCGTTCTTCCCGGACAAGCGCCGCCTCCTCGTCGACCGCGACGGGCAGGTCTCGACCTACGACAGCGGCGTCCACCGGATCGGCGGCGTCGCGCAGGCGGACGGGGCCGCCAAGACCCTGACCTTCACCGGCCAGGACGGCGAGGTCGACCTGGGCTCCCTCAAGAAGCTCGGCTGAGCCCGGCGTGGACAGGCCGGGACGGCGCGCTTAAGCCCGGCCCGACCATGCGAGCCGTCCCGCCAGACCCCGCGATGCCATGCGCGCGCTGATCGACCTCGTCCGCGCCATGCGGGCAGCCGACCGGCGCCGGCTCGGCCTGATCGCCCTCGGGCTCGCGGGTGCGGCGCTCCTGGAGGTGGTGGGCGTCGCCTCGGTGATCCCGTTCCTGACGCTGGTCGGGGACCCATCGGCGGCGACCCGGATCCCCTACTTGGCCCAGACCCGGGGCGCCCTCGGCCTGACCGACGAGCGCGGCTTCCTGCTGGTGACCGGCGGCGCGGCGCTCGCGGCGATCCTCGTCACCGCGCTGGTGAATGCCGGGCTGACCTACGCGCAGCTCCGGTTCACGCACCTGGCCGGCTACAGCCTCAGCCGGCGTCTGCTGTTCCGCTACCTCGACCGGGAGCGGCTGTTCTTCGCGCAGAGCAACAGCGCCGAGCTCGCCAAGAACGTGCTGTCCGAGACCGACCGGCTGGTCATCGGCGCGCTGACGCCCGCCACGGTGCTCGCCTCGCGGGCGAGCTCGGCGCTCGCGGTGATCGCCTTCCTGCTGGCCTACGCGCCGCAGCTCGCGCTGATCCTGGGGGGCGGCTTCGGCGGCCTCTACGTCGGGATCTACCTGGTGATGCGCGCCCGGCTGGCCCGGCTGGGCGGCCGCACCGTGACGGACAACGAGGCCCGCTTCCGGATCGTGCAGGAGACCTTCGGGGCGCTCACCGAGCTGAAGCTCTACGGGCGCGCGGAGGCGTTCGCGTCGCGGTTCGACGCCCCGGCGCGGGCCTACGCCCTCGCCACCGCGGCGAGCCAGCTCACCGGCCAGATGCCGCGCTTCGTCATCGAGGCGCTGGCGTTCGGCGGGGTGATCGTGGTGGTGCTGTTCGCGCTCGCCCAGGGGCTCGACGTCGCCGGGATCCTGCCGCTGCTCGGCCTGTTCGCCTTCGCGGGCTACCGCATGCTGCCGGCCTTCCAGAACATCTTCACCTCGGTGGCGCTGATGCGCTTCACCCTGCCGGCGGTGCGGGTAATCGTCGACGAGCTCGCCGACGAGCGCGAGCCCCGGCCCCGCACCGCGGAGCGGCTGCCCTTCGCGCGGGCGATCCGGCTCGAGGGCCTCGGCTTCGATTACGGCACCGGCCGTCCGGCCCTCGCCGGGATCGACCTGACGATCCCGGTCAACGCCACGGTCGGCCTCGCCGGGCGCACCGGCTCGGGCAAGTCGACCCTGGCCGGCCTGATCCTCGGCGTCCTGAGCCCGACCGCCGGGCGGATCACCGTCGACGGCCGGCCCCTCGATGCCGGCACCCTGCCCGCCTGGCAGAACCGGATCGGCTACGTCCCGCAGGAGGTGTTCCTGGTGGACGGCACCGTGGCGGAAAACATCGCCCTCGGCCTCGACGCGCCGGACCTCGCCGCCGTCGAGCGGGCGGCGCGGCTCGCCGGCGCCCACGACTTCGTCGCGGCCCTGCCCCACGGCTACGCCGAGCGGGTCGGCGAGCGCGGGGCGCGGCTGTCCGGGGGCCAGCGCCAGCGCGTCGGCATCGCCCGGGCGCTCTACCACGACCCGGACGTCATCGTGTTCGACGAGGCGACCTCGGCCCTCGACGACGAGACGCAGGCGGCCGTGATGCGGGCGCTGCGCGCCCTCTCGGGCCGGCGGACGCTGATCCTGATCGCCCACCGCCTCTCGACCCTGGAGGGCGCCGACGCGGTCCACGTCCTGGAGGCGGGCCGGATCGTCGCCTCCGGGCCGCCCGAGGCGGTCCTGCCGGGGCTCGGCACGGCCGCGTGACAGACCCCGCGCGGGGCCCTTGCGTCCGGCCCCGCCTCCGTTACCTCGGCTGTCCGAGGCAGACCGGGAGAGCACCGTGACCACGCGCATCGAGCTGACCGCAGCGGACGGCACCACCGCGACGCTCGCGACCCACGGGGCCGAGCCGGTCTCCTGGCGGGTCGGCGGGACCGAGTATCTCTGGAGCGGCGACCCCGAGCACTGGAACCGCCACGCGCCCTGGCTCTTCCCGGTGGTCGGCGCCTCGGCCGGCGGGCACGTGACGGTCGGGTCCGAGCGCTACCCGATGGCGCAGCACGGCTTCGCCCGGGACCTGCCCTTCGCGGTGGTCGACCGGAGCGCCGACGCGGTGACCCTGCGCCTGACCGACGGGCCCGAGACGCGGGCGCACTACCCGTTCGCGTTCCGGCTCGACGTCGCCGCGCGGGTCCGCCCGGCGGGGCTCGACCTCGACGTGACCGTCGCCAATCCCGGCGACGTCCCCCTGCCCTACGCGCTCGGCTTCCACCCGGCCTTCCCGTGGCCCTTCGCGGGCGGCACCCGCGCCCGGGACGGCGGCTACGCGGTGGCCTTCGAGCAGGCGGAGCGGCCCTTCGCGCCCCAGGTCGGCCCGGGCGGCCTGCTGCTGCGCGACGAGCAGCCGATCCCCCTCGCCGGGGACACGCTGCCCCTCGATCCGGCGCTCTTCACCGAGGCCTTCGTGTTCCGCAACGCCCGCAGCCGCTGGATGCGCTTCGCCGGCCCCGGACGGGCGATCCGCATGGAGATGGCGGATTTCCCCCATCTCGCGGTCTGGACCAAGCCGACCGCGCCGTTCCTGTCGCTCGAGTGCTGGACCGGCTACGCCGACTGGGCGGACTTCGCGGGCGACCTCGCGGAGCGCGACTCGCAGCGCCTGCTCGCCCCGGGCGCCGCGGCGCGCCACGGCGTCCGCCTGACCCTGGAAGCCTAGCCCTTGCGCATCTGGGTGGCGCGGCCCGAGCCGGGGGCGACGCGGACCGGGGCAGCCCTGGCCGAACTCGGCCACGCGCCGCTGGTGGAGCCCGTGCTGGCGGTGCGGCCGACCGCGGCGGCGCCGCCCGCGGGACCCTTCNCGGGAGGGCCCCGGCGATGCCGCGGGCCTCGCCGCCCTGGTGGCGGCGACGCTGACACCCGGCACGGCGCTCCTCCACGCGGCCGGGGCCGAGCGCAAGCCGGAGCCGGCGGCGACGCTGTCGGCGGCCGGATTCCGGGTCACGGCCTTCGTGGCCTACCGGGCCGAGGCGCTGCGGCACTTGCCGCCCGCGGTCGGCCGCGAACTCGCCGGGAACCGCCTCGAGGCCGCCCTTCACTATTCCCGGCGCAGCGCCGCCGTCGCCCTTGCCCTCGCGGATGGTTCGGAGCACGGCGGAGCTTTCCGCCGGCTGAGGCATTACTGCCTATCGCCGGATGTCGCGGCACCCCTGGAAGCCGCCGGTGTTCCGGTCCATTTCGTCGCGGCACGCCCGCGCGAAGCGGATCTGCTCGACGCCCTGGCGCCGTGACCGGGCTAACCGTGCGGTGACAGGGAGGCCGGGCCGCCGTATCTCGCCCTCGCGCCCGGCGCCGCCGCGGTGCTAGGGGGGCGCGGCGACGCCGAAGAGTTGGAGGACTTGCCCGTGACGCCACCACCCAGCGACGCCGACAAGCCCGGTCCCGGCGGCCGGAAGCCGGACGCCGCGCCCGGCAAGCCCGGGCAGCCCAACCCGTCCGGGGGCGCGTCCCGGCCGGCCGCGACGTCGGCCTCCACCGCCTCGACGTCCGCGACGTCGGCTTCCACGTCGGCCTCCACCTCCTCCACCGCCGGCGGCGGCGCGAAAGGGCCGCAGGGATCGGCGCCCGGAACTCCTCCCAAGCCGGCAACCGACCCGGTCGTGACCGCCAAGCCCGGCACGATCGATCCGAAGGCCGACAGCCTGAAGCCGTCGACCGGCCCGGCCGCGCAGACGGCGGGCGCCAAGATCGATCCCGTCAAGCCCGATCCCCTGAAGGCGGGCGCCGCCGCGTCCTCGGCCTCCGACGCCCGGGCCGGATCGTCCGCGTCGACGGCCTCCACCACCGCGTCCGGCGCGTCCGGGGCCGCGATCGATCCGAAGGCCGCGCAGCCCGGAACCGGCCCGCAGGGCGGTCCCCGTCCGGGCGGACCCGCTTCCGGTGCCGCGGGCCCGGCGGCGGCCAGCGCGGTGACGGCCGGTCCGATCATCGACCTGAAGGCCAAGCGGATCCCGGATCCGCCGGCCGCCGGCAGGGAATCGGCCAAGGACGCGGCCAAGGACGCGTCCAAAGATTCTTCCAAAGATGCCTCCAGGGACGGCAAGGAGTCGCCGAAGGGCCCGATCCCCGCGGCGGCCGCCGTCGACCCCGCCCGAAGCGCCGCCGCACCCTCCGGCCGGGCCCGGGCCAGGTTCGGCTCGCTCGCGGCCGCGGGGCTGCTCGGCGGCGTGATCGGTGCCGGCCTGCTGTTCGGTGCCGAGAAGGCGGGGATCGGTCCCGACCCGCGCCTGAACGCCCTGGACCAGAGGCTCTCCAGCCAGCTCGCGTCCCTCGACAAGCGTCTCGACGGCTTGGCGCCGCGCGACGCGGTGACGGCCCTCGACAAGCGCGTCGCCGCCGCGGAAGCGAGCGCCAAGCAGGCTCTGGAGAAGACCGGGGCGGCGCCCGCGGCCGCGCCCGACGGGCAATCCGCCGGTCAGGCCGCGACGGTGCCGCCGGATCTCGTCGCCCGGCTCGACAGCCTCGACCAGCGCGTCGCGGCGCTCCAGGAGGAGCCCGGACAGGAGCCCGGCCGTGACCAGTCGGCCGATTCGAAGCTCGGCGTGGTCCAGGACAACGGCAAGCAGATCTCCGATCTCGAGACCCGTCTGAAGGCGCTGGAGGATGGCGGCGCCAACAAGGGCGCGGCCGAGGAGGCCGCCCGGAAGGTCGCGGCGCTGCAGAGCGAGGTGGAGCAGAAGACCAAGGCGAATGCCGAGGCCGACGCGGCCCTGGGGCAGCGCCTCGACTCGCTGCAGCAGGCCGTCGACGCGCGGGTGAAGGCCGCCACGGAGGCGGTCCAGGCGGCGACCCAGGCGAGCCGCACCGCCGCCGAGGCCGGACAGGCCCAGGCCGCGGAAGCCGCGAAGGCGGTGGATCGGCGGTTGCAGGAGCAGGCCGACCAGATCGCGGCCCTGGACAAGAGCGTGGCGCAGCGCGCCGAGGCCAGCACCGTCCAGGCGGCGCTCCGGGTCGTCGTCGCCGACCGGGTGGCGGCCGCCCTGGAATCGGGCACCGCCTACGCCGAGCCGCTCGCGACCCTGCGCAAGCTCGATCCGGGAACCGAGGCGCAGGCCAAGGCCCTCGCGCCCTTCGCGGACGGCGGCGCGCCCTCGGCGGGCGATCTCGCCGACACGTTCCGGCCGATCGCCGAGCGGATCGCGGCCAAGCGGCAGGCGCAGCGGGCCAGGAGCGCGGCCGAGACCGGCGATTTCCGCACCAAGCTCCTCAGCATGGCCGACGGTCTCGTGCAGATCCGCAAGGCCGACGCGCCCGCCCCCGAGGCCGCGGACGATCCGGAGAGCAAGGTCCAGGCGGCCCTCGACCGCGGCGACCTGTCGGCGGCCTCGGCGGCCTTCGCGGCGCTCCCGGCCGAGGCGCGGGACCAGGCCGGGGATTTCGGCGCCAAGCTCAAGGCCCGGGCCGAGGCCGAGCAGGCCGTGCGCGCCCTGCTCGACGGCGCCTTCAAGGCCCTCCCGGTCGGCGCCGCCCAACCGCCCCAGGCCGCTCCCGGGCGCTAGGCCGGTGAGGGCCCCGATCCGCGCGCTGCGCGGCCGCACCATCTCCGAGCGGGCGCGCAGGCGCCCCGCTCCTCCCGCACCCCGCGACGGCCACCAGCCGGCCGCCGACAGGAGATACTGACCCCATGTGGCGCGCCCTCGCCTTCCTGGCCCTGCTCGCACTCGCCGCCTTCGGGGCGGTCTGGATCGCCGACAGGCCCGGCACCGTCACCGTCGTCTGGAACGGCTACCAGATCGGCACCAGCCTCGCGGTCGCCCTCGTCGGCGTGATCGCGGCGGCGATCGTCCTGGGCCTGCTCTGGGCGGTCGTGCGCGGCGTCATCGGCCTCCCCGAGGCCTTGGTCCGCGGCTCGGCCGAACGGCGCCGGGCCAAGGGCCTCTCGGCCCTCTCCCGCGGCATGGTGGCGGTGGGCTCGGGCGATCCCCTGGCGGCCCGCCGCTTCGCGGGCGACGCCGAGCGGCTCCTCGGCACCGAGCCGCTGACCCTGCTGCTCAAGGCGCAGGCGGCGCAGATCTCCGGCGACCGGGACGCCGCCGAGAGCGCGTTCCAGCGCATGGTCGACGATCCCGAGACCCGGGTCCTGGGCCTGCGCGGCCTGTTCGTGGAGGCCCGCCGCCGCGAGGACGAGACGGCCGCCCGCGCCTACGCCACCGAGGCCGCCCGCCTCGCCCCGAGCGTCACCTGGGCCAACGAGGCCCTGCTGGAGGCGCAGAGCGCCGACGGCGACTGGGCGGCCGCCCTGGAGACGATCGAGCGCCGCTCGTCCCTCGGACTGATCGACAAGGCCACGGCCCGGCGCCAGCGCGCGGTGCTCCTCACCGCGATCGCCGGCGAGCGCGAGGCCGGCGAGCCGGAACTCGCCGCGGAGCGGATCCTGCAGGCGGTCAAGCTCGCCCCCGACCTCGTGCCGGCGGCCTGCATCGCCGGGCGCCTCCTCGCCCGCCGCGGCGACGTCAAGAAGGCCGCCCGGATCGTCGAGGCGGCCTGGAAGGCCAATCCCCATCCCGACCTCGCCAAGGTCTATCTCGGCCTGCGCCCCGGCGATTCGGTCCGCGACCGTCTGGCCCGCGCCGAGGTCCTGGCGAAGCTGTCCGTCTGGGATCCGGAATCCCGGCTCGCCCTGGGTCAGGCCGCCCTCGACGCCCGGGACTACAAGCGCGCCCGGGAGGCCGTGAAGCCCCTGCTCGCCGACCGGCCGACCGCCCGCGCCTGCCTGATGATGGCGGCCATCGAGGAGGCCGAGCACGGGGCAACTTCCGGCCAGGCCCGCGAGTGGCTGGCCCGGGCGGCCCGCGCGCCGCGCGACCGCGTGTGGATCGCGGACGGCATCGCTTCCGACACCTGGGCGCCGGTCTCACCGGTGACCGGGCGCCTCGACGCCTTCGCGTGGCGCGAGCCGCCGAACACGCTCGCCGCCGCGCCCGCGGAGGAGCCGGACGCGGACGCCGCCGGCCTGGCGCTCGTNCATGGCGGCCGCGGCCCTGCCGCCGTCGGGTGCGGGTGAGCGCGCGGCCCGCCGGACCGGCTGACCGGCCGCACCGGGTGCCGGCCATCCGGAGGAGGCCTGACGGGAGCGCCGCGCGGCCACGGACACGTCGCGGCGCTCAACTATTTCAAGTTGAATGAGCCGGCTCGCCCTATAGCTTGTCGGGCGAGTCGCCGACGAGGATCCGATCATCTCCCAGCCCGCTCCGAGCCTGCGCGCGCCGTCGATCCCGTCGGATCGGGGCCGCGTCCCGCCCCGCGCGGTGCGGCCGTGACCCTCCTCGACGAGGACGGCGAGCCGCGCCGGCAGGTCGGGGCCTTGCCGTTCCGGCACGGTCGGGACGGGAAGACCAAGATCCTGCTGGTGACGTCGCGGGAGAGCCGCCGCTGGGTCATTCCGAAGGGGTGGCCGATGAAGGGCCGCAAGCCGTTCGAGGCGGCCGCGCGGGAGGCCTACGAGGAGGCCGGCCTGCGCGGTGCGGTCGGCAAGCGCCCGATCGGCCTGTACCTCTACCAGAAGCGTCTCAGGAACCTCGACACCGTCCTGTGCCAGGTGAAGGTGTTTCCGCTGGAGGTGCGCAAGCAGCTCAAGCACTTTCCCGAGGCGCGCCAGCGGGAACTCCGCTGGTTCACCCCGTCGGAGGCCGCCGAGGCCGTGTCCGAGCCCGGCCTCGCCGCCCTGATCCGGGCCGCATCGCGCACCTAAAATGCGCGAACGCGCAACACGGCGTTGCCAACGCGGCGGCGATCCGTTATGGCCCCACTCGGCCGGACGGACACGCCCCCCGCGGGGGCGCCCCGGCCACCTGCTGCGGTAGCTCAGTGGTAGAGCACTTCATTGGTAATGAAGAGGTCGAGAGTTCAATCCTCTCTCGCAGCACCAGAAACCTTCCCGATCTCGCAATCTCTCCGGACGATGCTAAGGGTTCCCTAGCGGGATCTGTCGCGGACTGAGGATCGCGGCGGCCGCCCGGCCGGCACCATCCGCTGAAGGGGACGCGCGGACGTGAACTCGACAGCCCTGTTCACCATGCTGGGCCTCGTCGTCGGCTGGGCGGTCCTGGCCGGCGCGGCCCTGATCACCGGGCGGATCGCCACCCTCGCGTTCCTGATCCTGACGCTGATCGCGCTCTACCTCTACGTGCCGTGGGTGCGCCTGCGGGCGAGCGGGATCGACGGGTCCAGCCGGCCGGTCCGGTTCTGGACCAACGTCGCCATGCTGGCCGTCAGCCTCGCCGCCTGCCTCGCCTTCGCGATGATGCTGGCCCGGCGGACCGGGCTGCTGTAGCCGCGTCCGAGGCCACCGTTCCCGACTCGCGCAGGCTGAGAGCCGATCCCGCGCCGCCACGCCCGCGCGGCGGAGGGGGCCAAGCCACGACGCCGCACGCCGCGGAGCGGCCGCGTCCCGGAATCTCGCTCCGGGGGGACCGCCTCGGCCGGAGAGCGCCGCCTCGGGATCCGCGTCTCGCAGTGCCGCCCGATGAGGGACGCGATCCGCTTAACATACGTTATGTAATCGCATCGGCCTGCGCCCCGGCTTGGCTGGAACGTTTGCACTAATAGCCTGATGCGGCAGGATAAAATAAGTTAGCCCAAATATTGATCGTTATAAAAATCGATTAAGATCGAACCGTCGTCCCGAAGCGGGGTTGGACAGGGTGCGAGGCTCGATGCTCCCACGGAGTACCGGGCCGACGGCCGATCGTGCGGTGGGCTTGAGCACGCCGTGCCTCTCGCGAGGGACAGACATCATGTACTATCACGACAAGCGGCTTCAGTACCCGGTCAAGGTCGACAGCCCCGACCCGGTCTACGCCCGCATGCTCCAGCAGGCGATCGGCGGGATCGAGGGCGAGATCCGGGTCGCCTTCCAGTACTTCTTCCAGGCCTGGGGGAACCGCGCCCCGACCACGAAGTACCGCGACATGCTGCTCAATACGGCTACCGAGGAGATCGGCCATATCGAGATGCTCGCGACCGCGGTGGCGATGAACCTCGAGAACGCTCCCACCAAGGTCCAGGAGGCCGGAGCCGCCGATGCCATCGTCGGCGCCGTGATGGGCGGCGAGAACCCGCGTCACATGGCCGAGGGCATGCTGCACCGGCACCTGCTCTCCACCGGCATGGCGGCCTTCCCGGCGAATTGCGACGGCGTGCCGTTCGACATGAGCCACATCTACGCCAGCGGCAACATCGCGGCCGACATGTACTGCAACGTCGCCGCGGAGAGCACGGGGCGTGTCCTGGCGACGCGCCTGTACAACGCCACCAACGATGCCGGCATGCGCGACATGTGGAGCTTCCTCATCGCCCGCGACACGATGCACCAGCAGCAGTGGCTGGCGGTGATCGAGGAGCTCGGCGGCCACAAGGGCACGCTCCCGATCCCGAACTCCTTCCCGCAGGAGCAGGAGAACCAGAAGTTCAACTACAACTTCTTCTCGACGTCGGCGGACGGTTCGCCGCCGCCGGCCGGACGCTGGACGCAGGGTCCCTCAATCGACGGCAAGGGCGAGTTCAGCGTCGTCCAGAACCAGCCGATGGGCGAGGAGCCGGTGCTCGGCCCGGCGCGGCCCGACAGCGGCGCCGAGACCCAGCAGATCGGCTGATCCGCCGGACGTCCCGGCCGGCACGTCTTCCGGCCGGCACGTCTTCCAGCCGGGATGGCCTTACCCGAGGGGTCGTCGCCCGCGCCGACAGGGGTGCGGGCGCCGACCGGAACAGGTGGATCGCAGATCGGTGACACGCGGCACTCTCGTCGATGGTCGTGTCTGCCTCGCCCGGACCGACGCGGAGCGCACGCCGCTGGTCCGGCGGCTGGGGCGGATCGAGGGGCAGGTCCGGGGCCTGCGGGCGATGGTCGAGGCCGACCGGCACTGCCTCGACGAGATCCAGCAGATCCGGGCCGCCACCGCCGCGCTGCGCGAGGTCGGGCTCCTGATCATCGACCAGCACGTGACCGAGGGGCTCCGCCTCGCGGCGCGCGATCCGGACCGGGAGGCGGTCATGGCCGACCTTCTCCGGGTGCTCCGGGCGGCCATGGCGGAGGCCGGGTAAGGGGGCGGGCCGCCGGGCCGCGCCCCCCGGCTCCCGCCCTCAGTGCTTGGTCAGCGTCTCGACGACGGTGCCCGGCCCGATGCGCGCCGAGAAGCGGGCCAGCCGGCTGCGGCTCGGCTCCTCGAGGCCGCCGGCATGCGCGAAGGTCGTCAGGGCGATGCCGACGAGGAACCGGGCCTCCTCCAGCGTCACGGCGCGGCCGCTCAGGGTGCTGGCCGCGCCGCGCAGGGCGCGGACGGCCTCCTGGAAGGCGGGGTCGTCCTCGAGATCCGAGAGCCGGGTCATGGGCGCGATCCCGCGGTCCCGCGCGCGCCGCGACCACCGCGTTGGCGGCCGGCATTCGCAGGGGCGAGATCTCCGCGTGCGCTGCCGCAGATACGGGCGCGCGGCGAACAGTTTTCCGGGGCGTGCGGCCTCATCGAAGTCCCTCTTTCCATCGACCTATTCGTCTCGATTGTGCCGGATGCCAGCATAGATCAGTCCGAAGATGCGCCTATCCGCTGATCTATGTTGCGGCGGATACAGCGTAATCGGCGATTAATGGCGGCACTCGCTTCTTCGTCATCTCCAGGTGATCGGCTATCATGCTCGAACTCTCGCTCGACGCTGATACAATCGACGCGCAGGCGCCCCGGCTCCCCGACAGCGTGCAGTATCATCTCGGCCACCTTCTCGCGGCGACCTACGCGCAGAACAACGTCGAGCCGAGCATCGCGGATCGCTTCGCCGAACTGCTGAGGTTGCTCGACGGCGCCTTCGGCCGGGTGCAGGACGGCCGCGAGAAGGCGTTCCAGGCCTCGCTCCTGGGCATGGTGCCGAATCTGCAGCGCTTCGCGCGCTCGCTCCTGCGCAGCCATGTCGGGGCCGACGACCTCTTGCAGAACACGCTTCTGCGGGCCTGGCGCTCGCGCGCCAGCTTCGCGCCGGGCACGAACCTGGAAGCGTGGCTGTTCACGATCATGCGCAACCAGTTCTACAACGAGCACCGCAAGCGCGGGCGCGAGGTGCAGGACGAGGACGGGGCGCAGGCGGAGCGGATGGTCTCGCTGCCCGAGCAGGGCGGCCATCTCGACCTGAGCGACGTCCAGGCCGCCCTCGACCGCTTGGCGCCGCCGATGCGGCAGGCGCTGGTCCTCGTGGCGATCGAGAACCTCACCTACGAGGAGACCGCCGCCGTCATGCAGTGCCGGATCGGCACGGTGAAGAGCCGGGTCTGGCGGGCCCGGACGCAACTCGCGGAGATGCTGGGCTATACCGGCATCGAGGTCGGCAGCGACGACGTGATGCTGGCCGCCGCCGGGCCGAAGGGCCGGAAATCCACCGCCGCCTCGTGACGGCGGCCCGCGACCGGGGTCGCAGGAGCGGCGCTTCTGCGCGTAGGGTCGATCCCCGATCCCGGGCTCGAGGAGCCGCCGTTTCCCATGTCGCCGCGCGTCGTGATCTCCGCTGCCGTCGTGTTCGGTCTGAGTCTGGCGCCCGGGGCGGCCGGGGCGGGGGCCGCACCTGGGCCCGCCGCGCGGGCCTGGCTCTCGGATCTCGTCACGCGGATCGATGCCGCCGACCGTGCCGAGAGGCGACCGGGTCCCGGCCGGGGCCGTGGAACCGTGGTCGTCCATGTGCAGATCGCCGCGGACGGGGCGGTGCAGGCCGCGGAGGTCGAGGAGAGCTCGGGCTCGCCGAAGCTCGATCAGCGCGCGCTCCGCGCCGTGCAGGGGATCAGCCCGGCGCCCGTGCCGCCCGCCGCACTCCTGGGCGGGACCGGAACCGTCGATCTGAGCATCCCGGTCGAGCTCGGCCGCTGAGCCTGCGGCCGCCGGCCGGTCGGTCAGCGGCGCGGATCGATATCGGCGCTGAGATGGGCCCCGACGAGATAGCCGGCCTGGTGGGCGGTGAGGTAGGCGAAGAGGAGCAGGACCTTCACGGCGTCGAGCTCCGCCCACACGAAGACCCAGAGGGCCAGCCACGCGAGGGTGACGAGCATCGAGCTGGCCATCAAAACCGATGCCCGATACCGCCAGCCCTCCCATATGCCCACCGCGAAAAGCAGGGCCGCAACCAGCAAAGGGCCGTCTCCTTCCGCGCGAGAAAGATAAACTTTTACGCGCTAAACCTCTGGCAGTTCACGGATTTTTGACTGCGTACCCGACTCTCGGGGGGGAGATTTAATTTTGCATTAACTCGGCCGTCCCGGCCGAACGGCCTGTCAGCGGCCGGTATCGGGCACCCCTACCGTCCCGGGCCGGCCGGGCAGTGCCGCGCGCGGGCAGGAAGCGCGCCACTCGGACGCCGCGACCGACCGACGGTCACGAGGTCATTGACGGCATCGATAATGTAAATCGATCGCATCTGTTTGGATCATGTTGCTCTGCAACGTAGATACCCCCTCGAAGCCGGGCACGGCCCGGACAACGAGAGGACTTCAGATCATGACCGTTCGCACCATCGTTCTCGCCGCCCTCGCCGCCGTTCCGACGATCGGCACCGCCAGGGCCGACGAGACCATCTCCCTGACCCCGCCGCTCTACCGCGAGCAGGCTCGTCCCACTGCCGCCATGCGGCCGGCCTCCGAGCTGACCACGACCCCGCGCCTCGTCCCGGCGAGCCCGGCCTCGCGGCGGGTCGTCGCCACCGCGGTTTCGGCCCGCTGAGGCGGGCCGTGGCCGCGATCCGGCGCCACCGGGCGACCCGGTGGCGCCGGCCGCCACGCCGGTCCGACACGAGACCTCCGCCCGCCGGTCAGGCCGGGCAGGGCTTGCCCCCGGGCAGAACCACCTCGTTCTGTCCGTTGTAGATCTCGCCGCCGCGCACCGGCCAGATCTTCTTGTACCGGAAGGTCCACCCGGTCAGCTTCGAGAGGACCGGGAAGATCGGGTGATAGATCATCGTGACTTCCGACACGACGAAGCGGTCGCCGTTTCGGGTCATCCCGGGGGGCGGTTCGCCGAGCGAGGAGCCCGCCGTGCGGGCCCGGCCGTTGGATTCGGCACTGGAGCAGACCTTGGTCGTCGCCGCGGTGCCGTCGCTGTAGGTCCCCGCCGCCGTCAGCACGATGCTCGCACGGCTCACGTCGTAGGGGTTGGAGATCGCGCTCGTCGCGGCGAAGACCGGCTTGAGGTCGGCGTAGCTGCCGCGGGAGATCAGGTCCGCCATCGTGGAAGCCGCGTTGTCGAGCCGCTTCCCGATCATGTAGGCGCGGGGCAGCTCGATCGATCCCATCAGGATCAGCAGCAGGATCGGTGCGATCACGCTGAACTCGATCGCGCTGACGCCGTCCCGGTCGCCGATCAGGCGGATCAGGCGGGCGCGCAGGCGGCCGCTCAGCACGGCTTGGGCTCGTAATCCTCGGCCCGGAAGATCTCGGTCGTGACCAGCAGCTGCGTCTTGTCGGACATGATCCGGCCGGTGAAATCCAGCATCTGGAACAGGCGCATCACGGGCACGGCGACCCGGACCGTGACGGTGTCGCCGCCCTGCGGGCACTCGAATCGCTGGCCGAAGCCCGGCGTCCAGGTCTTCGTGGCCTTGTCGAACGGTTCCGCCGGCTGCGACGCCGAGAAGGACGGCGTCCGCGAGACGTCGAGGCGCAGGTCGGCGCAGGGGAACAGGGCCGACGGGCCGGTGCAGACGATCTTGCGGAGGCGCTGGCTCGGGTCGCTGCCGTCGGAGCCGTCCTGAAAGGTGCCCGTGCGCAGCTGCCGGACGCTCCGGTCGACCGCGATGTCCAGGGTCTGCTGCTCGATGGCGATGACGCCGGATTCCGCCACGACGCCCAGAAGGGCCAGGAATGGCGCCGCCAGGAGCGCGAACTCCACCGCGGAAGCGCCGGTCCGATGGCCGGCGAAGCGCCGGACGCACCCGACGGCACCGGTGCGGCCCTCGATCCGGCCCGGACGGCGGACAGTCGCGACGCGCCGCAAGATGCCCATCATGATAAACGAACTCTGCAGGTCCTGTGCCTGCCGCCGCCCGGCCACGGGAGCGCGGACGAAAATAACCCTATGATGAGGCCGTTTAGAAACGGTTCAAATCCGAGTAGAAATTGCGTCTTCAGCAAGCTTTTGTTGCCGCGGCGCCCGATGAGCGCGCTAATTCGCTCTCAGGTTGTGTGCTGTTGTGCGCATGCGCGCCCCGGCCCGCGGTGCGGCCAGTCGTCCGTACGGTGGCGGACCCACATGGGCAGGATGTCGAAGTTGTTCACAGCTAAACGAGGCTTGTTCGAGCCACGACAGCTTCGCGGGGCCGCGGGGCGACGGATTTTTAGGGGCTGAGCCCTACGCCCTCTGGTCGGCGGCCGGTGCCGCCGCAGCGGCCGATCCGGTCCCGGCCTGGGAGAACCGCCCATTTTCCCCTTCTGGAGTTTGCTCCGCCTCGGTTCGCGGGCCCTGACGGACCGGTCCGGCTCGGTCGCCCTCACCTTCGCCCTGAGCGCCGTGGTGCTGCTCGGCCTGACCGGCGGCGGCATCGACTACGCCCGGCTCGCCGCGCGGCGCAGCCAGCTCCAGAACGCGGCCGATGCCGGCGTTCTCGCGGCGGGCAACTACCTCAAGCTCGCCGTCTCCACCTCGGCGGCGGCCAAGAGCATCGTGGTCGACACGGTCAACGCCCAGGCGGCGCCGCGCCCCGAGAGCCCCTACGCCCTCCGGGTCGACGTGGCGGACGACAAGACCAGCGTCGCCGCGACGGTCGACGAGACCGTCAGGCTCGCCTTCGGCGGCTTCGTCGGCGTGCCGGTCGTCAAGGTCTCGGTCCGCTCGACGGTCCGCGTCGTCGGCAAGATGCGCCTGTGCCTGCTGACGCTGGATCCGCTCGCCGCCGGCACGTTCGAGCTGGAGAAGAGCGCCGAGGTCACCGCCCAGGATTGCTCACTCTACAGCAACTCGATGAGCCCCCGCGGCATGGTCGGCAAGGACAGCGCCTATGCCCGGGCGCAGACGATCTGCAGCGCGGGCGGCTTCGACGGCGCCCGCGCGAACTTCGCGCCGCCGCCCCAGACGGGCTGTCCGCCGATTCAGGATCCCCTGAGGGACAGAGCGGCACCGCCGATCGGTGATTGCACGTCGATCCCGCCCTCGGCCAACAGCAAGCGCGCGACCGGCGGCAACCTCGTCGACCAGAGTGCCACCCTCGATCCGGGCACCTATTGCGGCGGCCTGCACATCACCAAGAACGCCTCGGTGACGCTGCGCGCCGGCACCTACGTGATGAAGGACGGCCCGCTCATCGTCGACCAGACGGCCGCCATGGCCGGGACCGACGTCGCCTTCTACTTCACCGGCAACAAGGGCGGTCTCCTCTTCGACAAGAAGACCACGGTCAGCCTGTCGGCGCCGACCACCGGCCCCATGGCCGGCCTGCTGATGATGGAGGAGCGGACGGTCAGCGATCCCGTCGATCCCGTCGCGCTCCTCGCCGGCGTGGTGGACCAGGCCGTCACGCCGCTGCTGCCGTCGCCACCGACACCGCCGCCGCCGCCGACCCCGCCGCCGCTGGCCGCGACCAAACCCATGCGGACCTATCGCATCATCAGCGACGACGCGCGGACCATGCTGGGGACGCTCTACCTGCCGGCCGGTCGCGTGGTGATCGACGCCGACAAGCCCGTCGCCGACCAGTCGGCCTACACGGTGATCGTGGCCCAGCAGGTCAACCTGTACCAGGGCCCGAACCTCTATCTGAACGCGAACTACGACGCGACGAGCGTGCCGGTGCCCAAGGGGGTCGGGCCCCTCTCGGGCAAGCTGCTGCTGTCGCAATAGGGAGGACGCGATGCGGATCCTGCGTCCACGGCCCGTCGCCTGGGAGTGACACGGTGCTCGCCCTGATCCTCGACGATTCCGAGATGAACAACCTGCTGATCATGCAGGCGCTCAAGCCGGTGGCCGATTGCGAGCCCGTCGCCTTCACCTGTCCCGTGACGGCGCTCGACTTCCTGCGGGCGCATGTCGACCGGATCGGGGTGGTCGTCACCGACTACGACATGCCCGGCCTGAACGGCCTCGAGGTCATCGCGGCGGCGCGGGCGATCCCGGGCTTCGCGCACGTGCCGATCGTGATGGTGACGAGCCTCGACCAGCGCAGCCTGCGCCACGAGGCCCTGCGCGCCGGCGCGACCGACTTCCTCGGCAAGCCCTGCGACCCCGTCGAGATCCAGGCGCGCATCACCAACCTGATGAAGATCAGCGCGGCCCACCGGCAGGAGCAGGACCGGGCCGCGTGGCTCGCCCGCGAGGTCGCCGCGGCGGTCGCCGTCATCGAGGCGCGAGAGCGCGAGATCATCGCCCTCCTGATGCGCGCCGCCGAGCACCGCGACACCGATACCGGCGACCACATCGCGCGGGTCGCGGGCTATGTCGGCGTCATCGCCCGGAACCTCGGCTACGATCCGGCGGAGATCCGGATCCTGAAGCTCGCCTCCACGATGCACGACGTCGGCAAGATCGGCGTTCCCGACGCGATCCTGCTCAAGCCGGGGCCGCTCTCGGCCGAGGAGCGCGCCGAGATGGAGAAGCACGCCGAGCGCGGCCGGCGGATCCTGGAGGGCAGCACCTCCGACGTCGTGCGGCTGGCCGCCGAGATCGCCGAGAGCCACCACGAGCGCTGGGACGGCACCGGCTACCCGAAGGGCCTGCGCGGCGAGGCGATCCCGCTCTCGGGCCGCATCGTGGCCGTGGCGGACGTGTTCGACGCCCTGGTGACCGAGCGGCCCTACAAGGCGGCCTGGCCGCTCGAGCGGGCGCGGGCCTTCGTGGCGGACCAGGCCGGCCGCCACTTCGACCCGCGCTGCGTCGCGGCCTTCCTGGCGGGCTGGGACGCGGTGACCCGGACCTGCCTCCGCGCCGCCGCCTGATCCCGTCCACCACCCCCCTCCCCGACCGGGCCCGTCCGGGCCGCCTGAAGGAGCGCAGCGTGCATCTCGCGTGGCTGAGGCCGAGACGCTCCCTGGCCGGCCGGCTGGCGCTGGCGGTGACCGGCGCCGTCACGGCGGCGCTCGTCCTGGCGGCGGCGCTGTCGGTCTGGCGCGAGGTCGCCCGCTACGCCGCCGACAAGCAGGCGGCGCTGGAGGCGGTCGCGCAGGTCTTCGCGCATGGCGGCGCCCGGGCCACCGCGGCGGGTGACGCCGACGGGGCGGCCGCGTCGCTGCGGGCGATCGGCCAGGTGCCGTCCATCGTCTACGGGGCGATCGAGCGGCCGGACGGGTCCGTCCTCGCCGAGCAGGGGATCGGCCTGCGCCTGACCCGGGACGCCGCCCTGGACGGCGCGGACCTGTCGCTCCTGCACCTGCTCGCCGCCCGGAGCCTCCAGGCGACCGCGCCGATCGTCGAGAACGGGCGCCCCGTCGGGCGGGTCGTGCTGATCGGCGAGACCGACGACATCCTCGGCCATCTCTGGGCCGCCGCGGAGAACGCCGCGCTGGCGGCGCTGCTGGCCGTCGCGATCGGGGTCGGCGTGTCGCTCTACCTGCAGCGCAGCGTCACGCGCCCGCTCGCCGCCCTCGCCCGCACCATGGAGGCGGTCCGCCTGCGCCACGACTACGCGCAGCGCGCGCCCGTGGCGGGCGACGACGAGGTCGGCGCGCTGGCGCGGACCTTCAACGACCTGCTGTCGGCGGTGAACGAGCGCGATCACCGCCTCGCCGCCCACAGCGCCCATCTCGAGGCGGAGGTCAGCGCCCGGACGGCCGACCTGAGCGAGGCCAAGCAGGCTGCCGACGCCGCCAACGCCGCCAAGTCGGCCTTCCTGGCCACGATGAGCCACGAGATCCGGACCCCGATGAACGGCGTCCTGGTCATGGCCGAGCTGCTGGCCGGGTCCGACCTGCCGGCGCGCCAGCGCCGCTACGCCGAGGTCATCGCCCGGTCCGGCCGGTCGCTCCTGGCGATCATCAACGACATCCTCGACTTCGCCAAGGTCGAGGCCGGCAAGCTCGAGCTCGAGCGCGTGCCCGTGAGCCCCGCCGAGCTCGCCGACACCGCGGTGACGCTCTTCGCCGAGCGGGCCCGGGCGGCCGGGCTCGACCTCGCGGCCGAGGTCGGGCCGGAGGTGCCGCGCGCGATCCTGGGCGACCCGGTCCGCCTCGGGCAGGTGGTGAGCAACTTCGTGTCGAACGCGCTGAAATTCACCGAGGCCGGCCACGTCTCGGTCCGGATGGCGGTCGATGCCGGCGACGGGTGCCTCGTCATCGCCGTCTCCGACACCGGGATCGGCATCCCGCAGGACAAGCTGGCGACGATCTTCTCGGCCTTCTCGCAGGCCGACCAGTCGACGACCCGCCGCTTCGGCGGCACCGGCCTCGGGCTCTCGATCGCCCGGCAGATCGTCGCCGCGATGGAGGGCACCGTGGCCGTGACGAGCCGCGTCGGCGCGGGCTCGACCTTCACGGCGCGCATCCCCGTGACCGTCGCCGAGCCGGCCCGCCCGGTCCGGCGCCGCGACGCGGTGCCGGCCGCGATCGTGCTGGACACGGCCGGTCCCGCCACCCGCGCCGCCCTCCGGCACCCGCCGCGGCGCAGTCGGGCCTGACGGGACCGGAGGGGCCGGCCGCCGCACCGCCGGCGGCGACGGCCGCCGACGACCTGCTCGACGGCGAGATCCTGGATGGCGAGATCCTGGATGGCGAGGTTCTGGACGGTTTGCTCGGCCTCGGGGACGGCGCCTTCCTCGACCGCGTCCTCGACCTGTACCGGGCGCAGGGTCCGGTGGCGCTCGCCACTCTCAGAGCGGCCCTCGCCGCCTCCGATCAGCCGGCCATCGCCAGGGCGGCCCACAGCCTCGGGTCGATGAGCGCGAATGTCGGCGCCCGCGCCCTCGTGGCGCGGCTGCGCGTCATCGAGGCGGCCGCCCGGGACGCGGCCTGCACCGAGCGGGCGGACGCGTGCGACGCCCTGGACAGCCTGCTCGCCGCGACGATCCGCGGTCTCGAGGGACGGACCCGGTCCCGCGCGGCGGCCGCGTAGGAGCGCCCTGCCCCGCGGGCGATCGACGCGTTCAGGAAAAATAGTCCTCGGGAAGACCGCGCGATTTCGCAGAGCTGCCCTGCGGTCCGATATCTGGCATGCCAGCGGGATGCGCCGTACGGTACCGCTTCCTCCCAAGCACTCCCTCAGCCCGCCCGGTTCGCCGCGGCGGGCCTTTTCTTAGGCCGCGCCCGCCGGCCCCGCGCGGGCCGCCGCGGAGGGCCCCGAGAGCGGGCGGGGGCCAATCCGCTTGACCGTCAATGCGTCAGCATCCGCCGGGTGAACATCGCGGCCGCGAACAGCACGGCGGCGGCGGCGGTGATGATGCTCGTCATCAGGATGCGACGCGGCTCGGTCGAGGACCCGGCCTTGATGGGTTCGACGATCGGCACCAGGGCCACGACCTGCTGCTGGGCGACGATGCGGGCCCGGTCATAGGCGAGCTGCACGTCGCGGTGATACTTCTCGGCGTTCTCGCGCTCGTGCTCGAGATCCTCGAACCGCGTGAGCGCGTCCGAGAGGCGCCGCTTCTCGGTCGGCGCCGTGCCGGCCAGCTGCTGCTGGACCCGCGCGATGTTCGCGTCGAGATCCCCGATCTGCTGCTTGAGGTCGACGATGCTGCGGGATTGCGGGCCGAGATCCCGCTGGAGCACCGACAACTGCACGGCGAGCTTGGTGCGCGTCTCCCGCAACTCCGACACCGACTTGATGGTGGCGGTGTTCGACTTGATGACGTCGAGCACGCCCTCGCGGTTGCGCAGCTCGTTCAGGGCGGCGTTGGCCTTGGCCTCGCGCTCCTCGGCGAGCTTCAGGACGCGCGTGCTCACGTCGAGGGCGTCCTTGCGGGACGGCATGCTGAGGTCGTTCAGCATCCGCTCGGTCTCCACCATGACCGCCTTGGTGATGGCGAGCGACTCGTCGGGATCGAAGGCCTCGACCGTCAGCGACATGATGCCGGACGCGGACTCGACGTCGACGTCGACCCGGCGCCTCCAGTACCGCAGGAACCTCTCGACCGGCTTCTCCGGGTTGAAGCGGGAGAACGTGTCGATGCTGTCCCGACCGAACCATTCGCGGATCGGGAGATCCGCCGAGACCGCTTCGACCATCGGCCGGCTGTGGATGTACTCCTGCGCGATGAGCGTTTCCTGGGCAACGGTCGCCTTGATCACGCCGGCATTCGTGCCGACCGTGTCGGGCGTCGCCTTGTCGGCCGTCCCGATGGTCGGCCGGATCGCGAACTGCGCCTCGGTCACGTAGCGGTCGGAGGCGATCAGACCGTAGTAGATCCCGGCACCCAGGGTCGGCAGGACGAAGCAGACGACGAACAGGAGCGGCAGCCAGGGATCACTTTTGACGTGGCTCTGGTAGGAGCGCACGCCCTTCTTGGTGTCGGGGAGGCCCGGCAGGCGCGCGAACTGCCGCAGCGACTGTGCGAGCACCTTGTTCCGGTCGATGCCTTTCAGAGGCCTGCCCTGGGCTTTCTCGACCTGCATGTTCATCGTGGCTTCTCGAAGCTCGGGCTGGCGCGGGCGTCATCGGCCCGCGCGGCATTCATGCCGCGCGCGCAGCCCATCGCACGGGCAGGCGGCGAAAGCATGTCAGCGGCGATCCCCCGGCTTCGGCCGCGTCGGGCGGCCTGACGCGGACCCGCGGGCTACTGGCCCTGCGCGACCGTGACCTGATCGGCGATGCCGTCGGTCTTGCCGCTGAGGCCCGGCACCTCGTCGAGCTGCCGCAGGCTGGTGAACCGGCCGCGCTCCTCCCGGTAGCGGACGATCTCGAAGCCGTGGCCCTTGAGGGCCGGCACGCTGTCCAGCTCCTCGGCCGTCGCCGTGTTGAGATCGATCATGGTGGTCCCTCTCCGCGCTGGTCGGCGCCGTGCTGGTTCGCTCCGGGCCGACCCCGCGTCACCCCGGCCGCTCAGCGAGTGGGGTCTGCGCGGAACTGCCCGTGGGCGGGCTCGGACGCCTGACAGCGGCAGGATGGCGGCAGGCCGGTCAGGCCCGCGCGGCACGGGTCCTCGCCGCTCAGCAGGCGGCGTAGCAGATGCTCGAGCGGCGCTGCCTGATAGGGTTTCTGGAGCACCGGAACGGCCTGATAGGCGGTGTCCAGGCCGCGCTGCCCGTACCCGGTGGCGAACAGGAACGGCGTGCCGCGCGCCAGCAGCAGGTCTGCGACCGGGTAGCTGCGCGCGTCGCCGAGATTGACGTCCAGCACCGCCAGATCGAACGCCTCGCTCCGGGCATGGGCCAGGGCCCTGTCGAGGCGCATCGCCACCACGACCTCGCAGCCCAGGTCGAGCAGCATGTCCTCGGCCAGCATGGCGACGAGGCTCTCGTCCTCGACCAGCAGCACCCGGCGTCCGGCGAGCGGCGTCATGGCGTGCACGGCCCCTCGACCGTCTCCTGGCCGATCCAGCCGAGTCGGGTCAGCGGGATTCGCATCTGGCAGGCCACGCCCGCGGGCGCGTAGGTGATCGCCGCGCTGCCGTCGAACTCCAGCGGCAATTGCCGCTCGATGAGTCGTGAGCCGAACCCCTTGCGGGTCGGGGGCGCGACCGGCGGGCCGCCCCGCTCTTCCCAGAGAAGGTCGAGCTGCTGACGGCCGTCATCCCGGTCGTGCAGGGACCACGTCACCGCGACCTGGCCCTCGGGCGTCGACAGGGCGCCGTACTTCGCGGCATTGGTCATCAACTCGTGCAGAGCCATTGCCAGCGTCACTGCCACCTTAGGGTGCAATCGCGCGTCCGGTCCTTGTAGCCGGAAGCGGGCGGCGTCGACCTCTGCCAAAAGGTGGGGGGCGAGCGCGCGCTCGACCACGCTGCGCAGGCTGGCGCTCTCCCAATTGTCTTCGACCAGAACGTTGTGGGCGTTGGACAGGGCGGCCATCCGGGCGTCGAAGACGGCGCGCGCCGCCTGGTCCGTCTGCCCGCGGAAAGTCTGCGCGGCGATCGACTGCACCGTGGCGAGTGTGTTCTTCACTCGGTGGTTGAGCTCGTTGATCAGCAGGCGCTGGCGCTCGGCCGCCGCCTTCTCCTCGCTGATGTCGCGGACCTCGATGATCGTGCCGATGATGTTGGTCGCGTCGTCCCGGATCGGGCTGGCGGTGAACGCCACGGGGAAGAAGTGCCCGTCCCGGTGCACGAACACCTCCTCGCCCCGCTCCTGGTTGTTCTCCGGGAAGGCGCGGTCGATCGCGCACTCCTCCAGCGGGAACGGCCTTCCGTCCGGGTAGGTGTGGTGGACGATGTCGTGCAGCGGGCAGTCGCGGGCGAGAACCTCCCGCAGCGTCCAGCCGGTCAGCAGCTCGGCGGCGCGGTTCATGTAGATGCAGTGCTGGCGGTCATCCATCAGGAAGATCGACACGGAGGCGTTGTCGAGGACCGCGTTGAGGCGACGCTCGCTCTCGAAGAGCTGGCCCGAGCCGCGACGCAGGCTCACCAGCGGCGCGCTGGCGGCGGACGAGGATTGCAGCGGCTGCCGCGAGTTCGGCACGGTCACGACCCTTCACGCGGGTTGGTCTGAGATACCCTGCGCGCGGTCCGGGGGGACCTTCGGGACTGGGCACGATGGACGGACGGCCGCGCCGGGCGGCGCAGAGGTGGGAGCGTGCAACGCACCATGCGCGGCCGTTGTTCCGCCGCGCGGCCGGGCCCGCCGCGCCGTCCCGCCCGGGTCCGGATCACGCGGGTCCGGGCGCCGGGCGGCGCGCGAAGGTGGCGGCCCAGTCCGGTCGGCGCTCCTGCGGCACGAGGAAGAAATCCCACGTCACGTAGTCGCTGACCGCGCGCCACGTGGTCTCGTCGTCGATGAGGTTTCCGGTGATGTCCGCACAGACGTAGCCGTGGCTCTCGGCGAATCGGTACAGGGAGTCCTGCACGTGCCCGTAGGCGGAGTAGCCGGCCCAGCCATACTCCACGCTGATGATCGGGCGGCATCTCCGGAGGAGCTCCGTCGCGCCGCTCAGGGCATGCAGCTCCCCGCCCTCGATGTCCATCTTGATGTAGGCCACCGCGGGCACGTGACCGAGCGCGGTATCGAGCCTCTCGGTCCTCACCTTGATTTTCCTGGACGTGATGGCGGGGCTGCTGAAGTAGCGGGCGAGGAGCCCGCTCTCGCCGGGCACGCTCGCGACCGTGAAATCGGCGCGCCCCGTTGTGTCGGAGAGGGCGACGTCGTGCAGCTCCACCTCGGGCCGCCGGCCGAAGCGTCGCGCCAAGTCCTTCATCAGGAACGGGATCGGCTCGAAGGCGTGGACCTTGCCGGTCGGGCCGACGAGGTCGACGAACGCGACGAGGTGCAGCCCCGTATGGGCACCGACATCGACGACGACATCCCCCGGGGCGAGGAAGCGGCTGTAGCCCTGTCGCAGGATGCGCTCGTAGTCCGGGATCTGACCGGCCTCGTGAACCGCCTTGAAGGCGTTGGCGGCGGCCACGGCAGGATGCATGCGCAAGGTCCGTTCTGGGGTGAGGAATGCGGAGGGCCGGCGACGGCGCGCCCATGCTAACCGTCCCGGCGCCGGCTCCGCCAGCGGGACCGCGTCGCGGCCGGGCCGCGGCCCCCGTCATCCGGGCCCGGGCCGGACTAGGCGAGCCTGCCCTTCCCGAACCGTTTCAGCAGCCGATCGCGCTTCAGGCGGGACAGGCGGGCGATCCAGAACACGCCGTCGAGCTGGTCGATCTCGTGCTGGAGGACCGCGGCCGGAAAGCCCTCCGCCTCCTCCTCGCGGGCGGCCCCGTCGAGCTCGCGGTAGGTCAGGCGGATGCGGGCGGGCCGGGTGATCCGCTCGCGCAGACCCGGCATGCTGACGCTGCCCTCGTCGTGGACCGCCGTGTCGGGCGACGCCCAGGAGACGACGGGGTTGACGTAGACGCGCGCGCTCGCGTCCGGCGACATCCGGACCACCATGAGGCGCGCGGGGACGCCGATATGCGGGGCGGTCAGGCCGATCGCGCTCTCGGCCATGAGCGTGTCCCGGACATCGTCGGCCAGGGCCTGCAGGGACGGCCCGAACGCGTCGACCGGCTCGGCCGGACGGTTGAGACGCGGATCGGGAAACAGGACGAGCGGGCGCGCCGGCATGGTTGATCAGTCCGCGTTGGTCGGTCCACCTGCGGCGATGCGAGGTCCCGCCGCGCTTCATGCAAGCCGCGCCGCGGGGCGGATCGTCAAGACGGGCCCGCGCCGGTCCCGTCCCCTGCGGTCCGCCCCGGCCGGGCCGCGACGGCGCGCGCGACGTGGCGGAGCTTGTCGGGGTTGCGCGTGATGTAGTTGGCGCCGATCCGGCCGTTCTCGATCGCGAGGGCGGTCGTCTGCAGGAGGCCGCCGCGCTCGCGGCTGACATAGCCCGGAAGCCCGTCGATCCACGCGAACGCGACCAGCGCCGCCCGGCCGTTACCCCCCTTGCGCCGCACGCCCGCGTAGAGCCGGAGCAGGCGCTCCAGCCCCCGGATCGGGTTGACGAAGGCCGGGACCTTGCCGCCCCCGTCCGAGGACAGCGACGCGCGGTCCGCGAGCAGCGTCCGCAGCCGCGCGACATCGCCGCTCGCGGAGGCCTCGAAGAACGCCCGGGCGACGCGCTCGCCCTCGTCGCGCGTCACGGGATAGCGCGGACGCGCGGACCGGACGTTCCGGCGCGCGCGCACCGCGAGCTGGCGCACGGCCGCCGCCTCCCGCTCGAGCGTTTCCGCGACTTCTCCGAGCGGGAGGCCGAACACGTCGTGGAGCAGGAAGGCCGCGCGTTCCAAGGGGGACAGCCGCTCGAGCGCGAGCATCAGCGTCAGGGTGAGGCCGTCCTCGTCCACGACGTCCGTCCCCGACTCGATCAGCGGCTCCGGCAGCCAGGGCCCGACATAGCTCTCCCGACGCGCGCGCGCCGACTTGATCTGGTCGAGGCAGAGACGCGTCACGATCCGCGCGAGGAACCGATCGGGCGACGCGACATCGGCCCGATCCGCCGCGACCCAGCGCAGCCAGGCGTCCTGCACGATGTCCTCGGCCTCGCTGCGCGAGCCGAGCATGCGGTAGGCGATACGCAGGAGCCGGGGGCGATGGGCCTCGAAGGCGGCGGTCGCCGTGTCCGTCCGCGCCGTGGCTCCGTCCCGGATCGCATCCCCGTGCCGCGGTCGGGCCTGCCCGCGCGGAGGATCGGGCGCCGTCATGCCTGCGCGAGCCAGGTCTCGAAGCGCGTGCCGCCGAGGCGGGCCGCGGCCTCGTCGTCGGGAACCAGGGAGCCCCGCGTCAGCGGGGCACCGAAGTAGCGGGCCGCGGCGTCGGCCGTCACCGTGCGGCCGTCGCCGCAGGCCGCGAGGCGCCGGGCGACGAAGGCCCGGAACGGCAACCGGTCCGGCCCCGCGATGTCGATCGTCCCGTTCGCGGGCGGGCCGACAGACACCGCGGCGAGCGCCGCGGCGACGTCCGCCGCCGCGATGGGCTGGAAATCCGCGTCCGGCACGACGATCCGGTCGCCCACGGCGCAGGCCTCGGCGATCGCGGTGATGAACTCGAAGAACTGCGTCGCCCGGACGACGGTGTAGGGCAGACCCGAAGTCTCGATGAGCCGCTCCTGCGCGACCTTCGCGCGGAAATAGCCGTTGCCGTCCAGGCGATCGGTGCCGACGATCGAGAGGGCGACGTGGTGCTTGACGCCCGCCTGCCGGCCGGCGGCGAGGAGGTTGCGGCTCGCGCGCTCGAAGAAATCGAGCACCGCCGCGTCCTCGAAGGAGGGGGCGTTCGCGACATCGACCACAGCGTCGGCGCCGACGAGAACCTGGGCGAGGCCGTCGCCGGTCACGGCATCGACGCCCGTGCTCGGAGAGGCGGCCACGGCCTCGTGGCCTGCGCTCCCGAGCGCGGCCGTCAGAGGCCGGCCGATCAACCCGCTGCCGCCGATCACCACGATCTTCATGACGTCTGTCTCCCGCGCGGAACCGGCCGAGAGGCACCCTGCCGCTCCGGCCTGCCGGTCGGCGACAGGACGATGCAGGGACCGGGTTTGTGACATCCCGCCGAGAAAAGCGACGGCCGCGGCATTGCGGGAGACCGCGGTCGGCGCTACCGAGGCGCCCCGCCGGAGCCGAGACGCCGATGAGACTGAACCTGACCGCAGCGCCGCCCCGCCTTGCCGCCAGGACCGTCTCTCCGCATGCCAGCACAGCTCTCCCTTCTGAACGTCGCGTGGACCGCGCCTGACGGGCGCCCCGTCCTCTCCGGCATCACCGCCAGCTTCGCGCGGGAGCGGACCGGCATCGTCGGCCGCAACGGCGCCGGCAAGAGCACCCTTCTGAGCCTCCTGGCCGGTCACCTGGCGCCGACGCGCGGCAGCGTTCACCGCGCCGGCACGGTCGCGCTGCTGCGCCAGTTCGCCGGCCCGACCGCCGACGAGACCGTCGGCGACCTGTTCGGCGCGACGGCGGGCCTGGCGCTGCTCCGCCGCGCCGAGACCGGTGCGGCGGAGGTCGACGAACTCGCCGGCGCCGATTGGACGCTCGCGGAGCGCCTGACCGAAGCGCTGGCGCGGATGGGCGTGCCGGTGAGCGCCGACACGCCGCTGCGGCGCCTCTCCGGCGGGCAGCGCGCCCGCGCGGCACTCGCGGCGGCGATCTTTGCCAGGCCGGATTTCCTGCTCCTCGACGAGCCGACCAACGATCTCGATCGCGACGGTCGGCGGGCCGTCCACGAATTGCTGCAGGGCTGGCGCGCGGGCGCTGTCGTGGTCAGCCACGACCGGACCCTGCTCGACGCGATGGACGCCATCGTGGACCTCGCGCCCGCGGAGGCGACCCGCTACCCGGGCAATTTCGACACCTTCCGGGACGCCAAGGCGGCGCGCCTCGCGGCGGCCGAGCACGATCTCGCGGTCGCCGAGCGGCGGGCGGCAGACCTCGCCCGACAGGCGCAGGAGCGGCTCGAGCGCCAGCAGCGTCGCGACGCGGCCGGGCATCGACGCGCCGCGCGGGGCGACCTCCCCCGCATTTTGGCCGGCGCCCGCCGGGACAATGCCGGCCCGAGCAGCTGGCCCTGCTGATCGCCCATCGCGAGGCGGCGGAGTTCTTGGGCGGACATCGCCCGTTCCCCGAGGCCGCCGCCGAGCCTGGGATGGGCGCCTGCCGCGTCCGCGCGGGGCTCCCGGAGCGCCATCGCCGGCATCAGCAGCCCGTGCAGACGCGGTTGATGATGCGCTGTGCCCTGACGTGCTCGCGCTCCACGATCGGGGAGCGGGCGTCCTGATCCGTCCGGAACGGGCGTGCACGGGTGATCGCCGCGAGGCCTGGAACGTCGGGCTGCGCGAAGCGCGGGACCGGCTGCGCCCCTGCCGCGTTCGGACTCGTCAGGACCATCAGCAGCGTCCCGGTCGCGGCGGCGCGTGTGCGGTGGGAAAACATGATCTCGTGCTCCTGTTGGTGGAGCATTCGAAGTAAGTATTCGATCTTTCGCCACGATTTCGGAAGATCTGAAAATAATGACAGCAGAAATGAGGCGCGGTCGACGGACGTGATCAGGATTGTTGCCGGGAATTGCGCGGCGGACGTCCGGACCCGGTGGACGATCACGCGAACGGCACCCGGTCCGCTGGACCGGGTGCCGTGATGGAGGTGGACGAGGCGGCGGTCCTTGCCGGGGCTGTCCCGGGCCGAACCCGCTGGACGGTCAGGCGGCGCTGCGCGCGCGGCCGCCGTGGCTGGACAGGAGCCGCAGGATCTCGGCCTTCGCGTCGTAGGTGGCGAACTCGGCGGCGAGGCGCCGCGCCTGCCGGCGATGGTCGGGCGCGTCGAGCACGGTCCGCACCGCCTGCCGGATCGCCTCCGGTGTCGGGTCGTTCGCCGCGAGGTCGATCCCGGCGCCCGACCAGGCGATGCGTGCGTTCACGTCGGCCTTGTCCTCGGTGAGGCCGGCGGCGACGAGGGGGATCCCGTGGCTCAGGGCCTGGTTCACGCTCCCGTAGCCGCCGTTGGTCACCATGGCGTCGACCCGGGGCAGCAGCCACTCGAAGGGCAGGTAGGGCGAGAGCCGCGCGTTGGCCGGGATCGGGCCCGGGACGGCGTCGAGCCCCCGGCCCCCGCCCGTCACCACGGTCAGGATGTCGGGCTCATCGGCCAGCGCCCGGAGGGTGGGGCCGACGAGCAGGCCGAAATCGTGATTCGCGACCGTGCCCTGCGTGACCAGCACGACCTTGCGGGCGCCGTCGAGGTCGGCTGCCCAGGGCGGGAGCGCCGCCTGCCCCGGGACGATCGGCAGGGCGCCGATGAATCGCACCGTCGGCGGCCGCGGGAACGGGTACTCGAAACTCGGGACGGTGAGCTGCAGGTAGGTGTCGGCGAGCCGCACCACGGCGTCGAACAGCGGCCAGGGCGGGGCGGCCCGGCCGAGCTCTGCCAGCTTGGCGGCGAGGCTCAGCCCGACCGGCCGGTCGACCGCGGCGTCGTACGCCTCGGCGATGCGGCCGTAGGCGGCCTCCTGCTCGGGCGTCTCGGCCGGCGGGAGGCCCAGGAAGGCCGGAGCCCGGTCGGGCCGCGCGCAGTGCAGGATCGAGGTGCCGCACAGGACGATGGCGGGGCGCTCCGCGCGCGGCCCCAGCAGCAGCGGCAGGGCGCCGAAGAACATGTCGTCGCCGATCACCACGGAGGCCGGGAAGGCCCGCAGCGCCGCGCGCAGGCCGCGCGCCTGGTCGGGGATCCGGTCGACGAAAATGCGCTCCATGGCGACGCGCAACCAGTCCGGACCCGGCGCGATCTGGGCCAGCTCGGGCACGACCGCGCGGAGGTCGCGGCCGTCGAAATCCGCCGCGCCCGGCAGGGCCATGAAGCGGGCGCCGGCCGCCGCGACGCGGTCGCGGAAGGCCGAGCCCGAGAGGACCAGGACCTCGTGTCCGTCCGCGGTCAGCATGCGGGCGATGGCGAGGAGGGGATTGAGATGGCCCGTGGCGGGCGTCGAGCAGAGGAGGACCTTCATCGCATGTCCTTTCCGTGAGGGGGCTGAGGGTGCCGGGCGATCGCGGCTTGATCGCTGGGGCGACCGGGAGCGAGGCTGGGGGCGGCCCGTTACGGCGCGGCTGCGGCGCGGGGCCGAAGCGGTTACGGCCGCAACGGGCGCGCGGGAGGCCGCGCGGGCGCTAGGCGGCGACCCGCAGCGCGTCGATGCGGCGGATGCCGCTGTGGCCCCGGAGGACCGGCATCGCGCCGGTCAGGCGCAGGCGCGGGGCGAGGCGCAGCACGGCGCCAAGCCCCTCCTCCAGCTCGACCCGGGCCAGGGCCTCGCCGATGCACCGGTGCGCGCCGCCGCCGAAGACCGGATGCAGGCGCGGGAGGTCTGAGCGCCGGATGTCGAACGTGTCGGGACGCGCGTAGACCGCCGAGTCCCGCATCGCCGACAGCGTCGAGAGCAGCATCAGGCTTCCGGCCGGCACGACGTGCCCGTCGAGGGGGATGTCCTCCCGGGCGACCCTGCCGGCGGACCCGGCGCTCGGCTCGTAGCGGAGGGATTCCGCCACCGCGGCCGGGATCAGGTCGGGATCGCGGCTGACCGCCGCCCACTGCTCGGGATGCTGCAGCAGCAGCGCCACCTGCATGGCGCCGGCGACCCGGGTCGTGTCGGTGCCGCCGATGATCAGCTGCACGAGCTGAATCACCACCTCCTGCGGCGTGAGCTCGCCGGCCGCCTCGGCCTCCGCGAGGAAGCGCGACAGGAAATCGTCGCGGGGCGCCGAGCGGCGCGCGGCGAGGATCGCGGCCACGTAGTCCTGCAGGGCGACCGCCGCCGCCTCCAGATCCGGGATGTCCTCCGGTCCGAAGGTGAAGCTCAGCACCCGGGAGACCTCGTAGGCGAGGTGCGTGAACCGGGGGATGTCGTCGCGCGGCAGGCCGAGGATGTCGGCGATGGCCTGGGCCGGGATCTGGGCGGTGTAGCGCGCGACGAGGTCGACCTCCCCGTCCCCCAGCCAGTCGCGGACGAGGCGCTCCGCGGCGACCCGGATCCGGGGCCGCAGGCCCTCGATCAGGCGGGCCGCGAAGGTGCGGGTGAAGGGCGAGCGGCGCCGGCGGTGGACCGCGCCGTTGGCGGTGAGCATGCCGTGCGCGAAGATGTCGAACAGCGCGCCCTCGGGGATCGCGCGCGACTCGGGATAGAGCGTCTCGGTCGCCTGGGCGCGGGGGTCGCGCATCAGCCGATCGACGTCGCGGGCGCGGAGGATGAGGACGCCCGCGACCTCGTGGCCGACGAAGGGCAGCCGGGGCCGCCAGGCGCGGAACACGCCGTGCGGGTCGGCCTCCAGCTCCGCCACCGTCAGCGTCGGGACGCTGGTCGGAACGCCGGTCGGGCCGGCCCGCCGCGTCAGATCTTCGGTCGCATTCATCTGTGAAGTCTCGCTGCTGTGTTGCGCGAGAACTCTCGGAAGCCCGAGCTACAGGATGATTGCGGGAGCGTGGCCGATGATTACAGCCATAACATTCGGCGCCGCGGACCGCGCACCGGGATGGGCCGGCGGATCGGGCGCCCCTCGCCCGGCTTGTGCGGAAGAGCACGTCCGTCGTCGCGCGATTGGTGTGTGAGATGTTCCGAAATCATCCCGTAACTTGGCCCTTCGAGAAAGGCACCGCTTCGCAGAAGGAGAAGTCCTCATGGTTGCAGGGCGGGCGAATACGGACGACGTCTTCGAGACGCTGCTCCGGCGAACGATCACCGATTTCGTGATCGGCGGCATGGACCACAGGAATTCGGACGAGGACGACCTCATCGTCCGCCTGAGGCATTACGAGCTGCGGGCGCGCGAGGAGCAGCTGAGCTCCCAGACGCTCCAGGTCATCTCGTCGGCGCGGCGCCTTCTGGGCGACCGGACGGAGGCGGGCCGGGCGTCCTGACCCGCCGCGAGCGGCGTCCCGCTACCGCGCGCGCGGCCTCAGGCCGACCGCCAGGAAGCGCTCGAGCATCGCGTTGACCTGGTCGGCGACCTCGAGCGTGTTGAAATGGCCCGCCAGCAGCGTCTGGGCGGTCACGATCTGCGGGCAGAGCTCCCGCAGCCGGTCGAGGTCGCGGGCCGCCGCCACCAGCGGAACGTCCGCCGAGATGTAGGCCATCGGGATCCGGCAGGCGCGCCCGGCCGCGGCGGGATCGTGGCCCCGCACCATGTCGCGCAGCGCCGCGTAGGCCACGTGCTGCGGCGTCCGCTGGCAGCCGCCGAGGATGAACGTCTCGAAGAGCGCCTTCCGCCGGGCCGGATCATCGTAGTCGCCGCCGATCGCCCAGGCCATCTCGCGGACGACGGACCGGTAATCCGGGCCGCCGACGTCCGCCAGCAGCCGCTCGATCTCGGCGCCGCCCGCCCTGTCCGCCGACGGCAGGACGATCGAGTCGATCATGACGAGGCCGGCGGCGAGGTCGGGATGGCGGCCGCATATCTCCAGCGCCACCGCGCCCCCGAAGCTGTGCCCGATCACGATCGGCTTCACGAGGCCCAGCGCCCGGCTCTGCCACGCGACGTCCTCGGCGAAGCCCGCGACCGTGTAGTCTTGCTCCGGCGCGTCGCTGGCGCCGTGGCCGCGCAGGTCGACCGCCACGACGCGGCGCGTCTGCGCGAAGTGCCGGATCTGCGGCGTGAAGATGCCGTGATCGCCGGTCCAGCCGTTGATCAGCAGCAGCGGATGCCCCTCGGGCGTGGGCGGCCCGGCCTCGATATGGGCGAGCCGGGCGCCGTCGCGCGTCAGGTGGAGGGGCGGCCAGGGGGGCGGGTCGAAGATCATGCGGGTTCTCCTCGGGGTTGGGAGGGGGCGCGGGGCGCCGCTCGGGCGAGACCCGCATGGGCCGCGGCCGCCGCGAGGCAGCAGCCGAGCATCACGGCGGCCATGGACAGGGCGGACCGGCCGTCGAAGAACCGGGCCACGAGATCGCTGGCGACGGCCGCCGCGAGCATCTGGAGGAACACCGCGACGGCGCTGGCCGCGCCGGCAGCCTCCGGGCTGCGCTCCGTCGCGCCGTGCATGGCGTTGGGCGAGACGAGGCCGAAGGCCAGGGCCACGCCGGCCATCGCGGCGACCACCGGCGGAGCCGCCGGGGGCGCGGCCAGCGCGGCGACGAGGAGCAGGGAAGCCGCGCCGGTCGCCAGGGCGAGGCCGGCGGCGACCGCCCGCGCTGGGGAGACGCCCCAGGCCGCGAGGCGCCCGTTCAGGAAGGCGCCGGCCATCACCGACAGGGAACTCGCCCCGAAGACCAGCCCGTAGGCCAGCGGATCGAGCCCGAGGGCGTCGATGAAGACCAGCGCCGAGCCGGTGATGTAGGCGAAGACCGCCCCCGCCGCCGCGGCGTTGCACAGGGCGTGGCCGAGGAAGACGCGGCTCGCCAGAATCTGTCCGTAGCCGCGCAGGATCCCGGAGGCCGGTCCGGGATCCGCGGCGCGCCGCAGGGGCTCGTCGATGTGCCGGATCGCCGCCAGGGCCGCCAGGGCGGCGGCGATCGGCGCGGCGTGGATCAGGCGCCAGCCGCCGAGATCCATCAGCCCGGCGCCGAGCGTCGGGGCCACCATCGGCACCACGTTGATGGTGAGGACGACGAACGACATCCGGGCCCGCGCCGCCTCGCCCTCGAACAGGTCGCGCACCATTGCGAGGACCGCCATGCCGGGACCCGCCGCGCCGATCCCCTGGAGGGCCCGGAACAGCAGGAAGTCCGGCAGCGTCCGCGCCGCGCCGCAGCCGAGGCTGCCGGCGACGAGGAGGAGGCAGCCGCAGAGGATGGCCGGCCGGCGGCCCAGCCGGTCCGAGACCGGCCCGTAGACCAGCAGCGCGCCCCCGAGGCCGAGCAGATAGGCGCCCATGGCCGCGCCCATCGCGGTGGCCGGGACGTGCAGCGCGGCCGCCGTGTCGGGCAGGCTCGGCAGGATCATGTCGATCCCGAAAGTGGGGAGCGCCGCCAGCAGCCCGAGCAGCGCCGAGAAGGCGGCCGAGCCGGGGCGGATGCGGGGATGCGCCGGCCCGGCGGGCCGGATCAGGCCCAAAGCCGCTCTCCGCTCCGAGCGCTGCCCCGGTCCGCTGCGTCCCGGCGCGCCGCCACCATCGCGTCGATCTCGCGGACGAGACCGCCCGCGTCGAGATCCGCCCGGACCGCCGCCCCGAGGGCTTCGGCAGCCCTGCGGAAGCCCGGTTCCGTCAGGAGCCGGTGGGCCGCCGCGGCGATCTCCGCCTCGTCCGCCCCGGCGGGAAGGCGCAGGCCCGCGCCGCGCAGCGCGACGCGGGCGGCGTTGTCGGCCTGGTCGCGGGCCAGGGGGATCACCAGGAGGGGCACGCCGTGCAGCAGCGCGCGGCTGACCGTGCCGTGGCCGCCCTGGCAGACGACCAGATCGGCTCCCGCCATGAGGGCGTCGTGGGAGGCGGCCGCGACGACGTGGACGGTGGCGGGGGCGCCGAGATCCTCCGCCCCGACATGGAGCCCGGTGGTCACGATGGTCTCGGCGTCGGCCGCCCCGAGGGCGCGCGCGACGCGCCGCAGCAGACCGGTCTGGTTCTGGGCGCCGGTACTCCCCGCGACCAGAATCCGCGGCCGCCGCGCCCCGGGCCACGCGGTCAGCGCGCCGCGGGACCAGCCCGGCTCGTCGAGCAGCGGGCCGATGTAGCGGTAGTTGGCGGGCAAAGCCTGCGTGTCGAAGTCGAAGGCACGGCTGACGGCCAGGAGGACGCGGTCGGCGCGATCGAAATGGGCGAAGGCGCTGGCGACCGGCTGCAGCCCGAAGGCGCGGCGCGCGGCGTTCAGCGCCGGTCGGCCCTGCTCCATCGCCGACACGATCGCGGCGGTCGCCGCGTCCACCACGTCCCGCTCCGCCTCGGTCCGGGGCGGCGTCAGGCCGCTGGCGGCGGGCGGAATGCCGGGAAGGGGGCGGATGCTGATATGCGGCGACAGGATCGCGTGCGGCAGGTCGGCCGCCTCGGCCGCCAGGGCGCAGCCGGGCAGCAGGTCGAGGCTCAGGACGGCGTCGGTCGGAAGGCGGCGGATCTCGTCGAGCGTGTCGGCCGCGTAGGCGCCCGCCGGGGTGAACATCGTCTGGCGCAGCCAGTCGGCGAGATCCGAGAAATCGGCCGGATCGGCATCGAGGCCGGTCGGGGCCCGGCGCCAACCGGCGAACGGAAAGCCCGCCGCCTCGACCTCGCCGCCCATCGCCGGGTCGGCCATGACGCGCGGGCGGTGCCCTGCCCGGCGCAGCTGCCGGGCCGCCGTGAGCACGGGGCTGAGATTACCCGTGGTGCCCCACGAGATGCAGAGAACATTGAGCGACATGGTCTGGATTTCCCAAGTTGATCGCGCGCGGGCGCGTTGCGCGCCCTGTTCGGGCGGCATCGCCCGCGATGCAGGCGCGCGATGACGCCGCAACATTGCGCGCCGGGATCGATGTGCCCGGATGCTGATGTGTATTGGACGGAGAGGTCTCAGATTTCGTGCCGATGCCTACGGCCTATGTCGCGCAGGAAATCGACGTAATCGGGGTGTATACTGTGGATGCAGCCGCCGAAGGCGAAGCTGATGACCAGCGCATCCAGCAGCCACTGTCCGAGGCCGGCGCGCGCCGGTTGCGGGGCGGCGACCGAAGATGAAACCGGGCCGTCACGCTCCCGCGACGGGCGCCGCGGCCTCCCGGCAAGATCAACCGTCGGAGTCCGGCAGTCAGGCCGGGACCTGCCGAAGTGTCGCCGGCCGCGCGGGCGGATCTCCGGGGTCGCGGCGTCCGTCATGATCACCTCTCTCTTGCGAGAGCAGGATCGTGGTTTTTGCGGGTTACATCCCCGTGTCTGGCGAAGATGATTTCCGTTACAGCGGTAACACGACCGTTTTTGTCCGCCCGATACGGTACAGGCCGGTACGAATGCTCGCGCTGTGCTGTCACGCACAATGTGGAGGGCGCAATCCTTTGGGGGGCGTGATATCAACTCGGCCGTGCAAGGTCCGATGACCGGACGCGCCCAGATGGGCCGCCGGGGCGGACCGGCGGCGGACGCGAAGGCCTTCCGGGTGGCGATCTCCGCCCGACCGGATGCGTCTCCTGCTTCCCGCGCCGGCGCGTCGAGATCGTGCCGTCGCGGCAGGCTGCCGCGAACCGGAGGTGGCCATGATCGAATCCAGTCTGGACCGGGGTCAGGGTCGGAGCGCGCGCCCCGGCACGACCCGCATCCTCCTCGTCGAGGACGACGCGGGCATGCAGCGCATCGTCTCGGACCATTTCGCCGACCACGACGTCGCCGTGACCCCGGCGATCAACCGGGCGGAGGCCGAGAAGCGGCTCGCGGAGGCCGAGTTCGACCTCGTCGTGCTGGACCTGCGGCTGGGCTCGGAGAACGGGCTCGACCTGCTGCGCGACCTGCGCGCCAGAAGCGACCTGCCGGTGATCATCACCACCGGCCATCGCCGGGACGAGATCGATCGGGTCATCGGCCTCGAACTCGGCGCCGACGATTACCTCGTGAAGCCCTACGGCCTGCGCGAGCTGCTCGCGCGGGTGCGGGTCATCCTGCGCCGGGCCGAGGTGGCGCCAGCCCCGGCGCGGGTCCAGGATTCCCATCGCAGCCGCTTCGACGGCTGGGTGCTCGACCGGCGCCGCCGGCGCCTGACCAACCCCGACGGCGCGGATGTCGCGCTCAGCAAGGGCGAGTACGCCCTGCTGGTGGCCTTCCTCGACGCGCCCCAGCGCCCGCTCAGCCGCGAGCAGCTCCTGCAGGCGACGCGCGTCCACGAGGACGTGTTCGACCGCAGCATCGACGTCCAGATCCTGCGGCTGCGCCGCAAGCTGGAGGTGGATCCGAGCGCGCCGCGCCTGATCGTCACCGAGCGCGGCGTCGGTTACGTCCTCACCGCGACCGTCGAGAAGCTGTAGCCGTGGCCAAGCCCCGTCCCGGCCGACGCCGCGTCGCGGTCGCGGCGCTCGTCGGCAGCGCCCTCGCAATCCTAGCCGCGGCCGCCCACGGGAGGCCAGCCGACGCGTCGGTCTCCGCCGAGGCCGCGGATGCCCTGGGCGTGATCACGCCGGTGCCCAGCACCCTGGGGGCGGACCCGGGCCGCTCCGCCATCGGCCGGCTGCTCTTCACCGACACGCGGCTGTCGCGCGGGGGCGACCGGGCCTGCATCACCTGCCACGACATCCGCGCCAGCGGCGCGAGCGCGGTGCCCCGGAACCTGACCGCCGACGGCACGCCGGTGCCGCGCAACACGCCCACGGCCTTCAACGCGGCGCTGAGCTTCCGCCTGGGCTGGGCCGGCGACATCCCGACGCTGCGGGAGCAGGCCGAGCTCGCCCTGACGCGGCCCGAGTTCCTGGGCGGTTCCTGGCCCCGGATCCTCGACACGGTCCGCGGCGACCCGGTGCTCGCCCCGATGTTCCAGGCCGCCTACGGGCGCGCGGCCGACCGGGAGGCGGTGATCGACGCGATCAACAGCTTCGAGCGCACGCTCCTCACCCCGGACAGCCGCTTCGACCGCTGGCTGCGCGGCGACGCCCACGCCATCACCGACGCGGAGCGGGCGGGCTACGACCTGTTCCGGGGGATCGGCTGCGCGTCCTGCCACCAGGGCGTCAATGTCGGCGGCAACCTGTTCGAGAAGGTCGGGATCTTCGTCACGATCCCCGACAAGGTCGGCGAGGTGCTGCGGGTGCCGAGCCTGCGCAACGTCGCGGTCACGGCGCCCTACTTCGACGACGGCGGCATCGCCACACTCCCCGAGGCGGTGCGGCTCATGGCGCGGGCGCAGCTCGGCCGGGAGCTCACCCCGGCGCAGGTCGACGGGATCGTCGCCTTCCTCGGGACCCTGACCGGCGCCTACGAGGGCCGGCCTCTGACCGCGCCGCCGGCGCCCGGCGCGCCGCGGCCATGAGACTGACCCTGCAGGCGGTCACGCTCGGCGCGCTGCTCGCGGGGCTGCTGACATGGCTCCTGATCAACGGCAATGGCGGGATGGAGGCCGCCTTCGTGGCGACCCAGCGGACCGTGGACGCCCTGGCGCTGGCCGAGTCGCGCATGCAGCACGACGTGCTGCGGGCCCGGACCGGGCTCCTGCGCAACTACGATCCGGTCGTCGCGCACCTGCGCGAGATGCGGAAGGCCGTGGCCGACCTGCAGGCGCGCCAGGCCGGCGATGCCGACGTCCGGGCGCTGGCCGAGGCGGTGGACCGGGAGGCCGAGATGGTCGAGCGGTTCAAGACCGGCAACGCCCTGGTGCAGAACTCGATCGCCTACTTCGACTCGCTCAGCGACCGTCTGTCCGAGTCCGACATCGCCCCCGGCCTCGCGCGCGCGGTGGCCGCGCTCCAGATCCGCGTCTCGGAACTCGTGCGCGACTCGACGCCCAAGCGCCTCGCCGACATCCGCGCCCGCCTCGAGGCACTGCACGCCGCCGACGGGGCGGCCGCCCGGGCCGCCGACGTCGACGCGATCGTCCTGCACGGGCGCCAGCTCCTGGAACTGCTGCCGCAGGTCGACGCGGTCACGCGCTCGCTGCCGGCCTCGTCGAGCGAGGCGGCCCGCCAGGCGCTGCTGGACGCCCAGCGCGGCCTCCGCGACCGGCGCCAGGCCCGGGCGGACGGGTTCCGCCTCGCGCTCTACGCCGTCGCCCTCGCGCTCCTCGCCCTGGTGGTCCGCGTGGGTCTGCTGATGCGGGCCGGGACCCGGATCCTGCGCCGGACCGTGGCCTTCCAGACCGTCGTGGCGCAGGCGGCCAACCGGTTCCTGGCGAGCCAGCCCGACGAAACGTCCACGCGCATCGTGGACGTCCTCGCCATCGTTGGCGAGGGCCTCGACACGGATCACGGCTACGTCCTCATGCTCGACGGCACCGGCGCGGTGCACCTCTGGAACCGACCCGGCCTCGCGCCGCCGAGCGGCTGGCCGGCGGCGCAGCAGGCCCTCGTCCACGACGTTGCGGCCGCCGCCAGCGACCTCATCTTCGTCGAGGTGGCGGATGAGACCGGGCCGCCGGCTCTGCGCCGGTCCCTGGCCGCGCGCGGCGTCGTCTCGTGGGCCTGCGCGCGGCTGCGCCGGGGCGATCACATCGTCGGCCTGCTGTGCTTCGAGCGCACCGCCTCGGGCCTGCCGCCGTGGCTGCGGCACTCGCGCGGCCTGCTGCAGGTCGTCGCCGACAGCTTCGCGGCCGCCCTGGAGCGGCAGCATGTCTGGGCCGAGCGCCGGGAGATCGAGGCGGCCCTGCGCCGCGCGCAGCGGCTGGAGGCCATCGGCACCTTCGCCAGCGGCGTCGCCCACAACATCAACAACGTCCTCAACGTCATGCTGGGCCATGCCGAGATCGCCGGGGACGCCCTGCCGGCCCAGCCCGGGCGGGCGGTCGAGCATATCGGGCTGCTGGTCAAGGCCGGCGGCCGCGCGCGCGAGATTGCCGGCCAGATCCTCGATTTCGGCCGCCGCGGGCGGTCCTCGCGATGCACCAGCGCGGTCGACGCGGTGATCCTGGAGACGGTGGCGCAGATCCGAGCCTCCACGCCGGGCCCGGCCACGATCCAGCTCTCGGGCAGCGCGGAGGGCGCCCGCGTCGGCGGCGAGCCGGCGCAGCTGCAGCAGGTGATCCACAACCTGATCCGCAACGCCGTCCAGGCCTCCGAGCCGGGCGCGGCCGTCGACGTGCGGCTCGACCCGGTCTCCCTGACGGGTGCCCGGGCCCTGACCCACGGCACCCTGCCGCCCGGCGCCTATGTCCGGATCCGCGTGTCCGATACCGGCCGCGGCATGGACGAGGCCACGCTGGCGCGGATCTTCGAGCCGTTCTTCACCACCCGCCCGGCCGGGACCGGCCTGGGTCTCGCCACGGCCTTCGAGTTCGTTCAGGAGCACGACGGCGCCTTCGACGTGCGCAGCGCGCCGGACAGGGGCAGCGCCTTCGCGGTGTGGCTGCCCGTGATCCCGCAGGACCCGGGGCGGGCGGCGGCCGGCGGGACCGTGATGCTGGTCGGGCGCACGCGCAGGTCGGTCCAGGACGACGAGGAGACGCTGGCGGCGCTGGGCTACGAGCCGGTCGGATACGCGGATCCGGAGGCCGCCCTCGCCGTCCTTCGGCGGGAGCCGGGCCGGTTCGATCTGCTGATCGTCGACAATGATCTCGCCGAACTCTCGGGGATCGCCTTCGCGCACCGGGCCGCACGGATCTCCGGGCGGCCGATCGTGCTCTCGCTGTCGGCGCCCGACGCGGTGCAGCCGGAGATGCTCGCGGCGGTTCCCGTCGCCGACATCGTCCGGCGGCCGTGGCGCTCGAACGCCCTGGCGGTGACGCTGCGGCGCCAGCTCGCGTCCGCCCACCCGGCGCGCAGCCCGGCCGCCGTCCCGTGACGATGCCGGTCGCGGCGCGGCCGACCTTGTCCCGTCCCTCCCGGCATCAGGATCCTGCGATCGGGCCCGGCGATCGAGAACGGGCTTTGACAAGCCCGGCGTCTCGTGGGACCGCTCTGGCATGCCGGGCGACCAGACGCGCGATGCCGCCCCGACGATCGAACGGACCGGGTCGACCCTCGCCGAGACCCCACCGCTCGACGACTCGCTGGTGCGCGCCACACCGCGGCTGGCCGCCCGACGGATCGGGCGAGACCGGCATCCGTCCCCGTCGCCCGAGGAACCCCGATGCCCGTCGAAGCCGCCTCAGGACGCCATGCACGGGAGATCTGACGCCACGATCCGCGCCCCGGCCTTCCTCGCCGATGCCGGCGCCATGGGCGTGCTCCTGCGCGCCCACGACTGGGACCGCACGCCCCTCGGCGCGCTGTTCTCCTGGCCCGAATCCCTGACGACCCTCACCGGGGTCATGGTCGGCTCGAACCAGCCGATGTTCATCGTCTGGGGCCCGGAGCGGCGGCTTCTGTACAACGATCTCTACGCGCAGATCCTGGGCGACCGGCATCCCGCGGCGCTCGGCCGGGACTACCTCGCGGTCTGGCGCGAAATCGAGGGCGGTCTCGCGCCCCTCGTGGACAGGGCCTATTCCGGCCGGCCGGTCCATGCGGCGGATGTCGGGCACGTCCTCCACGGCCGCGCCGGTGCGGACGCGACGCGCTTCTCCCTCTCCCTCGTGCCCGTCCGGGACACGGCGGGGCGCGTCGCCGGCCTGTGCGGGACCTGCACCGCGATCGCCAACCAGGGGCCCGTCGCGCGCCGTCCGCGCGAGACGGAGGCGTCGCGCCGGGACAACGAGGAGCGGCAATCCTTCCTGCTGGAACTCAGCGACACGCTCCGCCCGCTGACCGCGTCGACGGAGATCGTCGAGGTGGCCTCGCGTCGCCTCGGCGAGCGACTCGGCGCGAGCCGCGTCTTCTACGCCGAGATCGGCGGCAGCCTGATGAAGGTCGAGCGGGAATACGCCCGGGGCGTCGGCTCGATCGTCGGGGAGCATTCCCTGGCGGCGTTCGGTCCTGACCTCCTGGCCGCCTACCGCGACGGGACCGTGGTCGCGGTCGAGGACGTGGCCGCCGATCCCCGGTTCAGCGACGCGGCGCGCGCCGGCCTCGGGTCCCGCGAGGTCGCCGCCTTCGTCGACGTCGTGCTGTTCCGCGGCGCGGAGTGGGTCAGCCTGCTGGCGGTGCAGAGCGCGGTCCCGCGCGCCTGGACCACCGCCGAGGGGAACCTGATCCGCGACGTCGGCGAGCGCGTGAAGGCGGCGATCGAGCGCGCCCGCGCCGAGGCGGCCCTGCGCAAGAGCGAGGAGCACCTGGCGGCGATCTTCGCCGGCGCCTCCGTCGGCCTGTCCGAGGTGGACGCCAGCGGACGCTTCCTGCGGGTCAACACCGAATTGTGCCGCATCCTGGGACGCCCGGCCGACGCGCTGTTGCGGCTCGGCATCGCCGACGTGACCGACCCCGCGGACCTGCCGCCGAGCGCGGCCGCGATGGCGCAGGCCCTCGAGGCCGACCACAGCATCGCCCTCGACAAGCGGTATCTCCGCCCGGACGGCACCTCGCTCTGGGCCAGCAGCAGCATCCGGCGTCTCGACGACGCGGACGGCAAGCTCAAGAGCCTGCTGATCGTCACGGCCGATCTCAGCCGGCGCAAGGAGGCCGAGCAGCGGCTGGCCGACAGCGAGCGCCGCCTCCAGCACCTGAACGAGACCCTGGAGGCGCAGGTCTCCGAGCGCACGGCCGAGCGCAACCTCTTCGCCACCATCGTCGAGAGAACCGACATCATGGTGATGGCGGCCGATCTCGACTACAACATCCTGGCGATCAACAAGGCGAATGCCGACGAGTTCGAGCGCATCTACGGCGTGATGCCGAAGGTGGGCGATAACATGCTCGACCTGCTGGCCGACCAGCCCGAGCACCAAGCGCAGGTCCGGGCGTTGTGGGGGCGCGGCCTCGCCGGCGAGGAGATCACCCTGGTCCAGGAATTCGGCGCTGCCGACCGGGCCCGCCCCTCCTACGAGATCAGCTTCCGCACGCTGCGCGACGCGCGGGGCGAGCGGACGGGCTGCTACCAGTTCGTCATGGACGTCACCGAGCGGCTGCGCGGCCTGGCCGAGCTGGCCCAGGCGCAGGAAGCGCTGCGCCAGTCCCAGAAGCTGGAGGCGGTCGGTCAGCTCACCGGCGGCGTGGCGCACGACTTCAACAACCTGCTGACGATCATCCGCTCGTCCGTCGACTTCCTGCGCCGGCCCGACCTGCCGGAGGTCCGCAAGCGCCGCTACCTCGACGCGGTCTCCGAGACCGTCGAGCGGGCCGCGAAGCTCACGGGTCAGTTGCTGGCCTTCGCGCGCCGTCAGGCCCTCAAGCCCGAGGTCTTCGATGTCGGCCAGAGGGTTCGGGCGATCGCCGACATGCTCGACACGCTGACGGGCGCGCGGGTGCAGGTCGTGACCGAGGTGCCGGAGGCGACCTGCCTCGTCCGGGCGGATGTGAGCCAGTTCGAGACCGCGCTGGTCAACATGGCGGTCAACGCCCGCGACGCCATGGACGGTGAAGGCACGCTGATCCTGCGCGTGACCTGCGGCGCGGCCCTGCCGGCAATCCGCGGCCATGCCGGCTCCCAGAATCCTTTCGCGGCCGTGTCGCTGATCGACACGGGCACGGGGATCCCGCCGGACCAGATCGGGCGGATCTTCGAGCCGTTCTTCACCACCAAGGAGGTCGGCAGGGGGACCGGGCTCGGCCTGTCCCAGGTGTTCGGCTTCGCCAAGCAGTCGGGCGGCGACGTCGACGTGCGCAGCACCCTCGGCACGGGCACCGCGTTCACGCTCTACCTGCCCGAAGTGTCGGCCGACGAGCGGCCCGCCGGCGACCGCCCGCAGGATGCGGACCTCGCGCCGCTCGGGACCGGTCAGCGGGTCCTGGTCGTCGAGGACAATGTCGGCGTCGGGCAGTTCGCGACGCAGATCCTGGAGGATCTGGGTTACCAGCCGACCTGGGCGGCCAACGCCGAGGAGGCGCTGGACGAGCTCGGCCGGGCGGGGAACCGGTTCGACCTGGTCTTCTCCGATGTGGTGATGCCGGGCATGGGCGGCGTCGCGCTCGCGCAGGAGCTTCAGCAGCGCGCGCCGCAGGTGCCCGTGGTGCTGACGTCGGGCTACAGCCACGTGCTCGCCCGGTCGGACGCCCACGGCTTCACGTTGCTGCACAAGCCCTATTCGGCCGAGCAGCTCAGCCGGATCCTGCATCGGGTCCTGAGCCCGCGCCGGAAGGCCGGCGCGCTCCCGGATCCGTCCTGAACCCGGCCTCCCGCGTCGGCGCCCCGGCCCCACGCCCGGCGCGGGCGCGGTTCGCCGCCCTCAGCCCGCTCTGGCCCAGGCCAGCGCGTCGGCACCGGCGGGCAGGCGCATGGGGCAGTCCGGATCCGTCGCCGCGCGCCACACCGCCTCCACCACGTCCGAGGGCCGTGTCAGCGCCTCGCTCGCCTCTCGCAAGCCCGCGAAGACCTGCGCGGCCAGCGCCGCGTAGGGCTCGGGGATGTCCATCCCCATGCGGGCGCGGGCGTTGGCGCCGAACGCGGTCTCCGGGGCGCGGCCGGGAATGACCAGCCGCGCGCGCACGCCGAACGGTTCGAGCTCCAGCGCCAGGGACTCGGTGAAGGCGTTCACCGCCGCCTTGCTCGCTGTGTAGACGGACAGCAGATGCAGCGGGCGCTGCGTCACGCTCGACGTGACGTTGATGACCGCACCCGCGCGGCGCTGCCGGAATTGCGGCAGTACGGCCCGGGTCATCGCGATGGTGCCGAGGGTATTGGTCTCGAACACCGCCCGCGCGGCGTCCATCGAGACGCCCTCCAGCGCGTTCAGGAGCCCGACGCCCGCGTTGTTGACCAGCACGTCGACCGGTCCGGCCGCCGCGACCGCGCGGGCGATGCTGTCGCGGTCGGTGACGTCCAGCGGCAGGATGCTGAGACGATCGGACGGCGGCAGCAGGTCGCCCCGCGGCCGGCGCATCGTGGCGACCACCCGCCAGCCCCGTTCGAGGAAGGCGCGGGCCGTCTCCAGGCCGAAGCCGGACGAGCAGCCGGTGATCAGGATCGTGTTCATGGAAGCTCCCGTGCGAGGTGCAGCGGGGTGATAGGGAGGGTGTCCCGGACCTGATACGTGGAAGCGTCCGGTTTACATTGGCGAGCGTCCGAGAATGCCCGATCCGCTCACCCAGGTCGTCGGCCTCCTGCGGCCGAGCGCCTCGCTGTCGAAGCGCGTCACCGGATCCGATCTCTGGGCAGTGCGGCGCGCGGATGCCGGGCGGCCGTTCTACGCCGCCGTCCTCGAGGGCGGGTGCCGCCTCGCGATCGACGGCGAGGCCGGGATCGTGCTCGGAGAGGGCGACTTCGTCCTCATTCCCGCGGCCCACGCGTTCACCACCACCAGCCTCGATCCGCCCCCGCGGGGCGCCGCGCTGCCTCCCGTCGAGGTGAGTCCCGGCGTGTTCCGGCTCGGTAACCCGGAGGCGCCGCCGAATGTCCGGATGCTCGTGGGCCACTGCGTCTTCGCGTCGGACGACGCGGATCTGCTCGTGTCGCTGCTGCCCCGATACGTGCACGTGCGCGGCGCGGCGCGGCTGACGACGCTGCTCGGCCTCGTGAACGAGGAAACCCGCGCCGACCGGCCAGGCCGCGACGTGGTCTTGGCCCGGCTGCTCGAGGTGGTGCTGATCGAGGCGCTTCGCGCCACCGCGGGACCGGGGGCGCCCGCGGGATTGTTGCGCGGCCTCGCCGACGACCGGCTCGCCGTCGCCCTGCGGCGGATGCACGACCGGCCGACGGAGAGCTGGACGGTGGCCGACCTCGCGCGGGAGGCCGGCCTCTCCCGGTCCACGTTCTTCGAGCGGTTCCGCCGCGCGGTCGGGGTCACGCCGATGGCGTACCTGCTGGCGTGGCGGATGGCGCTGGCGAAGGATCTGCTGGGCCGCGAGTCGGTCGGGATGGCCGAGGTGGCCGAACGGGTGGGCTACAGTTCGGCGAGCACGTTCAGCGTCGCCTTCGCCCGGCACGTGGGTCGGCCGCCGATCCGGTACGCCCGGGAACGGCCGATACGGTAATCCGGGCTGGCCGCCAGCGCCCGGGACACGGCGATCGATCGGACGGACGGGACGCGCGCCCGCGACGGTTGCGTGGCGGAGAGCGGGATCGTCCTGCTGCGGCTGGACCACGCCCCCACGGACCGGCCGCTCCGGCTCCCGGCCCCGCGTCGACCGGCACGCCGGCCCGTGACCGCGCCGCGACGCTCGTCTCGGGCACGACGTCGGCAACAAAGTCGCCGCGACCTGCTACGAGCGCTTCGCCAACGCCGTCTGGGTCGCAGGCGGCGAGCCAGGGTGTGTGATCCCGAGCATGACGGCGCGCTTCTGATGGTCTCCCGTTCCACGGCCCCTGCCGCCACGACCGGCAGCCCGGCGGCGTCCCGGCGCGTCGGCTCCATCGACGCCCTGCGGGGGCTGGTGATGCTGCTGATGCTCGTCGACCACGTGCGGGAATTCTTCTACCTGCACGCCCAGGTCCGCGACCCGATGGACCTCGCGGCGACGCCGCCCGACCTGTTCCTGACGCGGGCGGCCTCACACCTCTGCGCGCCGGTCTTCGTCCTGCTCACCGGCCTCTCGGCCGGCCTCTACGGGCAGAAGCACGGCGCGCGGGCGGCCGCCGCCTTCCTGCTCAAGCGCGGGCTGCTCCTGATCCTGCTGGAGGTGACGCTCGTCAACTTCGCCTGGGCCGGCAGCGTCCGGCCGCCCATCCTGTACCTGCAGGTGATCTGGGTGATCGGCCTCTGCATGGTGGCGCTGGCCGGGCTGCTCTGGCTGCCGCGGGTCGCCCTCGTGGCCGGAGCCCTGGCGCTCATGCTCGGCCACAACCTGCTCGACGGGGTCGTGATCCGGGCGGACGAGCCGGGCTACGTGCTCTGGTCGATTCTGCACCACCGCGGGATGATCGCGCTGCCCTGGGGCGGTTCGGCGCGGACCTCGTACCCGCTCCTGCCCTGGATCGGTGTGATCGCGGCGGGCTACGCCCTCGCGCCGCTCTTCGCCGGCAGCGCCGACGCCGCGCGCCGGCGCGCAGGACTCCTCGGGCTGGGTGCGGCCTCCCTGGTCGCATTCCTCGCCCTGCGCGCGCTCAACGGTTACGGCGAGCCGGTACCGTGGCAGCCGGGGCCCTCGCCGCTCGCCACCGCGCTGTCCTTCGTCAACCTGACCAAGTACCCGCCCTCGGCCGATTTCCTGCTGCTGACCCTCGGGCTCGGCCTCTGCCTTCTGGCGCTGTTCGAGACGCTGCCGCAGCGGCTCCTCGGCGGCCTGCGCGTCCTCGGCGGCGCGCCGCTGTTCTTCTACCTGCTGCACCTCGCGCTGCTGCGTCTCCTCTACGACGGCGCTGCGGCGCTGGGCCTCGCCGGGGCGTCGGGACGTGTGGAGGCCGGCTCGCCCCTCGCGCTCTGGCTCATCGCGGCCGCCGTGAGCGGCCCCCTCTGGCTGGCGTGCCGCGCCATGGTGCGCCTGAAGCGAAGCTCGGCTTGGCCGGTCCTGAGCTACCTCTGACGGCGCCGGTTCCGGGGCGGCGTCGGTGTCTCTCCTGCGGCGGTCCGCCGCCGCGCCGGTGCGCGGCCAAACCGGCCGGCATCAGGACAGGTCCGCCCCGTCGCGACCGTGCTGATGGCGCAGTTCGGGTGTCCCCTTCACCGGCCCGCCCCGCGTCGCTCCGGCTCTCCGCGCGGGCCGTGTCGATGAAGACGCGGGCCTCGCCCTCCCGCACGCCGAGGCTGCGCAGCGCGTAGAAGGACATGCCGAGGGCCAGCACACGGCGCCGGTCGCGCTCCACCCCGTCGTCGGGCATGTCCCAGGTCTCCAGCGTCGCGCCGATGCTGCTGCCGACCCACCCGAATCCGACGATCACGACGTGGTTCCGTCGTGGCGGCGCCCTGCCCGAGACGGCGACATCGACCACGTCCTCGCGCTCGAACCGGGCCGCGAGGTCCGGCCGGCCGGCGAAGATCTGCTCGATCCGCGCCGCCAGGGCGTAGAAGCGCGGGTTGAGCGTGATCGACAGCAGCGCTCCCCCCAGGATCAGGTTGCGCCCTTCCTCGGGCAGGAGCTTCAGCGACAGCCCGGGCGACACCGGGATGAAGGAGAACTCGCCGATCTGGGCGAGGCTCGCGGCGATCGTCAGGGCGGTGCCCAGCGGGTGCCGGAAGGCCAGCACGATGGCGACGGCCGCGAGGGGCTTGCCGATCATGATCACGCCGAGCACCGCCAGGATTGAGAGCGGCGCGCGCAGGAGGATGCCCGGATCGAACATCATGCCGACGGAGACGAAGAACAGGACCGCGAAGGCGTCCTGCGGGGGCAGGAACCGGCGGCCGCCTGATGGCTGAGATCGGACTCGGCGAGCACCATCCCGGCGGATCCGCGCACGCTGGGCGGCGAACTGCTGTTCCCCGCGCGCTTCCCGCGGGCCGCGGTCGAGCGCGACAAGGTCCCGCTCGCCGCCAACACGGTGGCCGGCCAGTTCCAGCAGCGGCCGGCGCCGCGCGAGGGCGGGCTGTTCGACCGGGCGGGGTTCGGGATCGTCGACGCGCTGCCGCCGATCGAGAAGTGGGTGCGCGCCTGGGACTTCGCCGGCACGAGGAAGCGGCCCGGCGCCGATCCGGACTGGACGGTCGGCGTGAAGATGGGTCGCGGGGCGGACAAGCGGTTCTACATCGCCGACGCGGTCCGGGTCCGCGAGACGCCGGGCAAGGTCCGCCAGCGGCTGATCAACACCGCGGGCCAGGACGGGGCTGCGGTGGGCGTCCGCATCCCGAAGGATGCGGGGCAGACTGGCATCGCGCAGGCCGAGGACTACGTCACGGCGCTCGCGGGCTTCATCGTCAGTGCGGTGGCACCGACCGGCGCGAAGGAGGTGCGCGCCAAGCCGCTGTCCAGCCAGGTCGAGGTCGGCAGCGTGCTGCTCCTGCGCGGGCGGTGGAACGAGGCGTTCCTGGAGGAGCTGGGGATGTTCCCGGCCGGAAGCCACGACGACCAGGTGGACGCGGCCGCCGACGCGTTCAACGCGCTGGCCAGCGTCCTGCAGGGCGAGGGGCTGATCGAGTTCTACCGTCGGCAGACCGCGGCAAGCTCAGTTTCGGAGAGCCCTCGCCACGGGTGGTCGATGCCGAGCGGCGCGGCCGAGGGCTCGACAATCGAGCTGGTGGCTCCGGCTGGCACAGGGTCAGTGATTGGTCTGTCGGGGGCACGCTACACGCCTGACACTCATGGGTGTATCGCGGTCTTGACCGCGGACGCCGGGCCGCTGCTGGCCTCTGGTTTCAGCTATGCAGCCGAGGCGGCCTGAAGGTCACTCTTGGGTGGATTTCTGCTGGTCTGCTCTGGGATGGCCGATGTATCTAAGCGGACAGGGGCGCACGGACCGCTGACGCCCCCAATCGGGCTCTCGGCATGCTCTCAAGCACCCCGAGCTTCTGACACCTTCCGTACATCCCCGGCGCTGCCGTCAGGGTCGTCCCGAGGGCCTACGAAGCGGCCCATCAGGCCGCCGAGCACGCGCCCGAGGCTGTCCATCAGCAGGAACACCGCCGGCACGAAGACGAGGGAGAGCAGCGTCGACACGATCAGGCCGGCGATCACCGCCACCGCCATCGGCGCGCGGAACTCGCCGCCGTCTCCGAAAGCGAGCGCCGAAGGCACCATCCCGGCCGCCATGGCAATCGTCGTCATCACGATGGGGCGCGCCCGCTTGCGCCCGGCATCCACGATTGCCGCGACGGGATCGACCCCGCCCCGCATCTCCTCGACGGCGAAGTCGACCAACATGATCGCGTTCTTCGTCACCAGTCCCATCAGCATCAGGATGCCGATGATGACGGGGAGGGAGATCGACATGTCGGCGAGCAGCAGGCCGAGGATCGCGCCCCCGACGGAGAGCGGCAGCGAGAACAGGATGGTGAGCGGCTGCAGGAAGTTGCCGAACAGCAGCACGAGGACCGCGTAGACCATCATGATGCCGGCGGCCATCGCCATGAGGAAGCCCGAGAAGACCTCGCCCATGATCTCGGCGTCGCCCGTCTGCTTGATGGTGACGCCCGGCGGCAGGCTCCTGGCGGTCGGCGTCTGGAGCGCCTGCTCGATCAGGGAGCCAAGCGCGTCCGAACCCTCCATGTTGGCCTCCACCGCCACGCGTACGGCGCGGTCGTAGCGCTCGATTGCCCCGGGGCCCTGGCCGAGTTCGATCTCGGCCACCGCCGTCAGCGGCACCGCCGCCCCGTTCTTGGCCGGGACCTTGAGGGTCTCCAGGCGCGAGACCGCGCCTCGGGCGCTCTCCGGCAGCATCACCCGGATCGGGACCTGGCGGTCCTTCGCATTGAACTTGGGAAGGTTCATCCCTGCGTCGCCGATGGTGGCGACCCGCACCGTCTCGGCGATGGTGTCGGTCGAAACCCCGAGGTCCGCGGCGACGCCCGATTTCGGGCGGATGCGCACCTCGGTCCGGTCGAGCGGCGCGGTGGACATCACGGAGACGAGGTGCGGGATCGCCGCCATGTCGCGCTGGAGCCGCTCGGCGACCTCCGTGACGACGTCCACGTCCGGTCCGCTCACCACCAGGGCGAGGTCGCGCTGGCCGCTATCGCGCAGCGTCCAGGAACGAATGTCGGGTTCCTCGGACAGCATTCGGGAGATGGCGATCTCCATGGCCTCCTGATTGCGGGAGCGCTCTGCCTTCGGCGTGAGGTTCACCGTGAACGTGGCGAACCGGGTCTCCTGGCCGCCGCTTGCCTGCCGGCCGCCATCCACGAAGACCGAAGCGACTTCCGGGAGGGTCAGGATGCGGGCTGTCAGCCGGTCGGTGACGGAGATGGTGTCGGCGAGCCGCGCGCCGGGGGCGAGCTCGACCTTGAACATCGTGCGGGCGTTGTCCTGCTTCGGGATGAAGCCAGCCGGCAGAAGTCCCGCCGAGGCGAGCGACGCGGCAAACAGCGCGAGACCGACCAGCAACGTCGCCACGCGGTGGTGCACCGACCAGCCGACGAGGCGCGCATAGGCGCGCATCACCGGCCCCTCGCGCTCCTCGTGGTGGCCATGCTCCCGTAGGAAGTAGGCCGCGAACAACGGCGTGATCAGGCGCGCGACGAGCAGCGACATGAACACCGAGACCGCGATGGTCAGGCCGAACTGGATGAAGTAGCGGCCGGCGATCCCGCTCATGAAGGAGACGGGGGCGAACACCGCGATCAGGGTCGCGGTGATGGCGATGACGGCGAGCCCGATCTCGTCCGCGCCCTCCAGGGCGGCGCGGTAGGGCGACTTGCCCATCCTCATGTGCCGGACGACGTTCTCGATCTCGACGATGGCGTCGTCCACCAGGATGCCCGTCACCAGGGTGATGGCCAACAGGCTGATCATGTTGAGCGAGAAGCCCATCGCGTCCAGCGCCCAGAAGGTCGGCAGGACCGAGAGCGGAAGGGCGGTCGCGGTGATGACCGTCGCCCGCCAGTCACGCAGGAAGATGAACACCACCGCGACCGCGAGGGCCGCTCCCTCCAGCAGGGTGTGCATGGCCGAGTCGTAGCTGCCGAGCGTCATCGCCACGGAAGAGTCGATCTTCTCGAACCGGACGTCCGGGTAGTTCGCCTGGAACTCGGCGACCTTGGCATCGACCACCGCCGCGACCTCGGTGTCGCTCGCCCCGTTCGCCCGCGAGACGGCGAAGGCGACGACGGCCTCGCCGTTCACGCTGGCGAAGGAGCGCGGTTCCTCGATGGAGTCCTCGATGGTCGCCAACTCTTCCAGTCGGACCTTGCGGTCCCCGGGCAGGACGATGCTGGTCTCCTTAAGGTCATGCACCGTGCGCGAGGCGGCGAGCGCGCGGATCGACTGCTCGCGCCCGCCGACCTCGCCCCGCCCGCCGGCCATGTCGGCGGAGGTCAGGCGCAGCTGCCGGTTCACGTCGGCGGCCGTGATCCCGAGCGCCAGCAGCCGATCCGGGTCCAGCGTCACCCGAACCTCGCGGGCGACGCCGCCGACGCGGGTCACGCCGCCGACACCCTTCAAGCCCTGGAGGGCGCGTGCCACCGTGTCCTCGACGAACCAGGAGAGGTCGGTCGGCGCCATCGTGGGAGCTGTCACCCCGTAGATCAGGATGGGCAGCCCGGCGATGTCGACGCGCTGGATCACCGGCTCGTCGATGGTGCGCGGCAGGTTGATGCGGACCTTCGAGACCGCGTCCTTGACGTCGTTGACGGCGCGGTCGGTGTTCACCTCCAGCCGGAACTCGACCGTCGTGACCGACATGCCCTCGGTGATCGCCGAGGTGATGTGCTTGACGCCGCGCACGCCGGCGATGGAGTCCTCGACCCACTTGGTGACCTGGGTCTGCAGCTCGGCCGGCGCGGCGCCCGACTGCGTGATCGTGACCGAGACGACCGGCACGTCGACTTTCGGCATCAGCGTCACCGGCAACCTGAGGAAGCTGACGAGGCCGAGCACCACCAGCACCATGAAGAGGACGAGCGGCGGGATGGGCTTGCGGATCGCCCAGGCGGAAACGTTCAGGTGCATGGGATGACGGGTGTCCGGTCGGGAGGGGCTGGCTGTCAGGGCGTCCCGGCGGCGGCCTCAAGGCCGGCTTTCGGAAGCTGGGCGTCGCCGGATGGAGCCGGTGTGGAGGCCGCGGCGACGCGCACGCGGTCGCCGTTGCGCAGGAAGCTCTGGGCCTTCGCGATGACCTGCTCCCCCTCGCCGAGACCGGAGCGGATCTCGACGGTCTCGTCCTCCGCGAGACCGGTGCGGACTTCGCGTGCCTCGACGATGTCGCCCGATACGACGAGGACCGTGCCGCGGGCCGAGCCGCCATAGCGGATGGACCCCAGCGGGATCACCACGCCGGCGGCGCGCATGATCTCGATTCCACCACGGACGAAGGTCCCGATACGGAGACGGGGATCGGGCTTGAGCCGCACCCGCACCTTGCCGAGGCGGGTTGCCCGGTCGACCTCTGGATAGACGGCGCGGACGCTGCCCGCGACGCGTTCGCCTCCGATCTCGACGAACGCGGGAGCCCCTTCGCGCAGCCGCGGCAACATGGTCTCGGTGACCTCGCCCTCCAACTCGATCTCGCCGCGGGCGATCAGCCGGAACAGCGGATCGGCGGATGCGGAAGCCGTCATGCCCACGCGCGCGGTGCGCCGGCTCACGATGCCAGCCTCGGGCGCGCGGATCTCGGTGCGGGCGCGACGCAGCTCCAGCTCGGACAACATCGCCCGGGCCTGGTCCAGGTCCGCCTCGGCGGCGGCGACCCCGTTCCGGGCGGAGGCGAGACGACTTTCGGCTTGGCGCAGGGTGGCCGTCCGCCCTTCCATCACCACGGCGGTGGTGTTCCCGGTCTGCATGAGCTGGCGAGCCCGCTCGAAAGCGAGCCGGGCCTCGATCTCCACCGCCTCGGCCTGCTCGATGTTGTTCTTCGCCTGCGGCACGGCGGTCGCCGCCTTCGCGACCACCGCCTGCTGCTGCGCGATCTGGCGCTCGATCAGGTCGCGCGAGAGCCGGGCCAACACCTGGCCGCGCTCGACCCTGGCGCCCTCCTCGGCGAGCACTTCCGTGATGCGGTAACCATCGACCTCGGGAGCTACCAGAACCTCGTCGCGGGGCACGAGCGTTCCGGTCACGATGGCGGTCTCGGCGATCTCGCGCTTGACGGCACCGACCACGCTGACGACGGGCGGGGACCTGCCTACCTCGCCGGAAACCGGCTCCGAGCCTGCCCGAACCGGCGTAAGCGCGAGCGTGATCGCGAGCGCCGCAACGGCCCGGCGGGTATCGAATGGCGGGGTCATCGGCTGGGCTCCTTGCTCGGCTCCGGCGTGTGCAGAGGGATCGACCCAGTCGCCGCGGGCGACCCGGCGACGTCCTGCGAGGCATGCCGTGCCCAGGCGCCTGCAAGCAGCAGCAGCCCGAGGAGGATGGGTGTGTAGATCGGGATGACGGACATGCGTCCTCGTTCGCGCTGTCGCATGGATCAGCGGGTCCTTGCTTCTGGGTTGGGAATGGGGGCGCGCGGCCGGCGTCAGTCCGTGAGCGTCATCGCGATGAGCCGCTCTCGCAGCCCCGCCGCATCCGGAACGGCGGCGCCGTCTTCCCGCATGAGGTGGGCGAGCCAAGCCCCGTCGGCGGCCATGCGCACGATCTCAAGGATCGGCGCGTCGTCGGTCGCCCGGTGACGCGCCAACCGCGTCGTGAACCAATCCGCCCACATGCGGAGCACGGTTGGCTCCGCCAGAGCGGACACGTAGAGGGCCGCCGCCGGGTTCCCCTGGCCTTGGGGCAGGTCGTCGAAGGTCGCTCTGACGTAGGCTCGGGTGAAGCTGCCGCGTGGCCACGGATCCTCGGCGATGGCCGCGTCGATGTCGGCGTCGAGCTTCTCCACCAGATCGGCGAAGAGGCCCTCGACCAGGGCCTGCTTGCTCGGGAAATGATGGAAGAGACCGCCCTTGGTGACGCCGGATGCCTCGGCGACGGCCTGGACCGTGATGCCGGCCGGTCCATGCTCCAAGGCCAGCCGCATGGCGCAATCGAGGAGCGTGCGACGGACCAGTTCGGGATCCTTCTTGCGTTGGGAGGCGGTCTTCATGGCCGGTGCCCCGTCACGGTGGAGAACGCCTGCATCACCACGATGCCGCCGACGATCATGCCGATGCCGACCAGCGCCGGCAGGTCGAGGACCTGCTTGAACAGCGTGCTGCCGACGACCGCGGTGAGCACGACGCCGACGCCGCTCCAGAGGGCGTAGACGACGCCGAGGGGCATGGTCTTCAGCGCGTGCGTGAGGAAGTAGAAGGCGGCGGCGTAGAACGCCGCCATGGCGAGGGTGGGCACGAGCCTCGTGAACTGCTCGGACAACTGCAGCAGGGTCGTGCCGGCGACCTCGCAGGCGATGGCGAGGACGAGGGCGACGTAGGCGACGGTGGGACTGGGCATGCTCGCACGCTCGAATCTGTCCTCACAACATACCGACCAAAAGGTATGTTTCAAGCGTTTTTTGCGGGCCGATTATTGCGGTGCGCAGACTGGATGCGCTCACATGCGGCGAAGGGGTATCGCTGCCGTGGCGGCTTAACGCTAACTGGGAGTGGTGCTCGATCCCGACGCGGTGGCGCAGATTTGAAGGACGTTCAGACGAAGTCTGCAGCAACCGAACAGCGAGCTGGCGCCCTGATTGGGCGCTCCTGACGGTCGATCCTGTATCGAAAGATCTGGAGATAAGGCCTTCAACCTTGATCGACAGGATGTGCGCTTTTGGGCTTCTCAACTGAAGCGTTGAACATCCGAACGGGGCCGCTAACTGCTTTGTTATTCAAGGCTCGCGATCCTAGACTGCGGATTTCGCGCCCTTGTCCTGCATCCTCGTCACCAGGGCCACGATCTGTTTGGCGTTAGCCCTGTAACCTCCGTCGCCTTCGATCTGTCGGAAGCCGTGAGATTCTGCGGCCTCGATAATGTTGTTGGCGGCTTCAGTTCCGAGAGCAGGTGGCATCAGTGGAGTTCGTCCCTCATCTCGCGAGTGCCGGGCTTGGCGCAGCCCGTCGTAAATTTGCTCGATCAGGACGTGGCCACTCCAATCGTCGGCGATCTTGATGACAGCATCGCCGTGGTGGATCTCGAACAGGGGAGTCGGGGTATCAGCGCTTTTGCTCATACCCGCTGATGCCACAGCAGCCCTGCTGACGGGAAGCGTGACCTGCCCCTATGCGGTGGTCCGAGTTCAAAGTTAGTGCAGGGTCGGCCTCTGCTCTACGGGTAGCTTGGCCGACGGAGCCGGTCGGGCGAGCGCAGTCGGCCAAGCGGTCATGGCTGGCACGAACACTTCCGGCGCTGGTGGCTTGTAGCCAAGCGCACCGTGTGGGCGGATCGTGTTGTAGTGCCGACGCCAGCTTTCGATGATGATCTGCGCCTCCTTCAGGGTGTAGAAAATCTCGCCGTTCAGGAGTTCATCCCGCAATCGCGCGTTGAAGCTTTCGACAAAGCCGTTCTCCCACGGTGAGCCCGGCGCGATGTAGGTAGCCTTCGCGCCAATAGCCGCAATCCAGGACTGCACCGACTTGGCGATGAACTCGGGCCCGTTGTCGGAGCGAACGTGCTCGGGCACGCCGCGCAGGATAAACAGCTCCGAGAGCACGTCGATCACGTCAGCTCCCTTCAGCTTGCGCGCAACGCGGATCGCCAGACATTCGCGGGTGAACTCGTCGACGACGTTGAGCATCCGGAACTTGCGCCCGTCATGCGTGCGCGCCTCGACGAAGTCGTAGGCCCAGACGTGGTCGCGCCGCTCCGGTTTGAGCCGGATGCAGGATCCATCCCCGTCCCACAGCCGGCCCTTCTTCTGCTGCCGGCTGGGCACCTTGAGCCCTTCGCGCCGCCAGATCCGCTCAACCCGCTTGTCGTTGACCAACCACCCGGCCGCCTTCAGCAGCGCGCCGATCTTGCGGTAGCCGTAGCGCCCGTACCGGCGCGCCAGTTCCACGAGATCGGCGGTCAGCGCCGCCTCATCGTCTCTGCCCCGCGGCACCTTGCGCTGCGTCGAACGATGCTGGCCGAGCGCACGGCACGCGCGGCGCTCGGAGACGTCCAGGACGTCCATCACATGCTCAATGCAGGCGCGTCGGCGCGCGGGGCTGGTCAGTTTCCCCGGGCAGCCTCCTGCAGGATCAGCTTGTCGAGCGTGAGATCCGCGATCGCCTTCCGGAGCCGCTGGTTCTCGGTCTCCAGGTCCTTCATGCGCCGGACCTGGTCGCTCTTCAGGCCGCCGTACTCCTTGCGCCAGCGATAGTACGTCACCTCCGTCACGCCGATCGTGCGGATCGCGTCCCCAACGCTCTGGCCCTGCGAGACCAGCACATCCACCTGCCGCAGCTTGGCGACGACATCCTCCGGCTTGTGCCGCTTCGTTCCCATCTGTCCGTCCTCGTCCTGGCCCGAAAGCCATACCTCAGGGCGGACCACTTCATTGGGGGCGGATCACGGCGAAATCTCCGAAATTCCATTTCTTATAACATATTTGATGCCTTTGGAACGGAACCTCCAAATATGTGTCGGGATGGGTCGCGCGACTTCAAGTGTTTCTGCCTGGAAACATCAACAGTCTAAATTTGGGTGATCGGCGAGAAATATTGCGCCTCACCACATCGACCGGTTCCGGCCGCAGTGACCTCTCGTCGGCACTCGTCTGTCACGGTGAGTCGCGACAGGATCAGATGCGAGACGCGGGTCGATGGTACCTCGAACCTTCCGCGACGGCGGGGATGCTAGAGACTGACCGAGCAGGACGACGCCAACGGTTCTCTCTCGGTGAGCTGTGTCCGAGTTCGTGCCCGTTGGAAGAAGTCCGACGTCGCGGCGTAGGCTGTCCGCTTACATGCCTTTGCCGCCTGCAAGCGGAACAGCTGAAAACCACCCCGAGCAGCCATTCCGCATGCGACCCACTATCGCCATAGGAACGGCACAACTGCCTTCTTGAAAGCGGTCGCTCGAACTCGCGGGATCAGGCCCTTCTACCCGCTTGGTGCCGAGATGCCTGAACGGCGAGCGGTTCGCTCGATCGCATCGGCAATAGCTCGATCCAAGGAGGGTGGCAGATCATGGCCCATCCCGGGGATCAGCATCATCTCCGCATCCGGGATCGAGGCCGCGGTGTCCTCGCCGCAGGCACGAGGAAAGATGGGATCGACAGTCCCGTGAACAACGAGGGTCGGCGCCGTGATCGCGGCGAGCCGTGACCGGCGGTCGCCAGCCACCCCGACCGCTGCGAGCTGGCGTCCGAACCCACCCGGCGCACGGCCTCGCCGAACTTCCTCCCGGAGGAGAGCGCGGCAGGCTTCTTCGTCGAATGGATGAGCCGTGCCCGCGATGCGCCGCGCGAAGGCAACACCGTGATCAAGGAAACCCGCCTCGTCCAATGCAGGATCGGGGGCGGGACGCATCATCATCGTCATGGCGGCGGGTTCGGCCGACGGCATCCCCGGATTGCCCGTGGCCGACATGATCGAGGTGAGCGAGAGAACACGAGACGGGTGTTCGCTCGCCAGGATCTGGGCGATCATGCCGCCCATCGAGCGGCCGACGATGTGGGCTTGGCGGATGGACAGGGCATCGAGCAGACCGAGCGCATCCGAGGCCATGTCATCGAGCGTGTAGGCGAGGTTCGGCCGCCGTCCCTCAGTGAGCGCAGAGGCCAAGGTCGCGAAGTCCATCGCGCCGTGCTCGGTGAAGTAGGTCGACCGTCCTGTGTCCCGGTTATCGAACCGCACGACGCGAAAGCCGCGCGCGCCCAACTCGCCGCAGAAGGGGTCGGTCCAGCGGATCATCTGCGAGCCGAGCCCAGCGATGAGAAGGATCGTCTCGGCCGCCTCGTCGCCGAAGCTGTGGTAGGCCAGGGTGATGCCGTTGGTCGCCACACGGCCAGACGAGTGTTCTGGGCTCATATCCGGATGGCCTGGAGACACTCCGCCCACTGAACGAGATGCTCTTTCATCACCCGGTCGCGGACATACCCGATCTCTTCAGCGTCCAACCGCTCGACGATTTCGAAGCTGAACGCCTCCGCTCCATGCGCAGTCCACGCGCTCTGGAGCGAGCGGTGCGTGTTCGTTCCCTGCCGGAGGGTGAACCAGAGGCGGTTCTGGATTTTGGATAGGTCGGGCGAGCTGCCGACCCAAACCGCACCGGACACCTTGCAGCGGACAGCGTAGATGCCGCTCTCGACTTCCCGTTTCTTGTAGGCGCTCACGGCGGCCTTTCGGTCTTCCGTTCCCATCTCGTGCCCTCACAGATTGGCGGAGACGCTACCGAACGCACCACGTTTACGCAATATCGCCCGGGTAAAATTGACGGCAAGGGCTCACAGCAGCTATGGCAGTCAGCATGGAGGTCTCATGCCAGAAGAACCGATGAGAACGTTCACCGTGTTCGCAGGCGTGCGGCGGCTCGCGAGCGGTCGCTTGATCGACGTGGCTCTCGCCGTGAAGGCGCGGGCGGCGGAAGAAGGCGGTCCGATCCTGACCTTCGACGACAGGTCGGGCTCCGTCATCGACCTCGATCTGCGTGGAACAGAGGCGGACATCACCGCACGGTTCGCCGAACTCGCGAATGCGGGAGACGCCACGAGCAACGTTGAGAGCCGACCGGATCCCGATGGTGCGCCAAGAAGCCGAGGTCGCCCGAAACTCGGGGTCATCGCCCGCGAGGTGACGCTGCTTCCCCGTCAGTGGGAGTGGCTTGCATCCCAGCCAGGAGGTGCATCGCAAGCATTGCGGCGCCTTGTCGACGAAGCGCGGCGGGCAGATGGTGGGCGGACCGGGATGAAGGCAGCGAGAGAGGCCGCCTATCGCTTCCTTTCGGCGTTGGCTGGCGATCTGCCTGGGTTTGAGGAGGTTATCCGGGCGCTTTTCGCCGGGGATACCGACGGCTTTGCAGAACGCATGACAGCATGGCCACCGGACATCCGAGACCATGCGCTGAAGCTCGCAGCCCTCACCTGAGCCAACGACCCGCGGCGGATGGCTGAGGTCCGCCCCGAGCAACGGCAGCTTTGCGAGACCGTCGTCGGAAAGCCGACATTCCGGAAACCACCCTGAGCGGCCAGTCTGTTAGCGACCCAACGCAGACATTCAGGTCGCCGTCCGCGCAACCCAAAAGCAGCCACTTCTTGGTGGTGTAGGGCGCAGCTTGATGGCGTGGCTCGCCCAAGAACAAAGACGAAGTCGCCGTCAGCGTCAGGCTACTGTGCGGGCTGTCCCGCGCGCACGCCCTGGCTTTCATCATATCGGACCCGGGCGCGTTGGATGCTGCCCTGGTTGGTGTTCGCCCAAGTTACGAGGGCCATAACTGGAGTGAACAGGGTCCGCCCCATATCCGTTAATTCATAATCCACGCGCGGCGGAATAGTCGCGAATAGTGTCCGTTTGACCAAACCGTCGCGTTCCAGTCCGCGCAAGGTGATCGTCAGCATCCGTTGCGAGATCCCGTCGATCCGACGCCGCAGCTCATTGAACCGAACCGGTCCATCCTTGAGCGTGGCGATGACATACAGGCTCCATTTATCGGCGACGAGATCGAGGATTTCGCGCACCACCCGGCAATCGTCACCTTCGCCGGGGGTAGGAAAATCGATGTCACTAAGTGTCATAGGAATGCCTTCTTGCGAGGGTCGGAGCGGGCACTTTAATAGGGTCGGTAACAATAAATTACCGTTCTGTTCGTGTCGGAGCAACGATGGCCTCCATACTCCTTGTCACGTCGAGCCCCCGTGGCGCCGATAGCCTCTCCACCCGCTTCGCGACCGAGATCGCCGAAGGCTTGATGGTTCGCACAGGCGGCACCCTCTCGATCCGCGATCTCGCGGCCGCCCCGCTGCCGCATATCGGACAGGCCTACATCCAAGGCCGCGTCGCGCCCCCCGAGGAGCGCACGCCCGAGCAGGCCGAGGCGGTCCGCCTTGCCCAGGAGCTTGTCGACGAGGTGAAGGCCGCCGACTTGATCGTCCTGGGCTCTGGCATGATCAATTTCGGCCCGCCGTCGCAGCTCAAGGCCTGGTTCGATCACATCACTTGGCCGGGCGTTACCTTCGGTTACGGCGAAGGCGGCAGGCCGCGAGGCTTCCTGACCGGCAAAAAGGTCTATCTCGTTGCCGCCGCAGGCGGCGTCTTCTCCGAAGGCGAATGGGCCCCCTTCGATTTCCAGACCGGATATCTGCGCCACCTGCTGGGCTTCATCGGACTGACCGACGTCGAACTCGTCCGGGTGGAAGGCACCGTCTTCGGGCCGGAGGCGGCCCGGGCCGCCATCGACGCCACCGCAGGCCGGGTCCGCTCGGTCCTGGAAACGCTGCATGCGTGATCTGAGTGGTACCCAGTCCCGTCGGCCCGATCAGGGTGATGCCATGACGCTGCCAATCGACCTTTACACCGAGGTCACTTGTCCCTGGTGCATCATCGGACACCATCGTCTCGACAAGGTCTTGGCGGAGCGCTTCCCCGCGCTCGACGTGGACATCCGTCAGCATCCGGTCCTCCTGCTTCCCGATGCGCCCGCGGAGGGCCTGCACATTTCCGACCTTCTCCGCTCGCGCTATGGCGTGACCGACCCGAAAGTGTCGTTCGCCCGGCCCGAGGAGGAGGCGCGGGCGTCCGGCCTCGACCTAGACCTGAGCCGCCAAGCCTGGACCTACAGGACGCAGGCGGCGCACGGGCTGATCCTCGCGGCGCGGGAACGCGGTACGCAGCACCGGCTCGCAGTCGCGATCACCGGTGCCCATTTCCTCGAGGCCAAGAACATCTCGGACGCCGATATCCTCGCCGATATCGCCGTGGCCTACGGGTTCGAGCGTCAGGAAGCCCGCGCGCTGGCGCTCGATCCCGCGCAGCACCGACGCGTCGAGCAGGAGGCGGCCCGGTCGGCAGCCGCCGGGGTCAGATCGGTCCCTCACTTTGTCTTCGGCGGCCGCTTCGCCGTGAGCGGGGGACGCAGTGAGGAGGAGATTGCCTTGGCCATCGATCAGGCCACTGGTGGGCTGCGACCAACCATTAGAGATCGTCCGTATGTTGATATCCCGTGAGCAAATGGATCGAGCGTCGTTCGACTGAATGAGCAAGATCTGCGCCTGTCGACGGTCGGAAGCGGCAGAAAATACAAGGTCCGCTTCTGTCCATTGCTGCTCGGAAGCGGACCGGCGGAAACCCACCTAAAGCAGCCAATTCAGGTGGTTCAATTAGGGGTGGGCATCATGATCGGAGTGGCGCCGGAGCCGTGGTCGGGATAGGCGGATCCTGTTGGCTTGGAAGACCTAACAGGACCCGCCACCTAGAACGCTCTTCGATTACGGCTTGTTGGCTGGAGCCGGGTTTGTCGTCGTTGCCGGAGGCGCAGGGTTTGCCGGCGCCGTGCTGGCAGGAGGCGGAGGCGGCGCAGGATTCTCGGCCTTCTTCTCGTCTTTGCAGGCCGAGAGCGCGAGCAGGCCGACGAGCGGCAGCAGATAGCGAATACGCATGAGCGATCCTCCTGTTTGGCCAGTGTAGGCGATGAGGAACGTCACCCGACCGGTGTTCGATCCAGCGCGCAGCGATCCCGGCCACGAATCTAGAACCGGTTCAGCATCGGTATTGTCGCGGTCAGCGACGGCCATCCGTCGGATCTCGTTGTCGGGTAAGACCATTCAGAGCCGATTTTTCGGCCCGGGCCGATCATAGCAGGCTGGCAGGTCGGAACGACCCGTAGCGGTTATCGGATAAGACCTCTTCTGGTCGGGAACAGTTGCGGCGAGGACGCCCGCTTCCTCAGGTCTTTGCGCGAAGGTGGACCGTCGCGACACCACACAATGGAGACCGTCGGTATCGAGGCCAACATCCTGACGTAGACCGTCCGGCATACCGCGCACCGACCCACTCTCTCGACGCACCGCGGGTCCGGGGACGGATCGCGGGCGTCCCCCGACGGGCCGCACGGCCCACCATCCCCCCTTACGTCCGATGTCGCGCGCCCCGGGGACGGGTCAGCGCCGGCGCGGCCGTGCATCCGAACCGGATCACGCCCCATGACCCAGCATGTCGACGTCCTCGCCCTCCTCAAGGAGGCGCAGTCCAAACCGCTCACCGACCCGATCCTGGCCCAGCTCGGGATCGACCTGCAGAAGTCGACCTTCGCGCAGGGCACCTCGCCCATCTCCGGCCTGACCTTCTACGACCTCGAGCTCGGGGCGAAGTCGCTCTACCCGGTGCTCGCGCCCCTGCGGAACGCGATCCCGCGCGTCTCCGGCAAGGGCGGGATCCAGGCGGCGTGGCGGGCGATCACCGGCATCAACGTCTCCGGGATGCTGGCCCGGTCCGTGGACAAGATCGTCCCGCAGGTGATCGGGCCGAAGGCCTGAGGCCCCGGCGGGACCGGCGCCGTGACGGACGGCACCTCACACCCGGCTCACGGAGCGCGCCCGCAGGCCCGGGCGGCGAGCCGCGGCGCGCGCGGGAGGGATGCGATGGCCGACCACCTGCCCGAGTGGATCGGGCGCCTGATCGAGCGCGTGGAGGCGACCGGACGTCAGATGGACGCGCTCGGGGGCAAGCCCGACCGGATGGACGAGAAGCTGGAGGGCGTGGCCTACCGGCGCGACATCGAGCACTTCGTGGCGCGCGACGAGATCGAGCGGCGGATCGACAAGGCGGTCGACGGCGCGAAGGCGGAGGCGGCCAAGGGACTCGCGGAGGTGGCCGGCCAGGTGCGGGACCTGCGCAAGATCGGCTGGGGCCTGGCCTCGGCGGCGCTGCTGGCCTTCGGGGGGATCGTGCTGGCCAAGGTCGGGCTGGCGGGGCGCTGAGCCGGATCGGCGACTGGAACCGCGCCACCATCCTGCGCGTAGAACGCGCCTCGACATTCCCCCGGCGAGATCACCTCGAACCGCCCGGCTTCGGCCGCAGCGGTTCTTTCGTGCCCGGCGCACCGCTGCAGCACTCGGCTTTCACGCTGACCGAATCCTCTCATGGATTCACTAAGCCCCGCCGGCACTGCCGCGCGGGGCTTTTTCGCATCCTGCTCTGCTCCTCAGATGCGCTCTAATTGCAGGTCAACTTCCGGCCTTCGGCCATCCCGACCTTGCGGTAGTGTTCCAGACCGGACTTGATCGCTCGGCCGATGACCGCCCGTCGTACGTCCGGATTGCAGCGCAGATACTCTTCCTCGTTGAAAGCGTAGTCGCCACGCCCGCCCCGCGAGCCTCGATCATAGTCGCGATCGTAGTCGCGGCGGTCACGGTCGCCGTAGCCGCGATCTCCGTAGCCTCGGTCACGGGGGCCGTAGTCGCCGCGATCGTAGCCGTAGTCGCGTCCGCCGTAGGGCTGTGCCGAGGCCGGGGTCACTCCGCTCAGTAGCGCTAGGCCAAGGACGGTCGCTGAGATCGCCTTCATGTCGTGCTCTCCGTTATTGAGGGGCGTGAACGCTTTCAACGGTGGGTGGTTCGATTTGCCCGGGCGGGTGCCGCGCCGTCGCTCCCTGCATCACTACTGTCAGGGGGCTTTCCTTTCCCTAGGTCTGGCCAACCCTCAGTGCCAGGTTTGGCTGAACTTTCCCCCTTTCGGTGCCTGCCCCGAGATGCCCGCCCGGTCCGCCGGCGCGGGCTTTTTCATGGGCGATCGCGCGCTTTGCAAACGGGACTCGTCAGGTCTATGGCCGAGACAATCTCAGGTCGTGGGCAGGTGCATGGATCATTGTCCTTCAGATCGCCGGCCCTACGCCCTTGTTACCGACGATGACGCCCTCGTCCGCATGACCGCCCTCGACATCTTGGAGGATGCGGGCTTCCGCACCTTCGAGGCCGAGAATGCCGAAGATGCCCTCGTGGTGCTTCGGGAACATCACGCCTCGATCGTCGTCCTCTTCACCGACGTGAACATGCCCGGTCCGATGGATGGCTTCGGGCTCGCGCGCGAGACCGCCCGGGACTGGCCGCACGTGAGCATCCTGGTCGCTTCAGGCCGCCATAAGCCCGGTCCCGGCGAGATGCCGGAAGGGGCGCACTTCGTCGGCAAACCCTTTAGCGCGGAGGTGGTGTACGACAGGCTCAAGCAGATGCTCCCCGACGGTCAGAAGCCCGACCCTCTGAAGGGATGATCACCGATGCCGGCCTCGGGCCTTCTTGTCCCGAGTACCGGTCACCATGACGAACCGTTAGCGCGGCCTCGGGTTTGCGGCGCAGGGGGCCTGACCACGGAGGCGTGAGTGTCACGCTATTTCATCAGCACCGCCAACGGCCACGAAGTCGAAGACGACGAGGGCGTCGAGCTATCCAGCCACGTGGCATTGCGCGCCATGCTCGGGAAGACGCTGACGGCGATCCTCCACGACGAATGCGTGATCGACGGGTCGACCGAGTGCAGCGCCCGAGCCTACGACGAAGATGGCAAGCTCGTGATGCGGGCGCGGGCCACCATCGACATCACGGATCAGTAGGACGCCCCATTCACACTCTGGTGAGATCAGGCGCTTCCCCGCCCCGTGAGCAGATCGGGGCGGGGGAGCGCCGATTATGCCGAGAGCATCCTGTCAGGAAAGCCGCTGGGATGGCGGGCGGTGTCGCGGTGGAGTCAGCCGCCGGTAGCTCGATGCTCACCAGCTGGGGCTGGCCGCTCTGCATTTGAATGCGTCTGATTGCCGGCGCGCTGATGGTCAGCGACAGCAAGGTCGTCGGCGTCGAGCCCGACCGGATCGTGTTTGACCGCCTCGCCGGCTACCGGACGAAGGCCGGGCAGACCTGGGGGCCACCGGCCTGGGAGTTCGCGGCTCGGGTCAGCCGAAGCACCTGACGCGATTCGCCTTTCCGAACGTCATCCACACCGCTCCACCACGATCTCGCGTGCCTCGTCCGGCGGCGGTTGAAGCGCGTCCCCGCCTCAGGCTTGTTCCGCATTCGTTCGCGAGCGGAGAGCCACCAGAATGGGGCGCCTGGGCAATGTGGAGGCCGGTCGGGTCTACGTCGACTGCGCCTCCTGCAAGCGCTCGGGTCGCTACACCGTCGCGACCCTGCTCGAGCAGTACGGACCCGACATCTCGACGGTCGACCTGTTGCGCCACCTGACGGCCTCGTGCCGCTACCAGCGCGCACCTGGGGCACCGGCCGCGCGGAAATACGAGCGCCTCTGCCTCGCCGCGATCACGCTGCCCTCGTACCGGCGGACCAACGCTCCGGTGCCGCCGGGCATCCCCTACACGGTCGAGGTCTGGCGTGAGACGGGCGGCGGCATCGAGCTGCACCTCGCCACGATCTACCCGCTGTCCGTGGCGATCGCCGCGTTCGAGGCGGCGTGCCTGGAGTGGCCGACGCACATGATTACCCTGCGGGATCGCGCTCGGATCGTGCGGAAGCGGGAGCGGCCGCCGCGGAGTGCCACCGGGTGACGTTTCGGCGCAGCTCGCTGATCGCCAGCCTATCGGCTTCCAGGCGCACCAGCGCGCGGGCGGCGTGCATGGCGCGCGCCCGACCGGGGATCCCGGCACGCTCAGCGATCTTGGTAGCGGTCGACGGCTCGTGTGTGAGGGCTGCCAGAACGCGCGGCCGGATGTCCTGGCGCGGCCGGGCGCCTCGAGGCGATGGGACCTTCGGCATGCTGACGGGCTACCGCGAGCCGCCGTCCCCGACCAGCTGGAGGCTCGCGGCCAGGCGCCACAGCTCCCAGTTTTGGCTGAACCCGTAGTCCCGCCCGGTTTCGACCCAACCCGGCCATGCGGGCAGCCGTCAGCACTTCTCAAAAGCGGCCGCTCGTCAGAGCTCCGGCACTTTCGGCTCGGGTGGCAACTGGACCTTGGCCCTTCGTCCCGAAGCGGACGCTGAATTTCCGGCCTGCGGCGGTCGCTGCCCGTTGTCCAAGCATGCGCCGAAGCAGACGTCGTCAGCGCTCGGCCCGCTCCAACAGGGCCGTAATCCTTCACATGGCTGGCCTGATCCTGCCCGCCCTTGAGCGGACATCGGGCGAGCTCGCAATAAGCCTAGTGCTCGCCTCCGCATCTTTGCCGATCGCCCGAGGGCACCAACGCCGTCGGCAAGTGCCGGCCGCCGAATCCTCACCTCGGTGATACCCGAGCTCACTTCCGTCCTCGCGCACATCGCCGCAACTCTCCACTGAACAATGAGTACGCGAATGGCGTTGATCTACGATCCCAAACTTGGGACGATTGAGGAAACCCCTATGCGCATCAAGATGTACGGCCTTGCGGCCACGCTTGCCGTTGCTCTGACCGGCACAGCCTATGCCCAGCAGCCAGCCGGTGGAGGGAGCGCTACGGGCAACATGAACAACCCGGGTTCTGTGAAGAGCGAGGGGCAAAAGGCGGCCGAAGAGACGACAGGTACCAGCACCCGCTCACCCGCAACTGGCGCCGCAGCGGTGCCCGGAACCGGCACCGCGCGTCCTGGCGTCGGTGCAGGCGGGAGCACCACCGCACCCGCACGGTAAAGACCGCGAGCTTACCCGCATCATATGGTCTGTAAGTTCCCGGCAGGGTCGCTTCCAAGGCGGCCCTGCTTACACCGCGCCGTCCTGCAGCAGTTGCATGCATCGCCGGTAGCCACTCGGGTCTTCTACCGACCCAACTCGGTCTGGCCAGTCGCATCGAACGCTTCTGGAAGGCGGACATGGTCGGGCTGGGCTACCGCTCGGTTCCGTCCTGCCCTGCCCTAGGTTGGCTGGAAAGGGAGGCCGACCAAGTGGAGCAGGATAGCAGCGAAGGTGACGGGCGGCCTCCCGCCCCGAGGCGGAAGTCCATTTCCAAACCTCTCGACCTCCTGAACTTCCTGCTGATCGACGTGAATGGGGCAATCAAGCCCTACCTCAACGTCTACCTCTACGTGCATCGCGGGTGGGACGACGCCTCGGTCGGACTGGTCAGCACGGTGTCGGGCATCGTCGGCATCGTCGCGCAGACGCCCATCGGGACCGCCATCGACGCGGTGCGGGACAAGCGCGTCATCCTGCTCGGCGCCCTGGTCGCGCTCTCGCTGGCTACCCTCCTCGTCGCGCTCTTCCCGCAGTTCTGGCCCGTCCTCGCGGCGTCCTGCGTGCTGGCCGCCGTTGGGGGCATGCTGAGCCCAGCCATCGCGACGCTCACGCTCGGCCTGTTCCCGGCCGACAGGATCGCCCGCCGCTTCGGCCGCAACGCGGCCCTGGAGCGGTCCGGGAACGTCGCCATCGCCGTGCTGATCGGGCTCGTCGGCTGGCTGTTCCCGGACCGGGCGGTGTTCCTCCTAGTCCCGGCCTGCGCCATCGTCTCGGCCGCGGCGCTCTACTCCATCCCGCGCGGTGCCATCGACGCGCGCCGGGCCCGCGGCGGCGGCGAGGGTGATGGGGAGAAAGCCCCGGCCGGCTGGCGGACCCTGCTGACCTGCCGGCCGCTCATGATCTTCGCGGCCTGCGTAGGGCTTTTCCATTTCGCCAACGCGCCGCTGCTGACCCTCGTCGCGCAGGAGATCGGGCAGGCGCGCCCTGACTGGTCGTCGGTCATCGTCTCCGTCTGCATCGTCGGCGCGCAGGCGGTGATGGTGCCGATGGGGCTCATCGTCGGCCGCCGGGCCGAGCGCTGGGGCCGCAAGCCCTTGCTCGTGATCGGTTTCGCCGCGCTGCCCGTGCGGGCCTTGCTCTACCTGGTCTGGCGCGACCCGTACTGGCTCATCGCGGTCCAGTGCCTCGACGGCGTCGGCGCCGGCCTGCTCAGTGCGATGAAGCCCCTGGTGATGGCCGATATCACCCGCGGGACCGGCCGCTACAACGCCGCCCACGGCCTGATCGGGACCGTGCAGGGCGCGGGCGCATCGCTGTCGTTCGTCATCGCCGGAACCTTAGTCCAGCAGGCGGGGTTCGATGCCGCCTATCTCGCGTGCGCTGCCGCGGCAGCGGTCGCGCTCGGGGTGCTCGTGACGCTGATGCCGGAGACCGCCCCTGGGCGGCCTCGGAGCGGCCCGGGTGCGTGGCTGCGGGCGGTACGGCCCGGCGTGGCGTGAGGAGGGACGGTGAAACACCTGATGTCCGGCGGGGGGCGTGAGCGGTTCATCGCGCCGCTGGCCGTGCTCCTGTCCCTCGCCCTGCCCGCCGCCGGCGGGACGCTGCACAGCACCTACATCGACCCGCCGGCGATGGCGCTTCAGCGCGTGCTGCCGCCCCCGCCAGAAGCCGGTTCGGAAGCGGCCAAGGCGGACATGCAGACCGTGGAAGCCGCCGTCCGAGCTCGCACACCCACCGACGAGCGCCGCATCACCGCGAACCTGCCCTGCACCCTCGACCGCTTCGGCGGGGTTCTCGGCCCGGCCTTCACCGCGGAGACGATGCCGGTCACCGCGGCACTGATCGAGCGCGTGTTCCAGGACGGCGAACTCGCCGTGCTGGCGGCCAAAGCCGCCATCGCCCGGCCGCGCCCCTACACGCTGAAGCCGGACCTCGCCACGTTCGGGCATCGCTCCGACAGCACGTCCTACCCGAGCGGGCACGCCACGTTCGGGTATCTCGCGGCCACGGTGCTGTCGCGCCTCGTGCCCGAGAAGCGCCAGGCGCTGTTCGCGTTCGCCGCGTCCTACGGGGAGAACCGCATGATCGCCGGCACCCATTTCCCGAGCGACCTCGAAGCCGGGAAGATCGCTGCGGCCGTCATCGCCGAGGCGCTGTTCCACGATCCTCGCTTCGAACGGGATCTCGCCCGGGCGACCGCGGAAATCGCGGCCCAGGGCAGCGCCCCTGGTCGTTGAGGCGAAGGCTACCTCAGGCAGGATCACGAAGGCGGGAGGCGGGCACGTTGGTGATGTCCGCTCCAGTGCATTCGCCTCCTAGAGGGGAACGGCGAAAAACCACCCTTTGCGGACGGTGCAGAGCTTTCGGATTAGAGCGCCAGAGGACCGCAGTGCGGGCGCTGGAGGTCTTCGCCGATCGGCGGCGCCGGCGGCCCGCAGCGCCGTCACCGCCTTCATGATCGGGGCGACGCCGTCGTCCATGCCGCTATCCCAGCGCGATCAGCATCCAGGTGCGCGCCTTCGCCATAAAGTCGACGTCCCCGGCTAGGGGTTCGGACGCAATCCCGCGGTCGATGATCGCGCGCGCGCCCGTGCCGCTCATTCCAATTCCCTGAGCGAAGCCGCTCAACCGCTCCATCAAGCGTTCGACGGTCGCCGCGCGGTCGGCGTCGGGATCGTGCCCACTCATTCCTTCACCGGATGGGCCAGCAGGATCGCGGTCCAGGCCATGGCTCACTCTCAACCCGAAATGAACAGCATCATCATGCGAGCCGCGGCGGCGATCTGCTCGACGGAGGCCTCCGGCATGTCGGCAACCGCCTTCTCGACGACGCTGCGCGCGATCCCCTCATACAGCCCTACGCCGAGCGCAAAGGTGCTGAGCCGAGCCAACACGCTGTCAGCGATCGTCTTCCGCTTCTGATCGGGCACGTCGCTCATTTCGGCACCGGAAAACCCACGATGGCGGCGGTCTTCACCATCGTGCGGCGAAGGCCGGGTGTGGTCGATTCGTCGGCCTGCAGCTTCTTCGCCTGCGGGTGCATCTCAATGGCCTTGGCCAAGTCGACAGTGTGCCCGGAGGTGAAGGCGACCGGCTTCGCGGCCTCGTCCTTCAGGTAGGCGGCCGTGGCCGCTTCGATCTCCTCATCCGTTACCTCGGCCTTGCGGCGCAGGTCGCCGACGGAAGGGATCTCTTTAGCCATTTGGGATTGTGCCGACCCTTGTGCGCCGGAAAAACACCTTCTGTTCCGGTGTGTCCGTTATGTCCTGGTCCAGAAGGTGCTGTTTTGCTTGGAAAATTTGGCTGGGGCGCCAGGATTCGAACCTGGGAATGGCGGTACCAAAAACCGCTGCCTTACCACTTGGCGACGCCCCAAGGTGAGCGGTCGCTGTCTAGACGCCGCGCCCGCCCCTGGCAAGCGGCGGATCGCGGCTGTCCGGCCCCCGCCCGCCGCGGCTCAGCGGCGCTCGGGAGCGCCGTCGATCCGGCGGGGCAGGCCCAGCGGGTTGGCGGCCTGAAGGGCCGCCGGCAGCAGGGCGTCGGGGACGTCCTGATAGCTGACAGGCCGCAGGAATCGGTCGATCGCGAGGCTGCCCACCGAGGTCGTGCGCCCGTCCGAGGTCGCCGGGTAGGGACCGCCATGCACCATGGCGTGCGCCACCTCCACGCCGGTCCCGAACCCGTCCACCAGGATCCGGCCGACGCGGCGCTCCAGGAGCGGCAGCAGGTCCCGGGCGGCCGCGTGATCCTCCGGCGCGAGGTGCAGCGAGGCCGTGAGCTGACCCTCCAGACGCTCCAGGACCGCCCGCATCGCGGCGAAGTCCGCGCAGCGCACCACGAGCCCCGAGGCGCCGAACATCTCCTCCTGCAGCTCGGGATCCGCCAGGAACACGTCCGAGTCCGCGGCGAACAGGGTCGCCCGGCCCTGGGTCGCCCCGCCCTCCGCGCCCTCGGCGATGCGGGTGACGGCGGCGTGGCCGGCCACCCGCGCCACGGCCTCGCGGTACGCGCGCTGGATGCCGGGTGTCAGCATCGTCGCGGCCGGGCTCTCGCGCAGGGCCGCGCCGGCCGCCTCGAGGAAGGCGTCGAGACCCGGACCCGGCAGCGCCAGGATCAGGCCGGGATTGGTGCAGAACTGCCCGGCGCCGAGCGTCAGCGAGGCCGCGAATGCCTTGCCGATCGCGGCACCCCGCGCGGCGAGCGCGCCGGGGAACAGCAGCACCGGGTTGATGCTGCTCATCTCGGCGTAGACCGGGATCGGCGACGGGCGCCCGGCCGCGATCGCCATCAGGGCGGTGCCGCCCCGGCGCGAGCCCGTGAAGCCGACGGCCGCGATCCGGGGATCGGCCACCAGCCCCTGCCCGATCGACTGGCCGGCATCGAACAGCAGCGAGAAGGCCCCCTCCGGCAGGCCGCAGGACGCAACCGCCTTCTGGACGGCGCGGCCGACCAGTTCCGAGGTGCCGGGATGGGCGGGATGGGCCTTGACCACCACCGGGCAGCCCGCCGCCAGGGCCGAGGCGGTGTCGCCCCCCGCCACCGAGAAGGCCAGCGGGAAGTTCGAGGCGCCGAACACCGCCACCGGGCCGACGGCGATCCGGCGCAGGCGCAGGTCCGGCCGGGGCAGCGGCTTGCGGTCCGGAAGGGCCGGGTCGATCCGCGCCTCGACGTAGCTGCCCTCGCGGACGACGCCGGCGAACAGGCGCAGCTGGCCGACCGTCCGGGCGCGCTCGCCCTCGATCCGCGGCCGGGGCAGCCCCGTCTCGGCCATGCAGCGGGTGACGAGGTCGTCCCCGATCTCCAGGATGTTCGCGGCGATCGCCTCCAGGAAGCCGGCCCGCGCCTCCGGGTCGGTCTCCCGGTAGGTGTCGAAGGCGGCCTCGGCGAGCGCACAGGCCCGGTCAAGGTCGCTCCGGCTCGCGCCCGGGAAATCCGGCTCCAGGGCCTGTCCGGTGGCCGCCTCGACGGCCCGGAAGGCCGCCTCGGTGCCGCGCCGCGCCTCGGCGCCGATCAGGTTCTCGCCGCGCAGGGTCATGAGCTGCTCCTCTCGGTGGAGGTGCGGGCGGGCCGCACCGGGACGGCGCGCGTGCGGGCGGTCAGCCCCGCCGCGCCGCCAGGGCCTTCTCGCGGATGGCCGCGAGGGTCATGGTCGGGGTGAGCGCCTCGGGATCGACGAGGCAGTGGATCATCGCCGGCAGCCCGGAGGCGAGGCCGCGCTCGAAGGCGGGGGCGAACTCTTCGGTGCGCTCCACGCGCTCGCCGTGGCCGCCGCAGGTGCGGGCGAGCGCCGCGAAGTCGGGGTTGCGCAGCTCGGTCGCCGAGACGCGGCCGGGATACTCGCGCTCCTGGTGCATCCGGATCGTGCCGTACATGCCGTTGTCGAGCACGACCACCACGACGGCGATCCCGTACTGCACGGCGGTGGCGAATTCCTGCACGGTCATCATCACGTCGCCGTCGCCGGCCAGCGCCACGACGACCCGCTCCGGGTGGCTGCGCTTCGCCATCACGGCGGCGGGCAGGCCGTAGCCCATGGAGCCCGAGGTGGGCGCGAGCTGCGTGCCGAAGGCGCGGAACCGGTAGTAGCGGTGAACCCAGGTGGCGAAGTTGCCGGCGCCGTTGCAGATCACCGCGTCCGGCGGCAGCCGCTCGCGCAGCCACGTGATCGCTTCCCCGTACTGGAACGCGCCGGGCTTCGGCTCCGGGGTCTCGGACCACGCGCGGTAGGCGGCGTGGGCCTCGGCGGCGCGGCCGGCCCCGGTCGCCTCGAAATCCGGCAGGGCCGCGCAGAAGGTCTCGGGCGCCGCCTCGATCGCCAGCGCCGGCTGGTAGACCCGCCCGAGCTCCGCCGCGTCGGCGTGGACGTGGACCAGCGGCAGGCCGGGATTCGGGATGCCGAGGAGGCCGTAGGACTGCGCCGGCATCTCGGAGAGGCGCCCGCCCACCATCAGCAGCAGGTCGGCCTCCCTGATCCGGGCGAGCAGCGCCGGGTTAGGCCCGATCCCGAGCTCGCCCGCGAAGTTCGGGTGGTCGGCGGGGAAGAGCTGCGCCCGCCGGAACGAGACCGCCACCGGCAGATCGTGGCGCTCGGCCCAGGCGGCCAAAGTGGCGACGGCGCCCTGCGTCCAGCGGGAGCCGCCGAGCAGCACCACCGGCCGCCGCGCCTCCGCCAGCATCGCCCGCAGGCGCGCGATGTCGTCCCCGGACGGGGCCGGCGCGGCCGGGACGACGCGCGGCGCGTCGGCGACGGCGGCCTCGTCGTCGAGCATGTCCTCCGGCAGCGCGACCACGACGGGGCCCGGGCGGCCCTGCAGCGCGACCCGGAAGGCACGGGCGAGGATCTCCGGGATCCGCGCCGCGTCGTCGATCTCCACCGCCCACTTGGCGACGCCGCCGAACATCTGCCGGTAATCGACCTCCTGGAAGGCCTCGCGGTCCCGCATCCGCCGGGCGATCTGGCCGACGAACAGGATCATCGGCGTCGAATCCTGGCGGGCGATGTGCACGCCGGCGGAGGCGTTGGTGGCGCCGGGGCCCCGGGTCACGAAGCAGATGCCCGGGCGTCCGGTGAGCTTGCCGGCGGCCTCGGCCATGATCGCCGCGCCGCCCTCCTGCCGGCAGACGAGCACGTCGATGCCGCTGTCGCGCAGGGCATCGAGCACCGCGAGGTAGCTCTCCCCGGGGACGCAGGTCACGCGCTCGACACCCTGCGCCCGGAGCTGGTCGACGAGCACCTGCGCGCCGGTCCGTGGGGGCAATCCGCTCAAGCCGTTCCTCCCTGGCGCTCGGGCCGCATCCGGTGCGTGGCGCCGGGATCGACCGTGGATCCGCCCGCCGCTGAGATGCTTCTGATATCCCAGTTCCAGGATACGGGCGGGTTCGGGGCGGTCAACCTGTCAGACCAGGGGCCGCCGGTCGAGGGCCCGGCGGGTCATCCGGTCGAGAAAGTCGAACAGCGTCGCGATCCCGGCAAGGGCCGCGCCCGCGTCCCGCGCCGCGATGCGCGACACGATCGCCGCGTGGATCGCGGCGCAGTCCGGGAAGCTCGCGGTCGGCTCGTAGGTGTACCAGAACCGGCGCGACTGCGCGTGGAGCGCCGCCATGGTGCCGGTGAGCGTCGGGTTGTAGGCGGCCCCGACCAGGCCCTCGTGCAGGGCGCGCTTGTGCCGGAAATACGCCTCCCGATCGCGGGCCTCCGCGGTGCTGCGCAGCCCGGTGACGCGGTCCAGCAGCCGCGCCAGGTCGTCCTCGGTGCCGCGCGCGATGGCGCAGCGGGCCACGGTCTCGTCGAGGGGGCGCCGCACCTCCAGCAGCTCGAGGTGCTTGATGATGTCGACCCGGGTGACGAGGACGCCGCGGCGCGGATGGACCTCCACGAACCCGATCGTCTTGAGCCGCGCCAGCGCCTCGCGGACCGGGGTGCGGCCGAGGCCCAGCTCCGCGCCGAGCTCGCCCTCGGAGACCATGGCTCCGGGCGCGAGGCGGCGGCTGATGATCATCTGCTCGATGGCGTCGTAGGCGGTCTCGGCGAGCGAGCGCGGCCTCGGCGCGTCCGTCGGCGTCGCGCTCCCGCCGCCCGCAAATCCCAATTCGGCCAAGGGCTTCCCCGTCGATGTCCGACCGTGTCTGTCGCAACCTGCGCCGGTTGACAATGGCGCCGCGCGCCGTGTTACTCAAGATCTGGGATATCAGTCCGCGCGCAGCGCGGACGGGAGCCAAGGCCGGCGCAAGCGACGCGTGATTGTCACCGTTCGCGGGTGCCGAGACCGAGGCCCGGGGAGGAGAAGCGGATGTCCGGGTTGTCCCCTGAGACGCGCGCCAAGCTGAAGACCGTCAGCACGGCGACGCTGATGACCGCCCTCTACAAGCGCGGTTTCCGCAACCAGATGATCCAGGGCGTGCTGCCCCTGAAGGCAGGTGGCCCGACGATGGTCGGCGAGGCGTACACCCTGCGCTACATCCCGGCCCGGGAGGACCTGAACCCGATCACGGTGTTCCGGGGCCGCGCGCACCCGCAGCGCAAGGCCGTGGAGGAGTGCCCGCCCGGCGCCGTGATGGTGATCGACAGCCGCAAGGACGCGCGCGCGGCGTCCGCCGGCTCGATCCTGGCCACGCGGCTGATGGTGCGCGGCTGCGCCGGGCTGGTCACCGACGGGGGCTTCCGCGATGCCGACGAGATCGCCCGGCTCGAGATGCCGAGCTACCACGCGCGCCCGTCGGCACCGACGAACCTCACGATCCACCAGGCGATCGACATCAACGTGCCGATCGGCTGCGGAGACGCGCCCGTCTTTCCCGGGGACGTGATCGTCGGCGACGGCGACGGCGTCGCGGTGATCCCGGCCCACCTCGCCGACGCGGTCGCCGACGAGGCCGTCGAGATGACCGCCTACGAGGACTTCGTCACCGAGGAGGTCCGCAAGGGCCGCACAATCCTCGGCCTCTACCCTGCCACCGACGAGCAGAGCCTCGCCGATTTCGCCGCCTGGCGGACGCGGACCGGCCGCTGAGCGTGCCGTGCCGGCCCGCTCCGACCCGGCCCGCGATCGGCAATGGGCCGGGACGCGTCGGATTCGGCTCGGGGGGACGCCATGGCGGCAGGGTTGCGCGGGGGCGATGCGGCGCCGGAGATCGAGCGACGGACGATCGCCAAGGTGTCGCGGCGACTCCTGCCGCTGATCGTCGTGATCTACTTCGTCGCCTACATGGACCGGACGAATGTGGGCTTCGCCTCGTTCGGCCTGAACCGGGATTTCGGGTTCTCCGCCACGGTCTACGGATGGGCGGCCGGCATCTTCTTCCTCGGCTACGTCATCTTCGAAGTACCGAGCAACGTCCTCCTGGAGCGCGCCGGGGCGCGGCTCTGGATCGCCCGGATCATGGTCACCTGGGGGCTGGTGGCGGGCAGCATGGCCCTCATCACCGGCCCGGCGAGCTTCCTCGCCCTGCGCTTCCTGCTGGGCGTGGCCGAGGCCGGCTTCTTCCCCGGCGTGATTCTCTATTTCACCTACTGGTTCCCGAAACGGTACCGGGCCCGCGTGGTCGCCGCGCTGTTCCTGGCGGTCCCGGGCTCGAACGCCCTCACGGCCGTGATCTCGGGGGCGCTGCTCCAGCTCGACGGGGTGCTGGGCCTGCACGGCTGGCAATGGCTGTTCCTCCTCGAGGCGGCGCCCTCGACCCTGCTGGCCTTCGCGGTCCTGGGGCTGATGACCGACCGGCCCGAGCGGGCGGCGTGGCTCACGCCCGGGGAGCGGCTGTGGCTGGCGACGGAGATCGCGGCGGAGCGGGACGGGACGGTCCGGGTTCACGGGCACCTCACTCTCCGGCAGGTCCTGACCGACCGGCGGGTGCTCGCGCTCGGGGCGATCTACTTCAGCATCGGCACCGCCACCTACGGCATCACCTTCTTCATGCCGCCGATCCTGAAGAGCCTGCACCTCACCGACTGGGAGACGGGCGTCGCCACGGCCGTGCCCTACGCGGTCGGGACGCTGGGCATGATCGCCTGGAGCTGGTCGTCGGACCGGCGCAACGAGCGCCGCTGGCACTTCGTGATCGCCGCGCTGATCGCCGCACTCGGCCTCATCGCCTCCGGACCCATGCTCGGCAGTCTCTGGGCGCTCACGGCGATGTCGCTGGCCACGGTCGGGCTCTACGGGAGCAAGCCCGCCTTCTGGGCGATGCCGGGGGAGTTCCTGGCCGGCCCCGCGGCCGCCGGGGGGATCGCCCTGATCAACGCGATCGGCAATCTCGGCGGCTTCGTCGGCCCCTACGTCCTGGGCTGGCTCAAGGATTACACCGGCACCTACGAGTCCGGCCTTTACTTCCTGGCGGCTTGCGCGCTCGCCTCGGCGGCGATCACGGTCGTCGCGGCCCGGTCAGGCCGCGGCGAGCCGGGTCCGCGGGGCGGCGGCGCTGTCCGCCCGGCCGGACCGAACGCGTGAGATCGGAGACGGAGCGATGAGCGCGCGCAAGAAGAATCTGGACGACCTGCGCAGCCAGCGCTGGTTCGGCGCCACCGACCTGCGCAGCTTCGGCCACCGCTCGCGGATGCTCCAGATGGGCTACGAGCGGGCGGACTTCACCGGCAAGCCGATCGTCGGCATCATCAACACCTGGAGCGACATCAACCCCTGCCACCAGCATTTCCGCGAGCGCGTGGAGCACGTGAAGCGCGGCGTCTGGCAGGCGGGGGGCTTCCCGATCGAGCTGCCGGCGCTCTCGCTGTCGGAGAACTTCGTCAAGCCGACCACGATGCTCTACCGCAACCTCCTGGCCATGGAGGTGGAGGAGCTGCTGCGCCAGCATCCCGTGGACGGCGCGGTGCTGATGGGCGGATGCGACAAGACCACGCCCGGCACCGTGATGGGCGGCATCTCCATGAACCTGCCGATGGTCTTCCTGCCGGCGGGGCCCATGATGCGCGGGCATTTCGGCGGGACGATCCTGGGCTCGGGCTCCGACGTCTGGAAGTACTGGGCCGAGAAGGAGGCCGGCAACATCACCGCGCAGGAGTGGAACGACATGGAGGCGGGCATCGCCCGCTCCGCCGGCACCTGCATGACCATGGGCACGGCCTCGACCATGACGTCGATCACCGAGGCGCTAGGGCTGTCCCTGCCCGGCTCGGCCTCGATCCCGGCGGCCGACGCGGACCATCCGCGCATGGCCGGCGCCTGCGGCCGGCGGATCGTCGAGATGATCTGGGAGGACCTGAAGCCCTCCGACATCCTGGACCGGCGCTCCATCGACAACGCCCTGGTGGTCCACAACGCGCTCGCCGGCTCCACCAACGCGATGATCCACCTCGTGGCCATGGCGGGCCGGGCCGGCATCCCGGTCAAGCTCACCGAGTTCGACGAGTTCGCCCAGAAGGTGCCGGTGATCGCCAATCTCCGGCCCTCGGGGCAGTGGCTGATGGAGGATTTCCACATCGCCGGCGGCATCCGGGCGCTGATGGCGCGCCTGTCCCCCCTCCTCCACCTCGACGCCCGCTCGGTCACCGGCGGCACGATCGGCGACGGGCTCGCCGGCATGAAGGTCTTCAACGACGACGTGATCCGCCCGCTCGACCGGCCGATCGTGGCCTTGGGCGGGACCGCGATCCTGTACGGCAACCTCGCCCCCGACGGCTGCGTGATCAAGCCGCCGGCCGCGGACCCGCGCTTCCTGCAGCATTCCGGTCCCGCGCTGGTCTTCGACAGCTACGACGCGATGAGCGCGGCGGTGAACGACCTCGACCTCGACGTCACCCCCGACCACGTGATGGTCCTGCGCAATGCCGGCCCGATCGGCGGCCCCGGCATGCCGGAATGGGGCATGCTGCCGATCCCCAAGGTCCTGCTCCGGCAGGGCGTGCGCGACATGGTCCGCATCTCGGACGCACGGATGAGCGGCACGAGCTACGGCGCCTGCATCCTGCACGTGGCGCCGGAATCGGCCGCGGGCGGCCCGCTCGCGGCGGTGCGCGACGGCGACCGCATCACGGTGGACGTGCCCGGGCGGCGCATCCACCTGCACCTCGACGCGGCCGAGATCGCCGCCCGGGTGGAGGCCTTCGTGCCGCCGGACCGGGCCTATCCCCGGGGCTACAACCGGCTGTTCGCCCAGCACGTGCGGCAGGCGCACGAGGGCTGCGACTTCGACTTTCTGGAGGGCGCCGGCGGGATCCCGGAACCCGAGATTCACTGACCGGCCCGAGCCGCCGGCAACAGGCGGCGGGCCACATCACAGGGAGGAACCATGGTGATGATCGCACGCAGGGGCCTGCTCGCCGGAGCGGCCCTGCTCGGCGCCGCGCGGGCGGCCGGGGCCGGCTGGGAGCCGTCGCAGCGGGTGCCGGACCCGGCCGTCGAGATCCTCGATCCGGCCTTCGCCAAGTACCGGCTCGCCTCGGCGACGGTGGAGCGGGTCGCCACGGGCTTCCGCTGGGCCGAGGGGCCGGTCTGGTTCGGCGACATGGGATCGCTGCTGTTCAGCGACGTGGTCAACGACCGAATCATGAAGTGGGAGGAGGCGTCCGGCACGCTCTCGGTGTTCCGCAAGCCGTCGAACTACGCCAACGGCAACACCCGCGACCGGCAGGGCCGGCTGGTCACCTGCCAGCACAGGACCCGCAGCGTCACCCGGACCGAGCACGACGGCAGCATCACCACGCTGATGGACCGGTTCGACGGCAAGCCGCTGAACTCGCCCAACGACGTGGTCTGCCATTCCGACGGCGCGATCTGGTTCACCGACCCGGCCTTCGGGCCGAATCCGCACGAATCGATGGCCGCGCCGGAGCTTCCCGGCAACGTCTACCGGATCGATCCGAAGACGGGCCAAGCCAGCGTCGCGGTCGAGGGCGTGGCGGGGCCGAACGGGCTCTGCTTCTCGCCGGACGAGTCCAAGCTCTACCTCATCGAGGCGCGGGCGAAGCCGAACCGCCTGATCCGCGTCTACGACGTGGTCGAGAACGGCACCAAGGCCGCGAACGGCCGCGTCTTCTACGATGCCGGCACCGGCACGCCGGACGGGTTCCGCGTCGATGTCGACGGCAATCTCTGGTGCGGCTGGGGGATGAGCGAGGCCGAGGACGGGGTCATCGTGCTCTCCCCGCAGGCCAAGCTGATCGGCCGGATCCGCCTGCCGGAGCGCTGCGCCAACCTGTGCTTCGGCGGCCTCAACCGCAACCTGCTGCTGATGACGTCCACGCACTCGGTCTATTCACTGTACGTGAACACGCGGGGCGCGGGGACCTGCTGAGGTTGGATCGGCGGCTCGGGCCACCGTGCCGTCCCTGCGAGCGGAGCGAAGCAAGCCAGGGGCGCCACGCCGACCGATGTCGCGCTGGCCTGGGTCGCTTCGCCACGCTCGCGATGACGGCGGTACCCCGCCCCTACTCCGCCGCCTGCGGCAGGTACCGCGCCGGGTCGTAGTTCAGGATCGGCCCGAGCCAGCGCTCGACCTCGCGGACATCCATGCCCTTGCGGGCGGCGTAATCCTCGACCTGATCGCGCTCCACCTTGGCGACGCCGAAATAGTGCGCCTCCGGGTGGGCGATGTAGATCCCCGATACCGACGAACCCGGCCACATCGCGTAGGACTCGGTGAGCTTCACGCCGATCCGGCTCTCGGCCTTCAGGAGGTCGAACAGGGTGGTCTTCTCGGTGTGGTCGGGCTGGGCCGGATAGCCCGGGGCCGGGCGGATGCCGTCGTACTTCTCCAGCACCAGCTCCTCGGGCCCGTAGGCCTCGTCGGACGCGTAGCCCCAGAACTCCTTGCGCACCCGCTCGTGCATCCGCTCGGCGAAGGCCTCGGCGATGCGGTCGGCGAGCGCCTTCACGAGGATCGCCCGGTAATCGTCGTTGGCCCGCTCGAAGCGCTCGGCGATCCGCACTTCCTCCAGGCCCGCCGTGACCACGAAGCCGCCGATATAGTCGGCGATGCCGGTCTCGGCCGGGGCGACGAAGTCCGACAGGCAGGTGTTCGACCGCCCGTCGCGCTTCGAGAGCTGCTGGCGCAGGCCGTGGAAGGTGGCGAGCCGCTCTGACCGGCTCTCGCCGGTGTAGAGCGCGATGTCGTCACCGACGCTGTTGGCCGGCCAGAAGCCGATCACCGCCTTCGGGTTGAACCAGCGCTCCTCAACGATCTGCTTCAGCATCGCCTGCGCGTCCTCGTAGAGGGCGCGGGCGGCCGGGCCCTGCTCGGGATCGTCCAGGATCGCCGGGAAGCGGCCCTTGAACTCGTAGGTCTGCAGGAACGGCGTCCAGTCAATGTAGGGCACGAGGTCGGCGACCTCGTAGGAGCCGTAGACCCGGGTGCCGGTGAAGTTCGGCTTGGCCGGCTTGTAGGACGACCAGTCGATCTTGAAGGCGTTGGTCCGCGCCTTGGCGAGCGGCAGCCGCTGCTTGTCGGCCTCCGAGCGCTTGTGGGCGTCGGCGACCTTGGCGTACTCGGCCCGGACCTTCTCGATCGTCGGCCCACGAGTCTCCTTCGAGATCAGGCTCGACACCACGCCGACCGCGCGGCTCGCGTCGGTGACGTAGACCGCCTGACCCTTGGCGTAGGCCGGGTGGATCTTCACCGCCGTGTGGACGCGGCTCGTGGTGGCACCGCCGATCAGCAGCGGCACGTCGAGCCCCTCGCGCTCCATCTCGCCGGCCACGTGGACCATCTCGTCGAGCGACGGGGTGATCAGGCCCGACAGGCCGACGATGTCGACTTTCTCGGTCTTGGCGGTCTCCAGGATCTTGGCGGCCGGCACCATCACGCCGAGATCGATGATCTCGTAGTTGTTGCAGGCCAGCACGACGCCGACGATGTTCTTGCCGATATCGTGGACGTCGCCCTTAACGGTCGCCATCAGCACCTTGCCGGCGGCCTGGCGCTTGCCGTCGCCGCCGTTGGCGCGCTTCTCCTCCTCCATGAACGGCTCGAGATAGGCGACCGCCTGCTTCATCACGCGGGCTGACTTCACCACCTGCGGCAGGAACATCTTGCCGGAGCCGAACAGGTCGCCGACCACGTTCATGCCGGCCATCAGCGGGCCCTCGATGACGTGGAGCGGGCGCTCGGCTGAGGCCCGCGCCTCCTCGGTGTCGGCCACGATGTACTCGGTGATGCCGTTGACCAGCGCGTGCTCGATCCGCTTCTCGACCGGAGCCTCGCGCCAGGTCAGGTCGGCGGTCTTGGCCTGGGCCGATGCGCCGGTCTTGAAGCGCTCGGCGGCCTCCAGCAGGCGCTCGGTGGAATCCTCGCGGCGGTTGAGGACGACGTCCTCGCACAGCTCGCGCAGCTCCGCCGGGATTTCGTCGTAGACGGCGAGCTGGCCGGCATTGACGATGCCCATGTCCATGCCGGCCTTGATGCAGTGGAACAGGAACACCGCGTGCATGGCCTCGCGCACCGGCTCGTTGCCGCGGAAGGCGAAGCTGAGGTTCGAGACGCCGCCCGAGATGTGGGCGTGCGGCAGGGTCTCGCGGATCGTGCGGGTCGCCTCGATGAAGGCCACGCCGTACGGGTTGTGCTCCTCGATGCCCGTGGCGACCGCGAAGATGTTCGGATCGAAGATGATGTCCTCGGGCGGGAAGCCGACCTGCTCGGTCAGGATCCGGTAGGCCTTGGTGCAGATCTCGACCTTGCGCTCGTAGGAATCCGCCTGCCCCTGCTCGTCGAAGGCCATCACCACCACGGCGGCCCCGTAGGAGCGGCAGACCTTGGCGGCCTCGATGAACTTCTCCTCGCCCTCCTTCATGGAGATCGAGTTCACGATCGGCTTGCCCTGGATGCACTTCAGCCCGGCCTCGATCACCTCGAACTTCGAGGAATCGACCATCACGGGAACGCGCGCGATGTCGGGCTCGGCGGCGACGAGGTTCAGGAACTCGACCATCGCCTTCTGGGAGTCGAGCAGGCCCTCGTCCATGTTGACGTCGATCACCTGGGCGCCGGCCGCGACCTGATCGCGGGCGACGTCCAGCGCCGCCGCGTAATCACCGTTGGTGATGAGCTTGCGGAACTTGGCCGAGCCGGTGACGTTCGTGCGCTCGCCGACGTTCACGAAGGGGATTTCCGGCGTGAGCACGAAGGGCTCGAGGCCCGACAGCCGCATCAGGCGCGGCACCTCGGGGATCGGCCGCGGCGCCTTGCCGGCGACCGCCTCCGCGATGGCGCGGATGTGGTCCGGCGTGGTGCCGCAGCAGCCGCCGACCATGTTGACGAGGCCGGATTCGGCGAACTCGCCGACCAGCTTGCCCATCGCCTCCGGGCTCTCGTCGTAGAGGCCGAACTCGTTCGGCAGGCCGGCATTCGGGTAGGCGCAGACCAGCGTGTCGCAGATCCGCGACAGCTCGGCGATGTGGCCGCGCATTTCGCGGGCGCCGAGCGCGCAGTTGAGGCCGAAGGTCAGCGGCTCGGAGTGCCGCAGCGAGTGCCAGAAGGCCGCCGGGGTCTGGCCCGACAGGGTGCGGCCCGAGAGATCGGTGATCGTGCCGGAGATCTGGATCGGCAGGCGGATGCCGGTCTCGTCGAAGACCTGCCACGCCGCCGCCACCGCGGCCTTGGCGTTCAGCGTGTCGAAGATCGTCTCGATCAGGATCAGCTCGGCGCCGCCGTCGATCAGGCCGCGGACCTGCTCCACGTAGGCCTGCTTGACCTGATCGAAGGTCACCGCCCGGAAGCCCGGGTTGTTCACGTCGGGCGAGATCGACAGGGTGCGGTTCGTCGGCCCGATGGCGCCGGCCACGAAGCGGCGGCGGCCGTCCTTCTGCTCGGCGAGCTTGGCGGCCTCCCGGGCGAGCCTTGCGCCCTCGACGTTCAGCTCGTGGATGATCGATTCCATGCCGTAATCGGCTTGGGCGATGGTGGTGCCCGAGAAGGTGTTGGTCTCGCAGACGTCGGCGCCGGCCAGGAAGTAGTCGAGGTGGATCTGCCGGATCGCGTCGGGCTGGGTCAGGATCAGCAGGTCGTTGTTGCCCTTCTGATCGTGGCCGTGATCCTTGAACCGGTCACCGCGAAAGTCCTCTTCCGAGTACTTGAGCCGCTGGATCACGGTGCCCATCGCCCCGTCGAGGACGAGGATCTTCTCCGCCGCGCGCTGGCGCAGGGCCTTGGCGATCTCGGTGCCGTCGACGGGGGCAAAATCGGTCATCGTGCGTCCTGTCAGATCACCTCATCCCGAGGTGCCGGAGCGAAGCGGAGGCCTCGCAGGAGGCCTCCAGATGTCGTGGCGATCCCTGGAACCCTCCTTCGAGGCCGCTTACGCGGCACCTCAGGATGAGGTGGAGGGTGGGATGGATTAGTGTTTCGGGTCGGTTGCGGTCAGCCCGCCTTCTCCAGAGCGGCGAGTCGCTTCTCGATCGCTTCGAGCCGCTCCTCGACTTCCGCGGCAGCGTAACGGTCCAGGACCGATTCGCCGTTCACGGCTTCACGCAGATTGTCGAACCGGCCTTCCAACCTGTCGAAGCGCGCATTGACCGCTTCGGACTGCTGACGGACGTCAGCAAAGTTCGTCTGCATCTCGGTCCTAATCTCCCGGAGGAGCGGAACAATCATATCCTGCGGTTCAGCCATTGCAGTCACCCCCAGTCGCGCCCGCACCGGGCGCAACTGAAATCTAAGCCGCCGCCTTCGCGGCCGCCAGCTTCGGCGCCTGGGCGCGCAGGCCGAGCAGGTGGCAGATCGCGTAGACCAGATCCGACCGGTTCATCGAGTAGAAGTGGAAGTCGTTGACGCCCTCGTCCACGAGGTCGAGCACCTGCTCGGCCGCTACCGCGGCGGCCACGAGCCGGCGGGTCTCCACGTCGGTCTCCAGTCCCTCGAACCGGGCGGCCAGCCAGTAGGGCACCGAGGCGCCGGTGCGGCGGGCGAAATTCGCCGCCTGCTTGAAGTTCTGCACCGGCAGGATGCCCGGGATGATCGGGATGGTGATCCCGGCGGCCCGGACCTTCTCCAGGTAGCGCAGGTAGATCTCGTTCTCGAAGAAGAACTGGGTGATCGCCTGATCGGCCCCGGCGTCGACCTTGGCCTTCAGGGCGTCGATGTCGGCGTCGAGGGACGCCGCCTCGGGGTGCTTCTCGGGATAGGCCGAGACCGAGACCTTGAAGTCGCCGATCCGCTTGATCCCCTCGACCAGCTCGGCGGTCGAGGCGTAGCCCTCCGGATGCGGCCGGTAGGCGTGGCCGACGCCCTCCGCCGGGTCGCCACGCAGAGCCACGATGTGGCGCACGCCCGCGTCCCAGTAGGACTGGACCACGGCGTCGATCTCCTCGCGGGAGGCGTCCACGCAGGTGAGGTGGGCGGCGGGCTTCAGGCCGGTCTCGCGGACCATCCGGGCGACCGTGTTGTGGGTGCGCTCGCGGGTCGAGCCGCCGGCGCCGTAGGTCACCGAGACGAAGCTCGGCTGGAGCGGCGCGAGGCGCTCGATGGAGGCCCAGAGGATCTTCTCCATCTCGTCGGTCTTCGGCGGGAAGAACTCGATCGAGACGCGGATCGGGTGGTAGCCGTCGCGGCTGGCGCGGTGGGTGGAGCGGCGCATCGGGGTCTCGTCCTCTATGTCGGTCGGTTCAGACGAAGTCTGCGGAGGTTCACTGTCTCAGGCGACGGCGCGCTGAGGCTGTTCTGTCTCGGTGTCGGCCAGGCCGTCCTGAGCCAGCCCGTCCTGGGCCAGCCAGAGGGTGACGGTGAGCTGGCCGGACTCGCGCGGTGCCAGATCGCGGGTGGCGACCGTGGCGAGGCCGGCTTCGGCGAGCCACCCGGAGACCTGCTCGGCCGAGAACCCGAGGCGCCGGTGGGCCTGGCCCGTGCGAAGGAATTCCAGATCGTGCGGCGCGAAATCCACCACCAGCAGGCGGCCGCCGGGCGCCACGAGGCGCGCGGCACCGCGGAGCGCCCGGGCCGGGTCGTCGAGATAGTGCAGCACCTGATGGACCACGACGAGGTCGAAGCTCGCCCGCGCGAAGGGCGGCGCGTGGATGTCGCCCTGCCGCAGATCCACCCGCGCGAGGCCCTGGCGCTCCAGGTTGGCCCGGGCGACGGACAGCATGGCGTGGCTCGAATCGAGCCCGGTAGCGCGGCCGGCCCGGGGCGCCAGCAGGCCGAGCATCCGGCCGGTGCCGGTGCCGAGGTCGATCAGGCTGCCGATCCGGCGGTCGCCCAAGGCGTCGAGCACCGCGGCCTCCACGATCGCCTCGGGCACGTGCAGGGACCGCAGCTCGTCCCATTTGGGCGCGAGGCGCGCGAAGAACGTTGTGGCCGCCTCGGCCCGCTGCGCCCGGACGGCGTCGAGCCGCGCGCGGTCCTCCGACAGGGGCGGGGCGGTCCGGTCGAGCCCGGACAGGAGCGGGTCCGCCAAGCCGGCGCGGGCGTCGGACAGCCGGAAGAACGCCCAGGCCCCCTCGCGGTGGCGCTCGACCAGCCCGGCCTCCACCAGGAGCTTGAGATGGCGGGAGATCCGCGGCTGCGACTGACCGAGGATGTCGGTGAGGTCGGAGACCGAGAGCTCCCCCTCGGCGAGCAGCGCCAGGATGCGCAGGCGCGTCTCCTCCGCGGCGGCACGCAGGACGCCCAGGGCTTCCGGAAAGGGGATCGACCCCGCCTCTTGCCTGCGCTCGATAGACATAAAGATATGTTTATGTCCGTTTCGGCGCGGGCGCAAGCGCGATCTTGAGACGGTCGAGACGTCTCGAACCGGCTTTGCCGAGCCGATGAGACCGTAGCGCGGCGGCCGCGTTGACGGCAGGGTGGATCGCGGGCGCGGCCGGCGCGCCCGGGAGGCGCGCATCATGTCGGAGAGCCCGTTCCCGCAGATCACGCTGGTCCGCCACGGCGAGACGGCCTGGAGCCGGTCCGGTCAGCATACCGGGCGCAGCGACATTCCGCTGACCCCGGAGGGCGAGGAAGCGGCGCGCGCGCTCGCCCCTCGCTTGGCGGCACGCGCCTACGCGGCGGTCTGGTCGAGCCCGTCGAGCCGGGCGGCCACGACCTGCGCGCTGGCGGGCTTCGGCGATGGCCGCACGATCGATCCGGATCTCGCGGAATGGGATTACGGCGCCTACGAGGGCCGGACCACGCAGGCGATCCTCGCCGAGCGGCCGGATTGGCGGCTGTTCCGCGACGGCTGCCCCGAGGGCGAGACGGCAGCGGACGTGGGCGCCCGGGCGGACCGGATCATCGGTCGGGCCCGGGCCCGGGACGCCGACCTGATCGTGTTCTCCAGCGCGCATCTCCTGCGGGTGCTCGCCGCGCGCTGGATCGGCCTGCCGCCGCAGGGCGGCGCGCTCCTGGTCCTCGGCACCGCCAGCGTCTCGGTGCTCGGCTATGAGCACGACCGCACCGAGCCCGTGCTGCGCGCCTGGAACGGCTAGGCGCCGGCGCTACCGCAGCCAGTACCCGTCCGGCGCCAGCGCCTCGGGCATCGGCTCGCCGAGGGCGTGGTGGACGATGCGGTCCACGGCGCGGACCATGGCGTCGAGGGGCAGGTCGTTGGGCTCCGTGCCGAACGGCTCCTCGAGCTCGTCGCCGAGGGCGTCGAGGCCGAAGAACGTGTAGGCCACGAGCGCCACCACGATCGGGGTTGCCCAGCCCAGGGAGCCGGTGAGGCCCACCGGCAGGAGCAGGCAGTAGAGCCATGCCGTCCGGTACACGAGGAGCGTGTAGGCGAAGGGTAGCGGCGTGTTGGCGAGGCGCTCACAGGCGGTGTGCACGCCCGACAGGGCCTCGATCCGGGCCTCGAGGAGGCCGAACTGGATGTCGCTGAGCCGGCCCGCGCGCGTCAGCGCGGCGAGGTCGCGGGTGATGGCGGCCAGGACCGAGTCGGTGGGGTTCGGGCCGGACAGGTCCGACCCGGGGCTCGTCCGGTCGATGGCGGCGGCCTCGTCCAAGTCGCGCAGGCGGGCGTGGAGCCCGTGCGCGAAGGCCGACAGGCGCCGGAGCTGGAGCGCGGCCTCCCGCTCGGGCAGCAGGGCCGGGAGGGCGCGGGCGAGGTTGCGCACCTCGCCGATCAGGTTGCCCCAGTGCTTCCGGGCCTCCCACCAGCGCTCGTAGCAGGCATTGTTGCGGAAGCTCAGGAAGATCGAGAGGGCGAGGCCGACCACGGTGAACGGCGTGACCCCCGCGGTGACCGGGAACAGCGCGGGCCACCGCGACTCCGCCCACACCACCGCGCAGGAGACCGCGACGATCCCCGCGAGCTTGGGCGCCACTCGCGGCAGGATCGAGCCGCGCAGGGTGAACAGCAGGGTCAGCAGGTTGGGCCGGGTGCGGACGATCATCGAGGTTTCTGGATGCGACGCTGCCGTCCTGCCCTGCCCGCACCCGGCCCCGCAAGCGGCGTCTCTGTGAGCTGGTCCGTTTGATCGACCGCGGGGACGGCCTCAGACGCCCTCCGCCTCCCACAACCACGCCGCCCCGCGCACGCCCGAGGCGTCTCCGTGCAGGCTCGCCCGCACCGGCGTGTCGAAGGCGTCGGAGAAGACATGGGGGGCGATCGCCGCCGGCAGGCCCGCGATCAGCTCCGGGACGCGCGACAGGCCGCCGCCGATCACGATCACGTCCGGATCGAGGAGGTTCACCACCTGGGCGGCCGCGCGCCCGAGCCGTTCGAGATGGGCGGCGAGCGTCGCCCGCGCCGCCGGGCTTCCGGCCCGGGCTTCGGCGACGACCGCCTCGGCGGCGAGGCTGCCGCCGTGCCGCCGCGCGTGGTCCGCCGCCAGCCCGGGACCGGACAGCCAGGTCTCGACGCAGCCCCGGCGGCCGCAATAGCAGGCGGGACCCGGTCGCTCGTCGTCCCGGGGCGCCGGCAGGGGGCCGTGGCCCCACTCGCCCGCGATGCCGTTGCGGCCCGTGAGCACCCGACCGTCGAGCGCGATGCCGGACCCGACGCCGGTGCCCAGGATCACCGCCCAGACCACGCGGACCCCGGCGCCGGCGCCGTCGATCGCCTCCGACACCGCCAGGCAATTGGCGTCGTTCTCGATCCGGAGCGGGCGCTCCAGGCGCTCGCCGAGATCGGCCGCGAAGGGATGTCCGTTGAGCCAGTGCGAGTTGGCGTTGCGCACGCGGCCCGTCGCCGGCGACAGGCTCCCCGGCATGCCGATGCCGACGGTGCAGGGCGCGCCGGCCTCGGCTTCGAGACGCAGGACCAGATCGGCCACGGCCTCGACGGTGGCCCGGTAGGTGCCGCGCGGGGCGGGTATCCGGGCCTCGGCCAGGGTCGAACCGTCCGGACCGAGCACGATCCCGGCGATCTTGGTGCCGCCGAGATCGATGCCGAGGCGCGGGCGACCTTCGTTCTCCGCCGGGGGCGATCCCATCACTCGGCGGCGGCGACCTTGCCGTCGGTGCCCATCGGCTGCGGCGACTCGTCGGTGATGTGGGTGCCGATGGCGACCGGGTGGGCCATCACCTCGTTGAGCTTGGCCACGTCGAGCTCGCCTTCCCAGCGGCTGACCACCACGCAGGCGACGCCGTTGCCCACGAGGTTGGTGAGCGCGCGGCACTCCGACATGAACTTGTCGATGCCGAGCACGAGGGTCATGGCGGCGACCGGGACCGGGCTGTTGGGGATCGCCGAGAGCGTCGCCGCCAGGGTGATGAAGCCCGCTCCGGTGACGCCCGAGGCGCCCTTCGAGGTCAGCATCGCGACCAGGATGATGGTCGCGTACTGGCTGATCGACAGGTCCACGCCCACGGCCTGCGCCAGGAACAGCGTGGCCAGCGTCATGTAGATGTTGGTGCCGTCGAGGTTGAACGAGTAGCCGGTCGGCACCACGAGGCCGACCACCGAGTCCGAGGCGCCGAGCCGGCGCATCTTGGTCATGAGCTGCGGCAGCACCGTCTCGGAGGACGACGTGCCGACCACGATCAGCAGCTCGTCCTTGATGTAGGCGAGGAAGCGCAGGATCGAGAAGCCCGCGACCCGGGCGATCGTCCCGAGCACCACCAGCACGAACAGGATCGCCGTGATGTAGAAGGTGCCGACGAGCCACGCGAGGTCGTAGACCTTCTGAATGCCGTACTCGCCGATCGTGAACGCCATGGCGCCGAAGGCGCCGATGGGGGCGAGCTTCACGACGATGCCGATGATCCGGAAGAAGATCTGGCCGGCCGTGTCGATCGCGTGGTTCACCGAGGCCGCCCGCTCGCCGAGATTCGTCACCACGACGCCGGTGAGGATCGAGATCAGCAGCACCTGCAGCAGGTCGCCGGTGGCGAAGGGGTCGAGGAAGCTCTTCGGGATGATTGCCAGGATGTGGGCGACGGTGGAGTCGGCCGCCGCCTTGTTGGCGTAGGTCGCGACTTTGCTGGCGTCGAGCTTCGACGGGTCGGCGTTGAAGCCCGCACCGGGCCGGATCACCTCGCCGACGATGACGCCGATCAGCAGCGCGACGGTGGACACAACCTCGAAGTAGACCAGCGCCTTCAGGCCGACGCGGCCGACCTTCTTCAGGTCGCCGATCGACGCGATGCCGTGGACGATCGTGCAGAAGATGATCGGCGCGATCATCATCTTGATCAGGCCGATGAAGGCGTCGCCGAGCCACTTCATCGACTTGCCGGTGGCCGGGTCGTACCAGCCGAGCAGCACGCCGAGCGCGATAGCGATCAGGACCTGGATGTAGAGCACCTTATACCAGGGCTCGCGGGGCGCTGCGGCGGGAGCCGTCGCCTGGATTGCCTGTGCCATGTCCATCCCGTGCGACGACCGCGCACCCTCCCGATTTGCCGGCACGCTAGCGATTATCATCCGGCGTCTCAACGGTTGCACGCTTATCCGCCGCGAACCATCCGTGACAAAAACCCCTCGCTCCCGGGCGAGAGGACTACGCTCGTCTGGCAAATACCCGGGCCCGGAATGGCGCAACGCGGACGTGCGCGCCGGCGCGCGAGGGTGGCGACAGGGGCCGCAGGTGGATCCGGACAGCGACGGCCCGCGCAAGCAGACGGGCCGCAGCGCGGTCTGCGCTGCGGCCCGTCCGTGTCTCGCGTCGTTGCGCCGCGGCGCGGCGCCGAAGCTCAGGTCTGCTGCTGGGTCCGGCGCGGGCGGACGGTCCAGCGCTCGAACATCGAGGCGGGATCCTCGCTCTTCCCGTCCTTGGTCTCGGCGGCGGGATCGGGCTGCTGGTGGATCGCCGCGCCGAGCGCCTGCGACAGGCTCTCGATGACGTCGTCGATGCGGGCATCCCCGTGCAGGGTGTCGCCGGTGCCGGCCTGCGGCGCGGGCGTATCGGCGGCCGGCGCGGCGTGCGCGGCCGCTTCCGGCGCGGGTTCCGGTTGCGGCTCGGGCTCGGGGTGATGCTCGGGGGCGGGCTCCGGCTGCGGCGGACGGCCCGGCGGACGGGCCCGGCTCGGCCGCGCGTCACGGGTTCAGAACCTTGAGCGCGGCCTCGTGCAGCCGCGGGTCGCCCGCCGCGATCACGCAGCCGCCGCCGGCGGCGGGGCCGCCGTCCCAGGACGTGACCCGCCCCCCCGCGCCCTCGACGATCGGGATCAGCGCGACGATGTCGTAGGGCTTCAGCCCGGCCTCGACCACGAGGTCGATCTGGCCGGCCGCCAGCATGCAGTAGGCGTAGCAGTCCGCGCCGTAGCGGGACATCCGCACCTGGCCTTCAAGCGCCCGGAAGCGCTCGGCCTCGTCTCCGGCCGCGAACAGTCGGGGATCCGTGGTCGCCAGGATCGCCTGACCGAGCTCCCCGCATCGGCGGCTGCGCAGGGTCCGCTCGCCCGCCGGCGCGCGGAGCTTCGCGCTGCGCCCATCCCCGGTGAACCGCTCGGCGAGGTAGGGCTGGTGCATCATCCCGCGCACCGGCACGCCGTTGCGGGTCAGGCCGATCAGGGTTCCCCAGGTCGGCAGGCCGCCGATGAAGGCGCGGGTGCCGTCGATCGGGTCGAGGACCCAGACGCACTCGGCGTCGGTGCGCTCCGCGCCGAACTCCTCTCCGAGGATGCCGTGGCTCGGGAAGGTCTGGCCGATCATCGCCCGGAGGACGACCTCGGCGGCCCGGTCGGCCTCGGTGACCGGATCGAACGGCGCCCCGCCGCGGGCCTTGTCGTCCAGGCCGAACTGGGCGCGGAAGAACGGCAGGATCGCCTTCCCGGACGCGTCCGCGAGGTCGTCCATGAACCGGCCGAGTTCGACGACGCTCATCCGTTCCGTCCCCTGTTCCGTCCGAAGGCCGTTCGGCCAGCCGGCCTGTCCCGACGAAACCGGGCCGCGACCCCGCCCGTCAAGTCCCCCGCGCGCGCAGCCGCGGCTCATGCCCCGGCCGGCGCGGGCAGACGCGATGCCTCGCCCCCGGTCTCCGGAGCGCCGTGAGCTTCGCCGTTCGATCCGCCGTCCGGTGCGGCTTCGCCGCCCGCATCCTCCTGCGCGGCCGCGAGAATGGCCTCGACGGCCTCGCGCAGCGATCCCACCTGCGCGTCGGCCTCGGCGGCGCGCCCCGGTCCGCCGCCGAGGCGGCTCGCCCCGGAATCCTGGGCGAGCCACAGGCCGAGCAGGATCGGGACGCCGGGCATCCGGCCCTTCAGCCGGCGGATGAGGCGGCGCAGATGCGTCGGCTCGCCGTCGAGCGCCAGGGAGATCACGCAGGCCGTGCGCGCCGGACCCGGCTCGAAGCGCCCGATCCGCGCGGAGGCCGTCTCGGCGAATGGGACCGTGCGGACGCCGAGGCCGCGCTTCTCCAGGATCTGCGCCAGGATCGCGGCCGCGGCCTCGTCCAGGAAGCCGCGGCCGGCGACACACAGGACCGCGCCCGTCCGGGTCCAGGCCTCCGAGAGCGCCTCCGGGGGCGGCCCCATCGGCACCGCGCTGCAGGCGCTCTCCTCGCCGTCACCGGACGTGCTCGCGACGGCGTCGCTCCGCTCGGAGAGGTCGGCGATCAGCTCGGCGAGCGCGGCGCGCATCGCCCCCTTCTGCTGCGCGGTCAGCACGCCCCGGGCGGCGTCGCGCGCGGCAAGTTCGAGCGCCTTCAGGACCACCTCGTCGTAGTAGGACGAGAGCGAGCATTGCTGCAGGATCAGCTCGGCATGACCCAGCACCTCCTCGGAATCGCCCGCGAGGATCCGCTGGTAGAAGTTCTGGACAGGCGTCAGCGCCGGCCGGTCACCGAACAGCACGTCCAGGAACTCCAGGTGCTCGACGTAGCGGCCGAGCACCACGAGGCAGGCGGTGAGCGGCGTCGACAGGATCAGGCCGACCGGTCCCCAGAGCCAGGTCCAGAACAGGGCGGAGACCAGGACCGCGAAGGGCGAGAGCCCGGTGGATTGCCCGTAGAAGATCGGCTCGAACACTTGGCCGGTCAGCGGCTCCAGGACGATGAACAGGATCGCCACCGCGATCATCATGTTCCAACCGGGATCGACCGCGGCGGCGAGCGCCATCGGCAGGATCGCCGACAGGACCGCCCCGAGATACGGCACGAAGCGCATCAGGGCCGCGAAGATCGCCCAGAGCACCGGGTTCGGCACGCCGATGACGTAGAGGCCGATGCCGATCACCACGCCGAAGGCGGCATTCAGGGCGAGCTGCACCACGAAGTAGCGGCTCAGCCGCTTGGCCGCGTCGTCGATCGCCACGGTGGTCCGGTGCAGGTCGCTCGATCCGGCCAGCCGGATCATGCGGTCGCGCAGGTCCTCGCGCTGCATCAGCACGAACAGCAGCACCACGAAGACGATGCCGACCGTGGCCAGGGGATGCATGACCGGCATGAGCACGGTCGAGAGCATCTCCAGGGAGCCCGGCGGACTCGTGGCGACCTCGACCAGGACGGGCTTCGGCGCGGCCGGGGCCTGCTCGGGGCCGGGCGACGGCTCTGACGGCGGCGGCGCGGCCGGCTGCGCCTCCGGGCTGCCGGCCTCCTTGGCGCCACCGTGGAGCGCCCGCCCGATATTGGCGACGTACTGCGTGACGTGGCCGACGGGCGAGTTCCGCAGCCCGTCGACCTTGCGCTCGATCGTGTCCCGGTAGCGGGGGACGTCGCCCGCGAGGTCGGCGGCCTGGATGCCGATCAGGGTGGCCAGGGCGGCCACGATGCCCACGGTCAGGAGCACGCTGACGCCCACCGCCACCAGTCGCGGCAGCCGCAGCCGCCGCAGCCGGTTCACCAGCGGCGTCAGCACGAAGGACAGGAGCAGCGCGATCGCGATCGGGATGAAGATCTCGCGGCCGAAATACAGGGCCGCGATGATGGTGGCCCCGACCACGACCGGCGACGCCATGGCGGCCCGCGGCGTCTCGGCCGCGGCGACGCGGGTCGGCCGCGGCGGGATCAGGGGATTCCCGGGCCGCGCCGCCGATTCGACCCCGACCGGGGTTTTGGTACCCATACGGTGATCCGCGTCCCGAACGCCACGCGCGGGCCCCCGCCGGGAGCACCGGAAGCCTCGCGGACGGGGAACGGCACGGGAAGCGAAAACGATCCCGCAGGTTTCGCCTGTCGGTTACGCCCCCGCGGCGCCCGCGCGCGCCACGTCGCCGGCATCCTTGAGTTCAGGCAGGGACCAGCACAGCCGCATCACCCGCTTGGCCTGCGCCTCCGGCAGCACGCCCGCCGCGAGGTCGGCGAACTTCGCCTCCAGCTGCGCGTCCGACATCGGCTTCTCGACGCTGCCGATGGCGTGCTCGATATGCCGGTGGAACGTCCGGCCGTCGTTCAGCGTGACGGTCATGTCGACCTGTGCGGGATCGATGCCGGGCGTGATCACCGGGACCACCTTCTGGCGCAGGGCCACCACCCGCGGGTCGTTCACCGCCCGGTCGCTGAACTGCTTCTCGCCGCCCGCACCTTCGACGAAGGCCACCGCGGCCGCGTGATAGATGCTGAATTTGCCCTCTAGGCCGGTCTTCGGCGCGGTCTTGCCGGTCAACTCCAGGACCAGCGGGTGGACCTTCAGGTCGACGCGCTGGATGTCCTCGGGCCTGACATGATCCGCGTCGCGGATCTGGATCGCCGCGTCGATCGTCGGGTGCATGACGATGCCGCAGGCGAAGGGCTTGTAGGTGTTGAGCTGCGCCTCGTAGCGGGTGCCGAGGCCGTCGGTGATCTCCGACCAGTCCTGCTTGGTGGAGATCGTGTTGGCCCAGCCGCGCTTGGCCTCGATCATCCCGTCCGACGAGGTGAAGCCCTTCGCGGCCAGGATCGCCGCGAACAGGCCGTTCGAGGCCGCGCGGCCCGGGTTGAAGCTCTTGTTCATCGAGCCGAAGGATTCGCGCAGGCCGACCGGCTGCGAGGCGGCGAGCCCCAAGGCGTAGACCATCTGCTGCTCGGTCAGCCCCATCAGCTTGCCGGCCGCCGCCGCGGCCCCGAACGACCCGCAGGTGCCGGTGATGTGCCAGCCCGCGTCGTAGTGGTTCGGATAGACCGCGTTGCCGATCCGGCACTCGGTCTCGATCCCGACCACCAGCGCGTCGAGGAAGTCCTTGCCCGAGACCGGCTTCATCGCCGCGTAGGCCAGGATCGCCGAGGCGACCGGGCCGGCCGGGTGGATGATCGTCTTGAGGTGGGTGTCGTCGAAGTCGAAGATGTGGCTCGACACGCCGTTGAGGAAGGCGGCGTTCATGATGTCGAACCGCTCGGTCCGGCCGAACAGCCCGGCCTGGGGCGGCCCCGAGAAGGGCTGCAGGGCCGAGACCGCCACGTCCACGGTCTCGTGGTGCGAGCCGCCGATCGCCACGCCCACCCAGTTGAGGAAGCTGCGCACGCCCTCGCGGCGGACGGGATCGGGCAGCGCGTCGTAGGAGGATCCCAGGATCCACTGAGCGAGGATCTTCGTGACGTGCGGCGGGGGCGCCTTCGCGGCCGGCTTCGTCGCCTCGGCCGCCCGCGCGCCCTGCAGGGCGGGCGTTGTCAGGGCAAGGCCCGCGGCCCCGATGAGCGAGCGGCGATTCATCGACATGGCGTTCTCCCGGACAGGGCCGCCCGAGGCGGCTCCGATTGCCGGACATGATAATGAATTCAATCGCGCGCCGTCAGCCTCTGTGTTTCAGCCGGCTTGGTCTGACACCCCGTCACACCAGGACCGGCAGCGCCTCCTGCGCGCCCACGCCGAAGACGCGCCGGTACCGGGCGACCTCGTCGGCCGGGCCCTGCGCCTTGGTGGGATTGTCGGAGAGCTTCACGGTCGGCCGGCCGTCGGCCTGCGTGACCTTGCAGACGATGGAGACCGGGTCGAGCTTGCCGTCCGGCAGGAGCCCGCGGAAATCGTTGGTGAGCAGCGTGCCCCAGCCGTAGCCGATGCGCATGCGCCCGTGGAACCGGGCGTGGATGCGCTCGATCTCGTCGATGTCGAGGCCGTCCGAGAAGATCGCGAGCTTCTCCCGCGGGTCGTGCCCGCGATCCTGCCAGAAGCGGATGACCTCCTCGCCGCCCTCGATCGGGTCCTTCGAGTCGATGCGGATCCCGGTCCAGTCGCTGACCCAGTCGGGGGCGTTCGCCAGGAACCCGGTGGTTCCGTAGGTATCGGGCAGGATCACCAGCAGGTTGCCGCCGTAATCCTCCTGCCAGTCGGCGAGCACCGCGTAGGGCGCGGCGGCGAGCGCCGCGTCGTCCTCGGCGAGCGCCGCGTAGACCATCGGCAATTCGTGGGCGTTCGTCCCCACCGGCTCGACCTCCTGCCGGGCCGCGATCAGGCAGTTGGAGGTGCCGAGGAACGCGCCGTCCAGGCCCTCCGCCATGGCCTGCACGCACCAGTCCTGCCACAGGAATCCGTGGCGCCGACGCGTGCCGAAATCCGCCACCGACAGGTCCGGCAGCTTCTGCAGCCGCTGGATCTTCTCCCAGACCCGGGTCATGGCCCGGGCGTAGAGCACCTGCAGGTCGAGCTTGCCGAGACCCCGCAGCACGGCCCGCGCCCGCAGCTCGTTGAGGATCGCCAGCGCCGGGACCTCCCACATGGTGGTCTCGATCCAGGGACCGTGGAAGGTCAGCTCGTACTGGCCGTCATGGACGGCGAGCTCGTATTCGGGGAGCCGGAAGTTCTCGAACCAGCTCACGAATTCGGGCCCGAGGATGCGCCCCTGGCCGCGGAACACGTTGCCGCGCAGCCACGTGACCTCGCCCTTGCTGAGGCGCAGGGTCCGGGCGTGGTCGAGCTGCTCGCGCAGCAGCCCGGCATCGACCTCGTCGGCGATCCGGATGCGCCGCGTGCGGTTGGTGATGCCGAAGGTGGTCTGGATGGCGGGGTGCCGGCGCAGGATCGTCTGCGCCATCAGGAGCTTGTAGAAATCGGTATCGAGCAGCGACCGCACGATCGGGTCGATGCGGAAGCTGTGATCGTAAACCCGCTTGGCCAGATCGAGCATTCGTGAGGCACTCTACCGCGCTGCGATGGCGCAGAGCGCATGCCGGGGCCGCGGCCGTCAAGGAGACGGGCGGCCTCCTCCCGGAGACCGCCCGCGAAAACGCCTGTCGTGACGACCGATCCTCAGGCGAGGTCGACCTTCTTGGTCTCGGTCTTCGGGCTCTCGCCGGTGAGCGAGGCCTTCACGTAGCCGTAGAGGTGCAGCATCGTGCTGTTCGGGCTGTCCCAGTACTCGCCCTTCTCCGGGTGGACGCGGATCAGCGCGACCTCGGGATCGTCCTTGCCGTTCGGGAACCAGGTCTTCAGGCTCTCATTCCACTTCTCGTTGATCTTCGCCTGGTCGCGGACGATCTCGGCCTTGCCGGCCACCGAGACGTAGTTCTGGCTCGACGGGTCGGAATAGGCGAGGTTCACCTGGTTGTCCTTGCTGATCTCGGCCGTCTTGGGCGAGTGCAGCTTGGTGAAGAACCACAGGTCGCCGTTCTCGTCGGCGTCGTTGTTCCACATCGGGCGGCTGTTGAGCGTGCCGTCGGAATCGACGGTGGTCATCATGGCGATCTTCACGTCCTTGATGAGCTCGAACAGCTTCTTCGCGCCCTCGTGGTCGCGGTGGTTGCCCTGATGCATGAAAGTGGTCTCCTACGCGTCGTTTCGGTCCCGGCGGGGGCTCCGGAGGGGGCCCCTGGCCGAAGGCTGCCCCGACAACGGATCAGTCTCCCGTTGGTTCAGCTTGCCCGTGCGGCGAGGAGGTTCGGATGCGACGTGTTCGGGGGATCGGCCGTGCGGCGGCGGCGCTGGCGCTCTGCAAGCTCGGTCTCGGCGCGCTCGGCCTCTGTGTGGTGCCGGCCGCCGCCGAGGTGCGCTTCGGCCCGGGCGTGCGCATCGGCGGCCACGACTTCTCGAACCGGCGCTACGGCAGCGTCCACATCGAGCGCGTGAAGCGCCTGCGCGGCCCGCTCGGCTGCCGCCGCCTGCGCCACGGCGTCTACCGGCGCGGCGACGGGACCGTGGTGCGCGGCCCCATGGAAGAGTGCAACCTCGTCGCCCGCCCGCACTGAACGAGGCGCCCGGGACGGCCGCGGGGACGCAGGCCGGCAGGGCCGGCGTCGATTGCGGGTCCTGGGTCTGGTGTTCTCGGCCCGCTCGGTTACATGCACTGGCATACCTGCTTGCCCCGCTGGAGGACATCTTGGCGATCACCCGCGACGACGTGCTGAAGGCGCTCGCCGGCATCACGGTCGATGCCGCCGGCACCACCCTGCCCGGCTCGGGACGGCTCTCCCAGGTCGTGGTCGATCCGAACAACCGGGTGATGTTCTCGATCCTGGTCAATCCCAGCGAGGCCGAGCGGTTCGAGCCGGTGCGGCGGCAGGCGGAGGGGCGCGTCCTGCAGATGCCGGGCGTCTCGGGCGTGTTCGCGAGCCTCACCTCCGAGCGCAACCAGAGCCACCCGGCCCAGAGCGGCGCCGCCTCGCGGCCCGTGAGCCCGCCGCCGGTCGCGCGGCCGCGGCCCGGCGCGCCGCCGAACCAGGGCCCGNTCCCAGGTCGTGGTCGATCCGAACAACCGGGTGTTGTTCTCGATCCTGGTCAATCCCAGCGAGGCCGAGCGGTTCGAGCCGGTGCGGCGGCAGGCGGAGGGGCGCGTCCTGCAGATGCCGGGCGTCTCGGGCGTGTTCGCGAGCCTCACCTCCGAGCGCAACCAGAGCCACCCGGCCCAGAGCGGCGCCGCCTCGCGGCCCGTGAGCCCGCCGCCGGTCGCGCCGCCGCGGCCCGGCGCGCCGCCGAACCAGGGCCCGCAGATCGCGGGCGTGCGCCACATCGTGGCGGTCGCCTCCGGCAAGGGCGGCGTCGGCAAGTCCACCACCGCCTGCAACCTCGCCCTGGCGCTCCAGGCGCAGGGGCTGAAGGTCGGTCTCCTCGACGCCGACATCTACGGCCCGTCGGTGCCGAAGCTGTTCGGCCTCTCGGGCAAGCCCAACGTCGTCGACAACAAGGCCATGGAGCCGATGATCGGCTACGGCCTCAAGGTCATGTCGATCGGCTTCCTGATCGAGCCCGAGACCGCCATGATCTGGCGCGGGCCGATGGTCCAGTCGGCCATCACCCAGATGCTGCGCGACGTGCTCTGGGGCGAGCTCGACGTGCTCCTGGTCGACATGCCGCCCGGTACCGGCGACGCGCAGCTCACCATGGCGCAGGCGACGCCGCTCTCGGGCGCCGTGATCGTCTCGACCCCGCAGGATCTCGCGCTGATCGACGCGCGGCGCGGCGTGACCATGTTCAAGAAGGTCGCGGTGCCGATCCTCGGCGTGATCGAGAACATGGCGACCTTCGTCTGCCCGAATTGCGGCCACGCCTCGCACATCTTCGGCCATGGCGGCGCGCGGGTCGAGGCGCAGCGCCTCGGCGTGCCGTTCCTCGGCGAGGTGCCGCTCGACATGACGATCCGCGAGACCTCGGATTCCGGCCAGCCGGTGGTGGCGACCGATCCGGACGGGCCGCACGCCAAGGTCTATCGGGACATCGCCGCGCAGCTCTGGGCGAACCTGTCCGGCGCGCCGGCCGGGCGGTCGGCGCCGAAGATCGTCTTCGAGTGAAGCCGTGCCCCCGCCGGCCGCCTCTCCGCCGGTCCTGGGCCTGATCCTGGCCGGCGGGCAGGCGCGGCGCATGGGCGGCGGCGACAAGCCGCTGCTGCGGCTCGGCGGGCGCACCCTGCTGGAACGGGTGGGCGAACGGCTGGGGCCGCAATGCGGGGCGGGACTGGCGCTCAGCGCCAACGGCGACCCGGCACGGTTCGCCGGCTTTCCCGGGCCGATCCTGCCGGACCCCGTGCCGGATCAGCCGGGACCGCTCGCCGGCATCCTCGCCGGGCTGGAGCACGCCGCCGCGCGGGGTATCCCGCGGGTGGTGAGCGTGTCGGGCGACGCGCCGTTCCTGCCTGAGGATCTGGTGGCCCGGCTCCAGGCCGCGGGATCGGAGGTCGGCATCGCCCTCGCGGCCTCGGGCACGCGGCAGCACTTCACGATCGCCCTCTGGCCGACGGCCCTGCGCGACGACCTGCGCCACTATCTGGAGCGGGGCGAGCGGCGCGTCGGCGCCTTCATCGACCGCCACAGGCCGGCGGCGGCGTCTTGGCCGGTGGAGCCGGTGGACCCGTTCCTCAACCTCAACACGCCGGAGGATCTGGCGGCGGCGGAAGTCGCTCTGCTGAGATCGGAAGCCAGCGGTCGGGGTGGCGGGCGATCAGCGGGCGCGTGAGCCGCATTAGGCCTCGTCCTCGCCCTCATCCTGCAGTGCCGGAGCGCGGCGGAGGTCCCGAAGGAGGACTCCTTCGAGGGCCGCCGACGCGGGCGCCTCAGGATGAGGGCGCGGTTCGGAGGTGCCGCGTCGCCCGCAGGCGTCGGGCGACGCGGCGATCCGGTGACGATCAGGCGGCGCCGACGGTCGCCTTCACGATCTTGTCCGGCGAGCGCGGCGGCTCGCCCTTGTTGATCGTGTCGACCACGTCCATGCCTTCCACGACCTTGCCCCACACCGTGTACTGCTTGTCGAGGAAGCGGGCGTCGTCGAAGCAGATGAAGAACTGCGAGTTCGCCGAGTGCGGGAAGTTCGTCCGCGCCATCGAGCAGGTGCCGCGCACGTGAGGCTCGGCGTTGAACTCGGCCTTCAGGTCCGGCAGGTCCGAGCCGCCCGAGCCGGTGCCCGTCGGGTCGCCCGTCTGGGCCATGAACCCGTCGATCACCCGGTGGAACGGCACGCCGTCGTAGAAGCCCTGTGCGGCGAGCGTCTTGATTCGCTCGACATGGCCCGGGGCGAGGTCGGGGCGCAGCGCGATCACGACGCGGCCCTTGGTGGTCTCCAGCACGATGGTCTCGTTGTCGGCCATGGTCTTTCCTTCCGGTTGGGGGAACTGTATCGGCGCGCGCCGGATCCGGCCAGCGCCGGTGTCGGGTTCGCCGGCGCTCAGGCCGGCGGGCGGTAGACGAAGCGGAGCGCGACCGGTCGGCCCGCGATCGCCCGGCCCAGACCCGGCGTGATGTGGGCCGGGGTGCAGCGGGCCAGGGCGTCGAGGGTGCCGCGCACCAGGAGGGTCCGCCGATCGCCCGCCACGCCCGCCGCGTAGGTGACGCGGGGCGGGCCGATCAGGCTGCCGTCGCGCCGCAGCGCGAGCCGCAGGGTGATCTCGATGTCGTCGGCCCCACCGCTCGGGCGGCCGAGGCCGCCCGGCGCCTGCCAGCAGGCGGCGAGCGCCGGATAGAGCTCGGCCAGGGTGTCGGCGGGCTTGGTCGCCATCCGGGCGACCGGCACCGGGACCGTCCCGCGCAGGGTCTGGGGCAGGCTCAGCGGGTAGCCGCCCCCCGGGCCGTAGGCGTAGCCGTAGAAGGGCACGCCGTCATAGGCCGCGGCGGCCGCCGGGATCAGGCTCAGCAGGAGGATCGAGGCGGCGCGACGGCCCGGCATGCGGCCGCTACTTGGCCTTCTCGGCGAGCGTCATGCTGACGATCTTGTCGGGATCCTGCACGGCGCCGCCCGGCGCGCCGGGGGCGGCCTTCTTGATCTTGTCGAGGACGTCGAGCCCGTCGGTGACGTTGCCGACGATCGTGTACTGGCCGTTCAGGAACGACGCGTCGCCGAGGCAGATGAAGAACTGCGAGTTGGCCGAGTTCGGGTCCTGCGAGCGGGCCATGCCCACGGTGCCGCGGCGGAACTGGGCCGCCTGCGTGAACTCGGCCGGGATGTTCGGCAGGCTGGAGCCGCCGGTGCCGTTGCCCTTCGGGTCGCCGGTCTGGGCCATGAAGCCGTCGATGACGCGGTGGAACTTCAGGCCGTTGTAGAAGCCCTGCGAGACCAGCGTCTTGATCTGCTTGACGTGCTTGGGCGCCAGGTCCGGCCGCAGCTCGATGGTGATCCGCCCGTCCTTGGTCTGGAGGTAGACCGTATTGGCGTCGGCGGCCAGGGCCGCCTGGGCCGTGCCGAGCGTGAGGGCGAGCGCGAGGAGGGCGTGGCGTCGGTTCATCGGAGTCCTTCCAGGGTCGGGCTGGTCTCAGGAATGGGCGGCGAAGCGCTGCCGGAGGCGCGCGGCCACGGCCGCGGGCACGAAGGGCGAGACGTCGCCCCCCATGCCGGCGATCTGGCGCACCAGCGTCGCGGTGATCGGGCGGGCCTGCGTCGAGGCGGGCAGGAACACGGTCTGCACCTCGGGCGCCATGGCGCCGTTCATGCCGGCGAGCTGCATCTCGTAGTCGAGATCCGTGCCGTCCCGCAGGCCGCGGATGAAGATCGCGGCGCCGCAGCGCCGGGCGGCCGAGACGGCGAGGTCGTTGAACGTGACGATCTCCAGCGCCGCGCCTTCGGCCTCGGCCACCGGCCCGCAGGTCTCGGTGAGCAGGGCGGCGCGCTCCTCGGCGGAGAACAGCGGCGCCTTGCCGGGATGCACGCCGATGGCGATCACGAGGCGGTCCACCAGCCGGCAGGCTTGGCGGACCACGTCGAGATGGCCGTTCGTGACCGGATCGAACGAGCCGGCGTAGAGGGCAGTGCGGGTCATTGCGACCCGACCTAGTGCATTTTCGCGCCGGACGGAACCTCGGGCGGAACCCGCATCCGACCGGCCGAGGCCTCACACCTCCTCGGTGCCACTCTCCGCGCCGCCTTCCGCGGCACCCTCGTCCTCGCCCTCGATGTGCTCCACCGAGACGACCTTCTCGTCCTTGGCGGTGTTGAACACCGTCACGCCCTGCGAGGCGCGGCCGACGATGCGGATGTCGTCCACCGGCACGCGGATCAGCTGGCCCCCGTTCGTGACCAGCATGATCTGGTCCGAGGCCTCCACCGGGAAGGACGCGATGAGGCTGCCGTTGCGGGCGTTGACCCGCATCGCCGTGATGCCCTTCCCGCCGCGCCCCGAGGTCCGGTACTCGAACGACGAGGAGCGCTTGCCGAAGCCCCGCTCCGACAGGGTCAGCACGTACTGCTCGGCCGCCCCCATCTCGTTGTAGCGGTCCAGCGAGATCGCCGCCGCCTCGGCGCCGTCCTCGGCCTCGGCCTCGCCGTTCTCCTCGGCCTCGCCGGTCACGGCGCGGCGCATCTTCAGGTAGCCGGCGCGCTCCTCAGCGGTGGCGTCGAAGGCGTTCAGGATGGTCATCGAGATGACCCGGTCGTCCTTGGCGAGCAGGATGCCGCGCACGCCGGTCGAGTCGCGGCCCTTGAAGACGCGCACGTCCTCGACGGGGAAGCGGATGCACTGGCCCATGGCGGTGGTGAGCAGCACGTTCTGGTCCGGCCGGCAGATCTCGACATGGACGATGTGGTCGCCCGGATCGAGCTTCATGGCGATCTTGCCGTTGCGGTTCACCGTGGTGAAGTCCGACAGCTTGTTGCGCCGGACGTTGCCGCTCGCGGTCGCGAACATCACGTCGAGCGTCTCCCAGGACGCCTCGTCCTCGGGCAGCGGCATGATCGTGGTGATGCGCTCGGAGGTGTCCTGCAATTGCAGGATGTTCACCAGCGCCTTGCCGCGGGCATTCGGGGCGGCCATCGGCAGGCGCCAGACCTTCTCCTTGTAGGCCTGGCCCTGGCTGGAGAAGAACAGCACCGGCGTGTGGGTGTTGGCCACGAACAGGCGGGTGACGAAATCCTCGTCGCGGGTCGCCATGCCGGAGCGGCCCTTGCCGCCGCGGCGCTGGGCCCGGTAGGTCGAGAGCGGCACGCGCTTGACGTAGCCGGCGTGCGACACGGTCACCACCATGTCCTCGCGGGCGATCAGGTCCTCGTCCTCGACGCTGCCGTCGAAGTCGACGATCTCGGTCCGTCGCGGCGTGGCGAATTGCTCGCGGACCTCCACCAGCTCCTGCTTCACGATCGTCTGGATGCGGACGCGCGAGCGCAGGATGTCGAGGTAGTCGGCGATCTCGTCCGCGAGCGTCTTCAGCTCGTCGCCGACCTCGTCGCGGCCGAGAGCCGTGAGGCGCTGCAGCCGCAGGTCGAGGATGGCGCGGGCCTGGGTCTCGGACAGGCGGTAGGTCCCGTCCTCGGCGACCCGGTGGCGCGGGTCGTCCACCAGCGCGATCAGCGGCGCGATGTCGTGGGCCGGCCAGTCGCGGCCCATCAGGGCCTCGCGGGCCGAGTTCGGGTCCGGCGAGGTCCGGATCAGGCGGATCACCTCGTCGATATTGGCGACCGCGATCGCGAGGCCGCACAAGACGTGCGCCCGCTCGCGGGCCTTGCCGAGGAGGAACTTGGTCCGGCGGGAGACGACCTCCTCGCGGAAGTCGACGAAGGCCTGGAGCAGGTCCTTCAGGTTCATCAGCTCGGGGCGGCCGCCGTTCAGCGCCACCATGTTGCAGCCGAAGGACGATTGCAGCGGCGTGAACCGGTAGAGCTGGTTCAGCACCACGTCGGCCATGGCGTCGCGCTTGATCTCGACGACGATGCGCATGCCCGTCCGGTCGGATTCGTCGCGCAGGTCGGAGATGCCCTCGACGCGCTTCTCCTTCACCAGCTCGGCGATCTTCTCGACGAGCGTCGCCTTGTTCACCTGATAGGGGATCTCGGTGAAGATCAGCGCCTCGCGCTCCTTGCGAAGCTCCTCGACATGCGACTTGGCGCGCATGATTACTGAGCCCCGGCCCGTGGCGTAGGCCTGCCGGGTGCCGGCGCGGCCGAGGATCATGCCGCCGGTGGGGAAGTCCGGGCCGGGCACGATCTCGGTGAGCTGCTCGATGGTGAGCCCCGGATCGTCGATCAGCGCCACGCAGGCGTCGATCAGCTCGCCGAGATTGTGCGGCGGGATGTTGGTGGCCATGCCGACCGCGATGCCGCCGGCACCGTTGACCAGCAGGTTCGGGAAGCGGGCCGGGAGGACAGTCGGCTCCTCGCGCGACTCGTCGTAGTTCGGTCCGAAATCGACGGTGTTCTTGTCGATGTCGGTCAGGAGCGCCGTGGCGGGCTTGGCCAGACGCGATTCGGTGTAGCGCATGGCGGCCGGCGGATCGCCGTCCACCGAGCCGAAATTGCCCTGCCCGTCGATGAGCATCAGGCGCATGGAGAAGTCCTGCGCCATCCGCACGAGGGCGTCGTAGATCGATTGGTCGCCGTGCGGGTGGTAGAGACCGATCACGTCGCCGACGATGCGCGCCGACTTGACGTATTTCCGCTCGGGCAGGTGCCCGGATTCGAAGGCGGAGTAGAGGATGCGCCGGTGCACCGGCTTGAGACCGTCGCGGGCGTCGGGAAGCGCCCGGCTCACGATCACGCTCATCGCGTAATCGAGGTAGGAGCGGCGCATCTCGTCGGTGATGGAGACGGGGCGGATGTCGCTGGCGGGCGGGGCGGCGCCAGTCGGATCGTTCTCGGCCAAGTCGATTTCCGTTCTGAGGCCCGGACGGGCGGTGCTCGCGGCGGCCAGGCGGCGCGCGATGCGCCGGAACGGCCTTACGGAAGAGCAGTGATATCAGACGGTTAAATAAGGTTTTCCGAGGCCGCCCGCAAGGTCGCAGCGCGGTCGCCGACGGGGGCGTCGGGAGGCCCGCGTCCCGGCCGGATCGAGCCGGGACGCGGGCCGGTCTGCTCAGTAGAACGTCAGGTGGCGATGGCCCACGGCGCGGCCGCGGAGCGCGTGGTGCCGGTAGCCGTGATGGCGGTGGCCGTAGTGGCGGCGTAATCCGTGATGGCGATGCCAATGGTGCCGACGCCAGTGATGGCGATGGTGCCAGTGGCGGCGGTGATGCCAGTGGTGGCGCCGGTGCCAGTGGCGGCGGTAATGCCAGCGGGCCTGCTGCACCGCGGGGGCGGGCGCCGCGGCCTCGGCGCTCGCCGGGACCGGANGGGACCGGAAGGGGCGCCGCGCGCGCGGGCGCGCTCGCCAGCCCGCCGAGCAGCGCGGCGAGGAGGACCAGGATTGGCCAAGGTCGCATCGTTTCTCTCCCGTGTGAGCACCCGTCCGAGTCCAGCGGATCCGGGTTGGCACGTGGCTCGCGCCGTCGCCTGAAACGGCCAAGGTCGGCAAACGGTTCGATCCGTTCTGACTGCGCGGACGCGCGCCCTTGCGTGCGGCCGGAAAACGCCCAGTTTCCGGACAGGCGCATCCGGGCCGTCCCCCGCCCGACTTCTTGACGAGCCGCGTAGGAATCCCATGGCGTTCGCGTTCCCCGACTCCTTCCGCGCCCTCCTCCCGCGCCGCTTCCGGGACCGCCGCCCGCGGGTCGCCGTGGTCCGGCTGTCGGGCACGATCGGGGCGGTCTCGCCGATCCGGCCGGGCCTCTCGATCGGCGGCGTGGCGGGTAGCCTGGAGCGCGCCTTCGGGATGCCGGGGGTCAAGGCGGTGGCCCTCGTGATCAACTCGCCCGGCGGCTCGCCGGCGCAGTCGCACCTGATCCACCGCCGGATCCGGGCGCTGGCCGAGGAGAAGGGCGTGCCCGTGATCGCCTTCGTGGAGGATGTCGCGGCCTCCGGCGGCTACATGATCGCCTGCGCGGCCGACGAGATCGTCGCCGACCCGACCTCGATCGTCGGCTCGATCGGCGTGGTCTCGGCCGGGTTCGGCTTCCACGGCCTGCTGGAGAAGCTCGGCGTCGAGCGCCGGGTGCACACGCAGGGCGAGGCGAAGTCGATGCTCGACCCGTTCCGCCCCGAGGACCCCGCCGACGTGGAGCGCCTGAAGCGTATCCAGGCCGACGTGCAGGACCTGTTCACAGGCCTCGTCACGGCCCGGCGCCCGGGCCTGTCGAACTCCGAGAACCTGTTTACGGGTGCGGTCTGGACCGGACGGCAGGCGCTGCCCCTGGGCCTCGTCGACGCGCTCGGCGACGTGCGCACCGCGATGCGCGCGCGCTTCGGCGACAAGGTCGACCTGCGCCTCGTCGCCGAGGCGCGCGGCGGCCTCCTCTCCCGCCTGCTGCGCCGAGGCGGCGCGCCGGGCGGGATCGACCTGGCCGAGGGGGCGATGGCCGCGTTCGCGGAGCGCGCGGCCTTCGCCCGCTACGGTCTCTGAGACGGGGTCAGAGACCCGCTACCGTCCGGCACGCCGGGCGGAGACGCGGGCGAGCGCCGCGAGATCCTTCTCGCCGTCGCCGTGGCTGATCGCCTCGATCAGACCGTCGCGCAGCACGCTCGCGAAGGGCATCGGCACCCCGGCCCCCTCGGCCGCCTGGAGGGCGAGCCGCACGTCCTTGGCGCCGAGCTTGAGGATGAAGCCCGGCGGCTCGTAGCGGTTCTGCGCGATCGAGGCGCCGTAGCCCTTGTAGACCGGCGAGGCGAACAGCGTGTTGGTCATCAGGTCGAGGAAGTCGGCGCCCGGGACGCCGTGCCCCTCCGTGAGGGCGCAGGCCTCGGCCATGGCCTCGATGGCCGAGATCAGCATGAAGTTGCCGGCGAGCTTGACGGCATTCGCCCGCGTCGGGTCGTCGCCGAAGCGCCAGGTCTTGGCACCCATGGCGTCGAGGAGCGGGCCCGCGCGGTCGATCAGGGCCGCCTCCCCCGCCGCCACGATGTTGAGCTTGCCGGCCTCCGCGACGTCCGGCCGCCCGAAGACCGGCGCCGAGATGTAGGGGACGCCGGCCCGGCCGTGCACGGCGGCGAGCTGCCGGGCCAGGGCCACCGAGATCGTGCTCATCCCGATATGCAGGCCCGGGCGCTCCGCCCGGTCGAGGAGGCCGCCGGCGACGATCACGGCCTCGAGGGCCGCGTCGTCGGCCAGCATGGTCACGACGGCGTCGCCCGCGAAGGCCTCGGCGGCGCTCGGAACCGGCGTGACGCCGTCGATGCCGCGCGCGGCCTCCGGCGAGCGGTTCCAGGCGCGGACTGCGTGGCCCGCCCGCGCGAGATTGGCGGCCATGGCGCGACCCATCCGCCCCATCCCGATGAATCCGACGTCCATGCCCTGCTCCTCGACGCGCTCTGCCGTCTGCCAACCTGGGAAACCCCGCCCGGCGGTCAACGGCACCCGGCCGGATTTGCGCCGCTCGCCGACCGTGGCAAGCTCGATCCATGCTGCAGAATCGCATCACCGACATTCGCGGCCTGCGGGTCGGCCACGCCACCGACCTGCGGCTCGCCAGCGGCGTGACCGCGATCCTGTTCGACGAGCCGGCCGTCGCCTCCGTCGACGTGCGCGGCGGCGGGCCGGGGACCCGCGAGACCGACCTGCTCGATCCCGAGCGCACCGTGGAGCGGGTCGACGCCTTCGTCCTCTCCGGGGGCTCGGCCTTCGGCCTCGATGCGGGGGCCGGCGTGGCGGCGTGGCTGGCCGAGGCCGGGCGCGGCTTCCTGGTCGGCACCATGCGGGTGCCGATCGTCCCCGGAGCGGTCCTGTTCGATCTTCTCAACGGCGGCGACAAGGAATGGGGCCGCTATCCGCCCTATCGCGAGCTTGGCTACGCGGCGGCCGCGGCCGCGGCCGCGGATTTCGCCCTTGGCTCCGTCGGGGCCGGGACCGGCGCGCGCACCGGCCGGCTCAAGGGCGGGATCGGATCCGCCTCGGCGGGCGTGCCGGGGACGGGCTTCCGAGTCGGGGCCCTCGCCGCCGTGAACGCCTTCGGCAACGCGACGATCGGCGACGGACCGCATTTCTGGGCCGCGCCCTTCGAGGAGGGCGACGAGTTCGGTGGCCTGGGCACGCCGGTCCGTGTGCCGCCGGAGGCCCTGGCCTTCCCGGCCCGGGCGCTGCCGGGCGCCGCCACGACGCTGGCCGTGGTGGCGACCGACGCGGCGCTGACCAAGGCGCAGTGCCGGCGCCTCGCGGTGGCGGCGCAGGACGGCCTCGCCCGCGCCCTCGTGCCGGCGCACACGCCGCTCGACGGTGACCTGATCTTCGCCGCGGCGACCGGCGCGCTGCCCCTCGCCGATCCTGTGGTGGACCTCGCCCGCCTCGGCGACGTCGCCGCGCGGGTCACGGCGCGGGCGGTGGGCGGTGGCGCGCGGCGTGTTCTCCGCGACGGGCCTGCCCGGACACGCCGCGTCGGCGCCCCTGGCCGGATCGGGGCTTCCGCCGGCCTGGCGCGACCTGTTCGGCGGCTGATCGGCCCGCACCGGAACGTCGCCGCGGAAGCGGGTCGCCGGCCGCGCCCGGCGCGCCGTCTTGCCGGTGGGGGCCGGACGAAGCCGAAGTCGCCGCCCTCATGCGGGTCCGGTGTCGCCGCCCGGTCGTCACGCGCGGCCTTCCCGGAGCTTGGGCGGCGGCGGGCAGGGAGCCGTCAGCGCAGGGGCGAGCGCCCCTGGGGCAGCGCGATGGTCGAGGTCGCCTCCGCGATCTGATCCGGGCCTCCCCTCGGCGGCCAGATACCCGCGTCGTAGGCGTGGGACCGCAATCCGGCCCGCTCCTCCAGGCTGGCGAAGCCCCAGATATGCGTGACGCGCGGCGCGCCATCGAGGGCGTACATGTTCACGACGAGGTGCTGCGTGTAGGCGCGTGCCGGTTCGATCGCGGCCTCCCAGGCCGCGAGGGTCGGTGGCAGGCCCCCCGGTTTGAGGCGATAGGTCCGGACCTCGTACACACCGCCACGGTCGCCCGTCCGGATCGGTGGCAGGAAGGGGAACGGGGCGTAGCTGTCCATCTCCAGCGCCGTGATCACGTGCCCCGCGTTGAACGGGTTGGCGCTGAGGAGGGCGCGCCGCCGCTCCGCGGTCATGTCCTCGGGCGCCTCGAAGCCGCGCAGCACGATCAGGCGCCCCAGCGCGCCGATCTCGGTGCGCCAGCAGCCGACCAGGGTACCCTTCGCGTCGGCGTCGTCCAGCCAGGCCTGAACGCCCTCCGAGACTTGGCCCACCGCGAGCAGGGGACACGAGAGGGTCGCGAGTTCGTAGAGCATGGCAGCCTCGACGACGTCGTCCCGTCGACGTCGTGCCGTCAAAGCGGGAGCGCGCCGTTCGTTGCCGTCGGGCTGATCCGCGTCAGCCGGCGACCTGCGGCCGGGGCGGAGCCGTGAGCGTCGCGCCGCGCGGAGACCCGAGACTCACAGCTCGGCGCGGGCATCCTCCAGAAGCTGCGCCAGCCCGCTGTCGACCTCGTCGGCGAGCATCCGGCGCTCGGCGTCGGTCAGGTCCTTGGCCCAGGCGCCGCTGCCGAACCCGTCCGTGCAGCGCGCCCGCTCCGAGGCGATGTAGGCCTCGGTCTCGACCGGCCGGGTCTTCATCGCGTGGACGAAGCCGAACCACGCCGCCCGCTCCACCACCGCGAGACGCGCCCGTAGCCGGATGGCCACCGCCTTCTCCGGATCGATCCGGTCCGCACTCATCGTGATTCTCCCGCGTCCTTCTCGGCGAGCCGATCGAGCAATCCCTGGAGTTGCCCCGGCACCGGCTCGGTCGCCGAACGCGCGTAGAGGACGCGCAGTTGCCGGCCGATCTCCGCGAGGCTCATGGAGCCCTTGGCGATCACCCGGTCGGCCTGCCGGTTCAGGCTCTCCTTCTCGGCCGCCGTGACCTCCTTGGCGGTGAGCACCACCACGGGCACGTCGCCGTCGGGCCGCGCCCGCAGGGCCCGCAGGAAGCCGAACCCGTCCATCTCGGGCATCATCAGGTCGAGCAGGATCAGGCTCGGCCGCGCCTGGCTGACTCGCTCCAGGGCGATGCGGCCGTTCTCCGCCTCGTCGACGGTCCAGCCCTCGCGGCCCAGCGACCGGCGCAGGCGCTCGCGGGCATCCGCGTCGTCGTCGACCACGAGGACGCGGGCATCCTCCGGCGCCTCGGGCCGGTAGCGCTCCATCAGACCCTTGAGCCGGTCCCAGTCGATCGGCTTGACGAAGTAGTCGGTGGCGCCGAGCGCCTGGCCGAGCCCCTGCTCGGCCACGACCGAGGTCATGATTACCGGCGTCCCGGCGAGATCGGGATCGCTGCGCACCGCGTGCAGCACCGCCCAGCCGTCCATGCGCGGCATCTCGACGTCGAGCAGGATCGCCCGCGGCTTCAGGGCCCGGGCCAGCGTCAGGCCGGCGCGGCCGTCATTGGCGCTGCGGACGTGGAAGCCCTCGCGCTCCAGGAAGCGCTGGAGCAGTTCCCGGGCGGCGGGATCGTCGTCGACCAGCAGCACCGTCTCGTGCTGCTCGTGCGGCTCCACCGGCGTGTGGGCCTCGGCCTCGGCCAGCGGCGCGTCCTCGGGCCGCAGGGTCGCGGGCAGGCGGATCGTGAAGGTCGCCCCCGCGCCCGGGGTGCTGGCGACGCCGATATCGCCGCCCATCGTCCGGCAGAACGCGCGGGTGATGGCGAGTCCGAGGCCGGTGCCGCCGAACTGGCGCGTGGTCGAATCGTCGGCCTGGACGAAGCGCTCGAACAGGCGCCCGATCTGCTCCTCGGTCAGGCCGATGCCGGTGTCGGCGACCGCGAAGGACAGCCAGTCGGCCCCCTCCTCCCGGTGCCGCCGCACCGTCAGGGTGATCGTTCCCCGCTCGGTGAACTTCGCGGCGTTGCCGATCAGGTTCAGCAGGCACTGGCGGATCTTGGTCTGGTCCTGGTGCATGGATCCCAGGTCGGTCGCCTCGGCCGCGCCGGCGTTGAGGACGAAGCGGTTGCCCTTCTTCTCGACCAGGGAGCCGGTGGAGTCGGAGACGTCCCGGAGCAGGTCCGCCACCGTGAAGGTCTCGGCCGAGGCGGTCATGCGGCCCGCCTCGATCTTCGAGATGTCGAGCACGTCGTTGATCAGCGAGAGCAGGTGGCGGGCGGCCGCCTCGATCTTGCGCAGGTCGGGCAGGAGGGCGGCCTGGCCGATATCCTCCAGCTCCTCGCCGAGCATCTCGGAATAGCCGATCACCGCCGAGAGCGGCGTGCGCAGCTCGTGGCTCATGTTGGCGATGAACTGGCTCTTCGCCCGATTGGCCGCCTCCGCGGCCTGCCGGGCGCGCTCCACCGCCTCCTCAGCCTCCTTCCGCTCGGTGACGTCGACGCAGGTGCCGACCCATTCCCGCAGGGAGCCGTCCTCGGCGAGAACCGGGACGCCGCGCACCTCCATGGCGCGCCAGACCCCGTCGTGCCGGCGCAGCCTGTACTCGACCTCGTAGGTCGCGCGCGCCGCGACGCAGGCGGCCCAGGCGTCGGCCGCGTGGCCTCGGTCGTCGGGATGGACGGCGTCCAGCCAGCCCCAGCCCTGGTAGGCCTCCTCGGTCTGGCCGGTATAGGTGCTCCACCGGACCTGCGGCGGCATCAGCTCGCCCGCCGCGTCGGTGTTCCAGATCACCGCCGCCGAGGCGTCCACCAGCGCCCGGAAGCGCTGCTCGGAATGGCGGAGGCGCTCCTCGACCGCGCGGCGGCCGGTGATGTCGGTGTTGGTCCCGTACCAGCGCAGGATGCGCCCGGACTCGTCCCGGTAGGGCCGCGCCTTCGACAGGAACCAGCGGTAGCTCCCGTCCTGCCCGCGCAGCGGGAACGTGTCTTCCCAGGACCGACCCAGCGTGATCGCGGCGCGGTAGCGCTCGCTCACGGCCTCGACGTGGTCCGGGTGATGGACCGTGCGCCAGCCCCAGCCCCGCATCTCGTCGAGGGAGGTGCCGGTGTAGTCGTACCAGCGCTGATTGTACCAGATGATCGTGCCGTCGGCCTCGGCGATCCAGGCGAGCTGCGGCAGCGTCTCGGCGAGGTTGCGGTAATCGGCGTCCGTGACGGACCCTGGGCCGGTCTCAGTCTCGCTCATCGACCTGACGCTGTCCCGTCACCCGCCCCGTGGGGCTTATACCAGTACTCCCTATACACGCATCGCGTCCGGATCCGACCGCGGAGTCGCTGGGGTCGGCGACCGGCGGAATCGGAGGGCGTCGACCGTGTAAAGCGCCAGCGCCACCCAGATCAGCGCGAGCATCAGCGCCCGATGCGGCTCGACGCGCTCGCCGTAGACGAGGACGCTCAGGACGAGCAGGCAGGTCGGCGCCACGTATTGCAGGAGGCCCAGGGTGGTGAGCCGCAGGCGCACCGCCGCGGCGGCGAACCAGATCAGCGGCAGCGCGGTGGTCAGGCCCGTGAGCATCAGCAGGGCCCGGTCCCCCGGCGCGGCCGGCAGGAACGGTTCGGGCGACAGGACGAGCCAGACGATCGCGGCCGGCAGGAGCAGCAGGGTCTCGGCCAGGAAGCCGACCAGCGCGTCGACGCCGACGATCTTCCGGGCGAGCCCGTAGAGCGCGAAGCTCACCGCCAGCGACAGCGACATCAGGGGCAGCTCCCCGGCCCACACCACTGCGACGGCGACGCCGGTCGCGGCGATGCCGATGGCGACGGCCTGCGCCGGCCGCAGACGCTCGCCCAGCACCACCCGGCCGAAGGCCACGCTCACCAGGGGATTGATGTAGTAGCCGAGGCTCGCGTCGAGCAGGTGCCCGCCGCTGACCGCGTAGAGGTAGAGCAGCCAGTTCACGCCGATCATCCCCGCCGAGAGCAGCAGCAGCGCGTGGCGCTTCCGGAGCGGCAGCGGCAGGTTCAGGCGGTGGCGCGCCGCGAGGATCAGCGCCAGCGCGCCGGCGAACAGGCTTGACCAGACGATCCGCTCCGACAGGATGTGGTACGGGGAGTAGGCCCCGAGCATCCGGAAATGCACCGGGACCAGGAGACCCCAGCTCAGATAGGCGGCGAGCGCGTAGACGAGGCCCACGGAGTCCTCCCGATCGACCCGGATGGGCGGCCGGGTCAGGGGGCTTTAGCGTGGTGGGGCGATCCCTGTCAGGGGGGACCGCGCAGGGCTGCCATCCCGAGCATCCGGATGCACCCACCGGACGGCCCCGCGCGGGCCGGTGCCGGAGCGGCCGCCCGATCGGCCCTGTCCGCACCGAGCGGCCCCGGTCAGGGCGCGATCCAGCCGCCGGACCACCGGTCGACGGTCCGATGCCAGGCCGCCCGGCGATGGCCGCGGCGATCGAGATAGAGGAAGTCGAGCCGCTCCGCCCGGACCAGAACGGCGGCGAAGTGCGGCCGGCCGAGCGTCGCGGCCGCGGTCTCGTCCGGCAGGCTGTAGGCGCCCCCCGTGGGCAGCGCGGTGCCCGGACCGGGCGCCGCACCGTAGCAGACCCGGCTCATCGCCCGGGATCCCAGCCAGGCCGCCTCGGCCAGCGCGTCGTCGGTGTGCAGCGCGGCGCGGCCCGTGACGCGGATCTGGATCTTCGCGGCCTCGTCGTAGGCGGCGAGGGCGCAGGCGGGATCGGCCAGGATCTCGGCGGCCTTGTCGGAGCGGCGGTCGCAGTGGAACCGGAGCGTTCCCTCGGCCGAGTCGGCGGCGCGCAGGACCACCGTGCGCAGCCGCGGCCCGCCATCGGCACCCAGCGTCCCGAGGGTCGGCAGGTGGAACCCGCTCCGGCCGTGGGCGGCCCCGTCGGCCAGCAGGCGCCACAATTCGGCGAGGCTGGCGTCCAGGTCGTCGTAGAAGGCGGGCAGCGGCGACCGGCTCACGCGGCCCCCCGCTTCCGCCGCCGTTCGCGGAAGATCAGCGCGAGGTTGCGCAGGTAGATGCCGGTGGAGAGGCTCTGGCCGATGATGATCACCGGCTCGCGGCGCACGAACCCGTAGACCAGCGTCATCATCCCGCCGAGGATCGACAGGAACCAGAACGACAGCGGCATCACGCTCCGCCCGGCCCGCTCGCTCGCGATCCATTGCAGGATGAAGCGCGATCCGAACACCACCTGGGCGACGATGCCGAACACCAGCCAGAAATCGAGCCGGGTGACGAACACGTCGTAGAAATAGGCCGGCAGATCGTGGGCGAGCTGAATCAGCATCCGACGTCCTGGTCCGCGGGTTGGCCGGCTGGCAGGTCCGCCGACGCGTCGTCCGGGGCGGCGACCTCCCCGGGCCGCGGATCCGCGCGCTTGCGCCGGATCAGCCACCAGACGCCGGCGAGATCGAGGAGCCCGACCCAGAGTCGGTCGAACAGGCCGTAATTGGACACCCCCGTCAGCCGCGGCCGGTCGACCACGTCGCGGTGGACGACCGAGAAGCCCTCGCGGGCGACCAGGGCCGGCATGAACCGGTGGAGGGCGTCGAAATACGGCAGCCTGAGATACACGGCGCGGCGGAAGACCTTCAGGCCGCAGCCGGTATCGCGGGTGGAATCGTTGAGAATCCGCCCGCGCACGCCGTTGGCGATCTGGGACTGGAGCATCTTGAAGCGGCCGTCCCTGCGGCCGCGCCGCTGGCCCTGGGCGAGGCCGGCCCCCGGTCCCGCCGCCTCCAGGGCCGCGAGCAGCGCGGGGATGAAGGCCGGATCGTTCTGGCCGTCGCCGTCGAGGGTCGCGACGATCCCGCCGCGGGCCGCCAGGACGCCGCTGCGCACCGCCGCCGACTGGCCGCCGCTCCGCGCGTGGCGCAGCACCCGCAGCCAGGGGCGCCCCACCCGGGCCGCCGCCAGCGCCGCCGGCGTGCCGTCGGTGGAGCCGTCGTCCACGTAGATCAGCTCGAAGGCGAGGCCCGTGCAGGCGGCCCCGATCTCGGCCACCAGGGGCGCGATGTTGCCGGCCTCGTTCTTGACCGGCACGACGACGCTGAGATGGGGGGATCCGCTCACGGCGCCACCGCGTAGGCCGTCACGAAGACCCGGCGGCCGGTGTTGAGGTTGAAGCCCTCGACCTCGGCCAGGGGCGCGGGCGCGCCGCGGCCCACCGGCCAGGCCGCGTTGAAATCGTCGCGGTCCCGGGATTCCACGAAGAGCAGGCGGCAGCCGCCGCCTTCCAGGAAGGATCGGGCGGCGGCCCCGTCGGGCGGCAGGGCGAGCCCGGCGCCGACCAGGAAGACGAGGCTCGGCTCGCGGTAGCCCAGGCTCGCCACTTGCGGGTTCGGGCAGGGCATGCGGTCGCGCAGGGCCGCGAGCCGCGGCGAGACCTTCAGGGCCGGCAGCGAGAGCTGCGCCACGCCGAGCACCGCCGGACCCAGCAGGGCAGAGGCCAGAACGCCGAGGACGAGGGCGCGCTCGGCGGATCCCTGCGCGAAGGCGAGCCAGGCTAGGATCGCCACGGCGCAGGCGGCGGCGAGCAGGGGAAGGGCCGGCCACGGAACGGTGTGGGCGTCGAGCCGCCAGCCGGCGAGGCAGAGGCCGAGGGTCAGGGCAACCGGGATCGCCGGCAGCAGCAGGGCGGTCAGGTGGGCGCCCCGGAGGCGCGGGTCCAGCGCGCCCCGGCTCAGCGCCAGCACGGTCAGGATCGCGAGCCAGGGCATCAGCGGCAGCACGTAGTGGGGCAGCTTGGTCGGCACCGCCTCGAAGATCAGCCAGGCCGGCAGCACCGCGGCGATCAGGAAGGCCACGGCGGGCTCCCGCCGCGCCCGCCACGCGAAGGGCAGGCTCATGGCGGCGAAGGCCGCCGCCGGCCAGAAGGTGGCGAAGAACACGAGCGCGTAGGCCCCGGGCGGCCCCCAGTGCCGCTCGGCCGCCCCGCCGACCTTGCCGAGCATGTCGTGCCCGACCGCCTCGGCGTAGAAGGCACCCCCGCTCTTCCAGGCGATCGCCGCGAACCAGGGCGCCACCAGCAGGAGCGTGAGGGCGAGGCCCGGCCAGGGCCGGAGGGGCAGAAGCCAGCGGCCGGACCGGCCTACCAGCGACAGGCCGAGCGCCGGCAGCGCGACGAAGAGCGGCACCATCGGTCCCTTCACCAGGATCCCGACCGCCGTCCCCAGCCAGAACGCCGCGAAGGTCGGCCCGGAGGCCGGCCGTCCGTCCCGCGGCGCCAGCCACGCGCGGGCGAGCGCGGCGAGGCTCGCGGTGGCGCAGGCGGCGAGCAGCGCGTCGGTCTTGGCGAGATGCGCCTCGGCCGAGAGCATCAGGCAGGCGCCGTAGAGCGCGGCCGCCAGCAGCGCGGACCGTCGGGGCAGGAAGGCGAGCGCCGCCCAGTAGGCGAGCAGCACCGAGGCGACGGCGCCGATCAGCGACGGGACCCGGTACAGGGCGATCTGGGTGCGGGCCGCGGGCACGCCCAGCGCCTCGCCGGCCGCCACGGAGGCCGCCTGCGCCCAGTAGATCCCCACTGGCTTCTTGTGCCGCGCCTCTCCCTGGAAGCGGATATCCACGAGATCGCCGCTCTCCAGCATCTGCTTCGAGGCCTGGGCGAAGCGAGGCTCGTCCCGGTCCATCGGTTGCAGCGAGATCTGGCCCGGCAGGAACAGGATCAGGCACAGCGCCAGCAGGGCGGCGACGGCCCGGGCATGGGTGAGGCTCAGCGCGTCGAGCCCGCGGCCGATCCGGTCGAAGGGGGCGCGGCGCGGGGCGCCGCCGGCGGAGAGGCTCGTGGTCATGCCGGGCCGGTCAATCAGGATCGGGCGGGAAGGTCAAATGCAGCGGCGTCGCCGCCGCCGACCCTCCCGCGGTCGGCGCCCCGATCGGCCTCAGGCGGCAGCCCGCAGGCGCGCGAAGCCGGCATCGAGGTCGGCCTTGAGGTCGGCGGTGTCCTCGAGCCCGATATGGAAGCGCAGGGCCGGGCCGCCGGGCGCCCATCGCGTGGCGGTCCGGTAGCCGGCGCAGTCGAACGGGATCACGAGGCTCTCGAAGCCGCCCCAGGAAAAGCCCATCCCGAAGAGCTGCAGCCCGTCGAGCATGGCGGCCACCGCCGCCTCGGGGACCGGCTTGAGGATCACGCCGAACAGGCCCGAGGCGCCCGCGAAATCGCGCTTCCAGATCGCGTGGCCGGGATCCTCGGGCAGGCCGGGATGGAGCACCCGCAGCACCTCGGGCCGCGCCTGGAACCATCGGGCCATCTCCAGCCCGGCGCGGCCGTGCTCGCGCAGCCGCAGGTTCATGGTGCGCAGGCCGCGCAGCGCCAGGAAGATGTCCTCGGCGCCGGCGCACATGGCGAAATGGTCGAAGGTGCGGCGCACGGCCGGGTAATAGCGCGCGTTGGCGGAGGTCAGGCCGATCAGCAGGTCCGAGCCGCCGCTGAGGTACTTGGTGCCGGCTTCCACGGCGATGTCGACCCCGCGCGCGTGCGGCGGGAACAGCAGAGGCGTCGCCCAGGTGTTGTCCATGATCACGCAGGCGTCGTGGGCGTGCGCGACCTCAGCGATGGCCGGGATGTCCTGCATCTCGAAGCTCTGCGAGCCGGGCGCCTCGACCAGCACGGCCCGGGTGTTCGGGCGCATCAGCGCCGCGATGCCGGCCCCGACCGTCGGGTCGTAGTAGGTGACCTCGACGCCGTAGCGCGCCAGCACGCCGTCGCAGAACTGGCGGGTCGGCCGGTAGGCGGAATCGGTAACGAGGAGGTGGTCGCCCGCCGAGACCGCGGCCATCAGCGCGACGGTGAGCGCCGCGAGGCCGGACGGCGTCACCACCGTTCCCGCGGCGCCGGCCAGTTCGGTCCAGGCAGTCGTCAGCGCATCCATGGTGGGCGTCGCCGAGGTGCCGTAATTGTACCGCCCGCGCCGGTTCTTGATCGCGTCGTAGGTCGGGTAGAGGACCGTGGAGCCGCGGTAGATCGGCGTGTTCACGAAGCCGTGCTGCTCGCCCGGATCGCGGCCCGCGTGGACGAGGCGCGTCGCGGGCGCGAAGGTCTGCGTGGCGTCGGGCGAAGGCTTCAGGGACATCGAGGCTCGGTGATCGCGTTGCGGTGCACCGCACGAAGCGCGCCGCGCCCGGCGAGGTCAAGCCGGACACGGCGATCCGCGGCCTCCCGACAATATGTTTCGCGCGCTACGGCTTCTCGGGGGGATCGGAGACGACGGCCTCCTCGTAGGCCTCCATCCAGGCGGCGCGCTCCTGGGAGCCCTCCGGGTAGGGGCATTCGCTCACGGGTTTCCCGTAGAGGCGCGCGTTGCGGCCCTGGATGAACGGGCTGTCGCTCGCGCTGGCCTGGACGTTGGTCAATATCGCCTCCCGAAGACTTGGGGGTGGGGCTTCGTTAACGGCCGCGCCGTAAATCTGTTGCCGTCTCAAGTCGCGTCCCGGGTCGTCGCTTGCGTATCCTGCGTTCCCTCCTCGGCGCCGTCCTCGTCCTCGTCTCGACGGCGACCGTCGCCCTCGTCAGCGCCGACCGGCTCGCCCATCTGGCGCCGGCGCCGGCGGTCCGTGCCGCCCAGGCCGAGCCGTCCGCGACGGGGTCGATCCCGGCCCCGGCGAAGGCCGCGCCCGCGCCGAAGCCGGCCGCGCCCGGCATCCCGAACGGGTTCGACACCGAGCGGCTGCACGCGCTGATGCGCGGCGACCCGATCCTGCCCGGCCGCTGAGCACCCCTTCGGGAACTGTCGCCGCACGCGACCTCATCCTGAGGTGCCGGAGCGGCGGCGCGGGACTCGAAGGAGCCCTCCGTCAGGCGCGTGCCCCCCGGACTCCTCCTTCGAGCTCCGCTCACGCGGGCACCTGAGACGCCGGTATCCGGGTGGGATCGACCACCCGATCCCGTCCCGTCGCCCTACCGCGCCGTCCGGAATACCTGCAGGTCGAGGTCCCGCACCTTCTTGCGCAGGGTGTTGCGGTTGACCCCGAGCAGCTCCGCCGCGCGGATCTGGTTGCCCCGGGTAGCGGCGAGCGCGGCGCCGATCAGCGGCCCTTCGATCTCCCGCAGGATCCGGTGATAGAGGCCGGGAGGCGGAAGGGTGTCGCGATAGCCGGAGAAGTAGTCCGAGAGGTGCCGCTCCACCGCGCTGGACAGGCTCTCCGCCTCCGCGCCCGCCTTGCGGGCGGCGCCGTTGGCGGCCGGAGCCGCGGGCGTCGCCAGCGGCAGCGTGTCGAGCTCGGCCTCGATCACCGGGCCGGTGATCGTCTCCTGCGGGTAGAGGGCGGCGAGCCGCCGGACGAGGTTCTCCAACTCGCGGACGTTGCCGGGCCAGCGATAGCGCTTCAGCCGCTCCATGGCGTCGCCGTCGAGCGTCTTGCGCGTCAGACCCTCGCGCTCGACCAGCACGAAGAAGTGGCGGACGAGGTCCGGCACGTCCTCGGAGCGCTCGCGCAGAGCGGGCAGACGGAGCGGCACGACGTTGAGGCGGAAGAACAGGTCCTCGCGGAAGATGCCCTGCTGGATCGAGACCCGCAGATCCTTGTTGGTGGCCGCGATGATCCGGACGTTGGTGCGGATCGGGACGCGCCCGCCCACGGTGGTGTACTCGCCCTGCTGGAGCACGCGCAGCAGCCGGGTCTGCGCCTCCATGGGCATGTCGCCGATCTCGTCGAGGAACAGCGTGCCGCCCTCCGCCTGCTCGAACCGGCCGGCGGAGCGCTGCAGCGCCCCTGTGAACGCCCCCTTCTCGTGACCGAACAGCTCGGACTCGATCAGGTCGCGCGGGATCGCCGCCATGTTGACCGGGACGAACGGGCCGGTGCGGCGGCGGCCGTAATCGTGCAGGGCCCGGGCGACCAGCTCCTTGCCGGTGCCGGACTCGCCCGTGATCATCACGGTGAGGTCGGTGGGCATCAGCCGGGCGAGCGCCCGGTAGATTTCCTGCATGGCCGGCGAGCGGCCGACCAGCGGGATGTCCTCGTTCTCGGGCGCCGCGCCGGCCGGCGCCGCGCCGCGGGGGCGCGAGAGCGCCCGGCCCACGATGGCGATCAGCTCCTTCAGGTCGAAGGGCTTCGGCAGGTACTCGTAGGCGCCCCGCTCCGAGGCGCGGATCGCCGTCATGAAGGTGTTCTGCGCGCTCATCACGATGATCGGCAGCTCGGGCCGCACCCGCTTGATGCGCGGCAGCAGGTCGAACACGTTCTCGTCGGGCATGACCACGTCGGTGATGACGAGGTCGCCCTCCCCCTGCGCGACCCAGCGCCAGAGGGTGGCGCAATTGCCCGTCGAGCGGACCTCGTAGCCCGCCCGTGACAGCGCTTGGTTGAGCACGGTGCGGATCGCGGCGTCGTCGTCGGCGACGATGATGTGGCCGTTCGGCATGACTCTCTACTCAGACCTCCGACGGGGGCCGGATTTGGGGATCGACATCACGGATCGACCGCCGATTCGCGCCCGTCCCGGGCACTCGACATCGGCAGAAGGATGCGGAACGCCGTGCGGCGCGGGGCGGGATCGCACTCGACGATCCCGCCGTGATCGCCGACGATCTTGGCCACCAAAGCAAGACCCAGGCCGGAGCCCTGCGCCTTGGTGGTGACGAACGGGTCGAACAGGTCGGGCAGCAGGTCGGCCGAGATGCCCGGCCCGTTGTCGCGCACCGCCACCTCGATCGGCAGGCTGACGCGCTCGCGGGAGCCCGGCACCTGCAGGCGCAGGCCGGTGCGGAACGCGGTCGACAAGGTGATCTCGCCCTCGACCGCGTCCGGGCCGATCGCCTCGGCGGCGTTCTTCACGAGGTTCAGGATTACCTGGATCAGCTGGTCGCGGTTGCCGAGGACCGGCGGCAGCGACGGGTCGTAGGTCTCGATGAACCGGATGTGCCGCGCGAAGCCCGACTGCGCCGAGCGCTTCACCTGGTCGAGCACCCCGTGAACGTTGACGGCGCCGCGATCCGAGGGGCGCTCATCGCCGAACAGCTCCATCCTCTCGACGATGCGGACGATCCGGTCGGACTCGTCGCAGATCAGGCGGGTGAGGAGCCGGTCCTCCTCGGCGCCGGTGCTCTCGAGGAGCTGCGCCGCGCCGCGGATGCCCGCGAGCGGGTTCTTGATCTCGTGGGCCAGCATCGCGCCCAGCGCCACCATCGAGCGCGCCGCGCCGCGATGGGTGAGCTGGCGGTTCATCTTGTCGGCGATGGTGCGCTCCTGGAGCATCATCACCACGGCGTCGCCGTCGTCGCCAAGGGGCGTCGCGAACACGTCGACGCTGCGCTCCAGCCCGAGGCGCGGCTGGGTCAGCTCCACCCGGTACTCGCTGACGCTGGCGCGGCGACGGCGCACCTCGGCCACCAGGGCGATGATCGGCGAGGCGAACGGAATGATGTCGCGGAGCCGCCGGCGCTGCATCAGCCGCGCCGAGTAGTCGAAGAACGCCTCCGCGGCGTGGTTGCAGTGGAGGATCTGCTCGTCGGCGCCGATGGTCAGGACCGGCAGCGGCAGCGCGTTCAGCACGGCCTCGGCGGCGGTGTCGCGCCGGGCGCCGGGGTCGCGCGGGAGGGGCTCGTCGCTCACGCGGCCTCCTGGACGGGGTTCGCCGCGCCCGCGAAGGCCCGGGCCAGCAAGGTCAGCACCGTCTCCGGATCGGTGGTGGTCAGGAGGGCCGACCGTTCGGCCGAATCGAGCGCGCCGCCGGTCTCGGCGTAGGCGGCGAGGTGCTTGCGCGCGTGGCGCACGCCCATGTCGCGGCCGTAGAGCGACAGCAGCCCCGCGTAGTGCTCGGCGGCCAGGGCGGCCTGCTCGGCCCGGGACGGTTCCGCGGCCGGCCGCCCCGCGAGCGCGGCGGCGACCTGCCCGACCAGCCAGGGGCGGCCGGTCGCCGCGCGGCCGATCATGACCCCCGCGGCGCCCGAGGCGTCCAGGCAGGCGCGGGCGCTGGCGAGGTCGGTCACGTCGCCGTTGGCGATCACCGGGATCGACACCGCCGCGACGACCGCGCGGATCGCCGCCCAGTCGGCGCTGCCCTTGTAGAATTGCTGCCGGGTCCGCCCGTGGACCGTCACGGCGTTCAGGCCGAGCCGCTCGGCGCGGGCAGCGAGATCCGCGGCGTTGCGGCTCGCATCGTCCCAGCCGAGGCGCATCTTCACCGTCACCGGGACCGACACCGCGCCGCGCACGGCCGCGAGCAGGCGCTCGGCGTGGTCGAGGTCGCGCATCAGCGCCGAGCCCGAGGCGATCCCCGTCACGATCTTGGCCGGGCAGCCCATGTTCACGTCGATCACGTGGGCGCCCCCGGCCTCCGCGAGCCGCGCGGCCTCCGCCATCGGAGCCGCCTCGTAGCCCGCGAGCTGGACCACGTGCAGGTCGACGCCGGAACCCTCGGCCCGCAGCGTGGCCTCGCCGGATCCGCGGGTAAATTCCCGGGCCGCCACCATCTCGGAGATGACCGCGTCGGCGCCGCAGCGGCGGGCGATGCGGCGCATGTGCAGGTCGGTGACGCCGGAAAGGGGAGCGAGCAGGCAGAGCGGGGCGGGGCTTTCCCCTTCTGCCCCTTCCGCTCCCGCGCGGCGGAGCGCGCTCAAATAATGGTCAGTCGTCATTCTGCACAACAATGAGGCAAGGCCGGTCCGCTGGCAAGCGGGACCGCGCGTTGATTTCAGGCCCTCCCCCGCTTAAACGACGGGCACCCTCGGCGGCAGGGTTACGGCGGCACGGCTGGCCCGCGCGCTGGCCGCCGCTCCGCCCCTCAGGACCTCACGAGTTCGTTGCCCATGCCCGCCACCGGCACGCCAGCCACCGGACCCGCCAGCGCGGGAGCCGGCGTCGCCGCGGTGGTGGTGGCGGCCGGACGCGGCATCCGCATCGGCGGCGGCACCCCCAAGCAGTACCGCCGCGTCGGCGGGCAGGCGGTCCTGACCCGCACCCTGGCGGCGCTCGCGGCCGACGACGCGATCGCGCGGATCCAGCCGGTGATCGCGGCCGACGCCGCGGACTTCTTCCGCAGCTGCCTGGAGGAGCTCGCGCCCGCGATCCGCGCCAAGATTACCCCGCCGGTCGCGGGCGGCGCGACGCGCCAGCTCTCCGTGCGCGCCGGTCTCGAGGCCCTGGCCGCCGGCGACGCGCCCGAGATCGTGCTCGTCCACGACGCCGCCCGCCCCTACGTGGATTCCGCGCTGATCGCGCGGGCGATCGCGGCCGGGCGCGACCACGGCGCGGCCGTTCCCGGCGTGCCGGTGACCGACACGGTCAAGCGCGTCGTCGACATCGCCCCCGGCATCGGCCGGGTGCACGAGACCCCGCCCCGGGAGCACCTGCGCGCGGTCCAGACACCCCAGGCCTTCGTCTTCGGCCCGCTGCTCGGCGCCCACCGGGACGCCGCAGCCCAGGGCCTCGACGGCTTTACCGACGACGGCGCCCTCGCCGAGTGGGCCGGTCTGCCGGTGGTCGTCTTCGCGGGCGATATCGCCAACCGAAAGATCACCCAGCCCGCCGACCTGATCGAGGCGGACCGCGCCTTCGCCACCGAGACCACCGACTTGCCAGCGCCGGGAGCCCGCGCCATGACCACCTACGTGACCCGCCTCGGCACCGGCTTCGACGTGCACGCCTTCACCACCGGCGACCACGTCTGGCTGGGCGGGGTGAAGATCCCGGCCGACCGCGGCGTGCTCGCCCACTCGGACGGCGACGTGGCGCTGCACGCCCTGACCGACGCCCTGCTCGGCGCCATCGCGGACGGCGATATCGGCACCCACTTCCCGCCCTCCGACGAGCGCTGGCGCGGCGCCGCCTCGGACCAGTTCCTGGCCCATGCCTGCGAGCTGGTCCGCGCCCGCGGCGGCCGCATCGACCATCTCGACATCACCGTGCTGGCCGAGGCGCCGCGCATCGGCAAGCACCGCGAGGAGATCCGCGCGCGCATCGCCGCTATCGCGGGCGTGCCGCTCAGCGCGGTCTCCATCAAGGCGACGACCACCGAGAAGCTCGGCTTCGTCGGCCGGGCGGAAGGTCTCGCCGCCCAGGCCGCCGCGACGGTCCGGCTGCCCGAGGAGGACGGCCCCGCCCTCGACGCGCAGGCCGAGACCGCGATGCGGCAGGGCTGAGCGGCTTCGGGCCGGGCGCGGGAACGGGGCGCGGCCGGCCACCTGTTGCTGGCTCGCCGATCAGCGCGGTTCCAGGACCGGGCGAGGGCGCGCGTCGGGTGCCGCCTTCAGGCCATCCGCACCAGCAGCGCGATCGCCGCGACGCCCAGGGCCGCCATTGTTAGGATGATGCCGCCGCCCCGGCAGGCGAACTGGCGCGGCGAGTTCGGGGGCGCGAACATCCCGATCGGATGCAGGATGCGGGCGACCAGCAGGGCGATCAGCAGCGCCTGAACCAGACCGTGGCTGGCGCCGCTCGCCTCCAGCAGGCCGATGACGATCAGGGCCAGCGGCACGTATTCCGCGAAATTGGCGTGCGAGCGGACGCGCTTGAGCACCGTGTCGTCGCCGCCGTCGCCGAACAGCACGTTCTCCGAGACGCGGGCCCCGATTACCCATCCCGAGAGGCCCAGATACACGAGGGCGAGCAGCCCGGCGTAGAAGGCCGTGGTCGCGGGGAAGATCATGGAAAGGGTGTCTCCGATCGGCGGCCGCCGGTCCTTGAGCCGGGCTCGGCCATGGGTCACAACATGAGATAGGGCATCGCCGCCCGAGGGGAGCCCGTTCGCGATGATCGACGACGCAGAGCTTCTCGCCCGAGCCGAGGCGCTGGTGGCGGCCTACGCGGCGGCCGGGCGCACCGTCGCCACGGCCGAATCCTGCACGGGCGGCCTCGTGGCCGGCCTGATCACCGCGGTGCCGGGCTCGTCGGCCGTCCTAGAGCGCGGTTTCGTCACCTACTCGAACGAGGCGAAGGCCGAGGCGATCGGCGTGCCCATGGACCTGATCCGCCGGCACGGCGCGGTCAGCGAGCCGGTGGCGCGGGCGATGGCCGCCGGGGCGCTGGCCGCGTCGCGGGCCTCCGTCGCGGTGGCGATCACCGGCATCGCCGGCCCCGGGGGCGGCAGCGCCGAGAAGCCCGTCGGGCTGGTGCATCTCGGCCTCGGCCGGCGGGGCGGCGAGACGCGCCACCTGGAGCGGCGCTACGGCGATCTCGGGCGCGCGGGCATCCGCCGCGCCGCCGTGGCCGACGCGCTCGGTCTGTTGGAGGGCGCCCTCGGCGACTGACGGTACGGGAAGGACGGTCCATGGACACGGTGACGACGCGCCTCTGCATCGTCGGCGGTGGCCCCGCCGGGATGATGGCCGGACTGCTCTTCGCCCGCGCGGGCCTCGACGTCATCGTGCTGGAGAAGCACGCGGATTTCCTGCGCGACTTCCGCGGCGACACCATCCACCCCTCCACCCTCGACCTGATGGACGAGCTGGGCTTCAGCGAGCGCTTCCGCGCCCTCCCCCAGCGGCGCGTCGAGAACTTCTCCGGCGTCGTCGACGGGCGCAGCTACCGGGTCGCCGATTTCAGCCGGCTGCCGACCCGCAACCGCTTCCTGTCCTTCATGCCGCAATGGGACTTCCTGGATTTCCTCGCCGGCGAGGCCGCCCGCTACCCGGCGTTCCGCCTGATCCGCCGCACCGAGGCGCAGGACCTGCTCGAGGCGGAGGGCCGCGTCGCGGGCGTTCGCGCAGCCGGGCCCGATGGTTCGGTCGAAGTCCGGTCCGACCTCGTGCTCTGCGCGGATGGCCGTCACTCGCGGATGCGCGCGCGGGCCGGCTTCGCGCCCAGGGCCTTCGGCGCGCCGATCGACGTGCTGTGGTTCCGCCTGCCGCGCCGCGACGGGGATCCGGAGGCGGCCGCGGGGCGATTCGGGCCGGGGCGGATCCTGATCACCCTCGACCGGGGCGACGCGTGGCAATGCGCCTACGTGGTGCCGAAGGGCGGCGACGCGGCGCTCCGGGCGAAGGGCCTGCCGGCCTTCCGGGCCGCGGTGGCGCAGATCGCCCCGTTCCTGGCCGACCGCACCGAGGCCATCGCCGACTGGGACGACGTCAAGCTCCTGACCGTCACGGTCGACCGGCTCGAGCGCTGGCACCGCCCGGGCCTGCTCTGCATCGGCGACGCCGCGCACGCCATGTCGCCGGTGGGCGGCGTCGGGATCAACCTCGCGATCCAGGACGCGGTGGCGACGGCCAACCTCCTGGCCGAGCCCCTGCGGGCGGGGCGCCTCGTCGAGGCCGACCTCGCCCGGGTCCAGGCCCGGCGGATGTTCCCGGTGCGGGTGACGCAGGCGCTGCAGCGCGTGATCCAGTCGCGCGTGATCGCCACCTCGCTGGCGGCCGACGCGCCGTTCCGGGCGCCCATGGCCCTGCGCCTCCTCGACGCCCTGCCGCGGCTTCAGGTCCTGCCGGCGCGGATGATCGGGATGGGCGTGAGGCCCGAGCACGTGCGGATGCCGGCGCGGGCCTGACGCCATCCTGGCGCACCGTCCTCGCGAGCGCGGCGAAGCGGTCCAGGGCAACGCCACATTCGGAGGCGTCCCGCTTCCCTGGGTCGCTTCCCTGGGCGCGCGATGGCGGCTACGCCCGCGCCCCGTACATCCGGTTCGCCCGCCCCTCGAAGGCGTCGGTGAACTTGCGGAAGGCGCGGTCGAACATCGTGCCCATGAGGAGCCCGAGCGTCCGGCTCTTGAACTCGTAGGTGATGAAGAAGTCGACGTTGCAGCCGCCGTCCGGCCCGTCCTTGAACAGCCAGCGGTTCTCCAGGTGCCGGAACGGGCCGTCGATGTACTCGGCGACGATCTTGAGGTTCGCCGGATCGAGGGTCACACGCGTGGTGAAGCGCTCGCGGATCGCCTTGTAGCCGACGCCCATCTCGGCGATTAGGACCTGCCCGCCGTCCGGCATCTCCTGCCGGCGGATCACCCGCAGGGATTCGCAGAGCGGCAGGAACTCGGGGTAGCGCTCCACGTCGGCGACGAGGTCGTACATCTGCTGCGGCGAGTGCTTCACCGCGCGGGTGACCCGGAAGGACGGCATCGTGTTCGGATTTCCTCAGGCCGAGAGCGCGGGCGACAGCTTGGCGAGACGCGCCGCCTGGAGCCGCGAGAAGTCCTCGCCCGCGTGGTGCGACGAGCGCGTGAGCGGCGTGGCCGAGACCAGCAGGAAGCCCTTGGCGTAGGCGGTGGTCTCGTAGGCCTTGAACTCGTCGGGGGGGACGAAGCGCACGACCTCGTGGTGCTTCTTCGACGGCTGCAGGTACTGGCCAATGGTCAGGAAGTCGACGTCGGCCGAGCGCAGGTCGTCCATGAGCTGGAGGACCTCGTTCCGCTCCTCGCCGAGCCCGACCATGATGCCGGACTTGGTGAAGATCGCCGGGTCGAGCTCCTTCACCCGCTGCAGCAGGCGCACCGAGTGGAAGTAGCGGGCGCCGGGCCGCACCGTGAGGTACTTGGCCGGCACCGTTTCCAAGTTGTGGTTGAAGACGTCGGGCTTGGCGGCGACCACGACCTCGAGCGCGCCGTCCTTGCGCAGGAAGTCGGGCGTCAGGATCTCCACCGTCGTGCCGGGGCTCGCCTGCCGGATCGCCGCGATGGTGCGGGCGAAGTGCTCGGCGCCGCCGTCCTTCAGGTCGTCCCGGTCGACCGAGGTGATGACCACGTGGTGCAGGCCGAGCTTGGCGACCGAATCGGCGATCTTCTCGGGCTCGGCCGCGTCGAGGGCGTCAGGCAGGCCGGTGCGCACGTTGCAGAAGGCGCAGGCCCGCGTGCAGGTGTCGCCCATGATCATGAAGGTGGCGTGCCGCTTCTCCCAGCACTCGCCGATATTCGGGCAGCCCGCCTCCTCGCAGACCGTGACGAGCCCGTGCTCGCGCACGATCTTCTGCGTCTCCGTCCAGGCCCGGGAGCCGGGCGCCTTCACGCGGATCCAGTCCGGCTTCTTGACCTGGACGGGCTGGTCGGGCCGGTGCGCCTTCTCGGGATGGCGCAGGCGGACCGGCCGCGGATCGTTCTTAAGGGTGTCGAGGACGACGGCCATGGGTCGGGGGCTGCCACACCGCGGGGAAGCGCCCCAGGGGCGCGGTCGGGATTGCCCTGACTTAAGGCCCAAGGCCCCGCGCCGCAAACCGCCGCGACGCCGGGCCGCCCCGCGGCGGTTGAGGGTGCGGCCGTTCCGTCAGATCCCCAGCGCCCGGACGAACAGCCCGGCCAGCACCGCCCCGACCAGGGGCGCGGCCACCGGGATCAGCGCGTAGCCCCAGTCGGACGAGCCCTTGCCGGCGATCGGGAGCACCGCGTGGGCCACGCGCGGCCCGAGGTCGCGGGCCGGGTTGATGGCGTAGCCGGTGGTGCCGCCGAGCGACAGGCCGATGCCCCAGACCAGCATGCCGACCATGTAGGGCGCGACGGCCCGCGGGATCGCGCCGGTCGAGCCCAGCGTGGTGGTCACAAGGGCGGAGATCGTCAGGATCAGGAAGAAGGTCGCGATGATCTCGGAGATCCAGTTGGCCTTGGCGTCGCGGATCGCCGGGCCGGTGCAGAAGCACGCGAGCTTGAGGCCGGGATCCTGGGTCGCGCCCCAATGCGGCAGGTAGTGGAGCCAGACGAGCACGGCGCCCACGAAGGCGCCGAGCATCTGGGCCGGGATGTAGGTCGCGAGCTTGCTGAAATCGCCGGAGCTGACCGCGCCCGCCACGGTGACGGCCGGGTTGATGTGGGCGTCGGCGCTGCCGGTGGCGTTGGCCACGAAGACGCCCGCGAGGACCGCGAAGGCCCAGCCCGCCGTGATGGCGATCCAGCCGGCATTCTCGCCCTTGGAATGCTTGAGCAGGGCGCCGGCCACCACGCCGTCGCCGAGCACGATCAAGGTCATCGTGCCCAGGAATTCGCCCAGGAAGGGTGATGTCATGATGTCGTCTCCCCCGTTCGCTGCTTTTTTGTGAGCGCTTAAAGCTTGTGCGAGCGTGTGATCGCCGAGGGCGGTCACCGTTATCTGTGCAGATCCTCTTCGCCGCCCTCATCCTGCGGTGCCGAAGCGCAGCGTCGGTTTCGCAGGAGAGCTCCAGGGATCGCGCGGCTGGCTGGATCCCTCCTTCGAGGCGGCTTCGCCGCACCTCAGGATGAGGGCGCGGGCGGGAGGGTGGTGGTCACGAGGCCGTCGGGCCGCACGCCGCGCGCGCGGACCCGACGGCCCTCCCGCTCAGTCCGCGTCGGTCTTCCAGTCGAAGGAGCGCTGCACCGCCCGGCTCCAGGCGGCGGCGATCGTCTCGCGCCGGCCGGCATCCATCTTCGGCGTCCAGCGCTTGTCGACGCCCCAGTTGCGCTTGAGGTCGTCGAGCCCCTTCCAGTAACCGACCGCGAGGCCGGCCGCGTAGGCGGCGCCGAGCGCCGTGGTCTCGGCTACCTTCGGGCGCACCACCGGAACGTCGAGCATGTCGGCCTGGAACTGCATCAGCGTGTTGTTGGCGACCATGCCACCGTCGGCGCGCAGTTCCTTGACCGGGATGCCGGAATCCTTGGCCATCGCGTCCAGCACCTCGTGGGTCTGGAAGGCGGTCGCCTCCAGCACCGAGCGGGCGATGTGGCCGCGGTTGACGTAGCGGGTCAGGCCAATGATCAGGCCGCGGGCGCCCTCGTTCCAGTGCGGCGCGTAGAGGCCCGAGAAGGCCGGCACGAAATAGACGCCGCCATTGTCCTCGACGGTGGTGGCGAGCGTCTCGACCTCGGCGGAATCCTTGATCATGTGCAGGTTGTCGCGCAGCCACTGCACCAGGGCGCCCGTGATGGCGATCGAGCCCTCCAGCGCGTAGGCCGGCTTCTGGCCGTCGAGGCGGTAGGCCAGCGTCGTGACGAGGCCGGCCTTCGACGGGACCGGCTCCTCGCCGGTGTTCATCAGCGCGAAGCAGCCGGTGCCGTAGGTGTTCTTGGCCTCGCCGGGCGCGAAGCAGGTCTGGCCGAACAGGGCCGCCTGCTGGTCGCCCAGGATGCCGGCGATCGGCACGCCCGCGAACGGCGCCTTGGTCTCGCCGTAGACCTCGCTCGACGAGACGATCCTCGGCAGCATCGCCTTCGGGATGCCGAAGGTCTTCAGCATGCCGTCGTCCCATTCCAGGGTCTTGAGCGACATGAGCTGCGTGCGGCTCGCGTTGGTCACGTCGGTGACGTGGAGGCCGCCCTCGGTGCCGCCGGTGAGGTTCCAGACGAGCCACGTGTCGATATTGCCGAACAGCACGTCGCCGGCCTCGGCCTTCTCGCGGGCGCCGGGCACGTGATCGAGGAGCCAGCGGAGCTTGAGGCCGGAGAAGTAGCTCGCCAGGGGCAGGCCGGTGAGGTCGCGGAACCGGTCGCGGCCGCCGTCGCGGGCGAATTCGGCGACCAGCCGGTCGTTGCGGGTGTCCTGCCAGACCAGGGCGTTGTGGAGCGGCTGGCCGGTCGTCCGGTCCCAGATCAGCGTCGTCTCGCGCTGGTTGGTGATGCCGATGGCCGCGAGATCGGAGGGATGGAGCCCGCCCTTCTCCAGCGCCTCGCGCATCACGCCCTGGGTCTTGGTCCAGATCTCGCCGGCATCGTGCTCGACATGGCCGGGGGCCGGGTAGATCTGCGCGTGCTCGGCCTGGGCCAGCGCGATGACGCTGCCCTCCCGGTCGAACACGATGAAGCGGCTGCTGGTGGTGCCCTGGTCGATGGCCCCGACGTAACGGCTCATCGTTCCCTCCCCTGTTGTGCCCGACCGGTCTGCCGCCGGATCGAGGCCGAGATGATCAGGCGGCCTCGGCCTTGCGGTCGAGGTAGGCGGCGAGGCGCGCCGCGCTCTCGGCGCCGGTGCGCAGGCCGAGCTTGGAGCGCCGCCACAGGATGTCGTCGGCGGTCACGGCCCATTCCTCGGTGCGCAGGTAATCGACCTCGGCCGCCGTGAGGCCGCCGTCGAAGGCCTCGCCGAGATCCGCCATGGATTGCGCCGTCCCGACGATGTCCCGGGCCCGGGTGCCGTAGGCGCGGGCGAGGCGGCGGGCGGTCTCCTCCGGCAGGAACGGCTTCTCGGCCCTCAGCTTGGCGAGGAACTGGTCGAAATCGGCATCCTTCATCGCGCCGCCGGGCAGAACCGCGTCCCCGGTCCAGGCCCTTTTCAGGTGCGGGAAGTAGGGCTTCAGCTTCTCGAGCGCGTGCTCGGCGAGCCGCCGGTACGTCGTGATCTTGCCGCCGAAGACCGACAGCACCGCCGCCTTCCCGCTCCGGTCCTCCACGTTGAGGACGTAGTCGCGGGTCACCGCGGAGGCGTTCTCCGCCGCGTCGTCGTAGAGCGGGCGCACGCCCGAGTAGCTCCAGACCACGTCGGCCGGGGTGATCTTGGTGTCGAACGAGCGGTTGATGCAGCCGCAGAGATAGTCGGTCTCGTCCGGCGAGATCGACACCGGGCCCGGCTCGCCGTCGTAGGGCACGTCCGTTGTGCCGATCAGCGTGAAGTCGCGCTCGTAGGGGATCGCGAAGATGATGCGCTTGTCGGGCTGCTGCAGGATGTAGGCCTGATCGCCCTCGAACAGGCGCTTGACCACGATGTGGCTGCCCTTGATCAGCCGGACCGCCGCGCGGCTGTTGATGCCGAGCGTGCCGCCGAGCGTCTCGCTGACCCAGGGGCCCGCGGCGTTGACGACGGCCTTCGCGCGGATGGTCCGCTCGATGCCGCCGCGCTCGTCGCGCAGCGTCGCGACCCAGCCGTCGCCCTCGCGCCGGGCCGAGACCACGCCCGTGCGGGTGAGCACCGTGGCGCCGCGCTCGCGGGCATCCATGGCGTTCAGCACCACGAGACGGCTGTCCTCGACCCAGCAGTCGGAATAGACGAAGCCGCGCTTCAGGCGCTGCTGCAGCGGCGCCCCGTAGGCGGAACCGCGCAGGTCGACCCCGTGCGAGCCCGGCAGCGTGCGCAGCCGCGCGAGGTGGTCGTAGAGGAACAGGCCGAGCCGCAGCATCCAGGCCGGGCGCAGACCCTCGTCGTGAGGAAGGACGAAGCGGAGGGGCCAGATCACGTGCGGGGCGAGCCGCAGCAGCCGCTCGCGCTCGGCGAGCGCCTCCCGCACGAGGCGGAACTCGTAATATTCGAGATAGCGCAGTCCGCCGTGGATCAGCTTCGTCGAGGACGAGGAGGTGAAGCCGGCCAAGTCCCCGCGCTCGGCCAGCAGGACCGACAGGCCGCGGCCGGCCGCGTCCCGGGCGATGCCCGTGCCGTTGATGCCGCCGCCGATGATCAGGAGATCGTAGGCGTCGGACGGCTCGCGCTGGCGCGTTGCTGCCGCCATGGTTCCTCCAAGGCCGCCCTGGTGGCGGGTTGGCAGTATATTGACGCGGCCGTCCGTTTTCGCAAGCGAAAAAATGTATGTTCGTTACGGTTCGCCCGCGCCGTCCGCGACCGCGAGGGTGACGCCCTGGCGCTCCATCAGCGCGACGAGCTCGGCCGGAGGGGTCCGGTCCGTGAAGAACGTGTCGATCTGCTCCAGGCGCCCGACCTGGACCATCGGCCGGCGGGTGAACTTGGTGTGGTCGGCGACCAGGAAGGTTTTCCGGGCATGGGCCAGGATGGTCTGCGTCGCCCGAACCTCCTCGTAATCGTAGTCGAGCAGCGCCCCGTCGCCGTCGATGCCGCTGATGCCGATCACGGCCACGTCGACCCGGAACTGGCTGAGCGTGTCGCAGGTGAGCTGGCCCAGCACCGCGCCGTCGCGGTTCCGCACGGTTCCGCCGGCGACGACGATGCGGAACTCGGTCGTCTCGGCCAGCGAGATCGCCACGTTGAGGTTGTTGGTGATGATGCTGAGATCGTCGTGCCGGGTGAGTTCGCGGGCGACGGCCTCCGGCGTCGTGCCGATGTTGATGAAGACCGAGCAGTGCGACGGGATGCGGCTCGCCGCGAGGCGACCGATCCGGCTCTTCTCCGGCAGCAGGGTCACGCGGCGGTCGGCGTAATCGATGTTCTCGACGCTGGAGGGCAGGCCGCCGCCGCCGCGGTAGCGCTCCAGCCGACCCTCGGCGCTCAGTTCGTTGAGGTCGCGCCGGATCGTCTGGACGGTGACGCCGAACTGCGCCGCCAGGGCCTCGATCGTGACGAAGCCGCGCTGGCGGACGGAGGCGACGATGGCGCTGCGCCGCCCCTCGACACCGGACGCCTCGACCCTGTCCTCGGATCGCCGGTCGAGCGGTCGTGACATCGAAACTCCCTCGCCTTCCCTGAGGCTGCCGCGCCGCCGTATGGATTGCCGGACGATGTTCGTTTTCGAACATTGCCCGCGCGTCGCGGCTTTCGCGCGAGCTTGAACCGCGCCGCGCCGGCCCGCAACCGGCCGGCGGCTTGCACTATCCTTCGGGCTCGGTCGGCCGGCTCTTGTCCTGCGAGCAGGCATAAAAAAGGCCTGCCGCGGAGGCGGCAGGCCGGGCCACCCGGGCAGCGCCGCCTGCGGCGCGCCCCGGTGTTCGGAACTCACATGTGGTGGCGCATCCGGCGATGATGCTTCATCCGCTTGTGCTTCATCCGCTTGCGCATCATCGGACGCGCGGCCGGAGCGGCACCCTGCTCCATCGCGGCAGCCTCGCCGGCGCGCTCCATGCCGCCGCGCGGGCCGCCAGCCTGCGAGCCAGCGGAGTTGTAGGGTGAGTTACCCTGGGCGTAGGCGGAGCCCGCGAGGAGCGTCAGCGACGCGGCGGCCAACAGAAGTTTCCTCATCGTCAATCCCTGGCGTAGACCGGCGCAGGCAAAGCGTCGCGCCTCGTCAGGCGCGTTGCCGCTGCGTCGGAAAATAAGCGGCTCAGACGAGACTTGGTTCCGCGTCATCGTGCGCTTGCAGCGCGCAATTGCCGGGAGCGTTAACTGGGCCTATGTCGCGACCCGTCCCGGTCCGGCCGCGACCGAGCAACAGGGGAGCGGGTGGCGGTGGCCAGCAGCGGTTCGGCCTATCTCCTGCTGGATGTCGCCGGCACGGCCTGCGCCCTGCCCCGCGGCGCGGTCGCCGAGATCCTGCCGCTCCCGGATCTCCACGCGCCGCCGGCTTCCGGCGGCTGGCTCACCGGCTTCCTCAATCTCGGCGGCACGCCGATCCCGGTCGTCGACCTCGCGGCCCTGCTCGGCCTGCGCCCGGCGGTCGCGACGCCCGGTCTCTACGCCCATCTCGTGCTGATGCAGGGTGCCGCCGCCGCCTATCTCGTCGACCGCGCGGCCGATCTCACCCGCGTCCCGGACTCCGCGATCCGGCCGGCCGAGGCGGCCGACACGCTCAACGGCTGCGTCGCCGCCGAGCTGGTCCTGGGCGAGCGCCTCGTCCACGCGCTGGCGCCGGAGCGTCTCCTGACCGTCCAGGAACGCGCCCGGGTCGAGGCCCTGACGCGGGCCGCCGCCAAGCGTCTCGCCGCACTGCCGCAATCCCTCTGACCGCGCGATGGCCCGTCAGGGTAGTTCCCGCCCCGATCTGGGTGCCGATCCCGCCTACGCGCCCCTCAAGGCGCGGATCATCGCGCGCACCGGCCACCACTACTACACCGACAAGGATGAGCTGCTGATCGAGCGGCTGCACCGCCGGTTCCGCGCCGCCGCCGTGGCCGATTGCGCCGCCTACGGGGTGCTCCTGTCGAGCGGAGCGGAGGGCGAGGCGGAATGGGCCCGACTCGAGGCCGAGATCACCGTCGGCGAGACGTTCTTCTTCCGCTACGCCGAGCAGTTCAACGCGCTGCGCGCGACGATCCTGCCGGCGCTGATCGCGGCCCGGGCGTCCGAGCGCGTCCTTCGGATCTGGAGCGCGGGCTGCTCCACCGGGGCCGAGCCCTATTCCCTGGCGATCCTGGTGCGCGAACTGCTCGGCGACGCCCTGCCCGACTGGCGGGTGGCGATCCTCGGCACCGACATCAGCGTCGAGGCGCTCGCCACGGCCCGCGCCGCCGAGTACGGCCGCTGGGCCCTCCGGACCATGCCGCCCGAGGACCGCCTCCGCTACTTCACGCGGCTGCCGGTCGCGCCGGGCATCCGGCGCGAGGGCGGCTATGCCCTCCGGCCGGAATATCGCGGCTCGGTGCGGTTCGAGCGCGGCAACCTGCTGAACCTCGTGGAGCCGGGGCCGCCGCAGGGCGAGCCCTTCGACCTGATCCTCTGCCGGAATGTGCTGATCTACTTCGATGCCCGGACGGTCGCCGCGGTGGTGCGCGGTCTCGGCCGCAGGCTGCGGCCGGAGGGCTGGCTGCTGCTCGGCCACGCCGAGCCGAGTCCCGCCTTCGCGAGCTTCCTCGACGCGGTCAGCCTGCCGGGAACCGTGGCCTACCGCCCGCGCGCGGAGGCGCCGCCAGACGCCCTTCCCGACGCGCCGCCGTCCGCCCTGCCCGGCGCGCCGGTGCCGGATCCCTCCCCTCCGACCCGACAGGCGACGGAGCCGCCCGCGCAGGATGCCGTCCGGGGCCCGGACGCGCCCGGTCCCGGAAGACCCGGCGCCGCGGCCGATCCGGTGCCAAACCCGGCGTCGGGTCCCGGGATCGCGCCGGGCCCTGCGGCACCGGAGGTCGGGGATGACCGGCCGGGCGGGGACGAAGCCGTCGATCTCGACCGGATCCGCGAACTCGCCGATTCCGGGGAGACCGGCGCGGCCTGGCGGGCTCTGCGGGCCGCCCTCGACCGCGACCCCACCGACACGGCCCTGCGCTTCTACGAGGGCCTTCTCGCCCGCACACTCGGACGCGACGCCGAGGCCGAGCGGGCGCTGCGGGCCGCGCTCTACCTCGACCGCGGCTTCGTGATGGCCCACTACCACCTGGGGCTGCTGCTGATCGCGCTGCAACGGCCGCACGAGGCGGTCCGCGCCCTCGACAATGCCGTCGCCTTGAGTCAAGCCCTCGGGCCGGACACGGCACTGCCCGAGGGCGACGGCGCCTGCGCCGGCGAGATCGCGGTCAGCGCGGCCGCGGCCCGCGCCGCGCTCGGCGGCGCCGGCAGCAGGAGGTCCTGATGGTGGCACGCCCGAGTGCACAGGACGGCCGTCGACGGACGCGGCCGGAGCGGGATCTGCGCGCCGAGCGCGCGGCGGCCCTCGCCCGGCGCGGTGCCGTCGCGGTCTCGAGCGATTCGGGTGTCGATCACCTCGTCTGCGCCTGCGGCGGCGAGCGCTACGGCGTCCCCCTGGCGGCCGTCGCCCAGGTCCTGCCGTCGCGCCCCTGCACGCCGATGCCCGGCGCGGTGCCTGCGCTGGACGGTCTCGTCGCCCTGTCCGGGCGGATCGTCGGCGTGCTCAGCCTCGCCCGGGCCCTCGGCCGGCCGGACCCCGCATCCGACGCGGAGGCGGCGGCCGGCCATCTGATCGTGCTGCGCGGCGTCCAGGCCCAGCCCCTCGCCCTCGCGGTGGACCGGGTTCTGGGCATCGCCCGGGCGTCCGGCGAGGCAGCGGCGGGGGCGGCCGATCCCGACGGCTTGGGCAACGAGGCCGCCTCAGTCTATGCCCCGCGATCCGGCTCCGAGACGCCGGGCGACGGCCGTCTCGACTTCGTCGTCATCGACCTTCCCCGCCTCCTGCGCCGCGCCCTGCCCTGACCGGGCCGCCTGCCCCAACCGGAGCCCTCCCCGCCCGTGTCGCTCTCGATCGGAAAACGCATCCTTCTCGGCTTCTTCGCCATCACGGCCGTGGTGGTGGCGCTCGGCCTCTACGCCCTGGAGCAGATCGGTGCGGTGCGCGACACGACCGACGCGATCGTCCGGCGGGACATGTCGATCCTGCGCCAGCTCGACGATCTCGGGAACGAGGCGCGCGATCTCGGGCTCCTGCGCCGCACCGCCGTGATCGCGATGCTGACGCAGGCCCAGGGGCGCCCGACCCAGGCCGGCGATACCCTGGCGGCCTGGCGCCAGACCGCGGCCCAGGTCGAGAACCGGCTCGCCACCACGATCCAGCTCGCCACCGATTTCCGGACCCGCTCGGCGTCCCTCGACCGCGTGGCGTCCTGGGACCGCATCGCCGCGGCCGCGACCGCGGTCCAGGGTTCCTTCCGCGAGGTCAAGGCCCTGGGCGAGGCGCAGTTCGCGGCGATCGCCCGGCAGGACGTGGCGGCGGTCGAGGCGCGCAACGCGGAGATCACTCGCCTGCAGGCGCCCTTCCTCGACGGGATCAAGAATCTCCGGTCGCAGCTCGACGACGGCATGGCGCTGGGCCAGCGCGCCGCCCAGGAGGTCTACGAGCGCTCGCGCCTCTCGATCTACCTGACCCTGGCCGCCTCGGTGCTGCTGGCGATCCTGATCACGTGGCTGATCAGCCGCGCGGTGGTGCGCCCCCTCGAGACGGTCATGGGCTTCGTCGCCCGCGTGGGCGAGGGCGACCTGTCCGGCCAGCTGGTGGCGGGCGGGCGCGACGAGATCGGTCAGCTCTCCGCGCGGCTGAACACGATGGTTGCGGGTCTTTCGGACCTGGCGCGGACCAACCGTGCGGCGACGGCGGACCTGAACGCGGCCGCGGCCGAGATCCGGGCCTCGGCGCAGGAGCAGGCCGCCTCGGTCGAGCAGCAATTCGCCGCCGTGCAGGAGACGGCCGCCACGGTCGACGAGATCACCCACTCGGGCGCGCAGATCTCCAAGCGCGCCACCGAGGTGATCGCCACCGCCCAGGCGACCGCCCAGACGTCGCGCCAGGGTCTGCGCGCCGTCTCCGACACGGCCAAGGCCATGGACGCGATCCCGGGAGGCCGCGGACCTGTCGCGGCGCCAGGCCTCCGCGACCAGCGCGGTCGAGGGGGCCGCGACCCGGGTCCGCGCCGCCGCCGAGCGCCTTGCCCTGGTTCCGGCCGAGACCGTCCTGGCCCCCCTCGCCCGATCTTTGCGCGAGACCGCCCGGGAGCAGGGCCGCGAGGTCGATATCGACCTGCGGGGTCTCGATTTGCCGGTGGAGCGCGGCACGCTGCAGGCCCTGAAGGACCCGCTGCTCCACGCCCTGCGCAACGCCCTGAGCCACGGCTGGCAGGCGCCGGAGGTGCGGCGCGCGGCCGGCAAGCCGGAGGCCCTGGGGCTCGGGCTGGAGGTCGCGGTGCGCGGCTCCCGCCTGCAGGTCACGGTCTTCGACGACGGGCCCGGGCCGGACCTCGCCCGGATCGAGGCGGCGGCCCGCGAGCGCGGCCTCCTCGGCCCCGCGGCCGCCGCCGATCCGGAGACCTTGCTGCGCCTCGTGTTCGAGCCCGGCTTCTCCACCGCCGAGGCGATCGATACCCTGTCGGGACGCGGCTACGGCCTGTCGGTCGCCGCCGATGCCGCCCGCCAGCTCATGGGCAGCGTCCGCCTGGAGCCGCGCGACCCGGCCGGCACCGCCCTGATCTTCAGCCTGCCGCTCTCGGCGGCCCGGCGCAGCCTGCTGCTGGTGGAGGCTGCTGGGCGCAGCTACGCGCTGCCCGGGGGGGCCGTCGAGCGCCTCCTGCGCCTGCGGCGCAGCGAACTGCCGGTCGCGATTGGTCGGACGATCGTGCGGCTCGGCGAGGGAGACGCGGCGGCGAGCCACCCGGTGACGGACCTCGCCGCGATCCTCGGACAGGTCGCCGACCCGGCCGATCCGGGCACGCTGACCGCCGTGGTGCTGCGGACCGGCGGCGGCTTTCTGGTCCTGGCGGTCGACCGTCTGCACGACGTCCGGTCGTTCCTGGTCCTGCCGGCGCCGGATTTCGGCGCCGATCCGGGCCTGATCGCCGGCACGGCTGTGCTGCACGGCGACGTGCCGGTGCTCGTCCTCGACCCCGAGGGGCTCGCGGCGCGCGCCCGGGCCGGGGTGTCGGGCGGTTCGCTCGGAACGATGGCGCCGGCTCCACGTTCGACGACTCACGCCTCGCCGCGCGTGTCCGCGCGCGCGACGATCCTGGTCGTCGACGACTCGATCACCACCCGGACTTTGGAGAAGGGCATCTTGGAAGCCGCCGGCTACCGCGTGGTCGTCTGCGTCGATGGACAGGACGCCCTCGACCGGCTGCGCGCCGAGATCGAGCCCGTGGATCTGGTCCTCGCCGACGTGGAGATGCCGCGCCTCGACGGGTTCGGCCTCCTCAAGGCTCTGCGGGCCGACGAGCGCTTCGCCCGGCTTCCGACGATCCTGATGACCTCCCGCGGGGACGCCGCCGACGTCGCCCGGGGCCTGGATCTCGGCGCCGACGCCTACCTGACCAAGCAGAAGTTCGACCAGCGCCAACTGCTGGATACGATCGGGCAGCTCCTATGACCCCCGTCCGTGTGATGCTCGTGGAGGACAGCCTCGTGGTGCGCGAGCTGCTGCGCCACATCGTCTCCCGCGATCCCCGCCTCGAACTCGTGGCCGCGGTCGCCTCCGGCGAGGAGGCCCTCGACCGGCTCCAGGCCGTGCGGCCGGACGTCATCTCGATGGATATCCGCCTGCCGGGGATCGACGGGCTCGAGACGACCCGCCGGATCATGGCCGAGCACCCGACCCCGATCGTCGTGGTGGCGGATTCGGTCGAGGATTCCTCGCTGCGCATCTCGATGAACGCGCTCCGGGCCGGGGCCCTGTCGGTGGTCGAGAAGCCCGTGGCCACGACCCATGCCGGCTACGAGGGCGTGGCCGGCGAGATCTGCACGCAGCTGCGGATCATGGCCCAGGTTCCGGTCATCCGCCGCCGTCCGATCGGCACCGAGTGGGCGGGCCGCACCGCCGCCGTGCCCCAGGCGCCGTCGGCCGAACTGTCCGGGCAGGCCCCCAGCCTCCTGGGCATCGCCGCCTCGACGGGCGGTCCCCCGGCGCTGGCGCGGGTGATCGGCGCCCTGCCGAAGGACTTCCCGCTGCCTGTCCTCGTCGTCCAGCACATGGGTGCGGCCTTCATGGACGGGTTCGCCAGCTGGCTCGACAGCGTCGTGGCGCTGCCGGTCTCCCTCGCCAGGGACGGGGAGCGCGCCGAACCCGGCCGGGTCTACGTGGCCCCGGGCGACCGCCACCTGGAGATCGGCTCCGGACGGATCCTGCGGGTGATCGATTCCGCGCCGGTCTCGGGCCAGCGCCCGGCCGCCACCGTGCTGTTCCGGTCCATGGCCCGGCAATCCGGAGCGTCCGGCATCGGCGTGCTGCTCACCGGCATGGGCGAGGATGGGGCCCTGGGTCTCGCCGACATGCACAGGGCCGGCGCCCAGACCGTGGCCGAGCACGAGAGCACGGCCGTCGTCTACGGCATGCCGGCGGCGGCCGTGCGGCTCGGGGCCGCACGGGCCGTCCTTCCCCTCGACCGCGTCGCCGACCACGTCCTGCGCCTCGTGGATGCGGGGGCGCGGCCGTGAGCGAGGCCGGCGCGGCGGAGGTGCCCGCTCGGATCCTGCTGGTGGAGGATTCGGAGACGCAGGCGCTGGAACTGCGCCTCCTGCTGGAGGCGCACGGCTTCGCGGTGGAGCGCTGCGCCTCCGCCGAGACGGCCCTCGATCATCTCAACCGCAGCCAGCCCGACCTCGTGGTGGCCGATTACCACCTGCCGGGCATGAACGGCGACGAGTTGATTCGGCAAATGCGCCTGTCCCTGCGCACCCGGGCCCTGCCCGTCCTGATGCTCACGGGCGGCAGCGGCGGCGAGCGCCAGGGTCTGGAGAGCGGCGCCGACGCCTACCTGCCGAAATCCGCCGACCGCGACCTGATGATCCTGCGCATCCGCGCCCTGCTGCGCGAGCGCCGCCCTGCCGGCGACGGCGAGGGGCCGGGCGCGGCCGCGTTCCGGCGCGGGCGGGTCCTGGTGATCGACGGCAGCGCCACCTACCGGACCTTCCTCGCCGGGGTGATGGGCCAGGACGGACACCACGTGGCGAGTGTCGACGGGCCGGAGGCGGCGCTGGCCGCCCTGGACGCGGCGGCCGCCGACCGGGCCTTCGACTGCGTCACGGTCGATCTCCTGGGCCACGCCTATGACGGCCTCGCCCTGTGCCGGGCGATCAGCCAGCGCCGCTCCGGCCAGGCGGCCGGCGCGGGCTTCCACCTCGTCGGCATCGCCGGCAGCGATCCGGCCAAGGACTTCCTCGTCGAGGCCTACGCGGCCGGCGCCGACGATGTGGTCTCGAAGACCGACGCCGAGGTCCTCGCGCTGCGGGTGCGCGGCTTCGTGCGGCGGCGCCTCCTGGAGGAGGACGACCGGCGCATCGCCGGCCAGTTCGGCGAGCGCGAGCGGGCGGTGGAGCGCGCCCGCGCCGAGGCCGAGGCGGCCGAGGCCCGAGCGGGCCTCGCCGACGCCCTGGAGCGGGCCAACCGCGACCTCGCCGACGCCAACCGCCAGCTCACCGAGGCGCAGTCCAAGCTCGTCCAGGCCGCCAAGATGGCCTCGCTCGGCGAGCTGGTGGCGGGGATCGCCCACGAGATCAACAATCCCCTGGCCTTCATCCTGGCCCACCAGGGCACCGTCGAGCGCCTGCTCGGCGAGTTGCCGGGCGCCGCTCCGGAGGCCGCCACCCGCGCCATCGACAAGGCCCGGCAGCGGGTCGGCTCGATGCGGATGGGGCTGACCCGCATCCAGGATCTGGTGCTGAACCTCCGGAAGTTCTCGCGCCTCGACGAGGGCGAGCGCGCCCTGGTCAACGTGCCGGAGGCGATCGAGACGGTGCTCGCGCTGATCCAGCACAAGCTCGGCGAGCGCATCGCCGTGGAGCGCAGCTTCACGGGCCGCGCCGAGATCCACTGCACCCCGGCGCTGCTCAACCAGGTGGTGATGAACATCCTGGGCAACGCCGCCGACGCCATGCCGGAGGGCGGCACGATCCGGATCACGACCCAGTCGAACCCCGAACTCGACGAGATTCGCATCAGCGATACCGGGCCCGGCATCCCGGATACGCTGCGTGAGAAGATCTTCGAGCCGTTCTTCACGACGAAACCGGTCGGATCCGGCACGGGCCTGGGTCTTGCGATTGCCTACAGCGTCGTTCAAGCGCATAGCGGCTCGCTCACCGTGGAGACGGCCCCGGGTGGGGGAGCCTGCTTCGTGATCGGGATCCCGCGGCAGGCGTCCAGTGCATGAGTGACGGTACGGCAGGTGTAGGGACGATCCTGGCCGTCGACGACGAGCCGGACATCCTGATCGCGCTGGAGGACCTGTTCGAGGATTCCTACCGGGTTCTGACGACCTCGCGCCCGGCCGAGGCGCTGGAGATCCTGCGCGCCGAGCCCAACATCGCCGTCGTGCTCTCGGACCAGCGGATGCCGGGCCTCACCGGCGACGCGCTCCTCGCCGAGGCCCGCAGCTTCCACGACGCGCAGGCGATCCTGCTGACCGGCTACGCCGACATCACCGCGGTGATCGCCGCCCTCAACCGCGGCGGCATCGTCGGCTACGTCACCAAGCCCTGGGACGCGGGCCTGCTCCGCTCCACCGTCCGGCAGGCCTTCGAGCGCCACCGCCTCGGCCGGGACCTCGCCACCGAGCGGGCTCTCCTGCGCGGCCTCCTCGACCACGCCCAGGACGCGATCAGCTTCAAGGACGCGGAGGGCCGCTTCGTCCGGCTGAACGGCCGCAAGGCCGCCCTCCTCGGCCACGACGTCGCCGCCAGCCTCGGGCGGCGCGAGGACGAACTTCTCGGCCCGAAGGCCGAGCCCGTGACGGCGGCGGACGCGGCCGCGATCCGGTCCGGGGCGGTGGCCGAGAGCCTGATCAGCGACGGCCCGACCGGCGCCGAGCAGTGGAGCCACGTGACGCGGGTGCCGATCCGCGACGCGGGCGGGGCGATCAGCCACCTCGCGACGATCGAGCGCGACGTGACCGAGCAGCGGACCCTGGAGGCGCGCCTGCGCCAGTCCGACAAGATGCAGGCGCTGGGCACCCTCGCGGGCGGTATCGCGCACGATTTCAACAACCTGCTGACCGCGATCCTCGGCAGCCTCGAGCTCGCCGGCCCGAAGGTCGCCGACCAGCCGCGGGTCCAGCGCCTGATCGAGAACGCCCGCGGCGCCGCCGAGCGCGGGGCGTCCCTGACCAAGCGCCTCCTGAGCTTCAGCCGCGCCCACGACATCCAGGCGCGCGCCGTCGACGTGAACACCCTGATCGCCGGGATGAGCGACCTGTTCGGACGCAGCCTCGGCGGCCTCGTGACGGTCCGGACCGACCTCGCGGACGGCCTGCCGGCGGTCCAGGTCGATCCGGACCAGCTCGAACTCGCCGTGCTCAACCTCTGCATCAACGCCCGCGACGCCATGCCGGACGGGGGGGCGATCACGGTCGCGACGCGCCGGCTCGCCATCAGCGGCGATCCCGAGATCGCCGACGGCACCTATCTCGGCATCAGCGTCACCGACGAGGGCACCGGCATCCCGGAGGAGATCCTGCGCCGGGTCTGCGAGCCGTTCTTCACCACCAAGGCCGTCGGCCAGGGCACCGGGCTCGGCCTCGCCATGGTGTTCGGCCTCGCGCAGCAATCCAAGGGCCGGCTGGCGATCGACAGCGTGGTCGGTCGCGGCACCCGCGTGGAGCTCGCCCTCCCCTTCGCCGATCAGGCGCCCGAGCAGGCGCCCGAGGCCGCCGGCACCGTCCCGGTCGCCGGCCGGCGGGCCCGCGTCCTGATCGTCGACGACGATTCGCAGGTGCGCCACGTGACGGCCTCGTTCCTCACCGGCTTCGGCCACAGCACCACGGAAGCCGGCGACGGCGAGGCGGCGCTCCGGCTCCTCGAGGCGGACCGCTACGACATCGTCGTCGCCGACCTCGCCATGCCCGGCATGAGCGGCATCGAGCTGGCCGCCGAGATCCGCGAGCGCGATCCGCGCCTGCCGGTCCTGATCCTTACCGGACATGCCGAGGCGATGCAGATCCCCGACGACCTGCCGGTGCTCACGAAGCCGTTCCGCTCAGCGGACCTCGCGGCCCGGGTCGCCACGCTGCTCGACGGCGGAGCCGGACCCGTCGGCTGACGGGGGCTTGCAACCAATCGGTTGCCGGCTCATTCTCCCCTCGTGGGGCCCGCAGGCCCCAGGTTACGAAGAGGAGGTGGACCATGAGCAATCACGGCATCTTCCCGCGCCGCAGGCGTGACAACGATCTCGACCAGGACGGTCCACCGGACGAGTCCCGGCAGGGATAGGGGTTTTCGGAGCGCGGCGCGGTCGAGTTCCCGGCCTGTCTGAGACAGGCCGCCAGGGCGAGCTCCCGCGACCATCCGAGACGTGGACCCTGCTTCAGACCCGTCGGCGCGAGCCGGCGGGTTTTTTGTTGTTCGCGCGTCGTCATGGCGATCGCAGCGAGGAGCCGAAACGCGAGAAGCCGCCCCGGAGGGTCCGGGACGGCTTCTCAAAGACTAGGAGCGACGGGGCGCTCCGTGCCGATCAGGCGGCTTCGGAGACCTGGCTCGGACCGGAATCCTTGCCGCGGGCATCGACGTCGCGGTCGACGAACTCGATCACGGCGAGCGGGGCGTTGTCGCCCTGGCGGAAGCCGGCCTTCATGATCCGGCAGTAGCCGCCGGGACGACCCTTGTAGCGCGGGCCGAGCACGGTGAAGAGCTTCTTGACCATGTCGGCGTCGCGCAGCTGCGCCATGGCGAGGCGGCGGGTGTGCACGCTGTCGATCCGGCCCAGCGTGATCAGCTTCTCGACGACCGGACGCAGGTCCTTCGCCTTCGGCAGGGTGGTGATGATCTGCTCGTGCTTGATCAGCGCGGCGGACATGTTGGCGAACATCGCCTTGCGATGCTCGGCGGTGCGATTGAAACGGCGGCCGCGGTAGGCGTGACGCATGTGCTGGCTTCCTTCTCATCTCGGCCGCCGTGCCACGGTACGGCCGGGTGCCTCATCGAGGCCGTTGCTTCCGCTTGACCCCGCGGCGGGATTCTGACGGGACGTCGCGTCGTATCCGCGACGTCCCGAGATTGGAGGGGCCGATCAGGCGGCGCCGTGCGACGCCGCGACGTTCAGCCCGAGGCGGTTGCGCCTCAGTAGTGCTCCTCGAAGCGCTTGGCGAGGTCCTCGATGTTCTCCGGCGGCCAGCCGGGGATGTCCATGCCGAGGTGCAGGCCCATGCCGGCGAGCACTTCCTTGATTTCGTTGAGCGACTTGCGGCCGAAATTCGGCGTCCGCAGCATCTCGCCCTCGGACTTCTGGATGAGGTCGCCGATGTAGACGATGTTGTCGTTCTTCAGGCAGTTCGCCGAGCGGACCGACAGCTCCAGCTCGTCGACCTTCTTGAGCAGCGCCGGGTTGAAGGGCAGCTGCGGCGCGAGCGGCGCGGCCTCTTCCTTGCGCGGATCCTCGAAGTTCACGAAGACCTGCAGCTGGTCCTGGATGATGCGCGCGGCGTAGGCGAGCGCGTCCTCCGGCGAGACCGCGCCGTTGGTCTCAACCGTCATGGTCAGCTTGTCCTTGTCGAGATCCTGGCCCTCGCGGGTCGTCTCGACGCGGTAGCTGACCTTGGTGACCGGCGAGAACAGCGAGTCGACCGGGATGAGGCCGATCGGAGCGTCCTCGGGGCGGTTGCGCTCGGCCGGGACGTAGCCCTTGCCGGTGGCGACCGTGAACTCCATGCGGATCTCGGCGCCGTCGTCGAGCGTGCAGATCACGAGGTCGGGGTTCAGGATCTGGATGTCGCCGACCGTGCCGATGTCGCCGGCAGTGACGAGGCCCGGGCCGGTCTTACGCAGGGTCATGCGCTTCGGCGCGTCCGTCTGCGAGCGGATCGCGATGGTCTTGATGTTGAGGACGATGTCGGTGACGTCCTCACGCACGCCCGGGATCGACGAGAACTCGTGCAGCACGCCGTCGATCTGCACCGAGGTCACGGCCGCGCCCTGGAGCGACGACAGGAGCACCCGGCGCAGGGCGTTGCCCAGCGTCGTGCCGAAGCCGCGCTCGAGCGGCTCGGCGACGACCGTGGCGACCCGCTTCGGGTCGTCGCCGGTCGTGACCTGCAGCTTGTTCGGCTTGATCAGTTCCTGCCAATTCTTCTGAATGACCACGATCCTACCTCTCGTCCTTGCCCGGGATCCGCGACGCCCGTCCCCACGCTTCGGCCGTCCGGTGCCGCCCCCTGGCGCCCCGAACGGTCCCTGAATGACTGTCCGCCGTTACTCGCCGCCGACCCACAGCACCGGCACGAAGCTGTAGCCAGCCCCGTCCCGGTCCACGTAGCCCAGCGCCGGGAATTCGAGATGACCGCCGGCGATGAGCGTCCGCTCGCGGGCCACCTCGTCCAGGATCTTCTTCCGCGTCTCCCGCGCCTGTTCTCCGTCGACATCGAAGCCGACGCCGGCCTCCGGGTTCTTGAACTGGATCGCCGGCAGGTGCACCACGTCGGTCCACATCATCAGCGACTGTCCACCGGAGACGATGCGGAAACCGCAATGGCCCGGCGTGTGGCCGGGCAGATGAATCGCCGTGATCCCCGGAAGAACCTCGCCGCCCCGGTGCTCGCGCACCTTGCCAGCGTAGGGCGCCAGGGCTTTGCGGGCGCCCTCGAAGTAGGGCTTCGCCGCCTCCGGCGCCCTGGCCAAAGCCTCGTCCGGAAGCCAGTGCGCCGCCTCGTCGGCGTGCAGTACGATCTCGGCGTTCGGGTAACGCGCCCCGCCGTCCTTCACGAGACCGCCGACATGGTCGGGGTGCAGGTGGCTGACGAGCACCGTGCCGATCTCCTCCGGCTTGACGCCGGTGAGCGCCAGCGCCGCCCCGGCCCGGCCGAGGGTCGGCGCCGGCGCGAGGTCGCCGTAGCCCGTGTCGATCAGGGTCGGCTTGAGGCCGGGCCCCGTGATCAGGAAGGCGTTCAGCGTGATCCTCGGCTGCTCGGTGCGGAAGCCCGCCACCTGGAGCCGCCCGGCCTCCTCCTTGGAGATACCTGTGACGAGATCGAGGCTGGCCTGAAACCAGCCGTCGTTGAGCGCGGTGACCGTGAGGTCCCCGAGGTTCCAACGCAGCACGCCCGGAAGCGGCTTCGATCCCGTCATGAGCTTCTCCGTCAAAAGGCTTCGCGGGTCCGGATCAGACGCGGCGGCGCTTGCGCGGCCGGCAGCCGTTGTGCGGGATCGAGGTGACGTCGCGGATCGAGGTCACCGTGAAGCCCGCCGCCTGCAGGGCCCGGAGCGCCGACTCGCGGCCCGAACCCGGACCCGAAACCTCGACCTCGAGGGTGCGCATGCCGTGCTCGGCGGCCTTGCGGCCGGCATCCTCGGCGGCGACCTGGGCGGCGTAAGGGGTCGACTTGCGCGAACCCTTGAAGCCCATCGCGCCGGCCGACGACCACGAGATCGTGTTGCCCTGCGCGTCCGTAATCGTGATCATCGTGTTGTTGAACGAGGCGTTCACGTGCGCGACGCCCGACACGATGTTCTTGCGCTCGCGGCGGCGGACGCGTTGCGGTTCCTTGGCCATTGTGGTCTCACTTTTCCTTCAGGCACGCCCGTAACACCAGGCGCTCGGGATTCTTTTCAGGACTTGGCCGGAGCGCTTGTGCAGGGCTGCCGAGCCAGAGCCGGGATCCGCGAGGGACACCGACACGACGGAGAGGAGGCCGAGCGAAGCCCGGCCTCCCAGATCCGAAAATTACTTCTTCTTGCCGGCGATCGGCTTCGCCTTGCCCTTGCGGGTGCGGGCGTTGGTGTGCGTGCGCTGGCCGCGGACCGGCAGCTGCTTGCGGTGACGCAGGCCACGATAGGCACCCAGGTCCATCAGGCGCTTGATGTTCATCGAGACTTCGCGGCGCAGGTCGCCCTCGACCAGGTAGTCGCGGTCGATCGTCTCGCGGATCGAGAGAACCTCGGCGTCGGTCAGCTGGTTGACGCGACGCTCGGCGGGGATGTTCACCTTCTGGGTGATCTCCTCGGCCTTCTTGGCGCCGATGCCGTGGATGTACTGGAGCGCGATGACGACGCGCTTGTTGGTCGGGATATTGACGCCTGCGATACGGGCCACGATCACTCTCCATGTGAGGCCCGGGGATCCGGGCCTGTGCCGCGCGCGTCCGGTGGAGGCCGGCCCCTGCGCGCGTGAAACGACAACGCGGCCCGCGGGTAGCCCCTGTCAGGGCACCTCGGACCATCGTTCGGTTGGACGAAGGAGGGCCTGCTAGCGCGCGGGCGGCCCGATGTCAACGACAGGTCGCCGCGACGTCGACCCACCATACGCCCGGTGGGAGGCCCCAGGGTGAGAATCGAGGAGCGGAGATGGCGGTTCTGACCAGCGACGGTGCGACCCTGCGGGCCTTCGCCGACGCGGTGCTGCGCGCCGCGGAGGAGACTCTGGAAGAGGTCACGCCCGTGACGCTGGCGGTGATTGGCGGCGTCCTCGCGGAGGCCGAGCCCGGCTCCGTCGCGCTCCAGGGTGAGGATGGTGGGCCACCCCTGCTCTGGGCAACCTTGGCCGGGCGCCGGATGGTGTTCCGCTACAACACGATGACGGCGATGATCGAGCTGCGCGACGGGACCACGGAGGGCTACCCGTTCCGCCTGTTCGGCCACCGGTCGCTCCAGATGGACGTCGTCAACTTCTTCGGGAGCCTGCACCGCGAAGGACGGGTCTGACCGCAGTCCCGAGAGGCGGCCGCCCGCGCTCAGGACCGCGCCGACAACCGCGTCGGCCCCGTCTCAGCGGAAGCCCTGGTTCCGCAGCCGGCAATAGCCGCTCATGGTATGGTAGCCCGCCGGGCAGCGGCGGACGCATGTCCCCGCCGCGTATTTGAGCGGCGGCCGGCAGGCGTGGCGGAATCGCTTCTGCCCGTACACGAAGGACTGGGCGGGGCTCTGCGCGAAGGCCGGCAATGGCGGGACGGCCACCGCGAGCAGCAGGGACGCGGTGGCGAGAAGACGGAGGGTCATGGCGACTCCGATCGGGGATGCGCCCCTCAACCCTCCGACAGCGTGTCGGGTTCACCGGCGCGCCGCGACTGCCTCAGGAGGCGACGCGCTCCTCGTGCGGCTCCAGCACGGCCATCAGGTCCGCCGTCACCTTGTCGATCGGCTGCATGCCGTCGATGGTCTCCAGCATGCCCTTCTCCGCGTAGTAGGCGGAGAGCGGTGCCGTCTGGGCGCGGTACGCCTCGAGCCGCTGCTTGAACACCTCGGGGGTGTCGTCCTTCCGCACGGCTTGGCCGCGCGCCAGGGTCTCGGCGGCGCGCCTCTCGATGCGGCCGACCAGGGCGTTCTCGTCGACCTTGAGCTCGATGACCGCGGAGAGGCTCATTCCCTTGCTCGCCAGCATCTCGCCGAGCGTCTCGGCCTGCGCGACCGTGCGCGGAAAGCCGTCGAGGATGAAGCCGCGGCGCGCGTCCGGCTCCTCAATCCGATCGGCGACGATGCCGACGACGATCCGGTCCGAGACGAGACCGCCGGATTCCATCACGGCTTTGGCCTCGAGCCCGACCGGCGTGCCGGCGGCTACCGCGGCGCGCAGCATGTCACCGGTCGAGAGCTGCGGGATGCCGAAGCGCTGTACGATCCGCTCGGATTGCGTCCCCTTCCCCGCACCGGGCGGCCCGAGCAGAATGATGCGCATGGCGTTGTCCTCGTTCGGCCCACTCTCTCAGTGGGCACAAGCCGTGGTGGCGAAGCCTCCCTGGCATCGCCGGGTTCGGGGTTTTCTAGCCGGTCCGGGCCCGCGAGGCATCCAGACCTTTGGGCCAGAGGCGGGAGTGTCCTTGGAGTCGGCCCGCCTCTGTAGCAGGCTCAGCGCCGCCGTTGCGTGGTCGAGGCGCCACGCAGCTTGGCCTTCTTCACCAGCCCCTCGTACTGGTGGGCCATCAGGTGTCCGTGGATCTGCGCGACCGTGTCCATCGTGACCGAGACCACGATGAGCAGCGAGGTCCCGCCGAAGCCGAGACTCGCCGCCGCGTAGGACGACAGGATCTCCGGGCAGAGGCACACGAGGGTCAGGTACAGGGCGCCGATCACCGTGATGCGGGTCAGCACCTTGTCGATGAAGGCCGCGGTGCGCTCGCCGGGGCGAATGCCCGGGATGAAGCCGCCATGCTTCTTCAGGTTGTCGGCCGTCTCCTGCGGGTTGAAGACCACCGCGGTGTAGAAGAACGTGAAGAAGATGATCAGCGCCGCGTACAGCACCATGAACAGCGGCGTGCCGTGGCCAAGGTAGGCCGTGACCGTGCCGAGCCAGCCGGTGGCGCCACCATTGGCCGAGAAGCTCGCGGCTGTGGCCGGCAGAAGCAGCAGCGAGGAGGCGAAGATCGGCGGGATCACGCCCGAGGTGTTGAGCTTGAGCGGCAGGAACGAGGTCTGGCCCTCGTACATGCGGTTGCCGACCTGGCGCTTCGGGTAGTTGATCAGCAGCCGGCGCTGGGCCCGCTCCATGAACACGATGAAGTAGACGAGCGCCACGGCGGCGACGCCGACGCCCAGGATGATCGCAGGGGACAGGGCGCCTGTGCGGCCGAGCTCGAGCGCGCCCGCAATCGCTACCGGCAGGTGGGCGACGATGCCCGCGAAGATGATCAGCGACGAGCCGTTGCCGATGCCGCGCGAGGTGATCTGCTCGCCGAGCCACATGAGGAACAGGGTCCCGCCGGTGAGGGTGATCACCGTCGAGGCCAGGAAGAACGGGCCCGGATCGATCGCCGCCGAGGAGCTCTGCAGGCCGATGGCGATGCCCCAGGACTGGACCAGCGCCAGGACCACCGTCAGGTAACGGGTATACTGATTGATGACCTTGCGGCCGGACTCGCCCTCTTTCTTCAGCGCTTCCAGGCTCGGAATGACCGAGGTGAGGAGCTGCACGATGATCGAGGCCGAGATGTAGGGCATGATGTTCAGGGCGAAGATCGCCATGCGCTCGACGGCGCCGCCCGAGAACATGTTGAACAGGCCCAGCACGCCGCCCGACTGCTGCTGGAAGTTGCGGGCGAACTGCTCGGGGTCGATGCCGGGAATCGGGATGTACGTGCCGAGCCGGAACACCACGAGGGCGCCGAGGGTGAACCAGATGCGCTTCTTCAGCTCATCGGCCTTGGCGATCGCACCGAAATTGAGATTGGCGGCAAGCTGCTCGGCGGCTGAGGCCATAAGCGTCGCGTCCTGGAAGTGTCGCCGGGCGACCGGCACCCGGATGAAATGAAAACGGCGGCCCGCGTGGTCGCAGGGCCGCCGCTCGAAGGATCGGCTTAAAGGCTGCGCGGAGCCCGTGCAACGGGTCCCGCGGTCGCCCCATCGCGTCCGTCAGGCCGTGGCCGCCTCGCTGCCGCCGCGGGTGGAGGCACCCTGGGCGTAGACGGTGCTGACCGAGCCGCCGGCCTTCTCGACCGCCTCGACGGCGGACTTGGAGGCGCGGGTGACCTCGAAGCTGAGCTTCGCGGTGAGCTCGCCGACGCCGAGCAGCTTCACGCCGTCGCGGGGACGGGCGATGATGCCGGCAGCGACCAGGCTCTCCACCGTCACGGTGGCGGCCTTGTCGAGCTTGCCGGCGTCGACGGCCTCCTGGATCCGGCCGAGGTTCACCTCGTTCAGGTCCTGGGCGTAGAGGTTGTTGAAGCCGCGCTTCGGCAGGCGACGATGCAGCGGCATCTGACCGCCCTCGAAGCCCTTGATGGCCACGCCGGTCCGGGCCTTCTGACCCTTGACGCCGCGACCCGCGGTCTTGCCCTTGCCGGAGCCGATGCCCCGGCCGACGCGCATCCGGTCCTTGGTGGCGCCGGGATTGTCGCTGATCTGGTTGAGCTTCATCGGGACCTCCTCACGCCACGTCGCCGTGGACGCGCACGAGGTGCGCAACCTTGCGGATCATGCCGCGCACGGAGGGTGTATCCTCCAGCTCGGACACGCGGTGGAGCTTGTTGAGCTTGAGGCCGATCAGCGTCTGGCGCTGGCTGGCCTCGCGGCGGATCGGAGACCCGATCTGCTCGACGCGGAGAGTCTTGTTTGCCATCGGACCCTCCCCTTACGCGACCGCGGCTTCGGACTGGTCGGCCGGGTCGGCATCGCGACGGCGGGCCTGGAGGCTCGACACCTTGATGCCGCGGCGGGCCGCCACGGAGCGCGGGCTGTCCTCGTTCTTGAGCGCCTCGAAGGTGGCGCGCACGAGGTTGTAAGGGTTCGACGAGCCCAGCGACTTGGCGACGACGTCCTGCATGCCGAGCGTCTCGAACACGGCGCGCATCGGACCGCCGGCGATGATGCCGGTGCCCTGCGGGGCCGCGCGGAGGATCACCTTGCCGGCGCCGTGGCGGCCGTTGACGTCGTGGTGCAGGGTCCGGCCCTCGCGGAGCGAGACGCGGATCAGGCCGCGCTTGGCGGCCTCGGTGGCCTTGCGGATCGCCTCCGGCACCTCGCGGGCCTTGCCGTGGCCGAAGCCGACGCGGCCCTTCTGGTCGCCGACGACGACGAGGGCCGCGAAGCCGAAGCGACGGCCGCCCTTCACCACCTTGGCGACGCGGTTGATGTGGACGAGCTTGTCCACGAACTCGCTGTCGCGCTCCTCGCGCTCGTCGCGGCGGCCGCGGCCCCCGCCTTCACGTTCACGTGCCATGTTGTCTACCTGTCCATCTCACTGACGCGGCCGGCGGGGCCGCTCGCTCGATCGGGTTTCGGATCTGCCGGGCGAAGAGGATCCGCCCGGCCCGCCGTCGTGACTTAGAACTCCAGGCCACCCTCGCGGGCGGCCTCGGCCACGGCCTTGACGCGACCGTGGTAGATGTAGCCGGAGCGGTCGAAGATCACCTTCGTGACGCCCGCGGCCTTGGCGCGCTCGGCGACGAGCTTGCCCACCGCGGTCGCGGCGGCGACGTCGGCGCCGGTCTTGAGTTCGCCCTTGAGGGCCTTGTCGATCGACGAGGCGGCGGCCAGCGTCTTGCCGGCGACGTCGTCGATGACCTGCACGTAGATCTGCTTCGACGAGCGGAACACCGAGAGCCGCGGGCGGCCGTTGGCGGCGGCCCGCAGCGCGCGGCGGACGCGCGCCTTGCGGCGATCGAGGGCTTCGAGCTTGCGAGACATGATGCCCTCCTTACTTCTTCTTGCCTTCCTTGCGGAAGATGAACTCGCCCGCGTACTTCACGCCCTTGCCCTTGTAGGGCTCGGGTCCGCGGTATTCGCGGATCTCGGCGGCGACCTGACCGACCTGCTGGCGGTTGATCCCGGAGATCGTGATCTCGGTGGGCTTCGGGGTTGCGATCGTGATCCCGGCCGGGATCGCGTACTCGATGTCGTGGCTGTAGCCGAGCGACAGCTTGAGGGCCTTGCCGGCCATCGCGGCGCGATAGCCGACGCCGGTGATCTCGAGCTTCTTCTCGAAGCCCTTCGACACGCCCTCGGCGATGTTGGCGATCTGCGCCCGCGACGTGCCCCACAGGGAGCGCGCCGGCTTGGACTGGTTGACGGGCTGCACCTCGATGGCGCCGTCCTTCATCGCCACGTTGACGAGGGAAGGAACGACGAACGACAGCTCGCCCTTCGAGCCCTTCATCTTCACCGTCTGACCGGTGACCGTGGCGGTAACGCCGGCCGGCACGGGGACCGGCTTCTTGCCTACGCGAGACATGGGATAACCTCCTCCGTCCCGATCAGAACACGGTGCAGAGCACTTCACCGCCGACGTTGCGCTCGCGCGCCTCGTGGTCGGCCATGACGCCCTGCGGGGTGGAGACGATGGTGACGCCGAGGCCGTCGGCCACGTGCGGCAGCTCGCCGACCGACGAGTAGACCCGGCGACCCGGCTTCGACACGCGCTTGATCTCGCGGATCACGGGGCGCCCGTCGTAGTACTTGAGCTCGATGGCGAACTCGGTGCGGCCGTTGCCGAGGTCCGTCGCCGCGTAGTCGCGGATGTAGCCCTCGGCCTTCAGGACGTCGAGGACGCTGGCGCGCAGGCGCGAGCCGGGCGTCTGGACGACGTTGCGACGGCGCAGCTGGCCGTTGCGGATGCGGGTGAGCATGTCGCCCACGGGATCGTTGACCATGGGGACCTCCTTACCAGCTCGACTTGACCAGGCCGGGGATCAGGCCCCGGTTGCCAAGCTCGCGCAGCGCCACGCGCGAGATGCCCATCTTGCGGTAGTAGGCGCGCGGACGGCCGGTCATGCCGCAACGGTTGCGGATGCGGGTGGCCGACGAGTTGCGCGGCAGTTCCGCGAGCTTGAGGCGCGCCTCGAAGCGCTCCTCCATCTCGAGGGCGTCGTTGTTGGCGATCTCGAGGAGCGCCTTCCGCTTGGCCGCGAAGCGCTTCACCAGCGCCTTGCGGGCCTCATTCTTCTCGACTGAGCTTTTCTTCGACATGTCGTCTATCTCCGGTGTCCGCGTCTGAGACCCGAGGGCCTCACTGCCGGAACGGGAACTTGAAGGCGGCGAGCAGCGCCTTGGCCTCGGCATCGGTCTTGGCGGTGGTCGCCACGACGATGTCCATGCCCCAGGTCTGCTCGGCCTTGTCGTAGGAGATCTCCGGGAACACCAGGTGCTCCTTGAGACCCAGGGCGTAGTTGCCGCGGCCGTCGAACGAGCGCGGGTTCAGGCCGCGGAAGTCACGCACGCGCGGCAGCGCGATGGTGATCAGCCGGTCCATGAACTCGTACATGCGCTGCTTGCGCAGGGTCACCTTGCAGCCGATCGGCATGCCCTCGCGGACCTTGAAGGTCGCGATGGCCTTGCGGGCCTTGGTGATGACCGGCTTCTGGCCGGCGATCAGGGCGAGGTCGCCCGCCGCCACCGAGGCCTTCTTGGAGTCCGCGGTGGACTCGCCGACGCCCATGTTGATCACGATCTTGGTGATCTGCGGCACTTCCATGGGGTTCTTGTAGCCGAACTCTTCGATCAGCTTCTGGCGAACCACCTCGTCGTAGTGCTTGCGCAGGCGCGGGGTGTAGGCGTTCTTGTCGGCCTCAGCCATCGATCTGATCCCCCGTGGTCTTGGCGAACCGGACCTTGCGCCCGTCTTCGAGGATGCGGAAACCCACGCGGGTCGGCTTGCCGTTGGCATCCGCGACCGCGATGTTCGAGAGCTGGATGGCGGCCTCCTTGGAGATGATGCCGCCCTCCTGGTTCTGGGTCTGCTTCTGGTGCTTCTTGACCAGGTTGATGCCGCGCACGAAGGCCCGGCCCTCCTTCGGCAGAACCTGGATCACCTCGCCCGACCGGCCCGAATCGCGGCCGGTGAGCACGACGACCTTGTCGCCCTTCTTGATCTTGGCAGCCATTACAGCACCTCCGGAGCCAGGGAGATGATCTTCATGTGGTTGCGGGCGCGGAGTTCGCGCGGCACCGGTCCGAAGATACGGGTGCCGATCGGCTCCTTCTGATTGTTGATCAGGACCGCGGCGTTCTTGTCGAAGCGGATGACCGAACCGTCGGCACGCTTCACGTCCTTGGCCGTGCGGACGACGACCGCCTTCATGACGTCGCCCTTCTTGACGCGACCGCGCGGGATCGCCTCCTTGACGGAGACGACGATCACGTCGCCCACGCCGGCATACTTGCGCTTCGACCCGCCGAGAACCTTGATGCACATAACGCGGCGTGCACCCGAGTTGTCGGCGACGTCCAGATTCGTCTGCATCTGGATCACGTGCGTGACTCCTTGTTTCAGGCGGGTTTCCGCACACGGACGGTATTGCCCGGCGGACGACGCCTGATGGGGACCTGACGTCCCCGGCTCATGTGTTCGACCGCGCTGGCGGTGCCTTGAGACACCGGCGCGGTCACCGCGTTCACGGGGTGCGAGCACCCATCGGAAATGTCGCGAAGGCCGGGCGCATACTACGGGTAGCGGGTGATGGCAAGCGGAGCGGCGCTAAATCGTCGCCGCCGCACGGGTGAGGAGACCCAGTCTCAGGGCCTGTTCGCCGCGCCCGGCGCGCGGCGCGAGCGCTGTGGCTCGGGCCGGTTCCGCTGTGCCGGCGCGGAGCGCGGGCCCCGCGACGCGCAACGACCGGCACGCCTGTCGGCGCGCCGGTCGGTTGTCGCGCGTCGATCGGGATCGATCAGATCGGCTGGCCGGCCGTCTCGAACAGAAATCCGTCGAGGCTCGGGATGGTCACCGAGGCCCCGCTGGCGGGCTTCGACAGGCGCCAGGGCCGCTCCGACCGGGCTCGAATCGCTTCGGAGGGACGAAGGCGCCGCATGAGGCCGTCCTCGCCCACCTCCTCGATCGCCAGGAAGCCGTAGACCTGGAGCCGCGAGGCCGTGAGCTTGAGCCCGCGATCCTCCGCGGCGACGACCATGCTGCCGGTGGCGTAGACCGCGTCGAGCAGGGCGCGCTGCTCGCTGCGGCGACGGCTGCGCGCCTCCCGCTCGCCCGGTGCCTGGGCGGGAACGGGCCGCCGGAACGGAACGACGTTGCTGACCGCGACGCAACCCATACGCAATATCCTCGACGCGAACCTGCGGCGGCGTCCTGGCCGTCCGATGAGCGCGACAATTCGATGGATCGCTTTAATTCTCCGTAGACCGTGCCGGCGCGCCCCTGCCCCGATCCGGTACGCCTTGCACGTGTGCTCGGGCGAATCGGTCGTGGTCCGCGGGCCGGCCTGGGCACATCGGACCATGAGCCTGCCGTTCCGTCACTCGGCGCGATGCGCCGGTACCTTGCCGAGCCTCGTCACCCGGGAGGCCAACCCGTCCAGGGATACGCATAGGGCGGCGTAGACGGCACCGACGAAGAGGAAGATCTCGGCCGGGTAGACCATGGCGCGGTTGTTCACCTGCGCCGCTACGAAGGCGAGTTCGGGTACACCGATCACGTAGGCGAGCGACGTGTCCTTGATGAGCGCGGTCCACTGGTTGACGAAGGACGGCACCATGGCCCGCAGCGCCTGCGGCAGGACGACGAACCGCAGGGTGCCCCAGCGGCCGAGGCCGAGCGCCAGGCCGGCCTCCCACTGGCCGCGGCCGACGCTCGCGATGCCCGCTGCAACCCCGTAGGACAGGTAGGCGCCCCCGACGAGCGACAGCGCCGCCGCGACCGTGCCGATCTCGGGAACCGACACGCCGAGCAGGACCGGCAGCAGGAAGTAGGTCCAGAAGATCAGCATCACGACCGGCACGGCGCGGAGGAAGCCGAGCGCGGCGGTGAGCGCCGCCCGGGCCGCGCCCGCGCTCATGGCGAGGGCGATGCCGAGGACGAGCCCGAGCGCGGCCGAGGCCAGACCGGACAGGCCGGAGAGAATCAGCGTCAGGGCCAACCCGCCGACCGGCCCGTCGGGCCACGTCCCGATCAGCAGGTAGCCGAGATTGTCGGTGATGACCGATGGATTCATCGGTGCCGGCCCGCAGGGCGGGCGCGGCGGCCGAGGATCTGCCCGGCCGCCTCCACCGCGGCCGCGGCGCCGACATAGAGCAGCGTCGCGATGCCGAAGGCCTGGAAGGTCTCGAAGGTCTCGGTCTCGACCTGCCGGGACGCGTAGGACAGCTCCGCGAGGCCGATCGTCATAGTCAGCGAGGTGTTCTTGAGCGTGTTGAGGTACTGGCCGACGATCGGCAGCCAGGCGACGCGCAGAGCCTGGGGCAGCACGATGTGTCGGAACGCCCGGGCGGGTGTGAGGCCGAGGGCGAGGGCCGCCTCGCGCTGTGTGGGCCGGACGGCCTCGATGCCGGCGCGGACTTCCTCGGCGATGTAGGCACCCGCGTACAGGGTGAGCCCGCAGAACCCGGCGAGGCTCTCGTAGGCGGGCCAGCGCAGGGCGCCGAGCCCCAGGTCCAGGACGTGCGGCGCGTTGAGCCAGACCGTCACGCTTTGCGGCAGTGCGGCGGGCACCGCGAAGTACCAGACGAAGAGCTGCACCAGCAGCGGTGTGTTGCGGACGATGCGGACGGAGCCGGTGACGAGGCCGCGTCCCGCGGGGCCGCCCGCCACCCGGAGCCCGCACGCCGCGAGGCCCAGCGCCGTGCCGGCGAGACAGGTCGCTGCCGACAGGGTCAGGGTCACGCAGAAGCCCTGCAGCAGCCACGCCAGGTAGCGCGGCGCGAGCGGTTCGCCGAACAGCGCGGCCATCGCGGCCGTTCCGTCCCGGTCAGCCGTGGTCCCCGATCCGGAACAGGCGCGGCAGCGGCTGCTCGGTCTCGGGCCCGAACCAGCGGTCGTAGATCGCCGGCGCCTTGCCGCTCGCCTCCAGGCCGCGCAGGGTCTCATTCACGAGGTCCCGCAGGCGCGTCTCGCCCTTCGGGATGCCGACGCCGATATAGTCATTGGAGATGCTGAAGGCGGGAATCTCGTAATTCTGCCGGTCAGGGACCTTGGCGAGCAATCCGACGAGCTTCGGCCCGTCCTGCGTGATCGCCTGGACATTACCGTTGCGCAGGGCCATGAACGCGAAGGGCGTGTCGTCGAAGGCGACCACAACCGCCTTCGGGAAGTCGCGACGCAGGACGATCTCGTTGGTCGTGCCCTTGTCGGCGCCGATCCGGAGCCCGTTCAGCTGCTCGGGCGACGACAGGGTGCCCTTCCGCGCCAGGAACTGCTGCCCCGAGGCGAAGTACGGGATGCTGAAATCGAGCTGCTTCGCCCGCTCCTCGGTGATCGTGAAGTTCGCCAGAACCAGATCGACCTTGCCGGAGATGAGCAGCGGGATCCGATTCGCCGGGTTGGTGGGCCGGACCTCCAGTTTGACGCCGAGCGTGTCGGCGAGGGCCTGCGCGTAGTCGACGTCGAGTCCGGTGATCCGCTTCGTCGCGGGATCGACGAAGCCGAACGGTGGGTTGCTGTCGAAGGTGGCGACACGGAGGACGCCGGCCTGTCTGATATCGTCCAGACGGTCAGCCCGGGCGGCACCGACCGACAGGAGAGCCGCGAGGGCGATGGCGAAGAGGTGGCGCACACGTAGCTCCATTCGATGGTTCGATGTCCATCCAGAGAGAAAGGTTCGAGTCGGATCGCGAAAATTCGATCGATCCAGCGTATTATCGAAGTCTTATCCCGATTTCCGACGGCATCAGTTCGCCGATCTGGTTCGGGCGGGGCCGATCAGCAACGATGAGTCGGTGAGCGGCCCATTCTCCTCTCCGGATCGACGCGAGATCAACGGAGAAAGATTTCGTTTTACCGGCGATCTGCAGCACGGGCCGTCATGGAAGACGGCCGCCGCGGCTCGGATCTTCTCGTCGCACCGGCGCCGGCCCGGCTCCCGAAGCGCCGCGGTCGCCTGCCTCGAACCGACGGCCGACGCGCGCCCTCTACCTTTCCCGGCCTCGCCGACGCGCGGGCCCGAGGACCAAGCGCGCCCTTGACCGATCCTTAACCTCCGCCACGATGCAGTTTTCTGCCGCGAGCGCATTGACCTGCGGGGCAACCGCGTCTAGAAGCGCGCCACTTCGGACGGCCATCGGCTGCCGACGGCCCTTGGGCATACCCCCGGAAGCCGCCGCCATCGCCCCGCGCGCTCCGAGGGTTCAAATCGCCTGACGCTGTAAGTCAGATCCGTAGGTACGAGCGCGTTCGTTTCGGGCGTGCTCCTCTGCCCACACCGCGCCGAGGGTCCGTGACAGGCCCTCCGGCGCATATTCGTTTTGCGGACTGCCCTGTGCAGTCCGGACTAGGTGACCGAGGAAGAGGGCACAGGATGCCGACGATCAACCAGCTGATCGCCCAGCCGCGGAAGATCCAGCGGAGCCGCAACAAGGTTCCGGCGCTTGACGCTTGCCCGCAGAAGCGCGGCGTCTGCACCCGCGTCTACACGACGACCCCGAAGAAGCCGAACTCGGCGCTCCGGAAGGTCGCCAAGGTGCGCCTCACCAACGGTTTCGAGGTGATTGGCTACATCCCGGGCGAGGGTCACAACCTCCAGGAGCACTCCGTGGTGATGATCCGCGGCGGTCGCGTGAAGGATCTTCCGGGCGTGCGCTACCACATCCTGCGCGGCGTGCTCGACACGCAGGGCGTGAAGAACCGCAAGCAGCGCCGGTCGAAGTACGGCGCCAAGCGGCCGAAGTAAGTCGGACGCCCGGATATTTCCCGGGCGCCGGTCCGCGTTTCCACGGCCTCGCAAGGATGTCGCCGGCCTCAGGGCTGAGGCGGCCTGCGCGGGGCGCTTAAGATCTTTTCGTTCGAGAGTCTCAGAAGATGTCCCGTCGCCACTCTGCCGAGAAGCGTGAGATCATCCCGGACCCGAAGTACGGGGACGTGGTGCTGACGAAGTTCATGAACTCCATCATGTACGAGGGCAAGAAGTCGACCGCCGAGCGGATCGTGTACGGCGCCTTCGACATCGTCGAGAACCGTGCCCGCGCCAACCCGATCGAGGTGTTCCGCGCCGCGCTCGACAACGTCGCCCCGATGATCGAGGTCCGCTCCCGGCGCGTCGGCGGCGCGACCTACCAGGTCCCCGTCGAGGTCCGCACCGAGCGCCGGCAGGCCCTCGCGATCCGCTGGCTGATTCAGGCCGCCCGCTCGCGCAACGACCGCACCATGGTCGAGCGCCTCTCGGCCGAGCTGCTCGACGCCGCCAACAACCGCGGCAACGCCGTCAAGAAGCGGGAAGACACGCACCGGATGGCGGAAGCCAACCGCGCCTTCTCGCACTACCGCTGGTAAGCGGTTCCGCCGTCTCTCAGGAGCAATTCGATGCCCCGCACGCACGCGATCGAGGACTACCGCAACTTCGGCATCATGGCCCACATCGATGCCGGCAAGACCACGACGACCGAGCGGATCCTCTACTACACCGGAAAGTCTCACAAGATCGGCGAGGTCCATGAGGGCGCCGCCACCATGGACTGGATGGCGCAGGAGCAGGAGCGTGGCATCACGATCACCTCGGCTGCGACGACCTGCTTCTGGCGCGACAAGCGCCTGAACATCATCGACACCCCCGGCCACGTCGACTTCACCATCGAGGTGGAGCGCTCGCTCCGCGTGCTCGACGGCGCCGTGTGCGTGCTCGACGGCAACCAGGGCGTCGAGCCGCAGACCGAGACCGTGTGGCGTCAGGCCGACAAGTACGACGTGCCGCGCGTCGTGTTCGTCAACAAGATGGACAAGATCGGCGCCGACTTCTTCAAGTGCGTCGCCGACATCATCGACCGCGTCGCCGGAAAGCCCGTCTGCCTGCAGCTGCCGATCGGCGCCGAGTCGAGCTTCCAGGGCGTGATCGACCTCATCAAGATGAAGGCGATCGTCTGGTCGGGCGAGGCGCTCGGCGCGAACTTCGACGAGACCGAGATCCCGGCCGACCTCAAGGACCAGGCCGTCGAGTACCGCACCAAGCTGGTCGAGGCCTGCGTCGAGCTCGACGACGAGGCCATGGCCGCCTACCTCGACGGCAACGAGCCGGACGAGGCGACCATGCGTACCCTGGTGCGCAAGGCCGTGCAGCTGCGCGCCTTCCACCCGGTGCTCTGCGGCTCGGCGTTCAAGAACAAGGGCGTGCAGCCGCTCCTCGACGCCGTCGTGGACTACCTGCCCTCCCCCGCCGATCGCGGCGAGATCAAGGGTATCGACTTCAAGACCGAGGAAGAGACCGTCCGCCACCCGTCGGATTCGGATCCCTTCTCCATGCTCGCCTTCAAGATCATGGACGATCCCCACGTCGGCACGATCACCTTCTGCCGCGTCTACTCCGGCAAGGTCGAGACCGGCGCCAACGTGCTGAACTCGTCGCGCGACAAGAAGGAGCGCGTCGGCCGCATGCTCCTGATGCACGCCAACAACCGTGAGGACATCAAGGAGGCCTTCGCGGGCGACATCGTCGCGCTGGCCGGCCTCAAGGATACCCGCACGGGCGACACCCTCTGCGACCCGCAGAAGGCCGTGATCCTCGAGAAGATGGAGTTCCCCGAGCCCGTCATCGAGATCGCCGTCGAGCCCAAGTCGAAGGCCGACCAGGAGAAGCTCGGCATCGCGCTCTCCAAGCTCGCCGCCGAGGACCCGTCCTTCCGCGTCTCCACCGACCAGGAGTCGGGCCAGACCATCCTCAAGGGGATGGGCGAGCTCCACCTGGACATCAAGGTCGACATCCTGCGCCGCACCTACAAGGTCGACGCGAATATCGGCCAGCCGCAGGTCGCCTACCGCGAGAAGCTGACCCGCCGCCAGGAGATCGACTACACGCATAAGAAGCAGACCGGCGGTACCGGTCAGTTCGCCCGCGTGAAGTTCGTGGTCGAGCCGAACGAGCCGGGCGCCGGCTTCTCGTTCGAGTCGAAGATCGTCGGCGGCGCGGTGCCGAAGGAGTACATCCCCGGCGTCGAGAAGGGCCTGAACTCGGTCCTCGGCGCGGGCGTCCTCGCCGGCTTCCCGGTGGTCGACGTCAAGGTCGAGCTGGTCGACGGCGCCTACCACGACGTGGACTCGTCGGCCCTGGCCTTCGAGATCGCCTCCCGCGCGGCCTTCCGTGAGGCGCTGCAGAAGGGCGGCTCGGTCCTGCTCGAGCCGGTGATGAAGGTCGAGGTCGTCTCGCCGGAGGAGTACACCGGCTCGGTCATCGGCGACCTGAACGCCCGCCGCGGCCAGATCCAGGGCCAGGACATGCGCGGCAACGCCAACGTCATCAACGCGATGGTGCCGCTGGCGAACATGTTCGGCTACGTGAACCAGCTGCGCTCCTTCTCGCAAGGCCGCGCCAACTTCACGATGCAGTTCGACCACTACGAAGAGGTGCCGCGCGGCGAGGCCGACAAGGTCATCGCCAAGTACGCCTGAGGCTCACGCCTCAGCATCTCTTCCTCAGCAACGCGAAATCGAATTTAGGAGGCTCTGATGGGCAAGGAAAAGTTCTCCCGCACCAAGCCGCACTGCAACATTGGCACGATCGGGCACGTTGACCACGGCAAGACGTCTCTGACGGCGGCGATCACGAAGGTTCTGGCCGAGACGGGCGGGGCGACGTTCACGGCCTACGACCAGATCGACAAGGCGCCTGAGGAGAAGGCGCGCGGGATCACGATCTCGACGGCGCACGTGGAGTACGAGACGCAGAACCGCCACTACGCGCACGTGGACTGCCCCGGCCACGCCGACTACGTGAAYAACATGATCACGGGTGCGGCGCAGATGGACGGCGCGATCCTGGTGGTGTCGGCGGCCGACGGCCCGATGCCGCAGACCCGCGAGCACATCCTGCTGGCCCGCCAGGTCGGCGTTCCGGCGCTGGTGGTGTTCCTCAACAAGGTCGACATGGTCGACGACGAGGAGCTGCTGGAGCTGGTCGAGCTGGAGGTGCGCGAGCTCCTGTCGAAGTACGACTTCCCCGGCGACGACATCCCGATCACCAAGGGCTCGGCGCTGATGGCGCTGGAGGACAAGGAGCCGAAGATCGGCAAGGAGGCGGTGCTGGCGCTGATGGCGACGGTGGACGCCTACATCCCGCAGCCGGAGCGCCCGATCGACATGCCGTTCCTGATGCCGATCGAGGACGTGTTCTCGATCTCGGGCCGCGGCACGGTGGTGACGGGCCGCGTCGAGCGCGGCATCGTGAAGGTGGGCGAGGAAGTCGAGATCGTCGGCATCCGGGCGACCACCAAGACGACGGTGACGGGCGTCGAGATGTTCCGCAAGCTGCTCCGGGTTCGGTGAAGCCGCACTCGAAGTTCAAGGCCGAGGCGTACATCCTGACCAAGGAGGAGGGCGGCCGCCACACGCCGTTCTTCACCAACTACCGGCCGCAATTCTACTTCCGGACCACGGACGTGACCGGGATCTGCACGCTGCCCGAGGGCACCGAGATGGTGATGCCGGGCGACAACGTGACCATGGACGTGGCGCTGATCGTGCCGGTCGCCATGGAGGAGAAGCTGCGCTTCGCCATCCGCGAGGGCGGCCGCACCGTCGGCGCCGGCGTCGTCGCCGCCATCAACGACTGAGCTCGAGCAAGCATCCTTAGCAGGGCGCGGCGGGGTGAGCGCCCCGCGTACCCCGCCGTCCCTCTCAAGGTTCCAGGATCATGAACGGTCAGAACATCCGCATTCGCCTCAAGGCGTTCGATCACCGCATCCTCGATGCGTCGACCAAGGAGATCGTCTCCACGGCCAAGCGTACGGGCGCGACCATCCGCGGCCCGATCCCGCTCCCGACGCACATCGCCAAATTCACCGTGAACCGCTCGCCCCACATCGACAAGAAGTCGCGCGAGCAGTTCGAGATGCGCACGCACAAGCGGGTGCTCGATATCGTCGATCCGACGCCTCAGACCGTGGACGCGCTGATGAAGCTCGACCTCGCCGCTGGCGTGGACGTGGAGATCAAGCTCTGAGTCCGCTGAGGACTTAGAGCTTACCGTTTCATCGCGCGAGGGAGAGAACCTATGCGCTCAGGCGTCATCGCACAGAAGGTCGGCATGACCCGCGTCTTCACGGACGCGGGGGAGCATGTCCCCGTCACCGTGCTCAAGATCGATCAGTGCCAGGTGGTTGCCCACCGCACCGTCGAGAAGAACGGCTACGTCGCGCTGCAGGTCGGCGTCGGCAAGGCCAAGGTCAAGAACGTGTCGGCCGCCGAGCGGGGCCGCTTCGCGGTCGCCAAGGTGGAGCCGAAGAAGAAGCTCGCCGAGTTCCGCGTCAGCGAGGACGCGCTGATCCCGGTCGGCGCCGAGATCACCGCGGACCACTTCATCCCCGGCCAGTTCGTGGATGTGACCGGCACCACCACCGGTAAGGGCTTCGCCGGCGGTATCAAGCGCTGGAACTTCGGCGGCCTGCGGGCCACCCACGGCGTGTCGATCTCGCACCGTTCGATCGGTTCGACCGGCGGCCGTCAGGACCCTGGCAAGACCTTCAAGAACAAGAAGATGCCGGGTCACCTCGGCGTCGAGCGGGTCACGACCCAGAACCTGCGCGTCGTGCGCACCGATCCCGAGCGCGGCCTGATCTTGGTCGAGGGCGCGGTTCCGGGTGTCGCGGGCGGCTGGATCCAGATCCGCGACGCGGTGAAGCGCAAGCTCCCCGCCGATGTTCCGCTGCCGGGCAAGTTCCGCGAGAACGGTGCCTCCGCTCCGGCGACCGAGGCCCCTGCGGCTGAGGAGACCGCGTGATGAAGCTCGATATCAAAACCCTCGACGGCGCCGGTGCCGGCTCGGTCGAGCTGAACGAAGAGATCTTCGGCCTCGAGCCGCGCGCCGACCTCCTGCAGCGCATGGTCCGCTGGCAGCTGGCCAAGCGCCGCGCCGGCACCCACGCCGTGCAGAACCGCTCGGACGTGAACCGGACCCGCAAGAAGGCCTACAAGCAGAAGGGCACCGGTAACGCCCGCCACGGCGCGGCCTCGGCGCCGCAGTTCCGCGGTGGCGGCCGGGCCTTCGGTCCGGTCGTGCGCGACCACAGCCACGACCTGCCCAAGAAGGTCCGTGCGCTGGCCCTGCGCCACGCCCTGTCGGCCAAGGCCAAGGCCTCGACCCTGATCGTCGTCGACGACATCAAGATCGAGGATCACAAGACGAAGGGACTCGTCGAGCGTTTCGGCAAGATGGGCCTCTCCAACGCGCTGATCATCGGCGGTGCCGAGGTCGACGTGAATTTCGGCCGGGCCGCCCGCGCCATCCCGCAGATCGACGTGCTGCCCGTGCAGGGCATCAACGTCTACGACATCCTGCGCCGCGACACGCTCGTCCTGACGAAGGCTGCCGTCGACGCGCTGGAGGAGCGTTTCAAATGAGTGCCGATCCGCGCCACTACGACATCGTCGTCTCCCCGGTCATCACCGAGAAGGCGACGAACCTGACCGAGCAGAACAAGGTCGTCTTCCGCGTCGCCCCCAAGGCGACCAAGCCTCAGATCAAGGAGGCGGTTGAGAAGCTGTTCGACGTGAAGGTCACGGCCGTGAACACCCTTGTCACCAAGGGTAAGAAGAAGATTTTCCGCGGCCTCCGCGGACAGCGCTCCGACGTGAAGAAGGCGATCGTGACCCTGGCCGAGGGCCACTCGATCGACGTCACGACCGGGCTCTGAGGACGGGATTTAGGGATCCAAGCCGATGGCCTTGAAGACATTCAAACCGGTCACGCCGAGCCTGCGCCAGCTCGTGCTCGTCGACCGCCGTGAGCTCTACAAGGGCAAGCCGGTGAAGGCGCTGACGGAGGGCAAGTCGTCCTCCGGCGGCCGCAACAATCTCGGCCGCATCACCGTCCGCTTCCGCGGCGGTGGCCACAAGCGCGTGCTGCGCAACGTCGACTTCAAGCGTCGCGAGCAGCTCGGCGTCGCCGCCACCGTGGAGCGGATCGAGTACGATCCGAACCGGACGGCGTTCATCGCGCTGATCAACTTCCCCGACGGGAAGCAGAGCTACATCCTGGCCCCGCAGCGCCTGCAGCCGGGCGACAAGGTCGTGGCCGGCGAGAGCGTCGACATCAAGCCGGGCAACGCCGCTCCGGTCGGCTCGATGCCGGTGGGCACGATCGTCCACAACGTCGAGCTGAAGATCGGCAAGGGCGGCGCGATCGCCCGCTCGGCCGGCAACTACGCGCAGATCGTGGGCCGCGACCAGGGCTACGTGACGCTCCGCCTGAACTCGGGCGAGCAGCGCCTGGTCCACGGTCAGTGCTTCGCCAGCGTCGGCGCGGTCTCGAACCCGGACCACATGAACATCTCGCTCGGCAAGGCCGGGCGCAACCGTTGGCTCGGCAAGCGCCCGCACAACCGCGGTGTGGCGATGAACCCGGTCGACCATCCGCACGGCGGCGGCGAGGGTCGCACCTCGGGCGGCCGCAACCCGGTCACGCCTTGGGGCGTGCCCACCAAGGGGAAGAAGACCCGGTCCAACAAGCGGACCGACGTGTTCATCCTGTCCAGCCGCCACAACCGCAAGAAGTAATCGCTATGGCACGCTCTCTCTGGAAGGGGCCGTTCGTCGACGGCTACCTCTTCAAGAAGGCCGAGGCGGCGCGGGGCTCCTCGCGCTCCGAGGTCATCAAGATCTGGAGCCGCCGCTCCACGATCCTCCCGCAGTTCGTCGGGCTCACCTTCGGTGTGCACAACGGGCAGAAGCACATCCCGGTCTACGTCACCGAGGAGATGGTCGGGCACAAGTTCGGCGAGTTCTCGCCGACCCGCACCTTCCCGGGCCACGCGGCCGACAAGAAGGCGAAGAGGCGCTGAGATGGGCAAGCAAGCCACCCCCCGCGCGCTCCCCGAGAACGAGGCGAAGGCCGTCGCGCGCATGCTGCGCGTCAGCCCGCAGAAGCTCAACCTCGTGGCGCAGATGATCCGCGGCAAGAAGGTCGACACGGCGCTCGCCGAGTTGCAGTTCTCGCGCAAGCGGATCTCGACCGAGGTCAAGAAGTGCCTAGAGAGCGCCATCGCCAACGCCGAGAACAACCACGACCTGGACGTGGACGACCTCGTCGTCTCCCAGGCCTTCGTGGGCAAGGCGCTGGTTCTCAAGCGCTTTCACGCCCGCGCCCGCGGCCGCGGCGCGCGTATCCTGAAGCCCTTCTCGAACCTCACCATCGTGGTTCGTGAAGTCCGCCAGGCCGAAGCGGCCTGAGGAGGATCTGATGGGCCAGAAAGTCAATCCGATCGGTCTCCGGCTCGGCATCAACCGGACCTGGGATTCCCGCTGGTTCGCCAACAAGGGCGACTACGCGAAGCTCATGCACGAGGACGTCGCGATCCGCGCCGCCCTCATGAAGCAGCTCAAGCAGGCGGCGGTCTCCAAGATCGTCATCGAGCGTCCGCACCGGAAGTGCCGCGTCACCATCCACTCGGGTCGTCCAGGCGTGGTGATCGGTAAGAAGGGCGCGGATATCGAGAAGCTGCGCAAGCTCGTCGGCACCATGACCAAGGCCGACGTGACCATCAACATCGTCGAGGTGCGCAAGCCCGAGATCGACGCCACCCTGGTGGCCGACTCGATCGCCCAGCAGCTCGAGCGCCGCGTCGCCTTCCGGCGCGCCATGAAGCGGGCCGTTCAGTCGGCCATGCGTCTGGGCGCCGAGGGCATCCGGATCAACTGCTCGGGCCGTCTCGGCGGCGCCGAGATCGCCCGCCAGGAATGGTACCGCGAGGGCCGCGTGCCGCTGCACACGCTGCGCGCCGACGTCGACTACGGCACCGCCACGGCGTTCACGACCTACGGCACCTGCGGCATCAAGGTGTGGGTGTTCAAGGGCGAGATCCTCGAGCACGACCCGATGGCCCAGGACAAGAAGGCCCAGGAAGAGGGCGGCCGCTCCGGCGGACGCCGTGAGCGCGATGGCGAGGGCGGCCGCGAGCGCGGACGCCGCGAGCGCGAGCACGCGTAAGGTAGGAAGCCATGCTGCAACCGAAAAAGACCCGCTTCCGCAAGCAGTTCAAGGGCCGCATCCACGGTGCGGCCAAGGGCGGCTTCGAGCTGAACTTCGGCCAGTTCGGCCTGAAGGCGGTGGAGCCCGAGCGCGTCACCGCCCGCCAGATCGAGGCGGCCCGCCGCGCGATCACCCGCGAGATGAAGCGCCAGGGCCGCGTCTGGATCCGGGTGTTCCCGGATGTCCCGGTCTCGTCGAAGCCGACCGAGGTCCGCATGGGCTCCGGTAAGGGCGCCCCGGATTACTGGGCGGCCCGGGTCCATCCCGGCCGGATCATGTTCGAGGTCGACGGCGTTGCCGAGAACATCGCCAAGGAGGCGCTCCGCCTCGGCGCCGCGAAGCTCCCGATCCGCACGCGGGTCGTCCAGCGCATCGCCGACTGAACGGAGGATATCGTGAAGTCGACCCAACGAGTGTCTGATCTTAAGGCGCTGTCGCCGGATCAGCTGAATGACGAGCTGATCAACCTCAAGAAGGAGCAGTTCAACCTGCGCTTCCAGGGGGCCACCGGCCAGCTCGAGAACGTCGCCCGCGTCCGTGAGGTCCGCCGCGACATCGCCCGTGTCCGGACTCTGCAGCGCGCCAAGACGCTGCAGCAGGCCAAGGGCTGAGGCGGGTTTTAGGAGACAACCATGCCGAAGCGCATCCTGCAGGGCACCGTCGTCAGCGACAAGGGTGAGAAGACCATCGTGGTGAAGGTGGAGCGTCGCTTCACGCACCCGGTGATGAAGAAGACCGTGCGTCGCTCGAAGAACTACCACGCGCACGACGAGGCGAACGTCGCCAAGGTTGGGCAGACGGTGTTCATCGAGGAGTGCCGCCCGTTCTCGAAGACCAAGACCTGGAAGCTGGTCGAGGGCGAGGTCGCCCAGGCCGAGGCCGGCGAGGCCGCCTGATCCCGGGATCCCGGCGGCCGCGATCTTCGCATCCGCCAGGTCCCGGCACGCGGCTTCGGGGACGTTGCCCTTCGGGGTAGCCACCCCGGGAAGGCCCGGTGACCGGTAAGACGAGTGCCCGGACGCAATTCGACTCGCGAGAGCCGGATTCGTGCCGGGCTTCGTCGTTTCTGGTTCTCGTCGGACTGTGGGATCCCGATCGGGCAGCGGCCTGGCGCGTCGTGAGATGGCGGAGAGGGCTCCCCGTCGTGGCTCACGTCCGGTCCTGGCGGTCGGCCGCTGTGTATGGCGGCGCTCGGGTATTTATTGATCGGATGATATGGGGTCGTCGCGGGGCTTTCGTGCGTCGAGACGGGATTTCGCGGGAAGCGCGCGGCAAAGCGGCGTTCCGGCCTTGCTGGGTGAGAACAAAACAGGTACATAGAGGCGGTGGCGACGCGCGTTGTGAACTGCGTCCAACCTCTTCATAAGGAGCCCGCCAGATGGCCCAGCCCGCATTGAAAGTGGTCGACATGCCCCCGGTGGACAAGGACAAGTCCAAGGCGATCGACGCCGCCCTGTCTCAGATCGAGCGCGCCTTCGGCAAGGGCTCGATCATGCGCCTCGGCAAGAGCGACAAGGTCCAGGAGGTCGAGACCGTCTCGACGGGCTCGCTGGGCCTCGACATCGCGTTGGGCGTCGGCGGTCTGCCGCGCGGTCGCGTGATCGAGATCTACGGACCCGAATCGTCCGGCAAGACGACCCTGGCGCTCCACACCATCGCGGAGGCGCAGAAGAAGGGCGGCGTCTGCGCCTTCGTGGATGCGGAGCACGCCCTCGACCCGGTCTACGCCCGCAAGCTCGGCGTGAACCTCGACGACCTGCTGATCTCCCAGCCCGACACCGGCGAGCAGGCCCTGGAGATCACCGACACGCTGGTGCGCTCCGGCGCCATCGACGTGCTGGTGGTCGACTCGGTGGCCGCGCTGACCCCGCGGGCCGAGATCGAGGGCGAGATGGGCGAGAGTCAGCCCGGCCTCCAGGCGCGGCTGATGAGCCAGGCCCTGCGCAAGCTGACCGGCTCGATCTCGCGCTCGAACTGCATGGTCATCTTCATCAACCAGATCCGGATGAAGATCGGCGTCATGTACGGCAGCCCCGAGACCACCACGGGCGGCAACGCCCTCAAGTTCTACGCCTCGGTGCGCCTCGACATCCGCCGCATCTCGACCCTCAAGGACCGGGACGAGGCGATCGGCAACCAGGTCCGCGTCAAGGTGGTGAAGAACAAGGTCGCGCCGCCCTTCAAGCAGGTCGAGTTCGACATCATGTTCGGCGAGGGCGTGTCGAAGGTCGGCGAGCTGATCGACCTCGGCGTGAAGGCCGGCATCGTCGAGAAGTCCGGCGCCTGGTTCTCGTACAACAGCCAGCGCCTCGGCCAGGGCCGCGAGAACTCGAAGGGCTTCCTGCGCGACAACCCGAAGATCGCGGCCGAGATCGAGGGCTCGATTCGGCAGAATTCCGGCCTCGTCGCCGAGAAGATCCTGGAGAACGCCGCCCCGACGGCGGACGATCTCGACGAGGGTGAGGCGTAGGCCGCTTCGCCGCGCACCGGGATCGGCGCGCGGCGGATCGATCGGTGCGGAGTGATGGACGGCCCCGGAGCTTCTCCGGGGCCGCTTCTCGTTGCGGGGTGCGGGCGCGCCGTCCTCGGTTCGCGGCGCCTCAATCCGCCATCGTCTTCTTCACGGTCTCGACGAGCTGCTTCAGGCTGAAGGGCTTGGGCAGGAAGTTGAAGGTCTCACCCTCTGGCAGGTTCTTGCGGAACGCGTCCTCGGCGTAGCCGGACACGAAGATCACCTTCAGGTCGGGCTGATGCTTGCGCACCTCCCGCAGCAGGGTCGGGCCGTCCATCTCGGGCATGACCACGTCGGAGACGACGAGGTCGATCGCCTGCGCGCCCTCCCGGACGATCGCGAGGGCCTCGAGTCCCGAGGCCGCCTCCAGCACCGTGTAGCCGCGGGCCGAGAGCGCGCGGCTGTTGACCGCCCGGACCGGATCCTCGTCCTCGACGAGCAGGATGGTCCCCTGTCCGGTATGGTCGGCGGCGGGCTTGCGCGGCGCCGGCTTGTCGGCCCTGGTCGGAGCCTTCCCGCCCTGCGGCGCGATGGCGTCGCCGCCCGCGGCCGTCTTCGTGTCCGGATGCGGGGCGGCGGAGGCCGGCGCGAGCGGCTCCGCGCGCGGCAGGGCCGGCTCGCCGGCCGCGACCGGCACCTCCTCGGGCTCGGCCACGGGCACGTGGCGCGGCAGGTAGATGCGGAAGGCAGTGCCCTCCCCGACCTTCGACTGCACGTCGATCGTGCCGCCCGATTGCTTGACGATGCCGAACACCGTCGAGAGGCCGAGGCCCGTGCCCTTGCCGATCTCCTTGGTGGTGAAGAACGGCTCGAAGATCTTCTCCATCAGCTCGGGCGGGATGCCCTGGCCGGTGTCGCGCACCTCGATCAGCACGTGGTCGCCGGCCGGCGCCCCGCCGCGTCCCTCCGCGCCGGCGGCCGCCCCGGGATCGGAGACGTTCTCGGTGCGGATCGTCAGCTTGCCGCCTTCCGGCATGGCGTCGCGGGCGTTGACCGCGAGATTGACGATGACCTGCTCGAACTGGTTGACGTCGGCCTTCACGGGCCAGACCTCGCGGCCGTGCTTCAACTCCAGGGCGACGCGCTCGCCGAGGAGCCGCTTGAGGAGGAGGGTCAGCTCGGAGAGCGCCTCCCCGACATTCATCACCTCCGGACGCAGGGTCTGCCGGCGGGAGAACGCCAGGAGCTGGCGGACGAGGCCCGCCGCCCGGTTGGCGTTCTGCTTGATCTGCATGATGTCCTGGAAGGCCGGGTCGGTCGGCCGGTGGCTCGCGAGCAGCAGGTCCGAGTAGCCGATGATCGCCTGCAGGACGTTGTTGAAGTCGTGCGCGATGCCGCCGGCGAGCTGGCCGACCGCGTTCATCTTCTGCGCCTGGGCGACCTGCTGCTCGAGCTGACGCTGCGCCGTCGTGTCGAGGGCGTAGAGGATGACCCGCTCGGCCTCGTCGGTCTGCTGGCCGGGATCGCCGCCGTCGGCGGGGCTGAGCCAGACCCGGGCCGAGCGGCCGCCGGGCCCGTTCAGCTGGACCTCGATCGGCTCCGGATCGGTCCGACCGCTCGCGGCGCGGGTGAGCCCGGCCTCCAGGGCGGTCCGGTCGGCCACCGAGTCGGCGACGTTGGGCTCGACCCGGGGCACGCCCTCCCCGTCCGGGACGCCGTCGTCGGCCTGCCGCGGGATCGTGCCGAACAGCCGCGTGAACGAGGCGTTGGCGCGGGCGATGCGGCCGCCGCTGTCGAGGGTCGCGATGGCGATCGGCGAGTTGTTGAGGAAGCGGGCGAGGCGCACCTCGGCGGCGCGCTGCGGCTCGTCGGTCTCGGCCCCGGCGGAGCGGTTGATCACGAAGGTCCGCGACGAGCCGGGCTTGCCGTCCTTGCCGAAGGCGACCCGGTGATAGAGCCGGACCGGCAGGGTGTGGCCGTTGCGGCGGCGCAGGTCGAGGTCGAAGCGGTCGGTGCGGACCTCGCCGGGCAGGCCGGCGGTGCGCACGAGCACGTCCGCCTCCGGGGCGATCTCGGTGAGGTGCGGGCCGCCGGGGCCGACGCTGGCGAGGTCGTAGCCGAGCCAGGCCGCCAGGGTCGCGTTCATGTAGACGATGGCGCCGGCCGGATCGATCGACAGGAAGCCCGCCGGGGCGTGGTCGAGATAGTCGATGGCGTGCTGGAGTTCCTGGAAGACGTTCTCCTGCCGCTCGCGCTCGGCGGTGATGTCGGCCACCGTCCAGAGGGAGGCTGCCCGGCGCGGACGCGCCAGGGGCCGCACCGAGACCCGGTACCAGCCGAAGCCGCGCTCGCCGGCCGTGGGACCGAGGGGCGGCGACATCCGCACCTCCTCGGTATGGGCCCGCGCATCGCGCGAGGCCTGCGACAGGCGGTACACCGCCTCGGAGACTTCCGGCGAGCCGACGAGGATGCGCTCCACCGGCACGAGGTTCGAGAAGGTGTCGCCGCTGGCGATCCGGAGATAGGCCTCGTTGGCGTAGATCAGCCGGCCGCCATCCTCCACGACCAGCTTGCCGTCCGGCGAGGCGTCGACGATGCCCTTGGTGATGTCGTCCCGGGCGGCGCTGCCGCTGAGCTGGAGCGCCCCGATGGCGAGGGCGAACAGGAAGAACACGCCCGCCATGGCCAGCAGGGCCAGCAGCCAGACGATCAGCGACTGGGCCTGCTCGTTGGCCACGAAGGACAGGCCGATGGCGGCGCCGACCAGCAGCCCGGCGAGCACGAGCAGCAGGCCGACCCGGCCCGGCTGCTCCGACCGGTCGATCGAGCCGGTTCCCAGCAGGGCTGACGCCTGTGTGACCGGGGGACCCGAATTCTGCGGGCCCGCGGCGGGCGCCGGAGGTCCAGTGACGTCGGCCATCGGCTTCATTCCAGAACAGTCACCCGGTTAGTCCGCCGGCCATATCAGGACATGCGCGGCGCGGCATCAGTCTCGTCGCGCCAAGCCTTGACACAGGCTCGCGAAAAAAGGTGGAGGAAGCGTGGCTTTCGCCGGCCCGGATGCGCGGAGCGGTGGCTCGGCGCGGGACCTCAGGCCGCCCGTCTGCGCAGGCGCAGCACGAACCCGATGACCTCCGCCACCGCGCGGTAATGCTCGGCCGGGATCTCCCGGTCGATCTCCACGGTGGCGTGCAGCGCCCGGGCGAGCGGCGGGTTCTCGATCACCGCGACGCCGTGCTCGGCCGCCACCGCGCGGATCCGCAGGGCCAGCGCGTCGACGCCCTTGGCGACGCAGACCGGCGCGGCCATGCCGGTCTCGTAGCGCAGCGCCACCGCGTAGTGGGTCGGGTTCGTGACCACGACGGTGGCGGTGGGCACCGCGGCCATCATGCGCTTCTTCACCCGCGCCATCCGGAGCTGCTTCAGGCGGCCCTTGACCTCCGGGTTGCCCTCCGACTCCTTCATCTCCTGCTTGAGCTCCTCCTTCGACATCCGGTGGCGCTTGCGCCAGCGGAACCGCGCGTAGAGCGCGTCGCCGAGGGTGATCGCGAGGTGCATGCACAGCATGCCGGCGAGCAGCTTCAGGCTGAGGGACAGGACCGCCGGCATGGAGGCGGCCGGGTCCAGGCGGGCGAACACCTCCAGCCGGTCGCGGTCGTTCCACAGCATCACCGCGCCGACCACGCCCACGGCGGCGATCTTCGCCAAGCCCTTGCCGAACTGGAACAGGGCCTCGATGCCGAGGAGCCGCTTCACGCCCGCCATCGGCGAGAGGCGCGAGAATTTCGGCATCAGCGTCTCGGCAGAGAAGACCAGCGGGTGCTGGAGGAGCCCGGCGGCCAGCCCGGCCACGACGGCCAGCCCCACCGGCACCGCCACCGCCTGGAGCCACAGCCACAGGCCGCGCGTCATGGCCGCCTTCATGGCCGTGGCGTCGTCCGGCAGGGTGTGGGCGTTGGCGAGGTAGGCCTTGAGCCCGTGCAGGAGGTTCGTGGCGATGGTCGGGGCCGCGACCAGCAGGGCCAGGGTAAAAGCGGCCAGCATCGCGAAGGTGTTGATCTCGGTGCTGGTCGCGACGTCGCCGCGCTCGATCGCCTGATCGAGCCGTCGTTGGGACGGCTCCTCGGTCTTGTCCTCGTCGTCGGTATCGTCGGCCATCGCGCGTCGGGCTCAGAGCTGGGACATCATCGGGTCACGGGCGGTCCGGCCGCTCAGCGGCCGACATAGTCCCCGAGATACCGGCCCAGGTCGTCCAGGAAGACGCCCATCATGACGCCGAGACAGCCCATCAGCAGCAGCATCCCGATCAGCACCGAGGCCGGGACCGCCAGGAAGAACACCTGCATCTGGGGCATCAGCCGCGAGAGAACCCCGAGCCCCAGGTTGAACAGGATCCCGAAGGCGATGAACGGGCCGGAGATCTGCACCGCCAGGGTGAAGCCCCGGGCGAGTGCCTTGGTGGCCAGCATCAGCGCGTCCGAGAAGGACGGCACGCCGTCGGGGGGCAGCACCTCGTAGCTGCGGGCCACGCCCTCGATGGCGAGATGGTGCAGGTCCGCGGCGAAGATCAGCGTGATCCCGAGCAGCGACAGGAAATTGCCGATCGCCACCTGCTGGCCGCCCTGGCTCGGATCGACCGTCATGGCGTAGGACAGCCCGACCTGCGCCGAGATGATCACCCCGGCGGTCTGGAGCGCGGCGAGGATCATCCGCACCGTCAGGCCGAGCACCAGCCCGATGATCGTCTCGCCGAACAGCAGGCCGATCAGGCGCGGGCCGGCCACGCCCTCGGTGCCGCCGAGCAGCGGGCGCACGGTCGGGAACAGCACCAGGGCGGTGAGCAGCGCGAAGGCGAGGCGCAGGCGCGGCGACACCGACTGCTCGCCGATTCCCGGCATCAGCATGATCAGCGTGCCGATACGCGCGAAGGTGATCAGGTAGGCCGAGGCGATGCCGGGCAGGAGCAGGTTCATCGCGGCCCCTATGGCACGCGGCGGCCGCGCCTGTCCCGGCCGGCGCGCGCATCAGCCGCCGGCCGCGATGCGGGCGGCGATGCGGGTCATGTAGCCGGCCATGGCGTCGCCCATGAAGGGCAGCATCAGGAGCAGAGCGGCGAACACCGCCACGACCTTGGGCACGTAGATCAGGGTCTGCTCCTGGATCTGCGTCAGGGCCTGGACCAGGGAGACCGCGAGGCCGACCGCGAGGGCGACCAGCATCAGGGGGCCGGCCACCTTGAGGAACACGAAGATGCCGTCGCGGGCGACGTCGAGGATGGCGAGGCCGGTCATGGGGATGCGATCTGTGCGGGTGGAGCGGGCGGAGGAGCGGGCAGCCGGTCAGATCTGCATGCGCATGATCTCCTCGTAGGCGGAGATCATGCGGTCGCGCACCGCCACCATGGTCTGGAGGGCGGTCTCGCTCTCGGCCACCGCGGTGACCACGTCCACGACGTTGGCCTTGCCGGCGGCGGCCGAGACGGCCTGGGAATCGGCCCGACGGCCGGCATCGCCGACGCTGTCCAGGGTCTGCCCGAGCATCTGCATGAAGTCCGTGCCGGTGCCGGTCGTCGGCTGCACCCGGGGCGCGGGCCGGCCGCCGGCGAGGCCCTGGACGGCCGCGTAGGCACCCGCCGCGAAGTTGCTCGAAGCCATCGCCATGCGTCCTTGCTATGCGGTCCTGCCGCGGGCTTCGGGGCTCACTTCAGGATGCCGAGGGTCTGCGCCAGCATCTTGCGGGTTGCGCTGATCATGTTGAGGTTCGCCTCGTAGGAGCGCTGGGCCTCGCGCAGGTCCATGTTCTCGATCAGGGCGTTGACGTTGGGCATCTGCACCACGCCCTGGGCGTCGGCCGCGGGGTTGCCCGGCTCGTACTTGGTCCGGAAGGCCGACGGGTCGCGCTTGACCCGCCCCGCCTCGACGAGCTTGGCGCCGGTCTCATCGTCGAGGTGGCTGGTGAAGGTCGGGATCTTGCGCCGGTACGGCTGCGCCCCGGCGGAGGCCGGCGCGGAATCGGCGTTGGCGATGTTCTCGGCGATGATGCGCATCCGGCCCGACTGGGCCTTGAGGCCCGCGGCCGCCACCGCCAGCGACTTCGTGAATTCCATGTCTCAGGCCCCTCCCGCTGCCGCGACGCCGCGGCCGTCAGCGCTCCAGTGTCGGCCGGCGCGCATCAGCTCTTGCCGATCGCGATCTTCAGGGTGGTCAGGCTGTGCTGGTAGAGCGAGGCCGCGAGCTGGTAGTCCGACTGGTTCTCGCCGGCCTTCATCATCTCGTCCTCGAGATTGACGCCGTTGCCGCTGGGGCGGATCTCGAAACCCTTCGCGCGCTTGGAATCGGCCCCGACCGCCTGGCCGGGGGGCGCCATGTGGCCCGCGCTCGTCAGCGTCAGGCTGGAGCCGGTGGTGGCGAGGGCGCCGGTCGCCCGGTCGAAGCGCGGCTCGACGAGGTCGCGGGGCTTGAACCCCGGCATGTCGGCGTTGGCGACGTTCTCGGCGATCACGCCCTGGCGCGCCTGCGCCCATTGCATCCGCGTGCGCAGCATGCTCAGCACGGGCAGGTCGGTGAGGGCCATGGTCGCCTCCGGGATGGCGTGGCCGCGCCGGAACGAGCGGGCCCGGCAAAATCTGCCGCCCGCATGGTTAACGCCGCGTTAAGCCCGAGCTCACGGGGCGTCGGTGTGCGGCGCGGGCTGCGGCTCCTCCGTGCAGCGGGCGAAGAAGCACCCCGGCGCGCGGCCGTCGACCGGCGGCGCGGCGTGGCCGAAGGGCGGGGACTCGCCGTGGGGCTCGACCGGCGCGTCGAGATGGGCCGCGACCGTGACGTCCCGGCCGTAATCGCAGAGCGGCGTGTAGGCGATGTCGCACACCGCCCGGACGGGCCGGCCGCAATCGTTGAACACCTGGAACACGTACCAGCGCGCGTTCCCGGCGCGCCCGGTCCCGCGCCGGTGCTGCAGGCACCGCGACGGCGTCCCGTCCAGCCCGGCGCTCCGCTCGTAGGGGCTCCAGGCCGGGGGCTGCGGCGCCGCCGCGGCCGGGACGCCCGCGGCGAGGAGGACGAGAGTGGGGAGCGTGAGCGGACGCGTCATCGCGGGAGCCTGCGGCGACCCGCGGGCGCGGGCCGGAGCGCCGGCTTCTGAGCGCCGGATGTGTCCGCTCTGTCTCCGTCGGGCGGAAGCCGGCGGCATGCCGATCGGGCGCCCGTCTCGGCCGCCGAATGCCGGTCGAGCCGTGCCGGCCGCCCAGTCCCGGCGTATTGTCTTCTGCGCGCTCAATTAAAAGGTCTGTTAACGAACTCTTAACGTCGTTTGCCTTGCCGCCCCTCGGCCGTGGTATGGATCAAGTCCGTGCCGGCGCGCACCCGCGCCGGTCGGAACGTGCGAGTGCGTAATCTTGCGATGGCTGCAATCCGTGTTCGGCTCTGACGGCTCCCCCATCGTCCAGTATATCGTGATCTTCGCCGTCATCTTCACGGCGCTCGCGGCGATCGTGTTCACGGTGCGCCGGCTCACTGGCCGGAACCTGGCCCTGCCGGGCCGCGCCGGAAGCCGCGGGCGCCAGCCGCGGCTCGGGATCGTCGACGTCTACGAGCTCGACCGGGCCCGGCAGCTGATCCTGCTGCGCCGGGACAATGTCGAGCACCTGCTGCTGGTGGGCGGCCCCAACGACGTCGTGGTCGAGCGCAACATCCAGCGCGGCCAGCGGCCGCTGCCGGAGGCGGCGATCCGGCCGGAGCTGGCGCCCGAGCCGCTGGACGAGCCGCTCCCGGACCCCCTCGTCCAGGGCGGCCGCCTGCCCGAGCCGCCCCGCGTGCTCCCGGAATCCGGAGGGCGGCGCGCGGAGCCGCTGTTCGACCCGGGCTTCGAGATGCCGGTGGTCGTGCCGTCGCCGGTGCCGCGCTCGGCCTCCGCCCCGGCCGTGACGCTGCCCCTCGATCCCGCGCTGTTCGGCGGCGACGAACCCGGTCAGGACATCTCCGCGCCCCTGGGCGCCGCGCCGCCGCCTGCGCCGCAGGCACAACCGGCCCCGGCGCCGCCCGCGCCCGAACCGGTGGTGCCANCCCTCGCCGGCCCCTGCCCCGCCCAGGCCCGTGCCGCCGCCGGCGATGCCGAAGGCCGACCCCCTTCCGCCCGTGCCGGCTCCGCCGCCCGCCGCGCCGCCCGTCCAGCCGCCCGACGCGAAGGGATCCGGCAACCCGTTCTCGGTGGAGGAGATCGAGGCCGAGTTCGCCCGCCTGCTCGGTCGTCCGCTCGACAAGCGGGGCTGAGCGCGCCGACCAGGGGTGGCGCGCGGTGTCCGGACGTGGCCGGATCGGATCCGTCGCTCCGGGGCGGACCGGCGAGGAGCGCGTCCGTTCAGGGCGGCAGATCTGCGATTGACGGTTGGTTAACCATCTTCCGGGACGCTTCGTGCCGGAGGATTTGGCAATGCTCGCGCTGGATGCTGGAACGGCTCACCGGAGCCGCGCTTACAGGACCTTCAGGCTCGACCGGGCCGGCCGCGTCTGCGCGGCCGAGATCCTGTCGGCCGAGGACGACACGCAGGCGCGGCGCCGCGCCCGGGCGATGGTCGGGCGCGACGCGATCGAGCTGTGGGAGCGGACGCGCTTCCTCGGGCGCTTCGAGCCGGCCGTGCCGGCCGCTCGGGATCGCGCCGCCCGCTGAGGCCGGGGCGCGGACGGTCCCGTCAGCGGTCGGCGGTTTCCGGCATGGCCAGCACGGCGAGGAAGCTGAGGATCGCGGCCCCGGCCAGGTAGAACCCGACGAAGCCGATCCCGCCATAGGCCGCGAGCTGCTGCGCGATGTAGGGCGCGCCCGAGGCCCCCAGGATCCCCGCGAGATTGTAGGTGACCGAGGCGCCCGTGTAGCGCACCCGCGTGGGGAACAGCTCGGGCAGGACGGCGCCCATCGGCCCGAACACCCAGCCCATCGTCAGGAGGCTGAGGCAGAGGAAGCCCAGGACCGGCGGCCAGGTGCCGGTGCCGGCGGCGTGACCGAGCATCGGCCCCATCAGGAAGCCCAGCAGGAACGTCATGGCCATCCCGGAGAGCAGCACCGGCCGGCGGCCGAAGCGGTCGGCCGCGGCCCCCGACACGACGGTGCCGAGCGCCATGAAGCAGACCGCGATGCACTCGAACAGCAGGAAGGTCGGCCGGCTGTAGCCGAGGGTGGCGGTGCCGTAGCCCAGGGCGAAGACGGTCGAGAGGTAGAACACCGCGTAGACCGCCACCATCGCGAAGGTGCCGACCAGGACGGCGTGTCCGTGCTGGGTCAGCATGGTGGCGAAGGGCACGCGCTCCGGACGCGCCTGGCTGAGCGCCGCCTTGAAGGCCGGCGTCTCGGTGAGCTTCAGGCGCACGTAGAGCCCGACGCCGACGAGCGCCGCCGAGGCGAGGAACGGCAGGCGCCAGCCCCAGGCCTGGAAGCTCTCGGGGGTCAGGCCGAAGCTGAGGGCGAGGAAGCCGAGATTGGCCAGGATGAAGCCGACCGGCGCCCCGAGCTGCGGGAAGATGCCGTACCACGCGCGCCGGCCCGGCGGCGCGTTCTCGACCGCCAGCAGGGCCGCGCCGCCCCACTCGCCGCCGAACCCGATCCCCTGCCCGCAGCGCAGGAGGCAGAGCGCCGCCGGCGCCCACCAGCCGACCGCCGCGTAGGTCGGCAGGCAGCCGATCAGGACGGTGGAGACGCCCATGATCAGCAGGGACGCCACCAGCGTCGCCTTGCGGCCGACCCGGTCGCCGAAATGCCCGAACAGGGCCGCGCCGACGGGCCGCGCGATGAACGCGATGGCGAAGGTCGCGAAGGCGCTGAGCTGCTGCACGCCGGGCGCGCCGGCCGGGAAGAAGACCGGGCCGATCACCAGGGCGGTGGCGGTGGCGTAGATGTAGAAGTCGAAGAACTCGATCGCCGTCCCGACGAAGCTCGCGGCGAGGATCCGGCCTGCGCTCGGGCTGGCGCCCGGGGCGGCGTGCGACGGGCCGGCCGTGTCGCCCGCGGTCTCGATGGTCTGCAACATGATCGGGATGGGGAGGAGGGATCCGGGTCGGTCGCGGCGCTTTCGCACGGGGCAGTCCCGGCCGATACCCCGATTTGGACATGGGCATCCGACCTGGACGCGGAGGTCGCTGTGCGGTGCACCCGCGGCGGCCTTGCGTTCCCCGGTCCCCTTCGCCAAGCTGAACGGCCATATTCCGCGACGGTCGCCGGCCGCGGCGCCGTCCACACCACTTGAGTACTGCGATGAGAGTCACTGTCGAGCGCGCGGCCCTGCTCAGGTCGCTCGGCCACGTGCACCGGGTCGTCGAGCGCCGCAACACGATCCCGATTTTGTCGAACGTGCTCCTGCGCGCCGACGGGTCCGCGCTCCAGCTGCGGGCGACCGATCTCGACATCGAGGTGACCGAGAGCGTCCCGGCCGACGTCGCGGATGCGGGCGCCACCACCGTGCCGGCGCACGTGATCTACGACATCGTGCGCAAGCTTCCCGAGGGCGCGCAGGTCTCCCTGGAGACCGGCGGCGAGTCCGGCCAGATGACGATCCGGTCCGGCCGCTCGCGCTTCGCGCTCGGTGCCCTGCCGGAGGGCGACTTTCCGGACCTCGCCGCCGGCGAGATGCCCCACGGCTTCGAGATCGGCGCCGCCGACCTGAAGCGGCTGATCGAGAAGACCCAGTTCGCGATCTCCACCGAGGAGACCCGCTACTACCTGAACGGCATCTACCTGCACACGCTGGAGACCGAGAACGGCCCGGCGATGCGGGCGGTGGCGACGGACGGCCACCGGCTCGCCCGCGTCGAGATCCCGGCCCCGCAGGGCAGCGTCGGCATGCCGGGCGTGATCGTGCCGCGCAAGGCGGTCGCCGAGATCCAGAAGCTCCTCGACGACGGCGGCGAGACCGTCGCGGTCGACCTGTCGCCCGCGAAGATCCGCCTGCGCTTCGCCGGCGGCCTGACGCTGATCTCCAAGCTGATCGACGGCACCTTCCCGGATTACCAGCGGGTGATCCCGGCCAACAACGACAAGCGGCTGACCGTCGAGCGCGACGCCTTCGCGAAGGCCGTGGACCGGGTCTCGACGATCTCGTCGGAGCGCGGGCGCGCGGTGAAGCTCGGGCTCGCCGAAGGGCGCCTCGCGCTCTCGGTGAACAACCCGGATTCCGGCAGCGCCACCGAGGAGCTCGACGTCGATTACGAGGCGGCCAACCTCGATATCGGCTTCAACGCCCGCTACCTCCTCGACATCACCGCGCAGCTCGAGGGCGACACCGCGCTGTTCAAGCTCGCGGATCCGGGCTCCCCGACCCTGATCCAGGACCGCGAGGGCGCGCCGGCGCTGTACGTGCTGATGCCGATGCGGGTCTAGGCGGCGGCCCGCCGACGTCTCGCTCCCGCCCTCGTCTCGGGGTGCCGGAGCGCGGCGGCAGCCTCGAAGGAGGCCTCCGGACGGCGATGGGGATACGGGAGCCCTCCCTCGAGGCCCGCCGACGCGGGCACTTCAGGGTGAGCTGATGGTGGGATATCAGACAGGAAGGGATGGTTGAGCGCGGTGCGTCCCGGCCTCCGAATTCACCGATGAGCGATGTCCTCGATCCGCCGGTCGAGCCCGACGGGTCCGAGACGCGCGTCACCCGCCTGATCGCCCGCGATTTCCGCAACCACGCCGATCTCGAGCTCACCCCCGCGGCCCGGTTCGTGGCGCTGGTCGGCGAGAACGGCGCGGGCAAGACCAACCTGCTCGAGGCGCTCTCGCTGTTCGTGCCGGGACGGGGCCTGCGCCGGGCGGAATTCGCCGCCATGGCGCGCAACGGCGGCCCGGGGGGCTTCGCGGTCTCGCTCACCCTCGATCGCGAGGGGGCCGAGCATCGGCTCGGCACGGGGCTCGAGCCGCCGGGCCCGGACGGGCGGGCGAGCCGGCTCTGCCGGATCGACGGCGCCACCGCCCCCTCGCCGGTGGCGTTCAGCGAGTTCCTGCGGGTCGTCTGGCTGACACCCGACCTCGACGGGCTGTTCCGCGGGGCGGCCGGGGACCGGCGGCGGTTCCTCGACCGTCTCGTGCTGGCGGTCGACGCCGCCCACGGCGCCCGGGTCTCCGCGATGGAGCGGGCCCTGCGCTCGCGCAACCGCCTGCTGGAGGAGCGGCCCGACGACGACCGCTGGCTCGACGCGGTGGAGCGGGAGGTCGCCGAGCTGGGCGTCGCCGTGGCCCTCGCCCGGCGCGAGACCGCCGAGCGCCTCGACCGGCTGATCGCCGAGACCCGGGACGATTCGCAGCCCTTTCCCTGGGCCGCGATCCGCCTCGAGGGCGACCTCGACGATCTCGTGGCGGTCTGGCCGGCCATCGAGGCGGAGGACCGCTACCGCATGGCGCTCCGCAACGGCCGCCCCCGCGACCGGGCGGCCGGCCGCACCCTGATCGGGCCGCAGAGCAGCGACCTCGTGGTCCGCCACGGTCCCAAGGACGTGCCCGCCGGGACCGCGTCCACGGGCGAGCAGAAGGCGCTGCTGATCGGGCTCGTCCTCGCCCACGCGCGGCTGGTGCGCGCCATGAGCGGCATCGCTCCGCTGATCCTCCTCGACGAGGTGGCGGCCCACCTCGATCCCCGCCGCCGGGCCGGCCTGTTCGAGGCCCTGGAGGCGCTGCCGGGCCAAGTCTGGATGACCGGGGCCGACCCGGACGCCTTCGCGCAGGCCGGCGCCCGGACGGAGGTCCTGCGGATCGGGAGCTGACCCGGCCTCAGGCGGCCCGGACGGTCCCGAGGAAGCGGGCGACCTCCGCGCCCAGATGCTCGGATTGCCGCGACAGCTCGCCGGCCGCCCCGAGCACCTGGGTGGCCGCGGCGCCGGTCTCCTCCGAGGCCTTGGCCACGCCCGTGATGTTGCTGGTCACCTCGTCGGTCCCGGCCGCCGCCTGGGAAACGTTGCGGACGATCTCCTGCGTGGCCGCGCCCTGCTGCTCCACCGCCGCCGCGATGGTCGTCGCGACCGCGTCGATCTCGCGGATGCGCGCCGTGATCCCACCGATGGCCGCGACGGCCTGGCCGGTCACGCCCTGGATCTGCCCGATCTGCTGGCTGATCTCCTCGGTGGCGCGGGCGGTCTGCGCGGCGAGCTCCTTGACCTCGACGGCGACCACCGCGAAGCCGCGCCCGGCCTCGCCGGCGCGCGCCGCCTCGATCGTGGCGTTGAGCGCGAGCAGGTTGGTCTGCCCGGCGATGGTCGTGATCAGCCCGACCATGTCGCCGATGCGGGTCGCCGCCTGGCTCAGGGCCTGCACGAGGTGCTGGGTCTCGTCCGCCTCACCGACCGCCGTCTGCGCGAGGCTGGCCGAGCCGAGGACCTGCCGGCCGATCTCCTGCACCGACGTGCCGAGCTCCTCGGCGGCGGCCGCCACGGTCTGGACGTTGGCGGAGGCCTGCTCGGCGGCGGCGGCCACGGTGGTGGACTGGCTGGCGGTCTCGGTGGCGCTCGACGTCATGGTCTGGGCGGTGGCCTGCAGCTCGGTGGCCGAGGACGAGACCATGCCGACGATGCCGCCGACGGCCCGCTCGAACCCGTCGGCGAGTTCCAGCATGGTGCGCCGGCGCTCGGCGAGGGCCGCCGCGTCGGCGACGCGACGGGTCTCGGCCTCCTCGGCGGCCTTGCGGGCGACCATGGCCTTGATGCCTTCCACGGCCCGGCCGACCGCGCCGATCTCGTCCCGACGCGCCGCCTCCTGGATGTCGGCGTCGATCTCGCCCTGCGCCATGCGCTGCAGCACCTTGACCAGGCGGTCGAGCGGTCGCGTGATCCCGGCCGTGGCGATGACCAGGGCCGCGAGCAGGCCCGCCAGCATCCCGAGGGCGCCGACGAGCATCAGGGTCCGGCGGGTCGCGTCGGTCTGGTCGGTCAGATCGTCCGACCCCTTCTGCATGTAGGCGTAGATGTCCTCGGCGATCCTGTTGCCCTCGGCCAGCATGCCCGCGAAGGTCGGATCGATCGCCGAATGGACCAGCGCGATCGCCTGATCGTTCTGGTTGGCGGTGCCGAGCCGACGGACCTCGCTCACGTCCCGGAGATAGCGCTCGATACGAGCCGTCTGCTCGTCGATGCGCGCGGCGAAGGTCGGGGCGTGCGCGCGGAAGACCGGCAGCAGCTCGGTCACCTTGGGCAGGACGGCCTCGAAGCCCGTGTTGGCGTCCCGCATCTGGGTCTGATCGGTCTCCGCGATGACCCGGTAGACCCAGTAGTTCAGCTCGATCACCAGGCGGTTCAGCCGGCGCGCATCGGCGACGGCCGCCGCCTCGTTGACGATGAACCGGCTGTAGCCGTCGTCGATCGAGGTCATCCGCGACTGCGCGTACCAGATGCATCCGCCGAAGATCGCGCTGATCACGGCGATGACGGCCACGAATTTCGGAAGAACTTTGATATTCGATAGATTTATCATAGTATTCAGTCTAGGTATCGGAGTCTGCGGCGTGTGATTCGATCTGCGCGGATCCCAAACTCGGTGAGTCGCGTAAAAAAGGTCCTAATCCATCGGTCACATACGGACGTGACTTGATATTTTTGTGTGTGCCACGCGTCTCTATCACGACTTGATTTTATGTACTGGTCTACGAGAAAGATATTTGAATTGAATATTCAGATTAGAACGCTTAAAACGGTGAGATCGGCTCTGAAACGGCTATACTTGTGACCGGGTCGGCTGGGATATATTCTATCGGACACATCGTCGCAGGTCCCGTTTGCCCGACCGGTGCGCCGCGGCCTGCGCGCGGCGGCCTTTTCTGGGCCGGGCGCGGCGCCACATAGAGGGTCCTGCACGCCGGCCGCGTGCCCACGGAAGCCCGAGCGCATGTCGAAGCCCGTCCACGCCATGATCCGCGTCCTCGAGGAGGAGCGCGCGCGCGACTACTACGCCCGCGCCTTCGGCCTAGCGGTCTCCGACCGGTTCGACTTCCCGGACTTCACCCTCGTCTACCTGCGCGACCCGGCCTCGCCGTTCGAGCTGGAACTCACGGTGAACAAGGGCCGCGACAAGCCCTACGACCTCGGCGACGGCTACGGGCACATCGCCTTCGTGGTCGACGACGTGGAGGCCGAGCACGCCCGGCACCGGCGCGAGGGCTTCACGGCCACCGACATCAAGGCGCTGAAGCACGGGGAGGAGGTGCTGGCGCGGTTCTTCTTCGCCACCGACCCGGACGGCTACAAGATCGAGGTCATCCAGCGCGGCGGCCGCTTCGCGTGACCCCTCCGGCACGCCGTCCCCTCTCCGAACCGCCTCCGAGATCCATGCCCGACAAGACCCGCATCGTCTGCATCCGCCACGGGCAGTCGACCTTCAACGCCGCCCACAAGCTCGGGCGCGGCGATCCTGGCCTGCCCGACGCGCGCCTGACCGAGCTGGGCCAGGCCCAGGCCCGGGCCGCGCGGGAGCGGCTCCGGCCGGTCCCGTTCGACCTCGTGGTGGTCTCGCCCCTGACCCGCGCCATCGAGACCGCGGCGATCCTGTTCGGCGACCATCCGACCCGGCCGCGGGTGCTCGTGGAGGTGCTGCACCGCGAGTGCCAGGAGAGCAGCTGCGACGTCGGCCGGGCCGCCTCGGAGATCGCCGCGGAGTTCCCGCACCTCGATGTCGGCCACCTGCCCGAGGTCTGGTGGCACGCGGAGCCGGGCTGCGAGGTCGGCGGCTACCCGGTGGAGCCGCGCCCCCTGTTCGACGCCCGGGTCGCGGCGTTCCGCGACTGGCTGCGGGCCCGGCCCGAGACCACCATCGCGGTGGTCGGCCACGGCACGTTCTTCTACCACCTCACCGGCACGTTCCTGGAGAATTGCGGGTCGATCGAGCTGGATCTCGACGCCGCGCCCGCGGCGGACTGATCAGGCCGGCACACGGGCGCGCGCCGCGTCCAGGCGCTGGCGGGCGCCGACGAGGGCGATCTCCGGTGCCTGCCGGCCGATGGCGAGGACGCCGTCGAGGATCGCGCAGGCCGCGCCCCAGGTCCCGGGCACGAAGGGCGCCGCGCCCTCCGCCACTCGCCGCCGCCAGGGCCGCCTGCCAGTCCGGCGCGCCGGCGCAGGCCTCCGCCTCCGCGGCCATGCCGGCGACGGCGCAGAGCGGCGCCAGGATGCGGCGGACGCTCTCCAGCGCCAGGTGTCGCGTGCGGGCGACCTCGATCTCCGGGGTGTCGGCGCTGCCCGACAGGCGCAGGACGAAGGCCATCAGCTGGGGCCGCGCCTCGTCCGGCATGGCGTCGTTGAGCCCGAGGGCGTAGGCGGCGACCGGCCGCGAGAAGCAGGGCGGGCAGTCGGCGCTGGAGCGGATCGCCCGGTAGGGCAGGCCCGCGGCCACGATCGCCGCCTCGTTGATGCAGGTCCCGCCGTCGGGGCCGGGGAAGGGATGCGATCCGGCGAGCAGGCGCCAGTTCAGGATCGTCGCGAAGTCGGGATGCATCGGCGCGCTCTCCGTCTCGGGCGCGCAGCGTGGCACGCCGCGCCCCGGAAGGCGAGGCCCCTCAGCCGCCGAGGCCCGGCGCGAGGCCGGAGAGCATCGCGGTGCCCAGGACCAGCACGAAGGCGGCGGCGACGAGTTCGAGGCCGCCGAGCGCCAGGAGGCCGACCTGCCCCCGTCCGCCCGCGAGGCGCAACGCCATCCGCTTGGCGAAGACCGCGAGGCAGGCCAGCGCGGTCGTGGTCAGCGCGGTGCCGAGGGCCATCGCCAGGACCGCCAGCACGCCCGCACCGGGCACGCCCTGCGACACCGCGAAGACCAGGACCAGCACCGCGCCCGCGCAGGGGCGCGTGCCCGCCGCCACCACCACCCCGGCCCGCTCGCGCCACGTGTCGCGGGTGTCGAGGGCCTGCGGCCCGGGCAGGTGGCTGCAGCCCGGGCCGCAGCCCGCGCCGAGATTGGCGAGGCGTCCGGCCTTGCGCCACGTCAGGACCAGCCCGATCAGGGCGACGAGGGCGAAGCTCACGGTCTCGATCAGGGTGCCGGCCCGGGTGATGCTCGCCGCCGTGGCGTTGAGGACCAGCGTGCCGAGGCCGACGATCGCCCCGGCCACGCAGGCCTGGAGCAGCGCGGCGAGGACGCTGAGCGCGGCGCCGCGCCGGAGCGCCCGCTCCCCCGCCAGGATGTAGCCGGCGATCACCGCCTTGCCGTGGCCGGGGCCGGCGGCGTGGAACACGCCGTACGCGAAGGCGAGCCCGACCAGCGGGCTCCAGCTGCCGCCGCCCCGCAGCACGCTCACCGCGGCGTTGAGGCTGCGGGAGAAGCTCGCCTGCAGCGCCAGGACGACGCCCCCGAGCCCGGTGGCGGCCGGAGCGGCCTCCCGGAAGCCGATCCCGAAGGGCGAGCGCGGCAGCGGCGCCGTGATGCCGGGCGCGACGAGCCACGCGATCGCGGCCGCCAGGAGGGCGGCGAGGCCGACGGCCAGGGCCATGAGGCCGAGCCGCAGGCCCAGCCGGCCCGCCCCGGCGGGCGCGGCGATCCCGATGCCTACGGACATGCCACGAGAACCCGGCTGGCGAACTGCACCCCGTAGGTCGAGGCGGCGGTGAGCGCCTCGAAGAAGGCCTCGGTCATGCCCGGCGATCCGGCATCGGCCATCTTCGGCTGCTCGGTCTTCGGCCGGGTGACCGTGGCGGCGCAGCCCTGGGGCGCCCCCGCGAGGGTCGCGGCGTCGGCGCCCTCGGCGAACGAGAAGGCGACGAAGTAGGTCGGGTCGTAGACCTCCAGCGCGGCCACTCCCCGCCCCTGCTGGACCGGACTCTTCAGCGGCAGCAGGAAGGTCATGACCAGCGCCTTGTCCTCCATGTGGGCGGCCGGCTCCTTCGGATCGCCGAAGGCCTGGTCCTTGCCGCCGACCTTCAGCTTGGTGAAGTAGCCGAACTCGGCGAGGTTGGCGGTGTTCTCGGCCGCGAGCCCGGCGAGCTCCTCCGGGCTGAGCTTGCCGTCCTTGTTGGTGTCGAGGCCCTGCGTGACGAAGGCCGTGTATTCGGGGTCGAAGCGCCACGTGTCGCGGACGCCGACGAGCTTGCCGCCCTCGTAGACGAGCTGGGCCTTGGCGGTCACCCAGACATGCGGGTGGGCGGAAGCCGCCGAGGCGGCGCAGCCGAGGACGGCGGCCAGCAGCAGGGCGGGCGGTTTCGGACAGTGCGCGGCGATCGGCATGGGCGGAGGCACGCTCGCGGAGGGAGGCGGTCAGGCCGGATCTCCTCGCGCGCCCGTTGGGCGAAAGCGAGGCGCCGTCCCGTCCCGGCGCCGCTCACTCGCCGCCGTCGAGGCCCATCAGCTGGAAGCTCACCCGCAGGTCGTTCGACATCGGGATGTCGAGGCGCTCGCCGTTGGGCAGGCGCTTGAGGAACCAGCGCTCGTAGGTCCAGCGCAGCGCCCGGGACTCGGCGAGCCGCGTGAAGGTCTGCTGAACGAGGCCGGCGAGTTCCGGGTCGTCCTTGCGGAACATGATGCCGTAGGGCTCGTAGGAGAGCTTGTCGGGCAGCACCGTGTAGTTCGACCCGTCCTGCGTGTCCGTGGCGATCAGCCCGTAGAGCAGCACGTCGTCGGTGGCGAAGGCGTCGGCCTTGCCGGCCTTCACCATCGCGTAGGAGGCGGCGTGGTCGGGGGCCGTCACCACCTGCGCGTCGATCTTCAGGCGGGCGAGCAGGTCGCGCACGGCCTTGTCGTTGGTGGTGCCGGCCGTCACCACCACGGTCTTGCCGCCGAGATCCCGGTAGGAGGCGATGCCCGATCCGCGCTTCACCAGGAGCTGCGTCGCGCTGATGTAGTCCACCGGCGAGAAGGCGACCTGCTTGCGCCGCTCGGCATTGGCGGTGGTCGAGCCGCATTCGAGGTCGATCTTGCCGGAGGTCACCGCCTCGATGCGCGTCTCGGCGGTGACCGGCGCGTAGCGGATCCTCACCGGCCGGCCGATCGCCGCCTGGACGTCGTCGGCGATCTCGCCGCAGAGGTCGATGGCGTAGCCGATCGCCCGGGGGCTGCCGTCCGGGTGCCTGCCCTCCACGAACGAGAACGGCACCGAGCTCTCCCGGTAGCCGAGCACGATCTCCCCGCGCTCGGCGACGCGCCTGAGCGTCCCGGTGAGCACCTCGAAGGCGGAGGCCGGCGCCGCGCCAGCCAGCGCCAGGACCAGAAACGCAAGGGAAAGCCTCGCCATCACCCGCCCTCCAGGGCGCACTGCCTACGCCGCATCACGTTCCAGAGCGCCCGGACGCTGCCACCCTCGTCCTGAGGCGGAGGCCTCGAAGGAGCCCTCCGGCCGGGGCTGCGATCCCTGGAGCTCTCCTTCGAGGCCCGCTCCGCGGTCACCTCGAGGACAAGGTGATCGGTGGGGCGGCCGTTCCGCGCCTCAGTCTGCCGGGCGGCGCAGGCGCCTCCCGGCCCCTACTCCGCCGGCGAGGCCACCGTGCCGACATGGTCGAGCCGCTGGTCGGTGGTCGAGAGCTGGCCCTCCCACTTGGCGACCGCCACGGTGGCGACGCTGTTGCCCAGCACGTTGGTGGCCGACCGGCCCATGTCCAGGAACTGGTCGATGCCGATGATCAGCAAGAGCCCGGCCTCCGGGATGTTGAAGTGCGACAGCGTCGCCGAGATCACCACCAGCGAGGCGCGCGGCACGCCGGCCATGCCCTTCGACGTCACCATCAGCAGGAGCAGCATCGTGAGCTGCTGACCCCAGCTCAGCGGGATGTTGTAGGCCTGCGCGATGAACATCACCGCGAAGGTGCAGTACATCATCGAGCCGTCGAGGTTGAACGAGTAGCCCATCGGCAGAACGAACGACGTGATGCGGTTCGGCACCCCGAATTTTTCCAGGTTCGTCAGCATCTTCGGGTAGGCCGCCTCGCTCGACGCGGTCGAGAAGGCCAGCACGAAGGGCTCCTTGATCAGGTTGAACAGTCGCGCGATGCCGCCGGCCCCGAGCATCAGGAAGCCGACCCCCATCAGCAGCACCCAGAGCACGCCGAGGCCGATGTAGAACTCCACGAGGAACTTGCCGTAGGTGACGAGCACGCCGATGCCCTGGGTGGTGATCGTCGCCGCGATGGCGGCGAACACCGCCACGGGGGCGAACATCATCACGTAGCCCGTCACCTTGAGCATCACGTCCGCGACGCCCTCGATGCCCTGCGCGAGCAGGCGCCCCTTCTCGCCGAGCGAGGCCAGGCCGACGCCGAAGAAGATCGAGAAGACCACGATCTGCAGGATCTCGTTGTTGGCCATCGCCTCGACGGCGCTCTTCGGCACGAGGTGCGTCACGAACTCCTTGAGCGAGAGCGAGGCCGCCTTCAGGCCGGTCCCGGCGCCGGCATCCGGCAGCGGCAGGTTCAGGTTTTGGCCGGGCTGCATCAGGTTGACCATGATGAGGCCGAGCATCAGCGAGCAGAACGAGGCGCCGACGAACCAGAGCAGCGCCTTGCCGCCGACCCGGCCGACCGCGGCGGTGTCCCCGAGATGCGCGATGCCCACCACCAGCGTGGAGAAGACCAGCGGGGCGATGATCATCTTGATCAGGCGCAGGAACACGTCGGAGACCAGCGCGATGTAGCCGGCGATCTCCTTGGCGGTCTGCGGGTCGGGCCAGGTGATGCTGCAGGCATAGCCGACGGCGATCCCGAGGAGCATGCCGACGAAGATCATCGTCGTGAGTCGCGACCCTGCCATCGGTACTGCTCCTCGCCTGGGCCCGGGATGATCGAGCATTGCAATTCGTTAACGTGTCGCACGAACTGCGCCACGCGCAAGCCCGACCGGGCCTTGTTACTGGCGTGGTCGACTGTTTTCGCGCGACGCCCGGGCGGCGATGAAACCTGTGGCCGGCATGCTGCGGCTGCGGTACGAGACTTGCCCCGCCAAGCTGCCTGCGGTCTCCGTAGGCGGCACGAGGCCCCTGCGCGCGCGAGAGTTCATGGACGTCTTCGTACAGCAGTTGATCAACGGGCTGACGCTCGGCTCGATCTACGGCCTGATCGCGATCGGCTACACGATGGTGTTCGGCATCATCGGCATGGTGAACTTCGCCCACGGCGACGTCTTCATGGTCTCCTGCTTCATCGCGCTGATCACCTTCCTGCTGCTGACGGTCTGGCTCGGGGTCAGCTCCATCGCGCTGGCCTTCCTGGTGGTGCTGGTGGTCGCGATGGCGCTCACCGCCCTGTGGGGCTGGGCGATCGAGCGGGTGGCCTACCGGCCGCTGCGCGGCTCGTTCCGGCTGGCACCGCTGATCTCGGCGATCGGCGTCTCGATCTTCCTGTCGAATTTCGTGCAGGTCGTGCAGGGCGCGCGCAACAAGCCGACCCCGCCGATGCTGTCGGGCGGCATCACGCTGTTCGAGCGCGACGGCTATGCGGTGTTCCTGGCCTGGAAGCAGGTGCTGATCATGGTGGTGACCGCCGTGCTGCTCACCGGCTTCTGGTACCTCGTGCAGCGCACGCCCTTCGGCCGGGCGCAGCGGGCCTGCGAGCAGGACCGCAAGATGGCGGCGCTGCTCGGCATCGACGTCGACCGCACGATCTCGCTGACCTTCGTGCTCGGCGCCGCGCTGGCGGCCGTCGCGGGCGTCCTCTACCTCATGTACTACGGCGTCGTGTCCTTCTCGGACGGGTTCGTGCCCGGCGTGAAGGCCTTCACGGCGGCGGTGCTCGGCGGCATCGGCTCCCTGCCCGGCGCTGTGCTCGGCGGCCTGATCATCGGGCTGATCGAGACCTTCTGGTCCGCCTACTTCTCCATCGAGTACAAGGACGTCGCCGCCTTCTCGATCCTGGCGATCGTGCTGATCTTCATGCCCTCGGGCATCCTGGGCCGGCCCGAGGTCGAGAAAGTCTGATGGCCGGTTCCCAGACCGCGCTCCCCGGTTCCGCGATGGCCGGCATCCTGCGCGACGCCGCCCTCTACGCCCTGGTCACCTTCGGCCTCTGCGTGCCGATCATCGCCTACCGCACCGATCCCGGGCCCGGGACCGAGCTGGTGCTCGTGCCGCGCTGGGGGCTGGTCGCGGCGCTCTGCGCGGCGATCTTCGTCGCCCGCATCGTCCAGAGACTCGTCCTGCTGCGCCGGGACGCGCGGCGGGCGCTCACCCCCGCCCCGCGGCAGGCGACCGAGGCGGTCCACGCCGAGCCCGACGCCGGCCAGAAGACCTCCAAGCCCGCCCTCTGGCTGTTCATCTTCGTCGCGCTGACCCTGCCGATGATCTCTGCCCTGGCGACCGGCGGCCTGTCCTCGGCCCGCTACTGGATCGACCTCGGCATCCTGATCCTCACCTACGTGATGCTCGGCTGGGGCCTGAACATCGTCGTCGGCCTCGCCGGCCTCCTCGACCTCGGCTACGTCGCCTTCTACGCGGTCGGGGCCTATTCCTACGCGCTGCTGTCGACCACCTTCGGCCTGTCCTTCTGGATCTGCCTGCCGCTGGCGGGCCTGTTCGCCGGCCTGTGGGGGATGATCCTCGGCTTCCCGGTCCTGCGCCTGCGCGGCGACTACCTCGCCATCGTCACCCTCGCCTTCGGCGAGATCATCCGCCTCGTCCTGATCAACTGGACCGACGTGACCGGGGGCGGGGCCGGCATCTCGTCGATCCCGCGGGCGACCTTCTTCGGAATCCCGTTCACGGCGGGCGATGACGGCTTCGCGGCGACCTTCGGCATCCCGTACGATTCGATGCACCGGCTCGTCTTCCTGTACTACCTGATCCTCGCTTTGGCCCTGATCACCAACTTCGTCACCCTGCGCCTGCGCCGCCTGCCGATCGGGCGGGCCTGGGAGGCCCTGCGCGAGGACGAGATCGCCTGCCGGTCGCTGGGCATCGACACGACCGCCACGAAGCTCACGGCCTTCGCGCTGGGGGCGGCCTTCGGGGGCTTCGCGGGCTCGTTCTTCGCCGTGCGCCAGGGCTTCATCAGCCCGGAGAGCTTCAACTTCCTGGAGAGCGCCATCATCCTGGCGATCGTCGTCCTCGGCGGCATGGGCAGCCAGGTCGGCGTCGCCATCGCCGCGGTGGCGATGGTCGGCGGGCCCGAGATGCTGCGCAACCTCGGCTTCCTGAAGGCCGTGTTCGGCGAGGGTTTCGACCCGAGCGAGTACCGCCTGCTCCTGTTCGGGCTGGCCATGGTGGCCATGATGGTCTGGCGCCCGCGCGGGCTGATCTCGGAGCGCATGCCGTCGGTCTCGCTGGGCCAGCGGCGCGCGGTCTCGGGCGCCCACGTCAGCGAGGGGCACGGCTGATGGCGACCTCACCCCTCCCCCCGCCGGTGCTCACGGTCGAGCACCTGACCATGCGGTTCGGCGGCCTCACCGCGGTCTCCGACCTGTCCTTCGAGGCCAGGCGCGGCGACATCACCGCGCTGATCGGCCCGAACGGGGCCGGCAAGACCACGGTGTTCAACTGCATCACCGGCTTCTACAAGCCCACCGAGGGCATGCTGACCCTGGCGCATGCCGACGGCACGTCGCACCTTCTGGAGCGTCTGCCCAACCACAAGGTCAACCGCACTGCCCGGGTGGCGCGCACCTTCCAGAACATCCGCTTGTTCCAGGGCATGACGGTGCTGGAGAACCTGCTGGTCGCCCAGCACGCGCCGCTGATGCGGGCCTCGGGCTACACGATCCTCGGGCTGCTCGGTCTCAGGACCTACCGGGACGCGCAGGCCGCCGCGATCGAGCGGGCCAAGGCTTGGCTCGAGCGCATCGACCTGATGGCGCGCGCGGATGACCCGGCGGGCGCGCTGCCCTACGGCGCGCAGCGGCGCCTGGAGATCGCCCGGGCGATGTGCACCGACCCGGTCCTGCTCTGCCTCGACGAGCCGGCGGCCGGTCTCAACCCGCGGGAATCGGCGGAGCTCAACGGGCTCCTGCGCCACATCCGCGACGCGCACGACACCTCGGTGCTGCTGATCGAGCACGACATGTCGGTGGTGATGGAGATCTCCGACCACGTGGTCGTGCTCGATTACGGCGTGAAGATCGCCGACGGCTCCCCCGCCGAGGTGCGGGCCGACCCGAAGGTGATCGCCGCCTATCTCGGCGTCGAGGACGAGGAGGTCGAGGCCGTGGAGGCCGAGGTCGGGATCACCGTGCCGCACGCCGACGCCCACACGGGAGCCTCGGCATGAGCGTCGCCGGCATCAACGTCCTGGTCGAGGAGACGCGGGCGATCCAGGCGGGGAAGAAGCCCCCGCTCCTCGCGGTGCGCGACGTCTCGACCTATTACGGCAGCGTCGCCGCCCTGCGCGGGGTCGACCTCGACGTGGCCGAGGGCGAGATCGTCACGCTGATCGGGGCCAACGGCGCCGGCAAGTCGACCCTGATGATGACGATCTTCGGCAGCCCGCAGGCGCGGTCGGGGACGATCACGTACGACGGCCGCGACATCACCCGGATGCCGACCCACGCCATCGCCCGGCTCGGCATCGCCCAGTCGCCGGAGGGCCGCCGGGTCTTCCCGCGCATGAGTGTCTACGAGAACCTCCAGATGGGCGCCGCGCTCCATGACGGGCGCTTCTTCGCCGAGGATCTCGAGAAGGTCTGCGCCCTGTTCCCGCGGGTGAAGGAGCGCCTGAACCAGCGCGCAGGCACCATGTCGGGCGGCGAGCAGCAGATGCTCGCCATCGCGCGGGCGCTGATGAGCCGCCCGCGGCTGCTGCTGCTGGACGAGCCGTCCCTCGGCCTCGCGCCGCTGGTGGTGAAGGGCATCTTCGACGCGATCCGGGAGCTGAACCGGACCGACAGGATGACGATCTTCCTCGTCGAGCAGAACGCCTACCACGCCCTCAAGCTCGCCCATCGCGGCTACGTGCTGGTCAACGGTCGGGTCACGATGAGCGGGACAGGTCGGGCGCTGCTCGACGATCCGAACGTCCAGGCCGCCTACCTGGAGGGGGGCCATTCCGGCCCGGTCGGGGCATGATGCCGTTTTCGGTTGATGACATTGGCATCCCCGTCTTTGCGAGCGGAGCGAAGCAATCCAGGGCGGCGCCCCACCTTTCGAGGCTGCGCTCCCCTGGGTCACCTCGCTGCGCTCGCGATGACGGCGAGGGGCGCGTTAACCGAAGCAATCGACCGGACATCACATGAGCGCGCTGCAGGGAATCCTGTACGAGGAGCCGTCGGCCTGGCTGTTCCTGCTCGTCACGGTGGTGATGGGCGGCTGGGCCGGCTGGATGGCGGCCCGCGGCATCGCGCGGGGCTGGCGGCCGTTCTGGCACTGCGCCCTGGCGCTGCTTCTGGTGGCGGCCGCCGTGCGCTTCATCCACTACGCCCTGTTTTCGGGCACGCTGCTGTCGCTGCACTACTATGCGGTCGACGCGGTCGTCGTCATGATCATCGGCGCGGCGGGCTTCCGCTACACGCGGACGCGCCAGATGACGAGCCAGTACCGCTGGCTCTACGAGAAGACCTCACCGCTGACGTGGCGCGCGCGGGCGCCCGACGCGGGCGAGGTCCGATGAGTGCGGCCGGATCCGCACGTGCGGTCCTGACATTGAGGGGAAGTACGCGATGAGATCGATTCTGCTGGCCGGGCTCGCCCTCGGCGCGATGGTGGCGGCCGCGCAGGCGGCCGAGGTCAAGCTCGGCGTCGCCGCGCCGATCACCGGCAACAGCGCCGCCATCGGCGCGCAGCTCAAGAACGGCGCGAGCCAGGCGGTCGAGGACCTCAACAAGGCCGGGACGCTGAAGGGCACCACGCTGAGCGTGACGGTCGGCGACGACGCCTCCGACCCGAAGCAGGGCGTCTCGGTCGCCAACAAGTTCGCCAGCGACGGCGTCAAGATGGTCGTCGGCGACTACAATTCCGGCGTGTCGATCCCGGCCTCCGACGTCTACCTCGACGCCGGCATCATCCAGGTCACGCCGGCCTCCACGAACGTGAAGTTCACCGAGCGGGGCATGTGGAACACGTTCCGCACCTGCGGCCGCGACGACCAGCAGGGCGCCGTCGCGGGCAACTACCTGGCCGATCACTTCAAGGGCAAGAAGGTCGCCTTCGTCCACGACAAGACCCCCTACGGCAAGGGTCTGGCCGACGAGACCCTGAAGGCCTTCAAGGCCAAGGGCGGCAAGGAGGTCATGTCCGAGGGCATCAACCCGGGCGAGAAGGACTACTCGGCGCTCGTCTCCAAGCTGAAGTCTGCCAACGTCGACGTCGTCTATTTCGGTGGCTACTACACCGAGGCCGGCCTGATCCTGCGCCAGATGCGCGACCAGGGCCTCAAGGCGCCGATGATGGGCGGCGACGGCATGGTCGACCGCGAACTGGTGGCGATCGCCGGTCCCGCGGCCGAGGGCACGCTGACCACCTTCCCGCCGGACGCCCGCAAGAACCCGAACGCCAAGGCGGCGCTCGCCGCCTTCAAGGCCAAGAACATCGATCCCGAGGGCTACACGCTCTACTCCTACGCGGCCGTGCAGGTCCTCGCGAAGGCGATGGCCGAGACCGGATCCAGCGACGGCAAGAAGCTCGCCGACTGGCTGCACCAGGGCAAGCCGGTCGACACGGTGGTCGGCCCGATCGCCTACGACAAGAAGGGCGACATCACCCGGCCCGACTACGTCATGTACGAGTGGAAGAAGGGGCCGGACGGTAAGATCGACTACAGCGGCAATGAGCTGACGAAGTAAGCCGCCCCGACAGCTCCTGTTTTCGGACCGACGCCGCTCCGCGATACCGCGTGGGGCGGCGTTCTCGTTTTCTATGCCGTGGATTCGTCAGCCAAGTTGGCGGATCCGCCCTCTACACCGCGTGCGTACGCCTAAGAAGTGTGCATGATGCCGCCGGCGCGAGCGAGAGGCCGGCTCAGCGCCTGGGAGGAGGCCATGAGGACGGCGGAGATCGCGTCGGCGGGCGTGCGCAGAAGCTTGGCCGCGACGTGTCCGCACTCGGCCGCAGGCTTGAGCGGCGTCTCGATCCTTCTCCCGGCACCATCATTGCAAAGGCGTCGCCCGAGCGGGCGGGCCCGCGTACCCCGCCGCCAGCCGACACTGTTCGGCTCGATCCAGGAGTTCCGTACCGATGCAGTCTGATATCGCTCGCCGCGGCGTTGCCGCGGCGCTGGGCCTGACCCTCGCCCTCGCCCCGGTGAGCCTCCGGGCGGAGGAGCTGACCGGCACCCTCAAGAAGGTGAAGGATGCCAACGCCATCGTCATCGGCTACCGCGACGCCTCCGTGCCGTTCTCGTATCTCGGCGCCGACCAGAAGCCGGTCGGCTACGCGATGGACATCTGCTACAAGATCGCCGACGCCGTGAAGGCGAAGCTCAACCTCCCGAACCTCGAGGTGAAGCTGAACCCGGTCACCTCCGCCACCCGCATCCCGCTGATGGCGAACGGCACGATCGACCTCGAGTGCGGCTCGACCACCAACAACGCCGAGCGCGAGAAGCAGGTTGCCTTCACCAACTCGCACTTCCTGACCGCGACCCGCTACGTCTCGAAGAAGTCGGCCAACCTGCACACGATCGAGGACCTGAAGGGCAAGACCGTCGTGTCGACCTCGGGCACCACGAACATCAAGCAGATCAACGAGGCCAACACGGAGCGGAAGCTCGGCCTGACGATCCTGCCGGCCAAGGACCACGCCGAGGCGTTCCTGATGGTCGAGACCGGCCGCGCCGCCGCCTTCGTGATGGACGACGTGCTGCTCGCCTCGCTCGCCGCCTCCTCGAAGGACCCGTCCGCCTACGAGATCTCCACCGAGGCCCTGTCGAAGCCCGAGCCCTACGGCATCATGCTGCGCAAGGACGACCCGGAGTTCAAGAAGGTCGCGGACGAGGCCACCGCCAAGCTCTACACGAGCCCCGAGGGCAAGGCTCTCTACGACAAGTGGTTCACCAAGCCGATCCCGCCGCGCAACATCAACCTCAACCTGCCGATGAGCGCGGAGATGAAGAAGCAGTTCACGACCCCGATCTCGAGCCCCGACCCGGCGGCCTACTGAGATCCGTCCGGTACGCTTTCATGCCATGATGCGCACCGCGGGCTCCCGCCTGCGGTGCGTCTCTATAGGTCCACAGTAGAAGCGGCGCGATGAACTACAACTGGAACTGGCGGATCTTCTTCGACGCCTCGCCGGAGGGCAACGGCACCTATCTCGACATGCTGCTCTCGGGGCTCATGTGGACGATCGCGACCGCGCTCTGCTCCTGGGTGATCGCGTTCTTCCTGGGCTCCCTAATCGGCGTGCTGCGCACCCTGCCGTCCAAGCCCGCGAACGCGGTCGGCACGGCCTATGTCGAGCTGTTCCGAAACGTCCCGCTGCTGGTGCAGATGTTCCTCTGGTACTTCGTGCTTCCTGAGGTGGTGCCGACCCGGATCGGCGACGCGATCAAGCAATTGCCCGACGCGCCGTTCTACACGGCGGTGGTCTGCCTCGGCTTCTTCACCGCCTCCCGCGTGGCCGAGCAGGTTCGCGCCGGCATCCAGGCGCTGCCGCGAGGCCAGCGCATGGCCGGCACCGCCATGGGCTTCACGACCTATCAGACCTACCGTTACGTGCTGCTGCCCAACGCCTACCGGATCATCCTGCCGCCGATGACCTCGGAATTCCTCAACAATCTCAAGAACACGTCGGTGGCGCTGACCATCGGCCTGCTGGAGCTGACCGCCCGGGCCCGCTCGATGCAGGAATTCTCGTTCCAGGTGTTCGAGGCGTTCACGGCAGCGACGATCCTCTACGTGATCATCAACCTCGTGGTCGTCACGGCGGCGACCTTCCTGGAGAAGGCGGTCGCCATCCCCGGCCAGCGCTGAGGGCCGCCCGCTCCCGCTTCGCCACCCCGCCCGACGGCCACCGGTAACAGGCCCCGATGCTCTCGAATTTCGACTACTCCGTCATCGTCTCGTCCCTGCCCTACCTGTTCGGTCAGGGCATGGTCTTCACCGTGACACTCACCGCGATGGCGGCCGTGGGCGGCGTGATCATCGGCACGCTCCTGGCGATGGCGCGCCTGTCGGGGATTCCCGGCCTCTGGCACCTTGCCAAGGGCTACGTCGAGCTGTGCCGCTCGCTGCCCCTCGTGCTGGTGATCTTCTGGTTCTACTTCCTGGTGCCGTATATCGGCGCCTACCTGACCGGCTCCTCGACGCCGATCCAGGTCGGCGCCTTCCCGTCGGCGCTGATCACCTTCATGGCCTTCGAGGCGGCCTATTTCTCGGAGATCATGCGGGCGGGCATCCAGTCGATTCCGAAGGGGCAGACCGCCGCCGCGCAGGCGCTCGGGATGAACTACTGGCAGACCATGGGCAACGTGATCCTGCCGCAGGCCTTCCGCAACATGCTGCCGCTCCTGCTTACCCAGACCATCATTCTCTTCCAGGACACGTCGCTGGTCTACGTGCTGTCGCTCACGGACTTCATGGGCGCCGCCTCGAAGGTCGCGCAGCGCGACGGTCGCCTCGTCGAGATGTATGTCTTCGCCGCCGTGGTCTATTTTGCGATCTGCTTCTCGGCCTCGTACCTGGTGCGCCGCCTGCAGCGCCGCGTGGCCATCATCCGCTGACCGACACTGGAGACCGTGTCATGACCTCGTCCCCGATGCCGGCTCCCACCGCCGCCGAACCCATCGCCGATGCCAGCCACGCGCCGAAGGATGCCGGGCTGCAGCCGGGCAGCCTGACCTCCGGCGCGCCCGCGGCAGCGCCCGGCGAGACGATGATCGCCATCGACAACATCAGCAAATGGTACGGCGACTTCCAGGTGCTGACGAACTGCACCACCAAGGTCGCCAAGGGCGAAGTCGTGGTCGTCTGCGGCCCGTCGGGCTCGGGCAAGTCGACCCTGATCAAGTGCGTCAACGCCCTGGAGCCTTTCCAGAAGGGCCAGATCACGGTGGCGGGCACCAAGGTCGCCGACAAGGCGACCAACTTGCCCAAGCTCCGCTCACGGGTCGGAATGGTGTTCCAGCATTTCGAGCTGTTCCCGCACCTGTCGATCACCGACAACCTGACCATCGCCCAGCGCAAGGTGCTCGGCCGCGGCGCCGAGGACGCGCAGAAGCGCGGCCTCGACCTGCTCGCCCGCGTCGGCCTCAGCGCCCACGCCACCAAGTTCCCGGGCCAGCTCTCGGGCGGTCAGCAGCAGCGCGTGGCCATCGCCCGGGCGCTCGCCATGAACCCGGTGGTGATGCTGTTCGACGAGCCGACCTCGGCCCTCGACCCCGAGATGGTCGGAGAGGTTCTCGACGTGATGGTGGAACTCGCCAAGGAGGGCATGACCATGATGGTCGTGACCCACGAGATGGGCTTCGCCCGCAAGGTCGCCGACCGGGTGATCTTCATGGATCGCGGCGAGATCGTCGAGGACGCCAGCAAGGACGAGTTCTTCGGCAGCCCGCGTTCCGAGCGCGCGCAGACCTTCCTGTCGAAAATCCTCCAGCACTGACCGCGGCTCGTCAAGCCAGCGCCTCCTGCGCGGCCCGGTATTCCCGGCCGTGCCGGCAGTAACCCTCGACGATGCGGATCATCATGGCGCGCTTCTCGGCGTCGAGGGGCGCGAGGATGCGGGCCGGGCGGCCGCCCCAGAGGTAGCCGGCCTCTAGGATCTGCCCGGGATCGGTGGTGGCACCGGCCGCCAGCATGACGTCGTCGGCGATCAGGGTTCCCGACGCGATCGTCGCGCCGATGCCGATCAGCGCTCGCGCCCCGATCCGGCAATCCGCGATCCGGACATTGTGGGCGATGGTGGTATCCCGGCCGATCACCACCCCGTCTGCCCGGGGGCGGACGACCGTGTTGTCCTGAATGTTGGTATCCGCGCCGACCACGATCGGTCCGACTTCGGCGTTGAGGTCGCAGCAGAACAGCACGCTCGCGCCCGCGCCGAGGCTCACCCGCCCGCGCAGGCGGGCGGTGCGCGCCACGAAGACGCTGTCCTCGACCTCCGGCGCTTCCCCGGCCGGGTAAGCGGGCCCGTCGCCCATCCGCTCGCGCAACCGCTCGGCACGCTCCGCGACTTCGTCGGAGTCGACCGTGCGGCCCGGACGGGCCGGGCTGCCGGCATAGGCGTAGCCGCCGGGCAGCGTCGCGCGGGGAAATACAGTCGCGCCGGCCTCGATCACCGCGCCGTCGCCGATCTCGGCCCCGTCGAGGATCACCACGTCGTCCTCGATGACGACGTCGGAGCCGATTGTGCAGGCGTGGACGACGCTGTTGCGCCCGACCGTGACCCGGTCGCCGACCCGGGTGCCGTGCGTCCGGGTGGCAATGTGCACCGTCGAGCGGTGGCCGAGCCAGAAGCGGTCGCCGAGGGTGACGGTCTGGCCGTCGGCGCGAATCACCGCCTCGTCGCCGATCCAGGCCTGCGCGCCGATTCGGGCGGCGCCGATCACCGTGCTGCCGCGGCCGCACCAGACCGGGCGACTGGCGAAGTCCGGCTGCACGCCGTCGTAGGGCAGGATCAGGTCGGGGGTCACGCGGATATCCTTCTCCAGCGCTGTCCGGAGCGCGCGGGGACATCCGGACGTTGGCGGACCGCGCGCCGGGCCGGCAGGGCGCGACGGACCGTCTCATATAGAGGCGGGACGGGGTGTGACAGGACGGGGCTGGTCCGCAAAGCCGCGGCCTCCTATGGATCGGGCCATGAGCGCCCCCGTCCCGAGCGTCGGCATCCAGGCCGAGCCCTTCGACACCGCGGCCGAGATCGCCGGCCTGAGCGCCGCGCTGGGCGGCCAGGCCGGCGCCGTCGTGACCTTCACCGGCCTGTGCCGCGACGAGGGCGGGCGGCTCACGGCCCTGGAGCTGGAGCACTACCCCGGCATGGCCGAGGCCGAGATCCGGAGGGTCGCCGAGGAGGCGATGACCCGCTGGCCGCTCCAGGCCCTGCGGGTGATCCACCGACACGGCTTGGTCCGTCCGGGCGACGGCATCGTGCTGGTGGTCACCGCCGCGAGCCACCGGGTCGCGGCCTTCGAGGCCGCGGATTTCCTGATGGACTACCTCAAGACCCGCGCCCCGTTCTGGAAGCGCGAGCACCTCGCCGACGGTACGACCGGCGGCTGGGTCGAGGCGACGGCCAGGGACGAGGCCGCGGCCGGCCGCTGGGGCTGAGAGCCGCTCGTGAGGCCGCGCCCGAGACCGTGTCCCTGGGCTACACGATCAGCGCGTTGAGCAGCACCGCGACCGCGGCGCCGGCGACCGCGATCCCGAGCAGGACCACGCTGCTGAGCTGATCGCCGGTGTCGACGGTGCGGCCCGGGCCGAGGGAACGGACCTGGGTGTCGCCGTAGCTGCTCATGGGGTGTCTCCTGATGGGCCGGACCCGTCGTCCGGGGGCGCGCGGACAACGCGCGGGCGACGATCCGGTCCCCGCGGCGCGCACAGAAGCCGGCGACCGGACTTGACCGCTGAGGGCCCGCAGCGTTCGTGAGCCCGCGGTGCAGGAGTGACGATGTCGGACAGCAGGATTCAGGAACTGGACGGCCCTGTCGGGCCCTGGCGCGGGACGGCGCCCCTCGCGGCCTCCGGGATCGCCGTGGTGTGCTTCGTGGCGGCGCTGGCGCTCGCCTGGATGTCGGCCGGCACGCTCCTGCTGATCTTCGCGGGCGTGCTCCTCGGCGTGTTCCTCGACGGCCTGACCCGCGGACTCGGCCGGGTTCTGCCTCTGCCGCGGTCCCTGCGCCTCTCCGTCGTCAGCCTCGCGGTCGCGGTCGCGGTGGTCGGCTTTGGCAGCTACGGCGGGGCCACCATCGTCCAGCAGGGCCGCGATCTCGGCACCACGATCAAGGACCAGGCCAGCACGGTGTCGGGCTGGCTCTCCGAGCGGGGCATCGACGTGCCGAGCCTCGCGCCGCAGGGCGGCAAGGACGGCTCGACGGATTCGGGTCAGCGGGAGGGCGGCCTCGCGGGCCTCGCCTCCGGTCTGCTGAAGGGCGGCGGCTCCGTCGTGTCGGATGCGGGCAGCGTGCTCGGGCCGGCCGCGGCGGTGATCCTGGGCCTGTTCGACGCCCTCGGCAACGTCCTGGTGATCGCCTTCCTGGGCCTCGCCTTCGCGGCCGACCCGAAAGCCTACCGGGACGGGGTGGTCCGGTTCGTGCCGCCGGCGAAGCGCTGGCGCGCCAGCCAGGTCCTCGACGGGGCCGGCGAGACCCTGCGGCACTGGCTGTTCGGCCAGCTGATCATCATGGCGGTGATCTTCGTTTGCACCTGGGCCGGCCTCGCCTTCCTGGGCATCGGCGGCGCGCTGATCCTGGGGCTCCAGGCGGGCCTCCTCGCCTTCGTGCCCACGGTCGGGCCGCTGGTGGCGGGCCTCGTCATCATCCTGGCCGCCCTGGCCTCGGGCACGAAGGCGGTGATCGGCTCGATCGGCGTGTATCTCGCGGTCCAGTGCCTGGAGAGCTACGGCCTGACGCCGTTCATCCAGAAGCGGGCGCTCGACATCCCGCCGGCGACGATCTTCGCCGGCCAGTTGATCCTCGGCGTGATCTTCGGGCTATGGGGCATCGCCCTCGCCCTGCCGCTGATGGCGGTGATCAAGGTCCTGCTGGAGCAGCTCTACGTGGAGGACACGCTCCACGAGCAACCGACGACCTGAGCGCCCCGGACGGACAGCCCGCGCGCGGCCGTGTCGGCCACGCGCGCGGTCGCCCGATCAGCCGCGCAGTGCGGACTCGATCATCCGGGCCACCGCCAGGGCCCGGCCGTCGTCGCCGAAGCGGCCGATCACCTGGACGCCGACCGGCAGGCGGTGGCCGGGCACCGGCACGTTCACGCAGGGCACGCCCATCAGCGTCCAGAGCTGGTTGAAGCGCGGGTCGCCGGTCGAGACCAGGGTCGCGGGCGCCGGACCCGGCGCCGAGAAGGTCAGGATCGCGTCGAAATCGGCGAAGAGACCCTTGAGCACGCGCCGGGCGTGATGGCCGTGGCGCCGCGCGTCGTCGTACTGGGCCGGGCTGATCGCTGCACCGGCATCGAGATGCTCCCGGACGCGGGGCGGGAGCGCGTCGGCCTGCGTGTCGTACTCCCAGGCCAGCGCCAGCCGCCCCTCGTAGTTCTGGATAATCCGGTGGCGCTCCCAGGCCTGGGCCAGTTCCGGCGGCAGGGCGAGGTTGCTCACCCGCGCCCCGGATCGCTCGGCCGCCCGCCGGGCCCAGGTGAGCGCGGCTTCCGCCTCCGGCTCGGGGGCCTCGGCGAAATCCTGCCGCACGAGGGCGATGCGGGGCGCCGAGCCCGCCTCCGCCCGCTCGATCTCCGGGCGCCCGGTGACGAGCGCCAGGGCGTGGGCGACGTCCGCGACCCCGGCGGCGAACAGCCCGACCGTGTCGAGGGCCCAGGAATAGGTCTTCACGCCGACCGTGGGGATCAGCCGGAACGACGGCTTCACCGCCGCGCAGCCGCAGTAGCTCGCGGGTCGGATCACCGAGCCCGCCGTCTGCGTGCCCAGGGCCAGGGGAAGCATCCCGGCGCCGACGGCGGCGGCCGAGCCCGCCGAGGAGCCCCCCGGCGTGTGGCCGGCATCGTGCGGGTTGACCGTCTCGGTCGGATCGCTGCTCGCGAAGGCCGTCGTGGTCGTCTTGGCCAGCGCGACGGCGCCGAGCCGCTTCAACCGGCTGACCACGGCGGCGTCGCCCCGGGGCGTCCAGCCCGCGTAGATCGACGAGCCCATCTGGCTCGGCAGGCCCGCGCTGTCGATGATGTCCTTCACTCCAACCGCGACGCCCGCCAGGGGCCCGGCCTCGGGGATCGCCGGGGCCGCGTCGAGCGTGACCAGCGCGCGCAGGTCCGGCTCCCGCGCGGCGATCGCGGCGCGGCACAGGTCGATCGCGCCCGCGGGCGTCAGGGTGCCGGCGGTGATGCGGGCGCGGAGGTCGAGGAGCGAGAGCATAATGCATTCAGTCCGCGGTGAGCGGCGCTGTCAACCGAGACGCCACAGCCCGCGCCATTCCCGAAACGGCGTTGACGAACGCTTTACGCGACCGTGCGCATCGTCCGGGTCATGTGGCGTGGCGTATCCCTGTTCTCGGCCCTGGCGCTGTTCGGTGCGGGCCTCACCGCGTGCTCGATCAACCATTTCGAGCGACGCGAACCGTGGCGCGATCAGGCGGAGCAGGTCTGCCTGGCCAAGAAGCTCGTCGAGCCGTCGGAGTACATCACGCCCGTCGCGGCGATGGATGGCCCGGGCCCCTGCGGCATGCAGCAGCCCTTCCGGGTGACGCGGCTCGGCGGCGGCTCGGTCCTCCTGAAGCAGCGGATGACGCTGGGCTGCCCGGCTCTGGCCGAGGCCGAGGCGTGGCTCGCCGACACGATCCAGCCGGCCGCGAACCTCTACTTCGGGGTACCGGTGGCCGAGATCAACGCCGGCTCCTATTCCTGCCGCGGTCGCAACAACCAGCCGGGCGCCAAGCTCTCCGAACACGGCTTCGGGAACGCGATCGACGTGATGTCGCTCAAGCTCGCCGACGGCCACGTGATCACCGTCAAGGGCGGCTGGCGCGGCACGGAGGCCGAGCAGGGCTTCCTGCGCGAGATCTTCCTCGGCGCGTGCCAGCGCTTCACCACCGTGCTGGCGCCGGGCTCGAACGTGTTCCACTACGACCACATCCACGTCGATCTCGCCCGGCACGACCCGCGCGGCCTGCGGCGGATCTGCAAGCCGCTGATCAAGTTCACGCCGCAGCTCGGCACCGGGGCCGAGCGGCCGCTGAGCCGGCCTGTTCCGCCGCAGCGCCAGCCCGCCGGCCCGCAGGCGCCGGTGGACGTGGAGGAGGACGATCCCTACGGCCTGTCGCCGATGTCGAAGGCCGGGAGCGCGACCCAGGTCGCCCGGGCGCCGGCCCGCCCGCTCGAGCGCCCGGCCGCGGCCTCCGCCTACACCGCGGCGCGGCGCCGCCCGCGCGGCCGGCGCCGCGAGTCGCCGCCGCCCACGAGGAGCCCGCGCAGGATTACGACGAGCCGCTGCAACTCGGCGCGCCGCCGAGCGCGGAGCCGATCTACTGAGAGGGCGCGCGGCGCGCCGGCCTCGCGCCGGTCGCCGGTCCGAAAGCCATCATCCCGGGCTCGCCTCCGGCGTCCCGGAGAGACGGAGCCGGATCCGGCTGAACACCGATCCCGCGTCGCCCCCCGAACAGCGACTGTAGCGGCCGCGCCGCACAGGCCGCCAAAGCGCCGGCGCGGGGCTGCCGGAGCTTGACTGGCGGCGCGGCCGGGCCATCGTTCGCGGATGCAGGATCGCACATCCGTCGAGGCACGCGCCATGCGCCCGCTCTTCCACGGCCTCGCCCTCGGGCTGGCCCTACTCGCCCTGGCCCAGCCGGCGCTCGCCCGCTCGGCCCGGGAGGATATCGAGCCCGCCGAGGAGCGGATCTTCCCGTTCGACGCGCAGATCCCCGGCTGCCAGGACCCGTCGGTGCTGGAGCGGGTCTCGACCAACTTCGCCGAGAAGGAGGCGAAGTTCTGGAACTCGTCGATGACGATCCTGTCCTTCGACACGATCGAGCGCACCGCGTGGCGGCCCTGGGGCCTCGACACCTATCCGCGCCGGTTCTGCACCGCGACCGTGACCACCTCCGACGGGGTCCGCCGCAAGGTCGACTACTCGGTGCGCGAGAGCCTCGGCATCATCGGGGCGACCTGGGGCGTCGAGTTCTGCATCCACGGGCTCGACCGCGACCTCTCCTACGCCTACGCCACCGCCTGCCGGATGGCGCGTCCCTGACCATGCGCGGGCGCGCCGCCGCCCTCGCGGGCCTGCTCCTCGCCGAGGTGGCCGCCGCCCCGGTCGCCGCCCAGGATTTCGGCGGCTTCGCCCGCCGCGGCGCGCCCGGCGATTTCGACTTCTACGTCCTCGCCCTGTCGTGGTCGCCGACCTACTGCGCGGGGCCGGGCGCCCGACGGGACGACGTCCAGTGCGCCCCAGGACGCGGCCTCGGCTTCGTCGTCCACGGCCTGTGGCCGCAATATGCGAGCGGCTACCCGCAGAACTGCTCGGCGGTGAACCGCGCGCCGACCCGGCAGGCCATGGAGGTCGCCGGGCAGGTCTACCCGAGCGAGGGACTCGCCCGGTACGAGTGGCGCAAGCACGGCACCTGCTCGGGTCTCGATCCGGCCGCCTACTTCGCGGCCGCCCGCGCGGCGCGGCTCGCGGTGACGATTCCCGACGGGCTCAAGGGCGGTTCGCCGCCGCAGAGCTTGGCGCCGGTCGAGATCGCGCGGCAATTCGTGGCGGCCAATCGCGGCCTGCGCCCCGACATGATGGCGGTCACCTGCACCCGCGGGCAGCTCCAGGAGGTCCGGATCTGCTTCGGGAAGGACCTGCGCGGCTTCACCCCCTGCCCCGAGGTCGCCCGCGGCAATTGCCGCGCCCCCGAAGTGAGTCTCGACGCCGCCCGCTGAGGTTTTTTCGATCTTTTGCGCGTCGGACCCTGGACCCGGCGCGCGGGATCGGCTTGAGCGCGCTGCCATGAACTATCGGCACGCCTTCCACGCCGGCAATCACGCCGACGTCCTCAAGCACCTCGTCCTGGCGCGGGTGCTCGACCACCTGCGCCTCAAGGACAAGCCGTTCCGGGCGCTGGACGCCTTCGCGGGGCTGGGCGTCTACGATCTCGAGGCCGACGAGGCGGCCCGCACCGGCGAGTGGCGGGACGGCTGGGGCCGGATGGAGGTGCCCTTCGCGCCGGAGGTGGAGGCGCTGCTGGCGCCCTACCGGGCCGCGGTGGCGTCGGTGCGGGCGCGCCACGGCGCCACCGCCTATCCCGGCTCGCCGGCCGTGATCCGCGAGGCGCTGCGCCCCGGCGACAAGGGGGTCTTCGTCGAGCTGCATCCGGCGGACGCAGCGACCCTGCAGGGCCGCTTCGCCCGCGATCCCCGCGCCAAGGTGATGAATCTCGACGGCTGGACCGCGGTCAACGCGCAGATCCCGCCGCCGGAGCGGCGCGGCCTCGTGCTGATCGACCCGCCCTACGAGGTCCCCGGTGAGATCGAGCGGCTCGGCGCCCATCTGGCCCGCGCGGTGATGAAGTGGCCGACCGGCCTGTTCCTGGCCTGGTACCCGATCAAGGACGCCGCTGCCCTCGACCGGATGGTCCGCGACCTCGGCGCCGCCCTGCCCCGCCCCGCCCTGCGGCTCGACCTGCTGATCGACCGGCCGGACGACCCGACGCGGCTGACCGGCAGCGGCCTGATCGTGGTCAACCCGCCCTGGCGCCTCGCCGAGGAGGCGATGCTGTTCCTGCCGGCGCTCGCCGAACGCCTGGCGCGGCAGGACTTCGGAGGATTTCGCTGCGATCCGATCGGCCCGTCAGCCTGACGCGGTAGATTTGGACCGGACCGGCGAAGTTCTCCCCGGGCGCGCGGAAGGAAAAGGCCGGTGCTCCGACACAAATGTGGCGGCAAAGTCACATTTCCGCAGCGAACGCGACGGGCGTTACGGATCTGCCCAAAAATTATGCAACTGCTTCATGTTTAGTTTTGTGTCATTCGCGTCGCGATGTCAGCTTGGCCGTGGACGAATCCGAACGAGCTGCGACACCATGCTGAAGCGATCCACCCTGGCCGGCCTGGCCACCGTGCTGCTGTCCTCGACCAGCATCCTCGCGGCCGATCTAGCTGCCCCGGCGCCCGTTCCGGTCGCGCCCCCCGCCGAGCCCTGCAAGGCCACGCTGCTCGGCCCGGCTTACAGCGGCGTGATCAAGGCCAACCCGAACCCGAGCTGCTTCTCGGCCGGTCCGCTCGGCGACCTCTACGTCGGCGGCGCCATCACCGGCTACGGCTACACGCAGTCGAACCCGTTCGCGTCGTTCTCGACCCCGGCGGCCCCCAACGACCGCGACCGCTCGGCCCGGTTCGACTTCTCGAACGTCCAGGGCATCATCCAGAAGCCCGAGGGCGCGTTCCAGTTCTACATCCAGGCCGGCGGCTACTCGATCCCGCAGCTCGGCTTCCCGACGCTCGGCACCTTCACCCAGACCGACCTGCTGTTCGGCCCGGTCCCGGTCGCCTACGGCAAGATCCAGATCAACGATGAGTGGTCGGTCCAGGGCGGCCGGATGTTCACGCTGATCGGCACCGAGCTGCTGTTCACCTACCAGAACCTGAACATCAACCGCGGCCTCCTGTTCGTGCAGGAGAACTTCATCAACCAGGGCGTGCAGGTCAATTACAGCAGCGGCCCGCTCTCGGTGTCGCTCGCCGGGACGGACGGCTTCTTCTCCAACGAGATCACGTGGTTCACCGGCAACGTCGCCTACAAGCTCGACGACTACAACACGATCGGCGTCAACGGCGGCCTGAACGTCGGCCGGACCAACGCCCTCGACCGCAGCCCGCGCTACCAGTTCGCGACGCCGAACCTCCAGCAGAACAGCGGTATCTTCAACATCAACTACACCTACGCGAACGGTCCGTGGATCATCTCGCCGTACTTCCAGTTCACCAACGTCGAGCGTGACCTGCGAGTCGGCATCGGCAACTCGGCCTCGACCTACGGCGGCGCGCTCCTGGCGGCCTACTCGTTCACCGACAACTTCTCCCTGGCCGGCCGCGTCGAGTACACCGAGCAGACCGGCGTCCGCGGCTCGGGCGGCACCAACCTGCTGGGCTTCGGCGCGGGCAGCAACGCCTTCTCGGTGACCGTCACGCCGACCTTCACCTTCGACCGCTACTTCTTCCGGGTGGAGTACGCCCACGTCGAGCTCGGCGGAATCACCCGCGGCAACCTCGCGGAGGGCACGCTCGGCACCGGCTTCGGCCGCACCGGCAACCGCACCTCGCAGGACCGCTACATGGTCGAGACCGGCATCACCTTCTGATCGGACCGTCCGGTCCGCTGAACCGACCGTCGTCGAGCCCCCGGCCCCTGGTCGGGGGCTTTTTCGTGGCCGAGGCCCGTCGGTCCCGGCTCGATCCCCGGGCTCAGTCCCGCCGGAGCAGGCGGCGGCCCGGACGGTGCCCCTCCTCGCCGGTGTCGCGGAAGCCGAGCTTCTCCAGCAGGCCCCAGGAGGCGACGTTGGCGGGCCGACACTCTGCCACGACGAGGCGCGCCGGGAAGCGCGCGCCCAGCAGGCCGAGGATCGCCGACGCCGCCTCGTAGGCGAACCCGCGCCCGCGGGCGGCGCCGCCGATCCAGTATCCGATCTCGATCGTGCCGGCGCCGCGCAGATGCGTGCCGAAGACGCCGACGAGCGCGCGCCCGGCCGAGTCGGGTGCGCCGTCGTGCGTCCAGGCGCCGAGGAAGCAGTCCCGGCCCCGCGTGCCGCTGCGAATCAGGTCTTCGGCGTCCTGCAGCGTGAACGGCGTCGGCAGGAAATCCACCGCCGCGGTGATCGCCGGATCGTCGGTCAGCGCGCGAACGGCCGGCGCGTCCCCGGGCCGGAGGGCGGCAATCGAGAGACGCGCCGTCTCGATCGCCGGCAGGTCGGCCAGGGTGTCGCGCGCGCCGCGGATGGTGAACATGGCTTCGATGTGGGGTGCCGGCCGGTCACGAAAAGGGACGATCCCGCGCGCGGGAATCCTCCCCGGCATCGCGCGAAAGCCTTGCGCCTACCTTCGCTCCAGGGTCGCAGACATGCTGAACGGGAACGGTTGCTTAACCTGAATCCGTCTTCATTGGCGCATCAGGTTGCGTCAGGCAAACGGGTGCGTCGATGCGGGTGCGCGGTACGGGTCAGATGTTGCGGACGCTGTCGCGCGTCGCGCTCATCGGCATCATCGGCGGTGCGGCTGCCGCCTGCTCCTCGGACGCGTCGCGTCTGACCAACCCGTTCTCGAACCCGTTCGATTCGGAACCCTCCGCCACCGGCAGCCTGCCGGACGGTGGCCTGAAATCCGTCCCGCCAGTCCGGACCGGCCGCATCCAGTCGGAGGCGCTGGGCGCGCCCGCCGCCGCGCGCCCATCCGCCGCGGCGACGCCGGTTCAGACCAACGCCGCCGCTCCCGCGACCCGCGTCGCCTCCACCGGCAAGGTCGGCTGGAGCGCCGAGGGCGGCACGCAGATCACCGTGTCGCGCAACGACAGCCTGAACCAGATGTCGACCCGCTTCGGCGTGCCCGCCTCGGCGATTCTGGCCGCCAACGGCCTGAGCAACGCGAACCAGATCACGCCCGGCCGCCAGATCGTGATCCCGGTCTACAACGCCTCCGGGCTGAACCCCGCCGCATCCCCGATGACGGCCCGGCCGGCCCGGGCCGCCGAGGAGAAGCGCGAGGACGCCAGGCAGGTCGAGAACAAGATCGCGACGAAGCGCGAGGAGGCCAAGGAGGCCGCCAAGGAAGCCGCCAAGGAGGCTGCCCAGAAGGTCGCCGAGGCAAAGGCCGCCAAGGAGGCCGCGCAGAAGGCGGCCGCCGCCGAGAAGGAGGCGGAGCGCAAGGAGGCGCTCGCCCGCGACGCCGCCGCCCGCAAGGTTGCCGACGCCAAGACCCGCAAGGACGTCGCCCTGAAGGAGGGCGAGAAGCCGAAGCACGTGCGCCCGGGACAGGTCGCCAAGGCGGACGAGAAGAAGGCCGACGAGAGGAAGGCGGATCCGAAGGCCGAGGCAAAGGCCAGGGTCGAGGCGAAGGCCCAGGAGGCCAAGACCGAGGCCAAGGCCGCCGCGAAGGCGGAGGCCGCTCAGAAGCTCGCCGAGGCGAAGGCCGCCAAGGAGGCCGCGCAGAAGGCGGCCGCCGCCGAGAAGGTCGAGAAGGTCGCCGCCAAGGAGACGCCGAAGGCGGCCCCGGTCGCGGCTGCCGCGCCGGCCAAGTCCGAGCCCGCCGCCACCGGCTCGGTGGCCGAGGCGACGGAGAACTTCCGCTGGCCCGCGAAGGGCCGGGTGATCTCCGGCTACGGCACCTCCGGCAACGAGGGCATCAACATCGCGGTGCCCGAGGGCACGCCGGTCAAGGCCGCCGAGGAGGGTACGGTCGCCTATGCCGGCTCCGACGTGAAGGGCTACGGCAAGCTGGTCCTCGTGCGCCACGCCAACGGCTACGTCTCGGCCTACGCCCATAACGGCGAGATCGACGTGAAGCCCGGCGACAAGGTCAAGCGCGGCCAGACGATCGCGAAGTCCGGCGCCTCCGGCAACGTGACCTCGCCGCAGCTGCACTTCGAGATCCGCAAGGGCGGCGCGCCCGTGGACCCGATGTCCCAGCTCGCCAGCAACTGAGTCAGACGGCGCGCGATTGCGAGACGCGGCGGCGGTCCCGGACGGGGCCGCCGTTTCGCGTTTCCGCCCGCGGGCCGGACGGCCCGGGTGGTCGCCTCCGCGAGCCTCCTCCGCCCTTCCGCGGGCCGATCCCGAGCGGGTCGCCCCGTCGCGGGAGACGAGCGCCCCCGCCCCTCGTCGTAGATGGACCTGGCTGTCGGCCGCGTCTCAACCCGAGCGCGAACGGCTCAGGATCCGTTTCCGACCTGGCCGCCTCCCGTCCTCTCTCGGTCTCTGACGGTACGCGCGGTCCGCCGACGAACCGGTGCCCACTTCGCCGGAACGCACTCTAGGCCTTGGGCGCGTCGAGCGTCCCGTTCGGGCTGTGATGGTCGACGGTCTCGGGCAGGGCCCGCGCGAGGGTCGGGAAAAGCTGGTCCATCGGGATGCCGAGCTTCTCCGCCATCTGGCGCACCTGCTCGTTGTCGAGCACCTTGCGCAGGTCGTCGGCTGTGATCGGCTCGTTGGGCCCGCGGCCGAGCCAGGAATTGACCTGACTCTCGTAGCCGGAGCGCCGGAGCTGATCGAGCAGCGCGTTGAGGCCGCCGGGCAGGACCTGCTGGATCACGCCGGGCAGCGCCTCGAGCGCGATCTGCCCCAGCGATCCGCCGAGCGCGTTGAGCAGACTCATGTAGAACCCCCCGTCGAATGGCCGATCGTCGGAACACTAGCGCGGCATCCGGAAAGAGGGAGAGGGCGACGGCCAGCGACGCGCCGGCGTGAACCGCAATTTAGTCGACAGCCCCGCGCGGTTGGCCCGGAATACCGGCCGGGACATCGGTTCGCGGTCGGCTCTCATGAGATCCCTGGTGCTGTCATCCCTGCTCGTGGTCGCGACCGTCACCCCGGCTCTGTCGGCGGCAGGGACGGTCCGCGGGCCGCAGGAGCGTCCCCTGGCGGACGCCGTCTTCGTTCGGCCGCTCTACGGCACGTACCGCCATTGTGGGGGCTCCTGCCTGAAGAGCGGCGAACTCTCGTGGTTCTGCTTCGCCACGCAGAGCTGCTCCTTGAGCTGCGCGACCGCGCCGCCGCAGATGAAGTGCGCCGTCCCGTGACGGTCGGACGATCAGCGGACCTGGGTGCTGAAATTCGGCTGCGGCTTCAGGGTGCCGTTCTCGCTCTGGCCGGCGACCGCGGCCGGCAGGAACTCCGCGAGCACCGTGGGAACGCGCGCCTGCGGAACGCTGAGGTCGTAGGCGAGCCGCTCGGTCACGCCCGCCGGCAGGCAGGCCGCGATGGCGGCTTCCGGCACGGTCTGCCGCTCGCCCGAACCGAGCCAGGATCCGACCGCATCCCCGTGCCCGGTCTCCCGCAGGCGGTCGAGGAAGGCCGCGAGGCCGCCGGGATAGAACTTCGCCAGGGACAGGGCGAGCTTGCCGCTGCCGGTCTCCTCCAGCGCCCGGTCGGCCGCCGCTACCATGTCGCCGATCAGGCTCTTCGCACCGTCGAGCAGGCCCATCTTTCTCCACCGTCGCGCTTGTTCGTCGCAGGGTGAAGTCGGGCGCGAACCCGCGGTGGCAAGCGCGTGCGGCATTCGCGCGGCAAACCCGGTAGGATCGCGGCGTCGCGAAGCCGGGAGCCATCGATGAAGCGCGTGCGAGCCGGAGTCCTGGAGGTCGCCTATCTCGAGTTCGGTCCGGCGCGCGGGCCGACGGCCGTGCTGCTCCACGGCTTCCCCTACGATGTCCATGCCTGCGCGGCGTCGGCCGCGCGGCTCGCGGCCGACGGCGTGCGCTGCCTCGTCCCGTACCTGCGCGGCTACGGGCCGACGCGGTTCCTCGACCCTGCCACGCCGCGCTCCGGCGAGCAGGCGGCGCTCGGGGCCGACCTGCTCGCCTTCCTCGATGCGCTCCGCATCGAGGACGCCGTGCTCGCCGGCTACGATTGGGGCGGCCGCGCCGCCTGCGTGGTTGCGGCGCTCTGGCCGGACCGGGCCCGGGGGCTCGTGAGCTGCGGCGTCGGCTACAATATCCAGAACATCCCGGCCGCCGGGCGGCCGGCCGCGCCGGAGGCCGAGCACCGCCTCTGGTACCAGTACTACCTCCACGGTGAGCGCGGCCGCGCCGGACTCGCCGAGAACCGGGACGCCTTCTGCCGCCTGCTATGGCGGCTCTGGTCGCCGACCTGGGCGTTCGACGCGGCGACCTTCGCGCGGACGGCCGAGGCCTTCGACAACCCCGACTTCGTCGACGTGGTGGTGCATTCCTACCGCCACCGCTTCGGTCTCGTCCCGGGCGACCCAGCGCTGGTCGAGATCGAGGCGCGGCTGGCGGCCCAGCCGGCGATCGCCGTGCCCTCGATCGTGCTGCTCGGCGCCGATGACGGCGTCGGGCCGCCGCCCTCCACCGACACGGAGGCCCGCCATTTCGCCGGCCCGTACCGGCGTGAGATCGTCGCGGGGGTCGGCCACAACTTTCCCCAGGAGGCGCCGGACGCCTTCGCGGCGGCGATCCGCGCCCTGCTGTGAGTGCGCCGCGGATGCCCGACGCTTCGACGTTGCTTTCGGGAAGCCCCTGGCTATAGTCCGCGCGCTTTTCGACAGGTCTGCGGGCGCCACATCCGGCGGCAGGCCTGCGCGCCATTCGCAGGAGACGCTCGTTGATCACCCCCGCCTTCGCGCAAGGGGCCGGTGCGGCCGCTGGCGGAGCGGAGATCGCCTTTCAGGTGGTCCCGTTCGTCCTGATCTTCGTGATCATGTACTTCCTGATCCTGCGGCCGCAGCAGAAGAGGGTCAAGGACCACCAGGCGCTGCTCAAGTCCGTGCGCCGGGACGACACGGTCGTCACCAACGGCGGCCTGGTCGGGCGCGTGACCAAGGCTTCGGACGACCAGCCGGAAATCGAGGTCGAGATCGCCCCGAACGTTCGCGTGCGGGTGGTCCGGTCGATGATCTCCGAGGTCCGCGCCAAGGGCACGGTGAAGGCCGCCTGATTTCCGGTTGAACCGGCCGGCGCCGTGCGCCGGCCCAAAAGAGAAAAAGACGGCCGATGCTGCGCTTCTCCCGTGCGAAGATCATCGCGACACTGGGCCTGATCCTGGTGGGGCTGATGCTCGCCGTGCCGAGCTTCTTCTCGCCCGAGCAGCGCAAGAGCTTCGTCGCCGGCCTGCCCTCCTGGTTCCCGAGTTGGGTCGTGCCGACGCGCGCCATCGTGCTCGGCCTCGACCTGCAGGGCGGCTCGCAGCTCCTGCTCGAGGTGGACCAGAACGAGCTGATCGCCTCCCAGGCCAAGGCCCTGCGCGACGACGTGCGCCGCGTGCTCCAGCAGGAGAACGTCCGGGCCGACGGCGGCATCGGCCTGCTCCAGCGCGGCGTCCAGGTGAAGATCGACGACGCCGCCGCCCGGGCCAAGGTCCTGTCGAAGCTCCAGGAGCTGTCGCAGCCGATCACCACCTCGCTGGGCCAGACGGCCGCCCGCACCCTCGATATCTCCGAGCAGCCCGGCGGCGTGATCCGCCTGACGCTCACCGACGCCGGCATCACCGACCGGACCCGCCGGGCCGTGAGCCAGGGCATCGAGGTCATCCGGCGCCGCCTCGACTCCACCGGCACGACCGAGCCGTCGATCCAGCAGCAGGGCGCGGATCGGATCCTGATCCAGGTGCCGGGCGAGCAGAATCCGGAGCGCCTGGAGAAGCTCCTCGGCTCCACCGCCAAGCTCGAATTCCGCATGCTCGCCGACAGCCCCTCGGGCGACGTCGACATGCTGCCGTCGAAGGACGAGAAGGGCGCCAAGGTCCCCGTGGAGCGCCGGGTCATGGCCGACGGCGGCGAGCTGACCGACGCGCAGCCCGCCTTCGATCAGCAGTCCCACGAGCCGATGGTGAGCTTCAAGTTCAACCTGCGCGGGGCTCAGCGCTTCGGTCAGGCAACCTCGGAGAATGTCGGCCGGCGCATGGCGATCGTGCTCGACAACGAGGTGGTCTCGGCACCGGTGATCCGCTCGGCGATCACCGGCGGCTCCGGACAGATCACTGGCAACTTCACCGTGCAGCAGGCCAACGACCTCGCGGTGCTGCTGCGCGCCGGCGCCTTGCCGGCGAAGTTCACCGTGGTCGAGCGCCGCGTCGTCGGTCCCGGCCTCGGCCGCGACTCGATCGAGGCCGGCAAGCTCGCGACCCTCGTGGCGGCGGGCCTCGTGGTCTGCTTCATGTTCGCGACCTACGGGACCTTCGGCTTCATCGCCAACATCGCCCTCATGGTCCATGTCGGGCTGATCCTGGGTCTGATGTCGGTGCTGGAAGCCACCATGACGCTGCCCGGCATCGCCGGCATCGTGCTCACCATCGGCACGGCGGTGGATTCCAACGTGCTGATCTACGAGCGCATGCGCGAGGAGCAGAGGGCCGGCCGCTCGCTGATCTCGGCGCTCCAGGCGGGCTTCGACCGGGCCTTCGCCACCATCATCGACTCGAACTCGACCATGGCGATCGCCGCCCTGATCCTGTTCTTCCTCGGCTCGGGCCCGGTGAAGGGGTTCGCCGTGGTTTTCATCCTCGGCATCCTCACGACGGTCATCACCGCCGTGACGCTGACCCGGATAATGATCGCGGTGTGGTACAAGACCTTCCGACCGAAGGCCCTGCCGTTCTGAATGAACTCACTTTCGGGAGACGCATCACCGCCGGCCTGATACCGCGGATCCGAACCACCACCTCATCCTGAGGTGCCCGCGTGAGCGGGCCTCGAAGGAGGGCTCCAGGGATCGCGGTTGTCACTGGAGGGCTCCTTCGAGGCCTTCGCTCCGCTCCGGCACCTCAGGAAGAGGGCGGAGATCGGAGAGGCGAGCTGAGCTGGTGCTGCGATCTTCCCAACGTTAGGTCCGAAACCATGCGCCTGCTCCGTCTCTGGCCCGATGAATCGCATTTCGACTTCATGCGATTCCGGCGCTTCACCTTCCCGCTGTCGGCGGCCCTGTCGCTCGCGACCGTGGCGCTGTTCCTGACGATCGGTCTCAACTTCGGCATCGACTTCAAGGGCGGCACCCTGGTCGAGCTGCAGGCGAAGTCCGGCACCGCGGACGTGGCGTCGATCCGGCACACGGCCGCGGGCTTCGGCTTCGGCGAGCCGGAGGTGCAGGAGCTCGGCAACCAGGGCACCGTGCTGGTCCGCCTGCCGCTCCAGCCCGGCGAGCAGGGCCAGACCGCGGTGATGAACAAGGCGCACGCCGCCTTCGACAAGGATTACGACTTCCGCCGCACCGAGACCGTCGGCCCGCGCGTCTCCGGCGAGCTCGTCCAGTCCGGCACGCTCGGCGTCGTGCTGTCGGTCGTGGCGGTGCTTCTCTACCTCTGGTTCCGGTTCGAGCGGGAGCTCGCACTCGGCGCCATCGTGGGGACGCTCCACGACATCGTGCTGACGGTCGGTGTGTTCATCATCAGCCGGATCGAGTTCAACATGACCTCGATCGCCGCGATCCTCACGATCGTCGGCTACTCGCTGAACGAGACGGTCGTGGTGTTCGACCGGACCCGCGAGCTGATGCGCCGCTACAAGACCATCCCCACCGTCGACCTGCTCAACCTGTCGATCAACTCGACCATGTCGCGCACGGTGATGACGTCGATCTCGTCCGCGCTGTCGCTCCTGGCACTGGTGCTGTTCGGGGGCGAGGCCATCAAGGGCTTCGCCGTGGTGATGCTCTGCGGCGTCCTGATCTGCACCTACTCGGCGATCTTCGTCTCGACGCCGGTGTTGATCTATCTGGGGCTGATGCTCTCCGGCGCCCGCGCCGCATCCGAGCGGTCCGGCGTCCCGCAACCGGCGGAGTAGTTGTTTCGCACGATGGCCGAGCGGGAGACCCCGAAGAGCTTCGACTCCGGCTTCGTGCCGGGTCGCCACATCATCGACACCTACGGCAACGGCGGCTTCCGCTTCGCCGGAATGTCGCATCGCGGCTCGATCCTGCTGCTGCCCTCGGGGGTCCGCGCCTGGGACGTGACGCAGCCGCGGGGCATCGACCGCACGGCCCTGCGCCCGGTCCAGGCCGAGGCGGGCGACATTGAGCTCCTGCTCGTCGGGACCGGCCTCGACATCGAGGCGATCGATCCCGCGCTCCGGGGCTGGCTCAAGGATTTCGGCGTCGGCCTCGACGTGATGCAGACCGGCGCCGCGGCCCGGACCTACAACATCCTGGTGGCCGAGAACCGCAAGGTCGCGGCCGCCCTGATCGCGGTGGCCTGATGCCGGAGGTCGAGGGTCAGGCCGCCGAGACCGGACTCGCCTTCGCGCAGTCCCACTGCGAGAGCCTCGTGCGGGCCGGCGACCCCGACCGCTACTACGCGACCCTGTTCGCCCCGGCGCCCGCCCGCCCGCACCTCTTCGCCCTCTACGCCTTCTCGTTGACAATCGCGCGGGTCCGGGAGGCCGTCTCGAACCCGATGGCCGGCGAGATCCGCCTGCAATGGTGGCGCGACGCGCTCCAGGGCGAGGCGCGGGGCGACGTGCGCGCCAACCCGGTGGCGGCGGCCCTGGAGGAGGCGATCCGGGCGAACCGCCTCGGGCGCCAGCCCTTCGTCGACCTGATCGACGCCCGGGTGTTCGACCTCTACGAGGATCCGATGCCCCGGGTGAACGATCTCGAGGGCTATTGCGGCGAGACCGCCTCGGCGCTGTTCCGGCTGGCGAGCCTCGTGATCGGCAACGGCACCGAGCCGGGCGGCGCGGGCGCGGCCGGGCATGCCGGCGTCGCCTACGGGATCACCGGGCTCTTGCGGGCGCTCCCCTGGCACGCCCGCTCGGGACAGGTCTACCTGCCGGCCGACATCCTCGGCCGCTACGGCGTCACCCGCGAGGACATCGTCACGGGCCGCGGCGGGCCGGGCCTGCGCCGGGCCTGCGCGGACCTGCGCGACCTCGCCCGGCAGCACCTCAAGGCCTTCGAGGCGGCGCGCCCGACCATCGCGCCCTCGGCGGGGGCGGCCTTCCTGCCCGTGGCCCTGGTGGAGCCCTACCTTGCCACCATGGAGCGGGTCTCCTACGACCCGCTCAACACGCTCGTCGAGCTGCCGCGCTGGCGCCGGCTGTGGCGCCTGTGGCGGGCGGCGCGGCGCGTCGGATAGCGGCCGACGTCTCTGCGAGCGGAGCGCAGCAATCCATCGGCGCCACGGTTACGGAGTGTTTGTCAGAGCACCTGCGCCAGTCCCGGCACCAGCGCCGCCAGCCGCACCGGCGCGCCGAGTTCCGGCTCGGCCTCCGGCGTCGCCAGCACCGCGATCCGGCAGCCGCCGTCGCCGCGCAGGGCCGCCACCAGCCGTCCGCCGGGTTCGAGGGCCGCGCGCCAGTGCTCCGGGATCGCCGCGACGCTGCCGTGGACCAGGATCCGGTCGAAACCCCCGTCGGGCAGGTCCCGTGCGAGCCCGTCGGCCCGGACGACGTGCACCTCGGACAGGGCCGCGAGCCGCCGCGTCGCCGCCCCGGCCAACGAGGTGTAGCGTTCCAGGCTGAGCACCGCCCCGGCGCCCAATTGGGCGAGTAGCGCGGTCACGTAGCCGGAGCCCGTGCCGATCTCCAGGACGCGCTGGCCGGGCTCGAGCCGCAGCCGCGCCAGCATCAGCGCCACCGTGGACGGCGCCGTCATCGACGCGCCGCAGGACAGCGGCAGGGCGATGTCGCGCCGCGCGTGCTCCCGATGCGGCGGCGGCGCGAAGGTGTCCCGCGGCACCTGCTCCATGGCCCGCAGCACCGCGGTGTCCCGCAGGCCGCGGCCCCGGAGCGCCATCACGAAGGCCGCAGCGCCGGCAGCCGCCTCCAGGCTGCCCAGATCGACCGACGTCCCTTCGATCACCCGGCGAAGGCCTGCGCAAAGCGCGTCAGCGTCGGCTCGTCGGTGAGGTCGAGGCGCAGCGGCGTCACCGAGATCCGCTTCTCGGCGATGGCCTTGAGGTCCGAGCCGTGGCCCGGCTCGAACCGGGCCTTGGCGAAGGCCAGCCAGAAATACGGGTTGCCGCGCCCGTCCACCCGCGCGTCGATCGACAGCAGCGCCTGGTTGCGGAAGCCCTGCGCCGCCACCGCGATGCCCTGCACCTCGGCCGGCTCGCAGTCCGGGAAGTTCACGTTGACCAGGATGCCGGGCTCGATCCCGGTCTCCATGATCTTGCGGACGACCTTCGCGCCGTGCGTCCGGGCGCAGTCCCACTTGAGCGCGCCGCGCCCGCCTACGCCGTAGGCCTGGCTCAACGCGATGGAGCGGATGCCGAGGATCGTCCCCTCCATGGCGGCCGCGATCGTGCCCGAGTAGGTCACGTCCTCGGCGACGTTCTGGCCGCGGTTGACCCCTGACAGGACGAGGTCCGGCCCGTGATCGCCCAGGATGTGGCGCACGCCCAGGATCACGCAGTCCGACGGCGTGCCCTTCACGGCGAAGCGCTGCTCCGAGACCTGCCGCAGCCGCAGTGGGTCGTTGAGCGAGAGCGAGTGCGACACGCCGGACTGGTCGCTCTCCGGCGCCACGACCCAGACGTCGTCCGAGAGCTCGCGGGCGATCTCCTCCAGGGTACTGAGCCCCGGCGCGTGGATGCCGTCGTCGTTGGTGACCAGGATGCGCATCAGCGGGTGCCCTCGATCCGGTTGAGCCCGCCCATGTAGGGGTGGAGCACCGACGGGACCGTGATGCTCCCGTCCGGGTTCTGGTAATTCTCCATCACGGCGATGAGCGCGCGGCCGACCGCGACGCCCGAGCCGTTGAGGGTGTGGACGTAGGCCGGCTTGCCGTCCTTGCCCCGGTAGCGGGCGTTCATCCGACGCGCCTGGAAGTCGCCGCAGACCGAGCAGGACGAGATCTCGCGGTGCGTGCGCTGGCCCGGCACCCAGACCTCGATGTCGTAGGTCTTCTGGCTGGCGAAGCCCATGTCGCCGGTGCAGAGGGTCATCACCCGGTAGGGCAGATCGAGCTTCTTCAGCACCGCCTCGGCGCTGGTCAGCATCCGCTCGTGCTCGTTGGCGGATTCCTCCGGCGTCGTGATCGAGACCAGCTCGACCTTGCTGAACTGGTGCTGGCGCAGCATGCCGCGGGTGTCGCGCCCCGCCGCCCCGGCCTCGGCGCGGAAACAGGGCGTCAGCGCGGTGAAGCGCAGGGGCAGCTCCTCCTCGCGGAGGATCGCCTCGCGGACGAGATTCGTCAGGGGCACCTCGGCGGTCGGGACGAGCCAGAAATGCTCGTCGCTCACCGGCGGGGCGTCCGCGCCGGCCTGCCCCTGCAGGGACTTGACGTAATCGAGGCCCTTGAAGACCGAGAACTGGTCGTCCTCGAACTTCGGCAGCTGCGCGGTGCCGAACATGGCGGCGTCGCGCACCAGCACCGGCGGCGCCACCTCCAGGTAGCCGTGCTCCTGCGTGTGCAGGTCGAGCATGAACTGGCCGAGCGCCCGCTCCAGCCGCGCGAGCTGACCTTTCAGCACCACGAAGCGCGAGCCGGACAGCTTGGCCGCCGCCTCGAAATCCATCAGGCCCGAGGCCTCGCCGAGCTCGAAATGCTCCTTGCCCTCGGTCAGCCGCTCGCGGCTCGCGGCGTGGCTGCGGTAGAGGACGTTGCCGTGCTCGTCGGCGCCTTCCGGCACGTCGGGCTTCGGCCGGTTCGGGATCGCGGCGAGCCGATCGGCCAGGGTCTTGTCGGCAGCATCCTGCGCGGCCTTCAGCTCCGGCTCGGCCCCCTTCAGGGCCGCGACCTCGGCCATCAGGGCGGCGGCGCGGTCCTCGTCCTTGGCCTTCTTGGCGCCGCCGATCTCCTTGGCCAGCGCGTTGCGCCGCTCCTGATTGGCCTGCGCGGCCGAGACGGACGATTTCCGCGCCTCGTCGAGGGCGATCAGCTCGGCCGAGAGCGGCGCGAGGCCCCGGCGGGCGAGGTCGCGGTCGAAGGCGTCCGGGTTCTCCCGGATGGCGCGGATGTCGTGCATCGAGTCGGCTCGGGTCTTCTGCGCGGCGTCGAGCGCGCGGGCCCCGCTTTGCCGCATCGCGTCCGGTGGGACAAGCGCGCGGGAGCGCCCGAGCCGGCCGTCAGCCCTTCGGCGGCGCGAGCTTGAGCTGGTCGATCGCCCAGAGCCACGTCCCGTCCGGCTGCTCGCGGGCGACCTCCACCGAGAACGCGCCGTTGGGCAGCCGCGCGAAGGTCATGGCCAGCCCGCCGTTGCGCAGGGGCGGCGGCGTCTCCGGCGCCGGGAAGTCGGATTTGCGCGCCAGCAGGTCGGCGTAGAAGGTCCGGATCTCGGCGTGGCCCGTGGCGACGACGCGGCCCGCCGCCAGCACCGCGTCGGGCTCGTAGAGGGCGACGAGGCCCTCGACATCGCCGGCGTTGGCGCGTCGGTTGAACAGGGCGGCCAGGTCCTCGGGGGCGCGGGCGGGCTCTCGCGTGTGATCCGTCATGGCGTCTCCTCGTCCGGCTTCGGCGGCCGGTTGATGGTGTGGCAATGCGCCGGGCGGCCGATTTGTCCCCGGCGCGCCGGTCATTTCAGGCGCGTGCCGTCGCGGTCGGCCACCGAGACGGCGACCGGGATCCCGGCCTTCACGCTCTCCGAGACGGTGCAGAACCGCTCGAACTGCTCCAGCACCCGGTCGATCCGCGGCATGTCGGCGGCGGCGGCCCCGAGCTGGATGTGGACGCCGATCCCGGTGACGCGCAGCCGCCCCTCGGCGTTGCGCTCCACCCGGCAGGACGCCTCGGCCGCGACGCCGCGCGCATCCTGGCGGAACTTGCCAAGGGCGAAGACGAGGCTGGCGCAGAGGCAGTTCGCGACCCCGGAGATCAGGAGCTGCTCGGGGAACGGCCCGGTCCCGCCGCCGATCGGCGGCGCCTCGTCGGTGCGGAGCGCCGGCAGGGCGGCGCTGAAATCGACGGTGAAGACGTAATCCGCGACCTGGGTGATCCGGATCGTCGGTTCGGCTTCCATCGATGCTCCCCGGCGGACGTGTCGGCGCGACCTGCCGGGTATACCAACGCTCGATCCCGGTTCCCGTTCGGGAGGACCGCGCCATGCGTCCGGATTCAGATGATTTCCCCGGATCTTCCCCGTAGAACCGGCCGGCCGACCGACCCGCACGCGAACCCCCCGATCCGATGACGAGCCCCGCGACCCTCGACACCCTGATGCCGCTCCTGGAGCGCATCGCCACCGCGCTGGAGCGGGCCGCGCCCGCCGCCCCGCCGGCCTTCAACCCGAGCGCCGCCGACGCCTTCCTGTGGGGGCCCGAGCGCCGGCTGACCCCGGTGCCGCAGGTCGCCCGGGTGGAGATGGGCCTGCTCACCGGCATCGACCGGGCGCGCGACACCCTGGTGGAGAACACCGAGCGCTTCGCCCGCGGCCTGCCGGCCAACAACGCCCTGCTGTGGGGCGCCCGCGGCATGGGCAAGTCCTCGCTGGTCAAGGCGGCCCACGCCGAGATCAACGCCCGGCGGCCCGCCGGCAGCCTGCCGATGAAGCTCGTGGAGATCCACCGCGAGGACATCGAGGCGCTGCCAGACCTGATGGCCCTGCTGCGGCCGGACCCGCACCGCTGGCTCGTCTACTGCGACGACCTCTCCTTCGATGCCGACGACACCTCGTACAAGTCGCTCAAGACGGCGCTCGACGGCGGCATCGAGGGGCGTCCGGGGAACGTGCTGTTCTACGCCACCTCGAACCGGCGCCACCTCCTCGCCCGCGACATGGTGGAGAACGAACGCTCGACCGCGATCAACCCCGGCGAGGCCGTGGAGGAGAAGGTCTCGCTCTCGGACAGGTTTGGCCTGTGGCTCGGCTTCCACAAGTGCAGCCAGGACGAGTACCTGGCGATGATCCGCGCCTACGCCGACCGCTACGGCCTCGCCGTGCCGCCGGATCAGCTGCGCGCCGAGTCCCTGGAATGGGCCACCACCCGCGGCTCGCGCTCGGGCCGGACCGCGTTCCAGTTCATCCAGGACCTGGCCGGCCGGCTCGGCAAGACGCTGGACTGAGGGGCTGTTTAGCGCCCGCTCGACCCGAACCCGCCTGCGCCCCGCTCCGAGCCGGGGCCGGGCGTGCCCTCCAGCACGGTCAGCGACGGCCGCGCGATCCGCGTGAAGACGAGCTGGGCGATCCGCTCGCCCGGCTCGATCCGGACCGGCTCGGCCGCGTCCCGGTTCCAGGCCGAGACCATCAGCGGACCCTCGTAATCCGCGTCGATCACGCCGGTGCCGTTGCCGAGCACCAAGCCCTCGCGGTGCCCGCGGCCCGAGCGGGGGAAGATCAGGCCGCACCAGGCCGGGTCGCGGATCAGCACGCTGAAGCCGGCCGGGATCAAGGTCGGCTTGCCCTGGGGCGGCAGGATCAGCGGCGCGTCGAGGCAGGCGTGCAGGTCGAGTCCGGCCGCGGCCGACGAGCCCCAGCGGGGGAAGCCCCAGCCCGGCAGCCGCGGGTCGAGCAGCCGCAGGCCGACCTCCGGCAGGTCGCTCACGCGGAGAGCCGCACGATCGCCTCGGCCATGGCGAGCGTGCGCCGGGCGGCCTCGACGTGGAGGCGCTCGACCATCTTGCCGTCCACCGCGACGACGCCGCGCTCGCGGTTCTCCGGCGCGTCGAAGACGCCCATCAGCCGGCGCGCCTGCGCGATCTCCTCGGCATCCGGCCCGAAAGCGGCGTTGGCCGGGCCGATCTGGTTCGGGTGGATCAGCATCTTGCCGTCGAAGCCCAGGTCGCGGCCCTGCGTGCACTCGGTCTCGAACCCGGCCGGGTCGTTGAGGTCGGTGAAGACGCCGTCGATCGCCTCGATCTCGTAGGCCCGGGCGGCGGCCAGGACATGCATCAGCCAGGGCATCAGCGCGGCCCGTCCCGGCGGCCGGATCCGAGAGGCCTTCAGGAGGTCGTTCGGGCCGATCACCAGGGCGGCGAGCCGCCCGTCCACGTCCCGGGCCGCGCCGGCGATCTCGGCGGCGTTCACCACCGCCATGGGCGTCTCGATCATCGCCCAAACCCGCGTCGCCAGCGGTGCGCCGAGCCGGCGCAGGCGGGACCCGACCGCGATCAGCGTGTCGGAGGTGCGGACCTTAGGCACCAGAATCGCGTCCGGCGCGGCCGGCGCGAGCGCCACGAGGTCCGCCTCGCCGTCTTCGGTCTCGGGCGGGTTGATGCGGACCACGACCTCGCGCGGCCCGAAGCCGCGCGCCGCCACCGCGGCCGCGACCTGCGCGCGGGCCGCCGCTTTCACGCCGGGGGCGGTGCCGTCCTCGAGGTCGATCAGGATCACGTCGGCGGGGAGCGACCGCGCCTTCTCCAGCGCCCGGGCGTTGGAGCCCGGCATCGCCAGGACGCTGCGACGGGGACGGATCTCGCTCATCACGCTTCTCCCGGGCCGGCGGCGGCCTGCGGCGACGCGGATAGCTTTCCGCGCGCATCCCGGCAAGAACGCCGGCAAGAACACCGGCAAGGAGGCCGGCCGCGGAGCGCGAGGGAGGATCGGATGGCGCGCTGGATCGCCGGACTGGACGGCTGCCGCGGCGCCTGGGCGGGCGCGCTCCTCGACCTAGACGATCCGGACCGGCATCGCTGCGCCCTGTTCCCGGACCTCGCCGCGCTGCTCGACGCGCCCGAGCGGCCCGGCATCGTCGGGATCGACGTGCCGATCGGGCTGCCCGAGCGGATCACCGGCGGCGGCCGCGCCGCCGACCGGGCGGCCCGCGCCCGGCTCGGGCGTGGCAATGCGCCTACGTGGTGCCGAAGGGCGGCGACGCGGCGCTCCGGGCGAAGGGCCTGCCGGCCTTCCGGGCCGCGGTGGCGCAGATCGCCCCGTTCCTGGCCGACCGCACCGAGGCCATCGCCGACTGGGACGACGTCAAGCTCCTGACCGTCACGGTCGCCCTCGATCCAGGGCTACAACATCTTCCGCTACGTCCGGGCGGTCGACACGCTCCTGCGGGAGCGCCCGGAGGCGCGCGCGCGGGTCCACGAGGTCCATCCCGAGGTGGCCTTCCACACCCTCAACGGCGGACGGCCGCTCGGCCTGCCCAAGAAGGGCAAGCGCGCGCGGGAGGGGCTGGACCTCCGGCGGGCCCTCCTCGCGGCGGCGGGCCTGCCGGACGCGCTGATCCGGTCCCGGACCCAGGGCGTTCCGGAGGACGACCATCTCGACGCTCTGGCCGCCCTGGTGGTCGCCCGCGACATCCGCCTCGGACGGGCCGTGCCGCTGCCGGATCCGCCGGAGCGGGACGCCTTCGGGCTTCCCGCGGTGATCTGGGCGCCGGCGCCGCGCCCGCCGTCCTGAGCAAACGCCGCGCAGGCGATGAGCGGGCCGCGACGCCCGTCCCAACGTGCTGTAATGCACGCCGGGGGGCGCGCGAGCGGTGTCCGTTCCCGGGGCGCGCTCTAGCTCTGGCTGCATGAGCGCCGCGACCCCCCTGCCCGTCCGTCACATCGCCCGCGCGATCGTCCTCGATCCGCAGGATCGGATCCTGCTCATCGCCTACACGTCGGTTCATGCCAGAGGGCCGGACGGCGCGCCGCTCCGTTTCTGGTTCATGCCCGGCGGTGGCCTGGAGCCCGGCGAGGACCACGTCACCGCCTGCCGCCGGGAGCTCGAGGAGGAGATCGGCCGCGGCGACGTCGCGATCGGCCCGCAGGTCGCCGCCTGCGACGGCCCGTTCCACCTGTTCCGACAGGCGCGGGACGCCCGCGAGCGCTACTTCCTCGTCCGCCTGCCCGACGACCGGGTCGACACGAGCCGCCTCGCCGAGACCGAGGACAATCCCCTGATCGGGACGCGCTGGTGGCCGATCGACGAGTTGCGCGCCAGCGGCGAGCACGTCGAGCCGGCGGGGCTCGCCGATCTCGCGGCCGATCTCGCCCGCGGGACTATTCCGGCCCAGCCGCGCGTTCTTGCTTGGCGAGAACTTTGAGTTCACTGCCGCAGTCGCGGAATTGTCTAACTGGAGACGAATTTATGTTCCCCGTCTACCTGACCGAAGGCTACCGGTCCTTTCTCCTCGATCGTTTCCCGACCGAGCGGCGGCGCTTCGCGCAGCTCGCCTCCACGCAGAATCCGGAGATCCTGGTCATCAGCTGCTGCGACAGCCGGGTCTCGCCGAGCGCGATCTTCAATGCCGGCCCGGGCGAGCTCTTCACGATCCGCAACGTCGCCAACCTCGTGCCGGTCTACCAGCCGGACGGCCAGTACCACGGCACCTCGGCGGCCCTGGAATTCGCCGTCCAGGCCCTGGAGGTGAAGCACATCGTCATCCTCGGGCACGCCACCTGCGGCGGCATCAAGGCCTACGCCAACAAGGCCAAGCCGCTCTCGCCCGGCGACTTCATCGGCAAGTGGGTCTCGCTCGTGGGTCAGGCCGAGGACAAGGCCGGCGATCCCGGCGCGCCGGACTACCTCACCAAGCTGGAACACGCCGTTGTGGTCCAGAGCATGGAGAACCTGCTGACCTTCCCGTTCGTGAAGGAGAGGGTCGACGACGGCAGCCTCGAGATCCACGGCGCGCATTTCGGCGTGGCCAGCGGCTCCCTGCTGGTGCGCGATCCGCAGTCCGGCGAGTTCAAGCCGCCGATCGACACGACCGGTCAGGCGGTCCGCTCCGTCGCGGCCATCGCGTGCGAGTGAGCGCGGCGCGCGAAGGCTGAGATCCGGGACCGGTCATCCGGTCCCGGATCCGGACCGGATCGCCGGCACGCGCACAGGCGGTCCATCTGCGTGCGTCCTGCGCGTCGTCTGCCGTGTCGGGCCTGCGGCCGTCCCCGACCGCGGCAGACCCGTCGCTACGAGAAAAGGCGGCGGGCTCGCGCCCGCCGCCTTCCGTTCGGCCCGGCCGGTGCCGGGCCGCCGAGACCGGTCCGCCTTACATGGCGCCCGGGAGGCGCTCCGCCTGCTGCAGGTGCATCTGCAGGGCCGGCAGGGCCTGCTGGGCGTAGTTGCGCAGGGCCGGGTTCGGGCCGCCCTGGGCGTAGGCCTGGGTCATCGCGATGGACATCTGATGGGCCTGGATCTGCTGCGAGGCGTACAGGCGGTCGAAGCGCGCCCCCGCCGGAGCGGCCGACAATTGGGCCAGCATCGCCTGCTGCTCGGGGTTCGGCGGGACGATCGTGGAGGCAGTGGTTCTGTTTGGTGCGCTATGCCAGCGATCGGTTGCTCTCCATAAGCGGGCTGGACAATGCGTGCAAGACGTCCACGTCCACGTCGCCGTGGCCGAGAGGTGGCTTGGAGCAGCCAGAGTCCGTTGTGATAGTTATGCTAATCGGGCGCACCGTGCTCCAGGGCGGGGAGTCCAGCGGCTAGGGTGTCTCTGCAAACTGCCTCACTCGTGCGAGCACGTCAGCTTTTTGCTACCCTCAAGCGTATTTGGCAGTGGCCTCGCTCGATCTGTCAAGCGCCGACGAAGGTGAACCCGTAGATCTCGTGTGCCCGCCCCGAGTTTGCAGNGCCAGGGTGCCGCCGACCACGCCGGTCGCCGCGCCGACGCCGGCGCCCACGGCGCTCCCCGCCACCGCGATCGGCGCGGTGACCAGGCCGCCGAGGCCCGGATCGCCGGCGACGCCGTTCATCTGGCCGCCGGCCAGGGCTACGTTGGCGGCGCGGTGGTCACGGAGGACTTCCTGGGCGTAGGAGCGGACCCGCGGGTTGCGCGACTTGGACAGGGCGATCTGGGAGGACTGGATCTCGAAGGCATTCGCCTGCATCGACTGCATGCGGAAGTCGTGGGCGCTCTGAGCCATGGCCGGGGTCGACAGCGCCAGGACGAGCGCGGACGCGGCAGCGTAGTTCTTCAGCATCGGGACCTCTTTTCGAAATGGGCACGCGAACCGCGGAAGGACACCGCATGCGCAGCACGGACGCCTTGGCAGACGAGTCGGCAACGGCGCGTTCGCGAATTGGTCCGTCAACGAGGTTATCGGCTTATGGTTCCTGCCGTTTTCGTTCCGGACACTGCGGTTCCCGGGCGGACCTGATCCCGCGCTCGGGCCGCCGGTCCGGTGACCTCGAAGGGGGGGCGATCGCGCTCCTACGAAGGACCGGTTCCAGTTTCCGCCGCCGTATCACGGGCGCCGAGCGCTGGTCGGCGCGGGTGCGCACCCCGTGATCTTCGTCGCCATCCAGATCCTGCGCGCCGTCGCCGCCCTCATGGTGGCGTGGCATCACGCGCGGAACGAGGCGGGGCTTCTGGCAGACCGCGGCGCCGGCCCGGCGCTCGATCCCGCGACGCTCCTGCCCTGGTGGGGCGGGGTCGATCTGTTCTTCGTGATCTCCGGCTTCGTCATCGTCCATGCCGGCGCGCGGCTCGCCGTCCGGCCGGGCGGGCGCGCCCGCTTCCTCGCCCACCGGGTCGCCCGGGTGGTTCCGCTCTACTGGCTGGTGAGCCTGCTCTACCTCGCCCTGGCGCTCGCGCGGCCGGATCTCCTCGGGGCGGCGGCCGCGCTGGTGCGCGATCCCCTCGCCCTCGTCGCGAGCTTCCTGTTCTGGCCGGCGGCCCGTCCGGACGGCACCGTGCAGCCGCTCTACGGCCTCGGCTGGACCCTGAACTACGAGGCGTTCTTCTACGTCCTCTTCGCCGCTTGCCTCGGCCTCGGCCGGCGCGGCGCCGTCGCCTGGCTGTGCGGAATCCTGGCCGGCAGCGTGGCGGTCGGAGCGCTCGTGCCGGGCCTGCCGGTGCCGCTCCGCTTCTGGTCGGATCCGGTCGTGCTCGAATTCGCCGCCGGCGCCGGCCTCGCTCTCGCCTGGCGCGCGGGGTTCCGGCCGGCTCTCCCCGTGCGGGCGGCGCTCGCGGTTCTGGGCGTGCTCGGGCTGATCCTGGCCGCGCGCGTGCTCGCGGGTCTCGGCGAGGCCGACGGGATCCTGCGCCCGCTCCTCGTCGGTGGGCCGGCCGTCCTGCTGGTGGCGTCGGCCCTCGGTCCGACCCGCGACGCCGCCCAGGTCGCGCGCCTGCCGTCCCCGGCGCGCGGGCTGGTCGCGCTCGGTGACGCGTCCTACGCCCTCTACCTCGTGCATCCCTTCGCGCTGCGCCTCGTGCGCGAGGGAGTGCTGCGGCTCGGCCTGGCCCCCACCCTGCATCCCTGGGGCAGCATGGCGCTGATGCTCGCGGGCGGCATCGCGGCCGCACTGGTGGTCCACCGCTGCGTCGAGCGGCCCCTGACCCGGGCGCTCCGGAGGCGGCTCGATCCGGGCGCCCCGCAAAACCGTGTGCGCGCCGCGTCGGCCCCGGTTCCACCGGGCGGCCGGGCGGATTAGCCTCGCATGCCCGAGGAGGAGACCACCATGAAGACCCTGCTCGTACCCGTCGCGATGCACGACGCCCTGCCCTCCGTCTTCGAGACGACACGGCTGGCGGCCACCCGCTTCGGCAGTCTGATCGAGGGCGTGTCCCTGCGCCCGGCGCTCGCCGAGTACGTGCCCGTCGACATGGTCGGCGGCATGACGTGGCTGCGCGACGAGGAGGCCGACCGGGCCGAGGCCGAGGAGGCGGGCGGCCGCTTCATCGCCTTCATGGACGCCGCCGGCATCCCGCGGCACGCCCGCGACGGGCTCTGCATCCCCGACCGCGTGCCGGATGCCGGCCCGCGCTACCGCTGGCGGCAGGACGTGCCCACCGGGGACGCGTTCCTGGGCCAGTACGCGCGGCTGTTCTCGGCCACAGTGGTCGGGCGCCCCGGCACGACCGACAACGCACCGCGCATGACCACCTTCGAGACGGCCCTGTTCGAGAGCGGCCGTCCGATCCTGCTGGCGCCGCCCACGGCACCGACCAGCCTCGGCGAGGCGGTGGTCATCGCCTGGAACGGCTCGACCGAGACCGCCCGGGCGGTGGCTTTCGCGATGCCGTTCCTGCGGCGGGCCGAGCGGGTGCTCGTGCTCAGCGTCGAGGGCGGCATGGTGCCGGGCCCGACCGCCCAGGACCTCGCGCAGGCGCTGGCCTGCGAGGGCGTGGACGCGTCGCACCGGGCCCTGCCGGCCGGGAGGCGGGTTCCCGGCGAGACCTTCCTGGCGGAGGCGAAGGCCTTCGGCTGCGACCTGCTGATCAAGGGCGCCTACACCCAGAGCCGCCTGCGCCAGATGATCTTCGGGGGCGTCACCAGCCACGTCCTGGCCTACGCCGACATGCCCGTGCTGATGGCGCATTGAACGGCGCACGGCCCGGGCCGATATCATCCGGGACCGCGCCGGGAACCGGCGCCGGTCCTTGGCGTTCGGCCCTCGCAATCGGATGGTGCGCCGCCTGGAAAGGAGCCCCGTGACGAGCCCCGTGAGACGCCTCTTCCTCGCCGGCCTTCTGGCGATCGCAGCCATCCCCGCCGCCCGGGGGGAGCCGACGACGGTCCGGTTCCGCGGCACCGTGGTCCGGGCCGATTCGGAGCGTCTGGACATCCGCCGCGCCAGCGGCAGCACCCTGTCGGTGCGGATGAGCCCCCGCACCCGGATCTACGCGGTCAACGGCGCCAGCCTCCGGGCGATCAAGCCGGAGAGCTACGTCAGCATCCTCGGCGCGTCCGATTCCGAGCCGCGGCAGGCCAGCGCGGTGACGCTGTACTCGCCCTCCGAGCGCGGGTTCGAGGCGGGCAGCCAGCCCTGGGACACCGCGCAGGGTGCGCGCCTCACCGCCGGCTGGGTCGCGGACCTGCAGCGGGGCGCGCCTATGCAACTGACGGTCGCCTACAACGGCGGCCACTCCTCCTTCGCGATTCCCGACGGCACGCCGGTGACGCAGCTCTCGCCGGGCGAGAAGGCGATGCTTCAGCCCGGTGCCGCCGTGACGATTTTCGCGCGCTCCGGCGACGACGGCGGGCTCGTGGCGGGGACGATCGCGGTGGGTCGCCAGGGCGTCGTGCCGGGGCTCTGAGCCGCTCGGCCGGGGCGCTGCGTCACCGACGGCGCAGCAAACCCGCGCGCCGACGCGGAAGCTGCGCTACATCCGTCGGCGATGACCGAGTCTGCCTTCACCCTCGACCCGCGCCTCTCGGCCGACACCGCCGAAGTGGGCGACCTCGCCCTGTGCCGCGTGCTGCTGATGGACGATGCCCGGTTCCCGTGGCTCATCCTGGTGCCGCGCCGCCCGGACCTGTGCGAGATCACCGACCTGTCCGAGGCCGATTCCGCCGCGCTCTGGCGGGAGATCCACCTCGCCACGGGGGTGATGCAGGCCCTGTCCAAGCCCGACAAGGTGAATGTCGGCGCCCTCGGCAACGTGGTGCAGCAGCTTCATATCCACGTCGTCGGACGCTTCCGGTCGGATCCCGCTTGGCCGGGCCCGGTCTGGGGGTTCGAGACTCGCAAGCCCTACCCGATCCACGCCCGCGCCCAGCTTCTGGAGCGCGCGGGCGCCCTCTTCTCCGCGGCCTGACCCTGGCATGACCGAACCCCGCGACATTCTCGGCTTCGTCCGCAACCGCCTCGACCGCCACTCCGCCGAGCAGCCCGAGGAGGCGGTGCCCGCCTTCGATACCCCCGAAGCCCGGCTCGTCCTGATCTGCGGTGACCGGATCGTGCTGCGCGGACAGACGGCGCTGATCGCCCCCGCGGAGGCGGCGGGCCACGCGGGCGGGACGCGCATCTTCCTCGGGCACCGGGACGGGCAGCCCGTCTTCGCCGCGGCCGCGCCCGCCGAGGCCGCGGAGCGCTTCGCCGAGGCGCCGACCCGCACCCTCGACCTGCGGTCGATCGCCACCGAATCCGCCGTGGAGGCCGAGGAGCTCGGCCTCCTGGCCGTCGCCAAGTCGATGCTCGACTGGCATGCCCGCCACGGCTTCTGCGCCAATTGCGGCACCGCCACCGTGGCGAAGGCCGGCGGCTTCCGCCGCGAGTGCCCGAGCTGCAGCGCCCACCACTTCCCCCGGGTCGACCCGGTCGTGATCATGCTGGTGCGCCGGGGCGACAGCTGCCTGCTCGGCCGCGGACCGCACTTTCGGCCGCAGATGTATTCCTGCCTCGCGGGCTTCCTGGAGCCCGGCGAGACGATCGAGGACGCGGTCCGCCGCGAGGTGTTCGAGGAGACGCGGATCCGTGTCGGCGCGGTCACCTACCGCACCTCGCAGCCCTGGCCGTTCCCGTCCTCGCTCATGCTCGGCTGCGCCGCCGAGGGCCTCGACGAGGCCATCGTGACCGATCCGGCCGAGCTGGAGGATGCGCGCTGGTTCGACCGCGCGGCCGTCGCCGCGATGCTGGACGGTACGCATCCCGAGGGAATCCAGGCGCCCCCGCCCATGGCGATCGCCAACTATCTGATGCGCGCCTTCGTGGCCGGCGAGACCTGAGCCCGGAACCGGCCGATGATCTCGGCGTAGCCGTCCTCGCGAGCGGTGCTCATCGATCCTGGCGGGCACAACGCCTGCCGATGGCGCGCTGCCTCGACACATGTCACTCCGCTCGCTGATGGCGGAGCGGGTGGCCTTCGGCGAGATCAGCCTCAGACCGCCACGCGATCCTGCTCCGCCTGGGCCGGAAGCGCGCCCCGCATCTCCGAGAAGGCCTCGCCCACCATCAGCAGCGCCGGCCCGTCGAGCCCCGCCGCCTCGACCCGGTCGGCGAGGTCGGCGGCCGTGCCGCGCAGGGCCGTCTGGTTCGGGCGCGTGGCGTTGAAGACGAGGAGCGCCGGCGTCGCGGGCGCCAGCCCCTCCGCGACCGCCCGGGCGAGCAGCGCCCGCAAGGTGCGCTTGGGCATGTAGACCACGGTCGTGACGCTGGGATCGGCCAGCGCGCCCCAGTTCAGGTCGTCGGGCAGCGCCCCGCGGCGGTCGTGGCCGGTGACGAACTGGAGGCGGCGCGCGGCGTCGCGGTGGGTCAGCGACACGCCGAGAGCCGCCGCGGCGCCCTGCGCGGCCGAGACTCCGGGCACCACCGTCACCGGAATGCCGGCGGCGCGGCAGGCCTCGATCTCCTCGCCGGCCCGGCCGAAGACCAGCGGGTCGCCGGATTTCAGCCGCACCACCTGCTTGCCGGAGCGGGCGAGCTGCACCATCAGCGCGTTGATGTCGTCCTGGCGGCAGGACGGGCCGTGGCCGGTCTTGCCCACCAGCATGGTGCGGGCCTCGCGGCGGGCGTAGTCCAGGATCTCGGGGGCGACGAGGTCGTCGTACAGGATCATGTCGGCGTTGCGCAGCGCCCGCAGCGCCTTGAGGGTGAGGAGCTCCGCGTCGCCGGGTCCGGCCCCGACCAGCGTCACGGCGCCGCCCTTCGGGGCGGTCTCGGTCTCGCCGAGCAGCTCGGCGAGATCCTGTTCCGACGGCGCCCGGTCGGGTTCCGCGAAGGCGCGGTCGGTGAAGCGCTCCCAGAAGGCCCGGCGCTCGGCGAACCCGTGGAAGCGCGCCGTGACGCCGTCCCGCCAGTCGCGGGCGGCGCCCATCCAGCGGGCGAACCCGCGGGGCAGCATCGCCTCGATCCGGGCCCGCACGGTCTGGCCGAAGACCGGGGCGGCGCCCTCGGTCGAGATGCCCACGACGAGCGGCGAGCGGTTGACGATGGCGCCGAACTTCACGTCGCAGAGGTGCGGCCGGTCGACCGCGTTGACGATGGCGCCGGCGCCGCGGGCCGCCGCCACGAAGGCGACGCACTCGGCCTCGTCCTCCATCGCGCCGATGCAGAAGGCCGCGCCCCAGAGATCGTCCGGGCTCCAGGCGCGCTCGTGCAGCACCACCTGCCCGTCGACGATCTCGCCCGGCACCGCGCGCAGCTCCTCGCTGGGCTCGGGCGCGTAGACGTCGACATGGGCGCCGGCCGCGGCCAGCACCTTCACCTTCCAGGGGGCGCCGCCGGAGGAGCCGGCCAGCACCACGCGCTTGCCGCGCAGGGGCACGAAGACGGGCAGCACCGCCAGCGGCTCCAGGCCGGCCGCCTTGGTCTCGCGGGGCGCGCGGGCCGCGCGCAGGGGAGTGTCGGTCACGGGCCTGTCCTGAAGCGTCCTGCTCCGGCCGATCCCGTCCGCCCCCTCATCCCGGAGCGCCGGAGCGTTGCGGAGGCCTCGAAGGAGGGCTCCAGTCGGCCGCGCGATACCTGGAGCCCTCCTTCGAGGCCCGCCGAAGCGGGCACCTCAGGATGAGGTGATCTGACAGGAGAAGCCGATCCATCCTCACCGAGAGTGTATCAGATAATCAGGCGGCGCGGGCGGTCTGCCCGGCCAGCATCTTGCGGATCTCCGGTATGCACGAGCCGCAATTCGTGCCGGCCTTGCAGGCGGCACCTACCGCCTCCGCGGAGCCGGCACCTCCGGCGATGGCGCTGGCGATCACGTCGGCGCCGACGCCGTGGCAGGCGCAGACCACCGGCCCCGCCGAGGCGGTCGCCGCGCGGCCCGAGAGCAGCGCCCGCCGCGCGGCGGCGTCGGGCGCCTCGGTGGCGAACAGGGCCTTGGCGGCCTCCCAATCCGGCCGTTCCCCGGCGGGCGCGTAGGCGAGGCAGGCGACGAGGCGGTCGCCGTCGTAGACCGCGCAGCGGTAGCGGTCGCGGGCGTGGTCGGCATATTCCGCCAGCTCGCAGCCCGACAGCGCCTCGCTCTGGATCAGCCCGCGCACCATCAGCGCCACCGCCCGGGAGCTGTCGGCGGTGGCGAACTGCGCGCCCCAGCCGCCGGTGATCGCGGCGCGCGCCCACCACCAACCCTCGGGCATCGCCACCTGCCGGCGCGTCAGCAGGAAGCCGCGGGCGCGGTAGCCGACGGGCGCGATCGCCGCCGGGGTCGCTTTGAGTTCGGGCTGGCCCGAGACCGGGTCCGGCATGCCGCGCACCAGCGCGCCGACCCGGGCCTGGGACGCGAAGGCGCCGCCCCAGTGCATCGGCATGAACAGGCTGCCCGGCACCACCGTGTCGGTGACCGTCACCTCCAGCTCTGCCGCGCCGTGCGCGGTCGTCAGCCGGGCGATGCCGCCATCCGCGAGGCCGTGGGCCGCGGCGTCGTCCGGATGGACCTCGACGAACGGGACGGCCCGGTGCGCCGAGAGGCGCTGGCTCTTCCCGGTGCGCGTCATCGTGTGCCAGTGGTCGCGGACCCGGCCGGTGTTGAGCATGAAGGGGAACGCCGCCGAGGCCGCCAGCGCGAGGGCCGGCGGCTGCACCGCCACGAAGCGGGCGCGTCGGTCGAAGGTGTAGAACCGGCCGTCGCCGAACAGCCGTGCCTTGCCCTGCGGGGCGCCCCGGAAACCGGAGCGCTTCGGGATCGGCCACTGCACCGGCAGGGTCGCGTCGTAGGCGGCGTCGCTGATGTCCGCGAGCGCGCCGAGGTCGAAGTCGCGGGTGCCGTTGTTCTCGTAGGCCGAGAGCCCGGCATGCTCGCGGAAGATCGCGGCCGCGGAGTCGAACGCGAAGGCCCGGCCGTGGCCGAGGCGGCGGCCGACCTCTGACAGCGCCGCCCAGTCCGGCCGCGCCTCGCCAGGGCTGTTCAGGAAGCGGCGCTGGCGCGAGATCCGCCGCTCGGAGTTGGTCACCGTGCCGTCCTTCTCACCCCAGGCCTGGGCGGGCAGCAGCACGGTGGTCTTGCCCAGGCCGCGGGCGGTGTCGGAATCCGCCACCGCCTCGGACACCACGTAGAGGTCGAGCCCTGCGAGCGCCTCCCGGATCATGTCGGCCCGGGGCATCGAGACCAGCGGGTTCGTGCCCATCACCCAGAGGGCCTTGATCTTGCCCCGGGCGATCGCCTCGAACAGCGCCACCGCCTTCATGCCCTCGCCGGTGATGATCCGCGGCGCGCCCCAGTAGCGGCGCACCCGGTCCACCTCCTCGGGGGTGAAGTGCATGTGGGCGGCCAGCATGTTGGCCAGCCCCCCGACTTCGCGCCCGCCCATGGCGTTGGGCTGGCCGGTGAGCGAGAACGGCCCCATCCCGGTCTCGCCGATGCGGCCGGTGATGAGGTGGCAGTTGATGATGCTGTTGCCCTTGTCGGTGCCCTGCGCCGACTGGTTCACCCCCTGCGAGAAGGCCGTGACCACCCGGCGGGTGCCGGCGAACAGGGCGTAGAAGGCCGCGATGTCGGCCTCCGGCACGCCGGTGGCGGCGGCGACAGCCGCGAGATCCGGCGCGATCTGGCGGGCGCGGTCGAGGGCGGTGTCGAGGCCGGCAGTGTGGGCATCGACGAAGGCGCGATCGCGGAAACCGTTGTCGGACAGGTAGACCAGCAGGCCCGAGAACAGGGCGGTGTCGGTGCCCGGCCGGATGCCGAGGAACAGGTCGGATTCCTGCGCGGTCTGGGTCCGGCGGGGGTCGATGACCACGAACTTGGTGCCGCGGCGCTCCTTGGCGTCGGCCATGCGGCGGAACAGGATCGGGTGGCACCATGCGGTGTTGGAGCCGACCAGCACGATCAGGTCGGCCTCGTCGAGATCCTCGTAGCAGCCCGGCACCGTGTCGGAGCCGAAGGCCCGCCGGTGGGCCGCGACCGCGCTCGACATGCACAGCCGCGAGTTGGTGTCCACGTGCGGCGTGCCGATGAAGCCCTTCGCGAGCTTGTTGGCGACGTAGTAATCCTCGGTGAGGAGCTGGCCCGACAGGTAGAAGGCGATGGCGTCCGGCCCGTGCTCCGCGGCGACCGCGCGGAGTTTCGCCGTCACCGTGTCGAGGGCCGCGTCCCACGAGACCCGCGCGCCGTCGACCTGCGGGTGGAGCAGGCGGTTCTCCAGCGACAGGGTCTCGCCCAGAGCCGAGCCCTTCGAGCACAGGCGGCCGAAATTGGCCGGATGCTCGGCATCGCCCGCGATGGTCGCGCCGCCCTGCCCGTCCGGGGTCGCGAGCACGCCGCACCCGACCCCGCAATAGGGGCAGGTGGTCCGCACCGTCGGCGCCGCCACTGGCTGAGTCATGGCTCGAATCCTCGAAGGGTCGTTCCGGGCAGGAGCAAGCTTCGCGCCGCCGCTTCCCCGCTCCCGCCCCGCATCCGCGGCGCGCCCTCCCCCGCAGAGGGGAGGGTTCTGGACGCTCAGTACACGTCGGCCTGGTACCGGCCGGCCTTCTTGAGCGCCGCGAGGTAGGCAACCGCGTCCTCGGGGCTCTTGCCGCCGTACTGCGCCGCCACGTCGATGATCGCCCGCTCGACGTCCTTGGCCATGCGCTTGGCGTCGCCGCAGACGTAGAAATGCGCGCCGCCCTCCAGCCACTTCCACAGCTCGGCGCCGTTCTCGCGCATCCGGTCCTGGACGTAGGTCTTCTCCTTGCCGTCGCGCGACCAGGCCAGGGACAGGCGGGTCAGCACCTTGTCGTCCTTCAGGCTGTTCAGCTCGTCCTTGTAGAAGAAGTCCGAGGCCTGCCGCTGGTGGCCGTAGAACAGCCAGTTGCGGCCCGGCGCCCGCGTGGCGGCGCGCTCGCGCAGGAAGGCCCGGAACGGCGCGATGCCGGTGCCGGGGCCGCACATGATCACGTCCTTCGACAGGTCGGCCGGCAGGCCGAAGCCGTGCGCCTTCTGGAGGTAGACCTTCACCTTGGTCTGCTCCGGAAGGCGCTCACCGAGATGCGTCGAGGCCACACCCAGCCGCAGCCGCGAGCGGTGGTTGTAGCGCACCGCGTCCACGGTCAGCGACACGCGGCCGACATCCATCTTGGGCGAGGACGAGATCGAGTAGAGCCGCGGCTGCAGCTCGTCCAAGGCCTCCAGGAAGACCTCGGCGTCGGGCCGCGCGCCCGGGAACTTGTGGAGCGCGCCGAGCACGTCGAGATAGGCAGCGTCGCCGTCCGGATCCTCGCCGGAGGCGAGCGCCTGCGCCTTCTTGCGGGCCGCGCCCGAGGTGAGCAGCGACAGGAGCTGGTAAAGGTTGTCGGGCGCGGCCCCCAGCGCGTAGTTGATCAGCAGGTGTTCGCGCAGGGTCTTCTCGCCGATCACCCGCTCGGGCCGGGCCCCGAGCTCCGCGATCACTGCGTCCACCAGCGCCGGGGCGTTGGCGGGGAACAGGCCGAGGGAGTCGCCGACCTCGTACTGGATCGGTGTGCCGTCCAGCCCGATCTCGACGTGCCACGTCTCCTTCTCGCCGCCCGGATCGTTGAGGCGGCGGCGGGACAGGAACAGCGCCTCGACCGGGTTCTCGCGGCAATAGCCGAGCGGCCCCAGGTCGGCCGCCGCCTTCGAGGCGTCGTCCTCCGCCTTCGGCGCGGCGGGGGCACCTCCGGCGGCGCCGAACTCCTCGTCCAGCTTCTTGAGCATGCGCAGGGTCTCTTTGCCGCCAGGCTGGCAAAGGTTCAGGCGCGCCTCGTTCTTCAGGAAGATCGCGTTGGCGTAGTCGGCGCAGTTGTAGCCGCACTGGCCGCAGTCCTGCTGGGCCATGGCGGCCATCAGCTTCTGCGGCTCCGGACGGTCCTTGGCCATCTCCATCCGGTCGCCGATCGGCACGGACGGGTCGTGCCAGGGGGCGTCGTCGTTGTCGGCAAGCTTCGGGCCGGTCGCCGGCGCGTCACCCGGCGCCAGCGCGGTGGCGCCCGCGACGGACGGGCCGAGGAGCGCCGCGAAGTAGCCCGAGAGCCAGGCGCGCTGGTCCTCGTTGAAGGGCGCGGTCTCGGGGATCAGGACGAGGGGGGGCGAGACGTGCTGGGTCATGCGGCGGCCTTCAGGGCGGGCTGGTCCTCGGCGGCGTCGCGGAGCGCCTCCGCGCCGGTGCGGCTGGTGAAGGCCTGGAAGCTCTCCTCGGGGCCCTGGCGGAGGGCGAGGTAGGCGCGCAGCAGCGCCTCGACGCGGGCGGGCGCATCCTCGGCCTTCACGGCCTTCCAGATCTCGGTGCCGATCTTCGGGTTCTCGGCGAAACCGCCGCCGACCACGACGTCGTAGCCCTCGACGGTGTCGCCCTCCTCCGAGACGACGACCTTGGCGCCGATCAGCCCGATATCGCCGATGTAGTGCTGGGCGCAGCTGTGATGGCAGCCGGTGAGGTGGACGTTCACCGGCACGTCGAGGTTCGGCAGGGCCGTCTCGACGTGGTCGGCGATGATCAGCGCGTGGCCCTTGGTGTCGGAGGCTGCGAACTTGCAGCCCTTCGCCCCCGTGCAGGCCACGAGACCGGAGCGGATGCCCGCCGCCTTGGTGGTGAGGCCGAGATCGAGCACCCGCTGCTCAACCTCGGCGACCTTCGCGTCCGGAACCCCGGAGAAGATGAAGTTCTGCCAGACGGTCAGGCGGATCTGGCCGTCGCCGCACTCGGCGGCGATCTTGGCCAGTGCCCGGACCTGATCGCTGGTCATCTTGCCGACCGGCAGGACCACGCCGATCCAGTTGAGGCCGGGCTGTTTCTGGGCGTGGACGCCGACATGGGCGAACCGGTCGGTGGCCTTCCGCGGCGCGACGTGCTCCGGGGCGACCCGGTCGAGTTTGCGGCCGAGCTTGTCCTCGACGGCCGCGAGGTACTTGTCGAAGCCCCAGGCGTCGAGGACGTACTTCATCCGGCTCTTGTTGCGGTTCGTCCGGTCGCCGTTCTCGATGAACACCCGGATGATCGCGTCGGCGACGGCGTTGCAGTCCTCCGGCTTCAGCACGATGCCGGTGTCGCGGGCGAGGTCCCGGTGGCCCGAGATGCCGCCGAGCACGAGGCGCATGTAGATGCCGGGCGGCACGGCGGCGCCGTCCAGCACTTCCACGGCCTGGAAGCCGATGTCGTTGGTCTCCTCGAGCGTCGGCATCGCGCCGCTGCCGTCGAAGGCGACGTTGAACTTGCGCGGCAGGCCGTAGAGCGAGCGGTCGTTCAGGATCCAGTTGTGCCAGGACTTGGCGAGCGGGCGCGTGTCCAGAAGCTCCTGGACGTCGATGCCGGCGGTCGAGGAGCCGGTGACGTTGCGGATGTTGTCGGCGCCCGCCCCCCGGGCCGTGAGACCGATATCGGTGAGCCCGTCGAGGAAGGGCTGGGCGTGCTCGGGATCGATCTCCCGCACCTGCAGGTTCGCCCGGGTGGTCACGTGGACGTAGCCGCCGCCGTGCTGGTCGGCGAGGTCGGCGACGCCCGCGAACTGCCAGTGGTGCAGGATCCCGTTCGGGATCCGCAGCCGGCACATGTACGAGACCTGGTTCGGTGCCACCCAGAACATCCCGTGGTAGCGCCAGCGGAAATTGTCCTCGGGCTTCGGCTGCTTGCCGGCGGCGGCCTCCTGGATGAGGCGGTTGTGGCCGTCGAACGGGTTCTCGGCGCGCTTCCATTTCTCCTGGTCGCAGAGCTTGCCGCCGTCCTTGACGGTCCGGTCCTGCGCCTTGATGTGGATCGCGTCCGGGCCCGTCGGCTCGGCCGGCGGCGCGGCCGCCCCCGCCCCGCCCGCGGCGAGGCCGCCGGTCAGGCGGACGGCGGCGATGCCGGAGGCGAAACCCTCGAGGTAGCGCTTCTGCTCGGCCTCGAACGCGCCCGCGGCGGTGTGGGTGGTGGTCTCGGACATCCGCGCCTCCTCAAGCAGCCAGGGGCTCGGGCGCGGGGCGCCCGAACATCAAGTCGTCCACGTTCTCGATCGGGTCGCCGGAGCGGATCAGCCCCTTGCAGGCGCCCTGCTCGGCGATGTCGCCGACGAACACCGCGCCGATCAGCCGGCCGCCGCGCACCAGCAGCTTGCGGTAGAGGCCGGCGCCGGGATCGGAGAGCACGATCGCCTCGGCATCGTCGGGCGTGTCCACGATCCCGGCCGAGAAGACCGGCAGGCCCGACACCTTCAGGCTCGTGGACAGGGCCGTGCCCCGGTACTCGGCCGGCTCACCGGCGAGGTGGCGGGCGAGCGTGTCGGCGTGCTCGTAGGCGGGCTCAACCAGGCCGTAGATCTGGCCGCGGTGCTCCGCGCACTCGCCGAGCGCGAAGATCCGCGGGTCCGAGGTGGTCATCCGGTCATCCACCGTGATGCCCCGGCCGGTGGCCAGCCCGGCCGCCTGCGCCAGCGCCACCGAGGGGCGCACGCCCACCGACATCACCACGAGGTCCGCCGGGAGCGCGGTGCCGTCGGCCAGGACCAGGCTCTCGACCCGCCCCGCGCCCTCCACCCGCACGGTGTCGGCCTGGAGCATCACCCGGACGCCGCGGGATTCCATGGCTTGCTTCACCAGCCCGGCGGCGTGGTGGTCGAGCTGACGCTCCATCAGGCGGTCCATGACGTGGAGCAGCGTGGTCTCGACGCCGAGGCGCGCGAGCCCGACCGCCGCCTCGAGGCCCAGCAAGCCGCCGCCGATAACGATGGCGCGGGCGTGCTGGACGGCGGCCCGGCGGATCGCCGCCACGTCGGCGAGGTCGCGGAAGGTGATGACGCCCGGAAGGTCCATGCCGGGCTTCGGCAGGCGGATCGGCAGGGAGCCGACCGCGAGGACCAGCCTGTCGAAGGGCACGACGTGGGTCTCGCCCACGATGACGAGCCCGTTCTCCCGATCGATCTGCGTCACCGGCGCGCCGGTGATCAGGCGGATGCCGTGATCCGCGTACCAGTCGAGGCCCCGGAACGCGCAGGCCGCCTCGTCGACCTCGCCGCCGAGCAGCGAGGAGAGCAGAACCCGGTTGTAGGCGGCCGTGGGCTCGGCACCGATGCAGGTGATGTCGTAGCGGCCGGGCGCGGCCTCGGTCAGCCGCTCTAGGAAGCGCAGCGAGGCCATGCCGTTGCCGACGACAACCAGCCTCTCGCGTGGCGGGCCGTTCCCGGCGCCCGCGTCGTGTCCGCGTGTGTCCTTGGGGGATGTCGCCATCGCTCGATCGCGTCTGGAACCTCGATTGCAGGGTCGTTGGCGGACCGCCCACGAAAAAGCCGCTGCCGGTCGTCTCCCGGCAGGCTTCAGCCTCAGGGAGAACCGGATCAGCGGCCTCGCTGACGGCGCTGTCCGTCGCCGTTGACGGACGAAGAGAGGCAGGCAGGTTCCATGCCAATCGCCGCGCGGCCTATGAAAGGTGCGGGGTGCTCGGGATCGGAGGGTCTGAAGGGCTCGGCGGGGCAGCGGAGCGGTCGCTGCGGTGCTGCACAAAAACTGTGCGCCCCGTCGCAAAAGCGGTCAGGTGGGACCCGGCCGGTCGGTCGCGAACGCTGGACTTCAAGAGTAGTCAGGATGCGCGCAGATGATCGGGCCGAGCGCGCAGTCGATCAGGACAGAGGCGCGAGATGGTGTGCGACACCGCTGCGTGTCTTACAGTCTGTCCGGCAATTTTATCAATTGCAGCCGCAGTTGCGACGCATGTTTATCTTCAATGCCAAAAGCATGAGGGACTTTTCGCAGATCACAGACGCCGTGTGGGCGGCGCCCGCAGCCGTCTCCCCCATCCCCGGACCATGATGGTCCGCTACAGCAGGGTCGACAGCATCGCCAGAAGCCCCAGCGTCGGCATCGCGCCGGCGGCCAGGACCCAATACCAGGCGTGATGTGCGCCGGCCCGACGATTGTCGTTGCAGGCGCGGGGCACCTTGCTGCCCCGGGTCACGTAGCGTCGAAGCTCGACCCGCCCGCGCGGATGCGACATCAACGATCCAGTTTCGAGTTTGCGGCATCCAGGCATGGCCCAAGCACAACGGGCGAACCTGCCCGACGTTCCGCCACTGTTCGCGCCGATTCCGTGGGCCGGTGACGAACGGCGCGAAGTGTCGTCGCGGTCAGAAATCCGCGATCGCCGACCGGTACAGATCGGGCCTGTAGACGGACGCGATCGCCGCCTCGATATCGAACTGGTTGGGGATCTGTTGCGTCGCCCGCATCTGCTCCAGGATCCAGCGGGCCTGCGCGGCGCGCGGCTCCTCGACCGCTTCGCCGAAGCGGATGCGCGTGCCGGGCTCGGCGAACGCGTCCGGATCCCCCGGGAATGCCCGGCCGACCAGAATCGGGTCGAGGTCCAGGTAGGTCCGGCGGGCGAGGCGATGGATCAGTTCGGTCCGGTTCTCTGGATCCGCGCACCAGCGACCGGCCCGGGCGACCGCTCGCACCAGCGGCAGGATCGCGCCGTCGAGCCGCCCGGAGACGGCCAGCACCTTCTCTGTCGCGTTCGGCGCGAGGGCGCTGCCGTGGACCGCGATCCGCCCATGGCCGGCCGCGGCCGCCACGTCGTTCCAGGGTGCGCCCGCGCAGAACCCGTCCACGAGTCCCCGGGACAGGGCCTCCACGCAGTGTTGAGGCGGGACCACGACGGTGCGGAAGGCCGCCGCGTCGAGGCCGCCGGCCTCGGCGAACAGCCGCAATTGGTAGCTGTGGCACGAGAAGGGATGCACGGTGCCGAGAGTGAGGGCGCTGCCGGCGCGGTGCCGCGCCTCCGCCACGCCCGCGAAGGCGCGGGCGACGTCCCGCGGGGCCTCGCTGTCCGGATCCATCGCCGCCCAGAGGGTGCGGGACAGCGTGACGGCGTTTCCGTCGGTGCTGAGCTGGAGCGGCACGATCAGGTCGGAGGGCGGTCCGGACAGGGCGAGCCGGCTCGCCAGCGCCAGCGGCGCCAGCATGTGCGCGCCGTCGAGATGGCCCAGCGCCAGCCGGTCGCGCAGCGTCGCCCAGGAGGGCTCGGCGGTGAGGTCGAGGTCGAGTCCCTCCGCCCGGGCGAAGCCCAGCTCGTGGGCCACGATCAGGGGGGCCGCATCGCAGAGCGGAACGTAGCCGAGCTGGAGCCTCATCCGAGCAGGTCCGCGGTGGTGACGATCGCCCGGGCGATGTCGGCGATCTTGCGCTTCTCGTTCATGGCCTTGCGGCGCAGCTGCTTGTACGCCTCATCCTCGGAGAGGCCCTTCATGGTCATCAGGATGCCCTTGGCCCGCTCGATCAGCTTGCGGTCGGCGAGTTCGCTCCGCGCCTCGGTCAATTCGCGCTGAAGGCGCGCGAAGGCGTTGAAGCGCAGGATCGCGATGTCGAGAATCGACTTGATCCGTTCGGCCCGCAGCCCGTCCACCACGTAGGCGGAGATCCCCGCGTCGACGGCGGCCTGCATCATGGTCGAGTCGGAGCGGTCGACGAACATCGCCACCGGCCGCTCGACCTGCCGGGAGACCCCCGACATCTGCTCGAGGATGTCCCGGCTCGGGCTCTCGAGATGGATCACCACGACGTCGGGCTTCAGCGCGGCCACGCGCTCCATGAGGTCGGCGGTATCGGGAATCACGACCACGCGCCCGATCCCGGCGGCGCGCAGGCCCTCCTCCAGGATGGCCGCGCGGGCGCGGCTCGGGTCGATCACGGCGACGGTGAGATTGGTTTCGGTCATCTTGGCCCGGTACGGGGCGGGTCTTCTTCTAAGGGCCGGCCCGGTTCGGGCCGCCGCGGACGAAGCAAGGCCCATGCCTGCGGCGGGGGTCTTGGCGTACATATCCGCGGAATCCCGTTCTCGGATGCCAGCAACCGCCGCGCAAAGAAACGGTCCAGCTTCCGCCGCAATGCTGGCCGCACTCTGCGGGCCTCGAGGCGGTCAAGGAGATCGGTGATTCGGATGCGCAGGCCAGATCAGCCCGCCCTGACGGACGCCGCCCACGGCCGCGTGTCCATGCCCTTCCTGCCGACGCTGGCCGTCGTGGCGGTCCTGGGTGTGGCCTCCCTCTACTGCCCGACCTCCAAGCCGGCTCAGCCCGGCGCCCGGGCCGAGGCGGGTGTGACCGCCGCTCCGGGACCCACGGATTTCGCGCCGGTCGCCGCCGTCGCGTCGCCGGGCCGCCTGCCCGCCGTGATCGCGTTCGCCGAGCTGTACCCGCTCGATGCCGCGGTCGTGCGGACGGGGTCCCTGCCCGCCCGTCCGGTCGTGGCCGCCCGCGCCACGTCCCATGTCGCGATCGCCGGCCGGCGGGTCTGCCCCGGCCCCCCGGCCGGCGCTGCCCCGAGGCGCCGCGCAGCAACCCCGATCCGATGGCGCCCGGGCGCGCGGAGGCCGTCGAGCAGGCCGAGGACGCGCTGCTCCCGTCGCGGGCCCTGCCCTTCGCGGCCACGGTCGTGGAGACCCTGGTGCCGGCCGCACGCGCGGTCGGCGATGCGGCGGATTACGTCCGCAGCAGCGCCGCGTCGGTCCAGGGGTCGGTGGCGCTGGCCGTGGCCGACTGCCTGCGCTGACCGCGCCCGCCGGGGGCTCTCAAACCTCTGGATCTCGGGACAAGTCGTCCTAGGTGCGTCGCAGCGGACGGCCCGGACTGCCGGCCGCGGACCGGAGCCGGGGCCGGATGGCTGCACGCATCGAGGATTACGCGCTCGTCGGGGATGGCCGCAGCGCCGCGCTGATCAGCCGGCAGGGCAGCGTCGACTGGCTGTGCTGGCCGCGCTTCGACGCGGCCGCCCTGTTCACCAGCCTGCTGGGAACCGAGGCGCACGGTTTCTGGAAGATCTTCCCGGAGGCCGAGAACGTCGAGACGCGCTGGTCCTACCGGCCGGGCAGCCTCGTGCTGGAGACCCGCCACACCACGCGGCAGGGCGAGGTGCTGGTTACGGATTTCATGCCAGTCGACGACGGGTCGCATCTCGTGCGGCTCGTCGAGGGCGTGCACGGGCGCGTCGCCATGCGGATGGAGATGGCGGTCCGCTTCGATTACGGCTCGGCCGTGCCCTGGGTCTCCCGCTCGGAACTGGGCGACCTGCGCGCCGTCTCGGGGCCCCACAAGGTCGTGCTGCGCACCGACGTCCATCTCAAGGGATCGGACGCGCAGACGACGGTGTCCGAGTTCACCGTCCACGCCGGCGAGAAGCATCGGTTCGTCCTGAGCTACGGCCCCTCGCACGAGGACGACCCGCCCTCGATCGAGCCCCGCAAGGTTCTCGAGGCCACCGACCAGCACTGGCGCGAATGGTCGTCGCGCTGCACGGGCGGGACGGATTGGGACCGGATGCTTCAGCGCTCCCTGCTGACCCTCAAGGCGCTGATCTACGAGCCTACCGGCGGCATCGTGGCGGCGCCCACGGCCTCGCTGCCGGAGGGGCTCGGCGGGATCCGCAACTGGGACTACCGCTTCTGCTGGCTGCGCGACTCGACCTTGACGCTGATCGCCCTGATGGACGGCGGCTACATCGACGAGGCGCGCAACTGGCTCGGCTGGCTGCTGCGGGCCGTGGCGGGCAACCCCGAGCAGGCGCACATCCTCTACGGGATCGGCGGCGAGCGGCTGCTCCCCGAGATCGAACTGGACTGGCTGCCAGGGTACGAGAATTCGCGGCCCGTCCGGATCGGCAACGCCGCCGCCAGCCAGTTCCAGCTCGATGTCTACGGCGAGCTGTTCGACGCGCTCTATCAGGCCCATGCTCGCGGCCTGCCGGTGAGCAAGGACGGAATGCGGGTCGGTCTCGCGATCCTGGATCACCTGGAGAAAGCGTGGCGCGAGCCCGACGAGGGGATCTGGGAGGTGCGCGGCGGGCGCCGCCATTTCACCCACTCGAAGGTCATGGCCTGGGTGGCCTTCGACCGGGCGTTGCGCATGCACGAGATGCACGATTCCGGCGCCACCGAGGAGCAGGCCGCGCGCTGGCGCGCGGTCAAGGACGAGATCCACGCCGAGGTCTGCGAGAAGGGGTTCGATCCCGCGCTCAACAGCTTCGTCCAGTCGTACGGGTCGAAGGCGCTGGACGCGAGCCTCCTGCTCATCGCCCATACCGGCTTCCTGCCGCAGCACGATCCCCGCGTGATCGGCACCGTGGAGGCGATCGGCAAGGGCCTGATGCGGGACGGCTTCATCCTCCGCTACGAGACCGAGGGGCAGACCACCGACGGGCTGACCGGCACCGAGGGGGCTTTCCTGCCCTGCACCTTCTGGTACGTCGACAACCTGATCGGTCTCGGGCGGCGCGACGAGGCCGGGGCGCTGATCGAGCGCCTGATGGGCATCTGCACCGATCTCGGGCTCGTGAGCGAGGAATACGACGTGCATGCCAAGCGTCTTGTGGGTAACTTCCCCCAAGCGTTCACCCACGTCGCGCTCGTCAACACGCTGCTCAGCTATACGCGCGGCGAAGGGCCGGCGGATCGGCAGGGTGGTAAGGCCAACGGAGCTCCTCCCGCCGTCCTACGGCAGCGCGAAGCCGCGAAGCGGACCGCGCGAGGCGAACTGGAAGACGCGACATCATGAGCGGTGCTGACACTCCCGCCAAGGCGGCCCTCGCTGAGATCGATACGCTCAGCATCAACACGATCCGGACGCTCGCGATCGACGCGGTGCAGAAGGCCAATTCCGGTCATGCCGGCGCGCCCATGGCGCTGGCGCCGGTCGCCTACACCCTGTGGAACCGCTACCTGCGCTACGACCCGGCGCACCCGCACTGGCCCAACCGCGACCGGTTCGTGCTGTCCTGCGGCCACGCCTCGATGCTGCTCTACGGGCTCCTGCATCTCGCGGGCGTCGCCCAGAGCGACGGCGGCAACACGCCGGCGGTGTCGCTGGAGGACATCAAGAAGTTCCGCCAGCTCGACAGCCGGACCCCCGGCCACCCGGAATACCACTTCACCACCGGCGTCGAGACGACCACGGGCCCGCTCGGCCAGGGTGTCGCCAACTCGGTCGGAATGGCGATGGGCAGCCGCTTCCTCGGCCAGCACCTGAACCGGCCGAACCTGCCGCTGTTCGACTACAACGTCTACGCCGTCTGCTCGGATGGCGATCTGATGGAGGGCGTCGCATCGGAGGCCGCCTCGCTGGCCGGCCACCTGCGGCTCGCCAATCTCTGCTGGATCTACGACGACAACACCATCACCATCGAGGGCCACACGGAACTGGCCTTCGGCGAGGAGGTCGCGACCCGGTTCCTGGCCTATGGCTGGCAGGTGCTGCGCGTCGCCGACGCCAACGACGTGCACGCGCTCGCGGGCTCGATCGAGACGTTCCTCGCCACCAACGACCGGCCGACGCTCATCATCGTCAAGTCGGTGATCGGCTACGGAGCGCCGAAAAAGCAGGGCACCTCCAAGGCCCACTCGGACGCGCTCGGCGAGGACGAGGTGAAGGGCGCCAAGCGCGCCTACGGATGGCCGGAGGACGCGCAGTTCCTCGTGCCGGACGGCGTGCAGGAGAACTTCCGCGACGGCATCGGCAAGCGCGGCGCCGGTCTCTACGACGCTTGGCAGGGCCTGCTCGCCAAGGCGAAGGAGGCGGATGCCGCCCACGCCGAGGATCTGAACGCCTTCCTGGAGGGCCGCCTGCCGGACGGCTGGGACAAGGACATTCCGGTCTTCGAGCCGGACGCCAAGGGCCTCGCCACCCGCGAATCCTCCGGCAAGGTGCTGAACGCGATCGCCCAGCACGTGCCGTTCCTGCTCGGCGGCTCGGCGGACCTGGCGCCGTCCAACAAGTCGAACCTGACCTTCGAGGGCGCGGGCTCGTTCGGCCCGTTCTCGCCGGGCGGCCGCAACCTGCATTTCGGCGTCCGCGAGCACGCCATGGGCTCGGTCGTGAACGGGCTCGGCCTGTCCGGGCTGCGGGCCTACGGCGCGACCTTCCTGGTCTTCGCCGACTACATGCGGCCGCCGATCCGGCTCGCCGCCCTTATGGAACTGCCGGTCTTCCACATCTTCACCCACGACTCGATCGGCGTGGGCGAGGACGGGCCGACCCACCAGCCGGTGGAGCAGCTCCTGTCGCTGCGCTGCATCCCGGGCCTCGTGACGCTGCGCCCGGCCGACGCCAACGAGGTCGCCGAGGCCTACCGGGTGATCTTCTCGCTCCGGAACCAGCCGGCCGTGCTCGCGCTGTCCCGACAGCCGCTGCCGACCCTCGACCGCACCAAGTACGGAGCGGCTTCGGGCACCGCCAAGGGCGGCTACGTGCTCGCCGATTCCGACGGCACGCCGGACGTGATCCTGCTGGCTTCGGGCTCCGAGGTGCAGCTCTGCGTCGGCGCCTATGAGGCGCTGAAGGCCGAGGGCTTGAAGGCCCGGGTCGTGTCGATGCCGTCCTGGGACCTGTTCGAGCGGCAGGACGAGGCCTACCGCGACTCGGTGCTGCCCCCGGCCGTGAAGGCGCGGGTCGCCGTCGAGCAGGGCAGCGTTATCGGCTGGGACCGCTACGCCGGGTCCGAGGGCGCGATCATCGGCATGCACACCTTCGGCGCCTCGGCACCGATCAAGGATCTCCAGACCAAGTTCGGCTTTACCCCCGAGAAGGTCCTGGACGCCGCGAAGGCGCAGGTGGCCAAGCACGGGAAGTAGCCTGCGCGCCAACTCTCCCGCCCTGCCCGGGCGGGAGAGCGCGCGGGCGAGAGTACGCGGTACGCGAGACGAGGGACGGACATGAACGCGCTCAAGGCCCTGCACGACGAACAGGATCAGGCGGTCTGGCTCGACTTCGTGGCCCGCGGGTTCATCGCGAAGGGCGAGCTGAAGCAGCTCGTGGAGCGCGACGGCCTGCGGGGCGTCACCTCCAACCCGTCGATCTTCGAGAAGGCGATCGGCCACTCGGACGAGTACGACGACAGCCTGAAATCCGTGCAGGCGACCGGCGACAGCCGCGTCATCGACCTCTACGAGGGGCTCGCCATCGCCGACATCCAGGCGGCGGCCGACGTGCTCCGCCCGGTCTACGAGGCGAGCGACGGCGCCGACGGCTACGTCAGCCTGGAGGTGTCGCCCTACCTCGCGCTGGACACCGAGGAGACCCTCGCGGAGGCCCGCCGCCTGCACAAGGCGGTTTCTCGCGACAACCTGATGGTGAAGGTGCCGGCCACCCCGCAGGGCATCCCGGCGATTCGGCAGCTGACCACCGAGGGCATCTCGATCAACGTCACCCTGCTGTTCTCGCAGGAGGCCTACGAGGCGGTGGCCCGAGCCTTCATCGACGGGCTCGACGCCCGGGCGAAGGCCGGCCACGACGTCTCGCGGATCGCCAGCGTGGCGAGCTTCTTCATCAGCCGGATCGACGTGTTGGTCGACAAGCTGCTCGACGAGAAGATCGCGCAGGCCAACGACCCGGACGAGAAGTTCGCCCTCGAGCAGCTGAAGGGCAAGGTGGCGATCGCCAATGCCAAGCTGGCCTACCAGCGCTACAAGACGATCTTCGCCGAATCCAAGTGGACGGCTTTGGCCGAGAAGGGCGCCAAGGCGCAGCGACTGCTCTGGGCCTCCACGGGCGTGAAGAACAAGGCCTATTCCGACGTCCTCTACGTCGAGGAGCTGATCGGGCCGAACACCGTCAACACGATGCCGCCCGCCACGATGGACGCGTTCCGCGACCACGGCGTGGTGCGGGCGACGATCGAGGAGGACGTGCCCGGCGCCGAGGCGGTGATGAACCGGCTCGCCCGGGCCGGGATCGACATCGAGGCGGTTGCCGAGCAGCTGGTGAAGGAGGGCGTGCAACTCTTCATCGACGCCGCCGACAACCTGCTGGGCGCCGTGGCCGGGAAGCGCGCCGCCCTGCTCGGGCAACGGCTGGACGCCCAGAGCCTCGCCATGGACGACGCTCTGGCGGCCGAGGCGAAGAAGACCGTCGAATCCTGGCGCGCCAGCGGATCGATCCGCCGGCTCTGGGCTGGGGACGCCTCGGTCTGGTCCGGCCACGACGAGGCGAACTGGCTCGGCTGGCTGCACATCGTCGAGGAGGAGCTGGAGAGGGCCGCCGACTACGCCGCTTTCTCCGACTGGGTGAAGGCGCGGGGCTTCACCGACGCCGTCGTGCTCGGCATGGGCGGGTCGAGCCTCGGCCCGGAGGTCCTGAGCCTGACCTACGGCCAGCGCGCGGGCTTCCCGAAGCTCCAGATCCTCGACTCGACCCATCCAGATCAGGTCCGCGCCCTCGAGGCGAGCATCGACCTGGGCAAAACGCTGTTCATCGTTGCGTCGAAGTCCGGCTCGACGCTGGAGCCCAACGTCTTCCGCGACTACTTCCTGGCCCGCGCGAAGGACGTGCTCGGCGACCGGGCCGGCGACCACTTCGTCGCCGTGACCGACCCGGGCTCCGACATGGAGCGCGCCGCGCGGAGCGAAAAGTTCAAGAAAATCTTCTACGGCGTGAAGCAGATCGGCGGGCGCTACTCGGTGCTCTCGGCCTTCGGCCTCGTGCCGGCCGCCGCCATGGGCCTCGACGTGAAGGCGCTACTCGAGACCGCCCGCATCATGGTCCGCTCCTGCGGGCCGGCCGTGCCGCCGGCCGTGAACCCGGGCGTCCTGCTGGGCACAGCCATGGGCGCGGCGGCGCTCGCCGGGCGCGACAAGGTGACGATCGTCGCCTCCCCGGCGATCGTGAGCTTCGGCGCCTGGGCCGAGCAGCTGATCGCGGAATCGACCGGCAAGCATGGCAAGGGCCTCGTGCCGGTGGACGGCGAGCCGGTCGGCGTTCCGGCGGTCTACGGCCACGACCGGTTCTTCATCTACCTCCGCCTCGACGGCAACGCCGAGGCCTCGCAGGACGAGGCCCTGCGCGCCCTGGAGCGGGACGGCCACCCCATCGCCCGCATCACCCTCGACTCGGTCGAGCAGCTGCCGCAGGAATTCTACCGCCTGGAGATGGCGACCGCGGTGGCAGGCGCGGTGATCGGGATCAACCCGTTCGACCAGCCGGACGTCGAGGCCAGCAAGGTCGAGACCAAGAAGCTGTTCGCCGAGGCCGAGGCGAAGGGTGCCCTCCCCGCCGAGACGCCGCTCTTCTCGGACGACGCGATCGCCCTCTACGCCGACCCGCGCAACGCCGAGGCTCTGGCGCAGGCGACCGACGGCCTGGAGGCCGCGCTCAAGGCGCAGGTCGCCCGACTCAAGGACGGCGATTACCTCGGCCTGCTCGCCTACGTGCCGCGCGATGCCGAGGCCGCCGGCATCCTCCAGGAGGCGCGGATCGCCGTGCGCGACGCCCGCAGGGTCGCGACCTGCCTCGAGTTCGGGCCGCGGTTCCTGCACTCCACCGGCCAAGCCTACAAGGGCGGCCCGGATACGGGCGTGTTCCTGCAGATCACCGCGGACCCGTCTCAAGACCTGCCGATCCCGGGCCGGTCCCTCGGCTTCGCCACCGTGGTGGCCGCCCAGGCGCGAGGCGACTTCGCCGTGCTGGCCGAGCGCGGCCGGCGGGCGCTGCGGGTCCACATCAAGGGCGACCTCAAGGACGGGCTGAAGCGCGTCGCGGCCGCCCTCAAGGCCGCGGTGGCGTAGGCGCACCCTTCCCCCTCCCGGGCTTGGGGAGGGACGACTCTGAGGAGATCGGCAATGCAACTCGGCATGATCGGCCTCGGCCGGATGGGCGGCAACATCGTCCGGCGTCTCCTGCGCGACGGGCACACGGCCGTGGTGTTCGACCAGAACCCGGCGGCGGTCGCCGCCCTGGTCGAGGCGGGCGCGGTCGGCGCGTCGAGCCTGGAGGACTTGGTCTCCAAGCTGGAGGTGCCGCGCGCGGCCTGGGTGATGCTGCCGGCCGGGGCGATCACGGAGCAGACCGTCCAGGCGCTCGCGGGGCTGATGCAGGCCGACGACTGCATCATCGACGGCGGCAACTCCTTCTACGGCGACGATGTCCGCCGCGGGGCCGCCCTGAAGGAGAAGGGCCTGCACTACGTGGATGTCGGCACATCGGGCGGCGTCTGGGGCCTGGAGCGCGGCTACTGCATGATGATCGGCGGCGACAAGGAGGCGGTCGACCGCCTCGACCCGATCTTCAAGACCCTGGCGCCCGGTATCGGCGACATCCCGAGGACGCCGAACCGCGACGGGCGCGACCCCCGCGCCGAGCAGGGCTACATCCACGCGGGGCCGACCGGCGCCGGCCACTTCGTCAAGATGGTCCATAACGGCATCGAGTACGGCCTGATGCAGGCCTACGCGGAGGGCTTCGACATCCTCCGCCACGCCAACGCGTCCGACCTGCCGGCCGAGCGCCGCTTCGATCTCAACATGGGCGACATCGCCGAGGTCTGGCGCCGCGGCAGCGTCGTCTCGTCCTGGCTCCTCGACCTGACCGCCCAGGCGCTCGCGGGCGACGAGCAGCTCACCGACTTCTCCGGCTACGTCGAGGATTCGGGCGAGGGCCGCTGGACCATCAACGCGGCCGTCGAGGAGGGCGTCCCGGCGACGGTGCTCTCCGCGGCCCTCTACCGCCGCTTCCGCTCCCGCGAGCACGCGAGCTACGCCGACAAGCTGCTCTCGGCGATGCGCAAGGGATTCGGCGGCCACCAGGAGCCGAAGGGCTGAGCGGGGCGCCCGCAGGCCGACCCGTCCGACCCCGAAGCCGCAAGGGCCAGAACCCATGAGCCTTCCCGTCGGAACGCACGTCCTGAAGGACCCGGAGGCGGTCGCCCGCGAGGCGGCCGAGCGGATCATCGTGGCCTGCGGCGAGGGCCGGTCCGACCGGATCGCGCTCTGCCTCTCGGGCGGCTCGACACCCAAGCTGCTGTACGGCCTGCTCGCCGGGCCGGACTACGCGGCCCGGGTGCCGTGGGAGCGGATCCACTGGTTCTTCGGGGACGACCGCGCCGTGCCGTGGGACGACCCGCGCAGCAATGTCCGGATGGTCCGCGAGGCGTTCGGGCACGGGTCCCGGATCCCGCCGACGCATCTGCACTTCATCCCGTCCGACGAGGGGCCGGAGGCGGGCGCCCGCGCCTACGAGCGGACGCTCCTCGATTTCTACGGCGCCGACAGCCTCGAGTCGTCCCGGCCGCTCTTCGACCTCGTGCTCCTCGGCCTCGGCGAGGACGGCCACACCGCCTCGCTGTTTCCCGGCAAGCCGGCCGTCGACGAGACCCGGCGGCTCGTCGTCGCCGTGCCAGAGGCCGGCCTGGAGCCGTTCGTCCCGCGGATCAGCCTGACGCTGCCGGCGCTCGCGTCCTCCCGGCACGTGCTGTTCCTCGTCACCGGTGCCGGCAAGCGGGCGCCGCTGGCCCGGCTGGCCGCCGGCGAGGCGCTGCCCGCCGGCCGCGTGACGAGCGCGGGCGCCGTGGCGTGGCTGCTGGACGAGGCCGCGGCCGTCTGAGGCCAGCCGCCGCTCCCACCTCCCGCGGACGGCCCGTCCGCGCGGGTCCCGCCGCGCCGTCGGGGTCGTCGCCTCAGCGTCAGGCTCGCTGGTCTACGCGCCGTCGCGCAATTGAATTTCCCGCGAGCGCGGTTTAGCGCAACGAACTTGCCTCCGCGCGCGGTATCGGGTGCGAGAACGCAACCCGCCGCCCGCGCCCCCTTTGGTATCCTTCGTGCAGCCTCGTGAAAGGGCACCGAAGGAGACCTGCCGATGCCGCAGACCACCACCCCGGCCGACGTCGAGGCGATGCTGGCGAACCTCGCGCGCTCCGCGAGCCGCTCGCCGGAGGCCTATCTGGCCTCGGCCCGGGCGACCCTGGTGCGCCTGCTGGCCCAGCCGGATCTGCTCGACCCGTCGCGGCTGGTCGGCCGGGGGCCCGGCCTGAGCCGGAACCTCCTGTTCGGCACCGAGGCGATCAGCGTCTGGGCGATGGTCTGGGCGCCCGGCACGGTCACGCCGGTCCACGACCACCACTGCTCGTGCTGCTTCGGCCTGCTGCGCGGCAGCCTCCGGGAGACGTGGTATCGCCCAATCAGCGAGACCCACGCCGTGGCGACCATGGACGCCGTCCGCGAGCCCGGCTTCGTCGCCTGCATGATGCCCACCGGGCCGAACCTGCACCGGATCGCCAATGACGGGCCGGAGGCAGCCGTCTCGATCCACGTCTACGGCTACGACCACCGGGCGCAGGATTCGTCGATCCACCGGACCTACGCGGTGGCGGCGGGCTGAGGCCCGCTCCGGCGCGGTCGCGTCACGCCACGTAGATCGTCGGGACTGCGGTCGTGTACTTCATCTCCTCCATGGCGATTGAGGAGGACAGGTTCGAGAAGTCGAGCTTGGCGATGAGGCGCTGGTAGACCGCGTCGTAGGCCTCGATGTCCGGCACGACGATCCGCAGCAGGTAGTCGATCTCGCCGGTCAGGCGCCACGCCTCGACGATCTCCGGGAAGCCGGCGACCACCCGCCGGAACGCGTCCGACCAGTCGGCGGCGTGGCGCGGCGCCTTGACGGCCACGAACACCGTGGTGGGGACGTTGACCTTGCGGCGGTCCACCAGGGCGACCCGGCGGCGGATCACCCCGGACGCCTCCAGCTTCTTCACCCGCCGCCAGCACGGCGCCGCGCTGATGCCGACCTGCTCGGCGAGTTCGGCCACCGGGAGCGTCGCGTCCTGTTGGAGGAGATCGAGGATCTTCCGGTCCACGGCGTCCATGCGATCGATGCTCCCGTCGGCGCGTCCGGGCCGGACTACAGGGCGAAGTGCTTCGAGAGCTTCAGCCCCTGGGCCTGGTAGTTCGAGCCGGCCCCCGCCCCGTAGAGCGTCTCCGGCAGGTCGAGCATCCGCTCGTAGACGAGGCGGCCGACGATCTGCCCGTCCTCCAGGAGGAAGGGCACGTCGCGGGAGCGGACCTCCAGCACGGCCCGCGCGCCCGCGCCGCCTGCCCCGGCATAGCCGAAGCCCGGGTCGAAGAAGCCCGCGTAGTGGACGCGGAACTCGCCCACCAGGGGATCGAACGGCACCATCTCGGCGGCGTGGTCCGGCGGGACCTGCACCGCCTCCTTGGAGGCCAGGATGTAGAACTGGCCGGGGTCGAGGATCAGGCTGCCCGACCCGTCCGCGGCGAGGGGCTCCCAGAAATCGGCGGCCCGGTGGCGGCCCGGGGCGTCGACGTCGACGAGGCCGGTGTGGCGCTTCGCCCGGTAGCCGACGAGGCCGTCGAAGCCGGCGAGGTCCACCGAGACCGCGACGCCGCCCTGGAAGGACGGGCTGCCGGCGTCGACCAGGGCCGAACGGGCGTGCAGCAGGCCGAGTTCGGCCTCGCTCAGCCGCGGGGCGCCGCGGCGGAAGCGGATCTGCGACAGCCGCGAGCCGCTGCGCACGAGGACCGGGAAGGTCCGCGGCGAGATCTCCGCGTAGAGCGGCCCGTCGTAGCCGGGCTCGACCTGATCGAAGGCCTCGCCCCGGTCGGTGATCACGCGGGTGAAGACGTCGATGCGCCCGGTCGAGCTCTTCGGGTTCGCGGCCGCCGCGAGATCGGCCGGCAGGGTGAGGCTCTCCTGAAGCTCCGCGATGTAGACGCAGCCCGTCTCCAGGACGGCGCCCGGGCGCAGATCCACGGCGTGCAGCGACAGCCGGTCGACGCAGGCCTGGACCGTCCGCCCAGAGCCCGACAGGAAGCTCGTCCGCACCCGGTAGGCCTTGGCGCCCAGGCGCAGGTCGAGGCTCGCGGGCTGGATCTGATCGGCCGCGAAGGGGCTCGTAGTCCGGATGCCGCCCGCCTGCGCGAGGGCGGCGATCGCCTGGGCCGGCAGAATGCCGGATCGGCCGTCCGCGCTCGACTCGGCGGCTCCCGTGGCTGCGCCCGCGTTCATCGCGCCCCTGACTCCCTCGCGCGCCCCGGCCGGTCCGCGTCACGCCGAGCAGCGTTGTCCGCCGGGACCCGCTAACGCGGGCTTAACCGCGTCCGGAGGCCCCGTCGTGCCGGCGCCGCGCGCCGCGGGTCGCCCCGCCGCGCGAGGTAGTCCGCCGCAATTGACGGCGATTCCGCCGCCCACTACCACCGGCCGGGAAGCGCGTTCCATTCGGCTTCAGCGAGTCGTACCGTCCGAAGAAGGGCCAATTAGGGCGATGTACAAGGCCGAGACGCGGGGAATAAGTGTGACGGTCCAGTCTCGCTTCGTCGAGGAGGAGTCCTCGCCGACCGAGAGCCGGTACTTCTTCGCCTACACGGTCGAGATCGTGAACAACGGCAGCGAGCAGGTCCAGCTGCGCTCGCGCCACTGGCGGATCATCGACGGCCACGGCGCCTGCCAGGAGGTGCGCGGCACCGGCGTGGTCGGCAAGCAGCCGGTGCTGGAGCCGGGCGAGTCCTTCTGCTACACCAGCGGCTGTCCGCTCAACACGCCCGACGGGTTGATGGCCGGCAGCTACACCATGGCGACGGTGGCCGGCGAGAGCTTCGAGGCCGAGATCCCCGCCTTCTCCCTCGACAGCCCGCACGTCCGCCGCAGCCTGCACTGAGGTCCCGGCCCGGGGCCTCGCCCCGGAGGAATCCATGTCCGCGACCGGCGAGCGGCTGAGCCCGCTCGACATGCTCGCCCGCCTCGTGTCCTTCGACACGGAGAGCGACAAGTCCAACCTCGCCCTGATCGACGCCGTCTGCGCCTATCTCGACGGCTGGGACGTCCCGTACCTGCGCCTCCCGAACGCGGCGGGCGACAAGGCCGCGATCCTCGCCACGGTCGGCCCGATGGTCGACGGCGGCACCGTCCTGTCCGGCCACACCGACGTGGTGCCGGTGGCGGGCCAGGCCTGGACCGGCGACCCGTTCACCCTGCGCGTCGCCGACGGCCGTGCCTACGGACGGGGCGCGGTCGACATGAAGGGCTTCGACGCGCTGGCCCTGGCGCTCGTGCCCGACATGCTCGCCGCCGGCCTGAAGCGGCCGATCCACATCCTGCTCTCCTACGACGAGGAGACGACCTGCCTCGGCTCGATGGACGGGATCGCGCGGTTCGGCGACGGCCTGCCCCGGCCGGCCGCGGTGATCGTCGGCGAGCCCAGCGGCATGGAGGTGGCGGACGCCCACAAGAGCATCGTCACCTGCCTCACCACGGTCCACGGCCACGAGGCCCATTCCGCCCGCCCCGCCCTCGGCGCGAACGCCGTGGCGGCCGCCTGCGACCTCGTCGCCGGCCTCAACCGGATCGCCGACCTGATGATCGAGCGCGGCGACCCGTCCGGGCGGTTCGACCCGGCCTCGACCACGGTCCATGTCGGGACGATCCAGGGCGGCACCGCCCGCAACATCCTCGCCAAGGAGTGCCGCTTCCTCTGGGAGTATCGCGGCCTGCCGGATCTCGACCCGGCCGAGATCCCGCGGCTGTTCGCGGCCGAGGTCGAGCGGGTCACCCGCGAGCGCCTCAACCGCTACGGCGCGTTCGGGCGGATCGAGACGCTTGAGGAGGTCGACATCCCCGGCCTCGCCCCGGAGCCGGGCTCGGCGGCCGAGCGCCTCTGCCTGCGCCTCGCCGGACGCAACCACACCGTCGCGGTCCCCTACGCCACCGAGGCCGGGCGCTTCCAGGCGGCCGGTCTCCCGACGGTGGTCTGCGGCCCCGGCGACATTGCCCAGGCGCACCAGCCCGACGAGTTCATCACCCTGGATGCCCTGGGCCAGGGTGAGCACTTCCTGCGCGAGCTGATCGAGGCCAGTGCGTCATGAACGCGATGACCGGTATCACCATCAAGCTGCGTCCGCTGGAGCGGGAGGACCTGCGCTTCGTCCACCAGCTCAACAACAACGACAGCATCATGCGCTACTGGTTCGAGGAGGCCTACGAGTCCTTCGCCGAGCTGCAGCAGCTCTACGAGCGCAACATCCACAATCAGACCGAGCGGCGCTTCATCGTGGCCGATCCGAGCGGGGAGCCGGCCGGGCTGATCGAGCTCGTCGAGATCAACCACCTGCACCGGCGCTGCGAGTTCCAGATCGCGATCCACCCCGGTTTCCAGGGGCGCGGCTACGCGTGGCAGGCGACCCGCATCGCCATGGATTACGCGTTCAGCGTGCTCAACATCCACAAGCTCTACCTGCACGTCGACCGGGACAATGCTCGGGCCGTGCGGATCTACGAGCGCTGCGGCTTCCATCCCGAGGGCGTGCTGAAGGACGAGTTCTTCGTGAACGGCCGATACCGCGACGCCGTGCGGATGTGCCTGTTCCAGCCCGAATACCTCAGGGCCCGCGGCGGGGGCGGCGACATCGCCGAGCCCGTCCTCAAAGCCTGAACCGGGTCCCGTTCACAGCCCACGGGCGACGTCGATCCGAAACGACGAGGGGGAGGAGCCCGTCGGCTCCTCCCCCCACGCTCACGCCGCTCAGTTGCGGCCGGCACCGCCCGCCTGGCCACCGGCCCGACCGGCGCCCTGGGCGCCGCCCATGTTGCCGTTGCCGCCCGCACTGCCGCTCGTGCCGCCGCGCTCCGCGCCGCCCGTCCGGCCGCCCTCGGCGCCGGACTTCATGCCGCCCTGCTGGCCGCCGCGATCCGACGCGTTGCGGATGCCGTCCTGCTGGCCGCCGCGCATGTCGCTGTTGCGCATGCCGTCGTTCTTGCCGTCCTGACGGGACGCCTTGTCCATCCCGCGATCCTGGCCGCGATCGTTGCGGTCCGTCCGGCCGTCGTTGCGGCCCTCATTCCGCGACGCGTTGTGGATGCCGTCCCGCCCGCCGCGGTTGTCGAAGCGCGCGCCGGCGCGCTGCTCGGAGCGGAAGCTCGCGCTGACCGCGCCGCCGCCGCTGAGACGCCGGTACTCGGCCGACCCGTAGCGCACCCGCTGGCCGCGGATCGTCACGTAGCGGTCTTCCTGGACCGAGACGAGGCGCCGGTACTCGGGGGAGCCGTAGAGCACGCGATGGCCGCGGATGACGACGTAGCGCTCGCGCGGGCCAGTCTCGCGGACGCTGACGAGGCGGCGGTACTCGGGCGAGCCGTAGAGCACACGCTGGCCGCGGATGACGACGTAGCGCGCCCGCGTGCCGCGGTTCTCGGTGACGATCAGGCGCCGGTATTCCGGCGAGCCGTACACGACCCGGCGGCCGCCGATCAACACGTAGCGGCCCTCGCGGCGGAAGCCGCCCTCGACCCGCTCGGACCGGACATCCGTCCGGCTGACGTCCGTCCGGCCGCGGAAATCGGCGCGGTCGGCGCGACGGTCACCGCGACGGTCGCCGCGATCGGCACGCGCGCCGTCGCGATCCCCGCGCTGATCGCGGTCGGCGCGATCGCCGCGACGGTCGCCCCGCTCGGCGCCGGCCCGGTCCTTGTCCTGAGCCATGCGATCCTGGCCCGGGCGGCCCTCGCCGCCGGCCTCACGGCCCTGCGCGGACCGGCCCGCCTCGGCGCCGGACCGGTCGGTCGCCGCCTGGCGACCGGCCTTCATGTCACCCTGCATGCCACCCTGCGCGCCGCCCTGCGTGCCGCCGCGCTCGCCGCCGCCGGCCTTCATGCCGGATTCGGCGCCGCCCTGACCGCCGCGACCGCCCATCCCGGCGCCGCGGTCGGCGCCGCCCTGCTGGGCATAGGCCGAGGTGCTGATCAGCAGCGCGGCCAATCCGATCGACAATTTCCGCATGGCGAACCCTCCAATGTTGAATCTGCCACGCAACGTCAAAGGTCGCGAAACGGTTCAGCCTGGAGGGCTCAAAAATTCACGCAACGAATACCGGTGTTCGTGCGTTTCGCGCGGAAAAGCTTGGCCTTAGACGCGGGCATGCTGGTCCGCAGGCCCGCTGTCCGGCGCTCTACTGGCCCGGCTGTCCGGTGATCTCGGCCTCGACCTCCTGGGGGTCGAGGTCGTAGCGCCGGGAGCAGAACTCGCAGGTGATGACGATGCGCCCGTCATCCGCCACCATGTCGTGCCGTTCCTGCGGCGTGAACGAGCGGATCATGCCCATCACGCGCTCGCGCGAGCAGCGGCAGGTCTCCTGGACGGGCTGGCGGTCGAACACCCGCACCCCGCGCTCGTGGAACAGCCGGTAGAGCAATCGCTCGCTGGAGACGTTCGGATCGACCAGCTCGTGATCCTCGATGGTCGCCACCAGCGAGCGGGCCTCGACCCAGGCGTCGTCCTCCGGCGCTTCCCCCGAGAGATGCGCGTGGCCCTCCGGGATGTCGCCCGGGGGCAGGTCGGCGAGGCGTGCCCGGTCGACCGATTGCGGCAGGAACTGCACGAGCAGGCCGCCGGCCCGCCAGCGCCCGGCCCCCTCCTCCACGGCCTCGGCCACGGCGAGCCGCACCTGCGTGGGGATCTGTTCCGACTGGCGGAAATACTGGTGCGCGGCCTCCTCCAGGCTCTGGCCCTCGAGGGCGACGACGCCCTGGTAGCGGCTCGCGGTGGTGCCCTGGTCGATGGTCATGGCGAGGTGACCGGTGCCGATCAGCTCGCCATCCTTGAGCGGGCCGGTGCCGAGGGCGGCGACCCGCTCCGGCTCGAACCGCGCGGTCGCGCGCAGCCGGTCCGGGGCCTCGAAATCGACCACGATCATCGCGACCGGACCGTCGGTCTTGGTCTGGAGCTGGAACCGGCCCTCGAACTTGAGCGAGGAGCCGAGCAGCACCGTCAGCGCCGCGGCCTCGCCGAGGAGGCGCGCCACCGGGTCCGGATAGCCGTGGCGGCGCAGGATCGTGTCCACGGCGGGGCCGAGCCGGACGACGCGGCCGCGCACGTCCAGCGCCTCGACGGCGAAGGGCAGCACGGCGTCGTCCGCACCGGAGTGGCCGTTGCCGGCATTCTGGGCCTGCGGCTGGGATGGCGACTGGGGGTGCGACTGCGTTCCTGAGGTCATGCCCTCTCCGATCGATGCGTCCGGCGTCTCGTGCCGGCGAAGCGTGGATCCGTCCTCCCGGAGGCCGGGCGGCGTGAGGCGATGACCTTGGCGGAGCGATCGGATCCCTCACCCCGTCCAGCCCGAGCGGGAGCGGCGGCGCAGCGCGCTCCGTTCGTCGCCGGGATGCCGCCTTCCGGCGGCCGTGATGGGGAGACGGGCGGCACGGGCCGCCCGCTCAAGCCCATATGGTGCGCCGACCCCGCCAGCGCGAGGCCGGACGTGACCGCGACGTCAGAGTCCGTTGGCGCCCAGGCACCAGGCCAGGATGCCCTTCTGCGCGTGCAGACGGTTCTCGGCCTCGTCGAACACCACGGAGCGCGGGCCGTCCATCACCTCGGCCGTCACTTCCTCGCCGCGGTGGGCGGGGAGGCAGTGCATGAAGATCGCGCCCGGATCCGCCGCCGCCATCAGCTTGTCATTGACCTGATAGGGGCTGAGCAGGTTGTGCCGGTGCGCCTCGTCGTCGTCGCCCATCGACACCCAGCAGTCGGTGACCACGGCATCGACACCGTCCACCGCCGCGAAGGCGTCGGTGGTGACGTGGATGTCGGCACCTTCCTGCTGCGCCCAGGCGAGGAGTGCCGGCGGCGGCGCGAGTTCCGGCGGGCTCGCGATGTTCAGCGTGAAGTCGAGGCGCGCGGCCGCGTGGACCCAGCTCGCCAGCACGTTGTTCGCGTCGCCCGACCACGCGACCTTGCGGCCCCGGATCGGCCCGCGATGCTCCTCGAAGGTCAGCACGTCGGCCATGATCTGGCACGGGTGCGAGACCTTGGTCAGGGCGTTGATCACCGGGACGGTGGCGTACTCGGCCAGCTCCAGCATCTGACCGTGGTCGAGGATGCGGATCATGATCGCGTCGACGAAGCGCGAGAGCACCTGCGCGGTATCGCCGATGGTCTCGCCGCGGCCGAGCTGCATCTCGGAGCCGGTGAGCATCAGGGTCTCGCCGCCGAGCTCGCGCATCGCCACGTCGAAGGACACGCGGGTGCGGGTCGAGGGCCGGTCGAACACCATGGCGAGGGTCTTGCCGGTGAGCGGGCGCTCGGCGGCCAGCTCGCCCTTGCGGCGGCGCGCCTTGATGGCGGCGCTGGCATCGAGGACCCGGCGCAGCTCCGCCCCGGAGAAATCCTTGAGATCGAGGAAATGGCGAGGGCCGGCACCGTTCAGGTGCTTGGCCGGGGCCTGTGCCCGGCCGTCAATCTGGGCTTTCATCGCGTCACAATAACTAGAGTCTGCTCAACGATCACCTGATCATGAACCGCACTCTACCTCCTGGCAGGGGCATCTCCGTCACGCGCGGCGGGATCGACCGCGCCCGGAAATGCTTCGGGCCGCCCTCCGGGGTCCGGACGGCGGTGTTCTCAAACTCGTGGATCGATTTTACTCGGCCGCGCCGCGCACGGCCTCGAAGCCGGACGCCGCCGTGTCCAGGCGGCGGACCGCCTCGTCGATCTCGGCCTCGCCGATCGTCAGGGGCGGCAGCAGGCGGACGATGTTGTCGCCCGCCGGGATCACCAGCAGATGGGCGTCGCGCGCGGCGGCGGCGAAGTCGGTGTTGGGGACGCCGAGCTTGAGGCCGAGCATCAGCCCCTCGCCGCGGATCTCCTGGATGACGTGCGGGTGGCGGTCGCGCAGGGCCGCGAGCTTCTGCTTGAGCAGCAGGCCGGAGCGGGCGACGCGCTCGAGGAATCCGTCCTCCAGCACCACGTCCAGCACGGCGTTGCCCACCGCCATCGCGAGCGGGTTGCCACCGAAGGTGGTGCCGTGCGTGCCGGCGGTCATGCCGCGGGCGGCCTCACGGGTCGCGAGGCACGCGCCCAGCGGGAATCCGCCGCCGATGCCCTTGGCGACGCTCATGATGTCCGGGGTGATGCCGGACCATTCGTGCGCGAACAGCCGGCCGGTGCGGCCGACGCCGGTCTGGACCTCGTCCATGATCAGCAGGAGGCCGTTGGCGTCGCAGATCTCGCGCAGCCGGCGCAGGTCCGCGTGGGGAATCTCCCGCACGCCGCCCTCGCCCTGGATCGGCTCGATCATCAGCGCCGCCGTCTCCGGCCCGATCACCGCCTCCAGCGCCGCCCAGTCGCCGGCCGGGACCTGGTCGAAGCCCTCGACCTTCGGCCCAAAGCCCTCGATGTACTTCTGCTGGCCGCCGGCCGCGAGGGTCGCGAGCGTCCGCCCGTGGAAGGCGCCCGCGAAGGTCACGATCCGGTAGCGCTCCGGCTGACCGCCGGCCGCGTGGTACTTGCGGGCGATCTTGATCGCCGCCTCGTTCGCCTCCGCACCCGAGTTGCAGAAGAACACCACGTCCGCGAAGGTCGCGTCGACGAGGCGCTGCCCGAGGCGCTCGCCGCCCGGGATCTGGAACAGGTTCGAGGTGTGCCAGATCTTGCCGGCCTGCTCGGTCAGAGCGCCGACGAGGTGCGGGTGCGCGTGGCCGAGCCCGTTCACCGCGATGCCGGCGCCGAAGTCGAGATATCGCTCCCCGCCCTCCGTCACGAGCCAGGCGCCCTCGCCGCGCTCGAAGGCGAGCGGCGCGCGGACGTAGGTCGGCAGAAGGGCTGACGTCACGGGTCCCATCTCCGTTTCAAGCAGGATCCCGGAGCAAGCGTTGAGCCGGCTCCAAATGAAAGTGCCGCCTCAGTCCTGGGCGGCACGCGCGCGATTACTATGAAAGAGCCGGCCCCTGTCAACGTTTCAGCGCCGGCTGACCCGCGCGGCAGGCCTGCACGCGGCACCGGTGGAGCAGATCCCGACGGCAAATCTGCGGCGGCCTCGCCGCGGGCCGGTGGCGAATCGCGCCAGCCGTACGGGGCCGGAAGGTCGCCGGCGGGACCGATCGCCGAGGCCGCGATCCCGACCTTCGCGGCGCGCGGCCCTTGCGCCGCGGGGGGCGGCCGTGCTCCTGCTCCCGCGGATTCGCAGGAACCAGGGAGAACCCGATGAGCACGATCAAGGAACGCCTGGAGGCGCTGGGCCTGACCCTGCCGAAGGCGGCGGCGCCGGTCGCCAACTACGTGCCGTTCGTGCGCACCGGCAGCCTCGTGGTCATCTCGGGCCAGGTCTGCTTCGGCGCGGACGGCGCCATCGCGGACGAGCACAAGGGCAAGGTCGGCGGCAACGTGTCGGCGGAGGCCGGCAAGGCTGCCGCCCGCCTCTGCGCCCTCAACGTCCTCGCCCAGCTGGAGGCGGCGGTGGGCGACCTCGACCGCGCGGTGGTCCAGTGCGTGCGGCTCGGCGGCTTCATCAACGCGGCGCCGGGCTTTTCGGCCGTGGCCGGCGTCATGAACGGCGCCTCCGACCTGATGGTCGAGCTCCTCGGCGATCGCGGCCGCCACGCCCGCTCCACCGTCGGCGTGTCCGAGCTGCCGCTCGACGCCGCCGTCGAGGTCGAGGCGATGTTCGAGGTTCGCTGACCGTGGCCGCCCCCGACTGGCTCACCGCGCGGCCGATCGCCCATCGCGGCCTGCACGACCGCGCGGCGGGCCGGCCGGAGAACACGCTGGCGGCGGCTCGGGCGGCGGTCGCGGGCGGCTTCGCCATCGAGTGCGACGTCCAGCTCAGTGCCGACGGCGAGGCGATGGTCTTCCACGACGCCGCCCTCGGGCGCCTGACCGGGACGAGCGCGGCTCTGGCCGAGCGGTCGGCTGCCGAGCTCGGGGCCCTCGCTATCGCGGGATCGGCGGAGACGATCCCGACGCTGCCGGCCTTCCTGGCAGCGGTGGCCGGCGCGGTGCCGGTGGTGATCGAGGTGAAGTCCCGCTACGACGGCGACCTGCGGCTCGCGACTCGCGCGGCCGAAGTCGCCGCGGGCTATGCCGGCCCGGTGGCGCTGAAATCCTTCGACCCGCAGGTGGTCGCGGCCCTTCGCGACCACTGCCCGGCCACGGTACCGCGGGGCATCGTGGCGGAGACGACGCAGGACGACCCGGCCTACGCGGCCCTGACCCCCTCGCTCCGCCGATCGCTGTCCGACCTGTTGCACCTCGCCGAGACGCGGCCCGACTTCCTGTCCTGGCGGGTGGACGACCTGCCCTGCGCGCCGACCTATCTCTGCCGGATGCTGGGACGGATCCCGGTGATGACTTGGACGGTGCGGACGGAGGAGCAGCGTGCCCGCGCCACCGCGCACGCGGATCAGATGGTGTTCGAGGGATTCGTGCCGTAAATTTCCTACACTCACTCGATACGGCCCGACGAAGACTGCCATGCCCGTTACTAGTGACGCGCGCGCACGGGTCGTGCGGCTCGGCGGGGCCTCGCCCTTGCCGCGATCCCGTTCTCCCCGGCGTCCGCGGCGGCGACCGAACCGTGTGAGGGCAGGACCCAGGCAGACCTCAACGCTCGCGCGGGCGCCGATGACCGGGCCGTTGACACGGCGCTGAATGCCGTCAGTCGATGAAGAGGGCTGGTCCGAAGACGATGACGACCTGCGGGGAGCCCGGAAGGCCTGGCTGTCGTACCGACACGCGACCCGCCTCCTCGAGACCCTGGTCCTCGACGGCAGCTCGCGGCCTACGCGATTGAGTTCAATGGCTGCCCGAAGGGCCTCACCGACGCGCGGACCAAGGTCCTGAAGACATATCTCGACTGCAAGCCGGACGACGTGTCCTGCGTCGCTTGGCTCGGCGAGTGGTCGCTGAGAAGGGGTGGTTCCCTCCGGCCACCGCGGCCGTTTGTGCGCACCGTGTCACCGCGGAGGAAGCGCGGCCGCCGGGACGGCGGCTCCAGCGCGCGAATGGTGTGACGTCGGCGGCTGCCTGACAACGCTGCCATGGTCGCCGTGCGCATCCGCCCGCTTGCTCCCGGCCGGGCACGGGCTAGACTCTGGCCCATGAAGCAAGCACCCGGGCCGACGCCGGAGACCGCCGCACTGACCGTGCGGGCGCTTCCCGGCCTGAAGGAGATCGGCGCGGCGGAATGGGATGCCTGCGCCTTCTCGTCTGAGACCCTGGCGGCGGGCGACGAGACCCACAACCCCTTCGTGTCGCACGCTTTCCTGTCGGCGTTGGAGGATTCGGGCTGCGTCTCGCGCAGGACCGGCTGGCTGCCGCTCCACGTCTCGGTCGAGCGCGACGGCGTGCGCCTCGGCGTGGCGCCCTGCTACCTGAAATCGCACAGCCAGGGCGAGTACGTCTTCGACCACGGCTGGGCCGACGCCTACGAGCGGGCCGGCGGCGCCTATTACCCCAAGCTCCAGGTCAGCGTGCCGTTCAGCCCGGTGACCGGGCCGCGCTTCCTGATCGCCCCGGGGGCCGATCCGGACGAGGCTACGGCCGGCCTCGTCGCGGGTCTCCGAGCGCTGCGGGGCGAGACCAAGGCCTCCTCGATCCATGTCACCTTCATGCGGGAGGCGGAGTGGGAGCGGGCCGGCGCGGCCGGGTTCCTGCAGCGCACCGACCAGCAGTTTCACTGGCAGAACGACGGCTACGCGAGCTTCGACGAGTTCCTGTCCGCCCTCGCCTCGCGCAAGCGCAAGACCATCCGCAAGGAGCGCCGCGACGCGCTCGCGCCCGGCATCACCGTGGAGCACCTGACCGGCACGGACATCACCGAGGCCCACTGGGACGCGTTCTACGACTTCTACATGGACACCGGCTCCCGGAAGTGGGGACGGCCCTACCTCAACCGCCGGTTCTTCTCGCTCCTGTCCGAGCGCATGGCCGACAGAGTGCTGCTCGTGATGGCCAGGCGCGGGGGCGCCTACATCGCCGGCGCCATCAACCTGATCGGCGACACCGCGCTCTACGGGCGCAACTGGGGTTGCATCGAGGACCATCCCTTCCTGCATTTCGAGATCTGCTACTACCAAGCGATCGATTTCGCGATCGCCCGGGGCCTGAAGCGGGTCGAGGCGGGCGCCCAGGGCGAGCACAAGCTCGCCCGCGGCTACCGGCCGGTCCTGATGCACTCGGCCCACGACATCGCCGACCCGGCGCTGCGCCGCGCCGTGGCCGATTACTTGCAGCGGGAGCGCGCCCACGTCGCCGAGGCAGTCGATGTCCTCGACACGCTGACGCCGTTCCGGCGCGCGGACGCGGGCGACGCCCGCGAGGGCGCGACGCCGTCCGAAACCTCGTCCCACAACATGTTCCCACCCGAGAGTTCCGAGTCATGAGCCCGATCGACCGCATCAAGACCTACGCCGACGAGCTGACGGCCCTGCGCCGCGATCTGCACGCCCATCCGGAACTCGGCTTCGAGGAGGTGCGCACCGCCGGCATCGTCGCCGACCTCCTCGAGACGTTCGGCTGCGAGGTGCATCGCGGCGTCGGCGGCACCGGCGTGGTCGGTCTGCTCAAGGGCCGCACCGACAACGGCAAGCGCATCGGCCTGCGCGCCGACATGGACGCCCTGCCCATCGAAGAGGAGACCAACCTCCCCTACCGCTCGACCTACGCGGGCAAGATGCACGCCTGCGGCCATGACGGCCACACGACGATGCTGGTCGGCGCGGCGCGCTACCTCGCCGAGACCCGCGATTTCGACGGCACCGCGGTGTTCGTGTTCCAGCCGGCCGAGGAGGGCCGCGGCGGCGCCCGGGCCATGCTGAAGGACGGCCTGTTCGAGCGCTTCCCGTGCGACGAGATCTACGGCCTGCACAACCAGCCCGGCGGCGGCCACGGCATGATCAAGCTGCGGCCCGGCCCGATCATGGCGGCGGCGGACTTCTTCGACATCCACATCCGCGGCAAGGGCATCCACGCGGCACAGCCGCACCGGGGCGTCGACCCGATCATCATCGCCACAGGCCTCGCCCAGGCCCTGCAGTCGATCGTGTCGCGCAACGCCGACCCGCTGAAGTCCATCGTCCTGTCGATCACCCGGATCGAGGCGGGCTCCGCCTACAACGTGATCCCGGAGACGGCCCATCTCGCCGGCACGATCCGCACCTTCGACAAGGAGATCCGGACGCTCGCAGGCACCCGCATGCGCGAGCTGGCGGCGGGCTTCGGCGCGGCCTACGGTGCCGAGGTGACGGTCGATCTGCAGGACGTGTTCTCCGTCCTGGAGAACGCCCCCGCGCAGGCGGCCGCCGCCACGGAGGTCGCTACCGAACTGCTGGGTGCCGACAAGGTCGAGTCGAACGTCGTGCCGAAGATGGGCAGCGAGGACTTCGCCGACATGACCATGGCGGTGCCCGGCGCCTATGTCTGGCTCGGCGCCAATCCGGGACCCGGCCTGCACAATGCCGGCTACAACTTCGACGACTCGATCATCCCGATCGGCAGCGCCTTCCTGGCGCGGATGGTGGAGCGCCGCACGGCGGCCTGACGCGGGGTCGTTCCCGCCGTCCGGGGCTTTCCGGATGGCGGGCGATGTCGCCGCGCGAGCCCGGTCGGCCGTCGACAGGTCGGTCGATCGGTGCGAATCCTGACGGAACCTGGCCGCGAGCCAACGCGGGCCAAGACGGGAGGGCGCCATGTCACCGGAGATGCGGGAATCGCGCGCGGCGCTCATCCTGCTCGCCGCCTCGGTCGGAGCGGTCCTGATTTTCGGCGCCTTCACGTTGCTCACGCAGCTCGGCTGAGGCACGGCCGCGATTACAACCTGAGCGGGTTAATATCGGGCGGGATCGACGCGGTCCGTCCTTCGAGGGATCCGGATCCTGCCATTCGCGCAAGGGAATGCCGGTGCTCGGTGACGGGCCATCGAGTTGAGTTAACCGCTCATTAATTCTATCAGCAGTTGTATATTTCCGACGAAGGCGGGCATGGTGCGCGCTGAAATTGGAGTTCGCCCATGATTGCCGACGCAATCCAGGGCCCCCGCCCTCAACCGGTCGACCTCTCGGCCGCCCTCGACGCGTCCGGGATCGTCGGCACGTGGTCGTGGTCGCCGCGCGCCGAGGGGTGGACTCTCGATGCCGGCGCCGCCGACCTGCTGGCCGGCGATCCCGGGCTCGCCGGGCGACCCCTCCCGCTCGCGGTCGCCAAGGCCTGTGTGCATCCCGAGGATCGGCCGGCCGTGGTGCGGCAGTTCAAGGCGGTGCGCGAGCGCGGCGGCCTGTTCACGGCCGAGTACCGGACGCTGTCGCCCACCGGTCAGATCCGTCGGATCCTCGAGCGCGGCCGGATACCGCCGGGCGCGTCGAGCCGGCGCCTCGGGCACGGCGTCATCATCGACGTGACCGACGAGCCGCCGACGACGCGCTCGACGGTTGAGCCTGCGGACGCGCTCACCCAGGCGGTGGACCGCGCCCTCGAATGCCGCGACGCCCTGGAGGGTGTAGCGGATTCCGAGCTTCGGCTCCTCATCGATATGCTGCTGCTGCACCTAGGCCGGCGCATCGCCAAGGCCTCAACGATCGGCGCGAGCGCCCACGGAACGGCACAGCGCGGGTGACCGCGCGGGCCCTGCGTCGCCCCGGGCCGGACAGCCCGGCTCACTGCACCAGCACGGCCTGGTTGCAGAGGGTTCCGTCCACGTCGAGATCGGCGTAGCCCGGACGCAGGCCGAGGGTGCGCAGGACGGTGTCGAGCACGAGGTCGATCCCCGGCGTCGCGGCGCCGAGGGTCGTCGTCAGCGCCGACTGCAGCAGCGGGGGCACGCCGATGCCGTTGATGCTCAGCACGAGGTTGCGCAGCAGGCTGCCGGTGAGCGACTGCGACAGGCTGCCGGAGGCGACCGTGCGCACCGTGTGATTGGTGATATCCGCATCCGAGAACACGAGGGTCTGCGACCCGGTGCCGAGCGTCGCGAAGGCGCGCCCGGAGACCGTGACCAGCGGCAGGGCGATCAGGGACGCCGGCTGCGACAGGTCCGGACTCGCGCTGCCTCCCGCGATCGCGGTGCGCGGCACCTGCGCGACCGCCAGGGTCGCCAGTCCGGTCCGCGCGTCGAGCGTGACCTTGCGACCTTCGGACCCGGTGCAGCTGAGCGACCGCAGGCTCGCCTGTGCCGGTGCCACCTCCGCGTAGACGGGGAGGGAGAGCGTTCCGAGCCCGAGCGGCGCGGTGATGGTGGTCTCGATCAGCAGCCGGGTCTGCGCCGTCTGCACCGTGGCATTCTGGCTGCCCGGCCGGACCCAGCCCGAGCTGCGCTTGCGCTCGCCGATCGCCAGGGTCAGGCGGGTCGAGAGCAGTCCCGGCACCGTCGCTCCGAGATCGACCGCCACTTGGTTCTGGCCGTTCGCCGAGGCCGCGGCGGCGCCAAGAAGGTTCAGCACGTTGAGGGAGGGACCGGCGAAGCCCCGCGGGGGCGCCAGCGCGGCGGCGTCGCCGAGCCCGTCCACCTGCCCGATCGCGATGAGGTTTCCGGCGTTCGGGAGGGCGTTGAGGATACCCGAGAGGGCCGAGACGACGCTGCCGTTGTCCTGCGCGGCGACCCGGAGCGCCATGAGCACCTGACCGATGCTGGCATTCGCCTGGACGATGTCGGTGTAGTTCGCGGCCTGCATGTTGAGGCTCGTCCCGAGGGCGTCGAGCACGCGCAGCCCATCGACGCGGGCGCCGGCGAGGGCATCGTAGTCGCTGACGCTGAGCGACAGCTTGGCCCCGAGGAGCGCGCCGAGCAGGGCATTGGCGATGCCGCCCTCGAGCTTGAGGGTGCCCGACCCGATCGTGAAGGCGGCGAATTGCGCGCTCGCCGCGGTTCCAGTCACCCGCAGCGGCACCGCGGCGGGCAGGCCGATCGCGCGGCCGAAGGTAACCTGGACTGAGGTCGAGAGACCCACCCGCACCGCGTTCGCCGGGCTGCCGCCGGCGCTGAACCGGCCGCCCGGCGCGACGCCCCTGGCGCTCGCGTCGTAGCTGCCGGGCGCGACCGTGGCGGTCGCCGCGCCGTAGCCGTTGTCACTGAGCGACTGGCGCGCGACCGGGTCGGCCTGACTCGGATCGACGGCCGCCAGCATGGCCGCGATGTCCACCGCCCCCTGCGCCTTGCGCCGTGCCTGGAAGACCATGCCGAGATCGATCCCGACCGCGCCGGCACCCATCAGCATCGCGCTGCCGAGGGCCACCAGGATCGCGACGTTGCCGCCGCGCGCGGATCCGAAGCGCCGCAGGCGGCGCGCTCCGAGGCCGGTCACAGGCCCCCCTTCCGGACGCTGACGCTGCTGCGCAACACGGTCGGGAGCATCGGCAGGAGGCGCGTGAAGACGTTGATGCCGAGCGTCGTGGCGTCGAGGGTGACGGTGACGGTGTACACCGTGGAATCGCCGGGATCCGGCCCGACCTGCACGACGATGCTGCCGGGCCGGAACATCGCGCCGGCGCTCAGGCTTCGATTCACCATGGTTTGGGCGAGGTTGGCGCGCTCGGCATCGGTCACGCCGGCCACGGAGGCGCGGGCCGCCTCGGCGGCGATCTGGCGGAGGTTGTGGGCGGCGCCGAGACAGATCCCGAACACCGCGATCCCGGCGAAGAGCAGGAACAGCACGGGCGCCACGAGGGCGAATTCCACCGCGGAACTGCCCCGACGGCAGGTCCATCCGCCGGGCGCCCTCCGCCGACGCAAGCGCCGCATGCCCATCGCATCGCCCTCCGCGACCCGCGCAGCAAAACCACTGCACGACCCATCGTGGCGGCGATCTTCTAACTAATGGTTGTTTTGACTCCTGATATTACAACCAAAGGGCGTGAAGGCAGCCTCCGAGACGGCCTCCCGGCGGGGACCAGGGCAGGGTGTGACCCGGCCTCTCGCCGCGGCGCGCCGCTCGCCAACGTCGGAGGACGGACGCTCCCGACCGCGGCAGTCTCAGATCGCCCGCGGCGGCCGCAGCAGGCCGATCCCGGCCGGATCGAAGGAGGCGCTCTTGATGATGGCGTGGACCTCGCGCCCGGGCGCGAGGCCGAGTTCGCGAACGGCCGCGGCGGTCACCCGCGCGACGAGACGGGCGCCGTTGCAGTCGATCTCCACCGCCGTCTCGGCGCCCGCCGGAGTCAGCCCGCAGATCCGGCCGGCCAGCACGTTGCGGGCGCTGAGACCGCGGGGATGTTCGGTGGCGACGAGAACGTCGCGGGCGGGAATCCGAACCCGCAGTCGCGTCCCGGCCGGGCGCGACAGGCCCGGCACCAGCAGCTGCCCGGCGGCGCCCGTCAGGCGCGTCAGCCCCGTGGTGGCGTCGACCGCCTCCACGACCATGTCGAGGAGCGCGCCGGCCTCGGCCTCGTGGATCGGCACGAGATCGGCCCGGCGCAGGATCGTCTCCGCGGGTCCGGCAGCGGCCACGCGCCCGGATTCCAGCACGATCACGGTCGTTGCGAGCCGCGCCACCTCGGACACCGCGTGGCTCACGTAGATGACCGGCACGCCGACCTCGTCGCGCAGGCGCTCGATATAAGGGAGGATCTCGGCCTTGCGGGTTTCGTCCAGGGCCGCGAGGGGCTCGTCCATGAGCAGGAGACGCGGCTTGGCCAGCAGCGCCCGCCCGATCGCCACGCGCTGGCGCTCGCCCCCCGAGAGGCCAGCGGGCCGCCGGTCGAGGAGATGGTCGATGCCGAGCATGCCCGTCACCGCCGCGAAGGCCCCCGGGTCGGCGCGGTGCCGGGCGAAGACGCGGCCGTAGCCGAGATTGGTCCGGACGCTGAGATGCGGGAACAGCCGCGCGTCCTGGAACACCACGCCGACCTGTCGACGATGCGGCGGCAGGATCAGCCCGGCCGCGGTGTCGACCCACGGGTGGCCCCCGACGACGATCCGGCCGCGGTCCGGCCGTGCAAGGCCGGCGAGCAGGTCGATCAGGGTGGTCTTCCCGGAGCCCGAGCGTCCGAACAGCGCGGTGAGCCCCGGGCCGGCCTCGAAGACGGCCTCGAGCGTGAAAGCGCCGCGCCGGAGCTGGACGTCGACCTGGATGCTCACGCGGCGGGACTCGGGTAACAGGGCCGCCGGCGCGTCCCGGCGCCGGCCCGGACTTGCCCACGATGATCACGGTCCATCACCTCGAGAACAGCCGCTCGCAGCGCGTGCTCTGGCTGCTGGAGGAACTCGGGCTGCCCTACCGCGTGACGCGCTACGCCCGCGATCCCCGGACCCTGCGCGCGCCGCCCGAACTCGTGGCCGTGCACCCGCTCGGCAAGGCGCCGGTGATCACCCACGGCGAGACGGTGGTCGCCGAGACCGGCGCGATCGTCGCCTATCTCACGGGTCTGGCCGGCGAGAGGCTGGTACCCGGACCCGGGGCCGAAGAGCGGCGGCGCTACATCTACTGGTCGCACTACGCCGAAGGCTCGGCGATGCCCCCGCTGCTGCTGAAGCTTGTCTTCGGGCGGCTGGCGCCAAGCAGCCCGTGGCCGCTGCGACCCCTCGTCCGCCGCATCGCCGACACGGTGCTGCGGGGCTTCGTCGATCCGGACCTGCGCCGGCACGCGGCCTTCTGGGAGGCTGAACTCGCCGGCCGTCCGTATTTCTGCGGCGCCGACTTCACCGCGGCCGACATCCTGATGAGCTTCCCGCTGGAGGCCTTCGCGGCGCGCGGCACGGGTGCCGGCCCGCGCGTCACGGACTGGCTCGCGCGCATCCATGCGCGCCCGGCCTATCAGAGGGCGCTGCGGCAGGGCGGCCCCTACGCGTATGCCTGAACGGGCGGGCCGGCTCGGATGGATCGCCATTCAGCCCGCCCCCAGCCGTCGTCCGGCCCGCCGCGCCAGGAATTCCGAGACCAGGAGCGCCGTGACCGACAGCGCGATCGAGATCAGGGTGAGGCGCAGGGCCGGCCCCTCCCCGCCGGGAACCTGCGTCAGCGTGTAGATCGCCGACGGCAGTGTCTGCGTCTCACCCGGAATGTTCGACACGAACGTGATGGTCGCGCCGAATTCCCCCATCGCCTTGGCGAAGGCCAGCACGGCCCCCGCGAGGCATCCGGGCAGGCTGAGCGGCAGCGTGATCGTCAGGAACACCGCGAAGGGGTGCGCGCCCAGCGTCCCGGCCGCCTGCTCCAGGCGCCGGTCCACCGCCTCGATGGACAGCCGCATCGCCCGCACCATGAGCGGGAAGCCCATCACCGCGCAGGCGAGCGCCGCGCCGGTCCAGCGGAAGGAGAAGACCACCCCGATCTCGGCGAGGGGCGCGCCGAGTGGACCGCGCCGACCGAAGGCCAGCAGCAGCAGGTAGCCGGTGACGACCGGAGGCAGGATCAGCGGCAGGTGGACCAGCCCGTCCAGAAGGGCGCGGCCGGGAAAGCGGCGCCGGGCCAGAAGCCACGCCACGGCGAGGCCGGGCACGAGGCTCGCGAGCGTCGCCACCGTCGCCACCCGAAGGCTCAGGCCGACGGCGGTCCACTCCTCCGGCGTGACGCCGAGCAAGGGTCCGGCGCGCCGCTACTGACTGGCGCCGGGCTGCGCGATCACCGTGAAGCCCTGGCGCTCGAAGAAGCCGCGGGCATCCGGGCCGCGCAGGTAGCCGAGCAGCGCCCCGGCATCCGGGCTGCGCGACTCCTTGTTGACGGCCGCCGGATAGACGATCGGCGGGTGGCTGTCGGCCGGGAAGGTCGCGACCACGTGGACGCTCGGGTCCGCGGCCGCGTCGGTGGCGTAGACGATGCCGAGGGGCGCCTCGCCCCGCGCGACGAGAAGGAGGGCGGCACGCACGTTCTCGGCCTGAGCGACCCGCCCCTTCACGGCGTCCCAGGCGCCGAGCTTCTCCAGGGCGGCCTTGCCGTACTTCCCGGCGGGAACGGCGTCGAGCGTCGCCATCGCCAGCCGACCGCCGCCGAGCATCCGCGTCAGCGTGGTGCCGAGGTTCGGCGCCAGGGCGACCTGCGGGGCCGCGGCGCTGTCCTTCGGCCCGGTGGCGATCAGCACCAGGGCGTTGCGCAGGAGATCGATCCGCGAGCCGGTCTTCAGAAGCCCGGCCCGGTCGACATAGTCCATCCAGGCGAGGTCGGCCGAGATGAACAGGTCCGCCGGCGCCCCCACCTCGATCTGCTTGGCGAGGGCGTTCGAGCCCGCATACGAGATCCGCGCGGTCTTGCCGGTCGCCTTGGTCCAGGCGGCGGCGGCGTCGTCGAGGGCGTTCTTGAGGCTGGCGGCCGCGAATACGACGACCGGCTCGTCTGCCCGCGCGCCCCTGCCCGTGGGAGCGAGGGTCAGCGCCGCGAGCGCGACCGCAACCAGGATCCGTCGGGCCAAGCGCATCCGTGAACTCCCCGTGGCGGCCCGCTGTAGACGGCGGGGAACGACGGAGATCATAGGGACGCGACGGCGGGCGGCCAAGGGCCGGCAGCCACGGGGAACCGGGCGGTCCGGCTTCACATCAACCGAGGTTGGCTTCCTGCCGGTCCTTGGGCTCGGCCTCCGCCCGATGCAGGCGGCTCAGCAGGACGAGGAGATGGCCCGGGAGCGGCCCGTCCGGTGCGGGACCGCCGAAGATCCGCTCACGCGGCCGGGGATGCACGGACGTGTCGTTGACGACCACGGGCCCGCGGGGGCCGGAACGCCGGGACTTGGTCACGCTGTACGCACCCTGCTCAATCGTGATTCACGTAAAAAGCCGGCAAAAACGCCGCTGACAGCGGCGGGTTCCGCGGCCGCGATACCTCATTTGGTTAACGCGCGAACATCCTGCCGCATTCCTGGGCAGCCGGGCGCGCGAATCGGACCCATGACATCACCATGTCCGGATGTCGGGCTTCTCGGTCGGGCGCCCGTCCGGCAGCCCGGCCATATCGTTCGCGACCAGCCGCGCCCAGAGCGCGGCCGCGGCCGTGGTCACGGCCGCGAAGGCGACGCTGATGAGGAGGGACGCGGTCATGGCAGCACGATCGTCTGTCAAAACCGGCGCGCCGCGCGGGAAGTGCGGCGCGCCCGAGTTGAGGGTCAGGCCTTGGGAAAGCCGAGATTGTTTAAGCACGCCCGAAGTCCCTGGACACTGATTTTGATCGCTTCAAAAATAAGTATTGGTGCTTGTGTCTGTCCGGCAACAAGGGGTGGGACGGCACGCCCGCCGGGCTTCCCCGCCCGCCGCGCCCGGATTTTTTCGCACCAGCCCCTGGGCTGCGGCGCGCCCCGGCGTTACAGCCGGGCACCATGCTCGAAGGTCTGCCGCCCCATCGCCCGTCCCACGTCCTGCGTCTGCTGACCGACGAACGCTCGGCCCGCGCGATGACCGACCTGCTGGGCGAGATGTTCGATCCCACGGAGACCGCGGTGGCGGCCTTCGAGGACGAGGACGGGCGCACGTGGCGCCTGGAGGCCTATTTCGCGGACGCGCCCGACGAGGATTACGTCCGCGCGCTGATCCGCCCGGTCATCGGCGATGCCGCCGACGCGGCGGAGTTCCGCACGATAGCGCAGCAGGACTGGGTGCGCGCGTCGCTGGAGGGCCTGAAGCCGGTCCGGGCCGGCCGCTTCCTCGTGCACGGCTCACACGACCGGGACTCCGTGCGGGGCAACGATCTGGCCATCGAGATCGAGGCCGCTCTCGCCTTCGGCACCGGGCATCACGGAACGACGCTGGGCTGCCTCCGCGCCCTGGTCGCGGAACTCAAGCGCCGGCGCCCGGCCCATATCCTCGATGTCGGAACCGGAACCGGGATCCTCGCCTTCGCGGCCGCCAAGGCGCTGCGCCAGCCGGTGGTGGCCGGCGACCTCGACGCGGAGGCCGTGCGCACGGCCCGCGAGAACGCCCGCGCCAACGGGCTCGGCCCTTATCTCAAGCTCTACGAAGGGCCCGGGGTGCGCCACCGCCTCGCTGACCGGTCGCGCCATTTCGATCTCGTCTTCGCCAACATCCTGGCCCGGCCGCTCAGGCTCCTCGCGCCGACCCTGGCGCGGGTCGTCGCCACCGAGGGCGTGCTGGTCCTGTCCGGCCTGATCGAGCGCGACGTGCCGGGCGTGCTCTCGGCCTACCGCCTCCAGGGCTTCTCCCTCGTGCGGCGCGGCGTGATCGAGGGGTGGGTCGCCCTGGTCCTGATGCGCGGCGGGTCGGCGCCGCGTCCGCGGCGCTGACCCGCGCGGAGCCGCCCCGAAACTCCCCGCGTGCCGGCGTGTTATCCGGTCATGAGCCAGACGTCGCTCCACGATCCGCCCGCGGACCCCATCGCCGAGGGCGCCCGCGCCCGGGCGCAGGGCCGGCCCAAGGATGCCTGCCCGTATCCGGCCAATTCGCCCGCGCGTCGGGCCTGGATCGAGGGCTACGACGGCGCGCCCGCCGACCGCGCGCCGGACCTGCCGATCACGAACGGCTGATCAGCGCGCGGTGCGCAATCGACCCGGCCGGTCCGGCTCGCCCGCGGTCTCGGCCGGTGACCCCGGCGCGTCCGCCTGCGACACCGGCGCGCCGAGCGCCGCCATCAGCGCGCGCAGGCCGTCGATCCACTCCTCAAGTTCGGCGAGCGAAGCGAAACCGTCGCGGCGGACCACCGTGTCGGGCTCGATCGTCACGACGGCGTCGAAGCGGCCGTCGGGTCTGTCGCTGATCCGGTAGAAAACGCGGCGTGGCATGTCTGAGTAATAGGCCAAAATCGGCGGCGTGATAAGATTGCTAACGATCTTTAAGCACCGCAACCAACCTTCGACCAACCCTTTTGTCGTGAGAGCAGGGTGTTGCGACGCGGGAGCGGCGGGCGCTAGGCTCGCCGCATGACCGACACCCGTTCGTCCCGACCGCGGCAGCGCTTCCAGAGCTTCGATGACCCGAGCCACCGGAAGGGCGCCGAGCGGATCGAGGCGCTTCGCGCGGCCCTGCGCGAGACCGGGCTCGACGGCTTCGTCGTCCCACGCGCCGACGAGCACCAGTCGGAATACGTTCCCGCCGACGCCGAGCGGCTGGCCTGGCTCACGGGCTTCACCGGCTCGGCCGGGACGGCCGTGATCCTGATGGAGTCCGCGGCTCTCGTCGTCGACGGGCGCTACACCCTGCAGGCGCCCGAGCAGGTCGATACCGGCCTCGTCACGGTGGTGCCGCTCGCCGAAACGACTCCGGAGGCCTGGACCGGCGCCAATCTGAGGCGGGATCAGGTGCTCGGCTACGATCCCTGGCTGCACACGCCGGACGGTCTGGCGCGCCTGGAGCGGGCCGTGACCCGCGCCGGCGGCGCGGTGCGGGCGGTGCCGAACCTCGTCGACGCGGTCTGGGCCGGGCGGCCGCGGCCGCCGGCCGGACCGGTGGTGGTCCATCCGGACGCGCTGTGTGGCGAGGCGTCCACCGACAAGCTCGCCCGGATCCGGGCGTCACTCGCCGAGGGCGGCTGCGATGCCCTGGTGATCTCAGATCCGCACAATCTCGCCTGGGCCTTCAACCTGCGCGGGTCCGACGTCGCACATACGCCTCTGGCGCTGGGCTACGCCATCCTGCCGCGCGAGGGGTTGGCCCGGCTGTTCCTGGTCTCGCCGAACGTCGATCCGTCCCTGTGGACGGCGCTCGCGCCGATCGCCGAGATCCTGCCGCGGGCGGACCTGGACGACGGGCTGGCGTCACTGGCGGGCGTGCGCGTCCGCCTCGACGCGGCGACTGGCGCCGTCGCCCTGAAGGAGAAGATCGAGGCCGCAGGCGGCACGGCCGATATCGGCAAGGATCCGATCACCGGCATGAAGGCGGTGAAGAACACCGCCGAGATCGCGGGCGCCCGCGCCGCCCATGTCCGGGACGGGGCGAGCGTCGTGCGCTTCCTCGCCTGGCTCGACGGCGCGGCCGCCGCCGGCGGTCTCACCGAGATCGCCGCCGTCGAGGCCCTGGAGGATTTCCGGGCCGCGGGCGGCGACCTGCGCGAGGTCTCGTTCCCCACCATCTCGGGTTCGGGGCCGAACGGCGCGATCGTCCACTACCGGGTGAGCCGCGCCACCGATCGCACGGTCCGGGCGGGCGAGCTGTTCCTGATCGATTCCGGGGCGCAGTACCCGGACGGCACCACCGACATCACCCGAACGGTCGCCGTCGGCGCGCCGAGCCCGGAGATGCGCGACCGCTTCACGCGGGTTCTGAAGGGCCACGTCGCCATCGCCCGGGCGGTGTTCCCGGTCGGCACGACCGGCGCCCAGATCGACGGCTTCGCGCGGGCGCCGCTCTGGCAGGCGGGCCTCGACTTCGATCACGGCACTGGGCACGGCGTCGGTGCCTTCCTGTCGGTGCACGAGGGGCCGCAGCGGATCGCCAAGACCGGCACGGTGGCGCTCGAGCCCGGCATGATCCTGTCGAACGAGCCCGGCTACTACGCGCGCGGCGCCTACGGCATCCGGATCGAGAACCTCGTCCTGGTCGAGCCCCGCACGATCGCGGGCGGCGAGCGTCCGATGCTCGGCTTCGAGACGCTGACGCTCGCCCCCTACGACCGGCGGCTGATCCAGTCCGACCTGCTCGAACCCGAGGAGCGCGCCTGGATCGACGCCTATCATGCCCGGGTGTGCGAGACCCTGGTGCCTGGGCTCGATAGCGGGACGCGCGACTGGCTGGAGCGGGCGACGGCGCCGCTGGAGGGTTGAGCCGCCCGCGGGGACGCCGGGCGTGGTCCATGTTAAGACCCGGCGCCGTGGAAATGGACGCGCCGGGCCGGAGACGCCGCGCATGAAACCGCGACCGCCCTGCGCGCGAAGGGACAGCATGATCCGCCGCCTCGCCATCCTGATCCTCGCCCTCGCGGCGAGCCTCTCGGCCGCCGCGGCGCAGGGGTTCCCGCAGGGCTTCCGCACGCCCGCGGACCTCGTCCGGGCGAGCCTCGTGGCCGAGCCCGCCGCGGTCGCCGGCGCGCAGCCGTTCACGCTGGCGGTGCGGATGCAGATCAAGCCGGGCTGGCACGTCTACTGGCGCAATCCGGGCGATTCCGGCCTGCCCCCGGAGGTGACCTGGACCCTGCCGGCCGGCTTCAACGCCGGCGCGATCCGGTGGCCGGCGCCGGAGCGCATCCCGATCGCGACGCTCATGAATTACGGGTATGAGGGCGAGGTCACGCTCCTCGTCCCGGTGACGCCGCCGCCGAGCCTCGATCCGGCCGATCCGGTTCAGATCCAGGCGAAGCTGACCTATCTCGTCTGCGAGACCGAGTGCGTCCCCGGTTCGGCCGATCTCGCCCTGACCCTGCCGGTCGGCAAGGCCGAGCCGGACCCGGCCAGTGCCGCGTTGTTCGCCCGCGCCCGCGCAGCTTTGCCCGTGCCGGCGCTCTGGCCCCTGCGCCTGTCGAGCCAGGGCGACACCCTGCGCCTCGATTTCACTGCGTCCGGCCTCACGCCCGAGGCGGTCCGGAACGCCGCGTACTTCCCCTACGCCGAGACGGCGATCGACAACGCCGCCGCGCAGGTGATGACCGTCAACGAGACCGGCCTGCACCTGACGCTCGCCCGGAGCAGCCCGACCGATCCGGTGCCCACCACCCTGCCCGGCGTCCTGACGGTCGACGCGGTCGACGCGGTCGACGCCGCCGGGACCCGCCGGCTCGCCTTCGCGTACGGCGACGAGCCGGTGCTTCCGGCCGCCGGGGCGCCGGCCGCGACCGCGCCGAACCCGGCCGCGACCGCGCCCGCCGCCTCCGACTTCGACGCGCTGACCCTCGCGACCGCCGCGGCCTTCGCGTTCCTCGGCGGCCTGATCCTCAACCTGATGCCCTGCGTCTTCCCGGTTCTGTCGATCAAGGTGCTCAGCCTCGTGCGGCACGCGGGCGAGGGGCCGGCCCGGCTGCGGCTCCACGGTCTCGCCTACACGGCCGGCGTCCTGGCGAGCTTCCTGGCGCTCGCGGCCGCGCTGATCGCCCTCAAGAGCGGCGGGGCCGCGATCGGCTGGGGGTTCCAGCTGCAATCGCCCGCCATGGTCGCGGGACTCGCCTACCTGCTGTTCGCGATGGGCCTGAGCCTCTCCGGCGCGGTCCATGTCGGCGGCCGGCTCGCCGGCCTGGGCGACGGCCTCACCCGACGCGCCGGCCTGAGCGGCTCGTTCTTCACGGGCGTGCTCGCCACCCTGGTGGCGACCCCCTGCACGGCGCCGTTCATGGGCTCGGCGGTGGGCTTCGCGCTGACCCAGAGCGCCGGCGTGGCGCTCACCGTCTTTGCCAGCCTCGGCCTCGGCCTCGCCCTGCCCTTCCTGCTCCTGACCCTCTGGCCGCCGGCCCTGCGGGCGCTGCCGCGGCCGGGCGCCTGGATGGAGACCCTCAAGCAGGTCCTGGCTTTCCCGGTCTACGCCACCGTCGCGTGGCTGATCTGGGTGCTGGCGCAGCAGGTCGATCCGCGCGGGCTGCTGGCGGCATTGATCGGCCTCGTCCTCGTGGGCTTCGCCGCCTGGGTCTGGGAGCACGGCCGCGCGGCCCCGCCGCGGGCCGGCCGGATCGCGCAGGCCGCCGCGGTGCTGGCGCTGCTCGCCGTCGGGGCCCTCGCCGTCACCCTCCCCCGGGACCGTGCCGCGCCCTCGCCGCAGGCCACCGCCGACGGGGTCGAGCCGTTCACGCAGGCGCGCCTCGACGCCCTGGTCGACGCGCACCGTCCCGTCTTCGTGGACATGACCGCCGCGTGGTGCATCACCTGCGCGGTCAACGAGGCGACCTCGCTCAACACCAGGGCGGTGCGGGCCGCGATGGCCGAGCGCGGCGTGACCTACATGAAGGGCGACTGGACCAACCAGAACCCCGAGATCACCCGCCTCTTGGAGAAGCACGGGCGCAGCGGCGTCCCGCTCTACCTGCTCTACACCGGGACGGGGGAGCCCCAGGTGCTCCCGCAGATCCTGACCGAGGGGACGGTTCTGGCGGCGCTGGAGGCGGTGCCTGCGTCCGGCCGGAGCGCGGCGCTGGCGCGCTGAATCAGTTTGATGTCTCAGGCCCCTGAGCAGCGCCACGCTCACCGGCGTCCCGCCGCCCTGGGTCGCTTCGCCGGGCTCGCGATGACGGTGCGCCGGAGCGGTGTGCCCCTCCGACAACCCTTCGGGCCGCCTCAGGCTTCCAGCGAGAAGGTCTCGTCGAAGGCGTAGCCCGAGCCGCGGACCGTGCGGATCGGGTCGGCCTGGCGCGGGCCGTTCAGCGCCTTGCGCAGCCGCCCGACATGGACGTCGACGGTGCGCTCGTCGATGTAGACGTCGTGGCCCCAGACCCCGTCGAGGAGCTGCTCGCGGGAGAAGACCCGGCCGGGCGCCAGCATCAGGAATTCGAGGAGCCGGAACTCCGTGGGCCCCAGATGCAGCTCCTCGCCGCCGCGGCGGACGCGGTGGCCGGTGCGGTCGAGCTCCAGGTCGCCGGCCGCCAGCCGGTCCGAGACGTGGGCGGGCTTGGCCCGGCGCAGCAGCGCGCGGATCCGGGCGAGCAGTTCCGGGACCGAGAACGGCTTGACGATATAGTCGTCGGCGCCCGTGCCGAGACCGCGGACGCGGTCGCCCTCCTCGCCCCGGGCGGTGAGCATGATCACCGGCAGCCGCTCGGTTTCCCGCCGCGCCCGGATCCGGCGGCACAGCTCGATCCCCGACAGGCCGGGCAGCATCCAGTCGAGCAGCACGAGGTCCGGGGTTCGCTCGGCCAGGAGCAGTTCGGCGTCGTCGCCGCGCGCCGCCGAATCCACCAGGAAGCCCTCGGCCTCCAGGTTGTAGCGCAGCAGCGTGGTCAGCGCCTCCTCGTCCTCGACGATCAGGACTTGCATGCTCACGTTCGAAGACTCGTTCTACCGGCGGTCCAGCGCACGGTGCAGGAGGCGCCGCCCTGCCTCAACCTGCACGGATACTTACCCCGGCCGCGCCCACAGGAAGGCGCGGAGACCGGGGTCTGAAGCTCACGGCGCCTGGACGCCGTCCACCGTCGCGTAGTTCGACGCGTCGTTCTTCGGCCGATCGCCCGCCAGCGTCTCGCCGGTGGCGAGGTAGTGGATCGTCTCGGCGATGTTGGTGGTGTGGTCGCCGATGCGCTCGACGTTCTTGGCGCAGAACAGGAGATGCGTGCAGAACGAGATGTTGCGCGGATCCTCCATCATGTAGGTCAGGAGCTCGCGGAACAGGGAATTGTACAGGGCGTCGATCTCGCCGTCGCGCTCCCAGACGTCGTGGGCCGCCTGGACGTCGCGGCTCGCGTAGGCGTCGAGCACGTCCTTGAGCTGGCCCTCGGCGAGGTCGCTCATGTGGCGCACGCCGAGCACGATCTTCTGGGCCGGCGCCTGGTCGGAGATCGCCACCACGCGCTTGGCGACGTTCTTGGCGAGGTCGCCGATCCGCTCGAGGTCGCCGGAGACGCGGATCGCCGAGATGGTCTCGCGCAGGTCGATCGCCAGGGGCTGGCGCCGGGCGATCAGCAGCACGGCGCGCTCCTCGATGTCCCGCTGCAGCGCGTCGAGGCGCTTGTCGGCGAGGATCACCGCCTGGGCGAGCGTGTCGTCCCGGCGCACGAGGGCGTCGGTCGCCTCCGCGGTCATCTTCTCGGCCACGCCGCCCATCTCCGAGATCGAGCGCCGGAGGTTCTCGAGGTCGGTGTCGTAGGAGGTGACGATATGGCCGGGCATGGTGGATCCTTCGATAAAGTCCCGGGAGCGGCGCGCCGGGGCGGCTTGCGGGGACTTGCCGGCGCGCCGGGGGCGCCGACCGGCAGGTCTCGGGACCGGAGCCTCCCGGTCAGACTAGCCGAAGCGGCCGGTGATGTAGTCCTGCGTGCGGCGTTCCGTCGGGTTCATGAACATCCGGTTGGTCGGACCGAACTCGACGAGCTGCCCCAGATACATGAAGGCGGTGAACTGCGAGATGCGCGCCGCCTGCTGCATGTTGTGGGTGACGATCACGATGGTGAACTCGTCGCGCAGCTGCTCGATCAGCTCCTCGATGCGGCCGGTCGAGATCGGGTCGAGGGCCGAGGTCGGCTCGTCGAACAGGATCACCTCCGGCTTCTGCGCCACCGTCCGGGCGATGCACAGGCGCTGCTGCTGGCCGCCCGACAGGCCGGTGCCCGGCTGCCGGAGCTTGTCCTTCACCTCGTCCCAGAGCGCGGCCTTGCGCAGGGATTCCTCGATCCGGCCGTCCAGCTCGGATTTCGGCAGCTTCTCGTAGAGGCGCAGGCCGAAGGCCACGTTGTCGTAGATCGACATGGGGAACGGCGTCGGCTTCTGGAACACCATGCCGATGCGCGAGCGCAGCTCGTTCAGGTCGACGGAGGGGCTGAGGATGTTCTCGCCGTCGAGCAGGATCTCGCCCTCGGCGCGCTGCTCCGGATAGAGGCTGTAGATCCGGTTGAAGCAGCGCAGCAGGGTGGACTTGCCGCAGCCGGAGGGGCCGATCAGCGCCGTGACCTGCCGGTCGTGGAAGTTGAGGTTGACGTCCTTCAGCCCGTGGAAGCTGCCGTAGTAGAAGTTCAGGTCCTTCACGGCGATCCGCACGGGGCCGCCCTCTTCGGCGCGGTTGCGGTTCAGCTCGACCGTGGGGATCGCGGAGGCGGCGTTCATCGTCGTGTCCTCGAGAGGGGTCTCAGCGCGAGGCCTGCGGCTTGATCACGAGGCGCGCGATGATCGACAGCGCCAGGATGGTCGCGGTGATCAGGAGCGCGCCCGCCCAGGCGAGGCCCTGCCAGTTCGGGTAGGGCGAGAGGGCGAACTGGTAGATCATCACCGGCAGGTTCGCGACGCCGCCCATTAGGTTGGCCGAGAACCAGGAATTGTTGTTGAGCGCGGTGAACAGCAGCGGCGCGGTCTCGCCGGCGATGCGGGCGAGCGCCAGGATGATGCCGGTGACGATGCCGGCCGAGGCCGCCCGCCAGGTCACGCTCATGATCACCGTCGAGGGCGGCGCCCCGAGCGCCGCGCCGGCCTCCCGCAGGGTGCCGGGGACGAGGCGCAGCATGTCCTCGGTGGTGCGCACGATCACCGGCACGGCGATGATCGCCAGCGCCACACCGCCGGCCCAGCCCGAATAGGTGCCCATCGGCCGCACCATGAGCGTGTAGACGAACAGGCCGATCAGGATCGACGGCGCGGAGAGCAGGACGTCGTTGAGGAAGCGGATCAGGGCGGCCAACTTCGAGCCGCGCCCGTACTCGGCCAGGAAGGTCCCGGCCATGACGCCCACCGGCGTGGCGATCAGGATGCCGATCCCGGTCAGCACGAGGCTGCCCAGGATGGCGTTGGCGATGCCGCCGCCCTCGGAGCCGGGGCCCGGGGTCGGGTTGGTGAACAGGGTCGGCGTGAAGCCGCGCACGCCCTGCACGATCAGCATCACGAGGATCGAGCCGAGGACCAGGGCACCCACCACGGTGGCGCCGGTGCAGGCGATGCGCAGTGTCCGGTCGGCGACGCGGCGGCCCTGGCGGACCCGGCCGGGGCGGCGCTGCGCGGTCGCGGCGATCGTGCTGGAGGAAACCATCGCGCGTGCTCCTCAGGCGGCCTGGACGCGGCGCGTCAGCAGCCGGGCGATGATGAGCACCACGAAGGTGATCACGAACAGGATGCAGCCCAGGGCCATCAGCGCGTTCAGCTGGAGGCCGTCCGCCTCGTTGAACTCGTTGGCGATCCGCGACGCGATGGTCGAGCTCGGGTCGAAGATCGAGGCCGAGAGGCGGTTGGCATTGCCCACCACGAAGGTCACCGCCATCGTCTCGCCGAGCGCCCGGCCGAGGCCGAGCATGATCGCGCCGATGATCGAGACCGCCGCCTGCGGCACCAGCACGTGGCGCACGACCTCCCAGGTGGTGCAGCCGATGCCGTAGGCGCTCTCGCGCAGCACGGTCGGGATCTGGTCGAGCATGTCCCGGGCGATCGAGGCGATGAACGGCACGATCATGATCGCCAGGATGATCCCGGCGGTGAACACGCCGACGCCCGACGGCACCCGGGCGTAGAACAGCGTGCCGACGATCGGCATGCCCTCCACGAGGTTCGAGACCGGGATCTGTATGTAGCGCGCGAGGAGCGGCGCGAACACGAACAGGCCCCACATGCCGTAGATGATGCTGGGCACGGCGGCCAGCAGCTCGATCGTCATGGCGACCGGCTTGCGGGCCCAGCCCGGGCACAGCTGGGTGAGGTAGACCGCGATCCCGAGCGAGACGGGGACGCCGATCAGCAGCGCCAGGAAGGCGGAGGCGACGGTCCCGATCACCGCGACCAGGGCGCCGTACTGCTCGGTCCCAACGTTCCAGGCGCTGGAGGTCAGGAAGCCGAAGCCGAATTCGCGGAAGGCGGGCCAGCCGCCGTACAGGATCGAGCCGAGGATGCCGGCCAGCACCAGCAGCACCAGCAGGGCCGCGCCGTACGAGCAGGTCCGGAACAGGGCGTCGAGACTCCGGCTCGGCGCCTTCCGCGCGGTCGCGGAACGGGTTCGGCCGAGGGCGATCGATTCGGTCAAAGCGGGCATCCGCGGTTCTCTGCGAAGGGTGGCGTGGTAGCCCGGTGCGTTCCCGGAAGCGAGGGAGGAGGTTCTCACCTCCTCCCGGCCACGCTCACATGTTGAAGACAGGCTTACCGTCCTTGCCCTTCACGTCCTTCCACTCCTGGTGGATCAGTTCGACGACGTTGTCCGGCAGCGGGACATAGTCGAGGTCGGTCGCGAGCTTGTCGCCGTTCTTGTAGGCCCAGTCGAAGAACTTGAGCACGGCGGCGGACTTGGCCGGGTCGGCGGCGTCCTTGTGGACCAGGATGAAGGTCGCGGCCGTGATCGGCCACGCATCCTCGCCCGGCTGGTTGGTCAGCGAGATGCCGAAGCCCGGGGTCGCCTTCCAGTCGGCGCTCGCCGCCGCGGCCTGGAACGCCTTGTCGTCGGGCTGCGGGTACTTGCCGGCCTTGTTCTGCAGCAGGGCGTAGGAGAGCTTGTTCTGCTTGGCGTAGGCCGACTCGACGTAGCCGATCGCGTTCGGAACCTGCTTCACGGTGGCGGTCACGCCCTCGTTGCCCTTGCCGCCCTGACCGACCGGCCAGGAGATCGTCGTGGCCGCGCCGTACTCCTTCTTCCAGGGCTCGGAGACCTGCGACAGGTAGGTGGTGAAGATGTTGGTCGTGCCCGACGCGTCGGAGCGGTAGACCGGGGTGATGTTGGCGTCGGGGAGCTTCAGCCCGTCATTGAGCTTGGCGATGCGCGGATCGCTCCACTTCGCAATCTTGCCGGCGTAGATGTCGGCCAGCACATCGCCGGTGAGCTTGAGCTTGCCCGGCTCGATCCCCGGGATGTTCACCACCGGCACGACGCCGCCCATCACGGTCGGGAACTGGACGAGGCCGTCCTTGGTCAGCTGCTCGGGCTTCAGGGGCGCGTCGGTGGCGCCGAAATCGACCGTCTTGGCCTGGATCTGCTTGATGCCGCCGCCGGAGCCGATCGACTGGTAGTTGAGGCCCGAACCGGTCTCCTTGCGGTAGGCCTCGGCCCACTTGGAGTAGACCGGGAAGGGGAACGTGGCGCCGGCGCCCGTGATATCGGCGGCGAGCGCCGCGGACGCCAGCTGAACCGTCGCGAGGCCGACGGCGAGCGCGTAAGCGAAGGGTCTCAAAGGAATCTCCGTTGCCGTCGGGCAAGAGCCTGCGCCGCTCCGCCGGCAAGCCCATGCCCGCGGCAGAGCTCTGCGGCCGATCTTCCGAAGAGACCCAGCGCCGGCCGCCCGATGGCCCGGCGGTTACGACAAGTAGATGACACCGGGATGACATCGATCCGCGCACGGCGCGGCACGGTTCCGGGCTCTCGCGCGTTCCTCTCTACCACCAGCAGAAGGACGCGCGGATCGTGGACGGCGACGAGGTCGATGCGGCGACGGAATCCGATCCGGCCTGGCTGGCCCTGCACGCCGAGCGGGAAGCCGTGGAGCGGGCCCTGGCGCTGGCGCAGGCCCGTCAGAAATTCAGCGCCGATCCGGCGGCCGCTTCGGCTGCGCGCGTCGAGGAGGCGGAGCTGCTGGTAAGTCTCGACCGCGTGCTGACATTGATCAGGGCCGCCGAGTACCGCCGACGGCCGGGTGCGCGCCGCTGGTAGCGGCGCGGTGCCGTGTCAGACCGCCCGGCGCAGCTCGCGCTCCTTCTGGCGCAGGCGCAGGAGCAGCTCGACATGCGTGTCGGTGATCGGCTGCGTGTCGACGCTGCCCTCGTAGACCGTGCGGAGCGTGAGGCCGAGCTGGCGCGTGTCGACCGCGCGTTTCAGAGGCTGTCCCGCAGACAGAGGCCCATCGGAGTCGACGACTGACGGCTTCATGGCTCCCTCTCGCCCGTCAACCGCCCAAACCTGCCGCGGTACCGGGATGGGAGTACTCTCACTATGAATAGTTAACGATTCATTACCTGCAACCAACGGTTAAGGTTGACGCCGGTTTACGCGTCGGCACCCTGGAGGAGCCGCGCCGCGGCCGCGCGGGCCTCGTCGGTGACGGTGGCGCCCGCCAGCATCCGGGCGATCTCCTCACGGCGCTCGGCGACCGGCAGGCTCGCCACGCGCGTGGCGACGCGGCCGGCCCCTTTCACCGGCGCCTTGGCGATCAGGAAATGCGTCTCGGCCCGCGCGGCGACCTGGGGCGCGTGGGTCACCGCGACCACCTGCACGGTCGCCGCCAGCCGGGCGAGCCGCATCCCGATGGCATCCGCCACCGCACCGCCCACCCCGGTATCGATCTCGTCGAAGATGAGTGTCGGGGCCGAGCCCTTGTCGGCCAGCACCACCTTCAGCGCCAGCATGAAGCGCGACAGCTCGCCGCCGGAGGCGACCTTCATCATTGGGCCGGGCTTGGTCCCGGGATTGGTCTGGGCCCAGAACTCGACCCGGTCGGTGCCCGCCGGATCGCGGGAATCCGGATCCGTGGCGATCTCGGTGATGAACCGGGCCCGCTCCAGCTTGAGGGGCGGCAGCTCGGCCTTGACGGCGGCGTCGAGCTGCTTGGCCGCCCGCCGCCGCCCGGCGCTGAGCTTCTCGGCCGCCTCGGCATAGGCGGCCTCCGCCGCCGCGAGCGCCTGCTCCAGCCCGGCCAGCGCCGCCTCACCGGCATCGATGGCCGCCACATCGCCGGCGTATCGCTCCGCCAGGGCCGCGAGGTCGTCGGCGGGGACATCGTATTTGCGCGACGCGGCGCGCAGCGCGAACAGCCGCTCCTCGACACGCTCCAGGTCGCGGGGATCGAACTCCGTCTCGGCCACCGCCGCGTCGAGGACGGCGCGGGCCTCGTCGAGGGCGACCATCGCGGCGTCGAGGGCGTTCACGCACGGGTCCACGAGGGCCGGCAGCTGCGCGGCCCGGCGCTCCAGCTTGCGCAGGGCGGCGGAGAGGTGCGGCACGCCGGAATGGGGACCGCCGACGGCCTCCAGCGCCTCGTTGAGCTCGCGCGCGACCTTCTCGGATTGCTGCATGATCGTGCGGCGCTCCGCGAGCTGGGCCTCCTCGCCCGGCAGCGGTGCGAGTTCGGCGAGTTCCTCCACGGCGTGGCGCAGGAAGTCGGACTCCTTGCGGGCCGCCTCCACGCGGGCGCGGTGCTCGGCGAGCGCGGTGCGGGCCGTCCGCACGGTCCGCGACGCGGCGGCAACCTTGGCGAGCTGGGCCTGAAGGCCGCCGAAGGCGTCGAGGATCGCCCGGTGCGAGGCGGGATCGGCCAGCGCCCGGTCGTCGTGCTGGCCGTGGATCTCCACGAGGGCCGCGCCGATCGCCCGCAGGACCTGCACGCCCACCGGCTGATCGTTGACGAAGGCCCGAGTCCGGCCGTCCGCCATCTGCGTCCGGCGCAGGATCAGGTCGCCTTCGGTGTCGATCTCGGCCTCGGCCGCGATTCGGCGCGCGGGATGATCGAGCGGCAGATCGAACACCGCCGTGACCGCGCCCTGCGCCTCGCCGTGGCGGACCAATCGGCCGTCACCGCGGCCGCCGAGCGCCAGGGCGAAGGCATCGAGCAGGATCGATTTGCCCGCGCCCGTCTCCCCGGTCAGGACGCTGAGTCCCGATCGGAAATTCAGTTCGAGCCTGTCGATCAGGACGATGTCGCGGATCGCGAGCTGCGCCAGCATGCGGCGACGGGGATTCCTCAGGATGGGACCGCAGACATAAGGCGGCTGGGGCGCGGATTCACCCCAAAAATGCGTCGCACCGCTCGATCGGTGCGCCGCAATGGGAAAGGCCCGGAGCGGCGGCTCCGGGCCTCGATGATTCTCGGTACAGCCCTGTTCGGGTCTGGAAGCTTACTCGGCCGAGGCGGTCTTGCCGGTGACCGTGCGGTAGATCTTCGAGAGGAACGAGGTCTTCTCCTCGCGGGGCTCGAGGCCGCCTTGAGCCAGCAGCGCGTGCGCGTCCTTGTACCACGGGCTTTCCGGGAAGTTGTGGCCGAGCACCGCGGCGGCGTTCTGCGCCTCCTGGGTGATGCCGAGCGCCCAGTAGGCCTCGGTCAGGCGCTCGAGCGCCTCCTCGGCGTGCCGGGTGGTCTGGTACTTGGCGACCACGTCGCGGAAGCGGTTGATCGCCGCCGGGAAATTGCGCTTCTCCAGGTAGAAGCGGCCGATCTCCATCTCCTTGCCGGCGAGCTGATCGCGCGTGATCTGGATCTTCGCCTTCGCGTCCGCGGCGTATTCCGAGGTCGGATACTTCTGGACCAACTCCTGCAGGGCGACGAGCGCCTTCTCGGACCGCTCCTGATCGCGGGTCACGTCCGGAATCTGCTTATAGTTCGACATCGCCATCAGGTACTGCGCGTAGGCGGCGTCCTTGCTGGCCGGGTGCCGCTGCAGGTAGCGCTTCGAGGCGCTGATCGCGTCGTCGTACTTCTGGCCCTCGTAATTGGCGTAAGCCGTCATCAGCAGCGCCTTCCGGGACCACTCGGAATACTGGTACTGCTTGTCCAGGCTGTCGAACTTCTTGACCGCGCCCTCGTAGTCGCTGTCCTCGAGCTTGGCGAGGCCGTCGCTGTACAGCTTGTCGGCCGGAACGTCCGGAACGACCTCGGGCTTGTACTTCTCGGCGAAGATGCTGGTCGGATCGAAGTCGCAGCCGCCGAGCCCCAGGCCGAGGATGGCCACGAGGGGCGCCGCGAAGGCCGCCGCCCGGCGATGACGAATGGTGACAGGCATCTGGCGCTCTTTCCCGGAACCGGCGCCGACTCGCGCCGTCATGCCATCGCGTGGGTGGATCCGGCCCGCCCCGGGCCGTGCCCGCCGTTCACGGACCGTTAAACCGTGCCGTTTGATTCGGGCACGAAAGCGGCAAGGCTGCGGCAGCGAGGATCGGTTGCCGGCTGTGTCCCGAAGGTCACAGGGGGGCTACAGGTCGCCCGCGAAGGCGGCGATGCCCAGGCCGACGCCCAGCTCGGACAGGACGGTCTCGCGGCGCGAGCCCTGCGCCTCGACGATGGCGTAGTTCGCCCGGTCGGCGAAGAGGGCCGACAGCACCCCGACATTCATCCGGTGGCCGCCGCAATAGGAGCGGTAGGCCCCCTGGATCGGAAGTCCGGCCAGGGCGAGGTCGCCGATGGCGTCGAGGATCTTGTGACGGACGAACTCGTCCTGGAATCGCAGGCCTTCGGGATTGACCACGGCGGTCTCGCCCACCGCCACGGTGTTCTCCAGCGAGGCGCCGAGGGCGAAGCCGGCCTTCCAGTAGCGCTCCACGTCTCGCATCATCCCGAAGGTGCGGGCGCCGGCGATCTCGCGGCGGTAGGTGGCGGGCGACAGGTCCATGGCCTTGCGGGAGCGGCCGATCACCGGGCTCTCGAAATCGATCTCGACGTCGAGGCGGAAGCCCCGGTCGATGGGCCGCAGCTCCGCGAAGGACGTCCCGGTCTCGATGCGGACGTGGCGGAGGATCTTGAGCCAGCGGCGCGGCGTGTCGCAGGTGGCGATCCCGATCTTGTCGATCGCCTGGACGAAGGGGAGCGCGGATCCGTCGAGGATCGGCATCTCGGGGCCGTCGATCTCGACCAGGGCATTGTCGACGCCCAGGCCGTACAGGGCGGACATCAGGTGCTCGACGGTGGCGACTGCGCCGGTCTCGACATCGCCCAGGACGGTGCAGAGTTCGGTGGCGGAGACGAGGGCGTGATGCGCCTTGATCAGGCGGTCATTGCCGTGGGTGGTACCGGTGCGGAGGAAGGCGATGCCGTGATTGGCCGGAGCGGGTCGGATCGTGATCTCGGCGGGATTGCCGGAGTGGACCCCGATCCCCGAGAGAGTCGCCGGCCCTTTGAGGGTCGTCTGTTTATGCGTTCGCATTCCTTAGCCCCCGGGCGCGACCAAATCCCGACACCCCGACTGGAGGTGAAGAGGAACTGACTGATCCGTCCGCTGCTTGATGCCCTAGCCCACGCGATCAGGTTGTGTCCTGCTGCGTGTCGTCTCGATCACATGGTTTCTATAGCTGCGCCGCACAGGGCAGCCAAATCACGGATTCTTACGGTCTGTTACAGACACGCTTAGCGGTTCGTCACCGCAAAGCGCTGCTGCCACAAAGGCTTAAAGGTTGGTTAATACGTGACTAACCCGCGGCCGTTCTGTGGCGCCGATGCACCACGCGTCCCGCCTCGAAGGCCGCGGCGCGCAGCCTCGTCGAGCCCGATTCCTCACCGCAACAACCACGAGTTGCTTTGCTGCAGCGCGAAGGGGCCGGCGGTTTCCCGCCAGCCCCAGGCCGTGTCGGAGACCCGGACCGATCAGTTCGCCTGACGGCGGAGGAAGGCCGGGATCTCGAGCTGATCGTCGTCCATCATCCGCGGCTGAGGGGCGACCCGGCCCTGCCCGTCGAGATTGCCCTGGGCCGGGCGGTACTGCGGGACCGCGGGCGGGGCCGGCGCGCGCGGGGCCGGCGGCACGTGCGGCTGGGCCATGTGCGACTGCGGTGCGGCGGGCGAGGCNGCGGGTCATCGGCGCGGCGGCCTCGATGCGGCTCTCGATCCGCGACTCGGGGCGCATCTCGGGGGCCGAGAGCGGCGCGGGGGCCGGGGCGGGGATCGGCGCCGGGGCGACCGACTCGGTGCGGATGCTCGGCACCGGCGAGGCAGCCCGCGAGCGGGCCTCGGCGCGCAGGCGCTCGGCAACCTCGGCGATGCGCTGCTCGGTCTCGGCGATGGCCGGGTTGTTCGGCGAGTTCGCCGAGATCAGGGCCGGCTCGATGCCGGTGGCGACCACCGACACGCGGATGATGCCGTCCAGGCTCTCGTCGAAGGTGGCGCCCAGGATGATGTTGGCGTCCTGATCGACCTCCTCGCGGATGCGGGTGGCGGCCTCGTCGAGCTCGTAGAGGGTCAGGTCCGAGCCGCCGGTGATCGAGATCAGCAGGCCGCGGGCGCCCTTCATCGAGACGTCGTCGAGGAGCGGGTTGGCGATGGCGGCCTCGGCGGCGCGGTTGGCGCGCTTCTCGCCCGACGCCTCGCCGGTGCCCATCATGGCCTTGCCCATGCCGCGCATGATCGCCCGGACGTCGGCGAAGTCGAGGTTGATGAGGCCTTCCTTCACCATCAGGTCGGTGATGCAGGCGACGCCCGAGTAGAGCACCTGGTCGGCCATCGCGAAGGCGTCGGCGAAGGTGGTCTTCTCGTTGGCGACGCGGAACAGGTTCTGGTTCGGGATCACGATCAGGGTGTCGACCGCGGCCTGCAGCTCCTGGATGCCGGACTCGGCGGTGCGCATGCGGCGCATGCCCTCGAACTGGAACGGCTTCGTCACGACGCCGACCGTCAGGATGCCCATGTCGCGGGCCGCGCGGGCGATGACCGGGGCGGCGCCGGTGCCGGTGCCGCCGCCCATGCCGGCGGTGATGAAGCACATGTGGGCGCCGGAGAGCTGGTCGCGGATCTCGTCGATCACCTCGTCGGCGGCGGCCGAGCCGACCTCCGGGTGCGAGCCGGCGCCGAGGCCCTGGGTGACGCCCAGGCCCATCTGGATCACCCGCTCGGCCTTGGAGGAGGTCAGCGCCTGCGCGTCGGTGTTGGCGACGACGAACTCGCAGCCGAGGAGGCCCGACTCGATCATGTTGTTGACGGCGTTGCCGCCGGCGCCACCGACGCCGAAGACGGTGATGCGGGGCTTGAGTTCCCGGATGTCCGGCGCCTGGAGGGTGATGGCCATGGTGTCGAGCCTCTCGCTAACTGTGCTGTCCGTGCGACGCCTGGGCGCCGGATTCCCTTCGATCCCCCCGCGCGAGCGGGCGGGCGTGAAACCTAGAAGCTGTCCCGGAGCCAGCGGCCGACCCGGTTCAGGTAGTTGTCGGTTCCGGTCGCCGCGAAGGCGCCGTGCCCGCGCGGCTCGAAATGCTCGGCGTGGGCCACCTGCGGGTAGACGAGCAGGCCGACCGCCGCCGAGAAGGCCGGGCCCTTGGCGGCTTCCGGCAGGCCCCGGATGCCGAGGGGCCGTCCGATCCGCACCTGACCCTGGAGGACGCGGCGGGCGACCTCCGGCAGACCGACGAGCTGGCTGGCGCCGCCGGTGAGCACCACGCGCCGCCCGGCCTGGGCGGCGAAGCCCGCGTCGCGCAGGCGGTCGCGCACCAGCTCGACCACCTCCTCGACGCGCGGCTTGATGATCCGCACGAGCTGCGAGCGCGGGATGTGGGCCGGCGCCTCGCCCTCGTCCTCGCCGACCCCGTGCACGGCGATCATGTCGCGGTCGTCGGAGGGGGTGGAGAGGGCCGAGCCGTAGAGGGTCTTCAGCCGCTCGGCCGCCGCCATGCGGGTGGAGAGGCCGCGGGCGATGTCCATGGTGACGTGGTGGCCGCCGACCGCCAGGGCGTCCACGTGGACGAGGTGGCCGCCGGAGAACACGCCGACGCTGGTCGTGCCGCCGCCCATGTCGACGACGCACACGCCCATCTCGGCCTCGTCGTCGACCAGGGCCGAGAGCCCGGCCGCGTAGGGCGTGGCGATCACCGCCTCGACGCCGAGGTGGCAGTGCTCGACCGCCAGCATCACGTTGCGGGCCGCGGCGAGTTCGCTGGTGACGACGTGCAGGTCGACGCTGAGCGCCTCGCCGATCATGCCCGACGGGTCGATCACGGCGCCCTGCCCGTCCAGGGCGTAGCCGGTGGGCAGCGCGTGCAGGACCGCCCGGCCGGGGCTGACGCCGTGGGCGCTGGCCGTCTCGAGCACCCGCTCGACGTCGCTGCCGGTGACGGTGCCCGAACGGACGTTCACCCGCGCCTGGAAATGCTGCGAGGCGAGCCGGCCGCCCGACATGTTGACGATGACCGACTGGACCTCGACCTTCGCCATCCGCTCGGCGGCGTGGACCGCCTGACGGATTGCGCCTTCGGCGGCGGCGAGGTCGACGATGGCGCCGCCCTTCAGGCCCAGGGAGCGCTGGTGGCCGATGCCGATGATGCGCGCGAGGTGCGTGCGGCCGCGGAGCGTCGTGAGCGCCTCGGCGGGCTGCAACTCGGCGATGAGGCAGACCACCTTGCTCGTGCCGATATCGAGCACCGAGAGGGTGGTCGAGCGCCGGGCGGAGAGCGGCTTCAAGCGCGGCGTGAGGCCGTGTTGGCTGTGCATTGACGCTACCGGGCGCGGGGTGCGGGACGGGCGGAGATCTTGGTCGAGGGCATCAGCTGGCCGCGCCCTTCTTCTTCGCCTTCTGCGCTTCCGCACGGGCGGCGGCGGCCTCCTCGGTCAGGCGCACCACGAGGCGGTCCGGCATGCGCAGGTCCACCGCGATGATGTCCTTCTCGAGCAGGCCGGCCTCGCGCTCGAACCGGACGAGGCGGGCGAGCGCGGCGGCCGGATCGGCCTCGGGCAGGCGCACGTCGACGCCGTCGAGCTTGAGAGTCCAGCGCCGACCGGACACGTAGGTGCCGGCCTTGATCCGCTCGGCGAGCGGCCCGGCGGCGGCGATGAGGGCGAGATATTCCGGAAGCTTGGTGTTGGCGTCCTCGCCGACCACTAGGGGCAGGCTGGCGTAACGATCGTCGCGCATGGCGTCGATGACGGTGCCGTCGGCGGCGATGACGTTGATCTCGCCGTTCTTCTGCCAGAGAGCCGCGGGCTCGCGCTCCACCTGGGTGATGGCAATCTCGTTGGGATAGATCTTCCGGACCGAGGCCTGCGCGATCAGCGGCACGCGGAGCAGCCGCTCGCGCACGTCGTTGACGTCGAGGAAGGGAACGGAGGAGCGCCAGTCGATCCCGGCGGCCGCCAGGACCTCGCGCTCGTACATGCGGGAGATGCCCGAAATGGTGACGCGCTCGACGCCGAAGCCGGCGACGCGCGCGGCGATGTCGAGCGGGCGGCCCTGCTCGGCCACGAAGGCGTCGTAGCGGCCGCTCGCCACGAAACCGGCGAGCGCCACGACCGCGGCGGAGAGGGAGACGCCGACGATGCCGACGCCGCGGGGCAGGCGCTCGCTCAGGCGCTGACCGGAGCGGGCCCGACGGACCGAGAGCGACCGGGACGAGGCGCGGCCGACGAGCCGGCCCAGGACCGCGCCGGCGAGGCGCGCGGGACCGCTGCGGCCGGCGGCGTCGCCGCTCAGCGATTCAGGGAAGCGTCCTCCACCATCCATCGGACGAGCTCACCGAAACTCAGGCCCGCATGGGCCGCCATCTCCGGCACAAGGCTCGTCTGGGTCATGCCGGGTTGCGTGTTGACCTCCAGCACGACGAGCAGACCGGTTCCACCCGGTGTGTCGTCGTAGCGAAGGTCGGCACGGCTGACGCCCCGACAGCCCAGTGCTTGATGCGCCGTTAACGACAGTTCTTGGACACGCTGGTAAACATTTGGTTTAAGTTCGGCCGGGAGGACATGGATCGACCCCCCCGGGGCGTATTTGGCGTCGTAGTCGTACCAGTCGCCCGTCGCGGCCTTCACCTCGATCACGCCGAGGGCCCGGTCGCCCATCACCCCGCAGGTCAGTTCGCGGCCGGCTATGTAAGGTTCTGCAAGCACTTGCTCGCCGAAGGTCCACTCGTCGGAGGCGAGGATCTGGGGCGGGTGCGAGCGGCCGTCGCGCACGATGATCACACCCACCGATGAGCCTTCCGCGATGGGTTTCACGACGTAGGGTGGCGGCAGAGGGTGTGTCCTGGCGGCCTCACGACGGTTAACGATCCGGCCCTCCGGCACGTCGACGCCGGCGGCGCGCATGACGGTCTTGGCCCGCTCCTTGTTCATGGCGAGCGCCGAGGCGAGGACCCCGGAATGGGTGTAGGGGATCTTCAGGATCTCCAGAAGACCCTGGATCGTGCCGTCCTCGCCGTCCGGGCCGTGCAGCGCGTTGAAGGCGACGTCCGGCCTGAGCGCCGTCAGCACCGCGGCGATGTCGGGACCGACGTCGACCCGCGTGACGCGGTAGCCCTCTCCTTCGAGGGCGTCGGCACAGGCCTTGCCGGAGTTGAGCGAGACTTCGCGCTCGGCGGAGGTGCCGCCCAGCAGGACGGCGACGTGCTTGGACATCAGGGCACCTCGAATAGCTCGGCTTCGATCAGGATCTGAATGCGCCCGAACGGCCACTGTGGGGGGAGCACACCTTGTCCCGGCCCCATCCGCCCGTCGGGAACATCGCGCTCACTTCGTGTCGGCGGGCCGCCCGATCCTGCGGATTTCCCAGCGCAGCTCGATCCCGCTGGTTTCCCGAACGCGGCGGCGGACGTCCTCGCCCAGCCCCTCGATATCGGCCGCGGTCGCGGAGCCGGTGTTGATCAGGAAGTTGCAGTGCATCTCGCTGACTTGGGCCCCGCCCCGCGTCAGCCCGCGGCAGCCCGCGGCGTCGATGAGCTGCCAAGCCTTGCCGCCCTGCGGGTTGGCGAAGGTGGAGCCGCCGGTCCGCTCGCGGATCGGCTGGGCGGCCTCGCGGGCAGCCGTCACCCGCTCCATCTCGGCCTCGATGGCGGCCCGGTCGCCGGGCCTGCCCCGGAAGAGGGCGCGCGTGAAGATCACGTCCTCCGGCGCGTCCGAGTGCCGGTAGGAGAAGCCCATATCGGCGTGGCCGAAGGTGCGAACCTCGCCCCTGCGGTCGATGCCGCGGGCTTCGACGAGCACGTCGGTGGTCTCGCCGCCATGCGCGCCCGCGTTCATGCGGAGCGCGCCGCCGATCGAGCCCGGGATGCCGCGGTAGAAGGCGAGCCCGTCGAGCCCGGCCTCGGCCGCCGCCTTGGCGAGGCGCATGTCCGGGACCGCGGTGCCGACGGTCAGCGTGTCGCCGTCGATCGCGATGCTGCCGAAGGCCTTGCCGCCGAGGCGCACCACGACGCCCGGCACGCCGCCGTCGCGCACGATCAGGTTCGATCCGAGCCCGATCACTGTTACTGGTACGTCCGGATCGAGGGCCGCGAGCAGGCGGGCGAGATCCTCCTCGTCGGCCGGGGTGAACAGGACCTCGGCGGCTCCTCCGACCCGGAACCAGGTGAGCTCGGCGAGCGACTGGTCAGCGAGCAGGCGCCCGCGAAGGTCGGGCGCGGCGGCCCGGATGCGATCGTGCAGAGATGCGGTCATCTGTGAGTCTCCCCTCGCCCCGCCCGCGGGGAGAGGGATGCGACGACGCGGGTGTCGTCGCATCGGGGTGGCAGCTGACGCTCCGAGGCCGGGATCCGGAGATACATCGCCGGGTCCATCCTCGAAGCGCAGCCCAGTGTAGACGGTGGAAGGCGCCGCCGGCCCGAGACGTCTCCCCGGGCGGGATCACGCACCGCGCTTACCGCCCCCGCGCGGCGAGTTCGTCCGGCAGGGCGTAGGCCCACTGCGTGATCGTGCCGGCACCGAGACAGATCACGTAATCGCCGGGCTTGGCGAGCTCGGCGATGATCCCGGGCAACTCCTCCGGCCGCTCCAGCGCCCGGGCGTCGCGGTGGCCGCGCGAGCGCAGGCCGGCTACGAGGCTGTCACGGTCGAAGCCCTCGATCGGCTGCTCGCCGGCCGCGTAAACCGGCGCGACGATGACCGTGTCGGCATCGTTGAAGCAGGTGCAGAAATCGTCGAACAGCGACTGCAACCGGCTGTAGCGGTGCGGCTGCACCACGGCGATGACGCCGTGCTCGGTCGAGGCGCGGGCGGCCTTGAGCACCGCCTTGATCTCCACCGGATGGTGTCCGTAATCGTCGAAGATCGTCGCGCCGTTCCACTCGCCGGTGCGGGTGAAGCGCCGCTTCACGCCGCCGAAGCCGGCCAGCGCCTGGCGGATCGCGTCCGGCTTCACGCCGAGCTCGTGCGCGACGGCGAGCGCCGCCGTGGCGTTCAGCGCGTTGTGCTTGCCGGGCATCGGCAGGACCAGATCCTCCATCTCCATCCGGTAGCCGGGACGGCGGTCGCGGATCATCACCCGGAAGCGGCTCTGGCCGCCGCGCAGGTCCACGTCGATGAGGCGCACATCGGCCTGCGGGTTCTCGCCGTAGGTGATGATCCGCCGGTCCTCGATGTGGCCGACGAGGTCCTGGACCACCGGGTGGTCGATGCACATCACCGCGAAGCCGTAGAACGGGATGTTGTCGATGAAGCGCCGGAACGCGTCCTTGATGGCGTCGAACGAGCCGAAATGGTCGAGATGCTCGGGGTCGATGTTGGTGACGATCGCCACGTCCGCCGGCAGCTTCAGGAAGGTGCCGTCGGACTCGTCGGCCTCCACCACCATCCACTCGCCCGCGCCCATCCGGGCATTGGTGCCGTAGGCGTTGATGATGCCGCCGTTGATCACGGTCGGGTCGAGGTTGCCGGCGTCGAGCAGGGTGGCGACCAGCGAGGTGGTCGTCGTCTTGCCGTGCGTGCCGGCGATCGCCACGCAGGACTTGAAGCGCATCAGCTCGGCGAGCATCTCGGCCCGGCGCACCACGGGCAGCCGCCGCTCCCGGGCGGCCTGCAATTCGGGATTGTCGCGCCGGATCGCGGTGGAGACGACGACGAGGGCGGCCTCCTCGACGTTCTTGGCATCGTGGCCCACGAAGGTCCGCATGCCCTTCTCGGCCAGACGACGGACGTTGGCGTTGTCGGAAGCGTCCGATCCCTGCACCGTGTAGCCGAGGTTGTGCATCACCTCGGCGATGCCGGACATGCCGATGCCGCCGATGCCGATGAAGTGGATGGGGCCGAGCTTGTCGGGCAGCTTCATGGGTCGAACCGTCTGGTGGCGGGACCGCCGGTGCGGAATCCCTCAAGGAATCAGGTGCGGGCGGCCGTCTCGACGACAACCTCGGCCAGCCGCTCGGCGGCGTCGTGGATGCCCGCGCTTCTGGCCGCATCGGCCGCCGCGGTCAATTTTGCCGGCGACTCGAAGCAGGCGGTCAGTTCCGCGGCGAGGCGTTCCGGCGTGAAATCCGACTGCTTCACGGCCAGAGCCGCGCCGATCGCGTCGAGGGTCGCGGCGTTGGCGGCCTGATCCTGGTCGAGGGAGCCGGGCAGCGGCACGAGGATCGCCGGGCGGCCGATCGCCGCGAGTTCCGAGACCGTCGAGGCGCCCGAGCGGGAGACCACGAGATGGCTCGCGGCCATCCGCGCCGGCAGGTCCTTGAAGAACGGCGCCGCCTCGATCCCGGCGAGCCCCATGGCGAGATAGCGGTTCTGAACGGCCGTCAGGTCCTCGGGGCGGACCTGCTGGACGAGGTGCAGGCGGGCGCGCAGCGCGTCGGGCAGGCGGGCGATCGCCTCCGGCACGACCTCGCCCATGACCCGGGCGCCCTGGCTGCCGCCGAACACCAGGAGCCGCAGGACCTCGTCCGGGCCGAAGGACGGATAGGGGATCTTCGCCGCCTCGATCACCGCGGGACGGAGCGGGTTGCCGGTGTGGATGCGCGGGGCGCGGGCCTTGTCGGGCACGCCGCGCACGACCTTGAAGCCGGTTGCGATGGTGCGGGCGCCCCGCGCCAGGAAGGCGTTGGCCCGGCCCATCACGGCGTTCTGCTCGTGGAGCACGGTGGGCACGCGCAGGAGCTGGCCGGCGAGCACAGGCGGCACGGTCGGGTAGCCGCCGAAGCCCACGATGGCGGCCGGGTTGATCCGGCGGATCTCCTTGGCGGCCACGCCGAAGCCGCGGCCGAGCGTGAGCACGGCGCCGGCCCGCCTCAGGGGCGAGCGACCTGACGGCGTCGCCGAGGCGATGGTCACCACCTCGGAGGCCGGGAACTCGGACGCGATCGCGTCGACCCGGGCATCGGTGGCGAGCGCCACCCGGATCCCGCGGGCGCGCAGCGCGTGGGCGAGGCTCTCGGCCGGGAACAGGTGGCCGCCGGTGCCGCCCGCGCAGAGCAGGATCGTGGGGGTGAAGACGGTCACCGCATCACCCCGGCGACGGTGGCGGGCGCGGTGCCGGGCGGCTTCTGGCTGAGCATGACGGTGCGGGGACGCTTGCGGGTCAGGGCGACGAGGAAGCCGGTACCGAGCGCCAGCGAGATCAGCGAGGAGCCGCCGTAGGAGACGAACGGCAGCGTCATGCCCTTGGCGGGCATCAGCTGGGTGTTCACCGCCATGTTGATGCAGGCCTGGAGCCCGAACAGCGTCGTCAGACCCGTGATCGCCAGCCGCGAGAAGGTATCGTCGGTGCGCCGGGCGAGCTTGAGGCCGCGCAGGACGATGAAGGCGAACAGCGCCACGAGGCAGAGGCAGACGATCACGCCGAACTCCTCGCCGGTGACCGAGAAGATGAAGTCGGTATGGGCGTCCGGCAGGTGGCGCTTGGCCACGCCCTCCCCCGGCCCGGTGCCGAACCAGCCGCCCGAGCGGAACGATTCGCGCGACCAGAAATCCTGGAAGCCGCCACCGGAATCCTTGTCGAGGAACTTGTTGAAGCGCTCACGGACGTGGTGGAAGAACAGGTAGGCCGCAAAGACACCCCCGAGCCCCAGCACGCCGAGCACCGCCACCCAGATCAGGTGGAGGCCGGCGACGAAGAACAGGGCGCACCACACCATGGTAATCAGCATGGTCTGGCCGAAATCGGGCTGCAGCAGCAGCGGCACGATGGTGATCGGGAGCAGCAGGAGCGCGAGGATGCCGCCCGGCATGTCGCGGCGCTGCGCGCCCTCCGAGAAGGCCCAGGCGGCCACGACCACGAAGGCCGGCTTCACGAATTCCGAGGGCTGCAGGCCGAAGGAGCCGAACTGGATCCAGCGGTGCGCGCCCTTGATCTCCGGGCCGAATTTCCCCGCGAGCAGGCACAGGGCGACCCCGCAGACCCAGGTCACCAGCGCGAGCCGCCGGATCCCGCGCAGCGACAGGAACGAGACCGCGCAGATCAGCAGGATGGTCGGCGCGAGGTACATCGCCTGCCGGTTGAGGAAGTAGAAGGTCGGCAGGCCGATGCGCTCGGCCACCGGCGGACCGCCGCCCATCAGGAAGACGAGGCCCGCGACCATCAGCGCGAACAGCGCCGCGAGCAGCCCGCGGTCCACCGTCCACCACCAGTCCGTCAGGGGGGTGCGTTCCGCGCGTGACATCATGCCGGGCAACGACTCCAGGCCGCGCGAATGCCGATCCGCGCGGGTCGGACCGGATCCTCGGCAGGAATGGTAAACGGAGCCTTATGGCCGACGCAGCGGCTCGCGCGGGCCGCGAGAGTGGCTGGCCCTGGAATGCTGTATTAGGCGGGCGCAATACTGGTGAGAAGATACTCTATGTTAATCCGCCTGTTGCAACCTTCGGCTGTATCCCCCCGGCGGGTCGCGGTGCGCCGCGCCCGATCCGCCCAGCGGAAGCCGACGCGCCATGTTTTCTGCCCTGAACGTTCGTGAAGCGCACGCCAAGCTCGCGGCTCTCGACCGGGTTCAGGGCGTGATCGAGTTCGACCTGGCAGGACGGATCCTGTCGGCCAACCGGAATTTCCTGGACGTGGTCGGGTACACGCTGCCGGAGATCGTCGGCCAGCACCACAGCCTGTTCATGGATCCGGCCCAGCGGGACGCGCCGGAATACAGTGCGTTCTGGGACCGCCTGCGCGCGGGCACCTTTGAATCCGGCCAGTTCCAGCGGGTCGGGCGCGGCGGCCGGCCGATCTGGATTCAGGCCTCCTACAACCCGATGCTCGACGTGCGCGGCCGGCCCTACAAGGTGGTGAAGTTCGCCACCGACATCACGCAGCAGCGCACCGCGGAGGCCGACCGCGCCGGGCAGATCGCCGCCATCGACAAGGTGCAGGCCGTGATCGCCTTCGACCTCGACGGCACGGTGATCTCGGTGAATGATAATTTTCTCACCGCGATGGGCTACAGCCGCGCCGAGGTGATCGGGCAGCATCACAGCCTGTTCGTGGAGCCCGCCTACCGCGAGAGCGAAGCCTACCGGGCGTTCTGGGCGGCGCTCCGGAACGGGACCTATCAGGCGGCCCAGTTCCGGCGGATCGGCAAGGACGGTCGCGAGGTCTGGATCCAGGCCTCCTATAACCCGATCCTCGATGCCGCCGGTCGGCCCTACAAGGTGGTGAAGTTCGCCACCGACATCAGCGATCAGGTCCAGCTCCTCGCGAACCTCCGGACGCTCATCGACCGGAACTTCGGCGAGATCGAGCAGGCGGTGACGCATTCCACGAAGGCGGCCGCGCTGGCTTCCGGGGCGGCGGATTCGACTTCCGGGAACGTGCAGACCGTCGCGGCTGCGGCCGAGGAACTGGCGGCCTCGGTCGCCGAGATGTCCCAGAGCATCGTGCGCTCCCAGGGCGCCACCGACACCGCCTATGCCTGCGTCCAGGACGCGGACGGCCACACCAAGCGACTCGCCGAGACCGCCACGGCGATGACCGGCATCGTCGGCCTGATCCAGGACATCGCCGGCCAGATCAACCTGCTCGCGCTGAACGCCACGATCGAGGCGGCGCGCGCGGGCGCGGCGGGGCGCGGCTTCGCGGTCGTGGCCTCGGAGGTGAAGGCGCTGGCCGATCAGGCGGCGCGCGCCACCGGGCAGATCAACGGCGAGATCGCCAGCGTGCAGCGCGTCTCGCAGGAGGTCGTGCAGGCGCTCGGCTCGATCGGGTCCTCGGTCTCCGTGATGCGCGAGACCGTGGTCGCCACGGCGGCCGCCATCGAGGAGCAGAGCGCGGTGACCCGGGATCTCGCCGAGAGCATGCAGAGTGCCGCCGGCGCGGTCACGGCGATCACCGGCAATATCGGGGCGATCGTCCAGTCGGTGGCCAACGTCTCGCAGGCGGTCGGAACCACCCGCGAGGCCGCCAAGGTTCTCGCGCGCTGAGGCCGGCGCTGCCTCAGGGCAGCGCCTGAACCAGCTCACGGAATCGGTTGCCGCGGATCTCGAAGTTCCGGAACTGGTCGTACGACGCGCAGGCCGGCGACAGCAGCACCACCGGCTCGGGCGCGCCCGAGGCGGCGGCGTTCTCGGCGGCCTTCGGGACGGCGTTCTCGAGGGTCTCGCAGCGGGTGTAGGGCACGGCGCCCTCCAGGGTCGCCGCGAAGGCGTCCGAGGCCGCGCCGATCAGGTAGGCGTGGGCGACCCGCTCGAAATACGGCACCAGCGGGAAGATCCCGCCCTCCTTGGCCTTGCCGCCGAGGATCCAGTGGATGTCCCGGAACGCCGTCAGCGCCTTCTCGGTGGAATCCGCGTTCGTCGCCTTGGAATCGTTGACGAACAGGACGTGACCGCGACGTCCCACCTCCTCCATCCGGTGCGGCAGGCCGGGGAAGGAGGTCAGCCCGGCCTGGATCCGCTCCGGTGACAGGCCCAGCGCCCGGGCCACCGCGACGGCCACCGCCGCGTTCTGCCAGTTATGGGCCCCCCGCAGCGAGCCGATGCCGTTGACGTCGGCGAGGGCCGTGCCGTCCGACTCCCGGACGATCCCGTCGCGCACCGTCAGCGCGTCGGTGCACAGCACGTCGCCGTGGGGCACGTGGACGCGCACGAGGTCGGCGCCGCGCCGATCGGCGATGGCGCGGCTCGGGGCGTCGTCGACGCCGACCACCGCGAGGCCGGCGCCCTGGATCAGGCGCTCCTTGATGGCCGCGTACTGCTCCATCGTGCCGTGCCGGTCGAGATGGTCCGGCGTGATGTTCATCAGCACGCCGACGCTCGGATCGAGGCTCGGCGTCAGGTCGATCTGGAACGACGACATCTCGATCACGTGGACGCGGTCGGCGGCCGGGGGCTCCAGCGACAGGATCGCGGTCCCGATATTGCCCCCCATCTGCACGTCCCGGCCCGCCTGCGCGAGGACGTGAGCGATCAAGGCCGTGGTGGTCGACTTGCCGTTGGTCCCGGTGATCGCCACGAACGGCGCCCCCGGTGCCCGCGCCCGCCTCTCCCGGCAGAACAGCTCGATGTCGCCGATGATCGCGACGCCCGCGTCCCGGGCGAGCCGGACGCTCCAGTGCGGCTCGGGATGGGTCAGCGGCACGCCGGGGCTGAGCACGAGCGCGGCGAAGTCGGACCAGTCGGCCTCGCGCAGGTCCCGCGTCTCGATCCCGGCCTCCCGCGCGCGGGCGAGGCTGTCGGCATTGTCGTCCCAGGCCTGCACGGCCGCGCCACCCGCCTTCAGCGCCAGCGCCGTGGCGAGCCCCGAGCCGCCGAGTCCGAACAGGGCGACGGTCTTGTCCTGGAAGACGGTGACGGGTGTCATGCGGAACTCTGGATGCGGCAGCCGGACCCGGCCGATCCAGCCCGGACCCTCATCCCGAGGCGCCCGCGTCGGCGGGCCTCGAAGGAGGGTTCCAGGGATCGCGCGCCTGGCTGGAAGCCTCCTTCGAGGCACCTGCTCCGCGGCCACGCCTCAGGGACGAGGGCGAGGATCGGATCGACCTCTCAGACCGCCCCTCTAGCACAGATTTTCAGCGCAGCTTCAGCGTCGCCAGACCGGCCATCGCCAGGATCACCGCGATGATCCAGAAGCGGATCACGACCTGCGGCTCCTTCCAGCCCTTCTGCTCGAAATGGTGGTGGATCGGCGCCATGCGGAAGACGCGCTTGCCCGTGAGCTTGAACGACGCGACCTGGATGATCACCGACATCATCTCCAGCACGAACAGACCGCCGACGATCGCCAGGACGATCTCGTGCTTCGTCGCCACCGCGGTCGAGCCCAGCAGGCCGCCCAGCGCCAGCGAGCCGGTATCGCCCATGAAGATCTGCGCCGGCGGCGCGTTGAACCAGAGGAAGCCGAGGCCCGCGCCGATCACCGCGCCGCAGACCACGGCGAGCTCGCCCGTGTCGCGGACGTAATTCACCTGCAGGTAGCTGGCGGTGAACGAGTTGCCGACGAGGTAGGCGATGAAGCCGAAGGTGCCGCAGGCGATCATCACCGGCACGATCGCGAGGCCGTCGAGGCCGTCGGTCATGTTCACGGAATTGCCCGCCCCGACGATCACGAAGGCGCCGAACAGGGGGTAGAACCAGCCGAGGTTCAGGAGCGCGTCCTTGAACACCGGGAAGGCGAGCTGGTTCTGGAGCGCGGCGGGCGAATAGACCGCGATGGTCACGCAGGCCGCCATCGCGATCACCGCCTCCAGGGCGAGGCGGAACTTGCCCGAGAAGCCCTTGTGCGACTGCTTCGTGACCTTGAGATAGTCGTCGTAGAACCCGATCGCGCCGAAGCCGAGGGTGACGGTCAGCGTCACCCAGACATAGTGGTTGCGCGGGTTGGCCCAGAGCAGGATCGCCACGACGGCGCCGGCCAGGATCATGAGGCCGCCCATGGTCGGCGTGCCGCGCTTGGTCAGCAGATGGGTCTGCGGCCCGTCCTCGCGGATCGGCTGCCCCTTGCCCTGGCGGATCCGCAGGAGCGAGATGATCCAGGGCCCGAACCAGAACACGAACAGGCCCGCCGTGAACAGCGCGCCGCCGGTGCGGAAGGTGATGTAGCGGAACACGTTGAGCGGCGTGAAGCTGCTGCTCAGGTCCGAGAGAAGGTACAGCATCCGGGCGCTCGGCCCCCTTGTTCAGGCTCAGGTTTCGGGGGACGACGCCGGGCGCGCCGAACGCGCGGGCGTGCCGGTCATGGGACGGTCTGGGTCCGCCGGGTCAGGTCGACCGCGTAGCGGGCTTTCAGCGCCTCGACAATCCGGCCCATGCGGCTGCCGTTCGATCCCTTCACCATGACGGCGTCTCCGGACCGCAGGATCCGGGCGAGCGGCTCGATGAGGTCGGTGGCGGTGTCGGCCACCGCGCCGCGGCGGCTCACCGGCAGGGCCTCGAACAGGTGGCGCATCAGCGGACCGGCCGTGAAGACGAGGTCGATCCGGGCGGCCTCGATCGCCTCCGCGAGGCCGCGGTGCAGGTCGGGCGCGGCGGCGCCGAGCTCCAGCATGTCGCCCAGCACGGCGATCCGGCGCCCGCGGGGTCCGGTCTCGATCCCGGCCAGCGTCGCGAGTGCCGCCCGGACCGCGACGGGATTGGCGTTGTAGCTCTCGTCCACGAGGTAGGCGGTACCGCCGCCGATCTCGAGGGCGGTGCGCTCGCCGCGCCCCGCCGGCGGCGTCAGCCCGCCGAGCGACAGGGCGGCGCGGGCGAGGTCGGCGCCCAGGCTGTGGACCACCGCCATGACGCCCAGGGAGTTCAGGGCCGCGTGACGGCCGGCGGTGCCGAGCTTGTAGGTGACGGGCTGGCCCATCACCACGCCGTCGATCGCCGACAGGTCGGGCCGCAGCACGATCTTCAGGGCGCGGACGTCGGCATCCGGATGCTCGCCGAAGGTCACCACCCGGCCCGCCCGGGAGGCCTGCGCGTGGGCGACCAGCCGGTCGAAATGCTCGACGTCGCGGTTCAGGATCGCGACGCCGCCGGGCTGGAGCCCGGAGAAGATCTCACCCTTGGCGTCCGCGATCGCGGCGAGCGAGGCGAAATGCTCGATATGGGCGGGCGCGATCGTGGTGATCAGCGCGATGTCCGGCCGGACCTGTGCGGTCAGCGGCACGATCTCGGCGCCGTGGTTCATGCCGATCTCGAACACGCCGTAGCGCGCGGAGCGCGGCATCCGCGTCAGGGTCAGGGGCACGCCCCAGTGGTTGTTGTAGGAGGCCGCCGAGGCGTGAGTCTCGCCCTGCTCGGACAGGACGTGGCGCAGGGCCTCCTTGGTCCCCGTCTTCCCGACCGAGCCGGTGACCGCCACGACCTGCGCGCGCGTCCGGGCCCGGGCGGCGGCACCGAGGCGCACCATCGCGGTCAGGACGGGGTCGGCGCCCGCCTCGGGCACCGCCAGGACGGGCCCGTGGGCGGTCAGCTCCTCGGCCCGCGCGGCGCTCACCACGGCGGCGCCGGCCCCTCGCGCCAGGGCGTCGGGAACGAAGTCGTGGCCGTCGCGGGCATCACCGCGAATCGCGAAGAACAGGTCGCCGGGCTGGAGCGTGCGAGTGTCGATCGAGGCGCCCGAGATGGGGCGCTCGAAGCCGGTCAGGCGGCCGCCCGTCGCGGATTCCAGCTCCTCCCGCGTCCAGAGTGCGGTCATCGTCAAATCCCCGTCGTCCTCAGGCCGCCGCGGCGATCGCGGCACGCAGGACCGCGTGGTCCGAGAACGGCAGCGTGCGATCCCCCACGATCTGGCCGGTTTCATGGCCCTTGCCGGCCACGACCAGCACGTCGCCCGGCGCGAGCCGGCGGACGGCGGCGAAAATCGCCTCGGACCGATCACCGATCTCTTCCGCCCCTGGGGCCGCCTCCAGGATCGCCCGACGGATGGCGGCCGCATCTTCGGTGCGCGGATTGTCGTCCGTGACGACGACGATGTCGGCGAGCCGCTTCGCGATGGCGCCCATCAGCGGCCGCTTGCCGCGGTCGCGGTCGCCGCCGCAGCCGAAGACCACGATCAGCCTGCCGGTCGCGAACGGCCGGAGCGCGGTCAGCACACTCTCGAGAGCCTCGGGCTTGTGGGCGTAGTCGACGAGGCAGAGGCCGCCGCGCGCCTCGCCGATCCGCTCCATGCGCCCCGGGACGCCGGTCAGATGGTGGAGGGCCGCGAACACGCCGTCGGGATCGGCGGCGCCCGCGGGCGTGGCCAGCGCGAGGCCGGCCGCAACCAGGGCGTTCTCGACCTGGAACTCGCCGACGAGCGGCAGGCGCAATTCCCGGTTCCGGCCCGCATGCAGGAGACGCGCGGCCTGTGCGAACCCTTCCGTCCGGACGGAGTCGATCCGCAGATCGCGCCCGCCGCGCCCGACCGTGCGGACTGGGCGGCCGGCCGCCTCCGCCGCGGCGATCACCCGCTCGGCATAGGCGCCGTCGGCGTTGACGATGGCCGGGCGGCCCGGCGGCAGCAGGTCGGTGAACAGGCGCAGCTTGGCCGCCAAGTACTCCTCGATGCTCGCGTGGTAGTCGAGATGATCCCGGCCGAGATTGGTAAATCCCGCCGCGTCGAGGCGCACGCCGTCGAGCCGGCGCTGCTCGATCCCGTGGGAGGAGGCCTCCATGGCGAGGTCGGTGACGCCCTCCGCGGCGAGCTGCGCGAGCGTCCGGTGCAGCGTCACCGGATCCGGGGTCGTGAGGGAGCCGTACTGCGCGCCGCGATTCGTGACGATCCCGACGGTGCCGAGGCTCGCGGAGTCGCGGCCGAGGCGCGCGAGGATCTGGCGCACGAAGTCGGCGACCGAGCTCTTCCCGGCGGTCCCGGTCACCGCGACCACGGTTTCGGGCTGAGCCCCGGCGAGGCGGGCAGCGGCGAGCGCCAGCGATCGGCGGGCGTCGGCGACCGGGACCCAGGCAACCGCCTCCGGCAGGTCGGCCGGTCGCGCGCCCTCCCCGGCCACGGCGGCNGCCCTCCCCGGCCACGGCGGCGGCGCCGCGCTGGGCCGCCTGCGCGGCGAAGCGCCGGCCGTCGGCCTTCGTGCCCGGAACGGCGACGAAGACCGTGCCGGTCGCGACCTGCCGGCTGTCGGCCGTGAGATCCGACACGGTCAGGTCCGCCGCGGGGCCGGTGGCCTCGGGGAAGAGGTCGGCGAGCCGCGCGCTCATCGATCCACCCTCATGGATCCACCCTCATGGCCCGCCGAGCTGGTTGACGTGGTAGGCGTTGAGCTTGACCATCTGCGGGAACGGTCTCACCGGCGGCTCGAATTGCGGCGGCAGGCCGAGGATCGGCGCCACGCGCTCGATCACCTTGCCGGTCACCACGCCGGAATTCCAGGCCGCCGTGGCGTAGCCGCCCGATTCCGGCAGGCCCTGCGGCTCGTCCATGATCGTGACGAACAGGTACTTCGGATCGTTCATCGGCGCGGCCGCCATGAAGGTCGTGAACAGGCGGTTGTGGATGTAGCGGCCGCCGATGACCTTCTCGGCGGTGCCGGTCTTGCCGCCGACGAAGTAGTACGGGATCGCCGCCTTCTTGGCCGAGCCCTCGGAGGCGTTGAGCCGCATGATGTAGCGCATCGCCTCGGAGGTCTGGCCGGAGAGCACGTGCGTGGCGCGGGCCTTCGCCGCCTCCGGCGTCGTCTTGAGGAAGGTCGGCGTCATCAGGTCGCCGCCGTTGGCGATCGCCGCCACCGCGGCCGCGGCCTGGATCGGCGCCACCGCGATGCCGTGGCCGAACGCGATGGTGATGGTGTTGATCTCGGTCCAGCGCGACGGGACGATCGGCGCCGCACTCTCCGGCAGCTCGGTACGCAGTCGGTCGAGCAGGCCCATCTTCTTCAGGAAGGCCTTGTGGCCGGGCACGCCCACGCCGAGCGCCATCTTGGCGGAGCCGATGTTGGAGGAGTGGGTGAACACCTCCGGCATGGTGATGACGCGGTTGGTGCCGTGATACTCGTGGATCTTCTGCCGGCCCCAGTTCAGCACGCCGCCCCGGGTGTCGAAGGTCGAGTTGACGTTGTATTTGCCGGAATCGAGCGCCATGGCGAGGGTCATCGCCTTGAAGGTCGAGCCCATCTCGTAGACGCCGACATTCATGCGGTTGATCCGGTCCGGCGAGAGCGCGTCCTTCGGATCGTTCGGGTCGAAATCCGGCATGGAGACGAGCGCGATGACCTCGCCGGTCTTCACGTCGAGGATCATCGAGGCGCCGGCCTTGGCCTTGAAGTGGTCGATGCCCCAGGCCAGCTCGTCGCGCACGGCGAACTGCGCGCGCAGGTCGATCGACAGCTGCACCGGCTTCAGGTCGGCCTGCTTGTTGATCAGCCCGAAGCTGTTCAGGGCCTGCAGGCCGGTGGAGTCGATGTACTTCTCCATGCCGGCGATGCCGATGCCGTCGAGGTTCGTCGCGCCCAGGATGTGGGCGGCCGCGACCCCGTTCGGGTAGACCCGCTTGTGGTCGGGCAGGAAGCCGATGCCCGGGATGCCGAGCCGGTGGACCTCGGCCTGCTGCTTCGGCGTCAGCTCGCGCTTCACCCAGACGAAGCCCGCGCCCTTCTTGTCCTTGCGCTGCGTGAGCTTGGCGCGCAGCTCGGAGGCGTTGAGTTCCGGCAGCACGGCGGTGAGCAGCTCGACGGCCTCGTCCTTGTCGTAGATGTTGCCGGGCTCGGCGAAGACCGAGACCGTGCGGATGTCGGTCGCCAGGATCTCGCCGTTGCGGTCGACGATGTCGGGCCGGAAGGCGGTCGAGGACGCGGCCGCGACCCGGTGTTCCTGGCTGGGCGGCTCACCGAAGATCGCCATCATCAGGAGCTTGGCGGAGATCGTCCCGAACACGCCGACGAAGACCAGCCCGACCAGCGCGACGCGCATGTGCGAGCGCTCGATCGCCAGCCGGAACATGCTGCGCAGGAGCGCCTTGAAGCGGTCGGCGCGCGGCTCGGGCTCGCGCGCCTCCTCTTCCAGGGCACGCGGCGCGGCGGCGGCGTGGGCCAAGGCGGCGGCCTCCAGCAGCGCCGCCTCGTGGTCCGACACGGCGGGCTCGACCGCCGGGGCTAGGGTCTGGTCGGCGTCATCGGACACGGGGATTTACCTCGAAGCCGTCGTCGGGGTGCGGGTCGTGGTGACGGTGCGGGTGATCGAGCCGGTCGTGCGCGGCTCGATCGCGCCCTTGTCCTTGGGCGTCGCCGTGGCGGCGAGCAGGCGGCCGATCTCGTCCCCGCGCTCCGGCCGGGCGGGAAGATCCGAGAGGCGCGCCAAGTGGCTGGTGCCGATCGGCTCCAGGGCGAGATGCTTGTCGACGGCCGCCTGGAGGCGGTCCGGCCGCGTCAGCAGCTGCCACTCGGCGCGCAGGACGGCGATGGCCTGCCGTTCCTTGTGCAGGGCCGTCTGCAGCTTCGACACCTGACCGCCCTGGTAGAGCGTGTCGTACTTGATCGAGTAGGCGTAGATCGCCGAGGCGACGAGGCCGGCCACCGCCAGCAGGTTCAGGAGCCGGATCATCGGCGATGGCCTCCGCGGGCCGCGTCGGGCAGGCTCGCCAGCGCGGTCAGCGCGGCCAGCGGTTCGGGAACGTCGGATTCGGTGCGCTCCGCGGCCCGGAGCTTGGCCGAGCGGGCGCGCGGATTGCGGGCGATCTCGGCCTCGCCCGGCAGGACCGGGCCCTTGGTCACGAGACGGAAGCTGCGGACGGTCTCGACCGGGCTCCCGGGCAGATGGCGGGAGCCCTGCGCCGAGCGGCCGCTGCGCGCCGCGAAGAACTGCTTGACGATCCGGTCCTCGAGCGAGTGGAACGTCACGACGGCGAGCCGGCCGCCGGGCCCGATCACGCGCTCGGCCGCGTGCAGGGCACGGACCAGCTCGCCGAGCTCGTCGTTCACGGCGATCCGCAGGCCCTGGAAGGTGCGCGTCGCCGGGTGGATGTGGCTGCCGGGCTCGGTCCGCACCACGCCGGCGACCAGCTCGGCCAGCTGCGCGGTGGTCTCAATCCGCCCGCGGCGCCGCGTCTCGAGGATGGTCCGCGCGACCGCGCGCGAGCGCCGCTCCTCGCCGTAATGGTAGATGATGTCGGCCAGCACGGTCTCGTCGGCGTCGTTGACGAGGTCGGCGGCGCTCGGGCCGTCGCGGCCCATGCGCATGTCGAGGGGGCCGTCGCTCCGGAACGAGAAGCCCCGCTCCGGTGCGTCCAGCTGCATCGACGAGACGCCGATATCGAGGACCACCCGGTCGACCTGCGCGATGCCGGCCTCCGCGAGCAGGCTGTCGAGCTCGCCGAAGCGGCCGGGCAGGAGGCGCAGGCGTCCGTCGAACTCCGCGACGAGCGCCTGTCCGCCCGCGATCGCCGTGGGGTCTCGGTCGATCGCGACGACCTGCAGGGCCGGATCCGCCGCGAGCAGCGCGCGCGTGTAGCCGCCGGCACCGAACGTGCCGTCGACCGCGATCCCGCCCGCGGTGCCGAGCGCCTCGACGACCTCCGCGAGGAGAACGGGCACGTGCGGCTCGGCCGGCGCATCGGCACCGCCGTGACGGGGCGAGTTCTCGGGAGAGGGGCGGCGCCGGCTCATGGGCGCCTCGATGGTGTGGCGCACCGCGGCGCGCGAGGACGGGCGGATTGTCGGCGCGTCCCGGAAATCCGGGCGCGGATGCGGCTCGTGCGTCTCATGGTGCCCTGTGCCGGACCGCGCGAGCGCGGCGCGCGTGACGGGAACGGCACCGGATGCGGAGCGCGCAAGACGCCGCGCACGGACGGGACCTGCGCGGTGGCAGGGTGCGCCCGGCGATCCGATACACGCCGTTGACGGGAGGATGCCGGGTATCATGGGCCTCGGAGGATCGTCAACGCACAAGCTTGGCGCTGCCGCGCGGACCGATCTGAACCCGGCAAGGTTAACCGAAGGTTTTTGCCGCCCCGGAATTTTCGGCGCGCCGCCCGCCGGCGCGGGCACGGCGCCGGGTCGATAAGACGTTGAAGACGCAAGTCTTATCGGGGAGTGGATCAGCCGGCCTGTAAGCCGGGTTCTGTATGGCCGGAGCGCTCGCGCGCCCGACGTGGCGGCCATTCCTCTGGGACGATCGTCGCCGACCGCCTCGAGCAACCAACCCGGGCGACTGGCCTGGAGAGCCGGCCTGCCCTTCTCGCGAAGGGCGCGCCGCCCCTATTCGGTCTTGCTCCCGGTGGGGTTTGCCGTGCCGTCCGCGTTGCCGCGTCCGCGGTGCGCTCTTACCGCACCCTTTCACCCTGACCCCGGACGGATCCGGGGCGGTCTGCTCTCTGTGGCACTGTCCCTGGGGTCGCCCCCGCCGGAGGTTATCCGGCACCGTCTCTCCATGGAGCCCGGACTTTCCTCCCCGGATGCTCGCGCGTCCGGAGCGGCCGCCCGGCCGGCTGATCCGCGGGCAGATGCGCCCGCGGGGCCGTCCGGGTCAAGGGCGCAGAGCCGCTACCAGGCGGGCAGTGTCGCTACCAAGTGCCGGTATTCTCCATGGACTTCCACGGCTCCTGCGGCTCCTTGGCCCCGCCCTTCTGGAGGATCTCGATGGAGATGCCGTCCGGCGACTTGACGAAGGCCATGTAGCCGTCGCGCGGCGGCCGATTGATCGTGACGCCCTTCTCCTGCAGCTTGGCGCAGAAGTCGTAGATATCGTCGACCTGATAGGCGAGATGGCCGAAATTGCGCCCGCCCGAGTAGGTCTCCGGATCCCAGTTGTAGGTGAGCTCGATCAGCGGCGATTTGGTCGCCGAGGCCCGCTCCACATCCCCGGGCGCCGCGAGGAACACGAGGGTGAAGCGGCCCTTCTCGTTCTCGACGCGGCGCACCTCCTTCAGGCCGAACGTGTCGACGTAGAAGGCGAGCGCCCGGTCGAGGTCGGCGACCCGGACCATGGTGTGCAGAAATTCCATCGGGACCTGTCCTGTTGCTCTTCGGAAACGGATCGCCTGCCCGCCTCCGACTGACTCGCCCCGCTAGCTAGCGGCCGGCCCGGCGGTGAGAAGGCCGCCCGGCTCGGTCTCGGTACAAATCGGCCCGGGCGTATGTGGGAGCCGGAGCCCGTCCGAAACGGACGGTGTGGCAACAGGGCCCTCAGAGTCATTCGCGCGAGGGCCATCGTCGAGCCGAGTGCATCCAGTCGGTTCCTCGAGACTCCGGCTCCCGCGATGGAGAGATCCTCGGCCGAAAGATGGTGCGCGGCTTACCCAGCAAGATGTAGCCGTGCCGCGACGGTTTCGACTTATCCGGCGGGACCACGAGAGCGGTTTCGGACATCGGAGGCCGTGATGCGGACGCAGGGGTCTGAGCGCGGCAGGCATGATGCACAGCTGATCGGACTCGACGCGGCCCGCTTCCTCGCCGCGATGCTGGTCATGACGTTTCATCTCGGCGCCTACGCCTGGCAGGCGCCGCTCTCGACGGCCGGCCGCGCCTTCGATGCCGCCGCGGCCTATCCGGATTTGTTCGCCTGGACGTGGTTCGGATGGATCGGGGTCGAGTTGTTCTTCGTCATCTCGGGCTTCGTGATCGCCTACTCGGCCGAGCATGCGACCGCGCGCACCTTCCTGCGCAGCCGCCTCCTGCGTCTCGTGCCGGCGGTCTGGATCTGCGCCACACTCACCGTCCTCGTCTCGCTCGCCATCGGCCGCATGGGATCCGTCCGGCATGTGCTGCGGGCCTATCTCGACTGCGCCCTGTTCGTTCCGGTTGAGCCTTGGCTCGACGGCGTCTACTGGACCCTCGGCGTGGAGATCGCCTTCTACGGTCTCGTCTTCGCGCTGCTCGGGTTCGGGCGATTTCGGAGCATCGGCCCGGTCTGCGCGGTGGTCGGCGGCGCCAGCACCTTCTTCTGGTGCGCGACCTTGGCCGTGCCGAACCTCGCCGCTTTGGCCGCGAACCGCGTGGCCGAACTGACGCTCCTGCGCCACGGCTGCTTCTTCGCGCTCGGCGTCTTCCTGTGGCTGTCGCTGGTCAAGGGTCTGACGGCCGGCCGCCTGTGCGTGATCGCCCTCTGCGCGGTTGGGGCGCTCGTCGAGATCGGCGACGCGGCCGCGTCGTTCCTGGTCCAGATGGGCCGGAGCGAGGGCCCGCTCCTCCCGCGCGTCGTCTTCGCGGGCTGCGTCCTGATGATCGTGGCCAGCGTGCTCGGCAATGCGTGGCTGCGCGCGCGGCTCGGGCAGACGGGCTGCACGCTGGCCCGTCGGCTCGGGCTGATGACCTACCCGCTCTATCTCCTGCACAACGTCAACGGTGCAGCCCTGATCCACCGCCTCGTGAGCGCCGGAGTCCCGCCCTACGCGGCGCTCGCGGCCGCGTGCTGCGCCATGCTTCTGCTGAGCTTCGCCGTCATGCGCGGGGCCGAGCCGGTCGTCCGGGCTCGGCTGTCCACCGGGCTCGACAGGATCGGCCTCGATCGACCGCTCCGTGCGGAGGGCCGCCCGGTTCCAGGCCTCTGAACCGGCCGCGGACTGCCTCACGCGGGCGGATGCGGCGGCTCCGATCGTTGCGCGAGGCGCTCCGAGGGACCAGAACGGGCCCGACCCGCACCCGGAGTGAGCCGAATGCGCACCGAGACGCCGCCGCTGATCCGCCTCGAGGAATACCGGCCCAGCGACTACCTGATCGATCGCGTCGACCTCGACATCCGTCTCGCCCCGCACGCGGCCCGCATCGACGCGACGTTGACGCTGCGACCGAACCCGGCGGGAACGGCCGCGGCACCCCTCGCCCTCGACGGCGACGATCTGCGGCTGGTCTCGGCCGAACTCGACGGCGCGCCGCTGGCGGCCGACGCCTACGCGGCGTCGCCGTCGGGCTTCCTCCTCCGCGATCCGCCGCCGCGGCCCTTCGCGCTGCGCCTCGTCACGGAGGTGGATCCGACCGCCAACACCAAGCTGATGGGGCTCTACCGGTCGAACGGGGTCTACTGCACCCAGTGCGAGGCGGACGGCTTCCGGCGGATCACCTACTTCCTCGATCGACCCGACGTGCTGGCTGTATACACTACGCGCATCGAGGCCGACCGGGCCGAGGCGCCGGTCCTGCTCGGCAACGGTAACCTCGTCGAGACCGGCGAGGCCGGGCCGGACCGCCACTTCGCGATCTGGCACGATCCCCACCCGAAGCCCGCCTACCTCTTCGCCCTCGTGGGCGGTCGGCTCGGGAAAGTCGAGACCAGCTTCACCACGATGGAAGGCCGCCCCGTCACCTGCGCGGTCTACGTCGAGCCCGGCAAGGAGGACCGGGCGGGCTACGCCCTCGACGCCGTCATCCGCTCCATGGCCTGGGACGAGACCGCGTTCGGCCGCGCCTACGACCTCGACGTCTTCAACGTCGTCGCGGTGTCCGACTTCAACATGGGCGCCATGGAGAACAAGGGCCTCAACATCTTCAACGACAAATACGTGTTGGCGAGTCCCGAGACCGCGACCGACGGCGACTACGCGGCGATCGAGGCGATCATCGCGCACGAGTACTTCCACAACTGGTCCGGCAACCGGGTCACGTGCCGGGACTGGTTCCAGCTCTGCCTGAAGGAAGGCCTCACGGTCTTCCGCGACCAGGAATTTTCCTCTGACATGCGCTCCCGGCCGGTGCACCGCATCGCCGAGGTGCGGTCCCTGCGGGCGCGCCAGTTCCCCGAGGATGCCGGGCCGCTGCGGCACCCGGTGCGGCCGCGGGCCTATGCCGAGATCAACAACTTCTACACGGCGACCGTCTACGACAAGGGCGCCGAGATCGTTCGGATGCTGCGGACGCTCGTCGGTGCCGAGGCCTTCCGGACCGGCATGGACCGCTACTTCGCCGACAATGACGGGCGCGCCGCCACCGTGGAGGACTTCCTCGCTTCCTTCGCGGCCGTGACCGGGCGCGATCTCGATGCCTTCGCCCGCTGGTACGAGCGCCCCGGGACCCCCCGCCTCGCCGTCACGGCCGCCTACGATCCGGCAGCCGCGCGCTACACCCTCCGGTTCGCCCAGAGCCTGCCCGTCAGCACAGAGCCCGACGGGCCACCCCTGGTGATCCCGGTCGCCCTCGGTCTCGTCGGGGAATCCGGACCGCTGGCGGGCGCGACGTGCCCGGACGTGCGGGACGGCGTCTACGTGCTCGACCGCCCGGAGGCCGAGATCGAGTTCGAGGCGGTCGCCGAGGAGCCGGTCCCCTCGCTCCTGCGCGACTTCTCCGCGCCGGTGCGGCTCGACCTTGCGCTGACTGACGGGCAGCGGGTGCGGCTGCTGGCGCAGGACAGCGATCCCTTCAACCGCTGGCAGGCCGCGCAGGACGTGGCGCTGCGGCTGATCCTCCACCCCGACGCCCACCGGACGGAGGCCTTCGCGGCGGCGCTCGGCCGCTTCCTCGACGGCGAGGCTCTGGCAGACCCGGCCTTCGCGGCCCTGGTCCTGGCGCTGCCGAGCGAGGGCGAGGCCGCCGACGCCGTGCCGGCCGACGTTGATCCCGACGCGATCCATCAGGCGCGATCCGACCTGCGGGCCCGGCTCGGCCAAGCTCTGCGGCCGCGGCTGGAATCGATCGACGCCGCGCTCGCGCGGGACGCAGCTGCGCCGTACAGCCCCGACGCCGCGTCGGCGGGGCGCCGGTCGCTCCGCAACGCGGCCCTCGACCTGATCGCGGCCGGCGATCCTCAGGCAGGCGCTGCCCGCGCCGCCGAGCGCCTCACCGAGGCCACCAACATGACTGACCGGCTCGCCGCCCTCGGCACGCTGGCGCTGATACCCGGAGAGGCCCGCGAGGCTGCCTTCGCGGAATTCGCGGCCCGCTACGCCGACGAGCCCCTGGTCCTCGACAAATGGTTCGCCATCCAGGCTCAGATCCCGGAACCGGGCACCCTCGAGCGGATCGCGCGGCTTCAGGGACACCCGGCCTTCACCATGACCAACCCGAATCGCGTGCGGGCCCTGATCGGAAGCTTCGCGTTCGGCAATCCGACCCAGTTCGCCCGCCGGGACGGGGCGGGTTTCGCCCGCGTGGCGGACACGGTCGCAGCGCTCGATTCGACCAACCCACAGGTTGCCGCACGGCTGCTCACGGCCTTCGGATCGTGGCGCCGGCTGGAAAAATCGCGCGGCGCCAAGGCGGTCGAAATGCTGAATGGGATCAAGGCGATCCCCGGTCTCTCCCGGGACACGGCCGACATCGTCGCGCGCACCCTCGGAGACGGCTAAGCGTCTGAACCCGCGGCAGAAATTGATTCTCGGGCGGCCGGGCAACACCCGGCTTTCGTCAAGCCCGTATGGTAAAAAATCCGTGGACAAACTGCCTCCCGAAGTGATTGTATTCAGTCAGATTCGGCGGGCCTTCGGGGGCCGGGCGCCCGCACCGGATCACAGTTCCCACGGGCGAGGTTCGGCCATGCCGGAGGCGGCTTCCGCTTCCATCTCCGCGCGTGCGGATTCGAGTCTCACGATCTCCTGGCCGATGCGGGCCCGGGATCCGCGGCTCGGGCAGGCCGAGCGCTGGCTGCGCTACGCCGTGCCGGGAACGCTCGCGATTTTCCTGGCCTGTCTCGTCGGGCTCGCGGCCCTCCACATCCAGGGTCAGCGAGCCGAGATCCTGGCGGGTGCCCGGGCCGAGGTCGAAGGCTTCGCCCGTCTGGCCGCGCGGGCGGTGGATCCGGCCGGCACCGTTGCGGAGGACCTGCGTGCCCTGATGCCGGAGAGCGAGCGGCATTCCGGCCGCCGCCTGCTGGTGGTCCGTCCCGACACGCGTATCGTCGCTGCTCATCCGCCGCTGCCCGCCGACCGGACGACTCTCGCCGCCGTGCTCGGCGAGAGCGAGCCGCTCTCCGGCCTCGGCGAGCGCGCAGGCGCCATGGCCCTCGAGCTTCCCGGCGGCGAGAGCGTGCTCGCCGCCATGCACAGCCTTCCCGGCGGCGCGGGACAGGTGGCGGTGCTCCAGCCCATCGAGCCGCTGCTGCGCGGCTGGAGCGCCCGCACCCGCGACCAGATTGTCCTGATCGCCGCCGCCGCCATCGTCATCGTCGGCGTCGGACTGGCCTACGGTCTCCAGACCCGCCAGGCCGCTCGCGCCGACCGGGCCCGCGAGCAGATTCGCGGCCGCCTGGAAACGGCCCTGCGCCGAGGCGCCTGCGGCCTGTGGGACTGGGACATCGCCCGGGGCCGGATCTACTGGTCCGATTCGATGTACACCCTGCTCGGCTACCGGCGGCAGCACGAGTACCTCTCGTTCGGGGACGTCAACGGCCTGGTCCATCCCGACGACGGCGACCTGTACAGCCTTGCCCGGGGGCTCGCGGCCAACCAGACGCATATCGATCACGCCTTCCGCATGCGCGGCGCCGACGGGGCTTATGTCTGGCTGCGCGCCCGCGCCGAGGTCGTGGCCGACGCCGCCGACGGCGGCCGCCACCTCGTCGGCATCGCCACCGACATCAGCGAACAGCGGGCCCTGGAGGAGACCAACGCCGCGGCCGACATGCGCCTGCGCGACGCGGTGGAGGCGATCTCGGAAGCCTTCGTGCTCTGGGACACCGGCAACCGCCTGGTCCTGTGCAATTCCAAGTTTCGCCACCTCCACGCCCTGAGCCCCGAGGATGCGCAGGCCGGCCGGAGCTACACGGACGTGATGGGCCGCGGCGTGCTCCCCCAGGTCCGACGGGAATCGCCCGAGGCCGGGATGGCGCTGACCGGCCTGGCCGCCCGCACCTTCGAGGCTGAGCTCACCGACGGCCGCTGGCTGCAGATCAGCGAGCGGCGCACGAAGGACGGGGGCTACGTCTCGGTCGGGACCGACATCACCAGCCTGAAGCGCAATCAGGAACAGCTCCTCGCCTCCGAGCGCGAACTGATCGAGACCGTCAAGGACCTCAAACGGTCCCGCCGCACCCTCGAACTCCAGACCCAGCAGCTCGCGGACCTCGCCGAGCGCTACCTCGACCAGAAGGCGGCCGCCGAGGCCGCGAACCAGGCCAAGGCCGAGTTCCTCGCCAACATGAGCCACGAGCTGCGCACGCCGCTCAACGCCATCATCGGCTTCGCCGACGTGATGGAGAACGCCGTTCTCGGCCCGCTCGGTACCCCGCGCTACACCGAGTACTGCCGCGACATCCGCGAGAGCGGTTCGCACCTGCTGTCCATGATCGACGACATCCTCGACATGGCCCGCCTCGAGGCCCGGCGCGTGCGCCTGAGCCCGAGGGCGATCTCCGCCGAGACCGCCGTCAGCGCGGCTCTCGCGCCCGTCGAGGCGGCCGCCCGCGAGAAGGCGATCGCCGTCAGCGTCGACGTCGTGCCGGGGCTCGAGCTGCTGGCCGACCCGCAGGCGATCGGGCAGATCCTCGCCAACCTCGTGCAGAACGCCGTGAAGTTCACGCCCGCCGGCGGCCGCGTCGCGGTCCGCGGCCGCCGCGCCGGCGCCTGCACCCACCTCTACATCGAGGACAACGGCATCGGCATCCCGCGCACCGACCTCGCCCGCCTCGGCCGGCCCTTCACGCAGGTCGAGCGACAGATGACCCGCTGCCACAAGGGTTCGGGCCTGGGCCTCGCCATCACCCGCTCGATGGTCGAGCTGCACGGCGGCTCGCTCCGGATTCGCTCCGAGGAGACGGTGGGCACCATCGTGCTCGTACGCCTGCCGGCCACACCGGCCGAGCGGCCGGATGCCCTCGTTCCGGTCGGCACGGCCAGTTCCGCGACGGCCTATTCCGCGATGGCCGCGCGCGAGACGCCGCGATTGGGCCGCACCGCGGCGGCCGGCTCCGCCGTCTGAGCGGAACCGCTCACGGACGCGGATCGAGGCCGCCGCGGCGCGCGAGGCGGCCCTGTTCCGCGTGCCAGCGCGCATCGGCGACAGCGCGCGCGAGGCGCCGGATGCGCCAGCGCCGGTAGAGGGACAGGACCGGGTTGCCGCCGAGCCCGGCCTGATGGTGGCTCAGGCGTCGCAGCAGGTCCGGCAGCTGCGCCGAGGCCGCGTCGCCCGTGGCGATGTCGATGGCTCGCATCTCCGCCCGGAGCCCCGCCTTCCAGTCGTCCATGACGCCCGCCTCCGCGCTTCGCCCACCCCGTGCGGCCCGCCGGTGGTCCAAGCAGACCGCTCATCAACTCGCCCGCGGCATGAGTACACGCCGGAAAACCCTCCGTTCCGGATCCGGGTTTGCTCCGCAGGTGGTCCGCTCGGCGGACCGGACGTGGAGAATACGGCCGATGCGATCCAGGACAACGTACCGCTGCACCCTGGCGCTCCTGCTCGGGCTCGCCGCCGGGCCGGCGCTCGCGCAGAGCACGGGTTACGTCACGGGCTTCCCCGGCAAGGATCCCGCGGGCGACGAGGAGATCGGCTGGGGGCCTGCCTACCGGCCGGAGACGAGCTTCGCGCAGCCCGGCACGCCGCCGACCCCCGGCGCGATCGCCGGCCGCGCCTATCGTGCCCGGACCGGGCACGGCGTCTACGATCAGGTGCAGGGCGACGGTCTGTACCGGGGCCGCTAGAGCCGCTCCCGCACGAATCGAGGCGGGGGCGATCGTCGGGCCGAAGCCGAGCGAGGCGCCGTGCCGCCTCTCCCGAACGGGAGGGGCGGTACGGCGCGGATGTCTCGACCGGGATCACCGTTCTTCCAAGCCGTCAAACCCGGTCGGGACCGGCTCTAGCGCCGCCGCAGGGCCCGTTTCGCGGCCGCCCGCGCGTCCCGCTCGAACTTGGCGAGCCGGAGGCGCCGCTCCAGCGCGATCACCTGTCGACCGGGCGGGACGGCGATGATCTCGGCGACCTGAATCCGGTCGCGGTAGAGACCTTCCAGGGCCGATCCTTCCAGTGTCGCCGAGTCGAGCCGATCGGCGAAGCCGGTCTCGTGGCAGGCGCGCACGATCTCGGCCTCCAGCAGCAGGCCCGGGGCGTGGCTGCGCAGATCCTCGTCGTAGGCGGTCTTCAGCAGGGTCGCGGTACCGCCGTTGACCAGGGCGAGGCTGACGGCGACTGGCCGGCCGTCGAGGGTCAGCGCGTCCGCTCGGACACTGACCGGACTGGGAGCGGCGGTGAACAGCGCCCGGGCGAGCGCGACGCTCTCGGGCCGGCATGCCATGGCGGTGCCGGCCCGCCCCTTCCACCCGGCGCGCTCCAGGTCGAGGAAGGCCGCGACGAGGCGGTCGAGGTCCGGGCCGGCCGTGGCGCAGGCGTGGGCGACGGTTCCGATCTCCGCCAGGCGGCGCGCCCGGCGGCGCAGATCCTTGAATCGCGCCCGGTCGGGGTGATCGGCGAGGAACGCCGCATGATCGGCGCGCCGGTCCACGACCGGGCGGTCGAATCCCGCCACCGTGCCGATGGCCCAGCCCCGCGCGCGCATCGCGGCCAGCATCTCCGGCACGGCGCCCTCCCCGGTCGGAAGTAGCGGCCAGCGCCACGCGCGTCCGCCGGCGGCGGCCTCGAGGCCGGCCACCAGGGCCCGCGCGTGAGCGGCCCGGGCCGGGCCGTCGGCGACCAGGGGCGCCGTGGCGGTCACGTAGGGCGAGAGGAAGGGCCGCAGGATCCGGCCGCCGAGGCCCGACAGGTCCCGGGCCGCCCGGTACGGCAGCAGCGCGACAAGACGATCTCCCTCGCGGACCGCGACGTAGCGTAGGGCCGCCGGCAGCAGCCCGGCAGTCCGATGGGCCTCGACGACGTGCCGCGAGAAATGCGGGTGCGGCGCGGCGCTGACCGTGACCAGCGCGTCCCAGGCCTCCGGCTCCGGTGCGTCGCCGAGGGTGATCGCGACCCCGGACGGCGCGCGGCGGGTGCTCGCGGGGATCATCGGACCGTCCCGGCGGCCCAGACCGGCGTCGGCAGACCGTGGATCTGCCTCGCGGCCCGTGCCAGCAGGCCGGCCCGGCCCACACTCGCCACCGCGACCGCCACGGCCGCGCCGAGTGTCCCCAGGGCCGGGACCAGGGCGAGGCAAAGGCCGGCGGCGGCGAGGAGGCTCCCCGCCGTGATGCCCGCGCAGAGCCGCTCTCCGCCCAGCATGGTCAGGAGATCCTCGCCCGGTCCGAACAGGCTCGCCCCGACGCTGCCGGCGATCAGGATGCACAGGATCGGCACGCTGTCGCCGAGCCCCGGGCCGAACATGGCCAGGAGCAGGGGACTGACGGCCAGGATCGCGCCGCCGACCACGAGCGTCGCGGCTGCCGTCAGGCGACCCTGGCGCCGGACCAGCTCGGCGAGCAGGAAGCGGTTGGCCTGCGCCTGGGCGGCGCTGTAGCGCTGGAGCGTCGCCGCGCTGACCGCGTAGTGCACGAACACCACGAATTGCTGGATGCGCGTCGCCGCGAAGTAGACCCCGACTTCCGCCGGACTCACCAGGGCGCCGAGCACGATCACGTCGACGAAGCTGAAGCCGGCATTGGCGAGGTCGATCGCGGCGATCGGCAGCCCCGTGCCGAGCCACATGCGCCACCGGTAGCGGTGCGGCCCGGCCGGCAGGTCCCGCCGGAGCCGCGCGACGAGCAGGCCGGCCTGAAGGGCGGTCGCGACCGCGGCGGCGATCAGCATGCAGGCCATCGCGACCTCGGCCCGGGGCGGCGCGCCGAGCAGGATCGCCGCGACCATGCAGGCCATCATCAGGGTCTGGCGCAGGAGGTAGGGCGGCGCGATGGCGAGCCCGACCCAGTTCTGGCTGCGCGCCACCCCCTCGAGGTAATCCTGGAGCGCGAAGAGCGGCATCACGCAGAGCGCGACGAGGATCGGCGCCCGGTAGGCGGGGGCGAGCAGGCCCGGCTCGAGCGCGAGAAGCGCCGCGCCGAGGCAAGCGACGGCGAGCGCCGCCCCGCCGGTCACGAGGGCGCCGGCCCGGATGTAGCCGCGCGCGAGGTCGAGGTCGCCCTGCGCCTGGTCGCCCGGCACGAACCGGCAGGCGCCCTGCGACAGGCCGAGGGTCAGGGTGTGGCCCAGCATCGCGGTCCAGACCCAGACCGACGCGAAGATCCCGTAGGCGTCCCACCCCATCAGCCGCGCCGCGAGCAACTGGGCGCCGTAGGCGAAGCCGGCCGACCCCACGCGGATCGCGAAGACCGTCAGGGCCGCCCGCTGCGGGCCGCCGCGCAGCGCCCGGAGGTGCCGGAACGCGAGGACAGGGAGGGCCGTGGCTGACACTACGCGCTCCGCGCCGGTCCCGAACTCGGCGGGAGGCCGATCTCTGGCCGTCCGGTCTAGCCCGGGGCGCGTTGCGGCTCGGTTAAGGGCGGCTGGGCCGGGGCCGCCTTGGGCTCCTTGGGCGCCTCCGTCCGCATCAGCGAGGTGGCGATCGTCAGGGCCACGTGCTCGGCCATGCAGCGCAGCCCGAGGTCGTTGAGCCGGAACTGGCGGCCGAGCATGTGGCCCTCGCCCTTGTCGCTGCGGCGCGACAGGTACTGCAGCGCCTCGTACCGCCGGACCAGCGGCACGCCCTGCTGGGTCGCGACGCTCCGCACGGCCTCGACGATCCGGTTGTAGTCGACGTCGGCCGCCATGCTGGCCGTGTAGATCGGGTCGACCAGCACCACGTCGATCCCGTGGGACCGCACCCAGCCCACGGCCTCGGCCAGCGCGCTCGCGAAGGCGTCCACGTCGACGCGGGCGATGGCATCGTGGGTGCCGACCTGCCAGACGACGAGGTCGGGCTCGGCCTCGGCCACCATGGTGCGCAGGCGCTCGGCGGCCCCGGAGGCGATCTCGCCCGGCAGGCCGCGGTGGTCGATCACGACGTCGACCTTCGGCAGGGCGTGTTCCAGCGCAGCCTCGAGCTTGGCCGGGTAGGAGGCCGAGGCGCCCGGCGCCGCGCTGCCGCCGATCGCCAGGATCTTGAGCGGACGGTTCTCCGCCAGCGTCGCCTTGACGGCGCCGAGCTGGGCGACGGTGTAGAGCTGCGCGCCCGGGACCCGGCATTCCTGCGACAGGGCCGGATCGTCCCCAACCGGACCGCCGGCCTGCTCGGCCGCGGCCGCTCCGCCGGCGGGGCCCGACAGGAGGAGCGCGGCCAGCGCCGCGGCGAGCCGGGCCCGCGTCATGCGCGGGGCCGTGCCGATCTGCTGCGGCTGCGCCATTCGACGAACCATGCCGTAAACCCCAGCCCGATCAGGCCCGAGCCGGCGACCAGCATATCGATCAGCACGCCGCCGCCGGTCTGGAAACGCACGAGCTGCCCGATCAGGCTCAGGATCGAGCCCATCGAGAAGACAGCCAGTGAATTCCGGCCCATCTGCGTTAGATAACCGACGACGCGGCCGATTCGGGGGGCGAGCACTGCGTAAAGCGGTGCAAACGCTAACAATACCCCCAGGAAATGTACCAGTCGTGCCGGTGTCAGGTAGGTCTTCTCGAAGGTGAAGAGCAGGCGCGGCTCCGGAACGAGCATCGGATCGGGTCGGATCTCCGTCACCGCGAGCACGATCCCGAGGAGAACGATGGCGACGCCCGCGGGGAACAGGCGCCGCGACCAGCGGCGCAGGACGTCGGAGCGCCGGTTCCAGCCCTGCATCACGAAGCCCAGCACCAGCAGGAGCTGCCAGCAGAGCGGATCGAAGAACCAGTCGCCCTCGCCCGGCCAGGACGGCACGTTCCACCCGAAGACGAGGCTCGCGAGGTAGACGCTCACCGAGAGCGCCAGGGCCGCGAGCAGGCTGAGGCGGCCGACCAGGACGAAGACGGGCGCGATGCCGATCAGCAGGACGTAGAGTGGCAGGATGTTGAAGTAGCCGAGCTGGTAGGTCAGAAGCGCCATCCCGCAGACCGACTGGATCGGGTCCGCGAAGAAGCCGCCGGCATTGTGCCATTCCAGGATCAGCGGGTTGTCGAGCAGCAGCGCGGCGCCCGCGATGATCGCGAGCGCCAGCAGCATCACGGTGAGCTGCGCCCGGTAGACCTCGACGGTGCGCGCGAGGAGCCGCACCACGCTCCGGCCCGGCGGCTCCGGATTGCCGTCGCGCCCCCGCGTGGCGATGCCGATCGACCAGCCCGCCAGGAACACGAACAGCTCGGCCGCGTCCGAGATGCCGTACTGCGAGAACGTGTAGCGCTCGAACGTGTTGCCCGGGATGTGGTTGATGAAGATCGTAATCAGGGCGAAGCCGCGCCAGAAGTCGATCGCGTTGGGGTCCCGCATCGTGGCGGCGGCTCCGAGTTTCGACGCTTCAGAATGGCGGCGGCGGGAACGCGGCTCCTGATACGGCGCCGCATCGGTCCTGCAAAGGCGAACAAAGGTGGGGATCGCGCCGCCCGGTCGAACCGGATCGTCACACCCGCGTTATGGCCCGGCACGGAGTTCCCGACAGATGATCCGCCCGCTCACGAAACTCGGCCTCGCCCTCCTAATGCCGATCCTGGCGGTCTCCGCCGCGGCGGCGCAGACTCAGACCGGCACAGGCGGCGGCCCCGCCTCCACGGCGACGGCGCCGAACACCTCGTCGGTCGGCCGCGTCATGCCGCCGAGCCGCGGGGCCGGCGCCGCGACGCCGGACGATCGGCGCGTGCGCACGCCGCGCGAGGCGCAGAACGACAGGCTCATGCGCGGCATCTGCATCGGCTGCGCCCCCCGATAGACAGGGCGGCGACCGAGCGCCGTCGCGCTGGGCTACTTCCCGCGGCGCAGGCGCAGATCGTCCTCGCTCTCGCGGGAGAGGCGAAGCAGGTTCTGCCCGTAGGCGGTCTTGGCGAACATCTCGCCGCGGGCCACGAGCTGGTCGCGGGTGATGAACTTCTGGAGGTAGGCGATCTCCTCCAGGCACGCCACCTGCAGGCCCTGCCGGTTCTGCAGCGTGCGGACGAACTCGCTCGCCTCCAGCAGGCTGTCGTGGGTCCCGGTGTCCAGCCACGCGTAGCCGCGGGACATGCGCTCCACGTGCAGCTCGCCGCGCTGCAGGTAGGCCTCGTTGACGCTGGTGATCTCCAGCTCGCCGCGGGCCGAGGGCTTCACGTCGGCGGCGATGTCGAGGACCTGATTGTCGTAGAAGTAGAGGCCGGTCACCGCCCAGGTCGATTCCGGGTTCTGCGGCTTCTCGACGATCTTCGTCGGCCGCCCCGACTTGTCGAGGTTGACGACGCCGTAGGCCTGGGGGTTGTCGACGTGGTAGGCGAAGACGGTCGCGCCCTGCTTGCGGCTCGACGCGCGCTCCAAGAGCTCGCCCATGCCGGCGCCGAAGAACAGGTTGTCGCCGAGGATCAGCGCCACGTCGTCGTCGCCCACGAAGTCGCGCCCGATCACGAAGGCCTGGGCGAGACCCTCCGGCCGCGGCTGCAGGGCGTAGGAGAACTTGAGGCCGAACTGCTCGCCGGTGCCGAACAGGCGCTTGTAGTTGTCGAGGTGCTCCGGCGACGAGATGATCAGGATCTCGCGGATGCCGGCGAGCATCAGCACCGAGACCGGGTAGTAGATCATCGGCTTGTCGTAGACCGGCAGGAGCTGCTTGTTGATCGACAGCGTGGCCGGGTGCAGGCGCGTGCCGGATCCGCCGGCCAGAACGATGCCCTTCATGGCTTGGAAACTCCCTCTGAGACCGGCCCGACGAGCCGGTCCAGGATATCGTCGAGCGCCGCCTCCCAGGGCCGCGGCGCGATGCCGTAGGCGGCCGTGAGGCTGTCGGTGGACAGGCGCGAATTGGCCGGCCGCCGGGCCGGTGTCGGGTAGGCGGAGGTCGGGATGCCCTTGACCGGAACGATGCGGCCACCGCGCCGGGCCGAGCCCGCCACGATCGCCTCGGCGAAGCCGCACCAGGTGGTGTCGCCGGCATTCACGCAGTGGAACGTGCCGGACGGCGCGTCCGGATCCGCGGCCATGGCTTGCGCGATCGTCGCGAGCGCGGCGGCGAGGTCGGCGGCGGAGGTCGGGCAGCCGTGCTGGTCGTTCACCACGGTGAGGGCGTCGCGCTCGGCCGCGAGCCGCAGCATCGTCTTGACGAAGTTGCCCCGGTGCGGGCTCACCACCCAGGCGGTCCGCACGATGGCGTGGCGCGGGTTGCCGGTGCGCACCGCCAGCTCGCCGGCGGCCTTGCTGGCACCGTAGACGCTCTGCGGGTCGATCGGCGCGTCGGGCGCGTAGGCCCCGTCGGGCTTGGTCCCGGCGAAGACGTAGTCGGTCGAGACGTGCACCAGCGGGATTCGCTTGGCGGCGGTCGCGGCCGCCAGGATCGCCGGGGCCAGCGCGTTGAGGCGCCACGCCGCGACTACGTCGGACTCGGCCTTGTCGACGGCCGTGTAGGCGGCGGTGTTGATCACCGCCCGGTAGTCGCGGGCCGCGAGCGCCGCCGCGACGGCGTCCGCGTCGGTGATGTCGAGATCCGCGCGGCCCGGCGCGTGGACGGTGACGCCGTCCGGCCAAGCCAGGGCCTGCAGCTCGGTGCCGACCTGGCCGGCGCCGCCGAGGACGAGGACGTCCATCAGCCGTTGAGCCCCAGGCGCTCGCCCTTGTAGCGGCCCTCGCGGATCGGGCGCCACCAGCCCTCGTTGCCGAGGTACCACGCCACGGTCTCCTCCAGCGCCTGCTCGAAGGTCTTCTGCGGGCGCCAGCCGAGCTCGGTCTCGGCCTTGGTGCAGTCGATCGCGTAGCGGCGGTCATGGCCCGGGCGGTCGGCCACGAAGCTGATCAGCTGCTCGTGCGGCGCGCCCTGCGGGCGCAGCCGGTCGAAGGCCGCGCACAGCGCCTTGACCACCGCGAGGTTGTTGCGCACTGCGCGGCCGCCGAGCAGGTAGGTCTCGCCGATCCGGCCGCGCTCCAGCACGGCCACGAGGCCCCTGGCGTGGTCCTCCACGTGGATCCAGTCGCGCTCGTTCAGGCCGTCGCCGTAGACGGGCAGCTTCTTCCCCTCGAGGGCGTTGAGGATCATCAGCGGGATCAGCTTCTCGGGGAAGTGACGCGGCCCGTAATTGTTCGAGCAGTTGGTCACCAGGACCGGCAGCCCGTAGGTCTCGTGCCAGGCGCGGGCGAGGTGGTCGGAGGCCGCCTTCGAGGCCGAGTAGGGCGAGCGCGGATCGTAGCGGCTCTCCTCCGTGAAGAACGCGTCCGGCGGCAGCGAGCCGTAGACCTCGTCGGTGGAGACGTGGAGGAAGCGGAAGGCCTTCTTCTGGGCCTCCGGCAGCGTCTCGTAATGGCCGCGGGCGCCGTCCAGCATGGTCTGCGTGCCGATGACGTTGGTGCGCACGAAAGCGCCCGGATCCGTGATCGAGCGGTCGACATGACTCTCTGCGGCCAGATGCATCACCGCCTCGGGCTTGAAGTCCGCGAAGGCCTTCTGCACGGCGGCGCGGTCGCAGATGTCGGCCTCGACCAGGCGATGGCGCGGGTTGTCGGCGAGCGGCGCCAGCGAGACCGGGTTGGCCGCGTAGGTCATCGCGTCGAGAGTGCAGACGTCGTGGCCGAGATCGTTGACGAGGTGCAGCACCAGCGCCGAGCCGATGAAGCCGCAGCCTCCGGTCACCAGGATGCGCATGGTGGATTACCTCTTCGGATCGATCGAGAACTGAGAAAGCCGGGGCAGCCTAAGACCGGCCGTCGTGACGAAATTGCGGCCGGGCCGCGCTCTTCAGAAGACGTGGCCGAGATCGGCGAGCTTCGGCGCCCGGCGATCCTTGTCGGACAGGATCGCCGCCTCGGCCGAGACCGGCCACGGGATCCCGATCGCCGGATCGTTCCAGAACAGCGCCCGGTCGTGCTCGGGGCTGTAGTAGTCGTCGACCTTGTAGGCGACCATGACGTCGGGCGTCAGGGTGCAGAAGCCGTGCGCGAAGCCGTGCGGGATGTAGAGCTGCTCGCCCTTCTCGGCGTCCAGGGTGACGGCGACGTATTTCCCGTAGGTCGGCGAGCCGCTGCGGATATCGACCGCGACGTCGAGGATCGCGCCCTGCAGCACGCGGATCAGCTTGGCCTGCGCGCGGGGGGCGATCTGGAAGTGCAGGCCGCGGACCGTCCCCTGCGGCGCCGAGAAGGACTGGTTGTCCTGCACGAACGGCGTGGTGATGCCGGCTCGCGCCAGGGTGTCGGCCCGGAAGGTCTCGGAGAACCAGCCCCGCGCGTCGCCGAAGCGCTTCAGCACGATGCGCTTCACGTCCGGGATCTCGGTCTCGATGACGTCCATGCCAGCGCCCTTCTTGCGGATCCCGTCGCGAGGTCCAGCGGACGTCTCCGCGTCGATCGTTCCGGGTCGCGCGCCCGCCTCGCCGACCACAACCTCGGTGATGCCCCGCGACTTCCGGTCATTCGCCGTCCGTGTCAAGGCGTGCGGGCTGCGGTGGCGTGCACGAGGGGAGCCGATGACGGGCGGAGCCGGACCCGCGGTGGACGGCCTGCTGCGTGCCCAGCTGGCCGATCCGGCCTGCACGTGGAGCCTCGGCGGCTACGGAGCCGCCGCCGTGTTCGCGCGGCAACCCGACGAGCCGGCACGGCCCCTCGAGGACGACGCGATCGGGCTCCGCACGGCCCGCGGCGCGCTCGCGGTCCGGGCGCATCCGGATCTCAGGCCGTTCGCCTACGAGACCGGCTTCGCCGACGGCTGGAGCCAGACGGTCGCGCTCTGCCTTCCCGAGGCCGCCTGCGCGATGGGCCGGCGCACCGTTCTGACCGAACTGGGTCCCGACGAGGCGGCAATCCGGCCGGAGGACCGCGCCGCGCGCCTGTTCGATCTCGGCCTCGGTCTGCCCGCCGCGGATGCCTGCATCCGGACCGCCGACCCCGCGCGGATCGCCCGCTTGCGGGCGCTGGCGGGCCGTCCGCTCCTCGCCGCCGGCGCCGCGGCGATGCCGTCCGCTGTCATCTCGAGCCTGGACCAGATCGTCATCACCCGCATCGGTCGTGTCGAGGTCTTCGCGCCGGAGGCCGATCGGGCGGCCGCGGGGCCCGGGCCGCGGTGCCACCTGCTGCCGCAACTCCTGCGACTCGCACGCACGCACGCGGCCACCGCGCCGATCCCGCCGGGTTGGATACCCTGCGGGACGCTGCATCCAGCCCATCCCGCGCGGGACGGGGCCGGGCGACCGGTCCCGTTCGATGCCGGGCGCCACGCCGCGTTCGGACGCGTCCTCGACCGATGGGGCGATCCGGCGTTGGTGGCCCTGCGCCGCGCCGTGCTGGACGGCAAGGATCCCGATCCGCCGCGCGCGGGCGGACGGTTCGCGCGCTCGGCGATCCGCGCGGCGCGCGCCCAGCGGGGGGCCTGCCTCGGCTAGGGCCCATGCCGGTCCAGACAGTCGCACCGGACCCGCTCTCCCGCACGGGAGAGGAGACACGCGCCGCGTACGGTACGGGCTTGGCTGCCGCACCGTCCCGAACCCGATCCGCCCAGATTGCCGTCCCTTAGGGAATGCCGATCATCTTGTGGGTCTGCAGCGAGAGCCGCCAGCGGGCGTCCCGGCGGCAATAGGCGATCGCCGCCTCGGTGCTGGCGATCCGGTCGGGCCCGTCCATGGGCTGAAGGAAGCGGTGCTGGAAGGCGAGGCCCACGAAGGCCGCAGGATCGGCATCCGCCTGCGGGTAGACGAGCTTCAACTCGTGGCCGGAGACCTGCGCGAGGGCGTTGCTCCCCTTGGGGCTGACGCAGATCCAGTCGATCCCGGGGGGCGCCGGCAACGTGCCGTTGGTCTCGATCGCGATCTCGAACCCGGCCGCGTGGACGGCCTCGATCAGGGGCGGGTCGAGCTGCAGCAGCGGTTCGCCGCCGGTGAAGACGACGTAGCGGTTCTCGGCACCCCCCGCCCAGGTGACGGCGATCGCGCCGGCGAGGGAGGCCGCGTCCGCGAAGCGCCCGCCGCCCTCCCCGTCCATCCCGACGAAGTCGGTGTCGCAGAACCGGCAGGCCGCGGCGGCGCGATCGGCCTCGCGCCCGGACCAGAGGTTGCATCCGGCGAACCGGCAGAACACGGCGGCGCGGCCGGCCTGCGCGCCCTCCCCCTGGAGCGTGTGGAAGATCTCCTTGACCGCGTAAGCCACAACCGTCCCAGTCGCTGTCGCGCGATCCGGTCCGCGCGCTCGGCCTGCACATAAGTCGTGCCGCGCCCACGGGCCACTGACAACCGCGCCGTGCAGACCCGCGATGTGATCTCGCCTTGCTCTTGCCACGGTAGGCTCGTTCATGCCGAGATGCAGTCCGGCGATCGCCTTTCGGCCGTCCGGGTTGCGCCGCTCTCCGGCTGGCCGGCCGGAAATCCGACGCCCCTCGGCGTCGATCCAGGCGATCCTCTGACGAGTCGGGCTCGAATGTCCTCTTCTCTCTACCGACGCCTCACCGTCGGGCTCGCGGCGCTGACCGGTCTGCTCGGTGCAGGCTTGGTCGGGATCGGCGCCGCGAACGCCGTGACGGTGCCGATCCTCGTGGCTGACGTGGATTCCGGCAAGGTCATCTACGCGCAGGCGCCGACGGATCCCTGGTATCCGGCGTCGATCACGAAGCTGATGACGACCTACGTCGCCCTGGACCTCGTCCGGCAGGGCAAGGTCTCGCTCGACTCGATGATCACCATCTCGGCGGCCGCCGCCGCGGAGCCGCCCTCGAAGATGGGCTTCAAGCCGGGGACGCAGCTCACCCTCGATAACGCCCTGAAGATCATCATGGTGAAGTCGGCCAACGACATCGCCTACGCGATCGGCGAAAATCTCGGCGGCTCCATCGACAATTTCGCCGCCATGATGAACGAGACCGCGCAGCGGATCGGCATGCACGACAGCCGCTGGTTCAATCCGAACGGCCTGCCCGACCCGCGCCAGTGGACCTCCGCGCGTGACATGGCGGTGCTCGCCCGCGCGCTGATCCGCGACTTCCCGGATTCCCACGACCTGTTCTCGATCTCGGCGATCCAGTTCGGCCGCGCCGTGATGGCGAACCACAACGGCCTGCTCGGTCGCTATCCCGGCACGGACGGGATGAAGACGGGCTTCATCTGCTCGGGCGGCTTCAACGTCGTCGCGACCGCCACGCGCAACGGCCGGCGCATCGTCACGATCGTGATGGGGCAGCCGAGCCCGCGCGAGCGCGACGTGAAGACCGCCGACCTGTTCGACTACGCCTTCGGCCAGAGCGCCGGCTGGAGCAGCCCGACCCTCGACGCGCTGCCGGCCTCCGCGCTCCCCGCGCCGCCGGACATGCGGCCCTTCGTGTGCGGCGGCAAGAAGCCCCCCGCCATCGAGGACGGTCCCGGCGCGCTGAGCGCTCCCGGCTCCGCGGCGCAGCTGATCGGCGGCTCGGCGGCGAACTCGCCGGCGCTGGCGCTGGCCGCGTTCTCCAACCCGGCCCTCCGGGCACGGTCCCTGCCGCCGCGCGCGCCGCTCCAGCCGATCGCCGTCTGGATCGGCCGGAATCCGGCCGAGGGCCAGCAGATCCTCGAAGCCCAGGAGGCCGAGCAGAAGGCCGCCGCCGCCAACACTCGCGCCGCCAAGCTCGAGGCCGCCAAGGCCAAGCGCGCGGCGGCTCTGGAGGCGGCCAAGCAGGCGCGCGCGGCGCGTCTGGAGCGGGCCGAGGCTGCGAAGGCCGCCGCCAAACCCGCCCCGAAGGTCGCCGCGAAGCCGGGCCATGGCGTACCGCGGAACGCGAGCGCCTACACGGCGGACGTCACGCCCGGCATGCCCGAAGCCAAGCCCGGCAAGGGTCTGACCAAGCCGGCGCCGAAGGCAGCCGCCCACAAGCCGGTGCCCGCCAAAGCCGAGTCGAAGCCCGACAAGGCGGCCGCGAAAGCTCCGGCCAGGAAGCCGGCCGCCAAGAAAGCGGCCGCCGACGAATAGGTCCGTGCGGGTGCACGGTCTGCCGCCGCGTTGCCGCGGATGCCGGCGCACCCCACTTCGCCGCCTATGTCAGAGACCCTCGCCGCCACTCCGGACCCGCGCCGCCCGGAGCCCATCCCGCTGACGGTGCTCACCGGCTTCCTCGGAGCCGGAAAGACCACCCTGCTGAATCGGCTGCTGCGCGATCCCGCGCTCGCCGACACGGTGGTGATCGTCAACGAGTTCGGCGAGATCGGTCTGGACCACCTGCTGATCGAGACCGTCGACGAGGACATGATCCTGCTCGGCGCCGGCTGCCTGTGCTGCACGGTGCGGGGCGACCTGATCGCCACCCTCGAGGACCTGCTGCGCAAGCGCGACAACGGCCGGATCCGGCCGTTCCGGCGGGTCGTGATCGAGACGACGGGCCTCGCCGATCCGGCGCCGATCCTGCACGCGCTGATCTACCACCCCTATCTCGTGCTGCGGTACCGCCTCCAGGCCGTGGTGACGGTGGTGGACGCGCTCACCGGCGCCGAGACCCTCGACGCCCATCCGGAAGCCCTGCGGCAGGCCGCGGTCGCCGACCGGATCGTGCTGACCAAGGCGAACCTCGCGGATGACCTCTCGGGGATCCGCGCGCGCCTGGCGGCGCTCAACCCGGCCGCCCCGATCGTCGCGCCGGATGCCCCCGCGGAGACGCTCCTCGGCGGCCTGTTCGGCCTCGACGGCAAGACCGCCGACGTCCGCGCGTGGCTCGGCGACGCGGCGCTGGAGCAGGCGCATCACCACGATACCGACGTGAACCGCCACGACGCGTCGATCCGGGCGATCTGCCTGACCAGCGCGGCGCCCGTCCCGCGCCCCGCCTTCGAGATGTTCATGGATCTCCTGCGCTCCGGCCACGGGCCGAAGCTGCTCCGGCTCAAGGGCCTCGTCGCCCTCGCCGACGACCCCGAGCGCCCGCTCGTCGTCCACGGCGTCCAGCACGTGTTCCACGCGCCGGTCACCCTGCCGGCCTGGCCGGATCCCGACCACACTTCGCGGCTCGTCCTGATCCTGCGCGACCTCGATCCGGCCTTCGTGCGCCAGCTCTGGGACGCTTTCCTCGGACGTCCCCGGGTCGACGCGCCGGATGCCGCCGCCCTCTTCGACAATCCCCTGGCGATCCCCGGCCCCTGACGCAAGACGTCGGCACCGTCCTTGAAGCCCTCGACACGAAGGGCGCCCCGGAGGCGCCGGATCGTCCCGGATCGGGACGGATCGTCGAGAGGCAGGACACGCGGATGGCGCGACGCTTCACCGTGATACAGGGCGGCCGGTCCGAGCGGCCGGAGCTCGCGGCGGCCCCGGACGCCGATTCGGACGCCGGGGCCGGCACTTGGCGGGTCGATCTGCGGCGACCCGGTGCCGTCGACGCGGCCTCCGTCGCCGCGTGGCGGGCCATGCTGGTGCGCAACGCGGTGACCGACCCGCTGCGCGACCCGGACCACCTCCTCCCGCTCGCCCAGCACCGCCCGGCCGGTCGTCCCGTCGCCGTCGCCGTCGCCCTCGCCTGGAGCCGCGACGCGCGCGACGGCCACGAGACCCTGCGCGGCGTGGTCCCGCTGGCGATGCCGCATTCGGTCTGGGGCCGCCGCGCCCGGCCCTGGGAGCCCGCCGAGCCCGACGCGGCCGCCCTCGTGGAGNAAGGCGGCCGCACGGGCGGCGCTGCGGCCGCGCGGGGCGGGCGAGGCCGACCGGGTGGCCGCGATCCTCGCGCGCCTCGCCGAGAGGGACCCGGATCCGAAGGCCGGGTTCGACCGCACTGACCCGTTCCGCCTGCTCGTGACCGTGCTGCTCTCGGCCCAGTCCACGGGCCCGACCGTCGCGCGAATCGCGGAGGCGCTGTTCGCCGAGGCCCGCGATCCCGCCGGCATGGCGGCGCTCGGGGAGGCCCGGATCACCGAGATTGTCCGGCCGGTCGGGCTCGGGCCCTCCAAGGCGCGCAACATCGTCAGGCTGTCGGCGGTCCTGCTCGCGGAACACGGCGGCGCCGTCCCGCGCAGCGCCGCGGAGATGCGTCGCCTGCCGGGGATCGGCCGCAAGAGCGCCGAGGTCACGGCGAACTTCGCCTTCCACGAGCCGGTGATCGCGGTCGACACCCACATCTTCCGGATCGCGAACCGGATCCCCCTCGCCCCGGGCCCGACGGTCGACGCGGTGGCCGACGGTCTCGCCCGGATCGTGCCCGACGCGTTCAAGGACAACGCCCATGTCTGGCTGTTCCGGCACGGGCGCGACATCTGCACGGCCCGGAATCCCGCTTGCCCCCGGTGCCCGGTCTCGGACCTGTGCGCGTGGCCGAGCAAGGCGACGGTCTAGACGCTACTCGTCCTCGCCGAAGCGGTTGGCCAGCAGGGCCTCGATGGCGTCGAGGCAGCTCTCCGCGTCCGGGCCGACCGCGGTGACGGCGACGCGCGTGCCCATGGCAGCCCCCAGCGTCAGCAGGCCCATGATCGAGCGCCCGCCGACCGTCTCGCCGGCCCGGGTGACCGTCACGGCGGCGTCGTAGCGTTCCACGGTCTGCACGAACTTCGCGGAGGCGCGGGCGTGGAGACCCCGCCTGTTGATGATCGGGAGCTTGCGGAGAAAACCGCCCTCCGGAACCGGCGGATCGTCATCGGTCTCGAAAAGCTCGTCCATCGCCCGTGGTGTTTCCCGCCCGAACGGCGGCCCTCGCGGCCGCCTGCACCGAACCTAAACCATTGACCGGGCGTGTCGATCCCGCAGCGCCCGGGGCGCGGTCGAACGGGCGGCCGTGTGACCGTGCCGGCTACCACTCGTACTCGGCGCCGACGCCGAGGCTGGTGCGGCCGTCGCTCCCGGCCTCGCCCTTCAGCTTGATCCGGCGGGTGACGTCGAAGTCGACCCCGACGGCGGTGTCGGCGGGCTTCGCCCCGGCCTTCACGCCGACGCTGACCCGATCCGATATGTAGCGCGAGGCGCCGATCGCCGGCCCGCCGCTCGCGCCGGTGGAGACGTCGAGGCTGTCGAGGCCGAGGCTCTTGCGCGCCTGCTCGAACACGTCGGGACCGGCGGCGCCCCCCGAGAGCTGGGCGACCGCCTGGGCGAGCTGCAGCGCCTGGAACGGCGACAGGCCGGCCGAGGCCTTCTTGAACAGGATCCGCGACAGGATCTCGTCCTGCGGCAGGACTGGATCCGAGGTCAGGGAGAATTGCGGCGCGTCCGCGAAGCCCGAGACCGCGATGCGGGCGGTCACGTCGGTGGCCTTGGTCTCGGCGACGAAATCGAGCTCCGGCGTGGTCAGGCTGCCGGCGAAGGTCAGCCGGCCGCGGCTGAAATCCAGGCGCTGGCCCACGAGCTCGAACTGTCCGCGCCGCAGCGAGAACGCGCCGTTGGCGTTGGGCGACGCCGAGGTGCCGGTGACGCGCAGCGCACCGCCGAGTTCCGCGTCGATGCCGCGCCCGCGCACGAAGATGCGGCTCGGCGCGTCGATCGTCACGTCGAGGGTGGCGTCGAACGGGACGGCCGGCTTCCCGCCTCGTCGCCCGGACCGGGTCGCGGCCTTCCGCTCCGCCCGCTGTGCCAGGCGCGCCTTCAGGGCCGGCGGCGTGTTGACGTGGCGGACGCCCGGCAGCGGCCGGATGGTGGCCGGCAGCCGGTCCGGAACCGCGACGTCGATTGACACGACGTTCACCCGGCCGGCGATCCGCGGCGTCCGCGCCAGCGGCCCCGCCAGCGTGATGTCGACGCTCGACACGGCCGTCATCAGAGGGCTCGAGACGAGTTCGGCCTTGTCGGCGACGACGTGGAAATTGCCCGGGAAGTCGGGCGCGAGGGAGACGCGGCCGGTGACGGAGACCTGACCGCCGTTGCGGGCGGTCGCGGTCAGGCGCTCGACCACGACGCTGTCGCCGCGGCCGGTGACGCGACCCTCGATCCCGGTGAAGCGGAGCCCGTTCAGCGGATCGGTGAAGCTCCCGCCGCTCAGCACCGCCGCGCCCTGGGCCCGCGGCGCCGCGAGCGTGCCGGTGACGCCGCCGTCGATGGCGATCTTGCCGGTGACGCTCTGGCCGCCGACGCTCAGGAGGGAATTGGCGAGGGCGGCGTCGAGCGTCCCGCGCGCGCGCAGGTCCAGCGGACCCCCGGCCTCCACGGGCAGCGACCCGGAGACCGTCAGGGCGACGCCGCGCCCGGCCGTGACCCGCCCGTCCAGGCTCGCCTGCCCGTCCGACAGCGTGCCCTTGGCGGTCGCGTCGATCGCCGGCAAGCCGGCCTGCCGCGTCTGCGGGGCGACGAGCTTGGCGACGCTGACCGCGTAGCGTCCCTCCGGCCGCGTCGCGGGGCCGCGGAGATCCGCCTCCCCGTCCAGGATCCCCGAGAGGGCGAGGCTCGGGGCGGCGATCCGGACGAGCGACAGGGGCAGCGACCGGATCGCCACCCTGAGGTCGAGATCCCGCCCGGCGCGGCCCGCGACCGTGACGCGGCCGGAGCCCGCCGCGATCGACAGGCCGTCGATCACCGCGCCGCCGTCCCGGAGGGTGATCGCCGCCGGCCCGGTGAGGGCGAAGCGGTCGTTGCCGCGGGCCGCCGACAGGCGCTGGATCTCGATCCGCGTGTCCGCGGCCGGGACGACCCGCGCGGCGCCGTCGAGCGTGAAGCCGCGCGCCCGGGCGGTGAGGCTCACGTCGCTGAAGGCGGGCGTGCCGTTCGCGAGGAGCCGGATCGTGTCGACCTGCTGGCCGGCGGCCACGAGCCGGTCGGCCTCGACGCGCCCGTCGAGGACCGGGTGGGCGCGCAGGTCTCGTCCCGAGAGGTCCGCGTCGAGCCGCGCGAGGGCGGTCTCGCCGTAGCGGAGACCGGCCCCGGTGGCACGGACGGTCACGTCCTGGCGCCCGCCGTCGCGGGCGAGGGTCAGTGCGGCGTCGAGGCGGCCCGCGACCGGTTCCGGGACCAGGGGCGCGATGTCTGTCAGGTCGCCGGCCCGCACGGTGAGTGCGCCGGCCGACAGCCACGTGTCGGCCGCGACCATCGCCTGGCCGGCGACGGAGACCGAGCCGAGATCGAGGCCGAGCCGGTCGAGGACCCAGTCCCCGCCGACGCGCGCGAGGTGCGCGCCGCCGGTCAGCGGCTTGCCGCCGACATCGCCGCCGAGCCGGACCGTGCCGTCCGGCGCGAGGAGCGCGTCCCGCAGGACCGCCTCGACGCGCAGGTCCCGGATCGGCTTGCCGGCCGCGGTGGCGGAGGGCGCCGTCAGGGTCGCGGTCACGTCCGGATGCTCCAGGGATCCGGTCAGGCGCGCGTCGACGCCCGCCCTGCCGGTGAGGCGCCCGTCGAGATCCGCGAGGCTCTTGAGGTCGATCCGTCCGGTCACGTCCGCGCGGGACGCCGTCGCCTCGCCCTGCAGGGTCGCGGTGACGCCGGAGCCTTCCAGGCGCAGATGGTCGAAGCCGTAGCCGTCGAAGGTCTGGGAGACGCGCCCCTGGAGGCTCGGCGCGCGGCCGAGGGTGCGGTCGGCCGCCCGGATCCCGGTGACGACGCCGCTCGTCGTCACGGCGAGGTCGGCGGCGACGGCCTTGCGCGCCGGATCGCCGCTGAGCCGCGCCTTGGCGTCGAGGCTGCCCGCGAGACCCTGGCCCGCGAGGCCCGAGAAGACGGAGAGGTCCGGCAGCGCCGCGTCCACGGTGCCGGTCAGGGTGTTCTGGCCGACCCGGCCGGCATAGGCGGCCCGCGCCGTGTCGGAATCGAGCTTGAGCGCCGCGATATCGAGAACGCCGTCGGCGCCGGCCGAGGCCCGGAGCGTCACGGTGGCCCGGCTGCCGATCGCCCGACGCAGGGCCGGGTCGGCGAGCTTCAGCCCGTCGACCCGGCCGTCCGCCGCGATGGCGAAACGCTGCGCCGACGGCTCGCCCTGCGGGTCGATGCCGAGACTGGCCTCGATCCGGTCGAGGCTGGAATCGCGGCTGCGCAGGGCGGCCGCGTCGAGACGGCCCCGGACGGTGGGCGCCGCCAGCGGTCCCTTGAGGCTGCCGTCGAAGACGAGCTTGCCGATCTCGGCCTCGCCGGCCCGGGTGACGTCGCCCTCCGTCGGCAAGGCGCGCGCCTGCAGCGTCAGGTCGGCGATCCGGTCGCGGGTGAGGCTGCCGCCGGCCGTCAGGCGCGCCGTGCGGGAGGCCAGCTCCAGCCGGTCGATCCGGAAGGCGCCGCTATCCGCGAAGGCGAGGCCGCCGTCGAGCTTGGTGGTGCCGGCGAAGACCGCCGCCGCCGGACCGGGCATCAGCCCCTCGATCCGGGCCGCGAGGTCGAGGGCGAGGCGCCGCTCGGCCCCGATGCGGGAGATCTTCGCCCCGCCCCTGGCGCCGATGTCGGGACCGGCCGTGAAGTCGAGCTTGGCCCCCCAGGCATCCAGTGTCCCGGTCCCGTCGAGCTCGAAGTCGATCGGCGGGGTGCCGGGCAGGTTGGCGGCCTTCGAGAGCAGGCCGCCCGCCGGCTCGACCAGGTTCGCCTTGAGTTCCAGCCGCTCGCCGTTCGGCACGAACAGCAGCGACAGCAGGAAGCGGCCCGGCGCGTCGAGGCGCTGCGCCCTCGCCTGCAGGTCGAGCCCCTCGCTGGCGGCGCCGAGCTTCGCCCGGCCCTCCGCCGACAGCCGCGCCGGCTGCCCGGCCACCGCCTCGCCCAGGGTCAGCTCGGCCAGCTTGAAGCCCTTGATCTCGACCTTGACCGGCAGGTCCGGGAGGAGCCGCCCGTCGGGCTTGGCCTCGGGCGGCGGCGGTCCGGGTATCGGCCGGCGCAGCACGTCGAGATGCCCGATCTCGAGGCTGTCGACCTCCAGCCGTCCCGACAGGAGGGCGAGCCGCCGCCAGACGATGCGGGCCCGGTCGAGCTTCAGCCAGACGCCGTCGCGGTCGCTGATCGCCACGTCCCGGATGGTCGCGTCCGAGGATAGGGCGCCGTCGATGGCGCCGATCGCCACCCGCGACGAGGGCGTCGACAGGGCGCGGGACAGGAGGCCGCCGAGGACGGACTTGTCGCCCTCGTCGGCGCGCGTCACCGCGAGGGTCCAGGGCAGCAGGGCGAGGCAGACCAGGACGAGCGCCAGGCTCCACCGGCCGGGACGGGCGGTCGGACGCGCGGTGCAAGGCGTGAGTCCGGTTCGGAACACCATTCAGAACGCCTGCCCCAGGCTGAGATACAGGACGGCGGGACGCACGTGTCCGCCCTTGTAGGGGTCGAGCGGGAAGGCGACGTCCGCGCGGATCGGCCCGATGCCGGTGTAGTAGCGCAGGCCGATGCCCACGGATTTGCGGATCTTCTCGTCGAAATCCGGCGTCGCCGAGGCGAAGGCAGTGCCCGCGTCGAAGAACGGCACCACGCCGATCGTGTCGGTGACCTTGATGCGTGCCTCGAGCGAGGCCTCCAGCAGGCTGCGGCCGCCGATCGGCAGGTTGAAGGGGCCGATCGGCCCGAGGGTTCGGTACGGGTAGCCCCGCACCGAGCCGCCGCCGCCGGCGAAGAACCTGAAATTGTCGGGGATCTCCCCCAGCGGCGCGCCCGAGACCGAGCCGAAGCCGATGCGGCCGGCGAGGATCACGCGGGCCTCGTCGTCCAGGGCGTAGTAGGTCGATCCCTGCGCCTTTGCCACGACGATGCCGGGCGACGAGATCGCGCCGGGATAGACCGCCAGCGAGGCGATGGCCCGGACGCCCCGGGTCGGGTCGAGGAGGCTGTCGGTGGAATCGTAGGTGACCGAGGCGGGCACGCCGATCAGCCGGTAATTGACCGTGCCGAGGGCGTCCTTCGACCGGCCCGCCTGCGCGTCGAGCCCGATCTGCGCCGAGAACGTGTCCGAGAACCGGTGGCGGATCGCCCCCGAGACGCCCCCGCCATCCACGAGGTAGCTCTGCTGCACCTCGCGGGTGATGAAGGCGTTCGCGAGGAAGTCGTTGCGCGTCCCCCACAGGGCCGGCTGGACGTAGGTCGCAGAGAGGCGGCCGCCGAGGCCGTTCGTGCCGATCCCCGCGAGCTTGCGCTGGTTGGCGAACGGGTCGTTGCCGAGACCCAGATAGTAGATGTCGGCATCCACCCTGAAGGACTCGCCGCCACCGAACAGGTTGCGGTTGGCGTAGTAGGCCCGCACGCCCGGCCCGTCGACGGTGGAGTAGCGCGCCGAGACGCCCACGAGGTTGCGCTCGCGCTCGGTGACCGCGACGAACAGCGGCAGGTTCCCGTCGCCGTCGAGTGTCGTCCCCTCGCGGACCCGCACGCCGCCGATCCCCTCGATCCGCGCCACCGACCGGCGGATCGCCGCCACCGCCTGGGGCGAGTACGGGTCGCCCGGCTCGGCGTAGATGAAGGACCGGATGGTGGCCGGGTCGATCCCCGGCGCGCCGCTGACCGCGACCGGGCCGATGCCGGCCACGGGGCCCGGCGCCACCGTGAAGGTCACGTCCATGACGTGGGCGGAATCGTCCACCACGGGATCGCGCGCGACCACCTTGGCGAAGGGATGGCCCTGCGCGCGGAACTGGTCGACGATCTGCGCTTCCCGCGCCAGCACGGTGGCGGAGCGCGCGGGCACGTCGTCGTCGACGCGGGTGACCCGCGCGGGCAGAACGGCGTCCGGGAACGCTTTGCTCGCCGGATCGCGCACGGTGATCCGGCGCAGATGGTAGAGGGGTCCGAGATCCACCGCGATCCGCACTGGGACGAGGCCGCGATTGCGCCACACCTCCGCGGCACCGACCGCGGACGCCGCTTGGCCCGGCACCGGCGCGCCGTCGATCCGGATCGTGACTGTTCCCTGATAGTAGCCGTAGCCCGACAGGACGTCGGCAAGCTTGGCGGGGTCGGTCTCGGCCCGGCGCAGAAGGCCCTCGCCGTCGGGCGGGGGCTCCTGCCTCAGGCGATAGAGGGTGGACGTATCTTGGAGGGCCCGCAGCACGTCGGAATCGTCCGTGCCGGTGATCCGCAGCGTGTACGGAAGCGCTGTCGCGCTCGGTGGCGGCGGCTCCGGCTCGCTGCCGAACAGGCCGAACAGGTCGAAGGCGCGCGCGGGTTGGCTCCCCGCGGCGACCAGCAGGGCGAGGGCCAGGGCGGCCAGCCTCGGCGGCGATGCGCGACGCATCACCGGGCGGGCCGCACGATGAGAGGGAGCGGAGACGCGCAAACCGCGATCTTCAGCTCCGATCGAGGTCGGCCGTGCCGCCCGCCTGTGAGATCATTGCCGCTCCCCCCTTACGCCGTATCCCGGCGTACCCCAGCGCATCTTAAGGCCAGGTGCCTGCGAGGCCAACACCGCCAAGGTCGCGGTTCGGAGACCGGACTCAGGATCCGGGTCGGCTTTTCCCACGCGACGCCGTCCGAGGATATGGACCGAAGCGGACTGATGAACGCTCCGACGGACGGCGATCATCCGGTTGGCGCGATGCTCGGACCCCCTCCCCTGCCGGAGGGCGGAAAGCGGTGCAACGCGTCTCCGCGCGACGACTGGGAATTGGGACGGGTCGATCACGTCAACAGAGAAAAACCCGCCGGGCCTTACGGCGCGGCGGGTTTGTGTCCTTGGTTGCGGGGACAGGATTTGAACCTGTGACCTTCAGGTTATGAGCCTGACGAGCTACCGGGCTGCTCCACCCCGCGCCAAGTGTGTTCGGCTGGTCCGGGCGCGCGGGCTCTGGTGAGCGTGCGCGGTGTATCCGGGGCCGGATCGGTGTTCGTGGTGAGGGAATGTGTGTCTTGCGTTGTGCGGGTCTGGCGGCGACCGACTCTCCCGTGTCTTGAGACACAGTACCATAGGCGCTGGCGTGTTTAACGGCCGAGTTCGAGATGGGATCGGGTTCTGGGCACGCCGCTCAGGCCACCAGACCGGCGCAACGCAAGTGTTTGGCACTGGGCGGCGCAGGGTGCTGCGACGGCGAGTGCTCAGTTCGGCAAGCATGCAGCGGATCCGCTGCGGGTCTTTCTGTTTCGTGTGTCTCTGGCTTCGCCAGCCTTTGCGGCTGCCGAACCAGTCCGGACACGGATCACGAGAGCGATCAAGCCAATCGGGCGATTAGTACCGGTCGGCTCAACGCGTCGCCGCGCTTGCACCCCCGGCCTATCGACGTGGTCGTCTTCCACGGCCCTCAAGGGAGGTCTCGTTTTAAGGGGGGTTTCCCGCTTAGATGCCTTCAGCGGTTTCCGCCGCTGACCCCGAAGGGCCCGCTCGACTTGCATGTGTTAAGCCTGCCGCCAGCGTTCGCTCTGAGCCAGGATCAAACTCTCACGTTGAAGAGATTGATCTGGCCGATCACGTGTATTCTCAGACGGAGCCTCACATCGACCAAGCATCCGGCGCTTCACAGCGCCAAACACCCGTCGGTGAGCTCAGAAAGAAGAACAACAGATCGGCACAAGTCTACTCACGCCAGACCCTAAGGCCCGGCCGCAAGGACAAACGCCGCCCGCGTCTCCCTTCCTCATTCCAACTTGTCAAAGAACGCCTCAGTCGCCCGAGGCTCATCAGAAGGCAAACAGAAGACCGCCCGGCAATCCCGCCGGCCAGTCCCGCCGCTTGTCAGAAGATGGCTCAGCGCCCGGTCCACTTCCGCGGCCGGCGCCGATGAGCCGGGGTATAGAGCCACCAATCCGGGCCGTCAACACCCTTTTTGCCGATCACCCGTTGGACGGGTCCGGCGTCGTCGCCGTGGTTTGCCTCGGTCTCTCCCGTGGGGCGGTGGCGATCGGCTGCGGCACGCCTCAATCTGGACACGCTGGGTCGAGAGATGGGATCACCGGACGCGGATGTCGCCTCCGGTATGGTCGAGCCCGGCCTCAGTGCCTCCGGTCCTGCGGGGACGCCCGTTCGCCATCGTCTTCTCAGGGCCTTCGAGTGAAGCGCGAGCGACTCAAGATCGGCGACGTGTCCGCCCTCTCTCCGGCACATGGGGTGCAGGCGCCCCTGGATCACCTCGGGGCGACCGCGACGCAGATCGACCGGCGTGCCGTCAACCTGCGCTGGCTCTGCGCCAGCAGCCTCACGGGGCTGACCGGGGCCGGCTTGATTGCCGCGGCCCTCCACGTGTCTCTACAGGGCGACGTCTCCTTCGCGGCCATTCCCGAGAAGGCGACGGTCATGCCCCGGCCTCAGCCCAGCGAGAGCGGTGCCAACATCGCCCGCAAGGGCGACCGGCTGGTGCGCAACCTCATGGTTGCCTCGGCCAAGCAAAGCTTCAAGGCGCCCGTCACGGTCCGCCTCGGCGACCGCGAGATCATCAAGGCGAAGGCCTTCGTGCGGCTGACCACGCCGTTGTCGATGACGACGGGCGTCTACGCCAGCGAGCCCCCTCGGTTCGACCCCATGAAGTTCGTGTCCGACGAGCCGCTGGAGCGCGCGCCCGACGCGTCCGCCGATGCGCCCAGTGCCGAAGTCACCGTGGTCAAGCGCGATCTCATCGACGCCGCCGTGGACGCCAACGCGCCCGCGCTCACCGACGACGACGTCACCGCGCAGGTGGAGGAGGAGCGCCGGATCGCCGCCGAGGCGGGGCGCCGCGCCGCCATCCCGATCGCGCCGCAGATCATGCTGTCGCGGACGCTCCAGCAGGGATCGGCCGCGGACGGTGATGGCGCGGCGCCGAAGGACGCGAACCCGTTCAAGTCGATCGAGGTGCTGGTCGTCCCGGAGAACGTCACCAAGGTCGCCAAGGTCGAGTTGAAGGCCAACGAGGCGCCGCTCGTCGAGGAACGCGATCTCGCGCTGAAGCGCGGCGAGACCCTGGAGACCACGCTGAAGGCCACCGGCTTCGCGAGCGACGACGCCGTTCGCGGCATCGTCGCCGCGCTCGGCGGCAAGGCCCGCACCGCCGCCCTCAACGAGGGCCAGCCGATGCGCGTCCAGGTCGCCCCCGGATCCCATCCCGGCGATCCCCGCCAGGTCACGCGCGTCGTGCTCTACGGCGAGAACGGCATCGAGGGTATCGCGGCGCTGAACGACCGCGGCGCCTTCGTCTCGGTCGCCCCCCCGGCCGAGGAGGCCCCCTCCCCCAAGGCGCAGCCTCAGGCGGAGGCCGGCGAGGACGAGGACGAGGATTCCGGCTCCGGTCCGCGCCTGTACCAGAGCCTCTACGAGACCGCCGCGCGCCACGATCTGCCGCGGGCCACCGTCGAGGATATCGTCCGAGTCTTCAGCTACGACCTCGACTTCCAGCGCCGCATCAGCAGCGGCGACGGGCTCGACGTCTTCTACAGCACTGACGACGATGCCAGCGCCGACCGCCCGGACCTGCTCTACGCGGCGCTGACGCTCGGCGGCGAGACCCGCAAGGTTTACCGCTTCCAGTCCCCGGATGACGGCACGATCGACTATCTGGACGAGCAGGGCCGGTCCCTGAAGAAGTTCCTGCTGCGCAAGCCCATCGCGGACGGGATCATGCGCTCCGGCTTCGGCTACCGGCGCCACCCGGTGCTGGGCTACGCCAAACTGCACACGGGCGTCGACTGGTCGAACCCGATCGGCACCCCGATCATGGCGGCCGGTAACGGCGTGGTGATCCGGGCCGAGATGACCTCGGGCTACGGCAACCGGGTCGAGGTCCAGCACGTCAACGGTTACGTGACGACCTACAACCACATGTCGCGGTTCGGCCGCGGAATCCGCGAGGGCGTGAAGGTGCGGCAGGGCCAGATCGTCGGCTATGTCGGCTCGACCGGCCTGTCGACCGGCGCGCACCTCCACTACGAGGTGATCATCAACGGCCACTTCGTCGACCCGATGAAGATCCGCGTCCCCCGCGGCCGGGAGCTCGACGGGCGCCTACTCGCCGAGTTCAAGCGCCAGCGCGAGCAGATCGACGCGACCATGCAGAAGTCGAAGAGCGCCACCGCCCTCGCCCAGCGCGACGCCGCGGTTCGCTGAGGCGATGCGCTGACGCCCCTGCTCAGGCGAAGCCGAGCCGGGCGCGAATCTCCCCGGGCGTCCGGCCGGCCTGCCGCAGGTCGGCGAGGGATTGCGAGCCCCGCGATTTGGACAGCTTCTCGCCCGCGGGGTCGAGCAGCAGCGGGTGGTGGCGATAGTGGGGCACCGGCAGGCCGAGCAGGGCCTGCAGCAACACGTGCAGGTCGGTGGCCGCCTCCAGGTCGCGGCCGCGCACCACGTGGGTGATCCCCTCCAGCGCGTCGTCGTGGACTACGGCGAGATGATAGCTCGTCGGCACGTCGCGCCGGGCGATCACCGCGTCTCCCCAGCGCGCCGGATCCGCCGCGACCCGGCGCGCGCCGGCCTCGTCGAAGGCGATGTAGCCGTGCGTCGGGCCGGCGCTGTGCAGGGCGGCCGCCATGTCGAGCCGCCACGTGTGCGGATCGCCCCGGGCAGCCCGGTCCTGCGCCACCGCGACGTCCAAGTGGCGGCAGGTGCCGGGATAGAGGGGCACGCCGTCCGGATCGCAGGGGCTCTCGCTGTCAGACGCCGTGCGCGCCCGGATCTGGCCCCGCGAACAGAAACAGGGATAGGCGAGGCCGCGGCCGATCAGGCCGCTCAGGGCGGCCCGGTACGAAGACATGTGCTGCGACTGACGCCGCACCGGTTCGGGATAGGTCAGCCCTAGCCACGCGAGGTCGGCGACGATCCCGTCGATGAAGTCCGGCTTCGAGCGCGCGGGATCGATGTCCTCGATCCGCAGGCGGCAGAGGCCGCCCATCCGGTCGGCGAGATCCGCGTTGAGCAGCGCCGAGTAGGCATGTCCCAGGTGCAGCCGACCGTTCGGGCTCGGTGCGAAGCGCAGCACCGGCGACCCGGTGGTCACGGGCCGTGCCGCCGGATCAGCCGTCGCGGCGGTGCAGGCATTGCAGCGCACCGGGCTGGCAGGCGATGCCGGGCAGCGAGCAGGCCGGTCCCTCGGCCAGGCGCTGGCAGACCTTGCAGCCGTCGCTCCACTCCAGGCAGGCCGGGTCGTCGGCCGCCGAGCGCGCCGGTGTCCCGTGCCGGGCCGGCGCGAGGGCGCCGATCAGCACGGTTGCGATCACGAGGAAAGCCGTGCCCCAAGCGGCAAGCGCGCCGCTCGACGAGCGCGGTGCGGGCGACGGAGGGCTGGCTGTCGACATGGGCCTCCTGTTGGCGCGGGACGCGCACGCCTGTCAACGCGCGCCCTCAGGCGGCGCGCGCGGATCGGCGCTCCAGCAGTGCCGGGAGCAGCTTCAAATTGAGCGGCTTGGCTAGGAACCCGTCGAAGCCGGCCGTCCGCGCCGCGACCTCATCGTCCCGGCCGGCATTCGCGGTCAGGGCGACGAGGTGGAGCCGGGGCGCGCCGCCCGCTTCGGCGGCCCGGATCCGCCGGGCGGTCTCATGCCCGTCCAGGCGGGGCATCCGCACGTCGATCAGCGCGAGGTCGAAGGGGCCGTCCGTCTCCAGCCGCGCGAGCGCCTCGAGGCCGTCGACGGCGTGGATCACCGTGGCGCCGAGCCGCTCCAGGGCCCGGGTCGCCAGCAGGGCGTTGATCGGGTTGTCCTCGGCGAGCAGGATCCGCAGGCCGGGGCCGACACGCGTCGCCGCCGCCGGCGGCGCCGACGCGGCCTCGACCGGGCTCGTCGACGCGAGCAGGCGCTCGAACAGGGAGCGGGGCCGGACCGGCTTGATGAGGTAGCCGTCGAAGCCCGCCGCCCCGGGGGCCCCGAAGCCGCGCCGGTCGAAGGGCGAGAGGAGCACGAGGCTGGTGCGGACCCCGCAGGCCCGCGCCGCGTCGGCGATCTGCCGCACCGCCGCGTCGCCCAGCGCCCGGTCGGCCAGCACCGCGTCGAACGCGGCGCCCGACAGGGCGTCGAGGCCCGAGCCCAGGCTGTCGACGATCACGGTGGCGGCGCCGGCCCGGGACAGGCTGCGGGCGAGGTACGGGGCCTGGAACGGCGAGTCGGCGACGATCAGGCAGCGCCGCGGCGAGAGGCTCGGCAACGGGGCGCGCCCGCCGCCCTCGACGCCCGCGACCGCGGCCAGGGGCAGCAGGACCCGGAAGGTTGAGCCCCGGCCGACGCGCGATTCCGCTTCGATCCTCCCGCCCATGCGGGTCACGAGCCGCCGCGTGATGGCGAGCCCCAGCCCGGTGCCCTCGTGGCTGCGGCTCGCGCTGCCGTCGCCCTGCTCGAATTCCTCGAACAGGATCGGCAGCCTCTCCTCCGGGATGCCCGGACCGGTATCCGCCACGGCGAGCACGACCTCGCCGCCGGTCCCGCTTCGCGCGAAGTGCAGGCTGACGCCGACGCCGCCGCGCTCGGTGAACTTGATGGCGTTGCCGGCGAGGTTGATCAGGATCTGCCGCACCCGGTCGGCGTCGCCCAGGACCGCGGCCGGGAAGTCTTCGGCCACGTCGAGGGCGATCTCGATGCCCTTGTCCTGGGCGCGGGGCGCCAGCAGCTCGACGACCCCTTCGGAGAGCGCCGGCAGGTCGAAGGGTTCCGCCGCGAGGTCGAGGCGCCCGGCCTCGATCCGCGAGAAGTCGAGGACCCCGTCGATCAGGCCGAGCAGGGCTTGGCCGCTGGTGCGCACCGCCTCCACGTAGGTGCGCTGCTCGGGGTTCAGCTCGGTCCCGAGCACGAGGTCCGCCATGCCCAGGATGCCGTTGAGGGGCGTCCGCATCTCGTGGCTCACGGTCGCCAGGAAGCGGGACTTCGCGACGCTCGCCGCCTCGGCGCGCTCCAGGGCCGCGTCGCGGCTGCGGATCGCCTCGACCCGCGCGGTCACGTCCCGGCCCGCGCGCAGCCAGTGCGTCGCGTCCCCGTGCGCCACCGGCATCTCCACGAAGGCGAACCAGCGCGCCCGGCCGTCCGATGTCCGGACCTGCGCCTCCATGCGCCGGACCCCGTCCGGCCCGACCTCGACGGCGTTCCGGTCGAGGATCTCGAGGTCGTCCTGGGAGCCGATCAGCGCGATCGGCTCGCGGCCGAGCAGGCGGGCGAAATCCTCGTTGGCGTAGGTGATGCGGCCGCGGGCATCCCGCTGTACGATGATCTCGGTGGTGGCAGCCACCAGCGCGCGGTAGCGGTCCTCGCTCTCGCTGATCCGCCAGATGCGATCCTGCAGCCGCTCGGCCTCGCGCTCGGCGCGCCGCGTTCCGAGCAGGCGCCACAGGCCGAAGGCCAGCAGGGCCGCTGTCAGGAGCGCCAGGACAGGCGCCAAGGTGTCGATCATTCCGGCCTCCCCGGCTTCAGGCCGGTTCGCCCCAGGATCGCAGCCGAAGCTGAAGGCGGCGTTGGGAAAGGCCCTTAACCGCCGGTTGCGGACTTCGCGGATTCCGCGACGCGGCGCGCACTTAACGGAACCGTGAGGTGATCCGAAGAGCGGCTCGCGAGTTGCCTGCCAGGGCGAGAGCCCGGACGGAGACGGCACATGCCCGGTGAGCACTACGACGTCATCATTGTCGGGTCCGGTCCCGGCGGCGGCACGATGGCGTGGCGCCTCGCCAAGACGGGCAAGCGCATCCTGCTGCTCGAGCGCGGCGACTACCTGCTGCGCGAGCCGCGGAACTGGGACAGTCAGGCGGTGATCGTCGACGGCTACTACCAGGCCAAGGAGACGTGGTACTCCTCCGACGGCAAGAGCTTCCACCCGGGCCTGCACTACTACGTCGGCGGGAACTCGAAGTTCTACGGCTCGGTCCTCTTCCGCCTCCGCGAGAAGGATTTCTCCGAGATCCGCCACCAGGATGGCGTCGCGCCGGCCTGGCCCGTCGGCTACGACGTTTTCGAGCCGTACTACCAGGCGGCCGAGGAGCTGTTCCACGTCCACGGCCTGCGCGGCGAGGACCCGACCGAGCCCTGGTCGACGAAGCCTTACGCCCATCCGCCGGTGACGCACGAGCCGCGGATTCAGGAGCTGTTCGACAACCTGAAGCGGACCGGCCACAATCCGTTCCACCTGCCGGTGGGCGTGCGGCTGGTGGAGAAGGACGGCCGCGCCGTGCCGACCTCGCCCTGCATCAAGTGCGAATCCTTCGACGGTTTCCCCTGCCCGACCAACGGCAAGTCCGACGCGCAGACCATGGTGGTGGATCCCGCCCTGCGGGACTGCCCCAATCTGACGCTGCTCACCCGCACCTATATCGAGCGCCTCGTGACCGACGCCGCGGGCGGCACCGTCACGGGCGTGGTGGGCACCCGCGACGGCGCGCCCTTCGAGGCCTCGGCCGACATCGTGGTGGTGGCCTGCGGCGCCCTCTCGTCGGCGCTGCTGCTGTTGCGCTCGGCCAGCGACCGGCACCCGAACGGTCTCGCCAACGGTTCGGATCAGGTCGGGCGCAACTACATGCGCCATAACAACTCGACCGTGCTGGCGATCTCGAAGGTCCCGAACCCGACTCGGTTCCAGAAGACGCTCGGCCTCAACGACTTCTATTTCGGCGATCCGGACCCGAAGGACGGTTGGGATTTTCCCCTCGGCCACATCCAGATGGTCGGCAAGTCGGACGGGGCGCAGATCCACGGCGAGGGCCTGCCCGGCTTCCTGCAATGGTTCCCCGACAAGCCTTTCGACTGGATCGCCAAGCACTCCGTCGATTTCTGGCTGACCTCCGAGGACGTGCCGCTGCCGCAGAACCGGATCTTCTACAAGGACGGCAAGGTCCATCTCGACCTCACCGAGACGAACGTCGAGGCGCATGAGCGGCTTCGGCAGAAGCTTCGCGAGATCTGCAGCTTCACCGACATCCACCCGCACCTGTTCGACCGCTCGCTCTATCTCGGCAAGAATGTCCCGATCGGCGGGACGGCCCATCAGGCGGGGACGCTGCGGTTCGGCGAGGATCCGAAGACGTCGGTGCTCGATCCGAATTGCAAGGCGCACGAGTTGGACAACCTCTACGTGACCGATGCCAGCTTCTTCCCGTCGATCGGCGCCGTGAACCCGACGCTGACGATCATCGCCAACGCCCTGCGGGTCGCCGACCATCTCGTCGCCCGGATGGGCGCCCGCGACGAGATCCCGCCGCCTCGGCTCTTCGACCACACCGAGCCGCGGGAGCCGCTGCCGGCCTGAGGATCGGCGGCGTGAGAACTACCGCTCCCACCCACCTCCGCATCCTGCGATGCCCGCGCCAGCCCTCTTCGGAGGCGGGCGCCAGACATCGCGGGCGAACCGGCTGAGGACGCCGCGGGAAGACGCACGCACGGAGTCGTTCATCGCTCTTCCGGTGCAGGGCCGAGACGAGCGTCGCCCACAGCGGAGAAGAGGACCGCCCCGGACCGAGCCGCGCGGATGTTGCTATAGCGCGGGAGTGAGACCGACAGACCGATTCGCTTGTGGCCATTGACCATATCGATCTCAGCCGGATCGACCTGAACCTGCTGGTCGCCCTCGACGCGCTGCTCGACGAGCGCAGCGTCACGCGGGCCGCCGCGCGGGTCGGGATCGGCCAGTCGGCGATGAGTTCGAGCCTCGCCCGCCTGCGGCGCCTGTTCGACGACGAGCTCCTGACCCGGGCGCCGGACGGGATGCGGCCGACGCCCCGCGCCCTCAAGATCGCCGAGCCGCTACGGGCCACCCTCCGGCAGGTGCAGGCGCTGGTCCACCGGGAGGAGCGGTTCGATCCGGCCACCGTCGCGCGCACCTTCACGGTGAGCCTGCCGGACAGCGTCGAGGCGCTGCTCGGGCCGCGGCTGATCGCGCAGCTGCGGCGGGACGCGCCCGGCATCCGGCTGCTGCTGCGCTCGGTCGACCGGACCCGGATCCTGGACGAGCTCGACGCCGACCGGGTCGACCTCGCCATCGGCCTGTTCTCGGAGGGGCAGCTCCACCACAAGCAGCGCCTCCTCTACCGGGACAGCTACGTCGTACTGTTCAACGCCGCGCTGGTCGGCCTGGAGCCGCCGATCGGGCTCGACGATTACCTGCGCTTCCCTCACGTGCTGACGTCCCTGCGCGAGACCGCCCACGGGGTCGTCGACGACGCCCTCGCGCTGATCGGGCGCTCGCGCACCCTGGCGGTGACGACCCCGCGCTTCCTCGTGGTCCCGTTCATGGTCCGGGCGGCGCCGGTGATCGCCACGATGCACGCCCGGCTCGCCACCTCCTTCGCCAGCGCCCTGGCGCTCAGCGTCAGCCCGGTGCCGGTGCCCCTCGACGACGTGCCCGTGTCGATGCTCTGGCACGCCTCCTACGATCACGACCCGGCCCACCGCTGGCTGCGGGACCTCCTGGTCCGGCTGGCCCACGAGCCGCCGGCGCCCGGCATCATCTGAGCCCCGCGCTCACAGGCAGGGGTCGTCCGCGGCCGTCAGGCGCCCGCTCGCGATCGCCGCGCGGAACAGGGCGAAATCGGCCGCATTGCGCTCGGCGTAGGCCGCGGCCCAGTCGGCGATCGCCCCGCGCAGGTCTTGGTGCTTGCCGCTGCCGCAGTAGCCGGCGATCGCCGCCGCGTCGCCGGTCCGCGCGTGGGCGCGCGCGAGGAGCGCTCCGTAGGCGTACGAGAAGGTCAGGAGCGGCGCGCCGGACATCCGGGCGAGCGGGATCGCGCCCTTCAGATTCTTCATTTGGCGTACGTAGAACGGCCGGCCGGCGATGCTGGTCCAGCCGAGCAGCGGGTCGCCCACCGCCTGGAGCAGGCGCTGGCCGTAGATCACCCGCTCGCCCTCGTGCCCGGAGAACGGCGCCGGCACGCCCGGCAGGTAGGGCGCGTGCGCCGGGCGGACCGCCTCCTTGACCTGGAGGAAGAGCGCGTCGGCGTCGGAATTGCCGAACAGCAGCGCGAGGTAGGCCCGGGTGCCGACGCTGCCGACGCCGACGACGCGGTGAGCGACGTCGACCATGTGGTAGCGGTCGAGCATGAAGCGCCGCTCCCGCGGCAGGGTCTCCGCGTAGCGCTCCAGGCCGGTGACGACGCCCTCGCGGGTCGCCTCGTCCACGGGCGTGAGGATCGGGGGATCGGTCTGCAATTGCCAGCTGCCGTCGGTGCGCCGCTCGGCCACCTGCGCGAGGAGGCTGCGGTTGTTCCGCCGCCGCGCCTTGTCCACCGCCCGCCGCACCACGGCCCGGGCCTCCGCGTCCATCTGCAGCCCGGCGATGTGCGGGGCGTCGGCGCGGGTGGTCTGGTACCAGACGTCGAGGGAGCCCTGGGGCGCGAGCCGTCGCATCGTCTGCTGGTAGCCGCAGACCGCCTCCATGACGGCCGCGCGCCGCTCGCTCGCCGGCGCGCCCGCGTCTTCGGTGGCGATCGCGAGGCCGGCCGCGAGGCGCTTCAGATCCCATTCCCACGGGCCGATCGTGACCTCGTCGAAATCGTTGAGGTCGAGGACGATGTCGCGCTGCGGCGTGCCGAACAGGCCGAAATTGTCGGTGTGCGCGTCGCCGTTCATCACGACGTCGATGCCGCTGCGCGGCCCGCGCGACAAGTCCCAGGCCATGACATGCGCCGCCCCGCGCAGGAACGCGAAGGGCGAGGTCGCCATCCGGGCGACCCGCAGCGGGATCAGGTGCGGCTGGCGGCCCCGGTGCGCGGCCTCGATGAGGGCGATCGGGTCGGGCCGGTCCGGATCGGAGTCGAGCGCGCTCTGACTCACGTGGGGCACCTCGGCGCGCAGTCGCTTGCCGGCCCTGCGGCGCTTATCCCAGGCCTCGACCCCCGCGCGGAGGTCGATCCGCGGAAACTCGGCGACCGGCGCGAGGACGGAATCCGGGCCGGGAGCGTCCGTGTCCCGGTCCGCCGGCGCGGTCTTGTCGCTTGCGATGCGATCCATCGATGTCCCAATGCGGCATGCGGCACAGTTTCGGCCGTACGGTCATCGTCCCCGAGACGGGGGCGGACTTCCCTACGATAGCATCCGGCCGGCTCTGTGACGTCCCGGGCCCGGACGGCCCTTGACCACCCTACAGGGGGGCCCTCTAACGAACCGAATAGCCGGGGGGTGTTCTTCCGTCCTGCGTCGTTCACGGCCTCGCGATCACAGTGCCGGGACCGGCGCGGACGGACCGGGAACACCGTCGCATCAGCGAGACTTCGCATGCCCAAGGGTTCAGATCTCCTCGTCGCCGCCCTCGAGAACGAGGGCGTCGACCGCATCTTCGGCATCCCCGGCGAGGAGAACCTCGACGTCGTCGAATCCCTGCGGAACTCCAAGATCGAGCTGGTCCTGACCCGCCACGAGCAGGCGGCGAGCTTCATGGCCGCCACCCACGGCCGCCTGACCGGCCGGCCGGGCGTCTGCCTCTCGACCCTGGGGCCCGGCGCGCTGAACTTCTCCACCGGCGCGGCCTACGCGCATCTCGGCGCCATGCCGATGATCATCATCACCGGCCAGAAGGGCATCCTGTCCTCGCGGCAGGCCAAGTTCCAGATCGTCGACGTGATCTCGTCGATGAAGCCGATCACCAAGATGGCCCGGCAGATCGTCTCGGCCTCCTCGATCCCCACCATCGTGCGCGACGCCTTCCGGGTCGCCACCGAGGAGCGGCCCGGCCCGGTGCTGCTGGAGCTGCCGGAGGACATCGCGTCCGAGGAGGCCGAGGCCGACCTCGTGCCCTCGCACCCGATCGACATCCCGGTCGCGCACCCGACCGCCATCGCGCGCGCCGCGGAGATGATCCTCAACGCCAAGCGCCCGCTGATCATGCTGGGCGCCGCCGCGAGCCGCCCGCGTGCCACCGGCGAGCTCGGCGGCTTCGTGCAGCGCACCGGCATCCCGTTCTTCACCACCCAGATGGGCAAGGGCACCGTCGCGGGCGGGACCGACCTCTACATGGGCACGGCGGCGCTCTCGGAGCGCGACTACGTCCACGAGGCGATCGACAAGGCCGACCTGATCATCGCGATCGGCCACGACACGATCGAGAAGCCGCCCTTCTTCATGGGCCAGGCCGACCAGAAGGTCGTCCACATCAGCTACATGCCGGCCAACGTCGAGCAGGTCTACTACCCCGACGCCGAGGTGGTCGGCGATCTCGGGCCGACGCTGAAGCTCCTGGCCGACAAGCTCGACGGCAAGCTCCCGAATGCCGGCGCGCTGCTGCACCTGCGCGAGCACATCCTCAGCCACATCGGCGACCGGGCCGGCGAGGACCGCTTCCCGGTGACGCCGCAGCGCCTCGTGCGCGACGTGCGCCGGGTGATCCCGGAGGACGGGATCGTCTGCCTCGACAACGGGATGTACAAGATCTGGTTCGCCCGGAACTACCGCACCTACGTCGCCAACACGCTGCTCCTCGACAACGCGCTGGCCACGATGGGCGCGGGCCTGCCCTCGGCCATGATGGCGGCGATGCTGTACCCGAAGCGGCGCGTGATGGCCGTGTGCGGCGACGGCGGCTTCATGATGAACAGCCAGGAGATGGAGACCGCCGTCCGGCTCAAGCTCAACCTCGTGGTGCTGGTGCTGGACGACTCGGCCTACGGGATGATCCGCTGGAAGCAGGCGGTCGACAAGTTCGCCGATTACGGCATGACCTTCAACAACCCGGACTTCGTCCTCTACGCCAAGTCGTACGGGGCGACCGGCCACCGGGTCGAGTCGGTCAACGACCTCGTGCCGACGCTGGACCGGGCCTTCGCGGCGGGCGGCGTCCACCTCGTGGCGGTGCCGATCGACTACTCGGAGAACACCCGCGTGCTGGTCGACGAGCTGCGCGCCAAGGTGAAGGATTTCGAGCCGGCCGAGTGATCTCGGCCCCGCAGACGGATCGGCACGACAACAGGGCAGCGCGATGAACCCGTTCACCTTCCAGACCACGCCGAACGTGCTGTTCGAGGCCGGCGCCGCGAAGAAACTGCCGGAGATCGTCGGCAGCTTCGGGGCCAGGCGCGTCCTCCTGGTCACCGACAAGGGCGTGCGCGGCGCCGGCCTCACCGAGGCCGCCGAGGCGGCGCTGGCCGCCGCGGGCGTCACCCTCGACGTCTACGAGGACGTGGTCGCCGACCCGCCCTCCACGGTGATCGAGGCGGCGGCGAAGCGCGCCCGGGAGCTCGGGACCGACCTCGTCCTGTCGATCGGCGGCGGCTCGGCGCTCGATACCGCCAAGCTGGTGGCCTATCTCGCGAAGTCGGACGAGCCGCTCGACGCGATCTACGGCGTCGGTCTCGCCAAGGGCGACCGGCTGCCGCTGATCCTCGTGCCGACCACGGCCGGCACCGGCTCGGAGGTGACGCCGATCTCGATCGTCACGACGCCGACCACCGAGAAGAAGGGCGTCGTCGCCCCGAAACTCCTGCCCGACTGGGCGGTGCTCGACCCGGAGCTGACGCTCGGCCTGCCGTCCCACGTGACGGCCGCCACCGGCATCGACGCCATGGTCCACGCGATCGAGGCCTTCACCAGCAAGAACAAGAAGAACCCGATCTCCGACCAGCTCGCCAAGCAGGCGCTGGCGCTGCTCTCGGCCAACATCCGCACGGCCTGCGCGGACGGGAAGAACCTCGAGGCGCGCTCCGGCATGCTGCTCGGCTCGATGCTCGCCGGCATGGCCTTCGCCAACGCCCCGGTCGCGGCGGTCCACGCCCTGGCCTACCCGGTGGGCGCGATCTTCCACGTGCCGCACGGGCTCTCGAACGCCCTGGTGCTGATGGGGGTGATGCGCTTCAACCTCTCGCACGCCGAGGCGCTCTACGCCGAGCTGGCGCCGATCCTCGACCCCGCCGCCGCGGACCTGCCGCAGCCCGAGGCCGCCAAGCGCTTCGTCGAGAGCCTCGACGCGATCTGCCGCGACTGCAAGGTGCCGGCCTCGCTCGCCGAGGTCGGCGTCGCCCGGCAGGACCTGGAGCGCATGGCCACGGACGCGATGAAGCAGACCCGGCTCCTCGTGAACAACCCGCGCGAAGTGACCTACGACGACGCCTTCAAGATCTACGCCGAGGCGCTGGGAGAGGTGCGACCGGCGGCGTGACGGTTCCCCGACCCGCACCCTCATCCTGAGGTGCGGCGAAGCCGCCTCGAAGGAGCCCTCCAGAAATCGCGCGGCTGGCTGGAGCCCTCCTTCGAGGCCTCCGCTGCGCTCCGGCACCTCAGGCTGAGGGATGGAGATGGGAATACCGGGTTCGCGCGAAGGTCTATCGGGTCTGTGAGCTGACGAGAGGCGCCGCGGTCGCGCGGCGCGCCATACGGTCGGGAGGGGGCGCCAGCATGGACCAGTTCGACGCGTTCCGGGCGCTGAGCGAGTTCTGGACCCGGGCCGGCGCGGGCTTTTTCACCCCCGGTGCCGGGCAGGCCGCGCCCGGCTTCGGCTGGCCAACCTTCCCGGGGGGCGACCTCGCGGATCTGGCCACCGCGCAGGCCAAGCTCACCGAGGCCTGGACTTCCGCCACCGCCCTCTCGCAGACCCTCGCGAAATCCCTCCAAGGCGGCCCCGGCGCGCCGGACCCGACCGCCGGGGCGGTCCTCGCCCGGATCTTCGACCCGCAGGCCTGGCTCGGCGGCTCGGCCGAGTTCGACGCCGCCCTGACCCGCATGGCCGAGGGGCCGCAGCTCGCCGACCTGTGGCAGACCGAGCGGCGCTACGCGGCCCTGTTCACCGCCTGGGCGGGCCTGCGGCGAGCGCAGAGCGAGCACCAGGCCGTGATGCTGCAGGCCTGGACGCGGGCGGCCGGGACCTTCGCCCAGGAGGCCAATGCCCGCGCCGAGAACGGCGAGAGTTTCGCCTCCGCCCGCGAGATGATGAGCCGGTGGATCGAGACCGCCAACGGGGTCCTGCTGGAGGTCCAGCGCTCCGACGCGTTCCTGACCTCGCAGCGGGCCGTGCTCCGGGCCTCGACCGATCTGCGCCTCGCCCAGCAGGACGTGGCGGCCTTCCTGTCCGAGTTCTACGGCCAGCCGACCCGGGCCGAGCTCGACGACGTCCACAAGAGCCTCACCGAGCTGCGCCGCGAGGTCCGGGCGCTCCGCCGCGAGCGCCGGCGGGCCAGCAAGGTCGCGAAGGCGGGTGGTTCACAGGTCGGGGAGGACGTTCATGGCTGATCAGGAAAGCCCGAAGGGGCCGGCCGCGCCGCTGAATCTCACCCCCGCCGCGTTGCTGGCCGAAGTCGGCACCCTCGGGCGCCGGATCAGCGAGGGGGCCAAGCTGTTCGCCGATGTCAGCGACGCGGACGTCGAGATCGCCACCACGCCGAAGGATCTGGTCTGGAGCCAGGACAAGGTCAGCCTCTACCGCTACCGGCCGCTCGCCGAGAGCAAGGGCCTGCCGCCGGTGCTCATCGTCTACGGCCTGATCGGCCGCTACACGATGGCCGACCTGCAGGAGGACCGCTCGCTGGTCCGCAACCTGCTGAAGCTCGGGCTCGACCTCTACGTGGTCGACTGGGGCAATCCGGGCCGGGCCGACCGCTACGTCACCATCGACGACTACGTGGACGGCTACCTCGCGGAATGCGTCGCCTTCATCCAGGAGGCGGCCGGGCGCGAGCGAGTGAGCCTGCTCGGCATCTGCGAGGGCGGCGTCTTCACCACCTGCTACGCGGCGCTCTACCCCGAGACCGTCAACGCGATGGTGCTGACCATCACGCCGATCGACTTCCACGCCGACACGCGGGAGAACCGAGCCGGCCACGGCTTCATCAACGTCTGGACGCGCTCGCTCACGCCCGAGGATGTGGACCGGCTGATCGACGCGCAGGGCTCGCTGCCCGGGGCCTTCATGGGCTCGGTGTTCTCGATGATGACGCCGATGCGCACCATGACGAAGTACAACCTCGACCTGCTCGACGCCCTCGACGACAAGAAGAAGTTCCTGAACTTCCTCCGCATGGAGAAGTGGATCGCCGACCGGCCGGACCATCCCGGCGAGGCCGCCAAGCAGTGGCTGAAGGACCTCTACCAGGACAACAAGCTGGTCGAGAGCGCCTTCGAGCTGGGCGGCCGCAGAGTGGATCTGAAGAAGATCACCTGCCCGGTGCTGAACGTCTTCGCGCAAGACGACCACATCATCCCGCCCGCCACCTCGAAGGCGCTGAAGGATAAGATCGGCACCACCGACTACACCGAGATGGGTCTGCCCGGCGGCCATGTCGGCGTCTTCGTCGGCGGCAAGGCGCAGAAGTTGTTGGGCTCCGGCATTGCCGACTGGCTCGGCAAGCGGGGGTAGCGTGCAGGCTCGGGGGAGTGCCGCATGGGCAGCCTGAAGAACAAGATCGTCAGCGCCGACGAGGCCGCCGCTATCCTGCAGGACGGCGACATGGTGGCGGTGTCGGGCTTCGTCGGGATCGGCACGCCCGACGAGTTGATCCTGGCGCTCGCCCGCCGCTTCGAATCCGGCAACGGCCCGCACGGGATCGGCCTGATGTTCGCCGCCGCCCCCGGCGACGGCAAGGAGCGCGGCCTCAACCGCCTGGCGATCCCGGGCCTCGTCCGCCGCGTCGTCGGCGGCCACTGGGCGCTCGTGCCGAAGCTCGGCGCCATGGCGGTGGCGGGCGAGATCGAGGCCTACAACCTGCCGCTCGGCGTCGTCTCGCACCTCTACCGGGAGATCGCCGCCCACACCCCCGGCCACATCACCAAGGTGGGCCTGCGCACCTTCGTCGACCCGCGGCTGGAGGGCGGCAAGCTCAACGCCGTCACGAAGGAAGACCTGGTCAGCGTGGTCGAGCTCGGCGGCGAATCCTGGCTCCACTACAAGGCCTTCCCGGTCAACGTCGCGCTGATCCGCGGCACCACGGCCGACCCGGCCGGCAACATCACCATGGAGCGCGAGGCGCTCACCCTCGACAACCTCGCCGCCGCCATGGCGGCGAAGAACTCGGGCGGCTTCGTCATCGCGCAGGTGGAGCGGCTGGCCGAGGCCGGCTCGCTCAACCCGCGCGAGGTGCAGGTCCCCGGCGTGCTGGTCGATTGCGTGGTCCTGAGCAGTCCCGAGAACCACCGTCAGACCTACGGCACGCCCTACAACCACGCCTTCACGGGCCGCCAGCGCGTGCCGCTCGACCGGATCGCCCCGATGGCGCTCGACACCCGCAAGGTCATCGCCCGGCGCTGCGCCTTCGAGCTCCCGCCGGGAGGCGTGGTCAATCTCGGTATCGGCATGCCCGAGGGCGTCGCGGCGGTCGCCGCGGAGGAGCGGGTGCTGAAATACCTGACGCTCACCGCCGAGCCTGGCGTGATCGGCGGCCTGCCGCAGGGCGGGCTCGATTTCGGCGCCGCCCTGAACCCGGCCGCCGTGCTGCACCAGAACCAGCAATTCGACTTCTACGACGGCGGCGGCCTCGATCTCGCCTGCCTGGGCCTCGCCCAGTGCGACGCCGAGGGCAACGTCAACGTCAGCCGCTTCGGCACGCGGCTCGCGGGCGCGGGCGGGTTCATCAACATCTCGCAGAACGCCAAGAGCCTCGTCTTCGCCGGCACCTTCACGGCCGACGGCCTCAAGGTGGCGGTGGAGGACGGCGGCATCCGGATCCTCAGCGAGGGCCGCTCGCGGAAATTCGTCGCCGCGGTGGAGCAGGTGACCTTCTCGGGGGCCTACGCGGCCGAGCGCGGCCAGCCGGTGCTCTACGTGACCGAGCGCTGCGTGTTCCGGCGGACCCGGGCCGGCATGGAGCTCGTCGAGGTCGCGCCCGGCATCGACATCGCGCGCGACATCCTGGGCCAGATGGGCTTCACGCCGATCGTGCAGGATCCGCAGCCGATGGATCCGCGCCTGTTCCGCGAGGCGGTGATGGCGCTAGAACCGTGGCTGCTGGGCCTCTCGCTGTCGGAGCGGATCAGCTACGACCCGGAGCGCAACATCCTGTTCTCGAACCTCGAAGGTTTCCAGGTCCGGACCATCGACGACGTCGAGCTGGTGCGCCGCGAATACGAGCGCGCCTGCCAGGAGATCGGCCGCAAGGTCCACCTGATCGCCAACTACGACGGCTTCGAGATCGACCCGACCGTGAGCGATGCCTACTTCTCGGCGATCGCCTATCTCGAAAACCGCTATTACGAGACCGCGTCCCGGTATACCACGAGCGCGTTCTTGCGATTGAAACTCGGCGCCTCGTTGGCGAGCCGCGACCTGGCTCCCCATGTCTTCGAGACAAAAGCCGAGGCGCAGGCGAGGAATACGGCCCAGAGCGTGCCTCTCAAGCCGCGGCCCGGCATGTCCCAGCCCGACATGCCGCGACCGCCGAAGGAACCGTTGGATGCCTGAGTTCGAGACCCCCTCCCTGAAGGACCGCGCCCTGCTGGTCGATGCCTGCCTGATCGGCGGTGCATGGTCGAAGGCCGGTTCCGGCAGCATCGACGTCACCAACCCGGCGACCGGCGCGCTGATCGTTAAGGTGCCGAATGCCGGCGCCGAGGAGACCCGCCAAGCGATCCGCGCCGCCCACGCGGCCTACCCGGCCTGGCGCGCCAAGACCGCCAACGAGCGCGCCGTGCTGCTGCGCAAGCTCGCCGCCCTGGTGACCGAGCATCAGGAGGACCTCGCGCAGATCCTCACCGCCGAGCAGGGCAAGTCCTTGACCGAGTCCCGCGGCGAGGTCGCCATGTCGGCCGCCTACGTGCTGTGGTTCGCGGAAGAGGCGCGCCGCGTCTACGGCGACGTGATCCCCTCCCCCTGGGGCGACCGCAAGATCCTCGTCACCAAGGAGCCGGTCGGTGTCGTGGCGGCGATCACGCCGTGGAACTTCCCGTCCTCGATGATCGCCCGCAAGATCGCCCCGGCGCTCGCCGCCGGCTGCCCGATCGTGATCAAGCCGGCCTCGCAGACCCCGCTCTCGGGCCTCGCCTGGGGCGTCCTGTGCGAGCGCGCCGGTTTCCCGGCCGGCACGGTCTCGATCCTCACCGGCTCGGCCCGGGCGATCGGCGCCGAGATGACCGGCAACCCGCTCGTGAAGAAGATCACGTTCACCGGCTCCACCGAGGTCGGCAAGGTGCTGCTGGAGCAGGCCGCCCACACGGTGAAGAAGGTCTCGATGGAGCTGGGCGGCAACGCGCCGTTCATCGTGTTCGACGACGCCGATCTCGACAAGGCGGTCGCCGGCGCGATGCTCGCCAAGTACCGCAATTCCGGTCAGACCTGCATCTGCACCAACCGCTTCCTGGTGCAGGACGGGATCTACGACGCCTTCGCGGAGAAGATGGCCGAGGCGGCCAACCGCCTGAAGGTCGGCAACGGCCTCGAGGACGGCGTCGCCCAGGGACCGCTGATCGACATGGCCGCGGTGGAGAAGACCGAGGCCCATATCCGCGACGCCGTCGAGAAGGGCGGCCGGGTGGTGGCGGGCGGCCACCGGCACGCGCTGGGCGGCCAGTTCTTCGAGCCGACGGTGATCACCGGCGCCACGCCCGCCATGGCGGTGGCCCGGGAGGAGACCTTCGGGCCTCTGGCGCCGCTGTTCCGGTTCCGCGACGAGGCCGAGGCGATCCGCATGGCCAACGACACCGAGTACGGCCTCGCCTGCTACTTCTACACCCGCGACCTCGGCCGGACCTTCCGGGTCGCGGAGGCGCTGGAATACGGCATGGTCGGGATCAACGAGGGGATCATCACCACCGAGGTGGCGCCCTTCGGCGGCGTGAAGGAATCCGGCCTCGGCCGCGAGGGCTCGTACCAGGGCATCGAGGATTACCTGAACACCAAGTACCTGTGCGTGGGTGGGCTGGGCGCGTAGCGCTCGACCAGCGAGACGCCTCGTCGTGATGTGACGGGTTCTCCCGCCCCCGCGCGGAGGAGGGAGAACCGGTGCGTCCTACCGCCCGCTCGGCGCGGCGCCGCTTCCGGTGGTGCCGTTGCCCGAGCTGCTGCCGGCCGGCGCGCCGGGGGTGCTGACGCGCGGGCCGCCGCTGGTGCCGGGCGCCATGCCGGCACCGGTGGTGCCGGTGCTCTCCATGGAGCCGGCTCCCGTCCCGGTGCCGCCCACCGCGCCGGACTTGTTGACGTTGCCCTGGTTGGCGCCCCCGGTCTGCGGCGCCTGGGCCAGCGCCGCGCCGGACGTGGCGAGAACGACGGACGTGGCGAGGGCGAGGATCGTCTTCGACATGGGGCCTCCTGACAGGACGTTGGGCTGTGGTGTCAGGCCAACCCGGACGCGCCGGGATTGTTCGGCCCCTCTCAGCGGGCGAGCGCCTCGCGCCACGCCGTCCAGGGCCAGCGCAGGGCCTCCCCGCCCGCTGCCGGCGCGATCGAGACCGTCGCGGTCCGACCGCTCACCAGCCGCGGATCCGCCGTGCCGCCGTCGAGGGTGATCCGCACCGGGATGCGCTGGGCGAGGCGCACCCACGAGAAGGTCGGGTTCACGTTCGCCAGCAGGTTGGTGGCGTCGCTGCGGCCGGTCTCGCCGATGCCGCCGGCGATGCTGGCGACGTGGCCGCTGAGCACCCCGTCCTCGCCCATGAGCTGGACGGTCACGGGCGCGCCGACGCGGATCCGCGGCAGCTTGGTCTCCTCGAAGTAGCCCTCGATCCGGACCGTGTCGCGGTCGATCAGCGCCATGACCCCGCGGCCCGTGGTGACGTAGGCGCCCGGGCGGAGCTCCATGTTGGTGATCCGGCCGTTGACCGAGGCGCGCACCGCCGAGCGCTCCAGGTTCAGCTTGGCGAGGTCGCGATCCGCCAGGGCCTGCTCGTAGGCCGCCTCCGCGGACAGGTCGGCCGCCTTGGCGGCCTCGACCTTCTGCTGCGACACCGCGGCGTCGGAGAGCTTGCTGTAGCGGGCGTAATCGGCGGCCGTCTGCTCGGCGGTGGCCTTGCGGTTCTGCACCATCGCCTCCGCCTGCCGCAGCCCGAGGCGGAACCGGTCCGGATCGATCCGGAACAGGACGTCGCCCTTCCGCACGAGCTGGTTGTCCTCGACGAGCACCTCCGTGACGAGGCCGGAGACGTCGGGGGCCACCGCGACCACGTCGGCGCGCACGCGCCCGTCCCGGGTCCAGGGGGCGTCCATGTAGTAGTCCCACAGGCCGAGGCCGACGATCAGCGCCGCGGCGACCATGCCGAGGGTGACCAGGAGGCGGCCGAGGGCGGAGAACAGGGCGGTCATTGCAGGGTCCGGTGGGCGAGGGTCACGACGCCGCCGAGCAGGACGACGTAGAGGGCGAGGTCGAAGAGCGGCCGGTGCCAGACGAGGCGGTAGAAGCCGGCCGCCGCGAGCAGGCGGCGCAGGGGCAGGCTGAGGGCGAAGGCGAGGGCCATCCAGAGGGCGAGGCCCGGCACGAACACGCCGTAGAGGTCGATCTCGCCCATCATGCCGCCATCTCCCGGTCGTCCAGCGCAAGTGCCGCCCGGTAGGCCGGCGCGTCTGGGAAGAGCCCGCGGCGCAGGCCGGTCAGCCCGATCAGGGCGGCGCGCCGCTCCGGCGACGGGGCCGCGCCCGCGACGGCGTCGAGCGCCTCGTCCAGGGCCGCCAGGAGCGCCGAATCCGGCTGGCCGGTTCGGCCGTCAGCCGCCGACGCACCCGACGGACCTCCACGAGGTTGATGCCGACCCGGACATCGGCCAGCAGGTCGCCCACGGAGGCCGACATCTCGGCGGGCAGGCTCGCCAGCCGCGGCGCGATCAGGCCGACCCGGTCCAGCATCAGGGCCGCGAGCTCGAGCCCGTGGCCGGTGCCGCGCCCGTCCGCGGCGGCCGCGAGGCTCTGCCGGTTGATGCGCGCGAGCCGGCGGGCGCTCCAGCCGGCGCCGACCGAGCGGATCAGCCGGGTCACCACCGCGCCGACCCACATGCCGACCACCGAGGCAATGACCCCGTTGGCGAAGGGCGCGAAGTCGCCGCTGTAGCCGTTCTGGAGCGCCAGCAGGGTCGCGCCGTTCAGCGCCGCGCCCATGCCCATCGGGGCGGTGCGCGGCTGGGTCATCATCAGGCCGCACAGGATCAGGGCCGGCGCCAGCGCCAGGGCCAGCATCTCGAAGGAGGTGGCGAGCGGCAGAACCGCGAACAGGTAGAGGCCCGCGCCGAGGGCGCCGACGATCGCCGAGTTGGTGAAGCTCAGGATCTGCGGCGCGGGATCGTCCTGGGCGGCGAACAGGCAGCAGGCAACCGCGCCCATCATCGGCGCCGCCGATCCGTCGGGCCAGCCGGTGGCGATCCAGATCGCGCAGCAGACCAGCAGGCCCACGAACACCCCGAAGGCGGAGAACGCCGCCAAGCCGTGATCCCGGTGGCGGATCGACCGGACCCGGGCCGTGTAGGCGAAGGCGAGCGGCGCCCGGGGCACCGTGCCGCCGGCGATGTGGCCGCGGAGCGCCCGCAGGTCCTGGCGCAGGTCGATGACGTCGCGCAGGCGCGCCGCGAGGCTCGCGAGCAGGAGCGTGGTCCAGTCCGGAGCCCGGCCGAGGGCGGGCTCGAACCCGTCGATCCGGCCGCGCAGCTGGGCGGCGCGATCCGGATCGTCCGCCTCGTCGGCGAGCCAGGCGGCGAGGTCCGACAGGAAGGCCCGGACCCGCGCCGGCAGCGCCCCGGCCTGCTCGAGGGCGGCGACGCGGTCCGCCACGGCGGCGACGATCGGCAGGACCATCAGCATGTGCTGCCGGAGCGGCGCGAAGGCCTGGGCGGCGCGCTCCGCGCCCGTCGCCTCGTTGCGCAGGGCGAGATCGAGAGCGTCGAGGCCGATCGCGTCCGAGGCGAGGCGCAGGCGCCGGCCCTGGCTCGGCCCGGCGGCCTCCGGCGCGCGGGCGGCCGCGAGGGCGCTCCGGATCCAGGCCCGGGCCTCGGCCGACCAGTGGTCCAGCCGCTCGACGATGAGCGGGGCCGCCGATTGCGGCAGGATCAGCGTGGCGGCGAGGCTGGCGCAGACGATGCCCAGGGAGATCTCCTCGGCCCGCGCCACCGCGGTGTCGAAGATCGCCCCGGGATCCTCGACGGCGGGGAAGCCGATCAGCGCCGCCGTGTACCCGGCGAGCATCGGCAGGTAGCTCGCGGGGGTGCGGTCGAGGAGCGAGACGTAGAGGCAGAGCGCGACCCAGAGCGCCACCGCGAGGCTCAGCAGGATCGGCTCGTTGACGAGGTTCGGCACCAGCACGACGCTCACCGCCGCGCCGAGCACGGTGCCGCAGACCCGGTAGACGGCTTTCGAGCGCGTCGCGCCCGAGAGAACCTGGCTGGTGATGTAGACCGTGCCGAGCGCCCAGTAGGGCCGCGGCAGGTCGATCCAGAGCGCGAGGAACAGGGCGAGCATCGCCGCCGCGTAGGTCTTCAGCGCGAAGGCCCAGTCGCGCCATCCGGGAAGGGTCACGACACCGGCTCCGGCTCGCGCGCGGCCGCGGCCACCTCCCGCCCGTGGCGCTGGAGCGCCGCGAAGACCCGGAGGCTCGCCTCGAGATCCGCGCCGTCGATTCCCGCGAAGACGCGGGCGCGCAGGGTGGAGAGTTCGGCCTCGATCTGCTCGAAGACCTGGCGGCCGCGCGGGGTCAGGCCCAGCACCTTGGCGCGGCGGTCGGACGGATCCTCGCGCCGGACCACGAGTCCGGCGGCGGCGAGCTGGTCGACGAGGCGGACCAGCGAGGGCCCCTCGATGCCGACGGCCTCCGCCAGGACGTTCTGGCGCGGCTCCTCGTCCATCCGGCCGATGATGATGAGCGGGTGCGCGGTGGCGTCGGACAGGCCGTGCGCCTCCGCGACCGTGTTGGCGGCGCGGCGCCAGTGGCGGCCGGTCGTCAGGAGGGCGTGGGTGAAGGCCTGCTGCAGCCGCTCGCGCGTCTTCGGATCGTCGATACCGGTCACGACCTGTCCCATCGCCGCGAGGACCCGGTGCAGAGATCGGATCAATCAGCTCGCATGCTGATAGATAGCATCATATCAATTCGAATAGAGAGGCATTCCGAGCTGTCAGGGTTGCGGCTGACGAATGGGCTCCGCCTTTTCCTGAGCGCATGCAGCGTCGGCGGACTGCGATCCGGGAACCAGCGCGAGAAGGCGCGAAGCATCCGTCGGCTACCGTTGTCGGTTGAGCGCTCCGGTCGGTGCAGACCGCTTCTCATCGCGCGTGCAGCGAAGCGACGCGAGGTCAGCGCGACGCTGGAAAACGTGGCGCTGCTGGATTGCTTCGCTCCGCTCGCAAAGACGGCGGAGCCGATCCGATCAATCGGAAGCGGTATGGATCATCCTGTGCCGCTCACGCGGCGCTCCGTGTGCTGGGTCCCGGATCGTCGTCCACTGCGTTCCAGGCGTTCGGGAAAGCGGCGCGCCTCAGGCCAAGTGTGGATTCTGGCGCCCGCCGTCTCTGCGAGCGGAGCGAAGCAATCCAGCCGGCGCACCGCTGAGCAAGATCGCGCCGCACTGGGTCATGTCGCGGCGCGCGTGATGTCGGTGCGGACTGAGCCGGCACGTTCGTAACAGAGCCGCGCCTCGACCCCGCCCGTCACGCCGGATGCGTGTTGTGGATCTGGTCGAAGTCGAGCGACGCCGTGTCGATCACGATCTGCGTCCGGCTGATGACCTCGAGCTTCCGCAGGATCTCGGAGACATGGGCCTTCACGGTCGAGTCGCCGACCTGAAGCTCGTGGGCGATCTGCTTGTTGAGCTTGCCCTGCCGAATCATCATCAGGACCCGCAGCTGCTGCGGCGTGAGCCGGGCGAGGCGCTCCGGCAACGGGGCCTTCTTGCTCCGCGGCGCGGGCGCGCTGGCCTCGGCGAGCCCCGGCGGCAGGAACAGCGCCCCGCTCATCACCTCGGTGATCGCCCGGGTGAGCGTCGCCTTGTCCATGGCCTTCGGCACGAAGCCCGCCGCCCCGTGCTGCAGGGCCTCGCGGACGATGCGCGGATCCTCGTGGCCGGAGACGATCAGGAGCGGGATGCGCGGGAAACTCGCCCGGATGGTGATCAGCCCGTCGAAGCCGGTCACGCCCCGCATGGAGAGGTCGAGGAGCGTCAGGTCGATGCCGCGGTTCGCGGCCAGCACCGCGCAGGCCGCCTCGATCCCGTCGGCCTCGTGCAGGACCGCGTCCGGGTGCGCGAGGCGGATCGTGGCCGCCAGGGCGTCGCGGAACAGGGGGTGGTCGTCGACGATCAGGAGATGCACGGAGACCTCGGTCCTTCGCTCGAGATCCTCACAGGATCCGCCGATACCGCGGGCGGGAGGTCCGAAGGTGATCGATGCGGCCCCGGGGCGCAAGCGGGTGTTGAGACGATCGCCCGGCCCCGGGACCTGGGTGTGCCGGCCCGTGGCGGCCGGCACACTTTCGGTTGGGCGCCTTCAGCGCGACGCCACCGTCTTGGGCAGCTTGAACGCCCAGAAGCTGCCGCCCTGGTTGATGCCGGCCGTGGACTTGGCGACCTCGCCGCCCCAGAGCGGCACCGCGCCGCCCCAGCCGGCCGCGACGCCGACCCACTGCTCGCCGTCCTGCTCCCAGGTGATCGGCGAGGAGACCACGCCGGTGCCGACCTGGAACTTCCACACCTCCTCGCCGGTCTTGGCGTCGAAGGCCTTCAGGAAGCCCTCCGGGGTGCCGGTGAAGACGAGGTTGCCCGCGGTGGTGAGCACGCCGGCCCAGAGCGGGGCCTTGTTCTTGTACTCCCACACGACCTTGCCGGAGGCCGGGTCGATCGCCTTGAGCGAGCCGATATGGTCGTCGAAGACCGGCTTGATGGTGAAGCCGGCCCCGAGATAGGCCGCGCCCTTCTTGTAGTTCACCGGCTCGTTCCAGATATCCATGCCCCACTCGTTGGAGGGCACGTAGAACAGCTTGGTGTCGGGGCTGTAGCCGATCGGCATCCAGTTCTTGCCGCCGAGGAAGCTCGGCACCGCGAAGACCGACTTGCCCTTCTTGTCGTCGCCCTGGGCCTTGCTCGGGTCGCCGGGCCGGTTCTCCTCGTTGTAGATCGGGCGGCCGTTCTCATCGATGCCCTTGGCCCAGTTGATCTTCTCGACGAACGGCGTCGCCGAGATGAACTTCCCGTTGGTCCGGTCGAGCACGTAGAAGAAGCCGTTGCGGTCGGCGGTGGCGCCGGCCTTGATGCTCTTGCCGCCCTTGTTCAGGTCGAAGGGCACGAACTCGTTGACGCCGTCGAAGTCCCAGCCGTCGTGCGGGGTGGTCTGGAAGCCCCAGACGATCTCGCCGTTGTCGGGGTTGAGGGCGAGGCGCGAGGAGGTCCACTTGTTGTCGCCCGGCCGCAGCCAGGAGTTCCACGGGCCGGGATTGCCGGTGCCGAAGTAGATCAGGTTGGTCTCGGGGTCGTAGGTGCCGCCGAGCCAGGTGGCGCCGCCGCCGAACTTCCACATGTCGCCCGGCCAGCTCTCGTTGACCTTGCCCGTCATGGTCGAGGGCTTGCCGTTGAGCTCGCCCATATGGCCCTCGATCACGGGGCGCTTCCACACGACCTCGCCGGTCTCGGCGTCGCGGGCCTCGATGCGGCCGATCACGCCGAACTCGCCGCCCGACACGCCGGTGATGATCTTGCCCTTCACGATGATCGGGGCGGCCGTGTAGCTGTAGCCGGCCTTGAAGTCGTCGATCTCCTTCCGCCAGACCACCTTGCCGGTCTTGGTGTTCAGCGCGACGAGCTTGGCGTCGAGCGTGCCGAAATAGACGTTGTCCTTGTAGAGCGCGGCGCCGCGGTTCACCACGTCGCAGCAGGGCAGGATCCCCTCCGGCAGGCGGGCGTCGTACTCCCACTTCTTCTCGCCGCTGCGGGAATCGATCGCGTACATGCGCGAGTACGAGCCCGTGACGTAGATGATGCCGTCCTTGACCAGCGCCTGGCTCTCCTGGCCGCGCTGCTTCTCGCCGCCGAACGAGAACGACCACGCCGGGACGAGGCCCTTGATATTGTCGCGGTTGAGGGTCTTCAGCGGGCTGAAGCGCTGGGCCTGCGGCCCGAGCCCGTAGGTGACGACGTCGCCGGGCGTCTTGGCGTCGTTGATGATGTCCTGCTCGGTGACCCCCTGGGCCATGGCCGGCAGGGCGCCGCCCGCCACGAGGGCGGCGACGCCCACCGCGGCGAGGAACCGGGTCCGCATTCTCATGACGTGTCCTCCGTGGTCGGCCCCGGTCCGTGTGGCCGGGGCATCCGGGTTTCGACGCGGACCGCACGAGTCGCGGGGCGCCCCCTTGGAGATCGAGGCTATCGATGTTCTCAGAGAAGTCTTATTGGCCATTGGTCCAATGAGGCCATTCTGCGGACTGGCGGATGCAATGTATTCGTCGAGATCGGCGCTAAAATCGGCACGGATATGCGGGGCATCCCGTGCGGGAAATCTGATGTTCGCCCTTGCCGTCGACGCGAGCGGAGCGAAGCGACCCAGAGCGGCGCAACATCCCGAGATGGCGCGCTGCCTGGATTGCTTCGCTCCGCTCGCGATGACGGAGGCGGTCAGTACCCTTTCGGCGGCGTGTAGGGGACGCCGTAGGTCTCGCAGATCGCCCTGAGGCGGCCGTCCGCGCTCAGCGCCGTGATCGCGTCCCCGACCGCGTAGGCGAGGTCGCGGGAATCGGTCCTCACCGCGCCGCCGATCTCCCAGCGGGTCTTCACCAGCCCCGTCGAGGGGACCGTGGCGATCGAGTTGTCGTCCTTCGGGACCTTCGCGGCGGACAGGGCCGCCGCGATCGCCGCGCGGGTTCCGGCCAGGATCGGCGCCTCGCCCGCGAGGTAGGCCTTCGCGGCCTTGTCGAAGCTCTTGTAGTGCTTCAGGTTCGGCCGGAAGCGACCGCCCTGGGCGGTCAGCAGCATCAGGTCGGCGGCGCCCGTGCCTTCCAGCGCGACGCTCCTGTCGCCGATGTCGTCGAGCCTGTCGAAGCCCTCGAGCGCGTCCTTGCGGTACGCGAAGGCGATCTCCTGCTCGAAATACGGTGCGGTGAAGAACACCTGCTCGTTGCGCAGGGCGAACTGCCGGTCGGTGGGCACGTGCAGCATCAGGTCGGCGAGCGGCGTGCCGGCGAGGTCGCCGCGCCACAGGTTCAGGCGCAGGTCGCCGTCGACGTTCTCGCCGGCATCGACCACGCGCAGGTCCAGCTTCACGTTCAGCTTCTCGGCGATCGCGCGGGCGAGATCGACGTCGATCCCGCGGGGCCTGCCCCTGTCCTCCTCGGAGAACGGCGCGTTGTCGCCGTAGACCGCCACCCGCAGCGTCCCGTCGGCCGTGACCTGGTCGAGGGGGCGCGCCGCCGCTTCCGGCTGGAACCGGAGGGCCATCAGCAGGCCGCAGGCGAGAAGGAGCCGTGCGCTACTCCTCATGCTTCGACTCGATGTAGCTGCGGATCGCCCACAGGCCCTCCTGCGAGATCACGCCGTCGAAGGCCGGCATCTTGGTCACGCCGTTGATGACGGCGCCGTGCTTCATGCGCTCGACGAAGTACTCGTCGCCCTCCTTGCCCTGCGGCAGGTAGCGCAGGTCCGGGGCGAGGCCGCCGGAGATCATCTCCAGGCCGTGGCAGCGGGCGCAGTTCTGATTGAAGCCCGAGGCGCCGATCGCGATGGCGTGCTTGTCGCCCTTGTAGGGGTTCTCGGCGACCCACTCGGCGCCCAGCGCCTTCAGGCCGTCGGTGTTGACCGGCTGGGGCTGGACGTCGCCGTGCCCGAGGGCGCTGCCCGCGGCGAGGACCAATCCCAGAGCGGCGAGCACGCCGCTCGCCGCCGTCTTCATCGTGCGCATCCGCCCCTCCGATTGTCGTTGCACGAGGGTTAGCAAGTACCGGGCGGCAGACCCATTATGCTTTGGTACGGATCAGTCAGGATAGCGCCGGCCACGACTTGTGTTGCATTGCACAAAATCCGTTGGGTGCACCTTGGTCTAATATCCGAGGGCGCAAATCCGCCCCTAGACTCCGGGTCAACGACAAGAACCGCGGGGATGGAGGAGACGGACGGGGATGGGATCCTCCGGTGCGCGGCGGCCCAGGATGCGCGGCGGCCTTCGGGCCGGCCCGCGCCTCGCCGTCATCCTGGCGGCCCTCGCGCCGATCCCTGAGGGGCAGGCCGCGCCCGCGCCGGCGGGTCCGCTCCTGACGATCCAGTACCTGGAGCGGCGGGTCGAGCGACCGGTGCCGGTGAACAACGAGGACCCGATCCCCGACGACGAGGGCGCGAAGGGCGCGGAGCTCGGCCTGAGGGACTCGAACGCCACCGGCCGCTTCCTGGGCCTCGGCTTCGAGCTCGGCGCGACGATCGTCGAGCCGGGCGACGACATCCGCCGGGCCTTCCGCGATCTCGCCGACCGCCGCTTCGTGGTGCTCAACGCGCCGGCCGCGGACGTCCTCGCTCTCGCCGACCTGCCGGAGGCGAAGGGCAGCGTGCTCCTCAATATCGGCGCCCCGGACACGCGCCTGCGCGACGCCGATTGCCGGAGGAACCTGCTCCACGTCCTGCCGTCCCGCGCCATGCTGGCCGACGCGCTGGTCCAGTTCCTGGCGTTCAAGCGCTGGTCCCGGATCCTGCTGGTGAGCGGGCCCGCGCCGGGGGACGCGCTCTACGCCGAGGCGCTGCGGCGCAGCGCCAGGAAGTTCAGCGCGCGGATCGTCGCCGAGTCGCGCTACGACCCGCAGGGCGGCGACGTCCGCGACACGGCCCTGCGCGAATTTGCGCTGCCGACCCGCGGGCCCGAGCACGACGTGGTGGCGGTGGCCGACGAGGCCGGCGCGTTCGGCGCGAGCCTCAACTACAACACCGCCTCCCCCCGGCCCCTCGTCGGCACGCAGGGCCTCGCGCCTTCCGCCTGGGGGCGGCCCGTCGAGGCCTGGGCCGCCGTGCAGCTCCAGGGCCGGTTCCGGAAGCTCGCGGGCCGCGCCATGCGGCCGGTCGACTGGGCCGGTTGGATGGCTGTGCACGCGGTCGGCGAGGCGGCCGTGAAGGCGCGCAGCACCGATCCCGCCGCCGTCCGAGACGCGCTGACGGCGCCCGGCTTCGAGATCGGCGGCTTCAAGGGTCGCCCCCTGAGCTTCCGCGCCTGGAACGGGCAGCTGCGCCAGCCGGTCTTCCTGCTCTGGCCCGGGGCCGTCACCGCGACGGCGCCGATCGAGGGGTTCCTCCACCACCGCACGGAACTCGACACCCTCGGCCTCGACGAGCCCGAGAGTGCCTGCCGCGCCTTCTCAGGGACATCCGGATGAGCCGGCTCACCCCCCTCGCCCTCGTCCTCTGCCTCGCAGGGCCCGCGCTGGCCGAGGAGATCTTCGTCTCGAACGAGCGCGACAACACCGTCTCGGTGATCGACGGCGACAGTCTGGAGGTGCTGCGCACCTTCCCGGTCGGCCGGCGGCCCCGCGGGCTGACCTTCTCGCAGGACGGGCGGTCTCTCTACGTCTGCGCCAGCGATTCCGACGCCGTGCAGGTGATCGACCCGGAGACCGGCCAGGTCCGGCACAACCTCCCGTCGGGCGAGGATCCGGAGCAGTTCGCCCTGGCGCCGGACGGGCGCACGCTGTTCATCGCCAACGAGGAGAACGCCACCACCACGGTCGTCGATGCGCAGACCCGCAAGGTCCTGGCGCAGATCGATGTCGGCATCGAGCCTGAGGGCGTCGCGGTGAGCCCCGACGGGCGCACGGCCGTGACGACCTCCGAGACCACCAACATGGTCCACTGGATCGACACGCAGACCCTCGCGGCCGTGGACGCGACGCCGGTCGGGCAGCGGCCGCGCTTCGCCGCCTTCACGGCGGACGGGTCCAGGCTCTGGGCGTCCGCGGAGATCGGCGGCACCGTGTCGGTGATCGACGTTGCGACCCGGAAGGTGGTCGAGACGATCGCGTTCGCCGTCAAGGGGATCGCGGCCGACCGGATCCAGCCGGTGGGCGTCCAGATGTCGAAGGACGGGCGGCACGCCTTCGTGGCGCTGGGGCCGTCCGACCGGGTCGCGGTGGTGGATACCGCGACCTACCGAGTCGAGAGCTACATCTTGGTCGGCCGCCGGGTCTGGCAGCTCGCGCTCAACGCAGCGGGCACGCGGCTCTTCACCACCAACGGCGTCTCCGGCGACGTGACGGTCATCGACACCGCGACGTTCCGGCCGATCAAGACCGTGAAGGTCGGCCGCTTCCCCTGGGGCGCGGCGGCGCGGCCCATGAGTTCGGCGCAAGCGCCGGACGGTCGCGCCGCCGGTGCGGCGCCGTGAATCTCCGGCTGACGCGCACCCTGGCATCCGCCTCCCCCTCTGGATGTTTCCGGATCCGCGCAGGCAGCTGGGCAACAGCGGCGAAGAAGCGCTCTCCGGTCCCCTCTCCCGTGCGGGAGAGGGACAGGGCGAGGGATCAGGGCCGTCCGGACGAGGCGCGAGGCGGCCGCGCGTCGAGACCGTGTTCCATCCTGAAATTTCTCGTCCCTCTTCCCAACCCTGTCCCGCACGGGAGAGGGGGTCCGTCGCGCCCTGTCGCCGGCGCCCATGCCCGACCCGGGTGCGTGACGGACGAAGGCTGGGGAGGAGGTAGGGAGAAGGCGCGGCCGCTGCGGAGCGGAGCGTCTCGCAACCCGCCCGCGCCCCGAACCGCGGTGAGCCTGGGTGCCGGCACGCTCCTGCGCGCCGCGCTGCTCCTTCTCGTCCTCCTCTTGCCGACCCTGCCAGTCCATGCAGGCCAGCTCGATCGCGCCGCCCTCGAACGCCATTTCCCGGCCCCGCTGGTGGTCGGCGAGAAAGACGACAAGCTCCCGGTCTGGCCGATCCTGAAGCAGCAGGCCGGGTCCTACGAGGTCTTCGCCTACGCCTTCGAATCCGTCGACCTCGCGCCGATCCCGGGCTTCGGCGGCACGCCGCCCGACCTGCTGATCGCGCTCGCCCCGGACGGCACCTTCCGGGACGTGACGGTGCTCTCGCACCACGAGCCGGTCTTCCTCGAGGGCCTCGGCTCCGAGCCGCTCTACGCCTTCGTCGACCAATATGCCGGCCTCTCGGCCCGGCAGGCGATCCGGGTCGGGCGGCCGAACGCGCGGGCCGCCGGCGCCGCGCCCCGGACCACCGTCGACGGCATCTCCATGGCCACCGCATCGACCCGGGTGATCAACCAGTCGATCCTGGCCTCGGCGCTGGCGGTCGCCCGCGCGAAGCTCGGCTTCGGGATGGCCAATGTCGGCCTGAAGGTCGAGGCCAAGCCCGACCTCTACGAGCCCCTGTCCCTGTCCGACCTTCTCGCCCGCGGCTGGGTCCGGCGGCTGACGGTGACGAACGCGGACGCCGCCGCGGCCTTCAAGGACACCGGCGTGGCCGATTCGTCCGAGGGGGCGCCGGACGCCGTGCTGACCGACCTCTACGTCGCCGCCCTGGACCCGCCCTCGATCGGCCGCAACCTGCTGGGGCCGGCGCGCTACGACGCGCTCATGCGCGAGCTCGGCGCCGGCAACCACGCCGTGATGGTCGTCAGCGCCGGGCCGGAGGACGCGCCCGAGAACCCGGTCGGCGACCGGTTCGTGCTGGGCGCCGTCCCCGACCGGCTGGCGATCGGCCAGGCCGGCCTGATCGTGAACGCCCGCGACATGGCGGTGGAGCGCCGCGACGCCGGCCTCGCCGAGGGGCTGCCGCCCGGCCCCTGGACGATCCTGCGGATCGACCAGGCCGCCGGCTTCGACCCGTCCGCGCCCTGGGTGCTGACCGAGACGATCGTCCGCGAGCGCGGGCAGATCCTGTCGGAGAAGATCGCCCGGACCTTCACGGTCGAGACCGCCCTGCCCGCCGACCTGTTCACGCGGGTCCGGCCCGATGACGGGCCGAGCTGGACCGACCCCTGGCGGGCCCGGGCGCCCGAACTCGCGCTGATCGGGCTGATGCTCGCGGTGCTGGTGCCGGTCCTGAGCCGCCAGCGCGGGCTGGTGGCGGACCAGCGCCGCTTCGCCCTCTTCCGCCTCGGCTTCCTGGCGCTGACCCTCGGCTTCGTCGGCTGGTACGCGCAAGCGCAACTCTCGATCGTGACCCTCGTCGGCCTCGTGCGGGCCGCCACCGTGACCCACGACCTCGCCTTCCTGCTCTACGACCCGCCCTCGCTGGTGCTCTGGGCCTTCGCGCTGGCCGCCCTGGTGGCCTGGGGGCGCGGCACGTTCTGCGGCTGGCTCTGCCCCTTCGGCGCGCTGCAGGAATTCGTCGCGCTGCTCGCCCGGCCGCTGCGCATCCGCCCCGTCGCGGTGCCGCCGGGGCTCGACCGGGCGCTGCGGCCGCTGAAATACGTCGTGCTCGCGGGCATTCTCGGCGCCGCCGGGATCGGGTCCCCCCTCGCCGACACCGCCGCCGAGGTCGAGCCGTTCAAGACCGCCATCACCCTGTCCTTCGTCCGGGCTTGGCCGTTCGTCGCCTACGCGGCCGGTCTGCTGGTGCTCAACCTGTTCGTCTACAAGGGTTTCTGCCGTTACCTGTGCCCGCTCGGCGCCGGCCTCGCCCTCCTCGGGCGGGTGCGGATCCTCGACTGGATCCCGCGCCGGGTGGAATGCGGCTCGCCCTGCCAGCTCTGCAAGGTCCGCTGCCGCTACGGCGCCATCGCGCCGTCCGGCAAGGTCGACTACGCCGAGTGCTTCCAGTGCATGGAGTGCGTGACGATCATCCACGATCCCGGGCAGTGCGTGCCGCAGGTGGTGGCGCGCAAGCGGGGCCGCCGCGCGGCGGCCCGGTCAGTGACCGTCGTCGGATGAGCGCGCCGATGCGCTTCACGCCGGGCCGCCGCCGGATCCTCGTCGGCGCCGCGGGACTCGCCGGTCTCGGGGGGATCGCGGCGTTCCGTGTTTCCGCGGCGTCGCAGGGGCTGGCGCTGCGCAGCCGCGCCGGCCTCGCCTTCGGCACGACGGTGGCGCTGACCGTCGCGGGGTCCGACCAGTCCACCGTCGAGGCGGCGCTCGGCGAGGGGTTCGCGGCGATGCGCGCCGTGGAGGCGGCCGCCAGCCTGTTCCGGAGCGACAGCGCTCTGGCACGGCTCAACCGTGACGGAGTCCTGGAGGCGCCCGACCCGCACCTTCTCACCCTGCTGCGCTTCGCCCTGGCCCTCTCGGCCGAGACCGGCGGCGCCTTCGACCCGACGGTCCAGCCGCTCTGGCCGGTCTGGACCCAGGCTGCCGCCCGCGGCGAGCGGCCGGGGTTCGATGTCCTGCGCGCCGCCCTGGCGCGGATCGGCTGGCGGCGCGTGCAGGTCGGGACGGACCGCATCGTCCTGGAGCCCGGGACGGCCCTAACGCTGAACGCCCTGATCCAGGGCTACGCCGCCGACCGGGTCATGGCAGCGCTCCGGGCGCGCGGCGTCGCGGACGCCTTCGTGGATACCGGCGAGATCGGCGCCGCCGGCGCGCATCCCGACGGCACGCCCTGGCGCCTCGGACTGGCCGATCCCCGCCATCCCGGCGCGGTCGCCGACGTCATCGCCCCGTTCACCGGCTTCGCCGCGACCTCGGGCGACTACAACATGAGCTTCTCGGACGACCGCGCCGACCACCACATCTTCGATCCGGCGACCGGCCGGTCGCCGGGCTTCCTGTCCTCGGTCACGGTCACCGCGCCGACTGGGCTCGTCGCCGACGGGCTGTCGACCGCCTGCATGGTGCTGGGGCGTGAGCGCGGCGCGGCGCTCGTCGCGGCCCATCCAGGCTGCGCCGTGCGCTTCACCGGGAAGGACTGACACATCCGCCCCCAATCGCGCGGGCCGGCGCCGGAACCCGGCACCGAACTCTGCCCCCGCGGGAGCCATGGCTGTACGGGTGGTTCTCGCCGCGGCGCGGGCCCTGCATGCTCCCGGCCCGGAATGGACTGTCGGGAGATCGCGTGTGACTGGAGCAACCGGGCCGTACTGGCCGACGGAGGTCTGGGCGGAGCAGGACCCGGGCGCGGCGGGGCTCGATCCCGGCCGTCTCGCGGAGGCTGTCGCCTTCGCGGAAGCCCACGAGAGCGCGTGGCCGCGCAGCCTGTACTATCCCGACGGTCGCTATGTCGGGATCGTCGAATGGAACGAGACGGGGCCCTGGAGCGCCATCGACGGGCCGGTCCACCCGCGGGGTGGCCCGGCGGGGGTGATCCTGAAGGGCGGCCGGCGCGTCGCCGCCTGGGGCGATACCGCTCGCCCGGACATGACTTTCTCCATCGCCAAGAGCTACCTCGCGGTGCTGGCCGGCCTCGCCCACGACGACGGTCTGATCCCCGACGTCGACGCGCCGGTGCGGGACAGCGTCCCCGACCCGCTCCTCGACGGCCCGCACAACGCCGCGATCACGTGGCGCCATCTCCTGCAGCAATCGAGCGAGTGGCAGGGCACCCTGTTTGGCAAGTCCGATCAGGTCGACCATTTCCGGCAGATCGGCCCGGGTGCGGACAACAGCCGCAAGGGCGAGGCGCGCGCGCTGCGAGGCCCGGGCACCTACTACGAGTACAACGACGTGCGGGTGAACCTGCTGTCGTACTGCCTGATGCGCCGCTTCGGCCGGGCCCTCCCGGAGGTGCTGCGCGAGCGGATCATGGATCCGATCGGCGCCTCCAGCGACTGGTCGTGGCACGGCTACGGCACGGCCTGGGTCGAGGTCGCCGGCGCGCGGGTCCAGTCGGTCCCCGGCGGCGGCCACTGGGGCGGCGGCCTGTTCATCGGGGCCGACGACCACGCCCGCTTCGGCCTCCTCGTCGCCCGCGGCGGCGCCTGGAACGGGCGGCAGCTCCTCTCGGAGCGCTGGATCCGCGCCATGCTGACGCCCTCCCCGACCCTCGACAGCTACGGCTACCTCTGGTGGCTGAACCGCGGCGCGGCCGCCAAGCCGCAGCTGCCGGCCTCGGCCTTCAGCGCCCTCGGGGCGGGCAACAACGTCATCTGGTGCGATCCCGAGCACGACCTCGTCGCGGTCCTGCGCTGGATCGACAAGGCGGCCCTCGACGGCTTCCTGCTGCGTCTCGCGGCGGCGGTGCGCGACGTGGGGGCTGCGTGAGGCTGCGGCACGTTCGGGCGCGAACGGCGACGCCCCGCCCGTCGGGCGCCCCGGGGCAAGCCTTCCGCTCGAACGTGCCGCACGTGCGCAGAAGCGGGTGGCGGGGATCGTGCAGGAAGAAGCCCGGAAAGCTCGAGCGCCGGCTCGCCGCCTCGAGCAGATAGGCGGAGAGATCCGGAGGCTCGAGGTGGCCGCAGCCGCGGCCGACCGCGTGCCCGCGGAGCCGGTGACCGGCGACCGCTACGGCGCGGCCGGCCTCGCGATGGTCGGTCTCTGAGTCGTCAGAGTGCCGCGACGGTCTCGGCCATCGCGCGCGCCCGCGGCACGAGGCTTGCCACCTCCAGATACTCCTCGGGCGAGTGAGCCTTGCCGCCCACCGGGCCCACGGCGCACAGGGTGGGGCAGCCGACGCTGGCGGTGAAGCCCGAATCGGCGCAGCCGCCGGCGAACTCGCCCGCGACCGGATGGCCGCCTCCGGCGCTCACCCGGGCGTAGGTCTCGAACAGTGCCCGCGAGGCCTCGTCCTGCACCAGCGGCAGGAACTCGCCCTTGATGGTCAGATGTGCGGTGGTGTCGGGCACCGTCGATCCAGCCACGATCGCGGTGATCCGGCTCATGGCCGCTTCTCGGTCGGGCGGGGTCACGTAGCGCAGGTCGATCTCGCAGGTCGCCCGGGGCGCCACGGTGTTCACCGACTGGCCACCGGAGATCAGGCCGACATTCACCGTGGTGCCGCGGTCGAGGTCGGTGAGCGCGTGGAACGCGACGGTCTTGTGGGCGAGTTCCAGGATGGCGCTGCGCCCGTCGGCGTAGTTGCCGCCGGAATGGGCCGCCCTGCCGAGCACCTCGAGCTGCATGAACACCCCGCCCTTGCGGCCGGTGACGACGTTGCCGGTCGGCCGGCCGGGCTCGGAATTGAGCACCGCGCGGGCGCCCCGGGCGGTCTCCTCGATGATCGGCCGGCAGGCCGGCGAGCCGATCTCCTCGTCGCTGGTGAACAGCCCGACGAGCGGCACCGGCGCGCCGCCGGCCCGGTGGTAGGCGGCCAGCACGAAGGCGTTCATCACGAGGCCTGCCTTCATGTCGGCGACGCCCGGCCCGTAGGCGCGACCGTCGGCGATCCGGAACGGCCGCCGCGCCGGCTCCCCCTTCGGGAAGACGGTATCGCGGTGGCCCATGAGCACGACCGGCCGGTTGCCGCCGCCGGACCCGGCCACGTTCGCCTTCAGCGCGTCGCCGTAGCCCTCCACCGGGATCGTCGTGACCGGGATGCCGTGGCCGGCGAGGAATTCCGCGATGCGGATGCCGACCGCGTCCACGCCCGGCTTGTCGTAGGAGCCGGAATCGATGTTCACCAGGTCCTCGAGGAGGGACAGCATCGCGCCCTCCTGCCCGTCGAGCCAGCGGAGAACGTCGGTGTCAGATGTGGCCATTGAGGTCCTCATATCGGCCTGTCAGGACCGCTCGGCCCGGATGTCCTCGCGAGCGGAGCGAAGCGATCCAGTCGGCGCTATGCTGCGAGACGTTGCGCCGCCTTGGGTTGCTTCGCTCCGCTCGCAAAGACGGGGCCGCGTCCGCACGATCCACCGATCTGGTCGGCCGCGCCTACTCGACCGTGACCGACTTGGCGAGGTTGCGGGGCTGGTCGACGTCTTTCCCCATGAACACCGCCGTGTGGTAGGCGAGCAGCTGGATCGGCACCGCGTACACGATCGGCGCCACCGTCGCGTCGAGCGCCGGCATGGTGAAGGTCGCGAGCGTCTCCAGCCCGTGCTCGGCCGCGCCCTTGGCGTCGCCGATCAGCACGATGCGGCCGCCGCGCGCCGCCACCTCCTGCATGTTCGAGACCGTCTTCTCGAACACCGCGTCGTGCGGCGCGATGACGATCACCGGCACGCTCTCGTCGATGAGCGCGATCGGCCCGTGCTTCAGCTCGCCGGCCGCGTAGCCCTCGGCGTGGATGTAGCTGATCTCCTTGAGCTTCAGCGCGCCCTCGAGCGCCATCGGGTAGCTGGTGCCGCGGCCGAGATAGAGCACGTCACGCGCCTTCGCGACCTCGCGGGCGAGGACCTCGATCGCCGCCTCGTGGGTGAGCGCCTCGGCCATGAGGCCGGGGGCCTTGATCAGGCCGTCGACCAGCCGCCGCTCGCCCGCCGCGTCGAGCGTGCCGCGGGCGCGGCCCGCCGCGATGGCGAGGCAGAGCAGCACGGTGAGCTGGCACGAGAACGCCTTGGTGGAGGCGACGCCGATCTCCGGTCCCGCCAGCGTCGGCATCACCACGGAGGATTCTCGCGCGATGGTCGAGGTCGGCACGTTGACCACGCTCAGCGTGTGCTGGCCCTGAGACTTCGCGTAGCGCAGGGAGGCCAGGGTGTCGGCGGTCTCGCCCGACTGCGAGATCACCAGCGTCAGCCCGTCCTTCTCCAGGGGCGCCTCGCGGTAGCGCGCCTCGGAGGCGACGTCGATCTCGACGGGCAGGCGCGCCACCTGCTCGAACCAGTACCGGGCGACGAGGCCCGCGTAGTAGGCCGTGCCGCAGGCGGTGATGTAGACGCGGCTCAGCTTGGCGAAGTCGAAGGGCAGCGACTCGGGCAGCGCGACCCGCCCGTTTGCCATGTCGACGTAGTGGGCGAGCGTGCGGCCGACCACCTCGGGCTGCTCGTGGATCTCCTTGGCCATGAAGTGGCGGTACTCGCCCTTGTCGATCCGGTAGGCCTGGGTGGCGATCTTCTGCCGGGCGCGCTCGACCGTTGTGCCCGACGCGTCGCGGATCTCGGCGCCGCTCCGGGTCAGGATCGCCCAGTCGCCCTCGTCGAGATACGTGATGGCGTCGGTGAACGGGGCGAGCGCCAGGGCGTCGGAGCCCAGGTAGGTCTCGCCCTGGCCGAAGCCGATCGCCAGCGGCGCGCCGTGGCGGGCGCCGATCAGCAGGTTCTCCTCGCCGGAGAAGATGAAGCCCAGCGCGAAGGCGCCGCGCAGCCGCGGCAGCGCGGCGGCCACGGCCTCCACCGGCCCCATCTGCCGGTCCATGTTGCGGCTGACGAGCTGGGCGACGACCTCGGTGTCGGTCTCGGTCTCGAAGACGACGCCGTCTGCCTCCAGTTCCTGCTTGAGCTCGCGGAAATTCTCGATGATGCCGTTGTGCACGACGGCCAGCCGCGCGGTGGCGTGCGGGTGGGCGTTGGTCTCGTTGGGCCGGCCGTGGGTCGCCCAGCGAGTGTGGCCGATGCCGATCGTGCCGGTGAGCGGCTCCTGGGCGAGCTTGGCCTCCAGGTTGAGCAGCTTGCCCGAGGCCCGGCGCCGTGCCAGCCGGCCGTGCTCCAGGGTGGCGATGCCGGCGGAATCGTAGCCGCGGTATTCGAGCCGCCGCAGGGCCTCGATCACCTGCCCCGCCACCGCGTCGCGCCCGACGATGCCGACGATGCCGCACATAGGAGTGTCTCTCGCTGTCGCGCCCGGACGGCCGCGCGAAGTCGTCGCGCGAGGTCCGGGCCGCCCCGCTCCGTGCGGGGCCGAGCGGGACTTCTACCGGATCGGGGCGGCGCAGGGCCAGCCCCGGCCGCGCGGCTTGTCGGGCCTCAGCCCTTCCCGCGCCGCGCCTTCTCCGCCTGCAGCGCCGCGCGCTTCTCCTTGGCCCAGCCCGGCTTCACCGCCTGCCGGCCTCGGGCCACGGCCATCGCCTCCGCCGGCACGTCGTCGGTGATCACCGAGCCCGAGGCGACGTAGGCGCCCTCCCCCACCGCGACGGGGGCGACCAGCGCCGAGTTCGAGCCGATGAACGCCCCGGCGCCGATCGTGGTCCGGTGCTTGAGCACGCCGTCGTAATTGCAGGTGATCGTGCCGGCGCCGATATTGGCCTTGGCTCCGACCTCCGCGTCGCCGAGATAGGTCAGGTGCGCGGCCTTGGCGCCGGCTCCCATCCGGGCATTCTTCAGCTCGACGAAATTGCCGAGTTCCGCCCCGGCCTCCAGCACCGCGTGGCCGCGCAGCCGCACGAACGGGCCGATCTTCACGCCCGCCTCCAGGCTGGTCTCGGTGAGATGCGCGAAGGCCCGCACGGTGCATCCCTCCGCGACCCGCACCCCCGGGCCGAACACCACGTTGGGTTCCACGATCACGTCGCGCCCCAGCACGGTGTCGTGGCTGAAGAACACCGTCTCGGGAGCGATCAGCGTGGCGCCGCCCAGCATCGCGCTGCGGCGCAGCTGCGCCTGGATCGCCGCCTCCGCGACGCTGAGCTGCACCCGATCGTTGACGCCCTGCGCCTCGGCCTCGTCCACCGGCACGACGGTGACGGGAAGCCCGTCGGCGACCGCCAGCGCCACCGCGTCCGGCAGGTAGTACTCGCCGGCGGCGTTGTCGTTGCCGATGCGGGCGAGCAGCGTCAGGGCGTGCCGTCCGGCCAGCGCCATCAGCCCGGCATTGCACAGGGTGACGGCGCGCTCGGCCGCGCTCGCGTCCTTCTCCTCGCGGATGGCCAGGACGCGGTCGCCCTCGGTCAGCACCCGTCCGTAACCGGTGGGCGTCGCCGTCTCGAAGGCCAGCACGGCCACCGCGGCGCCCTCGGCCAGGGGCGCACGGAGGCGCAGGAAGGTTTCTGCCGAGACGAGCGGCGTGTCGCCGAAAGCGATCACCACGTCGTCGTCGGGATTGGCCAGGATCTCCCGGGCGGCCAGGACCGCGTGGGCGGTGCCGAGGCGCTCGGCCTGCGGGAAGACCCGGGCGCCGGGGGCCGCCCGCGCGATCTCAGCGGCGACGTCGTCGCGGCCGGGCTCGGCCACGACGGCGATCCGGCCCGCCCCCGCCGCCTGCACGGCGGCCAGGACGTGGCCCAGCATGCTGCGCCCGGCGATCCGGTGCAGCACCTTCGGCAGGTCCGAGCGCATCCGCGTGCCCTTCCCGGCCGCGAGCACGATGGCGGTGAGGCTGCGCGAGGGCGTTCCGGTCGGGGTCATCGCAGGTCCAGGCGTCGGTCGAAGGGCCCGACGGATGAGCCGGACGGGCGCCCGGCGCAACCCCGTTCGGGCCGATCAGCGCAGCGCGAGGGCGGCGTGCTGACCGGAGCCGTGGGCGAAACGCTCGCGGCGGCGCTCGATCGAGCTCGGGATCCGCAGGGATTCCCGGTACTTCGCCACCGTGCGCCGGGCGATGTCGACGCCCTCCCCGCGCAGCTTCTGAACCAGCGCGTCGTCGGACAGCACGTCGTCGGGCGTCTCGCCGTCGACGAGTTGCTTGATGCGATGGCGCACCGCCTCGGAAGAGTGTGCGGCGGCGCCGGCCGCCCCGGGAATCGCCGCGGTGAAGAAGTACTTCATCTCCAGGGTCCCGCGGCTCGTACCGATGGCCTTGTTGGAGGTGACCCGCGAGACGGTCGATTCGTGCATGCCGATCGCCTCGGCCACGGTCTTGAGGTTCAGCGGTCGCAGGTGGGTGACGCCGTGGACGAAGAACCCGTCCTGCTGGCGGACGATCTCGGTGGCGACCTTCAGGATCGTGCGGGCGCGTTGCTCCAGCGACCGGGTCAGCCAATTGGCGTTCTGCAGCGCCTCCGACAGGAAGGCCTTGTCGCCGTCCGCGGCGGCATTGCGCGAGACGCGGGCGTAGTAGCTCTGGTTTACCAGGACCCGGGGCAGCGCCTCACTGTTCAGCTCGACCAGCCAGGAACCGTCCGGCGCGGCGCGCACGAACACGTCCGGAACCAGGACCTCGACGGCGCTCGACCCGAAGGCCCGGCCCGGCTTCGGATCCAGGCGACGGATCTCGCCCAGCATGTCGACGAGGTCCTCGTCGTCGACGCCGCAGAGCCGGCGCAGAGCCGCGAAGTCGCGCTTGGCCACGAGGTCCAGGCGCGAGACCAGGGCCTGCATCGCCGGGTCGAACCGGTCGCGCTCCCGCAGCTGAATCGCGAGGCACTCGGCGAGGTCGCGGGCCGCGATCCCGGGCGGGTCGAAGGTCTGTACCAGCGCCAGCAGCCGACCGACGACGGCCGGGTCGGCGCCGAGCCGCTCGGCCACGCCCTCCACCGACTCGCGCAGGTAGCCGGCCTCGTCGACGGCGTCGATCAGGAAGCCGCCGATCAGCCGCTCGGCCGGATCCCGGGTCGCGAGGTCGAGCTGACTTGCGAGGTGCTCGCGCAGCGAGGTCTCGGCCGTGAGGGTCGCCTCGAAATCGGGCGCCTCGGCATCGAAGCTGCCCCCGGTGCTGCCGTAGGGCGGCGGCGTCAGCGAGAGCATGTCGCCCCCGCCCGCCTCGCGCGCCTGGACGGGGATCTCGTCGGGGAAGACATTGTCGAGACGCGTGTCGAAATCGCTCTCGATCTCGCCGCGATTCGGGTTGAGATCGGCCGAGAGCCACGATTCGGGCTCCGCCGCCTCGAAGCCGTCCGAGCCCGCATCCTCGGCGTGGCTGCTTGGATCGGGGGCCTCGCCCGCGCCCGGCAGGTCAGGCTCGGCGCGCTCCAGCAGCGGGTTGCGCTCCAGCTCGGCCTCGACATAGGCCGCGAGATCGAGTTGCGACAGTTGCAGAAGTTTGATCGCTTGCAGGAGCTGCGGCGTCATCACCAGGGCCTGGCCCTGACGCACTTCCAGCCGTTGCACCAAACTCATGCGAGGCCCCGATGCCCTTCCGGCGCGTGTCGCCAGCCGGAGCCACGCTGCTCACGGCATGGTTCTTGCTTGCTCCGTTCCGCTTTCTCTAGCCCGATCCGGCCCGCGCGTCAAAGCGCGACCGTGTAGGCACATGTTGGCAACTGCGCAGCGGCGCCCGGCCCGTGGCGCGCCGGCCACATCGCGTCGCGCTCTCCGGCAGTCTGAAGGCAGATCTTAAAGGAAGGTTTGCGCATTCGTCCGTGCGCACTTGCCAGGACATCCGGAAATCGCCGGCATTGCTTTGTCTGGTCGCGGACCCTTCGCGCGCTAGATGCAATATCCGCTCGCTATTGTGTGTTGATCCGAGCATGGCTCGCGGGTGCGCGCCGGTTCCCGCACTCGAGCCGGAGCGCGGATGTCGATTTCTGCGTACGCGTTTGCCGAATGCCGCATCAGAACCGCCTTCTGGCCGCCCTATCCGAGGCAGATGGTGCGCTGCTCGGGCCTCATCTCGAGGCGATCGACCTCCCCCTCGGCAAGGTGCTGGTCGAGCCGGCCGCCGCTATTCCGCACGCGGTCTTCATCGACACCGGCCTGTGCTCCGTGGTTTCGATCCTCGCCGAGGGCGGCCGCATCGAGGTCGGTCTGTTCGGCCGCGACGGCATGGCCGCTCCGGCACTTCTGCTCGGAACCGACACGATCCCGTACCAGATCTTCATGCAGGTTGCCGGTCGAGGACGCCGGATCTCCGTCCCAGCCCTGCGCGAGGCCCTGAAATCGAGCCCGTCGCTGCGCAACCTGCTGCTGCGCTACGTCCAGACCTTCCTGGTTCAGGTTACCCAGACCGCCATCGCCAACGCGGGAGCGCCCGCCGAGGAGCGGCTCGCGCGGTGGCTTCTCATGTACCACGACCGGCAGGATGGCGACGATCTGTCCGTGACTCACGAATTCCTGTCGATCATGCTGGGCGTGCGCCGCCCGACTGTCACGGTCGCGATCCATACCCTGGAGGGCGCCGGCCTGATCCGGGCCCGGCGCGGCCGGATCCAGGTCCTGAGTCGCACCCGCCTGGAGGAGGCCGCCGGCCAGACCTACGGCCCGGCCGAGGCCGAGTACGAGCGTCTGATCGGCCCGCTGCGGCGGCAGAGCACGCTGGCGTAGGGCATTTCGGCCACCATTGCGCTGGCCTCGTCCGTGATGACGACGCAGTCCGCACGCCGGCCCGGGTTCGTGGCGTCGACATGCGGCGGGCGCCGCGTGTCGCGCAGGACGTCTCGGGCGAGGATGCTCCGCCGCCACGCGGTCGGGCAACTCGTCGCCCTCCTGAACGGCGTGCAGCGCCGCTGGACGTCGTGGGGGGCTGGACAGATCACACCCCCTTCGCGAATCGGCCAGTGGGTTCCTCTGCGTGTCCGCCCGCGGCGTGAGCGATGCCCGTCCGCCGGAGACAGGACGCCTTGCCCCTGCGGCCCGTCGCCGCGACCTGAGCGGGATGTCGGCTCGACGTGAATCGCGCCGCGCGGGCGCTGGCCGCGCCGTGGCCGCTGGGAAAGGCGGTGTGCGCGAGGGCGGCCGCGGCACCTCGCGCACCGACGCGTTGGAGTTGGCCGGCGCCGGCCCTATCGTCGTTTCGTGCGGAGGGCGCCGCGTCCGGGGCCGGCTGGATCGTGCCGCGCGGGGCCGCGTCTGCNCTGCGCGGCCGCCGCGGCGCGCCGATCCGGCGTCGGGGCGCGCGAGGCCGGGCCGGCGGCCACACACAGGTTAACGACATCGCTCAGGTCGCGGCGCAGGCTCGTCCTCTGGCCGTGAGGTTCTGCGCCGTGCGCTACTTCACCGATTTCACCGACGACCACGGGCTGTCCCTGGACGAGGAGGGGCTGCCCTTCGCCGATTGTCACGAGGCGTGCCTGTCGGCGGCCGAAGCCCTGATCGAGGCCGTGCACGACCGGCTCCGCGTGAGGGCGGACCGACCGGTTCCCGGAGATGCCGGCCTGGTGCTCGAGACGCGGGTCCGCGACGCGAGCGGCAGCACGGTCTTCCACGCCCGGCTCATCCTCGACCTGGATTGGCACGGCGTCGACGGCTGAGCGCGGGCTCTACCAGCCGCAATTCGGGACCGGGGGCTGCGCCTTGGCCATCGCTGACTTCTCGATCTGAACCATCGCGCCCCAGGCGTATTTCTGGGCGTGAGGCGTGACGTTGGTGAAGAGGCAGCCGAGCTGGAAGTGGGTCGCGCCCATCTCACCCGAGAAGCCCATGCAGTCGAGAAAGGTCCAGGTCTTGGGCACCGGGGTCATGGACCGCCAGCGCGGCATCGCCACCGGCGAGCAGACCTTGACCGCCCCGGTGCCGTCATCCGCGTTCAGCGCGTCGCCCGGGCTCTGCGCCGCGCCGGGCCGCACGGCCAGGCCGAGCAGGAGGGCCGCCGCGAGGGACGCCGCGCGGGTCGTGCGACAGGGAATCAGGGCGTGTCGGCTCATCGGGTCAGCGCATCGTCCACCACAAGGCCGCGAGGATCGCGAAGCCGATGACGTTGTAGAGGATCGCCCAGATCCAGACACCCAGGACGGCGCGGCTCGGCTGCCGGGGCCGCGGCCGGCCCAGGCGGAGACGGTTCCGGTCGTCCGGCGTCGGCCAGATCGCCGTCCGGGGAGCCTTGAGGAGCCGCGTCAGCGCCTCCGGAAGATGGGGGCCGTGCGGTGTCTCGCCGGTCATGGCGGTCTCCGATGCGACGGTGAGCCTTAACGGGGCGGAACTGCCCGGAGCCGGACCGGTTGCGAGTGTCCGGCGGTCCGCCGGGCGCCCGCTGCCTCCGCTGCGTCCGCCATTCACAGGACCGTGCCGGGCGCCTGCGGGTAGTACTGGTAGGCCCAGGTCTCCGAGAGCAGCCGGTCCCCCGATTTCAGCTGCAGACGCATCTCCACCGGGTCCGGCCCCTCGGCGTAGACCTTGAGGAAGACCCGCCAGGGGCTCGGCTTGCCGTAGGGCGCCCAGGTGGCGCCGACCTCCTCGACGCCGCCGCGCGACAGGGTGAGCGCGACCGTGGCCTTCTCGGGATCGAGGCCCGCCAGGGCCGCGCCCTCGAATTCCAGAACGAATTGCCGCACGAGGTTGGCGCGGCCCGGCCGCCGGTCCGCATCCGCGAGCCACGCGGCCTTGGTGGCCCGGGTCGCGACGCAGCGGGCGAGATCGGTGGCGACCGGCTCCGTGGCGGTCCAGCGCAGGCGATAGGCGAAGCTGCGGTCGGATCCGGCCTGCGGCGCGTCGTCCGGCACCCAGAGGGCGACGATGTTGTCGTCGGTCTCCTGGTGGGTCGGGATCTCCACGAGCTGGACGCTGCCGCGGCCCCAGTCCCCCTGCGGCTCGACCCAGATGTCGGGCCGGTTCTCCTCGAACCCGTCGTCGAGGTAGTTCTCGTACGCGCGGTCGCGCTGGAGCAGGCCGAACCCCTTCGGCGATCGGTCCGCGAAGGCGCTGACGCTGAGGCGCGGCGGGTTGTTGAGCGGCCGCCAGATCAGCTCGCCGGCCCCGGTCTGCATCAGCAATCCGTCGGAATCGTGCACTTCGGGCCGCCAGTCGCTCGCGAGGAAGCGGCTCATGCCCTCCGAGTACCAGAGCATCGAGGTCAGGGGCGCCATGCCGAACCGTTCGACGGATTTCCGCATGTAGACCGTGCAGGCGACGTCGATGACGACGTGCGGCTCCTTCCGGGCGACGAACCGGTAGGCGCCGGTGAGGCTCTGGCCCTCGAGGAGCGCCAGCACGGTCACGGCGCCGTCCGAGGCCGGGCTCACGTAGAAGCGCGTGAAGACCGGGAACTCCTCGGTCCTGCCGGCCCCGGGCGCCGTGTCGATGGCGATGCCCCGGGCCGAGGCCCCGTACTGGGCGCCGTCCCCGGCGGCCCGGAAGTACGACGCGCCCAGGAAGGCCAGCCAGTCACCGTCGTCGCCCGGCTGGCCGGCGGGCGCCTTCTGGAACCGGAACCCCGCGAAGCCCGCCCCGTCCGGGACGTCCTTGGCCGGATTCCCGGGCGGGTAGGTGAACAGGTCGTGGCCGTAGAGCACCTCGCGGGCCTGCCCGCCTTCCAGGGCGTAGACCTTCACGGGATGGCGGAAGAAGTTGCCGAGGTGGAAGAAGGTCACCGGGTACGGGCTGTCGGCGAACAGGGCGTGGCCCGGCGGGTAGCGGATCTCCTGGAGCGGCCCGTAGGTCAGGGCGTCGAGGGCCGCCGAGGCGGGCGCCTCCGGGGGCGGCGCGTAGGGCCGGTCCCGCAGCGCCCGGGCGAGATCCTTCAGCCGGTCGAGATCCATGGGCTCGGGCAGCGCGAGGCGCGGCCCGCCGCCGGCGGCCCGGGCGAGGCCGGGATACGGCGCGAGGGCGAGGAGCCCGATGGCGGTCAGGACGCGGCGCGTGATCAAGCTGGAACCCCCGGATTCGGTCGGGCCTCGCGACCCGCGCCGCCCTCTAGCCACGCCGCCGCGGCGGCGCAATTTCCCGGCCCGCGGCTCAGCTGCGCGGACCGCAGCTACCGGTGCTGCCGTCGGTCGTCCAGAGATTGGCGCTTCCCCCCGGCGGGCACTGCCCCGGCAGCGCCAAAGTGATCAGCTTCGCGAAGGTGCTGGCCTCGTCCTCGCCGTAGCCGATCTCGCCGACCATGCGGCCGGTCTTGTCGAAAAGCGCCACGGTGGCGGAGTGCTCCATCGTGTAGTCGCCGTCCTTGGTCGGCACGCGCTTGTAGGCGACGTGGTAGGCGTCGGCCATGCGGGCGACCTGCTCCGGCGTCCCGACGAAGCCGCGGATGCGCGGATCGAACGAGGCCAGGTACGCCCGCAGGGTCTCGGGCGTGTCGCGCTCCGGGTCGAGGGTGACGAAGACGACGTTGAGGCGCTCCGCGTCGCGGCCCATCCGGCCGAGGGCGGCCGTCAGGGTCGCGAGCGTCGTCGGGCAGACATCCGGGCAGTGAGTGAAGCCGAAGAACAGGACGGCCGGCTTGCCGCGGAGATCGGCCTCCGTCACGGGGCGGCCGTCGAGATCCGCCATCGTGAACGGCCCGCCGACTCTCCGGGGATGGCTGAACCGCGAGCCCTGCTGAAGGACGATCGCCCCGGTGCCGGTGGCGACCACGGCGATGAGGGCGGCGGAGGCGATGAGGGCGAGAGGGCTCGGTGCCATGCTGTGACCTGCGACGGCGCATCGAAGCGGCCGGTATCGATGCGGCCAATATGGGGTCCGTGTCGACCGGCGTGAGGCCGCAACGCGCCGTGCGGCGCCGCGATGGGCGCGAGGAACACGCCCGGGTGCGGCCGGTTGGCCAGGATACGGGCGCTCGCGCCATTCGGCACCGCGACCCGCGGGCGCGCCGCGCGCCCGACCGTCTCCTCCGCGACCGCATACAGGAGCCGCCCCAGATGGCCCAGCAGATCCCCGTCGACCCGCACGCCCGGGCCGACGATCCCCGCCGCGACGCCGAGCGGGACGACGCCACCCACGCCCTCGCCGACGACGTCGCCTACCAGCGCCACGTCCTGGTCAACGTGGTGTTCGTGGGCGCTCCCGGCGCGGGCGACCGGGGCTGGGTCCTGATCGACGCCGGGGTGATGGGCGCCAAGCGCGGGATCGAGGCCGCCGCCCGGGCCCGCTTCGGCGAAGGGGCCCGGCCGGCCGCGATCGTCCTGACCCACGGCCATTTCGACCATGTCGGCGTCCTGGAGGATCTCGCCGAGGAATGGGACGTCCCGGTCTACGCGCACGCCCTGGAGCGCCCCTATCTGGACGGCAGCGCCGCCTACCCGACGCCGGATCCGAGTGTCGGCGGCGGGCTCCTGGGTCGCCTCTCGCCGCTGTTCCCCACCCGTCCCGTCGACGTATCCGGGCGGCTGCGCCTCCTGCCGGAGAACGGTTCGGTGCCGCCCCTGCCCGGCTGGCGCTGGATCCACACGCCGGGCCACGCGCCCGGCCACGTCTCGTTCTGGCGCGAGGCCGACCGGACGCTGATCGCGGGCGACGCCTTCATCACCACGGCGCAGGAATCCGCCTACGCGGTCGCGACGCAGGCGCCGGAACTGCACGGGCCGCCGATGTACCTGACGATCGACTGGCCGGCGGCGCGCGATTCGGTGCGGGCGCTCGCCGCGCTCGCTCCGGAGCGGGTCGTCACCGGACACGGCCGCCCGCTCCAGGGGCCCGAGATGCGTCGCGCCCTCAACGCCCTGGCGCAGGATTTCGACCGCGTCGCGGTTCCGGAGACGGGCCGGTTCGTGGAGCACCCGCTCCGCGCGGCCGACGGCTCCGCCTACAGGACGCCAAGCTGATCGGCCTGACGCCGCGAGGGCGGCGTCCCGCGCCTCACGAGGCCCGCGCCAGCTCCTGGAACGGGGTCGCGTGTTGCGCGGCGGCGAGCACGTCGTCCATCTCGGCCTTCGGCATGGCGTGGCCGAACAGGTAGCCCTGGCCGAAATGGCAGCCCTGGTCGGACAGCCAGTCGAGGCTGGCATCGGTCTCGATCCCCTCGGCAGTGGTGGAGAGGCCGAGGCTCGCCCCGAGCTTGATGATGGCGTCGACCAGCTTCGCCCGCTCGTCGCTCATCGTGATCGCGTCGACGTAGCTGCAGTCGATCTTGAGCTTGTCGAACTTGAGTTCGCGCAGGTGGTACAGGCTGGAATAGCCGGTACCGAAATCGTCCAGCGCGATGCGCACGCCGAGCTCGCGCAGCGACAGCAGGGTTGTCCGGGTCGCCTCCAGGTCCTGGATCAGGGCGCTCTCGGTGATCTCGACCTCCAGGCGCTGCGGCGGGAAGCCGGTCTCGGTCAGGATCCCCAGGATCCGCTGGGCGAGCCACGCGTCCTGAAACTGCTGCGGGGCGATGTTCACCGCGAGGATCAGGTGCGGCGGCCAGGCCCGGGCATCCAGGCAGGCGCGCCGGATCAGGTTGTAGCTGAGGTCCGCGATCATCCCGGTCTCCTCGGCCACCGGGATGAACTCGCTCGGTCCGACCAGTCCGCGCGTCGGGTGACGCCAGCGCGCCAGCACCTCGACGCCGACGATCTCCTTCTCGGGGAGCGACACCACCGGCTGGTAGAAGGGCTCGATCGCGCCGGCCTCTATGGCGGTGCGGAGTTCCGTCTCCATGCGGGCGCGGGCGCGCAGCTCCGCGTCCATGGCGCTGCGGAAAAAACGGAAGTTGCCGCGCCCGTCCTTCTTGCCCTGGTACATGGCGAGGTCCGCCGCGTGCAGGATCGCGTCGGCATCCCTGTGCTCGGGCGACACCGCGGCGACCCCGACCGTCGCGCCGACCTTGAGGTCGTTCTGGCTCCACGTCACCGGCTCTGCGATCCGGGCGATGACCGCCTGGGCGAGACGTCTCAGCCCCTCGCTCTCGTACCGGAGCGGGACCAGCATGGCGAACTCGTCGCCGCCCAGTCGGGCCGCCAGGCCGCCCGACGGCACGAGCTGCTGGAGGCGCTCGGCCACGGCGCACAGGACGGCGTTCCCGGCCGCGTGACCGTAGAGGTCGTTGACCGGCTTGAACCGGTCGAGGTCGATGAGCAGCACCGCCGCCTCAGCGGTGCTCGACGCGTGCGCCCGCTCCACGGCGTCGATGAAGCGGCGGCGGTTCGCGAGACCGGTCAGGCCATCGTGACGGGCGATCGCCTCGGCCTGCGCCGCCGCGGCGGCGCGCTCGAGCATGAGCCGCCGGAGGATGATCGATTTGCGGATGCTGGCGCCCCATTGCGCCACGCCCATGCAGGCGGCGAGCAGCAGGAGATCCGTGAGGTTGTAGGTGGCGACGAGGGTGTTGAGATACGCGAAAGTCCCGAGCGTGACGCCGACGAACCAGATCCCGACGCCGATGACGAGCAGGCACAGGGTCTCGTACAGCTCGCCGCGGCCCCAAGCTTTCGACGTCTCGATCGGCATGGTCAGGACCCGGTTTCCAACGTCAGCGCAAAACATGCCGTCCGCTCATCAGCTGTAAATCAGCCCTCGGACGCGGCAGCCTGTCTACATCTTTGCCTGTCTTTGTCTTGGTTTAATTTAGATTAAGGCGCGCTCCGGCGTCGTCGCGCACGGCTCGATCGCGCGTGCACGCCATCGAGGGCGAAAATTGCCAACTCTGGTTCGGCCGTCGCTGCAGCGGCCGGGCTGTGGGGCGGCGCCGTTACCGCGCGTCCACGACATCCGGGCGGTTCGCACCCACGCGGTTCTCTTGGAGGGTGGCCGCCGCCTTGACGATGGACAGGATCCCGCCGCGGGTCGCCTCGTCGGTGATGCTGGTGAAAGCCAGGACGAGTTCCATGACCTTCGGATCCTCGAACAGGGCCGCAGGTCCGACCCGTCCGCCGCCGTTGTCCCGCGGGTCGGCGAAGAAGGTGTCCACCGGCACCTTCAGCAGGTCGGCAATGGCCTGAAGCCGGCCGGCGCCGATGCGGTTGCGCCCCTTCTCGTATTTCTGAACCTGCTGGAAACTGACGCCGATGGCTTGGCCGAGATCCGTCTGACTCAGACCCTGTGCCACGCGCAGTGCCGCGATACGGCCGCCGATCGTGCGATCGGTCTCGGTGGCGGACTTGGGCTTCGGGGAAGACGACATCGGACGGAAACCTTCGGCATGCTGACGGGAGCGACTTACCCAGAGTCGCGGGAAAAAACACAACCGAAAACTGCTTAGTGCACCAATAGGTTGCGCAAGTCCTAGTTGCACCGGGCGCATGGCTTGGCTGTTGGTTGTAATCCCACGGCCCTCGACACCGCAACGGTCAACTGTGTCCGTCATGGAGCGCACAAATGACTGCGCGCAGGCGTCGGTTTTCGTCGGCTCCCGACACCATCCGACGGTCTTCCGCAGCGCTGTATCAGAGATCGGCCGGCGCGCTGTAAAGTACCGAGATCGTGGAAGGTGTTCGGGGAACAAGGCGGTCGTGTCGAGCCGCTGGCCTTGTGGCGGGATTCGCCCGCCGAGGGCTGCCAAGACATCGCCGATGCGCTCGGCCGGGGTGACGGGCGCAGTCGGCGGGGCGAGACCCTCTATTTTCGCCAGGAGTATGCCATCATCGCGCGTCTGAACACTTTATGTTCTGACTGGGAAAATCTATGAAATGATGTATTCACCGGCCAAGCCCGACGGTAGGGTGGGTCTCCCATCACAGCGCCAGCGTCGATGACCGATCTTCTCACCACCTTCCAGGAGCCGACCGCCTCTGCCGGGCAGGCCGAGCCGGTGACCGAGACGTCGGCCCTGAGGGCGCACATCGCGCGGATCCTGCGCAAGCTCCCCTCCGCCAAGTCGGCCGGCGCGGCGCGCTGATCGACTCCGGGCCCGCCCTCGAGCCCGGCGCGGTTGAACTGCGGCTTGCTCCGTGTGGTTGAGCGAGTGTCACTCCTCACAACGACACGGCGGGAAGACCACGTATGATGACCAAATCCGGTTTCCGGCTCGGAGCCGCACGTTCGGCTTGGCGCATCGCGGCGGCCGTCGCGGCCGGATTGTGGGTCGGCTCGCTGACCGGCTTCCTGACCGATGGCGCCCGTGCGGCCGAGGCGATGCCGAGTGTCGATCTGACCATGACCGCGGAGAACGGAGCCGCGAAATGCGCGCCCGCCGAGCTGCGCCTGCCTGCCGATACGGATGTCAGCATCCGGGTGCAGAACAAGTCCACGAGTCAGATCGTCCTGACCGCGCCACAGATCTTCGAGAACAAGAACGTGCTCCACCACGACGGCGACGTCGTGCACGTGGCGAGCAACGAGGGCTACACGGTCAAGCAGAACGGCAAGGGCGAGATCCGCGTGCGGACGATCGCGGCCGGCCAGTATCCCTACGGCTGCACGAGCGTGAACGACAAGTCCCAGCCGTTTCGGGGAACCCTGACCCTGAGCCCGGCGGCGCGGTAGCGGCCCGGGGCGCCGTCCAGGTCTGGGCGGCGCCACTTGGCCCCGCCCTCCCGGTCAGGCGACGGCGTCCAGCGTCTGCGGGCGGGCGCGGATCCGGTCCAGGATGTCGAGCGCGCTGATGCTGTCCGCGAGCGGCATGGTCGGGCTCTCGCGCGCGCCGGCGATCAGGCAGCGATGCACCTCGTCGATCTGATGCCGTAGCCCGAAGCCCAGGTACGGCGTCGGGATCAGCGCGACGCGGCGGAAATCCAGCGGCTGCAGGAGGCGTTTCGCGAAGGCGAACCGGCCGACGGCCTGGCGGCGCGGCGGGGCGCGGTCGGCGGCCGCTTGAGCGGGCGCCGTGCGCACGCGCGTCAGGAAGGGCGGGCACAGGAACTGGCGGTGCAGGTGGATGCGGCCGCGCGCGCCGACGATCACGGCGGCGTTGTCGGCTTCGCCCGTGGAGCCGCAACTCAGCGTCGCGGTCCGATCGGGCCAGGCGAGCGCGAGCGCGGCTTGCCGGGGTGCCGAGGCGCCGCGGTCGAGGCCGGTGCCGGAGACTTGCGCCGGAGCGCCGAACAGGTGGAGCGCCAGCGACACGGGATACACGCCGAGATCGAGGACGACCCCGCCTTCCGCCGGATCGTCCGGTCGGCCGGCCGGGGGCGGCGAGCGGGGAAAGAACAGGCGGGCGTCGAGATGCAGGGGATCGCCGATCTCGCCCGCCTCCAGCATCGCCTTCGCCCGCACGACGCCGGGCGTGAAGCGCATCCACATCGCCTCCATGCAGAAGACGCCCTTCCGCTTCGCCGCCTCAGCGATGCGCCGCGCCTGCGCAGCCGAGAGCGCGATCGGCTTCTCGATCAGGACGGACTTGCCCGCCTCGATGCAGGCCAGAGCGCTGGCCATGTGGTCGCTGTTGGGCGTGGCGACGTAGACGATATCGATATCCGGTCGCGCGGCCAGGGCCTCGACGCCGGCAACGGCGGCCGGCGGGCCGGAGGCTCGGCTGAAGGCCCGGGCGAAGGCCTCGGCACTGCCGGCGCTTCGCGCCCCGACGGCGGCGAGCCGCGCGTCCGGGCGCCCCAGCAGATCGCTCACGAACCGCTGGGCGATCGTCCCGGTGCCCAGGACGCCCCACGAAATGGTCTGTGCCATGGCTAGAACCTGGATCTCAGCTGGATCACCGCGCCGCCGCCGGCATTCTGCATGGCGAGCGCGATCTCGGTGATGTGCAGCACGAACCGCGCCGGGAGTGGCGCCGGAACGCCCTTCCGGATCGCTTCGGCCTGGGCGGCGGGACCGCGCGCGAAATCCATCCGCGACGGGTAGCTGGGCAGCTTGCCGCCGAAGCGGGGGATCGGCAGCTTCCGGCCGAGGAAGATGCGGCCGGGCAGGTAGCGCTGGATCCGGTGCAGCAGGCGGCCGAACCGGCCGGGCGCGTCGCCGCTCGGCGACCGGAGATAGACCGGGCCCTGGCTGGACCAGGAATCCGTCACGGTCAGGACGCCCCGGTCGCCGATGATGTGGAGGGATCGGTCCTGCGGCGCGACGAGGCCGCAGGTGATCCGCGCGACGACGCCGGATCGAAACTCCAGGCACGCCGTGGAGAAGTCGTTGGCGACCGAGTCCGGGGACTGGCCGGTGCCCTTGTCCGGGTAGAGGCGCGACGCGAAGGCCGTCATGCGCGCGACCGGGCCGAACATCAGGCTCATCCAGGTCAAGTAATAGCCGGCGTGCTCAAGGGTGCATCCGACCCGGTACTCGTCCTCCGCCGGCCAGGGAGCGCCGGTCACGCTCCGCCACTCGTGCACCGGCTCGCGGAAGACGGGCCCGTCCTCCAACTCGGCGTAGACGAGCCGGACCGACCCGATCTGGCCGGACGCCACGGCCTCCCGCACGGTCGCACCCGCTTCGCCGAGGATGCTCGCGGGGGCGCCGCTCAGCGAGAGGCCCTTGGCCTCGGCGAGTTCCACCAGCGCTTCGGCCTGCGCGTACTCCATGGCGAGTGGCTTCTCGGAGTAGACGTGCTTGCCGGCCTCCAGGGCGGCCTTGGTCACCACGAAGTGACTGTGCGGGTTCGTCAGGTTGAGGATGAGACCGATCTCGGGCTCGGCCAGCAGGGCCTCGAGGCTGTCGAACGCGCGCGCGTTGTAATGGCGGCAGAAGACGGCGCGCCGCTCCGGGTCCCGGTCGTAGACGCCGGCCAGACGCAATTCAGGATGGTTGACGAGGGTCGTCATGTAGAAGTCGGCGACGTAACCGCAGCCGACGATCCCGATCTGCATCTCTGTCCCTGACGGTCACCCACACCGGTCTCGGGACGTAACGGCAGGGCTCCGTTCTCGGCCCTCATCAATTGGGCGTAGGATCGGACCCGGAGAGATCACCGACCCGTTCGTGCACCGGTGTCCGGCGCGCGACTCGGCAGCACAGGCCGCTCACGCTGCCGACGGCGACGCGATTTCGTCGAACGGGTGTTTAACGCGCCGTTTACCGTGCGGTCCGAGAGTTCCGGTTGCAACCGGAGCCCCCTAGCCAACCATGCTTGATGTCGCCTTCTGGTGGTGCGTGGCCGTGGCTCTGACCGGATCGGTCGGCCTGGTCGGCCTGGCCCTCTTCGCCGGGCGGAGCGCCCACTCGCAGCCGCGCGGCGTCAAGCTTCCTCGGAACGAGCCCCTCGTGCTCCGCCACTTCGGACGCGCGTAGGTCGGCGCTCTGCCGTCATTGGCCCGGCGACGGACGTCTGAGATCTGTAGGTTCGCGGCTGGGTCGATCTTGCCCCGCGAAGGTCCGGCCGGCCCGGATGGCACGAAGATCCGGACGTGATCGTCCGGGGATCGTGAGCCGCGCTTGGTGGAGGGTGCGCCTGCCGGAACTACCGGATCACGTGTCAGCGTCGGGACCATCTGCCCACGCGCGACATGCGCAGCCTGATTCCGCGCGCGACCGGGGACCGCTGCTCCGCAGAGTTATCGTGATCCGAATCTCGCCCCCGCGATCCCGCGTTAAATAGGTTCGGGAATTCGATGCTCCGCGGGCGGCCGAAGGGCGCGCGCAACGAGGCCACGGCGGAGATCAAGACGCTCTGCCAGGAGCACGGTCCGAAGATGGTCGCGCGCCTCGTGGCCATTGCCAGCAACGCGAAGACGCCGGAGGGCGCGGCGGTCGCGGCGATCCGGGAGATCATCGACCGCGGCTACGGCAAGCCGACCCAGGCACACGAGCAAGGCGGCGGTCCGATCGCGATCGACCTGACAGGCGCGACCGATGAGCAACTGGCCGCGCTCGCAAGTCTCTTCGGTCCCCCTGCCGCCGCCGGCTCAGCTGCTGACGGCGATCCGGGCGGAGCAGGCGCGGCGTCGCGAGAGGGCCGAGCGCGATCGGATCGGAACCCGCTGCGCGTCGCTCGCCGGCTTCGTCCAAGAGGCGTGGCACGTCCTGGAGCCCAACCAGCCCTACGTCCACGGCGGGCACATCGAGGCGCTCTGCGCGTGGGCCCTCGACAATGGTGCGGCGATTGAGGCGGCCAACTACGGGCACGACAGCACCAAAACGAGGCCTTGAGAGCGCGTCCGCTTTTGGCTCGTCAGAGGTTGAACCGCTGTGTCTCATCAGGGTCGCAAGCTGAACGACCGCTCGGGGTGGCCTCCCGCCGGTCTGCTTTCGGGCGGCAAACCAGAAGAGCGGACGTCATCGCCGCGCCTGCTCCCGAACCTCCTCGGACGTTCAAGCTGTGCTGTGCTACGGCGATGTCCGGAATTGAAGGAGAAGCGGCCGCTTAGCTGCAGCACGCCTTCTCCGTTCGCTTTGCCTCGAGCCAGCGATCGCGCGGCTTGCAGCTCGCAGCGCGCGGCGAGAGCGCGACTTGAAGCACGCCGTCGATCAGTTCGGGTGTGTCGGCGTAGTGGAGCTGCATCGGCACCACGCCGTCGCTGACCTCGAAGGTGAGCCGCGCGGCGGCATCGAGGCCGACGTGCTCCGACACCTTGCGGATGATAGCCGCGAACTTGCCGGCCGTCATGTGAGTACGGTCGCCGTCGATCACGTCCCAGAGCTGGATGAAGATCTCCGACCAGGACTCGGGATTACCGCCGCAGTCGAGGGCGGAGAACTGGCCAGCCTTCACCTCGGTGACGTGGTAGCCGGGCCGCACCGGACGGCCCTCGTAGACGAACACCAGCGGGAGCGACGGTTGCGCGTCGCAGGCGGCGAGCAGGGCGCCAATCTGGATGTCGTCGGGGGTCCTGCGAGGCGGCACCGCCACATCGATCTTGGCAACGTCCAGCATGGTTGCTACTCATTCAAACAGTCGCAGGATTATCGAATGATGGACGAGCGTCAAGCACTGGCTGCGTTCGCCGCCCTGTCCCAGGAGACCCGGCTGCAGATCGTGCGGCTGCTCGTCCAGGCTGGACCGGAGGGCGTGGCCTCCGGGCTTCTGGGGAGCGAGCTGGGCGTGTCCGCCTCCACCGTCTCCTTCCACCTGAAGGAGCTGGATCACGCCGGTCTGATCCAGGCACGGCGCGAGGGCCGCTCGATCATCTACAGCGCGGCTTACCCGGCGCTCTCGAGCCTCATCGCCTTCCTGATGAAGGACTGCTGCCAGGGGCGTCCGGAGGTCTGCACGCCGGCCGTCGCCTCGCTGTCGAGCTGCTGCAACCCTCAGACGGAGGCCGGTCATGCCTGAGACGTTCGACGTAGTGATCTACCACAACCCGGAATGCGGCACGTCCCGCACCACCCTGGCGATGTTCCGCAACGCCGGCGTCGAGCCGCACATCATCGAGTACCTGAAGACCCCGCTGCACCGAGCGCTGGTCAAGCAGCTCGCGACCCGCGACGGCTTCACGGTGCGCGAGGTGCTGCGGGAGAAGGGCACGCCCTACGCCGAGCTGGGCCTCGCCGACTCGGCGCAGTCTGACGAGCGGCTGCTCGACGCGATCGAGGCGCATCCGATCCTGATGAACCGGCCGCTGGTGGCGAGCCCCAGCAGCGTGCGCCTGTTCCGGCCCTCGGAGGCCGTGCTGGATCTGCTGCCGGTGCGGCGGGGCGAGTTCGTGAAGGAGGACGGGGAGCGGGCAGTCGACGAGCACGGCCGCCGCGTCGCCACCGCCTGAGGAGCGCCCATGTCGACGTTTGAACGCTATCTCACCGTCTGGGTGGCCCTCTGCATCGTGGCCGGCGTGGCGCTCGGTCACGTCATGCCGGGCGTCTTCCAGGCGATCGGCTTGGCCGAGGTCGCCCAGGTCAACCTGCCGGTGGCGGTCCTGATCTGGCTCATGGTCATCCCCATGCTGCTCAAGATCGACTTCGCGGCGCTGGGTCAGGTCGGCCGGCATTGGCGCGGGATCGGCGTGACGCTCCTGGTGAACTGGGCGGTGAAGCCGTTCTCGATGGCGGTGCTGGGCTGGTTGTTCGTGGGCTGGCTCTTCCGGCCCTACCTTCCGGGGGACCAGATCGACAGCTACATCGCCGGCCTGATCATCCTGGCGGCGGCGCCCTGCACCGCGATGGTGTTCGTGTGGTCGAACCTGACGAAGGGCGAGCCGCATTTCACACTCAGCCAGGTGGCGCTCAACGACACGATCATGGTGGTGGCCTTCGCCCCCATCGTTGGCCTGCTGCTCGGCCTGTCCGCGATTGCCGTCCCCTGGAGCACGCTGGTGCTCTCGGTGGTGCTCTACATCATCCTCCCGGTGATCGCGGCGCAACTGGTGCGACGCTCGCTCCTGGTGTCGGGCGGCCAAGCGGCGCTCACCCGCCTCCTGAAGGCGCTCGGCCCGGTGTCGCTGGTGGCGCTCCTGGCCACGCTCATCCTGCTGTTCGGCTTCCAGGGCAGGCAGATCGTCGCGCAGCCGCTGGTGATCGCCCTGCTGGCCGTGCCGATCCTCATCCAGGTCTACTTCAACGCCGGACTCGCCTACCTGCTCAACCGCATCGCAGGCGAGCAGCACTGCGTGGCCGGTCCCTCGGCGCTGATCGGCGCGTCGAACTTCTTCGAGCTGGCGGTGGCGGCGGCGATCAGCCTGTTCGGGTTCCACTCGGGCGCGGCGCTGGCGACGGTGGTCGGCGTGCTGATCGAGGTGCCGGTGATGTTGACCGTGGTCTGGATCGTGAATCGGAGCCAGGGTTGGTACGAGCGCGGCGCCACCCGGAGCGCGGCACTCAAGACTGTCGCCCGTGAGACCTGATGGGGGCGACCGGAACCGCCTGACGGTGATCAGTGCCCAGGGCGTGGTCGAGATCCTCGCGCGGGGCTCGTCGTTAGACCTGCCGGCCGTGCTCGCGCGGCCGGTCGCTGAGAACCCCGGACAGAAGTAGCCGGAGGGCAGACGACAGCCGCTTTGGAGAAGCGCAGAGAGCGGACTGGGCGGCTGCGTTGGGTCGGATGCGGAATGACCGGACAGGGTGGATTGCTGCCCATCCGCTTCCGCGCCTATTTAGGCGCGGAAGCGGACGTTAGAGTGCAATCGAGTTCTGTCGCGCGCGTTGCGGATCGCTGACCTGAAGTCAGGCGGCTCGCACCGTTGCCAAGAAGCGCCCGACCTCCGACGTCAGATACTCGGATTGACGTGACAACTCGGAGGCCGCGCCGAGTACCTGGCTGGCCGCTGCGCCTGTTTCCTCGGCCGCGCCCGCCACGCCGGAGATGTTGCTCGTCACCTCGCCGGTGCCCATCGCTGCCTGAGCGACGTTGCGGACGATCTCCTGGGTCGCTGCGCCCTGCTCTTCGACGGCTGCCGCAATCGACGTCGCCACACCGCTGATCTCGCGGATCCGGCCCGTGATGCCGCTGATCGACGTCACTGCCTGCCCCGTCGATGCCTGGATCTGCGCGATCTGCGTAGAGATCTCACTCGTAGCTTTAGCTGTCTGCTCGGCGAGCGCCTTCACCTCGGAGGCCACCACAGCAAAACCTTTGCCAGCCACTCCGGCGCGGGCGGCCTCGATGGTGGCATTGAGGGCCAGCAGGTTGGTCTGGCCAGCGATGTTCGAGATCAGCCCGACGACATCGCCGATCCGCGACACGGCCACACTCAGCTCCTGGACCAGAGTACCGGTCTGGTCGGCCTCGTGCACGGCACGCTGGGCCAATTCGGCCGAGCCCGCAACTTGGCGGCCGATCTCTTGAACCGACGAGCCCAATTCCTCCGCTGCCGCAGCGACAGTGTTCACGTTTGACGCGGCCTCCTCCGCCGCCGCAGCCACAGTGGTCGACTGGCTGGCGGTTTCGGTCGCCGTGGCCGTCATGGTCTGGGCGGTCGCCTGCAACTCGGTCGCGGAAGACGAAACCATGCCGATGATGCCGCCAACCGCGGCCTCGAAGCCGTCGGCCATCTGGCGCATGCCAGCCTTCCGCTGCTCCTCGGCTGCCAGCCGTGCCTGTGCTGTCTCTTCTTCCAGCGCCTTCATGCGGATCAAGCCGTTCTTGAACACCTGCACGACGTTCGCGATCGTTCCGATCTCTGTCCTCTGGCCCTGATTGGGGATGGTGACGGCAAGGTCGCCGTTGGCCAGCGCCTGCATCGGTTGCACAACAGAGTTGATGCCCCGCGAGATGCTCACGACAATCAAGGTTGCCAAAGCAATCGCCAGGAACGCGGCGATAAGACCAGCACCGATGAGCACTTTGTAGGTTTGAGCGTAGGTCGCTTGGCTGTCGCGTGCGGCCTGCTCGGCGCCGTCCTGATTGAGCTTGATGATCTTGTCGAGCGCGACCGAGGCGCTCCGACGCGGCGAGACCACCTTGGCCTCGTAGAGGCTGAGGGCCTGCGCCTTCTCACCCTTGCGAGATAGCACCAGGATCGGCTCGACAGCAGTTGCAAGCGCGCGCCATTCCCGATTGAACGCCTCGTAGAGTGCGCGCTCTTCAGGCGAGCTGATCAGTGCTTCATAGATTTTGGTTGCGGCCTCGATTTTCTTACCACGATCAACGAGATCGTTATCGACACTCGCCAACATCTGAGGTTCTTCCGTCAGGATATGGCGAAGCAGGCTGGTCGTGTAGCGACCTGTCAGAGAATCAATCTGGCTCGCGGCGCGGACGCTGGGTAACCAATTCGTCTCGACATCGATGAGCAAGCCATTGAGTGTTGATGCGCTGCGAAGCCCTATGACGCTCAGGCCGCCGAGAAACAGTAGTAGCACTGCGAAGGCGGCAATCAGCTTGCTGCGTATGGATAGCGATTGAAGGGACACGACATACCTCAATGGCAGCCTTTCAGCGAAACAATCATGAGGCTACCAGCACCGGAATATGCCCGATAATGGTTAATTATAGTGTTAATACGGCTTGAAGATAGCCGTAAGCTCCAGAATTGTATGAATCAATACGTAAATCAGCTACACATCCGGGCCTGAGGCAGAACACCGCGTTAGGACAGCGCGGATGAGGCGAGCACAGTGAGCGGCTCGCGGTGGCAGAGGACGAACGACTGGAGGCTGGCGGACCAGGGCCCGTGCCGGGGTTGCGATACTTTCAGAAGCGGACCGAGGCCGTGCTGCGGTAGCCTTAAGCGAACGCTCGGTATCCAACCGCGCGGGCCACATGCGAACTTCAATAGTTCCCTGGAAGGTCCGCTTCGCGGCACAGTGATGCGCGATGGCCTACGACTAGGAGCCGGTCCCGCGCTGGTCGAGAAGGGTGAGCGGGTAGCGCGCTGGTGGGTGAAGGCGCTTGCTTATGCCTTCAACCCTGTCTGTGGACCTGCGCGAGCGTGTCGTGGCTGCCGTGATGGCGGGTGCCTCCCGCCATCGCGCCGCAGCCCGCTTCGGGGTCAGCGTGTCGAGCGCCAGCCGCTGGTCGGAGCGCTTCCGCCACGCGGGCCGACTCGCCCCCGAGCCGATGGGCGGCGATCACACCTCGGAGCGCATGGAGGCGCATGCCGGGCTGATCCAGGCGATCTATGAGCAGGAGCCGCGTATTTTCCTGCGCGAGGTGCGCGACCGGCTCGCGGAGCAGGGCATCCAGACCAGCACGAGCGGCCTGTCGCGCTTCTTTGCCCGCCACGGGATCAGCTGGAAAAGGGGGCGACGTACGCAGCTGAGCAGGAGCGTGCGGACGTAAGAGCGGCCCGCGAGGCGTGGTTCGAGGCGCAGCCCGAGCTCGATCCGGGCTAGCTGGCGTTCCTGGATGAGACGGTGGCGGCCACCAACATGGCGCGCCGCTACGGCTGGGCACCACGCGGCGAGCGCTGCCGGCTTGCAGCCCCATTTGGTCACTACAAAACCACGACCATCACGGCCGCCCTGCTCACGAGCGGACTGTGCGCGATTGCGCTGCTGGACGGTTCCGCGAACGGCAGGCGCTTCCGCAACTATGTCACCGAGACCTTGGTCCCGGTGCTGCAGCCGGGCGACATCGTCGTCATGGACAACCTACCAGCCCACAAGGTCGCGGACGTGCAGGACGCGATCGAGGCTGCAGGAGCGCGGCTGCTCTACCTCCCGTCCTACAGCCCTGATTTCAACCCGATTGAGCAGGCCTTCGCAAAGCTGAAGGCGCTGGTGCGGAGTGCGGCCGCCCGCACGATCCCGGATCTCTGGGCGGCGATCCGTCAGGCCTTCACGCGCTTCAATCCGCAGGAGTGCCGCAACTACCTCGCCGCAGCCGGCTACGAGAACGACTTGGCTGTCCCTACGGCACCGGGAACGGCTCTAGCTCAGCGCGATCAGCATCCAGGTACGCGCCTTCGCCATCAGGTCCCCGTCCCCGGCCGTCGGGTCGGATGCGATGACGCGGTCGATGATCTGGCGCGCATCCGGGCCCCGCATCCCGATTCCCTGCGCGAAGCCGCTCAGGCGCTCCATCAGGCGGTTGAGGGTGGCTTCGCGATCCTGATCGGCCTCGGTCTCGCTCATCCCTTCACCGGGTGCGCCAGCAGGAACGCAGTCTGGATCATGTTGCGCTTCCATGCCGTCTTATCGGTAGTCAGCGCCTCGGCCGCACGGGTGTTCGTGCGGAGCGTCTCGAGGAGGTCGAACGTCCAGCCTTTCGCGAGCGGGTATGATTCGGTGGCGAGGTCGGCCAGCATTGCGTCGACCGCGGCATCGGTCTCCTGGTCGATGACCTCGGCGGCTTTGCGCGATTCAGAGACAGTTGGGTTCGTCGCCATCGGCCCCAGCTACCCCAAACAGCCTGCGGTGCGCCAACCGAGAACAGACCGTGGTGGGCAATGTGGGTGGTTCAGGCGACCAATGGTCCCCACGTCCACCGTCCGTTCCGCATCGGCTTGCCGGCGTCCGATGGTTGGATCGTGGAAAAAGCCTTTCAACCCAAAGGCTTTAATGGTCGGAGTGGCGGGATTCGAACCCACGACCCCTAGTCCCCCAGACTAGTGCGCTAACCGGGCTGCGCTACACTCCGACGCCGCTAGGGCTCGCGGCTCTTAGCCTCCGCGCCGCGCACGCGCAAGCCCTTCGGCGAGCGCGGCTCGCACGGAGATGCTGGCTCTCGCGGATCAGGCCCGCTACGGGGAGGCCTCGCCCCGACAATCGCCCGAGGATCATGACGGACCGACCGATCGCCTTCGATCTCACGCGCCTCGTCACGCGGCTGCGCCACGCGAGCCCGTCGGGCATCGACCGCGTCGACCTTGCCTACGCGCGCGCCTATCTCGGCCGGGCGGAGTCGGGCGTCGGCGTCGTCTCCACGGCGTTCGGACCGCGCATCCTCGATCGCGCCCAGGCCCTGGAGATCGTCGAGGCGGTGGCGGCCGGCTGGGTCGAGGACCGGGACGCGGCGTCGGATCCGGTCTACCGGCGGCTCGCCTCCCGCTGCGGCGACCCGCCCGCGCCGCCGCCGGTCGCCGTGCCGCCGGCCGGCTCCGCCGACAGGCGGCGGATCCAGGCGCGGAAGACGGTCGACATCGCGCTGCGCGGCCGGTCGGTCGCCGTCCTCCCCCGGCATGCGCTCTACCTGCACACCTCGCACCTGCGCCTCGACGACCCGCGACGGTTCGACTGGCTCTACACACGGCGGGACGTGCGGGCAGCCTTCTTCGTCCACGACCTCATCCCGATCACCCATCCCGAATACGGCCGGTCCGGCGAGGCCGACCGCCACCGGGCGCGCCTGCGCACGATCGGGCGGCACGCCTCCGCCATCCTGGTGAATTCGGAAGATACCGGCCGACGCACCCTCGCGCATCTCGCCGCCGAGGGGTTCGGGCGGCCGCCGGTGGCGGTGGGCCATCTCGGGGTCGAGCCCGCCTTCGGGCGCGAAGGGCCGCGGTTCACGCCCGACCGGCCGACCTTTCTGGTCTGCGGCACCATCGAGTCGCGCAAGAACCACCTGCTGCTGTTCCAGATCTGGCGGAGCCTGGCCGAGCGCCACGGGGATGCCGCGCCCCGGCTCATCGTGGTCGGGCGCCGGGGCTGGGAGGCCGAGAGCGCCATCGACATGCTCGAACGCTGTCCCGGCGTGCGCGCCCACGTCATCGAGGCCTCGGGCCTGTCCACGCACGGCCTGGCGGCGCTCATGCGCAGCTGCACCGCCCTGCTGATGCCATCCTTCACCGAGGGCTACGGCATTCCCGTCGTCGAGGCGGCGGCCTCGGGGCTGCCAGTCATCGCCTCCGACATCGCCGTCCATCGCGAGATCGCCGACGGCTTCGCGCTGTTCCGCGATCCCCTGGACGGTCCGGGCTGGATCGAGGCGATCGAGGCGCTCGCGCGCCCCGGCGCGCCCCTCCGGTCCGAACTGGTCGGTCGTCTTGACGGGTATCGGCCGCCGGACTGGCTCGCGCATTTCGCCGCCGTAGCGCCGACCCTCGCGGCGCTCTGAACGGGGCGTCCGGCCCGCCTGCCGGCCTCACGCCGGTTGCGCGCCGGCCGCGCGCCGACGCCGCACGTTGCGCCGCCGGGGTCTGACGAATAAGGAAAAGCGTCAGTCAGCCAGCCTGGCCGAGAGCGGGCGGAACGGAGATCCTGCCGATGCGGGTGGTCGACCTCGATCGCGAGACGGTCAAGCGCGGGCTTGATGACGGCTCGATGCTGGTCATCGATGTCCGTGAGCCGCATGAATACGAGGCCGGCCATATCCCGGGCGCCGTCTCGCACCCGCTCTCCGGTTTCGATCCCCAAGCCGTCGCGGCCCTCGTCGCCGAGGATGGCCGGAGGGCGGTCTTCTCGTGCGCCGCGGGCGTCCGCTCGGTCCACGCGCTGATGGCCGCGCAGAACGCCGGGCTTGACCTCGTCGAACACTACAAGGGCGGGTTCAAGGATTGGTACAGCGCGGGCGAAACCGTCGCCTGACCTGCCGTTTCATCCGGCTCACGGGGCCGTGATGTGCGCTCGCGCACAAGCAACAACGTCGACTGCGGGTTACGGCGCCCCCGCGGCGGAACAATCGTCAAGCTCGGCGCGACCGGACGGTCGGCCAACGGACAGCAGGACCCGATGCGCAGCCGGCTTCCCAGCCTTCTCACCGTCTTGTCAGGCCTGATCGTGGGTCTCGCGGCAGGGCCCCTTGCGACCCCGGCCCGTGCACAGGCCCCGGGCGGCCCGCCGCCCAAGGTCACCGTGGCCAAGCCCGTGGTGCGCCAGATCGTCGAGCAGGATCAGTATACCGGCCGCTTCGACGCGATCGAGTACGTGGAGGTCCGCGCCCGCGTCACCGGCTACCTCGAGAAGATCAACTTCGTCGACGGCCAGACGGTGAAGAAGGGCGACGTCCTGTTCGTGATCGACCGGCGCCCCTACAAGGCGGCGCTGGAGCAGGCCCAGGCGGCCCTGGCCTCCGCCAAGGCGCGGCAATCCTTCTCGCAGACGGACCTCGAGCGCGCGCAGACTCTGTCCCGCAGCGGCAACATCTCCGAGCAGGTCACCGACCAGCGCCGACAGGCCTCGCAGACCGCCCAGGCCGACGTCGACAGCGCCCAGGCCGCCCTCAACAACGCCCAGCTGAACTACGACTTCAGCGAGGTGAAGGCCCCGATCAACGGCCGCATCAGCCGGCGTCTGGTGACCGAGGGCAACATCGTCAGCGCCGACCAGACCATGCTGACGACGATCGTGTCCCTCGACCCGATCTACTTCAGCTACACGGTCGACGAGAAGTCGTTCCTCAAGTACCAGAACAGCCTCGGCATCGGCATGGGCCAGACCCAGCAGGGCAAGGGCGTGCCGATCCTGATCGCTTTGTCCGGCGAGGCGAAGCCCACCCGCAAGGGCACGCTCGACTTCGTCGACAACCGCGTCGACAACGCCACCGGCACGATCCTGCTGCGCGCCACCGTCCCGAACCCCGACCTGTTCATCAAGCCCGGCCTGTTCGGCATCGTCTCGATGCCGGCGACCAAGCCGTTCCAGGGCATCCTGCTGCCCGACGAGGCCGTGGCCGCCAACCAGGACAAGCGGATCGTCTACATCGTCGGTCCCGAGAACGTCATCCAGCAGAAGGACGTCGTGCTGGGGCCGAAGGTCGACGGATACCGGGTGATTCAGTCGGGACTGAAGGGCGACGAGACCGTGGTGGTCAACGGCCTGTCCCGGGTCCGGCCCGGCGCGAAGGTGACGCCCGAGACGATCGAGCTGCCGCCGAGCAAGACCTGAGCCCGCGCGGCTCGACACGAACGCCCTCGTGCGCGCCGCGCGGCGCGCCCCGCACCGACGACGCAGGGCCCCGTCCGGGAGACCGGCGGGCCTCAGAGGTTTGACCGATGCGTTTCGCCCATTTCTTCGTCGACAGACCGATCTTCGCGTCCGTCACGTCGATCGTCTTCCTGATCCTCGGCTTCGTGGCCTACGAGAGCCTGCCGGTCTCGCAGTACCCCGAGATCGTGCCGCCGACCGTGACGGTGCGCGCCTCCTATCCGGGCGCCAACGCCGAGACCGTGGCCGCCACGATCGCGACGCCGATCGAGCAGGAGGTCAACGGCGTCGACAACATGCTCTACATGACGTCGTTGTCGACCAACGACGGCAACATGCTGCTGACCGTGACCTTCAAGGTCGGCACCAACCTCGATATCGCCAACGTGCTGGTGCAGAACCGGCTCTCGGTGGCGCAGCCGCGCCTGCCGCCGGACGTGCGCAACCTCGGCGTCACGGTCCGCAAGGCCTCGCCCGACCTGATGCTGGTCGTGCACCTGCTCTCGCCGAACAAGACCTACGACCAGAACTACCTCGCCAACTACATCTACCTGAACATCCGCGACGAGCTGCTGCGCCTCGACGGCGTCGGCGACATCACGATCTTCGGCGGTAACGAGTACGCGGAGCGCGTCTGGGTCGACCCGAACAAGCTGGCCGCCTACGGCCTCTCGGTCACCGACGTCACGACGGCCCTGCAGGAGCAGAACGTGCAGGTGGCCGCCGGCCAGCTGAACGGTCCGCCGGCCGCCAAGGGCGAGGCGTTCCAGCTCGTCGTGCAGTCGCAGGCCCGGTTCAAGACGCCGGAGCAGTTCGCCGAGGTGATCATCAAGGCGCAGGACGGGCGCCTCGTCCGGGTCAAGGACATCGCCCGCGTCGAGATGGGCCAGAAGGACTACACGACCAACTCGTTCCTCAACGACACGCCCGCGGTCGGCATCGGCGCCTTCCAGAGGCCGGGCACCAACGCCCTCGACGCGGCGGCGTCGGTCAAGAAGGTGATGGAGGAGGTCAAGAAGAACTTCCCGCCGGACGTCGAGTACCGCATCGCCTACAACCCGACGGAGTTCATCGAGGAATCGATCCACGAGGTCTACAAGACGCTGTTCGAGGCGGTCGGCCTCGTCGTCATCGTGGTGCTGGTCTTCCTCCAGAGCTGGCGGACCGCCCTGATCCCGGTCATCGCGATCCCGGTCTCGCTGATCGGCACCTTCGCGGCGATGGCGGCCTTCGGCTTCTCGCTGAACAACCTGACCCTGTTCGGGCTGGTGCTCGCCATCGGCATCGTGGTCGACGACGCCATCGTGGTGGTGGAGAACGTCGAGCGCAACATGGCCGAGGGCCTGTCGCCGGGCGACGCCGCCCACAAGACCATGGACGAGGTCGGCGGCGCGGTCATCGCCATCGCGCTGGTGCTCGCCGCGGTGTTCGTGCCGACGGCGTTCATCCCGGGCATCTCGGGCCAGTTCTACAAGCAGTTCGCGCTCACCATCGCGGCCTCGACCCTGATCTCGGCCTTCAACTCGCTGACCCTGTCGCCGGCGCTCTGCAAGCTGCTGCTGGTGCCCCACCACGCCCGCAAGGAGCCGAAGTTCTTCCTGACCCGGTTCGTGAACTGGCTGGCGAACGGCTTCAACCGCGCCTTCGACGCCACGTCGAACGCCTACGGCCGGACGATCCGGGTCCTGACCGGCGGCATCGTCGGCCTCGGCGTGATGCTGCTGGTCTACGCGGCCGTGATCGCCGGGACGCTGCATCTCGCGCAGACGACGCCCACGGGCTTCATCCCTGACCAGGATCAGGGCTACCTGATCGGCGTCGTCCAGCTCCCGTCCGGCTCCTCCCTCGACCGCACCACGGAGGTGTGCCTGCGCGCCGCCAAGCAGGCCCGGACGGTCGACGGCGTGGCCAACGCGGTGATCATCGCGGGCTTCGACGGCGCGACCTTCACCAACACCACCAATGCCGGCGTGATGTTCCTGACCCTCAAGGGGGCGAAGGAGCGCGCGGAGGTCGGCCGAAGCGCGGCCGTCATCACCGGCGACGTGCTGAAGGCCACCTCCGACATCCAGGAGGCGCGGGTCATCGTGATCCCGCCGCCGCCCGTCCGCGGTCTCGGCAACGGCGGCGGCTTCAAGATGCAGATCGAGAGCCGCCAGTCCTCGGATATCGGCCCGCTCATGGCCGCCGCCGGCGAGGTGATCGCTCAGGCGAACCAGAGCGCGGACGTGCAGCGCGTGTTCACGACCTTCGACAACTCGACGCCGCAGCTGTTCCTCGACATCGACCGCACCATCGCGCGGATGCTGAACGTGCCGCTGGCGAACGTGTTCTCGTCGGTCCAGGCGGATCTCGGCGGCACCTACGTCAACGACTTCAACACGCTGGGCCGCATCTACCAGGTGCGCCTGCAGGGCGACGCGGCGTTCCGCACGTCGGTGCAGGACATCTCGCAGATCAAGGTGCGCTCCTCCACCGGCGCGCTGGTGCCGATGGGGACGCTCGCCTCCGTGCGGGACGTGACCGGCCCGCAGATCGTGCAGCGGTTCAACCTGTACTACTCGGTCCCGGTCCAGGGCGTGGCCAAGCCCGGCGTCTCCACCGGTCAGGCGCTCACCGCCATGGAGGAGATCGCCAAGAAGGCGCTGCCCGACGGCTACTCCTACGACTGGACCGAGATCGCCTACCAGCAGAAGGCGGCCAGCGGCACCGCGGGCGCGGTCTTCGCCCTCGGCGTGCTGCTGGTCTTCCTCGTGCTCGCCGCGCAGTACGAATCCTGGGCGCTGCCGCTCGCGATCCTGCTGGTGGTGCCGACCGGCGTGCTCGCCGCCCTGGCGGGCGTGCAGTTCCGGGGGCAGGACAACAACATCCTGACCCAGATCGGCCTGATCGTGCTCATCGGCCTCGCGGCCAAGAACGCGATCCTGATCGTCGAGTTCGCGCACGACATCGAGCAGCGGGAGCATCGCGGCCCGGTCGAGGCGGCGGTCGAAGCCTGTCGGCTCCGCCTGCGCCCGATCCTGATGACCGCCTTCGCGTTCATCCTCGGCACCCTGCCGCTGGTCGTGGCCACAGGCCCCGGCGCCGAGATGCGCCAGGCGCTCGGTACCGCGGTGTTCTTCGGGATGATCGGCGCGACCTTCTTCGGCCTGTTCCTAACACCGGTCTTCTACGTGGTGATCCGCCACTTCTCGATCTGGCTCGGACGGTTCCGGAAGAAGCACACGCACGGCGACCCCGGCGGCGCCGCGCCGGTTCACGGCTGACGCGCACCGCCTCGGCCGCCGAAGTTTGGAAGCCGCGCCGGATCCGCGAGGATCGGGCGCGGCTTCCGCGCGACGGGCGGGGGCGCCCGGTGTAGAGGCTCGCGGCATGCACGCGCTCGGTCGCCTGATCCTCGGGGCCTTCGGCCTCCTCCTCGCCGTTCCGGCGGGCTTCGCGGTCCTCGTCCTGGCCCTGCTCGTTGATCCGGCCGCGCAGGGCTGGCTGACCGGCGGGGCGCTCGCGGGTCTGGACATGGCCCTGTCGGACCTCTCGGCCGGGCTGGCGCCGGAGGGGCTCGCCCTGTTCCTCGCCGGCCTCGCCAAGGCGCTGTTCGTGCTGCTGTTCGTACCCCCGGCCGTGATCGGCCTGGGCGGTGAGATCCTCGGGCGCCGCGGCCTGCTGTGGTACGGCGCCGGCTGCGGGCTGCTCACCGCCGCCCTCCCCTGGCTGACGCGCGGCGCGCTCCGGTCCGGCGGCGCCCGCGACGCCGCGCTCCTCGCGGGCGAGGCGCGCCTGACGCTGATCCTGTTCGCGGTCGGTGCCAGCGCCGGCCTGGTCTACTGGCTGGTCGCCGGGCGCGGCGCGGGGCTCGTCCGAGAGGGGCATCGCCCCGAGGGCGCCTGACGCCGCCCCGCACGTCGCCCTTGGCCGCGGACATGCGGGCGCGCTACAGGGGAGCCGCCACGACACGGTTCCCGATGCTCGCCCTCCGCTCTCTCGCCTTCAACGTCTGCTTCTACGCCGTCACGACGGTCCTGGCCCTCGTCGGCCTGCCCATGCTGGTCTCCGGCCGCTCGGTGCTGCGGCTCGCCCGCGCCTGGGGTCGGATTACCCTGTGGCTCCTGCGGGTGGTCGCGGGGACGCGGGTCGAGTTCCGCGGGCTCGAGAACATCCCGCCGGGGCCCCTGCTGGTGGCGGCCAAGCACCAGTCGGCCCTGGAGACCCTGGCCCTCTGCACGGTGCTGCCGAACTTCGCCTACATCCTGAAGAAGGAGCTGCTGCTCATCCCGCTGATCGGCTGGTACCTGTCGCGCAGCGGCATGGTGGCGATCGACCGGTCGAAGGGCAGCCGGGCCATGAGCCTGATGAACGCCGCCGCCGGCGCGGCGATCCGGGACGGGCGCCAGCTCATCATCTTCCCCGAGGGGACTCGTCGCCCGGTCGGCGCGCCCCCCGCCTACAAGCAGGGGCTCTCGCATCTCTACACCGCCCTGAACGTGCCCTGCCTGCCGGTGGCGCTGAACACCGGCCTGTTCTGGTCGCGCAACAGCCTCGTGCGCCGGCCGGGCCGGGCGGTGATCGAGTTCCTGCCGCCCATCCCGCCGGGCCTGCCCCGCCAGGAGTTCCAGGCGCTGGCCCAGGAGCGGCTCGAGACGGCCTCGAACGCCCTCGTTGAGGGCGGCTTCCAGGACCTCGCGGCCGAGGGGCACGCCGTGCCGGCCGACGAGGCGCCGGCCGCCGCAGACGCCCGTCGCTGAGCCGTTCGCGGGCGCGGTTTTCCGCGTCGGACCGGCGCCCGGCGGCTTGTGGATAACGGGCATCGTCGCCACATCTCGCTATAGGAACGTCGCCCTTGACGCCTGTGGATATCGCGCGTTAGGTTGGAACAAATGGCGAACAGAAGAGCCCTGTCCTGGTCGGCCGCGCTCCGCGACCTGAAGGACGATCGCACTCGGAGGCAGGACGTGCGTGAAGAACGCCTCAAGACAACCGCCGGTCTGCGCGGCTCCCCCGCGCTTCCGCTCTCGGCGTGGCGCGGCCGCTCCGGCCGGCGCTACGTGGTCGGAGTCCATCCGGCCGGGGGCTTCGACCTCGACGAGATGGCGCAGGCCGTGGTGATCGCCGTGCGCCGGGACAATGCCGGCATCGCCGAGATGGTCTCGGTGGCGAGTTCCAGCGAGAGTCCGCGCGACCATCTGCGGCGCACCTGGCTCGACCGCGTCCGTCGCCGGGGCGCCACCGAGATGCACGTGCATCGCCTCGCCGAGAACGAGGCCGAGCGGGTGGCGATCGTCGAGGATCTGCAGCTCGACACCGTCGAGCCGGCGCAGGTCTGACCGGAAACGCGGCGCACGCGGACCGATCGTGTCCGCGGCGGTCGACCCGGGGCGGCGCTGCCCCAGTTTCGCCCCTTGCGTGGCCTCAAGGCGGGGCCGCGATGTCTCTGCGGAGACGAGCTCGGGGAACGGAACGCATGGTGCAGGATCGGACACGGCCGGAGAGCGCCGCCCAGACAGCCCCGCCACAGCGCGCGCGGCGGTCCCGGCTCGGGCTGTTCCTGCCCTACATCCTGCTCGCCCTCGTGGTCGCCGGCTGGTCGGCGGGCTGGCTGTGGATGCGCGAGCGCGCGGTCGGCGAGATCGACGGCTGGATCGCCCGCGAGGCTTCGGCCGGGCGGACCTGGACCTGCGCGGACCGATCCCTCGGCGGCTACCCGTTCCGCCTCGAGCTGCGCTGCAGCGCCGTGACCCTGGAGCGGGCCGACGGCCGCTTCCGGCTCGGCCCGAGCACCGCGGTGGCGCAGATCTACCAGCCCCGCCTCGTCGTGTTCGAGAGCGCGGGCCCGTTCCATGTCGAGCAGGGCCCGCTGTCCGGCGACGCGTCCTGGAGCGCGCTCCAGGGCAGCTTCCACGGCGCGGCGGGGGGCTTCACCCGCGCCTCGCTGGTCGTCGACAATCCCGACATCACCGTGAAGGGCGCCGAGCCCGGCCCGATCGCGGTCTCGGGCCGGCACCTCGAGCTGCACGCCCGGCCCAGCCCCGGCCGGTTCGAGTCCGACGGCGCCGTGGATGTCAGCCTGCGCCTGAACCAGGCGGCGGTGCCGCAGCTCGACGGCCTCACCGGCACGCAGGATCCGGCCGATCTGGCCCTGGACGCGACCCTGACCCAGGCCACCGTACTGCGCACCGGGACGGTGGCGCGCGAGCTGGAGCGCTGGCGCCAAGCCGGCGGCACCCTGGACCTGAACGGCCTGTCGCTGGCCAAAGGCCCGCAGCGCGTTCAGGCGAAGGGCACGCTCGCCCTCGACGCCGCCCACCGCCCCGCGGGCCAAGTCGATCTGCGGGCGGCCGGCGTCGACGCGCTGGTCGGCAGCATCGTCGGTCAGCGCTTCGGCTCGGACAGGGGCGCCCTGGTGGGTCAGCTGGTCGGCGGGCTCCTGGGCTTGGCCCAGCGCCCGAACCCGGACGCGCCGGCGGACGGGGCTCCGCTGAAGGCGCTCCCGCCCCTGCGGCTCGTCGACGGGAAGGTGGTCTTCAGCGGCTTCCCGATCCCCAACGTGTACGTGCCGGCGCTGTACTAGGCCTCCGCCGGCGGGACGCGCCCAGGCCGCATCCGGACCGGCGCAGGACAACCCTCGGACCCGCTGCGCGGGCCTGCTCGGCGTCGCAGGATCGGCTATAGAGGGGCCATGGCCTCATCCGCGTCCCCAACCCGCGTCAAGATCTGCGGGCTCAGCACCGAAGCGACCCTGACCGCCGCACTGGAGGCCGGGGCGGACTGGATCGGCCTCGTGCACTTCCCGCGCAGTCCGCGGCACGTGTCGCTCGCGCGGGCCGCCACCCTGTCGGCCCTCGCCCGCGGGCGGGCCGAGCGGGTCATCCTGCTCGTCGATCCCGACGACGCTCTGCTCGCCGCGGCGGTCGAGGCGGCGGAGCCGGATCTCATACAGCTCCACGGGAGCGAGAGCCCGGAGCGCGTGGCGGCGGTCCGCGCCCGGACCGGGCGGCCGGTGATGAAGGCGATCGGCGTCGCGACGGCGGCGGATCTCGCGGCGATGCCCGCCTACGCGGCGGTCGCCGACCGCATCCTGCTGGACGCCAAGGCACCGGCGGATGCGGCCCTGCCGGGCGGCAACGGCCGGCGCTTCGACTGGGAGATCCTGCGCGGCGCCGCTCTCCCGCCCGGCACCATGCTGTCGGGCGGCCTCGATTCCGGAAACGTCGCCGACGCCCTCGCCCGAACGGGGATCGGCGCCGTCGACGTCTCGTCGGGCGTCGAGACGGCGCCGGGGCTGAAGGATCCGGCGAAGATCGCGGCTTTCGTGGCCGCCGCGCGCGGCGCGCGCTGAGGCCGAGACCTCAGCGTGGCGCCGGGAGGGCGGCCCGGCCCGTATTCGGAACCGTGTAGGCGCCCGATGTCTCGCTCTCCGGCGCGTAGGCCCGCAGCCGGCTCGCTTCGCGCTCGTGCCGGACGGCCTCGCGGCGATGGTAGCGCGCCCGCGCGCGGGTCTTGCCCTGGCCGAGCCACGTGAAGATGCCGCCCACCACGATGCCCAGCGCCACCGCACCGAACAGGATCGCGTAGAGCGGAAGATCGACGCTGAAGACCGGCGCGTCCGCGTTGAACGGATCGAAGGAGAGCCGCACCGGCGCGCGGTTGGCCACCGCCAGGAGGATCACCACGGCGGCGATCGGCAGCAGCACGAGGCTCTTCAGGAAACGGATCATCGCGCTCACAGGTCCTTCCTACTCGGCGGCCGAGGCATTCTCGCCGATCCCGGCGGCGTTGAGGCGCTGGCGCATCTCCTTGCCGGTCTTGAACACGGGGATCGCCTTCTCGGACACGGCAACGGCGGCACCCGTGCGCGGGTTGCGTCCCCGGCGCGCCTCGCGGCGCTTCACCGAGAAGGCGCCGAAGCCGCGCAGCTCGACCCGGTCGCCGCGGGCCAGCGCGTCGGAAATGGTGTCGAGGATCGCGTTGACCAGGATCTCCACGTCGCGCTGGTAGAGATGCGGGTTCTGCTCGGCGATCTTGAGGACGAGCTCCGACTTGATCATGGCGTGGGGTCTTCTCGCGGGATCGGGGCGGGCTGCGCGGCGATGCTCGTTCAGGGTTCCGGACGCCAGAGGGCGAGCATCCCGCCCCGGGCGGCCTGGGCCTCGGCGCCGACGGACCGGAGCCGCGCCGCGAGGCCGTCCAGACCCATGAGATCGGCGCCGATCCCGGCCGCCGACCACAGGGAGAACCGGCTCTCCGAGGCGGGCTTCCAATCCTTGATCGGCAGGTTCGCCTGGACGCCGCGGGCGCTCTCCAGCCACGCCACCGCCTGCCGCTCGCCGCCGAGTTCGTCCACGAGCTTCAGCGGCACGCTCTGGCGCCCGCTGAACACCCGGCCGTCCGACACGGTGCCGAGCTGGGCTGGATCCATGCCGCGCCGCTCCGCGACGAGGCCCTTGAACCACGCGTAGGTGTCGCCGACCACGGAGGCCAGCGCGGCGCGCGCCTCGGGCGAGGTCGGGGTGAAGCCCGAGGGCTCGGCCTTGAGCGGCGACGACTTCACCGACTCGACCTTGACGCCGACCTTGTCCAGCAGGCCCGAGAAGTCGGGGTACTGGAACAGCACGCCGATCGAGCCGACCAGGCTGGTCTCGCGCGCGACGATGTGATCGGCCGCGATGGCGGTGATGTAGGCGCCGGACGCGGCGGTGCCGTCCACGAAGGCCACGATCGGCTTCTTGGCGGCGAGCGCCCGGAGGTTGCGGAAGATCTCCTCCGAGCCCGTGGTCGTGCCGCCGGGCGAGTTGATCGAGACGATCACGCCCTTCACGGCGGCCGAATCGCCGACCCGCTTCATCAGCTTGGCGGTGGCCTCGCTCCCCGCGATGAAGCCCGAGACGGAGATGCGGGCGATCTGCGGCTGCACCGCGAAGGCGCCGTCCGCGCCCGTCCGCACACGGTACCCGAGGGCCCCGACCGCCACGATGAGGCCGCCGACGCCGAGCACGCGCCAGAGGGACAACCTGCGACGCAGGCGCCGCCGGTCAATCAGCAGTTCGGCATCGGCTGCCATGCTGTCGCTTCCCCTAAAGCACCCCGACCGGCCCCTCGACGGGGTGCGGGAGCCATACCCCCGCGCCGGGCAAGTCCTTGGTTTCCTTCGGCTCGCTCGGCCCGAGCCGTGCGAGGCCGGTGTTCTAGAGCATTTTCCGCGGGCGTGGATACGGGGCGCGCGAAGAAAATGACGGGGCGGCCCGTCCCTGTCGCGTCGGACGGCGCGACCCGGCCCGCGGCCCGCCCTCGGCAACCTTGGATTGCCGGCGCGAAAAGAAAAACCCGCGCCGGACCGGGGTCCCGCGCGGGTCTCAACGAAGCGGATCCGCCGCCCGGACAGGCCGGGCGGCAGAGGCCGTTCCTCACTCGTCGTCGGAGCGCTTCTTGTTGAAGGCGGCGCCGAGGATGTCGCCGAGCGAGGCGCCCGAATCGGCGGAGCCGAACTGGGCCATGGCCTCCTTCTCCTCGGCGACCTCGAGGGCCTTGATCGAGACCTGCACGCGGCGGGCCTTCCGGTCGAACTGGACGACGCGGGCGTCGAACTTCTCGCCGGTGGCGAAGCGCTCGGGGCGCTGGTCGCCGCGGTCGCGGGCGAGCTCGGCGCGACGGATGAAGGTCTGCATGTCGGTGTCGACGATCTTCACCTCGACGCCGGCATCCTTCACCTCGACCACCTCACAGGTGACGATCTGACCCTTCTTGATCTCGCCGGCCTCGGCGAAGGGGTCACCGCCGAGCTGCTTCACGCCCAGCGAGATCCGCTCCTTCTCGACGTCGACGTCGAGAACCTGGGCGCGGACCATGTCGCCCTTCTTGAACTCCTCGATGACCTGCTCGCCGGGACGGTTCCAGTCGAGATCCGACAGGTGAACCATGCCGTCGACGTCGCCCTCGAGGCCGATGAACAGGCCGAACTCGGTCTTGTTCTTGACCTCGCCCTCGACCTCGGAGCCGACCGGGTGCTTCTCGGCGAAGGCTTCCCAGGGGTTCTGCAGGGTCTGCTTGAGGCCCAGCGAGATGCGGCGCTTGACCGGATCGACCTCCAGGATCTGAACCTCGACCTCCTGGGAGGTGGAGACGATCTTGCCCGGATGAACGTTCTTCTTGGTCCAGCTCATCTCGGAGACGTGGATCAGGCCCTCGATCCCCGGCTCCAGCTCCACGAAGGCGCCGTAATCGGTGATGTTGGTCACGCGGCCCTTGAGCTTGGCGCCCTCCGGGTAGCGGGCGGCGATGCCCTCCCACGGATCGGCGAGCAGCTGCTTGATGCCGAGCGAGATGCGATGCGTCTCGTGGTTGATCTTGATGATCTTGACCTTGACCGTCTGGCCGATGGTCACGACCTCGGACGGGTGGTTCACGCGGCGCCACGCCATGTCTGTGACGTGCAGCAGGCCGTCGATGCCGCCGAGGTCGACGAAGGCGCCGTACTCGGTGATGTTCTTGACGACGCCGTCGATGACCTGACCTTCCTCAAGGTTGGCCACCAGCTCCGAGCGCTGCTCGGCGCGGCTCTCCTCGAGCACGGTCCGGCGCGACACGACGATGTTGCCGCGGCGGCGATCCATCTTGAGGATCTGGAACGGCTGCGGGGTGCCCAGCAGCGGGGTGACGTCGCGGACCGGGCGGATGTCGACCTGCGAGCGCGGCAGGAACGCCACGGCGCCGTCGAGGTCGACGGTGTAGCCACCCTTGACCTGGTTGAAGATCGTGCCGGTGACGCGGTCGTTGTTCTCGAACGACTTCTCGAGCTTGACCCAGCTCTCCTCGCGGCGCGCCTTGTCGCGCGAGATGACGGCCTCGCCGAGCGCGTTCTCGATCCGGTCGACGTAGACCTCGACCTCGTCGCCGACCTTCAGCTCGCCCTCGCGGCCGGGGCCGGTGAATTCCTTGAGCGCGACACGGCCTTCCGTCTTGGCGCCGATGTCGATGACGGCCACGTCCTTCTCGATCGCGACGACGCGACCCTTGACGACGGAGCCTTCGGTGATCTCGTGTTCGAGGAAGCTCTCCTCGAGGAGGGCTGCGAAATCCTCGCGGCTCGGGCCACGCCCCAGAGCGGTACCTGCGGTCATTCTGTCTCCTGAACGGCCTCCGGCGGAGGCCCGTTGCGTCGGCGGCTCGCGTTGCAGGCGCCCCCGTTCGCCGCGGCCTCCCCGGAGTCTTTCGGGAAAGGCGACCGGTCCCGCGGGATCCGGTTTGCCGACGCGTCGATACGGATGACGAGGGCGGTCCAGCCGGCGGCCCGGCGGGCGCGCCAGATGACGAGCGCGCGAGGGCGGATCCGGGAGGACGCGCGTGCCTTACAACATCGGCCTTGCGACTTCAACCAATTAGGGTTTTAGGCACGGCGAACGGTCGGCGCCGTTCGGGGCGCTCTTGCCGCCGGCCTCGGATCCGGCAAATTTGTCCGCTGGCGGACACTTGCGGTCGCGCTTCCGCCGGTCGACACGGGTAATCCCCGTTCGGCGGAGGTTCGGACCGATCCGGCGATCCGGAGCGTTTTGGGGGGAGAAGCGTGCCGCGTCCTGATCTCGACTCTCGGATTGCCCGTCCTCGGCGCGGCGGGGCAGCGCGTTCATCCCGATCCGGGACCTGAGTCTCCGATGCCGAGCGGGTACAACACCCCGATGGAGATGCTGGCGCGCAAGCTCGACAGCATCGCGCGTCTGACGGATCCGGACCGGGAGGCGCTCCTCGATCTGCCGCACACGGTCCGGAATCTGCCGGCCCGCCACGACATCGTCCGGTTCGGCGACCGGCCGAGTCATAGCTGCCTCGTCCTGCAGGGCTGGGTCTACCGCTACGCCGCCCTCTCCGAGGGCGGGCGGCAGATCCTGTCGTTCTACATCGCTGGCGACCTGCCGGACCTGCAGAGCCTCCACCTGCACCGGATGGATCACAACCTCGCCACCCTGACATCCTGCGTGGTAGCGCTCATCGCGCACGAGGACCTGCGTCAGGTCCTCCTGAGCAACCCGGGGCTCGCCGCAACCCTCTGGCGCGACAGCCTCATCGACTCGGCCCATTACCGCGAGCGGATCACCAGCCTCGGGCGGCGGCAGGCGCTCGGTCGCGTGGCCCACCTGTTCTGCGAGCTGTATCTCCGACAGAAGGCGGTCGGGCTCGCGCGCGGCCTGAGCTGTCCTCTGGCGCCCAAGCAATCCGAGCTGGCCGACGCCCTCGGCCTGACAAGTGTCCACCTGAACAGGGTCCTGCGGACCCTGCGCGGCCGGGGGCTGGTCACGCTCAGCGGCGGCATCCTGACCATCGAGGACTGGGGGGCCCTGACCGAGGTCGCGGAGTTCGATCCCACGTTCCTGCACCTGGCGAACAACCAGGCGCCCGCGCCCGAGCCCGCCGAGGCCGTCTAGCGGGCGGCCGAGTCAGGCAGCCCGGGCCAGCACGTCCGGTGCCGCGGGGACGTCATCGGTGTGGACATCGAAGCGGACCAGATGGGCGGCGCCGAAGCTCGTCGTCAGGGCGCAGTCGGTGGCGTCGCGCCCGCGGGCCATGACGATGCGGCCGATGCGGGGCCGGTTGTGCCGGGCGTCGAACGTGTACCAGCGCGGGCCCTCGGGCCCGTCGAGGAAGACCTCGAACCACGCCGAGAAGTCCATCGGCGCCGGATCCTTCGGCACGCCGATATCGCCCAGGTAGCCGGTGGCGTAGCGCGCCGGGATGTTCATGCACCGGCACAGGGTGATCGCCAGATGCGCGAAGTCCCGGCAGACCCCGACGCGCTGGTTGTAGCCGTCGAAGGCGGTGCGGGTGGCGTCGGCCTGCTGGTAGTCGAAGCGCAGACGCGAGTGGGCGAAGTCGACAATCGCCTGAACGCGCGCCCATCCCTCCGGCGTGCCGCCGAACTGCGACCACGCGATCTGCGAGAGCTTGTCGATGTCGCAGTAGCGGGACCCGAGCAGGTACACCATCACGTCGTCGGGCAGATCCTGCACGGCGATCTGGCGGGCCCCGGGGGCCTGATCGTCCGGGCGCCCGCTGTCGGCGATAGTGAAATCGACCGCCATGGTGATCCGGCCGCCCGGCGCGACGATGCGCGTGCAGACGTTGCCGAAGCCATCGACGTGCCGCGTCGCCGCGACCGGCGGTTCGAAGGTGATCACCTCCGGCGTCAGGAGGTCGCCCGCGCGCTCCGGGCGCACGTTGAGCAGCAGGTTCATCGGCGTCGAACCGAACGTGTCGAAGGCGATCGAGAAGCCGGCGCGGATATGCATCGTCGGAGACCGTGAGGAAGGTCGCTGTCCGGTCGGGCCGGCAGGCGGGTCGTTACAGTACAGGGCCCTACAAGCCGCGAGCCGAGGCCGGGTTCCGTCGACGAGGTCAGTTCAAGGCGATGTGAACTGTGCGAATATCTGCCAGAGCCAGCGGTCGCGCCGCAGCCATGCGGCAGGCCGAGGTCGGGGCTGCGGTCGAGCGGGGCCGTCCGGCGCCGCGCCATGTTGCAACGCACACGGCGCCCTCTTATCCGTGGCCGCTCGAATCCAGGGTCGGTCGGCTCCAGCCGGCACGGCCTGCTGCCAGACGATCGACGCCCATGACGCCCGACAAGCTTTCCCTGCCGAAGGACAAGATCCGCGTCCTGCTGCTCGAGGGCATCAACGACAGTGCCGTGGCGCTGATGCGGGCGGCCGGCTACCACAACCTGACCCGGCTGCCGAAGGCGCTGGACCGCGAGGCCCTGCACGAGGCGCTCCAGGGCGTGCACATGGTGGGCATCCGCTCGCGCACGCAGCTCGACGCGGCCGCCTTCGAGGCGGCGGACCGGCTCCTGGCGGTCGGCTGCTTCTCGGTCGGGACGAACCAGGTCGATCTGGAGGCGGCGCGCCACCGGGGGATCCCGGTCTTCAACGCGCCCTTCTCGAACACCCGCTCGGTGGCCGAGCTGACGATCGGCGAGATCGTGATGCTGCTGCGGCGCATCGTGCCGCGCTCAGTCGGGGCCCATGCGGGCCACTGGGACAAGTCGGCGGTGGGCTCGCTGGAGGTGCGCGGCAAGACGCTCGGCATCGTCGGCTACGGCAATATCGGCACGCAGCTCTCGACGCTGGCCGAAGCCATGGGCATGCGGGTGCTGTTCTACGACCACACCGACAAGCTGCGCCACGGCAACACCGAGCCGGTCGAGACGCTGCACGAGCTGCTGGCCCAGAGCGACGTCGTCTCGCTGCACGTGCCGGAGACCGACGCCACCGCCAACATGATCGGCGCGGCCGAGATCCGGGCGATGAAGCCCGGCGCCTTCCTGATCAACAACGCTCGGGGCACCGTGGTCGATCTCGGGGCGCTGGCGGCGGCTCTGCGCGACGGCCACCTCAAGGGCGCCGCCGTCGACGTCTTCCCGGTGGAACCCGGCTCGAACGCCGAGCCCTTCGTGAGCCCGCTCCAAGGTCTCGAGAACGTGATCCTCACCCCGCATATCGGCGGGTCCACCGAGGAGGCGCAGGAGCGCATCGGGTCCGAGGTGGCGCGCAAGCTCGTGGACTATTCCGATATCGGCTCGACGGTCGGCGCCGTGAACTTCCCGCAGGTGCAGCTCCCGGCCCGTCCAACCGGGACGCGATTCATCCACGTCCAGCGCAACCTGCCCGGCATGCTCGGGCGCCTCAACGACGTGTTCTCCCGCGGCCACGTCAACATCGCCGCGCAGTTCTACCAGACCGACGGCGAGGTCGGTTACGTCGTACTGGAGACCGACGCCACCGACGCGGATGCCGAGGCCCTGCTCACCGAGATCCGCGCGATCCCGGGCACGATCCGCGCCCGCCTCCTCTACGAGCGCCGCTGACGCCGCGCGTCGCGCGGGAAATTGCGCGGCGCGCGTGAACGCGGCGCATCTTGCCGCGTTCGTCTTGCGCGGCCAAGCTGGCCGCTGTTCAAGTCATGGACGGCATTATCGACGGCCTCGACCGATCGAGCGCCCGGCCGGCGGAGGAATTGCGGTGACGAAGCGTGTAGCGTGCGCATGGGCCGGCCTCGTGCTCGGCCTCGCCGGGTCGGTCTCGGTCGTCTCCGGCGCGTCGGCAGATTGCCTGCGCCGGGTCTACAACCGGTCGAACCTCGTCCTGGTCGCCCGCCAGGACGGCGGGCCCGCCGCCACGCTGCTGCCCGGCCAGTCGCTTCCGGTGCGGCTGGCGCGGCCGGGCCGAATCGATATCGCGGCCTATTGCGGGGTGCCGGCCGCGGGCGGGACGCCGGTCACCCAGCGGACCTTCGATTACGAGGCGGTCCTCGACCGCTGCTTCGTCCGGTTCGGCGGAGATCTGTTCGTGCCGCAGCTCGGGCGCGGCTTCATCGGCCTGCAGGAGACGGCCCCGTTTACGGTGAACAACCCGCGCCAGGGCGACATCATCCTCGGGCCCGCGGCCGGGGTGTCCTGCCCGCTGCCGGCGGCGGCTCCCGTGCTGAGCCGCCGGGGCTGAGCGTCAGAGATAGTGTCGGAAGACGACGCCAGCATCGTCGGAGGCGCCCGCTTGCGGAGGCGACACCGGCCCGATGAACGGGCTCGCCAGGCGCAGGGCGACGAGTCCGAGGGCTGCCAGCGCCGGGGCGATCAGGCGGAACGGGCGAGCGAGCATGGGCGCCTCCGTCGCGCCGCCGATCCCGCCTGCGTCGTGCGGGCAGACCGGGTGCGCATGTGAAGCATCGCACCTTACGGCCGAGCTGAACGTGCCGAAGCGCACATGGGTAACGTTAAGGTCGTCCCCGGCCTGCCGGATCGCGGCCTCGGCCGGGGACGACGTGACGGTCGGGCGATTGCGTCCACGGCGTCGCTGGCATGTGCACCGATGCCCTCCTATGCTGCCCCTGTCGGGGGCTGCCTGGGGTCGCGCTGCACGGGCCGCGATGGCGGTTCCCGGGTAGAACCGACTGCGTGAACGAGGACGCGCGTATGCTGACCCAGACAGGCAACTCGATTCTCCGAGGCGATCTCGGCGTCGAGGAGACCACCGAGTCCGACAACATCGTCCGCTGGGACGGCGAGCGGCTCTACGTGGAGCAGGACGTCTACCACAACGGGCAATTGGTTCATCGCAAGTACCGTCGCACCGTCACCGAGCCTGTCGCCCGCGCGCTCTGGGCGATCATCAACCGCGCGAAGCAGTGAGCTGCCGGGCGGGTGCGCCGCTGACGCGCCTGCCCGTTCCGACGCGCCGCGCTCCCGGCCGCGTCGGAGAAGACGGTCGCGGCCGGGAAGCGATGCCCTGGGATGGGGCGTCCGGCGGGGTGCCCCGTCCCGGATTCCGGCCCCCTTCCCCGACACCTTCTGCTCTCGACGAAGCCGGAGCGGCGCGCCCGTGTCGGGCTCGACCGTGATCGGTGAACCCCCGTCACGCCTGAGTTCTGCCTCCAGGCGCGATCAGACTGTCGCCCGGACCGTGCCGGCGCGATTGCTCCTCCACCGCTGGTCGACCATCGCGCTGCCGCTGACGCTCGTCGGGGTCGCTTCGCTGCTCTGGGGGTTAAGGTCTCGCAGGCCCACGCGGCGATCATGAGGCCCGCCAAGTGATCGGGAAAATGGGCATCGTCCTGCTCGGCTGGGGCGTGGTGCTGGAGGAGCGCCCCGGCGTGAGTCATCTTCTCGGCGGCGTGAAGAGCGGGGATCCGGCTTGCCAAGCGACGGTCGACGCGCTCTGCTACAGGGGCGGCCTCGCCCTGCAGGGCCTCGCACTCGTCGCCGAGATCCTCGCGCGCTGTTTCGAGGTCCCGGACCACATCATCGACATCGGTCGGATCGCGTGGGTGGTCCTGTCCGGTGGGGCCGCCTTCCGCGCCTTCGGCCACGCGGCGCTCGGTCGGTCTCGCGACGGTCCGTGACGAGGGCGTCGGCGCGCTCCTATGCGGGGCGCGCCCGCACTGAGACCCCCGTCCGCGCGCGGGCGTTTCCAGTTTCGCCCGAGATGGTGCGTCTAGGCGGCGACCGCCGCCGTCGGCTCGACGAGGGTGAGGTGGGCCGGTCGCAGCACCTCGAGGCGGTCATGGGCGTTGTCGAAGGCGGCCCGGATCGTCGCGCCCGCGTCCTCGACGGCGACCAGCACCGCCAGCTTCTGGGCGCTGGCCCGGTCCGCGAGGCTGCGCGCCGCCGTGACGAGCGACTGCTCCAGGGTGAGGAATTCCGTCTCGGCATCCTTCCCCGCCTCGCGCGCGACCGATGCGAGGCGCTCGAGCGCGGCTTCCAGGGCGTGGCGCAGGACAAGCGTCCGCACGCGCTCCTGCAGGAGCGCCCTCTCGTCGATCTTCATCGGAATCGGTCCGGGTTCGGGAACGCGGCCAAGCTCTCATACTTCGGGGTCGTGTGCAGCCACCTTTTTGCAACAGCGCAATACTGTCTCGCGACCTGAGCCCTCCGCGCGTTCACCGTTTCGGCGGCAGCCTCGTGCAAAGTTGTTCTACAATCATGTGCCGAGCAACTGTGCAAGTTGAGAGGCGAATGCGCTGACTCGACAACTTCATAGGCCAGAATCGCGCGTTCCAAGGCGCGCTTCGCCGTCCGAATACCTCCGATTCGACAGTGGCGATGCTGTCGGCCGTGCGGCCAGGCCGACGCCACTCCGGCGGGCCGGAGGCGCCCAGCTGTTGCACTGCGGGTCAGTACGGCGTGCCGCGCCGGCGGCGGTCCCGCAGGGCCTCGGCGTGCCATTCCAGCTCGTCCAGGAAGCGCGCGGCCGCCGAGGTGAGCCAGGGCTCGGCGGGAACCCCCTCCGCGTCGACGGCCTTCTGGAGCCGCGGGATCGGTAGCAGCGAGGGGATGCTGGACATGCCCATCTCGGCCAGCATGGCCCGCAGCGGCATCGCGGCCCGGACGCCGCCGAACTGGCCTGCCGAGTAGCAGCAGATGGCCGAGGGCCGCCAGAAATACTCCTCGAGGAAGTGATCGAGGGTGTTGGACAGAGCCGGCGGGACGCCGTGATTGTACTCGGCCGTGACGATCAGGAAGGCGTCGGCGCGGCGGAAGAGGACGGCGCAGCGCTGCAGGGGCTCCGGCGCCGTGCCGGCCGGGTATTCCTTGAACATCCGGTCGAGGAGCGGGAGCGCCAGTTCGGCAGGATCGACCAGCGGGGCGGCGTGGCCGCGCGCTTCGAGCTGCGCGACGAGGAAGCGCGCCGCGCGGATGCCGATGCGGTCGGTCCGAACGCTGCCGAGGATCACGGGGACGGTCAGGGGCATGGCGCTCTCCGGGTTTCCGGATCATGCCAGAGGCCGTCTCGCCACTCCAGACGCAGGTCGGTCCCGCGACCGTCAGGCCTTGGTGCTGCTGGTGAGCGCGGCCGCGATGCCGAGCGGTCCGCCGGCCGCGTAGGCGGTGACCGCCTTCGTCACCTGCTGCAGGAAGGATTGCAGGTCGCTGCCGCTGTCGGTCGCCGTCGCGGGATCGGCGGTCGCCGTCGCGGGATCGGCGGTCGCGGTCGCGGACGTGCTCGCGGATGCTGACGCGGACGCATCCGTGGCGGTGCCGGTCTGGCCTGCCGCCCCGTCCTGCTCGGCCTCCGACGCCGGCCGATGGCCGTGATGGCCGCGATGGTGGTGGACGGAGGTCGCGCCGGCCGCGGCCTGGTCCGGTGCGGTGCCGGTGGTCGACGTGTCGTCGGCGCTGGCCGCGGCTTCCGCGGGCGTCGTGACGCCGTTCTGGAGACCCATCTGGCTGAAGTCGGATTGCAGCTGGAGGAGCGACGCCATCAGATCGTTCGACAGGGCCGGCGTCGACGCTGTCCCGGACGACGAAGCGGTGCCATCCGCGGCCGCCTGCGTGCCGGCCTGCTGGGTTGCCGGTGCGGCGGTGCCGACGTCGAGGCGGGCGGCATTCGCCGCGCGCGCCTGCCGCAGGGCGCTGACGAGATCCCGCTGGAGAGAACTGCCCGAAACCGAATTCACCGACATGGTGCGCCTCCGCGACCGCCTTCGGTATAGGCAGGCACGAGCCGTTCCAGAATTTTCCCAATGATTTCAGCGGCGCGTCCCGGCTCCAGGCCGGCAGGATCGGCCGAGCGGCAGAATCTGCCGATTCTGCCGGCCGACAGGGACCTGATCAGCACGGGACCGGTCGTGCGGGAGCTGCCGAAGACGGCGAGGTGCGCGACCACGTTCAGCAGCACGCTCAGGAGGAACAGGGCACCCAGACACTCCGTCACGGCCTCGGCGCGGGTCCCGGCCTTCCCGGTCGGTCGGGTCCGCGCCTCCGCTGATCGCGCGCGACATCCCGGTCGCTGGCGGCGATCAGGAGGAGTTCGCCCAGGCCCAGCGCCGCGAGCAGGAGCCGGTCGCGCCCCGGCTCGCCGCGCAGCAGGGCGGCCGCACCGACGAAGCCGAGGGCGCCGACCGCGTCGCAGGCGAGATGGGTCCGCATCGACAGGACGGGGATGAGGCCGCCCTCGTAGCGCGTCAGCACGGTGTAGGCCGCGTGCCAGACCGGTCCGATCTGCATGATCCGGCGGGTCGCGGGTCCCCGCCCCGGCCGCCGCGACAGCGCGGCGATCAGGGCGGGGAACGCGTAGTCGGTGACGGCGTGTACGCGGGTCGGGATCATGTCCGGCACGTCCTCTGCGCGAGTCAGGACGTTTTCGGCCCGGTGCGGGCGTCGCCGAGATGGCGGAGGTTCTCGGGCGGGGTTTCGGCCTCCGTCGCCTCCACGGAGGCCACGCTGCCGCCGCTCACCGCGTCGAGGCGCTGCTGACCCGACGCGGTCCGGACGACTTCGGCCTGCCAGCCCGGATCGGACTGGCGCTCGTGCATCAGCTCCGCCGGGCGAGCGAGATCTCGGGCCTCGTCCTGGCCGAGATCCTGGCCGTTCCGGTCGGCCGTGGCGCTGAAAGAGCGCAGGGTCGCGCGGGTGGATGACTTCGGATCGTGCGGGTTCTGGGTCATGGCGGTTCTCCTGGGCTCTCGACGGGATCGGGTCAGATGATCGGCTTGCCGCCGGTCACCGCCACGGTGGCGCCGGACACGTAGCTCGATTCCGGGCCGGCCAGCATGACGTAGACGGGGGCAAGTTCGCAGGGCTGGCCGGGGCGCTTCATCGGCACCTGCGAGCCGAAGGTACGCACCCTCTCCTCCGGCATGGTGGAGGGGATGAGCGGCGTCCAGATCGGTCCCGGGGCCACGCAATTCACCCGGATGTCGCGCTCGGCCAGCATCTGGGCGAGGCCGCCGGTGAAGTTCTGGATCGCACCCTTGGTGGTGGCGTAGGCCAGCAATTGCGGGCTGGGCGAGTCGGCGTTCACCGAGGTGGTGTTGATGATCGAGCTGCCGGCCTTCATGTGCGGGAGGGCAGCCTTCACCAGGTAGAACATGGCGTGGATGTTGGTCGCGAAGGTGACCTCCCACTCCTCGTCGGAGATCTCCTCCGGATCGGCGAAGGTCTTCTGGTGCGCGGCGTTGTTGACGAGCACGTCGACCTGCCCGAACGCGGCCACCGCCTTGTCGACGATGGCGCGGCAATGCTTCGGGTCCTTGATGTCCCCCGGCACCGCCACCGCCGTGCGGCCGGCCGATTCCACGAGGCGACAGGTCTCACGGGCGTCGTCGTGCTCGTCATAGTAGCTGACCAGCACGTCCGCGCCCTCACGGGCGAAGGCGAGCGCCACGGCGCGGCCGATGCCGCTGTCCGCGCCGGTGATGACTGCCTTGCGGCCGGACAGCCGCTCGGAGCCGCGGTAATGCGCCTCGCCGTAATCCGGGCGCGGATCCATGTCGGCGTCGTGGGCGGGCGGGGTGAGCTTGCGCTGCCGGTCGAAAGGCGGCTTCGGGAAGTCGGTCATGTGGCGCTCCTTGCGCGGCGGCGAGGCTGTCGCGATGCGGGTTTCCGGACGCGAGGCGTCGAACGGGGGTGGCGCTGCGACGGCGGCATCGGGCGCGGAGATGCCCGCGGCCGGCCGCCGGATGTCGTGGGGCGTGCGGATCCGAAACCGGCCTGTCCGCGGGAGCCGTTCCCCGTGTCGACAACCCGACCCGGCGGCCATTGTTTCGCGCGGCTTCCCGAACGGCCGCGATGGCCGGCCGTCGTCGCGCAGGCGCTCACAGTATAGAGGCGGATGCCACCGGTTTATCGCGAACGAGAGCGCCGCAAGCGAATGTATAGATTCGCTGTCACGGTGCAGCACGCGCGGCTCAGCTATCAAGCGTTGCCGGATAAGCGTCGTCGGGAACGATGCGGAGCTTGTCGGGTTGGCTCCGCATTGAGCAACACGGGGTACACATGACGACGAAGCCACCGCCCGTTCCGCCGGCCAACCGGTCCGATAAGGGGCCCGGCAGCGCCACTGAAGCGCCGCTCACGCAGGGCCGCGCCGGATCCCAGACCAAGGACCCGGACAAGGTCGGCCAGGCCGGGAACTCCAAGGTGAACACCACCGACCAGGGCTACCAGCAGGACCGCTGACCGCCCGATCCGCGCGGGCACCGCGAGCGGCCGTGCCCGACGAGAGTGTTGATCCGCACCGGAGGATGATCATGGCGAATGCCAGTCGGCACAAGGTCGGCCCAGGCGCCCAGGGCAAGGGAACCGGAACCGGGGCCATGTCGGACCTGCCCGAGGGCGTGCTGCCGGAGAACATGGTTCTCAGCAACCGCGACAAGTCTCGGCACAGCGACGAGCGCGGGTTGGACAGCAAGAACGTCCAGACCGAGCAGTATCAGGACCATGCCGGCAATCGGCAGGTGGACGCCGATCTTGATCAGGACGCGGACGGCAACACGAGCGGCTTGGCGAACCCGAAGTCGGACGAGTCCGGGGCGCAGAGCAGCCTGAAGCGTCAACAGCAATCGTAGGGGTCCGACCGCACGGTCTGGGAGGCGCGGCGCGGTCTGCGTCTCCCGTGAACGCGCCGCATGTGACCCGCAGAAGCCCGCGGCGACGCGGCGCGTCCGATGTTCGACCTGTCAGTCAGGGGCGACCGGGACGGCCGCCATGCGCCGGAGATAAGCGATGTGGCGACTGCAAGTTGTGGCCGTGTCGCTTCTCGTCTCGGCTGCCGATGGCGCTCCGGTGCAGGCTGTGAATCCGACGCCGGGAACCGAGGCGGCGCAGTCCAACGGGCTCCTCGGAATCCCGTCCGTGCTGCTGGTCGGCGTCATCATCGCGTTCGCGGTTCCCTGCGCGCTCCGCGCCCGGCGGCGCCGAGGGGCGACTTTCCCCTGCTCCAGGCTCCGAGCAAGGTTCCAGGCCGCGCGATCGTGGGCCCTCAAGGTGCCGCGCAGCCTCGCTCGAAGTGGAAGACGGCGGGTGCACGCCCACGGCACCCGCAGGGCCTTGAGCCGAGATCAGGCATCCCGGTCGGGTCGACGCGGTCAGCCAATTCCCGCCCGCATGGCGCCGGGCGGAGGCCGAGACTGGGCGACGGTGAGGATGCCCGCGGGCAATCTTCGGCGTCCGACCCATCACAGGACAAAAGGAAGCGGGATTGCCCGAGTCCGGCGCGACGTTGATCCGGGTAGACGCAACGCAGCCAGAGTGGCGATCATGAATCGGACGGTCACAGCGATTGCATCGGCAATCCTTGCCGGCGCCCTTCTCGGGGTGCCGACCGGAGCCCAGGCACAGGCGGGCAGCTTCGCCAATCACGGCTTCGGCAACCACAATTTCGGAGCCGCGGCCGCCGCGGGCAGCGGTGGCTTCAGCCATCACGGCTTCGGAAATCACAGGATCGGGGCTGCCGCAGCGGGAGGCGGCTTCGCGAACCGGGGTCTCGGCGATCACAATTTCGGGTCGGTGGGCGGTGTCGGTGCCGGCTTCGCCAATCAGGGCTTCGGCAACCACAATTTCGGCCGACCGGCCGTCAGCGGCCTGTCCAACCCGGGCTTTGGACACGGACTCGGCGCGCATCGCGGCTACGGCCATCATCGCCATTACGGCGACAATCGGGGCTTCTATGGCCGGCCCTACGGCTACGGCTATGGCCGGCGCGGATACGCGCTCGGCGGGCTCGGCCTGGGACTGGCCGCGCGCGGTCTCTACGGCGTGTACGGTTATCCGGGATACGGCTACGACCCCGGGTATTACGGTGGCTACGGGCCGGTCACTTACGGCTACGCCGACGTCGAGACCGACCGTGTCGCCGACGATGACCGCTACTGCGCGCGTCGTTTCCGATCCTACGACCCGCAGAGTGGTACCTACCTGGGCCGGGACGGGCGGCGCCATCGCTGCCGGTAAGCTCCGGTCGTCCCGAGAACGACCGCATCGGAACGCTGCAGCCCCGCCGCCCTGTGGGGGCGGCGGGGCTGGAGGCGAGCCGGCTCGGTATGCCCGACCGGCCATTCGGCGCGGGGAATCGCCGCGCTAGAACTTTGCCTCGGCCTCGGCCTCGTCGCCGCCGGTGGCCCCGGTTGTGGGCCCTGGCCGATACGCGTCGAGCGTCGCGTAGGCATCCGTGTCGGTGAGCCCGAGCCGTTCCATATCGGCCAGCAGCGCCAGGATGTCGGCGTCGACCGGGTCGCCGCTTTCCTTGCGGGCGATCAGGGTATTGACCAGCTCCAGGTCGTTGATCGACGTCGCGCTGGGTTCGTTCGGGTCTGGGAAGGCCATGGCCGGTCTCTCGCAGGATGGGTCCGGGATCTAGGTCGCCACCCTCTCCCCGGCCACACGCGGAAGCCGACGCGACAGCTGTGCGGCGGCCCTGCCGATGTCAGCCCTGCCGAGAGCATGAGCGCGAAGCTGTCGCTCCGTCACATCGTCGGATGCGACGATGGCGGTGTCTTCAGCTGTGAGGCCTCGTGCTGCCAGGCGGGGTGACGCGCATCCAGTCCGACGTGCTGGCCGACATACAGGGTGGCCAGGAAGCCGAGCAGCAGCAGCAGGCCGAAGGTCACCGCGTCCGGATGCCGGCGCGCGCTGTGGATGCTGAAACAGCCCAGCGTGAAGACGGCCGCGAGGATCAAGGGACCGAGCGTGTCGCGCGACATCGGGATCACCGCCGTGCGTGTCGTCGTTGCTCCCCGCGCCGCCGCGCGGTGCAGGGCCGCAGAACGTAGACGTGCAACCCCGCCCGAATCATCCCGACTTCCGTCACCGACACCGCGCGCCGGATCCGGCAGGGGCTCACCGCACGCTCTGGGACTGTGCCCTGGCCGGTCGCGGCCGAGCCGCGGGACGGCCCTGCCGCCGGCAGACCCGCATGGCGCCAGTCGAACACAGCCCGAAGCGCGTATTGCCGATCACCGGAACGGCAGCGCTGTTTCAAATCCTCAGCACCCGGTGCGGGAGCGAGGAGCGAAGCCTCAGCGCGATCAAGATGTTGGAAAGTGTATGGCTCCCCGAGCAGGACTCGAACCTGCGACAAGGCGATTAACAGTCGCCTGCTCTACCAACTGAGCTATCGGGGATCACGAGGGGGTCTCTACACACCGGGATCGCGGGACGCAAGGGCCTCGAGGCACGATCCGCCCTCAATCCGTCGCTCGGCGCCCTGCGGCACGGCGCAGGAGGCGCCTCCGGACGGTCGGAAGACCCCGGGTGTTGCTGATCGGCAACAGACCGTCGGCCGCGCTCGTCGGTCTCGCCCAGCTTCCCGGTGCTCGCCCGGCCGAAGTCATCCGTCTGTCGTGGCACGCTCCTAAGGGGGCCGGCCCGCCGGAGAGCCGGTGTGATGATCCTGCGACCATGCTGACCCATCGCTGCCTCGACCCACAGGACCCCTATGCCGAGCGCGAAGTGCGCGTCGCTTTCGAGTGGGCCGCCGACCGGCCCCGCCTGATCGCGGCCCTGGACGAGCACGAGGCCGACATCCTGCCAGACCTCGTCGAGGTGCAGTGCGACGATCTCCGCCGCGAGATCGTCGCTGCCCGCCTGGTTTCGGATGCGAGCATCCCGGCCCGTGCCGCGATCCGGTTGCCGTGATCGCCACCCGGAAGCCCCGGTCCGGCCAGGGCGCGCCGCTCCACCGGTGCGCAGGCGAATCCAGTCTCGCGGCTGTCCGCCAGCCTGGCGATGGCGGGCGCGAGACTGCACTGGCTTTCCCGCGCTGGCCGAGATCTGAAAAAGCGCGACCTATTCTTCGCGTAAAATCGCCGATAAGAACCGTGTTTTGCTGGCAATGAGTCCCGAACTGCAAAGTAAAAAAAGGAATAGGTTTTGCCGGCTATATTTACCTGTTCAGAATGAAATGCTTCGGTATAGGTGTGGCCGCTCGAACTCTGGCCAAAGCGGCGCGGCTGCCATGCGTATCTCACTCGGCGTGAAGCTCTCTGCGGTGATCGGGTTGCTGGCCCTCGTGGCGATCGGGATCGCGGCCTTCGCTGTTCGCCAGTCGAACTGGGAGCAGGAGCGCGCCGCCGCAACGGACCGGATCTGGAATGCCGGCCTGCAGGCGGGCGCCCTGGGCCAGGCCATCGAGCACGCCGTGGTTCAGGCCACGGCCCTCTACACCGCGGACGACACGTCCGAGGCGCGCACGCGTCTGTCGGCCCTCCACGACGCCCTCGCGACGGTCGAACAGGTGCGGGGACCCTTCCTGGAGGCCATGGAGGATCAGCTTCCCGCCGACCGCCGTCGGCGGTTCGATCTCTTCGTCAAGGAGTTCATCGCCTACCAGACCGACACCGCCGAACTCGGCCTCACAGTCTCGCCGAAGGCGGCGCTGATCCAGGCGACCGACGAGGCGACGGTGAAGAACCGCGAGCGCATGGTTGCCGAGATCGGCGCGCTCGGACGGGAGGTTCTGAACCGTCTGAATGCCCGCCGTGCTGGTGACGCGGCCGACCGCCGTCAGGCGCGGATCACCCTCGTGGTCGTACCGGCGGCGGCGCTGGCGCTGGGCCTGCTCGCGGCGATCTGGATCATCGTGAGCCAAGTGCGACGCCCCCTGCATCGGCTCAAGGACGGCATGACGGCGCTCGCTGCCAACGATCTCGGCCGCACGATCCCGTTCACGCATCGCCGCGACGAGATCGGCGAGATGGCCGCCGCCATCGCGGCGTTCCGCACGGCGCTGATCGAGAAGCGCGACCTCGACGCGGAGGCGCAGGCGCGCCGCGATCGCGACCGCGCCCGCGCTGAAGCCCTGGCCGCGGCGACGCGCACCTTCGAGGCCGAGACGCATCGCGCGGTCACCGATCTCGCCGACTCGGCCGAGGCGATGCAGGCGGCGGCCGACACGCTCTCGGGCAACGCGGGCGCGATGGCGGCCGAGGCGGCCGTCGTGGCTGGAGCGTCGAACCAGAGCGCCGGCCTCGTCGACAGCATCGCGGGCGCCGCCGAGGAACTCTCGGCCTCGGCTCGGGAGATCGAGGCCCGGGTCCGGCACACCAGCGCGATCGCCTCCTCCGCCCTGTCCGACACCCAGGGGCTGAAGGAGACGGTGATGAGCCTCTCGCGGGCGGCCGAGGAGATCGGCGCCGTGGTCACGCTGATCCGCGAGGTGGCCGAGCAGACGAACCTCCTCGCGCTCAACGCGACGATCGAGGCGGCCCGCGCGGGGGATTCCGGGCGGGGCTTCGCGGTGGTCGCCGCGGAGGTGAAGGCGCTGGCCGGTCAGACGGCGCTCGCCACCGATCGCATCACCGGGCAGGTCGGGTCGATCCAGGGCGCGGCCGGGCGCACGGTCGGTGCCATCGGCACGATCGGCGAGACGATCGCCCGGATGAGCCTGATCGCCTCCGAGGTGGCGGACGCCACCGATCAGCAGGGCCACGCCAGCCAGGAGATCGCGCGGGCGATCCTCGGCGCGGCGGCGGAGGCCCGGCAGGTCTCGGAGAGCGTCGCCGGCGTTCAGGCCGCGGCCGCGTCCAACGAGGCGCAGGCCGGGCAGGTGCGCGGCAGCGCCGCCCGGGTCAATGCCGGAACGCACAGCCTGCAACGGGCGATCGAGACCTTCATGATGGAGGTCCACGGCGCTTGACGGGGCGCCGCGGGCGCCGGCGCATCACGGCCTGTTCAAGCTGTATGGGAAAGATGGAGGCCTCGCCCGGAATCGAACCGGGGTGCAAGGATTTGCAGTCCTCTGCGTAACCACTCCGCCACGAGGCCTTCCTGAACGGCGCTGCCGTCCCGTCCGGAGCTTGGCGGACAGCTCCGGGTGCGCGTCTCTAGCAGAGGTCGGCCGTCGCAGGCAACGGCCCGAGGCCGCGGATTGTGCAGACCGCGTCAGCTCTGCCAGACCCGGGGCATCGGCAGACCGCGATAGCCGGCGAGGAACCGCGCGACGAGTCCGCGTAGGGGGCCAACCGCGTCTCCCAGGGCGCGCACCGCCAGGTGGCCGTTCCAGGCGCTCGCCGCGGCCGTCGTTCCGGGCGACGCGGCCTCGGCCAGACGGGTCCGAGCCTCCTCGAGGCGCGCCTCCGCGCCGGGGGAGACGTCGAGGATCGTCGCGCAGGCGCGGGCGCCGCCCCCGATGGCCGGGCGGGCGAGGTGATCGCTGATCGGACCCTCCAGCAGGACGTCGTCCGCGTAGGCGAGCCGGCCGCCTCGGCGGATGCGCCAGGAATCCGCGAACAGCCCGTCGGCGATCCGCTCGCCCCCGGCAGCGCGGCCGAACGCGACGATTTCCACGGCGATCAGGGCGGAACCCGCGGCGAGATCGGCCTCGAAGCGCCGCCTCACCCGCGCGCGATCGAACACGATCGTCTCCTGCGGCAGCCAGGCGAGGCCGGCCCCCTCCCCGAGGGTCAGGGTGTTGGCGATGCGGCTCACGGGGCCGTCCGAGCGGTAGATCTTCTCGGCCGCCGTGGTGGTCAGCACCAAGTCGGCCCCCGGCTCCAGGGCGAGGTCGATGGCGAAGGTGTCGCCGCAGGCTACGCCGCCCGCCGTGTTGACGAGGACCGTCTCCAGCGCGCCGGTCCCGCGGGGGAAGCGCAGCCGCGACGGCCCGGATTCCGAGAGATCCAGGATGCGCGTCCCGCCGCCCGGACGGGCCGGCCCGACGCGCAGCCGGACGCGCCCGTCCGAGCGCTGGCGCGCGGGCGCGGCCCCGGTCGTCCCAGGTGAGGATGAGGGGGCAGGAGGGCCGTGCATCAGGCGCGTCCGGCCGGCTCAGACGGCACGGCCTGGATCGGCGCGGTCGGCCGGTCGAGGATGCGCCGCCCGAACAGGCTCGCCACCAGCTCGACCAGAACCCGGGCGCTGCGGCCGCGCTCGTCGAGGAAGGGGTTGAGTTCCACCACGTCGAGGGAGCGCACCAGACCGGAATCGTGCAGCATCTCCATGATCAGGTGCGCCTCCCGGAAGGTGGCCCCGCCCGGCACGGTCGTGCCCACGGCCGGCGCGATCGAAGGGTCGAGGAAGTCGATGTCGAGGCTGACATGGAGATGCGCCCCCTGCGCGGCGACGCGGTCGAGCACCCGCCGCAGGGGTGCCACGACTCCGAACTCGTCGATCGTGCGCATGTCGGTGACGCCGACCCGGCGCGCCGTCACCAGGGCGCGCTCGCCGGCATCGATCGACCGGAGGCCGAACAGGTGGACGTGGGCCGGCGGCAGGGGAGCCGGTGCGGGCTCGGCGAAGAGCGGCGGGAAGCCCGGCTCGCCGCACAGGGCGGCGAGCGGCATGCCGTGGACGTTGCCGGAAGGCGACGTCGCCGGCGTGTTGAAGTCGGCATGGGCGTCGAGCCAGAGCACGAAGACGGGCTGGCCGCGCCGCGCGCAGTGCCGCATCACCCCGTCGACGGAGCCTAGGGACAGGCTGTGATCGCCGCCGGCCGTCAGCGGGAGCGCCCCCTCGTCGAGGACGGCCTCCACGACCCGGCACAGGGCCCGCGTCCAGGCGGCGACGCCGTCGAGCCCGCGCGCCCCCGCGGGCCCGTCCGGGGCGACGTCGCCGCGATCCGTGATCGCGTGGCCGAGTTCGGCGAGCGCCCGGACCAGCCCGGCCGTGCGCAGGGCTGCCGGTCCCATGAGGGCGCCGGGCTCGCTGGTTCCGACCTCGATCGGCGCTCCGATCAGCGCGATGCTGCGCGCCGCGTCCGGCTGGGCTTCGCCGCTCATCCCACCTCCATCGCCGTCCCGGAGCACCGGTGCTCCACGGCCGCTGTACCATTCGGACTCATAACCGTCCGATGACGGTGACCGCGAGACCGGATCGGCCAGCAAGATCCGTGACGGTGCGCCCGGGCCGGGATCGCGGCCGCGAGAAGATGCGTGCTCCAGGGGCGCGCCGGATGCCGGGCATCCGTCACCGCGCGCAAGGTTCCGACGGCGTTCCGACCGGCGGAACCTTTCCGGGAGGGACGATTGACCACTCACAACTTGGGTTATTGGTGCCTGGATTGCCTCTTAAGTTGTATGCTTCGAGTCTGCTGAAGTTTCGAGCTGTGTATTGGTGTTTACGAGATTTTTATAAGGATTGGGCGATTGGTACGCCTCAAGCAATCTCTAAAAAATTCAAGGGCATCATGATCACGCTATCGCGGCTGAGCACGCGCCTTCCCGCGACGACCGTCGGCCTGGCGCTCCTGAGCGCCACCGCCATGGGCGGATTCAGCTGGTACTCGGCGCGGGCGGGGTTGATGACTGCGGCCCACGAGCGCCTCGAACTCGCCGCGGCGGCGCGCCGGGACGCGATCGAGCTGGTGGCCGACCGGGCGCAGGCCGACTTCCTGGCGGTGGCGGCGCACCCGCAGATCGTCTCGAACTTCCCAGACCTGCTCGAGAACCTCGACCCGGCGAAGCCCGACACCGCGAGCGTCATCGAGGCGTTCCGGGCGCCGCAGACCGCCGAGGCTCGGGTCGCCCTCGACGGCAGCGGCATGCAGTCGATGTATGCCCGCCGGCACGTCAAGGTTCAGGAGGTGGCTCGCAAGCTCGTCGCACAGCCGGGCTACGCCGACCTGATGTTCCTCGATGACAGCGGCCGGATCGACTACACGACAACGAAGGGCGCCGATTTCGGCAAGTCCGTGACGGACGACGGCCTCGCGGGAACGGCCCTCGCGCGCCTCGTCGAGCGTCTGAAGTCCGCCGACCCGGGCGCGGTCCTCTACGAGGATTTCGCCGCCTACCCGGTGGACGGGGTCCCGGCCGCCTTCATCGGCCGCGCTATGACCAAGCGGGCCAACGTCGCCATGGGCACGGCGCAGGCTGCCGAGCGGATCGGCTTCATCGTCATGCGGGTCACGCCCGCCCTGTTCGACCAGACGCTGTCCAAGCGGACCGGCCTCGGCGACACGGGGCAGATCCTGGCGGTCGGCGTGGACGGACTCCTGCGCAGCAACCCGCCGCTGAACCCGGCCGTGCACGCCGGCGCGGGCCTCGCCGGGATCGGCCTAGCCGCCGATCGGATCAAGGCTGGCGGACCCGTCGACTTCACGGCGGGGAACGGGGCCCACATGGCGGCCGCTTCGCCGGTGACCGTCCTCGGCGCGCCCTGGACGGTGGTGGCGGAGCAGACCCAGGCCGAGGCGATCGACGCGGTTGAGGCCCTGTCGCGCACGCTGATCCTGACCGGCCTCTTCGTCCTGGCCGGAACGGCCCTGCTCGGCCTGCTGCTCGCCCGATCGATCGTGGCGCCGCTCGGTGCCCTGACCCGCGCGCTCAAGGCCCTCGCCGATCGCCAGGCCCTGACCGACGTGCCCGGCAGCAAGCGGCGGGACGAGATCGGCGACATCGCCCGCGCCGTGGTCACGATCCGCGACATGTCCCTGGAGGAGGCCGCCCAGCAGCTCCAGACCACGGAGGCCGCGCGCCTGCGCGAGGAGCAGAGCCGGCGCGCGATGCTGCGCGAACTCGCCGACGGGTTCGAGCACTCGGTCGGCGGCATCGTCGAGGGCCTGACGGGCGCCGTCACGGAGCTTCAGGGCGCGTCGGACACGATGCGCTCCGCGGTCGCCGGCACCTCCGAGCGCTCGACCAGCGTCGCCGGGGCCGCGCAGCAGACCTCCGACAACGTCAACACCGTCGCGGCCGCGGCCGAGGAGCTCGGCGCCACCGTTCAGGAGATCGGCCGTCAGGTCGAGCAGGCGGCGGGGATGTCCGCCACCGCCGTCGGCGAGGCCCGCCGGGCCGAGCAGACCATGACCGACCTCGCAGCGGCCGCGACGCGGATCGGTGACGTGGTCGGCATGGTCTCGACGATCGCCGGGCAGACGAACCTGCTGGCCCTCAACGCCACGATCGAGGCCGCCCGCGCCGGCGAGGCCGGCCGCGGCTTCGCGGTGGTCGCCGCCGAGGTCAAGGAGCTCGCCGCCCAGACGACCCGCGCCACCGAGGAGATCAGCCGTCAGGTCGCCTCGATCCAGACGGTCACCGGCGACGCGGCCGGGGCGATCCAGGGCATCACCGCCCAGATCGAGGCGATGAACCAGGTCTCGACCAGCATCGCCGCCGCGGTGGATCAGCAGGGCGTCACCACGCAGGACATCGTCCGCAGCATGGGGCAGGCCTCGGCCGGCACCGGCACGATGACCCTGGAGATCGCCGAAGTCGCCCGGGTCGCGGGCGATGCCGGAGAGGCCGCGGACTCGGTCGCGCAGGCGTCCGACGCCCTCGCGACCCGCTCGGAGCAGCTCCGCGCCGAGGTGGCGCAGTTCCTCCGCAACGTGCGGGCTGCGTAGACCGGACGGGAAGCCGAGGCGGCGTCAGGCCGCCTCGGCCGGGAGCGGCGCGGGCTTCCGCGCCGCGCGCCCGGCGAAGGCCTGGGCAGCCAGGGGCAGTTCGATCGCCGCGCAGAGGCCGCCCTCGGGGCGGTTCTCCAGCCGCAGACGCCCGTTATGGGCCTCGACGATGGCCTGCACGATCGAGAGGCCGAGGCCGAAGCCGCTCGCCTCGTTGAGATTGCGGGCCCGGTCGCCGCGGACGAAGGGCTGGAGCATCGCCTCGCGCTCCGCTTCCGGGATCCCCGGGCCGGAATCCAGGATGCAGACCCGGACGCCGCGCTCGGACGATTCCATCTGCACGTCGGCGCGGCCGCCGTACTTCACGGCGTTGTCCACGAGGTTGGTCACCGCCCGCTGGAGCTCCTCGGGCCGGCCCTGAACCAGGACGTGCCGGCTGCGGCTGACGCTGACCGGGGCGCCGAAATCCGAGAAGTCGTCGCAGACCGTCTGCACCACCGAGGCGAGATCCACGAGGCTGTGGCTGCTCGCGTCCCGGATCTGGCCGTCGCGCACGAAGGAGAGCGCCGCCTCGACGAGGCCGTTCATCTGGTCGAGGTCGCGCAGCGTCGAGGCTCGGGCACTCTCGTCCTCGATGAACTCGGCGCGCAGGCGGAGCCGGGTGATCGGCGTGCGCAGGTCGTGGCTGATCGCCGCCAGCATCTGCGTCCGGTCGTCGATCAGGCGGCGGACGCGGGACCGCATCCGGTCCAGCGCCCGGGACACGGCGAGCACCTCGCGGGGGCCCGCCTCCGGCAGCGCCACGTGGTCGTCGCGGGCGCCGAACGCCTCGGCGGCGCCCGCGAGCCGCTTCAGCGGCGCCGTGAGGGCGCGGGTGGCCCAGACGCAGAGCAGCGCCAGCGTCAGCGCCAGGAACACAACGGTGAAGATCAGCGCCCCCTGGCGGGGCGGCCGGAGCGGATCGTTCGGCAGCGTCGCCTGGAGACGCACCCCCGCCGGCGTGACGATGCCGATATGCAGGCGCGCGTCCGACCGGTCGCGCTCGGGATCGGCCGCGGCGAGGTCGGTGATCGTCACCGGCCGGCCGGCGCCGTAGCGCAGCTTCCGGATCACCGGCAGGTCGGGGAGCGACTTCGCCCCCGACGGCACGGTCCCGTCCCAGGGCTCGACCTGGATGAGCGGCAGGCTGCGACCGCTCGCCAGCAGGGCCGGCCGCGCCGCCGGGTCGGCCGCGTCCAGCAATCGCACCAGGACCCCGAGGCGGCTCGCGGCCACGCCCGGCAGCGTGTCGGGATTCTGCGACTCGTGCAGCATCAGGAACGCCGCCGTGGCGACGACGTGGGCCACCGCGATGCCGGCGACCACGAGCAGCGCGATCTGGCCCGCGATGGTCTTCGGGCGCAGCCGCGCGCGGAGCCGGCGCAGGCCGCTCATGACCGCGTGACCTCGGGGGTGAACAGGTAGCCCCCCGACCGGATCGTGCGGATGAATTCGGGGTTGCGGGTGTCCCGCTCGATCTTCTGGCGGATCCGGGAGATCAGCACGTCGATGCTCCGCTCGAACGGGCCGGCGGCCCGCCCCTGGGTGAGGTCGAGGAGCTGGTCCCGCGACAGCACCCGCCCGGGCCGGAGGCACAGGGCGTGGAGGAGGTCGAACTCCGCCCCGGTGATCGAGATGCGGGCGCCCTCGGGTGACAGGACCTGCCGCAGGGACACGTCGAGGGTCCAGCCCGAGAAATGCAGCCGCCGCCGCTCGTCCGCGTCCGGCGCCTCGGCGGCGACCCGGCGGAGGATCGCGCGGATGCGGGCGAGCAGCTCCCGCGGGTTGAACGGCTTGGCGAGGTAATCGTCGGCGCCGAGTTCCAGGCCGAGGATCCGGTCCACGTCCTCGGACTTCGCGGTCAGGATCAGGATCGGGATCTGCGAGGTGCCGCGCAGGCGCTTGCACAGGCTCAGCCCATCCTCGCCGGGAAGCATCAGGTCGAGCACGATGAGATCGATGCGCGCTTCCGCAAGCACCCGGTCCATGTCGCCGCCGTCGCCCGCGAGTGTGACACGGCAATCGTTGCCGCGCAGGTAGCGCGCGATCAGCGCCGAGATCTCCCGATCGTCCTCGACGACGAGGATGTGGGGTGTTGCGGGTGCGCTCATCGCAAAGGAGTCGGTCTGCGGTTCAGCCTGCATCATCAGGCTATTATGACGTGTCCCGCAGATTATTCGTAGGTGGGGCGCGGAACCATTTTGTAAGCGCGTGTTTCCCGCACGGACCTGAACTGAGTTGCCGCACGGCGTCACGTCACGGGGGAAACGATGACCGGAACCGAGGATCGGAGGGACCTGATCGCGCCGCGACCGCCGGAACTCCCCTCCCCCTGGCGGACCGACGCGCGGGCAGCGCTGCAGGCCGAGGCCCGCGCCTTCGCCCGCGGCACGGTCCTCCCGCTCGCCGACGAGCTCGACCGTCAGAAGGCCGAGATGCCGCGCGAGCTGATCGACGCCATGGCCGAGAAGGGCTGGTTCGGCATCACGATCCCCGCGGAGCACGGCGGTCTGGGGCTCGGCGTGTTCGAGTACTGCCTCGTCTCGGAGGAACTCGCCCGGGCCTGGCTCTCGGTGGGCAGCATCCTGGCCCGCGGCCAGGGACTCGGCACCCAGACCCTGGACCCGGCGCGCCGGGCGGAGCTGCTCCGGCGCTCGGCCCGCGGCCAGTGGATCGGCTCGATCTCCCTGTCGGAGCCCGATGCCGGCTCCGACCTCGCCGGCGTGCAGACCCGGGCCGTGCGCGACGGCGACCAGTGGCGGCTCACCGGGACCAAGCGCTGGGCGGGGTTCGCCAAGGGCGCCGACTTCATCGAGGTCCTCGCGCGCACCCGCGATCCGGAGCCCGGAGAGCCGCGCTCGGCCGGTCTCGAACCGTTCCTCGTGCTCAAGGAGCGCGACAGCTTCCCGCGCGGCGTGACCGGCCGGGTGATCGACAAGATCGGGTATCACGGCTTCCAGACCTTCGAGCTGACCCTGGAGGACGTGCGCGTCCCCGAGAGCGACCGGCTCACCGGGCTCTACGGCGACCAGGGCGCGGACGCGGATTCCGGCGGGTTCGCCGCCGTCCAGCGCGGCCTCAACATCGCCCGGGTCCACACGGCGGCCCGGGCCGTCGGCGTCGCCCGCGCGGCGGTCGAGGATTGCCAGGGCTACCTTCAGGAGCGCGTCCAGTTCGGCCACCCGATCGGCGATTTCCAGGCGCTGCGCTTCGCGCTGGCCGACATGGCGGCCGAGGTCGCGCAGGCGCGGGCTTTCTGGCATCAGGTCGCCCACCTCCTCGACCAGGGCGAGCCCGCCGAGAGCGAGTCGGCGATGGTGAAGCTGCTCGCCACCGAGATGGCGGTGCGGGTCACCAACCAGGCGATGCAGCTCCACGGCGGCAACGGCTACACCACCGAGCGCCGCGTCGAGCGCTACTGGCGCGACGCGCGGCTGACCACGATCTTCGAGGGCACGAGCGAGATCCAGCGGCGGATCATCAGCGACCGCATGCTGCCGCGGCCCGGGGCCTGATCGACCGCGATCGGCCGTGCGGCGAATCGTCGAGCGGGACTCCCCGCCCGGCGTCACCCGGCTACCTCAGGACCAGCCCTGCCCGGCGGACCGGGTGCCGCCATCCGGAAGCCCCGTGTCGAAGCCCATCAGCGATTACGCCCTCATCGGCGACACCCATTCCTGCGCGCTGATCGACCGCGACGGCTCGATCGACTGGCTGTGCTGGCCGCGGCACGACTCGCCGGCTCTGTTCGTGAAGCTCCTCGACGACGACAAGGGTGGGGCGTGCAGCCTCGCCTTCGACGGCCCGACCGGGAGCGCGCGCCGCTACCTGCCCGACACCAACATCCTGGAGACGACCTTCACGACCGAGACCGGCCGGGCGCGCCTCGTCGACCTGATGCCGGTCAATCCGCCGAGCCCGGAGCCCGACGAGGGGCCGGACGGTGAGGGCGAGAGCCGCCTGATCCGGCTGCTGACCTGCGAGCAGGGCCGCGTCGCCGGCACGTTTCGGGTCCGCCCGACCTTCGACTACGCCCGCCGCCCCTGCACGCCGCTGGTCGAGGGCGGGTCGGTCCTGTTCGAGGCCGGGGACTGGCGCTTGCGGGTGAACGCGCAAGCCTGCCCGACCCTCGCGGGGGACGCGGCCGAGGTCCGGTTCGACCTGGCGGAGGGCGAGACCGCCTACCTGGTCCTGACTCACGGCGAGGATCAGGACGAGGCCTGCATCGAGGACTTCGCCGGTGCCCGGCGCCGCCTGGAGACGACCGCCGACTACTGGCGCCGCTGGAGCGCCCGCAGCACCTATCGGGGCGCCTACCGGGACGCCGTGATGCGGTCCGCCCTGTGCCTGAAGCTTCTGACCTACTCGCCCTCGGGCGGGATCGTGGCGGCGGCCACGGCCGGCCTGCCCGAGGCGGTGCCGGGCAACCGCAACTACGATTACCGCTTCACCTGGATGCGGGACGCCGCTTTCACGGTCACCGCCTTCGTGATGCTGGGCTACGTCCGCGAGGCGTCCGAGTTCCTGCGCTTCCTGCGCGAGCGCGACGGCACCTTCGGGCGGGAGACGCGGCTCATGTACGGCATCGCCGGCGACATGCCGCCGGAGGAGGAGCTGAGCCACCTCGCCGGCTGGAACGGCGTGGGGCCGGTGGTGATCGGCAACCTCGCCGAGTGCCAGGACCAGCACGACATCTACGGCGAGCTGCTCCGGGCGCTGTGCGTGTTCCTCGAGGCGGTGGATTACGACCCGCCCGAGAAGGTCAACGACCGGCTGCCGGAGGTGCTGGACAACCTCACTGCCCGGGCCATCCGCCACCGCCACGACGCCGATAACGGCATCTGGGAGCTGCGCACCGGGCCGCGCCAGCAGGTCCACACCAAGGCGATGCTCTGGGTCGCGCTGCGGGACGCGGCCCGGATCGCCCGCAACATCGCGGGTGTGCCGGAGGCGAAGATCGCCGAGTGGGAACGGATCGCCGCCGAGATCCGGTCGGACTATCTGGAGAAGGGCTGGAGCGCCGAGAAGCAGGCCTATGTCGGCGCCTACGGCTCGCATCACCTCGACGCCGCGGTCCTCCGCGTCGCCCTGTTCGGTGCCCTCGACCCGCGGGAGCCGCGCGTGCGCGCGACCCTGGCGGCGGTCGAGCGCGAGCTGGGCGTGGGCGACCTGATCTACCGCTACCGCATGGAGGACGGCCTGGAGGGCGACGAGGGCACGTTCACGGCCTGCGCCTTCTGGCGGGTCGGCTGCCTCGCCCTCGACGGGCGGACCGGCGAGGCCAAGGCCACCTTCGAGCGGCTGATCGCCCGGTGCAACGATGTCGGGCTGCTCGCCGAGGAGATCGACCCGGCCACCGGCGCGCAGCGCGGGAACACGCCGCAGGGCTTCTCCCACATGGCCCTGATCAACGCCGCGCTGCGGCTTGAGGACAGCATCGCGCGCTTCGGCGCGGACGAGGGGCCGGAGAGCGCGGCCCGGACGGCCGCCGAGTAGCGCCGCTTCGGCGCCCGGCGCGGGCCGGTCCGCGCCACGTCGCGGTTGACCAAGCGAGTGTCGCTGGCGTGGCAGCGGGCGGTCGGTCCGGCGGCGATAGTTTCGGGGCCTGAATGGCTCCGGAGGTCCCATGCTCGACGTGACGCCGACCCCTCTGCAGCGTCTCCTGCGCGAGCGCCGTCGCGGCTACAGCCTGCCGGCCGAGTTCTACCTAAGCCCCGAAGTCTTCGAGGCCGACATGGCGGTGATCTTCGGCCGCCACTGGATCTACGTCGGCGTCGAGCCCGACGTGCCGGAGGCCGGCGACGTCGTGGTCGTCGACATCGGCAGGACCTCCGTGGCGATCGTCCGCGACGACGACGGCGCGGTCCGGGCCTTCCACAACGTCTGCCGCCACCGCGGGGCGCGGCTGGTCCACGAGGAGAAGTCCACTGTCGGCAACCTCGTCTGCCGCTACCATTCCTGGACCTACGACCTCACCGGCGCCCTGATTCACGCCGACCACATGGGACAGGATTTCGAGCGCGGCTGCCACGGCCTCAAGCCGGTCCAGATCCGCTCGCTGGAGGGCCTGCTCTTCGTCTGCCTCTCCGACGACCCGCCCGCCGATTTCGACGCCATGGCGGCCCGGCTCGGCCCCTACATCGCGCCCCACAACATCCGCGACACCAAGGTCGCCTTCCAGAAGGACATCGTCGAGCCGGGCAACTGGAAGCTCACGATGGAGAACAATCGCGAGTGCTACCATTGCGGCGCGAACCATCCCGAGCTGACCGTGCCGCTCTTCGCCTACGGCTTCGGCTTCGCCCCCGAGGAGATGGACGAGCACGATCGCGCCCAGGCCGAGCGCTACGGCTGCCTGCTCCGAACGCGCCACGGCGAGTGGGAGGCGGAGGGGCTGCCGTCGAAGGAGATCGACGAGCTCGACACCATGATCACGGGCTTCCGCACGGAGCGGCTGCCGCTCGACGGCGCGGGTGAATCCCACACGATCGACACCAAGGCCGCCTGCCGGAAGCTCCTCGGCAGCCTGACCAACGCCAAGCTCGGCGGCCTCTCGGTCTGGACCCAGCCCAATTCCTGGCACCACTTCCTCGGCGACCACATCGTCACCTTCTCGGTGCTGCCGCTCGACGCCGAGCGCTCGCTCCTGCGCACCAAGTGGCTCGTCCACAAGGACGCGGTCGAGGGCGTCGACTTCGACCTCGCCAACCTGACCGGCGTCTGGGAGGCCACCAACGACCAGGACAGCGAGCTCGTCGGCATCTGCCAGCAGGGCGTGCGCAGCCCGGCCTACGAGCCCGGCCCGTATTCGCCCCACACCGAGATGCTCGTGGAGAAGTTCTGCACCTGGTACGTCGGCCGCATGGCCGCGCATCTGGGGCGCTGATCGTGACCCCGGCCCCCGACAGGGTCCCCGGATCGGCAGAGCCGGCCGCCGCGTCGCTCGCGGCCGCCGCGCCCTGGGATGCCGAGACGGACGACGTCCTCACCTGCGTCGCGGTGCGGGCCGAGACGCACGACGTGAGGACCTTCGTGCTCGCCGCCCGCGAGCCGCGGACGTTCCGCTACCGGCCCGGCCAGTTCCTGACCTTCGCCTTCGGGATCGGCGGGGAGACGCTCCACCGCTGCTACACGATCTCCTCGGCGCCGACCCGGCCCCACACCCTGGCGATCACCGTCAAGCGCGTGGCCGGCGGCCCGGTCTCGAACTGGCTGCACGACAATCTGAAGCCCGGCGACACCGTCCGGGCGCTCGGCCCGATGGGCGAGTTCTCGTGCTTCACCCATCCCGGGGCGAAGTACCTGCTCCTGTCGGGCGGCAGCGGCGTCACGCCGATGATGGCGATGGCGCGCACCTTCCACGACCTCGGGGCGGGCCGCGACGTGGCCTTCGTCCACGCGGCCCGCAGCCCGGCCGACATCGTCTTCCGGGACGAGCTCGCCCTGATGGCCCGCGGCGATCCGGCGCTCAAGGTCCACGCGATCTGCGAGGCCGACGCCCCGGGCGAGGCCTGGACGGGCCCGCGGGGCCGGCTGACCCCGGCACTCCTGCGCGAGACGGTGCCCGACTTCCTGGAGCGCACCGCCTTCGTCTGCGGCCCGAAGCCCTTCATGGGCGCGGTGCGGGCGATGCTGGCCGAGGCCGGCTTCGACATGGCCCGGCACCACGAGGAGAGCTTCGATTTCGGCGCCCTGCCGGAGGCCGAGCAGGACGCCGCCCGCGAGGCCGAGCAGGCCCTAGACGACGCCCCGGCCGCCGGCGTGCGCAGCTTCCGGGTGGAGTTCGCCAAGACCCGCCGGGTGCTCGATTGCCCGGAGGACATGACGGTGCTGGACGCGGCCCGCAGGGCCGGGATCCGCCTGCCCTCCTCCTGCGCCAAGGGCCTGTGCGGCACCTGCAAGTCGAAGCTGACCTCCGGCACCGTGGCGATGACCCACGCGGGCGGCATCCGCCAGCGCGAGATCGATGCCGGCATGGCCCTGCTGTGCTGCTCCCGGCCGACGAGCGACCTCGTCATCGAGCGGTGAGGCCCGGGCCGCGCCCGGCCCCTCCCCGCATCGCACACCCCTCGCCTTCGGGAGTGCTCCCGTGATCGCCAACGCCGACGCGCTGCTGAAGCCCCTGACCATCAAGGGGCTGACCATCCGCAACCGGGTGATGTCCACCAGTCACGCGCCGGGCTACGGCCGCGACGGCAAGCCCCAGGAGCGCTACCAGCTCTACCACGCCGAGAAGGCCAGGGGCGGGATCGGGCTGACCATGTTCGGCGGCTCCTCGTCGGTCGCCCCCGACAGCCCCGCCGCCCCCTGGAACCAGATCTCGGTCGCCGACGACGCGGTGATCCCGTTCTTCCGGCAGTTCGCCGACCGGGTCCACGCCCACGGCGGCAAGCTGATGATCCAGCTCACCCATATGGGTCGGCGCACCAAGTGGGACACCGAGCACTGGCTGCCGACGCTCGCGCCCTCGCCGCGCCGGGAGCCCGCCTCCCGCACCCTCCCGAAGGAGATGGAGGCCGAGGACATCGCCCGGATTGTGCGGAGCTTCGCCGCGGCCGCGCGCCGCTGCCGTGAGGGCGGGCTCGACGGCTGCGAGGTCTCGGCCGCCCACGGCCACCTGATCGACCAGTTCTGGTCGCCCGCGGTCAACCGGCGCACCGACCGGTACGGCGGCAGCCTGGAGAACCGGATGCGCTTCGGCATCGAGGTGCTAGAGGCGATGCGCGCCGAGGTCGGCGACGATTACGTCATCGGCATCCGCATGTCGGGCGACGAGATGGTCGCCGACGGCCTCTCGCAGGAGGATTGCCTCGCCATAGCGTCGGAATACGCGAGGCGCGGCCTCGTGGACTTCCTCAACATCCTGGGCGGGCAGGCGCGGGACCACATCGCCCACGCGATCTCCCTGCCCAACATGTCCTTCCCGGTGGCGCCGTTCCTGTTCCTGCCGAGCGCGATCAAGCGCGAGGTCGACGTGCCGGTCTTCCACGCCCAGCGCGTCACCGACCTAGCGACCGCGGCCCGGGCGGTGGCGGAGGGCCACGTCGACATGGTGGCGATGACCCGGGCGCACATCGCCGACCCGCACCTCGTCCGCAAGCTGTCCGAGGGCCGGGCCGACGACATCCGCCAGTGCGTCGGCGCGGGCTACTGCATCGACCGGATCTACGTCGGCGGCGACGCCCTGTGCATCCAGAACGCGGCCACCGGCCGCGAGGCCACGATGCCGCACGAAATCCGAAAGGCGGACGTCCGCCGCCGCGTCGTGGTCGTCGGCGCGGGGCCCGCTGGGCTCGAGGCGGCCCGCGTCTGCGCCGAGCGCGGCCACGCGGTCGTGCTGTTCGAGAAGGGCGCCCAGGCCGGCGGGCAGATCACCCTGGCGGCGAAGGCCGGCTGGCGCGAGGCGATGTCGGGCATCACCCGCTGGCTCGTCGCCCAGGTCACCAAGCTCGGCGTCGACCTGCGCCTGAACACCCCCGCCACCGAGGCGGCGGTCTTGGCCGAGCAGCCCGACGTGGTGATCGTCGCGACCGGCGGCAGCCCGTCCCGCGGCCACGCCAAGGGGGCCGAGGCGCACGCGGTGACCACGGCCGAGGTGCTCTCTGGCGCGGTCGAGCCGACCGGCTCGGTCCTGCTCTACGACGAGATGGGCCAGCACAACGCCGCCTCGGTCGCCGAGTTGCTGGCCAAGCGCGGCTGCCTCGTCGAGATCGCCACCCACGACCGGATGGTGGCCGAGGAGATCGGCACCACGAACCAGCCGATCCACCTGCGCGAGCTCTACAGGCTCGGCGTCGTGATGACGCCGAACATGGAGCTGATCGAGATCTATCCCGAGGGCAACCGCTTCGTGGCGGTCCTGCGCAACACCATGACCGACGCCGAGGAGGAGCGCCTCGTCGACCGCATCGTGGTGGATCACGGGACGCTCCCGGTGGACGGGCTCTACCACGGCCTCAAGGCCGGCTCGGTGAATCGCGGCCAGACCGACCAGGGGGCCCTGCTCCGCGGCGAGCCGCAGCCCTTCGACCTGTCCGGGGGCTTCGCCCTCCACCGGATCGGCGACGCCGTGGCCGGGCGCAACATCCACGCGGCGCTCTACGACGCCCTCCGGCTGTGCAAGGACATGTGAGCTGAGCCATGGCCGGTCCCGTCTCTCTGGCCACCGTATTCCCCGGCCTCGTCTGGGCGATGGCGGCGCTGGCCCTCGTTCAGGTCGCGCGCCGGGCGGCCCTCTGGCGGGCCGGGGCGTCGGCCCCGGTGGCGTGGCTCGACGGCCTCGCCAAGCTGCCCCGCCGCTACCTCGTGGACGTGCACCACGTCGTGGCGCGGGACGCCTACGCGTCGCGGATGCACGCGGTGGTGGCGGGCGGCCTGCTCGCCGCCTCGGTCCTGACGGCCGTGGCGATCCTGCCGCCGCTCGGCGGCTCCGCGCCCTACTGGATCCTCGTCGCCCTGGCCTTCGGCGTCACGGCGGCCGGGTCGCTGCTCGTCGGCGCGCGCCGCTACCCGCGCCGGACGCCGCGCCTCTCGGCGGGGCGTTTCCAGATCCTGCCCGTCCTGCTCGTCGCCTACGCCCTCGGCGGCACGGTGACGGCCCTGGCGCTCGCCTCCGGCGGCGGCGGCCCCCTCGCCCCGCTCGACCTGGCGCTCGCGGCGGCNGGCGCCCTCCACCTCGTCGCCCATCCGCGGCCCGGCCGCTTCGCGGGGCGGCCCGACACCGCGCTCCAGCCCCTCGACCTCGCGGCGCCGCGCCTCGGCGCCGCGATCCCGGCCGACTTCACCTGGAACCGGCTCCTCTCCTACGACGCCTGCGTCAGCTGCGGGCGCTGCGAGACCGCCTGCCCGGCCTTCGCGGCCGGCCAGCCGCTCAACCCGAAGCGGCTCATCCAGGACCTCGTCGCCGGCCTGTCGGCGGCGGAGCCCGCCTATGCCGGCGCGCCTTACCCGGGTGGCCGCGCGGCCGCGGGCGCGCGCGGTCCCCTCGCCCGCCTGATCGGGCCGGACGCCCGGATCCATCCCGACACGCTCTGGTCCTGCACCACCTGCCGGGCCTGCGTGGAGGAGTGCCCGATGATGATCGAGCACGTCGACGCGGTGGTGGCGCTCCGCCGCCACGAGACCCTGGAGCGCGGCGCCCTCCCCGAGAAGGCGGTCGCCCCGGTGACGGAGCTGCGCCAGGCCGGCGATCCCGGCGGCCGGCCGCTCCCGGCCCGCACCGACTTCGCCGCCGGCCTCGACCTGCCGCTGATCGCCGGCCGGGAGAGCACCGACGTGCTGCTCTGGCTCGGCGAGGGCGCCTACGATCTGCGCTACGGCCGCACGCTCCGGGCCCTGGTGCGGCTCCTGCGGGAAGCGGGCGTGGACTTCGCGGTCCTCGGCCCGGAAGAGCGCGACACGGGCGACCTCGCCCGGCGACTCGGGGACGAGGCGACCTTCCAGGACCTCGCCCGCACAAACGCCGCGACGCTCGCCCGACACCGCTTCCGGCGCATCGTCACGTCGGACCCGCACGCCCTACACGCCCTGCGCAACGAGTACCCGGCCTTCGGCGCCCGCTACTTGGTGGTGCACCACACCGCCTTCCTTCTGGAGCTGATCCGGGCCGGGCGCCTGAAGCCGGGACGCCTCACCGACCGGGCCGTGACCTATCACGACCCCTGCTACCTCGCCCGCTACAACGGGGAGACGGAGGCGCCCCGGGCCGTGCTCGACGCGATCGGGCTGACCCGGGTCGAGATGGCCCGCTCCGGCCGACGCGCGATGTGCTGCGGCGGCGGCGGCGGAGCGCCGGTGAGCGACATCCCCGGCGAGCGGCGCATCCCCGACCTGCGGATGGCCCAGGCGGCCGAGACCGGCGCCGGAACCGTCGCGGTCGCCTGCCCGTCCTGCACGGCGATGCTCGAGGGCGTGACCGACCGCAGGGCCGAGATCCGCGACGTCGCGGAGCTGCTCCTCGAGGCCGTCGAGGCCGGACGATGAACCGCCCCCGTCGCGACCCCCGCGCCGATCTGGCCGCACAGCGGGTCGCTCCCCGCGATGCCGGAGACCGGCCGCGCTTCGACCGCACCGCGCCCCGGGCCGGCGGCCGCCCGGCGCCGCCCGCCCGCGCTTCGACCTGGGCCAGCAGCACCGCTACGCGGTGCCGATGGCTGCCCAGGCTGCCCGCCCGGCGAAGGCGGCCCCCACCGTCGTGACGGTGGAGGATCCGGCCTTCCTCGTCGTCGCGGTGCCCGACTGCGCCGGCGGCCGGCTCTCGACTCACGACCGGCAGCTCCTCGGCGCCGCGCGGGTTCTCGCGGGCCGCGACGGCGCGGTCGTCCTGCTCGGCGTCGGCGACTGCGCCGGATGCGGCGAGGCGGGCGCGGACCGTCTCCTCGCGCACGGAGACGGTGACCGAGCCTACGATCCCGCCGGCCGCGCCGCCCGGATCGCCGCGGCCCTGACAGCGCTCGATCCGCGGCACGTCCTGTTCCCGGAATCCCTCGACGGCGGCGACGTCGCCCGCCGGGTCGCGGTCCGGCTCGGCGCGCCGCTGTTCACCCAGGCCGAGAGCGTCTCCGCCACCGGGCTGATCCGCCCGGCGCGGGGCCGCAGCGTCGAGCAGCGGGCGGCGCCGGGGCTGCTCGCCACCGTCGCTGTCGACGCGGTGGCCGAGTATGCCGGTCCGCCCCGGGAAGCGCGGCCATTGGAGGTCGCTATCGCGGAGCCCGCGCCGGCCGGGGCGAGAATCCTCTCGGCGCAGCGCATCGCGGCCGACCCGGCGACGGTCCCGCTCGCGCTCGCGGAATTCGTCACCGCGGCGGGCAACGGCGTCACCGACCTCGACACGTTCCGGCAGCTCGTCGCGGCGCTCCGCGCGACCCCGGGCGCGAGCCGGGTCCTGTGCGATTCCGGGCTGATGCCACGTCGGAGCCAGGTCGGCGCCTCCGGCACCGTGCTGGCGGCGACCTGCTACCTCGCCCTCGGCATCTCGGGCGCGCCGCAGCACCTGCAGGGCGTCGCGGGCTGCGAGCACGTCGTGGCGGTCAACACCGACCTGCACGCCGCGATGATCGAGCGGGCGGGCCTCGCCATCGTGCAGGACGCGCAGGCGGTCATGCCCACCCTGCTGCGGCTCCTGGCCGAGGAAGCCGCGCGCCCGGAGGGCAGCCCGTGACCAGCGTCGTGCTCCTCTCCGCGGGACGGCATCCGGTCTCTGGCGCGACGGTCCTGCCGCGGCTGGAGGCCCAGGCGATCCGCCTCGCGACGGGCCTCGGCGAGGCCGTCGGCCTCCACGCCGGGCCGGACGCCGCCGCCGTCTCGGACGCGCTGGGCCACGGCCTGTCCCGGATCGTGCACGTCCCCGTGCCGGCGGGAGCCGATCCGGTGCCGGCCCTCGTCGCGCGCCTCGCGACGATGGCGCCCGGCCTGATCCTCGCGGGCCGGCGCGGCCAGGGGGGCGACGAGACCGGGATGGTTCCCTACGCGGTCGCGCAGGCCCTCGACTGCCTCCTGATCCCCGACATCGTCGCCCTCGCGGGTGGCGACGCGGGCGACCTGCCCCTCGACCAGACCCTCGGCCGCGGTGCCCGCCGCCGCGTGAGCCTGCGCGGGCCGGTCCTGGCCACGATCCATCCCGACGCGCCCGCGCCCCTCCCCTTCGCCTACGGGCAGGCGCGGCGCGGCGTGATCGAGACCGTCGCGGGGGACCCGGCCGCGGCGGCCCCCGTCCCGCTCTTCGAGGAGCGCCCCTATCGCCCCCGGCCGAAACTCGTGAAAGGTGCGCCGTCCGGCGGCTCGGCGGCGGAGCGGCTGAGGGCGGCGACGGGCGAGGCCGCGTCCGGCGGCGGGCGCCTCCTCATCCGGCCGGAGCCCGACGCGGCCGCCCGCGAGATCCTGGCTCACCTTCGCCGGATCGGCGTCCTCGCGCCGCCGGCCCGCGAACCCCGATGAGGAACCCGATGCCCTTGACCTCCGACGACCTCCTGGCCCGGCTGCGCGAGCGCGGGGTCGCCTACAAGCTCTACGAGCACGCGCCGGTCCTGACCGTCGAGGCGATGATGGCGGCCTGCGGCGACATCGTCGGCGCGCACACCAAGAACCTGTTCCTGCGCGACGGGAAGAAGACGTACTTCCTGGTCACGCTCCATCACGACGCGCAGGTGGACCTGAAGGCGTTCCGGGCCGTCCTCGGCGCGCGGGGTGGCCTGTCCTTCGCCAGTGCCGAGGCGCTCGGCGAGCAGCTCGGTGTCGCGAGCGGCGCGGTCTCGCCGCTCGCGGCCCTGAACGCCGCGCCGGGCAGCGTCAGGATCTTCATCCAGGACAGCCTGCTCGCGGAGGCGCGGATCAACGTCCACCCCCTGGTGAGCACGCGCACCCTCAACCTCACGCCGGACGACCTGCTGGCCGCGCTGCGCGCGGAGGGGCACGCGCCGGAGCCGTTCGCGCTGCCGGAGGCGGCGCGGGCGGCCTGACGCGGCCCCCTGCCGGGATCGGCGGCCCCGCGCGCTCCCGGGCGTGCGGGGCGGCGCGGGACGTCGCGCTCAGCAGGCGGCGACGTTGACCGCGAGGCCGCCGAGGGAGGTTTCCTTGTACTTGGCCTGCATGTCGTGCCCGGTCTGGCGCATCGTCTCGATGACCTGATCGAGGCTCACGAAATGCACCCCGTCGCCGTGGAGGGCGAGGGAGGCGGCCGCCACCGCCTTGTTGGCGCCGAAGGCGTTGCGCTCGATGCATGGGATCTGGACGAGGCCGCCGATCGGGTCGCAGGTCATGCCCAGATGGTGCTCCATGGCGATCTCGGCGGCGTTGGCGACCTGCCGCGCGTCGCCCCCGAGGACGGAGGCGAGCCCGGCGGCCGCCATGGCGGCCGCGGAGCCGACCTCGCCCTGGCAGCCGACCTCGGCGCCCGAGATCGAGGCCCGGCGCTTGATCAGGCCGCCGACCGCGGCGGCGGCGAGGAGGTAGTCGCGGCCGCGCGCCTCGCTCCAGCCGGGATAGAAGTCGACGATGTAGCGCAGCACCGCCGGCACGATCCCGGCCGCGCCGTTGGTCGGCGCCGTGACGATCCGTCCGCCGGACGCGTTCTCCTCGTTCACCGCCAGGGCGAACAGGCTGATCCAGTCCATGATCTCGTGGGCCGGCCGGCTGTTGGAGAGGCGGTTCGCGTCGAGGGTCTCGTGCAGGCGCTTCGCGCGCCGCCGGACTCTGAGGCCGCCGGGCAGCTCGCCGTCCATGCGCAGGCCGCGACTGATGCAGGCCAGCATGGCGTCCCGGACGGCGTCGAGCCCGGACTCGATCTCGGCCTCGCCGCGCAGGGCGCGCTCGTTGGCCATCTGGACTTGCGGGATGGTGAGGCCGGTCTCGGCGCAGATGCGCAGGAGGTCGGCGCCGCTCTCGAACGGGTGGGGCACCGCGACGGCGTCGAGGCCGCCGGTCTCCGCCGCCCCCTCCTCCTCGACGAACCCGCCGCCGACCGAGTAGCAGACCACCTCCTCCAGCACGGCGCCGTCGGCGTCGTGGGCGCGGAAGCGCATGCCGTTGGTGTGGCCGGGAAGGACCTCGGTGAAGTTGAACAGCAGGTCCTTCGTGGTGTCGAAGGCGACGCCCGGCAGGCCGGTGGCGCCGGTCTCGGCCAGGGCCCGCGTGTAGCCCGCCACGGCGTCCGGATCGACGGTCGCGGGCTCGTGGCCGAGCAGGCCAAGGAAGATCGCCACGTCGGTGCCGTGGCCGCGCCCGGTCCAGGCGAGGGAGCCGAAGATCTCCGCGCTCACCCGCGCGACGCCGGGCCGCCCGGCGACGCGGTCGCGGAAGCGGCGCGCGGCCACCATGGGTCCGATCGTGTGGGAACTCGACGGGCCGATGCCGATCTTGAACAGATCGAAGGCGCTGATCATCGCGCGGCGGCTCTCTCCAGCGGGCCGACCCCAAAGGCGGCCTCCTGCAGCAAGCCATACACGTAGGTCGCGAAGGACCGCCAGCACTCCACCCGGTATGCCGGGACCGGGCCGGGGCGACGGATCAGCACGATCTCGGCCTTGCCGAAGAGCGTGCGGGTGGCGCTGCCTGCCGGGAAGGCGGCGTCGCCGAGGTCGAGGGGGCAGCCGGCATTGAGGGCGATCGCAGCCGCCGCGCCGCGGACGTCGATCCCGACATTGCGGTGCGACACGTCCACGAGGGCGTGCGCCCGGCCGGCGAGGTCGGCGATCGCGGCGGCGGCCAGGATGTCGGCATCCGTCTCGGCCGCGCCGATCAGCCACTCGTCGGGACCCAGACGTGCGATCCAGCGGGTCTCGTCGCCCGACACGGTGTTGATCGGGCGGTCGAGGGGGAGGCCGGCCGCCGCCACGAGCGGGCCGCGCAGGCGCAGGGAGAAGCGCGCCTCGGCCGCGGCCGGCCGGATCAGGAGGCCGGCGCCGGCCGGCGCCGGGAGGCCGGCGCCGGCCGGCGCCGGCGCGTCGGTGCGGCCGAGCGGGAGCGCCCGGGCGGTGCGGTAGCGGGCCTCAAGCATGGATGCGCTCCCCCTTGGGATCGAAGAACACCGGCTCGGCCACGGTGGCGGTGGTGAAGCCGTCCGGGGTCGTGACGTGGAGGGTCTGGCCGAGCAGGTCGCGCCCGCCCGCCACTAGGGCCAGCGCGATGGAGCGCTCGCAATTCGCGCTCCAGTAGCTCGACGTGACGTGGCCGAGCATCCGCATCGGGATCGGCTGGTTCGGGTCGGCGACGATTTGGGCGCCCTCGTCGAGGACGCAGCTCGGGTCGTCGGTGACGAGCCCGACGAGCTGCTTGCGGCCGGAGGCGACCACGTCGGGCCGGGCGAGTGAGCGCTTGCCGACGAAGTCCCTCTTCGCCTTGGCGATCATGCCGGCCAGTCCGACATCGTCCGGGGTGACGGTCCCGTCCGTCTCCTGACCGACGATGATGTAGCCCTTCTCGGCCCGGAGCACGTGCATCGTCTCGGTCCCGTAGGGGGTGATCCCGTGGGGCCGTCCCGCCTCCATGAGCGCCTCCCAGACCGCCAGCGCGTGGTCGGACGGGACGTTGATCTCGAAGCCGAGCTCGCCGGTGAAGGAGACCCGGAACAGGCGGGTCGGCACGCCGCAGAGCGTGCCGGATCGCATCGCCATGTGCGGGAAAGCCTGAGGCGACAGGTCGATGCCCTCGACGAGCGGCGCGATCACCTCCCGCGCCCTCGGGCCCTGGAGGGCGATCACCGCCCACTGCTCCGTGGTCGAGGTGAGGAACACCTGGAGGTCCGGCCACTCGGTCTGGAGGTAATCCTCCATGTGGGCCAGGACCCGGGCGGCGCCGCCCGTGGTGGTCGTGACGTGGAAGCACTCCGGCGACACGCGCGCCACGACGCCGTCGTCGAGGATATACCCGTCCTCCTTGAGCATCAGGCCGTAGCGGCAGCGACCCGGCTCCAGCTTCGCCCAGGGATTGATGTAGAGGCGGTTCATGAACTCGGCCGCGTCCGGGCCGACGATCTCGATCTTGCCGAGCGTCGAGGCGTCGAAGATGCCGACGCCCGCGCGCACGGCCCTGCACTCGCGGGCGACCGCCGCGTGCAGGTCCTCGCCGGGCTTGGGGAAGTACCAGGCGCGCCGCCACAGGGCGACGTTCTCGAACAGGGCGCCGTGCGCCTCCGCCCAGCCGTGGATCGGCGTGGTGCGGATTGGGTCGAACAGGGCGTGGCGCGCCGGGCCGACGAGGGCGCCGAAGGTGACCGGGGTGTAGGGCGGCCGGAAGGTTGTCGTCCCGACCCCGGGGAGCGCCTTGTCGAGCTGCCCGGCGACGATGCCGAGGGCGTTCATGTTCGAGGTCTTGCCCTGGTCGGTCGCCATGCCGGTCGTGGTGTACCGCTTGACGTGCTCGATCGATTGGAAGCCCTCGCGCACCGCGAGCTTGATGTCCTTCGCGGTGACGTCGTTCTGGAAGTCCACGACGGCGCGGACCTTCGCGGGGTCGGCGTCGGTCGGCATGATCCGGACCGGCTGGAAACCCGTCGGCGTCGGCGTCGCCGTGAAGGGGCGCCGCTCCGCGGAGCCGGCCGCCGCCGCACCCGCCGCGTCGCCCTCGGCGAGGCAGGCCGCGAGGTCGTAGGTCCCCCTGGCCGCCCCGGCCGAGCGCTCGGCCTGGGCCGAGGTCCCGGGCAGGAAGGCGTCGAGGGCGGGATCGTAGGCGAGCTTGCCGCGGGACTGCGAGAACAGGTGGACCGCGGGTGTCCAGCCGCCCGACATGCCCACGCAGTCGCAGGCGAGACGGCGACGGCGGCCGCACCGGCCGTCGCTCCCGATCGGCGCCACGAGCAGTCCCGCGACGCGCGACCGGCCCGTGGACCCGACCACGGTGTGGCCGGTCAGCACGGTGATCCCGGCTGCCCGAAGGCGCGCCGGCTCGGGCCCGCAATCGGCCTCGAGGCGCAGGTCGACCAGGGTCACGTCGGCCCCCGCCCGCTTGGCGTCGAGGGCCGCCACGTAGGCCGAGGCGCCGCTGGTCGCGAACACGATGCGCCGTCCCGGCAGGACGCCGTAGCGGTTGATGAAGACCCGCACGCTCTCGGCAAGCAGGATGCCCGGGCGGTCGTTGTCGGCGAAGACCAGCGGCCGCTCGTGGGATCCGCCGGCGAGCACGACCTCGCCGGCGCGCACCTGCCAGAGCCGCTCGCGGGGGGCATTCGCGGCCCCGGCGGGCAGGTGGTCGGTGACGCGCTCGGCCAGCGCGACGTGGTTGTGGTTGTAGTAGCCGAAGGCCGTCGTGCGCGGCAGCAGGACGACGTTCTCCCGCCCGTCGAGGTCGGCGAGGGCGGCCTTCAGCCACTCCGCGGCGGGTCGGCCGTCGATCTCGGAGGTCACGTCGTGCAGGAGGCTGCCGCCGGGCTCCGCACCCTCGTCGGCGACGATCACCCGCTTGCCGGTCCTCGCCGCCGCCAGTGCCGCCGCGAGGCCGGCCGGCCCGGCGCCGACGATCAGGACGTCGCAATGGGCGTGGCGGTTGGCGTAGCGGTCCGGGTCGGCCTCGGTCGGCGCCTTGCCGAGACCGGCGGCGGAGCGGATGAACGGCTCGTAGACCCGGTCCCAGAACGTCCGGGGCCACATGAAGGTCTTGTAGTAGAACCCCGCGACGAAGACCGGCGAGAGCAGGTCGTTCACGGCGCCGACATCGTACCGCAGGGACGGCCAGTGGTTCTGCGACCGGGTCTTGAGGCCCTCGCGCAGCTCCACCACCGAGGCGCGGTTGTTCGGGTCGACCCGGCCGGGGCCCCGATCCACCGAGAGCAGGGCGCTCGGCTCGTCGGGGCCGTGGCTCAGGATGCCGCGGGGCCGGTGGTACTTGAACGAGCGCCCGACGAGGTGAATGCCGCTGGCGAGCAGGGCCGACGCGACGGTGTCGCCCTGGTAGCCCTCGACGGTGCGGCCGTTGAAGCTGAAGCGGACCGGGCGCGCGCGGTCGATGCGGCCGCCCCGGGCCAGTCTGAACGGCTGTGCCATCACGCCCTCGCCTCGGTGTCGGTGGAACGGGAGGGCGCGGCGCCCGCGGGGTAGGTCTCGAGGAAGCGGTCGCTCACGGTGTCGCGCAGGGCGTTGAACCAGCGCCCGCAGCCGTGGGCGTGGTTCCAGCGCTCGGCGTGGACGCCCCGCGGGTTCGCCCGCACGAACAGGTGCTCGGCCCAGGCAGCGTCGTCGAGGGCGGCGGGGTCGGCCGGCCGGGCGACGTGCGCCTGGCCGCCGCAGCGGAACTCGGTCTCGGGTCGGTTCCCGCAATACGGACAGGCGATCAGCAGCATCGGGCGTCTCCTCGATGGGACGGGTGGTCGCCGGTCAGTGCGCGACGGCCGCCGCGGCGGCCTCGTCGATGAGCCGCCCGGTGCGGAATCGGTCGAGGGTGAAGGGCGCGTTGATCGCGTGGGGCGCGCCGGTCGCCAGGGTGTGGGCGAAGACGTGGCCCGAGCCCGGCGTCGCCTTGAAGCCGCCGGTGCCCCACCCGCAATTGACGAACAGGTTCCGCACCGGGGTCTTGCCGATGATCGGCGAGCGGTCGGGCGTGACGTCGACGATCCCGCCCCAGGAGCGCAACATCCGCATCCGGGTGAATTGCGGGAAGAGCTCGCAGATCGCGTCGAGGGTGTGGGTGGTGATGTGGAGCCCGCCCTGCTGGCTGTAGGACGTGTACTGGTCCGTGCCGGCCCCGATGACGAGCTCGCCCTTGTCCGACTGCGAGATGTACGCGTGGACCGCGTTGGACATCACCACGCAGGGGAAGACCGGCTTGACCGGCTCCGAGACCAGGGCCTGGAGCGGGTAGCTCTCCAGGGGCATCCGCACGTCGGCCATCGCCATGACGGTCGAGGTGTGCCCGGCCGCGACGACGCCGATCCGGCCGGCGCCGATGAAGCCGCGGGTCGTCTCGACACCGATCGCCGCCCCCGAGGCGTCCCGGCGGACGCCCTTCACCTCGCAGTTCTGGATGATGTCGACACCGCGGGCGTCGGCGCCGCGGGCGTAGCCCCAGGCCACCGCGTCGTGCCGGGCGGTGCCGGCCCGGCGCTGCAGGGCGCCGCCGAGCACCGGGTAGCGGAGGTGGCCGCCGATCTCGAGGGGCGGGCAGAACTCCTTGCACGCCTCCTTCGACAGCCACTCGTTGTCGATGCCGTTGAGGCGGTTGGCGTAGACGTGCCGCTTGAAGCTCTGAACGTCGTGGATGTTGTGTGCGAGCATCAGCACGCCGCGCTGGGAGAACATCACGTTGTAGTTCAGTTCCTGCGCCAGGCCTTCCCAGAGCTTGAGGGCGTGCTCGTAGAGGGCCGCGCTCTCGTCGTAGAGATAGTTGGAGCGGATGATCGTGGTGTTGCGGCCCGTGTTGCCGCCGCCGATCCAGCCCTTCTCCAGCACGGCCACGTTGGTGATGCCGTGGACGGTCGCGAGATAGTAGGCCGTCGCCAGGCCGTGGCCGCCGCCGCCGACGATGACGACGTCGTAGGCGGCCTTCGGCTGCGGATCGCGCCACTGGCGGCCCCAGCCCTGATGGCCCCGGAGCGACTCCGAGAGCAGCGATGTGAGGGAGAAGCGGCGCATCGGTGAGCCCCCTTGGATGATCGATCATCGGCGCGCCGACCGGCACCGGCTTTCTCGACGGCGACCGCGAGTTTGCGATTTGCGACGCCCTGTTCCGCCGCTCTCCCGGAGCTGGATTCGTCGGTCGTTTCTCGCCTCAGCCGGTTGTGATCGGCGCGGACTTACCTTTGAATGGTTCTCGGCTAATCTGTCCCCGGGGGACGTCGATGGACCGGATCAGCACGGAATGTCGGGCATCGGAGACGACATCGGTCGGCTTCATGCTCGTCGCCCAGTTCTCGATGATCGCCTTCTCGTCGGCCATCGAGCCCCTGCGCCTCGCCAACCGGGCCGCGGGCCGGGAGCTCTACCGGTACTCACTCTGGTCGGAGCGCGGAGACGGGTGCACCGCGTCGAACGGCGTCGAGGTCAAGGTGTCGGGCGCTTTCGGTGAGGCTCAGAGCCTCGACATGCTCATCGTCTGCGGCGGCATCGACATCCACCGGCACGACCACCGGGCGCTGAACGCGAGTCTGCGCCGCAGCAGCACTCGCGGCGCGGCAATCGGCGCCGTCTGCACCGGGACCTACGTGCTGGCGAAGGCCGGTCTCCTCGACGGGTACCGCGCGACGATCCACTGGGAGAATCTCGCGAGCCTCGCCTCGGAGCACGATGCCCTGGAGATCGGCTCGGACCTGTTCGAGATCGACCGCAACCGCTTCACCTGCGCGGGCGGCACCGCGGCGGCCGACATGATGCTCTCGCTCATCGTGCGCGAGCACGGGCCGGACCTGGCCTCGAACGTCGCCGAGCAGCTGATCCACCACCGCATCCGCGAGGCCGGCGAGCGCCAGCGGATGGACCTGCGGATGCGCCTCGGCGTGGCGCATCCCAAGCTCCTGCACGTCGTCGGGCTGATGGAGGAGACCTTCGCCGAGCCCCTCGGCAGCCAGGAACTCGCGGATTCTGTGCGCCTGTCGAAGCGCCAGCTGGAGCGGCTGTTCCTGAAGTATCTCGGGCGCTCGCCCGCGAAGCACTACCTGCGCATCCGACTCGAGCACGCCCGGCACCTGATCCGCCAGACGGCGATGCCGCTGCTCAGCATCGCCATCGAGTGCGGCTTCGCCTTGGCGTCACACTTCTCGAAGGCCTATGTCGACCATTTCGGGCGCCCGCCGAGCGCGGAGCGCAAGCGCACCGGCGGCACGATCGGGCGCGGGCCGGGCGCCGCGGAGGTCGCGCTCGCGAAGGCGGGGGCCTAGGTCGGGTGCGCTGGTATGCGCGGCGCAACGATCGGCGGCGGGCGCGGCGAACCGGGCGCATCCGTCGGTCCCTTTGCTTCGAGCACGTCTCCGGAACGATGGCGCAGGGTGATCCGATCGCGGAAACCGTTGAAGCGCCAGATTTTTCCGTCGAGGCCTATCGGGTAGTTCTCGTGTGTGATCGTGTCGTGGTTCTCGAGCAGCCAGTCGATCGAGACCCCGCTCACGCCGTCCCGCGCATGGGCGGACGCGCCCGCAACGGGCGCGTCGGTCCCGGTCAGAAATAGTAGCCGATGCTCATGATGAAGCGGGACTTCCAGCGGTTGTCGCCGCCCATGGCGAGGCCGCTGCTGAACTGGCCGGCGCCGACGTAGGGATCGTTCCGGCCGAACACCCCCTCCGTGTAGATCACGAGGTTGGGGTCGGCGGTCAGGGTCCAGGCGCTGCCGAGGATGAAGCGCTCGCTCGCCTTGAAGCGCGCCTTGTCCTTGTAATAGGCGCTGTAGCCGACATACGGGACCGCCGTGAACGGGCCGATCGGGTCCGCGATCTTGTAGGTCACCTCGGCCGAGACGAAGTTGCCGTGGGTCGCCATATTGTAGGAGAAGTCGAAGCCGCCGACGGTGATCTGGTCGTTGCGGGTCGGGTTCTTCGGGCTGATGTCCTGGCGGACGTAGATCGCCTTGAAGCCCCACGGTCCGGAGGTGCCGAGCACGTGCACGCCTTCGAGCTGTTTCGACCCGGTCGATCGCGTGTCGAAGTTGTAGACCTCGGAGTGCCAGAGCGAGCCGCCGATCGCGAACGAGGTGACGTCGTTCTTGAAGAGGAAGTACTCGGCGCGGCCGATGAACATGTTCTCTTCGGCGTTGCGGCTGCCGCCAAGCACGTAGCTGTCGGCCTTGACGATGTTGGTCGAGTAGCGGGCGCTGTCGACGCTGGCGCCGATCGCGTTGGGATTGGCGCCCGGATAGTAGGCGAGCTGATAGTTGAAGTCCGGCTCGACGTGCGCGTATTTCACGCCCAGATTGTAGACCTCCTCGATGCCCATCGTGAAGCCGAGTGTCTCGATGAAGCTGGCGCCGAAATACGGCACCAGGCCGAAGGGCACTTGGTTCATGCCCGCGGTGATGCTGTCTTCCTTGGTGAATTTGTAGCCGAGATAGGCGTAGAGCGGGAAACTGACCTCGCCCGGGAAGCCGCGGTAGCCGTTGCGCGGGCCGTAGATCGAGCTGCCGCCGTAGAAGCGGTACTGGGCGGCCCCGAAGATCGTGTCGGAATCGTAGGCCGCCTTCAGCGCCAGGGTGTCGAAGTCGAAATGCTCCGAGGCTTTCGGTGTGCCGACGCGGTCGACGTCGTCGAACCGCCAGTCGTAGCGGGCACGGATCGCGCCGCCGAAGGTGAATTTCTCGGACGGGCTGGCGGCCAGGACGGGCGTCGGGTCGGGCACAGCCACCGGCTGCTCCCGGTTGAGCCGCGTCGGCTCGGCGTCGATTTCCTGCGCGCCCTGTCCCGGCCCGCTCTGCCCCTGCGCGCGCGCCGTCGTACCGCACAGCATCGTGGCAGCCGTACAGGCAGCCAGGACGGCGCTGTATCCTTTCAGCATGGTAGTGCCCCCGAATTTTAGGTCGCCGTAGTTCCCGTGGCGGGTGTTTTTCTTGGTTTTATCGGGTTGAACTGAGTTCTTATTTCAGCCAGCTGTCGACTGTGGCCCGGTTCTCCGCGATCCACTTCGCGGCGGTCTGATCCGGCTTGACGCCGCGCTCCTCGTTCTGCGCCATCATGGCTTCTTCGTCCTTGATGCCGAGCTTGAACTTCTCGAGGATCGCGTAGACCTCGGGGAGATCCTCCTTCAGTCCCTTGCGGACGATGGTGTTGACGCTCTCGTCCTCGCCGAAAGTCTTCTTCGGATCGGTGAGGTATTTCAGCTCGTAGCGGGCGAACATCCAGTGCGGCGTCCAGCCGGTGACGACGATGTCCTTCTTCTGCCGGATCGCGTTCTTGAGGGCGCTGGTCATCGTGGCGTCGCTGCCGTCCACGAGCTTGACCGGCAGCCCGTAGGCCTTGATGGCGGCCTCCGAGCTCTTCATCACTCCGGCGCCGGGGTCGATGCCGATCACCTTGCCGTCCACCTCGGCGGCCCTGGTCTTGAGATCCTCGATCGAGGTGAGCGGCGAGAAGGCGGGCACCACCCAGCCGATCTTCGCCCCAGTCACGTTCGGCCCGAGCAGGTCCAGGCGGTCCTTGAGCTTCTCGTAGTAGGCGGCCTGCGTCACCGGGAGCCACGCCGCGACGCTGGCATCGGCGTCGCCCGTGGCCACCGCCTGCCACATCGCGGCCGCCGCGAGCGGGACGGCCTTCACCGTGTAGCCCTTCTCCTCCAGCACCTGCTTGAGGATCGTCGTGGCGGCGACGGCGTCGGCCCATTCCACGTAGGCCAGCCGGACCTGCTTGGTCGCGGCTTCGGCGGCGCTCTGGGAGAGCGCGAGGCAGAGGAGGACGGTGACGGTTCGGACGCGCATCGCTGGACCTTTCAGGGCGGGACGGAGCGGAGACAATCGGCGCGCGGCAGGCTGGCACCCGGCCAGTCCGGGCGCCGCGTGCGAGGGTCCCGCGGCGGCCTCTGTGAGGTGATGACCGTCAGGCCGAGCCCTGCGGGCGGGCGCGCGCGGCGAGGGCCTGGGTGAAGCGATCGAGGATCACGGCGAGGATCACGATGCCGAGCCCCGCCTCGAACCCGGCGCCCGCCTCGAGGCGCTGGATCGACTGCCACACCTCGCGCCCGAGGCCGCCGGCCCCGATCATCGCGGCGATGACGACCATGGAGAGGGCGAGCATCATCGTCTGGTTGACGCCGGCCATGATGGTCGGCAGCGCGAGCGGCAGTTGCACCTTCAGGAGCTTCTGCGTCGCCGAACCGCCGAAGGCGTCTGACGCCTCGACCAGTTCCGCCGGCACGTTGCGGATGCCGAGCGTGGTCAGACGGATCACGGGCGGCACGGAGAAGATGATGGTCGCGAAGCAGGCCGAGACCGCGCCGAGGCCGAAGAAGGGCAGCGCCGGGATGAGGTAGACGAAGCTCGGCAGCGTCTGCATCATGTCCAGCACCGGCGAGAACACCTTCCAGGCCCACCGGCTGAGGGCGAACCAGATCCCCACCGGGATCCCGATCAGGAGCGCCATCACGGTCGCGAGGCTCACGAGGACCAGGGTCTCGATCGTGGACTGCCAGAGCCGGAGATCCCACAGGAACAGGAGCCCGGCGAGCGTGAGGAGCCCGACCTTCCGCCCGGCGATCCTGTAGGTCGCCAGCGCCGCCACCGCGATGATTGCCCAGGGCGGCACGGAGACGAGGCCCGTGGTCAGCGTGTCGATCCAGTTCGAGACCGAGCGGCTGACGGCGCGGGTCAGCCAAGCGCCATGGTCGGTGAGCCAATCGAGCCCGTCGTCGCTGAGCGTGTCGAGGGGAAATTTCGGGACGTTCCAGTCCATCCTTCCGCTCCTGTGGGCTTTTGAAAGGGGGCGGCGCTCACCGCTGCCCGGCCGTGCGTGCCCGGGCGCGCCGCCAATGCGCGGACGATGTCCCGGCTCGTGAGGGTGCCGATCAGGCGCCCGTCCTCGGCGACGACCGCCAGGGAGCCCTCGTCGGCGACCCGGCCCATCACCGCGTCGAGACGGATGCCCGCCGTCACGGTGACCGGATCCAGATCGAGGAGGCCCGACACGGTCTCGCCGGCACGGGCGGCGGCGAGCCTGTCGCGCCGGATCCGCCCGACGAAGCGGCCCTCCGGATCGGCGACGAGCCACGCATCGGCAGTATCCGCCGCCACCGTCGCGCGCGCCTCGGCCGCGGTGAGCGTCGGCGCCAGGACGAGGGAGTCCCGGTTCGCCACGTGCTCGGTCCGCATGACCGCGGACAGGTCGATATGCTCCACGAAGCGCGCGACGTAGTCCGTCGCGGGGCGCGCCACGATCTCCTCGGGCTGACCGATCTGGACCACCTCGCCGTCCTTCATCAGGACGATGCGGCCACCGAGAGCGACGGCCTCGTCGAGGTCGTGGGAGACGAAGACGATCGTCTTCCTGAGCGTGCGCTGAAGGTCTCTCAGCTCGGCCTGCATGTCCCGGCGGATCAGCGGATCGAGGGCGCTGAAGGCCTCGTCCATCAGCAGGATGTCGGCATCGGCCGCGAGCGCGCGGGCGAGGCCGGCCCGCTGCTGCATCCCGCCGGAGAGCTCGTGCGGATACTTGTGTTCCCAGCCCTTCAGGCCGACGAGGGCGATGGCCTCCATCGCGCGGTCGTTGCGCTGCCGCGGGGGGAGCTTCTTGATCTCCAGTCCGAAGGCGACATTCGACACGATGGTGCGGTTCGGCAGGAGGGCGAAATGCTGGAAGACCATGCCGAAGGTCTTCTGCCGGAACGCCAACAGGTCCTTCCGGCCGAGGCGCGTGACGTCGACGTCGTCGACCAGGATGCGCCCGCTGGTCGGCTCGACGAGCCGGTTCATGCAGCGCAGCAGCGTCGATTTCCCCGACCCGGACAGTCCCATCAGGACGAGGATCTCGCCCTCGACGACGTCGAAAGAGATGTCGCAGAGACCGACGACCGCGCCGCATGTCTGGGCGATGTCGGCCTTCCGTTTCCCTTCGGAGATCAGCGCGATCGCCTCGGCATGGTTGGCGCCGAAGATCTTGCTCACTCCCGCTAAGGTAATACGACCCATGTGGTTACGACCTCTGCGATCTAATGCATTTTTCCAGTCGTCGCTTCTTGCCCTGAGCCGGACGAGCCTTTTATCTTTGACAATGAAAAGCTACCGGCAGGCCTTTCGCGGGCTTGCCTTTCTGCGACGCTTTCTGGCCGTAAGACGACACGTCTGGAATTTTACCGTCATGAATTCACAATGCACCGCAGCATTGGCACGGAATTAGACAGGTCTGAGAACTTATTGTGCAGGAACGGGCGCGTTCCTTTGCAGGCACGAGGGGCGCTGGACCGTGCCTTGTCCTGGGCGTTCGCCGCCCGCCTCGCCCACTGGGACGGCAGCGTCGGCTCGGACTGAGCTGACGCTCGCCTCCACGGTCGCGGCGGCCGTGGAGGCCGCTCCCCGCGGGCCCGGAGCGGTCAGCCTGGCCGCACGGTCGACGGAGCCCCCGCGCTGCGTGTGCGCTCCCGGAGCCTCGTCGCGCGGCCGCTCAGTGCGGCTTGTCCAGGAACGACAACCGCGCCGGTGCCGGCGCGCCGCAGAATGGGTGTCTCGCCTATGGGCGAGGAGCCGCGACAGCTGGTGTGCCGGTCATCGGCGCCATCGGGCAGGTTCGGGCAGGTTCGGGGATGAGGAAGCCGCATCGGCCGAGCGCCTGACTCGGCGGCCGCGATGGGCTACGAGGCGTCCAGCCGAAGCGATGGGCGCCTGGATGCGGTTAGAGATCGAGCGGAAGTTCCTCGTGGCAGGCGATGGCTGGCGCGCCGCGTCCACATCCATTCGGCACCTGAAGGACGGCTTGGTCGGTCATTTCGCGCGCGGGAAGGTCCGGGTGCGCCTCGACGGCGAGCGCGCCTGGATCACGGTCAAGGGCGCGCGCGAAGGCATCGCCCGGGCGGAGTTCGAGTACGAGATCCCGCACGCCGACGCCGCCGCCATGATCGATCAGGTGTGTACCGGCAACGTGATCGAGAAGACCCGGTACTGCATCCCGCATGGCGGCCTGACCTGGGAGGTCGACGTCTTCCAGGGCTCGCTGGCCGGGATGGTCCTGGCGGAGGTCGAGCTCACGCGGGCCGATCAGTCCTTCAGCAAGCCCGCTTGGCTCGGCGAGGAGGTGACCGGCGATCTGCGGTTCCGGCAATCCACCCTGCTCCATCTCTGCGGCGAAGCCGGCCGGCCGATCACGATGGACGACGTGCTGCGGCTGCCCGTTGCCGCGTAGCGGACGCGGGGACCGAACCGCGCTGCTCTTGCCGGGCGATCGCCGGTGCGATCGGGCCGGTGTCGATCCTCGCCTTCCCTGAGCCCAGCAACTCGACAGCCCAGCAGCGCGATGATGCGGGGGCCGCCGCCCGCCGCTGCGTGCGAGGACGAGGGCGGGACCTGATCGCGGCCGGCGGCGATTCGGCGTCGGTGCCCCTCGATGACCGATCCGTCCCGGTCGCTCCGCGCGGAAGCCGGATGGTCTGACCGGCCGCCGACTGCCCGGCTCCGGCGGCGCCGGCCGACTTCGATTTTCCAGCCGGACCGGATAGGGGTCGCACCGGCGGCCCGCGCGGCGACGGTTCCGTCGACCGCACCGGCCACCGCTCGGCCGACGTTCCACCCCGTGGGGACCGGCGTCCCCGAGAAAGCTGCTCATGGATCAGGCGAAGCCCAGTCGCGGAACATCGATCGCGCGGGCGGGGGCGGGGCGGACCGGCTACGTCACGGTCAGAGGGGCGCGCGAGCACAACCTGCGCGACGTCGACGTGGAGATGCCGCGCGACGCCCTCGTCGTGTTCACGGGCGTCTCCGGATCCGGCAAGTCCTCGCTCGCGTTCGGCACCCTCTACGCGGAGGCTCAGCGCCGCTACTTCGAATCGGTCGCGCCCTACGCGCGGCGGATGATCGACCAAGTCGGCGTCCCCGACGTCGATTCCATCGAGGGACTCCCTCCGGCGGTCGCCCTGCAGCAGCAGCGCGGCACGCCCAGCGCGCGCTCCTCGGTCGGCAGCGTCACGACCCTGTCGAGCCTCGTGCGCCTGATGTACTCGCGCGCCGGCACCTATCCGCCCGGCCAGCCGATGCTCTACGCGGAGGACTTCTCGCCGAACACGCCGCAGGGCGCCTGCCCGTCCTGCGGCGGCCTCGGGCGGGTCTATCAGGCGACGGAAGCCTCGATGGTGCCGGACCCGTCGCTGACGATCCGCGAGCGCGCCGTCGCGGCCTGGCCGCAGGCCTGGGGCGGCCAGAACCTGCGGGACATCCTCGTGAGCCGGGGCGTCGACGTCGACACGCGCTGGAAGGATCTGCCCCGGACACTCCGGGACTGGATCCTGTTCACGGACGAGCAGCCGCAGGAGCCGGTCTATGCCGGGCTGTCGCCCGAGCAGACGCGGCTCGCTCGCCGCCGCGGCCTGGAGCCGAGCTACATGGGCACGTTCACGAGCGCCCGCCGCCACGTTCTCGGCACCTTCACGAACTCGCAGAGCGCGCTCATGCGCCGCCGCGCCGCGGGCTACCTCGTCAGCGAGGACTGCCCCGCCTGTCACGGCAAGCGCCTCAAGCCCGAGGCGCTGTCGGTCACGTTCGCGGGGCTGGATATCGGCGCGCTGTCGCGCATGCCGCTCTCCGCGCTCGCCGAGGCCCTGCGACCGGCGGCCGAGGACCGGCAGCCCGACGACCACGTCGCGCCGGCCGCCCTCGACCGCGCGGTGGGCCGGCGGGACCGCGCCNACCGCGCGGTGGGCCGGCGGGACCGCGCCGAGCGGGCCGCGTCCGGCGGCTCGGCCCATGCGGGCGCCCCCGACGTCCGCGTCACGCCGAACCTGTCGATCGAGAAGCGCCTCGCCGCCCAGCGGCTGGCCACCGACCTCATCGGGCGGATCGGGACGCTCGCGGATCTGGGCCTCGGCTATCTCTCGCTGGATCGGGTCACCACGACCCTATCGTCGGGCGAGCTGCAGCGCCTCCGTCTCGCGACCCAGTTGCGCTCGCAGCTCTTCGGCGTCGTCTACGTGCTGGACGAGCCCACGGCCGGGCTGCACCCTGCCGACGGGGACGCCATGCACGAGGCTCTGGCCGGGCTGCTGGCCGCGGGCAACTCGCTCTTCGTCGTCGAGCACGATATCGGCACGATGCGCCGCGCCGACTGGCTCGTCGATGTGGGGCCGGCCGCGGGCGAGAACGGCGGCACGATCCTCTACAGCGGGCCGCCGGAGGGTCTGCGGGACGTCGAGGCGTCGCGGACGCGGCTCTACCTGTTCGGGCTCGCGGCGGCGGCCCCGCGGCCGTCGCGGGTGCCCGCGGGCTGGCTGCGCCTGGACGGCATCGTCCGCAACAACCTGCGCGGCGTCTCGGTCCCCTTCCCGATCGGGTGTCTCACGGCCGTCACCGGCGTCTCGGGCTCCGGGAAGTCGAGCCTGGTGAGCCAAGCCCTGCTCGAACTCGTCGGCGAGCACCTCGGCCGGCCGGTCAAGACCGAGGACGAACCGGATGATCCGCTGGATGAGGCGCCGGGTCCGACAGAGGGCCGCATCGCCGGCGGGATGGACGGGATCGGGCGCCTGGTGAAGGTCGACCAGAAGCCCATCGGTCGCACCCCGCGCTCGAACCTCGCCACCTACACCGGCCTGTTCGACGCGGTCCGCAAGCTGTTCGCTTCGACCCCCGAGGCTCGCGATCGCCGCTACGATGCGGGCCGCTTCTCGTTCAACGTGGCCAAGGGGCGCTGCCCCGCCTGCGAGGGCGAGGGCTTCGTGAGCGTCGAGCTGCTGTTCATGCCGAGCGTCTACGCCCCCTGCCCGACCTGCCACGGCACGCGCTACGCGCCGGAGACGCTGGAGGTGACCTGGAACGGGCTGAGCATCGCGGACGTGCTCGCCCTGACCGTCGACCGGGCCTGCGCGGCCTTCGCGGAGGAGCCGTCCGTCCTGCGGCCGCTCACCGTGCTGCGCGATCTCGGCCTCGGCTACCTGCGGCTGGGGCAGCCCGCGACCGAACTCTCCGGCGGAGAGGCCCAGCGCATCAAGCTCGCGACCGAACTGCAGCGCGGGCAGCGCGGCGGCACGCTCTACGTCCTCGACGAGCCAACGACGGGCCTGCACCCGACCGACGTCGACCGCCTCATGGTCCAGCTCAACGGTCTGGTCGATTCGGGCAACACCGTCGTCCTGGTCGAGCACGACATGCGCGTCGTCGCCCAGGCCGACCACGTCATCGACATGGGTCCCGGAGGCGGCGACCGGGGCGGCACCGTCGTGGCCGCGGGCCGGCCCGACATCGTCGCCGCGAACCCCGCCAGCCGCACGGCGCCCTACCTGCGCGAGGAACTGACCGTCTTCGGCGATGCGGCGCGGCCGGTGGGCTGAGATCGGCCGGCCGGAGCCCGCCCCGGGCATGCCGGGCTGTGCCGGGGGCGCGCCGCCGCTCGCTCGCGCCGAGCCTCGGAGCGGGCGCAGCCATCCGTTCGCCGGGCCAGGCCGATGGTGCTCCGCGTCGGGAAGCGCGAAGACGCGCTGCGATGCAGTATCGATTAAAGTGGTGTTCGTGGGATCAGTATTGAGGCGCCGGAGTTTCAGTACTTACTGCTGAAGATACCGGAGAATCCCCATGGGTCTCACTGCCTTCGCCGTGTTCGTCATCCCGTGGGTCGTGCTCGCGGTGTTTCTCACGCGGTCCCCCTCGGTTCTTCGTCTGGGTGCTGCCCCGGCACCGTGGCGGTACATCCCGACCCATCGAGAGCTGGCCCGGGCCGACCGTCGCGCGATGCACCCGCACGACCGGCGCCCTTCGGAGGCGGGCCTGATCTCGGGCCGAGACCCGCACAATCGGACTGAGGCGCCCGCGGGCGGTGCGCTGGGCACGAGCGTCGAGCCCACCGAGCCGGATGACAAGCTCAGCTAGCGGGTCTTCCCGGAGCGGCACGGCCCGACCCGGAGGGCCGCGTCGGTTCGCGTCACGGTGGCCTGCAACGGCCGGAGCGGCCGCCGTCACGCACCCGCGGCAACGTGCGGCTTGCAGTAGCTGTCGCGGACGGCGGGGATGTGGTCGTAGCCGTCGACCGTGCAGAAGTACGTGCACACCAGCCAGGCGGCCAGAGCGACGCAGAGAACGCCATTGTAGAGCCACAGGCCGACCACGCGCCGGCTGGGCAGGCTCGGCAGTCCGACGACGGAGCCCGGGACCCAATCGACCGCGAAGACGATCGTGCAGACGGCACCGAGCACGCCGGCCATCATCACTGCGAGGGCGGTGGACGTCATTCCGCTTTCCAATCGCGGTACCTGAGACAGGAACATGGCGGTGCGCCGGGGCGCGCGCGACGCCCCGTGAGGACCTTGCGCAGCCGAACGCCCGTCACAGCTCTCTCCTGGCCCACCGATCCACCCCACACCAGCTAACCGGGAAGGTAGCGACGAGTCGATATCGTGCGACGCGCGGCGTCGTCACCCGACGCGCTGCCTGCGCATGTAATCTGAGGATTGCGGAGCCGAGACGTTCGGCGACGTGCCTGGAAGGCTTGGTGGGCGCACTAGGGTTCGAACCTAGGACCCGCTGATTAAGAGTCAGCTGCTCTACCAACTGAGCTATGCGCCCGATCGCGTCTGCGACCGCCCGGTGGCCACCAAGTCCGTCCGGGGTGGCGGGCTGATACCAACGCGGCGGGGGCGTGTCCACCCCCGGCCGCAGCTTTTTCTCATTCCGCCGCCGCATGCTGTGCATGCACGCGCACGGAATGGGCCGACAGCTTGTTCAGCGCAGAGAGATACGCCTTCGCGGAGGCCACCAGCGTGTCCGGATCGGCGCCGCGGGCGGTAACGCTGCGCTCGCCGTCCCGCAGGCGCACCGAGACCTCCGCCTGCGCGTCCGTCCCGCCGGTCACGGCGTGGACCTGGTAGAGTTCCAGCTGCGCCTCGTGCGGCACCAGGGCCGAGATCGCGTTGAACACCGCGTCCACAGGCCCGTTGCCGTCCGCCTCCTCGATGCGCGTGCCGGTCTCGTCGGCGATGCGCAGCGTCGCGCGCTGCGGCCCGCGAGTGCCGGCGATGACCGACAGGGAGACCAGCCGGATCCGGTCGTGGGCCGTGGCGAGGTTCTCGTCGACCAGCGCCTCGATGTCCTCGTCGTAGACGTGCTTCTTCCGGTCGGCGAGCGCCTTGAACCGGTCGAAGGCGTCCTGGAACTGGTTGTCCGACAGGTGCAGTCCGAGATCCTCCAGCTTGGAGCGGAACGCCGCCCGGCCGGAATGCTTGCCCATCACCAGGGAGGTCTTGGTCAGCCCCACCGAGGCCGGCGTCATGATCTCATAGGTCTCGGCGTTCTTGAGCATGCCGTCCTGGTGGATGCCGCTCTCGTGCGCGAAGGCGTTGCGGCCGACGATCGCCTTGTTGAACTGCACCGGGAAGTTCGTGGCGTGGCTCACGAGCTTCGAGGCGCGGGTCAGCATGGTCGATTCGACGCCGGTCTCGTAGGGCAGGACGTCCGCGCGGGTACGCAGGGCCATCACGATCTCCTCGAGCGCGGCGTTGCCGGCCCGCTCGCCGATGCCGTTGACCGTGCACTCGACCTGCCGGGCGCCGCCCTCGATGCCCGCCAGGGAATTGGCGATCGCGAGGCCCAGATCGTTGTGGCAGTGGACCGAGAACACGGCCTTGTCGGCGTTCGGCACGCGCGCGCGGACATTCGCGAACATGTCGCGGTACTCCGACGGCGTGGCGTAGCCGACCGTGTCGGGCAGGTTGATCGTCGTGGCGCCGGCCTTGATCGCCGCCTCGACGCAGCGGCACAGGTAGTCGAGCGGCGTGCGCGTTGCGTCCATCGCCGACCATTCGACGTCCTCGACGAGGTCGCGGGCCTGGGCCACGGTCTTCAAAATGATCTCGACGACCTCGTCCTGGCTCTTGCGCATCTGGTGCGCGAGGTGGATCGGCGAGGTCGACACGAAGGTGTGGATCCGCGCGCGCTTGGCGTGGCGCACGGCCTCGCCGGCCCGGGCGATGTCGGCGGGGATCGCCCGGGCGAGGCCCGCGATGGTGGCGCGCTTGGTCCGGCGGGCGATCTCCGAGACCGCCTCGAAATCGCCGTTCGACGCGATCGGGAACCCGGCCTCGATGATGTCGACGCCCATCGTGTCGAGCAGCTCGGCGACCGCGAGCTTCTCGTCGAAGGTCATGGTGGCGCCGGGGCACTGCTCGCCGTCGCGCAGCGTGGTGTCGAAGATCAGGATCCGGTCGCGGGCGGAGGCGGTGCTGGTCGTGGTCATGGCATTACCCTGTCGCGGGCCGCCCGGCACGTGGTGGCGCGGCGCGGCGTGGTGCCCTCGCGGGCGGATTCGCGAATGAAAGAACTCCCCTGAAGGCCCAGGCGCGCGCCCGGACGGCCCTCAGGGGCGGGTAAGCAGAAGCGGAAGAAGGAGCCCGGAGCGGCGCGCACGGGACCGAAGCGCCGTAGAGGCGGCGCGGGCGGTCTCGATCGCTGAGCCGGCTCTGGCCAAGGCTCGTCTCTCCTGTCGGCGACCCGCGCGGGACGTTCTCACGGCGCGGTGCCGCCCGTAGGTATCCCCGCGGCGGCCGGAACACAAGCGAGACCGGCGTCAGGACGCGCAGGCCGGGACGGTCCCGGCCGGCGGCGCCGCGAGGATCGCCGCCGCGAGATCGTCGTAGAACAGCATCTGCCCGGCGGCCCAGGCCTCGTATTCCGCCAGCAGCGTCGGGTCGAGGGCGGCGAGGCGGCCGCCGGAGATTCGGATCCATCCCGCGGCCTCCGCCTCGCCGAGCAGATTGCCGATATGGGCCCGCGACACGTCCAGCCGCTCGGCGAGGCCGCGCAGGCTGAGCGGAATCGCCGCCGGCGCGCCTGGGATCGTGGCGGCGTAGTGGGCCCCGACGAGGGCGGTGAGCAGCGGGTAGCCGCAATCCCGTTCGGCGAAGTGGAGCACCCGCGGGAACGGCGCGATGAGCGTGCCGTGCCGCAGCACGTGGGCGGCCGACCGGCAAACGAGTTCCCCGAGCCGGTCGGGCCCGTCGAGTTGCGCGGCGCGGCCCGGAACGCGACGCGCCACGACGTCCATGGCGGCGGCGAACAGGCGCCCGCTGCGAGCGATCTCGGACACCAGGGACGGCGCGGCCTGCAGGCATTTCACGCGCCCGTCGCCCCGATCCGCCACCGCGGTGACGTATCGCCCGGCCTTCAGGGCCGACACGAAGCCGGCCGTCTGCCGGCGACTCAGGCCGACCATCGCCTGGAGGGCGGTCAGGGTGGGGCGCGGGCCGCCGTGGTGGCGCCACGCGTAATCGTTGTGGATCAGCATGAACGAGACCACGTAGCGCGCCATCTGATTGAGCAGCTTGTGGCTCGGCCAAACAATCTGCGACGGCTCGACCATGCCGTGGCAGTAACCGGCGACCGCTCGACGGAACGCGCGCTCGGATCGAAGCAGTGCGATGCGCGTCCGGAAATGATCGTCCAACATCCGTGCCCCGCGTCAGCCGGACCTCGACCTACGGGATGCCCCGCCGGACCGCGCGGGTCCAGAATTTCCTGCAAAGTTTGGACTCGGCGGCGAAGAACGGGCGGGGATACGAGTCGCTGTGCTTGTCTCCGCGCCGACGTGACGAGCGGTCCGCCGGGCTTGGCCGGCGTGGAACGCGAAGGGATTGTCCACCGTGTGCGACCTCCATCGACCTTCCCTCTCCCGACGCGGCCTGGTGGCGGCCGTGGCGGCCGGCACCGTTGCGGGCGCCTCCGCCGGGATCCGGCGCGCCGAGGCGGCCCCCGACGGGGCGCGATCGAACGCCATCGCGCCCGATGAGGCGCTGGCGCGGCTGCGCGATGGCAACGGTCGCTACGTCGCCAACACGCCGGCGAACCGTGACTTCTCGGCCGGTCGCGCCGCGCGGGCCGCCGCGCAATACCCGATCGCCTGCATCGTCGGCTGCGGCGATGCCCGGGTCGCCCCGGACTTCATCTTCGACCAGGGACCGGGCGATCTCTTCGTCGTCCGCGTCGCCGGAAACTTCGTCACCACCGACGGCCTCGCCAGCCTCGAGTACGGCGTGTCGGTCCTGGGCGCGCCGCTGATCCTCGTCCTTGGCCACTCCGATTGCGGGGCCGTGAAGGCGACGATCGACGTCATGAAGACCGGGGCCGCGCTCCCCGGCCATCTCCCCGCGCTGATCGACGCGATTCGCCCGGCGGTGGACCTGTCCGAGAAGGCGCGGGCGCAGGATCCCCTCGCCGAGGCAGCCGCCCAGAACGTCCGGCACAGCGTCCGGCGGCTCGAGCAGGCCGGGCCGATCATCGCGGAGGCCGTCACGGCGCAGCGGGTGAAGGTCGTGGGCGGCTTCTACGACATCGCCACGGGCCGGCTCGCGCTCCTCTGAGCGAAACGCGGTCGGGGGCGACCTTCGAGCGGGCGCCTTGCCAATGACGGTGCAGCGTCGATAAAGCCCGCCGGCACGTCGAGACCAGAACCGCGAGACCGTCATGGCCAGCTACAAGCTCCTGCTCCTCCCCGGCGACGGGATCGGCCCGGAGGTCGCCGGCGGCATGCAGGTGGTGCTCGACACCCTCAAGGAGACCGGGCTCGCGACCTTCGAGACCGAGACCGACCTCGTCGGCGGCAGTGCCCTCGACGCGCACGGCGTCCCGCTGGCGGACGCGACGCTGCAGCGCGCCAAGGACGCGGACGCGATCCTGCTCGGCGCGGTGGGCGGTCCGAAATGGGCCGGCGTCGCCTACGAGAACCGTCCCGAGGCCGGCCTGCTGCGCCTGCGCAAGGAGCTCGACCTCTTCGCCAACCTGCGCCCGGCGATCTGCTACCCGGCCCTGGCCGAGGCCTCGGCGCTGAAGCGCGAGCTCGTCGAGGGGCTCGACATCATGATCGTGCGGGAGCTCACCGGCGGCGTCTATTTCGGCGAGCCGAAGGAGATCACCACGCTGGAGGACGGCTCCAAGCGGGCGGTGGACACCCAGGTCTACACGACGGCCGAGATCGAGCGGATCGCCCATGTGGCCTTCGACCTCGCGGGCAAGCGCTCGGGCCGGGTCGCCTCGGCCGAGAAGCACAACGTGATGAAGTCCGGCGTCCTCTGGAAGGAGGTCGTCACCAAGGTGCATGCCGAGCACTACGCCGACCTGCAGCTCGAGCACATCCTGGCCGACAACTGCGCCATGCAGCTGGTGCGCCGGCCGAAGCAGTTCGACGTGCTGGTGACCGACAACCTGTTCGGCGACGTGCTCTCCGACATCGCCGCCATGCTCACCGGGTCCCTCGGCATGCTGCCCTCGGCCTCGCTCGGCGCGGTCGACGCGAGCGGCCTCCGCCGCGCGCTCTACGAGCCGGTCCACGGCTCGGCGCCCGACATCGCCGGCCAGGACAAGGCCAACCCGATCGCCATGATCGGCTCGCTCGCCATGTGCCTGCGCTACTCCTTCGGCCTCGGCGACGCCGCCGACGCCCTCGACGGCGCCATCACCGACGCCCTGTCGGGCGGCGCGCGCACCGCCGACATCGCCGGCGCGGGCGCCAACCCGATGGGCACGCGCGCCATGGCCACCGCCGTGGCGGACGCGCTCCGCGCCCGGGTCGGCTGAGACACGTCTCCGGCGCGTCGCAGCACCCGGGCGATCCCCAGCCGCGTGTTTGGACGCATGGCGGTCGGGCTCGACCTTCGCTATGACGCGCCCATCGAGGATTGGGAGCGTCATGAAGGCCGGAGACGGGGCGTCTGAGCGCGCGAGCGCGGATTTCGGCTTCGAGCGCGTGGCGCTCGACGAGAAGCAGGGGCGCGTCGACAGCGTCTTCCACTCGGTCGCCCGCCGCTACGACATCATGAACGACCTGATGTCGGCGGGCCTGCACCGGGCCTGGAAGGCGCAGCTCGTGTCGATGCTGCGGCCGCCGCAGAACCGCGCCTTCGCGCATCTCGACGTGGCCGGCGGCACCGGCGACGTGGCGTTCCGGGTGCTGGCCGCGGGCGGTCCGCGCACCCGCGTCACCGTCCTCGACATCAACGAGTCGATGCTGCGCGTCGGCGCGGAGCGGGCGCGGGAGCGCAAGGTCGACGAGGCCGGCGACCGGATCGCCTTCGTGACCGGCAACGCCGAGGCCCTGCCGCTGCCGGACGCGTCCTTCGACGCCTACACGATCGCCTTCGGCATCCGGAACGTGCCGCGGATCGAGACGGCCCTCGCCGAGGCGCGGCGGGTGCTGAAGCCCGGCGGGCGCTTCCTGTGCCTGGAATTCTCCGCCGTCGACATCCCGCTGCTCGACCGGATCTACGACGCCTACTCGTTCAACGTGATCCCGCGCATCGGCGCCCGGGTGGCCGGCGATGCCGAGTCGTACCGCTACCTCGTGGAGTCGATCCGGAAGTTCCCGACCCGCGGCGCCTTCGCGGGCATGATCGAGCGCGCGGGCTTCCGGCACGTCACCGACCGGGCGCTGACGGGCGGGATCGTGGCGATCCATTCGGGCTGGAAGGTCTCTTGACCGCCGCCGCGCGCGACGGGAGCCAGCTCCGGTGATCAGCGCCGCCGTCAACCTGTTCCGCGGCGCGCGGGTCGGCTTCGTGCTGGCCCGCGAGGGCGCCCTTGCCTTCGCCGATCCCTCCGAGCTGCCGCCGCACCTGCGGCTCGCCCTGCGGATCGGGCGCACCCTCGAGCGGCCGGGCCTCGACGACGGCGCCGCCCGGCTGTCGGCGGCGATGACCCGCCTCGGCCCGTCCTACGTGAAGTTCGGCCAGTTCCTGGCGACGCGGCCCGACATCGTCGGCGTGCGCGCGGCCTTCGACCTGGAGAAGCTGCAGGACCGGGTGCCGCCCTTCCCGCAGGCGGTCGCGCTGCGCACGGTCGAGGCCGCCCTCGGCAAGCCCGTGAGCGCCCTGTTCGTCTCGTTCAGCGAGCCGATCGCGGCCGCCTCGATCGCGCAGGTCCACAAGGCGATCGTGCAGGATCCCGACGGCACGCAGCGCGCGCTCGCCGTGAAGGTGATGCGGCCCGGCGTCCGCGAGCGGTTCATGCGCGACCTCGAGGTCATGCGCTTCATGGCCCGGGTGGTGCACGCCCTGTCGCCGCAGGCGGAGCGGCTGCGCCCGCGCGAGGTGGTGGAGATTCTCGCCCGCTCGGTGCTGATGGAGATGGATTTCCGCCTGGAGGCGGCGGCCGCCTCCGAACTCGCCGAGAACACCAAGGACGATCCCGATTTCCGCGTGCCGAGGCCGGAATGGGAGCTGACGGCCCGGGAGGTGCTGTCGGCCGAGTGGATCGAGGGCACCCGCCTCCACAGCGCGGCCGAACTCGCCGCCCGGGGACACGATCCGCAGACGATCGGGCGGACCGTCATCCAGAGCTTCCTGCGGCACGCGATCCGCGACGGCTTCTTCCACGCCGACATGCACCAGGGGAACCTGCTGGTCGACGCCGAGGGCCGCCTCGTGGCGGTGGATTTCGGCATCATGGGCCGCCTCGGCCCGAACGAGCGCCGCTTCCTCGCCGAGATCCTGCTGGGCTTCATCCTGCGCGACTACCGCCGTGTGGCGAAGGTCCATTTCGAGGCGGGCTACGTGCCGGCCCACCATTCCGTGGAGGATTTCGCGCAGGCGATCCGCGCCATCGGCGAGCCGATCCACCAGCGCCGGGCCGACGAGATCTCGATGGCCAAGGTCCTGACCCTGCTGTTCGACATCACGGCCCTGTTCGACATGAGCACCCGCACCGAGCTGGTGATGCTCCAGAAGACCATGGTGGTGGTGGAGGGCGTGGCCCGCTCCCTCGATCCGCGTCTCGACATGTGGACCACGGCCGAGCCGGTCGTGCGCGCCTGGATCGCCCGCAACATGGGCCCGGTCGGCCGCGCGCAGAGCGGGCTCGAAGCCCTGCGGGTGGTCTCCGACGTGGTGAGCGACATTCCCGACCTCGCCACGCGGTTGAAGCGCGTGCTGGTCCGCCTCGACGAGGCCGGCACGGGCGATGCCCGTCGCCTGGAGCATTTTGCCCGCCAGGAGCGTCAGCGCGCGATCTGGTTGACGCTGGCCCTGTGGGGGATCGCCGTCGGCGCGCTGATGCTGGCGTTCCGGGGGCTCTGACCCCGCACCCGGCCCCGGCCCGGCACCGATGATCGCGCGCCGCGGCCGCGGGCGGCGAGCCGCGCCGCGCGCTCAGCCCGCTCCGGTTCCCGAGACAGGCTCGTCCTCCGTCGCGGGGATCAGGGCGCGCAGCGCGCGGGCGAGTTCATGGAGTCCGGTCGAGCCCTTGGCGAGCACCCGGTCGGCCTGGCCGGCCAGACGGCGCCGGTCCTCGGCCGTGATGTCCTTGGCGGTGAGCACCACCACTGGCACGTCGCGGCTCTCCGGGCGTTCCCGCAGCGCCCTGAGGAAGGCGAAGCCGTCCATCTCGGGCATCATCAGGTCGAGGAGGATCAGGGAGGGCCGGTCCGTCTCCAGGGCGGCCAGGGCGCTCAGCCCGTTCTCGGCCTCGCGGACCGGGAAGCCCTCGCGCGCGAGATAGGCGCAGACATGCCCCCGCACGTCCGCCTCGTCCTCGACGACCAGGATCGCGCCGTCGCCCGAAGCGGGGCGGAATCGGTCGACGATCTGCCGCAGGTTGCCCCAGTCGATCGGCTTCTGCAGGTAGTCGGTGGCGCCGAGGGAGAAGGCGAGGTTCTGCTCGTCCAGCACCGTCACCATCACGATCGGTGTCGTGCCGATCTCGGGATCGGCCCGGATGGTGCGCAGCACCGCCCATCCGTCCATCTGCGGCATGGTCACGTCGAGGAGCACGGCCCGCGGGTGCAGGCTGCGGGCGAGTTCGAGCCCCCGCCGCCCGTCCTCGGCGACCGTCACCGAGAAGCCTTCGCGCTCCAGGAAGCGCGCCAGCAGGTCCCGGGTGGCGGCATCGTCGTCGACCACCAGGATCGTCCCGCGGTCGCCGGTATCCGGGCCGGCCGTCTCCCCACCCTCGTCATTGCCGGCCACGAAGCGGGCCGGCAGGGCGAGCGTGAAGGTGGTGCCCGCGTTCTCCCGGCTCTCCACGGCAATCGTGCCGCCCAGCATCTCGGCGAAGGCCCGGGTGATCGCGAGGCCGAGCCCGGTGCCGCCGAACCGGCGCGTCGTGGAGGCGTCGGCCTGGGTGAAGCGCTCGAACAGCCTGCCGACCTGCTCCTGCGTCATGCCGATGCCGGTATCGGTCACGGCGAAGCGCAGGGTGCCGTCGGCGCAGCCGACCGCCAGGGTGATCCGGCCGTTCTCGGTAAACTTCGCCGCGTTGCTCAACAGGTTGATCAGGCACTGGCGGAGCTTGGTGACGTCGGTGTGGGCGATGCCCAGCTCTGGCTCCAGCTCCAGCGCGAGGGCGTTGCCCTTCTTGGCGATCAGACCCTCGACCGTGACGGCGACCTCCTGCACCACGGCGGCGACGTCGAAATCCTCCGCGTAGATCTCGACCCGGTCGGCCTCGATCTTCGAGATGTCGAGCACGTCGTTGATCAGGCCGAGGAGGTGCCGGGCGTTGGTCTCGATCTTCTTCATGTCGGTGACGAGATCGGCCTCGCCGATATCCTGCAGCTCCTCCTGCACCATCTCGGCGTAGCCGATCACCGCGGAGAGCGGCGTGCGCAGCTCGTGGCTCATATTGGCCAGGAACTGGCTCTTGGCCGCGTTGGCGGCCTCGGCGGCCGCGCGCGCCGCCTCGATCGCGGCCTCGGCTTCCTTGCGCTCGGTGATGTCCGTATGGGTCCCGACCCACTCGCGCAGGCTGCCGTCGGGTTCGAGGATCGGCACGGCGCGGACGCTCATGTGCCGGTAGGCCCCCGAGGCGGTGCGGATCCGGTGCTCGGTGGCGTAGGGCTCGAGGATGCCGACCGCGCGCGACCACGCGACCCGGGTGTGCGCGCGGTCCTCGGGATGGATCGCGTCCAGGAAGCCCAGTCCCGCGTAGGCGGCCTCGTCCTGGCCGGTGAAGCGGGTCCAGGCCACTTGGCGGCGGTGCAGGCTGCCTTCCGGATTGGCGGTCCAGACGATGGCGGCGCTCGCCTCGATCAGCGAGCGGAAGCGCTCCTCACTCCGCCGCAGCCGAGCCTCCGCGAGGTGGCGGATGGTCTCGTCGACCACCACGAGGCCGACGCCCTCGACGCGCCGGTCGGCCGTCGCATTCTCGTCGCCCCGGAGCGGGTAGAAGCTCATCGAGAAGTGGCGGATGCCCCCCGGGGCCGAGGGGGCCGGTACCGCCACCGGCACGTTCGGTGAGACCAAGCCCTCTTTCAGGGCCGCGTCGAGCTTCGGGGCGAGCTCTTCCCGCAGCGTCGGGAGCATGGCCCAGATCGGCGCGCCGAGATCGGCCCCGAAGCCGCGCTCGCTCATCGTGGCGAGCGCCCGGTTCATGTGCCGGATCTTCAGGTCGCGGTCGAGGAAGCCGAGCCCCACCGGCGCGTTGGCGAGCACGCCGTCGAGGAGCCGCGACATGCGCAGGGATTCCTGCCGCCGCACCAGGGCGAGGCGCGCCAGCAGCACGATCGCCCCGAGGGCCGCCGTCGCGGAGAGCAGGAACAGCAGGAGCCCGCGCCAGCCTTCGCGCGCCTGGAGGCTGGCGAGCTGCTGGACGGTCGCGTCCTGGCGGGCCGCCGCCTCGGTGCGGATCGCGTCCATCAGGCGCTTGCCCTCGCCGGTGCGCACGAGGTCGGTGGCGGCGTCGAAGCCCCGGTTCCGCCGCGCCTCCACCACCCGGGCGGCGAAGTCGCGCTTCCGCGCGATCAGCCCGGCGAGGGTCGGGCCGCCGGACCGGACCGGATCCTGCGCGGCCGCGCCGAGGCCGGTCAGCTCCGTATCGATCTTGGTGAGCGCGGTCGTGTAGGGCCCGAGATAATCCTCGCTGCCGACCAGCACGTAGCCGCGCTCGCCGGTCTCCATGTCCTTGACCTCGGAGATCAGGCGCTCAATCCCGGAGATCGTGGCGTTCGCCCGGGCGGTCGCGGCGCGGTCGGCCTCGCCGGTCAGGTAATTGGCCGTGCCGCTGCCCAGGGCTACGATCAGCAGGATGAAGGCCGCCGGGGAGCCCAAGAGCCAGCTCAGCGGGCCGGCACCGCGCCAGTTCCGCCGACGCAGGCCGAAGATCGACCCGGCGCGTGACGGGGCGCTCACGTCTCCACCAGCCCGGTGCTGGCGCCCGACGCCTCGGAATCGGGCCGGCCGTGCGGCTGGCCGAGATATTCCCGCGATCGCATCTCGATGAGGCGCGAGACCGTCCGATCGAACTCGAACGCCTCGCGGCCGGTCTGGGCGGTGTAGAGGTCCTGGGCCTCGGCGGCCGCGGAGGCGACGAGCTTCACGTGCCGGTCGTAGAGCGTGTCGACCAGCGTGATGAAGCGCTTGGCCTCGTTCCTTTCCGCCTCCCCCATCACCGGGATCCCGTCCAGAATCACCGTGTGGTAGGCGCGGGCGAGCGCCATGTAGTCGGAGGCGCCGAGGGGCTGGCGGCAGAGATCGTCGAAACCGAACCGGGCCACGCCGCTCGCCTGCTCCGGGACCGCCACGGCCCGGCCGTGGACCGTGACCGTCGCCGGGAGGCCGCGGGCCTTGCCGGTCAGCGCCTTGAAGGCGGCGTCGAGGGCCGCGCGCGCCGCCGCGTCGGCCGGCACATGGTAGACGGCCGCGCCGCCGAGCTTCTCGAGCCGGAAATCGGTCCGGGAATCGAGCCGGACGACCTTCACGCGCTCCTTCAGAGTCGCCACGAAGGGCAGGAACAGCGCCCGGTTGAGGCCGCCCTCGTAGAGCCGGTCCGGCTCGACGTTCGAGGTCGCGACGACCGTCACGCCCCGCCGGAACAGGTGGTTGAAAAGGCGTCCCAGGATCATCGCGTCGGCGATGTCCGTGACGGTGAACTCGTCGAAGCACAGCAAGGTCGCCTCGTCGGCGAGCTGGTCGGCCACCGGTCCGATCGGGTCGTCACCCTTGACGGTGCCGGCTTTCAGCGCCTGCCGGTAGGCGTGAATGCGCTCGTGGGCGTCGGCCAGGAAGCCGTGGAAATGGACGCGCCGCTTCGGCTCCGGCGCCGCCTCGTGGAACAGGTCCATCAGCATGGTCTTCCCGCGCCCGACCGAGCCCCAGATGTACAGGCCCCTGATCGGCTCTGCCTCGTCCTTGCGGCGGAACAGCCATCCCAGAGCGCTCGTCTTGCTGGCGCGCTTGCGGCGCTGGAGGTCGAGGACCAGCCGGTCGAGGGCGCGCACCAAGTGCCCCTGGGCCGGATCGCGCTCGATGGCGCCCGTGGCCACCAGCGCCTCGTAGCGCTCGTGGACCGGGCCGGGCGAGACCGCGCCGGCGAGCGCCGCCGGCGACGGGGCGATGGACTTGCCGGATCTGTCGTTCACGCCGCCGGTTCCTCGCTGCTGGCCGCGGCACCGGTTCGGCACCCCCGACGCCCGCGTCGGCGGTCAACGACCCGGGGCCCGTCCCAGTGCCGCGCAAGCTCGGCCCGAATCAACCCCGCGGCCGAACAGCCGCAGGGAAGCGTCCCATCGGTCCCGCGCATGGCAGACGCGCGGACGACCGCCCCCGCGCTCCGCTGCATTGCACAATGGATACGGGAATGCGACATCCCGGCGGTCTCTGGGAGGAGCGTCCGGATCATCCCGCGCGGCAGCGCGCAAGAACCGGAGCTTCATCATGGCGGTACAAGCCCTCGATGGGCCGGCCCACACCATCCGGCGTCTCTGGCCGGCGGACCGCGCGGCGGTCCTCGACTACTTCCTGCGGCTGGACCCGGAGACCCGGGCGAGCCGCTTCATGGGCAATGTCAGCGAGGCCGGAATCCGCGCCTACGCCGCGCAGGCCCTGACCGCGGAGGGCGTGATGTACGGCGCCTTCGTGGGCGGCGTGCTGCGCGGGCTCGGCGAGCTGCGGCCGATGGGCCCCGGCGCGTCCCGCTACGCCCTGGGCCCCAGCGCGGAGGCGGCGTTCGCGGTCGAGCAGACCTTCCGCCGCCGGGGCATCGGCGCCGCCCTGTTCGCCCGGATCGCCCGCTCGGCGCGGCATCGTGGCGTCGAGGATCTCCACGTCCGCTGCCTGTCCGGCAACGGCCCGATGCTGCGGCTCGCGGCCAAGCACGGGGCGGCGCTCCAGCACGAGGGTCGCGAGATAGAGGGCGCCCTGCACCTCGCGCGCCCGACGCCGTTCTCGCTCTGGTACGAGGGGATCGCGGAGGCGTTCGACTTCACCCTGGCGGCGAGCTTCCCGGAGCGGATCCAGGCTGGGCGATGAGGCCCGGCGCTGGGGCCGGACGCGGCTTCGGGCCCGGCGACCGACCCTCTTCGGCAGGCCTTCAGCCGGCGGCGTCGCCGACGAGCGCGAAGGTCAGGAGATCCACGGAGGCCGCTCCGGCGCGCAGCAGCGCGCGCGCGGCCGCGTTGCCGGTGGCGCCGGTGGTCATGACGTCGTCCACGAGGAGAACCCGGCGCCCGCGGACGCGATGCTGTTCCGCGGCCGTCACCCGGAAGGCCCCGCTCAGATTCTCGGCTCGGGCCGCGCGGCTCAAGCCGACCTGGGACCGGGTCGCGCGCGCGCGCACCAGCGCCGTGGCCACGAACGGCAGACCTGCCGGACCGGCGATCGCCTGCGCCAGCAGGGCGGATTGATTGAAGCGCCGCCGCCACAAACGCCCGCGGTGGAGCGGTACCGGAACCAGGCACTCGGCCTCGGCGATCAGGGTCCGTCCGCTCGCGGCCATCATCCGCGCCATGACGCCGGCGAGATCGAGCCGATCCTCGTATTTGAGGCGGTGGACGAGCCGCCGCGCGACGGAATCGTAGAGGGCGACCGCCCGGGCACGTCCGAACACCGGCGGTTCCGCGATCGCCCGGGGCGACACGAGCGGGCCGACCCCGAGATCGACGGCGAAGGGCGTGCCGTAGCGCTGGCAGACGGGTTCCTCGATCAGGCGCAGGCCCGACCAGCAGGCTGGACAGAGGGCGCCCGGATCGGCGGTGGCACCGCCGCAACCCGCGCAGGTGGGTGGGTAGATCAGGGAGACGACCCCGCGCGGCAGACCGCGCAGGGCCGTGGCAACGGCCTGGAGGGCCGTCATGCGCGGCGCGCGCCGCGCGAGCCTCGCTCAACGAGCTGAGACGGGGCGGGCCTGCGGCGCCATCTGCTGCTGGTCCACCTGGCGGTCGCGGGCATTGGCGCGGTGGCGGCCGATGGCGCAGCCGGCAGCGGCGCCGAGGAGGCCGTGATGGCCGGCATAGTGACCCGCCACGCCGCCGACGATGGCGCCCTTGATGCAGCCCTTCGCCTCGGCGCCACCCGCGGCGGCGAGGGCGGTGAGGGCCACGGCGGCCCCGACGAGCATGCGCTTCATGACTTGTGCTCCATGAGGAATCTCGGCCGTTGGGCCGGTTGCAGCAGGAACAGCGACGCTGCCGAGTCGTTCCCTGATCCTAGCGCAGCTCACGCGACCGTGCGCGGGGGCGGTGGCGCGCGGCGATGTCAAATGCCATCTGCCCTCCGATGGATGCTCCCGCCGCCCTGTTCGACACGCCCCTCGCCCGCCGCCGCCTCGCCCGGGCCGGCCGCCTGGGCTACCCGGTTTTCCTCCTCGACCGGCTCGCCGAGGATCTCGACGACCGGCTCGGCGCCGTCCTGCGCAACTTCGTCTCGGTGCTCGACCTCGCCACGCCGCTCCCGGTGGCGACCCGGCCGCTCGCCGCCCGGTATCCGGCGGCGCGGCATCTCCGCCTCGCATCCCTGCCCGAGCCGGGCGGCGACCTGATCGTCGGCGATCCCGAGGCGCTGCCGCTGGCCACGGCGAGCCTGGACCTCGCCGTCTCGCTGCTGGCCCTCCACGCCGTGAACGACCTGCCGGGCACGCTGATCCAGCTGCGCCGCGCCCTGCGGCCCGACGGCCTGTTCGTCGGCTGCCTGCTCGGCGGCGCGACCCTGACCGAGCTGCGCCAGAGCTTCGCCCAGGCCGAGAGCGAGGTCGAGGGCGGGGTCAGTCCGCGCGTGGCGCCCTTCGCGGCGGTGCGCGAGGCCGGCGCCCTGCTGCAGCGCGCGGGCTTCGCGCTGCCGGTGGCCGACACCGACACGCTGACGGTCCGCTACGCCGACCCGTTCGGCCTGATGCGCGACCTGCGGGCCATGGGCATGACCAACGTGCTCACCGAGCGGCGGCGGACGCCGCTGCGGCGGGCGACGCTCCTGCGCACGGCCGAAATCTACGCCGAGCGGTTCTCGGATCCGGACGGCCGCGTGCGGGCGACCTTCGAGGTGCTGTGGCTCTCGGGCTGGGTGCCGCACGAGACCCAGCAGAAGCCGCTCAGGCCCGGGACCGCGAAAACACGCCTCGCCGACGCGCTCGGGACCGTCGAGCTGAAGCCTGAGGGAGGGCGCACGCCGTGAAGGTGCCAGGACCGGACCACCCGATCACCGTCGAGCCTGAGCCCCGCCGCGTCCGCGTCGTCGTGGCGGGCGTGGCCGTCGCCGAGACCCGGAACGCCCTGCGGTTGCAGGAGGCGCGGTACCCGCCCGTCTTCTACGTGCCGGGGAGCGATATCCGCCCCGAGTTCTTCGTCGCGTCGCGGCGGACGAGCCACTGCCCGTACAAGGGCGACGCCCACTATTTCGATCTCGTCGTCGACGGGACCCGGCGCCCCGACGCGGTCTGGAGCTACGGGGACCCCTACCCTGCCGTCGCGGCGATCCGGCAACACGTGGCGTTCTATCCGGACCGGGTCGACGCCATCGCGCTGGACGACTGAGCCGGTCATCCGATCGGGCTCAGTCGCGGACCAGGTTCCAGAACGCGTGCTTGCGGCCGTGCGCCTGCCGCAGGGCCGCGCGGTAGGCCTGCGGATCCGGGATGACGTCGCCGGCCGCGAGACCTGCGGCCAGGGCGTCGAGGTCGGCGAGGTAGCGCGCCCCGTGCGGGTAGGCGGCGCTGCGGCCGGTCTCCAGGATGGAGTCGAGAAGGCGGCGGTACAGGATCGTGGCGGCCCGGGGATGATCCTGGGCCAGCGCCTCGGCGACCGGCGCCAGCACCGCGTACTGGTCACCCTGCCAGGTCTCGGGCCGCGCGACGACCAGCGCGGCCGCCCGCCGCAGATCCGGCCAGGAAGCTAGGAACGAGAGAGCCCGGTGCGGCTGCGGGAAGGCCTCGGCGTGGTCGAGGGCGCGCCGGAGCGCCTCCTCGTCCTCGAAATCCGGAAGTTTGGCGAGGAAGGTCCGGAGCATCGGCGCGTCGAGCTCGCGCTCGAACCACCCCCAGCGCAGGGCCTGCGCCTCGTCGCCCCGGCCGAGCGCGTCGAGGATCTCGATCTCCAGCGCCTGCCGCTCCCGTTCCGGTCCGCGCAGATCGAAGCCGGCGATCAGGTCGGCCCGGGTGGCGATGCGCATGCCCGGATCCTGCATGCGCCGGATCCAGTCCAAAGCCTCGGCGGCGCGCCCGGAATCGAGCAGGCGTCGGGCGATCGCGACGCGGTTCTCCCGCCCCGGCAGCACCGCCTGTTCCAGGGCGACGAAGGCGTCCGGATCGCCGCGCCGGTCGGCGATGGCCTGCCGCAGGCGCAGGATCTGGATCCGGGCCGCCTGCCGGTGATGGGTCGCCTCGCGGCGGGGATCGCCCCCCTTCGGCATGGCGGCCTCGGTGGCCGCGAGCCGGTCGTCGATCTCGGCGAGGGCCGGCGCGGGCAGCGCCGGGATCAGGTCGCCGAGGACGGTTCCGAGGGGTCCGAACGGATCCGCCGCGAAGGGCTCGACGAGGCGCGCGGCCAGCCCGGCGGCGTCCTCCGGCGGCAGGGATCCCGCGATCTCCACGAAGGCCGCGGCGGCGCGGTCGAACACCCCCTGCACGGCGCCGGTGCTGTCGTCCACGCGGTTCAGCACCGCGTCGGCGCCGTCGAGGAAGCGCCGGAGCCGGTCGAGCGCGGCTCCGGGATCGAGGGGCCGCAACTCGTTGAGGATCACCGTCACGGTCGTGTTGAGGTCGGCCGCGAAGGTCCGGCGCTTCTGCCAGTCGATGTAGCCCTGGGCACCCTCAAGGGCCGTGAGCCGCCGGTCGACGATCGCCGCGACGGCCTCGGGCCCCTGGAGCGACGCGAGCGCGGCGCTCACCAGCTTCTTGAAGGCCGGGTTGCGCCCGGTCTCGCCGAGGATCAGCGCGATCAGACGGTCCGGGCCGAGCGCCGCCAGCGTCTCCGGCGACGGGGTCGTCCGGCGCGCGCCCTTCGGCAGGGCGGGCGCCGCGCGGGCCGCGGGCGCAGCCGGGGGGATCACACGCCGCGCGCGCGCCACGATGGCCCCCGTCGATGCGTCCGATCCCGCACGGCCGTCCCGTCCGTCGCGGCTACTCCACGACCCGGGCACGGGGCCGGTCGCTGCCCTGCGCGGTCTCGTCGTGCCAGCCGCCGGCCTGATCCTGGTAACGGATGCCCTCGGTGGAGCCGGGGACCTGCTGCTCCGCAGCCGCGGCCTGCGCCGCCTGCAGCGCCTCCTCGCGGCTCGGGAAGGTCTCGGAGAACACGTCGCCGACCTTGTAGGCGTAGCCGCCGTCGTGCTCGACGATGCGATAGGTAACCTCGGACATCACGCCTCCTGTACGCGCCCAATCATCGTTGAGCGCGAACCCGCCGGACGCGCCGCGGTTCCAGCTGACGGGGCCTCGGCCTCCGATCCGCCGGAAAGTGGACCTAACCCGGCGCGGTCCCGGCACGCAGGCGACGACGATGCAGCTCCGACCGATCCTCGCCCTCGCCCTCCTCCTGGTCGCCCGTCCGGCGAGCGCCGAGGAGGGCTTCCTCGACAAGCTGTTCGGCGGCTCCGGGCGCGGGGCGCCGCCCAACCCCTTCGCGTCGAACTACCCGTCCGCGCCGCCCTCGCCCGAGGAGGCGCGCGCCGCGCGGGAGCGGCGGTCGGTCCGCGGCGAGCGCGGGACCCCGGCCGGTCCCCTCCCCCCGGGGCGTATCCCGGAGGAGTGAGGCGCCTCAGGCGTCGCCGACGACGCCGGCCGCGTCCTGGGCCTGGAGCACGTCCGGGCGCGGCATCGAGATGATGTTGTAGCCGGCATCCACGAAGTGGACCTCGCCCGTCACGCCGCCCGAGAGCGGCGACAGCAGGTAGAGGGCCGAACCGCCGACATCGTCCAGGCTGACCGTGCGCCGCAGCGGTGCGTGCGCCCGCTGGTGGTTGAACATCAGCCGCGCGTCGGCGATGCCGGCGCCCGCCAGCGTCCGCATCGGGCCGGCCGAGAGCGCGTTGACCCGGATCCCGTCGGGGCCGAGGTCGCTCGCGAGGTAGCGCACCGAGGCCTCCAGCGCCGCCTTGGCGACGCCCATGACGTTGTAGTTCGGCATGACCCGGGTCGCGCCGCCGTAGGTCAGGGTCAGCAGCGAGCCGCCCGGCCCCATGCGCTTGGCCGCGCGCTGCGCGATCTCGGTGAACGAGAAGCACGAGATCGTCATGGTGCGCACGAAGTTCTCGCGCGTCGTCACGTCGACGTAGCGGCCCTTGAGCTGCGCCTTGTCGGAGAAGCCGATGGCGTGGACCACGAAGTCCAGGCCGCCGTCGAAGCGCGCGTCGAGCGTCTCGAAGGTCGCGTCGACGGAGGCGAGATCCTCTACGTCGCAGGGCAGCACGATATCCGAATCGAGCTTGGCGGCGAGCGGCGCCACCCGGCGGCCGAGGGCTTCGCCCTGATATGTGAAGGCCAGTCGCGCGCCCTGTTCGTGCAGCGCCTTCGCGATCCCCCAGGCGATCGAGTGATCGTTCGCGACGCCCATGATCAGGCCGCGCTTGCCCGCCATCAAACCCGTCATGCCGACTCACATCCTGACCGAGCACGCCGGACCCGCGAAGCGAGCCCGGACCGGGGTCGCGACGAGCGAACCGCGGCAGGCTGCCTTAACGCGGCTCGCGCCGCGTTCCAAACGCGGCGGTGTCCGGCGACGGGCAAAAAAAAGCCCCGCCGGCGGGCGGGGCGACGGTGGCGCGGCGGCCGGGCTCAGAAATGCCCGTCCGTGTGGGTCTCCGCTTCCTCCAGCGCGACCTGCTTCGCGTAAATCGCGGCGACGCCGGCGATCATCAGGCCGCCCAGCGTTCCCAAGATGAATGTCCCCATCACCACCACCAGATCTCAACGACGTGTAAACGCCGGCCTTCGGCCGGCGGTTCCGCGCCGGGCGATCAGGCGTCGACGTGCTTCAGGACCAGGGTGGCGTTGGTGCCGCCGAAGCCGAAGGAATTCGTCAGCACGTGCCCGAGCTGCGCGTTGTCCCGGCGCTGCTGCAGGATCGGCATGTCGGCGAAGGCCGGATCGAGGGTGTCGATATGCGCGCTCTCGCAGATGAAGCCGTTGTTCATCATCAGCAGGCTGTAGATCGCCTCCTGGACGCCGGTCGCGCCCAGGGAATGGCCGGTCAGCGACTTGGTGGCCGAGATCGGCGGGCAATCCTCGCCGCGGCCGAACACCTCGCGGATCGCCTCGATCTCCTTGTCGTCACCGACCGGGGTCGAGGTGGCGTGCGGGTTGATGTAGTCGATCCGCGCGCCCTTCAGCCCGACCAGCGCCTGGCGCATGCAGCGCACGGCGCCCTCGCCCGACGGCGCGACCATGTCGTGCCCGTCCGAGGTGGCGCCGTAGCCCGCGACCTCGCCGTAGATCCGGGCGCCGCGCGCCTTGGCGTGCTCCAGCTCCTCGAGGACCAGCACGCCCGCGCCGCCCGCGATGACGAAGCCGTCGCGGTTCGCGTCGTAGGCGCGGGAGGCCCGGGACGGCGTGTCGTTGTACTTCGACGACATGGCGCCCATGGCGTCGAACAGCACCGAGAGGGTCCAGTCGAGGTCCTCGCAGCCGCCCGCGAAGATGATGTCCTGCCGGCCGCCCTGGATGATCTCGGCGGCGTTGCCGATGCAGTGGTTCGAGGTCGCGCAGGCGGAGGAGATCGAGTAGTTCACGCCGCGGATCTTGAACCACGTCGCCAGCGTCGCCGACGCGGTCGACGACATCGCCTTCGGCACGGCGAACGGGCCGATCCGCTTGGGGCCCTTGTCCCGCGCGATGGCGGCGGCCTCGACGATCACCCGGGTCGAGGGGCCGCCCGAGCCCATGATGATGCCGGTGCGCTCGTTCGAGACGTCGCCCTGTTCCAGGCCGGCATCCTGGATCGCCTGATCCATGGCGACGTGGTTCCACGCGGTGCCGCCGCCGTGGAAGCGCATGGCGCGACGGTCCACGACGCCCTCGGGATCGAGGGTCGGCGCGCCCGAGACCTGGCTGCGGAAGCCATGCTCGGCGTAGCTGGCGTCGCGCGCGATGCCCGAGCGAGCCTCGCGCAGGGAGGCGAGCACCTCCTGCGTGTTGTTGCCGATGGACGAGACGATGCCCATCCCGGTGATGACGACACGGCGCATGATGGTGACACTACCTCCGTCGCGGTCCCGGTCGCCCGGTCCGCGTCCCGGTCAGCTAAGGTGACGCGGACACAATCTCAACCGCCGAGACCGTCCGGCGTTGCGGCCGAGCCGCAAACCGGACGCCGGGCGGCGCGGCTCAGCTCTGGAACAGGCCGACGCGCATGTCCTGGACCTGGTAGACGCGCTCGCCATCGGCCTCGAGCCAGCCGTCGCCGATGCCGAGCACGAGCTTGCCCTGCCGGACCCGCTTCACGTCGACATTGTAGATGACCTTCTTGATCGACGGCAGCACCTGGCCGGCGAGCTTCACCTCGCCCACGCCCAGGGCGCGGCCGCGGCCCGGCGAGCCGAGCCAGCCGAGGTGGAATCCCAGCATCTGCCACAGGGCGTCGAGGCCGAGGCAGCCCGGCATGACCGGGTCGCCCTGGAAATGGCACGGGAAGAACCAGAGGTCCGGCCGGATGTCGAGCTCGGCCGTCACGTGGCCCTTGCCGTGGGCGCCGCCCTCGGTCCCGATGGACGTGATCCGGTCGAACATCAGCATCGGCGGCAGCGGCAACTGCGCGTTGCCGGGTCCGAAGAGTTCGCCGCGCCCGCAGGCCAGAAGATCCTCGTAGGAATAGTGCGACCGGCGGTTCGCACCCTGCGCTTGTGTCTCGGCGTCTGGCGGCATTGCGGTGGCTGTTTCCTCGGATGTGCGCGATCTTCGCGTCGCGGGCGACTATACTCGGCCCGTCGGCTGGCGCGCGGGTTAGCACGGGGCGCCGCGCCTTCAAAGCCTGCAGCCGCGGGAGTGCGGCAACGCTCGGGTTGCGACTGTCCGACCACTTCAATATACTGAGGAGACATCCGTTCCTTGCGGCCCCTCGTCGAGCGTTCAGTCCAGCAATGTCCGAACCGGTGCCATTCCAGGCCGTCTTCAACGGCCGGGTCCCCGCCCCCCAGCTGGAGGCCAACGGGACTCCGCGCCGCGGCTGCCCGCTGTCCGACCTGCGCGATCGCCTGCGTCGGGCCGGCCTGCGGCCGACGCGGCAGCGCCTGTCGCTGGGCTGGCTGCTCTTCGGGCGCGGCGACCGCCACCTGACGGCCGAGATGCTCTACGACGAGGCGATGCGCGCCAAGGTGCCGGTATCGCTGGCGACGGTCTACAACACCCTGCACCAGTTCACCGAGGCCGGGCTCCTGCGCCAGCTCGCGCTCGACGGGTCGAAGGCCTATTTCGACACGAACCCGACCGAGCACCACCATTTCTACCTGGAGGACGAGAGCCAGGTGATCGACATGCCGGATTGCGGCATCACGGTCGATTCGCTGCCCGAGGCGCCCGAGGGCATGGAGATCGCCGGGGTCGAGGTGATCGTTCGCCTCCGCCGCAGCCGGCCGGCGGGCCGCCGCCAGGGCTGAGGCCGAGCCTCACCACCCCTCACAAGCGACGCGAGGCCCGGCATCGTCCGGGCCTTCGCTTTTTCAGGCCGCGCCGTCCCGGGGGCCTCGACGGTTCCGGGTCCAGTTTCCCGCCGCGCGGCCGCGGAATGACGGCCCGGGCGCCGTCGTCGACCGCGCCGGCCGCTACTCCACGACCTCGTTCGGGTAGACGCCCCACAGGCGGTTCTGGCGGATGTAGCCGTCCACATCCCGCTTGTTCGGGAGCGCGACGATCATGCGGCACCAGGTGCCGGTGCAGCTCTTGACGCTTCCGATCACGCCGGTCTGGAGCTTGGCCTCGTCGTCGGCGCCGTCGTCGGCCTTGGCCCGCAGCGACACGGACGCCTTCTCGGGTCCCTTGTCCGGGCCGGCATTCACGATCGCGGTCCGGCGTCCGGACAGGAGCGAGTGCAGCACCCAGCCCTCGGTGCCCTCCGAATCGCGGATCCGCCGCCAGGTCTCGAACTCGCCCACGATCTCGACCGGAAGGCCGGCCCGCTGGAACACCCACAGGGTTCGGTGATCCTTCGAGGGACCCTCGCGGAGGTTGACGCGATCGGTCTTCAGGCTCGCGTAGCGCGGCAGCGGCAGCTTGGTGACCGGCCCGATCCCGGCCTCGGGGCCCGCGGGCGGCGCCGCGCCGGCACCGGTCGCGAGACCGCCGGCCAGCATCGCCGCGACGGCGAGGCTGAGGCGTGGCACGCGCATGGTCGTCTCCCTATCCAGACGTGGCGTTCATGGGCGCCGGACATGACGAGAGCGGGGCCGGTTCGACGCGCGGACCGGTCCGCATCCGATTGTGTTCCGGCCCACCTCTGGTAGAGAGGCCGATGGGTCGGAACAGGCTCCGGAACCGGCGCCTCGTGACCGATCCTGTCTGGCCGAGTTCGGTTAACGGACGCTTGCGGGAAGCGGTCCGGGCGGGAGCCGCCGGGCGCGAGCCGCAATCAGGCCCGCTGGGCTGACGGGGAGAGAGACGTGTCGAAGCGCAAGCCGCTGGTGGTCGTGACGCGGCGCCTGCCGGATGCCGTCGAGACGAGGATGCGCGAGCTGTTCGACGTCCGGCTCAATTCCGAGGACGCGCCGATGGCGGCGGACGCGGTGGCGTCGGCCCTGCGCGAGGCCGACGTGCTCGTCCCCACCGTGACCGACGAGATCGATGCCGGGCTGATCGCCCAGGCCGGCCCGAACCTCCGCCTGATCGCCAATTTCGGCAACGGCGTCGACCACATCGACGTGGCGGCGGCGCTGGAGCGCGGCATCACGGTCACGAACACGCCCGGCGTGCTGACCGAGGACACCGCCGACATGACGATGGCGCTGATCCTCGCGGTGGCCCGCCGGGTCACCGAGGGCGCGCGCATCATCCCGGACGACGAGTGGACCACCGGCTGGTCGCCGACCTGGATGCTCGGCCGGCGCATCACCGGCAAGCGCCTCGGCATCGTCGGCATGGGCCGGATCGGCCAGGCGCTGGCCAAGCGCGCCCGCGCCTTCGGCCTTCAGGTCCACTACCACAACCGCCGCCGGGTGCCGGCCGCCATCGAGAGCGCGCTGGACGCGACCTACTGGGAATCCCTCGACCAGATGCTGGCGCGCGTCGACATCGTGTCGGTGAACTGTCCGCACACGCCCGCGACCTACCACCTGCTCTCGGCGCGTCGGCTCAAGCTGCTTAAGCCCGAGGCCATCGTGGTCAACACCGCCCGTGGCGAGGTGATCGACGAGAACGCCCTGGCGCGCCTGATCGAGGGCGGCGATGTCTCGGCGGCCGGACTCGACGTGTTCGAGCAGGAGCCCGCGGTCAGCCCGCGGCTGGTCAAGCTCGCCCGCCAGGGCAAGGTCGTCCTCCTGCCCCATATGGGCTCGGCGACCTACGAGAGCCGCACTGACATGGGCGAGAAGGTCATCATCAACATTAAGACCTTCATGGACGGCCACCGGCCGCCGGACCGCATCCTGCCGAGCATGCTCTGAGCGGCGGACGGCGGCGCCTCACAGCGCGTCGCCGGTCACCGCCTGGGGTTTGGCCATGCCCTGCACGCCCTGGAACAGGCGCTCGCTGGTCAGCTTGAGGAAGTAGAACCCGAATTCCGGGTTCTGGTAGTAGAGCTGCTTCACGTCCGAGTAGGACACGCACAGCGCGTGCCCCGCCTCGACGCAGACCAGCGAGGCGGTGCGGGCGTTGCCCGGCGACAGGAGGCCCAGCTCGCCGACGATGCCGCCCTGGCGCACCTCGAGATCGACTTCTGGGATCCGGAATACACCGCTCTCGATGTAGTACATCTCGTTGGCGAGATCCCCCTTGCGGAACACCACCTCGCCGATGCCGAACGGGCGTCGGGAGCCGAAGGGCCGCAGCCATTCCAGGGACAGGTCGTTGTCGGCGGCCGTCTCCACGTCGCGGACGAGGCGCAGCATCTGCCAGAGGCGGTAGGCGTTGAACGGCATCTGGATCAGCTCGGTCAGCACCACCGGCATGCTGCCGATCATGATGCCGTAGGTGATCACCGCGCAGCTCGCGCAGAGCGAGATGATCCGCAGCGGGATCATCGTGCTCATGGCCGTCGCCGAGATGGTCAGCGCCGTCCCGAGATAGCCGATGCCCTCGACCCAATCCATCGCCGCCCCCTGAAGCGTTTCGGCCGGGGGATGCCCGTCTTGTCCGGCGGCGGCAAGCGCCCGGGCCGATTCACCGGCCCGCCCGCCTCAGCCTGTGCCCGCCCGGATACGTTCCGCGGCGCCCCTCGGCACGAGGGCGGACACGGCCTCGGCGGCCCGGACGCCCTCCTCGTAGGCGCCGCCGACCGTGCCCCATTGCTCGCGGGACAGGGCTTCGCCGGCGAACCAGACCGTGTCGGCGACGGAGCCGCGGAGGGCTTGCCGCGCCGGCGCGTGGCCCGGCGGGACCACGGCCCACGAGCCGCGCGACCACCGGTCGTGGCGCCACGCGCTCACCGCCGGGATCGTGAGGTCGCGCAGCCGCGACCGGCCGAAATGCGCGGCGAGGACGGCGCGGACGTGGCGGCGCACGCCGTCCGCGCCGGACCCGGCGGCGTCGATCGCCGCGGCCTCGTGCAGGTCGAGCTCGTAATAGTGGAACGGCGTGTCGTCGATGCGGGTGAGAAGGCCCGGCGGCGCGTGCCGGCCGCCGTGGATCGCCGCCAGCCGGTCGCGGCCGCGGAACGGGCTCGACGGCCAGTGCAGCACCGCGTGCTCGTAGATGCCGGTGGTGAAGCCGTCGATGGCCGCGCGAATCGCGTCCGGCAGCGGCGGCGTGAAGGTCGGCCCGTCCCGGAGCACCATCATCGGCACCGTCACGATCACCGCCCGGGCCGCGTACTCGATCCCGTCCGCACCGGTCGCGCGGACGCGGCCGCCCGACCAGTCGACCCGCGTCACCGGCGTCGCCAGCGCAACCGGGAGCCCGTCCGCGAGGCGGGCGAGGTAGCTGCCGTAGCCGTCGGCGAGGAAATAGTTGTCGCCGTACTCCAGGCTGGGAAAATGATCCGGTAGAAAACGCGGCGTGGCATGTCTGAGTAATAGGCCAAAATCGGCGGCGTGATAAGATTGCTAACGATCTTTAAGCACCGCAACCAACCTTCGACCAACCCTTTTGTCGTGAGAGCAGGGTGTTGCGACGCGGGAGCGGCGGGCGCTAGGCTCGCCGCATCGGTCGAAGGCACGGCCGTTGGCCCGGACCTCTTCGGCACGGCCCGGCCGGCCCCCGACCCAGACATGGCTCTCCTGCGCCGCCCGGCGGAGCCGCTCGCCCCGCGCCCGTCCCAGCGCCACGAGGGGATTGATCGGCCCGGCATGCAGCCAGTGCGCCCCGAGATCGAGGGCGTGGCCGCGCAGAGCGACCGTCACGGCGCGGCCGCCGACGCGGTCCCGCGCCTCCAGCACCGCGATGGACACGCCCCGGGCCGCGAGGGTCCGGGCCGCGCCGATCCCGGCGGCGCCCGCGCCGATCACCAGAACCTCCGGCCGCTCGGGCAGCGGCGCGAGGCGCGGCCTGTAGGCGGGCCGGACGACCGGGTCGATCCAGCGGCGATCGGGCGCCCGCGGCCCTGAGACCTGTCGTGTCGTGTCCTGCACGCGTGCTCCCCGCACCCTCTGGCCCCTGCGGCGGATCCCGATCTTGCACCGGTCGCCGCACGGCCTCACAACGCGCCAGCGCCGCTTCCGGCGCAGGCCGGAACCCTCGCCAGATGCTCGTCGAGTCCGCCGCGGCGGCTTTGCGCCAGACCTTCTCGCCGCCGCTGCGCGCGATCCTGTGGAAATCCCTCGGCCTGACGGTCGGGCTCCTGCTCCTGATCTGGCTCGGCCTGACCCGCCTGATCCAGGCCTTCCAGGCGAGCCACCACATCTCCGCCCAGTACCCGATCCTCGACAGCCTCGCCTACTACCTGGCGGGTTTCGGGCTGGTCGTGGCCCTCGCCTACCTGATGCCGGCGGTCTCGATCCTGGTGGCGGGCTTCTTCCTCGACGACGCGGCCGAGATCGTCGAGCGCACCGATTTCCCGAACGAGCCGCCCGGGCGGGCCATGCCGTTCGGAACCGCCATGCTCTACGCGGTGCGCTTCGCCGGTGTGACGCTGCTGGTGAACCTCGCGGCGCTGGTGATCTTCTTCGTCCCGGTCATCGGGATCGCGGCGTTCTTCGCCGCGAACGCCTACCTGCTCTCCCGCGAGTATTTCGAGATGGCGGCGGCCCGGTTCCGTCCCCTCGCCGAGGCCGCCGAGATGCGCCGCGCCTTCTCGGTCCGCACGCTCGGCGCCGGTTGCCTGCTGGCCGCGCTGATGATCGTCCCGATCCTCAACCTGCTCACGCCCCTCTTCGGGATCGCCCTGATGGTCCACCTGCACAAGCGCCTCAGCCGGCGCCTGCTGGTGGCCGGCCCGCGGCCTTAGCCCGACGCGAAACGTCGATGCGGCCAATCCACACGCTGGCCGGCCCGGACGCCGGCCGCTACCTTCACAGTGACCCGGCCGGATGTCCGGGGCGGAGAGCCGATCGATGAAGGCGCACGACGCGGGCGCGGACGTCCCCCCGCCGCCCGGCAAGGCCCCGTTCCTGCTCGTCGGCCTCGCCGGACTCGGCCTGCTCGCCTGGGGCGCCTACGGCCACTGGCAGCGGGACGTGGAGGCGACCGCGACGCTGGAGCGGATTGAGACGCTCGTGCCGCAGGTGCGCACCGTCGTGGCCGCGCGGGCCGAGGGCCCCCTCGATCTCGTGCTCCCCGGCGAGATGCAGGCCTTCACCACGGCGGCGATCGCCGCGCGCGCCACCGGCTACATCGCCGAACGCCGGGTCGATATCGGATCACGGGTCAAGGCCGGCGACCTTCTCCTGCGCATCGCCGCACCGGATCTCGACCAGCAACTCGCCCAGGCCGAGGCGCAGGTCGGCCAGCTGAGGGCGCAGCTGCTCCAGGCGCAGGCGCAGGTCGAGCAGGCCCGGGCCAACGTCAACCTCGCCAACCTGACCAACAACCGCACCAGCACGCTGGCCGTCCAGGGCTGGGCCTCGCGGCAGAACGCCGACAACACCCAGGCCGGCGTGCTCAGCCAGGCCGCGGCGCTCGCGGCCGCCGAGGCCGGCGTGAAGGTCGCCACCGCCAACATCAAGGCGCAGGAGGCCGCGGTCGATCGCCTGAAGGCGCTCACCGCCTTCGAGCGGGTCGTGGCACCGTTCGACGGGGTCGTGACGGTGCGCAACGTCGATGTCGGGGATCTCGTCCGGGCGGATAACGGCGGCACGCCGCTCCTGAGCATGGATCAGGACAGCCTGCTGCGCATCACCGTCAACGTGCCGCAGAAGGACGCCGTCGGGGTCAAGCCGGGTGTTCAGGCCTCGATCACCGTCCCGCAGATGCCGGGACGCCGCTTCGAGGGCTTCGTGGAGCGCAGCTCCGTCGCGCTGAACGCGGCGTCGCGCACCCTGACCACCCAGGTGGATGTGCCCAATGCCGACCGGGCGCTGCGGGCCGGGCTCTACGCCTACGTGACCCTCAAGATACCCCGGACCGAGCCCGGCGTGACGATCCCAGCCGAGGCGACGGTCTTCAACGCCAACGGCCTGCAGGTCGCCGCGCTGAGCGACGACGACCGGGTGACGTGGCGGACGATCCGCGTGCGGCGCGATCTGGGGCGCGCGCTGGAGCTGGAATCGGGGCTGACTGCCGACAGCCGGATCATCTACAGCCCCGCCCCGGACCTGCGCGACGGCCAGTCGGTCGAGCCCCTGAAGTCCCCGCCGCTTGGGCCGCTCCGCTCGGCCCAGCGGTGACCGCCGGGCTCGGCCACGCGCGCCGGCCGCGCCTTCCGTGCTGAGGTCGTCCGAGTGCCCGGAAACGGCCGCTGGCGTGCCGGATACCGGTCGATGACCCGGTTCGAGCCGTCGACATGAGCATCGCGCCCGGGCGGCACGGTTAGGTCCGGCTCTGAAACGTGTATCGATCAAGATGAAAACCTTCGCCGGGTCGCGAGGATCTGTTCGCGCGCGGGAACGCGGTGGCGAGGATCTGTCGGGTCATGGCTTCGACCAGGCGTGATCTATCGACCGCTGCCTGATTGGCCTGGGGATCCGGTCCGAATGCTCGAGGCTGCCGGCTAAGCGCCTCTTAACATGTGCCATTTATCCCCGACGGCACGTGTGACGCGGCGACCGGTGCGATGCGAGATCCCGAAACGCCGACGGACGGCGGAGACCGAGCAGGGCGCTCCCGCGCGGCCGTGGCGCTCGCTCGGCGCGGCACTTCGCTTCCCGCCGCGATCGGCGTCGCGTTCCTCTGTGTCGGCGTGCTCCTGGGTGCGCTCGCACTCTCCGGGGGCTTGGCGATCAAGCAGATCGGCGCGCTCGTCACCCGCACCCACGACGAATCGCTGACGTCGATCAGCTTCGCCCGGGCGGCGGCGGCCGACTTCGCCAAGATGCGCGCCACCCTCATCCGGCGGATGCAGTCCCGCGACGGTGTCGAGGCGGCGAAGCGCGATTCGGACATCACCGATCTCTCGGCGCTTCTGGCCGAGGATCTCACCATCGCGGCCGAGCGGGCCCGGTCCGAACGGGCGGCGCGGACGATCGAGGCCGTCCAGGCGGCCGTGGCGTCCTGGGAGAACCTGCGCCGCGAACTCGATCCCGCGACGGTGCGGCCGGACCAAGCGGCGGCTCTCGATCGACAGGCTGACGCCGTCGACGGCCAGCTCGATCTGCTCGTCAATGTCGTGGCCGGCGACGGCTTCACCTTCAGGCAGGCTGCGCGGCAGCGCGTCATGGGCGCGATGCGGTGGCACGCCGCCGCGGCAATCCTCGCGGCCATCGCCTGCGGGCTGATCGCTTGGCTGCTCACCCGTCGCATCAACGGCACGGTGAGCGCGGTGGCGGAGGCGGCCGAACGGATCGCGGGCGGTCAGCGCGAGGATCGCGTTCCGGCCGCCGGTTGCGACGGACTGAGCAGGCTGCTGAACGCCCTGGCGGCGATGCGGTCGACCATCCGCGCGCTGACGCTGCGCGAGGTGAGCCAGCGCCGGGGCGCCGAAGCGCTGGTCACGGACGCTTTGCAGACGTCGCGGGAAGGCGTCGTGGTCGTGGATGCCGACGGCCGGATCGCCCTGGCCAACGCGCAGGCGTTGCGCTTCTTCGACGGTCTCGATGCCGCCATCCAGGCCGGTCTGTCCCTGACAGGGATTGCGGACGGGCCGCGGGGCCGCCGCCTGGACCTCCCGGAGGACTGCTTAAAAGCCCTGGCCGGGGACGGTGACGTCCGGCTGGCCGACGGCCGCTGGCTGCGGGTGAGTCGCAGCGCCACCCGGCAGGGCGGCTTCGTCGCGGTGTGCAGCGACATCAGCCTGCTCAAGGAGCAGGAGCACGGCCTCACCCAGACCAACCTGCGCCTCGACGCCGCCCTCGACACCATGTCCCAGGGGCTCTGCCTCTTCGACGCGCAGAGCCGGCTGATGGTGGTCAACCGTCGCTACAGCGAGATCTACGGCCTGCCGCCGGGCGCGGTCGTGCCCGGCATGACCGCGCACGAGGTCCTGAGCGCCAGCCTCGCGGCCGGCAACCATCCGGGCTGCGATCTCGAAGCCCTGCTGCGCCAGCAGCGGGACGCCTTCCGCAACGGCGCCTGGCAGACGCACTTCCAGGAGCTGAGCAACGGCCGCATCGTCGCCATCGACCGGCGCGAGGCCGCCTATGGCGGCTTCGTGGCCACCTACGAGGACGTCACCGAGCGCCACCGGGCCGAGGCCCGCATCGCCTTCATGGCCCATCACGACATGCTGACCGGCCTGCCCAACCGGGTGGCGGTGGGGCAGCAGATCGACATGGCCGTGGCCCAGGCCGGGCGCGACCAGGGCTTCGCGGTCTTCGCGATCGACCTCGACCATTTCCGACCGGTCAACGAGACCCTCGGCCACGGGATCGGCGACGAACTGCTCGTCGCGGTCGCGAATCGGCTGACCGCCTGCGTGCGCGAGATCGACTGCGTTGCCCGGCTGGGGGCCGACGAGTTCATCGTGGTCCAGCGCGGCGTGGAGCGGCCCGAGGATGCCGCCATCCTCGCGCGCCGCATCATCGAGGTCGTCAGCGCGCCCTACAGCCTCACCCATCACACGATCAGCGTCGGACTCACCATCGGCATCACCCTCGCCCCGGGCGACGGATCGAACGCGGACAAGCTCCTGAAGAACGCCGAGGTCGCCCTCGATCGCGGCAAGGCCGAGGCCCGCGGCGGGTTCCGCTTCTTCGAGCCCGCCATGGATGCCCGCCTTAAGGCGCGGCGGGTAATGGAGCGCGATCTGCGCGACGCCCTCGCCCGGGAGGCGTTCGAGGTCTATTACCAGCCGATCTACAGCCTCGAGACGGACCGGATCTGCGGGTTCGAGGCGCTGCTCCGCTGGAACCATCCGGTCCGCGGTTTCGTCTCGCCGGCGGAGTTCATCCCGATCGCCGAGGAGCTCGGGCTGATCGTGCCGCTCGGCGAGTGGGTGCTGCGCCGCGCCTGCGAGGAGGCCGCCCGCTGGCCGGACGAGCTCAAGGTCGCCGTCAACGTCTCCGCGGTGCAGTTCACGTCGGCGAGCCTCGTGACCGCCGTGCGCGAGGCGCTGCGGCGCACCGGATTGCCGGGCCGGCGGCTGGAGCTGGAGATCACCGAGACGGTCCTGGTGGCCAATCCCGGTGCCACGACGGCGATCCTGCACAGCCTCCGCGCGCTGGGCGTGCGCGTCGCGATGGACGATTTCGGCACCGGCTACTCGTCGCTCAGCTATCTCCGCTCGTTCCCCTTCGACAAGATCAAGATCGACCAGTCCTTCGTGCGCGACCTGTGCGTGAAGGACGGGACCGACTTCATCGTGCGGGCGGTGATCGGCCTCGGCGCCAGCCTCGGCATGACGACCACCGCGGAGGGGGTGGAGACGGAGGCGCAGCTCGCCCAGCTGCGCGCGGAGGGCTGCGACGAGGTGCAGGGCTACCTGTTCAGCCGTCCCGTCCCGGTCTCCGAGGTCGCCTCGGTCATCCGCCGCTGGAACGGCGCGCTCCGGGCGATCGCCTGACGCCGCCGCGCCCGGCGGTGCGCGCCGCCCCCGCGAGGGGACAGCGCGCGCCGTTGACAGGCCGGATGGCCGCCCTACTCGGCCGCGTCGAGGCGCGGGCGCTCCACGTGGCTGCGCTCGGCCTTCACCAGCTCGGCCGTGCGGAACGCCACCTCCAGCGCCTGCTCCGCGTTGAGGCGCGGGTCGCAGTAGGTGTGGTAGCGGTCCTGCAGGTCGTCGGCCGTCAGCGCCCGGGCGCCGCCCGTGCACTCGGTCACGTCCTTGCCGGTCATCTCCAGGTGGATGCCGCCCGCGAAGGTGCCCTGGGCCCGGTGCACGCCGAAGAAGCCCTCGATCTCCTGCATGACCCGCTCGAACGGTCGCGTCTTGTAGCGGCCGGCCGGGATCGTGTTGCCGTGCATCGGATCGCAGATCCACACGACCGAGCGCCCTTCCCGCTCGATCGCCCGGATCAGCGCCGGCAGGTGGTCGCCGACCTTGTCCGCGCCGAAGCGGCAGATCAGGCTGAGGCGACCCGGCTCGTTCTCCGGGTTGAGCAGGTCGATGAGCCGAATCAGACCGTCGGCCTTCATGGACGGGCCGCACTTGAGGCCGATCGGGTTCTTGATGCCGCGGGCGTACTCCACGTGGGCGTGGTCGGGCTGCCGAGTCCGATCGCCGATCCACAGCATGTGGCCGGAGGTGGCGTACCAGTCGCCGGTGGTCGAATCGACGCGGGTCAGCGCCTCCTCGTAGCCCAGCAGCAGGGCCTCGTGGCTGGTGTAGAAGTCGGTGGTCCGCACCTCCGGATGCGTCTCCGGGTTGATGCCGATCGCCCGCATGAAGTCGAGCGCGTCGGTCATGCGGCCGGCGACGTCCTGGTAGCGCGAGGATTGCGGCGAATCCTTCACGAAGCCGAGCATCCAGCGGTGCGCGTTCTCGAGGTTCGCGTAGCCACCGGTGGCGAAGGCGCGCAGCAGGTTCAGCGTCGCGGCGGACTGGCGGTAGGCCTCGAGCTGACGGCGCGGATCCGGAACCCGCGACTCCTCGCTGAATCCGATGCCATTGATGATGTCGCCGCGGTAGCTCGGCAGGCTCACGCCCTCGAGGGTCTCGGTAGGCGACGAGCGCGGCTTGGCGAACTGCCCGGCGATTCGCCCGACCTTCACGACCGGCGAGCCGCCCGCGAAGGTCAGCACCATCGCCATCTGCAGGAACACCCGGAAGAAGTCGCGGATGTTGTCGGCGGAGTGCTCGTCGAAGCTCTCGGCGCAGTCGCCGCCCTGGAGAAGGAAGGCCTCGCCCGCGGCGACGCGCCCGAGCGCGGCCTTCAGCTTGCGGGCCTCACCGGCAAAGACCAGCGGCGGAAAGCTCGCGATCTGCGACTCGACGGCACCCAGGGCGGCAGCGTCCGGATAGGTGGGGACCTGCTCGATCGGCAGATGTCTCCAGCTCTTCGGTGTCCAACGCTCGCCCATGGTCTCTCTCCGCGCACCTCTTCGTGCGATCGCGCTCGACGCGCGAAGCGCGGCTTATAGAGAGGTTCCCGCGGACATGCGAGTGCCGCCAGGAGGGGGGCAGGCGCGTCCCAAAGTCAGGCCTCGCCGTCCTCAACCTCGATCCCGTGCTCGGCGAGGATCCAGAAGATCGCCTCCAGATCCTCGGCCGAAACGTCCCGGGGCGGCAGCGCCGCCTCCAGATCGTCGTAGGTCAGGTTGCGGCTGCGCTGCGCCTCCGCCTTCGCGAGGAGGCGGTCGATGGCCTGCCGGATGTCCGGCGACAGGGCCTCGTGACTCGGAGGGCGGTGGAAGGCCGGCCGCAGGGCGTCCTCCAGCAGGCCGTCGATGACAGCCTGCCGCCGCGCGTGCGCGTCGTCCTCGCGTCGTCCCTTGCCGGTGCCCTGCTTGCCCATGACCCTGATATGGCTCGGTCGGGCACCGCGTCGAGGCCCCGGCCGCGTCGAGGCCTCAGCCGACGCCGACCGGGTGCTTGGTGACCTCCGGGACGCGCATGGTGACGAGTTCCTCGGCGGCGGTCGGGTGGACCGCGATGGTCCGGTCGAAATCCGCCTTCGTGGCGCCCATGGTCACGGCGATCCCGACCGCCTGGATCACTTCCCCGGCATCGTGGCCGAAGATGTGGACGCCCACGACCCGGTCGCTGGCGCAATCGACCAGCACCTTCATGAGGATGCGCTCCTCCCGGCCGGACAGGGTCGCCTTCATCGGGCGGAAGCGCGCCTTGTAGACGTCGATCTTGCCGTAGATCTCGCGGGCGGCCGCCTCGTTGTGGCCGACGACGCCGATCTCGGGGGTCGAGAACACCGCGGTCGGGATCAGGCGATGATCGACGCAGGCGGGCTTGCCGCCGTAGACCGTGTCGGCGAAGGCGTGGCCCTCGCGGATCGCCACCGGCGTGAGGTTGGCGCGGTTGGTCACGTCGCCCACCGCGTAGATCGACGGGACCCGGGTCTGCGAGTAGGCGTCGACCGGGATCGCCCCGGCCCCGTCGGTCGCGATGCCGACGCGGTCGAGGCCGAGGCCGGCGACGTTCGGCCGCCGGCCCGTGGCGACGAGCACCTGGTCCACCAGGATGTCGCTGCCGTCGTCGAGCTGCGCGCACAGGCCATCCTCCCGCCGCTCGATGCGCCGCAGCGTGCGCCCGAGCCGCAGGTCCATCCGCTGGCCGTAGGCCTCGGCCAGGGCGTCGCGGATCTCGTCGTCGAACCCGCGCAGCAGCTTGTCGCCCCGGTGCAGCAGCGTCGTGCGGCTACCGAGCGCCGCGAAGACGCCGGCGAACTCCACCGCGATGTAGCCGCCGCCGATCACGAGAATCCGCTCCGGCAGACTCTCCAGCTCGAACACCTCGTTCGAGGTGATCGCCAGGTCGATCCCCGGCACCGCCGGCTCCTTCACGGGATGCGCGCCGACCGCCACCAGGATCCGCTCGGCGCGGATGGTGCGGCCCGACGCGACGAGGCGGACCGTGTGGGGATCCTCGATCACCGCCCGCTCGGGCAGGATCTCGACGCCGGCGCGGATCAGGTTGGCGTCGTAGATGCCCTCGAGCCGGGTCACTTCCGCGTCGCGCCGCTTCTTGAGGGTGCCCCAGTCGAAGCGGGGCCTCTCCACCGTCCAGCCGAAGCCCGCGGCGTCCTCGAACTCGTCGGCGAAGCGGCCGGCATAGACCATCAGCTTCTTGGGGACGCAGCCGCGGATCACGCAGGTGCCGCCGACCCGGTATTCCTCCGCCAGCATCACCCGCGCGCCGTATCCGGCCGCGATCCGCGCCGCGCGGACGCCACCGGAGCCGCCGCCGATGACGAAGAGGTCGACGTCGAACGCGCTCATGCCGGACCGTCCATCTCGGGTGTCACGATCGCGCCGGCCGGCGAGGCCGCGCGCATCCAGGTGATGGCAGCGCCGAGCCCCGCCGTCCACCACGCGGCCCAGCCGTTGTGCTCGACGAAGGCGATCGCCGCCGCGCAGGCGACAAGGCCGAGGGCCGCGGCGCGGTCCGCCGGCGGCAGCCGCGCGATCCGGGCGAGCATCAGCATCAGCGTCAGGGCGGCGAGGACCGCGCCGGGCAGGCCGAGCTCGGCCCAGACCTGCAGGAAGCTGTTGTGCGGGTGCCCGACCCCGAGGAGGACGCGCATCGCGTCCGGCACCGTCCGCGCCACGGGTGTCTCGGCGAAGCGCGCGCTGGTGCCGACGCCCGCCCCGCGCCAGGGATCGGCCGCCACCGCGGCCCCGAAGCTGCGCGCGATCGCGACCCGGGCCCGGGACGAGGACTGGACGAGGCGCTCGTGCGCGGCCTCCGGCATGGCGCGGGCGAGGAGGTCGCCCTCCACCGGGGCGAGCGCCACGGCGAGACCGAGACCGAGTCCGGCGAGGCCGAGCCCGACCCGCTCGGGCAGCAGCCGGGCCAGGGCGGCCATCGCGGCGCCCGCCAGGAGGCCGAGCTGGGCGGCGCCGCTGATCGAGCGGAGCACGCCGAGACCCGCGAAGGCGAGCGCCMCCGCGGCGAGGCCGCGGGCGCGGCCCTTCCAGAGGACCAGGGCCAGCGGGCCGGCGACGAGGTCGAGGGTCAGGGCCGGCCGGTTGTGCACGAAGGCGGCGACCCGGCGCCCGAGCGCCCGCTCGAGGGCGAGATCGGAGGCGAGATCCGCCGCGATCAGGAGGCCCGCCAGCCCGATCGCGACGGCCCCGAGCCGCGGCGCGAAGGCCGGGATCCGGTCGGGCGCCAGGCAGGCCAGCAGGTAGGCGGCGAGCAGCGTCGGGAGGAACTCGCCCAGCACCCGCAGGGAGGCGGCGGGGAAGGGGCTCCAGGCGAGGGTGACCAGGGCCCAGGCCAGGAAGCCGAGCGCCGCGCCGGCGAGCGGCGTCCGCAGCGGCGCCAGCAGGACGCGGCGCAGGGCGGGCGCGTCCTCCGCCCAGCGCCCGGCCAGGAAGGCGAGTGCCGCCAGCCCGACGACCAGCGGGCTCGACCGGTTGGCGAGCACCATGGCGAGCGGCAGGGCCGCGAGGAGCGCGCCGCCCGCCGCGTACATGCGGCCGGCCGCGTTCATGGACGATCTCTCACGGCGATCCGCCCCCGGGAGTGGCCGCCGTCACTGCATCTGATGCCCGCGCTTGCCCATCTCGGCGCGGACGCGGACCATGACGTATTCCGAGACGTCCTGCGTCCAGTCCTGCATCTCCTGCACCATCTCGTCGAGGAGCTGCGGCTGCGCCTCGACGTAGTGCTTGCCGGCGGGCGAGCGGAAGAAGGTCGCGATCTCCTTCAGCTCGGCTTCCGAGAATTTGGACGCGTAGGTGCGCGCCGCGATGTCGATCATGCGCTGCTTCTGCAGCTCCATCTCCGGCTGCAGCGAGGCCAGGACCTCCTCGAGATCCTTGGACAGCTCGGGGCGGGTGACCGCCTGCTTGCGGATCTGGTCGGCGAAGGCGGGCAGCACCGAGTCGAACGACCGGGCGATGCCGGAGCTGAGCATCACCTCGCGGGCCAGGGCGAGGTGGCTCGGCGAGAAGGTGGCCGCGGCCGGGCTGTTGGCCGCGGGGGTGCCGACGCCCGGCTGCGCCGCCGGCTTGGCCGGCGCGGTCTTGTGCGGCTGCGCGGCCGCCGCGTGCGGGAGCGCCAGGAGCGCGAGGCCGAGCGCGAGGCCGGGCACGGCGGTGAGGCGACGGGACATGCTGGACTTTCTTGCGAGGATGGCCGGCGATGGAGGGCGGCGCCTCAGCTGAGGCTGCCGAGTACGGTGACCTCGGCCTGCCCGTCCCGCGCCGCCGCCAGGATCGCGGCGTCGGCGATGCCGAGGAACAGACCGTGCTCGACGACGCCCGGCACGGCCCACAGGGCGGCGCCCAGCGCCTCCGGATCGGGAATCGCGCCGAGACGCGCGTCGAGGATGTAATGGCCCCCGTCGGTGACCAGAGGCTTGCCATCGGGCAGGCCGCGCAGCCGGACGTCGCCGGAGCAGCCGGATCCCGCGACCGCCGCCTCGACGGCCCGGTGCGTGGCCCGGAGGCCGAAGGGATTGACCTCGATCGGGAGCGGGAAGGCGCCGAGCCGCGCCACGTGCTTGGCCGCGTCGGCGATCACCACCATACGGCGGCTCGCGCAGGCGACGATCTTCTCGCGCAGGAGCGCCGCGCCGCCGCCCTTGATCAGGCGCAGCTGGTCATCGACCTCGTCGGCGCCGTCGATCGTCAGGTCGAGTTCGGGCTGCTCGTCCAGAGTCGCGAGGCGGATGCCGAGGCTCTCGGCCTGCGCGCGCGTGGCCTCGGAGGTCGGTACGCCGACGATGTCGAGGCCGGCGCGGACCCGCTCGCCGAGGAGCGCCACGAAGGCCGCCGCCGTCGAGCCCGTGCCGAGGCCGAGCCGCATGCCCGGCTCGACGAGGTCGAGGGCGCGGGCGGCGGCGGCGCGCCGCAGGTCCGGCCCGCTCACCGGGACACCGCCCGGTCGGCGAGGAGGAGCGAGGAAGCGCGGGTCATGGGCAGCCGGTCTTTCCGAAAGTGTCGGTCGGCCCGTAGCACGGGACCGGGCCGACCGGAACGCCCGCGCCCACGCGGCCGTGTCACGGCCGGCCGCCCTGTGTCGGCGTGGCGCTGGCCCCGGCGCGACCGGGAGCGGGACCGGTGAGCGGCGCGTCGGTCGCGCCCTCGACGCCCGGCTTGCCCTGCTGGGTGCAGACGACCTGCTCCTTCTTCACCAGCACGAAGCAGATGCTCATCTCGCCGGTCCGGTAATTCACCCGGAAGACGCCGGCCTCGCGGGTGTGCCGGCTCGCCACCAGCCCGTATTCCGAAGGGGTCTGCGGCCCGGCGCCCTCGCCCGGACCGAAGCAGACCGTCTGGCCGATGCCGCCCGCCGATTCCTGGAGCCCGTACTGGCAGGAGGTCACCTCGCCGGTCACCTTGTCGACCCGGTACATCCGGTTCAGGTCGGTCTGGGGGGCGGGCACGAACTCGAAGGAGGTCGCGGCCGCCGGCAGGGCGTGCAGCGCGGCGCAAACGGCCAGGAGAGGCAGGGAGAGTTTCATCGCGGGTCCCGGGGCTGGTACGCCCTGCGTTTCGCTGCGCTTTCGGGCGAGTCTGGGGCGCCCGGTGAGACGATCCGCGCATCCGCGACGGCGCCTCGGCCGACTTGCCCCCGGTCCCCGGCCTCGATAGCGACGCCGCTCGAGATCTTGCCGCGCACGGAGCCCCTGACGCATGTCCACCGAACCGACGAGCAAGCCCCCGATCGCCGTGTTCGACCTGGACGGGACGCTGGCGGAGACCGCGGGTGACCTCATCGGCACCCTCAACGTGCTGATGAAGCGCGAGGGACTGGCCGAGCTGCCCCTCTCCCAGGCGCGCGGCCTGATCGGCGCGGGCGCCCGGGCGCTGATCCGGCGGGGCTTCGAGGCCGAGGGACGGCCGCTCACGCCGGAGGATCACGACCGGCTGTTCGACGCCTTCATCGCCCATTACGGCGCGCACCTCGCCGACACGTCCCACCTGTTCCCGGGCGTGGTCGAGGCCCTGGACGCCCTCGAGGCGGCGGGCTTCCGGCTCGCGGTGTGCACCAACAAGTACGAGGGCCAGTCGGTCGAGCTGCTGCGGCTCCTCGGCATCGGACACCGCTTCGCGGCGATCTGCGGGCGGGATACCTTCCCGCAATCCAAGCCCGACCCGCGCCACCTGACCGGCACCATCGCCCGCGCCGGCGGGGATCCGGCCCGCGCCGTCATGGTGGGCGATTCCCGGACCGACATCGACACCGCCAAGGCCGCCGGCATCCCGGTGGTGGCGGTGACCTTCGGCTACACCGATCGGCCGGTCGACGAGCTCGGGCCCGACCGGGTGATCGCGCACTTCTCGGAGCTGGTCGGGGCGGTGGGCGCGCTCGTGCCGGCGGCCTGACCGGTCAGCGCAGCCAGGCCTTCAGCCGCGCCGCTGCGTCGCGGCACTCGGCCTCCGAGCCCGCGAAGGAGAAGCGGACATGGTGGTTGCCGAGGTCCGGATCGAAGTCGAGGCCCGGCGTCGCCGCGACGTGGGCCTCGTCGAGCATCCGCCGGCAGAAGTCCGAGGCGTCGTTGGTGAGGTTCGAGACGTCCGCGTAGAGGTAGAAGGCGCCGTCGGCCGGGTGCACGCGGCCGAGGCCGAGGCCCGGCAGCGCGTCCAGAAGGATCGCGCGGTTGCGCGCGTAGCCGTCGCGGACGGCGTCGAGCTCCTCGGTGGCGTCGAAGGCCGCCAGCGCGCCGACCTGCGACAGGTACGGCGCCGAGATGTACAGGTTCTGCGCCAGCCGCTCGATCGGGCGGACCAGCGCCTCGGGCACGACCATCCAGCCGACGCGCCAGCCGGTCATGCAGTGGTACTTCGAGAACGAGTTGATCACGACGGCGTCGGGGTCGAAGCGCAGGGCCGTGACGGTCGGCTCGCCGTAGCTGAGGCCGTGATAGATCTCGTCGGAGATCAGCGGCAGGCCGAGGCCGCGCGCCGCCGCGCAGAGATCCTGCAGGGCGCCCTCCGTGATCACCGTGCCGGACGGGTTGGCCGGGCTCATCACCAGCGCCCCGGCGACCGGCGCGCGGGCGTGGGTCTCGCGCAGCAGGGCCGCGGTCGGCGCGAACCGGTCCTCGGCGCGCAGCACCATCGGCGCCGGCACGAGGTCGAGGGCGGCCAGGATACTGCGATAGGCCGGATAGCCCGGCTGCGGTACGGCGACCCGGGCGCCGGAATCGAACAGGCTCATGAAGGCGAGGACGAAGCCGGCCGAGGATCCGGTGGTGACCACCACCCGATCCGGGCTCACCGCGACGCCGTGCCGCTCCGCGTAGTCCCGGGCGATGCGGGCGCGCAGGGACGGCAGGCCGAGGGCCTCGGTGTAGGGCACGCGGCCGGTGGCGAGCGCCGCCTGCGCGGCCGCGATCACCGCNGCGATCACCGCGCGCGGCGCCGGCGCCGAGGGCTGGCCGACCTCCATCCGCACCACGTCGCCGCCGGCCCGCGCCTTCGCGGCGGCGGCGGCCATGACATCCATCGCGAGGAACGGCTGGACGGCGGCGGCCCGCCGGGAGATCGGGGTCATGGCATCCTTCCCTGCGCGCTTCTCCGCGCGGTCGTCTTCGCCCTCTGCCGCGGGGCCGGCGGGCCGGGGTAGACCCTCGCGGCCCGCGCCTCAACCGGACGGCACGGACCGATCCGTCCGGTCGGCGCCGGATTTGACCGGACGCCGCGAAAACGCCTAACCCAGCCCCTACCGCTCGCGCCACGCGCGGGCCGGCCCGCCGCGCAAGCGAGGATCCATGCCCTTCATCCGCCCCCTGCCCGCGCTGGTCCTGGCGCTCGGCCTCGTCGCCGTCCCGGCCCTCGCGCAGACCGCGACGCCCCCCGCCGCGCCGTTCACGGACGCGCAGCGCGCCGGCATCGAGGCGATCGTCAAGGACTACCTGATCAAGCATCCCGAGGTGCTTCAGGAGGCCCTCGCCGAGGCCGAGAAGCAGCAGGCCGAGACGCAGCGCCTCGCCCAGGCCGCCGCCCTCAAGGAAGCGCGCGAGGCCCTCGTCAACGGTCCCCACGACGTCGTCGCCGGCAACCCGTCGGGCGACGTCACGCTGGTCGAGTTCTTCGACTACAATTGCGGCTACTGCCGCAAGGCGCTGGGCGACGTCCAGGCTCTGATCAAGTCCGACCCGAAGCTGCGCGTGGTCATCAAGGACTTCCCGGTGCTCGGCCCGGAATCGCTGGAGGCCAGCCAGGTCGCCGTCGCGGTGCGCCAGCAGCTGAAGGGCGACAAGCTGTTCGAGTTCCACCAGAAGCTCCTGGAGACCAAGGGCCGGGTCAACGGCGCCCGGGCGATCCAGGTCGCCAAGGACATGGGCGTCGACACCGCGAAGCTGCAGAAGGACATGGCCTCCCCCGAGGTAAAGGCCGCGCTCAGCGAGAACCGCGGTCTCGGCGACCGGCTCGGCCTCTCGGGCACGCCGGCCTTCATCATCGGCGACGAGGTGATCCCCGGCGCGGTCGGCGTCGAGCCGATGCGCAAGACCATCGCCGACGTGCGCCAGTGCGGCCACGCCTCCTGCTGAGCTGACGGATCGAGCCGACGGACCCCGAAGGCGTTCCGCGCAGCCTTGTCGCGCCGGGGCGCCTTCGTCTAAGAGCCGCCAGCCGCAGGGCCGCGGTGGGGGTCCAGGGCCGAGCCCGGATGGACGCACCGACGTGCCGCGAGACGAAGTAGGCCGGATGCCAAAGAACGACGCCATCGATCCCGAGCTCGTGCGCGAGCTCGCCAACCTCGTGACCGAGACCGGCCTGTCCGAGATCGAGGTCGAGAAGGGCGACCTGCGCATCCGCGTCGCGCGGCGGCTCGAACCCGTGAGCGTGCAGGTCGCGGCGCCCGCGCCGCTCGCGGCCGTCGCCCCGCCCCCGGGGGCGCCCGCCGCGTCGTCTCCCCTCGCGCCGGCCGAGCCGGCCCGCGCGCAGCCCGGCACGGTGCCCTCGCCGATGGTCGGGACCGCCTATCTCCGACCCTCGCCCGACGCCAAGGCGTTCGTGGATGTCGGTTCGACGGTCGCGGTCGGCGACAAGCTGCTGCTCATCGAGGCGATGAAGACCTTCAACGAGATCGTGGCGCCCCGCGCCGGCACGATCAGCGCCATCTTCGTCGAGGACGGTCAGCCGGTCGAGTTCGGCGAGGCCCTGCTCGTCATCACCTAGGACGTCCGCCGGGCGCTCGCCGCCCAGTCCTGGACGACGCCGCAACACGAGAGGATAGAGCATCCTGCGCGGTCCGGGATCGCCAGGACGCCCTAACGGGTCCGATGTTCGACAAGATCCTGATCGCGAACCGCGGCGAGATCGCCCTGCGCATCCTGCGGGCGGCGAAGGAGCTCGGGATCGCCACCGTGGCGGTCCACTCGACCGCCGACGCCGACGCCATGCACGTGCGTCTGGCCGACGAGAGCGTCTGCATCGGGCCGCCGGCCGCCCGCGACAGCTACCTCAACATCCCGTCGATCATCGCGGCCTGCGAGATCACCGGGGCCGATGCCGTGCATCCCGGCTACGGCTTCCTGTCGGAGAATGCCCGCTTCGCCGAAGTGCTGGCCCATCACCAGATCGGCTTCATCGGCCCCAAGGCGCAGCACATCCGCACGATGGGCGACAAGATCGAGGCCAAGCGCACGGCGCTGAAGCTCGGCATCCCCTGCGTGCCGGGCTCGGAGGGCGGCGTCGAGGACGCCGACACCGCCAAGCGCGTGGCCGCCGAGATCGGCTACCCCGTCCTCGTCAAGGCGGCGGCCGGCGGCGGCGGCCGCGGCATGAAGGTGGCGCGCTCCGAGGCCGAACTCGAGCAGGCCATCGGCATGGCCAAGTCGGAGGCCAAGGCCGCTTTCGGCGACGACGCCGTCTATCTCGAGAAGTACCTGGAGAAGCCCCGGCACATCGAGGTGCAGGTGCTCGGCGACGGCCGCGGCGGCGCCGTGCACCTCGCCGAGCGCGACTGCTCCCTCCAGCGCCGCCACCAGAAGGTCTGGGAGGAAGGCGGATCGCCGGCGCTCAACGAGTCGATGCGCGCCGAGATCGGCGGCATCTGCGCCAACGCCATGAAGGAGCTGGGCTATCTCGGCGCCGGGACGATCGAGTTCCTGTACGAGGACGGCCGGTTCTACTTCATCGAGATGAACACCCGCATCCAGGTCGAGCATCCGGTGACCGAGATGATCACCGGGATCGACCTCGTGATCGAGCAGATCCAGGTCGCCTCGGGCGGCCCGCTCTCGGTGAGCCAGGCGGACATCAAGGTCGAGGGCCACGCCATCGAGTGCCGGATCAACGCCGAGCACCCGGAGACCTTCCGGCCGTCGCCCGGCGAGATCACCCATTACCACACGCCCGGCGGCCTCGGCGTCCGCGTCGATTCGGCCGCGTTCCAGGGCTACCGCATCCCGCCGAACTACGATTCGCTGATCGGCAAGCTGATCGTGCACGGCCGGACCCGCAACGAGTGCCTCATGCGCCTGCGCCGGGCCCTGGACGAGTTCGTCATCGACGGGATCGACACGACGCTGCCGCTGTTCCGGACGCTGGTTCGCAACCCGGACGTGCAGAACGGCCTTTACGACATCCACTGGCTGGAGCATTTCCTGGCAGACGGCGGCATGAAAGCCTGACCGGACCCGGGTGAGGCTGCGGCGAGAGCGGCGCGCGCGGGAGCTGGTCTTCGCGCCGGCCGCGCGCGACACTCACGGCATGCACGACTCCGCCCGCGTGGACATCACCCCCGAGATCCTGCTGAAGGCCTACGCGGCGGGCATCTTCCCGATGGCGGAGGATGCCGACGATCCCACGCTCTACTGGGTCGAGCCCAAAGCGCGCGGCGTGCTGCCCCTCGACGCCTTCCGCGTCCCCCGGCGACTCGCCCGGACGGTGCGGTCCGACCAGTTCGTGGTGCGCTGCGACACCGATTTCGACGGCGTGATCGACGGCTGCGCGGCGCCCCGCCGGGACAGCGAGCGCACCTGGATCAACGGCCGGATCCGCGAGCTCTACGGCGCCCTGTTCGATCTCGGCCATGTCCACACGGTCGAGGTCTACGCGGGTGCGGGCGGCCGGCTCATCGGCGGGCTCTACGGGGTGTCGCTGGGGGCGGCCTTCTTCGGCGAGAGCATGTTCCACGAGGTCCGCGACGCCTCGAAAGTCGCCCTCGTCCACCTGATGGCCCGCCTGCGCGCCGGGCGCTACCGGCTCGCCGATACCCAGTTCGTCACCGACCACCTGACGCAGTTCGGCGCCGAGGAGGTGCCGCGGCACGTCTACAAGCGCCGCCTCGCCGAAGCCCTCGATCAGGCCGCGGACTGGAACGTCTGGCCCGGGGACGGCTCTGTGCCGGGCACGCGAATCTTGGAAGCGCTCGAGACCCCGGATCGGGGCTAGGGCCGCAGGCCGCGCGCGTCGGCGCTAGCGCCGCCGCCGGTGGCGGTATCCGGTGGAAAACGAGGCATACTGCCGGCCGCGCGCGGACCGGTAGCGCCGACGGCGGCTGGTGCTGGCCTCGACGGTCTCCTCCACCTGCGGGATCGGCTCGGCCATGGCGGCCGCGGGGGTGGCCGCCGTGGCGACCGCCGTGTCGGCCGAGGCGTAGCCGCCGGCGACGTTCTTGGCCGCCGGGCCGAACATCGCGAGACACTGGTTGTAGGCGAGGTCGTTCTTCAGGCGCTCGCATTCGCCGATGGAGCGCGGTGTCCCCTGCGCCAGGGCCGGAAGGGGCGCGAGCAGCACGACGAGGGCAGCCAGCGTCTTGAGGCAGAGAGTCGGGCGATGCACGGAGGGGTCTCGAGCGGGGACGGCAGGCTTGTGATCCCCGAGTGCGGCAAAATCGAGGGTCGGCCTCAGCGATCGGGCCGCTCCATCCACCGGATCAGCGGCATCAGCGGGAAGATCCAGGCGATGCCGAGAACCGAGTAGATCACCGCCTGCACCGCCGCCGGCGTCTCCGAGATGCGGCTGTCGGCCAGGGTCATCGCCAGCGGGCCGTAGAGGCAGACGAAGGCCAGGATGGCGAGGGTGCCGATCAGGGTCCGGGTGCGGCGGCGCATTGCTGTGTTCCTGGACTGAGCCCCTGGCGCTGCGGCGGGCGCGGACGGGCGACGGCTACCGTTCCGGGATCCGGTTGGCAACGCGCCCGTCGACGCGGGCTGCGGCGCCGGTGCCGTTGCTGGCCGGTCGGACATCCCCTAACCCCGTCAGGGCGGGGGCCATCCCGGCATCCGCGGAAGGGACGTGCATGGACATGAGAGGCGCGGGCGACCGGCGGTCGGGGGCGGTGCGGACCTGGCTCTACGTGGTCGCGGCCCTGGTGGTCGCCATGGTGGCGGTCGGCGGCGCGACGCGGCTGACCGGCTCCGGCCTGTCGATCACGGAGTGGCGCCCGGTCACGGGCGCGATCCCGCCGCTCTCCGAGGCCGACTGGGCGGCCGAGTTCGCCAAGTACAAGGACACGCCGCAATACAACATCCTCAACCAGGGGATGGGGCTGTCCGCCTTCAAGGTGCTGTACGGCTGGGAATGGGGCCATCGCCTCCTCGGCCGGGTGATCGGCCTCGTGTTCTTCCTGCCGCTGATCGTGTTCTGGTGGCAGGGCCGGATCAGCCGTCGGCTCGGCCTGGGGCTGCTCGGTCTCGGCGTGCTCGGCGGCTTCCAGGGCGCCATCGGCTGGATCATGGTCGCCTCGGGTCTCCAGCCCGGCATGACCGCGGTGGCGCCGCTCAAGCTCGCCCTGCATCTCACCACCGCGAGCCTGATCCTGGCCGGGCTGGTCTGGCTGGCCGCGGGTGAGCGCCGCGGCGTCCTGGCGCCGGCCCCGGCGCGCCTGCGCATGACGGCCCTGGCGCTGCCGATCCTGGTGCTGGTGCAGATCTTCCTCGGCGGCCTCGTCGCCGGCTCCCATGCCGGCCTCGTCTACAACACGTGGCCGACCATGGACGGCCAGCTCGTCCCGCCCGTGGACAGCCTGTTCGCGATCCGGCCCTGGATCGAGAATTTCGTCGACAACCACGCCCTGGTCCAGTTCGATCACCGGGTGACCGCCTACCTCGTCTTCGTCGTGGCAATCCTCCACGCCGTCGACGCCCGGCTTACCGGCCCGAAGAGCGCGGCCGGGCGGGCCGTGGGCGTCGTGATCCTCGTCCTCGCCCAGATGGCGCTGGGCATCGCGACGCTGCTCCTCGCGGTTCCGCTCTGGGCGGCCCTGGCGCATCAGGTGCTCGCCATGGCGGTGCTGACGATGGCGACGGTCCACGCCCGGCTGAGCCGGGGTTCCGGCCAGGTCGCGCCCGCCGCCGCAGAGCCGCCGCTGGGCTTCGAGGGGCTGGCTGGAGGCCGGATCTAGGCTCTCGTGCGGTGCGGCGGTCTTGCTGCGCCGCACGAGACTTTTACCGCTTTCAGTGGAACCTTGGGATAACTCCCCATCAGCAATCTGCACATGGAACGACTAAGACTTCTCAAGCTTTAAGCTGCACGCGTTGCAGGAGGCTTCAAGATGTCTCTCGCGGAGGATGGTCGACCGCTCTCCCTGACCTGGCACTACACGCCGCGGGAGATCATGGCGGATGGCGTGATCCACGGCCTGGGCGTGATGCTCGGCCTCGCCGGTGCCGTCGCCCTGGTGGCGACCGCGGTCACGGCGCATCTCGGTCTCGGCGAGCGGGCGGCGGTGGTCGTCTACGCCACCGCGCTCGTCCTGATGCTTGGCGTCTCCGCCGTCTACAATCTCTACCCGGTGAGCCCGCGCAAGTGGCTGCTGCGCCGCGCCGACCACGCCCTGATCTACCTGATGATCGCCGGGACCTACACGCCGCTGGTCGCCCTCGTCGGGTCGGGAGCGCGGGCCTACGCGCTCCTGGCGATGATCTGGATCGTGGCGCTGGTCGGGATCGCGGTGAAGCTGTTCCTGCCGGGGCGGTTCGACCGTCTGTCGATCGGGCTGTACCTGCTGCTCGGCTGGAGCGGGCTGTTCGCCTACGAATCGGTGATCGCGGCGCTCCAGCCGACGGCCCTGTGGCTCCTGGCAATCGGCGGGGCGCTCTACTCGGTCGGCGTCGTGTTCCACATCTGGCGGACCCTGCCCTTCCAGAACGCGATCTGGCACGGCTTCGTCCTCGCCGCCACGGCTTGCCACTACGGGACGATCTGGGCCAGCCTGAACGGCTTGTCGATGACGTAGCGTCGGAATCGATTGCGACTGCGCGTGTAAAACTCCGGTTACCGTCTCGATGGAAAGGTCGAGCGCTGGGACCTGCCTTAAGTTTCCCGCGACCATAGGTGCACCACAACCTGAGGACTGATGTTCCCGGGAGCTGGACCGTGGTCCCGAAGACGATCGACTCTGGCGCCGCTCAGCGTTACCGGATCCTGCACGTGTTCCGGGCGCCCGTGGGCGGATTGTTTCGGCACGTGCTGGACCTCGCCCGCCTCCAGGCGGCCGCGGGACACCATGTCGGCCTCGTCTGCGACGCCAGCACCGGCGGCGACCGCGCCGCGGCCGCCCTGGCGGATCTGACGCCCAGCCTGGATCTCGGCGTCGTCCGCGTCCCCATGCGCCGGAACCCGCATCCGTCGGACTGGTCCTGCCTCAGGGCGGTGGCGCGGAGGTCGGCGGAGGTCGGCGCGGACGTGCTCCACGGACACGGCGCCAAGGGCGGCGCCTACGCCCGGCTCGCCGCGGCGGGTCGGACGATCCGCGCCTACACGCCGCACGGCGGCAGCTACAATTACCGGCCGGGCAGCCCGCTGCACCGCCTCTACATGGCGGCCGAGGCGGTTCTCGCCCGCCGCACCGACGCCTTCCTGTTCGAGAGCGAGTACGTCGCCGGGCGCCACCGGAGCTTCGTCGGCGGCCCCGAGCGGGTGACGCGGATCGTGCATAACGGCATCGCCGAGGCCGAGTTCGCGCCGCTGGATCGCGTCGCGGAGCCCTTCGACCTGCTCTATGTCGGCGAGTTGCGGGAGGCCAAGGGCCTGCCCTACCTGCTCGAGGCCCTGGTCCGGCTGCGGGTCGAGGGTCGGGCGCTGCGCCTGCTTCTGGTCGGGTCCGGTCCGGATGCCGAGATCCTGCGGGAGACCGTGGCGCGCCTCGGCCTGGCCGACGCGGTGGCGTTCGAGCCGCCGCAGGCGATCCGCTCCGTGCTCGCCCGCGGCCGGATCCTCGTGGTCCCGTCCCTGGCGGAGTCGCTGCCCTACGTCGTTCTGGAGGCGGCGGCGGCGGCGCAGCCCCTGGTCGCAACCCGGGTCGGCGGCATCCCTGAGATCTTCGGCGCGGCCGCGCACGACCTCGTCCCGTCCGCGGACCCGGCGGCGCTCGCCGAGGGTATCCGGCGCGTCCTCGACGCCGCGCCGGAGCGGCTGGCCGCGCGGACGCGGAGCTTGAGCGCCTCGATCCGGCAGCGCTTCTCCCTGGAACGCATGGGCAGCGAGGTGACCTCCGGCTACGCCGCGGCCTTCGAGGCCCGCGCGGAGCGCCGCGATCCCGCCCCGCGGGCGATCGCCGGAGCCCGGACGGCCTGAGGGCGCTGACGAGCACGGGACGATCGGGGGCCTGTGCGCCGCAGTGGAAAAGGCGGCGGCAACCGCGCCCTTAAGTTTTCCAACAACGCCCCGTGCCAAGCTCCCGCCGGGGCAGCGACCGCAGGGCTCGGGGGGAGCCGATCGATGAGCGCGTTCGACATTCGCGATCTTCTGGAAGCCGCCGTCCCCATGGAGGCGTCCGCGGCCCCGGTCGCCGGCGGCGTTCCCCTCGCCGAGACCGCCGCGCCCGGGCCCACCGCGATCTCGCCCGTCGTGGTGGCCGGGCTGGTGCGCGCGCTGGAATGCACCTTCATCTTCGGGCTGGGCGCGCTGCTGCACGTGCTGATGCTGCGCGGCCGCGTCCCGTTCGGGCTGACCTACGCGGGCGCGATCGGGATGATCGCGGTGATCTCCGTGACGCTGATCCAGGCCTCCGGCGGCTACCGGATCGCGGCGTTCCGGAGCTTCTTCAAGACCGCCATCCGGCTGATCGCGGCCTGGTCGATGACCTTCCTGATGGTCGCCGCCGGCCTCGTGCTGGCCAAGGTGGCCGACCATTACTCGCGCCTCTGGCTCGCGAGCTTCTTCGGCACCGGCCTCGCGACGCTCCTGGTCGGGCGCTTCGTCCTCTTCCGCATCATCGACGCGCAGACCCGCGCCGGACGGTTCGACCGGCGGACCGCGATCGTGGGCGGCGGCCAGCCCGCGGAGGACCTGATCGCCGCCCTGGAGACGCAGAGCGAGAGCGGCATCCGCATCGTCGGCGTGTTCGACGACCGCAACGCCGACCGCTCCTCGGACGTGGTGGCGGGGCACCCGAAGCTCGGCAACGTCGACGACCTCGTCGCCTACGCGCGGCACGCCCGGCTCGACCTGATCGTCTTCACCATCCCGATCACCGCGGAGGCCCGGATCCTCCAGATGCTCGCCAAGCTCTGGGTCCTGCCGATCGACATCCGGCTCTCGGCGCACGCCGCCAAGCTGCGCCTGCGCCCGCGCAGCTACTCGTATCTCGGGTCGGTCCCGGTGCTGGACGTGTTCGACCGCCCGATCGCCGATTGGGACGTCGTGGTGAAGGCGCTGTTCGACCGCTGCGTCGGCCTGATGATGCTGCTGGCGCTGTCGCCGCTCATGCTGGTGATCGCCCTCGCGGTGCGCCTGACCTCCCGCGGGCCGGTCCTGTTCCGGCAGAAGCGTCACGGCTTCAACAACGAGCTGATCGAGGTCTACAAGTTCCGCTCGATGTACGTCGATCAGTGCGACGCCGGCGCGGCCCGTATGGTCACGCGGGGCGACCCGCGCGTGACGCCGGTCGGGCGCTTCATCCGCAAGACCTCGCTGGACGAGCTGCCGCAGCTGTTCAACGTGCTGAAGGGCGACCTCTCACTGGTCGGGCCGCGGCCCCACGCCCTCCAGGCCAAGGCCGCCAACACGCTGTACGATCAGGTGGTCGACGGCTACTTCGCCCGCCACAAGGTCAAGCCCGGCATCACCGGCTGGGCGCAGGTCAACGGCTGGCGCGGCGAGACGGACACGTCCGAGAAGCTGCAGCGGCGCGTCGAGCACGACCTCTACTACATTGAGAACTGGTCGGTGCTGCTCGACCTGCAGATCCTGCTGACCACGCCGTTCGCGCTGTTCAAGACCGAGAACGCCTACTGAGTCGAGGGGCCGGCACCGGGGCGGCGCCGGCCGAGGGCGCCACTACGGCAGGGCGCCGGCCTTCTCCTTGGCCTTCAGGATGGTGTCGCGGCAGCCCTGGGCGTCGCCGGCCTTGTCCTGCTGGCGCGCCTGGGCGACCAGCTTCTTGGCCTCCTCCACGCCCGAGGCGGTCGGCTTCACGGCGGCATCCGACTTGGTGAGGCCCGGCGGCGTGTCGAGCGCCTTCGGCGAGTTGGACGACGTGGTGCCGCCGGGCGGCGTCGAGCCGGTCACCGCGGCGGCGCCGGCGCTGTCGAGCCGCCGCTGCAGCGTGTCGACCTCGTCGGAGCACGGGGTCGCCAGGGCCGGCGTCGCGACCGCCAGGGCCAGGGCTGCAACAGCGAAACGGATGATCATCGGGTCGAGACTCCACGGTGTCGGGATGCGACCGGCACGGCCATTCCGCTCGGGAGCGGGCGGTGGCGCGACGGTGCGGCTACCGGGGAGACTCCGGGCAGACGGGCCCGTTCCTGAGACAGGAGGCCGCATGGGGCCCCCGAAACGGGACGGNGGGCCGGCGTCGCGACCGCCAGGGCCAGGGCTGCAACAGCGAAACGGATGATCATCGGGTCGAGACTCCACGGTGTCGGGATGCGACCGGCACGGCCATTCCGCTCGGGAGCGGGCGGTGGCGCGACGGTGCGGCTACCGGGGAGACTCCGGGCAGACGGGCCCGTTCCTGAGACAGGAGGCCGCATGGGGCCCCCGAAACGGGACGGATCAGTACTTCCGGATGATCGGCTCCGGCGACATCGGCACGGGATCGGCGCCGAAGGCGTAGCGGATGCCGGCGTAGACCGAGAAGGGCTGCGCCAGGGTCGTGGTCCGCGGATCGCTGATCCGCAGGTTGCCGGCCACCGCGCCGGGCTCGGCGAAGGTGCCGAAAGTGGCGTAGCGGTTGTTGGTCAGGTTGGTGATGAGGCCGAAGACCTCGAGGTTCTTCGTCACCTGATACTTTGTCTGGAAGTTCAGCACGTAGTAGGGCGGCAGCTTGCGGTTCAGGTTCGATTCGTCGCCGCGGAAGTAGGACGAGGAGAAGGCCTGAAGGTAGAGGCCGAACTGCCAGTTCGGCGTCACGAAGTAGTCGAACCCGGCCTTGATCTGGTGGGTCGGCACCAGCGGCACGATGTTGCCCTTGCGGACCTGGATCGCGCCGTCATCCGCGAGCGGGTTGTTGGGCGAGGACAGGGTGCCGTTGAACTGGAAGGTGGCGTCGACCAGCGCGTAGTTGGCGTAGACCCGCAGGTAGTCGGCCGTGTACTCGCCGCCGACCTCGATACCCTGCCGCTGCGTCGACGGCACGTTGACGAAGTAGGCGCGGGCGGTGTTGCCGGGGGTGGCCAGCGAGAGGATGTCGTTGGCGAGGTCGGTGCGGAAGGCGCCGATCTTGTAGGTGATGATGCCGCCGTCATAGGTGTTCGGCAGCTGGCCGCGGAAGCCGACCTCGTAGGTCCGCCCGGTGACCTGCTTGAGCGGCGGGTCGGCCACCAGCGAGTTCGGCAGCAGGCACGGCCGGTCCGGGTTGGCGCAGGCCAGCTCCAGCGGGGTCGGGGCGCGGTTCGATTCCGAGTAGCTGCCGTAGAGGTTCAGCGCGTCGAAGAACCGGTAGGTGAGGCCGGCGACCGGGTTGATCTTGTTGAAGTAGTGCGTGCCGGTCACGTCCGGCGAGAAGCCGGTCAGATCCTCGCTCTGGATGCGCGCGAAGTTGAGCCGCGCGCCGGCGGTCAGCGACAGCCGGTCGGTCACGTCGAGCGTGTCGAGGGTGTAGAGGCCCATATAGAGGTTGGAGCCGTTGACGGAGCTCGGCGCGATGCCGAGCGCGCCCGCCGTCCGCAGCTGCGGCGTGCCGAGGCCCGGGACGTTGCCGTAGAACGGGTTGCTCGGATCGGTGGTGATCGACAGGTTCGGGTTGATCACGCCCAGGGTGCTGGACGACTTGAACCCGTAATTGGCCGCGTCGATGCTGCCGCCGATTACGAAGGTGTTCGACAGGCCGAAGATCCGGTCGCGGTTGGCCGCCTGGAGCGAGCCGCCGAAGCCGGTCGCCTCGGTCCGGGTCGTGTCCAGCGTGCCGTAGGGGATGCCCGACCGGAACGGGATGCGCTGGTTCTGCTGACCCAGGATCAGGAACTGGTTGCGGAACGCGTTCTGCGACTGGCCGGCCGCCGGGCTGAACCCGTCATCCTCGAAGCAGAGATTGCCGCGGAAGCTCGACCGCGAGCTGCAGTTCTCGAAGTTGCCGTCGTTGCCGTCGACGTAGGTCTGGCTGAAGCGGCGGAAATAGGCGTTGCCGGCGAGGTCCCAGGTCGGCGACAGGTCGACCCGGCCGGTCAGCTGGAGCGTGCCCACCTCGGTGGTGGTGGTCTGCGGATAGGTGAAGATCGCCCGCGGGTCGCGGTGGGTGAAGTCCACCGGCGTGGCGGCGGCCGCGCCGTAGAAGCTGCGGGCGGCGAGCCCGATCAGGTGGAACTCCGAATCCTGCGAGCGGTAGCCGATATCTCCGTAGAGCCGGCCGATCGTGCTCGGGCTCTCGTAGCGCCAGCCGCGGTCGTTCAGGCCGTCGCCGGTGAAGTAGACGCTCCAGGGACCCGAGACCTTGCCGTATTCGAGGTAGCCGGCGGTGCGCGCGTCCGAGCCGCCCCAGGCCGAGATCTCGGTGCCCTGCCAGGTGAAGCCGTTCTTCATCTGGATGTTGACCGCGCCGCCGAGCGCGTTGAGGCCGAAGACCGGATTGCCGGTGACGACGTCGATGCGCTGGATCGCCTGCGGGGGGATCAGGTCGAAATTGACGATGTCACCGAAGGCCTCGTTGATGCGCACGCCGTTCTGGTAGACGGCGAGGCCCTGCGGCACGCCCTGCACGGGCGAGGCCGTGAAGCCGCGATAGGTGATGTCGACGCGGTTGTTGTTGCCCTGCGAGTCGGAGACGTTGATGCCGGGCGTGCGCCGGGCCAGCGTCGTCGTCAGGTTGTCGTTGGCCCGATCGATCGTCAGATCGCTCGCCGTGACGGACTCGACGGTGCTGGGGATCTTGTAGAGGGGCTGCTCGGAGCCGCGCAGGCGCGTGCCGGCGCTCGGGCCCACCGAGCCGGCCGGGGGCACCGGGCCGGGACCGTTGAAGACCTGCGACTGGCTCGACGTGCCGCCGCCGGACCCGACCGGCGAGGTCGAGACGACGCTGATCTCGCCGAGCGTCACCGATTGCTGAGCCTGCACCGCGGCGGGAAGAACCGTCCCGGCCAGGACCGATGCCGACGCGACCAGGCTGCTCCGAAGCGCCCGAAGTGACATTCCCAACCCCCTCAAACCCGAACACATGCTCGTGACTGCCGAGCTTGAGTCTCTCTTGGCGGGTGCCGGGGGCGGGCACAATTGGTTCAACAACACGTGAGACGCGTTTCGGCCTCATTTCCGGTCCGCGCCGACCGAAGCCGCGCCCACGTGTTTAAACAGCAACAGTTTCGGTAAAGATCTCAGACACTTAGGGATATTTCGGCAACCCGCCCGGGATAGTTTGGCAAGGGCTGCCGGGGTGTCGTCAGAGCCGGGCCTGAATCAGGCGCGCGATCTCGCCGAGTCGCTGCTCCAGAAGCTGCGGAACCTCGCAGACATAGGTCAGCGATTGGCTCCGCTCCTGGAAGATCCGGCGATCCCAGGCGAACTTCGTCTCCAGCTCGGACTGGTCCTTCGGCAGCTCGGTGGCGTCGGAGGCGCTCGGCGCGTCCTTGACCTGACTGATCTTGTCGGCCTCGTCGCGGATCCGCTCGGCCATCCGGCGCTGGCCCTGCGCGTAGCGGGCGATGCCGCCGACCACCTTGTTGCGCTCGCCGTTGAGGACCTCGAACACGCCGGCATAGACGCGTGTCAGGGCCTTGTCCTTCGCGTCCTTGTCGGCGCCGAACTTCTCCGCGAACGTGTCGAGGAGCGGGCCGACCTGCGACAGGTCGGTGCGGCGGGACGCGATCTTCTGCGCCAAGACGGCGGCGTCGTTGTCGCTGCCCCAGTCGCCGGCCGCCTCCACGTCGGGCCCGGTCCAGAACTGGCCGGGGCTCAGGGTCGCGACCTTGCGCTGGACGCAGGGCCAGTCCGGATCCGTTCTGGGCTGGGCCAGGGCGGGACCGGCGAGGAGCGCGAGCCCCAGCGCCGGGCCGAGGATGCGGGTCAGGACGACGTTCATCGGGCGGACTCCATCAGGTATTGTCGCCGGCCGGGCCGCCGCGCCGGGCCATGATGCCGCGGCCGGGATCGTAGGCGACCACCGCCATGCCGAAGAAGGCGAGACCCACGCCCACCACCACGGCGCAGGCGACCGGCTCGAACTGGACGTAGAGCGCGTAGCGGACGAGCTGGACCGCGTGGCTGAACGGGTTCAGCTCGCAGATCCAGTACAGGGTCTCGGAGGATTCCCGAATCCGCCACAGGGGGTAGAGGGCCGACGAGGCGAAGAACATCGGGAAGATCACGAAGTTCATCACGCTGGCGAAGTTCTCGAGCTGGCGGACCAGCGAGGACAGGAACAGCCCGATCGCCCCGAGCATGAGGCCGGTCGCCAGGAAGGCCGGCAGCGCCGTCAGGTAGCCGAGCCACGGGATGTCGCTCTCCCAGAAATACGCCACGGCCAGGAACGCGTAGGCCTGCACGATCGAGACGGCGACGCCGGCGATCAGCTTGGCGAGCAGGAGCAGCCAGCGCGGATAGGGCGAGGTGAGCAGCACCTTCATCGAGCCGACCTCGCGGTCGTAGACCATCGACAGCGACGATTGCATGCCGTTGAACAGCTGGATCATCACGGCGAGCCCCGGCACCACGTAGACCTCGTAGAGCACGTAGGTCTGGTAGGGCGGCTCGATGGACACGCCGAGCGTGTTGCGGAAGCCCGCGGCGAAGATGAACAGCCAGACCAGCGGCCGGACCAGCGCCGAGAAGAACCGCTCCTTCTGATTGAAGAAGCGCAGGAGCTCGCGGCGGACGATGCCGCCGAGGCAGATCAGGTAGCCCACCGCGTCGAGGCGGCCGATCCGCTCGGACTGGCCGCGCGGCGGTGCGGTGCCGATCCGGGTGGCGAGGGGTGTCGGGTTCGTCATGCCGCCGCCCTCCCCGGCTCGGCCACGAGGCGTCGGAACGCGTCGGCGAGCGCCTCGCCGGGCCTGCCGATCCCGCCGGCCCGGCCCCGGGCGACGATCCGGCCCCGGTGCAGCACCACGGCGTCGTCGTCGTCCGCGATCTCCTCGAAGATGTGGGTCGCCCAGAGCACCGACAATCCCTCCTCCCGCACCAGAGCGCGGACGATCGCCACGATGTCGGCCCGGGATTCGAGGTCGAGGCCGACGGTCGGCTCGTCGAGGAGCAGCAGGTCCGGGCGGTGGATCAGCGAGCGGGCGATCTCGATGCGGCGCGACTGGCCGCCCGAGAGCGTGCGCACCTTGTCGTGGCGCCGGTCGGCCAGCCCGACGCGGTCGAGCAGCGCGCCGACGCGCGCCTTCGCGGCGGCGCGCGCGATGCCGTGCAGGCTCGCGTGGTAGAGGAGGTTCTGCTCGACGGTGAGATCGGTGTCGAGGGTCCGGGCCTGGAACACGACGCCGAGCCGCGCCAGCGCCCGGGACGGCTCGCGGTCGAGGGCGTGGCCGAAGATCGAGACCCGTCCGGTCTGGTTGTTGTAGAGGCGGGTGATGACCGAGAACAGCGTCGTCTTGCCGGCGCCGTTCGGCCCCAGCAGCGCGGCGAAGTGCCCGCGCTCCACCGTGATCGAGACGTCGTCCAGCGCGGCCCGGGCGCCGAACCGGTGACCGACATGCTCGATCAGGAGGGCCGCCGACTCGGATGCGCTCATCGGCCCAGGACCTTCCGGGCGTCGGCGACGGCGTCGAGGCACTCGTCGAACTCGCCCTCCTTCTGCTCCCGCTCGGCGACCCGCAGGGCCTTCCTGAGCTTCGGCACGGCCGTCTCGGGCGGGTTCAGCGCCAGCGCGTCGCGGATCATCGCGATGCCCTCGGCGCAAGAGGAGGCGTCGTCGGCCGCCACGGCCGGTCCGGCGGCGAGGAGGCAGGCGGAGAGCAGGAGGAGGCGCATCACTTCACCGTCAGCGTGCCGGTCATGCCCTTGGATTCCAGGCCGTGCGCCGACCAGGTGTAGGTGCCCGGCTTGATCGCGACGAACTCGATGGCGATCTCGCCGGGATCGTCGAACTCCAGGTGATCGGGCGGGCCGCCGCCATGGATCTCCTTGTGCTCGATCACGATCTGGTTGAACCAGATGTAGCGGAAGAACTCGGGCGCGTAGAACTTGTACTCCTGATGCGCCTTGGCGACGATCCGCAGCCGGTAGGCCTTGCCGGATTCCAGCGTGATGTCCTTGTTCTCGACCACGAAGTCGTTGCCCTGATCGTCGCCGAGGACGAGGTCGGGCAGGTTCTCCCGCTTCTTGGTCAGGTCCAGGGCGCTGGCCGGAGCCGCGGCGAGCAGCCCTGCCAGGCCCAGGGCCGCCGTTCGAAACATGCGCGTCATGTCGTGTTCCACCCTAGGGCCGCGTCGCGCGCGGCCGTCCTCGCAAGGCGCCCGGAGGTCGCGCGGATCAGTTCGGCGAGATCGCCACACCCCAGGGCAGGAGCCCGACCGGGATGCTCTTCACCACCTTCTCGGCGGCCACGTCGATCACCGAGACGTCGTTGGAAGTGCCGTTCGTGGTGAACAGCATCTTCTGGTCCGGCGTGAAGGCCAGCTGCCAGACGCGCTGGCCGACCGGCAGGTACTTCTCGACCTCGTAGGTCTTGGCGTCGATCACCGCCACCCGGTTCGCCGGGCCGAGGGCCACGAAGGCCTTGGTACCGTCCTTCGTGATCCGGATGCCCACCGGCTGGATCGCCTCGTCGTTCACGCTCGGGATCTTGAAGGTGATCTTCTTGATCACCCGGCGCTGCGCGACGTCGATCACGCTCACCGTGCCGCCGACTTCCGCCGACACCCACAGGAACTTGCCGTCGGCGGTGAACTCGGCGAAGCGCGGCCGGGCATCGACCAGCACGTTGTCGATGACCTGGAAGGTCTTCGTGTCGATGAAGTGGGCCATGTTGGTCGTCTCGGAGGTGTTGACCAGGATCTTCCCGTCCGGCGACAGGCCCATCCCCTCCGGCTCGACGCCGACCGGCACCTCGGCGAGCACCTTGTTCTTCTCGATGTCGATGATCGTGACCTGGCTGTCGTCCTCGTTCGCGACGTAGAGCGGGTTCCCGGAGGCGTCGAGGATGAACTGCTCCGGATCGGGCCCCGAGCGCAGCGAGCGCACGACCTTGCCGGAACTCGTGTCGAGCACGTCGATCCGGTCGTCGTCGCTGGCGCAGACGAACAGCTCCTTGCCGTCCTTGGAGACGGTCACCCCGCGCGGGCGACGCCCGACCTTCCAGGTCGCCGTCACCGCCATCGTGGTGGTGTCGATGACGCTGACCGAGTTGCCCTTCTCGTTCGTGACATAGGCGGTGAAGGCGGCGGCCGGGCCGCACAGGGCGAACCACGCACCGAGGGCGACTCCACTCAGACATGCCTCGACGCGGCGGCTCATACGACTTCCTTCCCTTGCGACGGCCCGGCGTCCTGGACGGACGTTCTCGGGAGACGTTTGTAGTGCGATTTCCGCGCGTTGCGAGGGCTTCGGCCGCTCGCCATCGCCGCAGGCCCCGGGCTCACTTGAACTTGCAGGTGGTCTCCGGGAGATCGACGCCCAGCGTGTCGAGGGGCGTGCGCTGGTGCAGGAATCCCTGCTCGGGCGCGACGGAGACCAGCGCCTTGGGCTGAACCACGATGATCGCCTGGCGCAGCTGGTGGTCCCAGGGCCGGAAGCTCAGCGGCACGCCCTTGTAGGCCGGCAACGTGAAGGCCGGCTCGACGAGGTAGGGGGCGATCACGGCCGGGTCGTTGGTCTTCTTGGCCGTCACGGCCTCGCCGACCGTCCGCACCGCGGCCCAGACCTGGTAGTCGAGCGGGCGCATCAGCCGCGAGGCGAGCCGCCGGAACCGATTCTGGGCCTGCGCGGCGCCCCAGGTCTCCAGCACGGGGGACCAGGTCGTGGGCGTCAGCGCCTGCGTGCCGCCGACGGGCCGCGGATCGACGGTGCGGTAGGGAACGTAGTCGCCCCAATCGCCCTCCTCGTCGGCCACGATGGCCATGTCGTAGTCGAGGCCCCGGGTGAAGACCATCGCCTCGGCGCGGGTCGGCGTGTCGCCGCGCGCCTTGGCGAGCGGGCCGAAGGTCCAGGGCTTCTCGGCGGTGATCTTCAGCGCGAATTTCCGCGCCGAGTTGCGCATCGCGTCGGCGTAGGCCTTGTCGGCGTCGGTCGGGCCGACGATCAGGAAGAGCTTCCGCCAGCGCATCACCGTGAGGTACTGCGCCAGGGCGTCCGTCAGCATCGCCCGCGATGGCAGGATGTGGAACACGTTGGCGCGGCACTCGGCGCCGCGCAGCCGGTCGTCGGGCGCGCCGGCGTTGAGGACGACCGCGCCCGTGTCCTTGACGGCGTCGGCCACCGCCAGGACGGCGTCGGCGGGGAGCGCCAGGACCAGATAGCGCACGCCCTTGCCGATCAGATCCTTGGCGGCCGCCACGGCGTCCGGCTTGTCGTCGGTCAGGGCGACCTCGTCGAGGGTGTAGGTCTGCTTCGTGAAGCGGCCGGTGGTGTTGTTGTCGGCGATGCCCATCTTGGCGCCGGCCAGCCCCTCGTCCTCCGGCGCCGCCTCGGCATCGTACGAGGAGGGGGCGGGCTGGGGCCGGTAGATCAGGCCGATAGGAGTCTCGAGCGCCTGCGGCGCGGTGGGCCGGGCCGGCTGCGCCGTCGCGGCCGGCGCCGCGTCCTCGGCCCGCGCCGCCGCCGGAGCGAGGGCCAGCGCGAGGACGGCCGCGCGCAGCCAGGACGGGCGGGTCTTGTGCCGGAGGGCCGTGTCGGGCGCAGGATGGTGCATGTGGGCGCCCTCTATCAGCTTCCGCTCGGGCCGCTCAACCGCGGGCCGTCGTCCCGACGTTCACGTTACCGTCGTGGGATAGGCGGGCGCGGAAGTACATTGCCAAATTGTCCCTTCGCCCGACCTATGGCGGGAAAGAGGCCGCCTCGGGCGGCCGGATGCCGCGAGAGGAAGCCCCCGCCGATGCGCCCCACGTCCCTCCGCGCCGCGATGGCCTGCAGCGTCGCGGCCCTGGCGGCCGTCCTGCCCTGCGCGGCCGGCGCCGCCGAGAAGGCCGCCGTGTTCCCGGTCGAGCTGTTTGATCCCGGCGCGTCCTACGGAACGCGGACGCGGCCGGTCGATGCCCGCAAACTTACCCTCGTCACCGATGAGTTGCGCAACGCCCTGCGCGACAAGGCCGGGCTGGAGATCGTCGACACCGCCCCCAAGGCGGCCGTCGTCGCCAAGGAGGGCCCGCTCTACAAATGCAACGGCTGCGCGGCCGACATCGCCAAGAGCCTGGGTGCGGACCTCGTCGTGACCGGCTATGTGGAGAAGGGGTCCGGCCAGATCTTCAACCTGAGCGTCTCGATCGCCGAGGCCGATACCGGCAAGGTGGTGCGCGGCGGGCAGGTGACGATCCGGGCCGACACCGACGATACCTGGGCGCACGCGATGCGTTGGGTGGTGAAGAACCGCCTGCTCGCCGAGCCGCTGCCCGGGAAGTCCTGAGACCGCCCGTTCAAGTCCGAGTGTTTCGTGTCCGCGTCTTTCAGCCCGCAAGATCCTCCGCCCCGGCTCCTCGTCAGCGTCCGCGACCCGGCCGAGGCCGAGGCCGCCCGCCTCGCGGGCGCCGACCTGATCGACGCCAAGGATCCGGAGCGCGGGGCGCTCGGCGCCCTGGACGAGGCGGTCGTGCGGGAGATCGTCGCCCGCGTGTCCGGCGGTGCCGCGACGAGCGCGGTGGCCGATCCGGCGGCCGCGTCGGTCGCGGCCCTGGCGCGGACCGGCGTCGACTGGGTGAAGGTCGGCCTCGCTCCGGCCGAGCTTCGGGACGCGGATCGCCGTCCTGTTCGCCGAGGACGGGCCGGCCGCGCCGCACGTGCCCGCGCTGGCCGCCGCCGGGTTCGCGGGCGCGATGATCGACACCGCCGGGAAGCGCGGCGCCCGCCTGCCGGATCTCGCCGCCCCCGCGGACCTCTCGGCCTTCACCGCCGCTTGCCGGGCGCACGGTCTGATGAGCGGCCTCGCCGGGTCGCTGCGGGTGATCGACATTCCGGGCCTGCGCGCGCATCGGCCGGACTACCTCGGCTTCCGCGGCGGCCTGTGCCGCGATTTCGATCGCCGCAGCGGCATCGATCCCCTGCGGGTGGCCGAGGCGCTGCGCGCCCTGCGGCCGAGCCGGCAGGACGCGGCGTGACCACCGTCATCAAGATCGGCGGCAGCCTCGAGGCGGATCCGCATCGCCGCCGCGCCCTCCTGGAGGCGATCGCCGACGGCGCGCACGGACGCTGCATCGTGGTGCCGGGCGGCGGCACCTTCGCGAACGCTGTGCGGGCCGCGCAGATGCGGGAGCGCTTCGGCGATGCCGAGGCGCATCGCCGCGCGCTCGACGCGATGAGCGACGCCGCCGGCATTTTCCGCGGGATCGAGCCACGGCTCGTGCAGAGCCTGGAGCCCTGGACCGAGACCGCGCCCGCGCGGCTCCGGGTGTGGAACCCGCGCGCTCTCCGGGCCGGCCATCCGGACATCCCGGAGACCTGGGACGTCACCTCGGACAGCCTCGCCCTGTGGCTCGCGACGCAGATCCGGGCGGAGCGCTGTGTCCTGGTGAAATCGGTCGACGCGCCGCCGGGCCTGGACCCCGCCGCGCTGGCGCGGGACGGGACCGTGGACGCCGCCTTCCCGGGCTTCGCGGCCGCTTTCGAGGGCGCGATCGAGATCTGGGGACCGCACCGCTGGGTCGCGGTCGAGACGAGGGCCGCCGCGTGAGCACCGCCGAGCACATCGTCTTCGTCACCGGTCGTCTCGCCCGGGCGCGGCTCGAGAAGGTCGCGGCGGGGCTGCCGCCGACCCTGCACTGGAGCATCGCCGATGCCGGTGTGAAGGTCGCGGCGCTGATGACCGAGGAGATCATCCGCCGACGGGTCGTCCTGCCCGAGGGGGCCACCCGGGTCATCCTGCCGGGCCGGTGCCGGGCCGATCCCGAGCATCTCGCGGCGCATTTCGGCGTTCCCGTGGAGCGCGGACCCGACGAGGTGGTCGACCTGCCGGCATGGCTCGGCCTGACCGCCCGCAAGGTCGACCTGTCCCGGCACGACCTCCGGATCTTCTCGGAGATCGTGGACGCGTCGAAGATGAGCGTCGCGCAGATCCTCGCCAAGGGCCTCGACCTCGCCCGGCGCGGCGCGGACGTGATCGATCTCGGCGGCCTGCCCGACACCCCGTTCCCGCATCTCGAGGATTCCGTGCGGGCGCTGAAGGGCGCCGGCCTGAAGGTCAGTGTCGATTCCTTCTCCCGCGAGGAGCTCGTCCGGGGCGCCGGGGCCGGCGCCGACTTCCTGCTGAGCCTGAACGAGGAGACCCTCGATCTCGCCTTCGAGACCGACGCGGTGCCGGTCCTCGTGCCGATGCGGCCCGACGACCTGCCCTCCCTCGACCGGGCGATCGAGCGCATGCTCAAGGCGGGGCGGCCGTTCCTGGCCGACCCGATCCTCGAGCCGATCCATCACGGCTTCGTCGACTCGATCGCGCGCTACCGCGACACCCGCGCCCGCTGGCCCGAGATCGACATGATGATGGGCACCGGCAACCTGACCGAGCTGACCGAGGCCGATTCCCTCGGCGTCACCGCGCTGCTCGTCGGCATGTGCTCGGAGCTGTCGATCCGCAACGTGCTGATCGTGCAGGTCTCCAACCACACCCGCCGCACCGTCGAGGAGCACGACGCGGCCCGGCGGGTCATGTACGCGGCCAAGGCCGATTCGGCGCTGCCGAAGGGCTACGGCCGGGCGCTGCTCGCCCTTCACGACAAGCGCCCGTTCGTGCAGACCGCCGACGAGATCGCCCAGGCGGCCGCCGAGGTGCGCGACCCGAATTACCGGATCGTGATCACCGAGGACGGAATCCACCTCTACAACCGCGACATCCACAGGGTCGGCACCGACGCGATGGCCTTCTTCCCCGAACTCGACGTGGCGAGCGACGGCGCCCACGCCTTCTACCTCGGCGCCGAGCTCGCCAAGGCCGAGACGGCGTGGCGGCTCGGCAAGCGCTACGTCCAGGACGAGGCGCTCGACTGGGGCTGCGCGGCCGACGCCGAGGTCGAGGACGCCACCGCCTTCAAGAAGGCCGGCCACACCCGCCATTCCGGGCCCGACGCGCCGCCGCCCGGCACGCGCGATGCCCGGCTGGTCGAACCCGAGGCCGGCGCCGCCCCGCCCGAGACGGTCCCGGACGCCGAGGCCCGCGCCGCGGTCGCCCCCGAGCGTCCGCAGGACCCGCCGGCGAAGCTGGTCTGCGGGCGCCTCGTCCCCGCCGACAAGGCGTGAGGCCATGCCGCTGATCCTCGAGACCATCGTCACGACCCTGTCCCCGGCGGGGGAGCTGCATCTCGTCCCGTTCGGGCTGATCGGCGAGGCGGAGGGCTACGTCCTCGCGCCGTTCCGGCCATCGCCGACCATCGCCAACCTGGAGGCGAATCCCTGCTTCGCGGCCTCGAGCCCGCGCGACATCCGGGTGATCGCCGGCGCGGTGACCGGCCGGCGCGAGTGGCCGACGCTGCCCTGCGCGGCGATCGAGGGCCGCCGCCTCGCCGACAGTTTCGGGCACGCGGAGTTCGCTGTCGCCGCCGTAGAGGCGCACGAGACCCGGCCGCGCTTCCGCGGCCGGATGGTCCACAGCGCCGCGCACGAACCGTTCATCGGCTACAACCGCGCGCAGGCGGCCGTTCTGGAGGCCGCCATTCTTTCGACCCGGCTCCACATGCTGGAGCCCGACAAGGTGTTGACGGAGATGGCCTACCTCGCCATCGCCATCGGCAAGACCGCCGGACCCCGCGAGCGCGAGGCCTGGGGTTGGATCGAGGACAAGGTCGCGGCGGCGCTCGGCCCCGAGGCGCGCGTCCTCGATCGCGACGACCGCTGAGGGCGGGAGGAGAAGGACAAGATGAAGAAAATCACCCTGGCCCTGGCGGCCACGGCCGCCCTGGTGGCGGCGACCGCGCAGGCCCACGGCCCGACCCGGCGCAAGATCACCGAGTCGATCGAGATCAACGCCCCCGCCGACAAGGTCTGGGCCGTGGTCGGCGACCTGAAGAACGCCGACTGGATGCAGAACGTGACCAAGACCGAGCTCACCGGCGACCCGGCCGGCAAGTTCAAGCGCGTGCTGACCCTCAAGAACGGCAATCAGATCTCCGAAACCAGCAACAAGTACAAGCCGGAGGACAAGCTGTTCTCCTACTACATCGACAAGGTCGACGTGAAGGATCTTCCGGCGAACGACTACTCGGCGACGATCACGGTCGAGCCCGAGGGCAACGCCAAGTCGAAGGTCGAGTGGAAGGCCGCCTTCTATCGCGGCTACATGAACAACGACCCGCCGCCGGACCTGAACGACGAGGCCTCCGAGAAGGGCGTCGGCGACTGGATCAAGGCGAGCCTCGCCAACCTCAAGGCCAAGGTCGAGAAGGGCTCGTGAGCCCGGCTCGGGGCCGCGCGGCCCTCGCCGCCGGCCTCGTCCTCGTCGCGACCGCCTCCCGCGCCGAACCGGCCCGGGAGGCCATCGTCACCGCCCAGCTCGGCGGCGCGGTCGAGATCGTCGACCTGTCCGCCGGGAAGGTGGTGCGCCGCATCCCCGTCGACGGGGCCCCGGCCGGGATCGCCCTGTCGCCCGATCGCCGGCGCGCCTACGTCACGCGCCCGGAGGGGCACGGTCTCGCCATCCTCGACCTCGACGCCGGCAAGGTCCTGTCCGAGGTCCCGCTGCCCGGCGGCCCGCTCGGCGTCGCGGCCGACCCGCGCGGCGGCACGGTCTACGTCGCCGACTGGTACGGGCACCGCCTGTTCGTGCTGACCGAGCGCGACGGCGCCCTGGTCCCGGACGGCGAGATCGCGGTCGGCGCCTCGCCCTCGGGGATCGCCGTCTGCCCCGACGGGGCGACGCTCTACGTCGCCAACCGCGAGGCCGACACGGTCTCGGTCGTGGACGCCGCGACCCGGCGGGAGACCAGGGTCATCCCGGTGGGGCAGCATCCGTTCGGCATCACGCTCGATGCCGCGGCGGCGCGCGCCTACACGGCCAACGTGACCGGCGATGACGTCTCGGTCCTCGATCTCAAGGCGGGGCGCGAGATCGGCCGCGTCCCGACCGGCCGCCGACCCTACGTGATCGCCCTCGCCGGCGGGCGCGGCTTCGTGACGGACCAGTATGCCGGCAGCGTCACGGCGTTCGACCTCGCCACGCTCAAGCCGATCGCGGATGTCGATGTCGGCGACCATCCGGAGGGGATCGCCGCGGATCCCGACGGTCGCCTCTACGTCGCCAACTGGGGCGACAACACGCTGAGCGTCCTCGATTCCAGGACGCTCAAGGTGACGGCGACCATCGCCACCGGCAACGGCCCCCGCTCGTTCGGTGCCTTCCTGCGCTGAGCGTCAGCCCGGGCGGCGCTCGGGCGCCCGACGATAGGCCGCCCGCGCCATCAGGAGCGCGCCGACGATCTGCAGGAAGCCGGTCTCGCCGAGATCCGCGGGGGCGACATGCGCCTGGATCAGCAGCCGTGTCAGCGCGTTCAGCACGAGCAGCGTCAGGCAGAAGGCCGCGGCGGCGAGCAGGCTGGCGACGAACTCGGGCATGATCTCCCTCCGGTGTCGAACCGGTGGAGATTAGCAAGGCTCGCGCCAGGGCCAAGCTGCCGCGACGGCCGAACTCAGCGCTTGCGGTTGGCGGGGGCGGCCGTGGGCGTCCCCGCCTGCGCGGCCGGCGCGGGCCGCGGCGTCTCGACGGCGAGCCGCTTCACCGGCCAGCCGTCGCTCCAGCGTTCCATGTCGGCGAGCCGCGGATTGTTCTTCAGCGCCGTCGCGTCCGACCCGGCGAAGGCCGCGGCGGCGGCGAGGTCGAAGGTCTTCCAGAAACCGAGGTAGTCCAGGGCGTCGACGCGGGCGAGATTGATCTGCGAGACCAGGGTCTGCTGCTCGCCGGTCAGCGCCATGTCGGCGGACCAGCGGAACGGCGGCGGCTTCGCCGCGTCCTTGGGGGCGTCCTTCGGCTCCGGGCCCGGCTTGATGGCGCCGCCGTCATAGGCGGTGTCGACCCCCGCCGGGGCCGCCAGGGTCGCCGTCAGGGCCGGGAAACCGTGATCGTCCGAGAGAGCCCGCACGAACAGCTTGCGCTCCAGCGGCACCGCGCTCGCCTCGCGCAGGAGGCGCTTGGCCGCGAGATCGGCGGCCCGGGTATCCTTGTCGCCGACCATCGTCACGAGCATCGTGGCGGGATCGATCGCCGCCAGGTCGGTGAGGGCGATGCCGCGGGATTTCGGGCCGCTCGCGATGCCGCCCGGCGTCACCGCGAAGATCAGCTTCGGCACCGGCAGGCCCTGCGCCTTGGCGGCGGCCGCCAGGTCCATGGCGAGCGGCGCCCCGGCCAAGTGGCCGATCATCGCGACGCGGCCGAGGTCCGGCTTCGCCTCGCCGTCGCTCGCGACCTCGGCGAGCGCCGCCTTGACGAGGGATTCCGCGAGGGCCGGAGCGTCGGCCGGACGGGTCCGGTTCACCTCCTGGAAGCGGGGATAGAGGACGAGCCAGCCCTGGCGGGCGAGGTGATCGATCCAGCCGCCGTAGCTCTGCGGATTGACCGCGCCCCACCCGTGCAGAACGATCGCGACCGGTCGACCCGCCTCCGGGGCCGGAGCCGCCGCGTAGAACGCGTAGGTCGAGGCCGTGCCGCGCCCGAGCAGCCGCTTGGTCACCGCGGCCTTGCGATCGCCCACTCCCCCCGCGCCGTCGGCGGGCTGGGCCGGCGGCGTCGCCGCCTGAACCGACGCGAGACCGGCCAGGGTCATGATCGCGGCGGCGGTGAGCGATCCGCGAAGAACTGTGAGACGCATCCAGGACTCGACTGAGAGACGCACTGCGTCGGCAGGTCAGAACGCGCTGAATAGCAGATTCTTTCGCCTTGGCGACCCGCCGACCCAGTCTCCCGTCGAGCTTCGGCGATGGACTCTAGGCAAGGCTGCAGCGCGCCGAGCCCGGACGGTCGAGCCGCCGCGCCAGGGCCGCCAGCTCCGCCGGCACGTCGCGCTCCGCCGCGCCGTAGACGCTGAGCAGACCCGCGCGGACCGTGTCGAGAACGGCGGATTCCGCCGTATCCCGCGCGCCGGGACGGCGGAGCGAATCGGCATGGTTGGCTGAGACGATGTGCATGGCGGTGTCGGATCGAGCGGACTGCGTGAGCCCGGGCGCGGCGCGCTCCGGAGTGCCGTACAACCGGGCGGCCGCCTCAGGTTTCCAGGCCGGTCGGGATTATTTTGCCGCCCGGTCCGATAACGGACGGTCCCGAACCGGTGGATGGCCGGCCCGCGGCCTGCTCCACCCAGGCCAGGATGTCCTCGGCGCGCCAGGGCTTCGGGATGAAGGTCGCCGAGACGCGCAGGTCGCTCGGCTGGTCGCCGGCATCGCCCGAGGTGAGGAGGACCCGCACGCGCGGCCAGGTCACGCCGATGATCCGCGCGAGCTCGAAGCCGCCGATCGGGCCGGGCGTGCGGACATCCGAGAACACGACGCTGACTTCGTCCGCGCGATCGTTGAGAATGGCCAGGGCGCGATCGGCGGTCTCGGCCTCGATCACCGTGAAACCGGTATCCTCCAGCAACGTGGCCGCGAGGAACCGCTCGTCGGGCTGGTCCTCCACGACGAGGATCACGGGCTTCTGGCCAGGCTGTACCGAATCGCTCATGGACCAGGACACTCTACAGGGGCTGAACGGCGGTCGCTTCGATCGGTTCAACGCCCGAGCGCCGCGAAGGGCCAGACCCGCGCGGGCACAGATCCTCCTTGGATCCTTGCACAATCGTGAAGTTGTGGCCGTGTCTTGGGTAACACAGCCGACGCGGAACGCGCCCGACCCGCCGTCCTGAGGCGTCTATTCAGCCGACGCCGTGCGATGTCAGGAATTCCAGCGCGCGCTTCCAGCCATCCTCCGCGGCTTCGCGGCGGTAGCTCGGACGGTAATCCGCGTGGAAGCCGTGCGGCGCCTCCGGGTAGATCACGAGCTCCACGCTCTTGCCCGCCGCCTTCGCCCGGTCGCGCGCCTCCTCGACGGCCGCCACGGGGATGCCGGTATCGGCCCCGCCGTACAGGGCCAGGAGCGGCGCGTGGATCTCGGCCGCCACGTCGCCGGCGGTGCGCGGCTGGATGTCGGTCCGCTCGCCGCCGATCGGCCCGTACCAGGCGACGGCGGCCTTCAGGTCGCGACGATGCGCCGCGTAGAGCCACGCGTCGCGACCGCCGCGGCACCAGCCCATGACCCCGAGGCGGCTCGGGTCGCCCTTCGCGGCCGAGGCCGCCCAGGCCACCGTCGCGTCGAGGTCGCCGATCCACTGCGCGTCCGGCGTCTTCGCGATGACGTCCCGGATGATCTGCTTGGGATCCGACATGGTCGAGAGGTCGCCCTGTCGGGCGTAGAGCTCGGGGGCCACGGCGCAGTAACCGGCCTTCGCGAGCCGGCGACAGATGTCCTTGATGTACTCGTGGACGCCGAAGATCTCCTCGATCACCAGGACGATCGGGAACGGGCCCGCGCCGTCCGGAACCGCCCGGTAGGCCGGCATCGGTCCGTCCGCGGCCGGGATCTTCACCTCGCCGGCCTCAATGCCCGCACTGTCCGTGTGGATCACCTGGGCCTCGACGCGGGTGGTCGCGAGCGTCAGGCCGCTCATCAGGCTCGTCATCACGAAGCCCCGCCGCGACAGGGGCGGCGCGATCAGCCCGTCGAGTCCGGCCCGGTCGTGATCCGCCATGGTGCTCTCTCCCTCGCTTCGAGGACGAGCGCTATCCGCGCGCGGTGGCCCAGGTCAAATCGGCCGTCGGCGCGCCCTCAGGCGCCGGCGGCCGCAAGGGCCCGGACCGGCCGCGAGGCCGGCGCGCGGACCGGCTCGGCGATCTCGCGCGGCTTCAGCATGTCGCCCAGGCTGACGAAGGTCTCGGCGGCCGGCGAGACCACCGCGCGGATGCCGTAGCCCAGCGCGAAGGACCGGATCAGCTCGGCGTCCCGCGGGATGCCGAAGCGGTCCAGGGCGGCGAGGAACGCCTCGCGGAACAGGCTCGGCCGGCACCAGCGCTTCTCGGCCATCTGCAGCGGCCAGTCCCACAGACCCTCGGCCCGGCGCATCGCCAGCGCGGTGCGGGCGATGAAGTAGCCGGTCTCGCGGTGCTCGATCCCGTCCGCCTGCACCGACCAGTCGTCGTTGCCGAACAGTTCGACCTCAGCCGCGTTGCCCATCGGGTCCTCCGCCCTGAACCAGCCTTCCGGCGCACCGGAACATTGCCGGAACACTGGCGCGGAATTCGGCGGCGGTCAAGGCGCTTGTTCCCGGTGCGTTCGCGAAAACCCGGAAGCTGGACTCAGCGGGCCTTGAACATACCGTGCTCGATCCGGTCGCCGGGCGCGATCCCGAGCTTCGCCGCGGTCCCCGCGTTCAGTTCCAGGACCGCCAGGACGGGGCCGCCCGAGGGGATGATGGCGGTGGAGAGCGGCTCGGTGTCGGCGGCGATCCGGCTGATCGTCCCGTCGGGGCGGATGAACACCATGTCGAGCGGCAGATAGGTGTTCTTCATCCACATGGTCACCGGCTGATCCTGCTCGAAATCGAACAGCATGCCGTGATCGGCGGCCATGTGCCGGCGGAACATCAGGCCGCGGGCGCGGGCCGCATCGTCGCGCATCACCTCGACGTCGAAGCGCTTCGGCCCGGCCTTCGTGACGATCGTCAGCGGCTCGGACTTGGCCGTGGCGGCCCGGGCGGCCGCCTGCGCCACGACGGCGGGGGCCGGCGCGATCGCGGTCAGGGCGAGGCAGGCGATGGCGGCCGCCCGGGCTGTGCGGAAGAGGGATCTCACAGGCTCATGCCTCTCGTGGGAGGGTGCGCGGACCGTGGGGGCCGCCGCCCGGTGATAGACCAGGATGCGTGCGAGGGGAATCCGGTTCCGGATTTTCCTAGCCCTGCCAAGAGGATAGGGCGGCCTATGCTTGGCAGGGAAACGCGGCCTCAATGGGACGTGGGCATCGCCCCGTCGATCAGCCGCACCTCGGCGGCCATCACGCCCTTCGAGCCGTCGCCGTAGCGGACCAGAACGGATTCGCCGGGCTTCAGCTCGGCGATTCCGTAGCGCCGGAGGGTCTCCATGTGCACGAAGATGTCCGGCGTCCCGTCGCCTCGCGTCAGGAATCCGAAGCCGCGCAGGCGGTTGAACCACTTCACCACCGCGGTCTCGAGCCCGCTCGTGGGTGTCACCGTGACGTGCGTGCGCGGCATCGGCAGCTCGGACGGATGCACCGCGGTCGCTTGGTCGAGGGAGATCACCCGGAAGGCCTGCCAGCCCCGAGGCCGCTCCACGGCCTCCACCACGATGCGCGCGCCCTCGCTCGCGGCCTGATAGCCGTCGCGCCGCAGGCAGGTGACGTGGAGCAGGATGTCGGGCGCGCCGTCGTCGGGCACGATGAAGCCGAAGCCCTTCGAGACGTCGAACCACTTGATGCGGCCGGCCACCTCGACGAGGTCGAGCGCCTCATCCTCGTGCTGACCCGTTTCGCCGGCACGGGCGATCATCCCTCGCTCGGGGTTCTCCGGCCCGGATCCGCGTTCGTCAGACATGGCCGAGCAACCTACACCGAATCACGCCGCGCGCTCTCCCGGCAAGATTAACGAAGTCCTGATATCCGGGAAGCCCATTTGGCCGGCAGAACAGCGCGGCCAAGTTGCAATCTTGGCGCCGGGAGGCGGGACCGCAACAGTCGATCGGTCGCAGGCTCCGGCGAAGCTGGCGTTTAAGCGTCGGGGCTGCCGAGGGGTTTTCCGGGAGCTGCGGCCCCGTCCGCGGCCTCGCGCGTGCGCCCTCGCGAAGTTCACGTTTCCGAGAGCCGGGGCGCCCGCGTCGCGGCCGGCCGGGGCGCTCCGCGCAGGCCGCGATGGAAAGGTCGGCCCCGACATGGTTTGGGTGGACCACCATGCCCGTTGACGCCACCCTCGACCGCCCCGTCGCCGCGCCGCCGGTCGCGCCCCGCGCAGAGCGGCGGCGCCTGCCGATCATCGACGCGGCCCGCGCCACCGCCCTGCTGGCGATGGCGAGCTATCACACGCTCTGGGATCTCGGCCATCTGCGTCTCACCGCGGAGAACTACGCCCTGACCCCGACCGGGCGGCACGCCGCCGAGGCGATCGCCGGCAGCTTCCTGATCCTCGTCGGAGTCGGCCTCGTGCTGATGAATGGCCGCGGTGTCCGGCCCCGACCGACTCTCGCGCGGCTCGCGCGGATCGGCGGGGCGGCGCTGCTCGTGACCCTCGGCACCTGGGCCGTGTTCCCCGACGCCTTCGTGTTCTTCGGCGTGCTGCACTGCATCGCCGTCTCGAGCCTGCTCGGGCTGCCGTTCCTGTTCCTGCCGGTGCCGGTCACCGCCCTCGCGGCCGCGGCCGTGCTCGCGGCGCCGCACCTCGTGCACGCGCCCGCCCTCGACGCACCGGCCCTGTTCTTCCTCGGCCTCGGCTCGGTCGCGCCGCGCACCAACGATTACGTGCCGCTCTTCCCCTGGTTCGGTCTGGTTCTGGCCGGGATCGTCCTGGGCCGGCTGGCTCTGCCGCGGCTCGCGCGCTCGCGGCCGGGAGCCTGGGCGCCGCGCACGCGGCTCGGCKGCGCCGCCACCTTGGCGGGCCGCCACANGGCTCGGCCGCGCCGCCACCTTGGCGGGCCGCCCCAGCCTCGCGGTCTACCTGATCCACCAGCCCGTGCTGCTGGCGCTGCTGACCGGACTCGTGGCGGTGGTCGGCGCCAATCCGCGCGCCGGGCTGCGGGCGTTCCGCGCCGATTACGTCACGATCTGCGCGCGCACCGGCGGGGAGCCGCCGCTCTGCCGGATCGCGGCCCGCTGCACCTCGGAGGCGCTGCTCCGCGAGGACCTGTTCCGGGAGGATGGCCGGCCCTTCAGCGGGACGGAGCGCCTGCGCGCGCAGGCGATCTCGCAGGGCTGCTACGGCGCCGTGGAGGCCGCTGCCCGGTCCGGGCGCTGACGCCGGCGGCCGGGCCGCCCGGGCCCCGCCGCCGGCGCGGACCCGATCAGTCCTTGGCGCGCTCCACGTAGGAGCCGTCGGCCGTCATGACGACGACGCGCGTGCCGGCCGCGATGTGGGGCGGCACGGTCGTGCGCACGCCGTTCGACAGGGTCGCGGGCTTGTAGGACGACGAGGCGGTCTGGCCCTTGAGCACCGGCTCGGTTTCGGCGACCTCCAGGGTCACGCGCTGGGGCAGCTCGATCGTCAGCGGGACGCCGTTGTGGACCGAGAGCATCACCGCCATGCCCTCCTGGAGATACGGGGCGGCGTCGCCGACCACGTCCTCCGGCACGGCGATCTGCTCGTAGTTCTCGGGGTTCATGAAGTGGAACCCCTCGCCGTCGCTGTAGAGGAAGGTGTGCTCGCGGTCCTCCACGAAGGCGCGCTCGACCTGCTCGGTCGTCCGGTAGCGCTCGGACACCTTCACGCCGTCCGTGATCCGGCGCATGTCGAGCTGGGTCACCGGGGTGCCCTTGCCGGGGTGGATGTTCTCGGCGAACAGGATGACGTAGAGCTTGCCGTCCTTCTCGACGACGTTGCCCTTGCGGAGCGTTGAGGCGATCACCTTCACGGAATAGCGTCCTGCATTGACATGGGGGCCGGCACGCGCCAAGCGCGGGCGCTGCATCTCGGACCCCGCCACTATCGCATCTGCGCCGCGGTTGCCAGCGGGCGGGCGGCAACCGTCGATGGCAACCAGCGCCGAACGCGGCGCGTCCCGCGGGCCGGAGCCAGTCAGGGCCGAGGATGAGAGTGCTCCAGAACGCGACGCGGCCCGGTCTGAACCGGCCGATCTCGCCCGGGCGCGGAGGCCGGTCGTGACGGGGTCTCCCTGGTGGTCGACCGGGCGCCACGCCGACCGGCGCCCCGCCCTGATCCTGCGCAACCGCATCCTCGCGGCGTTCCGCGCGTGGTTCGCGGACCGCGACTTCGTCGAGGCCGAGGCCGCCTGCCTCCAGGTCTCGCCCGGCAACGAGGCGCACCTGTCGGCCTTCGCCACCGAGGCCGTCGGCGCGAGCGGCGCCCGCACCCCGCTCTACCTGCACACCTCGCCGGAATTCGCCTGCAAGAAGCTCCTGGCCGCGGGGGAGACGCGGCTGTTCAGCGTCGCCCGCGTGTTCCGCAACCGCGAGCGCGGGCCGCTGCACCATCCCGAGTTCACGATGCTCGAGTGGTACCGGGCCGGCGCCCCCTACACGGCGCTCATGGCGGATTGCGCCGACCTGCTCGCCGGCGCGGCCGAGATCGCGGGCGCCCGCCGCTTCACCTTCCGCGACCGGGAGACGGACCCCTTCGCCGAGCCGGAGCGCCTGACCCTGGCCGCGGCCTTCGACCGCTTCGCGGGGATCGACCTCCTGGCGAGCGTCGCGCCGGGCGGCGGGACCGACCGCGAGGCCCTGGCCGCCGCGGTCGCGGGGGCCGGGCTCCGGGTCGCCGCGGACGATACCTGGGCCGACCTGTTCTCCCGCGTCCTCGTCGCGCGGATCGAGCCGCATCTCGGCCTCGGCCGCCCGACCATCCTGTGCGAGTACCCGGTCAGCGAGGCCGCCCTCGCCCGGCCGGCGCCGCACGACCCGCGCGTGGCCGAGCGCTTCGAGCTCTACGCCTGCGGCGTCGAGCTGGCCAACGCCTTCGGCGAGCTGACCGACCCGGCCGAGCAGCGCCGCCGGTTCGAGGCGGAGATGGACGAGAAGCAGCGCGTCTACGGCGAGCGCTACCCGATCGACGACGACTTCCTCGCGGCGCTCGCCGCGATGCCGGAGGCGTCCGGGATCGCCCTCGGCTTCGACCGGCTCGCGATGCTGGCCTGCGGGGCGACCCGGATCGAGGACGTGATCTGGACACCGGTGGCGGAGACGCGGCCATGAACCGGGTCCTGCGCAGCGCGGACGACCTTCTCACCGCCGGCCTCATCTCCGCGACGGAGGCCGAGGCCCTCGGCGCCGTCCTCGCGCGCTACGCGGTCTCGGTGACGCCCGACATGGCCGAGCTGATCGATCCGCATGATCCCGACGATCCGATCGGGCGCCAGTTCGTGCCGCGGGCCGCGGAGGCCGTGGCGACGCCGGAGGAGCGCGCCGACCCGATCGGCGACTCCGCCCACGCCCCGGTGACCGGGATCGTGCACCGCTACCCGGACCGCGTGCTGCTGAAGCCGCTCCACGTCTGCCCGGTCTACTGCCGCTTCTGCTTCCGCCGGGAGATGGTCGGGCCCGACGGGCTCGGCACGCTCACCGACGCCGAGCTCGACGCCGCCCTCGCCTACATCGCGCAGGATCCGCGGATCTGGGAGGTGGTGCTCACCGGCGGCGACCCGTTCGCGCTCTCCCCGCGCCGCCTTGGGGCGATCGCGCAGCGCCTCGCCGCCATCCCGCACGTGCGCGTGATGCGGGTCCACACCCGCGTGCCCGTGGTGAAGCCCGATCTCGTCTCCGACGCCCTCGTCCAGGCGCTCAGGCGCTTCGGGCGGGCGGTCTTCGTCGCCGTCCACGCCAACCATCCGCGGGAATTCACCGCCGCCGCCAGCGCCGCCTGCGCCCGGCTGGTCGATGCCGGCATCCCGCTGGTCAGCCAGTCGGTGCTCCTGCGCGGCGTCAACGACGAGGCCGGGATTCTCGAGGCGCTGATGCGCGTCCTCGTCGAGAACCGGATCAAGCCGTACTATCTCCACCACGGCGATCTGGCGCCCGGGACGGGCCACCTGCGGACCGGCGTGCCGGAGGGCCAGGCGCTGATGCGCAGCCTGCGCGGGCGCCTCTCCGGCCTCGCCCAGCCGACCTACGTGCTCGACATTCCCGGCGGCCACGGCAAGGTGCCGATCGGACCGGGCTACCTGCGCGACACCCCCGACGGGGTGCGCGTGACCGATCCGGGCGGGCAGGACCACGCCTACCCGCCGAAGGCGTGACGGAGAATCTTCGATTATGCGCAGGCTTTGGGGCCGCCTCACCTCGGTGAACGTGCAGAAGGCGGTGTGGGGGCTCGACGAGGCGGGCCTGCCCTACGAGCGGGTCGAGGCCGGCGGCGCCCACGGGGTCGTCGACGATCCCGGCTACCGCACGATGAACCCGAACGGCCTCGTTCCGACCCTGGAGGAGGACGGCTTCGTGCTCTGGGAGTCGAACGCGATCCTCCGCTACCTCGCGGCGGTGAGCCCCGCCCTGGCCCTGCCGGCGGATCCCCGGGCGCGCGCCCACGCGGAGCAGTGGCTCGACTGGCAGGCCACGAGCTTCACGCCGGCCATGCGCGACGCCTTCTGGCAGCTCTACCGCTCGGCCGATCCGGACCGCGCCCTGATCGCCGCCTCCCTGAAGAAGAGCGAGGCCATGGCCGAGATCCTCGACCAGCATCTCGCGGACCGGACCTACGTGGTCGGCGACAGCTTCGGCATCGCCGACATCGCCCTCGGCTGCGCGGCGCATCGCTGGCTGAACCTCCCGGCCGAGCGGATCGAGCGCCCGGCGCTGCGTCGCTGGTACGAGCGGGTCGCGGCCCGGCCCGCCGCCGCCCGGGCGCTCGGCGAGCCGATCGCCTGACCTCGTCCGCCGGCATCCGCGAGCCTTGCCGGCGCGCCGGCGCGATCCACCTTTCCCGACCGCGCCGCCCGGACCGGGGCCGGCCTTTCACGGAGTCCCCGATGGCGATCGACCCGACCCTGCGCGACGCGCTCTCCGCCGTGACCCCGGCGAGCCTCGCCCGCGCCCTGACGCGGGCGGGGGTGAAGGCCTTCAGCCCGCACGGCCTCGCGGCGCGCGGGAGCGGCACCGCGGTCGGACCGGCCTACACGATGCGGATGATCCCGGCCCGCGACGACGCGGTCGGCGACCTCGCCGCCGCCATCGACGCCGTGCCGGACGGGGCCGTCGTGGTGATCGACGCCGCCGGATCCGGCCTCGCGCTGCCGTTCGGGGCGATCCTGGCGGCGCGGCTCGCGCAGCGCGGCGCCCTCGGCCTCGTGACAGACGCGGCCCTGACGGACGAGGTCGGCGTGCCGGCCTGGTCCCGTCCGGAGGCGGCCGCGGGGGCCCTCGCCCTCGTCGGCACCCAGGAGCGCGTCGCCTGCGGCGGCGCGGCGATCCACCCGGGCGACATCCTCGTCTGCGCGTCCAGCGGACTCGTCGCGGTGCCGGCCGCGCTCGCCGAGCGCGTCGCCCTCGAGGCCGTGGAGCAGCAGCGTCTCGACCTCTGGATCCAGCGGGAGGCGGAGCGCGGCGCGACCCTCGCGAGCCTGCTTCCGCCGGATGCCGCCGCGCTCGCCCGGTTCGAGGCCGAGACCAAGCCGGCCTGACGCGCGTGTTCTTCCCGGCCTCGAAGCTGATCTTCTTCCTGATCACGCCCAGCAATCTCTGCATCTCCGCCATCCTGCTCGGCCTCGTCCTCGCGGCGATGACCCGGTGGCGGAGGACCGGCTTCGGCGTCGCGCTCTCCGGCGCGCTCCTCCTGGCCGCGGCCGGCCTGTCGCCGCTGTCCGAGATCGCGCTGCTGCCCCTCGAGCAGCGCTTCCCAGCCTATCCGGCCGACGGGCCGGCGCCGGCCGGGATCATCGTGCTGGGCGGCGGGATCGAGGCGGGCCTCTCGGAGGCGCGGGATCAGGTCGTCGTCAACGATGCCGGCGAGCGGCCGATCTACCTCGCCGACCTCGCCCGGCGCTTTCCCGCGGCGCGGCTGGTCTTCTCCGGCGGCAGCGGCTTCACCGCCGGCGGCATCGCGGAGGCCGACATCGTCAGCCGGCAGGCGGACGCGATCGGCGTGCCGCGGACGCGCCTCATCCTGGAGAACCGCTCACGCAACACGCACGAGAACGCGGCCTTCTCGGCCGCCCTGGTGCATCCGAAACCCGGCGAGCGCTGGCTGCTCGTGACCTCGGCGTGGCACATGCCGCGGGCGATCGGCTGCTTCCGTCAGGCCGGCTTCGCGGTGGACGCCTTCCCGGTGGATTACCGGACCCGCGGCTGGGGTGACGTGACCCACCTCCACGGTTTCGCCTCGGACGGGCTTCTCCAGTTCGACCTCGCGATCAAGGAGTGGATCGGCCTCGCCGCCTACCGCTGGTCCGGCTACACGCCGGACTGGCTGCCGGCGCCCGAGCCCGGCAACGAGAGCCGGTAGACGCCCCGGAAATCGTCCGGATCGACGGGCTTTCCCTTCCGCAGGATCGCGACGCGCCCCGCATGGGCGAGCCGGACCGCGACCCGCCGCACGGGCTGCATCAGCGGGCCCCAGCCGTCCGGGTGCGGGCCGCCCAGAGCGCGCGCGACCTCCGAGGGGCAGACGGTCTTGTCGGCGCCGCGCTCGGCCACGAGGCGCAGCATCGTCGTCTCGATGGCGTGGTCGTCGGGTCGTGGGTCGGTCATGTGCGGGCTTCCTCGGCGGGCGACAGGAGCGGAGCCTCGAGCGGCCCCTCGTGAGGTCCCTCCCCCGCTTCCAGGAGCGCCTTGCGGATCTCCGAGGCGAATTGGCGGCGCCACATGATGATCACGACGGCCGTCGTCGAGACGAACAGCACGTAGGGGCTGATGAACCAGCCGAGATAGGCGAGCGCGAAGAAGAACGCCCGCTGCCCGCGGGCGAAGTGACGCCCGGCGCTGACGTTCATGGCCGCGAGCCGCCGCACGGCCCGCAGCATCTCGACGTCGCTCGTGCCGGAGCCCTTGTGCGGCACGGCGCCGAGCAGGATAGCCGTGTAGTTGAACAGCCTGTAGGCCCAGGCGAACTTGAAGAAGGCGTAGACGAAGATCAGCGCCAGGCCGGCGACCTTCAGCTCCCAGGTCAGGCGGTTGGCCACCGTGCCGAAGGGCAGCGTCGCGAACAGGTTCAGGACATCGTCCCCGGAGCGCGACAGGGTCAGGACCGAGCCCAGGGCGATCAGCGAGGTCGAGGCGAAGAACGCCGTGCCGTTCTGCAGCGACGCGTTGATCTGCGTGTCGACCACCCGGTTGTCGCGGCCGATGACCTGGCGCGCCCAGTTGGCCCGGTGGCCGTTCATGATCTGGCTGAGGGAGACCGCCCGTCCGCGAAGCCGGCCCACCGAGAGGCCGTAAGCGATCCAGGCGACGATGAAGTAGACCAGCGCGGCGAGGTCGAGGTGCGAGAAGGCGGCGCTGCCGGTGGACAGGTCGGTCATGGTCTCCGGACGGCGGATACGCGAGGGGGCGACCCGGCATACCAGCCCGCGGGCCCGCGCTGAACCCGCGCCGCCGCGTCAGTCGCGCAGGATCCGGAACGCGCCGCCGGCCGGCACCGCGCCGCCCGCGCGCACGGCGATGTCGGTCACGCGCGCGCCGGGCGGGCCCGACCGACACAGGGCCTCCATCTCCGCCACGGCCTCGGGCGCGCCGCTGAAGACCGCCTCGACCGAGCCGTCCTCGCGGTTGCGCACGGAGCCGGCGAGGCCCCGGGCGCGGGCTTCGGACTGCGTCCAGGCCCGGTAGGACACGCCCTGGACGCGACCGGTGACGATGACGGAGATCGTCCTGGTCTCGCTCATGGGGGCACGGTCTCGTTCGATGGGGCCCGCGCCGGGCGGCGCGGGCCGGGATGGCCTTACTCGGCCGCGACCGGGCGACGGACGCCGGCACCGAGGGCCGGGGTCCGCGTCGCCCCGGTGCGGACATGCGTGGAGTAGAGCATCAGGCCGGTGAAGGCGATGCCGCCCACGATGTTCCCGATCAGCGTCGGGATCTCGTTCCAGAGCAGGTAGTCCATGACCGTGAGGTGGCCGCCCATCAGGATCGCCGACGGGAACAGGAACATGTTCACCACCGAGTGCTCGAAGGTCATGAAGAAGAACACCGTGATCGGCATCCACATGGCGATCACCTTGCCGGGCACCGTGGTCGACAGCATGGCGCCGATGACGCCGGTCGAGACCATCCAGTTGCACAGCATGGCGCGGACGAAGAGCGTCAGCATGCCGGAGGCGCCGTACTTCTCGTAGCCGAGGGTGCGCGCCTCGCCGATGCCGGCGATGAGCTTGCCGACGGCGTTCGGCTCGGTGGCGAAGCCGAAGGTGAAGACGATCGACATCATCACCGCGGTGGTCAGGGCGCCCGCGAAATTGCCGAAGAAGACCAGCACCCAGTTGCGGGCGACGCCGGCGACGGTGACGCCGGGCCGCTTGTCGATGAGGGCGAGCGGGGTGAGCACGCAGACGCCGGTGAACAGGTCGTAGCCGAGCAGGTACAGCATCGAGAAGCCGACCGGGAACAGCAGCGCCGCGACCAGCGGCTGGCCGGTCGTCTGGTTGATGGTGACCGCGAAGGCGGCGGCGAGCGCCAGGATCGCCCCGGCCATGTAGGCCCGGATGAAGGTGTCCTTGGTGGCCATGAAGACCTTCGACTCGCCTGCGTCGACGGCCTTCTTCACGAAATCGGCGGGCGCCAGATACGACATGCACAACTCTCCCTCGCAGGCGCGCGCCGATCGTCGTTGACCGACGGGCGCGCTGCGCAATCGCGGATGGCTGGCCGGGCGCGGTGCTGCCGCTCGCCCTCCAGCTCGATCGTGGGCAAGCAGGTTGCGTACCAAGTGCGCGCCGCTCAGGCCGGGAGGCCGCGCGCCCACGCGCCGAGTTCCCGGAGATAGGCCGGCGGCAGCTGCGCCGCGCGCGCCGCCGCCACGACCGCCTCGAGATATCCGGGCCGCGGACGGCCGGGCGCGGTCGAGCAGCCGCGATAGATCAGGGCGCGCTTCACGCCCCCGGCGGTGCGGACCGGGAGCGCCGCCTTGGTGTAGAGGCCGCCGGCGACGCCCTCGTAGCGGTCGAGCGCCGGGATGTCGTCGCGGGCCAGCTCCCACAGGACGCCCCAGACGGTGCGCCGCGGGTCGCGGACCACCGAGGCGTAGCCCTCGCGCATGATGATGAAGCGGTGGCCCGGCAGATGTCCGCCGCCGATCAGCCTGGAAACCGGGCAGCGCAGCGCCATCGCGGCGGCATCCATGTTGGCGCCGTAGGCGAAGTAGAGGGGCATGCCGGAGCTGTGGGAGCCTACTCGCCCGCGGGGGGATCGAGGCGCCGCGCAGCGCGCTCGTTCGCGCGCACGGCCGCGTAGGCGATCGCCAACGTGATCGCCGGAATGCCGAACGTTACGAAGATCCAGTCGTAGTTCACGGCTTCAGGCTCCGGAGGGCACGCCTCGCACCGTGATGTAGTGCGCAGCCGGTCCCCGGCCCAACGAGCGTGAAGATCGCATTCTCGACGCGCAGCGCCGGTGCACTCGGCGCACCGAAGCTTGCGGCCGTCATCGGCGTGACGAAGCCGATGACGACGTAGGCAACGGCGATGTTGTTCAGCGCCGTCGCCAGCAGCTTGGTCTGCTCGTTGTGAACCGCTGTCGCGGCCGCGAGCGCGACGCGGGCCCCGCGATCAGGCGAATTCCAGGATCACCGCGTCGACGGCGAGGCTGTCGCCCTCCTTGGCGTGGATCTTCCCGACCGTGGCGTCGCGCTCGGCGCGGAGGACGTTCTCCATCTTCATGGCCTCGACGACCGCAATCGGCTCGCCGTTCTTCACCTCCTGGCCCTCGCTGACGAGGATCTGCTTCACGAGGCCGGGCATCGGGCAGAGCACCTGCTTGCCCGAGCCCGCCTGCTCCTTCTCCGGCATCAGGGCGGCGAGCTCCGCCTCGCGTCGGGTGTAGACCCGGGCCTCGGCGGCCGCGCCGGCATGCTGCAGGAACACGCCGTTGAGCAGGCTGCGCACCTGGATCGCCACGCGCTCCGAGCCGATCGTGCCGATCCAGACCGGCTCGCCCGGGCGCCACGCGCTCGCCACCGTGAGTGCCGTGCCGTCGTCGCGGGTGACGAGGATGTCCTCGCCCTCCGGCTCGACGGTCACTGGGTAGGATTGGCCCGCCAGGATCACCACGCGCTCGCGCTCGAAGGCGAAGAGGCCCGGCGCGCGCATCTGCCCGGAGATGCCGCGCTTGCGCTGGTTGAGCTTGTGGTCGATCGCCGCCGCCGCCGCCATCATGCGGATCGCGACCGGGCCGGCGGGAACCGGCGCCGCGAAGCCCTCGGGGAATTCCTCGGCGATGAAGCCTGTGGACAGCCGCCCCTCCTGCCAGCGCGGATGGGCCATCAGCGCCGAGAGGAACGGGATGTTGTGCCGGATGCCGTCGATCGCGAAGGCGTCGAGGGCCTCGCCCTGCGCGGCGATCGCCTCGGCCCGGGTCGGCGCCCAGGTGACCAGCTTGGCGATCATCGGGTCGTAGTGGATGGCGATCTCGCCGCCCTCCTCCACGCCGGTATCGTTGCGCACGATCGCCGCGCCCTGCCGGCCCTCCTCCGGGGGACGGTAGGTGGTCAGCCGGCCGATCGAGGGCAGGAAGTTGCGCGTCGGATCCTCGGCGTAGACGCGGCTCTCCACCGCCCAGCCGTTCAGCTTCACGTCGTCCTGGGTGATCGGCAGCTTCTCGCCGGCCGCGACCCGGATCATCAGCTCCACGAGGTCGAGGCCGGTGATCATCTCGGTGACCGGATGCTCGACCTGGAGCCGGGTGTTCATCTCCAGGAAGTAGAAGGACTTGTCCTGCCCGGCGACGAACTCGACCGTCCCGGCCGAATCGTAGTTCACCGCCTTCGCCAGGGCGACCGCCTGCTCGCCCATCTTGCGGCGGGTCTTCTTGTCGAGGAGCGGCGACGGCGCCTCCTCGATCACCTTCTGGTTACGGCGCTGGATCGAGCACTCGCGCTCGCCGAGGTAGACGACGTTGCCGTGCTTGTCGCCGATCAGCTGGATCTCGATGTGGCGCGGGTCGGTGATGAACTTCTCGATGAAGACGCGGTCGTCGCCGAACGAGGAGGCCGCCTCCGACTTGGCGCGGGCGAAGCCCTCCGCCACTTCCTCGCCCGAGTAGGCGATGCGCATGCCCTTGCCGCCGCCGCCCGCGGAGGCCTTGATCATCACCGGGTAGCCGATCTCGTCGGCGATCTTCCTGGCGTGCTCGGGTGATTCGATCACGCCGAGGAAGCCCGGAACGGTCGAGACCTCGGCGGCGGCCGCCGCCTTCTTCGACTCGATCTTGTCGCCCATCGCGGCGATGGCCCCCGGGTTGGGGCCGATGAACACGATGCCGGCGGCCTCGAGCGCCTTCGGGAAGGCCTCGCGCTCGGAGAGGAAGCCGTAGCCCGGATGGACGGCCTGGGCGCCGGTCTTCTTGCACGCCTCGACGATCTTCTCGATCACGAGGTACGATTCGGACGCGGCAGCGGGACCGATATGCACGGCCTCGTCGGCCATGGCGACGTGCACGGCGTCGCGATCGGCATCCGAGTAGACCGCAACGGTCTTGATGCCCATCCTCCGGGCGGTCTTGATCACCCGGCAGGCGATCTCGCCCCGGTTGGCAATCAGGATCTTGTCGAACATCGCTGGCGCACTGCTTTCGAGATCGCCGGATTGCGCACCGGCTTGACTGTCCCGATAGATCAGTTGCGCCGCGGACGGAAGCTGCGCCTTGGTCTGAGGCTCAGGCGGCCAGGGCGAAGGTCATGCGCGGGGCCTGGACCGTGTCGCGGGCGCGGCGGTTGGCCTCGAGGGCGAAGGCCACCAGCGATTCGGCGCTGCTCTCGGCCTCGCGGACGACTTCCATGGCGATTCGGGCGCCCACCGCGCTGGGGCCGTCGCGGCCGCTGAGCGAGGCGGCGAGCCAGGCGGCGACGTCGCGGTCGATGTAGCCGGTCGGGCGCGAGCCCCACACCGCGAAGTCGACGACCGAGGCGACCAGGAAGTCGGCGAAGGCGTCGGAGCCGATCACCGCGCGCTCGAGGGCGATCAGGAGGTCGGCCTCCTCGCGGTTCATGAGGCCGTCCGGGAGAACCTCGCGCTTCAGGACGAGCAGGTCCTCGTCGCTGATCGTGCCGGCCGAGACAGCATGGTTGCAGAACTGTTGAACGGAAATGGTGGTCATGATCGCCTGCCTCCCCGACCTTTGTTGCGGTCGGCTCTAGTCCCTGTGTGTCTTCAACTTACGGGACCGCTCCCCTTCCAGAGGTTAATGGCGAGATCTGAACGGAAGTTCAGGTAAACACCCCCCGAGCAAGCAGGCTTATTGGGACGTTGACCGGTTGCGTTACCGGACGATGACCGTGGCTCCCACGGGCACCCGGTTGTAGAGGTCGACCACGTCGATGTTGCGCATCCGGATGCATCCCGACGAGACCGCCTGGCCGATCTTCTCGGGCTCGTTCGTGCCGTGGATCCGGTAGAGTGTGTCCCGACCGCGATCCGACAGGTACAGGGCGCGGGCGCCGAGCGGGTTCATCGGGCCGCCCTGCATGGCGTGGACGTGCGGCCAGCGCCGGACCATCTCGGCCGGCGGGTTCCAGGCCGGCCACTCCGCCTTGCGGTCGATCCGGGCCGTGCCGGTCCAGCCATACGCCTCGTCGCCCACCGACACGCCGTAGCGCATCGCCCGGCCGTTCGGCAGGACGAGGTAGAGCTGGCGCTCCTTGGTCTCGACCACGATCGTGCCGGGCGCTTCCCGGGTCGGGTCGGCGATCTCGTAGCGGGCGAAGTGCGGATCGAACTCGGCCTCCGGGACGAGGGCCATGTACTCGGCGTCGCGGGCCGAGAGGGCGGGATCGGGCACGCCCTTGAAGGTGCAGCCCGCCAGGAGCAGGGCGCAGCCGAGAACCGAGATGATGCGCATGTCCCCGCCTCGAAGATCGTCGCGGCCGCGGACGCAGCGCAGGGATTGGTGATCCGGGGCCGTCCCGTTGACGAATCACGCAACCATAAGGGGGCAACGGCACACCGCCGTAGTCCGCGCGTCGGGCCCGTGGCACATTGCCGGCTCCTGTTGCAGGTGCGCGACAGGCGAGCATCGGGAGCGACCCTCGTGACCACTCTCTACGTGAGCCATCCCGCGAGCTTCGATCACGAGGTCCCGGAGGGACATCCGGAACGGCCGGCCCGGATGCGCGCGGTGGAGCGGGCCCTGGAGGATGAGCGCTTCGCCGGCCTCGTGCGGGCCACGGCTCCGCGGGGCGAGATCGAGGCCGTCACCCTCGCGCACCCGCGCGAGTACGTGGATGCCCTGATGGCGGCGGTGCCCGAGCACGGCATGGTCGGGATCGATTCCGACACGATCCTGTCGGCGGGCAGCCTGGAGGCGACGCTGCGGGCCGTGGGCGGCGGGACGCACGCCGTCGACGCCGTCGTGGGCGGCGAGTGCCGCAACGCCTTCGTGGCGATGCGCCCGCCGGGCCACCACGCCGAGCGGACCCGCGCGATGGGCTTCTGCCTGTTCAACCACGCCGCCATTGCGGCCCGCCACGCCCGGCAGAAGCACGGCGCCGAGCGGGTGGCACTGGTGGATTGGGACGTCCATCACGGCAACGGCAGCCAGGACATCTTCTGGAACGACGCCTCGGTCCTCTACTGCTCGACCCACCAGATGCCGCTCTACCCGGGGACCGGATCGCCGTCCGAGCGGGGCGAGAAGGACACGATCGTCAACGTGCCGCTGCGGCCGAACGACGACGGCGAGGTCTTCCGGGAGGCCTTCGAGACCGGAATCCTGTCGCGCCTGGAGGCCTTCCGGCCCGACGTCATCGTGATCTCCGCCGGCTTCGACGCGCACCGGCTGGACCCCCTGGCCAATCTTCGCCTGGAGGCGGAGGATTTCGGCTGGGCGACCCGCCGCCTGATGGATCTCGCCGAGCGCTGCGCGGGCGGCCGGATCGTCTCGATCCTCGAGGGCGGCTACAGCCTCGAAGGGCTCGGCAAGTCGGTGGCGGCCCACGTCGACGCGTTGATGGGGCGCTGACGGCGCCGTTGCGGTCGGCCGGCGGCGCGCCATAATCGGCGTCTCGGGGAGATCGCAGCCATGTCGCCACGGAGCCGAGCCTATCCGCCGCTGCGACACGGCCACGTCGCCCGCTCGGGCAACTGTCGATGACGCTCGCGGGCTTCCTGACCTACGCGTTGGCCCTCGGAGTCGCCGCTGCGATCCCCGGGCCGGGTGTGGTCGCCCTGGTCGCCCGGGCCCTGGGTTCCGGCTTCGGCGCCGCGATGGCCTTCTCGATCGGCCTGATCCTCGGCGATTTGACCTATCTCGCCGCCGCAATCTTCGGCCTGTCGCTGATCGCGGAAGCGCTCGGCACGGCCTTCGTCGTCGTCCGATACGGCGCGGCGCTCTACCTCGCCTATCTGGCGCTCCGGCTCTGGCGCGCGGCCGGAGCCGGAACCCGAGTCGAGGGCGAAGCCCGCGACGGGCCGTGGACCAGCTTCGTCGCCGGGCTGACCATCACCCTGGGGAATCCGAAGACGATCGCCTTCTACCTCGCGATCCTGCCCACCCTCGTCGACCTAAGCGGCGTGACGGCGTCGGATGTCGTCGCGCTCGTCGTCCTCACGGCCGCGATCCTCCTCGCCGTGATGACGCCCTACGCGGCGCTGGCGGCGCGGGCGCGCGAGTCTCTGCGACGGCCGGCCGTCCGCGCGCGGCTGAACCGCTGTGCCGCCGCGATCATGGCCGGCGCGGCTTTCTGGACCGTCCTGCGCCGCTCCTGACCGGGCGTCCCCGCCCCGCCTCAACCCTCGAGGGGCTCGTCGCCCAGGAGCTCGATGCCGAAGCCCGAGAGGCCGACATAGGAGCGCGACGAGGTCGCGAGGTTGCGGATCGAGACGACGCCGAGATCGCGCAGGATCTGGGCACCGAGCCCAATCTCGCGCCATTGCCGCGCCCGCAGGGCCTCCGTGCCCTCGTCGGTGACGGTCTTGACCGGCACGCCCGCCGTGCCGTCCCGGAGGTAGACCAGCACGCCGCGCCCGGTGGCCGCGAAGCGCTTCAGCACGGCGTCGATCTGCTTGCCGCCGCCGATCACGTCGGCGGCGACGTTGGAGCGGTGCAGGCGCACCAGCACGTCCCGACCGTCGCCGATCTCGCCCATCACGAAGGCGAATTGCTGGATCGACTCGAAGGGCGTCGAGAACACGTAGGCGTTCACGTCGCCGTGGTTCGAGCGGACCGTGAAGTGGCCGACCCGCTCCACCAGCCGGTCGCGGGCCTGCCGGTAGGCGATGAGGTCGGCCACCGAGACCTGCTTGAGGCCGTGCTTCTCGGCGAAGGCCTCGATCTGCGGCCCCTTCATCACGGTGCCGTCGTCGTTGGCGAGCTCGCAGATCACGCCGACCGGCGGCAATTCGGCCAGCCGGCACAAGTCGACCGCGGCCTCGGTGTGGCCCGAGCGCATGAGCACGCCGCCGTCGCGGGCGATCAGCGGGAAGACGTGGCCGGGCCGCACGAAGTCGCCCGCGCCCATATTGCCGTTGGCGAGCGCCCGCACCGTGTTGCAGCGCTGCTCCGCCGAGATGCCGGTGGTCAGGCCGTGCTTGACGTCGACCGTGACGGTGAAGGCGGTGCCCAGCGGTGCGTCGTTCGACGCCACCATCGGCGCGAGGTGCAGGCGCCGGGCCTCGGCCTGCGTGATCGGCGCGCAGACGATGCCGCAGGTGTTGCGGATGATGAACGCCATCTTCTCCGGCGTGCAGAGCGAGGCGGCGACGACGAGGTCGCCCTCGTTCTCGCGGTCGTCGTCGTCGGTGACGACCACGATCTCGCCGCGGGCGAAGGCCGCGATGGCCTCTGTGACGGAGCAGTGGGGCACGGGCATTCTCGAATCGTTAGGTCGGGCCGGGATCAGGGACGAGGCCCGACCTGTCCGCGATGACGCAGATAGTGATCGGCCAGCACGCAGGCCATCATGGCCTCCGCGACCGGCACGGCGCGGATGCCGACACAGGGATCGTGCCGGCCCTTGGTGACGAGATCCAGCTCGCCGCCGTCGCGCGTGACCGAGCGGCGGGGCGTCAGGATCGACGAGGTCGGCTTCACGGCGAAGCGCACCACGACCGGCTCGCCGTTGGAGATGCCGCCCAGGATGCCGCCCGCGTGATTCGCGAGGAAGCGCGGCCGGCCGCCGTTCCCGGCGCGCATCTCGTCGGCATTGTCCTCGCCGCGCAGGGCCGCCGCGGCGAAGCCGTCGCCGATCTCGACGCCCTTCACGGCGTTGATCGACATCATCGCGGCGGCGAGGTCGGCGTCGAGCTTGCCGTAGACCGGCGCGCCGAGACCGGGGGGCACGCCCTCGGCCACGACCTCGATGACGGCGCCGACCGACGAGCCGTCCTTCCGGATCGTGTCGAGATAGGTCTCGTAGAAGGAGGCCGTCTCGGCATCGGGGCAGAAGAACGGGTTTGCGCCGACCGCGTCCCAGTCCCAGCGCGAGCGGTCGATGGCGTGCGGCCCCATCTGCACGAGGGCGGCCCGGATGGTCACGCCCGGGATGACCTTGCGCGCCACGGCGCCGGCCGCGACCCGCGCGGCGGTCTCCCGCGCGGAGGAGCGGCCGCCGCCGCGGTAGTCGCGGATGCCGTACTTGGCGTCGTAGGTGTAGTCGGCGTGGCCGGGCCGGTAGCTGTCGCGGATCTCCGAGTAGTCCTTCGAGCGCTGATCCGTGTTCTCGATCATCAGCGCGATCGGCGTGCCGGTGGTGAGCTGGCGGCCGCCGGTGCGGTCGTCCGCGAACACGCCGGACAGGATCTTGACCTGATCGGGCTCGCGGCGCTGCGTCGTGAACCGCGACTGGCCGGGCTTCCGGCGATCCAGCTCGGCCTGGATCTCCTCGGCCTCCAGGGGCAGGCCCGGGGGGCAGCCGTCGACGACGCAGCCGAGCGCGACCCCGTGGCTCTCGCCGAAGGTCGTGACGCGGAACAGGTGGCCGAAGGTGTTGTGCGACATGGCGCGGCTGCCTTAGCGCGGGAGCGCCGGGGGCACAAACGCGGTCCGCGCAGGGTGGTCCGAGCGGTGGTGCGCGGCCGCCCGCGGAGACGGGCTTCGGGAGAGGCCGCGCCTTCCCGCTCGGCCGCCTCAACCGGGCAGATCGAGCCCGCCCCGCGCCCTGAGCGCCCTGTAGGCCGCGACCGCCGCGGCGAGATCGCGGTGCAGCCGGCGCTCGTCGCCGAGATCGGGGAGGTCGTAGGTGAGGCCGCGGATGTGCGCGGCCTCGTAACCCTCCGGCAATTCGCCGGCGCTGCCGAGGGCGATCGCCGCGTTCGGCAGCGCGCCGGCGAAGTCGGTGAGCCGCGCCCGCAGCGCCGCGCCGCTGGCGCGGAGATGGGCGCCNGAGGGCGATCGCCGCGTTCGGCAGCGCGCCGGCGAAGTCGGTGAGCCGCGCCCGCCGCGCCGCGCCGCTGGCGCGGAGATGGGCGCCGGCCGCCGCCGGGCCGTGGCTCCGGATCGCCGCGACCGTCCCCTGCGCCAGCGACAGGTGCACCGCCTCGCGATGGGCCGGGAACAGGTAGACGAGGTAGTAGCCCCGCGTGGCGCTGGTGGTGACGGCGGGATCGAACACGGCGATCCACGGGATCGCGGCCCAGCGGCTCCCGCGTCCCGGACTGCCCTTGACCAGGAACGGCCCGTCGATCGGCGCCAGGGCGGCGCGCAGCTCGTCCGGCGCGCCTTTCCGGATCACCGCGGCCAGCGGGTGGCCGGCCGGCGGGTCGAGCCGGGCGAGCGGGTACTCCTCGACGATCCGCCGGAGCGCGTAGCCGAGGCTCACGGCCGCGCCAGCACCCCGCCGGTCATCGCCTCGCGCACCCCCGTGGTCGACGGGAAGGTGATCGGCAGGCCCTTGAGCGAGCGCACCGCCAGGTAGGCGAAGGCCTGCGCCTCGAGATAGGCGGAGGACCAGCCGATGGCGTCCGCGGTCGTGATCTCGGCGCGCAGGTGGTAGTTGAGGAGCCGCACCAGCTCGCCGTTGCGGGCGCCGCCGCCGGCCACGATCCAGCGGGTCGGGATCTCGGGGGCGTGGTCGAGGGCCCGCGCCACGGCCCGGGCCGTGAAGGCCGTCAGCGTCGCGGCGCCGTCCTCGGTGGAGAGCTGGCCGGCGAGCTTGTGGGAGAACCAGTTCCGGTCGAGCGATTTCGGCGGCTTCCGGAAGAAGAACGGGTGGGTCAGGAGCCAGGCCAGCAGCTGCTCGTCGGGCCGGCCCCTCGCCGCGGTTCGGCCGCCATCGTCGAGGTTCTTGCCCTCGCGCTCCTGCATCCACTCGTCGATCAGGGCGTTGCCGGGGCCGGTATCGAAGGCGATGACGCCGCCCCTCGAATCGATCAGCGTCGCGTTGGCGACGCCGCCGATGTTCAGGATGCCGAAGGGCCCGTCGAAGCCCGAGGCCTCGGCGAGCGCCTTGTGGAACACCGGCACCAGCGGCGCCCCCTGCCCGCCCGCCTCGATGTCGGCCCGGCGCAGGTCCGAGACGACCGGGATGCCGAGCCGGGTCGCCAGCGCCTGCCCGTCGCCGATCTGGATCGAGATGCGCTGGTCCGGCCGGTGGATCACCGTCTGCCCGTGGAAGCCGATCACGTCGATCTCGGAGGCGGTCAGGCCGTGCTCCGCCAGGAAGCGCTCCACGGCCTCGGCGTGGGCGAGGGTGACGAAGGCCTCGGCCTCCGGCAGCCGCCCGGGCCGGTCGGCGGGATGGAGCACGGATTCGGCGTCCTTGGTGGCCGCGCGCAGCAGCGCCTTCTCGTCGTCGGCGTAGCCGCGGTAGCCGGTCGGGCCCAGCGGCTCCAGGAAGTTGTTGTGGCCCTTGACCACGTGGACCCGCTCGCCGTCGGTCTCGATCAGCGCGATGTCGACGCCGTCCAGCGAGGTGCCGCTCATCAGTCCGATCGCGCGCATCATCGCCATGCCGCCCTGCCCCGTGCCTTTCGGCCAACGCCCTGCTAAGAGCGCGCCGTATCCTGAACCCAGCGCGAGCTAGCATGCGGGGCCTCGGCCTGTCGCGCCAGCGCGCGACCCGAGATGGCATCCATGACCGCCGAGAGCTTCGCGCCGAAATCCGACTTCCTGCGGATCCTGACCGAGCGCGGCTACATCCACCAGACCTCGGACCTCGCCGGCATCGACGCCGCGGCCCTGGAAGGCCGGCTGACCACCTATGTCGGCTACGACTGCACGGCGCCCTCGCTCCATGTCGGGCACCTCCTGTCGATCATGATGCTGCACTGGCTGCAGGCCACGGGCGGCAAGCCGATCGCCCTGATGGGCGGCGGCACCACCCGGGTCGGCGATCCGTCCGGCCGCGACGAGACCCGCAAGATCCTCACCGTCGAGCAGATCGACGCCAACAAGGCCGAGATCCGCAAGACCTTCGACCGGTTCTTGCGCTTCGGCGAGGAGACCGGCGACGCCGTGATGGTCGACAACGCCGAGTGGCTGACCAAGCTCAACTACATCGAGATGCTGCGCGACGTCGGCCGGCATTTCTCGGTGAACCGCATGCTGTCGATGGACAGCGTGCGCCTGCGCCTGGAGCGCGACCAGGAACTCTCGTTCCTGGAATTCAACTACATGATCCTCCAGTCCTACGACTTCGTGGAGCTGAACCGCCGCTACGGCTGCGTCATGCAGATGGGCGGCTCGGACCAGTGGGGCAACATCGTCAACGGCATCGATCTCGGCCGCCGCATGGGCACGCCGCAGCTCTACGCCCTGACCTGCCCGCTCCTGACCACGTCGTCGGGCGCCAAGATGGGCAAGACCGCCGCCGGCGCCGTCTGGCTCAACCCGGACATGCTGAAGCCCTACGATTACTGGCAGTTCTGGCGGAACACCGAGGACGCGGACGTGGCCCGCTTCCTCAAGCTGTTCACCCTCCTGCCCATGGAGGAGATCGCGCGCCTCGCCGCCCTCGCCGGCTCCGAGATCAACGCGGCCAAGACGGTGCTGGCCACCGAGGCCACCGCGCTGATGCACGGCCGCGAGGCCGCGGAGGCCGCCGCCGAGACCGCGCGCAAGACCTTCGTCGAGGGGACGTTGGCCGCCGACCTGCCGAGCGTCACCGTGCCGGCCGCCACCCTGGAGGCCGGGCTCGGCGTGCTCACCGCCTTCGGGCCCGAGGTCGCCAAGCTCGTGCCCTCGACCAGCGAGGCGCGACGCCAGATCAAGGGCGGCGGCCTGCGGGTCAACGACTTGCCGGTCACGGACGAGAAGGCAATCCTCGGCCGCGGCGACCTGACCCCGGACGGCGTGATCAAGCTCTCCTTCGGCAAGAAGCGGCACGTGCTGCTCCGGCCGGAATGAGCCGCCCGGCCACCCGGGACCCGGACCGGGGGCGGCCCGCGTGAGCGCGGCCCGCATCCTGGTGATCGACGACGAGCCGCCGATCCGCCGGCTGCTCCGCACCGGCCTCGGCACGCAGGACTACGCGGTCGCGGAGGCCGCCGACGGGGCCGCGGCGCTCGCCGCCCTGGAGGCCGGCGGGGTGGATCTCGCGATCCTCGACCTCGGCCTGCCTGACATGGCCGGGCACGCCCTCTTGGCGGCGATCCGCGAGCGATGGCCCGACCTGCCGGTCGTCATCCTGTCGAGCCGCGACGACGAGCGCGGCAAGGTCGAGGCCCTCGATCTCGGCGCCGACGACTACGTCACCAAGCCCTTCGGCATGAACGAGCTGCTGGCGCGCCTCCGCACGGCCCTGCGCCACCGCCTCGCCATGCAGGGCGAGCGGCCGGTCTTCCGGGTCGACGACCTCTCGGTCGACCTCGTCCGCCGCGTCGTCCGGGTGGGCGAGCGCGAGGTGAAGCTGTCGCCGCGGGAGTACGAGTACCTGCGCGTGCTGGTGCAGCATGCCGGCAAGGTGCTGACCCACGCGCAGCTCATGCGCCACGCGCCGGCCTCGTCGGATCCGCAATACCTGCGCGTCTACATCCGGCAGCTGCGCCAGAAGCTCGAGCCGGACCCGGAGCGCCCGCGCTACCTCCTCACCGAGACCGGCGTGGGCTACCGCCTGCGCGCGCCGGACTGAGCCCGGCGCGCCGCCTCACGGCTCCAGGCCTTCCGCCGCGCGCCGCGCCGCCCGCAGCTTCTCGACCCGCGCCACCGAGAACACCGAGGCCTCGTAGAGAAGCAGCATCGGGACCGCGAGGGAGAGCTGGGAGATCACGTCCGGCGGCGTCAGGATGGCGGCGGCGACGAAGACCAGCACGATGGCGTAGCGGCGCTTCTCCCGCAGGAAGGCCGCGTCGATGATCCCGATCTGGCCGAGCAGCGTCAGGATGACCGGCAGCTGGAACGCGATGCCGAACGCGAAGATCAGCGTCATGATCAGCGACAGGTACTCGTCGACCTTCGGGAGCAGCTTGATCGTCGGCTCGCCGGCCACGCCCACCTGCTGGAGCGACACCGAGAACTTGATCAGCAGCGGCATCGCCAGGAAGAACACCACCAGCGCGCCGAGGACGAAGAAGATCGGCGTGGCCACGAGGTAGGGCAGGAAGGCCTTGCGCTCGTTGCGGTAGAGACCCGGCGCCACGAAGGCGTAGATCTGCGTGGCGATCACCGGGAAGGCCAGGAAGGCCGCGCCGAAGACGCTGAGCTTGATGTTGGTGAACACCTGCTCGAGGAAGTGCGTGGCGATCAGCTCGGCGTTCTGCGCACCCACGATCGAGACGTAGGGGTAGACCAGCACGTTGTAGATGTCGCGCGAGAAGAAGAAGCACGCGAAGAACATCAGCACGAAGGCGATCAGCGATTTGATCAGCCGCGCGCGTAATTCGATCAGGTGCTCGAGCAGGGGCGCCCGCGACGCCTCGATCTCGGCCTCGTCCGCCTCGCTGATCATCGCGCAGCCGTGCCGTTCTTGGACGTATCGGTGGCGGGGTGCGCGGCCTGCGGGTCGGGCGGCGGCCCGTACGGATCATACACCGACCCGGGCACGGGCAGGGGCGCCTGCGCGACCCCGGGCGCCGCGTGCTGGGTCGCCTCGGCGGCGGGCAGCGCCGAAGGCGTCCCGGCGACGGGGGGCGTCCCGGCAGCTTCCTGCTCAGCCTTCAGCTGCGCCGTGGCGTCGGCCAGGGACCGGGTCTCGACGGGAGGCGTCTCTGGGCCGGGCATCTCGGGGCCGGGCATCTCCGGACCCATCTTCTCCGGACCCACCTTGGCCCGGCCCTCGACGGCACCCTTCAGCTCGTCGCGGATCGTCTGCACGGGATTGAAGGTCGATCCCGCCGTGCGGACGGTGTTGCGGATCCCGTCGACTTCGCGCCGGACGTCGTCGAGCTCCGCCTCGCGGATCGCCTCGTTGAACTGCATCTGAAACTCGCCGGCCATGCGGCGCAGCTTCGAGGTGATCTGCCCGACGGTGCGCAGCGCCTTCGGCAGATCCTTCGGCCCGATGACGATGAGGGCGACGCCGCCGATCAGCATCACCTCGCCCCAGCTCATGTCCAGCATGTCGTCGACGGTCCTGCTGCCCCGAGATCCGGCGCGGCGGCCGGACCCCGTCAGGCTCTACACGAGCGCGCGCGCTCTGACAGTCCTACAGTCGGGCTCGCCGTCAGACCGGCTTGCGCTCGCCGCCGGGGAGATGGCTCGCCGGGATCGCCGTGCCGGGGCTCGTCTCGGCGGCGTGCGGGATGGTGCGGACCGGCTCGGCCGGCGGCGGCGCGGCCTGCGTCGCCGGCGGGGTCTCGTCCTCGGCCATGCCCTTCTTGAAGGCTTTGATGCCCTTGGCCACGTCGCCCATCAGGTCGGACACCTTGCCGCGTCCGAAGAGCAGCATCACGATGACCGCGACGATGACCCAGTGCCAGATACTCATGCTGCCCATGGCAACCTCCTGCGGGCGCCCCGAAGAAGCGGGAGCGTGACGCCACGTCCGGTTGAGGATTTCGGGGCGAACCTAGGGATCGCGCCGCCCGAACACAAGCAGAGGCGATGCCACGGCCGGTGGAAGGCCGCGGTGGAAGGCCGCAAGGTGTTGCAGGTCAGGCGGCGGCGAGGGCCGCGGCGAAGCGGTCCCTGGCTTCCGCGACGTCGAGCCCGTCGCCAGCGGGGTCGAGCCGCGCCAGCGCGGCGGCGGCGCGGCGCGCGGCCGCGCCGGTGAGTTCGGGC
>NZ_MLCA01000001.1:1222732-1750895 GCF_036441375.1 Methylobacterium oryzae
GCCACGGCCGGGGGAAGGCCGCGTTGGAAGGCCGCAAGGTGTTGCAGGTCAGGCGGCGGCGAGGGCCGCGGCGAAGCGGTCCCTGGCTTCCGCGACGTCGAGCCCGTCGCCAGCGGGGTCGAGCCGCGCCAGCGCGGCGGCGGCGCGGCGCGCGGCCGCGCCGGTGAGTTCGGGCGCCGCCGCGGCCACGGCCTGCATCTCGTCCATCGCGCCGTTGCAGTGGAGCCCGATATCGATCCCGGCCGCGAAGGCGCGCTCGGTCCGGTCGCGGAACGTGCCGGTGAGCGCGTGCATGGACAGGTCGTCCGTCATCAGCAGCCCGTCGAAGCCGATCGCGCCGCGGATGATGTCGCGGATGACGTTGGCGGACTGGGTGGCCGGCCGCTCGGGGTCGATCGCGGTGAAGACGACGTGCGCGCTCATCGCCATCGGCAGGTCGGCGAGTGCCCGGAAGGTCCGGAAATCCTGCCCCTCGAGATCCGCGCGGCTCGCGTCCACGACCGGCAGGCCGTGATGGCTGTCGCAGGTGGCGCGCCCGTGCCCGGGAATATGCTTCATCACCGGCAGGACGCCGCCGGCCATCAGCCCCTCGGCCACCGCGCGGCCGATCTCGGCGACCCGCTCCGGGCTGGTCCCGTAGGCCCGGTCGCCGATGATGTCGTGCGAGCCCGGCGCCGGCACGTCGAGGACGGGGGCGCAGTCGACGTTGATGCCGACCTCGGCGAGGTCGTGCGCCATCAGGCGCGCCCCGAGGCGGGCGACCGTCGCGGCGCTGCCGTTCAGGCGGCCGTAGCGGCCGCCGGCCGGGTAGGCCGGCCAGTGGGGCGGACCCATCCGCTGGACCCGGCCGCCCTCCTGATCGATCAGGATCGGCGCCCGGTCGGACCCGACGGAGTCCCGGAGCGCGCCGGTGAGGGCGCGGACCTCGTCGGGGGTCCCGATGTTGCGCTTGAACAGGATGAAGCCCCAGGGCTTCACGTCCCGGAAGAGAGCCCTCTCCTCCGCCGAGAGCGACTTACCGGAGCAGCCGAGGATCAGGGCGCGGGAGGTCATCAGGGACGGCTCGGAGACTGCTCGGTGGCGGCGCGACGACGGCGCGAGGACGGCGGGGGACCGCCGGGCGGTTCGTATCGATGGCGACAGAGTCGGGCGGGAACGGGGAGTCGGCAAGACCAAACCGCGGCCCGGGACCGGGGACGGCGCGATGGGGCCGCGCCTGTTGCCGCCGGGACTCGGTCGGAGGCCAGACGCGGAGGCCAGACGCGGAGGCCAGACGCGGAGGCCAGACGCGGAGGCCAGAAGCGGAGGCCAGAAGCGGAGGCCGGACGCGGAAGGCCGCGGACGGGGTGCTGTCCCGTGCGCGGCCTCCGGTCAGGGCCTCAGTTCTTGGCCACGAAGCACTGGCCGCCCTCGCCCTGCAGGGCGCTGCACAGGCTCGACGCCTGGGCCTTCTCGAGGGGTCCGACGCGGACGCGGTAGATCGTCTTGCCGTTGACCTCGGCCTGCCGGATCAGCTCGGGCTTTCCGGCGAGCTGCGCGTACTTGGCCTGCATCTGCCGGAACGCGGCCTTCGCCTCGGCGGCGGAGCTGCGCACCCCGAGCTGGACCGAGAAGCCGCCCACGGGACCGGACTTCACGGCGTCGTCGTCGGTCGTGGTGCTGGCGGTGGTGTCGGGCGCGGCCGCGCCGGCCGGGGCGACGGCGGCGATCCGCTGGGCGGCCTTCGGAGGCGGCTTCACGGCCACCGGCTTGGGCGCCGGCTGCTCGACCGCGGTCTCCGGCTGCGCGTCGACGGGTGTGGCCGTGGTCGCCGGCATGGCGGCGGCGGCCTGGCGGACGGGCTTGGACTTCGCGGGCGGCGACGCCGGCGGCTCGTCGCTGGGCAGGACCATGGTGGGGATCGGGGCCGGTCCGGCATCGGCGGCCTGCTGCTCGCGCGGCGGCGGCGCGGGCGGTGCCTCGGGCTTGACCGCGACGGTGCGGACGCGGCGGGGCTCCCCGAACGCCTCGAACGGGCCGTTGCCCGGCGTCGTGCCGCCCTGGGCACCGGTCGGCTGCGACGGGCCCTGAGCGGCCCGCGCGGCCTCGGCCACGTCGAGGGGCTGCTCCTCGCGGTTCACGATCTTGATCTGGCCGTCCTTCTTGCCCTTCGGGTCGTAGATCTGCCGGTTCTGATCCGGGATCTCGACGCCGTCGGCCACCTTCGGGGCGACCTTGAGGGGCGTGGAATCGGCCTGGACCACCGGCACGCCGCCGCCGTGGCCCGAATTGCTCAGGCCCTTGTAGGTGAGCGCGCCGGTGACGGCGATCGCCACCACGGCGACGCCGGCACCCACCGAGACGAGGCGCCGCCGCGGGTTGGCGCGGCGGAGCGCGCGGCTGTCCGCGAAGCTCTCCTCGTCGCCGGCCGGGGCCGCGCCGCTCTCCGGGGCGTAGCCGGCGCCCTCGCGGTGCGTGTCCTGCTCCACGGAGGCGAGATACTGGTCGAACGCGTCGGCCGGCGTGGCCTTGGCCGGCTCCGGGGCGAAGCTCGGCTCGACCCGGGCGTTCCAGCCGGCCTGCTGCGGGGCGGCCGGCGCCACGGCCCGCATCTCGTCCCGGGCGGCGAGGAGCGCCCGGAACGGATCGTCCTGCCCGACGATGCGGGCGAGCTCCGCCAGCGGATCGGCCTTGCTCGACGCCTGGCCCTTGTCCTGACGCAGATCGCGCGCGAGGGCGTCCAAATCGACCTGAGCGCGCGAAGCGTTCGTCATGGCAGCATCCTCACATCAACGCCGGTGACCGGCCCGATGCACTCGGGCCTATCGCATCTCGTCCGGCGCGGTCACACCGAGAATCGCAAGGCCGGCCGCCAGCGTGCTCCGCAGAGCTTCGACGAGCGCCAGCCGGGCCCACGTCGACTTTCGGTCGGTTGCATTAACAAACCGTAATTGCGGCAAGTCTTTGCCCTTGTTCCAGAAACTATGAAGCGCCGAGGCCAGTTCATAGAGGTGGAACGCGATTCTGTGCGGCTCGTGGGCCAGCGCGGCGGATTCGAGAACCCGTGGGTACTGGGCGATGAGACGCATCATCTCGATCTCGCCCGGATCGCTCAGCACGGCGAGGTCCGCCTCGCGCGCCAGCGCCGCGGCCGAGAGGTCGGCCTCCGGGAACGCCTCGCGCGCCTGCCGCTGCACCGAGCGGACGCGGGCATGCGCGTACTGGACGTAGAAGACGGGGTTGTCCTTCGACTGCTCCACCACCTTGGCGAGGTCGAAATCCAGGGTCGCATCGTTCTTCCGGTAGAGCATCATGAACCGGATCGCGTCGCGGCCGACCTCGTCGATCACGTCGCGCAGGGTCACGAACTCGCCGGCCCGCTTCGACATCTTGACGGGCTCGCCTGCGCGCAACAGCCGCACGAGCTGGCAGAGCTTGACGTCGAGCGTGGCCTTCCCGTCGCTCACCGCCTTCACGGCGGCCTGCATGCGCTTCACGTAGCCGCCGTGATCGGCGCCGAGGACGTCGATCAGCTCGGTCGCGCCCGCGAGGTACTTCGCCCGGTGGTAGGCGATGTCGGAGGCGAAATACGTGTACGAGCCGTCCGACTTGAGCAGCGGCCGGTCGCTGTCGTCGCCGAACTCCTTGGTGCGGAACAGCGTCTGCTCGCGGTCCTCCCAGTCCTCCGGCAGCTGGCCCTTGGGCGGCGGCAGGCGGCCCTCGTAGACGAGGCCCTTGGCGCGCAGCTCCGCCAGCAGCGTCTTCACGGCGCCGCTGTCCTGGAGCGTGCGCTCCGAGAAGAACACGTCGTGGCGGATGCCGATCGCCGCCAGGTCCGCCCGGATCATGGCCATCATCATGCCGAGCGCGGTCTCGCGCACCGTGGGCAGCCACGCCGACTCGGGCTGGTCGAGCAGCGCGCGGCCGTGGGTCTCGGCCAGCGCGGCGCCCACCGGCTTCAGGTAGTCGCCCGGATACAGGCCCTCCGCGATCGCGAAGGGCTCGCCGAGGGCCTCGCGGTAGCGCTGGAAGGCCGAGCGGGCCAGCACGTCGACCTGAACGCCGGCGTCGTTGATGTAGTATTCGCGCGTCACCTGCCGACCGGCCGCGACGAGCAGGTTGCACAGGGCGTCGCCGAAGACCGCGCCGCGGCCGTGGCCGACATGCATCGGCCCAGTCGGGTTCGCCGACACGTACTCCACGTTGATCGGCCCGCCGGGCAGCCGGGCGCGGCCGAACGCCTCCGGCGCGGTCAGCGCGTCGCGCAGGACCGCGTGGAAGATCGCGGGGTCGAGCCGCAGGTTGATGAAGCCGGGCCCGGCGACGCTCGCCTCGACGATCCGCGGATCCGCGCGGAGCTCCGCCGCCAGGGCCTCGCCGAGCGCCTTCGGGTTGGTCCGCGCCTCCTTGGCCAGGACCAGCGCGGCGTTCGTGGCGAGGTCGCCGTGCGACGCGTCGCGGGGCGGCTCGACCACGACGCGGCTCAGGTCGAGGCCCTCGGGCAGGTGGCCGGCGCGGGTCAGCGCCTCCACGGCCTCGCGCACGCGCGCCTCGAACAGGGCGAAGATGTTCATGGGTCTCGATCTCGCTCGCGCGGGGGTCTCGTCGCCCGGCCCGTCCGGCCTGCGCCCGCCGGGGCGGTCTAGCAAGGGGGCGGGAGGGTGTCACGGCGCCGACCGGCGCGCCGCCTGGCGGAATCCGCCCTCGCGGCACCGGTCCGGTAACCACGCGCGCGCAGCCGCCGGGTTATCCCGCGCGACGAGTACGGATCGCCCAGTGTCGGTCTTGTCTCGCCCGGGACGAAGCGGTGTCATCGCCGCCGATCGTGAGTGGGCCGATCGCGGAGTTACTGATGAAGACCTTGACGATTGCGGGCACGGCGCTCTGCGCCCTCATCCTGGCCGCGCCGAGTGCCGAGGCGGGCGGCTTCCGCGGCGGCGGATTCCACGGCGGCGGCTTCCACGGCGGCGGTTACCGCGGCGGTTTCCGGGGTGGCTACGGTTACCGCGGCGGCTTCTACGGGCGCGGCTACGGTTACGGATACCGCCGCGGCTACGGTCGGGCCCTCGGCTACGGGCTGGCCGGCGCGGGAATCGGCCTCGGGCTCGGGCTCGCTGCCGGGAGCGTCTACGGCGGTTACGGGTATGGCGGCTACGGCTACGGCTACCCGGCCGCCTACGGCGGCTACGGCTACGGCTATCCCGCCGGCTACGGTGGCTACGGGTACGGCGGGTACGGCGGCTACGGCTACGGCGGCTGCTACGGCAGCTTCACCTGCGGCTGCGGCTGCTGATCCGCGCCGGTCCCGCGCCGGGCCCTCAGGGCTCGGCGAGGGGCAGGCCCCGGCTCGGCAGCTCCCAGTGCAGGTCCGGCGTCGTCGCGTAGAGCTTGCGGTGCGCCAGGACCGCGTAGGTGTCGGTCATGCCGGCGATGTAGTCCGCGACCCGGCGGGCGATCCGGGCCTCGCCGGCATCGTCGAGGCCGGCGCTCCACTCCTCCGGCATCCGGGACGGGGCCGCGGTGAACGCCGCGAACAGGTCGTTGACGATGGCGTCGGCCTTCTTGCGCACGGCCACCACGCCCGGATGCCGGTACATCCGCTCCCACAGGAAGCGCATGATGTCGGCATCGGCCGCCGCGATCTCCGGCGAGAAGACGATGACCGGCCGATCCGCGTGCCGGATGTCCTCGACGCGGCGCGGATCCAGGGCGGCGATGCGGCGGCCGCCCTCGCGGATGACGTCCTCGACGAAGCGGGTGATCACCCGCCGGGCCAGCTCGTGGATCATCCGCGAGGGCTCCAGGCCGGGATGCAGCCGGTCGATCTCGTCGAGCAGCCCGGCCAGGAACGGGACCGCGCGCAGCTCCGGGATCTCGAACAGGCCGGCGCGCAGCCCGTCGTCGAGGTCGTGGGCCGCGTAGGCGATGTCGTCGGCGAGGGAGGCCGCCTGGGCCTCGGGCCCCGCCTGACTCCACAGGTCGAGCGGATTGAGCGCGTCGTATTCCAGGATCGCCGCCGGGATGCCGCGGGCCTCGTAGCGGGCCGTCGGCCGGCCGTCGGCGGTCAGCAGCGGGCCGTTGTGCTTGACGAGGCCCTCCAGCGTCTCCCAGGCGAGGTTCAGCCCGTCGAACCCGGCGTAGCGCCGCTCCAGCCGCGTCACGATCCGCAGCGCCTGGGCGTTGTGGTCGAACCCGCCGTAGCGCGCCATGCAGGCGTCGAGGGCGTCCTCGCCGGTATGGCCGAAGCAGGTGTGGCCGAGGTCGTGGCTGAGGGCCAGCGCCTCCGCCAGGTCCTCGTCGAGCCCGAGGGCGCGGGCCAGCGCCCTCCCGATCTGGCTCACCTCCAGGGTGTGGGTCAGTCGGGTGCGGTAGTGGTCGCCCTCGTGGTGCACGAAGACCTGCGTCTTGTGCTTCAGCCGCCGGAACGCGGTCGAGTGGATGATCCGGTCCCGGTCGCGCTGGAAATCGCTGCGGGTCGGCGAGCCCGATTCCGGGATCAGGCGGCCCCGGGTGCGGGCCGGGTCGGTGGCGTAGGCCGCGCGCCAGCGCTCACCGTTCGGTCGCACGGCATCCGCTCGCAAACTCACGCACCCTGCTCATGACGGCTCCCCGCCCGGCGCGTTGCGGCGCGGGCTTGCGGCTCATATCTTGTGGGTCAGGGCGCCCTCGGCAACGGGCCGGGGCGCGCCGTCCACCGAACGAATGCGTGGCCAGAGACCGATGGCTGAGATCACCCTGACCGCCCGCGCGGCGAAGCGCATCAACGAGATCATGGTGGCGGAGCCGGCCGGCTCGTCGCTGCGGATCAGCGTCAACGGCGGCGGCTGCTCGGGCTTCTCCTACGCGTTCGACATCACCCGCGCCCGGGAGGCGCAGGACGTCGCGATTGAGCGCGACGGCGCCACCGTGATCGTCGACCCGGTCTCCCTCGAGTACATGAGCGGCTCGACCATCGATTTCGTGAACGACCTGATCGGCCAGTCCTTCAAGATCGAGAACCCGCTCGCCACCGCCTCCTGCGGCTGCGGCACCTCCTTCTCGTTGTAGCGACCGGCTCGGCGCCGCCGCGCCGTTGCGTCCGTACGACACCGGTCCCGGCTCGGTCGCCCGGGCCGGCGTGCGCGATTGCCTCGCCCGGCAAAACGCGGCACGGCTAGGGCATCCCCGTGAGAGCCCTGGTCCGGACGCAGCCATGAACCACCCGAAGGCCCGTCTCCGCCTCCGGTCGGCCTGGGCGACGACCGCCCTCCTCGCGCTCCTCGGGCTCGCCCCGGCGCCGCTCGCCGCGCAGGAGGGGGCCGCCGCCGTCCAGGACGTGACGGTGAACGACGTGGTGATCCCGCTCGGCGGGACGCTGCTGAAGGCCCCGAAACTGACGGCGAGCGGCACGCGCCTCTCCAAGGAGGACCTCGCGGCGATCCTGCGGCCCGATTCCAGCGTGCCCTGGGAGCAGCGGCTCGCCCGGCTCGATGCCGGCAGCCTGACCGTCCCGGTCCTCACCTCCGAGAACGCGGGCCCCGGCGACAACCGGCAGACCGTCACCTACCGCGACGTGGTCGCCCGCGACATCCGCGCCGGCCGGGTCGGCGAGCTGACGGCGGCCGGCGCGACGGTCAGCTCCGTGGCGGGGCCGAATCGCGGGTCCGGGACCTACGGTCAGGTGCGCGCCACGGACCTGGATCTCGCGGCGCTCAGCCGGCTCTACACGGTTCCGGGTGACGGCAAGGGACCGGTCCAGCGCGTCTACGGGACCATCCAGGTCTCGGACGTCACCTACTCGGACGCGCGCGGCACCACGGTGAAGATCGCCCGCCTCGACGGCCGCGACCTCGGCGGCCGGCAGGTCCCGGACGGCTGGGCCGGCGCCTTCGCCATCGTGGCCAACGGCTTCGACGGGTCCGGCGACCGGCGCCCGCTCGCCGCGGCCGCCGCCGATCTCATCGACGCCACCTCGGTAGGCAGCCTGGAGATGCAGGGCCTGAGCGTCAGCGACACCGACCCGAAGGGACCGGTACTGTTCGAGATCGGCCGCGCCGCCTACACGTCGACCGGCGCCGAGGGCGGCACCACCCTGGACAACCTGTCGCTGACCCGCGGCCCGCTGCGGATCCGCGTCGGCCGCGTCGCCGCGCTGGGGACGTCCCTGGCGCCGACCGTCGCGACCCTTCAGGGCATCGCCGCAGAGCCGACGGGCGGGGCCGGCTTCTCCGACGTCGAGATGCGCCGCCTGACGCCGAAGCTCGGCACGCTCACCCTCACCGACCTGACGGTCGATCTGCCGCCCGAGGCCGAGCCCGAGCGGGTGCCGCCCCGCGACGTCCGTCCCCCGGCCCGCGGCGCCCTCCCCGAGCCGGGCCGGCCGGGCAAGGCGACCGAGCCGAAGGGGACCGAGAAGACCGCGGATCCCCTCGCGGTCACGGTCTCGCCGCGGCCGGCACCCCGCATCGCCCTGCGCGAGGCGGCGCTCGCCTTTGGGCCGCCGACCGAGGGCGTGCCCAGCGCGACCCGCATCAGCCTCACCGGCCTGAGCCTGCCCGCCGACCTGCTCGCCGGCGCGCCGATCGTCGGCCTGCTGCCGGCCTACGGCTACCGGGACCTCGACCTCAACCTCGTGGCCGACGCGAGCCTGGACGAGAAGGCCCGCGACCTCGCCCTGCGCGAGGTCACGGTGTCCGGCCGCGACATCGGCACCGTCCGCCTCTCCGGCACGCTGGGGGGCATCGGGCCCGAGCTGTTCTCCGGCACCCTGCCGGCGGCGACCATGGTGATGTTCTCGGGGAGCGCCAAGACCCTCGACCTGACGGTGGAGAATGCCGGCCTGTTCGAGCGCTTCCTGGCCGCGCAGTCGAAGGACCTCAGCCTCAAGCCGGACGAGTTGCGCAAGGAATACGTCACCGCCAGCCTGCTCGGCGTGCCGGTCATCCTCGGCAACAGCGCGGCCGCCAAGGGGATCGGCGCCGCCATGGGCCAGTTCGTGATGAAGCCCGGCAAGCTCGTGGTCCACGCGAAGTCCAGGGAGCCCGCGGGGATCGGCTTCATCGACCTCGGCGCGGCGCGGTCGCCGGCCGCGGTCCTCGACCGGCTCGAGGTCGAGGCGAAGGCGAACTAGGAGATCCGCGATCGGTTCGGGCCCCGTCCGGGGCCGGTCTCGACGCGGGAACCTGTGTCGGAGGGGCCGTCCATGCTCGCTATCCGCCTCTCGAAAGTCGCCCTCGTCGCCGCCCTGGCTCTGACCTGCACGCTGGTCGTGTACGGCAACATCGTCGAGCCGGCGGTGAACCTCGCCTTCGTGCAGCACGTCCTGTCGATGGACACGATCCTCCCAGATTCCGGGATCGCCAACCGGGCGATCACCGACCCGGCGCTCCAGCGCGCCGCCTTCACGCTGATTGTCGTCGCGGAGGCTGTGACGGCGCTCCTGCTCTGGACCGGGGCCGCGCTGATGATCGCGCGCGCGCGCGCCCCGCGCGGGGACTTCGCCCGGGCCAAGGCCTGGGCGATCGCCGGCCTGAGCGTCGGCTTCCTGGTCTGGCAGGGCGGCTTCCTGGGCGTCGGCGGCGAGTGGTTCGGCATGTGGATGTCGGCGACCTGGAACGGCCAGCAATCGGCCTTCCGCTTCGCCATGACGGTGCTCGGCGTCCTGATCTACGTCGCCCTGCCGGAGACTGAGGATCCGGACGGGATCCGCAGGGTCTGACTCCGCGCGGCCGACGCCGCGCCCGTCATGTCGGCTGGAACCGGCCGCGTCGCTTCCCGATCGCGCGGCCGCCGCCGTAGGCCGCGCTGCGGCCTGCCGTCCCGACCGGTCGCACCGTGACCGTTCTGAAAGTAAGATCGGTATCATCGAAAAGTTCTGTTGGATTGATTGCTGGCGCGGAGGGACGATGGGCCTCGACCCCGGAGCCCAGCGCCATGCCGATCCAGATCACGCCCGTTCCCATCGCCAGCCGCCTCCGCGGAATCGTGCCGGGGCTCGGCCTCTGCCTCTTGGTCACCCTCGTCGCCTACGGCCTGGAGGCCGCGGAGGTGGCGCTGCTCGGCCGCGCCTGGCTGGAGGCGCTCGTCCTCGCCATCGTGCTCGGCACGGCGCTGCGCACCGGCTGGAATCCCGGGCCGCGCTTCGCCGCCGGCATCGCCTTCGGCGCCAAGACGGTGCTCGAACTGGCCGTGGTCCTGCTCGGCGCTTCGCTCAGCCTGGCGACGCTGCTGTCGGGCGGTCCCGGTCTCCTCCTCGGCATCGCGGGCGTCGTGGCGGTCGCGATCGCCGCCAGCTACGGCATCGGCCGCGCCCTCGGCCTGCACCCGCGCCTGGCGATCCTCGTCGCCTGCGGGAACTCGATCTGCGGCAACTCGGCGATCGCCGCGACGGCGCCGGTCATCGGCGCGGACGGCGACGACGTCGCCGCGTCGATCGCGTTCACCGCCGTCCTCGGCGTCCTCGTCGTCCTCGGGCTCCCGCTCCTCGTGCCGCTGCTCGGCCTGTCGCCGACGCAGTACGGCGTCCTGGCGGGCCTCACCGTCTACGCCGTGCCGCAGGTGCTGGCCGCGACGGCGCCGGTGGAGGCCCTCAGCGTCCAAGTCGGCACGCTGGTCAAGCTCGTTCGCGTGCTGATGCTCGGCCCGGTCGTGCTGGCCCTCTCGGTCGGGGCGAGCCGGCTGCGACCGGAGATGGTCGGGCCCGTCGCCGCCGTCGGGCGCGCGGGCGCCGGTCGCGGCGCGCTCCGTCGGCTTGTGCCGTGGTTCATCCTGGCGTTCCTGGCCGTGGCCGGCCTGCGCTCGGTCGGGCTGATCCCGCGGACCGCCCTGCCGGCGATCGCCGCGACCGCCAACCTCCTCACCGTCGTCTCGATGGCCGCCCTCGGGCTCGGGGTCGACGTGCGCAGCGTGGTCGGGGCCGGGACGCGGGTGACGACGGCGGTGGTCGCCTCGCTCGCCGCCCTCACCGGCGTCAGCCTCGTCCTGATCCGACTGCTCGGCATCGCCTGATGCCCCGGTTCGGAGCACCCGCTCCCGCGTCGAGCGTGGGAACGATCAACCTGTCCGCGCCGCGCCGGACGATCTCCGGGAGCGGGCGGCCCGCGGCACGCGGATCCGCACATCGCGGAGCGGCGGGAGCCGACACATTCCGCACCAACGAGGAGACACAGCCGTGAGCCATACCTCCCTTCCTCGCCGCGCCGTGCTGGCCGGTCTCGGCCTCGGCGGCCTCGCCGCGGCCGCGCCGGCCTGGGCCGCCGGCACGGTCCGGCTTCCCCTGCCCGGCGGTCCCGGCCTGCGCGCCATCACGACGGACTTCCCCGGCAAGGGGCCGATGATCCTCCAGCGGACGCGGCCCCCGCTCCTCGAGACGCCCTTCGCGGTGTTCGACGCGGGCGTGTTCACCCCCAACGACCGCTTCTACGTGCGCTGGCACTGGGCCGAGATCCCGACCAGCGTCGACGCTGAGGCGTTCCGTCTGACCGTGCGCGGGCACGTCGAGACGGCGCTGTCCCTGTCCCTCGACGCTCTCGCCCGGATGCCGCGCTTCGAGATCGCGGCGGTCAACCAGTGCTCCGGCAACTCGCGGGGCCTGTTCGTGCCGCGGGTTCCCGGCGCGCAATGGGCCCACGGCGCGATGGGGAACGCGCTCTGGGCCGGCGTGCGTCTCAAGGATGTGCTCGACCGCGCCGGCGTGAGGGCCGGGGCCGTGCAGGTGCGCTTCGCCGGCCTCGACGAGCCGGTCGTGAGCGGCGCGCCGCACTTCCGGAAGTCCCTGGCCCTGGACCACGCCCGCGACGGCGAGGTGATGATCGCCTACGCGATGAACGGCGCGCAGCTTCCGCTGCTCAACGGCTTCCCGCTGCGCCTGATCGTTCCGGGCCGGTACTCGACCTACTGGGTCAAGATGCTGTCCGACATCGAGGTCCTGGACACGCCCGACGATCAGTACTGGATTAAGACCGCCTATCGCATCCCGGACGTGCCGGGCGCGGATGTCCGGCCCGGCCAGACCGGCTACGGGACGGTACCGATCGACCGGATGGTCCCGCGCGCCTTCGTGACGAACCTGCAGGACGGCGGCCGGGTGGCGGCCGGCGCGCCCTTGGCCGTGCGCGGCATCGCCTTCGGGGGCGATTGCGGGGTCAGGACCGTGGACGTCTCCGGCGATGGCGGCGCGTCGTGGATCCCGGCCCGGCTCGGGGCCGACGCGGGCGCCTACAGCTTCCGCCGCTTCGCGGTCACCCTGCCGGCCTCCGCGGCCGGCACCCGCGCCATCACGATCCGCTGCACGAACACGAACGGCCTCGCGCAGCCGCTGGACCCGATCTGGAACGGGGCCGGCTTCATGAAGAACGGCGTCGAGACCGTGACGGTCCAGGTCGCCTGAGGAGGAGCGCCATGTCCCTGACCCACATCGCCCGGTGCCTGTCCGCGCTCGCCCTGCTCCCTGCCCCAGCTCTCGCCGGTCCGCCGCCCGAGCCGATGCGCTTCACGTCGCAGCTGGTCGAACTGCCCGGCTCCGACCGGGTCTTCCCGCCCGGTCCGGGAGCCGAGGCGGTCAACAACACCTGCCTAGCCTGCCACTCGGCCGGGATGGTCCTGACCCAGCCCGCCCTGACGCGGGCGCAGTGGAGCGGGATCGTCGACAAGATGATCCACAGCTACAGGGCGCCGGTCGACCCGGCCGACCGGCAGGCGATCATCGACTACCTCGCCGCGCTCAGGCCGCAGCCCTGACGGCGCCGTTCACGGCGTACCCGCCCGGATCACACCGAGCAGGGCGTCGGCGGCGAGGCTCCGGTACCGTTCCCTGTGACGCAGCATCCGGAAGGTCCGCGTCGGCAGCGGGAACGGCGCCGCGACGACGGCACCGGCGGCGAGCGCGCCCGCCACGACGGCCTCCGACAGGACGCTCGCGCCGGCGCCGGCCTCGATCGCGGCGAGCACGGCCTCGTTCGAGGGAAGCTCGAGCGTCACCAGCAGATCCGCGAGCGAAACCCCCGCCGAAGCGAGCGCCGCCTCGAAGACGGCGCGCGTTCCGGACCCCGCCTCGCGCAGCACCCATGTCTGACCCGACAGATCAGCAGCCGTCAGCGCGGTTCGGGTCGCGAAGGGGTGGCCGGCCGGCACGACCAGAACGAGCCGATCCTGGGCGACCGTCGCACTCGTCAGTGCCGGATCCTCGACCTCGCCCTCGACGAAGCCGAGTTCCGCCGACCCATCCGCGACCGCCCGCGCCACCTCCGCGCTGTTGCCCACGGCGAGGCGTATCGTGATCTCCGGGTAGGCGGCCCGGAACGCGACGAGATGGCGGGGCAGCCAATGGCTGGCGATGGTCTGGCTCGCATGGAGGCGCAGGCTCCCCCGCCGCAAGCCGCTCAGGTCGGCCAACACCCGCTCGGCCGCCTCTGCGCGGGCGAGCACCGCGCGGGCCTCCTCCAGGAAGATGCGCCCGGCATCGGTCAGCTCGATGCCGCGGCCTACCCGGTGGAACAGCTTCACCGCGTGGCGCTCTTCCAGCCCGGACACCGCGGCGCTGACGGCGGACTGGACGATGTTCAGCGCCTCGGCCGCACGGGTCACGTGCTGGCGCTCGGCGACCGCCACGAAGATGCGCAACTGATCGAGGGTCATCGACGGGCTCGGCGACCTCCTCGCAGGCGTCGGGCGACCACCCTTCCGGTCCACCTCGTCCGGTGGACCGTCATCGGGCGCTTCCGCGAGGCCGATGCACGTCGCGGACCGTGGCGAGAACGAGCGCGCCCGCCGCCAGCGCCAGGGGTGCGAACGACACCCGGAGCACCGTGTCCCAGCCGTAGCTCGTCAGCAGGCCGCCGGACGAGAAGGAGCCCACGGCCACCATCCCGAACACGATGAAGTCGTTGATCGACTGCACCCGCGTCCGCTCCTCCGGCCGATGACAGTCCAGCACCATCGCGGAGGCGCCGACGAAGCCGAAATTCCAGCCGACGCCCAGGAGGATCAGGGACAGCCAGAAATGCGCGACATCCACGCCCGCGAGCCCGACGAGCGCGGCCACGCCCGTCAAGGTGAGACCGGTCGCCACCACGCGGGAGGCGCCGAAACGCGTGATCAGCCGCCCGGTGAAGAAGCTCGGGCCGTACATGGCGATGACGTGCCATTGCAGGCCGAGATTGGCATCCTCCTGCGCGTGGCCGCACAGGCGCATGGCCAGCGGGGCGGCCGTCATGACGAAGTTCATCAGCAGGTAGGACACGGCCCCGCAGATCACCGCGAGCACGAAGCGCGGCTGGGCCAGAATGACGGCCAGCGGTCTTCCACCGGAGACGGCCTCCGCAGCCGGTCGGGGCAGGCGGACGCCGAACAGGACGAGGGCAGCCGCAGCAGCGACGGCCGCCTGGGCCAGGAAGGTGGCCGCGAACAGGTAGGGCGGCCACAGGTTCATGGTGTGGGTGACGAGCTGCGGCCCGATCACGCCGCCGAAGACACCACCGGCCATCACCGCGGACAAGGCCCGCGGACGCCGTTCGGCCGGCACGCAATCCGCGGCGGCGAAACGGAACGAGAAGACCACGGCGGCATAGGCGCCGCCGAGGAACATCGCGGCGCAGAACAGCCAGAAGCTCGCCGCCGCGATGGCCCAGGCCGAGAGCAGGCCGACGAGCACACCGCACCCGGTTCCGAGCATGAAGACGGTGCGGCGCCCGTACCGTCTCGCGACGCTGCCGGTCGGGAGGGCGCAGGCAGCCATGCCCACAACGAAGATCGAGATCGGCAGCGTGGCCAGGACTTTGCTGGGCGCGAGCATATTGCCGACGACCGCGCCGGTCGCGAACACGACGGTCGAGTTCGCACCGGCGAGCGCCTGCGCCACGGCCAGTCTGATCACGTTGCCGGTCCCGGACCGGCTGGCCACCACGGGTCCGAGGTCGGTGGCCGAGTGGGACGTGCTGGACATCGGGACGCTCAGACCTCGACAGGCCGCCACCGGGATCGGGCCGGCAACGCGCCGTGCCCAGGACCTGCCGCGCGGGATCAGGTCCGATGAGCGGATCGCTATAACGCTGACCGGCTTGTCCGTATCTCGATGAGACGACAATGTGTGTCGAGCAGCGGACAACGTATCACGAGGAGCGATGTGGGAGCCCGTCGAGGCACCTCCCGGGTTGGCGCCGCCGCGGCCGATCACGGTGCGGGCGCAGCGCATACCGCCCCGGCGGTTCTTCGCCGAACACGCCCATGCCTGGCACCAGATCGTCTACGCGACCTCCGGCGTGCTGACGGTGGCGGTAGAGGGCCGCTCCTTCGTGATCTCTCCGGAACAGGCCGTGTGGCTGCCCACGGGCGTCCGGCACCGGGTCGGATCGCTCCTGGGTGCCGAGTTCCGCAGTCTGTGGATCTCCGACGACGCGGGCCGCGGGGTCGCGGAGCTTCCGACCGTGTTCGCCGTCCGGCCGCTCCTGCGGGCGCTGATCCTCGAGGCCGTGGCGATCGACGGGCAGGAAAGCCGCGACGGCTACGCCGACCGCGTCAGCGTCCTGATCATCGATCAGCTCCGTCGCGCACGGCCCCTCCCGGGCACGTTGCCCTGGCCGCGCGGAGGCCCGCTGGTCGGCCTCTGCGAAGCCCTCTACGCCGACCCGGCCGACCCGCGCGGGACGGATGACTGGGGTCGTGAACTCGGGATGTCGGCCCGAACTCTGGCGCGGCGTTTCGAGGGCGACGTGGGGATGAGCCTCCGCTCGTGGCGGCGACGGCTACGCCTCTTCAAGGCGGTCGAGCTGATGGGAGGCGGGATGACCGTGACGAAGACGGCGATGCAGCTGGGCTACGGCTCCACATCCGCGTTCGTGTTCGCGTTTCGCACCGGTATGGGCTGCAGCCCGCAGGCATACATGCGCGAGCAGGAGACGGAGTGATCCCTCCGTTGGGGTCCCGCCGTCCGATTGCGAAAGCGAGTCCCACATTCGCCGCCGCGGGTGCCTCGTAGCCGAGAGCGGCCGGGATCCGCGACGAGCCCGCATCCCGCGGGTCGGCCACGGCATGGCTCTCGGCCGCGCGTGAAGCGACCCAGAGGTCCGGAGTTCGGTGTCCATTTCGGCCAACCGCGCCCCCGTCGATGACACGACGCTTCCCGAGGTCGGGGTGGGAGCAGGATGACCCGCGCGCGGTGCTCGTGCGGGGCCGGCGGAGGCCCGGTATCGCGGAGGCGGGCGGGCATGATCCACCGCTTCTGAGTACTCGCCGGCCCGCGCTGATCGACGAGGTCGGAAAGGGGTGTCGAGGCGGGCGGTCGGTCGAACGCGCGCGTCAGTGCGCGATGATCTCAGGATGCCGGGCGGCGAGGCTCGCCCGGGTCGCCTCGGCCCACGCGCGGTCGCGGTCCCGGCGTGGCCGGTCGAGGCGCACGTCGGCGATCAGGCTCGCCGGGCGCCGCGAGACCAGTAGCAGACGGTCGGCGATCCCGATCGCCTCGGCGACGTTGTGCGTGACCATCAGGACGCTCATGCCGGCCCGGTCCACCGTGTCCACAACGAGGCCGCGCAGCTCGGCCGCGGCGGCGTCGTCGAGGGAGACGAACGGTTCGTCGAGGACGAGGACGCGCGGCCCGTCGGCGAGCGCGCGCGCGAGCGCCACGCGGCGCTGCATGCCCAGCGACAAGGCCTTCGGGTAGCGCGAGCGCCATGCCGAGAGGCCGAGGCGCGCGAACAGATCGTCCAGGTCGCGGCCGCGCCGCGCCCGGGGAAGGCCGAGGCGGACATTGTGCTCGACGCTGCGCCAGGGCAGCAGCCGCGGCTCCTGGAACACGATGCCCGCCTGGTCCGCGCCGGAGACGCGGCCCTCGAACGCGGTGTCGAGACCGAGCAGGATCCGCAGGGTGGTGGTCTTACCGGCGCCCGAGGGCCCGATCAGGCAGACGATCTCACCGGCGGCGATGCCGAAGGAGAGGTTCCGGACGGCCTCGACCGGCTCGGCCCCGGCGGGCCGATACCATTTCGACGCGATCGCGACCTGGAGGACGGGCTCAGCGCCAGCGACGGACATGGGCTTCGAGCCGCTGGAGCAGGAGGACGTCGATGCCGATCATCACGGCCATGAAGACGAGGCTGTAGCCGATGATGGCCGCCACGTCGGTGCTCTGAACGAAGTAGTAGTTGATCGCGAAGCCGACCCCGTCCGGGCGCCCGAGCAGCTCCACCACCAGCACGATCTTCCAGGCCAGCGAGAGGCCCGACCGCGCCGCCGTGACCATGTAGGGCTGGAGCTGCGGGATCAGGATGTCGCGCGCCCAGCTGCGGCGGTCGAGCCGGTAGGCGCGGGCCATCTCGTCGAGCCCGGGATCGAGGTTCCGCGCGCCTTCGCGCACGATCACCGCGACGTTCGGAAGCTTGTTGAGCACCACCGCCAGGATCGCGGCGGTCTCGGTGAGCCCCACCCAGACATAGGCCAGGACGGTGATCACCAGGGCCGGCGTGTTGAGGAGGACGAGCAGCGGCGTGTCGAGGGTGAGGTCGGCCGCCTTGGACCGTCCGAGCGCGACGCCGAGCAGGACGCCCAGGACCATCGCCACGGTGAAGGAGATCGCCACGCGCAGCAGCGTCATGCCCACATTGTGCGCGAGGTCGCCGCGCTGCGCTTCCTGAACGACGAAGCGCAGCACCGCCATGGGCGCCGGCAGCAGGCGTGATCCCGCCTCCAGCGCGGCGATCTGCCAGGCGGCGATGATCACGGCCAGGGACGCGATGCGGGTCAGCGCGCCCATGCGGACCCGGTGCTCGGGACGGCGGACACGCCTGCCCGCCGGGCGGGCGCCTCAACCATTGCGGCCGGTGTAGTAGAGGTCGGGCGGGAGAGCGTCGCCCTTGCCGACCAGACGCGACCCGCCGAGCCGCGCCATCACCGCGTAGAGCTTCTCGGCATCGGCGCGCTCCTCCGCGATGGAACGGCGCGGAATGCCGGCCAGGAAATCGTGCTTCAGGGCCTCGAAGGTCGCCTCGTCCTCCGCCGCCATCAGCGGGCGCACGATCTGCCACGTGCTCGGGTCCGAGGCGAGCATGTCCTTGGCGGCCCGCGAGGCGCGGGCGAAGGCCGCCACGGCCGCGGGCTTCTCCTTCACGGTGGCGTCCTGAAACAGGTAGCCGATCAGCGCCACGTCGCCGGGCACGCCGAGGGCGTGCATGATGTCCTCGGCGCCGACGAGCTGCCGATAGCCCTTGGCCTTGAGGCGCGCGCTGTAGGTCCAGTAGGTCAGCGCCGCGTCGAGGGCGCCCTGCTCCAGCTTCAGCGTGATGAGCGGCGGCGCGCCGTAGGCGATCTCGGCGGCCTGCTCGAGGTCGATGCCGGCCGCGTCCTTGGCCTGTGCGCGGAGGAGCAGCCAGTTCTTGTCCAGGGGGCCGCCGGCCACGCCGAGGCGCTTGCCCGCGAGATCCTTGAGGCTCTTCACCGGGCTGTCGCCCGGCACCATCACGCCGCCCTCGGTGGTCGAGTACGGGATGAAGCGCACCGCCTGACCGTCGTTTCCGAGGCGCGCGGCCCAGAGCAAATCGCCGATGATCGTGTCGACCTGGCCGCCGATGAAGCCGATCCGGGCCGCGTCGTTGCCGGCGAGCTTGACCGCGTCGAGCTCGAAACCGTTGGCGGTGTCGAGGCCGCGGGCCTTGATCACCGCCGCTTCCCAGGTGGACGTGCCGAAGGGCAGGCTCCCGAGGCGGATCGTCGGCACGTCGGCGCGCGCCGCTCGCAGCCCGAGGCCGCCGAGCAGGCCCCCGGCGAGCATCGCGCGCCGTGACAGCATCACGCCTTCTCCCATCGTATTGCGCAGTCTTCAGCGGCGGCAGACTGGAGTGCCGACCGAGCCGGACGCCATTGGCAAAAGGTCATAGGGCTCGCGCCCGTATCCGTCCACCGCGGCAAACACGCTTGCGCGCAACCGGCCGCGGCGGCACCCTCGGCCACGACGGTTTCATCGGAGGCGGGATCATGACCGAACGACGCGAAGGCGCACTGGACGCGGCGACCGTGGAGGCGCGGCTGAAGGCCGAGCTGCCCGCATGGCGCCTGGAAGACGGGTGGATCCGGCGCACGTACAAGACGTCCGGCTGGAAGAGCACCCTGATGGTGATCAACACCGTCGGGCACCTGGCCGAGGCGGCCTGGCACCATCCCGACATCACGGCGTCCTACGCCTGGGTCGAGGTCCGGCTGATGAATCACGCGGCCAAGGGCATCACCGACAAGGACTTCGCCCTCGCCCGGAAGATCGAGGAGGTGGTGTCCTGGCAGCCGGGCCTGGAGGGACAGGGGCTCGAAGGCACGCCGACCGATCCGCGCTTCGCCTACATCAAGTACGACAAGTAGCGGCACCCCGCGGACGTCACTGCGGCTCCTTCACCCGGCGGCACTCCGTCTTCAGGTAGGCGGTCTTGCCGATCTCCTCGCGCAGCTCGGTGCGGGCGATGATCTCCTGCCAGCCGGTGGCGCAGCCGAGCTCGTTGGCGACCCGGACCTTGCGCACTTCGAGCGCCTGGGCGTCCGTGCAGGAATCCTGGGCGATGCCGTTGGCGCAGACCAGGACGACGGCGATGAAGGCGTTCATGGGTGGGACGGTCCTCGTTTCCGTCGCACCCTACGCGCCGGACCGCGGCGGAGTTTCCGGCAATGGGGGCCCGTCCGCGTGAAAGATCGTCACGGTCGGCCCGGCCTGAGGGGGCGGAGGGCCGGGCCGACCGTTTCTCGCGGCGCCCGCGGGCGCCGCGATCGCGTGAACCGGCCGATCAGCCGGCTTGCGCCGCCGGCGTGCCGCGCGCGTCCGGGCGGATGCGGTAGCAGCCGATGTAGAGGGCCGGCAGGAACAGGAGCGTCAGGAAGGTCGCCGCCAGGATCCCGCCGATCATCGCGAAGGCCATCGGCCCCCAGAACACCTCGCGCGCGATGGGGATCAGACCCAGGCTCGCCGCCGCTGCGGTCAGGAGGATCGGCCGCATGCGGTGGTGCGTCGCCTCGAACACCGCCTCCCACGGCGCCATCCCCTCGGCCCGGAACTCCTCGATCTGGCTGACCAGGATCACCGCGTTGCGGATGATGATGCCGATGAGCGCCAGGATGCCCAGGATGGCGACGAAGCCCATCGGCTTGTCGAACAGGAGCAGCGCCGGCACGACGCCGATCAGGCCGAGCGGCGCGACCGTAAAGACGAGGAGCATGCGCCCGAAGCTCTGGAGCTGCATCATCAGCAGGAACGCCATGGCGAGCAGCATGACCGGGACCACGGCCGCGATCGGACCCTGGCCCTTGGCGGATTCCTCGACGGCGCCGCCGGTCTGGACGGTGTAGCCCTCCGGCAGCGCCTTGATGAAGGCGTCGAGTCCGGGCTGCAGGGCTGCCACGATCGTGGCCGGCTGGGTCGCGTCGTGGATGGTGGCGCGCACCGTCACGGTCGGCAGGCGGTCGCGGCGCCAGACGATCGGCTGCTCGAGATCGTAGCCGATCCGCGCGAAGGCCAGCACCGGCACCACGGTGCCGTTCGCAAGACCGACCTGCAGGGACTGCAGCGTGTCCAGAGAGGACCGCTCGGCCGCGCGGGCACGGCCGACGACGTTGACCAGGTAGATCGAGTCCCGGACCTGCGTGATCGCCTGCCCGCCCTCGATCCCGTTCAGGATGCCGGCGACGTCCTGGCTGGTGACGCCGAGCTGGCGCGCCTTGTCCTGGAGGATCTCGACCCGCAGGACCTTGCCGGGCTCGTTCCAGTCGAAGGTCGGCACGTCGAGGCGCTTGTCGGTGGCCACCACGTTGGCGAGGTCGAGCGACAGGCGGCGCACCGTCTCCATGTTCGGGCCGCTGAGGCGATACTGCACCGGCCGGCCCACGGGCGGCCCGAGGCTCAGGGGCTGCACCAGCACGTCGGTGCCGACGAAGTCGCGCAGGGCGATGGTTTGAAGGCGCGCCATCACGCGGTCGCGCACTTCCAGCGACTTCGTCACGATGACGATCTGACCGAAGAACGCGTTGGCGAGCTGCTGGTCGAGCGGGAGGTAGAAGCGCACCGCGCCCTCGCCGACGTAGGACGACCAGCTCGTCACGTCCGGATCGCCCTTCAGGTTCGCCTCGAATCGATCCATCTGCGCCCGGGTCTCGGCGATGGTGGCGTTCTGCGGCAGGGTCAGGTCGACCAGCACCTCGGACCGGTCCGAGGACGGGAAGAACTGCTGCTGCACGTGGCCCATACCGACGATGGCGGTGGCCATCAGCCCGAGGCAGACCACCACCGTCGTCCAGTGCCAGCGCATGGCGATCCGGAGCGCCCGGACGAACAGGCGCGTGAAGATGCCCTGCTTCTCCGTGTGGTGCTTCATGGTCTTCGGCAGGAGCGTGACGCCGACGAGCGGCGCGAACAGCACCGCCACAACCCAGGAGACCAGCAGCGCGGCCGCGATCACCACGAACAGCGAGTAGGTGTACTCGCCCGCGCCGGAGCCGTTGAAGCCGATCGGCAGGAAGCCCGCCACGGTGACGAGCGTCCCGGTGAGCATCGGGAAGGCCGTCGACGTGTACGCGAAGGTGGCGGCCTTCCGGAGCGTGTCGCCCCGCTCCAGGCGGGCCACCATCATCTCGACGGTGATCATGGCGTCATCGACCAGCAGGCCGAGTGCGATGATCAGCGCGCCGAGGGAGATGCGCTGCAGGGTGACGTCCATGATCTGCATGACGACGAAGACGATCGCCAGCACGAGGGGGATCGACACCGAGACGACGAGCCCGGCCCGGACGCCGAGGCTCACGAAGCTCACTGCGAGCACGATGATCACGGCCTCGACCAGCGCCTCGGTGAAGCCGCCGACCGCGTGCTCGACCTGCTTGGGCTGGTCCGACACGAGGTGGACACCGACGCCCACCGGCAGCGTCGCCTCGATCTGCCGCATCCGCTCCTTCAACGCCTCGCCGAAATGCAGCAGGTTGGCGCCGGGACGCATCGCGATGGCCAGCCCGATCGCGGGCTTGCCGTCCACGCGGAACAGCGGGGCGGGCGGATCCTCGTAGCCGCGGCTGATCTCGGCGATGTCGGCGAGGCGGAAGAAGCGGTCGTTCACCCGAAGGTTGAAGTCCTGGAGCGAGGCCTCCGAGGCGAAGGAGCCGCTGACCCGCAGCGAGATGCGCTCCGGTCCGGCCTGGACGACGCCGGAGGCCGAGACCGCGTTCTGCGCCTGCAGCGCCTTGATCAGGGCCTGGAAATCGATGCCGTAGCCGGCGAGCTTCCGCGTGGAGAAGTCGAGATAGATCGTCTCGTCCTGCGTGCCGATCAGCTGGGTCTTGCCGATATCGGGCACCCGCAGGACCTCGGTGCGGATGCCCTCGACGTAGTCGCGCAGCTGCCGGTGCGTCAGGCCGTCGGCCGTGAACGCGTAGATGTTGCCGTAGACGTCGCCGAACTCGTCGTTGAAGAACGGACCCTGCACGCCCTGCGGAAACTGGCCCTTGATGTCGCCGAGCCGCTTGCGGACCTGGTAGAAGGCCGGCTGGATCTCGTTCTTCTTGAGGGTGTCGCGGAACTGGACGAAGACCGTCGACGATCCGGGCGTCGTGTAGCTGCGGACGTAGTCGAGGCCGTTGAGCTGCTGAAGCTCCTTCTCGACCCGGTCGGTGACCTGATCGAGCGTGTCTTTGATGGTCGCCCCCGGCCACGTGGTCTGCACGACCATCGTCTTGATGGTGAAGGGCGGATCCTCCTCGCGGCCGAGGCGGGTATAGGCCATCAGCCCCGCGACCAGCGAGACCAGCATCAGGAACCAGACGAACGAGCGGTGCTCGAGCGCCCAGTCGGAAAGGTTGAAGTCCTTCACGCGAAAACCCCGTGCGGCCGGATCAGACGGCGCCGTCGGTCAGGCGCACGGCCTGGCCTTCCTTCAGGACATGGACGCCCGCGACCACGACGCGCTCGCCGGCCTTCAGTCCGTCGACGACCGCGACCCGGCCGTCCTCCGCGTTGTCCCGCGCCGCGGCCACGGTCACGTCGCGGCGCGACACCGACTTCCCGTCGGGCGACACGACCCAGACGGAGCGGCGACCTCCGTCCTCGAGCAGCGCCGACGCGGGCAGCCGCACGGTGGGCGGGACCTTGCGCATGAGCGACACGTTGATGGTCGCGCCGAGCCGGAAGGCCGGGCCGGGATCGTCTAGGGTGATCCGGATGCGCTTGGATCGGGTCCCGGACTCGGCGAGCGGCGCGATCTCGCGGACGCGCCCGCGCGCCGTCAGTTCCGGCGCGCTCTGGAGCGCGACAGTGAACACGCCGTCCGCGGGCAGAGCACCGGCATGGGCCTCGGGGATGTCGACCACTGCCTCGCGGACGTCCGGCCGCGCCACGGTCACGACGCCCTGGCCGGCGCTGAGCACCTGGCCGACCTCGGCGAGGCGCTGGGTCACGACGCCGTCGAACTCGGCCTTCAGCTCGGTGTAGCCCATCTGGTCGCGGGCCTTCTGGAGGCTCGCCATCGCCTGATCCACCCGGGCCCGCGCCGTCTCGCGCTTGGCGACCGCTTGGTCGAGCGTCGCCTGAGAGACGCTGTTGCCCGACATCAGGCGCCGGGTCCGCGATTCCGCGGCCTCGGCGTTCTCGGCCTGCGCCTTCGCGTCGGCGAGGTCGGCCTCGGCGCGGGTCAGGTCGAAGCGGGTCACGATGGTGTCGAGAGCCGCGAGGCGCTGACCCCGAGTGACGAGGTCACCGACCGTGACGTCCCGCGCCACCATGCGGCCGGGAATCTGGAAGCCGAGCTGCGCCTGGTAGCGCGGCTCGATCGTGCCGGCGAAGGGCCCGAACGTGATGGCGTCGCTCGGTACGACCACCTGCGTCAGCACCGGACGGACGTGAGCGGCTGCCGCGGCCTCGCCGCCCTCCTCGCCGTGCCCGTTGCATCCGGTCAGCGCCACCGTGACGAGTCCCAGGACGAGATACGCGCGCGCCGTCATGGGCGGTCTCCGATCTCGGCGGCCGCGACCGTCTGGCCGGGGCGGAGGAACTGGATGCCGGCGACGACCACGCGCTCGCCCGGCTCGACGCCGCGCTTCAGCGCGATGATGTCGGGGCCGAAGCGGTCGATCTCCACCGCGCGCACCGAGACAGTCCTGCGCTCCGGATCGTAGATCCATACGGAGGGCCGACCGTCGTAGCGGTATAGCGCCGACCAGGGCAGGATCACCGATTCGTGCGGCGCGAAGCGCCCGCGGCCGATCACGACGGCCCCGAGCCCCATGGCGGCGGGCGTCGCCTTGAGGCCGATCTTGACCCGCACCGTGCCGCTCGCGGCGTCCACGGTGGGCGAGATCTCCCGCACGGTCCCGATGGCGGTGACGGACGGGTCAGACTGGAGCGCCACCGCGATGGTGTCGCCGGCCGGCGGCTGCGCCAGCAGCGATTCGTAGACGTTGAAGACCGCGTCGCGGGGTCCGTCCTGCGCGACGACCAGCACGGTCTGGCCCGACTGGACCACTTGGCCGACCTCGAAGCTGCGGCTCGTCACCACGCCGGCCACACCCGCGCGCAGCTCCGTGTACGAGAACTGCTCCTGCGCGGTCCCCAGAGCGGCCTTGGCCGAGTCGACCGCCGCCTGGGTCGTGCGCAGCTCCTGCTCGGCGTTGTCGTAAGTCGAGCGGGTCGTGAAGCCACCGGCGAGGAGCTGCTTCTGACGCTCGTAGGACATCTTCGCCTGTGTCAGCAGAGCCTCGGCGGAAGCGAGGGCCGCCTTGGCGTTGTCGAGATTCGCCTGTTGCGTCAGGGGTTCGAGGACGGCGAGGACCTGATTGGCGGTGACGTGGTCGCCGATCTCGACACGCCGTTCGGCGACCTTGCCGTTCGTCCGGAACGAGACGTTCACCTGCGCCTGGGCCTGAATGTCGCCGGTCACGACCACATCGAGGGACAGCGGTGTCCGGCGTGCCTGCACCACCCGCACGCGTGCCACGGCGGAGTCGAGCGCCGTTTCCGGCGCGGCTCGGGCGCACCCGATCGACGCCAGCGCGGTTAACATCAGCAGAACGGATGTCGATGGAAGGAAGGCGATGCGGTTCATGCGATCGACTGCGTCGGCGCGATTCGTGCGAATTGCGTGGCGCGTTCCTACGCCATCCGTTACATACCGTCCAGACGGTTTTTAGTGCAGGTCCGTGATGCAGGTGAAGCGACAGCGACTGGCGGCGCGGCCCGAGATCATCCTGGAAGCGGCTGCGGCCGTTCTCCTGAAGGGGGGCGTCCGCGGGCTGACCATCGACGCGGTCGCGGTCGAGGCCGGGCTGAGCAAAGGCGGGGTTCTGCACCATTACGCGTCGAAGGACGCCCTGGTGGCGGCGCTGGTCGCCCGCAAGCTCGCGGACGTGCGCGCGGAGATCGACGCCTGCGCGCGGGAGATACCGGCCGGCCCGTCGCAGCTTCCCAGGGCGATGGTGGCCCATATCCGCGGGCATTATTGCGAGGACAACGAAGCCGCGCGCGCGCTCCTCCTGGCCTCGATGGAATCGCCGGAAGCGCAGAAGGACTTCCAGGCGTTCGTCGCGGATCAGCTGGACCAGCTCGGGCGGATCGAGGGCGCGCCCCCGGGTGAGGGGTCGGTCCTGTACTTCGCCATCCTGGGCCTGTTCATGAGCCGGGCGCTGGGCTTCCAGCAGCTCGACGAGGACACCCTGGCGCCGATGCTCGACGCCCTCGACCGCATCGCCGGGCGAGCCGGCGGCTAGATCCCGACGCTCAGGCCTGGAACGCGAGGACCGCCCGCGTGCCGGGGGAGCCGGGGGCGTACGACAGGGCCGAGCGCAGGTTCGACGCCATGGCGCGCACGATGCGCGACCCGAGCCCGGTGCCTCGGATCTCGCCCTCACCGGTCCAGCCGACGCCGTCGTCCTCGACGGCGAGCAGCACGGTGTCGGCGGCGTCCCGCTCGACCGCGACGCGAATCTCGCCCGACGTGCCGGCCGGATAGGCGTACTTGTAGGCGTTGGTCACGAGTTCGGTCACGACCACGCCGACCGACACGGCCTTGTCGGTCGAGAGCCGCACCGGCGCGGCCCGCAAGCGGATCGCGTGGTCCCGCCCGCTCGCCCGCATGGCGGCCTGCAACTCCTCGACGAGGCTCTGCAGGTAGGCGTCGAGCTCGACGGATTCGACATCGTCCGAGGTGTAGAGGCGGCGGTGGATGCCGGCGATCGCGGAGATTCGGGCCTGCATTTCGTCCAGCGCCGCCTTCGCGGCCGGATCCGTGACGGCGTTTCGCTGCATGTGCGCCAGGGCGGCGACGAGGGCCAGGGAGTTGGCCACGCGATGGTTGACCTCGCGCAGCAGCAGCTCGGCGCGGTCGCGCGCCTCGCGCATCTCGGCCTCGGCCCGCTCCTTGTCGCGCCGCAGACTCTCCTGGCGGAGCGCGGTGGCGACGGCCTCGCCGAGCAATTCGCGGAACTGGCCCTGGACGTCCTTCCAGACGTAGTCCACCGCCCCCGCCTTCAGGGCCGCCACGGCGACGCGACTGTCCTCGGAGCCGGTCACGTAGATGACCGGCGGCGCGTCGGGAAGCGCGCGGATTTCCGGCAGGAGGTCAAGGCCCGTCTGTCCGGGCATGTGGTGGTCGAGGGCGACGGCGTCGATCCCGCCCTGGGCGAGCCGCGCCAATCCCGTGGCGCCGTCGGGGCAGAGCTCGACCGTGTAGCCGCGGGCCTCCAGGGCGCGCCGGACCAACCGACCCAGGCCGGGATCGTCGTCGATGTAGAGGATGCGTGCCGCCGCGGCGGTGCCGTCCCCGCTGGCACACCCGGCACTCATGGGTTCTGCGGAACCTGCATGACCGAGAAGAACAGTCCGAGCTGGCGGATCGCGTTCGCGAAACCGTCGTAGCTCACCGGCTTGGTGATGTAGACGTTGGCCCCGAGATCGTAGCAGCGCTGGATCTCGCGGCTGTCGTCCGTCGTCGTCAGCACAACCACCGGGGAGCGCCGCGTGTGCGGATTCGCCTTGACCTTCTCGAGGATGTCGAGGCCGGTCATGTCGGGCAGGTTGAGATCCAGCAGGATCAGCAGGTGCCGCCGGGCGCTCGCTTCGCCGGAGCCATCCGCCCCGAACAGGTACTCCAGCGCCGAAGTGCCGTTCCGGAACGGCACGATCTCGTTGTTGACGCCGGCGCGGCGAATGTTGCGCTCGATCAGACGCGCGTGGCCCTCGTCATCCTCGATCATCACGATGCTGACGGGGTGCACGGTCGGCTCCACGCTCATTCGGCGGCGATGGGCGCCGGTTCAGGGTCTATCCGGTTTGCTGTAGCGGCCCCGCGCGGCAAGGTCACGTCGAACGTCGTGCCGACACCGAGTTCCGAGTGGATCTCGATTCGCCCGCCGAATGAACGGACTAGGGCCTTCACGTGGGCCAGGCCGATCCCCTCGCCCGGGCGGTCCTGGGCGCCGGATCGGCGGAAGAGCTCGAAGACGCGGGCATGGTCCCGCGCCGCGATCCCGCGGCCGTTATCGGCGACGGAGAAGCAGACGTCCCGGTCGCTCACGGCCTTCGCCGTGACGGTGATGCGTCCCGGCCGCTGCGGGTCGAGATACTTCACGGCGTTGTCCAGCAGGTTGCCGAAGACCTGCTCGACCGCGAGCCGGTCGGCGACGATCTCCGGCAGGTCGCGGGCGATCGTCACCCTGGCGCCGACCGCCTCCGCCTGATGCCTCTGGGCGTCCGCGACGCGTTGCAGGAGATCCGTCATATCCAGCGGCTCGTGGGAGAATTGCCGCCGCCCCTCCCGGGAGAGCTTCAGGATGGCGGCGATCAGGCCCTCCATCCGGTTCACCGCCGCTTTGATGAAGCCGAGCGCCTCGCCGAGATCCGCGTCGAGCCGCTCCGCCTCCGGATGCCCGCGGAGGGCCGCGGCGATCTCGGTCCGGGTCTCCTCCAGCTCGCTCGTGAAGCCCATCACGTTGACCAGCGGCGCGCGCAGATCGTGGCTGACGATGTAGGCGTAGCGCTGGATCTCCTCGTTGGATTCGCGCAGGTCGGCTTCGGCCTGCCGCTGCTCGGTGATGTCCGTGTGGACGCCGACCCACTCGCGGATCTCGCCCCGTGCGTCGAGCACCGGAATGGCGCGGATCGCGAAGTGCCGCCACGTCCCGTCGCGGGAGCGGACCCGGTGCTCGTGGATGTAGGTGCGCCGCGCCCGGACAGTCGCGTTCCAACTCTCGACGGAGGCCGCCATGTCGTCGGGATGCACCGCGTCGGCCCAGCCGTACCCCTGATACTCCTCGCGCGACTGACCGGTGATCGCGCTCCAGCCCGGCTGCTCGCCGATCATCCGGCCCTCGGCATCGTTGGTCCAGAGCACGCCGCGCACGGCCTGCACCGCGGCCCGGAACCGGGCCTCGCTCGCCTGGAGCTCGCGCTGCACGCGCTGCTGGTCCAGCGAGGAAGCGAGCATCGCCAGGAATAGGATGAGGAATGTCGCGCCGGCGATGTAGAGAGCGAGGTTCAGCTGGCCCGGCGCGCCGGTCGCCGGGTGGGCGCCGTGGGCTCCGGCCGCCTCCGCGGTGATCGTCGCCGCGGCCATGCCGGTGTAGTGCATCCCCGCCACCGCGAGGCCCATGACGCAGGCCGCGACGAGCTTCTGCCAGACTCCGTGCTGGCGGAACGAGAGCCACAGGGCGGCGGTCGCCGCGGTCACGGCGATCGCCACCGAGAGCGCGACCACGGCCGGGCTGTAGGCGAGGTCGCCCGGGATCCGGAGCGCCGCCATGCCGGTGTAGTGCATGCCCGCGACGCCCAGGCCCATCAGCGGGCCGGCCACGAGGAGGCCGCCGGACCCGTTGCCGACGCGCGCCACCCACAGGAAGGCGGCCCCAGTCACCGCGACCGCGATCGCGAAGGACAGGAGCGTCAGACCGATATCGTAGGCGGCCGGCAGGCCCATCTCGAAGGCCAGCATGCCGACGAAGTGCATCGACCAGATGCCGCCGCCCATGGCGAGGGCGGCGCCGGCGATCCAGGGCCAGCGCGGTCCCGCGACGGGCCCTCGGATCCGCGCCCCGAGGTCCAGCGCGGTGTAGGACGCGAAGACCGCGAGGCCGATCGACAGGGCGACGAGGGCCGGATTGTAGCCAGTATGGACCATCGACTGCGATCGACGCGAGAAGGGCGCTCATCGCGATGTATCGTGGGCGGATGTCGGGCGCTATCGCGATTCCGCGCCGGCCACGTCTCCGCAAGACCGGGGGCCGCCCGCGATGTCCGGGGCCGCCTGCCCGCGACAGGTACCGGCAAGCAGGATCGGCGATGAACCATCGCGGAAGCCACCCGGGTGATGACCGGGAACGGGATCGGCGCGAGCGGCCGGGTGAAGGCGAAGCTGGACCTCCGTTCGAAGCCCTCGGTGGACGAGCGACAAGCGCCGGCCGCTGCCGCCGTCGCGCGGCCGGGCCGCGACGAAAAAAATCGCGTGCGTCACACGGTGACGGTCTCTCCCGACGTCCGCGCGCGTTCTAGGTTCTGTCGATCGCTCAAAGCGAATGCAGGTTCATGAACGGACACGCCGCGGCACGACTTCCGGACGACCTGCGCGAAGCGCTGGCGCGGGCTCTGTTCGATTGTGAGCAGACCGAGCGGGAGGATCGCTCCGCCTGGACCGACTCGGACCTGGAGGCTCGCCACCCCGGTCTCCGCGCGCGCTACCTCCGATCCGCCGACGCCCTCGCGGCCGGTCCGCTGGCGGACATGCTGGCGTCCCGCCGCGCCGACGAGGAGGAACTGCGCGTGCTGCGTCGGCAGCGGATGTCGCCCGAGCGCGAGCGGGAGTTGCTGGAAGCCAACAACCGCCTCCTCGCCCGCGCCGAAGCTGCCGAGACGGCTCGAGACGCGGCGGAGCAGGCGCTCACCACGCTGCGCCGCGAGCGGGATGTGGCCCGGGAGGCCGAGGCGTTCTGGCAGCAATTCGCCTTCGACGCCGACGATCTCGCGACGCGCCGCCTCATCGAGCAGACCGATGCCCGCGCCGAGGCGGAGCGGCGGGCGATCGAGGAGCGGTGCCGACGGGAGCGTGCGGAGGCGGCGCTGCGCCTGTTCGCCGACCGCGCCGACGTCATGCCGAAGGAAGGCTGGGCGTCGGAACTCGCGAAGGCCAATCGCGACATCCCGCTCTGGTGGTTCCACGCGGCGCGCGTCGCCCTCGAGCCGCCGGATCTGTCCAGACCCACCGGCAGCGAGGAGGCCTGAAGGCCTCAGGCGGCCGCGGGCTGCTTCGCCGGCGGCTCCCGGAACAGCGCCGTGCAGCCGGAGCCGCGATGCATGCTGAGAATCGACGCGCGGTCGATTTCCGGATGCGTCTTCAGCACCTTCTGAACGCAGGCAAGCACGCGCTCATATTGCGCGGCGTCGTAGTTCGGTTCCAGCGGGCTGACAGCAATGTACGTCTCGACCACGAGCACGCGCTCGGCGCGGTCGTGGGCGACATCGACGGCGATCCAGGACGACTTGATCAGGCTGGTGCTGGCGAGCATGGGCGTTCCTCGTACAGCGTTACATCGTTCAACCCACGTCGGCAGGACCTTTTCCATCCCGCGGCGGAGGCAATTTTGGCGAAATCATGGACCGCCCGGCGCCGAATGCCAAGTGGGCGCCGACATCGTCCCCCATGCCCTCTGTGCGGCGTGTTGAGCGCGGGCGCGCACCGGCTTACGGTCGGGCCTCGGCCTCGCCGGGGACCTCCACAATAGGCACTCGCGTCCCGCAGATGGCATGTGGTATACAAATCGGCGGACTCGTCACCCCGAGTCCGCGTGACGGTGTCGCGATACGACGAGACCGCGCGCTGGGAGGGAGAACAGACATGATCCGTTCGAGGATGGAAGGCCCCTGCCCCGGCCTCGCGCCACGCGCGTCACGGGCCCGTGCAGGCATCGAACCGGTATCCCGCGCGGCCTGAGCCGCCCTCCGACATCCCCAAACCGACTCCAGCTCCGAGACCGATCATGACCAAGGCCCTCGAAGGCGTCCGCATCCTGGACTTCACCCACGTTCAATCCGGCCCGACCTGTACGCAGCTCTTGGCCTGGTTCGGCGCTGACGTCATCAAGGTCGAGCGGCCGGGCGTCGGCGACGCCACGCGCCAGCAGCTGCAGGACATACCGGACGTGGACAGCCTCTATTTCACGATGCTGAACCACAACAAGCGGTCGATCACGCTCGATTCGAAGAACCCGAAGGGCAAGGAGGTTCTCTGGCGCCTGATCAAGGAATGCGATGTTCTCGTCGAGAATTTCGCGCCCGGCGCCCTCGCCCGCATGGGTCTGACCTGGGAGAAGATCCACGAGGTCAACCCGCGCATGATCCTGGCCTCCGTGAAGGGCTTCGGCCCGGGCCGCTACGAGGATTGCAAGGTCTACGAGAACGTCGCGCAATGCGCCGGCGGATCGGCCTCGACCACGGGCTTCCGCGACGGCATCCCGATGGTGACGGGTGCGCAGATCGGCGATTCCGGCACGGGTCTGCACCTCGCCCTCGGCATCGTCACGGCGCTGTATCACCGGACCCAGAGCGGTCTCGGCCAGAAGGTCGACTGCGCCATGCAGGACGGCGTGCTGAACCTGTGCCGGGTGAAGCTGCGCGATCAGCAGCGGCTCGCGCACGGCCCGCTCAAGGAGTACAGCCAGTTCGGCGAGGGCATCCCGTTCGGCGAGGCGACCCCGCGCGCGGGCAACGATTCTGGTGGCGGACAGCCGGGCCGCATCCTGCGCTGCAAGGGCTGGGAGCAGGATCCGAACGCCTACATCTACGTCATCACCCAGGCCGTCGTCTGGGAGCCGATCTGCGACATCATCGGCGAGCCGGATTGGAAGACCGATCCGAACTACGCCACCCCGAAGGCCCGCCTGCCGCACCTCAACGAGATCTTCACGCGGATCGAGGCCTGGACGATGAAGGTGTCCAAGTTCGAGGTGATGGACACGCTGAACAAGTACGACATCCCCTGCGGCCCGATCCTGTCGATGAAGGAGATCGCCGAGGACGAGTCGCTGCGGAAGACCGGCACCATCGTTGAGGTCGATCACCCGACGCGGGGCAAGTACCTGACCGTGGGTAACCCCATCAAGCTGTCGGCGAGCCCGAGCGAGGTGAAGCGCTCCCCGCTGCTCGGCGAGCACACCGAGGAGATCCTGCGCTCCGTGCTCGGCTACTCCGAGGCCGAGGTCGGTGAGATCTCCGAGTCCGGCGCCATCGGCGCGGTTCAGAAGATCGCCGCGGAGTGATCGGTATTCGGCGACCCGCGGCCGAGGCTCCGGATCGCCGATGTTACAATCCGGGGGCGTGCGTGCCGCGCGGCCCCGGATTACGGGTGACGCCGTTCGACAGCCAGGGCACGGTCGCGCCGCCGAGCCCGCGTTCGGTCCGTTTCCCCCCGGTCCCGCTCAGGGCCCGGACGACACCCAGGAGCCTGCATGCGCATCGCCTTCATCGGTCAACAGGATTTCGGGAAAGCGGTCCTGGAGGCGTTCCTCAAACGAGGCGATGAGGTTGCGGCGGTGTTCTGCGCACCCGAGAAGCCCGGTGCCAAGCCGGATGTCCTGAAGACGGCCGCCGTCGAGAAGGGTCTGACGGTCTTCCAGTTCCCCAGCCTGAAGAGTCCCGAGGCCGAGGCCGCGATGCGCGGCCTGAACGCCGATATCGGCATCATGGCCTACGTGCTCCAGTTCGCGCCGCAGAGCTTCGTCAACATTCCGAAGCACGGCACCATCCAGTATCATCCGAGCCTGCTGCCGCGTTACCGCGGCCCGTCGTCGATCAACTGGCCGATCGCGCGAGGCGAGTTGCAGACCGGACTGACGATTTTCCGGCCCACAGACGGGCTCGATGAGGGGCCGGTGATCCTGCAGAAGACCTGCCCCATCGGTGCCGACGCGACGCTCGGCGAGGTGTACTTCGACAGCCTGTTCCCGATGGGCGTCGACGCGATGCTTGAGGCGGCCGATCTCGTCGTCGCCGGGCAGCATGTCGAGATCGATCAGGACGAGGACGCCGCCAGCTACGAGGGCTGGTTCCGCGGCGCGGAGGCCGAGATCCACTGGTCGGCCCACGCCGAGCAGATCTACAACCTGATCCGCGCCGCCAACCCGGCGCCCGGCGCGTGGACGACGCTCGACGGCAAGAAGCTTCAGATCTTCGATTGCAGCCTGCATCGGATCCGCAAGATCGCCGACGTCGTCGGCAAGCCGGGCGAGGTGATCGGGGTCGACGACGAGGGCTTCAGCGTCTGCGCGCAGGGCGGTCGGATCGAGATCCGCAAGGTCAAGGCGGAGGGCGGCAAGAAGGTCGCGGCCGCCGAGTTCGCCCGGGAGGCCGGTCTGACCGTCGGGCAGGTTCTCGGGCGCTAGCCGACCGTTCCCTAGGCCGTCTCCGGCGCGGTCGGTTGCACCGCGTTCAGACCGTAGCCGCGGAAGCGCTCGACCGTGGTGCCGATCTCGTCGTCGGACAGGATGATCGGCGTCCCGATCTGCCGTGCGACGGCGTATTGCTGACAGAGCGTCTCCAGTTCGATGGCGAGCCACAGGGCCTTCTCCAGGCTCGCGCCGGCCGCGATCATCCCGTGGTTGGCGAGGAGGCAGACGTTGCGGTCGATCAGGGCCGCGAGGGCGAGGTCCGAGAGTTCCGCGGTGCCGTAGGGCGCGTAGGGCGCGCAGCGCACCGACGACCCGCCGAACGCCGCGATCATGTAGTGGACCGCCGGGATGGCCTGCCCGCAGATCGCGAAGGCGGTGCAGTAGACCGGATGCGCGTGGACCACCGCGCCGAATTCCGGGCGCGACGCCAGGATGTCCCGGTGGAATCGCCATTCCGATGAGGGCTTCTGATCCGGTGGGTGCGTGCCGTCGAGCCCCATCCGGACCACGTCGTCCGGTCCGGTCCGGTCGGTCGGCAGGCCGGAGGGGGTGATCAGCAGCCCGTCGCGGAAGCGCACCGAGACGTTGCCCGACGTGCCGCGGTTGAGCCCCTGGGCGTCGAGGGCCCGCGCCGCCGCCACGACGCTCTCCCGCGCGATCCGCTCATCCCTGTCCATGTCCGATCTCCGGAAAGCCCGGTTCCCGGTATGCAGGAAGCCCGGCGCCGTAAAGACGGCGCCGGGCCCATTCGCGTCGGTTCGACCTCGCCGACTCGGCGCGCCAGCGCCGAGCAGTCGAGTCCTGTGACCGCGCCCGCTACTGTGCCAGCACCGGCGCGAGGCTCGCCTCGGGCTTCTTGGTGTAGGCGGCGCGCATCGGCTTGAGGACGAACAGCGCCAGCAGGGCCGCGATGATGTTGAGGGCCGCCGCCGCCAGGAACACCGCGTGCCAGCTCCCGGTCATGGTCGTGAGCACGCTGGTGTAGGGGACGATCAGCGCCGCCGTACCCTTGGCCGTGTAGAGCAGGCCGGCATTGGTCGCGGCGTATTTCGAGCCGAACGTGTCGCCGCAGGTCGCCGGGAACAGCGAGTAGATCTCGCCCCAGGCGAAGAACACGAGGCCGGTCAGCAGCACGAAGGCGATCGGGTTATGGCCGAACTGGCTCAGCGCGTAGATGCCCAGGCCTTCGATCGCGAAGGACAGGAACATCGTGTTCTCGCGGCCGATATGGTCGGAGACCCAGCCGAAGAACGGACGCGTCACGCCGTTGAGCACCCGGTCGAGCGTGGCCGCGAAGGTCAGCGCCGGCAGCGTGATCCCGAGGAGCGAGACCGGGACGTCAGCGATCTTGAAGTCCTTCGCGATCGGACCGAGCTGCGCGGTGGCCATCAGGCCGCCGGCGGCCATCATGACGAACATCGCGTACATGACCCAGAAGATCGGCGTGCGGACCATCTCGGAGGGCTTGTAGTCGCGCTTCGACTGGCTGACCCGGGCGATCACCGGAACCTGGCCCTTGGCCGGCGCGCGCAGGAACAGGGCGATCAGCATGACGATCACGCCCTGCCCGATGCCGAAGTAGAAGAAGGCCGCTTCGTAACCCTGCGACTTGATCATCGCCTGGATCGGCACGACCGTGAGGGCCGAGCCTGCGCCGAAGCCCATGGCGGTGATGCCGGCGGCGAGGCCGCGGCGATCGGGGAACCACTTCAGCGAGTTGCCGACGCAGGTTCCGTAAACCGCGCCCGCGCCGGTGCCGCCGATCGCGGCCGCGATGTAGAGCACCGTGAGCGAATCCGCGTAGGAATTGATCACCCAGGCGACGGCGCAGAGCAGCCCGCCGAACAGCGTGACGATGCGCGGGCCGTACTTATCGACGAACCAGCCCTCGATCGGGACCAGCCACGTCTCGGTGACGACGAACAGCGTGAACGCCACCTGGATCGCCGCGCGATCCCAGCCGTGCCGCTCCTGCATCGGGTTCACGAAGAAGGTCCAGCCGTACTGCATGTTGGCAATCATGCACATGCAGACGACGCCGAAGGCGAGTTGCAGCCAGCGGCCGCGCCCCACCGGTTTGACGATCTCGGACATACCGTTCCCTCCTTGGCAGTATTATTGTTGGCGTCCGCGCCCTGACCCGATTTATGCCCTGCCGCGGCGCAGCTTGGCAGAACAAGTTGACCGGGATTCTTCGAAAAATTCTTGGCCCGCAGGCAAATAAAGTCTCAACTACTCCGGCATCCGCGTCGGAATCAGACTCGCATCTCTGATGGTCGACGGTATGCCAGCAGGATGGTGCTGATATCGCCCTGAGCTGTCAATCGAACCTGCAGAAAAATACAGGTTTCCGGGATTGGATTAAATCCGATCGGTGGAACGTGCGCCTGAGGCGGCCAGACGGCTGTCGCTCCGGCACGCCTTCCGAGGGGCGGAAAGCCGGCACAGGTCACAGGTCTGTGGGACCGCTCCGCGATCGACTAGGATCTCGCCAAGGTTTGGGGTAGGTCGTTTCAGAGCGCACGACAGAGAATGCGTGCGAGACATCATGCGTGTGAGCTGACTGGACGAGGGATGTCGAATTCCGAACCGCTGAGCGTGAAGCCCATTGTCGCCAGCTCCAGTCTCCGGACATTGGCCTACGAGGCGCTCAAGACGGCCATCACGAACATGGACATCTACGGGCGTCCGGACGAGGTGCGGCTCGACGAGCGGAAGCTGTCGCAGGATCTCGGTGTCAGCCGCACGCCGGTGCGCGAGGCCCTGACGGTCCTGGAGCAGGAAGGCTTCGTCCGCTCGGAGGCGCGGCGCGGCGTCTTCGTGATCAAGAAGAACAAGCGCGAGATCGTCAGCATGATCCATGCGTGGACGGCGCTGGAGAGCATGGCGGCCCGCCTGGCCTGCGCGCGCGCCACCGACGCGCAGTTGCGCTCGCTGCGGGAATCCTTCCCGGAATTCTTCGAAGGGCAGCCGTCAGAGCACATCGACGAGTACTCGGACGCGAATATCCGATTCCATCAGCGCATCATCGCGCTGGGTCACTGCGAAGCAATTGCCGATCTGACCAGCAATCTGCTGATGCACGTACGCGGCATCCGCAGCACGGCGCTCCGGCAGGGCGACCGGGCGGAGCGCTCGATCCGGGAGCACGTCGCCATCATTTCGGCGCTGGAGGCCCGCGACGCCGACTTGGCCGAACGCCTCGTGCGCGAGCACGGATTGGGGCTTGCCCGGCACGTCGATACGTACGGCGATTACCTGGACTGATCGGCGCCCGAGATCCGGCCCTACGTTAGGTGGAGCCCGGATGACGTCCACGCACCTCGTGCAGAACTTGAGCGTCCTCGACGGGCGCGATCGACGTTCCGGGACGCAGCACCGCCGGCGCGATGCTGGCGCGCGACGGCACGCGTCTCAAATTTAATAGCCCGCAATCGTTGCCGCATTGCAAAAATTTTACGGCTCCTCGACAGGACTAATCCTCCGGGAGCTACCCGTCCGTGTGCATGCAACCGCCTGATTGTTGGCCAAACACGATCGATCTCCGCATTCTATGCATGCACGGCATGAACGGTATTCGTTATCTGGCATACCAAGTTGCGGAGCGGCATGTCATCTACCGCATCGCAACATGCAGCGGTGACAGACCGCACCGGAGAATCCGATGATCGCCAGCTTCCTCGCCATCTTTGTCGCCTTCGCTGCCTGCCAGGCGCTGCTGACCGTGAAGTACGCGGATTTCCTGTCCGCCGCCGAGGGTGGCCGCAAGATCGTCGAGCCGACCGCCGACGTCGCGACCGCGAAGCTCGCCTGAGGACAGGTCGGGTCCGCAGCCCCCCAGACTGCGTAGGGTTAACGCTTTCCTCAAATTTTACGCGTAAGGTGAACCGATCGTTGACCGTGCGGCCGAGGAGCAACCGCGTTGGCCCTCGACGCCGCATCGCGTTTCTCGGACGGCCCCTACGTCCTGCTGATCTCGGATCGCCCGTCCGAACGGTCTGCCCTTGAGCGTGCCATCGCGCTCGTGATGAACTGCCGGGCGATCCCGCCCGGTGTGCCGCTGCCGTCGGGGCGGCCGCATCTCGTCATCCTGGACCTGCCGCCGGCGCACATTGCCAAGCTGCAGTCCACCCTCGCCCAGCACGGGCCGCCGGTCCCGCGTCTCGTCCTCGCGCGCGGCGAACCGATGCCGGCCGCCCGCTATCTGCGCCAAGTCCCGGCCGCATCGCCCCGGCAGCTCGTCCTGGCGAATGTCTTCGCCATGATCGAGGAGGCGACGCGCTCGGCCGCGTTACGGCAGCGCCGACTTCTGGAGCGTGTCTCGGGCGCCACCGCCATCGTCGCAGAGATCTTCGACAGCGCCGCCCTCGGTGCCCGGTTGCAGCGTGCCGACGCGGATCGTGGAACGGAGTTGGTCCTGGCGGCCGTCTCCGAGGTCGGGATCGCGGACTGGCTCGCCGCGGTGTGGCGCCACGAGATCGGCGTCTATCAGCACACCCTCGGCGTCGCGGGCCATGCCGCGACCTTCGGCTCGCAGATCGGGCTGAATCAGGCCGACCTCAAATTGCTGGTCCGTGCGGCACTGCTGCACGATATCGGCAAGGCCCGGATCCCGGTCGAGATCCTCAACAAGCCGGCACCGCTCAATGCCGAGGAGTTGCGGCTGATGCAGCGCCATCCCGATATCGGCGCCGATCTGCTTCGGGCGCACGGCGATTTCGAGGACACGGTGATCGACGTCGTCCGCCATCACCACGAGCGCCTGGACGGGAGGGGATATCCCGACCGGCTGTCCGGTCCGGCGATCTCGGATCTCGTGCGGATCGTGGCGATCTGCGACGTGTTCTCCGCCCTGACCGAGCGGCGCACCTATCGGCAGCCCGCCACCCCCGCGGAGGCGCTGTCGATCATGGCCGACAGCACCGGACACCTGGACCCGGATCTCCTGCGCGCCTTCGCGCCCTCCATGCTCAAGGGCAGCGCTCTCGCGGCCTGATCCCGGCCGGGCGTGACGTCGGCGCCACGCTGCTCGGCGGGATCGTCCAGACCCACCGCGTGCCGCGCTTTCGCCGCAACCGCGCCGGAGGGAGGCGGTCCCGTCTCACGCAACGCCGTCCGGACCGTGTCGAAGCCCAGTCTCGCCCTCGCTGCCGCCCTCCTGCTGGTCCTAACCGGATGCGGGGGTCTCTCGGTCGTGCCCGACACCGCCGTCGAGAACGCTACGCACACCGCCGTGCTCGACGAGGTCGCGGCCGCCGCGGCGATCTCGGCCTACCGGGTCCAGCACGGCCTGAGCCCGGTCGTGGTCGACCCTACTCTCGTGAAGGCGGCGGCCTTCCAGGCCGGCAACAACGCCCGCCACGGCCAGCTCAGCCACGAGATCGGCGGCAGCTTCACCTCCCGCATGGCGTCGGCCGGTCTCGCGAAATCCTGGGCGGCCGAGAATCTCAGCGCCGGGTCCGAGACCCTGGAGCAGGTGCTCGCCCGCTGGAAGGCGAGCCCCGAGCACAACAAGAACATGCTGCTGCCGCAGATCCGCAGGATCGGGATCGCCCGGGTCGACGCGCCCACCACGCGGTACAAGCGCTTCTGGGCGCTCGTGATGGCCGGCGGCTGACGTCCGGGCGCCTCAGGATTCGGATGGCGCGAGATCGACGATCCGGAGTTGGGCGCGCTCGGCGCCGCGCCAGCGGTCGCAGGACAGCGTTCCGGCCACGTGCATCTCCCGGCCGATCCCGTTCAGCAGGGCCAGGCCGAGCGGCCGTTCGGCCGCGCGGAAGCAGATCCCGCCCACCACCTGCCCGTCGCGGCTGCGCAGTCGCGCCCTGACATGGTTTGAACCGACCACGCCCGCATCGACGAGGCGATGCCGGCCCAGCGCGAAGATGGGCTCGGGGGCGCCCTGCCCGAACGGTCCGGCTCGCTGCAGCAACCGCACCGTCTCCGCGGTGGCGCCGCCGGCGCTGAGGCCACCGTCGATCAGCAAGGCGTCGGCCGCCCGGGCCACCGCGACGCTCGCGCCGAGCAGCATCGCGAGATGCGCCTCGAAGCGCGAAATGTCGTCCGTCCGCACGGTCACGCCGGCCGCCATGGCATGGCCGCCGCCCTTGCTGGCGAGCCGGGCCTCGACACAGGCGCGAACCGCGAGCCCCAGATCCGCTCCCGGGATGGAGCGTCCCGAGCCCGTGGCGGTCCCGTCCGAACGGATCGCGAAGGCGAAGGCCGGGCGGTTGAAGCGCTCCTTGAGGCGCGACGCGATCAGGCCGACGATGCCGGGGTGCCACTCCGCGCTCGCGGTCACCAGCACGGTGCGGGCCGGATCCTCCGTCACGGCACGGTCCATCTCGGCCTCGGCCTCCAGGACGGCCTGCGCCTCGATCGCCTGACGCTCGCGGTTGAGACGATCGAGGTCGGCGGCGATCCGGGCCGCCTCGCCCGGGTCCGCCGTGGTCAGCAGCCGGGCGCCCAGACCCGAATCGCCGATGCGCCCGCCGGCATTGATGCGGGGTCCGAGGACGAAGCCGAGATGCCACGCTTCCGGCGGCTCGGCGAGAGAAGCCGCGTCCAGCAGGGCGGCGAGTCCGGTGCGGCCGCGATGCCGCATCACCGTGAGACCCTGGGTCACGAAGGCCCGGTTGAGTCCCGTGAGGGGCACGACGTCGGCGACGGTCGCCAGGGCGACCAGGTCGAGGGAGTCGGTCAGCTGCGGTTCGGGGCGCTGGGCCCCGAAGAAGCCCTCCTGGCGCAGGGCGCGGTTCAGCGCGACCAGGGTCAGGAACACGATTCCGGCGGCGCAGAGATGGCCGAGGCCCGAGAGGTCGTCGAGGCGATTCGGGTTGACGACGGCGCGGGCCGGCGGGAGCACCTCGGAGGCCGCGTGGTGATCGAGCACGATCACATCGAGGCCGGATTTCTCCGCCTCCTCCAGGGGCGCGTGGCCGCTCGTCCCGCAATCGACGCAGACCAGGAGCGTCGCGCCTTCCGCGGCCAGCGCGGTGATGGCGGCGACGTTGGGGCCGTAGCCCTCGGTGATCCGATCAGGGATGTGGATCGGTGCGCGCAGACCGAGCTTGCGGAGGTAGCCGGCGAGCAGGGCCGCGCTCGCGGCGCCGTCGACATCGTAGTCGCCGAAGACCGCCACGGTCTCCCCGCGTTTCACGGCCCGGACGAGGCGGCGAACGGCCGCCTCCATGTCGAGCAGCGTGTCCGGATCCGGCATGAGGTCTCGCAGCCGCGGCGCGAGGTGGCGGGGCACCGCCTCCGGCACGATCCCTCGCCCCGCCAGCACGCGGGCAAGCAATTCCGGCAGGCCGTGGGCCTGGACCATCTTGGCGATATGATTTTGGACCGCCGCGCCCCCGCAGCGCTCCTGCCAGCGCCGACCGGTCACGGAGGCGGCAACGCCCAGGAAAGGCGGCGGATCGGTGAGGAGCGGAGCGGATGACACGGGCGGCATCCTACACCGGCCGCCGCGGGGAATCTTTCGCCGTTCCGCAACAGCGTCGGCGAACGCGCTTCGCCGCGACGAAAAAGGGCGGGCATCGCTGCCCGCCCCACGAGACTGCCAGAGCGCTGGACCTCAGAGCGATTTGAGGATGTTGTCGACGACCTTCTTGGCGTCGCCGAACAGCATCATGGTATTGTCGCGGAAGAACACCTCGTTCTCGACGCCCGCGTAGCCGGAGCCCATGCCGCGCTTGATGAACAGCACGGTCTTGGCCTTCTCGACGTCGAGGATCGGCATGCCGTAGATCGGCGAGGCTTTGTCGGTCTTGGCGGCCGGGTTGGTGACGTCGTTGGCACCGATCACGAAGGCGACGTCGGCCTGCGGGAACTCGCCGTTGATGTCCTCCAGCTCGAACACCTCGTCGTAGGGCACGTTTGCCTCGGCCAGCAGCACGTTCATGTGGCCCGGCATGCGACCCGCCACCGGGTGGATGGCGTACTTCACGTCGACGCCCTCCTTCTTCAGCATGTCGGCCATCTCGCGCAGCGAGTGCTGCGCCTGGGCGACCGCCATGCCGTAGCCGGGGACGATGATGACCCGCTCGGCGTTCTTCATGATGTAGGCCGCGTCGTCGGCCGAGCCCTGCTTCACCGGCCGGGTCTCGACCTGGCCGGTGCCGGCCACGGCGGTGTCGCCGCCGAAGCCGCCGAGGATGACCGAGATGAACGACCGGTTCATCGCGTGGCACATGATGTAGGACAGGATCGCGCCCGACGAGCCGACCAGCGAGCCGGTGATGATCAGCGCGAGATTGCCGAGCGTGAAGCCGATGCCGGCCGCCGCCCAGCCCGAGTAGGAATTGAGCATCGACACGACCACCGGCATGTCGGCGCCGCCGATCGGGATGATGATCAGGCCGCCCAGAACCAGCGAGGCGATGACGATGAGCCAGAACAGGGCCTTGGACTCGGTGCCGATGAACAGCGCGATCAGCAGGACCAGGCCGGCGGCCAGCAGCGCGTTGATGAGGTGCCGCTGCGGCAGCATGATCGGCTTGCCGGACATCCGGCCGTCGAGCTTGGCGAAAGCAATCACCGAGCCCGTGAAGGTGATGGCACCGATGGCGACGCCGAGACCCATCTCGAACAGCGACTGCTTGTGGAAGTGGCCGTTCTCGATGATGCCGAAGGCCTGCGGCGCGTAGAGCGCGCCGGCCGCCACGAAGACGGCCGCGAGGCCGACCAGCGAGTGGAAGGCTGCCACGAGCTGCGGCATCGCGGTCATCGGCACGCGCTTGGCGATCACCGCGCCGGCACCGCCGCCGATGCCGAGGCCGAGCAGAACCAGGATCCACGCGCCCGCTCCGGCCGGCGGGTGGCCGACCAGCGTGGTCAGGATCGCGAGACCCATGCCGATCATGCCGTACAGATTGCCCTGCCGGGAGGTCGTGGGGTGCGAGAGCCCCCGCAGCGCCATGATGAACAGGACGCCGGCGACGATATAGAGAAGGGAGGAGACGTTCTCTGACACCGGCTCAGCCCTTCTTCTTGTACATGCCGAGCATGCGCTGCGTGACGAGGAAGCCGCCGAAGATGTTTACGCTGGCGAGCACGATGCCGATGAAGCCGAAGAACCGGGCCAGTCCGGTGCCCTTCTCGATCAGCGGAACGCCGACCGCCAGGATCGCGCCGACGATGATCACCGACGAGATCGCGTTGGTGACCGACATGAGGGGCGTGTGCAGCGCCGGGGTGACCGACCAGACGACGTAGTAGCCGACGAAGATCGCCAGCACGAAGATCGCGAGCCGGAACACGGTGGGATCCACGGCGCCGCCGGTGGCGGCACTGAGGCCGTGGCCCATGCCGTCGGCGATGACCTGCGCCTGGTCGGCGGCGTTGCGCGCCACAGCGGCCGCCGCGCGCGCGGCGTCGGCCAGCACGCGGGCCTGATCGGCCGCCTGATCGGGAGGGACGATGACGTTTGCCATTCTGCTACTCCTCTCGGCCGGGCTTTACTGTGCGCCCGCCGGAGTGGCCGTGCCGGACGCCTTGTTGGCCTCCGACTTGGCCAGCCCCACGGAGGCGGCTTCCGAGGCTGCGCCATCGGTCTTGGGCTGGAAGGATGCGTGCACGACCGAGCCGTCACGGGTGAGGTTCGTGGCCTTCACCAGCTCGTCGTCCCAGTTGATGGCCAGCGCCTTCGACTCCTTGTCGATCAGGGTCTCGACGAAGGCGTAGAGGTTGCGCGCGTAGAGGCTCGACGACGTGGCGGCGAGCCGCCCCGGCACGTTGACGTGCCCGACGATCTTCACGCCGCGATCGTTCGTGACCACCTCTCCGACCTTGGCGCCGGCGACGTTGCCGCCGCGCTCCACAGCGAGGTCGACCAGCACCGAGCCCGGCTTCATCGACGCTACCATCTCCTCGGAGACGAGCTTCGGCGCCGGCCGGCCGGGGATCAGCGCGGTGGTGATGACGATGTCCTGCTTGGCGATGTGGCCCTTGACCAGCTCCGCCTGCTTCTTCTGGTACTCGGCCGACATCTCCTTGGCGTAGCCGCCGGCGGTCTCGGCCTGCTTGAACTCGTCGTCCTCGACGGCGACGAACTTGGCGCCGAGCGATTCGACCTGTTCCTTGGTGGCGGGTCGGACGTCGGTGGCCGTGACGACCGCGCCGAGGCGGCGGGCGGTCGCGATGGCCTGGAGGCCGGCGACGCCGACGCCCATGACGAAGACACGGGCGGCCGGCACCGTGCCGGCCGCCGTCATCATCATCGGCATCGCCCGGCCGTACTCGGCGGCGCCGTCGACGACCGCGCGGTAGCCGGCGAGGTTCGCCTGAGAGGACAGGACGTCCATGACCTGCGCGCGGGTGATGCGGGGCATCAGCTCCATGGCGAAGCCGTCGACTCCGGCCTCGGCCATCGCCTTGAGGGCCGCCTCGTTGCCGTAGGGATCCATGATCGCGATCACGGTGGCGCCGCGCTTCAGCTGCGGCAGCTCCTCGGCGCTCGGTCGGCGGACCTTGAGCACGAGATCGGCGTCACCGGCGGCGTCGGCCGCGCTCCCCGCGATGGTGGCACCGGCCGCCTCGTACTCGCTGTCGAGGATGCCGGCTTTCTTGCCCGCACCCGACTGCACCACGACGTCGGCACCGAGAGACATGAACTTCTTGACGGTCTCAGGAACCGCGGCGACGCGCGGCTCCGCGGAGTCCGTCTCGGACAGCACAGCAATGCGCATGCGAGGGTTCCCCTGGAAAAGCTCGGCCTTCGAATGCGCGAACCGGCGACGCTTTTCGAGAGGCGGATCTACGATACCGCGTTGGAAGCGGCCGGAATGTAACTTGTGCTCAATTTAATTGCCAACAATACGTCAGCGGCCCGCTCGGCGACGGCGAGCGGGCTCATCATCCGAGGCGGCCATCGAACCGGCCGCTCGGGCCTCGCCTCAGGCGAAGAACAGGTAGAGGACGAGGAGGATGCCGACGACCAGCGGGGCCTTCCACCCGACGGCCGGTGCCAGGGCGCCCACTGCGCCGGCTGCACCGGACACGATCACGCCGACGATGGCCAGAAGCCAGGCCTCGCGGATCCCGCCGATGGCGAGGGCCAGGACCCAGCAGATCACGACGCCGGTGGCGATTTCGACGAACCGGACGAATCCGCGATAGGTCTGCTCGTGAGTCCTCGCGTCCATCGCCGGGCTGTAGGTGTGCCCGGCCACCGTGTCACTCTCGGCCATCGTGCGCTCGTTTCCCTAAGACGCGACTTCTTGCGGTCGCGGTCGGATGTAGCTCAAGCGTTTACCTGCCGCAATCGGACGCACGCAAGTTGATCGCTCTCTCGGTGGATCTTCGCGTCGAGTCAGGCCGGTTTCGGCAGGCCGGCCTCGGCGAGCGCCCGCCCCTGCCGCGCCGAGAGCTCGTCGAGTGAGAAATGCTCGATCTCGGCCTCAAACAACCGGTGGTAGTTCAGCTCCGATCTGAGGTGGAGGAATACCGCGCCGAGGCCGACGGCAGCGCGGTCCATGAAAACGAATTCCTGCGGGACGGTCACAGGCCCCCGCTCCTTCAGGGCCTGATGGACCTGGAAGGCCTGCCGTCGACCGTACTCTCCCGGCTTCACGCCGTCCGCGACGGTGCGGGTTCGATCCTCCAGAAGCGGCCCGTAGATGAAGCGGGCCCAGATGTTCAGGATCTCGATCTTCTCCTTGTCGAGGTCCTTGAAGCCCCACACTTCGTAGGCGTGGACGATGCGGGCATCGTCGTTCTCCAAGAGGCCGCGGTAGAGGTCCACGACGCCGCCGACGAATCGCGGGTGGAAGATGCGGACGCAGCCGTAGTCGAGCAGGTTGATTCCCGCGGCCTCGCCGGCATCCGAGAACACGGTGTAGTTGCCAAGATGCGGGTCGCCGTGGATCACGGCCGCCCGGCTGAACGGGTGCCACCACGCCTTGAACATCGCCTGAGCGATCCGGTTGCGCACCTCGACGGGCTCTTCGGCGAAGCCCAGGATCTTGTCCCCGTCGAGCCAGCCCAGCGTCAGGAGGCGCTTGGTGGAAAGCTCCGGGTAGACGCGCGGCACGCGCACCGCCGCGATGTCCTTCAGCACGGCGCCGTAGAGCGCCGCGTGCTTGGCCTCGCGCTCGTAGTCGAGTTCCTCGCGCACCCGCGCGCCGATCTCCTTCGCGATCTCGCGCGTGTCGAGCCACGAGTTCATCCGGCGGTGGAGCGCGAACGCGACCTCCAGCTGCTTCAGGTCGGCCTCGACGGCCGATTGCATGTCCGGGTACTGCAGCTTGCAGGCGAGGCGTTCACCGTCCTGGGTGGTGGCTCGATGGACCTGACCCAGCGAGGCGGCCGCCGCGGGCTTGAGGTCGAAGCTGCCGAAGCGCTCCTGCCAGCTCGCGCCGAGCTCCGATTGCATCCGGCGCCGGACGAAGGCCGCGCCCATCGGTGGGGCGTCGGCCTGGAGCTTCTGCAATTCGGCCGCGTATTCCGGCGGGAGAAGGTCGGGAACGGTGGCCAGCAACTGGGCCACCTTCATGATCGGGCCCTTGAGGCCACCCAGCGCCTGCGCCAGCGCGGCGGCGTTGGTGGTGCCCTCCTTCCCGAACAGCCGTGCCATGGCCATCCGGGCGGCGACGCCGCCGACATTGGCGCCCACGCTGGCGTAGCGCCCGGCGCGGGCGGAGAAGCGGTTGGCTTCGCGGTCGGTCTCGGCCATCTCTCGATCTGCTTGCCTGCTGTTGATCCGCAGATAAGCCGCCCCCGGCCGCGAACCAGGGGCGTGGGTCCCTGCGCCGCGGGGGCCGGCCCGGTCCGCGGCGCTCCTCTCAGGCCCGGCCTTCCATACTCTCCAGTTCGGCGATCATGCTCTCGATCATGCCGAGCCCGATCTGCCAGAAGCCCGGATCCTTGGCGTCGAGGCCGAAGGGCGCGAGCAGCTCGCCGTAGGGCTTGGACCCGCCGGCCGACAGCAGCGCGAAGTAGCGGTCCACGAAGCCCTCCTCCGCCTGGGCATAGACGCCGTAGAGCGAGTTCACGAGGCAATCGCCGAACGCGTAGGCGTAGACGTAGAAGGGCGAGTGGATGAAGTGGGGGATGTAGGCCCAGAACGGCTCGTAGCCGGAATCCAGCGTGATGGCCGGACCGAGCGACTCCGCCTGGACGGACAGCCACAGGGCGTTGATCTGGTCGGTGGTCAGCTCACCCTTGGCGCGGGCGAGATGGACCTTCCGCTCGAACGAGTAGAAAGCGATCTGGCGCACCACCGTGTTGATCATGTCCTCGACCTTGGCGGCGAGCATGGCCCGACGTTGGGTCGTGTCGGTGGTGGCGGCCAGCAGCCGACGGAAGGTCAGCATCTCGCCGAACACGCTCGCCGTCTCGGCGAGGGTCAGGGGCGTCGGCGCCATCAGGGCGCCGTTCGGCCCGGCCAGCACCTGGTGGACGCCGTGGCCGAGTTCGTGCGCCAGCGTCATCACGTCCCGCGGCTTGCCCTGGTAGTTGACCAGCACGTAGGGGTGGACCGAGGGCACGGTCGGATGCGCGAAGGCGCCCGGTGCCTTGCCGGGGCGGGTCGGCGCGTCGATCCAGCGCTCGTCGAAGAAGCGCCGCGCGATCCCCGCCATCTTCGGCGAGAACGCGTCGTAGGCCGAGAGCACCGTGTCGCGGGCCTCCGTCCAGGGGATCGTGCGCTGCTCCACGCGGGGCAGCGGGGCGTTGCGGTCCCAGTAGGGCAGCGCCTCCTGCCCGAACCACTTCGCCTTGAGCGTGTAGTAGCGGTGGGACAGGCGCGGATAGGCCGCCCGCACCGCGTCGACGAGGGCTTCCACCACCTCGGGCTCGACCCGGTTCGACAGGTGCCGCGCGTCGGCAACGTCCTTGAACCCGCGCCAGCGGTCGGAGATCTCCTTGTCCTTGGCCAGCGTGTTGGTGATGAGCGTGAACACGCGCGATTGCCCGCGCAGCACTGCGCTGATCGCGCCGGCCGCCTCCTTGCGGACGGCCCCGTCCGGATCCTGAAGCTTGTTCAGGGTCGGCTCCAGCGGCATCTCCTCGCCCTGCACGGTGAAGCGCAGCGAGGCGATCGTCTCGTTGAACAGCCGATCCCAGGCGGCGTTCGACGTGACCGACTTCTCGAGGAACAGCTTCTCGATCCGGTCGTCGAGCTGGTGCGGCTTCTCCCGCCGCAGGTCCTCGATCCACGGCGCGTAGTGCGCGAGCGGCCCTTCGGCCATCGCGGTGTTCATCGCGGCGTCGTCGACGCGGTTCAGCTCCAGAGCGAAGAACAGGAGATCCGCCGAGGCGCCGGTCAGGCGCTCCCGGGTGTCGCCGTAGAACTTGGCCCGCGCCTCGTCGGTCGTGTCGCCGGAATAGACGAGGCCCGCGAACGACATGAGCTTGCCCAGCAGGTCCTCGATGCCCTCGTAGGCCCGCACCGCCTCGGCCAGCCGCGCGGACGCGTCCGGGCCCGCGGCGAGCTCGGCGATCCGGCCGGCATAGGCCTCGGAGAAGCGGCGGCACTCCTCCTCGGCGCGGGTCATGTCGGCGGAGAAGTTCGGATCATCGAGGCCGGAATAGAGGTCCGTGAGGTCCCATTCCGGTAGATGGCCGAGGTCGGCAGCCTTCGCGGCGGCGCGCGCGGCACTCACGCCCTCCGGCAGGCGGACAGTCACCGGCGAGGCGGTGTGGCTCGGCGTCATGTCGTGCAATCCTCTCCAAGGGCTCCGGCCCCGTACCCTGATATCGAGCGTGCCGCCACGCGTTCAACGCGGACGGTTGGTCGGACCGGTGCGCGATCGGTGACGACGCGGTGCGAACGTCGTTAAGCGCCACTTTACGACTGTGGGTCACGCTACGGCTCGAAACGAAACAGTCGCCGAATCGGAGGCCGCGACCGGGTGGACCCCGCGTCGGGCGTCCGGCCTTCGTGCGCCGTTCAGGGAGCCGCTATGTCCGCCACCGTGCTCATCGTGGATGACGATCCGGTCCAGCGGCGCCTGGCCGAGGCGGCCGTGCGCCGTTTCGGCTTCGAGGCGCGGATCGCCGAGACGGGCGCGGACGCGCTGACCCTGCTGAGATCCGAGGGGGCCGACGTCGTGCTCCTGGACCTCGTCATGCCGGGGCTCGACGGGCTCGGCGTCCTGGCCGAGATGCGCAAGAGCGGCCTCGCCACACCGGTCATCGTCCAGACCTCCAACGGGTCCATCGACACGGTGGTCAACGCGATGCGGGCCGGCGCCGTCGACTTCGTGGTCAAGCCGGCGGGCGCGGAGCGGCTGCAGGTCTCGATCAAGAACGCCCTCCGGGTCGATACGCTGGAGGAGGAGGTGCGCCGCATGCGCCGCCGGGCTTCCGGCGCCCTGACCTTCAAGGACCTGACCTCCAAGAGCCCCGACATGGAGCGGGTGATCCGCCTCGCCGAGCGGGCCGCCAAGTCGAACATCCCGGTCCTGATCGAGGGCGAGTCCGGCGTCGGCAAGGAGGTCCTGGCCCGGGCGATCCAGGGGTCCGGCGACCGCCGCGGCAAGCCGTTCGTGACGGTCAATTGCGGCGCGATCCCGGAGAACTTGGTGGAATCCACCCTGTTCGGCCACGAGAAGGGAGCCTTCACGGGCGCCACCGAGAAGCATGCCGGCAAGTTCGTCGAGGCTTCGGGCGGTACGCTGTTCCTCGACGAGATCGGCGAACTCCCCCTGGACGCTCAGGTGAAGCTGCTCCGCGCCCTCCAGGAGGGCGAGGTCGATCCGGTCGGCGGCAAGCGCTCGGTGCGGGTCGACATCCGGCTCGTCTCGGCCACCAACCGGTCGCTGCTCGACCTCGTGAAGCAGGGCAAGTTCCGCGAGGATCTCTACTACCGCCTGAACGTCTTCCCGATGACGCTGCCGCCGCTGCGGGCCCGCCGCGAGGACATTCCGGATCTCGTCCGCTCGTTCTGCGCGCGGTTCTCGGCCGAGGAAGGCAAGCGCGTTCGGGCGATCAGCCCGGAGGCGATGGCCCTGCTCACGCGCTATCCGTGGCCGGGCAACGTCAGGCAGCTGGAGAACGCCCTGTTCCGCGCCGTCGTCCTGGCGGACGGCGACGAGCTGACCGTCTCCGAGTTCCCGCAGATCGCCGCTCAGGTCGAGGGTTTCGACGTGCGGATCCCGGCGGCGCCGGTCCAGCCGCAGATGCCCGCCTACGCGCCCGAGCCGGTACGGGAGATCGTGCGCGTCGAGGTGCGCGACCCGCACGCCATGTCGCTCGTCGCCGAGGAAACCGGGGAGATGAAGCCGATGGATATGCTGGAGGCGGAAATCATCCGTTTCGCGCTCCAGTTCTACCGGCAGCGGATGTCGGAGGTCTCGCGCCGCCTCGGCATCGGCCGCTCCACCCTCTATCGCAAGCTCAAGGATCTGGGGCTGGAGGACGACGCTAAAACCGAGGACGCGGCCTGATCGTGCGCCACGTGCGCTAGCGCACCGAGCGCATTCGTTTCGGCCACACAGGAGAAAATTTCGGCCCTGCTGGTCGCTGATGGCAGATGATTTAGCCAATCATAATCTCAGCAGCATTAGAAATGACACATTCACCTGCAGGACCAACCTTCTATTCGCGACAACTGCGGTTGCTGAAAGCCACGCTTGCGCGGATAATCACAATCTGAGCGTGCGGTCCCGCCGCCGCACCCCGGGAGATCACGATGCGCGTCCCGCGCTCCAGCCTCATCGCGCTGGCCGCCCTCCTCGGCGGCACACTGGCCCCGGCCGGCTCCCTCCGTGCCGAGACGGTCTCGCTGGACCAGCCGGCCGCCGTTATTCCCGCATCGCCGCCCGCCGCGCCGCCTGCCCCACCGGCGCAGGCAGGTCCGTCGGCTCCGGCCACACCCGCCCTTCCCGATTACAAGCCGGAGGCGCCGGCGGCCGAGCCGGCACCGGCCCCCGCGGCCGCTGCCCCGGTCGCCCCGACGGATCCGCTCGGCGCAGCGGTCTTCGCCCGGTTCTCCGATGCCGCGCCCCTCCTGCTGCGCCTGACCGGCAAGGATCGCGACGCGATCCGGAGCTTCTACGAGGCCCGCACTTTCCGGCCGCTGTGGATTTCCGGCGGCGCGTGGACCGACGCCGCGAAGGCGGTCTCGGCACGGCTGTCGGCCGCCGCCGAGGACGGTCTCGACCCGCGCGCCTACACGGTGCCGGCGCTCGCCGATAAGCCGGACGAGAAGGCGGTCGCCGATGCCGATCTGCGCCTGTCCGCTGCGGCGGTGCTCTACGCCCGAGACGCTCGCGGCGGCCGGATCAATCTCGCCTCGATCTCGCGGCTGATCACCCCGCATCTCGATCTTCCGGCCGGGAACGACGTGCTGGCGAAGCTCGACGAGGCCGGCGCGAAGGCCGGCGAGGCGCTTCAGGCCTACAATCCGGCGACGCCGGGCTATCTCGCGCTGAAGAATCGGCTCGCCGCCCTGCGCGGTACCGCGCCGACGGCCGTGAAGCCGCTGCGCCTCCCGGCCGGACCGGCCCTTCGCGTCGGTATGCGCGACGCCCGCGTCCCGCTGCTGCGGGCGCATTTCAACCTCGAGAGCCGTCCGGCCGCCACGATGGACAAAGGCGCCGGTGAGCCGGAGGAGTACGATTCGGTCGTCGCGGACGCGGTGGCGAAGTTCCAGCGCGGCCGCGGGCTGCCGGGCAACGGCGTCCTGAACGTCCAGACGGTGCTGGCCCTGGCGGATGCCGGCCGCGCGGCGCGCCCGACCGGCGGGGAGGCCGAACTCATCGTCAACATGGAGCGGTGGCGCTGGCTGCCGGGCGACCTGGGCTCGGATTACATCCTGGTCAACGTGCCGGAATACCGCCTCCGCGCCTATCGGGGCGGCGTCATGCGCGACGAGGCGCGGGTCATCGTCGGCAAGCCGGAATCGCGCACGCCCCTGTTCTCGGGCTCGATGGAATACGCGGTCGTCAACCCGTCCTGGTACGTCCCGCCCTCGATCCTGAAGACGATGGCGCCGAAGCTCGCCGGCTACGGCGGCAAGACCTGGGGCGGCTACGAGGTGGTCCGCCGCGGCGGCCACATCTCGCTGCGTCAGCCCCCGGGGGAGCGCAACGCCCTCGGCTTCATCAAGTTCATGTTCCCGAACCAGCACGCGGTCTACCTGCACGACACGCCGAACCGCTCGCTGTTCTCCGCCTCGAAGCGCGATTTCAGCCACGGCTGCGTGCGCGTCGACGATCCGTTCCGCCTCGCCGACGTGGTGCTGCCGAACTGGTCCGAGGATCGGCTGAAGAAGTTGATCGGCAAGGGCGAGCGCACGATTCGGCTGCCGGAGAAGCTGCCGGTCCACCTCGCCTACTTCACGGCCTTCGTGGACGATGGCGGCACCTACCGCACCCTGCCGGACCTCTACGGCTACGACGCGCCGATGCGCGCGGCCCTCGGGCTGCCCGGCGGCGGCGGGCCGGCGATTGTGAGGCTTCCCGACGAGGCGCCGCGGCGCAAGGCCGAGCGCGCGCCGAAGCCGCCCGCGACTCGGACGGCCCATCGCCGCGCGCCCGAACGTCCGGTCGCGGATGCCGACGCGTGGCCGACCGGGCGCTACGATCAGGCGGACGCGCCGCGCCGTCCCCTGCGCCGCGCCGCCCGGGCCGACAGCGCGCCGGAATACGGCGAGCCGGGTCTCTGGACGCCCGCACCGCAGCAACCGGCGCCGCGCGGGTGGTGGTAGTCCACCCGCGCAACTCTCAACTTTCGCGTGCGCGGCCGCACAGCCGGGCACGATTTCGCCACGGTCGAGCCTTAGCCGTTTCGGTCGCGAACCCGGTTCAACAGGCGTCGGGTCAGGCTGTCGGGAGAGGATCAGGACCGTCGTGCCCAGTCTCCCGCGCGCCCTTCGCCGTCTGACCCTCGCCCTGTCCGGCCTCGCGCTCGGACTGCTCGCCGGGACGGCCGAGACCGAGGACGCGGTCGCCAACGGCGACACCCGCTCGCTGACGATCTACCACACGCACACGCAGGAGAGCGCGACCATCACGTTCAAGCGCGATGGCCGCTACGACCGCGCGGCCCTCGAGCAGCTGAACTGGCTCCTGCGCGACTGGCGCGTGAACGAGCCCACCAAGATGGACCCGCGCCTGTTCGACACGGTCTGGGAGGCCTACCGGCAGGTCGGTGCGAGCCAGCCGATCCACGTCGTCTCCGCCTACCGCTCGCCGGGCACCAACGCGATGCTGCGCCGCCGCTCCAAGATGGTGGCCGAGTACAGCCAGCACATGCTCGGCAAGGCGATGGATTTCTTCCTGCCGGACGTCTCGATCGACCGCATCCGCGAGGTCGGCCTCCAGATGCAGCGCGGCGGCGTCGGCTGGTACCCGCATGCCGGCACGCCGTTCGTTCACCTCGACGTCGGCTCGGTGCGGATGTGGCCGCGCATGACGCACGATCAGCTCGCCCGCCTCTTTCCCGACGGCAAGACCGTGCTGCTGCCGAGCGACAACCGGCCCTTCCCCCGCTACGAGGAGGCCAAGGCCGAGATCCTGGCCCGCGGCGGAACCGTGGCGGGTATCACCACTCAGATGGCCAGCGGCGAAGAGGAGGACGGGCCCGGACTGTTCGGCTTCCTGGCGAGCCTGTTCGGCGGCGGCCGGTCCGCACCCGAGCCCGCGCCGGTCCAGACCCCCGTCGAGACGGCGAAGAAGGCGCGGCGTGCGCCCGTCGTCGCTGTGGCGAGCGCCGACCCGCAGGATCCGGTGGGTGCGCGCGCGGCCCTCGCCTACGCGGCGCCCGCTGCCGACGACGCCCTGCGCGGCTCGCAGGCGGATCGGGCGCAGGCGAAGGGCGCCGAGGCCAAGCCCGCCGATGCCAAGTCGCTCCTGACCGCGGGTCAGCCGGCCGCCGACGAGGCGGTGGCCGCCGTCGCGGCGCCGCTCCCGCCGCGGCGCCCGTCGGATATGGCGGCCGTCGTTGCGAGCCTGAACATGCCCCTGCCGCCGCCGCGCCCGGTGCAGTTCGCGGCGCTTCAGCGGGGAATGGCCAATCTCGCGTCCGCGGGCGAGATCCGGGCCCTCGACAAGCCCGCGGCGCCGAGCCCGGTTCGCGCCCGCTCCCTCGTGGCTCCGGACGCGGATGCCAAGGCGCAGTTGCAGGCACTGTTCGATTCCGCGTCGGCCGGTCCGGTCGCGGCCCCGGCGAGCCGAACTGTTCCCGTGCGCGTGGCCACCACGCGTCTGCGCGGTGCCGCGCCCGACGCGGTGGTCGGCGCCGCGCCCGACCGGGTCACCACGCGGTTCACTGCCCGCAGCCCCGGCGACGACCTGACGACCCGCTTCACCGGCTCGGCCGCGCGCGCCCTGGCCGGGGCGCGGTGAGCGGCGCGGGGCGGTCAGCCCGCCATCGTCCTGTACGCGAGGCGGAGCCAGTCGAGCGGAGCGATCGGCGCCGGATCCGGCTCAGCGCAGAGGTTTGGACAGATTGACCGCGAGCGCGCCGACGAGCGTGGTGGCGTAGCTGTCGTCCTGCGTCGCCGAGATGCGTTCCGCCTCGTTGCCGCTGTTGGCCGCGACGGACATCATCAGCATCGCTGCCGTGACGAGACCCCCGAGACCGGCGACGAGGGCGAGATAGGCGCGGACGGCGGCGCGCGGGACGGCCTCGGCGGCTTCGGTCTCGGCGAGGCACAGCGGCGATGGGCTGTGTGACATGGTGGCGGCCGATTCTGACGGGCGATGCAGTACCTGACGCGAGTTGATTAGGCCCACGCGGAACGTACCCGTTCAATCGAAGAACGCCTCACGGCGCGCCGAGTTCGACCGAAAGGCGCGTTTTTCCACTGATCCTCGTACGGATGGTTGATATCCGAATGGGGGACGCCGTTCGGCGCCCCCCCCATCCGACCTTAGCCTTCCTTGCCGGCGACCTTGCCCAGTGCCGCCTGGGCCGCGGCGAGCCGGGCGATCGGCACCCGGTAGGGCGAGCACGACACGTAATCCAGGCCGACCTCCTGGCAGAAGCCCACCGAGGCGGGATCGCCGCCGTGCTCGCCGCAGATGCCGAGCTTGATGTTCGGCCGCGTCTTGCGGCCGCGCTCGACGCCGATGCGCACCAACTCGCCGACGCCGTCCTGGTCGATCGTGATGAACGGATCGGCCGGCAGGATGCCCTTCTGGGTGTAGGGACCCAGGAAGGTGGCGGCATCGTCGCGGGAGATCCCGAGCGCCGTCTGCGTCAGGTCATTCGTGCCGAAGGAGAAGAACTCCGCGGTCTCGGCGATCTCGCCCGCCTTGAGGGCGGCCCGCGGGAGCTCGATCATCGTGCCGACCTGGTAGTCGAGGGTCGCGCCCTTCTCCTCGGCCACGGCCTTTGCCATGGCATCGATGCTGGCCTTCACGATGTCGAACTCGGCGCGGGTGAAGACCAGCGGCACCATCACCTCGGGCGTCACCGCCTTGCCGGTATCCGCGGCCGCCTGGACGGCGGCCTCGAAGATCGCCCGGGCCTGCATCTCGGCGATCTCCGGAAAGGCGATCGCGAGCCGACAGCCGCGGAAGCCGAGCATCGGGTTGTGCTCGGACAACTCCCGCATCCGGTGCCGGATCTTCTCCTCGGCGACGCCCGTCGCCTTCACGACCTCGGCGACCTCGGCGTCGGTGTGCGGCAGGAACTCGTGGAGCGGCGGGTCGAGCAGGCGGATCGTGACCGGCAGGCCCGACATGATCGTGAACAGCTCGAGGAAGTCCTGACGCTGGTACGGCAGGATCTTCGCCAGGGCCGCGCGGCGGCCCTCGGCGTCGTCCGCCAGGATCATCTCGCGGACCGCGATGATGCGGTCACCCTCGAAGAACATGTGCTCGGTGCGGCAGAGGCCGATGCCCTCGGCGCCGAAGTTGCGCGCCGTGCGGGCGTCGGTCGGCGTGTCGGCGTTCGCACGCACCTTCATGCCGCGGATCGCGTCGGCCCATTCCATCAGCGTGGCGAAGTCGCCCGACAGCTCGGGCTCCAGCATCTTCACCTCGCCCTGGATCACCTGCCCGGTGGACCCGTCGATGGTGATTTTGTCGCCCGCCTTCAGCGTGACGCCGCCGACCGTCAGGGTCTGCGCCTTGTAGTCGATGCGGATGGATCCGACGCCGGAGACGCAGGGCTTACCCATGCCACGGGCGACCACCGCCGCGTGGCTGGTCATGCCGCCGCGGGTGGTGAGGATGCCCTCGGCGGCGTGCATGCCGTGGATGTCCTCGGGCGAGGTCTCGATCCGCACCAGGATGCACTTGCGCTCCGCCTTGCGGTGCGCCTCCGCGTCCTCGGAGTTGAACACGATCTCGCCGGTCGCCGCGCCGGGCGAGGCCGGCAGGCCCGAGGCGATGACCTTGCGGTCGGCCTTCGGGTCGATGGTCGGGTGCAGGAGCTGGTCGAGGGCGCCGGGCTCGACCCGGCCGATCGCCTCCTCGCGGGAGATCAGCCCCTCGCCCGCCAGATCCACGGCGATGCGCAGGGCGGCCTTCGCCGTGCGCTTGCCGTTGCGGGTCTGGAGCATCCAGAGCTTCCCCTTCTCGATGGTGAACTCCATGTCCTGCATGTCGCGGTAATGCGATTCCAGGATCCCGTAGATCCGGGTCAGCTCCGCGAAGCTCTCGGGCATGGCCTTCTCCATGGAAGGCTTGTCGCTCTCGGCCTCTTTCCTCGCCTTCTCGGTGATGTTCTGCGGCGTGCGGATGCCCGCCACCACGTCCTCACCCTGCGCGTTGATCAGGAACTCGCCGTAGAGCGCCTTCTCGCCGGTGGACGGGTTGCGGGTGAACGCCACGCCGGTGGCCGACGTGTCGCCCATGTTGCCGAATACCATGGCCTGCACGTTGACGGCCGTGCCCCAGCTCTCCGGGATGTTGTTCAGCTCCCGGTACTTCTTGGCACGCGGAATCATCCACGAGTTGAAGACGGCGCCGATCGCGCCCCAGAGCTGGTCGTCGGCGCCCTGCGGGAAGTCGGAGCCGTGCTCGTCGCGCACGATCTTCTTGTAGGTCTGGATCAGCGTCTTCCAGTCGCCGGCGCCGAGCTCGGTATCGAGGTCGAAGCCCTTGCTCTCCTTGTACTGCTCCAGCGCCTCCTCGAAGGCGTGGTGCTCAACGCCGAGGACGACGTTCGAGTACATGGTGATGAAGCGACGGTAGGAATCGTAGGCGAAACGCTCGTCGTCGGCCTCCTTGGCGAGCGCCAGGACGGTCTCGTCGTTGAGTCCGAGATTGAGCACAGTGTCCATCATGCCGGGCATCGAGGCGCGGGCGCCCGAGCGGACCGAGACGAGGAGCGGATTCGTCGCGTCGCCGAACTTGCGGCCGGTGAGCTTGCCGACCTGCGCGAGCGCCGCGCCGACCTGATCCTTCAGCTCCGGCGGGTAGGACTTGCCGTGATCGTAGAAGTAGGTGCAGACCTCGGTGGTGATGGTGAAGCCCGGCGGGACCGGCAGACCGAGGTTCGACATCTCGGCCAGATTGGCGCCCTTCCCGCCGAGCAGGTCGCGCATCTGCGACTTGCCCTCCGCCTTGCCGTCGCCGAAGGCATAGACCCACTTCGCGCTGCCGGTCGCCATGTCGATCCCGTCCGTCTCTGGTGCCCGGCGCCGGCCGAGCTGATGGGCGGGGTTGGACCATCCCGCACCGCAACGCAAGATGAACGCGCGATGGCCCTGTGCGTGCGTCGCTGACGGGTTGGGCGGTCTGTCAGGTCCGCCCCGCCGCGCTGCGGGTGCTGACCCTCAATGCAGGATTCCGAGCCCGATCACGCCGACGACGATCAGGTAGATCGCGACGATGTAGTTGAGCAGCCGCGGCATCACCAGGATCAGGATCCCGGCGAGGATCGCGATCAGCGGCTGGAGGTTGGAGATGGTGATGGTCACGGGCGCCTCCTGAGGCCGAGCTTGGCCGCCGGTACCGACGTCCCTACCCCGCGGAGGTTCCCCGTAGCTTGAGCGGAGCGGCCGGCGTTCCGGCCGCCCCAGAGCCGATCAGGGCTTCGGCGTCGGCTTCTCGGTGCCGGGGATCGGGTCCTTGGCCTCGCCGGTCGGCAGGCTCACCGAGATCGTCGGGTGCGAAAGCTCCGGATAGGGCTCGATCACGTTGGCGCCGTTCAGCGGTTTGTTGGCGCCGTTGTGACAGGTGGCGCAGTTGATCTTCGGCGCGTCGCCGAGGATCCCGAGGCGGTTCCGCGGGAAGGTCGAGGTCAGCGGCGTCAGATAATCCTGGTTCAGGTCGCGCACCATGCGGATGCCGTACCAGGCATGGACCCGGTTGGGCGTGCTGGTGTCCCACTGCGCCACCGAGCGCGTGTTGTGGCAGAAGGTGCAGTTCACGCCGAGAGACTGCGACATGCTGATCATGATCGCGAAGGTCTTCTCGGCGTCCTGGATCGGCTTGCCCTTGGTCTCCGGTAGCGCCGTGGTGGCGTTGACCCGTATGGCGTCCTCCGACGTCTCCTTGTGCTGGTAGAAGGCCTGATAGACGTCGTAGGGCAGCGAGGTGTTGCCGACCTCCGGCGAGGCCAGGTTCTGGCTGTTGTTGCGCGGCCTGAACCGTCCCGCGCCCTGGATCGGATGATCGAACCAGATATTGGCCGGCACCGGATTGCCTCGGTGGCAGGTGTAGCAGGTCACGCCGGCCTGATGGACGTGGTTCTCTTTCCAAGACGCGTTGATGTACTGCGTCATCTGGATCATGCGCCGTGCGACGCGCTTCTGGTAGAGCTCGTCGGAGGCCATGTTCTCGGTGCTGTGGCAGTAGGTGCAGCCCTGCTGCGGCGCGACCCACTCGGTGATCGAGACCATCAGCCGGTTGAACTGCTCGGCCGAGAGGTCGCCCAGGACCTGCACGTTCTGGTAGACCGCCGAGGCCTTGTCGCCGCCGGCATCGGCCGGGTCGGCCGGCGCCGGCGCCCGGTTGGCTTCCGACAGCGCCTCGTTTCCGGCCCGGGTGCGGATCAGGTCCATCCCGGTCCCCCGGAAGCCGGTCTGCTTGTTGGCCATCGGCGGGTGGGTCCACCCCGCGCCGCCGAACATCGCAATGGTGAGGAACAGGGCGAGCGCCCCGCCGACAACCGCCAGAATCGTCTTCATGACGGCCTCCTCACGGCCTCGGGCCGGGTGCGAGATGGGCGGGATCCACGATCGGGCCGTAGACCTGCGGATACGAGGGCGCCACGTGGTGCTTGACCGCCCAGAGATACCAGTTGTCCACGACGGTGCCGGTGAGCAGGATGCCGATGCCGCCCGTCAGCGTGGTCAGGACCGCGAACCACCACGCCCAGCGATGGACCGATTCCATCGTGGCGTTGAAGCCCATGGTCCAGCGCCAGAACAGGGCGGCGCGCTCGGTGGCCGTGCCGCGGTCGACGATCTGGTCGATCTCGCGCTCCGCGCCGTAGCGCGAGCAGGCCAGGATCGTCCCCCCGTGCATCGCGAACAGCAGCGTCGACCCGTAGAGGAACGTGATCGAGAGCATGTGGAACGGGTTGTAGAAGAGGTTGCCGTAGCGGAGCGAGAAGGCCGCGGTCCAATCGAGGTGCGGGAAGATGCCGAACGGCACGGCTTCCGACCACGAACCCATCAGGAGCGGCCGGATAAAGCCGAGGACGAGGTAGAGCCAGATGGCCGACGCGAAGGCCCACGGCACGTGGGTGCCCAACCCGAGCGCCCGCGCCCGCCGGTAGAGGTGGACCCACCAGAGCAGGATCGAGGCCGTCAGGAAGAAGCCGGCGATGAGCCACCAGCCGCCCTCGTTGAGGGGCGGGAGCACCTTGAGCCCGTATTTCGGCAGGGGCGGCTCCAGGGCGAGCCACGGCAGTTGCCGGACGAACTGGACCGGATCCCAGTTCACCGACGCCCACATGTTGAGCCCGATGATCTCGAAGGCGATCAGGCCGCAGGTGATCGACAGCGCCGCGATGTAGCCGATGTAGATCGGCCCGACCTGGCTGTTGCCGATGAGCCCGAACAGGTAGCTGTTGAACGGCTTGCCGACCCGGTCGTCGACCGCCACCGGCACACCGTGCTCCGGTACCAGCGGGCGCACCTGAACCTGCGTGAAGATGTTCTGGTAATAGGCCATGGCCTGCCCTCCCCCGGAGTGCCGCGCGCCGAGCGGCGGCGACCCGCGTTAGTCCCCTCGTTCCGATCCCGTGCGATCCGTCATCGCCACACCGGCAGGTTGAGCCACCAGCCCCACCATTGCGGCCAGCCCTGCGTCCAGAACGGTCCGCTGATGACGATGCAGACCGCGCTCCAGAACCCCGCCGAGAGGGCCAGGAACAGGCCGAGGCGGTGAACGCCGAGCGTGCCGATCGAGTAGCCGATCGTGTCGCGGAAGAAGGTGTCCTCGTGCTCGGGCGTCTTGACGGTCTCGCCCTTCTTCGGGTTGGTCGCCGACAGGATCAGGCCGCCGTGCATCGCCAGGGCCAAAGTCGTCGTGAAGAAGAACGTCACGGCCAGCATGTGGGCCGGGTTATAATGGAAGTGGAGGTACTGGTAACCGGTATTGGACACCCAATCGAGGTGACTGAGAATGCCGTAGGGAAAGCCGTAACCCCAGGCGCCCATCAGCAGCGGCCGGATCACCACGAGGGTGAAGTAGGCGAAGATCGCCATCCCGAAGGCCACGGGCACGTGGTAGCCGATGCCGAGCTTGCGGCAGATCTCGACCTCGCGCAGCGCCCAGCACACGAACGAGCCCAGCGCGCACATGGTGATGATCTGCCAGAGACCGCCCTCCTTGAGCGGCGCCAGCCGCAGGCCGTAGCTGATGTCGGGCGGCGCGATGTTGATCTGCCAGATGTTCCAGGTCGGCCCGATCGCCGCCCCGTAGATGACGAGCGCGGTGCCCAGCACCGTGAAGAACATCCCGACCACGCCGAAGAAGCCGACGAAGAACGGCCCGACCCAGAAGTCGAACAGGTCGCCGCCGAGCAGGGTGCCGCCGCGGACCCTGTATTTGCGCTCGAAGCTCAGCATCGCCATGGCGGCTGCTCCTCAGTCAGGCCGGAGAAGAGGAAGAACGGGGTGACCGCGGCCCTCGCGCGCCGCGGTCCGGACCGGCGGTCAGGCCGGCATCTGCGGCAGCGCGAGCGTGATGGTGTTCTCGGCGGCCTTGTTGTTTCTCGGACCGTCGAGCCAGTTGAACCGGTCGGTCGAGAGCAGGATGAAGTGGATCAGCAGCGCCAGGATGAAGAGGAAGGTGAACAGGGCCACCAGCGTGCGCCGCGGATCGAAGAGCAACCAAACCTTGTGCATCCGATCCTCCTCAGCCGATCATCGTGACGAGGGCGTGGGCCGCATCGCGGACGCCCTCGAGGGAGGCGTAGCCCTGCGGTCCGGGCAGCCACGGGCGCCACAACCAGACGAGGATGTGCGCGACCACGGCAATCGCCGTGAAAATGAGGAAGCTCGTCAGGAAGATCGCGTGGAACTCCTTGGCTTCCGGTTCCGTCAGCCCGGACAGGCTGCTCGGTCTTTCTGTTGTGACGGGTCCACTCGCCATCGTTCAGACCTCCGTGTGTTGGCCGCGCCTCTCGCGAAGCGCGACGGGTTCAGCCGCGATGCCTTGCGACGCTCGCGGCCCGACTTCCCCCGCGTGACCGGACGGAAGCGTCTCGCTCAGGGGCGTGTCAGCCCATGAAGGCGAAGGGGATCGCCTGAACCGCCATGGCGCGGGCCTCGCCGAAGACCGAGCGGCGCGCCGGCAGCAGGCCCGGCCGGGCCGTCTCGCGGCTCGGCCGGAACCGGTTCAGCGCCGCGGCGGCGAGGAAGAACGGGTAGGTCGCCGCCAGGATCAGCCGGAACTGATACGCTTCCTGGTGCTGGCGGCCGGTCGGGACCATCGTGCGCATCGTCAGGTCTCCTCTGGGTGAAACGGAAAGGGAGCTCACGCGGGGACTCCCCCCGCGAGGGCGGCCCGGGCGCGCGCCACGTGGGCGGGCGCCACGGCGGCGGCCTCATGGTCCCGGGCAGCCCGCTCGGCGGCGTCGCGCAGGCGCTTGGCGGCGGAGATGCGGGCCAGAACCGGCTGGGCCTCGACGAGGGCGTCGAGGGCCTCCCGGGCGGCCTCGTCCCACGGCAGCTCGGCGTGGCGCCGGGCCGGGGTCGCCTCGACCTTGTCCATGTCGCGGGCGAGCGGCAGGATGTGGAAGAGGGTGTCGAACAGGGCGTTGCAGACCTCCTGAACCAGGTAGGTCGCCCCCGCGTAGCCCATGAACGGCGTGCCGGTGTGCCGTCGGATGATCGCCCCGGGGAACGAGGCCGGCACGTAGGTCGCCCGGGCGCCGGACTCGGCGAGATACATCCGCTCGTTGAACGACCCGAACAGCACCAGCGGCGGCTTGGCCGCGACGGCGGCGCGGACCGCCGCGTTGTCGGGCTTGACCCCGGCCGAGCGCCCGAAAGCGAAGTGGCAGGGCAGGCCCATCTCGTCTTCGAGGAAGTGGCGCACGCCGCGCGCGTAGGTCTCGGTGGCGACGATGCCGAAGCTCGCGGTGCCGAAGAAGTCCTGGGTCACGGAGCGCCAGAGATCCCAGACCGGCTTGATGGTCGTGTGCCGCTCCCGCTCGATGAACGGCTCGGGATCGAGGCCCAGGATCGCGCCGAGCGAGCGCAGGAACTTGGTCGTCGACAGGATGCCGATCGGGGCCTGCAGGTAGGGCCGCTCGAGATCCTCGCAGAGCAGGCGGCCGAACTCCCGGTAGAGGCAGATATTGGCGTCGGCGTTGACGAGCTTGGGCACGTCGGCGAGGTGGGCGCCCAGCGGGAAGGTGAGGTTCACCTCGGCGCCGATCCCCTCGACCAGCCGGCGGATCTCCGCGAGGTCGGAGGGCATGTTGAAGGTGCCGTAGGCCGGGCCGATCAGGTTCACCCGGGGCTTCTCGCCGGGCTTCTTCTCCGGCCGGGTCGGGATGCCCTTCTTGGCGAATTTCCTGGCGCCGTATTCCTGCCAGAGCCAGCGCATCGCCCGGTCGGCGGCCTGCCACTGGTCCTCGTCGATGGTGCGCGGCAGGAAGCGCTGAAGGCCCGTGCCCTCGGGCGTCACGCCGCCGCCGATCATCTCGGCGATGGAGCCGGTGACCACGACGCTGGGCTGGCCCGGATCCAAGGTCGCGTGGGCGCGCTTCATCGCGCCCTCGGTGCCGTGGCGGCCGAGTTCCTCCTCGGCGAGCCCGGTCACCACGATCGGCAGCTCGTGCGGCGGCAGCGCGTCGGTGTAGTGCAGCACCGAGGTCACCGGCAGGTTCTCGCAGCCGACGGGGCCGTCGATGACGACCTGCAGGCCCTTGATCGCCGTGAAGACGTAGACCGCGCCCCAGTATCCGCCGGCCCTGTCGTGATCGAGGATCAGCATCAGGCCATCTCCCCGATCGGCTTCTTCGGACCCTCGATCTTCGGGCCCTGGCGGCGCTGGGGCACCTCCTGCCAGACGCCCGCGGCGTGGCCGGTACCGACCCCCTCGAAGAAGTCCCGCATGGCGTCGAATCGCGCCTTGTTGCCCAGCGCCGCGTTGATCACCGTGGCGAGCGACCCGGCACCGGCCGCGCCCATGAGCGGGCGCGCCGAGATCAGGTTGGTGAAGTAGAGCGCCGGGGTGCCGCGCTCCTTGGCCCGCTGCACCACGGGCGTCGTCCCGATGGCGAGGTCCGGCTTCAGTGCCTCGAAGGCGAACAGGTCGTCCTCGAGCGAGGCCCGGTAGCGCACTTCCGTGCCGCGGGATTCGAGCCAGTCGCGGTCGGCCTCCGACCAGGGCGTGCGCGGGCAAGCAGTGCCGACATACGGGACCTCGGCGCCGCTCTCCACGAGGAGGCGCGCCACGAGCAGCTCCGACCCCTCGTAGCCCGAGAGCGTGATCCGGCCCTTGATCGGGCGCGCGCCGAGCGCCCCGCGGATGCCGGGCAGGATCCGGTTCTTGGCCGCCTCGACGGTGGCGCGCGCCACGCCGCAGGCCTCGCCGATCCGGTCGAGCCAGTCGGCGGTCCCGTCGACGCCCACCGGGGCCGAGCCGACGATCGGCCGGCCGGCCGCCTCGAACTCGCGGATCGAGGCCGTGTAGAACGGGTGGATCGCCGCCACCGCGGCGCAGTCGAGGGCGGCGTAGAGCTCGCGCCATTCCCGCGTCGGCACGACCGGGCCCGCCGCGAGGCCGAGGGGCTCCAGGAGCGCGCCGATCACCACCGGGTCCGCCGGAAACACCTCGCCGAGGAGCGCGACGCTCGGGCGCTCCGAGCGGCCGCCGCGGGGCGCCGCCACCGGGCCCTGCTCGGCCTCGGCGCGGGCGACCTTCAGCATGGCGCTGGCCAGGACGTCCTTGGCCTCGGCGTGGGTCGGGACGCCGAAGCCCGGCACGTCGATGCCGATCACTCGGACGCCGTCGATCTCCTTGGGCAGCAGGCGCAGCGGCACGCCGGACGCCGTCGGGACGCAGAGGTTGATGACGACGACGGCGTCGTAGTCCTCCGGCTTCGCAGTGGCGTGGACCGCCTCGCGGATGTCCTCGAATAGCTTGCCGGTGACGAGCGTCTCGGAGTTGAACGGCACGTAACCGACGCTGCGCCGCGCGCCGTAGAAATGCGACGTGAAGGTCAGGCCGTAGACGCAGCAGGCCGATCCGGACAGGATCGTCGCCGTCCGCCGCATGCGCAGGCCGACGCGGAGCGAGCCGAAGGCCGGGCACATGCTCTGCGGCTGGTCGTGCGGCCCCTGCGGATAGTCGCTGCGGAGCTGCGCCAGGGTCTCCGACATGCCGGCGGCTTCCGCCGCCGCGACCATCGCGTCCTTGCCGGCGTGGCAGCCCAGGCCGTCGCTCTGCGCGGCGGCGAGGTCGACGTTGGCCGGAGCCTTGCGGGCCCGCAGATCGGCGATGTCGAGGGAGACGGCCATGCGCGTCAGACCTCGTCGTAGACGACTTCGAGGGACGGCTTCGTCACGTGGGCGACGCCGCACATGTCCTCGTGGGTCGCGGGGACCAGGACCACGTCGCGGCCGGTGGTCTCGCTGGAGAACAGGCCGAGGAGGCCGTCCTGCGACAGCGGCGTCGGGCGGTGCGGCGCGGCCTCGGCGACGTTGGCGGCGAGCTCCGCGAACAGCCCGCCCCAGCGCCCGTCCGGCTTGCCGATGATCTCGTAATTGGCGCTCTTGCGCCGGATGTCCTCGTCGGCCGGGATCGAGGCCAGAACCGGGATGCCGGCGGCCTCCGCGAAGGCCTGGGCCTCGCCGGTGCCGTCATCCTTGTTGATCACGAGGCCACCGACGCCGACATTGCCGCCGAGCTTGCGGAAATACTCCACCGCCGAGCAGACGTTGTTGGCGACGTAGAGCGACTGGAGGTCGTTCGAGCCGACGACGATGACCTTCTGGCACATGTCCCGGGCGATCGGCAGGCCGAAGCCGCCGCAGACCACGTCGCCGAGGAAGTCGAGGAGGACGAAGTCGAAGCCCCACTCGTGGAAGCCGAGCTTCTCCAGCAGCTCGAAGCCGTGGATGATGCCCCGGCCGCCGCAGCCGCGCCCGACCTCGGGGCCGCCGAGTTCCATGGCGTAGACGCCGTCGCGCTTGAAGCAGACGTCGCCGATCGCGACCGCCTCGCCGGCGAGCTTCTTCTTGGTCGAGGTCTCGATGATGGTCGGGCAGGCCTTGCCGCCGAAGAGGAGCGAGGTCGTGTCGCTCTTCGGGTCGCAGCCGATCAGCAGGACCTTCTTGCCCTGCTGGGCCATCATGTAGCTGAGATTGGCGAGGGTGAACGACTTGCCGATGCCGCCCTTCCCGTAGATCGCGATGATCTGCGTCTCTTTCTTCGCCGGCGCGGTGGCGACCGCGTCGGGCTCGATCGCGGCTTCGGCGCGGAGCTGGGTCGCTTGGGACAGGGCGGCCTTGTTGAGCTGAACGTTCACGCGGCGTCCCTCCAGTCGAGGATCATCTTCAGGCAGCCCGGATCCGCGAAGGCGGTGCGGTAGGCGTCCTGGGCCTGTGCCGCCGGGGCACGGTGGGTAATCAGCCCGTCGAGGGAGAGCCGGCCGCTCTCGATCAGCCGCGTCACCGCCGCCGTGTCCTCGGGCCGGAACTCGGCGGAGATCCGGATCCGGGCCTCGCGCATGAAGGCGGGCGGGAAGGCGAAGCTGAGGGGCGCCTCGTAGAACCCGGCGAGGACGATCTCGCCCCCGGGTGCCAGGCGGGCGATCAGGGCGTCGAGGCCGGCGGCATTCCCGCTGACATCCGTGATCGTCGCGTAGTCCCGGCGCGGATCCTCCTCGGGCGCGACGACCGTGTAGCCGTGCTCGCCCGCGGCGCGGACCGGATCCGTCTCCCAGACGGTCGGCGCGGCGCCCGCCGCCACGGTCAGGCGGGCGAGCAGCCGGCCGAGCACGCCGTGCCCGACGATGAGCGGCGTGGCGCCGGGCGTGGGCCGACCGAGGGCGCGATGGGCCGTCGCGGCCAGGGCCAGGAGACAGGCCTGCTCGCCCAGTGCCGCATCCGCCGGAACGAGGCGAGCGGCCGGCGCGACCAGATGGGACGCCGCGCCTCCGAACAGGCCGCGGACCGAGCCGAAACAGCGGGCGCCCGGGACGTAGACGGTCTGGCCGACCCGGACCGTGGCGGCGGCATCCGCCTCCACGACGGTCCCGACGGATTCGTAGCCCGGCACCAGTGGGTAGCCCATGCCCGGGAAGGGCGGCATCCGCCCCGACCAGAGCAGGCGCTCGGTGCCGGTGCTGATCCCGCTCCAAGACACCGCCACGACCGCGTCCGCGTCGCCGGGCGGCGTCAGGGCCAGGCGCTGAACCGAGAGGTGCTCCGGGTTTTCCAGAATGACGGCTAGAGCGTCCATGGCTGGAAGTCTCCACCCTCTGCCTCGCGACTCTCTCTGGTGCGAAGCCGCTATGTGTCATCCTAGATAGACACAACGCAGCGTCAAGCCACACTTACTTTGCTGAGCCTGTTTTTTGAGCTTCCAGCACCCGTGCGAGCAGCGGGCGCCGTGTCGGGTGCTCCCGGATGGCGATGAAACCTGCTGCCGCGAGCATGGCCCGCAGTTCCTCGGCGCGGCGCGGCCGGCCGGATCCCATCGCCAGGAGGTAGAAGCCGAAATAGGCGTCCCCGACCGGCTCCGCGCCGGGCGTTCCGGCCATGGGCTCGGCGATCAGCAGCGTGCCGCCCGGTGGCAGCGTCGCGTGGGCCGCCCTGAGAAGCGCCTGGGCCGGCGCGTCATCGTGGTCGTGGACGATCCGCACCAGGGAGATGGTGTCGGCGCCCGCGGGAAGGCCGCCGTGGAAGTCGCCGCCGCGGCAGGTGATCCGCTCGCCGAGGCCGGATCGTCCGAGGCGCCCGGCGGCGCGCTCGGCCACGGCGGGTAGGTCGAACAGGGTCAGGCGGGGCGCCGCGTGCCGCGCCGCCACCGCCTGCAAAAAGGCGCCCTCGCCGCCGCCGACATCCATGAGATGCCGGACGCGCGACAGGTCGCAGGCGTCGAGCACGTCCTCGGCGATCAGCGCCTGCGAGGCACCCATCAGGCCGCTGTAGGGAGCCACCGTGCGCGCGTCGCCCGTCGCCCCGGCCGCGTAGGGCCAGTAGCCCGCGAGGCGGGTCGGCTGGGCCTGTCCGCGCAGCAGGGCGACCGGATCCGCGAGGTCGGCGTAGAGCAGCGCGTGATGCTCGATCATGGCGGCGATGCCGGGATTGCCGACGAGCGCGGCGCCCAGGTCGGCGAGCCCGAACCGGTCACCCGACAGGGCGCGCAGCAGCCCGAGAGACTCGGCAGCGCGCAGCAGACGTCGAGCCGCGTCCGGCGGAAGGTCGAGCCGCCGTGCCAGCGCGTCGACCGCCAGGGGTCCCTCGGCCAGGATCACGAAGAGATCGAGGCGGATGCAGGCGGTCAGGACCTGCGCGTAGACGAAGCCGGCGCAGAGGTCGAACAGCGCGCGCGTGTTGCGCTGGGCGACGCGGCGGGTCAGCGGGAAACCCGCAGCCCAGCGCTGGAAGCGGGGGCTCGCGACGAGGCGGTTGCGCCACGCGAGCCACCTGTCCGCCCAGGTGGCTGGGACCGGCGGCACCGCGCCGGCTCCGCGGAGCGATCCGGCGCTCAGGCCACCACCGCCCGCAGGCTCGCGGGCAGGAACAGCCGCGCCTGCGCCTCGATCTCGGCGGTGAGCGCGACCGCGCCCGGGCAGGCCGGAACCGCCGCGATCGCCTCGCGGGTCAGCCGCGAGAGACGCTCCATCGCCCCGCCCGTCCCCAGGAGCGCGGCGGCGTTGGGGCGTCCCAGCGTGGCGTCGCGGCCGGCGGGTTTGCCGATCTCCTCCTGTCGGCAGGCAACGTCGCGCAGGTCGTCGGCCACCTGATAAGCCTCGCCCAGGCACTCGCCGAGGCGGCGCCAGGCCTCCGGCTCGGCGCCCGCGGCGGCGGCACCGGCGACGGTGGCGGCGGCGAACAGGGCGCCCGTCTTCGCCTGCTGATAGTCGCTGAGGCTGATATGAACCTCCGATTCCCAGGCCTGCCCCGCCGCGATGCCGGACGGGGACCCGGCGGCGCGGCCGAGGAGCCCGACGAGGCGGCCGAGACGCGCCGGGTGATGCCCGGCGGACCGCGCGAGGGTCTCGAAAGCGAGGACGATCAGGGCGTCGCCGGTCAGGACGGCGATCGGCTCACCGAATGCGACGTGGACGGAGGGTTTCTGCCGCCGCATCGGCGCGTCGTCGAAGCACGGCAGGTCGTCGTGGACCAGCGAGGCGCAGTGCAGGAGCTCGATGGCGGCGGCGGCCGCGACGGATCCCGCCGGGTCGTCGTCCCCGCAGGCCCGGGCCACCGAGAGGCAGAGGCGGGGCCGGATCCGGTGGCCGCCGGGAAACACCGCGTAGCGGAGGGCCTCCGCCAGAAGGGGCGGCGCGCCCGGCGCCTCCGCGTGCGCGACGGCGCGATCCAGCGCCATCTCGATCCGCCGACCGGACTCCATCGCGTTGCCTCCCGTGTTGTATGCGGTTGTCAGCAACAAGTGTCATTTCTTATTGACACTTTGCGGAGGGGAGATCAATCCCGTGTTGGGGGAGTTCGGAGCGGCCGTGGCGCAGGAGCGCGTCGTCGTGATCGGAGCCGGGATCGGTGGCCTCGCCGCCGCCCTGCGGCTCGCCCATGCCGGCCTCGACACCACCGTCCTCGAGCGAGCGCCGCATCCCGGTGGGAAGATGCGCGCTGTTCCGGTCGGCGACCGCGCCGTCGAGGCCGGACCGACGGTCTTCACGATGCGCTGGGTCTTCGAGGAGCTGTTCGCCGAGTGCGGCGCCGAGCTCGGCGACCGGGTCGCCCTGGCACCGGCGCGGCTCCTCGCCCGCCACGCCTGGAGCCGGGACGAGCGTCTCGACCTTTTCGCCGATATCGACGCCTCGGCGGACGCGATCGCGGCCTTCGCGGGACCGCGCGAGGCGGACGGCTACCGCCGCTTCTGCGCCCGGTCGGCCGAGGTGTACCGCACCCTAGAAGGACCCTTCATCCGCGAGGGCCGGACGGGTCCCGCCGGCCTCGCGCAGCGGGTCGGGCTTTCGGGCCTCGGCGACCTGTGGCGGATCCAGCCCTTCACGACGCTGTGGTCGGCGCTGGGCGCGTATTTCCGCGACCCGCGGCTGCTCCAGCTGTTCGGCCGCTACGCCACCTATTGCGGCGCCTCGCCCTTCACCGCGCCGGCGACGCTGATGCTCGTCGCCCACGTGGAGCAGGCCGGCGTCTGGACCGTCGCCGGCGGGCTCAGCGGTCTCGCGCGGGCGGTGGCCGACCTGGCCGCCGAGCGGGGCGCGACCTTCCGGTACGACGCCGAGGTCGCGCGGATCCTCGTCGAAGGCGGACGCGTCGTCGGCGTGCGCCTCGCCGATGGCACGAGCGTGCCCGCCGACCGCGTCGTCTGCAACGCGGATTGCGCCGCCCTGGGCGCGGGTCTGCTCGGGCCAGAGGCCGGCGCCGCCGGCGAGCGGCTCGCGCCCGGCGAGCGCTCGCTCTCCGCCGTCACGGTCTGCGCGGAGGCGGTACCCGCGGGTTTCCCGCTGGCGCACCACACGGTCTTCTTCTCGCGGGATTACCGCGCCGAGTTCGACGCGCTCCTGCGCGCCCGTCGCCTGCCCGACGACCCGACGGTCTACGTCTGTGCCCAGGACCGGGACGCGGCGGGTGCCGCGCCGCGGGGGCCGGAACGTCTGCTCCTGCTCGTCAACGCTCCGGCCGATGGCCGGGACCGACCGCTCACCCCGCCGGAGACCGAGAGATGCGAGAGGAACTTGATCCGTCGGCTGGAGGCCTGCGGGCTCACCCTGGACTTCGCGTCGTCGGCGGTGACGACGACGCCGCGGGATTTCGACGGACTCTTCCCCGGGACGGGCGGGGCCCTCTACGGGCGGGCGGCGCAGGGCTGGGCGACGACCTTCAAGCGCGCGGGCGCGCGGACGGCGCTGCCGGGTCTCTACCTGGCGGGAGGCTCGATCCATCCCGGCCCGGGCGTGCCGATGGCGGCGCAGTCGGGACGGCTGGCAGCGGCAGCGATCCTGGACGACCGCGCTTCGACGGCGCGGTCGCGCGGGGCGGCTACGCGTGGTGGTACGTCGATGCGGTGAGCGACGACGGCCGCCAGGGCCTCACGATCATCGCCTTCATCGGCAGCGTTTTCTCGCCCTACTACGCCTGGAGCGCCGAGAAGGACCCCTTCGCCCACTGCGCCATGAACGTGGTGCTCTACGGCGACCGCGGCCGCTTCGCCATGACCGAGCGCCGCGCCGCCAGCCTGTCGCGGAGCGCCGACCACATCGCCGTGGGGCCCAGCGCCATGCACTGGGACGGCACGGCGCTGACGGTGCGGATCGACGAGCGCGGCGCCCCCCTGCCCCGCCGGATCCGCGGCACGGTGCGCCTCGAGCCGCGCGGGTTCACGGCGGGTCCGTTCCATCTCGACCGGGCCGGCCGCCATCGCTGGTGGCCGATGTCGCCGTCCTCGCGGGTCGAGGTGGACTTCGACCAGCCGGACCTCCGCTGGCGCGGCAGCGGCTACTTCGACACCAACGACGGCGACGAACCTCTGGAGGCCGCCTTCTCGCGCTGGACGTGGTGCCGGGCCGATCTGCCGGACGGCGCGGCGATCCTGTACGACGTCCATCACCGCGACGGCGGCGGCCAGAACCTGTCGCTCCGGTTCTCCGCCGACGGCAGCCGCCGCGAGATCCGGCCGCCGCCCGGCGCGGCGCTTCCGGCGACGCGCTTCTGGCGGATGCCGCGCGAGACACGCAGCGACGGCGGCCGGTCGCGGGTGCTGGCGACCTACGAGGACACGCCGTTCTACGCCCGCTCGCTGCTCGCCTCCACGCTGGGCGGCGAGCCGGTGCGGGCCATGCACGAGAGCCTGTCGCTCGACCGGTTCCGCAACCCGATGGTGCGGCTCATGCTGCCCTTCCGGATCCCGCGGCCGCTGGCCCAATGAGGACGGGCGTGTTGAGGGAGCCCGTCTCGGATCGGTGCCCGTCTGAGGCGACGCGCCACGGCCGGACGCGCCAGGCGATGCAGGCGAAGGTCGCGAGGCTCAGCACGAGGCCGAGGGGGAAGCCGGTCAGCCCCGCCGCCTCCCGGACGACCGCGAAGAGCGGCACGCTGCAGAGCAGGGCCCGCTCGTGCGGCCGCAAGCCGCCCGCCCGGTGCGCGGCGAGCGCCAGCAGGAGCGCCGCCGGTACGAGCGGCGCCAGATCGTAGACCGGGAGGTACGGCGACAGGAGCGGCGCTGAGACGAGGAGCGCGGCCGCGCGGAGCGCCGGGTCGGTGGGCCGGCACCAGGCGCGGCAGGCGAGGCCGAGCGCCAGCGTGGCAACGAGTCCCTGCGCCGTCCAGGCGGCGGCCATCGGGCCGCCGAGCAGGCGCACCGCGCCGAACGCGCTGGCGTTGAGGTCGAGGCCCGCCGCCGCGTTCCGGAGGATGATCCGGTTCGTGTCCCCGAGCGTGCCGAAGAAGCCGGTCCAGGGCGCCGACCCGAACAGCGCGAGCGACGCGAGACAGAGGGCCAGCACCGTCGACGCACAGGCGGCCAGGCATTCGCGCCGTCCCGTCACCAGGAGGAGCAGAGGGGCCAGGGCCGCGAAGTGCGGCTTGTAGGCGAGCAGGCCGAAACAGAGCCCGGCCAGCCACGGACGGCGATCGACGAGCACCGCGCCGAGGGTCAGCAGCGACGCGGTGAACAGGCCGTTCTGGCCGTAGGCGAGGTTGCAGAGCACCAGCGGGTGCGCGAGCGCGACGAAAGCCACATCCGCCCGGCCGGCCGCCAGCCGCATCGCGAGCCCGACCAGGGCGAGGGAGAGCGCGGTCCAGAGCAGGAAGGCCGGCTGCAAGTCCAGCAGCGCCGTGGCGGCTGCCGGCAGTAGGATCACCGGCGGATAGTGCCAAGCGAATCGGCACTCCTGCCCGCAGGCCGCCTTCAGGTTCGCCAAGTGCGCCGGTAGGTTGTAGGGCTCCGCTCCGCGCCCCTCCAGCGCCGAACGGCCCGCCACCCAGATCTGGACGAAGTCGTTCCCGAGGGGGTCGCCGTACCAGTTACGCCGCGGCTCCGGGCCGGTCCCGTAGACCAGAAGAACCATCGCCAGCCCGAACGGGACCAGCGCCCGGGCGGCCCGCTTGGCGAACGCGAACAGGCGGGCATCGCTGCTCAGGAGATTCGTGAGATCTGCCCAGGGCGCGGCGGCGCGTGCTGTCGGTGAGCCGGGCGCGCGGGTCGCGAGGGGCGCAGGCATGACGAGAGATTTCCGCGTCCGGATTCCGCGACAGCCTAGGCGCGCGCGGTTCCGGGCCCGTTAACAGCGGTGTTTGCGACCCGGCCCCGCTTGTGCAAGAGGGCGGCGGCTGCGATCCTCGCGCCGTCAAACCGGGGCGATCACATCGATGCGACTGGACGAGGCGTCATCGGCCCCGCGCGTCCTGATCTACAGCCACGATACCTTCGGGCTCGGGCATCTGCGCCGCTCGCGGGCGATCGCCAACGCGATCGTGGCGTGCAACAGGGGCGCCCGGGCGATGATCGTCTCGGGCTCGCCGGTGGTCGACCGCTTCGCCTTCGCGCCGGGCGTCCGGACGGTCCGGCTGCCGCCGGTGACCAAGTTCGCCGACGGCGGCTATGCGAGCCTGGACGGCGCGACTCCGCTGGCGCGCACCGTCGAGCAGCGCTCGGCGATCATCGCCCAGGCGTGCATCGCCTTTCGCCCCGACCTGCTCATCGTCGACAAGGAGCCGGCCGGGTTCCACGGCGAGCTGCTGCCGGTTCTGGAGCACGCCGCCGAACGCGACATCCGCCTCGTCCTCGGCCTGCGCGACGTCCTCGACGACGCCGACCGCCTCGTTCCCGAATGGGAACGCAAGGGCGCGGCCGAGACGATGGCGCGGTTCTACGACGAGATCTGGGTCTACGGGCTGAGCCGCATCCACGAGCCCCTCGCGGCGCTGCCGATGGAGCCCGAGATGGCCGCCCGCATCGACGCGCGCCTGATCTACACCGGCTATCTCCGCCGGGACCTCCCGCGGCCCCGCGCCGGCCGCGAGGAGCCGGCCATCGCCGGCGGCCCCTTCATCCTGGTGACGCCGGGCGGCGGCGGCGACGGGGCCGCCCTGATCGACTGGGTCATCGCCGCCTACGAGACCGATCCGGCGATCCCCCTGCCGGCGCTCATCGCCTTCGGTCCCTTCCTCGATGCCGGGACCCGCGACGGGTTCGCGGCGCGCATCCGCCGACTCGCCGACCGAATCGCGGCCATCACCTTCGACAGCGAGATCGAGTTCCTGATGCACAAGGCCGCCGGCGTCGTCGCCATGGGGGGCTACAACACCTTCTGCGAGATCCTGTCCTTCGACCGCCGGGCGATCCTCGTGCCGCGGACCGAGCCGCGGCGGGAGCAGGCGATCCGGGCGCTCGCGGCCGAGCGGCTCGGCCTCGCGCGGGTGTTGATGGAGGCGGAGGGCCGGGCGCCCGAGCGGATGGCGGCGGCGCTCCGCGGCCTGCCGGAGCAGGACCCGCCGTCGCGGGTGCTGGTTCCGGGCCTGCTCGACGGGCTCGACGCGGTGGCGCGCCGCGTCCGGGCGCTGACCGTCCGCGGCGGCGCGGACGTCGCGGCACGCCCGTACCTGCAGGCCTATTCGTGAGCGCCAAGCGGGTCGCCGTGGTGCTGAAGGGCTACCCGCGGCTCTCCGAGACCTTCATCGCGCAGGAATTGCTGGCGCTGGAACGGCGGGGCCTCGCCCTGGAGATCTGGTCGCTGCGGCGCCCGACCGACCGGGCGCGCCATCCGATGCACGCGCAGATCCGCGCGGACGCCGCCTACCTGCCCGAATACCTGCGCGACGCGCCGCTGCGCGTGCTCCGCGGCATCGGCGCGGCGCTCCGGCGGCCGAACCTGCCCGCGCTCCTGGCGCTGTTCGCCCGCGACCTCCGGCGCGACCCGACGGCGTCGCGGCTGCGGCGCCTCGGGCAGGCGCTGGTCCTTGCCCGGGAATTGCCGTCCGAGGTCGTCCATCTCCACGTGCATTTCCTGCACACGCCCGCCAGCGTCGCCCGCTACGCCGCGCTCCTGACCGGGCGCCGGTGGAGCTTCTCGGCGCACGCCAAGGACATCTGGACCACGCCCGACTGGGAGCTGACCGAGAAGCTGCGGGACGCCGAGTGGGGCGTGACCTGCACCCGCGACGGGCTCGCCCGCCTGAACGCCCTCGCCCCGGGCCGGACGCTGCTCGCCTATCACGGGCTCGACCGCGCGCGCTTTCCCGCTCCGCCGCCGCCGCGCGAGCCGCGCGACGGGACGGATCCGGGCCGCCCCCTCCGGCTCCTCTGCGTCGGCCGGCTCGTCGCCAAGAAGGGGCACGACGACCTGATCGACGCCCTCGCCGCCCTGCCCCCGGACCTGCATTGGCAGCTCGACCTGATCGGCGGCGGCGAGCTGCGCGCCGCCCTGGAGGCCCGGGCCGCTGCCAGCGGCCTCGCGGCGCGGGTCCGTTTCCGCGGCGCCCTCGCGCAGCCCGCGGTGGTCGAGGCCATGCGCGCGGCCGACCTCTTCGTCCTGCCGACGAAGCCCGCCCCCGGCGGCGACCGCGACGGGCTTCCGAACGTGCTGATGGAGGCCGCGAGTCAGGCACTCCCGATCCTGGCGACGGCGTTCGCCGGCACCCCGGAATTCATCACCGACGGTGTCCACGGCGTCCTGGTCCCGCCCGGCGAGTCGGCGGCGCTGGCCGCGGCTCTCACCCGTCTCGCGGGCGATCCGAGCTGCCGTCAGCGGCTCGGCGCGGCGGCTCTGGCCCGGCTCGTGCAGGACTTCTCCGAGGAAGCGGCGATCACGCTGATCGCCGGCCGGCTGCGCGCCTCCGCGGGTCTTCCGCAGGGCGCGGCCGCCCACGAACCGGGGCTGTCCGCGTGCGCGTCCTGATCGCGGTCACACATCTGCTCGGCGCGGGACATCTCACGCGTGCGGCCGCCATTGCCCGCGCCTTCGCGGCGGCGGGCCACGAGACGGTGCTGGTTTCGGGCGGCGTCCCGGCGCCGATGGTCCGCCAGGACGGCCTGCGCCTCGCGCAGCTGCCGCCGCTGCGGATCGCCGGTACGGATTTCTCGACGCTGCTGGATCCCGATGGCCGCCCGGCCGGACCGGCGCTGCTCGAAAGCCGCAGCGCGCGCATGGTCGAGGCTGTCACGGCCCTCGAGCCGGACGCCGTCGTCACCGAGCTGTTCCCGTTCGGTCGGCGCGCCCTGGCACCTGAGTTCCTCGCCCTGGTGGGCGCGGCCCGCGCACGGCGGCCGCGGCCGCTCGTCCTCGCCTCGGTCCGCGACGTCCTCGTGGCCTCGACGAAGCCGGAGCGCATCGCCGAGGCGCACGCGCGGGTCGCGGACCTCTACGACGCCGTGCTGGTGCACGGCGATCCGGCCGTCATCCCCCTCGACGCCTCGTGGCCCCTCGACGCGGCGACCGCCGCGAAGGTCCGCTACACCGGCTACGTGGACGAGGGCAGCGCGCCCGCGCCGGCTTCGCACCGCGCCGGCGTGGTGGTCGCCGCCGGCTCCGGGCCGGCGGGGCTGGTCCTGCTGCGCCAGCGGCCGGATCTCGGCTGGCGGATCCTGGCCGGCCACGGCGTGCCCGAGGCCGCGCTGTCCGAGATCGGTGTCGGTCTGGCCCCCGGCATCCTCGGTCGCGCCCGGCCCGACTATCGCGCCCTGCTGGCCGGCGCCGCCCTCTCGGTCAGCCAGTGCGGCTACAACACGGCCGTCGATCTCCTCGCCACCGGGACGCGCGCCGTGCTGGTGCCCTTCGAGGCCGGCGGCGAGACCGAGCAGCGCCTGCGCGCCGAGCGCTTGGCCGCCCGCGGCCTCGCCCGCGTGCTGCCGGAAGCGGCGCTGACCCCTGAGACCCTGGTGTGGGCTATCGAGGCCCAGTGCGCCCTCCCGGCGCCCGGCATCCACAGGATCGATCTCGACGGTGCCGCGCGCACGGTCGCGCTGGTCGAGGCTCTGCACGAGGGCGAGCGAGGGCGGCGCGCCGCGGTCCCGCCGCCAAATCCGGGCCTCGACGCGGTTCACCGCGCCCTCGATTCCGTCGCGTCGCGCGGCCTGCGCGTTCCGCTGTTCTGGCGCGACGACGACGCGGTCGCGGGCGATCCGGACCTCGACCGCCTCATCGGTCTCGCCGAGCACCACGGCGTCCCGCTGCTCCTCGCCGCGATCCCGGCCGGCATCGACGCCTCGCTGCCGCGGCGGCTCGAAGCGGCTGCCGGTGTATTCGTCGCCGTCCACGGCCTCGCCCACCACAACCACGCCCCGCCGGGCGAGAAGCGGGCCGAGTTCGGCGCGCACCGCCCTCTCGACACCCTGGTCGCCGACGCCGCTGCCGGCCTCCGGATCGCCCGGCAGCGTCTGCCGGAAGGCTCGCTGCTGCCTGTCTTCGTTCCGCCGTGGAACCGCGTCGCGCCGGAACTCGCCGCCGCCCTGTCGGATCTCGGCTATCGCGGCCTCTCGGCCGTGCCCGGCCCGTCGATCCCGGTTTTGCGCCGGCTCGATGCCACCCTCGATCCGATCGATTGGCGGGGCAGCCGGTCCCTGCGCGATCCGGAAGCCCTGCTGCGCGGCCTCGCCGCCGACATCGCGGGCGCGCCGGAGCGGCCGCTCGGCCTGCTGACGCACCACCGCGTCCACGACGGGGCCGTCTGGGACTTCGTCGGCGCGCTGGTGGCCAACCTCCTGCGGCATCCGGCGATACAGGTCCTGGATCTTCGGGAGCACTTCGGCGCGCCCGCGATGGACATGGCGCCGACGGCATCTAAGTCTCAGGTCTCACAGATCGCGAGGACGGGTTGAGCCCGCTATTGTCCATTCGCGACCTCGCGGTCGCGTTCCGCACCGAGAGCGGTCCGTTCGAGGCGCTGCACGGCCTGTCCCTCGACGTTCACCGCGGCCGAACCCTCGCCCTCGTCGGCGAGTCCGGTTCGGGCAAGTCGGTGACCGCCCAGGCAATCCTGCGGATCCTGCCCCCCGCCGCCGCCATCAGCCGCGGCCAGATCCTGTTCCGGGAGGGCGAAGTCGAGGTCGACATCGCGCGGCTGGCCGTCGAGGGCGAGGCGATGCGGGCGATCCGCGGCCAGCGCATCGCCATGATCTTCCAGGAGCCGATGACCTGCCTGTCGCCCCTCCACACGGTGGGCGACCAGATCGGAGAGGCGCTTCGGATCCATACCGGGGCGGACCGCAAGGAGGCGAATGACCGGACCGAGGCGGCGCTGGCGCGGGTCGGCTTCCCCGACCCGCACCGCGCCCTGCGGACCTACCCGTTCGAGCTGTCCGGAGGCCTGCGCCAGCGCGCCATGATCGCCATGGCGCTGATCTTGAAACCGGCACTTCTGGTCGCCGACGAGCCGACCACCGCCCTCGACGTCACGACGCAGGCCCAGATCCTCGCCCTGCTGGCCCGGCTCCAGGAGGAGACCGGGATGGCGATCCTGCTGATCACGCACGATCTGGGCGTGGTCGCCAACATCGCCCACGACGTCGCCGTGCTCTACCGCGGCCGCCTCGTCGAGGCGGGGCCGCGCGACACGGTGATGCGCGCCCCGGGCCATGCCTATCTCCGCGCACTCCTCCACGCGGTGCCGCGCTTCGACATGGCGCCCGGCGAGCGGCTGACGCCGATCCGCCCGGCCAAGGCCGAGATCCCGCCCGGCCAGCGTCCCGCGCCGTTGGCGGGGCCGCTCCTGCAGGTGGAGGGGGTGAGCAAGAGCTTCACCCTGCGCGCCGGTCGGATGTGGCAGAAGCCGCGGATCGTCCGCGCCGTGTCCGACGTCTCCCTGAGCCTCGCGGCGGGACAGACGCTGGGTCTCGTCGGCGAGTCCGGGTCGGGCAAGACCACCGTCTCGAAGATGATCATGCGGGCGCTCAAGCCGGATTCCGGGCGGATCCTGTTCGACGACGGCAGCGGGCCGCGGGACGTCCACACCCTGGGCGGCGACGCCCTCTTCGCCTATCGCCGCACGGTCCAGTTCGTGTTCCAGGATCCCTACGCGTCCCTCGATCCGCGCATGACGGTTCGGCAGATCCTGTCGGAGCCGATGGAGATCCACGGTGTTCCCGCGGCCGAGCGCCGGGAGCGCTGCCGCGCCCTGATGGCGATGGTCGGCCTGGAGCCCAGCGGTCTCGGCCGTTACCCGCACGCCTTCTCGGGCGGCCAGCGGCAGCGCATCGGTATCGCCCGGGCCCTCGCCCCGAGGCCGCGGCTGCTGGTGCTCGACGAGCCCGTCTCGGCCCTCGACGTCTCGGTCCAGGCGCAGATCCTGAACCTGCTCAAGGATCTGCAGGCCGCCCTGGGCCTCTCCTACCTCATCGTTTCCCACAATCTGGCAGTGATCGACTACATGGCGGACACGATCAGCGTGATGTGCCGGGGCCGCATCGTAGAGGAGGCGCCGCGCGCGGCCCTGTTCCGTCGCCCGGTCCATCCCTACACGCGGGCGCTCCTCGCCGCCGTGCCGGATCCCAGCCTCGACCATCCCCTGGATTTCGCCGCGGTGGCAGGGGACCGGAACGACCCGACGCGCTGGGAGGAGCCCTTCCGCTTGGCTCCCGACGAGGCGGGCGCGATGCGCGCGGTCGAGACCGGGCACCGGGTGCGCTTCGGCGCCACTTACCGGGCGGAGGCCGCGTGATGCAGGCCCGGCCGCCCGTGATGCTGGAGCGCCTGCGCCGCAAGGTGCTGTCGCCGCTCTTCGACCGCCTGGGTTACGACCTCGTCCCGGCCGCGCCCGACTGGAGCCACAGGCCGACCTCGCCGCGCGAAGTGGCGACCCTGCTCGAATCCGCCGCCGCCATCCTGGAACGCGATCTCGCCGCCGCCGGTCTCGACCCCGACGGCGACGTGCTCGAGCAGGTCCGCGAATTCTGGGCGCTGATTCCCACCGCACCCGTCCGGCAGCGGCGCGGCGGCAGCGGCTTCAACGGCGCGTTGCAGCTCTACGTCGCGATGCGGGCGCTGAGGCCCGACTTCGTGATCGAGTCGGGCGTGTTCCGCGGGCTCACGACCTGGGTGATCCGGCAGGCCCGCCCGCAGGCGCAGATCTTCTGCCACGATCCGGACCTGTCGGGCCTCCAGTACCGCGACCGGCAGGCGCGCTACAGCACCGCCGACTGGTCAGGGGCCGACTGGTCCATGCTCGATCCGGCGCGGACCGTGGCGTTCTTCGACGACCACGTCGCCCAGGGCCGGCGGGTCGTGGAGGCGCGGGCCCGCGGGCTGACCCGGCTGCTCTTCGACGACGACGCGGCCGGGCACCGGATCCACGCCCATGGCGGACCCGCGCACCCGACCATCGCGATGATCACCGGCCCCGAGCGCAGCCCGGAACCGATCCGGTGGACCCGCAACGGCCGCCACTTCGAGCAGCCGGCCGACGACGCCCTGATGCGGCAGGCCGCCGGGCTCATCGCGCGGTCCCACGCGTTCGACGACCTGCACCGGGCGACCGGATACTCGCCGGCGCGGCTCACCTCCGTGACATTGCGGGGCGGTTCATGAGCGCCTGGGACACCGGCGACGACGGTCCGACCACGCCCCGGCCGAGGGTCGGACGAGACGGCGTCGTCTCCCGCCGCGCCCTCCTCGCCGGGCTCGGCGCCTCCCTGATCTGGTCGCGCGCGCCGTCGCAGGCCCTCGCCGAAACGCCGCCGACAGACGCGCCCGGACCGCCGACCGTTCCGTACCTCGCCGATCTCGCCGCCCAAGGACGGCGCCTCGGCAGCGCTGGCGGCACGATCCGGACCCTGATCGCCAAGGCGCGGGACGTCCGCTACCTGTCGGTCTACGGCTACACCCGCCTCGTCGGCTACGACGCCGACCTTAACCTGCGGCCCGACGTGCTGGAGCGCGTGGACGTCGAGGGCGGGCGCTTCACCTTCACGCTCCGCCAGGGCCACCGCTGGTCGGACGGGCACCCGTTCACCGCGGAGGATTTCCGCTACTACTGGGAGGATGTCGCCAACGAGAAGGCGCTGAGCCCAGACGGGCCGCCGGCCTTCTTCCGGGTCGACGGCAAGCTGCCGAAGGTGGAATTCCTGGATCCGGTCACCGTCCGTTACAGCTGGGACCGGCCGAACCCGATGTTCCTGCCGGCCCTGGCCGCGCCGCGCGACCCGCTGATCTACCGCCCATCGCACTATCTGAAGCCGTATCACGCCCGCTACATCGGGAAGGACGCGGCCGACGCGAAGGCCAAGGCCCTCAAGCTCCGCAGCTGGGCGGCCCTGCACAACCGTCTCGACGACAATTACGAGCTCAACAACCCGGATTGTCCGACCCTGCAGGGCTGGGTGCCGCGGACCCGCTCGCCGGCGACCCGGTTCCGATTCGAGCGCAACCGCAGCTATCACCGGGTCGACACGGCCGGCACGCAGCTGCCCTACGTCGACGCCATCGTGATGGACGTGGCCTCGCAGGGCCTCCTGGTCGCCAAGACCAACGCCGGCGAGGCGGACCTGATGTTCCGCGGCCTGATGATGCCCGACATCCCGAGCCTCAAGGAGGGTGAGGCCGCGCATCGCTACCGGACCAACCTGTGGCCCGTGGCCCGCGGCTCCGAGATCGCGCTCTACCCCAATCTCACCACGACGGATCCGGCGTGGCGGCAGCTCAACCGCGACGCGCGCTACCGGCACGCCCTGTCCCTCGCCATCGATCGGCGGACCCTGAACAACACGCTCCTGTTCGGCCTGGGCACGGAGGGTAACGACACGATCGTCTCGGAGAGCGCGCTGTTCGAGCCGGAGATGCGGACCCTGAACGCCGCCTACGACCCGGCCCAGGCCTCCAGGCTGCTGGACGAGGTCGGACTCACGGCCCGCGACGGGTCCGGCACCCGGCTGCTGCCCGGCGGCCGCGCGCTGGAGTTGGTGGTGGAGAGCGACGGCGAGGCCGAGATGGTCCTCGACGCGCTGCTGCTCATCACGGAGTTCTGGCGCGAGGTCGGGATCCGCCTGATCACCAAGCCGCAGGAGCGCACCAACCTGCACCGCCGGTCCATCGCGGGCGTGACGGTCATGGTCGCCGCACAGGGCCTCGACCTCGCCGTCCCGACCGCCATCATGCCGCCGACGGAGCTGAGCCCGGCCCAGCCCGAGCACTATTCCTGGCCGCTGTGGAGCATGAACGTCGAGAGCCGCGGCAAGAGCGGCGAGCCCTGCGACATCCCGGAAGTCCAGCGCCTCCTCGACCTCGACCGGCAGTGGCGCGACACCGGCGATGCCGGCAGGCAGGCCGCGATCTGGCGCGAGATGCTGATGAACCACGCGCGCAACACCTGGGTGATCGGCACGGTGGCGGGCGCGCTCCAGCCGGTGGTCGGCGCGGATCGCCTGGTCAATCTGCCGAAGCGTGCCCTGTACTCCTGGGAGCCAACCGCGATGATCGGCGTGCAGCGCCTCGACGAGCTGTTCTGGGACAAGGGTGCCGATGTCGGCACCGACAAGCGCGCGGAGGCCCGGTGATCGCCCAGATCCTCCGCCGCGTCGTCACCATGGCGGTGACGCTGCTGGTCATCTCGGCGCTCGTCTTCGTGATCATCAAGCTGCCGCCGGGCGACTACCTCACCAACCGGATCATGGAGCTGCGGGCCCCCGGCGACGCGAGTTCCGTGGCGAAGGCCGAGCTGCTCATCCAGCAATACGGGCTCGACCGGCCGATCTGGCAGCAATACCTGATGTGGATCGGCGTCTTGCCCGGGACGGTCGGGTTCTCCGGCCTGCTCCAGGGCGATTGGGGCTGGTCGTTCGAGTACGACAAGCCGGTGGCGGACGTCGTCGGCGACGCCCTGTGGCTCACCTTGCTGATCAACCTGACGGCGGTCGTGTTCGTCCATCTCGTCGCGATTCCGGCGGCGATCTACTCCGCGACGCACCGGAACACGTTCGGCGACGCCGTCGTCACCCTGCTGGGCTATGTCGGTCTCGCGGTGCCGGGCTTCCTGCTGGCCCTGATCCTGCTGTTCTATGCCAACCGGTGGTTCGGGCTGTCGATCGGCGGCCTCTACGATTCGGCCCTGACCAACCAGCCCTGGACATGGGAGAAGGTCCGCTCGCTCCTGGCGCACCTGATCGTGCCGACTCTGGTGATCGGGCTCGGCGGGACCGCCGCCATGATCCGGCGCATGCGCGCCAACCTGCTGGACGAGCTGGCCAAGCCCTACACCGTCACCGCCCGCGCCAAGGGCCTGCCGCCCCTGCAGGCGCTGCTGAAATACCCGTTCCGGATGTCGCTGAACCCGTTCGTGGCGGATATCGGCAACCTGCTGCCGCACCTCGTCTCGGGGTCGGTACTGGTCTCCCTGGTGCTCAGCCTGCCGACCGTCGGGCCGCTGCTCCTCGAAGCGCTGCGCAGCCAGGATCAGTTCATGGCCGGTTTCATCCTGATGTTCGTCGCGGCCTTGACCCTCGTCGGCATGCTGATCTCGGACCTGATCCTGGTCTGGCTCGATCCGCGCATCCGCATGGGCCTGCGATGACCCAGCCCGCGATGAACGACTCGTTCCCCGCATCCGGACATTTCGTCGATCCGGCGCCCTTCGAGCCGGAGGCCCGACCCGAGAGCCCGGTCGCCACGGCTTCCGCGTGGCGGCTGATCCTGCGCAAGTTCCTGCGCCACCGCCTGGCCGTGGCCTCGGCCCTGATCCTGCTCGCGCTCTACGCGACGGTGCCGTTCGTCGAGCAGCTCGCGCCCTACGGGCAGGCGCGCCGGAACGGCGATTTCCTCTACGCGCCGCCGCAGGGCGTCCACCTGTTCCACGAGGGCCGCTTCGTCGGGCCGTTCGTCTATCCCTACCGCGCCCATCTCGACCTCGACACGTTCCGCCGGGACTACAAGGTGGACGCGTCGGCCCCGCAGCCGCTGCGCTTCCTCTGCCGGGGCGACGGCTACGACTGGCTGGGGCTGATCCACACCGACCTGCACATCCTCTGCCCGCCGGAGAACGGCACGCTGTTCCTCCTCGGAACCGACAAGCTCGGACGCGACCTCTTCTCGCGCATGATCTACGGCGCGCGGATCTCCCTCACCATCGGCCTCGTCGGCGTGGCCATCTCGTTCGCGCTCGGGCTCTTCTTCGGCGGCATCGCGGGCTATTTCGGCGGCATCGTCGATGCCGGCGTGCAGCGCCTCATCGAGGTGGTCCGCTCGCTACCGGAGCTGCCGCTCTGGCTGGCCCTGTCGGCGGCGCTGCCGCCGAACTGGAGCCCGCTGCTGATCTTCTTCGGCATCACGGTGATCCTCGGGCTGCTCGACTGGCCGGGACTCGCGCGGGCGGTGCGCGGCAAGCTCCTGGCGCTGCGCGAGGAGGATTTCGTCCAGGCCGCCGAGCTGATGGGCGCCTCGCCCACCCGGGTGATCGGCCGCCACCTGATCCCGAACTTCATGAGCCACCTGATCGCCTCGGCGACCCTGTCGATCCCGACCATGATCCTCGGCGAGACCGCCCTGTCCTTCCTCGGCCTCGGCCTGCGACCGCCGGTGACCAGCTGGGGCGTGCTGCTCAACGAGGCGCAGAATCTCGCGGCGGTGCAGCTCTACCCTTGGCTGCTCCTCCCCGTCCTGCCCGTGCTGGTGACCGTGCTCGCCTTCAACTTCATGGGCGACGGTCTGCGCGACGCGGCCGATCCGTACCACTGATTGAGTTCGCCGCGCCGGGCAGGTCGCGCGACGGGCCGGCCTAGCCCGCGAGCGGCAGCGGCGCGATCCGCGTCGGGGCGGCGACGCCCTTGCGCTCGAGGAGGCCCGGCGGCGGGACCGGGGCATCGATGGTGCACACGACGCCGGTCGGCTCGTAGCTCAGCACGACCTCGCCGGCGAGCTCCCGGGCGAGGCTGCGCTCGATCAGGCGCGAGCCGAACCCAGTCCGCGTCGGCTTCTTCACCGGCGGGCCGCCGCGCTCGGACCAGCGGAGCGAGAGCAGCATCTCCTCCGCGCGCCGCACGGTCCACGAGATCTCGACCACGCCGCCCTCGGTCGAGAGCGCCCCGTACTTCACGGCGTTGGTGCCGAGCTCGTGCAGGGCCATGGCGATGGACAGCGCGAGCCGCGGCGGCAGGCGCAGGGCCGGTCCCGTAACCCGGAACCGCGAGGCCCGGCCGTCGCCGGCTTCCAGCGGCCGGATCGCGTCCGCCACGACGGCGGAGAGTTCGGCGCCCTCCCAGCTCTCCCGGGTGAGGACGTCGTGCACCCGCGCCAGGGCCAGGAGGCGCGCCTCGAAGGCGGCGCGCGCCGCGTCGGCCTCGGCGCCCTCCAACCCGCGCAGGGACTGGGCCGCGATCGACTGGACCGTCGCCAGGGTGTTCTTCACCCGGTGATTCAGTTCGTGGATCAGGAGCAGCAGGTGCTCCTCGGCGTTCTTCGTGTCGGTGATGTCGATGTTGCAGCCGGTGTAGCCCAGGAAGTTCTGGGCGTCGTCGAGCCGCGGCACGCCCTCGCACTGGAGCCAGCGCACCGCGCCCGTCCGGTCGATCACCCGCGCCTCGGTGCGGAACGGGATCCGGGCCTCGAACGCCTCGGTGAAGGCGGTCCGGAAGTTCCCCAGATCGTCGGGATGCACGATCTGGTGCCAGCCGTCGTCGTTGAACCGCGCGGCCGGCAGCCCGAACAGGTGCTCGAAATGGAGGTTGGCGAAGCTGACCGCGCCGGTCTCGTCGGTCATCCAGATCAGGGCCGGCGCCGAATCGGCCATGTGCCGGAAGCGCGCCTCGCTCTCGCTCAGGGCGCTCAGGCCGCGCTTGGTCTCGGCCAGAGCCCGGTCGCGCTCCTCCTCACGGGTGCGCAGCCGCAGCGAGGCCTCCGACAGCACGACGCCCAGCCGTTGGATCTCGTGCACCGGCGAGGAGACCCGCGGGATCGCCTCACCCCGGGCCAGGGCCGGCCCGGACGCGGCCAGCAACCGGAGGGGGCGCGAGACCCGCGACCAGAGGTTCACCGCCAACAGCGACGAGGTGGCGAGCACCAGCAGCCCGAAGCCGGCGAAGGCCCAGATCCAGCGCCGCACCCGCGCGTCGACCAGGGCCTGGGGGATGCTGGTCGCGACCATCCAGCCCGTGAGGCGCGAGCGCGCCTCGATCACCACCACCGGTTTGTGCTGGCGGTCCTGACCCTCCCAGACGCCGGGTGTCGCCGACTGCACCTGGCGGAGGCTGGCGAGGCGCTGCTTGCCGACCACCGCCTCGGGGTCCGGCAGCCGCGCCAGGACGATGCCGGACCGGTCGCTGATCCCGGTCGTCCAGCCGGGGACGACCTCCCGGGACAGGATACCCTGGAGGCGGGACAGGGGTACGGTGAAGCTCAGGATGTAGCCGACCTCGCCGTCGACCATCACCGGCACGCCGACCGCGTAGGTGGCCTCGCCGGGCATCGGGCCTGGCACGTAGCCGCTCACCATCGCGCGCTGGGTGCCGCGGGCCAGATCCTGATCGAAGGGCAGCGTCACGATCGGCATCGGCGCGCCGCGCGGCACGCCGGTATTCACCACCTCCTGGCCGTTGGGCCGGCGCAGGAGCACGTCCAGATCGATCGATTCGCGGACGAGGCGCGCCTGGGCGTCGAACGCCTCGAACTCGCCCTGCCGGATCCGCGGCGAGGTCGCCAGCGTCTGCAGCACCGACACGAGGCCGGCGGTGTCGCGGTCAAGGGAGAGCCCGATGCCGCGCACGTTCTCGCGGGCGTCCTGCTCGAACCGCGCCCGCTCGGCCGACGCGTAGCGCATCAGCAGGATGCTGGTGAACAGCAGGCCTGGACCGATCAGCGCGATCACCAGCGCGATCAGGTAGACCTGGGTCGAGAAGCCGTTGCGCCCGAAACGGTGGAGCCGCCGCGACAGCCAGGACCGGCGCGCGGGAATCACCGCGGGGACGCCCGCGCCCTCGGCTTGATGGTCCGGACTCAAGCGGGGTCCGTCCCCGGCCCGCGGCGCCCCGCGGGCTCGTCGCCGTTCCCTCGCCTCATGACCGGTCGATATGACCGAGATCGCGCGTCGGGTCGAGGTGGTCGCGCACCCGCTGCTTCAGCGCCTTCACGTCCGGGAAGCCGCCGTCGCGCACCCGCTCCCACAGGAGCGCCGCGCCCAGCTCGATCCGGAAGGTGCCGCCGGAAGCCGGCACCAGGGCGACCTCGCCGAGATCGTCCCGGAAGGTGGAGAGGAGCTCCTGCGCCATCCAGGCCGCGCGCAGCAGCCAGTTGCACTGCGTGCAGTAGGTGATCGCGACGCGCGGCCGCCCCGGCCCCGCCGCGCCCTCCGCCGTCACGTCGCTGCTGGGCTTCGCGCCCGCTGGCCCCTCGTGCATGCAAGCACAGCGCACCGGGCCGGCGGCCTTGTCAACCTCACGCGCGCACACGATGGCGGGCGCGGCGCCGGCGGCGGCGGCCCAGCGCTTCGGAGCAGGGCGGCGACCGGTCCGGATGGCCATCCGCTCGCCGTCAAACATCAGCGGTCGCGCTTGACGACGCGGCCCACCGCGCTCTAGAAGGCCCGCCACCGGGTCGCGGCGCCCTCGAGGGCGAGCGACGAGATCGCGTGCGCTCAGGCAGCACGTCGGTACGGACGGTTAGCACAGCGGTAGTGCGTTCCCTTCACACGGGAAAGGTCGCAGGTTCGATCCCTGCACCGTCCACCATTTTCCTCCATCCCCCGAAGGTCCGATCCCGCGGCTCCCCGCGTCGGTTTGCCACCCGAAAAGCGCGTGCTAAGGGCGCTCGATCGGTGAACGCATAAGCTTGGACCCGGCCCGATCCGGGTCGCAGGTCACGGGCACGGGAAGGGCGGGAACAGCCATGAAGGATATCCTCGACAAGCTCGAAGAGCGGCGGGCGCAGGCCCGGCTCGGCGGGGGTGAGAAGCGCGTCGAGGCGCAGCACAAGCGCGGCAAGCTGACGGCACGCGAGCGGATCGAACTCCTTCTCGACCACGGGTCGTTCGAGGAGTTCGACATGTTCGTGCAGCATCGCTCCACCGATTTCGGCATGGAGAAGCAGAAGATCCCGGGCGACGGCGTCGTCACCGGCTGGGGCACGATCAACGGCCGCACGGTCTTCCTCTTCTCGAAGGACTTCACGGTGTTCGGCGGCTCCCTCTCGGAGGCGCACGCCCAGAAGATCGTGAAAGTGCAGGACATGGCGCTGAAGATGCGCGCCCCGATCATCGGCATCTTCGATGCCGGCGGCGCCCGCATTCAGGAGGGCGTCGCGGCGCTCGGCGGCTACGGCGAGGTGTTCCGCCGCAACGTCATGGCCTCGGGCGTCATCCCGCAGATCTCGGTGATCATGGGCCCCTGCGCGGGCGGCGACGTCTACTCGCCGGCCATGACCGATTTCATCTTCATGGTCCGCGACACGAGCTACATGTTCGTGACCGGTCCCGATGTGGTGAAGACCGTCACCAACGAGGTCGTGACCGCCGAGGAACTCGGCGGCGCCAAGGTCCACACGACCAAGTCGTCCATCGCGGACGGGTCCTTCGAGAACGACGTCGAGGCGATCCTGCAGATCCGCCGCCTCCTCGACTTCCTGCCGGCCAACAACATCGACGGCGTGCCGGAGCTGGAGAGCTTCGACGACGTCAACCGCATCGACGCGTCGCTCGACACGCTGATTCCGGACAACCCGAACAAGCCCTACGACATGGGCGAGCTGATCCGCCGCGTCGTCGACGAGGGGGACTTCTTCGAGATCCAGTCCGCCTACGCGCGCAACATCATCACCGGCTTCGGCCGGATCGAGGGCCGCACCGTCGGCTTCGTGGCCAACCAGCCGCTGGTGCTCGCGGGCGTGCTCGATTCGGACGCCTCGCGGAAGGCCGCGCGCTTCGTGCGCTACTGCGACGCCTTCGGCATCCCGATCGTCACCTTCGTGGACGTGCCGGGCTTCCTGCCGGGCACGGCGCAGGAATACGGCGGCCTGATCAAGCACGGCGCCAAGCTGCTCTTCGCCTACTCGCAGGCGACGGTGCCGCTGGTGACGATCATCACCCGCAAGGCCTTCGGCGGCGCCTACGACGTCATGGCGTCGAAGCATGTCGGGGCGGACCTGAACTACGCGTGGCCGACGGCGCAGATCGCCGTGATGGGAGCCAAAGGCGCGGTGGAGATCATCTTCCGCAGCGAGCTGGGCGATCCCGAGAAGATCGCGGCGCGCACGGGCGAGTACGAAGACCGGTTCCTCTCGCCGTTCGTGGCGGCCGAGCGCGGCTACATCGACGAGGTGATCATGCCGCACTCGACCCGCCGCCGGATCGCCAAGGCTCTCGGCATGCTCCGCACCAAGAAGATGGAGCAGCCCTGGAAGAAGCACGACAACATCCCGCTCTGAGGCGGATTCGCAGGTCGGCGGCTGTCGTCGCCGACCTCAGCCGCGGTTGCTGTTCTCGATCACCGCGCACAGCGTCAGGGGGCCCTTGTCGGGCGAGACCATCGCCGAGCAGGTGATCCGGGCACCGCCGAGGTCGATGTTGCTGTGCCGGAGCTTCGTGGCCGTCGCCTGAGCGCGATGCGCGGCCTCGGTGATCACCGCGGCGTCGATGCCGGTCACCGCGTGCCCGGCGTGTCCGAACAGGTCGTAGTAGCGGTCCGGCGGGTTCGCGCCGCGGAACTGCGCGCCCACGGAGGAGAGGTCCGGCCCGCCGCAGGCCAGCGTCAGGGTCATGTCCGCACCGGCCGTGAAGCTGGCGTAATCGCTCCGGCGCTCGGCCGTCTTGGCCGCCGTCTCGGCCGTGACCTTGTCGACCAGCGCGTCGCAGGATTGTGCCCGGGCACTTCCGGCGCCGGCCGAGAGGGCGGTGAGGACGAGGAGGGGCAGGAGTGCGCGCATCGTCGCGAGTTAGCGCGGCGACTCCCTAAAGGCGAGCGGCGCGGCGTTCCGGCGCGCCCGGATCTACCCCGATCCAAATCAGGCGGTTTCGCCCCGCTCCCGCGCCGGGGCGCGTCCCTCGCCGGCGAGGAGCTGCCGCTTCAGGCGGGCGATGCCCTCGCGCTGCAACTCGCTGGGCGGCGAGTGCGCGCCGGCCACCTGGGTCAGCATCACGATCAGCTCCCCCCGCTCGGCGGGTGTCAGGGCGTCCCGCAGCAACGGCGCCAAGGCGTCGGCGACCTGGGAGAACGGGAGCCGCGCCTGCGTGTAGCCCCAGGCCCGCTCGAAGGTGGCCGAGATCCGATCGACCTCCAGGGGCTTCTCCATGTAGTCGAGGATCTGCGACTTCTCGCTGGCGGTCAGGGGGCTGCCCGTCCGGACCAGCTGGATCATCAGGATGACCGCTGCCAGCCGTGGGTCGCGCACCCGCTGCAGCGGCGTCCCCACGAGGCTCTCGAAGGTCGAGACGGCGCGGCGCTGAAGCCCCTTCGTGTCCCGGTTGACCGCCTGCAGGCCCTTCACGGTCCCGTGCGTCCGCAAGATCCAGAACAGTCCCGCGACGATGATCCCGATGAGACCGAGCAGGATCGGCATGGGCGTCCCCCTATCGAATCGACGCGGGACGGTCCCACGCACATCTCGGTGTGTCAAACCGGGGCCACTTCCTCCCGATTACCCGAGGAACGTGCAGGATCGGCAGCGGGTAATGGTTTTTTATTGCGCGCGACTGGTCAGTACTTCGTCGATGCCGCGCTGTCAGGCGCGCGCGACGTTCAGCTCGCGGTCGTGGATGTGGCTGGCTGTCCGAGTTCGAGGAGGACGATCTCCGGGGGGACGCCCACCCGCACGGGGATGCGGCTCATCCCGAAGCCGCCCGAGACGATCATGTGGCGGCCGTCCTGGATGACGTGGCCGTACGAGTAATCGTGTCCCCGCACCTTGCGGATGGCGGGCGCGTGGCCGAACAGCCGGACCTGGCCGCCATGGGTGTGACCGGCGAGGGTCAGCGAGACGCGGTCGGGCACGGAGACGAAGATGTCCGGCTCGTGCGCCATCAGGATCACGGGTGCCGTATCCGTGACCGCCTGCAGCGTCCGCGGCAGGTCGGCGAGGCTGAACGTGCTCCACGTGTTGAGGAACGGCTGCTGGTCGCCGAGGCCGGCGAGCCAGAACGGCCGTCCGTCCTTCACGAGGCGCACGGCTCGATTCTCCAGGACCGGGATGCCCTGCGCCTCCAGCAGGCGCCGGACCGCCGGGACACCGCGGCCGGCCCGCTGGACGGCGTGATCGTCCCACCAATCGTGGTTGCCGAGGATCGCGTGCCTGCCGAGCGGCGCTCGAAGCTCGGTCATCATCCGGGCGAACTGGTCCAGCGGCAGCTTGCGCCACGCGATGCGCCCGGCCGGGTAGTCGCCGAGCAGCAGGACGAGGTCGGGCTCCAAGGCATTGGTGGCCGCGACGATCTCCGCCACCCGGTCGAACGGCATGTACGGCTCGCAGATGTGGAAATCCGCCAGCACCGCCACCCGCAGACGCAGCGCCGGATCCCAGTTCGGCAAAGCCGGCGCGTAGGACGTGACCACCAGCCGGTGCAGCGGCTCGACGTCGAAGGCGTAGACGCCCGTCGCGGCGGTCAGGCCGGCACCCACGCCGAGCCCGGTCAGAATTTGCCGTCGGCTCGGCATGATCAGCATCGCGACACGACCTGTTGGCTCCGGAACACGCCGGTGTCCCGCTAGGGGCGCAGTCCGGCGAAACCGGGGCGGGACCGAATTCACGCCCGCGCGACACTGGCCCGAAACCGGTTGACGGAATGTGGCCTGCCGCCGCGCTCGGTCTATAAGGCGTTGTCCCGTCCAGCGAAGTGATCCGGAACCAGATGTTGAACCGCCCCCTGCGCATCGGCACCCGCGGCTCTCCGATGGCGCTCGCGCAGACCGGGATGGTGCGTGACCGGATCGTCGCGGCCAATCCGGGCCTGGAGACCGAGCTGGTCGTCGTCACCACCGTGGCCGACAAGATCCTGGACCGGCCTCTCTCCGAGATCGGCGGCAAAGGGCTGTTCACCAAGGAACTGGAGCAGGCCCTGTTCGCCGGCGAGGTCGACGTGGCCGTCCATTCCATGAAGGACGTGGAGACCTGGCTGCCCGACGGGCTCACCATCGCCTGCATCCTCGAGCGCGACGATCCGCGGGACGCGTTCCTGTCGCCACACGCGGACGGGCTGGCGGGTCTGCCGGCGGGGGCGCGGGTCGGGACCTCGTCGCTCCGCCGCGGCGCGCAGGTCCTGATGCGCCGGCCCGATCTCCGGGTGGTCCCGCTGCGGGGGAACGCCAATACCCGGATGCGCAAGCTCGAGGCCGGCGAGTGCGACGCGACGCTCCTCGCCCTCGCGGGCCTGCAGCGTCTCGGCCTGGAGAGCATGGCGCGCAGCGTGCTCTCGGTCGATGAGATGCTGCCGGCCGTGGCGCAGGGCGCGCTCGGCATCGAGTGCCGCTCGGACGACGCGGTGATCCGCGACCTCCTGGCGCCCATCGCCTGCGCGCGGACCACCGTCGCGGTCTCGGCCGAGCGGTCGCTCCTCGCGGAACTCGACGGGTCCTGCCGCACGCCCATCGCCGCCCTGGCGCAGATCGAGGGGGATCGGTTGCGGATCGACGGGCTGCTGTTCCTGCCCGACGGCAGCCGCCACTGGGCCGCGTCCCGGCAGGGGCCCGCCGCGGAGGCGGAGCGGATCGGCCGCGACGCTGGCGCGGCGCTCAAGGCGGCGGCCGGCGACACCTACACCCGCCACCTCCAGTGAGGCCCGTCCGATGCCGTCCGTGACCCTGGTCGACGTCTTCACGCACGCGGGCGCGGGCGGCAATCCCTGCCCCGTCGTCTCCGACGCGCGGGACCTCGACGCGGAGGCCATGCGGGACGTCGCGCGGCGCTACGGCCACGAATCGGGCTTCGCGCTGCCGAGCGAGGACCCGGCCCACGACCTGCGCCTGCGCTTCTTCGTGCCGAACCACGAGATGGAGATGTGCGCCCACGCCACGCTCGGCGTCCTGTGGGTGCTGGCCCGCGAGGGACGGCTCCCGGATGCCCCGGTCCGGGTCGCGACCGGCAGCGGCTCCGTGACGGGGTTCGTGAGCCGGCGCGGCGCGGATGCGTGGGGCGTGGCGATCACGCAACCGGTCGGCCGTGTGCGGTCCCTGGCGGACGCGCAGAGCGTCGACATCCGCGCCGCGCTGGGGCTCGGACGCGACGCGCTCGCCGCGCGGCCGATCCACAACGCCGTGACGTCGCGGATCAAGACCCTCGTGCCGATGCGTGATGCGGCCGCGCTCAACGCGCTCGCGCCGGCGGGTGGCGCCGTCGAGGCCGCCTGCACGCGGGTCGGCTCGACCGGGCTCTACCCCTACGCCGTCCTCGACGGGCCGGCCCGGCTGTTCGAGGCGCGCCAGTTTCCCCGCGCCTCCGGCTATCCCGAGGATGCCGCCACGGGGATCGCCGCGGCGGCCCTGGCCTTCGGGCTGCTGCAGGACGGGCTCATCGAGCCGGACGACCGTCCGATCCGGATCCTGCAGGGTCGGGCCATGGGCCGCCTGTCCGAGATCCGGGTGCGGCTCGGCTTCGCGGGCGGGCGCCCGGTCGGGTGCCTGCTGGAGGGCGACGTCGCGCCGGCTACGCCCGCGCACTAGGGCACAGGCCTTCCCCGCCTGTCTCGCCTCGATCGGAGAGGCGACGTCGGACGCGATCCGCGTCGGTTCAATCCGCCTCGCCGTCCCGGGCGCGGCGGATGCTGCGTCGGACCGCGATGGGCTGCCGGACCCCGACCCCCGGGGCCAGGGCGAAGACGAGGCCGATATCGAGGGCGGCGAACAGCCCGTGGCTCACCGATGCGCCTCCGCCCGACCGATCAGGACGGCGCGGAGCGGCCGAACGCCTCGCGTTCGCGCATCCGCTCGATCAGGTCGAGAACGTGCACGACGCGACCGCTCACGTCCCACCAGGGTCGCAGAGCCGGGCGCTGGCGCATCGGCGCGTGGGGCTCGCCCGCCACGGCCTCGATCAGGAACGCTGTCTCGGGGAGCGGCGCCGCGCCCAGGCCGGTCGCGTCGGCGGGCGCGCGGATCGCGCGGGCGATCAGGGCGAGCTTCCGCGCTGTCGTGACCCGGGCGCGGCTGTTGACGGAATCGTAGCCGCCCGCGGCCACCACCCGGCCGATCTCGGCATAGATCAGCCCCGCCGCCCGGATCGAGGCTCGGCAGCGGCGGGGCAGGACCGCGATGCCGGCCTCCGCGCGGGCGTAGAGGCGGTCCGCCTCGGCGAGCAGACGGGCCACCACGCCGGCCAGCGCCGGGCCCGGCCGGGGCTCGGCGAGGAACGCGTCCGGATCGAGCCCCGCCTCCCGCATCCAGTCCAGCGGCAGGTAGAGGCGGCCCATCCGCGCGTCCTCGCCGACGTCGCGCGCGATGTTGGTGAGCTGCATCGCGGCGCCGAGATCGCAGGCGCGAGCCAGCGCGTCGGGGTCGCGGGTGCCCATGATCAGGGCCATCATCGCCCCGACCGACCCCGCCACTCGGGCGGCGTAGGCGTGGAGCGCCCCGAGATCGGCGTAGCGCCGGCCCTCGGCATCCCACGCGAAGCCCTCGATCAGCGCGCGCGGCAACGCCTCCGGTATCGCGTGGGCCGCGACGATCTCGGCGAAAGCCCGGTCCGCTGGGGCGTCGGCGGGAAAGCCGGCATAGGCTTGGCCAATTCGGGCCTCGAGACGCCTCACCGCGCTGCGCCGGTCGGCGGGGTCCGCCGCATCGTCGACGAGGTCGTCCGACAGCCGGCAGAAGGCGTAGAGGCCGTAGGCCGCCTCGCGCATATCGCCCGGCAGCAGCTGGCCGGCCGCGAAGAAGCTCTTCGAGCCGGCCCGGATCGCCACCCGGCAAGCGGTCCGGTCGGCCGCGGCGGCGAATTCAGGCGGTAACGCGGGCATCGGGGACCACGCTGTCGAGGATGCGGGCGGAGGAGAGCACGCCCGGGAGGCCTGCGCCCGGATGCGTGCCGGCCCCGACGAGGTAGAGATTGCGAATCGCGCTCGACCGGTTGTGCGGGCGGAACCAGGCCGATTGCGTCAGCACCGGCTCCAGGCCGAACCCGGATCCCCGGTAGCTCAGGAAATCGTCCTGGAAGTCCAGCGGCGTCGTCACCTTCGAGGTCACGACGGCCTCGGACAGGCCGGGCATCACGCTCGCCTCCAGCATGGCGGCGATCCGGCGCCGGTACGGCTCGGCGAGGGCCCGCCAATCCTGGCCTCCGGCGAGGTTGGGCACCGGGGCCAGCACGTAGAAGGCGTCGCATCCCGGCGGGGCGAGGCTCGGATCGGTGGCGGTCGGCCGATGCAGGTACAGGCTCGCATCCTCGGCCAGCACCTTGCGATCGAAGATGTCGGCGAGCAGGCCACGGTATCGCGGCCCGAGCAGGATCGTGTGGTGATCTACCGCCGGGTAGCGCCGCTTGGTGCCGAAGTACCAGACGAACAGGCCCATCGACGAGCGGGCGCGCCGGAACCGTCCCGGGCTCCAGCGCTGCGCCTCCGGCAGCAGACGCGCGTGGGTCACGGCCGAATCGGCGTTGGACACCACGAGGTCGGCCGCGATCGTCTCGCCGCTCGTCAGGTCAACCCCGGTGGCCGCCCCCTCCTCCACGCGGATACGCGCGACCTCCGCGCCGAGGCGCAGGCGGCCGCCCTGGGACCGGATCAACCGCACCAGCCCGTCGACCAGCTCACCCGTTCCGCCCATCGCGAAGTGGACGCCCCAGCGCCGCTCGAGGTCGGCGATCAGGCAGTAGATGGCGCTGGCCCGGAACGGGTTTCCGCCGATCAGCAGCGGATGGAAGCTGAAGACCGTGCGCAGCCGCTCGTCGCGGATGAACCGCGCCACCACGTCGTGCACCGAGCGGTGTCCCGAGAGGCGCAGAAGGTCGGGCGCGATTCGCAGCATCGCACCGACACTGCCGAAGGGCACGTGACCGAGTTGCTCGAATCCGATCCGGCACACGGCGCGGCTGTGCGCCATGAAGCGCTCGTAGCCCGCGACCTCGTCCGGCGCGAAGCGCGCCACCTCGGCGCGCATGCGGTCGAGGTCGCCGCTGTAGGCGAAGGACGTGCCGTCGGCGAAGCGGATCCGGTAGAACGGATCCATCGGCACCAGCGTCACGTCGTCAGAGAGCCTGCGACCGGCCAGCTGCCAGAGCTCCTCGAAGAGCTGAGGGGCGGTCACGATCGTCGGACCGGCATCGAAGGTGAAGCCGTCCTGCCGGTGGACCCGGGCCCGACCCCCCGGCTGCGCGAGGCGTTCGACGACGGTCACGCGGTAGCCGCGCGCGCCCAGCCGAACTGCCGCGGCGAGCCCGCCGAAGCCCGAGCCGACCACGAGGGCGTGCGGGCGCCGATCGATCTCCTGCGCAACCTGGTGGTCGACCGCGAGTGTCAGCATTGCTTGACACTATCGCGGTCCTTTCCCGGCACGCAAGATCGAAATCGCGCGCGCCCGGAGACGGTCCTTCGCCGTTCAGAACTCGCCCGCCAGACCGGCGCGGACGCCGACCGCGTTATCGCCGCCATAGGCGACGCCGGCGGTCACCGCGATCGGGACGCAGCAGGTCGGCAACCGGTGCGCCACGGCGAGGCCGCCGGCCCACTCGCCCCGGTAAGTCGCCCCGTTGGTTGCCCAGGTCGTCTTGCCGGGCGCCGACGGCATCGGCGCGGTCGCCATCGCGATGGCCATGGCGACGCCCTGCCGGGCCTCCTTGCGGGTCTGGATCGCGTAGCGCTGGACCGAGTCGGTCTTGGCTTCCAAATTGTTGACCTGCGCCTGCACCGAATCGATCCGGTTGCCGAGGCCGGCGATCGTCGAAGGTCCGTAGGCCGAGGCCGCGAGGTTGCCGCTCGCGTCCGTGGTCACGAAGGCGGTCGCTCCGCTCTGGGCGGCGGCGCTCGCCTGGGAGGCGATGCCGGCCAAACTGTAGGTGTTGGCGGAATTGCCGATCGCCACTTGGTTGGCCTGGGTCGTCTTCACGTTGGCGCCGATGGCGATCGCGTTGGCCTGGTTCGCGGCCGCCCCGTTGCCGAGCGCGACGCTGTTGTTGCCGGCCGCCGAGGCGGCCGCGCCGACGGCGGTCGAGCCGGTTCCGGTCGCGCCGGCGACGAAGCCCAGCGCAGTGCTCCCGGCTCCGGAGGCCGCGGAGGCCGTGCCGATCGCCGTGCCGCCGAGGCCCTGGGCGCTCGCCGCGTAGCCGAGGGCGACGCTGCCGGTGTTGGCAGCGCTGGCGCCCGTGCCGAGCGCCGTCGAGGCCGTCCCGGCCGCGCTCGAACCGTAGCCCACCGCCAGCGCGTCGCTGCCGACGGCGATCGGCGCGGCCTGGTTGCTGGTGTTGTTGGCGGCGACACCGGTGACGGCGGTGAGCTGCGACAGCCTCAGCTCGTTGACGACCGTCTGGCCCTGGGATTGGGTGAGGTTGCCGGTCAGGATGTAGATGCCCTGATTGGATCCGCCTCCGGCCCCGCCACCACCGGTACCGGTGCCGCCGCAGGTGCCGCAGCCGCCAGTTCCGGTGCCGCCCGCGGTCCCGAGCGTCAGGCCGGTGCCGAGCAACCCGTCTCCCGGACCGGTCGTGCCGACGAGCACGCCTGTCCCGAGCACGCCTCCGCCCGTGGTCCCAACGTTCAGGCCGGTTCCGAGGACACCCGTCCCGGGGGCGGTGGTCCCGACGGTGACACCGGTGCCGAGAACGCTGCCGCCGGCCGTGGTCCCGACATTGAGGCCGGTCCCGAGGATGCCGGTACCGGGATCGGTGGTGCCGACTGTGACGCCCGTGCCGAGCAGCCCGCCACTCGTCGTCCCGACATTGAGGCCCGTCCCGAGGAGGCCGCCGCCAGGGCTGCTCGTGCCCACAGTCGCCCCGGTGCCGAGGATACCATTCGTGGTTGTATCGAGCGCCCCGCGGAGAAGCTGTGCCTCGGCCGGCGACGCTAGGGCCGTGCAGAGCAGCAGGGCCGCCGCGACCGGGAACGCGCGCGCGGCGCCCGGACGAGGAGCGGCGAGCATCGCAGTCCGCGGCACGGCCGGGACGACGGTCAAGGGACGCATCTGGAACTCCATCGCTGCGCGGCCGGGGGCGGTTCCGAACCGGCCCTGCAACCCACCGGCCGGTGATTAGGAACGGAATGCAGCTTCTAGTAGAATTCTTAACGCTAACTTTCGGTTGTATTTTGAGCGGCGATTTCCCGCACAGTGACGCGCTCGGCGGGGGCCTGTGCGGGCGCGGCCGGCCGCCTCAGAAAACGCGTGTTTGCGCGGCGATATCGCGCCGCAAAGGGGCTATAGGGGCTTGGAAATCCGAGCTTTCGGCAGGGAACGGACGCGTGATGGACGGTCGAGGTCAGACCATTTTCGTGGCGGGCCATCGCGGCATGGTGGGCTCGGCGATCGTGCGTCGCCTGCGTGAGCTCGGTCACGAGCGGATCCTCACGGCCGACCGCCGGACCCTCGACCTCCTGGATCAGGCCGCGGTCCGGCGCTTCTTCGCCGAGAACCGCATCGACCAGGTCTACCTCGCCGCCGCGCGCGTCGGCGGAATCCACGCCAACAACACCTACCCGGCCGAGTTCATCCACGAGAACCTGCTGATCCAGTCGAACCTGATCGACGCCGCGCACACGCACGGCGTCGACCGGCTGCTGTTCCTGGGCTCGTCCTGCATCTACCCGAAGCTCGCGCCCCAGCCGATGCGCGAGGACGCCCTGCTGACCGGGCTGCTCGAGCCGACCAACGAGCCCTACGCGATCGCCAAGATCGCGGGGATCAAGATGTGCGAGAGCTACAACCGGCAGTACGGGCGCCGCTATCGCAGCGTGATGCCGACGAACCTCTACGGCCCGAACGACAACTTCCATCCCGAGAACGCCCACGTGCTGCCGGCGCTGATGCGCCGCTTCCACGAGGCGAAGCGGGAGGGTCTGGCGAAGGTCACGGTCTGGGGCACCGGCCGGGCGATGCGCGAGTTCCTGCACGTCGACGACATGGCGCGGGCCAGCGTCTACGTGATGGAGATGGACGACGCGGTCTACGCGGCCAACACGCGCCCCGACCTGTCGCACATCAATGTCGGCACCGGCGAGGATTGCACCATCCGTCAGCTCGCTGAGGCGCTCGCGCGGGTGATCGGTTACGCGGGCGAGCTCGACTTCGACGCCACCAAGCCCGACGGCACGCCGCGCAAGCTGATGGACGTGTCGCGGCTGAGAGCCATGGGATGGCGGCCCGAGATCGCGCTCGAGGACGGACTGCGCCAGACCTACGGCTGGTTCCTGGAGAACCACGCCACGCTGCGGAGCTGAACGGGCCCGCCGTCGCGCCGCCCGGCTCACCGACCATCGCACAGCCACCTGGCATCCGCCCGGCGAGGAGACGGACCATGGCCCACCGGCCGCCCGACGACAGCGCCGATGCGCGACGGCGCAAGTTCCTGCAGAGCTTCCAGAACTTCGACGCGAACAGCCGGTTTCCCGCGCCCTACGCGCATTTCGCCGGCAAGCCGCTGACGGAGGCGTCTGGCCAGGGCTGGCGCTACGACGCCCTCGGGTACCGCAACGACGCGCACGCGGACGCGCGGCCGCCCTCCGAGACGCTGCGGGTCTTCGTCGTCGGCGACAGCACCCTGATCGACGGTCAGGTCTTCGCCGACACCGTGCCCGGCCGGCTGGAGACGGGGCTGAAGAAGGCGCACGGGCCGGGCGCGCGCGTGTACAATTTCGGCGCGGTCTCGGCCTGCCTGAACCAGATGATCGCCCTGATCACGACGCGGCTGATGGACCTGCAGCCCGACGTCATCCTGGTCGTCGGCGGCGCGACCGACATTTTTCAGCCCTGGAGCTTCGATCCGCGGGCCGGCGTCCCGTACAATCACTTCGCCAACGAGAGCCTCTACGACTACTTCTTCGATCCGCGGAAATCCGCCGGGGACGCGGAGGCCCTGTCGTATGACGGCCTGCAGGCGATGATCTTCAACCGCCTCGAGAACCTGCGCGCGCTGACGCACTGGCAGTCCGACATCTGGGAGTGGGAGGTGGTGCGGCAGTTCGAACTGGCGCTGAAGCGCCTCGCGCGGCTCGCGCCCGGGATCGGCGCGCCGGTGCGGTTTCTCCTGCAGCCGACGGTCGTCCGCAAGGCGACCCTCGCGGGCGCGGAGGCCGGCGTCGCGTCCGGCGCGTTCCTCGCCTATCTCGACCGCCAGTACGAGCGGTTCGAGAGCGTTCTCGGGCGGCTGGACGCGGCGGGGTCCGCCTTCGCGGTGCGGGACCTGAGCCGCCTGTTCGAGGCCGAGACCCGCGCCCTGTTCACCGACATCGTCCACGTGACTTCGGAAGGGCGCCAGATGGTGGCGGACCGCCTCCAGTCAGAGGTCCTCGCGACGATCGGGGCGGCGACGCCCGCCTGAGCCATGGCCGAACCGATCGTCTTCATCGGTGATTCGATCACGGAGCTCTGGGGCTTTCACCGGGCCGGCACTTTCGAGGCGTACGATCTCGTCCCCCGCGGCGGCTCCGGCCAGACGGCGCGCTGGATCACGATGCGGTTCACCCGCGACATCGCGGAGACGGGCGCGCGGGGCGTGCATCTCCTGTGCGGCGTCAACGATATCGGCCGGAACGAGGGTGTCTTCGTCCCGGTCGAGGAGATCTGCCGGACGCTCGCCGGCATGCTCGACGCGGCGCGCGGCCTGGGTGTGAAGGCCTGGATCGGCTCGCTCACGCCGGTGGACGGAATCCCGTGGAACCCGGAGGTGCGGGACGCGCCCGCGATGATCGCCGCGGTCAACGCGTGGCTCAGGGACCACGCGCACGAGCACGGCGCGACGTTCATCGACTATCACGCCGTGCTGGCGACGGAGACCGGAGGCCTCCGGCCGGAATACGGGACGGACGGGCTGCACCTGAGCCCGGCCGGCTACGCGGCGATCGAGCCGCTGATGCTCCGGGCTCTGGGACGCATCCCGGAAGGCCCATCCGCCCCTTCCCTGTCTGTGAAGGGTGCGCCCGCGAACACGACCCGGTCCGTCCGCGCGCGCCTCATCGGCGTCGCGGCGGCGGCGGCGGCCCTGCTGGCCGCCATCGCCGCCCTGGTCCTCGAGCTCCGCTGATCAGACCCGGCGCACCGCGCCGTGCGCCGCGCTCGTCGTGAGCATCGCGTAGGCGCGCAGGGCCGCGCTGACCTTCCGCTTGCGCGGCTTCGCCGGCTGCCAGCCCGCCGCCTCCTGGGCGCAGCGCCGCCGATCCAGTTCCGCTTGGTCGACGTCGAGGTGGATGCGCCGATTCGGGATGTCGATGGCGATCCGGTCGCCGTCGCGCACGAGGCCGATGAGGCCGCCCTCGGCCGCCTCCGGCGAGACGTGCCCGATCGACAGGCCCGAGGAACCGCCGGAGAACCGCCCGTCGGTGACGAGGGCGCAGGCCTTCCCGAGCCCCTTCGATTTCAGGTAGCTCGTCGGGTAGAGCATCTCCTGCATGCCGGGGCCGCCGCGCGGACCCTCGTAGCGGATCAGCACCACCTCGCCGGCCGTGACCTTGCCGTTGAGGATGCCGTCGACCGCCGCATCCTGGCTCTCGAACACGCGGGCGGTGCCGGTGAAGGTCAGGATCGAGGCGTCGACGCCCGCGGTCTTCACGATGCAGCCCTGCTCGGCGAGGTTCCCGAACAGGACAGCGAGCCCGCCATCCTGCGAGTAGGCGTGCGCCGCGTCGCGGATGACGCCGCCCTCCCGGTCGAGGTCGAGCGCGTCGAAGCGCGATTCCTGGCTGAACGCCACCTGGGTCGGCACGCCGCCCGGGGCCGCGCGGTAGAAGGTCTGGACCGAGGCGGCCGGTTCGCCGCGCACGTCCCAGCGGGCGAGCGCCCCGCCGAGCGTTCCGGCCGAGACGTTGCCGACGCCGGTGTCGATCAGGCCGGCCCGGTCGAGCTCGCCCAGGATCCCCATGATGCCGCCCGCCCGGTGGACGTCCTCCATATGGACGTTGGCCACCGCCGGGGCGACCTTGCACAGCACCGGCACCCGCCGGGACAACCGGTCGATATCGGCCATGGTGAAGGGCACCTCGCCCTCGTGGGCGGCGGCGAGCAGGTGCAGCACCGTGTTGGTCGAGCCCCCCATGGCGATGTCGAGGGTCATGGCGTTCTCGAACGCCCGGAAGCTCGCGACCGCGCGCGGCAGCACGCTGGCGTCGTCCTGCTCGTAGTGGCGGCGGGCCAGATCGACGATCAGGTGGCCGGCCTCGACGAAGAGGCGCTTGCGGTCGGCGTGGGTGGCGAGCACCGAGCCATTGCCCGGCAGGGCGAGGCCGAGGGCTTCGGTGAGGCAGTTCATGGAATTCGCCGTGAACATGCCCGAGCAGGAGCCGCAGGTCGGGCAGGCCGAGCGCTCGATGACGGCGACGTCCTCGTCGGAGATCCGGTCGTCGGCGGCCGCGATCATCGCGTCGACGAGGTCGACCTTCTTGGCGATGCCGGGCAGCTGGACCTTGCCGGCCTCCATCGGGCCACCCGAGACGAACACGGTCGGGATGTTGAGGCGCAAGCTGGCCATCAGCATGCCGGGGGTGATCTTGTCGCAATTGGAGATGCAGACCATCGCGTCGGCGCAGTGCGCGTTGACCATGTACTCGACGGAATCGGCGATCAGCTCCCGCGACGGCAGCGAGTAGAGCATCCCGTCGTGGCCCATGGCGATGCCGTCATCGACCGCGATGGTGTTGAACTCCTTGGCGACGCCGCCGGCCGCCTCGATCTCCCGCGCGACGAGCTGGCCGAGATCCTTGAGGTGGACGTGGCCCGGCACGAACTGCGTGAAGGAGTTCACCACCGCGATGATCGGCTTGCCGAAATCCGAATCCTTCATGCCGGTGGCGCGCCACAGGCCGCGGGCGCCGGCCATGTTGCGGCCGTGGGTGGTGGTGCGTGAGCGATAGGCAGGCATCGAGAGCTTCGACTGGTTCAAAGGTGACGGGCTTCTGCGCCCGCTCAGGCCCCGCTGCAAGCGTCGCCGAACGACCCGCACCCGTGGCATGCTCCTGGCGGATGGCAGCACGGTGAGGAGTAGAGCAATGACAGAGGTGGAGTTCCTCCGGCAGGCCATCGCGCAGGGTCAGGGCTCGGCCGAGGCCGACCTCGTCCTGAAGGGCGGCCGCTTCCTCGATCTCGTCACCGGCGATCTCGTGGCCTCCGACATCGCGATCTGCGGCGACCGGATCGTCGGGACCTTCGGCCAGTACCGCGGCGTCCGCGAGATCGACGTGACCGGCAAGGTGGTGGTGCCGGGCTTCATCGACACGCATTTCCACGTCGAATCCTCGCTGATGCCGCCGCAGGAATTCGAGCGCTGCGTCCTGCCGCACGGCGTCACCACCGGGATCTGCGATCCGCACGAGATGGCCAACGTGCTCGGCACCGACGCCTTCACGTGGTTCCTGGGCGCCTCCGAAACCCTGGCCATGGACCTTCGGGTGCAGCTCTCCTCCTGCGTGCCCGCCACCGACCACCTGGAGACCTCGGGCGCCCGGATTGCGGCGCAGGATCTCCTGCCCTACGCGGCCCACCCGAAGGTGATCGGCCTCGCCGAGTTCATGAACTTCCCCGGCGTGCTGGCGGCGGATCCGAGCGTGCTGGACAAGCTCGCGGCCTTCCGGGGACGGCACATCGACGGCCACGCGCCGCTCCTGCGCGGTCTCGGGCTCAACGGCTACATCGCGGCCGGCATCCGCACCGAGCACGAGGCGACCTCGCCCGAGGAGGCGCTCGAGAAGCTCTCCAAGGGCATGACCGTGCTGATCCGCGAGGGCTCGGTCTGCAAGGACCTGCACGCCCTCGCGCCGATCCTGACCGAGCGGACGGCGCCGTTCCTGGCCTTCTGCACCGACGACCGGAACCCCCTCGACATCGCCGAGGAGGGCCACCTCGACTTCGTGATCCGCACGGCCATCGCCCTCGGCGTGACGCCCCTGGCCGCCTACCGGGCGGCGTCCTGGTCGGCGGCCCGGGCCTTCGGGCTGCACGATCGCGGCCTGGTGGCGCCCGGGCAGCGCGCCGATCTGGTGGTGCTCGACGACCTCGCCGGCTGCGCGGTCGCGCAGGTGTTCAGCGCCGGGCGCCCGGTTGATGCGGCACTGTTCGACGCGCGGCCCACCATCGAGCCCATCGGCCGCGGCAGCGTGCGGGCACGGCGCGTCACGGCAGCGGATTTCGCTGCCCCGGGCTCCGGTCCGTCGACGCCGGTGATCGGCGTCGTGCCGGGCAAGATCATCACCCTGCGCCACGACCTCACCCTGCCCTATTCCGGCGGCGAGCGCCGGATCGACCTCGACCAGGACGTCATCAAGGTCGCCGTGGTCGAGCGCCACGGCCGGACATTGCCGGGCGCGCGCGGCATCGGCGTCGCGTTCGTGAAGGGGTTCGGCCTGACGCGCGGCGCCATCGCCTCGTCGGTCGGGCACGACAGCCACAACATCACGGTCGTCGGGGCGGACGATTCCGACATGGCGGCGGCGGTGAACCGCCTGGGCGAGATCGAGGGCGGCTTCGTGGTGGTCGAGGGCGGCCGAGTCCTCGCCGAGATCGCGCTGCCGGTGGCCGGCCTGATGAGCCTGATGCCGTTCGACGCCATCCGCCAGTCGCTCGTAACCCTGCGCGAGGCGGCGCGAAGCCTGGACGTCGTTCTCCCGGAGCCCTTCCTGCAGGTGGCCTTCCTGCCGCTGCCAGTCATCCCCCACCTGAAGATCACCGACCGGGGGCTCGTGGATGTCGACCGCTTCGCGCTGATCGACCCTTGAAATTAGATTGTGCGCAATCTAAATGGGCTGTGCGGAAGCGCGTCGGCGCCTACATGCCGACGGCATTCCTCGAACCGGAGTTCCCCATGCCCGTAGACGTGAAGTACCGCACCTCCGCCACTGCCACCGGCGGCCGCGACGGCGCCGCCCGGACGGCCGACGGCAGCTTCGAGGTCAAGCTCTCGACCCCGAAGGAGCTCGGCGGGGCGGGCGGCCCGGGCGCGAATCCGGAGCAGCTCTTCGCGTCCGGCTACTCGGCCTGCTTCCTCGGCGCCATGAAGGCGGTCGCGCCGTCGCTGCAGCTGAAGGTTCCGGCCGACACCACCGTCACCGCCGACGTCGGCATCGGCCCGCGCTCCGAGGGCGGGTTCGGCATCACCGCCGACCTGACGATCAGCCTGCCGGGCCTCGACCGCGCCGACGCGCAGAAGCTCGTCGACGCCGCGCATCAGGTCTGCCCGTACTCCAACGCGACCCGCGGCAACGTCAATGTCGGTCTGAAGCTGGCCTGATCCGGCCCCGGACGGGCTGCGCAGGCGCGCAGCCCGCCTCCGCCGGGCCTGCGGCCGCGTCCGCGGGTCGACGCGAGGCCGTCCGTCGCCGCGAGGCGCGGTGACGGCGCTGGTCCTCCCGCGGATGTCAGACGCGGGCGAACCCCATGCGGACCCTCACGCGTCGGCCCTCGCCCGCATGCAGACATGGCCCGCCGCGTCGAGGGTCACACCCTCGAACGCCGCCCCGCTGACCCGCCCGCAGACCCGGAAGATCTGGTTGGCCGTCATCGGCGAGACCCCGCGATACGCGAACCGCCGCGGCACGTGTCCCAGCAGCGTCGCGGCGAGGTTCATCAGCAGCGTGGCCTGCACCGGGCCGTGGACGACGAGGTCGGCGTAGCCCTCGACCCGCGTCGCGTAGGGCTGATCGTAGTGGAAACGGTGGCCGTTGAAGGTCATCGCCGAGTAGCGGAACAGCAGTGTCGGCGTCGCCGGCACGTCCCAGACCGTCGCGTAGGCGGCGGGATCGACGCGCTCGGGCGCCGCGTTCGTTCCGGTCTGGGCACCGGCGGCCTCGCGATAGACGATGTCCTGCCGCTCGCGGATCGCGACGCCCCGCCCGGTCGCGACCGCGTGCTCGACGGTGACGAAGCACAGGCTCCCGCTCCGCCCCTCCTTGAAGGCGACGTCGCGGACCGTCTCGGTGCGCGTCACCGCGTCTCCCGCGCGCAGGTCCGAGAGCGTCTCGATCTCTCCGCCCGCCCACATCCGCCGGGGCAGCGGCACCGGGGGCAGGAAGCCGCCCTTGGCGGCGTGGCCGTCGGGACCGAGGGCATCGGCCGCGGGTGTCTCCGGCGCGAGGCACCAGTGCAGGGCCGGCGGCGCGATCCCGTCGACCACCGGTGCCAGATGCGGCGCGAAGGTCGCGCGGAACTCGGCGAGGAGGCGCGGCGTGACGAGGTCGGACGCGTCCCGCGCGCGGCCGATCCAGGCGGCGAGATCGGCCATGTCAGTACGAGCGCGGCAGGCCGAGCACGTGCTCGGACAGGTAGGCGAGGATCAGGTTCGTGGAGATCGGCGCGACCTGATAGAGGCGCGTCTCGCGGAACTTGCGCTCCACGTCGTACTCCTCGGCGAAACCGAAGCCGCCATGGGTCTGGATGCAGGCGTTGGCCGCCTCGAACGAGGCGTCGGCGGCGAGCATCTTGGCCATGTTGGCCTCGGCCCCGGGATTGGCGCCGCCCTCGTAGAGGGTCAGCGCCTCGCGGACCATCAGCTCGGCCGCGCGCATGTTGGCGTAGGCTTTGGCGATGGGGAACTGTACGCCCTGGTTGGCGCCGATCGGCCGGCCGAAGACGGAGCGCTCGACGGCATAGGCCTTGGCCCTGTCGATGAACCACTTGGCGTCGCCGACGCACTCGGCGGCGATCAGGATCCGCTCGGCGTTCATGCCGGACAGGATGTAGCGGAAGCCCTTGCCCTCCTCGCCGATGAGATTCTGTGCCGGCACCCGGAGATTGTCGAAGAACACCTCCGTGGTGGCGTGGTTCATCATCGTGCGGATCGGTCGGATCGTCAGGCCGTTGCCGTTCGCCGCGCGCATGTCGACGAGGAGCACCGACAAACCGTCCGTGCGCTTCGTGCCCTCGGCCTTCGGCGTTGTCCGGGCGAGGAGCAGCATCAGGTCCGAATGCTCGGCGCGGCTGGTCCAGATCTTCTGGCCGTTGACGACGTAGTGGTCGCCCTCCAGGCGCGCCGTCGTCTTCAGGCTGCCCGTGTCGGTGCCGGAGGTCGGCTCGGTCACGCCGAAGGCCTGGAGCCGCAGGCGGCCCTCCGCGATCGCCGGCAGGTACTCGGCCTTCTGGGCCGCGGAGCCGTGCCGGAGCAGCGTGCCCATCGTGTACATCTGTGCGTGGCAGGCGCCACCGTTGCAGCCCGCCCGCTGCACCTCCTCGAGGATCGCGGCCGCGGCCGAGAGCGGGAGGCCGGAGCCGCCGTATTCCTCGGGGATCAGCACCGACAGGTAGCCGCTCTCGGTCAGCGCGTTCACGAACGCCGTCGGGTAGGCCATCTCCCGGTCGAGGGCCCGCCAGTACGGTCCCGGGAAGCCGGCGCAGAGCTTGGCGACCGCCTCGCGGATCTCGGTATAGGCTTCCATCGGGGGCTCCTCAGGCCGTGCGGCCGCCGTCGACGGGGAGATCGACGCCGGTGATGAACGCCGCCTCGTCGGAGGCGAGGAACAGGGCGGCGGCGGCGATGTCGCTCGCCTCCGACAGGCGCCCGAGCGGGATCGTGGCGATGAAGCGGTCGCGGTTCTCGGGCGTGTCGAGGACGCCCATGAAGTGCTCCAGGAGCCCGGTGGCGCCCATGACCGGGCAGAGGGCGTTCACCCGGATCTTCCAGGGCGCCAGCTCCAGGGCGAGGGATTTCGAGGCGAGGCTCGCGGCGCCCTTGGAGGCGTTGTACCACGTCAGCCCCGGGCGCGGCCGCAACGCCGCCGTCGAGCTGACGTTCAGGATCGCGCCGCCGCCCGCGTCGCGCATCAGCGGGGCGATTTCCCGGACGTAGTGGAAGATCGATTTCACGTTGACCCGGAAGACCCGGTCGAAATCCTCCTCCGTCACCTCCATCAGGGGCTTGTTGCGGTGGGTGGTGCCGGCGTTGTTGACGAGGATATCGGGCACCCCGAAGCGCTGCCGCGTCTCGGCGACGCTCGTGGCGACGTCGGCGGCCAGCCCGACATCGGCGGCGATCGCGATGGCGTCGCCGCCCAGAGCCGCCGCGACACGCTCGGCCGCCGCGCCGTCGATGTCGACGCAGGCCACCTTGGCGCCCTCGGCGGCGAAGCGCTGGGCGATCCCGGCTCCGAAGCCGCTGCCGGCCCCCGTCACGAGCGCGATCTTGCCGTCCAGTCTCATCGTCTCCTCCCGCCCTTGATCATGTGCCTTCGTATCCCGGCGGTCAGCCCGGGCGCGCGAATTCCGCCCGGATCCGCGCGCCGTGCTCGTCGATGGCCGGTACGGGCCCGAGGGCGCGGACCTCGCCGTCGATCAGCACCGGCGGCGCCACGATGCGGGCGGGGCCGGCCGGCGTCCGGACCTCGGCGCGGACCAGGGCCGGATGCGCTGCGAGGTCCGCCAGAGTGTTGACGAAACCGTAGGCGGTGCCCGCCGCCTTCAGCCGGGCCGCGGCCGCGTCGCGGGTCAGCCGCACCAGCGCGGCACCGATGCGCAGATCGACCGCGGCGCGGTTGGCCACCCGGGCGTTGTTGGACCCGAAGCCCTCGGCCCGCGCGAGATCCGGCTCTTCCAGGACACCCGCGCAGAAGCTGGCCCATTCGCGCTCGTTCTGGATCGAGATCAGCACGAGGCTGCCATCGGCCGTGGGGAAGGCCCCGTAGGGGCAGATCGACGGGTGCGCGAGGCCGAGACGCTGCGGGGCCTTGCCGGTCCCCTCGAAGTAGAGCAGCGGCACGTTCATCCAGTCGGCGGCGCCACTGAACAGGCTGACCTCCAGGGCGCAGCCCTGCCCGGTGATCCCGCGGGCGATCAGCGCCTCGAGCACCGCGGCATGGGCGTCCATCCCGCAGGCGACGTCGCAGACGGAGACGCCGACGCGCCCGGGCCCGGCCGGGTGTCCGGTGATCCCGGCGAGCCCGCTCTCGGCCTGGACCAGCAGGTCGTAGGCCTTCATGTCGCTGTAGGCGTTGCCGGCGCCGTAGCCCGAGATGTCGACCGTGATCAGCCGCGGATAGCGCGCGCGCAGCTCCGCCGACCCGAACCCGGCCCGGGCGGCCGCGCCGGGAGCGAGGTTCTGCACGAACACGTCGGCCTGGGCGAGGATCGCGTGGAGGAGGCGGGCATCGGCCGGATCCTTGATGTCGGCGACGAGGCTCTCCTTGCCGCGGTTGAGCCAGACGAAGTAGCTCGCCAGCCCGTTGACCACCGCGTCGTAGCCGCGGGCGAAATCCCCCTCTGGCCGCTCGATCTTGATGACCCGGGCCCCGGCATCGGCCAGCCGCGAGGTGCAGTACGGCGCGGCGACGGCCTGCTCCAGGGCGAGCACGGTCAGCCCTCGCAGCGGCAGGTTCTGGCTCATCCGCATCCTTCGGCTTCCCGCGGTCTCAGAGGGCCGGTGCCGCATGAACTGGAACGGCGAGAAGCCCCGCCAAGCGGGCCGCGGTGACAGGGCTGCCCGGCCATTGGCTTCGGGACGCCTCTTCCGCGACGCTCAGCGTCTCTGCGCGCGGAGCGAAGCGATCCAGATGCGCCACGCTCGCCGACGGCGCGCTGCCCTGGATCGCTTCGCTCCGCTCGCGAAGACGGCGGTCGGCCTCACTCCGCCGCGCGCAACGCCGGCGGGCCGCGGACCTCCTCCACCGGCTCGGGGTCATCGAGCGCCGCGTCCACCGCCCGCGGCTTGTCGCGGAACGAGAAGCGGTGCGCCAGCCGGTCGAGGTAGATGTAGATCACCGGCGTGGTGAACAGCGTCAGCACCTGGCTGACCGCGAGGCCGCCCACCATGGCGTAGCCCAGCGGCTGCCGGATCTCCGAGCCGGTCCCGGTGGCAACCATCAGCGGGATGCCGCCGAGCAGGGCCGCCATCGTGGTCATGAGGATCGGCCGGAAGCGCAGCAGCGCGGCCTTCCGGATCGCGACCTCGGGCGAGAGGCCCTCCTCCCGCTCGGCGACGATGGCGAAGTCGACCAGCATGATGCCGTTCTTCTTCACGATGCCGATGAGGAGGATGATGCCGATCAGCGCGATCAGGCTGAAGTCGAACCCCGCCCACATCAGCACCGCCAGGGCGCCGACGCCGGCCGAGGGCAGCGTCGACAGGATGGTGATCGGGTGGATGAAGCTCTCGTAGAGGATGCCGAGGATCAGGTAGACCACGAACAGGGCCGCCAGGATCAGCAGCGGCACCGTCGAGAGCGATTGCTGGAAGGCCTGGGCGGTGCCCTGGAAGCCGCTCACCACGGTCGGCGGGACCTGCAGCTCCCGCATCGCCCGGCCGATCGCCTCCGTGGCCTGCCCGAGGGCGACGTCGGGGGCGAGGTTGAAGCTGATCGTCACCGCCGGGAACTGCCCCTGGTGGTTCACGGCCAGCGGCGCCACCGGAACCGTCGTCCAGCGGGCGAAGGCCGCGAGCGGCACCTGCCCGCCGCCGATCGGCGCCTTGATGTAGATCCTGTCGAGGCTCTCGACGCTGCCCTGCAGCGCCGGCAGAACCTCCAGGACGACGTGGTAGCTGTTGAGCTGCGTGAAGTACTGCGCGATCTGGCGCTGGCCGAACGCGTCGTAGAGCGTGTCGTCGATGAGCTGGGGCGTGATGCCGTAGCGCGAGGCGGCGTCGCGGTCGATCGACAGCGTCAGCGTCGTGCCGCGGGTCTGCTGGTCGGTGGCGACGTCGCGCAGCTCCGGCAGCGTCTTCATCTTGTCGAGGATGCGCGGCGCCCAGGTGTTCAGCTCGGCGAGGTCCGGGTCCTGGAGGGTGTACTCGAACTGCGTCCGCGAGGTGCGGCCGCCGGTGCGCACGTCCTGGGTCGCCTGGATGAAGGTCCGGATGCCCTCGACGCGCTCCAGCTTGGGGCGCAGCCGGCCGATCACCTGGAAGGCGTTGACGTCGCGCTCGTCGCGGGGCTTGAGCGTGATGTACATGCGTCCGGAATTGAGCGCCTGGCCGTTGCCGCCGAGCGACATGCCGACGGTGGCGACCGCGGGATCGGCCTGGACGATCGCGCCGACCTTCTCCTGCAGCGCCTTCATCGCCGAGAAGGAGATGTCCTGCGACGCCTCGGTGACCCCGATCATGAAACCGGTGTCCTGCTGCGGGAAGAAGCCCTTCGGGATGGCGACGAACAGGTAGCCAGTCAGCGCCAGCGTGGCGAAGAAGACCAGCAGCGTGACGCGGCGGAAGCGCAGCGCGACGTCGAGGGCGTCGGCGTAGACCGCGAGCAGCCAGTCGAAGGCGGCCTCGCTCATGCGGTAGAGGCGGCCGTGGCGCTCGGCGTCGTGGGACTTCAGCAGCCGCGAGGCCATCATCGGGGTCAGCGTCAGCGAGACGAAGGCCGAGACCGCGATGGTCATCGACAGCACCACGGCGAATTCCCGGAACAGCCGGCCGATGATGCCGCCCATCAGCAGGAGCGGGATCAGCACGGCGATCAGCGAGACCGAGATCGACACGATGGTGAAGCCGATCTCGCCGGCGCCCTTGAACGCGGCCTCCATGGGCCGCATTCCCTCCTCGACGTAGCGGCTGATGTTCTCGAGCACGACGATGGCGTCGTCGACCACGAAGCCCACCGAGATGGTCAGGGCCATCAGCGAGAGGTTGTCGAGGGTGTAGCCCGCCATCCACATCAGCGCGCAGGCGCCGAGCAGCGCGAGCGGTACGGTCACGCTCGGGATCACGGTCGCCCAGAAGCTGCGCAGGAAGACGAAGATCACCCCGACGACCAGGGCGATCGTCAGCAGCAGGGTGAACTGCACGTCCTCGACCGAGGCGCGGATGGTCTGGGTGCGGTCGCTCAGGATGCCGACCTTGATGGCGGCCGGCAGCGTGGCGGTCAGGCGCGGCAGCTGGGCCTTGATGCTGTCCACCGTGTCGATCACGTTGGCGCCGGGCTGCTTGAACACGACCAGGAAGATGCCGCGCTTGCCGTTGGTCCAGCCGGCCTGCTTGGTGTCCTCCGGACCGGCGACGGCCTGGCCGATGTCGCGCACCCGCAGCGGCGCGCCGTCACGATAGGCGATGATGACGTCGTTCCAGTTCTGCGCCGCGGTGAGCTGGTCGTTGGCGTAGATCGTGTAGCTGTGGCTGCCGCCGTCGATGCTGCCCTTCGGATTGTTGACGGTGGTGAGGGTGAGCTGCGCGCGCACGTCTTCCAGCGACAATCCCTTGGCCACGAGCTTGGCCGGATCGATCTGGATTCGCACCGCGGGCTTCTGCTGGCCGCCGATGAAGACCTGGGCGACGCCGGAGATCTGGCTGATCCGCTGGGCGAGCTGCACGTCGACCGCGTCGTCGACGTCGATCAGCGGCATGCTGTCGGACGTGGCCGAGAGCAGCAGGATCGGCGAGTCGGCCGGGTTGACCTTGCGATAGGTCGGCGGGGTCGGGAGATTCTTCGGAAGCTGGCCGCTGGCGGCGTTGATCGCTGCCTGGATGTCGCTCGCCGCGCCGTCGATGTTGCGGTTGAGGTCGAACTGGACCGTGACCGTCGAGATCCCGAGGGAGCTCGTCGAGGTCATCTGCGACACGCCGGGAATCTGCGAGAACTGCCGCTCCAGGGGCTGCGCCACCGACGAGGCCATCGTCTCCGGGCTGGCCCCGGGGAGCTGCGCGGTCACCTGGATGGTCGGGAAATCCACCTGCGGCAGCGGCGCGACGCCGAGCAGCGGGTAGGCCACGATCCCGAGGAACAGGATGCCGACCATGATCAGCGTGGTCGCCACCGGAAACCGGATGAACGGCGCCGAGATGCCGCCCTTCATGGCCGGTCCCCGCGCGGGGACGCGCCCGCCGTGAGGCGTGTCGCGCGCGTCACTGGACCGCCTCCGCCTGCGCGGTGTGGGCCGCGTGCGGATCGGCCACGAGGCTGCCGTCCTGCACCTTGTACTGCCCGGCGACGATTACCCGCTCGCCGGGCCGGAGGTCGCCGCTGAGGATCCGGGTCCGTCCCAGATCCGAGCGTCCCGCCTTCAGCGCGCGCTGACGCGCCCGGTTGGCATCGTCCACCACGAAGGCGAACAGCCCGTCCGGCCCGTGCTGGATCGCGTCGTCCGGCACCGTCGTGGCGACCGCCACCGTCCCGACCCGCATCTTGGTGGAGACCGACAGGCCCGGCCACAGCGCGTGATTCCTGTTCTCGAAGACCGCCTTGAGGCGGATCGTGCCCGTCGCCGTGTCGACCTGGTTGTTGAACAGGGCGAGCTTGCCGTCCGCGAGCTTGGTCAGCCCGTCCGACGTCCAGGCCTCCACCGGCACGTCGCCGGCCTTGAGGGCCGCGGTGATCGCGGGCAGCTGGTCCTCCGGCGCCGTGAACACCACGAAGATCGGCTCGACCTGCGTGATCGTCACGATCGGGGTCTGCCCGGCCGCGTTGACGATGTTGCCGATATCGACCTGCCGGAAGCCCGTGACGCCGTCGATGGGCGCCCGGATCGTGGCGTAGCCGAGCTGCGTCGTGGCGTTGTCGATGGCGGCCTGATCGGACGCCACCTGCGCGGTGAGCTGGGCGACCAGGGCCGTCTGGGTCTCGGTCTGCTGCCGGGAGGCGTAGGCGCCGAGCCCGGTGTAGCGGACGAGGTCCGCCTTCGCGTTGCCGAGATTGGCCGTATCCTGCTCCTTCTTGGCCTTCGCCTGATCGAGCGCCGCCTGGTAGGGCCGCGGGTCGATCTGCACGAGCACGTCGCCCTTGTGGACGGTCTGGCCCTCGCGGAACGCGACGTGGTGGATCTCGCCGTCGACGCGCGTGCGCACCTGGACGGTGTTGTACGCCTGGACGGTGCCGAGGCCGTTCGACACGAGGGCGAACGGCCCCTGCTCGACGGTTCCCAGGGTGACCGGCACGGGAAGGGGTGCCGCCGCCTTGGACTTCACGACAGGTTGGTTCAGGCGCGTGTAGCCGTAGGCGCCGCCGCCCGCGACGGCGAGCAGCAGCAGGATCAGGCCGGCCGCGCCGGAGCGTCTGGGTGCCGGCCCGGCGGCGTGTCGACGCTCGTCACCCTCGCTCCGGAACGCGACGGTCTCGTCCGATCGCGCCGCGTCGCGGTCGTGCACATCCCCACTCAGCATGCGCCGGTATCCGCCCGTTGATCCCGCCGCTTCGCGGTCCAGGATAATTTTGCATTCAATAGCATACAATGCGTCCGCCGGACATCGCGGCGATCCACGGATCGCGGCAATGTTCCGCAGGTCGAAAGCGTGCTACCGCCGCGAATAGAGGGTCGCGTCGCGCCGCCGGACGCCCCGTTCGGACAATCCGTGCCCGGTGCGGCCTCGCGAGGTGTCCGCCGATGCCGCGCCGAGGATGTGAGACCGGGACGCCGCATGGCCGCGACTCTGGAACTGGATGGCCTGAACGAACTGCGCGACGCGCTGATCGAGGAGCGGCAGATCATCGTCGCGTCGGTGCGCAAGCTGCGCGACGCGCGGCGACAGAAGGGCACCTTCGTGCTGGGCGACGGCGCGGAAGCCGGGCCGCGGCTCGTCGCCGTGCAGGAGCAGATCGAGGTGGTCGAATCCATCATCGTCGCGCTGACGCAATCCCCGGCCTGACGCGACCGGGCTCGGATCTCGGAAGAGCCGACCCGGCGCCCGCGCACAGGCCGCTGCCGATCGGGATTGGCACAGTTCGGTGTCCGAGATGTTTCTGAGGCTTTCGCCAACCCGGCCCGCGGGGTCGACAGTTTCCGCGGGGCAGGTGTCGGGAAATGGCTCGATCATATCGGTCTAAACTGCGATATTTACTGCCATGATGTTATGGTGATTTGATCTAGCGCAGAGACCGATTGTAGTTCACGGTGCGCGAAGCGTCGCCGCAGCGCCGCGCGTGCAGCGTTTCCGGCGCGAGGCGCCTCGCGCCGGCTCACGGAACAGTTTGCCGGCATTGGATTGAGCTGCGCGTGACGATCGCGCCGGCTTGTACAAGATCTGCCCATCTTTCGGGCTGGACGATCGCGCCGCTGACCTGTTAGCGCACCGCAACTCAAGGCGCGGAACTTCGAACATGGACGCCTTCGATCACGCCGAACTGGCGCGCAACGCCGACGAAACCATCGATACGCCTCACGAGAGCGAGCGTCTCGCGCTCTGGCGTGCCCTCGACGCCGACAGGAGCGCGCGGGACGAGCGGACCGCGCGTCTGCGCGCCATGCGCCTCATCGGTGGCGAGGACGGGACCGACTGATCACTCGGTCTTCGTACCACCGTCCGTCAGCCGGCCCGCGAGCACGAACCCGACCGCCATCGCCATGGCCTCGGCCTGCGCGATCAGCGTCGGTTCGCCGGCGTCGCGCGCCGCCTGCAGAAGCTGGATCGCGTGCTGGCCGAGGCGCAGGTCCACATCCTCGTCACCGGCCGGGACCACGCCCGACATTCCCGGATTCTGGCCTCGGTCAGTCATTGGCGTGCGTGGGTCTCGAAGCGGTGGGCAGGGGCTTGAACGGCGCGGAGGCCGCGACCCAGGATTGCGTGTCCGTGACGTCGCCGAACACGCGCATCACCGCGCTCACCGACCGGTGGATCTCGTCGGCAGAGATGCCGTCGAGGTCGTGGCTCGCGGAGGCGTCGGACAGGAAGGTGACCTCCTGGCCCCGGTGGAACCCGTCGACCGCCGTCGCGAGGCAGGACGACTCGCCGGCGAAGCCCGCGATGACGAGCGGCGGCGACCCGCGCTCCATCGCGTCCGCGAAGGCGGGGCTGGCGTAGCAGGAGGGGCGATCCCGATCGAAGATCATGTCGCAGCCGTGCGGCTCGAAACCCTCGATCCAGCGAACGAAGCGGCTGCCCGCCTGGAACAGCGGGGCGCCGACCCAGCGGACATAGATGACCTGCATGCCGCTCGCGCGGGCATGCGCGAGCGCGCGGCGGCAGTTCAGGAGCGCGGGTGCGATCTTCGGGAGGGCGAGCGGACGCCCGGCGATCTCGTATTCCTGCTGCATGTCCACCAGCACCAGCACCGGGACGCTGCGCGGCCGGCGATAGAGCGCCGGGTTGATCGGCCGGTTCATCGCGCCGCGACCTTCCGGTCGACGGAGGGCCGTGTGACGGCGCGGCTGCGCGAATGGTCGAGGGCACCGGCCCGGTGCCAGCGGCCCTCCGGCCGGATGATGACGTAGGGGTCCGCGCCGAGGCCGATCGCCTGCGGGTGCGGCTCCGCCTCGAGCAGCATCTCGACATAGTCGAAATCCGAGAAGACTAGCTCCTGCGCGCCCTCGAAGACCCGGAAGCCGAAGCGGCTCCAGAAACCGACCAGGCGCTTCTGGGCGTGCCCGTAGAGTCTTCGGTAGCCCTTCACCCGGGCCAGCTCGATCCCGGCGCGGACCAGCGCGAAGGACAGGCGCGTGTTGCGGAACTCGGCCCGGACGGCCAGGCGCTCGATCTTGGCGAAATCCGCGAAGAACCGGATGCGCAGGCAGCCCGCCGGCTCGTCCCCGACGTAGCCGATCAGGTGCGTCGCCGAGAGATCGTTGCCGTCGAACTCCTCCTCGTACGGGCAGGCCTGCTCCGCCATGTACACGGCGGCGCGCAGGGCGATCACGCGGGCCAGATCCTCCATGTTGCGCGCGACCGCGACGCTGACACCGGTCCCGCCCGGCCGGTGGCTGTCGTACGGCGGCGCCGGCTCCGCCTTCGGCCCGCGCGCGAAGTGGTACAGGGTCCCGCGGGCCGAGGTCTGCGCCGTGAAGCCCAGCGCCGTCAGGAGATCGGCCCCCTCCGGGGTCGCCGCGCGGGCGTAGAAATCGACGCCCCGGTAGGTCGGGCTTGACAGTCGATCGAAGACGAGGCCGACGCCGCCGGAGAGCCGCCGCCGCGCGTGGACGGCCCAGACGTAGATTCCGGCCGGGCGCTCGTGCTGGCCCGCCAGCATCGCGGCGGGCGGATCGGACGCGTCGAGCGTCCCGTTCTTGAGAGCGGTCACGCCGGCGGCGTTCAGCGTCAGGCAGGCGACGAAGCCTTCACCCTGCGGATCGGCGGCATTGAACTTGTGTCTCTGAGCAATAGCCAGGACGCTGTCAGGATTGATCGACATCACCCGCTGGACGGTGTGCAGGGGCGCGAGGTCGGGCAGGTCGGCGCGCGCGGCCGCGATCAGCCGTGCCAGATCGTCCGGTGTCGGCGTGAAGATCACGAGATGACGGGCAATCCGGCCGACCTGAAGCGCGTTCAGCGCGTGCCGCGGCTCCGGAGAGACTAGCGCTGTACCGAATTGATCCGGGTCCTTCGCGACGAACTCCGCGCGAGCAACGTGCACCGTCATCGGATGACCTGTCATTCGGGTACGGATTGACGGTCCAGCACTTCGCATCTAGCGCTCTGGCTGTATGTGCAAACTTTGGAACAGGGGTGTTCCGTCCATGGAACAGGCGGAGGCGAGCCGGGATCCGATGCCCGACTGGCAGAGCATCCGGGTCTTCCTGGCGCTCCAGCGGTCCGGCAGCTTCCGCTCGGCGGCGGCGAAGCTCGGCCTCTCGGTGAACTCGGTACGGCGCCGGATCGACGATCTCGAAACGCTGATCGGCGCGCCGCTGATGACCCGCCACGTCGACGGTATCCGCCTCACCGCCGAGGGCCACGCGATCCTCGCGGCCGCGGGCCGGATGGAGGCCGCGGCCTTCAGCCTGGTGCGCACCGGCGAGGGAGCCCCCTTCGCCGAGACCGGCGAGGTGCGGATCGCCGTCACGGAGGGGCTGGGGGCCTTCTGGCTCGCGCCGCGGCTCGTCGAGTTCCAGCGCGCCAACCCGCGCCTGACCGTCGACCTGCGCTGCGCGATGGAATCCGCCGACGTCCTGCGGCTCGAGGCCGACGTGGCCATCCAACTGACGCGACCGACCAGCCCGGACCTGCGCATCGTCAAGCTCGGCCGGATCCACATGATGCCGTACGCCGCGCGGAGCTACGAGGAGACCTACGGCCTTCCCCTCCGCCCCGAGGATCTCGAGCGCCACCGGATCGTGGTCCAGGACGGCGGCCAGACCGTCGCCCTGGAGGACTACGTGCGGACGGTTCCCGGCTTCCCCGCGAAGGTCCCCGTCACCCTGAAGGTGAATGTCAGCAGCGCGTATTACTGGGCCATCGCCAAGGGGGCCGGGATCGGCCTTCTGCCGACCTACGCCAGCGCGATCGGCGCGCAGGTGATTCCGGTGGACAATCTCGGCCGCTTCAGCGTCGACATCTGGCTGACCTACCACCCGGATGCCGAGCGGATCACCCGGGTGCGGCGGACGATCGACTGGCTGCGGGCCTCCTTCGACCCGAAGCGCTATCCCTGGTTCCGGGACGAGTTCATCCACCCCCGCGACTTGCCGGGCGCCGTGAAGGGCGCGCCCCTGCCCGACCTGTTCGCGGGCTTCGTCGCCATGACGCCGTGAGGTCGCCGCAGCTCCGCTCGTGCGCCGCGACGACCGGTGGTCCGGGTCCTGCGACGGCCGCCGCACGCCCTTGACCGGGCCGCGCGCATGATCCTTGCTCCGGCCGCCGCGACGACGAGGTTGCCCGTGCTGCTGACGCCCCGAGAGAAGGACAAGTTGCTCATCGCCATGGCGGCGCAGGTGGCGCGGAACCGCCTCGCCCGCGGCGTGAAGCTCAACCATCCGGAATCGGTGGCGCTGATCACCGATTTCGTGGTCGAGGGCGCGCGGGACGGCCGCACCGTGGCCGATCTCATGCAGGCCGGCGCCGCCGTGCTGGCCGCCGACCAGGTCATGGAGGGCGTCGCCGAGATGATCCACGACATTCAGGTGGAGGCGACCTTCCCGGACGGCACGAAGCTCGTCACCGTGCACCACCCGATCCGCGGCGCGGCCTCGGCCGATATCCCCGGCACGGTGACGACCTTGCCGGGCGAGATCGTGTTCAACCCCGGCGCCGAGCGGACCGTGATCGAGGTCGCCAATGTCGGGGACCGTCCGATCCAGGTCGGCTCGCACTACCATTTCTTCGAGGTCAATCCGGGCCTCGTGTTCCCGCGCGAGCAGGCCCGCGGCAAGCGCCTCGACATCGCGCCGGGCACCGCCGTGCGCTTCGAGCCGGGATCGACGCGGGAAGTCGCGCTGGTGCCGCTGTCAGGCGGGCGCACCGTCTACGGGTTCCGCGGCGACGTGATGGGCAAGCTCTGACCATGGCCAACACGCCCAAGCCCGCCAGCCTGCCGCGGTCGGCCTACGCCGACATGTTCGGCCCCACCGTCGGCGACCGCATCCGCCTCGCCGATACCGGCCTGGCGATCACGGTCGAGCGCGACTTCACCACCTACGGCGAGGAGGTGAAATTCGGCGGCGGCAAGGTCATCCGCGACGGAATGGGCCAGAGCCAGGCCACGAACGCCGACGGCGCCGTCGACACGGTGATCACCAACGCCGTGGTTCTCGACCATTGGGGCGTCGTGAAATGCGATGTCGGGATCGTGCGGGGCCGGATCTTCCGGCTCGGCAAGGCCGGCAACCCGGACGTGCAGCCCGGGGTCGACATCGTGGTCGGGCCTGGGACTGAGGTGATCGCCGGCGAGGGCAAGATCCTGACGGCGGGCGGCTTCGACAGCCACATCCACTTCATCTGCCCGCAGCAGATCGAGGAGGCGCTCTGCTCGGGCATCACCACGATGCTCGGCGGCGGCACCGGACCGGCGCACGGCACCTTCGCCACCACCTGCACGCCGGGCCCCTGGCACATCGCCCGGATGATCGAGGCGGCGGATTCCTTCCCGATGAACCTCGCCTTCGCCGGCAAGGGCAACGCGTCCCGGCCGGAGAGCCTCGTCGAGATGGTGCGCGCGGGCGCCTGCGCGCTCAAGCTGCACGAGGATTGGGGCACCACGCCCGCGGCGATCGACACCTGCCTGTCGGTGGCGGACGCCCACGACATCCAGGTCATGATCCACACCGACACGCTCAACGAATCGGGCTTCGTCGAGGACACGATCGCGGCCTTCAAGGGCCGGACCATCCACGCCTTCCACACCGAGGGCGCGGGCGGCGGCCACGCACCGGACATCATCAAGGTGGCCGGGTTGCCGAACGTGCTCCCGTCCTCGACCAACCCGACGCGGCCCTACACGTGGAACACGATCGACGAGCACCTCGACATGCTCATGGTCTGCCACCACCTCGACCCGTCGATCCCCGAGGATCTCGCCTTCGCGGAGAGCCGGATCCGGCGCGAGACGATCGCGGCCGAGGACATCCTGCACGATATCGGCGCGCTCTCGATGATGTCGTCCGACAGCCAGGCCATGGGCCGCGTCGGCGAGGTCATCATCCGGACGTGGCAGACCGCCGACAAGATGAAGCGCCAGCGCGGCGCGCTGGCGGGCGACACCTCCGGCACCGACAACCTGCGGGCGCGTCGCTACGTCGCCAAGTACACGATCAACCCGGCCATCGCGCACGGCATCTCCCGGCACATCGGCTCGGTGGAGCCCGGCAAGCTCGCCGACCTCGTGCTATGGAATCCGGCCTTCTTCGGCGTGAAGCCCGACCTCGTGCTGAAGGGCGGCAGCATCGCGGCCGCGCCCATGGGCGACCCCAACGCCTCGATCCCGACGCCGCAGCCGGTGCATTACCGGCCGATGTTCGGCGCCTACGGCCGGGCGCCCTTCGCCACCGCCCTCACCTTCGTCTCCAGGGCGGCGGTCGAGGACGGACTGCGGGAGCGGCTGGGGGTCCAGAAGGAGCTGGTCGCGGTGGAGAACGTCCGCGGCGGCATCTCGAAGAAGAGCATGATCCTCAACGACGCCACCCCGGTCATCGAGGTCGATCCGGAGACCTACGACGTGCGCGCCGACGGCGAGCTGCTGGTCTGCGAGCCGGCCGAGGTCCTGCCGATGGCGCAGCGCTACTTCCTGTTCTGAGCGCGGCTATCCATGATCCGCGCCACCCGCATCCTCCGCCGCGACGCCCTGTCGGGCGGCGAGATCGTCGACCGCGTCGTCCTCGATCACGGCGACCGCCACCGCCGCCGCGTCGCGATGCGCGGCGCCGGGGGGCTGGGCTTCCTGCTGGACCTCCCGGAGCCGGCCGTGCTGGAGGACGGCGACGCCCTGGTCCTGCAGGACGGTCGCCTCGTCTGGGTCGAGGCGGCGCCGGAGCGCCTGCTCGAGATCCGGGCCTCCAGCGATCACGCCCTCAAGCGCCTGATCTGGCACATCGGCAACCGGCACATCCCCGCCGAGATCGGCCCGGACGCGGTCTGGATCGCGCACGACCACGTTCTCGCCGAGATGGTCCGGGGCCTCGGCGGCACGGCCGAGCCGGTGGAGCGCCCGTTCCGGCCGGAGGGCGGCGCCTATTCCGGCGGCCACGGGCACGACCACGACCACGCGCATGACGGCCACCATCACCACCATGCCGCAGATTGAGGCCCTGGAGGCGCTCCGCCTGATGGCGTGGCTGTCGCCCGGCTATCCGGTCGGTGCCTACGCCTACTCGCACGGGCTGGAATGGGCGGTCGAGGCGGGCGACGTCCGCGACGAGGCCAGCCTGACGGCGTGGCTCCGGGACGTCTGCGAGCGCGGCGCCCTGCGCAACGACCTGATCCTGGCCGCGCACGCCCACGCGGCGGCGCTGTCATCGGACGGCGCCGCGCTGATCGCCGTCAACGACCTCGCGCTGGCCCTGGCGCCGTCGCGCGAGCTGCACCTGGAGACGAGCCAGCAGGGCCGGAGCTTCCTCGACGCGACGCGGGGCGCCTGGCCGTGCGACGCCCTCGCCGCCCTGGCCGAGCCCCTGACGGGTCCGGTCGCTTACCCGGTCGCGGTCGGCCTCGCGGCGGGCGCGCACCGCATGGCGGTCGGGCCGGTGCTCGCCGCCTACGGCCTCGCCTTCCTCCAGAATCTCGTCTCCGCGGCGCTCCGGGCGGCGCCCGTGGGTCAGGCCGCCGGCACGCGGGTCGTCGCCGCCCTCGCGCCGCGCATCGCCGGGCTCGCCGACTCCGCCGCCGAGGCGGGTCTCGATTCCCTCGGGACCGCCACCCTCCGCCTGGATCTCGGCTCCTTCCGCCACGAGACCCAGTATTCCCGCATCTTCCGATCCTGAGCCCGCAGCATGACCTCCACGAACGGCCCCCTCCGCGTCGGCATCGGCGGACCTGTCGGCTCCGGCAAGACCGCCCTGATGGAGCAGCTGTGCAAGCGATTCCGCGATCGCTACGAGATCTGCGCCATCACCAATGACATCTACACGAAGGAGGACGCGCGGATCCTCACGGTCGCGGGCGCCCTTCCGGAGGAGCGCATCCTCGGCGTCGAGACCGGCGGTTGCCCGCACACCGCGATCCGCGAGGATGCCTCGATCAATCTCGCCGCCGTCGCCGAGATGAACCGGCGTTTCCCGAAGCTCGACCTCGTTCTGATCGAATCCGGCGGTGACAACCTCGCGGCGACGTTCTCGCCGGAACTCGCCGACATCACGCTCTACGTCATCGATGTGGCCGGGGGCGAGAAGATCCCGCGCAAGGGCGGTCCGGGCATCACCCGATCCGACCTGCTGATCGTCAACAAGACCGACCTCGCGCCGCTCGTCGGCGCGGACCTGTCGGTGATGGAATCCGATACGCAGCGGATGCGCGGCACCCGCCCCTACGTCTTCGCGTCGCTGCGCGAAGGGGCGGGCGCGGACGCGGTGGCGCGCTTCGTCGAGGAAGCGGGCGGCCTGGGCCGCTGAGCCGACGAGCCGGTCCGCTCCACCGGCGCGTGGACGAGACTAGCGCCCGGCCTCGGCCGAGCGCGCGCGGATCGACGACGCGCTCGGGCCGCCCATGAGCGCGTCGAGGCGACTCATCCGGGCGTCGAAACCGGTCATGACGGTCCGGCGTGCCTTGATCGCGGCATTGGGCTGCGCTTTGGCGGACGTGTGACGCGCGCGGGCCTCGGCTCCGACCGCCGGAAGGGCGAGGAGCGCGGCCAGCGCCGCGATGGTCAGAGTGCGGATCATGTCGTGAAATCCCTCGGGCGTCCGCCGTGTCGGACAGCGCGACGGTTCACGAAACTATGCGCGCCCGAGGTGCGGCCGCGTGCGCGAGCGCACAGCACGAAGAAGTGATGTCGATCCGCGTCGGCGCGCCCTCGCGGCGTTGACAGCGGCCGATCAGTGATTCAACCCGCGTTATCGGGGCCTTCTGAACGGTATCGCGCATGCGAAATCTGCGGTGGCTGGCCGCCCTGCCCTTCCTCGGCATCCTGGTCGGACCCTTCTTCCTGAACCGGGTCGAGCCCTTCGTGTTCGGCCTGCCGCTGCTCCTCGCCTGGCTGGTGTTCTGCGTGATCGGAACCTCGGCCGTGATGGGGGTGATCTACCTGACCGACCCACAGAACCGCGCGCCGGAGGATCCGCGATGAGCATCGCGCTCGTCATCGTGGCGGCCGGCTTCGCGCTGGCGATCGGGCTCGGCCTCTACGCGCGGGTCGGCCGCGAGATGGGGCTGGAGCAGTGGACCGTCGGCGGCCGCGGCTTCGGCACCGCCCTGGTCTTCCTGCTGATGGCCGGAGAGATCTACACGACCTTCACGTTCCTCGGCGGCTCCGGCATCGCCTACGGCAAGGGCGGACCGGCCTACTACATCCTCTGCTACCTGACGCTCGCCTACGTCACCTCGTACTGGCTGCTGCCGCCGGTCTGGCGCTACGCCAAGCAGAACAACCTCTACACGCAGCCCGATTTCTTCGCGCGCAAGTACGGCAGCCGCGCGCTGGGCATGCTGGTGGCGCTCGTGGGGATCGTCGCACTCGTTCCCTACCTCGTGCTGCAGTTCAAGGGGCTCGGGATCATCGTCTCGACGGCGTCCTACGGGGCGATCTCGTCGACCGCCGCGGTCTGGATCGGCGCGGCCGCGCTCACCGCCTACGTGGTGGTGTCGGGCGTGCACGGCTCCGCCTGGACGGCGGTGATCAAGGACACGAGCATCCTGTTCGTGGTGGTCTTCCTCGGGATCTACCTGCCGGTCCACTATTACGGCGGCTACGAGGGCCTGTTCACGGCGATCGAGGCCGCGAAGCCCGGCTTCCTGGCCCTGCCCGACCGCGGCCAGAGCCCGACCTGGTTCACCACCACGGTCCTGCTCACAGCGCTCGGCGGCTACATGTGGCCCCACACCTTCGCGTCGCTCTACACGGCGCGCGAGCCGGGCGCCTTCCGCCGCAACGCCGTGATCCTGCCGATCTACCAGCTGATCAACCTGTTCGTGTTCGTGATCGGCTTCACCGCCGTGATGCAGGTGCCGGGCCTGACGGGGCCCGACGTCGACCTGTCGCTGTTCAAGCTGTCCCTCGCGACCTTCCCGCCTTGGGTCATCGGGCTGATCGGCGCCACGGGTGTGCTCACCGCCCTCGTCCCGGGCTCCATGATCCTGATCGCCGGGGTCACGCTGGTGGCCAACAACCTCGTTCGCCCCTTGCGCCCGGGCATGGACGATGCCGCCACCGCGCGGCTGTGCAAGATCCTCGTTCCGGTTCTGGCGCTGGTCTGCGTCGGCTTCACCCTGTCGGGCGGCGACACGATCGTGCAGCTCCTGCTCATGGGCTACAACTTCGTGACCCAGCTCTTTCCCTGCTTCATCACCAGCCTGATGCGCCGCAATCCCCTCGACCGCCGCGCCGCGATCGCCGGCATCGTCGCGGGCGTGACCACCGTCGCGGCGACCGTCCTGAGCGGGTTCAGCCTGGCGAAGCTGCCTATCCTCGGTCCGCTTCAGGACGTGAATGTCGGCATCGTGGCGCTGGTCGTGAACGTCATCGTGACGATCGTCGTGGCGCAGACGGTGCGCGCGGGCGCGGCCGCCGCGCAGGCCGCGGAGTGACGCCGCTCAGGCCTGCCCGCGGCGAGCGGTGAGCCAGGACGCCAGCAGCACCGCGGCGCTCACTAGCCCGACGAGGAGGGTCGAGGCCGCGTTGATCTCCGGATTCACGCCGAGCCGGACCTGGCTGTAGAGCCGCATCGGCAGAGTGGTCGAGCCCGGGCCGGAGACGAAGCTCGCGATCACCAGGTCGTCGAGCGACAGGGTGAAGGCGAGGAGCGCGCCAGTCGCGAGGGCGGGCGCCAGCAGCGGCAGCGTCACGGTCACCAGCACGCGCGCCGGCGCCGCGCCGAGATCGGCCGCGGCCTCCTCCAGGGACCGGTCGAGGCCGCGCAGGCGCGCGCCGACCACCACCGCCACGAACCCGGTGCAGAAGGTCGTGTGCGCGATGACGATCGTGACGAGGCCGCGGTCCAGCCCGATCCCGATGAACATCAGCAGGAGGGACAGGCCGATCATCACCTCCGGCATCACGATCGGCCCGAAGACGAGGCCGGTGAACAGGGCGCGCCCGCGGAAGCGGCCCTGCCGCTTCAGCGCCAGGGCCGCGAGGGTGCCGAGGATCGTGGCGAGCAGGCTCGCGAGGATCGCGACCTTCAGGGAGACCCAGGCGGCCGACAGGAGCGGCGCGTCGGCGAGCAGCGCGCCGTACCAGCGCGTCGAGAACCCGCCCCAGACCGTGACCAGGGGCGAGGCGTTGAACGAGTAGACGATAAGCACGACGATCGGCCCGTAGAGGAAGCCGAGGCCGGCCGCCAGGGCGGTTCGGGTCACCCAGGTCACGGCGCCTCGCCCTCGCCCGCGCGCAGGCTGTCCCGGAACAGCACCACCGGTCCGAGGACGATGGCCAGGATCAGCACGGCGACCGCCGAGGCCAGGGGCCAGTCGCGGTTGGAGAAGAACTCAGTCCAGAGCACCCGGCCGAGCATCAGCGTCTCCGAACCGCCAAGCAGGTCCGGGATGACGAACTCGCCGACCATCGGGATGAAGCAGAGCCCCGCGCCGGCCGCGATCCCCGGAAGGCTGAGCGGCACGGTCACGGTCCAGAACACCCGGCTCGGCGCGGCGCCGAGATCCGCCGCGGCCTCGCGCAGGGCCGGGTCGAGGCGATTCATCACCGCGTAGAGCGGCAGCACCATGAAGGGCAGGTAGGCGTAGACGAGGCCGACGATCACCGCCGCTTCGGTGTTGAGGATGGTGAGCGGCGCGTCGATCAGCCCGAGCCGGCGCAGGGCGAGATTGAGCAGACCCTCGGGCTTCAGGATCGCGATCCAGGCGTAGACGCGGATCAGGAAGCTCGTCCAGAACGGCACGATCACCAGCGCCACGAGGAGCGGCTGCCAGCGGGCCGGCGCCCGCGCCAGGGCGTAGGCGAGCGGCGTGCCCAGCGCGACGAGGATCAGGCTGGCGACGCCCGCGTAGGTCAGGGAGCCGAGGGCCGCGTCGCGGTAGAGGGGGTCGGCGTAGAGGGTCCGGTAATTGTCGAAGTTCAGGGCCTCGAGGAAGGTCGACCAGCCGTCGAGCCCGCCGCGCCAGTCGAGCAGCGGCAGGTAGGGCGGGATCGCCGTCGCCGGCTCCGACAGGCTGATCTTGAGCGTGATGGCGAAGGGCAGCAGGAAGAACGCCGCCAGCCACAGAAAGGCCGGCAGGCGCATCAGCCGGTCGAACAGCCCGACGGGCTTCCGGCCGCTCACGGATCGCGTCCCCGGTCGCCCCGCCGGGCGGGCAAGCGGCGATCGCGACCGGCCCTCGCCGTAGCGGGCGTCATGCCGGCAGGATCATCGCGGCGTCGGCCGCGAAACCGGCGCGCGCTTCCGAGCCCGGCATCTCGCCAGCCTCGGCGGGCCGCCCGCTCGCCCGCAGGGTCGCGCCGTCGGGCAGGCGCAGCGTCCGGCGCAGCCGGTCGCCGAGGAAGACGGCGTCGGTGACGACGACCGGCAGGCCCTCCGCCCCCAGGACCACGTCCTCCGGCCGCACCGCCACCACCACGGAGGCCCCCTGCGCGAGCGCGGCCTCCGCGACGCCCCGCACCGGGCCGTGCGCGGTCTCCACCGTGCGAATCGTGCCGGGGCCGCCGGCGCCGAGCCGGCCGGGGATGAGGTTCACGTCGCCGAGCAGACCGGCCACGAAGCGGCTCGCCGGGCGCCGGTAGAGATCCGCCGGCGGGCCGACCTGGACCAGGCGGCCCGCCTCCATGACGCCGATCCGGTCGGCGAGCATCATCGCCTCCTCGGGATCGTGCGTGACGACGACGAAGGCGGTGCCGAGGCGGCGCTGGACCGCGCGCAGCTCGCCCTGCGTCTCCTCGCGCAGGCCGCGATCGAGCGCGCCGAGCGGCTCGTCGAGCAGCAGCAGCTTCGGCTCCCGGGCCAGCGCCCGCGCCAGGGCGACCCGCTGCCGCTGGCCGCCCGAGAGCGTCCCCGGCCGACGGTCGCCGAACCCCTCCAGCCGCACGAGCTTGAGCAGGTCCGCGACCCGTTCCGCCAGGGCCGCGCGGGCGAGCCCCTTCAGGCCGTAGCCGATATTGCCGGCCACGCTCATGTGCGGGAACAGGGCGTAGGACTGGAACATCATGTTCACCGGCCGCCGATGGGGCGGCAGCGCCGTCAGGTCCTGCTCGCCCAGCAGGATCCGCCCCGCGGTCGGGCTCTCGAAGCCCGCGATCATGCGCAGGAGGGTGCTCTTGCCGCAGCCGGACGGGCCCAGCAGGCAGAAGAACTCCCCCGACTCCAGATCGAGGGAGACGGCGTTCACGGCCCGGTGGGTGCCGAAGCGTTTGGTCAGCTCCTCGAGCCGCAGGCGCGACGCCGGCAGGGCGGACAACGGATCAGGAATCCTCGCGCAGCGCCTCGGCCACGCGCGCTTCCAGGAGGTCCGGCCGGCGCAGGACCAGGGCGCCGCGGGTGCGGTCGACCAAGCCCTCCGCCGCCATCGCGGTGAACTCGCGAGTCACCTGCTCGCGGCGGCATCCGATCCGCGCGGCGAGGACGTGGTGGTAGGGCGGCGGCGAGACCACCCGCTCGCCCGTCGTCCCGGTCCGGGGCACGGAGAGGCGCAGGAGCTCGGCGTAGAGCCGGTGCTTGAGGTCGAGCAGGGCGTGCTCCATGAGCCGCGTGTTCAGCTCGCGCACGCGCTTGGCCAGGAGCCGGAACAGCCGGTCGGCGATCGCCTCGGAGGCGAACACGATCTGCCGGAAGACCGGCGCCGGCACGACGCAGACCTCGCCGCGCGTCAGCGCCGTGACGTTGGCCGAGCGGCCGATTCCGTCGATCGCGGCGAGTTCGCCGAAGAACGCCCCGCCGCGCATCTCGCCGAGGATGACCTCCTTGCCGGACTGGGTCCGGTTCAGGATGCGGACCTCGCCGGAGGCGATGAAGTACACGTCTGTGGAGATGTCGTCGAAGTCGACGAGGACCTCGTTCTCGTCGAAGCGGCGCCAGTGGCAGCGGGGCTCGTAGGGGCTCAGCTCGATGCCGGGATCCTTGAAGAAAGGTATCGTCCCCAACCGCGCCATCGATCGTGTCCCCTCAACTCCGGCCTCCGTCCCTGCCCTGACAGGGGCCGACCAGCAGATCTGGGGACGGGAGCAGCCCGCACAGTGAAGCCGCGCCCCGCCGGGGCGGTGCTGGATCGATCGGGCAGCGCAATCGTGACGGTCGCGGGCTGGGCGGTCAAGCCGCGCGCCGATGAACAGGAGTTTATTAGCGTGGATCCGGTACGAGGGCTAAATTCCTGGCCCGCCGAGGCGGGCAGTATCGATGCACCAAGACGTTCCCTTCCCGCACGCGACATCCTCCCCGGGGCCCCGGCAGCAGGCGACGCTCGCGCGCTCCTTCGAGCGGTCGGGGCGCAGTCTCCATTCCGGGCGGCACGCCACGGTCCGCGTCAGTCCTGCCCCGGCCGGGCACGGCATCGTCTTCCGCCGTCACCTGAAGGACGGGCGCGCCATCGACGTGCCCGCACACTGGCACTACCGGGAATCGCAGCCGCTCTCCTCGGCGCTGCGGCGCGACGGTGTCCTCGTGCGCACGATCGAGCACCTCATGGCCTCGCTCAGCGCGCTTCGGGTCGACAACGTGCTGGCCGAGATCGACGCGGACGAGCTGCCGATCTTCGACGGGAGCGCGACGCCCTGGTGCGAGGCGATCCGGGCCGTGGGTCGGCGCGAGCAGGGCCTGCCCTGCCGGATGATCCGGGTGCTGCGCACGGTGGCGGTCGAGAACGGGCGGCGCCGCCTCCAGATCGAGCCGGGCCGCGGCCTGCACATCACCGGTCACGTCGCGCTGGCGCATTTCGGATCGATCGACTGGTCGGGCGCGATCACGCCGGACGCCTTCGAGCGGGAGATCGCGCCGGCGCGCAGCTTCGGCCGCTACATGCGCGCGATGGCCGGCCGCGCCTACGGCTACATGATGCGCACTGACTTCCTGCAGGGCGTCTCGCCCCGCTCGGCGGCGCTCCTCGTGCGCGGGCACGTGCTCGGCGGCATGCGGGTCCCCGGCGAGCCGGTCCGCCACCGCATCCTCGACTTGGTCGGCGACCTCGCGCTGGCCGGCCACCCGGTCGAGGGGCGGATCGCGGCCTTCCACACGGGCCACGAGCTCAACCACGCTCTCGTCTCCGCCCTGATGCGCGACAGCAAGGCCTGGGAGCTCGTCTGAGCGACGGGCCGCCGACCGGGCGCCGTCTCAGGCCGAGGCGCGGCGCGGGGCCTCGCAGGCGACCGCGACCGCACCGAAGGCGCGGACCAGGTCCGCGTCCAGCTTCGCCGTCATCGACCCGAGGATCGCGTAAGCCTCCCGCGGGCTTTTCGGCGCCTTGTAGGGGCGCGCCTCGATGAGCGCGGCGAAGATGTCGCAAATGGTGATCAGCCGGACGAAGTCGGGGATCTGCTGCCCGCGCAGCCCGTCCGGATAGCCCGACCCGTCGAGATACTCGTGGTGGGACCGGACCACCGACAGGGTCAGCGCGTCGTAATCGCCCGTGAGCAGCATCGCGTGTCCGAGGGCCGGGTGACGATCCATCTCGGCGCGCTCCGTCGGCGTCAGCGGCGCGGGCTTGTTCAGGATCGCGAGGGGGATCTTGGCCTTGCCGATGTCGTGGAGCAGCGCGCCTTTCACGAGATATCGGGAATCGGCCTCGTTGAGCCCCAGGACGCGGGCGAACTCGGCCGCGATGCCGGCCACGCTCAGGCAGTGGCGGTGCGTGACGTCGTCGAAGCTCGCGACGACCTTGAGCCAGTCGCGCACCTTGGCCTCGCGGATCGCCTGGTTGACCAGGTCGGCGCCGTTCTCGACCATCGCGGCCGGCGGCACCTGATCGGGCCGGAACAGGCTGACGAAGGCCGAGCGGGCTTCGTCCACGTGCTGCCGCCAGGTGCCGGTCGGCGGCGGGCTCGGCGCGGCGTTGGTCAGGGCCGCGACCGCGTTCAGCAGCATGGCGCTCGCCGCGGAGGCCGGCATCGCGCGGGTCGCGCCGAGGGCCGTCGCCTGGATCTCGCCGCGACCGAGGTTGCCGTGAATCAGGGCGAGGAACGGTGTGCCGGGGCCGCGCGCGGTGGACAGCGCCTGTCGCAGGCGCCGCACGGATTCGGATGTCAGCGCGCTGACGTCGCTGATGATCAGCGCGGCCCCCCGCGGCGGGACGGCATCGCCGTAGAGGTCGTGCAGCACCACGGACGTGCCGCCGCCGAGACCGCGCGCGAGCCGCTCGCCGCGCTCGATATCGTCGGTCAAGATCAGGGTCTGGCCCAACATCCCCCTCCCGCGGCTCGCCCCCGTTCGGGCGCCTGACCCACCGGCCTGCTTACGGTGTCAGGCCGGATTCAGAATATATTCAGCTAAATGCACAGCACTCACAGCAGCTTTGACGGCATACCGTTAAAATTCCGACTGTCGGATAGGGTCTTCATCGCTTCTAATAGACGTTGAATTCCCGCACCGGATCGCCGCGGGGGTTGGCGCCCGGTCCGCGCGGAGGCGGCGCTTGCCTCGCCGCGTCCGGACCGCCAGAACGCCGTCATGCTGCGCGTCAACGACCTTACCTATCGCATCGGCGACCGTCTGATTCTCGATTCCGCGAGCTTCACGATCCCGGAAGGTGCCCGCGTCGGCCTCGTCGGGCGCAACGGGGCCGGCAAGACCACGCTGTTCAAGGCCATTCTCGGCGACCTGCCGGTCGACGCGAAGTCCGTGTCTCTGCCCAAGGGCATGCGGATCGGCGCCGTCGCCCAGGAGGCGCCAGCCGGACCGGAGACGCTGCACGCCGTCGTGCTCGCCGCCGACACGGAGCGCGCCCGCCTGATGGCGGAGGCCGAACACGCGGACGGGCTGCGCCGGGCCGAGATCGAGACCCGGCTCGTGGATATCGGCGCCCACTCGGCGCCGGCCCGGGCCGCCGCGATCCTGCACGGGCTGGGCTTCGACGCCGCCGCCCAGTCTCGGCCCTGCTCGGACTTCTCCGGCGGCTGGCGGATGCGCGTGGCGCTCGCCGCCGTGCTGTTCTCGGAGCCGGACCTGCTGCTCCTCGACGAGCCGACCAACTACCTCGACATCGAGGGCACGCTCTGGCTGTACGATTACCTGGAGCGCTACCCGCGCACCGCGGTCATCATCAGCCACGACCGCGACCTGCTCGACACCAGCGTCGACCACATCCTGCATCTCGACCGCGGCAAGCTGACGATCTACCGCGGCGGCTACACGAGCTTCGCCAAGCAGCTCTCGGAGAAGCGCGTTCTCCAGGCCAAGGCGAAGGTCAAGCAGGATGCCGAGCGCGCGCATCTCCAGAGCTTCATCGACCGGTTCAAGGCCAAGGCCACCAAGGCGCGGCAGGCCCAGTCGCGGATGAAGCGGCTCGCCAAGATGGAGCCCATCGCGGCGCTGCTGGAGGACGACGTGCCGGTGATCCATCTGCCGAGCCCGGAGAAGCCCCTGTCGCCGCCGATCGTCGCCATGGAGCGGGTCAAGGCCGGGTACGGGGACCGGATCGTCCTCACCGGACTCGACCTCAGCCTCGCCCCGGACGACCGGGTGGCGCTGCTCGGCGCCAACGGCAACGGAAAGTCGACCTTCTGCAAGCTGATCGGCGGCCGGCTCGGACCCGTCGCCGGCGAGGTGAAACGCTCCTCCAAGATGGAGGTCGCCTACTTCGCCCAGCACCAGCTCGACGAGCTGCGTCCCGCCGAGAGCGCCTACGCGCATGTCCGGACCCTGATGCCGGACGTACCGGAGGCCAGGGCGCGCGCCGCCACGGCGCGGCTCGGATTCGGGGCCAACAAGGCCGACACGCCGGTCGAGAAGCTGTCCGGCGGCGAGAAGGCGCGGTTGCTGATGGGGCTCGCGGCCTTTCACGGCCCGCACCTCCTGATCCTCGACGAGCCGACCAACCACCTCGACATCGAGAGCCGGCAGGCCCTCGTGGAGGCGATCAACGACTACGAGGGCGCCGTGATCCTCGTCTCGCACGATCGCTTCCTGGTCGAGGCCTGCGCCGACCGGCTCTGGCTGGTCGCGGACGGCACGGTGAAGACCTTCGACGGCGACATGGACGATTACCGGCGCTTCGTCCTGTCGGGGCCGGATCGCGAGGCCGAGCGCGACACCGAGCCGTCGGGCGGCCAGAAGGCCGAGGCGCGCCGGGCCGGCGTCGAGCGCCGCGCGGCTCTCGCGCCGCTGCGCAAGCGGCTGGAGGCCATCGAGGCCCGCATGGCCAAGCTGACCGCGGCGATCCAGAAGATCGACGCGGCCCTGGAGGACGGGTCCGCCTTCCGGGAGAACGCCGCCAAGGCCGGCGAGATCGCCAAGATGCGCTCGGACGCCGCGACCGCGCTGGCCTCTGCCGAGGAGGAGTGGCTGACCGTCAGCGCCGAGATCGAGGCGGCCTGACGCGCTCGCCCGCGCGTCTCGGTCGAGCGCGCGGGCCGGCCGGCGCGGGCGACCGGCGCGTCGGCCACCTCACGCCGAGCCTTCGATCGCCCGCTCGAGAATGTCGACGCCGAGGTCAATCTCCGCGTCCGTGGCAGTCAGCGGCGGGGCGATGCGGAACACGCCGCCCATGCCGGGCAGCTGCACGATGTTCATGCTCAGCCCGAGTTCGAGGCACCGCCGCGTGATCGCGTCGCCGAGCTCCGGCGCCGGCACCTTCGTGTCCCGGTCGGCCACGATCTCCAACCCCTGCAGCAGCCCGCGCCCGCGCACGTCGCCGATGCAGGCGAAGCGCTGCTGCAGCGCCCGCAGCCGCGCCGCCAGCCGCGCGCCGGCCGCCTCGGCCCGGCCGACCAGGCCGTCGCGCCGGACGATCTCGAGCACCTTCAGCCCGACCGCGGCGGGCAGCGGGTCGGAGACGTGCGTCGTGTAGAACAGGAAGCCGCGGGCGTGGCTGAGGTCCTCGATCTCCGGCGTGGTCAGGACCGCCGCGAGGGGCAGGCCGGCGCCCAGGGTCTTCGACAGGGTGAGGATGTCGGGCACCACCCGGTCGCGCTCGCAGGCGAACATCAGGCCCGTGCGACCGATGCCCGTCTGGGCCTCGTCGAGGATCAGCAGCATGCCCCGCTCGGCGCACTTGCGCTTGAGCGCCGCGAGGTAGCCGGGCGGGAGTTCGAGGATGCCGCCGGAGCTGAGGATCGGCTCCGCCAGGAAGGCGGCGAGGTTGCCGGTCGACTGCCGGTCAACCAGGGCGAAGGCGTAGTCGAGCTCGGTCTGCCAGTCCGGGGCCCCGTCGCGCTCGAAGACGGGCCGGTAGGCGTTCGGGGCGGGGATCGCGAAGGACCCGACGGGCGCCGGGCCGTAGCCCTTGCGGCCGGCGCTGTAGGTCGCCGAAGCCGCGCCCGCCGTCATGCCGTGCCAGGATTGCGCGAAGCTCACGATCTCCCAGCCGCCGGTGGCGAGCTTGGCCATGCGCAGGGCGGCCTCGTTGGCCTCGGCGCCGGTGGTCAGGAGGAGCGTCCGCTCGAGGCCGCCCGGGGCGAGGCTGGCCAGTTCCGTCGCGAGATCGACCACCGGCCGGCTCAGCATGCCGCTGAACAGGTGATCCAGGTGGCCGACGTGATCCGACACGACGGCGGCGATCTCGGGGTGCCCGTGACCCAGGATCGCGCTCATCTGGCCGGAGGTGAAGTCGAGGATCTTCCGGCCGTCGGCGTCGTAGACGAAGCTGCCCTCCGCCCGCTCGATGATGACCGGCGCGAAGGAGCCGCCGTAGCGCACCAGGTGCCGGCGCGCGCGCGTCCAGAAATCGGGGTCGTCGTTCCGCGTCGTCATCGATCCGGGTCCCGTGCAGAGCCCCGCCATGCTAGGGCCGCCGCCGACCCCGGAGAAGCTTATAGTTCTGAACCGAGGGTTCAGGGATCCTGATGGCTCAGAGCCTCGACATCGACCTCTTGCGCAGCTTCGCGACGGTTGCGGAGACGGGCGCGCTCAGCCGGGCCGCGGAGCGGGTCGGGCGCAGCCAGGCCGCCCTGAGCATGCAGATGAAGCGGCTGGAGGATCTCGTCGGTCAGCCGATGCTGCGACGGACCGGGCGCGGCGTGGTGCTGACGGTCCAGGGCGAGCGTCTCCTCATCCACGCGCGCCGGATCCTGGCCGCGCACGACGACGCGGTGGCGGAGCTGTCCGGCGGACGCCTCAACGGCACATTGCGGTTCGGCTGCCCGGACGATTACGCGCAGGCCTTCCTCCCGGCGCTGCTGCGCGGCTTCGCGCGCCTTCATCCCGACGCCGCGATCGAGGTGGTCTGCGCCGCGACCCCCCGTCTGGAGGACCGGCTCGGCCGCGGCGGGCTCGATCTGGCGCTCGTCTCGGTCCCGCTGGCGGCCGGGCGCGAGATCCTGCGACGGGAGGATCTCGTCTGGGTCGCGACGCGGGGCGCCGCGGCGCCGTGGCCAGACCCGCTGCCGCTGGCCCTGGGCGACCCCGACACGCTCGACCACCGGGCGGCGCGGGCCGCGCTCGACGAGGCCGGGTGGACCTACCGGATCGCCTTCGCGAGCGGCAGCCTGTCCGGGCTGCTGGCCGTGGCGCGCTCCGCGCAGGCCGTCGCGGTCCTCACCCGCGCCGCGGTTCCGTCCGACCTGCGCATCCTGACGCGCGGTAGCGGCCTGCCCACGCTGCCGCGGATCGGTCTGACGATCCGCCTGGACGAGGTGCACGCCGCGCCGCTGACGCGCGCCTTCGCCGCCCACCTCCGCGCGACATTGCCGACGCTCTGACCGGGCGGTCGCGTCCGGAATCCCCCTGCTCCGAGCCGGGCAGGCCGGGGCCGGCCGCGAGCGCGGCCCTAGCCCGCCTCGGACGATTTCCGCCAGACGACGACGATCTCGTCGTTGTCGACGTTGATCCAGTTGATGTGCGTCCGCGGATGCGCTTGGCGGATCGTCTCGAAATGCGCGCTGTTGCAGAGGAGGTAGATGTCGTTCCCGGTGTCGTCCAATCCGGCCTCGGCCTCGTGCAGGACGGAGCGCAGGCTCGGGCTCGGCAGTTGCACGGCGCGCAACTTCCTGCCGGCGACCTCCGGAAAGGCTAGGCTCCAGGCCGCCGTTACCCGCGGCGTGTCGTACGTCACGACCGTGTCGGTGCCGACGCTCCGGGATGAAGAATGATCCAGCCGGACATCCTCGCTCCAGTTGCGGTTGGCGGCGCCGACCGTCTTCGTCGTCTCGGGTGAGACGACCGGCGCGGTCGCCACCGCCGTCGCCATCGCCGCGGCGGCGACCTGTGTGCCCCGCCGGTCGGCCACGTCGCGCGCCGCGTCGATCATCTGAATGCGGCTCTCGACCAGGGCGAAGACGGCGCCGGCGGCCTCCGGCGTGAGCGTGTATATCGACCGCGGATCGGGCGCCGCGACGGGCTTCACGTCGTGCGCCGTCGCGAGCGCGGACGCCTCCACAGGGGGCGCTTTCTGTGCGGCCGCCGCGATCGCGGCCATGGGAGGTACGTAATCCATCGCGCAGTCTCCAGCATTCGATCCGATGCGAGCCCTGGCCTCCGTCCCGCGCGGCGCCATCACCCGGGCATCGTCCGGCTGCCGGTCGCCGGCCGCGACGCGGAGCGACGACGGGCACGCGGCGGGGCGATACGGAGCGTCGCGGCCACGCTTGTCCGGCGACCGCGACCTTCGATCGCTCGGGATCGAGCCCGGGCGTGCAGGATGATCGGTTCGGAGCCCGCCGCGTCCGCCCGACTGGCCGGTTACGCGGGACGACGGCGCGAGAGGGAGACCACCTCGATCATTGGGGCCCCGCCGGTCCTCATGACCGCGAGCGCCCCATCCGCGAGCTTCATGCCTCGTTGAATCGGATTTGAAGCCAAAGACTTGATGCTGTCAACGGCATGCAAGTTGCTCTGGCGAAATCTTCGGACTTTCCGCTGACTTGAATTGGCCAAGGTCTTCGCGATGCTGCCGCGGCAATCCGCACGATGATCCGTTCCATTTCTGAAATCGGTCGGTTTGGCTTGGCCGATCGAAACTATCTGGCCGCGGCGCCGCGAGGCCGGGCGATCCACAGAAGACTGCGATTGCCCGAGCCTCGGACACGCCGTGCGGGTCTCGTGGACGGCCCCAGGCCGGGTCGGGATCGGCGGTCCCGACCCGCGATTTCCGCAGGGATGCGGTGTTTGCCCGCGGCCCGCGGACATGCGAGAGAGGCCGGATGTTGACCGTCGATAGCCTCTGGCGCGCGCGGCACCGGCTCGCGCAGTTCGGGAAGAAGCGGACAGGTTCGCCGCGCATCCTCGTGATCGGCGTCTGTCAGGCCGGATCGATCGCCAAGACGATGCGCTACCTGCTGCCCCACGCGCAGGTGGATTTCGTCTCGGCGTTCACCGCGGCTCGCCGGTTCCCGCGGCTCGCCGACCTGATGGCGCACGCGGACGGGTACGACCACGTCTTCACCAGCATCTACCTGCCCAAGTTCAAGGGCGGCGGCACGATCGACACGCTGCGGACGCATCCGAAGGTGCGCCTGATCCCGACCATCGTGTTCAGCGCCTACCATCCCGACCTCGTCCACGTGGGCGTGCAGGATTCCGTGACGCTCAACGGCCTGATCTCGGGGCCGATGGGGCACTCGCACTCGGCGATCACGCTGTTCGCCTACCTGTCCGGCTTCTCGCAGGCGCAGGCGCTGCGGCTGTTCTCCGAGCCGGTCTTCGAGCGCCTCGGATATTTCAACCTCTGGGACGAGTCGGTCGCGTATCTGCGCGGGCTCGGCGTCCAGGCCGGGTACGATCTCGACACACACCTCACGCGCTGGGCGCGCCGGGGCTGCTTCATGCACTCGATCAACCACACGAAGCTGTACGTGGTGGCCGACCTCGCCCGGGGGCTGCTGACCCGGGCCGGCGTGCCCTTCGAGGAATGCGACCTCGACGCGTTCCTCCCGGACGATCTCGGCGGCCAGGGCAGCTGGCCGGTCTATCCGGAGATCGCCCAGCATTACGGCGTGCCCGGCAGCGCCCTGTTCTTCAAGGCGGAGACGCGCCGGTCCGGTCCTGCGCGCACGATGAGCCGCGCCGAGTTCGTCGCCGCCTCCTACGCGAATTACGACCGGCGCGAGCGGAAGCTCCTGATCTCGCAGCGCGTCCAGGGCTGGCTCAACGATCCGCCCACGGTGGACTTCCTGCGCGAGGCCGCGGGTCGGGCCGAGGCGCCGGCGCGGCCGGTGAGCCGAACCCCGGCGGTGAATGCCGGCAGCCTCGCCGGCCACGCCTCGTAGGGGCCGGCTTGGCACTTCCCCTCGGTCCCGGCGTTGTCGCGCACGGCCCGCTGCGGCGGGATGGACGCCGAGGTGTTCCGATGGATTCTCTGTCCCGCCATCGCACCGGCCGCAGCGCGGCCGCGGCGGCCCTGACGCTCGTCGGCTCGGCCGCGGCTCTCGTCGGCTGGAGCTCGCTCGCGGTGAACCGGCGGATGACCCTGCCGCCCGCCCTGCCGGGCCGGCACGAGCGGCTCCGGACCCGGCGCGCCGGCGCGCTCTCGCTCTACGGGTCCGCCGAGGCAGAGGGCGTGCCGCTCCTGCTGATCCATTCCATCAACGCGGCGGCCAACGCCTACGAGGTCCGGCCGCTGTATCTCCGCTACCGCGGCACGCGGCCGGTCTACGCGCTGGACCTGCCGGGTTTCGGCTTCTCGGAGCGCTCGCGCCGCCGCTACACGCCGCGCCTGATGGTGGAGGCGATCCACGCGGCGGTCGACGAGATCCGGAGCCGCCACGGCGGCTGGGCGATCGACGCGCTGGCCCTGTCGTTGTCGTGCTCGTTCCTCGCCCGGGCGAGCCTGGAACGGTCCGACGCCTATCGCAGCCTCGCGCTGATCAGCCCGACCGGGTTCGACGAGCGGCTCTCCGGGGAAGGGCCGCCGGACGGCCATCGCGGCCGCGAGTGGCTGCGCCGCGTCCTCGACCGCCCTCCCCTGGGGCGGCCGCTCTTCGACGCCCTGGTGACGCGGCCGAGCATGCGCTTCTTCCTGGAGAAGACCTTCGGCTCGTCCGACATCGACGAGGGGCTGCTCGCCTACGATTACGCCTCCGCCCATCAGCCGGGCGCCGAGCACGCCCCCTTCTGCTTCATCGCGGGCCACCTGTTCCCCACCGACGCGACGCGCCTCTACGAGCGCCTGCGCCTCCCGGTCTGGATGGTGCACGGCGTGCGCGGCGACTTCGTCGACTACAGGCTGGTGCCGCGGGTCGCCGACCGGCCCAACTGGCGCGTCGAGACACTCCCGACCGGCGCGTTCCCGCATTTCGAGCAGCCGGAGGCGGTCGCGTCCGGATACGAGGCGTTCCTGGCGAGCATCATTCGCCTGCCGGCGGCGCGACCGGCGTGACCCGGTAGCGCGGCCACACGGGGTCGTGGGGCGGGCCAACGCGCGTCGGTGGACCCGGCGCGCCCCGGTCCGTAAGGATAAGGCCGCCGTCCGGAGCGGCGTCCGTGTTGGAATCCGATGATCGACCTGACCCTCGAGGCCGCCCGCACCATCGTCGACACCGCCCTGCGGGAGGCGCGGACCCGCACGCTCAAGCCCCTGGCCGTCGTCGTCTACGATGCCCGCGGCGCGCTCAAGGCGGTCGCGGTCGAGGACGGCACGTCCCTGCGCCGGGCCGAGATCGCGAGCGGCAAGGCGAACGGCGCTCTGGCGCTCGGCCTCGGCTCCCGGGCGATCCACGCGCGGGCGGAGCAGCAGCCCTATTTCGTCGCCGCCGTCACCCATCTCGCCGGTCCCGCCGCCCTCGTGCCGGTGCCCGGCGGCGTGCTGATCCGCTCCGCCGAGGGGCGCCTCCTCGGCGCGGTCGGCATCTCCGGCGACACCTCCGACAACGACGAGATCTGCGCGGTCGCCGGGATCCAGGCGGCCGGCCTGAAGCCGGACACCGGCGCCTGACCGTGCACCCGCGCCGGCGCGACTGGCTGGCCGGCGCGATCGCCCTCGCGGCCGTGCGGCCCGCCCGCGCGGCCGACGCGCTCTACCGCCGCGGCAACGACGCCGATCCCGAGACCCTGGACCCGCACCGCTCGTCCACGGTCGCGGAGGCGCACATCCTGCGCGACCTCTGCGACGGGCTTCTCACCTACGACAACCGGGGCGCGATCATCCCGGGCGCGGCGCGCGCCTGGTCGGTCTCCGAGGACGGGATCAGCCTGCATTTTGACCTGCGCCCCGACGGCCGCTGGTCGAACGGCGAGCCGGTCACCGCGGAGGATTTCGTCTACGCGTTCCGCCGGATGCTCGACCCGGCCACGGCCGCGAAATATGCCGAGATTCTGTTCCCGATCCGCGACGCCGCCGCGGTGAATCGCGGCGAGAAGCCGGCCGATGCCCTCGGCGTCGCCGCGGAGTCGCCGCTCCGGCTCGCGATCAGCCTCGCGCAGCCGACGCCCTACATCCTGGAACTCCTGACCCATCAGACCGCCCTGCCGGTCCACCGGGCCTCGGTCGAGCGCTACGGCGACAGCTTCACCCGTCCCGGCAACCTCGTGAGCAACGGGCCCTACCGGCTCGCCGACCGCGTGCCGGGCGGCGCCATCACGCTGGAGGTCAACCCGCACCATCCCGATGCGGCGAGCTTCGCGATCCGGCGCGTCGCCTTCCTGCCGACGCCCGACATCGCCGCATCGGTGCGCCGCTACGCCGCCGGCGAGATCGACTCGCTGTCCGACCTGCCCGTCGACCAGATCGCCGACCTGCGCCGCCGCTTCGGGCCGCAGGTGGTGCTCGGCCCGGCGCTGGGGCTCGCGGCGCTGGTGGTGAACACCCGCAAGGCGCCGTTCTCGGACCGGCGCGTCCGCCAGGCCCTGTCGCTCGTCATCGACCGGGAATACCTCGCCGACGGCCTCAACGGCGGCACCATGAGCCCGGCCTACTCCCTGTGCCCGCAGGGGCTCGACCATTACCGGACGCCCCCGGAGACCGAGGGTCGCCTCGGCCTGCCGATCGACCACGAGGCGGAGGCGCGCCGGCTGCTCGCGGAGGCGGGCTTCGGCCCGGACCGGCCGCTGACCGTGGAGTACCGGTTCAACATCAGCGACAACAACCGCACGGTCGCGGTGGCGATCGGCGAGATGTGGCGTGACCTCGGGATCGTGACCCGCTTCGTCTACACGGACGCGAAGACGCATTTCGCTTACCTGCGCGACGGCGGCGACTTCGACGTCGCCCGCTACAGCTGGATCGCCGACTACTCCGATCCGCAGAACTTCCTGTTCCTGCTCCAGAGCGGGAACGACGGCATGAATGCCGGCCGCTGGTCGGACGCCGCCTACGATTCCCTGATGGCGCGGGCCGCCACCGAGCGCGACCTCAGCCGCCGCGCCGGCCTGCTCTACGACGCGGAGGCGATCGCCCTGCGCGAGCTGCCCTGGATCCCGCTGATGCACTACCGCTCCAAGGCGCTGATCGCGCCGCGGCTGCACGGCTACCATCCGAACCTGCGCAACGCCGCGCCGACGCGCTTCATGAGGCTCGACGCGTGATCCGCTTCATCCTGCGCCGCCTCCTCCAGGCGGTGCCGACGCTGCTCGCGGTGGTGACGGTCAGCTTCTTCCTGATGCGGCTCGCCCCGGGCGGGCCCTTCGACCTGGAGCGGCCGCTCGCGCCCGCCGCCATGGAGAATCTGCGCCGGGTCTACGGCCTCGACCGGCCGCTGCTCGCGCAGTTCGGGAGCTACCTCGCGGCGCTGGCGCGGGGCGACCTGGGGCCGTCCTTCTCGTTCCGGGACCAGAGCGTCCTCGACCTGATCGCCCGGGGCCTGCCGGTCTCCGCGACGTTGGGCGCCCTCGCCCTCGCTCTGGCGACGGTGCTCGGGGTCGGGCTCGGGATTGCGGCGGCGCTCCGGCGCGGCGGATTCGTGGACCGGCTGCTGGGCGTCGGCGCCGCCCTGACCCTCTCGCTGCCGAGCTTCGTTGTCGCGCCCCTGCTCCAGATCGCCTTCGGGCTGACCCTGCGCTGGCTGCCGCTCGGCGGCTGGGGCGACGGCGCCCCGAGCCACCTCGTCCTGCCCGTCGTAACCCTGGCCCTGCCGCAGGTCGGCGCGCTCGCCCGGCTCACCCGCGCCTCGCTGGCCGAGGCGCTGCGGACGCAGCCGATCCGCACCATGCGCAGCCTCGGCCTGCCGCCGGCCCGCGTCACCCGACACGCCCTGCGCGGGGCGCTGCTGCCGGTCGTGGCCTATCTCGGGCCGCTCGCGGCGGCTTTGCTCACCGGCTCGGTGGTGGTGGAGACCATCTTCGGATTGCCGGGAATCGGCCGCTACTTCGTCGAGGGTGCGCTCAACCGCGACTACACGCTGGTGATGGGCACGGTGCTGCTGGTCGCCGGGCTGGTGATCCTGCTCAACCTCGCCGCCGACCTCGCCTGCGCGTGGCTCGACCCGCGCCTCCGGGTGTCGGCGTGACGCCGACCGGATCGGTGCCGCGGCCGGCCCGGCGCGCGGTCCTCCGATTTGCCCGGGAACGCACCGCCGTGGCGGCGCTCGCCGCGCTGGTCCTGGTCGCCCTCGCCTGCCTGGTCGGCCCGGGCCTCACCGGCCACGATCCCGAGCGCGCCTATCCGGACCTGCGCCAGCTCCCGGCCGGCCTCACCGCGCAGCCCGACGCCGAGCGTCTCGGGCCGGCGCTCGAGCGCTTGGCCTTCCGGATGCGCGCGCGGCTCGACGCGGTCGAGCGCGCCGGCGACACGATGCGGCTCACCCTGGCGTCCGACGCGGGTGTCGATCGGCGCAGCCTGATTTACCTGCCGCGCTCGGCCCTGTTCGGAGCGCCCGTCATCCTGGACGAGCGGGACGGCGGCCGCGGCCTCGTCGTCGCGGTGCCGATCCGGCGCCTCCACTTCCCCCTCGGCACCGACATCCAGGGCCGTGACCTGCTGACCCGCTGCCTCGTCGCCGGCCGGATCTCGCTGGCGATCGGGCTCGCGGCCAGCCTCGTCGCCCTGCTCATCGGCGTCGCCTACGGCGCCACGGCGGGCTTCGTCGGGGGCGCCGTCGACGCCGCGATGATGCGCGGCGTCGACGTGCTCTACGCCCTGCCCTTCGTGTTCTTCGTGATCCTGCTGCTGGTGTTCTTCCGCCCGAGCCTGCCGCTCATGCTGGTGGCGATCGCCGCGGTGGAGTGGCTCGACATGGCCCGGGTGGTGCGCGCCGTGACCCTGTCGCTGCGCGAGCGCGACTTCGTCCGCGCCGCGCGGGCGCTCGGCCTCGGGACGCCGCGCATCCTCCTTCACCACATCGTGCCGAACACCCTCGGCCCGGTGGCGGTGACGGCGACGCTGCTGGTGCCGCAGGTGATCCTGCTGGAGAGCTTCCTGTCGTTCCTCGGGCTCGGCGTGCAGGAGCCGCAGACCAGCTGGGGCGTCCTGATCGCCGAGGGCGCCCGCTCCATCGAGGCGGCGCCCCACCTGCTCGCGGCCCCGGCCGCCTTCCTGATCGCGACCCTGGTGGCGCTCAACCTGATCGGCGACGGCCTCGCCGACGCGCTGGATCCGCGCGGGGACTGAGCCCGCGGTCGGGCCCCCGCGACGTCAGCCCAGGCGCCGGATCGGGGCGCCGGCGAGCCAGGCTTCGATGTCCTCCACTGCCTGGGTGAAGAAGGTCCGGTAGTTGTTGCGTGACACGTAGCCGAGATGCGGCAGCGCCAGCACGTTCGGCAGTCGGCGGAACGGGCTGTCGGCCGGCAGCGGCTCGGTCTCGAAGACGTCGAGGCCCGCGCCGGCGATCCATCCCTCTTCCAGCGCCCGCACCAGCGCGGCCTGATCGACGATCGGCGCGCGAGAGGTGTTCACCAGGAAGGCGTCGCGGCGCATGCGGCGCAGCTCGGCCGAACCGAGGAGGCCGCGCGTCCGGTCCCCCAGCACGAGGTGGATCGTGACAACATCGCTGGCCTCCAGCAGCGCCTCCTTCGTGGCCGCCCGCTCGACACCGGCGGCGGCGGCGCGGGCCTCGTCGAGGTTCGGGCTCCAGGCCATCACCCGCATGCCGAAGGCGCGCCCGATCTCGGCCACCCGAGTCCCGATCTTGCCGAGGCCGAGAACGCCGAGGGTCGCGCCCGCGAGGTCGGTGCCGATCGTGCTCTGCCAGGGACCGCCAGCGCGCAGGGTCCCGCTCTCCGGCGCCACGTGGCGGGCGAGGCCGAGGATCAGCGCCCAGGTCAGCTCCGTCGGCGGCGTCGGGCTCGACTCGGTGCCGCAGACGACGACGTTGCGCGCCTTGGCCGCCGCCAGGTCGATGGCGAGGTTGCGCATGCCGCTGGTGACGAGCAGTTCGAGCCGCGGCAGCCGCTCGAGCAGCGCCGCCGGGAACGGTGTCCGCTCGCGCATGATCACGAGGATCTCGGCCTGCGCGATCCGCGCCACGAGGTCGTCACGGTCCGGGATGTGCTGGGCGATCGCGGAGACGGCGACGCGGTCGGAGAGGCGCGCCCAGTCGGCCAGGGCGAGGGCCGCCTGCTGGTAATCGTCGAGGATCAGGCAGGTGCGCATGGGCGTGGGGTAGGCCTCGGTGAGCGGAGCGTCAACGGAGGCCGGGCGACGACGCGCGGCGCCCGGCTCCTAGGCCCCGGCCAGAGCCGCGAACGCCGCCGCGACGCCGGCGGCCCCGGGATCCTGGACGCCGGCGAGGTCCCCGGCCGCCAGGTAGCTGGAGCCGGGCAGCCGCCGCGGCGGCCGCGAGGTCGCCGCTCCTCAGAGCCGCGACGGCGGGGATCAGGGCGTCGAGGAGGGTGCGGTCGCCGGCCTGAGCGCCGCCGTAGCCCTGCACGCGCGCCACGCCCTGCCCGAGCGCCTCGGGCCAGGCGGCGCCGTCCGCGAGGGCCGAGGCCGTCGCGGCGAAGAAGATCGAGCCGAGCACGCCGCTCGATCCGCCCACGGCGCGCCCGATCCGCTCGGCCAGCGCCCGGCACAGGGCGGCCGGGTCGGCCTGCGGCAACCGGTCGAGATCGGCCTGAACGGCGCGGGCGGCCCCGGCGAAGGTGGTGCCGGCGTCGCCGTCGCCGACCTTGGCATCGAGGCCGTTGAGGGCATCCTCGGCCCCGATCAGGGTCTCGGCGACGGCCCGGATCCGGGCCGCGGTGACGGCGTCGTGCGACGGCGTGAAGGCCTCGCCCGCGAGCCCCTCGGGCAGCGGTCGCAGGATCGGCGGCTGGATCCGGACGGCCATGGGCCAGGCCGGGACCGGGATGGGTTCCGACAGGGCGCGCTCCAGCGCGTCGTCGAGCGGCAGGACCGACAGCGAGGCGCCGTGCATGTCCAGCGCCGTCATCAGCGGGGCAGGCCCGAGCAGCAGGCGGACGCGCCGGCCCAGGTCGGTCGCGAGCACCGCCCGGGTGAGGACCTGCATCTCCAGGGCGGTAGCGGAGCCGAGATTGTTCACGAGCAGCGCCAGCCGGTCGGCACCCGTCACGGCCTGCGCGAGACGCGCGGCCATCATGCGGGCGAGGTCGGTGGCCTTCGGCAGGGTGATGCGCTCCGCGCCAGGCTCGCCGTGGATGCCGAGGCCGAGCTCGGCCTGCCCCTCCGCCAGCCGCTCACTGCGCGGCGAGCCGGGGATCGTGCAGGTGGAGACGGCGATGCCGAGCGACTTCGCCGCCCCGGCCGCCCGGCGGGCGAGGGCCGCGACGGTCTCCAGCGGTTCTCCGGCCGCCGCGGCGTGACCCGCCACCTTGTGCACGAACAGCGTTCCGGCGACGCCGCGGGGCTGCTTGGCGTCCGGAAGGGCGATGTCGTCGGAGACGATGACTGTCTCGATCCTGTGGCCCAGCGCCCGGGCGCGCTCGGCGGCGAGGCCGAAATTCAGCCGGTCGCCCGCGTAGTTCTTGATGACGAGCAGGCACCCGGCCGGTCCGGTCACCGCCAGGATTCCGGCCAGCACCGCGTCGACGCTCGGCGAGGCGAAGACGTCGCCGCAGACGGCGGCGCTCAGCAGACCCGGCCCGACGAAGCCGGCATGGGCCGGCTCGTGACCGGAGCCGCCGCCGGAGACGATTGCGACCTTCCCGGAATCCAACGCGGCGCGGAGGACGACGCGGATGCCCGGGTCGCCGTCGAGCCGTGCCAAGCGGCCGCCGCTCGCGGCGACGAGGCCGTCGAGGGCATCGTTGACCAGGGTGGAGCGGGCGTCGATGAAATGGGCCATGGCGTGACCTTACGATGGGCGGGTCCGCGATGCTGCGCTGGCGGATCCGCGCGTATTCTCCGCCTCGTCGAGCCCTGCTGGCAACGGTCCCCGTCCCTGCGAGCAGAGCGAAGCAATGCGGGCAGCGCCACGCCGACAAACGTGCCGCCGACAAACGTGCCGCCGACAAACCTGCCGCCGCCCTGGCTCGCTTGGCTGCGCGGGCGATGACGAAGGTCTGACCCGCCCCCTACTCCTTCACGGCGCCGGTGAGCGCGGACACGTAGTACTCGACGAAGAACGAGTAGAGGATCACCAGCGGCAGCGAGCCGAGAAGCGCGCCCGCCATCAGCGAGCCCCACTTGTAGACGTCGCCGTCCACGAACTCGCTCACCACCGCGATCGGCACCGTCTTGTTCTGCGTCGAGGACAGGAAGGTCAGCGCGTAGATGAACTCGTTCCAGCACAGCGTCAGCGAGAAGATCCCGGCCGAGATCAGCCCCGGGAAGGCGAGCGGCAGGATGATCTTGGTGAGGATCTGCCACCGGCTGGCGCCATCCATCAGCGCGCATTCCTCCAGCTCATAGGGAATGGTCTTGAAGTAGCCCATCAGGAGCCAGGTCGAGAACGGGATCAGGATCGTCGGGTAGGCCAGGATCAGGGCGATCGGCGAGTCGAACAGGCCGTAGGCCTGGATGATCGTGGCGAGCGGGATGAACAGGATCGAGGGCGGCACGAGGTAGGCGAGGAAGATCGCCGCTCCGACCCAGCCGGCGCCCCGGTAGCGCACGCGGACGCAGGCGTAGGCGGCGAGCACGCTCGCGAACAGCGACAGCACGGTCGCCGCCACCGACACGTACATCGTGTTCCAGAGCCAGCGCGGATACTGCGTCTCGAAGAGGAGCTTGTTGATGTGCTTGAGCGTCGGATCCACGACCCAGAACGGGTTGAACCGCTCCATGTCGATCAGCTGCTCGTCCGGTTTGATGGCCGTCAGCGCCATCCAGTAGAACGGGAACAGCAGCACGGCGAGGATGAGGAGGAGCGGCAGGTAGGTCGTCACGAGCCGCCGGGGCAGCCGCTCGAGATAGGCCATCCCCTCCGAATTGTCGGTGAGCCCGGCGGGCCGCGCCTCCAGCACGGAGTTGAGATGCGGATCGGCGTGGGCGGGCGGTGCGGGCGCGCTCATCGGTCGTTCCCCCCGGATTGCCAGGCCCTGCGCTGCAGGCCGAACCACGAGATGCCGATGGCCGCGAGCAGGAACGGCACCATGGCGGTGGCGATGGCCGCGCCCTCGCCGAGCGTCCCCGAGAGGATGCCGCGCTGGTACGACAGGGTCGCCATCAGGTGGGTGGCGTTCACCGGACCGCCGCGCGTCATCGCCCAGATCAGCTGGAAGTCGGTGAAGGTGAACAGCACCGAGAAGGTCATCACGACCGCGATGATCGGGGTCAGGAGCGGCAGGGTGATCCGCGAGAAGATCTGCCAGTTGGAGGCGCCGTCCAGCGTCGCGGCCTCGTAGAGCGAGGGCGAGACCGTCTGGAGGCCGGCGAGCAGCGTGATCGCGATGAACGGCACGCCCCGCCAGATGTTGGCGAAGATCACGCAGGCGCGCGCCATGGCCGGCTCGCCGAGGAAGTCGATGTTGCCGTCGATCACCCCGAGATGGCGCAGCGACCAGGAGATGATCGAGAACTGGCTGTCGAAGATCCACCAGAACGCGATGGCCGACAGCACCGTCGGCACCACGAACGGGATCAGCACGATCGACCGGATGATCGACTTGAACGGCATGTTCTTGTTGAGCAGCAGCGCGAGGTAGAGGCCAACCCCGAACTTCACCACGGACGCCACCGCCGTGTAGAGGCAGGTGTTGAACACCGAGAGCCAGAAGACGTCGTCGTCCCAGAGCCACTCGTAGTTCTCCAGACCGACGAAGACGCCCTCGCGGCCGATCCGCGCGTTGGTGAAGGACAGCCAGATGCCCTTCAGGAGCGGGTAGGCCAGGAACAGGCCGAGGATCAGCGCCGTCGGCAGCATGAACCAGAACCCCGCCCAGCCGCGGCTCGCGCGCACGCGCTGCCAGGCCGAGCGGGTCGGGATTGCGGCCGGGGCGGGCTGCGTCAGGGCCGTGTTCGCCATGGTCTCGCCTCCGGCGCGTGCGGTCAGGTGTTCCGGAAGATGCGGGTGGCGGCGCGCTCGGCGTTCTTGATGGCGCCCTTCACGTCCTCGCGGCCGGTGCAGTGGCTGGCGAACATGTCGACAATCACGAAGTCGGCCAGCACCGCGGCGATCCGCTCGCTCACCGGCGCGAGGCCGCCCGCCGCCAGGGAGCGCCGTCCCGCCTCGGCGAAGACCGCGTTCTTCGGGTCGCTCGTCCAGATCGGATTCTTGGGATAATTCGATAGGGGCTCGCAGAGGTAGCCCTGCGCCGCCTCCAGCCAGGGATTGTAGTTCGCCGCCTCCATCATGAAGGCGATGAAGGCCTTACAGGCGTTCGGCGCCTTCGAGTACTTGAAGGCGAGGATCGGGAAGGCGAGCTGGAACTCGGTGGGCTTGCCGACCGGGCCGATCGGCCAGACGGCGTGATCCATGTCCTCGGCGAGCTTCGGGTTGTCCTTTTTGGCCGCCGCGTAGATCGAGATCCCGTTGTTGGTCAGGTACAGGTCGCCGGCCAGGAACGCCTTGTTGTTGGACGAGTCGTTCCACGACACCGTGCCGGGCACGAAGGTCTCGTACAGGGACTTGACGTATTCGAGCGCCTTGGCGGTCTCGGGCGAGTTGATGACGATCTTCTCGTTGGCGTCGACGAGGTTGCCGCCGTGGGACCACAGCGCCCAGTGGCACCACGTGTTGCCGTCGCCGGTCGCGTGGCCGAGGGCGAAGCCGGCCGGGGTGTTGTTCTTCTTCAGGCCGCGGCAGAGTTCGAGGAAGCCCGCGGTGTCAGTCGGGAACTTGTCGAACCCGGCCTTCTTCATCGCCGAGATGCGGTAGTTCGGATAGCCGCCGTTGAACGCGACGGGGATCGCGATCCACTTGCCCTTGACCTTGCCGTAGGCCTCCGCGGACGGGAACCAGGGGCCGTACTTCTTGCCGAGGGATTCCGCCACGTCCTCGAGCGGCAGGCACTTGTCGGGGAAGAGCGCCGGGAACGAGAAGAGCCCCCAGACCATGTCGGGCCCTTGGCCCGTATTGGCGGCGACCGACGCCTTGGGCTGGATGTCGTCGAAGGATTCGTTGGTCACCGTCACCTTGACGCCCGTCGCCTTGGTGAAGGCGTCGACCAGCCTCATGAAGGCCTCGTCCTCGGCCGGCACGAAGCGCTTCCAGCGCAGGAGCGACAGGCTCGCCCCCGGCTCGGGCTTCCATTCCGCGCTCTGCGCCCAGGCTCTGGCGAAGCCGAGAAGGTCGCTGCCGGCGGCGAGGCCGGTGGCGGCGGCGCCCGCGAGGAGGGACCGGCGATCGAGAACGGACATCGTTTCTTCTCCCTCGGTGATCCTGAATCTGCGGGCGCCGCGCGCCCCACCCCGCGCCGGATCCGAAGCGGGTCAGCTCGGCAGGCGACGGCCGGTCTCGGCGTCGAAGAAGTGCACGCGGTTCGGCCGCAGGAAGACGGTCTCGCCCGGCCGCTCGCGCACGCGCTCCCGCAGCACGCAGGTGAGATCCTGGCCTCCGGCCCGCACCGCCAGCATGGTCTCGGAGCCGGTCGGCTCCACCACGGCGACCTCGGCGGGGATCCCGTCGGGCGCGAGGTCGAAATGCTCCGGCCGGACGCCCAGGATGAGCGGCCGACCCTGGACGGCGGAGGGCGCGTCGGCGAGCGGGATCGTCAGGCCGGTCTCGGTGATGAAGCTGAGGCGCCCGTTCGCCCGCACTTGTCCGGGCACGAAGTTCATGGCCGGGGAGCCGATGAAGCCCGCGACGAACAGGTTGTCGGGCCGGTCGTAGAGTTCGAGGGGCGGCCCGATCTGCTCGACCACCCCGTCATGCATCACCACGATCCGGTCGGCCATGGTCATGGCCTCGATCTGGTCGTGCGTGACGTAGATGGTCGTCGTCTTCAGGCGCTGGTGCAGCTCCTTGATCTCGGTGCGCATCGCCACGCGCAGCTTGGCGTCGAGGTTGGAGAGCGGCTCGTCGAACAGGAACACCTGCGGGTCGCGCACGATCGCCCGGCCCATGGCGACGCGCTGGCGCTGACCGCCCGAGAGCTGGCGCGGGTAGCGGTCCAGCAGGTGGGTGAGACCGAGGATCTGCGCGGCCTTGTTGACGCGGAGGTCGATCTCGGAGGCGGGCGCCTTCCGGATCCGCATCGAGAACGCCATGTTCTCGCGGACCGTGAGATGTGGATAGAGGGCGTAGTTCTGGAACACCATGGCGATGTCCCGCTCCTTGGGCGGCACATCGTTCACCACGCGCTCGCCGATGCGGATCTCGCCGCCGGAGATATTTTCGAGCCCGGCGATCATCCGCAGGAGGGTTGATTTCCCGCAGCCCGACGGGCCGACCAGGATCACGAATTCGCCGTCCCGGATATCCACGGACACGCCGTGCAGGACATTCGTCGATCCGAAAGCCTTGCGAACCTCGCGGATTCCCACCGAGGCCATGCTTCCTCCCGATCACGGCCGCTCTATCGGCGGCTCTAGGACGGCAGTACAAATGAGGGGCCGGGGGAAAGCAAGCGGGGGTCTCGGCAAAGCTACAGATAATCTTGGATCTGTCAGGCGGGCCCGCTCGGCGCCCGTGACGAGCGCGGCTCGGTGAAACACACGGCGGGATGACGGGCCGCCCGGAATGCTATGGGATCGCGCGCCGGCCACAGTGCCGGGGCCGGGCCCTTCGCGCGCGGACATCCAGGGGCAGACATCCAGGGGACGTGAGCACATGTCGTTAACGGGCCTGACCGCGCGGGAGATCCTGCCCGCCGATGGATGCCGGGGTGCCCTCGCGGGCCGGGTCTGGCGACCGGACGTCGCCGGCCCGAGCGTCGTGGCGATTCGCGCGGAGGCCGACGGTTCGGCCCGGGTCATCGATGTCACGGCCGCCTTCGCGACAATCAGCGACCTGTGCGAGACCCCGGATCCCGGCGCCGCCCTGCGGGCGGCCGAAGGCGCGGATCTCGGCAGCCTCGACGCGATCCTCGGCAACACCCCGCCCGATGAGCGCGACCCCGCCCGGCCGTGGCTTCTCGCGCCGGTGGACCTGCAGGCCCTCAAGGCCGCGGGCGTGACCTTCGCCACATCCATGCTGGAGCGGGTGATCGAGGAGCGCGCCCGCGGTGACCTCGCCGCCGCCTCCGCGATCCGCGCCGAGGTCGAGCGCCTGGTCGGCCGCGACCTGCGACGGCTGAAGCCCGGCTCGCCCGAGGCCATGGCTCTGAAGGAGGTGCTCGTCGCGCAGGGCGCCTGGAGCCAGTACCTGGAGGTCGGCATCGGCTCGGACGCCGAGATCTTCACCAAGGCGCAGCCGCTCTCGGCCGTGGGCTGCGGCGCGGATGCGGGCCTCCATCCGGACTCGCATTGGAACAACCCGGAGCCCGAGGTGGCGCTGGCGGTCACCTCCGACCAGCGGATCGTCGGCGCGACGCTCGCCAACGACGTGAATCTCCGCGACTTCGAGGGCCGGTCGGCGCTGCTCCTCGGCAAGGCCAAGGACAACAACGCCTCCTGCGCCCTCGGGCCGTTCCTGCGCCTGTTCGACGACACGTTCGGTCTCGACGATGTGCGCCGCACCACCGTGACCCTCGAGGTCACCGGCACGGACGGTTTCCGGCTGGAGGGCACATCGCCCCTCGCCGAGATCAGCCGCGACCCGGAGGAGCTGGCGGAGGCGCTCATGGGCCGCACGCACAACTATCCGGACGGCGCCCTCCTCCTCCTCGGCACGATGTTCGCGCCGATCCAGGACCGGCACGGGCCGGGCCTCGGCTTCACCCACGCCGACGGCGACCGGGTCGTGGTGGCGAGCCCGGAACTCGGCAGCCTCGTCAACCGGATGCGCCCCTGCGACGCCTGCGAGCCCTGGACGTTCGGCGCCCGCGCGCTGATGCGCAACCTCGCGGCGCGTGGGATTCTGTGACAGAGCGTCGGCCGCCATGCCGCCCACGATCGAGCCCGATCCCGCCGAGATGATGCCGATGACCGACGCTCCCCTCCTCGACCGCCTCGCCGCGATCGTCGGATCGTCCGGCCTCGTCACCGGCGACGAGCTGCGCGGACGCTCGGCCAACTGGACACGGCCGACGGAGCCCTGCGCGGCCCGCGCGCTGGTTCGGCCGCGCGACACTGCCGAGACCAGCGCCGTCCTGGCGGCCTGCCGCGCGGCGGGCGTTTCCGTCGTGCCGCGGGGCGGCGCCACCGGCCTCGTCGACGGCACGCTGTGCCAGCCCGACGAGATCACCCTCTCGACCGAGCGCATGACCGGCATCGAGCCCGTGGATCCGCTCGGCATGACGGTGGTGGTTGGCACCGGCGCCACTCTCGAGAGCGTGCAGGACGCGGCGTCCGCCGCGGGCCTGTTCTTCCCCCTCGATCTCGGTGCCCGCGGCTCGGCGACGATCGGCGGCGCGATCTCCACCAACGCGGGCGGCCTGCGGGTGCTGCGCTACGGCATGATGCGCGAGATGGTGCTCGGCCTGGAAGCCGTGCTCGCCGACGGCACGGTGGTGTCGTCGATGCGCCCGCTGATTAAGAACAACACCGGGCTCGACCTAAAGCAGCTCTTCGTCGGCACCGAGGGGACGCTGGGCATCGTCACGCGGGCGGTGCTGCGGTTGCGTCCGGAGCCCGCGGGCTACGCCACCGCGCTGATCGCCTGCCCGGGGGTGGACGACGGGGCGCGGGTGCTGCGGGCGGCCCAGAGCGCCTTCCAGGGGCGCGTCTCCTCCTTCGAGGGGCTGTGGCCGGACTTCTACCAGCTGATGACGGCGCCCGGGCGCGCGACGCCGCCGCTCGGCCACGACTACCCGTTCTACGCGATCATCGAGGTCGAGTGCGTATCCGAGGAGGCCGACCGTTTTCTCGGGTTGCTCGAAGGTCTGATGGGCGAGGGTACGATCCTCGACGCCGCCATCGCCTCTTCGGAGGAGCAGCGCCGGAGCATGTGGCGCATCCGCGACCGCGTGGAGCACCTTAACGCCGACGGGATCGAGCGCGCCTTCGACGTCAGCGTGCCCCTGTCGAAGATGGACGGCTACGTCCGCGGCGCCCTCGACCGGCTCGCCGCGATCCCGGGCTGCCGCGCCGTCGTCTATGGGCATATCGGCGACAACAACCTGCACTGGAACACGACTCGGCTCGACGCCGCCGGCAACGCGGCGATCGACGCGGCGATCTACGAGCCGCTCGCGGCGCTGAACGGCTCCGTCTCGGCGGAGCACGGGATCGGGCTCGAGAAGCGCGCCAAGCTGAAGCTGTCGCGCTCGCCCGAGGAGATCGCCGTCATGCGGCTCGTGAAGCGGGCGCTCGACCCGGACAACCGGCTGAACCCGGGCAAGATCTTCTGAGGGAATCGCCGTGCCGATCCGCCTGGCGGTGCGCCTCACGCCGCGCGGGGGCCGCGACGTCGCGGAGGGCTGGGCCCGCGACGAGAAGGGGCAGCCCTACCTGAAGGCCCGCGTTGCCGCCCCTCCGGTGGAGGGCGCGGCCAACGGGGCGCTCGTGGCGCTGATCGCCAAGGCGCTGAAGATCAGCCGGGGCTCGGTGCGCATCGTGAGCGGCGATCAGGGCCGTCTGAAGATCCTGGAGATCGACGGCGTCGCGCAGGCGGATCTGGACCGGGTGTTCGGCCAGCCCTGATCAACTGCCGACGTCTCTGCGAGCGCGGCGAAGCGAGCCAGCCGCGCCACGCTCACCATCGTCCCGCCGCCCTGGATTGCTTCGCTGCGCTCGTAAAGACGGAACGGTCACACCGACGCTCTCAGAACGCGACCTTGTCGCCGCCCTTCAGCGCCAGGATCTCGCGCGCCTCGTCGGGCGAGGCGACGGCAAGGCCCAGCCCCTCGATAATCGCGCGCACGCGGCGGACCTGCGCGGCGTTGGTCTCGGCGAGCTTGCCCGGCCCGTCCCAGAGGCTGTCCTCCAGGCCGACCCGGACGTTGCCGCCCATCGCGGCCGCCATGGCGGCGATGTTCATCTGGTTGCGGCCCGCCCCCAGCACCGACCAGCGGTACTGGTCGCCGAACAGCCGGTCGGCGGTGCGCTTCATGTGCATCACGTCGTCCGGATGCGCGCCGATCCCGCCCTGAAGGCCGAACACCGTCTGGATGAACAGCGGCGCCTGAACGAGACCGCGGTCGAAAAAGTACTTCAGGTTGTAGAGATGCGCGGTGTCGTAGCACTCGAACTCGAACTTCGTGCCGTTCGGTCCGCAGGTCGTCAGGATGTGCTCGATCTGGCCGAACGTGTTGCGGAAGATGATGTCCTTGTTGCCGAGGTAATCCCGCTCCCACTGGTGCTTCAGATCCTTGAAGCGGTCGAGCATGCCGAACAGGCCGAAATTCATGGAGCCGAGATTCAGCGAGGCGACCTCCGGCTGGAAGGTCGCGGCCGGGCGCACGCGCTCCTCGATCGACATGGTCGGCGCACCGCCGGTGGTGATGTTCACCACGCAGTTCGAGCGCTGCTTGATCACCGGCAGGAACTTGGCGAAGGCCTCGGGTGTCTGGTCGGGCTGGCCGTTCTCCGGATTGCGGGCGTGCAGGTGCACGATGGCCGCGCCCGCCTCGGCGGCGCCGATGGCGGCGTCCGCGATCTCCTCGGGCGTCACCGGCAGGTGCGGCGACATGCTGGGCGTGTGGATCGCGCCCGTCACCGCGCAGGTGATGATGACTTTCCGCTGTGAGGCCATGCTCAGTCCTTCTGTGAAGCCTTGTGGGCGCGGAGCGCCGCCAGCCGCGCATCGCGGCGGTTCATGCGGGCCGGCAGGTCCGCGGGCGCCTGCCAGTTCGCGAGGATCGCCTCGGTGGCGGGCGCCTCGTAAACACGCGGCGGTGCCGGGTCGGCGGCGAGGTTCTTGTAGAAGCCGGTGTAGCGCGCGCAATAATCCGCGATGCCGCCGGGCGCGTTCAGCTCGATGGTCTCGAACGGCCCCATGAAGCTCCAGCGCAGGCCGAGCCCGTCCGAGACGGTCTTGTCGAGATCCTGCGGGGTGACGTAGCCCTCCGACGCGAGGCGGAACGCCTCCGCCAGGAGAGCACCCTGGAGGCGATTGAGAATGAAGCCCTCGATCTCCTTCAGCACGGTGATCGGCACCTGCCCGATGGCTTCGTAGGTGGCCCGGGCGCGGTCCAGCACCGCCGCATCCGTCCAGGGTGCCCCGGAAATCTCGACCAGCGGGATCAGGTGCGGCGGGTTCACCGGGTGGCCGATCAGGCATCGGGACCGGCCGGGCAGGCCCTCGGTGAACAGCGAGCAGCGGATCGCCGACGACGAGGAGGCGATGACGGCCTCCGCCGGCGCCAGGGCGTCGAGTTCGGCGAACAGGCTCCGCTTCACGTCGAGCCGCTCCGGGCCGTTCTCCTGCACGAACGCGGCCCCGTCGAGGGCGTCGGCCAGGGTCGCGGCGGCGCAGATGCGCCCCGCGGCTCCCTCCGGATCGGGGCAGAGATCGTTGGCCGCGAGCGTCCGCAATCCCTCGGCGCAGAGCGGCACCGCGGCCTCGGCGACGCCGGCGGCGGCATCGAACAGCCGCACGTCCCACCCGGCTCGGGCGAAGATCATCGCCCAGGCCCGGCCGATCAGGCCGGCGCCGACGATCGCGACGCGCTCGGTCATGGAGTCACTCCCGTGTGCTGCGCACAAGATCCAACGCGCGCCCGCATCCCGAGGTGCCGGAGCGCGGCGGAGACCTCGAAGGAGCCCTCCGGCCGGCGGCGCGATCCCTGGAGACCTCCTGCGAGGCCGCTCCGCGGCAGCCCGGGATCACTTGGGATGCGGGGGGAAGCCCCATGACGGGCACGACCGACCCTCACAGCCACAGCACCTTGCGCCGCAACTCCTGATCTTCGCGCAGGAGGCGCGATTCGCCGGTCCATTGGACGCTGCCCCGCTCCAGCGCGACCGTGCGGTCGGACAGCGCCAGGGCGAGATCGAGGTGGTGGTCCACCAGGATGATCGCGATCTCGCGGCGCAGGCGGTCGAAGGCCTCGAACAGCTCCTCGGTCACGGCCGGCGACAGGCCCTCGAAGGGCTCGTCGAGGAGGAGGAGCCGCGTATCGCCCGAGAGCGCTCGGGCCACGGCCACCATCTGCTGCTCGCCCCCCGAGAGGCGCGCGGCGTCGACGTTCCAGCGCTGCTTCAGCCGGGGGAAGAACTCCAGCACCTTGTCCTCGTCCCAGTGAATTCCGGCGCCGGTGAGCCGCCGCAGCCGGCCGAGCCCGAGATTCTCCGCGACGCTCATCCCGGCGAACAGCGCCCGGCCCTGCGGGACGTAGCCGATGCCGAGCCGGGCGATCCGGTCGGGCGACAGGCGGGCGATATCCTTGCCGCCGAGCACGATCCGGCCGGCGGCCGGCGGGGCGGTGCCGATCAGGGTCTTGAGCAGCGTCGACTTGCCGGCGCCGTTGCGCCCGAGGAGCGCCACGACCTCGCCCCGGTGCACCGCCAGGTTCACCCCATTGAGGATGTGCGACTTGCCGTAGAAGGTATCGACGCCCTCCATGGCCAGCAGCGTCTCGGCCTCCGCCGCGCTGGCGCGCGGCTTGGCGGCGATCGCCGCGGTCCCCGAGCCGAGATAGACGGCCTGGACGCGGGCATCGTCCCGGGCATCCGCCACCGAGCCGTCGACCAGCACGGCGCCGTCGGCCATGACGGTGACGCGGTCGGCGAGGCGGAACACGCGGTCGATGTCGTGCTCCACCAGCAGCACCGGGATGTCGGCCGAGAGCGTCTTGATCAGGTCGCCGACCCGCTCGCGCTCGGCCGCCGCGAGCCCGGCGAGCGGCTCGTCGAGGAGCAGCACGCGCGGCCGCGTGGCCAGCGCCAGACCCATGTCGAGGAGACGCTGGCCGCCGTAGGACAGGCTGCCGGCCTCCGCCCGCTCGATGCCGGAGAGGCCGGTCCAGCGCAGCAGCTCGGAAGTGTCGTCGGCGATCTCGCGGATCGCCAGCGCATCCCGCCAGGGGCTGAAATGCGCCGTGTGCCGCGCCTGGACGGCGAGGCGGACGTTCTCCTCCACCGACAGGCCCGGGAACAGGTTGGTGATCTGGAAGGAGCGCCCGAGGCCCGCCCGGGTGATCGCGTGCGGCTCCAGCCCGGCGATCTCGCGGCCGTCGAGGCGGATGCTGCCCGCGCTCGGCCGGAACATCCCGGACAGCAGGTTGAAGGCCGTGGTCTTGCCGGCGCCGTTCGGGCCGATCAGGGCGTGGAGCGTCCGGTCGGCCACCGCAAAGGACACGCCGCGCACCGCCGCGACGGGGCCGAAATTCTTCTTGATTTCGTCGGCGACCAGCACCGGCCCGTCGCTGCGGCCCTCCGCGATGAACCGGGCCGGGACGCGGCCCGAGGCGCCGGCGCGTCGGGCCGACATGGCGGCGCCCTCGGCGGCCACGCGCCGGAACGGCTTCAGCAGCCGCGCCGCGATGCCGACGAGCCCGTCGGGTGAGAACACGATGAAGGCGACGAACAGCAGGCCAAAATACAGGAGCCAGTCGGCGGTGTAGATCGACAGGAACTCGCGAAACAGGATGTAGAACAGCGCGCCCAGCGCCGGCCCGAGGAACGAGCGCATCCCGCCGATCACCACCATGGCGAGCAGCTCGCCCGAGAAGGCGATGGAGATCGGGTCGGCCGAGGTGAAGCGGTGGCTGTAGGCCGAGAGTGCCCCGGCCAGCCCGGTGATCGTTGCCGAGATCACGAAGGCGGCGAGCTTGTAACGGTTGGTGGCGTAGCCGAGGAAGCCGGCCCGCTGCTCGTTCTCGCGGATCGCCACCAGCACGGAGCCCATCGGCGAGCGGCGGAAGCGCCAGAGCGCGATGAGCACCACGAAGGCGACGCCCGACACCGCGGCGTAGTAGGCGCCGGGCTCCTGCAGCGCCGCCCAGCGGTGCAGGTTGCCGATGCCGTTCTCGCCGCCGGTGAGGTCGGTCCAGCGGAACGCGATGGCGTAGAGCATCGCCGTGAAGGCGAGGGTCAGGAGCGAGAAGTAGACGCCCCGCCGCCGCAGGATCAGGCCTCCGGCCACCAGGGCCGCCAGCCCGGTGATCGCCAGCGCGCCCAGCAGCGGCAGTGCCATATCGCCGGGGAACAGCTGGGTCTGGAGGATCGCCACCGCGTAGGCGCCGATCCCGAACCAGGCCCCGTGGCCGAACGAGGTCAGCCCGGTCCAGCCGACCAGGATGTTGAGGCCCAGCACCGCGAGGGCGAAGATCACCACGTCGGTGGCGGTGATCAGGGTCAGGCCGATCGCGTCGAGGGCGAAGGGCAGGACGATCAGGGCGGCGAGCGCCGCCCAGAGCTGGCGGCTCTCGCGCAGGATCAGGCCGCGCTGCGGCGGGGCGAGCGGCAGCGGCTCGGCGGTTCCGGACATGGGACGCTCTCCGCTCACTCGAACCGGGCGATGTGCTCGCCGAACAGGCCGCGCGGGCGCAGCAGCAGGACGAGCACCATGAGGGCGTAGACGGCGGCCTCGGTGGCCGGCGGGTAGGCGTAGGCGGTGAGGCCCCGGACCACGCCGACGATCAGCGCGGCGAGCACCACGCCCCAGAACGAGCCGAGCCCGCCGATCACCACGACCACGAAGGCGAAGGTCAGGATCTCGGCGCCCATGGCGGGCTGCACGCCCGTGACCGGCGCCATCATGGTCCCGGCCAGCGCCGCGAGCCCGACCGCGATCGTCACCACCGCGGTCATGTAGGGCCGGAGCGAGATGCCCAGCGCCGCGACCATGTCGGGGTTCTGCACGCCGGCCCGGACCACGCGTCCGAAGCTCGTCCGCGTCAGGAGCAGCCACAGGCCGGCGACGCAGGCGAGGGCCACCACGAGGATCGAGAGCCGGTAGCGCGAGTAGATGAGGTCGCCGATGAAGACCTGCCCGCGTAGACACAGCGGGATCCCGAACGGCACCGGCGCCGCCCCGAAGGCCATGCGCAGGGCCTGCTCGGCCACCATGGCGAGCCCGAAGGTGAGGAGCAGCCCGAGGGTCGGGTCGCCGCGGTAGAAGCGCCGCAGCAGGAAGCGCTCGATCAGGAGGCCGAGCACGCCGACCAACAGCGGCGAGGCGACGAGGGCGCCGCCGAAGCCGATCGTCGGCGTCAGGAGCACCGTCAGGTACGCGCCGATGGCGTAGAAGGCGCCGTGGGCGAGGTTCACGATCCCGCCGAGGCTGAAGATCAGCGACAGGCCGAGCGCGATCAGCAGGTACTGCACGCCGATCAGCAGGCCGTTGAGGACCTGCTCCAGGATGAAGACGAGCTGCATGGACGCCTCACGCCGGGAAGGTGCAGGCGTTCTCGTCGCGAGTGGTGGCGAGTATCTCCAGGTTCTCGCCCGGACCGGGCAGAGGCCCGGTCGAGGAGAAGATGTCGTAGGGATTCTTGACCTGATCGGCCGGCAGGGCGGTGATCGCGAACATCTCCTGCATCAGCTCGTGGTCCCAGGGGCGGAAATAGCCCTCGCGGACCTTGGCGATGTCGAACTTGGCGCCCGATTCGAGGTGCTCGACGACCTTGATCGACTCGGTCGACTTCAGCTCGTTCATCGACTGGGCGACGACCTTCATCGCCGTGTAGTCGCCCCAGCCCTGGTTCTCCGGCGGCTTCTTGTACTTGGCCTTGAAGGCGGCGACGAACTTCTTGGCCGAGGGCGAGTCGATCTGGTGGTGCCAGATCACCGGCCACGTGCCGAGGAAGTTGCCAGGCCCCGCGCCCCAGGCCAGCGCCGTGTCGAAGCCGAACCCGGCGACCGGGAAAGGCAGGCCGAACTCGCTGTACTGCTTGAGAAAGTTGGTGATCTGCGCGCCCGCGAGGTTGCAGATCACGAGGTCCGGCTTGGCCTGACGGAGCTTCAGCAGGAAGGGTGAGAAGTCGGTCAGCTCGGTGGGGATCAGGTCCTCGCCGACGAGGGTGGCGTCGTTGGCCGCGAAGTACTTCTTCGCCTGCTTCAGGAGATCGTGCCCGAAGGCGTAGTCGGCGGTGAGCGCGTAGACCTTCCGGCCCTTGATCAATCCCCGGTCGAGCAACGCGCGGCCGCAGGCCCGCACCATCATGGTGTTCTGCGACTCGACGTGGAACATGAAGCGCTTGCAGTCGGAGCCGCGCAGGGCGTCCGAGTTCGCGCCGGTGTTTATGAACAGGATCTTCTCCCGCTGCGCCACCTGGCTGATCGCCAGCGCCGAGGCCGAGTTGATCTCGCCGACGAGGCAGGCGACGCGGTCGCGCTGGACCATGCGCTCGGCCTTGGCCGAGGCCGTCTGCGGGTTGACGCTGTCCTCCGAGAGCAGCTCGACCTTCCGCCCCGCGATGCCGCCGGCCGCGTTGATCTCCTCGACCGCGAGCTGCGCCGCCTGCACGGCGAACTCGCCGAGCGGTCCGAGGAAGCCGGTCCGCGGGGTGAGATGACCGATCCGGATCACCTCCGACTGTCCCTGGGAGAGCGCCGGGCTCGCGAGCGCCGGCGCGAGGAGCGCCGCGCCGCCGGCGCGCAGGAGGCTGCGGCGAGAAAGGGAATCCCCGTACCGGTCCGTCATCGTTCCGCTCCCGTGCGTGTCCTCCAGCCGGGTTGTTGCGGCGGGCTCTGACGGCCCTCACCCGAACTGTGATCACAGATCACTAGCGCGATAGTGCCAGATCCGTCTAGTGTCGGCACATGAATTCCGCACTGGCCCTCGCTGAACTGCCCCTGCTCGAGCGGCGGACCCTGTCCGACACGGTCTACGAGGCCCTGTCGGACCTTCTCGCCTCGGGGCGGCTGGCGCCGGGCGACCGGCTGTCCCTGCGCCAGAGCGCGGCGGCCCTCGGCGTCTCGGTCATGCCGGTGCGCGAGGCGGTGAGCCGGCTCGCGGCGGACGGCGTGCTCGAGGTGGCGCCGAATCGGGTGATCCGGGTGCCGGTCATGGGCGCCGCCGCGTTCCGGGCCCTGGTCGAGACCCGCATCGCGGTCGAGGGCGTCGCCGTGGCGCGGGCGGCCGAGCGGCGGACGACCGGAGAACTCGCGGCGATCCGGAGCGCCGAGGCGGCCTTCCGGGCCGAGGCCGAGGCGGCGGAGCCCGACAGGGCGCGCGCGGTCCAGCTCAACCGCGACCTGCATTTCGCGATCTACGGCGCCTGCGGGCTCGGACCGCTTCAGGAGATCATTGCCCGGCTGTGGTTGAAGGCGGGGCCGGTGATCAATCTGGACCTGCGCGCCCATCCCGAGCGCCTGCTCCAGGGCTTCGCGCTCCGGCGGCATGCCGAGGCGGTGACGGCCATCGAGGCCCGGGACGGCGCGGCGGCCGCGGCCGCGATCGCGGCCGACATCCGGGAAGCCGCGGAGTTCATCTTGACCCGCGGCGGGTTGCGGGACGTTGAGAGAGAGGACTGATCATGGATCTGGGGATTGCCGGCCTGCGCGTCCTGGTGACGGCGGGCGCTGCCGGGATCGGCCGCGGGATCGTCGACGCCTTTCTGGAGGAGGGCGCGCGCGTCTTCGCCTGCGACATCGACGCGGAGGCGTTGGCCGGGCTGCCGGACACCGTCGGGCGCAGCCTGACCGACGTCGCCGACCGCGACGCGGTCGCCGCGATGATGGATCAGGCGGTCGAGTTCCTCGGCGGCCTCGACGTCCTCGTCAACAATGCCGGGATCGCCGGCCCGACCGGCCGTGTCGAGGAGATCGCTCCCGAGGAATGGGATCGCTGCCTCACCGTCTGCCTGACCAGCCAGTTCAACTGCGCGCGCCTGGCGGTGCCGCACCTGCGCCAGAGCGCCAATGCCTCGATCGTCAATCTGTCCTCGGCCGCGGGCAAGTTCGGCTTCGCCCTGCGCAGCCCCTACGCGGCCGCCAAGTGGGGGGTGATCGGCTTCACCAAGTCGCTGGCGATCGAGCTCGGCGGCGCGGGGATCCGGGTGAACGCGATCCTGCCCGGCCTCGTCGCCGGGGATCGCCAGCGCCGGGTGCTCGAATCGAAGGCCCAGCAGCAGGGCACGAGCTTCGCCGACATGGAGGCGCGGGCGTTCTCGTTCGTGTCCGTGAAGGAATACGTCACGGCGCGGCAGCTCGCCGACCAGACCCTGCTGCTCTGCTCGCCGCGCGGCCGGACGATCTCGGGTCAGCCCATTTCCATCGACGGTGACACCCGGATGCTGTCCTGAAATCAATCCAGAGCCGGAGATGCTGCGGGCCATGACCCGCCGGAGTATTGCGTTCTCGAGCCCAGGGCACCGCCACCGATGTCGCGGTGCCCGCGGCGACAGCGGTAGACAGAAGCCGGACCGCCAGCGCCGGCCACAGGATGCGAGGAAGCGACCATGAGCGACAAACGCCGGATCTCGCCCGCCGACCTGCGCTCGAAGGCCTGGTTCGACAACCCGCACAATCCGGGCATGACCGCCCTCTACCTGGAGCGCTACCTCAATTACGGGCTGACGCCGGAGGAATTGCGGTCGGGCAGGCCCCTGATCGGCATCGCCCAGACGGGTTCCGACCTGTCGCCCTGCAACCGCCACCACATCGAACTCGCCAAGCGCGTGCGGGAGGGGATCACGGCGGCCGGCGGCGTCGCCTTCGAGTTCCCCTGCCACCCGATCCAGGAAACCGGGAAGCGCCCGACCGCCTCACTCGACCGGAACCTCGCCTACCTGTCCCTGGTGGAGGTGCTGTACGGCTACCCGCTCGACGGCGTCGTGCTGCTCACCGGCTGCGACAAGACCATGCCGGCCTGCCTGATGGCCGCCGCTACCGTCAACATCCCGGCGATCTCGCTGAATGTCGGGCCGATGCTCAACGGCTACTTCCACAAGGAGCTGACCGGCTCGGGCACGATCGTCTGGAAGGCGCGCGAGCGGCACGCGGCGGGCGACATCGACTTCCAGCAGTTCATGGACATCGTCGGGTCGTCGGCGCCCTCGACCGGCCACTGCAACACGATGGGCACCGCCTCGACGATGAACGCGCTCGCCGAGGCGCTCGGCCTCGCGCTGCCGGGCTCGGCGGCGATCCCGGCCCCGTACCGGGAGCGCGGTCAGGCCGCTTACGCCACCGGGCAGCGGATCGTCGAGATGGTCTGGGAGGACCTGAAGCCGTCCGACATCCTCACGCGCGAGGCCTTCGAGAACGCCATCGTGGCCAACGCCGCAATCGGTGGCTCGACCAACGCGCCGATCCACATCAACGCCATCGCCAAGCATATCGGCGTGCCGCTGACCTGCGACGACTGGGAGCGCGTCGGGTTCGAGATCCCGCTCCTGGTCGACATGCAGCCCGCCGGCCGCTGGCTCGGGGAGGAATATTTCCGCGCGGGCGGGCTCCCGGCGGTCTTCGCCGAGCTGATCGAGGCCGGAAAGGTCCACGAGGACGCCCTGACCTGCAACGGCCGGACCGTCGGCGAGAACTACCGTGGGCGGCACAGCTGGAACCGCGACGTGATCCGCGCCTACGGCGCGCCGCTGATGGAGCGCGCGGGCTTCCTGAACCTCAAGGGCAGCCTGTTCGACTCGGCGATCATGAAGACCTGCGTGATCTCCGAGGAGTTCGCCGCCCGCTACCTGCGCAATCCGAACGACCCGATGGCCTTCGAGGGGCGCGTCGTCGTGTTCGACGGGCCGGAAGATTACCACACGCGGATCGACGACCCGGCCCTCGACATCGACGAGACCACCATCCTGATCATGCGGGGGGCCGGTCCGATCGGCTATCCCGGCGCCGCCGAGGTGGTGAACATGCAGCCGCCCGGCACGCTGATCCGGCGCGGCGTCACCTCCCTCCCCTGCATCGGCGACGGCCGGCAATCCGGCACCTCCGGGACCCCCGCCATCCTGAACGCCTCGCCGGAGGCGGCGGCCGGAGGCGGCCTCGCCCTTCTGCAGACCGGCGACCGGATCCGCGTCGATCTCAACCGCCGGAGCGCCGACATCCTGCTCCCGGCCGAGGAACTCGCCCGCAGGCGCGCCGATCTCGCGGCGCGGGGCGGCTACCCCTACCCGGCGACGCAGACGCCCTGGCAGGAGATCTACCGCGATCAGGTCGACCAACTCGACCAGGGCATGGTGCTCAAGGGCGCGGTGAAGTTCCAGAAGGTCGCGCAGGCGTCCGGCGTGCCGCGGGACAACCATTGAGGCCCGGCACCGGGCCCCGCCAGGAACGCCCGCCCTGCGCGGTGGAGGCGGTGCGGACGCGTGCCGGTCCTGCCGCAGGGTTGAATCGCGCCGCGCGCTGCGCGAGGATCGCGAGGGCCCCGCGGGCCGAGCCGCTGCGCAGGACATTGCGGGACCGTTCCCCGGCGTGACATCGCGGCCGGTTTGCTCCGCAGTGAATTTTGAATACATTTCCCGGCGGGTGGGTGCGTCCCATCCCGGGAGGGATCGATGGTGACGGAAGCGAGGGCGGACGCCCCGGCGCCGCGTGCTGCGGCGCGCCTCGACGCCGGATTGCCGCGCAGGCTGGCGGAGCAGCTCCAGGGTGAGGCGCGCTTCGACGCGTTCACGCGCGGACGCTACAGCACGGACGCTTCGATCTACCAGATCATGCCGGCCGGCGTCGTGCTGCCGCGCTCCGCCGCCGACATCGCCGCGACCCTGCGCGTCGCCGCCGAGCACGGCGCGCCGGTCATCCTGCGCGGAGGCGGGACCTCGCAGAACGGCCAGCCGATCGGGTCGGGCCTCGTGGTCGACTGCTCCCGGTACTTCAACGGCGTCCTGGCCTACGACGCGGAGGCCGGCACGATCACGGTCGAGCCCGGCTTGGTGCTGGAGCGGCTGAACGCGCGGGTGAAGGCCGACGGCTGGTTCTTCCCGGTCGAACCCTCGACCGCGACCCGCTGCACCATCGGCGGCATGGCGGGCAACAATTCCTGCGGGGCCCGCTCCCTGCGCTACGGCAAGATGAGCGACAACGTCCTCGCGATCGAGGCGCTGTTCCACGACGGCGAGGCCTTCGGCTTCGGCCTGACCGGCAACGCCCATACGGGCGTGAACGGGTCGGAACGGGCGTCGGCGCTGGCGGCGCGCATGCGCGGCCTCGCCGAGGACCATCGCGCCGAGATCGAGGCGCGCTACCCGAAGGTTCAGCGTCGCGTCGGCGGCTACAATCTCGACGCCCTGATCGAGGTCCAGCCGAACCTCGCGCACCTGCTCGTCGGGTCCGAGGGCACGCTCGCCGCGACCACCGCGGTGACGCTGAAGCTCTCGCGCCTGCCGACGCACCGGGTGATGGGCGTGTGCCATTTCCCGTCGTTCCGGGCCGCCATGGAGACGACGCGGCACATCGTCGGCCTGGACCCGGTGGCGGTCGAACTGGTCGACAACAACGTCCTCGTGCTCGGGGCCGACATCCCGCTGTTCCGCACGACGCTCGCCGACATCACGAAGGGCAAGCCGAACTGCCTGCTGCTGACCGAGTTCGCCGGCGACGATCTCGCGGCCCTCAGGCGCGACCTGAAGCGCCTCGAGGCCTGCATGGCCGATCACGGCTTCCCGGACGCCGTCGTGGAGGTGGTCGAGCCTGCCCGCCAGAAATCGGTCTGGGAGGTCCGCGAGGCCTGCCTCAACATCATGATGTCGATGAAGGGCGACGCCAAGCCGGTCTCCTTCATCGAGGATTGCGCCGTCCCGCTGGAGCATCTCGCCGACTACACGGACGCGGTGACGGAGGTCTTCACCAAGCACGGCACCCGCGGCACGTGGTACGCCCACGCCTCGGTCGGCTGCCTGCATGTCCGCCCGATCCTCGACATGAAGGAGGCCGGCGATGTCCGCCGGATGCGGGCGATCGCGGAGGAGACCTCCGAGCTCGTGCGCCGCTACAAGGGCTCGTATTCCGGGGAGCACGGCGACGGCATCTCCCGCTCGGAATTCGTGGAGCCGCTCTTCGGCGCCACCCTCACGCGCGCCTTCGAGACGGTGAAGGACGCGTTCGACCCGGACAACCGGCTCAATCCCGGCAAGATCGTGCGGGCGCCGAGATTCGACGACCGCAGCCTGTTCCGGTTCAAGCCGGACTACGGCGTGTCGGCGCCGATGAAGACCGCCCTCGACTGGTCGGACTGGGGCGGTTTCGGCCCCGCCGTCGAGATGTGCAACAACAACGGCACCTGCCGGAAGCTCGTCGGCGGCGCCATGTGCCCCTCCTACCGGGCGACGAGGGAGGAGCAGCACCTGACCCGCGGCCGCGCCAATTCCCTGCGGCTCGCCATCTCGGGTCAGCTCGGCAAGGACGCCTTCACCAGCCCGGAGATGAAGCGCACCCTCGATCTCTGCGTCTCCTGCAAGGCCTGCCGCCGGGAATGCCCGACCGGCGTCGACATGGCCAAGATGAAGATCGAGTTCCTGCACCACTACCACGCCCGTCACGGGCTGCCCTTGCGGGAGCGCCTCATCGCCACGATGCCGCTCTATGCCGGGGCCGCCGCGAAGCTGGCGCCGCTCCTCAATTTGCGGGACCGGTACCCGGCCCTCGCCGCCCTGTCCGAGCGCCTCGCCGGTCTCTCGGCCAAGCGCTCGCTGCCGCGCTGGCGCCGACCCTGGAGCGAGCAGGGCGAGCCCGCCCACGCGCAGGACGTCGCCGGTGATTTCCGCGACGTGATCCTGTTCGGCGACACCTTCAACCGCGCCTTCGAGCGTGAGAATCTCGAGGCGGCCGAGCGCGTGCTGGCGGCCGCCGGCTACCGGCTGCACCGGGTCTACCCGTCCCGCGGCCGGCGCCCCCTCTGCTGCGGCCGGACCTGGCTCTCCGCCGGCCAGACCGACCGGGCGCGTCAGGAGGCGCGCCGCACCCTGGACGCGCTGCTGCCCTTCCTCCGCGCCGGCGCCCGCGTGGTCGGCCTGGAGCCGTCCTGCCTGCTCACCTTCCGGGACGAGTTCTCGGCGCTGCTGCCTGGCGACGAGGCCGCGCTGCTGGCCAAGCAGTCGTTCCTGTTCGAGGAGCTGCTGGCCTCCGACCTGACGACGGGCCGGATCACGCTGCCCTTCGCCGACCAGGGCGGCCGCGTCGCGCACCTGCACGGCCACTGTCACCAGAAATCCTTCGGCGTGATGGGTTCGGTCGAGACGGTGCTCCGGGCGGTGCCGGGGCTGGACCTTCGGGTCATCGAGTCGAGCTGCTGCGGGATGGCGGGCGCCTTCGGCTACCGGCCGGAGTCGGTCGAGACGTCCTTCGCGATGGCGGAGCTGTCGCTGTTCCCGGCCCTGCGCGCCGCCGGACCCGACGATCTCGTCGTGGCCGACGGGACGAGCTGCCGCCACCAGATCCACGACGGACTGGGCCTCCGGGCGGAACATGTGGCTCGCGTGCTGGATCGAGCCCTCGTACCTCGACACTCCATTGCCGGGCACCTACACATACACGACAGGTCGCACTGATCTGCGTGTGTCGGGGGACCATGAATAAAATCGAGCCCGGGATCGGCATCAGCCGCCGCTACCTCCACGACGAGGTCGCCGACCGGATGCGCGAGCTGATCCGGACCGGCGAGATGGAGCCGAAGGCCCGGATCAACGAGGGCGAGCTGACCGAGCGCTTCGGGATCTCGCGGACGCCGCTGCGCGAGGCGATCAAGATCTTGGCGACGGAAGGTCTGCTGGAGCTGCTCCCGAACCGTGGGGCGCGCGTCGCCAGCATCTCGGACGCCGAACTCGAGGAGATGATGGAGGTGATCGCCGGCCTCGAAGCCACGGCCGGGGATCTGGCCTGCCGGACGATCACCGACGCCGATATCGACGCCCTGGTGGTCGATCACGAGGCGATGGTCGAGGCTTGGAAGACGGGGGACGAGGCCGGCTATTTCAGCCACAACCGGCGGATCCACGAGGGGATCATGGCGGCGAGCCGCAACACGATCCTGGCGAATATCTACGAGAGCCTGTCCGGCCGGATCCAGCGGTCGCGCTACTCCGCCCACCAGACGCCCGAACAATGGGCCCGCGCCGTATCCGAGCACGAGCGGATGATCGAATTGCTGCGCGCGCGCGACGGCGCGGCCCTGGCCGTGCTGATGCGCGAGCACATCCGCGGGAAGAAATCGGTGATCGCCGCCAATTACGGTGCGGCCGAGACCGCCTGAACGCCGCGCCCGGACTCGCTCCGGGCGCGATGACGGCTGAGCCTCCGACCGAACCCAGGATCAGCCCGGCTTCCCCGTCATCTCGAACCAGAACGACGCGCCCGGCGTGCGGGAATCGTTCGCGTACAGGAACGGAATGTCGGGGCCGATCCCGCGGGCGGCGAAAACCTTCCTGACCCGCGCGCCCATGGCGGGGTCCTGGCAGATATACATCACCGGGACGGTCACCCGGAACGGCGGCGCGCCGCACAGCAGCATCGCCGCGAGCAGATACTGTTCATTGTACAGCCGGCAGTTCCACGCGGACGGGTAGTCGTCCGGGATGAAGATGTCGTGGATCTGCACGATGACGCCCGGCGCGAGGCGCGGCATGACCTCGAAGAAGAACACGGTCACGTCGGAATTGGCGAAGGAGCGGTGAGACCCGTCGAAGAACAGGATGTCGCCGGCCTTCAGCTCCTCGAACAGTGTCAGATCGCAGGATTCCAGCGGGCTGCGCACGGTCCAGTCGCACAGGGCGTCGATCTCGCGGCGCGGCATCGGATCGATGGAGGTGATCCGGGTCGGCAGATTCAGGGCGTCGATCGCGTGCCGCGCGAAGCAGGTGGAGCAGCCGGAGCCGATCTCGACGAACCGCTCGGGGCGCTTCCAGGCCAGCATCGTCATCAGCGCGGCGCCGTCGAGGGCGGTGAACCACGTGTTGTTCCAGCAGGGCGTCGCGGCGTCGGGCGCCGCTGCAGCGTGCGGGACGCTGTGCAGCAGGTCCGCCTGCGCCTCAAGCGCGGTGAGGAACGCGTCGTAGGTGTCGTGGGACCGGGCCAGCACCGCCTTGAGCTGCCCGTGCGGCGCCCGGCCCGGCGACCATCGCGCCGAGGGCACGACGGGGTAGTAGTCGTGGACCGTGTGGCTCCACCGGAAAGCCTCCCGGGTCGCGCGGAAGATATCCACCCCGGCGCGGCGGCCCGCGCTCCTGACGACGTCCTTCAGCATGATCGCTCCCCAGCTTCGGGCGAACAATGCCGATATTACAACTTACAGTCGAGTCGGGTGGAACACCTACGCAGTCCGACGCGCCCGGGGTCGGCGGGCGACGCGAGCGTGATCCGGAGTCAGGTCCGGTATCGGCGGATCGCCGCCAGCTCAGGCGGCGCTCGGCGACCGCAATCCCGCGACGAGATCCGTGAAGCGGTCGCCCTGAACGATGACGTGGCTCCGGAGGGCTTCCGCGGCCCCGGTCTCGTCGCCCGCGACGATCGCGGCGACGATTCTTTCGTGCTCGGCCAGCGATTGCGGCAGGCGCTGGCGCACGCGAAGCTGCAGCCGGCGATACGGCGCGAGGCGGCGATGGAGCGAGAGGGCCTGTTCCGCCAGGAAGGCGTTGCGGCTCGCCCGGTAGACCACCGTGTGGAACACGTAGTTCTCGGCGTAGTAGGCCTCGGTGTCCTCGGTCGTCAGCGCCGCGCGGCAGCCCTCCAGCGCGGCCCGCAGGGCTGCGGCATCCTCGGCCACCAGACGGCGCGCCGCGAGGCGGCCGCACGCCGCCTCGATCTCCGCCATCGTCTCGAACATGGCCAGCAGCAGATGCGGCTCGGGCGCGCTGACGATCGCGCCGCGCCGCGGCTTCGTCTGCACGAGTCCGGTGACGGCGAGCTGCAGCAGCGCCTCGCGGATCGGGGTGCGCGAGACCCCGAAGCGGGCCGCGAGCTGGTTCTCGTCGAGCCGCGATCCCAGCGCGAGCTCGCCCGCGACGATCTCATCCTCGATCCGCTGCCTCAGCCGCTGCGCGTGGCTCATGCTCCCGTTTCCTCCCCCGATTTTCGGGCCGTGCGCCGCCCCGCCCGTTCAGGCCGGCGGATGTTCGACGCACGCGAACATTATGCTGGAGCATTGACAAAATATACAAGCCGGTTTTCCATGCATACAACGAAGCGCCGCACTATTGCGGCGCACAAAACTACGCCGCGTTGTTTGCGGTGCGGGAGAGCTTCATGACGCCAACTCGTCGCTCGCTGATCGCGGCCACGCTCGCGGCACCGGCAGTCCTGCGCTTCGGCCTGGGCAGTGCCCAGGCGGCCACGACGCTGAAGCTGTCCCACCAGTTCCCGGGCGGCACCATCGACGAGGGCGATTTCCGCGACCGCATGTGCCGGAAGTTCGCCAAGATGGTCGGCGAGCGCTCGAAGGGCGCCCTGGATGTTCAGGTCTATCCCGGCTCCTCGCTGATGAAGACGAACGCCCAGTTCGGCGCCATGCGCAAGGGCGCGCTCGATATGTCGCTCTACCCGAGCCCCTACGCGGGCGGCGAGGTCCCGGAGCTCAATATCGGCCTGATGCCCGCCCTGGTGACGTCCTACGCCCAGGCCGTGGCGTGGAAGTCGGCCCCGGTCGGCCGCAAGCTCTCCGAGATCCTCGACGCGAAGGGGATCATCCTGGTCTCGTGGGTCTGGCAGGCCGGCGGCGTCGCGAGCCGCGAGCGCCCCCTCGTCTCGCCGGCCGACGCCAAGGGCATGAAGGTCCGCGGCGGCTCGCGCGAGATGGACATGATGATGAAGGAAGCCGGCGCGGCAACCCTCTCGATCCCGTCGAACGAATCCTACGCGGCGATGCAGACCGGCGCCTGCGACGCGGTGATCACCTCGTCGACCAGCCTGATCTCCTTCCGCCTGGAGGAGCTGTCCAAGGCCCTGACCTCGGGACGCGAGCGGTCGTACTGGTTCATGCTCGAGCCGATCATGATGTCGAAGATCGTGTTCTCGGGTCTGCCGAAGGAGCAGCAGGACCTGATCATGGCGGTGGGCACGGAGCTCGAAGCCTTCGGCCAGGCCGGCGCCAAGGAGGATGATACCCGCGTCGAGGAGATCTTCGCCAAGGCCGGTGCCAAGGTCGTTCAGGTCGACGAGAAGTCCCTCGGCCAGTGGCGGGACCTCGCCAGGAACACGGCCTGGAAGGATTACGCCGCCAAGAACGCCAACTGCGCGGAGCTGCTGAAGCTCGCGGAGCAGGTCGCGTGAGCCACGGCTTCGACGCGGCCACGGCCGCTCCGGAGGCGCGCGGGGCCGAGGAGCCGCGCCTGCCGGGCCTCCTCGGCGCCTTCGACCGGGGCATGCGCCTCCTGAACAGGGTGATCCTGGCTGCCGGCGGCCTCTGCCTGGTGGCGGCTTGCCTCGTGCTCACCCACAGCGTCGTCGTCCGCTACCTGCTGAAGGAGCCGACGGAGTGGCAGGACGAGATGGCGGTGTTCCTGATCATCGGGGCCACCTTCCTGTCGGCGGCCGGTGTGCAGGCCAAGCGCGGGCACGTGGCGATCGAGGCCCTGACCGGTCTCCTCCCGCCGGCCGCGAACCGGGTCCGGCTCCTGCTGGCCGACACCATCAGCCTCGCCTTCTGCCTGTTCTTCGCGTGGAAGAGCTGGTCCCTCGATCACGAGGCCTGGGTCGACGGTCAGGTCTCGCAGTCGACCTGGGGGCCGCCCCTCTGGATCCCCTACACATTGATGTCGGTCGGCATGAGCCTGTTGTGCCTCCAGTTCGTCCTGCAGATCGCGGAGGCCCTCGCGTACGGGCCGCGGGCGGCCGGCTGGGCGCAGCCCAAGATCGGGCTCGGGGCGGACATCAACCGGGACATGCACGGTGCGGCCGCGGTCGCGCCCCGAGGACCGGATCCGCTGGGTCAGACCGTTTCCGCGAAGGTTGAACGATGAGCACGGCCGCGATCGGCTTCCTGTACGCGGGCGCGACCCTCGGGGCGATGCTCTCGGGCATCCCCATTGCCTTCGCGCTGGGCTTCGTGGCGCTCGCCTTCATGGTGGCGTTCATGCCCGGCGCCTCCCTCGATACGGTCGCGCAGAACGTCTACGAGGAGATGGCCTCGATCACGCTGCTGTCGATCCCGCTCTTCATCCTCAAGGGCGCCGCCATCGGACGGTCCAAGGCCGGCCAGGATCTCTACACGGCCATGCACGCCTGGATGCACCGCATCCCGGGCGGGCTGGGCATCGCCAACGTCTTCGCCTGCGCGCTGTTCGCCGCCATGGCGGGCTCGAGCCCGGCCACCTGCTCGGCGATCGGCTCGGCCGGCATCCCGGAGATGCGCAAGCGCGGCTACTCGCCGGGCTTCGCGGCCGGGATCATCGCGGCGGGCGGCACGCTCGGCATCCTGCTGCCGCCCTCGATCACCATGATCCTGTACGCGGTGGCGGCCGAGCAGTCGCTCGGGCGGCTGTTCCTCGCGGGCATCGGGCCGGGGCTCCTGCTCGTGAGCCTGTTCGCCGCGTGGTCGATGGTGCGCTTCCGCTCGGAATACGCCGCCGCGAAGGAGGCCCTGGAGCGCGGCGGGCCGGCCTCGCCGATCCTGGCGGACGAGCAGTACAGCATGGCGCAGCGCTTCTCGACGCTGCCGCGCGTCCTGCCCTTCGTGGTCCTGCTCACCGGCGTAATGGTGGCCCTCTACGGCGGCTACGCGACGCCCTCGGAGACCGCGGGCCTGGGCGGGCTGATGGCCCTGGCGCTGATCGCCGCGATCTACGGCGTCTGGCGCTTCCGCGACGTCACGCCGATCCTGACGGCGACACTGCGCGAATCGACCATGCTGATGCTGATCATCGGCATGTCGCTGCTCTACGCCTACGTGATGAGCTACCTGCACATCTCGCAATCGGCCGCCGCGGCGATCGTCGCCATGCAGCTCTCGCCGTGGGTGCTGCTGGTGACCATCCTGGCGCTCGTGATCGCGCTGGGCTTCTTCCTGCCGCCGGTCTCGATCATCCTGATGACGGCGCCGATCATCCTGCCGCCGCTCAAGGCCGCCGGGTTCGACCTCGTCTGGTTCGGCGTCGTGATGACCATCACCATGGAGATGGGCCTGATCCACCCGCCGGTGGGCCTCAACATCTTCGTCATCAAGAACATCGCCCCGGACATCCCGCTCTCGGACATCATCTGGGGCACCCTGCCCTTCGTGATCCTGATGGCCGTGGCGATCCTGATCCTGTGCCTCGTGCCGGGCATCGCGATGTGGCTGCCGGACCAGCTGCTCACGACGACGCGGTAGGCGGATCCACGCATCAACTCTGCGCGGCGGGCCCCTCTCCTCCCGGAGTGGGGCCTATCGCGTAGCGGGACGCCGTCGCGAGCCGCGTTCCGTGCAGCTGAGGGCCGCGTCGAGGCGCTGGTCGGCGCAGGAGGAGCCGCCTATGGCAGCGCGCTACGCTGCCCTGATCTGAGCTCCGGACCGAACCATGAGCCTCGCCTCCGTGCGCGCCTTCTTCGCCGACAAGGCACCCGACATCGCCGTCATCGTGACTGAGACCAGCACCGCGACCGTCGCCGAGGCGGCGGAGGCCCACGGCGTCGCCCCGGCGCAGATTGCCAAGACGCTCTCGATCCGCGTCGGCGATCAGGTCGCGCTGGTGGTGACCCGCGGCGACGCGCGGCTGGACAACCGGAAGGCCAAGGCCGCCTTCGGCGGGAAGGTCCGGATGCTGGACCTCGGCGAGGTTGAGGCGCTGACCGGCCACCCGGTCGGCGGCGTCTGCCCCTTCGGCCTCCTGACGCCGCTGTCCGTCTACTGCGACGTCTCGCTGAGGGCGTTCGACGAGGTGGTGCCGGCGGCCGGCAGCACCCACAGCTCGGTGCGGATCGCGCCGGCGCGGATGGCCGAGCTGACCGGCAGCGCCTGGGTCGATGTCTGCGCGCTGCCGGGCTGAGCGGCGCGGCCAGCGCCATTCCTGCTCGCGCTGCGTCGGGGTCGTCGCCGAGCCCGCGTCGCACGAGGCGCGGGCCCCCTCCCCGTGCGGGAGTGGCCTGCTTTCGCAGAGAGCTGCGTGAGAGATGCGACTCGTCCGGAACGACCGGGTTTCTTTCGCCCCAAACCTCTCCCGCACGGGAGAGGGGGCATGGCAGCGGCGGCCTGTCGCGGCTGTCTCGACCGAAGACGCCTTCCGGACCGTTACACCACGTTCGGGCGCGGCTAGCGCCCGGTCCAGTTGGGCGGGCGCTTGCCGAGGAACGCCTCCATGCCCTCGCGGAAATCCTGGCTCATGTAGCACATGAGGATCAGGTCATCGCCGGGATGCGGCGCGCCCTCGGCGCCGGCCTCCTCCTCGGCGAGGCGCCGCAGCCCCTCCTTGGTCGCCTGCATGGTCAGCGGCGCGTGGTTTGCCAGCAGCTGCGCAAGGGTGTCCACCCGCTCGGTGAGCGCGGCGCGATCGTCCACCATCTCGCCGATCAGCCCGATGCCGAGGGCCTCCTCGGCGCCGACGAGGCGGGCGGTGAAGATGATGTCCTTGACCCGCGCCGGGCCGATCAGGCCGGAGAGCCGCTTGAGGTTGCCCTGGCTCAGGCAATTGCCGAGGGTGCGGGCGATCGGGAAGCCGAAGCGGGCATCGCGCGTGGCGATGCGCAGGTCGCAGGCGGCCGCGATGGCCGCGCCGCCGCCCGTACAAGCCCCGGCGATCGCCGCAATGGTCGGCACCCGGAGCCGCTCCAGGGAGCCCAGCACCCTGTCCATGAACCGCTCGTAGCCCAGCGCGTCCTCGGCGGTGCTGAAGTCGCGGAACTGAGCGATGTCGGTCCCGGCCGCGAAGGCCTTGTCGCCCGCGCCGGTGATGATCAGCGCCTTGACCGCCGGGTTCCCGGCGATCGCCTCGCAGCAGGTGATCAGGCCCTGGTACATCGCGAAGGTGAGCGCGTTGCGGGCCTGCGGGCGATTCAGGACGATGCGGGCAATGCCGGCCTCGTCGATGGTGAACAGCAGCTCGTCGGTCGCGGGCGTGGCAATCATCGCAGCGTCTCCGGAAGGCGGCGTCAGGCCGCGGTCTCGCGGACCACGCCCCGCGCGATCAGGGCGTCGATCTCGGCCGGCGCGTAGCCGGCCTCCGCCAGGATCGCCCGGGAATGCTCGCCGAGCAACGGGGCCGGCCCGTGGACGCGCCCCGGCGTCTCCGAGAACTTCACCGGCAGGCCGAGGGTCTTCATGCGGCCGACCCGCGGATGATCGACCTCGACCACCATCTCGCGGGCGAGCGCCTGCGGGTCCCGGTGCATGGCGTTCACGTCGAGGACCGGTCCGGCCGGGACGCCGCCGGCCTCGAGCCGGGCGAGCCACTCGGCCGAGCTGTGGGTCCGGAAGATCGGCGCGAGGGTCGCGGCGAGCTCGTGCCGGTTGGCCATCCGGTCGCGATTGGCCGCGAAGCGCGGGTCCTCGGCGAGGCCGTCGGCGCCGATCGTCTTGAGCAGGCGCAGCCAGTTGGTTTGGTTGGCCGCGCCGATGGTGATCCAGCCGTCGGCGGTCTCGAAGGCCTCGTAGGGGGCGTTCAGCGGATGGGCCGAACCCATCGGGCCGGGCGCGATCCCGGTCGCCATGGCGATGGCCGACTGCCAGTAGGTGTGGGTGATGCCGGCCTCGAACAGCGACGTGTCGACCGCCTGACCCTTGCCGGTCCGGAGCCGGTTCGCGTAGGCCGCCAGCACGCCCATGGCGGCCAGGATGCCGGCGGTGATGTCGGTCACCGGCGGCCCGCACTTCATCGGCGGTCGCCCGGGCCCCTCCCCGGTCACCGACATGAGGCCGCTCATGCCCTGCGCCACGAGGTCGAACCCGGCCCGGTCGGCGTAGGGACCGGTGCGGCCGAAGCCGGACAGCGAGCAGTAGACCAGTTCGGGGTACTCGACCTTCAGGGTCTCGTAGCCGATCCCGAGGCGCTCCATCGTGCCGCCGCGGTAATTCTCGATCAGCGCGTCCGCGCCCTTGAGCAGGCGGCGCAGGACCGCGACGCCGTCCGGGTCCTTCAGGTCGAGGCTGATGCCGCGCTTGCCGCGGTTCATCATCATGTAGGCGGCGCTCTCGCCCTCGAGGGCGGGCGGGACGGTGCGACGGGTATCGTCGCCCTCCATCTTCTCGACCTTGATCACCTCCGCGCCCATGTCGGCGAGCATCAGCCCGCAGACCGGCCCGGCCATGATGTGGGCGAGCTCGATCACCCGCATTCCCGCGAGGGGACCGGACCGCTTCATCGCTTCCGCCATCGCGCGCTACTCTCCGGCCGGCACGGTGGCCACGGGACCGACTGACGGGGTCACCGGATCCACGAATTCCCGCTCGGGGTGCATCGTGAAGGCCAGCCCGGCGCCGAGCAGGCACAGGCCGATCGAGCCCACGAACGGCAGCGTCCAGCTCCCGGTCAGGTCGACGATGACGCCGAAGACGATCGGCGAGACGATCGCCGCCACGGCCGAGCCGGTATTCATCAACCCGCTGGCGGTGCCGGCATATTTGGGCGCGATGTCCATCGGCACGGACCAGATCGGCCCGATGACCAGCTCGGCGAAGAAGAAGCCGGAGGACAGGAGCAGCGCCACGAGCGTCAGATCCCGCGTCATGAACACGCCCGCGAGGCTCGCGGCGGCGCCGAGAAAGCCGATCACGATCACCGAGAGCCGCGCGAGCTTCACCTTGCCGGTGCGGTGCAGGATGGAGTCGCTCAGCATGCCGCCGACGGTGTCGCCGATCACGCCCGCGAAGAACACGCCCGAGGCAAACAGCGCCGAGTTCTTCAGGTCGAGGCTGTAGTTCTCCTTGAAGAAGCTCGGGAGCCAGCCGAGGAACAGCCACAGGGTCCAGCCGTAGCAGAAATACGTGACGGTGACCGGAAGCATGCGGCGCGTCAGGGGGCCCCACGGCACGCTCTGCTTCGCGCCGACCTTGCGGGGCGGCGGAAGCGTCTCGAGCTCCGCCGTCGTGATCGCCGGGTGCTCGGACGGATCGTCACGGAAATACAGCCACCAGATCGCCACCCAGACGAAGCTCACGGCGCCGAGAATGACGAAGCTGGTCCGCCAGCCGAAATGGTAGATCAGGAAGGCGACGATCGGCGGCGCGACCGCGTTGCCGAGCCGCGCGAAGGCGTGGGTGATGCCCTGGGCGAAGCCGCGCTTCCCGGGAGCGGTCCAGTTCTGCATGGCGCGGGTGGCGGTCGGGAAGGTCGCACCCTCGCCGAAGCCGAGCAGCACCCGGGCAAGGAACAGGCTGACGAGGCCGCCGACCATGCCGGTCAGGATCGTCGCCATCGCCCAGATCACGCCGCAGGCCAGCAGCGTGCGCCGGGCGCCGAACTTGTCGCCGACCGATCCGCCGATCACCTGGAAGATCGCGTAGGGGTAAGCGAAGGCCGACAGGATGAGACCGAAATCGGTCTTCGACATGCCGAAATCGCGCATGATCTCCGCGCCGGCCGTGGCGATATTCACCCGGTCCAGATAGGTGATGAAATACATCACACAGAGCAGGCCGAGCACGCCGTTCGTGGCGCTGATGCGCTTCGCCATCGCCCATTCCTCCCTCAAGGGCGCCGCCTCGCGCGGTCGCCGGGCGCCTCGGCCTCCCGGCCGGGCGCTCTCTCGTAATGCATTATTCAAACGCTTCGCGAGACAGAAGGCAACCGCCGACCTGCATCCGGCGCGCGAAAGAATCCTTGTCGCTACAACTAAAAAAACGGGGACCGCGGGGTCCCCGTTTCCGGAACGGTCGCCGCTTCGACGCGGCAAGCCGTCAGGCTGTAGCGGGGCGCAGCCGGCCCTGCTCGGTCTCGACCGCGGTGCCGAGCGCCTTGCCGCGCGGCCCGACCCAGCTCCCGACCCACTTGCGCTGCCAGAGGGCGAGGCAGCCGAGCACCACCGCCGTGAAGGCGGCGTAGCCGACGAAGCCCGACGAGAACGAGCCGGTATACTGCTTGGACAGGCCCATGACGTTCGGCAGGATCGCGCCGCCGAGCGCCCCGATCTCGCCGATCATCGAGCCGGCGACGGCGGTGTTGCTGGGCCAGCGCAGCGGGACGAGCTGGAACAGCGCGCCGTTGCCGGCGCCGAGCGCGGCGAAGCAGAGCATGAACAGGATCGTCGTCAGCGCCAGGGACGGTGTCGCGGTCAGCGACAGCAAGGTCGCGATCGCCGCGAGCAGCACGACCGACAGGACCGCGATCCCGCCCATCCGGTCGGCGAAGTAGCCGCCGACGATCCGGATGCCCGAGCCCATGAAGGCCGCCAGCATGGTCAGGCGCCCGGCCTCGACCTTCGTCACCGCGAACTGCTCGTAGAAGAAGGTCGGCAGGAAGTTCGACAGGCCGATGAAGCCGCCGAAGGTGATGACGTAGATCAGCGAGAACGCCCAGCCGTCCTTGGTGAACAGGCAGGAAACGTGCTCCTTGAAGGTCTGGTGCTCGCAATCCGGCGGCTCCTTGGCGAGCACGATCATGATGGCGAGGGGCAGCAGCATGACGACGCCCGCGAAGGCGTAGGTTGTCTGCCAGCCGTAGGCCTGGGCCAGCGGCGGGGCGAACAGCACGGCCAGCACGGTGCCGGAATTGCCGGCGCCCGCGATGCCCATCGCCAGCCCCTTGTGCTCCGGCGGGAACCAGCCCGAGCCGAGGGACAGGGCGACGCCGAAGGACGCGCCGGCGATACCGAGCAGGACGCCCATGGCGAGCACGTCGTTGTAGGAGGAGACGAAGAGATAACCGTAGGCCATCGCCAGCATGATCACGCTCATCTCGGTGATCGCGGCGTTCTTGCGGCCGATATACTGGGCGAGGACGCCGAGCGGGAAGCGCATCAGCGCTCCGGCAAGGATCGGCAGCGAGATCATGAAGCCGGTCTGGGCCGGCGAGAGCTTGAAGGTCTCTGTGATGAACGGGCCCATGGCGCCGTTCAGGACCCAGATGGCGAAGCAGAAATCGAAGTAGAGGAATGCCGCGAACAGCGTCGGGGGGTGACCCGACTTCATCACCGTTTTGAAGCTGGCCATAGCTGGTGCTCGTCGTAAGTGGGCGAACCGCCACGCGGTCGCTCATGCCGGGGAGCCGGACTCACACCGTCCGCTGTTTGGAGCGCCGTTGCTCCGCGGCCGCAGCAGGCGCGGCTGGAATGGGAATGCAGCAAGCGTGCCATGCGAGGAGGTGACACCTGCGCGCGGGTCGCCGGGCTTCCGGGATGTTCGGGCGGGGTCGTGCTCCGGCGAGTCGCTGCCGCTCGTCGAGGCATGGCTGCCGAGTAAACGGGCGGGCAGCCGGCGCCCTCACGGATCGGTGAGCGACGCGACCGAAATCATTGCTGCACGCGGGCAACACACGCGCCGAGAAACGGACCTGAAGACCCTGTAAGTTGCCCTCGATCATCGCCAGCAACTTGGCGGTAAAGCGCGACCTTTGCTAAGCCCCGGGATGAGCTGTGCCGCGACTTCGTGCGGGCCCGCTCGCTTGCGCGTCGCGGCAAGCCCCGGCGATGCCTCCCGAGGAATTCGAACCATGTCCGCCCCGATCCGTCGCCTTCTCCTGGCCGGCCTCACCGTCCTCGCCCTCGCCTCCACCGCTCACGCCCAGGGCCGCGGGCCGGTGGGCGATGCCGGGATCGACGGGTTCGGCGATGACGGTCAGCTCTATCAGGATCAGAACGGTGCGCTCTACGTGCGCCGCGGCGGCCGCTACCTGCCCTATACCGGCCGGACCGACTTCGTGCGCCCGGCGCCTCCCCCGGCCGCCCAGGCGCCGGTCGCGCCGCCACCGCCGGCCGCCACCCTGGAGACGGACCCGACGGTTCAGCCACGCCCGGGCAGCACGCCGCCGGCCGAGGGCCTGTCGCCGCTGGAGGCCGCCAAGGCGCGGGCGGTGCTCCGCGCGCCCGACAACGAGCCGATCGATTACGCGAAGGTCTACGGCCCGATCACGGACGACGTGTTCCCGGTTCAGGCGTTCAATTACAAGAAGATGAACCCCGCCTTCCTGCGCCAGGAGATCGCCTATCACGGTCCCTACGAGCCGGGGACGATCATCGTCGATCCGCGAGCCCATCAGCTCACCCTGGTGGAGGCCAACGGCCGGGCCCGCCGCTACGGCGTCGGCGTCGGCAAGCAAGGCTTCTCGTGGTCGGGCACCGCGACGGTCAACTCCAAGCAGGCTTGGCCGGACTGGTACCCGCCGAAGGAGATGATCGCCCGCAGCCCGAAGCTCGCCAGCGAGGTCGACAAGCTGCAGAGCGGACTCGGCGTCGCCGGCGGCCTGCGCAACCCGCTCGGGGCCCGCGCCATGTACCTCTGGCAAGGCAACAAGGACACGCTGTTCCGCATCCACGGGACCCTGGAGCCCTTCTCGATCGGCAAGAGCGTGTCGTCGGGCTGCATCCGGATGATTAATCAGGACGCGATCGACCTGTTCAGCCGCGTCAATGTCGGCACCAAGGTCGTGGTGCTGAACTGAAGACGGGCTGAGCCCACGGTCTGGGCGCCGCCGGTTCGGGACCGGCGGCGCGCGGGTTCAGGTCAGCCCGCGGCGGTGCTCGCCGAGGATCCGTCGGACCGTCCCGGCCTCGGACCTGTAGACCAGCGTCTCGGTCTGGATCCGGTCCGGACGGAAGCGCACGCCGCGCAGGAGTGAGCCGTCGGTGATGCCCGTGGCGGCCACGATGACGTCGCCGCTCACGAGGTCGGTTAGGTCGTATTTCCGGTCGAGATTCTCGATGCCCATCTCCGCGGCCCGGCGCCGCCGGTCCGGGGTGTCGAGGATCAGGCGTCCCTGCATCTGGCCCCCGATGCAGCGCATCGCGGCGGCCGCCAGCACGCCCTCAGGCGCCGCGCCGGTCCCGAGATACAGGTCGATGCCGGTCTCCTCGGGGCTCGCCGTGAAGATGATCCCGGCGATGTCGCCGTCCGAAATGAGGCGCACCGCCGCGCCGGCCGCCCGCACCTCGGCCACGAGGGCCGCGTGGCGCGGCCGGTCGAGGATCAGCGCGGTGATCTGCTTCGGGTCGACCCCCTTCGCCCGGGCCAGCGCCACGATGTTGTCGGTCGGGCTGGCATCGAGGTCGACGAGACCGGGCGGGTAGCCGGGCCCGATGGCGATCTTCTGCATGTAGACGTCGGGCGCGGCGAGGAGCGAGCCGCGCTCGGCCATCGCCATGACGGCGATGGCACCGGGCATGTCCTTGGCGCAGAGGGTCGTCCCCTCCAGCGGGTCGACGGCGATATCGACCTCGGGGCCTTCCCCGAGACCGAGCTGCTCGCCGATGAACAGCATCGGCGCCTGATCGCGCTCACCCTCCCCGATCACCACGGTCCCGCGGATCGGCAGGCCGTTGAGCTCGTCGCGCATGGCGTCGACCGCCGCCTGGTCGGCCGCCTTCTCGTCGCCCTTGCCGCGCAATCGGGCGGCGGCGATGGCGGCGCGCTCCGTCACGCGGGCGAGTTCGAGCGCGAGCGTGCGCGGGACGCCGCGCGATGCCGACTTGGGGGCCTCAGCCATGGTTTCCTACCTCTGGCCGGGTCCGATCTTGGGGTCGGTTCCCGGTTGGATACCGTCGGATGACGGCCGCCCAGCCTATACGCCCGATCGTTGACGCCCACTATCCTGCATCAAGCCGTGGCGGGTCGCCGGACGCCAGGAATCGTTATTCACGCTCGATCCGGATCACCTGCGGCGGCTCTGCCAGCAAGCCGTCGGCGCCGATGGCGTCGAGAGCGTCGCGGATGTTGCCCTCGGTCGCCGCGTAGGTGATCAGAACCAGCGGCACGGGCCGGCCGGAGCGGCCGCGCGGATCGGCTTCCGGCCCCTCGACGCGGCGCTGCAGGATGCTCTCCAGGGAGATCGCCCGCTCGGCCATCCGCTGGGCGACGCCGGCCGCGACGCCGGGGCGGTCGTGCACGGTCAGGCGGATGTAGTAGCCGCCCTCGTGCCGCTGCATCTCCACGCGCTCGCTGGTGCGCATCGCCGCGGCGGGGATGCCGAAGGTCGGACGGATCACGCCGCGCGCCACGTCGGCGATGTCGGCCACCACCGCGGAAGCCGTGGCCTCGCCGCCGGCACCGGGCCCGATCAGCGTCAGTTCGCCCACCGCGTCCGCGTCGATCGTCACGGCGTTGGTCACGCCCATGACCTGCGCGATCGCGGAGGATTTCGGCACCATCGTCGGGTGGACCCGCTGCTCGATGCCGGCCTCCGTCGCCTGGGCCACGCCGAGCAGCTTGATCCGGTAGCCGAGCTCGTCCGCCATGCGCAGGTCGAGGGGCTGCACCCGGGAGATGCCCTCCACCGACACGCCGTCCGCGTCGACCGCCGTCCCGAAGGCGAGGCTCGTCAGGATCGCGAGCTTGTGGGCGGTGTCGAATCCCTCGACGTCGAAGGTCGGATCCGCCTCGGCGTAGCCCAGAGCCTGCGCGTCCTTGAGGCAGGCCTCGAAGGTCAGCCCCTCGCGCTCCATGCGGCTGAGGATGTAGTTGCAGGTGCCGTTGAGGATCCCGTAGACGCGGGAGATCGCGTTGCCCGGCAGGCCTTCGCGGAGGGTTTTGATCACCGGAATGCCGCCGGCCACCGCCGCCTCGAAGGCGAGGGCCACGCCCTTGGCTTCGGCCTGCGCGGCCAGGGCGGCCCCGTGGCGGGCCAGCAGCGCCTTGTTGGCGGTCACGACCGGCTTGCCCGCCTCGAGCGCCGCCTCGACCACCGCCTTGGCGGGCCCCTCGGCGCCGCCGATCAGCTCGACCACGCAGTCCACGGATTCCGACCGGGCGAGCGCCACCGGATCGTCGAACCACGCGATGCCCGACAGGTCGAGGCCGCGGTCCCGGCCGCGGTCGCGCGAGGAAACCGCGGTGACGCGGATATCGAGGCCCGCCGCCGCGAAGGCGGCGCGGCGGCGCTCGACCATCCGGACCACGGAGGCACCGACGGTCCCGAGTCCGGCGATCCCGAGGCGAAAGCTCACTGTCATGACCCCTTCCGTGCCCGGGCGACCGCGATGAATCGGGCGCCCGATGCGGCGCACTTCTGCAAGAATTCCTCCCCGCCCGCAAGGAATTGGCCCGGCACCGCGGGGCGCCTCACCCGGCCGTCTCCCGGTGACGGATCGCCGTCGCCACGAGGGCGTACAGGACGACGGCGTTCAGCACGTGCCAGAGGGGGTGCGTGCCGGTCGACAGCACCGCGCAGGCGACTCGGTCGGCGGTCCGCGCGGCGAGGGAGATCAGGAAGAGCAGGCCGATGCCGGCGAGGCGCCGCCCGGTCCCGACGAAGCGCTCCTCCGGCCGCCGCGCGGCCGCCCAGGCGACGCCGAACAGCGCCAGGAGGGCGGGCAGGTAGTCGACCGAGCCGTTGGTGAGGCCCGCCACGTCGAGGCCGGTCAGCCCGTCGAGCAGGGGGGTGAGCGCGAAGCCGAGGAGGGCGAAGCCCCCGGTCGCCGCCGCGACCCGGACCGGCGCCAACCGCAGGAAACGGGAGAGGGCCAGCGCGAGATAGGCGTAGATGAACAGCGCGATCGGGACGACGTCCGCGAGCATCGCCCAGTAGAGTGCCAGCGTGTGGAACAGGAACGAGCCGAGGCCCACCACCGCGATCAGGGCCGCCAGCCCGAGGCAGGTCCGGTCCGGCGGATCGGACAGGGAGGCGCGGCGCGCCGCGGCGGCGGCAGCCAGCAGGAAAGCCGGGTTCGACAGCGCGTTCGCGGGCTCGGCCCAGAAGTGCGGGCCGCCCCGCTCGCAGTAGGCCGATACCGGCTCGAACCAGTTCATCCGCCGACCCTACTTCCCCGTCCTTGCGCCGGGATGGCCTTGTCAGCGCGACGCGAAGCGCGGATGACGGCCGGGCGGCGACCGGAAGCGAGGCGATGCGGATCACCACCTGGAACGTCAACTCGATCAAGCAGCGGCTCCCGCACCTTCTCGGCTTCCTGGAGGAGGCGCGGCCCGACGTGGTCTGCCTGCAAGAACTCAAATGCCAGGACGAGTCCTTCCCGCGGGCCGACATCGAGGCGGCGGGCTACGCGGTCGAGACGCTCGGTCAGAAGGCCTATAACGGCGTGGCGCTGCTGGTCCGGGCGCCGCTCGCGATGTCGGAGATCCGGCGCGGGCTGCCCGGCGACCCGGCGGACGAGCAGGCGCGCTACATCGAGGCGCTGATCTCCGGCGCGGACACCCGCCCGGTGCGCGTGGCGTCGATCTACCTGCCGAACGGCAACCCAGTGGACAGCCCGAAATACCCGTACAAGCTCGCCTTCATGGAGCGGCTGCGGCTCCACGCCCGGGCGCTGCTGGAGGACGAGGTCGCGGTGGTCCTGGCGGGCGACTACAACGTCATCCCGGAGACCGCCGACGCCGCCGATCCGGAGGCGTGGCGCTCGGACGCCCTGTTCCTCGGGACGACCCGCGCGGCGTTCCGGGCGATCCTCGCCGAGGGCTACACCGACGCCCTGCGCGCCTGCGACCCGCGCGACGGGCTCTACACCTTCTGGGATTATCAGGCCGGGTGCTGGCAGCGGAATGCCGGCATTCGGATCGACCACCTGCTGCTCTCGCCCCAGGCCGGCGACCGTCTCGTCTCAGCCTCGGTCCAGAAGCACTTGCGCGGCCTCGACAAGCCGTCGGACCACGTGCCGGTGACGGCGGAGCTGTCGGCAGACTGAAAACCTGCCCTAAGTTAGGGGTTCCGAGGGGCGGATCGGCTGAGGTCGCCCCAGACAGGTATGGAGCTCCGCTTGATCGTCTACGGTACCGGCTACTCGCCCTACGTCCGCAAGGTCCTGGTCTCCCTCGCCGAGAAGGGCGTCGCGTACGAGCACAGGCCGGTGATGTTCCACGCGCCCGACGCCGATTTCCAGGCGGCGAGCCCGCTCGGGAAGATCCCGGCTCTCGAGGATGAAGGGTTCCGCCTCGCCGATTCGTCGGCGATCTTCTGGTATCTCGAGCGCAAGCACCCGACGCCGGCCCTCGTTCCGGCCGATGCGAGAGGTCTCGGCCGCGCCGTCTGGTTCGACAAGTTCGGGGACACCGAGCTCTTCGCCAAGCTGATCGTGCCCTTCGTCGAGCGGGTGTTGAAGCCCAACATGATGAAGACGCCGACCGACGAGGCCGCGGTCACCAGGGCGCTCGACAAGGACCTGCCGCCGCTCTTCGACTATCTGGAGGGCGAAATCTCCGGCCCCTACTTGGTCGGCGAGGCTTTCAGCATCGCCGACATCGCCATCGCGACCGGCTTCTACAATTTCCACTTGGCGAAGGCGCGGATCGACGCAGATCGCTGGCCGAAACTCGCCGCCTATGTCGACGCCACGCTGGCGCGGCCGTCCTTCAAGGCCGCCATGGATGCCAAGAAGGGCTGATGCGGCGCGTCGATCCGCAGGCGGCGCTCAGCGCCGCTTGCGGATCGAGCCCACGGTCTGGAGCTGCGTCTGGGCCTCGGCGCGGTCGTCCTCGCTGGCGGCCGCCCAGTTCTTGTCGTAGAGCGCGACGATCCAGTCGTCCTTGCGGCCTTCGGCGCCTTCCCGCGCGAGGGAGAGCCACATCAGGCCCCGTACGCGCTGGATCGGGATGCCGCCGAGGCCGTTGACCAGCATGTCGCCGAGCAGCGCCTGGGCCGGATGGTGGCCCTTCTCGGCGGCGAGGTTGAACCAGCGCGCCGCCTGTCGCGAATCGGCCTCGACGCCGGTGCCGTCGAGGTAGAGCCGGGCGAGATTGTACTGCGCGTTGGGATCCCCGTAGTAGGACGCCGCGTAGTTGAACATGTCGTAGGCGCGCTCGGGATTCGGGCGCACGTAGGTGCCCTTGATCCCCTCCAGGAAGTAGGTGCCCAGAGCCGTGAAGGCGCTGCCCAGCACCGCGGAGTTCTGCGGATCGGGTCCGTCATCGGTGCTGGCGTCGGCGATCCGGGAGAAGAACTCGAACGCCTTCAGGTCGTCGTGCGGGACGCCGTCGCCGTCGGCGTACATCCGGCCGAGCTTCCACAGGGCCAGGGCGTGGCCCTGGCCGGCCGCGTATTCGAGGGCGCGCGCCGCGCCCTGCTTGTCGCCGGCATTGTACTCCCGCATGCCGGCGCGGAGCGCGTCCTTGGCCGAGCGGTAGCTCCTGTCCGCGACCGGGACCTGCACGGGCGTGCGGACATTGGCGTCGAGGGCGCGCGACGGCTCGACCGGCAGCGCGAGCAGGGCGAGCACCCAGGCCGCGACCGTGATCGCGCCGACGGACCGGAGCCGACCGGGATCGGCCCCGGCCGGCGCCTTGTGCCGGCTGAGGTCAGTCCTAGACGTCCGCATAGCTCTGCGTCTCCTTGGCACCTCCCGGATGGGTGACGGCGCCGTACAGCGCCGGCCCGACGCCCTGCGCGTATTTCCAGAGGTAGCCGGAGGTCGCGGTGTTAGAGCGCGGCGTCCAGGCCTTCCGACGCTCGGCCAGTTCCTCGTCCGACAGGGCGACGCTCAGCGTTCCCTGGATCGCGTCGAGGGTGATCATGTCGCCGTCGCGGATCAGGCCGATCGGGCCGCCCACCGCCGCCTCGGGCCCGACATGGCCCACGCAGAAGCCGCGCGTCGCGCCGGAGAAGCGCCCGTCCGTGATCAGCGCGACCTTGTCGCCCATGCCCTGGCCGTAGAGGGCTGCGGTGGTGGACAGCATCTCGCGCATCCCGGGGCCGCCGCGCGGGCCCTCGTAGCGGATGACCAGAACCTCGCCTTCCTTGTAGGTGCGCGACTGCACGGCCTCGAAGCAGGCCTCCTCGCCGTCGAAGACGCGGGCCGGCCCGGTGAAGACCTGCTTCTCGGCGGGGATGCCGGCGACCTTCACGATCGCACCCTCGGGGGCGAGGTTGCCCTTGAGGCCGACGACGCCGCCGGTGGGGGTGATGGGCTTGTTGGCCGGGTAGACCACGTCCTGGTCCGGGTTCCAGGTCACCCGGTCCATGTTCTCCGCGATGGTCCGGCCGGTGACCGTCATGCAGTCGCCGTGCATGAAGCCGTGGTCGAGCAGCGTCTTCATCAGCAGCGGGATGCCGCCGACCTCGAACATGTCCTTGGCGACGTAGCGTCCGCCCGGCTTCAGGTCGGCGATGTAGGGCGTGCGCCGGAAGATCTCGGCGACGTCGAACAGCGTGAACTCGATGCCGCACTCGTGGGCGATCGCGGGCAGGTGCAGGGCCGCGTTGGTCGAGCCGCCCGAGGCCGCCACCACGGTGGCGGCATTCTCCAGGGCTTTGCGGGTGACGATGTCGCGCGGGCGGATCCGCTTGGCCAGCAGCTCCATCACCTTCTCGCCCGCGGTCGCGCAGAACTTGTCGCGGATCTCGTAGGGGGCCGGGGCGCCGGCCGAGTACGGCAGCGCGAGGCCGATCGCCTCGGAGACGGTCGCCATGGTGTTGGCGGTGAACTGCGCGCCGCAGGCGCCGGCCGAGGGGCAGGCGACCTGCTCCAGCTCGTCGAGATCCTCGAGGCTCATGTCGCCGACCGCCACCTTGCCGACCGCCTCGAACAGGTCTTGAACGGTCACGGGCTTGCCGCGGAACGAGCCCGGCAGGATCGAGCCGCCGTAGATGAAGATCGACGGGACGTTCAGGCGGACCATCGCCATCATCATGCCGGGCAGCGACTTGTCGCAGCCGGCGAGGCCCACGAGCGCGTCGTAGGCGTGGCCGCGCATGGTCAGCTCGACCGAGTCGGCGATGACCTCGCGCGACGGCAGCGACGCGCGCATGCCGCCATGCCCCATGGCGATACCGTCCGTGACCGTGATCGTGCAGAACTCGCGCGGGGTCCCGTTGGCGGCGGCGACACCTTTCTTCACCGCCTGCGCCTGGCGCATCAGCGAGATGTTGCAGGGCGCGGCCTCGTTCCAGCACGAAGCGACACCCACCAGCGGCTGGTGAATCTGCTCACGGGTTAGGCCCATGGCGTAGAGATAGGAGCGGTGCGGGGCGCGGTCCGGCCCCTCCGTGACGTGGCGGCTCGGCAGCTTCGACTTGTCGTTCAAACGCGTCACCATGACTTCAGACCAAGCCTTCACAGCCGCTCCCGAGGGTGCGTCGAACCGCGGCGCGTCGCCGTTCGCGAGGCGCCGGGAGATCGGTCCGCGTGCTCGGGAAGTCCTCGTTTCCGAACGGTAAACCGTTGTCGAATTTGCCGTTTACCGCTGATGTTGAGGTGGGCCCGGACTATGGCGGGATCGCGGCGTTTACGGGCAGGTCTCGGGGCGGAGCAGGGATCGTTTTACGGTGTTGCGACCCCGCCACAGCCACGCTTCAGGCCATTTCGCTGCCGGCGACAAGATGAAGGACAATGGCGCGACGCTAATGGGGCGTCCTGTCCTGGCGCAACTTGTCTTCGGGCAACCCGAGGATCTCCGGGTCGGAATCCTGCGGAGACGCGGCACATCCGCGCCCGGGAAGTCGGGCAACTACTATTCTTCGGCGGTCGCGGCGTCACCAATACACCGGCGGACGGGTCGGGCGACCTGCCTCGGCGCGGATCACCGGTGCGGGCGCTCGACGAAGCTTGTCCGGTCGAAGGTCGCCCGCCAGCCGCTACAGGGGTGCTCGGCCTGCTCATGACGGCTCTGCGGCGCCGTCCGGACCGGGCTCGCGCGCAGATCCGTCCGGCTCCCAAGGCGAGCGTCCCGATTGCGGCGACCGGGACCGGCATCCCCTCCGCCGTCATGCGGCCGGGATCACGCGATCACAGGACGCCGTGATCCTGGCCGAAGGCGCTCAGGCCGCCCCGGCATGCGGCGCTGGGATCTCGGTCGAGATGGCGTCCACGGTGCGCGGCATCGGGCTGCCCTGCCCGTCCGTACGCTGAATCCGCACCTGCTGATTGACCGGCTGCATGTTGCCGAACGGCGTCGAGAAGGCGATCTCCGCGGCGTCGCGCCCGACGCCGATCCGCACCAGGCCGTCGAGGTCGGCCTGCCGGGTGGCGTCGAACAGCCACCAGCGCCCGTCGAGATAAGCCTCGAACACGGCGTGGAAGTCGCTCGGGACGAGGCCGTGGGCGTAGCAGCTCACGAACCGCGCCGGGATGCCGAGCGCCCGGCAGAAGGCGGCGCCGATATGCGCGAAGTCGCGGCAGACGCCGGCGCGCTTCAGCAGCGATTCGTCGGCGGTCGTCTCGCCGTCGCTCGAGCCGGGCTGGTAGGCGATGTGGTCGTGGATCCAGTTGCAGATCTGGTTCACGCGGGCGTGGCCCTTGGGCAGCGCCCCGAACTCGGCCAGCGCGAACGGCGTCAGCCGGTCCGAGGAGACGAACCGGCTCGGCAGCAGGAACGGCAGGATGTCGAGGGGCAGTTGCCCGATCGGCGTCTCGTTGATGGTCGCCGGGTCGGCCCGGTGCACCGTCAGGTCGACTTCGGCAGTATACTCCAGCGCGAACTGGCCGGTCGGCACGTTCACGGCGAGATAGCGGTTCTGGAGGTCAGGCGTCGTGTAGAGATCGCGCTTGAGGTTCGGCGTCAGGACCAGGCTCTCGCTCAGGATCTCGACGCTCTTCAGCTTCGCCACCTCGAGATTGAAGATGAAGGTGGTATCCGAGAGGATGTTGTAGGACAGGCTGCAACCGAGGGTGTAGCGCATCGGATCTCCTTGCCGGATGACGGCCCGTCCGTCGTCCAAGCAAGGGACGCGCCCGATCGTCGGTTCCGGCTCGATCGCCGTTCGATCAGGGAGATGCGGGCAAGACACAGGTGCCGCGTCGAGCGGGCGGCCCCGCCGTCATCGCGAGCGCAGCGAAGCGATTCAGGGCGGCGCGACATCGCCGGCCGTGGCGCATCCCTGGATCGCTTCGCTCGGCTCGCAAAGACGGCCGCGGCGACGGAGCCGGTCTCAGCTGCGCTCTGCGCCATCCCTCGGGAGCATCAGGACCGTCAGCGAGCGCACGCCCTGTGCGCCGTGGATCAGGACGCCCTCGATGTCGGCGGTGGCCGACGGGCCGGTATGCAGCACCGCGTAGGCCGAGCGGCCGAATTCCGGTCGGCGATAGGCCGCCTGCACGTTCGGCACGATGTCGGCCGGATCGAGCAGGACGACGAGGTGCTGCGCGAGGTAGCCGACCGCGTTGACGATCAGCTGGTCCTGGGTGAACAGCACCGAGCCCGTCTCGGCGATGCCGAACACCGCCCGGACCACCGCCACGTCGACGTCCTCGACCTCCTGGGGCGCGCGGACGCTCCGCAGGTCGCGGTTCCCGGTCAGTTCGGGAACCGCCGAGGCGATCACCTTGGCGGCGTCGAGGCGCTCGCGGACGCCCGCGAAGACGTCGCCGGCCCCGGGCTCTGCGACCCGACCGCCCATGCGCTTCAGCCGCTCGCCGAACTCGGCGACCAAGTCCTCGCCGACCAGCGGCGCGAACAGCGGCACCTCCGGCAGCGGGAAGTCGCCGGCCGGCCGGTTCCTGCGGATGCCGTCGAGGATCGCGTCGCGGGCGCTCATCGACCGGTGTCCTTCATGCGGTTCTGCTTGTACCAGGCGTGGAAGGTCTGGCGCGGCGCGTCGGGCATCTCGCGCTTCTTCCCCCACGTGTTGAGCGGGTTGTAGACCGCGAAGCGCGGCAGGACCTTCAGGGCCGAATCCGCCGCGCCGATCGCCGCCCGGTAGGCGGCCGGGCGCGAGAGCACGGCGCCGGCGGCCTTCATCATGCCTTGCTTGAGCGCCGGGATCTGGTGCTCCTCGACCAGAACCTTGCGCCACGCGAAGATCTGCTCGTGGATGTTGATCTTCACCGGGCAGACGTTGGTGCACGAGCCGTTCATCGTCGAGGAGAACGGCAGGGTCGAGTATTTCCGCTTGTTGAAGGTCGGATCGATGATCAGCCCGATCGGCCCCGAATAGGTCGCCCCGTAGGAGAGTCCGCCGGACCGCCTGTAGACCGGGCAGGTGTTCATGCAGGCGCCGCAGCGGATGCATTTCAAGGAGGTCCAGAACTCCTCCATGCCGAGGCGCTCGGAGCGGCCGTTATCGACCAGCACCATGTGCATCTCGGTGCCCGCGCGGGGTCCGCGGAAGTGCGAGGTGTACTGGGTGATCGGCGAGCCCAGGGCCGAGCGCGACAGCAGGCGGATGAACACCCCGAGATGCTCGACCTTCGGGATGATCTTCTCGATGCCGATGGAGTGGATCTGCAGCGGCGGCACGTTGCCGGACAGGTCGGCGTTGCCCTCGTTGGTGCAGGTCACGACCGTGCCGGTCTCGGCGATCGCGAAGTTGCATCCGGTCATGCCGGCATCGGCCTTGAGGATGTACGGCCGGGTGGTCTCGCGCTGGCTCTCGGCGAGGTAGTGCGCGTCGTCGTTGTCCGGGTCGGTGCCGAGCGTTTTGGCGAAGACCTCGGCGACGTCCATCCGGGTCTTGTGGACCGCCGGCGCCACGACGTGGCTCGGCTCCTCGTTGTCGAGCTGCTGGATCCGCTCGCCGAGATCCGTCTCGATGACCTCGATGCCGTTGGCGGCCATGTGGTGCCGGAAGCCGCACTCCTCGGTGAGCATCGACTTCGACTTCACCAGCGTCTTCGCGCCGTGGCTCCGCAGGATCTCCAGGACGATCCGGTTGTGGTCGGCGCCGTCCTTCGCCCAGTGGACGTGGACGCCGTTGGCCTTCGCGGCCGCCTCGAACTGCTCGAGATACTGGTCGAGATGGCTCAACGTGTGGGTCTTGATCTGCGAGGCGAGCTCGCGCAGTTCCTCCCATTCGGGGATGCCGTGCGCGGAGGCGTCGCGCTTCTTGCGCAGGTCCCACAGGCGCTCGTCGTGGGCCGCCTGGTGCAGCGGCGCCGCGAGGAAGCGCTCGGCAGCCTCGGACTGATTGATCGGGCGGTCCCCGCGGATCTTCGCGCCGCGCGGCTGCGGCTCGCGGGTCTGAGGGGCGCGGATCGGCTTCGTGGCGGCCTCCGCGTGCTGGAGGCGACGGCCATCCTGCGAGCGCTCGCTCTCGTCGTGACCGGCCCGCACCTCCGGGTGGATGACGCCCTCGCGTTCGCGGGGATTCAGGTCCTCGGCGCTCATGCGGCGGCTCCGTTCAGCACCTGCGCGATGTGGATGTACTTGAGCGGCAGCCCCAGACGTTCGGCGCAGCCCTTCTGGTGCATCAGGCAGGAGGAATCCGCCGAGACGACGTACGCGGCCCCAGCCCGGTTCTGATCGGCAACCTTATCGTAGCCCATCTTGGCCGAGACTGCCGGCTCGAACACCGAGAAGGTGCCGCCGAAGCCGCAGCACTCGTCCGGCCGGGCCAGATCCACGAGCTCGACCCCCTTCACGAGGCGCAGCAGGTCGAGGGGCTTCGAGTAGTAGGGCTTCACCAGCTCGGTCGGCCGGGCGTGATGGATGCCGCGCAGGGCGTTGCAGTTGGTGTGATAGGCGACCTTGTGGGGGAAATTCGCCCAGGGCAAGTCCTCGACCTTCAGCACGTCGTGCAGGAACTCCACCAGCTCGTAGGTGCTGGCGCGGACGTGGCGGACCTCGTCAGTCTGAGGGATCGCCGTCAGGTGCTCGCGCACCTGATGCACGCAGGATCCCGACGGGGCGACGACGTAGTCGAACCCGGAGAAATTCTTGACGAACAGCGCCTCGGTGGCGGCCGCCTCGGCGTGGCAGCCGGTATTGGTCATCGGCTGGCCGCAGCAGGTCTGGTCAAACGGATACTCGACCGTGCAGCCCAGGCGCTCGAGGAGCTCCAGGGTGGCGATCCCGACCTCGGGCTCGAAAGCGTCGACGTAGCACGGCACGAACAGGCCGACCCGCATTGTCCGGCAACTCCCTCGATCACCCGGCCTGACGGCCTGGAACGGTTCAAGACTGCTCGGGGGTCTACCGGATGGGGCACGCCTTGGCGAGGTCGCGCGCTGCGGCACCGTGCCCGCTGTAACCGGACGCGCCGGCCTCCGGCTCCGGCTCTCAGACCGCGCCCGGCCATGGTCGCGGGTCACCCGCACGGTCAGCGCGCCCGTCACAGCGCGGCCGCGCTCCTCGGCGCGGAGCCGGGGAGTTTCCCTGTGAGGCGATGCCGCACGCTTGATTTCCGCCGCCTCAGAGTCGAAGGACGTCTGGAAGCGTTCCGAAGAGATCATCACCATGGAAGAACTGCTCGCCCGCGTCACCACTCGCACCGGGCTCGACGCCGCGACCGCTCAGACCGCGATCGGGCACATCCTGGCCTTCCTGCAGAAGGAAGGACCGGCGTCCGAGGTCGGCCAGTTGCTGGCGGCCCTGCCGGGCTCCGAGACGTTGATCGCCGAGTCGAATGCCGGCGAGAGCGGCGGCGGCGGCCTGATGGGGATGCTCGGCGGCATGATGGGCGGCGGCGGCGTCATGGCGCTCGGCCAGAAGCTGATGGCGGCCGGCGTGCCGATGGGTCAGATGCAGCCCCTCGGCCAGGAGCTGTTCGCCTTCGGCCGCGAGAAGGTCGGCGAGGACGCGATGGGCCCGATCATCGGCTCGATCCCGGGACTGAACCAGTTCGTCTGACCGCCGATCGGTGTGCGCGGCCGCACTGCATTCGGGTGACGCCTGGACGAAGAGTAAAAAAGAGGTTTCGAGGCGAAAGCTTGACGGAACCTGTCCACGCGATCCCCGTTATTGGGGATGTGGTTCGGATCGACGCCGTTGGCAGTGTCCGGTACCGCACTCAAGCAGGCCGGCCATGCCCGTCTTCGAAGCCAAGAATCTGGACAGCGAGTTCGAAGGGCAGTCCCTGCTCGCTGCGATCCTGCACCCGACCCGCGCGGCCCAGACCCGGGCCCTTCGGCACGGCCGCAGGCGGGCGGAGCGCGCGGCGGCTCTGGCCGATCCGATGACGATCGAGCCCCGCTTCCCCACAGCGCCCGGCGAGCTGGCGCCGACAGGTTTCACGAGCCGCTGAGGCGATCCTCGAGCGGGCCGCCGCCTACCAGGGCTGCGGCGTGACGAGGCCCTGGCGGGTCACCACCACCCATTCCCGTCCGTGGCGCTCGACGCCTTCCACGCGTCCGACGCCGGGGAGGATGTCGCCGGGCGCGACCTCGACGAGGCGGCGGCGGCGGTTCTCCAGGATGGCGGTGCCCTCGTAGACGTCGCGCAGGGCCCAGCCGTCGATCACCGGCGGCTTGTCCGGAGCGGCCGGCTTCGGCTTGGGCTCGCTCACCTTGGCATCCGCGACCTTCACGTCGGTCTTCGCCTCGACGGCGCGGGCGGGCTCCCCGATGCTGCCGGTCTGGGTCGGCTCCGCCTTTGGGACGGCCGGGGTCGCGGCCGCCCGGCGGTCGAGCTGCGCGGCGAGGCCGCTGAGCCGCGCGTTGTGGTCCCGCTCGACCTGCTCGAGGCGCTCGCCGAGGGCGGCGACCTTGGCGTTCAGATTCTTGTCGGCCTGCGCGAGGCGCTCGCCCAGGGCGGTGCCGCGGCTGGCCGCCTCCTTGCGCGCGACATCGGTCGAGGCGCGCAGGTCGGCCAGCACGGTGTGGAGCTGCGCGATGTCGGCGGCGAGGCGCGCGGTCTCGGTCCGGCCGGCATCGAGCGTCGTCTCGAGGGCGGCGATCGCGTCGGGCCGGACGGAGGCCGGGCGGGAGAGCGCCATCACGCCACCGCCCAGGATGACGCCGATAGCCAGGGTCGCGCCCGGGATCGCGAGCCGCTTCGGGTCGAGGCGCGGCAGCGACGCGAGCGTGAAGCCCCTGCCGGCGGCCGACGCCGCGGTCTCGGTCGCGGCGTCCGCCTTGCCGGTCACGGCGGCCTTGAGCAGGTCGGCCGGCGAGATGCCCTGAGAAACGGCCTGCTTGGCTTCGATCTTCGTCATCGCCCCGAACTCCGCACGCGGCCTCGCGCTGCAAGCGTTCGTTAAGGACGTTTGTTTACGAAACCCTTACCGCGGCCTCTCCGGTCAAGCCGCGAGCCCGCGCTTCTTCAGCAGCGGCTCGATGCTCGGCATCCGCCCGCGGAAGGCGGTGTAGGCCTCGCGCGGGTCGCGCAGGTTGCCGGCGCCGTACACGAAGGTCCGCAGCCGCTTGGCCGTCTCCGGATCGAAGATGTCGCCCGCCTCGCGGAACGCGTCGAAGGCGTCCGCGTCGAGAACTTCCGACCAGAGATAGCTGTAGTACCCGGCCGCGTAGCCGTCCCCCGAGAAGATGTGCGCGAAGTGGGGCGTCCGGTGCCGCATGCTGATCTCGGCCGGCATGCCGATCCGTCGCAGGGCCTCGGCCTCGAAGGCGGGCACGTCGAGGCCGCCCTCGCCCTCCGCCGAGAGGTGCAGCGTCATGTCGACGATCGCCGAGGACGTATACTCCACGGTGGCGAAACCCTGGTTGAAGGTCCGCGCGGCGAGCAGCTTCTTCAGCAGGGCGTCGGGCATGGGCTCGCCGGTCCGATGATGGCGCGCGTGGGCGCGCAGGACCTCCGGCTGCTCCAGCCAGTGCTCGTAGAGCTGTGAGGGCAATTCGACGAAGTCCCGCGACACCGCGGTCCCGGACAAGAGCGGGTAGGTCACGTCCGAGAGCAGCCCGTGCAGGGCGTGGCCGAACTCGTGGAACAGGGTGCGCGCGTCGTCGAAGGACAGGAGCGTGCTCTCGCCGTCGGGCGCCTTGGCGAAGTTCATGACGTTGACGATGACCGGCGTCACCGTCCCATTCAGGCGCTCCTGCGAGCGGAAGGCGCTCATCCAGGCGCCGGACCGCTTCGACGCGCGAGCGAAGTAGTCCCCCAGGAACAGGCCGACCTCGGTGCCGTCGGGATTGCCGACCCGCCAGACCCGGACGTCGGGATGGTAGCGCGGCACGTCGGAAAGTTCCGTGAAGGTCAGGCCGAACAGCCGGGAGGCCGTGTCGAACGCCGCCTGGATCATCCGCTCGAGGGGCAGGTACGCCTTGATCTCGCTCTCGTCGAGGTCGTGCTCGGCGCGCCGCACCTTCTCGGCGTAGTGCCACCAATCGTGCGCCTGGAGGGCGAAGTTGTGCCCTTCCGCCTGAACCGTGGCCTGAAGGCGATCGCGTTCCTCGGCCGCCCGCGCCCGGGCCGGGGTCCAGACGTCGCGCAGCAGCCCGGTGGCCGCGTCCGGGCTCGCCGCCATCGTGTCGTCGAGGGCGAAATGGGCGAAGCTCTCGAAGCCGAGGAGCCGTGCCCGCTCGGCGCGCAGTCGGATGATCTCCGCGATGATGGCGCGGTTGTCGGTCTCGCCGCCGTTCTCGCCGCGCCGGGTCCAGGCCGCGTAGGCGCGCTCGCGCAGGTCGCGCCGGGTCGAGCAGACCAGGAACGGCTCGATCAGCGAGCGGGACAGGGTGATGACGTGCCCGTCGAGGCCGCGCTCCTTCGCGGCGCTCTCGGCGGCGGCCCGTAGGAAAGGCGGTAGGCCGGCCAAATCCTCCTCGCCCTGCAGCGGCAGGGTGAAGCTGCTCTCGTCCGCGAGGAGATTCTGGCCGAACTTGGTCCCGAGTTCCGACATGCGCGCCGCGATCTCGGCGATGCGGGCCTTGTCGTCGGATCCGAGATCCGCCCCCGAACGCCGGAAGCGGATCCGGTACCGGTCGAGCACCCGGCGTTCCTCCGGACCTAGTCCTTCGGCGTCGATCGCCGAGATCCGGGCCCAGAGCTCGGGGTTGAGGTAGATGGCGCTGCCGTGCCGCGCGAGCTTCGGCCCGATCTCACGCTCGATGGCCTGGAGCTCCGGATTCGTGTGGCTGCCGGTCAGATTGTAGAAGACGCCGGCGACGCGCTCGAGGGCAAGGCCGGCCCGCTCCATCGCCTCCACCGTGTTGGCGAAGGTGGCGGGAGCGTCCTGCCTCGCGATGGCCCGGATCTCGGATTCGTGGGCCGCGAGCGTGGCATCGAAAGCGGGCCTGTAGTGTTCCGGTCGGATCCGGTCGAAGGGCGGGAGGCCGTGCGGGGTGCTCCACTCCGCCTCGCGGAAGGGGTTGTCCTGCGGCAGGCTCGGGAGCCCGGCATCAGCTGCGTCCGACATGCAGTCCTCAACGATACGTCCACGCGACCGCGCGCTCGTTTCGCGCCGCCGGTGCGCCGACATGGGGTGTGCCGGCGCGATCCGGAAGACAGTGGCCCGATCGGCGCGGCCGTCAACCGGACGCGGGCGATCCGAATGACGTCTCGCTCGTTGTAAGGGCCAACGCCCACGCTTCGAGGCCCTATGCCGGGACGCAGCCTGTCGACCTTCCGCCCCGCGATGATGCTCGTGGGCGGCGCCCTCGCCGCGGGACTCGCGTTCCCGGCGCGGCCGGTTCGCGCCGTCGAAGCGACGGCCGCTACGGTGCCGACGCCCCCGCCCCTGCCGCCCGAGCGTCCCGAGGCGCTGAAACAGCCCGTCGCCGAGCCGGCGCCGCCGACGCCGCCCGCGCGGCCGCAGGAACTCAAACCGGCCGTCACCGAGCCCAGCAAGGATCCGGGCCGGGAGCCGCCCGGGGAGTCCGGCCGGGAGAAGCCGTCGAGCGCCGCGCAGGATTCCGGGAAGGAGGCCGCCAAGCCCGAGATTCCGTCGCCGCCGCCGGCACCTCCGGAGCGGCCTCCCGAGCTGTCCGGCGCCGCGGCCCTGGCCCTCAAGGTGACGCCGCCGGACGACACCGCCTGCCGGACGCGTCTCAAGCGCCTCGGCGTCGACTTCGAGCCGCTGCCGCCGATCGCCGAGGGGCAGTGCACGGCGCCGTTGCCGCTCAAGGTGACCAAGTTCGCCGACGGCGTCGTGCTGCCGCAGGGCGCGACGCTGACGTGTCAGGCCGCGGAAGCCCTGGCGCGCTGGGTCACGGAGGTTCAGGTCGAGGCCGAGCGCGCGCTGAAGCATCCGCTGACCGGCCTGGAACTCGGCGGCTCCTATGTCTGCCGCGGGCAGAACCACGACGTCGACGCCAAGCTCAGCGAGCACGCCTTCGCCAACGCCGCCGATATCATGGGCTTCGCCTTCGCGGGCCGCGCGAGCATCCCCGTGAAGGCGATGCCCGACGGGTCCGAGGAGGCGCAGTTCCTCGGAGCCGTGCGCGCCAAGGCCTGCGGGTTCTTCCGCACCGTCCTCGGCCCGGGCTCCAACGCCGCCCACGCCAACCATTTCCACCTCGACCAGCGCGAGCGCAACGCCGGACACCGCCTGTGCCAGTAGAACCGCGTGGAACGTTCCCGCCGGTGCGGCATTTCTCGGCTCGTGAGCGCCTCCGCTCAATGGAACGACGACGTCCATGATCCCGACATCCTGGCGGCCGGTCTGTGTGGCTCTCCTCGCGACTTGTCTTGCCGCGCAGGGCGCGTCGGCGCGGGCCGGGAAGAGTCAGAAGGCCGACAAGGCCCAGCCTCCGGCGCTGACCGCCGAGGCGGTGAACGCCGCGGCGCTCGCGCAACCGGGAACCGGAAAGACCGACGGGACGAGGCCGGATGCGAAGGCGCGCCGGGACAAGGCGTCGGACGAGAAGCCCGATCCGCTGATCGTCAAAGCTCAGGTTCTGCTCGACCGCGCGCATTTCTATCCCGGCGCGATCGACGGCCGAAGAGGAGATAATTACCGGCACGCTCTCTCGGCCTTCGCGGTCGCCCAGGGGCTCTCCGCCACCGAGGCGCTGACGCCCGAGCTCTGGGACAAGCTCCTGGCGACCAGCGATAAGCTCGCCGTGACGGACTACACGCTGACCGAGGCTGACACCGCGGGTCCCTATGTCCAGCGGATCCCGCCCAAGATGGAGGAGCAGGCCGAGCTCAAGAATCTGGGTTACACCAATCCTCGCGAGATGCTGGCCGAACGATTCCACATGAGCCGCGACCTCGTCAGCGCGCTCAATCCCGGCAAGCCGCTCGACAAGGCCGGCACGACCATCGCGGTCGCGGCCGTCGACCCGATGGGCCTGGACAAGCCGAAGGCCAAGGATCTGCCCCAGGAGCCGAAGGTCGATCGCGTCGAGGTCGACAAGTCGAGCCGCGACGTTCGCGCCTACGGTGCCGACGGCAAGCTGCTGGCCTATTATCCGGCCTCGATCGGCAGTGCCGAGAAGCCGGCTCCGAGCGGCGAGACCAAGGTGAAGGGCGTCGCCTTCGACCCCGACTACACCTACAACCCGAAATACGCATTCAAGGGCGTGAAGGCCCAGCAGAAATTCACGATCCAATCCGGTCCGAACAATCCGGTCGGTCTCGTCTGGATCGATCTGGCGATCCCGAGTTACGGCATCCACGGAACGCCGGAGCCCGAGAAGGTCGGGAAGACCGAGTCCCACGGCTGCATCCGCCTGACGAACTGGAACGCCCGTGACCTCGCAGCGCACGTGACACGGGGCGCCAAGGTCAGCTTCAAGGACGACTGAGCGTCCGTCGGGAGGACGCTGCCCTCGAAACACCCTCCGCACAAAAATGTATCATCGGTTAACATAGCGCCCGGTCTGGGTGTCGGAACGGGTCGGGAACGCTTGACACATTGCGCATTACGGGCGACGCCTCAGGTTGTCTCGCGGGCTGAGCCTCGGGCCGCGTTCACCCTTTCGGACGCTGCTCACGCGGTGCGCAGGGCTCGACCAACCGCGTGGCAAGATCCCCCGGCAACCGGGGACATTCGAAGGGAAGACGGCCCGGCGTGATTGCTGACCCCAACGACGACGTCCTCAACGGCGTCCGTGTTCTCGTCGTGGAGGACGAGGCCGCGATCTCGATGCTGCTGGAGGACATGCTCCTCGATTTCGGCTGTGCCGTGGTCGGGCCGGCGGCGCGGCTCTCCTCGGCGCTCGAGATGGCGTCGCAGGAGGCGTTCGAGGTCGCCATCCTCGACGTGAACGTGGCGGGTGAGCCGATCTACCCGGTGGCCGAGGCCATCGCCAAGCGCGACCTGCCGCTGGTCTTCTCGACCGGCTACGGCGGCGCCGGCATCCGCGAACCGTTCCGGGACAGGCCCGTCGTCCAGAAGCCGTTCAGCCAAGCCGACCTGAAGCGCACGCTGATCGGGGCGATCCGCGCGGCCCGCGCCTGAGGTCGGGAAAGTTCGCGCTCACGAGATCCAGCCGCTCGTCAGAGCCCCTCGATCGTGAAGGCCTGCTCGACGTGGGCGGGCCAGCCGCGGGATCCGACGAACACGGCGTCGGCCCGGAAGGTCGACCCGGCGCACCAGGTATTGCGTCCGATCCAGGCGCGGACCGCGCGGGAGAACCGTCGCCTCTTGGCGGCATCGATCGCCTCACGCGCGTCGTCGCGCCTGGCCCGTGCCTTCACCTCGACGAAGACGACGGTGTTCCAGCGCTGAACGACGAGATCGATCTCGCCGCCGGCGATGCTGACGCGTCGGCCGATCGGCCTGTAGCCCTTGAGCATCAGCGCGGCGAGCGCCAGCCACTCGGCGCGGTGGCCGAGCCGATAGGCGGCCCGGCGCCGGTCGCCCCGATCCGGCTGAGACCCGCTCATCCCTGATCCCGCGCCAGCGCCAGCGCCCGCGCGTAGACGAGGCGCCGCGGCTGCCCGGTCTCGTCGGAGACGAGGCTGGCGGCATCCTTGATCGAGTGCCGCTCCAGCGCCGCCAGGATCAGCGCGTCGAGGGCGCCATCCGAATCCGCCGTCCGCTCCGGCGTCGTCGCCGCACCGATGATCACCACGATCTCGCCCTTCGGCGGTCCCTCCTGGGCGAAGCGCTCGCTCAGGCTGCCCAGGGTATCGCGCCGGATGGTTTCGTAGAGCTTGGTGAGTTCGCGGGTCACGGCGGCCGGGCGCGTCGGACCCAGCACCGCGGCGGCGTCCGCGAGCATGTCGGGCAGGCGGTGCGGCGACTCGAACAGGACCAGGGTGCCGGGGACCTGGACCAGCGCCTCCAGGCGGTTGCGCCGCGCCCCGGCCTTCTGCGGCAGGAAGCCCTCGAAGAAGAAGCGGTCGGTCGGCAGTCCGGCCGCGACCAGCGCCGTCATCACCGCCGAGGGCCCCGGCACCGGGGTGATGGCGATCCCGGCCTCGATGGCGGCCTGGACCAGCTTGTAGCCGGGATCCGAGACGAGCGGCGTCCCGGCATCAGAGACCAGCGCCAGCGCCTCGCCGGCGCGCAGCCGCGCCACCATCCGCTCGCGCACCGCGTCGTTCGAGTGCTCGTGATAGGCGAGGAGTGGCGTCGTGATCCCGTAATGCGCCAGCAGGTTGCGGGTGACGCGGGTGTCTTCGGCCAGGACCGCATCGGCGGCTGCCAGGGTGGCGAGGGCCCGGATGGTGATGTCGCGCAGGTTTCCGATCGGGGTGGCGACGATGTGCAGGCCCGGCGAGAGCGGCTCGGCCTCGCTCGCCAGGCCGAAGGCCGTGAAGGTCGTTCGCCTCGGCCGGTCGGGAGCGAGCTTCTGCGACGGAGCTCGGGTCGGGGCGTCGGGCCCCGGGGCATCGAATCGGCGGGTCATCACCGGCGATCTTGCCACACCGGCCGCCTCCCGTCCCGGCGCGGCGGCGTGATCGTGGGCAACTCCGCGCCGCCGCGTTTACATTTCGGATTCCGCCGGTCAGGCTGCGGAGCCTGCCCGAAGGAGTCCGCGCCATGGCGCGCCCGAAAAGCGCGCGGGACCGTCTCGTGCGTGTCACCGCCCCGATCGCCGCGCTGTGCGCCGCCCTGCTATCCCTCGGCGGTTGCATCGGCGGCGACTTCGCCCGGCGCGCCGCAGGGCCGCAGGCCGATCTGACACCGCCGGCAGCCGTGCCGGGCGCGTCGGCGCCCGCGGCACCGGCGATGCCGGCCGCGGGCGGCGGCGAGCGCATCGGCGCGGGATCGGTGAAGGTCGCCCTGGTGCTGCCGCTCTCCGGCCAGGGATCGACCGTGGGTGCCGCCCTGCGGAACGCGGCGCAGCTCGCCTACGACGAGGCCCAGCAGCCGGACCTGACGCTTCTGGTGGAGGATGACCGGGGCAGCCCCGACGGCGCCCGGGACGCGACGCAGGAGGCGCTGCGCCAGGGCGCCGAGATCGTTCTCGGCCCGCTCTTCGCCGGCAGCGTCCAGGCTGCCGCGGCCGTCGCGAGGACCGCCGGCAAGCCGGTGATCGGCTTCTCCACGGACGCGACCGTGGCCAACCAGGGCGTCTACCTGCTGAGCTTCCTGCCGCAACCGGAGGTGGACCGCGTGGTCGAGGACGCGGTCGCCGGCGGCAAGCGGTCCTTCGCGGCGCTGATCCCCGAGACGGCCTACGGCAACGCAGTCGAGGCGGAGTTCCGGGAGGCCGTCGCCCGCAAGGGCGCGCGGGTTGCCGCCGTCGAGCGCTATCCGGCGGGCGCGCCGGGCCCGGCGGTGGAACGGCTGGCGCGGGTGATCGCCGGCCCCGGCGCCACCGCCGACGCGCTGTTCCTCCCCGAGACCGCCGACGCGATGCCGGCCGTGGCGGCGGCGCTGACGAAGGCGGGTTTCTCGCCCGCCCGGGTGCGCCCCCTCGGCACAGCCCTCTGGAACGAGCCGGCGCTCTACGCGCTGCCCGCCCTCCAGGGCGGCCGCTTCGCCGCGCCGGACCGCGTCGGCTTCTCGAATTTCAGCGGACGCTACCAAGCCCGGTTCGGCTCCGTGCCCCCCCGCGTCGCCTCGCTCGCCTACGACGCGGTGCTGCTCACCGCGGCCCTGTCCCGGCGGTACGGCTCGCAGCGCTTCGCGGCGGCCACCCTGACCAACGGCTCGGGCTTCGCCGGCGTCGACGGGACGTTCCGGTTCCGGCCGGACGGGCAGAGCGAGCGGTCACTCGCGGTCTACGAGATTCGCAACAACGCCGCGACGCCGGTCAGCCCGGCCCCCCGGGTCCTCGCCAAACCCGCGATCTGATCAGGCGGCGAGTTCCGCGACCACGGCGTTCAGGACCGGCGCTCCCCGCGCCGTGGCGGCGATGCGGCCGCCGGGCAGGCGCTCCAGCAGGCCGTCCCCGATCAGCATGCCGATCCGGTTGCCGTTCAGCGGCCGCCCCTTGAGGGCGGCGTAGCGATCGGGATCGATCCCCTCGCGGAGGCGCAGGCCCATCACCAGGAACTCGTCGGCCTGATCGGCGGCCGAGAGGGTCTCGGTCTCGACGATCCCGTGCCCCTCGGCCTCGACGCGGGCGAGCCACGCCTCGGGCGACCGCTCCGTCACGGTCCCGATCCGGCCCCCGGGCGTCACGAGCCGCCCGTGGGCGCCCGGACCGATGCCGGCATACTCGCCGTAGCGCCAGTAGAGCAGGTTGTGCCGCGATTCCGCGCCGGGCCGGGCATGGTTCGAGATCTCGTAGGCGGGAAGACCGGCTTTCGCGCAGAGTTCCTGGGTGACGTCGTAGAGGGCGCGGCCGACCTCGTCGTCCGGCGTCACCAGCTTGCCGGCGGCGGCGAGCCCGTGGAACGGCGTCCCGGGCTCGATGGTGAGTTGGTAGAGCGAGAGGTGCTCGGCGGCCCGCGCGAGCGCGTCGCTAAGCTCCGCCCGCCACAGGTCCGGCGTCTGTCCGGGCCGCGCGTAGATCAGGTCGAAGGAGGTCCGCGCGAAGGCCGACTGCGCCAGGGCGATCGCGCCGAGCGCCTGCGCGGTGTCGTGCAGGCGCCCGAGGGTCCGCAGCGAGGCGTCGTCGAGGGCCTGGATCCCGAGCGACACCCGGTTGACCCCGGCGGCGCGGTAGCCCTGGAAGCGGCCAGCCTCCACGCTCGACGGGTTGGCCTCGAGGGTCACTTCCGCGTCCGGCGCGACCGCCCAATGCTCCGCCACCGCGTCGAGCAGGCCGGCCACGGTCGCGGGCTGCATCAGCGAGGGCGTGCCGCCGCCGAGGAAGATGCTGGTGACCGTCCGGCCCGGCGTGCGGGCGGCGGTGTGGGCGATCTCGGCGCGGAAGGCCGCCAGGAAGCGCGGCTCGTCCACGCCCGCGTGGCGGACGTGGCTGTTGAAGTCGCAGTACGGGCACTTCGCGGCGCAGAAGGGCCAGTGCAGGTAGATCCCGAAGCCCGCGTCGCGGGTCGGATGGTCCGGGCCGGTCGATGACATGATGGCGGGCATGTGAGCGCCCGCGCGCCGTTTGGCAATCAGGCTTCGGGCGCGAGGCAGGCGCGGCTCAGCTCGACGAAGGCGCGGGCCCGGTGCGACAGGCCCCGCCCCTTCTGCCAGTCGACGCCGTGCTTCTCCTCGGCGCTCATCTCGCCGAAGGTGCGGGCGTGGCCGGCCGGCCGGAAGATCGGGTCGTAGCCGAAGCCCGCGGAGCCCTTCGCGGCGACGAGCTCGCCGAAGACCCGTCCCTCGAACAGCTCGGTGTGCCCGTCCGGCCAAGCCAGAACCAGGGCGGACACGAAGTGCGCCCGGCGCTCGGCGGCCCCGCGACGGTCAAGTTCGGCGAAGATCCGCGCCATCGCGCCGGTGAAGTCCTTGTTCGGGCCGGCCCAGCGGGCCGAGAAGATGCCCGGCGCCCCGTCGAGGGCGTCGACGCACAGGCCGGAATCGTCCGCGAAGGCCGGCAGCCCGGTGGCGTCGGCCGCGGCCCGCGCCTTGATCGCCGCGTTCTCGGCGAACATCGTGCCGGTCTCCTCGGGCTCGGGCAGGCCGAGCTCGCCCGCCGACACCGCCTCGATCCCGAACGGCGCGAGCAGGTCGCGCATCTCGGCGAGCTTGCCGGCATTGTGCGTGGCGATCACCACCTTCCCGGTCAGACGGCGGCTCACGCGATGGCCTCCTTCTGCAGGGCGACCAGCCGCTCGGTGCCGGCGCGGGCCAGGCCAAGCAGCTCGATGAGCTGCTCCTGGGTGAAGGGCTCCATCTCGGCGGTGCCCTGCACCTCGACGATCCCGCCGCGGCCGGTGAGCACGAAGTTCGCGTCGGTCTCTGCTGCCGAATCCTCGGCGTAGTCGAGATCGAGGACCGGCGTGCCCTTGTAGAGCCCGCACGAGATCGCGGCGACGTGGTCGCGCAGCGGATCGACGGAGATGATCGAGCGGGTCCGCATCCAGGCGAAGCAGTCGTGCAGCGCCACCCAGGCGCCGGTGATGGCGGCGGTTCGCGTGCCGCCGTCGGCCTGGATCACGTCGCAGTCGATCGTGACCTGCCGCTCGCCCATGGCTGGCAGGTTGGTGACCGCACGGAGCGACCGGCCGATCAGCCGCTGGATCTCCTGTGTCCGACCAGACGGCTTCCCGGAACCGACCTCGCGGCGGGTGCGTTCGTGCGTCGCACGCGGGAGCATGGCGTACTCGGCCGTGACCCAGCCCTTGCCGGAACCGCGCAGCCACGGGGGCGCACGCTCCTCGAGCGAGGCGGTGCAGAGCACCCGGGTGTTGCCGAAGCTGACAAGGCACGAGCCCTCGGCGTAGCGCGAGACCGCACGCTCCAGGGTCACGGGCCGCAACTCGTCGGCGGCACGCTTGGAAGGCCGCATCGCGGGCCCCTTCTGTCGAGAGTGTCGAGGGCCGGGCTCTTAGGCCGCCGCGCCACCGCGGGCAAGCATCGCCGTACGGATTGATCCGCGCGGGACGGTTGGACATGATCGGACCACAGGATGACCCCGTGACACACCCCAGTCCCAATCTCTCGAACGGCCAAACCATGCAGGCGCTCGCCGCCCTCAACGAGCGTGCCCGGGAGATCTTCCGGCAAATCGTCGAGAGCTACCTGACGACCGGCGAGCCGGTCGGATCACGGAATCTGGCGCGCATCCTCCCGATGGCGCTGTCGCCGGCCTCGATCCGCAACGTCATGGCGGATCTGGAGCATTCCGGCCTGATCTTCGCGCCGCACACGTCGGCCGGACGCCTGCCCACGGAGCTCGGCCTGCGCTTCTTCGTCGACGCGATGCTCGAGCTCGGCGATGTCAGCCAGGACGAGCAGGCGCGCATCGAGGCGCAGATGCGCGCCGCCGCCTCGGGACACACGTTCGACTCGGCCCTGGCCGAGGCCTCGACCATGCTGTCCGGCGTCTCTCGGGGCGCGGGGGTCGTCCTGACAACGAAGGCGAACGTCAACCTGAAGCATATCGAGTTCGTGCGCCTCGACTCGGCCCGCGCCCTCGTCATCCTCGTCTCGGACGACGGCTCCGTCGAGAATCGTCTCGTGGACCTGCCGCCGGGCCTTCCGGCGGGCGCGCTCCAGGAGGCGACGAACTTCCTGAACGCGCGCCTGCAGGGCCGCACCCTGGGCACGCTGCGTTCCGAGATCGAGGCCGGCCGCAAGGCGATGAAGCGAGAGCTCGACGCGATCACCGAGCGTCTCGTGGATGCCGGGCTCGCGACGCCGGTCGGTCCGACGGAGGCGCGCCAGCTGATCGTGCGGGGCCAGGCCAACCTGCTCGACGACCTGCGCGCTGTTGAGGATCTCGAGCGCATCCGCCTGCTCTTCAACGACCTGGAGACTCAGAAGGACGTCATCGACCTGCTGGCCCGGGCCGAGGGCGGCGATGGGGTGCGAATCTTCATCGGTTCGGAGAACAAGCTGTTCTCGCTGTCGGGATCGTCGCTGATCGCGGCACCGTTCCGCGACGGATCGCAGAAGATCGTCGGCGTCGTGGGGGTGATCGGCCCGACCCGGCTCAACTACGCCCGGATCGTGCCGATGGTCGACTACACGGCGCGGGTGGTGTCGAAGCTGCTGGATGGCGGGCGATAGACGCGGGCAGTGGACGACGCCGGGCAGACCACCCGCCCGGCGCGCCGACCTGATGGAGACCGCCCGCTCAGGCGGGGATCACGTCCACGATCTCGTACGTGTCCGGGTCGATGATGACGATGTCGTCCCGAACCAGGATGAAGTTGTAACCCTCGTATTGCGGCACCAGCTCGATGATCGCCGGCGGCAGCCGGTGGAGGCTGACCGAGCGCGGGATGGCGGTCCCGACAGTGAGGCCGAAGGCTACGTCCCGGAGCGGCGAGACGCCAAGGCGGGTGATGGAGCTGCGGAACTCGGTCCGCTGACGGGTGTCGAGGCGGCCGACCGCGCCGCGGACGGAGCCGTGGTCTCGGGCGCCGGCACGGCCACCCCTTTCGCCGGCCGGACCGCGACCGCCGCGCTCGGGGCCGGCCGCATCGCGATTGCCGCGCTCGGGGCCTGCACCCGGCTCGCGCGGATTTCGGTCGCCCCGGTCACCGCGGTCGCCCGCTCCGGGATTCGCCGCCGGCCCGGATCGGTCGGCCGGTCCGTTCCGCTCNCGGGCCGGCGCCCGCGCCGGCAGCGCCACCGGCACCGCCAGCCCCGCCGCCGGGACCGCCCTGGGCGAATGCCGTCGCCGCTCCGGCGACCACGATGGCGGCCGCAACCGCATCTCTCAGAATCCGCTTCATGGCTTCTCCTCCTGTGGTGGGAGCGCCATCGACGCCCACGCCGGCCCGCAACGGGTCTTCGGGGCGAACCGTTCCGTCCCGCGGCGTTGTGAACGCGCGGCCGGTGACACAGGCCCGCGCTGTCCTCGGCTATGTCGGATCACGGTCTTGCGATCAGGCGCGTCACCTGTAACGTCGCGCCGCACGAAGAAGAGACCGGCCCCGGCCGGCATCAAGATTGATCCACGGAGACGCCATGTCCGCCTCGCGAGACGATACGATCGGTATCGCGCCGAGCGCCCTCGATGATGCTGCGGACCGGAAGCGCCGGATCTGGGCGATCGTCGGCTCGTCTTCGGGCAATCTCGTCGAGTGGTACGATTTCTACTGCTACGCGTTCTTCGCGCTCTACTTCGCGCCGGCCTTCTTCCCGAAAGGCGATTCCACCACTCAGCTCCTGCAGACGGCGGGCATCTTCGCCGTCGGCTTCTTCATGCGGCCGATCGGAGGCTGGCTGTTCGGGCGTATCGCCGACCGGGTCGGGCGCCGGACCTCCATGGTCATCTCGGTGCTGATGATGTGCTTCGGCTCGCTGCTGATCGGCATCCTGCCGACCTACGAGCATGTCGGCACGCTGGCGCCGGTGCTACTGCTCCTCGCCCGCATGCTCCAGGGCCTATCGGTCGGCGGCGAGTACGGCACCTCGGCGACCTACATGAGCGAGGTGGCGATCAAGGGGAAGCGCGGTTTCTTCGCCTCGTTCCAGTACGTCACGCTGATCGGCGGCCAGCTCCTGGCCTCGCTGGTCCTGGTGTTTCTGCAGACGGTGATGACCGGCCCGGAACTCACCGCCTGGGGCTGGCGCATCCCGTTCTTCATCGGTGCCGCGCTGGCGGTCGTCGCGCTGTATCTCCGGCGCTCGCTGGCCGAGACGAAGGATAGCAGCGACAAGGAGACGGCCGGCACCTTCGCCGAGCTGTCGAAGCACTGGCGGGCGTTCCTGGTCGTCGTGGCCTACACGGCCGGCGGTTCCCTGAGCTTCTACACCTTCACGACCTACATGCAGAAGTATCTCGTCAACACGGCCGGCATGCCGAAAACGTCGGCATCGCAGACGATGACGGTGGTCCTGTTCGTCTACATGATCATCCAGCCGATCTTCGGCGCGCTCTCCGACAAGATCGGGCGCAAGGCGAACATGCTGCTCTACAGCGGGCTCGGCACGCTCATGGTGGTGCCGCTGATGACGGCGCTCGGCACCAATAAGGACCCGTACCTCGCCTTCGCGCTGATCACCCTCGGACTCGCGGTGGTGTCGTTCTACACGGGCATCAGCGGCATCGTGAAAGCGGAGCTGTTCCCCACCAACGTCCGCGCCCTCGGCGTGGGCCTGTCCTACGCGGTCGCGAACGCCACCTTCGGCGGCACCGCCGAGTTCGTGGCCCTGTGGTTCAAGGACAACGGCATGGAGAGCACGTTCTTCTGGTACGTGACCGTCCTGATGGCGATCGCCTTCGTGGCCTCGCTGATCATGCCGAACCCCAAGGTTCACGGCTATCTCGACGGCGCTGGCACCGTCGAGGAGGCGCTTGGGAAGAAGCCGCGTCTCGCCCACGCCTGATCGGCGGATCGTCCGGCTGGACCGGGCCCGGCTTTCACGCTGATATGCCTCCCGCCGGGCGCGCCAGACGCCCGCGGGAGGACGCCATGCTCAGAAACGCCGCCGCCGGGGCGCTGACCCTGCTCTGCCTCGCGACCGCATCGATGTCCGAGGCGGCCGAGCCGAACCTCGGCGACGCGCCGTTCAGGCCGACGCAGCCCACGGGCTACGTGTTCGTTGGCGGCCGCTACGCCACGGCGGCGGGCAAGACCACGGCCTCGGGGCAGATGTTCGTGGAGTACCGCGCCCCGGAGCGGGTGACGCAGCCCTACCCGATCGTCCTGGTGCACGGGACCGCGCAGACCGGGACCAACTTCCTCGGCACGCCCGACGGGCGACCGGGCTGGGCCGACCGCTTCGCCGCGAAGGGCTTCGCGGTCTACGTCGTCGATCAGGTCGGTCGCGGCCGCTCGGGCGGCGATCCGGACACCTACGGTCCCTATGCCCGCCTGCCCGTCGAGGATCTGGAGACCGTGTTCACCGGGCAGGAGCGCTTCGCGCTCTACCCGCAGGCCAAGCTCCACACGCAGTGGCCGGGCGGCGCCGGTGTCCGCGGCAACGCCGCCTTCGATCAGTTCTACCTCTCGCAGGTCCCCTACATCGCCAGCGCGCTGAAGAGCGAGGAACTGGTCGATCCGGCCTTGATCGCCCTCTTGGAGAAGATCGGTCCCGCGATCCTGCTGACGCATTCGCAGGCCGGCGTCTTCGGCTGGGCTGTCTCGGATCAGCGCCCCGACCTAGTGAAGGCGCATGTGGCCGTCGAACCCAACGGACCGACCTTCTACGACATCCGCTTCAAGGGCGGCGCCGAGTGGTACGAGCGCGTCGGGGAGGCGCGGGCAAGGCCCTACGGCATCACCCGGGTGCCGCTGCATTTCGAGCCGCCGGTGAGCGGCCCGGCCGATCTGTCGGTCGTCCAGGCCGAGACCGCGGCAGCACCCGACAAGATCCGCTGCTGGCTTCAGGCCGAGCCCGCCCGCACACTGCCGAACCTGGCCCGGGTCCCCGCCGTCATCGTGACCGCCGAGGCCTCGTTCCGCGCCAGCATGGACGATTGCACGGCGGCTTTCCTGACCCAGGCGGGCGCGAGACCGGATCGGCTGGCGCTCGCCGAGCACGGCATCCACGGCAACGGTCACATGATGATGCTGGAATCGAACAGCGACGCGGTGGCGGACGCGATCGTCGGCTGGATTCAGGCCCGGGTCCCGGCGCCGCCCCGTCCTTAACCCGCCGCTTACCCTGTCCCGGCGAGGGTGCGCCCGTCATCCGACGAGGGACTGCATGACCGACATGACCGACACCGTGGGCGTCGCTGGCGACCGCATCCGCTCGATCATCGAGCGCGTGGAACGGCTGGAGGAGGAGATCAAGGACCTGATGGAGGCCAAGAAGGAGGTCTTCGCCGAGGCCAAGGGCGAGGGTCTCGACGTCAAGGTGCTCAAGGAGATCCTGAAGATTCGCAAGCAGGACAAGGACGAGCGCGACGAGCAGGAGACGCTGCTCGACGTCTACCTGCGCGCCATGGACGCGCCCTCGCCGGCCCCGATCGCGGCGGCGGCCTGATCCGATCGACCGGGTGCGGCGCAGCGCGCCGCCCCACCCTCTCTGACGCTGCCTAGGCGGCGAGATAGGCGGCGATGTTGCGCCGGATCCGCTCCAGGGGCTCTTCTGCCGGGTCCGGCAGCACGAAGCGCGCGCCCGTGATCGTCTCGTAGGCGCGAATGTAGACCGCGGCGGTTTCCAGAACGACCTCGGCGGGGATCTCCGGGATCGGGTCCTTGTAGGGGTCGCAGCGGGCGACGACCCAGTTGCGCACGAAGTCCTTGTCGAAGCTCTCCGGTGCCGCACCCGCGGCGACGCGCTCGGGGTAGCTCTGCGCGAACCAGTACCGGCTGCTGTCCGGCGTGTGGATCTCGTCGGCGAGGACGATCCGGCCCTCGGGATCCGTGCCGAACTCGTATTTCGTGTCGGCCAGGATAAGGCCGCGCTCGGCAGCGAGAGCCGCGCCGCGCGCGAACAGCGCCAGGGCCGCCTCGGAGACGGTCCGCCACTGCTCGCGCGTCAGCAATCCGCGCTCGAGGATCTCGGTCTCGGTCAGCGGCTCGTCGTGGCCGCCGTCGAACGCCTTGGTGGTCGGCGTGATGATCGCCTCCGGCAGGCGCTCGTTCGCCCGCATCCCGTCGGGGAAGTGGTGGCCGTACATGTCGCGCTCGCCCGCGCGGTAACGCGTCAGAATCGAGGTCGAGGTGGTGCCCGCGAGGTAGCCGCGCACCACCACCTCCACGGGCAGAATCTCCAGGCGGCGGCCGACGACCACGTTGGGATCGGGATAGGCGATGACGTGGTTCGGACAGAGGTCGGCGGTCTGCTCGAACCAGTAGCGGGCGGTCTGGGTGAGGACCTGCCCCTTGAACGGGATCGCCGCGAGCGCCCGGTCGAAGGCGCTGATCCGGTCGGAGGTGATGAGGATGCGGCGGCCGTCGGGAAGGTCGTAATTGTCCCGGACCTTGCCGCGGTAGTGCTGGGGCAGCTCGGGCAGGGTCGCGTCGCGCAGGACCTGGTGCGCGTGCGGGGCGAGATCTGCCGTGTTCATCGGGCTTTCCGTCAGGCTGAACGGCGACCGCGCCGCCGGACTTCTGTGCGCGGCCGAGACGAAGAATTCCAGTCCCGGCCGCCAGGAAGGCGCGGGGCAGCCGCGATCCGACCGCTCCCGCCCTGGTCGAGCCCGACCGGGACCCTACACTTGGACGGGGACCGAAGACGGTGGACGAACCGGCCGCGCGACGCCGAACGCTTCTGCCGGATGGCCGAGGCGCGATGTTCGAGACACCCCACCCGTCGAGCAGGGAACCGTTCCTGCACCGGATCGAGACGGTCGCCCTGTTCCGGCTGACCGACGAGGAGCGCGCCGCGCTCGTCGCGTTGCCCATGCAGGTCACGCAGTTCGAGCCCAACCAGGACATCATCCGGGAGGGCGACCGGCCGTCGCGGAGCTTCGCGGTGCTCAGCGGGATCGCCTGCACCTACAAATCGACCCGTGCGGGCAAGCGTCAGGTGATGGGCTACCACGTCCCCGGGGACGTGCCGGATTTCCAGAGCCTGTTCCTGGAGGTGCTCGACATCAACATCGCCACGGTGAGCGCCTGCCGGCTCGGCTTCGTCCAGCACGAGGCCGTCCGGGCGCTGCTGCGGGCGCATCCGCGCCTCAACGAGGTGTTCTGGCGCGCGACGCTGATCGACGCCGCCATGGTCCGGGAGTGGATGCTCAACACCGGGCGCCGCGAAGCCTATGCCCGGATGGCCCACCTGTTCTGCGAGCTGGTGACACGGCTGGGCGCGGTCGGGCTGGCACCCGACCTGGCCTGTGACCTGCCGATGACGCAGCCGGAACTCGCGGACGCGCTCGGGATCACCTCGGTCCACGTCAACCGCACGATGCGCGAACTCAAAGCCGCCGACCTCATCGCGCTGCGGGGTCGCCGCCTGGTCGTCAATGACTGGGCCGGGCTGCAGGAGGCGGCGGAGTTCGACCCGACCTACCTGCACCTGCGCGATCCGGACACGCGGTGATCCGCGCTCGGCGCGGTCCCCGGCACGCGCGGGCGCGCAACGGTGGCCGAGCCGCGGCCGCTTATCTTACGATGATCGAGAATTTCGGTCGCCGGCCCTGCCCACTCTAACGGCGGAGGCTCAGCGGGAAGATGGTGCCCAGGGGCGGAATCGAACCACCGACACTGCGATTTTCAGTCGCATGCTCTACCAACTGAGCTACCTGGGCGTCGTCCGCGCCGGTGTCGGCCTCGGACGTCGCGGGGTATAGTCAGTGCTTCGCGGCCTGTCCAGCCTTGCCGTGACGTCGACGTGACCGGAATCCGGAAAAAATCTAGCGCTCCGGATCCGGCGGCGGCGGCGGCTCGTCGGAATCGAGCTCCTCGGGGATCGCGTAGCGCTCGTTGAGCCAGCGTCCGAGGTCGACGTCGGCGCAGCGCTGGGAGCAGAACGGCCGGAAGTCCGGCGCGGACGGCTTTCGGCAGATCGGACAGGGCGGCGGACGCCGTTCGCGGCTCATGCGAGGGCGCCCCACCCGTCCCGCACCGGATACCCCTCGCCGTCGAGGAGGCTCAGGGTCTCGTAGAGCGGCAGGCCGACCACGCCGCTGTACGAGCCGACCAGCTTCACCACGAAGGCCCCCGCGAGACCCTGGATCGCGTAGCCGCCGGCTTTGCCGCGCCACTCGCCCGAAGCCACGTAGCCCTGGATGTCGCGGCCCGAGAGGCGCTTGAACCGGACGCGGCTCTCGACGACCCGCTCCCGGCGCCCGCGGGGCGAGAGGACGCAGACCGCCGTGTAGACCCGGTGCTGCCGTCCCGAGAGCAGGCGCAGGCAGTCCGCGGCCTCGTCGGGGATCTCCGCCTTCGGCAGGACCCGCCGCCCGACCGCCACCACCGTGTCGGCCGACAGGAGCCAAGTGGGGGTCGCGGTGTCCTCCAGGTGGAGCGCCGCCTCGGCGGTGGCGAGCTTCGTCCGCGCGAGGCGGCGCGCCAGCTCGCGCGGCGGCTCGGCCTTGCGGGGCGTCTCGTCGATCTCGGCCGGCAGGAGGGCCGCCGGCTCGATCCCGATCTGCTGGAGTAGCGCGAGACGTCGGGGCGACGCGGAGGCGAGCACGAGTCGCGCCGTCCGCCCCTGCGTCGCGCCGATCGCTTCAGGTTTGACGTCCATGGTGTCCCGTTCGCACAATCGACCGGAGCCGCGCGACCGGAGCCGTGCGCGCCCTGCGCGGCGGCACTTCGTCGGCCGGGACAGGCTCGATGTGCCTGCCTGATAAGGGAAGGGGTCCGGCTTGTGAACTCGAGCGGGACCGGCCGGCCGCAAGCCTGCGCGCCGTCTCGAGCGCCCGATCCCGCATCGCCCGGCGCGCCGGCGAGACCGGCCAGGTTCTGAGCCCCGCCGGCACCGCCGATCCGGCGGCAAAACCAGCTTTGATCCCCGCCCCGGCGCGCGCGCAAGAACAGCCCAAGTCCTCGGCGGCAGCCGTAACCGGGCGTTAACCACGATCGACCGAGGATGGCGGCGTCCGAATGGGATCGTCATCGATGCTGAACGCTGATCCGCTCGTGCAGCGCCCGAAGCTCGTCAACGCCGCCCTGCTCGCCCGCGCCCTCGACGGGCTCCGGCCGCAGGTCGCCTCCCCGGTCGAGATGTGGACGCGGCTCACCGAACAGTACGTCGTCGATCTCGACGCCGTCGCGGCGCTCCTGCCCGCCGACGAGCCGGAGACGCACTGGCTGGCCGCCCGCGACTGAGGTTGCCCGGCACTTTGCGGGTGCTCGGCACTTTGCGGGTGCTCGGCCAGCCCGCAGGCGCGACGGGGCCGGCGCCGCGAACGCCCGCGCCGAGCGGGCATGGGCGCGCTCCTGGCATGTGACGTGCTTGAAGTCTTCAGCAACCGGAGGAAGCACCCAGGCAACGACAACGCGGTGGCTCACACGCCGGAGCACCCCGCGGACCTTTCGATCACTCGAAACCGAGGTCCGTCATGTCGGAACTGCTCTCCGTCGCCCTTGTCTGTGCCGGCACGCTGCTGGCTCAGGACTGCTCGCGCGATACCGCCCTCGACGTCATCATCGCGCCGGCGCACACGCCGATCGAGTGCCTGATGCACGCCCAGACGATGGCGGCTCAGGCCGGCCTGCCGGGGGGCAGCGACCGGTATCTCAAGATCGCCTGCGAGCATCGCAGGAGCGAGGCCGAGCCGGGTCCCGTGACCCGCCGCGCCTCGTGAGGCCGCGGGTGCGCCGGGTGAGCCGGCGCTCCCGACCGGGACCGGCGCGGTCTGGTGCAACAAAGTCACGTCACGATGATTCTTGTTCGCGTTCGCGTTTCGGACAGTTGCCGCCTCCCGGAACGGGACCCATCCTGCACGGCCACGCTGATGCAACCGTGCTTCCGGCATCCGCCAACTTTGCCGCCCCGATGGCCCGCATGCCGGGCAGGGCTCCAGCGAGTGCCTGCCCGATGCTGTACGACGCGTTCGACCTGCAGACCGACTTAGCCGCCCAGACCCGGGCGTGGGGCCGGCTGCTGAACGACATCTGGTCGCCCTGGGTCGGGTGGGGCGAGCCGGCGACCTGGATGTCCGCCGGCGCCCGGATGATGATGCGCGCCGGCCTGACCTTCGCGCGGCCGCCCTACGGCATCGAGGCGGTGAATGTCGGGAACCGGAGCGTGACGGTGACCGAGGAGGCGGTCGAGGTCACGCCCTTCGCCACGCTGCTCCACTTCAAGAAGGACATCCACACCGAGCAGCCCAAGGTGCTGATGGTCGCGCCGATGTCGGGCCACTTCGCCACGCTGCTCCGCGCCACCGTGCGCACGATGCTGCCCGACCACGACGTCTACATCACCGATTGGCACAACGCCCGGGACGTGCCGCTGGCCGACGGGAGGTTCGGCTTCGACGACTACGTGAGCCACCTGATCCAGTTCCTGCGGACGATGGGCGAAGGCGCCCACATGGTGGCTGTGTGCCAGCCCGCCGTGCAGGCCCTCGTGGCCGCCGCCGCGATGGCGCAGGCGAAGGATCCCGCCACCCCGCGCAGCATGACCCTGATGGCCGGGCCGGTCGATTGCCGGATCAACCCGACGGGCGTGAACGAGCTCGCGACCTCCAAGCCGATCGAGTGGTTCGAGAAGAACCTGATCGCGACGGTGCCGACGCGCCACAGGGGCGCCGGCCGCAAGGTCTATCCGGGCTTCGTGCAGGTCTCGGCCTTCATGGCGATGAACGCCAAGCGCCACATCCAGGGCCACGCGGACCTGTTCTGGCACATGGCCAACGGCGAGCGCGAGAAGGCCGAAGCGATCGAGACCTTCTACGATGAGTATTTCGCCGTGCTCGACCTCGCGGCCGATTTCTATCTGGAGACGGTCAAGACCGTGTTCCAGGACCACGCCCTGGCCCGGAACGCGGTGTCGTACCGGGGCGAGCCGATCGACCTGCGCGCGATCCGCCGCACGGCGCTGATGACGGTCGAGGGCGAGCGGGACGACATCTGCGCGGTCGGGCAGACCATGGCGGCCCACGACCTGTGCTCGGACCTCGCCCCCTCCATGCGGACCCATCACCTCCAGGCCGGCGTCGGCCATTACGGCGTCTTCGCCGGGCGGCGCTGGGAGACGCAGATCTACCCGCAGGTGCGCAACTTCATCCAGGCGCACAACTGACGCGCGCGGGCGAGCGTCGCGCCGATTTGACCCGCCGACCCGCGCGGCCCACCATGCTAGGCACGTGTGACGGGGTCCGGCGAGCGCGGCTCCGTGGGCCACTCCTTCGGCGTGAGGCGGAACGTTCGGCGTGATCGGCAGGAACGGCACCGAGAGCAAGACTGGCGCGGGTGGAGCGAACGCGGCGTCCACGCGGCTTGACCGGCTCGTGGCGCAGGCGCGCGCGGCCGGCCTGTGGGAGCAGGCGTGGCCCATCCTCTGGCGCGGGATCGGCGTCTTGCTGCTCTTCCTGGTCGTCTCTTGGTCGGGCCTGTGGCTCGACCTCGCGCCGCTCTGGCGCCAGATCGGCCTCGGCGCCCTGGCCGTCCTCCTCGTCGCCGCGCTTCTGCCGCTGATCCACGTGGGCCGGCCGGACCGGCGCCTGGCCCTGGCGCGGCTCGACCGCGAGGCCGCGTCCCGCGATCCGAAGCTGCGCCACGGGCCGGCCTCGGCGGTCGAGGACAGCCTCGCCGTCGGCGCCGCCGATCCGGGGAGCCGGCTGCTCTGGGACCTGCACCAGCGCCGCGCCGCGCAGGCGGTCTCGGCCCTGCGCGTCGGCCTGCCGCGGCCGGGCATGACCCGGCACGATCCCTTCGCCCTGCGCGCCGGTCTGGTAGTCGCCGCGGTCGCGAGCCTGTTCGCGGCCGGCCCCGAGTGGCGCCAGCGGATCGGCGCCGCCTTCGACTGGCAGGAGCCGGCGGCACCCGGCCCGAATTTCCGCGTGGATGGCTGGATCGACCCGCCGCTCTACACGCGGCTCCCGCCGCTGCTGATCGCCATGGACGGGAGCGACCAGCACCTGCGCGCGCCGATCAACGCGCAGCTGATCGTGCGGGTCGCCGGCCAGGGCAAGGCCGCGTCCGAGACGACGCTCACGCCGAACGCGGGACTCGTCCCGGTCCCCGGGCAGGAGGCGCGTCCCGACCTGCGCGAGGAGCGCTATCGCGTCGTCGGCGGCGCCGAGCTGACGATCGTGACCCCGGCGGGCAGGCAGCGCCTGACCGTCGACGCGATCCCCGACCGGCCGCCGGAGGTGACCGCCGTGGGCGGCCCCGAGGTGAACGGGCGCGGCACCTTCAACCTGACCTACCGGGCGAAGGACGATTACGGGATCAGCTCGGCCGAGGCTGTGATCGAGCCGCTGAAATCCGCCCGCGCCCTGGTCCCGGTGCCGCAGATCAACCTGGCGCTGCCCGGCGACGCCAGCGGCGAGACCGACACCAAGACCCTCGTGGATCTGACGGACAGCCCCTGGTCCGGCGCGAAGGTCCGCTACCACATCGTCGTCAAGGACGAGGCCGGCCAGGAGGGGCGCACGCCCGATGCCGAGATCGTCCTGCCGGCCCGGCCGTTCCGCGAGCCGCTGGCGCGGGCCCTCGCCGAGGAGCGCCGCCGCCTCGTCACCGCGCCCGACACGGATCGCCGCTGGGTCCAGGGGGCGCTGGACGCCCTGCTGGTCGCGCCCGACACCTTCACGCCGCAGCCCGCGATCTTCCTCGGCCTGCGGACGGCGACCGAGCGGCTGCGCCGCGCCCGGACGGATTCCGACCTCGTCGCGGTGGCCGACCTCCTGTGGGAGATGGCCCTCAAGATCGAGGACGGCGATCTGTCGGACGCCGAGAAGCAGCTCCGCCAGGCCCAGGACCGGCTGAAGGAGGCGATCGAGCGCAACGCGCCCGACGACGAGATCAAGCGCCTGACGCAGGACCTGAAGCAGGCGCTCGACAAGTTCCTGTCCGAGATGGCGCAGAAGCAGGGCCGCGAGCCCCGCGAGCAGAGCGAGCGCGGCCAGAACAACGGGCAGAGCAAGACCGTCACGCCCGGGGATCTCGACAAGATGATCCAGGACATGGCGGAGGCGATGAAGCGCGGCGACACCGCCGAGGCGCAGCGCCTGATGGAGCAGCTGCGCAACATCCTGGAGAATCTCCAGACCGCCGAGCGCGGCAGCCAGTCGGACCAGGCGTCCCGCGAGATGCAGAAGCAGATGCGCGACCTCGACGCCATGTCCCGCGAGCAGCAGGGCCTGCGCGACGAGACCTTCAAGGACGGCGAGGACCAGCGCGGCGGCCAGCAGCGCCAGCAGAATCGCGGCCAGCCGCAGCACGGGCAGCGCAGCCAGCAGGGCCAGGGGCAGCAGGGCCAGCGCCAGCAGGGTCAGCACGGGCAAGGGCAGCAAGGACAAGGGCAGCAAGGACAAGGGCAGCAGGGGCAAGGGCAGCAGCGGCAAGGGCAGCAGGGCGAGGGCCAGCAGGGCGGCGTCGGCGAGCGTCAGCAGGCTCTTCGGCAGCGGCTGGAAGACCTTCAGAAGCGCATGAAGGAGAACGGCATGCGCGGCGAGCAGGGTCTCTCCGACGCCGAGGAGGCCATGCGCGAGGCCGAGAACGCCCTCAAGGATGGCGATTCGGACGGGGCGGTCGACGCGCAGGGGCGCGCCCTCGACGGACTCAAGCGCGGCGCCGACGGCATGGCCCAGCAGATGCAGGAGATGGCCGAGGGCCAGGGCGAGGGCCAGCAGGAGGGCGGCCAGCAGCCTGGGCAGCAGGGTCAGGCCGGCGCGCGCGACGACGACCCCCTCGGGCGCCCGACCCGCGGCCGCGACATGAGCGACGGGCGGGTTCGCGTTCCCACGGCCGACGAATCCGCGGTCCAGCGCGCCCGGCGCATCATGGAGGAGCTGCGGCGCAAGCTCGGCGACCCGAGCCGCCCCCGCGAGGAACTCGACTATTTCGAGCGCCTGCTCCGCCGCAACTGAGCGACCGCCACCTCACGCCGCGCGGGGCCGGATCACGGCCCCCGCCCCACCCGGATCCCCGACCGCATGTCGTCCAACACCCTCGTCCTGATCGCCTGCCTGGCCGTCGCCGCGGTCCTGCTCCTGGGCCTGGCCAACATGATGCGGGGCGGCAGCGCCAACCTCTCGCAGAAGCTGATGCGCCTGCGCGTGCTCCTGCAGTTCGTGGCGATCGTGATCATCATGGGCGTCGTCTGGTGGCGCTCGGCCTGAGGGCGTCGGACCGGGTGTGACCGCGCCGCCGCACCGGACACCTTTCGATTGGGTAAAGGATGAATTGCCCGCCGCACCCCGTGAGCCTCTGCTACGCTCGGTAGAAGCAAATCGCTGCGCCCGATCGGCCGAGCCCGCATGACTGCCCCTTCTCGCCTCTGTCTGTTCGGCATTCTGACCGGGGCGGCGATCCTGCCGGCCGCGGCCGCGGATCTCGCGCCGCCGCCGCCCGCCGCCTACGCGGCCCCCGTGCAGCCGCTCAGCATCGTGTCCGAGATCCGCATCGGCGGCGCTGTGCAGGATCCCGGCAGCGCCGAGGGCAAGCTCCCCGGCTTCAGCAAGGCGAACGTCAACGGCGAAGTCCTGTTCGCCAAGCCGCGCATCAGCGCCGACCCGTTCTGGCAGGCCTTCGTGCCGCGCCCGACCGTCGGGGGCAGCTACAACACCGGCGGCCGGACCAGCTACGCCTATCTCGGAGCCACCTGGACGCTCGAGGTCTTCCCGGAGACCTTCAACCGCCGCGTCTTCCTCGACGGGTTCTTCGGCGGCGTGGCCCATAACGGCTGGACCGGCCCGAAGGCCGAGACGCCCTACGGCTTCAACACGCTCGGCTGCTCGCCGATGTTCCGCGAGGCGGCCGCCCTCGGCTTCCGCCTGACCGAGCACTGGAGCATCATGGCGACGATCGAGCACATGTCGAATGCCGGGCTCTGCGCCAACAATCGCGGCCTGACCAATTACGGCGGCAAGATCGGCTACACGTTCTGAGGCGCAAAACCCCTTGGTCAAGCTCAACCGCATCTACACGAGGACCGGCGACAAGGGGACGACCGCTCTGGCGGACGGGCAGCGCCGCTCGAAGGCGGACCTGCGGGTCGAGACCTACGGCACCGTCGACGAGACCAATGCCTGCATCGGGATGGCCCGCCTGCACACGCAGGGGGCCCTCGACGGGATGCTGGGGGCGATCCAGAACGACCTGTTCGACCTCGGCGCCGACCTCGCGACGCCGCCGACGCCGGAACCCCTCCCCTACGAGCCGCTGCGGATCGTCGCGAGCCAGGTCGAGCGGCTGGAACGCGACATCGACGCGCTGAACGCGGCGATCCCGCCGCTGAAATCCTTCGTCCTGCCCGGCGGCTCGCCCGCCGCGGCGGCCCTGCACCTCGCCCGGACCGTCTGCCGGCGCGCCGAGCGGCTCGCGGTCAGCCTCGCGGCGCGGGAGGACGAGACGGTCTCGCCGGAGGCGCTGCGCTACCTCAACCGCCTGTCGGATTTCCTGTTCGTGGCGAGCCGCGCGGCGAACGGCGACGGCGCCGACGACGTGCTCTGGGTGCCCGGCGCCAATCGCTGAGCCGGCGGAGCGGGTTTTCGCGGGGCCGCCGCGGCGCCGCGTTGACAAGGCGGAAATGTGGCCGTTACGGTCCGCCGCCTTGCGTGCCCCGGCCACGCTGCGCCTCGCGCGCCCGTGGAAGTGGCCTGCACGACGACAAGAATCCTCCGGGGAAGGATCGTGACCGCCATGAAGGTGCTGGTGCCCGTCAAGCGGGTGGTGGACTACAACGTCAAGATTCGCGTGAAGGCCGACGGCTCCGGCGTCGAGCTCGCCAACGTCAAGATGTCCATGAACCCCTTCGACGAGATCGCCGTCGAGGAGGCGATCCGCCTGAAGGAGAAGGACAAGGTCACCGAGATCGTGGCCGTGTCGATCGGCCCGCAGCAGGCGCAGGAAACGCTGCGCACCGCGCTCGCGATGGGCGCCGACCGCGCGATCCTGGTCAAGACCGACGTCAATTGCGAGCCGCTCGCGGTCGCGAAGCTCCTGAAGGCCGTGGTCGAGAAGGAGAGCCCGGAGCTCGTCATCCTCGGCAAGCAGGCGATCGACGACGACTCCAACCAGACCGGCCAGATGCTCGCGGCTCTTCTCGGCTGGCCGCAGGGCACCTTCGCGTACAAGATCGAGCCGGGCGAGGGCAGCCTCGACGTCACCCGCGAGGTCGACGGCGGCCTGCAGACGGTGAGCCTGAAGCTGCCCGCGATCGTCACGACGGATCTCCGCCTCAACGAGCCGCGCTACGCCTCGCTGCCGAACATCATGAAGGCCAAGAAGAAGCCGCTGGAGGAGCTCGCGCCCGAGGCGCTGGGCGTCGACGTGACGCCGCGGCTCACGGTGCTGAAGACCGCCGAACCGCCGGGCCGCTCGGCCGGCGTGAAGGTCGCCTCCGCGGCCGAGCTCGTCCAGAAGCTCAAGGTCGAAGCCGGCGTCATCTGATCCGCAGGCGGGGCTCCCGATGATGGTCGAGCCCCGCGCCACCACCCTCGAGGGCACCCCCAGACCATGACGACACTCCTCTTCGTCGAGCACGGCAACGGCCAGATCAAGGACGGCACGCTGAAGGCGCTCGCCGCCGCCAAGGAGATCGGCGGCCCGATCCACGCCCTGGTCCTGGGCACGGGCTCGAAGGCCGTCGCCGAGGCCGCCGGCAAGCTTGACGGCGTCGAGAAGGTCCTGAACGCCGAGGACGGCGTCTACGACCACGACCTCGCCGAGCCCGTCTCGGCCCTGATCGCCGCCATCGCCGAACCCTACGACACGATCATCGCCTCGGCCTCGACCACGGGCAAGAACGTGCTGCCGCGCGTGGCCGCCCTGCTCGACGTCGCGCAGGTCTCCGACATCATCAAGGTCGTCGCGCCGGACACGTTCGAGCGGCCGATCTACGCCGGCAACGCGATCCAGACCGTGCAGGCGCCCGCCGGCAAGAAGGTGATCACCGTGCGCACGGCCGCCTTCAAGGCTGCCGAAGAGGGCGGCGCCGCCGCGCCGGTGGAGGCCGTGTCGGCGGTCGCGGCCGCGGCGGGCGGCTCGAGCTTCAAGGGTGAGGAGATCGCCAAGTCCGATCGGCCGGAGCTGGCCTCGGCGCGGATCATCGTGTCGGGTGGCCGCTCGCTCGGCTCGTCGGACAAGTTCCACGAGCTGATCGAGCCGCTGGCCGATTCGCTCGGCGCGGCCGTCGGCGCCTCGCGCGCCGCCGTCGATGCCGGCTACGCGCCGAACGACTGGCAGGTGGGGCAGACCGGCAAGGTCGTGGCGCCGGACCTCTACGTCGCTGTGGGCATCTCGGGCGCGATCCAGCACCTCGCCGGCATGAAGGATTCGAAGGTCATCGTCGCCATCAACAAGGACGAGGACGCGCCGATCTTCCAGGTGGCCGATTACGGGCTCGTCGGTGACCTTTTCCAGATCGTGCCTGAGCTGCAATCCGAGATCGGCAAGGCCAGGGGCCAGTAACGCAACCCGGTCTGGCAACCCGCGAGCATTGTCGCAGAACGCGGCTTCACGGGTTCCTTCCGGATCGAGGATTGGTCTAGAAGGCTGCAACGGCGAGACTTCGCGCGGTGCCGTCGCGTTCGTGCCGTCCGGTGGGCGGCGCGGCCGCGCTGCGGCATCCGCCTTGGGGGCACAGGTCGGCACATGCATATGGAGATCAAGCGGGTCGGCATCGTCGGCGCGGGCCAGATGGGCAGCGGCATCGCGCAGGTCTGCGCCACCGCCGGCTTCGAGGTCCTGCTGAACGACCGCGATCCCGCCCGGCTCGAGAACGGGCTGTCGGTAATCGAGGGCAGCCTCGCGCGCCTCGTGTCGAAGGGCACGCTGACGGAGGGCGACAGCGGCGAGGCCCGCTCCCGCATCGTTCCCGCCCGCGATTTCGCCGCCCTGGGCCCGTGCGATCTGGTCATCGAGGCGGCGACCGAGAACGAAGCGACCAAGCGCGAGATCTTCACCACGCTGTGCGGGTCTCTGCGACCGGAGACCTTGGTGGCGACCAACACGTCATCGATCTCCATCACCCGGCTCGCCGCCGCGACGGACCGGCCGGAAAAATTCATCGGCATCCACTTCATGAACCCGGTGCCGGTGATGCAGCTCGTCGAGCTGATCCGCGGCATCGCCACCGAGGACACGACCTACGAGTCGGCCAAGGCGTTCATCGCCAAGCTCGGCAAGACGTCGACGATGTCGGAGGATTTTCCGGCCTTCATCGTCAACCGCATCCTGCTGCCGATGATCAACGAGGCGATCTACACGCTCTACGAGGGCGTCGGGTCGGTCGAGTCGATCGACACCGCCATGAAGCTCGGCGCGAACCACCCGATGGGCCCGCTGCAGCTGGCCGATTTCATCGGCCTCGACACCTGCCTGTCGGTCATGCAGGTGCTCTACGAGGGGCTCGCCGATTCGAAGTACCGGCCCTGCCCGCTTCTCGTGAAATATGTCGAGGCCGGCTGGCTCGGCCGGAAGGCCAAGCGGGGCTTCTACGATTACCGCGGCCCGACGCCGATCCCGACGCGCTGAGCGCGCGGGAGGCGGGACGGCCCGGGGCCGCCCCGCGACACCTTACTTCGCCGCGCCGCCATTCGCGCCCGGCTGGGCCGGCTGCGGGTAGGACGGGTTGCCGCCCGGAACGCCGGTGCTGTTCGTCGGCGACGACCCGCCGGACTGGCCGGTCACCGAGCCCGTCACCTCCTTGCGCGACGCGTCCTGGCTCTGGCTGGCATAGTCCTTCGGCGAATTGGCGCCGTTCCACGTGAGCAGGCCCACGGTGGCGATCGCCAGCAGGACGAGGCTCGCCACCAGGACCCAGAGCACGGGCTTCCCGCGCTCGCCCTGACGGCTCTCGTTCGGGTTCAGTCTCTCGGCCATGTGCAAAACCTTCCTCGGCGGGACGCCACACGCCGAAACGGGCGCTGTGCGACACGATCTCGTTACCGGCCGCCAACGCGGGGCCGCCGAGGCAGGTTCCTGCCGGAAGCGGTCGTCACCGTCCGGTGGTCAGAAGGATCTTGCCGAGATGGGCGCTCGACTCCATCAGCTCATGCGCCTCCCGCGCCCGCTCCAGCGGGAAGGTCGCGTGGGTGACGGTGCGGATCCGTCCGGCGTCGAGCTCGGGCCAGATGTCCCGGCGCAGGCCGTCGGCGATCGCCGCCTTGTCGGCCTTGCCGCGCGGCCGCAGCGTCGAGCCCGTGAAGGTCAGGCGGTTGCGCATGATCGGCGTGATGTTCAGCCCGTCGACCTTGTAGCCGCCCATCAGGGCGATCATCACCAGCCGGCCGTCCGGTGCCAGCGACTTGAGGTTCCGGGCAAGATAGCTCGCGCCGATCATGTCGAGGATGACGTCGACGCCGCGCCCGTCGGTGAGGCGCTTCACCTCCTCGGCGAAGTCGGCCTGCTTGTAGTCGATCGCGGCCTCGGCCCCGAGACCCTCGCAGAACCGGCACTTCTCGGCCGAGCCGGCCGTCGCGAAGACCCGGGCGCCGACATGCTTGGCGATCTGGATCGCCGTGGCGCCGATACCGCTCGACCCGCCATGCACGAGGAAGCTCTCCCCGCGCGCGAGGCGGCCGCGCTGGACCACGTTGGAGTAGACCGTGAAGAAGGTCTCCGGCAGGCCGCCGGCATCGACCAGCGAGACGGCCCGCGGGCGCGGCAGGCAGTGGGCCGCCTCGGCCACGGCGTACTCGGCGTAGCCGCCGCTGATCACCAGGGCGCAGACCTCGTCCCCGGGCGACAACCCGTCGACCCCGCTTCCGAGCGCGACCACGCGGCCCGCGACCTCGAGGCCCGGAATCTCGGTGGCGCCGGGCGGCGGCGGGTACACACCGGAACGCTGCGCCACGTCGGGCCGGTTCACCCCGGCCGCCACCACTTCGATCAGAACCTGGCCGGGACCCGGGCTCGGCACCGGGGCCGTCTCCAGGCTGATCACCTCCGGTCCGCCGGAGCCCGCGTAGCGGATCTGGCGCATGGTCCCGGGCAGGTCGGTGGTGGCCATCAACGATTATCCTCCGCGCGCGTCGTCTCGGCCGCGCTCACGGGGTCGCGGTCCGGCTCTACTTGCGGGAACGGGCGCGGTTGGCAAGGTGCGGGCACGCCCGGCACGCCGCGGGCACGCCCGTTCCCGGTCGCGCGCGCCGCCTTAGCGGGCCGCCGCCTTCACGGCGGCCGGGAGCACGATCGCACCCTGCGCGAGGCTCTTTGGCCAGACCGCGACCTGCTTGCCGTCCTGCCACTGCGCCATCAGGCCGGTGACGAAGCCGGAACCGTACTTGATCGAGTGGGTGAATTGGTCGTCCTTGCCGTAGAACTGCGTGCGCCCGACCGTGCCGACCCAGTCGGTCTTCTCCAGGGCGTCCACGAGCTTGTCGGCCTCCGTGGTGCCGGCGCGCTTCACCGCGTCGGCCGCGTAGTAGACCTGATCGTAGGCCATGTACCCGGCGTAGGACGGGTCGCTTCCGAAGCGCTTCTTGAACGCGGCGCTGAAGGCGAGCGACTTGTCGGTGATCGCCGCGCCCGGCACCGCGATGCTCTGGAAGATGACGCCCTGCGTGGCGCCGTTCGTGTTCGACCAGAAGGTCGAGGAGGTCGCCTGCGAGTTCATGCCGGTCATGGCGAGCGGCACCTGCTGGTTCTGCCACTGCACGGTCGGCTGCACGCCGACATGCGAGATGCCGGTGACGATCAGGTCCGGCTTGGCCGCCTCGATCTTGTTGTAGATCGGCGTGAAGTCGCCCGTGTCCGGCGAGAAGCGGATGTGGTCGACGACCTTCACGCCGATCTCGGGGAGGCATTTCTCGTAGCCGACGTCGAGCGGCCGGGTCCAGGCCGCGTCTTCGCTCATGATCGCGGCGGTCTTCACCTTCATCAGGTCGATCAGCATGTCCTTGGTCGAGTCGCAGATCGACTGGGCCAGGGCCGCCGAGGTCAGGTAGCCGTGGAAGGTGTACTTGTTGCGCGCGTAGTCCTTGTGGACCGCGAGGCTGATCTCGTTCGAGGCCGCGCCCGGCGTGATCATCGGCGTCTTCAGCCGGGCCGCCCAGGGCATCAGCGCCAGCACGACCTCCGAGATGTAGCTGGCGATGACGAGGTTGACCTTGTCCTCGGAGACCGCCCGCTGGAAGGCGCGGACCGCGTCGGAGGCGGAGGACTTGTCGTCGTAGGTGACGACCTGGATCTGGCGCCCGTCGATCCCGCCCTGGGCGTTGATCTCGTCGGCGGCGAGCTGCACCGCCTGCGGGATCGAGGCCCCGACCACGGACTGCGCCTCGGCGATCACCCCGATCCGGATCGGATCGGCGGCTCGCGCCTGGGTCGATCCCAACAATCCGGCCACTGCGAGCAGGGCCAGGGCCCGACTCGAAACGCTGCGTTCCATCGGCATGGGCTTCCTCCTGCGGCCCGTGCGGCTTTTGCCGTCGCATCGGGTCCAGGGCAGGATTGTGCAACAGGCGGGTGGCTGAATACAGTGTGCAGATGCGGAAAAACGTGACAGACGGCGGCTCACCTGTCCCGACGCTCGAAGATCACGCTCAGATTGTTGGCCGGCATGGCCACGCGCCGGACCAGGGTCAGACCGTGCCGCGCCGCTTCCGCCGCGACCGTCTCGAGGTCCCGCACGCCCCAGGCCGGGTCTCGTCCGCGCAGGGAGGCGTCGAAGGCGGCGTTGCTCTCCGCGAACGGCCGGCCGGCCTCGCGGAACGGGCCGTACAGGAACAGGATGCCCCCCTCTCCCAGGACGCGGCCGGCGCCGGCCATCAGCCCCTCGGTGGCGGCCCAGGGCGCGATGTGGATCATGTTGATGCAGACGATCCCGTCGACACGCGTCACCGGCCAGGGCGCGGCCGCGGCGTCGAGGTCCAGCGGCGGCCGGAGGTTGGCGAGCCCCGCTCGCCGCGCGTGCGCCGCGATGCTGCGCCGGGCGGCGGGTTCCGGGTCGCTCGGCAGCCAGTCGAGGCCCGGCAGGGCCGCGGCGACGTGCACCGCGTGCTCGCCGGAGCCGCTGGCGATCTCCAGAACGGTGCCGCTGCCGGGCAGGACCTCCCGCAGAACGGCCAGGATCGCGTCGCGATTGCGCGCGACCGCCGGCGCCGTCAGGGCGTCGTGGATGTCGGTCTCCCAGCCGAGCATGGATGCGCTCCGTCGATCCGCGCCCGCCCTCCGAACAACGCGTGGCGCGCGCGCAGCGCACCCATATTGCGCGGGCGGACCCATTGCCATACCGCATCCCAGCGGTGTTCTGCCCGTCCAACGCGCTGTGCGCGTCAGCCCCCGTGTCCGCGACGTAAGAACCGCGCCGACCGGCCCCTCGCGGGGCGGGCGTCGCCGCACTTCCGGACCCGCCTTTACCCGAGACGTCCAGGATTTCGCCCATCGTGCCTGACCCGCAAGCCGCCCCGACACTGCCCAAGGTCGCGACGGGCATCACCGGTTTCGACGATCTGACCTATGGCGGCCTGCCGGCCGGGCGGCCGACGCTCGTCTGCGGCGCGGCGGGCTGCGGCAAGACGCTGTTCGCCACGACGTTCCTGGTCAACGGCGCGACGCGCTACGGCGAGCCCGGCGTGTTCATGAGCTTCGAGGAACGCGCCGAGGATCTCGCGGCCAACGTCGCGTCGCTCGGCTACGACCTCGACGGCCTCGTCGCCGCCGGCCACCTCGCCATCGACCACGTGCGCGTGGAGCGGAGCGAGATCGAGGAGACCGGCGAGTACGACCTCGAGGGCCTGTTCATCCGCCTCGGCTTCGCGGTGGACTCGATCGGGGCCAAGCGCGTCGTCCTCGACACGATCGAGACCCTGTTCGCGGGCTTCACGGATCCGACCCTGCTCCGCGCCGAGCTGCGCCGCCTGTTCGGCTGGATCAAGGATCGCGGCCTGACCGCGATCATCACGGGCGAGCGCGGCGACGGGCCGCTCACCCGGCAGGGTCTGGAAGAGTACGTCTCCGACTGCGTCGTCCTGCTCGACAACCGCGTCGAGGACCAGATCACCACGCGGCGGCTGCGCGTCGTCAAGTATCGCGGCTCGGCCCACGGCACCAACGAGTACCCGTTCCTGATCGACCAGGCGGGACTCAGCGTCCTGCCGGTCACCTCGGCGGATCTCGACTACGCGGTGCCCGACGGCCTGCTCTCCACGGGGATCGCGGGACTCGATGGCATGCTGGGGCCGCGGGGCTTCCATCGCGGCTCCGGGATCCTGATCTCCGGCGAGGCGGGGACCGGGAAGAGCATGCTCGCCGCCTCGATTCTCGACGCGGCCTGCCGGCGCGGCGAGCGCTGCATGGCCTTCGTGTTCGAGGAGAGCGGCGCCCAGATCATCCGCAACGCGCGCTCCATCGGGCTCGACCTCGGCGCGCACGTGGCGAGCGGCCGCCTCCGCTTCGAGGCCGCGCGGCCCAGCCTGTTCGGGCTGGAGACGCATCTCGCGCGGATGCACCGCGATCTCGACCAGTTCCGCCCGGACGTGGTGGTGATCGACCCGATCTCGGCGCTGCGCGGGCCGTCGGGCGAGCTGCAGGCGACGCTCCTGCGCATGATCGACCTGATCAAGGTCCGCGGCATCACGGCGATCTTCACCACGCTGCGCGGCGACGGCTCCCTGATCGAGGACAACGATCTCGGCGTGTCCTCGCTGATGGACGCCTGGATCAAGCTCCAGAACATGGAGGCGAACGGCGAGCGGACCCGGACCCTCTACGTCATCAAGGCGCGGGGCATGAGCCACTCCAACCAGATCCGCGAATTTCTCATGTCGTCGGGCGGGATCCAGTTGGTGGATGCCTATATTGGTCCATCGGGCGTCCTCACCGGGACGGCACGCCTGGTTCAGGAGGCGCAGGAACGCGCTGCCGCGCAGCAGCACCGGGACGCGACCGAGCGCCGGCTCCGGGACATGGCGCGCCGGCGGTCAGCCCTGGAGCGCCAGATCGAGGAGCTGAGAGCGGGTCTGGAGGCGGCCGTGGACGAAGAGGAGAGCCTCCGCGCGGAGGATACGGCCCGCGGCGTCACGCTCGAGGCTGAGCAACAGGCGTTGATCGCACGACGGAGTGCCGCGGAATGAGCGATACGACCTCGGACGGCCAAGCACCCGAAGCGGATCCGGACCGCGATCCCGACCGCGATGCCGGCCACTATCATCTGCGCCTCTACGTCGCCGGACAGACGGCCAAGTCCGTCGCCGCCCTGACCAACCTGAAGCGGTTCTGCGAGGAGCATCTGGCGGGCCATTACGACATCGAGGTCATCGACCTCATGCAGAATCCGCAGCTCGCCGCCGGCGATCAGATCCTGGCGATCCCGACCCTCGTGCGCCGCCTGCCGTCGCCGCTGAAGCGGATCATCGGTGACCTGTCGAACACCGAGAAGGTGCTGGTCGGGCTCGATATCCGACCGAAGGCCGACCGACCTTGAACGCGGCCGCGCCCCCTCCGCCGGACGCGGATCGCGTCCGGTTGCGTCTGTTCGTGGCCGGAACCGCGCCCCGTTCGCTGCGGACCGTCGAAGTCCTGCGCCGCATCTGCGAGGCCCACGTCCTGGGCCGCTACGAGTTGGAGATCGTGGACATCTATCAGCAACCCGACCTCGCCGAACGTGACGGAATCCTCGCCGCTCCCACGCTCCTGAGACTCGCTCCGGGGCCGGAACGGCGCATCTCGGGCGATCTGCTCGACGAGGGCCGCGTGCTGCGAGGCCTGGAGATCGCGTCCGCCGCGGAGCCGCATTGATGGGCGTGGACGCATTGCTGCCCGACGACGAGCCCGGGCTCGACGCCTATCGCGCCCATATCCGCGAACTCGAGGCTCGGCTCGAGGAGAGCGAGGAGACCCTCGCGGCCATCCGCCGGGGCGATTTCGACGCCGTCGTGGTGGAGGGACCGAACCACGAACGCCTCGTCTACACGCTCGAGAACGCGGACCTCCCCTACCGGGCCCTGATCGAGCAGATGCAGGAGGGCGCCTTCACGTTGGCGCTGGACGGGACCCTGCTCTACTGCAACCGGCGTCTGGCCGAGATGGTCGGCGAGCCGCAGGAGCGCCTGACCGGCCGCCCGCTCCAGGCTTACGTGCACGCGGATGTCGAGCTCGACCGGCTGATCCGCCAGGCGATGGACGCCCCAGTCCGCGAGGAGATCGAGCTCCACGCGGCGGCGGGGGCGGAGAGCGCCACCTTCCTGTCGCTGAGCCGCTTCGCCTGCCAGGGCGACCAGCCGCTCCTCTGCGGGGTGCTGACGGATCTCACCGAGCAGAGACGCAACATGCTGGCCCTCGCGGAGGCGCATGCCCGCCTCCAGTCCGAGAGCGCCGAGCGCGAGCGCGTGGAGGAGGCGCTGCGTCAGTCGCAGAAGCTCGAGGCAGTGGGCCAGCTGACCGGCGGCGTCGCCCACGACTTCAACAACCTCCTGACCGTGATCAAGTCCTCCACGGACCTGCTCAAGCGACCGGAGCTGCCGGAGGAGCGCCGCCGTCGCTACGTCGAGGCGATCTCGGATACGGTCGACCGCGCCGCCAAGCTGACCGGCCAGCTCCTGGCCTTCGCGCGGCGCCAAGCCCTGCGCCCCGAGGTGTTCGAGTTGGGCGCGTCGCTGCGGGCCGTGGCCGAGATGCTGGACTCGGTGACGGGCGCGCGCATCAGCGTGGTGGCCGAGCTTCCCGACACGCCCTGCCACATCCGCGCCGATCTCAGCCAGTTCGAGACGGCGCTGATCAACATGGCAGTGAACGCCCGCGACGCCATGGGCGGTGAAGGCACCCTGACGCTGACGCTCTCGGGCGACCGGCCCATGCCGGCGATCCGCGGCCACGCGGGATCGCGCAGCACCTTCGCGGCGGTGTCGCTGTCCGATACCGGGATCGGGATTCCGCCCGAGGTGCTGCCGCGCATCTTCGAGCCGTTCTTCACCACCAAGGATATCGGCAAGGGGACCGGGCTCGGGCTGTCGCAGGTCTTCGGTTTCGCCAAGCAGTCCGGGGGCGACGTCGACGTGTCGAGCAGCCCCGGACAGGGCACGACCTTCACCCTCTACCTGCCGCAGGCCGAGGAGGCGCCGGACGTGTCCGACGCGCCGCGGAGCGAGGAGCACGGGCTCGAAGGCGCCAGCCTCTGCGTGCTGGTGGTCGAGGACAATATCGAGGTCGGCCGCTTCGCCACGCAGATCCTGGAGGATCTCGGCCACAAGACCGTCTGGGCGACCAACGCCGAGGAGGCGCTCGTCGAGATCGAGCGGATTCCCTTCCGCTTCGACGCCGTATTCTCCGACGTGGTGATGCCCGGCATGGGCGGCATCGCGCTCGCCCGCGAATTGCAGCGGCGCCTGCCCGAACTGCCCGTGGTCCTCACCTCGGGCTACAGCCACGTGCTGGCGCAGGAGGGCGTTCACGGTTTCGACCTGATCCAGAAGCCCTACTCGGTGGACCAGCTCGCGCGGACCCTGCGCCAGGTCGTCGGCAAGGGCCGCGCCAAATCGCGCCGGGCCGGGCGGTGAGGCCGGATCGCGGGGCTGGGTCCTAGCGGGTGCCGTACATCCGGTCCCCGGCATCGCCGAGGCCGGGGACGATGTAGCCGTGATCGTTCAGGTGGCTGTCGATGGCCGCGGTCCAGACCGGCACGTCGGGATGGGCGTCCTGGAACTTGGCGAGTCCCTCGGGCGCCGCCAGCAGGCAGACGAAGCGAAGATCCGAGGCGCCGCGGGCCTTGAGGCGGTCGAGGGCAGCGATGGCCGAGTTGGCGGTCGCCAGCATCGGGTCCAGGACCAGCACCGTCCGGTCGGCGAGATCGGACGGCGCCTTGAAGTAATATTCCACAGCTTCCAGCGTCTCGGGATCCCGATAGAGCCCGATATGCGCGACGCGGGCGGACGGGACCAAGGACAGCATGCCGTCGAGAAAGCCGACCCCGGCCCGCAGGATCGGCGCCAGGACCAGCTTCTTGCCCTGGATCTGCTGGCACTCCATCGGTTGGAGCGGCGTCTCGATCGTCACGGGCTCCAGCGGCAGGTCCCGCGTCACCTCGTAGGCGAGGAGCATCCCGATCTCGTTGAGGATCTGCCGGAAACCCTTGGTCGAGCGGTTCTTGTCCCGCAGCTGCGTGAGCTTGTGCTGCACGAGCGGGTGATCGACCACGATGACCCGAGCCGTCGACATGCCGAACCCCTCCCCTTGCGGTCGAGCAGCAATGCCGGACGGGAGGCCGAGGCGCAACTCGTCCCGTCGGCCCGCGCGGGAGGCTGAAGGGCGTGACCGGAGCAGGGAGGCGGAGCGGGCGCCGCGATCCCCTCGGACCATGTGAAGGGTCCGGTCGAGGCGCGGAGCGCGGCCATCGGGACCCACACGTGGCGCAATTCTCTTATTGTTGAAAACGGTTTCATTCGGATAAGAAAATTTTTTATCCGGATTAGATAGCTCTATTCGCAACAGGTAATATCGAGATATACGCGGTCACCGAATTATCTTCCGACATTCAGACGCCTATTTTGACCTCATCTATAGGTTCACTTTGTTAGAAAGTGATCGTCGAACTGACTTGCCACCGGATTTGGGGGCTATAAATGCAGTCGTCCGCGTCGGTCAGCCCGATGCGAACGTCCTGCCCTCCGACTTGGCCGACCGATTTCATGCGCCTGTCCCTCCCTCTCAAGGCAATACTGGCAGTTCTCTTCGCGGGACTCGCACTCATCTCGGCCGCACAAGGCGGCATGTCTCTCCGTCAGCTTGCCGCGATCGGCGAGGCGGCGACGGCACTCGCCAGGGATTGGGTGCCCTCCCTCGAGAAGGTCGGCGCGATCGAGGTGGCGGCCTCCGAGGTGCGCATCAAGCAGTATCGGCTCATCCTGCTCTCGGACACACCGGAGCATCGTGCGGTCAACGAGGCCGCCCTCGCCAGGACGCACGCGCATCTGCGCGAGGCGCGCAGCGCTTACGAGCCGCTGATCACCACGCCCGACGAACGGAGGCACTACGAGGCCTTCGACGCGTCCTGGGCCCGGTTCGAGAAGGCGGATCAAGAGGTGCGCCGCCTGATGGCCGCGGGCCAGCAGGCGGATGCCACCGCCCTGCTGATCAAACCCGACATCGTGGCCCTGTACGACACCGCCCGCGCGGCCCTGGCACGGCTGGTGGCCTATGACGAGAAGGCCGCGGCGCAGGATGCCGACACCGCGATGAACAGGGTCGACACCGCGTCCGTCGCGGCCGTCACCGGCATCGTCCTCGCGCTGGTGTCGGCTCTCGCCGCGGCGATCTTCGGCCTGTTCTACATCTCGCGGCCGATCGCCGCGATGACCGACGCGATGACGCGGCTGGCGCGGGGTGAGGTCGGAACCGACATTCCGTTCCAGCGTCGCCGCGACGAGATCGGCGCCATGGCCGCGGCCGTGCAGGTGTTCAAGGACAACCTGCTCCGCACCCAGCAGCTCGAGGCCGAGGCCGAAGCGGCCCGGCAGGATGCGGAGCGTCAGCGCAGCCTCGGGATGCGGCAGATCGCCGACCGGTTCGCCGACACCATCGGCGGGATCATCGCGCAGGTCTCGACCGCGGCCACGGCGCTGCAGGCGACCGCCCGGAGCATGACCGAGACCGCGGCCGAGACCGCCGGGCAGTCCACCACCGTCGCGGCCGCGGCCGAGGAGGCGGCCAGCAACGTCAGCACCGTGGCGGCCGCCGCCGAGGAGCTCGGCACGTCGGTCCAGGAGATCGGTCGTCAGGTCGACGGCTCGGCCAACCTCGCCCGGGCGGCCGTCGCGGAGGCCGATCAGACCGGCGCGCTGGTCCAGGAGCTGAGCGAGGCGGTGACGCGGATCGGCGACGTCGTCGGGCTGATCTCGACCATCGCGGGCCAGACCAACCTGCTGGCGCTCAACGTCACGATCGAGGCCGCGCGTGCCGGTGCGGCCGGTCGCGGCTTCGCGGTCGTGGCCACCGAGGTGAAGGCGCTGGCCGAGCAGACCGCCCGGGCCACGCAGGAGATCGCGGGCCAGATCGGGCGGGTCCAGGCCTCGACCGGCCAGGCCGTGGCGGCGATCGGGACCATCACGGCCCGGATTCGCGACATCGACGGCGTGGCGACGTCGATCGCGGCGGCGGTGGAGCAGCAGGGCGCGGCCACCCACGAGATCGTCCGCAACGTCGGGCAGGCCGCGGCCGGCACCGGCGAGGTCACCAGCAACATCGTCAGCGTCGCGAGCGCCGCCGAGAAGACCGGGACCGCCGCCGGGCTGGTTCTGACCGAGGCGTCGCGGCTCTCGGAGCAGTCCGAGCACCTGAACGCCGAAGTGGCGCGCTTCCTCGACAGGGTCCGCGCGGCCTGACACCGTGCCGGCAGCGCCCGCGCGGGGCGCGTCCGGGCGGACCCGCCCGGACGCCGTTGCTACGGAATGTTCAGACCGGGCGGCTGCCGCCCTCGGACCGGCGCTTGGCCATGAAGGCGTCGAACTGCTCCCGATCCCGGGCGCGCTTCAACTCCTCGACGAACTCCGAGAACGCGCGGCTCTCCTCTTCCAGGGCGCGGCGCTGCGCCTCCAGGCGGTCGAGCTCGGCCCGGCGGTACTCGTCGAAGGCGGCGTTCCCGCTGCTGTCACGGCGGTTGGCGGCCTCGAAGGCGCGGGCGAACCGGGACGCGGGACGCCCGCCCTCGAACTCGGAGACCGTCCAGCGCGCGGCGTCGCGCATCTCGGCGAAAGCCGGGTAGCCGGCGAGCTTCCAGGCGACCAGCGCGAGGCCGACCGGCCACCAGTAGATGAAGCCGACGACGATCGCGCCGATTTCGAGGGACCGGCGCGGGAACGGGCCGGACCGGCAGAGCCTGCCGGTCGCCCAGGGAGAGGAAGATTGAGAGGTCACGGCTGTGCTCCGCTGTTCATGTGAACGCGGTTAACATGCGGGTCCGGCGGGGGCCTTTCAAGGCCGCCCGGCACCGCCGTCGCGCTCGCCGGGGCGCCCCGCGCCGTGGACGAGAGCGAGCACGCCGGCCCGCAGCAGCTCGTACTTGTCGGGAAATCCGGGGCCGCGCGGCAGGTGTCCGGCGGCCGAGAGCGTCGCGAGGCCGTGGGCCAGGGCCCAGACCTCCAGGGCGATGAAGCGCGGCGCCACGCCCCCGAAACCGTCCGCGAAGGTCGCCTGAAGCGCCTCGACCAGGAGGTCGAAGGGGCTCGGCCGCGCGCCCGCCTCGGCGGCCGCGGGCGGCGTGCCGGACCCGGCCTCGCCGGCGGGCGCGCCGCGGGTCTCGAAAATCGCCGCGTAGTAGGCCGGCTCCTCCTCGGCGAAGGCGAGGTAGGTCTCGCCCATCCGCGTGAATCGCTCGAGCGGCGTGCCGCGCGACGTCAGGGCGCGCGCGAGGCGCGCGGCGAGCTCCGCGAATCCGCGCCCGGCGAGTTCCTCCAGAAGCGCCTCGCGGCCGCGGAAATGGCGGTACAGCGCGGCCGGCGTCACGCCGACGAGGCGCGCGGCGTCGACCAGGGTGAAGCCGCCGATCCCGCGCTCGGCGATGAACCGGCGCGCGGCCTCCAGGAGGGCCTCTTTCAGATTGCCGTGATGGTAGCTCCGCCGGTCGTCCGGTCCGTCCCGCCAGGGTCGCAAGATCTCACATCCTTCGCGCGCCGATGACACCTCACCGAACCCCTGCCCCGCTGTCGAGTCCGCAGACCGACGAAGTCGGGTTTTCGAGGTCGGCCTCTACATGACCGCCGAACACGACGGTTGTTTCAGGCGCATGGGGCGACGCTTGACCGCTCCGGGCGAGCGTAACATTATTACACCTGCGGCCCCGGACTTCCATCCCAGGACAACGAGCTTCGCGCATGGCCTTCGTGAGCCTCAAGGCGTGGCGCGCCCGCTCGGCGGAGCGGGCCGCGATCGCGGCGCGCCTGAAGGAGGATCTGCGGACGGCCCTCGGCCTCGGGGAGGCCGACGCGCTGGCGATCAACGAGATCGCCTGCGCCGATCCGGGCTGCCCCGACATGGAGACCATCGTGCTGGTGATGCGCGCCGGCGCGCCCACGCGCGCCCTGCGGATCAGGCGCCCCCTCGACGCGGTCGATCCCGCCGACGTCGCGGCGCTCGCCGACGAGGACCGGTCGGCCGGCGCGCCGCCCGGCGGCGTCTCGACAACGTGATCCGGCGCCGGGGCTCTCGGCAGGCCGGGGCGTTCAGGTCACAGGGACGCGCCGGCGCGCGCGACGTAGCATCCCTCCAACAGCGCGCCCCGCTCCGACGGGGTCGCGGGAGGAAAGCCCCATGAAGAGCCGCCGTCACGTCCTCGCGCTCATCGGCCTCGCCCTCGCCGGCCCGGTCCTGCTCGGGGCGCCCGTCACGGCGCGGGCGGGCGAGACCCGGCCGTTCTCGGACGCGGCCTTCGAGGCCGCGCAGAAGGGCGGCAAGCCGGTGCTGATCGCGGTCAGCGCCCCCTGGTGCCCGATCTGCCGCACGCAGAAGCCGGTCCTTGCGAAACTCTCGGCCGAGCCGCGTTTCAAGGATCTCCAGATCTTCGACATCGATTTCGACAGCCAGAAGGACCTGCTCCGGCGCCTGAACGTGCGGATGCAGAGCACGCTGATCGCCTACAAGGGCGCGACCGAGGTCGGCCGCTCGGTCGGCGAGACGCAGCCGGAATGGATCGAGGGCCTCGTCGAGAAGACTCTCTGATCGGGCAGGCTTCGCCCGGCCCGCCGGTCCGGTCCCGTTCAGGGAAGCTCCGGCATAAGCCCGGGCGCGGCCCCCGCGACGGGGCCGGCGGAGATTGTCACCGGTGTCGAGCACCCCTTTGTCAGACGTCCCGGGTCCCGATGCGATCGTGGCCGTGCCCGTGCGCAACGAGGAGGAGCGGATCGTCGCCTGCCTGAAGGCGATCGATGGCCAGGAGGGTCCGGGAGCGGAGCGGATTGGGGTCGTGCTGTTCCTGAACAACTGCACGGACGGCACGGAGGCCCTCGTGTCCGCGCTGGTTCCGACGCTGTCGATCCCGGTCCGGGTACGCATCGAGAATTTCTCCGGCGCCCATGCCGGATGGGCCCGGCGCAGGGCGATGGACGCCGCCGCCGCCTGGCTGGGTGATGCGGGGAATGCGGGGATCATCCTGTCGACCGACGCAGACAGCCGGGTCCCGCCCGACTGGGTGGCGCGCAACCGCGCGGCGATCGAGGCGGGGGCCGACGCGGTGGCCGGCCGGGTCGAGCTCGACGCGGCGGAGGCGGCGCTGCTGCCGCCGTCGCTCCCCGCCCGGGGCCGGCTGGAGGACACCTACGACGCCCTGATCACCGAGGCCGAGGCGCGGATCGATCCCGACCCGCACGATCCCTGGCCCTGCCACCGGACCGCGATCGGCGCGACCCTCGCGGTCACGCGCCGCGCCTACTGCGCGGTCGGCGGCATGCCGGAGATCCCGCTCGGGGAGGACGGCGCCTTCATCGCCCGGCTGCTGGAGCACGGCCTGCGGGTGCGGCACGCCACCGACGTGTGCGTGACCATCTCGGCCCGCCTCGCCGGGCGGGCCCCGGGCGGCGTCGCCGACACGATCCGCTCGCGCTGCGAGGAGCCCGACGCGCTCTGCGACGCCCGGATGGAGACCTTTCCGCGGTCCGTGCGGCGTTACCTCTGGCGCCGGCGTTTCCGCCGGATGCACGGGCTCGGGGCGCTCGCGGGGAGCGACGGCTGGGCGCGGGCGATCGGCATCGCGCCCGCCGAGGCGCGGCGCATCGCCTCCCTCCCCCTCGGGCAGGCCATCGCGGAGGCGGAGCGCGCCAGCCCGCGCCTGGCCTATCGCCCCATCGGCCCGCGCCAGCTGCCCGGGCAGATCCGGATCGCGCGGGTCGGCGTGGTCGCGATCCGTCTCGGCCTCGGGCTTGTCGGCATCGCGCAGCGGGTCGCGGGCGCGGCGGCGTCCGGCCGGGCTGTCTCCGACCCGCGCGGCAGCCGCATCTGACCTCGTCAGGAACGGCGCTCCGGCACGTCCCGCGGCGCCGCGCCGAACCGGCGGCGGAAGGCGCGGCTGAAGCTGGCCGAATCGGTGAAGCCGCGGCGGGTCATTACCGGACCGAGTCGGGCGTCGCGGATCCGCCTCAACGGTCCGCAGTCGCCAGCTTCGCGTCGGAGCGGGTCGCGGACCCGTCGGCGAAACGCAGCACCACGGCGCGCCCGGCGGCCGGCGGCGACGGGAGGCTCGCGCGGAACCGCGCGGTCTCGGACGCGGCGAGGACAGCCCGGGGCGGCGAGACCGAGAACGTCCTGATCGTCCGACCGCCGGCGTCGCGGATCTCGACACTCAGTGGCGCGACCGGCGCGTCCGAGCGCGCGACGCCGACGAGGTCGCCCTCGATGACGAGTTCCGCAGGGCTGTCGTCCTCCGGCGGGTTGCTGAAGGCGACGACGTCGCGGATCTCGATGCCGCGCACGTTCACCGGCAGGCCGATGCGGGCGAACAGGGAGGCGGTCTGCGGGACGGCCCGGACCACGCTGGTGCGGGCGAGGCAGACGAGCGGGATCGCCGCCAGGATCGTGAGGCCGAAAGCCAGCGAGGGTGTTAGGCCCGGGATCGCGCGGCGGGCCTTCCCGGCAGGCTTCCTGGGCTTGGCGGATTGTCGGGCCTTGGGGGCCGGGACGTCGGTGGCATTCCGCACCGCGGCGGTCGCCTCCTCCCAGGCGGCGTCCGCGAGGGGGTCGGTCTCGGTCTCGGTCTGCGCGGCCAGTTCCGCCTCGTGACCGGCGAGGACGTCGGCCGGCGTGATGAACCACGTCTCACGGCAGGCCGCACAGCGGACCGAGCGGCCCTCCATGCCGACCTTGCTGGCGTCGATGCGATATTCGCTCGCGCAGCTCGGGCAGGCGATCAGCATCGGCGCCATACTCGCATCGATCGGCCGCGACCGGGCCGGACAGTGAAGTTCTTGAAGAAGTGTCGCCGAACAGGGTTAAGGGCCGGTGAAATCCCCGAGGCCTTGAAAACGCCCGCCGCTCCGGCGATTCCCGAGGAATGGACAGACGAGACACGGCACGGCCTTGAACCAACAGGCGAGCATGAAGAGCCTGCTGCCCGGCGCGGAGCGGCCGGTGGTGCAGTTCGAGAATGTCGGCATGCGCTACGGCCTCGGGCCGGAAGTGCTGTCCGACGTGAGCTTCCGCATCGCGCCGCGCTCCTTCCAGTTCCTGACCGGCCCGTCCGGGGCCGGCAAGACGACGCTGCTGCGCCTGATCCTGCTGTCGGTGCGGCCGACCCGCGGGCTCGTCTCGATCTTCGGCGAGGAGGTCAGCGACATCTCCGCGAAGGCGCTGACCGGACTCCGGCGCCGGATGGGCGTGGTGTTCCAGGATTTCCGCCTCCTCGACCACCTGACCACCTACGAGAACGTCGCCCTCCCCCTGCGCGTCCAGGGCCGGGCCGAGGCCAGCTACCGGGCCGAGGTGGTGGAGCTGCTCCGCTGGGTCGGCCTCGGCGAGCGCATGCATGCCCTGCCGCCGCTGCTCTCGGGCGGTGAGAAGCAGCGCGCCGCCATCGCCCGGGCGCTGATCGCGCGGCCCGACCTGCTGCTCGCGGACGAGCCCACCGGCAACGTCGATCCGGGCCTCGGGCGACGGCTGCTCCGCCTGTTCCTGGAGCTGAACAAGCTCGGGACCTCCGTCATCATCGCCACCCACGATTTCGGCATCATGGACGCCGTCGATGCCCGCCGGATGGTCCTGGGCGAAGGCCGGCTGCGGATCGAGGAATGAGCACTCAGGCGATGCCGCGGACGAGGCCCGGTGGATCGGCCGCGCCGCCCGACCCGTCGATGCCGGCCAACCTGCGCCGCAACGCGCCGCTGGTCCCCACCGACACGGCGGCCGGCCGCTCCCTGGCGGCGGTGATCGCGATCCTCACCTTCCTGGCCGGCCTGTGCGCGGGCGCGGCCGAGATGGTCGCGACGAACGCCGCGCAGTGGCAGGGCGACGTGGCGCGGGAGGTCACGATCCAGGTTCGGCCCGGTCCCGGACGCGACGTCGACGCGGACGTCGCCCGCGCCGACGGCATCGCCAAGGCCGAACCGGGGATCGCGGAGACGCGGGTGTTCAGCAAGGCCGAGGCCGAGCGCCTGCTCGAGCCTTGGCTCGGGAGCGGGCTCGATCTCTCCGACCTCCCGGTGCCGCGGCTGATCGCCCTCAAGCTCGCGGGCGGTCAGGCCGCCGACCTCAGGCGCCTGCGATCACGCCTCGTCGAGGCGCTGCCAGGCGTCGCAAGCCTGGACGACCACGCCCTCTGGCTCCAGCGGCTCTCCACCGCCGCCAACGCCTTCGTGGGGATCGGGATCGGGCTGGTGCTGCTCGTGCTGATCGCGACCGGCCTCGCGGTGACCTTCGCGACCCGCGGTGCCATGGCGAGCAACCGCGAGGTCGTGGAGGTGCTGCATTTCGTCGGCGCCGACGACGACTACATCGCCCGGGCCTTCCAGCGACGGTTCTTCGGCCTGGGCCTGCGCGGCGGCGCGATCGGGGCGGGGCTGGCCCTCGTGGCCTTCGTGATCGCCGGGCTCCTGGCCCGGGCCGCGCGCTCGGGACCGGCGGGCCAAGAGGTCGAGGCGCTGTTCGGCGCGTTCCATATCGGGCTGCGCGGCTATGCCAGCGTGATCCTGATCGGCGTGATCGCCTCCCTCGTCACGGGCGTCGTCTCGCGCGTCACCGTGCGGCGCTTCCTGGCTTGACGGTCTGCTGGGTAATGAAAACGTGGAAATAGGGGGTCTTCCTAGCGCGTTTACCATCTGGAAACTTTATGGTTGCGGTGTGGAAACAGCCGACAGCGGCCTCCGAGCCGCCGCAATCGGCGCCGATTCTCCGGAGGATGACCACGCGTATGCTACGCGCATCGGATCCGCCCACGACCGACGCTGTCGGCTGGGCCTGGCACGAGTGGGGTTCCCCGCGCCGCGCCGTCATGCGCCCGCGCGGCCGGCGGCGGCTCGTTCTCTGGACCTGCAGCCTCGGTGCCGGGCTCGGGATGCTGGCCCTGTTCGCCGGATTCCTGATCTTCGTCAGCGCCCTCGCCCGACACGAGCGGACGCCGACCGACCGGGCCGACGGGATCGTGGCGCTCACCGGCGGTGCCCAGCGGATCGGCGACGCGATCGACCTGCTCGCGGGCGGCTACGGGCGGCGTCTCCTCATCACGGGCGTCAACGAGAAGACCAGCCGCGACGAGATCGCCCGTCTGAACCCGACCCAACGCGCCCTGATCGCCTGCTGCGTGGATCTCGATTACCGGGCGCGCAACACGATCGGGAACGCCATCGAGACGCGCCGGTGGATGCGCGCGCACCGGTTCAGCACCGTCGCGGTGGTGACCTCGAACTACCACATGCCGCGGACGCTGGTCGAACTCGACCATGCCCTGCAGGACAGCGACCGCGTCCTGCCGCACCCCGTCGTGACTGAATCCTTCGACGCCGGCCGCTGGTGGCAGAACCCGCCGGCCGCGCGCCTCCTGGCCTCCGAGTACATGAAGTTCCTGGTCAGCTGGGTCCGCACGCGCTTCGAGGCCGATCCCGAGCGCTCCCGCGCCGCGATCCTGATCGGGCGCGGCAAGCCGGTGAAGATGGTGGCCGAGCCGCTCATGCTGCGCGGCGTGGATTGAAGGCGCTCCCGAAACGTTGCGACGCACGCGGTCCCGGGGCAGCGCGCCGGGCGCACCCTGCCGGCTCCTACTGACCCTTGCAGCGGGCCTTGATCGCCGCCGAGAACTCGCGGTCCGATCCCTGGACCTGGGCGAGGCGCTCGCTGCGCTCCGAGCCTGACAGGCAGCGGCCGTAGACGCTCGCCACGCGGCGCATCGTCTCCACGTGACGGCGCCAGACGCGGCAATTCTTGGCGTCGTCGCCGTCGGCCTGCTCCAGCTGATCGAGGGCCTGGCGCTGCATCGACTGCGCCACCAGGACGTCGCGCGCGCAGGTGGTCTCGCTCTGCGCCGCGGCGGCACTCGACAAACCGGCCGCGAGCGTCACAGCGGCGGCCATTCGGAACCACGGGATCATCAGGCGGCCTGCGGCGCCGTCGAGCGCGTCAGCAGCGCGTAGAGCGCGCCGGCATCGCGGGCAGCGCGGATATGCGCGAGCATCCCGGGCTCGCGCAGGATGCGGGCCACCTGCGCGAGGGCCTTCAGATGGTCGGCGCCGGCGCCTTCGGGCGCGAGCAGCAGGAAGGCGATGTCCACGGGCTGGCCGTCCAGGGCCTCGAAATCGACCGGGCGGTCGAAGCGTGCGAACAGCCCGAAGAGACGATCGAGGCAGGGCAGCTTGCCGTGCGGGATCGCCACGCCGTCGCCGATGCCGGTCGACCCGAGCCGCTCGCGCTGGAGAAGGGTGTCGAAGACGGGACGCTCGCCGAGGGCGGGCAGCCGCCGCGCCGCCTGCGCGGCGAGATCCTGCAGCACCTGCTTCTTGGCGCGGGCGCGCAGGGCCGGCACGACCGACTCGGGGTCGAGGAATTCCAGAACTGGCATCGATCGACCGTTGCCCCGTCGCCCGCTCGCGAGGAGGCGGGCCTCGTCGCGAGGGCGTCGACGACCGATCCGGCCGCGCCCCCGCTGGATTCAATGGGCGGTGAAACCGGCCGGTTCCGGCTCCGTTCCTCCCGACCCGCAGCGTCACTCGGTGGCGTTCGGCGGGTCCACCCAGCCGATCGCTCCGTCGCTCCGCCGGTATACGACGTTGACGCGGCCGGTGCCAGCGTGGACGAACACAACCACTGGGGATCCCGTCATATCGAGGGCCGTCACCGCCTCGCCGATGGTGCGGCGCTGGAGGGTCTTGGTGCTCTCGGCGACGATCGGCGGGTGGGCGTCGCCGTCGGCGGCATCGTCCTCCTCCTCCTCGGGGGCGGCGAACACCGCGTAGGCGGCCTCCATCGCCGCGTCGTCGCCCGGGCCGGTCGCGTGCTGCTTCAGCTTGTGCTTGTAGCGCCGCAGGCGGGTCTCCAGGCGCTCGGCGGTCTGCTCGAAGCTCGACCGCGCGTCGTGCGCGAAGCCGTTCGCCTCGATCGTGAGCCCCGAGACGAGGTGCAGCACGCAATCCGTCCGGAACGCGGCGCCGTCCCGCCGGAGCGTGACGTGGCCGTTGCAGGAATCGTGCATGTGCGAGTCGAGATACTTGGCCTGGATCGCGGACATCCGTTCCTCGACGCGGCCGCGCAGACTCTCGCCGAGATCCACGCCGTGGCCAGTGACTCGCAACGATCCCATGCTGCCTCCCCCGTTCTGATGCAGTCGGCCGAATTAGAGAGCCGGCTCGGGTTAAGTCAACGGAGCGCCTTGCGGTTCAAGCAGTTGCTTAACCCTGGGTTCAGCCGGCCTGTCCGTATACACGGAGCCTCCCGCACCCCGACCCGCGACGCGAGACGACCGCCCGCATGACGATCGAGACCGGATTCACAGCCACCGCGACGCGCCGCGCCGTCCTGGGGGGCGCGCTGGGCGCTGCCGCGGGACTGCTCCCGGCGGCCGCGCGGGCGGCCGAGCCGGACAAGGTCATGGCCCTGCCGGGCAGCGGCGAGGCGTTCGGGGCGAACACGCTGATCGACCTCGCCCGCGCCCGGGCCGCCGCCCTCTACGCCGCACCGAAGCTCGGCGACGTTCCGGCCGTTCTCAAGACCCTGTCCCGCGAGGCCTACGAGGCGATCCGTCCCGCGGAAGGCCGCGCGACCTGGGCCGACCGCGATGCCGGCTACGTCCTGGAGCCGCTGCTGCGCGGCTCGATCTTCGAGACGCCGGTCTCGCTCTTCGTCGTGGAGAACGGGTTGGTGCAGCCGGTCGGGTACGACAAGGCCGCCTTCGCGGCCCCGGGCCTCGATTTGCCCGACCTGACCGCCGACACGGCCTTCTCGGGCTTCCGCCTGCGCGCCCGGTTCGAGGGCGCCGACGGGCTGTCGAACTTCGCCCTGTTCCAGGGCGCCTCGTTCTTCCGGCTCGTCGCCGAGGGCCAGGATTTCGGCATCAACGCCCGGGCGCTCGCCCTTCGGCCGGCCGATTCCCGCGGCGAGGAGTTCCCGCTGTTCCGGGCCCTGTTCGTCGAGACGCCGCGGGCGGGTCAGCCGGTGGTCGTCCACGCCCTCGCGGAGTCGGAATCGGCGACCGCGGCGTTCAGGATCACCCTGATCCCGGGCCGCGACGTCTCCACGGCGCAGATCGACGGGACGGTCTTCGCCCGCGCCGAACTCGACCATATCGGGCTCGGCGGCATGCAGGGCAGCTACCTGTTCGGTGCCCTCGACCGGAACCGCGTGGACGATCTGCGCGCCGCGGCCTTCTCGGTGGAGGGCCTGGCGATCCACAACGGCTACGGCGAGCCGATCTGGCGCCCCGTGCACAATCCCGAGGCGCTGCAGGTCTCGGCCTTCGTGGATCGCGGCCCCAAGGGCTTCGGTCTGATGCAGCGCGCCCGCGCCTACGATGATTTCGAGGACGACCGCCGCCACTGGGAGCAGCGCCCGTCCCTCTGGCTGGAGCCGCTCGACGACTGGAACGAGGGCGCGGTGACGCTGCTGGAGATCCCGAGCGATTCCGAGCTGAACGAGAACGTGTTCGCCTACTGGCGGCCCAAGGCGAAGCTGGCGAAGGGCGCGGAGATGCGCTTCCAGTGCCGCCAGCACTGGTCCAAGGGCTGGCCGGACCCGTTGCCGCCGGCGATCGCCCGGGTGCGCGACAGCCGCTGCGGGCACGGCAGCACGGGCAACCGCCGGCTCTTCGCGGTCGATTTCGAGGGCGACGCGCTGTTCCAGCCCGGCGACATCGACGTCGATCTCGGCGCCTCGGCCGGGACGATCACGCGCCAGGAACGGTTTCGCTATCCCGACCGTAAGACCCTGCGGATCCTGTTCGAGCTTGACCCGGGCAGCGAGCGCGCGAGCGAGCTGCGTCTGGCGCTCAGGCGCGGTCAGGTCCGGGCCAGCGAGACGTGGCTGTTCCGCTGGACACCCTGATTCCGATTCCGACAGCTGAGGACCGGCCTTTCCCGTGCGATTGGACGACACGACGACCCTGCCGCCGGCGCCGGACGCCGTGTCCGTGCGCGAGCCGCGACCCGACGGCGGCCGCCACCTGCCGCCTGAGGCACCCCTGCCCATGCCGGTCCAGGATCTGGCGCGCTGGGATCCGGGCCTCGGGCATCGGCCGGAGCGCCGGGTCCGCACGCCCTGGCCGGAGCGGGTTCTGGTCTTCGGCGGCGCCCTGGCGCTGACGGCCTATGGCGGCTGGCAGATGGTCGAGACCGTGTCGGTCTCGGGCAGCCCGACCGCGCTCCAGCTCGTGCTGGTCATCCTGTTCTGCCTGACCTTCTCGTGGATCGCGCTGGCCTTCACCAGCGCGGTGCTCGGCTTCGCGACGTTGCTGCGACGGCCCCGGCCGGCGCCGATCCCGAGCGCGCTGCGCACGCGGACCGCGATCCTGATGCCCGTCTACAACGAGGCGACGGCCCGCACCTTCGCGGGCATCGAGGCCATGCGCGAGGCGGTCGAGGCCACCGGCCTCGGAGACCATTTCGACTGGTTCGTCCTCTCGGATTCGACCCAGCCCGATGCCTGGATCGCCGAGGAGCGGGCCTATCTCGACCTGCGCGGCCGGCTCGGACCCGACGCCCGGCTCTACTACCGGCATCGGCCGAAGAACCATCACCGCAAGGCCGGCAACATCGGCGACTTCGTCGCCCGCTGGGGCGGCCGCTACGACCACATGCTCGTCCTGGACGCCGACAGCCTGATGAGCGGATCGGCAGTCGTGGCGCTCGCCGCCGCCATGGAGGCGGATCCGGATGCCGGCATCATTCAGACCCTGCCGCTGATCATCAACCGCAACACCCTGTTCGCCCGGCTCCAGCAATTCGCGGCCCGGATCTACGGTCCGGTGATCGCCGCCGGCCTCGCCGCCTGGTCGGGGCGGGACGGCAATTACTGGGGTCACAACGCGATCATCCGAACCCGCGCCTTCGCGGATTCCTGCGGCCTGCCGGACCTGCGCGGGAAGCCTCCGTTCGGCGGACACATCCTGTCCCACGACTTCGTCGAGGCGGCGCTGATCCGCCGCGCGGGCTGGGCGGTGTACATGCTCCATCGCCTCCCGGGCTCCTACGAGGAGAGCCCGCCGTCGCTGATCGACGTGGCGGTGCGCGACCGGCGCTGGGCGCAGGGCAATCTCCAGCACGCGCGCGTCATCGGTGCCGCGGGGCTGCACCCCGCCACCCGCCAGCACTTCGCCACCGGCATCGCCGGCTATCTCGCCTCGCCGCTGTGGCTGCTGCAGCTGGTCGTCGGTATCCTGCTCGTGCTTCAGACGGCCACGGAGCGGCCGGACTATTTCGGCGGCGCCGGCTTCTCGCCCGTCTTCCCGCGGTTCGATCCGGTCCGCGCCCTCCAGCTGTTCGGCCTCACCATGGCGGTCCTGCTGGCGCCGAAATTCCTCGGCCTGATCCTGGCCCTGCTGGACGGCCCGGTGCGGCGTGCCTGCGGGGGCGCGGGGCGGCTGGTCGTGTCGAGCCTCGTCGAGATCCTGCTGTCCGCCCTCGTGGCGCCGGTGGCGATGGTGATCCAGTCGGGCTCCGTGATAAGCATCCTGCTCGGACGAGATACCGGGTGGAACCCGCAGCGACGCGACGACGGCTCGATCCCGCTGCCCGACATCGTCCTCCGCCATCGCTGGCACACGCTGCTGGGACTCGTGGCGGGCGTCGCCGCCTTCGCGATCGCCACCTCGCTGTTCCTCTGGATGAGCCCGACAATCCTGGGTCTGGTGCTGGCGATCCCGATCTCCTGGGCGAGCGGCCAGCTCGGTCTCGGCCTGGCGCTCAAGCGCCGCCTGCTCCTCGCGACGCCGGAAGAGGCCGCGCCGCCGGAGATCGCGGTGCGCGCCGCCGCCCTCGCGGCCCGCAACGCGACGCGCGGCTTCGACGACGCCGATTCCCTCGTCGCCCTCCACGCCGATCCCGACCTCGCGCTGGCGCACAGCCGTATGCTTCCGGTCGGGCACCGGCGGCCCCGGGGCGCGATCGACCCGGACCACACGCTGGCCACCGCCAAGATCTGCGAGGCCGAGACGGTCGCGGAGGCGCAGGCGTGGCTGTCGCCGAAGGAGCGGATGGCCCTCCTGCACGATCGAGCCCTGATCGACCGCCTCGTCCGCCTGGACGAAGCCCGAAGATGATCGAAGTCCGGCCGCCCGCGCCAGTGACGACGCGGTCGCGCGAAGGGCGCGAGGCCGGGAACGGCCCCGCTCCGCTCGCGGAGACGTGTCGTCCCAGGCATCGTGCGCCCCCGGGACGACGGGCCGTGCGGCACCTCAGGCGGTGTCGGCCCGTGAGAACTGGTTAACCATTCGGATCCTAGTCTCGATCATCGTCATTCGGATCCGGTCATGACCCTGCTGCTCGTGTTCCTGCTCCTGCCGCTCGCGGTGGCCATCGTCCTGGCCCGCGGCGAGCCGATCCGCACCATCAGCTGCCTCGGCGCGATGGGCGTCGGCTGCGTCATCGCCTGCACGAGCGTCATCAGCCTCGTGCGCCACCGGATCCGGACCACCTGACGCCGAACCGGCACGCGGTCGCGTCACAGAAAGCCGACCTGGCGCGGGCCGCCGCCGAGGCTGCGCCCGGCGCGCGCGACGAGCTGGGAGAAGGCGAGGGCCGCCGCCGTGGCCTGGGCGCGGGAGGGAAAGCTTCGCCGCGATTCGAGCACGGGCTCGTCGGTCTCGTTGACGAGAACCCAGGACCAGAGCGACCGGCTACGCTCTCGTATCTCGAATTGCACGGGCGCCTCCCTGTCCGGGACATGCGAAGCGAAGGTCTTACATCGGACAGTGACATCCCGATGACGTCGCGTTCCGGTCGTCAAGGCGTGCCGGCCAAGAGGCATCTCGGGTGAAGACTTGCTTCACCGCGCGTGGATCGCCGGAAGATTGATGCTCCAGCGTCGTGCCTGCTCTCCGTCGCGAGCTGATCCGCACAGGCGGCCGCGAAACCCGTGCCAGGAAAACCGAGCGGCCGCCCCGCCATCCACAGAATCGGCGCTCTGCCCGGGAGGACGCGCTCGGCTTCCGGAGACCCGGCGCGTCTCGTGACGGCGGGGCGCGGACTTGACTGGATTGTCTGGATCCCGATGTTCCGAAGGGTCGCGGGCGGGGCCGTGGGTTTTCTGACGGCGGCGCCCGTTGGCGCTGCGAGGCGGGTCGACGTGATGGCGAACCACAGCAGGGTTCCGGATGGACGGTCGCGCCGGATCCTCGGCGATCTGGCCGAGACTCTCGGATGTTCGGTCGACCTCTTCTTCGACCCGGGCCAGCACGATGACCTCTCGATGACCGAAGAGCTGCTCACTCTGTGGTTCTCGATCGAGGATGCGGACGCACGGCACCGCATCCTGGACTGCGCCCGGGCCGTCAAGGCGGAGGCGGAGCTGCAACTGCGCGTCTGACCGGTGCCTTGTTTCGGGCGGCTTGGCGCTCCACGCAGATACCCTGTCCCTCGCCGCCCCCCCTGCCGGAGAATCCATGAAAGCCCTGAACGCTCTGATCGCCGACGAACTCGGTGTCGGGGAGGCGCAGGTTGCCGCCGCCGTCGCGCTCCTCGATGGTGGCTCGACCGTGCCGTTCATCGCGCGCTATCGGAAGGAGAATACGGGCGGCCTCGACGACACGCAGCTGCGCAGGCTCGCGGAGCGACTGTCCTATCTGCGCGACCTCAACGAGCGCCGGGCCGCGATCGTCGCGAGCATCACCGCTCAGGGCAAGATGACCCCGCCCCTGGCGGCGGCCCTCGAGGCCGCCGACACCAAGGCGCGTCTGGAAGACCTGTACCTGCCCTTTCGACCCAAGCGGCGCTCGAAGGCGCAATCCGCCCGCGAAGCCGGCCTCGAACCCCTCGCTCAGGCCCTGCTGAGCCGGCCCGACCGCGCGCCCGAGGCGGCCGCGTCCGATTACGTGTCGGACGCGCGCGGCGTGCCGGACGTCGAGGCCGCGCTGGAGGGCGCCCGCGCCATCCTGATCGAACGCTTCGCCGAGGATGCCGACTTGGTCGGGCGCCTGCGGGCGGATTACTGGCGGACCGGCCAGCTCGTCTCGCAGCTGCGCAAGGGCAAGGCGAGCGAGGGGGCCAAGTTCTCGGACTACTTCGACTGGAGCGAGCGGCTGGAACGGATGCCCTCGCACAGGATTCTGGCGATCTTCCGGGGTGAGCGGGAAGAGGTGCTCGACGTCGGCTACACCGCGGTGGGCGAGGATTCGGCGCCGGGCCTGCCCGGACCGTTCGAGGTGGCGATCTGCCGCCGGTTCGAGATCGCGTCCCGCGGTCGGGCCGGGGATGCCTGGCTCCTCGACACGGTCCGGACAGCGTGGCGGACGAAGATCCGAACCGGGATCAAGCAGGACCTGCGGAGCCGGCTGTTCGAGCGGGCCGAGGACGAGGCCGTGACGGTCTTTGCCGGGAACCTGAAGGACCTGCTCCTGGCCGCGCCGGCGGGCGGTCGAACGACGATGGGCCTCGACCCGGGCTATCGCAACGGTGTGAAGGTCGCGGTGGCGGACCGCACCGGGCGGATCGTCGCGGTTGAGACGACCTACCCGCACGAGCCGCAGCGCCGCTGGCGCGAGGCCGTCGCGACACTCGGTCGGCTGTGCCGCCTCCACGGCGTGGAGCTCCTGGCCATCGGCAACGGCACCGCGTCCCGGGAGACCGAGCGCCTCGCCGCGGAGATCGTCGCGGCCAATCCGGACCTGCCGCTCGCGAAGGTCATGGTCTCCGAGGCGGGCGCCTCGGTCTACTCGGCGTCCGAAGTTGCCGCCAAGGAACTGCCCGACCTCGACGTGTCCCATCGCGGCGCGGCGTCGATCGCCCGCCGCCTACAGGATCCCCTGGCGGAACTCGTCAAGATCGATCCGAAGTCGATCGGCGTCGGGCAGTACCAGCACGACGTTAGCGAGGCGAAGCTGTCGCGGTCGCTCTCGGCGGTGGTGGAGGACGCGGTCAACGCCGTCGGCGTTGACGTCAATACGGCGTCCCCGGCCCTGCTCGCGCAGGTCTCCGGTCTCGGCGGCGCGATGGCGGCGCGCATCGTCGCCCATCGCGATACCCAGGGCCCGTTCCGGACGCGCACGGCGCTCAAGAAGGTCCCTGGGCTCGGGCCGAAGACCTTCGAGCTGGCCGCCGGCTTCCTGCGGATCCGGGGCGGCGACGACCCGCTGGACGGGTCCGGCGTCCATCCCGAGGCCTATCCGGTGGTCCGCCGCATCCTCCAGGCCACGAAGAGCGACATCCACGTCCTCCTCGGCAACGCCTCCGTCCTCGGACGCCTGGCGCCGGAGCCCTTCGTCGACGCGCGCTTCGGCCTGCCGACCGTCCGCGACATCATCGCCGAGCTCGAGAAGCCGGGGCGGGATCCCCGGCCGGAGTTCAAGACGGCCCGCTTCCAGGAAGGCGTGGAGACGATCGGAGACCTCAAGCCCGGCATGCAACTGGAGGGCGTCGTCACCAATGTCGCCGCCTTCGGGGCCTTCGTGGATATCGGCGTCCATCAGGACGGGCTCGTCCACATCTCGGCGATGGCCCGGCGGCGGATCGCGTCGCCCGCGGAGGTGGTCCGGATCGGCGAGGTCGTCCGGGTCCTGGTCCTCAACGTCGACGTGCCGCGCAAGCGCATCGCGCTGTCGATGCGGCTCGACGACCCCATCGAGCCGGTGCAGCCGGCCCGGCGGACCGGCGAGCCGAAGCAGGAGGTGCCGCGAAGCCGGCCGAATCCGAGCGCGGATGCAGCCCCGGGCGGGGCGCTGGCCGAGGCCCTCCGGCGCGCGGGCGCGGCGCCGCGGCNCGCCGCGGCGCGACTGATCGACACCGCACGGTCCGCGTCGGCCCCGCGGGCGCGGCGGGGCGGTGCCCGCCCCGCCCGCGAACATGGTTAGCGCTTCGTAAACCTCCGTGCGGTCAGAGTGCGGGCGTCGTGCCGCGGAGCGCGATTCCAAACACCTGATCGCGGTTCCGGAATCGCTGCGGCGGTTCCACGGCTCGGAGGCTCTGATGCAAGCGCACGTTGCGGGGATCGACAACCCGAACCCGATGATCGGCCCGGCGCGCCTCATCCGGGCGGCCTTCGAAGGGGCCGACATGGCGGCCCTGGCCTCCGAGATCCTCGCGGAAGGGGGCGACACCGCCCTCGACGCCGGGACGGCGCTGGACATGGCGACGATCCTGCTGCTGAAGCACCGCTTCACCGAGGGGCTCGCGCTCCAGAACGAGGTTCTCGACGGGCAGCGGCTGTTCTCGCTGCGCTCGAACCCGGATCAGGCGCGTATCCGCGTCCTCGTGCTGGTCACGGCCGGCGATCTCATGGCCAACACGCCGATCGACTTCCTGCTGAACGACGCCGATTTCGGCCTCACCTATCTCTATCTCCGCCCCGGCGAGCCGGTGCCGCACGATCTGCCCGCGCACGACGTGATCGTCACGGGCATCGCCTATTCGCGGACCGCCGAGCCGCTCCTGGAAGCCCTCGCGGCGGCGGCCGAGCACTGGGCGCGGCCGATCGTCAATCACCCGCGCCACGTCCTCAGGACTTCACGGCACGGGATCTCGGCGGCGCTCCGCGGCACGGAGGGCGTGCTGGTGCCCGAAATCGTCCGCGTGAACCGCTCCGTCCTGAGCGCGGCCGCCTCGCGCCAGGCCGAGGGACCGACCTACCCGCTGCTCGTGCGGCCCCTGGACACGCATGCCGGCAACGATCTTCGGAAGGTCGAGCGCGCGGAGGATCTGCAGCTCTACCTCGCGGACACGGCCGCCGAGGCGTTCTACGTCACGCAGTTCTGCGACTATCGCGGTCCCGACGGCCTCTTCCGGAAGCTCCGCGTCGTCCTGATCGACGGCGTGCCGTTCCTGTGCCACATGGCCATCCGCGACCATTGGATGATCCACTACCTCAACGCCGGCATGCTCGAGGACGCGGCGAAGCGGCAGGCCGAGGCCGCCGCCATGGCGACGTTCGACGTCGATTTCGCCGCGCGCCACTGCGCCGCCTTCGCCGAGATCCACCGCAGGATCGGGCTCGATTACCTGATCATCGACTGCGCGGAGAGCGCGGACGGCCGGCTGCTGGTCTTCGAGGCGGATACCGGCATGGTCGTCCACGACATGGATTCGGTGGACCTGTTTCCCTACAAGCCGCCGCAGATGCGGCGGGTCTTCGCGGCGTTCCAGGATGCCCTGCGCGGGCGGGCCCAGGGGCGCCCCGTCTAGGGCGCCCGCTTCCGGGACGTCACGCCGCGGGCGCCGGGTGCTTCACCCGGCCCATCACCACGGGATCCGGCCGAAGCGGTCGATCAGCCGCTGATACTCGGCGTTGCTCTCGGCCTTCGAGGTGCCGCCCTGGCCGACATCCGAGGTTCCGGAGCCCGGATGCACGAGGCGGCACACCAGCGGCAGGACGAAGCCGTGGCGCACGAGCTGCACGTTGGGCCCGCCGTTGCGGAGGACATTGGCCAGCCAGGGGCGGACCTGGATCGCGTCCTGCAGCGTGACGGGCGCCGTCGCCTCGACGAGGTGGGCGCGGCGCAGGCCGGTCTCGGCGAGGCGGCCGAGCCACTCGTTGTCGTAGTGCCACTTCGCGGCCGGGCTGATCGCGCCGACCTGCGCGAAGGTGGTCCGCCGCATCAGCCAGCCCGACGGCGTCGCGAAGTCGTTGATCCGCACCACCGCGCCGGCCTCGTCCGTCTCGAGCTGGGTCGAGGAGACGAAATCGAAGCTGTCCAGGGCGCGGAGCGCGAAGCCGAGATAGGGCGGCAGCCAGTGGTCGTCGTCCTCGAGGAAGCCGACCAGGTCCCAGCTGGCATCGACGGCGCGGAGGGCGGCGTTCAGCGCGGGGATCTGCCCCCTGTGCTCGCCGCGCGCGAAGGTGATCTGCGGGTGCCCGGCGAGCCGCGCCGGGATCTCGATCCCGGGATCGGTCCCGACGAAGAAGTGGATCGTGGCCGGCCTGTCGAGTTCCTGGGCGTTGGCGCTCTCGATCGCGTGTTCCAGGAAGTACTGGCCGGATTTTCCGGCCAGGGTCGAGGGCTTGAGCCTCGACGGCGTGATGATCGCGATCCTCATTGCCACGCCTCACCGTGTCGGGCGTCGCGCGCCGAAGCGCGAGACGCGGTCAGAGCTTGAAGGACTGCTCGCCGATATGGCCGAGCTCCTTGCTGAGATACGGGTCGCACCAGATGCGGAACCCGGCGGCACGGACCCGATCGCTGAAGTCGAAATCCTCGCCGATGTTCACGCCGGCTTCCTCGTCGACCCGGAAGCGGAAATAGGGCTTCTTCAGCTTGTCGAAGACCGTGGACTTGATCAGCAGGAAGCCGGTGGGGATCCGCGACATCTCCAGCAACCCCTTCGGCGCGTCGGCCGGTTGCTCCGGCAGGATGTCGCCCAGGAAGTGGAACGGGGCCGTGCGCCGGGAATAGGTCGCGCCGATGATGTCGACCTGCCGCACGAGGAGCTTGAGGAGGGCGTCCTTCGGGAAGGTCATGTCGCTGTCGATGAACAGGACGTACTCCGCCCCGTACTTCTGCGCGTATTCGAGGCCGAGGTTGCGGGCATCGGCGACGATCGACGACTTACCGACGACGATCGACATCGGCATCTCGCCGAGCGAGTGCATCATCGATCCGAGGCTGACGGCGAAGTCCGCGTGGACCATGGTCCCGCAGGGGATCGCGATCGCCACATGGGGAAACTTCGCCGTCGCGGAGGGGGTCGCGTCGCCAACATCACCAGACGCTTGAGCGATCACAGCTGAGCTCCCTACAAGGTGCGCCTCCCCCTGCCCTCACCGGCCACGTCGGATCGGCCGCTCGGGCGGGTGCGACAGAATTGGTTAGCGCCACAGCTTATGGCTGCGGATGGTTAAGAGATCTTGAACAGCGCCCTCGATCGATAAATACTTGATGGATTTGGGAGCGACTTCATTAACGATCACTTCGGACACGCCCGGAGTCGGCAATTGATTTAACCCACGCGAAACGTTTGGGAGCCGATTACTGGCGTGCCCGAGAAACGGGCGCATCAAATCAGAAAGATACGACCCATGTCCTCCATCACCCTGTCGGCCGCCACGCGTCAGAACCTGCTCTCGCTGCAGGACACCGCCCAGCTGATGGCGACCACCCAGAACCGCCTCGCGACCGGCAAGACGGTCAACTCCGCCCTCGACAACCCGACCAACTTCTTCACCTCCCAGGCCCTCGACGGTCGTTCCTCGAGCCTGAACACGCTCCTCGACGGCATCTCCAACGGCGTCCAGTCGATTCAGGCCGCCAACCAGGGCATCACCTCGATCCAGAAGCTGGTCGACCAGGCCAAGTCGATCGCCAACCAGGCGCTCTCGACCCAGCTCTCCACCACCGGCACCGCGGCCAGCGCCTACAGCGCCAGCACCGCCTCCCAGACCGTGCTGCTGACCATCAACGGCACCTCGGTCTCCGCCACGGTCGCCGCCTCCTCGAGCATCAGCGCCACCGTCGCGGCCCTGAACTCCGCGGTCAGCTCGGCCTCGACCTCGTCCAGCGGCTCGTTCGGCGCCGGCGCGATCTTCTCGATCGACAGCACCGGCACGAAGATCGTCCTGAATGCCCAGGCCGACGTGGAGTTCCAGAACTCCGGCAGCCAGACGGCGCTGGGCTTCACCGCCTCGGCCACCACCGCCTCGACCTACGGCACCGCCGCCAGCACCGTCGTGTCCAGCGACCTGTCGATCTCGGGCGTGTCGCAGCGCTCCTCGCTGGCGAGCCAGTACAACAACCTGCTCAACCAGATCACGCAGCTCGCCGGCGACGCCAGCTACAACGGCGTCAACCTCATTGCCGGCAAGGGCAATGACATGAACATCAAGTTCAACGACACCGGCAGCTCGAACCTGAACGTCGCCTCGGTGGACGCGACGGCCAGCGGCCTCGGCCTGTCCTCGATCACCAGCTCGAACAACTCGTCGAGCCAGAACGGCCTCGGCAACTTCCTGCTGAACTCGGACGTCAACAAGACGCTGGCGACCCTGACCAGCGCCGGCAACACGCTGAACTCCGCGGCGAGCACGCTGGGCTCGAACCTGTCGGTGGTGCAGAACCGTCAGGACTTCTCCAAGCAGCTGATCAACGTGCTGCAGACGGGTTCGGCCAACCTGACCAACGCCGACCTGAACCAGGAGGCGGCGAACTCGCAGGCGCTGTCGACCCGCCAGTCGATGGGCATCTCGGCCCTGTCGCTGGCCAACTCCGCCCAGCAGGGCGTCCTCCAGCTCCTGCGGTAATCGCCACGCATGTCGGATAGAGGGGCCGGCCGGGGAAACCCGGCCGGCCTTTCTCATTGGTCGAGCTCGCGACCGGCGCGCCCGAAGCCTGAGCCCGATGCCACGCGGCGGCCGTCCCGGTTCGATGGCGCGAGCCGCACGACCGACGCGGCGGTACGTCCCCGAGCCGGAGGCTTCGCCGCCTCGTCGCCGAGAGCGTGCCCAGCATGATCCAGAGGCAGTTACGACCGCGGGGTTGCCAAGCTTAACCGTATCGGTCAGCCTGTCGGTAGTTGCTGCGTACCGATCCGAGCAGAGCCGGAGTGCCGATGCGGGTGAACCACGAGCGCCGTCTTCTCAACAAGGCAGCCGAAGCCGGAGATTGCCGGATCTCGGTCCGGCAGAGAGCGGACGCCTCCTGGCCCGGCGACCACAGCCGGCTGACGGCGCTCGAGAGCACCGGTCGCCTCCAGCGGATCCATCTCCACGATGGTCCGGAGGGCTCCGTGGCGGTCTGGCAGATCACCGCGGCCGGTCTCTCCCAGCTCCAGGCCTTGACGTCGGGAGCCGCGTGATGGCGTCGGTCAAGATCCGCGCGACGGACGACGGGACCTTCGCGGTCTACCGCGACGGCGCGGCTGTCGCCTCGGGGTTGACCCGCGAGCAGGCCGAGCGCTGCGCGACGGTACTGGGGTGGATCGCGCAGGGACGTTGACCGCGGCGGCCGTCATCCCCTCTCCCTGACGAGACTTTGCGACCGGCAACGGCGCTACCCTCATTCGGCAGCCTTCGCGACGGTCGCTCCGCCATAGACTTCGCGCCGAGCGCTGTTCAGGACGCGCTGACGGCCTTGTGGCTCCTGTATCGCGTGCCAGAGGCGGAACAGCTCGGAGGTCATGCCCGCGTCGCAAGCCGCGCCGTCCGGCGCGTAGAAGGCTTCGACCGGACAGCCCAAGACGGCTGCGATCTCGCGCAGGCGCGCTCCAGCTCGAACGTCGACGGCCATCGGAGACAGTGATCCCACACGCCACTCGCGCCGGGGCTATCATCGCTCCACCCAGAGCAGCAAGGGTTCGTCCTGTACCAGACCTGATCCGATCGTATCAGTTTGAACGCATGGGCGTATGCGGTCGGCGCGCCGAGCGGTCAGCGCGAGGTATCGAAGCGCCACGAGGCGTGATCGGTGTTGACAGTCTCCGAACCGGTCAATGGCGGCGCGTTCTTCAACCTTCGGGCGGCAGTCCGAACAGATCCGATCCGCAAGATCAGTCACGCTCGGCGATACCTGTGGCATCGTCACGGACATCGACCCGGATATTGCCCGCGGCGCCGATGCCGATCCTGGCGCCGTGTCGCTCATCGAGCCGTGGCGCGCGGGAGACATGCGCGGCCGGCACAAACCTTCGGGCCGACCTGCTCACGCAACCGTCGAGTTGCTGATCGCGAAGCACTCGGCGCGCCGTCCAGCGGAGATTCATCGGACGGAAGCTTCCCGTTAACGAAGCGTAAACCTTTGTGACGCGATCCTGAGACGGTGAAGGGGCGCTGGACCCGGACACACAGATCGGGCGAGGCTCCGATGATCGTCTTGATAGCCGCAGCCCTTGTCAGCGGCCTCGCGACAGCCGCGATGCTGGCGCCGGTGAGCGCCCTCGCCGCGCTGATCATCGCTCCCCTGGCCGCCAGCGCGTCGGCCATCCTGGCCTGCATCTTCATCGCTTGGCGCAACACCCGCGGTGATCTCGGGCCGCCCGACCTCGAGACACAGGCCGACGCCATGGTGGCCGTCCTGTGCGACGTCGCCCAGCAGGGCAAGATCGCCCCGGTCGCCGCGCCGGTCCGGATCCGCGGCCAACGGTCGGCCTGAACTCGCCACGGCCGCGACGCCTGCCCGATCGTTGCGTCGCCGTTGCCAGGACCGCCGATCGCGGCCCATTCTCCCGGGATGAGGCCGCCCGTCTCCCTCTCCGCCGTCCGGATTTTCGAGGCTGCCGCGCGGCGACGCTCGTTCAAGGCCGCGGCGGGCGAACTCAACCTCTCCCCGAGCGCGGTCAGCCATGCGCTGCGCAAGCTGGAAGAGACGCTGGGCGTCGCGCTGTTCGAGCGGGTGGGCCAGGGCATCGCGCCGACACCCGCCGGAGAGGCGCTGTGCGACCATGTCGGGCGCGCCTTCGCGGAGCTGAACCGCGGTTTCGACCTAGTCGCGAATCGTGGGCCGCAGCTGCTCAGGCTGCACTGCGCGCCGAGCTTCGCCGCCCAGTGGCTCGCACCGCGGCTCGCTCGGTTCCTCAGCGTCCATCCGGGCTTCGAGGTGCGCCTCGCCGCCGGCATGGACTACGCCCGGTTCCTCACCGACGAGTTCGACGCCGACATCGTCTACGGACCGCCCCGCGGTGAGGGACTGGTGCGGATGCCGCTTGGCCCGGAGACGGTGACGCCGCTCTGCGACCCCGCGCGGGCGGCCCGGATCCGCGAGCCGTCCGAGCTGCTGGCGCAGCCCCTGATCCAGAGCGACAACAAGCAGGTGCGCTGGACGCACTGGTTCGCGCAGAATCAGCTCGCCGCGCAGCCGAGCGCGGGCATCCGCTTCGACCGGAGCTTCCTGGCCCTGGCGGCGGCCGCGGACGGTCTCGGCGTCGCGCTCGAATCCACGCGCCTCGCCGAGCGCGAGATGGCCGCCGGGCGCCTCGTCGCGCCGCTGGCCGGACGGTCGCGCGACATCAGCTACGTCGGCCACCACTTCGTCTGCCCGGCCGACGCGCGCCGGCGGACGCCGCTGCGGGTCTTCGCGCGGTGGCTGGCAGAGGAGCTTGGCGTGCCTCTGAACCCCGACCTCGCCTGACCCGGCGAAAGATGAGTGTGATTCAACTGCGGGTGCAGATTCCGCGTTTGTCGCGGGCGCGTGGCGCCGTCAATCTCCTGTCCGCGAGGCAAGCGGGAGGAGACGGCGCCGGACCGCTCGATCCGTGGGCTCGATCCCCGGAGGCGCGACTCCCGGCCCGGCGCCCCTGCCGTCGCGACGTCAGGTCCGGCCCACGCTGTCGCGGGTCGCCGGGAGGGCTCTCCATGCTGCTGAACGACCGGGTGTGCGTGATCACCGGGGCGGCCTCCGCCCGCGGCATCGGCAAGGCCACGGCACGCCTCTTCGCGGCCCACGGCGCCCGCGTCGCCGTCCTCGACCTCGACGCCGGACAGGCCGAGGCCGCCGCCCGCGACGTGGGCCCGGGCCATCTCGGCCTCGCCTGCAACGTCACCGACCGGGCGGCCTGCGCGGCGGCGGCGGAGGAGATCGTCGGCCGCCTCGGACGCATCGACGTGCTGGTCAACAATGCCGGAATCACCCAGCCCCTCAAGATCATGGAGATCGGGCCGGAGAACTACGACGCGGTCACCGACGTCAACCTGCGCGGCACGCTCTACATGAGCCAGGCGGTGATCCCGGCGATGCGCGGCCAGGGCTCCGGCACGATCGTGTGCATGTCGTCGGTCTCGGCGCAGCGGGGCGGCGGCATCTTCGGCGGCCCCCATTACAGCGCGGCCAAGGGCGGCGTCCTCGGCCTCGCCAAGGCCATGGCGCGCGAACTCGGCCCGGACGGCGTGCGGGTCAATTCCGTGACCCCCGGCCTGATCCAGACCGACATCACGGGTGGCCGACTCACGCCCGAGCTGAAGGTCGAGATCGCCAAGGGCATCCCGCTCGGGCGGCTCGGCGTCGCGGACGACGTCGCCAAGGCCTGCCTGTTCCTCGCCTCCGACCTGTCCACGTACATCACCGGCGCGGTGATCGACGTGAACGGCGGCATGCTGATCCACTGAAGGCGGCCGCCATGGCGATCGACGTCCCGACCGAGCGGCCGCGCGCCGGCTCCAACGTGCCGCTCGGCGAGCGCGCCTACCGCATTCGCCGCCACGCCCTGCGCATGGGCGAGGTCCAGGGCCAGGGCTACATCGCCCAGGCGCTCGGCATCGCCGACGTGCTGGCGGTGAGCTACTTCCACGCGCTGAGCTACCGGCCCGAGGATCCGGAATGGGAGGGCCGCGACCGCTTCCTGCTGTCGATCGGCCACTACGCCATCGCCCTCTACGCGGCGCTGATCGAGGCCGGGATCCTCCCCGAGGACGAGCTGACGAGCTACGGCGGCGACGACAGCCGCCTGCCGATGTCCGGCATGGCCGCCTACACGCCGGGCATGGAGATCACCGGCGGGTCGCTCGGCCACGGACTCGGGATCGCGGTCGGCATGGCGCTGGGGCTGAAGCGGAAGCGCTCCCGGAGCTTCGTCTACAACCTGTTCTCCGACGGCGAGCTGGACGAGGGCTCGACCTGGGAGGCCGCGATGTCGGCCGGGTCGTTCAAGCTCGACAACCTGATCGGCCTCGTCGACGTGAACGGCATGCAGGCGGACGGCGCCTCGCAGGGGGTACTCAACTTCGAGCCGCTCGCGCCGAAATTCGAGGCCTTCAACTGGTTCGTGCAGCGGGTCGACGGCAACGACATCGACGCGCTGGTCCGGGCCTTCGACGCCGCGCGTCATCACCCCAGCACTCAGCCCCGGGTCATCATCTGCGACACCCGCATGGCGAAGGGCGTGCCGTTCCTGGAGGCGCGCGAGCGCAACCACTTCCTGCGGGTCGAGCCCGACGAGTGGCAGCGGGCCCTGGCGATCCTGGACGAGGGGAGCGTGCGGTGAGACGCTCCAAATACGAGAAGCCCGCCCCCCGCACCGGCGGCGGCGCCAAGACCTCGGCGATGATCGCCTCGCTCGCCGCCCCCGGGCAGCGCACCAAGGCCGCGCCCTTCGGCCACGCCCTGGTCGAGCTCGCCGAGACCCGGCCCGACATCGTCGGCCTCTCGGCGGACCTGTCGAAGTACACGGACCTGCACATCTTCGCGCAGGCCCATCCCGAGCGCTTCTACCAGATGGGTATGGCCGAGCAGCTGCTGATGAGCGCCGCCGCGGGCCTCGCCCGTGAGGGGTTCACGCCCGTCGCGACAACCTACGCGGTGTTCGCGGCACGGCGCGCCTACGACTTCATCTGCCTCGCGATCGCGGAGGAGAATCTCAACGTCAAGATCGCCTGCGCCCTGCCCGGCCTGACCACCGGCTACGGCCCGAGCCACCAGGCGACGGAGGATCTCGCGATCTTCCGCGGGATGCCGAACCTCACGATCGTCGACCCGTGCGACGCCCACGAGACCGAGCAGGTCGTCCCCGCGATGGCGGCCCACAAAGGACCGGTCTACCTGCGGCTCCTGCGCGGGAACGTCCCGCTGGTGCTGGACGAGTACGGCTACACGTTCGAGCTCGGCAAGGCCAAGATGATCCGCGACGGCCGCGACGTCCTGGTGATCGCCTCGGGCCTGATGACCATGCGCGCCCTGGAGGTCGCCGACGCCCTGCGCGACGACCGGGTCGAGGTCGCGGTGCTGCACGTGCCGACGATCAAGCCCCTCGACGCGGCGACGATCCTGCACGAGGCGGGGCGCGGCGGCCGGCTCGTGGTCGTGGCCGAGAACCACAGCGTGATCGGCGGGCTCGGCGAGGCGGTGGCCGGTCTCCTGATGCGCGCGGGTGTCATGCCCGGGCGCGGCTTCCGCCAGATCGGCCTGCCGGACGAGTTCCTCGACGCCGGCGCCCTGCCGACGCTCCACGACCGCTACGGCATCTCGGCCGCCGCGATGGCGCGGAGCATCCGGTCATGGCTCTGAGCCACATCGCCCTCGTGGGCCTCGGCGCCATGGGCCTGCCGATGGCGACCAACCTGGTCGCGGCGGGCTTCGCGGTCCGCGGCTACGATCTGCGGCCGGAGAGTCGCGCGGCCCTCGCGGAAGCCGGCGGATCCGCGGCGGAGACGCCGGCCGGCGCCGCCGCGGGCGCCGACGCCCTCCTCCTCATGGTGGTGAACGCCGCGCAGGCCGAGGACGTGCTGTTCGCCCAGGGCGCCCTCGACGCGCTCGCGCCGGACGGGATCGTGGTCCTGACGGCGACCTGCCCGCCGCGATCGGTGGAGCACCTCGCCGAGCGCGTCGCGGCGGCCGGACGCCGCTTCGTCGACGCGCCGGTCTCGGGCGGCGTCGTCGGCGCGCAGGCCGGCTCCCTCACGATCATGGCGGCGGCGCCCGCGGCGACGCTCGCCGCGCTGAGGCCGGCCCTGGACGCCCTGGGCGACCGGATCTTCCATGTCGGCGAGCGGCCCGGACAGGGCGCCACCGTCAAGGCCGTGAACCAACTCCTGTGCGGCGTGCACATCGCCGCCGCCGCCGAGGCGCTGGCGCTCGCCGGGCGGGTCGGCGTCGACCTCGGCGTGGTGCTGGAAATTCTCTCGGGCTCCTCGGCCGCCAGCTGGATGCTGCGCGACCGCGGTCCGCGGATGCTGGAGGACGCGCCGCAAGTCACGAGCGCCGTCGACATCTTCGTCAAGGACCTCGGCATCGTGCTGGAGGCCGGCCGCGGCGCCGGGGCGGCGCTGCCGCTCGCCGCGCTGGCCCATCAGCTCTTCGTCTCGACCTCCGGGCGCGGCGACGGCGCCGCCGACGACAGCCAGGTGATCCGCGCCTACCGGCGGCTCAACGGCGACGGCGCCTGACGCGCCGCGCCACGGCGTCGCCGAGCTCAGCGTCGCCCTCCGGGAGAGCCTGACCGCGAAGGCCATCACGGTCGCCGACGTCGACCGGGCGCGATTCCGCGCGGCCTCCGGGCGGACGAGCTTCTACAAGGACTGGAAAACGAAGTTCGTCGACGTGGCGTGGTCGCATCTCGCGGACGTGTCGGGCAAACTAACCTGACGCGCTTTCCGCCGGACCGGGTAACGGTAGCGGAGAACGAAGGCGCGCCGAGACGCACCACAAGAAACACGCGAAGACGCACGTGGGGCCGGTCCCGCCGCCAGCGGCATCGGGACCGGCCTCGACGGGAGGGCGCCATGCAGATCGATATTGCAGCCGTCGAGACGACGGCGGGGATTGAGGTGTCGGGTCCGCCGCTGCGCGCCCGGAGCTGGCTGCGCCGGCTGGATACCGGGCTCGGCTACCTCGTGGAGATCCCCGCGGCTCTGCTCGTCCTGGCCGAGATCGCGGTGCTGCTCGGCGGCGTCGTCAGCCGCTACGTCTTCCGCGAACCCCTCGTCTGGTCGGACGAGCTGGCCTCGATCCTGTTCCTGTGGCTCGCCATGCTGGGCGCCGTGGTCGCCTTCCGCCGCGCCGAGCACATGCGCATGACCGCCTTCGTGGCCATGAGCGGCCCGCGCCTGCGCGCCTTCCTGGAAACGGTCGCCCTGGTGGCCGGCCTGATCTTCGTCGCCCTGCTGCTGGAACCCGCCTTCGAGTTCGCCAGCGAGGAGACCTTCGTCCAGACACCGGCGCTGGAACTGAACAACGCGTGGCGTGCCGCCGCGCTTCCGATCGGTCTCGGCCTCATGCTCGTGGTCGCGGTGATCCGCCTGCTCGAATCCGCCGACTGGCGGCTGACCGGGGGCGCGCTCGTGCTGGGTGCCGGACTCGCCGCCGGTCTCGTGGCGCTCCAGCCCTGGCTCGCCAATCTCGGCAATCTCAACCTGCTGCTGTTCTTCGTCCTCGGCGTCGGCGCGCTGGTCTTCTCCGGCGTGCCGATCGCCTTCGCGTTCGGCCTGTCGACCTTCGCCTACATCGCGCTGACCACCGACGCGCCGTCCATGGTGGTGGTCGGCCGCATGGACGAGGGCATGAGCCACCTGATCCTGCTCGCGGTGCCGCTCTTCGTGTTCCTCGGCCTCCTGATCGAGATGACCGGCATGGCCCGCGCCATGGTGGGCTTCCTGGCCTCGCTGCTCGGCCACGTGCGCGGCGGCCTGCACTACGTGCTGGTCGGGGCAATGTACCTCGTCTCGGGCATCTCCGGCTCGAAAGCCGCCGACATGGCGGCCGTGGCGCCCGTGCTGTTCCCCGAGATGAGGGCTCGCGGCGCCAAGGAGGGCGACTTGGTGGCCCTGCTCGCCACCACCGGCGCGCAGACCGAGACGATTCCGCCCTCGATCGTGCTGATCACCATCGGCTCGGTCACCGGCGTGTCGATCACCGCCCTGTTCACCGGCGGCCTGCTGCCGGGCCTCGTCCTCGCCGCGACGCTGTGCGCGCTGGTCTGGTGGCGCTACCGCCGCGAGGACCTGAGCCACGTCGCCCGCCCCTCGGGTCGCGTCATCGGCCGCGCCTTCCTGGTGGCGATCCCGGCGCTCGCCCTGCCCTTCGTGATCCGCTTCGCGGTGGTCGAGGGTATCGCGACCGCGACCGAGGTCTCGACCATCGGCATCGTCTACGCGGCGCTGGCGGGCCTGCTCATCTACCGACAGTTCGACTGGCGGCGGCTCTACCCGATGCTGGTCACCACCGCGACCCTGTCCGGCGCGATCCTGCTGATCATCGGCGCGGCCACCGGGATGGCCTGGGCGCTGACGCAGTCGGGTTTCTCGCAGACGCTCGCCGAGGTGATGAAGAGCCTCCCGGGCGGCGCGCTCGGCTTCCTGTTCGTCTCGGCCGTCGCCTTCATCATCCTGGGCTCGGTTCTGGAGGGCATCCCGGCGATCGTGCTCTTCGGGCCGCTCCTCTTCCCGATCGCCCGGGCGGTGGGCGTCCACGAGGTCCACTACGCCATGGTGGTGATCCTCGCGATGGGCATCGGCCTCTTCGCCCCGCCCTTCGGCGTCGGCTACTACGCGGCCTGCGCCATCAGTCGGATCCATCCCGATGCCGGGATGCGCCCGATCCTCGGCTACATCGTGGCGCTACTGATCGGCCTCCTGGTCATCATCCTTGTCCCCTGGTTCTCGATCGGCTTCCTCTGACGACCGCCACCGTGGGGTGCGCGCCGAGCGCGATCAGATCATGCCGGCGCCGCCGGTCCGCACGATCCGCTCGCGCTGCTCGGCGTAGCGTTCGGCCGCGGCGCGTCGCACCGCGCCCTCGAGACGGCTGACGAAGTTCGCGAGGGCTGTCATCGGCTGTGGATCCCGGTCCGGACCGGGCGGGGGCCCGGTTTGCTGCGATGCAATATGCGCCGCCTGCCGGGACATGTCAGGGGCTCCGCACCTCCGAGCTGTCATGCAGCGAAATCATGCTGCGCGCGCAGCGACGTGCGCCGGTCCGTCCGCCTCGACCGAACGGCCCCCGCCGGCTGGGTGCAGTGCGTTGACGACGCATGTCCGGAGCCCCATGACGAGCCGGTTCGGGCTTCGACTATCCCGCCTGCGCGAGGGGATCGGCGCCATCCGGCGGCGCGAGGCTGACGGGCGAAGAGCGGTCCTGATCTCCGTGGCTCGCGAGGACGCAGAGCGCCGCATCAATCGAGAGTGAACGGCGGTAGCCTTACCGGCGCCGTGCGCCCGCCGTCCCGTCGAGGGGCAGATCGCCCCGCTCTGCGAGTTCCTCGCGAATCGCGCGCTTCGTCACCTTGCCGTAGCCCGATTTCGGCAGCGCCTCCCAGAAGAAGACGCGCCGGGGTAGCTTGTAGCGCGCGACGGCGGCCGACAGCCACGCGATCAACTCCCCCTCCTCCACCGACGCCCCGGGACGCGCGACGCAGACCGCGACGCCGACCTCACCCCAGGCGGGATCCGGCACGCCGAGGATCGCGGCTTCGGTGATCGCCGGATGCGTCAGGAGCTTCTCCTCGATCTCGCGCGGATACACGTTCGAGCCGCCGGAGATGTACATGTCCGAGGCGCGGCCGGTGATGAACAGGAAGCCTTCCGCGTCGAGATGGCCGAGATCGCCAGTCCGGAACCAGCCGTCGCGGAACGCCGCCGCATTCGCCTCCGGGTTGTCGTAGTAGCCCGCGAAGACGGCCGGACCGCACACGCAGATCTCGCCGGTCGCGCCGGGCGGGCATTCGCGGCCCTCCGTGTCCTGGATCTGCACCTGCATGCCGGTGCGCTCGAACCCGCAGGTGCCGACCTTCACATCGGACCCGTCCTCCACCGCGTGGAGGCGCGGCGGCAGCACGGTGATGTTGCCGGTCACCTCGCCGAGGCCGAAATACTGCACCAGCACCGGGCCGAGCACCCGAAGCGCGTGCTGCTGGTCCGCCCGGTACATCGGGGCGCCCGCGTAGATCACGTGCCGGAGGCTCGAATGGTCGTGCGCCGCCACGGCGGGGTGCTCGGTCAAGAGCTTCACGATGGTCGGCACGGTGAAGAGGTTCGTGATGCGCCACGCCTCGACGAGGGCCCAGACCTCCTCGGGATCCAACCGCTCGCCGGCGGTGAGCACCGTCTTGGCGCCGGCCGCGACCTGCGCGAGCTGGTGGATGCCGGCCCCGTGCGAGAGCGGCGCCACGACCAGGGAGGCGTCGGCCTCCGTCGTGCCCGGCATCAGGTCGCAGAGATGGTTGGTGATGACGAAGGCCATCTGGCCGTGGGTGAGGACCGCCGCCTTGGGGCGGCCCGTCGTGCCCGAGGTGAAGAAGAACCAGCAGGGATCGTCGTGCGCGACATCGGCGACGGGAGCGGCCGCGCCCAGATGGTCGGCGACGAGCGTGTCGTAATCGTCCCCGAAGGCCGCGCCTCCGATCTCGACGACGCGGTTCAGGTCCGGGCAGGCCGCGCGCACGGCGGCGGCGTGGTCCGGGAAACCCGCGCCGCAGATCAGCGTCGAGGCGCCGCTGGCGCGCGCGAGATAGGCGATCTCCGCGGGCGTCTGCCGGAAATTGGCCGGCACCCAGACGGCCCCGAGCCGGAAGCAGACGAACATCGACTCGAACAGCTGGTTGCTGTTGCGCGCCTGGACCAGCACGCGGTCACCCTTGATCACGCCGCGGGCGGCGAGCGCCGCCGCCATCGCGTCGACCCGGGCGTCGAGCTCGGCCCAGCTCCAGCGCCGCGCGCCCCAGGCGAGCCCCACCGCGTCCGGAAACCGGCGGGCGGCACGCAGCAGGAAGTGGGCGAGATTCATCACCCGCCGGGAGCACGGCGCGACCCCGCCGCGCGGCGCTCCCGCGGCGCTCATCAGGTGAGCTTCCCGCAGGCCTTCTCGAGCAGCGACCAGCCCTCGTCGCCGTACCGGCCCTTCCACTCGGCGTAGAAACCGGCCTTGCGCAGCTTTTCGCGGAAGGGTTCCGGGTCGGGCTTGTTGAAGACCATGCCGTTCTTCGAGAGCTCCGCCTGCAGGTTGGCGTTGAGCTGGGCGACGTCGGCCCGCTCCTTCATCCCGGCAGCGTTGATGTGGCGGGCCACCGTCTCGCGCAGATCCGGCGGGAGGCGCTCCCAGGCGCGGCGGTTCGCCAGGAACCAGTACCCGTCCCACATGTGATTGGTGAGCGAGCAGTACTTCTGCACCTCGTAGAACTTCGTCGTGGAGATGACCGCGAGCGGGTTCTCCTGGCCCTCGACGATCTTGGTCTGCAGGGCCGAGTAGGTCTCGTTCAGGTTGATCGAGGCCGGAGCCGCATCGAAGGCCTTGAACATCGAGGTCCAGAGCGGCGAGACCGGGACGCGGATCCGGAAGCCCTTGAAGTCGTCGGGCACGGCGATCGGCCGGGTCGACGAGGTGGTCTGGCGGTAGCCGTTGTCCCAGATCTTCTCCATGGCGACGAGGCCGGCCTTGGCGATCTGCTGGCGGACCCAGGCGCCGAGCTCGCCGTCCATGGCCGGCCAGACGGCGTCGTAGCTCGGGAAGGCGTAGCCGATGCCGTTGATCGACGCGTTGGGCACCAGGGTCGAGAGGATCAGCGGCGACATCGTGAAGAACTCGACGCTGCCCGAGCGCAGCTGGCTCAGCGTGTCGGTGTCGGAGCCGAGCTGGCTCGTCGGGAAGATCTTGAGGTCGAAGCGGCCGCCGGTCTCCGTGCGCAGCGCCTCCGCCATCTCGCGCGCCCGGATGTTCATCGGGTGCGTGTCGGGCAGGTTGTTGGCGTATTTGTAGGTGAACTCCGCCTTCTGCGCCCGCGCCACGTGCGGTGCCGCCACGGTGCCGGCGATGAGGGCCGTCGAGCCGGTCGCCAGGAAGCGCCGGCGGGACAGGGGCGTGCGGTACAGCGACATGGCGGCCTTTCCGGTGCGGGCCTGCGGCCCGGCGTTTCCTCGGGTCCGCGTTGGTGCGGACTCCCTGGTTGCGGCCTCGATAGCCTCTGACCGGTGCCAGTCAACGGACTTTCGCGCCCGCGCCCCCGGGATTGATTGCATCCGGGCGCCCCTGACACGCCGTGCGCCGCCGGAACCGGTCCGGGCGTCGCGGGACGGCCCGGGATTTGGGCGCGTCAATAATTGGCCGCCGCGTGCGCGGACGGCGCGATCCGCGTTCGACCTCAGTCCCGGCCGGGCAGACGCACCGTCCAGGGCTCCGCGAAGATGTGCTCCTCGAGGTTCACGCCCGGACCGCCGCGGTCGATCACCACGAAGTCCTGCGGCTGGCCGTAGGGCGTCAGCACACCGTGCCACGTGTTGCGCGCGTAGCAGATGCCCTGGCGCGGCGCCGTGACGAAGGCCTGCGGCGGCCCGGGCCGGCCCTCGGCGTCCGGGCACACCACCACCAGGAACGGCGCCGCGCTCAGCGGCAGGAACGCCTGCGCGCCCAGCGGGTGCCGCTCGACGAGGCCGAGCCGCAGCGGAACCGGGTAGGGCTGCGCCTCCACGAGCCCGATCACCACCCGCGCCCCCTCGCCCACGACCTCGACCGCCGCCAGATCGTGGAAGCGGCGCGCCATCCCGGCATTCATCGGCCGCGGCGCCACCGCGGCCGCGTCGATGACCGTGCCGAACGGCGCGAACGCCTCGGCCGTCAGCGGCCGGGCGACGATGTCGCGAATCGCGGCGCTCACCGGCCGAGCCCGCGCGGCGCCAGCGCCGCGTGGCGGTTGACGTCCTTGTACAGGAGGTAGCGGAACGGGCCCGGCCCGCCCGCGTAGCAGGCCTGCGGGCAGAAGGCGCGCAGCCACATGAAGTCGCCCGCCTCGACCTCGACCCAATCCCGGTTGAGCCGGTAGACCGCCTTGCCCTCCAGCACGAACAGCCCGTGCTCCATGACGTGGGTCTCCTCGAACGGGATCGAGGCGCCCGGGCGCAGGCTGACGATGTTGACGTGCATGTCGTGGCGCAGGTCGTCGGAGGCGACGAAGCGCGTGGTCGCCCAGGCGCCGTCGGTGCCGACCATGCCGGCGGGCTCGACCGCCGATTCGTGGGTGACGAAGGCGGTCGGCGCCTCCAGGCCGGCCGCGGGCTGGTAGGCCTTGCGGATCCAGTGGAAGCGTAAGGGCGCGTCGCCGTCGTTGTGCAGGGCCCAGGCCGCGCCGGGAGCGAGGTAGGCGTAGCTGCCCGGCCGCAGGGCGTGGCGGGCGCCGTCCAGCGTGAGGCTGGCCGTGCCGGCGACCACGAACAGGACGCCCTGGGCCTGCGGCTCCGGCTCGGGGGCCTGGCTGCCGCCGCCGGGGGCGACCTCCATGAGGTACTGGGCGAAGGTCTCGGCGAAGCCCGAGAGCGGACGGGCCAGGATCCAGGCCTGGGTCCTGTCCCAGCCCGGCAGCTGGCTCGTCACGATGTCACTCATCACGCCGTGGGGAATGACCGCGTAGGCCTCGGTGAACACGGCGCGGCCGGTCATCAGCCGCGTCTGGCCGGGCAGGCCGCCGCACGGGGGGTTGTAGGCTCCAGCGCTCATGGTCGGTCTCCGGGATTCGACTTCAAGCTGTAAACGTCGGGCAGGGAACCCGTCACGCGGTGTGCGGCTCCGCGACCGGCGCCTCGAGGATCTCCGCGGTGTCGGCGGTGTCCTCGCCGTTCAGGACGCGGGCGGCCTGCGCCCGGTCGATGTCGCCTTCCCAGGCGGCGATGACCACGGTCGCCACGCAATTGCCGATCAGGTTTCCGAGCGCGCGGGCGATGCCGACGAACCAGTCGACCGACAGGACGAGGACCAGCCCGATCACCGGGATCTCGGGCACCGCCGAGAGCGTCGCGGCGAGGACGACGATCGCAGAGCCGGGCACGCCGTGGGCGCCCTTGGAGGTCAGGAGCGCGATGCCGAGCATCAGCATCAGGTGGCCGAAGGACAGGTCGGTGTTGGTGGCCTGCGCGATGAACACGGTCGCGAGGGTCAGGTAGAGCGAGAAGGCGTCGAGGTTGAAGGAGTAGCCGGTCGGGATCACGAGGCCGACGGTCGATTCCCTGATGCCGAGCCGCTCCATCTTGCGCATGACCTGCGGCAGGACGCAGTCGGAGGAGGCGGTCCCGGCCACGACGGTCAGTTCCTCGCGCAGATAGGCGAGAAGCTTGAAGATGCTGAAGCCGGCGAGCCGCATGATGCCGCCGAGCACCACGACCACGAAGAGCGCGACACCCGCGTAGAACAGCACCACCAGCATGCTGAGCTGCTTGAGCGAGCCGACGCCGTACTTGCCCACCGTGAAGGCGACCGCGCCCAGCACGCCGAGCGGCGCCAGCCGCACGATGAAGCCGATGATCCGGAACAGGACCTCGGTGATCCGCTCCAGGCTGTCGGCGAGGGGCTTGCCGCGCTCGCCGAGGAGCGAGAGGCCGGACCCGAACAGGATCGCGAGGAGCAGGACCTGAAGGATGTCGCCCTTGGCGAAGGCGTCGACGAAGGTCGTCGGCACCAGCTTCATCAGGAAGTCGACGGTGCCCGTCACCTGCCCGACCCGGTCGGTGTAGCTGGAGAGCGACTTGGCATCCAGCGTCGCCAGATCGACGTTCATGCCGTGACCGGGCGCGAAGACGTAGGCTAGGACGAGTCCCAGGGTCAGCGCGACGGTCGTCACCACCTCGAAGTAGATCAGGGATTTGAGGCCGACGCGCCCGACCTTCCGGAGGTCGCCCGCGCCGACGATGCCGTGCACGACGACGCCGAAGACCAGCGGCGCGACCACCATCTTGATGAGCTTGATGAAGACGTCGCCCAGCGGCTTCAGGGTGACGGCGAAGTCGGGCCAGAGCCGGCCGACGAGGATCCCGAGAACGAGGGCGGCCACGACCTGCCCGAAGAGCGACCCGAACACGCGCTTCATCGCAACCTCTCCGGAACGCCCCGCCCGCACACGGCCGCGACCGCCCGCCTACACTGCGGCGGGTCGGACCGAGACCAATCGCGGTGCGCGGCCGCCTCGTGCAGCGCAAGGCCAGTCCGGCCATCCGGGCGGCAAATTCCTTCCCCGCTATCTAGACGTCAAATATCTTTTTCGTTTGAATTGAAACATGCAGCATTATAATCTCGTCATGGAACTGCGCCACCTCCGCTACTTCGCCGCCGTCGCGAAGCACCTCAGCTTCACCGCCGCGGCCGAGAGTCTCGGCGTGGCGCAACCGCCGCTCAGCCAGCAGATCCGCGATCTGGAGGAGGAGATCGGGACGGCTCTGTTCGAGCGGACGACCCGTCGCGTCGCGCTGACGCGGGCCGGTCAGGACTTTCACATTCAGGTCATCGGGATCCTGGAGCGGGCAGCCGAGGCCGCCGAGCGTGCCCGAGCGATCGGCGCCGGCACCGCCGGCATCATCAATGTCGGGCTGACAGGCTCGATGCTCGCGGGGCCGCTCGGTCCCGCGATCCGGGATTTCGCGCAGGTCTATCCGAGGGTGGATCTTCGGATCCACGAGAGGTCGCCGGATCGCCAGATCGCGATGCTGAAGGCGGGTCAGACCGACGTGAGTTTCCTACGGTCGCCGCCGCAGGATGCCGATCTGGTCCGGGTCCGCGCCTGGAGCGAGACCGTCCAGGTTGTCCTGCCGCGCGGACACCGCCTCGCGCGGCGGAGGCTCCGTTTGCTCGACCTGCGCGACGAGCGGTTCGTGTTCCTCCGGATGTCCGACTCGCTGTTCGCGAAGTACCTCTGGGACTGCTGCGTCGAGGCCGGGTTTATCCCGACCATCACCCATCAGGCCGTCGAGGCGGCCTCGCTGACGAGCCTCGTCGCAGCCGGGCTGGGGATTGCCCTCATCCCGGAACACGTCGCCCGGCTGGCGCATCCCGACGTGGTCTACCGGCCGCTAGCAGGGCCCCGTATCCGCGCCGATGTCTTCGCCCTGTGGACCGCGACGAAGGCTCCGCTGATCCGCAACTTCGTCGATCTTGTTCGGGACAGCCAGAAGACGGTCGATTAGCCGGATCGTTCGGGCCCTGGTGCTCGGCGCCGGCCGGCGAAACGGCGCGCTTCAGTGTGTCGGCCGCGGGCCAGAAGCCCGATGCTTTTCCCGCCATGCATATCTTATATCCGCCACCTTTTTCGACGGCCATATTCCCGAAACGAATCTGATACGCTATTACAGTGTCAGGTCCGGAGCGCTTGCAGACACAATGCCTTCCCAGTTCATCCGCTCCGCGGCCTGGGCGCCCACGATTGCTTTGTCGTGGTTCTGGGGGTTGGGGTTCTTCTACGCGATCCATGTGACCCTCACATATGGATGGCTCGGGTTTCTTGCCTTCGCCTTGCCGAATGCGACGGGTCTCGGCCTGTTCGGCTGGGTGCTCGGCGCGCCGCGTCGGAACCTCGACGCGATCGTGGCCGCCGTGCAGGGCCCCTACGCCCTCCTCTTCATGGGAGCTCAGTTCTTCGCGGTCGCCATCACGATCTTCGGCTTCGCGGCCTATGCGTGGCTTCCGCTGTTCGGCCACGACGCCGCCGTGGGCGTGATCGCCCTGGCCCTCATCGCCTGCTCGATTGGGCACGCGGTCCCGCTGCGCGGCATCCGGATCATCCATAGTGCGGCGCTGCTGGTGGGGCTCGCGGCGAGCGTGATCCTGATCGCCGAGCTGCCCGCGCATCGGGACGGCTGGGAAGTGCCGCTCCAGGCCTTCGACGAGCGCTTCTACGGGTTGGTCGTTCCCTCGCTGGTCGGCTTCCTGCTCGGTCCCTGGATGGATATCCAGCAATGGCAGCGGGCCGTCGAGATCCGGCGGTCGGGCGGATCCGTGCGCGCGGCCTATGGCGCCGGCGCCCTCCTGTTCCTCGGCCTCCTGACGATCAACGCGCTGCTCGCCGCGCGGGCGGGCCTCGGCACGCCGGTCGTCGCGTCGGATGGGCTGTCGGGTGCCTACGCGGCTGTGGCGCAGGCGGTCGCGCGCGAACCCGCGACCACCGCGGTCACGGCGGCCTTCGTCATCTGGACGGCAATCGCCGCGGCGACCACGATCGACAGCTTCTACAGCGCCACGCGCTGGCTCGGAACATCGATCACGGCGCGCAGCAACTCGCCGCTCCTCGCCTTCGTGCCGGCCGGACTCGTCGCGTCCCCGGTCTGGATCCTCGCGGGAGCGCTCGCCACCGCGGCGGCGGCGATCTGGGCGAACCTCTCGCTGCTCTACCTGATGATGCCCTTCGCCACGCTCCTCGTCGGGGCGGCGGCCTGCCTCGTATGCGAAACGCTCGGCGCGAAGCGCCGCTACGATTCGGTCCTCACGTCGATGATCGGCGCGACGGCGTGCCTGATCTTCGTCACGGGTCATCTGGCCCCGAGTTGGGCGCTGCTCGCGATCGCGCCGCTCATCGGCCTGATCGGCGCCCTCCCGATGATCGCGCAGATCCTCGGATGGCGCGCGCCGCCGCCGGTCGAGGAATTGATTCCGGCGGCGGAGCGGGCGCCGCGGGCGGCGCCGGTGCCCGTCGCGGTGGACCAGACGGACGCGGTCGCGTCACACGGGTTCGACGGGCACTGGTTTGTCCTGCGCCTGATCCCGACCTACGACGACACCAACTCGGTCGGGAACGTCTATTTCGCCAATTACGTGCGCTGGGTCGGCAAGGCGCGCGAGCTGTTCTTCAACATCTGCATGCCGAATTTCGACCTGAAATCCACGGATTTCTACGTCCTGACGAAGTCCTTCCATCACGACTTCCGCCGGGAGGCGATGGAATTCGAGCCGGTCACTGTCCGGATCTCCATCGCGAGCCACAACCGGAAATTCGTGACCCTGGCGCACGAGATCCACAGCGAGGTCAACGGCCTGCTCGGGCGTGGGGAGCAGTCGCTGATGTTCGTGGACACCGTCCATTACCGGCCCCTCGACATTCCGCGCACCATCGTCGAGGGCTTCCTGCCCTATTGGCCGAAATCGTCGCCGCACGCGGTCGCGTCCGACCCGTCCGGCATCGCCCCGCTCGGCGTCTGACCGCGTCTCACGCCGCCCGGACCGCCCTCGGGGGCAATTGCCGGCTGCGCGCCAGCGCCGCCGCCTGCTCGGCCGGCAGCGGCTTGCTGAACAGGTAGCCCTGGAATTCGTGGCAGCCCTGCTCGAGCAGGCAGACGCGCTGCGCGTCCGTCTCGACGCCCTCGGCCGTGATCGTCATGTCGAGGCTCGTCGCCATGTCGATGATCGCGTTCACGATCGCCGCCGCGCTGCGCTCCTGCGGCAGGTCCCGGACGAAACTCTGGTCGATCTTGATCTTGTCGAAGGCGATCCGGCGCAGGTAGCTCAGGCTCGAGTAGCCGGTCCCGAAATCGTCGAGGGACAGCCGCACGCCCATCTCGCGCAGCTTGGAGAGCGTGGCGTTGATCGCCGGCGTGGCCTCGAGGAACACCGATTCGGTGACTTCGAGCTCCAGGCGCGCGGCGGCCAGCCCGCTCGTGCGCAGGGCCGAGCGGACGAGTTGGGTCAGGTCCGAGTGCCGGAACTGCCGCGGGGACAGGTTGACGGCGATGCGGACATCTCCCGGCCATCCGGCCGCGATCCGGCAGGCCTCCCGGAGGATCCACTCGCCCAGGGGTATGATCACCCCGGTCTCCTCGGCGAGGGGAATGAACTCGCCGGGCGAGACGAAGCCGCGCACGGGGTGCTTCCACCGGAGCAGCGCCTCGAAGCCGCGCACGCGGCATTCCTGGGCCGCCACGATCGGCTGGAAGTAGAGGATGAACTCGTCCCGATCGAGCGCGCCCCTCAGGTCGGCCGTCAGGGCCCGCCGCGCCTCGATCCGCTCGTCCATCTCGGCTTCGTAGAAGCGGTAGCCGTTCCGGCCCTCGCTCTTCATGCGGTAGAGCGCGAGATCGGCCCGCCGCATGATCTCCTGGCACCCGTCCTGCGGCGCGATCGCGATCCCGATGCTGACGCTGACAGTCAGCCGGATGCCCTCGATGGTGAACGGCGACGCGAGCGCCTCGACGATGCCGTGCGCGAGCGCCTCGATGGCGTGCAGGTCGCGGGCGCTTCGTCCGGTTGCGAGGACCGCGAACTCGTCGCCGGCCAGACGGGCGAGCTGAACATCGGAAGCCTCGAAGCTTCGGAGCCGTTCGGCGACCGATTTCAGGAGCTTGTCGCCGGCCGCGTGGCCGAACGTGTCGTTGACGCTCTTGAACTCGTCGAGGTCGAGGGCCAGCACGGCGAACCGTTCGCCCTGGGCGAGCCGCTCCCGCGCCGCCTCCTGGAGCTGATGGAACAGGACCCGGTTCGGCAGGTCGGTCAGGGAGTCGTGCAGAGCGAGATAGGACAGCCGCTCCTCGGAGCGCCGCTTCTCGGTCACGTCCGAGCCGACGCCGCGATAGCCCGAGAAGGCGCCCGTCCGGTTGAAGGTCGGCTTTCCGCTGAGGCACCACGTCCGCCGCTCGCCGGAGATGTCGAGTTGCAGGTGGAGATTGCGGAAGGCGCGCCGCTCGGCGATGCAGCTCCAGAGGGCGGTGCTCGAGTGGCTCCTGGGCGGCGCCAGCGGCGGCAGCAGCAGCCGCTCGAGCGGCAGACCCATCAGCTGACGCTCGGAGGAGCCGGCGACCTCGATCAGCCGCGGCGAGACGTGCTGGAGGCGCAGGTCGGCATCGGTCTCCCAGAGCCAGTCGCTCGCACTCTCCTCGAATTCGTTGAGCAGGAGGTGGGTGAATTCCTGCTGCCGTTCCAGCTCGATCTGCGCGATCACCCGCATCGTCAGCAGCCGGCTGAGATGCAGGATCGTGAAGCAGATGAAGATCGCGTAGAAGAACAGCAGGACGGCGACGTAGATGTAGAAGGGCTCCCCCGTCGTCGCCAGGGCGATGAACGAGCCGAGGATGATCAGGCCGGAATAGCCGATGGCGACCCGGGGCAGCACAGCCGCGCTCATGCCGGTCGCGATCAGGCCCGCGATGCTGGACGCGATCAGCAGCCGCCCGTGCGCGTCGGCGCCCGCGAACAGCATGACCGGGATGGAGGCCAGGAGAAACCCGTAGGCCTGCGCGGCGAGGACGGTGCCCTGGACGAACGAGGACGGCACCGCGAGGGGTTTCGGGCGGGAGCGCCAGCGCCAGCACTGCTGGAGCGAGAGGACGGCCAGCGGCAGGACGAACGCCTCCAGGGCGGCGAGATAGGCGCGGTTGTCCGGTTTCCAGAACAGGTAGACGATGACCTGTACGACGCTGAGACTCACAAGAATCGTGAAGGGGACCAGACGAAGCGCAACGTCAAGCTGCTCGACACGGGCGCGTGCCCGAAGGTTCGCGTCGAGTGGATCAGCCTTGCGGTCGGTATCGATCAGGAAAGAAATCAACATCTCGCGCGACGCAACCGCCTACTGCAAAACCTTTACGATCGAGAACTGCGGCTCTCGCTGTTTAGATGCATACACGGACGCTCGCTTGCACAAGTACAAGTCGGTTGTCGGTTTACAATTCGTAAATATCGGGCCGGACCCGTCAGCGGCCCGGCGCCGCCGCGGCGGGCCCCGCGTCGGCCGGTGGCCGAGACGCGGGCCGAGACGGTGGCTCGCATCGGCCGGGCGGCGGCGCTAAGAGGCCACCGTGCCTCGGTCGCGGTCTAGCCGGCGCCGGCCGCAGGTCCGAGCAGGATGAAGCAGACCATGCCCCAAACGCTGGGACTCAACCGCATTCTCGGCGGTGCGATCGGTGTCATCGCGCTGGTCTCGGTCCTGAGCAGCGGTGCGGTCCTGGTGACCGGCGACCAATTGCGGGAGGCGACCGATGCCCGGAGCCGCTCGAACCAGCTGATCCGCGCCCTCGACAACTTCCGCGCGGCCATGCTCAATCAGGAGACCGGGCTGCGCGGCTACCTGATCACGGGGCGCGACGGCAGCCTGGAGCCCTACCACGCCGGTCGTCCGGCGCTGGATGAGGCGATCGACAGGCTCAGAAGCCTGATCGGCCAGGATCCCGAACGGACGCGCCTGCTCGCCGACGCCGTGGCGGCGGCCCGCGGCTGGCAGACGGAAGTCGGTGAGGTCGCCCTCCGCATCGCGGCCGATCCGGCGAAGCGGGACGAGGCCGTCCACATCGAGGCGGACGGCCAAGGCAAGCGCCTGTTCGACACCTTCCGCGAGAAGCTGGCCGCCATCGAGAGTCTCGAGGGGGCGGTGCGGGCCGCGCTGGCCGAGCGCGTCGCGCGGGGCGAGCGCAACGAGAGCCTGGCCCTGTGGGGTGGAACGCTCATCACTTTGTTGATCTGCTTGGGCATCGGCATCGGCATCAACCGGCTGATCGTCCGGCCTCTGGTCCGGGTGATGGGTTTCGTGGGGCGGGTCGGCGAGGGCGACCTGTCGAGCAGGCTCGACGTCCGCAGCGGCGGCGAGGTCGGCCGGCTGGGCGCGACGCTGAACACGATGGTTGCGGGTCTTTCGGACCTGGCGCGGACCAACCGTGCGGCGACGGCGGACCTGAACGCGGCCGCGGCCGAGATCCGGGCCTCGGCGCAGGAGCAGGCCGCCTCGGTCGAGCAGCAATTCGCCGCCGTGCAGGAGACGGCCGCCACGGTCGACGAGATCACCCACTCGGGCGCGCAGATCTCCAAGCGCGCCACCGAGGTGATCGCCACCGCCCAGGCGACCGCCCAGACGTCGCGCCAGGGTCTGCGCGCCGTCTCCGACACGGCCAAGGCCATGGACGCGATCCGCTGAACACGATGGTTGCGGGTCTTTCGGACCTGGCGCGGACCAACCGTGCGGCGACGGCGGACCTGAACGCGGCCGCGGCCGAGATCCGGGCCTCGGCGCAGGAGCAGGCCGCCTCGGTCGAGCAGCAATTCGCCGCCGTGCAGGAGACGGCCGCCACGGTCGACGAGATCACCCACTCGGGCGCGCAGATCTCCAAGCGCGCCACCGAGGTGATCGCCACCGCCCAGGCGACCGCCCAGACGTCGCGCCAGGGTCTGCGCGCCGTCTCCGACACGGCCAAGGCCATGGACGCGATCCGCGAGCAGGCCGAGGCGGTGGCCGGCAACATCGTCAGCCTGTCGGAGAAGACCCAGACGATCGGCGACATCATCGAGACGGTCAACGACATCTCGGAGCGCACGCACCTGCTCGCGCTCAACGCCGCCATCGAGGCGGCCGCGGCCGGCGAGAGCGGGCGCAGCTTCGCGGTGGTGGCCTCGGAGATGAAGCTGCTGGCCGAGAGGAGGCGGTCAAGCGCGCGGCGGCCGGCAAGACGCGCTCGGACACGACGCAGCGCACGATCGAGGAGATCACCGGGCGCGTGGAGGAGAACGTCCAGACGTTCCAGCAGATCGTGGCCTCGACCAACCAGCAGCAGCTGGGCATCGAGCAGGTGATGGGGGCGTTGCAGAACATCCGGCAGGCCAGCCAGCAGACGGCGGCGGGCACGCGGCAGGTGGAGGCGGCCTCGGCCAACCTCACCGAACTCGCCCAGGCCCTCATGGCGCTGGCCGAACGCTACCGGCACTGAGGCGGGCGGCACAGCGATTTCGCGGACCCCGCGTCCCCGCCCGACCGAAGGGCCCCGCGGGGCGCGCAACCGGGCGGCCCGGGAGAAGAACCCCGGCTCCCGTGACGCACTCGGGCCGCCAGGACGGCGTCTTCGCCGCCGCCTCGGGCCGCTCCGGATGACCGGAGCCCGGAGAACCTCAGCCGCGATGCGCAGGCCGATGCGGTGCCTGTCGGCGCGACGCGGTGTCCGCGCGCCTGCGGGCCGCCCGGACGCGCACGATGTCGGCCATCCCGACCGGTCGCGGCGGAGCCTCTCCGGTAAACGGCATCCGGCTGCGGACATCGCCGTAATAGTCCGACCCGCCCATCCCGAATCTACCGGCGACGACGGGGCCGTCGAGGCGTGGCTCCCCGGCCGCGGCTCCCGTGGCGATGAGGGCGAGGAGTGGGCCGGCGAGGAGGAAGCGCATGGTCGCATGCGTACACCGATCTGCGGCAGCTTCGCGACGCTTGCGCTCACGAAGGCGTGCGCGCGGCCGGCAGGAAGCGCCGCTCTCAGGTAGCGGGGCCGACGCCGCGATAGCGCGTCGGATGCGTGTGGGCCTTCTGCCAGCCGGTCCGCCCCTCGGCGAAGCCGACTTCCAGGAAGTGGACCAGCGGATTGATGCCCGCGACGCGGACATCGGGATTGGCATCGAGATAGCCGTCGGTGCTGAAATGCCCGCTCGGATCGCGACCCTCGCGCCAGCCGAGGTCGAGGTAATGGCGCCTCAGTCCATGTGGGTACTGGCAAGTATCGGCATACCAGCTCCTGTAGTAATTTTCGTCGAAGCCAGGGAGGGTGTTCTCCAAGTATTGCTCGAGCCCGTAGTGATCACGGATATGGCCGGTGATCCGCGCGGCGACGGCGGCGTAATCGCGCAGATGCATCCCTTCGACGAAGGCGTCATCCTCGGCCAGCCCGAACCGGGCGGCGCGCAGCGACGCGAACGGGTCGAAGAACGAGACGCCCCGGCGCGCGCACACATCGCGGAGAAGATCCGAATAGACCTCGACCGTCGCGGGCTCGCGCTCGGATGCTCTCGAGAACGGTGTGGGCGGCAGCGCCGACACAAGCGTATCGAGGGTCCAGGCCTGGAGGCGATCGACGATGTGATCCGCCTGGCTGAAGAAGTCGTCGGTGGCCGGTTTCGAGAGCGCCGACGGTGATCGGATATCGTTGGTCCCGATGATCAGGACCGCGAGGAAAGCCGGCAACGGCGCGCTCAGCAGGTCGAGGGCGCGGCGATAGGAGCGTGCCGTCGCTCCGGCGAGACCGGCATTCAGGACGGGACGTGACACGACCGGTCGCGGCATGAGAGCCGCGTGCGAGTCGCCGGCGAGGACGATGCAGCCGCTCGGCGCAGCATCGAAGACGGCCTGGATGTGGCCGATCTTGTGACGTCGGAGGGCGCCGCTGCGAAGCGCCCTCACGGCCTTGGAGAAACCCATACGAATCTTGAACACCGCCCCCGCGTCCCGCACCGTAGGGGCCTCAGTTTTCTCAAGTCCAGTCTTTCTCGACCCCGACACCGATTTTTGACGCTGTCGGTGTTGCCGGGTGACAGAGGCCGTCGCGCTGCCGGGATGATGAGTGGTGGCCGGCGGCGGAACCGAATTCGCCGGCGCGCTGTTGTGGAGCCCGCCGCGATCGGGCAATGCAGCCACCCCTGCCGGCGCCGTCGACCGCCGCGAAGCCTCCTCGTGCTCTCGCCCTTGTTCAATCAGATGGTTCGCGGCTACTTATCGTTCACGCCCTTCAAGCTGAGAGACCTTCATCCGCCGCCGGTCGCGCGACGGCACGTCTTCTTCATCCACGGATTCGACGCGCGCAGCGGCATCCGGTTTCCCGCCTTCTTCAAGCGGGAGCTCGACCGTCACACGACCCGCTTCGGGTCGATGCCGCGCGCGGTATCGGCGATCCGGACCGACCCCGATGGTCTGAGCCGGAGCTGGACTGTCAGCGCGCCGGCCGACGGCGACGGGGCGGCCGTCCGCTGCGAGACGCTGATCTGGAGCGACATCGTCCATGCGGATCTCGCGCGCCCCATGCCGCGCAAGCTGGCCCTGCTGGCGCGGAGCGTCGCGTCGGGGCTCGCACAGGGATTGTTTTTCAAGACCGCCCGCTTCGGATGGCCCTACACCCTGCTGAGCGCCTTCCCGTTCTTCGTCGCCTTCGTGGCTCCGGCACTGCTGATCGTGCTCGGCACCGCAGTCTTCGCCGCCGTGAACCCGTCAGCGGGGACTGAACGAGTCTGGGTGGCGCTGCTTCTCGCCACCGCCGCGATCGCGGTCCTGTACGTCACCAGGAAGGCGCTGGGTCGCCTGTTCTTCTGGCACATCCTCAGCATTCGCATCTTCTTCTGGCAGCATGCGACGGGCCGGCGGCCGGATTACGAGGCCAGGATCGCGGTCTTCCGGGAGCGTGTTCTGGCCGAACTGTCCCACTGGCGGGCGCATCCCGCGGACGCGCCCGACGAGGTCATGATCGTCGGCCATTCCCTCGGCGCCGCCATGGCGGTCGAGGTCGCCGCCCAGGTCCTCGCGCAACTCGGGACCGACGATCGACCGCATCCGCAGCTGTCCCTCGTCACGCTGGGCTCGGGTCTGCCCTTCGTCGCCCTCCAGAATGAGGCCCGGAGACTGCGCGAAGACATCGCGACCCTCGTCTTCAGCGACCGCATCGTGTGGTGCGACTATCAGGCCCCACAGGACTGGCTCAACTGCTACGGGTTCAATCCCCTCTTCGATCTCGGAATCGAACGACCGGCATTTCTTGCCTGGAATCCGCTCATTCGGTCCGCAGGGGTCAAGGACAGGATACCGGAGGACGACTACAAGCGCTTGCGCCTCAAGCCCTTCCACATGCACTTCCAGTTCCTCAAAGCCAATTTCCGGCCGGGCGAGTACGATTTCTACGAGATGATCCTCGGCCGGCAATCGCTGCTCGACCGCGCCCTTCGGCCGATCTGCCGACGCCCCGCGCCGCCGAGCCCGGGCGGAGGACGTGTCACCCTGTCCCAGGATGAGGGGCCGCGTCCGGATCTGTGAAGGATCCGGGCACGGTCCGGCGGACCGCGCCGACGGATATCAGACGGCCACATTCCGGTCGTCAGCCTCGCCCGGAGAGCCCAGTCGTCAAAGGGGCGGGAGCGGACCGGAGCGAGGGATGAGCGTGAGAGTGTTGCCGGGCCGCGCCGCGCCGAAGGGCGGCCTCGTCGGGACGGTGCTGGCGCTGCTCGCGCTGCCGGTCGCGGGCGAGGCCGGGTGGAAGGGGCCGGAGGCACAGCCGCTGTTCGTCAACGAGGCCAATCCCGCCGGCTACAACTACGCGCCGAGCGTCATCACCGAGAACGGGACAACCGATATCTGGTGGTGCGGCCAGGGCAAGACCGACGTCATCTTCCATCGCTCCTACACGCCGCAGAACGGCTTCTCGCCGGCGCGGATCGTATTCCAGCCAACGCCCGGCTCCTGGAACCGCCAGTATGTCTGTGATCCCAGCGTGGTCCGGGGCCGCTTCATCAACCCGGCGGACGGACAGACCTACGCCTACGCGATGTATTATTCGGGAGCCGACAATCTGCCCGGAAACAACAACCAGACAGGTCTCGCCTTCTCGAACGACAAGGTGACCTGGGTCGACTATCCGGAACCGGTCATCAAGCCGATCAACCCCGTGGTCGCGCAGGGCAACTACGGCACCGGGCAGCCCGCCACCTTCTCGGACGGACGGTCCGGCCTCTTCGTCTTCACGACGGATCTCACCGGGCCGCAGGGCGTGCGGGGCTTCGGGGACCTCTACCTCCGACACACGGCGGACGGCGTGCATTTCGGGCCGCCGGCTCGGGTTCCCAACGTCACGGCCGACGGCGCGACCGTCAACCCGAACTCGGATTTCGCCTACGATCCCAAGGCCGGCGAGGTCTACGTCATCACCGGACTGCCGGGTCGCGCCTGTCAGCAGGTGGCCTGCAAGGATCCGGGCCGCAATCCCGATCGCGAAACCTACCAGATGGGCCTGTTCAAGATGCCTTTGAAGACCCTGCTGAGCGGGGCACCGGCCGCCTGGACGCCCCTGGGCTACCTGAATTCCGACGTCACCGGCTTCTACCTGAACCACAGCCCGGGCTTCCAGCGGGACGGAACGGGGTATCTGACTCCGTTTCTGCCCGACATCACGGTCTTCTTCTCGGGCGGCGGCCCCTACCCCGGCACCTGGCGGATCGCTGAGGCGCGCAGGTTGAACGGCGCCGATCGCCTTCCCCTACAGCGCGCCCTCGGGGCCGGCGGGCATTGGGTCACGACCGGCTATGTCGGACCCGGCTACACGGTCGAGCGCAGCCTCGGCAGCGTGCTGACGCTCCCGGCCCCCGGGACCGCGATGCTGATGAGCTGCGTGGCCGGGCAGGACCACTTCCTCAGCCGTGACGCGCGGTGCGAGGGTCAGACACCCCTCGGGCAGACCGGGTACGTCTACGAAGCGCAAAGGCCGGGCAGCCACCCGATCTATCGCTGCATCGCCGGCAGCCGCGATCATTTCGTATCGATCGCGCCGGGATGTGAGGGGCAGACATCCGAGGGGCTGCTCGGCTACGCCCTCGACTGAGGTCCAGGCGGACCGCGCGACGCAGCGGCCCGAACGACCGGTCCGCCGGCACGGGAACGGTCGGAACGCGCCGGCTCAAGTCTCCGATGGCATCCGGCCCGCGCGAGCCTGCCGGATGCCGCGGATCACAAGCTTGCGTGCGACGGTCGTCCATGTCTCGGTAAGGCTACCGATTCACCGAAAATACTCGCGCAGTTAATTCAGACTTAACCCTAACCGGTATTCTTAGGCATCCCCGAGAATCGGGTTGCTCCGGTTGGAAAGATAGCGATCCATGTCCTCCATCACCCTGTCGGCCGCGACGCGCCAGAACCTGCTCTCGCTGCAGGACACCGCCCAGCTGATGGCGACCACCCAGAACCGCCTCGCGACCGGCAAGACGGTCAACTCCGCCCTCGACAACCCGACCAACTTCTTCACCTCCCAGGCCCTCGACGGCCGTTCCTCGAGCCTGAACACGCTCCTCGACGGCATCTCCAACGGCATCCAGTCGATCCAGGCCGCCAACCAGGGCATCACCTCGATCCAGAAGCTGGTCGACCAGGCCAAATCGATTGCCAATCAGGCGCTCTCGACCCAGCTCTCCACCACCGGCACCGCCGCCAACGCCTACAGCGCCAGCACCGCCTCCCAGACCGTGCTGCTGACCATCAACGGCAGCTCGGTCTCCGCTACGGTCGCCGCCTCCTCGAGCGTCAACGCGACGGTGGCCGCGCTCAACGCCGCGGTCAGCTCGGCCTCGACCTCGTCCAGCGGCGCCTTCGGCGCCGGCGCGATCTTCTCGGTCGACAGCTCCGGCACGAAGATCGTCCTGAATGCCCAGGCCGACGTGGAGTTCCAGAACTCCGGCAGCCAGACGGCGCTGGGCTTCACCGCCTCGGCCACCACCGCCTCGACCTACGGCACCGCCGCCAGCACCGTCGTGTCCAGCGACCTGTCGATCTCGGGCACGGCCCAGCGCGCCTCGCTGGCGAACCAGTACAACAACCTGCTCAACCAGATCACGCAGCTCGCCAGCGACGCCAGCTACAACGGCGTCAACCTCATTGCCGGTAAGGGCAATGACATGAACATCAAGTTCAACGACACCGGCAGCTCGAACCTGAACGTCGCCTCGGTGGACGCGACGTCGAACGGCCTCGGCCTGTCCTCGATCACCAGCTCGAACAGCTCGTCGAGCCAGAACGGCCTCGGCAACTTCCTGCTGAACGCGGACGTCAACAAGACCCTGGCGACCCTGACCACGGCGGGCGCGACCCTGAACTCCGCGGCGAGCACGCTGGGCTCGAACCTGTCGGTGGTGCAGAACCGTCAGGATTTCTCCAAGCAGCTGATCAACGTGCTGCAGACGGGTTCGGCCAACCTGACCAACGCCGACCTGAACCAGGAAGCGGCCAACTCGCAGGCGCTGTCGACCCGCCAGTCGATGGGCATCTCGGCCCTGTCGCTGGCCAACTCCGCCCAGCAGGGCGTCCTCCAGCTCCTGCGGTAAGAGCGGTCCCGTCGACGACGCGACGGCCGGAGCCGAGCTCCGGCCGTTCGCGTTCGCGGCGGCGCGATCCGGACCCGGCCGCCGGCCGGAACGCCGCGTCCTGGCGGCCGGACCGCGCCTGCGCCTGACCGTGTACCTGGCCCCGACTGTCTCAGGGACGGCCTGTTCGCACGCCCTGCGACGACGGGCGCCCCCATCGGCACAAGAGATCACATTCCGGTCTCGTGTCCGTGTGCCGGCACCGGTTGGACCCGGCAGCCGCACCGGATAAGACCGGGCCATGAGCATCGAGGATCTTCGGGGGGAGGTCGAGCGACTGCGCCGGCGCGAGCGCGCGCTTGTGGAGGAGAACGCGCGTCTGCGCGCGACGCAGGTCCCGGTCGCCGTCTCAACCAGCCTGGCCGGTGTCGGCACCGCCCGGTCCGACCTCCTTTTCACCGCCACCGACAAGACCCGGATGGCGATGATCGTCACCGATCCCAATCTGCCCGACAATCCGATCGTCTTCGCCAACCACGCGTTCCTGGAACTCTCCGGCTACACCGCCGAGGAGCTGATCGGGCGCAACTGCCGTTTCCTACAGAGACCGGGGACCGACCCAGCCCACATAGCCAGCATCCGCGACGCCATCGCCGCACGGCGGGACATGGTGGTGGAGTTGCTGAACTAGCGGCGCGACGGCAGCAGCTTCGTCAACGAAATCTACATCAGTCCCGTCTTCAGCCCGAACGGCGAGCTGCTGTTCTTCGGCAGCCAGCTCGACCTCACGCGCTTCCGGCAGTCGGGCATGCAGGCCGGCAATCGGGCCGCCTCCCCGCGCCGGTGGCCGACGGACGACGAGATCGGCTTCTGCGTCGTCGAGCAGCGCTTCGACGCGGAAGGCAGGGCCGGGGATGACCGCCTCGCCGAGGCCAACGCCGCCTTCGAGCGTCTGGCGGGCCGCGTTGCCACGGGGAGCCGCTGGCTGCGCGAGCTCGAGCCGGACGACGCGCGGCACTGGTTCTGCACGCTCGGCGAGGTCGCGAGATCCGGCCACAATGTCCGGTTCAGGGCGCCCGTGTCGCGCTCGGGACTCGTCCTCGACGTCCGCGCGATGCGGCTCGGCTCCGACGCGCAGAACCGTGTCGCGGTTTTCCTGCAAGGTCCCGCGGTCAGACAGGCGGCCGAGGAGCAGCGGGAGACGCTCAACCGCGACCGGCGCATCGAGCACGATTTGGTGTGGAGGACGAGCCGCGATCTCCTCGTTGTCTGCGCCCTTGACGGCACCTGTCAGGCGGTCAACCCGGCCTGGACGGAACTGCTCGGCTGGCCGGCCGGCAGCTTGGTCGGCATCCGCATCGACACACTGATCCATCCGGACGACGCCGGGACGGCGGCCGGCGCGTTCGAGACGCTGCGGACTGGCCACACCCTGTCCGACCTCGACGTCCGTTTCAGGTCCGCCGACAAAGCGTACCGCTGGATCTCGTGGCACGCGATCGCCCGCGGGGACCGTTCCCACGCGACCGGCCGGGACGTCACGGAACGCCGGATTCTCGAGGAGCAGCTGCGTCAGTCGCAGAAGATGGAGGCGGTCGGTCAGCTGACCGGCGCGTGCATCCGAGTCGCGACCGACACGGATGCCGGCACGGATGCCGACGGCCAAAGGCTGCGCTGCCACGTCGATGCCGACCCGAGCCAGTTCGACACCGCACTCGTCAACCTGGTGGTGAATGCCCGCGACGCCATGCAGGGCGAGGGCCGCCTCCTGATCAAGGTGCGCCGCGCGGACGGGATTCCCGCGCTGCGGGCGCATCCAGCCGTGCCCGGAGATTTCGTCGCCGTGTCGGTCTAGGATACCGGCTCGGGCATCGAAGCGGATCTCCTCGAACGCATCTTCGAGCCCTTCTTCACGACGAAGGGGTTCGGACACGGCACCGGGCTCGGTTTCAGCCAGGTGTTCGGCTTCGCCAAGCAGTCGGGCGGTGACGTCGCGGTCGCCAGCGTCGTCGGGGTCGGGACCACCTCCACCCTCTTCCTGCCGCGGTCTCATCAGGCGGAGGTCAAGGACGGCGCGCCGGACGAACCGGAGCCGCTCGCCGAGGGCCACGGCACGCCGGTGCTCGTGGTCGAGGACAACGCGGAGGTCGGCGCCTTCGCCCGGCAAGCCCTGATGGAGCTCGGCTACAACGCCTTCTGGGTGAAGGACGCGCGGACGGCCCTCGCCACGATCGAGGCGAGCGGCCAGGAGATCGACGTGGTGTTCTCCGACGTGGAGATGCCGGGCATGAACGGTGTCGATCTGGCCCGGGAGATAAGGCGTCGGCGCCCCTACCTGCCCGTCGTGCTGACATCCGGCTACAGCCACGTGCTGGCCTCGGAAGGCACGGACGGTTTCGAGCTCCTGTACAAGCCCTACTCTGTCGCCGACCTCAGCCGGGCCCGGCGCAGGGCCCTGCGGGAACGATCGTCGCTGACCTTCGGCTGACGAGACTGCATCCGACCGGACCGGCGCGCGTTGACCTCCGCGACCGCCCGAAGAATCGACAGGACAGCACCCCATGTCATCGGATACGCCGCGCCCCGGGGATGACCCGCTGCCACCCATCGGCGATCCGCTGCCGGAGCCGGCACCGCCCGACGGCGACCCGCCGGCCGAGCCGCCGGCCCCGCGACCGCCGGGCCCCATCGAAGCGGGCTGAGACAGGGCGATCGGCGCCGCAGGCCGGACCGGTCCGCGTCCCGAGGCGCGCCGTGCCGACGGCCCCCCGTCACCGAAGCCGACGTGAGCAGGCGATGAGCGGGGATCGGTCGGCTTCCGCGCGTCTGCACAGCCCCCCGCAACGATCGGGTGACCGGCCGTGGCGCCGAAAGCTTCTGCCCGAGGCGTGCCGGCGACGCGTGGCGATCCGCCACCGGTTCCGCGGCGATTCTCAGTGAAGCGGGTAGCGGCCGAGAAGGTCGGCGGTTCTGTCGACCGTCTTGTCATAGCGGCACGCGGGGACCGCCGGGTTCGCGCCGCTGCCGTTGGCCCACTCGCTGTAGGTCAGGTCACCACAATCCGCGTCGCGGAAGGCGATCCAGGCGCGTTGCGCCCTCTCGAGCTGCGTCTTCCAGAGCGCCTTGGCGTTCGGGTCCGCCGCGCGATCATCGTGATCGATCACCGACATCGCCTTCTTGTAGGCCGCGTTGAGCTTCGCATCCGCCTCCTGCAACGCCCGGTTCATGCAATCCGTCGTCCCGGGCGTCGAGGTCTCGTTCAGGCACAGCTTGGCCGACGGTTGATCGGCGCTGGCCGTCGTCGACCCGACGAGGCAGGCGAGCAGCCCGGCCAGGACGGAAGCCGCGGCCTGCGGCAGGCGGGAGCGCTTATGATTCATGGCGATCGGATCCGGTTCATGCGCTTCGAATCGACCCGACGGGGCGGATGCTGCGGGCGCGCTCGGTGACGATAGGTCGGCGCGGAGTTCCGCCACGGGCGTGCCGCACGGCTTCGGGCCTCGGCCGCTCAGGGACGTGATTCCGCCGGCGCAGGTCTCAGCGTGCCTCGACGATCACGGCGGTGCCGTAGGCGACGACGCCCATCATGGACTGATCGGTGTCCGCCGTGTCGAAACGCATCATGACGATGGCGTTGGCGCCGAGTTGCGCCGCGTTCTGCGCCATACGGTCAATCGCTTGGGACCGGGCCTGTTCGATCAACTGGCTGTACTCGTTGATCTCGCCGCCCATGAGGCTGCGCAGGCCGGCCGTGAAATTGCCCACCGCGCCGCGGCTGTGCACCACAGCACCGAAGCACGGGCCCCGCACCTCGCGCACATGATAATTCGGGATGTTCTCGGTCGTGACGATGATCATGGATGTCGTGCTCAGCGAGGTGGAGGGAGACAATGAGAGCCGATCAGGGCGAACAGGACAGGTCGCCGCCCGGGCACTTGATCTGAGCCGTGAGGTCTTGGATCCTCTGGCGCGTCAACGCGATCTTGCATTCGCCCAGAAGCATCGGCGCGATGCTTCCGTTGTCGTCGGGAGTCGCCGTATTGAATCCGGTCCGCAGATTGCACTCGAGATCGCGGAAGGCGATCCAGGCGCGCTCGGCGGCGACCAGATTGCGTCGGCCGTTCTCATCGAGTCGGCTCCGCAGCGCGGCGTAGCGACGGTTCAACTCGGCATCGGCCCGGTCGAATTGCTGACCCGTGCAGATGTTGGCGTCCATCTGGTTCGCAGACGTGCTGCAATCGGAGTCCGCTGCGAACCCCGCGGCCGGGACGAGGAGCAGGGCAGCGATGAGAGCGTTGCGCAACATGGCGAACTCGAAGCTCGGAAAAAGATACGAAGGCGGTCGAGCGGCAGATCATCTGTCATCGGCGGCTGAAAACGTATTGCGGACTCGAAATCCATAATATCCGCGGTCCGCGTCGTAGAGGACGTCGTAGCCGTTCAGGATGTGCAGACCCGTGTTGACGAAGGGCTGCGGGCGCGTCGTGTTGAGGACGATGCGTTCGGGCGCGAGAGGTGCGTCGCGATCGCCGACCGTGATCGCGTAGCCGGCCGCGTCGCCGAAGCGGAAGCTCAGGCGTGTTCCGGGACGAAGGACGGCGTGATCGGCCATACCGGTTCGGAGGCTGCCCATGACTTGTGCGGGCGGCAGCGTCAGGAACATGCCGGTGACGCCGGTGTCGAGGAGCGCCCGGCCGCAGGCGGCCGGGTCACGGCCGTCGACGGTGATGCAGGCGGGAACGCCGAGCCAGTCGCCCGGCACATGCGGGTGCGGATCGAGCTTCACGAAGCGGTAGCGGCCGCGCGTGTTGGCGCGCGTCAGGCCGACATGCACGCCCCGTCTGGTCAGCACGTAGCCGCGATGCACCGCACCCGGTCCGGGCGGGTCCGCGTTGAGGAGCGGATTGGTGTCCGGCGTGCTCTGGGTCTGGCTGTCGTCCTCGCGGCCGAATCCGATACCCATCATCGCCACGTGGGCCGGCGCCTCCGCGGGCGTGCAGGTGCGGGCGCGTGCGGTGCAGTCGATCCGGTCGACGGCCAGAACCCGGATGGGCTGCGTGGTCACGCTCTCGCCGTTGCGGCCCCAGAGGGTCACCGGCACGCGGACCCAGCGCCCGATCATGATCCGGCCGGAGCTCGAATAGGTCAGGCGACCGGGCTCGCCGGGCAGGGCCTGGTTGCCGGGAATGCGGCTGGCCGAAATCACGATGCCGGTCGAGCCGGTATCCACCAGGATCGGACGTACCGCACCACCGAACGACAGTCCCAGGCGCGGCGACTTGGTGATGACGTCACCGGGTCGAGGCGCGTTGAGGAAGGGCAGGAAGATGCCGCGACGGTCATCCTCGTAGCTCGGCCCATCGTCGGCTCGCGACGGCTCGGTCGGCGCGAGCAGCCCCGCGCCGATGAACCCGGCGCCCAGGAGCGCCCGCGCCGGCCGGGTGCATCGCCACCGCGACCGGGCGGGCGGGCGGACTTCTTGCGGAGAATTTGGAAACGCCTGGCGCATATCGGGCCCCGGGAGAACTCGTTACCTTGCGGGCGTCGCGTGGGAGCCGCGTCGACGCCGGGAACAGCTTCGCAGCCTGCTCGGGATCGCGCAGGCGTGGTCCATGGCGGCCGGGCGGTCGCGCGCGAGAGGCCGCCAGCGGTTCAGACCGCCTCATCCCTCATCCCTGTCCGCGGCCTGCCAATCACGGTCGGCATAGCCGAGCCCGGGCTTGGCGGCGCCGTGGAATGCGCCACGATGACGGACCTCATGATCACGGCCTTCAGGCGATGAAAGATCGTTAACGAGAACCGCCGCCGCTCAGACAAGATCTCGCCTTGCAGCCGGCATTGAACTGATCTCGATCGGCGACCAAGTCAACGAATTATGATCGATATTGTTACCGGTTCAGTAAGCCGGCACGGATTGCGTCGGATGATGAACATTTGGTGCCATCCCTCTAGCCTGGCCTGGCTCTGACGGAGCGCGGAGATCTGTCACGATCGGGGGCGACGATCGGCTCGGGGCCGCGCCGGCCGCAGTGCGGGCGCCGGCGATCCGAACGGGGCCGAGGACCGATGCCCGACTCGTCGCGCCGGGGGCGAGAAGATATTCTTGGCCGCGCGCAGAGGCTGCGCGAAACTGCGTCTGGCTGACCCCTGCCCGTGTCGAGGCGGACGGTGCGCCACCCGGCCGGGGAGAACCGATGTGACCGTGATGACGATCCTGGTGCTCGCCGCCCTCGCGCTGCTCGCGGGGCCGGCACACGCGGAGGAGAACGAGTGCCGGCGGTCGCCCTCGCTCGCTTCCGGCGCGCCTCCGACCTTCGGGCGGATTACCGCCCCGGGGCGCACGGCTTTCGTCAAGGACGGGCTCGCCCGCGCCGGCTGCCCCGACCCGAGCCCCGCCTGCCGCGAGCGCGCCTACTTGGTGACCGCCGATCCCGTCATCCTCGGCGAACGTCTCGGCGCCTATGTCTGCGCCCGCTATCGGGGCGCGGGCGAAGATACGGGCTGGACCGGCTGGGTCCCCGCCAAATCCGTCGCCGTCGCGCCGGCCGCCGCCATCTCCCCGGCGGATTGGCTCGGCACCTGGACCGGGCCGGAAGCGCGAATCCGCGTCACGCAAGCCGACAAGCCGGGGATGCTCGCCTTCGCGGGAGACGCGACCTGGGGCGCCGGAGATCCGGAGCGGGTACGCCGCGGGGGCGTGCATATCGGCGCGTTCGCCGGAACGGTCGCTCCGCAGGGCGCCGCGGCGAGCTTCGCGGTCGGCGAGAACGGAGCGCTGCCCGTCGAGACCGGGGACGCCGCCGACTGCAAGGTTTGGATGCGTCGAGTCGGTCCCTGGCTGGTCGTCGACGATAACCTCGCCTGCGGAGGCCTCAACGTCTCCTTCCGCGGCCTCTACCGCCGTCAGTCATGAGCGGCGCTGCGAGCCGCGACCACCTCGGCTCTGAGCACCCCGCGTCGCGCGGCCCCCGTGCGGAAGCCCCGCAGATCCGGGCCCGTGTGCAGGAATCCGGCCGATGAACATCCTCACGACGGCGCCGACGAGCCCATCCCGACGGCGCCCGCGCGTGATCCTCATCCTGTTGCTGATCACGTGGTTGCCGGCACTGCCCTTCGCGGTCGGCATCGCGCTGACGAGCCTGACAGGCTGCACGGTCAATGAGGCGGGCACCCGCCCGTGTCCGGTGGCCGGACACGATATCGGCGACCTGCTCTACGCGCTGACGATGACGGGCTGGCTGCTGATCCCGTTGCTGCCCTTCATGGCGCTGACACTGCTGCTCACCGTCCTGCAGGGCCTGCTCATGGTCGTCGAAGCGTGGCGGCGGCGGCAACGACGGGCTTCGCGCGGGCGCAGGTGACCGACGCCGACGGTCCCGCCCTACCCGACATCTCCGCGACCGGCCCGCCGGCCGCCACGGTGGCGCCGGCGGTGCGAGGAATTCCGGGACCGTCACGGGCTTCGGCAAAATGATCGGCCGTCGACGAGCGCCGGAGGGCGGGCGATACGCCCTCGACCGCCACCCGCTCACCAGTCCGCCGCGGATGATCGACCGGGACACGATCTTCGTGGGCGGCGACGTTTTCAGCTCGGCGGACTGACCGGGGTAACGGTGGCCAACCGCTCGGTCGACGCGCGGATGTCCGAATGCGGGCCGTCGGCGGGATCGGGCGCGAGCAGGCCGCCCCCGAACCGCGCCCAGTCCTCCAGCGTGCGACTGCCGGCGACGTAGGAGCCCTGTCGGACAGATCGCGATGTCGGCAGGGCCCCCAGGCGCCCGTAGCGCCTGTACCACGTGCGCGCCCGTTGCATCGGCAGTCCCAACGCCTTCCTCATGCCGTCCCCCTCAGGCGCGAGCGCGAATCTCCGAAGCCAAGCTAATCCGGGCCGGGCGCCCCGGCATGTCGGGCCGACCCTGACACGGTTGCCGATCTCTCCGACTGCCGATCGGAGCGCCGCGGCACAGATGAGCATGCGGGACAGCGGCCGGCGGTCTTCCGTCGTCGTCGCGCCCCCGGGTGGGCGGTCGGCCGCGATGGCTGACGGCATCGCCGCCCGGACAGACCGCGCCGCGCGGTCGGATCCAGCCTCGGGTCCGACCGGTGCGGACGTCCCTCACCGTCTCTGGAGCTCAGCCCATGAAACGTCTTGCGATCGCCCTGGCGGCGCTGTCGAGCCTCGTTCTGTTCGCGCCCTCGAGCGAGGCACGGCCCCACGGCCGCGCCCACGGCTTCCACCATGGGCACGGCCATCTGGGCCACGGCGTCTGGAGGGGTCGGCGCCACGGCCTTCACCGGTACCGGCATCACCGTCTCCATCGGCACGACCGGCGGCACCGCGGCTATCGCGGATACCGCGGTGTCCACTTCCGCCCCACCGCCTACGGCTACCGGCCCCACGCCGCTCGCTACGGTGGTTGGGACGGCTATCGTGGGGTGGGATACGCGACCGGGGCCGGCCTGGGCCTCGCGGCATCCGCCGCCCGGCCGGGTTTCCATGGCGCGGCATACGTGCGGCCCTACGGGTACGCCGCCCGCTACGCGCCGGTCGGCTACGGCTGCGCCTACTAGACATCGCGTCCGGATCGGGAGGTCGAGCCCTCAAGGCTTCCCGAGCGGCGTCTCCCGCTGAGCGAGCGTCGGCGGCGCGATCGAGAGCGGCCGACCCTCGCTCGGTCCTCCTCGCGTCCGCAAACGCGAGAATCGGAAGTCTTTCCGCAAGGCATGCCGATGCACCGGCGCGGGCGCCAGGAGGTCCGGTGCCGCTCTCCTGCAATGGTCAACAGATCATCGCGCGCACAGCGTGTCGGGATAAGCCCGACACGCGTCGGTGGGAGCGGCATTCTGATCTGAATCAGCTTGCCTGACCATTCGGACTCGGCGCTTCTGACCGGGCGGGACATGATCCCGAGCAGCCGGAGAGATCAGCGCCCATGCTCATGGACATCGTCAAACAGGGCGCCCGCGCGCGCTCCGTCGGTCGGCCCCGCGATGCTTGTCCGTATCCCGGCGAGTCGCGCGAGCGCCGTGCCTGGTTCGAGGGCTACGACGGCTCCTCCTGGGCGGTCGCCACGCGGATGCCGCATCCGGCCCGGATGCTGCCCGGATCGCCGCTCTGCGACGCCAATGCCGCGCCCGACCCCGTCTCCCCGGCCTGACGGCCGGGCATCTTTCCCGTAGGAGAGCGGCGAGCTGATGGGCCGATGCGGGGATTCGGGAGGCGAGCGGCGATGCGGTCGGGACGGCGAGACAGGCGAGTCAGGCCGTCCGGTCGATGGGCGACCCGTGCGGGCAGACGCGCAGCGTGTCCGCGCAAGGGCGCATGACCTCACGCGCCCGCGACGCCGTCATCCGGGGGACGGAGCCTCAGCTGACCCGCGGCAGCCGCCGGACCTTCATCGCCCTCGCCCTCGCGGCCGCGATTCCCGTCCTGCTCCTCAGCGGCTGGGTCGCGACGCTGATGGCCCAGCAGCAGCGCGACCTCGCTCGGAACGCCGCCGTCGCCAGCGCCACCCGCGTGGCGGAGCGCGTCGCCTCCGACATCGCCGCCCAGATCGCGGTCCTCGAGGCGGAGGCCGCCTCGGCGACCCTCGACCGGCCCGACCTCGCGGCTTTCTACGCCGAGGCCGAGCGCCTCAGGCAGGCGCATCCACTCTGGGAGACGGTGGAACTCGCCGGGCCGGACGGCGCGCAGATCGTCAACCTGCTCCGCTCCCTCGAGGAGGAACTCGGGCCGACATCCGACCGGACGAGCTTCGACGCGGTGGTGCGGACGCGGCAGCCGGTGATCGGCGGCATCGGGCCGGCCGGCTCGATCTCGGGCAAACGCCTCGTCGCCCTGCGCGTGCCGGTCATCCGGGACGGGGTCCTGCGCTACGTCCTGTCGGTCCGGCTCGCCACCAACGCGGTGAGCTCGATCCTGCGCGACGCCGGCGCGCCGGAGGGCTGGGTCGGCACCATCGTGGACGCGGAGGGGAATACGATCGCCCGGACACGCGCCGAGATCGAGGAACTCGGCCACCCGGCCAATCCGGCCCTGCAGGCGGCGATCCGCAACGCACCCAACGGCTTCTACACCGGACCGACGCTGGAGGGCGCGAATGTCGAGGTGGTCTACCGGACCCTGAAGCACACCGGCGGCTGGTCGGTGCATTTCGGGATGCCGGTCGCGACGCTCAACGCCCCGGTGGCGCGGTCCTACGTCGTTCTGGGCGGCGGCAGCTTCGTCAGCATCGGCCTCGCCCTGGCGCTGGTCGGACTGGTCGGCCGCGACATGGCGCAGCGGCGCGCGGGCGAGCAGGCCCGGTTCTCACTCGCCCTGCGCTCCAGCGAGGAGCAGGGTGCCGTCGCCGCCGAGGCCGCGGAACTCGGCACGCTGCGCTGGGACACCGTCGCGCACCGGGTCACCGGCTCGCCCCGCGCCGCCGACCTCCTCGGTTGGACAGCCGCCGCGGAGGGACACGACAGCGACGTGGACGCCGACACCGTGCTGCAGGCGGTCGATCCCCAGGATCGCGGGCGATTGAGCGAGGCCCTGCACCGGGGCCTCGCCGAGGGGATCCCGCTGGACGTCGAGTTCCGCGTGACTGAGGTCGATCGAGACCCGCGCTGGGTCCGCGTCGCCGGCCGAGTGCCGCAGCTTCACGAGGATACCCCGGCCGGACTGATCTACGGCGTGGTGTCGGACATCGAGCCGCGCAAGCGCGCGGAGGCCGAGCGCTTCGCGCTGCTGCGCCGCCTGGGCGAGGCCCAGGAGAACGAGCAGCGCCGGATCGCCCGGGAACTCCATGATCAGGTCGGTCAGACGGTGACCGGCCTGTCGCTCGGTCTCAAGAGCATGGAACGGCTCCTGGCGCGCGGGGCGACGGCCGAGGCCGGCCGGCAGGTGGAGTGGCTGCAAGCGCTCGCCGGCGAGATCGGTCGCGACATCCACCGGGCCGCCGTCGACCTGCGGCCGACAGCGCTGGACGATCTCGGCCTGCGCGAGGCCCTCGCCACCCTGCTGCGCGACTGGAGCCAGCGGCACGGGATCCGCGCCGATCTCGAGTTCCTGAGCGAGGCGGCCAGGCTGCCGGCCGCCCTCGAGACAGCCGTCTACCGGATCGTGCAGGAGGCCCTAACCAACGTCCTCAAGCATGCCCGCGCCGCGAGCGTCAGCGTCTCGGTGGAGAAGCGCGCGGGCGAGATGCGGGTCGTCATTGAGGATGACGGGATCGGCTTCAACGTCGAGGACCTGCGCGAGCGCGCCGCCGGCGAGACGCCGACCAAGCTGCGGCTGGGCCTGTCCGGCATCCGCGAGCGGTTGTCGCTGCTGAGCGGGTCGCTCACGCTGGAATCGTCCCCGGGCATCGGCACGACGCTGTTCGTCGCCATCCCGATCCCGCATCAGCCCGAGACCTGAGGAGAAGCGCATGGCGGATCGTATCCGCGTCGCCCTGGCCGACGACCATCCCATCGTCCTCGCGGGAATCCGGACGCTCCTGAACGCCGACCCGGAGATCGAGCTGGTCGGCGAGGCCACCAGCGGCAGCGAGGCGCTGCCGATGATCCACGCCGCCGAACCGGACGTCGCCGTGGTCGACGTCTCGATGCCGGGCCTCAACGGCCTCGAGCTCACCGAGCGCGTCGCCGGGTCGTGCCCGCGGACGCGCGTGCTGGTTCTGACGGTTCACGAGGACGCGGCCTACGTCCAGCCGCTGCTCAAGGCGGGCGCCCAAGGCTACCTCCTGAAGCGCTCGGCCGCGGAGGACCTGCTCCGCGCGGTCCGCGCCGTCGCCGCGGGCGGCATCTACCTCGATCCGTCGGTCGCGAGCCACGCCATGGCGCATCCCGCGGCGGCGCCGCAGGGCACGGATTCCGAGCCGTCGGCCGAGGTGCTGAGCCCCCGCGAGACCGACGTGCTCCGGCTGATCGCGCAGGGCTTCAGCAACAAGGAGATCGCGCGGCGCTTCGATCTGAGCGTGAAGTCCATCGAGACTTACAAGGCACGGGCCGCCGAGAAACTGGGCCTGCGCACGCGCGCCGAGATCATCCGCTACGCCGCCGCCCATGGCTGGCTCGACGCGCTCGCGCTGCGCTAGGCGCCGACTGAGCGATCCGCCGACACCTGTTGCTCCGAATCGCGACGGCGAGGGATCAAATCCTGCCGCGGATCGTCTGTCTGGCGGATTGATCGCGGATGAGGGGAGACGGGTGAGCGTCGGATTGATCGCCCTGCTGGACGACGTCGCCTTCATGGTCAGGGCTGCGGCGGCCTCTCTCGACGACGTCGCCGGCCAGGCGGCGCGGGCCGGCACCAAGGCCGCCGGCGTCGTCATCGACGACGCGGCCGTCACGCCGCGCTACGTCGTGGGCTTCGCGGCCGAGCGCGAACTGCCGATCGTCGGCAGGATCGCCCTAGGGTCCTTGCGTAACAAGCTTCTGTTCCTGCTCCCCGGCGCCCTCGCGCTCAGCGCCTTCGCACCCTGGGCGATCACACCGCTCCTGATGCTGGGCGGCGCGTATCTGTGCTTCGAGGGCGCCGAGAAAGTCTACGAGGCCGCGGTTCCCCATCACGGGCACGGCGACGTGGCGGAGCAGGACGGCGGTCCCGGCGGCGACCAGCTCCGGGAAGACCGCCGCGTGGCGAGCGCGATCAAGACCGACTTCATCCTCTCGGCCGAGATCATGGCCATCACCCTCGCGGCCCTGCCGGAGGGCAGCTTCTGGATGCGGGCGGCGGTGCTGGCCATCGTCGCCGTCGGCATCACCGCCGGCGTCTACGGCGTGGTCGCCCTGATCGTGAAGGCCGACGATGCGGGTCTCGCCCTCGCCCGCAGCACCGCCGGCCCGCCGCTCGGAAACCTGATCCGCGGTCTCGGGCGCGGTGTGGTCAAGGGGATGCCGGTCCTACTCAACATCCTGGCCGTCATCGGGACGGCGGCGATGATCTGGGTCGGCGGCGGGATCCTGATGCACGGGCTCGAGACCTACGGCCTCGCGGCGCCGGCCCACGCTGCCCACGCCGTGGCGGAGGCCGCGGCGGCGCGCGTGCCGTTCGCCGCGGGACTCGTCGCGTGGCTCGTCACCGCGACGGTGTCGGGCCTGATCGGTCTGGTCGTCGGCGGAGCGCTGATCCCGCTGACGACCTTCGTGCTGGCGCCGATTTGGCGGACTGTGTCAGGCCTGCGGCAGCGGCGCGCCTGACGGGAGGCCGTGTTCGGCCGGCGCCCGGATTTCCGGGGCGATCTCCGCAGCGCTGCCATGGCGCTTGAGCGGCCTGTTCCCGCTCAGCCGGCGCAGCAGGACGTAGAAGACCGGGGTCAGGAACAGACCGAAAGCGGTCACCCCGATCATGCCGGAGAACACCGCGACGCCCATCGCGCGGCGCATCTCCGATCCGGCGCCGGTGGCGGTCACCAGCGGCAGCACGCCCATGATGAAGGCCATCGACGTCATGAGGATCGGCCGCAGCCGCAGGCGGCTCGCCTCGATCGCGGCCTGGAGCGGGGTCCGACCGGCGAATTCCAGCTCGCGCGCGAATTCCACGATCAGGATGGCGTTCTTGGCCGACAGTCCGACGAGCACGATCAGGCCGATCTGCGTGAAGACGTTGTTGTCGCCCGCCGAAAGCCACACGCCGAACATGGCGGCGAGCAGGCCCATCGGCACGATCAGCAGGATCGCGAGCGGCAGGGCGAGGCTCTCGTACTGCGCGGCGAGCACGAGGAAGACCAGCAGCAGCGCGAGGGGAAAGACCCAGACCCCGGAATTGCCCGCGATGAACTCCTGGTACGTCAGGTCCGTCCACTCGAAGGCGAAGCCCCGCGGCAGCGTCTCCGCCGCGATCCGCGTCGCCGCCGCCTGGGCCTGACCCGACGAATAGCCGGGCGCCGCACCGGCGTTGATGTCGGCCGACAGGAAGCCGTTGTAGCGCATGGCCCGCTCCGGTCCGGCGGTCTGGCGGACGCGCAGCAGGGCGGAGAGCGGCACCATCTCGCCTGAGCCGGCCCGGACCTTGAGCAGACCGACATCGTCCGATCGCGCCCGGAACGGGGCGTCGGCCTGGACGCGCACCGAGTAGGTGCGGCCGAACTTGTTGAAGTCGTTGACGTAGAGCGAGCCGAGATAGATCTGCAGCGTGTCGAAGACGTCCGTCACCGGGATGTTGAGCTGACGGGCCTTCGTCCGGTCGATGTCCGCGAAGAGCTGCGGCACGTTCATCTGGAAGCTCGAGAACAGCTCGACGAGTTCTGGCGCCTGGGCGGCCTTCGCCATGAACGCCTTCGTGGCGTCGTTCAGCGCCTCGTAGCCGAGGCCGGCGCGATCCTCGATCTGCAGCTTGAAGCCGCCGATCGTCCCCAGCCCGTTCACCGGCGGCGGCGGGAACATCGCGATGAAGGCCTCGGGGATCGCGGCGTACTTCTTGTTCAGCGACTGCGCGATCGCCGCCCCGTTGAGGGACGGGTCCCTCCGCTCGTCGAACGGCTTGAGCGTCGAGAACACGATCCCCGAGTTGGAGCTGTTGGTGAAGCCGTTGATCGAGAGGCCCGGGAAGGCGACGGCGCTCTCGACGCCGGGCTCCTTGAGGGCGATCTCGCTCATGCGGCGGATGACCTCCTCCGTCCGGTCGAGGGTCGCGCCGTCGGGCAGCTGCGCGAAGCCCACGAGGTACTGCTTGTCCTGGCCCGGCACGAAGCCGCCCGGGATCTGGCGGAACAGGCCGACGGTCAGCCCGACGAGCAGGACGTATAGGGTCATCATCGCGGCCTTGCGCGACACCGCGAAGCCGACGCCGCGGCCGTAGCCGTTCGAGGCCCGCCCGAAGGCGCGGTTGAAGCGGCGGAAGAACCAGCCGAGCAGCCGGTCGAGGATGCGGGTGAGACGATCCTTCGGCGCGTGGTGATCCTTCAGCAGCAGCGCCGAGAGGGCCGGCGAGAGGGTCAGCGAGTTGATCGCCGAGATCACCGTCGAGATCGCGATGGTGAGGGCGAACTGCTTGTAGAACTGGCCCGTCAGGCCGCTGATGAAGGCCAGGGGCACGAAGACCGCGACCAGCACCAGGGCGATGGCGATGATCGGGCCCGAGACCTCGCGCATGGCCTGGTAGCTGGCGTCCCGCGGGGACAGGCCGCTCTCGATGTTGCGCTCGACGTTCTCGACGACCACGATCGCGTCGTCGACGACGATGCCGATGGCCAGCACGAGGCCGAACAGGCTCAGCGCGTTGATCGAGAATCCGAAGACGTGCATCACCGCGAAGGTACCGACGATCGAGACCGGTACGGCGAGCAGCGGGATGATCGAGGCCCGCCACGTCTGCAGGAACAGGATCACCACGAGCACGACGAGGGCGATCGCCTCCAGCAGCGTGTGGATCACGGCCTCGATGGAGGCGCGCACGAACTGCGTCGGGTCGTAGACGATCTGGTAGTCGACGCCCTCCGGCATGGTCCGCTTGATCTCCGCCATGGTGCGGCGGACCTCGTCGGAGATCTGGATCGCGTTCGAGCCCGGCGACTGCGAGATCGGGATCGCCACCGCCGACTTATTGTCGAGGAGCGAGCGCAGGGCGTAGTCGGAAGCGCCGAGCTCGATGCGCGCGACGTCGCGCAGGCGCGTGATCGCGCCGTCGACGCCGGTCTTGACCACGATGTCGCCGAACTGCTCCTCGCTGCTCAGACGCCCCTCGGCGTTGAGCGAGAGCTGCAGGTCGAGGCCCGGAACGGCCGGCGACGCGCCGATCACGCCGGCCGCGGCCTCGACGTTCTGGGCCTGGATCTCCCGCACGACGTCGCCCGCGGACAGGCCGTGCTCGGCCACCTTCTGCGGGTCGAGCCAGATCCGCATCGCGTAGTCGCCGGAGCCGAAGAGCTGGACCTGGCCGACGCCGTCGAGCCGCGCCAGGCGGTCCTTGATGTTCAGCACCGCGTAGTTGCGCAGGTAGGTCATGTCGTAGCGCCCGCTCGGCGAGACGAGATGCACCACCATGGTCAGGTCGGGGGAACTCTTCACCGTGACGATGCCGAGCTGGCGCACCACCGCCGGCAGCCGCGGCTCGGCCTGCGAGACGCGGTTCTGGACGAGCTGCTGGGCCTTGTCGGGGTCGGTGCCCAGCCGGAAGGTGACGGTCAGCGTCATGATGCCGTCCGTCGTGGCCTGGCTCGACATGTAGAGCATGCCCTCGACGCCGTTGATCTGCTCCTCGATCGGCGTCGCCACGGTCTCGACGATCACCTTGGGGTTGGCGCCCGGGAAGGTCGCGCGGACGACGACGGAGGGCGGCACCACGTCCGGGTACTCGGAGATCGGCATCGCGAAGAGCGAGAGCAGGCCGCCGATGAAGATGAGCATCGACAGCACGCCCGCGAAGATCGGGCGGTCGATGAAGAACTTGGAGAGATTCATGCCGCCCTCCGAGGGCGTGAGGCAGGGGCATCCGGGCGGCCGCGTGCGGCCGCCGTCGCCATCGCGTCGGAAACGTGAGTGGGGGAAGCGGACCGCGCCCGAGCGCCGGCCGTCAGCGCTGGGCGAGCTTGCGCGTCCCGGACGCGCTATCCTGCGGCCGCGCGCCCATCGCCACGGGTTCGGGGCGCAGGAGCGTGCCGGGCCGGACGCGCTGCAGACCGTTGACCACGATGCGCTCGCCGCCCGACAGGCCGGAGGTCACGACGCGCAGGCCGTCGACGAACCTGCCGAGCGTGACGGCGCGGAACTCCGCCCGGTTGTCCGCACCCACCGTGAGAACGAACTTCTTGTCCTGATCGGTGCCGACGGCCCGCTCGTCGACGAGGACGAGACGTTCCGGGGCGGCCTGACCGAGGCGCATCCGGGCGAACTGGCCCGGGATCAGGCGGCCGTCGCCGTTCGAGAAGGTCGCGCGCACCCGGACCGTGCCGCTGCGCGTGTCGACCTTGTTGTCGATGAACTGGAGATGTCCGCTGGCCCGCGCGCCGTCGGCGGTCGCCATCTCAACGGGAATGCGGTCGAGCTTGCCGCGTCGGCCGCCCGGCTCGGCGACCGAGGCCAGCGCCTTCAGGACCACGCCCTCGTCTGCGTCGAAGCTGGCGTAAACCGGATCGACCGAGACGAGCGTGGTCAGCACGGCGGCGCCCGCGCCGGTCGCCACGAGGTTGCCCGGGGTGATCTCGCGGCGGCCGACGCGGCCGCTGACGGCGGCCCGGACCTGCGTGTAACCGAGGTTCAGGCGCGCCGCCTCCAGCGCCGCTTTCGCCGCGTCGAGACTCGCTTTGGCCTCCTTGAACGCGTTGGCGCGGACGTCGAGGTCGCGCGCCGTGACGATATGCTGATCCGACAGCTTCTGCCCGCGCTCGAGGTCGCTCGCCGTCATGCCGACCCGCGCCTCGGCACCCGCGACCTGGGCCTCCAGCCTCCGGACCTCGGCCGCGTAGGGCGCGGGGTCGATGGTCACCAGCAGGTCCCCGGCCTTGACCGGCTCGCCCTCGGCGAAATGCGTGGCCAGGATCGCGCCGCCCACCCGGGCCCGTACGTCGATGCGGTCCACGGCCTCAAGACGTCCCGAGAACTCGTCCCAGAGGATGACGTCGCGCGGCTCGACGGTCGCGACCGGTGCCGGCATCGCCACTTCGGCCTGGGGCGTCGCGGCGACGGCCACGGTTCCCTGAAGCGGAGAGCCGGGTATGAGGGCGTAGGACGCGCCTGCCAGGAGCGCGACGGCGAAGCCCCCGGCGGCGACGCGCCGGATCGGGAGAGGATAACGAGAGGGATGACGCTGAGGATCCACGAGCGACTCCAACATCTGTATAGGTCGCTACACATGTCGGCGTGGACGCGGGGCGTCAAGTGACTTATCTACCACTCGATATAAAAGTTGGAGCCCGCAGGCAATGGTGATGGGGCGGCCCCGGTCCTTCGACACGGACAAGGCCCTCGACGAGGCGATGGAGGTGTTCTGGCGTCACGGCTACGACGGCGCGAGCCTCGCCATGTTGACGAAGGCGATGGGCATCAAGCCGCCGAGCCTCTACGCGGCCTTCGGCAGCAAGGAGGGTTTGCTCAAGGCCGCCCTCGACCGCTACGCGCAGCGGCGATCCGAGCACATGCGCTTCGTCCTGGCCGGAGCCACCGCGCACGACGTGGCCGAGCGCTTCCTGAGCAGCATCGCCGAGAGCCATACCGACCCGGCCAATCCGCCCGGCTGCCTCCTGGTCCAGGGCGGACTCGCCTGCGGCGCGGGTTCGGAGAACATCCCGTTCGAGCTGGCGGCCCGCCGGGCACAGACCGAGACCGAGCTCCGCGAGCGCTTCATCCGGGCCCGTCAGGACGGCGACCTGCCGGCCGACGCCGATCCGGCCGCCCTGGCGCGGTTCCTGTCGACCGTCGCCTCGGGCATGGGCGTGCTGGCGTCGTCGGGAGCCGACCGGGAAGCGCTGCGGGAGGTGGCGCGCGTCTCGCTGCGGGCCTTCGCGAAGGGCCGGGACGCCTGACACGCGCCTACCGGGCGCGATCCAGGGTCCCGGCCCTCTCCTTCGAGCCGGATCGGCGCCGGGCCAGAACATCGCGCAGGGCCCGCGCCACCTGCTCGGCCGAGTAGGGTTTGCGCACCAGTTCGAACCCGTGCGTGTCGTCCCGGGCCAGCGCGTCGCTGTAGCCGGTGGTCAGAACGACCGGCAGCTCGGGATGGCCGGCGCGCAACCGGCGCGCGAGCTCGACGCCGCCCATTCCCGGCATCACCACGTCCGAGAAGACGGCGTCGAACCGGGACGGCGCCTTCTCCATCTCGGACAGCGCCGCCTCGGCATTGTGCGCCCAGACGGTCGCGTGGCCGAGTTCCTCCAGGAGCTGGGTGCAGAATCGCCCGACCTCGAGATTGTCCTCCACGACCAGCACGCAGAGCGCGCGCTCCTCGATCGCCTCCGCGTCCCCTGCCGCCTCGGCGACCTCCGCCGGTGGCGGTGAATCGACCTCCGGCAGGTAGAGCGTGAAAATCGCCCCGCGGCCGTCCGCGCTCGCGACCTCCACGTCGCCGCCCGATTGCTTGGCGAAGCCGATGACCTGGGAGAGGCCGAGCCCGGTTCCCTTGCCCACCGCCTTGGTGGTGAAGAAGGGCTCGAAGATCCGTCCGAGCAGGTCCGGCGCGACGCCCGGCCCCTCGTCCGCCACAGAGACGGCGGCGAAGGGTCCGGGTGCGCCGGCATGGCCGCGAATCGGAGGCAGTTCGGTGCCGCAGCTCAGCCGGAGCGTCAGCGTGCCCTCCCCGTCCATCGCGTCGCGGGCGTTCACCGCGAGGTTGACCAGCGCCGTCTCGAACTGGCTCGGATCGGCCCGCACGTGGCAGCGCGTGTTCGGAAGCTCCCTGACGATCCGGATGCGCGCGCCCGTCACGGCGTTCAGCATGTCGGCCACGCCGCTCAGCCGCGCCCCGACGTCGAACACCTCCGGTGCGAGCGGCTGGCGACGCGCGAAGGCCAGGAGCTGGCTCGTCAGCCGGGCGGCGCGGTCGACCGTGTCGGAGACCGCTTCCAGGTAACGGGTGCGGCGCTCCTCGGCGAGGTTCGGCCGGCGCAGGAACTCGACGGACGAGCGGATGATCGTCAGCAGGTTGTTGAAGTCGTGCGCGACGCCGCCGGTGAGCTGGCCCACCGCCTCCATCTGCTGGGCGTGGCGCAGCGCCTCCTCGGCGCGTGCGAGCTGCTCCTGATGACGCAGGCGCTCGGTGATGTCCTGAGCGTACTGGAAGGCGCCGATCCGGCGGCCGCGCGCATCCCGCAAGGTGGTGAATTTCAGCTCGTAATAGGGGCGCCTGCGGCCGGGATCGCCGAACGCCTCGGCCACGGTGAACTCCTCGCCCGCGAGGGCCCGCGACCAGACCGCCCGCGCGGCGGCTCGCTGCTCGGGATAGCCGGACAGGAGGTCCAGCAGATTCGCCCCAACCGAGGGGCGCAGGCCGTAGATGTCCTCGAACTCGTCGGCGTAGGCGGCGTTCACCGCGAGGAAACGGTACTCGGTATCCAGCGCGCCCACGAGCGCGTCGGTGGTCTCGAAGACGTCCGCCCAGAGCTTGCGCTGGGCGAGCGCCTCGGCGACGCGCCGCTCCAGCGTCGCGTTCATCTCGCGCAGCCCCTCTTCCGCAAGCTTGCGGTCGTGGATGTCCTCGACAACCCCGTACCAGCGGACGATGGCGCCGTCCGCGTCCCGGCGCGGCTGCGCACGGGCGCGCATCCACCGGTACGTGCCGGTCGCCGCGACACGGATGCGGTAATCGACATCCACCGGCTTACCCGAGGCGAGGCAGTGCGTGAACACCGTGACGGTCCAGGGCAGATCCTCGGGGTGCAGCGCCTTGGTCCAGCCCGATCCCTCCGGCTCGCCGGGCGCCTGTCCCGTCAGCTCGAGCCAGCGGTTCGAGTAGGAGGTGATGTTGCCTTGCGGATCGCAGGTCCAGGGCACCTGCGGGTTGAGTTCCACCGTGTGGCGGAAGTGATCCTCGCTCTCCCGCAGGCGCGCCTCGCCGAGGACGCGCCCCGTGGTCTCGGCGGTGACGCAGAACAGTCCGCTGATCGCCCCGGCCTCGTCGAGCACGGGCGAGTAGGTGAAGGACCACCAAGCCTGCTCGGACTGTCCGTTCCGCGACAGGTCGAGCATGACGTCGGTCAGGGTCTGGCTCTCGCCCGCGAGAGTCGCCGCCACCAGGGGCGCGATCTCGTCCCATATGCTGGCCCAGACCTCGCGGAAGGGTCGCCCCAGGGCGGTGGCGAGACGATATCCGAGGATCGGCCGGTACGCGTCGTTGTAGAAGCAGAGAAGGTCCGGCCCCCAGGCCAGGAACATCGCGGTCGGGCAGGACAGCATCAGGCTGAGCGCGCTGCGCAGGGCCGGCGGCCACGCGTCCGGCGGCCCGAGCGGCGTTCCCGCCCAGTCGCCGGCGCGGATCTCCGCCCCGGTCACGCCGCCGGGCGGAAGGAACCTGAACGGATCAGCCACGGCGGGCGCGGTCCGCCGGCCGGGAGCCTCCGGGCCTCGGTGCGGTGGATCCGGTCATGAGTGCGCCAGCCGCATTGGGAGCGTCCGGCCTCGGCCGGTGCTCGGCGCTCGATGAGGTTCTGCGGGCCATGCCTTCCGTGACACCTATGGTCGCGACGCTGCCGATGATGATCCCCGGCGACGCGCGATGTTCCCAGACTGGAAACGGCGCGGGCAATGGCCGCCGAGCCCCGTGCGGCGATATGGCCGCGTCGGATTCCCGTCGGATCCCGCAGGGAAATGCCGTCGGCCGCACGATTATCGACCGCGGCCATACTTTCGCCGCCCGAGATCCCCTCACACGGAACCACCCGGATCGCGCAAACCGACCTCCCGATGGATCTCTCCCGCACACGCGAGGACGAAGCGGCACGCCTGCGCGCTCTCGACCGTTACCGCCTGCTCGACACGCCGCGCGAGCAGGATTTCGACGAGATTGCGGAGGCGGCCGCCGAGCTGTGCGAGACCCCCATTGCGGTGGTCAATCTGATCGGTGACGGGCGGCAGTTCTTCAAGGCCGAGGTCGGCCTGGGCGTCCGGGAGACGCCCCTCGACACCTCGTTCTGCCGCCAAGCCATCCTGCAGGAGGACTTCCTCTACGTGCCGGACGCGGCCCGGGATCCGCGTTTCCAGGGCAACCCGCTCGTCACGGGGGAGCCGGGGCTGCGCTTCTACGCCGGTGCTCTGCTGAAGACCGACGAGGGTCATCCGATCGGCACGGTCTGCGTGCTCGACGTCAAGCCCCATCAGCTGAGCGATCGGCAGCGCGCGGGCCTGCGCCGCCTCGCCCGCCAGACGATGGCGCAGATGGAGCTGCGCCGCGCCCTGCGCGAGCAGGCCGAGCAGCGCCTGCTGCACGAGCGTATCCTCGACAGCGCCACCGACTACGCCATCGTGGCGATGGATCCCGAAGGCCGCGTGACCCGCTGGAACGCGGGTGCCGAGCGCATCCTCGGCTGGTCGGAAGCCGAGATGCTCGGTCGGGGGATCGAGGCGTTCTTCACGCCGGAGGACCGCGAGGACGGCCGGCCCGAACATGAGATGCACGTATCTCTCGAGCGGGGCAGCGCACCCGACGAGCGCTGGCACCTGCGCAAGGACGGCAGCCGCTTCTGGGCCAGCGGCGAGGTGATGCCGCTGAGATCCGAGGACGGCGCCCTCGTCGGTTTCGTCAAGATCCTGCGCGATCGCACCGGGCAGCGCGCGGCCGACGCAGCCCTGGAAGCCAGCGAGCTGCGCTACCGTTCCCTCGTCGAGGTCAGCCCACAGGTCGTCTGGTTCGCCGATGCGGAGGGCAGCGTCACCTACTGCAATGCCTACTGGTACGAGTACACGGGCCTGCCCGCGGGCGAGACCGGCGAGCGGAGCTGGATGAGCGTCATCCATCCCGATCACCGCGAGGCGACGCGGACGGCCTGGCTCGCGGCGGCCGCCGCGGGACGTCTCTACGAGGTGGAGTTTCCGCTGCGGGGCACGGACGGGCAGTACCGCTGGTTCCTGTCCCGCGCGCATCCCGTCCGCGACAAGGAGGGCGTGCGCCGGAGCTGGATCGGCACGACCATCGACATCCACGAGCGCAAGCTCGCCGAGGAGCGCTTCCAGGTCCTGACCGAGCTGGCCCCGGCGATGATCTGGTTCGGCAACCCGGACGGCAGCCTCAGCTACTTCAATGACCGTTGGTACGCCTACACCGGCCAGACGCCCGAGGAGGCGCTGCCGATGGGCTGGGACCGTCCGGTCCATCCGGACGATCTCCCGCGGTTGCTGCAGGCCTGGGAGACGGCGCGGACGCAGGAGGTCGTGTACGACACAGAGGCCCGCCTGCGTCGCCACGACGGCGCGTATCGCTGGTTCCTGATCCGGGCCGAGCCCTTGAGGGATGCGAGCGGCGCCGTGGTGGGCTGGCTCGGCAGCAACAGCGACATCCACGATCGGCGCCGCGCCGAGCTCGAGCTGCGCGAGGCCCGCGAGCAGCTGGGCTTGGCCGTCGAGGCGACCGGAACCGGGATCTTCGACTACGATCTGGTCGGCGACGTCCTGACCTGGGATGCGCGCACGCGCGCCCTGTTCGGCCTGCTGCCCGACGCACCCGTGAACTACGACGTCTTCCTGGCCGGGCTTCACCCGGACGACCGGTCCTGGGTCGACGCGGCGGTCCAGCGGGCGATCGACCCTAAGGGGCCCGGCACCTACGACATCGCCTTCCGCGTCATCGGCTTGCAGGACGGGATCGAGCGCTGGGTTGCCGCGAAGGGGCAGGCCTTCGTGGCGGGCGGGCGGACGGTGCGCTTCATCGGCACCACGCGCGACGTCACTGAGAGCCGCCGCGCCGAGAACGCTCTGCGCGAGGCCGAGGAGCGCTACCGGTTGGCGGCCCGGGCCACCAACGACGCGATCTGGGACTGGGACCTGGCGAGCGACCACATCCTCTGGAACGAGGCCGTGCAGACTCTGTTCGGCTACGCGGCCGACGCGGTCGGCGCGAGCGGCACGTGGTGGAAGGCGCAGATCCACCCCGAGGACCGGGACCGCGTGACCACCGGGATCTACGCCGTGATCGACGACAGCATCGAGCACTGGACCGAGGAGTACCGCTTTCGGAAGGCGGACGGCAGCTACGCCCATGTCTTGGACCGCGGATACGTGCTGCGCGACGCGTCCGGGCAGGCTGTGCGGATGATCGGCGCCATGCTCGACATCACCGAGCGCAAGCGGGCCGAGGAGCACCAGCGCCTGCTCACCGGCGAGTTGCAGCACCGGGTCAAGAACACGCTGGCGATGGTACAGGCGGTCGCCAACCAGACGTTCCGCAACGCCGCCGATCTCGACGCGGCCCGCGACGCCTTCTCGGCGCGCCTGATCCTGCTGGGCCGGGCGCACGACATTCTGACCCGAGCGAGCTGGACGGAGGCACCCATCGCCGACGTGGTGGACGGCGCCCTGGCCGTGCATCAGGGCGGTGCCGGGACGCGAATCCGCGTCGTCGGGCCCGGCGTCCTGCTCGCCGCCAAGCCGGCGCTCGCCCTGGCGCTGGCCCTGCACGAACTCGCCACCAACGCGGCTAAGTACGGGGCCCTCTCGACCGCGGAGGGGAGCGTCGACCTGCGCTGGCACGTCGTCCACGAGGCTGCCGAGCCGCGCTTCTGCCTGACATGGTCGGAGATGGGCGGGCCGCCGATTCTCGCGCAGCCCACGCGGAGGGGCTTCGGCTCGCGGCTGATCGAGCGCAGCTTCGCCGCCGAGGTCGGCGGCGAGGTCCGGCTCAATTATGCCCCGACCGGCCTGATCTGCCGGCTCGAGGCGCCCCTCGCCGCGATGCAGGAGGCGTCGAGCGTCGCCGCCTGACGCGCGGCCTCAGGGCCCCTCTCCGGGACGCTGGGGCCCTACGCGCCCGGGCGGCGCCGGCCGGTCGCTCTTTGCCCGCTCCTGCGGCGCTGCGTGCGGGCGTCCTTCCGCCGAAGCGATCACCAGCGCGGCGAGGAGGGCGGCGGTCGCATCCTCGGCCAAGCCCCTGCCTCGACCAGACGCCGTGCGTGAGTCGCCGCCCCGTGCCGACCGGCCGATCAGCGTGCCCGCGAGCGCGCCGGCGGCCCCGACCAGCGCTCCCGTTTCCGGCGATGCGCGCCGACCGGCCAGCGCCCAACCCCCGACAGCGCCGATAGCCAGACGGAACGCGAAGGAGGGAGGGATGCGGCGGTCGGGCGCGAACGGCATCTTGTCGCCGGCCATCTCAGCCAGCGCGGCCGCAGTTGCCCCCGCCCGCGCGCCGATGCCGGCGGGGATCGGCGCGCGGCGCGTGCGCCCCAGGGCGGCGGCCCAGGTCAGGGCGGCGCAGGCCGACATGCTCCGCATCCCCGCGACGAATCCGATGCCGAAAGAGGTCGCATAAGCCTGCATGCTGTCCGTCCGCGAAATCTCCGTGCGAGGGCAAGGCGGCAGGGGCAGCCGGTGTTCCGAGCCTGCGGCAGGCCGCACCGCCGCCGAAACCGCGCCCGGTACCAGGGCCGCCCCGCCGACGCGCGCGGCGGCGCTTCCAGCCTGCGGCCGCGCAAGCAAGTATTTCCGGGAGAGCGTGGCCGTGAGCGCCGTGAATTTCGTCGGACGCCGCGTTCGCGTTCGGGCGGAGCGTCGTGATCGTGCCACCGCGGCGATCGTCGCCACGGCGTCGCGGCCCCGCGTTCCCGGCTTGCCGACAGCATCACCCGGCGGATTGAGGACAGTCCCGACGACCGTCTCGGCCGAGACGCCGCCCGCGGGGAGATGGGTTCGGAGCTTCACGGCCACGTCGGCCGTGCCCGTCACGCCACGCCCAAGCGCGCGGGTCGAGAACGACCAGAAACGACAAAGGCCGCAGAGCTGCGGCCTTATACGTCGTTCGTATGGTTGGGAAAACTGGAGCGGGCGAAGGGATTCGAACCCTCGACCCCAACCTTGGCAAGGTTGTGCTCTACCCCTGAGCTACACCCGCTCACTGTGCCGCGCCGCCCGGACTTTCGTGCCGACGGCCCCCGGCGCGGCTCTCTAAACACCATTCCGCCGGGCGACGCAAGCGCCCTTTTCGCGAAGCGTGACGATTTACCAGTTCGGCTCCGGCGGGAGGCCGTCGCGGATCTCGCGGAGACGGGCGCGGGTCCCCCGCGTGGTGCCCTCGGGAAGCGCGTCCACCGGGAAGAAGGCGCATTCGGCGACCTCCCGGTCCGGCGCCTTTGGGCGCAGGACCGTGAAGGCCGGCAGGACGAACACGGCGACGTGGTCTCGTGGCGCGGCGGCGACGTTCCGATAGAGGCCGTGCAGCCGCGGCGCCCCCTCGGCGACGATCTCCGCCTCCTCGCGAAATTCCCGCACCATCGCGTCGCGCGCGGTCTCCCCGCGCTCGACGCCGCCGCCGGGCAGGTGCCAGCCGCTGACGTAGGTGTGGCGCACCAGGGCGACGCGGCCCGCCCCGTCGAGGGCGACCCCGCGCACGCCGAGAGTCATGCCCCGGGACGCGAGCGCCCCGAGATGGAACAGGCGCCGCAGGAGCGGCCGGTCGAGAAGCATGCGGCTGCGCGGCTCAGACGACGTCGAGGGTGATCGCGCCGAGCCCGGCGATCGCCGCGACCATGCGCTGGCCGCGCTGGACCGGACCGACGCCGGAGGGCGTGCCGGTGAAGATGAGGTCGCCCGGCTGCAGGGCAAAGTAGCCCGACAGGTAGGCGATCTGCTCGGCGACGGACCAGATCATGTCGGCGAGGTCCCCCTTCTGACGGGTCTCGCCGTCGACCGACAGGGTGATCGCGCCCTTCGCCGGGTGGCCGATGACGGAGACCGGGTGGAGCGCGCCGATCGGCCCCGACCCGTCTGCCGCCTTAGCGGTGTCCCAGGGCCGCGACATCTTCTTGGCCTCGTCCTGGACGTCACGCCGGGTCATGTCGAGGCCGATCGCGTAGCCGTAGACGTGCTCGAGGGCGGTCTCGGCCGGGATGTCGCTGCCGCCGCTGGCGAGGGCCGCCACCATCTCCACCTCGAAATGGTAGTTGGCGGTCTTCGGCGGGTAGGTATGGGGGGTGGGTTCCGAGCCCACGATCTGCAGGGCGTCGGCGGGCTTCATGAAGAAGAAGGGCGGCTCCCGGTCCGGGTCGGCGCCCATCTCGCGGGCATGGGCGGCGTAGTTGCGCCCGACGCAGTAGACGCGTCGCACGGGGAAGAGGTCGCCGCTGCCGATGATGGGAAGCGCGATGCGGGGCGGGTTCTGGATGACGGAGAGCATCTCTGCCTCTGCGATGGATCGGCTGGTTCGCCGAGCGCGACGACGCCCGGCCCCTACATCATCGTTGTAAGGTCCACATCGGCGCGCGCCATACCGGCGCTTGCGTCCGGCCTCCGCTGGCATACAGAATCATCCCGATGACGCCGACCGCCGCCCTCGACACCCTGCTGATCGCCCTCCGGGACGGGCTCGGCGCGCGGCACGTGCTGACGGACCCGGACGCCCTGGCGCCTTACCTGACGGAGAGCCGCCGTCTGTTCAACGGGTCGGCCCTGGCCGTGCTGCGACCCGGAAACACCGAGGAGGTCGCCTTCGCGGTCCGCGCCTGCACGCAGGCCGGGGTCGCCGTGGTGCCGCTCGGCGGCAATACCGGCCTCACCGGCGCCGGTGTGCCGCGCGGCGGCGTCGTGCTGTCCCTGGAGCGCATGAACCGCCTGCGCGCGGTCGATCCGGTGGACGCCACCATCACGGTGGAGGCCGGGATGATCCTTCAGGACGTGCAGGAGGCGGCCGAGGCCGCCGGGATGCTGTTCCCGCTCTCCTACGCGTCGCGCGGCTCCGCGCGGATCGGCGGCGGCGTCAGCACCAATGCCGGAGGGATCGCGGTCCTGGCCTACGGCAACGCCCGCGACCTCGTCCTGGGGCTGGAGGTCGTGCTCGCCGACGGGCGGGTCTGGAACGGGCTGAGGGCCCTGCGCAAGGACAATGCCGGCTACGACCTGAAGCAGCTCTTCATCGGCTCGGAGGGCACGCTGGGCATCGTCACCGCGGCGGTGCTGAAGCTGTTCCCGCGCCCGCGCTCGACGAGCGTCGCCTTCGTGGCGCTCGACTCGGCCAAGGCGGCCCTGGATCTGTTCGTCTTCCTGCGGACGCGGATGGACCGCGACCTCACGGCCTTCGAGTACCTGCCGCCCTTCGCCCTGGAGATCGTCCTGCGCCACGTCCCGGGGACGGTGCGGCCGCTGGGCGGCGCGCACGGCGCCTACGCGCTGATCGAGGTCGCGTCTGCCCGGCCGGACGCCGACACGCGGGCCGAGCTGGAAGCCGCCCTCGCGCAGGCCCTGGAGGACGGGCTGATCGCCGACGCCACGATCGGGACCAGCGGGGCCCAGAACGCCGCGCTGTGGCGCCTGCGCGAGGGCGTTCCGGAGGCGCAGACCCGCGAAGGCGCGTCGATCAAGCACGACGTGTCGGTGCCCCTCTCCCGCCTGCCCGAGTTCCTGGAGCGGGCGGGCGCCGCCTGCCTCGCCGAGATGCCGGGCCTGCGGCCCTGCGGCTTCGGCCATTTCGGCGACGGCAACATCCATTTCAACCTGTCGCAGCCACCCGGCATGCCGGCGGCGGATTTCCTGGCCGCCTGGGGCCGGTTCAACCGGATCGTTCACGACCTCGTGCACGCGCTGGGGGGCTCCATCGCCGCCGAGCACGGCGTCGGCCTGATCAAGCGCGAGGAGCTCGCGCGCTACGGCGACCCGGTCGGGCTCGACCTGATGCGGCGCCTCAAGGCCGCCCTCGATCCCGAGGATCTGCTCAACCCCGGCAAGGTCATCGTTCGGACCGACGGCGGGGCACCGACGGACTGAGGAAATTTGTGCAGCGCGCCATAATTCGGCGCGGAGACGGGTGCAGGACAGCAACGTCGCGCCGCCAACCGCCGGGGTGGCCCGGCGCGTTAAGCGGCTGCTAACGCTTCGGACAGACCTTGAGCGCAGACGGCGGAGACGGGTCCGTCGGCGCCAGGCATGGCAATTGCTCTGCGGCTTCCCTATCTCGCAGGTGCGAGATCGACGACGAACCGTCACCGACGGGCTGTTTTCACATCCATCTGGAGACCGACGGAATGCCCACCTCTCAGGCCCGCGTGCAGACCACCGAGGCGAGCCGCTACCTGCAGCAGCTCTGCCGGCACTGGAGCCACAAGTTCAAGGTCGAGGCGACCCCCGTTCACGGCACCGTGCCCTTCGGCGAGGACCGCGTCTGCACCTTCGATGCCGAGCCCGACGCCCTGGTGATGCGCATCGACAGCTCCGACCCGGTGAACCTGACTCGGCTGGAGAACGTCGTGGCCGACCACCTCGCCCGCTTCGCCTTCCGCGAGAGCCTCGGCGATATCCGCTGGTCGCGCGCCGCCTGAGGCCGCGCAGCGCGAACACGTCGGGCCCGTCCGGCCCCGGGCCGGGGCGGGCTCTCTGATCCCGATCGAAGCGCGGCGGTGGCGCACCACTTGCTCGCGAACCCGGCTTGCGGCCAGATCGGACGCCGCCGTGACCGGGATCGATTCATGAAGCGACGCACCCTGCTGACCGGCGCCGGAGCCCTGATGGCCGGGGCTCTCGCCCGGCCGGCCCTGGTCCGGGCGGCCTCCGCGACGACCCTGCGGTTCGTCCCCTACGCGGACCTCGCGCTCCTCGACCCGATCATCACCACCAATTATGTCACGCGCACCCACGCGCTGATGGTGTTCGACACACTCTACAGCCTCGACTCCGCCTACCGGGCCCAGCCGCAGATGATCGCGGGCCACGAGGTCGCGTCCGACGGCCTCACGTGGCGGCTGACCCTGCGAAACGGGCTGCGTTTCCACGACGGGACGCCGGTCCTCGGACGCGACGTGGTGGCGAGCCTCAAGCGCTGGTCGCAGCGCGACGCTTATGGCGGGGCCCTGTTCGAGACGGTGCACGAACTCTCGGCCCCCACCGACACGGCGGTGCAGTTCCGCCTGAAACGGCCCTTCCCGCTCCTACCGGACGCCCTGGCCAAGCCGACCTCCTACGTCCCGGTGATCATGCCGGAGCGCCTGAGCGCCACGCCGGCGACGCAGCCCGTGCCGGAAATCGTCGGCAGCGGCCCGTACCGCTTTGACGCCGCCGAGCGTGTTCCGGGCTCCCTCAACGTCTACCGCCGCTTCGAGGCCTACCGGCCCCGCCCGGACGGCACGCCGAGCTTCACGGCCGGACCGCGGATCGCCCATTTCGACCGCGTCGAGTGGCGTACGATCCCCGACGGCGCGACCGCGGCCGGCGCCCTGCGCTCGGGCGAGATCGACTGGTGGGAGCAGCCCCTCGTGGATCTCGTACCGGACCTGATCCGACAGCCCGCCGTGCGGGTGGACCTGGTGGAGACCGCCGGGCTGATCGGCCAGATCCGGCTCAACCACACCCTGCCGCCCTTCGACAATCCCGCGATCAGCCGGGCGCTGCTCGCGGCCGTCGACCAGACCGAGATGATGGACGCCGTCGCGGGCAGCGACCCGGCGATCCGGCGCGGCCCCGTCGGCATCTTCACCGCCGGCGGACCGATGGCCTCGTCGGCCGGGATGGAGGCACTCACCGCCCCGCGCGACCTCGCTGGCGCGAAGCGGGGGCTGGCGGAGGCGGGCTACAAGGGCGAGCGCGTCGTGCTGCTCTCCGGAACCGACGTGCCGCGGATCAACGCGATCTGCGAGGTTATGGCCGATGCCTGCCGCAAGATCGGGATGAACCTCGACGTCGTCGCGACCGACTGGGGGACGGTCAATCAGCGGATCCTGAACGCCAAACCCCTGGACCAGGGCGGATGGTCGATGTTCGGCATCTTCTCCGGCGGGCTCGACCACCTCTCGCCGGCCTACCATCTGGCCGCACGCGGGAACGGCCGGGCCGGCGTGCCGAGCTGGCTGACGGACGCACCCCTGGAGGAGCTGCGCGGCGCGTGGTTCGACGCGCCGGACCTCGGCGCCCAGAAGGCCCTGGCGGCGCGGATCCAAGCGCGGGCGCTGGAGGTCGGCGCCTATCTTCCCTGCGGCCAGTATTTCCAGCCGACCGCCTACCGGCGCGACCTCGAAGGCATGCTGACCGGGCTGCCGCTGTTCTGGAACCTGCGCCGGTCGGCCTGACCGGGCGGCCGCAGGCTTACCCGAAGCTCATCAGGCTGGCATTGCCGCCGGCCGCGGCGGTGTTGATCGTCGTGGAGACCTCCTCCACCAGGCCGGCAGGATCGTAGAGGTCGCCGGCCGCCAGCGCCTCCGGGCAGCGGGCCTGGATCGGCACGATCGCGCCCTCGCGGGCCGCGACGGCCCTGTTCAGCGCCAGCAGGTCGTCGGCGTCGCCCGCGAACAGGACGCCGGCGATAGCGCCCGCGCGCCCGAGATCCGGCGCCCGGGCACTTCGCGCCGCGCACGCTTCCGGCAGATCGTCCAGGACCGGATCGCGCCCGGCCGGCCCGACGACGACGGCCGCGTTGCCCGTTCCCAGGATCGCGCCGAGCTGGAGCAGGAGCGCCGTCTCGGTCGCCGCGACGGCCGCGACGCGCCCGCGGGGTCGCAGCGCGTACAGGTTGCGCTCACCGACGGGACCGGCCAGCGCGATCGCGGCGCGGCCGGGATAGCGGACGGCTTCGAGCCTGTCCGCGAGGTCGTGCCGGTGCTGCGAGCGCAGCCACGCCGTGTAGGGGCGCAGAGCCGAATCGTCGGCGGGCAACCCGTCGCGGGCGGCGACGGGCGATCGCCGCATCAGACGGCCGAGGGCCAGCGGGCCGCCGGCCTTCGGGCCGGTCCCCGACAGCCCGGAGCCGCCGAAGGGCTGCACGCCGACCACCGCCCCGATGATGTTGCGGTTCACGTATCGGTTGCCGGCCCGCACGCGGCCGAGGACGTGGTCGATGGTCTCGTCGATCCGGCTGTGCAGGCCGAAGGTGAGCCCGTAACCGGTCGCGTCGATCGCCGTCAGGAGCGCATCGAGGGCGTCGCGGCGGTAGCGGAGCACGTGCAGCACCGGCCCGAACACCTCTTGCTCGACATCGGCGACGGCCCCGATCTCGATCAGCGTCGGCGGCACGAAGGTCCCGGTGCCGGCCTCGGTTGGAAGGGGCAGCTGCTCCACGGGGAAGCCCCGCGCGCGCATCCGCGCCACGTGCTCGTGGATCCGGTCGGCCGCCCCGGCGGTGATGACCGGCCCGACATCGACGTCGAGCTTCCGCGGGTCGCCCACCTGCAGCTCCCGCAGGGCGCCCTTCAGCATGTGCAACGTCCGGTCGGCGACCTCCTCCTGGAGGCACAGGATCCGCAGCGCCGAGCAGCGCTGGCCGGCGGAGTCGAAGGCCGAGGCGATCACGTCGGCCACCACCTGCTCGGCGAGTGCGGAGGAATCGACCACGAGCGCGTTCTGGCCGCCGGTCTCGGCCACGAACGGCACCGGCTCGCCGAAGCGGTTCAGCCGCTCCGCCAGCGCGCGCTGGATGCCCTTGGCCACCGCCGTCGAGCCGGTGAACATCACGCCCTGCACGCGCGGATCCTCGACCAGGGCAGCGCCGACCCGGCCGTCGCCCGGCAGGAGGTGCAGCGCCTCGGCCGGGATCCCGGCCGCGTGCAGCACGCGGACCGCCGCGGCGGCGATCAGCGGCGTCTCCTCCGCGGGCTTCGCCAGGACCGTGTTGCCCGCAGCCAGGGCGGCCGCGACCTGCCCGACGAAGATCGCCAGCGGGAAATTCCACGGCGCGATGCAGGCGACCGGACCGAGCGGTGCTTGCGCGTCCCGGAGAGTCCGCTCCGCCTCGGCGGCGGCGTAGCGGAGGAAGTCGACGGCCTCGCGGATCTCCGCGACCGCGCTCGCGTATGTCTTGCCCGCCTCCCGCACGATGAGCCCGATCAGCCGCGGCATCTGCGCCTCGAAGGCGTCGGCGGCCCGCCGCAGGCAGGCGGCGCGCGCGACCGCCGGCGTTGCCGCCCAGGCAGCCGCCTCCGCCCGCGCCACGGCATCCGCGACGGCGACGGCCGTCGCCGCCCTGCAGAAGCCGACGACATCCCGGTGGTCGGCGGGATTGCGCACGGGTGTGCCGTCCGCCGCGTCGCCCGCGCCGGACGGCACCGCCCGCCACGCGGTGCGGCCGCTCACCGTCAGACCCTCCGCCAGCCTGGCAAGGGCGGCCTCGTCGGCGAGGTCGAGACCGGCCGCGCTCGCGCGGTCCGGACCGTAGAGGTCCCGCGGGGCCGCGATCCCTTCGTGCGGCGCGCCGGGATCCGGCATGGACTCGACGGCGAAGACGGGGTCGGTGACCAGGGCCGCCACCGGGACATCCTCGTCGGCGACCCGGTTGACGAAGGAGGTGTTGGCGCCGTTCTCCAGCAGCCGCCGGACCAGATAGGCGAGCAGGGTCTCGTGCGTGCCCACCGGCGCGTAGACGCGGCAGGGCCGCCGCAGGATCTCGCCGGCGACCACAGCCTCGTAGAGCGGTTCGCCCATCCCGTGCAGGCACTGGAACTCGTACTGGCCGAGCCGGAAATCCGGACCGGCCATCTCGACGATGCTCGCCAGGGTCTGGGCGTTGTGGGTGGCGAATTGCGGGAAGACCGCGTCGGGCGCCGCGAGGAGCCGCCGCGCGCAGGCGAGGTACGAGACGTCGGTGTGGACCTTCCGGGTGAAAACCGGAAAGTCCGCGAGACCGTCCACCTGCGCCCGCTTGATCTCGCTGTCCCAGTAGGCGCCCTTGACGAGGCGCACCATCAGCCGCCGCCGGCAGCGGCGGGCGAGATCGATCAGAACGTCGATGACGAACGGGCAGCGCCTTCCGTAGGCCTGGACCACGAAGCCGAGACCGTCCCAGCCGGCGAGATCGGGATCGGCGGCGAGCCGCTCCAGGATGTCGAGCGACAGGTCGAGCCGATCGGCCTCCTCGGCGTCGATGTTGAGGCCGATGCCGTAGCCTCTGGCGAGCCGGGCGAGATCCTGCACGCGCGGATAGAGTTCGGCGAGGACCCGGTCGCGCTGCGAGCGGACATAGCGGGGATGGAGCGCCGACAGCTTGATCGAGATGCCGGGCCCGAGGAGCACGCCGCGCCCGGCCGATGTCGCGCCGATCGCCGCGATCGCGTCCGCGTAGGCGCGCCGGTAGCGTTCGGCATCCTCGGCGGTCACGGCGGCCTCGCCGAGCATGTCGTACGAGTAGGTGAAGCCCTTCGCCTCGAGCCGCGCGGCATTCCGCAGGGCCTCGGCGATGGTCCGCCCCGCGACGAACTGCTCGCCCATCATTCGCATGGCGAGATCGACGCCGGTGCGGATCACCGGCTCTCCGCCGCGGGCGATCAGCCGGGTGAGCGCGGCGGACAGGCCGGCCTCGTCACGGGTCGCCGCCAGCTTGCCGGTCACGAGCAGCGCCCAGGTCGCCGCGTTGACGAAGGGCGACGGGCTGTGCCCGAGATGGGCCGACCAGTCGCCGCCCGCGATCTTGTCGCGGATCAGCGCGTCCCGCGTCGGCGCGTCGGGCACGCGCAGCAGCGCCTCGGCGAGGCACATCAGCGCCACGCCCTCCTGGCTCGACAGCGCGTATTCGTGGATCAGCCCCTCGATGCCGCCGCGGCGGCCCTGGCGCCGCAGGGTCTCGACGAGGCGCCGCGCGTCCGCGGCGACGCGCCGACCGGCCTCGGGCGACAGGCGCGCCTGTTCGACGAGCGGCGCCACGCAGGCGGCTTCCGGCCGTCGGCAGGCCGCGACCACGGCCTCCCGCAGGGGCGACCGCTCCGGCAGGCCGGCCGCGAATGCGTGGAAGGGATCGCCCACCCCGGCGGCCGCATCGTCGACAACGCCGGATCCGGACATGGGCCGCCCCTCGGGTAAGGCCCGGTAGCACCGCGCCGTCGCGGCCTCAGGCTACACCGTCGGGAGTGGGCGTCGAGGCCGGAGATGCGCCGCGAGGCTGTCACCTCGCGGCCTGCGCGTGCGCGGCCTCGAGCGCGCCCGCGAGAAGGGGCTTGGCGCCCTCCCGACGCAGGGCGGCCACGGGAATCACCACCGTATCGGCGCAGGCTTGGACGACATGCGCCAGGTCGAATTGCACCGCGAGGCCGCCGGCCTTCGCGTCGAGCCACGCCATCATGGCCGGCGGCCGGCCGTCATAGGTCTCGGCGACGACCTCGCGGCACTCCTTGTCGGCGTCGTCCGCCTTCGGATCGCCCGTTCTCGGGCGGTAGCCCGCGAGGTAGAGGGCGTGCAGCGTCTTGGACGCGAGCGTCACCATCTTGGTCCCGCCAGGGCCCTCGGCCAGGGCGAGCTCTCCGGTCAGGGACGCCGGCAGCAGGGTGGTCCAATCCACCGGCGCGCCGGTGGTGAGATCGTAGACGATCGCCATCGTGTTGCTGCTCGGGTGCGGGCCGCCGCAGGACCAGCTGTCGGAGATGACGTAGCTCAGGAAGCGCGGGCCGCGCATCGGGGTGTCGACGGTCCGCTCCCAGAACCCATCCTTCCCGCCCTCGGACTTGCATTCCTGCGCCGCCTTCAGGGCGCGCGCGTCGAGGCGCTTCAGCGCCGCGTTGATCCGCCGCTCGGCCTCGGCGGCGGGCGCGGCGACCCCCGGCATGGCGGCGATGCCGGGGGCCAGGTCCGACAGCGCCTTCAGGATCACTGGCCCGTCGGCGGCCCCGGCGGGCGCGGTCAGGCTCAGGAGGACGGCGCCCAAGCTGGCGCCCCTGCGGAGGGCGCGCCTCGCACCGGGCGGGACGTTACGCTCGTACATCGTGCCTCAACTCTTGATGGCGGCCGCGGCGGGAGATTTCGGGTTGCCCGCGACGGGTCGACCGGACCGGCGCAGCCCTACGATCCGGCGCCGCTCTGCGCCGCGCGCTTTCACACGCGGGGAAGCGGTGGCAGAAACCCGGCATGACCGCGATCCTGATCTACGGCGCCACCGGCTACACCGGGCAGCTCCTGGCCGCGCACGCCGTCGGGCAGGGGCTGCGCCCGATCCTGGCGGGCCGCGATCCGGAGAAGCTGCGGCCGCTAGCGGCCCGGCTGGGCCTGGAGATGCGAGCCGCGCGCCTGGACGACGCGGCAGGCCTGCGCACCGCCCTCTCCGGCGTCGCGGCGGTGATCCACGCGGCCGGCCCGTTCTCGCGGACGGCGCGACCGATGGCCGAGGCCTGCCTCGCCGCGGGCGCGCACTACGTCGACATCACCGGCGAGATCGCGGTGCTGGAGGCGCTCGCGGCGCGGGACACGGCGGCGCGGGCGGCCGGCATCGTCCTCCTGCCCGCGGCCGGATTCGACGTGGTGCCGAGCGACTGCCTCGCCGCCCACGTGGCCGGGCGCCTGCCCGGCGCGACGCATCTGCGCATCTCCATCGGCGGGTTCGGCGGCTTCAGCCGCGGCACCGCGCGGACCATGGTGGAGGGCATTGCCTGGGGCACGCGGGTACGCCGGGACGGACGCATCGTCGAGTTGCCGAGCCCGCCCCGCGGCACCGCCGATTTCGGCGCCGGCCCGCGCCCGACCGTGGGCCTCGGCTGGGGCGACGTCTCGAGCGCGTGGTACTCGACGCGGGTCCCGAACATCGACGTCTACTTCGAGGCCTTCCCCGCCATGGCGGCGGCGGCCGGTCTGCCCGCCGGCATCAGGCGGATCATCGCGGGGGGCACCGCGCAGCGCCTGATCAACCGCGGCATCGACCGGCTGCCCGCCGGCCCCTCCGCGGCCGCGCGGGAGAAGGCCCGCAGCACTTTCCTGGCGGAGGCGTGGGACGGTACCGGTCGCCGCGCAGCGAGCCGGATGGAGACCGCCGAGGGCTACACGCTCACCGTCTGGACCGCCCTGGAGGCGGCCCGCCGCGTCGCCGCCGGCGCCGTCGCGCCCGGCTTCCACACGCCGGTCACCGCGTTCGGCCCCGACTTTATCCTGGGCTTCCCGCACGTGGTGCGGACGGACCTGTAGGTCTCCCGGCGACCGCGCGAGGCGGCGCTCCGCGGCGGATCACACCGTCGCGCCGATCTGCCAGGGGGCGAATTCCGAAGCGCCGAAATCGAACTGCTCGCTCTTCGTCCGTTCCCCGCCGGCGACCCGCAGGATCAGGTCGAAGATCCGGTGTCCGGCCTGCTCCACGCTTTCCTCGCCGTCGAGGATCGTGCCGCAATTGACGTCCATGTCCTCCTCGAGCCGCCGGTACATCGCGGAGTTCGTGGCAATCTTGATCGAGGGCGACGGCTTGCAGCCGAAGACGCTGCCGCGACCTGTCGTGAAGCAGACGAGGTTCGCCCCGCCCGCCACCTGCCCGGTGGCCGAGACCGGATCGTAGCCGGGCGTGTCCATGAACACGAAGCCCTTGGCGGTGACGGGATCGGCGTAGCGCAGCACGTCGACCAAGTTGGTGCTGCCGGCCTTCGCCATGGCGCCGAGCGACTTCTCCAAGATCGTGGTCAAGCCGCCGGCCTTGTTGCCCGGCGACGGGTTCGCGTCGATCTCGGAGCCCTCCTTGCGGGTGTACTCCTCCCACCAGTGCATCAGGTCAACGAGCCTCTGGCCGACTTCCGGGCTCACGGCGCGGCGGGTGAACAGGTGCTCGGCGCCGTAGGTCTCGGTGGTCTCCGACAGGATCACCGTGCCGCCGTTCTGAACCACGCGGTCGCTGGCGATGCCGAGCGCCGGGTTGGCCGAGACGCCGGAATACCCGTCCGAGCCGCCGCATTGCAGGGCGACGATCAGCTCGCTCGCCGGCACCGGCTCGCGGTGGATCACGTTCGCCTCGGCCAGGATGTCCTTCACGAAGTCGATGCCGGCCTCCACGGTCTTCCGGGTGCCGCCGAGGCTCTGGATGTTCATGCTGCGGATCCGGTCGCCGAGCCCCTGCTCCTCCAGGAAGGCGCCGATCTGGTTCACCTCGCAGCCGAGCCCGATCATCACGATGTGCGAGAAGTTGACGTGACGGGCGTAGCCCGCGAGCGTCCGGCGCAGGAGCCGCAGCGGCTCCCCCATCGCCATGCCGCAGCCGGTCTTGTGGGTCAGCGCCACGACGCCGTCGACATTCGGGTAGGGGGCGAGCGGGTCCAGGCCGAGGATCGGGTGCCGCCGGAACGCGTCGGCGATCAGGTCGGCGACGTGCGCGCTGCAATTCACCGAGGTGAGGATGCCGACGTAGTTGCGGGTCGCCACACGCCCGTCGGGGCGGCGGATGCCCTGGAAGGTCGCGGGCGGCTCGACGAGCCGCGTCGGCCTGGCATCGACGCCGAACGCGTAGTCCCGGGCGAACTCGCCCATCCCGAGATTGTGGACGTGGACGTGGCGGCCCGCCGCGATGTCCGCCTTGGCGAACCCGATGATCTGGCCGTACTTGGTCACCGGGTCGCCGCCGCGATGGGCCCGAACGGCGACCTTGTGGCCGGCCGGGATCCGCTCCTGCGCCGTCACGCCGTCGGCGACCGGCGTGCCCGGCTCGATGGCGCCGCGCGCCACGGCGACGCCGTCGGCCGGCCGGAGGGTGATCACGGGGTAGGTGGGCATCGGTCTCTCCTCGAATTCGGCCGGGCCGATCGCGCACGCCGCGCCGCCGTCACCGCGCCGCCTCGGGGCGCAGGGCCGGAGCGCGGGCGTCGCGGACCGGCAGCGGCGCGATCTCGCCGACCACGAACAGGTAGATGAAGGCGCCCAGCAGGCAGAACCCGCCGGCCACGATCAGGGGGATCACGAACGAGCCCTGGGTGACGGTCAGCATGACGCCCGTGAAGGTCGTCGTCACGATCCCGGCGACGTTCGACGCGAAGTTCTGGATGCCGCCGATCGAGGCCACGTGGGCCGGGGTCGGGGCCACGTCGCCGGGCAGCGCCCAGATCGACGCGGCCGTGAAGGCGAGGCTGCCGTAGGCGACCGCGAAGCAGAGGAGCGCCACGTAGACGTTCGGGGCGACGATCGACAGCGTGATGACCGACGACATCAGCATGCCGCCGACGAGGCAGGTCTTGCGAGCGGCAGTGAGGCTCCAGCCGCGGCGGTAGAGCGCGTCCGAGGCGAAGCCGCCGAGCCAGCCCGCGGGGATCGAGGCCAGGGCCGGCAGGCTGCCCAGTGTGCCGAGCTCCGCCAGCGAGAAGCCGCGCGCCTTGACCAGGTAGGTCGGGAACCACGTGATGAAGAAGTAGATCACGAAGTTCAGGCAGAAGAATCCCGCCATCATCCCCCACACCGTGCGGTAGCGGAACAGCGACAGCCACGGTACCTGCTCCTGGGCATCGGCGGCGTCGACGGTCTTCGGCCGCTCCTGCGCGGCCCGGAGCCGGGCCAGCTCCTCCGGCGAGACCTGCGGATGATCCTCCGGCTCGCGGTAGAGCCACATCCAGAACACGGCCCAGACGAAGCCCAGCACGCCGGTGACGATGAAGGATTCCCGCCAGCCGAGCGTCGCGATGACCCAGGAGACCAGGGGGATCGCGAGCGCCGAGCCCACCCGCGAGCCGCTGTCGAAGATGCTGCTGGCGAAGCTGCGCTCGCCGCGCGGAAACCACGAGGCCGCGACCTTGGCGAAGGACGGATAGGCCCCGGCCTCGCCGATGCCGAGCAGCATGCGCAGGCCGAGCAGCGACAGGAACCCCCGTCCGGCCGCGGTCAGCGCCGTGCAGGCCGACCACCAGAGCACGGCGACCACCAGCGACAGCCTCGCGCCGACCCGGTCGGCCACGTAGCCGAAGGGCAGCTGCATGATCGCGTAAGTCCAGAAGAAGCCCGACAGGATCAGCCCCATGTCGGTGGCGTCGAGACCCAGCTCCTTCGACATGGACGGCGCGGCGACGGCGAGATTGGCGCGGTCGATGTAGTTGATGGCGTTGGCGGCCATGCAGAGGCCGATCATGAGCCAGCGCAGGCGAGGCATCGCACTCTCCTCCCGTGGTCCGGGGATGGCGTCCCCGTGGCGCTGCGGCGCCCCCGTTATGCCGGGGGTCGCCGCCGAGCATGGTGCCGCGCCGGACCGCGTCCGGCTCAGTCGCGGTAGGTATTCCCGTCGAGGCCGTGCGGCCGGCCGGCCGCGAGCAGGGTCTCCCAGACGGGCTCGGGCAGCGGCACGCCCGCGGCGAGGCGCTCGGTGCGCATCCGCCGCTCCGGCTCGCCGGGCAGCAGAACTTCGGCGCCGGGCATCGGCTTGGCGCTCTTGAAGAAGTCGAGATAGGTCCGCGTCTCGGCCGCGAGCGCGTCCTCGGTGCCGAGAGCGGCCGGCGTCACGTAGATCGACAGCATGCCGTTGCAGATCCGCCGCGCCCCGGGCCCGGCCGTGCCGGATCCGGTGAGGGCGCCGGCGAGCAACTCGCACATCAGCGCGAGGCCGGAGCCCTTGTGTTCGCCGAAGGCCCGGATCGCGCCCGCGCCGCGCTGGTTGTCGCGCTCCACGCCCTCCAGCGGGCCGAACAAGGTCGCCGGGTCGGCGCTCAGGCGGCCGTCGGGCTCGATCAGCGCGCCCTCCGGGAGCGGCTTGCCGCCCCGGGAAGCGACGAGCACCTTGCCCTCGGCCACCAGCGAGGTGGCGAAGTCGAGGATGATCGGGTCCGCATCCGGGACCGGGAATCCGGCCGCGAAGGGCGCGGTCGAGAAGCGCCGCTCCACGGAGCCGAAGGGCGCCACGAGAAGGCTGCCCGCCACGTTGACGAAATGGACCGAGACGAGGCCCGCCGCCGCCGCCCGCTCGGCCCACTCGCCGATCCGGCCGAGATGCCCGGCGTGCCGGAGCGCGACGATCGCCACGCCGTTCTCCCGCGCCTTGGCGATTCCGAGATCGGTGGCGAAAGGGCCGGCCGTCTGCCCGAACCCGTAATGGGCGTCCACGAGGGCGAAGCTCGGCGCGTCGGTGACGATCTCGGGCGTGCGCCCGGCCTCGACCTCGCCGGCGCGCAGCCACTCGACGTAGCGGGTGACGCGAACGACCCCGTGGCTGTCGTGGCCCGTGAGGTTGGCGGCCACGAGGAACCGGCCGATCCGCTCGGCCTCCGGCTCGGCGCAGCCCTCGCGCACGAAGATGTCCCGCACATAGGCGGACAGCCTGTCGGCCGAAATCCGCATCCCGTCTCTCCCTCGCCGCGCTTCGGCGAGCGCGTGCGGGATTAAGCTAGCGCCCCCGGACGTGCAGGGCGAGCGCCCGGGAGTGACGGCGGACGCCACCTGTCGTCCCCGCGGGATCGCTCACCGATCAACGGGGACCGGGCCGGGCGGATCGCCGTAGGGGAAGAAGTCGGCGGCCCGCATCTGTGCGTAGCTCAGGTGATCGAGCCGCACCGTGCCGAGGAACGGCTCCGGGGGCTCCACCAGCAGGATCGTGCGGGCGTAGCCGCTGTCGTCGAAGCCGCGGCGAAAATGCACCCGCGACTTGATCGCCACGACGTCGAAATCGACCGGCTCCAGGCCGAGGCGCCACAGCTCGTCGGGCTCGACGATCTGCGCGAGTTGCGGGCTCAGCACGAGCACGTTGCTGGTCCCGAACGCGACGCAGATCCAGGAGCCGCCGCCCCCGCCGCTGCCGGCGACGCCGGGTTCGGGCGCCTCCACGACGCGCAGCACGGTTCCGGTGATCCGCACCGGATCGCCCGCGGACGGGTCGCCGCCCCCGCCGACCGCCGCGTCGAACGGGTCGCCGGCCGCGAGCGCCCCTGCCGCCGCCAGGATCTCGGGCGACGCCACGGTGGCGATCAGGGTCCGCGCGAGATCCTGCCGCAGGATCTCACGGAGCAACCACGTCGCCCGTCCGGACCGGTCGCTGTGGTCGGCGAGGACGACCGGGGCGGCACCTTCCGCGACCGCCGCGCGCGCGAGGCGAACGCCGTCGGCGATCGCATGAATCCGCGTGGCCTCCAGCAGCGATCGGCGCTGGCGCCACGCGAAATCCGCGATGTCCCGCGCCACCCGGTCGGCGAGGACCGGGTCGTCGTTGGTGATCGCCTGCACGGTCATCCCGCCGTCCGGGGCGTCGTCCCACGGGAAGCCGAAGAAGACGTTGACGAACACGTCCGGCTCCCGAGCCTCCCAGACGAGGGCCCGCTGCACGAGATCGGACCAGGGCGCGGCCCCGGTCCACTGCACGACGGTGGGCGAGAGGATCGGCACTTTGAGGGTCCGGTGCGCCGGCCGGTAATCGCCGCGCACGGCGCGGACGAGCATCCGGGCAGCCCGCTGGCCCTGGAGGTGGCCGTCGTAGTGCGGGAAGTACTTCACCGCGAACGCCATGTCGGCGTGGTCGAGGAAGGCCTGATCCTCGTTGCCGTGCAGGTCGAATGTGCCGACCAGGATCGCCCCCTCGCCGACCGCCGCGCGGACCTGCCGCGCGATGTCGGCCTCCGGCCGGGGAACGCCGCGCACCGCCATCGCGCCGTGGAGCGCGAGGTAGACGCCGTCGAACGGGCCCTGCGCCCGCAGCTCCGCCACCATCTGCCCGAGAAAATGCGCGTAGGCGTCGGCGGTGATCCAGCCCGAGGCTGTGCCGGTGCGCGGCCAGAGCGGCGAGGTGATCCCCGCCAGCTCGACGCCGTCATATTCCCGCGCGACCTGCACGAAGCCGCCCATGTAGCCCTTGGGGTCGGTCGCGAGCAGCGCGGCCCCGGCGGCCGGTGAGCCGGGATAGATGAAGTCGTCCCGGGTCGTGTCGTTCGGCAGGAACGTGACGGTCTCGTGGGTGAACTGGAGGACGGCAAGGCGCATCGATGGTCGGTCCTCTGGGATCCGGGTGACGGTCAGGAGATCTCGCGCACGAGCTTCGCGATGAGCGAGCGGCCGAAGGCCGCGAAGCTCTCGGCGGTCATCACGAAGGCGCCCTCCCCGCCGATCACGACGCTCCGGTAATACGCGGCCAGGCCGCCCGCCGGATTGGTATGCTCTTTCAGGAAGGCCGGCATCCCCTCGGGTTCGGTGAGGATGACGATGCCGTTGACCGTGATGCCGGCCGCGACGGCGGCGTCCCGGGCCTCGGCGATGGGCCGCCCGGCATTGCCGGTGCCGTCGCCGGAGATGTCGATCACCCGGCGCTCGGCGCGGAACGGCGCCCGGGCCAGCAGGTCGGCGGCGAAACCGATCGCCGAGCCGATGGCGGTGCGTCCGTAGAACGGCCGCGGCACCGCGCGGAGGCGCGCCGCGAAGGCCGCCGCGTCCTGCATCGAGCCGATCATCATCCAGTTTACCGCCACCTGCTGCTCGCCGGGGCCAGCCCAGTCGAACAGGACGACGCCGATACGCCCGGCCGGGCCGTCGCCGATAGCGCGCAGCACGCGCGGATCGCCGAAGGCCTCGGCGTAGCCGCGCCGCTCGAGATCGAAACGGGCCTCGCTGATGCTGAGCGACACGTCCACCGCCAGGACGAGCAGAAGGTCCACGCGCGGATCCGCCGCCTGGGCGCGACGGCCCGCCTGCGACAGCGCGGCGAACAACCCGGACAGGAACGGGCGTCGCCGCATGGCCGACCCTCGATCTCGAGCGCCCGCACGGAACGGCGGGCGGCCCCACCTATGCAACGAGCCTGCCGACCCTCCGGTTCGGGCCTCTCGGCCGCAGAGCAGAGGTTCCGGCTTCGGGGCCCGGATCCGCGCCGCTTTCGGCCGCATCACGGGCCGGGACGGCCGCCCTACCTGCAGCGGATCGAGGCGCCGCCGGCGCCCCTAAGCCAGAGACAGTCACCATGCCACTCATCCGCCGAATCGGTCGTGCCATCGACAACGGGATCGTCGGAGCCGTGACCGGGACCGTCGGTCTCGTCAGCCGGACGATCGACGGCCTGATCGGGCTGGTGGGCCGCCTGTCCGAGCGCCTCGACCGGCGGCTGGCGGCGCTCGGCGACGAGTCACGGGCACGCCATCGACGCGAGGGCCGCCGGCAGATCGACCCGATCTCGCTGGAGTAGCGAAGCGCGCGAAACCTGGCGCTAGAGCCCGGGCCCCTTCGCCGCTCCGAAGATGCGGCCCGGCTTTCCATCGGCCGCACCCTGGAGAAGGACGACCCAGCTGTCCGCGTCGGCGACGCGGGCCTGGGTATCGGGCACCTCGAAACGGGTTGGCTGTCCCGTCCAGGGACCCAGGCGCTGCATGCCCCGGACCACATTGACGTAGGTCGCCGTGCGGCCGCCATTCTCCCCGGCCTGGATCGCTATGGCGCGGCTGCGCAGCACGGGCACCAGCCAGACGTCGCCGCGGATCTCGGACTTGGTCTCCGGGGCCGCCCCAACCTCCACCAGGATCCGGTCGCCCTTCGCCTCCCCCCGCACGGGGACCGGCAGCCCGCCGTGCTGGCAGGCCTCGCGGATCAGGCGATCGAGAGCCGGGCGGTCCGACCCGACCGCGAAGCCGTTGCCGTCGACCACCACCTGGGGCGTGAAGACCTGTCTGGCACCGCGCCCGCGCGCGTAGGCGCGCTGGCGCTCGGTCAGCGGTCGCAGCGCCAGCGTGTCCTTCCAGCCGAGATAGTCCCAGTAGGTCACCGGCAGCGTCAGGGCGATGACCCCGGGCTTGTGGGCGAGGTCGCGCAGAACCGGGTCGGCAGACCGGCAGGCGCCGCAACCCTGGCTGGTGAAGAGTTCGACAACGGCGCGGACGGGCTCGGCCCGCGCCGGAATCGCGGCCAGCGCCGAACAGGCAAACAGGGCTGCGCGGAGCGCGCGGCGGTCGCGGGTCGGGGCGCGGTGCCGGGGCGTCATCGATCCATCAGACCGTCTGAGAGGCCGAAGGTGAAATCACGTTGGCTTGAGAGGCCTCTACCATCGGTTGAAGTGACACCGACGCCACTCTCGGCTTGGGGAGCATGTCGGGGCGCCACCGTCGATGCATCCACAGCCACTGGCCCGGATTCTCCCGTACCCAGCCCTCGACGACGGTCGTCATCGCCTGCATGGCTCCGGCAATGTCGATGGTCCCGTCGGCGGCCCTCGGCAGGTCGAGGGGCGGTGTCAGTTCGAGGCCGAAGCGGCCCTCCGGCAGGCGCACAACCCGGACGCCGTGGACCGGGCAGTCGTAGTGGCGGGCGAGCTTGGCGAGGAGCGGGTTGGCGAGGCACGGCCGGCCGAGGAAATTGACCACGACGCCGCGGGTGAAGTGCTGATCGATCAGTTGCCCGAGGTGGCCACCGTTCTCCACCACGTCGCGCATGGCGAAGACGGCACCCGGCTTGGAAGCTGCGAGCCCGCCCATGGTCCGGCGGCGGACTTCCTGGACGAGGCGCGCGGCCGCCGGGTTGTTGGGCGGCCGGAATACCGCGGTGGCGTCGAGGCCGAAGCGGGCGGCGCAGATCGCCGGCAATTCCCAGTTCGCCAGATGCGCCGAGAAGATGAGCCCCGGCCGGCCGTCGTCGCGCAGGGCGTAGAAGTGCTCGATGCCCGAGACTTCGGTCCGCGTCGGGCCGGTGGCGGCGGGATCGTAATCGAACAGGGTGTCGAGATGGGCGTACTCGGCCCCCGTCCGCCCGAGATTGTCCCAGGCCGCGAGGGCGATCCGCCTCCTCTCCGCCTCCGGCATGTCGGGGAAGGCCGCCCGGAGGTTCGTCATCGCCGTGCGATGCGCCGGCAGGAGCGGCCCGAGGGTGCGCAGCAGCGCCGCGCCGAACGCCGTGGCGCGCACCGGTCCGAGGCCGCGCGCCAGCAGCACTAGGGCGCGAATGACGGGGATCATCGCGAAACCCGCGAGGCGCGGGTACGACCGTTTGAGCAGGAGGGCGAGACGCAGCACAGTCGATTCCAGAGGTACGATCCGGGCGGCCCCCCAGCGCACCCGTACGGCGACGTTTACGCCAAGTCTCTCGCAGCGCGAAATGCGTGTCGCCGTACCCGCTGACGGTGTCGCGCCGGGCGGTTGTGCCGACGCCGACGCTACAGGCTGACGAGGATCTTGCCGAAGACTCGGCGCGATTCGAGCCGCTCCAGCCCCTGCGCGAAATCCGCCAGCGGGTACACCGTATCGACCACAGGTAGAATGCCCGCGTCCATCTTGGCGAGGGCCTGACCGATATTCGCGAGCGAGCAGCCGAACGAGCCGGTGATGCGGTACTGCTGCTGGAACAGCTGCATGAGATTCATGGTCGCCGAGACACCCGAGGTCGACCCGCATGTCACGAGGCGGCCGCCGCGCTTCAGGCAGAGCAGGGAGCCGTTCCACGTGTCGGCGCCGACATGCTCGAACACCACGTCGACGCCCTTGCGCTTCGTCAGCCGGCGGACTTCGCCCTCGAAGCGCTCGGTACGGTAGTTGATGACGTAATCGGCACCGAGTTCGGCGGCCTTGCGGCCCTTCTCGTCGTCGCCGACGGTCGTGTAGACGGTGCAGCCGATCGCCTTGGCCATGCGAATCGCCGCGGTGCCGATCCCCGAGCCGCCGGCATGGACCAGCACGCCCTCGCCGGGCTCCAGGCGGGCATTGTCGAACAGCATGTGCTGGACCGTGCCGAAGGCGATGCCCGCGCAGGCGGCGTCGGTGTCGCTGACGCCGTCCGGCACCTTCACGACGAGGCGCGCCGGCACGGTCACGAGCTCCCGGGCGAAGCCGTCGAGGTGGAAACCCATCACGCCGGACACGTCCTCGCAGAGGTTGTCGCGCCCCTCGCGGCAGGCCCGGCACCGGCCGCAGGTCATGGCCCCGTAGGGCACGACCCGGTCCCCCGCCGCGAGGCCGGTGACGCCCACCCCGACCGATTCGACGATCCCGGCCGCCTCCGCGCCGACGATCAGCGGCATCTTCCGCTTGGCGAAGGCCATGCCGCGGAAGCCCCAGACGTCGATGAAGTTGAGGCCGACCGCGCGAATGCGGATCCGGACCTCGTCGGCGCCGGGCGCGGGCGGCGGCTCGATCTCGGTCAGGCGCAGGTCGCGATCGCCGAACAGCTGGAGGGCTCGCATCGTGTCTCTCATCACTCCGGCGCCAGGTAGCGCCGCCGCGCCCAACCCAGGGCGCGTCCGGCCTTCACCCGGCACCACGTGGTGCGGCTGGGCGTGTCGTTGGTGCAGCCGAAGACCAGGGCGCGGGTGCGGATCTCACCGATCTGCTCGGCGGACGGGTCCGGCTCGGCGCGGATGCTCAGCGGCTCGCCCGGCGGCAGGCCGGAGATCCGGTAGACCTGCGGCTCCGCCCGGGCATGGCCCGGGGCCAGGAGTGCCGCCCCACAGAGAGCGGCGACGAGGGCGAGGCTGGCGCGCATCGGCAGGGTCGTCCGGTTCGGCGGCGCCACCGTCAGGTCCGGTGGACACCCATCATGGCGGTCAGGCCGCCATCGACGGGCAGCACGGTCCCGGTGATGTAGGATGCCCCCTCGCCCATCAGGAAGGCCGCCAGCGCCGCGACATCCTCGGGCCGCCCGAACCGGCCGGCGGGGAGCTGGCGCTCCATCCCGTCCCGGTAGGCGGCATAGCGCTCCATCATGGCGGTGTCGACGAAGCCCGGGGCGATGACGTTGACGGTGACCCCGCGCTTGGCGGTCTCGATCGCCAGGGTGCGGCAATAGGCGATGAGAGCGCCCTTGGTCGCCGCGTAGGCGGCGTTGCCGGCATTGGCCCGCAGGGCGGCGACGGAGCCGATCGCCACGATGCGTCCCGACCGCGCCCGGGTCATCTCCCGCACGAGCGATTTGGCGAGCCGGGTCAGCGAGAAGAAGTTGACCTGCATGGCCGCCTCGGCCCGCTCCTGATCGAGCATCGCCGCGAGGGCGTCGCAGGACTGGCCGGCGTTGTGGACCAGGCCGTAGTAGGCCGCCGTCTCGGCGGTCTCGCAGAAGGTGTCCAGACCCACCCGGTCGGCCAGATCGACGGCATGGGCCGCGAAGGGCCGGTCGGGATGCGCCGCGCGCAGATCGGCGAGCAGCGCCTGCGCGGCCTCGGCCGAGGCGCGATAGGTGAAGTCGACGCTCAGTCCGGATGCCGCGAGGGCGCGGACGATCGCCGCGCCGATCCCGGACGCGCCGCCGGTCACGAGGACGCGGCGCGGTGTGGCGGCGGCGCTCATGCGGGCTCCGCGCCGAGGACCAGGCAGGTGTTCTGGCCGCCGAAGCCGAATGAGTTCGACAGCACGGTCCGCACCGGCAGGTCGCGGGCTGTCTCAACGATGTCGAGCGCGATCGTCGGGTCCGGAACGCGGTGGTTGATGGTCGGCGGGATCCGGCCGTGGCGGATGGTCAGGAGCGAGATTGCGGCCTCGATGGCGCCGGCCGCCGTCAGGGTGTGGCCGATCATCGACTTGTTGGAGGTCACCGGCAGGGCGGCCGCGCGGTCGCCGAACACCGCGCCGAGGCCGAGGGCTTCCATCTTGTCGTTCTCCGGCGTCGAGGTGCCGTGCGCGTTCACCGTGTCGATCGCCTCGGCCGCGACTCCGGCATCGTCCAGGCTCGCCCGGATCGCCGCGATGATCGGCGCGCCGTCGGGGCTGGACCGGGTGCGGTGGAAGCCGTCGCCCTTCTCGCCGCAGCCGAGGACGTAGCCGAGGATCGCGGCGCCGCGCGCGACGGCGGCCTCGGCGTCCTCGAGCACCAGGGCGGCCGCGCCCTCGCCCATGACGAACCCGTCCCGGTCCTTCGAGAACGGTTTCGAGGCGGTCGCGGGCTCGTCGTTGCGGGTCGAGAGCGCCGAGAGCAGCGAGAAGCGGATCAGCGATTCCGGGTTCACCGAGCCGTCCGTGCCGATGCAGAGCGCCGCGGCGGTCTCGCCGCGCCGGATCGCCTCGACGCCGAGCTGGATCGCGGTGGCCCCCGACGAGCAGGCGGTCGAGAGGGAGATCGGCGAGCCCTTGGTGCCGAAGCGGTCGGCGATGCGGTCGGCGACCGTGCCGAAGATGAACAGGTCGTGCCAGGAATCGAAGCGGCGCGTCGCCGCCGCCCGCAGCAGGCCGGCGTAGTCGACCGGGCCGTCGCCGCCCGCGGCCTCGGCCAGGGCCTGCCGCTGGGGCCATTCCATCTCGACCGGCGGGACCGCGATGAACAGCGCCCCCGGAAAATCGCCCTTGGCGCCGATCCCTGCCTGCGCCACCGCCTCCTCGGCGGCGACGGCAGCGAACCGCTCGGACAGGAGCGGCGCCACGAGGGGATCGGTGTCGAGGAAATCCACCGTCCCGGCGATGCGGGTGCGCAGCGTGTCGGTGGGAAACCGCGCGATCGCGTGGATGCCCGACCGGCCCTCGGTCATGGCCGTCCACGTGTCGGCCTGTCCCTGACCGAGGGAGGAAACGACGCCGATGCCGGTGACCGCGACGAGCGGCCGGCCTTTGGCGTCGCGATAGGATCGCGCGCTCATGGAGCGGTCCTTACGGGATTTTCCGCCGCGGTACACCTCCGCGCGGGCGGCGCGGCGCGCCCGGCGCCCGGACGACGGGCGCCGTCCCGGCGGGAAGCCTCAGGCGCGCGGGGCGTTGGCGAGGCGGAGCACGGTCTGCAGCAGCACGTCGGCACCGGCCGCGCAGTCGCCCTGCGTGGCGGATTCCGACTCGTTGTGGCTGACTCCGTCCTTGCACGGCACGAAGATCATCGCGGCGGGTACCTTCGCGGCGAGGTTGCAGGCATCGTGGCCGGCGCCCGAGATGATCCGGCGCCGCGGATGGCCCAGGCTCTCGGCCGAAGCGTCGATCGCCGCCACGATGGCGGGATCGAACGGCACGGGCTCTTTCCGCCAGATCCGCGTCAGCGCGATCTTCAGGTGACGCCGCGCGGAGATCTCGGCGGCCGCCTCGCTCAGCGCCGTCGCCATCGCGTCGAGAGTCTCCGAGCGCGGATCGCGCACGTCCACCGTGAAGGCGACCCGTCCCGGCACGACGTTGCGGGACGGCGCCAGGATCGCGGCCTCGCCGATCGTCGCCACCGCGGAGGGCGCGTGGTGCAGGGCGATCCTCTCGGCGGCCAGCGCGAATTCCGAGAGCGCGAGCAGCGCGTCGCGGCGGCGCGGCATCGGCGTGGTCCCGGCATGGCTCTCGAAGCCGGTGATCACGCCGTCGAACCACATGATGCCCTGGCCGCCCTCGACCACGCCGATGGTCTTGCCCTCGGCCTCCAGGATGGGCCCCTGCTCGATGTGCAGCTCGACGAAGGCGCCGATCTCCCGCGTGCCGACGGCTTCGACCCCGCGATAGCCGATGGCGTCGAGGGCCTCCGCCACCGTGGTGCCGGCAGCGTCGCGCTTCGCCAGGATCTCGTCCGTCGTGAAGTCGCCCGCGTAGGCCGCCGAGGCCATCATGGCGGGGGCGAAGCGCGAGCCCTCCTCGTTGGTCCAGTTGACCACGAGGAGCGGCGCCTCGGTCTCGATCCCGGCATCGTTCAGGCTGCGCATCACCTCCAGCCCCGCCAGGACACCGAGGACACCGTCGAACTTGCCGCCGGTGGGCTGGGTGTCGAGGTGCGACCCGAAGGCGATCGGCTTCCGGCTCATGTCGCGGCCCGGCCGCAGGGCGTACTGCGTGCCGAGGGCGTCGACCGACACCGTCAGGCCGGCCGCCTCGCAGGCCTTTCGGAACCAGTCGCGGACCTGACCATCCTCGTTCGACAGCGTCAGACGGTTGATGCCGCCGGCCGGCGTGCCGCCGAATTCCGCGGTCTCGAGGATCGTCGCCCAGAGGCGCGCGCCGTTGGCGCGCAGGTTGTGGGTCTTGCTGAGGCTCATCTCGGCCATGCCGGTTCCTTTCACGGCGGGTCGCCGTGCGACGCAATCTTCATAGGTGGGCGCGGCCAGCTTGGCGGCGCCCCCGACGCGAGCAACCGCGATGCCAACCGAACCGTTCAGACAGGCGGGCGGCGCACCGGATTGGCGCGCAGCAGCGCGATCGCGTCGACCGCGAGGGCGACCGCGATCTCACCGAGGGCGCTCGCCTCGATATTGCTGATCCCGTCCTGGTCGGCGACGTCCGCCGCGATCAGGAAGACGTTCTCGCGCTGATTCGCCGGCCGCTCGACGACCGCCGCGACGTGGCGCAGGTTCTCGGCCCGGCCGAGGCGGGTGCGGGCCCGGGCGATGCCCTCGTAGAGCTCCGTCTCCAGCATCAGCGCGTCGTAGCCCTTCATCAGGACCGGATCGGCCTTCAGGCCGTGCAGGGCTGCGTCGAATTCCGGACCGGCGACCTCGCCGTCGGCCACGATGACGTTGGCGGCGGCCGAGACTGCCGCGAGCATCAGCGCCTTGTCACCGGCATAGGCCGTCACGGTACGGCCGACATGGCCGAAGAGATCGCGCAGGAGGCTCATTCCGGAGGGTCGGCCGCGGGGTCGAAGTGGCTGCTTGGACGCGAGGGATAGCAGAGGACGGCACGAAGGGAACCCGTCGCCCCGCCACCGGCCATAAACGCCCGCGAAACCGGCGGCCAGACATCCTTCGGCAACATGGCCATGCGACTGATGACGACGACCGCGTCCTCGAGCGCGGCCGGCGGAACGCGGCCTCGACGATCCCCCCCTCAGCCGATACCGCGCCCGTCGTCACGCCGCCGGAACGATGTTCGAGTGCCCCCCAGGCTCGGACGTCGAGCCGGCGGCGGTTTCCGCCGCGAGATGATCGACCACCGACGACAGCGCCGCGCGCTCCCGCGCGCCCGAGCGGCGGGCCGCGGCGAACACCGCCATCTGCCGGTCGGCGCTGGTCCCCTCCGAGACGATCCGACTCGCGTGCGCGCAGACCGCGCCGCAGTTCAGGGCTTCGGAATCCTCGGCGATGTCTGCGAGCAGGGTCCCGACCAGTTCGGTGACCGGCACGGCTCGCGCCCGCACCTCGTCGATGAGCGTGGCACGGACGCCGTCGCACTCGGCCCGCCAGAGATTCTCCATCACGATGCCGCGGGACGCGGCGGTCAGCCCGGCATTGAGGCGGGTGTCCCGGACGACGCGGCGGACGAGGCAGCGGAACAGGGCGGCGATGCAGAGCGCGTCGTCGAGGCGCGTGCAGCTGTCGGCGACCCGGAGTTCCAGGGTCGGATACTTCACCGAGGGGCGCACGTGCCACCAGAGATAGCTGGCATCCGCGATGGCGCCGGACCGGGTCATCACGTCGACGTAGCGGGCGTAGTCGGCGGCGTCGGCGAACAGCTCCGGCACGCCGGTGCGCGGCAGCTCGGCATAGGCGCGCATCCGGTAGCCGGCGAGGCCGGTCTGCTCGCCCTGCCAGAAGGGCGACCCGGTCGAGAGCGCGAGGAGCACCGGCAGGTACGGAAGCAACCGGTTGATCAGCCCGATCCGCGCCTCGGGGTCCGGAACCTCCACGTGCACGTGGAGGCCGCAGACGAGATTGCGCCGGCCGAGCATCCGGAGGTCGGCCATGATGCCGTGGTAGCGCGCCTTGTCGGTGGGGCGCTGGTCGCGCCACCGGGCGGTCGGATGCGTCCCGGCCGCGAAGGTCAGGATGCCGCGCTCGGCGCCGATCTCCGCCAGGCTGCCGCGCAACTCCGCGAGATGCCCCCGGGCCTCCGTGAGATCGGCGGTCGGCGGTGAGGCCACCTCCACCTGACACTGGAGCTGCTCGCGCTCGGCATCGTCGAGGCGCGCCCGGACGGCGGCGTGGAAGGCCCGGAGTCCGGCGCGGGGCGTGCCGCGCGTGCGGGCATCGGCCAGGAAGAACTCCTCCTCGATGCCGAACCTGTAGGCGTGGGCCATCCGCGCTCCCTGCCCGCGGACGGGCCGATCGTCGTCCGGCGAACGCCGCCGCACGGGCGGAGTTCCGGCCCGGGCAACGGCGCGAAAAGCCTCAGCGCCAGAACGGCTTGACGTCGAGGAGCTCGGACCGGGCGTCCGCGGCCGCATCGAGCAATTTCTGTGCCCCCGGATCGTCCGGACCCGGCATCGGCGGACCCGACAGGTTCTCGGTCATGGTCCGGGCCGTCTCCAGATCGTTGAGCGCGCCGAGATGGTCCTGCAGGTCGGAGAGCGCGGCGCCGAACTTCTCCTGCCGGCGGACCGCCTTCTTCTTCCGGTAGAGGCCGGCGAAGAACTCCGCGCCGTAACGGAGCTTCTTGGCGGCGATCCGCGCCCGGTGGCGCGTGTGCGGGTCGAGGTGCCGCAGGCCGCGCCCGCGCTTCTTGAGGCGCGCGCGCGCCTTGTCGAGCACCTGCGCCGCGAAGTGCCGCCCATCGACGGCGGCGTCGGGCCCGGCGGCCCAGGCCCCTGCCTCGACCCAGCCCGCGAAGTCGATGATGAGCGCGCGCCATTGCGGGCTGTCCAGGGTCGCCGACACCGCGTCGTACGCGGTGGTGCGCTCCGCCTCGGCGCGCGCGCGCAGGGCGTCGAGGCCGACCTCATCGGGGCGCTGCTCGGCAAGATCCGGCAGCGTGTCGCTCAGGAACACGTCGAGGTTGCGGGCGTGGCCGAAGGGCTCGGTCACGCGCTTGATCTCGTCGTTGAAGCCCGCCGCGCGCGGATCGCTCTCCAGCATCGGCCCGAACAGCGACAGCGCCGAGCGCAGGCGGCGCAGGGAGACGCGGATCTGGTGCAGGGCCTCGGGCGGGCGGCCGCCCTCCAGAAAGGCGGTCTCGTTAAGGCGCATGTGGCGCAGGCACGCGCGCGCCACCCGGCGGAAGACCTCACCGGCGCTCGCGCCCTCGGGCAGCTCGACCGGCCCGGCCTTCACGACGCCCGGCCCTTTCCCGTCGAGGAGCGCGTAGCCGACCGCGCTCTTGGCCTTCACGCCGAGGCGCAGCGGGACGGTCTCGGTCAGTTCCCGCGCCAGCGCGAACAGGTCGGCCGGATCGCCGGACTGCAGCTCGAGCTCGAGCTCGCAAAGCGGCGCGTCGCCGGACGCGGTCTCGACACGGCCCTCGTCGAGGGTGACGAGCACGCGGGACCCGCCCTGCGTCACCGGGATCTCCCGGCGCATCACCACGGTGGAGAAGAGCCGCACAAGCGGCGCGTCGGCCTCCCGCAAAACGGGCTCCGCCGCCGTGTCGGCCCAGGCCGCGGGCTCGGGCGCCTCGCCGGCGATCTCGGTCTCCCACTCGGCCCGGTCGAACAGGCCGACGCCGCCGCGCCCGGCCTTCACAGTCTGGATGTGGCGGTCGCCCTTGGCGCGGACGCGCAGGGTCAGGCCGGCCTCGCGGAGGGCACGGTCCGGCGTGTCGTAGTAGGTCGTCACCAGGAGTTCGGGCTCGGTCGCCGACGCGTCCTTCAGCCGGGGATGGGACGCGAGCGCCGTCAGGTCCGGTCCGGCGCAGTCGAGCTTCAGCTCGACCTCGCGGGGTTCCGCCGCGGCGTGGCTATCGGTGTCGCTCATACGCTCCTCTTCGTCACCTGCCCCGGCTAACGAGGCAGGGATGGGCTCCGGTTGCATCGCCTCGCGCGGCATCGGCATCGGGGCGTGACGGTCGGACGCATCCGCCACAGCAAAGGCGGCGGCGCCCCTGGCGTCAAGCCGAGGGGCCGCTTCTCGGACGCGGCGGCGCGAGACTGCGCTGCGCTAAAATCGCGCTTTCCCAAAACGGCACGGCGTGGCAAGACAAATTGTCCACAATCGATCTGCCTCGCCTGCTCCGGCCCCGACCGTCCGGCGGCTCACGGCGCGACGACGCGCCGGCGCGGCGGATTCTCCCCTCGAGCGAGCGGTGCGCCCCTTGTGGACGGCGGCACCGTGGAGATGATCCGGTCGGTGGCTGCTTCGAAGACACTTCTCGTCGGCGTGATCGGGCACGTCGATCACGGCAAGACGGCGCTCGTCCGCGCGCTCACCGGCATCGAGACCGACCGGCTCAAGGAGGAGCGTGCCCGCGGCGTTTCGATCGTGCCGGGCTTCGCGCTGCTCACTTCCGAACAGGGGGAGATCGACCTCGTGGACCTGCCCGGCCACGAGCGGTTCGTCCGCGCCATGATCTCCGGCGCCACCGGGATGCGGGCCGTCCTGCTGGCGGTGGACGCGCACGAGGGCATCAAGCCGCAGACGGTGGAGCATCTCGAGATCGCCACGCTCATCGGCGTGCGTCGCGGCGTGCTGGCCTTGACCAAGGCGGACCTCGCGACGCCCGAGACTCTGGCAGCCCGCGCCGCCGAGATCGCCGCCGCGGCCGCCCGGGCCGGGATCGAGGCCGGACCGGTCATCGCCACCTCGACGGTGACCGGCGCCGGCCTGTCGGAGCTCGTGGCCGCCCTGTCGACGCTGCTCGCCGAGACGGAGGCCGGCCGCGAGGACGGCTTCCCCTACCTGCCGGTGGACCGGGTCTTCTCCCGGCCGGGCTTCGGCACGGTCGTCACCGGCACGCTTCGGCGCGGGCCGCTCGCGGTCGGCGACACCCTCGAGATCGCCCCCGGCGGTCGCACCGCGACGGTGCGCGGCCTGCAGATCCACGGACGCGCGGTGGAGCGCGCCGAGCCCGGGCGCCGCACGGCCGTCGCCCTGCGCGGGATCGAACTCAACGAGGTCGCCCGCGGGCAGGCGCTGTCGCTGCCGGGCCTGCTCGCGCCGAGTCCGTGGCTCGACGTGGCGATCACCGCGGCCGCGAGCCTGCCGGACGCGCTGGCGGGCGGCACGGCCTGCCGTCTGCTGTTCGGCACCACCGAGGTCGAGGCGCGGCTGCGGCTACTCGACCGCGACGCCCTGGAGCCGGGCGCCAGCACCCAGGCGCAGCTTCATCTCAGCGTGCCCGTGACCGTACCGGCGCGCGAGCCGTTCGTGCTGCGGCTCGACTCGCCCTCCGTCACGGTCGCGGGCGGCCGGATCCTGGATCCGGCGAGCCGTCGCCGCCGGCGCCACGACCCCCGGGTCATGGCCGACCTCGCCGCCCTGGCGGCGGGCGGTCCCGCCGAGGCGATCGCGATCCGCCTCGGGCAGCTGGGCGCGGCCGGAGCACCGCTGATCGACCTCGCCCGGATCGCCGGCGTGGCGCCGGAGCGGGCCCGGCAAGTGCTCTCCGCGGGGGGCGCCCGCCCGATCGGCGACCGCTCCGTCGGGGCCGCGGCCTTCGAGGCGCTGCGCACCGGCACCTTGGCCGCCCTCGCCCACCACCACCGCGACTACCCGATGGAGCACGGCATCGCCCTCGAGCGCCTGGCGCGCGCCCTCGCGCTGACCGAGACGGTGACCGGCGCCGTCCTGCGCGACCTCGCGGCCGCCGGCACGGTCGCGCAGGCGGGCGCCCTGTGGCGGCGGGCGGGTCGAGCCGCAGCACGAACGGCNGCCCTGTGGCGGCGGGCGGAGTTCGACCCCGCGCGCAACGAGAGCGAGGCCGCCCGCCGGCTGGAGCAGGTCTTCCGCCGCGCGGGCCTGACGCCGCCCGACGAGGCCGAGGCCGTCGGCCGGGACCTGCGCCGCCGCGAGGCGCTGACCTACCTCGTGGGGGCCGGCACGGTGATCCGCGCCGTCGACCGGGTCCAGCGCCGCGCGGTGCTGTTCCATCGGGAGGCGGTGGCCAGCGCCAGGAGCCGCCTGGTCGACGCCTTCCCCGAGGCGCGGACGCCGGAGACCGGCTTCCTGGCCCGGGAGGCGGGCGCGACTCTCGGGATCTCGCGCAAGTTCTCGATCCCGCTGCTGGAGCACCTCGACGCGACGGGATTCACCCGTCGGGCGGGGGATCGCCGGGTCATCGTGACCCTGGAATCCGGGGGCGGGGTCCGGGGCGCGGGCTGATACAGCTCTCGGGATCGCTCGTCCCTCTCCGATCAGGCTCGAGGCGCGTCGCGCCCCACCCTCGCTCCGTGGCGCCGAAAGTGAACCCACTGGAGGGATCCGCAGGCGGCGGCCGATCCGGAACCGCGGCCCGCGCGGCACCGGACGACGGAGGCGTGCGTCGCGTCACCGGCCGGGATGACGGAGCGCGATCCGGTCCTGCGGGACGCGTTCGGCGCTAGTCATCGGCACCGAACCAGTCGCCGGGACCGGGCTCGTAGCACGTGTATCCGATCAGGCATTTCGGGTTATCGCGGGTCGGCCGGAAGGCCCGGCGCGCGATCTCGGTGGGCTCACAGAACGAGCGGTCGCGGACGAACCGGTCGTACGTCATGCCGCCGGTCCCGAGAACCAGGGCGCCCTGGGCCTGGATAAGGCGGATCGTCTGCTGGCAGGTCATCGTCGTGCTGGAGGGCCGCGTCTGCGCCGCGACGGGTGACGCGGCCAGGAACAAGGCCGCCGCAATCCGGATCATCATCGCCTGCGCCTCCGCTCGCGCCGTCGGTCCTGCGAACAACCCCGCGCGGCGATCGCCCGTTCTGCGTCGCCTCGCCGCAAAGCCTCGCGAGCGGCGCGGCCGATACACCAGGCCCCTGGCTAGTCCTCGAAGGACTCGACGTGGACGGTTCCCGGCTCCTGCCGCCGGGCGCCCTCCTCGATCCGGGCGAGCTGCGCCTGCGCGCGGCCGCAGGAGAATCCGTAGCGGGCGCGGACGCGGTCGCTGGCGATGCCCAGAGCCAGACGGCTCAGGGCGACGAACTCGTCGAGGGGGTAATCCTGCCCGACCGCGAGGTGGTCCTTGATCACGAGCGACGGCGAGTAGCAGGTTTCGCGGGTTCCGTCCGGCCAGCGGATATGGAAGCGCATCTCAGGCATCGCGAGGCATCCGCAGGGTATTCCAGGCCGCCGCACCCGTGGCCGCCGCCATCAACGGCGGTGTCCCGGGCGCGAGTTCCGCGTAGGTCGGCAGGTGGCGCGCGGCGCAGGCGTCCCAGACATGCGCCCGGGCGACCTCCAGCCCGGCATTACGCAGCCGCGCCCGCCGGCTCGGGTCCAGGCTCTCCCGCATGGCCGCCGCGATGGCGTCGGTGTCCTCGGGGTTCACCGACAGGGCTTCGCCGGGAGCGATGTACTCGGTGAACGGCGGCCGGCCCGACACGATCACCGGCGTGCCGCACGCCATGGCCTCCAGCACGCACAGGCCGTAGCCCTCCGCGAGCGACGGAGAGACTAGGGTATCGGCGAGCCGGTAGAGGCCCGGCATGTCCACCTGCGCCACGGCGCCGGTGCGGATCACCGGCCGGCCGGGCCCCACTTCGAGCCCCTCGCGTTCCAGGGCGGCACAGCAGCGGGCCTCGTAGCCGGCCTGGTCGAGGAGCGACGCGCCGCCCGCGACGACGAGTTGCGCGGTGGGGCAGCTCCGGCGCAGGGCCGCGAAGGCCTCGATGATCGCCAGCGAGTTCTTGCGCGCCTCGAAGCCGCCGGTGCTCAGGAAGACCGGCCCCCCGCCGAGGCCGAGGCGGCGGCGCAGCGCGTCGTCCTCCACCCCGGGCTCGGGCGTGAAGGCCGCTGCATCCACGCCGGTGCCGACGATGTCGGCCCGGGCGCCGTACTCGGCGGCCAGCGTCGCCGCCCAGGTCCGGCTGACGCAGAGCAGGCGTCCGGCATCGAGGATCGCCCGCTCCTCCCACTGCGCCAGACGCGGGTCGGTGAACGTGTCGATGCGGTGGACGGTGCGCGCGAAACTCGGGATGAGGCGGCGGCGGGTCAGGGTGGCGAGCGCGTTGCCGCTGATGCGGCAATGGGCGTGGAACACGTCGAAGTCGCACGCCGCGGGGGTCGAGAAATGCGCGAGGTAGTCGGCGATCCGGGCTCCGACCAGCGCGTCGGCCGGTCCCGCGACCGGCTTGGCCGCGACCGAGATCACAGGACACTGCGCGGCGCGGAAGAAGCCGCTGCCGGTCGGATCGGGCGCGTGGACGACCGCCTCGTGCCCGAGCCTGCCCAGAGCCTCTCCGAGAGCCAGAGCGTGGACCACGCCGCCGCGCGGATCGGTCGAGTGCGTGAGGATCGCGATGCGCAAGCGGCCGCCCATGGGACGGCTCGTGGAGCCCCGCGGCCGGTCGGGGACGTGCCGGAGCCCCAGACCGCGCTCTCCGCCGCCCTCTCGGAGACGCGCCACGGGCCGGTCGCATGGTTCATGCCGGTTCGAGCCCGCGGGGCCCGGAAGCGGAAACGCCGCCGCGCCCGGCCCTGGGTCGGCCCGGCCGATGTTGCCGAGAAACCTCGCGCAAGGGCTCACCTCCCGCAAACCGCCTAATTTTGTGTTACGAATTCAGTGTGTTTTCGAATCCTGCCCGGAACCGCCCTTTTCAGGATCCTGTGTCAGATTGTATCTACCGCTCACGAGAGCCGGAGCCGTCGGTCCCGTGTCCCAGTCGCTGAACACTGTCTTCCCCGCCCGCAGGATGCTGCGCCGCCTGGGTCTCCTGGGTGCTCTGCTGGTCTTGCCGACAGCGGTTCTGGCCTACGCGGACCTTCTGCCCGAGTCCCTGGACATGCTGGGTTTCGACCTGGGTGACAGTCCGGACCTGCCGCACGTGGCCCGTCAGATCGCCATCGGCGCCCCGCTCAAGATCGTGGCGTTCGGATCGTCCTCGACGGAGGGGATCGGCGCGTCGAGCCCGGCCAACGCCTATCCGGCCCGGCTGCAGATCGACCTGCGCAAGAAGCTGCACGGGCTGGACGTCGCGGTCATCAATCGCGGGATCGGCGGCGAGCACGTGGACGACATGCTGGCGCGGCTCGACCGCGACGTCATCGCGGCCGAGCCGCAGCTCGTGATCTGGCAGACCGGCAGCAACGACCCGCTGCGCGGCGTCTCGCTCGAGCATTTCCGCGAGGCCACGGTGTCGGCGATCCGCCGGATCCGTGACGCCGGGATCGACGTGGTGCTGATGGAGCCGCAATGGTGCCCGAAGCTCGAATCCACGCCGGGCGCCTCCCGGTTCCGCGACGCGGTGCGCAGTATCGGCGACGAGCTCGACGTGCCGGTCATCCGTCGGGCCGACCTGATGCATGGCTGGGTGCGCGAGGGTAAGCTGACGACCAAGCAGCTCTTCGCCTCCGACGGCCTGCACATGGCCGATCGCGGCTACGCCCTCCTGGCCGAGGCCGCCGCGCAATCGATCCTGCAGGATGCCGGCTCGGTGCGCAGCCCCGAGGCGGTCGCCGAGTAGGCGCCCGGTCCCGCACCGGCTGGACTCGGCTCGCGAAGCTCCCCATCTCGGCGCGATCGAGAGCGGAGCCGAATCTTGAGCCAGGACGCATTCAGGTACGACGACCGGGGCGCCGTCCCCCAGATGCACGCGACCACGATCCTGATGGTGCGCAAGGGCGGCCGCGTCGTCATCGGCGGCGACGGTCAGGTCAGCCTCGGCCAGACCATCGTGAAGGGGAACGCCCGCAAGGTCCGGCGCCTCGCCAAGGGCGCGGTGATCGGCGGTTTCGCCGGCGCCACCGCGGATGCCTTCACGCTGTTCGAGCGCCTCGAGGCCAAGCTGGAGCAGTATCCCGGTCAGCTGACCCGGGCATGCGTGGAACTCACCAAGGACTGGCGGACGGACCGGTACCTGCGCCGCCTCGAGGCGATGATGCTGGTCGCCGATCGCGAGGTCAGCCTGCTCCTGTCGGGCTCGGGGGACGTCCTCGAGCCGGAGAGCGGCGTCATGGCCATCGGGTCGGGCGGCAACTACGCCCTGGCGGCCGCCCGCGCGCTGGAGGACGGCGACCTCGACGCAGAGGCGATCGTGCGGCGCGCCATGGGTATCGCCGCGGAGATCTGCGTCTACACCAACGGCAATCTCGTCATCGAGGCGCTGGAGACCTGAGATCCGGTCTCGCGGGGCCGGGTCTCGCCGGCTCTGCACGCATCGTCGCGAACTCGACCCCGATCCGGAACGCGTCGCGCGCGGTCGCTCGATCCTGCTCGGCCGTCGCCTGACAGGCGCTCCGGCGCCGCCCGTCGCGTACCACCGTTGCCAGGTCATCGACGGCGTATCACTGGCTTCGTCCGGTTCAGGGCGGGACGCGACAGAGTTCGCGCGAGCCGCGTTGCGCGCGAATACGGTGGTGGGTGGACATCGAGGCACCCATTTTTTTACCGGATCGACGCCCGTAATGCCGCGCCGATACAAATATCGGCACAGCAATTCTCATCTTAGGTTGCACTCGCCGAGGACAGCAGATCGTGCGGCAATCACAGAAGCTTGATTGCGACCCCGCGTTTTCGACCGCCGTTCAGCCCGACTAGTGGCCTAAGCGCCGCCCGCTTTAAGACATAATTTACATCGTATAATTTATCACACGCCCCAGGGAACAAATTCCAATCGTCCGAATGGAACCCTGGGGACTGTCTTATGCGCTCGATCAATGACGTGCGGATCGTAACGAAGCTGACTGCCGCCTTCGGCAGCTTGGCGGCGGTCACGGTCGGGATCAGCGCGATCGGTTACAACCATTTATCTTCGATCGAGCGCGTCAATCACCTGACGGAACACTCCTATCAGGTCATCTCCGCCCTCGATGGCGTGACGCAGTCGATGGTCAACCAGGAGACCGGGCTCCGGGGCTACCTGATCGCCGGCGACCCGCGATTCCTGGAGCCGCTGCACAACGGCCAGAAAGCGTTCAAGGCTTCGCTGGAAAGCGCCGTGGCGCTCACCGCCGATAACGCCGCGCAGCAGGCGCGCTTGGAGGCCGTGCGCGGCTCGGCGGAGACGTGGTCGAACGACATCGCCGCGAAGGAGATCGCCCTCGGCGAGGCGGGGAATCTCGACAAGGCGCGGCAGATCGAGGCGAGCGGCGTCGGCAAAGCGTCCATGGACGCCCTGCGCGCGAAGATCGGCGAGGCCGAGAAGGCCGAGCGCGACCTCCTCACCGCTAGGAGCGACGAGCAGGCGCGTTCCTTCAGCGCCGCCTACCTCGCGAGCCTGCTCGGCAGCATCGCCAGCGTCGTCATCGCCGGTCTGCTGGCCTTCCTGGTCTTCGCGATGTTGACCCGGCCGCTGGGCCGTCTCGTGGCGGTCCTGCAGCGCATGGCGCGGGGCGAGATCGAGGCCGAGATCCGGGAGGCCGTGCGCGGCGACGAGATCGGCGCGGTCGGGCGCGCCGTGGAGGGCATCAAGGCGATGGTCGCCAAGAAGGCCGCCGAGGAGGCCGAGATGAAGCGGATCGCCGACGAGGCCGCCGCGGCCGAGCGGCGCCGGACCATGATCGAGTTGGCCGACCGCTTCGACCGCGCGGTCGGCGGGATCGTCGGGATGGTATCGTCCTCGGCCACCGAGTTGCAGGCGACCGCCCGGTCCATGTCGGCGACGGCGTCGCAGACGTCGAGCCAGTCGAACACGGTGGCGGCTGCCGCCGAGGAGGCCGCGTCCAACGTCAACACCGTCGCGGCGGCGGCAGAGCAGCTCGGCTCCTCCGTGCAGGAGATCGGCCGACAGGTGGACGGCTCGGCGCACCTGGCACAGAAGGCCGTCTCCGACGCCGACCAGACCGGCACCCTCGTTCAGGAATTGAGCCACTCCGTGTCGCGGATCGGCGACGTGGTCGGACTGATCTCCAACATCGCCGGCCAGACCAACCTGCTGGCCCTCAACGCCACGATCGAGGCGGCCCGCGCCGGGGCCGCCGGCAAGGGCTTCGCGGTCGTCGCCTCCGAGGTGAAGGCGCTGGCCGAGCAGACCGCCAAGGCGACCCACGAGATCTCCGCGCAGATCGCGCAGATTCAGGCTTCGACCGGTCAGGCAGTCACGTCGATCGGCGGCATCACCGAGCGCATTCGCGAGATCAGCGGCGTCGCCACCTCGATCGCCGCCGCGGTCGAGGAGCAGGGCGCGGCGACCCAGGAGATCGTCCGGAACGTCGCGCAGGCGGCGGTCGGCGCCGGCGAGGTGACGAGCAACATCTCCGGCGTCGCCGGCGCCGCCGAGGAGACCGGCGTCGCCGCCGGCCAGGTTCTCGACGCGGCCTCGGAGCTGTCGCGGCAATCCGAGCGCCTCACCGCGGAGGTCGGGCGGTTCCTCGATACCGTCCGGGCGGCCTGACCGGCTCTGGCGCGGCCCGGACCGGGCCGCGCCCCCGGACCCCAGTGCCGCCACAGGGCCAGGACAAATAATTCCGGATCGCCTCGGTTTACGACGTCTTGACGAATAACCGGCAATTTGACGCCAACCGAGCCTTGACGGTTGGATAGCGATGAAAATCGGCGGAAAACTCCTGGGCTTCGTCGGCGCCTGCAGCCTGACGACGCTCATCGTGGCGGGGGTCAGCGTCGCGACGCTGAAGAGTTTCGAGCGCTCGCTCGCGAGCGTCGAGGGCGCCTCGATCCGGGCGCTCGACGCCGCGAATTTCAACCGCCTCGCCGCCGAAGTCACCATGGACTCGCGCGGTGTCTACGCCTCCAGCGACCGCGCGGAGGCCGGCAAGTACACTGCCGGCATCCGCAAGGGTCTCGCCGAGATGGACGCGCTCCGGGCTGACTGGGCACCGCGGGTCACCGACGCCGAGCGGCCGCTCTTCGACGCCATGGTACGCAACGCCGACGCCTTCCGGACCCTCCGCAGCGCCCTCGCGGATGCCGGCGACACGACCGGCCCCAAGGCGGCCGCCGAGCTCGGATTCAACGACGCCAACCGCGCGAACCGCAAGGTCTTCCAGGCCAGCATCGACGCCCTGGTGAAGCAGGGCCGGACCGAGATGGCGGCGATCAAGGCCGACACCCAGGCGCTGTTCGAGACGCGCACGCTGCTCCTCCTCGGCCTCGCCCTGATCGGGACCGTGATCTGCTGCGCCCTCGGCCTGTTCGTCGGGCAGCGGCAGATCGCCCGGCCGCTGCGGGCGGTCTCGGACGCGATCCAGCGCCTCTCGCGCGGCGACCTCACCCTGCCCGCGATCAAGCCGGGCCGCGACGAGATCGGCGCGATCTGGACGAGCATGCAGATCTTCAGCGACACGATGCGGGAGGCCGAGACCCTGCGGCACGAGCACGAGCGGATGCAGGCCGACACGGCGACGCGCAAGCGCACCGAGATGGCAGGGCTCGCCGAGCGCTTCCAGGGCAGCATCGGCGGCCTGGTCGAGCACCTCGCCGGAGCCGCCGCCGGGCTGGAGCGCGCCGCCGCGACCATGGCGGGCAACGCCGAGCACGCGGGGACGCAGTCGCAGTCGGTGACCCGCGCCGCCGAGACCACCGCGCACAACGTCGAGGCCGTGGCCGCCGCCACCGAGGAGCTCGCCGCGACCGCCAGCGAGATCGGCGTCCAGGTCACGCAGACCTCGACGGCCGCCGAGAGCGCGGTCGAGGCGACACGGCGGACCCGGGCGAGCGTCCAGGCCCTCGCCCGCAGCGCCGACGGGATCGGGCAGGTCGTGTCCCTCATCTCGACCATCGCCGGCCAGACCAACTTGCTGGCGCTCAACGCCACGATCGAGGCCGCGCGGGCCGGCGAGGCCGGGCGCGGCTTCGCCGTCGTCGCCACCGAGGTGAAGGAGCTGGCGACGCAGACCGCCAAGGCCACGGAGGAGATCGCCGGCCAGATCGCCGCCATGCGGCACGCGACCCACGAGGCTGTCGCGGCGATCGAGGAGATCGGCGGCACGATCGAGCAGGTCCACGGCATCGCCCTCGGCGTTGCCGCGGCCGTCGAGGAGCAGCAACTGGCCACCCAGGAGATCGCGCGCAGCGTCTCCGAGGCCGCCAGCGGCACCCGCGCCGTCACCGACACGATGGCGCTGGTCCTGGGCGCGGCCCGCGAGACGGGTGCGAGCGCCGCGGAGGTTCTCGATGCCGCCGCCGACATCGCCCGCCGCTCAAGCGGTCTCGGCGGCGAGGTGGCGGGCTTCGTGGCCCAGGTGCGCGCCGCCTGACATCACCGCGGCGCCCGGTGGATGTTGCATTGCAGCGCGAGCGCCCCTAGTCTCGGGGCACTCGCAAGGACCCGGTGAAAGCCCGGGTGGCTCTTCCGGCCGCCGATCCGCCGGACCACGCATTCGAGACGCGCCTTGACCCGCCAGTGACGCGGGCACGCCGCTCGTGCGGATTCATCGATGTCAATCAATCCTACCGGAAACGCCGGATACCTCCGGTCGTGGACCTCCAGCCTGCGCGGCGACACCCTCTCGGGCCTCGTCGTCGCCCTCGCGCTGATCCCCGAAGCCATCGGCTTCTCGGTCATCGCCGGCGTCGACCCGAAGGTCGGGCTCTACGCCTCCGTGGTCATCGCCTGCACCATCGCCTTCGCGGGCGGGCGCCCGGCGATGATCTCGGCCGCCACCGCCGCCACCGCGGTGGTCATGGTCGACCTCGTGCGCGAGCACGGCGTCCAGTACCTCTTCGCCGCCACGATCCTGATGGGCCTGATCCAGATCCTGGCCGGCCTGCTCCGGCTGGGCCGGCTGATGCGCTTCGTGTCGCAATCGGTGATGACCGGTTTCGTCAACGCGCTGGCGATCCTCATCTTCCTGGCGCAGTTGCCGGAGCTGACCGGGGTCACGCCGGCGACCTACGGCCTGATCGCCCTCGGCCTCGTGATCATCTACGGATTCCCGCGGATCACCGGCGCGATCCCGGCCCCCCTCGTGGCCATCGCGGTGCTCACGGCGATCACCGCGATGTTCCACCTCGACGTGCGCACCGTCGCCCATCTGGGCGCCCTGCCGTCGGCGCTGCCGAGCTTCGCGCTGCCGGACGTGCCGCTCACCCTCGAGACCTTGCGGATCCTCCTGCCCTACGCGGCGACGCTCGCCGCCGTCGGCCTGCTGGAGAGCCTGCTCACCGCGCAGATCGTCGACGACATGACCGACACGGGCAGCGACAAGAACCGCGAGTGCATGGGCCAGGGTGTCGCCAACATGGCCTCGGCGGTGTTCGGCGGCATGGGCGGCTGCGCGATGATCGGCCAGTCGGTGATCAACGTCTCCTCGGGCGCTCGAGGGCGCCTCTCGACGTTCGTCGCGGGCGCCTTCCTGCTGCTGCTCCTCGTGGCCCTGCAGGATCTGCTGGCCGTCGTGCCGGTGGCGGCGCTGACGGCCGTGATGATCATGGTCTCGATCAACACCTTCTCGTGGCGCTCCCTGCTGCGCCTGCGCACCAACCCGCTGCCCTCATCGGCGGTGATGCTGGCAACCGTCCTGGTCGTGGTGGCCACGAAGGATCTCGCCATCGGCGTGCTGGTCGGGGTCCTGCTCTCCGGCGTGTTCTTCGCCGGCAAGGTCGCCCGGCTCAACCGGATCACCTCCGCGCTCTCGGCCGATGGCCGGACGCGAACCTACACCGTCGCCGGGCAGGTCTTCTTCGCCTCCGCGGGCACCTTCTCCGACGAGATCGACGTACTGGAGCCGGTCGACCGCCTCGTGATCGACGTCCACGCGGCGCATTTCTGGGACATCTCGGCCATCGCGGCCCTCGACCGGGTCGTCCTCAAGGCCCGTGCCCGGGGCCGCGACGTCGCGGTCATTGGCCTCAACGCGGCCAGCGCGACCCTGGTGGAGCGGTTCGGCCAGCACGACAAGGGCGGCGCCGCGGCGGTGCCGGCGTCACATTGAGGCGGCAGCGGCGCTGCGCGGGGCCCCTTGCGCGGGGCCGCGCGCGACCCCATTCCCGGCGCGGGGCCGATTTCGGGCCGGGAACAGGGATGGCAAAGCGGTGACGACGTTCTCTCCCCGCGAGATCGTGTCCGAACTCGATCGGTTCATCGTCGGGCAACACGACGCCAAGCGCGCCGTGGCGATCGCGCTGCGCAACCGCTGGCGCCGCCAGCAGCTGACCGGCCCACTCCGCGAGGAAGTCGCGCCCAAGAACATCCTGATGATCGGGCCGACCGGCTGCGGCAAGACCGAGATCGCCCGCCGCCTCGCCCGTCTCGCCAACGCGCCGTTCCTCAAGGTCGAGGCCACCAAGTTCACCGAGGTCGGCTATGTCGGCCGCGACGTCGAGCAGATCGTCCGCGACCTCGTCGAGGTGGCGATCGGCCTGACCCGGCAGGTCAAGCGCGAGGCCGTGAAGGCCAAGGCCGAGGCCGCCGCCGAGAACCGGATCCTCGACGCGCTGGTCGGCCCCACGGCGAGCCAGGCCACCCGCGACAGCTTCCGGCGCAAGCTGCGCAACAGCGAACTCGACGACAAGGAGGTGGAGCTGGAGCTCACCTCCAGCGCCCCCGCCGGCATGCCGATGTTCGAGATCCCCGGTGTTCCGGGCGCGTCCATGGGCGCGATCAACATCGGCGACATGCTCGGCAAGGCGCTGGGCGGCCAGCGCGGCAAGCCGCGTCGGGTCCTGGTGCGGGACGCCTACGCGCCGCTGATGGCCGAGGAATCCGACAAGCTCGTCGACGACGAGGCGCTGGTGCGCGAGGCGATCCGAGAGGTTGAGAACAACGGCATCGTCTTCCTCGACGAGATCGACAAGATCTGCGCCCGGGAGGGCCGCTCGTCCGGCGACGTCTCCCGCGAGGGCGTGCAGCGCGACCTGCTGCCGCTGATCGAGGGCACGACCGTCGCCACCAAGCACGGGCCGGTGAAGACCGACCACGTCCTGTTCATCGCCTCGGGCGCGTTCCACGTGTCGAAGCCAGCGGACCTCCTGCCCGAACTGCAGGGCCGCCTGCCGATCCGGGTCGAGCTGCAGCCGCTGACGGTGGACGACTTCAAGCAGATCCTGACCGCCACCGAGGCGAGCCTGATCAAGCAGACGGTCGCGCTGCTTGAGACCGAGGGGGTCACCCTGACCTTCACGGACGACGCGGTGGACGCTCTCGCCCGGGTTGCCGTGGAGGTGAATTCCTCGGTGGAGAATATCGGCGCGCGCCGGCTCCAGACCGTCCTTGAGCGGGTGATCGACGAGATCTCCTTCACGGCGACCGACCGCTCCGGCGAGACGGTCCCGATCGACGCGGCCTACGTCCGCGACCGGGTGCAGGATCTGGCATCGAACGCGGATCTGAGCCGGTTCATCCTGTAGGGCCGGGGCATCTGGGGACGAGCCAGGGCCCGACGAGCCACGCGTGAGGGTGGCGTGAGCCATGAGACCCGGCCTGGCCCGCGGCGACCGCGGCGTCTGCTATGCCCGCGCCGGGCCCCGGTCCTGAGGAATGTCGTCGCGTGTCACGCATCAGGTTCGGGCTCGGGGATACGGTTCTCTCCGTGGCGGCGCTGGTCACCGGCATGGTCTCGCTCCAGTGCGGCGCGACCTTCGCCAAGAGCCTGTTCCCGGCACTCGGCGCGGCCGGGACGTCCGCACTGCGGGTGGGATTCTCGGCGCTGATCCTGATCGCCGTCTGGCGGCCGTGGCGGCGCAGCCTCCCGGCGCGCGAGGCCGGCTGGATCGCCCTCTACGGGACGGCCCTCGGGCTGATGAACCTCCTGTTCTACCTCGCTCTGGCGCGGCTGCCCCTCGGACCGGCCGTGGCCATCGAGTTCGTCGGGCCGCTCGCTGTCGCGCTGGTCGCGTCGCGCCGCCGCTCGGATTTCCTGTGGATCGGCGTGGCGGTCGCCGGACTCGCGCTGCTGCTGCCGATCGCCAGCCACGACGGACTCGACCCGATCGGCATCCTGCTCGACCTCGGCGCGGCGCTCTGCTGGGCGCTCTACATCCTGTTCGGCCAGCGCGCCGGGCGCGTTGACGGCGGGCAGGCCGTGTCGCTCGGCATGCTCACGGCGGCGATCGTCGTGGCGCCCTTCGGCGTGGCCGAGGCCGGACCGGCCCTGCTGGCGCCCGGTATCCTCGCCGCCGGCCTCGCGGTGGCGCTGATGTCGAGCGCCCTGCCCTACTCGCTGGAGATGGTCGCCCTGCGCCGCCTCGACCGGAAGAGCTTCGGCGTGCTGATGAGCCTGGAGCCCGCCGTGGCGGCCTGCGCGGGTCTCGTGCTGCTGGGGGAGCGAATCAGCGCCGTGCAGTGGATCGCGATCGCGCTGGTAATCGCGGCATCGGTGGGAATCACCGTGAGCGCGCGGCGCTCAGCACCGCCGACGGTCGTCCTGGAAGCCTGAGCGGGGAGAACTACTTGCCCGCCAGAACCCGCGAGGCGACGTTGATGTATTTGCGGCCGGCTTCCTGGGCGTGAAGCACGGCGTCGCCGAGCTTCTCCTCGTCGCGGACGCTGGCCAGCTTGATCAGCATCGGCAGGTTGATCCCCGCCACGACCTCCACCGACCCGCCATTCATGCAGGAGAGCGCGAGGTTCGACGGGGTGCCGCCGAACATGTCGGTCAGCACCACCACACCGTCTCCGGTATTCACGCGACAGACCGCGGACATGATGTCCCGGCGTCGCAGCTCCATATCGTCCTCCGGCCCGATCGTGATCGTTTCGATCTGATCCTGCGGGCCGACCACGTGCTCCAGCGCGGCCTTGAACTCGGTCGCCAGGAGTCCGTGGGTGACGAGCACCATGCCAATCATCGACACGTGTTCCAACGTCCTGTGTGTGCCGCCATGTTGTGCATCGCACAGCCCCCCACAAGGCGAACGCGACTTTTTTGCTCGGACATTGCCGAGATCATGCCACGGTCGCCGCGTGTGCGCCATGGGGGATACCAGTCTTGGGCGAATCGAGCCGCCTGTGCGGCTGCGAAGTCACGGCCCAAGCTTTCGCAGCGCCGCACGGACGAGCAGCGGCGCGAGACCGGCCGCCCGTGCGCCGCGGTCGAGCACCAGGCGCGGCACGGCGATCCCCAGGATGTCCGCGTCCGACGGCGGCTCGGGCAGGCGCGGCGCCGCCTCGACCAGATCGACGGCGAGGTGCAGCACCGCCTCAGACCGCACCGCGAGGCCGAGATCGGCCGCCGACAGGATCCCCTGGCCGCGGACCTCCACGCGCCCGGCGAGCGCGGGATGGGGACCGGCCGTGATTCGCCCGTCGCGCACCGCGCAGGCGACCCGGTCGTCGGCCACGAAGGCCCCGTCCGGCGCGGCGGCGAGCAGGAGGGCGAGGCTGGATTTGCCCGCGCCCGACGGACCGCGAATCAGGATTCCGGCCCCGCACAGCGCGGCGCAGGCGCCGTGCAGGGTGACCATCAGGCGTGGAGCTGCCGCGGCGCCGCCGGCAGGCGCACGACGAAGCGGGCGCCGCGCACCGTCGGCTCGCCGTCCTCGTCGGGAGCACCGGGCCGGTTCTCGGCGCGGATCGTTCCGCGATGGGCCTGGACGATCTGACGGGAGATCGACAGGCCGAGGCCCGAATTCTGGCCGAAGCCCTGTTCCGGCCGGTCCGTGTAGAAGCGCTCGAAGATCCGCTCCAGGGCGTGCTCCGGGATGCCCGGGCCCTCGTCCTCGCAGATCATCTCCACCTCGCCGCGCACCCGGCGCAGCACGACGCGAACCTTCGCGTCGCTCGGGGAGAACGACCTTGCGTTGTCGAGGAGATTGTTGACCACCTGCCCGAGCCGGCTGTCGTGGCCGATGATCGTGAACGGGGCGTCCTGCTCCGTGCCGGTCGCCTCGACGTCGAGCTGGATCAGGCAGTCCTTCGGACGCCGCCGCTCGTTGGCCACCGACACGACCGTGGTGAGGAGCCGCCGGAGATCGACCCGGCGGGCCTCGGCGCGGGCGAGTTCCGCGTCCAGGCGGGAGGCGTCCGCGATGTCGCTGATCAGGCGGTCGAGGCGCTTCACGTCGTGCTGGATGATCGCCATCAGCCGGCCGCGGGACTCGTCGGTCTTGGCGAGCGGCAGCGTCTCCACCGCGCTGCGGAGCGAGGTCAGCGGGTTCTTCAGCTCGTGGCTGACATCGGCCGCGAAGCTCTCGATGGCGTCGATCCGCCGGTAGAGCGCCTGGGTCATGTCGCGCAGCGCGCCCGACAGGTGGCCGATCTCGTCGGTCCGCTCGGTGAAGTCCGGGATCTCCTCGCGGGTCTTGATGCCCATGCGGACCTTCTCGGCGGCCTCCGCGAGGCGGCGCACCGGCCCCGCGATCGCGCCCGCCAGCAGGAACGACAGCACCACCATCACCGCCGAGGCGACGAGGAACACCTGCAGCAGGCCGAAGCGCTCCGAGGCGATGACCCGGTCGATGGCGTCGCCCTGGGTCGAGATCAGCAGGGCGCCGCGAACGGAGCCGGCCCGGTGGATCGGCACCGCCACCGAGACCGTGGTCTCGCCGAGCTTGTTCCGGCGCACGAGGCTGCCGCGGTTGCCGCCGAGCGCCGCCTGGACCTCGCGGAGGGAGTGACCGTTCACCGGCCCGGTCTCCTCGGCGGTCTCGGTCCGGCCGCGGAACAGGCCGCCGAACTTGGACTGGACCGCCTCGAAGGCGGATTCGAGCATTCCGGGCTTGTGCGGCTTCGGCTCCAGCGGGTCGGGCCGACTCGCGTCGCCGCGCTTGAACAAGGTTCGGGTGTCGAAGAGGAGGCCGCCCTCCTGGTCGTAGACCCGGGCGCGGTTGCCCGTCGGCGTCACGAGGCGCGACAGGAGCGGCGCCACCTTCTCGGGGTTGAGCGAGAAGGCGAGCGGCTGCGACTCCTCCTCCGCCGCCTCGCCGGCCTGCTGCTGGAGCAGCTTGTCGGGATCGATGCGGATCGTGTCGGTGTCCACCGAGGCCGAGGCCGCGATCGCCCCCGCGATGATCTCGCCCTGGATGGCGAGACTCTGGATCCGGGCCTGGATCAGGCCCTGGCGGAACTGGTTGAGGTAGAGGAACCCGACGAGCAGCGCGATCAGCCCGACGAGGTTGAGGACGACGATGCGGCGCGTCAGACTCGACGAGGCGCGCTGGCCGATCGCCTCCCACACGGAGCGGGGCCAGCCGAGCGGTCGCGACAGGGTCTGGGCCAGGGAGGTGCGGGGCGGGGCATCCTCGGTCTGGGTCTCTGAACGGGCGGTCACGGGGCGGATCCTGGAGATCACGCCTCCTTGAATCGGTAGCCGACGCCGTAGAGCGTCTCGATCATGTCGAAGCTCTGGTCGGTGACCTTGAACTTCTTCCGCAGCCGCTTGATGTGGCTGTCGATGGTCCGGTCATCGACGTAGACCTGATCGTCGTAGGCCGCGTCCATCAGGGCGTTGCGGCTCTTCACGACACCGGGACGCTGCGCGAGGGCCTGGAGAATCAGGAACTCCGTGACCGTCAGGGTCACCGGCTCGCCCTTCCAGGTGCAGGTGTGGCGCTCGGGATCCATCATCAGCGCGCCGCGCTCGAGCGACCGGGCCGCGACCTCGGCCTCGCCGCGGGGCGTGCTGCCGGGAGCCTCCTTGGCGAAGCGCCGCAGCACCGCCTTCACCCGCTCCACCAGCAGGCGCTGCGAGAACGGCTTATGGATGAAGTCGTCCGCGCCCATCTTGAGGCCGAACAGCTCGTCGATCTCCTCGTCCTTCGAGGTCAGAAAGATCACGGGAAGGTCCGATTTCTGCCGCAGGCGTCGGAGAAGCTCCATCCCGTCCATGCGCGGCATCTTGATGTCGAAAATCGCGAGATCGGGCGGGGAGTGGCGCAGACCGTCCAGCGCGGAGGCGCCGTCCGTGTAGGTCTGGATGCGGTAGCCTTCGGTCTCCAGCGCGATCGACACAGAGGTGAGGATGTTCCGGTCGTCGTCGACGAGGGCGATGGTCGGCATGCGCGGTCCCTGACTGAACGGGCTCAGGCGCGGTCCCGGCTCTTCGCACAGGCCGCGCCACGTCCCGGCCCCCGAGGGGCAGACAAAAACGCGAACCGGGCGGTTTGGGCGCAGCCCGGCACACGCAAAGGGACAGGTGCTTTAGTACGGCCGATCGGAAAAAGCGAGCGGCGGTCATAGCTTGGCCGTAACACGGGAGCGCGGCGGCCCATCTGACGCGGCCGCGGCGCCTCGCGCAGCCCGCGCCGCGCCGCTAACGTGGCGGCGAAACAGGGTGACCACTCGAAGCCGGGGAGGAAGCGCGGATGGGCGAGACGAGCGACACGGGTCCGGGCGCGGGCGAACCGGCTCGTCCGCTGCCGGCCGAGGCGGCGCCCTTCGACGCGATCGGCCTGTCGCGCACGCTCCTGCGCAGCGTCCGCTCCGGCGCCCTCGCGACCCTTGAGCCGGACGGCACGCCCTTCGCCTCCCTCGTCACCATCGCAACGGACGCGGACGGGACGCCGCTGATGCTGCTGTCGCGGCTGTCGGCCCACACCCGCAACCTGCTGGCCGACCCGCGCTGCTCCCTGCTGTTCTCGCAGGGCGGCAAGGGCGATCCCCTCGCCCATCCCCGCCTGACCGTGGTCGGCCGCGCCGTCCAGACCACCGAGATTCGGGCCCGGGAGCGGTTCCTGGCCCGCCACCCGAAGGCCAAGCTCTACGCCGATTTCCCGGATTTCGGCTTCTTCGCCCTGGCGCCGGAGGCCGGCCACCTCAACGGCGGCTTCGCCAAGGCCGCGACTCTGACCCGCGACCAGCTCCTCCTCGACCTCTCGGACGCGCAGGCGATCGTGGCGGGCGAGCGCGGCGCCGTGGAGCACATGAACGCCGACCACGCGGACGCGCTGGCGCTCTACGCCGCCGGCGCCGGTGGCGCGGCCGACCTGCCCTGGCGACTCACGGGCCTCGACCCCGAGGGCATGGACCTGATGGCGTCCGACCGCACGGTCCGCGTCCCCTATCCGGAGCGCGTCACCGACATGGGTGCGCTGCGCAAAAGCCTCGTTGCCATGGCCGCGCGGGCGCGCGCGACCGGTGCGGACGCGTAAACGCGCAAGGACTTGGCGATCAGGCATGGCGAAAAGTCGCTGACCGCCCCATATCGGCCCCATGAGCGATACCCAGACAGATACCTACCCCTTCAGCCTCGACGTGGAGCCGGTCGGCGAGAGCGGCTCCCTGTTCCAGTGGAGCATCCGCAAGCACGGCAAGCTGCACCAGCGCTCGGACCGGAAGCATCCGACCGAGGCCAAGGCGCGCTCCCACGGCGAGGCCGAGATCGAGCGGCTGATCCGCGACCGCGGTCGCTGAGTCAGGTCGCTCTTCGGCGCAAGAGACGTCCTTGATCCGGGGGCCGGCATGTTCCGGCCCCCGTCGTTTGCGTGTCTTCGCCGACCGGATCAGATCTCGCCGTCGTCCCGGGAAGCCGCGGGGGAACATGGGATCCGGGCGTGGCGGCCTTTGGCCGGCGGAGCTTCCGGGTCCCGCGATCCCCAAATGACGGTCCGGGGCCCACAAGCCCCCTGCCCGCGTCTTCGGGCGCTCAGGCCGCGCTTGGCGCCTTCCCGTCGCGCTGCTATCTCGCGCGGGAGCCGATCCATCCGAACACGTCCCGACGTCAGACGGTGCGCGCCGGCGCGCGCCCCAACGGAATGCCGATGACAGCCCCGATCGACACCATCCGCAACTTCTCGATCGTCGCGCATATCGACCACGGCAAATCGACCTTGGCCGACCGGCTGATCCAGGCGACCGGCACCGTCGCGCTGCGCGACATGAGCGAGCAGATGCTCGACTCGATGGACATCGAGAAGGAGCGCGGCATCACCATCAAGGCGCAGACCGTGCGCCTGGAGTACAAGGCGCAGGACGGCAAGGACTACGTCCTGAACCTGATGGACACGCCCGGCCACGTGGACTTCGCCTACGAGGTCTCGCGGTCGCTCGCCGCCTGCGAGGGCTCGCTGCTGGTGGTGGATGCCTCTCAGGGCGTCGAGGCGCAGACGCTCGCGAACGTCTACCAGGCGCTCGACGCCAACCACGAGATCGTCCCGGTCCTGAACAAGGTCGACCTGCCGGCCGCGGAGCCGGACCGGGTGAAGGAGCAGATCGAGGAGGTGATCGGCCTCGACGCCTCCGACGCCGTGCCGATCTCGGCCAAGACCGGGCTCAACATCGAGGCGGTGCTGGAGGCGATCGTCACGCGCCTGCCGCCGCCGAAGGGCAACCGCGACGCGCCGCTCAAGGCGCTGCTCGTGGACAGCTGGTACGACGCCTATCTCGGCGTCGTGGTGCTGGTGCGGATCATCGACGGCACCCTCAAGAAGGGCATGACCATCCGCATGATGGGCGCCGACGCCGTCTACGGCGTCGACCGGATCGGCGTGTTCCGGCCGAAGATGGCCGATATCGACGCGCTGGGTCCGGGCGAGGTCGGCTTCTTCACCGGCTCGATCAAGGAGGTGGCTGACACCCGCGTCGGCGACACGATCACCGAGGACAAGCGCCAGACCACTCAGATGCTGCCGGGCTTCAAGGAAGTCCAGGCAGTGGTGTTCTGCGGCCTGTTCCCGGTGGACGCGGCCGAGTTCGAGAACCTGCGCTCGGCCATGGGCAAGCTCCGGCTCAACGACGCCTCGTTCTCCTACGAGATGGAGAGCTCGGCCGCCCTCGGCTTCGGCTTCCGCTGCGGCTTCCTCGGCCTGCTGCACCTGGAGATCATCCAGGAGCGGCTGGAGCGCGAGTTCAACCTCGACCTGATCTCCACGGCGCCCTCGGTGGTCTACCGCCTCAAGATGCGCGACGGCGAGATCAAGGAATTGCACAACCCGGCCGACATGCCGGACGTCATGAAGATCGAGACGGTCGAGGAGCCCTGGATCCGCGCCACGATCCTGACGCCCGACGAGTATCTCGGCGGCGTGCTCAAGCTCTGCCAGGACCGGCGCGGCGTCCAGATCGACCTCAACTACGTCGGCAAGCGCGCCATGGTGGTCTACGATCTGCCGCTGAACGAGGTGGTGTTCGACTTCTACGACAGGCTGAAATCGATCTCGAAGGGCTACGCCTCCTTCGACTACCACGTGTCGGATTACCGCGAGGGCGACCTCGTGAAGATGTCGATCCTGGTCAACGCCGAGCCGGTGGACGCCCTCTCGATGCTGGTCCACCGCACCCGCGCCGAGTCGCGCGGTCGGGCCATGTGCGAGAAGCTGAAGGACCTGATCCCCCGCCACCTGTTCCAGATCCCCGTTCAGGCGGCGATCGGCGGCAAGATCATCGCCCGCGAGACGATCAAGGCCCTGTCCAAGGACGTCACCGCCAAGTGCTACGGCGGCGACATCTCGCGCAAGCGCAAGCTCCTCGACAAGCAGAAGGAAGGCAAGAAGAAGATGCGCCAATTCGGGCGCGTCGAGATACCCCAGGAGGCGTTCATCGCCGCCCTGAAGATGGACGATTGATCCGCGTCGTCGCGAGCGAAGCGAAGCGCTCCAGTTGCGCGACGCCCGCCGACGGCGCGCTACCTTGGGTTACTTCGCTCCGCTCGCAAAGACGGTTCAGGCTATCCTGGCGGCAGCACGTCGATCTGGATGCCCGAATAGTACGCCGCCAGGTTGGCGATATCGGCGTCCGACAGCTCCTTCGCGACCACGTTCATGATCTCGTTCTGCCGCTTGCCGTCACGGTACTCGGTGAGCGCCTTCACGAGGTAGGGCTCGACCTGCCCGGCGAGGTTGGGCGCCTCCGGCAGCTTCGAGAGCCCGTCCATCCCGTGGCAGGTCTGGCAGGCGGTCGCGCGCTTCTTACCCGCGGGCGCGTCGCCGGCCTGCGCCGTCAGCGGGACCAGGGTGAAGGCGAGGAGCAGCAGCGGACGGATCATCGGGCAGGCTCGAACTCTCAAACCGGTGAAGACTGGACCGCGCGCCGCCGAACGGCGCACGGGCCCCCTCTCTCGTGCGGGAGAGGGGGCGCGCTGCGCTCGTCCGCGACAAGGGCGCCTCTCTTGGAGAAGGGCGCTCCCTCACAAAAAAACTACTTCTCGTAGGAGATCCGGTAGATCGCCCCGGCCGAATCGTCGGAGACCAGCAGCGATCCGTCGAGCATCACCGCCACGTCGACCGGGCGGCCGAGATACTCGCCGTCGCCGGTGAGCCAGCCCTCCGCGAAGGGCTTGACCGACTCGACCTTCCCGTCGGCCCCGAGCTTGGCGAACATGACGCGGGCGCCGACGGGCTCTGTCCGGTTCCACGAGCCGTGCTCGGCGATGAAGATCCCGCCCTTGTAGGCGGCCGGGAACTGCTTGCCGTTGTAGAAGGTCATGCCGAGATCGGCCGCGTGCGGCGGCAGCTCGGCCTGCGGGGCGACGGCGTCGGCCGGAGGCGTCTGGTCCTTGTACTCGACCGTCCGGACAGAGCCGCCGCCGAACCACGGGAAGCCGAAATTCTCGCCCGCCTTGGTGGCGCGGTTCAGCTCGCCCGGCGGCTTGTCGTCGCCCATGCCGTCGACCTGATTGTCGGTGAACCACAGCGACTTGTCGGTGTTGAAGTCCATCCCGACGGAGTTGCGGATGCCGGTCGCGTAGACCTCGCGGTTCTTGCCGTCGGCGTCGATGCGAATGATGCCGCCGATGCCGGTCTTATTGTAGAGGTCCATCTTCTCGGCAGGCGGCACGTTGTAGGGCTGGCCCAGCGCGATGTAGGTCTTGCCGTCCGGCCCGACCCGGCAGACCCGGGCGGTGTGGTTGAAGCTCTCCTCGGAGGCCGGGATCAGCGCGCCCTGCTTGACCAGCACGCCGGCGGCGACGTCGGGGTTCTCGTAGAAGAACTCGGCGGCCGGGAAGGCCAGGACGCGGTTCTGCTCGACCACGGTGAGCACGCCGTCCTTCGAGAAGCAGACGCCGTTTGGGATCTTGAACGTGATGCCCGGCGCGAAGGGCCGGACTTCGTCGGCGACCCGGTCCTTGTCGCGGTCGGTGACCGTGTAGATCTTGCTCTTGCGCGTGCCGACGAACAGCACCCCGGCATTGGGGCCGACCGCGATGGCGCGGGCGTCCGGCACCACGGCGTACAGGTCGATCTTGAAGCCGTCCGGCAGCTTGATCTTCGACAGGTTCTTGCGGATCGCGTCGGCGCGGCGGCCGGTCTGCGGGATCTCCGCGGCGGCCTGGGTGTCGGTGCTGTGGAAGCCCTCGAGCTTCTCGAGGTCGTCGGTCTTGGCCTTGGTCTCGGCAGGGGCCGCACCCTGCGCCAGGGCGGGCAGCACCGCCGCCGGCATGGCCACGCCCGCGAAGAGCGCGGCGAGAAGCAGAGATCGCATCGAACATTTCCTCCCGGCGGCCCTTGGACCAGGGCATTGCCGGGAGGGAACGATAGAGGCGCGGGACAGACCGGCAAGCGGCGCCGGTGACGCGGCCGGGACGCTGTCGCGCCTCAGGCGACCTTGCGCGGCACGAGGCGCTCGCTGCCGAGCGCGGCGTCGGCTCCCGACACGCCGGACTCGGTGTACTCGGCGTCCTCGTTCACCCGCCAGACGTCGTGCCGGCGCCGACCGCAGAGGATGTTCTCCACGGTCAGCATCGCGGTCATCATCGCGTGGTCCTGGTTGTTGTACTTGTGCATGCCGTTGCGGCCGACGAGGTGCAGGCTCGGGAAGTCCCGCTCCAGCTCCCGCCGAACGGTCGCGACGTGGCCGGCATACTCCTCGTCGTAGACCGGGTAGGCCTTCGGCTGGCGGACCACGCAGGCATCGACCACGTCGGCCGGGTCGATAAGGCCGATCTGCCCGATCTCGCGCTTGGCGAGTGCCACCAGCTCGGAATCGTCGGCGTTCCAGAGGCCGTCGCCCTCGAAGCAGAAATACTCGAGTCCCAGGCAGGTGTGGTCCGCGTCCGGCACCATCTCGGGCGACCAGGATCGGAAGTTTTGCACGCGACCGACCTTCACCGAGGGGTCGTGAATGTAGATCCAGTTGTCCGGGAAGTTCTTGTCGGACTTGGCGATGAGCGCCACCGTCAGGAAGTCGCGGTATCTCAGCGCCCGGGCGTTGAAGGTGCTGAGCGGCCGCGGGCGGATCGCGTCGACCAGCTCGCGGACCGGCGCGGACGAGATGACGTTGCGGGCCGTGAAGGTCTCGCGGCTGCCGTCCGAGCGGCGGGCCGCCACCGTCCAGATGCCGGTCCCGGCATCGTAGCTGAGGGAATCGACGCCGCGGTCGAGCTTCAACTGCCCGCCCTGGGCGTGGATCTTCGCGGCCGCCGCCTCCCACATCATGCCGGGGCCGCGGCGGGGATAGCGGAACGACTCGATCAGCGTCTTGATGACGGGACCGCCGACCTTCGGCGCCTTGCGCAGGCCCAGCGACCGCTTGATGCCGTCGCGGATCGCGGCGCCGAGGTCGAGCCCCTTGATGCGCTGGGCCGCCCAGTCGGCCGAGATCGCGTCGCACGACATGCCCCACACCTTCTCGGTGTAGGTCTTGAAGAAGATCGAGAACAGGCGCTCGCCGAACTGGTTGCGGACCCAGGCGTGGAAGGTCTTGGGGTCCTCGACCGGCCGCAGGCGGGCGTAGAGGTAGGAGGCGAGGCAGGCCGCGCTGGTGAGGATGCCGAGGTTGCGCAGCGCCTCGAAAGCCCTGAGCGGGTAGGCGTAGTACCGCCCCCGATAGTAGATCCGCGACAGGCGCGGGCGCTCGATGAAGTCGTTCGGCAGGATCTCGTCCCAGAGATCGACCACGGCCTGGGACTTCGAGAAGAACCGATGGCCGCCGATGTCGAACAGGTAGCCGTTGTGCGAGACGGTGCGCGAGATCCCGCCGACCTGGGCCGGATCCCGCTCCAGCACGGTCACGGAGCGCCCCTTCTTCGACAGCAGGTAGGCGGCGGTCAGACCCGCGGGCCCCGCGCCGATCACCAGCGTCTCGGTGTGGTGGCTCATACCATGCTCCGGCGATTGGTGCGGCGCGCGACGCGCAGGACGCCGACCGGTCGTGAGGATGCCCGGTCGTGGTTAAGGAATCGCTGGCGGCGGGTCGGCGCCGCGATCGGAAGGCGCGGCGGAGGCCTTTTGACCGCGCGTTAAGCGGAAGCGCGCGAGCATGAAGGCGCGGGCACCGACTGTCCGTCCTGGTGATCCGACCATGCCGGCTCCGGCGCTACCCCTCTCCCGACCGCGCGGGCGACTGGAGACCCGCACGCTCCTGTGGGTGCTCGCCGCCCTCTGCATCGCGACGATGAACGGCCCCCACGCGGTCTGGGAGACGATCCGGCACCTGCGCGTCCCGGATACCGACGACGCGATGCGGCTCGTCGAGGTCCGCGACCTGCTGGCCGGCCAGGGCTGGTACGACAACGTCCAGTACCGGTTCCTGGCCCCGACCGGCGTGCCGAGCCACTGGTCGCGCCTCGTGGACGCGCCGATCGCGGGGCTGATCCTGGCGGTCACGCCCCTGACGGGCCGCACGCTGGCCGAGGGTCTAGTCGCGGCCTTCTGGCCCCTGCTGCTCTTCGGTCTCTACGGCTGGATCCTGTATCGCGGCGTCCGGCACAGCTTCGGCAAGCGGGCCGCACTCCTGGCCCTGATCGCGGCGACGCAGACCTTCGGCGTGACGATCCAGTTCCAGGCGGGGCGGGTCGATCACCACAACCTGCAGATCGTCTCGATCCTCGGACTTGCCTTCTGCATGATCCGCGGAGGGCTCCGACCCGGCCTGGTCGGCGGGTGCCTCGCCGCGCTCTCCCTGGCGATCGGCCTGGAGGGCCTGCCCTTCGTCGCGCTCGCCGCCCTCTTTCTCGCGGGCGACTGGTGGCTGCGCGGACGCCCCGCCCTCCTGTCGCTGACGGGATTCGGCCTGGGTCTCGGCCTCGCCGCGCCCGCGCTGTTCGCCGTTCAGACGGCCCCCTCGCTCTGGGGCGTCTCCCACTGCGACGCGCTCTCGCCGCCCTGGCTCTGGCTCACCCTCGGCGGACTCGCTTTGGTCGCCGGAGCCGCCGCCGCGGGCGAGCGCCTCGCGACGGTCTCGGCGCGCCTCGCCCTCTCGGGCCTCACGGGGTGCATCCTGCTGGCCGGGTTCGCGGCCGCCTTCCCGGCCTGTCTCGGCGGCCCCTTCCCCGACATGCCGGCCCTCGTGCGGACCCACTGGCTGCTCACGGTCAACGAGATGGCGCCGCTGGCGAAGTTCGTGGCCCGCGGCCAGTGGGAGGCGCTGGTCTTCTACCCCGTCGTGATCCTCGCGAGCCTCACGGCCGCCCGTGCCGCGTGGCGCGGGCCCGACCGCCGAACCTGGTCGGTGATCGCGCTGTTCCTGTGGCCGGGTCTGATCCTCGGCGTCGTGCAGTTCCGCGGCCTCTACATCGTCTCCGGCTTCGTACCGCTGGTGGCGGGCGTCGTCCTCGATCGCGCGCTGGCGCAGGCAGACCTGCCGGAAGCGGCGCGGCGCTGGCCCGTCGCGCTGCTCGGCGCCGCGATGGTCAGCAGCCTCTGGATGATCCCGGCGCTCCTGGCGGAGGCTCTGGCGCCGGGCCTGCGCACCGCGCCCGACGCCGCCCGAACCACCGCCTGCCTCGACGACGCCGCCGTCCGGCCATTGGCGCGCCTGCCGGAAGGAACCGTGCTCGCCCCGATCTTCCTGGGGCCGTCGATCCTGCTCCGCACCCCGCACAGGATCGTCGCCGCGCCCTATCACCGGGCCATTCCCGGTCTCGCGGCGGCCATCCAGGGGCTGGGTGGCACCGAGGCCGACCTCGACCGGGTGCTGACGGCGTTCAACGTCCGCTATCTCGTCACCTGCCCGGCTCGGCCGGCCGACGACCTTCAGGCGGAGACGGCCTTCGCCACGCGCCTCGCCGAGGGCGCGATCCGGAGCACGCGCCTCGTACCGCTGGACGCGCCCGGCCCGCTCAAGGTCTGGCGCGTGGTACCCTGAGCGTCAGAGCAGGCGGCGATCGAGGCGGATGATCCGGCAGGGATCGCCGACGCGCGCGGCCGGCGCGCCCGGGTCGCGGATCAGCAGGGCCTCGGACCGCCCGAGGACGGCGAGCATCGACGAGTCCTGGCGCTGCTCGGCGGTCGCGACCGGCAGCCGGCCGGGCTCGCGGATAAGGCTCGCCCGCATGTAATCGGCCCGGCCGTCATTCTCCGGCATGTCGCGGCCCAGCGTCGCCGGCTCGCTGAGATCGGCGCCCGCCTGCGGATCGCCCAGGAGCGCGCGGATGGCCGGCACCACGAACAGCAGCCCGCACACGATGGACGAGACCGGGTTTCCCGGCAGCCCGATCACCAGCATGTCGCCGAGGCGACCGTGCATCAGCGGCTTGCCCGGCCGGAGGGCGACCCGCCAGAAGCCGAGCTCCAAACCCTGCTTGGCGAGCGCGGCCTGTACCAGATCGTGATCGCCCACCGAGGCCCCTCCGAGGGTGACCAGCAGGTCGGCCCGCGCCTCGCGGGCGCGACGGAACGCGTCCGCCAGGGCGTCGTAATCGTCCCCGGCGATGCCGAGATCGACGATGTCGGCGCCCGCCTCCGCGGCGAGAGCGCCGAGCGCGAGGCCGTTCGAGGCCACGATCTGATCCCAGCGGGGCGTCGCGCCCGGCTCGACCAGTTCGTCACCGGTGGCGAGGATCGCGACGCGCGGCCGGCGACGGACCGGGAGGCGCGGGTGACCGGCCGCCGCGGCGAGGGCCAGTCGCGTGGGATCGAGGCTCATGCCAGCCCGGATCAGGGTCTCGCCTGCCGTGAAGTCGAGGCCGGCCCGGCGGATGAACCGCGCCGGCTCCACCGGCTCCAGGACACGCACCGTGCCCGCCTCGGCGGAGGCGTTCTCCTGGATCAGGATCGCGTCCGCACCCTCCGGAACCGGCGCGCCGGTGAAGATCCGCACCGTTTCGCCGCCGCCGATGCGGCCGGGGAAGCCGTGCCCGGCCGCGCTGGTGCCGATCAGCCGCAGGCTCGCCCCCGCTTCGGCCGCGTCGGCGCTGCGCACGGCGTAGCCGTCCATGGCCGAGGCCGGGAACGGCGGCTGGGTGCGGGACGCGACGACGTCGGCGGCGAGCGTCCGGCCGGCGGCCTGGGTCAGCGGCACGGTCTCGGGCTCGACCGGGCCAGGGACGCTCGCGAGCACCCGCGCCAGCGCCTCTGCGACCGGAATCAGGCCACTCATTCGGCCGGAGCCCGGTAGGCGCCCGAGCGGCCACCGTCCTTGGCGGTCAGCCGGATTCCCTCGATCCGCATGCCGCGGTCGACCGCCTTCACCATATCGTAGACGGTCAGGCAGGCGACCGAGACGGCGGTGAGCGCCTCCATCTCGACGCCCGTGGGGCCCTGGACCCGAACCTCGGCGGCGATGCGCAGACCGGGCAGCGCGTCGTCCGGCTCGCACTCGACCCGCACCTTCGACAGCAGCAGGGGGTGACAGAGCGGGATCAGCTCGTGGGTGCGCTTGGCCGCCATGATACCGGCGAGCCGCGCCGTGCCGATCACGTCGCCCTTCTTGGCGTCACCCTCACGGATCAGCGCCAGGGTCTCGGGCCTCATCACGATCTGGCCCTCCGCCCGGGCGGTCCGGTCGGTGGCGGGCTTGTCGGTGACGTCGACCATGTTGGCCGCGCCGCTCGTGTCGAGATGGGTCAGCGTCGAGCCCGGCCGCATCGATCAACCCTTCTTCCGCGGCTTGCCGCCCTCGGACTTCGCGTCGCCGAACAGCAGGGCGCGGGCCGCCTCCGCGACGTCCGGCTGCCGCATCAGGCTCTCGCCGACCAGCACCACGCCGAGGCCGTTAGCCCGGAGCCGCACCACGTCGGCGTGGTCGCCGATGCCGCTCTCCGCGACCGCGATCCGGTCCGCCGGGATGCCCGGTGCCAGCCGGATCGCGGTCTCGAACGAGACCTCGAAGGTCTTGAGATTCCGGTTGTTGATGCCGACCAGAGCCGTTCCGAGGGGAATCGCCCGCCTGAGTTCGGCCTCGTCGTGCACCTCGACCAGGACGTCCATCCCGAGGAGATGCGCCGTGTCGACCAGGGCCTCGGCCTCGTCGTCGTCGAGGCAGGCCATGATGACGAGGATGCAGTCGGCACCCCAGGCCCGGGCCTCGTAGACCTGATAGGGCTCGAACAGGAAGTCCTTGCGCAGGACCGGAAGCCCGCAGGCCGCCCGCGCCGCCGTCAGGTACTCGGGCCGTCCCTGGAACGAGGGCTCGTCGGTCAGCACCGACAGGCAGGTGGCCCCGCCCGCCTCGTAGGCGGCGGCGAGGCTTGCCGGATCGAAATCGGCGCGGATCAGGCCTTTCGAGGGCGATGCCTTCTTCACCTCGGCGATGAGCGCCGGGCGATCCGCGGCGAGATGGGTCCGGATCGCCGCCGCGAAGCCGCGCACCGGCTCCGCCTGCGCGACCTTCCGCTCCAGCTTGGCGAGCGGCACGCGCAGCTTCGCCTCGGCGATCTCGCGGCGCTTGTAGGCCTCGATGCGGGCGAGGACGTTCGGCCGCTCGGTCGGCGTCCCGGCGCCGGTCTCCGGGGTGGCCTCGTGCGTCAGCGAGCTCATCGGCCCTCCTGCCCGTTGGAGTGGTCGTTCGAGGCCCGGACGAGGCGGGCGAGCGTCGCCCGGGCGGCCCCGGAATCGACGGCATCCTGCGCCCGCACGACGCCGTCCGCCAGGGCCTCCGCGGCGCCCGCGACCACGAGCGCCGCCCCCGCGTTGAGGACCGCGATGTCCCGGTAGGCGTTCCGCGCCCCCGCCAGGACGGCCTCGAGGGACCGCGCGTTGTCGGCCGGGTCGCCGCCGCGCAGTTCCTCGGGCGCGCGTAGCGCCAGCCCGAACTCCCGCGGGTCGATGGTGAAGTGGGACAGCCGCCCCTCGTCGAGGGCGACCACCCGCGTCGGCCCGGTGACGGTGATCTCGTCGAGCCCGTCGGATCCGTGCACGGTCCAGACCCGGCGGCTGCCGAGTTCGGCCAGGACCCGCGTCAGCGGCTCCGCGAGGGCCGCCTGGGCGACGCCGAAGAGCTGGTAGCCGACGCCGGCCGGGTTGCTCAGCGGGCCGAGCAGGTTGAAGATCGTCCGCACGGGCAACTCGGACCGGACCGCCGCAACGTGGCGCATCGCCGGATGGTGGGCCTGCGCGAACAGGAAACAGAGGCCGGCCTCGTCGAGGCAGCGGGCCTGCGCGGCGGGGTCGAGCCCGAGCCTCACGCCCAGGGCCGCGAGCACGTCGGCGGCGCCGGAGCGCGAGGTCGCGGCGCGGTTCCCGTGTTTCGCCACCGGCACGCCGCAGGCGGCCACGATGATCGCCGCCAAGGTCGAGACGTTCACGCTGCCGGAATGGTCGCCGCCGGTGCCGACGACGTCGACGGCGCTCGCCGGCGCCGCGACGCGCGTCATGCGCGCGCGCATGGCCTCCGCCGCGCCGACGATCTCCTCGACGGTCTCGCCGCGCACTTTGAGGGCGGTCAGGAAGGCGCCGGCCTGCACCGGCGTGACCTCGCCCGACAGCAGGTCGTCGAAGGCGGCGCGGGCCTCGGCACGATCGAGGGCGAGGCCCCCGGCGACCTTCGCGAGATGGGGTCTGAAACTGTCCATGGATTCTTGCGAAGGGCCGCCCCGGCCTCCCGGCGTCAATGCACGTCGGCACGCGTCCTGTCACGCGCCGTGTTCCAGGCGGCGGCGAGATCCAGGAAGTTCTTCACGATCTCCGTGCCGTGCTGAGACCGGATGCTCTCGGGGTGGAACTGGACGCCGTGCAGCGGGCGCTCGGCGTGCTCCAGGCCCATGATCAGGCCGTCCGCCTCGGCGGTGACCCGCAGGCTCGTCGGGCAGGTCGCACGATCGACCACGAGGGAGTGGTAGCGGGTCGCCTCGAAACTGTCGTTCAGGCCGCGGAACAGGCCGCGCGCCCCGTGCCGGATGGTCGAGACCTTGCCGTGGAGCGGCAGCGGCGCCCGCACGACGTCGCCGCCGAAAGCCTGACCGATCGCCTGGAGGCCGAGGCACACGCCGAAGATCGGGATCTCCTCGGACAGGTCGCGGACCACGTCGAGGCAGATCCCCGCCTCCGTGGGTGTGCAGGGACCGGGCGACAGCACGATCGCGTCGGGCGCCTTGGCGCGGATGTCGGCGATCGTGAGCGCGTCGTTGCGCGCGACATCGATCGCGCCGCAGAGCGGACCGATCAGGTGCACGAGATTCCACGTGAAGGAATCGTAGTTGTCGATGACGAGGACGTTGGGCATCGCGGCGGCACGCTCGGGCATGCAGGCGATGTGACCCCTCGCATCCGCGCGGTCAACCACCGGTGACGGGCGGCGGCCCGGACCTGGGCCGCCACGCGGTCCAGCGGCTACTGCCCGCGCTTCGCCTGCGCGGCGAAGCGCACCGCCTCCTCGGCAGCCCGGAACAGCGCCTTGGCCTTGTTGACGCATTCCTGCTGCTCGGAAGCGGGATCGGAATCGTAGACGATCCCGGCGCCGGCCTGGACATGCATCGTCCCGTCCTTCACCACGGCGGTGCGCAGGACGATGCAGGTGTCCATCTCGCCCCGCGCGCCGAAATAGCCGATGCAGCCCGCGTACGGCCCGCGCTTCTCGCGCTCCAGCTCGTCGATGATCTCCATGGCCCGCACCTTCGGGGCGCCCGAGACCGTGCCGGCCGGAAAGCCCGCCGCCAGGGCGTCCAGGGGATCGTGCCGCGGATCGAGCTCGCCCTCGACGTTCGACACGATGTGCATGACCTGGCTGTAGCGCTCGATGAAGAACGAGTCGGTCACCCGGACGCTGCCGATCCGCGACACCCGGCCGGCGTCGTTGCGGCCGAGATCGAGGAGCATCAGGTGCTCGGCCCGCTCCTTCGGGTCGGCGAGGAGTTCCTCGGCGAGGGCGGCATCTTCCGCCGGCGTCGCGCCGCGGCGGCGCGTGCCGGCGATGGGGCGGACCGTCACCGTCCCCTCGCGCACCCGCACCAGGATCTCCGGCGAGGAGCAGACGATCTGGAATTCCTCGAAATCGAGGTAGCACAGGAACGGCGCCGGGTTCGTCCGCCGCAGCGAGCGGTACAGGCTGAAGGCCGGCAGCGTGAACGGCGCCGAGAAGCGCTGGGACAGAACCACCTGGAACACGTCGCCCGCGACGATGTACTCCTTGGCGCGCGCCACCATGGCGAAGAAATCGTCCGGCGGCGTGTTCGAGACCGGCTCCGGATGGGCGACCGCCGACAGGTCCACCCGCGCCTCGATGGGCAGCGGCCCCTCGAGGGCGGCGGCGACCCGGTCGACGCGCTGCAGCGCGTCCTCGTAGGCCGCCCGGGCCGCGACGCCGGGGGCGGGCCGGACCGGCGACACGACGGTGATGACGTCGCGGATGGAATCGAAGACCACCATCACCCGCGGGCGCATCAGGATCGCGTCCGGGACGCCCAGCGGATCCGGGTTCGGCTCCGGCAGCCGCTCCATGGCGCGGACCATGTCGTAGCCGAGATAGCCGAACAGGCCGGCCGCCATCGGCGGCAGGTCCTGGCCGTCCGACTCGCCGATGGCGCTCTCGGCGATGAGGGCACGCAGGCTCGCCAGAGGCGCCCCGGCATCCGCCTCGAACCGCGTGAGATCGGATCCGCGCGCGATCGCGGGCGCGCCGTCGCGGCAGCGCCAGATCAGGTCCGGATCGAGACCAATCATCGAGTACCGGCCGCGGACGGCGCCGCCCTCGACCGATTCGAGCAGGAAGGCCGGGCCGGCATGGCCGGCGCGCAGCTTGAGAAACGCCGCCACCGGTGTTTCCAGGTCCGCGACGAGGCTCACGGCCACGAGGCTCGGCTGCCCGGCCTCGTAGCGCGCCGCGAAGGCCGCGTAATCGGGCGTCTCGGCCATGCCTCAGTACTCGCCGCCGATGGCCCGCTTCAGGGCCGCCGCGTCGACCTTCACGCCCGCGTTCTTCTGGACCTCGCTGATGTACTGGGACAGCACGTCGTCGGCGAGCGCCGCCTGGAAGCTCTGCGTGATCTGCTTGTCGCTCGGGCTGTCGGCCACGAAAGCCGGCACCGTCGCGGCCGTGACCTTGAAGACCGCGCGCGAATCGCCGGCGGCCGCCGTGCCGGCTTTGCCCACCGGAGTCGCGAAGATCAGGTTCACGACATCCGCCGTGAGCATATCCTTCGCCTGGTTGCGCGCGAGATCCTGCGCTTCCTGCAGGTTGACGCCGACCTCCTGGGCGGCGGCCTCGATGGTCTCCCCCTTGTTGATCTTCTCGACCAGCTCGCGGCCCTTGGCCTGGAGGCGCTTGGCGATCTCGGTCGCGGTCCAGCCGGCCTTCACCCCGTCCTTCACCTGATCGAGGGGCTTGTCGTGGGCGGCGTCGATCCCGGTGACGTCGTACCAGACGTAGCCGCCAGTCTTGGTCCGCAGGGGCTCGTTGTCGCCGCCGATCTCGGCGCGGAACAGGGCCGGCAGGGTGGTCTCCGCGTCGGGGATGTCGGTGATCCGCTGCCCGTCCGGTCCCTTGCCGTTCACGTCCACGGCCTTCACAGTGACGATCTTGAGGCCGCGCTCCGCGGCGATGTCGGCGAGGGGCTTGGCGCCGGCCCGCTGATCCTCGATCGCGTCGCGGGTGGTCTCCATGGCGTCGCGGGCGCGGGCCAGGGCGAGGGCCTTGCGGATCTCGCCCTCCACCGCCTCGAACGGCTTCACCGTTCCGGCCTCGATCTTGGTCACGCGCAGCAGCACCGTGCCGAAGCGACCCTGGACCGGCTCGCTCACGCCGCCCTCCGGCAGCGCGAAGGCGGCGTCGGCCACGGCCTTGTCGAACAGCTCGCCCTTGGTCAGCGTGCCGAGGGTCAGGTCCTTCTCGTCAGTGCCGCGCTCGGCAGCCACCGCGTCGAAGGTCTTGGAGCCGTCCCCGATGGCCTTGCGGGCCGCCTCGGCGGCGGCCGCGTCGGGGAACACGATCTGCTGGATGGTGCGCTTCTCGGGCGTACCGTAGCGGTCCTTGTTGAGCGCGTAGGCGGCGCGGGCATCGGCCTCGGTGATCGCGTCGGGCTTCGCCATCGACTCGGGCTCGACCACGAGGAGATTCGCCGCCCGGAACTCGGGCGCCCGGAAGCCGGACTTGTTGGCCTCGTACCAGGTCTTCAGCTCCTCGTCCGTCGGCTCGGGGATCTGGCCGGCCACCGAGGGCGTCAGCATCAGGTAGGCGGCCGCGCGGCGCTCGGTGGTGTAGCGATGCACGGCCTCCCGCATGGCGAGCGGCACGTGCAGGTCCGACGACACCGCCTCGGCCAGCTGGAGTCGGGCGATCACCGACCGCTGCTCGCGCACGAACAGGCCCTCGTTGAGGCCGGCGCGCTGCAGGGTCTGGTAGAAGAGCGCCGGCTCGAACTGACCCTGCTGGTTCTGGAAGCTCTTCTCCTCGTGGATCGCCTTGATCACCGAGGCGTCGGGCACGGCGAGGCCGAGATCGTGGGTCTTCTGATCGAGGGCGGCCTCGGTGATCAGCTGGGACATCACCTGCCGGTCCAGACCGAGCATCCGCGCCTGATCGGGCGTCAGCGGACGCTTCAGCTGCGTCTGATAGCGCTGCAGCTGGTTCTGGTAGGCCTGGCGCACCTGCTCGGCGGTGATCGGCGTACTGCCGACCGTGGCCACCTTGTTGCTCGCGCCGCCGCGGAAGAACTCCTCGACCCCGAAGATGCCGACACCGGCGATCAGCAGCGTGAAGATGATCGTCAAGACGATCTTACCGAGCCAGTGCTGGCTGGCGTTGCGGATGCCCTGAAGCATGGTCTGTGATCGAGTACCTTCGGCGGCCGCCCCGTCACCGGACCGGCGCTGTCCCTGAGAGCCGACCGCGATAGACCATTCGCGTCCACAGGCAAAGGCTCGGGCGCACCGGGCGGTTTGCGCGCTCAAGCTCGCTCTGGTAGGCCGCGGCAACTTCGGAAAAGCCGCGACGGAGCGAGGGCAGGAATGACGCAGTCTGGGCGCAAGCCGCTAGTCGCTGGCAACTGGAAGATGAACGGGACCCGGGCATCCATCCAGGTTGTCGAAGCGATTCGCGACGGGCTCTCGCCAGACCTCGCGTCCCGCATCGACGTGCTGATCTGCCCGCCCGCGACGCTGATCGGATCCTGCGTGGCGGCGGCGGCCGGATCGCCGATCGCGATCGGCGGCCAGAACCTGCACGCCCGCCCGAGCGGCGCCTTCACGGGCTCGATCTCGGCCGAGATGCTCGCCGACCTCGGCGCCAAGTACGTGATCGTCGGCCATTCCGAGCGTCGAGCCTATCACCACGAGACCGACGACGGGGTCCACGCCAAGGCGCTGGGCGCCCGGCGGGCGGGCCTGTGCGGCATCATCTGCGTCGGCGAGACCATCGAGGAGCGCGAGCAGGGCCGCGCCCTCGACATCGTCCGCGCCCAGCTCGCCATCGGCCTGCCGAAGGGCGCGACGGCGGCCGACACAGTGATCGCCTACGAGCCGGTCTGGGCGATCGGCTCGGGGCGGACGCCGACGCCGCGCGACATCGCCGAGGTCCACGCCTCCCTGCGGGAGATGCTCGACAAGCTCGTGGGCGACGAGGCGCAGAAGATCCGCATCCTCTACGGCGGCTCGGTGAAGCCCGGGAACGCCAAGGAGCTCCTGTCGGTGGACAACGTCGACGGCGCACTCGTGGGCGGCGCGAGCCTCGTGGCCGAGGACTTCCTGGGGATCTGCGCCGCCTACGCCTGAGCGCGCGACCGCGATCCTGTCCGGGCGCGGCGCCGGGGTGGCGCCGCCTCCGCGAGCGCGGCGCGACGGTCGCGCGGCCGTCAGATCTTGAAGGCCTGACGGGCCAGCAGCCGCCAGCGGCCGCCGTCGCTGTGCCAGACCTGCATCACGCCGATATGCACCGGCGAAGTCTTGCCACCCGAGACCACCTCGCCGGTGAAGACGTGGCGCGCGATGGCGTCGTCGCCGACGACCGAGACGGAACGGTCCGACAGGGTGATGCTCGGGAAGGTCGAGCGTCTGCTGGTGAGCGTCTCGATGAAGGCCGCCTTGTCCTGTACCTGTCCGCTGGAATGGCCGTAGCTAAGCCCGTCGAGGACCAGGGCGTCGAGGGCCGGCCCGTCCGCCGCCAGGAGGGCCTTTGTGAGGGCGTCGACGGCCTGCTCCACGGCGGTGCCCCGGGCGGCGGCGTCGGATCCGGCCGCGGAGCCGGGTCCCGACCGGATCACGACGGGCACGGCGATGGCTGCGGCGAGCGCCGCGCGGCGGGACACGGTCATGGCTTGCCTCCCGAATCGGGCGGCGCGTTCGGCCGGCCACCCTTCCCCGGCAGAGAGCACGATGCGCGACCGAAGGCGAGGGTCGAAGCGGACAGCCGGCCGCGCGCGTCAGGTTGGCGACGGGCGGCCGGTGGTGTATGCCGTCGCCGAATTCCGGCCGGTCCGCCCGAAGCGTCGCCCCCGAGGCTCCCGCCGCACGCTTGCGTGCCCGGGAGGTTCGTGAACGATCGCGGGCCCCGGCCCTCGTGCGTTCGTCTTCCGGTGCCCGCTGCCGGCGCGCGGCGCTGAAGAAGATCCCGGAACACCGATGCAGACCGTCCTGATCGTCGTCCACCTCATCATCGTGCTCGCGCTGATCGGCGTCGTGCTGCTCCAGCGCTCCGAGGGCGGGCTCGGGCTCGGCGGAGGCGGCGGTGGCGGCGTCGGCGGGTTCATGACCGGCCGCGGCCAGGCCAATGCCCTCACGCGGGCTACCGCGATCCTGGCGGCCCTGTTCTTTACCACCAGCATGGTCCTCGCCATCCTGTCGCACCGCTCGGCGGCGCCGAAGTCGATCCTCGATACCGGCGCCCCGCAGACGTCCGGCCAGCCGGCGAAGCAGCCGACCGGCGCCGACAACCTGCTCGACACGCTGCGCCAGCAGCAGGACCGGGCGCCCGTCACGGCGCCGGCTCAGCCGGCCCCCGCGCAGCCGGCGGTCCCGGAAGCGCCGCAGTCGCGCTGACGGCGCGCGCCGCGGGCGGCGCAGCGTCGACCCTTATCCCGACGGACCGGCCCAGGGCCGGTCCACGCCATGCGTCGCGCGATCCCCAGCCCATGCACGGGCCGGGGCCTCCGCCGTTTGGCAAATGCCAGTAGCTTCTTTATGGACCGAGGCCCATGACGCGGTACGTTTTCATCACCGGCGGCGTGGTCTCCTCCCTCGGCAAGGGCCTCGCCTCGGCGGCCCTGGCGGCGGTCCTTCAGGCCCGCGGCTACCGGGTCCGGATGCGCAAGCTCGACCCCTACCTGAACGTCGATCCGGGCACGATGAGCCCGACGCAGCACGGCGAGGTGTTCGTCACCGACGACGGCGCCGAGACCGACCTCGACCTCGGACACTACGAGCGCTTCACCGGCGTCCCGGCGAGCCGGGCCGACAACATTACCACGGGCCGGATCTACCAGGACATCATCGCCAAGGAGCGCCGCGGCGACTACCTCGGCGCCACGATCCAGGTGATCCCGCACGTCACCAACGCCATCAAGGACTTCGTCCTCGACGGCAACGACAGCTTCGACTTCGTGCTGGTGGAGATCGGCGGCACGGTCGGCGACATCGAGGGCCTGCCGTTCTTCGAGGCGATCCGGCAGCTCGGCCAGGAGCTGCCGCGGGGCACCTGCTGCTACGTTCACCTGACGCTGCTGCCCTACATCCCGTCGGCCGGCGAGCTGAAGACCAAGCCGACGCAGCACTCCGTGAAGGAGCTGCGCTCCATCGGCATCCAGCCCGACATCCTGCTCTGCCGCTGCGACCGGCCGATCCCGGTCGAGGAGCGGCGCAAGCTCGCGCTGTTCTGCAACGTGCGTGAGACCGCGGTGATCGAGGCCCTCGACGTGGCCTCGATCTACGAGGTGCCGCTCTCCTACCGGACCGCCGGTCTGGACCGGGAGGTGCTCGGCCATTTCGGCCTGGAGCACGGCGAGGAGCCGGATCTCGGCCGCTGGCAGACCATCGCCGAGCGCGTGCGCAATCCCGAGGGCGAGGTGTCGATCGCCATCGTCGGCAAGTACACGGGGCTGAAGGACGCCTACAAGTCGCTGACCGAGGCGCTGACCCACGGCGGCATCAGCCACCGGGTGAAGGTCAACCTGGAATGGATCGAGGCCGAGGTCTTCGAGCGCGAGGATCCGGCGCCCTTCCTCGAGGGCCTCAACGGGATCCTGGTGCCGGGCGGCTTCGGCCAGCGCGGGGCCGAGGGCAAGATCCGGGCGGCCCGCTACGCCCGCGAGAAGCGCATTCCCTATCTCGGCATCTGCTTCGGCATGCAGATGGCGGTGATCGAGGCCGCCCGCTCGCTGGCCGGATTGCCCGAGGCGAATTCGACGGAGTTCGGCGAGACCGCCGAGCCGGTGGTCGGCCTGCTCACCGAGTGGCTGCGCGGCAACGAGCTGGAGCGCCGCGCCGCGGCCGGCGACCTCGGCGGCACGATGCGGCTCGGCGCCTACGAGGCGAAGCTCGATCCCGAGTCCAAGATCGCCCAGATCTACGGGTCCGAGCAGATCTCGGAGCGGCACCGCCACCGCTACGAGGTCAACATGGCCTATCGCGAGCGGCTGGAGGCCAAGGGCCTGCGCTTCTCCGGCGTGTCCCCAGACGGGCTGCTGCCCGAGACGGTGGAGCATGTCGGGCACCCGTGGTTCATCGGCGTGCAGTTCCACCCCGAGCTGAAGTCCCGCCCGTTCGAGCCGCACCCGCTGTTCAAGGGCTTCGTCGGCGCAGCGATCGAGCAGAGCCGCCTGGTCTGAGGCCGCGGCGGCGCGCCGCTGCTCGCCCGGCGGACCGGAGCCCTATATCCACGGTGTCGTGACCGAGATCCTCTTCTACCACATGCAGCGGCAGCCCCTGGAGAAGGTGCTGCCGAACCTCGTCGAGCGCTCGCTGGAGCGCGGCTGGCAGGCTGCGATACAGGCGGCCAGCGAGGAGCGCCTGCAGGCGCTCGACGACCACCTCTGGACCTATTCCGACGAGAGCTTCCTGCCGCACGGCACCGACCGCGAGCCCGATGCGGCGAGCCAGCCGGTGGTGCTCACGCTTCGCGACGTGAATCCCAACACGGCCTCGATCCGCTTCCTCGTGGAGGGCGCCGACCTGCCGCCCGATGCCGGGCAGTACGAGCGGATCTGCATCCTGTTCGACGGGACCGATCAGGACGCCCTCCTGCGCGCGCGCGAGCAGTGGAAGCAGGCCAAGGACGCCGGTCACGCGGTGGCCTACTGGCAGCAGGACGAGTCCGGGCGCTGGAACAAGAAGGCTTGATGATGGCCCTCCACGGACGTCTCGCGCGCGCCGCGCTCGCCCTCGCCCTGGCGCTCGCCGCGCCCTCGGCCACCCTGGCCCAGGACGCGCCGCACACGCGTCCCGCGGACGGCAAGCCGGCCCCGCGTGGACCGGAAGGACGGCGGCTTCCTCCCGATTCGACGACGAAGCAGAGCGTCACGCTGCCGGACGGCCGGACCCTCGACTTCACCGCCACGGCCGGCAGCCTGCCCCTCGTCGACGAGGCGGGGAAGCTGCAGGCCGAGATCGCCTACGTGGCCTACACGATGGCGCCGGAGGCCGGCCGGGATCGTCCCGTCACCTTCGCGGTCAACGGCGGGCCGGGCGCGGCGTCGGCCTATCTCAACATCGGGGCGATCGGCCCCTGGCGCCTCCCCGTCGGCGCGGACAGCATCAGCCCGTCGCAGCCGGTGGCGCTGGCGCCGAACGACGGGACGTGGCTCGGCTTCACCGACCTCGTGTTCATCGACCCCGTCGGCACCGGCTACAGCCGCGCCGCGGACGGCAACGGCAAGGCCTACTGGTCGATCGAGTCCGACGCCTCGACCCTGGCGGCGTCCATCGCCCGCTACCTGCGCGTCAACGACCGCATGGCGAGCCCGAAATTCTTCGTCGGCGAGAGCTACGGCGGCTTCCGCGGTCCGCTGATCGCCGAGAAGCTCCAGGAGGAGATCGGCGTCGGCCTGTCCGGCCTGGTGCTGCTCTCGCCGGTTCTGGATTTCGCGTGGCTGGAGACGCCGCGGGCCAACCCGTGGGGCTACGTGCTGAAGCTGCCCTCCCTGGCGGCCGGCGCCCTCGAGCGCGCCGGCACGGTGCCGACGCCCGCCCTGCTCGGCGACGCGGAGGCCTATGCCTCGGGCGCGTACCTGAGCGACCTGCTGAAGGGGCCGAGCGATTCGGCCGCCGTCTCGCGGATGACCGAGAAGGTCGCGCCCCTCGTCGGCCTCGACCCCGCCCTGGTGCGCGCGCAGGCGGCGCGCCTCTCGACGCGGAGCGTCCAGCGCGAGATCGACCGCGCCGAGGGCCGCGTGACCAGCGCCTACGACACTGGCATCACCGGCTGGGACCCGAACCCGGACGCCGCCCAGTCGAGCTTCGAGGATCCGCAGCTCACGGCCCTGCAGGCGCCGCTGACCAGCGCGATGCTCGACCTCTACGCGCGCACGCTGAAATGGCCGGTGACCAACATGCGCTACGAGCTCCTGAACAACGCGGTCAATCGCGGCTGGAGCTGGGGCTCGGGCCGGCAGGCCCCGGAGGTGCTGTCGAACCTGAAGGGCGACCTGGCGCTCGACGGGCACCTGCGGGTCCTCGTGGCGCACGGCTTCACCGATCTGGTCACGCCCTACTTCGCCTCGAAGCTCCTGCTGGCGCAGGTCCCCGCCTACGCGGCCGGCCGCCTGAGCCTCGCGGTCTATCCGGGCGGGCACATGTTCTACACGCGTCCGGATTCCCGCGGCGCGTTCAGGACCGATGTCGAGCGGATGTACACCGACGCCCTGAAGGCGCGCGAGGCCGGCTCGACCCGTCCGGCCGGCGCCCCCGCCGAGCATCTCAGAACCGCTCCGTAGCGCCGCCGGCCGGCCGCACCGATCACGCGTCGTCGAACGCGAGGGCTGCGGCCGGGTAATCCACCATCGTCCGGCGCTGCGCGTCGGTGTTCTGCCACTCGCCGACCTTCATGTAGCGGCCCTCGAGATCGCGGACCTCGACGACCTTCCCGATGGTGGGAATCGACTGGAAGCCCTGCGGCCAGTTCGATGCGAAGTAGAACACCTGCTCGACGCGGTCCGAGAGGTGGCAGATCGCCGGTCCGAAGGTCCCCAGCCCGAAGACGAGGTAGCGGCCGTTCACGAGCGCGGCCACGTCGGAGATCAGCGACTCGCTCTGGATCTCCACCGGCAGGCCGCGCCGCTCCGCGTAGGCCTCCACCTCGGCGATGACCGGGTTCAGACGGTTCTCGAACACGAGCTTGACCGAGCGGATGCGGCCCTCGGCCAGAAGCCGGTCGATGACCATCCGGTAGAACGCGAAGGGCGGCTGCGGGTAGTGCGGATCGACCCAGGTGCTGAAGATGTCGCCCGAGCGGATGTGGATCAGGAGCTGATCGTCGGGCTTGGGCGGGAAGGTCTCGGGCAGACCGTTGAACAGCGGCCGGATCACGCTCTGCACGATCGCGCGCGAATCGGTCGGCCCCCGCGGCGCGGTCACGCGCTCGAACTGCGTCGGGTCGAAGTACAGGCCCGACAGGAAGTAGCCGTCCGACGGCAGCGGCTCGTCCGGCGGGATGAAGGTGATGCCGTCGCAGGTCAGCCGCCCGGTCAGGAAGATCACCTTGCTGCGGTCGACCTTGGGCACCTTTATGTATTTCAGATTGAGCGCCTTCGCGATCGACACCGCGATGACGTACTGGACGAGGCAGTTGCCGAAGGCGCCGTTCTCGAACAGCGACAGACCCACCAGGGCGTGGCTCGTGCGGTCGGGCGCCGATTGCAGGTTGTAGGTCACGTAGACGTTGGCGCCGGGCGTCTCGTTCAGGAGCGTCACGTCGAGGCCGAGCATCGCCCGGAGGGCGATCAGGTCGACCGAGGCCTCATCGGCGCGGACGGTGACGCCGACGATCCGGGCCGGTTCCGGCGCGGCGATCCGCACCGCGCGCGCCCAGGCCCGCTCGTCGGGGACGATCGCGGCCACGAGGGCGTCCGGTGTCGCGGTCCAGCCGGCGAGGTCCGGCTCGCTCCACGTCACGCCGTCCTGCGAGACCGCCACCGCGACGTCGCCGGGTTCCGGGGGGACCGCCGCCGGCCCCGGGTGCAGGGCGACGGAGTGGATCGGGAAACGGCCGCCGAGATCGACCTCGAGCCACGTCGTACCCGCCTCCGATACGATCCGCGGGTCTCGGCCGGCCGCGAGATCGACGAGGACCGGGGTCGGATCGTCTGTCAGGGCCATCGGGTCTCCGGGAACTCAGCGCCCGCGCCGGACCGGGCGGGTGTCGGGTGCGGCGGTGCCCGCTCCGGGGCGCGGCCGTCAAGCCCGCCCGTGTCGCGGGACGGGCGCGGGAATTGGCCGCGAACCGGCGCCGCTCCGTTGTGTCCCGGCGGTCATGCGTCTACAACGGCCGGGTGACGGTGCCCCGGCGACGGGGTGAAAAGGGAATGCGGTGAGGGGTTTGAGGCCCCGATTCCGCGGCTGCCCCCGCAACTGTGAGCGGCGAGCGCCCGCCATGCGCCACCGGAGCGATCCGGGAAGGCGGTGGGCGCGCCGAGCCGCGAGCCAGGAGACCTGCCGTCGCGACAGGATCCCGCAATGCCGCCGGTGGGGCGGCTGGAGACGCTTCTGATGACGACGCAAACCCTCGCCCCCGTCGCCGCCGGCACCCGCTCGTCGGAGCGCCCGATCGCCGTCGCGCTCGCGGCCGTGCTGGGCCTCGGCCTGCTGTTCATGGCGGGCTTCTCGCCGGCGATCGCGCTCCACAACGCGGCGCACGATTTCCGCCACACCCAGAACTTCCCCTGCCACTGACGTCCCCGGACCAGGGATGATCATCCGGCTCCTGTCGGCGGCCCTCGCCGCCGGCTTCTTCGCGGCTGCCGTCGTGACGGGCCTCGAACTCACGCTGACCTCGCCGCTGATCGTCGCGGCCGAGCGCTACGAGCAGCAGGAGGCGCCGAACCGGGCTGCCAAGGCGCTGCCGATCAAGGCGCTCCCGATCGTGCTGGCCCACGCCGGGCACGACCACGCCGCGCCCGACGCCGCGCCGGAATGGCAGCCCGCGCCCGGCCTGCCGCGGATGGCCTTCACCGGGCTCGCGACCCTCGTCGGCGGCGTCGGTTACGCGCTGCTGCTCGGCGCGGTGATGCTCGCCTGCGGCCGCGAACCCACGCCGCAGGTCGGGCTCGCCTTCGCGGTGGCGGGCTTCGCCAGCGTCGCCCTCGCGCCGGGCCTCGGCCTGCCGCCGGAACTGCCCGGCAGCGCGGCGGCCCCGCTCGCGACGCGCCAGGCGTGGTGGGTGATGACCGCCGCGGCGACCGGGATGGGGCTCTACCTGATCACGATCCGCCGCGCGCTGATCACGATCCTCGGCGGGCTCGTCCTGATCATCGCCCCGCACGTCGTCGGCGCCCCGCAGGCGCCCGAGGCCGCGTCCGAACTCCCGGCCGCGCTCGCAGCCCAGTTCGCCGCCCGGTCGCTCGCCATCAGCTTCGTGTTCTGGATCCTGATCGGGCTGGGAATCGGCTGGGCGTGGCAGGCCTTCGCCCGCGGCGCCGATCGAGGAGCGGCCCGTGCCTGAGACCGTGCTCTATGTCTGCACCACCTGCCGCCGCGCGGACGACGACCCCGACGGGCCCCGCGCCGGGGCCCGCCTGCTGGAAGCGCTCAGGGCGCGGAGCGGCGGCACGCCGGACCTGCGGGTCGAGGCGGTGGAGTGCCTGTCGGTCTGCAAGCGGCCCTGCACCGTGGCGGTCGCCGCGGCCGACCGCTGGACCTACGTCTACGGCGACATGGATCCGGCCGCCTCGGCCGAGATCATCCTCGGCGGGCTCGCGGCCTACGCGGCGACCCCGGACGGCATCGTGCCCTGGCGCGAGCGTCCGGAGGCGTTCCGCAAGGGCGTGATCGCCCGCATACCCCCTTTCCCAGAACCCCGCCCGCTCCCCGCCGGCACCCTGGAGGCCGCGGAATGACCCTCGTGAACAAGATCCCCTGCACCATCGTCACCGGCTTCCTCGGGGCGGGCAAGACGACCCTCGTCCGCCACGTGGTCGAGAACGCCAAGGGGCGCCGCCTCGCGATCCTGGTGAACGAGTTCGGCGACATCGGCTTCGACAAGTCCTTCCTGGCGGCCTGCGGCGTCGAGGGCTGCACCGAGGACGCCATCGTCGAGCTGCCGAACGGCTGCATCTGCTGCACGGTCGCGGACGATTTCGTGCCGGCGCTGGAGACCCTTCTCGGCCGCGCCGAGCCGCCGGAGCACATCCTGATCGAGACCTCGGGCCTCGCGCTTCCGAAGCCGCTGGTCCAGGCGTTCCAGTGGCCGGCGATCCGCTCGCGGGTGACCGTCGACGGCGTGGTCGCGGTGGTCGACGGCCCGGCGGTGGCCTCGGGCGCCTTCGCGGAGGATCCGGAGGCCCTTGCGGCCCAGCGGGCCGCCGACCAGTCGGTCGACCACGACAACCCCCTGGAGGAGGTGTTCGAGGACCAGCTCCTCTGCGCCGACCTCGTGGTGGTCAACAAGACCGACCTGATCGACGCCGCGACCCGGGCGCGGGTCCGCGCCGAGGTCGAGGGGCACCTGCCCCGCGCCGTGAAGGTGGTCGAGACCGAGAACGGCGCCATCGACCCGCGGGTGCTGCTCGGCCTCGGCGCGGCCGCCGAGGACGATCTCGACGCCCGCCCCTCGCACCACGGCGAGGGCGAGGACCACGACCACGACGATTTCGAGACCGTGGCGCTGCCGGTGCGCCCGGCGGTGACCGCGGGGGACCTCGCGGCCCGGGTCGAGACGGCCGCCGAGGCCGCCGGCGTCCTGCGCATCAAGGGTTTCGCCGAGGTGGAGGGCAAGCCGATGCGCCTCGTGGTGCAGGGCGTCGGCCGGCGCGTGACCCATCACTTCGACCGCCCCTGGCGCGCCGGGGAGGCCCGCGACGGGACGCTGGTGGTGATCGGCCTGAAGGGCTTCGACAAGGACGCCGTCGTGGCGGCGCTCGCGGGATGAGGCGCGTCGCGCACGCCCGCCCGGACTCGCTCTAGGGGCCGCCGCGGTGCATCTCGTGCGCATCGATGCCGTCTCCCTCGACGAGGGCGAGGCGGCCGTGGATCTCGGGCAGGAGCCCGGCGACCTCGTGGTGCTGTCGTTCACCGACAGCGACCTCGCGGCGGTGGGACAGGCCCACGCCGGGGAGCCCGGCCTGCCGAGTCTCCGGCTCGCGAAGCTCGCCAGGTTGCGGCATCCGCTCTCGGTCGACCTCTACGTCGAGCGCGTGGTGGCGCGCGCCAGGGTGGTGGTGATCCGCTGCCTGGGCGGGCTGGACTACTGGCGCTACGGGATCGAGCGCTGCGCCGAGGCCGCGCGGGCGCACGGCGTCGTCCTCGCGGTCCTGCCGGGCGACGACCGGCCGGATCCGCGCCTCGCCTCCTTCTCCACCGATCCCGACCTCGCCGGGCAGCTCGACGCCTATTTCCGGGCCGGCGGGCCCGACAACCTGCGGCGGATGCTGCGGAGCTTGGCGATCCGCCTGGGCGCCGACGGACCGATCGAGCCGCCCGTGCCGCTCCCGCGCGGCTTTCCCTGGTGCCCCGGTTGCGGCGTTCTTCCCCTCGGGACGGCCCTCGCCGCGGCCGGGACCGCGGTCCCGCTCGCCGGAGCGCGCGGCGCTGCGGAGCCCGTCGCGCTCCTGCTGATCTACCGCTCCGCCGTGCTCGGCGGCGACACCGGCCCGTTCGTCGCCCTCGCTGCCGCCCTGCGGGCGCGCGGGATCGGCGTGCTGCCGATGGCCGTGTCGAGCCTGAAGGAGCCGCAGGCCGCCGCCGCGGTCGCCGAGGCCGTGCGGGCGCGCAGGCCCGACCTCGTGATCGCCGCCACCGCCTTCTCGGCCCGCGAGGACGAGACCGGCTTCGTGCTCGACGGCGGCGACTGCCCGGTGCTGCAGGCCTTCACGGTCGGGTCGCCCCGCGCGGCCTGGGAGGCCTCCGCCCGCGGTCTCGGCGCCGCCGACCTCGCCATGCAGGTCGCGCTGCCGGAATTCGACGGTCGGCTCTCGGGCTTTCCGATCTCGTTCAAGGAGGAGAGTGCCGAGACCGCCGGCTTCGCCGAGCGGCGCGCCGTGCCCTACGCGACCGGCATCGCCGCGCTGGCCGACCGGGCCGCGGGGTGGCTGCGGCTGGCCGNTGCGTCTACGGGGCCGCGCCGGGTCGCTACGGGGCCGGCACCGCCGCCACCGCCCTCGACGGCGCCTGGGACGGCCGCGCCGACCTCGGCCGCGCCTACTTGGCCGCGAGCGGCCACGCCTACGGCGACCGAGAGGGGCCGGACGCCGATTTCGCAGCCCGCGTCGCGGCGGCCGACGCCTATCTCCACGCCTTCGACGTGGCCGAGCGCGACCTGTTCGACGGCGACGCCGCCGTCGACGCGATGGGCGGTTTCGCGGCGGCCGCGGCCCTGGAGGGGGCGAGCCCCACCCTCTACAGCCTCGACGTGTCGGTGCCGGAACGGCCGAAGGCGCGGACGGCCCGGGAGGATTCCGCCCGCCTGATCCGCGGGCGCCTCGCCGATCCCCGCTGGATTGCGGCCCAGCTGCGCCACGGCTATCGCGGCGCGCAGGAACTCGCCCAGGGGCTCGACGCGGTGTTCGTCCTGGCGGCCGCGAGCGACGCCGTGACGGATGCCGGCTTCGAGGCCCTCTACACCGCCTGGATCGCCGATGCCGAGGTGTTCGAGCGCCTGCGTGCCGCCAATCCCGCCGCGGCCCGGGCGATCCTGGAGCGGTTCGACGCCGCCCGGGATCGCGGCCTTTGGCACAGCCGGCGCAACGCCCTCCCGGCCGACGCCCTGCTGCGCGAGGCCGCCGAGTGAGCGCCGTCCCGCATCGGCGCGTCCTGCCCGAGACGCCCGCCCGCCGGGGCTGGTGCCCCGGTCTGGCGCGGCCCATGCCGACGGGCGACGGGTTGCTCGCGCGCGTCCACCCGCCGCTCGGAATCCTGACCCTCGATCAGGCCCGCGCCGTGGCGGAGGGCGCGCGGCGCTTCGGGAACAGGCACCTGGACCTGACCGCACGGGCGAATCTCCAGATCCGCGGCGTCTCCGAGGCGACGCGCGCGCCGCTGGCCGCCTGGCTCGCGGCCCGGGGCCTCGGCGACGTGCGCGCCGACGGCGGCCCCCAGCGCCTGACGCTCACGAGCCCGCTGGCGGGTCGTGATCCGGACGAGACGATCGACGTGCCGGCCCTCGCCCGGGCGATCGAGACCGCGGGGCTCGCGATCCCGGGGTTGCCGGCCAAGACCCTGGTCGCTGTCGAGGGCCGCCCCGGCCGGGCGCTGCCGGAAGCGGATCTCTGCGTTGTCGCCGAGGGGCCGGGCCGCGTCGCGATCACGGTCGCGCAGGGTGAGACCCAGCGGAGGCTCCTGACCTGCGCGGAGGACGCGGCGCCCGGCCACGTGGCGGCCCTGCTCGGCGCCTTCGCGCGAACCGGTCGGCGCCGGATGCGCGACTTGTCGGACGTCGAGCTGAGCGCGCTGGCCGAGGCGCTTCCGTCAGGAGAGACCCGCGCCGGACCGGCGCAGGCGTACCAGGGCTTCGCTCCGGAGCAGGAGCCGGCGCGTCCGGCGGGCGGGCACGACCTTCGGAGCGTCGCCGTCGACGCGCCCTTCGGGCGCTGCACTGCCGACGCCCTCGACCGGATCGCGGCTACGGCAGCGGCGATCGGCTCCGACGAGATCCGCCTCTCGCCCACGCGCGGCTTCGTGCTGCTGGTGCCGGCCACCGCCTCCGACGTGGCGGCGGCCGCGGCGGCGGCGCTCGCGGCGGAGTTCATCGTCGTCCCCGACGATCCGCGGCGTGCGATCGCGGCCTGCACGGGGGCCCCGGGCTGCGCCTCGGGATCGACCCCGACGCTCGCGGACGCGGCGCGCCTCGCGGCGGCGTTCGCCCCGCTGGTGGCCTCGGGCCGCGCCGCGCACGTCTCGGGCTGTGCCAAGGGCTGCGCGCGGCCGGGTCCGGCGGACCTGACCCTCGTGGGCCGGGGCGGGCTGTACGGCGTGGTGATCGGGGGCGCGCCCGGCGATGAGCCGGCGATGGATCTCCCTATCGAGGCCGTGCTGGAGCGGCTAGGAAGGGCCGAGATCGACGGGCTCTCCGCCGCCTTCGCGCCGGAGACCGCCCCTTCGGAATGCGGGAGGACCAGGAGACCGGCATGAGCGCGAGCCAGAACGCCCTGCGCCAGACAGGATCGGAGCCGGCCGCGGCCCACGAGTCCCCGTCCCGCTACGACTACATCCGCGACGGCGGCGCGATCTACGCGCGCTCCTTCGCGATGATCCGCGCCGAGTCCGATCTCGGGCGCTGGTCGGGCGCCGCCGAGCGCGTCGTCGTGCGCATGATCCACGCCTGCGGCATGACCGACCTGCCGGCCGACGTGGAGATGGCGCCGGATTTCGCCGCGGCCGGCGTCGCGGCCCTCCAGGCCGGCGCGCCGATCCTGTGCGACGTCCGCATGGTCGCCGACGGCGTCACCCGGGCGCGCCTGCCCGCCGACAACAGGGTGATCTGCACCCTGGGCGACCCGCGCGTGCCGGAGCTCGCCCGCAGCCTCGGCACGACCCGGTCCGCGGCCGCCATGGAGCTGTGGCGGGAGCATCTCCCGGGCAGCGTCGTGGCGGTGGGCAACGCCCCGACCGCCCTGTTCCGCCTCCTGGAGCTGCTCGATGCCGGCGTGGCACCGCCCGCCGCGGTGATCGGCATCCCGGTGGGCTTCGTCGGCGCGGCGGAGTCGAAGGAGGCGCTCGCCCGGGACGGCCGCGTGCCGTTCGTGGTCGTGCACGGGCGGCGCGGCGGCAGCGCCATGACGGCCGCGGCGGTCAACGCGCTCGCCAGCGAGGTCGAGTGATGGACGGTTTCGAACGCCTCGACGGCCCGACCGAGGAAATTCCCGCGGCCGCGGTGACGGGCACGCTCTACGGCGTCGGGATGGGCCCGGGCGATCCGGAGCTGCTGACCGTGAAAGCGCAGCGCATCCTGATGCGCGCGCCCGTGCTGGTGCATTTCTGCAAGCGCGGCCGGCGGGGCAACGCCCGCACCATCGCGGACGCGATCCTGCGCGACCCGGCCCGCGAGATGGCCCTTGCCTATCCCTACACGACCGAGATCCACCCCGAGCACCCGGACTACGTGGCGGCGCTGGCCGGCTTCTACGACGACGCGGCCGGGCAGCTCGCCGATCACCTGGGCGCCGGGCGGGACGTCGCGATCCTGTCGGAGGGCGACCCGTTCTTCTACGGCTCGTTCATGCACCTGTGGCGGCGCCTGAAGGACCGCTTCCCCGTGGAGGTGGTTCCGGGCGTAACCGGCATGTCGGGCTGCTGGACCCGGGCCGGCACGCCGATCACCTGGGGCGACGACGTCCTCACCGTCCTGCCGGCGACCCTGTCGCTCGACGCGCTGACCGAGCGCCTGAGCGGCACGGACGCGGCCGTGGTGATGAAGCTCGGGCGCCACCTGCCGAAGGTGCGGGCCGCCCTGTCGGCCGCCGGGCTGCTCGCGCGCGCGGTCTACGTGGAGCGCGGCACGATGGCGGGCGAGCGGGTCGTGATGCTGGCCGACAAGGCCGACGACGACGCGCCCTATTTCTCGATGGTGCTCCTGCCCGGAGAGGGCCGCCGGCCGTGAGCGGGAGCCTCACCGTCGTCGGCCTCGGGCCGGGTGACGCGGCCCTGCTGACCGAGTCGGCCCGCCGGGCGCTGGACGCGGCGGAGGACGTCGTCGGCTACTTTCCCTACGTCGCCCGCGTGCCCGAGCGTCCCGGCCTCGTCCGGCACGCCAGCGACAACCGGGTGGAGGTCGACCGGGCGCGCCACGCGCTGCAGCTCGCCGCCTCCGGGCGCCGGGTCGCGGTCGTCTCGGGCGGCGATCCGGGCGTCTTCGCCATGGCGGCGGCGGTGTTCGAGGCTGTGGAGTACGGCGAGCCGGGCTGGCGCGACCTCGCCATCACGGTGGAGCCGGGCATCACCGCGATGCTCGCCGCGGCGGCCCGGCTCGGCGCGCCGCTCGGCGGCGATTTCTGCGCACTCTCGCTCTCGGACAACCTCAAGCCCTGGCCGGTCGTGACCGCCCGGCTGGAGGCGGTGCTGCGCGCGGATTTCGTGGTCGCGCTCTACAATCCGATCTCCACCGCCCGGCCCTGGCAGCTCGGGGCGGCGCTGGAGATCGCGGCCGGGATCCGCGCGCCCGACACGCCGGTGATGTTCGCCCGTGCCGTCAGCCGACCGGACGAGGCGATCCGGGTCGCGACCCTCGCCAAGGCGCCCGCGGTGCCGGCCGACATGGCCACGATGGTGATCCTGGGCGCCTCGACGACGCGGCTGATCCCGCGGACGGGCCGGGCTCCGTTCGTCTACACCGCCCGCAAGGTCGAGGAACCGGCGTGATCGCCCGCGTCCAGCCAGCGGCGCGCGCCCGCGGCGTCCGCGACGCTCGGCACGTCGGGCTTGCCCGGCCGCCGCACCATCACGACCGGGATGCCGAGGCCGCGCGCAGCCGCAATCTTGCCGTAGGTCGCCGCGCCGCCCGCGTTCTTGCTGACCACGATCTCGATCCGGCTGGCCCGCATCAGGGCCGTCTCGGACGCGGCGTCGAACGGTCCGCGCGCCTCCAGGGCGGTCAGATGCGGCACCGGCAGGATCCCGCCCAGCGGCTCGACCGTCCGCGCCAGATAGCTGTGCTGCGGCGCCGCCGCGAAGGCCCCGGCCTCCTGCCGGCCGATCGTCAGGAACACGCGCCGGGGGTCCGGACCGAGGGCGGCGACCGCCTCCTCCATCCGGTCGACCTCGACCCAGTCGTCGCCGGGCTCCCGGCTCCAGGCCGGCCTGCGGATCGCGAGGAGCGGCACGCCCGTCAGGGCCGCCGCGCGCGCGGCGTTGGCCGAGATCCGCGCGGCGAACGGGTGGGTCGCGTCGATCAGGCGGGTGATCGCCTCGGCCTCCAGGTAGCGGGCGAGGCCCTCGGCGCCGCCGAACCCGCCGATCCGGGTCGGGACCGGCTCGGGCTTCGGCGCCGCCGTCCGGCCCGCCAGCGAGAGGGTCACGGCGCGATCCGCATGCCCCGCGAGCGACCGCACCAGGGCGCTCGCCTCGCCGGTCCCGCCGAGGATCAGGATCCGCATCGTGCCGCTCGTCGGGGGCGCCGTGTTCATGGGCGCCTTGTCCATGAGCGCTGATCCCCTGTCGAGCGTCCCGTGGCTGTCGATCGCCGGGATCGGCGAGGACGGGCGGGCCGGGCTGACGCCGGCCGCCGCCGCCGCGCTCGACGCCGCCCGAGTGGTCTACGGGGGCCGGCGCCACCTCGCCCTCGCCGGGCCGCTCGACGCGGAGACGCGGCCCTGGCCGAGCCCGATCCACGAGGCCTACCCCGAGATCCTGGCGCGGCGCGGCCGGCCGACCTGCATCCTCGCTACGGGCGACCCGTTCCACTACGGCATCGGCGCCGAGATCGCCCGGCTGGTGCCGGCGGACGAGATCCGCGCCTTCCCGCAGCCCTCGGCCTTCAGCCTCGCCTGCGCCCGGCTCGGCTGGCCGCTGGCCGAGTGCGCGCTGGTCACGCTTCACGGCCGGGCGCTGACCCGGATCGTCCCGCATCTCCAGCCTGGCGCGCGGCTGCTCGTCCTGTCCTGGGACGGCGCGACGCCCGGCGCCCTCGCCGCCCTGCTGCGCGAGCGGGGCTTCGGCGCGTCGACGCTGACGGTGCTGGAGGCGATGGGCGGGCCGCGCGAGCGCGTCCGCACGGCCCGCGCCGACGCGTTCGACGAAGCCGACATCGATCCGCTGAACACGGTCGCGATCGCGCTGTCGGGCGCCGGCTCCGCTCTGCCGCTCGCGCCGGGGCTCGACGACGGCCTGTTCGAGAATGACGGGCAGCTGACCAAGGCCGAGATCCGAGCCCTGACCCTGTCCGCATTGCGCCCGCATCCCGGGCTGCATCTCTGGGATGTCGGTGCGGGCGCCGGCTCGATCGCGATCGAGTGGATGCTGCGTCACGCGAGCCTGCGCGCCACCGCGATCGAGGGAAAACCGGACCGTGCCGAGCGAATCCGCCGCAACGCCCTCGCGCTCGGCACGCCGGACCTCGCCGTCGTCGTCGGGACGGCTCCCGGCGCGCTCGCCGGCCTCCCCGTGCCGGACGCGGTGTTCATCGGCGGCGGCGTCTCGGAGCCGGGAGTCCTGACGGCGACGCTGGCGGCGTTGCGGGCCGGCGGTCGCTGCGTGGCCAATGCCGTGACCCTCGAGGGCGAGGCCGCGCTGCTCGCGGCCTTCGCGGCGCATGGCGGCAGCCTGCGCCGCTACGGCGTGGAACGGGCGAGCCCGGTCGGGGGCATGCACGGCTGGCGCCCGGCCATGTCGGTGACCCAGTGGACCTGGACCAAGCCGTGAGCGGATCGCTGGTCGCCGGGATCGGCTTCCGCCGGGGAACCGAGGCCGAGGAGATCGCGGTGCTGATCGACCGCGCCCTCGCGCTGGTCGGCGCCGAGCGGACGAGCCTCGCGGCCGTCGCCACGGCGGCCGACCGGGCCGCGGACCCGGCGATCTGCGCGGCGACGGCGCGCTTCGGGCTGTCGCCGTGGAGGCGCGCGACGCCGAGATCGTCACCCGCTCGGCGCGCATCGAGCGCCTGCGCGGCGTCGGTTCTGTGGCCGAGGCGGCGGCGCTCGCCGGCGCGGGGTCGGGGAGCCGACTCGCTCTGCCCCGGATCGCGAGCGGCGGTGCCACTTGCGCCCTGGCCGTCCGATACGACACGACACGGGAACCATGACCGTCCACTTCATCGGCGCCGGCCCCGGCGCGGCCGACCTGATCACGGTGCGGGGGCGTGACCGCATCGCCGCCTGTCCCGTCTGCCTCTACGCGGGATCGCTCGTCGCCCCCGAGATCCTGAGTTGGTGCCCGCCCGGCGCCCGGATCGTCGACACGGCGCCGCTCGACCTCGACGCCATCGTGGCGGAGATCCGGACGGCGCACGCGGCCGGGCAGGACGTGGCGCGCCTGCATTCCGGCGACCTGTCGATCTGGAGCGCCCTGGCCGAGCAGATGCGCCGGCTCGACGCGCTCGCCATTCCCTACACGGTGACGCCGGGCGTCCCCGCCTTCGCGGCCGCGGCGGCGCTGCTCCGCCGGGAACTGACCGTTCCGGGCGTGGCGCAGAGCGTGGTCCTGACCCGCACCTCGGGGCGGGCGAGCGCCATGCCCGAGCGGGAGACGCTGGCGGCCTACGCGGCCACCGGCGCGACCCTGGCGATCCACCTGTCGATCCACGTGGTCGAGGCTGTCGCCGCCGAGCTGATCCCCTTCTACGGGCCGGCCTGCCCGGCGGCGGCGGTGTTCCGGGCCTCGTGGCCGGACGAGCGGGCGCTCGTGGGCGACCTCGCCGGGCTGCCCGGGCTCGTCGCCGAGGCCGGCCTGGAGCGCACCGCCCTGATCCTGGTCGGGCCGGCCCTCGGCGCCGCGGATTTCCGCGAGAGCGCTCTCTACGCGCCCGACTACGACCGGCGCTACCGGCCCGGCGGCACGGTGGGGAGCCGCTCGTGAGCGCCCCCGGACTCCTCGTCGCGGCGCCGCGCTCCAGTTCCGGCAAGACGACCGTCACCCTCGCGCTGATGCGCGCCCTCACCCGGCGCGGCCTGCGGGTCCGCGGCGCGAAATGCGGCCCCGACTACATCGACCCTGCCTTCCATCAGGCCGCGACCGGCCATCCGAGCTTCAACCTCGACAGCTTCGCCATGGCGACGCCGCTCCTCGACGCCCTGGCGGGCGCGACGGCGGCGGCCGATCTGGTGATCGCCGAGGGATCGATGGGCCTGTTCGACGGCGTCCAGGCGGCCGAGAACCGCACCGGGGCGAACGCCGACATCGCCGCGCGCTACGGGTGGCCGGTGGTGCTCGTGGTGGACGTGTCGGGCGCCGCGCAGTCGGCCGCCGCCGTGGCGCTCGGCTGCAGGCTCTACGATCCCCGCATCCGGATCGCCGGCGTGATCCTCAACAAGGTCGCGAGCGCCCGACACCGGCGCCTCGTCGAGGCCGGCATGGAGCGCGCCGGGCTGCCGGTGCTCGGCGCGCTGATGCGCGACGCGCAGCTCGTCCTGCCCGAACGCCACCTGGGACTCGTGCAGGCCGGTGAGACCGCGGATCTCGCCGCCCGCCTGGACCGGCTTGCCGACCTCGCCGAGGCGGGCATCGACCTCGACGCCGTGGCGGCCTGCGCGGGCGGGAGCGTGCCGGCCTCCGGCGGCCCGCTGCCACGGCCGCCCGGGCAGCGCGTGGCGGTCGCCCGAGACGCGGCGTTCAGCTTCCTCTACCCGCATCTCAAGACCGGCTGGCGGATGGCCGGCGCCGAACTCGTGCCGTTCTCACCGCTGGCCGACGAGGGACCGCCCGAGGATTGCGACGTCTGCTGGCTGCCCGGCGGCTATCCCGAACTGCACGCGGGCCGGATCGCCGGTGCGACCCGGTTCCTGGATGGACTGCGCGGCTTCGCCCGGACTCGACCCGTCCACGGGGAGTGCGGCGGCTACATGGTCCTCGGGCAGACGCTTCAGGACGCCGACGGCACCACCCATCCCATGGCGGGACTACTGCCGGTCGCAACCTCGTATCACCGGCGCAAGCTCCATCTCGGCTATCGCGTCGCGCGGCTCTGCGGATCCGGCATACTCGGAGCGGAGGGCGCGCGCCTCGTCGGACACGAATTCCACTATGCCAGCGAGCTCTCGCCGATCGCGCCGGAGGCCGCAGCGCTCGCCCGCGTGTCGGATGCCGAAGGGGTCGATCTCGGATTGGCCGGCCACCGGGTCGGGCCCGTCAGCGGCAGCTTCTTCCACCTGATCGCGACCGAGCCGTCCTGAAGCCGCCCCCGGCGGAGACGCTCCGGCGGTTCCGAGGGCGGAGCCGGTCCGCCGCGCCTGTCAGGCCGGATCCGGCGTCTGCGCGGGTGCGCGGTTCTGCGCGAGGCGCGCCGCGCTGCGGACCAGGGCCAGCACGTCGCGGCGCATCTGCTCGTCCTCGATCTGGGCGTAGGCGCGCAGCAGCTCGATGGCGCCGTGGGCGCTGAGGAAGCCGAACACGTCCTCCTGAGCGTTCTCGCGCGGCTCACTCTCCTCGAAGAACGCGGAGACCGGAACCTCGAGGAGGCGCGCGATCTCGCGCAGCCGGCCGGCACCGACCCGGTTCTGACCCTTCTCGTATTTCTGAACCTGCTGGAAGGTCACGCCGACCGCGTTACCGAGCGCGGTCTGGCTCATGCCGCGGGCCTTGCGCAGCGCCGTGATCCGGATACCGACCAGACGATCGACGTCGGTCGTCTGCTTCGGCATCGTCTGGGCGGAGGAATCTTTGTCCATGGCGTCGGCTGCATCCTCCTGCGGACGCGGTGTCTTCGCCTCGCTGTCGCGCCGCTTCACCGCCCGCCCCTTCGTCGCATGTCCTGCACGCTAGGTTGCCGGTACTCCGTGCCGCTATCTGGCTATAGCCCGGATCCCGACACAGGTGAACCGCGGTGCAGTAGGACACCAAGTTGTCAAGCTTCGCAAGTCGAAGATTACATCTTCTAGTTTAAGCCCACACATCTTTGCAACATTGTTGCTCAAATGTCGACACTGGGCGCTGGGCTGCTTTCGTGGTGCGCCTTGTCGCCGCGCGGCCGTGCCCCTTAGGAACACAGACGCTTGTAGGTTTGGTACCGCTCAGGAGACACGCATGTTCATCGCGATGAATCGCTTCAAGGTCGTTAAGGACGCGACGGCGGATTTCGAGGCTGTCTGGCTGGGGCGCGACAGCCACCTCGGCGAGATGCCCGGATTCGTGGAGTTTCACCTGCTGCGCGGCCCCGAGCACGAGGACCACGTGCTGTACGCCTCGCACACGATCTGGCGATCGCGCGCGGATTTCGAGGCCTGGACCCGGTCGGAGCAGTTCCGCAAGGCGCATGGCCGGGTGCCCTCGACCAAGCCGCTGTATCTCGGCCACCCGCAATTCGAGGGTTTCGAGACGATCCAGACGGTCGGCGGCTCCGCCGACGCGCGTCAGGATGCCGGCGCCGTCTGACCGAGTCTGGCCCCGGCCCTCCTGTGGCCGGGGTCGTCAGCACGGTCCAATACGGTTGCAACCGCAGATGAAGAATCTCGTGTGAATTGAAATATCTCGGACAAATGCGGCGCCGTTCCAGAACTGGCGCCCGCCCGATGCGCCGAACAGTCACTCAGCATTAATTATGTATTGCAACCTCCGGAGGCTGGCCCTACGTGGCAGCCCTCCTCCGTGACCGCGATCGTGAACCCGTGGGGCCCGCGGCTTGCTCCGTCACCGTCACCAGGCGGCGCTGAAACCTTTCGTGTCTCAGACTGGTACAGAGTCCGACTTAAGACGGGACGTTGCGGGTCAGATGTTTCACGATCGGCTTCCGGAGACGTTTCAGGCGCTGCCGACCTCGGCCGAGCGCCGCCGCAATGTGTGGTCGGCGCTGCTGCCGCGCCGCGGTCGCGCGCTGGCGCGCCTGGCTCTGTCCATGACGCTCGCCGCGACTGACCTCGCCGCGATCGTGGCGGTGACACTGGGCCTCGAATGCGCCTACCACGTCATCGCGCAGGACGGCACCGTCTGGACGGGCCTCGTCCGCGGCCTGCGGTTGTCGGCGCTGCTCGCGCTGGTGATCATCGCCACGAACGTCCTGCGCGAGGAGTACAGCCTCGAGAACGTCATGGCGCAGAAGCCGGGCGTTCAGCGCGTTTCCTCCCTCTGGCTGATCGCCTGGGCCGCCGTGCTCGTCGTCAGCTTCATGACCAAGACGACCAACGATTACTCGCGGCTGGTCTCGCTCGGGATCTTCGCCGCCGGCCTGCCGGTCCTGATCGGAGCGCGGGCCGCGGTGCGGCGGCTGGTGCGCGAGCGGCTGAGTGCCGGCTCGGCCACCGCCAGCCGGATCCACCTCGTGGGCTACGAGGAGGACATCGCGCGCTTCTACGCCGGCAAGGAGGTCGACCAGCTCGGCTCGCGGATCATCGGGACGAGCTACCTGCGGCGGGTCGATCCCGGCGCCGACGCAGCCGCGCGCCACGACCAGCTGCAGGAGGATCTCGACCTCGCCGTCTCGGTGGTCCGCTTCCTGCGGCCGGACGACGTCTTCGTCCTCGTGCCCTGGGCCGACACCGCTGAGGTCGAGCGCTGCATCGACGCGTTCCTGCGAGTGCCCTCGGCCCTGCACCTGCGTCCCGGCGCGGTCCTCGACCGGTTCCCCGACCTGCAGGTCGCCCGGGTCGGCGGCGTCTCGGGGATCAACATCGGCCGCCGGCCGCTCAACATGGGCGAGGTGATGCTGAAGCGGACGCTCGACCTGACGGTCGCGACCATCGCCCTCGTCTCGCTGTCGCCGCTGCTCGCCGCGATCGCGGTAGCGATCAAACTCGACAGCCCCGGTCCGGTCTTCTTCCGGCAGAAGCGCTACGGCTTCAACCAGCAACCGTTCGGCGTCTTCAAGTTCCGGTCGATGCGTGCGGACGCGAACGCCGCCTTCCGGCAGGCCACCCGCAACGACAGCCGGATCACCCGGATCGGCGCGATCCTCCGCCGGACGAACCTCGACGAGCTGCCCCAGCTGATCAACGTCCTGCGCGGGGAGATGTCGCTGGTCGGTCCCCGCCCGCACGCGCTGGCCCATGACCGGAGCTTCGAGCGTCGCATCGCCCTCTACGCCCGCCGCCACAACGTGAAGCCCGGGATCACCGGCTGGGCCCAGGTCAACGGCTACCGCGGCGAGACGCAGACCGACCTCGCCATGGAGCGGCGCGTCGCCTGCGACCTGCACTACATCGACAACTGGTCGATCTGGTTCGACATCCAGATCATGATCCAGACGGTCGTCTCGCGGCGCGCCTACCAGAACGCGTTCTGACCCGCGGCCGGCGCCCTTCCGGCGCTGCCGCCCGCGCGGGCGGGGCGCAGCGAACCGGGACGGCGCATCGTCGGGCCGGCAGCGGCGCGACCGGTATCGCTCCGCCCGCACGCACGGCAGGATGGCTCGGTCCGGACCGGGCGGCTCAGGGGGCCTGCTTCCGCTCCCGGCAGGCGCCGCAATCGCCCTCGACCTCCAGAATGCTGTGGGTCGGGGTGAAACCGGCCCGCTCGAGCGTGCGCCCGAGGCTGCCCTCGACCTCCTCCGAAGAGGCCTCGTCGACGCCCCCGCAGGTGCGGCAGATCAGGAAGATGACGCCCTCGCCGGGCGCGTGGCCGTGCGCGCAGGGGATGAAGGCGTTCCGGCTCGCGATCCGATGGACCAGCCCCTGCTCCATCAGGAAGTCGAGGGCGCGGTAGACCGAGACCGGGGCCACGCGCTTGCCCGGCGCGCTCAGCCGCTCGGCGATGTCGTACGCGCCCTGGGCCTTCCCGGCCTCGGCCACGGCCTCCAGCACCTCCCGGCGCAGGGGCGTGAACTGAAGACCGCGCTCGCGACACAGGGCCTCGGCCCGCGCGAGCGTGTCACCGGTGCCGGCGTGGCACGCGTCGTGACCCTCGTGACGGTGCATGATTGCTCCAGACGTGATCCGCAGGTTGTCCCACGGCTTTGTTACAGTGTATCACCGCCGCCCAGCACCGCACCAGTAGCCCCGCGTGGTGCCCGCGCCGGCGTGAGCGCGCGACGAGGACACCGTGCCGACCATTCCCAGCCCGAGACACGCGGCGCGGCGATCGCTGTTCCAGAGCGGGATCGGCCTGCGGCTGGCGCTCGCCGCCTCGCTCTCGGCGCTGGTCTGGCTCACCATCGCCTGGGCGCTCGCGTCATGAGCGGCCCGATACCGGATCCGATCCGCCTCGTCGGTCTCACCCTCGGTTACGACCGGCATCCGGCGGTCCACCATCTCGACGGGTCCGTGCGGTCCGGCGACCTGCTCGCCCTCGTCGGTCCGAACGGGGCCGGCAAGTCCACGCTGCTCAAGGGCATGGCCGGAGAGATCCGCTGCCTGGACGGCCGGATCGAGCGCGCGGGCGCCCTCGCCTACATGCCGCAGGTGGACGAGATCGACCGCAGCTTCCCGCTCACCGTCATGGACCTCGCCGGCATGGGCCTCTGGCGGCAGGCGGGGGCGTGGCGCAGCCTCACCCGGCGGCGCCCGGCCATCGAGGCCGCGCTGGCGGCGGTCGGCCTCGACGGCTTCGCGGCACGGCCGATCGGCACCCTGTCGGGCGGGCAGTTCCGTCGGGCCCTGTTCGCCCGGCTGATCCTGCAGGATTGCCCCGTCGTGCTCCTCGACGAGCCGTTCACCGGCATCGACGCGCGGACGGTGGACGATCTCCTCGCGCTCATCCGCACGTGGCACGCCGAGGGGCGGACCGTGGTCGCGGCCCTCCACGACCTCGCGCAGGTCCGCGCGCATTTCCCGACGACGCTGCTGCTCGCCCGCGAGCCCGTGGCCTGGGGACCGACCGCGCGGGTCCTGACGGCCGAGAACCTCGCCCGCGCCCGCAACCTGTCCGAGGCCTGGGACGAGGGCGCGGCGATCTGTGCCGGCCCGCGCGAGGCCGGGGCGGCGCATAGTCACGGCGGCGCGGACCGGCACCACCACGAGGACGCCGCGTGACCGATCCGTTCGGGTCCCTTTTCGCGCCTTTCGTGGAGTTCGGCTTCATGCGCCGAGCCCTGGCAGGCTGCATCGCCCTGTCGGTGTCGGCGCCGCCCATCGGCGTGTTCCTGACGCTGCGCCGCATGAGCCTGATGAGCGACGCGATGAGCCACGCGATCCTGCCCGGGGCCGCGGTCGGCTTCCTGGTCGCCGGCCTGTCCCTGCCGGCGATGACGCTGGGCGGCCTCGTCGCCGGTCTCGCGGTCGCCCTCCTCGCGGGGGCCGTCACCCGCGCGACCGTCGTCCGCGAGGACGCCAACCTCGCGGCCTTCTACCTCATCTCGCTCGCGGCCGGCGTGCTGCTGGTGTCCCTGCGCGGGTCGCAGATCGACCTGATGCACTTCCTGTTCGGCTCAGTCCTGGCGCTGGACGACGCCGCCCTCTGGCTGCTCGGCGGCATCAGCACCCTGACCCTCCTGGCGCTCGCCCTGATCTACCGGCCGCTGGTGATGGAATGCGTCGACCCGCTGTTCCTGCGGAGCGTCAGCCGCGGCGGCGGCCCGGTCCACCTCGCCTTCCTGGCGCTCGTGGTGGTCAACCTCGTCGGCGGGTTCCAGGCCCTCGGCACGCTGCTGGCGGTGGGGCTGATGCTGCTGCCGGCCGTGGCGGCGCGGTTCTGGGCCCGCGACCTGGCCGGGCTGATCCCGGTCTCGATGCTGATCGCCGCCCTGGCGAGCGTGTCGGGGCTCAGCCTGTCGTACCGGTACGACCTGCCGAGCGGCCCGGCCATCGTGCTCGCGGCCGGCGCGCTCTACGTCGCCTCGATGATGGTCGGCCCCCGCGACGGCCTGCTCCGCCGCCTCGTCCGGCCGCGGCACCTCGAGGCCTGATCAGGGCTGGTTCTTGAGGGCCGCGAGCCCCTCGCGATAGGTCGGGTAGGCGAGCGCCACGCCGAGCTCGTCGCGGATCAGCCGGTTCCGGACGCGCTTGTTCTCGCCGTAGAAGCTGCGCGCCATCGGCGACAGGTCGGCGGTCTCGAAATCGATCTCGGGCGGCAGCGGCAGGCCGGTGAGGGCCGCGGCGTGCTCGGTCACGGTCTGGGGCGCGGCCGGCTCGTCGTCGGTGACGTTGTAGATCGCCCCGGGCCGCGGCCGGTCGACGGAGGCGAGCAGCGTCGTCGCGATGTCGTCGACGTGGATGCGGTTGAAGACCTGCCCGGCCTTCACGATGCGCTGCGAGCGGCCCTCCCGCAGCTTCACGATCGGGTTGCGCCCGGGTCCGTAGATCCCCGAGAGCCGGAAGACCTGCACGGCCTTGCCGGTCTCGGCGCCGAGCGCCAGCCACGCCGCCTCGGCGTCGAGGCGCACCTTGGACCGGGCGCTGCGCGGGTTCGCCGGCGTGGTCTCGTCGATCCAGGCGCCGCCCCGGTCGCCGTAGACGCCGATGGTGGACAGGTAGCCGATCCACCGGATCCGGCTCGCCGCGACGGCGTCGGCGTAGCGGGCCAGCACCGGGTCGCCGGCCTCGCCGGGGGGCGCCGAGACCAGGAGCACGTCCGTGTCGGCGAGGTCCGCCGCGATCCGGGGATCGTCGGCCTCCGGCCCGAAGGCGCGCATCGCGAAACCGGTCTCCGCCGCGACGCGGTCGGCGGCCGCAGGGTCGGTCACCGTGGCGTGGACGGTCCCGAAACGCGGCCGCGCCCGCTCGGCGAAGTGGCGGCCCGTGAAGCCGAGCCCGAAGACGAAGAGGTTCATGCCGCGGATGTCTCGTCCGTCCGCGGTTCCGTCAAGCCGGTGGCGGCCCGCCACTCGTCCCGCACGTGGGCGTCGGTCTCGGAATCGCCGTGCTGCCGCCCGAGCGCGCGCACGGCCTCGGGCGGCAGCAGCCGGCCGCAGGCCCAGACCGCCATGCCGCGCACCAATGGAGACGGGTCGTGCAGGCGCGCGACGGCCGCCTCCGCGAGCGACGGGTCTTCGGAATTCCCGACCGCGATCATGACGTTGCGGAGGAAGCGGTCGCGCCCCGTGCGCTTCACCGGCGTGCCGGCGAAGAAGGAGCGGAACGCGGCGTCGTCGAGGCCCGCGAGGTCGACCAGCGCCGGGGCCGCGAGATCCGCTCGCGCGGCGAGACGGCTCTCCGCCGCGGTGCGGGCGAACTTGTTCCAGGGGCAGACGGCCAGGCAGTCGTCGCAACCGAAGACCCGGTTGCCGATCGCCGGCCGGAATGCCGCGGGGATCGGCCCGGCATGCTCGATCGTCAGGTACGAGATGCAGCGGCGGGCATCCAGACGGTAGGGCGCCGGGAACGCGTCCGTGGGGCAGACGTCCAGGCAGGCGCGGCAGGAGCCGCAATGGTCGCGCTCCGGCGGGTCGGGGTCGAATTCCGCGCTCGTGTAGATCGCGCCGAGGAGCAGCCAGTTGCCGTGCCCGCGGGAGATCAGCACCGTGTGCTTGCCTTGCCAGCCCAGGCCGGCTGCCTCGGCCAGGGTCTTCTCCATGACGGGTGCGGTGTCGCAGAAGACCTTGACCCGCACGTCGCCCTTGGCCGACAGATACCCGCCCAACTCTTTCAAGCGACCCTTCAAAACCTCGTGATAATCCCGCCGCTGCGCGTAGGCGGCGACGGCGCCGCGCTCGGGCCGCGCGACGAGGTCGAGGGGATCGTGCTCCGGCCGGTAGCTCATCGCCAGGACCAGGATGCTGCGCAGACCGGGCCACAGCGCGATCGGGCTGGCGCGCTGGTCGGCCCGCTCGGCCATCCAGTCCATGGTGCCGTGCGCGCCCTCAGCGAGCCAGGCCGACAGGCGGCCCGGCAGGTCGGGCAGCCGGTCCGGGCGGGTGACGCGCAGGCCGCAGAACCCGAGCGTGCGGGCCCGGGTCTCGACGAGGCGGCGCAGGTCGGCGCCGTGATAGGTCCGTCGGGCGTTCAGAAATCCAGGTCCGCGTAATGGGCGGCCGGCGCCATCCCGGGCACGCGGTCGGCGAGCAGGGCGCGGAACGACGGCCGCGACTTGACCCGCGAGTACCAGTTCCGCGCCATCTCGTCCTCGTCCCAGGGCACGTCGCCCAGGTAGTCGACGCAGGAGAGATGGGCGGCGGCCGCCAGATCGGCATAGGTCAGGTTGTCGCCGGCGATCCAGCGCCGCCGCGCGATCAGGTAGCCGATATACTTGAGGTGGTAGCGCACGTTGGAGCGCGCGGCGCGGATCGCGTTCATGTCGGGCGGGCCGCCGCCCTCGCGGGCCGACATGAAGCGCTTCGAGATCTTCTCGTTGACCAGGTAGGCGGTCACCTCCGACTCGAACTTGACGAGGAACCAGTCGAGCAGGCGCCGCACCTCGACGCGCTCGACGGTGTCCTCCGGCAGCATCCGCCGCCCCGAGAGCCCGAGGCCGCGGGTCTCGTCGAGGTACTCGGCGATGACGCCGGCCCCGGGGACGACGAGGCCGTTCTGCTCCAGCAGCACGGGCGTGACGCCCGCCGGGTTGATCAGCAGGAAGTCGTCGCGCCGTTCCCAGGGCCGTTCCTCGAACAGCGTCGGCTCCATGCCCATCTCGGCGAGAACGAGACGGATGAACCGGGAATTCGCGCAGAAGGGAAAATGGTAGAGGGTTGCCATCGAGGCCGTGCGGGACGTTCGGTCTGCCAGCGCGGCCGGTCCCGCGCTCGTCGTGAGCCCTGGAGCGCAGGTCTTCGGCGCGCAGGACTTCGGACCGAGCGTTATTGCTCGACCGTTGCCGAGCCCTTAACACGCGCGGCCCGGCCCGGTAACTGCCCGTCAACCCTGATCGGCGAAGCCTCGGGTACAACCATTTCGCGCGGCAGGCGGCGGCCCGACGGGGGCGGCCGCGCCCGCGGCACAAGGCGTCGCGATGGATCCGGCAAGCATCGGCAAGGCAGTGCTGCTCGCCCTGGTGGAGGGGGCGACCGAGTTCATCCCGGTCTCCTCCACCGGCCACCAACTGCTGGTGGGGCACTTCATCGGCTTCCACTCGCCCAACAACACCTTCGAGGTGCTGATCCAGCTCGGCGCGATCCTGGCGATCCTGCTGGTCTATTTCCGCCGCCTCCTGGGGATCGCCACCGCGCTGCCGTCGGATCCCAAGGCGCGCCGCTTCGTGCTCGGCATCCTGGTGGCGTTCCTGCCGGCGGCGATCATCGGCGGCCTCTTCTCGAAGCTGATCAAGGCCTACCTGTTCAACCCGTGGATCGTCTGCGCGACCCTGGTGGCCGGCGGCCTGGTGCTCCTCGTCATCGACGACACCGACCTCGAGGTGAAGAAGACCGACGTCTACGACTTCTCGCTGCCGATGGACCTGAAGATCGGCATCTTCCAGTGCCTGGCGATGATCCCCGGCGTCTCGCGTTCCGGCGCGACGATCGTGGGCGCGATGCTGATGGGCGCCGACAAGCGCTCGGCCACCGAGTTCTCGTTCTACCTCGCGATGCCGACCATGGCGGGCGCCTTCGCCAAGGACCTGCTCGATAACTACAAGTACCTTTCGAGCAACGATGTCGGCCTGATCGTGATTGGCTTCATCGTGTCGTTCATCTCGGCGCTGTTCGTGGTGCGGGTTCTCCTCGACTACGTCTCCCGCCACGGCTTCTGGCTGTTCGCGTGGTGGCGGATCATCGTCGGTGCCCTCGGCTTCGCCGGCCTGATCATCCTCGGCTGACGCGGGATCGCCGCGCTCCGGTGAGCGTGGCGGGCGCCCCTCGCTTCGCCCCGGTCGCGACCCTCAAAAATCGGTGATCCGCGGCTTGAGCTTTCCTAAACCATCGGGCGATTGCCAGCGGCGGAGCGTCGTGCGAGGCAATCGCGTGAAAGCGGTGCAGAAGACGCCGCGCCCTGGGACGTACCGATGGAAGACAGACCGCTCGCCGACCTCTTCGAGCCCGCAGACCGGGCACGCTGGCTCGGCCTCGTCGAGGGGGTCCTGAAGGGGGCCGATTTCGAGAAGCGGCTGGTGTCGCGCACGGCCGACGGCCTGCGGATCGAACCCCTCTACGCAGCGGCCGAGCCGGCGGCGCAGCCGGTACGCGCGCCGGGCCCCTGGCGGATCGCCCAGCGGGTCGACCATCCCGACATCGGCGCCGCCAACGCTCAGGCGCTCACCGACCTCGAGGGCGGGGCCGACGCCCTCGTGCTCGCTTTCGCGGGCGCGCCGGGCGCCCGCGGCTACGGCCTGACCGCCGCGAGCGTCGAGGAGCTCGACGCGGCGCTGAAGGGCGTGATGCTGCCGCTGATCGCCCTGCGGATCGAGGCCGGGGGCCGTGGCCTGGAGGTGGCCCGGCTCGTGAAGGCGCTGGCGGAGCGCCGCGGCGAGGATCTCGCGACATACGACCTCGACCTCGGGCTCGACCCCGTCGGCGTCCTGGCGGCTACCGGCAGCCTCGGGGCCGTATGGAAGGACATCGCCCCCCGGCTCGCCGAGACCGTGGCCGAGCTGGAGGCCGCGGGCTTCAGCGGGCGGGCCTTCCTGGCCGACGGCCGGCCCTATCACGAGGGCGGCGCCGGCGAAGCGGCGGAACTCGGCGCGGTGCTCGCCACCGCCGTCGCCTACCTGCGCGCCCTGGAGGCTGCCGGTCAGGATCTCGCGAGCGCCCGCGACCGCGTCGCGATGCTGCTGGCGGCCGATGCCGACGAGTTCGTCACCGTCGCCAAGTTCCGCGCCATGCGGCGCCTCTGGGCGCGGGTCGAGCAGGCCTGCGGCCTCGATCCGCGGCCGCTGCGCCTCCACGCCGAGACCGCGTGGCGGATGATGACCAAGCGCGACCCGTTCGTGAACATCCTCCGGACCGGCATGGCGGCGGCCTCGGCCGGCATGGGCGGCGCGGACAGCGTCGCGGTCCTGCCCTTCACGCAGGCCCTCGGCCTGCCCGACGCCTTCGCCCGGCGCGTGGCGCGCAACAGCCAGATCGTGCTCATCGAGGAATCGCATCTCGCGCGCGTCAGCGACCCCGCGGCCGGCGCCGGCGGCTTCGAGGCCCTGACGGCCGAGCTCGCCGAGGCGGGCTGGGCGGCGTTCCAGGCGATCGAGGCCGAGGGCGGCATCGTCGCCTCGCTCAGCGTCGGCAAGCTCCAGCGGCGCATCGAGCTGACCCGCGAGGCCCGGGCCAAGGCGGTGGCGACTCGCCGCGAACCGCTCACAGGTGCGAGCGAGTTTCCGAACCTTCCCGAGAAGCCGGTCACGGTTCTCGACGTGCCGCCCGTGTCGGCGGGGCGCGGCTCCAATTTCGGTGCGGGCTCGGCCGTCGCCTGCGACGCGCTGCCGTCCCAGCGCCTCGCGGAGCCCTACGAGGCCCTGCGCGACGCCTCGGACGCCTTCCTCGCCAAGACGGGGCGCCGGCCGGTCGTGTTCCTGGCCAATCTCGGCCCGGTGGCGGCCTTCAACGCCCGGGCGACCTTCGCGGCCAACGCCCTCGCGGCGGGCGGCCTCGAATCCCTGTCGAACGAGGGCTTCCCCGACGCAGAGGCGGCGGCGGCGGCGTTCCGGGATTCCGGCGCCAGCCTCGCCTGCATCTGCTCGACCGACGGGATCTACGCCGAGCGCGCCGTCGCGACGGCGGAAGCGCTCACCGAGGCCGGCGCCGGGCCCATCTATCTCGCCGGGAAGCCGGCGGACCTGGCTGAGCCGTTGAAGCAGGCGGGCGTGGCCGCCTTCCTGCATGTCGGCTGCGACCTGCTCGCCCTCCTCAACGCGGCGCTGCGCGCGGCCATGCGGACGCCCGCGCCGCAGGCGCCGCGCTGACGGGCGCCGATCGTCACGCGGCCCTCGGGCACCCAGGTCGGCAAGACATCCCGCCCCGCCGCCACCCTGCTCCTCGTCGGCACGCTTCCCGCCGCGGCCGCCCGCGCCGGGCCGCCCTGCCCGACCGGTTCGACGGCGCCTGGAGCGTCGAGATCGTCACCGGATCCGGGAGCTGCGACCGCGCCTATCGCTACCCGGTGCGGGTCGAGCACGGGCGGGCGCGCGTCATCGGGTCCGCCTCCGTGGTCGAGGGCGGGGTGGCGCGGAACGGGATGATCCGCGGATCGATCGTGAACGGCTCGGCCAAAGCCGACATGCGCGGACGGCTGGGCTCGGTCGGGTTCGGTGCCGGAACCTGGGTCGCGTCCGGGGGCCTCGTCAGCCGGGGCTGCCGGAACGCGGAGCGGCGCGGCTGAGACCGGTGTGGCGGTCGCGAAACGGTCCGGATCTTGCCCTGAATCGGGCATCCGGACCGCGCCGCCAGCCCCGATCCCGACGCAATCATGAGCGAGAGCTGAACACGGTTCGGACACCCGACGAGGCCGCCCGTATGAAGACTTCGATCCTCGCCACCTTCGCCGTCCTCGCGCTCGTCTCGGCTGCCGAGGCGCGGCCTCACCGGCACCCGGTCGCCCCGAAGGTGAACGCGGCGGAGGCCGAGAAGGTGCTGGCGCCGCTGCGGCAGGCCGCCACCGCGTGCTTCGCCGATACGGTGCTGTCGAACCCGAAGGCCACCGCCGAGGCGCGCGCCGGCCGCTGGTACGAGGCCGTCGGCATCACGGGCTTCCTGTGCCGCCCGGAGGTCGCCGCGATGATCCAGGCCCACGACAATCTCTACGGCGCGAAGACCGGCGAGCGCTACTTCAAGGGCGCCTACGTCAAGCATCTGGACCAGCAGCTCGCCGAGCGCCTCCAGCCGATGTTCGCCCGCAAGGCCGTCGCCAGCGCCGAGCCGCCGGTCGAGAAGGCCTCGGCCGAGGAGCCGGGCGAGAATAACTGAGCGGGAACCGACCAAGCCCGCCGCGCCTTCCCCGACCCGGAGGCGGCGATGCCCTACGAACTCCATTACTGGCCGATGATCCAGGGGCGCGGCGAGTTCGTCCGCCTCGCCCTCGAGGAAGCTGGCGCCGACTACGTCGACGTCGCCCGCCGGGACGACGAGGCCGGCGGCATCGGGCCGATGCTGGACCGCCTGTCCGATCCGGACGATCCGCGGCCGCCCCTGGCTCCGCCCTTCCTGCGCGACGGCGAGATCGTGATCGGGCAGAGCGCCGCGATCCTCCTGTATCTGGGGCCGCGGCTCGGGCTCGTGGGCGCGTCGGAGCGCGACCGGATCTGGACCCACCAGCTCCAGCTCACCGTCGCGGACGCGGTCGACGAGGCGCACGACACGCACCATCCCGTCGGCGTCGGCCTGTACTACGCGGATCAGAAGCCCGAGGCGCTGCGCCGGGCGGCCGAGTTCCGGGTCGCGCGCATCCCGAAATATCTCGGCTATTTCGAGCGCGTGCTGGCGGCCAATGGCGGCGCGAGGCTCGTCGGCGCGGACCTCTCCTACGCCGACCTGTCGCTGTTCCAGCTCGTCGCCGGCCTGCTCTACGCCTTCCCCAAGTCCACCGCCGCGGCCCTGCGGACGAACCCGCGGGTGGCCCGGCTCCACGAGACCGTGGCGCAGCGCCCGCGGCTCGCCGCCTATCTCGGCAGCGAACGCCGGATCCCGTTCACCGAGGACGGCATCTTCCGCCGCTATCCCGAACTGGATCCCTGAGGCGCGATCCGGGATTCACCGCCGCGGGCCGGCGATCAGGATCGCCGCGAGCACCAGCGCGACGAGCCCCAGCACCAGCGACAGGAGGCGCCAGAACAGAAGCGGGTCACGCTCCAGCAGCGACGCCCGCCGGCCATCCGTGAAGGCCGGATTGGGGTGGCGCAGGTCGTGGACGAAGGCCGACAGCGCCGCGTAGCGCCGCAGCGGGTCGGGGTGAACGGCCTTGCGGAGCGCCCCGTCGACCCAGACCGGCAGGAGCGGGCGCACCGCGAGGGCCGACGCGTAGCGCAGCCGCCGCTGGGCCGCGCGGGTCCGGGCGCGCGGCACCGCGTCGCCGTAGGGCAGCCGCCCCGTCAGCATCTGGTAGGTCATCACGCCGACCGCGAAGACGTCCGACTGGGCGGTCCCCGGGACGCCGAGGAAGCACTCGGGCGCCGTGTACTGCACCGTGCCGAGGATCTCCGTCGTGTCGATCCGCGGGTCGCCCTCGACGACGCCGGCGACCTGGGTGGCGCCGAAATCGATGATCTGGACCGTTCCCGCGGCGTCGATCAGGACGTTGTCGGGTCGCAGGTCCTGGTGGACCATCTCCCGCCGGTGGAAGGCCTGGACGCCGCGGGCGAGTTGCTCGACGAGGCCCCGCACCGCCTCCAGCTCGGGCGCGGCGTGGTCGCGCATCCACTGGGTCAGGGTCTGGCCCTCGACGTAGCGCATCACCGTGTAGAGGTGGCTGCGGCGGCCGGTCCGGGGATGCGCCTTGAGAACGTGGGGATTGTCGATCCGCCGCGCGATCCACTCCTCCATCACGAAGCGCTTCCGCTGGGCCGGGTCGTCCCGCAGGTCGAGGGACAGCACCTTCAGGGCGACCTGCGCGCCGGTCTCCGCCTCGACCGCCAGGTAGACGCGGCTGCGCGGACCGGAATGCAGGATCCGCAGCAGCCGGAAGCCGTCGAGTTCCGCGGGCGGGTCGAGGAGCGGCGCGGGGTCCAGCCCCTCGGCCTCGCCGAGGAGGTCCGTCGGCTCGCCTTCCGGCACGGTCTCGACCCGCACGATCTGGATCGTCAGGTTGTCCGGACTGCCGGCCGCCAGGGCCATCTCCACGATCGCCCGCGCGGCCGCGTCGAGGGTCTCGGCCTGCGCGATGGCCGCCACCATGTCGCGGGGCCGGACATGCTCGTGCACACCGTCGGTCGTCAGCACGAAGGTGTCGCCCGCCTCGATGCCGACCGCGTGGTAGTCGATCTCCAGGCGGGCCTGGGCCCCGAGGGCGCGGCCGAGATAGGATTCCGCCGCGGAGACCACCACGCGGTGATCCTCGGTGAGCTGTTCGAGGGATTTTCCGGAGACGCGCCAGATCCGGGCATCGCCCACGTGGAAGAGGTGGGCCACCCGCGCTTTCAGCACGAGGGCGTCGAAGGTGGTGACGTGGCCCCGGTCGAGATCGTTCGGGTCGGCGCCGCGCCGGGTCTCGGCGTAGAGCCAGGAATTTGTGGCCGCGATCACCCGCTGCGCCGAGGTCTTCACCGACCACGTGTCCGGCGTGGCGTAGTAGTCGCTGAGGAAGCTCTTGACCGCGGTCTCGCTCGCCGCGGCACCGGCCGCGCTGCTGCTGATCCCGTCGGCGAGCGCCACCGCGACGCCCTTGAGGCCCAGAGCCGGCTGGACCGGAACCAGCGCGCCGTTGAAATCCTGGTTGGCCACCTTGCGGCCGGCGCTGCTGTGCTGGCCGATCGTGACCGTGAGGCCGGCCGGGCCGTCCGGGCCGGCGCTCAAGCGGCGGCCGCCGCGTCCTCGCCGCGGCCCCGGTACGACAGCGCCTCCGCGAGGTGGAACCGGCGCACCTGCGTCTCGCCGTCGAGATCGGCCAGCGTCCGGGCGACGCGCAGGGTCCGGTGAAAGCCGCGCGCGGAGAGCCGCATGGTCTCGGCCGCGTGCCGGATCAGCGCCGTCCCGTCGGCGTCCGGGCTCGCGATCTCGGCGATGAGCGTGGCCGGGCAGGTCGCGTTGGTGGTGGAATCCGGCAGACCCCGCGCGGCGTAGCGCGCCCCCTGGAGCGCGCGGGCCGCCGACACCCGGGCGGCCGCCTCGCGGGAGCCCTCGGCGGGCGCCGGCAGGATCAGGTCGGCGGCCGTCACCGCCGGCACCTCCACGCGCAGGTCGATGCGGTCGAGCATCGGGCCGGAGATCCGCGCCTGGTACTGGGCCATGCAGCGCGCGTTCGGCCCCCGCCGGCAGGCGTAGCCCGGTTCGAGGCCCTGGCCGCAGCGGCACGGGTTCATCGCCGCCACGAGCTGGAAGCGCGCCGGGTAGGTGATCCGGTAATTGGCCCGCGCGACCATCACCGCGCCGGATTCCATCGGCTGGCGCAGGCTGTCGAGCACCTGCGGGGCGAATTCGGGCAATTCGTCCAGGAAGAGCACCCCGCCATGGGCGAGGGAGACTTCGCCCGGCCGCGCGCCGAGCCCGCCGCCCACGAGTGCCGCCATCGAGGCGGAGTGATGCGGCTGCCGGAACGGCCGGCGGTCGGACAGGGCCCCGCCCTTCAGCGCGCCGGCCACCGACTGGATCATGGAGATGTCGAGCAGCTCGCGCGGCGTGAGCGGCGGCAGGATCGAGGGCAGACGCGAGGCGAGCATGGATTTGCCCGAGCCGGGCGGCCCGTTCATCAGCATGTTCGGGCCGATTGTCATGGCTCCGCGCGTTGCCTGCGACGGCGTCCGCCGCAAGTCTCGCCCAGGCTCGGAACGCCGGGTCGGGCCTTGCCGGCAGCCTCGGCCTTTCCCAGATGCGGGCTCCCGCCAAACCGAAAGCGTTGACCTCATGATAGCCGCCGCGCCCCACCCATCCCGCTGACCGTGGAGCGCCGCATCAAGCCCGGCCTCCGCCCATTCCGGAGGTTTCATGCCTAACACGTTCTTCACGAGCGACAGCCATTTCGGGCACGCTTCGGTTCTGGCGCCGAGGATGGACCGGCCCCGCCCTTTCGCCACCATCGAGGAACACGACGAGGCCCTGGTCGCCGCCTGGAACGCGGTCGTCAGGCCCGACGACGTCGTCTGGCACCTCGGCGATTTCGCCTACCGGTGCGACCTCGCTTACGCGGCCTCCATCAGGGCCCGGCTGAACGGGCGCATCCGCCTCGTCCGCGGCAACCACGACGAGCTAGGCAAGCGCCTCGACTGGGACGGCCCGGTCGTCGACGTTCAGCGCGTGTTCGTCCAGGACCCGGGCATGCCCAAGCCCCAGGCCGTCTGGCTCAGCCACTACGCCCACCGGACCTGGCCGCACGAACGGCATGGCGACCTGCACCTCTACGGGCACTCCCACGGCAGCCTGCCCGGCACCCGCACCAGCCTCGACGTCGGCGTCGATTGCTGGGACTGGGCCCCGGTCCGGTTGGGACGTATCCTGAGCCGCATGGCCGCGACCCGGGCACCCGTCCCGGCCGGTTGATGGGCAAGCGTCCTCCGGGGCGCTCGTCGGGGACGCATGCTTGTGGTAAGCTGGGCCAGCGACCAACATCAACGGAGCACGGAGCATGCGCATCGTCGGCGAACTTCGCCTGCCGTCGGCCGGAATGAGGGGACCTACCCCTCAGGAAGTCGAGGCCAGCGTGGAGAACGCTCGTCGGATGCCCCGCGTGATCCCGATGGGCGTCTATCGCTACCGCTCGCATGCGGAGGCCAACGCCGACATGGACCGGTGGACAGTCGATGCAATGGTGGCGCGATCTAAGGAACTGGCTCGCCGATAGGATCAAGGCGCCTCCCGCAGAGACCGAGGCGCACCCCGTCGACGGAACGGACACGGCCCGCGGCGCCACCTGGCACGACGTCTACCTGACGGCCCGCCTCATGGAGAAGCACGGCGTCGAGTATGCCCTCATCGGCGGCTACGGGCTGGCCTACAACGGGCTCGTCAGGCAGACCGGAGACGTCGACTTCATCGTCCGGGACACGGTCGAGAACAACCGGCGATGGGTCGCCGCGATGTGCGACCTGCCCAGGGGGCAGGGAAAGGCGTTGCTGGAGTTCGGCGACGAGCCCTTCCCGAACGAACCCCCGTACGACGACGAGAGCCGCACCGTGCGGATCGTCGACGAGTTCGTCGTCGACATCCTGCCCACCGCCTGCGGATGGTCCTACGAGGATCTCCAGGGCTTCATGCGGTTGCACGAGAAGGACGGCCTGAGCATCCGCGTCCTGGATCTCGCCGGTCTCCGCCTGACCAAGCAGGGCATGCGCGACAAGGACCGTAGCGACCTCTTCCACATCGAGGCCACGCTCAAGGCGCTGGACGGCGACCTCGATTGGCACGCGGCGGCCATGGACAGGCGCCATCACTCCGCCGAACCGCCCCCGAGGGGCGACGCCATCGTCCTGAGGCTTCCCGACGACGACGCCGGGGAGACGGAGAGCCGGACGCTCGCGGAAGCCGTGTTCGACAGGGCCGCCCGTGCCGGAGGGGAGCCCGACGTCGACGTCGATACCCTCGCCCTCTACGGGGACCGGGACTCCCTGCTCGCGGCGCTGAGGGAGGAACCGCCCGTGACCGAACTCCGCGCATTCCTGGAGGAACGCGGCGTCTCGCTACCCCGTCACGGCGGATGATGCGGCTGGCCACGGTCCGTCCCCCGCATCCGGACTTGCGGCCTCAGACCTGGGCGACGATGCGCGCCATGCCCGCGTCCCCGCGACGGTAGCCCCGACGCGGCGCCCCCGACGCTTCCCCCGTCACCGCCAAGGCAAGCGCCTCGTCGAGGCGCAGCAACTTCCAGCCGGTGCGCTCGCCGCTCGCGCTGCCGCCCCGCACCTGCCAGACCCGCATCACCGCATGCCCCTGCCCGGTGAAGCCGCAGGCGTGGACCTCCACCACCCGGGCGTACCCGTCGTACCGCACCTCCAGGCACCGCCCCAGCACCAGCGCTTCCCGGGCCGTCTCCATCCGCATCGCCGCGCCCCCGCTCCCAGGCGCCCGGAAACCGTAACGCGTCACGGGTCACGTTACCCGAAACGCGTACGCCGCCGAGTCGAACCGCCATCGTCCCGGGCCGCCGACCACGCGCCCGAGGTTATCCCCTTAACGACGCGGAACAAAACGGGTTCGGGGCGCATGAATCCGGAACTTGGCCGGCAACCTCACGGGGGCTTCCATGCGCGCCCGCGCCCGCACGCACACCGAGAAGCCCGGCCCCGCGTCGAAGACGCCGGCGAAGGCGAAGCCTGGACCCCGCTCACCGGCCCGGCCCGCGACCCCGCGCCCCAAGCCGGAGAAGCCCGCGGTCCGGATCTTCGTCTCGTACTCGCACCGCGACGCCGACGCCCGCCAGAGGCTGGAGACCCACCTCGCCCCCCTGAAGCGCGAGGGCGTCGAGACCTGGTTCGACGGCGACATGAACGCCGGCGACAAGCTCGACACCGGCATCGCGCGGGCGCTGCGCAACGCCCACGTCTTCGTCGGCCTGCTCAGCCCCGACTACCTCGCGAGCAACTACTGCTGGAAGATCGAGTACAAGCGCGCCATGGGCCGCCGGGCGAACGGTACGATGCGCGTCGTCGCGGTCGTGCTGCGCCCCTGCGACTGGAAATCGACCACCGCGGCCGGCTTCAAGCTCCTCCCCGAGGACGGCAAGGAGGTCACCCGCTGGCGCAGCGCCGACGACGCCTTCCTCAACGTCGCGCTGGGCATCCGGCGGGTGGTCGCCGACGTCCGCAAGACCATGGCCGCGGCGCCGCCCAAGCCCGCCCCGAGGAAGCCGGCCGCCGCGAAACCCGCGGCGAAGCCGCCGACCAAGCCCGGCCCGAAGCCTCGCCAGAAGCCCGGTCTCGGTCGCGCAGGCGCAGGACCGGTCGCAAGGAAGCGCAACTCGCCGGCCAAGGGGCGCAAGCCCTGAAGGACCGGAGGCGCAAGTCGTCCCTAGACCGGTCCGGCCTTGTCTTCCGACCAGTCGATCCTGACGGTCGGGCCGGCCATGTCGACCTTCAGGCCGGTCCTGCCGCGCAGCGTTTGCGCCAAGCCGTCGAGGGCCGCCCGGCCCCAGCCGTAGACCTGCATCTCCAGGCAGGGTCGCTTGCATCCCGCCATCCTGGCCGCCTCCTCGACGATCCGGCCCAGGTTGGTCTCGGCGAAGTCGATCCCGGCGTCCCGTCCGTAAAGCTTCACGTCCCGGAAGAGGTCGTCGATGCGGGAGCCGCTGATGCTGTACATGGTGCTGCTCTGCAGCGCCCTGACGTAGGCCCCCCGGACCTTGGCGTTGATCTCCTGGGGCGTCATGGACCTCTTCCCTGGCGTGCCAGCCCAGGCCAACGGTGCCGGTCCTCAGCCGTTTCCTTCCGCCGTCCGCGCCGCGCTCAAGCCATCCCAGTGTCCCTCGACAGGGACCGCAGCGAACCGTCCGTCCGGCAGTTCCACGAACGGCCTTCCCTCGACGATGCGGCCCCTCAGCTTGTAGCGGACCCGACCCACCGTGATCTTCCTGTACCGCTCCGATGCCTCGACCCACCCGGGTCCCATCCCGTCAATGATCCCCTCGACCGTCATCGGCCCCACCTCAACGAGGAGATCGTGGATATCCTGCATGTATCGTCGCCAGAAACGACGGCTACCCATCGCCGCCGCGCCGTCGGCGGCGGATACATCCGCGTCCACCCCATCATCAGTGTCGGGAGCGGGCTCGGCCAGCCCGAACCGATAGCCGTCCAGCACCAGCCCCCCGCCCTCGACCAGGTGCAGCAGGTGATAGCGCAGCCATCCTTCCGTCAAGGGAAACCCGGCCAGTTCGCCATCCTGCTTCAGGCGGTCCGGCAGCGACTTGAACAGCGGGTGGACCGCCAGCGGCCCGCGCCGCCGGAACAGGTCCTCGACCGCGATCCGCACCTGCTCCCAGAAGGCGTCGGCCCGCTTGGCCAGCGATATCCCCTGCGCCATGTCGGCGAAGGGTGAGCCTTTCCATTCCCGTTCGGCTTCGGTGGCCAGGGCTTCCTGCGCCGGGGCCGCCCGAACGCCGCCGGACCCGGCCGGCCTCCGGTCCAACTCGGCCTGCAGGGCGGCGACCCGCTCCTCAAGGTAGTCGACCCGGTCGAGCGCCTCGTCGAGCACGTCCCTCTCCGCGGACCGGCGCCCCTCGGACTCCTTGAACTCCGCCAGCGTCGCCCGGGCGGCCTCGACCCGCGCCATCTCCAGCAACTCGCCCCCGAGGACGGCCAGCCGCCTTTGGAACGCCTCCGGCAGGTTCTCCCGCTCGATGACCGGGTGGTAGTCCTCCCGCTTCCGCCACATCTTCAACTCACGGGCGATGTCCGAGAACGACCCCTTGCCGAGCTCCTTGCGCACCGACCGGACCGAGACCCGTTCCTTTCGACCGTCCTTGCCCGCCGGCCGGGCCCGTATCCGGTCCGCCGCCTGCCAAACCCGGTTCACCGCAACCATGCCCGCCATCCCCTCCAGTCGGCGGCATCCTGCAGGAGGCGGATGAAGAAACGGTCGCCGGGCCGGACGAGGGGAAGCCAAGCGACAAGGGTGGACGCCGGTACCATGCCGTGTCCGACGAAGCCCGGGGCAGGACAGGGCCAGGCCAAGCGTCCGGCAATCCCGTTAACCTCGGGCATCCTCCGCCCTTGCCGGTTCGCGGTCCACGTGTTGGGATCGCCGCGCTCTTTGACATCGCCCGCAGCCGCACCGGCAACGAACCTCCCCGAGCGGGAGGGCAAGCCAAACCGTTCAAGTGCTCCCTTTAGCCAAGGGCACCTCCTCCCGCCTGCGGGAGGGCAAAACCATCCTCGCGGCTGATACCACCGAGGCCTCTACCCTCCTCCCGCGCGCGGGAGGGCAAACCCTGGGTCGTCGAGATCCGGCACAACCGAAACCAGACCTCCCGTCAGGGAGGGCGACCCGCCTCCACGACTCCCGGTCGCGAATCCATCATTCCGTGAAAGGAAAGCGGTACGACCGCTCGCCGGTCGCCCGGCTCATGCCCCTGGCCGCCTGGCAGGCCCGGCCGGGGCGCGGACAAGGCACCGACCGTCCGACCCGTCGTGCCACTCGAAGTCGAGCTCGACCAGACCGGAGGCCAGAACCAAGTCACGCACGGGATCGAACCTGACCGCGCTTCCCTCCTCGTCGGCGGCACGGAGCAACCCCTCAAGCAGCCCGGCATCCCCGTCCCGGAGGAACGCCGGGGCGACCTGGAGCTCCCCGGTCGCATTGACATGCATGTGCAGGGCAAGCGCATCGTCCCGTCGCGAGAGCCGGCGCATCGCGCGGTGGGCCGGCGTATCGAGGCCGCCGGGAACCGACGCATCGAGAAGCGCATCGGCGTCCTCAAGCGCGAGCGGTGTCCGAGCGCCGTCGAACGAGACGGCTTCGGCGCGACGTTCGAACCGTCCGGAGGCGGCGTCGAACCCGACGGACAGGACCAGCCCGACACCGGCGCGGGACAGCGCGAGATCCAGCCGGCCTCCGTGTCCCCCGCCCGGCGCATAGGACGCATCCCCGACCTCCAGGCCGGCATGCCGGCGGAGCAGGCGACCCGCGTCCGGCACGAGCGCTTCGTCGACCAGGTCGCGCGAGAGCGCCTTGGCGAGGCCCCGGCGCCATTGCGGACCTCCGCGGTCCGATTTCCGGGCACCGCGCGCAGGCGGCGCGAGGAGCGCGGCGGCCGTCCACCGGAACCCGGGATTGCCGGTCGCGCCCAACGGGCCCCGGTAGACCCGGTCGGCGAGCTCCTCGACCAAGGAGGCCAGGTGCGGCGACAACGCCGCCCGGGCCCGACGCTGCGCGAGCGCGAGGGCGCCCGGGAGGTCGGCAGGCCCCGTTGCATCCGAGGGGCGACCCGTCCGCGCCCCCGAGGCGACGCCCTCGACGTCGACGAGCGCCCGCAGGATGAGCGGCAGCGCCTCAAGATATTCCATGGCCCGCGCGACGTGCTCCCGTGTCCCGACGGCATCCTCGGGAATGCCTCGGGCGATCCGCTCCACGACGGCCAACACCTCCGCATGAGCCTTCATGGCGAAGTCCTTCGGCATCGCGTCGAGCACCTCGCGTGCCGCCGGGTGACGCGACCGGGCGAGCGGCGCGATGATGCCGTCCGTCCATGCCTGCCTCACGTGTTTGCGGACGGCTATCTGCAGCCCGGGTATCTTGGAGACCTGGAGACCTCCCCCGGACAGGGCCGCGTGCAGGGTCCCCATGGCCGTGTCGACGATGGGCCGCGTGTGGGGATGGGCCAGGGAGGAGATAGTCTGCCGTGCCTTCGCCAACCCGCCGGCGTCGACCCTCGACGGGGCGACGTCATTGGCCTGATGCCGGAATCCAGGGGTGGGATGCATGGCCGAAGGGTGTCCCAGGCGTGCGGGCGCCCGGGCGGGGTACGCGACCGGGCTCCGCACCGGGTGCGTGCGCGGATGCCGGGTCTTGCAGGTCCCGCACTCGGACGGCGCCTGGCGACCAGACGCATGGCCCATTGTGGGAGGTGCACGGTAAGTCACAATCCCCGATACCGCCGCCCCGCCACCGACGCATCGGGGCGGCATGCGACGGCTCATGGAAGCCACGCGCCAACCCCATGCGCATCATCGACTTCCATACTCGTCGAGCCCGCAAGTGCCACCCGGCGATCCCGTTAACGTTAGACGCCCTTCGCCCTTGCCGATCCGCCTCCCGCGTGTTGGGATCGCTGCGCTCTTTCACATCGTCGGCAGCCCCACCTACAAACAGCCTCCCCACGCGGGAGGGCAAACCCTACGAACTAGCCGGCCGGGACAACGATCTCGAAGCTCCTCTCGCCTGCGGGAGGGCGAACCCGTTGCTTGGCAGAGCGTCGTGGCCATCACGTTCCACGGACCTCCCGCACGCAGGAGGGCAAATCCGCTCCTTCCACCTGGTCATTGAGCCAAGGCCGCCACCTCCCCCGTCGGAGGGCAAACCCCTCGACCCTCTCATCGGAGGCGACACCCGCACCGTTCCTCCCGACATCGGGAGGGCAAACCTGCATCCTCGATAAAGGCCCGAGATCGCGCATCAGACCTTCCGCTTGCGGGAGGGCAAAACCCACGCCAGCACCGTAGTCAATTGAGGTGCTTTACTCCTCCCCCTGCGGGAGGGCAGACCTTCCTCCTCAATGCACACCTCGTCGTTGATGAGCACCATCCTCCCCATGAGGGAGGGCAAACCCGTCGCTTGGCAAAGGACCGTCGCGATCACCTTCGGCCCACCTCCCGCGCGCGGGAGGGCAAACCCCCTCGACCCCAACCTTGGCAACGCATGGTTCCCCTCATCCCGCCTGCGGGAGGGCAAAACCCACCCAAGCACCGCAGTCAATTGAGGTGCCTTCCTCCTCCCGCACGCGGGAGGGCAAGCCAAACCGTTCAAGTGCTCCCTTTAGCCATGGGCACCTCCTCCCGCTCGCGGGAGGGCAAACCGGACCGCCACGGCCTCGGCGTCGTATCCCGAGCGATCCTCCCGCCTGCGGGAGGGCAAGCCCATCGCCTGGCAGAGGATTGTCGCCATCACCTTCAGCCCACCTCCCGCGCGCGGGAGGGCAAATCTCGGCAAGTCGTTGATTACCTCTTCGACATGGCCCTCCTCCCGGCTGCGGGAGGGCAAACCAGTGATGATCCTCGACAAGCCGCATGCCGCGACGGCGCTCTCCGGCCAGGGCGCATCTGCCGTGGACGTTGGCGGCACCGGCAAGCATTCAACCCCAGCTCAACCCCCGGGGTCGTTCGCGGCCTCGACGGGCGCGGACACCGTCGCAGGCTGCTGGCTGACCATCCGGTCGAGGAGGTCGGGGCCGCCCCTACGCTCCCGCCACGTCCGGAACACGGCCAGCACCGCCTTGTCGGTGATGCCGAGCCGGTCCGGCCTGTTGTCGTCGAGGATGCGGCGCAGGCGACCGGGCACGCTGTTGTGCCAGAACTTGGTGTGGTTCGGACCCACCGCCCGGCCCATCTCCTGGTAGGCGCCGTTCCCCACCCATCGCAGCCCCTTCGCACCGAGGAGGGCCCCGATCTGGCTGGCCTGGAAGCCGAGCTCCAAGCCGATGCTCTTGGCGGTGCAGGTGTAGATCAGCGACGCCTCGGCCGCGACAGTGGGCAGGTCGGGCGAGGCGTCCGCCCCGCCGACACGGGCGAAGGCATCCTCGGCCTTGCCGGTCCGCACGCCGTGCATCTCGCCGACGAGTTGCTCGACGCCCTTGGTCAGACGCCGGATCATGTCGCCCCGCTCCAGCAGCCGCTCGCCCTGCTCCTTGATGCGGGCGGCCTGCTCGCGGTGCTCGGCCCGCAGGATCTCGTTCTGCTCGCGGAACTGGGAGGCGATGGTCAGCCCGACGTCGCGCAGCAACTCCTCCCGCTCGGTGAGGGGTTTCCTCTCCCGCGGGAGGTGGTGCAGCGTGCCCGCGGGCTTGTCGGTGATGCGGCGACGGCCTCGGCGCGTGTGCGATGGACCACCTCGAAAGCCTGGTCGGCCGCGATCTCGGCGATGCGGTCGTCGAGGATGCCGCCGCGCCGGCCGAGCTCGGCCCGAAGGGCGGCCCTGGCGCGCAGGCGCTCGTCGTGCTCGATGCGCGCGAAAACCTCTTCGGCCTCCGGGTTCTCGACCCCGGCATCGCGCATCAGGCGACGGGCGAGGTAAGGGTCGTCGGCGATGGCGCGGATGAACCTGTCGGCCGCCCGCGTCTGCGTGATCTTGCCCCGCTCCCAGCGGGTCCACGTCTTCGGGCCCGTCGAGAGGATCTGCTCCATGTCCGCCTGGCGCAGGCGGTACTTCGAGCGGATCGCGCAAAGGTCGGCCGCCGAGAGCAGGCCGTCGAGCTCGCGCTCGGCCGTGGCCACCGCGAGCTCGTGGGCGCCCGCCTGCGCGCCGCGGTAGCTGGCGTTGCCGCAGGCGGCGCAGACCATGCGCCGGTCCTCGTACGTCGCGCTGCGGCCGCCCCGGGTCAGGGTGACCGAATCGACCCGCTCCTCGACAGCGTGCTCGCCGCAGGCCAGGCACCGTTCGAGGGTCATGTGCGGTTGTCCTTCTTGAAGGAGGTGATGACCAGGAGGTCTGACCCGTCGGAGGCTTTCGACACCAGGAGCTTGAGGAACATCCGCTCCACGCACTCATCCACCCAGATGGAGTATTGACATCCTCCCCGCCCTGAAGGGCGGGGATTCCTACCGTGGGTCAGGCCGCGAGGGCCTGCCTCACCTCGGCGGGTTCCTGGGCCGACGCCCCCACGGGCGAAGTGTGTCCACAGGCTAACCGGGCGTGTCCCGCCCTTGCGATGTTGATCGAGCCGACGTCGTCCGCGTTCGCCTCGTACCCGCACGCCACGCACCGGAACACGGCCTGGCTCGGCCGGTTCTCGGCCGCGACGTGCCCGCACTCGGGACAGGTCTGGCTTGTGTACGGCGCCGGCACCGCCAGCAGCCATCCGCCGCGCCAATCCTGCTTGTAGCCAAGCTGGCGGCGGAACTCACCCCAGCCCTGGTCGAGGATGGCCTTGTTCAGCCCGGCCTTCTGCCGGACTTGACTGCCCGGCGCCTCGACCGTCCCGGCCGCGCTCGCGGTCATCGCCTGCATGTTGAGATCCTCGACGCAGACCACCGCGTGGTTCTTGCTGATGGTCGTCGAGGCTTTGTGCAGGAAATCGGACCGGATGCGGGCGATGCGGGCCTGTATCTGCTGGACCTTGGCCTTGGCTTTCTTCCAGTTTGCGCTGAACTTGACCTTCCGGCTCATCGCCCGCTGCGCCTTGGCGAGCGCGGCCTCCGCCGAACGGAACGCGTTGGCCGGCTCGATGACCGTGCCGTCCGACAGGGTCGCGAAACGGACGACCCCGACGTCGATGCCGACGAGGGTTGTGGCCGGGTGCACCGGCTGCTCGACCTCGCGCTCGGTCTGGACCGAGACGAACCAGCGGCCGGCGTGGCGCGAGACCGTGACCTGCCCGATCTCGCCGGCGACGAAGCGGGAAGCGCGGTAGCGCATCCAACCGAGCTTGGGCAGGTAGATGCGCCCGTTTGGCTGGTCGAGCCTGACGCCCTGCGGGTGGCGGAAGGCCTCGTCCTGACCCTTCTTCTTGAACCGGGGGAACTTGCCCCGGCCCTCGAAGAAGTTGCGGTAGGCGCGGTCGAGATCCTTCAGCGCCTGCTGCAGGACCTGGCTGTGGACCTCCTTGAGCCAGACGGTGGCGGCCTCGGCCTTCCAGCCGGTGAGGATCTTGCACAGGTCGGCGTAGGAGAGATGCTTATCGCCGGCGGCGTGCCGGGCCTTCCGCAGGGCCAAAGCCCTGTTGAAGACGTAGCGGCGGCATACGCAGGACCGGCTCATCAGCCGTTCCTGCGCGCCGTCTGGCCGGAGCTCGAACCGGTATGCTTGGACGCGAAGCACGGGGCAAGCTAGAACAGGGCGGGAACAAAGGCAAGGCGGCTGGCGCCGCCTGCGCTATCCATCCCCGCCTTGAAGGGCGGGGCCTTTCGCGCATTCCAGTAATCCGGCACCGTGGTCGGATGGTACTTTTCGGTCGGCTTCGTGTCGTAGCAGCGCGTCTCGCCGAGCTCGGTGCAGACGATGCCGAGCAGCTCGTGGTTATCCAGGCCATAACGCCGGAGCTCGTCGAGGACGGGTTTGTAGAACTCGCAGGTGGCCTCGTCGGAGGCCAGGGACCTCACCAGACTCAGCGCGTTGGTCGGCGTCATCCGGCCCCCAAGAGGTAGCACCGTGCTACCCGAACTTCAAGCGCGGCACAGTGCGCAGGCCAACGCGAGGCGCCCGTCACTGTTTCCCGGCTAACGGTTCGGTAAACGGTTTTCGCAGGCGGAACGGTCCCGCGCGGCCGACCTTGCCGGTGGCCGGCGCCGGTTGCCGCCGCGGGGCTGCCCTGGGCGCGACATATGGCATGCAGCCGCCCGTCCCGGCCTCGGCCCGGGTCGCGACTTACCGCGATGGCCGCAGTGCTCGGCGGAGGTGCATCGTGCCTTGCGCCCGGAGGTCCGAACTGAGCCTGCGGAGGATGACGTCCCGGACGATGCGCCCGGCCTGCGCATCCGAGGCGACCGGAGCACCGGGACCGCCGAGCGCTCGGACCAAGCGGACAGCCGGCATCCATGCCTCGAAGTCATGCGGATACCTCCCAAGGGGTATCGCCGTTTGCGGGCCGGAGACCGGCGCCGGTCCGCCGATCCATAAGACGTACTTCGACGGCCACTCCCACCGTGCTAAGCGGGCATTCCGGACCGACCGAGCGATCCGAGTGGCGGCCCCGACGGCAAGAACGCGCAGGAAGCCACGGCGCAACCACGCGCGAGGCTCGGCACGGGGCTTCAGGGGTGGCGCCCATGCTCCTGTCGACGTGCGAAAGCTGCGGGCGGGCGGTTCGTGCGGACACGTCGCGTTGCCCGGGATGCCGGACCGCCACCGGGGCGGGCATGCGCCCTCGCCCGAGCGATGCGCTTCACTGGGTCGCCATGCTCGCGACCGCGTGTGCCGTCGCCTTCTGGCTCTTCGTGATCCGGCGATAGGCGTCCGCCGGCCTACATCCGTTCCTTGATGCCGGCGCTCACGAGCCACCAGTTGACCGGGTAGCTGGTGAGGAAGCCCGCCACCATGGCGACCTGCATCGCGAACCAGAACTCGACCGAGTGATGGTCCCGCCGAACCCCTTGGCCACTCAAGGCGAGGGGGCGGCCCCGGAGAGTTCCCTGACGGAATCGAGGAACCCGGCGACGTCGTCCGGATGGACGGCCAAGCCGCCTTCCGGAAGCCGCTCGAAGCGCAACCCCTCCCGCCCGAGGAGCGACAGGGGCGAAGCGTCGTCGAGCAGCCCGTCCACCTCCTCGGCCACGAGGTCGAAGGCGTCCCACGCCCCCTCGACGGCCTCGTGCGCGCGCAGGTCCGCGAGGGGGACGTAGGGCCTCGGCACGGGGGCGCGCCGCTTCGGCCAGGTCCGCTTGCCGAACCATTCGAGCTCGTCCCGGTGGAGGCACCAGACGGCCTTCGTCGCCGTCCGGTACTCGAACCTCACGGGACGCGCGCCGTCCAGCACCGGCCCCTCCTCGGCCGCCGCCACCAGGGCCTGCCAGGACCGCCGGAAGGTCGGGTCGCTCTGGTGCTTCCCGAAATGGGCGGCGGCGTCGGCCATACCTTGCCACTCCTCGCCCTTGGGCCCGGCGGACCTGCGCCCGCCCGTCATGCGCCCGAGCGCGTCGACCTCGGAGACGTGAAGGCACGGGACGGGCTTGCCGCCCAGGAGGCGGGCCTCCATCCGCAACGCCACGCCATCCAGGACGGGGGGCTCCCCCGCCTCCAGGCATTCGAGGAGCGCGTCCCAGGCCTCGCGGAACCTGCCCCGGTCCGGGTTCTGGTTGAGGAGGGCGGCGACCTTCTTCGCGCTCAACCACTCGTCGGTCATGAGCCGGTCCCTGCCGCGCCCGATGGCGGCCGCGAGCGCGTCCATCTCGGACCGGTGCAGCCGGAAGGCGGCGACCTCCGACCCCTTGGCCATCGCGCCGCGCCACTCCCGGCCCGCCGCCCTGCCGACGCCGGTCTCCTCGTAGGAGCGCCGGATCTCCAGCCAGAGCTCCTTGAGCGCCGGCGTGGCGTACGGCGACGTCGAGATGGCCCGCCCCGCCTCGTTGATGGTGAGCCACTCCTCGGAAGGCTCGATCAGGCCGGCGACGCCGGTGAGCTGCGCGAACCACGCGATCTCGGCCCTGTCCAGCGCGGGGACGGGGTTGCCGTTCGCCCCGCGGACGAACCCGAACCCGACCCGGCGCCCGTCCCGGACGACCCGCCCGTCCCGCATGCAGTCCTCGACCATCCGGTCCCATTGCTCCCGGAACCGGGTCAGGCGCCTGCTGACGCCCAGCGCGCGCATCGTCTCCCACACCGAGGCCTGGTCGGCGCGCTTGGCGGGCAGCGCGGGCCCTTCGACGCCCAGGTGCCGGCGGAACACCTCCAACCCCCGCTCGTGCACGTGCAGCTTGGGCTTGCCGCCGTCGCGCATCAACCGGATCAGGGGGCCGCCCTCGAACGCGCCGAGCGTGCCGGCCATCGCCGCGTCCCAGACGGCGGAGAAGGCGGGGTGGTAGGGGTTGAGGTTGCAGGCGAAGGCGGCCTCGGTGCGCGTCAGCCATCCGGCCTGGCGCTCGGCGCCGAAGTCGTCCGGCGTGGTCCCGGCCGGCAGCGTCCGCCCGGACCGCTTGAAGACCTCGACGCCGATGCGGGGCACGTCGTCGACGTGGACGTAGAACGCGCGCTGGCGCTCGAACCTGTGGAAGCCCGCATGGACGGCGACGCCCGCGACCTCGGGGGTCAGGCCGGCCCGCGCCGCCTCCTCCAACTCGCCGAACAGATCCCTGAGGTGGGGGTCGTCCGTCGCGATGCCGATGGCGCGGGCGACCTGGACGCGGTGCAGCATGCCTTCCAGGCGCGGCGGGCCCTCGCGCTCGGCGAGCAGGTAGTGGACGCCCGCCAGGCTGCCCATGACCGAGAAGGCGTCCGCCCACCGCCCCGCGTCGACGGGCCCGCGGGGTCCCGAATCCCCGCCGGACCCCCGGGCCTCCTGGAGGCGTCCGATGGCCTCGTCCATCTCGGACGCGTCATCGCGGTCCTCCTCCCCGGCCGCCTCCGCCGGCCGGTCCCGCACGATCTCGCGCGCGAGCGCCGCCGCGTCCCGGCGCGGCGCGTCGTAGACCCGGGCCACCGACAGGTCGCCGATGGCCTCGGCGTAAATGCGCTGCGTGTCGAGCGGCATACCGTCGATACAGACCATCGCCTCGACGACGGAGGACATCTGGCGGGGGTCGAACCGGTCGAGCGCGGGGTCGAGGCGCCTGGCGCGCCCGCAGCGCTGGACGTGCTTGACCAGCGACGAGGTCGCGTCGAAGGCGACCACGCCGCGCGCCTGCGGCAGGTTCACCCCCTCCACGAGCACCTTGTCGTTGACCAGCGCCCGCAGGTGCCCGTCCCGCAGGTCGAGGAGGTTGGCCTTCAACGCGTCCAGGCCGTCGCTGCCCTTGACCCCGCGGGCCGGCATGCCCGCCGCCGTCATGGCGGCGGCGAGCCCCTCGGCCTGCAGGACGCCGTTGGCGTAGCCGAAGAAGGCCTTGTCGCGCAGGCGCAGGCCCGTGGCGGGCTCCTCGTAGGTGGCGAGGAAGCCAACCAGGGCGTCGTGCCCCGCCTTCCTGAGGATGGCGCGCCTGAGCGCCGGGTCGTCCGGCAGTGCGCCGACCACGTCGACGCGCAGGACGTAGTTGGCCACGGGGGAGATAATACCCTCGCGCCGGAGGCGCTCGTCCGCGACCTTGACGACCTCGTTCTCCGCGCCGAGCAGCGCATGGACGTTCTTGTTCGCGTCGAAGGCGGGCGTGGCGCTGAACGCCGTGACGACGGCGTGGTCGAGGAACCGGCGGATCAGGTCCTGCCGCAGGTCCGAGAGCCCGCGGTGGGCCTCGTCCATGACCACCGCGCCGACGTCGCCCGGGAGCAGCCTGCCGTCGCGGAGCATGTTGACGAAGAGATCGTAGCTCATCACCGTCACGTTGCGCGGCCGGTCGTCCGGCGCGAGGAGCCCGGACACCTGCAGGGCCGGGAAGCGCTCGCGGAACGTCTCGACGGTCTGCCGGATGAGGTGGCGCGAGGGCTCCAGCACGATGGTCGGGACCGCCAGGCGCGCGCCGCCCGCGTCGAGGCCGGTCGCCTCCACCAGCCTGACGATGACCTCGGTCTTGCCGCCCGCGGTGGGTATCACCGCCAGGGCGCGCGGGTCGCGCGCCGGGTCGGCGAGGTGGGCCGCGAACGCCGCCAGGGTCTCGGCCTGGTGGTCCCAGAGCGGTCGGCCGCGGGCGCCGGCATGCCCGAGCCCGGCGACGAGGTTGTTGCGCACCGCCTGCAGGGGGAGCGCGCGCAGCAGGTCGTGGACCTTGAGGTGCGTGCCCCCAAGGCCGGCGGCGCTCCCGCGCATCGCGTCCGCGAACCAGGACCCCGGGCTGCTCAATTCCTTGGCTCCGACGCGCGCGACCGCCTAGCGCCCAGTTTGGGAAGGACCGGGCAATCCACAACCCGGGCGCCATTGGTGACGACGCGACGCCTCGCCGGACGGTCGGCTCCGTCGGCGGACCACAGGCAACCGAACGCGCCGACGACAGGGCCCGGGACCCGGCCGGCCGGCGCGGCCCCAACCTCCGGGCTCGTCCCGGCACGGGCACGCCCTTGCCATTCCGGCGAAACCGGCGATCGTCTCCCGGTCAGGCGTGTCCGCCGCGTCATCCCGGAGGCGTCGCATGAAGGCCGGAAACCAGAACCGTGTCGTGCTGCTCGGGGAAGGCGGAACTCCGTGGGGCGTGGCCCTGGGACACGACTGCAAGGCGGAGCACGAGCACGGCTGCGCCGGGCTCCGCGCGTGGCTCGGCGTGGCGGAGGACGCCGTCACGGTCGAGGATGCCCTGTGCCGGCCGAAACCGGCCGGACCCGACTGGGCGTTCGTGCGGCACGACGACCCGAAGCTGGCCACCCTGCTCGTCCTCAACGACGCCTACGCCCGCGACTGGGCCGCCAAGCGGCGGGGGGTGCGCCGGAAGCACCTGCGCGACGGCGAGGGCTTCCACGACGCCTGGCAGGAGGATGACGCCCTCGCGACCGCCTACGACGAGGCGGGCGCTGCGCTCGCCGCGTTCCGGCCCGACGACAGGCGCCTGCTCGCCGACCTGGCGGGAGCCCTCGCCGCGGGCCGGCTCGCGCTCGCCGACGGGGGCGGCGTCGGGCCGATCCTGCTCCTCGCCGACCGGTTGCCCGCGAACGCGTTCCTGCTGTCCATCCAATACGCCGCCTTCGCCGCGGCGGAGGACGAGCAGGGAACGGGCATCGACTACGCGCGGCACCCGACCCGCCTGCTGGAGACCTGCGTGGGGTGGAGGCCCCTTCGGTAAGCGCGCCCCCGCCAAGGAACGCTCGCCCCGACGATGGAGGTCGCCGATGCATCCTGAGAGGATCGTGCACGTCAGGCACCCGTGCCCTGTCGTGTTGCGCCTCAAGCGCCACCGGACGCGGATGCTGTGGGACATCGTCGAGGAGACGCCGGTCGCCCTGAGGACGGTGTCCCCGGACGAGCTCGGCCCGCCCATCGTCGCCCCGACGCCAGAGGGCCCCCTGACCTGGCGTGCGTTCGAGGGAGCCCTCTGGTTCGAGCCGTCGGGCCGATCCCGCACCCCCTACGTCGCCGAGCCCTGGCAGCGGTTCGGCGTGGATGCCTTCGCGGCCTACCTCGAAGGCGGGATGTCCTGGGACCGCATCGACGTCACCGACGTCGGCAAGGCGCTGTTTCGCTCACCCCTGTTCGCCATGGGGCCCTGCGGGCGGCGCCCGACGCGGGGCGTGCCATGGGTCCCGGAACGGCTCGGCCCGTCCGGCACGCCGGTGGCCGAGGTCTGCGAGGACGGGCGCGCGGCGGCCGCGGAGGACCTGCGCCGGTTCATGGCGGAACGCGTCCTGGTGGTCGGCGACGCGGTCCTGCTCAGGACCTACGACCCGCTGGTCGACGTCGTTCGCGGCGAGCCGGTCCTGCAGCCCTTCCCGCAAGCCTGGCGCTGGGACGGGCCGGCGAGCCGGCGGGAGAGGCTCGGCTTCCGTCCGGATGCCTGCGACGACGGCCTGCGTTGGGAGGCCGGGAGCGGGGGCGAGCCGCGAAGGGTATGGCGGACGGGCTGGCTCGACGCCCTCGCCGGGACGCGTTCCGGTGGCGACACGGCGCGCCTGCTCGCCGAACTGGCCCTGTCCGGGCTCGACGAGGCCCTTGCGGAGATGCAGGGGAAGTGGACCTACTTCCTGACGAGGCCGGCGACCCCGGGCGCGGGCGAGGCCGTCGCGGACGCCTATGCGGCGGCCTCGCCCTGGATCGACAGGGCCTGGCAGGGCCGCGTCCGGCCCGAGGAGGCCCCTGCGGCCGTCGCCGTCGCGCGGCGGCTCCACGATGCGATGGTGGCCTGCTTCGAGCCGGTGTCCCAAAGGCCCGTCGCCCTCTGGCGCCTCGAAGCCCTGCTGCGGCGCTTCGAGGAGTACGAGTGGCCCTTGGCCCGCGCCCAGGCGGCGGACAACGAGGCCATCGCGGGCATCGCGTGGCCGTCGCCGGTCTGAGCGCACCGGACATCCCCCGCGTCGGGGGCATGCCTGTGCGCGCGGACCGTCCGTGCAGGTCGGGCCGCAGCGGACGTGGCCGGGGAATTCCGGCGGCTCGACCCGGACCTCGGCTTCGCCCGTTCGAAGACGCCCCGGCCTCGCGGCCTAGGCCGCCGTCAGGGCCGGCCGGGCGTTGTCGGGATGAGGGGCGGACGCCGGCTCCGGCCGCGCGACGGCCCGCGTGACCTCCTCGAAGCGGGCCCGCGCGTCCGACCATCCCTGCGCGAAGTCGAAGAGCTCGCGCAGGGCCGGCGCGATCTCCTTGTAGGCCGCGAGCGCCGCGACCAGCGCCCCGAGCGAGAGACGGCCCTGGATGACGAGGTAGCCGCCGACCGAGAAGAAGAAGAACGGCGTCAGGTTGGCCGTGTAGTTGTAGAGCCCCTTGAGCCGACCCTTGAGGTCGGCGATCTCGACGCGCACCCGCTCCAGCGCCTCGGCTTGGCGCATCTGCCGGAGCAGGGCCGGAGGATGGCCCGCGGTCCCGGCTTCCGGCGCGGTCAGGAGGCCGCCGAGGGCCCGGGTCGCATGCACCCGCTCGCGCACCTTGGCGTTCAGGCGCCGCTGCAGCCGCGGCAGGAGGGTGAGCTGCACCGGCAGCATCACCAGCGCGGCGAGCGCCAGGGCGGCGTCCTGGAGGAGCAGGAAGGCCACGCTGGTCAGGAGCGTGCCGCCCTGGACGAAGGGCACGGCCACCAGGCCCGCGCCGGCGTAGCCGATGGGCTCGACCTCCTGCACGGCGACGGCGGCGAGCGCCGCGCGGCGCTCGGGCGAGCGCTCCCCGCGGGCCCGCCGGAAGACGGCGAGGCGCAGCCGGCGCACGAGGCGCTCGTTGAGGCCGCCGCGCGCCCGGTTGACCGCGTACTTGGCGAGGCCGCCCAGCGTCAGCACGGCGAGGTAGCTGGCGCACAGCGCGAACAGGAGCTCGACGCGTCCCAGTTCGAGCCCGAGGAAGGCCATGCCGGGACGGACGTCGCCCTCCGCGTCCGAGAGGGCGTGGTTGATGATGTGCTTGGGGATCTCCAGGAGGAGCCACGCGGCCGGCAGCGTCAGGAGCGAGAGCAGCACCAGCCGCAGCTGCGGGCGCAGCGTCGCCCGCAGGACGTAGCGCTCAAGGCGCCACGCTCCCGGGCTCGCCGCGCCGGGCAGGTGCCGGTCGCGCAGCGTGCGCCAGGCGAGGCGCAGCGCCATCCACCCCGTCCACGCCGGCGCCACGACGAGGACGAGGAGCGACACCAGCTCCATCCACCAATGGCCGTGGGGCCCGTCGAGGCCGGCGAAGCGGTGGATCAGGTCGTGGACGACGACGGGCGTGAACAACGCTGGCACCGTGACGGGAATGCGGATGCCGGCGGATAGGCCCCGCCGCGCGACCAAGCCGGATGGGAGGCCATGCCGGCCTACATACGTTCCTTGATGCCGGACCCGACGAGCCACCAGTTCACCGGGTAGCTGGTCAGGAATCCCGCGACCATGGCGAGCTGCATGGCGGCCCAGAACTCGACCGAGTTCACCGGGGCCCGCTGCCCTGCGAGGTGCGGGAACACGTAGAATTGGGCGAGCGCCATGAACCCGTACATGCCCACCTGCCACGAGATCAGCGACAGGGTGTCGGCCTTGACGGCCGCGACCAGCCCCTGGCCGGGCGACAGCCCCCGCATCGGCACGATGGCGTAATACTGGAACACGATCCCGAGCGCGTAGGCGAACACGAAGTCCAGGACCCAGACCGCGTACATCTTCTCCTCGAACAGCGAGTGCCAGCCGAACCAGACCGCCACCGCCGGCACCAGGAAGGCCAGCCACTCGGCGGCGACGTCGCCCAGCATGCAGCCGCTGCCGCAGTGGAGCGCGCCCTTGCCGACCATCACCGGGAACGGCGTTTGCGTCATGTTCGGAGGCTTCTCGTCCCGCTCCATCGCGTGGTGGTGCGCCTCCATCGTGGCGAGCCGCCCGTAGCGGTAGTAGGCCCAGACCACGGCCACCGTCCCGAACAGGGCGCAGACCGGCCAGACGACGTTCATCACCGTCATGTGCTGCGGATGCCGGATCACCTGGACGGACAGCAGCAGCGAGCACGCCGCCCCCAGCAAGAGGGCACAGATGGACAGGACGTGGAACCACTCGGGAAACATGCGGCGACCCCCCCTCGGAGACGCCCGTGTAACATACCCCCCAGGGGTAGGGTTCCCGGACGCGGCGCAACCCTCCCGTCACATCGGGGCGAGGATCACCGCGGCGGGTCCCAGGAATACGGGAAGCTCAGGGTGTGCTGCAGGCCGGCCGTCACGCGGAAGTCCTGGCGGCGGTCGCCGCCGAAGCCGACGCCGACCGCCCCGACCAGCACCGTCTGCGGCGTCGCCATGTAGCGGGCGCCGACCTCGGCCAGGTTGACCGCGCGGCCACGCTCCCGGTCGGTCTCGCGGTAGACGTCGGCGACCAGCACCACGCTGTTGGAGACCGGCTGGCTGTAGGCGACGCCGACCCGGTAACGGTCGCGCCGCTCGGCCTCCCGGCCGGTGGTCGGGTCGTAGTTGTGGAACCACGACGCGTTGAAGTGCACCTGGCGCGGCACGTAGGAATACGGCGATAATCCCTCCGGGTCGGGCGTGCCGAGCGACTTCGTCGCCAGGAACTTGAGCTCGGTCTCGGTCCCCCCGGCCATCCGGCCGTAGGGCGTGTTCACCCCGAGCGCGACCGCCATGGCAGGCAGGACCAGCCCCTCCTGGTTGAAATTGTAGAAGCCCTGCGCCCGGAACTCGCCCTGGTCGGTGTCGCTCGCGTTGCCGAGCCTGTACGGGGCCTCGACCGAGAGCTGGAAGTTCTTGAAGGCGCCCCATTCCAGGCGCGGCACCGCCATCAGGCTGCTGGCGCCGCGCGGGTCGTTCCGGATGCGGTTGTACTGGAAGTAGGACTGAGCTTCGAGGCCGTTCTCCTTGATCGGGTAGGCGTCCTCGATGGTGACGGGCAGCCCCTCCTCCAGGTTGGAGTGGTCGGCGGCGAAGGTCGGGCCGGCGGAGAGGGCGAGGAAGGCCGCGAGCGCGGCGCGCGTGGTCGTCGACATCGGGCGTCTCCTCAGCGGGCGGCGACGTGGGCCGGGCCGAGGCCCGGCTCGACCGACATGTCGATGGGGGCGACGTCGGGCATGCGGGCGGCCTTGGCCTTCCATGCCTGGACCATGTGCTCGACCATCATCGCCGGAGCCTCGCCCGGCTCGGTCGACCCTGGCATCGTCATCATGCCGGGCGCGACCTGCATCAGGGCGTCGTGGAGGGAGCCGGGCACCTCGCCGGGCTCGATCCCGAGCCGGCCGTTCATCATCGCCTGCCGCATGACGGCGGCCCGCTGCGCCTTCGGGAGGCCGCCCGGGTACATCATCGGCAGCATCTCCATGAGCATGTCCATCATGATCATGCCCATGGCGCCCTGGGGCGAGCGCACCCAGGCGGGATAGGTCCTGGGATCGAAGTCGGGGTGCGGCTCGCGGAACTTACGGGCGTAGGCCTCGTCGCCGGGCTGGTGGCCCATGGCCTCGATGACCCGGTACATCTCGGCCCGCTTCTCCTCGACCGACCAGCCCTTGTAGGCGAGGATCGAGTAGGCGATGCCGTGCAGCATGTGCAGGTTGTCGAAGATGTTCGCGCTCTCCGGGCTCATCCGGGCGTAGCGCGGCATGATCTCGCGCGAGAGCAGCATGCGGCCGGGCCGCGCCGGCATGACCTCACGGTACATGAGGTCGATGGTCTGGGACATGGCGACCTCCTGGTCGCGGTTGCCCGAGATCATCTGCGTCTCGTAGGCGGCCGGGTGCCACCAGTGGGCGACGTAGAACAGGCCCTGGTCTAGCGGATAGAAGTTCCTGAAGTAGTTGAAGTAGGGCTTCATCATGATGCCGGCCCGCCGCATGGTCAGCTCCAGCGGGGCGACGCTGCGGGGCACGCCCGGCGTCTGCATCGTGAGGTAGTATTTGACCGCGCGGTCGGTCCACGCCTTCTTCTCGGCCCACGGGATCTCGCGGAACGCCATCACGTCGTAGGTCTGCTCGTGATGCATGTGCGTCCAGTCGATGGTCCGGAACAGCGTGTGCATCGCCCGGTCGACGTAGTTCGAGTAGTACGGCATCTCCGGCTCGATGGCCGGCGGGTCTAGCAGCCACTCCCTCGCCTCGCGCTCGAAGCGGGCGTCGACCGCGGCGTGGTCCTCGAACCGGGTGAGCTGCAGCAGGTCGTGCTGCTTCGAGTGGAAGAAGTGCATCCCGGCCCCGATGCGGTACGCCTTGTTGAGCCGGTAGTAGAAGGCGAGGTTGTAGGGTCCCCTGAGGAAGCTGACCTCGTTGCGCTGCTCGATGCCGCCGAGCGCCCGGGCGGCTGTGCCGCTCAAGGGCGAGCCGGCCGCCGCCGCGAGCGCCCCGGCCAGGAAGCTTCGCCGTCCGATCATGTCGCCCTCCTCGAATTATACCCCCAATGGGTATTTTCTTGAGAGCGCGGCGAACAGGGGGCAACGGTCCGGCACCCCGGGATGCGCGTCGTTTGCCACCGACCGTGGCAGATCCGTCACGCGCGGTGGAGATGGACGAGCGGCACGTGCGGGACCATGTGGCACGGCATGACCAAGCGTGGGCGAGCAATGACCCTCGCCGGAGGCCAGCCTTGAACCCGATCCACCACACGGTCCTGCTGACGAACGGCTCCGCGCAGACCATCGACCTTCGGCAAGTGGCGAAGGTGGACGGGGGCACGCTCGTCCTGGGCGGCCCCCTGCCCGCCACGACCATCACCATGGCCGACGGCACCGTCTACGCGTGCACCTTCCTGACGCTGGGTCAGGTGATCACGGCGATGCAGGCCCACGGCCTCGCCTGAGCCCTGCCGGAAGGGACCCGCGCCCGTCAGACGACCTTGGCGACGAGGCGGCTCATCTCGTCGGCGAGCCGCCGGCGCTCCTCCTCGGGCAGGTTCCCGGTGAGCGCGGCCTGCACGAGCGCCTGCATGTGGTCGCGCAGCATGTCGGACTGCACCCGCCGGAGGGCCGCGATGACGGCGTCGGCCTGGTGGGCGACGTCGACGCAGTAGCGGCCGTTCTCGATCATCTGCTGCAGGCCGCGGACCTGCCCCTCGATGCGGCGCAGCCGCGCGATCTGGCGGGTATGGTCCACGGCCACGCCGCCGTGCCTGTCGTCCGGTTCGCTCATCTCGGGTCCGTGCTGCGACAGCCAAGATAGGCGCCCGGACGCTCCGCCGGAACCCCGGGGGCGTATTCAGGCCAGGGACAGCCCGTCCTCCGCCGCCGCCCCGACGAAGGCGAGCGCGTCCCGGCGACGCTCGTCCCGGTCCGCGTACAGGGCCGGCGCGCGGGGCTCGCGCCGCATGCGCAGCGCCTCGTCGACGATGCGCCGCCAGCGCGCCTCGAAGGCGATCAACCCGTAAAGGCCGGCCTCGGACTTCGACGGGATGCGTCGGAGCGCGAGCAGGTAATGCAGCCGGCAGGCACACAGGACGGCCTCGTCGACCTCCATGGCGCCGGCCGACGCCCGCAGCGCGTCGAACGCCCCAACCGCCCACCCGTCGACCTCGGGCACGTCGCGCCACGCCGGCGTCGGCCCGTGCAGGGTCAGCGCGTGCTCGGAGAGGGCGAGCCTGTCCACCGGGCGGCGCCGGTGCCGCGACCGCGGCTCGAAGCGCCCCTCCCGGACGGCGGGCCCCTCCGCCTCCGACCCCTCCCGACCGGAGCCGATGACATAAATGCCGTCGAGGGCGGGGCCGCCTGCCGAGGACATGTTTGCGTGCAGGTCGGCGAGCCGTCCGAACGCCTCGTCGTCGGGCGGGCGCGCGAGGACGGCGACGAAGTCGAGGTCGCATCGTCCGGGCACGAAGTCGTCGAGCGCCGCGGAGCCTATCACGTGGAAGCCCGCGACGAGGCCCGGAAGCATCCCGTTCGCGGCCGACAGGAAGCGCGCGGCCGCCGCTGCCGCCAGCGGGTGCGGCTCGCGGTCCAGGTCCGGGAAGAAGGACGGGGCCGGCACCGGTCGGCTCAATGGTGGACGGCGAGCATCCAGACGGCCATGGCGACCATCATCACGTTCTCGGTGAGCGAGACGAACCCGAGCGGCACCTTGCTCGACCCGCCGACGCAGGCGCACTTGATGTCGCGCTTGTCGACGTAGACGGCCTTGAACACCGAGACCGCCCCGACCGTGCCGATGAACAGCGCCACGGGGATCGACAGCCAGTTCAGGGCGCCCGCCACCATCAGGACGCCGGCGATGCCCTCCAGGAACGGGTAGGCGTAGGCGTAGCGGACCCAGCGCCGGCCGAGCAGGTCGTAGCCCAGGAACATCGACGAGAAGCTCTCGACGTCCTGCAGCTTCAGGAGGGCCAGCACGCACATGCTGAAGGCGATGAACCACTCGGCCGCGCGCATCGTCAGCGGCGTCCCGTACACGGCGTAGCTCGCCGCCAGCGCCATCAGGGCCGTCATCGAGAACACCGCGATGACGGGGGTGTAGGTCGTGGCGTTCGGGTCGTTGGCGGCCTTGCCGAAGTGGCGCTGCAGGTCGTCGAAGCCACCGACGCGCTCGCCGTTGATGAAGGTCTGCGGTGTCGACTTGACCTGGTGCTCCGCCTTGAAGCGGTCGGTCTCCGCCCGGTCGGTCAGGAAGTGGTCCTCGACCTCGAAGCCCTGGCGTTCGAGGAGATCCTTGGCCTTCAGGCCGTAGGGGCAGGTGTGTTCGGGGGTGACCATCCGATAGAGGACGGCCTTGCGGGCAGCTTGCATCGTAAGCTCCGGACGAGAGGCTGGACCGGTCCCGCCCTGCGCACCCCAGGTTCGGGGCGGCGGACGGGTTCGGTCGTCATGGGTTGCGGATGGTTGTGAACCTTCCCATCATAGTAAGGTCAACACGGGGTTCGTCATGAACATCGGCCAGGCCGCCCGGGCCTCCGGGGTCTCGGCCAAGATGATCCGCCACTACGAGAGCATCGGCCTCGTGCCCCCGGCCGACCGGCGGGACAGCGGCTACCGGGACTACGGCGCCGCCGACCTGCACCGGCTCGGCTTCATCCGGCACGCCCGGGACCTCGGCTTCTCCCTGGAGCGCATCAGGGTGCTGCTCGGCCTCTGGAGCGACCCCGGCCGGAGCAACGCCGACGTGAAGGCCATCGCCAGGGCGCACGTCCGGGAACTGGAGGATCGCGCCCGCCAACTCAACGAGATGGCCGACGCCCTGCGCACGCTGGCCGACGCCTGCGACGGCGACGGGCGACCGGACTGCCCGATCATCGCCAGCCTGGAGACCGGGGCGGACGCCCCTGCCTGCCACCCGAAACCCGCCGCGACGGCGCCCGCCCGCTCGGCGCCGCGCGGCAAGGTCCGCGTCGGGCGCTGAGGAGCGGGCGTCGGGGCGACTGCTCACGCCGCCATCTTCCGGCAGCTCTCGGCGCAAGCCCGGCACTGCCGGACGCAGTCGTCCATGTCGCCGACCTGCTCGCAACTCCGCGCGCACGCCTCGCAGACCTCGGCGCAGGCCCGGCAGGTGTGCTTGTGCTCGGGGGTGCCGATCAGCATGAAGTGCGCCGAGGTCCGGCACATCTCCGCGCAGGCCATCATCAGCCGGAAGTGCCCCGGCTCGACGTGCTTGCCGCCGGCCGGAAGGCAGTGGTTCGAGGCCATCCCCAGGCAGGTCTGGTAGCAGCGCAGGCATTCGTCGATGCAGGACTGCATCTCGCTCGACATCTGGTGCATAGGTGTTCTCCGTCCATCGGTAGAAAAGTTTGCGGCACGACTGGAACGCTGACCAGGTTTCACCAAAGTCAGTCAGGCATGCTTAAATATAGAACCCGCCGAACAGCGAAACGTTCAGAGATAAATACTCTGCCACATCACGTGCCCGGGGGATCAAACCACACGCGGAAGCGAAGGCTCAGTTGGCGCCCTTCCTCTTGAGGAACGCTTCCATCTGGGCGATCTCGACATCCTGGGCCTTGATGATCTCCTCGGCCAGCTTCCGGATCTCGGGGTCCTTGGAATACTGCAGGGCCACCTTGGCCATGGCGACGGCGCCCTTGTGGTGGGGGATCATGCCGCGCACGAAGTCGACGTCGACGTCGTTCGAGTAGCGGATGTCCATGTTCCGATGCATCTCGGCGTCGACGTCGCGGAACGCCTTGGTCGCCGGCGTGTCCGTCTGGGCCGTGGACGCCGGCACGGGATGGTGGCCGGAGTGGTCCATGTGCTCGCCGCCCTTCATCTCGTGGGCGGCCGCCGCGCCCGCGAGGGCAAGGGCGAGGGTTGCGGCGGCGGCGGTCTTGGTCAGGGTCTTCATCGTCGTGCCTTCCCGTGGGTCGATCAGTTGAACTTGCCGCTGGCGGTCTCACCGCCGGGCCCCGTGAGCTGCACGGCGCCCTTCGGGCTGTCGCCGAGCGCGGTCGCGGCCTTGCCGGTCATGCGGTTGCCGTCCGCCGGCTCCAGGGGCACGCGGGCCGGCTTGCCGCCGACGACGAGGATGGCGGTGCCCTTGAAGCCGGCCGCGGGGACCGGCTTCTGGCCCTCGTCGGACAGGAACACGTCGACGGTCTCGCCCTTGGCGACCAGCTCGACGTGGAACTTGCCGGCGTCCGTCACCCGGCCGCCGTGCTGGCCGGCGGTCTCGTGGGCGCAGACGGCCGACGCCGTGAGAAGGGCGGTGATCAAGGCCAGCCTGGGTAGGATCATCGTGGGTCTCCTGGGATGTGCGGGTCAGTAGGCCTCGGCCGGGCGCGGGCGCGCTCCGTCCGGGGATGGGTGGGCCGGCGCCTCGGCGTGGAGGGCGCGCAGCCGCTCCAGCGGCTTGCGGCCGAAGCGCAGGAACAGGACGGGGGTCAGGAAGGTGTCGAGCAGCGTCGCGCTGACGAGGCCGCCGAAGATCGTCACCGCGACCGGGTGCAGGATCTCCTTGCCCGGGCTCGCCGCGTCGTAGAGCAGCGGCACCAGGGCGACGCCGGCCGAGAGCGCCGTCATCAGCACCGGGGTCAGCCGCTCCAGGCTGCCGCGGATGACGAGGTCGGGTCCGAACGGCACGCCCTCGTGCAGCGACAGGTTCAGGTAGTGGCTGATCTTGAGGATGCCGTTGCGCGCCGCGATGCCGGTCAGCGTGATGAAGCCGATCATCGACGCCACCGAGAGCGGTTGCCCGACCAGCCACAGGGCCGCCACCGAGCCGATCAGGGCGAGCGGCACGTTGCCCATGATGATGAGGGCCAGCGCGGCCGAGCGGTAGCGGCTGAACAGGATGGCGAAGACCAGGGCCAGGGACAGCGCTGAGAGCGCCGCGATGGTCCGGCTCGCCTCCTCCTGCGCCTGGAATGTCCCCTCCAGGCTGGTGAAGAAGCCCGGCGGCAGCGGCTCCTTCGCCACGGCCTCGCGGATGGCCGCCACGATGGTGGCCATGTCGCTCTCGCCGTTGGTGTTGGCCTGGACGACGATGCGGCGCCGGGCGTTCTCGCGCAGGATCTGGTTCGGCCCGTCGGTCTCGCGGATGTCGGCGACCTGCCGCGCCGGCACCCAGCCCGAGGGCGTCTCCAGCAGCAGGTCGCCCAGCCCGGTCGTGGTCCGGCGGTTCTCCGAGAGGCGCAGGACCACGTCGAAGCGGCGCACGCCGTCGACGACCGTCGAGACCACCCGTCCGTTCGATAGGCGGCTGATCTGCTCGACGACCGCCGCCGGCTGCACGCCGTAGAGGGCCGCCCGGGTGTAGTCGACGCGCACCTCCAACTGCGGGATGCGCACCTGCCGCTCGACCTGCAGGTCGACGAGGCCCGGGATCGCGGCCATCCGGTCGCGCAGGGAGTTGGCCACCCGGCGCAGGGCGTCGAGGTCCTCGCCGAACACCTTGAGCGCGATCTCGGCGCGCACGCCCGAGAGCATGTGGTCGAGCCGGTGCGAGATCGGCTGGCCGACGTTGACCGCCACCGGCAGGGCCGCGAGGCGCCCGCGGATGTCGGCGACGAAGGACTCCTTCGGACGCTTGGCGCCTTCGTCGAGCGCCACCTCGATCTCGGACGAGTGGACGCCCTCGGCGTGCTCGTCGAGCTCGGCCCGGCCGGTTCGGCGGCCGACCGCCTTCACGCCCGGGATGTCCAAGAGCAGCTTCTCGGCGATCAGCCCGACCCGGTTGCTCTCGGCGAGCGAGATGCCCGGGTTGAAGGTCATGTTGACGGTGAACGAGCCCTCGTTGAACGGCGGCAGGAAGGCCCGCGGCAGGTTCCAGGCGGCCACGCCCGCGGCCATCACCGCCGCCGCGACGGTGCCGACCAGCAGGCCCTTGTGGCGGAAGGCGACCCGCAGGAGGGCGGCGTTGCCGCGCTTGAGCAGCTTCAGGAAGCGGCTGTCGTGCTCCTCCAGGTTCTTCAAGCCCGGCAGCAGGAGCGAGGCCAGCACCGGCGTCAGGGTGATGGAGGTGAGGAGGCTCGCCAGGATCGAGATGATGTACGCCTGCCCCAGCGGCGCGAAGAGCCGGCCCTCGATGCCCGACAGTGCGAAGAGCGGCACGAACACCAGGATGATGATCAGCGTCGCGTAGACGATGCCGGAGCGCACCTCGTTCGAGGCCTCGACCACCACCTGGAACACGCTCTTCGGGTTGCCGGCCCGCCGGTTCTCGCCGAGCCGGCGAAAGATGTTCTCGACGTCGACCACCGCGTCGTCGACGAGCTCGCCGATGGCGATGGCCAGCCCGCCCAGCGTCATCGTGTTGATGGACAGCCCGAACAGGTGGAACACCACCGCGGTCGTCAGCACCGAGACCGGGATGGCGAGCAGCGAGATGGCCGTGGTGCGCAGGTTCAGCAGGAAGGCGAACAGCACCACCGCCACCACCAGCACCGCCTCCAACAGGACGCGCTCGACGTTGCGGATCGAGGTCTCGATGAAGTCGGCCTGCCGGAACAGGACCTGGTCGGCTCGGATGCCGGCCGGCAGGGTCGGCGACATCTCCTTCAGGGCGGTCTCGATGCTGCGGGTCAGCCGCACGGTGTCGACGTCCGGCTGCTTCTCGACCGAGACGATGACCGAGGGCTTGGCCATGTAGCCGGCGTCGCCCCGCTTCGTCCGGGCGGCGAAGGAGACCTCGGCCACCTGGCGCAAGTGGACCGGCGTCTCGGCGACCGTCGCGACCACGAGGTTGCGCAGGTCGTCGAGGCTCATGGTCCGGCCGATGTTCCGGATGAGGTACTCGCGGGAATGCTGGTCGGTGAAGCCGCCGCCGGCATTGGTGCCGAACTGCGCCAGCGCCGTCTCAAGCTGGGCGTTCGTCACCCCGAGCGCGCGCATGGCGGCCGGGTTCGGGCTGACCCGGAACTGGCGCACCTCGCCCCCGATGGGGATGACCTGCGCCACGCCCGGAATGGTGAGGAGCCGGGGCCGGATGGTGAAGTCGGCGACCTCGCGCACCTGCATCGGGGTCGCGGTCTCGCCGGTCACCGCCACCAGCAGGATCTGCCCCATGATGGAGGAGATCGGCCCCATGACCGGGGTCACGCCCCGGGGAAGCTGGTCCTGCACCAGGGACAGCCGCTCGGCGACCTGCTGGCGGTTGCGGTAGATGTCCGTGCCCCAGTCGAACTCGACGTAGGTGATGGACAGCCCCACGCCCGAGACCGAGCGCACCCGGGTCACCCCCGGCAGCCCGTTCATCCGGGTCTCGATGGGGTAGGTGACGAGCTGCTCGACCTCCTGGGGGGCGTAGCCCTCGGCCTCCGTCATGATGGTGACGGTCGGCTTGTTGAGGTCGGGGAAGACGTCGACCGGGAGCTTGGTCGCGGTCAAGACGCCGTAGAGCACCAGCACCGTGGCCATGGCGAGGACGAGCAGGCGGTTGCGGACCGACTGGCTGACAAGGAAGGTGAACATCGGGCGGCCCTCCTCAGCGCACCTGGTCGAGGAGCTCGGCGCCCTGGGTCACGACCCGCTTGCCGGGTCCGATCCCCTCGGCGACCAGCACGCGGCCGCCGTCGAGCGGCTCTACGCGCACGGGCCGGGCCTCGAAGCGCTCGGCGGTGGTGTGCTCGTAGACGACGTCCTGCCCGTTGCCGGTGCGCACGACCGCCGCGCGCGGCAGCGCCAGGCCGGACTGCTCGGTGTCGGTCCCGGCCAGCACGGTGACGAACTGGCCGACGCGCAGGCCGGAGGCGTCGCCCTGCACCGCGAACTGCACCGGGATGGCCTGGTTGCGGTCGGCCAGCCCCGTGCCCTGGTAGGCGAGCTTCAGGGTGCGCCCGTCGGCGAGCCGCGCCGTGGCGTTCTGGGCCGCCGTCAGGGCATCGAAGCTCAGCGCCTCGACCCAGAGGCGGTTCGGGTCGACGATCTGGAAGACCATGGCGCCGGGTGCCGCCATCTGGCCGGCGACCGCGGTCGCCTGCGCCACCACGCCGTCGACGGGGGCGACCAGGGTCTCGGGCTGTTGCCTGATCTTGTCGAGGGCCGCGCGGCGGTCGTGCAGCCCGTTGAGCTCGGCGACCGCATCGTCGAGTTGGGTCTGGGCGACGGCGCCGGTCGTGGCGAGCTTCCGGAAACGCTCGACCCGACGCTCGACGATGGCGATCTGCTGGTCGAGTTCGCCCTGGCGCTGGCGCATGTCGGAGACGTCGACGGCCTGGACCGGCGGGGTCACGGTCGCGAGCACGTCGCCCTTGCGCACCTTGGTGCCGAGGCGCGGGAACAGGCCGGACGGCGGCGGCGAGAGACGGCCGCCGACCGAGGACTGCACGACACCGCTGGCGTTCGGGTCCGGGATGATGCGGCCGGGCATCTCGACCGAGCGGTGGAAGCTGCCCTGCTCGGTCATGGTAGTGCGCAGGACCAGCAGGCGCTGGGTCGGTTTCGGCACGAAGACGGAGCCGTCGGGCAGGCGCTGCGCGAGGTCCGACGAGGCCGGCGTGGTCTGGCGCGGCTCGATCAGGGCGGCGCCCTGCACGGGCGCGCCGTGATCCTCGTCGCCGTGCGCGAAGGCGGCGGTGCCGAGGACGATGGTGATGCCGATGGCGACCAGCGCCACCGCCGGAGCGCCACGGCGCCCGCGTGCGAGCGCCGTCACGAGCACGCCGAGCAAGAAGGCGACGGCGACCGCGGCCACCAGGGCCGGGTCCTTGGCCGTCAGCCGCTCCCGGACGTCGTGGGCGACCTCGGAGACGCGCGCCAGGGCAGCCTGAGCCGTGGCCGGCTTGGCAGGCGCCGCGGCCGCGGCGACCTTCGGGTCGGGCACGGTGACCGCGACGGTGAGCACGTCGACGTCCTTGCCCGCGGTGACGGTCGCGACGAGTTCGTGCCGGCCCGGCTTCGACAGCCACGGGGCCGGCAGCGCGTAGCCGCCGTCGGTCGTGGCGGTCGCGACCTTGGGACCGTCCGGCGTCTCGACCTCGATGGTCGCGCCGGGCACCGGCTCGTTCGTCCGGAAGCGGTCGAGGAACAGCGTCAGGGTCCCGTCGCGCGGGATGGCGACGAGCTCGAAGGCGTCCGAGAGCGCCTCGCCGCGCGGGGCGATGGTCTTCGAGACAGGGGGCTGGGCGGCGCCGTGGTCGTGCCCCTCGTGGGCGAGCGCCGGCCCCGCCAGGACGGCGGCAAGCAGCGCCACCGCGCGCAGGGCGGCGGCAAGCAGCGCCACCGCGCGCAGGGCGGCGGCAAAACGGGTCGACATGAACAGGAATCCTCGCGTCGGGAAGTCCAGACGGCGCCGTTCTCGGGCGCACTCCGGGCGTCGCGCGCCTCAGGCGCGCCCTACTTCACGCGAGGGTTCGTGGGGGCTTGGGCAGGGCCTCGGGGCCGGCGCCCGAACGGCCGGCGACGTCGCGCGGGATCAGCGTGACGGTCCGGAACAGAGCCGGCGACAGGGCATAGGGCCCGGACAGGACGCCGGTGGCGCAGCAGGCCATCGTCCCGCAGCAGCGGGTCTTGCAGCCGACCGGGCAGCACTCGTCCTGTTCCGGCTCGATGCGCGCGCCGTCGACCGTGGTCGGGGCGAGCGCGACCCTGGCCCATGCCGACATTACGGCCCGGACGGCGACCTTGGGCGCCGCGGAGACCGTGGGCGCGACGGCCTTAGGCGCCGGCGACGGGGCGAACTTCGGCTGCGCCGCGGCGTGGTGGCCGTGGTGCGCGTGCCCCTCGTGGGCCTGGACGGCGGACGGCGCGACGTAGGCGATGATCGCGAGGATCATCGCCGCCATCAGGCGCACGATTTGCCGGTCGAGGCTCATGAGTTCTGGCTTACACCGATTCCGGTGGCGGGACTATGTCCGCCGTTGAGACGTGAATGCCTGCAAGCAAATTTGGTTGCCGTCGCGGCGTTTCAAGCCGCCGCGGGCAGCGGCTCGGCCGGGAAGCCCGCCGCGGCGATGGCCTGGGCGATCCGGTCCGCCGGGCCGGCGGCATCCGACACGGTCACTAGCTTGGCTCCGAGCTCGACCTCGACTCGGGCGTTCGGCTCGATGCCTTGGACCGCGCGGGTCACCGACTTGGCGCAGCCGCCGCAGCCCATCTTCTCGACCTTGAAGCGATGCATGACGTTCTCCCGTGGATGGCGTCAGGCACAGATGGGGCTTCCCATCATGGGAAGGTCAAGGCCCGGCGGGGGCCGGGCCAGTCACCGAGTTCGGACGAGGGCACGGGGGAGTAGCCTTACGGTATCATGCATGAACCGTATCGCGTGCATTTGGATCATATATAATCCCTTGTGAGGGGTTTGTAGGGCATTCCTCGTGGACGCCGGATAACGGATCATGTATGATCCTCAAACTGCCATTGCGGTTCATGAACGAGGCGTATGATGCGATCCGGGACGGGTGACGTGATGCCCATGTCCGTGCGGCGCTCCCTGAAGAAGCTGGGCCGCGACATCGCGCTCGCCCGGCGCAAGCGTCGCCTCACCGTCGAGATGATGCTGGAACGCACCGGGCTGTCGAAGGCGACCTATGCCCGGGTCGAGCACGGGGAGGCCTCGGTCGGCATGGGCGCCTACGCGATGGCCCTGCACGCGCTCGGCCTGGGCCCCGCGCTCGGGGATCTCGCCGACCCGCGCGGGGACGACGCCGGCCTGCTGATGGAGGAGGCGCGCCTGCCCAAGCGCGTGCGGCGGACGGCGGAGGCCAGGGGATGAACCGCGCGATGGACGTCTACCTCGACGACGAGGTGACCAAGGTGGGCGTTCTCCGCCATGCGGCTTCCGGCAATCGGGAGAGCTCCTCCTTCGAGTACGACCGGGCGTGGCTCGCGCGCGCGGGTCGTTTCATGATCGACCCGGCCCTGCCGCTGGTCGGGGGCGCGCAGTTTCCCGCCAAGGGCACGAGCGCGCGCGCGTCCGTGTTCTTCGGCTGCTTCGCCGACAGCGAACCCGACGGGTGGGGCAAGGTGGTGATCAACCGCGACAGGGCCAAGCGGCGCAGGGATGCCGCGGACCGCGGCGAACCCGTGGACGGACGCCCGGTCGACGGGCTCGACTACCTGCTGGCGGTCGACGACGTCAGCCGCCTGGGCGCGTTGCGCCTGCGCGATGGCGCGGGGGTCTTCCAGCGGGTCTCGGAGCCCAGCCGACGCGGCACACCGCCCCTCGTCACGTTGGCGGACCTGCTCAGGGCGAGCCGCGCCGTCGAGACGAACACGGAGACGGCAGCCGACCTGCGCTACCTGCTCGGGCGCGGCACCTCGCTCGACGGGATGCGCCCCAAGGCGTCCGTCTTCGACGAGGATGGCACCCTGTGCATCGGGAAGTTCCCGAGCGTGCGCGACGAGCGCGCGGTGACGAAGGGCGAGGTGCTCGCCCTCCGCCTGGCCGCCGCGGCGGGCATCGAGGCCGCGCAGGCCCGCATCGTCCACGCCAACGACACGCCGGTCGCGTTGGTGCGCCGGTTCGACCGGATCGGGGAGCGCCGTCTCATGTACGCCTCCGCGCGCACGCTCATGGGCGTGACCGACGACGACGACCACACCTACACCGAGATGGCCGACACGATGCGGACCACGGCCCTCGCCTTCGCCAAGGACGCGCGCGAGCTCTGGAAGCGGATGGTCCTCAACATCCTGATCACGAACGTCGACGACCACCTCAACAACCACGGCTTCCTGCATGTGGGGAACGGACACTGGCGACTGGCCCCGGCCTTCGACGTGAACCCCTTCCCGGACAAGGCGCGCCTGCTGAAGACCTGGATTCACGAGGACAGCGGCCCCGATGCGAGCGTCGACGAGGCGCTGCGCGCCGCCGGCCGGTTCAGCCTGAAGGCCAAGGACGCCAAGGAGGCTCTGGGCGAGGTCGAGGACGCGGTCGCGCGCTGGCGCGAGATCGCCCGGGAGCCCGGCGTCGGGATGACGGCGACGGAGGCCGAGCAGTTCTCCGAGGCGTTCGAGCACCCCGAGCGGAAGGCGGCGCAGAAGGCGCGGGCGACCGTGTCGCGCGCGGCGGCCCCGCCGCCTCCGGTTCCGCCGGCGGAGGCGGAGCCGGCCCCTGCATCGGGTCCCGGTCCACGGTGACGCGGCCCGCCGAAAGGTGTCACGCCGGGTTCGCTCCCCGGTAGGAGGCGAACGGCTCACGTCCGGCCGGCCCGAACAGGACGACCTCGTAGGTGTCCGGCTCCATGCCCTCGACCTCCATGCCGGGCGAACCGGCCGGCATGCCCGGCACCGCCAGCCCGGTGGCCTTGGGCTGCTCCGCCAGCAGGCGCTTGATCGCGCCGGCCGGCACGTGCCCCTCGATTGCGTAGCCGCCGACCTGGGCGGTGTGGCAGGAGGCGAGGTCACGCGGCACCCCGAGGCGCGCCTTCACGGGGTTCACGGGGCCCTCGGTCACCGTCACCGTGAAGCCGGCCTCGCGCAGGTGGGTCACCCACTTCTCGCAGCAGCCGCAGTTGGGGTCCTTGGTCACCGCGACCGTCGGCAGGCCCTGCGCCAGGGCGCCGCGCCCAAGAGCCAACCCCGCCGCCAACCCTGCGAGCATCGCACGTCGTGACGGCATCATATCGCTTCCCATCGCCTTCTCCCGTTCGCACTCACTCGGCCGCCTCGGGCAGCCGCATGTCCTCTTCCACCGCCTCGGGCGCGACGGCATCGGACGGCGGCAGGCCCCACCCCTTCACCAGCGCGTAGACCGCCGGGATCACAACCAGGGTGAGGACGGTCGAGGAGACCATCCCGCCGATCATCGGCACCGCGATGCGCTGCATGACCTCCGACCCCGCGCCGGTGCTCCAGAGGATGGGCAGGAGTCCGGCCATGATGGCGACCACCGTCATCATCTTCGGACGCACGCGCTCGACCGCGCCGACCATGATGGCGCGCCGCAGGTCCGCGCGCGTGAACGGGCGCTCCTCTCGCGCGCAATCGGCCCGGACCTCGTCGAGGGCATGGTCGAGGTAGACCAGCATGATCACGCCGGTCTCCGCCGCGACGCCGGCGAGCGCGATGAAGCCTACCGCCACCGCGACCGACATGTTGAAGCCCATCCACCAGAGCAGCCACACCCCGCCGACCAGGGCGAAGGGCAGCGAGAGCATCACGATGAGCGTCTCGGTCAGGCGCCGGAAGTTGAGGTAGAGCAGCAGGAAGACGACGAGCAGCGTCAGCGGCACCACGATCCGCAGCCGCGCCTCGGCCCGCTCCAGGTACTCGTACTGCCCGCTCCACTGGAGCGTCGTCCCCTGGGGCAGCTTGACCTCGTCGGCCACGGCCCGGCGCGCCTCCGCCACGTAGCCGCCGAGGTCTCGGCCGGCGATGTCGACGAAGACGTAGACCGCGAGCTGCCCGTTCTCGGTGCGGATCGAGGTCGGGCCGCGGGTCAGCTCGACCTTGGCCACCTCCCGCAGGGGCACCGTGCCGCCGGCCGGCAAGGGCACCTGCACCTCGTCGGCGATGGCCCGCGGGTCCGAGCGGAAGGCGCGAGGGTAGCGCACGTTCACCGTGTAGCGCTCCCGGCCCTCGACGGTGTTCGTCACGGCCTGGCCGCCGAGCGCCGTGGCGATGACGTCCTGCACGTCGCCGACCATCAGGCCGTAGCGGCCCAGCGCCTCGCGGTCCGGCGTGATGTCGAGGAAGTAGCCGCCGATGACCCGCTCGGCGTAGGCGCTCGACGTGCCGGGCACGTTCCGGACCACCGCCTCGACCTGCCGGGCGACGCCTTCCATCTGCTTCAGGTCGGTGCCCAGCACCTTGATGCCGACCGGCGTCCGGATGCCGGTCGAGAGCATGTCGATGCGGGCGCGGATCGGCTGCGTCCAGGCGTTCGACACGCCCGGGAACTGCAGGGCCGCGTCCATCTCCGCCTTGAGGCTCGCCAGCGTCACGCCCGGCCGCCACTCCGCCTTGGGCTTCAGGGCGATGACCGTCTCGAACATCTCCATCGGCGCCGGATCGGTGGCGGTGCTGGCGCGGCCGGCCTTGCCGTAGACCGAGGCCACCTCGGGGAAGGACTTGATGATGCGGTCCTGGGTGGCCAGCAACTCGCCCGCCTTGGTGACCGAAATCCCCGGCAGGGTGGTCGGCATGTAGAGCAGGCTGCCCTCGTCGAGGTCGGGCATGAACTCGGAGCCGAGCTGCCGGGCCGGCCAGACAGTTGCCGCCAGCACGCCCACGGCGAGCAGGATGGTGAGCACCCGCGCCCGCAGCACGCCGGCGATGAGCGGCCGGTACAGCCAGATGAGCAGGCGGTTGAGCGGGTTGTGGTGCTCCGGGATGATGCGGCCGCGCACGAACAGCACCATGAGGGCCGGCACCAGGGTCACCGACAGGAGCGCGGCGGCCGCCATGGCGAAGGTCTTGGTGTAGGCGAGCGGGCCGAATAGCCGGCCCTCCTGGCTCTCCAGGGTGAAGATCGGCAGGAAGCTCACCGTGATGACGAGGAGCGAGAAGAACAGCGACGGCCCGACCTCGCTCGCCGCCTCGACCAGGATCTCGACCCGGGGCTTGCCCGGCGGCGCCCGCTCCAGGTGCTTGTGGGCGTTCTCGATCATCACGATGGCGGCGTCGATCATGGCGCCGACCGCGATGGCGATGCCGCCCAGGCTCATGATGTTGGCGCCGATTCCGAACGCCTTCATGCCGGCGAGCGCCATCAGGATGCCGACCGGCAGCATGAGGATGGCCACCAGCGCGCTGCGGACGTGCAGGAGGAAGACGACGCAGACGAGGGAGACGACGATGCTCTCCTCGACCAGCGTGTGCCGCAGGGTATCGATGGCCGCGTCGATGAGTTGGGAGCGGTCGTAGACCGGCAGGATCTCCGTGCCGGCCGGCAGGCTTTTCGCGACCTCGGCCAGCTTCGCCTTGACCCCCTCGATGACGCTGAGTGCGTTGGCGCCGAAGCGCTGCAGGACGATGCCGCCGGCGACCTCACCCTCGCCGTTCATCTCGGTGATGCCGCGCCGCTCGTCCGGCCCGAGCTCGACGCGGGCGACGTCCCGCACCCGCAGCGGCGTGCCGCCGGAGGTCTTGAGGACGATGTTCTCGATGTCGGCGACCCCCTTCAGGTAGCCCCGCCCGCGCACCATGAACTCGAACTCGGAGAGCTCGACCGTGCGGCCGCCGACATCGGCGTTGCTCGACCGGATGGCGTCCCGGAGCTTGTTGAGGCTGATGCCCTGCGCCCGCAGCCGGTTCGGGTCGACCACGACGTTGTACTGCTTCACGAAGCCGCCGACGCCCGCAACCTCGGCCACGCCCTCCGCGCGCGAGGCCCCGAAGCGGATCACCCAGTCCTGGATCGAGCGGAGCTCGGCGAGCGTCCGCTCCCTCGCCACGACGACGTACTGGTAGACCCAGCCGACGCCGGTCGCGTCGGGGCCGAGGGTCGGCGTCACGCCCGCCGGAAGCTTGCTGCCGGCCGCGTTGAGGTACTCCAGCACCCGGGAGCGGCCCCAGTACGGGTCGGTGCCGTCCTCGAAGATGACGTAGACGAAGGACACGCCGAAGAACGAGAAGCCGCGCACCACCTTCGCCTTCGGCACCGTCAGCATGGCGGTGGTCAGCGGGTAGGTGACCTGGTCCTCGACGACCTGGGGCGCTTGGCCCGGGTACTCGGTATAGACGATGGCCTGCACGTCCGAGAGATCGGGGATGGCGTCGAGCGGCAGTGTCCGCAGCGCGAGGACGCCGGTCGCTACCGCGAACACCGTCCCGATCAGCACCAGGACAAGGTTTCGGGCCGACCAGCCGATGAGGCGCGCGATCACGGCTTGCCCCCCGCGTTCGACGCCTGGCGGTCGTCCTTGGCATCTTTCGGGGCGGCAAGGGACTGGAGCGCGGCCTTGAGGTTGCTCTCGGCGTCGATCAGAAAATTCGCCGCCGTGACCACCCGGTCGCCGGCCGAGACGCCGTCCCGGATCTCGGTGTAGCCCTCGCCGCGGACGCCGACCTTCACCTCCCTGGGCTCGAACCGGCCCTCGCCGCGGTCGAGGAGGACCACCTGCCGCTCGCCGGTGTCGATGACCGCGTCGTCCGGCACGGCCACGACCGGCTTGGCATCGCCCGTGCCGATCTCGACGTCGGCGTACATGTCGGGCAGGAGCGCGCCGTCCGGGTTCGGCAACTCGATGCGCACCCGCGTCGCCCGGGTATCGGGGTTCACCTGCGGGTAGATCACCGACACCTTGCCGGCGAACGTCCGGCCCGGGGCAGAGCGCAGGCGCACGGTGACGGACTGGCCCACGCGCACCGAGGCGAGATCGCGCTCGGGCACGTCGGCCAGCACCCACATCGTCGAGATGTCGCCGATGCGGAACAGGGTATCGCCGGCCGCCGCCTTCATGCCCTCGACGGCGGTCCGCTGCAGCACGATGCCGTCCCGGGCTGATGACCAGGTGATGGCCATCGGCACCTTCCGGGTGCGCTCCATCTCGTCGATGACCGCCTCGGAGACGTTCAGGTTCTGGAGCCTGCGGCGCGCCCCGTCGAAGCCCGGGTTGGCGATGAGCTGGGCCGCGGCCGCGTTGATCTCGGGCGAGTAGACGTGGACCAGCGCCTGGCCCTTGCGGACGCGGTCGCCCGTCGTGACGTTCTCGACGTGGTCAACGTAGGCGTCGGACCGGGTGGCGATGACGGTCACGCGCCGCTCGTCGAGGGCGAGCGTGCCAGGCACGCGCACCGGTTGCGCCACGACCCGCCGGTCCACGACCTCGGTGCGCACGCCGGTGCGCTGGACCTTGCCGGGCGAGACGGTCACGACGTTCCCGCCCTCGTCCTCCCCTGTATAGACGGGGATGTAGTCCATCCCCATCGAGTCCTTCTTCGGCACCGGCGAGGTGTCGGGCAGGCCCATCGGGTTGCGATAGTAGAGGATCTTGCGGGCGCCCCCGGCCGGCTTGGCGGTCTCGCCCTGCGCCATGCCGGCCATGGCATGCTTGGACATGTCGTGCCCGGCCATGTCGCCGGGCATGGCTTCCCCTCCCTCCGGGTCGTCGAAGCGGACGTCCTCGCTCGCCCGGACGGCCCGGAACTCGCGCCCGTCCTCGGTCGCCATCATGGACGCCGAGTAGACCGGCTTCCCGTCGGGGTCCTGATAATAGACCACCGGCCCGGACGCCTTCGCCGAGGCGGGCGCAGCCGCCCGTCCCATGCCGGCTGGCAGCCAACCGGCGAACCGCACGGGGACGCGCCCCACCAGCGCCGGCACGAACTCGGATCGGGCCCGTTCCACGAACGCCGGCACGGCGGGGGCCCCGTGCCCGGCGACGTAGCCGACGCCCCCCGCCGCGAACGCGGCGAGGGTCCCGGCGAGCCATGCCGACCGGCTCACTTGACGGCCTGGAAGACGAGCTTGTCCTCGACCGTGCCGTTCTCGCCCTGGACCTTGGCCCCGAGGGAGAGACGCCAGCCACCGGCCATCGAGAGCTTGGCCTTGAAGCGGTACACGCCCGGCTCGGTCGACGGCACCTGCTCGATCTTGGTGACCATCTCGTCCATGCTGTCGGGAGCCATGTCGAGGCGCTTGGCGAAGATGACGGCGTCGGGCACCGGCTTGCCCGTGCGCTTGTCCACGAGACGCACGGCGACGATGGCCTCGCCGACCTTCGCCTCCTGCTGCACGAGCTGGAACTGGTAGTCCTTGATGTCCGCACGGGCGGGCACGGTCAGCGCCGACGCCGCGAGGGCGGCGCCGAGCAGCGCGGCCGGCACGGCGCGCGCGAAGGGGTTCTTGGTCACGGGTGATGTCTCCTGAACGCGATGGATGGCAGCGCGCGGGCGCGCGTCACCGTGCCGGCGCAAGCGCCGGCGGCATCGGGTTCAGGCTCGGGGTGGCTCGGGTAACGGCGTCCCGTGCACGCTGGCGAAGGTGGTGGGGTCCGGCCAGATCACGCTCGCGCGGGTGGCGACGGGCACCGGGACCGGGACCGCGACGGGCAGAAGCGAGGCCACGTTCGCCAGGCACAGGGCCATCAGCGGGCAGCCCTTGGCGCAGTCGGGCTTGGCGGCCTCGGCCTTCGGGCAGCACGGCATGTCGTCCATGTCCATGCCAGCCATGTCAGCCGCCATGGCCGCGTGGTGACCCATGGCGGCGTGATCCATCCCAGCCATGCCGGGGTCGGCAGGGCCCGTCGCGTGACGGCCGTGGGCCATCGACGCGTGCATGCCCGCGGTGGCCGCGGGGGCGGTCACCGGCGTCAGGGCGAGGCTGAGGACCGCCAGGAGCGGCAACAGTCGCCGGAGGGCGAGCCAGAACGTCACGAATCCAGGATGCCAAATTCCGGGCCGGCGCGAAACCCAGCCGACGGTTTCAGGAACGGCGAACGCGCAGGTTGGTTGCGCCGGGCCTCAGGCCGGCACGGCGGGGTAGCCGGCGGCGGAAATGGCGGTGGCGATACGGTCGGCGGGCCCCGTGGCGCCCGATACGGTGACGAGCTTAGCCCCCAGGTCGACCTCGACGCTGGCGCCCGGCTCGACGCCCTGGACGGCGCGGGTCACGGACTTGGCGCAGCCGCCGCAACCCATCTTCTCGACCTTGTAGCGGTACATGACGCTCTCCTTCCGGTGGTGTCACGTCGAGATGGGGCTTCCCATGATGGGAAGGTCAAGGGTCGTGAAAGCGGGATTCCTCAGGCCGGGACGAGCTCGGTCCACATAGCGGCATGGTCCGGATGGCTGTGTCGAATGCCCTCCCAGCCGAGCCAGCCCGTGTAGAGGCCAACCAGCACGATCAAGGCGGCCGACGCGTAGGGGGCCTGCCGGGCGAACGCACTGAAGCCGGACCAGCGGGTCGCCACGTGCCGAACGCTGAGCGCCGCGATGACGCCGGCTGAGACCATCGTGAGCGCCAAGCCGACGCTGAAACAGACGACCAGTGCGAAGCCAAGGCTGAACTGCTTGAGTTGGATGCACAGAAGCAGGACGGTGATGGCGGCCGGGCATGGGATCAGGCCACCAATCAGGCCGAACAGGACGATCTGGCCGGTCGTCGCCTGCCTGCCCGAGAAGATGTCCCCCTTCCGGCGGACCGCACTCGCGCGGTATTAGGTAGCAAACGCATATAGACGTCCGTGCAAGGTCGGACCGAGGTCCGGTATCATGCCGGGATGCAAAACCGCGGTATTAGGTAGCAAACGCATATAAGAATCCGGCCTCCTAAAACCGGAGTCTTTACCCCGTCAGCGACGGCAGAACCGGAAGTTCGGAACTTTCTGGAATTCCGGCGATCGACATCCCGCCCAGGGTCTGCTACGGCCGTTTCCGGAAGGAGTTTCGGAAATGGCCGGAAGCCTGGACGACGAGCTGAAACGGGCGAGCGAGGAGGTCGAGGCGGTCGCCTCCGGCCTTCAGGCGTCTATCCGGAAGGTGCACGTGGATGCCGCCGACGCCATCGTGCGGCTCATCGATGAGGCCGACGCCCGAAAGTCGGCGCTGTTGGTCAGGATCTCGTACCTGAAGGCATTGGTCGGAACGGAACCCACTCCGGTGCCGGTCGAGGCCGTTCACGAGCCTAAGAAGCCGGGACTGTCTGCGACCGAGGCGATCCTCACAGCGCTGCTGGACGGTCCGAAGTCAGCAAACGCGCTCGACACGGCGGTGATGGCGCAGGGCCTGAGCAAGGCGTCCGCTGAGAAGGCCAAGTGGACATGCCGGCACAATGGCTGGGCCAGCCACTCGAAGCGTATCTGGAAGATTACTCCCGCAGGGAGTGACAAGATCCTGGGGCAAGACAGCACCCAGGAAACGTGAATGGCGTCGCCTTGCGGCGACGCCATTCATCATGCGGACGTAGTGTAGTGGTACCACGAAAGCCCTGCCCAGGCCTTAAACACGGGTTCGATTCCCGTCGTCCGCTCCCAAGACCGAACCCGCTGCCCCACTGATTCAGAGGGGCAGCGGGTTGTCAAGAACGCCGGCGGACCACGCCAAGGGGTTTGTCGTCCTCGTCGAAGGTCAAATCGAGCCCGGCTTCACCGAATGCCTCTGCTAAGGCTCTGGCGTTGTTGGCGATTGGCGTGCGGCGCCCTTTCTCGAAATCGCGGACTGTGGACAACGAGACGCCGGCCTTCGCGGCGAGCTCTTCCTGCTTCCAATCCAGCCAAGCCCTCGCGGCTCGGCATTGCTCAGGGGATATGACCATGGCTGTGGAAGACAACTTTCAGGATCAACGCCAACGCCTATCGTTGACATTCATGATGTCCGATTCCACATCTGACGCCAACGGTGGGCGTTGGCAGAATGCACGCGGCGGGCAGGTCGGGCAAGGGGCGGGGGCAGCACTTCCTGCTGTCCGCCGCCGCGCGCCGTCTTTCTGTCGCGCAAGTCGCCCGACTGGATGACGACGAGGCGTATCGCCTGTTCTGCGGCATCCGCTGGTGCGCGACCGAGGGCGAGCCCGTGTGCCCGCACTGCGGGTGCGTCGCCGTCTACAGGCACGCGAAGCGCCGGATCTTCACCTGTAAGTCGTGTGTGCGCCAATTCAGCGTCACGTCGGGGACCATGTTCCACGGGCGCAAGATGCCGATCCGTGATCTCCTTGTCGCCATCGCGATCTTTACGAACGGCGCGAAGGGGCACTCGGCACTACATCTAGCCCGCGACCTAAGCTGCCAATACAAGACGGCATTCGTTCTCGCGCACAAGCTTCGCGAAGCTTTAGGGTCCGAGACGAAGACCCGTGAGGCCATGGGCACCATCGAGATCGACGGTGCCTACTTTGGTGGTTACGTGAAGCCGGCCAACTGGCGTGAGAACCGAGTAGACCGTCGCCTGGCCAAGAACCAGAACGGCAAGCGGCGGGTCGTCATCGTCATGCGCGAGCGGGGCGGCCGGACTCTGCCGTTCGTGGTCCGGCACGAGGTGCAGTCGGTGGAGACACTTGAGAAGCGCATCCGGCCAGGCAGCACGGTGCATGCAGACGAGGCCCGGTCGTGGGACGCGCTGTACTACGCCGGCATCGACGTGAAGCGGATCAACCATCAGGAGGCGTATAGCGACGGTGAGGCGTGCACGAATGGCGCCGAGTCGTTCTTCTCGCGCATCCGTCGCGCCGAGATCGGCATGCACCACCACATCGCCGGACCGTACCTCAACGACTACGCGCACGAGATGGCGTGGCGTGAGGACGCCAGGCGGATCGACAATGGCACCCAGTTCCTGCTGGTGGGCTTGGCAGCCCTTATCCATCCGCCCTCTACACGCTGGAAGGGATATTGGCAGCGCGCCAAGAGGATCGCGCCGAGTTAATTCTCGGCCATGCCAGACGGGGGCATCTGTGTCGGGTCGACAACTTCGCCTCGACCCAGACGTCGTGACCAAAGCAAATTGCCCGATGCGTCGGTCGATGAGCGTACCCGACCTTCCTCGCGATGTGCCCTGAGTGACTTCGATACCCGGCGCGTCACTTCGGAGATGAGCCGGCGGTCGCGCACGTCGTCGCCCCGCAGCGCGAGGATGCCCTGGGCTAGCTCGCGCGACGTCATGGGACCGTCTGCGTCCCGAAGTTCTCGCATTAAGCTGCGGGAGAGCTCGCCCTGGCCGAACAATACCTGCCGCTTCTGGCGGGGCATCGCGTCGTCAAGGTTTCCGGTATGGCCGAGGACGGCCAGCGTCCGGTCCAGCGCACCGAGGTCATTCCGGATCTCGGCCAGCCGGTCGCGAATGCGTTCCGCCTCGCTGAAGAGTTCGGCCCGCTTCCGGATCAAGCCCGAAATCGTGGTGGTCGCCGGCTCAGGCTTCTGGTTTGTCATCCTATCAGGATGCCGGAAGCGGGCCGGATGAGGAACGGACGTTTATATGCGTTTGCTACCTAATACCGCAAAACCGGACACTCTCATCCTCCGACCATACCGTATCCGGACTGATCCGGAAGCGTGCGGAGCTCTTCGGCGAAGCGGAGCGCATCCGGGACCGCCTGGCCGAAATCCGGAACGACATCGGGGCGCTGGACCGGACGCTAACCGTCCTAGGCCATACCGGAAATCTCGACGAGGCGATGCCCCGCCAGAAGCGGCAGGTCCTGTTCGGACAAGGCGAACTCACGCGGAACCTTCTGCGTGAGTTGCGGGACGCCGATGGCCCCCTGACGTCTCGTGAGCTGGCCCAGAGCATCCTGGCGCTGCGCGGCGACGACGTCCGCGACCGCCGGCTCATCTCGGAGGTGACCCGTCGGGTGTCCAAGGCGCTAAGGTCGCACCGTGAGGAAGGAAGAGTCCGGTCTGCCACGGACGCGTCCGGGAACCTGCTCTGGTCGAGACGTCTCGGACGAGGAGAAGTGGTTGCGCCGATGCTGCCGAACCACGGTGAGGGCTTGGCCACGACCGACCCCGACGCCATTTGAACGGAGGCTCGTTTTACGGCTCCAAATCCGCCTACTCAGGCGGCCTCTTTCCGCTTGGCGCGCTGCCAGTAGCCCTTCCATCGCTTCGATGGCGGGTGGATCAGCGCTGCCAGACCGATCAGCAGGAACTGCTGGCCGTTGTCGATCCGCCTGGCATCCTCGCGCCAAGCCATCTCGTGGGCGTAGTCCGCGAGGTACGGGCCGGCGATGTGGTGATGCATGCCGATCTCGGCACGGCGGATGCGCGAGAAGAACGACTCGGCTTGGTTCGTGCACGCGTCGCCGTCACTGTAGGCTTCCTGGTGGTTGATGCGCATCAGGCCGAGGCCGGCATAGGTGAGCGCATCCCAGGACCGCGCCTCGTCGGCATGGACGGTGCTGCCCGGCTTGATCCGATCCTGCAGGGTCGGGATCGAGTCCACCTCGTGCCTGACGACGAAGGGCAGCGTGCGGCCACCGCGCTCGCGCATGATGACGACGACCCGGCGCTTGCCGTTCTGGTTCTTCGTGAAGCGCCGGTCGACCCGATCCACCTTCCAGTTGGCCGGCTTCACGTATCCTCCAAAATACGCACCGTCGATTTCGACCTCTCCCATGGCATGGCGTGTCTCCGTCTCGGCGCCCAGGGCCTCCCGGAGCTTGTGGGCGAGCACGAATGCCGTCTTGTACTGGCAGCATAGGTCACGGGCGAGATGCAGGGCCGAATGGCCCTTGGCACCGTTGGTGAAGATCGCGATGGCCACAAGCAAATCACGGATCGGCATCTTCCTACCGTGGAACATCGTACCGGAGGTGACGCTGAACTGCTTCAGGCATGCCTTGCACGTGAAGATCCTGCGCTTGGCATGCTTGTAGACGGCGATGCACCCGCAGTGCGGACACACAGGGTCGCCTTCGGTTGCGCACCAACGGATGCCACAGAAGAGGCGATAGGCTTCTTCGTCATCCAGCCTGGCGACTTGGGCCACGGACAGGCGACGAGCGGCGGCGGACAGCAGGAAGTGCTGCCCCTCCCCCTTGCCCCCCTTGCCAGTCGCATGCATGATCCCAACGCCCACCGTTGGCGTCAGATGTGGAGTCGGACATCTGGAATGTCAACGCTAGGCGTTGGCGTTGATCCTGAAAGTTGTCCTCAATAGCCATGGTCATATCCCCTGAGCAGTGCCGCGCCGCTAGGGCATGGCTGGATTGGAAGCAGGAAGAGCTCGCCGCGAAGGCCGGCGTCTCGTTGTCCACAGTTCGAGACTTCGAGAAGGGGCGCCGTACGCCAATCGCCAACAATGCCAGAGCTTTAGCTGAAGCCTTGGGCGAGGCCGGGCTCGATCTCACGTTCGACGAGGACGACAAACCGCTCGGGGTGACCCGCCGTCGTTCTTGACAACCCGCTGCCCCTCTGAATCTGTGGGGGCAGCGGGTTCGAGCTCGGGAGCGGGCGACGGGAATCGAACCCGTGAATAGGCGTGGGCAGCGCACTACGTTTTACCACTAAACTACGCCCGCATAATGAATGGCGTCGCCGCGAGGCGGCGCCATTCATGTTTCCTGGGTGCTGTCTTGCCCCAGGATCTTGTCTCTCCCTTGGGGAGTGATTGTCCAAATCCTCTTGGCGTGCGTGGCCCAACCCTTGGTCCGACACACCCACTTCGCCTTCTCCGCAGATGCCTTGCGGAGCCCCTGATCCATCACGGCTTTGTCCAGCGCGTTCGAGGACATGGGCCCTTCGAGCAGGGCGGTGAGAATGACGTCGGTCGCTGAAAGACCCGACTGCCGCGGCTCGGGGTTGGCGTCCATCGACTCGGCCGGGGGACTGTCTGCGACCAGAGCCTGCAAGTGGGAGATCCTGACCAGCAGCGAGGCCTTCCTGGCATCGGCATCGTCGACTAGCCGCACGACTGCCTGGGCGGCATCGACCTGCACCTTCTGAATAGCGGCCCGCAGGCCGGAGGCTATTTCCTCGACCTCGTCGTTCGCCCGTTTCAGCTCGTCGCCCAGGCTTCCGGTCATTTCCGAAATCTCCTTCCGGAAACGGCCGTAGCAGACCCTAAACAGCGTGTCGATCGCGAAAATTCCGGAAAACTCAGATCTTCCGGTTCGCAGGGGGTTTCGGGCCCGGCGCGATCCGGTTTTGGCCAGCGGATTCCTATATGCGTTTGCTACCTAATACCGCACTCGCGCGCGAGTTGCCGCGCCGGATCGGTCAGGTCGCCGGGACGAACGCCGAGGCTGACCGACCGCGTGCGGACCGGCGTCGCGGTTGATCGGCTTGGAACGAACGGGACGCGTCTTCGCGGCTTGCCGGCTACGGGCAACCTCAGCGCGTGAAGCCGAAGGACCCTGCCTCTTCGGCCGGCTCCGCTTCATCGTCCTGCGCGGGAAGTGCGGGAGGATGCCCGAAGGGCCTGTTCACGATGGTGAGCACCTCCGCCGCGGCGAAGATGCGGTTGCGGGCGTAGCCCGTGCGCTCGGAGAGGATGCCCGCTTCGACGAGTTGCTCGACCGCTTGGTTCGCCTGCGCGACGGTGACGTCGAGCAGGCCGGCCAGGCGCTTCACCGTGAGGACCGGGTGGTCGGTGATCAGGTCGAGCGCGCGCGTCGAGGCCGCGCCCTTCCGGAACCTGCGGCGGCCGGTCCAATCCTCGCGCAACGTGGCGAGGGCCGCGCGCGTGACCAGCAACTCGTCCACCGTGGCGACCACCGCATCGGAGACGAAGCCGACGATGGCCTCCCATTCGAGCCGCTGCTGCGCGCCCTTCAGGGCCGCGTAATAGTGGTCCTTGTGCGCGTCGATGTAGGGCGAGAGGTACAGGGGCACTTGCCCCTCCGCTGCCATCATCAGCGGCAGCAGCAGGCGCCCGACGCGACCGTTGCCGTCCCTGAACGGGTGCACCGCCTCGAAGTGCGCGTGCGCCACAGCCATGCGGACCACGAGGTTCTGCGTCATGGACTGCATGCCCTCGTTCCGCAGGTAGTCGATGGTTTCGAGAAGGCAGGGGAGGACCTGGGCGGGGGGCGGGGGATTCCAGGTGGAGTAGGCGATGTGGCCCTTGCCGCCGATCCAGACCACGCTGTCGCGAAGCTCGCCGGGCACGTCCTTGTAGTCCGTGTCCGACCTCATCACCTCCGCGTGCAGGCGCCGGACCAGGTCGAGGTCGAAGACCCCGTAGCCACGCTCCATCGCATCCGGCAGCACCCGGTCCAGGAGTTGCGCGTAGTCGCGGACCTGCCGCACCTCGGACCGCCCGTCCTCGTCGGCGTCCTCGACGGCGAGGAGCTCGTCGAGCGTGCTGTTGGTCCCCTCGATGGAGGACGAGCTCACCGCCTCCTGGCGCTTGAGGATGCGGCTGATCAGGTAGGGGTCTGCCATCTCCCGGGCGATGGCCTGCACCTTCCCGAGGGCGGCGCTGGCCGCGACCAGGCGGTCCAGCGTCCCGTCGAGCGACACGTGGTTCTCGGGCGGGGGAAGCGGCACCACGCCGTAGTGGCTGTCGTGCGGGGCCGGGAGGCGAACCAGGCGCTGCCGTACGGCGTGGGTCAGGCGATCCCGGTTCACAAAAGCCATCCTATGGCGACGCCATGGCCTCCATATTATGGGTTTTTGAAAATAACCACAACAACGGTCGCCTGTCAGCGCCATGATGTGGGTTTTGCCGGTCGGAGCCGCCGGAGGGGCGACCGCGCTTCCGGACGACCCGGCGACCGGCTCGGACGGCAAGGTCACGCCTGCCGGGACGCCGGCTCCAAGGACGGCTTCCGAAGCGTCTTCGGGTACTCGACGACGTGCGGCTCGATGCCGGCGTTGCGGATCATCGCCAGGGCGTGTCGGGAGGTGCCGCACTCCGGGTTGTGGTGGATCACGATGTCGAACGGCTCAGGCAGCGGTCACGCCCCCACCCCGAGCAGGTCGCGTATCCGGCCAGGGAGACGCCCGGGCCGGCCGGTCGCAGCGCAACTTCGGGGTAGCGAGAAACTTTGGTTGACGGGTGTCCGTCAGCCAAGGCCCCGCGTCGCGCCCAGGCCATCGCCGCGGGGGCGGTAGCACCTCCCCCGCTTCGACGGTCCGCAGCGGGCGGCCGCATAGAGGCTCGACGCCCCCACCGGATGCGGCCGACGGGCCCGAACGCCCGATTTGCGTAGTTCCCGGTGCAACTCCTTCCAGCCCGTGACGTGCTCCGCCCGCACGGCGAGGCGCCTGACGCGCTCCGCGTGGCTCGGGCGGCTTGCGGCCCCGGTCCCTTCCTTCCGCGGACCCGCGCGCCTCTCGGGCGCGGGCGGCAGGGCGTGAAGCCTGCCCGGGACGTAGCCTCCGTCATATGCCGGAAGTAGCTGTGTCTCCTCGTCAGCCTCCCGCGCCAGGCCGCGGCGCGCCATCTCGGCGGCCGCCGCGCAGGCATCGGGGAGGTCGTGACAAACGTTGCCGATGGTGGTCGAGTACCCCGCCCACACCTCGATGACCCTGATCCCACACAGCGCCGCACGGCGCATCAGCGCGATCAGGAACCGCTGCCGCGCCCAGCGCGACAGCAGGTGGTTCAGGGCCTTGCCGCCGCTACCGCCGCGCAGGCCCTTGAGCCGCTCCACCACGATCAGCCCACAGCGGCGCTTGCGCGCCAAGCCGATGACGGCATCCGCCGCCTTGGCCATCGCCTCGGCGGTTTCGCCGGCACCGGCGTCGCGGTCGAGGTTGGGCTGGACCAGCAGGTGGTCTACGACCTTGCCCGGCAGGTCATGGCACGGCTTGCCGTCGCGCATGGCGACGTCGAGGACCGTGGCGCCGATGGCGTTCGGGTTGCGGTCGATGCCGAGCGCCCGGTCCAGGACGAAGGCGGTCGGCGCCATCCGCTCGGGATGGTCCGCGACGGCGAGCGGGTCGAACGTGACGTGGACGCTGTCGTCGTCGACCTGCACGGTCACGTTCAGCACGCCCAGGCTGGCGAGCCACGCCACGCGGGCGAGAAGCCGGCCCTGCTTTCCGCGCTGGCGGACGAGCGGGATAAGCCGCGTCTCGCCGGATATGGTCAGGCGCAGTGCCGTGACCACGACCGTCGGCGCGAGGCTGTCGACGACGCTTGCGCCCTTCGGCGCGGCGGAGCGAAGCCAGCGCCCGATGCCTTCGTAAGCCTGGCCCTTCTTCGACTCGCGCTGGCGCTTCTTGGGCAGCGGGTCGACGGGCAGCGCCCTGGCGGCGACCTCGTTGCCCCCGGCATCTGTGAGGACTAGCCGCGCGGTGCGGTTGCCGCGGTACAGGCGGTCGCCGTAGCTAAGGTACGGCAGGAGCCGGTTGCGGGCCATCTCGTCGTGGCCGATCAAGCCCTTGGTCCGCCGCCGCATCTCTTTCTTGGAGCCGAACACGGCGCCGCCGTCCGGCGTCTGCCGGCGGGCGGCAATGCCGCGGCGGACGGCGCAGTTCACCGACCAGGAATCACCCTTGACCGGCGGTACAAGCGCGAGGACGGCATGGCGTACGTCCTTCTCGGGCACGGCGTCGTAGGCGACGACCGGCTGCCCGGTGGACAGCTTGGTGACGGTACGGGTCGCGGCGCGGACGTAGGCGAGGCGGGTCTGGCTGGACTGCTCGCGGCGGTGCGGGTCGAGCCAAGCGACCATCTCCTCCGGCATGCGGTGCCGGACGGATACCGTCTGCTGGATCTTGTCCCGTTTGCCGCCCACGAACGCTCCGTGTGTTCCGCAAACGTTCTAGTTCGGCGTCATGCCCCAGGCAATGGACGGGCGACGCGAAAAACGTGTCTATCAACCAAAGCTTCTCGATACCCCAACTTCGCTCCCAGGCATCGAGATATGGACCAAGGGCGAGGGTGCTGCGTTCCGGCCAGAGGTTCAGCGCCGCAAGGTCCGCGGCCGCCCCGGGTCCCGCCTCGAATTCCGGGACGAGGCGGGCCACGAGCGGGCCGACGGCCTCCCTGTGCAGCCCGAGGAGAGGTTCCAGGGTGGCGATGTGGTCGACGAGCCAGAGAGCCGGGTCTGAGGCGAAGGCCGTCGCGGACTCGACGGATTCGTGATCCCGGACGGTGGAGCGGGCATAGCTTTCAAGCGACGGCGCATAGCTTACCCAATGCGGGTACGGCGCCACGACCGCCCACCGGCGCGCCATCGCGAGCATCCCGGCCAGCCCGAAGGCCTCGACGAGGGCTTCCTCAAGCCAGTGACTGGGTGGCAGCGTGTTCGCCCGCCCTCCCCAGTTGTTGGCGACCACGTGCCCGAGCTCATGGCCGAACTGGTATGCGAGCCTCGCCCAGTAGGGACCGTCGACGCACAGGATCACGGGGGCCGCGTGTCCCGCAAGAACGAGGGACGGGCATTGCGGGTTCGGGCGCTCGGGAATGCCGATGACCGCGATGGCCCGGGGCGCGTCCGGCTCCCGCGCCTCGACGCCGGCGAGGCAGCAGTCCCGCACCGACCTGAGCACGGCCAGCACGTCCTGGGACAGGGCCTCGCCCCAGGCGCCGGAAACCGAGATCCCGACCCTGTCGTACGGATGCGTCACCGGGCCGACGGGCGTGTGCACGGGCGAACTCACCATCGCGGGGTCAGGCGGCGGCGGCGGACGCCGCGGTCGCCATCCTCTTCACGATCAGCGAGAACAGCCGCTGGAAGCGGGCCTTGGTCGCGGCGTCGACCAACTCGGCGGGCCGCGAGGCCATCTCCGTCATGAACAGGCGGGCCGGCCGCCCCTTGTCGAAGTCGAGGCCCTTCTCCCGGAACGCGAGCTCGAAGCGCTTCACGATCCTGGGCACATTGTCGTTCAGCTTCAGCGTGACCTTGGCAAGCTCCTTCGCGTAAGCGCGGCGTGCGAGGTCCTCGTAGACCTTGGGATCGAGCAGGTCCTCGATATCCGCCTCCGGCGGTTCCGGGTCGAACGCCTCGGTCACGGAGAAGGTCGACTTCTGGGGCAGCAGCTTCCCGCGGACGAGTTCCTGCTGCGCGTCGCGGCCGGCCTTGTCGCCGTCGAGCAGGGCGAACACGTTCAGGCGCTGCCCGGTCAGCAGGGCCGCCATGTAGGCCATCTTGCCGGCGCCCCCGACCGGCGTCAGGGCCAGGTCGTTCGGCAGCGTCCCCTTCGTGCCGGCCTGCCTCATCCATCCGTTGACCGCCGACAGGATCCAGAAGTCCGTCACACCCTCCACGAGCAGGTTGTTGGGCCCGACGAACAGCGACTGGGCGAGCGTCCAGCCCAGGGCTGCCTGCAGGGGGAACAGCGTGCGCTCGTCGCCGGTCGGGCTGTCGCTGACGGTCGTCCCCTCGTCCTGGGAGATGTTCACCGTCCGGGCCGAGGCCACGTCGTCGGGCGGAATCATGAAAGGCGAGTGGGTGCTATAGACGACCTGGTTCGCGAAATCGTTCTTGAGGTGCCGCAGCAGGTCGCCCTGCGACATGGCGTGGAGGAACAGCCCTGGCTCGTCGAGCAGCAGGATCGCGCCGTCGGCGTCGCCGCCCTGGGTGTCGGCTGTGAACGTCACGTAGAACGCGAAGAACCACCGCAGGCCGCGGCTGCGCTCGTCGAGGTTCACCTCCACGTCGTACGACGTGTTCGGGTCTGACACGAGCGTGTCGAGGTGGTTGCCGTCGAGGTTGAACCGGACCTTGAGCGACCGGTCCTTCCACCGCTCTCGCAGCTTGTTCGAGATCACGGCGCCCGCCCGGTTCAGGAGCTGCGAGCGCTCCTCGTGTCCGCCGGCCCCGAGCTTGTACAGCCGCTCGGGGTCGAAACCGGCGACCTTCGCCATCTTGAGGAAGTTGAGCTCGCTCTCGTTGTGGTCGTCGCGCAACTTCCCCGGATGGCTGGGGTCGTGATCCTCGTCGTAGAGGAGCTCCTCGATGTCCTGGTGCCCGGACAACTCCGGGAACTCGGCCACGTAGATGAACTTCGGAATGCGCCCTACGATGTACTGCCGCGCCTTGGCAGCGGCGGCCTCGTAGCCCGAGACGGCCGCGCCGGCCGCCTCGGTGGCCGCGAGCAGATCGTCGACGGCGTCGGGGGGCGCCTTGCCAGCCGCGCCAAGGGCCACCCGCACGTCGTCGGAATTCACGAGGAGCCTCGTGCACCAAGCCGCGTCCGGCGTCGGCGACGGGCTGGCGAGCTCCAGCTTCGCGATGGCCGCCTCGAACCCCGTGCGGGCCTCGTCGTCCTCGATGCCCTTCGGCAGCGCCCTCAGCAGAGGCATAAGCTTGCGCATGCGCTTGGCGTGCTCATCCACGTCGAAGGTCGGCCTGAACACGTCAAAGCCGATGAAGTAGCGCCCCTCGTAGCTCCTGGAGACGTCCGCACGGGCGACACGCGCGAACACCGGCGAGAGCGCCGCGAGTTCGCGCCGCTCAGCCTCCTCCAGGACCCAGCTCGTCTGGAGGAACTCGAAGGTCGGATTCCACTCGCCCGCGTGTCGGTCACGCGGGAAATCCTTGATCATCTTCAGCTTCTTGACGCCGCCGGGCGGCTTGAGCGTCGCGAGCGCGAGCAGCAGGTTCGACTTGCCGCTCTCGTTGCGCCCGACCAGCGCCGTGACGCTGCGGTCCCGCCCCTTCTCGTCCTTCGAGAACGCCAGGGTGACCTCTCCGCTATCCCGAATGGAGCGGAAGTCGCGGACGCGAAACGAAAGGAGCTTCAAGACCTGTCCCCCCGAACCAGTACGGCCAGGCTTACCAAGTCGAAACGTACTGCCTTTGTTCCCGATTTCAGGGCGACATGCACGGCGAATTCGGTCTGTCAGGGCGTCGAAGACACGGCGTCACCGAGCCCCGGGGTGTTCAGATCGGCCGCTGTGCCTTGCCAGGCTTGCGCGCACCATGACCCCGAACAGGGGACTGGCCAGATGCACAAGTACGCCGAAACCGAGATCTGGGTGCCCTACAGCGCCCGCATCCGGCTTCCCGGCCGCCGCGGGACCGTCAAGGCTGTCCGCTTCGCCGCCGAGACGTTCGCCATCCGACGCGTCCCTGCGCCCGACGCGCCGGTCGCCCTGGAGGCGAGCTTCGGCCCGGGTGCCGACGGCTCCCTCCGCTGGCGCGACTTCGAGGGATCCTATTGGCGTCCGGTCGTCACCGACGGGCCGACCGCCGCGCAGCCCCGCGGGTCGAGCGGATGGAACGTCAGGCCGGACGAGCGGCGCGCCATCGTCGATTGGGCGGACTACCCTTTCCCGGGCTGGCGCCCGATCAACGGGCGCTCGCCGCACGACCCCGTCATCGGCGTGGTTGTCGACCACGACCGCGAAGCGCGGGTGCGGGTGGCGCATGACATCGCCGCCGGTCTCGTCATGGTCGGAGGCGTCCTGCACAAGCGGGCGCCCCTGCCTGCATGGCGGATCAACGACCTGAAGGATGCAAAGCCCGGCACGCCCAGGCTCAGCCTCGTCCTCCCGGACCTGCTGCCCGCGTCCGGGGCGTTGGTCCCTTCGGATGCCTGGTTCGCACGCCTTGAAACGGTTTGCACCGTAGGCCTCGGCCTCCATCCGGTGGCCGACTTCGACGGGGCCGCCCGCCTCGCGTCCTTCATCCAGGTCGGCTCGCCCGGAAGGCCGAACCTGACAGCCCCGTCGACCGGGGTCGAGGTCAGGGAACCCCTGCGTGGATGCACCGCCACCTCCCTCGGCATGCTGCGCCTTCACCAGGCGGTCTGGGAAAGCTTGCGTCCCCATGACCCCTGGGACCTTGGCGAGGACGTCGCCGTCGCGGCCGACGCCGCCGCGGATGCCGCCATCGCGCTGGAGGCCGGGATCGCACGGGCGTCGGTCAATCCCCACTGGGCCGTGACGGGGCTGGACCCCGACAGGCCCACCGCGGAGGCCAGCCGGCGCTTCCAGGCCCTGGACGACGCTTGCGGACCGCCGCCGGCAATGGGCGACGCGACGCTCGGGCCGCAGATCCGCATCCTCCGGAATGCGCTCCAACGCCTTTGCGGACTCGCGGAAGAAAACCTGGAGCCGGACGATGTCGATACCAGGTTGCTCTATGCCGCCGATGCCTTGGCCATGACGAGCGAGACCGGCTGGAAGCGCCAGTTCGACGCCTACCATCGGACGTTTCCCGATGCCGGCCTGGGGGGAACCGCGCCAACGATGTGAGGCAGGGGCGGCCGGCGGTTTCTCTTGCCAGACGTCGGCATCGGGCACCGGGAAAGGCTGGATGATAGGCCGGGCGAAGCACGAAATGATAAGATCGATGAAGCGCCATCGGATAAGTTCGGTAGCGCGCTCTCGTCGGGGGACACCTCTCGCGGCCCCGGGACCGCGAGGGCGCCGATTTCGGCCTCGACCGTCCGGCTCTGCATAGGCCGGCGATACCGGTCACGGCGGGACCGCTCGTCGTCGGTACATTCGGCGAGATAGACGTCCATCGCCCCGCCGCGCTCGGTCACGCCTTCCGTGAGCGCGGCCGGGCTCTCGTTCCCGCCTGCAAGCGGCATCCGCAGCGTTTCCGCGTCGAGGTCGAGCCGACGCGCCACCCGTCATCCGGTTTCGCGCCACCGCTGCCCGGCCTGAAAGTATGTATTTTACGCCTTCATGTTTCCGTGCTAAAAGGTCCTCATGGCAGGCTTCGACAGTACCGACGGCCGTCTGCGCGGGCTCATGTTCGAGGACGGGAACCGCATCAGGTTCGTTCAGCCCGTCGACGACGCGGGCCGGACCTGGTGGCTTGAACGGTTCTACGACACCCATGGATTGACACCGGAGGACATGGGGGATGCCATCACGCGCAGCGTGGTCACCAAGAAGTCCATCCGGTACGACTTCATCGACGGGGTCGGGAAGGCGTTCTCGCTCCGGGTCGAGGGGCGCTTCGCGGACGCCGGCGAGATCTGGTTCGTCGAGCGGACGCTGAACCTGTCCGGCTCCGTGTTCAACGCCGACGAGATGTTCATCCCGGAAGGCGACGCCGGCGAGGGCCGGGGCCGCAAGTTGATGGCCGATCTCGTCGGGACATGTAAGCTTGTCGGCGTCTCCAGCATCAAGCTGGATGCGCGCCGCATCGGTCGCTACGCGTGGCTCCGGATTGGCTTCAGGCCCGACCTCGGCTCCTGGAAGGACCTGCGGCGGACCCTGCTCGCAGGGATCTACTCCTTCGAAGATAGTTTGGGCGCGGGGGTGGTCGGGGAGCTCGCGAGGCGCATCGCGAACGGACGCGAAGACACGGCGAACTTCCTGGCCGCGCTGGAAAACCCCGTTCCCAGCCCGTCGCTGTTCGACGCCGACGGCAGGCCCCGGAAGGTCCCGCTTGGGAAGGCCCTGTTCCTGGATTTCGGCGGGGATTGGTCGGGCGAGTACATCGTCGGCGACCCCGACACGGACCGCATCACGAAGCTTTACCTGGGAGGCGAAAGTGGCTGAGGCGGGGTCAGGGAAGGCGATGTATCCCAGGCATGGGTGGGGCGCCCTGGCCTCGGACCCGTGGCGCCAGGTCGGTGCCTCCGGTCCGGAGTACCGCGAGATTATGCGCCGGATCTGGCTGAGGCAGGGCGGGTCGCGCGAGATCCTGGACCAGTTGATCCCGCCCGAACCGACGGTCGCACAGGGCCGTCGACGGTGAAGGCCGACGACGACCGCATGCGGCGGTTCACCTCGCGCGACCTCCAGCGTCGCCTTGGCGAGGTGCAGGAAGCCGCGCTCCGGGAAGCGGTCCTCATCACCTTCCACGGTCGCGACCGCCTCGTGGTCATGGCGGCCGACGCCTATGCGGAACTCACGGCGCGCACCGCCCGGGCACCCAGGGACACGACACCGAAGGACTAACGCCGGGCACCGGCCCGAGGCGCGTGACGTACCACGGTCACAGGCAGCCCTCGCGTCGTCCCGTGCCGCTTCCGCTTGGGCATGCCCGGCATGGCTAGCCCCCTCGGCCGACAACCTCCCGGAAAGCGTAACGGGTACGCGTAGCGCTACGGGTTACGCGTACCCCGCCGAGTCGCACGGGCACCCTCCCGGAAGCCTGGCCGGGGCCATCCCCGGGATCCACCGGGAATCCGTCACCAATGGCCCAGGGATTTTACCGAGCTGGTTGATCGGACGCCCGGCGTTGTTATGTTCGCCAAGAGTTCTCGCGGTGACCCCAAGAACTCCCGCCCCGCGCGGCCCCGAAACCTCGCTCGTCAAGCGGCCATGACCTTCGCCCGTCATCTCATACGGCATTCAGGCAACCGCGACTTCACGCGTTCCCTGACCCGCACCACCGAGGCCTGACCGGCGGCTCGAACGAGCCCGGCTGCCTCGGACCGGAGGCCGCCATGATCCCCGACCCCACACACGCGACACCGTCCGACAACCTGCTCGGACTCCTGTTCTCGCGCATTTTCCACCTCAGGACCGAGCTCGGCGAGCACGCCTACGAGCGCAGCCTGCGCGCCCTGCTCGTCGCGCTCGGCGCCTCCGCGCTGACCGAGGCGGAACGGCTCGCCCGCGCCTACGAGGACCGCACCGGCCGCAGGCCGACGGACCTCCACGCCACGCCCTGGACCCGCCGCACGACGGGCGAGCCTCTCGACCAAAGCATCGAGCCCTAGCCGCACGTCCTGCCAGGAGAGCCCCATGCACCTGCGCCTCATACCGCGCCCGGCCGACCGGAAACCGGTCGCCCGCATCCCTACCCCGTCCCGAAATCCCAGCGAGGCCTGACCGGCGCCCGAGTGCGCGCGGCTGCCTCGATACGGAGGCAGCCGTGAAGAACCCCTCGAAGACCACCCGCAAGTCGACCGCCAAGATGAGCGCCGACACCCCGCAGCAGACCCTCAGGTCCATCGCCCCCGCATCCGCGCCGGAGCCCGGGTCGCTCGAAGACTTCCTCGGGCAAGGGACCGACCCCCGCGAGGAAATGGCTACCGCCAGCGTGAGGTTGATCCTCGCCGTCGCGATGGTCCAGGACGCGGTGCCCCGGCGCCACCTCGACCGCATCGCCTCTCATAGCGGCACCGCGATGGTGGTCGCCGTCCCCGGCCCCGAATACGTCGACCCCGTCTCCCAGGCCCTCAACCGCGTGGCGCGTTGGGGCGTCACCTATCGGCGCACCGGCGCGAGCAAGCTCACCGACAAGGCGACCAACTTGTCGGACGAGGCCTCCCAGGTCCTCTCCGCCGGGCAGAACGCCCTCGGAGTCTCCCAAGCCCCGGACCAGTACCTGCCGGCCTCCCTCGTCGCCGTCGCGGACATCCGGGTCGAACTCCGCCCGCCCAGTCCCCGGGCCCTGCGCAGCGCCATCTTCCTCACGACCGGCCGGCGCCCGCACCGCGTGCCGCACGACGTCGCGCGCGGCCTCTCGTTCGACGAGATCGCCGCCTGCATCCGGCGCGGCAGCCGACCCGGGGACTGCGTGCGCCGCCTCGCCGCCGCCTCCCGGTCAAGGCTGCGCGGAGACACCCTGCTCGCTGACGTGCCGCCGCTCTCCGAGACCCACGGCTACGGCGAGGCGGCCGCGTGGGGCCTGCGCCTGGCGGACGCGATCTCGGAGTGGCGTCGGAACGAGAGGGAATGGCAAAGCATCCCTGAGCGATCTTTTGTAATTTCAGGTCCGCCGGGATGCGGAAAGTCTACCTACGCCAGGAGTCTTGCAGCCACGCTCAAGATGCCCATCGTGGCGACCTCGGTGTCCGCATGGTTCTCGTCCGGCGGATACTTGGACCAAGTGATCAAGGCCATCGACGCCACCATCGCCCAGGCCGTTGCCATGAGCCCCTGCGTGCTGTTCATCGACGAGATCGACGCAATTCCTAATAGGAATACTATCTCAGGCAGGAACGCGCACGCCGAATACTGGATCACCTTGGTGTCGCACGTGCTCACCCGCCTGGACTCAGCGGTTTCCGGCGACACTTCATCGCTCATCGTCGTCGGCGCGACGAACTTTGCCGAGCGGCTCGACGATGCCTTGACGCGGCCTGGGCGCCTCAACCGCGTCCTGCACATCCCGCCGCTGGACGCGGCGTCCATCTCCGGCATCCTCAAGCAGCATCTCGGGGACGATGCGCCCGATGCCGACCTGATGCCGCTCGCCATGGTCGGGCTCGGGGCCACCGGCGCCGAGGTCGCCTCCTGGGCCAAGGGTGCCCGCGAGAGGGCCTGGGCGGAGCGCCGGCCGGTGGAACTCGCCGACATCGTCGCGCAGGTCGCCCCGCCGGAGACCCGTTCCCCGGCCATGCTCAAGGCCATCGCAACCCACGAGGCGGCGCACAGCGTTGCGGTGACCCGGCTCGGGGCGGGGACCGTCGAGAGCGTGTCCATCGTCGGGCGCGGACGCTTCTCGGGGCGGACGAACTCGCGGCTGAAGTCGGCGGAGTCCCTCACGGCGGGCGAGATGGACGCTTTTATTGTCTCCATCCTCGCCGGTAGGGCCGCCGACGTCCGCTGGGGCCATGCCACTTCCGGTGCGGCCGGCGCGCCCGGCAGCGACCTCGCCATCGCGACCGGCCTTGTCGCGAGCAAGCACGGCAGCTTCGGGCTCGGCGAGACACTGACGTACAGGGGCGCGCCTTCGGACGTGTCGGCGCTGATCGACCGTGACCCCGCCTTCAAGGACGTGGTCGAGGCCGACCTCCAGAACCTGTTCGAGGTCGCGTCCGTCTTCGTTGCCGAGAATGCTTCACGCATCGAGGCCGTGGCCCTGCGCCTGCTCCGGTCCCGCATCCTGTCCGGGGCAGAGGTGCGCGCCATCCTCGGGGAGCCGGAGCCCACGGCCATGCCGGAGGACGCCCGCCTCGTCGCGGTGGGAGGCGCCCATGGATGAGCGCCGCCTCGACGCCGGTGTGGCCGAGGTCGTGACCGGCCTCCTCCACCTGCGCAGGACCCTGGACCCGGCGACCTACCTCGATCTCCTCGGCGCGATCATGGTCGAGATCGAGGAGGGCATGGAGGTCGCCCTGGAGCGGCGGCACCAGCGCAAGGCGGAGGGGAATGTCGTCCCCTTCCCGCCGGCTGGCCCTGCGCTCCCCCGTGAGGGCCGGGACTGAGAAGCGCCCATGAACCGGCCGTCTCGTACTTCACTCAAATTCTACGCAATTGGATGTATTTCTTTGTGTTTACGGTGGCGTTAACCATCCTATACAGCACCGCGAAGCACAGCAAAAACAACGATGGATCCCGCGCTCTAGCTCGGATACACAATAGGCATGCCCTGCATAACGCAACACCAGGCCGCCTTCGAGCAGGCCCATCGTCGGATAGCCCCGATAGCCTGAGGTCGTTGCGGACCTGCGGCCGGGCGACCCGGCCGACGATAGCCTCCATCGATGCGGCCCCTTCGGCCACGCAGCCGGTCACCGACCGGACGAGGAGGACACCATGCCGGCGCACATACCATCCCCCTGACGCCGGCCCGCCCCTGGCGAGCCTGCCCGAAGCCATCCGTCCCCGGCGCACCCGAGTCGCGGACGGCTCCCCCCTCACGCCGTGGAACCGACCCCCATGCCTGTCCTGCGCCCCATACGCACCCCGGCCGCCATACCGGCCCCCGAAGCCCTCCTCTCCGCTCGCCTGCCGGCGACGGGTCCGCCCACCGATGGAGCCCACCGTGACGAACGAACCCCGACCTGACCCCTTCGCCGCCCGTCCCCTCAAGACCCCGACCGCCACCGTACTCGAAGCGCTCGTCGCCGCCTCCGCCAAGCGGGCCCTGCGCGACTATCGTGCCGCCCCGCCCGCCGATGCCAGCTCATGGGTGAGGCGCACGGAGGGCCGCACCGAGTGTGCGGGCATCCTCCACCCGGCCGCGGCCAAGCCGGTCGTCATGCTCACCTGCCGCGTCGGGGAAGAGCCCTGGCGCCTCGGCTTCCGCCTGGGCGAGGTCCGGCTCGACGTGTCGACGGGCACATACGACCTCGACGAGGCCCGTGCGGTGCGCGCGACCATCGAGGCCGAGGTCGCCGAAGGCCGTATCGAGCCCTGCTCGGCGGCCAGGCCCGAGACTGCCGCCGCGGTCCTCACCCTCCTGGACATCCTCGGCCCGCCCTTCGAGCGGCAGCGGCGTGACCCGCAACCCCCGGGGTGCACCTTCGACTTCGACGTCGCGGACCCGGGCATGGACGACCCGCACGTCCGGGACGGCTGAAGCCGTCACCTTCACCCAACGCTCCACGAGACCCGAACACCGGTCGCGGCACCGCCGCGCCCAGGTCTCCGAACGCGCCCTCATCCCACCGGAAAGGACCCACGCCATGACCGACATCGCCCACGACACGTTCCAAGCCGGCTACGGCCTCGCACCGACGACCCACCGCGACGATGGCGGCGTCACCGACATCGCGCCGCGGGGGTGGCCGTTCCGGGTGCTCAAGCGCCCCGGCGAGCGCGATTACGCGGTGCGCTTCCGCGTCGGGCACCTCGCCTACGAGGGCACGACCGGGTGCCCCGAGGCCGACCTCGCGCTCATGGTCGCCAAGGTGATCCACGCCGAGATGCTCCGGATGCTGGCCGGGGTCGGATCGCCCACCCCGCACGATCACGCCACGACGTCCCGACCCGCGCCGCTGCGACCGGCGGCCTGACCCGCCCGGCCGATGATGAGCCCCGCGATGCCCGACACGCCGAACATACCGGGCCGGATACGCCGGCCCCGCACCCAAGCCCCGCCGCGGCCGAACGCGACGGGGCCTCCCTCCAGAGAAGGACCCCTACGATGACGACACGAAACATCGACACACGCGACGCCGACCTCGGCCGTGACGCGGCCGCCCAGCAGCCGGACCGGCGCGTGCTCGCCGTCGCCCGGGCGCTCGGCCGCTACCAAGCGCTCCTCGACATGGCCGTCGAGCGCGCCGCCAGCCCCGACCGGGAAGACGATGCCGACCTGCGCGCGTGGCCGACCGGACCGGCCAAGCCCCGCGTGATCGACCTCTACGGCCTGCGCCCCCCGGTCGGCTTCCTGCCGGGCTTCATGGCCTACGCGTCGGCCCCGATGGCCGACCTCGGCTCCTCCTTCCGCCGCTAGCCCCCCGGCGGCGACCACCGACCCACGGAGTACCCCGATGCGAATACCCCCCGACTCCCGTCGAATACCGGCGCGCGCAGAGCCCGCCGAGGAACCGGCCCTCCCGGTCCGGTCCCGACCCCTCCTCGTCCCCTGGCCCCGCGAAGGGCCCGTCCGCGAAGCCTTCCCGAGAGTCGGGATGCCGCGGCGTCACCGGAGTTCCGCCCATGACGACCTTCCCGCTGAACCAGTTCCCCGCCCAGGCCCGCGGCGACCTCGGCGTCCTCATCGTCGAGGACATCGACCGGTCCGCCGTTGATACGGTCCGGCCCTCGACGCCAAAGAAGCCCGCGGTCATCTACGCCCGGGGTGCCGATGCCGTGAGTGTCGAGAGGCAGGTCACGGCCTGCCAGGATTACGTCGCCTCCAAGGGCATGACCCTCCTGGCGGCCCTCATCGACCAGCCTGCCACGGGCTCGGCCGTCGCCGGTCGACCCGCCCTGGCCCGGCTCATGGAAGCCGCGGCACGCAGGGAGTTCGGCACCCTCGTCGTTGCTGACCTCGACCGGCTCTGCCGGGACCTCACGCACCTTGAAGACCTTTTCGCCCGCCTGTCCGCCCTAGGCGTCGAGGTCCATCAGCCCGGTCGAGGTAGGCTCGGCATCACCGACTTCGTCGTCCGCGGCTTCATGGCGGAGGAGGAACGCCGGATGATGCGCGAGCGGACCCGGCACGGCCTGCGCGACAGCGCCCGGGAAGGCCGTATTCCCGGCCGGACCTGTTACGGCTACAGGACGGTCGCCGGGCGGCCCGGCAGGCCTTCCGTCATCCGCAGACAAGCGGACGTCGTGCGGGAAGCCTTCCGCATGCGGGCCGAGGGCATGGGATGCGCGAACATCGCCGCCGCGCTGAACCGGGCGAACCCGACGCTTCGGCAGTGGAAGGGCGGCGGCATCGCCCGGATGCTCCGGAACCCGCTCTACGACGGCATCCTGGTCCACGGCCGGACCGCCGTGGTCAGCCACCCGGGCACCGGGATGAGGGTCCCGGCGCCAACCCGACCGGAGACATGGGTGGTCACCCAGGTCGAGCGCCTGCGCATCGTCGACCACGAGACCTGGCTGACCGTGCAGGCGAGCTTCCACGACGCCGGCGGTCCAGTGGGTCGTCGATGACCGCCCCCTCCAACGACGCGACGCCCGCAATCGTCGCCGCCCCCACCGGGGGCGTGCGCCCCCGGCACAGGCAAGGTTCAGCCATGCGAACCCTCCTTACCCACGCTCTGCGAATATCCGGCGGGTCCTACCCGAGGACGACCGGCCAGGCCGCCGCGGCCTGAGCCTTCCTCGGCCCGGTCGGTGATCAGCCGCGCAACAGCCGCGACGCCGACCCGGTCACCAGCCCCGCCCCCTTCGTGGCCCGCCTGGGCCCGCCTGCGAAGCCGTCCCCTGCAACGGGATGCCGCGGCGCCAGTGGAGTACCGCCCATGACCAGCCATCAGAACGTAGCCGCAGCGGAACGCGACGCCGCCACCCTGCCCGAAACCTGGATGACCCATTTCCGGGGCCGCGGCACGCTGCGCGCAGTCCCGAACGACATCGCGGTGATCTACGCCCGCTACTCGACCGACAAGCAGACGGAGACGAGCGTCGAGCGGCAAGCCGAGATCTGCGCGGAGTACATCCAGCGCACCGGCCGAACGATGCTCAAGATCTATGCGGACCGGGCTCAATCCGGCAATTCCTACGACGGCCGCGTCGATCTCGATGCCATGCTCGAAGGCGCCCGGAAGGGTGAATTCGGTGTCCTCGTCATCGAGAACGTCGACCGCCTCGCCCGTAACCTCGCGATCCTGAGCGTCGTGTTCAAGGAGTTGGAGTCCCTCGGCATCGAGATCCACCAACCCGGCCGCGGAAAGCTCGGCCTGACCGACATCGCCTTCCAGGGGCTGATGGGCGACGAGGGCCGGCGGGTGCTGGTGGAGCGGACCTCGTACGCCAAGCTGCAGATGGCCCGGAAGGGGCTCGTCCCGCACATGTGCTACGGCTACGCGAAGGTGCCGGGCCAACCCGGGCACCGGACCATCGTCAAGGACCAGTCCGAGACCATCAAGCTCATCTACCAGATGCGGCTCGACGGCTTGGACCCCATGCAAATCGCGCACTCACTGAACAGTCGACCCGTGGTCGACAGGACATGGACGAACACGGGTATCGCCGACCTGCTTGCCAATCCGCTCTACTACGGCGTCCTCGCCTTCAATCGGAAGACGCTGCAGAAGAACAAGGACGGCGGCTACTCGGTCAGGATGCGGCCGCGCGAGGAATGGATCCTCACGCCCGTGCCGCACCTGCGCATCGTCGAGCAGGATGTGTGGGAGGCCGCCCAGGCCATTAGGGATGCCGCGAGGCGACCAGGCGACATCAAGCGGTCGCCCGGTCGTCCGCGAGGCGGGAAGTACCTCCTGTCCGGCAAGGTCAAGTGCCCGGACTGCGGCGGCAACATGGTGATCGGCCCGATGAAGCGCTTCTTCACCTTCCGGTGCGGCAACCGCTTCTCGAAGGGCACCTGCCAGAACCCTGACTACGTCAGGGTCGACGAACTCGAAGGCGTCGTCATCCGGCAGTTGGCCGAGAAGGTCCTCGACCCCCGTTGCACCGAGGCCTACGTCGCGGCCTACAACGAGACGCGCGAAGCCGCGCGTCGGGACCACACCAAGCAGCGGTCAGACCTTGAAAGCGAACTCGTGCGTCTGTTCGCCGAACTCGACGAAGTCTGGGACAAGCGTAAGACCCCGGGGTTCAACGCTACGTACCTCGACTGGAAGCAAGGGGAGCTGAACAAGCAGGTGGATCGGGTGCAACGCCAACTGCAATCACTGCCTTCGCAACCGCGTCCCATCGGCCTCGACCACGAACGGATGACCATGCTGCGCGAGGCGGTCGCTGGCATGGAGACGGTCCTCCCGTTCCGCGCCACCGACGAGGCCGGTCAAAGGGTGGCAGCCGCGTTCCGGGGGCTAATCGAGCGCGTGGTGGTTCGCCGTACGGGCTTCGCCGAGTTCACCAGCGAAATCCACCTGACCATCATGCCCCTGCTCGAAGGAATCGACCATGTGCCGCGGGAAGTGTCGGACAAGATGATCCTGCGGGCGGAGTACCGCCGCAAGGGCACGCGCTACGACCTCACAGACAGGGTCGGGATCGACCTCGCGAGGATGGAACGCGGCGAGTTCGCCTTGCGAGACCACGAGTGGCAAGCCGTGCGAGCCCTCGTCCCCGAAAACGTGCTCAAGGGCGACAAGAGGTTGGGGCCCTGGAGCTTGAAGCTCCTGATCGAAGCCAAGATCTTCCTATGGTCCACCGGTGCGCCCTCGCGCAGCCTTCCGAACCGTTACGGACCCTTTTACCTTGTCCGCTACCGCCTCGAAAAGCTGAAGACGCTCGGCTACTGGCGCGACATCGCGCTCACCCTGATCACGCTTGAACCCGACCGCTACGCGGTGCTGTTCGCCGAGGCGACACGCGAACCGAGCGCGGCGCGATCCTGACCTGGAAAAGCCGCGGCCGCTCCCCGACACAAGCCCACGCCCGCCCGGGTCCTTACCGGGACGAGGGCGTGGCGGCGGCCAGCCCCGAGGCATCGCATCCCGCCCGACCGGCTCCGGGCTCACCCACCCTGACGCCGAGGGGAAGTGGTCGGCGACATGGGAGATGCGGCTCGTCCGGGCCCATCCCGTGGCCGCCCTCCGACCTGTCGCGCCGGCCCGTCGGGCGCAGATCGAGCCCAATGACTCTGGACGCCGCCGTTTGCGAGGGTATGACGACCGTCGTGCACGGCGGGCGTCGGCGGAGGAAGCATGGCCTATGGACCGCCGGGAGAGATCCCCCAGGGGCCGGAGGGATGGCCCAGGCTCTACGAGGATGGAAACCGGCTGACCTTCGCACGGCCGCTCACGGTCGAGGACGCAGAGTGGTGGCACGCCAGGTTCGTCGCCCCGGACGACCTCGACCTCCATCCACTTGCCATGGCCCAAGCCTTGTTCGCGGGAATGCCCGGCGAGCCCGGCTTCGAATACCGGTCCGTCGAGCCTTCGAGAGACAGCTTCGAACTTGCAGCGGAAGCCGACGGAAGGGCGGGTTCGGTCTGGCATGCCGGTGTCGCGCTCGAACTCCGGATGGACCGCATCCTGTGGGATGACGTGGGAACCAAGCAGCGTGGCCTGGGCCTCGGCAAGAAGATGGCGGCAAGCCTGCTGGCGACCGCCGACAGGCTCAAGGTGACCAGGTTGGACATCACCACCGAGAATGTGGGCAGTTATCTATGGGCCGAGGCCGGTTTCATCCCGACCGAGATCGCCTGGCGGACGCTCCTCGGGGAAATCCGGAAACGACTGGGGATGGTGCAAGGCGAGATCTCGCAGCGCTCCCGAGGCATCCTTCAGAGAATACTATATCCCGGGTCCGGCGCGCTGCAGCCCGGCGATATCCGGCTGGTCGCACAGTTGGACGACGTCGTCTCCCCGCGAGCGGCGCGCGATCCTGCCAACCCCACAGCCGTTCGCCTTGGCAAGGAATTGCTGGTAGGCTTGAACTGGGTCGGCGGCTTGGACATCTCTGAGGGTAGGCCCGGACCGTCGGAAAGGCAGAGGCTTGAGGAATGGCTAGGGATCTAGGACCCGAAGTCTCCGCTTTCACGTTGGCAACCGTCGAGCCGCGCCAGCATCGTCCGGCCCCGGCACCGAGGCTGGACAGGTCCGCGCGTTTCGACGCCGACGGGCGCCCGACCCGCCCCGTCGATGACCTGCTGACGGCAAGGTACATGGTCCAACGCGGGTTTCCCGATGAGGATGTCCGCCACCTGCTGGGTTACCTCCCGGAGGGCATGCACGCGGAAAGCGATGGTCCGGGGCGCTGAAAAAGCCGGCTGGCGGGCCGGGAACAGGCTGATCCCGCCTACCCCCTGATGCATAGGACATGGTGTGCCGAAGCACCGGACACACCAACGGACCGTCACGACATATCCGTGTTCGGCGTACCTGCAACATCGAAGTCGCCACGCCAGGCCGATGACCTGCTTGCCATTCAGCGACAAGACCGGTGGCATCTGTTGTCTGGCTCAGGGGCAAGCCTGAGCTCATCAACGCAAGTCGTCCTCTGCGGGGTGTGATCCTCGTTGTCGTATGGTGAGACGACAACCCCAATTACACCCTTGGTTTGACGACTTCGCATATCCGGCTTGGACCGGCTCAACCGCTTCCACCCATTCGCGATTTCCTAACGCGTAAGAGGTAGCTGGAGCCCCGGCCAGCCGGATAAGCATCTGGTACTTCCTCAGTCTAGGGACTTTTAGTCCGCCCCAAGCTTTGTCGATTTCATCCCCCGCCAGCAGCATCGGGGGATGAGATTCCGCCTAACGATTTGGTCCCGCGCCGGGGAGGTCCGCTCCACCACCACGGACCGAGACCCGGCCGTCGTCTGGGATGCCTGGACCCGACGCGATGAGCGGAACGGCTTCGGGCTCGTCTCCCAGGAGTCCGAGGGGCAACCCTCGTTCCCCGACAAGCGGGCGTTCACCCAAAACCCCGTGCTTATTACGGAGGCGGCGCATCAGACGAATGGCGGGTTCGTCACCGCGCCCATGGGCGGGCAGTTCGCGCACTTGCACGCCATCCGCCGGTGGTCGAACAAGCCCCTGCCGGTCGTCGAGCCAAGCGCGCCGGACCTCGGGTCGTCGGACCTCCCGGTCCTGCCGCAAGACGTGACGGACGCTATTCGCGATGTCGAGGTGACGAGCCTGACAGGTGACCGTCGCCTCAGGACCGCCCTCGTCCGCCTCGACGTCCGCCTCGGCGCGGACCTCGCCGGCATGACGGAAGCCGACATCCTTCTCTTCCTCGGCGGGAGCCGTAAGCTGCTCGACACCTTCCGGGCCCAGGCTAAGGCTTTCACCGAGCGCCAAGCGAAGCGGTCCGCCATGGATGCCGAGGCGGCAGCAGCCGAGGCGAGAGCCGCCGAGCAGGCCGCACGGGACAAGGCGAGAGTTGCCCGGAAGGCTGCCACGGTCGAAGCCGAGGCCGTCCACCGGGCCGCCAGGGCCGAGGCATTCGCGTCGACCCCGCTCCTCGAAACCATCACGTCCTCGCTCGGGCACCTCGACCCGAGATCCCGGGGGATCCTCACGCGAAAGTTGGGGCTCAGGGGTCGGCCCGAGACCGTTCCCGAGATGCTCGCGGACTTCGACGTCAACCGCTCCAGGCTCTTCCAGATCGTCGAATCATCGGTCGCCTTGCTCGACAAACGCGACGGGTGGCCGAGCCGGCTCGGGAAAAGGCTGAGCCGGCTCCTCCCCGTCACCGGGGAGGAGATAGCGTCCACGCCTTGGCTCAGCGGCCTGGACCCGGAGCGCCTCACGGCCATCGCCTGGTTCGGGGCCAAGGCCCGGGTCCACCTCGTCGAGACCTCGATGGGCCCGGTCGTGGGACCGCTGAGGACGGGTGACTGGCTCACCGTGTGCCGGGATGCGAGGAAGCTCGTGCTGGCGTCGGACCTGGCAACGAGGCCGGAGCAGTTCCGGGAGAGGCTGCGTGCGGGCCTGCCGGAAGGAGCCGAGGGCTACGAGCGCTTCCTGCTGCGCGAGATCGGCTGGCCATCCGAGCCCGGCGTCGACTGGCTCCTGCACCTGAAAGGCAGGATCTCGACCTCCGCCATGGTCCGTGACGTCGCCGGGCACGTTGCAGGGCCGCTGGCGACGGGCGAGTTGATCGAGGCCGTCCGGACCTACGCCCCGGACGCGTCGGCCAAAACGATACGAGGCATCCTCGGTGGCGAGGCGAGGCACCTTCCGGACGGAACGTGGGAGCGCCGCCGCCGCTGGGATGCGGACGACCCCGCGGTGGGTAAGGTCGAGCGCGCCTGCATCCGCTTCCTCGAAGGCCAACCGCAGGATGCAGCCACGCTGCGGCCGGCCGCCCTGGCGGAGGCCATCGCCGACGACCCGGAGCTCGCCGGCATCGAGGTCGATGCGGACATCGTCGCGCTGGCGGTGCGGTCCTCGACCCGCTTCGAGCCCAGGTCGAGCGGGTGGATCGTCCTGGCCGACCGCGACCCGACGGCGGACATCCCATCCCCTCGCTGACGCTGAGCTCGACGGGTCGCAACGCGCCACCCGTCCGGGGACCGCCGGCCCGTCATACCGCCGGCATCGGGCCCGGCACGTCGTCGAGGAGGTCGACCTTCGGCTCCGGGTTCTCCAAGCCACCCCACCGAGCCCGCTGTCGCCGGGCGAACTCGGCGACCGACCCGCTACGCCGGTTGACCTCGTCCATCTCTAGCGCGGCCATCTGGAATTCGATGATCTCGTCCGGGTTCTCGGTGTGGACCAGGACGGTTATGTCGCGCGGCTTCAGGCCCGCGTACGGAACCACCCCCTTGTAGGTCGCCGTGATCCGGTCCAACCCGAAGGTGACCTGCTTGAAAGCCGCCCGCACCTCCTGGGCAAGCCGGACGCGCAGGTCGGCCCGCTCCGCGTCGGTGGCTCCCTCCAGCTTGGCCTTCAACTCCGCCAGGGTGCGCCGCCTCTGCTCCGGGGACGGCTGGGTCGCGCCGAGGGCACCCAGCCGCCTGACCCGGGCAAGCTCGGCCTCCGCTTCGTCGGACTCCTTCTGCAACTCGACGGCGCGGTCCGCATAAGCGGTCACACCCCTCTCGACCGCCGCCATGATGGCGGCGAGGCGCTTGCCGACCTCCGCGACCTTGGCCTCGTAGTCGGCGACCGTCGGCGTCGCCTCGACCGGCTCGCCCCCGGCGGCCAGGAGCTTGCGGAAGTCAATGCGGGCGGAGCAACCGAGCAGCTTCTCCTCAGCGAGGTCCAGGCGCCAACGTCGGGTGTTCGTGCAATCGCCCCGGGACGCCTCGGCGCAGACCAGCCACGCGGAGCTCTGCCCGCCCTTGTTCTCGCGCTTCATCCGGCCCCCGCACGTGCAGCGGGCGAGGTTGCGCAGGAGGTTCGCCTCGCCCGCAGCCTCTCGCGGCCCGCCGGACTTGTCCCGCGACGACGCCGCGGCCGAGGCCAGCACGAAGTCGGCCTCGGTGACGGCGGCGGGGTAGTAATCCTTGATCGGAGGACCCGCCGGCACCCGGCGCCCCTCGTCGTCTCGCTTGTAGGGCTGCATCTCACCGAGCACCGCGCGGTTGCGCAGGACCTTCTGGACGTAGGACGCGTGCCAGGCCTTGCCGTCCTCGAAGGGCTTGAAGTCGGCCTGTTCGAGCCGCTGGGCGACCTTCAGCTTCCCGTAGCCCGCGATGGTGTCCGAGAAGATTTGCCGGACGACCTTCAACCCGTCCTTCCTGAACTGGATCCGCCGCTTGCCGTCCTTCTCTACAACCTGAAGCCAGCCCGGCACCCGCGAGGTCAGCACCGCACCGGAGGCGTCCTTCCGCTTCTTCTCCCAGGCATCCCCGACGCGCTTAGCCTTCGTCTTGCTCTCGTCGTTCGCCCGCATCATCACCATGATGGCGCCGAACAAGGAGCCCGGCTCCTTGTTGATGGTCTCCCGCGAATAGATCCGCCGGTCGACCAGCGTGACGATGGTGATGCCCGCCGTGAGCACCTTGGTGAACTCGCTCACCACGTCGAGGATCTCGTCGCGCCCGAAGCGGTCCAAACTCTCGAAGATCAGGTAGGAGCCCTGCTCCACCTGCCCCTTGCGAACGAGGTCGAGGAACTTGCCGAGGGCGCCCTTGATCCGGTTGAGGCCCCGGAAGGCGCTGACGCCGAGATCCTGGATGCTCTCGTCGATGACCATGCCGTGCTCGGCGGCCCACTTGTCGGCGGCCTCGCTCTGGCGCCGCAGGCTGTCGCCGCGCAACTGCTCGGGACGCGAGAACCGGATGTAGCTGTAACACTTGGGCATCGGGCGTCCGGAAGCGCGGAGGCCCGGCGGTCGACGCGGCGCTCCTGGTTCAGCGGGGAGGATGCGGCGCGGTCGCTATCATCACGTGAATGCCCGATGCTTGCGAAGACCGGCACATGGGGAGGCTCCGGGATTGGCCAAGGAGCGGCCGACGGTTGTCCCCAGTTCTTTCAGCCACACGCCTCCAACGGGGCAGTCCACCACCGGGCACGTCCCGCTTAATAGGCCCCATCACCAGGAGGTTGTGGCCGCCGGCCGCCGCGATCTCGAGGGCGCGCTTGGCGCCCTCCTGCCCCCTGATGTCGGCGAGGTCGGGCAACGGTCCGACCTGCGCGGCGACGGCGGGCTCGGGCCGCGCCATGACCTGACTGCCCTTGAAGTGGTTGGCGAGCTGGATCAGCGAGCGCGGCGCGAGCACGTCGAGATCGCCCCCGGCCCAGGCCGCCTCCGGCCCGGTGGCGGCCGGGCAGATGAGCCCGAGCCCGCGGCCCCCCGCCGCCATGGCGGCGGGCAGCACGCCGCTCACCGCGGTGATGCTGCCGTCGAGGGCGAGTTCGCCCAGCACGCAGTAGCCGGCGAGGGCATCGGCCGGGATCGCGCCGATCGCCGCCATCACCCCCAGCGCGATCGGAAGGTCGAAGTGCGAGCCTTCCTTCGGAAGATCCGCCGGGGCGAGATTCACCGTGATGCGCTTGGCCGGGAGCGCCAGCCCGGAGGCGATCAGCGCGCCGCGGACCCGCTCACGGGATTCCGCCACCGCCTTGTCGGGCAGACCGACGACGGTGAACACCACCGAGCCCGGTATGATCTGGACCTGCACGTCCACCGCCCGCGCCTCGATGCCCTCGAAGGCCACGGTGGCGACGCGGGTGACCATCGGTGCAGTGTCCTCGCCGTCGCGTTCCGGTACCGACAAGGTGTGCGGCAGATCCGGGGGCGGCTCAAGAGGATCGCCGCCGTGGAACTCCGCTGCCGCGTGCCTGTTCACAGCCGGAAACAATTGCCGGAGCGGAGACAGCCATGCGCCTGACCACAGCCCTTCTCGCCCTGACCTTGGTGGCCGGCACCGGCCTCGTCGCCCGCGCCGACGAGAAGCTTCCGCCCGACCAGCAGGCCAAGGTCGAGGCCGTGCTCAAGCAGGAGGGCTTCACCAAGTGGAAGGAGATCGAGCTCGACGACGGCATGATCGAGGTCGACGACGCGGTCGACGCGAGCGGCAAGCAGTTCGACCTGAAGCTCGATCCGAAGACCCTGGCGATCGTCAAGCGCAAGGCCGAGTAGGCGGCCGCGGAGAGGCAGCGCTTGCGTTCGGAGCGAGGCCCGGCCATATAGCCGGCGGGGGGTTGGCGAGGGACGTTTCACTCGCCAACCGGGTCAGGTCCGGAAGGAAGCAGCCCTAACGAGACCGAGCGGGTCTTCGTCCAGCCTCCCACCTCATTCCACGGCGCGCGGCAGCCAGACCCAGACACGGCATGGACGCTTCGACCGGCACGCCTGACGACGAGCCGGGCCTGCCCGGGTTTCCAGCGCCCCCCGCCGCGGCGACGCCTTATCGGGTGCTCGCGCGCAAGTATCGCCCCACCAATTTCGGCGACCTGATCGGCCAGGACGCGATGGTGCGGACCCTCGCCAACGGGTTCGCGGCCAACCGCATCCCGCAGGCCTGGATGCTCACCGGTGTCCGCGGCGTCGGCAAGACCACCACGGCGCGCATCCTCGCGCGCGGCCTCAATTACGCCCGCGCCGGCCAGCCCGATACCGGCCCGACCGTGTCGATGCCGGAACTCGGCCTCCACTGCGCGGCGATCATGGAATCCCGGCACATGGACGTGCTGGAGATGGACGCGGCCTCCCATACCGGCATCGACGACGTCCGGGCGATCATCGACGGCATCCGCTACGGGCCGGTCTCGGCGCGCTACAAGGTCTACATCGTCGACGAGGTCCACATGCTCTCCGAGAAGGCGTTCAACGCCTTCCTGAAGACGCTGGAGGAGCCGCCGCCGCACGCGAAGTTCGTCTTCGCCACCACCGAGATCCGCAAGGTGCCGGTGACGATCCTGTCCCGCTGCCAGCGATTCGACCTGCGCCGGGTCGAGGCGCCGATTCTGCACGCGCATCTCGCGAAGGTCTGCGCGGCCGAGGGCGTCCCCGTCGAGGACGAGGCTCTCGGCGCCATCGTGCGGGCCGCGGAAGGATCCGTCCGCGACGCCCTGTCTCTGCTCGATCAGGCGATCGCCCACGGCGCCGGCACCATAACCGCGCAGGGCGTGCGCGACATGCTGGGCCTGGCCGATCGCGCCCGGATCCTCGACCTGTTCGAGGCGGTGATGCGCGGGTCGGTCCCTGCCGCCTTCGCGGAACTGCGGGCGCAGTACGATTCCGGCGCGGACCCGTCGGTGGTGCTCTCGGACCTCGCGGCCTTCACGCATCTCGTCACCCGGCTCAAGGTGGTGCCGGAGGCGGCCGCCGACCCGACGCTCAGCGAGACGGAGCGCGTCCGGGGGGCCGCCTTCGCCGACAAGCTCTCGATCCGCGCCCTGTCGCGGGCGTGGCAGATCCTGCTGAAGGCCATTCCCGAAGTCCAGGCCGCGCCCCGGCCCCTCGCGGCGGCCGAGATGGCGATCGTGCGCCTCGCCTACGCGGCCGATCTGCCCACGCCCGACGAGGCCCTGCGCCAGCTCAGGGCCGACGCGGCCGCCGCGCCCGCGGACGAGACTCCGGCCGTGTCGGCCCGGCCGCCCTTGCCGCCGATCCCCGACCTACGNCGGTTCCGCGGCCCTGGCCGCCGCACCCCGCACGGCCGCCGCGGAGCCTGCTCCGGTCGGCGCGCCCATGACCGTGCCCATGACCGCGCCCGTCGCCGTGAACGCGCCCGCGAGCGCTCCCATCAGTGCGCCGGCGCCGCGACCGGCGCCCGTGGCACCGCCGACGCCGCGCCTCGGACGGTTCGAGGACCTGATCGCGCTGGCCGATGCCAATCGCGACATCCTGCTGCGGACCGCGCTGGAGCGCGACGTCCATCTGGTGCGCTTCGAGGAGGGCCGGATCGAGTTCCGCCTCGCGCCGGGCGGCCGTCCGAGCCTCGCCAACGACATCGCCGCCGCCATCGATCGATGGACCGGGCGGCGCTGGTCCGTGGCCCTGTCGAAGGAAGAGGGCGCGCCGACCCTGGACGCCGCCGCCCGGGCCGCGACCGAGACACGCCGGGAGAACGCCGCCGCGGATCCCTTCGTGCGCGAGGTGCTGACGCGCTTCCCCGGTGCCGAGATCGTCGACGTGCGCGAGACGGCACCCGAGGCTCTGCCGTCCGCCGAGCAGGAGAGTCTCGGCGAAGGCGACGCCGCGCCGGTCGGCGAGGACGACGCCTGAGGCGCGGCCCGCGGTGGCGCCGGGGCTGCTCCATACCCAGATCAGACGAGGAAACGGAAAGAGAGCCGCATGCGCGACCTGATGGGCATCATGAAGCAGGCTCAGGCCATGCAGGAGAAGATGGCCAACCTGCAGTCCGAGATGGACGAGATCGAGGTGACCGGCGCCTCCGGCGGGGGCTCTGTCCGGGTCACGATGACCGCCAAGGGCCAGATGAAGGGCATCAGCATCGACCCGTCCCTGATGGTGGCGGACGAGCGCGAGATCCTCGAGGACCTGATCGTGGCGGCCTGCAACGACGCCCGCGGCAAGGCCGAGGCGACCATGCAGGAGCGCATGGCCGAGCTGACCAAGGGGCTGCCCCTGCCGCCGGGCATGAAGCTGCCGTTCTAGGTCGGCCCGCCGCCGTTCGTCCCGCCCACGATCCTCGGCCTGAGGCGCAGGGGAGCCGCCTCAGAGGAGGGCTCCTGGGTTGGCGCGACCGGCCGGAAGCCTCCAGCGAGGACCGCTTCTCGCTCCGGCCTCTCGGGACGAGGATGCGGGTCTGGCGAAGCGATACCGATGACGGAGCGTGACGGGCGGCCCCTGGGGCCGCCCGTCTCGTTCTCAGGCCGCGATCGCCTGCGCGGTCGGCCCGGCGGCGCGCACGTCGGCGTCGACATGGGCCTCGAATCGCTTGAAGTTGTCGTCGAACATCTTCACCAGCCGCGCCGCCGTCTCGACGAAGGCCCCCTTGTTGGCCCAGGTCTTCACCGGGGTCAGGATGTGCGGCTCGACGCCCGGAACCGAGACCGGGACCGCGAAGCCGAAATACGGGTCGCGGCGGAACTCGGCCTGCGCCAGCGAGCCGTCGAGCGCCGCCCCCAGCAGGCGGCGCGTCACGCGGATCGGCATGCGCCGGCCGGTGCCGACGCCGCCGCCGGTCCAGCCGGTGTTGACCAGCCAGCAATCGACGCTGTGCTTGGCGATCAGGTCGCGCAGCAGGTTGCCGTAGGTGCTCGGGTGACGCGGCATGAACGGCGCGCCGAAGCAGGTCGAGAAGGTCGCCTCCGGCCCGGTGAGGCCGCGCTCGGTGCCGGCGACCTTGGCGGTGTAGCCGGAGAGGAAGTGGTACATCGCCTCGGCACCGGTGAGCTTGGCGATCGGCGGCATCACCCCGAAGGCGTCGCAGGTCAGCATCACGATGTTCTTCGGATGCCCGGCCCGGCCGCTGGCGCTGGCGTTGGCGATGAAGTCCAGCGGGTAGGCGCAGCGGGTGTTCTCGGTGAGCGAGGCATCGTCGAAGTCCGGCGCGCGGGTGACCGGATCGATCACCACGTTCTCCATCACCGTGCCGAAGCGCTCGGTGGTGGCGTAGATCTCCGGCTCGGCGTTGCGCGAGAGGCGGATGGTCTTGGCGTAGCAGCCGCCCTCGAAGTTGAAGATGCCGGAATTCGACCAGCCGTGCTCGTCGTCGCCGAGAAGCTGGCGCGAGGAATCGTTCGACAGCGTCGTCTTGCCGGTGCCCGAGAGGCCGAAGAAGATCGCCGACCCGCCCTCGGCGTCGAGCGCGGCGTTGGCCGAGCAGTGCATCGGCATCACGCCCTGACCGGGCAGGATGTAGTTCAGGTAGGTGAAGACCGACTTCTTCATCTCGCCCGCGTAGGCGGAGCCGCCGATCAGAACGAGCTTCTTGGTGAAGTCGATGGCGATCACGGTCTTGGACCGGCAGCCGTGCCGGGCGGGATCCGCCTGGAAGCTCGGCAGGTCGATGATCGTCATGTCCGGCACGTAGGACGCGATCTCGGAGCGGTCCGGCCGGATCAGCAGGTTGCGGATGAACAGCGAGTGCCACGCGAACTCGGTGAACACCCGCGCCTTGACCCGGTAGGCCGGATCGGCGCCGCCGTAGAGGTCCTGAGCGAACAGCTCCCTGCCCTCGGCGTGCTTGAGGAAGTCCTGGCGCAGCGTCTCGAACTGCTCGGGCGTGATCGCGCCGTTGTTGTCCCACCAGACCTCGTTCTCGGTGCCGGCGTCGCGGACCACGAACTTGTCCTTGGGCGAGCGGCCGGTATGGCTGCCGGTGGTGGCCACGAGGGCGCCGCCGCGGGCGAGCTGCGCCTCCTTGCGGGACAGAGCCTCCTCGTAGAGGCGCGGGGCCTCGAAGTTCCAGTGGACGGCCTTGAGGTCGCGGAAGCCGGCCGCCTCGGCGCCGTGGGCCGCGTTGTGATCACCGATGTTGGTCAAGATCGTATCTCCCGGGCCCCTGTTCGACCGTCGACGCGACTGAGCCGGGCGGCAAAGCCGTCCGGGTTTGCCCGGGAGACGTCCGTGCGGTCGTACAGGACCGCCGCACGCAGGATCTCCGTTTCCCGGCTGCTCCCCGTCCCACGAACGAGTAGGCGGCGAAGCTTCGCTGTCATAATGGGCACCGCCAGGAGCCCGCAACGTGTACAAACAGGTTAGACCACAGTCGTGGACTCAGGAACCCGGGTCTGTAAGCAGTTCCCTTCGTCGCGCGGCCTGATCCGACCGGCGAAGCGGCTTCGGAATACCCATATACCACATACGCGGGCCTTCACCCGCGCACGGACCCTTGCGCGCGGCCCGGCGGCGTCTATGCCCGTCCGGATCCGCAGCCCCCTCCCCGCCCCAGAGGCACGATGCCCCAAGCCGTCGCCGGCCCCGAGATCGAGCGCCTGATCCAGCTCCTCGCCCGCATGCCGGGCCTCGGACCGCGCTCAGCGCGGCGCGCCGCCCTCCAGCTCATCAAGAAGCGCGACACGCTGCTCGGCCCGCTCGCGGACGCGATGCGGGTGGCGGCGGACCGCATCATCGTGTGCACGAGCTGCGGCAACGTCGACACCTCCGACCCGTGCACGATCTGCCGCGATGCCGAGCGGGATCCGACGACGCTCGTGGTCGTGGAGGACGTGTCCGACCTCTGGGCCCTGGAGCGATCCGGGGCCGTGAAGGCGCGCTACCACGTGCTCGGCGGCGTCCTCTCGGCGCTGGACGGCGTGCGGCCGGAGCACCTGAACCTCGCGAGCCTCGTGGAGCGCGTGGCCCGGCCCGAAGTGACCGAGGTCATCCTGGCGCTCAACGCCACCGTCGACGGCCAGACCACCGCCCACTACGTCACCGAGTCGATCCGGCACTGCGACGCGAAGGTCACGCGCCTCGCCCACGGCGTGCCGGTCGGCGGAGAGCTGGACTATCTCGACGAGGGCACACTGTCGGCGGCGATCCGCAGCCGCACGGCGTTCTGAGGGGCCGTAATCCGGCGCGCGCCGGTATTTGACCGGTCCTCGGCCGCACCCTATTCGACGGGGAGCCCGGGCCCGTCCCGGCGCCTTCCCTGCCGGTTTCCGCCATGACCATCCGCCCGCTCGTCATCCTCCCCGATCCCGTCCTGCGCCTGGGCTCCGAGCCGGTCGGCCCGATCACCGACGAGATCCGCACCCTCGTCGCCGACATGTTCGAGACGATGTACGACGCCCCCGGCGTCGGGCTCGCGGCGATCCAGATCGGCGTCGCCAAGCGCGTCGTGACGATCGACACGTCGAAGGAGGAAGGCGTCCGCGACGCGCGGGTCTTCATCAATCCCGAGATCGTGTGGTCCTCGGAGGCGAAGCGGGTCTACGACGAGGGCTGCCTGTCGATCCCGGACTACTACGCCGAGGTCGAGCGCCCGGACCGGGTGCGGGTGAAGTTCCGCGACCTCGACGGCACGGAGCGGGAGATCGAGGCCGACGGCCTGCTTTCGACTTGCATCCAGCACGAGATCGACCACCTCAACGGCGTGCTGTTCATCGACCACCTGTCGAAGCTGAAGCGCGACCGGGTGATCAAGAAGTTCACCAAGGCGGCCAAGCGCGACGCGGCCTGAGCCGGCCATGCGCGTCGTCTTCATGGGCACGCCGGACTTCGCGGTGCCGACGCTGGCGCGACTCGCGCAGGACGGGCACGAGATCGCGGCGGTCTACACCCGCGCGCCCGCCAGGGCCGGCCGCGGCATGGGTCTGCGCCCCTCCCCGGTCCACGCGCTCGCCGACACGCTCGGCGTGCCGGTCCTGACGCCGTCGACGCTGCGCACGCCCGAAGCGGCCGGCACCTTCGCGGCGCACCGGGCCGACGTCGCCGTGGTGGTCGCCTACGGGATGCTGCTGCCGCAGGCGATCCTCGACGCGCCGAAGCACGGCTGCCTCAACTTGCACGGCTCCCTGCTGCCGCGCTGGCGCGGCGCGGCGCCGATCCAGCGCGCCGTGATGGCGGGCGATGCCGAGAGCGGCGTCGGCGTCATGCGGATGGAGGCAGGACTCGACACCGGGCCGGTCGCCCTCGAGGCGCGTCTGCCGATCACCCCGGGCATGACGGCGGGGGCCCTGCACGACGCGCTCATGCCCCTCGGCGCCGACCTGATGGCGCGGGCCCTTGCGGCGCTCGACGCGGGCACGCTGACCTTCACGCCGCAGCCGGAGGACGGCGTCGTCTACGCCCACAAGATCACCAACGACGAGGCGCGGATCGACTGGTCCCGGCCGGCCGAGGAGGTCGCCAACCGGATCAACGGGCTGTCGCCCTTCCCGGGAGCGTTCTTCGAGATCGATCTCGGCAAGGGGCCGGAGCGCGTGAAGGTGCTGCGCGCCGCCACCGCGGAGGGTTCCGGCGCGCCGGGCACGCTGCGCGACGCCGAGGGCATTGTCGCGTGCGGCACCGGCGCCGTTCGGCTTCTGGAGCTGCGCCGCGCGGGAAAAGGCGGTAGCGCCAGCGGGGCGGAATTCGTCCGGGGCGCCCGTCTCACGCACGGCGCCCGCCTCGGCTGATGCGCGCAGCCCCTCCAAGGCATTCGGCACCCGGCCCAACCCGTCATCGCGAGCGCAGCGAAGCGACCCAGGGCCGCGCGCCCTGGCAGGGCTCGGCGCGACGCGGGACCGCCTCGCCACGCTCGCAGGGACGATCGCGCGCACATCATTCCGAAGCTCTGTGTCATACCGCGCGATCGAACCTCAGAGCGCCCTCGAGAAACCTTGAGGGAGCCGGCTGATGCCCCGCTACAAGCTCGTCATCGAGTACGACGGCGGCCCGTTCTGCGGCTGGCAGCGGCAGGCCGAGGATCCCACCGTCCAGGGCGCCGTCGAGGCCGCGGTGACGCGCTTCTCCGGCGAGGACGCTCGGCTTACTTGCGCGGGCCGGACCGATGCGGGCGTGCACGCCATCCATCAGGTCGCCCATCTCGACCTCGCCAAGGCGTGGCGGACCGACACGGTGCGCGACGCCCTGAACGCCCATCTGCGGCCGCAGCCGGTCGCGATCCTGTCCGCCGAGATCGTGCCGGAGAGCTTCGACGCCCGCCACTCGGCGATCCGCCGGCACTACCGCTACCGCATCCTCAACCGGCGCAGCCCCGCGGCGCTCACGCGGGCCCATGTCTGGCAGGTGCCATGGCCCCTCGACGCGGACCTGATGCACGAAGCCGCCCAGCGCCTCGTCGGCCGCCACGACTTCTCCGCCTTCCGGGCCGCCGAGTGCCAGGCGAACAGCCCGATCCGCACCCTGGAGCAGCTCGACGTCGCCCGCGCGCCGATGGCGCTCCACGACGAGATCGTCGTGGCGACTTCGGCGCGCTCCTTCCTGCACCATCAGGTGCGGGCGATGGTCGGCACGCTGATGCTCGCCGGCTGCCGCCGCCTCTCGGCGGACGACGTGGCCGAGATCCTGGCCTCGGGCGACAAGCGCCGCTGCGGCCCGCTGGCCCCGGCCGCGGGGCTCACCTTCGTGGGCGTCGACTACGATCCGGGGAAGTAGGCCTCGAGCACCCGCCCGTAGATCGCGGTCAGCCGCTCCAGATCGGCGACCGCCACGCACTCGTCGACCTGGTGCATGGTCTCGCCCACGAGGCCGAACTCGATCACCGGGCAGGCATCCTTGATGAAGCGGGCATCGGACGTGCCGCCCGTCGTGGAGAGCGTCGGCGTCAGGCCGGTCTCGGCCCGGATCGCCTCCGCGACGAGCGTCACGAAGGCGTCCGGTTGCGTCAGGAAGGCCGGCGCGTTCGAGGGCTGAAGGTCCAGGCTGAAACGGACCGCGTTGCCGGCCGCCTGTTCCAGGCGCCGGCGAAGCTCGGCGCCCAGGCTCTCGGCCGTCCAGTCGTCGTTGAAGCGGATGTTGAAGGTCGCCCGCGCGGTCGCCGGGATCACGTTGGTGGCCGGGTTGCCGACGTCGATCGTGGTGAACTCGAGGTTCGAGGCGTCGAAATGCGCCGTCCCGCGATCCAGCGGCTCGGCGACGAGCGCCGAGGCGAGGCGCAGGAGGCCGGGGATCGGGTTCTCGGCCTTGTGCGGGTAGGCGACGTGGCCCTGCCGCCCCAGCACGGTGAGCTTGCCGGTCAGCGACCCGCGCCGGCCGATCTTGATCATCTCGCCGAGGCGACCCGGATTGGTCGGCTCCCCGAGGACGCAGTGGTCGAACCGCTCGCCGCGCGCCCGCGCCCAGTCGAGGAGCTTCACGGTGCCGTTGACCGCGGGCCCCTCCTCGTCGCCGGTGATCAGGAACGCGATGGAGCCGCCGAAAGCGGCGCCGCGCCGGTCGAGGAAGGCGAGGGTCGCGGCGAGCATGCAGGCGACGCCGCCCTTCATGTCGGCGGCGCCCCGGCCGTACAGCATCCCGTCGGCCACGGTGCCCGCGAAGGGATCGTGGCGCCACGCGCCCTCGCCCTCCGGGACCACGTCGGTGTGGCCGGCGAAGACGAGGCACGGACTGTCCCGGCCGATGCGCGCGTAGAGGTTCGGCGTGTCGGGATAGCCGGCCTCCGAGAAGACCGGCCGCTCGACCGTGAATCCGGCGGGCCGGAGCGCGTCCGCGACGACGTCTAGGGCGCCCCGATCCTCCGGCGTCACGGACGGGCAGCGGATCAGGTCCTGCGCGAGGCGCAGGGCCGCGTCGGGGGCGTGATGGTCAGCCGGCATGAACCCGTCCTCGGCGGCGCCACGTGCCGCGCGGCCCGCTTAACCCGAAGCGGGCCGCCCAGGAACTCCCGATCCGGGCCCTACTTGGTGACCACCACCTGCACGTCGCCGTGGCGGCGCTGCACCGACACGGTGACGTCGTCGTCGTAGCGCTGGAACCGGATGTCCAGGCGCGAGCCGCCGAGCTGGACGTTGTAGAGGGTCACACCGTCGAGGAAGCCCGGCAGGATCGGGTTCTTCAGCCGGACACGGTTGCGCTCGTGGTCGAGTTCGAGGCCGAGGCAGGCCGCGAGGAACGCGAACGGCGCCGCCGCGGCCCAGGCCTGCGGGCTGCAGGCCACCGGGTACGAGACCGGCCCGCGCTGCTTGCGGCGCATGAAGCCGCAGAACAGCTCCGGGAGCCGCTTCTGGTCCTGGTAGAGCGAGGTGTCGAACATCCCCTGGAAGATGCGCGCGGCCTCGTGCTTGCGGTCGTAGCGCGCCAGACCCATCGCGATCAGCGCGTTGTCGTGCGGCCAGATCGAGCCGTTGTGGTAGGACATCGGGTTGTAGCGCGCCTCGCCCTTGGCGATCGTGCGCACGCCCCAGCCGTTGAAGCCGTCCTTGCACAGCAGCGTCTCGGCGACCCGCGCCGCCCGCTCCGGCTTGGCGATGCCGGTGAACAGGGCGTGCCCGGCATTAGAGGAGCGGACCGCGCACTGCTTCTTCGCGCCGTCGAGCGCCAGCGCGTAGGTTCCGATCTCCTCGTTCCAGAACGCCGCGTCGAACCGCTCGCGCAGGCTCGCCGCCTCCTGGGTGAGGCGCTCGGCCATGGGATCGTGGCCGAGGAGCGCCGCGAGCTTCGCCATGCCGTTCTTGGCCGCGTAGACGTAGCCCTGCACCTCGCAGAGGGCGATCGGGCCCTTGGCCAGGTGACCGTCGGCGTGGAAGATCGAGTCGTGGCTGTCCTTCCAGCCCTGGTTCTCGAGACCCTTGTCGGTGTCGCGGGCGTACTCGACGAAGCCGTCACCGTCGCGATCGCCGTAGCGGTCCATCCACTCGAGGGCGAGTTCGAGGGCCGGCCAGATCGCCCGCACCGTCTCGAGGTCGCCCGTGACCGCGTAGTACTCCCAGGCCAGCATCACGAAGAGCGGCGTGCCGTCGATGGTGCCGTAATAGTGCCGGAACGGCACCTCGCCGAGCATCGCCATCTCGCCGCGCCGGGTCTCGTGGAGGACCTTGCCGGGCTGCGCGTCGGCGGCCGGGTCGACCGCCTTGGCCTGGGTCGAGGCGAGGTAGCGGAGCACGCCGCGGGCGAATTTCGGGTCGATCCAGAGGGCCATCATCGCCGTGATGATGCCGTCGCGCCCGAACACCGTGGAGTACCAGGGGATGCCCGCGAAGGGGTAGATGCCCTCGGGGGTGCGGCTCGCCAGCATGTAGAGGTCGGCCGTGGCCCGGCACAGGCCCTCGTTGAACTGATCGTTCGACGAGATGATCGTGGTGATCCCCGCGGTGAGCGTCCGCAGGTCGCGTCGCGAATCGCGGTAGGCGCGGGCGAAGATCATGCCCTCGCCGAGATCCTTCGGCTCGCGGCGGGCACCGCCGGCATTGGCCGCGAGCGTCAGCTTGGCGGCCGCGTCCTCGCCGACCATCGTGTCGGTCGGCGGCTTGGTGAAGGCCCGGTGCGCCTCGAAGGTCACCCGGATGAACAGGGAGGTCCGGCCGTCCGGCGGCAGCGACACGTCGAACACCGCCTTGCCGGGCTCGATCGAATCGGGTTTCGGGCCGAAATGCAGGGACGTCGTCCGGACGATCTCGTCGAGGCCGACGTAGCGGAACTGCACTTCGCGGTCGCTCGCCACCAGGACGCCGCGCTTGCCGCGCTCCTTTCGGTCAGTCCCGCGAACCTCGAACAGGTCGCGGAAATCCGCGTCGAAGGTGACGGCGATGCGCAGGCGCCGGTGCTTGGAATCGTAGGAGCGGAGCCCGATCCGGTCGTAGCAGGCGCCGCGGAACAGGAATTTGGTGCGCTCGATCGCGATCGTCTCGCGGGGAATCGAGGTCTCGTCGTGGGCGTCGATGCGGATGTCGGGCGTCGTCATGTCGACGCTGAGCGCGCCGTTATCGTCCTGCATCACGGAGGAGAGCATCAGCGGGCGCTGGCCCTCCACCGTCACCTCCAGGCGCGACAGGTAGCGCGTGTCCTGGAAGTACAGCCCCTCCGGACCGGGCTGGACGCCGATATCGCCGTAGGAATCCAGGACGCCGAAGGCCTCGCCGAATTTCAGCGAGCGCAGCGGCCGCTCCACCAGGGAGGTCTGGGCCTCGATGTGGTAGGTCGGAAGGACGTCGTCGGCGTCCTGAAAACCGTGCGCCACGCTTCCGGCGCTCGCCGCGGTCCGGGCCTTCGCATCGTGGGCCGCTGCCGTGTTGTCCGCCGCCATGCAGGGCATCTCCGGGTGCAAGTGAGAGGTGCGAATCGAGAGGGCTGCCGCATCCCTTCGATGCAGCAGCCCTTGTTCACCCTACGGATGAGTCGCCTTTAAGACGCTAGGCCGAGCCGGACCCGCCTCGCAAGCCCGGTGCCGGATTTCAGGCCGGCATGGCGGCGACCGGGATCGCCGGACGCGCGGAGCCGTTCACCTCGCCGTACTGCGGCTTGAAGCCGGACTTCGGCAGCTTGATCACGTCGGCGCCGCGGGCGAGCAGGTCCTCGTAGGCGGCGACGTACTTCTTGACCATGCACTCGGCGGTGAAGGCGCTCTCGAAATGGCGGCGCACGCCGGCGCGGCTCATGGCCTTGACCTTGGCGACCGCCGCCACGGCATCGTCCATGTTATCGCAGAGCACGCCGCCGACGCCATCCTTGATCACCTCCGGCACGGAGCCGTTGCGGAACGCGATCACCGGGGTGCCGGCCGACATCGCCTCGATCATCACGAGGCCGAAGGGCTCCGGCCAGTCGATCGGGAAGGCGAGTGCCAGGGCGTTGCCGAGGAAGTCCTTCTTCTGCTCCTCGTTGATCTCGCCAATATACTCGATCAGCGGGTGATGGATCATCGGCTCGATGACCTCGTCCCAGTAATCCTGGTCGGCCTTGTCGACCTTCGCGGCGATCTTGAGGGGCGTGCCGGAGCGGATCGCCATCTCGATCGCGCGGTCGGGCCGCTTCTCGGGCGAGATCCGGCCGAGGAAAGCGAGGTAGCCGCCCTTGGCGTCCGGGTAGTACGGGCAGTTCTCGGCCGGCAGGCCGTGATGGATCGTCGCCAGCCAGTTGGAGGTCGGCGGCATCGGCAGGCGCTGGTTGTCGGAGATCGAGACCAGCGGCATGCCCGTGAAGGTGCGGTAGACCGGCATGAAGTCCGGCACGTCGAGGCGACCGTGCATCGTGGTGAGGCACTTGTGGTTCAGATCCTCGAACATCGGATACTGAAGCAGGTCGATGTGGAAGTGCAGGATGTCGAACTCGTGCGCGCGGCGGTGCACCTGATGCAGCATCGCCAGGTGGCTGGCGGTGTGATCGCGGTAGCCGAGAAGGCGCAGGCCCTCCGGCGTGCACGCCGCGAGCTTGGCAGATGTTTCGGAGTCGCCGCTCGCGAACAGCGTGACTTCGTGGCCCTGGCGGACCAGTTCTTCTGTAATCCAGCTGACGACGCGCTCGGTGCCGCCGTAGAACTTCGGAGGGACGGCCTCCGACAACGGAGCGATCTGGGCAATGCGCACGAAGTGTCTCCTGGTTGGCCGAATTTGACGGGGGGTCTAACCCTGCCGGCCTGAGCGGGACATGAATGAAACGGACGGCCAAGGTTATGGTTCCTGGCGGCCACCGCTGTCGCGCACCGTTTTGTGCAGCGCGCAAGCTGTCCCCGAATTCCTCCGAATCAGCGGAGGTCGGAACCCGATCGGGGTCCCGCTTCGGGGCTCGGGCCGCACGCCGCAGGGACGTTGCCGCCGCGTCAGCTTTCTGTCATAAGCCGCTCCGCGTCGAACCGCCCGGCCGATAGGGCTGCCGTGGCGGCTCGTGCTGCTCCACCAGAAGCATCAGCGCGCGAACCTCCTCCGACCCCCGCGGGTCGGCTCGACGGAGTTTCGCGCAACGGAGAGCCAAATGCCCAAGTTGAAGACGAAATCGGGCGCGAAGAAGCGCTTCAAGATCACCGGCACCGGCAAGGTGATGTACGCCCAGGCCGGCAAGCGCCACGGGATGATCAAGCGGACGACCAAGCAGATCCGCAACCTGCGCGGCACCACGACCCTGTTCGAGGGCGATGCCGCCAACGTGAAGAAGTACTTCCTGCCGAACGCGCGGTAAGTCCTTCGACACCCGTTGCCACTGTCTTTCGTCGAATCCAGGAGATAACCGATGGCCCGCGTCAAGCGCGGCGTGACCAGTCACGCGAAGCACAAGAAAGTTCTGAAGGCCGCCAAGGGCTATTACGGCCGGCGCAAGAACACGATCCGCATCGCCAAGCAGGCGGTCGAGAAGGGCATGCAGTATGCCTACCGCGACCGCAAGAACAAGAAGCGCACGTTCCGCGCCCTCTGGATCCAGCGCCTCAACGCGGCGGTCCGCGAGCACGGCCTGACCTACTCGCGCTTCATCGACGGCCTGGCGAAGTCGGGCATCGTCGTCGACCGCAAGGCCCTGTCGGAGCTGGCGATCCACGAGCCGGCGAGCTTCGCCGCCGTCGTCGAGAAGGCGAAGGCCGCGCTGCCGCAGAACACCGCCAAGGCCGCCTGATCCAGGCCTGAGGCGAGACGGACGGAAGGCGCGGCTCCCCAGGGGGCCGCGCCTTCGTCGTTTACGAGGTCCCGCGCCCCGCGCTTGCGCCCGGGCGCCTAACGCGCGAGAGCACGGCCCGACGGCCGACTCCGCCAACCCTGCTCGAAGACAGCGATGACCGATCTCGACACCCTCGAACGCGATCTCCTGGCCCAGGTCGGCGCGGCGTCCGACGAGGCGGCCCTCGACGCGGTCCGCGTCGCCGCGCTCGGCAAGAAGGGCAGCGTCTCGGATCTGCTGAAGACCCTCGGCGCGATGACGCCGGAGGAGCGCAAGGAGCGCGGGCCCCTGATCAACGGCCTGCGCGACCGGGTCCAGGGCGCCGTCACCGCGCGCAAGACCGAACTCGCCGAGGCCGCCCTGGAGGCCCGCCTCGCCTCCGAGCGGGTCGACGTGACCCTGCCGGTCCGCGAGGCCCCCGAGGTGCGAGGCCGGATCCACCCGATCTCCCAGGTCATCGACGAGATCACCGCGATCTTCGCCGACATGGGCTTCGCGGTGGCCGAGGGTCCGGACATCGAGACGGACGAGCTGAACTTCACCGCCCTCAACTTCCCGCCCGGCCACCCGGCCCGCGAGATGCACGACACCTTCTTCCTGGCGCCGGACGCCGACGGCAAGCGCAAGGTGCTGCGCACCCACACCTCGCCCGTGCAGGTGCGGACCATGCGGGCGCAGACGCCGCCGATCCGCGTGATCATCCCGGGCCGGACCTACCGGCACGATTCCGACCAGACCCACACGCCGATGTTCCACCAGGTCGAGGGGCTGGTGATCGACACGAGCGCCAACATCGCCAACCTGAAATGGGTGCTGGAGGAGTTCTGCAAGGCGTTCTTCGAGGTGGAGGGCGTGAAGATGCGCTTCCGCCCGTCCTTCTTCCCCTTCACCGAGCCCTCCGCGGAGGTCGATATCCAGTGCTCGCGCAAGGGCGGCGAGATCCGCTTCGGCGAGGGCGACGACTGGCTGGAGATCCTGGGCTGCGGGATGGTCCACCCGAACGTGCTGCGCAATTGCGGGCTCGACCCGGACGCCGTGCAGGGCTTCGCCTTCGGCGTCGGCATCGACCGCATCGCCATGCTGAAATACGGCATGCCGGACCTTCGCCCGTTCTTCGAGGCCGACGTCCGCTGGCTCGACCATTATGGCTTCCGCCCGCTCGACGTGCCGAGCCTCGTGGGCGGCCTCACCGGCTGAGCCGCCCCGGCGTCACCGCGATCCTGTTCCTCCGACGGTCGAGCCGATACCGGGCTCTCGAAGGTCCATCATGAAATTCACCCTCTCCTGGCTCAAGGACCACCTCGACACCGAGGCCTCCCTCGACACCGTCGCCGAGACGCTCACGCGGATCGGCCTGGAGGTGGAGGGCGTCGAGGACAAGGCCGCCGCGCTCAAGCCCTACGTGATCGCCCGGATCCTGACGGCCGAGCAGCATCCGAACGCCGACCGTCTCCGGGTCTGCACGGTCGACACCGGCGCGGGCGCGCCCGTGCAGGTGGTCTGCGGCGCCCCGAACGCCCGGGCCGACCTCGTCTCGGTCTTCGCGCCGCCCGGCACCTACGTCCCGGGCAAGAACATCACCCTGTCGGTGGGCACGATCCGCGGCGTCGAGAGTCACGGCATGCTGTGCTCGGGCGCCGAGCTCGGCCTCGGCGACGACCATGACGGCATCCTGGAGCTCCCGACCGACGCGCCGGTCGGCCAGGCCTACGCGCTCTACGCCGGGCTCGACGATCCGGTCATCGAGATCAACCTGACGCCGAACCGGCCGGACTGCACCTCGGTCCACGGCATCGCCCGCGACCTCGCGGCCGCCGGCCTCGGCACGCTCAAGCGCGAGACGCTGCCGGACATCCGCGGCGAGGGTCCCTGCCCGGTCGCGGTCGAGCTGGCTCTCGAACCGGCCGACCGGCACCTCGCCCCGCTGTTCGCCCTGCGGCTGGTGCGCGGCGTCACGAACGGCCCGTCGCCGGCCTGGATGCAGGCCCGGCTGCGGGCGATCGGCCTGCGCCCGATCAACAGCCTCGTCGACATCACCAACTACGTCACCTTCGACCGCGGGCGGCCACTGCACGTCTTCGACGCCGCCAAGGTCGCCGGCACGCTGACCGTGCGGCGCGCGCGCGCGGGCGAGAGCCTGCGCGCCCTCGACGGCCGGACCCACACGCTGACCGACGACACGGTGGTGATCGCCGACGCGAACGGCGTCGAATCCATCGCCGGCATCATGGGCGGCGAGGCGTCGGGCTGCGACGCCGGCACCACGGACGTGCTGATCGAGTCGGCCCTCTGGGACCCGACCAACATCGCCCAGTCGGGCCGCCGCCTCGGCATCATCACCGACGCGCGCTACCGCTTCGAGCGGGGCGTCGACCCGGCCTTCACGCTTCCCGGCCTCGACCTCGCGACGCGGCTGGTGGTCGATCTCTGCGGCGGAACGCCGACCGAGGCGCACGTCGCCGGCGCGTCGCCCGAAAACGAGCGCAGCATCGACTTCCCCTGGACCGAGGTCCGCCGCCTCGCCGGCCTGGACGTGCCGCGCGCCGAGATGCAGCAGATCCTCGAGACGCTGGGCTTCCACATCTCCGGCACCGGGGACCGGGTGACGGTGCTGCCGCCGTCCTGGCGGCCCGATGTCGAGGGCAAGGCAGACCTCGTCGAGGAGGTCGTGCGCATCGCCGGGCTCGACCGGATCGAGGCCAAGCCCCTGCCGCCGCTCGCCGGGATCGGCCGCCCGCTGCTCACCGTGATGCAGAAGCGGACCCGTCTGGCCAAGCGCGCCCTGGCGAGCCGCGGCCTCCTGGAGGCGGTCACGTGGTCGTTCGTCCCGCACGAGGACGCGATCCTGTTCGGCGGCGGCGGGGCCGACCTCGTCCTGGCGAACCCGATCGCTTCGGAGCTGTCCGACATGCGGCCGAGCCTGGTGCCGGGCCTCCTGCGCGCGGCGCAGCGCAACGCCGACCGGGGCTACCCGGACGCGGCCCTGTTCGAGGTCGGCCAGTGCTTCGCCTCCGACGAGCCGGAGGGCCAGACCATCCGCGCGGCGGCGGTCCGCCGCGGCGGCGCGACCCTGGCCGGCGCCGGGCGGCACTGGGACGGTGTTGCCGCGACCGTGGACGCCTTCGCCGCGAAGGCGGACGCCCTCGCCCTGCTCGGCAGCCTCGGCGTGCCGACGGGCGGCCTCCAGGTCACAGCGGGCGGCCCGTCCTGGCTGCATCCCGGCCGCTCGGGCACGCTGCGCTTCGGCCCGAAGACCGAGATCGGCTGGTTCGGCGAGGTGCATCCGCGGACGCTGCAGGCCCTGGACCTGAAGGGCACCCTCGTGGCCTTCGAGATCGTCCTCGACGCCCTGCCCCTGCCCAAGCACAAGCCGACCAAGGCCAAGGCCGCCCTGGCGCTGTCGGAACTGCAGCCGCTGTCACGGGACTTCGCCTTCGTAGTCGGCCGCGACGTGCCGGCCGGCGACATCGTCAAGGCCGCCCAGAACGCCGAGCGCAAGCTCGTGACCGGCGTCGACGTCTTCGACCTCTACGAGGGACCGGGCGTGCCGGACGGTGCCAAGTCGGTTGCGATCGCGGTGCGTCTCCAGCCCGTCGAGCGGACCCTGACCGACGCGGAGATCGAGGCGGTGAGCGCCAGGATCGTCGCCGAGGTCAGCCGCCGCACGGGCGCGACCCTCCGGGCCTGAGGCACCGCCATGGACCGGATCGCCCTGCTCATCGACGACCTCGCGGCGGCCGAGTACCGGCCGAAGGCGGCGTTGCGAGAGGCGCTCAACCATCCGGCCGCCGTCGCGGACGCGACGCTGCCGCTGCTGGAGGCGGCCGCCGACGGGCGCGAGCTGGCGCCGGAGGAGACGAACCTCCTGTTCTGGGGCCTGCACGTCCTGGCCCATGCAAGGGACACGCGCGCCCTCGCGCCGCTCCTCAGGCTGCTCCGGCACGACGAGGAGACCCTCGACGCGGTGCTCGGCGACGCCGTCACGGCGACGCTGGCCAAAGTCGTGGCGAGCCTGTTCGACGGCGACCCGCAGCCGCTGTTCCGGCTGATCCTCGACAGCACGGTGGACGATTACGTCCGCATGGCGCTGATGTGCGCCTGCACGTTCCTGACGCTCGAGGGACGGATCGAGCGGGCCGGCATGCACGACCTGCTGGTCCGGTTCGACGACGCGCAGGCCGCCGTTGAGGAAGGCCCGGCCTGGGTCGGCTGGGAGGAGACAATCGCGCATCTCGGCTTCCGCGACCTCGCGCCCCGGGCGGCCGCGGCCCGCGCCGACGGACGTCTCACCGACGAGGTCAGCGACGCCGACTGGTTCAAGGACGCGCTGCGCAAGGCGGAGACCAAGCCGGACGACCGGGACCGGCTCGGCCCCTACCAGTACGGCTACCTCGACGATCCGGTCGAAGCCCTCGACTGGGCCGAGGAAGGGGCGGGCGAGCCGCAGCGCAACCCGTTCAAGGCTGTCGGCCGCAACGATCCCTGCCCCTGCGGCTCGGGCAAGAAGTTCAAGAAGTGCTGCCTCGGCAAGGCGGAGGCGGAGGGGCCGTGGATGCCGCCGGAGCCGCTAGGCCGCTGAGGCGCCGCTGCCGCTGAGCGGGTTCTCGGGATCCCAGCCGTAGCTCAGGGTCTCGAACCGCATGGCGCGGGAATCGACCATCAGGAGGCGCCCGACGAGGGGCTCGCCGAAGCCCGCCACGGCGCGGATGACCTCCATCGCCATCAGCGAGCCCATGACGCCGGCCAAGGCACCCAGGACGCCGGCCTCCGCGCAGGCGGGCACGCTGCCGGGCGGCGGCGGGTTCGGGAACAGGCAGCGATAGGTTGGGTTCGGGTTCCCGTCGGGCCCGGTCTCGTGGGCGCGGATCGTGGTCAGGGTACCGTCGAACCGGCCCAGCGCCGCCGTCACCAGCGGGCGCCGCGCCCGGAAGCAGGCGTCGGACACCGCGTAGCGCGTGGCGAAATTGTCGGAGCCGTCGGCCACGAGGTCGTAGCCGGCGATCAGGTCGACGGCGTTGGCCGCGTCGATCCGGAACGGGTGCCGCACCACCGACACGTGCGGGTTGAGGCGCGCCACCGCGTCGGCCGCGCTCTCGACCTTCGGCCGGCCGAGATCCGGTGTCCCGTGGATCACCTGCCGCTGGAGATTGGACAGGGAGACCGTGTCATCGTCGACGAGGCCGATCGTGCCGATCCCGGCGGCCGCGAGGTACTGAATCAGGGGCGCGCCGAGGCCCCCTGCCCCGATGACGAGGATCCGGGCGGCCTTGATCCGGGCCTGGCCCGGACCGCCGACCTCGGCGAGGACGAGGTGGCGGGCGTAGCGTTCGATCTCATCGGGAGCGAGGGCCATGGGCTGCCCATAATCCGCGGCGCCGCTATTCGGAAGCGCCGAAAAGACAACGCCGCCCCGGTGAGGAGGCGGCGTGGGTCTCGCGTCTCAGGGTCCGGGCCGCTCAGCGCGGCGCGAGGATCATGATCATCTGCCGGCCTTCGAGCATGGGCTCGCTCTCGACCTTGGCGATCTCGGCGGTCTCGTGCTTCACGCGCTCCAGGAGGCGCAGACCGATATCCTGGTGAGCCATCTCACGACCGCGGAAGCGCAGGGTCACCTTGACCTTGTCACCCTCCTCGAAGAAGCGGTGCACCGACTTCATCTTGGTGTCGTAGTCGTGCTTGTCGATGCCGGGACGGAGCTTGATCTCCTTCACCTCGACGGTCTTCTGCCGCTTGCGGGCCTCGTTCTGCTTCTTCTGCTCGTTGAAGCGGAAGCGCCCGTAATCGAGCAGCTTGCAGACGGGCGGCACGGAGTTCGGCGCGATCTCCACGAGATCGAGACCGGCCTCCTCGGCCAGATTGAGGGCGTCGAAGAAGGGAACGACGCCGCGGTTCTGCCCGGTGTCGTCGATCAGCTGCACTTCCCGCACACCGCGAATGTCGCGGTTGGCGCGCGGCCCGTCCTTCTGCGGGGCCGGCATGGCTCTCATCGGTCTACGAATGGCTTAGGTCTCCTGCTGCAACGGCGAAACGGCGGATTTTCAGGAGGATCTCCTGACCGCCAGCCGCTCCGGTCTCATCCGGACCTACAACGTTGGTGGAACCGCGGCCAGAGTCAACCGGCTACCGTCGCGGCGCCGAAAATAATCGGCCGCCGCGTCGCGATTCGAGGGCGGCCGAGGTGCGGCCCTCAGGCCGGCCGGCCGAGCAGCCCGGCATAGACCGCCAGCGTGTCGCCGACCATCCGCTCCAGGGAGAAGTGCGCTTCGACATGCGCGCGGCTCCGCCGGCCGAGGGCGTCGCGGGCGCTCGCGCCGAGGGAGAGCGCTTCGGTGAGGGCGGCGGCGAGCGCGGCCGGGTCGCCGGGCGGCACGCGCCAGCCGGTGCGCTGGCCCGCGGTGGTCTCGGGCGGCGCCAGCACCGTTTCTGGCACGGCGCCGAGATCCGAGACCACCACGGGGGCCCCGAGCGCCTGCGCCTCCACGGCCGAGCGCCCGAAGGCCTCGGGCTCCACCGACGGCACCGCCACCACCGAGGCGGCGCGGAAGGCCGCCGGCATGTCGGCGCAGTGCCCGACGCGGCGGACGATGCCGCCGAGACCGCGCGCGGCGATCAGCGCGTCGAGCTCGCGCTCGTAGGCGGCGCGGCCCTGCGGATCCCCCGCCAGGACCACGGCCAGGTCGGGGACGCCGCGATCGCGCATCTGCGCGGCGGCCTCGATCAGCACGCGATGGCCCTTCCAGGCGGTCAGCCGGGCGGCCAGCAGGATCACCCGCTCGTGCGGCGCCACGTTCCAGCTCCGGCGCAGCGCCTCGACCCGGGTGGCACCGACCGCCACCGGGTTGAACACGGCGAGGTCGGTGCCGCGGTGGATGACGCGCACGCGGTCGCCGGCCTGCTCGGCGTGCAGCCGGTGGATCAGGTCGGCGGTGTAGTGCGAGTTGGCGATGACCGCGTCGCCGCGGGCCATGACCGAGTTGTAGAGCACCTTCACGCCGGTTCGCCCGGAATAGCTGCCGTGATAGGTGGTGACGAAGGGCAGGCCGAGCCGGCGCGCCGCCCCGAGGGCGACCCAGGCGGGAGCGCGGGACCGGGCATGGATGATCTGCACGTTCTCGCGGCGGCAGAGCGCCATCAGCCGCAGCACATTCACCGCCATAACGGCCGGGTTCTTGGAGGCGGCCGGGAAACGGAGCCAGTGACCGCCCTTGGCCTGCAACTCCCCGACGAGTCGCCCGCCCTCCGTCGCCACCAGGGCGCGGGCACCGACCGCCGCGAGGCCGCCCGCGACGTCGACCGTCGTGCGCTCGGCGCCGCCCGCGTCGAGTTCGGGTATGATCTGCAGGATGCGGGCGCCCGCCAGCGCCCCGACCTCCGCCGGGAAGCCCGACAGGGCGTGGGTCCCCTCGCCCGGTCGTGGGCCTTCGGCGAGGACGCGCAGGCCCCCGACCGGTATCTGCCAAATGCTCGCTGCCATTGATCCAGCATCGCCGCCGGGCTTTACGGTCCGGTAAACGAGAGTTGAAGCCGAACCGTTCAGGGCCGGACTTCTTTCACGAAGAGACAGGGATATCGGAGAGAACGATGACGGAGACGGCCCCCGAGTTCCTCACCGTCGGCGCGGGCGACGCGGCCCGGCGCATCGCCGTGCGGGTGCGCGAGGGCGGCGGTCCGCCGGTCGTCTGGCTCGGCGGATTCCGCTCCGACATGACGGCCACCAAGGCGACGGCCCTGGACGCCTGGGCCGCGGAGACGGGCCGGAAGCTCATCCGGTTCGATTACGCCGCGCACGGAGCCTCGGGCGGCACGTTCACGGATTGCACCATCTCGTCGTGGCTCGAGGACGCGCAGGCCGTTCTGGTGGCCTACGCCACGGAGGCGCCGATCCTGGTCGGCTCGTCGATGGGCGGGTGGATCGCCTGTCTGGCCGCACGCGACCGAGCTGCCTGCGGGCAAACGACGGCAGGGCTGGTGCTCATCGCGCCGGCCCTGGACTTCACGGAGGAGCTGATCTGGAACCGTCTCAGCGAGGCGGCCCGCGCCATGCTGATCCGCGACGGGGTCCTCAGGAAGCCCAGCGACTACGCGCCGGAGCCGGACCCGATCACGCGGGCCCTCATCGACGACGGCCGCCGCCACTGCATGCTGGGCGGTCCGGTGGATCCGGCCTGCCCGGTGCATATCCTCCAGGGGATGCGGGACACCGACGTCCCCTACACCCACGCCCTGAAGATCCTCGACCGCCTGCCGGCGGAGGGGACGGTGCTGACGCTGATCGCCGACGGCGACCACCGCCTGTCGCGGCCGCAGGATATCGCGCGGCTGGTGACGGCGGTGGCCGAGGTCGCCTGACCGGTCTCCCGGTCGCTCCGGTCAGTGCAGGCTGACCGGCTGCAGATCGTGCGCGGCCGCGTTGGCCAGCACGACGTCCCGCGAATCGGCGAGCATGATCGGGGCGCCGCTCGCCGAGAGCAGGGCGAACAGGTCGAGACCGGGCGTCAGCTCGGGGGCCTGCGGGAAGAAGCGGCGGACTTCGTCCGAACGGATCGGCCGGACGTAGGCGATGTGCCCCTCGCCCAGGGCCGCGAGATCGGCGGGCTGGAAATCGGCCGGATCGAGGTCGGCGGGGGTCAGGGGAGACGGGTTCAGGTCGGTCATAAAGCCCTCCTAGGGTGGCAGAGCGTCCACCGCCGATCCTGAAGGCACCGGCGGCTCCACCCTGATGTGGGGATCCGCGCCGGCCAATCAATCGGTCGGCGTCAGCCGCGGGCGCCGATATCGATCTTGCGCACGATGCGGTCCGGCTCCGGCCGGACCAGATCGATCGACAGCAGACCGTTGGCGAGGTCGGCGCCCAGGACCTCCATGCCGTCGGCGAGCAGGAAGGCCCGCTGGAACTGCCGCGCCGCGATGCCGCGGTGGAGGAAGTGGCGCTCGCGCTCGTCGACCTGCCGGCCGCGCACGACGAGCTGGCTCTCCTCCAGCATCACGTCGAGCTGGTCGCGGGTGAAGCCGGCCACCGCCAGGGTGATGCGCAGGCGCTCGGGCTCGCTCTCGGTGCGGGGCAGACGCTCGATGTTGTAGGGCGGGTAACCGTCGTTGGCGGCCTTGGAGACCCGGTCGAGGGCCTGCTCGATCTCGTCGAAGCCGAGCAGGAACGGGTGCCCGAAGGGCGAGGATCGAGTCATCGCGGCCATCATCCAGAAAGCGAGGCCTCCGACCCAGGGATCTGCCGCAATCCCGGGATGCGCGAGCACCTCGTCGACAGGAGCCCGCCCAGGGCAGCGCTCCGCCGGACGCGACGACGCCGGCGACTCGGAGATATGGCCAAGGCCTTCCGGGCCATCAAGGGAGGCGGCCGGTTTCCCGAAACCGCCTCGCACCGGCAAAAACCGGGATGTTTCGGCAAAAATGGCCGGGACTCATAGGCAAAGCTCGGAGCGGCCACGCTTTCTTCTAACAGTTTGGAACTGCTCTGATTTTCTCCCCGGGCCTTGATCCGGACGACGGGCGTGGATACTGCCGCGACAGGCGACGATCGGACATACAGGACTGGTCGAAGCGATCTTTTTCCGCGACGTGAGGCACCGGAGCCGATGAGCGCGCCCACGACCCCGTCGAACCATGCGGCGATGCAGCGCGTCGCCGACGTGTGCGGCGACGCGGCCGACATCCTGGCCCTGTCGGTGGCCCGTTTCGTGGCCGCCGGCTACATGACCAGCGACGTCGCCTGCTGGAACGCGGCCTTCGACGGCGCCGAGGAGCTGCTCGGCCCGACGGAGGGCTCCCGGTTCGTGGCCTGCGTGGTCGCGATCATCCGGGCGCTGCGGGCGGAGCGCGACGGCGACTGGTCGTTTATGCCGGCGAGCTGCTGCCGCGTGACCGGCCACGAATGCGCGCTGGTGAAGCTGATCAACCGGGGTCGGCAGCGCCTCTGGGCGGATCTCGAGGCGGCCGCGGCCGAGATCACCGGCCAGGATGCGGCGCCCCGCCTCGTGGCGGCGGTCCGCGCCGCGGTCGGTCCGCTGGACGCGGCGGCCCAGCGCCTCGCCCCGGCCTCCTGCCCCGCCGGGACGGTGCTCCACTGATCCGGCTCCCCCAAACCCGGGCCGCGCGGCACGAGCCGCCGGCCGGCGCAGAACTCGAAGAGGATGTGGCTACGGTGCTTGCCCTGAGCGTTCCCCTGTACCGCCGACGGATCGGGCGTATCGCCCTCGACACGGCGGCCTGCTTCGCGCTCTCGGCGCTGCTGGTCGTGTCGGCGCTGGCGCAGGACGCGTCCGAGAAGGCCCCGCCGATCAAGCTGCAGCTCAACAAGGTCGAGACCGCGGGCGAGGCCTGCCGGATCACCATGGTGATCGACAACAAGGGATCCGGGCTCAAGTCCTACAAGGTGGATCTCTTCGCCTTCGACCCCGAGGGCGTCGCGCAGAAGCGCGTGGCCGTCGAGCTCGGTCCGCTGCCGCCGAAGAAGACCACCGTGAAGATCTTCGATTTCCCCGGCATCGCCTGCAACAAGGTCGGACGCGTCCTCTTGAACGACGTCCTGACCTGCGACGGCGGCGACGCCGCCCGCGAGGCCTGCCTCGAGCGGACCGAGACCGACAGCAAGGCCGGCCTCCCGTTCGACCGCTGATGCGGGCGGTGTGACGGTCGACAAGACCAAACCGCCCGGCGGCGAGGGCCGCCGGGCGGCCTGCGGCTTTCGCCGCCCCCCCGTGACGATGGCGGCGCAAGGCCGCGTGAGACCAGGACGCCAGGAGCCCGCGATGGACCCGACACAAGCGCCGATCGAGGCGGCCCACGACTTCTCGTTCCTCGGCCTGTTCCTGCAGGCCGACCCGATCGTGAAGGGCGTGATGATCCTGCTGGTGATCGCCTCGATCGCCTGCTGGACGGTGGTGTTCGAGAAGGTCATCCGGCTCGCCGCCGCGCGGCGCCAGGCCAAGGCCTTCGCGAACCTGGTCCGCTCCGGCGGCAGCCTGGACGGCGAGCATCGCGGCATCGCCGGCCACGTGGTGAAGGCGGCCATCGACGCGTGGCGCGATCAGGATTCTTCCGAGACCCGGGCCGAGCGCCGGGACCGCATCGAGCGGGCGATGAAGGGCGCCCTGACCATCGAGGTGAAGCGCCTGCGCACCGGCCTGTCGCTGCTGGCGACCTCCGGCTCGACGGCCCCGTTCGTCGGACTGTTCGGCACGGTGTGGGGCATCATGAACTCGTTCTCGTCCATCGCTCGCAGCCAGGACACCTCGCTCGCCGTGGTGGCGCCGGGCATCGCGGAAGCGCTGTTCGCGACCGCGATCGGTCTCGTCGTCGCGATCCCGGCGGTGATGGCCTACAACAAGCTCTCGAGCGACGTGAGCGGCATCCAGAGCACCTTCTCGTCCTATATCTCGGTCCTGGGCAACCGCCTGGCGCGCGACCGCGCCGGCGCCCACCGCGCGGCCGCCGAGTAGAGCGGGCCGACGCTCACCCCCAGAGAGCCGAACGTCAAGGTACCGGAGACGCCCCATGGCGATGGGATCCATTCGCGCGAACGACGACGACGACCTCGACGACGTGCCGATGTCCGACATCAACGTCACGCCGATGGTCGACGTGATGCTCGTGCTGCTGATCATCTTCATGGTCGCCGCGCCGCTGATGACCACCGGCGTTCCGGTCCAGCTGCCGAAGACCGCGGCCCCCAAGGTCGCGCAGTCGAAGAAGCCCGCCGAGGTGACGGTCGACAAGGACGGCAACCCGTCCATCGCCAAGGAGGTGTTCACGATGGAGAGCATCGTGCCGCGCCTCCGCGAGATGGCGGCCGCCGACAAGGATCAGGTGATCCTCGTGCGCGGCGACCGCGACGTGCCCTACGGCAAGGTCATGGAGGTCATGGGCCTCGTCGGACAGGCCGGCTTCACCAAGGTGTCGCTGATCGCGCAGTCGCCCGGCGGCGCCGCTCCGGCCTCGCCCGCCGCCCCCGCACCCGCCGCCCCCGCAGGGACCGCGCGCTGAGCCGATGAGCACCTACACGTCGACGGATCTGCCGGCCGGTCTCGGCGAGCGCCGCCCGTCCGGGCTGGTCGCCGCCTTCCTGGTCGCCCTGGGCCTGCATGCCTGCGTGCTCGCCGCGGTGATGTTCCTGCGGCTCTCTCCGCCCGCGCCGCCCGGCGAGCAGCAGATCACCGTCGACCTCGCGCCGCTCATGACCGACGCGGCCACCGAGGCCCCGGCGGAACAGCAGATGAGCCAGGAGGCGCCGCCGGAGACGAAGCCGGTGGACGCGCCGCCCGACGAGGCCGTCCAGCCCCCGCCGCCGACCGAGATGACCGAGGTGAAGCCGGAAGACACCCAGGCGGTCGAGACGCCGCCGGAGGCCCAGCCCGTGGAGGCGCAGAGCCAGGTGATCACCTCCGCGTCGGAGGCGGCCGAGCCGCTGGCGCCGCCGCCCACCGAGGTCGCCAAGACCGAGGAACCGCCGAAGCCGACGCCCGACCCGGCCAAGCTGAAGGCGGAGCGGGAAGCCAAGCTGCGGAAGATCCGGGAGGAGAAGCTCCGCGAGCAGAAGCGCGAGGAGGCGCGGCAGGAGCGCCTGGAGGAGATCCGCGAGGCGAAGGCGAAGGCCGCCCGCGAGGCCAAGGCGCGCGAGGCCAAGGCCCGGGCGGGCGCCGAGCGCAGCTCGGCGTCGGCCTCGCGCCAGAACGCCGCCGGCCGGGCCGCCGCGGGCAACGATCCGAGCGCGATGCGGCAGTGGCAGGGCGCGATCAGCGCGGCGATCCACAGCCGGATGAACGTGAACGCGGCGGTGGGCACCGGCGGCGGGACCGCCGTGGTGCGCTTCACCGTGATGCGCTCGGGTCAGGTGACGGGCGCGGGCGTGGCCCGTTCCAGCGGAGTCGGCCAGATCGACAGCGCCGCCCTCGCGGCGGTGCGCGGCAGTATGCCGGCAGCGCCTCCCGGCGTGACGCAGTCGAGCCTCTCGGTCTCTATTCCGCTCAACTTCCGCGTGCGTTGATCGGACAGCGGTCGTGCCGGTTCCTCTCGGCTGAGCTCGGGCTCGATCCAGATTGTCCAGTGGACGCATACGAATAGTGTGCGCCGTCAGTCCCGGCCGGCGATCTGGATTCGCCATCGGCGGCGCGGGCATGCTAAAGCCTTCGTGAACCAGCTCTCCCTGCCCGTCTGACGGCGATGCGGGAGGGCCCACGATCCGGCCTCGCCCTCCGCCCCTCGAACAGGCCGGACCCGCTCAGACCCCGTCCCGCGCAGGCTGCGCCGGGTCGGATCCGTCGAGCCGGGGTGAAAGGGACAGGATGAGCGACGAGACAGAGTACGACCTCGACGAGGTGAATGCCACCCGCGACGCGGAGGCGGAAGCGAAGACGCGCGCCGAGAATCGCGCCGAGCGCGCGGAACGGGCCGAACGCATGGCGCGCGAGGGCGCCCAGGCGATGGCGGAGCACCACGCGGCCATCAAGGCGATGGACGAGCGGACGGTCCGGCTGCGCTCGCTGAGGCTGGCCAAGGAGGCCGCGGACGCCCAGACCAAGGCGGCCGAGAAGGAAGCTAAGGCGGCCGGCAAGGGCACCGCGAAGAAAGCCGCATCCAAGAAGACGACCGCGAAGGGTTAGGGGTCGATGGCTGAGGACCGCAATCGCCGCCGCTTCAGCGACCCGCGCGCGGCAGCCGAGGCGGCTTTCCGGGCCGCCACGAGCCCGAAGCCGGCCGCTCCGTCGCCGCAGGCAGCCCCGCGGCCGGCCACGGTCCCGGGCTCGCGGGAAGTCGTGAGCCTGCGCCTCGACAGCGCCGTGCTCGCGCATTTCCAGAAGGACGGGCCGGGCTGGCAGGACCGCATCAACGAGGCGCTCAAGGGTCTCGTCCCGACGGCCGAGGCCTGAGGCGCGGATCGGGCCGCGACGCGGTCGATCACTCGGGCCGGCGTTCAGACCGGCTTCGGCCGGTCGCGCAGGATCCGGTTCACCGCCCGGTCGAGGGCGGACAGGAACGCCGACCGGTCGGCACGCGAGAACGGTTTCGGCCCGCCCGTGATGGTGCCGGCTTCGCGCAGGGATTGCATCAAGTCGCGCGTGGCGAGGGCGAGGCCGATCCCGGCCTCGCTGAACGGCTTGCCGGTGAAGGCCAGGACGGTGGCGCCGGCCTTCACGCAGCGCGCGGCCAGCGGGACGTCGGCGGTGAGCACGATGCTCCCGGGTCCGGCCCGCGCGGCGATCCAGTCGTCGGCGGCGTCGAGTTCCGGGCCGACGACCACCCGCACGATCCAGGGCTCGCGCGGCAGGTTCAGCACACTGTTGGCGACGACGTGGACGGTGAGGCCGTAGCGTTCGGCGACCCGGTAGGTCTCGTCCTTGACCGGGCAGGCGTCGGCGTCGAGGTAGATCGGCGGTCCCGCCGGCGCGGCGCTCATGGCCGGGGCACCAGCTTCGAGGTGAAGCCCGCCAGGATCAGGAGCACGCCCAGGGCGAACTGCCCGTGCTCGATATCGCCGCCCACCGACAGCACGACGGCGCGGCCGAAGACCACGAGTCCGATGAGCGGCAGCCCGAAGCGGAGCGCCATCTTGACGGCGACGAGGGTGTTCGCCCGCGCGGCGCCCGCCCCGGCCATCAGCGGGCGACCGCGACGCGGCGCGGCGCCAGATCCGCCACGGTCGCGCTCTCAGCGGGTCCGCGCTCCAGCGTCGCCACGGACAGCGGCGGGCTCGGGCCGGACCGGCCGGGGGCTCGCGTGGTGCGGTCGGCACCGCGTCGCCCTGACGCTCGCCTTCCTCCTCGTGTTCCCCTGGATCGCGCCCTATCAGGCGCTCGCCGTGAACATCCTGGTCCTCGGCCTCTACGCGCTCGGGTTCAATCTGCTGTTCGGCTACACCGGGCTCCTGTCCTTCGGCCACGCCGCCTTCCTCGGCAGCGGCGCCTACGGCTGCGGCATCGCCATCGCCCGTTACGGGCTGCACCCGGCCCTGGCGCTCGCCGCCGGCACCCTGCTCGCCACCCTGATCGCGGCCGTCATGGGCGCGCTCGCGATCCGCACCCGCGGCATCTACTTCGCGATGACGACGCTGGCGCTGTCGATGTGCGTCTACTACGCCTTCTACCAGGCGGAGGCCTTTACCGGCGGCGAGAACGGCCTGCGCGGCATCAACGTGCCGGCGCTCGCCCTGCCGGGCTTCAGCCTCAATCTCCTCGACCCGGTGGTGAAGTACTACGCAGCGCTGGCGGTGGTCGGGGTCGCGGTCTGGCTGTTCTCGCGCCTCCTGTCGTCGCCGTTCGGGGCCGCCCTCGAGGCGATCCGCGAGAACGAGGGCCGGGCGCAGGCCTGCGGCTACGACGCGCGCCGCATGAAGCTCGTGGCGTTCGTGATCTCCGGGGCCCTGTGCGGTCTCGCGGGCGGGCTCCAGGCGATCCACCTCTCGATCGTTCCGATCGAGACGATGCACTACGCGACCTCCGGTCAGGCCGTGATGATGGCGCTGCTCGGCGGGATGGGGACCTTCTTCGGGCCCTTCGTGGGGGCCGCGACCTTCGCGCTCCTGCAGGACGGGCTCGCCACCGTGACGAGCCACTGGCAGCTCGTCGTCGGCGCCATCTTCATCGCCTTCGTGCTGTTCCTGCCGCTGGGCATCTGGGGCGAGGTGCTGGCGCGCTTGAGGAGGGCCGGATGGTGAGCGCCGCCGCCGTAGCTATGGCGCCCGGTACGGCACCCAGTGCGGTGCCCCCGATCCTCGCCACGGAGGGGCTCGGCAAGCGGTTCGGGCATTTCCGCGCCCTGTCCGACGTGACCGTCGCGTTCCCGGAGGGCGGGGTCACCGCGATCATCGGACCGAACGGGGCGGGCAAGTCGACCTTCTTCAACCTGATCTCCGGCGCCTTCCCGCCGAGCGAGGGCCGCGTGCTGTTTCGCGGGCGGGACCTCACCGGCGCGGCCCCGCACGCCTTCGCCCGGATGGGCATCGCCAAGTCGTTCCAGATCACCAACGTCTTCCCACACCTCACGGTGCGCGAGAACGTGCGGGTGGCCGCCCAGGCGCGGCGGGTCCGCTTCGCGCTCTTCCGGAACCGCGCGGCCTATCCCGAGCTGGCGGAGCGGGCCGAGGCGCTGCTCGGCGAGGTCGGGCTCGGCGCCCGGATGGACCGTCTCGCCCGCGAACTCGCCCACGGCGAGCAGCGGGCCCTGGAGATCGCGGTGGCCCTCGCCGCCGAGCCGAGCCTCCTCCTCCTCGACGAGCCCACCGCCGGGATGAGCCCCGAGGAGACGCGGGAGATGATGGACCTCGTGCAGCGCCTCGCCGAGACCCGGACGCTGATCCTCGTCGAGCACAAGATGAAGCTCGTCATGGGCCTGTGCCGGCGCCTCGTGGTCCTCCACCAGGGCCAGCTCCTGGCCGAGGGCAGCCCCGACGACATCCGCGCGCATCCCGAGGTGCGCCGCGTCTACCTGGGCAACGCGGCGGGCCGGAGCGCATGAGCGCCGCCACGCAGCACGGCGCCGTCCAGCCGCTCCTGGCGGTCGAGGATCTGCGGGCGTGGTACGGCCACTCCCACATCCTGCAAGGCCTCTCGCTGGAGGTGCGCCCCGGCGAGATCGTCACGCTGGTCGGCCGCAACGGCGCCGGCAAGACCACCACGCTGAAGGCGATCATGGGCCTCGTGGCGAAGCGCGAGGGGCGCGTGACCTTCGCGGGCGCCGACATCCTCCACCGGCCGCCCCACGAGCGCTTCCACCGGGGCCTCGCCTACGTGCCGGAGGAGCGGCGCATCGTGCCGGGGCTAACGGTGGAGGAGAACCTGCGCCTCGGCATCCTGGCGGCCAAGGGGGCGGCCAAGGGGGCGGGACGAGGGGCGCGGGTCACGCGCCGCGACGAGGCGCGGCGGATCGAGGTCATCGCCGAGACCTTCCCGCGGCTGAAGCAGCGCCTGAAGCAGGAGGCGATCACGATGTCGGGCGGCGAGCAGCAGATGCTCGCCATCGCCCGGGCGCTGATGGCCGAGCCCGTGATGGTGCTCCTCGACGAGCCCTCCGAGGGGATCATGCCGATCCTCGTCGAGGAGATGTTCGCGCAGTTCGTCGCGATGAAGCGGGCTGGCACCACGATCCTGCTCGTGGAGCAGAACGTGGAACTCGCCCTCGACGTGTCCGACCGCGTCTACATCGTCGACGGTGGCGCCGTCGTCTACCACGCCCCCGCGGCCGCGCTGCGGGACGATCCCGAGATCCAGGCGCGCTACTGCGCGGTCTGAGCGCCCGCTCCGGCCGAGGGGCGGGGCCTTGTCAGGAGGAGACGCGGATGGACATCGCGGGCGCGTATCGGATCCCGGTCGCGCGGGAGGCCGTCTGGGCGGCGCTGAACGATCCGGACGTGCTTGCCCGCTGCCTCCCCGGCTGCAAGGAGCTGGCGCAGGTCTCCCCGGAGGAGATGAAGGCCAAGGTCGCCCTGAAGATCGGGCCGGTTTCGGCGACCTTCGCGGGCACGGTCCGCCTGGAGGACATGCGCCCGCCCGAGGGCTACAGCCTCGTCGGCCAGGGCAACGGCGGCATGGCGGGCTTCGCCAAGGGCCGCGCCGCGGTCACCCTAGCGGACGAGGGCGGCGAGACCCTCCTGACCTACACCGCCAAGGCCGAGGTCGGCGGCAAGATCGCCACGCTGGGCGGCCGTCTCATGCAGGCCACCGCGCGCAAGCTCGCCGACGAGTTCTTCGGCAAGTTCGCCGCCGAGCTCGGGGCGACCACCGAGCCGGCCGCTCCCAGCGTTGCCGAACCCTGAGGCGAGCCGCCGTCGTCCTCCTGATCTCGTCCGTTCGATCGCGACCTCGACCGCGGCGGTGGGGCGCCGTCGCGGGCGCCGCTCTGGGGCCTCCGAGGAGCCGCCGTCGCGCCCGGGCCGGCGGAGAAGGTCGTTGCCAGCGACAGGGCCGGTGCGGACTTCGGAGGTCGGCTCGGATACAGGTTGCTCGGGGCTTGCCAGAGAGACTGCATGACCGTGTCGAGCGACGACGACCTTGTGGGGCTCAAGACGATCGGGCGCATCGTCGCCGACGCGCTCGCGGTGATGGGCCGAGCCATCGAGCCCGGGATCACCGAGCGTGAGCTGGATCAGATCGGCCGGGACTACCTGGACGCGGCCGGCGCGCGTCCGGCTCCCGAACTGGTCTACGGCTTTCCGGGCGCGACCTGCATCAGCGTCAACGAGCAGATCGCGCATGGCATCCCCGGCGACCGTCGTGTTCGGGCAGGAGATCTCGTCAACATCGATGTCTCCGCGGAGAAGGATGGCTACTTCGCAGATACGGGCGCGTCGTTCGCGGTTCCGCCGGTGACGCGCGCGGTCGAACGTCTCTGTCGGGACGGGCGTCGCGCGATGTGGGCCGGATTGCGTCAGGTCAGCACCGGCAAGCCGTTCGCGGGCATCGGTCGCGCCGTCGGCGCCTTCGCGCGCCAGAACGGCTACACGCTCGTGCGCAATCTCGCCAGCCACGGGGTCGGGCTGTCGCTCCACGAGGAGCCGACGGAGATCGCGACCTGGCCCGATGCCTCCGAACGGCGGATCATGACGGAGGGACTCGTCTTCACCGTCGAGCCTTTTCTGTCTCTCGGTGCGGCCTTTGCCGAGGATGGCGACGATGGCTGGACCCTCTACAGCCAGCCGAGAGCTCCGACCGTGCAGTACGAGCACACGGTCGTCGCGACCCGAAACGGACCCTTGGTCCTGACGGCACCGTCTCCGTGACGGCGCCGGCCATCGGCGGCCGTCGCGCCGCCCGTCGATGCGCCCGCGCGTCTGCGGTTGACCTGTGTGCTTCCGCTCCAGTTCGCCGCGATCCGGTTGCCGCGACGATGCGATCTGCAGGACATCGACGCCGCGCTGCATGTGTTTCTCGAGAACCTCTCCGAACGGGGCAGTCGAGCCGGATGCCGGGTCGACGCGAAGGACAGCGGCACAGCCCTACTGCGGGTTCTTGACCGAACGGCCATCGATGGATGGCTGCTGGCGTCATCCGGGCCTGCCAACGCGGCTTCAGCGCCGAGACGCCCCGGTCGGCCGTCCGACGATCGGGAGGGCGAGGGATACGAGGAGAGCCGGGCCGTCCCTGGCCCGGTAGTCCGCCACGCTACTGCCGGCATGGGCCGGGATGCCGCTCCGTCCGCCTTAGCGTTGCTCTGCGATCGCCCGTTTCTTCGCGGCCCTATCTGTCGTCGCTAGGGGAGCGGCAAGATCTCGGGGCTCACAGCACCAGAGCCTCGATCGCCGGATCGGCGTCCTCAGGCGCAACAGGAGCCGGAATCACGCTACCGCTCCGGGCTTTCGGGCATCGGGAGCGCCCCCGCGCGATCCGACGTGATCATGCCGCCGACTCTGCCCCGGGGGGACTATGAGGGATCGGCATTGCGTGAGAATCTCGGCCAGCCGCCGGCCGGCGGACCGCTTCCCCGGAACGGGGGACCGGCGCCCGATGAGATCCTGTGTGACGCGGGGCTCGGGCCGGCGAGGTGGGAGGGAGTGCCGCGCGATGAGCCATGACGATGAATCGCCGCCGGCGCGGCGCCGCTTCCTCGCACAGGGCGCTGCGGCGGCTGCGGCCGTCCTCGCGGGCGGTCAGGCCCGGTCGGACGAGGCGGCGCCTCCGGCCGTTCCCGAGTGGATGAAGAGCCCGGGCGCCGATGTCGGCAGCCAGACCTACGGCCGGCCGTCGCGCTTCGAAGACGGTATCATCCGCAATGTCCCGAAAGGTCTGCAGCAGTATATCTCGGCGTCGAGCCGCACCCCGCTGCAGGATCTCGACGGCATCCTGACGCCCAACGGCCTGTTCTACGAGCGCCACCACGGCGGCATCCCGGACATCGACCCCGCCCGGCACCGGCTGATGATCCACGGTCTCGTCGAGACGCCGCTCATCCTCACCATGGATGACATCCGCCGCTTCCCGTCGGAATCCCACATCTACTTCCTCGAGTGCTCGGGCAATCCGGGCTTCGAGGCCATCAAAGGGTGGACGGCGTCGGATCTCGTCGGCCTCGTCAGTTGCGCCGAATGGACGGGCGTGCGTCTCGCGACGGTGCTGGCAGAGGCCGGCCTCAATCGGGACGCGCGGTGGGTCGTGGCCGAGGGCGCGGACGCCGCCGCGCTGACCCGCAGCATCCCGATCGCCAAGTGCCTCGACGACGCGCTGCTGGTCTACAGCCAGAACGGGGAGCGGTTGCGCCCGCAGCAGGGTTACCCGCTCCGGGTGCTCCTGCCCGGCTTCGAGGGCAACATGAGCGTGAAGTGGCTGCGCCGGCTCAACGTGACTGCGGAGCCGGCCTATTCCCGCGAGGAGACCTCGAAATACACCGATCTGATGCCCGACGGGACGGCGCGGCAATTCACCTTCGTCATGGAGGCCAAGTCGATCATCACGCGGCCCTCGGGTACGCAGCGGATCGCCCCCGGCTTCCACGAGATCACCGGCCTCGCCTGGAGCGGGCGCGGGCGAATCCGCGGCGTGCAGGTCTCGACCGATGGGGGCGAGAGCTGGCGGGATGCCGCCCTGCAGGAGCCGGTGCTCAACCGGGCGTTGACGCGTTTCCGCCTGCCGTGGCGCTGGGACGGAACGCCGACGACCATCGCGAGCCGGGCGATCGACGAGACCGGGTATGTCCAGCCGAGCTTCGGCGCGTTGACGGCGGTGCGCGGCTCGAAATCCTTCTACCACAACAACGCGGTCGTGCCCTGGCGCATCGCCGCCGACGGCGAGGTGGCCAATGGCTACGCGTGAAGCCCGCGCCCTCGTCGGCACGGCCCTGTTGCTGGCCTGCGCCGGGACGGCGCGCGCGACCGAGCGCCTCGGGATCGGTCGACCGGCATCGGAGGCCGAGATCGCCGCCTGGAACATCGACATCGACCGCGACGGGCGGAAGCTGCCGCCGGGGCACGGCAGCGTCGCCCAGGGACGCGCCGTGTTCGAGGCACAATGCGCGTCCTGCCACGGCAGCCGGGGCGAAGGCGGGACCGGAGAGAGGCTCGTCGGCGGGCGAGGCACGCTCGCCTCCGCGAAGCCGGTCAAGACGGTCGGCAGCTTCTGGCCCTACGCGCCGACCCTGTTCGACTACATCCGGCGGGCGATGCCGATGAATGCCCCGCAATCGCTCAGTGCCGACGATGTCTACGCGGTCTCGGGCTACGTCCTGTATCTGAACGGGCTCGTCGAGGAGGGCGCCGTGCTCGACGCCGCCACCCTGTCCGCCGTCCGCATGCCGAACCGCGACGGGTTCGTTCCGGACCCCAGGCCGGACGTGAAACCCTGACGAGGGCGGCCTTCTCCACGGGACCGACGGCGGCCCTGCCCCGCCGCCCCTGTGGCCATGCAGCCACGGCCGGCTCACAGAACGTAATAATATTACGTCGGCCGTTGACCCGGCCGGGCGCCGGAGCCAGTATCGTCCTGCCAAGGCTCCCCGGGCACGGCTCGGGGCTGTGACGGGCATTCGGCGTGCTCTCCGGAGCGCGTCCGGAGCTGCCCCGCACCTGCCGACAGGGCGCGCCCGCTGTCCACGGCCGCCGGTGCGACGCACCGGACCGGTTCAACGGCGGCGGTGACCCGCGCCAGGAGACCGGCCTTCGGCGCGATGACGTCCCTCGGGCGCGGTGCCCCAGCGGAGCGCGTGGTGCCGTCCGTCCGGGCGTGACGCCGCTCGCCCCGCGTGGCCGCGCGCCCGCAGCAGCGAGTGTGCTTTGGCAACCTCTGGAAGACCGTCCCTCCGCGAAAGCCCGAGGCCGCGTCGGGGATCCGCCCAAGCGGCGGCGGCGCGATGCGGCACGCCGCGTCTGGCTGTGGCGGCCATGCTCTCAGCCGGGGCGCCGATCGGGGAGGTCCGCGCGCAGGAAAGCGTGACCCTGGAGGAATTATCGGTCGAACATGTCGGCGCGGGGGCCGGTCGCACGGCGGCGTCCGGGCGCGGGAGCATCGGCCTGATCGGCCCGACACCGGGTTACGGCGCGGGCGCGAGCGTCAGCGCGACGCGCACGGCAGCGCCGCAGATCGACGTGCCCGTGGCCGTGTCGGTTGCGCCGCGCGAAGCGATCACCGACATCGCCGCCACCCGCGTTGACCGGGTCTTCGACTACTTGCCCGGCGTCGCCCGGCAGAACAATTTCGGCGGATTGTCGATCTTCAGCTACGCCATCCGCGGCGTCACGACCTCGGAGATCTACAAGAACGGCTTTCCGCTCAACCGCGGCACGCCGCCTCCCCCGGATGCCCAGAACATCGAGCGCGTCGAGGTGCTCAAAGGCCCTGGCGCGGCCCTGTTCGGGCGCAGCGATCCGGGCGGCCTCGTCAACCTGATCACCAAGCAACCGACCGCCGAACGGTTCGTCGAGTTCGGCAATCAGGTCGACTCGTTCGGCCTGACCCGCGGCACCATCGATGCCGGCGGCGCGCTGAACGCGGACGGCACGATCCTCTACCGCTTCAACCTCGCCGCCCAGGGCGCGGGCAGCTTCCGTGATTTCGTCGACAGTGACCGTCTCCTCGTCGCGCCGGTGGTGAGCTGGCAGGTCACCCCGGAAACGCGGATCACGGTCGAGACGGAGTTCGTGAGGAACCGGATCGTCTTCGACCGGGGCGTCATCGCGCTGAACCGGCAACCCGGCCTCCTGCCCCTCTCCCGCTTCCTCGGCGAGCCAGGCCAGAGCACCCATCAGAGCAACAACGCTCTGCAGGTCCGCGTCGACCACCGCTTCGACGAGAATTGGCAGCTTCGACTGGCGACCTACTTCAATACCGGCGATCTCGAGGGGGAGTCCGCCGAGATCCGCGCCATCAATGTCAATAATCGCACCGTCTCACGCGACCGCAACGTGCGCGATTACCGCTGGGATGTGGCCGTCGGCCAAGCGGATCTCATGGGGCGCTTCGATACGGCCGGCATCGGCCACACGCTCCTTCTCGGCATGGACAGGGAGAGCACCGACAGCCGCACGCAGTACCTGCGCTCGAATTTCCGCACGAGCCCGTTTGCCCTGGACATCTACGCCCCGGTCTACGGGCAGACCCTTCCGCCGATCACCATTCCGCGCAACAACCTCGAGCGTATCACCAACACCGGCCTCTACGCGCAGGACGAGATCGTCCTCGGCCCCGAGTGGCGGGCGCTCGTCGGTGCGCGCCTGGACATCTTCGAGCAGAGCTTCCGCGAGCGCGTCGTGCGCAGCCAGGTCGACCAGTCGCGGGTCGCCGCGTCGCCCCGGGCGGGCCTCGTCTACCGGCCGATCCCGGACCTCGCCTTCTACACCAATGTCGGCACGAGCTTCCGGCCGAACATCGGTCCGGACGCCGCCGCCGTCACCCGCGGCACGGCGCTGCCGCCCGAGACCGGCCTCGGCTACGAACTCGGCGCCAAATCCGAGCTGTTCGGCGGCGCTCTGCTCCTCACCGCTGCCGCCTTCCGCGTGGAGCGGGAGAACGTGCTCACGCCCGACCCCGCGAACACGGGCTTCTCCCTCGCCGCCGGGGCCGTCCGCAGCCAGGGTTTCGAGCTGACGGGCCAGGGGCAGATCACGCCGGAACTGAAGCTCCTGGCCGGCTACGTCTACGCCGATGCCCGGGTGACCAAGGACAACGTGCTGCCGGTCGGGGCCCCTCTCATCAACGTTCCCCGCCATTCCGGCAGCCTGCTCGCGGTCTACGAGCCGGAGGGGGCGTGGCGCGGCTTCGGCATCGGCGGCGGCGTGCGGGGCGTCGGCGCGCGCGCCGGCGACGCGGCCGCTTCGGGCTTCACGCTGCCGGCCTACGTCGCGGCCGACGCGCTGGCCTACTACCGTTTCGACAATGCCCGGATCGCGCTCAACGTCGAGAACATCTTCGACACCGCGTACTACGAGAGTTCGCTCAACGTGTTCCGGGTCTATCCGGGCTCGCCCCGGCGGATCACCGGCTCCGTGACGGTGCGGTTCTGATGGCGAGCCCGCGGCCAGGTCTCCTGGCGCAGGTTCCGGGGGCGGCCCTCGGGCGAGAGAGCGCCCGGATGCGCCCGGGTGACCCGGCGCGTCGCGGCCGCCGTGAAGCGTCCCCGCTCGCGGTACTCCGCAGCTCGGCCGGTTCTGCGCTATGTCGGATCGCGCGTGGCGGCGCAGGGCCGGGCGGCAGGGCCGAGGGGACGGTGGTCGGGTGGGTAAGGGTTTGATGGAAGCGATCGTCCCGTCCGATGGCACGGCGCGCCGCGGCGTGCGGCGCCGTATCGGTGTGCTCTACCTCGTCCTGATCGCGGCCAACATCGCGGCCTGGATGTGGGCTTACAGCCTGTTCGCCGGCCAGCCGGCCCTGCTCTCGACCGCGCTGCTGGCCTACGTCTTCGGGCTTCGCCATGCGGTCGATCCCGACCACATCGCCGCCATCGACAACGTCACCCGCAAGCTGATGCAGGCGGGCCAGCGACCCGTCTCGGTCGGCTTCTGGTTCGCGCTCGGCCATTCCACCGTGGTGGTGGTCGCGGCGGCCGCGGTGGCTCTCGCCGCGACCAGCCTGATCACGGCCTCGGAAGGCTACCGTGAACTCGGCGGCCTGATCGGCACCGGTGTCTCGGCCGCTTTCCTCATCCTGATCGGCCTAGTCAACCTCGTCGTCCTCGCGGGCGTCTGGCGCGCGTTCCGCCAGGTGCGGCGAACCGGCCGCTACGTCGAGGCCGATTTCGACATGCTGCTCGCCAACCAGGGCGTTCTTGCCCGGATCCTGCGGCCGCTGTTCCGCCTCGTGACGCGATCCTGGCACATGTACCCGCTGGGCCTGCTCTTCGCGCTCGGCTTCGACACCGCCACGGAGGTGAGCCTCTTCGGCCTCTCGGCCGCCCAGGCGAGCCAGGGCACCGACCTGTGGAAGATCCTGGTCTTCCCGGCCCTGTTCACCGCGGGGATGACGCTGGTCGACGCGACCGACGGCGTGCTCATGCTCGGCGCCTACAGCTGGGCCTACGTCCAGCCCATGCGCAAGCTGTTCTACAACCTCACCATCACCCTGGTGTCGGTGGTGGTCGCGCTGGTGGTCGGCACCTTGGAGGCGTTGAACCTCCTGGCGGACAAGCTCAACCTCCAGGGTTGGCTCTGGCAGCGGGTCGCCGCGATCAACGACAATTTCGGCGTGCTCGGCTTCGGCATCGTCGGTCTCTTCGCGGCGGCGTGGCTCCTGTCGTTCCTCGTCTACCGCCTCGGACGATTCGACCGGATCGAGGTCAAACCGGCCGACCTTCCCTGAGCGTCCGGGACGCACACCTGCGAGCTGCGAGCCCTTCGGCACGGCGTCGCCGCGCTGCCTCGTGCGGGACGGCGATGGGACACCGCCGTCAGCCGTGCTCCGACGCGGAGGTCCGGTGCCGCGGAGCCGGGCCGATCGCGGCGGATGTGCGACGCGGTCTGACCCTACTCGGCCGCCTCGCCCAACCTCAGGCCGGTGAACGTCAGCGTTGCCGTGTAAACCGGGGCGCCGGCCGCATCCCGGACGATCACCGCGTAGGTTTGCCTGTCCCCGTCGCTCGGGATCTCCCACCGCGCCACGTCCGGGAGGGAGATCATCGCCTCTCTGCGCGCAGCATCGAAGTCGGGACACTCGGTCCCGTCCTCGTCGCGTTGCAACTGACCGTCGTGGATATCGAAGAAGTAGCGTGGCACCCACGCTTCCGTGACTGGCTCCCCCTCACGAAAGCTAACCGGCATCACAAACGGCGGTTCTCGGCCACACGCCCTCGATCCGCCCGAATTGAGCGCGGCGCCGGCCCGGGAACGCCGATCTCGGCCGGGTTCGCGGGCCTCCGCAGGTTCGTGCCTCGGGGCTGACGCCCGCATCGGGCCCATGTGCACCGCGCCCCCACGGACAGTCGCTGCTGACCCTGAAACAGCGCGCGCGGCCCGGCCGAGGCCGGGCCGCGCGAGCCGGTGCGAAATGTCGGGCGAACACCGTCTGGAGCCCGCGCTCGGCCCCTCTGGTCGGCCAGTGGACCGCTCCCTGATCGACGCGGCGATGGGCCGCCTCGGGATGAGCCGTTCAGCCCACGTAGTCTTGGGCCTGGTAGCCTCGGGCTTGGCGGGCGGTCAGCCCGCGCGTCTCGATCAGCGCCGCACACCCGTCCGCGAGGCCTGCCCGCGCGAGTGCGGCGCGGAGCTCGCGGACGCTCGCTTCCAGTGAGAGACCCAGGCCGCGGATCTGCGCGCCGCGTGGACCGGGGTCGTGACCGGACGCGACGCGCGCCACGAGGTTCTCCGCCAGACGCCGCTCATGCCCGGGGGCGGCCCGATAGGGCATCGCGAGGACCTCCGCCGTCATCGCCTCACGCGGCCCGCACGGTGGTCAGGAAGCGACGCACCTCCTCCGACAGGTGTTCGGATTGCTGTGACAGCCCGGACGCCGACCTCAGGACATGGGCGGCTGCCGCGCCGGTCTCCTCGGACGCGCGGGCCACGCCCGCGATGTTGCCGGTCACCTCGGACGTACCGTTCGAGGCCTGCGCCACGTTGCGCACGATCTCCTGTGTGGCGGCGCTCTGCTGCTCGACGGCCGCGGCGATGCCGGCCGCCACATCGTTGATCTCGCGGATCCGCCCCGCGATCCCGCCGATCGCCGCGACGGCCTGATCGGTCACGCCCTGCACCTGGCCGATGCGCTGGCCGATCTCCTGGGTGGCGCGCGCCGTCTGATTGGCCAACTCCTTGACCTCGGCCGCCACGACCGCGAAGCCCCGTCCGGCCTCGCCCGCGCGCGCCGCCTCGATCGTCGCGTTCAGCGCCAGAAGGTTGGTCTGGCCCGCGATGTTGGAGATCATGCCGACCATCGCGCCGATCTGCTCGGCCGCCTGGCTGAGTTCCTGCACGAGGCGCGTGGTCTGGTCCGCTTCCGCGACAGCCGCCTGGGCGAGCCCGGCCGAGCCGGCGACCTGCCGGCCGATCTCCTGTACCGACGTGCCCAGCTCCTCGGCCGCCGCCGCGACGGTCCCGACATTCGCCGCCGCCTCCTCGGCCGCCGCCGCCACCGTGGTGGATCGCGCGGCCGTCTGGCTGGCGTTGGCGGTCATCTGCTCGGCCGTGGCCTGCAGCTCGGTGGAGGACGACGAGACCAGGCCCACGATCCCGCCGACCGCCTGCTCGAAGCTGTCGGCCATCTCGACCATCGTGCGTCGGCGCTCTGCTGCGGCGGCCGTATCGGCGATCTGGCGACGCTCGGCCTCCTCGGCGGCTTTGCGGGCGACCATGCTCTTGATGTTGTCGACGGCGCGGCCGAGCGCGCCGATCTCGTCGCCGCGTCGGCTCTCGGCAATCTCAGCCTCGATCTCGCCGGCAGCCATGCGCTCCAGCACGGCGACGAGGCGGGTGATCGGACGCTGGATGTTGAGCATCAGCAGCATCGTCGCCCCGAGCAGGCTCAGCAGCATCGCGGCGCCCGCGATGAGACCGAAACGCGTCGCGGCGCTGACTTGCTCGGCGGTGGTTTGCATGGCGTTGTCGGTGAAGCCGCGCGAGTTGGCGACCGCCTGGTTGATCATCCCTTCCGCCCGAGCGATCTGGTCTGTGATCGACCGTCGCGCTGCACGCGCCGCATCCGTATCGACCGCGCCGCCACGCAGGTCCCGCCGCCCGGCTTCGGCATAGCCGCCGACGGCGCTGGCCAAGTCCCCGAGAGCCTTCCCGCTGTCCCGCAGGATCTGCGGCTTGAGCGCGATGGCGATGGGACGTTCCAGCCCCCGCATTGCCTGATCGGCCTCCTTCGCGGCTGCGGATACGGCTGCGTCAGCGTCGGGACCGGTTTGAGCCAGATCGACCGCCTTGAAGCTGAGCTGGATGCGGTTCAGGGCGACCTGTGCCTGCGAGATCCCGGACAGGATGGTCTGCTCGCGGACGACCGCGTCGGTCGCCTCGGCGATCCGGCGATCACTGTTCCACTGGTTGTAGATGACGCCGGCAGCGAACAGGGCCGTCACAGCAGAGGAAAGGACGAGCTTACGTCCGATGGTCGGGCTGGGCATGTCGTGAACCAGTATCCGCAGAGATTCGGCGAATTTACTGGTCTGAATTCCCATACCCGACCTAAAAAATTCTTAACCTATCAGCGATTTGTCTTGACTTTGCCGTTTTCAACTTTTGATAAAACTGGGCGCAGCTCTGGCGTGTGCCGGGCCTCGCAGACATCTGGGCCCGCCGCGGAGCGCGGACCCGTCGCGAAGGTTCCCGGTCCCCGCGCGTCTGGACGCTTGCTGTCACCGAAGACGGGCGCATCCCGCTACGCCTTCCGACCGGCTCGGGGCCGAAGCGCGCTCCTGCGCCACTAACGCGTGCTCACGGCGCGGCGCCCCGGCCGGCACCGCCGGTGACCACCGTCGGCCGGCGCGACGCTGGATGTGCGCCCGAACGCTGTGGGGCTGATTGCGACCGACACGGCACGCGGCAGGGCCCGCGGGGGCCGGGCGACGCGGGGCCGGCGCTGAGTGGGATGGGAACGACCGGAGGGATCGGCAGGCGGCGCACCGGCAGCGCCGGCCCCGATCCGCGTCTGCGTCGACGACGGGCACCCCCTATATGTCTCAGGGCAAGGACCGCCCGATAGTCGCCGAAACCGGTTCACGGAGCTTACGGAACACCAAGTCTTCGCGGTGTCTCCTGACCGGAGTCGAGCAAAACCTGGGGACGCGGATGAGCGATACGCTGCGCGACAATGTCGAGCAAAGCCGGTTCGAGCTGCAGGTCGGCGGTGACGTCGCCTTCGCGACTTACCGACGCGAACCCGGCCATCTCGTCATCAGCTACGTCTACGCGCCGCCGGTCCTGCGCGGCACCGGGGCGGCCGCCCGGCTCATGGAGGGCGTGGCGGCGCGCGCGCGCGCCGAGGGGGACCGGATTGTGCCCCTGTGCGGCTATGCCCGGGCCTGGCTGCGCGGGCACCGGGCGCATCGCGATCTGCTCGCGTGAGACGGCGACGTCGGCGGCAGCACCGCTGAGGGGCGGGTGACACCGAGGCATGTCCCGCAGGACGGGATCACCGCAGTGCCGCGGCTCCTGCCGGCCAGCGCCGCGCAAGACATGCGGGTCGGCACGACGTCGACCCGAGGCGGCAGCCCCGATGGCTCCGCCGTCTGCCCGCCGCCATCTTGCCTCGCCCAGCCCGGTCCTGCATCGACCGTCGACGGGGCGGCGCCCCGGGCGCCCGACTAGGACGCCTGTTGCGCCGCGTGCCGCCGTCGGCGCTGGGCCGCCTCGCGGATATGCGTGACGAGCAGAGCGACGAGGCGGATCTCGACACTCTCCGTCCGCCTATGGGCCTCCGCCCGGATCGTCTCGGCCGCGAGCGCGTCGACCTCCCGTTCCAGCTGCTCGAGTTCGACCGGATCGGCGCTCGAGACCGACAACCAGAGCTCCAGGAGGCGCATGACCCGCGTGGGCGGCTGCCGCGGCCGGAACCGCCGGTACAGGCCGATGCCCGCTGCGCTGAGCGAGGCCAGCGCGCTGATCATGAGCCCGACCCAGTAGGCCGCGTTCTGCGCCTGATCCGTCAGGCTGGGCTGGTTTCCGGTCAAGTAGGCCGCAGCGCCCGGATGGATCGGGAGCGCCTGGACCTTGTCGTCGGTGTCGGGGGCTTCGATGCCGGCCAGGTCGTCGTCGAGGGCGACGAGCCGCGGCTTGCCGCTGAGAACCTCGCGGGTGATCTCGCCGGCGAGCCAATCCGGCATCGCGCCTCTGGCCACGAGCCGGTGGCTGACCGACAATGTGGTGATGTCGTCGCCCGGTGCCGGCAGGGAGCCGAGGAAAGCGCCCTTCGGCACGTCGATCGTGTCGAGCACGGGGTGCTCCTTGGCGATCGCCGCCGCCTCGTCGACCTCGAACAGCTTCACCGGTCCGGAGCCCTTGCGGAGCGCCGTGAACAGCGGCAGCCACAGCGCGCTGCCGACCGGGGCCACAACGAAGACCGAACCGATCTGTCGGCTGCGGGCGGCCTCGGTCAGCTGATCGATCGTCAGGATCTTGCGATGCACGCTGCTCGGGGGCACGCCGAAATGCGTCAGGATCAGGTCGAGCAGGCGCGGATCGAGCTTCCGACCGTCGAGGAGTCCGACGGTGCTGCCCCGCAGCTTGGCCACACTGTCGACGGCGCTGCCACCGGGCGCGACGAAGACCACCGCGTCGCGGCGCAGGATGACCAGGGTCTGCCCGTCCTTCGGTGCGGCGTCGCTGCGCACGAGCGCGAGCTGGGTCTCTCCCTTGTCCAGGGCCGCCGCGGCGCCGAGGCGATCCGGCTCGAAGATCGTCCGGATGCGCACCCGCGGATGTTGGGTTTCGAAGAGCTGGGTCAGGGCCTGAGCGGCCTCCCGGTCCTCCGTGCTGGTCTTCGCGACCGCGATGTCGAGGGACAGCAGACCGAGGAGGAGATGGATGAGCAAGGCGACGATGGCGGCCCCGGCGATGACACCGAGGGCGATGACAGTCGTTCTGGAACGCCGGATCATCCGTGCCGCGCTGATCTGCCGATCCGCCAGCATAGCGTGAACGCGCGGCCCGGTCTCCCGGTGCCGACAAGGTCGGGCCACGGTCTACCCGACCGCGATCGTCGCCATGAGTTCAGTCGAGCCCTCGGCGTGGCAGGGTTCGTCGCCGCGGCGCGCCCTGCCCGGCTGATGCCCGGTGCAGCGGTCGCGTCGGGCCGAGCGTGCCGGGCCGGTCCCTCGACCGGCGTGGCGGGACAGGCGCCGGGCAGGGCGGCGGCTGCGGCAAATCGTTGATGACCGATCGAGTGTCGCGCAACCTGGAACGTCGCGCTGCACTGCCAGTTCTGTCCGGACTTGCCGGGAGACAGAACTTGCGACCACCTGTGCCTTACAGCCCGGACGTCGAGACGGTGAAGCCCGACGAGGCACAGACCATCGCGGGACTGTGCGAGACCTTCGGCACGATCCTGCAGCGGGTCGCCGCCGATTCCGGCCACGCCGTCCGGTCGGTGCACGCCAAGGCCCACGGGATCCTCGAAGGCGTGCTGCGGATCGAGGACGGCCTTCCCCCGGAACTGGCCCAGGGCCTGTTCGCCAGGCCGGGCGAGCACGCGGTCTACATGCGGATGTCGATCAATGCCGGCGACATCCTGCCGGACGCGGTCTCGCTGCCGCGCGGCCTCGCCCTCAAGGTGCTCGACGTCCCGGGCGAGCGCCTGCCGGACGCGGAGGGCACGACCCAGGACTTCATCATGGTCAACGGGCCGGTCTTCCAGGCGCCGAACGCCGAAACGTTCCTCGGCAGCCTGAAGCTCCTGGTCGGGACCACCGACCGCGCGGAGGGCCTGAAGGTCGCCGCCTCGACGGTGCTGCGCGGCGTCAACAGGGTGCTGCGGGCGGTCGGCGTCGAGAGCCCGACGATCGCTTCCCTGGGCGGAGCGCCCAACGTCGATCCGCTCGGCGAGACCTATTACAGCGTCACGCCGTTCCGCTACGGCGGCTCCATCGCCAAGTTTTCGCTCCGCCCCGTCGCCCCGGGGCTGACCGCCCGCACCGGCACCGAGATCGACGCCTCCGGCCGGCCGAACGCGGTTCGCGAGACCGTGCGGTCCGAGATGGCCGGTACCGAGGGGGTGTGGGAGTTCCGGGTGCAACTCTGCCGTGACCTGAAGCGCCAGCCCGTCGAGGATCCGACTGTCGCCTGGGATGAGGACGAGGCGCCGTTCCGGCGGGTCGCAACGATCACGGTCCGTCCGCAGGACAGCTGGGAGCCGGCCCGGGTGCAGGCGGTCGACGAGGCGATGCGGTTCAGCGTCTGGACGGGTCTCGCCGCGCACCGGCCGCTCGGCAACATCAATCGGGCCCGGAACGCGCCCTACCGGCACTCGGCCGCGTTCCGCGAGCGCTTCAACGGCTGCCCGATCCACGAGCCGTCCGCCGGCCGCTGAACAGGCCGGCGCCCGAACGCTCCGACCGGGCCGCGGGTGCCGGCCGGCCTACCGGCAGAGGCCGGCCTACCGGCAGAGGCCGGCTCCCGGCGCGACGGTCTCGGCCCGGCCGCGTTGAAGCAGATCAGCGCCACTCCCGCCGGGAGGCGGGATCCGGCGCTCTCCCGAGCCGCGAACGCGAGCGGAGGTTCTCGATGCAGACATTCACCGTTGCCTGGGACGCGGCGCGGCTGGCCTGGGCCAGGGAGCGCGTGCGGGCCCACCGCATGCCGCGCCTGCCGGCTGAGGCCGGCTGGCGCTACGGCTGCGACCCGGACTTCCTCGCCCGCCTGTGTGCCTACTGGCTCGACGGCTTCGACGAGGCCAAAGCGGCGGCCGAGCTCAACCGCTTCCCGCAGATCCTGATCCGGATCGAGGATCTCGACCTGCACGCCGTCCACGTCGTCGGCGAGGCGGAAGGCCGGCGCCCGCTGCTGCTGATCCACGGCTGGCCGGGCTCGATCTACGAGTTCTGGTCGGTCATCGAACCCCTGGCCTTCCCGTCGCGCCACGGCGGGCGGCCGGAGGACGCGTTCGACCTCGTGATCCCGGCGCTGCCCGGCTTCGGCTTCTCTGGCAAACCCGCCGCGCCGATCGGCGCGCGCACCGCCGCGCGGCTGTTCGATCGCCTGATGCGCGAGGGGCTGGGCTACCCGCGCTACCGGGTGCAGGGCGGCGACTGGGGCGCCGGTGTCGCGGCCTGGCTCGGCCTCGACCACGTCGACGCGCTGGAGGCGATCCACCTGAATTACCTGCTGGTGCAGCCCGATGCCGAGCCGGAGAGCGCGGCGGAACGGGCTTGGCAGAAGGAGGCCGCGGCCAGCCAGCAGGCGCTCGGGGCCTACGCGCAGTTGCAGGGCACCAAGCCGCTCTCGCTGGGCTACGCCATGGCGGATGAGCCGGTGGCGCAGCTGGCATGGCTGGTCGAACGCTTCCACGACTGGGCCGACCTGCGGGAGCGGCCCTTCGCGCAGGTGTTCTCGAACGATCAGCTCCTGACCAACGCCCTGCTCTACATCCTGACCGAGTCCTTCGCGACGGCGACGTGGTTCTATGCCGGCGCGCAGCAGGAGAGCGTGCGCCGGATGCCGCCGGGGCGGCGCGTCACGGTGCCGACGGCCTTCGCGGCCTACCCCGATCCGCGCACGCCCGCGCCGCCGCGGGAGTGGTTGGAGCGCGGCTACGCGGTCTCGCGCTGGCAGACGATGCCCCGCGGCGGGCACTTCGCCGCCATGGAGGCCCCGGATCTGTTCGTGCAGGACCTGTGGGAATGGGGCCGCGGCTGACGGGGTCATCCCGCCGCATCCCGGACCCGGCCGCGCCCTGACGCGTTGGCCGGGGATATCCCCCATCGTCGTCATGGAGTGCGCGCTATGAAGCTTGCAGGAGGCGTTCGCGCCGGGCTGGCCGCGTCGTTGGTGTCCGGTGCCGCGCTGGCAGGCCCCGCCGCGGCTCAGGACGCGAAGCCCGCGCCCGCGACCCTCACCAAGGTGGCGGGCTTCGCGCACCAGGTCACGGGCATCACCGTCAGCCGCGACGGGCGCACGTTCGTCAACTTTCCCCGCTGGAGCGAGGACGCGCCCGTCTCCGTGGCCGAGGTGAAGGACGGCCAACCCGTCCCATACCCGGACGCGGAGTGGAACAGCTGGCGCAACGCCAACGCGGACGAGGTCGACCCGAAGACCCACTTCGTCTGCGTGCAGAGCGTCGTGGCCGACGGTCAGGACCGCCTCTGGGTGGTCGACGCGGCCGCGCCCGCCATGGCACACGTGATCAAGGACGGACCCAAGCTCGTCGGCATCGACCTGAAGTCGAACCGAGTCGTGAAGACGATCCCGTTCGACACCGGCACGGTGATGCAGGCCTCGTACATCAACGACGTGCGGATCTCGCCCGACGGCAAGACCGCCTACCTGACCGATTCCGGTGCCGAGGGCGCGCTGATCGTGGTGGATCTCGACAGCGGGTCCGCCAAGCGCGTGCTGTCCGGCCATCCCGCGACCATGCCCGACAAGAGCGTGACAGTGCAGTACGACGGCAAGCCGCTGCGCCGACCGGACGGCCGCGGCGTCGCGTTCTCGGCCGACGGCATCGCCCTCTCGCCGGACGGGAAGACGCTGTACTGGCAGGCCATCAAGGGCAAGACGCTCTACAGCCTCCCGACTAACGCGCTGACGGGTTGGGCGACCGCCGCGTTCGTGCCCGAGATGCTCAGCGACAGGACGCTGGAATCGAAGATCGTCACAGTCGGCGAGAACGGACCCGCCGACGGCCTGCTGATCGCCCGCAAGGACGGCCGGATGTACGTGACCTCGCCGCAGGACAATTCCGTGAAGGTCCGCGACCTGACCAGCACAGGGAATGGCCTCACCACTCTGGTGCAGGACCCGCAGCTGCGGTGGCCGGATACATTCAGCGAGGGGCCGGACGGTACGATCTACGTCACGACCTCGCACATCCAGGACTCGGCGGACTACAAGCCCGGGGCACCGATCAGCCTCCCCACGGAACTCTGGGCGATCAGATCGGGGCCAGGCGACGTCACCGGGTCCCCTCGCTGAAGGTCGAGCACCGCCCCGGCGGCGCCCGACGTTCAAGCCCCGCGACCCCGTCGGGCCGCGGCGAGATGGAAGGCGACCGACTATCTCGATGCGGCCTCCCTCGACCTGTCAGGTCGGCGGAGGCCGCGCGTCTCTCGCGTGGAGGTTTTAATCCACGCCGGCGCGTGCGTCAGGGCACTCTCTGATCGAGACTTGTCGCCTATCGTACCTCTGGAAGGCATTATACTGTGCTGCGTAACAGGACTTGGCTTCGTGGAGACTTGCGGTGATAGGGTGACAACATTGCCTGGGCGCCCCTGCTCTTTTTGACCGGACGCTCTGGTCACGGGTGTTTCAAGATCTGGGGCCGGGCAGGACGGGCGTAGCGCCGCGTCATCATCGAGACACCCGCCGGTCGAAGCTCGACGCCGATCTCAGCCGCATGCCGATAGTGAGGCGGTAAATGGCGTAGCCTGCTGCATTTGACAGTATTAGCCTTATGGAACGGGCGTCTATGCGCGAAATGTATGTCGATTGGAGATCGAATCGGGAGGTTCACCGTGAAGGGCGCAGCGATAACGGTGCTCGCAACGATAATCGGCCTGGTCGCGCCGTTCATCTGCATTGATGCGCCACTGGCAGCCTCGTTCACGGGAACGGGCGGCGGCCCTGAGACCACGATCAACGCGCCGTACCGGTCGTCGGTGGGGCAGACGGTTCCCCCAGGCGCGGCGGCCGCGCCGTTGCACGATCCGCGCGAGCGGACGCAGCGGCAGCGGGACCTCGACGCGGTCCTCGGCAGCATCTGCGACAAGTGCTGACGCCGTTGCAGGGGGGCCGCTTCGATCCTCGACTGGCACGAACGGGATCGGTCATTCGCGTTCTCCGCACGACATCCCCATCCTCAGACAGGTTTGCTGCCGCCTCGGTGAAGGATCGAGTTACGATCCGCGCACGCGCACGGCCTGGTGGGTCGATATCCTGGAATCCCGCCTCTTCGAGAGACCGATCGCCGACTCCCAGAAGGCGCTGGTCGACGCCCTGCACGCTCAGGTCAGCGGCATCGCGGCGATCGGCGGCGCCCACCAGCTGCTCGCGGCAGAGGACGGCCTCTATGCCCGGTCGATCCGAGACGGGAACATCCGGCTGCTCTGCCTCCTGGAGGAGGATCTGCCCGGCAACCGCTCCAGCGACGGCCGCGTCCATCCGACAGGGGGGCTGTGGAGCGGCACGATGGGTCGCGCCGCCACCGTGGGCGCACCGACCTGTGGGTGCTTGAGGATGCCATCGATGCGGCGGACCGCGCTGATTTTCGGGATCCTGCTCGTCGTCGCGACTTTCGTGTGGTTCACGTATGTCGTGCTCTTGGGTTGTGCGATGAACACGACGGGATGCCGGGAGACATTCACCGTCTGGAGCGCCGTCGGTCTGATGCATTTCTGGGCGCCGCTCCTGGTCGCGATTGCGGCGGTCGCTTTCGGATTGAGGAGTTCTAAGTAAATCGAGCGGGCCGATGGCGCGCGCGACCTTGTTCGCGTGGCCTATCTACGGAATCGCGAGAGGCATGTGCTCGCATCCGATGGCAAGGAGAGCGAAGCGCTTGCGCGCGTGCCATCGTAAGCCGAGCGCGACATTCACCCGTCCGTACACGGGGGCACGGCCCATCGACGCGCTCGACCGCATCGATCGAGCGGGCTTCGAAGACCCGTGCGGCCGCCTCCGCGCCGGCTCGGACCTCGCGCGCGCCGCGAGGGCGGCGGCAGGGCGGCCGCCGGTCGAAGCGTGAGGGACCAGAGGCGCGGGCGCGCCTTACCGTTCGGGCGGTATGGTCGAGCCTCAGCGCACGGCGAAGACCGAGGCCGGCGCCCCGTAACGTCGGTCCCAGCCCTCCCAGGCGACGTCGGTCGGACCCACGGCGAAGTCGACGACGCGCCAGCCGCTTCCGTCCTGGCGCAGCAGCGCGGCGTAGTCGTTCGAGGCCAGATCGTCCGCGGCGCGATCGAGGGGGTGGCCGTCGGGCCGCTGCATCCGCGCGAAGAGGAAGGCCCAGGGACCGGCCCGGTTGTCGCGACCATGCACCGGGTGCTCGCGACGCTCGAGCGCCGCGGCCTCGTCGAGATCAGCGCCGACAAGCAGGAGTGGCACGTCGGCGCGGAGGCCTACCGGCTCGGATCGGCGTTCCTGCGCCGCCACAACGTCGTCGAGCGGAGCCGGTCGATGATGTGGACGCTGATGCAGGA
>NZ_MLCA01000002.1:0-218995 GCF_036441375.1 Methylobacterium oryzae
CGGCAGCCGCCGCGCGGCCGAGGAGGGCGTCGAGAACCGGCACGCGGCCCGCCGCGGCGCCCATCCGGTGCAGGCCGATCATCACGTTGTCGAACACCGTGTCGTCCGGGAAGACGCTGGTGCGCTGGAATGTCCGGGCGAGGCCGAGCCGCGTGATCGCGTGCGGCGACAGGTCTTTCAGGGATGTGCCGCGGAAGCGAACGTCTCCCTGGCTGGGCTTGAGGAAGCCCGTCATCACGTTGAAGGCGGTGGTCTTGCCGGCCCCGTTCGGGCCGATCAGGCTGACGATCTCGCCTGCGTGGACGTCGAAATGCAGGTCGGCGATGGCGACGAGACCGCCGAAGCGGACCCCGACATGCTCGACCGAGAGGATCGCGCTCATCGCTGCACCGCTGGATTGACCTCGAGGACGGGCGCGGCCGGGGCCGGCCGGCGGCCGAGCAGCGCCGCCAGTCCCGGCACGATGCCCCGCGGCATCACGAACAGGATCACGATCAGCACGAGGCCGTAGACGATCCACTGCGCCTCCGGCGCCATGACCGGGCGGAGCGCCACCGGCAGCAGGCCGAAGATCAGGCCGCCGACGACCGGCCCCATCAGGGTGCCCTTGCCGCCCGCCACGACCATGATGACCATGCTGACCGTGGTGGCGAACAGGAACACGTCGGGATCGATGATCCGCAGGTAATGGGCGTAGAGGCTGCCCGCCGCGCCGGCCATCGCGGCCGAGATCACCGCCGCCACCGTCAGCGTGCGGGTGGCGTTGATGCCGACCGAGAGCGCCAGCGGCTCGTTCTCCTTGAGGCCCCGCATCGCCCGGCCGAAGCGTCCGCCGACCAAGCGGGCGATCGCGCCGTAGCAGAGCGTCCCCATGGCCAGCACGAGGTAGTAGTTCTGGAGCTTGGTCTTGAGGGTCCACATCCCGAGCCCCGGCAGGCCGAGGGTGATGGCGGGTATGTTGGTGAGCGCGAGCGGACCCTGCGTCAGCTCCACCCAGTTGAGCGCCACGAGCCGCACGACCTCGGCGAACGAGATCGTCACGATCACGAAGTAGGCGCCCCGGACCCGGAAGGAGAGCCGCCCGATCAGGTAGCCGCAGCCGCCGGCCGCCACCGTCGCCAGCAGGAGGCCGACTGCCGCCGGCCAGGGCTCGTGGACCGCCCGGATCCCGAAGCCGAGATCCACGTCGAAGCCGAGGCTCGTCAGCGCGCTGACATAGGCGCCGATCCCGAAGAACGCGATGTGGCCGAGGCTGAGCTGCCCGGTGAAGCCGAGGAGCAGGTTCAGGCTCATGGCGCCGATCGTCAGGATGCCCGTCACGATCAGCGCGTTGAGGAGGTAGGGGTTGGCGCCGAGCCCCAGGGGCAGGGCGACGAGGCCGGCGAGCAGGGCGAGGGGGAGGAGCCGGTTCATCCGATGCGCTCCGCCTTCGCGAACAGCCCGGTGGGCTTGTAGAGCAGGACCGCGATGATGATCAGGAAGCCCATCGCGTCCCGGTAGCCGGAGGAGACGTAGCCGGCGCCCAGCTCCTCGGCGAGCGCCAGGATGAAGCCGCCGATCGCCGCGCCGGTGACGTTGCCGAGCCCGCCCAGGATGACGATAGCGAAGGCCTTGAGCTCGGCGAGGCCGCCCATCTGCGGGAACACCACGTAGACCGGACCGAGGAGCGCGCCGGCGGCCGCGGCGAGCGACGAGCCGAGCGCGAAGGTGGCGGTGTAGATCCGGCGGACGTCGACGCCCATCAGCGCCGCCGTGTCGGAATCCTGGAACGCGGCGCGCATGGCGAGCCCGAGCTTGGTCCGGTTAATCAGCGCGTAGGTGAGCGCGATCAGGGCCAGCGCCGCCCCGAGCACGAACAGCCGCAGCCACGACACCGAGACCGGGCCGACCTGGAGCGGCGCCTCGGGGAACGGCGACGGGATCGCCTTGGCGACGCCGCCGAAAGTCCAGAGCGTGCCCGATTGCAGGATGATCCCGGCGCCGATCATCACCAGCATGGTGGTGTCGATGTCCGAGCCCCGGAACGGGCGCAGCAGCACGAACTCGATCGCGGCCCCGAGCAGGAGCCCGCCGAGGATCGCCACCGGCAGAGCCAGGAAGAAGTTCAGCCCGAGCGCCGCGACGGCCAAGTACATCACGTAGGCGCCGACCGTGTAGAGCGCGCCGTGGGTGAAGTTCACGACGTTCATGATCCCGAAGATCAGCGTCAGGCCGATCCCCAGCAGCGCGTAGGTGCCGCCGAGGATGAGCGCGTTGACGAGGTGCTGGATCAGTTCGTTCACGGGCGGCCTCCGAGGGTGCGCCCCGGCCCGGGGCCGGTTGACGGGCGAGGGGACCGGCGTCGGGCCGCCGGTCCGGAGGCGCTCACAGCGCCGGCACGATTACTTTCCCGTCCTTGATCTCGATGAGGTAGACGTCGGGCTTGCTCTGGCCGCTCTCCTTCCCGGCGGGGCCGGCCTTGGCGAAGCGGATCGGCCCGTTGAGCCCGACGAAGTCGACCGACCAGAAGGCCTTGGTGATCGCGGCCGGATCGGCCGACCCCGCCTTCTCGATGGCGTGGGCGATCGCGCGGATGCCGTCGTAGCCGCGGAAGCTCTCGGTGACGCCGGCGAAGTCGAAGCCGCGCTTCTTCCACGCGGCGATGAACGCCTCGGTGGCCTTCGGGTCCGGCGTCTTGTCGGGCGACCAGGGCAGGAAGGTCGTGAGGTGCATCGTGCCGTCGGCGGCCGCGCCGGCCTGGGCGATGATCTGGTCCGGGTTCTGGGATCCGCCGGTGGTGATGACCCGCTTCTTCAGGCCGAGCGCCGCCATCTGCTTGAACAGCAGCACGAGCTGATCGACCGAGCTCGTGATCATGATCGTGTCGGAATCCGACGCCTTCAGCTTGGCGAGCTGGGCGCTCATGTCCTGCGCGCCCTGGTCCATGGTCTCGACGAGGCCGACCGTGACGCCCTTGTCCTTGAGCATCTTGCCGAAATCGGTCGCGGCGCCGCGGCCGAAATCGTTGTTGAGGACGAGGAAGTCGACCTTCTTCATGCCGAGGCGGTCGACCATCGGCGCGAAGGTCGCGGCCTCGAGCGACGAAGGCGGCGAGATCCGGAACACGTAGGGGTTGCCGGAGGTCGTGATTTTGCCGGACGAGGAGGTCTCGACCAGCATCGGCGTCTCGTAATCCGCGAGCTTGGGCATCACGGCGAGCGTCAGGCTGGAGCCCCAGGCGCCCATCATCACCGGGGTCTTGTCGCTGGTGATCAGCTTCTCGGCGACGGCGGCGGCCTCGGTCGGGTTGCTCTTGTTGTCCTCGATCACGAGCTCGATCGACTTGCCGAGGACACCGCCCTTGGCGTTGATCTCGTCGGCGGCGATCTTGGCGCCGTTGACCACGTAGGTGCCGGAGGCCGCGAACGGCCCGGTCAGGGGCTCGTTGACCCCGATGCGGATCGCGTCCGCCCGGGCGCCTGTCGCCGTCAGCGCCAGCAGGATCGCGGTCGTGAGGGTGAACCTGCTGGGCATTCGCTTGTCTCCGGTGGATTGAGGCGGAAGGGGATCAGGCGCGGCCGAACCACGCCGCGAGGCGCGCGCGGGCGAGGCCGAGGAGCAGGCGGAGCGGGTTGAGACCGGCGGGCGCCGGCGCGGCGACGCCGGAGAGCCGGGCCTCGAGGCTTCCGATCTACGACGCGATCTGGCCGCAGGATATCCTCGCCGCCGTGCGGGACAGGATCCTCCAACGGCTCGCCGCGGATGGAGTCGATCTCCGACGGACCGGACGGCGCATCATCCTGTCCCGGCGGGGGTTCACGCAGCGCCAGCTCGTCAACGAGGCCGATCGGCCCGATCCGCACCTGCAGGCCGCCCTCCATTGTGTCGGCGGTGGGCCGTGCGGTCAGCACCGCGCCCGGCAGGCAGGCGGCGACCGCCGCGATGTCGCCCAGCAGGGCGAAGACGGCCTCCGGCGGGTGGGGGAGGTCGAGCACCTGCGTGAAGCCGTGGGCCGGCGTGAACGCGTCGGACAGGTCCGCGACGGCCGCGGGCGCCGCCGGGGCGATCCGATCCGCCGGCGATTCCAGGGGCGCGAAAGCCGCGTCGCCGATCCGGGCGCCGACCGGGCCGAGCGGCCGCGCCGCACCGGTCTCCGGGGGGATGCCGCGCCCGCGCCGGTCCGCGATCACCGCCATCACGGCCCGGACGATGCCGGCATAGCCTGTGCAGCGGCACAGGTTGCCCGACAGGCCGACCCGGATCCGCCGCTCGTCGGCCTCGGGCAGCCGCAGGACTAAGTCGCGGGCGGCCACCAGCATCCCGGGCGTGCAGTAGCCGCACTGGAGCGCGTGCTCGCGGTTGAAGGCGGCCCGCAGCTCGCCCGCGATCGCGTCCGCGTCGAGCCCCTCGATCGTCGTGACGGCGGCGCCCGCGCAGGCGCCCGCGAACGTCAGGCAGGCGCGGGCCGGCTCGCCGTCGAGGAGTACGGTGCAGGCGCCGCAGACGCCGTGCTCGCAGCCCAGATGCGTGCCGGTGAGGTCGAGCCCGTCGCGCAAGACGTCGCCGAGATGGCTGCGCGGCTCGGCCGCGACCCGCACGGCGCGGCCGTTCACCGTCAGCGCCAGGGCCATGCGGGACGGCCCGGGTTCGGCCAGCGCGGCGCTCATGCGGCCTCCGGAAGGGTGTTGGATCGGGGTTCGGGCGCGGCCGCCGCGGCCACCGCGCGGCTCAGGACGGTGACGTGGATGTGTCGCTCGACCGTGTCGGCCATGCCGGCCTCCCGCAGCGCGAGGTCGGCGGCGCCGGCGTCGAAGCGCGCGGCGAAGTCGGCGCCGATGCGGCCGCCGAAGAGCGGGCGGGCGTCGGCCAGGAGCACGGGCGGCCCCTCGACCGCGCCGATCACGGCCCGACCGAGGCCGGCGTCGGGCTCGAGGCGCACGGCCCCGATGGCGTGGGCGAACTCGCCGATCTTCGCGCAGTGCTTGACGTAGCCCCAGGCCGCGCCCGCCGGCAGCGCCGGGACGCGCACCGCGACCAGGATCTCGGCCGCACCGAGGGCGACCGCGAGGGCGCCGGTCACGAAGCGCTCCAGCGGCACGGTGCGACGCCCGTTCCGACCCGCGATCTCGACCTCGGCGCCGAGGGCCGTCAGGGCACTCACCCAGTCGGCGGCCGGGTCGGCGTGGACGAGGCTGCCGCCGACCGTGCCGCGGTTGCGCACGGGCCGGTAGGCGATCGCGGCCGCGACCCGCCGCAGCGCGCCACCGGTGAGATCCGGGACGCGCCCGTCCTCGATATCGGCGTGGGTGACGCAGGCCCCGAGCACGAGCGTGTCGCCCTCGACCCGCGCGGTCCGGAGCTCGGGCACGCCGGTGATGTCGAGGATGAGGGCGGGCTCGACGAGGCGCAGGTTCAGCATCGGCCCGATGGACTGGCCCCCCGCGATCAGCTTCACGCCCGCGGGAGCCTCGGCGAGGCGCGCCAGCAGCGCGGGCAGGCTGTCGGGGCGCTCCCAGGCGAAGGCGGCGGGCTTCATGCGGCCTCCCGCGCGGTCACGGCGGGGGCGCGGGTGGCGAGCACCGCCTCCACGATCCGCCGGGGGGTGGCGGGCGAGTGCAGCAGCTCGACGCCGAGCGGCGCCAGCGCGTCGTTGACCGCGTTGGCGAGCGCCGCCGGCGGCGCGATGGCGCCGCCCTCGCCGATGCCCTTCTGGCCGAAGCGCGTGTAGGGCGAGGGCGTCTCCATGTGGTCGATGCGGGCCATCGGCACGTCGGCGGCGCCGGGCAGGAGGTAGTCGGCGAAGGTCGAGGCGAGCGGCTGGCCGCGGGCGTCGAAGCGCATCTCCTCGAACAGGGCCGTGCCGATCCCCTGGGCGAGGCCGCCGTAGATCTGGCCGTCGACCACGAGGGGGTTCACCAGCGTGCCGCCGTCCTCGACGATGACGTAGTCGAGGATCTCGACCGCACCGAGATCGGGGTCGACCGCCACCACGGCCGCGTGCGCCGCGTACGAGAAGGTGCCGGAATCGCGCACCGGCTTGTAGCCGGCGGTGACCTCGAGACCCCCGGGATCGGTGTCGGGCGCGAGATCCTGCGGGCGCCGGTACCAAGTGCGGGCGATGGCCTCCAGCGGCACGTCGCCCGTGGGGCCGACGACGTGGCCGCCCTCGAACCGGCACGCGTCGGGCCGCGCCTGGAGCAGGTGGGCGCCGATCCGCACGGCCCGGGCCCGCAGTTCCTCGCAGGCCGCCGCAACCGCGCCGCCCGCCATCACCATCACTCGGGAGCCCCAGGAGCCGGTGGAGTAGGGAGTCATGGCGGTGTCGCCGTGGACGAGGCGGGTGCGCGCCACCGGGACGCCCAGGATCTCGTGGGCGACCTGGGCCAGCGTCGTCTCCAGGCCCTGGCCGTGGGAATGGGCGCCGATGCGCAGCTCCAGGCCGCCGTCCGGGGTCAGGCGGGCGCTCGCCTGCTCGTGGCCGGGCACCATCGGAATCCCCCAGCCCGAGTAGACCGAGGTGCCGTGCGCGGCCTGCTCGCAGTAGATCGCGAGGCCGAGGCCGATCCGGCGCCCGTCCGGCTCGCCCTGACGCTGGCGGGCGCGGATCGCGTCCACGTCGACGGCCTTCAGCGCCCGGGCCAGGGCCTCCGGGTAGTCGCCGCTGTCGAAGTGCTTCTTCGTGATGTTCTCGAACGGCATCTGCTCGGGCCGCACGAGGTTCCGCTCGCGCACCGCCTCGGGCGCGATCCCCGCCGCGCGGGCGACGGCGTCGAGCACCAGTTCCAGGGCGAAGCAGACGCCCGTGCGCGCCACCCCCCGGTAGGGCAGGATCGGGCACTTGTTGGTCGCCACCGACCATGTCCGGCAGCGATAGGCCGGGAAGTCGTAGGGTCCCGGCAGGATGCTGGCGACCTGCGCGGCCTCCAGGCAGGCCGAGAACGGGTAGGCCGAGTAGGCGCCGGAATCGACCGTGGCCTCGCAGTCGATGCCGCGCAGCCTTCCGTCCCGCTCCGCGTAGGCGGTGATGCGGTAATGGTGCTCGCGGCAATTGGCGTTGGAGGTCAGGTGCTCGCGCCGGTCCTCCAGCCAGCGGACCGGGTGGCCGCAGCGGAGCGCGAGCCAGGCGAGGGCCACGTCCTCGGCGAGCAGGATCGCCTTGTAGCCGAAGCCGCCGCCGACATCCGGCGAGACGATGCGGATGCGGCCCTGCTCGATCCCGAGGCATTCGGAGAGGCCGTTGCGCACGATGTGCGGCATCTGACTCGCGGTGTGGACCACGAGCTGGTCGAGGCGGTGATCGAGCTGCACCACGGTGCCGCGGCCCTCGATCGGCGCCATGCACTGGCGCCCCGTCGAGATGGTGCGGCTGACCTTGATCGGCGCGTCGAGGGCGCTCTCGATACCGACGTCGACCAGCGTCTCCAGAAAGACGTTGTCGCCCCAGTGCTCGTGGACGAGGGCGGAGCCGGGCTCGCGCGCGGCCAGCATGTCGTGGACGGCCGGCAATTCCTCCAGGTCGAGCACCACGGCGGCGGCGATGTCCTCGGCCTCGGCGCGGGTCGGAGCGACGCACATCGCGACGAGCTCGCCCACCTGCCGGACCTTGCCGGTGGCGAGCACCGGCTGCTCGGAGACCTTGAAGCCCGGCAGCCCCGAGACGGCGCGGATCGGCAGCACGCCGTCGAGGTCGGCGGCGGTGAAGACGCGGTCGCGGTAGGCCTCCGGCACGTGGACGGCGCGGATCCGGGCATGGGCGAGCGGGCTGCGCACGAAGGCCACGTCCTGCATCCCCGGCAACCGGAGGTCGCCGACATACTGGCCACGCCCGCGCATCAGGCGGTCGTCCTCCTTGCGGGGCAGGGGAGCCCCGACGCCCTCGCGGCTCATCGCGGACCTCCGAGAAGATCCTGCGCGGCGCGGACCAGGAGGCCGTCGGGCCGGCGGAACCCGTCGAGGATCGAGAAGTGGTCGGCGCCCGGCACCGGCAGCAGGGCGCCCGGCGCGTGGGCGGCGCCGCGCAGGGCGTGGAGGTTGCGCGCGTCGCGGACGAGGGCGGGCAGCTCCCGGCTGCCGTAGGCGACTGTCATGGGCTTCGGCGTGACCGGCAGCCGCAGCGGCGACAGGGTCTCGATCTCCCCGTCGGTCAGGCCGAGCTTCTCGTTCAGGTAGGTCTCGCGGAGCGGCGCGAGGTCGTAGACGCCGGAGATCGCCAGGACCGCCGCGACGGCCCGATGGCCGAGATGGAGGGCGGCGAGCTGCGCCCCCGCGGACCAGCCGGAGAGGACGATCGGGCCGCCGATCCCGCGCGCCGCCCCCTGCCCGGCGAGCCAGTCGAGCGCGGCCCCGATCTCGGCGACGATGCCGGTGAGGCTCGCCTCGGGCGCCAGGGTGTAGCCCGGCATCGCCACCGACCAGCCGGCGGCGTTCAGCCCCTCCGCGAAGCAGGCAAAGTCGGCCCGGGCGTTGCGCTGCCAGTAGCCGCCGTGGACGAAGACGAGGCACGGGGCCCGCGCGTCCGCCGCCGGGTAGAGATCGAAGGCGGTGCGGTCCCCCGCGGCATACGGGATGTCGAGGCCGGCCGGGTGCGCCGCGCGGTAGGTCGCGGAGGCCGCGTTGCGGGCCGCGACCTGCGCGGGGCTGTCGGGCACGCCCGCGTTGTTGTCGTAGCAGGCACCCCGGGCCGCGAAGTCCAGGCTGTCCCAGCGGCGGCGCGGGTCCGGCGGGGTCGGGTCGTCGAGGACGAAGGCGGGCACCGGCGCCACCTCAGGCCGCGATCGCCTGGGGCAGGATCGGTGAGTCGGCCTCGAAGCGCTTCCCCGCGCGCAGGCAGAAGGCCGGGCGCAGCAGGCGGTCGGCGATCACCCGCGTGTCCTCGTTGTCGCGCAGCAGGAAGCGGCCGCGATCGTCGTGCAGCACCGACACGTCGGCCGCGTAGCCGACCTTGAGGGCACCGATCCGGTCGCCCATGCGCAGCATCTCGGCCGGGTGCGACGTCACCATCGGCACCACGTCCTCCAGCGGGATGCCGAGCGCCATCATCGAGCTCATCGCCTGGGTGAGGCTGAACCGGGCCTGCCCGAGGAACGGGTGGTTCTCGTCGTCGTGGTGCTCGTCCGGGGTGCCGGCGGGTTGAGGCACCTCGGTGTTGTAGCCGTGCATGTCGGCGCCCAGCGTGTAGGGGATCACGCCGGCCGGCAGCGAGGCGCGGGCGACGCGATAGGAGAAGTGGCTGCCGTGGCCGACATCGACCTTCAGCCCGGCCTCCATGGCCCGGCGGATGATGTGGTGGACCTCGCCCTGCTCGTTGATGAAGCCGCCCGGGTGGCGGGTGAAGGGATGGGCCAGCACGTCACCCGGCCGCAGCAGCGGGATCACCCGCTCGACGATGGTGTCGGCATCCTCGCCGTTGGCGCCCGATTCCGGCAGGCCCCAGAGCTGGCCGAAATGCACGTAGAGCGGCAGGTCGGCGCGTCGGCTGATCTCGGCGGCCATCTCCATCACCTTGATGCCCCAGCGGGCGAAGCCGCCGATCTCGGCGTGCCCCTTGATGCCGCGCACGAGGTCGCGGTTCTCGGTGGCCGACTTCACGGTGGCGTCGATGTCGACGCCGTCTGGGCTGTAGAGGTTCGGGTAGAAATGCCCCTCCAGGCCGCCGACGAGGTAGGCCGACAGGAAGGCGAGGACCTGCGTCTCCGAACGCTCGGCGATGAAGTGGCGGAAGCCCGGCAGGGTCATGCAGGACGGGCCGCCCTGGTCCACCACCGTGGTCACGCCCGAGCGCACGCCGACCATGTCGGGGTTCAGGCCGAACCGGCCGGTGACGTACTGGTAGACGTGGGCATGGGTGTCGATCATGCCGGGCAGGACGAGCTTGCCCGCGACGTCGACCACCTCGGCGGCGGCCGAGGGCAGGATCGTCTCCGCCAAGGCGGCGATGCGCCCGTCCTGCACCGCCACGTCGCGGATGCCGTCGATGCCGGAGGCTGGGCAGATCACCCGCCCGCCCCGCAGAACCAGATCATAGCGGCGATTGTCCATGTCGACCTCGTGGTCCCGGCCGGCGCGCGCCGGCCTCGCCCTTGCCAAAAGCGAAGCATGCTTCGTATTCCGGCGTTGCACGCCGCGTGCCAAGGCTGGAACCGTTCTGCGGAGGCGGACGATGGATGAGGTCCCGGACACCCGATTCGCTGCGGGATCGGCGGAGGCGGGGGCCGCGGCAGGGGCGGCGAACGAGGCAACGGACGCGGCGGCGGACGTGCGGCACTGGCCCCTGGCCGAGCGCCCCGGCTTCCTCGCCCGGCGCATGCATCAGATCCACGTCAGCCTCTTCGCCGAACGCTGTGCCGCGTTTCGCGTCACCCCGCTCCAGTACAGCCTGCTCTCGCTGCTGCGCGACCTGGAGGAGGCCGATCAGACGACGCTCGCGAGCGCGGTCGCCCTGGACCGGACGACGACGACCGGCGCCCTGAAGCGCCTCGCGGCCCGCGGTCTGGTGAGCCGAACGACCTCACCCCACGACCGCCGCGCGCAGATCTGCCGGCTGACGGAGGCGGGGGCCGCGCTCCACGGCGCGATGGAGCCGGCGGCGCGGGCCGCGCACGCGCTGACCGTCGAGGCCCTCACCGCTTCGGAGCAGGACACCCTGACCCGGCTCCTGCGCCGCGTCATCGCGGGGCACGAGCACCGGAGAGGCCAGCCCGACATCGTCTAGGGCATCGCCGAGGAAGCCGCGAACACGCGCGCCTGCTCAAAGAAAAACCAGTTTGTACTGCTCCTAGACGCTTCGAGAGCGCTCTCCTTCCAACACCTTCGGGAAAATTGGACGCGCGTTCCATTTACAGGACGCGAGCCCGTTGCGCATAAATACGGCATGGAATGCCCACAGGTCGCGCTGATCTGATCACACGGCGCGTCTGAGCTTCCTACCGCACGACGAATGTCGACTGCCGGCCGACGTTTCGTGCGCCGATGCTCGCCGCGCGCGACCGGACCGGCGTGGGGTTGGCACATGTCCTGCCTACGGTGAGCAGCTCACAGCATGCTGTGGGAGCCTCAATGCCTGAACAGCGAGGTGCCATGACGACGCGCGATGACAGGTCCCGGCCGGATCGCCCGACGGCGACGGTGCTCGCCGTCCCCGACGCCACGCGCAAGGGCAACCAGGCCTACGACCTGATGCGGCGCGAGATCGTCGCCTGCCGCCTCCTGCCCGGCACGCGCTTCACCGAGGCCGAGGTGATGGAGCGGTTCGAGATCGGGAAGGCGAGCTGCCGGATCGCGCTCCAGCGCCTGGCCCAGGAAGGCTTCGTCAGCTCGATGCCACGGCACGGCTACCGGGTCAGCCCAGTGACCGTGAAGGACGTTGACGAGGTCTTCGCGCTGCGGATGGAGCTCGAGCCCCTCGCGGCACGGGGCGCCGCCGGCCGCGTGAACCGGGCGCATCTGGAGCGCCTGGAGCAGGCCTGCCGCCGCAAGATCACGGTGGAGATGGGCAACCAGATCGACTTCTTCCTGGAGGCCAACCGGGGCTTCCACCTCGCGATCGCCGCGGCTTCGGGGAACGGGCGCCTGTATCGGACGCTGTCGGGCCTCCTCGACGAGATGACCCGCCTCGTCGCCCTCGGCTTCGGCGTGCAGGGTGTCCGGCCGAACATCGCGAACGACCACACCGCGATGATCGAGCATCTGGTGGCCGGCGACGCCGACAGCGCCGCCCTGGTGTCGCGCCGCCACGTCGAGACCTTCCGGGCCATGACGATGGAGAAGGTCATCGCCAGCCTGCGCGACACCGCGGTGGTGGCGCCGGTGCGACCGAACCGGGCCGACGGGGGCGAGCCGTGAACGCCGTCGAGCTCGACCAGGTCAGCAAGTGGTTCGACCGGCGCGAGGGCGGGCCGCTCCACGTCCTCGACGCTGTCGACATCGCGATCCCGCAGCACGCGATCGTCGCGATCCTGGGCGCGTCGGGCTGCGGCAAGAGCACCCTCCTGAACATGATCGCCGGGCTGGTCGAGCCCGACCAGGGCGCCGTCCTCCTGAACGGCATCCCGTCGCACGCTTTCCGCGACTGGCGGGCCATGACCTACATGTTCCAGGAGGACCGGCTGCTGCCCTGGCGAACGGCCGCCCAGAACGTCGCCTTCGGTCTCGAGGCCGGGCCCATGGGCCGGGCGGAGCGGGCCCGGCGGGTCGACGAGACCCTGCGTCTCGTCGGGCTCGAAGCTTTCCGCGACGCCTACCCGCACGAGCTGTCGGGCGGCATGCGCAGCCGGGTGGCGCTCGCGCGCAGCCTCGTCACCGAGCCCCGGATCCTGCTCCTCGACGAGCCGTTCTCGAAGCTCGATCCCGAGATCCGCGCGCAGATGCACGCGGAGCTGCTGCGCATCGCCGGCCTGCGGGCGATGACCCTGGTCTTCGTCACGCACGACGTGGAGGAGGCGGTGGTGCTGGCGAGCCAGGTGGTCGTCCTGCACCCGCGGCCGGGGCGGATCGGCACCGTCCGGGCGATCGATCTGCCGTACCCCCGCGACCCGCTCTCGACGGAGGTCGCCGAGGAGGTCCGGCGCCTGCGCATCAGCCTCTCCGCCGCGAGCGCGCGATGCTCGTGAAGACCCCGCCGCGCCTGATCCGGCGGACGCGGACGTCCGGCGCCGGGCGTCGGGCCGGCCTGCTCCTGCAGCGGTTCGCCCTGCTCGCGCTGGCACTGGCCGCGTGGCAGCTCGGGTCGCTGCACGCGCCGAGCTTCGTCCTGCCAAGCCCCGCGCGGGTCTGGCACGCGTGGCTCGGCCTCGTCGCCACGCCGAGCTTCGCCGCCGATCTCGGCATCACTTTGGGCCGGATCGGCGCCGGCCTCGCCTTCGCGGCCCTGGTGGGCCTGCCGCTCGGCCTGCTGCTCGGTGCGAGCCCCCGCCTCGGCCGGTTCTTCGAGCCGGTGCTGACGGTGACCAACACCGTCTCGTCGGCGATCTGGGCGATCTTCGCGCTGATCTGGTTCGGTCTCTCGAACTGGACCACGATCTTCGTGGTGTTCATGACCGCGATGCCGCTGATCCTGACCAACGTCTGGCAAGGCACGCGCACGGTCAGCGCCGAGCATCTGGAGCTCGCCCGCACCTTCCGCATGCCGCGCCGCAAGGTGCTGACCAAGATCTACCTGCCGACGATCCTTCCCGCCTTCTTCTCGGGCGCGCGCCTCGCCATCGGCTTCGGGGCCCGGGTCGTCCTCGTGGCGGAGTCGCTGGGGGCGAGCAGCGGCATCGGCTACCGCCTCCGGCAGGCGGCGGACCTCGTCCAGACCGACCAGGTCTTCGCCTGGACCCTCACCCTCGTCGCCCTGATGATCGGGCTCGAGACGCTCGTCCTGAAGCCGGCCGAGCAGCGCCTGTTCGCCTGGAAGAAGGTGGCGCAGCCGTGACGGCCGGCGCCAGCCGGGGACACGCCCGCCGCACGTCCTCCCATCGCAGCTCCTGGAGAACGCCTTGAAACGAATCGGCGCCCTCGCCGTCGCCGCGCTCTGCGCGGTCGGCCTGCCCGGCCTCGCGCGCGCCGAGACGGTGCGCATCGGCTACTGGAGCTCGGGCATCAGCCTCGGCTTCGGCGCCGTGCTGGAGGCCGGCAAGTTCATGGAGAAGGAGGGCCTGACGGTCGAGTACGTCAAGTTCCCGGACGTGAACGCGCCGACCAAGGCCATGGCCGCCGGGGCGATCGATTTCGCGATCGCGGCGAGCGCCGGGACGGCGCTGAGCGTAACCGCCGACGGCCTGCCGATGAGCATCGTCCTCGCGACCCAGGTGGCCGACCTCGACTTCGTCGTTCCGGAGGACTCGCCGATCAAGACGATGGCCGACCTCAGGGGCAGGAAGATCGGCACCTCGCCGGCCGGCAGCGGCACCGCCGCCATCGCGGCGGCGATCTTGGAGACCAATCACGGCCTCAAGCCCGCCGACTACCAGGCCGTCCCCGGCAACGATTCCCGGCTGGCGCAATTCCTCGTCCAGAAGGACATCGACGCCGCGGCCCTGCGCACCGTGACCCTCGCGCTCCTGCCGGACGTGAAGCTGCGCCGGCTCGGCACCTTCCGGGAGGAGTGGAGGCGCCTCACCCAACAGGACGCGCCGCCGGTCCTCGGCGTCGGCCTGATGCGCAATGCCTGGATGACGCAGAATCCGGACGCGCCCGCCAAGGTCGTGGCCGCGATGCGCAAGGCCTACGCTTTCGGCCAGGCCGACAAGCCCGGCGTGGCCAAGATCCTGAAGGCGGCCGCGAACCTGAGCGACGCCGACGCCGCGGCCTACGCGGGCCTCTGGGACGGCATCTACACGGTCAGCCTGGAGCCCGCCGACATCGCCTCGCTGAAGCGGGAGTTCGACGTGTTTAAGGCGGTCGGCGCCGTCCAGGGCAGCCTGCCGGACACGGCCCTGGTCCCCGGCCCTTACGAGCGGTCGAAGTCGATCCCGTAGCCTTTCCGACCTGCAGAAGAGGGTTTCCACGATGGCTCAGACGATGAAGGCGCTCGTGCTGGAGGCGCACGGCGACATCGACACGCTGAAGGTGGTGAACGACTATCCGAGGCCGTCCCCCGGCCCGGGCGAGGTCCTGATCCGGGTCGGCGCATCCTCGTTCAACTACCACGACGTGTTCACCGTGAAGGGCATGCCCGGCATCAAGGTGCCGATGCCCGTGGTAATCGGCCTCGACATGGCCGGGCAGATCGTCGAGCTCGGCGACGGCGTCACGGAGTGGCGCGTCGGCGACCGGGTGCTGGTCAACCCGCTCAACAAGGCCAAGGGCCTGATGGGCGAGATGCTCGACGGCGGCATGGCCGAGTACTGCCGGGTCTCGACGGGCCAGCTCATCGCGATGCCGCCGGACGTGAGCTACGCGGACGCCGCCTCGCTGCCAGTGGCCTACGGCACGGCCCACCGCATGCTGATCACCCACAACACCGTGAAGGCCGGCGACAAGGTCCTGATCCTCGGCGCCAGCGGCGGCGTCGGCACCGGCTGCGTGATGCTGGCCAAGCAGCTCGGCGCCGAGGTGATCGCTTGCGCGGGCAGCGCGGAGAAGATGGCGGCGCTCAAGGCGCTCGGGGCCGACCATGTCGTCAACTACCGCGAGACCGACTTCTCCAAGTGGGCGATCCAGCAGTACGGCAAGCCGCAGCGCCGGACCTACGAGGGCGGGGTCGACGTGGTGATCAACTTCACCGGCGGCGACACCTGGGTGCCCTCGCTCAAGTGCCTGAAGCGCGGCGGCACGCTGCTGGTCTGCGGCGCCACCGCGGGGCACGATCCCAAGGAGGATCTCCGCTACATCTGGAGCTTCGAGCTCAAGGTGATCGGCTCGAACAGCTTCTACGACGATAACCTGTCGGCCCTGATGGACATGATCCAGGCCGGCACGCTGAAGCCGACCATCGACAAGCTCCTGCCCCTCGAGGAGGCCGCCGAGGGCCTGCGGATGATCCGCGACCGCGAGGTCATGGGCAAGATCGTCGTCACCCCCTGAAACCGATCCGGTCAATCGCGCGTCGTCGCCCCCCAGCCCCGCCCGAGGAGATCCCGAAGCCATGTCCGACATCCCCCTCACCAAGGAGCAGGTCGAGGCGCTGCTGCTGCGCGGCCCTTTCCACCAGTGGCTCGGCCTCTCCGTCGTCTCGGTCGGCGCGGGCACTATCGAGCTGAAGGCGACGTGGCGGCCGGAATGGGTCGTCAACGCCGAGCGCGGCTACGTCCACGGCGGCATCCTGGCGACCCTCGTCGATCTCACCGCCGACTGGGCGCTGGTCTCCAAGACCGGCCGGGGCGTCCCCACCGTGGACCTGCGGGTCGATTACCACCGGGCCGCGATGCAGGGCGATCTCACCTGCCGCGGCACGGTGGTGAAGTTCGGCAACCAGCTCTCGGTGGCGGAGGCGCAGATCCTCGACGAGGAGGGGCGCCTGCTCGCGAGCGGCCGCGGCGTCTACATGACGGCGCCGGCGAGATGACAGGGCCGGACCTCGCCGCCCCGGCGGACAGGGCCCTCGACCACGTGGTGATCAACGTGCTGCGGCGGATGGACGAGGCGGCGGAGCTGTTCGCCGCCCTCGGCTTCCGCCTGACGCCGCGCGGCCACCACTCGCTGGGCTCCGTCAACCACCTGATGATGACGGCGGGCCCCTACCTAGAGCTCGTCGGCCTGCCCGAGACGGGTCCGCAGCGGCAGGACGTCTTGGACAGCCCGTTCGGCCTGAACGGGCTCGTCGTGGCGAGCCGGGACGCCGACGCGACGCATGCCCGCCTCGCCGCGGCGGGGCTCGCGGCCGGCCCGCCCGTCGCCTTCACGCGCCCCGTGACCGTCGACGGCCGCGAGGCGGCGGCCCGGTTCCGGACGGTGCGGGTGCCGGCCGACCGGTTCCCGGCGGGCCGCCTCTACCATTGCGAGCACCTGACCCCGGATCTCGTCTGGCGCCCCGAATGGCTCGACCATCCGAACGGTTTTTCGGGGATCGACGCGCTGAGGATCGAGAGCCCGGCCCCGGAGGCTGACGCCGCTCTCTACGCCGCCGCGACAGGCACCGCGGCCGAGGCCACGGGCGGCGGCTGGACCCTCCGGCTGGGCGAGACGCGGGTCGCGATCGTGCCGGGCGCGACGGCGCGCTTCGCCGCCCTGACCCTGCGCTTCCGCGGCCTCGACGCCCTCGAAGCCCGCGCGGGCGCGCTCCCGGAAGCGGCCTGGGTTCGGCACGGGCCGGACGCGGCCACGCTGACGCTACCGGCCTTCGACCTCCGTCTCGTGTGCAGGGCGGCCCCATGACGCGCGCGTCCAAGGGGCCGACCAATCTCGGCGATCTCGTCGACCGGTCCGGGCCGCCGGAAAGGCCGCTCATCATCGGTGTCGCCGCCGATGCCGAGCCCGAGGTGATGACCCGCGCCGGCCTCGATGCCCGGGCCGACGCCTTCGCCCGCGGCCTGCTGCGCGGCGGGATCGCGCGCGGCGAGCGGGTCGCGATCCTCTCGGCCAACCGGCCGGACACAGTCGCTTCCCTGCTCGGCGCGATGCGGGCCGGCGTGGTCCCGGTTCCGGTCAATCACAAGTTCCCGCCGACCACGATCGCCGCCGTGCTCGCCGATTCCGGGGCGCGGCTCGTGCTCTGCGACGGCCCGCGCTGGGCGATGCTCGCGGGGCTCGGCCCCGGCGTCCGGGTCGCCGGGTTCGACGACGACGGGCCGGAGGGCTTCGCGGCCTGGCTCGATCCCGGGCCCCTCGTGCCGATCGTCCCGGAGCCGGACGAGGCGGCCCTGTTCCTCTACACCTCCGGCTCCACGGGGCGACCGAAGGGCGTGCGGCTGAGCCATGCGAGCCACCTCTGGGTGGCGCGAACCCGCGCCGCGGAGACGGACCTGCGCGACGACCGGCTGCTCGTCGCGGCGCCGCTCTACCACATGAACGCGCTGGCCCTGGCGCTCCTCGTCTGCGCGGCCGGCGCCACGATGGTGCTGCTGCCCCAGTTCGAGGCGCGGGCCTACATCGCGGCGATCGACCGCCATCGCTGCACGTGGCTCACCGCCGTGCCCCCGATGATCGCCATGATGCTGCGGGAGCAGGATCTCCTGGCGGAGGCCGACCTGACCGGCGTGCGGACGGTGCGGATGGGCTCGGCGCCGGTCAACGACGCGCTCGCCCGGCAGATCCGCGCCCTCCTGCCGAATGCCCGCATTCTCAACGCCTACGGGACCACCGAGGGCGGCCCGGTCGTGTTCGGCGACCATCCGGACGGCCTGCCGACGCCGGTCGCGTCGGTCGGCGCGCCGCATCCCGAGGTGGACTTGCGCCTCGTCGGGCCGGAAGCGCCGGAGACGGGCGTCCTGCAGATGCGCAGCCCCGCGATCATGCTGGGCTACCACAACCGGCCGGACGTCCCCGTGCCGATCACCCCGGACGGGTTCTACGATACCGGCGACGTGTTCCGCCGCGACGCGGACGGGTTCTACTATTTCCTGGGGCGGACCGACGACATGTTCGTCTCGGGCGGGGAGAACATCTTTCCCGGCGAGGTCGAGCTGGTGCTGGAGCGCCACCCCGCGGTGCTCCAGGCCTGCGTGGTGCCCGTGGACGACGCCATCAAGGGCACCAAGCCCGTCGCCTACGTGGTCCGCCGGCCCGGCGCCGCCGTCGACGAGGCCGCCCTCAAGGAGCACGCGCTCGCCCAAGCGCCCGCCTACCAGCATCCCCGCCGGGTCTGGTTCGTCGAGGCGCTGCCGCTCGCCTCGACTGGCAAGATCGACCGCGCGGCCCTGCGCCTGCGCGCCGAGGAGACCGTCCGCGCCCAGTGACCGGGCCGGGCGGAACGGCGCTTGCAGGTTGTGTTCCTGCGGAATGCGCGCCCGCAGAAGGCATCCTCGCGAGGGATCCCGCCCGGCGCACCCGTCCCCGCCCGCCTGACCCGGAACGCCAGGAGTGACCCCCATGCTGCGACGAACCTTCCTCGGCGGCGCCGCCGCCGCGGCCGCCGCGCCGTTCCTGCCGGCGCGCCCGGCCCTGGCCCAGGGTGACCGGGCGAGCGTCCTGCGCTTCGTGCCGCAATCCGACCTCACCATCGTCGATCCGGTGACGACCACCGCCTACGTCACGCGCAACCACGCGCTCATGGTGTTCGACCAGCTCTACGGCCTCGACGCGCAGTTCACGCCGCAGCCGCAGATGGTCGAGGGCCACACGGTCGAGGAGGACGGGCGGCGCTGGACCTTCCGGCTGCGCGAGGGCCTGAGCTTCCACGACGGCGAGCCGGTGCGGGGCCGCGACTGCGTCGCGTCGATCCGGCGGTGGGCGCAGCGCGACAGCCTCGGGCAGGCCCTGATGGCGCGCACGGACGCCCTGGAGGCGCCGGACGACCGCACCTTCGTCATCCGCCTGAAGCGGCCCTACGGGCTGATGCTCGAGACGCTGGCGAAGCTCGGTCCGCCGGTCCTCGTCATCATGCCCGAGCGCCTCGCCGCCACCGACCCGGCCCAGCAGATCCCCGAACTGATCGGCTCCGGGCCGTTCCGGTTCAACACCAAGGAGCGGCTCGTCGGAGCCCGCGTGGTCTACGACCGCAACCCGGATTACCGGCCCCGCGAGGGCGGCCCCGTCTCCTGGGTGGCGGGGCCGAAGCGGGTCCATTTCGACCGGGTCGAGTGGCAGGTCATGCCCGATCCCGGCACCGCGGCCGCCGCCCTCCAGAACGGCGAGGTCGACTGGTGGGAGAACCCGATCAGCGATCTCGTGCCGACGCTGCAGGCCCACCCGCAGATCGCCACGCAGCTCGCCTCGCCGCTCGGCAACCTCGGCACCGGCGTCATGAATCACCTCTACCCGCCCTTCGACAAGCCCGCGGTCCGGCGCGTGGTCCTCGAGGCCCTGTCGCAGGCGGACTTCATGGCGGCCGCCGCCGGCGACGATCCCAAGCTGTGGCGCAAGGATGTCGGCCTGTTCACGCCGGGGACCGCGATGGCCACCGATGCCGGCCTCGACGTGCTCACCCGGCCGCGCGATCTCGCGAAGGCCAGGCGCGACCTCGTCGCGGCCGGCTACAAGGGCGAGCGCGTCGTGCTCATGTCGACGAGCGAGAACCCCGTGCTCGGCGCCCTTGGCGAGATCATGCACGACCTGCTCCAGCGCCTGGGGATGAACGTGCAGTACGTCGTGTCCGACTGGGGCACGCTGGTCACGCGCCGCGCCAGCAAGGCGCCCCCCGACCAGGGCGGCTGGAACATCTTCAACACGACCTGGACCGGCCTCGACATGGCCAACCCGGTGGTGGAGCAGGTCCTGCGCTGCGGCGGTCCGAAGGGCTTCTTCGGCTGGCCGGACCTGCCCGAACTGGAGAGCCTGCGCGAGGCCTGGATCGAGGCGCCGGACCAAGCGGCGCGCAAGGCGATCGCGGCCCGGATGCAGACCCTGGCGATGCGCGACGTGCCGTACCTGCCGACCGGCCAGTACTTCTACCGGACGGCCTTCCGGCGCGACCTTCAGGATTTGGTCGACGGCCAGTTCGTCTTCTGGAACGCCCGGCGCGCCTGACGAGCGGTGCGGCCCAGCTGCCCGTCGCCGCTCCGGCGACGGGTGGCTGCAAGGGGCGCGGGCGCGCGTCAGTGCGCGAAGACGCCGGCCAGATCCCGGAAGCCCTTGATCTCGATCGGATTGCCGCTCGGGTCGAAGAAGAACATCGTCCGCTGCTCGCCCGGCTCGCCGGCGAAGCGGATGACCGGCGGGATGTCGAAGGCGATGCCGGCCGCCTCGATGCGCCCGGCGAGCGCCTCCCAGGCGTCGAGCGGCAGCACCACGCCGAGATGCGGCATCATCACCAGGTGCTCGCCGACCTTCCCGCTCCGGGTGGTGGCGAAGGGCTCGCCCAGGTGCAGCGACATCTGATGGCCGAAGAAGTCGAAATCGACCCAGGTCTCGGTGCTGCGGCCCTCCCGGCAGCCGAGGACGCCGCCGTAGAAGCGGCGCGCCGCGTCGAGGTCGGTGACGTGGTAGGCGAGATGGAACGGCGTGAGCATCGACGGTCTCTTGCTTGCTGGGCTCGGTGAGAGGGGGTTGCGGCGCCGTCAGGGCGCCGGATCGGGGACGCGCGCCGAGACGACGCCGCCGACGAGGTTGCAGGACAGCAGGAACGCGCTGTCGAGAGCGCCGCCGCCGGCCGGCACCAGCGCCGCCAGCCGCGCGGCCAGAGCGCTTCGAGCCGCGCGGGCGATGGCCTGCGCCTCCGCGACGGCGACGGCCGCGAACCGGATCGTCTCGCCCGGCCGCACCTGCGCCAAGCGGCCGAGATCCGCCGAGATCACGGTGGCGATCTTGGGGTAGCCGCCGGTGGTGTGGCGGTCGGCGAGCAGGATCAGCGGGCGCCCGTGGCCGGGCACCTGGATCGAGCCGTTCACGATCCCGTCGGAGACGATGTTGAAGCCGTCCGCGTGGGCGATCGGCGGCCCGTCGAGGTGGCAGCCCATCCGGTCCGCCCGCGCCGTGAGCGTGTAGGGCGCGGAGAGGAAGGTCCGCAGGCCGTCCGCGGTGAAGCCGTCGGCCTGCGGCCCGAGAACGACCCGGATCGGCCCGCCGAAGGTCGGCCGGTGGGGCGGCGGCAGGGTCAGCGGACGGTCGCGGGGCGCGGGCGCGGCGAGGGGCAGCAGGTCGCCCGCGGCAAGGGGGTTGCCGTCGAGNAGGTCGCCCGCGGCAAGGGGGTTGCCGTCGAGGCCGCCGAGGCGGGTGCGGGTGTGCGTCGCGACGCTGCCGAGCATCGGCGCGACCGCGAAGCCCCCGGCGACCGCGAGGCAGGCGCGCAGGCCCTGCCGCGGAGCGCCGAAGGTGAGCCGGTCGCCCCGCCGCAGGTCGTGGGCCGTGAACAGGTCGAGGGCGCGGCCGTTCAGGCTCAGGGCGAACGGCGCCCCGGCGAGGGCGACGCGGCAGGTCTCCGTCTCGCAGACGAGGGTCGGACCGACCATCGCCATCTCGATCACCGCGGCGTCGAGCGGGTTGCCGACGAGGCCGTTGGCCAGGGCGAGCAGGTCGGGATCCATCGCGCCGGACCCCGAGATGCCGTAGCGGAGGTAGCCCGACCGCCCGGCATCCTGCAGGGTCGAGGACACGCCGGGGGCGACGACGCGCAGGCCCTCAGGCATCGATCCGCTCCAGGATGGCGACGGTCTCGCCGGCACGGGCGGCCTCGCTGAGGGCATCGAACGCGGCGCGGTCGATCGGCTCGAACCGGATCAGGTCGCCGGCCGCGAACAGGAACGGCTCGGCCCGGGCCGGATCGTAGGAGCGCGCGGGCGTGCGGCCGATGAGCTGCCAGCCGCTCGGCAGCTCCAGGGGCGGCGAGACGCCGGTCTGGTTGCCGCCGATCGAGACGCTGCCCGCCGGGGTCTTGGGCCGGGGATCGGTGCGCCGGCTCGCGTGGAGCCGGGGATCGAGGCCGCCGAGATAGGCGAAGCCGGGGGCGAACCCGATCATGTAGACGCGGTAGTCGCGGCCGGCATGGAGCGCGACCACCTCCTCGGGGCTGAGTCCGGCCCCGGCGGCGAGGTCGGCGAGGTCGGCGCCGTGCTCGTCGCCGTAATGGACCGGCACCCGCCAGCGGCGCAGCGCCCCCGCCGCCCCGTCCGGTGGCGGCCAGTGCGCGGCGATCAGCGCGACGAGGTCGTCCCGGGGCAGCAGGTCCGGATCGTAGAGGACGAGGAGCGAGCGGTAGGTCGGCACGGTCTCCAGGAGGCCGGGGCGGGCGGCGCCGCGGAGCGCCGCGTCGAGGGCGATGACCCGCGCGTTGAGGGCCGGGTCGACCGCGCGGCCGAGCTCCACCGTCAGCGCCCGGTCGCCGCTATCGAGGAGGCGGTAGCCGGCCTCAGACACCGAGCACCTCGGCCATCGGGCGCAGGGCGATCCCCTTGGCGGCGCAGTCATCGCGCAGGCGGCGCGCCATGGCGACGGCGCCGGGCGTGTCGCCGTGGACGCAGACCGTGTCGATCCGCGTCGGGATGCGCCGCCCGGACAGGCAGGTGATCGCCCCGTCCTCCAGCATCCGCGCCACGCGCGCCGAGACGGATTCGGGATCGTGCAGCACGGCGCCGGGGAGCTTGCGCGAGACCAGGGTGCCGTCATCCGCGTAGGCGCGGTCGGCGTAGATCTCGCGCGCGATCGGCAGCCCGAGTTTCTCGCCGGCCCGCTCGGTCTCCAGGCCGGGCATCACCACGAAGATCAGGTCGCGGTCGAGGGTGCGGATCGCCCGGGCCACCGCCAGGGCGAGGTCGGCATCCTCGTTGGCCATGTTGCCCATGGCCCCGTGGGTCTTCACGTGGCGCACCGGGCAGCCGGCATCCTGCGCCAGCGCCAGGAGGGCGCCGACCTGGTAGAGGACCGCCTTCTCGATGTCGGCCGGGCGCTCGCCGTGAATCGGCCGCCGGCCGAAGCCCCAGAGGTCGAGGAAGCTCGGGTGGGCGCCCGCCTGCACGCCGTTCGCGGCGGCGCGGCTCAGGGTCTCGTGCATCACCAGCGGGTCGCCGGCGTGGAAGCCGCAGGCGATGTTGGCCGAGGTCGCCACGGTCAGCATCTCGGAATCGTCGCCCAGGCGGTAGACGCCGAAGCCCTCGCCCATGTCGCAGTTCAGATCGACGATCATCGGTGCATCCTTTCTCTCGCGCGGGGTCAGGCTTCGGCGGCGAGGTGGGCCACCAGGGTCGCGGCCGCGCAGAGATCCTCGATCCGCATCGCCTCGTCGGGGTTGTGGCTGCCGTTCTGGTTGCGGATGAAGATCATCGTGCTCGGCACGCCCTGGCCGGCCAGCGTCGCGGTGTCGTGCCCCGCCCCGCTCGCCATCGTGCGGAACGGCGTCCCGAGCCGGCGCGCGTGCCCGGACAGGGCCTCGACCAGCGCGGCGCTCATCCGCGCCGGGGTGCTGCCGGTGCGCTCGCCCAGGACGAAGCGCACCGAGCGGGCGGCCTCGACGGCGGCGACGCGCTCGGCGAGCGCCACCTCGACCCGGTCGAGGACGGAAGGCTCGGTGCTGCGCACGTCGAGGCAGAAGCGGACCTCGCCGGGGATCTTGGCGAAGGCGTGCTGGACCGGGTCGGTGGCGACCTCGCCCAGCGTGATCGTGGCCGGGGAGCCCTCCGCCTCCAGCGTGCCCCAGAGCGCGTCCAGGCCGGCGATCAGGTCGGCGAGGGCGAAGACGGCGTCGCTGCGCTCGCCCCGCGCCACGGCACCGGAATGGCCGTAGCGGCCGTAGCAGGCTGCCTTGCGGTAGCGGAAGCTGCCGCTGATCGCCGTGACGAAGCCGACAGGGATCCCGGCCGCCTCCAGCGCCGGACCCTGCTCGATATGCATCTCCACGAAGCCGTGGATCCGCGCCGGGTCGAGGAGCCGCTCGCCCCGCGCCACCGCCTCCGGCCGCAGGCCGAGGTCGGCCATGTGGTCGCGCAGGCTCCGGCCGGTATCGGCGCGGGGCAGATCGAGCACCTCGGGCGGCAGCAGGCCGAACGCGGCCCGGCTCCCGACATAGGAGGCCGGGAACCACACGCTCTCCTCGGCCCGGAACACCGCCACCGTCACGGGACGCGCCGGCACGATCCCCGCCCGGCGCAGGGCCTCCACGGCCGCGAGACCGCCGATCACGCCCGCCGCCCCGTCGAAATTGCCCCCGTGGGGCACCGTGTCGACGTGCGACCCGACCATCCAGTGCGGCAGCGCCGGGTCGCGGCCCGCCATCGTCAGGAACAGGTTGCCGGCCGCGTCGGTCTCGGCGGTCAGCCCGAGCGCCAGCCCGGTGGAGCGCATCAGGGCGTGGGCGCGCTCCTCGCCGGCGCCGTAGGCCGCCCGCGTCACGCCGGGGACGTCCTGGCTGAAGCTCAGAAGCTCGGCGAATAGGCCGGCACAGAAATCCGGGTCGATCGCGAGGCCGGTCATGCCGGCTGCCCGCTGCGCGCGGCCCCCGACCGTCGCCGATCCCCGGCATCCGGTTCGGCGCGGATCGCGGGACCGCGGCCGGCGCGGTAATCCAAGGCCGGAGCCCGCCGACGCGCCGGCCCGAGCCGGTCCAGCGGCTGAACAATGAGGCACAGGTTCGGCGCGGTCGCGAAGGGAATACCGGAACCGAGGAGCTCGATGACCATGTCGGAGGCAGCCATGCTCAAAAATACCGCTTGAATGCCGGCGGTATACCGGCTCTGCTAAGGCATCGAAGCGGTCTTGGCAACGTAAAACTGGTCGATTTCGAAATAAAATCTCCGTTTTTATAGATCTTCCAAGCACAATATCAGCAGATTTGCGCCGGACTTGCGCGGCTCGAAGCAGAGAACCGCGGCATGACCGCATCACAGCAGGTTCGACGATGGCTCAGATCGACACGGCCGCGCCTCCGCTCCTGAAGATCAGGAAGCTGCACAAGAGCTACGGTGCCAACGAGGTCCTGAAGGGCATCTCTCTCGACATCCACGAGGGCGAGGTCGTGTCGATCATCGGCGCGAGCGGCTCGGGCAAGAGCACGTTCCTGCGCTGCCTGAACCTCATGGAGACGCCGACCTCCGGCTTCATGGATTTCGAGCGCTTCGCCTTCGACTACGAGCAGGGCGCCCGCCGCCAGCCGACGCCGCAGCAGCTCTGCGAGCTGCGCGCGCGGATCGGCATGGTCTTCCAGAGCTACAATCTCTGGCCGCACATGACCGTGCTGGAGAACGTCATCGAGGCGCCGATCCGGGTGCGCCGGCTGCCGCGCCGGCAGGCGGTCGCGGAGGCCGAGGCGCTGCTCCAGCGCATCGGCCTCTACGAGAAGCGGCACGCCTACCCGTCGAAGCTCTCCGGCGGGCAGCAGCAGCGCGTGGCGATCGTGCGCGCCCTGGCGATGGCGCCCAAGGTGATGCTGTTCGACGAGGTGACCTCGGCCCTGGACCCGGAGCTGGTGGGCGAGGTGCTGGCGCTGATGGGTTCCCTCGCGGCGGACGGGATGACGATGCTGCTCGTCACCCACGAGATGGCCTTCGCCCGGGATGTCGGCACCCGCACCCTGTTCTTCGACGGCGGCGTGATCGCCGAGGACGGGCCGCCGGACGACATCATCGGCGCGCCCCGGAGCGAGCGGCTGCGCCAGTTCCTCCGGCGCGTGCTGCATCAGCCCGCCGCGCCCGGACAGACGGCGTGAGCCGCCGGCCCATCCTCGAGGAGATCGGACGGCGATGAGCGGCACGGCGTTGCAGGAATGGTGGCTCACCCTCTCAGACGAGGTCGTCACCTACGGCCCCGGCTTCCTCTCGGCGACCCTGGTCGTGCTCGGCGTCACGGTGGCGAGCATCCTGGTGAGCTGGGTCTGCGGCCTGCTCGGGGCGCTGGGCAAGCGCTCGTCCTTCGCGCCCTTCCGGGCGCTGGCGAGCTTCTACGTCTGGTTCATCCGGGGCACGCCGACCCTGGTCCAGATCTTCATCGTGTATTTCGGCATGCCGCAGATCGGGGTGAAGCTCTCGCCGATCACGGCCGGCATCATCGCGCTGGGCGTCAGCAGCGGCGCCTACGTGGCCGAGACCATCCGGGCCGGCCTCGCGGCGATCCCCCGCGGTCAGGTCGAGTCGGCGCTCGCGCTCGGCATGAACCCGCGGATCATGATGGTGCGGATCGTCCTGCCCCAGGTCTTCCGCATGATCCTGCCCTCGCTGACCAACGAGGCGATCTCGGCGGTCAAGAACACCTCGCTCCTGTCGACGATCACGGTCGTGGAACTGACGCTCTACGCGCAGCTCATGATCGCCACGACCTTCCGGCCGTTCGATTTCTACATCGCGGCGGCGCTGATCTACCTCGGCCTCACGTCGATCCTGTCGCAGCTCTCGGCCTATTTCGAGCGGCGCTACGCCCGCCTGTCCTGAGCCTTCCCCCGCCGCGGGACGGGCCGCGGCCGACACCTCCCGCCCCGTCCCGAGACCGGAGATCACCATGAACCGCCGCCACGTCCTCGCCCTCGCCGCCCTCTGCGCCAGCCTCGGCGCCGGCCTCCTCGCCGCCCCCGCGACCCGCGCGGCCGAGGGCAAGCTGGAGCTGATCGAGCCCGGCAAGCTGATCGTGGCGACGGACAGCACCTTCGCGCCCTTCAGCATGCGCGCGCCGAGCGGCGAGCTTGACGGGCTGGAAGTCCGGGTGATGCGCGAGGTCTGCCGGCGGATCGGGCTCGAGTACAGCCCGGTCAACATCAAGTTCGACGCCCTGCTGGTGGGCCTGATGGCCGATCAGTACGACATCACCAGCGAGTCGATGGACATCACCCCCGCCCGGCAGAAGCAGGTCGCCTTCGCGGACGGGTGGCTCGAATCCGGAGCGCGGATCGTCACCCGCAAGGATACCGGCATCAAGGGGCCGGAGGATCTCAAGGGCCGCAACGTCGGGGCGCTCTCGGCCTCGACCTTCGGCAAGCTCGCCGAGGAGCACGGCGCCAACCTGAAGAGCTACAAGACTGCCGCGGACGCCATGCAGGATCTCGTCGGCGGCAACATCGACGCGGTGATCAACGACGCGGTGGCCGGCAACTACGCCATCAAGGCGCGCAAGCTGCCCCTGGTGATGATCGAGACCCCACTGAGCACGGTTCAGAAGGGCTTCGCCATCAAGAAGGGCAAGCCGAACCTGCACGCCGCCGTCAACAAGGCCCTGGCCGAGATGATCGCTGACGGTACCTATGCCAAGCTCGTCACGCCGCTGATCGGCTATGACCCGGCCCCGAAGGCGCCGATCCGCACGCCCGCCATGTAGGCGGGCGCGGCGGACGCCGGAGAACAAGAAAATGGGGGCGGCCCGGACGGCCGCTCCGGGAGGACGCCATGAAGACCCTCGACGCATCGTCGTACACGACGGCGCTCAGTGCCCGGCGCGAGCAGAGCCTCGGCCAGATGGCCTACGACCGGCTGCTCGACATGCTCGTCCGCCGCGACCTTCCGGCCGGCACGGTGCTGCACGAGCGCCGCCTCGCCGAGATGCTCGACATCTCCCGGACCCCGACCCGCGAGGCGATGTCGCGGCTGGAGACCGAGGGGCTGATCGAGCGGCAGCCCGGCGGAATGCTGGTGGTCAAGGAATTCTCCCTGCGCGACCTGATCGAGATCCTGCATGTTCGCCGCCTGCTGGAGCGGGAGAGCGTCGTGCTAGCGACCGGCCGGATCGCCGACGCGGTGCTGGCGGACCTGCAGCGGCAGATGGAGGCGCTCCTGGCGGCGGGCGACCCGGACGCGCCGGGCAACTGGGAGGTCGACCGGCGCTTCCACGACCTGATCGCGGATCACAGCCACAATGCGATCCTCGCCAAGACGATCAAGGACCTGCGGCTCAAGACGCAGATGTTCAACCTGAGCCGGATGCCCGAGCGGTTCGAGGCGGTCCATCGCGAGCACCTCGCGGTGGTCGCCGCCCTGCGGGCCCGGGACGCGGCGGCGGCGGCGGACGCCATCGCGGCCCATCTCGAGAATTTCAAGCAGGGCATCATCCGGCGCCTGAGCGAAGTCTGAGCGGAGTCTGGGGCGAGGGCGGCGCGATGCACGAATTCACCCACCTGCGCGGCCGCGAGGCGGCCTTCCCGGAGGCGGAGTTCGCCGCCCGGCAGGCGGCGGCCCGGGCCGCCATCGCGGCGGCGGGCCACGACGCCCTCGTGGTGACCGGCCCGGAGACGATCTACTGGCTGACCGGTCGCCAGACGGCGGGCTACTTCGCCTTCCAGGCCCTGCTCGTGCCGGCGGAGGGCAACCCGGCCCTCCTGGTCCGGCAGCTCGAACTGCCGGGCGCGGCCGCCAACACGTGGCTCGACGACATCCAGGCCTATCCGGACGGCGCCGACCCGGCCGAGGCCCTGGCGGCGCTCGTGCGCGGGCGAGGGCTCGGCCGGCCGGCCCTTGAGCGGGACGGCTGGTTCGTCGCGCCGGCGCTCGCGGCGCGGATCGACGCCGCCCTCGGAAGCGGCCCGCTGCCCGACGGATCCGGCCTGCTCGCGCCCCTGCGGGCGGTGAAGGGGCAGGGCGGCCCGGCCGCAGCGCCGGATCAGCCGGGCGGCGGTGCCGGCCGCGAGGCCGAACCCGCCGTCCGCCTCGGAAACCAGCGCCAGCGGCAGGCCGTTCTCGGCCAGCGCCGACCAGAGATCCGCGGGCCAGGCGGCCGCTCCTGCGGCGCCGTCGCAGGCCGTGCGCAGCGCCGGCGTGAGGTGCTGGGCGAGCAGGCGCTCGACCTGATCCAGGACGATCCCGGCGACCTCGTCGCCGGTCTCCTCCGCGGCGTGCTCGGTCCGGCTCATCGCAGCCCCAGCCCGCGGGCGATGACGCCGCGCAGGACCTCGCGGGTGCCGCCGCGCAGCGTGAAGGACGGCGCCCTCAGCGTGACGCCGCCCAAAGCCTCGCGGAAGGCGTCGCCCTGGGCCGCGAGGCTCGGCTCGACCGGCACCAGCCGCCGGGCGATCTCCGGCACCGCGCGCTCGAAGCCGTTGCCGACGTCCTTGACCAGAGCCGCCGCGACGCTTGGCACGATGCCCCGGTCGAGCAGGCGGGCCACCGAGGCCGACATGCCCAGCAGCGCCGTGAGCTGCGCGACCATCCGCCCGGTCTCGACCGCCTGGAACCGGTCGGGTTCCGGCCCGATCCGGTCGACGAGTTCGACGAGCAGCCGGTAATCCGACAGGAACCGGTCGGGCCCCGAGCGCTCGAAGGCGAGCTCCTCCGTGACGAGGCCCCAGCCCGCGCCCTCCGCACCGACCCGCATCGCGTCGGGCACGCGGTGATCGGTGAAGAACACCTCGTTGAACTCGTGATGGCCCGACAGGTCGAGGATCGGCCGCACCGTCACCCCCGGGGCCGCCATGTCGACGATGAACTGGGTCAGCCCGCCGTGCCGGTCCGGCCCGGGCTCGCCGGTCCGGACCAGGGCGAGCAGGTAGTCGACCTGATGGGCGTTCGTCGTCCAGATCTTGGAGCCGTTGATGACCCAGCCGTCGCCGTCGCGCACTGCCCGGGTCCGCACGGCGGCGAGGTCCGAGCCGGAATTCGGCTCGCTCATGCCGATGCCGAAGGCGCATTCCCCGCTGCAGATGCGCGGCAGGATCGCCCGCTTGGCCGCCTCGGTGCCGTGTCGCAGGATCTGCGGACCCGACTGGCGGTCGGCGATCCAGTGCGCGCCGCAGGGCGCACCGGCCGCCAGCATCTCCTCGGTGACGACGAAGCGGACGAGGCCGGATCGGGCGTGGCCGCCATAGGCCTCCGGCAGGGTCAGGCCGATGAAGCCCGCTGCGCCGGCGCGCCGGCTGAAGGCGGCGTCGAAGGTCGTCCACGAGGTCCGGTGCGGCACGAAATGGCCGTCCGCCCGTTCCGCGTCGAGGAAGGCGCGGACAGAGGCGCGCGCGGCCTCGGCCTCGGGCGGGAGCGGCTCGGCGCTGAAGCGGAAACTGTGCATCGGGGCTCCGTGAGCGGCGGGACGGGCGGGCGGCGCGGGATCCGGGCCGCTCAGCTGCCGTCGCGGCCCTCGAGGCCGGGGAAGAAGATCTCCTGCCAGTCGCCCGGGACCTTCCGCAGGAAGCCCTGTGTCGCCATCGCCTTGGCGAGGTTGACCATGCCCTTCGGCGCCACGTCGTAGACGATGGACCCGTCGGTCAGGATCGTCTCGACCTGCGCGCGGTCGATCTGCACCTGCTCGGAGGCGAGGTAGATCGTGGCCGCGCGCTTGGGGTCGCTGCGGATCAGCGCGACCGCGTCCTCCATCCCGGCGCGGATCGCCTGCGCGACCTTCGGATTCGCGTCGACGAAGCCCTGCTTGGCGTTCAGGGTGGCGGCGGTGATGTCGCCGCTGCCGATCAGGCCGGTCGAGGTCATGACCGTCCGGATCTTGGGATCGGCCTGCAGGACCTGCGTGAACGGCGGCGTGGCGAAGTAGCCGGCGATGCCCTGTCCGGCGCGCATCGCCGCGGTGGCGTCCGGATGGGGCAGGCTTACCATCAGCGCGTCGGCCTTGGCCGATCCGCCGAGCTGCTGGGCCGCCGCGACCCGCAGCAGGATCGCCTGGGGTGAGTTGAAGGCCGGGACCGCGATCTTGTCGCCGAAGGTGAAGTCCTTCAGCGCGGCGACGCCGGGCTTGCCGGTGAACAGCGTGTATACGACCGAACTCAGGGCGGTGAGGCTCTTGATCTGCTGGCTCCCACGGGTCTTGTCCCACGCGATCAGGGCACCGGCCGAGCCGAGGGTGCCGAGTTCGACGCTGTCGGAGAGCAGCGCGTCGTTCATCGCGGACGAGCCGCTGAACCGGGTCAGCGTCACGGTCAGCCCGTCGAGCCCGGCTTCCTTGGCGCGCTTGTCGAACAGCCCCTCGCTCTGCGCGATCATCACCGGCAGGTAGACGAGGCCGTATTGCAGGCCGATGCGGACGGAGGCCGTCTCGGCCCGCGCCGCCCCGCCGAGGGCCGGGAGCATCAGGGCGGCGGCGAGGAGGCGCGCGGCGACGGCCGCGTGGCGGATCGACATCGGCATTCCTCCCGAACAGGGCCGCGCTTGCCGCGCGGTCTCCCGGTGCCGGTCGGTCAGACGAGCCCGACACCGCGGGCGAGTAGGGCAGAGCGCGCACCCGGCTTCAACCGCCATCGCCCATCTGCTGAAGAATATCACATGTGTGATGGGGCGTGTCGTCGGTGCAGGCGCTATACTGCCGGCCGATGGCGCGCGGGCTCGCGCTGCCGCAGGGGAGACGCGCCGGCGATGCGCCGCGAGAACACCGGATTCGCGCAGGGGCGATCAGGGCCGGTACGAACCATGCGGCCTCCGCGAGAGCCGGTCCGCGGGTTCCCACATGGGTGAGGGCATCGGTGAGCGGGGCGCCGCGTGCACCGACCTGACGGTGGGGGCCGATCCCGCCGGCGCGGATCTGACCCTGGTCAAGTCCGCCGGACGGGTGCTCCAGATCCTGGAGCTGTTCGACGAGATCCAGCGCGAGGCCCGGGTCTCCGAGATCGCCGAGCGGCTGAACTTTCCGCAATCCTCGACCTCGGTGCTCCTGAAGAGCCTCGTCCGTCTCGGCTACCTCGATTACGACCCGGCGCGCCGCAGCTTCCTGCCATCGCCCCGGGTGGCGCTCCTCGGCGCGTGGCTCGACAAGGGGCCGGTGCGCGACGGCAGCCTCGTGCGCATGCTCGAGCACCTCTCCGAGCGCACGGGCGGCACGGTGATCCTCGCCGCGCGCAACGCGATCTTCTCGCAATACGTCCACGTCCTGCAGGCGCGCACCGCCATGCGCTTCCACGTGCCGCCCGGGACGCGCCGCCTCGTCGTCTGGTCGGCGACCGGCACCGCGCTCCTCGCGGACAGCCAAGAGGCCGAGATCGGTCCGCTGGTCCGCCGGACGAACGCCGAGGCACCGGCCGAGCAGCCGCCGATCGCGCTCGCGGCCGTCCTGGCCAATCTGGCGCGGCTGCGGCGGAACGGGCACTTCTTCTCCCGCGGCCTCGTCACGCCGGGCGCCGGCTCGATCGCGGTCCCGCTGCCCAAGCGCATCGACAGCAAGGGCCGCCCGCTCGCGGTCGCGGTATCGGGCCTGCTCGACGCGCTCGAGCATCGGGAAGCGGAGATCGCCGCGACGATCCACGACGCGGTCGCGCGGTTCCTGCCCGAGGATCCCGCGCGGCTCTGAGGCCGGTCGCCGCCGAGCCCGCCGTCACCTCCGAAGCCCGCGCACGGCTGCAGATCGAGGATTGCGGGGCTGGAGCGCCCGGCGGCGCGCTAGTGAAGCTCGAGGCCCTGCAGCCTCGAACGCGATCCAGTGGAGACGTCATCATCGTGCCCGGCGCCCCATCCGCGCGCAGTTTTGAGCCGCCCAAGGCGCCGCCGCGTCCGACCCTCGCCGGGAACGCCGCCCTCGGCGTGACGCAGATCGTCCTGTGGGGTGGCACCTTCTTCCTCACCGCGGTCGTCTCGGACCCGATCGTCGCCGAGACCGGCTGGCCGCAGGCGATGGTGGTGGGCGCGCTCTCGCTCGCGATCTTCGTGTCGGGCCTGCCGGCACCCGTCGTCGGCCGCATGATCCGGCGTCACGGTGGGCGGCCGGTCCTGGTCGCCGGCGCCACGATCATCGCGGCCGGCCTCGTGCTGATGGCGGTCGCACAGTCCCTGCCGGTCTTCCTGCTCGCGTGGGTGATCGCCGGCCTCGGCATGTCGGCCGCACTCTACGACCCGCTCTTCGCGGCGATCGGCCAGGCCTACGGCGCCGCCGCGCGCGGGGCGATGACCCAGATCGCGATCTCGTCGGGCTTCGCGGTCTCGCTCTGCTGGCCGGCCACGCGGTTCCTGGTCGATCATGTCGGCTGGCGCGGGGCCTGCCTCACCTACGCCATCCTGTCCGTCGCCCTCGTGGTCCCGCTCTTCGCCTGGGCCCTGCCGGCGCGGAGCCGGGCCGCGGTCGCGCCCGCTGCTGCGCCCCGGCCCCACGAGCCGGCCGGCTCGACCGAGGCGGCGCGCCTGCCGGCCGAGCGCCTGCTCGCCGTGACCTTCACCATGGCGGCGATGATCATGACCGCCGCCTCGGTGCAGCTGCTCAACCTGCTGCAGACGCTGGGCGTCGGCGCGACCGCGGCGGTGGCCCTGACCGGCCTGATCGGCCCCGCCCAGGTCGGCGTGCGCGTCGTCGAACTCGCCTTCGGGCGCCGCGCCCACCCGGCCTGGTCCCTGCTCCTGTCGAGCGCCAGCGTCGGGCTGGGCCTGCTGCTTCTGGCGACGCTGCCGTCCCTGGCCTGGCTCGCGATGCTGCTCTACGGCGCCGGCAACGGCATGCGCACCGTCGTGCGGGGGACGCTGCCGCTGGCGCTCTACGGACAGCGCGACTACGCGGCGGCGATGGGCCGGCTCGCCCGCCTCCCGCTCCTCGGCCAGGCGATCACCCCGCTAACCTGCGGCTACATCGCCGAATGGTTCGGCCTGATGCCGTTGCTGGAGGTGATGCTGGCCGTGGCGGCAATCAATCTCGGCCTGTCCCTCTGGGTGTTCAGCTTCGCGATGCGTCGCCCGGGCGCGCAGGCCTGATCGGAGCGGGAGCCTATCACGGGGTCCGCCGAGCGGGGTCGATGACCGGCGCCGTCAGACCCGGTTTTGCCAGATTGACAGATTGTCGGACGATGTGCTCCATTCGGTTCGCGGATGAGATGCATCCGCGAGGAAGAGCCGGATCAATCGGCCGCCTGAAGGAAACGCCCGCATGGACGCAGAGATCTACAAGATCTACGCGATCAAGTACGCGCATCATCACCGCATGGCCCGCGAGAACTTCATCGACGGGGACATCCACGACGGTCCGATGCCGATCGACTACTTCGTCTGGGTCGTCGTCGGCGGCGGCAGGACGGTCGTCGTCGACACCGGTTTCGACCGGGCGATGGCGACGAAGCGGGGCCGTCACATCGTGCGGCCGGTCGAGGAGGGCTTGGCGCGGATCGGGGTCGACCCGCTGCGGGTCGAGGACGTCGTCCTGACCCACCTGCACTACGACCACGCCGGCAACCACGACCTGTTCCCGAACGCCCGCTTCCACGTCCAGGAACGCGAGATGGCCTTCTGCACCGGCCGGTGCATGTGTCACCCGGAGATCCGCCACCCCTTCGCCGCAGAGGACGTGAAGGCGATGGTCGACCGCCTGTTCGAGGACCGCGTCCGCTTCCGCGAGACGACCGACACGCTCTGTCCGGGCATCACCCTCCACCGGGTCGGCGGGCATTCGGACGGCCTGCAGATCGTCCGGGTCCGCACCGCGCGCGGCTGGGTCGTGCTGGCCTCCGACGCCGCGCACTTCTTCGCGAATATCGGACGCCGGCTCGCCTACCCGATCGTCTACAACCTCGGTGACATGTTCGAGGGCTACCGGACAATCCGGCGTCTGGCCGAGTCCGAGGATCACATCGTCCCGGGCCACGATCCGCAGGTTCTCGCGATCTACCCGCCGGCGGCCGACGACGTCGCCGGCTGGATCGCGCGCGTCGACCTGCCCCCGACCGCTTCACCGACAACCTGACCGGAGGATTCCATGATCGTCGAGATGCGCGTCTACTACTGCGCCCCGACACGCCTGCCGGCGCTGCTGGAGCGGTTCCGCTCCACGACGCTCGGCTTCTTCCAGAAATACGGCATCGAGCAGGTCGGCTTCTGGACCACGCTCGTCGGTCCCGACAACCACGCGCTCACCTACCTGCTCAAGTGGGACGACATGGCCCAGCGCGAGGCGCGCTGGAACGCCTTCCAGGCCGATCCGGACTGGATCGCCGCCCGCGCAGAGACCGAGAAGGACCGGCCGATCGTCGCCCGGATCGAGAACACCTTCCTCACCCCCACGGACTTCTCCGCCCTGCGCTGACGGGGACACGCGGCGGCGGGCCGCTCCGGTCGTCGCCCAGAGGGACATTCACGGCATGGAACAGAGAACCATCGGCGTCATCGGCCTCGGCATGATGGGCGACCCCATGAGCCGGTGCCTCGCCAGGGCGGGGCACGCGCTCCGCCTGCTCGACGCGGACGCAGGCCGGACCGACGCGCTCACCCGGGATATCGGCGCGGAGACGCTCACGCGGGAGAACGCGGCCGGGCTCGACCTGCTGATCACGATGCTGCCGAACTCGGCCATCGTCGAGGCCGTGCTGCTCGACGAGGGCTGGGCCGACGCGCTCCCGGCCGGCGCCACCGTGATCGACATGAGCTCCTCGGAGCCGGTGCGGTCCCGCGCGCTCGGCGAGACGCTCGCCGGGAAGGAGCTCGGCTATCTCGACGCGCCGGTCTCGGGCGGCGTCCGGCGGGCGGTTGACGGCACGCTCGCGATCCTCGTCGGCGGCGAGGCCGATCTCCTCGCCCGCTGGCGGCCGGTTCTGGAGGCGATGGGCAGCTCCGTCCTGCATATTGGCCCGGCCGGATCGGGCCACGCCGCCAAGGCGCTGAACAACTTCGTCTCCGCCGCGGGCCTGCTCGCCACCGTCGAGGCGCTCCACGTGGCGCAGCGCTTCGGCATCGCGCCGGAGGCCATGACCGACGTGCTCAACGCCTCCTCCGGGCGCAGCAACACCTCCGAGAACAAGGTCAAGCAGTTCATGCTCAGCGGCAGCTTCGCCTCGGGCTTCTCGCTGAAGCTGATGGACAAGGATCTCGGCATCGCCGGTGCTCTGGCAGACTCGGTCGACTACCCGCTCGGGTTCGGCCGGCACTGCATCGAGACCTGGCACGCCATCGCCGCCGAGGTCGGGCCCGCGGCCGACCACACCGAGATGTACCGCCTGCTGGCCGAGGGAGCCTGAGACCATGGCGCTCCCGGACCTGAGCCGCTTCTACATCGACGGCGCCTGGGTCGAGCCGGTCGCGGCCCGGCCGTTCCCGCTGATCGATCCCGCCACCGAGACGGCGTTCGGCACCCTGGCGCTCGGCAGCGCCGAGGACGTCGACCGGGCCGTCCGCGCGGCCCGCGCCGCCTTCCCGGCCTTCTCGGAGACGGCGCCCGCCGATCGCGTCGCGCTCCTGCGCCGGATCCTGGCGCTCTTCGAGGAGCGGTTCGAGACCTTCGCCGAGACGATCCGGCAGGAGATGGGCTCGCCCATCGGCTTCGCCCGCAAGGGGCAGGCGGCGCGCGGGCCGGCGCACCTCAACGCGCTCATCGCGGTGATGGAGCGCTTCGCCTTCGAGGAGGACCGCGGCACCACCCGGATCCGGCGCGAGCCGATCGGCGTCTGCGGCCTGATCACCCCGTGGAACTGGCCGATCAATCAGATCGTCGTGAAGATCGCCCCGGCGCTCGCGGCCGGCTGCACGATGGTGCTGAAGCCCAGCGAGTACTCGGCCGTCAGCGCGATGCTGTTCGCGCAGGTCCTGCACGACGCCGGCGTGCCGCCGGGCGTGTTCAACCTCGTGAACGGGGACGGCCCCGGCGTCGGCGCCGCGATCGCCGCGCATCCGGGGATCGACATGGTCTCGTTCACCGGGTCGACCCGCGCCGGGATCGAGATCGCCCGGGCGGCGGCCCCGACCATCAAGCGCGTCGCGCAGGAGCTCGGCGGCAAGTCCGCCAACATCCTGCTTGAGGACGTCGACTTCGATCAGGCGGTCCGGCGCGGCGTCGCGGCCTGCTGCACCAATTCCGGCCAGTCCTGCTCCATCCCGACGCGGATGCTCGTGCCCCGGGCCCGGATGGACGAGGCGGCCGCCATCGCGGCCGAGGCCGCGGCGGGTTTCCGGCTCGGTCCGACCGCCGATCCCGAGACGGATCTCGGCCCGGTGGTCAATCGCACCCAGTACGAGCGCGTCGTCGGGCTGATCCGCACCGGCATCGCGGAGGGCGCGCGGCTCGTCGCCGGCGGCCCGGACCGGCCGGACCACCTCGACCGTGGCTTCTACGTCCGCCCGACAATCTTCGCCGACGTGACGCCCGAGATGACCATCGCGCGCGAGGAGATCTTCGGCCCGGTCCTGTCGATCCTCGCCTACGACAGCGAGGACGACGCGGTCGCGATCGCCAACGGCTCGCGCTACGGGCTCGCCGCCTACGTGCAGGGGCGGGACCGCGACCGGGCGCGCGCCGTGGCGCGGCGGCTGGTCGGCGGGCAGGTCCACATCAACTACCCGCCCCCGGACGTCCACGCGCCCTTCGGCGGCTACCGCCAGTCCGGCAACGGCCGGGAATGGGGCGAGGCCGGCCTCCAGGAATACCTCGAGACCAAGGCGATGATCGGCTTCGGCCTCGACTGATCCGTCCCGCGCGATGCGGCCGGCGCCCGCGCGCGTCGGCCTCGACCAGGAGAACCAGATGTCCGACGAGAGCGAGCTGTTCGGCCAGGGTTTTGAGAACCGCAAGACCGTCCTCGGCGCCGCCCATGTCGAGAAGTCCTGGGCCAATGCCGACGCGTTCAACCGCCCGGTGCAGCGGCTGGTGACCGAGTATTGCTGGGGCGCGGTCTGGGGCGACGAGACGCTGCCGTTCAAGACCCGCAGCATGCTCAACATCGCGATGCTGACCGCGATGAACCAGCATCACGAGCTCGGTGTCCACGTCAAAGGCGCGCTCAACAACGGCGTGACCAAGGACGAGATCCGAGCCGTGCTGATGCAGGCGCTCGTCTATTGCGGCGCCCCGGCGGCTCTGGCCGCCTTCCGGACCGCCTCCGCGGCGATCGCCGCGTGGGACGCGGAGCAGGCCGGCGACCGCTGATTTCGCGAACGACCGCGCGGGCGCGAGCCCGCGCCCCGGACCGACGCAGTCGAGAAATTGCGCGGCAAACGAGCAGGGAGGAGGACGCCATGTCGGTCACGTCGGCAGCCTTGGCAACGGACGCGGCGGGCGCGCGCCCGGCCGCGTCCCAGTCGATCGAGGAGAAGCGGAAGAGCGCCATACGCGGCGCATTCTTCTCCGAATACATCGACATGTTTGACATCTACCTGCCGGTGGTCGCGCTGGCGCCGGTGATGTTCATGTTTCAGCCGAAGAACCTGTCTCCCCAGATGGAGACGGTGCTGGCCTCGCTGGTCTTCATCACCACGCTTCTCGGCCGCCCGATCGGCGCGCTCATCTTCGGCCTGATCGCCGACAAGGTCGGCCGCCGGGCCGCCTCGATCTACTCGGTGGCGGGCTTCGGGGTGATCACGCTGCTGATCGGCCTGCTGCCCGGCTACGAGACGCTCGGCCTCGCCTCGTACATCTTGCTGGTGTTGCTGCGCTTCCTCGACGGCATCTTCCTCGGCGGCGGCTACACCGGGGCGATGCCGCTCGCCATCGAGTATTCCAAGAAGGACAAGCGCGGCTTCGTCGGCGGCCTGATCATCGCGGGCTTCCCGGCCGCCTACGTCAGCATCAACCTCATCACGATGCTGATGTTCTACCTGTTCCCGCTCGACGGGCCCGGGTCGCCCTACACGGTCTGGGGCTGGCGCATTCCCTTCATCGTCGGCGCGGCGCTCGCCGGCCTGCTCGCCCTCTACTACGTCCACAAGGTCTCGGAATCGGAGGTCTGGAAGAAGGAGGCCGCCGCCGGGGCGGTCCAGGCCGAGACGTCGCCCATGGCGGGACTGCTCTCCGGTAAGGCCGGTCGCGACCTCCTGCAGGTCCTGCTGCTGATGACCGGCTTCTGGATGACGCAGAACATCATCACGATCTACATGCCGACCGGCTTGCTGGTGAGGACCCTGCACCTCAACGGCTTCGCGCTGACCGCGACGCTGATGATCTGCTACACGATCCTGTTCTTCAGCTACATCGGCTCCGGATTGCTGGGGCAGGTCATCGGCCGCCGGCGCTTCTTCGTGATCGTCGGCCCGCTGATCGCGACGGTCGGCGCGTACATCCTCTACACGCTGACCGTCACGCCCGAGATGGCGTTCGGCACCCGCGTGCTGCTGGTCAGCCTCCTGGCGGTGATCGTGACCTCGCCCTGGGGCGTCATCGTCACCTACATCAACGAGCGCTTCGCCACCGATGTCCGCGCCACCGGCTTCGGCATCGGCTTCAGCCTCTCGGTGGTGATCCCGTCCTTCTACGCCTTCTACATGGACTGGCTGAGCGCGCTGATGCCGCTCGCGCTGACGCCCGTGGCCCTGCTGATCGTCGGCGGCCTGATCGGCACCGTGGGCGCGCTCATCGGGCCGGAGACCAGGGACGTCGATTTCGGCACCGGGCACTGAGCCGGATGCCGCGCGGAGGACGCAGCATGAACGGGAACCGGATCGGCTTCATCGGGCTCGGCAACATGGGCGGCCGCATGACCAGCCGCCTGACCGGGGCGGGGATCGATGTGGTCGGCTTTGACACCGACCGGGAGGCCGCTTCGCGCTGGGGCGCGACGGAAGCGGCCTCGATCGCCGCGGTCGTCGAGGCGGCCGACGTGATCCTGATGTCGCTGCCCGACAGCAAGGTGGTCGAGCGCGTGGTGCTGGGCGAGAACGGCGTCCTCGCGGGCTGCCGGGACGGGCAGATCGTCGTCGACCTCAGCACGGCGGCCGCCAGCTCGACGCGCCGCATCGCCGCGGCTCTGGCCGCGCGCGGCGTCGCCTACGTGGATGCGGGCATCTCCGGCGGCGCCGCCGCGGCCGAGAATGGCACGCTGACCCTGATGGTCGGGGGCGATCCGGCCGTGATCGACCGGCTGGGCTGGGTCTTCGCGCCGATCGCCCGGAAGGTCGTCGTGATGGGCGGCTCCGGCGCCGGCCACACGACCAAGCTGCTCAACAACTTCCTGAACGCGGTCAGCCTCGCCGCCACCGCGGAGGTGATGGTCGCGGGCCGGAAGGCCGGCCTCGACCTGCACCGGCTCCTGGAGGTGCTGAACGCGTCGAGCGGCGTCAATTTCGCGACGCTGAACCGTTTCCCGAAGATCGTGGACGGCGACTACCTGGAAGGCGGCCTGACCGGCAAGCTGATGACCAAGGACGTCGTCCTCTACACCGATCTCCTGCACGAGCTCGGCGTCGCCTCCCTCAACGCGGCGGGCCCGATGGCGAGCTTCGGCCTCGCCACAGCGCTCGGCTACGGCGACGTCATCTCCAACCGCGTCGTCGACGCGATCGGCGACGTCTCCGGCGGCGTCCGGCTCCACGGCAACCGACACGAGAACTGAGAGGATACGATGCAGATCTTCCACGGTCGCGAGAACAGCGCGAGATCCGAGAGCCGCGGGCCGACCTTCACCGGGCAGGTCTGGGCCGACCCGGTCATGCCGGCGACGGGCGGCGTGATGATCAACAACGTCTTCTTCACGCCCGGCGCGCGGACCTTCTGGCACGCGCACGCGCAGGGCCAGATCCTGCAGGTGACCGCCGGCAAGGGCTGGATCTGCGTCGCGGGCCAGCAGGCGCAGCCGATCCGGGCGGGCGACACCGTCTGGATCCCCGCGGACGAGCGGCACTGGCACGGCGCGGCCGCCGACAGCTACCTGCTCCACACGGCGATCTCGCTCGGCAAGACCGACTGGCAGGACGAGGTGGTCGAGGCTGACTACGCCGGAGCCACGGCATGACCGGGACCGCGCCGAACCCGGAGACCCTTCGGCACACCGTGCAGCAGCAGCTCGGCTACTGGGACGCCGAGCAGGCGGCTCTGGCCGAGCTGTCTCCGGGCTTCCTCGACGCCTGGGCGCGGCTGGCGACGGTCCCGGTGCGCAAGAACCGTCTCGGCGCCAAGGACCGCGCCCTGATCGCGCTCTCGGCCGCGACGGCCGCGACCCACCTCTACGCGCCCGGGACCCGCCGCCAGATCCGCAACGCCCTCGACGCGGGCGCGACGGTTGACGAGATCACGGAGGTGCTCGCGCTCACGGCGACGCTCGGCATCCACGCCTGCAACATCGGCGTGCCGCTGCTGCTGGAGGTGCTGGAGGAGGCCGGGCAGCGGAGCGGACCGGAACCGCTGACGCCGCGGCAGGAGCAGCTGAAATCCGACTTCACCCGCGACCGGGGCTACTGGCACGCGTTCTGGGACGGTCTCCTCGAACTCGATCCCGACCTGTTCGAGGGCTACCTCGACTTCTCGGCCTGGCCCTGGCGCCACGGCGTCCTGACCCCGAAGATGAAGGAGTTCGTCTACTGCGCCTTCGACGCCGCGGCGACCCATCTCTACGTGCCGGGCCTGAAGATGCACATGAAGAACGCCCTCGGCTACGGCGCGACCAAGGAGGAGCTCATGGAGGTTCTCGAGATCGTCAGCCTGATCGGCATGCACGGCGCGGAGCTGGCCGCGCCCATCTTGCGCGACGAACTGGCGGCGCGACGTCGGGGCTGACGGACGCGCTTCGGGCATGCCTTGCCACCCGACGGCGCGCCATGTCACCCGTTCGGCTCGTCAGTGATCCCCGAACACCGAGCGATGAACAAGATCAGGGCCATCCAGCCGGACACGCTCCGTCGAAAGGTCGAGGACGCGGTCCGCGAGGCCATCACCTCGGGCGTCTACGCCCCCGGCGAGCGGCTGATCGAGCGCGAATTGTGCGAGGGCCTCGGCGTCAGCCGCGCCTCCGTGCGCGAGGCCCTGCGCCGGCTCGAGGCCGAGAAGCTCGTCCATACGGTCCCGCATCGCGGCCCGGTCGTGGCCTCGATCTCGGTCGAGGAGGCGCGGCAGCTCTACGCGCTGCGGGCCGTGCTGGAGGGCTTCGCGGCACACGAATTCGCCACCCAGGCCTCGGATGCCGCCATCCTGCAGTTCGCGCGGGCTGCCGCGGATCTGCGCGAGGCTGCCGGCAGCGGCGACACGGACCGTGTCCTGCGCGCCAAGGGCATCCTGTACGACGTCATGCTCAGCCATTGCGGCAACGATCTCGTCCGCGAGATCCTCCGCGGCTTCTACTCCCGGATCAACCTGCTGCGGGCGACGTCCCTGATGCACCCCGAGCGGCTGCCGCACAGCCTCGCCGAGATCGACGCCCTCGTCGCGGCCTTCCAGGACCGGGACGCCGGGCAGGCGGAGCGGCTGGCCCGCCTCCACGTCACCAACGCGTGCGCGGTCGCCCTGAAGCAGCTCGCGTCGCTCACCGAGCCGGCGACCCTCGACGCAGTGAGCTGACCCGCGCTCCCCGGTCCCACGCTCCATCCGTCGCTCGGCCCATCCGGTGACAGGATCCGGCTGCCGGTGACCGTCGACCGACCGTGATGGGGCGCCGGCGCGCGAAGCCGCCGCGGCGGCGCGGCCCGTGGCGCTTTCGGTGCGCCTTCGATCGACCGATGCAACGCGATGTTTTGTGCAGGGGATGCCACCAGAAGCGGCAGCTCTCCGCTTGCAAATGATCTAAAAATTTCTCACCCTCGGTTCAGTTGATAGTTTTTTATCGAGCCCAGCGCCGTGGTACTGCAACCGGGGGAAGCATCTGTCGCCCAGCGCATCGCGCAGGCTTACCCGTCCCTCAGCGCCGCCCATCGGCAGGTCGCCCGCTTCGTCCTCGATCACCCGCTCCGCGCCGCGACCCTCCCGGTCAACGAGCTGGCGGATCTCGTCGGCGTCTCCGTCGCCACCGCCAACCGGTTCGCCCGCGCCGTCGGCTACGCGGGTTACGCGAAGTTCCGCGCGGCCCTCGTCCTCGGCTACGAGAAGGCGCTCGCCCCGGTCGAGAAGCTGCGCGGCGGCCGGGAGCAGCCCGCGACCGTCTCCGGCATCCTCGACGGGGCCCTGGCCGACATCGTTCGCAACATCGAGGCGACGCGGCGCGGGCTCGACGGCGAGACGTGCGGCCGCGCGGTCGAGGCGATCCGGCAGGCCCGCCGGGTCTACGTCGTGGGCCTGGGCAGCAGCAGCTGGCCGGCCGGCATCCTCGCGCGCAACCTCGACGTGAACCGCGAGGACATCCACCTGCTGGCGACGCTGGAGGGGCCCGGCTTCGCCGCCCGGACCCTGCGCCGGCTGACGGCCGACGACCTGGTCATCGCGCTCGCCACCCCGCGATACTTCGCCGACACCGTGCGGCTGGCCGAGATCGCCCGCAAGCACGGCGCCGCGGTCCTGGCGCTGACCGACGGGCCGCACTCGCCCCTCGTCGCCACCGCCACGATCGCGCTCTACGCGCAGACCGACTGCCACTACTTCGCGGCCTCGGATGCCAGCCTGACCGCCCTCGTCGAGGCCCTGGCGAGCGCCTTCGCCCACGTCACCGTGGACCTCGTCCCGGCGGCGACGCGGGTGACGGAGGCCGTGCTGCCGTGGCTCGACCGCGACTACGCCGCCTGGCCGCCGCAGGGCGGAGCCGACGACCTGCCCGACACCCCGCCTCCGGGAGCCGTTCCATGAGCGACCACCGCCCCGTTCTCGTGATCCACGGCGGCGCCGGGACGATCTTGCAGGGTCAGGACGATCCGGGGGAGGCGCGCTATCACGCGGCCCTCGCCGAGATCCTGGCGGCCGGAGCGGCCTGTCTCGCCGCCGGCGGCAGCGCCCTCGACGCCGTGAGCGTCGCCGTCGACCTCCTGGAGGAGTGCCCGCTGTTCAACGCCGGCCACGGCGCCGTCTTCACGAGCGCCGAGACCCACGAGCTCGACGCCGCGATCATGGAAGGTGCCACCCTACGGGCCGGCGCCGTCGCGGGCGTCTCGCGGGTGCGCCGGCCCGGCCGCGCCGCCCGCGCGGTGATGGAGGCGGGCGAGCACGTCCTCATGGCCGGGGCCGGCGCCGAGGCCTTCGCGCGCCAGCACGGAATGGAGATGGTCGAGCCCGATTTCTTCTCGACGGAGGCCCGCCGCGACCAGCTCCGGCGCGCCCGGGCCGCGGGCCAAGTCGCCCTCGACCACGACGCGGCGTCGGGGCCCCTCGACGAGACCCGCAAGTTCGGCACGGTGGGCGCCGTCGCCCTCGACCGGGACGGCCATCTCGCCGCCCTGACCTCGACCGGCGGCATGACCAACAAGCGTCCCGGCCGGATCGGCGACTCGCCGCTGATCGGCGCGGGCACCTACGCGGACGACCGGTTCGCCGCCGTCTCCTGCACCGGCACGGGCGAAGCCTTCATCCGCGTCGCGGCGGCGCACGATGTCTGCGCGCGCATGGCCTACGGCGGGCAGGACCTCGCGGCGGCGGCCCGGGCGGTGGTCGAGGACGCGCTCCCGGCGGTCGGCGGTCGCGGCGGTCTGATCGCCGTGGACGGGCGCGGGCGGGTCGCGATGCCGTTCAACACGGAGGGCATGTATCGCGGCCTCGTCCGCCCCGGCGAGGTGCCGACCACCGCGATCTTCGGCGATCCCCGCCGCGCCCCGGCCCCCGCGCGCTGAGTTCCGCCATGCCGACCATCGCAGCCGGGACCGCCTCTCCCACCACTCTGCCCGACGGGCGGGTCGTCTCCGTCACGGGCCTCACCGTCCGCTTCGCGACCTCCGAGCGGGTCGTGGAGGCGGTCCGCGACCTGTCGTTCCACGTCGACGCGGGCGAGACCCTGGCGATCGTCGGCGAGTCCGGGTCCGGCAAGTCCGTGACCTCGCTGAGCCTCATGCGCCTCGTCGAGCACGGCGGCGGCCGGATCGCGGCCGGGCAGATGCTGTTCCGGCGCGGCTCGGGCGAGATCCTCGATCTCGCCGCCGCCCCGAACGCCCGGATGCGGGCGATCCGCGGCGCCGAGATCGCGATGATCTTCCAGGAGCCGATGACCTCCCTGAACCCGGTCTTCACCGCCGGGGACCAGATCGCCGAATCGATCCGTGTCCACCAGGGGAAGAGTGCCTCCGCCTCGCGTGCCGAGGCGCTGCGGATGCTCGACCTCGTGCGCATCCCCGAGGCGCGCAACGTCCTCACGCGCTACCCGCACCAGCTCTCCGGCGGCATGCGCCAGCGCGTGATGATCGCCATGGCCCTGTCCTGCAAGCCGCAGCTGCTCATCGCCGACGAGCCGACCACGGCCCTCGACGTCACGATCCAGGCGCAGATCCTCGAGCTGATCCGCAGCCTCCAGGCCGAGATGAAGATGGGCGTCGTCTTCATCACCCACGACATGGGCGTCGTGGCCGAGATCGCCGACCGCGTGCTGGTCATGTACCGCGGCGACAAGGTGGAGGAGGGGGCGGCGCCCGCGCTCTTCGCCGCGCCGCGCCACGCCTACACCCGGGCGCTGCTCGCCGCCGTTCCCCGTCTCGGCGCCATGGCGGGCAGCGACCTGCCGCGGAAGTTCGACCTGCTGCGGGCCGAGGCCCGGGAACACCCGGCGGGGCAGGGTGCGTCCGCCCCGGTCGACGAATCCCACGACACCGTGCGCACCGGCGCCGGGCCGATCTTGCGGGTGCGCGACCTCGTCACCCGGTTCGACATCCGCGGCGGCCTGCTCAACCGCGTGCGCCGCCGCGTCCACGCGGTGGAGCGCGTCAGCTTCGACCTCCATCCCGGCGAGACCCTGGCCCTCGTCGGCGAATCCGGCTGCGGCAAATCGACGACGGGCCGCTCGCTCCTGCGCCTCGTGGAGAGCCAGAGCGGCCTGATCGAGTTCGACGGCGGCAACATCCGCGACCTGCCCCCCGGGCAGCTGCGCGGCCTGCGGCGCAACATCCAGTTCATCTTCCAGGACCCCTACGCGTCCCTCGATCCCCGCCTGACCGTCGGCTTCTCGATCATGGAGCCGCTGCTGGTCCACGGGATCGCGACGCGCCGGGAGGCCGAGGCGCGGGTGGCGTGGCTGCTCGAGCGCGTCGGGCTGACCTCCGACCAGGCCCAGCGCTACCCGCACGAGTTCTCGGGCGGCCAGCGGCAGCGCATCGCCATCGCCCGGGCCCTCGCCCTGAACCCGAAGGTCATCGTCGCGGACGAGGCGGTGTCGGCCCTCGACGTGTCGATCCAGGCGCAGATCGTGAACCTGATGCTCGACCTCCAGCGCGAGTTCGGCCTCGCCTACCTGTTCATCAGCCACGACATGGCGGTGGTCGAGCGGATCAGCCACCGCGTCGCGGTGATGTATCTCGGCCAAATCGTCGAGATCGGCCCGCGCCGGGCGATCTTCGAGAACCCGCAGCACCCCTACACCCGCAAGCTGATGGCGGCGGTGCCGGTCGCCGACCCGGCCCGCCGGCACCTGCGCGCCCGCCGGCTCCTGACCGACGAGATCCCGAGCCCGGTCCGGGCGCTCGGCGACGAGCCGCAGGTCGCGCCCCTCGTCGAGATCGGCCCCGGCCATCTCGTCGCCCGCCACACGGTCGGCGGCCTCGCCGCCTGACACCGCCTATCCCCGCCAGCAGGATCGTCCCATGCCCCGAGGTCTGACCATGTTCGAGCGCTTCCTCCTCGCCGCCGGCCTGCTCGCCGTGGCGGCCGCGCCCGCCGCCGCGGCGGGCGACCCGATCCTGGCGATCAGCGGCCAGCCCGAGACTCTCGACCCGTACAACACCAACACGACGCTCACGACCGCCGTCACCAAGTCGTTCTACGAGGGCCTCTTCGGCTTCGACAAGGATCTCAAGGTCCGCAACGTCCTGGCCGAGAGCTACGAGACCTCGCCCGACGGCCTCGTCTACACGTTCAAGCTGCGCGAGGGCGTCAAATTCCACGACGGCACGACGTTCGACGCCGCTGCGGTGAAGGCCAACCTCGACCGCGTCCTCGACCCTGAGAACCACCTCGCGCGGTACAACCAGTTCAACCGCATCAAGACGATCGAGGTGCTCTCGCCCACGAGCCTGCGCATCACCCTGAAGGAGCCCTTCGGGCCGTTCATCAACTCGCTGGCCCACGCCTCGGCGGCGATCATCTCGCCCACGGCCCTGAAGAAGTACGGCAAGGACATCGCCTTCCACCCGGTCGGAACCGGGCCGTTCACCTTCGTCGACTGGAAGCAGACCGACTACGTCAAGGGCGCCAAGTTCGCCGATTACTGGCAGGCCGGCTTCCCGAAGGTCGACACCATCACGTGGAAGCCGGTGCCCGAGAACGGCACCCGCGCCGCCATGCTGCAGACCGGCGAGGCCGACTTCGCCTTCCCGCTGCCCTACGAGCAGGCCAAGATGCTCGAAGCCAGCAAGAAGCTGAAGATCGAGGTGCACGCCTCGATCATCGAGCGGTATCTCAGCATGAACGTGCTGCAGAAGCCGTTCGACGACCTGCGCGTCCGGCAGGCGATCAACTACGCGATCAACAAGGAGGCGTTGGCCAAGGTCGCCTTCTCGGGCTACGCCTTCCCCGCGCAGGGCATCGTCCCGCAGGGCGTGCGCTACGCCCACAAGATGGATCCCTGGCCCTACGATCCGGCCAAGGCGCGCCAGCTCCTGAAGGAGGCCGGCTACGCCAACGGCTTCGAGGCGACCCTCTGGAGCGCCTACACCACCACCACCGCCCAGAAGGCGATTCAGTTCCTCCAGCAGCAGCTCGGGCAGGTCGGCATCAAGGTGCAGACCCTGGCCCTGGAGCCCGGCCAGCGCACCGAGTGGGTGCAGACCGCCCCCGACCCGAAGACCGCCCGCGTCCGCCTCTACTATGCCGGCTGGTCGTCCTCGACCGGTGAGGCCGACTGGGGTCTGCGGCCTCTGCTGGCGACGGAGGCGTGGCCGCCCAAGCTCAACAACACCGCCTACTACAGCAACGCGGAGTTCGACGCCCTCCTCGCCAAGGCGCTGGTCTCGACGAACGACGCGGAGCGGGCCGAACTCTACGCCAAGGCCCAGGAGATCGTGATGAAGGACGCCCCCTGGGCACCTCTGGTCACCGAGCAGAACCTCTACGCGACCTCCGCGCGGCTCTCCGGCGTCTACGTCATGCCCGACGGCAACATCGATTCCGGCGCGATCGCCGTCGCTCCCTAGCCGCGGATCGCGGACCCCGCGCCGGGCGGCCCGGACGATGGCCGGCCCGGCGCGGAGCTCCCGCGCGATCGCCTCACGGAAACCCCGGATCCCGGGCGCGAGCCTATGCTGACCTTCCTGCTCAAGCGGCTCCTCGGGCTGCTGCCGACGCTGCTGATCGTCTCGGTCCTCGTCTTCCTGTTCGTCCACCTGCTGCCCGGTGATCCGGCGCGGCTGGCGGCCGGGCAGGATGCCGACGCCCAGACGGTGGCCCTGGTGCGCACCGAGCTCGGCCTCGACCGGCCCCTGCCGGAACAGTTCGTGCGGTACTTCGCCAACCTCGCCCGCGGCGATCTCGGCGTCTCGATCCGCACCCGCCGCCCGGTCTCGACCGAGATCGGCGAGCGCTTCCTGCCGACCCTTCTGCTCACCCTCACCAGCATGGCCTGGGCGGTCGCCTTCGGGCTGATCATCGGCATCGTCTCGGCGGTCTACCGCAACGAGTGGCCCGACCGGGTCGGGATGACGCTCGCCGTATCCGGCATCTCGTTCCCCGCCTTCGCGCTGGGCATCCTCCTGATGCAGATCTTCTCGGTCGAGCTCGGCTGGCTGCCGACCGTCGGCGCCGACACGTGGCGGCACTACGTGCTGCCGTCGCTGACGCTCGGCGCGGCCGTGGCCGCCGTGATGGCCCGCTTCACCCGCGCGGCCTTCGTCGAGGTGATCGGCGAGGATTTCGTGCGTACCGCGCGCGCCAAGGGCCTCAAGGAGCGCGTCGTCATCGCCAAGCACTGCCTGCGCAACGCCCTGATCCCGGTCGTGACCATGATGGGCCTGCAGTTCGGCTTCCTGCTCGGCGGCTCGATCGTCGTCGAGGCGGTGTTCAACTGGCCCGGCATGGGCCGCCTGCTCGTCGATGCCGTGAACCAGCGCGACTACCCGGTGATCCAGGCCCTGGTGCTGCTGTTCTCGCTGGAGTTCATCCTGATCAACCTGGTCGTGGACGTGCCCTACGGCCTCATCAACCCGACCATCCGCTACAGGTGAGCCGGCCGTGACCGACATCCTCGTCCCCGCCGCCCCCACCGTCGCGCCCGTCCCCACCGGCATCCGGACGCCATGGTCGGAATTCTGGCGCAAGTTCCGGCGCCAGCGCGTCGCCGTCGTCGCCCTGGGCTTCATCGGCCTGCTGGTCGTGGTGGCCGTGCTGGCGCCGTGGATCGTGCCCTACGACCCGGTCAACGACTTCGACTACGACCGCATCAACGAGGGCCCCTCGCTGGCCCACTGGCTCGGCGTCGATCCCCTCGGGCGCGACATCCTGAGCCGGATCGTCGAGGGCGCGCGGATCTCTCTGGCGACCGGGTTCCTCTCGGTCGCGGTCGGCGGCCTCGTCGGGACCGTGCTGGGCCTCCTGGCGGGCTATTACGGCGGCTGGTGGGACCGGATCGTGATGCGCATGTCCGACGTGCTGTTCGCCTTCCCGGGGATCCTCCTGGCGCTCGGCGTCGTCGCCATCCTGGGCTCCGGGCTCGTCAACGTCGTCGTGGCGGTGTCGGTCTTCAGCGTCCCGGCCTTCGCGCGCCTCGTGCGCGGCACGACCCTGGTCCTGAAGAACAGCACCTACATCGAGGCCGCGCGGAGCATCGGCGCCCCCGACCGGACGATCATCCTGCGCCACATCCTGCCGGGCACGATCTCGGGCATCGTCGTCTACTTCACCATGCGGCTGGGCACCTCGATCATCACGGCGGCGAGCCTGTCGTTCCTCGGCATGGGCGCGCAGCCGCCGACGCCCGAATGGGGCGCCATGCTGAACGAGGCCCGGGCCGACATGGTCTCGGCGCCGCACGTGGCGCTGTTCCCGAGCCTCGCGATCTTCTTCACGGTGCTGGCCTTCAACCTCCTCGGGGATGGCCTGCGGGACGCCCTCGACCCGAAGATCGACCGCCTGTGACCCCGGCCGCCTCCCCGCGCCCGGCTCCCCGCGTCGGCCGCCTGCCGCGGGGCCCGCGCGACGCCATCACCGACGTCCCGGGCGTGGCGGTCGGCCATTGCACGCTGGCCGAGGGCGACGTGCAGACCGGGGTGACGGTCGTGCGGCCGCACGGCGGCGATCCCTACCGGGACCGTGTTCCGGCGGCGGGGGTCGTGCTGAACGGGTTCGGCAAATCCGTCGGCCTGATGCAGGTCGAGGAGCTCGGCGTGCTCGAGACGCCGATCGCCCTGACCAACACCTTCGCGGTGCCGGCGGTGGCCGCCGCCCAGATCCGCGCCGCGATCGCCGATAATCCGGAGATCGGGCGCGCGCTGCCGACGCTCAACCCGCTCGTGTTCGAGTGCAACGACGGCTACCTCAACGACATCCAGCGCATGGCGGTGGAGGCGCCCCACTATCGCGACGCCCTCGGCGCGGCCGGCCCGGCTGTCGCGGAGGGGTCGGTGGGGGCCGGGCGCGGGATGTCGAGCTTCGGGCTCAAGGGCGGCATCGGCACCGCCTCCCGGCGGGTCCGCACGCGCAACCGCGGCCGGTTCACGCTGGGCACCCTGGTCCTGTCGAATTTCGGCAAGCCGTCCCAGATCCGGGTCTGCGGCACGCCGCTCGCCGCCCACCTCCGGGCGGCCGCCGGGGAGCCGGAATCCGGCGCCGAGCCGCCGGAGAAGGGCTCGATCATCATGATCGTCGCCACCGACGCGCCCCTCGACGCGCGCCAGCTCCGCCGCCTCGCCCTGCGGGCCGGGGCGGGCCTCGCCCGGACCGGCTCGGTGTTCGGCCACGGCAGCGGCGACATCGCGCTCGCGTTCTCGACCGCCTACACGGTTCCGCAGGATCCCGCGTGCGCCATGCCGGCGCCCGCCCTTCTGCATGACGCGGAGCTCGACCCGCTGTTCGAGGCCGCCGCGGACGGGATCGAGCAGGCGATCATCCACGCCCTGTGGCGGGCCGAGGCGGTGACGGGCCGCGACGGCCACCGGCGGCACGCCCTGACCGATCTCCTGCCCGGCTGGGCCGATATCCTCGGAGCCTGAGCGATGCGCGTCCTGATCTCGACGGATATCGAGGGCGTCGCCGGAATCTACCATCGCGTCCAGACGACGCCGGGAAATCCCGAGTACGAGCGCGCGCGGCTGCTCATGACGCGCGAGGCCAACGCCGCCATCGCCGGCGCGTTCGACGGCGGCGCGCGGGCGGTGCTGGTCAACGACTCGCACGGCGACTTCCGCAACATGCCCCCCGACCTCCTCGATCCCAGGGCGCAGGTCGTGCAGGGCAAGCCGCGGCCCCTCGGGATGATGGCCGGCCTCGATCAGGACATCGATGCGGTCTGCCTCGTGGGCTACCACTCGCGGGCGAGCGGGCGGGGCATCCTGGCCCACACGGTCAACAGCTTCGCCTTCGCCCGGATCGCGATCAACGGCCAGGAACTCGGCGAGGCCGGCCTCTACGGCGCGCTGGCCGGCGCGCACGGCGTGCCGGTGGCGATGGCGAGCGGCGACGACGTGTTCATCGCCGAGAACCGCGCCCTGCTTCCCGGGACCCGCTTCGTCGAGACCAAGCGCGCGACGGGGCAGAACAGCGGCGTCAGCCTCTCGCCCGCGCAGAGCTGCGCGGCGATCGGCGAGGCCGTCGCGGCGGCTCTTCGGGACAACCGCGCGCGGCCCTTCCGCCTGGACGGCCCCCTGGAGATCCGCGTGCGCGCGCAGACGCCGGCCCTGGCGGATCTGTTCTGCCTGTGGCCGACCCTGCGGCGGGGGGAGGGCAGTGACGTCGCGTTCTCGGCGACGCACGTCGCGGAGGTCGTGCAGGTCATCAACGCCCTGTCGGCGATGTCGAGCGCTCTGCGCTGAACTGTCCTGCGCGCGGACGACGTCGATCCTTCGCGCGGCGGCCGAATTCCGGCCGCGCCTTGCGGACGTCCGGCGGAAGGCCCAGAAGCGCACGGTCCTTGCTTCCCCCATGCCGCTGCCACGGGAGTTCGTCGCTTGGTCCGGACCGTCTGCCCGCACGATTGTCCCTCCGCCTGCAGCCTCGACGTCCAGGTCGCGGACGGGCGCGTCGTCTCCGTCCGGGGGGGTGACAATCCCTACACGGCCGGGGTGATCTGCGCGAAGGTCAGTCGCTACGGCGAGCGCGTCCACCATCCCGACCGGATCCTCCACCCGCTGGAGCGCGCCGGCGCGAAGGGCGGCGGGGCGTGGCGCCGGATCTCCTGGGACGCCGCCCTCGACCGGCTGGCCACGGCCTTCTCGGAGACGGCGGACCGATGGGGACCGGAGGCGGTCTGGCCGTACAATTCCGGCGGGACCATGGGCCTCGTCCAGCGCGACGGCATCCACCGGCTGACCCACGTCATGGGCTATTCGCGGCGCAAGCGCACCATCTGCACGGCGGTCGCGATCGCGGGCTGGAGCGCCGGGGTCGGCCGGATCGCCGGGCCGGATCCCCGCGAGATGGCGCTCTCCGACCTGATCGTGGTCTGGGGCGGCAACCCGGTCAGCACGCAGGTCAACGCGATGACCCACATCAGCCGCGCCCGCAAGACGCGGGGCGCCAAGCTGGTGGTGATCGATCCGTACCGCACCGGGACCGCGGCGGCGGCCGACCTCCACCTCGCACCCCGGCCCGGCACCGACGGGGCCCTGGCCTGTGCGGTGCTCCACGTCCTGTTCCGCGACGGTCACGCGGACCGGGCCTATCTCGCCGCCCATGCCCAGGACACGGCCGCGCTGGAGGCGCATCTGGCGTCGCGCACGCCCGAGTGGGCGGCGGCGATCACCGGGCTGGAACCCGCCGCGATCGAGGCCTTCGCGACCCTCTACGGGAGCACGCCGCGCAGCTACATCCGCTGCGGCTTCGGCTTCACCCGGAGCCGCAACGGTGCCGTGAACCTGCACGCGGTGACCTGCCTGCCGACCGTCACCGGCGCGTGGCAGCACGAGGGCGGCGGCGCCCTCTGGCAGCACGCCGCGATCTTCAACTGGGACAAGACCCTGACGGAGGGCCTCGACGCCAAGGCGCCGGGCGTGCGCGAACTCGACATGAGCCGGATCGGCGCGGTTCTCGCCGACGATCCCGACGCTCTGCAGGGCGGGCCGCCGGTCCGCGCCATGCTGATCCAGTCGGCCAATCCCGCGATCTCCGCGCCCGACAGCGCCCGTGTCCGCGCGGGTCTGACGCGGCCGGACGTGTTCGTCGCCGTGCACGAGCAGTTCATGACCGAGACGGCCGCGCTCGCCGACCTCGTCCTGCCGGCCACCACCTTCCTGGAGCACGACGACATCTACGGGGCCGGCGGCCACAGCCACATCCAGGCAGGTCCCGCGATCCTGGAGCCGCCGGGGGAGTGCCGCTCGAACCACGCGCTGCTCTCCGCGCTCGCCGCCCGGCTCGGCGCGGACCATGCGGGCTTCCGCCTGAACGCCCGGGATCTCGCCGACGCCACCCTGGCGCGCTCCGGCTGGGGCGGCCTCGACGGGCTGGAGGCGGCCGGCTGGATCGACGCGCAGCCGGCCTTCACCGAGAGCCACTTCCTGAACGGGTTCGGCCATCCCGACGGACGCTTCCGCTTCGCCCCCGACTGGGCGGCGCTCGGCCCGCGCGCGGCCGGGATGCCGGGCCTGCCCGATCACTGGCCGGAGGCCGAGCCCGCCGACGCGGAGCACCCGTTCCGCATGATCGCGCCGCCGGCCCGCCAATTCCTCAACGCGACCTTCACGAACGTCCCCGAATCGCTCCGCCGCGAGGGGCGGCCGACCTGCCTGATCCACCCGGAGGACGGCGCGCGGCTCGGGATCGGCACGGGCGATGCCGTCGAGCTCGGCAATGCCCGCGGCCGGGTCCGGCTGCACGCGCGGCTCGCCGAGGGACAGCAGCCGGGTGTCGTGGTGGTCGAGAGCCTGTGGCCGAGCGCGGCCTTCGGGAGCGGCGTCGGGATCAACACGCTGATCGGTTCAGCGCCGGCCGCGCCCAACGACGGCGCCGCCTTCCACGACACCGCGGTCTGGGTCCGGGCGGCCTGAGCCGGGTGCCTGGGCCCTCAGAACCTACGCTCCTCCTCGGGTGCCTCCGTCACAGAAGCCGGGGCGGGCGATCCGGCGGCGATTGGCTGCTTAGGTTCCCGGTAAGGCGACCGGCAGGCCGGGAACGACGGGTCGGACGGCGCTCTCCGGCGCCCGCGCGCCTCACCCCGCCCGCGGGCGAGACTATGGCGCGGCCGTCGTCGCGCTCGGCCCGCAGATGCCCCTGAGCGCGGTCCACGCCCCGCCGGACATGATCTGTCGTTCGGCCGCCGCAGGTCCCGCCTGGGCCCGGATCGCGGCGGCCCGCTCGCGCGTGAAGGGATGGCTGCGGAGCAGGTCCAGCACCTCGCTCTTCCCGCCGTGCTTGTCCTTGGCGATGCGTTCGAGGATGTCGGCGAGCGCCGCGCCGTTGCCGCCCGCGCGGGTCATCAGGTCGACCGCGTAGCTGTCCGCCGCCCGTTCGGCGTCGCGGCTGTAGCCGGCCGAAAGCAGCGCGTCGCCCAGCGCGATGATGATGGTCGAGCCGGTCAGATCCCCGAGGACGAGGCTCAAGAGGAACGAGGTGCCCGACGCCCGGATGAGGGAGCGGGTCGGATCGCGTCTGCGGACATGGCCAAGCTCGTGCGCCAGGACTGCCGCGGCCTCGTCGGCCGATCGCGCCCGCGCGATGAGGCTCGAGAGCACGATCACGCGGGCCCCCGGCAGGGCGAAGGCGTTGGCCGTCCCGTGCCGGCGCACGCTCACGGCCAGTCCCGGAGGCAGTGATCCCTCCGCCTGACCGGCCGCGACGAGGCGGGTGACGAGATTGTCGAGGGTCTCGCGTCCGGCCGGTTCCGCGCAGACTGGCGGGTCGCCGAGGATTCGCAGGATCTGCGGTTCCGCCACCGCTCCGAGCCGCGCCTCGGCCGCCTCCGGCACGAGCGGGGCCAGCAGGCCCGCGATCCGCGGGACGCCGAAGACCGCCACGAGCAGGACCGAGAGGCCCGCCGCGAGGGACCAGAGCACGAGCCGCACAGTCCCGCCCGAGCCCTCCCGACGGTGGAGGTCCAAGCAGCGCGCGGCCAGCGCGGCGGCGAGCGTCGCGTCCGAGAACTCCACGCGGGCCGCCTCGCCGGCAGGGCCGATCCGCATCAGCGGCGGCACCGAGACGGCGGCGCGCAGGTCGAGCAGATTCCAGTCCCGTGCCACGTCGGGCCCGGAGACGCGGAAGCGGTCGTCGAGGCGCAGCGTGACGGGATGGGGCCGCGCGGTGACGCCGTCGAAGTAGCGACCTTCGACCTCGATCGGCGTCGTGTCGGGCGCCCCCCGAGCGCGGGTCAAGCGTCAGAAGCCGATCTGGAGCGCGCCTCCGACGTCGAGCGCGTCGGCGAGGCCTTCCTGCAGGCCGCTACCGGCTCCGCGCGACGAGGCGAGGACGGCGTCCAGGGCCTCGGGGTCGATCACCGTCGTGGTCGTCGCGACCGCCGCCCAGAGCCTGGCCTGCACCACGCGCACGTACAGCACCGCGAAGAGCGGGGCGCCGACGAGGTAGATGAGGACGACGAGCCAGTGGAGCATGCCGAGATCCTTCGCCGCCTGTGCGGCGAAGATCAACAGAGCCGCGACAAGGCCGAGGACGACCAGGAAGCCCAGAAGCGACAGCATGTAGACGATGTAGGGCCAGTAGAACTGGCGCGCCCGGAGGTTCGAGGCGAGCCGCGCACGCCCGAGACTGGCGGCTCGCATGAAGGCCCGCGTCTCCCGGGCGCGGTAATAGGGTATCAGAAGCAGCGCTGCGGGCAGGCAGAATGTGGCGGCGAAGCCGATCGTCCGGAGGATGATGCCGATGTTCGAGGCCGCGTAGGCGGGATTGAACACCGTCTCGCCGGCCTTGCCCCCGGGTTTCGGCACCAGGAGATCCTTGGGCAGGGAGAAATCCGCCGCGACCAGCAGGGCGATGCCGAGCCCGATCAGCGGCCCCAACCCGACGACGTAGAGCAGGAGCCAGGGGCCCAGCACGCTGCGTCCCCGCGCCGTCGAGTGCATCCGGCTGGTGCCGACCAGGGTGTGGTCGATGCGGTAGCGCTCCAGGCTCGCCCGCATGAACGGGAAGGCGAGGCCGAGGGTGATGAGCGTGAGCAGCCACCAGCCGCCCGCGCGCGCCGCGTAGGCGAGACCCGATCCGTCCTGTCCGAGGCGGATGCCGCGCCACAGCGTCCGCGTCGCCCGGTAGCGGCGTCCGCGGAAGAGCGCGAATTGCCCAAGCAGGAACAGGAACACGAAGGAGATCACCACCGAGAACGGGGCGAGCGCGGGCACGACGAGCGAGACCGCGAAGAGCGCGACATAGATCGGCACGAGGATCGCGAGCGCGACGAGGAAGCCGAGAAACAGCTCCTTGCCCGTCCCGACATACTCGGCCGGGGAGCCGTCGAGCGCGGTGCGTTCCCAGAAGAAGCGGCGCAGATTGGTGACGTACCAGAACCGGTAGATCCCGAAAGTCAGCACCGAGAGCAGAAAGCCCTTCAGCGCCAGCCAAGTCAGACCTTTGACCTGCGTGTCGAAGGATACGACGGCCGCGTGCCCGGCCGGACCGCCGCTCCGCATGTCGCTCTGGGTGCCGGTTACGGGATTCATGGGCCGTCGATCGTCCCGTCGCGTTTCACGGCGCGACACTACGGAGCGGGGCCAGCGCTGGCCAGTTCCGCGCGGGCGCAGATCAGTCCCGTCCCCGCAAAGTGGTGTGGCTACCTTTCGAAAGCGGGGGCGTCGTTAACGCGCGGTCACCGTTTCCCAGGCACCGATTGCCGGACCCGATCGGATCACCGGCGCGTCAGGGGTGGAGGCAGCTCACAGACTAGGCAGCTCGAACGGTGGCAAGGAAGCGCGCGACTTGAAGGCCCAAATGCTCCGACTGTTGCGACAGCTCGGAGGCGGATGCCAGGACCTGTACGGCCGCCGCTCCCGTATGCTCGGACGCCTGCGCCACGCCCGTGACGTTGGCCGTGACCTCGCCAGAGCCGGTCGCGGCTTGGCTCACATTGCGCACGATCTCCTGCGTGGCCGCGCCCTGCTCCTCGACGGCGGCCGCGATGGTGGATGCCACGGCGTTCATCTCCCGGATCCGCTCGCTGATACCGTCGATCGCCGCGACGGATTGCAGGGTCGTTGCTTGGATGCGCGCGACTTCGCCACCGATCTCCCGCGTTGCACGAGCCGTCTGCTCGGCCAGCGCCTTCACCTCGGCCGCCACAACGGCGAAGCCCTTGCCGGCGGCACCGGCCCGCGCGGCCTCGATGGTCGCGTTGAGGGCGAGCAGGTTCGTCTGGCCGGCGATGTTGGTGATCAAGCCGGTCACTTCGCCGATCCGCACCGACGCGGCCTGGAGCTCATGCACCAGCGCCGCCGTGCGGAACGCCTCCGCGTCAGCGGCACGCGCCATGTCGGCCGAGCCGTTCACCTGCCGGGCGATCTCCTCGACCGACGAACCGAGCTCCTCGGCAGCGGCGGCGACCGTGCCGATGTTGGTCGAGGTCTGCTCGGCCGCCGCTGCCACGGTCGTCGCCTGGCTCGCGGTCTCGGCGGCGATCCCGGCCATGCTCTGAGCCGTGGCCTGCAACTCGGTCGCCGCGGACGTGACGCCGGCGACGATTCCGCCGACGGACCGCTCGAAACCGTCGGCCATGCCCAGCAGCGTAGCCTTGCGCTCCGCCTCAGCCGTCGCCTTGGCCTCGACCGCTTCCGCCTCGAGTGCGCGAGCCCGCGCCAAGCCGTCCTTGAACACGCGCGTCGCCTCGATCATCCGGCCGATCTCGTCGGTGCGGCGGGTGTCGGGCACGGGCTTGGTGAGATCGCCGGCGGCCAGCGCGTCCATGACGTCGGCCAGTGCGAGCGCCGGCCGCGCAATCCCTCGGCCGATCAGGAAGGCGGTGGTGCCGACCAGAGCGGCTGTGACGAGCAAGCCAGCGAGCAAGCCGAGCATTATCGGGCGCATCTGTGCGGCGGTGTCGTCAGCGTACACGCCGGAGCCGATGATCCAGCCCCACGGCGCGAAACCCTTCACGTAGGAGATCTTGTCGATCGGATGATCGGCGCCGGGTTTCGGCCATTGGTAGGGTACAAAGCCTTCGCCACCAGCCCTGACGAGCTGGACCATCTCCCGGAACAGCAATTTGCCGTTCGGATCGGCCTTGGCCGATAGGTCGCTTCCATCGAGCTCGGGCTTGGTCGGGTGCATGATCATCCGAGGGGCCATGTCGGTGATGAAAAAGTACTCCTGGCTGGCGTAACGCATTCGCTTCACTGCCGCGGCCGCGGCAGCCTGCGCGACCCTACGATCCATCCGACCGGCGCGTTCCTCGGCTTCGAAGTGAGCCAAGATGCCGTGAGCCGCTTCGACGAGGTCGCGGGTTTTGAGCGCGCGAGCGTCGGTGACCGCGCCGTACAGTCCGTGAGCGGCCAATCCGACCAGAGCTACAATACCGATAAGGGCGACGATCGTGATCGACTGGATTTTTCCGGCAACGTTCAGCTTCATGGCCGTGAACCGATATAATGAAAACGTGCGAACGGCAGCCCTCGGCTCAAGCCGATCGGGTGCGTCACGCAGCGTTGGATGGAGCTGGTCTTAGTACGCGATCCCGCCGCGACTTCTTAACTGCGTCGCCGAAAGTGGGGTGCTTCGCCTTTAATTATGCGCGGAACATGAGATGTATTGGTCCATAGACCGACCAAACCTCCGGGCGGTGGCCGCTTTTGTGGCATTTGCAACTGAAAAATGCAGTATTCAGGTCTGGCAATCTCTGACTGAGTAGTTTCTTGTTAAGCCTCCGTCGATGGGGCGCGGACCGCCTCCACGTGGCGGTTTCGCCGGCCTGTCATAGCAAGCAAGGGTTGAAAACATAGCGGCGAACGAAGCCGATCTCTGACAGGTGCTTGCTCCGACTATTCGAAGGCTCCAGATCGGACCGCAGTTAGGCGGAATGGCCCGGATTCCGGTAAGATCGGTGGCCGGTACGACGGTTACATCTGCTTCGATGCATTGCAGCTCGGAAACAGCATGCCTCAATCGATCCTTCCCAGTCATGCCGAGGCGCATGCATGTGGAATAGGATCTGGCCGCGCCTTCGACTATCCCGCCGTCGACGCGAGGATTCACGGCTGAACTTGGCGCCTGAGGTTGTTCGAGATGGCTGCCGGCGGCACCGTGACGCGCGATAGGTTCAGCCACGACGCCGTTGATTGGATCGCCCCGAGCAACCGCTCCATCGTGTCCGCCGGCGCCGCCGGTTCGAGATGCGCCCGCAGGAGCATCAGCACGCCGGCCTTACGGTCCGCCTTCAGGTCGACCCGGGCGACGAGCGCTCCGTCCATGAGACCCAGGCGGGAGAACAGCGGCATGTAGTGGGCTCGCACGAGCACGTTGACGCTGTCGATCTGGAGGAGACCCAGCCGGCCGGTTGCGCGGCGCATCACGGTGGCGCTGACCTCCTGCGGGCGGTGGGGCGAACCGAAGCCCTGAGCCCTCAGCGCGATGCGGCGCGCCTCCAGATCCGAAAGTTCGAGCGTCAGGGCCACTCTCTGGAGCGCGGGCAGGATGCGGGCGAAGGCGCGTACGGATGACCGGGCACTGACCTGAGGCTCAGCGAGTTTGTGCGCGGCTCGGCTCTCTGATGCGGACCTGCAGCGCCTCGCTCATCGGTAGATCCAGGTTGAGCCTCTTGGGCGGAATGGGGTTAAGAAACCACTTGTCGTAGAGCGTCTTGAAGGCGCCGGAGGCCATCTCGGCTCTCAAGGTGCCGTCGACGAGCGCTTTGAATTCCGGATCGTCGCGCCTCAGCATGAGGCCGTACTCATCATCGGTCTGCGCCGCTGCCGGCAGGAACACGAGGGCGGAGGGGTCCGGTGCCGTTGCCCTTGCGCCGGCAAGGAGGACCTCGTCCTCGTACCACGCCGCTGCGCGTCCGGTGCGTAGCATCAGCAGCGACTCGGCATGGTCGCGCCCCTGGAGGATCGTCAATCCGAGTCCCTCGGCAGCGTTCCGCTTTTGAGCCAGCACCATGTTCAACGAGCCCTGCGTGATCACCACGGTGTGCTCGCGCAGGTCCCTCAGGTCGGTGATCCCTGACGTCGGCGTGGTCAGCCAGCGCGGCTGACTGACGAAGGTTGCGATGGAGAAGGCGACCTGCTTCTGCCGCTCGGGCGTGTTCGTCGTGCTGCCGCACTCGATGTCGACCGTCCCGTTCTGGATGAGCGGGATGCGGTTCGAGGCATTCACCGCGACGTAGGCGACCTTCAGCGCCGGCAGGTTGAGGTCCGTCCGGACCCGCTCCGCGATCGCGGCGCATAGATCGAGGGACATCCCCACGGGCTGCTGGTTGGCCCCGAGATAGGAGAACGGGATTGATGCCTCGCGGTAGCCCAGCGTGAGCGTTCCCGACGAGCGGATCTTCTCCAGCGTCTGGCTCGCAGCAAGCGCCGCGTCGAGGCCGGCGACGATTCTCGCGGCCGCGAGGACCACCAGCAGAACATTCCTGCGTCCAGGCATCATGGCAGCGTCTCCCGAAGAGGATTGGCAGGGGATGGCCGTCGACGGTCAGGCCGCCCGTCCGCGCGCGGTCACGTGAAGGCTCTCGCGCAGGGCGGCCTCCAGGATATCGACAGCGCGATCGATCTCGTCGGTCGAGACCGTGAGGGGCGGCGCGATGCGCCAGACCGAGCCGCGCTCGGGCCGGCGGCGGATGTTCATGCTCAAGCCCTTCTCGAAGCACTTGCGCGTCGTGAGGGCGCCAAGGGCGTGAGCCGGTGAGCGCGACTCTCGGTCCGTCACCAATTCGACGCCGAGGAGCAGGCCGAGGCCCCGTACGTCGCCGATCACATCGTGGCGCTGCTGCAGTCCTTCCAGGCGGCCACGGAGATAGGCCCCCATCTCGTTGGCGCGCTCGACGAGCTTCTCCCGGGCGATCACTTCTAGGACGGCGAGTCCCACCTCTGCGGTGAGCGGATCGGAAACGTGGCTGGTGTAGTAGGTGAAGTGCTTGGCGTGGATGTCTTCCTCGATCGCTGCGGTGGTGGACACGGCTGCGAGCGGCAGACCGCCGCCCAGAGTCTTCGACATCGTCATGATGTCGGGCACCACGTCGAAGTGCTCGGCGCCTGTCCGCGCGCCGATCCGGCCGAAGGCGGTCTGCGCCTCGTCGAAGATCAGGAGCATGCCGCGCGCGTCGGCGGCTTCCCGCAACGCCTGCATGAAGGCGCGCGACGGCACCAGGACGCCGCCCGCGCTGATCACCGGCTCGACGATGATTGCCGCGCCCTTGCCGGCCGACTGCATGTCGTAGAGCTTCAGAGCGAGGTCGAGATTGGCGAGCGCAGCCGCTTCCTCATCAAGGCCCGGGAAGTACGGCCGGTAGGGGTTCGGCTCGGGGATCACGAACACGCCGGGCGCGGGCACGCCGTAGCCCTTGCGGTCGCTGGCCATCGATACGGAACTCGCCCCGCCTGTGATGCCGTGCCAAGAGCCGCCGAGTGCCAGAACCTCGTAGCCGCCGGTGTACATCTTGGCCATGCGAAGGGCGACCTCGGTCGCCTCCGAGCCGGTGTTGATGAAGATCGTCTTGCTGAGATCCCGGGGCAGCCAGTCGTCGGCAAGCACCTGCGCAAGTTCGGCCACCGACTCCGGGATCATCCCGCTGAAGAAGTGGAACGCCTTCTCGCCGGCCCGGTGGACCGCCGCGACGATCGCAGGATGGTTGTGGCCGATCGTGGCGCACATCTGGCCGGAGGTGAAATCGAGGTACTCCCGCCCGCTGCTGTCAGTGACGACAGTGCCCCTGGCCTTCGTGAACAGATTTGGAAAGGTGTCCCCACCGTAACGGACCAGATGGTCCTCAGCCGCCTTGAGGAATGCGCTCATTGTCCGCTCCATCAGAGGATGCCAGGGCCATGCTCGTGCGGCGTGCCGCTCGTAGAGGCGCCGCATCGGCATCGGCGTTGCGTCGTGTCAGGAGCAGGGGTAGTCCTGGGATGCCGATGAGCGCCAACTCGAAGAATTCACCGGGTGCTGAGGCAGGCTCATCACCCGAACGGAACCTGCCCCGGATGCCGCCCTTGCGAGCGCTGGCGGCGTTCAAAGCGGCCGCACGGCACGCGAGCTTCGCGAAAGGCGCCGCGGAGCTCGGCGTGACCCCGTCGGCGATCAGCCACCAGATCCAGCAGCTGGAGGATTTTCTAGGTGTGGCGCTGTTTCGCCGGCAAGCGGGCCGCGCTGTCCTGACCGCAGCGGGCAGAACCTATGCGAGCGAGATCGAGGAGGCGTTCAGCGCCATCGCGGCGGCGACGGAACGGGTCGCCCCTCAATCGCAGCGCGAGCATCTCGTCGTAGCGGCGAGCCCGAGCTTTGCTGTCAAATGGTTGCAGCCACGGATGCAAGGCTTCCTGCGGACGCATCCGGAGGCGCGCATCCGCCTCTCCACCTTGTCGGAACGGGAGGACATCGAGAAGGAGCGCTTCGACATCGCGATCACCTACGGCCGGCCGGCCCACACGGCGATGAGCATCGAGCCATTCCTGCTCGAGTGCCTGCGCCCGCTGTGCAGCCCTGAACTCGCCGCCTCGATAGGATTGCGAACACCGCGGGATCTGGCGCGCACGACCCTGATACATTCCGTCAACGCACTGACATGGGCCGACTATCTGCGTCGGGTCGGCGAGGCGGCCTTGCGCCCGCGCAACGAACTTTGGCTCGACCGCTCTCTGATGGCGGTTGAAGCCGCGGTGTCCGGCCTCGGCGTCGTCTTGGAGAGCGAGGTTCTGGCGGCGGACGAACTGCGCGACGGCCGGCTCATCGCCCCCTTCGCCGATCAGGGGTTTGAAGTAGAGACGACCTCGTACTTCCTGATCCGGCCGCTGGGCGTCAGCCGCGGATCGTTGGCCAGGGCGTTCGAGGCGTGGTTGCTTGAGGCGATCACGGCCGAGAACCTGACGGTAGCGATGGCTGGCCAGCCGACAGGGCGTTCGGCGAGAACGTCGTAGATTGCGCGATCTCGACGGTCGATCGGGGTCGGTCGAGAGAGCGGAGACGGCCTCCGCTTCGATGCCGTGTTGCTCGAGAGCGCAGCTTCCTGAAACAATCCTGTCCGGTCACTCCGCATCTGGCCCTGAGCCGGCCTTCGAAAGGTCCGCGCAACGTCGGGCTGACCAGCCCGCAACGAGCGGACTTGGCACGAAGCGGCCTGTCCTTTTCGGAAGTGGTGGACCGACAGAACAGATTGCGGAGTGGCGGGAAAGATCCGCCCTGCATCTTACCGCGGATGGCGACGGCTGGCGTTGAAGACGGGTCTGGCCGCACCCCGCGAAGCACCCGCAACGAGCCGCATCACCACCGGAAGCGAACGTTCGCGGACGAGGGTCTGAGCGTCCATCGCAGACGTTGCGAGGCAGCCCGGGTGAACGTCGCTCACCCGAGCTGCCATCACCTGAAAGGATGCCGGTCTCAGACGGCAGCCTGCTTCTCGACGACGGTCGTCTCCACGATGTCCGCGGGCTCATACAGCCACCGGGCCAAGGCCCCCGCGGCCATCGCGCCTACAATCGGCGCCAGCCAGAACAGCCAAAGCTGACCGATGTACTCGCCGCCTGCGATCAGGGCAGGTCCCGTGCTGCGAGCCGGGTTGACCGAGGTGTTCGTCACCGGGATCGAGATGAGGTGGATCAGCACCAGGGCGAAGCCGATCGGGATACCCGCAAACCCCACCGCGGCGCCTTTCGACGTCGTCCCGATGATGATGAACAAGAAAAAGAACGTCATCAGGAATTCGGTGACCAGACAGGCTGCGAGACCGTACTTGCCGGGGCTGAGGTCGCCATAGCCGTTCGATGCGAAGCCGTTTGGAACCCAGCCCGCCTTGCCGGAGGCGATACTGTAAAGGACGCCCGCCGCGAGAACGGCGCCGATTACCTGGGCGCCGATATAGGGCAGGACGTGCCGCGTCGCGCACCGATTGCCTGACCATAGGCCGAGCGTCACGGCAGGGTTGAAGTGCCCTCCCGAGATGTGGCCGACCGCATAAGCCATCGTGAGCACCGTGAGACCGAACGCGAACGCGACACCCAGGAAGCCAATCCCGAGTTCGGGGAACGCGGCCGATAGTATGGCGGCGCCACAACCGCCGAAGGTGAGCCAGAAAGTGCCGAAGAACTCGGCAGTCGCCCGGCGCACAGTATCATGGTCCATGTCGATACCTCCCGCTGCTTAGGACTGCGATGCGCCCACGGAACAGGTCTCGAATTCGTTCGTCGCGCGTCGCGAAGATGATTTGCCCGCGCGCCCTGCGGGCGCCTTGCAAATGAAGGGCGCGAAGATTGCACATCAAAGTACATTTCGCAATTGATGTTGATCAGGCGTATTTTTTATACGCGTTAAGTTCGCTCCGTCCCGATTCATGTCTGCTTCTCGGCAGGAGCCCGACGGCTGCTCGCCACCCAACCCAGCCGCCCGAAGGCGCTCACCAACGCGACTGGAGCTGGCCGTAAGCGAAATGACCGCTTCGAAGAACGCCGGTCGGACAAGCGGACGGCAGGTTGGCTACGTCGCCCACCTGGCGATGAAGGCCAGCGACGACCTTCTTGCTGGTGTGCGGATCACCCTGGCCTCCCGGGCCGCCGATGCGCTTGAAGCGACATGTCGTTCATCCCGACCCAGTTTCTGACGCCGCGGAAGGCTCCCTGACGGTGGCCGGGACCGAGCGGGCCTCCGCGCCGTTCGACCCGGACGCGGAGCCGGACCGTTCGTCTTGGGGCATGCCCGCGGACGGTTCGAGGTTGTCGGCTTCAAGTCGATGCGGGCGCTTCCGGGTTCAGGGTCGAGCAATGTCGTGTCGACTTCACTCCGACGCGCCGTCGCGATCGCCGATGTCCCTGGCCTCCTGCTCGGCCGGTCAGTGTCGGCGGCATCCGGGCACCTCGGCCCGGGCGAGCACCGACAACGCGTGCACGGCTTGTGATCGGCTACGGATGCCATTCGCGGGCCTGGTCGCCCTCGCGTCCCGCCTCGGAGCCCGCCCCCTTGGCTGGACGAAGGCAGCGGCCGGTTCGTCTCGGAGAGGGGTCAAACCATCGTCGTCCAAGTCGTCGAGCCTGCCCGGACGGGCGATTGCGGCGGCGTGTGCCACTATGGCGAGAGGGAACGCGTACACTATATTAGGGTCAGCTAAAGAAGCGGGATTCCGGACCGGGGCCGATGGACGCCGTCACGCCGAACGAACTGATGCGGCTCCAGGACAAGGCCGGAGATGCGGCGCGCCTGCTCCGCCTCCTCGCCAACGAGAAGCGCCTGCTCATCCTCTGCCTGCTGGTCGCCCGCGGCGAGATTGATGTGACGAGCCTCGCCGAGGCCGTTGAACTCAGCCAGTCAGCCCTTTCGCAGCACCTCGCCAAGCTGCGGGAAGACGGGCTGGTCGCGTATCGCCGCGAGAGTCAGACACTCCACTACAGGTTGGAGGATCCCCGCGCCGCCCGCGTGCTCGCGACCCTGAAGGACATCTTCTGCCCCGAACTCGGCTGACCGCGTCAACCACGGAAGATCTCCGCCTCAAGTCCCGGCCGGTCCGGTCGGCGGCTCAGCCCACTCCGGCAGGACGCCAGCTCGGCGATGGTGAGGCCGAGCCCGCTCGACGCAGACGCTCGGGATCGGCCCGCAGGGTATATCCATCGAGCGTCGGTGAGGCGGCTTCTTCCGGATGTATCCGCATGATGAACCAGGACGTCATCGACCTGCATCGGTGCGTGCCGACGGCCACCAAGGTCGTGGTGCTCGGGACACGGGGAACCGCCCATGCCGCTCGGCCTGCGGTGCGGGGAACGACCGGTAGCCCGGCGGCGATGCTGGGACCGGGCCGGTCAGGGAACACGGTCCGGACCATGCGCGCCTCGACGACCTATCCGGCGGCGCCTCGGTGACGCCCGCACCCCTTACGGACGACGGAGTGGCGGATGAAGACGGTGTTTAGGAGCCTGATGCTCGCCGTCGTCCTCGCGACCCTGAGCATCGGGACGGTCCGGGCCGGCTCGGAAGTGCCGGCCGGTTACTATGCCGACCAGAGGGTGGTCTACCACAACGGCGGAGGCGGCCCGGACGGACCGGCCTACTTCAAGCGCCTGCTCGGCAACCTGCGCAATCACGTCGAGGCCGTGGGCAAGGCGCATGTCGAGATCCGCGTGGTGAGCCTCGGCGACGGGGTGGCGCTCTTCCAGTCGGCCGCGAGCGACGAGGAGCTTGCCGGCCGCATCGACGCGCTGAAGGCGATGGGCGTCCGGTTCCTGGTCTGCGCCAACACCCTGCGCGAACGGAAGATCGACCGCGCCGCGCTCCATGGCGTCAGCGAGGACGACGTCGTGCCGAGCGGCGTCGCCGAGCTGGCTCGCCTGCAGGGACTGGGGTTCGTCTACATCCATCCTTGAGGCCTGCCGGAGGCGTGACACCACCTCGGTGATCGACTGCGAAGCCCCGCCGGTGCGTCGCTGCACGTGACCGTCGGCCACCCATCCGCCGGACCGCTTTCCCGCTTGCCACAACATTAGAGGGTGCTAATTAAGTGCTATCTAATGTTTTCGGTGCGGGACGTCTGTTCCCGCGGCCGAGCCGGGTACCACCCGGATCGAAACTGGGAGCAGATCGCGATGGATGGCTTCACCCCAGTCGGCGCCCTTCTGGGCGGAGTGATGATCGGCGCGTCCGCGTCGCTGCTGCTGCTGCTCAACGGGCGCATCGCCGGCATCAGCGGCATCCTCGGCGGCCTCTTGGCCCCGCTGTCTCGCGAGACCGGCTGGCGAGCCGCCTTCGTGGCAGGCCTCGTCCTGGCGCCCCCCGCCTACACCGGCCTGGGTGGCAGCGTGCCGCCGGTGACCGTCGGGGCGTCGTTCCCGCTCCTGATCCTCGCGGGCCTGCTGGTCGGGTTCGGGGCGCGCCTCGGCGCCGGCTGCACCAGCGGCCACGGCGTCTGCGGCATCGGCCGCGGCTCGCCCCGCTCGCTGGCCGCGACCGGCACCTTCATGGCCGTCGCCATCCTGACCGTCCTCGTCGTGCACCATCTCGTCGGAGCCTGAGCCGTGGCCAAGACCGCCTCCGCCCTCGCCGCCGGCCTCCTGTTCGGCCTCGGCCTCCTCGTCTCGGGCATGGCCAACCCGGCCAAGGTCCTCGCCTTCCTCGACGTCACGGGCCGCTGGGACCCGAGCCTCGCACTCGTCATGGCGGGCGCCGTCACGGTCTCGGCCGCCGGCTACCGCCTGGCGCGGCGGCGCGGCCGGCCGATTCTCGCGCTGAGGCTCGATGTCCCGGTCCGGCGCGACCTCGACGCGCGCCTGATCGCCGGGGCCGCGATCTTCGGCCTCGGCTGGGGCCTGGCCGGCCTCTGCCCCGGGCCCGCCCTCACCCTCCTGACGGTGGCCCCGGCCGAAGCCGCGACCTTCGTGACGGCGATGGTCCTGGGGATGCTGCTTCTCCGCCTGGTGCCGCCGGCGCGCCTGAAGCCGACGGCCGTGCTGGGAGCCGACGCGTGATGCCCGGACCCGCCACATCCGGTCTCGCCGCCGGCTCGGGCAGGGTCGTGGGCGTGATCCTCGGCCTCGTCGGCGGAGGCGGCTCGATCCTCGCGGTGCCGCTCCTGACCTGCGTGGTCGGCGTATCCTCGCCCCACGTCGCCAACGGGACGAGGGACCGGGCGGTCTCGATCAGCGCGGCGGGGAACCTCGTCCCGCAATGGCGGGCCGGGAACGTGAAGTGGCGCCGCGCGGCGGCGTTCTCGCGTGCCGGTGTTCTCGGCGCGCTCGTCGGCTCGGCGGCCGCCAGGGCCGTCGACGGACGGAGCCTGCTCGCCCTGTCGGTGTCGTCATCCTCGGGGCCGGAGGCCTGATGCTGGCGAGATCCATGCCGCTGCGCGTGGCCATCGGCTCCACTGACCGCCGGCCGGCCTGTTCATCCTGGGCGGCGCGCTCGGTGGCCTCGTCGACTCGAAGCTCGGCCAGCGCCTCGCCGGGCGCGAACGCGCCCTGACCGTCACCTTCGCCGGCCTCGTCATCCTGGTCGGCCTCTACGTCGTCGCCCGCGGGGCTTTGCCGCTCCTCGGCACGAACGCCCGAACCCGGACAGGAGGAGATCCATGTCGGACCAGACCGTCGGAGCCCTGCGCGGGCATCCCGTCGTGACCGGTTTCTACGACGCGCCGACCGGCAGCATCCAGTACGTCGTCGCGGACCCTGAGACGAGGCGCTGCGCGATCATCGACCCGGTCCTCGACTTCGACCCGAAGTCCGGAGCGACCGCGACCCGCTCCGCCGACGCCCTGCTCGCCCATATCGAGCGCGAAGGCTACGCGCTGGAGTGGATCCTCGATACCCACCCGCACGCCGACCACTTCTCGGCGGCCGGCTACCTTCACGACCGGACAGGCGTCCCGACCGCCATCGGCGAGAAGATCGTCGACGTGCAGCGGCTCTGGAAAGGGCTCTACTGCCTGCCCGACACGTTCCGGACGGACGGGTCGCAGTGGTCCCGGCTCTTTGCCGACGGCGAGCGCTTCCGGATCGGCAATCTCGACGTCGGGGTGATGTTCACGCCCGGCCACACCATGGCCTCCATCACCTACCGGATCGGCGACGCCGCCTTCATCCACGACACCCTGTTCATGCCCGACAGCGGCTCGGCGCGGGCCGACTTTCCGGGCGGCAACGCGAGCGCGCTCTGGTGCAGCATTCGGCGCATCCTGGCCCTGCCGGACGACACGCGGCTGTTCACCGGGCACGATTACCGCCCGGGCGGCCGGGCGGCGGCCTGGGAGAGCACCGTCGCCCGCCAGCGGGCCGAGAACCCGCACGTGCTCGAAACTCCGACCGAGGCGGCGTTCGTGCGGATGCGCGAGGCCCGCGACCGCGAACTGCCGATGCCCAAGCTCATCCTGCACTCCCTGCAGGTGAACATCCGCGGCGGCCGCTTGCCCGAGCCCGAAGCGAACGGCCGCCGCTACCTGAAGATCCCGCTGGACGCCCTCGACGGCGCGGCGTGGGGCGAATGATGGGGACGCTCATGTCCACGACCAGCGCGAAGGACCGAACGGGCCTCGGACCGGTCGCCCATGTCGCGGTCGGCTTCCCGGCGCTGACGAAGGCCGGCGGCACCGTCGATCCTGCCTGATCGCGGCCGGCAAGGCGACCGGCCGCGCCCGGCGCCGGGCTCGTTCACGCTGCCCGTCGGAGGCTACCATCCGTGACCGAGACAACGCCCGACGCCGAGCCGACGGCCGCAGGGACGAGAAGCCCGATCCGCATCGGTCTCCGTGCAGATGCCGGCACGCCTCAGGTCAGCGCCGACCCGCGGCCTCCAGGCCGGGGCGGTCAACGATCTCGACCGCGCCACGCCGGACCTCGATCAGGCCCGCCTCTGCCCACTGCGCCAGGATGCGGCTCACCACCTCGCGCACGCTGCCGATGTCGTCCGCAAGCTTCTGGTGGGTCACCGCGGCCACGCCCCTTGGGTCCGCCTCGGCCAGGAGACGATGGGCGAGGCGCTGCTTGAGCGGTGCGAACGCGACCTCGTCGATCAGGGTGAACAAGCCGGACATCAGCCGCGTGTAGTCGTCCATGACGAGGCTGCGGAAGGCGGCGCTATCGCCCATCAGGTGCTGGAACGTGCTCACCGGCAGGGCCGCGAGTACGGTGCGCTCCTCGGCGACGCTCTGCGCCGGGAAGGTGCCGCCGGACAGGAGGCACTGCGTGGTCAGGGCGCAGGTGCCGCCCGGGCCGACCTTGTAGATCAGCACCTCGCGCCCGCCCTCCGACATGCGGAAGATGCGCGTGCGTCCCTCCAGGCACATCAGGTAGTTGGCGCACTCGCCATCGAGCTCGTAGGCGATGGCGCCCGCGTCCAGCACCGGGAAATGCACGGTTCCCCGGGCGATCTGGAGGTGCGCTGGGCTGAGTGCCTGAAGGAGCGGGAAACGGTCGATCCAACGTTCGACCTTCTGGGCATCCGTCATGGCTGGCGTCGTCCCCCGGCCATGACGACGGGTTGATCGTCCGGCTCGCGTTGCGTTTTTCTCCCGCCGCGCCGGACTTGTGTGACCTGGGTCACCGACCGGGTGCAGCGGCCCGGCATAGCATCGCGCCACAACGAACACGATGAGGGCACCCGCCATGCGCGGCGCCCACCGGGAGTGAGCCGATGCGCCGTTTAGCCCTGAGCTTCATGCTCGCCGCCCTCGCCGCCGGCCCCGCCGCGGCCGAACAGGACCTGCTGCTCGGGGCCGACATGTCCTCGCCCGCCATGACCAGGGCCGAGATGAGCCGCGCCGACGTCGAGGCGCTGATCAAGGGCGCGGACGGCAAGCCGGTCGACCTGCACGACAAGTCCCTGTCCGGACTCGATCTTTCCGGACTGAACCTGCGGGGCGCCAACCTCCGGACGGCGCGCCTGAACAAGGCGAACCTGCGCGGCTCCGACCTCAGCGGCGCGAACCTCGAACAGGCGTGGTTCATCAAAGCCGACCTGTCCGGCGCCAAGCTCGCGGGCGCGAAGATGTTCGGCATCACCGCCCGGAACGCCGACCTCAGCGGGGCCGACCTTAGCCGGTCGATGCCCATCGGCGACTTCAAGGGCGCCAACATGGCCGGCGCAACGTTGGTCGACCTCAAGGGCGGGGCCGACATCAGGAACCAGTCGATGGGCCTCATGCGCGCCGTGTTCGTGTCGGTGAACCTCTCGGGTGCGAACCTGAAGGGCGCCGATCTCGGGCGGTCGCGGCTCGAATACGCCAACCTCACGGATGCCGACCTCACCGATGTGGTGCTGATGGGCTCGGACCTGTCCGGAGCCAATTTGACCGGCGCCACAGTGAACGGTGCCGATTTCAAGAACGTCGACGTCAGCGGCGCCCGACTGATCGACCTCAAGGGGCAGCAGGAAGCCAAGGATTGGGCCGAGCGCGTGAACGCCGACCGTGCCGTCACCCAGGCATCCGATTGAGCCGACCGTCCGACTCGCCCCATCGCCGAGGAGATGGACCAACCCACGGCCAGCCGTCGCGTCCGGTTCAAGGAGCTGCAGGTGTTCGACGTCGACGTTCTCCGCACCGTCGCGGCCATCCTGCTGACCCCGATCGGGCTCGTCCTGATGGTTCCGGCCGCCCAGACCCGGCTCAACGATGCGTGGCTGGCGATGTCCGGTCCGGCATCCTGCCCTAGCTTTTCGGCGACTCTGGCAAGGGGCGAAGTAAGACAGGTCCGCGACAGCGTTGAATGCTGAAGAATGTCGTGCCCGTCGTGGCTCTGGTCGCCATGTTCGCCACCCCGGCTCTCGCCCTTGAGGTCACGAAGACGGCGACCATCGCGGCATCGCCGGACGAGGTCTGGAACACCATCGGCGGGTTCTGCGGTATCGGCGATCGGCATCCCGTCATCGAGACGTGCGCGCTGTCCCAGAAGGGCGGCAAGCAGGAGCGCGCATTGTCGCTGGGGAGCCCCTGACGACAAGGAAGGAGGCAATTGCCGGAGTCTGTGAGACGGGCCTGAAGGGCATCGCCGACAAGTCCCGGTGATTGCGTCGGCAGGCAGGGACAAGGGGGCCGCTCCCGGTGCACCCTCTGGGTGGAAGCGCGCCCAGGCTTGAAAATCTTCGGCGTCCTGGCGGCGCAGCGCGTCGGCGAAGCCACGAGTGCGATCACATGGTGGTGCTTCGCGCCGAACCGTTCCTCCGGCCCTCTATACTTCTGGGGCGAAATTGAAGGGACGGTCGAGAATGCGACAGGTGAAGGTCAGGCTGATGGAGCCGGGGCTGCGGCCCCGGCGGACGCGCTTGGAAATCCCCGGTTGGGCGGGCGATCCCGAGCCCCGCGCGGACGGCTCGCAGGAATATGCCTGGCACTGCATCCCGTTCTCGGAGGCGGCCAAGGGCGGGATCGAGCTGTTCTACCCGTACGACGCCGAGTTGCACGTGAGCACTCGGGACGGAAAGCTGGTCTTCGGGGGAGGACTCGCAGAGCCCGGCGGGCCAGGGCCGCAAAGGCCGCCGTTCCGGAGCTTCGGCGACGCTTACTACACCTATCAGATTCTCATCGACCTGAAGGTCGAGGAGGGCTGGGCGATCAAGACCGAGACTCATCCGCGCTTCTACACCGACCGGACCGGGACCGTGCCGGTCGCGGTGCCGGCCCTCATCCGGCACTGGTGGCCGATGATGTACTTCATGGTGTTCAAGGCCCCGGACGAGGGCCGCACGCACATCTTCCGGAAGGACGAGCCCTTCATGCAGGTGTCCGTCGTCCCGGCCGAGGCCGATTTCGAGCTCGTGCCCATGTCCGAGGCGGAGGCCGCCGAGCGCGAGCTCCAATCGCGGCGCATCTACGCCAGCCGCGCGACGCTGGCCGCCGACTCCCAGTGGACCTCGGCGACCCACACCGTGTTCGACGGCACCTATCGGCGCATCCTGGGCGCCGCCAAGAGTGAACGGTGAGGCGGGGCGGGACGGAGATCCCACCCCGCCGCAGCGGGCTCAGTACCCGTAGGGCACGTAGTAGCCGTGATGGTGATGGTGGTGATGATGGTGGTGGTACCGCCGGTAGTACCGGTGGTGGTGATGGTGATGATGATAGAACGGCGGGTAGAAGCCGTGATGATGGTGATGGTGGTGATGATAGTAGTATTGCGCCTGCTGGACCGTCGCCTCGCCGTCGGAAGCGGCCGGTAGCAGCCCGGCCTTCGCCGCGACCTCGTCGGACTCCTTGAGGAGTGCCACGGCGTCAGGGATGGGCTTGAGCAGGTCGGCGTAGCTCTCGGCCTGCATGGCCGCGGCCAGCCCGGTCTGGGCGGGCATCGCGGCCTGCGCCGGGTCGGCGGCCGCGAGCAGGGTGACGGCTCCGATCAGGCCAGCGACTGTCTTGTCCATCGACGGAATCCTTCCTTAGAACGGCGCGACCCGCCCCGAAGACGCGCGGACGGAAGCGCCGCCGGGAACACCATCCGCCGGAAAGCCGTTCCGGCTTGCTCAGGGCCAGGCGATCACTTCTCCGACATGAGCATCGAAGTGCCTGCTGCCGCTCGCGATGACCCGCGCCGATACTGCATGAAAAGAAATTTAGTCGATTTTCACCGCATCCTCAGTTGCTGCATCCAGCGCGACGACGGCATTGCAGTGTCGGCGCGACCATGCGGCGCGTGCCTGCCGCTTTTCGAGGAGTCGACGATGGCGAGACGTTTGCGTTGCGCCTTGCTGGTTCAACTCGCGGTCGTGCCTGCGGCCTCGGCCCAGCAACCGGCCGCGTCACCGGACGCGCCCGCATCCTTCGTCGAGCCGACGGACGCGGCGCACCGGCACTGCTCCGGCTCCTGCCTGAAGACCGGCCCCCTGCAGTGGTTCTGCCGGCCCGACCAGACCTGTTCCCTCGATTGCGGGACTGCGCCCCCGAAGATGCACTGCCACGACCCGAGACGGTGATCAGACGGCCTTGCCGACCAGGCTCCCGATGCCCGCCGTGACGGCCATGGCCAGCACGCCCCAGAAGGTCACCCGCGCCGTGGCCCGCGCGATCGGGGCGTCGCCCGCCTTCGCGCCGAGCGCCCCGAGCACCGCCAGGAATATCAGGGCGGTCCCCGACACGGTGTAGACCGCGAGGTTGCCGGGCGAGAGCGCCGCCGTCGCCAGGGGCAGCGCCGCGCCGACCGAGAAGGTCGCCGCCGAGGTCAGCGCCGCCTGGACCGGCCGGGCCGTCGTGACCTCCGAGATGCCGAGCTCGTCCCGGGCATGGGCGCCGAGCGCGTCCTTGGCCATCAGTTGCTCGGCGACCTGCAGGGCGAGCGCGTGGTCGAGGCCGCGGTCGACATAGATCCGCGCCAGTTCCTCCCGCTCGGCGGCGGGATCGCCGGCGAGTTCGCGCCGTTCCCGGGCCAGGTCGGCCTGCTCGGTGTCGGCCTGGGAACTCACCGAGACGTACTCGCCCGCCGCCATCGACATCGCGCCCGCCACGAGGCCTGCGCTCCCCGCAACCAGGATCTCGCCGGTACTGGCCGCGGACGCAGCGACGCCCACGATCAGGCTGGCCGTGGAGACGAGGCCGTCGTTGGCGCCGAGCACCGCGGCGCGCAGCCAGCCGATGCGGTCGATGAGGTGCCTCTCTTGGTGGACGGGTCGCATGGTCATCAGGATCCCCGGGGCAGCATGCGACGCAGGACGGCGTCGTGCCGGAGGTAGTGGTGTACGAGGGCGGCGACCGCCTGGAACAGGGCCAGGGCCAGCAGCACGTTGGCGGTGAGCCTGTGTGAGTGCGTCGGCGACCGCCGCCACCCGGGGTCGCGGACCTGCGGCAGGCTGATCGGGCCGAGGGAGACGCCGCGCACGAAGGCGTTGGCGATGCCGAGGCCGACCATGATCGGCGACAGGACGTAGAGCGCGGCGCGTGTGGCCTTCGCCAAGCGGTAGAGCGGCCCCGGATCCACCACCGGCAGGTCACGGCCCCCGGGCCGTCGCCCGACGAGGCAGGCGACGGTCATGCCGGCGAGGACGAAGCCCAGGTCGAAGTGTCCAGGCCGCATGCCGGAGCGCCGCGTGCCCTTGGGGGCGAGGTCTTCGAGGAAGGTCCCGACCAGCCACAGGCCGGGCGCGAGCGCGGCGGTCGGCCAAGGGAGCGCGATTGTGCCGCCGTCGTGTCGCGGCGCCGGGCGCCTCGTGTTGTCGGGTTCCGTCATGGTCGAGGTCCGGCCTACGCCGGTGATGCTGCCATGGGATGACGGTCGTTGACGACCGGGCCCCCGGGGCGACGGCACGCCTGCCCTTGGCGCTGATGAACCAGAGTTCCTCGCTCTCGTCCTGGACCGTCTTCACCGCGATCTGGCGCAGCTTCAGCACAACCGGCTCCACGCTCGTCGACTGACCTCGCCGCGTGGTCCGCGCCTTCGGTCCGGGCTGATCGTCTCAATCAGCACGGTCCAAAGCCGGCCGGTGAGGTCACCCAACATGCGATGTATTTCAAGCGTAACCGAGTCGACGATCTCTTGAAACGCGGTCGAAATCCCATTGAGCTACCAGGTTTATCGGGAGGTCGGGGCGCTTGGCGTGCAACCTTGATACTGGGAACCAGCCAAGCCGAAACCCGCCGGGATGATCCACCGTCGCATGGTGTTGGCCCATGAAATCCGTTGCTTCTCAGATCTGCGCCGCTGGCGTGTTTTCGGCGTCCGTTGTCTGCGCCGGGTCTCTCATGGCGGAGCCGCTGCCGCTATCCCATGGCAATTACGTCCAGGCGGATCTGGCCTGCGGGGGCGCGCCGTTGGCTGCTTTGAGGACATACGACGGGCAGGGGCTCGGCGGCCCGCACGACAGTAAATGCGTCAGCAAGATCATAGACGCTCGTGGCAAGACGTACAAAATAGCGACCTCCTGCGCCGCCGCCGGGGACGGAAGCCCGGTCGTGCCCACGACCACGTCCGAGACGGTGATCGTGCAATCGCGCGGAAGCTTCAAGATCGTGGACGCGTCCGCCGGCGATCGAGGGGGCGTATCGTTTAAGCTTTGCGCTGGAAGCAAATAAGTGCAGCAGAAGAATCAACTGGATTTTGGTCTCCAGGATTTGACGCACGGGGAGCGCTGAATAGCTGGTGCATCTCCATCGTGTGTGCACGCGGCCATGCCGCCTGCGCCCGGTGAGAGGCGGCGCATCGGATGATCCTTGCGTTATACGCGGTGGCGAACCGGGATGGTCGAGACTCTGATGAGTTCAAACGAATGGTACCATGTATAGCACCGGCCACCGCTTCGAGCCTCCGCTCGCACCCGACCGCGTCACCGGGCTCGGCGTCCCCATGCGGCTCCGTGGCAACGCCTTCTCCGCCGCGGAGCGGCGCTCCGCGGCGTCGCGGGATACACCGCGCGACATGTTCGATATGCTGGCGGATGCCTTTGGGGACGAGGACGAGGGCTTGTTGGCCGATGAGGTGTCGACGATGCTCTTCGCCGGTCACGAGACCACGGGACTAACACTGTTCTGGGCGTGCCTTCTCCTCGCTAACGCGCCTGAATGGCAGGACGCCGTGCGCGAGGAGGCTCGCTCATGCGACGTGTCGCCGAGTTCGGTCGGAGAGGCGCTCGCGCGCTTGCCGCTGACACGGGCCGTGGCTGTGGAAACCTAGCCACTATATCCCCCGGCCTGCATGTCCGCCCGTGCAGTCATGGATCCGTACGACCTACGCGCGCTACCGGTTCGAGGTGGCAGCCGCATCCTCCTTCCATTCTGCATGCTGCATAGGAATGCCGCGTTCTGGGCCTCTCCATCGCGTTTCGATCCATCGCGCTTGCTCGACGCCGCGAGGCCTGACCGGTTTACGTTCCTGCCATTCGGTGCCGGGTCGCGTGTCTGCATCGGCGCTCAACTTGCCGTGGCCGAGAGCATGCTTGTCCTCGCTCGGCTCCTGCGCGGCAACGCGATCGCGATGGAACACGCCGGCCCTGTTCAGCCAATCGGGTCATTCTCAACCCGGCCGAGCCGTGTACCTATTTTCAAGCCGCGCCGCGGCGCGCATCAGGCACCGGCGAAAAGCCCCAGATCAAGGTCACGACTCCACAACCGGGTGGCGTGCGAACCGATTGGGCCGGCTCCTCGATGGCGCTCCCCGCAACCAGCGAGCCCTATCGGCAGGAAGTCGGGCCCTTCGTCCAGTTGTTGCGGAAGGGGTCCGGCACGGAGCCCACCGATCCAAAGAAGGTTGCCACGGCGATCGTGGATCTTTCCGGCCGTGACGATGCACCGGTCGAACTCCTGAGCGGCGTGGACGCCTATGATCTTGCTCGAAGAGCAGCCGTGGCCGCGCCGGACCGGGCGTGGAAGGACCTGACCGTATCCGTCGCGTTCTGAGGCCGGTCGCCGACGGCGAGCCCGGACCTAACCGGATGCCAATAGAACGCCCCCGAGCGCGACGCGTATTCGAACGCCGACGCTCGCACCGGTATGCGGCCGCGAACCCGCGGTGCGCGCCCGCGCTTGGTCGCCCCTGCGGCCGTCCTGACGTGAGCGGAGTACTTCGTGCATGGCTGGCGGAAAGGCTCGACGAGGCTGGAAATGGACCCACCGTCTGCTCGCCGTGTCCGGGGCGGCCGTGCTTCTCTTCGGCATCTTCGGCGCGGTGACCCTCGGTCCGCTTCTCCTCAGGCCGAATGCCTATAAGGCCGTTGCTTCGATCGAGACGCAGCCCTCGTTTCACGATCCTGCGCTGCTCGCACGAGCCTGGGCTTTGCCGGTGGCCGAGAAGTACCGGCAACGTCCTTACGAGTACCAGAGCAACCCGAGTTTCTGCGGTCCCGCCAGCGTGGCGAACCTGCTACGCTCGCTCGGTGTCGATTTCGCGCAAGCCGATGTAATCCGCGGCACGAGATTCCAGCCCTGGTTCGGCCTCCTTGTGAACGGTCTGACGCTGGAAGAGTTGGCGGACCTGATACGGAGGCGGCTCGATCGCCCAGTGCATATCGTGCGCGATCTGTCGTTGGCCGCGTTTCGCGAGGCGATGAAACGCAGCAACGATCCGAACAGGCGGCTGATCGTGAACTTTCATCGCGGGCCATTGTTCGGCCGAGGCGCCGGACACTTCTCGCCAGTTCTTGGATACTTGCCGGACCGCGACTTGGTTTTCGTCGGGGACGTGAACGGAGACTACACGCCTTTCCTCGTCGGAACGGAGCGGCTCTGGCAGGCCGCGACGACGATTGACAGCGCGTCCGGCAAAGCCCGCGGATTGCTCATCGTCGGTCCCCTCGCACCCTAACCGCGATGTACGGTTTCCATCGCAAACGGCGCGTCAGTCGCGCGGACAAAGTCCGGCCCCGTCGCGCGGATCTCGATGTTTCAAACTCCCCCGACGCTCGGCAGCCGGTAACTGCGACCTGCTCCGGGATAAGGATATCGACGGCAGCGTGGCGCGCAGCATTTGCACATACAGTTGAGCGCATGCCCGTACGTGGCACGGCTGACCGCCAGCGCCATCGACCGACCGTACGGCTCGAGCACTTTCGGTGCGCCCTCATCGCCCGACCCTCGGCTGAGCGCCCGAGCGTACATGAGTCGCAACGCTCGAGAGGCTGTCTTGTCCATCATCCTAAAGGTGGACTTGCAAAGATCACCTTATAGGGAGGCGGATTACTGGCCATTGGATGGCTCTAGATCCGTATTCCGTGGCCGTTGACGTGAACACGCCGCTCGTGAACAAGGAGGGGGCGACGCAATCGCGAGCAGCGTGAGGCTAAGGGCGTCGCCCATTGCTTCGTCAAAACTCGGAAGGCTTCCAGTCCAATGCGTGGTGACCTGGGCCATTCGACGCCTGCACAGGCAGGCGTAGCGCGCCTGATACGGCCTTTGCTCGGTGTCGGCATCTCGCTCGTGTTCGTATATCTGGCCATCCGCAATTTATCTTGGCCACAAATTCGGGACGCACTAGCGGCCGTCGACCTTCGGTACGCGCCAGTAGCGCTCGCTTGTCTCGCGCTCGGATACGCTGCACGCATCACGCGCTGGTGGATAATGCTACTTCCCACCCGCTCGACTCTGCTCTGGCGCCAAGCCGCCGCACCGTACCTGATCAGTATCGCAGCGAATAACGTGCTTCCGTTTCGCATGGGCGACATCATGCGCTTGTTCGCTTTCAGAGGCCAAGTCGGCCTCGAGGCGAGCAGGGTTGCCGGCACGCTCCTCGTCGAGCGCCTCCTCGATCTATTCGCGCTGCTCGCGATCTTTGTCCTCGTTTTGCCGTTTGTGCCGACGTCGGAAAGTGCCGAACGCATCGCGTCGCTCGCCCGCTGGGCCGCTGCCTGCGGCGGCTTAGCGATCATCGCCTTGATCCTCGTTGCCGTGCTCGAGCGCCTCGTCGTTCGGCGGCTTGAAGCCCACCCTCTGACCCAGGCAATTCCGCTCGCTCCGAAGGTGCTGGCGACCGTCACGAGCCTGTCCGACACGCTGCGCGCGATAGGACGACCGAGCCGCATCCTGTCTCTCTGCCTCCTGTCGGCGGCAGCTTGGCTATGCGAAGGAGGCGTGTTCGTGGTCGCGGCCCGAGCCGCGGCCGTACCGCTCGACGTCCCAGGTGCATTTTTCTCGCTCGCGGTCGCGACGCTCTCGACCCTCTTGCCGAGTTCGCCCGGTTACGTCGGGACCTTCCACTTCTTTGCCATGCAAGCCGCCCTCACTTTCGGGGCGATGCCGGCGGCGGCGGCCGCGTTCGCGATTGTCGTCCACTTCGCACTCTGGGCGCCCACCACGCTCGCCGGCGCGCTCGCTGTTCTGGCGAGAGGCGCCCGTCGCCCGCGCGACTGGTCCATCGGCCTCCGCCCCATGAAGACCGATACGTTGCTTCCTGCGAGATTTGACGATGCCTGAAACCTCTCCGCACGTCGCCGTCATCGGCGGAGGCTTCACGGGCCTCGCGGCCGCCATCCGACTCCTCAAGGCCGGGTGTCGAGTTACATTGTTCGAAGCAGATGCGGGTCTTGGCGGTCTAGCCGGAGGCTTCGATATTGGAACAGGGCAAGTTCTAGAACGTTTCTACCACCACTGGTTCACGAACGACCGCCACGTTGTCGACCTCGTGAAGGAGATCGGGCGGGAGGGGGAGGTAATCGAGCGCCCGACCCGAACGGGAATGTATTACGCGAAGAGCTTCTTCAAGCTGTCGACACCGCTCGACCTTCTCCGCTTCGACGCTCTGAGCTTCCTTGATCGCATCCGGCTCGGCACCGTGGTGCTGCGTGCCCGCCGTGTGAAGGACTGGATGAAGCTCGAATCTTTGACTGCCAAGGAATGGCTCATCCGCATCTGCGGTGAGCGGGTCTACAAAGTCGTCTGGGAGCCGCTGCTGGTCGGCAAGTTCGGCCCCTTCGCGGACGAGGTTTCGGCGGTCTGGTTCTGGAAGAAGATCGCGCTCCGCGGGAGTTCCCGCAGCTCGGACGGGCGTGAGATCTTGGCCTACTACAAGGGCGGTTTCGCGGCCTTGGCCGACGCGCTCGGGGATGAGGTACGTCGGCTCGGCGGAACGGTCCGGGTTTCGACGCCGGTGACAGGCTTTGCGTCCGAGGACGGCCGCATTACCGGCGTCCGGACCTGCGAATCTGTGATTCCGGTCGACTCCGTCCTCATGACGCCGGCATTGCCGCTCATCGCCAACCTTCTCGAAGGACACGTCTCGGCGGACTACGTGGCGCGGCTCCGGCGAGTGCGCTACCTCGCCAATGTTTGTCTTGTCCTAGAGCTCGACCGCAGCTTGTCCGAAACGTATTGGCTGAACGTTGCAGACCCGACGTTTCCGTTCGTCGGAGTCATTGAGCACACTAATTTCGAGCCGCCAGAGTCTTATGGCGGCCGACATATAGTCTATCTGTCGAAGTACTTGCCCGAGAGTGATCCCCTCTACGCGATGTCGGCGGACGAACTCCTTGCCTACGCTCTGCCACATCTACAGCGAATGTTCCCTCGTTTCGATCCCGCTTGGATCACAGACAGTCATGTCTGGCGTGCCGCCCATGCGCAGCCGATCATGGAGCGCCACTACTCCTCGATCATTCCGGATGTGACAACACCGCTCTCGAATCTGTATATATCCACCATGGCTCACGTCTATCCAGAAGATCGCGGGACGAATTACGCCATCCGGGAAGGCCGCAAGGTGGCCGACGCCATCAACAAAAGTCTTTGCTTGACGGCTCAGACTACCTAGTCGCGGAGCGGAAACCGGCCAGCGTGACGCGAACACGCACTCGTTGCCGTCGATGAGCCATCGCCCCTCGCTGCGGCCTGCTGCTTCACTCTCTAGCGGGCCGTTCAAGAACTTTGCCAGCGGCGAGCGACGATGGGAAACTCGTCGCCGTGGAAGCCGATCTCGCGCCCACGCGAGTCATCCGCCCGAAGCTCGCCATCGGGAGCCGCAGGCCTCGTCCATCTCATCGTTCTCGTTCCGGCCGAACTGAGGTCGCCACCGCCGGCGAAAACCCTGGTAGCGCATCCGAAGGCGAACTTACCGCGGGCGGCTTCGAAGAGAATGAAGGCTGGCTCGATCCGGTTGGCAGAGTCGTCAACGCGGCTCAGCGGCGCGATGAGCTGCGAAGTCCACTGAGTAGAACAACGCCCCGAACGCCGATCCGAAACCTCGCATCCGCCTTAGCCGAGCGCTTCTGGGCGTGAGTGAAGAATGCCCGGCTTCGCCGCGCGATGGATGCCTTCGACGGCCTGCTGGACGGGTTTGCAATTCTTGAGCGCTGATACGCTCCGTACGACGTCATAGCAGTCCTTCGCCGCGGTCGATCTGATGAGCCACGCCATCATCGGGTTCTGGAACCCGCGCTGAGTTCCCACGATCGCCGGAGGGCGCGCAAATCTGCATTGTAGTCGAATGTACCGGCGGCTCGGACAGGCGTTGCGATCGAATGCGGGAGCGCATCGATTCGGTGAAGTCAGATACCACTAAAGTGTGTCTTCCGTTCGTGTGAGAGTGACAGGATCGTCTCTGATCTTCGAGGCGCGAGAGAGGCTGCCGCAACGGATCGGTTCTACAGACATAAGTCCGCCGACAGCAGTTTCCACGGCACTGCGATCCCGGAAAGGCTCTTGTGTTGAAGTATCCCAACAGGATGTCGGCTTGCGGAGATCCGGGAGGAGCGGTCCGTTGAAGGCTTCCCTGACCTCGTCGCGATCGGTCGGATTGTATCCGAGACGCGACACAATCCAGGGCCGCTCCCACGCCGAGTGAACATCGAAGGCCATGAATTCGCGAGAGAGGCTGGATTCAGCGATGCTCAGAACCCCGAATGACCTCGCCGGGCGCGCCTTGGCCACTGGAGGTAATAGGAGCGAAACTCTCGCCGGATTCGCCGGTCTGGCTCTGATGGCAATCGGCATCATCAGCGTCATGCTCATGATCGCGCGGCAAACGAACTGGCCGTCCGGAACGGACATGCAAGTCTACCTCGATGCCGCGAGATTGCTCGTTCATGGCCAGAACCCGTACGTGATCGTCGAGAGCGCCGACCCCTACCCCTATCCCCCCTTTTTCGCGCTCCTTGTCGGCATAATCAGCCAAATTCTAGGCTATGGGAAGCTTTGGATCCTGTGGCCGTGCCTAAGCATCGGTCTGGTTCTCGGCTGCGTCACGCTCTTTCGAAGCTTCGGCCGGATCATGCCGGACGGGTGGCTGCTGTTCGTGACCGGCCTCATCTTGTGCAGCCGGGTGATCCGCTCGGATCTATTTCATGGACAGATCAATATTTTGATCTTGTTCGCTGTCCTGCTTGGCTTGCGATACTTTCTGAACGGAGCCATCACCCGTGGAGCGGTCGCTTGGGCTCTCGTCTTCGTTTGCAAGCCGTTCATGGGCGTGCTGATCTTCTACTTGCTCTGCCGGAAGGGCTGGCGAGCAGCCGCCTTGACCGTAAGTGTCGCGGCCGTACTGTTCATCGGTCCTTTTCTCTTGATCAACAACGCCATTGAGGGAGTTCGGGGTTGGCTGGCGGCCTCGACCTTCCTCACGATGCTCCCGATGGCTGCGCGGCCGGATCATCAGTCGCTACCGGCCCTGGCCAAACGGCTCTTCGTCGAGAATCCATTCAGCGTTCCATGGATTGACGCACCGGTCGCCGCTCAAGTCGTGAGCGTTCTGGCCGCGGCTCTCGCCGTCCTTGTCTTCCTGGTTGCTATAGCATTCCGCCCTGGGCTCGAGAATGCTCAGCATAGGATACCAGAGGCAGGACTGGCTCTCGCCGAGGTCGGCCTGACAATCGGCATCGCGCTAAGCTGCGGGCCGCTTCTCGAAGGCGACCACCTCATCTTGATTTGGCCCGCTCTTTATGGGGCAGTTCTCTGCGCGCAGCGGGCCGGCCCGGATCCCGAGACGAGCCGGGGACGCTGGATCGTCGCTGCAGCGATGTGGTGCACCGTCTTCTGGGTGTTCGCCCTTCCGAAACTGCCTTACATCCTTGCCTCGGTGACATGGCCCGTGCTGAAGGGCCCTGAGATCCTGATGAGCGGGTGGAACGGCATCCTGGTCTTTCTCGCCTGCCTTGCAACGTCCTCCGCTCTGAGAGCGCGCGTAGATCGGGCCGGCGTGAGACAGCTCGCGTCCTGATGAAGGCTCGAACGCACGTGGACAGTCCACGGACTCATCGTCGATCGCGCGTGCTTCTGCCGGCTCGGCGCTGATTGAGGTGCATCGACAATCGAGCAGGTGTTGATCTGTCGAGGAAAGGTGACAGGGCGATGGACCGGATCGAGCTCAGTATCATAGTGCCATGCTTCAACGAGGAGCAGGTAATCCGCACGACGAACCGGCGCCTCTTCGATGAAATTTCGAAAATAACGTCGGACTTTGAGATTCTCTACGTCAACGATGGCAGCAGCGATGCTACCTATGGCATCCTCTGCAGCCTGCACGAGGAGGACACGCGGGCGAAGGTCATCAACCTGTCGAGAAATTTCGGTCATCAGATCGCCGTGTCGGCCGGGCTCGACAACGCTGAAGGCAACGCCGTCGTCATCATCGACGCCGACCTCCAGGATCCGCCGCACCTCATCGCCGCGATGGTGGACCTCTGGCGCGCCGGCTCCCAGGTCGTCTATGGCCGACGCATCAAGCGTAGCGGCGAAACCTGGTTCAAGTTGGCGACGGCCCACTGGTTCTATAGCGTCCTAAACAAGTTGTCTGATGTCTTCATCCCGCAAGATGTCGGGGATTTCAGGCTCCTGGACCGCCGAGCTGTCCTGGCCCTGCGCGCTATGCCAGAGCGCAACCGCTTCCTCCGGGGCATGGCGAGCTGGGTGGGTTTCCGCCAGACCGCGCTCGACTACCACCGTGACCCGCGGTTCGCGGGCGAGACGAAGTATCCGCTCCGCCGGATGGTGCGGCTTGCGGGCGATGGTATCCTGTCTTTCTCGGTCGTCCCGCTTCGGGTCTCGATTTGGATCGGGCTCTGCGCGGCAGCGCTCTCAATGGTCGGGATCTTCTACGCGCTGGTCTTGCGGCTGCTCACCAACGTTTGGGTCGAGGGATTCACTCTGCTCTTTGTGTCGCAATTATTTATCGGAGGTGTGCAGCTCGTCTTCTTGGGAGTTGTCGGCGAGTACATCGGCCGCATTTTCGCGGAGGTGAAGAACCGTCCTCTCTATATCGTTGCCGAAACGCGCGGAATTGAGGAGAGTCTTCAGAACGCGGTGTTTCCGCGCTCGAAATTACGCGTTCTGAACTCTCGGCCCGATAACCGTAGCGAAAGTCTCGGTCTTGTTCATGCGGGGGAGTGAGGCGTCAACGCCGTGGCGATGCGCGGCTGCGTCGTCCTGCTGACGGTGCGCCATTTCAAAGTGACTGGACGAAAGCGGATTGGCGAAGATATCAGGCCCTCTGTATTCGGGGCCGCCCCTGATCCTCGAACGATGCAGCAAGAGCCGTCGCCGCCGCTATCGCAGTCAATAGGATCATCACGTCACTTGTCGCGCTCAACAAGGCTTGTTCGCTCACCCCGATTGTACGTCCGTGAACGTCTGACGCCAGTTCCAGACGCCATGCGAGCAAGGTGGAAGCGGTCGCCACCCCTGTTGCCGTGCCGAACGCCCGCATGAGGTTCAACAGACCGCCCGCCTGTCCAGCATGGTCGGCCGGTGCGGCCGCTAAGGTGGCGCTGTTGTTTGGGGCGATGAACAAGCCAAGCCCCACCCCATACAGCGCCAGCAACATCATCATGGCCGGCTCGCTGCTGGGACTTCCGGTGAGCGTTTGGCTGAGACCGGCAGCGGCAGCCGCGCACAACCCCATACTGCCTTTCGTCACGAGACGGGGCCATTTCGCTGAAAGGCTGCCGCTGAACGGCGCCACCAAGCCGAGCGCGGCGGGTATGATGGCGAGCCGCAATCCCGCCGACAGCGGCGCGTCGTGGTAGCCGCGCACCAGTGCGAACGACATGGTGAAGAACATCCCGTACAGCATCGCGTAAGACAGCAACGTGGCGACCGTCCCGCCGGCGAAGGCGCGCGACTGAAACAAGCCTAAATCGACGAGCGGCGTCGGAGCCCGCCTCTCCCACCACACAAATCCTGCCAGGAGCACCAATGCTGAGGTCGCGCAGATGAGCAGCGCGGGGGAGAGCGGTCCCCAGGCATTCAGCTCGGTGAGCGTCGTCATCAACGCGCTCAGGGCTGGAATCAGTAGCAATGCGCCCCACCAGTCGAACGCGGCCTCTTTGCTAAGCCGCGTGCTCACGGGCACTGTCACCCAGCCCAGCGCCGCTCCGAGGGCAGCGAACGGCACGGTCACCCAGAAGATCCAGTGCCAGCTGAGGTTGCTCAGCAGCAAACCACCGAGTGCCGGCCCCGTACTCACTCCGATAGCCTGGGCGCTGGCGAATAGGCCCATCGCGCGTCCACGCTGAGCGGGATCTGTGGCAGCCACGAGGATGACGATGCTGTTTGCACCGAGCAAGGCCCCACTCATGCCTTGCAGCACGCGAAAGGCGATGAGCCAAGGCAGGTTCGGTGCTAAGCCGCACAGCGCTGAGAACAACCCGAACAGCGCAAAGCCGAGAAGGTACATCAGCTTGCGCCCGGCAATTTCGGCCAGCCGCGCGTAAACGGGCAGCACGGCGGCGAATGCGAGGCTGTAACCCACTGCGACCCAGCTCACCTGATCAAGCGACGCATTGAAGGCTTGCTCCAGGTCCGGCAGTCCGAGCTGCACAATGCTGGCATCGACTTGCCCTGCAAAGGCTCCGAGACAGGTAATGCAGACCACAAGCCAGGAAGAGACGCCGAGCCGAGAAATAGATCTGCTCGGTGCCGGCGCCTGTGAGGAAAAACTGGCTCGCTTATCCTGCGCTTCCGGCATGACAGGGACTCGCTTTTCCATGTCGACCTCCAGGCTCGGATTTCGGTATTAGAGCCTAGCAGGCAGGCTGAATTCAAGTTGGAATGATCCGGCCGGCTGGCCCGGGCTCGACTGGTTCAGCTGCGGCGCGGGTGTTCTCAGCGTTACTATAGCTGCTGTTTCGAGAGTGTTCGTCTCATTTTCCATAGGACGAAAAGTGCGAGAATTGGTTCTCGCAAATTTTGATCACCGACGTTGAGAAGTGCGCGGCCATTTCCGCGCTCACCGCAGATCCGAAATCGTCGCTGACCGGACCTTCGAACTGAGCTTCTGCGACGTCTCCGGAGATGCTCTCGAGGCCTGTTTGATACTGGCAATGGGCGCGAAGCCGAAAGTCCGCTTCTCGGATAACGGGCGCTGTGCCTGGGCTCAGCCAAGCCCCGCAGGGGCGGCTTCCTGAGCGACGTCTTCGTCGATCCAGCCGGCGTCCGGAGCCGACCACGTCAGTCGGTTCGGGATCGGGACTAGCAACCTGGAGGACGTGCCACGGTCCGAGCCGTCGACCGAGACGGCTATGATCCCGGGTGGCTCTGGAGAACGGCGGGGAACACCCTGCGGAACACCTCGACCGCGCAGGTCGCGAGAAAGCGCATGAGGTTATGGAGGTTCGTTGGAGCGGGCGATCGGGATCGAACCGACGACATTCAGCTTGGGAAGCTGACCGAACACTTGAAATGACCTGAAATCCAATGGCGAACCGTTAACCAAAACGCCCCGAACCACAACAAAAACATGGGGTTAGGAATACGGCGGAGTCGTATGCCCTTGCCAGCAGGCCCCGAGGTAGTTGTTGTATCAGCCGTTGTATCAGGGGCGCGGACGGGCATGGCGACGAGGAACGACTACACCCGCGAGCGGCGCCGGCTCAACGCCGATGACCTGAAGCGCGCCAGGGGAATGGTCGCCGGGTCCCGCGTCCCGGGGCGAGGTCTGGAGTGGGCCGACACCGAGGAGCGCGGGCTTGCGCTGCGGGTCCTTCCGCTCGGCGCGACTTGGTACCTGCGCATGCGGACGACGACCATGCGCCTCGGCACCGCCGACGAGCTCACCGTCCCGGCTGCGCGAGAGGCGGCTGCCCGGGCGAAGCTCGCCCTCAAGGACGGGCGCGACCCGCGCTCCGACCTCAAGCTCTACCGGGATGCCCTGGAGCAGTTTGCCGGCGACGTCGAGGCCGCCGTCGGTGCCGCCTTCGACTACGAGGTGCTGCCCGACGACGCGGCGCACCGGAGGCTGCACGGGCCTTGGACCTGGGACGACCTCGTCGAGGAATTCCTGGCGGCGAAGCTGCCCAAGCTGAAACCGGCGTGGGCGAGCCAGTACCGCACCCACCTGACCTACCCGGCGTTCCGCCGCATCGGGCACTGGCACCTGCACCAGCTCGACGTCGAGGTCCTTGAGGAGGTCAGGGACGAAATCGAGGCCGCGACGTCCCCATCATCGGCCGCCCGGGCCGTCAGGCAGACGAAGGCGGCGCTCGATTGGGCCTGGCGGTTCAAGCGTCGGCAGAGCCAGCTCGGCAAGGTGCCCTGGTGGGAATCCTTCGACATCGAGTACGCGTCCGGGACCCGGGACCACGTGCCGACGCTGGCCGAGCTCGGGCGCACGCTCACCCTGGCGGAGCGGTACCGTGTCCTCGGCTCGACCGACCAGGAGACAAGCCCCGGCACGCTGGCGGCACTGTGGGCCACGGTTCTGACGGCGCAACGGACCGGTGCCCTCGGTGGCACACGCCTCGACCGCGTCATCCCGATGCCGGGCCGTCCCGACTGGCAGGTCTGGACCTGGAGCGCCGATGACATGAAGGGTGGCAAGGATCCCCGCCCGCACGCGCTGCCGGTCCCGCCCTCGGCGCTGGAGATTCTCGCCCGGTTCGAGGACCCGGACACGGACAGCGCCTATCTGTTTCCGTCCCGGCAGTCGGGCCGGCACGTCACCAGCGAGGGCATCGCCGGCTTGCTCGACCGCCTCCAAGGAAAGAGCAAGCCGAGCCGGAAGCCGAAGGACGGCGGCGAGCGCAAGCCGCGGACCCCGCGCGTCAACCTGTTCGAGAAGCATGGCATCAGGCCGTGGGTCCCGCACGACACCCGCCGTTCTCTGGGCAGCTACCTCGACGACGAGGACCTCGGCGGCGCCGGCAGCGCCATCCTCGCGCACAAGACCGGGAAAAAGGATGACGAGCACGCGCGGTTGGAAGACGTGACCCGGAAGGTCTACGCAAAGGCGCAGCGCCTCGACCTGAAGGCCCGCGGCATGGAGCCTTGGGTCGCCGCCGTCATCGCTGCTTACGAGCGGGAGAAGGCCGCCCTCGACCGTGCCGCCGAGGCCGAAGCGCGCCGGGCCGAGCCGAGCGCCATGGCGACATCCCGGGGCCGTTCGGCACGGACGAATCCCGCCGACCCGCGGTAGCGGCCGGAGGCCTCCATGAGGTCCTCAGCCATAGCGCGCATCAGGGCGTCGCGCTCCTCCGGTCCCGCATCCACGACGTCCTGAAAGCTCAGCATCGACCACTCCGTTCTTGAGAACGAAGTAGGAACATCTGTGACCAGTTCAACGGGGGCGGCCCTGCGTTCAAGTTATGCTGCTTCCGGGGCTCTTATGCGCAGAACATAACGGCATTCGTGCTTCCCGGGCGACCTTATGTGCAACCAGCGCGATGCCCAGGGATAACCCCGCCTTCGCCGTTGACCGCCTGAGTCCGCGCCCCGATCATCGCATCCTCACCAGCCGCACGAGGCCGACGTGAAACGCCGAATAGCGCTCCCCCCGACCGAAGGACCGACCCCCGGGGCGTGACGCGCGTGCGCAGCCCCCTCACGGAGGCTGCCCCATGACGACTTTCTTCTCCGCCGATTCCCACTTCGGCCACGCCGGCGTCCTCGCCATGTCGAGGCGTCCCTTCGCCTCCATCGAGGAGCACGACGAGGCTCTGGTCGCCGCCTGGAACGGTGTCGTCGGCCCGCGCGACGAGGTCTGGCACCTCGGTGACTTCGCCCTCGGGGCGAGCCCGGAGCGGTGCGCCGCCCTGTTCCGCCGGCTCCGGGGACGCAAGATCCTCGTCCGTGGCAACCACGACAAGCCGCGGGTCACGGACCTGCCCTGGCACGAGCAGCACGACCTCGTCTCGCGGAAGATCGAGGGCGTCCGGGTCGTCATGTGCCACTACCCGCTCAGGGCGTGGCCCGGCGTTTGGAGGGGGTCGATCCACCTGTTCGGGCACACCCACGGTTCCCTGCCGGACACCAGCCAAAGCTGCGACGTCGGCGTCGACCAGTGGGCCTACAGGCCTGTGACGCTGGGGGAGATCCAAGAGCGCCTCGCCGCCACGCCGGACATCCCAGAGGAGCGGCGGCTCGGTCAGGAAGGGGACGACGATGCCGAGGGGTGAGCAGGAGATCCCAGACGACTGCGTAACGTGCATCCGCTGCGGCTGGGTCAGCTTCGCGGTGACGCGGGCTGACGCCGAGGCGCATGTCGAGAAGCACAATCGCTGGAGGCTGGAGGAACCGAGCCGCCTGCGGCATTGGCCGACACCGGCGACGCTCGATGGCTACCGGTGCCGGGGATGCGGTCAATGGGGGCCGTACCGGCGGACCGTTCCCGGGGACTGCCCAACGGGGGCGACGCTCAACGCAGTCGTATGCGAACACGTCTGAAACGCGAAGGGCCCTGGCGTCACCACCGGGGCCCTCTCTCTATATACAGGGCTCACCCCCTGCTCGGGTGGCGCTCCCGTTCCGCCCGGGCCTTCCACTCAGTCTCGGCGGCGACGAGCTCGTCATGCCTGGCGCGGGTCTCGTCGGCGCGGTGGGCGTCCTCCAGGTAGGGGTGAATCCGGGCAGCCCCGCCGGCGCACTGTGCCGCCCGCAGCATCGCCACATGGGCCCGCTCATCCGGGGCCGTCGGCTCGACGCCATAGCCCCAGCGCGTCAGCGTCCGAGGCCGCGCGAGATCCTCCTCCGCGGCACGAATCGCCTCGTCGACCGCGCGGACCCGCGCCGCAGTTCGGGCGGCCTCCATCAGGGCCGGGTCGGTCTCGGCTACGGCCCGAGCGAGCGCCGAGGCCTGATCAGCCAGGACCTCCTGCACCGGGGCGTCAGCCGGCGGCGCTGGCGGGGATTCTGGGAGCGGCCGGGGGAGCGGAATGGAGGGCGCGGCAGGCTCCCCGGGCGACCGGCGGCAGGCGGGGCGTGAAAGCGGTGGCGGTCGTCATGCTCGGCGGCTCCTCTTCTCTTCCTCGATGGCGCGGCGGTGGGCGGCAGCCGCGGCGGCCGCCGTCGTCATGATCAGGTGCTGGTGGGCCCAGGCAGTCAGGGCCCCCTTCACCAGGGCCTTCGTGGGGAAGGCCCGTTTGCGCCAAGCGGCGCGGGCCGCCTCCAGGCTCGGATACCGGGAGACGGTCCGCCCGCTGGGGCGATGCACGATGACGTGCTCGACGGGCGGGCGGGTCGGCATCAGCCGAGTGCTCCCGCGTAGCTATAGGTGTCCGCGAAGAGCTCCCGGAACTCGCATGCCTTCATGCGCGGCAGGAACGAGCGAATGGTTTGCCGTGCCGACACCTTCGGGCCCTTGGCGTGAAACGGGCTGTCTGCCTGCTCCATCATCCCGCTGTCCCACTCGATGACCGCTGCGGCGAGGCGCAGCGCGTCCTCTGCGGTCGTCTCGTAGGAGAGCGGGATGGTGTATTCCCGCGCGGCCATGACGTGGACGATGCGGACGTACTCGCCGCCGACCTCGGCGAAACCGGTCGCGACGTCGACGTCGAAGGTATCAATGGGCAGGCTGTCGTCGAGGTTGAGGTTGACGGTGCGCTCCATGGCGCTCTCCTTTTTGCGAGGGATGCCTGTTTCAGGGCGCCACTGACTGCCTGGCGCGCGACGGGGGCATCGTCAGGCGGCCTTGGCGTTGAGGCTGGAGAGCGCCGCATCCCGGTCGCGCAGGTCGATGGGCGCGAATCCGGCGAACTGCCCGTCGCGGACCAGGAGCTCGTCCCAGACCCGTCGGCTGTCGCGGTAGATGACGCGCATGCCGGGACGGAGCAGGCCGGACCGCACGAGGTCGCCGATGACGCCCTCGGCGTCGTTCGTGACCGAGCGGCCGCCGAGGTCGAGGTCGGTCACGAGAATGACGTCGCCCTCGATCTCGACCTCGTAGTCCGACCGGGTCGTGAACAGGTCGCGCTCGGGCACGCCCCCGTTGGCCCGGCAGATGGGGCCCTTGCCGATCTTCACGCTGACGGCATCGGTCAGCGTGCGGCCGCAGCACGAGCAGTGCGTGGCTGGGTTGGCGTTCGTTCGGATGGTGAGCATCTGGGTCATGATGGGTCTCTGCGGTGCGGGAGGCTTTGCTTCCCAGGCAGCCCTGGTTGGGTGCGCCCTCCCGCAAGCGGGAGGAAGCCGAGCGTGACGCTCGGGGTCGTCGTTAGGCCGGCTCGTTCGGGTCGACCCATTCCATCGCCTTCTCAATCTGCTCGATGGCGGACCGAACGGCACTGATGACGTTGTACTCGGCGTTCTCGACGAAGCGCTGCAGCCGGACGTCCGCCCAGCGCTGGGAGCCGGCGCGGGCCTTGGCGGCGGTCAGGACGGCGGCGTAGCAGGCCCGCGTCTCCCGGGCGTCGAGCAGGGCAAGCTCGTCGACGAATCGCGAACGGTCGCTCATGCGGCATCTCCGAACAGGTCGGTCTGCGCGACCGCCGGAGCCCGAGGCGCCTTCTTCGCCCGGGTGGCGTTCTTGCGCTCGCGCTTGGCCTCAGCCTCAAGCGACCGGATGGTGGAGCCTCGCAGAGAAGCGCCGCGGTTCGGGCTGCCGTGGGCGACCCGCTTGAAGGCTTCGTACCCCTCGTAGCCGCCGGGCTCGACGAGCCGCTTGAACTTCTCCAGGACCGGCACCTCGTCGGGGTCCATCATGGTCGCAACTTCGGGGACCTCCTCCATGACGAAGGAGACAGGCTGCATCTCACGGATGAAGCGGGCGAACTCGTAGACGAGGTTGTTGCGGGGGTCGGAGATGTTCTGCTTGCCAGCCTTCGAGTACCCCTGGCAGGGCGGGCCGCCCGAGATGAGGTCGAGCTCCCCAAGCTGCATGCCGATAGCCTTGAGCACCCGCTCGGACGTCAGCTTGCGGACGTCGCCGATAAATAGATGGCTGACGCCGGCCACGCGCGCATCCTGCCCGCGAATCCAACCGGACCCGGCGACGAAGGTGGGGGTGCGGGCCAGCTTACCGTCCGCGACTACGTGACCGCCCTTCACGGTCAGGCCCGAGCGCCGGTACTCCTTCTCGATGTAGGTGGACGTGCGCTTCTCGTCCTCCGGGGTCACGAAGTGCATCGTGACGCTGCCGTACCGGCACAGGTTCATCGCGTAGGTCAGGGCCGCGAAGACCTCGTACTCAGCCGCGGCCACGACCTCATAGCCGGCCTGGATCAGGCCGAGGGACATGCCGCCGGCTCCGGCGAAGAAGTCCATCGCCTTCGGTCGCCGGCCGACGCGGGCGCGCTTCTCGGCGACGGCGCTGGGGAGGATCAGGCCCGTCGGGGCCCGGACGAAGTCGCGCTGCCCGAGCATCACAGGACCTCCGCGTGGAGCAGGGTAACAACGTCCCCGTCGTAAAGCGTCACGGTCTCGGGCTGGCGCGGCACGTAGCGGACCTCTCGGACCAGCCCGAGGCCCTCCAGGATTCGCGCGGCCGGCCCGCGGCGCCTGCGCACGACGTCGTTCACGTATGGGACGCTCAGGCCGTGCGCGGCCGCCCACGCCGTCTGGCCGCCTGCCTCGATGCAGGCGGCCCGGAGACGGCCGACGACTTCTTCCTCTGTCAGCGATGCGGCCATTTCCAGTCTCAGGCATGTTAAACTCAGTAGAGACTATGGACATTCCGTTGAAAAGCAAGATGCCATATTCCTTCGACATTCGGGGGATCGTAATTCGTAATTTGCAAATTGCAAATTACCAATTAGGTCAGCGAAAAAATTTTCGGCGAATCTTTAAACGTGCTTGGCCGAGTGCTTCAATCTGGCAATCAGTGAATTGCCAGGAGGTCCCGACACATGCTCGCCTTCGCCATCCCCGCCAAGCACTGGCTATGGACGGGCGCCCTCACGCCGGGGACGCGCCGCGTCGTGGCTGACCGGCCGCTCCATCCCGCCCGCTACGAGATCATCGACGGGTTCCACACCGGCATCGTCGAGGCCGACCTGCCCGAGGGTACCGTCGTCGTGACGATCTCCGCCGGCATGCCGGAGCGGTTCGGCACTGCCTACGTCGTGCTCGCCGAGGTCCTTCAGCACGTTCACGAACACGAGGCCCAGGACCTCCTCGATCCGGCCGAGGCGACACTCCGCCTGCACGAGCGCCTCAAGCAGCAGGCCGGCCTCGACTGCGTGTCGCGCCGGTTCCGCTACCCCAACGGGCACGCCATGAAGAAGGGCGAGCTCCGGGTCCGCGGCGGCTGGTACGCCGTCGTCACAGACACGACCGCCCGCCAGGTTTGGCTGCGCGCCGCGACGACGGCCGAGATCCTCGCTGGCGGCGGCGTCGTCCCGGAGGCGCCGGTCGGACAGGACCTGATCGCGGCCATCCGCGCCGAGGTCGCCGAGACCGCAGCGGAGGAAGCTGACACTCCCGCCGCGGCGTGAACACCAGTCCCCGGGCTGGTGCATTTCCAGCCCGGGATTCAGCCTTCCCACGGGTCCGCAGAGCCGGCCCTTCAGTCAGGAATCCCCACGTCATGCGCAAGATCGCCAAGCTCGCCGCCCTCGTCCTCGCCGCCATGGCGGCCGCCACACAGGCCGTCTGGGACGGCTCGAAGTGGGTCATGAAGAGCCTGTTCGCCCCGCCGCAGCCCGTGGGCGTCGAGGTCGGAGACGCGATGGACGCCGTGGCCGCCCGAGCCGCCGCGCCCGTGACACCGTCACAGCCGGCGGCGCGTGACACCGTCACGCCCGCCCCGGCGCCGGCCCCCAAGTCCGAGACCGCCCCGAAGGCCGCCGCGACGGCGAAAGTTGTCGAGCTCGATCCCGTCCTCGCGAAGGGCAAGGCGGCCTACGCGTTCGCCTGCGCCCTCGCGACGCTGGGTGACGAGCCCCCGACGGAGGGTCTCAACGAGGCCGAGATCGCGTGGCTGAACTCGCTCAACACGATGGAGATGATGCACATCTGGCGCGGCGGCCCGATGCAGGCCGGCGCCCACATGCTCGGCATTAAGGCCATCCCCGGGCTGCCCCTGTGCCCGACCCTGTCGGAGTACAGGCACATCCTGGGAAGCGCGGCGCAAGTGACGCCTCGTCAGCGCGAGGAGATCGCCGAGTACAACGCCACCCTCGACCAGGCATTCGAGGACATGATCTCGGACCCGGGCTTCCAACTGAAGCAGGGCATCTGACGCCACCCCCGAACAGCGAAAGGCCCGCCCCGGGACGCCGGGGCGGGCCTTTCTTTTTGTCGCTCACCCTGCGGTCCGGGCCTTGATAGTTGCTGCGTGCACACTTTGTCGTGCTACCGCGTGCGCACAGATGCCGACGCTATGCCGACCGGGCGGCCCGCAGGACGAGGCCCTCAGCGCGGAGGGCGCGCCGGTGCATGCTCGCGGTCTCAGCCTTGGCGGTGGCGGTCTCCTGACGGGATGTGGCGAGCTCCCGCTGCAGCCGGGCGACCTGCGCGCGGAGTTCGGCCGCCTCGTCGACGGCGGCCTGATGGAGAGCGCGCTGGCGGGTGACGGCGGCCATCGCGCGCCCGGCGGCGCTGGCGTTCCGGAGGCCCTGCTCGTAATCGGCGTCGGCCTGACGCTGCCGGGCATCCGCGAGGCTCGTAGCCAGGACGCCAGCCAGGCCCATGCCCACCCGGTCGAGGTCGCTGGCGATTCCGTGGGCGGTCGTCATTGGGTCACTCCCTCGTCCGGTGTGATTTCACGATCGGGGGTCACGGACTCACTGTCGAGTAGGAGTCAACGCTTGTCCCTGGCCCGGACGCCGGAACGTGGGGAGAACTCTGAGCACGGTTAGCGCCCCGTTACTTGCTGCCTCTGTAACGGATTGTGGGAAGTACGGCGTCACCGGCCCGAGGGCATGTGTGGTCCGGTGCACGGGGGCAGGGCACGCTCCGCGGCATGGAGATCTCAGTCACCGTCGACCGGTCCGGTTACGACCGCCAGGTCAGCGACCTCGCCGCCAGGGTGCTCAAGCCGGCCTTGCAGGAGGTCGCCGACTATCTCGGCGCGGCCGCCCGCCAGCGCCTGATGGCGGAGACCGTCCTGCGCTTCGACAACCCGGTCGCGTGGACGGTCAACGCCTTCGCCTATCGGCGAGACGCGGCCGGGGACGACGCCGGCACATACGTCTTCGTCCTCGGCGACCAAGCGCAGTACTTCGGCCTGGAGGTCGAGGGCGGCCCCCGCGTGGCCGGCGACTACGCGACGACGAAGGGAGGCCCGCTCGTCCCGGCGTCCGGCGCCGCCGACAAGCTGGACGCCGAGGGCAACCTGCCCCGCAATTTCGTCCGTGACGCCGTCGCGGCCGGGGCCCACTGGATGCGTCTCAAGGTTGGCGAGCCGGAGGCCCTGGTGCTGCCCGGCCGGGGGCGCCTGCAGGTCCTGGCGGTCATCTCCGAGCGGATCGAATACCAGCCCCGATTCCTGTTCGCTGACATCGTCCGTGACGCCGTCCTGCAGAAGGCCCCGGCCGCCGTCACGAAGTACCTGAGCGGTGCTAGATGAGGAACACGGGCGACCAGACCGAGATGCCGACGAGGAAGGCGTTGCCGTTCTGGGCGGGCGGAGCGACCGGCGCGGGTGCCGCCACGCCCCCGTTGGCGGGCGGGACGTATCCGGTCGGCGGCGGGCTGTTCGGGTTCGAGGGGATGTACGTATTCACCCATGTCATCCCCATGTCGAAGGTTGCCGGCACGATCTTGTCGTAGCCATCAGCCCTGACGATGAGGTCGTGCGACTGCACGTGGAAGAACGCGCCGTCCACCCCGGTGCTCGGCACGTCCCAGCTCGTGCCCGTCCAGTCGACCGGGATGTTCCCGCCGGGCGGGTTGGTCGTCTTCATGAAATTCCCGGCCAGGTCGTAGAGCGCGAGGCGCTGCCCGTCGGTAAGGGTGACGACGATGGCGTTCATCCCGACGCAGGCCGGGGTGCACGGGTGTCCCGAGCTGGTCCTGACGAGCGCGTTGTCATTGACGCTCGTCCAAGAGCCGCTCGACTCGATGATGTACTCGTTGCTCGGCACGTCCCCGACGTCGAGGTACTGAAGCACCGTCCATGTCATGTTGACCATGGACTGTCCGACGGGGATGATCTCGGCGCCGCCCGCCAGCGTCAGCCGGACGAGCCCGTACGGGCTGGCGAAGCGGTAGTCGCTGTTGTCCCAGTCGACGATGCTGCTCTTGGGGTACGGCATGAGGGGCGTCCTTGCGTCAGGTGCTACGGGCGGGGCTCGGGCGGTTGGGGCGGCCGGTCAGTCCTTGCTGTCCCCGTGGAGGCAAGCGGCGCGCAGCGCCTTCACGAGCTCGTCCTCCTCGGCGGCCGGGCCGCCGCCGGCGCCGAGCTTCGGATTCGGGGCCTCCGCGTTCATCGCTCTGCGGAAGGCGTCGCCCTTCGGCGAATCGCCCGCCTCGCGCGTCTCGGGGGCCGCGGCGGCAAAGGTGTCGACGTCCTGCAGTGCAACAGCGAACAGCGTCTAGGCCTGCTCGGCGAAGAGGTCGGTGTCGAAGGCGAGCGCGGCGGCGAGGGCCGGGAAGAGCTTGCCGTTGGCCGACTGCGTGATGGCCTTTATGCGGGCCTTCTCGCCGGAGGCGCCGGTCGCGGCGGCGGTGGCGCCCTTCTTGACGTCCTTCTTCTCGTCGGCGGGCTCACCGTCCTCTTCGGAGGCATCCTTGTCCTCCTCCTTGCCCCCGGCCTTCTTGGCCTTAGCCTTGTCCTCGTTGGTCTGCTCCGAGGCGGTGCGGGGCGTCGCCAGCTTGGCGCGGAGGCGAGGGGCGGAAATGGGCTGCTCCGGGTTCGGGGGACCCGCGCCCAACCTCGGTATCCAGCCGGGGCCGTTGAGCGGGCCTGGAACTGTTGTCCCGGCGAGCGTCAGGTGCCGCCGTGCATCGGCCAATACATGCCGGACAGAAAAAATCGGCGGTGGAAAACGCTTGCCTCGCGTGCGTGCGCGCCCGCCTGCTGGCTTTAGAAGTCCGCAGTCGGAAGCGGGGCCGCAATTCGCAGGATGACTTGGATGGTCTGAACATCCCGGCATCTGACGCCGTTCGACGGCATTTCTCGGGGTTGACATGCTGACGGCGGAAATTCCCGCGTCGGAAATCAGTGCCCTCTAAACGCCGTGCGCCCTTGCGCTTCAATCCGCCGTGTGCATCTATGACGGTGTCATGGACGCATTGGATAAACTCATCGCCGAAAAGCGGCAGGCCATTCGGGTCGTAGAGGCGGAAATCTCCGACCACGAGGCCAAGGTCGCTACCCTGCGTGAGAGCATCGCTCTCGCCACCGTCGAGCTTGCGGCCTTTGAAAAGGCCGCGGCGCTTCGGCCGGTCTCGTCGCGCGGCGACGACGAGGAAGCCTTCGACACGCATGACGGTGACGGTAAGCGCCGCGGGCGCCAGAGGGGCGCGATCTCGCACGCTTGGCGGACCGCTCTCGGCTATCTGTACTTGATGGGTGAGCGCTTCGACTACGAGCGCATGCACGAGGTCGCACAGAACGCCGGCATCACGACCAGCTTCGCCTCCATCCGCGACCGCGCGCGCGATTACGTCGAGCGCGGGCTGCTCGACGGGTCTGCTGACGCCGGCTTCGTCGTGACGGACAAGGCCGCCAACCAGTTCAAGTTCGACCAGGCGCCGGCTGCCGGCCATGGGGGGACCGCCCCCGAGATGCCTGAGATCGAGGAAGAGGAGGAGGACGACGCCTCGGACGCCGGAACTCTGCGCGAGCAGGGCGCGACCGGGAATACGTCGTTCTTCGGGGATTCCGACGGAGGCGGTATGGCCTCATAGAAAGTGCTTCGACGGCTGAGGTCCTGCCGGTCGAAGTAACGGAGCCGGGTGCTACCAACACCCGGCTCCGTATGGACCACCAACGATAGCCGCTCCCGGGAGGAAGCTGCGCTGAAAGTCGACGGCTCGCAGCCTCAACGTGTCACTTTCCGCCGCAGTTTTCAACTCGGGAGCTCCTTCATCCTGTATATGAACAGGAGGGCTCGCCAATGCGCGGCCGCTTCCCCTGCACGTTCGAGATGGCGTGCTACGTCCTCTACCTCGTTGAGATCCTCGGCCTCAGCCAGACGGAGGCCGCCATCCGCGTTGGTCTTAACGTCGGCTCGGTGAACCACGTCGTCCATGGCCGCCGCCACCCGACGGCGTATCCGGTCCCGCTTCCGTCGTGACCCATCCGGCCGGGGCATTCATCGCCCCGGCTCCCTATGCGACAAGCAGGCCGGTCGAGGCCTCGTCCTCGACGAGCTCAGCCATGACTTCGTCGAAGGTGGATACCTCGTCGGCGAGGCCGGCGTCGACGGCGGCTTGACCGATGAACACCGCGCCCTGGCCGAACTGCTCGGATCCGACGACGTCCACGGACAGGCCGCGGTAGGCGGCGACCTATGCGATGAACACTGCGGCGGTGTCGTCGGCGTTCTTCTGGATGGCGGCCCGCCCCGAATCGGTCGCGACGTCGGGCCTCTTGTTCGGGGTCTGCGAGGAGATGATCTCGTGGGTCTTCACGCCGGCCTTCTCGTCGGCGCCGCGGCGGTCGACGATGGAGCAGCAGCAGCCGAGCGACCCGACGGCCGAGGTCGGCGTCACCACGATGTGGTCGGCGGGGGACACGTTCCAGAGGGCCGCGCTGCAGGCGTCCCCGGCGACGAAGGCCACGACGGGCATGTGCGCGGCCGCCGCCTTCACCGCGGCCGCCGCCTCGCTGCAGCCGGTGACCTGCCCGCTGGGGCTGTCGACCTCCAGGATGATGGCCGTGACGCCGCCGTGGGCGACCGCCGCGGCGAGGTCCGCCTTCAGGGTCGTGTACGAGGTCATGCCGCAACTCTGCAGCCACGACGCGTAGGCGATGAGCGGGCCGATGACTCGGATGATGGCGACGCCGTTACGGACGATGCCCCTGCCGTACTCGCGCAGGTAATCGTCCCCCTCGGCCAGCGCAGCCCGCTTCGGGGTGCCGTCGCCCTCGTCGTGGTCCCCGGTCGAGACGCCGCCGGTGACGTGGCTCTGCGCCCGCGGGGCGAGGGCCTGGATCTCGACGCCCTCCCGGCGAGCGAGGAACACAGTAGCCCTTCGGCGCTCCGGTCTCGGGGTCGAGCTCGATGCCCCGACGGCGGGTCGCCGTGTCGGGCGCGAATTCCGGGTTTGAGAGCCGGTCGGCCTCGACCACGCGGAAGCAGGTGCCGAACCGGGTGAGCCCGTTCTCGGGCAGGTAGTAGGGCACGGCGACGCCGGATCCCGACACGATGGTCGAGGTCAGGAGCTCCGAGGCCATGAAGCCCAGGGTCTCGGTGCGGGAGGCGTCGCAGTTGGTGGTCCGGGCCCAGTTCCGGAACAGGCCGCGGACGACGCGGGACCACTCCTCCGCTCAGAGCTTGCTCTTCCCGAGCGTCTTTCAGTCGGGCGTCGGGACGGCGTCGAGCCCTTCGCCGACGATGGCGAGGACCTGCTGCTGGATGGCCGAATAGACCTGTCCTTCGTGCCGCTCCGAGCCGCGCCCGCGCCAGAACGCGATGTCGGCCTCTGGTCCGTTGTCGGCGTCGGCGCTGCCGCGAGAGACCCGCCAGTCCCGCATCCCTCGCGCGAACGAAGTGCCGGGCCAGCTGCTGTCGATGGCTGCGTTCCGGCTTAGGGGCGTGAGCCCGTCGGCTGTGACGAGGGCGGGGACGCGAGGCTGCATGTTGGCCTCAGCCGATGTAGATCGCGCCGAAGCCGCAGGGCCCCGACAGGCGGACGCGGGTCTCCAGGTCGGCGATAATGTCCCGGAGCTCCGTCACGCTGGCCTTAGCCAACGCGACGTTCTCGCCGGTCGAGGCGACCGCCGCCACGTCCTTCGGACCGAGGCGCCGACGGAGGGCGGCCTTGGCGAGGGCGAGGTCGGCCTTGGCCTCGTCGAGTTCCTGAGCGGTCATAGGCGGGTCCCGGCTGTGCCCGCCCACCGTTCCCCCCGCCCATGCATCGGCCTACACATGCCGGCCGGGGCGGTGTCAGTCCTCGTCGTAGGATGCGGCCCGCCCGAGGCCGGCGCCCCGCATCAGGGCGCGCATGTCGACCTTCGCGGACGGGCCCGCGAGGCCGGGCGCATCGTCGCCCGGGGTGGCCTCGCCCCGACCTTGCGAGGGCATGCGCAGGCCTGGCGGGACACGGATGGCGTTCGCCGTGGGCGCGGGCGGGCGGACCACGCGGCGGACGATGCGGTCCTCGGGCGCGGCCTCGACCGACCGCGGGGCGGCGGGCTCGGGGCTCTATTCCATCGGCATGGCCTCCTGGGCGGCATCGTCCTCGCGGGCGTCCTCGGAATCCCCGGCTCTCGAACCCTACAAGGCGGGCGGTGCCCTTGCGGACGGCCTCGGTCACGTGGCTGGAGATGGAGCGGCCGCGCAGGTCGGCGGGGCGGACGATGGGGTTGTCGTTGTAGCGGGGCATGGGGGAGCGGCCCTGGTGGATGACCCCTCGACCGTCAGGCCGCCCCGTACATCGGCCAACACATGCCGGATGGGACGCGGCTCAGGCCTGCCGGGTCAGCCCGAGGCGCTGCATGAGGGCGCGCTTGGCCTGTGGCTGCGCGACGCCCCGGCGCTCGACCAACTCCTCCATGGCCTGCCCGAGGACGGCGTCGAGGCCATAGGCGATGCCGTCGTAGCTCCTCTGTTCCTTCACGCGCGCGCGAAGCCCACCTCGACGAGACAGGTCGCAGAGGGCGGTGGCGATGGCGGCCTCCACGAGGCGGGGCTCAGGGATGCCCTCGGCACGGCGACGGGCACGCTCGGCCCGCTTGCGCTCGGCGGCGTCCCGGCGCTCGCGTGCGGTGCGCGCCGAGCCAGACTCGGGCGCGCTGGCATCTTCGGCCTCGGACTCAGGGTCGAGGTGGATCTCGTACGGCATCTGCTCGCACAGGCCGGGGAGGATGAAGGCGGGCTCGGTGAACATGCGGGCTGGCTCCTGTTGGAGATCATGCCAGCCGGCCCGGCAAGGCACAGCATCAGAACGAAGAAGGCCCCCCGCCCGGGTGGGACGGAGGGCCTTCACGATGAGGTGCATCGTCAGCCCGCGAGAGCCTGCCAGCATATTGCCAGGGTGCTCGGCAATAGACAACGCCTATGGTGCGTGGGCGCGTGCACGCTGGCGTGATGCGAGTACCCTGAGCTCCGCCATGCGCGCATCCCCGGCCGCGAGGCCAGCAGGGTCGCGCAGGGCGCGAGCTTGGGCTGCGAGCCTGCCGAGCAGCCCCACTCTCCCAACGGGCGGAAGAGGCACCTCGGGGGCTTCCTCAGGGCATCCATCATCCAGTGCGGCCAGGGATACAGGGGCAGGTCTCGGAGGGGTGACGGCGGGCCTTAGCGGAGCGAGGTCTGAGGGGACGTCGGCGGGTGGCAGGTAAGGGGCGAGGAGCGCTAGGGACGAGCGAGTGCGAGGAGCAGCGAGGACGGGCGGCGTCTCATCAGGAGGGGGGACAGGCTCGGCCGCAGCCGGGGTCCGGAAAGCTAGGAGGAAGGCCGGAACGGGCACGGCGGCAACAGGCGCAGGGGGCTCTACAGGGGCCGGAGAGAGAGCCCCGGGCTCCGGAGGAGGGGCGTCAACACGGGGACGGGGAGAACCCGGGCGGGGCGGGAGGAGACCCAGGAAGGGGCGGAAGCGAGCCCCGGTCCCGGAGGGGGAGACCACGGGTTCGGGAGAGGACAACAAGGGCTCCGCGGAAGGGGCGACCTCAAGCTCCGCGATGGGGGTCTCGACAGGTTCGCCCACCCCCGGCTCCCTATATCGGATCATTTGGGTCGTCTCACCTATAGAATCCTTCCGCGAACCCCTTAAGGTTGCAGGTGAAATCCGGTCCAGCGTACCTTCCAGGACATCGTTCATGATGCCCTTCAACTCGGCCTGCCGACCCTCCGGTGCGAGGAAGCTGTCGTGGACCGGCAGGGCCGGGAGCTCAGCCTTCTCGCAGGCCTTGAGGACCTCTAGGGCCATGCGGGCATCGATGGCCATCAGCGAGACACCAGCGTCGCTCCCGATGTAGCCCGCGATGGCCGGGTTGTGAGCGATGACCTTGTCGATGATGCGCCGGGTCTCGGTCCAGCCGTAGGGCCACACTGGCGAGCCGTCGGCCTTCTTTTGGCGGGCCTTCTCTATCAGGGCCCCGGCCGCGGCGTTCAGGGTCGCGGCGTTGATGGCCACGTTCAGCGCAAGCTTGCCGACCCACCGCTGGTAGTGAGGCAGCGCGTAGCAATCGAACCCGGCGGGCATCCTCTCCCCGCGCATGGCGTACAGTAGGCGCGGGTGCAGGGAGGCGAAATCTTCCTCGATGACCACTTCGCCGTTGATCAACAGGTCGAGCCGCCGGTCCTTGGGCAGCCCCTCCCAAAAGCCGCCGTAGATTCGACCGCCCTGCCGGAATCCTCCACGGCTGAAAACACGGTAGACATCGACCTTCGGCGTGATGCGGGCGCAGGCCCATGTCTCGACACCGTCTTTCACCTTCCGGGCGCGAACGTGGTGCGCGGTCCGCTCCCAGTTGTCCGGCGAGGCCGAGGCCGAGACGTCGACCGAGAAGCTGTTCATGAACCGGTTGAGGTTGCCGATTTCGCGCGTCAGTCGCCGGGTTTCGGATGTGTCCTCGTAGTCGATGCGGGAGCCGTCCTCGCCCTTCAAGACGAGCGGGCAGCGCGAGCCAAGATACTCGATCGGCTGACCGGCCAGGATCTCGACGAGACGGTTTGAAGCCCGCATGCGGCTCTGCATGCCATGGGTCAGGTGGGCGCCGGGCTTCGACCGGATCTCCTCGATAAGGCCGAGGCGCCCAAGTTCGTTCACGGTCTGCAGCACCGACGAGTAGGTGTAGTCCGTCCCCTCGTACCGCCCTTGGGCCGCGTAGAAGTCCCGAGAGCGGCTGTAGGAGACGTAGGGCCGGTCGCTGTCCGATGCCAAGGCGAGCGCCGCCAGGACGCTGGCCATGGCTCTGTTGATCTTGGAGCGGGAGAACTTCGGCAGGCCTGCGGCGGCAACCAAGTCTTCGGATACGCGCCAGTGGAAATCCAGAGCGCGGGCATTGCGCGCCAATTCGTCATCGTGCTCGGGCATGTGGCTCTCGCGGTGGAGCACACGCCGGGGCACCTCTGACCCGACGCGGCTCGCGCATGCTCCGCCGCGCTTTTGCTAATAGCTAGAGGCGCTTAGCGGTGCGCCATGAACGCGATTCCTGATCCTTGGCCGAGCGGAAAGCGCCTATGCGAACCGCGGCAGGGAGGCCCGTCAGGGCACTTCAATTTTGAAAGTTGACCCCGGCATCATCCAGGTCGCTCGATCCAAACAAATCGGCTCCCCGGTGCCTTCCGCGTGGGTGCGACAAAAGCGCATCGTCGGAGACCTGCCTGTGAATGGGTCGGACTGCTCGAGGGCGGCGCTCCACCTCAGCGGGCATGTGGCTGCCGCTTACATTGCACTTGGCGTAAGCGTCATAGCCAATTTCAGTGCTTATCCATCCCGATGCTCCCGTCAATGATGCGCAGCAACCTGCTATAATCAATCGTTATAGGTAAAAACTAAACAATCCGATGTTGTGCTTAATCATAAATTTAAGCAATGCCAGATAGTTGGGAGCACACCTTGCGATTACGAGCCACCAAAATTTATCAGTATTTAGACAAACGAAATATTATTATTTGACCGAGAAGTCTTATTACTGAGATTTAGAATGAAACGGGCCCCAGCAGTGATGCCGGGGCCCAATTGGACGTCTCAGAGTGCCGACGTACGGAAATCTTCCATGTTGTAGGCAACCTCGTCGAGATCGTCGAGCCAGTTTAAGACGGCCAAACCGCGGTCGCCTTGTTGCCACTGCTCGGACATGAACTCGAGCCTGTACCTCTGATCCTCGATGAAATCTTGGAGAGAGTGGTACGAGGCCGCGAGCTCGAGTTCGAGCTTCTTGGGCATCTTCATTCTGACCCGCATTGCTGGGTACCTCACACGATCCGCTCCCAAGGCCGAGAGCAATAAAGAGGACCGGCCTTGTGGGTGTGTGAGCAGCGCCGCCTTCAACATACTGCGCCGCGCGAGTTTCCAACAAGTTAAGACCTGTTCTGAACGTCGTCGCTGATGTCGGCCTACCGGGGAGTATGAACGGGCTCTAAAGTGTGAACCGAACCAAGGCGTAGCAGGGTTTGTGGTTTTGTAATTCAGGGCCGCCGTTTACAGCGTGGAGGCGGCGATGGCGGACCTGATCTGGCTTCGAATGAGCAGTGGGCGGTGATGGCCCCGTTCATGCCCAAGGATCAACCCGGACCCGAGCGAAAGGACGACCGGCAGATCATCTCTGGCATCCTGCGAGTGCCCACCTCGGGCTGCCGCTGGCGTGACTGCCCGGTCGCGTATGTGCCTCGCACGACCGTCTACAACCGTTTCAACCGCTGGTCCCGGCGTGGCTTCTGGAAGGCGATGTTGGCCGCCCTGGCCAAGGCCGGCTGGTCGGGCGAGGCGGCTGCCATCGACAGCACCTACGTGCGAGCACATTGCTCGGCGCACGGCGGGATAGGTGGGCGCAGGCCCAGGCCATCGGCCCGTCGCGTGGCGGCCAGACGACCAAGGTCCATTCGCTCACCGACGTCCTCGGTCGGCCCGGCGTGCTCCTACTGACGCCCGGCATGTCCGCCGTCAGCACTCCTGAGACAGATTGAGGGCCTTCACGAACGGAGGATGGTTGGTTCAACGTAGCCCCCAGGAGCGAAGATGAAACAGACGTCCGGGCCGGCACGAAAGCCGGCGGAAGCCGTAATCTAGGATATCCGTCGAGCCACACGCCGGCAGTTCTCGGCCGAGGAGAAGATCCGCATCGTGCTGGAAGGCCTGCGCGGTGAGGACAGCACCGCCGAGCTGTGCCGGCGCGAGGGCATCGCCAGTTCGATGTACTACGGCTGGTCCAAGGAGTTCTTGGAAGCTGGCAAGAAGCGGCTGGCCGGTGACACGGCTCGGGCCGCGGCCGCCGACGAGGTCAAGGACCTGCGCCGCAAGCCAGGCGCGCTGGAGGGGGTCGTGGCCGACCTCGATCGCCGCCATCACCCTCAGCGTATCCAGGCTCAGATGCCCGGCCTGCTCGGCGCGATAGACCGGACCGGCGGCGCGGAAGACGTTGGCCAACTCGATCGCGGCGGGCATCGTCTCAGTCCGGCGCTGCCCCCTGTCTATGGAACAGGGCGAGCCTGTCGAGGGGGCTGGTCACGGCCCGCACCGTCCGGGTTGCGACCTTGGCGTAGAGGGCGGTGGTGTCGAGCCGGCTGTGCCCGAGCAGGACCTGGATGACGCGGATGTCGACGCCGTCGTCCAGGAGATGGGTGGCGAAGGAGTGGCGCAGGGTATGGGGACCGACGCGCTTGGGGTGTCCGCCGTCAGCACTCCTGAGACAAATTGAGGGTCTTCACGAACGGAGGATGGCTGGTTCATCGTAGCCCCCAGGAGCGAAGATGAAACAGACGTCCGGGCCGGCGCGGAAGCCGGCAGAAGCCGTGATCAAGGACATCCGCCGCGCCACGCGCCGGCAGTTCTCGGCCGAGGAGAAGATCCGCATCGTGCTGGAAGGGCTGCGCGGTGAGGACAGCATCGCCGAGCTGTGCCGGCGCGAAGGCATCGCCAGCTCGATGTACTATGGCTGGTCCAAGGAGTTCTTGGAGGCCGGCAAGAAGCGGCTGGCCGGCGACACGGCCCGTGCCGCGACCGCCGACGAGGTCCAGGACCTGCGTCGCGAGGCGGGTGCGCTGAAGGAGGTCGTGGCCGATCTCGTCCTGGAAAACCGCCTGCTGAAAAAAAGTATGACCGGGGCTGGGGGCGACGAGGCATGAGGTACCCGGCCCCCGAGAAGCTGGAGATCATCCGGCTGGTCGAGCAATCCCATCTGTCGGTGCGCGCCACCCTGGAGAAGCTCGGCGTCACCCGGGCTACGTTCTACCGGTGGTACGACGCTTTCCAGCGTGGCGGCCCCGAGGCATTGGCGGATCGCCCGTCCCGACCCAGCCGGGTCTGGAACCGGTTGCCCGCCGAGGTCCGCGAGCAGATCGTCGCCCTCGCGCTGGAGCAGCCGGAGCTCAGCCCGCGCGAGTTGGCGGTGCGCTTCACCGACGAGCGGCGCTACTTCGTCTCGGAGGCCACCGTCTACCGCCTGCTCAAGGCCCAGGACCTGATCACCAGCCCGGCCTACATTGTGGTCAAAGCCGCCAACGAGTTCCGCGACAAGACCACCGCACCCAACCAACTCTGGCAGACGGACTTCACCTATCTGAAGGTGATCGGCTGGGGTTGGTACTACCTCTCGACCGTGCTGGATGACTTCTCGCGCTTCATCGTGGCGTGGAAGCTGTGCGCGACGATGCAGGTCGGCGACGTCACCGCCACGCTCGATCTTGCGCTGGCGGCGGCCGGGCTCGATCATGTGCAGGTGGCGCATCGGCCGCGGCTGCTCTCCGACAATGGATCAAGCTACGTCGCGGGTGATCTGGCCGACTGGCTCGGCAGCCGGGGCATGACCCATATCCGCGGCGCGCCCCGCCATCCTCAAACGCAGGGCAAGATCGAGCGCTGGCACCAGACGCTCAAGAACCGCATCCTGCTCGAACACGCCTACCTGCCCGGCGAACTGGAGGCGCGGGTTGCCGCCTTCGTCGAGCATTACAACCACGCTCGGGCTCACGAGAGCCTGGGCAACCTCACTCCCGCCGACGTCTACTTCGGCCGCGGCGAGACGATCTTGCGTGAGCGGGCGCGGATCAAGCGCCAGACCCTCATCGATCGCCGCTTGCGCCACCACGCGCAGGCTGCCTAACCTCTCAACCCAGAAGGACCAGAGCCTCCGTTCCTGAGCGCCTCAAGTCGTCTCAAATCATCTGACGACGGACACGACTGTAGCCGACGATATCCGTGATCAAGATCGCGGCGAGACGGCGCTCGACGGGCCTGTCCAAAACCGCCTCCTTCGGCTCAGACTTCCACCGGTTCTCATATCACGGCTGCGCCCCTCGGCTACTATCGGCTGGCTATGCAGTTCTTCAGAGCCGCGACAGCAGCAACAGATGAGGTGGTCGTGGGCGACAAAAATCGTCCAGAGTGGCTGTACGGGAGGACTGAGTACAATTTCTGTTTGGCGGCGGCCCGAAGCATAAGCGATTGCGCATGGCAGCGAGCACCTCGATCTCGATGGGATATGTCGAAACCCGTGAGACGCCACAGCAGCGTCCGCTTTGGCCAGTTCTCGCTTTGAAGCAGACGAGCCGGTTTCCACCCATCTGAGACGTTCGTCCGGGCACCGGGCGGCGGCAGATGCTGGCCGAAAGCGGCTGGTCCGCTTCGAGTCAGATCCGCTGCAAAAGCGAATCTGACCCCTACCGACCAACCCCAGACGTGCGGACAGCCACCGCTGCTTCCCAATAGCCGCCATTCGTCGGCTCCTCGGCTTCGGATGCTTTGCGCTCCAAAGGATCGCCACTAGCCAAGCGCCCGGCCGCCGAGGCGACACGCCCGGCCTTCCTGCGCCCTAAGGTCTGCGACGAGGCTCGCTCCCGACCGCAAATAAGCTACGTGGACCTTACTCGTCTGCGCCGCCCACCGCGGGCTGGTAATGCCCTCCTGGCCTCCATGAGATCACTGGCATCGCCTGGATCGGTCGCGGCTGGATCTTTGGCGTCCAAGTCACGATCGATACAAGCCGACCACCATCGCCCGTGGGCGACGGCGGCCGAGATGGCTGTCTAAAACATCGCCCGCAATGGCCCGAACGCCGGCGCGCGGTAGGGCCGGATCAAGGTGATCTACATGCCTGCGGCTGTAGGGCGAACGATGACCTCGTTGACGTCGACCCCCTCCGGCTGCTCGAGAGCGTAGCGGATGGCGCGGGCGATAGCGTCCGGGGTCAACGATTTCTGCCTCCAAACCTTCAAGGCATCCGCTACCTGCGGATCGGTGATGTCGTTGCCGAGTTCCGTGGCGACGACGCCGGGCGAGATGACGGTTGCCCGAATGTCGTCGTGCTCCTGCCGCAGCCCCTCCGTGATGGCCCAGACCGCGTATTTTGTCGCGCAGTATACGGCCCCCGTGGGCACAACAAGGTGTGCGCCGATCGACGCGACGTTCACGACATGCCCTGACGCCTGGGCGACGAAGCGGGGCAGCACGGCGGCGATGCCGTTCAGAACGCCGTGGATGTTGACATCAATCATTCGGGCCCACTCCTCGCGCTTGAGTGCGGCGAGCGGAGATAAGGGCATTACGCCCGCATTGTTCACAAGCGCATCGATCCGCCCGAACCGTGCTTCTGCCGCCTCGGTGAAGGCCTCGAAGTCAGCTCCGTCGGTGACGTCGAGCACGCGGTAGGCGACATGCTCGCCGAGTTCCGCAGCCAACTTCTCAAGCCTGTCCGCCCGGCGAGCGCCGATGAAGAGGCTTGCGCCGGCCTTGGCGAGCTCGCGCGCAGTGGCTTCGCCGATGCCGCTCGAAGCGCCGGTGACGAGGATGGTCTTGTGGGTCACGCCGGTCATGGTTGATCCTTTCAGCTTCAAATTGCCCGGCAGACCATGCTTTGGCGGAGGCCCCAGTGGTTAGAACGATCGCCCGAAAGCTTTGCACGATCCTCTGAACCCGCCGGCTCTGGCTTGTGGCGCCTGCGAGGCCAGCCGAAAAAGGGTTCATGGATAGGACTGGAGAACTCGCCGCGTTGATCAGGCGGCACGGGCCTGCGGAGGGCCTAGCACCCACAGCAATGCGCGGCCTCTCGCTCATCCGCGCCAATGGACCGACCATGCCGGTCCCGGCCGTCTACGAGGCATCGCTTTGCCTGATCGCCCAGGGCGCGAAGCGCGTCTCCCTGGCAGATCAATGCGTGGTGTACGATGCGTCGCGCTATCTGCTGGTATCGGTCGATCTCCCGCTTGTAGGCCACATCATAGAAGCGAGTCCGAGCGCACCGTATCTCTGCTGCAAGATCGATCTCGACCTGCAGGCGCTCGCTGATTTGATCGTCATCGAGGGTGGCGCGGCGAGCAAGGCGGACCTGTCGGCAATCGCTGTCTATCCCGTCGATCCGGATTTGGTAGATGCAGTCTGCCGCCTCGTGAAGCTACTGGAGCGGCCTGAGAGCATTCGCGCGCTCGCGCCTCTAATCGAGCGCGAAATTCTCTACCGCCTGCTGATTGGACCGCATGGCCCCACGCTTCGGCAGATGGCCATGGTCGACAGCCGCATCAGCCAGGTGACTCGCGCCATCATCAGGATCCGCGAGCGTTTCAACGAGCCGCTTCGGATCGACGAGATCGCCGCTGCGGCAGGCATGAGCGCCTCCTCGCTGCACGCACACTTCAAGTCCGTGACCCGGATGACGCCGTTGGAGTACCAAAAGCAGCTCCGCCTCCAAGAGGCGCGCCGCCTGATGCTCGCGGACGGGCTGAATGCCGGAGCCGCCGGCTTCGCTGTTGGCTACGACAGCCAATCACAGTTCAGCCGCGAATACCATCGCCTGTTCGGTGCCCCGCCCCGTCGAGACATCGAGCGCCTGCAAAGTGTGACAATCTATGCAGGGATAATCTAGGCACGGAGGTGCGTCTTAAGCTGCCTAGGAACGGCTTTGATGGTGATTTCTGCTTCTTAGGTGTCGCATTCGACCGCAGACTGCCGCAGATTCACCCATATGAGACGCTCACGCAGTCGGCCTGCAACGGCTGATGCTGGCCGAGAGCATTCGGTCTGCTTCGGAAAAGGTCTACCGGAACAGGGGACACGCGCTACGTCGCTGTCCGTGCAGCGACCGGTTGGCACGGGAGCTGCTCCCACTCGCCATCACAGTACGGCACGGGTACGGTCGTCAGCGCTGCCTGAGCAAGAGCTGCGCTAATGTCCGAAATCCACTCCTCCGTCTGCCCGCACGACTGTCCCAGCACCTGCGCCCTGGATGTAGAGGTCCTGGACGGGCAGAAAATCGGAGCGGTGCGCGGGGCCGACAACCCGTATACGGGCGGGGTGATCTGCAACAAAGTGGCCCGTTACGCCGAGCGGGTCCACCATCCGGAGCGCGTGCTCTACCCGCTCCTACGCACCGGCGAGAAAGGCAGCGGCACCTTCCGCCGTATCGGATGGGACGAGGCGCTGGACCGCGTCGTGGCCGGCTTCGGCGCTGCGACCGAGCATCACGGCAGCGAGGCCGCCTGGGCCTACAGCTCCGGCGGCACGATGGGCCTCGTGCAGCGCGACGGCATCTTCCGGTTGCGCCACGCCCTGCGCTGGTCCGGTCGCAAGGGGACGATCTGCTCCACGATCGCCGGTGCCGGCTGGACCGCCGGCTGCGGCCGCATCTCGGGCTCGGACAGCCGGGAGATGGCGGTCGCGGACCTCAACGTGCTGTGGGGGACCAACCCAGTCTCCACACAGGTCAACGTCATGGCCCACGTCACCCGCGCCCGGAAGGAGCGCGGGGCGAAGCTCGTGGTGATCGACCCGTACCGCACCGGCACCGCGGCGGCCGCCGACCTGCACCTCGCCCCTCGGCCCGGGACGGACGCGGCGCTCGCCTGCGCGGTGATGCACTGCGCCTTCCGCGATGGCCATGCAGACCGCGCCTACATGGCGGATTACGCCGACGATGCGGAGGCGCTTGAGGCGCATCTGGCGACGCGCGGGCCCGCCTGGGCGGCCGAGATCACCGGGCTAAGCGTCGCGGAGATCGAGGCGTTCGCTGCGCTCTACAACACCACCCCGCGGGCTTACATTCGCTGCGGCTACGGTTTCACCCGCGGCCGCGGGGGCGCCGCGGCGATGCACGCGGTGACCTGCCTGCCGACCGTCACCGGCAAGTGGCATTACGAGGGCGGCGGCGCGCTGTTCACCAACAAGGGCATCTTCGCCTGGGACAAGTCGCTGATCGAGGGCACGGCCCTCCGGGATCCCGCGATCCGGGAGCTCGACATGAGCCGCATCGCCAGCGTGCTGACCGGCGACGCCGACGCGCTGCACGGCGGCCCCGGCGTCCACGCCCTGCTCGTGCAGAGCGGCAATCCCGCCTCGGTCTGTCCGGATAGTAACCGGGTCCGGCAAGGGCTGATGCGCGAGGACCTGTTCACCGTCGTGCACGAGCAGTTCTTGACCGAGACGGCGCGCTACGCCGATGTCGTGCTGCCGGCGACGATGTTCCTGGAGCACGACGATATCTACCAGGCCATGGGGCACAGCCACATCCAGATCGGACGGGCGGTCATCGATCCGCCTGGCGAGGCGATCTCTAATCACGACCTCGTCTGCGCGCTGGCGCGGTGCTTCGGCCTCGATCACCCGACCTTCGCGATGACCGCCCTGGAATTGGCCGACGCCACGCTGCGCGCCTCCGGCTATCCGCCGGCCGCCGACCTGGCGGAGCGGCGCTGGCTCGACGTTCAGCTACCGTTCCGATCAGCCCATTTCCTCGACGGGTTTGCGCATCCGGACGGCCGGTTCCGCTTCCGGGCCGATTGGCGGGCGCTGGGCGACACGGAGGGCCGGCTGTCCCCGCTGCCCGACTGGCTGCCGCTGATCGACGGCGCGACGGACGATCGCCCTCTGCGCCTCGTCACCGCCCCGGCCCGGCAGTTCTTGAATTCGACCTTCACGGAGACGCCCAACGCCCGCAAGCGCGAGGGCCGCCCGCAGGTGCTGATCTCCCCGGAAGACGGTCTCCGCTTCGGGGTTGGGGACGGGGCGCTCGCACGCCTTGGCAACGCGCGCGGCGAGGTAGTCCTGCACGCCCGGCACGTGCCGGGCCAGCGGCTAGGCACGATTGTGGTGGAGAGCATCTGGCCAGCAGGCGCGTTCGGAGGCCCGGGCCACGGCATCAACGTTCTAACCTCGGACGAGGCCGCGCTCCCGTCGGGGGGCGCCGTCTTCCACGACACCTCCGTGTGGATCCGGGCGGAGGCCGAGGCCGTGACGACAGTCGCGGCCTGACACCGGCTGGCCCTGGTGACGTGGCCGCCCGGTGGCTGCCGCCTGACGAATGGTCGAACCTCGCCGGGCCTCAGTTCCTGCGCTGGCCGAGCGCCCACACGTAGGCTGCCACCGCCTTCAGGTCGGCCTGGGACAGCTCCACGCCGCCCATCGGCGGCATTGCGTTCTGGTGTTCCTTCGGCTCGGGCACGCCGTTGGCGATCGTGCTCTCGATGCCCGCGAGGCTGCCGTCGCTCCAAAGCCAATGGCCGCTGGTGAGATCGGCCCCGACTGGTGAGCCCTTGCCGTCCGAGCCGTGACAGCCGCCGCAGGTAGCCCCGGCTACTTCCCCGTGGAAGATCCGCTCGCCAAGCGCGACTTGGTCGCGCGTCGCGCCCTTCGGCACCGGCAGAGCGGCGACAGTACGGCCAGCATCCGGATGCATGCCCTCCGGCGGCGATGCCTTCTTAGATGCAGTTGGTGCCGCCTGCGGGCTCGGCGCCGCAGCGACCGCCGCGTTCGGATCGCCACCCGTGTAGGTGACGCGCCAGATGCGGCCCTTCACGTCGTCGGAGATGTAGAGCGCCCCGTCCGGGCCGACGGCCAGACCGGACGGCCGGTACTCCGCCCGGCCCGGTTCCTTGACGGCCCCGGCGAAGCCGTCGGCGAAGACGATAAAATCGCCCGCGGTTTTGCCGTCCTTGAACGGCTGGAAGACGACGCTGTAGCCACCCTGCGGACCGGGCGCCCGGTTCCAGGACCCGTGGAAGGCGATGAAGGCGCCGTCGCGATAGGCTTTCGGGAAGGCTTTCTCAGTCCCGGACCCGACGTAGAACTTCATGTCGTTGGGCGCCCAGTGCGCCGGAAACCACGCGACCGGCCCCTGCCGGTCGGCACAGAGCCCGACTTTGCGGCCGCCATCGCCGCCATATTCGGGAGCCAGCACCAACTTCTTCTGCGCCGGATCGAAGTAGCATTCCGGCCAGCCGTAATCGGCGCCCTGCTTCAGCTCGACCACCTCCTCGGAGGGCAGCTCGAAGCCCTGCTTGGCCGTGTAGAGCTTCGGCCAGTCCTCGTGCAGCTGGTCGCGGCCGTGCTGCGTGGCGAACGCTCGGCCCTGGGCATCGAGGGCGATGCCCTCGCCGTTGCGGATGCCGGCTGCATACCGCTCGGCTGGCGAGAACGTCTGGTTCCGCGCGTTGGCGTCGTAGCGCCAGATGCCGCCACGCGTCTCCTTCTCTGTGCAGGGCTCGTTGCCGGGCGAGCCCGGCACGCGGTTCTTCACCTCGCAGGCGTTCGTCGCCGAGCCGAGATCGACGAGGAGATCGCCCTTCGGCGTGATCGCGAACGGGTGCATCGGGTGATCGCCGGTCAACGGCAGGCCCGAGACGACGACCTCACCGGCAGCTTTGGGCGCCACCTCACCCGCCTTCAACGGATAGCGCATGATACGGTCGTTGCTCTCGGCGAAAACCGCGCCTTGGTGGAGTGCCAGTCCGGTACCGCCGTGACCGCCCTCGGCCGGGCTCTCGCCGAAGCGCTCCGTGACGTCGGCCTTGCCGTCGCCGTTCGTGTCCCTGAGCGCGACCAAGAAGCCACCCGGCGGGGGCGTGTCGTTCTTGTAGTACCGGCCGCTCCAGGTGTTGACGTAGAGCGTACCGTCGGCCGCGATGGCCATCTGCCGGGCATGGCCGATCCCATCGGCGAAGATCGTCGCACAGAAGCCAGTCGGCAGGCTGAGGCCGCCCGTACCGGTCTTGCAGGCTGTCTCGGCAGCCCGCGCGGGGATGATGGCTGGCCAAGCGGCCAGGAGGGCGATCGTCGCGACTCCAGCCGACACGACGCGATTCACCGGATGGATACGGGGCATGATGGGTCCTCTCGGAACGCTGCGACAAGCCACGAATGCAGGAACTAGGGCGCACGCGGCCGGACGTCCTGGAACCGCCTACGCGCGGCAACACGCGTCATGGGGAGCCCAGCGGCACGGCCAGAACCCGGAACGGCAGGTCGGGCTTCGATCCCTTCCGCGCCGGGTCTGTGATGACGGCGAGTTGCCCGACCGTGATGAAAGCCGTCGCGCCGACCTTGGTGGCGCCTGTGACACCGCCAGCGATGCCATCTCGCAGAACCTCCACCTTCGCGGTGTCACCCGAGAAGGTCACGCGATCGAGCCGGCCGCCGCCTTCGGCTAAGAGGAAGGAGCCGTCGCCGAGCGGCCGCAGCCCATCGGCGAGCACCAGCGGTCGCGAGGGCGTCAGCGGTGTCACCGCACCGGCCTGCCCATCCTTCACATCGATCCGGAACAGCTCTGCGGTGGTGAAGGTGTCCACATAGAGGTTGCCGTCAGTGCCGAAAGCGATGCCATCGAGCCCGGCCTCCTTGCCTGCGGGCGCGAACAGCGGGTCGCTCTTCCAGATCTCCAGCGTCTGCGAGCCGGGCTTCAACCGCAGGATCTGCGGTCCCAGCGTGTTGGTGACGTAGGCTGCTCCGTCCGGTCCGATCGCGATGTCATTGCAGATGGCCGGGCTGACAGGGAACGACGCGCTGACCTTACCGGCGCCCGTCTTCAAGTCGAAGCCCTTCAGCGCCGCACCCTTCACATCGCTCGGTCCCTTGATGCCGAGCGCCGAGAGATCGTTCGAGCAGACCCACAGCGTGCCCGACGCCTCGTCGGCGAGCACGCCGAAGGTCGAGCGTGTCTCGAACGCTCCGGGTACGATCCAGACCTCGCCTGAGGTGGCGCCCGGCTTGATCCGCGTGACGCCGCCGCCGGCGAAGTTGCTGACGTAGAGTGTGCCGTCCGCGGTGGCGGTGATGCTCTCGGGATGGGCTGCGTCCCCAGGCAGTGCGATATCCTTCGGGGCGGCCAAAGCCCCTCCACCTGCGGCTTGAATCAGGAGGCCAGCGAGAAGCGTCACGCCGAGCTTCTGCAGCGGCGCGCCTCGCGAAGACGGGTTGCACACCTTCGTTCGCATCATTGCTGAACCTTTTGCATGCCGCGCAGGGCCCACACGCCTGGGCCGGGATCGCCGCGTTGCCTATCGGCAACCCGGAGATCCGATTGCGATCTCAGGAGGCGCCTGCGCAGGTCACGGCGGGCGCGATCGCGTGCACAAAGCTCGCGAGACTGGCGCTGCGCACCGGCCGAAATGCCTTACCGCTCATCTCGCAAGCTCGCTTCACCATGCCGGTCGCCTCGTGGCTGACGCACTCGACTGGGAACAGCACCAGATCGCTTCTGCTGACGAGACCGGGCAGGAGAGACATGTTCTCTTCGGTGCCGCCGTCGTGGCTGAGTAGCCGCCCCCCGCGCGCTTCGACGAACCGGCGCAGCCGTGCCACCTGCCGTGGACGGCCGCCGACGTAGAGCAACGTGCGCTCCGCGAGGGCATCATTCCGGTCGGCGCGGCAGGGTAGTGGGTGAGCGTCGATCGGCTCGTTCGCGCCTGCCAGCAAGGCTTCGACCGCAGCAAGTTCCGCCTCGACCGCCTGACGGCGTGCCGCTTCGGCTTCCAGATCGGCGCTTAGCTTGCCTGCGGCGTGCATCAGCACGGCTACCTTCTCTTCGAGGGCCTCTGCGTGGGCGCGCTCCCGTTCGAGATGTGCAGTCAGATTTTTCACATTCTCACGGTCCGCGTCTGCCGGCTCGGCGACGGCTATGCGGGAGAGCGCCTGCTCCGCCGCGATGGCGCGGTTGCGGACACTCAGGCCGTCGCGCTGCTCCATCAGATCGACGACGCGGCCCTCCAGAGCTGCGATCCGCTCGTCACGCTCCGCGAGATCGGCCTCGAGTTGGCGCAGGCGTCGAATGTCGGCCCGGTTCGACTGGCCGACCAAGTGCGAGAGCATGTGCACCTCGCCGAACACGTCCTGCACAAGGGTCCAGTCGGTGGCGGGGTGTGTAATGGCCGCCCAGTAGGCGCCGGGTATCTCGCCGCGCTCGACCGAGGCTCGCCAGAGCGCCCTGACCGCCTCAGCGGTGTGCGCTTCAGCGAAGCGCTCGATTTCCCGCTCATGCCGCCGGTCTAGGGCCTTCTGGAGCAGGCGACCGCCCCCGTCCTTCCGGCCGGCGATCTGAACGATCTCGCCATGCAGCCGATGCTCAGTGATCGTTCGCGCATCCGGTCGCCCGAGCTTGGCCAGGATCGCGCGAGCCTCGGCATTGGTCAGGCAGGTGCCGACGATCGAGCAGTGCAGGCTCTCGGCCAATTCCCAGATGCGGTCACGCGGCTTGTCGGCCGCATCTGCACAAGGCGGGGGAACGAAGGCGGGATGGCCGCCCGACACGAGCGCGCGCAGTGCGGGACCGTCGAGATGGGCATGTGGCGGCACCGGCCTCTCCCCAGAGCGCTATATCCGTTCATATATAGCACTCTGCCAAAATCGACACGGTCTGCCTAGGGGGCTGGTCGACCGTTTCGGTCAAGCCTGTCCGTGGCGGTGCGGACAAGGTTCGGAGGCGCCATCCGTCACGGCCCGCCGGCCTTCTTGGATCTACGTTTCCTTGAGGCCGTATTCCGGCGTATCGTCGTCGTTGCCGTAGTACTTGTACGGCAGGAACTTGCCCGACATGGTGAGCTTCACGCGGTCACCCTTGTTGTCGGCCTCGCGGGCCATGTCCATGTTGAAGTCGATCGCCGACATGATGCCGTCGCCGAACTCCTCCTGGATCAGCTCCTTGAAGGTCGTTCCGTAGACCATCACCAGCTCGTAGAACCGGTAGATCAGCGGGTCGGTGGGCGGCATGGACGGGATCGAGCCGCGATAGGGCGGCTCGTTGAGCATCCGCTCCTCGGAGGGGGTGAGGCCGAAGAGCTCGGCCGCCCGCTTGGCCTGGACTTCGGCAGCTTCATCTGGCCCATGCAGGCCGCGGTGATCAGGAACGGCGACAGGCCGCCGATCTCCTCGTGGATGTGTTTCCAGCTCCAGCCCTTCTCGCGCTTGATGTCGAGAAGCTTCTCGGTGAGGTCCTCGCGCTTCATCGTCGGCTCCCGATCCCCTCGTGAGAGTGAAGCAGCCGGCCGCCGCGGCGGGCCGGCCACTTTGCTTTGGATACCGACGTCAGGCCTTGGCCATCTGCCCCTTGCCGGCGTCGCTCACGCTGTAGGAGCGGGCCCCGACGCCAGCGAGCTTGCCCCCCTGAACGATCAGATACTCGTCGCGGATGGGGCGGCTCTCGAAGTAGCATTCGAGGATCTCGCGCGTGCCGGCCGCGTAGCGCGCCTGGGCGGATAGCGAGGTGCCGGAGATATGTGGTGTCATGCCGTGATGTGGCATGGTCCGCCAGGGATGGTCCTTCGGCGCCGGTTGCGGGAACCAGACATCGCCGGCGTAGCCCGCGAGTTGACCGGACTCGAGGGCACGCACGATCGAGTCGGTGACCGCGAGCTTCCCACGAGCGGTGTTGACGAGGTAGGCGCCGCGCTTGAACAGCTTCAGAGTCTCGTCGTTGATCATGTGCTCCGTCTCCGGATGGAGGGGGCAGTTCAAGGTCACGACATCGCAGACGCCGTACATCTCCTCGCGGCTGGCGTGCCACGTCAGGCCCAGTTCCCGCTCGACGCTCTCCGGCAGCCGATGGCGGTCTGTGTAGTGCAGGTGCATATCGAACGGCTTGAGGCGCTTGAGCACCGCGAGGCCAATGCGGCCGGCGGCGACCGTGCCGACATGCATGCCCTCGACGTCATAAGAGCGGGCGACGCAGTCGGCGATGTTCCAGCCGCCCTTCACGACCCACTGGTGTGAGGGGATGTAGTTGCGGACGAGTCCGAGGATCATCATCACCACGTGCTCGGCGACGCTGATCGAATTGCAGAAGGTCACCTCCGCGACCGTGATGTCGTGCGCGTTCGCGCCATCGAGGTCCGTGTGGTCGGACCCGATGCCGGCGGTGACGATGAGCTTGAGCTTCTTCGCCTTTGCGATGCGCTCCTTCGTCATGTAGGCCGGCCAGAACGGCTGGGAGATCACGATCTCGGCGTCGTGCAAATGCTGATCGAGGACAGAATCCTCCCCTTCCTTGGAGGAGGTGACGATCAGTTCGTGACCGAGCCCTTCGAGGTAGGGACGCAGACCGAGTTCACCTGAGACGCTGCCGAGCAAGTGGCCCGGCTGGAAGTCGATAGCCTTCGGGGTCGGCAGGGTCTGGCCGTCGGAGTAGCGCTCGATCTTCGGCAGGTCGTCGCGCGCGTAGGACTGAGGCATTCCATCGACGGGATCATCGTAGAGGACAAGAACGATCTTGGCCATGAGATTTCCCTTTGCTCGAAGACAAAGGAGACGACGACCGGCAGCGCGATGTGAGGCGCCTTTTTCGAATCTTCGATGAAACCGGACGTTTCCCCGCGCGCGCTCCGTGAGAACTGATCTCGTCTCAACTGCAGCGGTGCGGGGTCATATTCCTGGTCGACTTAAATTGAAGCAAATTGATTTTCCGAATTGCGTGATCGAAATCGTCGATCACGCATCCCAAGCCTGCGCGGCACCGGATGTTCGCCGATCGCGCGCGGTCCCGAGCCGAACTGTGTTCGAGATCAATGCCTGGTCATGGCGCGCAGGTCTTCCCGTCTCACCAGCAGCTCTGCCAGGTAGCGCCGGTAGAGGTCGAGGCTCGCCTGTCTTCGGATCTTGAAGGCCGCATACAGGCTGCCATCATCTGGCGCGCGCATCGCGATCAGGATGCTGTCCCGCACAGCCGTGATGTCGCGCTCGATCTGTTCGAGTTCGGTCATGGAGACATCCTTCATGCCGGTTCGCAGAGGTCGACAAAGGTCATGTCGTAGTCCGCGTCGAGGACGATCCGGAACAGCGCAGCGGCCATTGACGGCAGAGGGTCGCGCTCGGACAGGACGAGCCCGACCGACTGGCGGTACGCGGGCTCAACCAAGTCGCGCATGGCGAGATCGTCCGTACCGCCGAACAGGTGCCGGAAGGTGTGCGGGACGATGCTGGCGAAGCCGCCTTGGCGCAGATGCGCGCAGATCCCGAGGAACGAGTTGCTGGTCACCGCCGGCATCAACCGGAGGTCGAGGGAGGCGGCGAGGCCGTCGAGGATGCGGCGGTTCTGCATGTCCTCGCTCAAGAGGCAGAGCGTGCATCCTGCGGCATCGGCCCATGTCACGGTGTCTCGCTCGGCCAAGGGATGGTCGGCGCGCATCGCCAGGACATAACGCTCGCGGTAGAGGGGTACGCGCCGCACACGTTCCAAGGGTTCGTTCTCGAGGTAGGTGAGCCCGGCCTCGATCTCGAAGTTGTCGAGCGCGCGCTGGATCTCGCGGGAGGAAAGCGACCGGATCTCGATACCGGCCTCCGGATGGAATTGCCGGAATCGGACCGTGAGGAGGCCGACAGCACCCATCGCCGCTGGCACGACGCCGAGGCGCAGCACGCCGCGCAATCCCGCCCGCAAGCCGGAGAGGTCCTCACGGAGGCTGTCGTAGTCGATCAGGATCTGCGGGGCCCAGGCAAGCAGATGTTCCCCCTCGACCGTGAGGCCGAGATAGCGCTGGCTCCGTACGACCAGCGGAACCTGAAGATCTTCCTCCAGCTTTCGAATGGCGGCCGAAAGGGTCGATTGGGTGATGTTGCAGGCCTGGGCGGCGCGGGCGAAATGCTTCTCGCGGGCGAGGGCCACGAAGAAATGAAGGTGCCGCGCGAGCATCGAACGCCGCCTCCGCGGTCGGGCCGGGTCAGTTCACGTGCCCGGCCGTCTGGGCGCTGGCGGTCAAGAGCGTGCGACCCAGTTCCGCGAGCTGATCGCGAGCGAGATTGAAGGCCAGTGCCGTCGCCCCGACGCTGAAGACCAGGACGGGCTCGCCGCGCTCGTCGTCGCCGAGGGTGATGAGATCGACGGGGAAGGGCCGGGCCGACGCGGTGGACGGCTCCTGTTCCGATCCACTGCGACTGAGTGCCTGTCCACCCAGCGCGATCAGCAACCCGACAACGGATTGCACGTCGTCCCTGCATAGGACGATCTCGTTCACCTCGTGATCGTCGACGACGATTTGGAGACGGATGCGGTTTCCGTCCGTGCTCGTATCGCCCACTACCCGCGTCACGAGCGGCATGTACTTCCCCCTCGACCGCCGATCACCGCCGGCACCGGCTCGTGTCGAGCGGCAGAGCGTCGGCAGGCGGCTGGGTGATCCGGACCGCGCCGATCGTTATATTCGATGTGATATATCGATCAAGCAGGAGGCCGACCGAAGGCCAGGGTTCGCGAGGGGTAGGTGCACCGGCTGACTGGGGGAGGGGCGTTCAGGTCTTGCTGTGCGCGGACGGGGCGATGCGCGCCAGAAACGGTGCCGCTGCCCGCTCGGCTGCCCGCTCGATCGCGCGGTAATGGGCGACGAGATCGGCCCCGAAGGCCGACAGCCGCGCGCCGCCACCGGCCTTGCCGCCGATCTGCGCCTCGATCACAGGCTGGCCGAACCCCTTGTTCATGTCCTCGATGAGCAGCCAAGCGCGGCGGTACGACATGTCGAGCGCGCGCCCGGCAGCGCTAATGGAGCCGTGCTCCGCGACCATCTCCAGGAGTTGCACCTTGCCCGGACCGATGCGGTTGTCGGGTGCCAAGTCGATCCGAATGCTGAGCCGGGCCATCGCGTCCTTCCTCGATCCCACCGCGTGTCTACCATCCCCGCGCACCACTATCATGCGCGACCGCGGTTGCCCCCTTCAACGACCGCTATATCCTAACGCGAACATCGCCCGGATGCGGCGACCTCGCCCCCGCGGCTTGGTTCACGCTCCGGTTGACGATGGGAACAGGGAGAAACCGAGCCATGAACGTCCGTGCCGACATTCCGGCCATCTCGCCCACCATCCCGCCCGCGATCCGCGACTGGCTGTCGAAGGACCGCACTCTCCTCATCGACGGCAAGTGGGTGCCCGCTCAATCGGGCAAGACCTTCGACGTCACGGATCCAGCCACTGGCGAGGTCATCGCCAAGGTCGCCGAGGGCGACAAGGCCGACGTCGATGCTGCCGTAAAGGCGGCGCGCCGCGCGTTCGAGAGCGGCCCGTGGTCGAAGATGACACCCTCCGCACGCGGCCGCCTGCTGCATCGGATCGGAGACCTGATCCTGGAGCATGCCGACGAACTCGCCGCTCTGGAGGCCATCGACAACGGTAAGCCGATGGCGGTCGCCAAGGCCACCGACGTCACCCTTTCAGCCGACATGTTCCACTACATGTCCGGTTGGGCCACCAAGATCGAGGGCAAGTCGATCCCGCTCTCGGCGCTCGCGGCGCCGGGCTCGGACTTCTTCTCGGTGACCCGCCCCGAGCCGATCGGAGTGGTCGGCCAGATTATCCCGTGGAACTTCCCGCTGTTGATGGCGGCATGGAAGCTCGCGCCGGCGCTGACTACAGGCTGTACGGTGGTGCTCAAGGTCGCCGAAGAGACACCGCTCTCGGCGCTACGCCTGGGCGAACTGATGCTGGAAGCCGGCCTTCCGGACGGCGTGGTCAACATCATCGCCGGCTTCGGCGAGACCGCGGGCGCGGCGCTCGCCGGCCACCCGGACGTCAACAAGGTCGCGTTCACCGGCTCCACTGAGGTCGGCAAGCTGATCGTCAAGGCGGCTTCTGGCGACCTGAAGCGCGTATCGCTGGAGCTCGGCGGCAAGTCGCCCAACATCATCCTGCCCGACGCCGACCTGTCGCTAGCGATTCCGGGGGCAAACGCGGCGATCTTCTTCAACCACGGGCAATGCTGCAACGCCGGCTCGCGCCTGTTTGTGCACCGCTCGATCTTCGACAAGGTGGTGGAAGGCATCGCGGCGGAAGCCGGCAAGATCAAGCTCGGCCACGGGCTCGACGCAGGTACCGAGATGGGGCCACTCGTCTCCGCGGTACAGTATGAGCGTGTGACTGGGTACCTCGAGGCCGGGCGAAACGAGGGCGCCAAGACGATCGGGTGTGGCAACGCCGTGCCCTCGGGCAAGGGCTACTTCGTGCCGCCGACGATCCTCACCGACACCAATCCCGGAATGAAGGTGGTGCGCGAGGAGATCTTCGGGCCTGTTCTGGTGGCGACGCCCTTCGACGAGGTGGACGACGCGCTGATCGCAGAGGCCAACAACACGGTCTACGGGCTCGCGGCCGGCGTCTGGGGCAAGGACACAGGCCGGGCTCAGCAGATCGCGCATCGACTTCGGGCTGGTACGGTGTGGATCAACTGCTACCACGTCTTCGATGCCGCCCTGCCGTTCGGCGGTTACAAACAGTCCGGCTGGGGCCGTGAGATGGGCCAGGCGGTGCTGTCGAACTATCTTGAGACCAAGGCGATCACCACACGACTGGGAACGCTCTGACAATCACGCCGGCCCCGTCTGATCGAGGGGCCGGCAGCCGTCCCGTCAGAAGCCAGCGACGGTGTCGAACCGAACGATCTCGACGCTGTCGCCGGTACGGGCTGCGGGCGCCGACGGCGGTCTCACGACAACGGCGTCGGCGCCTGCCAAGCCTGACAGCATCGCGTTGTCCTGCGAAGGCAACGCAGTGAAGCTCAAACATCCGCCGGCCTCCCGGTCGAGACGGCCGCGAAGAAAGGTCGTTCGAGGTCCGACCGCCGCGATAGCGCTGCCGAGAACCGCCCACTCACGAACCGCGTCCTGGCGGCCCGCACCACCGAGCAGCGCTATGGCGGGCTTGAGGAAGATCAGGGCGGCGATCGTCGCAGCGCAGGCGTTGCCAGGCAGGCCGAGGATCGGAAGCGATCCTAAGGTTCCGAACAGCGTCGCTTTCGCTGGTCGCATCTGCACCTTGTGGAACGCAGCCTTGAAACCGAGTCCTGCAAGCGTCTGGCCCATAAAGTCGAAATCGCCGACGGACGCCCCGCCGGACGTCACCAGAAGGTCCACATCGACGGTCGATAGGATCCGAGCCAGAGTATCGGGATCGTCGCGCACGATACCGAGGTCGATCGGTATGCCGCCCCAGGCACGAACGAGGGCTTTCAGCGTCGGTCGATTGGCATCGATGATCTGTGCGCCGCCGCCGGGCGACAACGAATCCGACAGCTCATCGCCCATCGAGAGGACAGCGACCCGCGGCCGGCTGTAGACCCGCGCGTGAAGATGCCCCGACGAGGCCAGCAGGCCGATGTCACGCGCGTTCAGCCGGCGGCCTGCACGGACGATCGACTGACCCGTCTCGAAGTTGCTGCCCGCAGTTCGGATATGGCGATATGGCTCGGCGCCCGGCAGGAGGACAATCCGTCCATCGACCTGCTCGGTGAGCTCCTGGATCACGACGGTATCGGCACCCGAGGGAATCGGCGCCCCGGTGAAAATGCGGAGGCAGGTACCGGGCGAGAGCCGAGCGCCGACGGTGTCGCCGGCCTTGATGGCGCCGGTACAGGGCAGTGGCGCGCCGGCGTCACTCCAACGGAGAGCGTAGCCGTCCATTGCGGCAACTGGAAACGGTGGCGCGTTGAGCCGAGCGACTATGTCGATCGCGGCCACGCGGCCCAACGCGTCGTCGAGAATCACGCTTGCGGCGCCTACCGGACGGAGAAGTGCCGCCATCCGATCCAGCGCCGCCTGGACCTCAACCCCCAAGGCGACACCGCCGACCGATGGCTTCGTCGCTTCCACCTCATCCTCCTCCGGATCGTGTATCGATTCCGCTGCCACCACTACCCGCGGCTATGCATCGTCGTATATAGCGATTCCGAGAGTTGGGGCTGCGCGGTTCGCGCCTTCACGGCCTCGCTTCAGAGAGTGGCCTGAGCCAAATTGTCGGCGTGCCATCCCTACTACTGAGCAGGAACCCCAGCCGCATGCACCGTCTGATCCGCACCGGCCTGATCGCCGTACTGCTCCTCGCCGCCGGCGCAGCTCAGGCGGCGGAGACTACGACTGTGTTTGCGGCGGCCAGCCTCAAGAACGCATTGGACGATGCCGGCAAGGCATTCACCGCGCAGTCCGGAATCGCGATCCGGTCGAGCTACGCCGCGTCGTCCGCTCTCGCCCGGCAGATCGAGAGCGGGGCGCCTGCCGATCTGTTCGCCTCGGCCGACCTCGAATGGATGGACTACCTCGCCAAGAAAAATCTCATCCGACCGGACACGCGGGTGAACCTGCTGAACAACCGCTTGGTCGTGGTCGCACCAAAGGACGCGAAGGAGGCCACGATCGCCTTTACGCCGGAGGGTTTTGCCAAGGCGCTCGGCCCTGACGGCCGACTTGCCACCGGCGAGGTCAACTCCGTGCCGATCGGCAAGTACGCCAAGACCGCCTTCGAGAAACTCGGCCTGTGGGCTGGGATCCAGCCTCGGCTCGCCCAGACGGACAATGTCCGGGCGGCTTTGGCCCTGGTATCGCGCGGTGAGGCTCCGCTCGGCGTGGTCTATGAGAGCGATGCGAAGTCGGATCCGAACGTGAAGGTCGTGGGCGTGTTTCCGGCGGACAGCCACCCGCCGGTGGTGTACCCGTTCGCCGTCACCGCGGACGCGAAGGGCGATGGTGCGAAGCGTTTCCTGGACTTCCTCCGGAGCGCTGCAGCCAAGCCGTTCTTCGAGGCTCAGGGCTTCAGCGTCATCGACGGTGGCAAGAACTAACCAGCCCCGAACGGGCCAGGAAGGCGGATATCGTGAAGATCAGCGCGCGCAACATCATCAAGGGCACCGTGGCTGCGATCGAGAAGGGCGCCACCACGGCGCACGTGAAGATCGAGATCATGCCCGGGCAGATCGTCACCGCCGCCGTCACCAACGAGGCTGTCGACAGCCTCAAGCTCGTGGTCGGCGGCCCGGCCTACGCCGTGATTAAGGCGTCCGACGTCATGGTCGCGGTCGACTGATGACGTCGAGATCCCGCGCCATCCTGACGGTCGGGCTGGTGGTCTGCTGCATCGGCCCGGCGGTGGCCGAGGATGCGCCGGCCTGCGCGAGCTTTGCGTGGTCGGTGGCGCGGGATCGCGCCGCATTCGCGGCGCCAGACCTGCCCGTGCTCGCCTCTGGGTCGACCTTACCGGCTGGCACGGGGGCGGCGCAGGTGGCTCTGAAGCCGGCGGCGGACGTGGCACTGCCGGTTCAATCCGAGAGGACGGCAAAACCAGGGACGTTTGCGGGCTTCGTCACGGCCGCGGTGCCCTCCGCCGGCACCTATCAGCTGACGCTTTCAGACGATGCCTGGATCGACGTCAGTCAGGATGGACGCACGACGCTCAAGCCTGAGCGCATCAGCGGAAAGGCGGGTTGCCCAGAGGTCCGCAAGAGCCTGCGCTTCGCCCTCGGCCCTGGCCCGATAACGATTGAGATTGGCCGCGCGCCGAACCCACAGATCAAGCTCGACCTGCTTTCTGTTGAGTGACCGCGAGAACGGGACTGTCGCAATTGCCTTATAACCCGCTGATCGGCGCGAGCTCGTGGCGGGTAAGGATTGCCTGCCCCTTCTCGGAGACGAGGAACAGGGCGAGGCGCATGGCGTCCGGGTTTTCGGTGATGAGCGCCATGGCATAGGTCGCCGGCACCGACAGATTGGAAGGCAGTCGCACCAGGTTGAGACCGGGCGCCTCCTTCATCGTGCCACCTTGGCCGCTGCAGTAGTACAGGAGCGCGTCAGCGTTGTTGCCCAGAAAGACGGTAGCGCTGGGACTGCGGCCTGCCATCGGCACCATCGCGTTTGGTGAGCCGAGCAGCTTGAGCGCCTTCTTCTCCAGCACGGCCTTGGCGCCGGGATGCACGGCCTCGGCACGCTCGAAGATGGCTTGGGCATAGTCGCCACCGGGATCAGCGCCGGGCGTCGAGGTCGCTAGCCGCAAGTCGGGCTTGAGTAGGCGGTCGAGCAGATTGTCCGGGGTCAGGCCGAGATCAGCGCGGGCGAGCACGCACAGCGTGTTGCGGGCGAATGGCACGACGGCCTTGGCCTTGCCTGCCTCGGCGAGGCGGCGGGGGCCGGCCAAGTCGGCGGAGAGGTAGAGGTCCGCCTGCTCTCCGTTCTCGATCCGTTGCCGCAGCAGCCCGGCTGGCCCAAAGGTTGGCGCGGCCACCGCTTCCGCGGGTAGGCCGGAGGCGGCAATCACGTCTTTAAGTGCGGCTACGAGGCTGCCGGCAGCGTAGACCCGCACCGGCGCTGCCCATGCATCGGTCGCAAAGGTCAGCGTGAAAGATCCCATGAGTGCCGCTAGGCGAAGCGCACTTGCCGGCGCGCGGAGGTAGGAGGTGACCAAGGAAATCTCCAGACACGCGCCTCAGGGCTATATCTGACTGGATATAGCCCATCGCCAATCGGCGGCACCCCTGGCGCGGACACTTTATGCATCCAATCGAGGTGTCAGATGTCGGTCTCGTAGTCGCCAGGCTGCGGTGGGGCGATGGGCGTGAAGAGGGACCGGTCTGGCTTGAGGTCGAGGAGCGGCGTCCCATCCAGGCAGTCGAGGCCTCGAACCATCAGCTTGTGCCCCTCAATGGCGATCAGCGTGGCGATCGATGTGCCGATTGGGTTCGGTCGCACAGGCGAGCGTAGAGCAAAGGTGCCCAGCGTGATCCCATTGTTGGCTGGGCTCTGGCGGACGAGATCCCGCCGGGAGGCATCGAGCCAGTAAAGCACTTCGATCCTGTCGTAGGCGTCGAGCCCATCCAAGGCAGCAACCCAAGGTTCGAAGACCTCGATGCGGCATAGTGGGCCGTCTGGACGTCCTTGTCGCGGGCAGACGAGGCGATCGCTCCATGGCGTATTGATGCGGCCGATGTAGATTAGCCCAGCGTCACGTTTTGTGGGCTCTACGACAGCGACTTCGCCTGCTCGGATCTCGTTGAGACGTACCATGCGGTGCCCTTTTCAATCGGTGTGAGGCCTGTACTGGTACTTCGTCCGCTTTCGGGCTACGGCGAGGGCTAGTTGTGCGACCGCAATGGGCGCAAAGCCGAACGGCCGGTTCTGCGAACACTCGAGCTTCGGCATGACGCACTCTGGAGAAGAGCCGAGCGGAGTGCAGGCGGCCGGGTTGGGTCGAATGCGGAACTTCCACTTCGAGGCGAGTGGCTGACTTCCGCTTCTCACCCCGAGCGGCCATTCCGTTCCACCTTCTACCCAATCCAGGCTTGCGCGAGGTCTGCTTCTTAGGGGGCGGCAACCAAACTGATCAATTAGCCGGGTTCCAGACCCTTGGCGCGGATGATCGCTGCCGCGGCAGGAGCCTTGAGAAATTCAAGGAACGCCCCAGCCCGAGCCTTGTCCGCGGTGGCCGAGGTACCTCCAGTCAGCACCACGAAAGACTGAACCTCCGCAGGGAACGGACCGACCACGTCTACCCCTGAAACTGACATCAACTCAGGCATCAGTTGTACAGCAAGGTCCGCCTCGCCGCGAGCGACGACATCTCCGGTCAAACCGTTCGGGATCGCTTTGCCCCTGGCCTTCACCTCGTCGGCAATCCCGAGCTTCTGAAGAGCGGCGGCGAAAACCGCGCCGCTCGCGCCAGACGTGCTATAGGCTACTGATCCTGCGCTGATGAGTGCCCGCTTTAGTGCTTCCGCAGAGGCGATGTCAGGCCGCGCGGCACCTTTTTTGACGGCGAGGCCGACGCCCGTGCGAGCGAGAGTAGTCGCGGTGCCGTCCAAAACCTTGCCCTGCTGAATAAGGGCCGCAATAAGGGGCGGCGTCAGGACCACAACGTCGAACGCTTTGCCAGCCTCGATCTGCGCCTTGAGGATAGCGGAAGTGTCATAGGTGACGTTGAGGCGGTCACCGCTCGCCTGCTCGAACTGCGGCACGAGTTCAACCAGGGCGGTCTTCAGCCCCTGTGAGCAGAGCACGGTGACCTCGGCTGCGTGGGCGTTGACCGCGATACCGTGGACGGAAATTGCGAGCAGACAGAGCGTGCGTAGCTTTCCTGCAAATTCGATCATCGTGCCCCCTCAGCTCTGGCTCCATTAACTCCGCATTCGCTCCCTGCATCACAGGCGGCCTGGAACATCCTCCAGACTAGGTAGCCAATTTGCTCAGCTTGCGCGCCACCGAATGACGAATGCCGCTGACCACTGAAAGTCCGGTTCCAACCGTACAGCAGGAGTCTGCTTCCCACCCATAGCGACCAGCCCGCTTCCGGCCGATTGTGTTGAAAAACTCGGTACCAGGCTGAAACAGCACTGCGAGTCACGTTGGCTGGAGAAGGTCCTGCTAGCACATCGCTCAGAATTCGACGCGAAGGTAGGCTTGCATTGGACAAGGGGGGCGAAAATTCTCAGTAGCGCCTCCTTCGATGAAGCCTGAAGCAGTGCCTCCGAGTTTTTTAACAAGATCGGCCCTAAGCAGACCATCCCGATGTCCGCCTCGTAGCATCCCGGCATGCCGGTCTGCTATGGTCGGTTTGGTTGAGAAAGTTCGTTTTGAATGGTCTCGGTTGGCATCCAAAACAGACCGATGGCTATGGTTCGCCCGGACCCATACCGAACCAGTCCGGCGCCAGGAACATAGGTGAATGTCGGCCGGCTATGGCGCGAACAGAATGTGCTTATGGACTACCGGAACGACTTCACGCCCTCCGAGCAGCGCCGGTGGCTCGCGGACCAGACGTGGGCTTGGAGAAGCTACGACCTCATAGCTCGATCTCAGTCCGTTGAGGCTCTGGCACAATCTCTTGAGCTTCTGCGTGTTCCAGTCTACCGGCGGCCGAAGCTAAGCAAGGACGGCTGAGGCATACCCAAAACGAACCGACGCAACCATCCGCAATGGGTGGCTTCGCGACGGTCTGCTTTCGCTTAGCCGCCAGCAAGCGGACTTTCACCGCTGCCGCTGCGACCTTATAGCATCGCGGAGTCGCTGGTCTAGACGCAGGTCGAGGACGGGGCGATGGCCCCTTGTTCTCGTGGCGTCCTTTGACCGGGCTGTATACCTTACATACCCTATGATGCCATTGTAGACGGCACGATCCGTGGGGGAACGCAGATGAAACGCCGTCAGTTCCTTGCTGCTGGTGTAGCCTACGCTGCTGGATTTAGTTGCTTGAGTGTATCTGCCCTCGAAAATAAGTTATTTCGACTCGCCTTGATACACCCATCGAGACCTGTCGAACAAATGACGAGGCAAGGCTCGCCATTTTATAGAGCAATGTTTTTAGAGCTTGAGAAACTTGGCTTTATTGAAGGAAAGAATCTTGAGATAGCACGGTACTCCGCACTTGGGTCGCGCGAAGCTCTGCAGAAAATCGTTCATGAAGCCGCGCTGCGAAATCCAGACGCAATTTTAGCTTCTAGCGGACGAACGGTGTTGATGCTCAAGCAGGAGACGCAAACCGTTCCTGTTGTCGGTTTCGTTAGCGATCCGATTTCATATGGGATCGTGAACTCCATAGCTCACCCCGGAGGCAATATTACCGGGGTCATTGTCGACGGTGGAATCGAAACATGGCAGAAACGACTTGAATTATTGAGAGCTGCGAAGCCGTCCATTAAGAGCATATTCCACGTCGCTCCACGATCAGCGTCGGAAAGTCGAGTAGGCGTTGCTATCAACGATGCAGCCCGAAACGTTGGACTGACCCTGGTTGGACCTCCGGTCGAGAGCCCGCATCAAGCGGCGGAATATCAGCGAGCATTTTCCGAGGCAGAATCATCGGACGCTTGCTTGATAAATGCAGCTCCAGAAAATTTAACAGCACGCAAGCTCATTTGTGAACTCATCACCGAGAAACGTCTTCTGGCGATGGCACCCTATCGAGAATTTGCCGTGGATGGTTGTGCAATGTCGTACGATTTCAACTTGATAGATCTGAACACCTATGCGGCGCACCAAGTTGCCAGTATATTTCAGGGCACAAATCCTGGAGAGATCCCGTTTTATCAACCAAAGAATTTCAATTTTGTGATAAACTCATCCGCGATGGAGCGCCTCGGTTTGACATTGGACGCGAATGTTTTAGCGCGGGCAGACGAGGTTCTTTAATCGATCTGGCGCTCAGATGCCATCGGTCGGCGCGGGAGCCATCCACCCCATCTACTTTGGCGAAGCGCCAAAGGCGATTTGGTCGGCAGATATGCGTCGCAAACGGCTGTAAGGGCCGGTTCGTTAAAGGCGCACCCAAATCAGATCAACCGTTGCTGGCTTGAACGTCCGATTTCGCCCGCGGTGCTGAAGGCCGTTCGCCACCCCGAGCCGAAGTTGCCGAATGGCTGACAAACGTCCGCTTCAGGGGAACGCCGACAGCGGTTCTGCCGGCTGGGTTGGGTCGCAACCAGCCCGTCCGCTTAGGCTGACCTCACCCCGGGGGCATCGGATCGAGTGTCTTCTCGCCTGGTCGGCATGGGCCGGCGAGGAGACAGACGATGGGACACTCCGCATACGATCCGGCAACGAAAGGCCGATCGGCCTGGAACGCTGGCCGCAAGCTCGGGGCCAAACGAGCACTCAAACCTCAGCAAGTCTGGGCCATCCGGTTCTGGCTCGACCGCGAACGGCGCACCCGCGACCGGGCGATGTTCGATCTCGCCATCGACAGCAAACTTCGTGGCTGCGACATCGTAAAGCTAAAGATCGGCGATCTCGTCAGTGGTGGTCGCGTCCGTGGCCGGGCTATCGTCATTCAACGCAAGACCGGCCGACCAGTGCAGTTCGAATTGCTCGAACCCGCCCGTACCAGCATCCTCGCATGGCTGGAGGCCAGGGGTGGAACGCTCGACGACTATGCCTTCCCGAGCCGGCTCGACGGCGTCACGCACATCAGCACCCGGCAGTATGCGCGCCTGGTCGATGAGTGGGTCACAGGCATCGGGCTGCGCAGCGAGGACTATGGCACCCATTCCCTCCGACGCACGAAGGCGTCGTTAATCTACAAGCGGACCGGCAACCTGCGTGCCGTCCAGATCCTGCTCGGCCATACCAAGATCGAGAGCACGGTCAGGTACCTCGGCGTCGACGTCGAAGATGCTTTGACCCTAGCCGAAGGAACTGAGATTTGAGCGTTCGGCCCCTCGGCTTCTGCGTCGAGGGGCTTCGAGACCAGCCCAGCAGCAATGCGCCCAACCCAGTCACTCGAAGGTCGAGAACAGCGCTTCCGAAGCGGACATCGACTGCAATCGCTACTTCAAGCCCCACGACCAGGGCCTCTATGCCACGCGATCCGATCTCAGCGAACGGCCGGGGCCCCAGCCACTTGCGGTTCGGCGACGAGGTCCCGGATGCGCTCACCGAGTGCGTCCATCCGGAACGGCTTCGTCAGCACCTGCATGTTTGGCCCTAGGAGTCCGTCGCCGACCGCCGCGCACTCGGCGTAGCCAGTGATGAAAAGCACCTTAAGGTTGGGCCGGCGCGCCCGGGCCGCATCCGCCATTTGGCGCCCGTTCATCCCGCCGGGGAGACCGACGTCGGTCACCAGCAGGTCGATGCGCGCCCCGGACTGCAGCACCTTCAATCCCGCGGCCCCGTCGGCTGCCTCAACCGTCGCGTAGCCCATGTCGGCCAGGACATCGACGAGCAGCATCCGCACCGAGGGTTCGTCGTCGACGACAAGCACGGTCTCGCCCCGGCCCACGCGTCCGAGGCGGGCCGTCTCGTCGGCGGCGGCATCCGCCCTCGGCCTCACCGTGGTAGCGCGGCAGGTAGAGGCAGACGGTCGTGCCCAGCCCCACCTCGGAGTGGATGCGCACATGGCCGCCCGACTGGCGGGCGAACCCGTAGATCATCGACAGGCCGAGGCCCGTGCCCTCGCCCATCGGCTTCGTGGTGAAGAACGGCTCGAACACCCGCGCCACCACCTCGGGCGGCATGCCGGTGCCGGTGTCGGTCACGCAGATGGAGAGGTACTGGCCCTCGGGGATGTCGTAACGGGCCCCGTAGTCGCGATCGACCCAGCGGTTGCCGGTCGCGATGGTGATGCGCCCGCCATTCGGCATCGCGTCGCGGGCGTTGATGCACAGGTTGAGCAGCGCGTTCTCCCGCTGCCCGGGGTCGATCAGCGTCGGCCAGAGGCCGGCCGCCCCGACCACGTCCAGGGCGACATGCGGCCCGATGGTACGCCGGACCAGCTCCTCCATCCCCGAGACGAGGCGGTTCACGTCGGTGGGCTTCGGGTCGAGGGTCTGGCGGCGCGAGAAGGCGAGCAGGCGGTGGGTCAGCGCGGCGGCGCGCTTGGCGGCACCCTGCGCCACCGACATGTAGCGTCCCACATCGCCGAGCCGGCCCTGGCCCATGCGGGTCTGCATCATCTCCAGCGACCCGGAGATGCCGGCGAGCAGGTTGTTGAAATCGTGCGCGAGGCCGCCGGTCAATTGCCCGATGGCCTCCATCTTCTGCATCTGCCGGAGCTGCCCCTCGGCCGCCATCAGCTCGTCGGTGCGCTGCCGGACGCGCGCTTCGAGCGTCTGGTTGAGGTCGCGGAGGCGGGCCTCGGACTGGCGCAGGCGCTCCTCGCTGGCGCGCAGGGATTCCTCCGCCTTGGTGCGTTCGAGCAGGTCGGCGGCCTGTCGCGCCAGGATGTCCAGAAGCCTGAGGTCCCGTTCCGTCGGCTCGTGAGCCTCGGCCCAATGGGTCGAGATCATGCCTAGCAGCCTGCCGTCGCGCGCCATCAGCGGGGTCGTCTGTGCGGCCCGGATGCCGGCCCGGCGGAAGGCGAGCAGGTCGTCGGTCCCGGCGATCTCGTCCCAGGCCTCGAAGTCCGGGACGACGAAGCGACCGCCGAGCCTGAGCGCCGCCGTGCAGCTCGTCACGGCAGCCGGATCGACCATCGCCCAATGCCCCTCGGCCTCCGGCGTGATCCCGCGCGAGTACAGCAGTTCGAGGTGGCCGGGGTGCGTAAGGTGGTCCGCCGGGCAGAGCCTCTGCATCGTGCCGTAGTCGGAGCCCGTTATCTTGACGGCGGCGTCCACGACCTTGCCGCAGAGCGCCCGGAGGTCGTTCTCGCCGATCAACTCGACGCAGATGCTGTGCAACAGGTCGAGGTCGGATTGGTCCTGGTCCTGCGTCTTGGCGGGGCGGCGGGACTTCGACGGGAACGCGACCACTGCGGCCATGGGTGGACACTCCACGCGCGGTTATAGCCCCGCGTGACCCATACGCCGGATGAAGCCTAAGCGTTCCGGAGGCCGGCGAACCTAGCCGGCAACCGTTGCCGAGTTGCTACAGAAGGCGGACCCGACCGTTCGTGCCCTCGGAGTTCAGGCGATGCCGCCGAGGCCTCAACGCGGAAAGTCCGTACCCGCTAAGTCTGCGCTCAGTCTGCTGCGTCACCGGCTCCGTCGCGGACGAGCCCTGCGACGGGGCCTCGTTCCGAATGTGCGAGGATCGACCCGGAATGCAGGCGGAACGACGGTCAGCACCGAGCAAGGTACCGGCGGTGACCCGCGGCTATTGGATCATTAAGATCGTCGCGACGACGCTCGGGGAGGTAGGTGGCAACGCCGTGACGCTGACCCTCGGGCTCGGCTACCTCGCCGGAACGGCCATCTTCGCCTCCGCCCTGATCGTCCTGCTGGCCGCCCAGTTCCGGGCCGAGCGGTTCAACTCGTTGCTGTACTGGGCGGTGATCACGGCGACGACGCTCGCCGGCACGACGCTGGCCGACTTCTGCGACCGCTCGCTGGGCATCGGGTACCCGGGCGGCTCCATCCTGCTCCTCTCGCTGGTCGTCGCCACCCTTGTCCTCTGGAAGCGGACGCTCGGGACCATCGCCGTCGAGACGGTCCACTCGCCGAAGGCCGAGGGGTTCTACTGGGCGGCCATCATGTTCTCGCAGACGCTCGGCACGGCCCTGGGCGATTGGATGGCCGACAGCACGGGGCTCGGCTACAACGGCAGCGCCGCGCTCATCGCCGTCGCCCTGGCGGTCGTCGCCGGCCTGCACTTCCTGACGAAGGTCTCCCGGCCGCTGCTCTTCTGGGCCGCCTTCGTCCTGACGCGCCCGCTGGGCGCCACCCTCGCCAACTCCCTCGACAAGCCGGCCGCCAACGGCGGCCTCGGCATCAGCGACATCACGATCTCCGCCGTCCTCGCGGCGGCGATGGTCGCCTGCGTCCTGCTGATCCCGCAGCGGGCGGGGCACGACCTGGAAGACCGGGAAGCGGCCTGACGCCGGCATCCCTCACGAACATCGGAAGGCAGCCCATGGACGACGCCCATCGACAGGCCCTGAGCAAGGTGCCGGCAGTCACCCTCGGCTTCTGGGTCGTCAAGATCCTGGCGACGACCCTCGGCGAGACCGGCGGCGACACCGTCACGATGACCCTCGGCTGGGGGTACCTCGCGGGGACGGCCTTGTTCGCCGCGCTGCTCCTGGCCCTCGTCGCCGCGCAGATCGTGGCACACCGGTTTAACCCGGTCCTCTACTGGGCGACCATCATCGCCTCGACCACGTTCGGCACGACCATGGCGGACTTCGCCGACCGGTCCCTCGGGATCGGTTACGCCGGCGGCTCGGCCCTGCTCCTCGCCTGCCTCGCTGCGGTGCTCGGGGCCTGGTACGCCTCCGAGCGCACCCTCTCGGTCGACACCGTCTCGTCCCCGCGCGTCGAGGCGTTCTACTGGGGGGCCATCACCTTCTCCCAGACCCTCGGCACCGCGCTCGGCGATTGGCTCGCCGACACCAACGGCCTCGGCTACGAGGGCGGGGCGCTCGTCTTCGGCGCGGCCCTCGCCGTGGTGGTCGCGCTGTACTACGGGACCCGGGTCTCCCGGGTCGGGCTGTTCTGGGCTGCCTTCATCCTGACGCGGCCCCTCGGGGCGATGGTCGGCGATTTCCTGGACAAGCCGCTGGCGGAGGGCGGCATGAACCTCAGCCGACCGCTGGCGTCCGGCGTCCTCGCGGCCCTCATCGTCCTGCTCGTCGTGTTGCTGCCCCAGCGCCCGGGCCGGCATCCCCACGCCGAGGCCTTGAACCGGTGAACGCGGACCGGCCCCACCCCCATGCCGGCTGCGGTGCTTACGGGATGACGGCGGAATCGGATCGGGCCTCGCTCGCGGCGGGGATCCGCACGGTCGCCACGAGGCCGTGGGGCCGGTCGGTCCGGTTCGCGAGCACGACGGAGCCCCCGCATGTTTCCGCGACGCTCCGGACGATGGACAGCCCGAGGCCTGTGCCCTCGGTCTCGACGTGGCCGCCGCGCACGAACGGATCGAGGATGCGGTCGATTTCGTCGGCCGCGATGCCCGGGCCGTCGTCGGTCGCCCGGAAGACCGCGAAGCCGGCCTCCGCATAGACCTCGACATCGATCCGACCGCCCACCGGCGTGTGCCGCAGCGCGTTGTCGAGCAGGTTGCGGATCATCACGCGCAGGCTGGTCGGGTCCGCCCTGACGTCCGCCGGCTCGATGCGGCTGAAGCCGAGGTCGGTCGACCTCTCGTCGGCGACAGGGATCATGGCGGCGACCACGTCCCGGGCCGCCGCGTCGAGCGACGTCCCTGCGGTGGCGGCCGCCGTGCCTTCCTCGTACCGGGCGAGGGACAAAAGCTGTTCGAGAAGGTGGCCGAGACGCCGGATGCCACCCTGGAGCGCGGCCAAGCGGGGAAGGGCCTCCGCCGGCATGCCGAGCCGCGACAGATTCTCCGCCTGGACGGTCAGCGCCGTGACCGGGGTCCGAAGCTCGTGCGCGGCGTCGGCGACGAAGCGGCGGCGATGCTCGACCATCTCGCCGACGCGCCCGAGGAGCCGGTTGATCGCATCGATGAAGGGCAGGAGCTCGACCGCCACCCCCTCGGCCGGCAGGGTTCGCAGGTCGTCCGGGGGCCGTGCGTCGAGACGTCCGGCGAGGACCGACAGCGGCCTGAAGCTCGCCTGGATGATCACACCGACCAGCAGGAGCAGGCAGGGCAACAGCAGCAACAGGGGAACGAGCGTCTGGAGGAGCGTGTCCCTGACGCGCTCGTCCCGGCTCGCGGTCGATTGGGCGATTCCGACGCGTTTGCCGTCCGGGCGCGTTCGGACCAGGAGCCGCCACCGTGCGCCACCCTTCCCGACCGTCGAGATCCCGTCGGGGGTGTCGCCCGGGACCCCCGCCAGGGGCGAGCCCGGACGGACGGCCCCCAGGACCTCGATGACGACGCGGAACTCCGGTTCGTCCTGGGCGTCGGTCAGGTCGAGGCCCGTGCCGCCCGCCTGGACTGCGAACCGGTCGACCTGGTGCAGGACGGCGTCCTGGAGTTCCGTGGCCTCCTCGGCGGCGCGACGGTACGACAGCAGCCCGAAACCGATGTTCGTGCCGACGACGAGCACCGACAGTCCGACGAACAGGCGGGCCCGGACTGAGCGCATCACGTCGGCCGGTCCACCATCCAGCCGACCCCGCGGACGTTGCGGATGACGGCGTTGCCGAGCTTGCGGCGCACGGCGTGGATGAGGAACTCGACGGCGTTGCTCTCGACCTCCTCGTTCCAGCCGTAGATGCGCCCCTCCAGGTCATGGCGCGACAGGATCGCGCCGGGGCGATGCATGAGAGCCTGCAGGCAGGCGAATTCCCGCGCCGTCAGGCGGCAGGCGGTGTCGCCGGTCCGGGCCTCGAAGGTGGACGGGTCGAGGCTGACGACGCCGTTGTCGAGCAGCGGCGCCGCCGCGCCGCGCGGACGGCGCAGGACCGCCCTCATCCGGGCGAGCAACTCACCTGGCTCGAATGGCTTCGTGACGAAGTCGTCGGCGCCGACGTCGAGGCCGCCGATGCGGTCGTCCAGCCCGTCGCGCGCGGTGACGATGATGACGGGCATGGTCGCGCCGTTCGTTCGCAGGCGCCGCAGGACGGACATCCCGTCGTCGCCCGGGAGGCCGAGGTCGAGGAGGACGATGTCGTAGGCCTCGGTCGCCGTGGCATCCTGGGCGGACGCGCCGTCACGGACCCAGTCGACCGCGTAGGCCGCGTCCCGCAACGCCTGCTGGAGCGCGGCCCCGATCATCCTGTCATCTTCGACGAGGAGAACCCGCATCGTCCCATCCATCCCGTCGCCGCACGGCGCGGCGTTCTTCCTCAGGCAGCCGAAGGCCCGCGCCGCCGACGGCCTCCTCAGCCAACCGCGTTCATGGTCTGCACGAGGTCGGCGAGCGCGACCTTGCAGGCCGCGGCGGCCGGCGCCGAGGCACGCAGCGCGTCGAGGGCGCGGTCGATGGCCTTGTCGACCTTGTGCCAATCCGCCGCCGCCCGGGGCTTCAAGCCGGCCTCGGCCTCGTCCCACTGCGTTTCCAGATCCTTGATCCGCGCCTTGGCGGCGGCGAGATCGCCCTTGTCGACGAGGGCCTGGGTGTCGACCGCGATGGCCTTGAACTGGCCCAGGTCGCCCAGCTTCGATGCGGCGGCCTGCGCGGTGCCGAACGAGGGGCCGGCCCAGCCTTCCGCTTGCAGATACACGGAGGTGAAGGCCAGGATTGCGGCGGCGCAGGCGACGGTCTTGACGGTCATGGAAAGCGCTCCTCTCGAACCGATGCCCGTATCCGGACATCGTGGCCCGTCTGCTCCCCTTCACTTAGTCCCCGCTTAGGGGTGGAGAGCGCCCGCGTTCGGCGGCGGCCAGCCTTCTCGGCCCCGTCCCGGGGAAGGACACCGACCGGCGCGGTCACGCCCGCTGCGCGGTGCGCGCGGCTCCGGCCGGCGCGGCGTTGAAGGTCACGAAGGCGACCAGGGCGACGATGACGCTCAGGAACACGAGGCTCGTGACGACGGTGCCGAAGCCGAGCCCCCCGTACTCCCGGGATTGGGAGAGCAGGTCCCCGAGGGCCGCGCCGAGCGGACGGGTCAGGACGTAGGCGACCCAGAAAGTCAGGACGGCGCCGGCTCCGAGACGACGGGCCAGGGCCGTCGCGGCGATCAACGATCCGAAGGCGACGACGCCCCAGTCGAAGCCGAGCCCCAGCGCCTCCGTAGCGAGGTCGCCCGCCGCCGTGCCGAGCGCGAAGGTGAGCAGGATGGCGAGCCAGTAGAAGCCCTCGCGCCTCCGGGTCACGATGGTGCGGATCGAGAGCGTGCCCTCGAACGCGTGCCAGAGCGCGAAGGTCGCCGAGAGGGCGACGGCGAAGGCTGCGGTGCTGGCGTAGAGGCTCACTTCCAGCTTGTCCGTCAGGAAGTCGGTCAGTTGCGTGCCGACGATGCTGACCAGCAAGACCGTGAGCCAGTAGATCCACGGCACGTAGCGGCGCGTGCGGGCCTGGAGGGCCAGCGCGGCGGCCAGAAGCGACACCATGATGGCGCCGGTGACTGCGGTCCCCAGGCCGACATGGACGGCGAGGTAGTCGGCGCCGGTCTCGCCGACCGTGGTCGACATGATCTTGATGACCCAGAAGATCAGCGTGGCCTGCGGGACCTTGTTCAGCATGCGCGCGGAAGCGCTCACCGTCGGTGTCATCGCCATTCCCCTTCGGTCTGCATCGGGTGACGCGAGGGTCAGGGAAGCGGCTTAGGCGTGGCTTAGGGGCTCGGGGCGCACCGGCGCCCCGCATCGTGGATCGCCGGCGAACGACGGTCATCGCGCCTCGACCGCCGGGCGCCCTGCCTCGGTCGGCCGGCGCCGGGTGAGCGCCAGCCTGAGCCTGTCCATGTAGAGGTAGACGACTGGCGTGGTGAACAGCGTCAGCACCTGGCTGACGGCGAGGCCACCGACGATCGCGTAGCCGAGCGGCTGGCGGATCTCCGAGCCGGTCCCGGTGCCCAGCATCAGGGGGACGCCGCCGAGCAGGGCGCACAGCGTCGTCATCAGGATCGGGCGGAAGCGCAGCAGGCAGGCCTCGTGGATGGCCGCCTCCGGAGACTTGCCGCCCTCGCGCTCTGCCACGATGGCGACGTCGACCAGCATGATGCCGTTCTTCTTCACGATGCCGATGAGCAGGATGATCCCGATGATGCCGATCATGTCGAGCGGCCGCCCGACCAGCATCAGCGTCGCCAGCGCGCCGAGGCCGGCCGAGGGCAGGGTCGACAGGATGGTCAGCGGGTGGATTGTGCTCTCGTAGAGCACCCCCAGGATCACGTAGACCGCGAACAGGGCCGCCAGGATCAGCGGCGGCGTCGAGCCGAGCGAGGTCTGGAAAGCCTGGGCGTTGCCCTGGAACGCGGTCGCCACGGAGGACGGCATGTGCAGGTCGGCGGCCGCCTTCTGCACGGCCGCGACCGCCGCGCCGATGGTGGCGCCCGGGGCGAGGTTGAAGCTCAGGGTCACGGACGGGAACTGGCCCTGGTGGTTGACCACCGCCGGCATCGTGCCGGTCTCGATCCTGGCGATCTGGCTGAGCGGCACGGAGGTGTTGTCCTGCGACCGGACGTAGATCCGCTGCAGGGCGTTGGGCCCGAGCTGGTAGTGCGGGTCGACCTCCAGGATGACGTAGTAGTAGTTCAGCGGCAGATAGATGCGCGCCACGTGGCGCTGCCCGAACGCGTCGTAAAGCGTGTTGTCGACGGCGGCCGGGTCGATGCCGAGGCGCGAGGCGGCCGTGCGGTCGACCACGACGTTGAGCATCCGCGCCGCCGACTGCTGGTCGCTGGCGACCGCTGTCAGCTCGGGCAGCTTCCGCAGCGCGTCGAGCAGCTTCGGGCCGTAGTGTTCGAGCTCCGACTGGTCGATGTCGGTCATGGTGAACTGGTACTGGGTCTTCGAGACGACGGCGCCGATGGTGATGTCCTGGGCGGCCTGCATGTAGACCTTCATGCCCTGGACCTGGTCGAGGGCCTTGGACAGGCGGGCGATCACCTGGTCGGCGGTGACGTTCCGCTCGGTGTCCGGCTTCAGCGTGATGAAGACGCGGCCGTTGTTCTCCGTCACGGTCGGACCGCCGGGGCCGATGTAGCCGGCGACGTCCGCCACCGCCGGATCCTTCATGATGATGCCGAGGATGGCTTGCTGGCGCTGCTTCATGCCCTCGGGCGAGACGTCCTGGGCCGCCTCGCTGATACCGACGACCAGGCCCGTGTCCTGCTGCGGGAAGAAGCCCTTGGGGATCGTCCAGAACAGGTAGCCGGTGAGCGCCACCGTGCCGAAGAAGGTCAGCAGCGTGACGAAGCGGTAGCGCAGGGCCAACTTCAACCCGTCGTCGTAGCGCGCGGTCAGCCAAGTGAAGAAGCCCTCCAGCCAGCGCGATAGCCGTCCCGGGGCCTTCTCCTCGCCGCCTGGGAGGAGCCGGGCGCACATCATCGGCGTGAGCGTCAGCGACACGATGACCGAGACGAGGATCGACACCGCCACGGTCACCGCGAACTCGCGGAACATCAGCCCGACGACGCCGCCCATCAGGAACAGCGGGATGAACACCGCCACGAGCGAGATCGAGATCGACAGGATCGTGAAGCCGATCTCACCGGCCCCGTCGAGCGCCGCCTGCATCGGGCTGGCACCCTCCTCGATATGGCGGACGATGTTCTCGACCATGACGATGGCGTCGTCGACCACGAAGCCGATGGCGATGGTCAGCGCCATCAGCGACAGGTTGTCGAGGCTGTAGCCCAGCACGTACATCACCGCGAAGGTGCCCACGAGGGAGATCGGCACCGACACGGCGGGGATCACCGTCGCCCAGAGCCTGCGCAGGAACAGGGCGATGACGCCGACCACCAGCACGATGGTCAGGAGCAGGGTGAACTGCACGTCCTTGACGCTGGCCTGGATGGTCTGGGTCCGGTCCGAGGTGATCCGCACGTCGATGCCCGGCGGCAGCGAGGCCTGAAGCTGCGGCAGCGCCTTCTTGATGGCCGCCACCGTCGCGATGACGTTGGCGCCGGGTGCCCGCTGCACGGCGAGCGCCACGGCCGGCTTCTCGCCGACCCAACCGGCGATGGTGACGTCCTGGGGCGCCTTCACCGCGCGCCCAAGGTCCCGGACCCGGATCGGGGCCCCATCGCGGTAGGCGACGATGGCGTCCTCGAAGCCGGCGGCCGTCGTGATCTGGTCGTTGCTCTGCAGGGCCACGGCCTGCTGGCCGCCGTAGAGCTGCCCCTTGGGCTGCAGCACGGTCAGGTTCGAGAGGGCGGTCCGCACCGTCTCGAAATCGAGGTTCTCGGCAGCGAGCTGGGCCGGGTTGACCTGGATGCGGATGGCCGGGCTCTGCAGGCCACCGACGCCGACGAGGCCGACCCCCGGGATCTGCGAGATCTTCTGGGCCATGAGCGAGTAGGCGTAGTCGCTCACGGTCGTGATCGGGAACACGTCCGACGACATGGCGATCAGGAGGATCGGCACGTCGGCCGGGTTGGTCTTGCGGTAGGTCGGCGGGTTGAGGAGCGCCGCCGGCAACTGGCCCTGCGTGGCGTTGATGGCCGCCTGCACGTCGGAGGCGACCGAGTCGATGGTCCGGCCCCGGTCGAATTGCAGCGAGACCTGGGTGAAGCCCGTCCCGCTGCTCGACGTCATCTGGGTGAGGCCGGGGATCTGGCCGAACTGGCGCTCGAGCTGGGTGGCCACCGAGGAGGCGACGGTCTTCGGGTCGGCGCCGGGCAGCTGCGCGGTGACCTGGATCGTCGGCGAATCGACGTTCGGGAGCGAGGCGACTGGCAGGAGCGTATAGCTGATCGCGCCGAGCACTACGACGGCGAACATCAGCAGGCCGGTGGCGACGGGCCGCCGGATGAAGCCGGAGGAGATGTTCATGGCAGCATCCCCGCCGAGGCCGTGGAGGTGTCGGGCACTTGGTCCGGCGACGCGGGCGTGATCCGCGTGCCGGGTTTGAGCCGGTACTGGCCCTGGACCACGACCGTCTCGCCGTCCTTCAGACCGTCCGCGACCAGCGCGACGCCGCGGGTGCGCTGCTTGACCGTCACCGGGCGGACCGAGATCGTGTCGTCCGCCCCGACCACGTAGACGAACTGGCCTGTGTCGCTGACCTGCAGGGCGTTGGTCGGAACCGTCAACGCCCCCTTCTCGACCGAGGTGGTCACCGCGGCGTTGACGAAACTGCCGGCCCAGAGCTGGCGCTGGGCGTTCGGGAAGACCGCCTTGAGCTGCACGGTGCCGGACCTCGGGTCGGCCTGGTTGTTGATGAGGAGCAGGGTGCCGGTGTCGAGCTTTCGGTCGCCGGACTGGTCGTAGGCGGTCGCGGCGACCGGGCCCCGGTTCAGGGCCGCCTGCACGGCCGCGATGTCGCTCGTGGGCAGGGTGAAGAGCACGCTGATCGGCTGCACCTGCGTCAGGACGACGATGCCGTTGGTGTCCGTGGGATTGACGATGTTACCGATGTCGACCCGGCGGATTCCGGTCACGCCGTCGAAGGGCGCGCGCAGCGTCGTGAAGTCGAGTTCGGTCTGCGCGTAGTCGATGGCGGCCTGGTCGCCCTTCAGAGCGCTCTCGGTCTGCGCGATCTGGGCGCGCTCGCTGACGACCTGCTGGTCGGTCGCGAAACCCTTCTGCAGGAGGGGCTCGTTGCGGGCGAGGTTGGTCTTCTGGTTGGCGAGCAGCGCCTGGTCCTTGGCCAGCTGGGCCTGCGCCTGTTCGAGGCGGGCCTGGTAGATGCGCGGGTCGATCCGGGCGAGCACGTCGCCCCGCTTCACGAACTGGCCCTCCGTGAAGTCAGCACTCTGCAGGTACCCGGTGACCTGGCTGCGGATTGTCGCCAGGTTCAGCGCGTTGACCGTCCCGACGCCGGTCAGGACGATGGGCACGTCCTGGGTCCGCACGGCCGCCGTCACGACCGGCACGGGCGCCGGGGCGGCGGCTTCCGGGGCCGGGGGAGGTGCCGCCTCGTGGCGATAGGCGGCAAAGCCGACGGCGCACAGGGCCAGGACGGCGACCATCAGGCCCCGTGGACCGCGTCGCGTGGACGGCGTGCCGTGTCCGCCGTCCAAGGGTGTCGGCGTACCGGTCATCGCGCGGCTCCCGAGCGACGCAGGACGCTCTCCACGAGGATCGCCGCAACGCCGCAGAAGAGCAGGATCGCCATCCAGGGGACCGGCTGCGGCGCCATGGTGGCGAACACCCAGACGAAGGCGATCCAGCCTAGGGTGGCGGCGGCGAAACCGACATCGTCGACGACGAGGCCCAGAAGCTCCCGGGCGATGGCTCTGATGGCGTTCATGACGGATCGGCTCAGCGGAGGGCCAGGAATTGACCGGTGCCCGCGCGGCGGCGGCACAGCGGCACGGCGAGCGAGGCGACGGCGAGGAAGCCGAGGGTAAGCCCGAGGATCGACCAGTCGGCGCCGGGCCAGTCCAGGCTGATGCCTTCGCCGACCCAGAACGTGCCGAACGCCGCGAGCAGGACCCCGACTACGAACTTGAGCGCGTTCTCGGGCACCGTCGACAGCGGCCGGTGTAGGATGAGGCCGAGCGCCGCCACGAGCAGGAGTGCGGCCACGGCCCCGACGCTTGCGGGAACCAGGAGGCCGGCGCCGCCAGCCCCGACGGCGATGACGATGAACACGACCTCCAGGCCTTCGAGCATGGTGATCTTGAACGCGGTGGCGAACCCGACGGCGTCCCAGGCGCCATCGGAGGGACCAGCCGCCCGCAGGCTGCCGGTCTCCCGTTCGTAGGCGACGGTCTCGTCATGAAGGGGGATGACGCCGGCCGCACGCAGGACGGCCTTCCGCAACCACCGGAGGCCGAACAGCAGGAGCAGCCCGCCGACGACGAGTTGGACGTCCTGGAGCGGTATGCGGGTCAGCGCCGGGCCGAACATCAGCACGACGGCCAGCAGGAGGGCGAGGGCCGCGCTGGTGCCGGTGAGGGCTCCCCGCCATCCGCGGATCGCACCGACGGCAAGCACCACCGTCAACGCCTCGACGAATTCGACCGCGGACGCCAGGAACGCGGCGAGCGCCGTCGGCCATGCATGGATCCAGTCGACGGTCATCCGGGTCGCCCTCCTGCCGACGGGCCTGCGCGCATCGGCTTGATGGACGGCCAAATTGTAGGTATCACTACCTTTGTCAAGAGCTGTGTAGAAATCACTACATTGCGGACTCGGGGCGGATCGAAATGCCTCGCCGAACGAGGGGAACGCCGTGACGGAAGAGTTCGGGACCTTGGTCCGACGCCTGACGCCGACGCTGACGCCGTCGGCGGCCCGGGTCGCAAGCTATCTCGACCGGAACCGTGCGGCGGTCCTTGCGAGTTCCGCCGCCCAGATCGCGGCCCAGCTCGGCACGTCGGACGCGACCGTCATCCGGGCCGTGCAGGCGCTCGGCTTCGACGGCCTGGCGGACCTCAAGCAGGCGCTGGCTGCCGGCCTGGATGACCGCGGAACGCCGGCGGCCGATATGCGACGCACCCTGGCCAGCGTCGGCGAGAACGCGGGCCAGGCCATCGACGCCGTGCTGGCGGCCCATGAAGAGGGAATGGAGGCGCTGCGGACGGAAGAGGGAAAGGCGGCCATCCTCGCGGCCATCACCACCCTGCATCCGGCGACCCGCATCGGCGTGTTCGGGATCGGGCCTTCCGCCCACCTCGCCCGATACCTCGCCTTCCAGCTCACCCGTTCGGGGCGAGGCAGCTTCCTTCTCGACGCCACGGGCTGGTCGCTCGCCGACCAACTGCTCGGCCTGCAGGCCGGCGACGCGGTCCTGCTCCTCGCCTATGGGCAGCCCTATCGCGAGGTCCAGGCCGTGATGGCGGAAGCCCGCCGTTTAGGGCTGCCGGTGGTGCTGGTGACCGATAGGCACACGAGCGCGTTGGCAAGGCAGGCCACGGTCGTGCTGCTGGCCCGGCGCGGTCGCGCGAACGAGGTCGCCCTTCACGCCACGACCCTGATCGCGCTGGAAGCCGTCACGCTAGGCCTCGCGGCGGCCGACCGCGACCACGCGCTCCAGCAATTGGCCGACCTCAACCGGCTGAGGAAGCTGATCGGCGAGTGACCGGGTTGCCTGGAGCTTTTCGCAGTCGTCCTGGGCCGGCTCAGCCTCGGGCCTGCAAGGACGCACCAGAACGGCTGCATTGGGGCGACGACGGCGGCCGACGCCATTGTAGGTCCCGCAACCTCCGAGGCAGACTTGGATCCGACGAGTTGGCGCCCGAACGCCACCTCGGCCGCAGCCCGCGAGTAGCGGTCGCCATCGGCAGTCAACGCGCGGGGCCGTGATTGCGGCCCCGCGACCGTCCTTAGGCGGCCAAGCCCCACTTCTCCGCATCGGCGGGCTTCCGCTTGTAGATGGTGCCCGCGAAGTCGACGTGAAGTTCGGTCCAGGGGCCGTTGCCCTGTCGCGCCAGCACCTCGAAGTGCTCGGGCTTGCGGCGGGGCTCGCCCGCCGAGGCCCAGCCCGCAGCCTTCGCCGAGGCGAGGACGCGCGCGGGATCTGCGGGAACGTCGGCGTGCTTGTGGCCCGGGGCGTGGTTCGGCTTCTTGTGCTCGATTCGGACGGGCTCGCGACCGTCGGCGGCGATGCGGGTGACCTTGATCTCGGAAGGCCGGAGCTCGCCCTCAAGTGAGACGCGGAGCCCCTCGCTCAGGGGGAAGGCTTCCAAACCCTTCGGCGTCAGGTCGGCTAGATGGGTCTTCCCGTCCGCCTCCAGGGTGAAGCGGTGTGCAAATACGTGTTCAATTGTGCCCGTCAGAGCGACTGTGTCGTGGTGCGGCATGATCTTCTCCGTAGAGCGCCCAACCGCAGGCGCAGCTCGGAAGTCGGCATGCAAGAACCTAAGTTCAAGTGGTCCTTTAGCTTCACACAGTTTTGTGAAACGCGCTTTCGGCCGGTATCGATTTGAGACAACGAGATGCGTTGCCGGGAGCGGCTCAGTCTTTCTCGATGACGGACACCTTGCCGTCTCGCTCGACGATAGCGACGGCGATCTTCTCTAGGTCGTCTAGCCCTTGCTGCCGCGCCGCCGTGCGCACGTCGGCCTGCTGCATCCGCAGGCGCCGCATGTTTGTCTCGTCCCAGTCGCCATCACGGTAGACCACGATCGGCGTGCCGTCGACGATGCGTTCGAACCAGACGAAGCGCAGCTTCAACCAGGACACCGAGACGTGCATCAGCCCGACGGTGAACAGCGCGCTCATGGCACCCGTGAACGAGTGGTCATCGCCGAGGATGGCGCTGACGCTCAGGCCGCCGAAAAGGAACAGCACCACCATGTCGATGGGCGCCTGCTGACTGGCGGTCCGTCGCCCGACGAGGCGAATGACGAACAAGACGATGAGGTAGGCCGCGGCGGCCTTAAGCACGGTGTTCATGTCTACGGCACCGCGTACTGCGACCAGGACAGGGTCTCACCTGCATCGAGCCGGGCGGTGAGATCCATCCCGCCCCGGAAAGCCGGCGAACCCGTGAAGCGGATCAGCGCGTGGCTCTCCCCGACCTGCACAGGGAACACGAGGCGGATGTTGCTCCCGGCAATCTCCCAGGTCGCCGGCCGCGGCGTAATGCTCTCAAGGCCGAATTGGTCGACGAGGTCCTTGGCGATGGTCACGGCCACTTTGTCGCCGCCCGGTGGAACACGTGTGTCGAAGCGAATAATCGTGGGCGCCCCGAAACGGACCACTGGCTCGTAACGGATGCTTATCGAGCCATCCTTGTTCGTTAGACTGCGCTCGCTGAACGGACCATGCCCAAGCAGGCCGAGGGCGCACACCAGCACGAATCCGACCATGGCGAACCGACCCGCAAGTTCAGCCTTGCGCCATCGGTCCTCGAAGGCCGGGTAGAACCCGTTCGCGATCTCCTCCGGCATCGGGGGGTCGTCGTGGATGACTTCCAAGGTTGTTCGCTCCCCGTGGCCTTTCAGGGCCCCACTTCGGCCAGCCGAGGCACCGGGATGCCAAGGTCGGCCGACGCGTTCGGTTCCGTCGCGGTGAAATACGCCATGGCCTCGGTCCGACCCCGCAAGGGCACCTGGCTGATCTCGCGCCAGTCGCTGGCACTATGTTCCGACACGAGGATGGCCACGCCATGCGCCCTCGTCGCCTGTTCCAGACAAGCGGCGACGTTGACCGTGTCGCCGACCGGCGCATGTCGACGAAGGCGACGGCGGCGTTCTGCCTGCGACCGGCCCGGAGGGTGTCGTCTTGGTAGGCGAGTCGGCCGGACAGTTCCCTGTAGCGTGCTTGGTGGAAGAACACCGGCTTTGACGAAGAGAATGCTCACGGCATCGGGAAGCGTCTGCTTATCGGTAGCCTGTGCTCCGAAGCGGACCAGCGGCTTTCGGCCGGACTGCGTCATGTCGGAACGCCGTCACCCGCAGAACCGGACGTTCGCCTTGGCGCCCAATTGAGACATTCAGCTGGCCGCGAAGACATCCTGTAAGCGGACGCTACCGGTCAGATTCTGTCGCGCGCGATGGCTCGTATGGGCGTCTCTGTTCTTCGCGGGCAAGGTGACGCATCCCTTCGACTTCACTACCGCCCACAGTGCCCATGACAGTGGGCAGCGTGCCGCCGACGAGGCCATGGCCGCACTCAGGAACAGGCGGAGCAAAGCTGCCTGACGGGAGCCCTCGGCGGCGTCCACATGGCCGCAGGCGCCGGAACATCCGGGGGCGGCGTCCATTTCAAGTGACCCCGGACAGCATCACCTGACACGCGTGCCGCACGAGCTGTCCCGTTCGAAGGCGGCGCGACAGGACAGTTCCATGACCGACGACGCCGACAAGCGCCTCACGATGCAGGACCCGCGCACCCAGTACCCGCAGCCGCCGTTCAAGCGACAGCCTCAGGAGGCGCCGGGCCTCGCCGGAGCGATGGACCCGAAGCCGGACCACGGCGAGACCAGCTACCGGGGCCACGGCCGCCTCGCTGGTCGCAAGGCCCTGGTGACCGGCGCCGATTCCGGCATCGGGCGCGCGGCCGCCATCGCCTTCGCCCGCGAGGGCGCGGATGTGGCGCTGAGCTTCGTCGAGGACGAGATGCTGGACGCACAGGAGGTCGCGAAGCTGATCGAAGCCGAGGGGCGCAAGGCCGTCCTGCTGCCCGGCGACATCACCGAAAAAGCGTTTTGCGAGGCGCTGGTCCGGAAGGCCGTCACCGACCTCGGGGGCCTCGACATCCTGGTCAACAACGCCGGCAAGCAGACGAACCAGAAAGATATCGGAGACATCACGGACGAGCAGTTCGACCGGACACTGAAGACCAACCTCTACGCCATGTTCTGGATCACCAAGGCGGCGCTGCCGCACATGCCGGCGGGGGCGTCCATCATCAACACGGCTTCGGTGGTGGCCTACAACCCGCCGCAGATCCTGGTCGACTACGCCACCACAAAGGCCGGCATTGTTGCCTTCTCGAAGGCGCTTGCCAAGCAGCAGGTCGCGAAAGGCATCCGCGTAAACGCGGTGGCACCCGGCCCGTTCTGGACGGCTCTGCAGCCGTCCGGCGGCCAGCCGCAGGAGAACGTCGAGAAGTTCGGCTCCGAGGTCCCGCTCGGCCGTCCCGGCCAGCCGGTGGAGCTCGCGCCGGTCTACGTGTTCCTGGCGAGCCAGGAGGCGAGCTACGTCACCGGCGAGGTCTACGGCGCCACGGGCGGCAACGGCACGGCCTAATCGGAAGCGCACCCATCGGTCTCGCCGCAAGGTGAAGCGGGGTCCGGAGCCTAAGCTGTGAGCTAGCGCCTGACCGCCGCGCTAACCCATCCTCTCTGCGGCGCGGGCCGCCTTCTCATGGGCCCGCGCCTCGGCCTCGTCGGCCGCCTCGCGCGCATCGTTCAGGCGCTCGGCTCGGGCGCGCGTCTCGCAGCGTTGCTTGAGCTCGTCGAGCTCCTCCTCGGTCAAGCTCTCGATACCGATGTAACGGTTCTGGGCCGCGCTCGACCGGATGAGCTCATCGAGCTTGGCCTGGATGGCCGCCCCGTCCCGGTTCTGCGAGTTCTGGATCAGGAACACCATCAGGAAGGTCACGATGGTGGTGCCCGTGTTGATGACGAGCTCCCATGTGTCCGAGAAGTGGAAGTAGGGACCGCTTGCCGCCCAGGCCACGACCGAGGCCGCTCCAAGCGCGAAAGCAAGCGGATGGCCGGCCCACTTGGCGACCTTGCCGGCGAAGGCGGAAAAGTGGCGGGAGAGGGTCATCGCGGAACTCTGCTCGGACGGCATTGGCCTCTAACCGCGCGGCGGGCGGATGCCGAGCACCCGGATGATGCCGTAGGTCGCGGCCGCCGACAGCAGGCTCAGCCCAGCCACGAACAGGAAACCGCGTGGGTCGTCGGCGAACGGCAGACCCTTCACGTTCATGCCGAACAGGCCGGTGATGAAGGTCGGCGGCAGGAACAGGGCCGAGAGGATGGACAGCACGTAGAGCTGGCGGTTGCTCTCCTCCGCCACCCGGGCGGCGAGCTCCTCCTGCAGAAGGCGCGCCCGCTCGGCGAGCGCGGTCACGTCACGGTCGAGGGCATCCAGCCACTGGGCCAGCCGCGCCGCCACGGCGATTGCGGGAGCGTGCAGGTCCCGGGCTAGGTCGTCCTCCTCCAACCGGTGGAAGACCGCGGCGAGCCCGAGCAGTTGCCGGTGCAGGCGCACTGCGCTGCGGCGGATCGGCCCCAGGCGCCGTCGGTCGTCGCGCACGCGCCCGTCGAGCACGCGGTCCTCAATGCAGTCGACCTCGTCGGAGAGCCTCTGCCCCGTCGCCGCCATGGCGGCAACCACGAAGCCGACCATCGTCTCCAGCAGCAGCACGGGGGAGGTAATCGGGCGCCCTTCCTCGGCGGTCGTCCGCGTGGCGTCCGGGCTCTCGGCCAGGCCTTGGCACCCGCTCACCAGCGACCGCGGACCCATGACGAAGTGAAGGCGGCCGGCGATGTCGGGCTTGGCCCCGGGCCGGGCGAGGTCGGCGACCACACCGCCGACATGCCCGTCCGCGACTGTGACGCGCTGGTGTTCGTCTTCCCTGAAGACGGCTTCGGCGAGCGACCGCGGCCCGACGTGCCCGGCATCGATCAGCGGCTCCAGGTCCGCGGCCTTCAAGTCGAAATGCAGCCAGAGGAAGCCCCCGCCGAATGCGTCGAGATCCGGCAGCGCCTCGTCCGGAGCCAGAAGGCGTCCGCAGCCCCGCTCGTCGAAGGACATCGCCCAGAGCAGTCCGGGCAGGGGCGTACCTATCGGAATTGACGGCACGTACGGGCAACCCCTTCAGTCGGCTGCGACCGCCAGGAGGGAGAAGGTGCCCGCGATGGCGAAGTTGGCGGCGACGAGTAAGGCGAGGACGGTCATGGGGGTGTCCGTTCATGGGCACCACACAACGGCTAACGGCCACGGTTCGTTGCGAGGCGGGGCAAGCTGGCTGTTGACGCCCGGTCGCCCGCAACGTCGGCATGCGGCGCCCACGGCTGGGAACGCCCCTGACACGTCAGGGCTGTCGACCTCGGAGCCGGTCGACACAGGTCTCAGGCGCGCCTAGGCCGCCCGGGAGAACGTGGGACATGGCTCTCCCTGTATTCAGCGCCTATGGGACACTTCGCGAACGATGATGGAGCCATCGCGGCGGCGTTCGGTCAGGCCGAAGCCTGCGGGGTGCCTTGGCGTTCCGAACCGTGGCCGAGCCGGTCAACCTCCGCCGCGAGGTCCTGGAGGCTGGCGTCACCCTTGCGCAGCACTCGGTCCGCCCCGGCCAGCCTGCGGCGCTCTTCGCCCGAAACGTCCCGCGCGCTGAGGACGACGACCGGGATCTCCTCGCAGCCCGGCCGCCCCCGCATCTCGCGCAGGAACGTGAACCCGTCCATCACGGGCATCGTCAGGTCGAGTAGCACCAGCCGGGGCCTATCCTCGGCCATGCGCCTAAGGGCCTCGGCCCCGTCACCGGCCTCGCGCACCGACCAGCCGTTGCGTTCGAGGACGCTCCGGAGGCGTGCCCGCATGTCGGCGTCGTCGTCGACAACGAGGATGTCGCCGGCACCGCGTCCGACCCGGTCGAGGACGCCCTTGAGCCGTCCCCAGTCCACCGGCTTCGGCAACGCCTCCGCCGCACCGAGGGATGCACTCAGCGCCGCGTCGGCCACGAAGCTTACCATGACCACGGGGATGTCCCGCGTGGCGTCCTCGCTCTTGAGGGTCGCCAGCACCGTCCAGCCGTCCACGTCCGGCATCATCACGTCGAGCAGGATCACTCGCGGCTTCAGGTTACGGGCCATCTCCAGACCTGTCTTACCGTCGGGGGCCGTGCGCACCGAGAAGCCCTGCCGGGCGAGGAATCGGGTCATCAATTCGCGCTGGCTGGCCTCGTCGTCGATGACCAGCACGAGGCCGCGCCCCGGCTCGCCGTGCCCTTCCTCATGCGCGGGCTCGGCTGCGACGCCCTCGTCGGGCACCTGCGGAAGCGTCGCCGGCACGACGAGAGCGAAGCACGTGCCCCGGCCCTCGACGCTGGTCACCGTGATGTCGCCGCCGAGAAGCTGGGCGAATGCACGGCTCAGGGCCAGGCCAAGGCCGGTGCCTCCGTAGTTGCGCGTGGTGCTCTCATCGGCCTGGGTGAAACGCTCGAACAGGCGCCCGACCTGCTCAGGGCTCATGCCGATGCCGGTGTCCTCCACGGTGAAGCGGAGCCAATCGCCGCCGACGCCCGCCTCGCGGGCGACCCCGAGGGTGATAGTACCGCCCTCGGTGAACTTGGCCGCGTTCGAGAGCAAGTTGAACACGCACTGGCGCAGCTTCACCGCGTCCGTGCGTGCCAGTCCCGCATCTTCGGAAACCGCGACCACGAGGCGGTTGCCTTTCTTCGCGACCAGCGCATCGACCGTCCCGGCGGCGTTGCGCACGAACTCGGCGACGTCGATGTCCTCGGGGTACAGATCCATCTTCTCGGCCTCGACCTTGGACAGGTCGAGCACGTCGTTGATCAGCCCGAGCAGGTGCTGGGCGTTCGACTTTATCTTCCCGAGATCCTTCAAGAGGCTATCCTGGCCGAGCTCCTCCGCCTCCTCCTCCAGCATCTCCGAGTAGCCGATCACCGCCGACAGCGGCGTGCGCAGCTCGTGACTCATGTTGGCCAGGAAGCGGCTCTTGGCACGGCTGTGTTCCTCGGCCTCATCCTTGGCTTCCCGCAGGGCGGCCTCGAACGCCTCGCGTTCGGTGATGTCGGAGTGCACACCCACCCACTCGCGGATCGTCCCATCCGCGTTCCGCACCGGGCGCCCCTTGACCGCGAATAGGCGGTACGCGCCGTCCCGGTTGCGCACGCGGTGCCGGAGCTCGTAGCCCCGGTCCGCCGCCACGGCTTCCCGCCAAGCCGCCTTCGTCGCCTCGACGTCGTCGGGGTGCACGGCCTTTGCCCAGCCGGTGCCCTGGCACTCTTCCTCAGACTGACCGGTGTAGGCCTGCCAGTACAGCTGGGGCCCTACCATCGCGCCGCGGGCGTCGGCGGTCCAGATGATGTCGCCGACCGCCTCTGCCGCGGCCCGGAAGCGGCCCTGGCTGGCGTGGAGGTGGCGCTGCACCCGCTGCTGGTCGAACGACGCGGCCACGATGGCCATGAACAGGATCGTGAAAGTCGCGCCGGACACGTACAGGGCGAGGTTCTGCTGGCTGACGCTGACGCCCGCGGCGTGCGCGGCATGCCCCCCGAGATCCTCCGCCGTGAAGGTCGCCGCGGCCATGCCAGTGTAGTGCATACCGGCGACCGCCAGACCCATGACTATGGCGGCGGCGAGCTTCTGCCAGACGCTGTTCTGCCGGAAGGTCAGCCATAGCGCGGCGGTCGCGGCGGACACGGCAATGGCCACCGATGCGGCGACCACGGGCAGGCTGTAGGCGAGGTTGCCCGGCACCCGCATCGCCGCCATGCCGGTGTAGTGCATGCCCGCGACGCCGACACCCATCAGGGGACCGCTGACGAGGGCGTCGCGCGGTCCGGCGTCCGGGCGGCTGACCCAGGTGAAGGCGGCACCCGTGGCCGCGATAGCCAACAATAGGGATGCCACCGTGATCCCGAGGTCGTAGGATGCCGGCATGCCCATCTCGAAGGCGAGCATGCCGACGAAGTGCATCGCCCAGATGCCCCCGCCCATCGCTAGCGAGGCTGCCGCGACCCATGCCCAGCGTAGACCGGCGGCAGCCCCACGGACGCGGCTGCCGAGGTCGAGTGCGGTGTAGGAGGCGAACACCGCGATGGCGAGGGACAGTGCGACGAGCGCGGGATCGTAGCCGGTGGGGACCATGAAAATTCCGGTGACGTCTCCGAGGCTATAGCTCGGAAACACGGCAGTCCGCGAGCAATCGCCCTTTCGTGAACGACGTCAACGCGAACCGTCGCTGCGTCCCATCTGGCAGGCGCAGACATCACTCACCACAGCGGCAGGGTTCGCCCGACGCTGTCGATGGATCGCCCGCGAGATGGTAGCGCCGGCCCGTTAGGTGGCCGTCCACTTTTCCGATGAAGTGGCTCCGAAGCTGATCAGCCGCTTCCGGCCATTTCCCGTCACGTTGGCGGGCGCATCGAACGTCTGGGTAGGGTGGTTTCCCGACGGTCCGCTTCCAGTCGGCAATGCTTGGAAGCGGACCCAGTCTCCGTGCCAGCTCACGACCCTTTGCAGAGGCTGTCAGTGCCTGTTTGTGGGCCAGGGGACGAGACAGAAACCTGTGGGCAGAACTGATTTGGGTGTTCGAGATCTTACTGGGTGAGCAGCAGCTTTCCCGAGATCGGGCCTACACCCTTCGGCACCGGCACGCTGGTCGAGTCGTAGTTTGCGTTGAGGTACAGGTTCGGCCCTTGATAGAGGTTCACCTGCTGGGCCACGATCACCGTGTAGGCCGACTGGTCGGCAACAGGCTTCTTCGCATCGATCACGACCCGGCCCGCTGGCAGATAGATGGTGCCGAGCATGGTGCGAGCGTCGTCGCTGATGATACGGTAGGTCCGCATGGGTCTTGTTGCGCCGAGCGGCGGCGGCGTCGGCGCAGTAGGGGCGAGCGGATCTTGGTCGACTGCTGCTGTCGGATCCACTGGATTGGAGACTACGCGCTCCTCCATCATCAGCAGGCCTGCCATGACACCGGTCGTGGGTGCTGCAAGACTAATGGACGTCTTTGAGTCAAATAGCAGCCCACCCTTGTCGCCGGTGAAGTAGAAGGCGACGTCGGCGCCACTCAAGGAGCCTTTCTTGTCCACGATGAGCGGGCCGTCCTTCATCACATAGATCCCTGACTGCAGCGAGACGGCGGCGTTCTTGGTGATGTGCAGGCCGCCGCAATACGTGCCAGGGCTCAGCGTCACGCTCTGGTCGACGAGGTTTTGGCTGATGTCGCCCTTCTTGTTGGCGGACGCTGGGATCGAGGTGCAGGCGTCTACTGTCGGTGCAGGACGATCTTTCAGCGGATCCTTGATGATCGGGCAGCCAGTCTGTGGAGGCGGCGCAAAGTTGGCTCGGAGGCCCACAAAGCCACCGGCGGAGCATATCGACTGAGCGCGGGCATAGGAGCTATCTTGGCCTAACATGCCGGCCGGATTGCTGGAATTCGAATAAAGCGAGCAGCCCGCCGCAGTCACCTGCGCGCTTTTTTCCAGGTCAAATGCGCCGGGGGCAGCAGGATCGAGCGTTAACATGCAAAGACGCATATTGCCGACGACGCTCGCCTTCGATCGAAGTGCGATGTGAGCTGTGCGCACACCGACGAACGGTCCGAAGGAGAGCTTGAAATCCTCAGAAGCGGTCGCAGCAACGCTCATCTTATCGTCGGGAACTGTGACCTGCACGGATAGCGGTCTGTCAGGCGGCGAGGTGACTCCGTCCCGAATGGCCTGTTCAGTCACGCCGCTTACCGAGGCGGGGGTCGCGGAGGCGAGCTTGAGTGCATTGCCACCTGAGAGCACCCCTTGGTCGAGTGCGTTCTGTATCTGGCTGCGCCGGGAGGACAGGCGCGCGTAGTCGATGCCGCCACCGACGAGGCCGAGTAGGACGGTAGCGCTCAGGCCAAAGATTACAGCCACGCCTCCGCGTCGATCGGTCCAAAGGCTCCGTCGCGGCGTGCGCCCTGATCGTGTTCTTAAGTTGGGCTGGGGCGGCACCATAAGGGCAGACATCACTTGATTTCTGGGTCGGCTCGCGACCAGGCGACGCGGAGAATGGTGGGGTCGGGTTAAGGCCTGCTTGAGGTGAGCACCATTTGTCCGTTCGGGGCATGCGGCCAAGATCCTGCCGCCAACCCAAGCCGTCTTCGAGCTAGAGCCAACTATGACAGCTTTCGGGCTGCGCTATTGTTGGCTTGGTCGGCTGCTGTGGGTCGAGATCGGAATGGCTGCTCGGGGTGGGTTTTGCGACGGTCCGCTATCCGAAAGGAGATGCCTCGAAGCAGACGCTATCCCCCGCCGCCTCGCGGCGAGCCGGCTCAGTATGGAAACTGCATTTAGGTGAGGTCCGTGATGCGAGACCGACGAGCAGCCTCATCCAGGGGTCATTCACTGTATCGGAAGCGTCTACGGCTCAGATCTAGATCAAGCCTGTGGCCGACTCTCGAACGGAAGGCCCAATGTGCCCACGAGAACAGCTCGGGCTCGGCTGACCCGGCTCTTGACCGTCCCCACCTGGCAACCAAGCTTCACCGCCGCCTCCTCGTAGGTGTAACCTTCGGCGCCGACCAGCAATAGCGCCTGACGCTGAGGGACAGGCAGGCTGTCGATCTTGTCCCATACGATCTGTAGTGTATTGGCTTCCTCCTGAACTGGGCGAGCGGTCAGAAGGGCTGCGTGCTTCCCGTCAGCATCCTCAACTTCGCGCTTGCGTTTTCTCAGCTCTGAGTAAAATTGATTGCGCATGATCGTGAACAACCACGCGGTGAAATTTGTTCCTGAAGTATAATAGTGCCACTTCGTCCAAGCTCGGGCGAATGTCTCCTGCACGAGATCATCGGCACGGGCCACATCCCCGCATAAAGAAAGAGCAAAGGTCCGCAGCGCAGGTAGCGCTTTGATCAGATCGTCGCGGAACTCCACTGCTACGGTGCGGCCACGGTCGGCGAGCGCCACCTCAAAGCGTGTGACAAGCTCGGCCAGTCGTGCTGGCAACGCCTGCTGTTCTGCTAAGCCGAAATACTCCTGCAAAGGCGCTGAGAGAGCGCCAGGAAGGCTTGTGATCGCGGCCACATCGCTGCGCTGCACCTTGACCCTATCCGTTTCCATGGGCACCCGATGAGGCATTGAGAAGAATTATCCCGTGAATACATTGTTCACTTTGTCGCATCGAAGCTTATGTCGCCACATTCCGTATTTACTGTTGACCATAAAGCCCCGATGTGTTGCTTATAGACTTCGGCTTCGAGCCTGTTGCGTTCCAAAACCGGCGACGGCCGGGTTGCAATGTGGAATAATACGTAGATGAGCGCTGTAATTGTCGGTTTGTAAGCAAGCCCGTTTGTCGGCCGATCGTCAAATTACAAATCCCCAATCTTGGCCGCTCGGCCCCGCCTGCCGGATCTGGAGGACCGCAGCCGCATGAAGATCCTGGCCGTCGAAGACGACGCCCCGACCCTGGCGCTCCTCGTGTCGAGCCTTGAGGAAGCGGGACACGTGGTGGAGCAGGCCGGTGATGGGCAGACTGGGCTCCGGCTCGCACGCGAGACTGCGCACGATGTCGCCGTCGTAGATCGCATGCTCCCGGGCCTCGACGGCCTCGAACTCGTGCGCCAACTCCGCGCCTTGGGCGTCCAGACACCCGTTCTCTTCCTGACCACAATGGGCGGCATCAGCGATAGGGTCGATGGCTTGGAAGCCGGCGGCGACGACTACCTAGTCAAACCGTTCGCCCTCGCGGAACTACTCGCCCGGATCAACGCACTCGCTCGCCGCCCGCCCCTCGGGCGCGTCGAGACGATCATTCGGGTTGCTAATGTCGAACTCGATCTCGTCACGCGGCGGGTGACCCGCGCTGGACATGTCGTTGACCTACAGCCGCGAGAGTTCAGCCTGCTGGAATTTCTGATGCGCAACGTGGGGCAGCTCGTCACCCGGCGTCAGCTTTTGGAGAGCGTCTGGGACTTCCACTTCGACCCTCGGACGAACATCGTCGAAACCCACATGAGCCGCTTGCGGGCCAAGCTCAACAGCGACGGTGGGCCGGACCCGATCGAGACGGTTCGTGGCTCGGGGTACATCCTCCATGCGGACATATCGTGATCTCCTGCGGAGCGCGGGCCTGCGTTTCGCGCTGCTGTACACGCTCGCTTTCATGGTTTCGGTCGGCGCGATCGGTTGGTTAACGGTACTCGCGGTGACCGACGCTCTGGAGCGGCAGGCACAGCGCGGGGTGGATAACGAGGCCAGAGCTCTCGTCGACGAGTTCAACGCCGGTGGACGGCAGGATCTTGAAGCGGCACTGACCGGGCGGTTCGCTAACCCGCTGACCCATACCCGCTACGTCCTTATCGGGGCTGACGGCCACGTCCTCCTCGGAGACGCAGCGCTCCTGCCCTATACACGCGATCCTGCAGGACCTGCTGCATCCCGGAGCGACGTTCCACTTACGGCTGCACGAAAGCTCGGGGACGGTAGCATCGTTCTGGTGGCGGACGATCTTACAGATGTACGCGACGTCGAGGCCGTGGTGACGCGCGCCTTCCTGACCGCGCTGGCGGCCGCGGGCTTGCTCGGGCTCGGCACCGCGCTCCTGCTCTCCAGCGCGTTGCTGCACCGCCTCGATGCTATCACCCGCACCGCGGAAGCGGTGGTCGCCGGAGACCTGACGCAGCGAATCGCGCGGACTGGCTCGCAGGACGAGTTCGACCGTCTTGCCGCAACTCTTAATCGGATGCTCGACCGGATCGGTGGACTGATGGTGAACCTGAGGCAGGTCTCGACCGACATCGCGCACGACCTGCGCACACCGCTCTCGCGGTTGCGGCAGGGCTTGGAGGCAACCAGCCACCGGGCCACGACGGCCGGCGATTACCGAGTAGCCGTAGAGCATGCCGTCGAGGAGACCGACCGTATCCTGGACATCTTCTCAGCACTGCTGCGTATCGCTCAGATCGAGGCCACCACGCTTCGGAAGTCGTTCCGACCGGTCAGCCTCTCGGAACTTTTTCATACCGTCGCCGACGCCTACGCTGCTCCGGCGAGTGACAGCGGTCGCACGCTTGTGGCGCGCATCGTCGAGGATGCCTGGGTGCAGGCCGATCACGACCTGCTCGCGCAGCTGTTCGTCAACCTCGTCGAGAATGCTCTGCAGCACACGCCACCGGGAAGCACGGTCGGTCTCGAACTCGATGTGCGAGGCGGTTCCGTCTTGGCTGCGGTCCGCGACGACGGCCTCGGCGTCCCGGCATCGGAGCGGGAGAAGGTGCTGCGCCGCTTCTACAGGCTTGAGCGTAGTCGATCAGGCCCCGGAAACGGCCTCGGCCTCAGCCTCGCCGCAGCGGTCGCGGAACTGCACGGAGGTCGCCTCACGCTCTCGGATGCGCAGCCTGGACTGCGAGTTAGCGTTACATTTCCTGTTGCTCTGCCCATTGGTGAGGGGGTGGCCGGCTGATGACTGCTTTGGGGATCGCCGGCTGGCTGCAAACCCGACTGGGTTGAGTCGGAGCCGAAAGGGTCATGAGCTGTTTTCCGGTCGCCCACTTCCGGGCAGAGGATGCATCGGAACGGATATGGCCGTCAGATCCCCCCGATCTGCTCCGAGACTATAGAACCACAGCGGCACGGTGCGGTCTCCGACGTAGCTCGCCAACATATGTGAGGGCCAAATGTACTGACATAGGTTAACATTATCACTGAATGCCACGTAGTCGGCATAGGGAACACCTCGCCTTGCTAGATCGCCTCGTCCGCAAGCTCGCACATGGAGCGGCGCTCAGCGAGAACGATCATGCTTGCTTGAGCCATATCGTCCGCCACGCACGCATCGTTGAACCACAGCAACGGCTTGTAGATGAGGGCGATGCGAATCAGCGCGTTCTCGTCATGCTAGAGGGATGGGCCTACCGCTCGAAGCTGCTGGCCAGTGGCGAACGCCTGATCACTGACCTGATCCTCCCCGGCGACATCAGTCACGTGCTCACGAACCTGCTCGGCTACGCCGACCATTCCGTGACGACCCTGACCAGCGGTATCATGGCAGAGATCCACCCGGCTGAGATCGAGGTGGCGCTAGAATGCTCGCTCGGCCTCAGGCGAGCTCTGCGTTGGAGTTCGCTCCAGACCGACAGCATCTTGCGTCAGGCGCTGATCAACAACGGACGGCGCTTGGCGGCCACGCGCATCGCCCATCTAATCTGCGAAGTACGGGCTAGGTTGCACGCAGTCGAAGTATCAGTCGAGGAGAGCTTTGCGTGGCCTCTGACCCAGGACGAGCTTGGCGACGTGACCGCGATGACGAAGGTTCACGTCAACCGGTCTCTTCGGGTGCTACGGGAGAATGGGCTGATCCTGCTGCAGCAGCGTCGGATGCATGTGCCGGATGCAGGGCGGCTCGCGGCCTTCTGCGATTTCACGCCGGACTACCTTCATCTCGGCTACAACTCCGCCGAGGTGAGACGCTCTGAGATGCGCGCGAGCACCATGGAGATGCAGGCGGCTGTGCGGCAGAGGGTAGACTGAGGTGAAGGTAGCGCACCGGCCGCACCCTGCAGACGCCGGTCCAGTCATCGAGCGGATTTCATTGGCCGCGTCCCCCCCCAAAGCCGACGTTCCTTGAGGGCGAACGAACGGCCGCGTTGTAGAAGCGCCAATGGCGTCCCGAGCGACCGGCTTGGGTGGATTTCTGCCCGTCCGCAGCTGAGAGATAAAAGTATGGTAGCGGACGTTCGGCCGGGTCACCGGTCGCGCAAGGTAGAGAGCCCGGTTAGGTACGTGTCTCTAACGCGCGATCGTCGGCTCCCGGACGTCGCCAGAATACAGACCACCAGCTCTGCTTGGTCGGAAGCGACGCATCTATAGGGCCGGAAGGCGCTTCGAAGACTGACCGCTTGCGGCTTCGCTCAATAAGCCTGCCGAGGTGTCTCAGTGCGATGAGTCCTTGATCTGCCATCAAGAGGTGACCCTCGCAGGCGCCGGCGTTCCTCATGCACCGAACGATCTCCTCGGAGTGCGTAATGATACTCTGGGCCTCTCTGCAGTAGAGGTCCAACTCGGAAATGTCCGACATTTGCCCCCTCTGTGCTGACTTGATGTCAGTTCATGAAGCGATGATTATCGTCACAGCTGCGGAGGCACATCATCCATTTGGGGCTACCGGAGTAGCCTGCTCCGATGGAATGTGTGGCTGAGGCTCATCCGCAGTTCCAAAATGGCCAGTGCGCCAGCGGGCGGGCGGTTCTGCGAAGGCTATCAACTGCCCGCCTTCGCCGTCCGCGTTCTTCTACGATTTCGCGGAGGGCGCCAATCAGATTCCCGTAACAGATATTGAGTCGACCTCAAAAACATATAATATTTGACGGCTTCATTTTAGGTGTAGAGTAAATTATAGACGCCGCGAAGGGCTGATCATCCCATTACGTGACCGGTTATTATGCAGCAATCTGGACCGATATGCTGCGTTCGTAGTGTCTGTGTTCAATTCAAGCCCGGAGCACGTGCATGCTACAGAGATCTATTCTTCACCGCCACGCGGATGGATCCGTCCACTACACCCACTGTCATGGCGAGTACGACGCGAGTTGCGATGTGCGGGCCCGCATCTCAATCGCGAAGCTTGGACGACGCCCGCACAGGCGGTTGCGTCTGTTCGGACTCTCCCTCAGCATCGCTACCGCGGCGTTCTGGGGCTTGATGCTGCTCTCTCCACCCCTTACCGAAGCCCACAATACGCCGGTGCGCCTCGCGCCGTGTCTGACGGCGGCGGGCGAGGTCAGCCCCTGGTTCGAGCGTGAGATTCAGCGCCGAGCCAGACTCAGCAATGCGGCGTTTGAGCGGGGTGGCTTCAAGATGTTGATGCTCGACTATCAGTCCGCCCAGGGGCAGTGCGCCGCCGGCCGAGTTGAGTCCGCCGTGCAGACTTACCAACATTTGGCGGAACGGCTGGTCGCCTTGTACGAGCGGATCGAGCCAGACGAGCGTTGAGACGTTCGTATAGGGTCGAGGAACTGCTCGCCCTGATCTTCGAGCGGCTTGCTGGCGGCCAAGGCTCGTTCCGCCCTCCGCATCCACGCGCCGAGATGTGGCACAACGTTACGTGCGATCCGGTGCGGCCGTCGTCCGCCCTCGGCTCAGAACCATACCGTCGAATAGGTCTTTGGGGCTCGAAATGGGCGGCCTAAAAGGCCGCCAGATGAGATTTGGAGGCCTAAGTCTCGGCCTTGCCGGGCTCCGGGGGACACTCACTCAATTGCCGCCACCTTGCTGTATCGATGGGCCTCCTGGCCGCGCTTCCGCCTCAGCTCGGATGGCCACAGGCTTCGATGCAAGGTCGGCAAACAACATCATCTCGTCAAACGGCAGCTCATGATCGGGTGCGATGTTCAGCGACACGACAAACGAGAGGGCGGTCGCAACGACAGCCGCAGCGGCAACGAGTAAGTATGTCACAGCCGTGGCGTGAGCTCGGGCGGCATGTATGGCGGCGCAGCCCGCCGCGAAGGCGCAGACCTGCACGGCCGGCGCAGATATGCTGATCATCGACTTGTCCTACACGAAAGCGTCGCGGCCGGCAGGTGCGGAAAGGCCGAAGGCGGCGCTGCCGCAAACTGCGTCTTGCAAGAGGAGCACAGTGCGCGGTCAGTCGTCGCTCAGGGCGGGCGCCACGTCGCGGCTGGGCTCATCGGTCGGGCAGCCGAGCTCGTAGCGCTCGTAATCCGAATTGGCGTCCGCGCAAGCGGCTACGTTAGCCCCGACGAGGCCCGGCGCTCCGGCGTCTCTGGTGACCTCCGAAGCCTTTACTGGATCGCCGACAGCAATCTGCGAAAGCGCCGCCACGACAAGTAGCGCGCACACGGCCATAGGGGGGGTCAAGCGGTACAAGTCTGTGATCTCCGAATGGATCTACGGGTCGGACGACCGGGGCACTATATGAGATCGCCGCTAGCAGGATCCCTTAAATGAGGGATGTGCAGCTATTCACTAAACTCAATAGTCGGAAGTTAAGCGTCGTGTTGCATATCTGTTGCATCTGCAGATTTGCGGCAGATAGAATGTAGAAACATAGACATTCCGGCATAGGAAAGCACCTAAGGTATGTATCACCATCGGGACGCAACGAGACCTTGTCGTCCCAATAATAAATTCTATTTCATCGTATCGAAAGGGTATGGCGGGGCAAATTCGCGCCTTATAATCAGTCTACAGTTTCCCGATGGGGTCGGCTGAGAGAGGTAACGGGAGGACCATCAAACATGCTGGTGGGCATGCCATTGCTGCGCGTATTCGACCGCATGGGATGCGGGGGCATCATCCTGGCCACCACCGGCCAAATCCTGGCGACAAACATCAGCGCTCGGCTCACCCTGAAGCAGATGTTCAATCTTGACGACGCCGCCGTCGCTGCCCTGAACGGCTCGGGGCGTGAGACTATCAAACAGCTGCTCAGCCGAGGTCGATCTCGGATCAACCTCGATAATGAAGATTGGATTCTGATCGAGCGCAGCTGTCGGCGGCCGCTGATCATGACCTGCGTACCGGTACCCGTGCTCAGCGACGACGGTCCGCACTCGGTTTTGCTGCTGATCGATCTCGATGCGACACCGCTGCCCAACACGGCCTGCCTGGAGCAGATATTCGGCCTCACGCGCGCCGAGGCGCGGCTTACGCTGTTCCTGGTCGGCGGCAAGACGCTGGCGGAGATAGCGGAGATGCTCAACCTCAGCGTCGCGACGGTGCGGACGCAGCTCAAATACGTGTTTGACAAGACGCACACCCATCGCCAAGCCGAGTTAGTGGTGCTCGTCTTGCGCCTGGCGTCGCTGCCCTAGATTCTGGCCGGTGGACCCTCCGTGTTCAGCGCCTCGGCACTCAAGGCAGAGGCCGCCGCGGCGAAGCATTCCCGCACCCAATCGGCTGCAGACGAGAGCGTATCGAACACGATGGCCTCGTGATCGCACGGTCCGAAGCCGGCCTGCAGAAACCAGCCCCCCTCGGCCGGAAGAAGGACTGCAGCCAGGCACTGATCGGCGAAGACGAGGTGCGCGTCCTCAGAAGCCCGTCGCGTCGCGGCGCAGACCCCCGTGAAGCTCACATAGACCGAGCTTTGAAAATTCAAGCGGATCTCCCGATCACTGAGTGAGCGTGGCACCGCAACGCAGCCGAGATCGACACTTTCTGCCATCAAAGCGGTATGGTTGTCATCCCCCTTTTGAGGGCAGATTCGTTTCTGGAATGGTGAGAACCTATTCTTGTATTTTAAGTTCAACTTTCGAATGTTTCAGCGGCAGCTCATTTTTACGCTGCCCGTCAAGGTCAGGCTCCCACCCCGGGTTGAGTTTGCCAAGAGCCTGACGAACGGCCGCTTTGGAGTAGCGCCAACGGCGGCGTGGGCGGCTGTGTTGGGTCGGTAGGAGGCAGTCCGCTTTTCCGGCCCGCTTTCTCCGAAGCGGTCATTCCGCTTCCGGCCAACTTCCGTCAGGCCGGCCTGCCATCGCGCGCAGAACCGGACGTTCGGTTTCGCGCCCATCTCGGCCATTCAGCCAACTCCGGTGCCTTCTCCGAAGCGGACACTCCAGCAGCTCAGCCGACAAAGTCCAAGTAGCGCTGAGCCACCTCGAACGATGCCGCTCCCCGCGAGCCTCGGTGCTTGTGGCACCCAATGGTCGGCCTCACGTACAGCCTCATGGCAAGCGAGTTTGACATCATCATCGTAGGCGGCGGCGCAGCTGGCATTGGCGCGGCACGGCAGCTTGCGGCGGACGGGAAGGCGGTGCTGCTGCTTGAAGCGTCGTCGCGCCTCGGAGGCCGCGCGTACACGCAAGACCTCGGAGGCCATCCGCTCGACCTCGGCTGCGAGTGGCTTCACTCGGGCGACCGCAACGCGTGGGTCGGCATCGCCGAGGCATCGGGCTTCCCGGTCGACCGCAGCGATCCGCCGTGGACGAAGGCGCATCCCTCCATCGCCCGGGACGAAGACGCCGAGGAGGCGGCCCGGAAGGCGTTCGGCGATTGGGAAGAGCGCCTCGCCCAGGTCGCGCAAGGCAGCGACCGCGCAAGCGACGCCCTTGAGGCGGGTGTCAAATGGAACGCCTACGTGCGGGCTATCGCCGGCTTCATGAGCGGCATGGCACCCGAGCAGATCTCCGCCACCGACTACCTCGCCTACGACGATGCCTCGACCGGCAAGAACTGGAACCTGCCGCTCGGCTACGGCACGCTGGTCGCCGCCAGCCTGCCGTCCTCAACTGCGCTGCGGCTGGCCACGCCGGCCGAGCGGATCGAACTGACGGCGGAAGGCGTCGCCGTGACCACCCGTGTCGGCACCGTCCGCGCCGGAGCCGCCATCCTCACCGTCTCCACCGCGGTCCTGGCTGGCGACGCGATCCGCCTGCCCGCCGGGGTCGACCCCTGGCGCGAGGCGGCCGCCGCGCTGCCGCTCGGACGCAACGAGAAGATCTTCCTGGAGATCGCGCGCGACGCCGCGTTCGCGCCGGACAGCCACGCCTATGGCGACCTGCGCGACCCGCGGGCCGCCGCCTATTCCATCCGACCCAACGGCTGGCCGGTGATCGAGGCGTTCCTCGGCGGCGAGGGCGCCCGCATCCTGGAGGAGGACGGCCCGGCCGCCGGTTTCGCCCACGTCGCGGCCGAGTTGGTCGCCCTGTTCGGCAGCGACGTGGCGTCGGCCATCCGGCCGCTAGCGGCGACGTCGTGGAGCCGCATGGCGTCCATCGGCGGCGCCTATAGCTGCGCCCTGCCGGGCCGGGCCGATGCGCGGGCGCGGCTGGCCCGGCCCTTCGAGGATCGGCTCTTCTTCGCGGGCGAGGCGACGCACCCCTTCGACTTCATGACCGCCCACGGGGCCCACGACAGCGGGCTGAGGGCCGCCGACGAGGCCCTGGCCGCGCTTCGGGACAGGCACCGCCTCGGAAGACGAGACCCGCTCGCCGCCGCGTGAGTGCGAGCGGCCTGGTAGCGGCCTGGGCCGCAGAGCACAGAGCCGTGGTCGACGATCTCGACGCCGGCGTCACCCCATCCCCCTTCGCCGTGCCCTCAAACGTGGAGCCCGAAGGTATCCGCGAACCCGCGCCGGCCGGTTTGGGTCAAGGTGACGACCCGCCCGTCCCTGGCCCGATCAATCCAGCCTAGTTCCTCGCAGCGGCGGCAAAGCAGCGCCCCGAGGCGACCGGCGAGGTGTGGTCGCCTCTCGCTCCAGTCCAGACACGGGCGGCAGAATAGGCGCTTGGTCCGGCCGACGGGCTCGACCGACACCCCGAACCGCGCGAGCCACGCGTGACCAGCCTCGGTCGCCTCGCCCGCCTCTTCGCCCAAGACGATCAGGCCGCGCGAGACGAGCGCATCGGCGATGGCGACCCCGAGACGTCCGGCAAGGTGGTCGTAGCAGGTTCGGGCCGCCCGCAGCTCCGGACTGACCCGCGGTGTCGCGCGTGGCTTGGCCGCCCCCGGTCCCGCGGCCGCCACCACCAAGATGGTCTCCAGCATCCGGGCGACCTCGGGCGAGGCGAGCCGGAAGTATCGGTGGCGGCCTTGCACGGCGACGCCCAGCAGGCGCCCCTCGACCAGCTTCCCGAGGTGGCCGCTCGCGGTCTGCGCCGTGACGCCCGCCGTGTAGGCGAGTTCCGTGGCCGTCAGGGCCCGGCCATCGAGCAGGGCCGTGAGGATGTTGGCCCGTGCGGGATCCCCGATCAGGGCGGCGGTGCCGGAGAGGCTGGCGGCGTTCGTCATCGCACGACCATAGGCCCCCGACGTTCGCTGATCACGACGGAACGCTACGGTCGCGACCGAAGCGTTCGCCGCTGACATCATGAGCTTCCCGCCACACACTCCTCGTCAATGCAGCGTCGGCCGGCTACCTGGCCGGGATCAACTCGGCCTCACCAGGCCTGCAAAGACGGAGGAGTCATGTTCTCGGTCATCTTCGAGGTCCATCCCGGCGAGGGCCGGAAGGACGCGTACCTTGAGCACGGCAAGGTGCTGAAGCCCGAGTTGGAGAACATCGACGGCTTCATCGACAACGAGCGCTTCACGAGCCGGACCCGACCGGGTTGGGTGCTGTCGCACTCGACCTGGCGGGACGAGAAGTCGGTGATCCGCTGGCGGACGCATGCGGGCCACCATCTCGTCCAGGAGGAGGGCCGGTTCGAGGTGTTCTCCGATTACCACCTTCGGATCGGTGAGGTGACGGCGGACAGCCACCCGCCCCAGGGCCATGCGGTGCGCGAGCAGCGGCTCGACGCGACCGAGGTCGGCGACGCCAAGGTGTGCCAGTTGTGCGAGACGGTGCCTCGCGCCGGCCAAGCCCTGCCGGACGACCTGACGGGCGCGCTCGGGCTCGCGCTCACGGCCGGCGGCCTCGTGGCATCGGATGTGTTCGACTCGATCTACAATCCGGACAAGACCATGCTTCTGTTGTCGTGGGTCGATGCCGACGCGGCCTCGGCGTTCAGGCCTGTCGCGCCAGACCAGGCCGAACGCATGCGCATCCGGACCGTGCGGGTGATCCGCGACTACGGCATGTTCGACCGCCGCGAGCCCGCAGTTCTACCCGCCGGTCGACCGACGGGAGTAGCGGTGAGCCCGACGCTCCGTCCGCTCCGCCACGGTCGTCGCCGGCCGACGCGGCATGGCTGCGCCGGCATCGGCGTTACGCGGACCGTTTGCGCCCGGTGACGCCCATGGCGATGCCGGCGAGGATGATGAAGGCGGACAGGATGAGCATCGGGTCGAATCCCTCGCCGAGGACGGCGGCGGAGAGCCCGATGCCAAGCACCGGCGTCGCCAGGACCCCCAAAGCGGCCGTGGTGGCGGGAACCCGCCGGTTCACCACAGTCATCGCCCAGAAGCCAAGGGCGGTGCCGATCACGCCGTTGTAGGCGAGCGCCAGCAAGGCGGCCGTGCTCGTCCGGCCAGGATCAGGCGGCGGCCCCTCGACCAGAACCGCGAGGCTGGCAAGCACCATCGTGGCCAGCAGGCACTGCCAGGGCATGAGCTGCAGCGGCGTCGCCACCCATCGATGGGCGCGGGTGTAGACGATGCTCACCGACCAGCAGAGGGCCGCCGCGAGCAACAGAACCTGGCCTAGGAGGGCCTGCCGGTTCCCCCAGTCCAGGCTCGCCGGCCCGAAGAGCAGCAGCAGGCCGACGAGGCCGACGACGATGCCGGCCGATTGCCGGGCCGAGATGCGCTCGCCGAGGAAGAGGAAGGCGGCGGGCGCCACCCAGAGGGGCGTGGTGTAGCCGAGCACGATGGCGCGGCCGGCGGGGACGAGCGCCAGCCCCATCGTCATGAGGGCCGCGAAGGCGGTCATGTGGAACAGCGAGATAGCGAGCAGGACGGGCAGGTCGGCGCGCGGCGGGCGCCGAAGCTGCCTGGTGGCCAGCAAGGGCGGGAAGAGCACGAGGGCGGCGAGCGCGGTGCGGATGGCGACCGCCCAGAGCGGCCTGATCTCCTGCACGGCCACCTTCATGACGACCCAGTTCAGGCTCCAGGCCGTCACCACGAACCCGAACAGCGCAAGGGTCGATAGGGGTGAGCCGGCGGCTGGCGCCTCGCCAGGGGCGATGGCTCGCGAGGTGGTTGTCACGACGGCCCCTCGGGGAATGGATCGGTCTGCGGGTCTCGATCACCCACGTACGGGAACGGCCCCGCTGGCGGGACCATTCTCAGATTTCGGGCCGAGACCCGATGCGCGTCGGTTCAGGCGGAAGCCAGCGCCGTGCTATGCGCGGTCCGGTTGGCGGCGTTGATCTTGAGCGTCGCGAGCTCGGCCAGGACGAGGGCGGCGACCACGATGCCGGCACCGACGTAGCCGAGGTCGTGCGCGCCCACCGTCGGGATGGCCAGCGCGCCGATGACGCCGGCCGCCGTGACCCCGAGGTACGTGCCCGAGGTGTTCAGGCCGAGCACCACCGGGGCGGACTGCGGCGCGACGACGACGAGGCGGTGCTGCTGTGGGGCGAGCAAGCCCCAGGCGACCGCGCCCCAGACCGCGACGGCGATGACCGTCGTCCAGAGGTGGGCGCCGGCGGTGGGCAGCCACGCCATGTCCGCGATGAGAATTACCAGCCCTGCCAGGATCACCCGGCGGTTGCCGATGACGTCGGACAGGCGCCCGGTCACGAGGTTGGCGACCATCCCGCTCGCCCCCCAGAGCACGAGCAGCGCGCTGATCAGGAGCGTGTCGTGGCCGAGCGCGCGGTCGAGGACGACGGTGAAGTACGTGTAGCTGATGAAGTGGCCGGTCTGGTAGACGAGGGTCGTCAGCAGGGTCAGCGCCACGCGTGGGTCGGCGACGGGCGCCAGGCGCTTCGCCAGGCCGATGGCCGGGGGCAGCGGAAGCTCCGCGAGCAGCGCCCAGACGCCCAGCCCCGAGACGGCGGCGAGGGCGGACACGAACACCATCGTCCAGCGCCAGTCGCCGAGACCGCCGATCAGCGCGCCGGCCGGCGTGCCGAGCGCGGTCGAGGTCGTCAGGCCGGTGATCACCACCGCGAGCGCGAAGCCGCGCTTCTCGGGCGGCACCATGCTCGCGGCGGCGCCGGTGGCGGTCGGAGCGAACATCGCCGCGCCGATGCCCGCCAGCACCCGCGTGGCGAGGGCGAAGCCGAAGGTCGGGGCCAGCGCGGTGGCGAGGTTGGCGACCACGAAGGTCGCGAGGCTCGCCAGCAGCAGGGTCTTGCGGGGCACGTTCGCGGCGACAGCCGCCACGGTGGGCGCCATCAGCGCGTAGGTGATGGCGTAGACGGTCGTGACCTGGCCGGCCGCGCCGATGGAGACGTCGAAGCCCCTGGCTATCTCGGGGAGCACCGCCGCCATCACGAAGCTGTCGGTCCCGAGGGCGAACATGCCCAGGGCGAGTACGAGCAAACGCCTATCCATGGAGGCCTCCTCCGTCACTGCGCCTTGACCCTCGGCCATCGCAGTTGCATCATGAAACTATCAACGTCAGTTTTATGATGCAACTGTTTTCTCGCGGAAGGGTCCCATGCAGCGGAAGAGCTTCTCCGGCATGAACTGCTCCATCGCCCGTGCGCTCGACGAGGTCGGCGAGTGGTGGTCGCTGCTCATCGTACGGGAGTGCACCCAGGGCGCGCGCCGGTTCGACGAGTTCCAGCGCGGGCTCGGCATCGCCCGCAACATCCTCACCGCCCGCCTCCAGCGCCTGACCGAACTCGGGATCATCGAGCGGTTTGAGCTTGAGGAGCGCGCCAACACGGAGGGCTACCGGCTCACCCCGAAGGGCGAGGACCTCTACCCGGTCGTCGTCGCGCTGATGCAGTGGGGCGACCGCTGGCTGGCCGACGACTGCAAGCCCCGGACGGCTCTCGTCGAGGACGCCACCGGCGAGCCGGTCGAGCCCATCGCCGTGCGCACCAAGAACGGGCGCCCGCTCTCGTTCCGGGACGTCCGCTTCGTGCCCGGACCGGGAGCGACGGCCACGACGCACGCGGTGATCGAGGACAGGAACCGCAAGGTCCTCGGCCGCGCCTGACCGAGACCGGGACGGCCTCCGGCGAGGCGCAACCCCGGCTACCGGCGCCTACGGGACATCCCCGGCCCCGCGGTGCCTTCCGGCCGTTTGGCAGGAATTGACGCTCCGTTGACCTTTGTGCCGAGGCGCAAAGAAGGGACAAACTCCCGGGGGTCGCCGCAAGGCCGACGCTCGCAGGGAGTCCCGGGTCGGGCGGGGCGGCCGCCACCTGGGCATGGCGACCGCACCGGACGCGGTCACGCGTCCATCCGCCCCGGCATCCCAGCGAGGCCGGCCTTCGCGATCCTCACGAGCTTCTCGCAAGAGGCGCCGTCGCGGGCCTGGACCGCGAGGCCGCGCAGCAGCGTGTGGAGGAAGGCCGCGTGAGCGTCCACGTCGATGTCGCCCGGCACGTCGCCGTCCGAGATCCCCTTGCGAAGGCGCTCGGCGAAGTACGTTTCCGTCCCGGCACGGATGTCCACCATCATCTCGCGCAGCGGCGCGAGGCTCGCGGCCTGGTGCGTGCCGGACAGCGAGACCATGCAGCCGCGCGGCGTACCCGGCTTCGTGAAGTGGGTCGCCGCCGCCTCGAACAGGTTCGAGAAGGCCGCGCGCGCGGTCACGCCCTCCTCGAACAGGCTTCCGAGGATCCACTCGCGGGCGCCCTCGACGAAGCACTCGGTCGCCTCCCGGTAGAGCTGCTCCTTGCTGCCGAACGCGTTGTAGAAGCTGGACGGGCTGATGCTCATCTTGCCGATGAGGTCGTCGAAGGTCGTGCCTTCGTAACCGTTCTCCCAGAACAGCGTCATCGCGTCCCGCAGGGCCGCCTGCCGGTCGAGCTTGGGGGGTCGACCGCGACCCCTTTTTTGCGGCTCGGACATTTTTCTAAGCCTTCGCTCCAAAAATGTGTTGACGGGGCCGTCCGCCTCGCCATATGCAGATTATAGGAGCAAACGCTCCACAAATAAAGGCCCCTCGGGGCCGGAGCGCGAAGGAACCTCGGTCATGATCGACGTCGCCCCCAAATCCCTGACGGACTTCGAGGCCCTCCCGCGGGACGGCGCGCCGCGGCGCTCCTCCAAGGCGCGGTTCGTCGCCCTGCCGCTGGTCGCGGCGCTGCTCGGCGGAGCGGGCTGGTACGGCTACGGCCACTACGAGGCTTCGCACGCCGCTGCCCCGGCGGCGACGCCGTTGCCGACGGTGACGGTGGCTGTCCCCGCCGAACGCGACGTTGACGTGCGGCTCACTGGACTGGGCCAGTTCTCGGCCATCAATCGCGTCGAGCTGCGCGCCCAGGTGGGCGGCTCGCTGACCGAGATCCACTTCAAGGACGGCGACATCGTCAGGAAGGGCGACCTGCTCTTCGTGATCGACCCGCGCCCCTACGAGATCAAGCTGGCGGAGGCGCAGGCGCAGCTTGAGACCGCGAAGGCCCGGCTCGGCCTCGCCGACAGCCAGCTCGCCCGCTCCCAGTCCCTGGCCCGCAGCCAGTACGCCACGCAGGAGACCCTGGACCAGCGCGTGAACGAGCAGTCCGCCGCTCGGGCCGCCGTCGATACCAGCGAGGCCCGCGTCCGCGACGCCAAGCTCGACCTCGAATACACCCGGGTCACCGCGCCCTTCAGCGGCCGCATGAGCGCCCGGCAGGTCTCGCTCGGAGGCCTGATCGCCGGCAGCCGCGCCGGCGCGAGCGCCACGACGCTGCTGGCCACCATCGTATCCCTCGACCCGATCTATCTCGACTTCGACATGAGCGAGGGCGACTGGCTGAAGTTCCAGCGCAGCCGCGACCAGAAGCAGCCGCTCTCGAAGACCGTCACGGCGGCGCTCGGCGACGAGGCGGGCTTCGACCGGACCGGCAAGCTCGACTTCGTCGACAACGTCCTGAACCGCTCCAGCGGCACCATCCACGCCCGCGCCACCTACGCCAACCCGGACCTGTTCCTGTCTCCCGGCCAGTTCGCCCGCGTTCGCGTCGCACTCTCGAAGCCCGCGCCTGCGCTGCTCGTTCCCGACGCCGCCGTGCTGCCCGACCAGTCGGACTTCGTCGTGATGACCGTCGGCGCCGACGATGTCGTGACCCCGAAGAAGGTGGAGGTCGGCGACCTGCGCGACGGCCTGCGCGTGATCCGCTCGGGGCTGGCGCCCACCGACCGGGTCATCGTCGACGGCATCGCGCTGGCGCGCCCCGGGACGAAGGTCTCGGCGAAGCAGGCCACCGTCGCCGTCGCTTCCGCTCAGAACTGACGGCGCTTTCACGCACAGCAACGGCAGGGGGCCGTCATGAGACTCGCGCACTTCTTCATCGACCACCCCCGGTTCGCGGTGGTGCTCAACATCTTCATCGTGGTGTTCGGCCTGGCGACGATGGTCTCGCTTCCCATCGCCCAGTACCCGAGCATCGTCCCGCCCACGATCCAGATCAGCGCGAGTTATCCAGGCGCCTCGGGCGAGACCATCGCCAGGACCGTCGCGACGCCCATCGAGCAATCGGTCAACGGCGTCGAGGGCATGGACTACATCACCAGTCAGTCGACCGGGAACGGCGCGCTCACGGTCACGGTGATCTTCAAGATCGGCACCAACGTGAACACCGCGCTGTTGCTGACCCGCAACCGCGTCCAGGACATCCTCAGCCGGCTGCCCCAGGAGGTCCAGCTCCAGGGCGTGCAGGTCAAGAAGACCATCCAGGCCCTGCTGCTCGGCGTCCACGTCTATTCCCCGGACGGATCCCGTTCGCCCGAGTACATCTCGAACTACATGCTGCGCATCCGGGACGAGATCGCGCGCATCCCGGGCGTCGCCGATTTCCAGATCTACGGCGAGCGCCAATACTCGATGCGCGTCTGGATCGACCCGGACAAGGCCGCCGCCTACGACATCACCGCCAACGAGATCCTGGCCGCCATCCGGGCCCAGAACGCACAGGTCTCGGCGGGCGTGCTCAACAAGCCGCCGCAGTCGAGCCCGGCGGCCTACCAGATCAACGTCGAGACGCTCGGCCGGCTGACCACGCCGGAGGAGTTCGAGAACATCATCGTCAAGTCGGACAACCAGGGCCGCGTCACCCGCATCCGCGACATCGGCCGCGCCGAGGTCGGCTCGGCCGACTACAGCTCGAAGGCCTACGCCGACCGGTACGCCTCCGCCCCGTGGTTCGTCATCGCCACGCCCGACGCCAACGTTTACCAGTTGCACCACGCGATCTGGGACAAGATGGCGGAGCTTAAGAAGAAGTTCCCGCCGGGCATCGACTACATCAAGATCTACGACCCGACGAACTTCGTCGACCAGTCCATCGAAGGCGTCATCCATACCATCTTCGAGGCGGTGCTCCTCGTCGTGGCCGTGGTCTTCATCTTCCTCCAGAGCTGGCGCGCGACCATCATCCCGGTCATCGCCATCCCGATCTCGCTGATCGGCACCTTCACGCTGCTGTCCCTGTTCGGCGCCTCGATCAACAACCTGTCGATGTTCGGCCTCGTGCTGGCGGTCGGCATCGTGGTCGACGACGCCATCGTGGTGGTCGAGAACGTCGAGCGGAACATGGCGGCCGGCCTGTCGCCGCGGGAAGCCGCCCACAAGACGATGACCGAGGTCTCGACGGCGCTCATCGCCATCGCGCTGACGCTCTGCGCCGTGTTCGTCCCGACGGCGTTCATCTCCGGCATCTCGGGGCTGTTCTTCAAGCAGTTCGCCATCACCATCGCCGCCTCGACGGTGATCTCCTGCTTCGTCTCCCTGACGCTCAGCCCGGCGCTGTGCGCCGTGCTCCTCAAGCCCCATGACAACCATGCGCAGAAGGGGTTTTTCGGCCGCATCCTGGCGGCCCTGTTCGGGCGCTTCAACCACGGCTTCGAGTGGCTGTCGTCGAGCTACGGACGGTTCACCGGGCGCCTCATCCGGGCGGCCGCCGTGGTCGCGGTCGTCTACGTCGCCCTGATCGGCCTGACGGGCTTCCAGATGTCGCGGATGCCCTCCGGCTTCATCCCCGACCAGGACATCGGATACCAGGCGGTCGTCGCCTTCCTGCCGCCGGGCTCCAGCCTGGAACGCACCGACGCGGTCGTCCGGCAGATCAACGACATCATCCTCGACACGCCCGAGGTGAAGGGCATCACCCATACCTCGCCGGTCACAGGATTCGACGTGACCACCTCGACCGTCGCGCCGAACGTCGGCACGGTCTTCTACGGCCTGCCCTCGCTCTACGACGAGCACGTGCCCGGCATCAACGCGGCGTCCATGCTGCCGAAGATCCGCGCCCGCCTCGCCGGCATCCAGGGCGCCTACATCGTCGTGGTCAATCCGCCGCCGGTTCAGGGCCTGGGCGCCGCCGGCGGGTTCAAGCTGATGGTGCAGGACCGCGGCGACCACGGGCCCCAGGCCCTGGCGAAGGCGACCAACGACCTCGTCGCGGCCGCCAACAAGTCCGGGAAGTTCGGGGGCGTGTTCACGCTGTTCAACGCCGGCGCCCCGTCGATCTACGCCGACATCGACCGCCTGAAGGCAGAGAAGGTCGGCCTGACGCCCGCCGACGTGTTCTCGACGCTGCAGCTCTACATCGGCTCGCAGTACGTCAACGACTTCAACTTCATCGGGCGGACCTACCCGGTCTTCGTCCAGGCCGACGAGCAGTTCCGGCGCACCGCCGAGGACATCGCACGGCTCAAGGCCCGCAACGCCAGCGGCGAGATGGTGCCGGTCGGCTCGGTCGCGACCTTCAAGACCCAGACCGCCCCTTACCGCGTGCCGCGCTACAACCTCTACCCGGCCGCCGAGATCATGGGCGCGGCCGGGCCCGGGGTGTCGTCGGGCACGGCCATCGCGACGATGTCCGAGTTCGCGAGGCAGGTGCTGCCGGCCGGCTTCGACTTCGAGTGGACCGACCTCGCCCACCAGGAGGAGCAGCAGGGGACGCCGACGGTCGCCATCTTCGCCGCGGCTGGCCTGTTCGTCTTCCTCGTGCTCGCCGCCCAGTACGAGAGCTGGATGGTCCCGCTGGCCATCGTGCTGATCCTGCCGATGTGCCTGCTGGCCTCGGCAACGGGTCTCGACCTCCGGGGCATGCCCATCGACATCCTCGCGCAGATCGGGTTCGTGGTCCTCGTCGGCCTCGCCGCCAAGAACGCGATCCTCATCGTCGAGTTCGCCCGGCAGGCCGAGGAGCACGGCGAGACGGCCAAGGAAGCGGCCATCGAGGCGGCGCGGGTGCGCCTGCGTCCGATCCTGATGACCTCGTTCGCCTTCATCCTCGGCGTCGTACCGCTGGCCATCGCCACCGGCGCGGGCTCGGAGATGCGGCAATCGCTCGGGACCGCGGTGCTCACGGGCATGCTGGGCGTGACCCTCTTCGGCCTGCTCTTCACGCCGACCTTCTACGTGATCGTGCGCGGTCTGGGCGCAAAGAGCCGGGTGGCGGGCCCTCAGGGAGCGAACGCCCAAGCCGCCCACCGAGAGGCCCACTCCGCCTGACCCTCTCCACTGGTCGGGCCATACCGCCCGTCCTTCGTCCCCCCAGAAAACCAGGAGTTCGTCATGACACAGGTCGAGAAGGCCAAGCTGTTTGCGTCGCTGCACGCCACCGGCTCGCCGCTGATCCTCTACAACGTCTGGGATGCCGGCTCGGCGAAGGCCGTGCTGGGGGCGGGCGCCAAGGCCATCGCCACCAGCAGCTGGGCGGTCGCCGAGGCGCAGGGTTACCGCGACGGCGAGATCATCCCGCTCGCCGAGGTCGAGCGGGTCGCGGCGCGCATCGCCGCCGTCGTCGACGCGCCTCTCACGGTCGACTTCGAGGGCGGCTACGCCGAGGACGAGGACGAACTCGCCGCGAACGTCTCGCGGCTCGTGGCCCTCGGCGCCGTCGGAATCAACTTCGAGGACCGCGTCGTCCAGGGGCCCGGCCTCTACCCCATCGACCGGCAGGCGCGCCGGATCGCGGCCATCCGCGAGGCCGCGGACAACCTCGGCCTCCCGCTCTTCATCAACGCCCGGACCGACCTGTTCCTGGGCCGCGGTCCCGACCCGGAGGTGGCCATCGGGGAGGCGCTGGATCGGGCCGAGGCCTACCGCGAGGCCGGCGCCTCCGGGTTCTTCGTCCCGGGCCTGCGCGACGAGCGCCTGATCGGTCGCGCCGTCGAGGGCGCCGGCCTGCCCGTCAACGTCCTGACCGGCGAGGGCGTGCCGGCGCAGCGCCGCCTCGCGGAGCTCGGGGTGGCGCGCCTGAGCCACGGCTCGTCCCCGTACGTCCAGGCCACCGCGACCCTCACGGAAGCGGCCCGCTACGCCTTCTTCTGAGGCGCCCCGCCCAATCGACGGAGAGCATCCGATGTACCACGACGTCGTCTCCCAATGCGCCAGCACGTTGAGGCTCGTCGACGCCTGGCTCGACAAGGCCGAGGAGCATGCCACGGAGCGGAAGTTCGACGCCGGCGTGCTGGCCTCCGCGCGCCTCGCCCCCGACATGGCGCCGCTCGCCTACCAGGTCACCAGCGCCTGCGACTACGTGAAGGCGGGGGCCCGGCTCGCCGGCCTGGCGCCGCCCCGGCACGACGACACCGAGACGACGTTCCCGGAACTGCGCACCCGCGTCGCGAAGACCCTCTCGTTCATCGAGGGCGTCGAAGCACATGCTTACGGCGGAGCCGCCGAACGAAAGATCACGCTTCCGTGGGCGCCGGGAAAAACCCTCGCGGCCAAGGACTAAGTGCTGCAGATCACCATACCCAACGTCTATTTCCACCTCGCCATGATCTACGTGATCCTCCGCCACAACGGAGTCGATCTCGGGAAGATGGACTTCCTCGGAGAACTGAACTTCGAGAAGCCATGACCGGACCAGCCGGCCGGACGACCCAAGGCAATCCCCAACTGAGGAGAACGACGATGTCACTTCAAGGAAAGCGCGCCCTCGTCACCGGCGCGAGCCGCGGCATCGGCGCCGCAATCGCCAAGGCCCTGGCCGCCGAGGGGGCCGACGTGGCCATCACCTACGAGAAGTCGGCGGACGCCGCCGCGGGCGTCGTTCGCGCCGTCGAGGAGCAGGGCCGCCGCGGCGTCGCCATCCAGGCCGACAGCGCCGACCCGGACGCGGTCGGGGCCTCCGTCGGAAAGGCCGTCGAGGCGCTCGGCGGGCTGGACATCCTCGTCAACAACGCGGGGATCATCCGCTTCTCCGAGGTCAAGGACATGGCGCTCTCGGACAACCTCTACGTCGCCCTCTACGGGCAGGGACGCGTCATGGTGTTCAATCCGAAAGGCATCCCCATCGGGCAGGTGCTGCTGCCGGGCCGGGACGAGGGCCACCACCTGCGCACCACCAGCATGGCGCTCAGGCTGGGCACCGATGAGCTCCTCATCGTGACGAGCGACGGCGATGGTGGCCGGGGCGCGACCATCTTCCGCGCCGGGGCTTTCGCCAAAGCGCTGCCCCTTTTTGGAAATCGTTGACGATCCCGGTCCTTGCGCATCCTGCCGGGTCGAGCAGGCATCGGCTTCCGATCCCGAGCGGCCTCGGGGATGTCCGCTGGCGGGCCGCCTGTTGGAGTGGCGCGGCATGGCCGCCATGGATGGAAGATCGACCGGCGGAGCGCGAACCGGTTGTCGGCCTGATCTCCGCGCTCGCTCCTGCTCAACCGTGCGCGATCATCTCACGGCTCCCGCGAACCGCGTCTTGCGGAACCGACTTGTCAATGGCCGACAGGGTTTCAGGCGACAGCCGTAAGGGCGATGCCAACGCTTCAGTCAGACGCTCCGGCGTGCGAGCGCCGACCAGGGGGACGATGTCGTCGCCCTGGCTTGCAGCCCAACCGATGGCCGCCTGCGCGATCGTGATCCCGTAAGTCCGCGCGACTTGGTGCAGCGCGCCCGCAAGCTCTCCGTTGCGAGCCCGGTTCACCCCTTGGAAACGTGGGAAGACGGTCGCCCGGAAGTCGCCCGCGCCGCTTCCCGAACTGCCCGTCAGAAGGCCCCGGCCGAGGACGCCGTAGGCCGTGACACCGATGCCGAGCTCTCGGCAGGTCGGCAACACCTCGCTTTCGATGTCGCGGGACATGAGCCCATACTCGAATTGCAGCGCCGTGACCGGATGCGCCGCGTGGGCCCGCCGCAAGGTCGCGGCATCGACGTTGGTGATGCCGACGTGCCGGACGTAACCCTGCCGCACGAGGTCTCCTATGGCCCCGACCGTGTCCTCGACCGGGACGGCCGGGTCGAGACCCGTCTGGTAGAGATCGACGTGGTCGGTCCCGAGACGCCGTAGCGAGTAGGCCAACGCGGTCTTCACGGCGGAAGGGCGCGCGTCGGTCCCGACGAACGCGCCGTCCGGCCCTCGCTGGGCGCCGAACTTTACCTGGATGAAAGCCCTGCCGCGTTTACCGCGCAGGCCCTCGGCCAAGAGCAATTCGTTGTGGCCCATGCCGTAGAAGTCGCCCGTGTCGAACAGGGTGACCCCCGCCTCGATTGCCGCCGAGATCGTGGCAAGGGCGGCGGCACGGTCACTGTGGCCGTAGAACTCCGACATGCCCATGCAGCCGAGGCCGATTGCCGACACCATCGGCCCGTTCGGGCCGAGACGACGCGTCTCCATTGCACCCTCCATTCATGAACCCCATCGGCGGGGCTCCAGAGAATGCAGTAGGCCATCGACCTATTGTCCGATAAGACGCACACGCACGAACGAGGCGTTCGCGGAGCCGGACAATGGCAGGTGCCGACCTCAATGACCTGGGTTCGTTCATGCGGGTCGCCGATGCCGGAGGTTTTCGGGCCGCCGCGCAACGCCATGGCGTTTCGGCCTCCTCACTCAGTGATGCCGTCCAGCGGCTGGAACAGGCGACGGGCGTCCGCCTCTTCAATCGAACCACCAGGAGCATCGTGCCGACGGAGGCTGGTCAGCGGCTCCTGGAAAGGCTGCGTCCCGCCCTGACGGAAATCGCGGTGGCCTACGACGACCTGACGCCCGGTGGTGAGCCGGGCGGCACGCTGAAGCTCGATGTGCCCGGCGTCGTCGCACGCCACATCCTCCCCCCGATCGCCGCCGCCTTTCTCGCCGCCCATCCTCGCATCCGACTTGAGATCAGCGTGACCGAAGGCTTGGTCGACGTCATGGAAGCGGGATGCGTCGCTGGCATCCGCTACGACGAGCACATCGCAGCCGACATGATGGCAGTGCCAATCGGACCGAGGCGTCAGCGGTATGTTGGCGTGGCGTCCCCGGCGTATCTGGCCGCATACGGCACGCCACGCCATCCGGCGGAACTGGAAGCCCATGCGGGCATCGGGCACCTGTTCCCGAGCGGACGTGTGGCCGTCTGGGAATTCGAGCGAGATGGCGAACGGATCAGGGTGCGGCCGGAAGGGCGGCTGATAACCACCTCAAGCGACATCCAGGTCGCCGCAGCCATCGCTGGAAACGGCGTCTTGTTCACCTTCGAGGAGTTCGTTGCCCATCATGTCGAGCGCGGTGAGCTCACCACCCTGTTGGACGACTGGCCGCTGGAGTTTGACGGACCCCGCATCAACTTCCCTCGGAGCCATCGCCGCGATCCGGCGCTCGCGGCCTTCGTACGCTTCGTGAGAGCACTTTAGCGCATTCCCATGCGGCCTCGGTCGAGGGCTGGTGGTCAGCTTCCAGGCGCGGCGCCGAAGCCCGCCTGCCACCCTGGGCGGTCCTTCTCCCTGCCGAGCCGATCAGGTTGGACCGCGAATCCGTCGGGATTCGGCCATCTCGATCCGGCGTGCCGCGCATGGATGCGGCCATGCTCGCCGGATGACCATCGGCGAACCCTGGCGCGCCTCAGCCCCGGTAACGCAAGGCCTCGACCAAGACAGCGAATGCCGGCGAGGCCTGGCGGCGGCTCGGGTAGTAGAGGTGGTAGCCCGGGAACGGGTCGCACCAGTCCCCCAGCACCCGCACGAGGCGGCCCGCCTCCACGTCGGCCAGGACCTGGTCGTCCGGGAGGTAGGCCAACCCGACGCCCGCCAGGGCCGCGCCCCGGGCCAGGTGCAGGCTGGTGAGCGCGACCTGCCCCTCCACCCGGACGTCGAGCCCGACCCCCGCCTTCTCGAACTCCCAGGGGAAGTTCCCGCCGCGCGTCAGGCGACGCAGGTTGATGCAGCGGTGGGCCGTCAGGTCCTCCGGTCGCTCCGGCGCGGGGCGGGTGTCGAGATAGGCGGGCGAACCGACGACGGCCATGCGCATGGCGGGGCCGATGCGAACCGCCACCATGTCCTTCTCGACCTCCTCGCCGAGCCGCACGCCGGCGTCGAAGCGCTCGGCCACGATGTTCGTAAGCCCGTCGTGGCTGACCACCTCGACGTTGATGTCGGGGTAGTCCGGCAGCAGCCTCTCCAGGACCGGCCACAGGACCATCTCGGCCGCGTGCTCGGATGCGGTGATGCGGACCGTGCCCGCCGGCTTGTCCCGGAGCTCGGTCAGGGCCGCGAGATCGGCCTCCAGGCCCTCGAACTGGGGGCCGACGACGCGCAGCAGGTGCTCGCCGGCCGCGGTCGGCGTCACGCTGCGCGTCGAGCGGTTCAGCAACTGCAGGCCGAGCCGCCCCTCCAGGCCGTTCACGGCGTGGCTCAGCGCCGACTGGGTCACGCCCAGGCGCGTCGCGGCGCGGGTGAAGCTGCCCTCCCGGGCCACGGTCGCGAAGTTGAGCAGGTCGGTCAGGTTCTCACGCAGCATCGATGTCCCGGGACCGTGCCCCGTCGAACGGGAACGGCCCGCGAGCCTCGCTCACGGGAAGCGGCACGTCCAGCCCGATCCATAAGCATGGTTCATAGCCTCATGCCGGTTTGAGCGCCTAATCGCCACGTGCCGGCACCGCTACCTTGCAGGTCATCCAAGGTGCCGGGGCTTTCCCGGGCGCCGTGCCTCCAGCGGGCAGGCTCGGAGACCACGATGCGACGACCGAAAGATTTCGAGCTCAATCGGAGGGACCTGATGGCCTGCGCCTCGGCCGCCACCGCCATGGCCGCCATGCCCACGGGCACCTCGGCCCGGCCCGCCGGGGGCGAGCAGCCCGTGATGGCCAAGGTCGGCCTCACGGTGAACGGCGAGCGCCGCGAGCTCGAACTCGACACCCGCACCAGCCTGCTCGACGCCGCGCGCGAGCACCTGCACCTGACCGGGTCCAAGAAGGGCTGCGACCACGGCCAGTGCGGGGCCTGCACGATGCTCGTCGACGGCCGCCGGATCAACGCCTGCCTGACGCTCGCCGTGATGTACCAGGGCTCCGAGATCACCACCATCGAGGGGCTGGGCCAGCCGGGCGACCTGCACCCGATGCAGGCCGCCTTCATCAGGCACGACGGCTTCCAGTGCGGCTTCTGCACGCCGGGCCAGATCTGCTCGTCCGTCGCGGTCCTGAGGGAGATCGAGGCCGGCATCCCGAGCCACGCGACCGCGGACCTGGGCAAGGTCGCCTTCTCCGAGGACGAGGTGCGCGAGCGCATGAGCGGCAACATCTGCCGCTGCGGCGCATACCCGAACATCGTCGCGGCCATCCGCGAGGTCCACGAGGGAGCCCGCGGATGAAGCCCTTCACCTACGAGCGCCCGGGCACCCCGGCCGAGGCGGCGGCCGCCGCGGCGAGCACGCCCGGCGCCAGGTTCATCGCCGGCGGCACCAACCTCCTCGACCTGATGAAGCTGCAGGTCGAGACGCCGGCGCACCTCGTCGACGTCAACGGGCTCGGCCTCGACGGGATCGAGCCGACGCCCGAGGGCGGCCTGCGCATCGGGGCCCTGGTCAGCAACACCGACCTCGCGGCCGACGCGCGCGTCCGGAAGGACTACGCCGTGCTCTCCCGCGCGCTCCTGGCGGGCGCCTCCGGGCAGCTCCGTAACAGGGCGACCACCGCCGGAAACCTGCTCCAGCGGACGCGCTGCCCGTACTTCTACGACACCGCCCAACCCTGCAACAAACGCCGGCCGGGCTCGGGCTGCGCCGCGCTCGACGGGGTCAGCCGGCAACTCGCGGTCGTCGGATCGAGCGAGGCCTGCATCGCCACGAACCCGAGCGACATGGCTGTGGCCATGCGCATACTCGACGCCACGGTCGAGACCGTCGACGCCGAGGGTACCCGGCGCAGGATCGGGATGGCCGATTTCCACCGGCTGCCCGACGAGCGGCCCGAACTCGACACGACGCTCAGGCCCGGCGAACTCGTCACCGCGGTGACGCTGCCGAAGCCGCTCGGCGGGGCGCACGTCTACCGCAAGGTTCGCGACCGGGCGTCCTATGCCTTCGCGCTGGTCTCGGTCGCCGCGGTCGTCCGGCCGGACGGAACGGGCCGGGTCGCCTTCGGCGGCCTGGCGCACAAGCCCTGGCGGGTCGAGGCGGCCGAGGCCGACCTGCCCCGGGGCGCGCGGGCGGTCGCCGAGGGCGTGCTGGCAGGTGCCAGGCCGACCCACGAGAACGCGTTCAAGCTGAAGCTCGCCGAGCGGACCCTCGGCGCGGTGCTCCACCAGGCGAGGGCCTGATCCATGAAGTTCGACACCCCCGCGGGCGCCAACCCCATCGACCGGCTCAAGGTCGTGGGCAAGCCGACCGACCGGATCGACGGCCCGCGCAAGACGACCGGCACCGCCCCCTATGCCAATGACTGGCACGATCCGCAGTCCAGGCTCGCATACGGCTACGTCGTCGGCGCCGGGATCGGCAAGGGCCGCATAGCCGGCATGGACGTGTCCCGGGCCGAAGCGGCGGCAGGCGTGCTCGCGGTCGTGACCGCGGCGAACGCGGGCAAGCTCGACCGCGGCGCCTTCTATGTCGCCCGAGCGCTCGCCGGACCGGACGTGGACCACTACCACCAGGCCGTTGCGCTGGTCGTCGCCGAGACCTTCGAGCAGGCCCGCGCCGCGGCCGCACTGGTCCGGGTGGATTACGTCCGGTCCGAGGGCGTCTTCGACCTCGCGGCGGCGAAGGACACCGCCGTCGCGCCGAAGGCCGGCCCCTTCGTCTCGCCGGAGGCGAAGGCCGGCGACTTCGAGGCGGCCTTCGCCACGGCGCCGGTCAGGATCGACGAGAGTTACGGCACGCCCGACCACGCCCACGCGATGATGGAGCCCCATGCCACCGTGGCGTCCTGGGACGGGGACCGCCTCACCCTCTGGACCGCCATCCAGCAGATGAACTGGGGCGTGCGGGACATCGCCAAGACGCTCGGCATCGCCAAGGGGAATGTCCGCCTCGTCTCGCCCTTCATCGGCGGCGGCTTCGGCGGCAAGGGCACGATCCTGTCCGACGCCGTGCTCGCCTCGCTCGGCGCCCGCGCGGCGGGGCGCCCGGTGAAGGTGTCGCTGCCGCGTCCGCTGATGTTCAACAACGTGACCCACCGTCCGGCCACCATCCAGCGCATCCGCATCGGGGCGGGCCCGGACGGGCGGATCACCGCCATCGGCCATGAGAGCTGGTCCGGCAACCTGCCCGATGGCCCGCCCGAGACCGCGACGGAGCCGACCCGCCTGCTCTACGCAGGGCCCAACCGGCTGATGCGCATGCACCTGGCGCGCCTCGACCTGCCCGAGGGCGGCGCCATGCGGGCCCCGGGCGAGGCCCCCGGGATGATGGCGCTTGAGATCGCCATGGACGAGATGGCGGAGCGGCTGGGGATGGACCCCGTCGCCTTCCGCGTCCTGAACGACACCCAGGTCGATCCGGAGAACCCGAGGCGACCCTTCTCGCGGCGGCAGTTGGTCGAGTGCCTCCGCCGGGGCGCAGAACTCTTCGGCTGGGAACGGCGCGTGGCCAAGCCCGGCCAGGTTCGCGACGGGCGCTGGCTCGTCGGAATGGGCATGGCCTCCGCGATCCGCGGCGCGCCCGTGATGAGGTCCGCCGCCCGGGTCCGCCTCGACGGCCGTGGCATGGTCACGGTCGAGACCGACATGACCGACATCGGCACCGGCAGCTACACCATCATCGCCCAGACCGCCGCCGAGATGATGGGCCTGCCGCTCGACAGGGTCGTGGTCCGGTTGGGGGATTCGGCCTATCCGGAGTCCCCCGGCTCGGGCGGGCAGTGGGGCGCCGCCTCCTCGACCGCCGGCGTCTACGCCGCCTGCGTGAAGCTGCGCGAGGCCGTGGCCCGGCGGCTCGGGTTCAACGCCACGGACGCGGTGTTCGAGGACGGCCAGGTCCGCGCGGGCAACCGGAGCGAGCCGCTCGTCCGGGCGGCCGCCGGGGGCGAGCTCGTGGCCGAGGACGGCGTCGAGTACGGCGACCTCGCCGAGTGGTTCGCGCTGCAAACCTTCGGCGCCCACTTCGTCGAGGTCGGCGTGGACGTCGACACCGCAGAGGTGCGGGTGCGGCGCATGCTGGCGGTCTGCGCGGCGGGCCGCATCCTCAGTCCCAAGGCCGCCCGCAGCCAGATCATCGGCGGGATGACCATGGGCATCGGCGCGGCGCTGATGGAGGAGCTCGCCGTCGATGCGAGGCGGGGCTTCTTCGTGAACCACGACCTCGCCGGCTACGAGGTGCCGGTCCACGCCGACATCCCGGACCTGCAGGTGTCCTTCCTCGACGAGATCGACCCTGCCGCCTCTCCGCTCAAGGCCAAGGGCGTCGGCGAGCTCGGGATCTCGGGAGCCGCCGCCGCGGTGGCCAACGCGGTCCACAACGCAACCGGCGTGCGGGTCCGGGATTACCCGGTGACCCTCGACAAGCTCCTCGGCGGCATGCCGGAAGCTGCCTGAACGGAGGAACGCCGATGCGTCCGAGGATCATCTGCCACATGGTGGCGTCCGTCGACGGCAAGCTGCATCCGAGCCGCTTCACCGTGCCGGCCGCCGGCGTCGATGCCGGACGGCTCCGCAAGCACTACGACGAGGTCTCCGCCAAGTTCGGCGCCCAGGGCTGGATGTGCGGGCGCGTGACCATGCAGGAGATCTCGAAGGGGAAGGCCCGGACGGTCAAGGGGCCCGGTATTTCCTCGCGAGAGCCGTTCGTCGGCGACCGGGGGGACCGGGACCTCGCGGTCGCCATCGACCCGCACGGCAAGGTCCGTTACGGGAAGGACCACCTCCTCGGCGACCACGCCGTCGCCGTGCTTTCGGAGGGTGTGCCCGACGCCTACCTCGCCGAGCTGCGCGAGGACGGCGTCTCGTACGTGTTCGCCGGGCCGGACGGTCGCGACCTCGCCAAGGCCATGGACGCGCTTGGCGACACCTTCGGGGTCGAGACCCTCCTGCTGGAAGGCGGCGCGGCCATCAACGGCGCCTTCCTGAAGGCTGGGCTCCTCGACGAAATCAGCGTGCTCATCCACCCGGCCGTCGACGGCTTGGCCGGCGTCCAGACTATCTTCGAGTACGCGGGCGAGGCCGACGAACGGCCGGGTGCTGGCCAGGCGCTTCGCCACGTCCACACGGAGACCCTCGACGGCGGGATGGTCTGGCTCCGCTACCAAGTGGAGAAGGCCCCAGCCTGAGTCTCCCCTTCTCGAAACAGGGACAAACATCGATGGAAGGCTCGCGCCCATGCCGCTTCCCCGCCGCGCCGTCCTCGGCGGCCTCGCCGCGTCCGCCTGGGCCGTCACGTCCGTGAATGATCACCTTGAGGTTCAGGGACGCCTCGGTGCCGCTCTCCTTCCTCGACGGCAACCAGAAGCCGGTCGGGTACGCGCTCGACATCTGCTACCGCATCGCGGACGCCGTGAAGGAGCGTCTCGGCCTGGTGAAACTCGACATCTGCCTCAACGCCGTGACCTCGGCCACGCGCATCCCGCTCATCGCCAGCCAGACCGCCTCGGCCACGTCTGAGGCCCGAGTCAGCTCTTCTGTCGCCTGTGCCCAATTCGTCCGCAGGACATTGCGGTGGAGCAACGCGTGCCGACGATACCGAGGGACTGGATGCAGAATCTAACGCGGAAGCGCCTTGTCATAGTGACGTCGGCCTTCGAGGCTGTCTCGAAGAAGCTCAGCCATCGCGCTTCGCAGACTTCTTTTAACCGTCCACCTCTTTCAGACTCGGTGCCCCATAGCCGCTGTTGTAGAACGTCGATCCAGATTTTTTTAGGCGTAGGTGATGGCGAAGAGGCCCAGCAAGCCACGGGTGCAGACCGAATTTCTCCCAGGCCAACTGGATATGGTTGACTGGATGGGGGGATTAAGATGGCTGAAGAATGGGTCAGCCGCTGATGACCACGAGACTGCAGACGACATCAATCAACATGCGTACTTTGGTCCGATACGCGCGACCAGATATCAACCTCCGCTGCTGCGAGCTCCACGCTTGCCTGCCATTGTTCAGATACGCGTTTTGGCCACAGCTATTTGGGGATCGACTTGGCACGGTCGCGCAGCCAATGAGCTTGGAGTCGATCAGAAGCAACTTCGACGCTGGGAGGAGACGGATCCGAAAACTATGCAGTTTCGAGGGACGCCGCCTTTCAAACATATTGAGCGTCTACGCGAAGTAGCCGAGCGGTACAGGAACGAAATACAGGTAGCTCTATCTTTGAGCGAGCCGCCCCTGAACGCTTCTTCAGAAGCGCATCCGATCAGAAGGCGCAGCGTCACACCCATTCGCTCCCCTGAAGCATTAGACGCTGATGGTGCTGTCTAAGATTTCTGACACCGTAGGCCATAGACTTCCGCTTAGCGCGGCAGCGATAGTCAGGTTATTATGACAGCAACCTCAGCGTTCGGTTGACGCTCAACCAACTTAAGCATTATAGCGTGTCAGGATTTGCTGATATGTCATATTTCGCGCTTCATGCTGCTCGGCAGTTCATGTCAGGATTTTCTGACGTTAAGTAGCTGCAGTTGTAGGCCCTCGTTTGAAGATAAATCGCATGTGTGACAGCGATTGCTGACAGGTCTTCCTCGACGACAGGCCGCGCGTGCCCTTTCGGACCTGACGGGTCAGCCCGAGGCGCTGTATAAGAGCGCACTCAACCATAGGCTGCGCGACGCCGCGACGCTCGACGATCTCCTCCATCGCCTGCCTCAGAACATCCGCAAGCCCGTGGGCGATCCCTCGTAGTCTTCATGTTGCTTCGCGCGCGAAGGCCACCACGCACGGACAAACCTCGCGTCAGGCCGCGGCGCTGGTCTCGGCGGCGGCCTGTCCGAGCACCCAGGCGCAGAACTCAACTTCGTTCGCCAGCTCCGCCCGCAGGGTCACGGTCCCCTCGTACGAGCGCAGACCATCGACGATGACGTGGGGAATTCCGGCGGCGATGACATATGCCTCATAACCGTGCGCCCTTAGGGCCTGACCGGCCCAGACGAGCGAGCCGCGGAGAGCACCGTCGAGCTCGGCGTCGGCTTGAGCGATCATCCCGCCCCAGTTCCTGAGGATGCGGCGCAGGCCCTCCATGGCGTCCTCGACCGTGCCGGCGCCTGGGACGAGGGGCCGCTTTTCCATGCCCCTGGCCTCTTCGGGTGTCAGCCCAAGGTACGCGAGCATGAGGTCGTCGGCGGCCGGCCGGATGTTGTTGATGCGCCAGTTCTTGGACACCTCTGTCTCCAGCCACCTCGAAAGCACCGTGCGCTCGGTGTGCCGCGGGACGAACTTCTTCGAGGCTTCGAGGACCGTGGTCTTGAGCGAGAGGTCCATCTTCTTGTAGCTCGTGGTGGCGGCGGCGCGGTCGGGGCGGCGACGCTCCGGCGGCAGGGCGATGTTCAAGGGGCGCCGGCCGGGACGCCCTGAGCTCAAGGCGAGCAGCATGGTCGCCTCCCAAGCCTCGGGTGTCGGGGCCGTCGCCAGGGCAGCGCCGATGCGGCGCAGGCGTTCGCGAACAGGGGCGGCCTCGGCACGATGCAGGCGGTAAGCGTAGGACGTGCCCTCGGCCACGTAGGCGTCCCAGGCGGCGCCGAGGCCATCCTGACGCGCCCGCTCGATCAGGCCGCGCACCCGGGTTACGGCCTCGGTGGCCTGTCCTGAAGCCTCGGCGACGATTCCCGCGAGCGGCCCGACGGCGCGCTCCTCGACGACCCGGCACCACTCCTCCGTGTCCCTGTGGCAGGCGTCGGCGTAGGAGCCGCTAACACGCATAAAATCCTCGCAGGCGTCGGCGAGACCGGCCTGCACGAGGACGCGCTGCATGTCTTCGTCGCCCGCGTGCGAGGCAACGACGCGACACAAGGCCTGTGCGTCCTGACCCTCCGGCGTACCCCAGTCACCCTGACGACGGGCGAGCAGGCCACCCGGGATCTGACGGACCTTGCCCTGGCGGACGACCGCGGCTGCGAACGCGTCAGGACCGTCCGGCAGGCGGCGGCCGCGACCCACGAGCGTCACCTCGCCGAGGACGACGACGTGCAGGTCGATGGGCGCCGCGGTGATCTCGGCAGCGGCCTGCCGTAGGCGTTGGCGATGCTTGCGCTTCGTCGCCGTGTTCATCGTGGCCGGCCATAGCTTCGCCGCCAAGGCGTCCGTGCGCACGACCGTCAGGCGGTTTTTAGGGAGGCCGGAAGTCTCCAAGGCCTCGACCAGGTCGCGGGCCGTACCGGGCAGGGCGTCGATGTGGGCCTGCCGCTCGGGGCGGCCGCGAAGCCTTTCCATGGCCCCGCGGATGGCGGACCGCTTCATACCGGTACCGTGCAGGGCTTCCGTGATGGCGTCGATAGACAGGCGCTTCGGGGCGCGGCCCTCGTGCTCCGCAACCTGCCGCTCCCACGAGACGATCAGGTGCACTTCGAAATCGGCCTCCTGTCGGGCACGATAAGTCGCGCCGGGCTTCTGCGTGCTCTCCTGCCGGACCGCCGTCATGCGGCTGTACCAGGCGACCCACCGCTTGATCAGCTCGGCGTGCCCGTCGTCGTCTTGGGCCTGACCGGGGACCGACCGGTAAGCCTCGACAAACGCCACGACCGCGGCCCGTAGCGCGGTGGCGTCGACCGGGGCGCGCGTGGCCCGGCGGTGCGCGACGGTCCATGCCCGCACGTCCGGCTCGACCGCGCGGAACAGCAGCTCGTTCGACGCCGTTTTCTTCCCGGGGCTGACGTCCATGCCGACGCAGTAACGGGCTACGCGCGGCAGGACGTCGGCCAGCATGTCCTCATCGACGCCGGTACCACCCGCCGCGACGTAAGCGTCCGCTGCGGCCACCAGGAAAGACTGGATCTCGGTGGCGTCGAGCGGGGCACCGGTCTCGCGCACGCGCTGGACGGTGAAGCGCCGGGCAGCGTCCGAGATATGGTCGAAAAGGCCGGGGTTGGCGGACAAGGGCTGAGACCGAAGCGATTTCCTGTCGAGTACTGTTACGTGGCCGTAGGCATATCTCCAGGGCCATCAGAGCGAAAACCGACCCTCGACGAGACTTTTTTTGTCACGTCTGGATGCTGCGGCTGAGCCTCCTGTCCGTGCTGGCGCCTAGGGCCTATCCCCGGTGCCCGGTCCCGCACTGTCCCGACCTCGCTAGACCTAGGACTGTCGAACGGCCAGCCGGTCGTGAGCAGCAAAAACGCCGCCTGCCAGCTCGGCCGCCCACACACGACCGTCCTTGCCGCCATCGACGTGCTGATCGAGCGGTGCCCCGTTTTCCTCGGGCAGAAATCTCTGCCTGAGTTCGGTGAGGCTGCAACCGGCAACGGCGGCACTCGCGAAACCCGCGCCTTCCTCATGAACCGGGACGGCTTCAGCCTGCTGATCGCGGGCTTCACCGGCGAGCGGGCCCTTAGTTGGAAGCACAGCTATATCAAGGCGTTCAACGTCATTGAGGCGGTGATTCGCAGCCGGACGACGCTGGCGGTCCTCGGCCTCAACGACTCCGGTGCGCTGCGGGGGCTCCTGCTGGGCTATGCCGAGAGGGTCCTGGCCCTAGAAGCGCAGGTCGCCAAACCCGCCAGCGCTACGCCACCATCGAATCCGCCGTCGCCACGGCCGCCCCCCAAGGTGAAATTTTCGAGCCGGTTCGCCGAGGCCCACGGACACTGCGGCCTGCAAAACTCCGCCAGGGCTACCAAGGCGCCGCCGAACCAATTCTCTATCCTGGCGGAGGTCCGCCGCGGCGGCCGCCTCGTCGTGGTGGACGAGAACCACACGGTGGTGGGCGGCCTCGGCGAGGCCGTGGCCGGTCTCCTGTTCCGTAACGGGGTACTGCCCGAGCGCGGCTTCCGGCAGGTCGGCCTTCCCGACGAATTCCCCGACGCCGGCGCCCTGCCGACGCTGCACGACCGCTACGGCCTCTCCACCGAGGCGATGGCAAGGAGCATCCGCGGATGGCTATGAACGAACCTGGCACCAACCGCCCGACCGTGGCCTTCGTTGGGCTCGGTGCGATGGGGATGCCCATGGCCCGTTACCTCGTGACCGCGGTCTTCCCGACCCGCGGCTACGACGTCCGGCCCGAGAGCCGCGCCACGCTGGCGAGCGCAGGCGGGGTCCCCACGGAGGATCTCATCGCGGCGGCCGACGGCGCCGACGTGCTGCTCCTGATGGTGGTCAACGCCGCCCAGGCCGAGGACGTGCTGTTCGAGCGGGGCGCGCTGGACCGCCTCGCTCCCGACGGCGTCGTCCTGCTGATGGCGACCTGCCCGCCGCGGGCGGTGAAAGGCTTAGCGGCGCGGGTCTTGGAGCTGGGCCGACGCTTCGTCGACGCCCCTGTGTCCGGAGGCGTCGTCGGAGCCACGGCCGGCACGCTCACGATCATGGCGGCCGCGCCGCCCGTGACGATGGAGGTGGTGAGGCCGATCCTCGGCGCCCTGGGCGACAAGCTGTTCCACGTCGGCACCGAGTCTGGACAAGGCGCCACGGCGAAGGCGGTCAACCAACTCTTATGCGGCGTGCATATCGCCGTGGCCGCGGAGGCGTTCGGATTGGCGGAGAAGGTGGGGATCGACCATTCGGTGGTGCTCGACATCCTCTCGGGCTCGTCGGCGTCCAGCTGGATGCTGTGCGACCGCGGACCGCGCATGCTTGAGGACGAGCGCCGCGTGACGAGCGCGGTGGACATCTTCGTCAAGGACCTCGGCATCGTGCTTGAGGCCGGACGCGGCGTCGGGGCGGCGCTGCCCTTGGCGGCGATGGCCCACCAGTTGTTCCTGTCGACTTCGGGCCGGGGTGACGGCAGCGCAGACGACAGCAAAGTCGTGCGCTCGTACCGAGCCCTGAACGGGACCTGAGACTGGCGCCGGCGACTGCGACCTCGCTTCATCGGAAAGGTCCGACCTCAACGCCGTCCAACCGGAAGTCGCGAGGCGAACGGACGATTCGAAGCGGCGACCGGAGGTGGAGGAGCGGCCGGCGTCGACCACGGGTGGCAAACCGCCGACGAGACGACCCGCAGGTGGCCCTCCAAGCCCGCATGCCGGGTGACCACGACGATAAAGAGCCGGCGTCCGGACGCCACGGGACCGTCGTCCACCTGGGACGACGGGTACGGCTCGGTACTTAAGGTCGGCGAGAATCAAGCGTCCGACTAAAAAGGGAGGACCGGCTCATGCAAGTCTATATCCCCGCCGCCGCCGTGGGCTCCAGCGACGTCCCGGTAGATCCGCGCCCCCGCTCGCGCACGGCGTTGCGACTGATCGAGAATGCCATCGGCCTGCTCGTCGAGATCCCCGCCGCCCTGTTGGTGGTGGCTGAGGTCGGCGTGTTGCTCGCCGGAGTGGTCAGTCGCTACGTGTTCCACGAACCACTCGTTTGGTCCAATGAGCTCGCCGGCATCCTGTTCCTTTGGCCGGCCATACTTGGAGCGGTGGTCGCCTTCCGTCGCTCCGAGCACAGGCGGATGACAGCCATCGTCGCGATGGCCGGCCCTCGCACTCGTGTGTTCCTGAGACGGTCGCTCTGGTCGCCGGGCTGATCTTCGTCGCCCAGGTCCTGCACCCAGCCTACGACTTCGCCAGCGACGAGATGTTCGTCACGACGCCTTCCCTGGAACTCAGTTCACACCCTAGACTTGGCCACCGAGTATGCTTCCGCTTTCGGGAGCGGCATTGTCGCGTGTGCGCCCCTGCGTTGGGTGGGGGGGAGGCCGTTTGCTTTACAGCCTAACATTCCCTGAAGCGACTGCTCCGATTGCTGCCGGTTTATGTTAAATATTGAGTGCGATCAACATTAAGCAAGCCGATAACCAGACGAGCAGCGCTTCAACTCTCTCAGCGATGGCTGAGCTGCAGTTGGTAACTTTCTTACCCAGAGGTAGCCGCGATTTGTAATATAAAATATCTGTATCGAAATATGTTGAATTTTAATCTTCTTTTGCAATGATTTCCCAGTCTTCTGCCATAATGTCTATTTGCATCGTCTTCCAACGCTTGCCACATCCGGTGCTAGAGACTTCACTGATTGCGGGATCAACGTAGTACAGGTCGAATTGATCCCCAAATTTTTTCCCATTCTCGTGGGCACGATGATCAATGAACACGTAGCGCCCATCATCCCATCCCTTGCGACGCGCCCATGAACCGTTTCGAACATCCTCGGCGACGGCCTCCCAACGCTGCGCTCGGCGCGCATCATACTTTCTAATGCTTTCGTCCATTTCCTCATGTTTCCTCTCTTTCTTCAACATGCCTGCCTCCGTTCAATGGGATAGACATGGCATGGGCTGCCCTTACGAGCCGTTAGCGGTTGCGGCACCGACCCGGTCTTGATGTGATTTTTGAACGCTGCTTAAAGGTGATCCTAGAAGGCTGTGCCGCTATTTCGAACTCAAGAATGATGACTGACGCTGGATAGCCCCCGGCCAAAAACGTTCCGGGTGTTCGAGTCGGAGGTCCGGCTGGAACCGTTGGCCGCGTCGAGCGGGCCTGCAGTAAGACCTGTGTCATCCCGTTCGGGCTTAGCTTCCTCGCCAAGCGGTGAAAGTGGGCCAAGCTCATACCAAAGGGCGACCGCGACCTGTTCGGGAATGCGGCGTAACTAATCCGTAGCGAACGCCTAATCACTACGTTTGGGCCGACCCGATTCCCTCGGGCCGGCCCTTTGCGTTTGGGGCGTCAGTCCCCCGTGCTGAGGTCGCCAATGCCCCGCCTCGGGCATTTCGGCGCCGTGAACTCGCCGGGCAGGCGGAGGCTTTCGGGTTCGCGTAGGGTCTGCGTGATCACAAACGAAGCGCGGGCTCCATTCGGCCACGACCATTGCCCTCCGAAGCCAAGTGCCGCGCCGCGGTTGGACGTGCCGCGCCCGACGACCTTGGAGAGAATCTGTCCGGTACGGGCGTCCTGAAGCCCGCACGTTACGGTGACGGACCACCCGGCCGGGGGCGCCGGGTCGGCGTCGACGTAGCCGAAGCGCTCCCGGCCGGGGCCCGCCGGAACGGTCAGGGCGAATCGCCAGCCCGTGTCAGGTTGCGGCCAGAGCTCGACGGCGGCGGCGGGGACGGCCGCGCTGATCAGCACGGCGATGGCGGCCAGGAAACGCATGGGGGACCCTCCGAGGGGATGGGGACGGCCCGGCACGAACCGTCAGAGAGGAAGGCGACGAAGGCGGCCGCCGCGATGGGCGTGCCGTCGGGGAGAAGAAAGGCGGCGGCGACGTACGGGTTGAAATGGACCCGCTGCGCGCTGTCGGTGACAGGCCTGGATTCGGTGAGGGCGCCCCGGGCGTAGGCGACGACCTCGCGCTGGCCGCGCCGCCTGATGCGGGCGACGCCGGCGGCGCTGACGACGAACCGGACGTCCCTGAGCGCGAGGGCGGAGACGTACCCGACGACGCGGCCGGCCTCGCGGATCGACCAAGTGCGTCGGACTAGATGCCAGTGGATGTCTAACACGGCGCGGCCGGCAGCGGCGGCAGGCAAAGCGCGACGGCCTCGACCTCAAGCGACATGCGCAGGGCGTCCTCGGCCGAGAGGCGGCCCGCCGCCGCCAGGGCGACGACGCGCTCGACGCGTAGGCCCGCCGCGACCGCGAGAAGCCCGCATGACCGCCGCGTCGACCACGCCAGCCGGATGCGGCGGAGGACGGCTTGGGGGTTGTCATTCGACATCAAGCACACCCCGCTCAGCCATGCTGACGACCTGCGCGGCGCGACGGGCGGCCTCGTGGGGCAGCAAGCCGCCCTGACGGGTCTTGGCCTGCAGGTCGTACAGGCGGCCCCGCGCTGTCACGGCCATCGCCGGCGTCACCCGCCCGGCCTGCTCGGCCGAGGCGACCTGCTCCAGGAAAAGCTCCACGATGGGGCTGCCGACGGGGACGATGGTGGGCGCATCCATGGTCACCCCCCCTAGTTCGCCGGGCCGGCATGGCGGCCGTCCAGGGCGCACTCGCAGAGCGCCTGCAGGGTCCGGACGGAACCACCGCGCCAGTGCTCCGCGACGAGATCGAGTTCACCGGGCGTCAGGTCGGGCAGCCACCGGTCATCGAGGCCCCGCTCGCGACGTAGCTCGGCGACGAGACCGCGGGCGAGCACGGGCAGGGAGGCGAGCGTCGGCACGGGCATGTCCACGACCCGGAATCGGCTCAGCAACGCCGGATCGAGGCCTTCCGTGGAATTCGCCGTGGCGATGTACGAGACACCCGACAGGTCAGTGGCGCACTCCAGGTACGGGTCGTGGTAGGCGCGGGCGGTCTCGGGCTCGGCGAGGGCGAGGATGCCGTCCGTGAGGCGGCCGTTATCGAGCCGCGTGCCAGCCCGGGAGATCTCGTCGACCACCACGAGGACGCTGGCGAACCCGTGCCGCTTCACCGCCTGCAGCGGCACGCAGGCCCGGCCGGTCGACCATTGCCGCGACGTGCCGATGAAGCTGCCGTCCGCTACGCTGGCGGCGCCGTAGACGGTCACCGCCAGCCCGAGCTCCTCGCCGAGCCGGCGCGCCAGCCGCGACTTGCCGGTGCCGGGTCCGCCTCGCAGGAGGAGCGGGGGTAGGCGCACGTAGGGACGCCCGGCGAGGGACGCGAGGATGCTGGTGATGATCTGCGCGGCATCGGGGAACTCGCCCGCCAGGACGCGCTGCACGCGCGCGAGATCGGGCACGGGGACGAGGGGCAGCCGCTTCCCGGCGATGGGGGCGAACTCAATGCGCGGGTTCGAGGCGCTCGTCGTCTTGCTCTCGCCGTCCTTGGCGCTCCCCGGCAAATGCGAGACCGACGCGAGCACGACGAGCCCGGGGCCCTCGGGCTCCGGAGCCGGCCGCTCGGCCTCGGCGGCCTGCTTCCGGAGCGCAGCGAGCACCGTCATGGGCTTGGGCCGCTCCTGGATGGCCTCCGCCACGGCTTCGCGGATGCTGCCGCGCATCTGCGCGACGGCTTCCAGGATGGCCTGCTGACCGCGCTCTCGCCACTGAGCGAGGACGTCGACGAGGTCCTCGCCACCGGGAATCGGCCTCGGGCTGTACGCGCCCTCGTCCAGCTCGGCACCGGTCGCCGCTGCCAGGATCTCGGCCTGCCCCTCGCCGGGGCGCCGGGCATACGCCCAGCAGACGCCCACGACTTCGCCGACGGCGGACTGCTCGCCCATCATCAGGAGATGATGTGCCATCCGCCACCGGAGCTCGTCGAGCGGGCACGGCAGGCCGTGCTGCCAGTCGAAATCGATGTCGATGGCCGGCCGCTGGTCAAGCAGTCGCCGAAGCTCGGTCCAGGAGCACAGGACGTTTGTGTGTAATACCCGAAGGTCCAACCTGCTGTGGCCGCGCTTGTTGTCGAGCATCCTCGCGCTGGTAGTCCAGATGCCGCGTAGGATTTCGGCCATCGTACGTGAGCCGCCGACCGATTCGATCAACCCGTCCCGGTCGTCGACGATGAGGTCCGACCATGTATTGCCGAGAATGCAGTACAGGTCGCGGTAGACCGAGCCGCCGTACAGGGCGGTGCCGCTCAGGAGTTGGCGCAAAGTCGGGGGAACGCCAAACGCGGGCGCGATCTTGGTCATGGGGTGTCTCCGTCACCACACGCCTGGGCGAGAGCCACTGGCGCATATCCGGCGAACACTACCGGCCGTCTGTTAAGAACTCGTCAAACGGTTCTGTGCAGGTGCCCTCTATTCCCTGTCGACAACCGGGCTCCGTTTGGCGTCCCGGGCGACCGCAACGAGCTCTAGGGCCTCCTCCAGGCCCAAGCGGGCGAGGATGGCGAGATCCTCGCGGTCGCGCGGGCGCACGCCGGGGAGCGCATCACCCTGCGCGAGACTGCCCCGCTCTGACATCTCCGCGGCGGCCTGCAGCATGTACCCCATGGCGCGGGGATGCTCGTATGCGGCGGCGCGGGCGAGGAACGCCAGCGCCCACCCCGGCAGCCCGTTCCGGAGCACGCGGTCCCTCGTGACCGTCCTCCGATTCAGCCCCGTCGCGCGCGACAACGGGTTCACATAGTCGCCCCCGAACACGGCGCCGGCGGCTGCCTCGACGGCGTCGGAGAGCGCCTCGGCGATTGCGGCGTGCTCGACAGGGCGGCCAGCCACATGCGGGACCCGGCCCTCGTATGTCAGGGGGGCGCCATCGACGGTGCCGACGGCATCAGGGTGCGTTGGGACGGGGCGGAGGACGACACGCATGCCCCCGGCATAGCGCGCCCCCCAGAAACGTAGAAGGCCCCGGACGATGCCGGGGCCTTGTCTGCCCTCCCGCAAGCAGGAGGAGGTCACAGTTACACTTGAACCCACGTCTGTGACGGGTTTGCCCTCCCGCGGACGGGAGGATGACCAGCCGCCGCCAAAGGTGACGATGACACTGGGTTCGCCCTCCCACCGGGAGGACGCCGCGACTTAGCGGTCGGACCAGAATTGGGGACGCCGCTCGCCGCGTCAAGTCGAACCGGTCTTCTCGAATCGGCGTTTCCACATAGAATCGGATCACGTGCCCATGGAGAGGGCGCGGCTGCCGGTGGTGGGGTCCACTCCCATCATGCCGGGTCACACGGCCAAAGCTGTCCCGGCACTCCTCGCTGATCTTACCGCGAGGACGACGCATGGCCGACGCACACCCCGATTCCGACTACACCCCCCGCTACGGCCAGGTCAGGGCTCGGGCGTTGGACGCCACGGGGAAGCCCGTTGGCTCCTTCGTCGCGCTCTCGGCCTCCGACTTCCGCAGACCCGAACGCGAGCGGCCGGTCATCCATACCCGCATCGAGACGACCATCGACATCAAGATGACGGCCGGCTTCCTCGCCCCGCTGATGCGGACGACCTGCGAGATGCAACTCGACCAGTTGGCCCAACTCCGGAAGTGGCTCGATGGAGATCTGCGCAGTCAGCGCCGCCAGAGGCGGGTGTGCATGTCCTCGCTCAGTTCGGTGGCTTCGAGGAGGGCGAGACCTTCGGCCTCTTCCTGAACAGCTTCAACGCTGCCAGCGCCTTTGTTCAGCGCGTCCTGCCCGGGTGCCGCGGCCGCCGGGACGGTGACTGTATCTTCCTGATGCCGCCGCCGAACGCGCGCCTGCCGAAGGAGGCCCGGGAGGCCTTCCGCGTTCAGCGGGTCGTTCCGGTCAAGGGCGCCAACCCCTTCGCGGTCGCGCTGCTCGGCGCCGCCCTTCAGGTGATGGCCGACATCGTCCGTGCCGACCTGGCCGATCTCGCGTCCGAGGAGGCGTGATCATGGGCGAGGTCCGCATAACCCGCCGGCCGGACCCGCACGCCGAGCTCGGCTACGAGTGCCCGGAGTGCAAGGCTTGGTCGCCAGTCTCCATGTGGAAGGAGACCGAGGTCGGCTGCGAGGACTGCGGTGACCACCGTGCCCGGCTCTGCCCGCTGTGCGAGGAGTGCATCGACGAGGTCTTCACCGAGTTTGAGGAGCCTGCCCACTTCCTGGAGGCGGAAGCTCGCAAGGCCGGTAGGCTCCCAGGCATGCCTACGCCCGACGAGCAGGTCGGCCACCTCAAGCTGTTCCTGGCCGCGTCCGATGACAGGCTCCGGAAGGCTCAGGCCGAGGCGGCCGCCGCTAAGCGGGAAGCCGCCGACATGCGGGCCGCATGGCTCCGCGCCGTCGGGGCCCGCCTGCTGTTCCGGCCCGATCTCCTGACCGCCCTGGAGGAGACTACCCGGGACATGCGCCTGCACCTCGACGAGCTCGATGCGGACGAGGCCGGGGCGACCCTCATCGCGATGGAGGCCGAGTACGGCCCCCACGTCCCCGCCGTCATCGAGGAGGACGCCTGACCATGGCGAACGAGACCACCGTCGCGGGCAGGACAATCCCGCTGAGAGGCATCGGCGCCCGCGCGTATGCGGTGCATGTCGCGAGGCACGCCGCCCGAGATGTGGGTGATATCGTGGAGTGCGCCTGGCTGGGGGAGACGGTCCCTTTCCACCCTCAGGCTAACCGCCAGCAGCGCCGGGCGGCCGAGCGCGCACGGAGGCGGGCATGAAAGAGCGGCTGATCTTCGCCTCGCTCGATCAGCCCCGCAAGCCCGACAAGGGGCTCAGGGACGGCTCCTGCAACCGCACCGCCTGTCAGGCACCCCTCAAGGGGGAGAGGCAGTGGACGATGGACGACTTCATGGTCGTCGGTGGCAAGCTCTACTACTGCCACCGCTGCGCCCGCGACTTCAACGCGTGGGACAGGCAGATCGGGGTGCCGCTCCGCTGCACGCCTGTGCCTCCCCCGGAACAGGCTCGGATCACCCGCGACGCCGACCTCCCGCAGGTGAGCTCGTTCCATGGCTGAGCATCCCCTCGACTACGAGTGCGCGGTCTACGGTCAGGCATGGCGTGAGGTCATGCGACGTGAGCAGGAGCACCGGGCCCGTGCCAGGGCGATCATGGAGTGCGACTACGTGCGCCCGTCCTGGCGGCTGTTCGCCGACGTTTGGCTCGACGCCGAAGCGGACAAGGCCGCCCGTCCCGCCATCGGCAAGCCCTTGTCCATCCGGGCCCGCCGCAGGAATCGGGGGCGCATCCGCGCGGAGCGAGCGCGCCTCGGCCGGGACATGCCGATGTCCATTCAGTGGGCGTGGCCGCACGAGGGAGGCTTTCATGGCTAAGACCAAGCCCGACAACGACTGGATGGCCAAGGCAACCGCCGCCCGGGACGCCATCGAACGAGCCGCGGACGACCTGCTCGTCCATGCCGAGGGCCTAGCCCAACTCGCGATGATGGCTCGCTGGCGTGCGAAGAACCCGGCCGCCGCTGAGACGGAGACGCGGGCGCTCGTCAGGGATGACGATGGCCACTCCGTGTTCGTCAGGAACCGGCTGCCGAGGACGCATTCTGGCGGACGGTTCACGCGGCCGCCATGTTCGCCGGCGCGAGGGAGGCTCACCTGCAGGCGTCCGTCATGCAGAGCGTGATCCTCCGCGGCCTGCGCGAAGCGGTCGAGGACGTCGTCGGGTCGTACCGAAGCCCGCCCCCGCCCCTGGAGAAAATCGCTGAGGCCATGGGAGACAGGCATCCCGGCGTCCGGCCCGAGGCTGTCCACCGACAGGCTTGGCTTAATCACCTGGTGGAAACGACCGCCAGGTTTGCCGGCAAGGCGTCGGACAGGAGCGTGGCATGACCCTGCTGACGGACCGGAAGCGCTGGGACGCCGAGGCCCTTCGGCACATAGCCGAGCGGGACGACCCCGAGGCCGCGTGGGCCTCCATGAACGTGCGCCTGTTCGCCGAACTTCAGGCCGCGGTCGACGACAACGACAGGGATGCGCTCAAGCGCGCGTGCCGCCGGGCCGACCTGCGACGGGTCGAGCTCTCCCTGGTGGATGGTGGTGCGCCGGACCCGGCCCTCGACGCCTACCTGGAGCTGATCCTGCGCAGCACCCCGCTGAGCGTCTACGACCCGCCGGAGGGGCCGGCTCCGTACACCCGCTCAATCGACGCGGCGCGGGCGTTCGTCGCCGAGGCGCTCCCCGGGTTCTGGGTCTCGTCGGGCCTCTGCGGCCTGACCGGGCACGCCTCCCTCTGGCCGGACTACAACGGGCCCCACGGTGAGCGTCTGTTCCGCGAGTGGCCCGAGGACGAGTGCCCCTGCGAGTGGAGCGAGGACCTCGCCCCCGGTAACGGAATTGGGCGGGAGTGCCGGGCCATCCTGGCGGCCGCCGTCCGGGCGCTCTCCCACCGGCACGAGCTCACCGGCGCGGCTCGGCCCGGGCGAGACAGGAGCGCGGCCTGACATGGGCATGGATGTCCGCATCGTCGCGTACCGCCGCCACCTTCCTGAACTCACCGCCATCGACCTCGCGAACCTGAAGAGACGGCTGGATGCGACGCCAGCCCGGTCGTTCTGCACCGGCTTAGCGCTCGACGACAACTGGTGGGCTTGGCCGGACAAGTATCAGGTCCTTGGTGGCGATGGGCCGGCACCTCACGTCCAGGCCGTCACGGTCGAAAGCGGGGTCCGCTATTTCGGACGGGGCTACCACCGGGGTGACTGGCCGGCGTTCAAGGCCATCATTCTCTGGCTGCGCGAACACGTCAGCCCCGACGTCTGGTACGGCGATACCGAGTGTGCGGGCATGCCGGCCGACGATGAGCTCCTAGCCGAGCACGACGCCGCATGGGCGGCCAGCGGCATGAGATCCGACCTCATCGTGCCCGTCGACCCCGAGACCCATTGCCCGTGTGGGAGGCACTGGGAGATCTGCGCCGAAGGTCCGGCGACCGAGGAGGAGTGCCCGACCTATAGGGCCTGAGCGCCTGTTCCCGATCATGGCGCTGTCCTCGTACCGGGCTCGCGATGACCTGTTCGCACTCCGGCAGGCTGGCGCGACGCAGGTCGTCATCGCCCTGCCGTGGAGCCTCATCGCCCCGCACGAGGATCAGGCCCGCAGCAACCACGGCGGGCAGACCCTGGAGCGCCTCGCCGAGCGGGGAGGCCTCGGTCCGGATGAGGCCGTCGCGGTCCTGGAGGACCGGCGCTGGCACCGGATGGAGCCCGCCATGGCGCATGCAGCCCTGGCGAGGATGCTGACGGAGAGGACGACGTGACTGTGCTCTGGCTGATGGGATTCTTCGACCGGCCCGTGACGCCCCCGGATTCAATCGTCACTTGGTGGTGCATCGTCACGGCCCACACAGCCGCAGCCACGTGGTTCATCTGCCGGAAGGTGGGGGACGTGGCACGGGTGGACCGGGTGTGACCCGGCAGCCGCCCCAACCGGTCCGCCCGGCGTGCCCGAGGTTCCCCGCCGGGATGCGGGAGGCCGTCGCCTGGCGGAGGGACGTCAGAACCGACGCCAGCCAGGCCCGCGGGCCTCTCACGGCGGGTACCTTACGTAGTCGTCGAACAGATGCAGCTCCTCAGGGTATTCCGCCCGGAGGACATCCCTGCGCCTGATGGCGTCCCGTTTCTCGTCAGCCATCATAGCGGCGTGCTTCTCGTACACGGGGCGGGCCCTTTCCGAGGCGAACGCTCGGGGGGGAGTGTCACCGTCCGACGGGATCACTGCGATGATGGGCTCGATGCCTGCCGCCTCGTACAGCGCAATCGAGGCAGGCTCTGATGGCACCTCGGCCCCGTAATGCCTGAGCTCTTTGGCCACAGACCAGAGGCAATTCATCAGCTCGTAGCCATCGTATGACTCGGTGAAGGCTGTGCTTACGCCGGTAGCTTCCTCGAAATACTGGTCAATTGAGGCGAGCCAATCCTTGTGGGGAGCAAACGCCATTCGGAGCAATGCCTCATACTGACATTCATCTCTGCTGCTACGCCAATAGCGAGAGTGCGCCAGGGCTCTGAGGTTGTGTACTAGGCAGCTATCAGGGGCGGTCGGATAAGAATACGCCGTTGCCCCATCGCCAGCCCAGACGACTTTCGATTGCAAGTATTCCTCAGCGCCTGACAACTGAAGTTCATGCATCAGCATCGCGTTCCTGTTCGGGGAGATGTGTTTTTCCCGGAACGCATCGCGCTGCTGGGCCGACAGGCGCCCGAACACGTGTTCCTCAACGAGCTCACGCATCGTCATTCCCTTTCAGCCCTGTCACGCTGTCCGCAGTTTGGCGGTGCCACGGTTCCAGTTTGGTTGAGCCGGCCCACCCGATTGCCGGCGTGGCAATTGAGACGTTGCGAGGGTCCATCGCATTTGAGCGAACCCGGCGACCGAACGCGAACCAAGGCGAAGCTTGGCGTTGGGTGATTCGGTTTCAGGTAACCTGAGCCGTTCAGGGTGTCCTCAACAGACGCGGCTGGAAATGACGAGATGGGTGAGAAGAAGCGCCGGGCCCAGCAAGGCCAGCAAAAGGAACCTTGGCAGCAAAGGTTCGAGGTTTCGAAAAAGTGTCCCGCTGAAATGGCCGTCGAAATCCGTCGTGAGGCTGATCGGACCGCGCTTGAACTCAGTCGCATGGACAATGATGCGTCGGGCCGGTGGATCGTGAACGAGTTCCAGGCTGCCGGTATCGTCTACGGTGTCTGGCCGGACCAGGATGCACCTGGCGGTAACCGGGTGGCGGTCCTCCGGGGGATGGGTCGCCTGAAGGAGATTTCAGAGGGCGGGCATCCTGTGACGGAGAGGGTCCTCCGATTTCTCTGCACTGACTATCTCGACGCCGAGCTACACTGGCGCGTCCTCGGTGATGGACGCCAAGACCCCTCGCCGCCAACCGTGGACGACCTGCCGATCAGGCAGTTGATGACGCTGCCGTATATGCCGACGGAAGATCGCATCGAGCAGGCCGGTCTGGCACAGCAAAACCATGACATCCTACGTTCTGTCCCGGTGGACCAACGGGCTTCATGGTTGAGGGAAGCATTCGGCGCGGACATCGTCTTCGGTGTATTTCCCGGAGACAAGGAATGGGAGGTAAAAAATGTCCATGTCGCGGTGTTGAAGGGGGCCGAGATTTTTCGCAGGCCATACGAGAGCGCTGAACCAGTGACCGCGACGCAGGTCAGCATTCTCTGCCACTCGCTCGGATATACCGAAATGCTCTGCTGGACCCTTGGCGACGGCCGGAGAGAGGGTGGACCGACATTCGTGGAGCACCCCGACGACAGACCCCTGCAGGATGATATCCCCCGGGCGGTCCGCTACGATGTCGAACTTGCCCGCGCCCCGGACCATTTTATGCCGTGGCTGCCGAGGAACGACCGGTTCGAGATCAGCGCTCCCGTCCCGTCGGCCCGGACGAAGACGTCGTCCTGACCGCCGGGTAGCCCCACCCCGTCGTCGCGAGGCGGCTACGCGGTCCTTGCGCCCGCATCCACAATGATGCGGCGGACCTGAGGATTCAGGGCGCTGCTGAACCAACCGGACCGCTGACCCGTCAGCAAGCACCCGATGAGGGCCTCCACGCCCTCGCGACGGGAGCGCTCCCGGTCGCGCGGCAGGAAGGGGCGCGCGAGGTCTGCGTTCTCACGGCTCAGGGCGCGGCCCTCGCACCGGGAGATGATGAACGCGACCTCTTCCTCGGTGGCGCGCGGCAGGCCCTCCCGGATGCGCGCTTCGATGACGGCGATGTCGATGGTCTGCATTAAGGTGCTCCTGCCCGGCGCGCGGCGCCGGGGCGATGACGGGGAGCCCTCATGGGGTGCGAGAGGCCGACCGGCCGGGGCCGATCTCCTATGCCGAAATGATGCCCCTCGCGGCTGTGCCCGGCAACCGCGGGGTCTGTGCGATTTTCGCACAGAGCGGCAAGCCTCGGCGCGTCGCCCTCGAATCAGCGCGCAACACCGCCGCTGAGCTTATCCGTTGTATCAAAGTTGTATCATGCCCTTCCAAGGGCAGCTATCCACAGGCTAAGTCACTGAGGATATTGGAGCGGGCGATCGGGATCGAACCGACGACATTCAGCTTGGGAAGCTGACGTTCTACCACTGAACTACGCCCGCCGACATGGTCGACACGGAAACGGACTGTCGCGGAGCGCGAACTCCGAACTGCTCCGTGCGCTCATGTACCGCCACGGTCTAGCAGTTCGACGGCGGCGACGTCAAACGCGTCCGCGATCCTCGGCCGCGGACCGGATCTCCGGACAGTCTGGCGGAAGCCAGAGGCGCGGATCGCGCCGACTGGGCGGAACGCTGCGGCGCGCGAGCCGTTTCGCTCGACGAAGCGCGCGTGTCTCCGGAACGAGAACCACCTGACATCATGTGCGGAATCTGCGGCGAGATTGGCTTCGACCGGCCGGCGGACCCCGCGGCCGTCCACGCGATGATGGGGTGCTTGCTGCCGCGCGGGCCCGACGGTGCGGGGCTCTTCGGGTCCGGCCGGGTCGTCTTCGGCCATCGCAGGCTCAAGATCATCGATCTGTCCGAGGCCGGGCAGCAGCCCATGGTCGACCCGGGCCTCGGGCTCGCGATCGTCTTCAACGGCTGCATCTACAATTTCCGCGCGCTGCGCACCGAGCTGGAGGCGAAGGGCTACGCGTTCTTCTCATCGAGCGACACCGAGGTGGTGCTGAAGGCCTATCACGCCTGGGGGCCCGCCTGCGTCGAGCGCTTCGCCGGCATGTTCGCCTTCGCGGTCCTGGAGCGGGATTCCGGGCGGGTCGTGCTGGCGCGCGACTGGCTCGGCGTGAAGCCGCTCTACTACAGCGAGACGAACGGCCGGTTCCGTTTCGCCTCTTCGCTCCCGGCCCTGCTCGCCGCCGGCGACGTCGACACCGCGATCGATCCAGTCGCCCTGCACCATTACATGAGCTGGCACGCGGGCGTGCCGGCCCCGCTCACCATCTTGAAGGGCGTGCGCAAGCTGGCACCGGCGACCATCCTGGCGATCGAGCGCGACGGGTCGCAACACGCGTCGACCTACTGGACCCTGGCGATCGGCCCCCGCGAGGCCGATCGTGGCAGGACCGAGGCCGATTGGCGCGAAGCCGTGCTCGAGGCCCTGGGCACCGCCGTCGAGCGCCGACAGGTCGCCGACGTCCCGACGGGGGTTCTCCTCTCGGGCGGTCTGGACAGCTCGCTGCTGGTGGCCCTGCTCGCGCGGAGCGGGCAGCAGGGCCTCAAGACCTTCTCAGTGGGTTTCGACGCGGTGAACGGCGTCGAGGGCGACGAGTTCAAGTACTCGGACATCATTGCCGAGACCTTCGCCACCGACCACACCAAGCTGGCAGTCGACGGCTCCCGGACCCTCGAGGCGCTGCCCGCGGCCATCGCGGCGATGTCGGAGCCGCAGATGAGCCACGACGCGGTCGCCTTCCTCCTGCTCTCGCAGGAGGTCGCCAAGCACGTAACGGTGATCCAGAGCGGCCAGGGCGCCGACGAGGTGTTCGGGGGCTACCACTGGTACCCGAAGCTGATGGGCTCGACCGACCCGGTCGCCGATTACGCGAAGGCGTATTTCGACCGCGACCATGCCGAGATGCGGGCGGCCCTGACGCCCGACATGCTGGGCGACGATTACAGCACCGACTACATCGCCACCTTCTTCGAGCGGTCGCGGAGCGACAGCGCCATCGACAAGACCCTGCAGCTCGACCAGCAGATCATGATGGTCGACGACCCGGTCAAGCGCGTCGACAACATGACGATGGCCTGCGGACTGGAGGCGCGGGTGCCGTTCCTGGACCACGACCTCGTCGAGCTGGCGGCCCGCATCCCGGCGGAGCTCAAGGTCCGGGACGGCGGCAAGTACATCCTGAAGGAGGCCGCGCGGGCGGTCGTCCCGGCCGCGGTGATCGATCGCAAGAAGGGGTACTTTCCCGTTCCCGCCCTGAAGCACATCCGCGGCCCGTTCCTCGACTACGTCCGCGACGTCCTGGACCGGCCCGAGGCGCGCGCGCGCGGCATCTTCGACCGCGCCTATGTCGATCACCTGCTCGCCGATCCGGACGGTACGCTGACGCCGAAGGGCAATTCGAAGCTCTGGCAGGTGGCCCTTCTGGAGAGCTGGCTCCAGACACACGGCGTGTGAGTCGGGTCGCGGCACGGCTTTCGCGACGGATCGCGACCGACGGAGCGCTCAAGGTGCCGCGCTTTGTCCATGATCGTCCCGGATCAGCCGGTCGACACACACCCGGAGAAGCCCGTCGATGTGCCGCTGGATCGCCTATGCGGGACGCACCATCCCGTTGGAGCACTACGTTACCGAGCCGTCCCACAGCCTCGTCTCGCAGAGCATCGCGGCGCTCGAATCGACCGCGGCCACCAACGGCGACGGGTTCGGGCTCGGCTGGTACGGCGACCACCCGGAGCCCGGTCGCTACCGTGAGGTCCAGCCCGCCTGGTCGGACGACAACCTGCGCTACCTGTGCCGGCACCTGCACTCGCACCTGTTCTTCGCCCACGTGCGCGCCGCGACGGGGACGCCGATCACCCGGCCGAACTGCCATCCCTTCGCCTGCGGTCCGTGGCTGTTCATGCACAACGGCTATATCGGCGACTGGAGCCGCCTGCGGCGTCCGGTCGAGGCGCTGATCCCGGACGAGCTCTACTCATCGCGCGCGGGGACCACCGATTCGGAGGCGATCTTCCTGGGATTGCTCGGCTGCGGCCTGATGGGGCCGGGCCCGCGCCGCGATCCGGTCGAAGCGACGGCACGCGCGCTCGCGCGGCTCACGGACCTCGCCGGCCCGCACCCGTTCCGCTTCACGGCGGCGCTGGCGGACGGGCGCGACCTGTACGCGTTCCGCTACGCCGCGAACGACAAGGCGAACTCGCTCTACTACCGCGCCTCGGAGGGCGGTGTGGTCGTCGCCTCGGAGCCGCTCGACCGGGATCACGGCACCTGGACGACGGTCGCCGAGAACAGCGTGCTCGTCGCGCGGCGGGACGCGCCGGTAGAGATCCTGTCGCTGGCGCAGTTCGGCCTGGCCGCGCCGTCGGTCGACGGTTCGGTCCGCCGGCTGCGCGCCTGAGCGACGGCGCTCAGGCGACGCGGGAGAGGCTGCCGGTCTGCGAACCCTGCACGCTGCGGGCGGACTCGTAGGCGCGATTGCGCAGGGCGGTCTCGCTCGGAAGTTGGTCGATCACGTTACCGGAGGACGGATCGACCACCTGGAACACGATCGAACTCGTGTCCGGGTCCTGGACGTAGCGCGCCTTGCCGCCATTCGTGCCGATGTCGAGCTTCACCGCGGGCTCGAGCGGCTTGGCCGGGCTCTGGGGCTCGGGTGCCTCCTGCGTCACGGCGGCGGCGGCCGTCGCTCCGAGCGCGTCGAGGCCCTGCGGCCCCGGTGTCGTGGTGGTCAGCGGGCGGATCTCCATGGCCAGTCTCCTGCGATCCTGTGATCGAAGGATTGAGGGATGGACCTGCCTAATCCTTCCTTAATGGCAACCGTCGGTCCACCGGATGCTGCGTCGCGATCCGAGATGCGATGAACATCGCGTTACCGTCGCGCCACAAATCTGTGCTGTTTTTCCGCTGACGCCGACTCGGCGGCCGTCCCCCTCGTCTTCCCGCGACCGGGCCGCGGTCCGAACAGCGCTGCTTGGAGCACGCCATGTCCAGGATTCCGGCAATGCTCGTCCTGGCGACGACGTCGGCGCTCGCCGCGCCGGAGGCCGCGGGCGATCCGGGAACGCGCGCGCCGTTCATCCGCGAGCATCGCTGCGCGATCGCGGAGCGGCTCGACGCCATCCACAGGCGCGGGCCGGTCGACGTCTCCCGCGACCGCTTCGTCGTCGTCGCGCCGCGCGGGCAGACGCAGCGCTACGTCCAGTGCATCTTCCAGGATCGGGATACGCGGATGTTGTGCGAGGCCGCGTCGGGCGCCTACGGGCCGCCCGGCCGGAGGCGCCTGCGGCTGGACGCGGCGGCCCGGCAGGCCCTGGCGGCGCTCGGATACGTCCAGGCGGACCCGGCGGAGAACTTCGCGCGCCTCGTGGAGCTGGGAACGCCGCCCGACATGGGCATCGCCGCGGATCTGATGCTCGCGGCGTTGCACGATGCCTACGGCGCCCGCCCGGGCACCGTCCTCGATATCGAGGCCCCGCACGGCGGAACGCCGGGGCGGGGCTGCGGCGCGCCCGAATCCTGACCGGACCGGGCGCGCCGCCGTCTCACTCGGCGGCGTCGACGTAGAGCTTGCCGCCCTCGGCCAGGAACTCCTGCGACTTCGCCCGCATGCCGGCCTCGGCCTCGGCCTTCGACATCGCGGGCGCCGCGCCCACGACCTCGCCGGCCTCCTCCATCGCCAGCACCTCGGCGCGCAGGTCCTGCGTGATCTTCATCGAGCAGAATTTCGGCCCGCACATCGAGCAGAAATGAGCGACCTTGTGGGCGTCCTTCGGCAGGGTCTCGTCGTGGTACCGCCGGGCCGTATCCGGATCGAGGCCCAGGTTGAACTGGTCCTCCCAGCGGAAGTCGAACCGGGCGCGGCTGAGCGCGTCGTCACGGAGCTGCGCGGCGGGATGTCCCTTGGCGAGGTCGGCGGCGTGGGCGGCGATCTTGTAGGTGATGACGCCGGTCTTCACGTCGTCCCGGTCCGGAAGGCCGAGATGCTCCTTCGGCGTGACGTAGCAGAGCATCGCGGTGCCGAACCAGCCGATCATGGCGGCGCCGATGCCCGAGGTGATGTGGTCGTAGCCCGGGGCGATATCGGTGGTCAGCGGGCCGAGGGTGTAGAACGGCGCCTCGCCGCACTCCTTCAGCTGCTTCTCCATGTTGACCTTGATCTTGTGCATCGGCACGTGGCCGGGGCCCTCGATCATCACCTGGCAGCCCTTGTCCCAGGCGACCTTGGTCAGCTCGCCGAGCGTCTCCAGCTCGCCGAACTGCGCGGCGTCGTTGGCGTCGGCGATCGAGCCGGGGCGCAGGCCGTCGCCCAGCGAGAACGAGACGTCGTAGGCCCGCATGATGTCGCAGATCTCGTCGAACCGCTCGTAGAGGAACGATTCCCGGTGCCCGGCCAGGCACCAGCGCGCCATGATCGAGCCGCCGCGGGAGACGATGCCGGTGACGCGCCGGGCGGTCAGCGGCACGTGGGCGAGCCGCACGCCGGCATGGATCGTGAAATAGTCGATGCCCTGCTCGGCCTGCTCGATCAGCGTGTCCTTGAAGACTTCCCAGTCGAGCTTGAGCGGGTCGCCACCGACCTTCTCGAGCGCCTGGTAGATCGGAACGGTGCCGATCGGGACCGGGCTGTTGCGGATGATCCACGAGCGGATGTTGTGGATGTTGCGGCCGGTGGACAGGTCCATGACCGTGTCGGCGCCCCAGCGGATCGACCAGACCAGCTTCTCGACCTCGTCGGCGGCCGAGGACGTCACGGCCGAGTTGCCGATGTTGGCGTTGATCTTGACCAGGAAGTTCCGGCCGATCGCCATCGGCTCCAGCTCGGTGTGATTGATGTTGGCCGGGATGATCGCCCGGCCGCGGGCGATCTCGTCGCGCACGAATTCCGGGGTGATGAAGGGCGGGACCGAGGCCCCGAAGCTCTGGCCGTCGGCGAGCGCGGCCTCGGCGCCCGCGAGCATCGTCTCGCGGCAGACGTTCTCGCGATGGGCGACGTAGATCATCTCCTCGGTGATGATCCCCGCGCGGGCGAACTCGTACTGGGTCACCATCTGGCCCGGGGCCGCCTTGCGGATGGTCCGCTCGGCGGGGCAGGGGGCCACGAGCTTGTCGCCCGCGAAGCCGTTATCCTCCGGCTTCACCGCCCGCGGCGCGACGGCCGCGTAACCGCGCGCCGCGATCCAGGGCTCGCGCACGCCGGGGAGGCCGGCATTGAGGTCGATGCGGGCATCGGTCTCGGTGTAGGGGCCCGACGGGTCGTAGACCCGCACCGGCTCCTCCTTCGGATCGGAGAGGACGATCTCGCGGTAGGGGACGCGGATGTCCGGCCGCCCGGCCGGGTTCGCGTAGGCCTTGCGCGATCCGGTCACCGGACCCGTGGTCACGGTCTCGGGGCTGCCTTTCACGTCCTTCGGGAGAACGGGTGCGTTCATCGTGGGCCTCTCCTCGTGCTGGAGCGGTCCGGTCCACGCGATGGCCGAGATGAGATGTGGTCGCGCGAGTGGCGACCGCAGGTTCCCGTCCCTCCGCCGGTATGAGCCGGATCAGGTTCAAGGGTCAGGGCAGCGTGCCCAATCTCAGCCCTCTGCAGGGCCCCCCTCGGAACGGTTCCAGACTCGGGCCCGCGGACGGCTTTGTCAATGCTGCCCGGCCGCACTAGAGAACACATCTCGGAAACCGTTCGTCCGAACGCACTCGTTCTCCCGCCCCGCGCATGCGCCTCCTCGCCGGCCTCCTGATCGCCGCGCTCCTCCTCTGCGGTCTGGCCTGCGCCGCGCTCGCGCTCGGGCAGCGCCGTTTCCTCTACCCGGGCGCGTTCGGCCCGCAGAACCCGTGGACGATCCCGCCCGGCCTCGCGACGATCACCGTCACGACCCCCGACGGCGAGACCCTGCACGGCCTGTGGCGGCCGCCGCGACCGGGCTGCGGCATCGTCGTGAGCTTCCACGGCAACGGGTCGCGCCCCGAGCCGCACGCGGCCCGCTTCGCCGCGGAGCCCTGGCGGGCGCGCGGCTGGGGCGTGCTGACCGTGGCCTATCGCGGCTATCCCGGCTCGACCGGGAGCCCGAGCGAGGACGGGCTGATCCGCGACGGGTTGGCGGCCGTCGACGCCGCGCGGGCGCGGGCGCCCGACGCGCCGATCCTGCTCCACGGTCATTCCCTGGGGGCCGCCGTGGCCGTCGCCGTCGCCGAGCGGGTGCCGGCGATCGGCCTGTACCTGGAGGCGCCTTTCGACTCGATGACCCACACCGTGCGGCTGCATGTCCCGCTAGCCCCGATCTGGCTCCTGCGCGACACGTACCGCTCGGACCTGCGCATCCGCGACGGGACGGCGCCGGTGCTGATCGTGCAGGGCCGCGACGATCCGGTGGTGCCGGCCAAGCTGGCGCGGAATCTCGCCGAGGCGGCCGGCCCGCGGGCCCGGATCGACGTGATCCCGGGGGACCACGTCTCCATCCTGGGCGGCCGGGATCGCGAGGCCGAGGCGCTGTTCGGACAGCGCGTCGGTGCGGCCTGCCCGCAACCGGCGGGTCGGCAGGGAGAGGAGAGGGAGGCTCGCGTGGTCGGACGGCGCTCGCAGCGCTGGAGCGCCGAGGATCCGGACGCGCCGGGCATCCCAGGGCCGCCGGATCCGGTCTGCCCCCTCTGCGAGCGCCCGATCCCGCGTCGCGCCCGCTCCAGCCTCCATCACCTCACGCCGAAGCTGAAGGGCGGGACCCATCGCGGCACGGTCCGGCTGCACCAGATCTGCCATTCGGCGATCCATGCCCGCTACAGCGAGGCCGAGATCGCCAAGCGCCTCGCCGACGTCGAGGCGCTGCGCGCCGATCCGGAGATCGCGCGCTTCCTCGTCTGGGTCCGCGGCAAGCCCGACGATTTCCACGCCGCCACGCGCATGACCCGCGACCGGAAGTCGGCGCGGCGCAAGATCTGACACCTGACCGGCAGGCGTTTACCGCCCGTTGGTGACATCCGCAGGTGGCGGCCGCCCTGTTCCTTCCCGTCAACCCGAACCGGTCCAGGATCGTGCCGATCGCGAGGGTTCGGACGATGGCCGGGGTCGGGGATACGGGGGATCGACTCGCCTGGGTCGATATCGCCAAGGGGATCTGCATCCTCCTGGTCGTCATGATGCATTCGGTCATCGGCACCGGCGAGGCCATGGGCGGCGAGGGCTTCCTCCACACGGTCGTCGCCTTCGCGAAGCCGTTCCGCATCCCGGACTTCTTCCTGCTCTCCGGACTGTTCGTGGGACGGGTGATCGACCGCGACTGGCGCCTGTTCTCCGACCGCCGGGTCGTCCACTTCGCTTATTTCTACCTGCTCTGGCTGGTGATCCAGTCGGCCGCCAAGTACGGCAAGATCGTCGGCGATGCCGGCCCCGCTTCCTTCGCGGCGCACCTCGCCCACGCGCTGATCGAGCCCTATTCCAGCCTCTGGTTCATCTACCTGCTGGCGGTGTTCTCGGTGGTCACGAAAGCCCTGCGCCGCGTGCCCGGCGGCGTGATCCTCGTCGGCGCCGCCCTTCTGCAGATCGCCGACATCCGCAGCGATTCGACCCTGATCGAGGAGTTCTGCGCCCGCTACGTCTACTTCGTCGCGGGCTACCTGTTCGCCGGACGCATCTTCGCGCTCGCGGACGCGGCGCGTCACCGCGTTTCGCTAGCCCTGTGCGGCCTCGCCGCTTGGGCGGCCGTGGAGGGTTGGCTCGCGCTGACCCCGTCGGGCCTGCCGGACTACCCGACCCTCGCCAGCCTGCCGCTGGTGAGCCTCGCCCTCGGCGCCGCCGGTGCCCTCGCGATCGTGGTGGCGGCCTCGCTGATCGGGCGCGCCGGCGGTCCAGTCGCCGAGGCGATCCGGACCTGCGGCCAGCGCTCGATCGTGATCTACCTCGCCTTCTCGCTGCCCATGGCGGCGACCCGGGAGATCCTCGTCCGCACCAGCGCCATCGCCGATATCGGCCTCGCGAGCCTCACGGTCATGACGATGGCGGTGCTGCTGCCCCTGGCGCTGGAGCGGTTGGTCCGCGGCACGGCGCTCGACCTGCTGTTCGTGCGGCCGCGCTGGTTCCGGCTGGTGGCGCCCGGGCCCCGGCCGCGGCCGGCGCTCCAGGCGACCTGAGGGGTGCGGCCTCAGCCCTCGAAGGAGATGCCGATCCGGCGGCTGCGCCGCCACGCCACGGCCGCCGGTCGTGGCGCGGCGTCGGCGCTGACGCGCAGCGAGAAGCGGTCCGGCACAGCCTGATCGTCCGCGACCTCGATCTGCGCGCCCACATCGGTGGCGTCCCAGACCAGACAGCTCACCTCGCCGCCGTCGAGCAGCACCGCGCCGAAGGTGAAGGCGTTCTTCCGGAAGACGCCGCGGCGATTCTCCGTCATCAGCTCCTCCGTCCGGTCTCGCGGCTCCGCGGAGCCGGACGATGCCGGATGGCGGTTAACAGGGCAAATACGTTCCCGTGTAAGCCCTGTTAGACCGAGATCAATAATCGTCCGGATCACCCCGATAGCGGCGCGGCCCCGGCCCGTAATCCTCGTCGTACGGGCGGCGCACCGGCGGGCGATCGTAGTCGCGTTCGTAGCGGGAGGAGTCGCGCCGGTCGTCGTACCCGTCATTCCGGTAGCCGCCACCTCCGTAGCCGCCCCCGCCACCGTAGTTCCCGCCACCACCACCGCCGCCCGCTGTGATGCGCGGGGCGTACCAGCAGCTCTTCGCCTGGCCGGGGGCCGGATCGCCGAAGGTCTGGCTGTTGCAGGGCACGACGCCGCCCTGCGGGAAGGGCCGGCCGTTCGTCCGGCCGGGCACCCCGTAATAGACGTTGGTGGGGTAGGGCATCCGGCAGACGCCGCCCTCCTGCGCGCAGCCGACCAGGTTCACCGTGTCGAGTTGATAGGCCTGGGCCGGTGCGGGAATCAGCGCGCCGCCTCCCAGCGTGAGGGCCCCGAAGGCCAGAACGATCCGAATCTGCACGTCCCCGATTCCCCCGTGGTTTGCGGTCCGGGTGCCGAATAATCGGGTCGGCGGCTTCCGGCCAGCGGCCGCCCTCGCTATGGCGTCGCACATAGATGTGCGCGGGCCGGTCCGCTGCCGGCGCGACGGTGATCGGGCGGGACGACCCGTCGTCGGACGGGCGACAGCGCCCCGGGAGGGCTTGATGAGGGATGCGTCCGCGCAGGAGCTTCTGCTGCTCAGCGCGCTGCAGGAATGCCGGATCCAGCTCGACGCGGCGCGCAAGGACGAGGCGACCCGCGCCGCCGTCCGGGCGGAGCTCGAGGCCGCGCTCCGCCGCGAGGCGGCACTCTCGGCGGCGATCGTGGAGGAGCGCGAGCGGACGGAGGCCGTCCGGCTCGTGCTCCAGGCATTGGTGATGAGCGTGCGCTGGTTCGGCTTGCGCCGGCGCCTGTTCCGGGCGCGCATCGCCCGGCTCGGTCGCGAGACGCCGGATTCCGGGCCGCAATCGGCCCGCCATCCCGTGCTGCTCGCCGAGGCCCGCCGCGTGCTCGGCGCGCCGGCCGAGCGGTGACCCCGGTCGCCGCGCGGGCAGGGAACGGGAGCCGAACACTTCGATAACGGCCCCTTAAACCGCCGCATTTAGCGTGCCGAAACCGTGACGCGGCGCGCCTGAGAGACGCGCGTCGTGGCGGAACATTCGAAGACGGGATGCATGGCCAAGGGTCGCGGCAGGATTGAGCCGAACTTCGACGTGCCCGAGGGGCGCGCGCGGGATCGCGGCGAACTCGATCTGCGCCTGACCCGGGAGGACCGTGCCGGGTCAGGAGACGGCGTGGCGAAGCGATCGGGCGGCGGAGCGCGGCAGCCGAACAAGGCACCGGCGAGGACCACGGGGCGGGCGAAGGCCTCGGGTCGCGGCCGACGCCGGCGTTCCTGGCTCGGCCGCATCGTCTACGGCACCGTCGTGCTCGGTCTCTGGGCGGTGATCGGGCTCGCCGGGCTCATCGCCTACCACGCCTCCCAACTGCCGCCGATCGACCAGCTCGCCGTGCCGAAGCGGCCGCCCAACATCGCCATCCTGGCGAGCGACGGCTCCCTGCTCGCCAACCGCGGCGAGACCGGCGGCCGGGTCGTGTCCATCAAGGAACTCCCCCCCTACCTGCCGCGCGCCTTCGTGGCGATCGAGGACCGGCGCTTCTACCAGCATTTCGGCGTCGATCCGGTCGGCATCCTGCGGGCCGTCGGTCAGAACTTGACCCGCCGCGGCGTGGCGCAGGGCGGCTCGACCCTGACCCAGCAGCTCGCCAAGAACCTGTTCCTGACCCCGGAGCGTTCCGCCTCGCGCAAGATCCAGGAGGCGATCCTCGCGCTCTGGCTGGAGCACAAATACACCAAGGACGAGATCCTCGAACTCTACTTGAACCGTGTCTATTTCGGTGCCGGCGCCTACGGCGTCGAGGCCGCGGCGCAGCGCTATTTCGGCAAGCCCGCCAAGGAAGTCAGCCTCGCGCAGGCCGCGATGCTCGGCGGCCTCGTGCAGGCGCCCTCACGCCTCGCCCCGAACCGCAACCTCCCGGCCGCCCAGGCTCGCGCCGCCCAAGTGCTCGCGGCCATGCAGGAGCTGGGCTTCGCGTCGGCGCAGGACGTCAAGGTGGCGCTGGCGCAGCCGGCGAAGCCCGCCAATGCCCGCGGCGGCGGGTCGGCCAACTACGTCGCCGACCTCGTGATGGACGTGCTCGACGATTACGTCGGCAAGTTCGACACCGACATCACCGTTCAGACCACAGTCGATCCCAGCCTTCAGGCGGCCGCCGAGAAGGCGCTCACCGACGAGCTGAACGCCAGGGGCGCGCGCTACAACGTCAGCCAGGGGGCGCTGGTCTCGATGCGGCCCGACGGCGCGATCCGCGCCCTGATCGGCGGCCGCGATTACGCCCAGAGCCAGTACAACCGGGCCACGACGGCGAAGCGTCAGCCCGGCTCCTCGTTCAAGCCCTTCGTGTACCTCGCGGCCGTGGAGCACGGCGCCACGCCCGACACCGTCCGCGAGGATGCCCCGGTCCGGATCGGCAACTGGGCACCCGAGAACTACTCTCATCGGTACGAGGGACCCGTCACCCTGCGGACGGCGCTCGCCCACTCGCTCAACACCGTCGCCGTGCGTCTCGGCCAGGAGGTCGGCCCGAAAACCGTGGTCCAGACCGCCCAGCGGCTCGGCATCACCTCGCCGCTCCAGGCCAACGGCTCCATCGCCCTGGGCACGTCCGAGGTCACGCTCCTGGAGATGGTCGGCGCCTACGGCGCCTTCGCCAACGGCGGCATCGGCGTGATCCCCTACGTGGTCACCGCCGTGAAGAGCCAGGACGGGAAGGTGCTCTACAAGCGGTCCGACAACGGACTCGGCCGGGTCATCAGCGCCGATGCTGACGGCATGATGAACGCGATGCTGCACGAGGTCTTCGTCAGCGGCACCGGCAAGAAGGCGGACATCCCGGGTTGGGACCTCGGCGGCAAGAGTGGCACCACTCAGGATTACCGCGACGCGTGGTTCATGGGCTTCTCGGGCAGCCTCGTCACCGGGGTCTGGCTCGGCAACGACGACGGTGAGCTCACCAAGAAGGTCACCGGCGGCAACCTGCCCGCGGAGATCTGGAAGACCTACATGACCCAGGCGCTGAAGGGTCAGACCCCGGTCCCGCTCCCCGGCCTCAACCGCTGGCGCCGGCAGCCGGAGACGACGGCGTCGGTGGCGAGCGCCGCGCCGCCCGGCCCGGGCGGGCTCCTCGGTCAGATCCTGGGCGAACCGGAGGCGCCGGCGCCCCGCCAGGCCGCGCCGGCACGGCGTGCCCAGAAGGATGACCGCAACTTCATCGAGAAATTGTTCGGCATCGGGGACTGACGCTCCACGCCGGGGCAGGCTTCCGCGCAGCGCGGGTCACGGGCAGGATGCGTCCCGCGACGCGCGCCGCCGCATATCTGCCTGGGGGCTGCCGATCCCGATCCCCGTCGGGCGCCTCGCGTGGGCCCTCACAGGCGCGTGACTCTGTATTTGTATTGGCGGCGCTTTGGCGCTTCTTAATGCTGCCAATAACCGCTTTTTCAATCTTCGCTGACGTAAGGTCGGGCCGATAGCAAGTCCGTTTGTCGCAATGGCGCGACCGGCGGCAGCCCGATCGAGTTCATGGTCCTGCGCGCGACTGCCTCAGCGATCCGAGCCCACCTCGCCGATCGCGCCTCGCGCCTGATCGCGGCGGGCGGCACGTGCCTGGTGCTCTGCCTAACGCTGCTCGGCGTCTATCTCTGTCTCGATCTGCGCGACGTCGCCTGGCACAACGCGCGCCGCAACGCCGCGAACCTGCTGGCAGTGATCGAGGAAGGCGTCGGCCACAGCCTGCGGATCTACGACCTGTCCCTGCAGAACTCCGCGCGCCTCGCGGCCCGCGCCGACGTCGCGCTCCTGGACCCGGACCTCAGACGCCTGGCGATGTTCGACACGGCGGTCGCGGGCTCCGGCGTCGGCCCGATCGCAGTCACCGATAAGGCCGGCGATGTCCGGCTGACGAGCGATCCCGGCCTGCGGAACCGGCCCAACCTGGCGTCGCTGCCGGAATTCGAGATCCACCGCGCGAATCCCGATGCGGGCCTGATCCTGTCCGGGCCGACCGAATCCCGCCTGACCGGGGCGCCGATCATCCGCATGACCCGCCGGATCCAGGCGCCGGACGGCTCGTTCGCCGGGATCGTCTCGGGGTCGATCAAGCTCGCTCATTTCCAGGCCTTGTTCGAGCGTCTGCACTTCGACGACGGCATCGCTCTGAACGTTTTTCATCGCGACGGAACGCTCCTGATCCGCGCGCCGGCACTGCCGCAGGCGCTCGGCCGGAGCATCGGCACGAGCGCCGGCTACAGGATGTACCGGGCCAAGCCGCGCGGCGAGTTCCAGGGGCGCTCGTTCCTCGACGGCGTGGAGCGTGTCTACAGCTTCGCCGACCTCAAGGACCTGCCGCTGATCGTGACCGTGGCGACGGATATCGACAGCATCCGCGCTGTCTGGATCTACAAGGCGGCGATCGTCGGCGTCCTGATTCTGTGCCTCTGCGTCCTCTCCTTCGGCCTGACGGTCCTGCTGCACCGGGAGGTCGGGCGCCACGTGGCCGCGGAGGCCTCCACCCGCGAGGCCAACGCCGCGCTCGCCGTGCTCGCCCGGACCGACGGCCTGACCGGGCTGCCGAACCGGCGCAGCTACGACGAACACTTCGCCGTGGAATGGAAGCGCGCCGCCCAGCTCCGGACGCCCCTGGCGCTGATGATCGTCGATGCCGACCACTTCAAGCAGTTCAACGACCGCTTCGGCCACCAACGCGGCGACGAGGTGCTGAAGGCGGTGGCGGATTGCCTGCAGCGGACACTCGACGGCGGCGGGCACAGCTTCCGCATCGGCGGCGAGGAGTTCGTCGCGCTGCTGCCGGGCCTCGACGCGACGGCCGCCAGCGTGGCGGCGGAGCGGATCCGCCGCGCGGTGGTGAACCTGCGCATCCCCCACGCCCCGGAGGTCGGGGGCAGCGCCACCGTCAGCATCGGCATCGCCAGCGCCGATCCGGGAGGCGGCGATCCGCCCGAAACCCTGTTCACCGCGGCGGACGCCGCGCTCTACGCGGCCAAGAAGGCCGGCCGCAACCGCGTCCGGGCCGCCGCGCCAACGGATCCCGTGACCGTCGCGCTGCGGGCTTGAGCCGGCGCGGCTCAGAGCATCGGCAGCATCCGGGGGCGCGGCCCCCGCGGGAAATGCGCGTCGATCAGGGCGATCTCGGCCGCGCCCAGATGCAGGTCCGCCGCGCCGGCATTCTCGACGGCCCGGCCCGGGCGACCCGTCTTCGGGATGGTGAACGTGCCCGGCAACCGGGTCAGGTAGGCGAGGGCCACCGCGTAGGGCGTCGTGCCGTGGTTCTGCGCGATGCCCGCCAGCACGCGGCCGCCGGGGCTGGCGGGATCGGGGAAGTCGCCGCTGCCGAAGGGCGAGTAGCCGACCATCGCGACGCCGTGCTTCTCGCACCAGGGCAGCACCGCGTGCTCGATGGCCCGCTCGTTCAGGTGGTACAAGACCTGATTGCAGGCGATCCGGTCGGGGCCCGCGATGGTGAGGGCGCGGTCGAGATCCTCGACATCGAAATTGCTGACGCCCCAGGACAGGATCTTGCCGGCCCGGCGCAGGTCCTCGAAGCCCGCGATCGTCTCCTCCAGCGGGTGCTGGCCCGGCCAGTGCAGCAGGTAGCTGTCCAGCCGGTCCGTCCGCAGGCGCCGGAGCGAGGCCTCGCACGCCCGCGCAACGCCGCGGCGCGTTGCGTTGCCCGGCACCACCTTCGAGACGAGGAACACCTCCTCGCGGCAATCCGCGATGGCGGCGGCGACGATCGCCTCCGCGTCGCCGTACATCTCCGCGGTGTCGATATGGGTCATGCCGGCGTCGATCCCGGCCCGCAGCGCCCGGATCGCGTCCGTCCGGTCCGAACTGTCGATGTGCCACGTGCCCTGGCCGATGACCGGCACCGGGACGCGCGTCGCGCCGAAGCTCCTGGCGTACATGGCAGCGCTCCCTCTTCGCTGTCACAGGGGTTGCAGGCGGCGGTCCGGTCGTGTTCCGGGCCGCCGGCGTATCACGGCTTGGCCGCGCAACAAGCCGGTACGCCTTACTCGCGCCATCTTGGGGCGTTGAGCAATGGCATGCGGCTTTCCGCGCCGCTAAACTTTAGGCCCAGGCCCGAAGTTCGGCGGCGGGGGCGTGCCGAGCCTGCGCTGCCCCGCGCAGCGCCGCCGCGCAAGGCGACGCGACCCCGGACCCGCGCAGGGCCCGTCGGGTGGCCATGCTGGAGATGCGTCGATGCTGCCGGCCCACCGGATATTCTGGGGTCTGATCCTGCTGGCGGCGGCCGGCGCAGGGTTGCTCTACAACATCATCTTCGCGGCCGGCGCATCGCCCCTCGCGGGCTTCACCTACGGCCTCTGCATGGGCGCCACGGTGCTGGCCTTCGACCGCGGGCTGATCCTGGCCGGCCTACAGGCGCGGATCCGGCGGCTGCCGGCCTGGCTCTACGTGCTGGCCGCGGAACTCGCCTACGTGCTGATGATCATGGCGGGCAACGCGCTGGGCGGGCTGGTCGTCTGGGCCTGCGCCCTGACACCGGACGACCTCACGACCGCGACCCGCATGACCGCGCGGGTCCTCGCCTACGCGCTGGCCGTGTCGGGCCTGCTGGTCTTCGTCATCCGGATGCGCGACTTGATCGGCGGCGAGGTGTTCGTGAACTTCATGATCGGCCGCTACCACAAGCCGGTGGCCGAAGAGCGGATCTTCCTGTTCCTCGACGTCGTCGGCTCCACCGCCTTCGCGGAGACCCACGGCGACCTGCGCGCCCAGGACTATCTCGGCGCCGTCTTCGCGACGCTCGCCGAGCCGGTGCGGCGCAACGGCGGCTCCGTGGACGATTATGTCGGCGACCTCGCCATGGTGACCTGGCCGATGGCCCGCGGCCTCAAGGACGCGCGCTGCGTCACCTGCCTGTTCGAGGTGCTCGACCGGATCGAGGCGGACGCGGCGGCCTGGACCGCGCGGTTCGGCACCGTTCCGCGGCTGCGGGCGGCGCTGCACGGCGGCTCGGTGGTCACGGCGGAGGTCGGGGTCGACCGGCACAAGATCGCGTATTTCGGCGACGCCGTGAACGTGACGTCGCGGATCGAGGCTCTGTGCCGCCCCCTCGGCGTCGGCATCCTGATCTCGCAGGATCTCCTCAACCGCCTGCCGCGCCTGCCGGAAGGCGAGCCAGGCCGCCAGCCCGACCGTGAAGGCCGGGAAGATGATGTGGAACGACACCGTGAAGGCGAACTGGATGCGCGAGAGCATCAGGGCGGAGATGTCCATCGTTCCTCTCTCCG
>NZ_MLCA01000003.1:0-53116 GCF_036441375.1 Methylobacterium oryzae
GGCGGGACTCGGGTAACAGGGCCGCCGGCGCGTCCCGGCGCCGGCCCGGACTTGCCCACGATGATCACGGTCCATCACCTCGAGAACAGCCGCTCGCAGCGCGTGCCGTCCGGCAGGCGCGTGAGGGCGCCGACTCCGTGCAGGCGCTTGCGGATCCGGTCGCTCGACAGGATCCGCGCCCCCGGTGCCGGCCCGATCCAGGGCGCGGCCGCCGCGGCGGCGCTCGACTTGCCCGACCCGCTGAAGCCGCCCACCGCCAGCAGGGCCGCGGGGGCGTCCGCGAGCAGGCCCCGCGCGAGGTCGAGATAGGCCCGCGCCTCCGCCACCTTGACGTGCGCGTCGTCGGCGCCCTCCGCCTGGGCCGCCGTGACGTGGGCGCGGATCACGGCGCGCGTCGCCATGAAGAACGGCAGCAGGCCGATCCCGTCCGCCTCGTCCGCGGCGTCGAGGTAGCGGTTCATCAGCAGGTTGGCGAGGTCGGCGCGTTCGCGGTGCCAGAGATCCATCAGCACGAAGGCGAGGTCGTAGAGCACATCGATGGTCGCGATGGTCTCGCTGAACTCGATCCCGTCGAACGGCGTCGGCTTGCCCTCGAACAGGCAGATGTTGCGCAGGGTCAGATCGCCGTGGCAGCGGCGGACCTTGCCCGCGGCGCGGCGGGCCTCGAGCAGCGGGCCGTTCCGCGCCAGGACGGCCCGGAACCGCGCCGCGAGGGCCCCCGCGGCGTCCGCCGGGACGAGGCCGGTCGCCCGGAGCGCGGCGTCGTTCATGTCGACCAGGGCCGCCATGGCGGCGATCCCGCCGCGCTCGCGGTCGATCGCCGCCTCGGCATGGAACGACGCCAGCGCCTGCGCGAGAACCGCGATGTGGTTCGCTTCGAGACGCCCGTCCCGGGCCATCGCGTCGAACAGGTCGGCTTCCGGGAAGCGGCGCATCTCCACGACGGCGTCCACGAGGTCCCCGGCCCCGTCGAAGGCCAGGGCGCCATCCGGTTCGCGCGTGATCCGGCGGACGCCGCGGTAGAGCGTCGGCGCGGTCCGGCTGTTGAGCGCGATCTCGGCCGCGCAGGCGGCAAGGCGCTGTTCCGGGGTGGAAAAATCGAGATAGGGAAAGCGCACGGCGCGCTTCAGCTTGAGCACGCGGTCCCCCGCCAGGAAGAGGCGGGAGATGTGGGTGGTGACGGTCTCCGCCGCGCCCGCCGCAGCCAGCGCTTGCTTCAGGAACGTCACGACCGGCTTCTGGTCTTCGTACGGCATCGGCGCGGCTCGCTGCTGGGTCATGCCAATCCGGATCGATGCCGCGGTCCCGGCAGGATGGGACCCGGTCCGCGCGCGACGCGGCCGCCGAGCGCGAAGGGTTTCACCAGCTCGGCCAGGACCAGATAGGTCACCGTGATCGCCAGGATCGCCAGGAGGACGGGCCCTGTCGGCGGCGTGAGGCCGAGCCAGGGTCCCGCAGGCGTGAACGGCAGCGCGACGGCGACCGCGAGGGCGGCGAGCGAAGAGATCGCGAGCGCGGCGCCGGGCCAGTCGCGCCAGGGCCGCCCGCCGGTGCGGATGACGAAGATCACGAGGATCTGCGTCGCCATCGATTCCAGGAACCAGGCCGTGCGGAATATCTCCGGCGTCGCGCCGAAGACGACCAGCAGGAGCGCGAAGGTCAGCAGGTCGAACAGGGACGACAGGGGGCCCATCACGGAGGCGAAACGCACGAGGCGCCCCATGTCCCAGACCTGCGGCTCGGCGGTGGCCTGCGGCCGCACCCCGTCGAAGGGGATGCCGACCTCGGAGAGGTCGTAGAGCAGATTGTTCAGCAGGATCTGGGTCGGCAACATCGGCAGGAACGGCAGGGCCACCGAGGCCGCGGCCATGGACAGCATGTTGCCGAAGTTCGAGCTCGCGCCCATGCGGACGTATTTCAGGATGTTGGCGAAGGTCCGGCGCCCTTCCGCCACGCCGTCGGCCACGACCTCCAGGTCGGGCGCGAGCAGGATCATGTCGGCCGCCGCCTGGGCGACGCCGGTGGCGCCCTCCACCGACAGGCCGATATCGGCCTGCCGCAGGGCCGGCGCATCGTTGATCCCGTCTCCCAGGAAACCCACCACGGCGCCGTCGGCCTTGAGCGCGCGCACCACCCGCACCTTCTGGTCGGGGGTTAGGCGCCCGAACGCGTCGACCGCGCGCACGCGCACGGCGAGAGCCTCGTCGCTGAGCACGGCGACCTCGGCCCCGGACAGCGTGGTCTCGCCCGCGAGGCCGACGAGTCCGGCGAGGCGGTGCACCACGACCGGATCGTCCCCGGACAGGATCTTCACGCGCACGCCCGCCGCCGCGAGGCGGGCGACGGCCGCCGCGGCGGTCGCCTTGGGCGGGTCCGCGAAGGCGCAGAAGCCTTCCAGGACCAGATCCGCCTCGTCCGTATCGGCCGCGCCGGTCGAGCCGCTGCGCGAGGCCACCGCGATGCTGCGCAGGCCGTCCCGGGCGAGCGCCCGGACGCGGTCGAGCGCCTCCGCGCGCTCCGCCTCCGTCATCGGCCAGTGGGCGTCGCCCGCGCGTCGACGCGTGCAGAGCGCCAGCACCGCCTCCGGCGCGCCCTTCACGATCAGGACCGCGCCCTCCGGCCCCTCCGCCCGGACTGAGCCGGAGCGCCGGGCGAAGTCGAAGGCGCGGCGGCCCGTGAGCCGCCACCCGGCGGCGGCGTTCGGAGCGGCACGGACGAGGGCGGCGTCGAGGGAGCCGCGGTCGCCGCCGAGATCGGCCGCGACCGCGGCGAGTTGGGACGCCCGCAGATCGTCGCGACCGACCCCGTCGAGGCTGCGGCTCAGGGCGATCTCCGCGGCGGTCAGGGTCCCGGTCTTGTCGGTGCACAGGATCGTCATCGCGCCGAGGTCGTGGATGGCCGCGAGGCGCTTCACGATCACCTTCCGCTTGGCCATGCGCAGGGCGCCGCGGGACAGGGTCACGGTGGTGATCATCGGCAGAAGTTCGGGGGTGAGCCCGACTGCCAGCGCCACGGAGAAGAGCAGGGAGTCGAGAACGGGGCGGCCGAAGGCGACGCGGAGGGCCAGGACCGCGACGACGAGGGCGATCGTCATCCGGGCGACGACCAGACCGAACGCGCGCAGGTCCCTCTGGAACGGCGACGCCTCCGGTTCCTCCCCCAGGGCCGCGGCGGCCGCGCCGAACACCGTGTCCCGGCCGGTGGCCGCGACCAGCGCGACCGCTTCCCCGGTCTGCGCCACCGCGCCGCGGAACAGTGCGTTGGAAGCCTCCGCGGGGCTCGCGGCGGCGCCGCCGCCGGGCCGCTTCTCGACCGGATAGGGCTCGCCGGTCAGCGCGGCTTCCGCGGCCGTGAAGGCGTCGCTCGCGACGACGAGGGCGTCGGCCGGCACGATGTCGCCGGCCCGGACGCGGATGAGGTCGCCCGGCACCACGTCCTCCACCGGAATCGTCGTATAGACGCCGTCGCGGCGCACGTCCGCCCTGAGGGCGACCGAGCGGCGCAGGGCCTCCGCGGCCCTGAGCGCGTGTCCCTCCTGAACGGTGTCGAGTCCGGTCGACAGCGCGAGAATGGCCGCGATGATCGCGCCGTCGACCCAGTCTCCGGACGCGGCGGAGACCAGTGCGGCCACCAGGAGGATCAACGAGAGCGGCTCGAGGATCCGCCGCAGGATCGCACCGAAATGGGTCACGGCGGCGGCGGGCGCGTCGACATTGGCGCCGTATCGGGCCAAGCGGCGTCGGGCCTCCTCGGTCGAGAGGCCGCCGGTCGCGCAGCCGAGCGTCGCCGCCAGCGACTCCGGAGTCGCTGTCCAGAAAGTCGGGACCGGGTCTGGGACGTGGTGATTGTCGGCGCGCGCCGGGCGGAGCGGCCATCGAAGGCGCTGCACCCATGACAGCGACCGGGTTACCTCGGACGGTGCGACGATCATCCGGACCTCGATCCTGGGCCCGCTCCGCTGCCTCCGCAGGCGCGAGGCGGGCGGCACCGTTGCCATCGCAACTGTGTTGCAGGGGCCCTCGCGATACCTTGAGCTAGATCAACCGAGGGGCGCCGCCGAGGCCGCGCCCGGCCGGTCGATCGAGCGGGACGTCGGCGCTGCGCGCATCGGGCTTCGCCCGCCCGGCGAGCGGCCGCGTCACCGCCGATGCGCCCGCCCGCAGGAGTGTCGCCTTCGAGGACCTCGTCCGCTCGCTCCCTCGGGGCTCCGGGCCGGACTTGAGATGGATCAAGGTTCCGCACCCGCGGCAGACGCACGGTGGGCAGACTTCATCGTTCCCGTCGCAGGACCTTCCGATGACTTATGCCAGCCTCATGGTCGCGGTTGACGACGGCCTCCACGCCGCGTTGCGGGTGCGGCTCGCCGCGGACCTCGCGCATCGCCTCGGAGCGCGGCTCCTCGGCGTTGCCGCTTACCAGCCGGACTATCCCCGGGGTTACGGCGAGACGGCCGTGCCCATGGGCATGGTCATCGAGGAGATCCGCCAGGCCGCCCTTACCAAACTCGCGAGCTGCGAGCAGGTATTCCGCGATGCCGGGTCTCTGAGCGACCGAATCGAGTGGCGGTCGGAACTCGACCATCCCGTGCGATTCCTGGCGCAGCAGGCGCGAGCCGCAGACCTCGTCGTCGTCGGCCGCTACGCCAGGAACGAGGGCGTCTCTCTCGGTGCGGCGGTCGATCTCGGCGACGCGCTGATGCGGCTGGGCCGTCCGGTGCTGATCGCCCCGCCCGGCATCGAACGGGTGGAGGCGAAGCGGGTCGTCATCGGGTGGAAGAACACGCCGCAGACGCGCCGGGCGGTGTCGGACGCGATGCCGCTGCTCAGGCGTGCCGAGACGGTCCAGGTGCTGCGGGTCGGCGAGGAAGACGACGCGGCCGAGATCGCGGACGTCGCCCGGTATCTCGCACTCCACGATGTGAAGGCGACGCCGCGCCGGATCGCGCCCTCCGGCTGGACGGCTGCCGAGGAACTCCAGAGGGCGGCGGTCGAGGCCGATGCGGACCTGATCGTGACCGGCGCCTACGGCTACAGCCGCGTGCGGGAATGGTTCTTCGGCGGGGTTACCCGCGATCTCCTGGCGGAAGCATCGGCCTGCTGCTTGATGAGCCATTGATGGGGACACCTGCGGCCGATCCAGGCAACCCCGGCGATCGCGACCGCGGCTTTCCCCCTGCCCTCTCCCGCGCGGACGCCGGAGCCTGGGCAGACCCCGCTCGCGGAACCCTCAGGTATGCCCGCGACCGAGCCGGACGGCGCGCCGCCGGCGAACGAGCCGCTCGGCATTCCTTGCGGGATGCCGCGCCCGAGATCGTGCCCTGATCGGCGGCGGAACCGCATTTCGGCTGCTCCGCGCCGCATCGCGAGGTCGTAGCAGCGCGCCGCGTCGCCTTCCGCGTGGCCCTGGACGAGTCCTGTGCGTGGCCGCGCCGAGGTCACGGCCGAGCGCGCCGTGACGTCCTGTCCAAGAGCCTGACCGGAGGACCCGGTGCGGGCCGCCCGGCGCCGAGAGAGCAACATCGCGGCTCACGCGGTTCGGGGCGTTCGAACGGTGCAGCTGACGGCGTTCGCGACGCGACCGAGCCGCTCACACCGCCCTCTTCCTCCGCGATCGTGACTTCCGGCGCTTCCGCGCGGTCAGGGAAGGGGCAGCCAAGGGCGCCACGGTCGTGCGGTGCTCGCCCGTTGCCGGGGATGAACGCCGCGACGCCACAGCCGCGTGCAGGCCGCGATCCTCCGTTTCCGTAATCTTAGGTTCATCCTACCTGCCGTTTCTTGTGAGATGTACCGACTGCATAGAAGACTCCGCGAACACCTTACATCAAGGAGCTATCCAGAGCGCGGCGCGACGTGAGGGAGCGGTATACCGGTGCTGAGAGCTCGTTCGCCGCTCGCGTTCGCCGTCGGACCAGCCGCGGTGCTCGTCGCATCGTTTGTCGTACTGGCTCTGCTGATCGCAGCGAGCGCGACAATCTTCATCGTCGACATGCACCAGCAAGCTGTGCGGGACGTCGAGCGCGGCTTGATCGGGCTGTCGACAGTCCTCGCTGATCAGGCTGATCGGTCGCTGCAGGCCATCGAGATGGTCCAGGAAGCCGTCATTCGGGATATGGCGGAGGCGAAGGTCGCGACTCCCGCAGACTACGCCGCGGCCGCGAGCCGGCACGAACTGCACGTGGCGCTCAGAACCCGCATCGCCGCCCTGCCACAGGTCAACGCGATCACGATCATCGATCACACCGGCAAGCTTCTGAACTTCAGCCGCTTCTGGCCGATTCCCGAAGTCAACATCGCGGATCGCGACTACTTCGAGGTGCTCGCCGCCGATCCTCAGCGGCAGCGCTTCGTCAGTCAACCCGTGCGAAACCGCGGTGACGGCGTATGGACGATCTACGTGGCACGCAAGGTCTCGGCCCCTGATGGGACGTTCCTCGGCCTCGTGCTCGGCGCTGTCGAACTCGGCTATTTCGAACGCCTTTATCGGGAGATCACGCCGACCGACGACACCGTGGTCTCGATGTTCCGCGATGACGGCATGCTGCTCGTTCGCTGGCCCCAGCGAGAGGACGCGATCGGCAGGATCCTGCCGACAACGGGGGCCGCGCTGATCGCCTCCAGAAGCCCGAAGGGCGGCGTGCTGCGCAACGTCAGCCCGATCGACGGCCAAGCGCGCGTCATCGCGACGAGGGCTCTCGCTCGCTATCCCCTCATCCTCAGCATCAGCCGCACCGAGCAGGAGAGCCTCGCCCTTTTCCGCCGGCAGGCGCTCGCCGTCGCTGCCGCGGCGATGCTTCTCGTGGTCTGCATCGCGGCCCTGTTCCTGCTTTTTCTTCGGCAGGCGCGGGCCGAGCGGCGCATTCTGAGCGCCGAGGAACGTGTTCGCAGTGAGCGCGATCTCCGCGCCCACTACGAGCGCTTCGGCGTCGCGCTCGACAACATGGTTCACGGGCTGTGTCTGTTCGACGCGAGCGAGCAGCTCGTCGTCATGAACGAGCGCTTTGCCGGGCTCTACGCCATCCCCGATCGCCTCCGGCAGCCCGGAACGACAGCCGGGGAGCTGCGCGGATGTGTGCTGCAACAACGGGGAGCCGCGGCCGGGGACTGGGACATCGTCATGACCCCTCCACCGCTGAACGGCCCCCTGGAATCCACGGGCGTCGTTCGCCTGGCCGACGACCGCGACATCGGCATCCTCCGTGTGCTCCTCCCCGACGGCGGTTGGATCTGCACGCACGAGGATGTCACGGAGCGCCGCCGGAGCGAGGAGCGCCTGCGCTTCCTCGCCCGGCACGACGTTCTGACCAAGCTTCCCAACCGCCTCCAGTTCGAGGAGGTCGTCGAACGTGAGTTAGCGATCGGCGCCCGGACGGGTGCGGAAGTCGCCCTCCTCTGTCTCGACCTGGACGGCTTCAAGCAGGTCAACGATCTGTTCGGGCACCCCACCGGAGATCGCCTGCTGATCGAGGTTGCCGAGCGCCTGCGCGGGTTGCTCGGTGAACGCTGCCTTGCCGCGCGCCTCGGCGGCGACGAGTTCGCCGTGCTGGCGACGGGTCTCGGGGGCTTCAAGACGCCTGCCATGGCCGCACAGGCCATCATCGACGCGCTGTCCGCGCCCTACACGGGCGACAAGCGGCGGATCGATATCAGCTGCAGCGTCGGGATCGCGTCGTTTCCGCGCGACGGCGACACCTACGAGAAGCTCCTCTCCGGCTCCGATATGGCGCTCGTGCGCGCCAAGAAGGAGGGCAAAGGGATCTACCGCTTCTTCGAGTCGATCATGGATGCGGCGGCGCGCGAACGGCACCAATTGGCGCTGGACCTGCGCGCGGCCATCGGCACCGCGCAGTTCGAACTGCACTACCAGCCCCAGTTCGAGGTCGCTTCGGGCCGTGCGAGCGGCTTCGAGGCGCTCCTGCGCTGGACACATCCTGCCCACGGGCCGATCTCGCCGGCGCAGTTCATACCGCTCGCAGAGGAGACAGGATTGATCCTCCCGCTCGGCGAGTGGGTGTTGCGCGAGGCCTGCCGCGAGGCAGCGGCCTGGGCCCTGCCGCTCGGCATCGCGGTCAACCTCTCGATCGCGCAGCTCGAACAACCCGATCTGTGCGGCACGGTCCGTTCGGTGCTCGAGGAGACGGGACTGACGCCCGATCGCCTCGAACTCGAGGTGACAGAGAGCCTGTTCCTGAAAGGATCGGCCCGGTCACAAGAGATGTTGCGCGACCTGAAGGCGCTCGGCGTGCGCATCTCGATGGATGATTTCGGGACGGGTTACTCGTCACTGGCAACTTTGCAGGCGTTCCCCTTCGACAAGATCAAGATCGATCGGTCGTTCGTTGGGCAGATCGGTGTCACGAGCAAAGGTGGCGCGATCGTCCGCGCGATCATCAGCCTGGGCGAGAGCCTGGACATTCCGGTGATCGCCGAGGGCATCGAGACGGAGGAGCAGCTCGCGTTTCTGCGGCAGCACCGCTGCGCGGAGATCCAGGGCTACTTGTGCGGCAAACCTCAGCCGATTGCCGCCTATCGCGGGCTCGTCGTTCACGTGAAAGACCTTCGCGTGGCCTAGCCGGGCCGTGCATCCGTCTGCGTGCAGCAGCAGTATCGCGCGCCGACGGTAGAGAAGCGCTTGTACGCGGCACCCGGACTCGCTGATCGTGAAAGCGCCTCGGGCGCAGCTTTATCTGCGACTGCTTCAGGGCGACCCTGACGGCCGCACGTGCGGCCCGGTTCGGCTCGGAGTGCTTTCACGAGCGCGTTGATCCAGCGCAAAGCCCGCTGATCGACCTGGGTGCAGAGAGGCCGCACCAAAAGCCGAGATCGACGTCGACGATGATTGCGGCGGCCGTAGAATCGACCGAGACACGATTGCCGGCTGTCGCGGGTCGGGGGCCGCGACTGCGGGTGTGGCTGGCGGTCCTGCCGCTGACTGGTCTCTGTGCCGGCCTGTCGGCACAGGCGCTCGGGCATCCTGAGGCCGCCGCCTGGGCGTGGACGCTCGCGACCCTGCTGGTGCTCGCCATCCTGGCGTCCCAGATCGTGACCAGCTTGGCACGGGGAGATGTCGGGCTCGACCTCGTCGCGCTCCTCTCGATGAGCGGTGCTCTTGCCCTGTCGCAGCCGCTCGCCGGCGCCGTCATCGCTTTGATGTATGCCGGCGGCCAGTCGCTGGAAGCCTACGCCGCCGGCCGCGCCGGCCGCACCATGACGTCGCTGATCGCGCGCCAGCCGCGCACCGCCCTGCGGGAGGAAGGCGGCGCCCTGCGAGACGTGCCCCTCGCGCAGCTGGTCCCGGGTGACCGCATCCTGGTCCGCGTCGGCGACGTCGTGCCCGTCGACGGGCGGGTCGCCTCGGGCCGTGCCGTCCTCGATCGCTCCAGCCTGACCGGCGAGGCGCTGCCCGCCATCCTCGGTGTCAACGAACCCGTGCTGAGCGGCACGGTGAATGTCGGCACGCCGTTCGCCTTGATCGCGGATCGGCGCGCGGCCGAGAGCACCTATGCCGGCATCGTCCGGCTCGTCGCGGCGGCGCAGGCCCGGAAGGCGCCGATGGCGCGCTTGGCGGACCGCTACGGGCTCGCCTTCCTCGGACTGACGCTGCTCCTCGCCGGCGGCGCTTGGCTCGCCACCGGCGACCCCGTGCGGGCGCTCGCCGTGCTGGTCGTCGCCACGCCGTGCCCGCTGATCCTGGCGGTGCCCGTCGCCCTGGTCTCCGGCCTCTCGCGCGCGGCTCAGATCGGCGTCCTCATCAAGGGCGGAGGCGCGCTGGAGACGCTGGCCAAGATCCGCGTCCTGGTCGTCGACAAGACCGGCACCTTGACCCACGGCAGCGCCCGGCTCGTGTCCACGCGGATTCTCGGCGCCCTCGGCGAGGAGGAGGTCCTGCGGCTCGCGGCGTCCCTGGACCAAGCCTCGGGTCATCCGGTGGCGCGCGCCCTCGTCGAGGAAGCGCGCCGGCGCGGACTGACGCTCGCGCAGCCGCAGGACGTCACGGAGATGCCCGGGGAAGGCGTGACCGGCCGAGTGGACGAACGGCACGTCGTCGTCGGAGGAGCGGGTCTCATGCGGAGGCAGGGGCTCTGCTTCGAGCCGGCGGGCGGGGCAGGAGGCCTCGCGGCAGCCGCAGCGACGGTCCTTGTCGCCGTCGACGGTGCGCCGGCTGCCATCCTGGACTTCGCCGATCCGCTCCGAACGGATGGCGGCAGCACCCTTGTGAGGCTGCGTGCGTGCGGGATCGCGCGAGTGGTGCTCGCGACCGGTGACCGGCGCGACGTCGCGCAGGCGCTCGGCGCGGGGCTCCCCATCGATTCCGTCGCCGCCGACCTCGACCCGGCGGCCAAGACCGAGATTGTCGCGGCCGAGCAGCGGTTCGGGCCGGTGATGATGGTCGGCGATGGGGTCAACGACGCGCCCGCCCTGGCGGCGGCCGATCTCGGTGTGGCCCTCGGTGCCCGCGGCGCGGCGGCGGCGGCCGAGGCCGCCGACGTCGTCCTGCTGGTCGACAGCCTAGCGCCGTTACCCGCCGCGATCCGGATCGCCAGGCGCGCTCGCGCGATCGCGCTACAGAGCGTGTGGGCCGGCCTCGGGCTCTCGCTCGGCGGCATGGTCGCGGCGGCGCTGGGCCTGCTCTCGCCCATTCAGGGAGCGCTGCTCCAGGAGTTCATCGACGTTGCCGTCATCCTCAACGCCATGCGCGTGCTCGTCGGCCAACCGGACGGCGGCGAGACCCCGCTGACCGATCCGGTTCCATCCTGACGCCGCGCGCGGCGGAGCTTGCGATGGATCAAGGTCCTCGGGGCTGCCGAAGCACAGGCTCGCTCCGTCGGCACGACGGGCGACGGAGGTGGACATGGACTACGCGAACATCCTCGTTTCCGCCGATCTCGGCGAGCGGGCGCCGGACCGGATACGCGTCGCCGCGGGCCTCGCCCGGCGGTTCGGGGCCGCGCTCACGGGCGCGGCCGCCCACACGGTACCCGCACCCATCTTGGTGCGGGACGTCTGCGACGCCATCGAACAGGAAGATCGCAACAAGGCACAGATTCACGCCATCCTGGAACAGGCTCGCACCAGCTTCGAGCGCGCGGCCGGTGACGGCGTTCGTACCGACTGGTGCTCGGAATTCGGCGACGCGACCACGCATCTGGTCCAGCAGGCGCGGGCGGCGGACCTCGTCGTCGTGAGCCGTCGCGGACCGGGCGACGAGGATCCCGGGCCGCTGGGTGTCGAACCCGGACCCATCCTGATGGACGGTGGCAGACCGATTCTGGTCGTACCGCCCGGGACCGCCAGTCTGAAGGGGGCGCGAATCGTCGTCGCCTGGAAGGACAGCCCCGAGGCGCGGCGGGCAGTGTCGGCCGCGCTGCCCTTCATACGCGCTGCGGATCAGGTGTTCGTGGCGACCGCGGGTTCGGGCGTCCGGGATGGGAGCGCGGAAGACGTGGCCCGTCACCTCGGACGGCATGGCGCCAAGGTCACCGCGCACCGGCTGCAGAGTTCGGACGACGACGGGTCGGAGATCCTGCGCTTCGCCCTGCTGCAGGACGCGGACCTGATCGTCATGGGGGCCTACGGGCGCTCCCGTCTGCGGGAGTGGATGTTCGGCGGCGTCACGCGCGACATCCTCGATCGCTCGCCGATCTGCAGCCTGATGTGTCACTGATGTTCCGCAGCCGCCTCCTCCGAACGGTCGCCGCGCTCCCCATGCTCGCCCTGCCGGCCGCGGCGCACGAGGCCGCGGCGGCGCGCGGCGCGGCGATCGCGCCGCGGTCTGCAGCCGATGCCACGCGGTCCGCGCGACGGGCACGAGCCCGATGCGACGGGCGCCACCGTTCCGCGGGCTCGCCGAACGCTTTCCCGTCGACGACCTCGCGGACGTGCTGAACGAAGGCGTCGACCGGCGCCATCCGGCCATGCCCGACTTCCGGCTCGACCCCGATGACGCCGACGACCTCGCCGCTTATCTCAAGACCCTGAAGCCTTGAGGCCGGATTCGCAGGTGAACGCGCGGTCGCTGTTTCGATGAACCGGATCGGAGGATTGTGGCATGGAAGGGTCGCTTCTCTACGTCAGCCGTAGTTTGGCGAGTCCTTCCGACGTCCGGCTCATCGTCGAGACCTCGCGGACCAGGAACGCCCGACTCCAAGTCACGGGAGCGCTGGTCGCATCGCGAAGCCGGTTCGCGCAGATCCTGGAGGGACCGCGCGCCGGCGTGGATGCGCTGATGGACAGTATTCGCCGGGACGTGCGCCATACGGGCGTCGAGGTTCTACTCTACGATGACATCGAGCGTCGGCGCTTCGCGGACTGGACGCTGGCCTATTCCGGCGCCTCCGTGTACGTCGACGGCCTGATCAGCGCGCTGACCGAACGCGCGCAGGCTCAGCCGCATCCTTCCGACCTGCGCCGCCTGGTTCGCGGCATCGAGGAGCTCGCACGAGCCGGACTTTGACGGGCCGGTCTCGTGGGCCGTTGAGGCTTCGGCAGAGCCCCGTCACTCGACGAAGCCCCAGCCGACCTCCAAGGCGGCGAGCTCTTCCTCGTTGAGCGGGCCGAGCCGCTCCACCCGGTTCGGAGCCCGCACCTGAGCCGGCACCTCCTCGGCTTCCGGTTCTGCCGGTGCGGATCGGCTCGGCGGGCGGGCGCGGAGGCGGGCCGCCACGGGTTCGTCGCCTCCGCCTTTGCGTAGGGATCTCCGCTTGAGCATCGTGGACCCCCGGCTTCAGCGGGCGAGAAAGAGCGGTGCCGGGCTGCCCCTCAGGAAGGACCGCGTGACGCCACCGAAGAAGTATTCGCGGGTGGGCGAATGCCGGTAGGCGCCCATCACGATCATGTCGGCCCGGTACAAACCGGCTTGCGCGCGAAGCGTGTCGGCCACGCTGTCGCCCTTCGGCAGGTCGTTGACGCTGACGGTGACTCCGTGGCGCGCGAGGTGCGGCGCGAACTCCGCGCCCGGGACGGCCCCGTGAATCTCCGCCTCGGTGCCGACCGAGACGATCTCCACCGCGTCGGCCGCGCGCAGGAACGGCAGGGCGTCGTTGGCGGCGCGCGCGGCCTGGGCGCTGCCATCCCAGGCCACCATGATCCGCCGTGCGGCGAACACGTCGTGTCCGGGCGGCACGGCGATGACCGGCCGACCGCTCTGGAACAGCGCCATCTCGATCATCTCGCGGTCCAGGTCGTAGGTCCGCGGCCCGACATCCAGGACTGTCAGATCGTAGAGGCGCGCCCGCCCGGCCAGCCGGTTCACGATCTCCGGATAGGGCAGGCTCGGCACCTCCGTCGTGCAGACCACCCCGGCCTGGACCGCGTCCCCGGCCGAGCGCTCCGCGATGGAGCGGGCCAGGGCGTCGAGGCGGCGGTCCATGACCGACACCCCTTCGTCGTCGAAGTCGCCGACCCACGCGTCGTCGCCCGAGAGGCGCCAGGAGGCCGACTGGACCGTCAGGTGGGCGCCGGCAGCCTTGGCCAAGGTCAGGCCATAGCCGATGGCCGACGAGGTTTCTTCGCGCTCGCCCTCGACGGCGGTTCCGACGAGGACGTCGCGGATGCCCGCGATCTGCGATGGGGAGGATCTGGACATCGAGCATCTCCGATTTGCGCCGCCCGCATGGTTCCTCCCGTCGCGGCCGGCCGGCCTTGATCCAGCTCAAGGGCCGTATTCAGAACGTGATGATCTCGCGCATCGGTCGCAGAACTCCCCGAGAACCGCAGGCGTAGCTGCCGAATGCCTTTTGCAGGTTGCGAAAGCGCTGTAGTTTCACAAGCGCCTGACGCTCGGGGTTTGGGACGCGGCCCCGAGCGACGTGCGGCATCGCGGCTCGCTGGACCTTCCAGAGACGACCGATGACGAAGCCCGTCGACATGCCCGACGCAGACCGAAATCGTATCGCCACCGCGGTGAAGGACGAGCTTTGGCAGACGCTCGACGACGTGGGCATCGGGATCTGGTCGCTGGATATCCCGACCGGTCTGGCCACCGTCTCGCCGACCTGCGCGCGGCTGTTCGGCGTTCCGCTCGAGCAGCTGACCACCTTCGCGGCTTCCCAGGCGCTGCTGCATCCGGACGATCGCTCGGCCCGTGCCGAGGCGATCCACCGCGCCTTGCGCGACGGCGGGAGCTACGAGGTCGACTACCGCGTTGTCCGGCCGGACGGGCACGTCTGCTGGTTGCGCTCCCGCGGACGGGTGAGCCTTGCCGGGGACGGACAGCCGGCGCGGCACCGCGGGGTCGTCCTGAGCATCGACGCCCAGAAGCGGGCCGAGCAGGACCTCCGCGCCCGCGAGGCGCACCTGCGCTCGATCCTCGACACGGTGCCCGAGGCCATGATCGTCATCGACGAGGCAGGCCTCATCCAGTCGTTCAGCGCTGCGGCCGAGCGCCTGTTCGGCTACGCGGCCGGCGAAGCTGTCGGACAGAACGTCCGCATCCTGATGCCCGAACCGATGCGGGGCGAGCACGACGGCTACCTCGAAAACTATCGGCGCACGCGAGAGCGGCACATCATCGGCACCAGCAGGGTCGTGACCGGTCGCAGGCAGGACGGATCGACCTTCCCGATGGAACTCGCCATCGGCGAGATGCGCTCGGGCGAGCAGGTCTACTTCACCGGCTTCATCAACGACCTGACCGAGCGTCATCACACCGAGGCGCGCCTTCACGAACTCCAGTCCGAGCTGGTCCACATGTCGCGCCTCAACGAGATGGGCGAGATGGCGTCGACCCTCGCGCACGAGCTGAACCAGCCGCTCGGGGCCATCAGCAACTACGCCAAGGGCTGCAAGCGACTCCTGGCGCGCCCCGATCCCGAGAACATCAGCAAGGCCCTGGAGGTGTTCGACAAGGCCGCCGAGCAGGCGTTGCGCGCGGGACAGATCATCCGGCGCCTGCGCGAGTTCGTGGCCCGGGGCGAGGCGGAGAAGCGGGCCGAACCCGTCGCGCGGCTGATCGAGGAGGCGAGCGCGCTGGCCCTGGTCGGGGCGCGCGAGCAGGGCATCGTGGCGCGTGTCACCGTGGACTCGCGGGTCGGCTCGGTCCTGGCCGATCGGGTGCAGGTGCAGCAGGTGCTGGTGAACCTGATGCGTAACGCCCGCGAGGCCATGCAGCACAGCGACCGTCGCGAACTCACCGTCGCGGCCAGGCCTGTCGGGCCGGACGCCGTCGAGATCGCCGTATCCGACACAGGTCCGGGCATCGCGGACACCATCGCCGACAGGTTGTTCCAGCCGTTCGTGACGACCAAGAGAAGCGGCATGGGCGTCGGGCTCTCGATCTGCCGGACCATCGTCGAGGCGCATGGCGGCCGCCTGAACGTCGAACGCAACAGCGCGGGCGGAGCGACCTTCCGGCTGACGCTCCAGGCGACGCGCGAGGAGGACTGGCTCGATGGCAACTGACCTCGTGCACGTCGTGGACGACGATCCCGCCATGCGGGACTCCGTCGCCTTCCTGCTCGGGACTGAAGGCTTCGCGGTGCAGCTCTACGAGGCCGGATCGGACCTGCTGAACCGGCTGGCCAAGCCGGCCACGGGCTGCGTCCTGACCGACATTCGCATGCCCGGCATCGACGGGCTGGAGCTGCTCCGCCGCCTCCGGGGTGCCGGGTACAGGCTGCCCGTCGTCATGATGACGGGACACGGCGACGTGCCGCTCGCGGTCGAGGCCATGAAGCTCGGCGCCTGCGACTTCATCGAGAAGCCGTTCGACGACGAGACCCTGTTCCAGGCGCTCCGCTCAGCCCTGGAGCGCGGCGGCCCGGCCGCCGCGGAGGACCCGGGGCTTCAGGACTTCGTCCGGCGCGTGGAGACCCTGAGCGCGCGTGAGCGGCAGGTGCTGGACCAGTTGGTCGCCGGCAGCACCAGCAAGGAGATCGGACGCGCGCTCGAGATCAGCCCCCGCACCGTCGAGATCTACCGGGCCAAGCTGATGGCCAAGACGGAGGCGGAGAACCTGCAGGAACTGGTGCGCTGGGCAGTCCTGGCCGGCCTCGCCTGACGCGGCCCTGAGACAGGTCGAGGTCGGCAGCCCGGATCTGTCCCGGAACTCGCGGCCCTGAGCCCCTGAACGCCGCGGCATCGGCGGAACGCCCCGCGCTTCGCTTCGTCGAACCTCATCTCCGTCGTGGACCATCCGACGGCCGCGCTCCGCGCATGGACGTTGCCAGGTCTCGGCCCCGCATCTGTGGGCCTCACGCCGCGGGCCGCGCCAGGGACGGCTTCGCCTCGCGAAGCTTCGACCGGGCGACCCGAAGCGCCGCGGCCAAGTCATCGCGGTCGGTGCCGTACCGGTTCCAGAGATCCGCCAACCAGTCCGGACGTTCGGCCTCGGCGTCGGGGATCTCGGCGAACGGCACGTGATACATGCCGTCGAGCGCCTCGATGCCGTAGCCGGTGACGGCCCATTGCCGCCCCTGCCAGTGAACGGGGTCGGTGAGATCATGGCCCATGGGTGCCTCCTCATGCCGTGAGCCCGGTCAGTTCCTCGACCAGGCAGGTGTCGGCGCGCAGGCGCCAGTCGACGATGCCGGCCGCCTCACAGAAATCCGCCTTGGCCGCGCAGGCCGCGGAGACATCGGACTCGGCAGGAACGACGACGTGGTGCTGCAGGACGCAGTGGTCGTGGCCGCTATCGTCCGGCACAACCTTGTGAAAGGTCACGAGGTACTGGCGCATTCTGCGCCTCCGGCTTCGTGATACCGCGCAACCTGGCGCCGACGGAGACCGGCGGCCTTGATCCAGCGCAAGGATGAGGCCGCATTCAGGTCTTCGAGGTCGGCGGGAAGAGACGCTCGCGGCCCGGCTCGGCGTCGATGCCGGCCGCCCGTTCGGTCCGGCGCGCGTTCGCAGCCCCGTGCAGCGGCCAGTATCGCTCCATGGCGAGATAGGTGAACGAAGCCGACCACCCGATCAGAAGCAGGCCGTTGAGCGCCTCGATACCCGCCAGCAGCCGGGTATGCGAGGTCGGAAAGTGGTCACCGAACCCGAGGGAGGTATAGGCCACCACGGAGAAGTACAGGCAGTCCTCGAAGGTCTCGACCGGAACGCCCGCGAAGGCGCCCACGCCGAGCCTGAGCACGAGCAGCCAGTAGGCACCGGCGTAGATCCAGACCGCGACGGTGTGCCCGACGAAGCTCATGAGAACCACGGCCAGGATGCGGATCCGCGGCGGAACCGGCAGCTCGGACAGGTGCTCCGAGGTCAATCGCAGCGTCTCGTAGAGCACCAGGATCGTGGACATGACGAGGATGACGCTGGCCATCATGGCGAGGAGCATGGCGTTGGACCGGGCAGGTGACCCCGTTGAATCTGCCCGAGGCGGAGCGGGTCTCATTGACCAAGCTCAAGAAGCTCCGACGCCGTCCGGTGATCCAGATCAAAGCGGCCATCCACCGGACGGCCCTTTCTTGCCGCAGGGCCCTGTGACGGACGCCCCAACGCGGGAGGCGAGGATGGCCGACGTGCATGTAGCCGAGAAGCTCTGGTCGACGGGCATGCTGCCCGAGGGGATCCTGGAGCGATGGTTCGTGGCGGACGGAGCGCGCGTGCGGGCCGGCGAGGCCGTTGCCGCCGTGCGCATCGGCGAGGCGCTGCACGACATTCTCACGCCGGCCGATGGCCGCCTGACGGTCCTCGCGTCCGTCAACGACGTTGTCGACCCTGGCTGCATCATCGCCGAGGTCCATGCCTGACACCTCGCCGCGGCAGCGGTTCCGCACCAGTCCTGGCGCCCCCCCGGCGCGGGCACAGCAGTCCGTCGAAGGGCAGCGCGTTTGGGTGGGATGGACTGTCGCCGAGCAACTCTGCCGGCAGCGCGCGTGGCCCGTGCCCGGCTTTCTCCAGCCCGGATCGCGGCTGCCAGCCGAGCGAGTCCCGGATCCGCGCCCTGAACGCGGGCACGGGCCGCTCTTGAACGCGCTCGCGGCGATGAGCGACCGGGTGCCGAGCGCCACTTCCGTCGGCTCGAGCGCATCGACGGCCGAAGCTGAATCGCCATGCCCGTGCAGGTCCGGTCGTCGCCGTCCTCACGCGTGGTCGGCGTGAAGAGGATGCGCTTCGCGCGGCCCGGGAACCGCTCCGCTCTCGACGGACAACGCACACGCTTCCGAAACCGGCGACGGGCCGGCATCGCGCCGCGCGGCGTCGCCCGGAGAACCGCGGCCCTTGTCGCGCCATCCAAACGCGCAACCTATCAATCAAGCCAAACAAGATATTGGACCACCGGACGGCCGTGCGTCTATCTCGCGTCGGAACGAGGGATCACGCCATGTTCGACCTCGACCAGGACTATCCCCGCGACATGGTCGGATACGGTCGGCATCGACCGGACCCGGCCTGGCCCGGGGGGAAGCGCGTCGCCGTCCAGTGCGTCATCAACTACGAGGAGGGCGGCGAGAACTGCATCCTCCACGGCGACGCGGCATCCGAGGCCTTCCTCTCCGAGATCGTCGGGGCCCTGCCCTGGCCGGGGAAGCGCCACGCCAACATGGAGTCGATCTACGAGTACGGCGCCCGCGCCGGCTTCTGGCGCCTCTGGCGCGCGTTCACGCGGCGCAACCTCCCGGTCACGGTCTTCGGCGTCGCCTCCGCGATGCAGCGCAACCCCGAGGCCGTCGCCGCCATGGTCGAGTCCGGCTGGGAGATCGCCAGCCACGGCCTCCGCTGGATCGACTATCGCGACCACAGCCCGGAGGCCGAGCGCGCCGACATCGACGCGGCCGTCGCGATCCAGGCGGCGCTGACGGGCAGCAGGCCTCTCGGCCTGTACCAGGGACGGACCTCCGAGAACACGCTGGCCATCGGCGCCGCCGAGGGCGGGTTCCTGTACCTCGCCGATTCCTACGCCGACGACCTGCCCTACTGGCTGCGGATCGGGGGGCGCCAGCAACTCGTCGTCCCGTACACCCTCGACGCCAACGACATGCGGTTCGCCACCGCCCAGGGCTTCAACAACGGCGACCAGTTCTTCGGCTACCTCAAGGACACGTTCGATGTCCTGTACCGCGAGGGCGAGGCGGGATCGGGCGGCATCATGTCGGTGGGGCTTCACTGCCGCCTGGTCGGGCGTCCGGGGCGGATGGCCGCGCTGGAGCGGTTCCTCGATTACGTGGGCGATCATCCCGACGCCTGGGTGACCACCCGGCTGGACATCGCCCGTCACTGGATCGCCGCCCACCCGCCGCGCGGCGGCTACCGTCCGACCCGCATGGGCCGGGCCCTGTTCGGCGAGGTCTTCGGCCCGGTCTGCGCCGGGCTGTCCGGCGCGTCGCCCGCAGCGGGCGCGGCGATGGCGGATCGGGTCCACGCGGGCGGCCTCCCCGCCGAGGCGGACGACCCGTCCGGCCTGGCCCGGCTCCTCGCGGAAGCCGCTTGCGTCCCGGACGCCGCGCCCGCCGCTCGGAGCCGGCTCGAAGCGATCATCGGGGGATAGGGACGACGCCGCGGACGGGACACGGAATTCCAAACTCGGCCGAAGTCTGTATTCGAGCAGCGTTTTCACGATGAGGAGACGGAGAGTCGCAGGTTTTGCTTGACCGGCCGCGAGAGGCCGTCAGGGTCACGGAAAAAGCCCGGCAACAGGGCTGCGCCAGTCTGGGAGAAACGCCATGTACGCACAGGTCGAGGCCGCCGGCACCAGCACGGCCGTGTCGGACGAGCGGGACGCCGTCCTCATCAAGCCGAGCTACGATCCGGATCTCGTGAACGAGGATCTGGCCCCGCTGCGCGAGCAGACCTGGGGCACCTACAACATCTTCGCCTTCTGGATGTCGGACGTGCACAGCGTCGGCGGATACGTGACCGCCGGCTCCCTGTTCTCGCTGGGCCTCGTGAGCTGGCAGGTGCTGATCGCCCTGCTGGTCGGCATCGTGATCGTCCAGGTCTTCTGCAACCTCGTCGCCAAGCCGAGCCAGCAGACCGGCACGCCGTATCCGGTGATCTGCCGCGCCTCCTTCGGCGTCAGGGGTGCCAACATCCCGGCGATCATCCGCGGGCTGATCGCGGTCGCGTGGTACGGCATCCAGACCTATCTCGCCTCGGCGGCGCTGACGGTGGTGGCGCTGCGCTTCCTGCCCGAACTCGCCGTCTACGCCGACCTCAAGCAGTACGGCTTCGTCGGCCTGTCGGGCCTGGGCTGGGCCGCCTTCATGACGCTCTGGGTCCTGCAGGCGCTGGTCTTCTGGCGCGGGATGGACGCGATCCGCGTGTTCATCGACTGGGCGGGGCCGGCGGTCTACGTCGTGATGATCGCGCTCGCGGCGTACCTCGTCGCCAAGGCCGGGATCGGCGAGATCGGGCTGACCCTGGGCACCGTGAGGTACACCGGCTGGGACGCCCTGCCGGTGATGATCAACGCCGTCGCCCTCGTGGTCTCCTACTTCTCCGGGCCGATGCTGAACTTCGGCGACTTCTCGCGCTACGGCGCGAGTTTCGAGGCGGTGAGGAAGGGCAATTTCTGGGGCCTTCCGGTGAACTTCCTCGGCTTCTCGCTCCTGACGGTCGTCACCGCCTCGGCGACGGTGCCGGTCTTCGGCCACCTGATCACCGATCCGGTGGAGACGGTGAGCCGCATCGACAGCACCTTCGCGGTCGTGCTCGGCGCCTTCACCTTCATGACGGCGACCATCGGGATCAACATCGTCGCGAACTTCGTCTCGCCCGCGTTCGACTTCTCGAACGTGTCGCCGCGGCGGATCTCGTGGCGGATGGGCGGGATGATCGCGGCCGTGGGCTCGATCTTCATCACGCCCTGGAACCTCTACAACAATCCCGCCGTGATCCACTACACGCTCGACGTCCTCGGCGCCTTCATCGGCCCGCTGTTCGGGATCCTGATCGCCGATTTCTACTTCGTGAAGAAGCAGAAGGTGGTCCTCGACGACCTCTACACGATGAGCCCCGCCGGGACGTACTGGTACAATGGCGGCTACAACCGCGCCGCGGTGACCGCCATGATCCCCTCGGCCCTCATCCCCGTGCTCTGCGTGATCCTGCCGGGCCTGGAGGGCGTGGCGAACTTCACGTGGTTCATCGGCTGCGCCCTCGGCTTCGTGCTCTACAGCGCCCTCATGCGCCGCCGCCCCGCGGGCGCGGTCCGTCCGGCCTGAACCGGGGTGACCGGGCCCAGCCCTGGTCCGGGGCCCCGCGCCGACGGGCCTCCCCCGACATTCCCGCTTCCGGCCGGCCTCGTGCCGGCCCGTCTCCGGCCATCCGGCCGGCTCCCGCCACGCGAGGGCGCCATGCGGATCCTGCTGCTCAATCCGAACACCAGCACGTCTGTGACCGACCTCCTGGCCGCGCAGGTCGGGACGATGGCGGGCGCGCCGGCGACCTTCGTCCCGATCACGGCGCGGTTCGGCGCCGCCTACATCGCCAGCCGGGCGGCCCTGGCCATCGCCGGCCACGCGGCCCTCGACGCCTTCGCGGAGCACGGCCAAGGCTGCGACGCGGTCTTCCTCGCCTGCTTCGGCGATCCCGGCCTGCTGGCCCTGCGGGAGGTCTCGCCGGTCCCGGTCGTGGGGATGCTCGAAGCGTCGTGCCGCGAGGCCCGGCGGGCCGCCGCGCGCTACGCCATCGTGACCGGCGGGGCCCTGTGGAAGCCGATGCTCCGCGAGATCGTCGCGGGCCTCGGCGTCGGTGACGGCCTCGTGGGCATCCGGACGATCGCGCGCACCGGCGGCGAGATCGCGAAGGACCCGGACGCCGCGCTGTGCGACCTCGCGGCCGCCTGCCGGGCCTGCGCCGAGGAGGATCGCGCCGAGGCGGTGATCCTCGGCGGCGCCGCCCTGGTCGGCCTCGCCGCCCGCGTGCAGCCGCACGTGCCGGTCCCGGTCCTCTGCTCGGTCACGTCGGGGGTGACGGCGGTCCTGGCCGCCGCCTCCGCGCCCTACCGGCGGCCGCCCGCCGTCAGCGCGGACAATGTCGGTCTCGGCCCCGCGCTCGGAGCGCTGCTCGCGCCGCGCCAAGCTATAGATTGAGACGGGACGGGCGGCCGCCGGTGCGAGACTGGCAGCCGTCCTGCATCGCTCAGAGTCCAACGCCGCATCCCGGATGGGGCAAGCCATGTGGGGCAAGCCATGTGGGGCCAGCCATGACGATCCAGGCGCACCACGCGACCGACGTGCCGGCCATCGCGGCGACCGCGCGTCTGGACGACACCTACCGGCGGATCACGTGGCGGCTGCTGCCGTTCCTGATGGTCCTCTGGATCCTGTCCTGGATTGATCGGGTGAATATCGGCTTCGCCAAGCTGCAGATGCTGGCCGAGCTCCGGTTCAGCGAGACCGTCTACGGCATCGGCGCCGGGATCTTCTTCATCGGCTACTTCCTCTGCGAGGTGCCGAGCAACCTTCTGCTGGAGCATATCGGCGCCCGCAAGACGATCGCGCGGATCACCCTGCTGTGGGGGATCTGCTGCGTGGCGATGATGTTCGTGACCACGCCGGCGTTCTTCTACGTCCTCCGCTTCCTGCTCGGCGTCTTCGAGGCTGGATTCTATCCCGGCGTCATCCTGTTCCTGACCTACTGGTATCCGAGCGAGCGCCGGGCCAAGGTGTTCGGGCTGTTCATGTCGGCCTCGGCGCTGGCGGGCGTCATAGGGGGGCCGCTCGCGGGCGCGATCATGTCGGGGATGCACGGCGTCAACGGCTGGTCCGGCTGGCAGTGGGTGTTCCTGCTCGAGGGCATCCCGTCGATCCTGGCCGGGCTCGTCACGCTGCTCTACCTGACCGACCGGCCCGCCAAGGCCGGCTGGCTGACGCCGGAGCAGAAGGCGCTGGTCGAGGCCGACCTCGCGCGCGACACCGCGGCCCTCGGCCACCGCGAGCACCGGGTCCTCGCCTCGCTGAAGGACGCGCGCGTCTGGCAATGCATCGCGATCTTCTTCTGCATCGTCACGGCGAACTCGGCCCTGACCTTCTTCGGACCGAGCGTGGTGCGCGATGCCGGCTTCACCGACCCGCTCACGGTCGGCTGGATCATGTCGGCGGCCTATCTCTGCGGCGGCGCCGGGATGATCCTCAACGGCCGCCACTCGGACCGGACCGGCGAGGCGCGGCTGCATTGCGGTGTCCCGGCCTTCGTCGGGGCGCTGGCCATCGCGCTCACGGGTGTCTTCATCGTGGGCGCCCCGATCCTCGCGCTGATCATGCTCGGGGTGGCGATCGTCGGCACCATGAGCGCGATCCCGGTCTTCTGGCAGATCCCCGGCCGCTTCCTCGCCGGGTCGGCGGCCGCCGCCGGCATCGCGCTGATCAACTCGGTGGCCAACCTCGCGGGATTCGGGGCGCCGGCGGCGATGGGCTACCTGCGCGAGCATACCGGCTCGGTCGCGACCGGCCTGTGGCTGGTCGCCGCCGTCGAGGCCGCGGCGCTCGTCCTGATCCTGGCCTTCGTTCCGCCGGCGACGCCGGAGATGGGGCGCCGCGCCCGGGCTCGCGCGGCGCACGAGCCGGCGTGAACCGAAGCAAGAGAGGGAGGCCGTCTTGGAATACGAATCCGACCGACACGCTCTGACGCGGCGCGGCCTCGTCGCGACCGGACTCGGCGCCGCGGCCGCGGTCTCCGCGGGCCCGGCGCGGGCGCAGGGCACGCCCGCTTCGACGGCGGCTCCGGCCAATGCTCCGGCCGGTTCCCCGACCAAGCCCGGCACGCTGAGCACCGCGCCCGTCTCGCAGGCGGGCCTCTCGCCGCGGCTGACCCTGCACGCCATCGACAATTTCCACGGCACGCCCGGCGCCGGGATGGTCTGCAACCTCGCGATGCATGACGGCACCGGCTACCGGCCGATCCGGACGGTCACCACCGCGCCGAACGGCCGGACCGCCGAGCCGCTCCTGGTCGACGAGGCCTTCAAGGCGGGCCGCTACGAGCTGGTGATGCATGTCGAGGAATATTTCGCGGCCCTCGGCGTGAAGCTCCCGACCCCGAACTTCCTCGGCCTCGTGCCGATCCGCTTCCGGATCCGCGACGCGAGCCAGCGCTACCACCTGCCGGTGCTGTTCACGCCCTGGGGCTATTCCTACTACCGCGGCAGCTGACCCGTCCGATCCCCGACGCGACAAGGAGACCCGGCATGGCGGGCATCACCACACACGTCCTCGACACCGACCGCGGCCGCCCCGTCGCGGGGGTCCGGATCGACTTCTCCGTCCTCGAGAACGGCCAGTGGCGGCTCGTGAAGAGCGTCGTCACCAACGCCGACGGCCGGACCGACGCGCCGATCCTCCCGGCCGACAAGGCCGAGACCGGCCAGTATCAGCTGGAATTCTTCGTCGACGCGTATTTTCAGGGCCGCGCCGGTACCGCGGAGGCCGACATCTTCATCGACAACCCGGTCGTGCGGTTCGCCGTCTCCGACGCCAAGCAGCATTACCACGTGCCGATGCTGTGCGCCCCGTCGAGCTTCACCACCTATCGCGGAAGCTGAGCGGCATGATCGACCTCGACCGCCTGAACGCCCTCGATCGCGACGCCTTCGTGGCGCATCTCGGCGGCGTCTTCGAGCACGCGCCCTGGGTCGCCCGGGCCGCCCACGGCGCGGCGCCGTTCGCCAGCCTCGCCGATCTCCACGGGGCGATGATGGCGGCCGTGCGCGCGGCGCCGCCGGAGGTGCGCCTGGCCTTCCTCAACGGCCATCCGGAACTCGCTGGCCCGGAGGCCCGGGCCCGGGCGATGACCGCCGATTCCGCGCAGGAGCAGGGCAGCGCCGGCCTCGACCGGCTGACGGACGCGGACGCCGCGGCGTTCGACCGGCTGAACGCCGCCTACCGGCGCCGGTTCGGCTTCCCGTTCATCGTCGCCGTGCGCGGCCGGGACCTGCGCGAGATCCGCGTGCTGTTCGAGGAACGCCTCGCGCGCGCGGTCGCGGACGAGGAGGCGACGGCCCTGGAGGAGATCGGCGCGATCACCCGGATGCGGCTCGACCGGCTGGTGCGGCCGGCCTAGGGCGGCGCTCCGCGGCGATTTCGATCTTGGCCGGCCCGCCGGGCGCGTCCATTCTGGGCCCGGTCGGGGCCGCCGTGCCGATCCGAGGGCTGCATGAAGCGACTGGACGTGGCCGTAATCGGCGGCTCGATTGCCGGACTGACCACGGCGTGCCTGCTCGCGCGGAGCGGCCACGCCGTCACGGTGTTCGAGCGGTCGGCGGCCGCGCTCACGGGCCGCGGTGCGGGGATCGTCACGCATCCCGGCCTCCGGGCGGTGCTGGCGCGCTGCGGCAGCCCGGCCGCCGCGGCGGATCTAGGTGTGACGGTCGAGGGCCGCAGGGTCCTCGACCGGGACGGGGCCGTGATCGCGGAACGGAGCCTGCCGCAGGTGCTCGCGAGCTGGGGCCGGCTCTACGGCCTGCTCCTGGACGCCCTCCCCGCCGACGGCGTCCGCTTCGGCGCGGCGCTCGCCGCGGTCGAGCCCGACGGCGAGCGCGTCGTCGCGTGTTTCGAGGACGGCTGCCGGATCACCGCGGATCTCCTCGTCGGCGCCGACGGGCAGTTCTCGACGGTGCGGGCCCAGTTCCTGAGCGCCGTCGCGCCGCGCTACGCCGGCTACGTGGCGTGGCGCGCCGTCGTGGACCAGGCGGCCCTCTCGCCGGCGACACGGGAGGCGATCGGCGGGCACTTCGCGTTCTGCCTGCCCCCCGGCGAGCAGATCCTCGGCTATCCCGTTCCCGGGCGCGCGGACGGGGCCGCGGCCGCGCGGGACTTCAACGCGGTCTGGTACAGGCCGACCGAGGAGACCGCGCTCGCCGCGCTGCTGACCGATACCGGCGGCATCCGCCACGCCCTCTCCATCCCGCCGGGCCGGATCAAGGCCGAGGTGCTGGCGGCGATGCGCTCCGACGCGGAGCGGATCCTCGCGCCGCCCTTCGCCGAGGTCATGCTGCGCGCCCAGCAGCCGTTCCTGCAGGCGATCCTGGACATCGAGACGCCGACCATGATCCCGGCGCGCGGCGTCGCCCTGATCGGCGACGCCGCCTTCGTGGCCCGGCCCCACGTCGGGATGGGCGTGACCAAGGCCATGGAGGACGCCGCCGCCCTCGCGGACGCACTGGACGCGGCCGGCGGCGACGTCGACGCGGCGCTCACGTCCTTCGACGCGCGCCGACGCGCCTACGGCGGGGCGATCGTGGCGCGGGGACGCGATCTCGGCGCGTACCTGCAGGCGCAGCANCTCGCCTTCCTCGCGCGGCTGCGCGCCGAGTTGGTGCGCCTTGCAACTGGTAAACCGAACGAAACGAGTCCGGACGCCGTCGTCGAGGCCGCCTGAAGCGACGTGCGCCCCGACAATTGTCCGAGCACATGTTGCCGCTCTCCGTCCCAGAGATCAGGCACCTGCTCGCCCGTCTCGTTCTTGCCATCGCACCGGTGCGCGCCTTGCTATTGGCTTGGTCTGTCTGGCGACGACGGCATCAGACAGCCGCCAGGGCTGCTCACGTTCGATCCCGGCGAAAAATGCAACTGTAGTATTAGGCTGCGGATCAGTCTGGAATGCTGCGGCAAATAACTAGAGAGGCGAGGGCCTGCCCATCGCGTGCGACCGATTGACTGATTTGGGCGCACTCAACGCAACAATCGAAGCAATATTAGCGCAACGGAGCTTAACCATAAGGCCGCCCCAGGACAGCCGGCCCACGGCTGCGCAGACAAGGGGACGAACGATGGCCACCAAGATGATAACCCAGGGCATGACCGTGACCGACCACATCGTGGCTTGGGCGATGATGTCGGGCTTGGCCCTCGCCCTTCTCCAGGTCGCGCAGACTGCGGCGCTGCCCGCTCACTTCGTGTGAACCGGCCAGATCGACCCGAAGCGGCGATGATGAGGGGGAAGCGATGACGAGGGTCTGGGATCGGCGACGCGTCGGCGGCACGGTACTGCGCGGCCTGCTGACGGTGATGTTCTTGACAGCGGCCGGCATGAAGTTCGCCGCCGTGCCGTTCGAGGTCGCGGGCTTCGCCCGCTTCGGCTACCCGCTGTGGTTCATGTACGTGGTCGGCGCTCTGCAGCTGCTCGGTGCGGTGCTGCTCTGGACCCGCGGGTGCGTCGCCCTCGGCGCGGGCCTGCTCGCGCTGCTCATGGCCGGTGCGGTCGGCAGCCACCTGCTCGCCGGCGATCCGGTTCTGATGCCGCTCCCCGCCTTCGTGCTCCTGATCCTGCTTGGTGGCATCGCCTACGCCCGTCGGGCTGAGCTCCTGCTGTCGAGCACCGACAAAGAGATGCAGCGGGCCTGAAAGGCCGCACGGCGCCTGAGAATGAGACAGGGCGTGCGGGAGTAGGATGGCGAGGCGCTCGGCCGCCTTCATGGCCGGGGCGAACAGCTCCCAGCGATCAAACGGCGGGATCAATAGGCGGGCTCCAGAACCGAGCGGCTACCCACACCACACGAGCGCGGATTTCTCCCACACCCACGCGCGCAGGTTCGCCAATGCGCGGTCGTTGACCGTGCGCCAGAAGTCGGATCCGTCGCGCGGGCCGCGCTCGCGGGGGCTCGTCGACGCCCGCTCGCTGGTGCTCTGCCGCGGTGCCTCTTGGGCTTGGGCCTCTGCGCGCTCAGGCGGCTGACCGGGTGGCGCCGCGCACGACACTTGGCAACGACATCGTCGGCACCGTCGCGGGCGCGATCGGCGGCCCTGCCGGGTGGCTGGCTGCGCAGGGCGGTCGGCTAGCGCGGTTCGGCATCAATGCCGCCGGACAGGCCGCGGACATCGCTCGAAACCGTCAGCTCGCAGATGCCGTCACCCTGATCCAGGGCGACCGGCTGAACATGCTGTTGAACGCCATCGAGACGCGCGGGGCGATGCAGCAGCGGGCGGCGGCTCTCGGGAACACCGCAGGGCGCGGCGTGCAGGCAGCGCTCCTGTCTCAGTCAGAGGGCGTGCGGCCCTACTTCCCGGCCGCCCTGTCGGCCTTCTCGCGGTAGAGGAGCACGCCGGCCGTGATCCAGAGCGCCACGAAGAACGCCCAGAACCCGCCTTGACCGAGATGGTCGACCATCCCTCCCTGGATGGAGGGAGCGGCCGCATTTGCTGCCCACCCGAGCGCCGACATCACGACGGCGAACAGGATGAGGGTGGTCAGGATCTCGGCCGTGCGGCGCATGCCGGAGAATGTGGCCTCGCCCCTCCGTTCTGTCGATAGGCGCAGGAGCGACCTTCAGGGGCCGTCTGCCGATCCGCAGCTAGGCCGCGCTGCACACCCTCGAACGCCGTCAGCAGGCCGGATTTCGCAACTATGGGACACTTCGGATGAGCGACGGTGGATACAGCGGCCTGCCGTCTCTCGCGGGCGGCGACCTCGGACTAAGCCCCTCCATTCAGGACTGGCTTCTGCAGCAGGCTCAGGCGCAGCAGCTCGCGCAGTCTCAGGCCCAAGCACAGCCTCAGATGCAGAGCCAGGACGTGCCTCAGGCCACGCCCCCTGGCTTCACGGGGTATGCGCCACAGGGGCCTCCGACGGGCGCCCCTACGGCAGTCGTGCCACCGGAAGCGCAGGGCTTCGCCTCCGCGGCCATGAACGCACTGGGGCCCTCGAGCGCGCAGGCGGCAACCCCGGATCAGAGCGACATCCGCAGCCGGTTCATCTCGACGCTGCAGCAGGGCGGTCTAACGAACCCGAACAGCCTCGGCGCCGTCGCAGCCTATACGCAGCATGAGAGCCGCTACAGCCCCTCGAACATCACGGGCTCATGGTCGGATCCAAGCGAGAGCGGACAGTCCGGCAGGTCGGGCAGCAACCTGTCGTGGCGTGCTAACCGCCTGGCCAATATGCGGGCGTTCACTCCGGGGCGCCGCCGACCCGGTAGTGGCACAGGCCAACTTCCTGCTGCAGGAGAACCCGCAGCTCACGCGGGCCCTGCAGAACGCCCAGAGCCCGCAGGAGGCCAACCGCCTGATGGCGGACGCGTGGAAGTTCGCGGGCTACAACCGCCCTGGCGGTGAGAACGCTCCCCGGCTGGCGACGACGCAGGCTTATGCGAACAGCTTCGGTGACGGTGGTGGGGGAGCCTTCCCGGCGCTGGCGGCCTCTCGTGAAGGCTCGATGGGGTCGACCGCGCAGCGCGGCGGCTTCGGATTGAACGGCATCGTCGGCCAGGGCGCGGCCATGCCGGGGCAGACGTCGCCTATGCCGAGCGTGGCCTCGCTGTCCGCCCAGCCGACGGCGCTCGCACCCGATCCGGCTGGGTTCTCGTCAGACCCTGCCGCCCAGCCCCAGCAGCCGAGCAACCAGTACGCCCAGATCGGCAACGCTCTGAAAGCCGCGGCAGCAGGCCAGCAGAAGCAGGGGCAGAAGGGCGGCATGATGCAGCTCGCCCAGCCGGGGCGGCCAAGCCCCATTGGGTTGCAGCAGGCCAAAGCCATGTTCGACCCGGGCAGGTTCTACCGGGTGCTGCGCGATGCGGGGTTGCGCGGCGTCTGAGCCGTTGCCGCCGGGATCCGAGCGTCAGATGAGCTGCGCAAAGCGCCTCGGATGGACCGAACCCTTACCTCTGTCGCCCGATCAGGCCTCGCATTCTCAGGCTGTTGAGGTAGGCTCGCTGAAGAGGACACCAGAACGCGGCACCGCTCTCGCGGAGCGCCGCTGCGTCTTCAGTCTCGGCGACATTCATCGCCTTCAGCAGCCGGTCCTGGCCGAAGCGGTCGAGCGACTGCGAGAAAAGCGTGGTTCCGATCTCCTGCAGTTGAGCTTGATCGACAGCGTAGAACGGCGCGCAGTTCCGGCCGATGAGGGTCACACGGACGATCATCCGTGCGGCTTGATCGAGGCGAACAGCATCTTGAGATAGCACAGCTTCAGGCGCCTTGGTCGGTCCAGCGACCACATCGCAGCTCGCGAGCGCGAACATGGCTAGCGCGTAGCGCGCGACAGAGTGGCGACCGAGCGCGAGAGATCGAGCGTGCGCAGCCAAGCTCTTTCGCGGGGCCAGCGTCTTCCGTCGCTCGTGGGTTCGGCCGCGCTGCTCAGGCATACGCTCAAGATGGCGAGTGACGGGATAGGTGTCGAGGCGTCCAGCCTATTGGAGGCGATCTCGACCCTACCCGCCATCCCGTGTCTGTTGCAGCCGCGCTGGCGGACCTCAGGCTCCGCGACGCTGGGCCTTCAACTGCTGCAGAGCTTGCTGGCTCGCACGTTCGAACTGCGCTTCCGTCATTTCACTGGCATCGACATGGCGCGCCAGCTGCTTGCGATACGCCAACGCTTCCTCTTCCCGAGGGCTCAGGGGGACGCTTGCTCGCGCGGCTGCCTGGGTACGTTCGGCCCATTCCATGCAGCTGATGCGGTGCGCGTCGCGCTCAGCCTTGAGCCGAGCCACTTCCTCCCGGAGAGCTGCCGAACCCCTCGGTTCTATGGCGGCTTGCTGTGGTCCTGAGGCGCCCGTCTGGCAGGCACCAAGCCCAATCGCGATCATAAAGATCTCGGCGGCATGACGGTTCATGGCTATAACCCTCGTTTCGCACGAGCTAAACCAGTCTGAGCCAGCTGAACGAGAGCGGATTAGCCACAGTCGAGTATCTAGTTCAGATTATCATTTGATAGCCACAGAGCGCTGCAACGCGTCGCTGACGATCGCGATTGCTGGACCCCGGATCCGTTGCTACAGCCCGTCCGATGTTCGAAAAACTCGACTTCCTCCTCGAACGCCTGAAGGCGCACCAGCGCACGCTCATCTTTGCGATGGCCGAGCACGATGGGATGCCGTCTGGAAACCTGCTTCGTCAGGTCGCTGAATTGGAGAACGTGATCGCCGCGGTTGAGGCCATCGTCGCTGAGGAGGCGGACCGAGACCGAAGCACCTCGGCAGCGGGGGTGAGGCGTGAGAGCCAAGCGGAGTGAAACGGATCCGCTGGCTACGGCCTCACTCCTAAAGGAGCAGTATGGCCCAAAGCCAATCATTCCGTTGGATGTGGTCTGCCGAGATTTCTGCAGCCACGTGACGCCTGAAAAGCTCCTGCGGAAGGTCTCGGCCGGTGAGATCGCGCTGCCGGTCGTGCGGATCGAAGCAAGTTCGAAGTGCGCGAAGGGTGTCGGTTTACGGGATCTCGCTGCCTACCTCGACCGGTAGATGGAGGCAGCCCGCAAATACTGCCGCCAGCTTTGCGGATCTTAGATTGAGCTGTAGCCGTCGGGCGTGCGCTTGACGCATCATCGACTGAAGTACGCGTCCACGACATGCAGTGCGCGGCGATCACATATTTGTCACATCAGATCATCTAAATAGATTAGGTCCGCCAGGAATGCTGACCTATCACAGTGACGTCGAGATTTTATTGATTTGATTGGTTGTCTATATTTTATTTTTGTGCGCATCCTCTGGCTTCAGCTCCGGGGCGCATCTCTCGCGTTTCCGTCTGTCCCGAAACCACTGATCTGGGAGAACCAGGATGCGGAAGCTTGGGCTATTCACGGCCGCTTTTGCTCTGGCAACGGGGGCATTCTGGGTCACTATGCTCACAAGCCCGCCGAAGCTGGAGGCGGCTGTCCAGACGCGGATAGACACCCGAGAACTCACGCTGAAGGCCCATCTTGAGGATGGACAGCCCTCCGATGCCTTCTGAATTCGGACTCTTCGAGGTCGATGCAGAAGTGAGAGGACCATCATGGGGCTAGCCAGCCCGTACCTTTGACAGAGGCGGCTGCCTTCACTTTCGGATGCGCAGTGTTACGGGAGCGCTGGCTAGATCCGGAGCGGGTCGGCTTAGTGCTCGTGGGTGCGACCGCTCTCCTACTCGCAGGGTTGCTGCTTGTCCTTACGCCGGAGGACGTCTGCATCGACGTGAACGCCCTTGATCCTTCCGCGGCCTGGCCTTCTTTGTGAGTGGAGGTAACCAGAGTCAGCTTCAGCGAGAGGTTTCGCAGACAAAAGGCAATGATTGTCGAGCCTTACTCTCGCGGCTACAGCCCGCCCGATGTCCGGAGAGCTCGACGCCCTCCTTGAACGCCTGAAGGCGCAGCAGCGCACCCTGATCCTAGCTATGGCCGAGCATGACGGCACAGAGCGCGATACGTCAGGCCGCCGATCTGGAGAACGTCATAGCCGCGGTTGAGGCGGTGGCAGTTAGGCGCATATTTTTCAGAACTGATAGGTCGCTGTTCGTTTTACATCTTCTCGGTGCGCGCAGCAGCGCAACAAGCAATTCCAGGTTGATATCTAGATCTAAACAAGCGCTCTAAACGACAAAACACCTAATCACCGCAGATTTAATAGGTATTTAACCCGGACACAGGTAGGGACACAGCTAGATTGTCTAGGGCAAATTGGCCCCCGACAGTTCTCTTACTTCGACTACGCGATCCTTTGTCGCGGCCGGCAGGTACCTGGACATTAAGTGGGTGCGACGTGTCGGTTCGCCACGATGAGATCGGCCTCCCGCCATGAGAGCCGTTGGATGTCTTACCGTATCGCTTGGCCTAGCGTATCTTTGCCGGCTCGTCTGAGCCTCGTCGGAGCCGGTCTACTCAGCCTCGCCTCCATCTGTACGGTTGGTCTGATCCTCCGCGAGATCGAAGCCGACATGACTCAGCACGCGTCCACCGTGCTGGAGAGCAACATGCGCCTGCTGCGTCAAACCCTGGTCGACGAGGGCGGCTCAGAGCGCTTCAGCCTCGTAGACGGGCATCTGCAGATCGGATCTCACCGCATCAGCCAGGACGATCCTGCCGTCGACCGTGTTCAAGCCATCATTGGCGGCACCGCGACCGTCTTCCTCGGCGATACACGCATCGCCACCAACATCACCAAGCCAGATGGGGCACGCGCCGTCGGTACACGGTTGGCTACGGGCCCGGTCTACGACGCCGTGCTTAAGCAGGGGCGCCCGTTTAGAGGCAAGGCTGAGATCCTCGGGGTTCCGTATTTCACTGCCTACGATCCGATCGCCGCGGCTGACGGAAGCACGATCGGCGTCCTCTACACGGGGGTCAAACAATCAGATTATCTCGCTGTCGTCAGTCGGGTACGGACAGAAGCAGCCCTGATTGGAGTGCTGCTGGCTTCTGGCTGTAGCGTCGCGTTCTGGTTCCTCGTGCGCCGGAGCCTCAAGCCGCTGAAGCGCCTTGGAAGCATCATGCGGCATCTAGCATCCGGCAATGTGGCGGTTGAGGTGTCGGAGACGGCGCGCCACGACGAGATCGGCGCAATGGCGGGCGCCGTTCAAGTGTTCAAAGACAACCTGATCCAAACCCGTCAGCTCGAAGCCGAGACCGCCGAGGCGCGCCTCGCCGCCGAGGAGCAGCGCCGGATCGGCATGCGCCAGCTGGCCGACAGCTTCGAGGCCGCGGTCGGGGGCATCGTCGGACAGGTCTCCGCCTCCGCGACGGAACTGCAGGCCACCGCCGGCTCCATGTCGGCCATGGCGGGCCAGACCTCGGCGCAGTCGGGGGCGGTCGCGGCCGCCGCCGAGGAGGCCGCGTCGAACGTCAGCACCGTCGCGGCGGCGGCCGAGGAGCTCGGCGCCTCGGTCCAGGAGATCGGCCGTCAGGTTCAGGGCTCGGCCGAACTGGCCCGCTCGGCCGCCGGCGAGGCCGACGAGACCGGCGCCCTGGTGCAGGAACTCAGCAGCGCCGTCGCCAAGATCGGCGACGTGGTGGGCCTGATCTCCTCGATCGCCGGTCAGACCAACCTTCTGGCGCTTAACGCCACGATCGAGGCCGCCCGCGCGGGTGCGGCGGGACGGGGCTTCGCGGTGGTCGCCTCCGAGGTGAAGGCACTGGCGGAGCAGACCGCCCGNGTCAGACCAACCTTCTGGCGCTTAACGCCACGATCGAGGCCGCCCGCGCGGGTGCGGCGGGACGGGGCTTCGCGGTGGTCGCCTCCGAGGTGAAGGCACTGGCGGAGCAGACCGCCCGGGCGACCGGAGAGATCTCGACCCAGATCGGTCGGATCCAGGGCGTGACCGGGCAGGCGGTCTCAGCGATCGGGACGATCACGGGCCGCATCCGCGAGATCAACAGCGTCGCCACCTCGATCGCGGCCGCCGTCGAGGAACAGGGTGCGGCGACGCAGGAGATCGTCCGCAACGTCACCCAGGCCGCGCAGGGCACCGGCGAGGTGACGAGCAACATCGCCGGCGTGGCCGGCGCTGCCGAAGAGACCGGGGCGGCGGCGAGCCAGGTTCTGGGCGCCGCCTCGGAGCTGTCGCGCCAGTCCGAGCACCTGTCCGCCGAGGTCAGACGCTTCCTTGCCACCGTACGGGCGGCGTGACCTGCGTTCGGTTAGACCCAACGACAACGGCGCAGCAACCCGTGAGGTCACTGCGCCGCTGGATCGGGCCGCCGAGGGGGCGATAGCGGCCTTGAAGAAGGGTTACGCTCGACGCCGCCTCCGCGAGGTGCGCCTGAGCACATCCGAAAGGATGTGGCTCGGTAGCGACAGGGATCGGCCATCACTTGTGGCCAGCGCGAAGTGCCCCCGATCCGTCAAGTTTCAGGAGCCAGCGTGGTGACCTCTCTCCCGATCCGGCTTTGCCATGTTCGCCAGCCCTCACGCCTTCGTTCTGCACCATCGCGAGCCCCTTGCCGTGCTTCTCTCGTCGGCCCTGTTCCTGGCAGGCGCGCTACCGCTGTTGTTGGCCATCAGCTGACCGTTCACGCCTACCAAAATGCCGAGGCGTCCCTGCTTAGCGCGGCTTCGCCTGCCCAGTTGGCGACCATCCGTGGGCTTGAATGGCCTTAGTCAGCTTGCCCTGCATCTCGGGCATCACGGACTGCATCCATTGCTGCATGCCTGCGAGCTGTATCTGAGCAAGTTGCGGCTGGGCTGCGGCGAGGCGCTTCCCGGCGGGCGTTGCGTAGAAGGCCGCGATGGCCTGCAACTCGTCCTTGTTCAGTACGGTGGCGAAACCGCGCGCCTGGATGTCGAGCAACTCGTCGTAGTGCGCCGTCAGCGTCGGCATGACGACTTCCTGCACAAGCGCTTGCGCCTTGTCGGGCTCCTTGATCCCGATCTGCTGCATCATGCCGACCATGGGGGCCGCCATTGAGCCGAGCGTTGCGGTGCGGTCGCCCTGCATCTGCGCGACGGTCTCCCGGGCAGCTTTCAGCAGCGTCGGATCCGGCGCCGTCGTGGGCGCAGGCGCCGGTTGTGCCAGTGCCGCTCCGAGCGACACGGAGGCCAGGCACAAACCGACGACAAGTGCAGAGACGCGCATGGAGACCTCGTTCATGAGGGCCGCGCGATCCAGAAGGCCGCGCGGCCGGTCCGGATTGCTATCACAGCTTTGAACAGGATCGATGACAGCCCAGGATCGCCTGGCGACTGGGCGGCTCTCAGACCTGTCCAGGCTGGCAGCCGTAGGGCGGTACGGCGCGGGGGAAGCGCTCTCTGATGCGCTGGCAACCCCACGAGCGGAGCGGCTCCGGCAGGCGGCGGTTCACCTCGATCCCGACCTCGTCGTAGGGCGTGTCGCCGGCTGTGACGTAGTTGTACCAACGCCAGCCGATCGTACCTGCGCCAGCCAAGGCGATGACCAAAGCGACAGTCACGGCTAACGCTACCCGCGATTGCGGTTGTCGCGCCTCCCTCCCCATCTCAGATGCCCCCCCCAAGACGTTGACTTGGCGGTGCGCCCCAAGCCGGCACAGACCGTTACGGTTGTATCCATCCTAGTCGGCGCTGGCGCGATCCCGTTGTTCAGGGCGGGAGGCTTACCCTTCAGCGCACCGAGAATCCACTTCGGACACCCATTAGGGCACTGGGGATCCAACTCGCGACAAAGATCATGGTGCCGTCATGGAGAGACGTAGCTGGCTCGTCCCCGGGCCGGGTCCCCAAAACAAGAAACACCCCAGGAGCTTGCGCTCCCAGGGTGCTGCCGACCTCGCGGCCAGTTTGATCGGGCTGGGGATGCGAAGGTCAGCCGATCGGCTGCTCTTCGGCGACGGAAGGCGATGAGGAGGACCAACTACCCCTCGCCCGCCGCCGCAGCTCCCGGCACAGAGCCGGGAGCAGCTCGACCGGATCTTAATACGAGCCGAACTTGTAGTTCAGGCCGGCGCGGACGACGGCGAACTCATCGTCGCGGCGACCGATGGCGCTGTAGGCGACTGGGACGAGGTTGGCGGCGTTGACCACCAGGGCGCCCTGGTTGCGGGTGCCGCGCTCCAGGTTCACGTACAGGCCTTCGACCTTGAGCGTCACGGCCGAGGAACGGAAGAAGTTCAGGAACGAGTCGGTGGGCAGGGCGTACTCGACACCGCCGCCGACGGCGTAGCCGGTGCGGAAGCTGTCGTTGCCGGCGTAACCGCCGAACGAGCGGTCGGCGCTGCCCGAGCCGTAGGCGAAGCCGCCGGTGCCGTACACGAGGGTGCGGTCGAAGGCGTAGCCGAGGCGGCCGCGCACGGTTCCGAAGTAGTCGAGACTGGAGAGGCCGCGCGGGTCGGTGACGTAGTAGCCGGGGGCGACGGCGCCGGAGACGAAGGCGTTGTTCCGGCTGCGGCCGAAGTCGAGGTACTGGGCGTCGGCCTCGAAGCCGATCACGACACCCGAACCCGGGGTGATCTGCCAGTTGTAGCCGATCTGCGCACCGCCGGAGAAGCCGTCCTGGCTGCGGTTACGGAAGGAGGCGACGGTGCCCGGAGTGGCGTAGGGGAAGGGCACCGAGAAGGTGTTGTTGGTGCGGCTGCTGGCGTCGAAGGCGTAGCCGGCGTTGATACCGAAGTAGGCGCCGGTCCAGGTGAACACCGGGACAGGGGTGAAGATCGGCGGCGGGGCGGCGCGACGCGGTAGGTCGGCGGCCGAAGCGGCAGCGGTGAGGGCCGTGAAGGCGGCCAGCGAGGCCAGGAGTTTGGTCATAACGGAAGGTCCAAATTTCGATCTGGAGGTATGACTACCGGTCCGTGATAGAAAAGGCTGTAGTTTTACGGACACACCATTCGGCGACGGGGTGGGGCGGCTTAGTAAATCGACTATGAACGCACCAGAAATCGGAAAAACACATCGCCTGACACTCAGCCGGCCGCCACAACATCTCAGAAGCGTTTTGGTTTCAGTCCGCCGCCACGTCGCCTGACAGCTGTGGCCGAATGGCTACAGGATGGGGTAGGCGGTTCGCTGCAGAGTAGGACCCCCACTGGGTTTTCAGCCCCGCCATGCCGATCCGGCCCGAGCACCGTTTCTTCTATCCCATTGATTGCAGCTTTCGGCCGCGATCCGGTTCAGGCGGGCGAAAGGCTGCTGCAAGGGCTGCGGGCGGCCGCACGAGCGGATGGTCCACCACCTTGGAGACGGGCGTTGGTGGGATGCGGATGCCGGCTGCTGGCGCGACGGGTGGGGCAGGCGGATCCGGATCGCTGCGGAAGCTGACATCCTCGGCCGTGCCCGTCGAACCCGGGTTGTGCTCGCCGCTGCCCACCGGGACCACAACACCTCAAACAACGCGGACGGCAACCTCGCGGCCTTCTGTCAGCGGTGCCACATGATCCACGACCGGCCCGAGCATCAGCGACGGCGTTGGCGCACACTGTTCCGGCGTAAGGCGCTGGGCGACCTGTTCGGCGGCCCATACGTGTCATGGGAGACACGAACTGGGTCTTCAACCACCAGCCAGCATCAAGGCCTGAGCCACGGACGCTACAGCCTTCCATCCATCCCGTGCGGCATAGGCTGCAGTACGGGCGACGCGGTTGCGCAGCCGCCGAGCCCGCCAGACCGCACCGCTTTCGACAGCGAGGCTGCGAGCGTAGTGGCTGAGGCGTAGGCTTTCCGCGTCGCAGGCCTTCTTGATTGGATCGCCGTAGAAGGTCGCGATCTTGTCCCGGCCCATGCCCGGCGTAGCGAGCCAAGCCGGCACGTGGATGCGGGTGAGCCGGTCGACATCGGTGAGGAGCTTGCCGACCCCGGTCCCGGGGATCGGGCAAGCCGTCTGGAAGGCGTCGCCGATCACTACCAATCCGTCGCGCTCCACTCCCTCCGTCCGGACGAGGTCGATAGGCCGAACCTCGAGGGGTCCGGCAACCTCGAGATCGGGGCAGGCGGCGGGAAGGCGGGGCATCATCGTCCGCAGGGTGGCCGCCGGATCCCGCCGCAGGTCCGCGACCCAGACTTCGCCGGGATCGCGGTAGCAGAACAGGTTGGCCCGCATGACGCTGCCGAGCGGGAACAGGGTCAGGTAGGCATCGCGACCACCGAACCGCTCGGAGAAGTAGGTGAGCGCCGGGAAGGAAAAGCTGTCTCGCGGCGCCGTCATGTCGAAGCCGATCGCGAGTGAATGTCGCGGGCTGAGAACGCGCCGGCTGAGGCCAGCCTTGGCATGCAGAGCCTGCCCCAGCCCGGTGGCGAGCACCACGAGACGTGCCTCAATCTGGCGCCCATCGCTCAGGGACAGCACTTGGCGTTCCGGACCAAGGTCGAGATCCGCGACCCGTCCAGGCCTCAGAAGCCCCTCGGGCAGAGCGTCCCGGACGGCGCGGACCAGCACAGGGTAGTGTGCGCCCCACTCGCAGGCAGCCTCTCGATAGGCGAGGTGGCCGTATCGAATGACCGCAACCTCCTCAGTGGCGGTGGTGTGGGCTACCAGCGCGGGGCCGAAGCCGAGGCCCTCGAACAACGCCATCTGGTCGGCCCCAAACTTCTCCGCACGGAAATCGCGACGCTCGCCGACGTGTCCGGCCTGAGCGTCGATCAGGGCGACTTGGATCCCACGGCGAGTTAGAGCCCCGGCAAGGCAGCTCCCGGCGAGGCCAGCCCCAACCACAACAATATCTAGGCGATTGGATTGTCTGCTCATCGGGATAGATCTGCTTGGTACCACGACCGTCGCAACGCGTCATGTGACCCAGTCGGGCCATGCTACAACCGGATTGTCCTTTTGCATCGGAGACCTGTTCGGCTGGCCCTGCGTGTAGAGAGATGCCACCCGCGCCCTGACCGCCGCGTCATGAGAGTAAACGAATGGTTCACCAACTTAGCGCAATTGCTCGGATCGCCTCGATCCTTCCGCGATGTGACGACGTTCTACCGGCACATCCACCGGAGATACGCAGCCATGCAGATCCTCAATCCGCTCACCGGACAGATGGTCGAGGTTCGTGTTCCCCGGCCGGGGCCGAGGACCGCCTGATCCTCCTGGTAATGCGAGCCCGCGCATAGCCATTCCTCCGGTCGCAAGTGTGCGACCGGGTACCAGCAGCCACGGCCCCGCGGCATAAGCCCCGCCCCGCCACGAACCCCAGCGAACCGATGACGCTGTCCGACCTCGACAAGCCTGCCGAACTCACCGTGTGGCCTGGGCATGCGCCGGCCCAAATCGCGGAGGCGCGTAGCTTCTCGACCCTGCGCGCAGCGCTGCCTGCAGCAGCCGAGGCGATCGACGCGGAGGATGCCAAGCCCTGGATCATCACCGAGGCCGGCGACATCCTGGCGCCTGGCTGGATCCGGGCCAACACCGGATCGTGTCACCTACAATAACTGACCTTGGCCGGCGCTCCGCGGTCTCCAGTCCCGCTGCACCGCGCCGACCCTCACGCAACAGCCCGGCCAAGGCTTCACGGGCAAGCCCCGGGGAACTGGACCAGGAACGCCTGTCGTCACGTGCTCACCCGCTGCGTGCCGTGCGGTGTCGCAAACGCCTCGGGCGCGCGCGCGGTAACTCGGGCGCGCGCGCGGTAAGAGGCCGTCCTGTAGCAGGGCCCTGTTCTCTTGTCCTTGGGAGCGGTTCTGAGCAACACACAGAATGAGGTGAACTACGGAGGATAGCCAAAACCAGGGAGACGCTTCGGAGTTGGAGGAGCGTCGCGAGAGCACCCTTGGATTTAGCCATGCCGACCGAGCTGCACGATAAGGCCCACATTGATGTCTTCGACCGCGCCGCCCGTGAGCATTGGGCGCTCCGCTTTGGGGTGACAGAGGAACGCCTGCGCAAGGCCGTGCGGATGGTCGGCTCCCGCGTCGCCAGCGTCGCAGCCTATCTTGGCCAGCCCGCCCGGTGACGGGGCTGACCTTGACCCAGCAAACTGGTCCGCGCTGAGCGCAAGTTTTTCGGGCATCTGGAGTTGACCCTGTTTGTGGTCCACGGCCTATACAAGTTCTCGGGCTGCGACAGCTTGGTTGGCGAAGGCTGGGGGCGTCAAGCCGCCCAGGGCCGTATGAGGTCGATCTTCGTTGTAGTGGCACCTCCAGTCCTCAATACGCTCGCGGGCATCGGCTAGCGACAGGAACCACGAGGCGTTCAGACATTCTGCCCGTAGGCGGCCGTTGAACGACTCGATGTAGGCGTTGTCGGTCGGCTTGCCCGGTCGGGAGAAGTCGATCTCGACCCCGTTCAGGTACGCCCACTGGTCGAGCATGCGCCCGGCAAACTCCGGTCCATAGCACATCGGGAAGATGGCTCGACGGTTCTGGGGCGGCGCGCGAAGCCATGCTGAGCGCAGCGCGCCGCCCTGGGCGGTCATGGCCGACCGGCAGGTCTCTAGAGTGACGGTGTTCGAAGCCTCATTCCGGAGACGGATCGACCATGACCAGACCAAAGCTTACGCCGCCGGCCGGCGTTCTCGTAGCCATCGACATCGCCAAGGCCCGCAACGAGGTCCTGATCGAGGTGCCCGGCTCCGGCCGACGACGCCGGTTGAGCGTCCTCAACACCCGCGCCGAGCACGACCGTCTGATCGCGCTGCTGTCGAACCTCGGTCAGCCGGTGACCTGCGGCTTCGAGGCCACCGGCAACTATCACCGCCCGATCGCCTGGCGCCTGCTCCAGGCCGGCTTTGCCGTGCGCCTGATCTCCTCCGTGGGGCTCGCCCGCACCCGCGAGGCCCTGCACAACGGCTGGGACAAGAACGACCCGAAGGACGCCCAGGTCATGCTGCACATGATCCGCATCGGCGCCTCGCAGGTGTACCACGACCCGCTCGCCGCCGGCATCAACGACGTGCAGGAACTGTCCAAGACGCACGACGCCGTTTCGCGGGCCAAGACCGAGGTGCTGCATCGGATCCTGACCCACTACCTGCCGCTATACTTTCCGGAGGTCGACCGCTTCCGCCACAACAGCCGCTCGGACTGGTTCTTCGCCTGCCTAGATCGCTTCCCCACGCCCGCCTGCATCACCGCGCTGAGCAAGGAGGCCTTCATCGCCGCCGCCTGGGATAGCGCGTACGCCATGGACCTCGCGACTTCCGCATCGTCGGCCGCGGTCAGCACGCGCATGAGGCCGGGGATCGCGACCGCAGCGTCGGGTCCGATCCTGTTCAGAGCATATCCGCCCCACCGGAGGACGTCGGGATCCCGGACCGCTGTCAGGGCGGCTGCCAAGACTTCCAGATCTGCCGCGCCCGCATGCCATAGCAGGCCGGCGAGCCGTCGATGGTCGACCGCTTCTCCGGCATCGTGCAACGCTTCCCCAAGCCCTGCGACCGGTCCAGGGGCGATCTCCGGCCCGGTGCCGACGTCGATGAACCGATCCAGCAAGGCGGTCGCGTCACCGAAACTCCCGTCCGCGACCTCCCCGGCGTTCGGCACCGTCAGGTGCGCGACCAACCTGCCTCGCACGATCCTGAACAGGAGGAATTCCTCGGGGGTGAAATCATCCCATCGGGTGCCTGGGGCGTTGCCCGACGGACAGTAGAGATCGCCGGAGAACCAGGAGGCCGGCACAGGCGTGTCGACCTCATGGACGTCGAGCATCCCGATCTGCCGCCTCGGTCGCTTGCTCTTGATGCTCGGGCCAAAATCGTCTTCCGCCTCTCCGCCGAACCCGTGGAGGTAGAGATTCTCTCCTACGATCGCCCACTCTGCCGTGTTGCCTCTGTAGTTTGCGGTGCTGGTCGTCCGGCTGAATTCGCAGCAATCCCAGCACGGGTGCCCGGGTGGCAGCAAGGAAACCATTGGATATAGAAAATACGACTTGGAATTAAAATCTATTCTGTCAGGGATCTGCCGGGTCATCGTTGATGCCGTCACTGCTCCGCAATCTGCGTCGCGGAATTATATACCTCGCGCAGATACCTCGATCGTTCTTGAGGCGCTTGGGATCAGGCTACCATCGCGCGATCGGGGCAAGCGCCCTGCCGCGCTTCGCATCGCTACGCAAGCCCGCCACGTTCCGCCCGCGCTCCGGAGACTGGATCTGATCCCCGAACTTTCCGATCTGGAGGCGCGCCGTATCGCGCTGATGGCTCAGGGCTTCGATTCGCGTCGCCGTCCGCCGGCGGTCGGTGCCGCCGCCATGCGCCGCGAGATCGGCCGGCTGGGCCTTCTCCAGATCGACAGTGTGAACGTCCTCGTCCGCGCCCACTACATGCCGCTGTTTTCGCGCCTGGGCCCGTACGATCGCGGCGCGCTCGACACCCTGGCGATCGCCCAGTCGGAGTGCTTCTTCGAGTACTGGGGCCACGAGGCGTCCCTCCTGCCCATCGGCCTGCATCCCCTGCTGCGTTGGCGCATGGAACGCGCCCGCGGCGGCCGCGGCGTCTGGAGCCGGCTCGAACCGTTCGCGGGCGCGCGGCGCGCGGAGGCCGACGCTCTGCTCACCCGCATCGAGAGCGGGGGCCCCCTGGCGGCGTCCGACGTGTCGGGCCCGAAGGCATCCAAGGGCATGTGGAACTGGAGCGATGCCAAGCACGCGCTCGAATGGCTGTTCTGGGCGGGCCTGGTCGCGTCGACGCATCGACGGGGCAGCTTCGAGCGCGTGTATGACCTGCCCGAGCGGGTGCTGCCCCGGGCCACCCTCGCACGACCGACCCCGGATCCGGTGGACGCCCGGCGCGAACTTGTCGCACGGTCCGCGGCGGCGCTCGGCGTGGCGACCGCGAACGACCTGCGCGACTACTACCGCCTCTCGCCGGCCGATGCCCGCCTGCCCATCGAGCAGCTCGTCGAGGCCGGCGTCCTCGTGCCGGTGCACGTCCGCGGCTGGCAGCAGCAGGCCTACCTGCACAAGGATGCCCGGCCCGGACGCCGGCACGCTGGCGCGGCCCTCCTCTCGCCGTTCGACTCGGTCGTCTGGCACCGCCAGAGGACGGAGCGGCTCTTCGGCTTTCGGTATCGGTCGGAGATCTACACGCCAGCGCATAAGCGCGAGCATGGCTACTACGTGCTGCCGTTCCTCATGGACGGCGCGCTCGTCGCCAGGGTCGACCTGAAGGCGGACCGACGGGCCGGGGCGCTGATCGTCCTACGCGCGCATCGAGAGCCAAGTGCGCCGGCGGCTACGATGGAGCGGATGCTCGCGGAATTGCGATTGATGGCCTCGTGGCTCGGCCTGTCCGACGTCGTGATTTCGTCGACAGCCGGGCTGTAGAGCCGCGATCACCGGGTCAGTTCTTGGACGAACGACCGGGCGGCGATGGAATAGCCGGCGGACCCCAGGCTACGCGCCGCGCCGGGCCGCGGACACCGCCTCGGCCAATGCCGGGAAGCCGCCGCGCAGATCGGCCGCCGTCATCCAGTACCCGGACCGCCCGAAGACCCGGTTCAGTTTGGCCTTGCGGCGCGCCCCCTTCGTCCAGGGAAGATGCGCGTCGGCCGCCGGGTCGATCTCCAGCACCAGCATGCGCTGCCGCTGGATCTGCATCGGCATCACGCTACGGATCGTCTCCCAGGGGATCCAGTCGGTCGACAGCCTGCGATCGTAGATCCCCCGCGGCCCGACGGACACCACCGGTTTCGACTGGAACAGCTTGGGGAAGATCAGCACCGCGCAGAGGCCGAAGAACGCGACGCCGGCATAGGCCTCGAACTCGGCGAAGCTTCCGGGCGTCACGGCCGTGCGCCCGATTGTCGGGTGCGCATAGATCAGCCAGCCGGCGAAGGCCGTGAAACCGACGGAGGCCAGGAAGAGGCCGATGGTCCGCCACGGCGAGCGATGGATCTCGACGACATCCACGTAGGCAAACTCCGCAATGCGATGGGCTGACCTGCGCCACGTCGCTCCTCGGGAGAGCGATTATCGCCCGACCGAAGGCGATACCGTAGCCGATGTTGGGCGATTTCCTGCATGACGCGGTCCCAGAACGCCTCGGTGCGAACGCGTTCGAGGTGGTTCTCCACCTTGTTCAGGCAGGCCTGGACGAAGACGCATCCGCCGCGACGGCCTCAGCGCGGATCAGCGGGGCGGCATTCCTGGCCTGGATCTGCTCGACAATCAGGAGGAGGTGCGCGCGATCCTCGGTCTTACGCGTGGCGCGGCCGGAGCGTCCGCTTCGGAGAACACGGTGGTGTGCCCCGAATGGCCGGATTGGGCGCCAAGCCGAACGTCCGGTCCTGCGCGAGCTGACGATCCGGCGTGACGTAGTCTGGCCGAAAGCGGCCGGTCTGCTTCAGAGAAGAGTATCGGCGAAGCGGTCGTCTGCCTCTCCGTCGTCGCGCACAACCCGATCTTTCAGGGTGAATTCAAGCGTGGCTTCGGGAACTCCAGCGGGAAGTTGTTGAGCACGCGCCAGAGCTCGTAGCCGATAGAGACGGTCTCCATCCGGATCCAGCCCCGCACCTTTGCGCCCAGCGGGATAAAATCGGCGTCGGGCCACGCGGACCGGTCGGGGTCTTGTTCGACCAGCACGCGGAACAGGCCGCTCTGTTGCGCCGAGGGGTCGACGGCACGCACCCGCCCATCGAACATGCCGTGGGCCACCGACGGCCAGCCGCTAAACTGGATGGCCGGCCAGCCCTCGAAGGCGAGTCGCACGCTCTGGCCGGGCCGGATCAGGGCGACGTCGCGCCCGTCGACCATCAGCTCGACGACGCGGTTCGGCGCGAGCGGCGCGAGGGTGGCCAGAGTGTCCCCTGCATTGACCAGCGTGCCGGCGGCCGCCGCGTTGATGTGCAGGATCCGGCCGTCCCTCGGCGCGCGAACGAGCTGCGCCGATTGGCGGTTCACGGCCACTTCGAGCCGGGTGAGCTTGACCTTGGCGTCGGCCAGCTTCGCGCGCTGCTCCGCCACGCGGATCTGCGCGGCCTCGAAGTTGCGCCGCGTCACGAAGCCCTTGTCGGCGGCCTCGCGCGTCTGGCTGACCTGGCTCTCCGCAACCTTCACCGCCTGCTCCGCCGCCGCGATCTCGGCCTCGATCTGCTCCCGCTCGGCGGCGAGCCGCTTCAGCAGAAACGGATCGTTGTCGACGAGACGGGCGATCGGATCCCCCGCGCGAACCCGCTGGCCATCCTCGACGTACCAATGCTCCACACGACCCTGGACCAGGGCCGTGACCGTCTGCACGCGGTCGGCGGGGTTGGGGGCGATGACGCGCCCCGTCCCGGCCGAGGTCTGCACCCAGGGCACGTACAGGAGGACTAGGACCGCGAGGCAAATCCCGATGCCGATGATCCAGGCCAGGACGGCCGCCACTCGGGGAGGCCGGATCGAGGTCAGGGTCGGGAAGTGATGGATATATTCAGGCCGCGACAGCACGGGTCCCCTCCTGCAGCTTGGCATTGTCGAGCCGGTCCTCACGCTCGGTGGCGCGCACATAGCCGTGCGGGCCCAGCCGGATCTGGTCGTCGTGGACCGGCTGTGGGGGGCGCCGGGTGACATGCAGCACCGTCGTGCCTGCCTTCCGGAACCTCGCGAGCGCCGCCGCGACGCGATCTGGTGGCAGCAGATCGAGCAGCGTCGACAGGACGACGAGTTTCGGCGGGTGCAGAAGCGTGGCGGCCAGCTTCAGCGCGACGGCCTCACCTGCCGAAAGCGGCGAGCCGGAGGCGGACAGCGGCGTGTCGAGGCCGGAGGGCAGGCGCCGGATGCGCTCGGCCAGTCCGACACGCTCCAGGCACTCGTGGATCTGAGCGGGACACGGCCCATCGACCGGCGACAGGTACTTGCGGATGGTCGTCTCGACGAGCGTCGGCCGATCCAGAATGATGATCTCCGACCGCAATCCTTCCGGAGCGAACGCCGCGACGTCGGCTCCGCCGATCATGATCAACCCGCGCTGAGGCCGGATCCCCCGTTCGAGGAGCGCCGCGATCGTCCGCTCAACCCCGTCTCCGGCAGCCACGGCGACGATCTCACCGCTCTCGACCGAGAAATCGAAGCGGCAGCCATCAGCCTCGACATCGCGCAGGCACAGGTTTCCATTGGCGGGGCCAGGGCCGGTCCACCCATCCCCGTCCGCCGGCTCGATCCCTTCGAACAGCGACAGTTCGTGGAGCGCCGCGACGAGGTCGTAGAAGGTCCTCGCATGGGAGCCCAGCTGCGAGATTCCGTAGAAGGCCCCCGACAGGACGAGTTCCGCCGCCACGAGTTGTCCGAGCGACAGCTGCCCCTGCAAGATGAGCCATCCACCCATCGCCAGCAGGGCGGCGCTCGCGACCGCGTAGACAACGAGGAAGCCGACGGCCTGCGCGAAGGTGTGGCGGAAGTGACGGCGATGCGCGCGCAGGTAGGCGGCTGTCGTCGCTTCAGAACGCGCCATCGCGGTCGAGCGTTGACCAGCGCGCTTGTAGAAGCCGTTCGAGGTGCCGACGCTCTCCAGCCAGCGAGCCGTCTCGTGCTTCGCATGGCTCAACGCCGCGCCGGACCGGACCGCCGGCCCTGCCCAGAGGAACCCGATGCCGAGCAGCACGGCGGCGACGACGAGATTGAAGGCGAGAAAGAACGGATGATAGAAACTCGTCAGGACGAGTCCGATCCCGGCTTGTAGAAGGATCGCGAAGCCGCCGACCAGAAGATGCGGGACCGCTTTCTGGACCGTCATGAGATCGAAGAAGCGGTTGAACAGGTCGCGGCGCCCTGCGTCGTCGAAGTGCGGGTTTCTGGCGTGGAGGGCACGCAGGGTGATTTCCGCGACGATCCTCGCGAAGACGCGTCGCTCGAACAGCGCAAGCACGTAGAGCCGCGCGGCGCTGAGCATGGCGGCGGCGAGCAGAAGCCCGAGCAGAAGCCCGGACAGGACGAAAAGGGGCGCCGGCAGGGCCGTGTTGGCCACCGAGTTGATCAGGAGCTGCACCGACACCGGCACGGCGAGGCCCAGGAGCGCCACGGCGACCCCGTAGACGGCCGCCGTCCAGACGAAGCCCGCCTCCGGTTTCAGAAGGCGAGTGATGAGCCTGCAGGCTTCCGCGAGCGTCAGGGGCGTCTGTTTCGCATCCATGGGGCGAGGATTCTCCAATTCGGATCGCGGGCAGGCGAGAAGGGGCACGGCTCCGACAGGGTGCGGGGCATGGCTTGAAGACGCGGGAAACCCTCGCGGCGCGGATGGCGCAGGAGCGCGGGGCCGACCCGGAACACCCGGCTCATGCGGGCTCGAGCCTCATGGGGTTGGATCGAAGCGACCGGCGGTCCGATGAAGGGCGTGTGGCGGATGCCGGCGAGATGCACTCAGGTCCGAGATCGCACGCGCGGTCCGCCATGACAGAGGTGCACGGCGGACCGTGTTGATGCCGACGTTTGCTGGACAGCCAGCCGACCGGCCGTCGCGTCGAGGCGATGCTCCCGCTTCAACAGCGGTAGCCGCCCGACGTCTGCCCGTACTGCTGCACCGGGAAGTGCTGCTGGTCGGCGTTGCCTTCCTGAGCCGAGCTTCGACGGCAGCCGCCGACGGTGGTGGTCAGGACGTCCTGCGCGAAGGTCGAGCCGGTCGACAGCCCGTCCCAGGTCGTCTGCGGAAGGGACCGCGTCGGAGTGCCCGCACGCAGGTCGGCGAATGCGTTCGAGAGCGGCGCGACACAGAGCACGGCCGCGACCGTCACGAGGGATAACTTCTTCGACGCCTTCATCGCTTTTCTCCAATCAGATTTACGGTCGTGACGACCTGTCCGTGGATCGAGGCTGGCCTGAACACCGCCGCTTTGCGGAGCAGTTCCGCCTCATCCACGCAGATAGTTTGGAGTCTGACGGTTCGATGGACAATCTCGCGGGATCAATGGCGCCCATTGCGAAAATAAATGCGAAGAAACGCACCGATCAAGACTGTCGATATTTAATCCCTGTCGGATACACGCCGTCAAACACCGATGTGTGTTCCGTCACATTCCTGCACTGCCGCCCGTGACGATTTGGCGGGAGCTTTAAGCCGGAGCTTGAGATCCGAACCCGGTGAGCTGATGTGACGACGATGCCGGGCCCGCCGTTGCCATTCGACCTCGACCTGCTGCGCACCTTCGTCGCCATCGTCGACAACGGGAGCTTCACGCGCGCGGCCAGTAGACTGGGCCTGACGCAGTCGACCGTGTCGCTGCAGATCAAGCGCTTGGAGGACGGTATCTCCCGCCGCCTGTTCGACCGGGACGGCCGGGAGCTCAAGCTGACGCCCGAAGGCGAGGTTCTGCTCACCTATGCGCGGCAGATGCTCAAGCTCGGTGGCGAGGCCCTAACCCGAATCGTCACGCCGGAACTGACGGGCCTTGTCAGGCTGGGCACGCCGGAGGATTTCGCGACCACCCACCTGTCGGAGGTCCTGGCGCGTTTCGCCCGCGCCCATCCGCAGGTCGCGCTCCAAGTGAATTGCGACTTCACCGTCAACCTGCTCGACGATTTCTCGAGGGGCAAATACGATTTGATCCTGTTCAAGCGCGAGCCGCAGGGTCCGGGCGGCGGGACGAGGGTCTGGAGGGAGGTGCTCGACTGGGTCGCGTCACCGCGTCTCGTCGCGGAAGCCGGTGGCCCGATCCCGCTCGTCCTCTCACCGGCACCGGACGTCTATCGCAAGCGCGCGCTGTCGGCCCTCGATGCCGCCGGACGCGATTGGCGCATCGTCTACACCAGCCCGAGCCTGGCCGGATTGCAGGCCGCCGTGCAAGCCGGGCTCGGGGTGACGGTGTTGCCGACGGAAATGATCCCTGCCGACATGGTGACGGTCTCCGGCCGCCTAGCACTGCCTAAGCTGCCCGATACGGAGATCGTCCTCTACCAAGCGCCGGGCCAAGTCTCGCCGGCGGCGGAGTTGTTGTCGTCGACGATCGTCGCGGCCCTGGAGCGGCGCGTCGTGGCCCCTGCAGCCATCGTCCCGTGAGGGCCATCGAGGCCTGCGACCAACGGGAAGGTTTGCCGCGCTCGCGCCGTCAGTCGGATCCCTCGTCGGGGATGTTCAGGAGGTTGCCGCAGGCCTTGCAGTGCACGGCGTCGGGCTCGTGGCGCTGCAGCCCGCAGGCATGGCAGGGAAAACGCACCTTGTAGGGTCGGAACACCACCTGGGCGAGGCGGAAGAACAGCGTCACGCCGCAGATCATCACGAAGACCGAGAGCAGCCGGCCGGTCGGCCCCGGCAGGGTGATGTCGCCGTAGCCCGTGGTCGTCAGAGACGTGACCGTGAAGTACAGCGCGTCGACCGGCGTCTGGATGGCCGGGTTGTGAGCGTGCTGCGTGGCGTAGACGATGCCCGTCATCGTGAACACGAACACCACGAGGTTGGTCGCGGCCAGGATCGCGTCCTCGTTGCGTCGGAACAGGTCGCTGTCCTGCCGCAGGCGCTCCAGCAAGTGGTAGGTCCGAAGCAGGCGCAGCGTGCGGAGGATGCGCAGGAAGCCGACGCCCTCGACCAGCACGGGAGCGAGGAACGAGGCCACCGCCACAAGGTCCGTCCAAGTGCTGAGGTGGCGGAACTCGCGCAGCGGCGCGCGGCTGATGAACAGGCGGGCGGCGAAGTCGAGCAGGACGCACAGGCCCACCGCCACGTCGCAGGCGACGACCCACGGTATCAGGGGCAGGAACGAGGTGACGACCACGAAGGCGATGGTCGCCACGTCGAACACCAGCAGGGCGTAACGGAAGCGGTGCGCGCGTCCGGTGTCCTCCTCGTAGAGCTCGCGCAGCGTCGCGGTGAACGTCGTCATCGGTCGTATGGCCGGAAGGGGCTGGATCTCAGGAATCCCGCGCGATGGCGTAGCCCGCCACGGCGCCTTCGGCATCACCCGACAGCCACGACAGCAGCATCAGCACGCCCATTCCGAGGAGCAGGACCCCGGTGAGGGCGAGGACGAGGTCGGAGAGACGGCCGTCGATGGCGCCGGGACGACGCCTAGGGAACTGACGAGGCATGGTACTTCACGCGGTTCTGGCAGGCCGAAGGTGCTCGCCGCAGCTTGATCGAGCGCGACCGTTCCCGGCTCAGCGATGGGACGGACGGGCCGGGGCGAGCCGCAGGACCAGCGCGCCGGCGGCCATGCAGGCCAGCGAGCCGAGCAGCACGCCGACCTTGGTCTCGGCCTCCAGCTCGGGTGCGTTCGCGAAGGCGAGCAGGCCGATGAACAGGCTCATGGTGAAGCCAACCCCGCACAGGAGCGAGACGCCGTAGAGCTGCCACCAGCCGGCATGGGCCGGGCGCTGCGCCAGCCCGAGCTTCACGGCGGCGAGGAGGAAGCCGAACACGCCGACCTGCTTGCCGGCGAACAGGCCGAGCGCCACGCCGAGCGTCACCGGATCGAGGAGCATCCGCGGCGTGATCCCCGATAGCGACACGCCCGCGTTGGCGAAGCCGAAGACCGGCAGGATGAGGAAGGACGACCAGGGATGGACCGCGTGCTCCAGGATGTGCAGCGGTGAGGTCGGGTCGTCCGGCTTGCCGACGCTGAGGCGCAGAGGGATGGTGAGCGCGAGCAGCACGCCGGCGACGGTCGCGTGAACGCCCGACGCAAGCACGAACATCCAGAGGACGACGCCGAGGAGCAGGTAGGGCCACAGGCGCGCCACGCCGGCCTTGTTGAGGCCGTAGAGCACGGCGAGCGTCGCCGCGGCCCCGCCCAGCATCGGGAGCGACAGGTCGGCAGTATAGAAGAGGGCGATGATCAGCACGGCCCCCAAGTCGTCGATGATGGCGAGCGCCGTCAGGAAGATCTTGAGCGAGACCGGCACACGCGGGCCGAGGAGCGCGAGCACGCCGAGGGCGAAGGCGATGTCGGTGGCGGCCGGGATGGCCCAGCCCCGCAGCGTCGCGGGGGAGTTCCAGTTCACCGCGCCGTAGACGAGGGCCGGGATGGCCATGCCGCCGAGCGCAGCCAGGCCCGGCAGCACCCTGTCGGGCCATGTGCGCAGGCGCCCGTCGAGCACTTCGCGCTTGATCTCCAAGCCGACGAGCAGGAAGAACACGGCCATCAGCGCGTCGTTGATCCAGTGCAGGACGGAGAGCGGGCCCAGATAGGCCTTGAGGGCCGCGAAGTAGGCGTCCGCCAGAGGCGAGTTTGCCACGGCCAGTGCGAGCGCGGCGCTGGCCATCAGGACGAGGCCGCCGCTGGCCTCGCTGACGAGCATGTCGCGCAAAGCCGACAGGCGCGGGCGAGGCGGCCGCGGAATGACACGGGAGGGGGACGACACGGGCGCAGGTCTCCGGCGCTGGCGGCCCGACCAGCGCTCGACCTGCCGGTCCGACCTCCGGACCGCGCACCCTGCGCGGGCTATCGCATCGTTCCAGGACAGGCACAACCCTCGTCCGCGCGGATCCCCGCACGGAGGAAGCTTGCAAGGCGGCCCTGGAATCGAGACCATTCGGAACTATCGCGAGGATCGAAAGTCAGTCGCCCAGCGAACCAGGCCCCGTCTACTCTCAGAGTGAGGCGGGGACCGTCGAACGGCCGGTATGGGCACCGCGCTGACGAGGCAAAGGCGGGTATGTCCTCTCTCGAGAATCGTGCGATCGCCCGAGCACGACTTGGTCGGGTCCTGGCTGTGCGGAAACGCTGTCGCGCAGGAACAGGCAGTAGCGGCGCTGAGGACGATGGACGAGCGGGGTCTCAGGCCCTCATCGCGGCAAGCAGGGTCCGGGCACGCAGGGCGTTGAGCACCCGAGTCAGGTTATAGGTCGGGACGTGCAGCGCGATCTCGCCCGAGACGCGCGGCAGGTTCTTCGTCAGGAAGTGCGTCAACCCCAATCTGGCCTCTGAGCGTGCCGAAGGGATGCTCCACCGTCTCGCGCCGCACCCAGGAGGGATCCGCGCCGTGAGAGCTGCCACCGTCACCGAACTGGTGCTGACCGCGCTGCCTGGACCGGCGCATGCTCAGAGGTGTCAGGGTGTCGAGGTGCGCGTGAACGCGCAAACCGCGACGCTCGTCTCCGCCGTCGGCGGCACGATCGCCGGAACGCAGGCCGCGCTCATCGATCAGGAAACACCCGAGCGCGCTCGGCTCGTGTCGGCCACCCGGGGGCGCACCGGTCGGCCTGGTCGTCACCGCTCTCGGCTTGGTCGCGGAGGTGGAGCAAAAGTTTATCCGGGAGCGTCAGCGCGGCGGCATGGAGGCGGTCAAGGCCGCCGGCGTCTGCGCGGGCAAGGGCCGGCTGCGCTTCATGCCTCAGGAGGAGAACTGCCGCCGCCACGCAGCACGGGAGGGGCCGACAGCGATCACCCACGCCCTCGAGATTTCACGCTGACCTGACCGGTCTTTTGGACCGCGCCGATTGAGAGGCTACTGCACGTCCGCTGCCATGGGCAGTCGGATAGCCAGATCTGGTCACGTCGATCCTGAGCGGGCTGCGCACGCATTTAATGGAGCCGGAGGTGTTCAAGGAATTCGGTGCCGAGTTCACCCGCGAGGTCAACCGGATGCGGATCGAGCGCGGAACCGACCTCGAGAGCAAGCGCCACGAATTGGGCTGCGCGGCGATCTCGCCGGCATCCTGCGGTTTGCGGCCAACAAGAAAAACCCCGGCTTCCTGTCGGAGGCCGGGGTTCTGGATGACTCGCTGTCGCAAGGATCGTTGGTTGCGGGGACAGGATTTGAACCTGTGACCTTCAGGTTATGAGCCTGACGAGCTACCGGGCTGCTCCACCCCGCGCCAAGTGTCTGCGGATGATCCGCAAGTGTGTTCGGCTGGTCCGGGCGCGCCGGCTCTTGTGAGCGTAGGCGGTATCCGGGGTCGGATCGGTGATGGTGATGAGGGAATGTGTGTCTTGCGTTGTGCGGGTCTGGCGGCGACCGACTCTCCCGTGTCTTGAGACACAGTACCATGGGCGCTGGCGTGTTTAACGGCCGAGTTCGAGATGGGATCGGGTTCTGGGCACGCCGCTCAGGCCACCAGACCGGCGCAACGCAAGTGTTTGGCACTGGGCGGCGCAGGGTGCTGCGCCGGCGAGTGCTCAGTTCGGCAAGCAGGCAGCGGATCCGCTGCGGGTCTTTCTGTTTCGTGTGTCTCTGGCTTCGCCAGCCTTTGCGGCTGCCGAACCAGTCCGGACACGGATCACGAGAGCGATCAAGCCAATCGGGCGATTAGTACCGGTCGGCTCAACGCGTCGCCGCGCTTGCACCCCCGGCCTATCGACGTGGTCGTCTTCCACG
>NZ_MLCA01000004.1:0-55214 GCF_036441375.1 Methylobacterium oryzae
GCCCGGCCTGGACGGCGCGCTCGCGCGCGCCCTCGGCCGCCCCGATCCCGCGGCCGCCCGGGACGAGCTGGCCCGCGACGCGGCGAACACCGTGCTGGCCGAGAAGGGCGAGGTCTTCGCCCCCGAGGACGATGCCTGAGGCGGACGAAAGCGGCCCGTCGGACCGGCCGGTGGTTGCCGTGGTGGGGGTGCGGGCCGATGTAGAGGGCATGCCTCATCCCGAACACCGGCCCGAACACCGGCCCGAACACCGGCTTGCCGCCCCGAGACCGACCGAACGCTACGCTCCCGGCGCGGCACCGTCCGCCCTGCGGGTGGTGCCCATCGCGGGCGGCCCGATCCTCGACGCGCAGACGCGCGTGCGGCTCGGCCATCAGATGCGGGCGATGTACGATCCGGTGATCGACGAGGCGCTGGATCCCCGGCTGGCGGAGCTGCTGCAGCAGCTCGACGCGGATCGGGGCGGCGCGACCTGAGATTCGGAGGGGGGAGCATCCGGCCCGCGCACCCGCCGCGGCTGCCGGTGAAGAGGCTCCCATCGGTGGATCGGGGGGATGTCACACCGATGGGAGCCCGGCCGAGTCGACGGATCGACCCAACCCGCTCCATATCGCCCAGGCGGGGGCGCGGCCGCTTTCACCTAAGTCAATTTGTTGACGAATACGGCCGTCGAAGTTTCGGATTGGCGTATTCGATCGTGAAAATCCTCGTGATCAGGCCGAGGTGCCGGTCACCGACAGCATGACCCCGTCGCTGCCGATCTCGTCGCCGCCGTAGCCGAGCATCCGCGCGAGCTGCTCGCGGGCGCGCCAGACCCGGCTCTTCACGGTGCCGATCCGGCAGTTCATCACGACGGCGGCTTCCTCGTAGCTCAGGTTCTCGATCGCCACGAGGACCAGGGCCTCCCGCATCACCGGAGCGAGGCGGTCGAGGGCCGCGCGCACGTCCTGCAGGTCGAGATGGCCCCCCTGCTCGGGGATGCTGGTCAGCCGCTCGGCGTAGTTGCCGTCGGTGTCGGCGACCTCGCGACCCTGCTTCCGGTGCTGGCTGTAGAAGACGTTGCGGAGGATCGTGAACAGCCACGCCTCCAGGTTGGTCCCGGGGGTGAAGCCGCCGCGGCCGCGCCAGCCGCGCAGCAGGGTGTCCTGCACGAGATCGTCCGCCGCGGCGGGGTCGCGCGTCAGCGAGACCGCGAACCGGTGCAGCGCCGGAACCACCTCCAGCAGGCCGGCGCGGAAGGTCTTGTCCCGATCGCCCTCGGCCTGCGCGAGGGCGATCTCCAGGCGCGCGAGCAGGTCGGCGAAGGGGTCCGTGGCGGCGCCCGCGTCCAGGCCGATCCGGTCGTAGGTGCGGCCGAGCAGGGTGCCGAGATGGGCCCGCACGGCCTCCGGCAGGCCGAAGCGGGTCTCCTCCCCGGCCTCCTCTGCGAGATCCGCGACGGGATCGAGGAGCGATGAGCCTTCGGTATCGGGCATTCGGTCCGGTCGTCGGCGGGCGGGCCGGTCAAGCCCCGAGGACCGTTTGTGGCGTGCCCGGGCCACCCATGCCGCAACATGGGTTAGCGCTTCGCCCGATCGGGGCTCAGCCGCGCCGACCGAACCGGCGCGTCGCCGCGAGGCCGGCGAGGATCGCCGCGCAGGCCCCCGCGGCGGCGAGCGCCGCGCTCAGCGTCCCGGCATCGGGGACGTGCTTGCGGGTACGCCAGCCGCCGTCGGCGCGCGTGCCCTGCGGCGTCGGCGCGCGCAGGGCCCCGTGCGTGCGCGGCCCGGGCTCTGCCCGATCGAGGGCCCACCGGAACCCGGCGCCCATCAGGTGCTCGGTTGGGTACGGGGCGAGCGCGTAGCCGACCTGGGCAAGGCGGGCCGGCCAGCCGACCGCGACCTCGTCGCGCGGGTGGCGCACGAGGCGGAGATAGGTCTCGGCCACGGCCTCGGGCGCGTAGTACAGGTGCCCGGGATTGAGCCGCCGGCCGCTGACATTGGCGCCGTGCTCCAGGCCCGGCGTGTCGACGATGGCGGGGAACACGGCGCAGACGTGGACGTGCCGGTGCCGGGCGAGTTCCTGGCGCAGGCTCGCCGAGAAGCCGCGCAGGCCGAACTTGCTCGCCGTGTAGGCCGCGGCGAAGGGCGTCGGCGCCCAGCCGCCCATCGAGACCGTGTTGATCAGCGTCCCCCGGCCGCGGTCGAGGAAGTGCGGCAGCACGGCGTAGGCGCCGTGCACGGCGCCCAGCAGGTTCACCGCGATCGTCTGCCGGTGCAGGTCCAGGGGGGCGTCCAGCAGGGGGCCGAACACCCCGACCCCGGCGTTGTTGATCCAGACGTCGATACCGCCGAAGGCCCGGAGCGCCGCCCGGGCCAGGGCGTCCACGGCCTCGGGCTCGGTGACGTCGGTGGGCACCGCGACGGCCTCGGCGCCCGACGCGCGCAGCTCGCGGACGATTCTGTCGAGCACGTCGGCCCGCCGCGCCGCCAGGACCACCCGGGCGCCCCGCGCCGCGAAGGCCTCGGCCGCCGCCCGGCCGATGCCGCTCGAGGCCCCGGTGATGACCACCGTCCCGCCGTCCAGGCGCGCCATGCCGGTTCTCCGCGTCGTCCGCCGTCGAGTTGCAATTGCACGGCGAACCCATTCGCGCGCCGCGGCGTTCCTCCTCGCAGCTGCGGCCATTCGATCGCGCCGCCCCGGACGCGTCGACCCAAACATGTCCGGGGCGGACCCGAAGGTCCCGCCCCATGTCTGCCCGAATCCTGCCGAGGTCGCCGATGCCTGCCCCCGATCCAGCCCGCGCCGGGACCGCCGCTCCCGAGGGAGGCGCCTCGACGGTCTGGACGCTCGCCCTCGCCACCGCGCTGATCGGCCTCGTCGCCCTCCCCCGCCGGCCGGCGGGGTCGGCCCGAGGCGCGGCCGGTCCCTCGGCCGGCCGACCGGGCCCCCGGCCGGTCCGCCGACCGGGACGGGGCGCGCCGGCCGTCGCCCGCGCACGCCGGGTTGGAGGCCCACGCCGTCGCCCGGACCGAGGCCGATCGCGGGCGGAGGGCCTCGACGCCGACCGAGATCCCCGCGAAGGGCTGGAAGGACATCGCGCTGCGCGCCTATCACGATATCGGCGAGAACCGCCTGTCGCTGATCGCGGCCGGCGTCACCTTCTTCACGCTCCTGGCGATCTTCCCGGCGGTGGCGGCCCTGGTCTCGTGCTACGGGCTCGTGGCCGATGCCTCGACCATCAACGACCAGCTCGCCAGCCTCCAGGGCATCCTGCCCCAGGGCGCCCTGGAGATCGTCGGCGATCAGGTGAAGCGGCTGAACGAGCAGGGTAACACCACCCTCGGGTTCAGCCTGCTCATCAGCATCGTCCTGTCGGTGTGGAGCGCCAATGGCGGCGTGAAGCACGTCTTCGACGCCCTCAATCTCGTCTACAACGAGCGCGAGAAGCGCAACTTCTTCGTGCTCAATCTCGTCTCCCTCACCTTCACGGCGGGCGCGCTCCTGTTCCTCCTGCTGGCGCTGGCCGCCGTGGTGGTGGTGCCGGTGGCCCTGGAATTCGTCGGGCTCGGCGCTGATGCGTGGTGGCTGGCGCTGCTGCGGTGGCCGGTCCTGCTCGTGGCGGTGCTGCTCGGGCTCGCCGTGCTCTATCGCTACGGGCCGAGCCGGGACGCGCCGCGCTGGCGCTGGGTCACGCCCGGTGGCGCCCTCGCGGCCGTTCTGTGGATCGTCGCGTCGCTGCTGTTCTCCTGGTACGTCGCCCATTTCGGCAGCTACAACAAGACCTACGGCTCGCTCGGCGCGGCGATCGGCTTCATGACCTGGATCTGGCTCTCGACCATGATCGTGCTGGCCGGCGCCCAGGTGAATGCCGAGATGGAGCATCAGACCGCCGAGGACACGACCGTCGGCGAGCCGCAGCCGCTCGGCACCCGCCGGGCGCGCATGGCCGATACGGTGGGCGCCGCCGCGGAGTAGCGCCGCACCCGGCCACCCTCACGGGCGAAGGGCCTCGTGGGGAGGGCCTCGTGGGGAGGCCATCGCGGGCGAGAAGGCCGACTTAACACAGGTTGGCGCACGTTTTTCTGCTGCAGGCACAAGCCGATCAAGAAGATCCGGACTTCGATGTTCGGACGACGGTTTGGCCCCCTGCCGATAGAAATATCCGTGCCTCATTATTTCATCGACACCCTTGGTGGCGCCGTCGTGCGGGCCGCTGCGGACGGACGCGCCCTCGCCCGGTCCCGTGCCGTTGCCGGCTCGGGCGCCCGCCCTCCCGTCCGCAGCGCCGTCGCGCCGCCGGTCCCGGTCGCGCTCCGCCTGACGGCCGCCGGCACGCCGGCGCCGCGGTGATCTGACCGGAGGCGGACGTGGAGAACCCGTTCGTTCGGAAGATGGAGCGGCATGTCCGGCTCGCGCCCGAGGACCGCGCGGTGCTCGACGGGTTGGGGCGCCTGCATGTCCGCCACGTCGCGGCCCGGCAGGATATCGAGGGGCAGCAGAGCGACCCGTATCACACGCATCTGATCCTCGACGGCTGGGCCTGCCGGTACAAGCAGTTCCCGGACGGGCGGCGGGCGATCGTGGCGCTGCTCCTGCCGGGCGACCTGTGCGATCCGTTCGTGTTCCGCCGGGCGCGCATGGACCACGCCATCGGTGCGCTGACCCCCGTCACCGTCGCGCGGATCGCCCCGGACCAGATCGGCGAGGCGATCCGCGGCCGCCCCGCCGTCGAGGAATGCCTGTGGCGGGAATTGCTCGCCGCCACGGCCATCCACCGCGAGTGGATCGCCAGCGTCGGCCGGCGCTCGGCGATCGAGCGGCTGGCGCACCTGTTCTGCGAGCTGCATCTGCGGCTGACGCGCGTGGGCCTCGCGGACGGGATGACGCTGCCGATGCCGGTGACCCAGCCCGACCTCGCGGACGCCCTCGGCCAGACGAGCGTGCACATCAACCGCACCCTGAAGGAGCTGCGCACCGGCGGCCTCGTCGCCCTGCGCAGCCGGCGCCTGACGATCCGCGACCTCGACGGGCTGCGGGAGCGCGGGCTGTTCGATCCCGCCTACCTGCAGCTCTCCTGAGCGGCGCGGGCGATACGCCGCGGCACCGGAGGCCGCGCGCGCCTTGTCGCGGGAGCGCCGCGGCCGATCTGAGGCGGACTGTCACCCGCCACGGGCCCCGCGCGACACACGATGCACATCCATCTCGACGCGCTCGGCGGCGTCGCCGGCGACATGTTCGCCGCCGCCCTGCTGGACGCCTTCCCCGAGCATCAGGCCGGCGTGTCCGCCAGCATCCGGGCGGTCGACGCGCGCATCGCCTGCGCGGTCCGGGCGCACAATGACGGGATCCTCAGCGGGGCGCGCTTCGCCGTGTCGGCGCCCGGCCCGGAGCCCCGGCCCGCGCCACTTCGGCACGAACACCCCGCGCCGCACGACCATGCCCACGGGCACGATCACCCTCACACTCACAGTCACGATCACAGTCACGCGCACGACCACGGCCACCGGCCCTGGTCGGAGATCCGCGCCGCGCTGGGAGCGGCCGATCTCGCGCCCGCCGTGCGGGCGCACGCGCTCGGCATCTTCGGGCATCTGGCCGACGCCGAGGCCCGGGTGCACGGCATCGCGGTCGAGGCGGTGGCGTTCCACGAGGTCGGGGCCTTCGACTCGATCGCCGACATCGTGGCGGCCGCCCACCTGATCGCCGCGCTGGAGGTCCGGAGCTGGAGCGTCTCGGCCCTGCCGCTCGGCTCCGGACGGGTGCGGACCCAGCACGGTCCCCTCTTCGTCCCGGCGCCGGCCACGACGCTGCTGCTCGACGGCTTCGCGACCCTCGACGACGGGATCCCCGGCGAGCGCGTCACCCCCACAGGGGCGGCGATCCTGCGCCACCTCTGCGGCGACGATCCCGGGCGGGGCCGCCCCCGGGGCATCCTCGGGCGCACCGGCATCGGCTTCGGCACGAAGGTCCTGCCGGGCCTGAGCAACTGCCTGCGCGCCCTGGTGCTGGAGGAGGCCTCCCCCGGTCCGGGCCGGCGGGCGCTCACCGTCATCGCGTTCGAGGTCGACGACCAGTCCGGCGAGGATCTCGCCATGGGCCTCGACCGGCTGCGCGCGGAGCCCGGTGTCGTGGACGTCGTTCAGATGCCGGTCATCGGCAAGAAGGGCCGGATGATGGCCCGGATCCAGGTCCTGGTCCGCCCGGAATGCCTGGAGGCGGCGATCGCTGCCTGCTTCCGGGAGACCACGACCATCGGACTGCGTTACCACCGGGTGGAGGGCGCGGTGCTCGAACGCGCCGCCCGCGCGGTGGAGCACGACGGCCGGTCCGTTCGCGTGAAGATCGTCGATCGCCCGGGCGGGCGCACCGCCAAGGCCGAGGCCGACGACGCCCGCGATCGTGCGGGCCACGCGATGCGGGTCGCCCTGCGCCGCGAGGCCGAGCGCCTCGCCCTGGAACAGGAGCAGGAGGAGCGGTGACGCGCCAGAATCTCGAATCTGTCCTGGCGGGGCTCGGCCCCGTCGCGGTGGCGGTGAGCGGCGGGGTCGACAGCCTGACGCTCGCCACCCTCGCCCACCGGCTGGCGCCGGCCGCCACCCTCGTGGTGCACGCGGTCTCGCCGGCCGTGCCCGCGGAGGCGACCGCGCGGGTCCGCGCCGAGGCCGCCCGCGAGGGCTGGTCCTTACGGGTGATCGAGGCCGGCGAGTTCGCCGACCCGGCCTACCGGGCGAACCCGGTCAACCGCTGCTTCTTCTGCAAGACCAACCTGTACGGCGCGGTCCGGCGCGTCACCGACCGGCAGATCCTGTCGGGCGCCAACCGCGACGACCTCGGCGAGTACCGCCCCGGCCTCGACGCCGCCCGGGAGCACCGCGTGCGCCATCCCTACGTGGAGGCGGGGTTCGACAAGGCCGCCGTCCGGGCGCTGGCCCGCGACCTCGGCCTCGGCGCCGTGGCGGAGCTGCCGGCCGCGCCCTGCCTGTCGAGCCGGGTCGAGACCGGCATCGCGATCGAGCCGGAGACCCTGGGCTTCATCCACGCCGTCGAGCGGCTGGTCGGCGGGGCGCTCGATGCGGATAGCGGCGCCAAGCGCGCCGTCCGGTGCCGGGTGCGCGCCGAGGGGGTGGTGGTGGAGCTCGATCCCGGGAGCCTCGCCGCCCTCGACGCCGCGGATCGCGAAAAGCTCGGGGCCGGCATCCGGGCGATCGCGCCGGCGCGTCTCGCCGGCCTCGTCCGGTTCGCCCCCTACCGGGTCGGGAGCGCCTTCCTGGTCGAGCCGCGGGAGGCCCGGGCGTGAGCATCGCCGAAGAATTCACCCTGGATTTCGCCCGGTCCGAGCGGATCGGGCTGGAGGAGGCGATCTTCTGCGCCGGCAAGAGCCCGGAGCAGATCGACGCGATCTTGGAGGCTGCCCAGGCGCGCGGCGCCTCGCTGCTCCTCACCCGCCTCGACCCGGAGAAGCGCGACCGGCTCAGGGATGCGGCGCGGCTCGACTATTGCCCGGTCTCGCGCACGGCGGTGTTCGGCGAGGCGCCGCGGGTCACCGGCCCGGCCCGGGTCGCCGTGGTGGCGGCCGGCACCTCGGACGTGCCCGTCGCCCGCGAGGCCCTGCGGGTGCTGGCCTATGCCGGGCGGCCGGCCTCGCTCTTCGCCGATGTCGGCGTCGCCGGCCTGTGGCGGCTGACCACGCGGATCGAGGAGATCCGCGCGCATCCGGTGGTGATCGTCGCCGCCGGCATGGATGCGGCGCTGCCCAGCGTCGTCGGCGGCCTCGTGGCCGGCGCGGTGATCGCGGTCCCGACCTCCGTGGGCTACGGCGTCGCGGCGGGCGGCCGGGTGGCGCTCGAGGCGGTGCTGGCGAGCTGCGCGCCGGGCATCACGGTGGTCAACATCGACAACGGCTACGGCGCCGCCTGCGCCGCCCTGCGCCTGCTCCACGCGGCGGGACGCCTCGCCACGGGGACCGAACGATGACGCGGCCCGACGCAATACTTCCCCTCACCAGGACATCCTCGAACGGAGACAGCCGATGGAACGCCGCAGCTTCCTCCAGGGCGCCGTGCTCGGCGCGGGCCTTGCCGGCGCCGGCAGCGCGGGTGCGGCCGTGAACGCCCCCGCGCTCCCGAACACCCGCCCGCAGGACCCCGCGGACCTGCCCTTCGTCAACGATCCCGGCGAGCGCCGGGGCGAGATGCTCTATCGTTCCTTCGGCCGGACGTCGGAGAAGATCTCGGCGATCGGCATGGGCGGGTTCCACCTCGGCAAGAGCGCGGTGACCGACGACGAGGCGACGCGGCTGATCCATGCCGGGATCGACCGCGGCATCACCTTCATGGACAATTGCTGGGACTACAACGACGGGCGCTCGGAGCTGCGCATGGGCGCGGCCCTGGCCCAGGGCGGCTACCGCGACAAGGTCTTCCTGATGTCCAAGATGGACGGGCGGACCAAGGAGGAGGCGCTCAAGCAGATCGACCAGTCGCTCCTGCGCCTGCGCACCGACCGGATCGACCTCGTCCAGCACCACGAGATCCTGCGCTACGACGACCCGGACCGGGTCTTCGCCGAGGGCGGCGCCATGGAGGGCTTCCTGGAGGCCAAACGCCAGGGCAAGCTGCGCTACATCGGCTTCACCGGCCACAAGGATCCGCGCATCCACCTGCAGATGCTGGAGGTGGCGGCCGAGCGCGGCTTCCACTTCGATTCCGTGCAGATGCCCGTCAACGTGATGGACGCGCATTTCCGCTCGTTCAGCCACCTCGTCCTGCCGTATCTCGTGCAGAACGGCATCGCGCCGCTCGCCATGAAGACCTTCGGTGACGGCGTTATCCTGAAGGCGGACGCGCCGATCAAGCCGATCGAGTACCTGCACTTCTCGCTGAACCTGCCGGTCTCGGTGGTGATCACCGGCATCCAGAACCAGCGCGACCTCGACCAGGCCTTCGAGGCGGTGAAGACCTTCAAGCCGATGGACAAGGCGGCGGTGGCCGAGCTGCTGTCGCGGTCGAAGCCCTACGCGCTGGAGGGCAAGTACGAGCTGTTCAAGACGAGCGCCACCTTCGACGGCACCGCCAAGAACGCGGCGTGGCTCGGCGAGGACGTCGCGAGCGTGAAGAAGCTCGCGCCGACGATGGAGTAGGGGGCGGGACGTCCGGCCCTCGGGCGACGTCCAACCCTCCCCTCATCCTGAGGTGCCGGAACGCAGCGGAGGCCTCGAAGGAGACCTCCGCTGCGTTCCCTGGAGCCCCCCCTTCGAGGCGGCTGCGCCGCAGCTCACGATGAGGGGGGCGATTTGCAAGTCCGCGCCCGTCCTCTCCCTCACGCCACGTCCTCCAGCCGGATCGGCAGGCTCCGGATGCGGCGGCCGGTGGCGTGGTGGACGGCGTTGGCGATGGCGGCGTTCACGCCGATGATCCCGAGCTCGCCCAGGCCCTTCAGGCCCAGCGCGTCGACCTGATCGTCGGGATCGGGCACCAGCAGCGCCTCGACCTCCGGCGCGTCGGCCGCCGTCGGGACGAGGTACTCGGCGAGGTCGGGGTTGCGGTAGGCGGCGCCGTCCAGCACCGTCTCCTCGAGCAGCGCCGAGCCGAGGCCCCAGATCATCCCGCCCATGAGCTGGCTCTTCGCGGTCAGCGGGTTGAGGATCCGCCCCGCCGCGAAGGCGCCGGTGAGCCGGGCCACCCGGATCTCCCCGGTCTCGGCGTGGACGTGGACTTCCGCGAACTGCGCGCCGAAGCCCCAGGACACCGCCTTCCCCGCGCCGCCCAGGCTGAGCCCGATATGGCCGCCGCGCAGACCCTTGAGCGCCGTCTCCCGGTCGCTGCCCTCGGGCACGAACTCCGCGACCGTCTCCGCACCCCCGGTGCCGACCGCCTCGGCGAAGGTGATCCCGGTCCCGTCCGGGGCCGCGAGCCGACCCCCGACGAGGCGCAACGAGCCCGGATCCCGGCCGGCGAGGCGCCCGCCCTGCCCAGTCGCCGCCTGCGCCAGGGTTTCGCGGAGCTGCGCACAGCCCAGCGCCAGGGCGCCCATCAGGCTGGTGGTCGTGCTCGACCCGCCCGAGATGCCCGCCGCCGGCAGGTCCGTGTCGCCGAGCCGGACCCTGACCCGCTCGACCGCCACGCCGAGCCCGTCCGCGGCGCCCATCGCGAGCAGCGTGGTGATACCGTTGCCGATCTCGTGGTGCGCGCAGGCCACCTCGGCGGACCCGTCCGGGCCGAGCCGGACCCGCATCGTCGCCGCGGCGATCTTGGTGGGCCGCACCGAGGTCGCGCAGCCCAGGCCCACCCGCCAGGGTCCTTCGTGCATCGAGCCCGGGCGCGGCACCCGGCGCGACCAGCCGAAGGCCCGCGCGCCGGCCTCGAAACAGGCCATCAGCGGCCGGGTCGAGAACGGTTTTCCGCTGACCGGATCGACCGCCGTGTCGTTGCGCCGGCGCAGCTCGATCGGGTCCAGGCCGAGGGCCGCGGCCATCTCGTCGACGGCGCTCTCCAGGGCGAACAGGAACGGCACTTCCGGCGGCGCCCGCATCGGCCCGGGCGTGTTGCGGTCGACCCGCACGGCCCGCTCCTCGGTGCGGATGTTCGGGCAGGCGTAGAGGCTCGCGGTCACCTCCGCGCCCTCCATCACGAAGGGATCGAAGCGCGACGTCACGGTGTCGGCCTCGTGCACCAGGGCGCTGAACCGGCCCGTCCGGTCGGCGCCGAGGCGGATGCGGTGGCGCGATTCCGGCCGGTAATTGGCGATGGTGAAGCACTGCCGGCGGCTCGGCACCAGCGAGACCGGCCGGCCGAGGCGCCGGGCCGCCAGGGCGACCAGCGCGGTGTGCTGCGACAGGGCGAATTTCGAGCCGAAATGGCCGCCGATCAGGCCCGCCACCACCCGCACGTTCGCGGGATCGAGCCCGAGCTGCGCCGCGAGCCCGTGCTGCACGGCGCCGACGTAGCGGGTCGGCTCGTGGACGGTGAGCCGGTCGCCGTCCCAGGCGGCCCGGGTGGTGAACAGCTCGATCGGGTTGTGGTGCTGGACCGGGGTCTCGTAGCGCGCCTCGACCCGGACGGCCGCGTCCGCCAAGCCAGCCTCCGCCTCGCCCCGGGCGATGTCCTCGTGGTGGGGCTTCAGGTCGGCGAGGCGCACGGTCTCGGCACCGGGCGCGTCGAAGCCGCCGGCGGCGGGCTCCTCCGCGTAGGCGACCCGGACCGCGCCGGCCGCCGCCTCGGCGGCTGCCAGGGTCTCGGCGACCACGAGGGCCACGATCTGGCCGGCATACGCCACCGCGTCGGAGTCGAGGGGCCGGTGCGAGCTGTTGGCGAAACCGCCCGCCATCAGGTGCTTCACCGGCGCCACCGCGCCCGCGAAGTCCCGGTGGGTGAAGATCCCCAGGAGTCCCGGCACCCGCTCGGCCACCGCGAGGTCGAACCCGGTGACGCGGCCCCGGGCGATGGTGCTGGTCACCAGGGCCGCGTGGGCGATGCCGGTCTCCGGCCCGGTGTGGTCGGAGCTGTACAGGGCCCGGCCGGTGACCTTGTCGGGTCCCTCGACCCGGGTGTGGGACTGGCCGAGATGGCCGTCGGTTTCCCCTGCGCGCGCGTCCATGCCGCCCTCCCCGCCCCGCGGCCGCTCGGGCCGCCGCGTGCGAGGGCAATGGCCGGGACGGGCGTTCGGGTCCGGGGCGACAGGTTGCAGCGGCCGACGCGACCGTGCTGCTGTCGCGCCGGAGTGCGGCGACCCGGGGCGGCGCGCCCCGGATCAGCGCGGCGCCGCCCTGACGGCCGCGCGCCGCGCGGAGACGTGGGGGCTGCGACGGGCTTCCGTCGCAGCCCGAGGCCTCAGTTCAGGACCTTGCCGTCCGGCCCGACCTTGACCTCCTGCTCCTTGTCGGCGCCGGCGACCTTGATCTCGTACTGGACCGCGGAACCGTCCTTCTCGACCTCGGCCTCGTAGGCCTTGCCGCCGCCAGCCTTCTGCTCGGCGATGGCGAGCGCGTCCTTCAGCGAGGTCTTGGCGTTCTGGAAGTCGGAGGCCTTCAGCCGGGTGAAGTAGCGCTCGATCGGCTGGTTCTCGGTCTTGTAGAGGGCGCCGGTATCGGCGTTGATGCCGTACTCGACGAGCTTGCCGCTCGGGTACACGACCTTGATCGCGTAGTGGGCCGGATCCTTGCTGCCGGCCTTCTCGAAATCGGCGTCGATGGCGCGGCCGCCCTTCTCGTCGCCCTGCGACTCGGCGGTGGCGAGCGCCTGGGCGAGGCCGACCTTGGCGGCCTTGGCGACCTGCCACTCCTTCAGGTTGCTGTCGGCCTTGGAGGCGGGCTCGGCGGGGGTCGCGGTGGGCGTCTGGGCCAGGGCGAGGCCGGTGGAGAGGGCGAGGAGGCCGGCGGCGGCGGTGAGACGGGTGATCATGGCGGGGTGTCCCTTCGCGGGTTCATTCACGGGTGCGTGAAACGTCGGGTCCGGAAATCCGGTTGCCCGCGATCGGGAAAAAATTCGGCTCCGGTCTCCCGGCGGAGCATCGGGCCGCGCGGGCTCGACCGTCCGGCGAGACGGGCGGCCGGCGCCCCTGTATGACACGCGGACGATCCGGCGCGCCCCTGGGCGACGGCGGAGGTCCCCCCGATGGAGCAGGCCATGACCGCGCACGAGCCCGAGCCGCTGGACGAGTTCACCCGCCTGCACGCCAAGCTGTCCGCCCTGGAGATCGTGCTCGGCGTCCTGATCGGGCGGCTCTCCGAGGAGAACCCGGAGATCCGCGAGGATGTGAAGCGCGACGTCGCGGCGATCCTGTCGGACATGCCGATCGACGGCCCGAGCGAGGAGATGATCGCCGCCGAGGTCCGCCGCGCCGCCGATGTCCTGACCAGCGTGTCGATCGGCTGAGCCGTCAGCGCGGCGGCATCCGGAGCGCCCCGTCGAGCCGGATGGTCTCGCCGTTCAGCATCGGGTTCTCGCAGATGTGCCGGACGAGATCGGCGTATTCCGACGGGCGGCCGAGGCGCGGCGGGAACGGCACGCTCTGGCCGAGCGTGTTCTGCACGTCCTGGGGCAGGCCCGCCATCATCGGCGTCTCGAAGATGCCAGGGGCGATGGTCACCACCCGGATGCCGTGCCGGGCGAGTTCCCGGGCGACGGGCAGCGTCATGGCGACCACGCCGCCCTTCGAGGCCGCGTAGGCGGCCTGCCCGATCTGACCGTCGAAGGCCGCGATTGAGGCGGTGTTCACGATCACGCCCCGGGCGCCCGCCGCGTCCGGCGCCTCGCGGGCGATGGCGTCGGCGGCCAGCCGGATCATGTTGAACGTGCCGACGAGGTTGACCGAGACCGCCCGCGCGAAGGTCTCGAGCCGGTGCGGCCCGTCGCGGCCGACCACCTTCTCCCCCGGCGCGATGCCGGCGCAGTTCACGAGCCCGTGGAGGTGCCCGAACGCGTCCAGCGCCGTCCGGACCGCCGCCGCGCCGTCCGCCTCGCGGGTGACGTCCGTCTCGGCGAAGCGGGCCTGCGCCCCGAGATCCGCCGCCACCCGGGCGCCGGCCTCGCGGGCGATGTCGGCGACGACCACCCGGGCCCCCGCCGCCGCGAGGCCCCGCGCGGCCGCCTCCCCCAGGCCCGAGCCCGCGCCCGTGACGATGAAGACCCGGTCCCTGATCATCTCGCTCGCCATCCTGGCTCCCCGACGCTCCCGGGCGGCCGACGGCGCCCCGCGATCTCCGAGGTAGCGCGGCGGCGCGGCCGCCGGAAGGCGTCCGGCCCGCCACCGGGGCCCGTCACCCCGGCCGCCCGATTGACGTGTGATTTTTTCCCACATACAGATCGGGAAGACGGCCCATGTATCGGATCGTCTCTCCAAGTGTTTCCGACGCCTCATCGCGCGGCGGCAAGTCGTCCGGCCGCGCGCGGCCTGTTGCGGCCCGTCTTCGGGCGACGGGCCGGCCCCACCCGTCGTCCTCCGGTCCCGCCCGTACGGGAGCGGCCGATCCCTCACGCCTGATCAGGTCAGCCATGGGCGCCCACTGGATCGAGACCGCCGCCCGCCACTGGCGGCACGGCCGGATCGTCGGGCATCGCTTCGCCGAGCGGAATCCCGGCATCCGCGCGGCGCTCCGGGCGGCCAAGCCCGGCAGCGTGCTGCTCGCCGGCAATTCCCACGCCGAGTTCGTCGGAACGCCGGATCTCGGCGGCCGGCGCTGCATCAACATCGCGGCCGGCGGCAGTACCGCGGCCGCGGTGCTGATCATCGGCACCAACGACATCCCGCTCTGGCGGCATCCCGAGCGGGCCCGGGTGGTCGACCGGTTCGAGGCCGATGTCCGGGCCATCCTGCGCAGCCTGGAGGCCTGGGCCGCGCAGGTCTTCGTCGCGGCCGTCCCGCCGATCGGGGCCGACGCGACCGGCCGGGATCCCGCCGCCGTCGCGGTCTTCTCGGATCGCCTCGCGGCGCTCTGCGCCGCGGGGGGCCACGCCGTCTTCGACCCGTTCGCGGCGTGGCGCGTCGGCACCGGGGGGCTCACCGGCCCGGGCCCGCACCGGGACGGCGTGCATCTGGCCGATTGCGCGCCCCTGGCGGCGGCGCTCGCCCGCGCGGTGGCGATCGACATCGGGGTGATCGACGCGGCCCCGCCCGCGCCCGTCCGGAGGCCCGCAGCGCCGGGATGTAGTAGCGGCGCAGATGCGCCCGCACGCCCGGCGCGTCGGACAGGTGGGCGAAGACCCGCTCGAAATCCGGCCCCGGCGCGGGCCTCGCCTGCACGGTGACGGCGCTGCCGGCCGGGGCCGGCGCCGGAAGCGGCCGTGCCACCATCCAGCTCGCCGGGTAGAGGATCGCGGGCTCGAACAGGGCGCGCAGCAGCGCGATCTCCCCGTCGTCCCGGGCCAGGAAGGCCGGCGCCCGGGCGCGCCCGAGGGCCGCCGCGCCCGCCCAGGCGAACTGGTCGGGACGGTGCACCCCGAAGGCGAAGTTCAGGGTCGGGTCCGGGATGCTGCGCGACCAGACGTAGCCGGCGCCCCCGGGGCCGTGCTCGAGGCCGTCGATCAGGGAGCCGGTGAGCGCCGCCACATGGGCGTCGCGCAGGGTCTCGAAGGTCGGTTCGGGCTCCCGCATGTCAGGCGGCGGTCCAGGCGGGGGCGTGTGCAGGGCCCCGGGCGGCGGGCGCCGTCAGCGCGGCGATCCGGTCGTGGAGGTGCGGCGACAGGACGATGTCGAGGTGATCCGTCTCGGGGACGGTCTCCACCCCGAGGAGCCGGTCGGTGAGGGGCGCCCAGTCGATCACCGGCAGGCCGCGGGCCCGCGACTCCGCCGCCACGAAGCTGCGGACCGGCACCGTGCCGGGATCCAGGCGGAGGGACCGGAACTGGATCGCGTGGTCGACGAGCGTCCAGAGCATCCGCTCCCGGCTGCCGACCTCGGGACCGTCGGCCGGCAGGGGCTGCGGCTCGGCGGCCAGGAAGCGCAGGAACTGCACGGCGGCCTCCGGGTCCATGCGGGCGCGCAGGGCCTCCCAGTGCGCGCGCATCGGCGCGCGCGCGAGCCACGCCTCGACGAGGGCCTCGTGCGCCGCCCGCTCCGCGGGCTCGACCGGCCGGCCGGCGCCGGGGGCGAAGTTGGCCTCCAGGCCGCAGGCGTCGAGCATGCCGACCCAGTCCAGGGGGAAGCCGGGGCCGAGCCGCCGGGCGGTCTCGTAGGCGAGCACGCCGCCCCAGGACCAGCCGAGGAAGACGCAGGACCCCGCGCGGCCGCGCATCAGGTCGCGGACCCGCTCGGCGTAGGCCGCCGCGAGGTCGGCCACCGGCGGCAGCGGCCGGACCGCCTCGACCAGGGAGGCGCAGAGGAAGCCGTGCGCCTCCTGCCCGGGGCCGAGATGGGCGACCAGGGGCTCGTATTCGCGGGTGCTGACGAGCAGCCCCGGGAACAGCACCAGCAGCGGCCGGCCGCTCTCCGCCCGGCCGGCGGACAGCCGGACCAGGGGGGCGAGGCCCTCGTCGGCGGCCTCCGATCCGGCGTCGATCCGGTCCGCCAGCTCCGCGACGGTCGGGTCGCGCAGGAGATCCGCCACGCCGATCCCGCCCCGCGGGGCGATGAGGCGCAGGCGCGCCACCAGCCGCAGGGCCGACAGGGAATCGCCGCCGAGCGCGAAGAAGCGCCGGTCCGCCGCCCGGACCGGGAAGCCCAGGCACTCGGACCAGATCCCGGCGAGGCGCCGCTCCGTGGCGGTGCCGGGCGGGCGCCCGCGCGGGTCGTCGGCGGCGGGATCCGGCAGGGCGTTGCGGTCGACCTTGCCGTTGGCGGTGACCGGCAGCCGGTCGAGGATCGTCAGGCTCGCCGGCACCATCGGCTCCGGCNGTGCGCCGGATCCGCGATCCAGTCCCGCGCCGCCGCGATCCCGCAGGGGCCGTGCGCCCTGGTCCAGCCGGCGGGCAGCGCTCGGTCGGGCGGCCAGAAGGCGCCGTGCCCGGCCCGGTCGAAGGCCACCACGACCGGCCCGCGGGTCCAGTCCGCGGCCGCTTCGTCGACCGTGCTCGGGGCCGCGCCCGCACCCGTGTCCGCGCTCGCCTCCTGGCCGTCCCTGTCCATCCGCTCGCTCCTGCGCCGCTCCGGGCTTCGACGGAGTGACGGTTGAGGCGGGGCGCGGTTCACGATCGCGCGCCCGGAGTCGGCGGACGCCGCCCGCACGAAACTCCTGAACGCCGGGCGGTCCCATCCGTCAGGAAGGTGCCGGCGACGCGGCGGTGCCGGCGACACGCGGAGGACGGATGACGGACGCTTCGAGGCCACGGTCGCGCGATGCCGGCGCGCATCCGGCGCGGATCCACGATGACGGAGCGCAGGCAGCCGCGCAGGCGGCCGCGCAGGTGGTCGCACAGGTGCCTCTCACCCTGGGCGGGACCCGGGACGCACCGGTGATCCGCCTCGCCGAGCCGGTCGAGCCGGCGGCGGCCGCGGAGGCAATCCTGGCGCGCGCCGAGGCGCTGACCGCCGAGGACACGCAGGTCCTGCGCATCGGCGTCGCGGCCGATCCGGCGACGTACGGACGGCTGCTCGACCTCGGCGCGGCCCGGCCCGCCGGCGACGGGGTCGAGATCCTGCCGGGGCTCCTCTGGCAATGCGCCGCCCGCTGGCTCCCGGCGGCGCGTCCGCCCTTCCCCGAGCTGTTCACCGTCACGGCCGGCCGCCGCCACCCGCTGCGGCCCCGGACGCCCGCCGGCACGGTCTACGCGCGGGCGATCCCCTGGCTCGGCCGGCGCCTGAGTTTCCGCACGATGACGGAGCCGGGCGACGTCGCCCTGTTCTCGGCCTGGATGAACGACCCCCGGGTCGCCGCGGTCTGGCAGGAGACCGGCACCCTGGAGGCGCACGCCGCCTACATCGCCGCGCTCCGGGCCGACCCCGCGACCCTGCCGCTGTTCGGCTGCCTCGACGGCAAGCCCTTCGGCTATTTCGAGCTGTACTGGGCGCGGGAGAGCCGCCTCGGGCCGCTCTACGAATCCGGTCCCTACGACCGCGGCTGGCACGTCGCGATCGGCGACGCGGCCGTGCGCGGGCGGCCCTATCTCTCCGCCTGGCTGCCGTCGCTGATGCACTACCTGTTCCTCGACGAGCCGCGCACGCGGCGCGTCGTCGGCGAGCCGCGGGCCGATCACGCCCAGCAGATCCGGAACCTCCACGGCTCCGGCTTCGCGACGATCGCCACCGTCGACTTCCCCCACAAGCGCGCGGCCCTCGTCGCCCTGTCGCGCGAGCACTTCGTCCGCGACCGGCTCTGGGTGCCGGGCGCGGCCGCCGCCGACGCCGCGCCGCGGCCCCCCGCCGTGCCGGCCTAGACCGCCCTGCGCGAACAGAGATGCGAGCGATGACGGATCACCCCGCGACCGACGACATCATCGGGATCGGCTTCGGCCCGGCCAACCTGTCCCTGGCCATCGCCCTCCGGGACGCGACCGGCGACGGGCCGCCGCGGCCGTCGCTGCGGTTCATCGAGCGGCAGGAGCGGTTCGGCTGGCACCGGGCGATGATGCTGCCCGGCGCCGACATGCAGATCAGCTTCGTGAAGGACCTCGTGTCCCTGCGCGACCCGACGAGCCCGTTCAGCTTCCTCAACTACCTGCACGTGAAGGGGCGGCTCAGCACCTTCCTCAACCTCAAGACGTTCACTCCGTCGCGGGTCGAGTACAACGACTACCTCGCCTGGGCGGCGGACCAGTTCTCGGACGCGGTCGCGTACGGCGAGACCGTCGAGATCGTGCGGCCGGAGATCCGCGACGGCCGGCTCGCCGCCTTCGTGGTCGAGGCCCGGGACGGCGCCGGGACGCGCCGCCCGCGCCGCTGCCGCCACCTCGTCGTGGCGGCGGGCGGTGACCCGGCGATCCCCGCCCCGTTCGCGGCCCACGCGCGGGACCGGCGGCTGATCCACTCCTCCTGGTACCTGCCGGGGATCGCCCAGGCCCTCGGGGCGCCGCGCTTGGACGGGCCCGAGCCCCGCATCTTGGTGGTGGGCGGCGGCCAGAGCGCCGTGGAGATCGTCACCGATCTCGGCGCGCGCTACCCGCGGGCGCTCGTCGACCTCGCGATCCGCGGGCCCGCCCTGAAGCCCGCCGACGACAGCCCCTTCGTCAACGAGATCTTCGACCCGGCCTCCGTCGACCGGATCCACGACGCCCCGGCGCCGGTTCGGGCGGAGCTGATCGCGGCCCACCGCGCCACCAACTACGCGGTGGTCGACGCCGACCTGATCCAGGACTTCTACGCCACCCTCTACGAGCAGACGGTGAGCGGGGTGACCCGCTACCGGCTGCGGCGCAGCACCCGGGTCGTGGCGCTGGACCCGGCCGCCGAGGGCTTGAGCGCGACCCTGCGCGACGACGTCGACGGGACCACGGAGCGGCAGAGCTACGCGGCCGTGATCTGCGCCACCGGCTACCAGCGCGCCACCGTGCCGGCGCTCCTCGAGCCCCTGCGCCCGTTCATGGCCGCCACGACCGCCGACCGGAACTACCGCCTGCCGCTGCAGCGGGCCGAGCCCCGGGTGAGCCTGCACCTCCAGGGCTTCAGCGAACCGACCCACGGGCTGACCGAGACGCTGCTGTCGATCCTGCCCGTGCGGGCCGGCGCGATCGCGCGGACGATCCTCGCCGAGGAGCGGGCCGCCCGCGCGGCGATCCGCTCGGCCGCCGCGACCCCGTGATGCGGCCGGTCGATCTCGACCAGGACCGGGTCGTCGCCCTGGTCCTGCGGCTGTCCGGGCCGGCGATCCTCGGCATCTCGGCCCACGCGCTGCAGATGCTGGTCAACGCGTGGTTCGTGGCCGATCTCGGCGCCGCCGCGATCGCCACCATCGCCCTGGCGTACCCGGTGACGCTGCTGGTCGCGGCGCTCGGCTACGGGGCCGGGATCGCGGCGGCCTCGCAGGTCTCCCGCGCCCTCGGGGCGGGGGATGCCGACCGGGCCGCGGCCGCCGCCGGCCTGGGCTTCTGGCTGAGCCTGCCGGCCGGGCTCGCCGTCACGGGGGCGATCGCGGCCGACACCCCGTTCTGGCTGCGACTCCTCGGCGCCGACCCCGCCCTCGCCGCGGAGGCCGCGCCCTACACGGCGCTGGCCACGATCGGCACGGCCCTCATGCTGGTGATGATCGTCGGCGGGTTCGTCGTGCGCGCCCAGGGCCACGCGCGCCTCAGCGGCGCCGTCATGGTCGGCAGCTTCGGCCTCAACATCCTGCTCGACGTGCTGCTGATCCGGGTCTGCGGCCTCGGCACCGTCGGCGCCGGCTGGGCGGCGATCGGCGCGCAGCTCGCGGGGGCGGCCGCCTACGGCCTGCATTTCGCTCGGGCGCGGGGACCGGACCGGGTGTCGATCCGGTGGCCCGGCGGCCGGATCGGGCGCGGGGCCCTCGGCGAGGCCCTGACGCTCGCGCTGCCCGCCACCGGCTCCAGCCTGCTCGCGGCCTTCGCGATGGCGCTGTTCGTGGAGGCGGCCGCCCCCTACGGCGACGCCGCGGTCGCCGCGCAGGGGATCGCCCTGCGTCTGACCCTGGTGGCGGCGCTGCCGCTCCTCGGGACGATGGCGGGCGCCCAGGCGGTGCTCGGCCACGCCGCCGGCGCGGGCCGCCGGGACCGGCTGCACCGCGCCNCCGGCTGCACCGCGCCCTCGCCTTCGTGCTCGCCGCCGCCCTCGCCTACGGGCTCGTCGTCGGTGGCCTGATGCTCGCCTGGGCCGAGCCCCTCGCTGGCCTGTTCGCGCGGGATCCCGCGACCGCCCGCGAGGGCGCGCGCGCCACCGCGGTCTTCGCTCTCGCCTTCATGCCGGTGGGCCTACAGCTCACGGCCGCGACCCTGTTCCAGGCGATCGGCGCGCCGCGCCGGGCCGCCGCCGTGTCGCTGGCGGCGCAGGGGCTGGCGCTGATCCCGCCGCTGCTGATCCTGCCGCCGCTCCTCGGCTACGCAGGGGTGCTCGCCAGCCGGGTCGCGGCCGAGTTCCTGGCCGACGGGCTCGGCCTCGCGCTGATCCTGGCCTGGGGCGTCGCCGCGCGCCGGGCAGGCGGCGCAGCGCCGGTCGAGGGCCGCGAGGCAGTGCAGGTGGCCGCGGCGCACGAGACCGCACACCAGGGCGCGTGAGACCCCGAGCCGGGCCGCGATCTCGATCTGCGGCACGCCCTCGACACGGTGGAGCCGGAAGGCCGTGCGCACCGGCTCCGGCAGCTCGGCCACAGCGGCCTGCACCTGCCGCAGGGATTCCCGCGATGCCGCGGCCGCCTCGGGGGTCCCCGTACCGGGATCGGCCGGGTCCGGGGCGGCGTCGAGGCCGGTGAACAGGCGCCGCTCGAAGCCCTGCCGCCGCGCCCGGTCGAGGGCGAGATTGCGCACCATCCGCCCGACATAGGCGGCCTGGATCGCCGTCTCGGCCGGGGGCGGTGGATCGGCGATCAGCCGGAGCAGCACGTCCTGGACGACGTCCTCCGCCTGGGCCGGGCAGCCGAGGATGCGGCGCGCGCCCGCGAGATAGGCGGCGCGGTGGCGCTCGAACGCCGCGAGATTCCAGGATCCGCCGGGCGGCGGCCGGCCGGGCCGGCGCACCGCGACGATCCCCCGGCCGGAGGCGCCGGCGTCGCAGTTCCAGGTCGTCACTGTCCCGCTCACGATGTCCCACCGGCATGGCCGGTGCGGGTAGGACGATTATCATGCGGCTGTTCTGTGCAACAACGTCTATCTTCGCGGATTAGAATGATTAAAACTTACCGCATCAGCGCGTTGCTAGCGGAAATAGCTGAGATGCTCCGGATTTCTCCGTGGAGAGCGGCAAAACATCGGACTGAGTTTTGAATTCTACAGTGCGGCGTCCGCGAACGGGCCGGCCGCCGCGCCGGGTTTCGGTCCGCGCCAGGGTCCGTCGGCGCGTGTATGCTGACGCTTCCTCGATTCGGGGCGCGGTGCGCGCATCCGAACCCTTCCCCGCAGGATCGCGGCAGGAGAGCCAGGGCCGCGATGCCGTCCGTCGATACGCTCGTCCCGGTGGGTGCCTTCGCGCTGCTGGTCTTCGCGTTCGCCGTGAAGCACCTCGCGGCGGATTTCTTCTTGCAGACCAACTGGATGGCGCGGGGCAAGCAGCGGTCCTCCGCTTGGCTCGGCCCCCTCTGCGCCCATGCCGGCCTGCACGGCCTCGGCACGCTGCTGATCGCGCTCGCGGTGAAGCCGGCCCTGTGGTGGCTGGCGCTCGTCGATTTCGCGATCCACACGGCGATCGACCGCGGCAAGGTGCTGGTCGGCCAGCGGACGCGCCTGCCGACCACGGATGCCCGGTTCTGGTGGCTGATCGGCATCGACCAGTTCCTGCACCACGTCACCCATCTCGGGCTCGCCGTGGCGCTGGCGGCGGGCTGATCCGCCCTGGATCCGCGGCGCCGCCGGGCGCGCTACTGCATCTCCGCCTCGAGCAGCCGGTTCGTGTCGGAGACCTTGCCGGCCAGTTCCAGCATCAGGAAGCGCTGGAAGGCGAGCGCGAGGTCCGGGCGCTCCCGCTCCATCCGGGCGAGGGCGGCGCGGTCGATGCCGACGACCCGGCAGGCGCTCTCGGCGACGGCGGTGGCGGTGCGTCGCCCGCCTTGGACCAGCGCGATCTCGCCGATCACCGTGCCGGCCGTGGTGGTGCGCAGGCGCAGGTTGCCGCGGCCGGGGACCTCCATCTCGATGGAGACGAGGCCCTGCTCCAGGAAGTAGAGGGCGTCGGCCGCCTCCCCCTGGCGCATCAGCGCCGCGCCCGCCGGGAGTTCGCGGACCGCCAGATAGGGTGCGAAGTCGTCCGGCCCGAACGTGCTGCCCAGGCGGTCGGCCATGTGGCGGGCGAACAGGGCGACCTCCCCCGGGCCGGCGCCGCCGGCCTCCGCCAGCAGCGTCGCCTCGGCGGCGCGCAGGGCCTCGTCGAGCGTGTCGAGGATCCGGACCCGCGGGTCGGCGGCGAGCCCGTTGCGGGTGATCTGCAGGCGCGCCGCGGGATCGAGATGGACCAGCAGCACGTCGAAGCGCCGCTGCTCCGCGAGCTGGCCGACCTTGCGGAATGCGATCAGCGCCGAGCTGTCGAGCCCCACGGTCTCGCGGAAATCCAGGATCAGGACGCGCAGATCCCCGGCCTCCGCGGCGGCCCGGCGGTAGATCGCCTGCGCGTTGAGGAAGAACAGGTAGCCCTGCAGGGTGTAGATCCGGGTCCGGCCGCCGGCCGCCTCGAGCCGCGCGGCCGCGTCGGGACCGCGGATGACGCTGCTGCGCCGCTCCGCCCCGGAGAGCGACCGGCGGATCGCGCCGATCTGCCCGTACTGGACCCCGAAGATCAGGATCGCCAGCAGGACGCCGACGAGGAAGCCCGTGGTGGCCCCGAAGAACGCGGTGGCGGCGCAGACGACCAGCGCGATGGCGATCTCCCAGCCCGGAAGGGTCCGGCTGGCGACGCCGAGGTTGAACAGAAGCCCGATGCCGATGGCGATCAGGGCGCCGCCGGCCAGCGGGCGGGGCAGCAGCGCCAGGGGGCTCGCGCCGACGATGAGCAGAGCCGCCATGACCGCGAGGGTCAGCCACCAGCCGAGCCAGTGTCCGCCGCCGATATTGTGCAGCAGGAGCGTCGATGTACGGCCGAAGCCCATCGCGGAGCTGCCGAACACGCTGCCGACCAGGTTGGTGGCGCCCGAGGCGACGAACATCCGGTCGATGTCGAGGTCGCGCCGGATCTCCAGCTCGACGCTCACCACGTAGAGGATCTGGATGATCACCGCCACGACGACCAGGGTGGCGATCTTGGGCCAGATCGGCAGGAGCAGGTGCGGGTCGAAGGCCATCAGGCTGCCGATGGCGGGCGGCCGCAGCAGCGTGCCGGTCGGCAGCGGCTCGATCAGCCATCCCGATGCCTGCCCGGCGGCGACGCTGGTGCCCGTCCAGGCCAGCCCGAGATGGACCACCGCGAGGCTCGACAGGATCACCGCGGGGTAGGTCCCCCAGTGCCGGACGATCCGGGGCATGTAGAAGGCGCAGAAGCCGATGACGAGGGTCAGGGCGATGCGGGCGAGCGCCCCGGCATCGATCCGGCCCGGATCGAGGTTCGCCGGGTCGACGGCGCGGAGCAGCGCCGCGAGCGGGTCGTCGACATGGCCGCCGATCTGCACGCCGCTGCGCAGGAACAGCAGCCCGACGCCGCCGAGGAAGCCGGCGAGCACCGGGTAGGGCAGGAGCTGCACCAGCAGGGAGGCTCGGAGGGTGCCGAGCAGCGCGAAGATCACGCCCGTTGCGAAGGTCGAGACGCCGCAGGCCACGAGGACGAGCTGCCCGACCGTCTCGGGATCGGTGATGCCCGCGGCCTCGAGCTGCCCGGCGACCGCCGCGGCGATCGCCGCCTGCACGATCGCGGCCGCGCCGATGAAGGACAGCGAGACCCGCGCGGTCCGGCGGAGCGCGATGAAGACGAGGCTGCCCAGGACGTAGGCCGCGAGCAGCGCCGACAGGCCGGCCGCGCGGCTCTCCGCCAGCGGCCCCGAGAAGATGAGCTGGGAGTAGCTGATGAGGTCGAGCAGCAGCACCATGACGGTGACGGCCGCGGCCGCGACGATGCGCGCCCCGCGCAGCATCGCCTCGCGGCCACCGGCCGGGGATGCGGTCCCGGCGGTCGTCAGGTCGGTCGTCGTCATCGGCACGGCACCCGCGTCTCGAGATTCCGATGGGGCGGACCGCGCAGATCCCGGGGCAGATCCCGTGCAATCACGCGCACGGATCGTCGCCGAATCGCAGGACCTGACCTTGGCCGCGCCAGTTCTTATCGGATGGCAGGTGCCGGCTTAAATTATCGTGCAGGCCGCTTCGGCGCGGCAGCATCGTGGGGATTGCTGCGGTGGATCGCGCCGCGCATCGGCCGATCCGTCGCGCCTGGGCGGTGCCGGCCGGCATTGTCCGGGAGAACCGGTTCCGTGTCCGGTCGCGAGGCGGCATCGGCCAGGACAGGTGCGCCGGATTCCCGCGCCCGTGCGGGCAGAGGGTTGTCCAAGACGCTATTTAGGGAGGCCAGGGCGCCGGTTTCACACCGTCATCCCCGGGGCCGCGCAGCGGCCACCCGGGATCGGGACCGGCCGAGGCACCGAGATCCTGCGGGGATGCCGGCTCCGGGCTGCCCGGCTTCGTGCCCCTTCGGCGCGGGGCTCGAGCGCGCCGCGGCGGCTTCGGCCCGGGGCCGCGGACGCGTCGGGCTTTCTGCTCTCAGCGCGCCTCGCTGACGCGCTTGGTCGCCCGCTGCTCCTTCTTGTAGGCGGTGATCGCCGCCGAGCAGTTCGGGGAGAGCTTCTTGAGATTGGCCTTGAAGCAGGCCTCGACCTCCGGACCGCCCGGCGCGTAGGCGCTGCAGAAATCCATGTAGTCGCCGGTGCAGTACTGCTTGAGCGCTTCCCGGGCCGGGGATTGCTCCGCAAAGGCCGCGGCCGGGCCGAGGCACAGACCGATGGCCAGGAGGGCCGTCTTGGTCGCAGTCATCGAAATCCTTCGCTCGTCCAGGCCGCGCGACCGGGTCGCGCGGCGATGGGCGGTGCGGATGGGCGCCAAGGATGGCATGACCATGACGCCCGATCTGTTCGAATGCAGATCAGCCATGCCCCGTGCCGGCGGGGCCGCCGCCGGTCAGTGCGCGCCGACGCGGCGGGTCGGCACGAGGTCGTTGGCGATGATCTCGCCGAACGGGCCGTCGTTGCGGGCATTGCCGACCGGCCGGCCGGTGGTGGCGCGCAGCGGCAGCTTCGGGAAGACCAGCTCGGCGAACCGGTAGGCCTCCTCCAGGTGCGGGTAGCCCGACAGGATGAAGCGGTCGATCCCGAGATCGATATACTCCTTCATCCGGTCGGCGACCTGGTCGGCCGAGCCGACCAGGGCCGTCCCGGCGCCGCCGCGGACGAGGCCGACGCCGGCCCAGAGGTTCGGCGCCACCACGAGCTTGTCGCGGTTGCCGCCGTGGAGCGCCATCATGCGGCTCTGACCGACGGAATCCTGCCGCTTGAGGGTCTCCTGGGCCTTGGCGATGGTGGCGTCGTCGAGCTTCGAGATCAGGGTTTCGGCGGCGTCCCACGCCGCGGCCTCGGTCTCGCGGGCGATGACGTGCAGGCGGATCCCGTACGAGAAGGTCTTGCCCTTCGCCTCGGCGGCCTGCCGGGCGGCGGCGATCTTCTCGGCGACCTGGGCCGGGGGCTCGCCCCAGGTCAGGTAGACGTCGCAATGCTCGGCCGCGACCGCCATGCCGGCCGCCGACGAGCCGCCGAAATAGAGCGGCGGGTAGGGCTTCTGCACCGGTGGGAAGATCACCCGGCCGTTCTCGGCGCGCAGGTGTGCGCCCTGGAAGGTCACGGTCTCGCCCGCGAGCAGGCCGCGCCAGATCGTCAGGAACTCGTCGGTGACGGCGTAGCGTTCGTCGTGGGAGAGGAACACGCCGTCGCCGGCGAGTTCCACCGGGTCGCCGCCGGTGACGACGTTGATCAGGAGGCGCCCGTCCGAGATCCGGTCGAGGGTCGCGGTCATGCGGGCCGCCGCGGAAGGCTCCATCAGGCCCGGCCGCACCGCCACGAGGAAGCGCAGCTGCTTGGTCAGCGGCGCCAGCGCCGAGGCGACGATCCAGGAATCCTCGCAGGAGCGCCCGGTGGGCAGCAGCACGCCGTAGTAGCCGAGCTCGTCCGCCCCCTGCGCGATCTGCCGGAGATAGCTGAGCGAGACGTCCCGGGCCCCCTCCCGCGCGCCGAGATAGCGGCCGTCGCCGTGGGTCGGCAGGAACCAGAGGACGTCGGCGCGCCCGTCATTGGCTGCTGTCATCGGAATCTCCTGTGCGGCCCGGTGGCCGGATGCGGAAAAGCCGGACCCGACTGCGCGGATCCGGTAATCGTCGAGAGCTAGGGCGGGCCGCCGCTTCCGGGAAACGGCGGCCCCGCGTTCAGGCGGTCGGCTGCGATCCGAGCAGGTGATCGAGGATGCGGCCCTCGAGGCGGGCGAGGTCCGGATCCCCGCGCCGGCGCGGCCGCGGCACGTCGACCCGCAGGTCGAGGGCGATCCGGCCGGCCTCGACCACGAGGATGCGGTCGGCCAGCGCCACGGCCTCGGTGACGTCGTGCGTGACGAGGAGCGCGGTGAACCCCTGCGCCCGCCAGATCCGCTCGATCAGGTCCTGCATACCGATCCGGGTCAGGGCGTCGAGGGCGCCCAGCGGCTCGTCGAGGGCGAGCAGGCCCGGCCGGCTCACCAGCGCCCGGGCCAGGGCCACGCGCTGGCGCTGGCCGCCCGACAGGGTGGCGGGCCACTGCCCGGCCTTGTCGGCGAGGCCGACCTCGGCGAGCGCCGCCAGTGCCCGCTCCCGGCGCTCGGCCCGGGTGCCGTGCCCGGACAGGCCGACCGCCACGTTGTCGACGACCCGCGCCCAGGGCAGCAGCCGCGGCTCCTGGAACATGATCCGCTTCGGCGGCTCGGACCGGCGGGGGGAGCGCTCCGACCCCTCCAGATCGACCCGGCCGCCGGTGGGCGTCTCGAGCCCGAGGATGAGGCGCAGCAGGGTGCTCTTGCCGCAGCCGGAGCGGCCGACCACCGCGGTGAACCCGCCGGCCGGCAGGAACAGGTTCAGGCCCTCGATGACGGCGTTGCCGTCGAAGCTCTTGTGCAGGTCGCGGACGGTGACGGCGATCCCGCGGCCGACGGGCTCCGCCAGGGCGCGCCCCGGCGCGGCACTCGCGGCCGGCCGGGGATCGGGGCCGAGGTCGGGAAGGGCCTCGCGGCGGACGGCGTCGAGCAGCATCAGGCGCTCCTGTAGGCGGGGTTCCAGGCGAGGCAGGCGCGCTCGAGCTGGCGGGTCAGGGCGTCGGCGAGCTTGCCCAGCGCCGCGTAGATCAGGATCGCCAGCACGACGACGTCGACCAGCATGAACTCGCGGGCCTGCATGGCCATGTAGCCGAGCCCCGACGAGGCCGAGATCGTCTCGGCGACGATCAGCGTGAGCCACATGATGCCCAGCGCGTAGCGCAGGCCCACGAAGATCGACGGCAGGGCGCCGGGCAGCACCACCCGGGTGAACAGCTCGGTGCGGGACATGCCGTAGACCCGACCCATCTCCACGAGGCCCGGATCCACCGAGCGGATCCCGTGCAGGGTGTTGGCGTAGATCGGGAAGAACACGCCGAGCGCCACGAGGAACAGCTTGGCCTCCTCGCCGATGCCGAACCACAGGATCACCAGCGGGATCAGCGACAGGTGGGGCACGTTGCGCACCATCTGCACCGAGGTGTCGGTCAGCCGCTCCGACAGCCGTGACAGGCCGTTGGCGAGGCCGAGGGCGAAGCCGATGCCGCCGCCGACCACGAAGCCCGCCAGCGCCCGCAGCGTGCTGACGCCGAGATTGGTCCAGAGCTCCCCGGTCCGCCCGGCCTCCCAGCCGGCCCGGACCACGTCGAGGGGCGCCGGCATGAAGCGGTTCGAGACGAGGCCGGTCGTGACCGCGGCCTGCCATCCGAGCAGGATGGCGGCCGGCAGCAGCCAGGGGGTCGCGGAGTCGCGCAGGCGGTCGAGCTTGGAGGGGCGCATCAGCGGTTCTCCGTCCGCGTCTCGGACTTGACGGCGGCCGTGGTCCCGGGCGGCGTCCAGACCGCGTCGGCGACCCGGACGGGTTTCGGCAGGAGGCCGAGGTCGTGGAAGGCGTCGGCGACCTTCTGCTGGTCGGCGATCGCGTCCGCGTCGAGGGGCGCGACGCCGTAGGACAGGCGGCCGAGCGCCACGGCGAGGACCGGCGCGGGGATGCCCACCGAGGGGGCGAGTTCCGCCGCCACGGCGTCGGCATGGCCCTCGGCCCAGGCATCGATCTCCCCGATCGCCCTCAGCACGGCCGAGACGACCGCGGGGCTCGTGTCGGTGAAGCCGCGCCGGGACAGGTAGAACTGTCGGTTGGGCGCGAGCGCCTGCCCGTCGGCCCCGCGCCCGTCGACCAGGATCCGGGCGCCCGCGGCGCGCTCGGCGGCGGCCTGGAACGGGTCCCAGATCACCCAGGCGTCGACCGAGCCGCGCACGAAGGCGGCGTTGGCGTCGGCCGGCGCCAGGAAGGCGAGTTTCACCGCGTCGTAGGGCACGCCCGCCTGCTCCAGGGCGCGCACCAGCAGGTAGTGGACGTTCGATCCCTTGTTGAGGGCGACGGTCTTGCCGCGCAGGTCGGCGACGCTGCGCACCGGGCTGTCCTTGGGCACCAGGATCGCCTCACCCCGCGGCGCCGGCGGCTCGGCGGCGACGTAGCGCAGCTCCGGGCTCGCGGCCTGGGCGAAGATCGGCGGCGCCTCGCCGGCCGAGCCGAAATCGATCGCCCCGGCATTCAGCGCCTCCAGGAGCGGCGGGCCGGACGGGAATTCCGACCACGAGACGGCAGTGCCGAGAGGCTGAAGCGCCTTCTCCAGGGTGCCGCGGCCCTTCAGCAGCACGAGGGACCCGTATTTCTGGTAGCCGATCCGGATGCTGCCGCCCGCGCGGGCCGGGCGCAGCAGCGCGACCGCCGCGAGGCCGAGGCCGGCGGACAGGAGATGGCGGCGGTTCGGGGCGCGGCCGCTGGCGGGCGACAGGGACGGCGCGCGGGGCGATCGGTCGGTCATGGCTCTCTGCGGTCGGTCTCAGCCGTTGCGGGCGGGGGGCGTCCAGACCGCGTCGGCGATGCGGATCGGCTTGGGAATCAGTTTCAGGGCGTGGAAGCGGTCGGCGATCCGCTGCTGCTCGGCGGCGACGCGGTCGGTCATGGGGCCGATCACGTAGTCGGTCCGGTCCACCGCCCGCCGGGTCGCGGAGAGCGGCACGCCCGTGCCCTGGGACAGGAGCGCGGCGACCGCGCCGCGGTTCTGCGTGCACCAGGCCGCCACCTCGCCCAGCGCGTCGATCGCCGCGGTGAGGACCGGGGCCCGGCTCTCCGCGAAGGGCCGGCTCGCCAGGAAGAAGTTGTTCTGCGGGGTGACGTCGCTCGCGCGCACCAGCACGCGCACGCCCTCCCCCTGCTCGGCGATGGCGAAGTACGGGTCCCAGATCGTCCAGGCGTCGATGCTGCCCCGGGCGAAGGCGGCCGCGGCGTCCGCGGGAGCCAGCGTCACAGGCTCGATGTCGGCGTAGCTCAGGCCGGCCTTCTCCAGGGCCGCGATGGTCAGGTTGTGGGAGCTCGACGCCTTGGCGAAGGCGACGCGCTTGCCCTTCAGCGCGGCGAGGCTGCGGATCTCCGAGCCCTTCGGCAGCAGGATCCCGGCGCCGGAGCCGCCGGCCTCCTGGGCGGCCGCGTAGACCAGCTCGGACCGGGCGGCCTGGGCGAAGATCGGCGGCGCGTCGCCGGTCTGACCGAGATCGATCCCGCCCACCGACAGGGCCTCCAGCAGCGGCGGCCCGAAGGAGAACTCGACCCAGCGCACCGCGTGCCCGAGGGGCTCCAGGCGCTTCTCGATCAGGCCCTGCTGCTTGGCGACGACCAGGATGCCGTTCTTCTGGTAGCCGATCCGCAGCACGCCGGGCTCGGCAGCCCGGGCGACCGGGGCGAGAGGGGGCGCGAGGGGCAGGGCCGCGAGGGCGGCCAGCAGGGCGCGACGGTCGAGCATCGGCCGGCTCACTCGGCGGCGGCGAGGGTGAGCGGCGCTGCNCTGCGGCCGCCCGGTGCACGAGCAGCGCGGCGAGCTGCCCGCCGGCCTCGCGGGCGCGGGCACGCACCCCGGCCTCGGTCAGCGCGCCGTCGCTGAAATCGGGATCGGAGGCGTAGACCGCGGTCGGGATCTGGAGCGCCCCGAAGAAGCCGAAGAGCGGCCGGAAGGCGTGCTCGACCACGAGGGCGTGGCGCGCGCCGCCGCCCGTGGCCACGATCGCCACGGGCTTACCGGCGAGCGCCCCCGGATCGACCAGGTCGAACAGGTGCTTGAACAGGCCGGTATAGGCGCCCTTGTAGACCGGCGAGCCGACGACCAGCCCGTCCGCCTCCTCGATGGCCGCGAGCACGCCGCGCGCGGCCGGCGCGAGCTGGTCGCGTGTCCAGGCGGCGCCGAGGCCGGTCCCGGCATCGACGAAGTCGAGGATCTCCGCGTCGAGGGGAGCCTGGGCGCTGGCCTCGCGGAGCACGGCATCCACCAGCGTGCGGGTCTTCGAGGGCCGCTGCACGTTGGCGCTCAGCCCGACGAGTCTCGGTCGTGTCATTCCGGATGCCTTGCTGCGAGACAGGATGACGGACCGCCCCGATCCCGAAGAACGGAGGTTGCGCGGCCGGACATCCGAACAGGCCGCTAGAATTGATGGCTGCGACTTCCGCCGTCAATGAAATGGCGTTCCCAATTGGCCGGTGAAGGAAAAACGTTCTCCCCGAAATCGGGCGACAAATATGGAATTTCATCTCGACCGCCGCGCAGAACGGGCGCGAGATCTTGCGTGCCGGCGGTTCATCCGCGCGAGAGGCGGGGTTTTATTCTCTCGGAGCGCCCGGCGGGAGAAGCGTGTTCTCGGTGCGCGGGCGGACCTGGAACCGAATCGCCAAGTCCGGGATCCGGGGCGGAGGGGGAATCCAGCGCGACCGGAACGCTGCCTGCGGTGACACCTTCGCGGTCGTCAGCGCCGTCGTCACCGCCGTCCTCGACGACGCGCCCTGCGGCTCCAAAGCGGCAGGCGTGTGCCTACTTGCGGACGAGGAGGTGCTGCACGGTGCCGTCGTCGCCGTACTTGGTCCACATCTGCGCGCAGGCCTCCTCGGGACGCTGCCGGAGCTGCGCCAGCTCCGCGTCGAGGTCGTGCTGCAGGGCGACCGAGCGCTTCTTCGTGAAGAAGTCCGCGTGATTCAGATGGTTCTCGCGCGAGAATTGACGGAAGCGCTCCGTGTCGATCCGGACGGCCGGACAGTGTCTCGCGGCCAGATCGGCCTCGATCCCCGGGCGGAGCGCCGGAATGTCCTTCTGCAAAGACGAGCGACGGGCTTCGGCCCAGGTACCGAACACGGCCCAGGCCAGTGCGGCCGCCACGAGAGGAGCAAATCTATTCATCGCAAGACGTATCGCTGTGCTGCGACATCCTAAATCTCGCACCTGCGATAAGTTCGATCAGGACCGCAGAAGGCAAGACACTTCTGTGTGAAAGCGCACGCCCCGCGACAGACGCGGCGTCGGGTCCGGAACCCTGACGGCCTCAGTACGCCGGGACGACGCGCGTCTCGGGCAGCGGCGCCCGCATGGTGAAGTGCAGCCCGGCCGGCTGGAAATCGAAGGCGATGTCCGCCTGGCACTGGACCTTCAGGACGCGCTGCAGCAGCGTCGAGCCGAAGCCCTTCCGCGTCGGCACCGCCGTGGCCGGACCACCCCGCTCGGTCCAGTCGAGGTGCAGCATGCGGGCGGCCGGCGTCTGCTCGATATCCCACCGGATCGCGATCCGGCCCTCCGGAACCGACAGGGCGCCGTGCTTGGCCGCGTTGGTCGTCAGCTCGTGGATGGCCATGCCGGTCGGGACCGCGAGGTCGCCCATCAGGTCGATCGGAGGGCCCTCCAGCTGGATGCGGGCGCCCTCGACGTCGTTGTAGGGGCCGAGCTCGTTCATCAGCATGTCGCGCAGGGGCGCCTGCTGCCAGTAATCCTCGGTCAGGAGATTGTGGGTCTTGGCCAGCGAGATCACCCGCGCCGAGAACGACGCGTAGAACGCGTCGACGCTGGTGGCGGAGCGCGCCGAGGCCCCGAGCAGCGCCTGCACGGTCGCCAGCGTGTTCTTCACCCGGTGATGCAGCTCGCGGATCAGGAGCGCCTGCCGCTCGGTCGTGCGCTCGCGCTCCTCGAGATGGGCCCGCGCCTCGAGCTGCCGGCGCTTGGCGCGATGGGCGGAGCGGGCGGCCATGACCAGCGTCGCCGGATGGAACGGACGTTCCAGCACGCTCACGTTGCCCAGCATGTCGGTCAGCTGCGCGTCGGGCTCGGCGCCGCGCAGCCGCAGGAGGATGAACGGGAAGTCGGACCAGGGCGGCTGCGCGGCGATCCAGTCCGCCAGGGCCTGGCGGTTCGAGGACAGCAGCGCCTCCTCGGTGAGGACCGCGCAGGCGGCCGTGTCGAGCCGGGAGACCACCTCGGCGAGGCTGTCGCAGATCTGCGTCGCGATCCGTCCCTCGCCGAGGATGGCCGCGGCGACGACGGCGTCGCGGCCACCCGGGGTGAAGATGAGAACCGGCGGTTCAGCCTCGGTCATCAGCCGTGCGGGCGGGCAAGAGGGACGACCGCTCACCTTCGAATGTCGGAATGCCGGTCATGACTCCTCGGAACGCACTCAGCGGTTCGCCAACGCGGATCCCGTCGGAGTCGATCCGCAATTCGCGGATCGTGTCCTCGTGGCTGCCGGTGCGCTTCTTCACGACCGAGATCGCGCGCCGAAGCCGCCCCTCGGCCTCGAAGGTGCGGAACAGCAGGATCGTGTCGCTGAGATACGTCAGGTCGACATTCGCGCCCATCGCCCCGATCATCCCGTGCTGGGCCAGGACCAGGAGCGAGATGACGCCCTGCTGGTTCAGGTAGGTCAGCAGCTCGTGCATCTGCAGGAGCAGGTAATTCTCCTCCGGCATGGCGTTGTGATAGCCGGTCAGGGAATCGATCACGACCGTCTTCACGCCCTGGTGCTCGACCGCGTTCTGCACGATGTCGGCGAGTTCGCCGGGCGAGACCTCGGCCGGGTCGATCTGCTCGACGAGGAGCGCTCCGGCGTTGATCGCGTCGTCGATCGGCATCGCGAGGCCGCGGGCCCGGCGACGCAGGACGCCGGTGGTCTCGTCGAAGCTGAGGATCAGCACCCGCTCGCCGCGGGCGATCGCCGCGGTGACGCAGGTGAGCGCCACCGTGGACTTGCCGACGCCGGACGGGCCGATCAGCATCGTGCTGGTGCCCCGGTCGAGGCCGCCGCCGAGCAGCTTGTCCAGTTCGGGGCTGCCCGTGCCGCACTGGTCCTCGGGGAAGGTGCCGAGATGCTCGGCCGCGACGAGGCGCGGGAACACCGTGAGCCCGCCGCGCCGGATGACGTAGTCGTGGAACCCGCCCCGGAACGGCGTGCCGCGCATCTTGATCACCCGCAGGCGCCGCCGCGCGCCGCCGTACAGGGGCGCGAGCTGCTCCAGCCGGACCACGGCATGGCTGAGACTGTGGAGGTTCAGGTCGTCCGTCTCGGCGGTGAGATCGTCGAGGAGCAGCGCCGTGGTGTTCTGGATGAGCAGGAAGCTGCGCAGGGCGTGGACCTGCCGGCGGTAGCGCAGCGATCCCTGCGAGAGCAGCCGGATCTCCGACAGGCTGTCGAACACCACGCGCTGCGGCTTGAGCCGCTCGATCTCGGCGATCGCCAAGCGGACGGTCTCGCCGAGTTCGAGGTCCGACGTGTGGACGAGGCTCTGCTGCTGCCCGGGATCGAGACTGAGTTCCGGCGCGACGAGCTCACAGATCTCGATGCCGTCGAGGGACCAGCCGTGGCGCTCCGCGACGTTCAGGAGCTCGCGCCGGCTCTCCGAGAGCGTGATGTACAGGCAGCGCTCGCCCCGCCTCACGCCGTCGAGGAGGAACTGCATCGCCAGTGTCGTCTTGCCGGATCCGGGCCGCCCCTCGATGAGGTGCGAGCGCTGGGACGCGTAGCCGCCGGCCAGGATGTGGTCGAGGCCGGTCACCCCGGTGGAGACCGGTGCCGCGTCGTGATCGGTCACTGCCATGTCCAGGTCCCTGCCGTCGTCCCGCGGGCGGGCGGCCCGTCGACCGCGTGACGGAACGCGGAGCCCGGTCTCGTACACGATGGCGCGCGGGGCGCGAAACGCCGCCGGCGGTCGCGCCCCGCGTCTCACGGTTGCAGGATGCCCCTCCCCGGCGCCCGGTTCCCGGGGAACGCGACGCGCGCAGGGCGCGGACGCCGGGGTGGTCGGCGCGTCACTGGCTGCCCGGCCCCTTCGCGAGGCCCGCCAGGGTGAACAGGTCCACCGACAGTTTCGCGCCGATCACGAAGGCATCCGGGATCGGCTTCGGGCGGAACGGGAAGCGGGTCTGGTCCGGGTCGATCACGTATTGCAGGTTCGGCATCAGCCGCACCGCCGGGGTGAGCTGGATGCCGTAGCTCAGCTCCAGGATGGTCTGCAGGGACTCGACGTTCCGGGTGCCGAGCCCCAGCGACGCGCGCGCCGCCCGGATGTTGGCCGTGCCCAGCGGCGAGAGCTTCTCCATGGCGAAGACGAGGCCGAGGGTGTCGTAGGGCCGACCCGGGAAGGTGCCGGTCAGCACGGCGCCGCCCTCCAGGAAGTAATCCTGGGTCTGCCGGCCGCCGGTGCCGCCGATCACGACGCCGAACACAGACAGGCCCTGGACGCCGCTCGGGTCCGGCCGCCAGACCATCTGGTCGAAGCGCGCGTAGACCGCCGAGCGCCCGAACCGGGTCAGCGGATCGAGACCGCTGAAGACCTGGGCCCCGCCCCGCTGGTCGAGCACGGGATCCTTGTAGTCCGACCGGTCGAAGACGGCGCCGATGCTGTAGTTGCGCGGCAGCGGATCGTTGCCGAAATTGGTCGAGTAGCCGACCTCCACCGGCACCAGGAATCCGGTGGCGCCGCTGGTCGACCAGTCGATGCCGTTCCGGGTCGGCAGCTGGTCGCGCGGGTTCACCTCGTAGATGCCGGCGTGCAGGAATACCTTGTCGTTGACCCAGGCCTTGGCGTGGCCGCCCCAGGTGGCGATCGGCCAGTAGGTGAAGTTCGTCAGCTTGAAGATGGACTTGGGCGCGCCGCAGGTCGCGTTGTTCTGGAAGTTGCAGTAGAGCGGCGAAGCCAGGAAGTTGGGGTTGGCGAGCAGGCGGCCCACCTCGATGTCGAGCCGGTTGTCGAACAGCTTCTGCTCGTAGGACAGCAGCGTCAGATGGGCGGTCTGGCCGCCGCCGTAGATCTCCTGCACGCTGCCGTTGAAGCCGATGTCATCCTGGGCCAGGCTCCGGCCGTGGCGCTGGGTGACGATCGTGTGGACCGAGCCGCCGTCGATGCCGGCGAGGCGGGCGAGATCGGCGTCGAGGCCGAACGCGATCTGGCCCGCATAGGCCGATCCCTGCCGGATGCCGCCGGACGGGTTGGCGGCGAACTCGCCCGTGTAGTTCAGGATCATGCTGATCCCGTTGCCCAGATCGAGGGTGCCCGGCGGCAGGCTGGGCGGCGTCGCGCTGCTGCCCTGCACGTCGAGGCTGGCCGCGGCGCTGCTGGCGCCCGAGAAGCTCCGCGCCTCCCGGATGACCCGCCGCCGGGCGCGGTTCGCCCGATACGTCGCCTTCTGCGCCGGGCTCGCCTTCGGTCCCGGATTCACAAGGGGCGGTCCCCCGTCCGGAGCCGTCGCTTCGACCTGCGCGCCCGCCGGGCGCGCGCCTACCGTGACCGTCGCGGCGCAGAATGCGAGCGCGGCCCACCGCCAATGCTTTCCCATGTGTGCTCCCCCTTAACCGCGCGGCCTTGCCTGGCTCTGTCGCGTTCGTGTTCCGCAGGGGCCCGCCCGGGCAGTCCGGTTCGGTCAGTCCGTGAAGGCCTCCACCGTGCGGCGCTCGCCGCGCATGAAGGCGTCGGCGGCGTGGATCAGCGGATTCAGGTCGACGTCGCTGGCGCCGGAGCGGACCAGGGCGGCGAAGCGGTCGTAGAGGCCGCGGTACTCCGCCTCGGGCGGGAGCGGCTGGTCGCGGCCGGCGATCGACAGGGCGGCCCCGCCCCGCGACAGGACCAGGGGACCGTCGTCGGTCTCGACGCGGATATCCCAGGTCTGCGGCCCGGCCTGGCGCCAGTCGAACCGGGCGCGGATCGGAGTGCCGGCGGCATCCGCGAAGTGCAGGTCGGCGGCGATCGGCGCCTGCCGGTTCTCCGGCACCGACAGGGTCGCGCCGGTCAGGAAGAACGGCGGCAGGATGTGGGTGGCGATCGACAGGGCGTTGATCCCCGGATCGAACACGCCCATCCCGCCGGCATCCCAGATCCAGTCCTGGCCTGGGTGCCAGTGCCGGACATCCTCCAGCCACGCGATCTCCACCGACCGGATCCGCCGGCCCGACAGCCACCGGCGTGCGGGCTCCACCCCCGGCGCGCAGCGGGAGTGCCAGCTCGCGAACAGGCTCACGCCCCGGTCCCGCGCGGCCGCGGCGAGGAGCCCGACCTCGGCCAGCGTCGCCCCCGGGGGCTTCTCGAGAAAGACGTGGCGGCCCGCCGCGATCCCCGCCAGGGCCGCCGCGAACCGCGCCTGAGGCGGCTGGCACAGGGCGACGGCGTCGAGGTCGACGTGCGCCGCCAGCATCGCCTCCAGGGTGGCGTAGCTCGGCACCCCGTCGAGGCCGCCGTGCCGGCTCGCCACCGCCACGAGGCTGTAATCTGGCGAGGCGGCGATGACCGGCAGATGCTGGTCGCGGGCGATCTTGCCGATCCCCACCAGGCCGATGCGGATCGGCTCCGCCATGGTCAGAGCACCCGCACGGTCGCGTCGGCGGCCGGAGCCGCCGCCAGCGGGTTGCGCAGGGGCCGCGTGAACGGCGCGGCCTCGATCTCGAACACGTCGCCCGGCCGGGTCGCGACGCCGTCGCTGAACGACAGGGTCGCGGTCCCGAAGAAGTGGACGTGCACGTCGCCGGGGCGCCGGAACGGCGCGTACTTGAAGTGGTGCCGCTCCAGGTTGTCGATGCTGTGGGACATGTTGGCCTCCCCGGAGAGGAACGGCTTCTCCCAGAGCACGGCGCCGCCGCGCAGGATGCGGCTGGTCCCGCGCACGTCCGGCGGCAGGGCCCCGAGCCAGAGCTCCGGGCCGAGGGCGGCCGGGCGGAGCTTGGAATGCGCGAGCCACAGGTAATTGCCGCGCTCGGTCACGTGGTCGGAGAACTCGTTCGCCAGGGCGAAGCCGAGGCGCACCGGGGTCCCGTCGGCGTCGATCAGGTAGATCCCGGCGATCTCCGGCTCCTCGCCGCCGTCGCGGGCGAAGGCCGGCGAGACCAGCGGCTCGCCGGAGGCGACCAAGCAGGAGCCGTCGCCCTTGTAGAACCATTCGGGCTGCACGCCGTCTTCGCCCGGTGCCGGCTTGCCGCCCGCGACGCCCATCCGGAACATGCGCATCGAATCGGTCGGGGCCGGGTCGGCCGCCGCCGCGCGGTGCATCGCGTCGCGGCCCTCCGCGGAGCCGAGATGCGTGAGGCCGGTGCCGCTCAGCATCAGGTGGGCGGGATCAGCGTGGTCGATGGGCAGCAGCAGCCGGACCGCGTCGAGATCGACGGGCGCGCCGAGCCCCGCCCGCTCCGCCGTCCCGGCCAGGTCGTCCCCCGCCGCGAGCGCCTCGCGCGCCAGCGCCAGCACGCTGTCCGCGCCGAGTACCCGCCGCGCCCGGCCGGCGGCGAGCAGCGCGACGCCCCGCTCCCCGTCGGCGGCGCGGAATTGTAGGAGTGATTGTCCCATCTGTGTCCTCCCGGGGACGTCCGCTTCGGGGCGTCATGAACGCGCGGCCATCGAGGGTCGCGCGGCGGCCCGTCAGCGGCCAGGTTGCGGGGCGAGAACGCCGTCGATCCGGCGCGCGGGACGCAAGGGATTGGCCGGGCGCAGCGGCGGCAGGCGTGCGTCGGGCAGGTCCCGGTAGCGGGCCGGGTGGGGGAACCGCTCGGTCGCCGGTGTGCCGGCCGAGCTGCTGCGATCGTCCGAGGTCGCCGGGAGCGGGCCGCCATGCACCGGCGCCGGGGCGACCTTCATGCCGGTCGGCCAGCCGTTCGCCAGGATCCGGCCAGCCTCGTGGACCCGCAGCGGCACGGGCCCGGCGGCGGGATGCTCGTCCGCGCGGCCGAGATGCAGCGTCGCGGTGAACTGGCCGCCGAGTGGGTCGAGGCTTCGGGTGACCTCCGCCACGTCGGCGGCCGCGACCTCCGCAGGGCCCGCGGCCGAGATCGCCGGCTCCAGGGCCGCGCCGGCGGCGGGATCGACGGCCCGGAAGACCTCGGCCGCGGTCACCTCAGCAGCGCCGATCAGGGCGCTGCCGCGGACCGTGACGGACCCTGGCGGATGACTACTCATACAAATAAGCTAGAGCAGTTCGTCTCCGGCCGCAAGCGCGGCCGTGCCTCAGCTGCGGCGGGTGTTCCCCTTTCCGCTCCTACAACTTCAGGATACGATCGCGCCGTTCCTGCCCCGACCCGGTGGCCCGGACCGGAGGTGGACGCGGTGAGGCAGGAGCGCAGCCCGGAGAACATCACGCTGCCCCTGGCCTCGGGGTCGCGCCGCATCCACGGCTCGGTCGCCCGCGATCTGGGCGTGGCGATCCTCGGCGGCCGCTACGCCCCCGGGGACGTGCTGCCCGGCGAGATCGAATTCTCGGAGAAATTAAACGTCTCGCGCACAGCCTATCGCGAGGCGATCCGCATCCTGAGCGCCAAGGGGCTCGTCGAGAGCCGCCCGCGCACCGGCACCCGCGTCAGCCAGCGCAGCCGCTGGAACCTGCTCGATCCCGACATCCTCGCCTGGGCCTTCGAGTCGGAGCCGAGCGAGTCCTTCATCCGCGACCTGTTCGAGCTGCGCATGATCGTGGAGCCGGCCGCGGCCGCGCTCGCGGCCGAGCGGCGCTCGGGCCTCGACATCGCCCGGATGGGCCACGCCCTGGAGGAGATGGGCCGCCACGGCCTCGCCACCGAGGCCGGGCGGGCCGCCGATCAGGCCTTCCACAACACGATCCTGGAAGCGGCCCGCAACGGGGCGCTGATGGCCCTGTCGAGCTCCATCGCCGCCGCGGTCACGTGGACGACGATCTTCAAGCACCGCCGCCAGGCCCTGCCCCGGGACCCGATGCCGGATCACCGCGCCCTGTACGACGCGATCGTGGCGGGCGACCCGGCCGCCGCCCGCGCGACGATGACCGAGCTGGTCCGCCTCGCCCTCGCCGACACCGAGCTGGCGCTGCGGCCCTGACGGGGCCGGTGGCGGGGCGCCGCCGGCCCGCGTCCCGTGTCAGTGGTTGTCGCGCGGCACGCCCCGCGTCTGCGCGATGCGCTGGAACGCCTCGGCGCCCTCCAGGATGGCGCCGGTGTGCATCTGCCCCACCGCGGCGCGCTGCATCGCCTGCCAGGGCGTCTGCGAGGCCGGATAGGCGTAGCCGCCCGCCGCCTCCAGGGCGCTGCGGCGGCGGGCGATCTCGTCCGCGTCGACCAGCATGTCGGCGGTGCCGCGGCGCAGGTCGATCCGCACCCGGTCGCCGGTGCGCAGGAGCGCGAGGCCGCCGCCGGCCGCCGCCTCGGGCGAGGCGTTGAGGATCGACGGCGAGCCGGAGGTGCCGGATTGGCGCCCGTCGCCCAGGCAGGGCAGCGCGTGCACGCCGGCCCGGATCAGCTGCGCGGGCGGGCGCATGTTCACCACTTCGGCGGCCCCCGGATAGCCCACGGGCCCGGCCCCGCGCATGACCAGGAGGGTCTCCTCGGTGATGCCGAGGCTCGGGTCGTCGATCCGGGCGTGGTAATCCTCCGGCCCGTCGAACACCACTACCGGACCCTCGAAGGCGTCCGGATCCTCCGGGTTCGACAGGTAGCGGCCGCGAAACTCCTCGCCGATGACGCTGGTCTTCATCACCGCGGCCTCGAACAGGTTGCCGCGCAGGACCAGGAAGCCCGCGGCCTCCTTCAGGGGCCGGTCGATCGGCCGGATCACGTCCTCGTCCTCGATCGTCGCGCCGCGGCAATTCTCGCCGAGGGTGCGGCCGTTCACCGTCAGCGCGCCCTCGCGGATCAGGCCGCGGCGCATGAGCTGCGCCACGACCGCCGGGAGGCTCCCGGCGCGGTAGTAATCCTCGCCGAGATAGGCGCCCGCCGGCTGCAGGTTGACGAGGAGCGGCACGTCGAGCCCGTGGGTCTGCCAGTCGGCGATGTCCAGCTCGACCCCCATGTGGCGGGCGATCGCCGCGAGGTGGATCGGCGCGTTGGTCGAGCCGCCGATCGCGGAATTGACCGCGATGGCGTTGAGGAAGGCGTCGCGGGTCAGGATGTCGGAGGGCTTCAGGTCCTCGGCCACCATGGCGACGACGCGCTTGCCGGTCTGGTAGGCGGCCTCCTGCCGGTCGCGGTAGGGCGCCGGGATCGCGGCCGTGCCGGGCAGCATCATGCCCAGGGCCTCGGCGAGGGTGTTCATCGTGGTGGCGGTGCCCATCGTGTTGCAGAAGCCGGTCGAGGGCGCCGACGAGGTCACCAGCTTGATGAAGCCGTCGTGGTCGATCTCGCCGGCCGCCAGCATCTCGCGGGCCTTCCAGACGATCGTGCCGGAGCCCGTGCGCTGGCCCTTGAACCAGCCGTTGAGCATCGGCCCCACCGACAGGGCGATGGCCGGGATGTTCACGGTGGCGGCCGCCATCAGGCAGGCCGGGGTGGTCTTGTCGCAGCCCGTGGTCAGCACGACCCCGTCCAGCGGGTAGCCGTAGAGCAGCTCCACGAGGCCCAGATAGGCGAGGTTGCGGTCGAGGCCCGCGGTCGGCCGCTTGCCGGTCTCCTGGATCGGGTGGACGGGGAATTCCAGGACGATCCCGCCCGCCTCGCGGATGCCCTCGCGGATCCGCTCCGCGAGGACGAGGTGGTGGCGATTGCACGGGGACAGGTCCGAGCCGGTCTGGGCGATGCCGATGATCGGCTTGCCCGAGCGCAGCTCCTCCAGGCTGAGGCCGAAGTTCAGGTAGCGCTCCAGGTAGAGCGCCGTCATGTCGATATTGTCGGGGTTGTCGAACCAGGCGCGCGAGCGCAGGGGCCGTGCAATCGGTCGGTCGGTCATTTCTGGGTCCGGTGGGCGGGGCTGGTCGAGAAGCGGTAGGTGATCACGTTCCGGTAGGTCTTGCCCGGGTCGAGCCGGGCCGAGCCGAAGGCCGGCTGGTTCGGCGTGTCGGGGAAGAGTTCCGGCTCCAGGGCCAGGGCGTCCGACTGCCGGTAGGCGAGGCCGGATTTGCCCACCACGGTCGCGTTGAGGAAGTTGCCGGCATAGAACTGGATCCCGGGCTGGTTGCTCGCCACGTCGAGGACGCGGCCCGATTCCGGGTCCTCGACGCGCGCCACGGAGTGGGGCTCGGCCGTGGGCGCGTCGGCCAACACCCAGTTGTGGTCGTAGCCGCGCCCGCGCACGATCTGCACGTCCCGTCCGTCGCGGATCCGCGCGCCGATCACCGCGGGCTCGCGGAAGTCGAAGGGCGTGCCGGCCACCGGCAGGTGCTCGCCGGTCGGGATCAGGGTGGCGTCGACCGGCGTGAAGCGCTCCGCCGGGATGGTCAGGGTCTGGTCGAGGATCGAGCGGCCCGAGCCCTCGCCCGCGAGGTTGAAGAAGCTGTGGTTGGTCAGGTTGACGATGGTCGGCCTGTCGGTGGTGGCCTCGTAGGTGACCGTGAGCGTGTTCGTGTCGTCCAGCGTGTAGGTGGCGGTCGCCGTCAGCGTGCCGGGATAGCCCTCCTCGCCGTCCGGGCTGACGTAGCGCAGGGTGACCGACGGGGACGCGCCGCCCTTGACCGCAGTGATCGTCCAGAGCCGCTTGTCGAACCCGGCCGTGCCCCCGTGCAGGGCGTTCGGACCGTCGTTGGTGGCCAGCGCGTAGGTCTGCCCGTCGAGGGTGAAGCGCCCGGCGCGGATGCGGTTGGCGTAGCGCCCGACGCTCGCGCCGAAATAGCTGCCCTTGCTCAGGTAGGCGGAGAGGTCGTTGTAGCCGAGCACCACGTCGGCGGCCTTGCCGGACCGGTCCGGCACGTCGAGGGTCCGTAGGAGCGCCCCCCACGACAGGATCCGCGCCGTGATGCCCTTGCCGTTCCTCAGCGTCACCTCCTCGACCGTCCTTCCGTCCGGCAGCGTGCCGAACACCGTCCGGGTCAGCTCGGCCGCCAGGGCCGGTGCCGGGGTCAGGCCCGGTATGGCCGCGCAGGCGCACAGCGCCAGGGATCCCACTCCACGCATCGCGTTCTCCCCCCTCGTGACTCCGCCCGTCCCGCCGGTCCTGCGCTGGCCCGCGACGGCGCGCGCGGTTGACGTCCGCGAACCCGATATATACTCAGACAAATAAAATGGACAACATGGGACGCCGACATTGCGGCCCGGAAGACGGAGGACGGCGCCGGATGGCAGGACCGATCGCGACCGCCGGAACGGCGGCGCCCCGGACGGGGGCGGGGGCCGCGCGCGACCGGGGCGGCTACCGCCCGGCCCTGTCGCTGCTGGCGAGCCTGTTCTTCATGTGGGGCTTCATCACGGTCATCAACAACACGCTGCTGCCGCACCTGCGCAGCGTGTTCGACCTCGATTACACGCAGACCACGCTGATCGAGTCCGTCTGGTTCGTCGCCTACTTCGTCGCCTCGATCCCGGCGGCCAAGCTGATCGAGCGGGTCGGCTACCAGCGCGCCCTGGTGACGGGGCTGGGTATCATGGCGCTGGGCACGCTCGGGATGATCCTGGCCTCCCACCAGGTCTCGTACGCGATCACGCTCACGGCGCTGTTCGTGATCGCCAGCGGCATCACCCTGCTGCAGGTCGCCGCGAATCCCTACGTCGCGGTGGTCGGCCCGGCCGAGAGCGCCCCGGCGCGGCTCAACCTCGTGCAGGCGTTCAACTCCCTCGGGACGACCCTGGCGCCGCTGTTCGGCGGCTACCTGATCCTCGGCCGCTCCGCCTCGGGCAACGCCGCGGCCGGGGCCACCCTGACCCCGGCCGAGCGCCTGGCCGACGCGCAGTCGGTGCAGCTGCCTTACCTGATCGTGGCGGTGATCCTCGTCGTACTCGCCGTGGCCATCGCCCGCTTCCCGCTGCCCGCCATCGGCGGTGCCAGCGGCGCCACGGCCCGGGCCGCCGGGGCCGACCGCGCCGGCCTGTCGCTCTGGCGCCACCGCAACCTCGTGCTCGGCGTGCCGGCGATCTTCATCTACCTGATCGCCGAGATCGGGGTGTCGAACCTGTTCATCAACTTCGTCTCGCAGCCCGAGATCGGCGACCTGACCCACGCCCAGGCCTCGCGTTACCTGTTCCTGCTCTGGGGCGGCATGATGGTCGGCCGCTTTGTCGGCAGCTACCTGATGCAGCGGCGCCCGGCCGAGACCGTGCTGGCCGGCGCGGCGATCGGCGCTTGCGCGGTGATGCTGGTGGCGGCCTTCGCGACCGGCCACTTCGCGATGTGGGCGCTGATCGCGGTCGGCCTGTTCCACGCGATCATGTTCCCGACGATCTTCACCCTGGGGATCCGCGGCCTCGGCCCGCTCACCGAGGAGGGCGCCGGGCTGCTGATCATGGCGATCGCGGGCGGGTCGCTGGTGGTGGTGCAGGGCTGGGCGGCGGACCGGTTCGGGCTGCAGCACTCCTTCCTGATCACCGCCGCCTGCGAGCTCTACGTCCTGTTCTACGCGCTCTGGGGCTGCCGGACCGGTGCCGCAGCGCGGCCGGCCGGCGCCTGAGAATCGGCCAGATCGGAGGACCCCGATGGACCCGCGGATCCGCATCCTGGACCGGCCCCGGCGCGACCGGCTCGGCGAGGGCCCGGTCTGGGTCCCCGAGCGGGGCCTCTTGTTCTGGGTCGATATCGAGGCCCCGGCCCTGAACTGGCTCGACCTCGCCGACGGCGCGACCGGCGCGCGGCCGTTCCCGGAGCCGCTCGGCTGGATCATCCCCCGCGCCGGCCGGCGCGACTTCATCGTCGGGCTGAAGAGCGGCTTCGCGATCTACGACCTGGAGGCCGATCGCCTCGTCCCGATCGGCGACCCCGAGCCCGACGATCCGGACAATCGCCTGAACGACGCCAAGGTCGACGGCGCCGGCCGCATCTGGGCCGGGAGCATGCATCAGGCCGAGACCGCGGTGTCGGGCTCCCTGCACCGGCTCGACCCGGACCTGACGTGGCGGCGGATGGATACCAGCTACGGCGTCGCCAACGGGCCGACCTTCAGCCGCGCCGGCCGGATCCTCTATCACAGCGACAGCGCCGCCCGGACGGTCTACGCCTTCGATCTCGCGGCGGACGGGGCGCTGACCGGCAAGCGGCCCTTCCTGCGCTTCCCCGACGATTGGGGCTGGCCCGACGGCATGACCACGGATGACGAGGGCTGCCTGTGGATCGCCCATTGGGGCGGCGGCCGGCTCAGCCGCTTCGATCCCGCGGGGCGCCTGATGCGCGCGATCCCCCTGCCCGCCCCCAACATCACGAGCTGCGCCTTCGCGGGGCCCGGCCTCGACCGGCTCTTCGTCACCTCGGCGTCGCGGGGAGCCGAGCACGTGAAGGAGGCCGGCGCGCTGTTCGAACTCGACGTCGGCGTGACCGGCCCGCCGCCCCGCGCCTTCGGGGGCTGACGGACCCGGCGCCTAAGACAATAATCCCCTGCGGCGATCTTCCCCGTCGCCCGGCCGGCCCGGTTCACCCGCGACCGGAGAGCGGGATGCCGGGGCCCGCGCGTGGCAACGGATCCCGCGGATCCCGCGACGGGACCGCGGCGCCATGTGGCCGCACGGTGCCGGTGATCCTCGGCCAGTACAGCCGGCGCGGGTTTGCTGGAGGAATAGGGCGCTGATCGGCGCCCCCGGGGCCGCGCATACTGGCAACCGGCGCGGATCGACTGCTGCCCGATGATCCGTTGTTGTCGATAAGTAAGCGGCCGTATTTTCTCGTCTTCGCCGTTATAGCCCCGCTTTCCGGCACACAAATCCGGCTCTTAACCTGAGTTATTTCATCGGGACGGGATTCCCGATCTACATAGCTTTAAGTCCTTGCAGGGGAGTTTCCACGCCTCGTGCCGGAATCCGTGCTCATTACCGGTGGCGCCGGCTTCATCGGTCGCCATCTCTCCGCCGAATTGCTGCGCCGCGGCTACCGCGTGCGGGTGCTCGACAGCCTGATCGAGCAGGTCCACGGCGGCAAGAGCGGCGCCGAGGCGCTGCCGTCGGAGGTCGAGTTCCAGGCGGGCGACGTCCGCGACGGTGCGGCGGTGGCGCGCGCCCTGTCGGGCATCGACCGGGTCGTGCACCTCGCCGCCGAGGTCGGCGTCGGCCAGAGCATGTACGCGGTCGAGCGCTACGTCTCGGTCAACGATTGCGGCACGGCGGTGCTGTTCCAGCAGCTCATCGACGCGCCGGTGAAGCGCGTGGTGGTGGCCTCCTCCATGAGCATCTACGGCGAGGGGCTCTACCGCACCTCCGACGGGTCGACCGCCGAGGAGGTGGTGCGCCGCCCGCGCCGGCCCGGGGAGCCCTGGGACCCGCTCGACGGGCACGGGCAGCCCATGCGGCCGATCCCGACCCCGGAAACGAAGCGCCCGGCCCTGGCCTCCGTCTACGCCCTGACCAAGTACATGCAGGAGCGCCTGACGCTGACGCTCGCCCCCGCCTACGGGATGGAGGGCGTCGCGCTCCGCCTGTGGAACGCCTACGGGCCGGGCCAGGCCCTCTCGAATCCCTATACCGGCGTGCTGGCGATCTTCGCGGCGCGCCTCCACAACGGCCAGCCGCCGATGATCTTCGAGGACGGCGCGCAGCGGCGCGACTTCGTCCACGTGGAGGATGTCGCCCAGGCCTTCGCGCTGGCCCTGGAGCACCCGGCCGCCGCCGGGCAGGTCTACAATGTCGGCAGCGGTGAGGACCGCACGGTCAGCGAGGTCGCCCGGCTGCTCGCCCACGCCATGGGGCGCGACGGGATCGAGCCGGAGGTGACCGGCCAGGCGCGGCTCGGCGACATCCGCCACTGCATCGCCGATATCGGCAAGATCCGGCGGGAGCTCGGCTACGCGCCGCGCCGCGACTTCGCCGAGGGACTCGCCGAGCTCGCCGCCTGGGTGGCCGAGCAGCAGGCCATCGACCGCGTCGCCGAGGCGCGGCGCGAGCTCGAAGCGCGCGGTCTCGTCGCGTGAGCGGCCGGCCGATCCTCGTCACCGGCGGCGCCGGGTTCATCGGTGCCAACCTGTCCGACAGTCTCGCGGCCGACGGCCACGCGGTGATCGTCTACGACATCCTCTCGCGCCCCGGCGTCGAGGCCAATCTCGCGTGGCTGCGGCAGCGCCACGGCGCCCGGATCGTCCCGATCGTCGCCGACATCCGCGACATCCAGGAGCTCGGCCGCGCGGTGGCGGAGGCCGGCGCGGTGTTCCACTTCGCCGCCCAGGTGGCGGTGACGACGAGCCTCGTCGCCCCGCGGACCGACATGGAGATCAACCTCCTCGGCACCGTGAACCTGCTGGAGGCCCTGCGGGCGCAGGCGCGGCCGGTGCCCCTGCTCTACGCCTCGACCAACAAGGTCTACGGCGACCTGCCCGACATCGCCCTGGAGGCGGTCGGCGACGCCTATCTGCCGGCCGATCCGGAGCTGCGCCGGCGCGGCATCGGCGAGACCCGGCCCCTCGACTTCCACACGCCCTACGGCTGCTCCAAGGGGGCGGCGGACCAGTACGTCCTCGACTACGCCCGCAGCTTCGGCATCCCGGCGGCGGTGATGCGGATGAGCTGCATCTACGGCCCGCGCCAGATGGGCAACGAGGACCAGGGCTGGGTCGCCCACTTCCTGATCCGGGCGCTCGCCGGCGAGCCGGTCACGCTCTACGGCGACGGCCGACAGGTGCGCGACATCCTGCACGTGCGCGACGTGGTGGCGGTCTACCGGGCGGCGCTCGCCCGCATCGACGACGCGGCGGGCCGCGCCTTCAACATCGGCGGCGGCCCCGGGAACGCCGTGAGCCTGCTGCAGCTCCTCGACCATGTCGGCACCCTGCTGGGGCGCCCCGTCTCGCGCAGCTTCCAGGCCTGGCGCCCGGGCGATCAGCGCTACTACGTCTCGGACACGTGCCGGGCCGTCGCGCGGCTCGGCCTCGCCCCCTTCACGGGCTGGCGCGACGGTGTCGCCGACCTCGCCGGCTGGCTCGCCGCCGCGCGCGCACCGTCGGACGGCGCGGCACCGATCGCGGGAGCCGCCGCATGAGAGTCGCCCTGGTCAACCCGCCCTGGGACTACCGCAACAGCATCTATTTCGGCTGCCGCGAGCCGCACCTGCCGCTCGAACTCGGCTACTCCGCCGCGCTGCTGGCGGCGTCCGGCCACGAGACGCTGCTCGTGGACGCGCATCTCGAGGGGCTGAGCGCCGAGACCGCCGCCGACCGCGTCGCGGCCTTCGCCCCCGCCATGACGGTGGTGGCGACCGCCCCCACCTACCTGTTCTGGCGCTGCGCCCCCCCGGAGCTGCGGGTGCCGCGCGCCTTCCTCGACACCCTGGCGGGCCGGGGCGGGACGACCGTGGCGGTCGGCCCCCACGGCTCGGCCACCCCGCGGCCGGCGCTCGACAAGCTCGGCTGCGACATCGTCGTGCGCGGCGAGTGCGAGGAGGTCGTCGCCCGGCTCGCCGGTCTCGGCGACCTGCGACCCGAGAGCCTGCGGGCCGTGCCCGCCCTCGCCTACCGCGACGGCGAGGCCATTGAGGTCACCGGCGCGCCCCATGCCGGCCGCTTCACCGACCTGCCGGCCCTGCGCTGGCCGGATCACTGGATCGCCCGTCACCGGCACCATCACCACCGGTTCGACGCCGCGCCGGACGGCCCGGGCGCGGAGGTCGAGGCCTCCCGCGGCTGCCCTTACACCTGCTCGTTCTGCGCCAAGATCGACTTCCGCGACGCCTACCGGCGCCGGGATCTCGGGATCGTCCTCGACGAGATCGACGGGCTGATCGCGCAGGGCGTCACCTACGTCTACTTCGTCGACGAGATCTTCCTGCCGCAGAAGCCGCTTCTGGAGGCGCTGGTCACGCGGGACATCCGCTTCGGGATCCAGACCCGGATCGACCTGTGGAAGCCCGACATGCTCGACCTCCTCGGGGCCGCGGGCTGCGTCTCCATCGAGGCCGGGATCGAGAGCCTGACGGAGGAAGGGCGCGCCGCCCTCGACAAGCGCTGCCGCGCCTCGACCGACGATCTCGCCGAGCGCCTGATCCACGCCCGCCGCACGGTGCCGTTCGTGCAGGCGAACCTCATCGCCGTGGCGGGCGACGATCCCGACCTCGTGGCCACGTGGCGCGACCGCCTGCGCGGCCAGGGCGTCTGGGCGAACGATCCCGTCCCGCTCTACCCGTATCCGAGCTCCCCCGATTACCGACGCCTCTGGGGCGAGCCGGACGACCGCGCCTGGGAGCGGGCGCACGCGCACTATCTCGGCCAGTTCACGCAGTTCAGCGAGATCCAGGACGAGCGTCCCCTGCCGCTGTCCGAGCTGGAGGCCGCATGCGGGTGCTGCTGAGCCCCTCCCGGACCGCGCCGCACGTCCTGATGAGCGCGGACGCGGTGGGTGGCGTCTGGCAGTACAGCCTCGATCTCGCGGCCGGCCTAGTCCGGCGGGGCTTGGCCGTGACCATCGCGGTGCTGGGTCCGGCGCCGTCCGAGGCGCGGATCGCGGCGGCTCAAGGGGTCACGGGCGCGCGCATCCGCGCCACCGGACTGCCCCTGGACTGGACCGCCGAGACGCCCGACGCCGTGCTGGGCGCCGCGCGGGCGCTCGCCGAGCTCGCCCGGACCCTGCGCGCCGATCTCGTCCACCTGCACAGCCCCGCCATGGCGCTCGCGGATTTCCCCGTGCCGGTGGCGGCCGTGTGCCATTCCTGCGTTGCGACGTGGTGGGACGCGGTCGAGACCGGGCCGCTCCCGGCCGACCTCGCGTGGCGCCACGACCTCACCGGCCGGGGCTGCCGCGCCGCCGACGCCCTCCTCGCCCCCACCCGGGCGCACGCGCTGGCGGGCGTCCCGCGTGGCGGTGCGCAGGGCCGCCTCGACCGCCTTGCGCTCGGTGATGTCGAGGTGGAGGCCGACCATGCGCTGCGGCTGGCCGTCGGCGCTGGAGAGCGTCCGGCCGCGCGCGTAGAGCCAGCGCCGGCCGACCCGGAACTCGGCCGCGTAGGGGGTGCCGGACTCGACCGCCCGCCGGATCTCGGTCCAGACATCGGCGACGTCGTCGGGATCGATCAGCGTGCTCGGGGTGCTGCGCGGCCTCCTCGACACGGCCCCGGCCCGGCTCGGCGGAGCCGCCGCATGAGGATCGCCTACTTCACCCACTCCCTGGCTTCGTGCTGGAACCACGGCAACGCGCATTTCCTGCGCGGCGTCCTGCGCGAACTGATGGCGCGCGGCCACAGCGTCCGGGCCTACGAGCCGGAGGGCGCCTGGAGCCTCGCGAACCTGCTGCGCGACCACGGCGCGGCCGGTCTCGACGCCTACCGGACCGCCTATCCGGAACTGGCCTCCGACCGCTACGCCGCCATCGACGCGGTGGTCGAGCGCGTGTCCGACAGCGACCTCGTGCTGGTCCACGAGTGGAGCGAGCCGGCCCTGGTGGCGGCCCTGGGTGCCGCCCGGCGCCGCGGCGCGCGCTACACGCTCCTGTTCCACGACACCCATCACCGGGCGGTGAGCGCCCCGGCGGAGATGGAGCGCTTCGACCTGTCCGGCTACGACGGCGTGCTCGCCTTCGGCGAGACCCTGGCCGCCGTCTACCGGGCGAGGGGCTGGGGACGCCGCGCCTTCGTCTGGCACGAGGCCGCCGACACGCGGCAGTTCCACCCGCCCGCCGAGGAGGGCACGCGCACCGGGCTGATCTGGATCGGCAACTGGGGCGACGACGAGCGCAGCGCGGAGCTCGAGACCTACCTGTTCCGCCCGGCCGCGCAGGTCGGCCTGCCCCTCGACATCTACGGCGTGCGCTATCCCGAGGCGGGGCTCGCGACGCTCCGGCGCTACGGTGCCCGCTATCACGGCTGGGCGGCGAACGCCGCGGCGCCGGACCTGTTCGCCCGCCATCTGGCGACGGTGCACGTGCCCCGGCGCTTCTATGTCGAGCGCCTGCCCGGCATCCCGACGATCCGGGTGTTCGAGGCGCTCGCCTGCGGCATCCCTCTGGTCTGCGCGCCCTGGGACGACGCGGAAGGGCTGTTCCGGCCGGGCCGGGACTACCTCGTGGCCCGCAATGGCGCCGAGATGGAGAGCCACCTGCGCGCCCTGCAATCGGATGCCGGCCTGCGGACCGCGCTCGCCGCCTCCGGCCTCGCCACGATCCGGGCGCGCCACACCTGCGCGCACCGGGCCGAGGAACTTCTGTCCGTCGCCGCGAGCCTGCGGGCGCCCGCCACCCTGGAGGCCACCGCGTGAAGATCGCCTTCTACGGCTCCTCCCTTCTGTCGTCCTACTGGAACGGCGCCGCGACCTACTACCGGGGGATGCTCGCCGCCCTGGCCCGGCACGGCCACACGATCACGTTCTACGAGCCCGATGCTTTCGACCGGCAGCAGCACCGGGACATCGAGCCCCCGCCCTACGCAGCGGTCAAGGTCTACCCGGCGACCGTCGAGGCGGCGCGCGCGGTCATCGCCGAGGCGGCGCAGGCCGACGTGGTGGTGAAGGCGAGCGGCGTCGGCGTGTTCGACGACGAGCTCCTCCACGGCGTCATCGCGGCGTCCCGCCCCGAGGCGGTGCGGATCTTCTGGGACGTGGACGCCCCGGCGACGCTCGCCGAGATGCGCGCCGACCCCGATCACGCCCTGCGCCGCGCCCTGCCCGACCTCGACCTCGTGCTGACCTACGGGGGCGGCCCGCCGGTGGTCGCGGCCTACGAGGGCTTCGGGGCCCGGGCCTGCATCCCGATCTACAACGCGCTCGACCCGGAGACCCATTTCCCGGTGCCGCCGGAGCCGCGCTTCGCGGCCGACCTCGCCTTCCTGGGCAACCGCCTGCCGGATCGCGAGGCGCGGGTCGAGAAGTTCTTCCTCGCGGCCGCGGCCCGCCTGCCGGAGCGGAGCTTCCTGATCGGCGGCAACGGCTGGGAGAGCCGCGGCCTGCCGCTCAATGTCCGGCATCTCGGCCACGTCTACACGCGCGAGCACAACGCCTTCAACACGACGCCGCTCGCCGTCCTGAACATCGCCCGCGACAGCATGGCGGCGGTGGGCTTCTCCCCGGCCACCCGGGTGTTCGAGGCGGCCGGCGCCGGCGCCTGCCTGATCACCGACGCCTGGGAGGGCCTCGGCCTGTTCCTCGACGAAGGGAGCGAGGTGCTGGTCGCCCGGGACGGCCGCGACGTCGCCGACCACGTCGCGGCCCTCACGCCGGAGCGGGCCCGCGCCGTCGGCGAGGCCGCCCGCCGCCGGATCGTGGCCGAGCACACCTACGCGCGGCGGGCCGTGGAGGTCGACGCGATCCTGCGGGCGGAGGCAGCCCGGAAGGTGGAAGCCGGCGGCGTCCAGCGGAGCGTCGCGTGAGCGCGGCCCCGATGCGCCTCGTCGTCCTGGGGCTCAGCCTGTCCTCGTCCTGGGGGAACGGTCACGCGACCACCTACCGGGCGCTGCTCAAGGCCTTCGCGGGCCGCGGCCACGACGTTCTGTTCCTGGAGCGCGACGTGCCCTGGTACGCCCAGCACCGCGACCTGCCCGATCCCGATTTCTGCGACCTTGCCCTCTACGCCGACCTCGACGGGCTCGAACAGCACCGCGCCGCCATCGCGGCGGCCGATGCCGTGATCGTCGGCTCCTACGTGCCCGACGGCATCGCGGCCGGCGCCCGGGTGCTCGAATGGGCGCGGGGGGCGCGCGCCTTCTACGACATCGACACGCCGGTGACCCTGGCGGCCCTGGAGGCCGGCACCTGCGCCTACCTCGCGGCCGGGCAGATCCGCGATTACGACCTCTACCTGTCCTTCACGGGCGGCCCGACCCTGCGGCGCCTGGAGCGGGCCTACGGCGCGCCCGCCGCCAGGGCCCTCTACTGCTCGGTCGATCCGGAGGCCTACCCGGCCCTCGACCGTCCGGCGCGCTACGATCTCAGCTATCTCGGGACCTACAGCCCGGACCGTCAGCCCACGCTGGAGCGCCTGCTGATCGAGCCGGCCCGCCGTGCCCCGGAGCTGCGCTTCGCGGTCGCCGGACCGCAATACCCGGGCGGCATCGACTGGCCCGCCAACGTGGAGCGGATCGAGCACCTGCCGCCCGACCGGCACCCGGATTTCTACGCTTCGAGCCGCTACACCCTGAACGTCACCCGCGCCGACATGGTCCGGGCCGGCTGGAGCCCGAGCGTGCGCCTGTTCGAGGCGGGCGCCTGCGGCACGCCGGTGATCTCCGACACCTGGGACGGGCTCGACACGCTGCTCGTGCCGGAGGGCGAGATCCTGCTCCCCGACGGCCCGGACGCCGTTCTCGCCATCCTGCGCGGGCGCTCCGAGGCGGCGCGGCGGAGCCTCGGCGCGGCCGCCCGCGCGGCGATCCTCGCGCGGCACACCGCCGCCGCCCGCGCCGAAGAGCTCGAACGTTTCCTCGGCGACGCGCGCGCGCGGCCCGAACCCGCGGGTTCCGAATCCGCGCGTTCCGGCGCGCCCGATCTCGCGATCATCGGTCACTAGGCACTCGGGAGAATGATGGTGGGAACCAGGAGCGGCATCCGAGTCCTCGTCGCCGGCGGCGCCGGGTTCATCGGCTCGCATCTGATCGACGCGCTCCTCGCCGACGGGGCGCGCGTCACCTGTGTCGACAGCCTGCTGACCGGGCGGCGGGCGAATCTCGCGCATCTCGCCAACGATGCGCGCTTCGACTTCGTCGAGGCGGACGTGACCGAGCCGCTGCCGGCGCTGCCGCGGGTCGACTGGGTGTTCAATCTCGCCTGCGCGGCCTCGCCGCCGCATTACCAGGCCGACCCGGTCCACACGATGATGACCAGCGTGCTGGGCACCGGCCGGCTCCTGGAATTCGCCCGGGACGGGGGCGCGCGCTTCCTCCAGGCCTCCACCAGCGAGGTCTACGGCGATCCGGAGCGGCACCCGCAGCAGGAATCCTACTGGGGCAACGTCAACCCGACCGGGCCGCGGGCCTGCTACGACGAGGGCAAGCGCTCCGCCGAGACCCTGACCTTCGATTTCGAGCGCCAGCACGGCCTCGACATCCGGGTGGCGCGGATCTTCAACACCTACGGGCCGCGGATGCGCGCCGACGACGGCCGGGTCGTCTCCAACGTGATCTGCCAGGCGCTCGCGGGCGACGACATCACCGTCTACGGCAACGGCGAGCAGACCCGCTCCTTCTGCTACGTCAGCGACCTGGTGGACGGGCTCCTCCGGCTGATGGCGGCGGAGACGCCCCTCGACGGGCCGGTCAACCTCGGCAACCCGCGCGAGCTGACGGTCGGCGCGCTGGTCGACCTCGTGGTGCGGATGACCGAGACCCCGTCCCGGATCGTGCGCCGGCCGCTGCCGGTGGACGATCCCCAGCGCCGCCGTCCGGACATCACCCGCGCCGAGACCCTGCTCGGCTGGTCGCCCCGGGTGCCCCTGGAGGAGGGCCTGGAGGCGACCATCGCGTGGTTCTCCCGCGAGATCGCCCCGCGCCGGGCGCGGCCCGCGATCGAGGAGCGCGCCGTTGTCGCCGGCTGAGCCACGCCCCGGGCGGTCGAGGCGCTGATGGACGCCGCCCCCATCCGCGTCGGCCTCGTCGGGATCGGCAACTGCGCCTCGTCCTTCGTGCAGGGGCTGCACCATTACCGCGACGCGGCGCCCGGCGAGGCCGTGCCCGGCCTGATGTCGCCGGACCTCGGCGGCTACCGGGTGCGCGACATCGCGGTCGTCGCGGCCTTCGACGTCGCCGCCGCCAAGGTCGGCCGCGACCTCGCCGCGGCGATCCTGGCCGAGCCCAACAACACGCAGGTCTTCGCCGCGGTGCCGGCGACCGGCGTCACGGTGCGGCGCGGGCCGACGCTGGACGGGATCGGCCGCTACCTCGAGGGCGTGGTCGCGGAATCGCCGGAGCCGGTGGCCGACGTGGTCGCGGAGCTGCGGCGCACCGGCACGCAGGTGCTCGTCTCCTACCTGCCGGTGGGCTCGCAGGCGGCCACGGAGTTCTACGCGGACTGCGCCCTGCAGGCCGGCTGCGCCTTCGTGAACTGCATCCCGGTCTTCATCGCGTCGAACCCGGAATGGGCGGAGCGCTTCGCTGCCCGGGGGCTGCCGATCGTCGGGGACGACATCAAGAGCCAGGTCGGGGCCACCATCGTGCACCGGGTGCTGGCCAATCTCCTGCGCGAGCGCGGCGTGCGGCTCGACCGGACCTACCAGCTCAATTTCGGCGGCAACGCCGACTTCCTGAACATGCTGGAGCGCGAGCGGCTGGAATCGAAGAAGCTCTCGAAGACCCGGGCGGTGACGAGCCAGCTCGACAGGGCCCTGGCGCCGGGCGACATCCATGTCGGCCCGAGCGACCACGTTCCGTGGCTGACCGACCGGAAATGGGCGCATATCCGGCTGGAGGGCACGGCCTTCGGCGGCGTGCCGCTCAACATCGAGCTGAAGCTCGAAGTGTGGGATTCGCCGAACTCCGCCGGCATCGTGATCGACGCGGTGCGCTGCGCCCGCCTCGCCCTCGACCGGGGCCTCGGCGGGGCGCTCGAGGGTCCGTCGAGCTACTTCATGAAGTCGCCGCCCCGGCAGTTCACCGACGCGGAGGCGCGGGAGCGGACCCTGCGCTTCGCGGCGGGCGAGGGCGTGTGATGGGGAGCGGTCCGGACCTGACACGCGCCGCTCCCGTCCCCGCAGTCGCTGGAGGGAGAGGCGCGCGAGCGGGGCGCGAGTTCGGCGCCGCGCCGGGCCGGAGTCCCGGATGAGGCAGGTCTTCCTCGTCCGCCACGGCAGCCACGACCGGCTCGGGCGGATCCTGTGCGGGCGCATGCCGGGCGTGTCCCTGAGCGAGACCGGCCGCGCCGAGGCCCGGGCCCTCGCCCGCGGCCTCGCCCGCCGCCTCGCCGGACGCGGCGACGGCAC
>NZ_MLCA01000005.1:0-36761 GCF_036441375.1 Methylobacterium oryzae
GATCCGCTCGCGGGCGCCCGGCGACGAGGCGACGCTGATCGCGACCGCCACCGCCACGCAGGCCGTCGCGACGCCCCAGGTCCACCAGCGGTCGCCCCCGCCGGCATTGCGCACGTTGAAGTAGTGGCGGACGACGCCGCCCGCGATCACCACGAGGCCGACGATGGTCCAGCTGTAGGGCGAGGACCACGCCATCGGATAGTGGCCGGACAGCATGAAGAACAGCACCGGCAGCGTCAGGTAGTTGTTGTGGGACGAGCGGTTCTTCGCCTGCTTGCCCCAGGCGGGGTTCGGGACCCGGCCCGCGACCAGCTCGGCGATCGCCTTGCGCTGGTTGGGCATGATGACGAAGAACACGTTGCCGGTCATCCAGGTCGCGATCACCGCGCCCGTGTGCAGCATCGCGGCCCGGCCGGAGAAGACCTGCTGGAAGCCGTACGCGAAGGCGACGACCGTGAGGAACACGGCGGCCGCGAGCAGCGGCGGCCGGTTGGCCAGGGGCGAGCGGTTGAGCCCGTCATAGATCAGCCAGCCGAGGGCGAGGGCGCCGAGGCCGATGGCCGCCCCGGTCATCGGCGTGATCACGCGGACCGCCGGATCGATCAGGTAGAGGTCGGCCTGACCGTAATAGACCCAGCACAGCAGCGAGAAGCCCGACAGCCAGGTCGCGTAGGATTGCCATTTGTGCCAGATCAGGTGCTCCGGCATCCGGTCGGGCGCGACGAGATACTTGCGCACCTGGTAGAAGCCGCCGCCGTGCACCTCCCAAGCCTCGCCGCCCTTGCCGGTCGGGATTGCCGGAATGGCGCGCAAGCTGGCGTCGAGATGCATGAAGTAGAACGACGCGCCGATCCAGGCGATCGCGGCGACGACGTGGGTCCATCGAATGAGGAACCCGCCCCACTCGTGCAGGATCGGATACATGGGACGGATCCTCCGCGATCTGTCACGGGGCCGGGTTCGGCCTCGATCGCGGCTCGTGGTTCGGCCCGAGCCGCTGCCCCGGGTGTGCCCGGAACCGAGGCCGGCAGCGACCCGCCCCAGCGCCAAGGACCTTCAAAATCGTTCGGAAAATGCCGGGCGCTTTCCGGGTTGTCCGAGCCCCTGCCCCGTGCTCCTCTCGCCCGTCTCCTTCAGCCCGACAGACCTTCGCCCGCCTCGGGCCGCAGGCGCGGGCCTCTCCGTCCGGGAGGACGCCGATGGGCCATCTTTCGACACACGTCCTCGACACGGCCGCGGGCAAGCCGGCGGCCGGGGTCACCGTCGAGCTCCGGCGCCTCGCCGAGGACGGCACCGGGGAGACCGTCGCGTCGGCCACGACCAACGGTGACGGGCGGACCGACGGGCCTCTGCTCGCGGGCGACGCCCTGACGCCCGGGACCTACGAGCTCGTCTTCGCCGTCGGCGCCTATTTCGCCGGGACGGGTGCCGGCGCCGAGCGGCCGTTCCTCGACCGCGTGCCGGTGCGCTTCTGCGTCTCGGACCCGGACGCCAAGTATCACGTCCCGCTGCTCATCACGCCGTGGAGCTACGCGACCTACCGCGGAAGCTGAGACCGCGACCCCGGGCGCGACGGCGTCGGAGCGCCGGAACTCAGCTTTCCGGCCGCGCCCCAGCGGCGCGACCGGTCGCCTCCCGGGGCGAGTGGCCGAACAGCGCCTTGTAGGCCCGGCTGAACGCCGCCTCCGACTCGTATCCGACGCGCAGGCCGATCTCGCCGACGCGGGCGTCGCCCGTGGCGAGCATGTCCCGCGCGAGGTTCAGGCGCCACTCGTTCTGGTAGCGCAGGGGTGAGCGACCGACGAGCGCGTTGAACCGCTCGCAGAAGCTCGACCGCGACATGCCGGCGACGTCCGACAAGGCCTCCACGCTCCAGCGCTGCAGCGGCCTCTCGTGCATGACCTTGAGGGCGCGGGCGATGCGGGGATCGGCCAGGCCGGCCAGCCACCCCGACGTCCGGCCGAGATGAACCCAGGTCCGCAGCGTGCGGATGACCGCGAGGTCGATGATGCGCGAGATCATCAGGGCCGCGCCGGGTTCGGCGTCGGTCGTCTCGACCAGCAGGAAATGCACGAGGCCGTCGAGCCATCCGGCGCCCTCCTCGCGCCGGATGCAGATCTGCTTCGGCAGGAGCGCGATCATGCTGCGGAGCGTGTAGGGATCGAACCAGAACCGGCAGGCGACGACGTCCGCGCCCTCGGCGGCGACCAACCGCCCGGTTCCGAGGCCGCGGGGCAGGAACAGCAGGTCGCCGGCGCCGACCGCGAGGGACTCGCCGTCGCCTTCGAGGATGAGGGCGCCCGCGATCACCACGAGGACGTGGCCTGCGCCGGCATCCAGATCCAGGCGCTCGCCCGGCGCGACCGGCCGGGACTCGACGCGGTCCCCGGTGAGGCGGATCTGCGCGAGCACGTGGGACAGCAGGTCGCCGGACGCGGCGCTGCGCGGCCCGCCCTCCGGAAGATCGGTCAAGTTTTCCAGCGTTTCCGACATGGCCGGCCCCGGCTCCCGATCCTAAACGTGGATCCGTTGAAGCGCGTATTCGCTCGGCGCGTCCGGATCTACGAAGCTATAAATCGGCATCTATCGTGTCCATCTGCCTTGTTCACGAATAGATCCGGTCCGTCGAGCCGCGCTCAGTACACGAAGGAGCCGACGATGAGAACCGACCCGCAGCGCGATCGCGGTCCTGCCTTGCCCTGGCTCACCGCCTACTACTTCGTGCGTGCCGGCGTCGCCGCCGCCTGGGTGGCCGCCGCGCTCGGCCTCGGGAGAGGCATGCCGGCGGTCGCCGCGACGCTCCTGGTCGCCTATCCCGCCTGGGACGCGCTCGCCAACCTGGCCGACGCCCGGCGCAACGGCGGACTCGCGGGCAGTCCCAGCCAGGCCCTCAACGCGGCGATCAGCGCGGCGACCGCGCTCGCGGTCGCGGTCGCCCTCGGACGGGGCCCGAACGCGGTGCTCGCGGTGTTCGGCGCCTGGGCCATCCTCTCGGGACTGCTCCAGCTTCTCACCGGCGCGCGCCGCTGGCGGGCCGGCGCCCAGTGGGCCATGGTCCTGAGCGGCGCGCAATCGGCGCTCGCCGGCGGCTTCTTCGTCAGGCAGGCGGCCGGCGCCGCGGTCCCCGGGATCGTGGATGTCGCGCCCTACGCGGCGTTCGGCGCCTTCTACTTCCTCGTCTCCGCGGCCTGGCTGACGGCGGGGCGCGTCGCGGGCGCGCGCCGCCTAGGCGGCGGTGCGACCGGGCGGATCCGACCTCGATCATAGGCCCGGCCCCTCCGGACATCCGCACCGTCGTCCCCTCCGACCGCCGTCGGACCAGCAGAGGCCATGTTCCATGGGCGAGCGACCGAGCGCGAAATCGCGCAAGAGTCCGATCGAGGCCTACCTGCACGTCCTGCACGCGCTGATGCTGCGCGACATGCGCACCCGCTTCGGCGCGTCGATGTGGGGCTACGGAGTCGTCGTCCTGTGGCCGTGCGTCCACGTCTTCGCGCTGATCACGATCTACACGGTTCAGAAGCTCGCCGCGCCGCTCGGCGACGACAGGGCCTTGTTCTTCGCGACGGGCGCCGTTCCCGTGCTCGTGTTCCAGTACATCTCGCGCGAGGTCATGAAGTCGGTGATCACCAACCGGCCCCTGACCTACTACCCGCAGGTCAGGCTGTTCGATCTGGTGTTCTCCCGGGTGCTCGTCGAGATCGTGACCGGCTTCCTGGCGCTGCTGGTCGTGAGCGCCGTGCTGATCGCGCTCGGCACGAACCCGATCCCGGCGGAGCCTCTGACGGCGGTGTGCGGCTATCTCGCCGCGATCGCGCTCGGGATCGGGATCGGCACGATCAACGTCGCGATCATCGGCTTCTTCCCCGGATGGTTGATCGGCTACGCCCTGTTCAGCATCGTCCTGTATGTCTCCAGCGGCGTCCTCTTCCTGCCGAGCTACCTGCCGGAGAGGCTGTACTACTGGGCCAAGTACAATCCGGCCCTGCAGGGGGCGGAATGGATGCGGTCGGCCTACTACCCGGCCGCCGGTCTTCGCGTCGACCATCTCTACGTGGTCATGTTCGGCCTGACCGCGGCGAGTGTCGGCCTGGGCCTCGTCGTGCGCGGCGGCGGCCGGCAGCAGGGCTGAGCGGGGAACGCTCGCCGGAGCGACCGTCCTCGAGCGTCGCGCGGCCCCGACGATGCCGGCCCGACCCGCCCGACCCGCGGGCGCCGCGGCGCCCGGACCGTCGACGGACTCGGTTTTGCTAGGCGCTCTCGAGACCGGATCCGAGCGGGGGGAAGAGCGGCCGACATGCGCGTCATTCATCGCATCCTGGGCAGCCGGCAGGACGCCGAGATGGCGCATCGCCTGCACCATCTCGCGCATCACGGGGCGGTGGACGTGCTCGTCGTGTCGAGCACCGACGTCGCCCGGCGGCGGATCCGCGCGACCACCCAGTCCGGCGAGGAGGTCGCCCTGGCCCTGCCGCGGGACGAGCCGCTCTTCGACGGGGCCGTGCTGGCGCTGGAGGCGGACCGCGCCCTCGTCGCCCGGGTCGGCACCGAGCGCTGGCTCCGCCTCGTCCCGGAGAGCCAGGCCGCCGCCCTCGAACTCGGCTACCACGCCGGCAACCTCCACTGGCGGGTGCGCTTCGCCGACGGGGCGCTCCTCGTGGCCCTGGACGGGCCGGCCGACGACTACCTCGTCCGCCTCGGCGCCCTCGTCACCGACCGGCAGGTGACCCACACGATCCTCGACGAGGCGGCGCCGTGCTGAGCCGGCTCCTGTCCTTCCAGCAGGCCGACGCCGCGTTCCCGAGCGGCAGCTTCGCCTTCTCCAACGGGATCGAGGGCCTCGTCGCGGGCGACCCGGCCTTCGACGCGGAGAGCCTGACGCGGACGCTCACGGCCCTCGTGCGCTTCCGCTGGGCGGAGAGCGACCGCGTCGCCCTGATCCTCGCCCATCGCGCCGGCCCCGATCCGGTCCGGCTCGGCCGCATCGACGCCGCCGTGGAGGCGGCCACCCTCGTCGAGGCGATGCGCACCGGCAGCCGGCGCAACGGCGCCTCCCTGCTGACCACGCACGCCCGGCTCGCGACACCGGGTGCCGAGGATATCCGCGCCGCCATCCGGTCCGGGCTCATGCTGGGGCACCTCGCCACGGTGCAGGGCGCCCTGTGGCGCGCTCTGGACCTGTCGGAACCGGAGGCGGCGGCCATCGCCGGCTACCAGATCGTCTCCGGCCTGGTCTCGGCCACGGTCCGGCTCGGTCAGGTGGGCGCCATGCAGGGCCAGCAGGCCCTCCGGGCGGTGCTGCCGCTCGTCGCGGAGATCGCCGAGCGGCCGGTCACGGATGACGCCGACGGCGCGATCGTGCTCACGGGCTTCACGCCGCTGATCGAGGTCGCCGCGATGCGGCACGCGCGCGCCGACCTGCGCCTGTTCGCCAATTAGGGAGCGCGCGATGCTGCTCACGCCCACCGAGCTCGAACGTCTCACGATCTTCACCGCGGCCGAGCTCGCCCGAAAGCGCCGGGCCCGCGGCCTCAGGCTCAACCACCCGGAGGCGGTGGCCCTCATCACCGACGAGATCCTGGAGGGCGCGCGCGACGGGCGCAGCGTCGCCGACCTCATCGGCTGGGGCTCCACGATCCTGTCGACCGAGGACGTGATGCCGGGCATCGCCGCGATGCTGCCGATCCTGCAGGTCGAGGGCGTCTTCCCGGACGGGACCAAGCTCGTCACGGTCCACGAGCCGATCCGCGCCCGCGCGGGCGCCCCCGCCGACACCCTCGAGCCCGGCGCGATCCTGCCGGCCGACGGCGCGATCGAGCTCGCCGCGGGCCGCCCGCGGGTCACCCTCGACGTCGTCAACACCGGCGACCGCCCGGTGCAGATCGGCTCGCACTACCACTTCTTCGAGGTGAACCGGGCGCTCGACTTCGACCGGGCGGCGGCCCTGGGACACCGCCTCGACATCCCGGCCGGGACGGCGGTCCGCTTCGAGCCGGGCCAGCGCAAGACCGTGACGCTGGTCGGCTTCGGCGGCGCCCGGGAGCTGACCGGGCTCAACGACCTGACGCAGGGAACCCTGCCCGACGACGCGGCGCGGGCGGCGGCCCTGGCCCGCGCCAAGGCCCGCGGCTTCAAGGGCGCCTGAGGAGAGTGCCATGGTGACGATCCCGCGCCGCGACTACGCCGCCCTCTACGGGCCGACCACCGGGGACGGGGTGCGGCTCGCCGACACCTCCCTGGTGGCGGTCGTCGAGCACGACCACGCCGTCTACGGGGACGAGTGCCTGCACGGCGGCGGCAAGACCCTGCGCGACGGGATCGGGATGGCGCCCGGGGTGACCGCCGCGCAGGGGGCGCTCGACTTCCTCCTCTGCAACGTCGTGGTGATCGACCCCGTCCTGGGCATCCAGAAGGGCGATCTCGGCATCAAGGACGGGCGGATCGTGGCGCTCGGCAAGGCCGGCAACCCGGCGATCATGGACGGCGTCGACCCGCGCCTGATCGTGTCGGCCGGGACGACGGTGCGCGACTGCGAGGGCCTCATCGCGACGCCCGGGGCCATCGACGTGCACGTGCACTTCGATTCCGCCGGCCTGCCGGACCACGCGATCGCGTCCGGCGTCACGACCCTGCTCGGCGGGTCGCTCGGGCCGATCACGGTCGGCATCGATTCCGGCGGCCCGTTCAACACCGGCCGGATGCTCCAGGCCGCCGAGGCCTGGCCGGTCAATTTCGGCTTCCTCGGGCGCGGCAACACCCACCGGCCGGCCGCCCTGAAGGAGCAGCTCGAGACCGGCGTCCTCGGCCTCAAGATCCACGAGGACTGGGGCGCGATGCCGGCCGCGATCGACGCCTGCCTGGGCTTCGCCGACGCCTACGACTTCCAGGTCCAGCTCCACACCGACACGCTGAACGAGTCGGGCTTCGTGGAGGACACGCTGGCGGCGATCGGCGGCCGCACCATCCACATGTACCACACGGAGGGGGCCGGGGGCGGGCACGCGCCGGACATCATCCGGGTCGCCGGGCTGCCGCACTGCCTGCCGTCGTCGACGAACCCGACCAACCCCTACACGGTCAACACCTTCGACGAGCACCTCGACATGACGATGGTGTGCCACCACCTCAACCCGGCCCTGCCGGAGGACGTGGCCTTCGCGGAGAGCCGCATCCGCGCCCAGACCATCGCGGCCGAGGACGTGCTCCACGACATCGGGGCCATCGCGATGCTCGGCTCCGACAGCCAGGGCATGGGCCGGATCCACGAGGTCATCTGCCGGACCTGGCAGCTCGCCTCGAAGATGAAGGACCAGCGCGGGCCGCTCCCCGAGGAGAGGCCGGGCTTCGGCGACAATGCCCGGATCAAGCGCTACATCGCCAAGTACACGATCAACGCGGCGCGCACCTTCGGCATCCAGGACCATATCGGCTCGCTGGAGCCCGGCAAGATGGCCGACATCGTGATCTGGCGGCCGGCCTTCTTCGGGATCAAGCCGGAGCTCGTGATCAAGGGCGGCTTCATCGCCTGGGGCGCGATGGGCGATTCCGCCGCCTCGCTGATGACCTGCGAGCCGATGCTGATGCGCCCGCAATGGGGCGCCTTCGGGCGCGCCAAGCAGGCGCTCTCGGCCTGCTTCGTCCACCCCCTGGCGATCGAGGCCGATCTCGGCGGCCAGCTCGGCCTGCGCAAGGCGCTCCTGCCCGCCCGCGGGACCCGCACGCTGACGAAGGCCGACATGCTCTGGAACGACGCCTGCCCGGAGATCCGCGTCGACCCGCAGACCTTCGACGTCTTCGTCGACGGCGTACTCGCCACCTGCGAGCCGGCCCGGACCCTGCCGCTCGCCCAGCGCTACATGCTGCGCTGAGCGGCGCCAAACCCCGACACCCCTCTCACGGCCCAGCTCCCCATGACCGTTGCGACTCCCGCGAACGCCGCCCGGATCGGGATCGGCGGCCCGGTCGGATCCGGCAAGACCGCGCTGATCGAGCGGCTGATCCCCGTGCTGCAGGCGCGGGGCGTCGATCTCGCGGTGATCACGAACGATCTCGTCACCAAGGAGGACGCCGAGCGGCTGCGCCGCTCCGGGCTGATCGATCCGAGCCGCGTCGAGGCGGTGGAGGCCGGGGCCTGCCCGCACACGGTGATCCGGGAGGATCCGACCCTCAACATCGCCGCGGGCGACGCGCTGGAGGCGCGCTTCCCGGGCCTGCAGCTGCTCGTCTTCGAATCCGGCGGCGACAACCTCGCCTCGACCTTCTCCCTCGACCTCGTCGACTGGTGGATCTTCGTGATCGACGTGGCCGGCGGCGACGACATCCCGCGCAAGCGCGGCCCGGGCGTGCTGCGCTGCGACCTCCTCGTGATCAACAAGATCGACCTCGCGCCGCATGTCGGCGTCGACCTCGACGGGATGCTGGCGGAGGCCGCGCGGGTCCGGAGCGGCAAGCCGGTCATCGCCACGAACGCCCGCGCGGGCCTCGGCATCGACCGGGTGGCGGACGCCATCGGCCGGGCCGTGCTGTTCACGCCCTAGCCGTGCCCCCCGACATCCAGACCGGCCGCCGCGCGACGGCCCGCCTCGGCTTCGTGCGCGGCGGCGGGACCAGCGTGCTCGCCGATCAGCACGTGCCGTACCCGTTCCACATCACGAAGCCGTTCCGCCTGTATCCGCAGCGGCCGGAGCTGATCACCCTGTACCTGCAATCGGCCTCCGGCGGCCTCTACCGCGGCGACCGTCTCGGCCTCGACATCGCGATGGGCCCGGGCTCGGCGGCGCACGTCACCACCCAGGCCGCGACGGTCGTCCATCGCAGCGCCGACCAGCCGGCTCGCCAGGACACGCGGATCCGCGTCGGCGCGGACGCCTTCCTGCACTGCGTGCCCGACCCCCTGATCCTGTTCCCCGGCGCCGCCCTCTCCGCCTCGACCCGGATCACGCTCGAGCCCGGGGCCCGGGCCGTCGTGTCCGAGAGCATCGCCTGCCACGACCCGGAAGGCCGCGACAGGCCCTTCGAGCTGGTCGAGCTCACCCTCTGCATCGAGACGGCGGCGGGGGCCGTCCTGGTCCGCGAGCGGGCCCGGATCACCGGCGCCGCCTTCCAGGACCCGGCCTCGCCGCTCGGCCCGTGGCGGGCCTACGGCGCCCTCGTCATCCTCGGTCCGGCCCCGTGCCTGCCGGATCCCGGGGACGTCCAGGCCGCGGCCGACCGCACCGGCTGTCGGGCCGGGCTCAGCCCGCTGCCGAACGCGGCCGGACTCGGCCTCCGGCTCCTNCCTCGCGCCCGACGGCGGGACCCTGGCGGCGGGGCTGGAAGCGGCCGCCGGTTGCGCCTTCGCGGCGCTGACCGGCCTCGCGCCGGCGCGCCGCCGCAAATAGGAGGCCGGCGTCCGGGCACGCCGCCGCCGATATGGGCAGGCTGCCGATGTTTTCATCTTGAGGAAATTTATTTTCTTTGGAAGAAATGTGCTGAAGGAGACGATCCCGTGCGTGACGGCTGATCCGGTGCGGATGGGGCGACCCACCTTCTCGAACGCTCTGAAGGATTTGCCCGCCATGGCGACAGACGACCCCGCGCACTTCACCCTTCGCCGGCGCCTGCTGCTCGGGCTGGCGGCAGCGCCGCTCGCGGCATCTCTGCCGCGCGTCGCGGCGGCCGCCGAGGCCGGCGGGCTGGCGGTGACCGACAGCGAGGTGACGGTCGGGATCCTGCACTCCATCACCGGCACCATGGCGATCTCCGAGACCGGGCCGAGCCAGGGCGAGAAGCTCGCGATCCAGCAGATCAACGACGCCGGCGGCGTGCTCGGCCGCAAGATCAAGGTCATCCAGGAGGACGGCGCCTCCGACTGGCCGACCTTCGCCGAGAAGGCCAAGAAGCTGCTTGTCAACGACCACTGCGCCGCCGTGTTCGGCTGCTTCACCTCGGCGTCGCGCAAGGCGGTGCTGCCGGTGTTCGAGCAGTACAACGGGCTCCTGTACTACCCGACCTTCTACGAGGGCCTGGAGCAGTCGAAGAACGTCTTCTACACCGGCCAGGAGGCCACGCAGCAGATCCTCGCCGGCCTCGACTGGGTCCACAAGGAGAAGGGCGGCGACAGCTTCTACTTCATCGGCTCGGACTACATCTGGCCGCGCACCTCCAACAAGATCGCCCGCAGGCACATCGAGACCGTGCTCAAGGGCAAGGTGGTGGGCGAGGAGTACTTCCCGCTCGGGCACACCCAGTTCAACTCGGTCATCAACAAGATCAAGCTCACCAAGCCGAAAGTGATCTTCGCCACGATCGTGGGCGGCTCGAACGTGGCGTTCTACAAGCAGCTCAAGGCGGCCGGCATCGACCTGTCGAAACAGGTGCTGATGACGCTGTCGGTCACCGAGGACGAGGTCGACGGCATCGGCGGCGAGAACATCGCCGGCGCCTACTCGTGCATGAAGTACTTCGAGTCGATCCAGAACGAGAACAACAAGGCCTTCGTGGCCGCGTTCAAGAAGATGTGGGGCGAGAAGACGGTCATCGGCGACGTGACGCAGGCCGCCTATCTCGGCCCGTTCCTGTGGAAGATGGCTTGCGAGAAGGCGGGCTCGTTCGACGTGGACAAGGTCGTGGCGGCCTCGCCGGGACTGGAGTTCAAGGGCGCGCCCGAGGGCTACGTGAAGATCGACGAGAACCATCACCTCTGGTCGAAGACCCGGGTCGGCCGGGCCAAGACCGACGGCCAGTTCGAGATCGTCTATACCAGCCCCGAGCTGATCAAGCCCGACCCGTTCCCGAAGGGCTACCAGTGAGGCCCGCGGCCGGGTGACCCGGCGAGGGCGGGGAGGCCGGGTCGAACGGCATCCTTGCAGGGCATCGTCCGCCGCGCGGGCGACGCGGCTCAGTCCTCGCGCGCGTCCGACGGCGACGAAGCCGCGCGGCCGCGATGGACGATGAGGTCGATCTCGACCAGGGCGTCGTAGGCGAGCCCCGTCGTGCCCACGCAGGTCCGGGCCGGCAGCCGGTCGGGCGGGAAGAAGGACTTGTAGGTGTCGTTGAAGGCGGCGTAGTCGCGCTTGAACTCCGTCAGGAACGCGCGCGCCACGACGACGTTCTCGAGGCCCAGGCCGAGGCCGGCCAGGACCGTCCCGAGATTGGCCATCACGTTGCGGGTCTGCGCCTCGATCCCGTCGGGCAGGATTCCGGGCCTGTCCGGAGTGTCGGGCATCTGACCGGTGACGAAGACGAAACCGTCGACCTCGACCGCGTGGCTGAACGGGGCGACCGGCTGCGGCCCTCCGGAGACCATGTGGAACAGCATGGCTGACGAGGCTGAGTGGGGCTGCGGCACCGCGATCTCCCTTCCGACGGGCTCGACCGGCCCGATCTCCGTGATCCAGGTCCGCGACCGTAGGGTGACGATCCGGCCGGGGATAGTGTCGGGTTCCGCGGCGGGATCCGAGCCGCCCCGCGCGGATCGGACAGCCTGCGGGGCGAGCGGTGATCCGGCCCCAGGAAACGCACGCCGCGCCGTCGCGGAGGCGATCGCGGGCTTCCTGAAAGCCTGACGCGCCGCTCGCGCTAGAGGCCGAGGTTGCGGCCCGGATGCGCGTCGACGAGCTTGGCCCGGCGGACGTAGCCGCGCATGGTCTTGAGGTCCCGGTGACGGGAATGCGCCATGATCTCCTCGTCGCGCGAACCGCGCTTGTACGCCTCGGTGATGAAGCCCGCGCGGAACCCGTGGGCGGAGATGCGCTCCCGCGGTCCGGCGACGAGGCCGGCCTCCGCCGCGCGCTTCTGAACGATGCGACCGACAGAATCGGGATGCAGCCCGTCGTCCATCACGGTGCCGTCCGCGCGGACGGCCCGGAAGACGTGACCGTCGGCCGGGGCCGCCTGCAGCCAGCGCCGGAGCGCGGCGACCGGACAGGATGCGGGGGTCTTGCCGGCGAGAACGGTCACGATCGTGCCCTCGCCGTCCTGATCACCTTTCGAATGCGGCAGGAACACGTCGACGGCCCCGTCCCGGAAGGCGAGGTCTTCGAAACGGATCCGCGCGACCTCGGAGCGTCGGAACGCGCCGGCGAAGCTCATCAGGAACAGGGCGCGGTCCCGGAGAGCAGCGACCGTGCCTTCGCAGACTGACACGATTTGAATGGTCTCGGGCACGCCGAGCGCGGCGGCCTGCTTCCGCGGCCGGCCGTAGCGCCGGAACATTCCGCGCAGGGCCGCCCGCACGGCCGGGTGGGCCGGGATCCACGGCAATCCCTGGAGCTTGTGGGCCTGACCGATCGTGACGAGCCGACGCTCGATCGTCGCGCGCTTGTGGGTCTCGGCCATGGATGTGAGGTAGCTCGCCACCTGCTCGGGACCCGCGGGCAGGGGCGCGAGGTCGTGGCCGCGGCACCACTGCGTGTAGTGCTGCCAGTCGGCGCGGTAGGCCCGGCGGGAATTCTCCGAGAGCGCCTCGTCGGCGAACGCGCGGGCGCGGGCAGCGAGCGTGGCGGGCAGCGTCATACGTCTCTCCCTCGATCCGGCCCGAGCGTGACCCAGCGTCTGATAAGAAAGGGTTATCAGACGTTGCCGCAGCAGGGACGGCTTTCGTGGGGGGAGGGTGGCTTGGAAGAATGGCGGCGCCTGCAGGCCGTTCGTTCATTCGGGTTGCAGGCATTGAGAAGCGCATCGTCGTATAAGCGACGGCTCTCCTCGGCCTGACCCGATGCAGCTTCTCGACCACCTTGACCGTATTCAAGACCGCGTGGCCCGAAATGCCGCGTTCATGCTGCAACAAGCGACGGAGCGGTTCTACCGCTGCATCCTGCTGGTGCTGACGCGCTACAGCCTAAAGCCTCACCGCTCGAATCGGTTGCGCTCCCCGGCCGAGAGCCTGGATGCTCGACTGATTATGGCTTGGCCACGGGATACGAAGTTTGCCCGACGATGCTTTGCTCGACTCAACCTGGCCTGTGTTGAGGCGCGCTACGCACCGCACTATGAGATTACCGGTGAAGAGCTTGCTTGGCTGGTCGAATGAATCAACAACCCAAGCGCGACGGTCGGGATACTCTGCGTCGAGCAGATCGACCGACTTGGTCGGTGGAAGAGAGTAGCCTATCGCCACCTGAAAACGGCTCCGAAATCAAGCTTGAAAGATCTTGAGCAAATTTCATTCCGTCCTTACTATTTTCGCATAACAAACATTATGGAACTTCAGAAACCGTTTCTGATTAAATGCGGTTTATGGCACGAATAATGGCTTAAAACCATTTCCGTCGTGCTGGGCCGCTCTTGTCTTCAACAAAGGCGATTGGGAAGGGGGCTTCGAAGGGTCGTAGCACCCTCCCCCGTGTCATCGGTGACGGCGCGTCAGATCTGCCCCGGGTTCAGCCGGGAACATCTCCAGTTCATTCCCGGCCTGGTCGAGTTTAAGCTGCACGATCGAGCAGCTTCTTTGCCTTCATCTCAAGATCGAGGCGCGCATCTGACCCGATTGGTATATTGGACCGGGCCAGTTGTGAGGCTACGGCATGGTTGCGGCCATGGGCAGCCGAAAGGCCGGATCTGGGTAACTGATGGGCACGGGCGGCCGGTAGGCGAACGACGAATGCGGGCGGACGCGGTTGTATGTGTTTCGCCATAGACTGATCACGATCCGCGCTTCCTTCAGCGAGGAGAAGATCTCCTGACGCAGGCACGCGTCGCGCAGCTTTCCGTTGAAGCTCTCGCGAGACCCGTTCTCCCACGGCGACCTTGGTGCGATGTACTGGATCTGCGGCCCCGTCCTGGCGACCCATTTGCGTAGCGCCTTCGAGATCATCTCCGGGTCATTGTCGCAGCGGATGTGCTCCGGGATGCCGTGCAGGCACATGGCGTCGGCCAGGGCCTCGATCACGCCGACGCTGTCGATCCGCCGTGCGACCTTCAGCGCCAGGAAGGCCCGGCTGTGCTCGTCGATCAGCGTGAGGATGCGCAGGCTCCGCCCGTCGCGGGTCTGCGCCTGGACGAAGCCGAAGCTCCAGACGTGATTGCGGTGGAGCGGACGCAGCCGTTTGCCCGAGCCGTCGTTCAGCCAGAGCCGGCTGCGGGGCCTGTGTCGATCGGGGACCTTCGGCCCCTCGCGACGCCAGATGCGCTGGACCCGGTCCTTGCCCACCCGCCAGCCGGCCGCCTGCAGCAGCGCGGTGACGCGGCGATAGCCGTAGCGCGCGTACTCGGACGCTAGGGCGACGATGGCGCGGGTCAGCCCATCCTCGTCGGCCGGCAGGCGCGACGTTCCGAGAGGCCGTACTTCTCCCGGATGCCAGCAACCGCCTGCCTGCGTCGCTCGGGGGCTACAAGTTTCCCGAGGCAACGTCCGCCAACACCTGCCTTTCCAGGGACAGGTCCGCCACGAGCCGCCGCAACCGGGCGTTCTCACGCTCCAGGTCCTTCATCTTCTTGGCCTGATCGACTTGGAGGCCACCGTACGCCTTGCGCCAGCGGTAGCAGCTCTGCTCGGAGATCTCCGCTTCCTTGCACGCCAGCGCCAAACTCTTGCCATGAGCTGTCTGCGCCCCGATCTGGCGTAGCTTGAGCACCACCTGCGCCGCGCTCGTCTTCTGTCCGCGCTTCATCCCCAACTCCTCCGGTCCAGGCTGATCCTCTCAATCAGCCCGGTCCAAAGCCAGCCGGTCAGGTCAGTCTCCACCGTCGCCGCCGGCTGCACCGTCCCGGATTGCGGCCGGGCCTGCGCGATGCGGGAGCGGATCGAGGCCGGTGCCCCCTTTGCGCTGGATCAATGTCCGACCGCTTGCCGGGCCTAGCGTCGGCTCGGGCAGGGCCTGACTCCGGGCCTCATCGAGGAGACGTCCGATGGGCGACAAGCTGATCCGCCAGAAAGTCATCGACGAATTGGACTTCGACCCCAGCATCGACGCCGCACATATCGGCGTCGCCGTCGAGAACGGCATCGTCACGCTCACGGGCCACGTTGCCAGCTACGCCGAGCGCGTCGCCGCCGAGAAGTCAGCCCAGAAGGTGCGCGGCGTCCGCGGCGTGGTCGACGGCTGGGTGACGCTCTCGGGCACGGTCGATTGGCAGTTCCAGAAGGAAGAGGCCTACCGCTCGATCGAACGCCTCGCTGGCGTGACCGGCATCATCAACACCATCGCGGTGGCACCGAAGGCGAGCGCGCCCGACGTGCGCGCGAAGATCCTCGCGGCGCTGAAGCGCAACGCCGAACTCGAGGCCGACGCCATCACGGTGACCGTCAAGGATACGAAGGTCGTCCTCGAAGGCAAGGTCAATGCCTGGCACGAGCGTCAGCTCGTGGAGAACGCCGCGTGGTCGGCTCCCGGCGTACGCGCGGTCGAGGACCACCTGACGCTGGGCTAGCGCACGGACGGGCGGGCGAGGCCGCGATGGCCGCCGCCGCGCGTCCAGCCGTCCGTCGACTCGGAGCACCTCATGACTTACGCGAGCATCATGGTCGCCGTGGACCTGACGGATGAGGCGCGAAGCCGCGTGCGCCTCGCCAAAGGTCTCGCCGACGATTTTCACGCCCGCCTGATCGGCGTCGCGGCGGAGCAGTCGGCCTATGCGGTCCCTCCGGCGGGCCCGACACCGGCCAGCGCCTTCGCACTGGCCGAGGGCGCGGAGGCGATCCTGAATGACCTTCGCCGCGCCCACGAAGCCTTCGCGGAAGGGGCCGGCGACGCCGGCCGCATCGAGTGGCGCTCCACGCTCGGCTTCCCGCTCCCGTTCCTGCTCGCGCAGGCACCCGCCGCCGATCTCGTGGTGATCGGCCGTAAGACCGGGGCCGTGCCGGCGCTGTTCGCGGTCGATCCCGCCGACGCGGTGATGCATCTGGGACGCCCGATCCTGTTGTCGCCGCCGGGTGTCGATCATCTCGATGCCAAGCGCGTCGTGGTCGGCTGGAAGAACAGCCGCGAGGCGCGCCGTGCCGCCCTGGACGCGCTCCCGTTCCTGAAGCGGGCGTCGGAAGTCCTCGTCGTCTGCATCGACGAAGAGGGCGCCTCCGACGGGCAGGACACGCTCCGGCTCCTCCAGGCCCACGACGTCTCCGCGATCCACGTCCGACGCGCCGCCGACGGTCGATCGGTGTCCGGGGCTCTGGTCGAAACGGCCGCCGAGCACGGGGCCGACCTGATCGTGACGGGTGCCTACAGCCACGGCAGGCTCCGCGAATGGGTCTTGGGTGGGACCACCCGAGACTTGCTGACCGGCGCCCCGGTCTGCTGCCTGATGAGCCACTGATGTTACCGCGGGAATGGATGCGGCGCGCGTTGCCCGACCGTCTTCGACGGACCGTCGTGGCCGAGGGCGTCGGGGATCTGACCGGATATCCGGTCGAGGCGATCGAGCGCTGCCTCGCCGATGCCTGATCCCCTGTCCGGAGCCGACGAGATCGAGGCGCGGTCGCCGGGTTCGCCGGCGGATGGCGGACGGGAAGAGGAGGTCTGCCGCCCGCGCGGCGATCGACGCCATCCTCGCGCCATGGGGTACCGTTGCGGGCCGCAGATCCGTCGAGGATCCTGTCGAAGCCTGCTGTCAGTGCGCCATGAGCACCGGGATGCGCGCGTGTTCGATCACGTGGCGGGTGACACCGCCGAGCAGAAACTCGCGCACGCGGCTGTGGGTGTACGCGCCCAGAGCCAGCATGGAGGCGTTCCGCCGCCCCGCTTCGGCCAGGATGGCCGCGCCGACCGAGGCTCCATCGCCGACCGGCAGGCTGACGGCCTCCGCGGTGATCCCGTGCCAGCGCAAATAGGCACACAGGTCGGCCGCGCGCGCCTCCTCGAAGCGCTCAGTCCGCGCATGCACGACCGTGACACGGGCGGCGTCGTGCAGCAGCGCGATGGATTGCCCGATCAGGCGCGTGGCTTCCAGGCTGCCGTTCCAGGCGACCACGACGTGATCGAGCAGATCGTGCGGGACCGCCTCGCCGACCATGAGCGTCGGTCGTCCGACCGCGAACAGGGCCGTGTCGAGCGCTCGGCCGGTGAAGGACCGCGCCGGATCGGGCCGGTCGACGATGACGAGGTCGTTCACCCGCCCGGTCAGCGTCAGGAGCGGCTCGACCTCTCCCGACAGCTCGGTCCAGGTCGCGAAGGTGGCGTCCAGACGATCGGAGCCCGCGACGAGCGGCACACCCTCTCGCCCGCACCACGCCTCCAGAGCCGCCTTGCCTTCGGCCGCGGCCTCTCGCACGCCCTGCCGGATGGCCTCGATGGTGGTGCCGTCCACCTGCGCGAGACTCGCTATGCCGGCGAGCACATGCTCCGGGCCCGGCGCCACGAAGGCGACACCGATATGCGCGTGCAGGCGCCGGCCGAGCCGCAGCGCGGCGTCCAGCCGGCGCGTGGGATCGAGCCCCGGGCCGGTGGGGACGAGAAGGCAGCGGAGGTACATCGCGGCTCTCCCTCAGCGTTCCAGGGATTTCAGGTAGGCGATCAGGTCCTGCGCCTGGTCCGGGTCGAAGCGGAACTCGGGCATGCTCGGGTGACCGGTCCGGATGCCCTCGACGAGCGCCTCGGCGAGATCCTCGACGGGGTAGCGCCTGTGCAGGTCGCGGAAGGGCGGCGCGGCCGGCAGCGGGCTCTCCCCGACGCGCCCGACCGCGTGGCACCGGGCGCAACTGGTCCGGGCGAGGGTCTCCCCTTGCCGCACCTGCCGGTCCCAGGCCGCCGCGGGCGCGGCGAGGAGGAGGAGCGCGGGTGCCAGGACGGCGGCGCGCAGGATCGCGGCCGCGCGCATCAGTGGCTCATCAGGCAGCAGAGGGACGTGCCCTGGAGCATGTCGCGCGTGGCGCCCCCGAAAATCCACTCGCGCAGCCGGGAGTGGCCGTAGGCGCCCATGACGATGAGGTCCGCGTCCTCCCGCCGGGCGAACCGGAGGATCTCGTCCGCGGCGCCGATCTCGGGCTGGTGCAGCAGGTGAGTGGCGACGCTGACGCCGTGGCTCCGGAGGTAGGCGGCGACGTCGGCCGGTCCCTCCCGTCGCGCGTCCTGACCCGCCACCGCGACGTGGACCTGCTCGGCCCGGACCAGGAACGGCAGGGCGTCGTGGACGGCGCGGCGCGCCTCGCGGGTATCCTTCCAGGCCACGACCACCCGCGTGGCCGCGAGGCGCTCGACGCCGGGCGGTGCGACGAGGACGGGCCGCCCGGCCTCCATCAGCAGGCCCCCTGCGGCGACGCGCATCAATCCGGGGTCGCCGTCGGCCGGGCCGAGGCGGCCGACCACGACGAGGTCGGCGGCGCGGGCCTGTTCCACCAGGTAGGACAAGGGCTCGGCCAGCGCTCCCCGCCAAGCGGTCCTGACCCGATCGCCGGTCGCGCGCACGAACAGAGCGCGCGCCTCGGCCAAGTCCTCCTTCGCCCGCGTCTCCTCGATCTCGAACACGCGCTCCGACGCGTCGGCGCTCTCGACCGGGATCATGGTGACGAGCGGCCGCGCGGCGACGCCGGTCAAGGTGGCGTCGAAGCGCCCGGCGATGTCGGCGGCGAGCCGGACGCGGTCCGTGGCTGCTGCCCCGAGATCGACCGAGACCAGAATGTTGGAGATCCGCATGATCGCCTCCCGTGGCCGGGCGACCGGCCCGGCAGATATACCCTCGCCCGTGAGCGCGGCCCGGGCTTTGATCCATCTCAACGGGACCGGGTGGAGACCGACCTGGGGGCCGGTCGGCTCAGGGCACGGGAACGGTGGCACCCCGGAATGTGCCGCGCCGGTGATCGGCGACGGCCGCGTTGGCCCGCGCGTGCCGACGCGAGCCGATACGTCCGCCTGCGCGAGCCGAGACCGGCGCGGGACGCGCTCGAAGACGCTGCGCGCCTCCGGCGCGGGTCAGGTGTACCACCCACCGCGGGCAGGACCTGGCCGGCATCGGGCCGGCCTCACGCGAGCGTCAGGCGGTCCTCGACGGCGCGCACGCCCGGGGCCGACCACGCCGCGCGCTCGGCCAGCTCGCGCTCGCTCCAGACGTCGACGCAGCCGTCCAGGATCACCTTGTCGCCGTCGACGTGCACGCGGATCGTGTCGGGGTCCCGCGCGCTGCGCCTCAGGGCCGCGAGTATCCTGTCCTTGATCTCGGCGGGTTGTACCAGCGGCTTGACCGCGATGAGGTTGACGATGTCGGTGACGCCCGCCAGCCGCCGCAGCGCCTGATCGACCGCCGCCTTCTGGTGGTAGTGGGGCACGCATCCCTGGAGGGTGACGCAGCCCCGCTCGACCTTGAGCGTCACCGCGTCGTCCGGAATCTGCACGTCCCATTCGAGGACCCGGGCGCAGCGCTCGGCCAGGGCCTCGTCGCCGATGGCGGGGTTGTCCGGGTAACGAACCTCGATCCGCTCGACCACGGCGCGGACACCGCGCACCCGCAGCGCGACGCGCTCGGCGATGCCCTTCTCGGCGTAGTTCCGGACATGCCCGCTCAGGGTGACGATGCCGTTCTCGACGGTGACGCCGATCTGCGCCGCGTCGATCATCGGGGCATAGGCCAGTTCGTCGAGCACATGTTGGTGCACGGTCTTGTCATCCATCGCCCATCTCCTCGATTCGGCGGCCGTTCTCAGAGGGAAAGCCACAGGAGCGCCGGCGTCGCCACCGCGGCCGCGACGGCGAGCGCCAGCGCCTGCAGGCTGCCGATGGACCGGTAGCGCGCCGCGTCCGTGACGACCCGGCGACCGGCGTCGTTCTCCGGTGCCAGCAAGACCGGCACCCGCGCGCGGCGTACCGTTGAGATGAAGGTGGTTCGAAGCACCAGGGCCATCGTTCGCTCCAGTCTCGCTGACGGAAGGCATCCTGCCGAGGCGAGCCGGAGCCGCTTTGATCCACCTCAACGTCAAAGGCCCGGCCTACCTGCACGGTCGCGAGGCATCCGCAACCAGGAGGCCGGCATGGACGCGAGGCGCGAGCCTAGGACTACCTCTGAGGGCCGCCGCGGCGGCGATCCCGCGGACGGCACGCACGACCTGCCCTTCGTGCCGGGACCGCTCGGGCCGGACAGCCTCAGGCGGATCGATGCCTATTGGCGCGCCGCGAACTACCTGTCGGTCGGCCAGATCTACCTCATGGCGAACCCGCTCCTGCGCGAGCCTCTCGAGCCGGAGCACGTCAAGCCGCGGCTCCTCGGCCACTGGGGCACCACGCCGGGTCTCAACTTCATCTACGCCCACCTGAACCGGGTCATCCGGCAGCGCGATCTCGACATGATCGCGGTCTGGGGACCGGGCCACGGTGCGCCGGGGCTCGTGGCCAACGCCTACCTGGAGGGCACCTACAGCGAGATCTACCCGGACGTGGCGCGGGACCTCGTCGGTATGGAACGCCTGTTCCGGCAATTCTCGTTTCCCGGTGGCATACCGAGCCACGCCTCGCCCGAGCTCCCCGGCTCGATCCACGAGGGCGGGGAACTCGGCTATTCCCTGGCGCACGCCTTCGGCGCCGCCCTCGACAACCCGGACCTGACCGTCGCCTGCGTCGTCGGCGACGGCGAGGCCGAGACGGGGCCGCTCGCCGCCGCGTGGCACGCGAACAAGTTCCTCGATCCGCGCCGCGACGGCACGGTCCTCCCGATCCTGCACCTCAACGGCTACAAGATCGCCAACCCGACGCTCCTCGCCCGCATGCCCGCCGACGAGCTGCGCAGCCTCCTCGTCGGGTACGGCTACGAGCCGACCTTCGTCGAGGGCGACGAGCCGTCCCGGATGCACCAGGCCATGGCGGCGGCCCTCGACGCGGCGTTCGACGTCATCGCGCAGATCCGGACGTGCGCCGGTCTCGGCGAGCCCGGGCGACCGCGCTGGCCCGTGATCGTGCTGCGCAGCCCCAAGGGCTGGACGGGGCCGGAATGGGTGGACGGCAACCCGGTCGAGGGCACCTGGCGTTCGCACCAAGTGCCCGTGGCGGCCGTGCGGGAGAACGCGGAGCACCGCGCGATCCTGGAGGCCTGGATGCGCTCCTACAGGCCGGAGGAGCTGTTCGCCGAGGACGGCGCGCTCGTTCCCCATCTCGCCGCGCTTCCACCGAAGGGACCGCGACGCATCTCGGCCAATCCGCACGCCAACGCGCACAAGAGCGCGCCCCTGCGTCTACCGGACCTGAGCGCCGCCGCCGTCGCGGTGCCGGAGCCGGGCCGCACCAGGGCGGAGGCCACCCGCGCGCTCGGGCGATACCTGCGGGACGTTCTGACCCTGAACGCGGAGGCGCGAAACTTCCGCATCATGGGGCCGGACGAGACTGCTTCGAACCGACTCGATGCCGTGTTCGAAGTGACGGGCCGCGCTTGGCAGGAGGAGATCCGGCCGGGCGACGACCACCTCCGGCGCGACGGCCGGGTCATGGAGGTGCTGAGCGAGCACCTCTGCGAGGGTTGGCTCGAAGGCTACGTGCTCACCGGACGGCACGGCCTGTTCGCGACCTACGAGGCCTTCGCGCACGTCGTCGACTCCATGGTGAACCAGCACGCGAAGTGGCTGAAGTCCGCGCGCGACCTGCCCTGGCGCCGGCCGGTGCCGTCCCTGAACATCCTGCTCTCGTCCCACGTCTGGCGACAGGACCACAACGGCTTCAGCCACCAGGATCCGGGCTTCATCGACTTCGTGGCGAACAAGCGCGGGGATACGGCGCGGATCTACCTGCCGCCGGACGCCAATACCCTTCTGTGCGTCACCGACCATTGCCTCCGGACCTATGACCGCATCAACGTGGTCGTGGCCGGCAAGCAGCCGGCCCTCCAGTGGCTGACCCTGGACGAGGCCGTCGCGCACTGCGCGGCCGGCGTCGGTGTCTGGGAGTGGGCCTCGAACGAGGGCGACGCGGAGCCCGACGTGGTGATGGCCTGCGCGGGCGACGTCCCGACCCAGGAGACGCTCGCCGCGGTGGACTGGCTGCGCCGGCATGTCCCGGAACTCAGGATCCGGGTGGTCAACGTGGTCGACCTCATGGCGCTGCCCGCGCCCGAGACGCACCCGCACGGCCTCGACGATCCGACCTTCGACAGCCTGTTCACGCGCGACCGGCCGGTGGTGTTCGCCTATCACGGCTATCCGTGGCTCATCCACCGGCTGACCTACAAGCGGACGAACCACGGCAATTTCCACGTCCACGGCTTCATCGAGGAGGGCACGACGACGACGCCCTTCGACATGTGCGTGCTGAACCGGCTCGACCGGTTCCACCTCGCGCAGGCCGCCCTGCGGGCCGCGCCGCGGCTCGGAGCCCGGGGTGAGCGCGCCGAGGAGGCGCTCCGGGACGCGCTGGCGGCGCACCGCGCGTATGTCTGCCGGACCGGCGACGACCTGCCGGAGGTGCGGGACTGGGCCTGGCCGGACCGGCACGCGCCCGAGGACCACGGCCGCCGGATCGACGGCGACATCATGCAGTGCGGTCCTGTCGGGACGGGCGAGGCCGGGCGGGCCGGAACCGTGGACGACTGGACGATCATCCCCTGAGCCCGGCGGTGATCCTCGTGCCGGACGCCGGCACTTCCGTCCGCGCGGTGCCCTCTCCCGGACCAGCGCGGACGAGACGGCCCCGCGCGCCATCGTCGGCTTCGATCCCCAGCCTCGGACCGTGAGCGATGGCATCCGCGTCCGTGGGTTGGGCCAGGCCGCCGAGCGGCCGCATCGACGGCGCCGAAGTTCGCGACCGCCGGCGTCGCCCTCGGCCGGCCGTGCCATGCCGCAACATGGGATCGGCCGGCGGGTTGAGCCGGGCACCGGCCGGCTCCTGTCACGCGTGCAATCCGTGACGACGCAGCCTTCTCCGCCGTCTGCGATCGATACGCCACGCGCGGGAGTGACGCGCGCTCAGCCCGCTCGCGCAGACCTCGTTGGCCCGGGCATCATGCATTTTATAGAACGTTTTATAGCAAACAATATATTTTCCTAAATTTGCCCGCCTCGATACGACTGCCCGCAGCCAAAGCAGTCTTCGAGGAGGATACCGTGCTCGTGTTCGACCTGCCGCTGCTCGCGCCCGCGGCGCTGCTCGCAGGCGCGGCCGCCTGTTTCTCGAAATCGGGGGCGCGCCCGCGAGCCGTGCTCCGGCTCGCCGAGATGTCGGCCCTCGCCGCGCTCGCGATCGCCGTCGTCTGCGCGGCCATGCTGGCGGTGACAGGAGCCGGCACCGGACCCCGCGCCGGGCTTTTCGGTGCAGGTCTCTCCGCGCGCGCGGACGCGGTCAGCATCACCATGCTCGTCCTCGTCACGTTCATCGGCTGGATCGTGCTGCGCTTCGCGTCGACCTACCTCGACGGCGAGGACAGACAGGGTGCGTTCACCGGCTGGCTCTGCCTCACGCTCGCAGCGGTGCTGCTCCTCGTCACGGCCGGCAACCTCGTTCAACTCGTCGCCTCGTGGATCGCGACCAGCCTGTTCCTCCATCGATTGCTGGTCTTCTACCGCGAGCGTCCCCGCGCGCAGCGCGCCGCGCGCAAGAAGTTCATCACCGCGCGGCTCGGTGACCTCGCCCTGATCATCGCCGCCGCGCTGCTGGGCCTGGCCTACCGCACGGGCGATATCGGGCAGATCCTGGTGGCGGCCCGGAATGGCGAAGGCGGAAGCCTCGCCGTGACGGCAGCCGCTCTGCTCGCGGTCTCGGCGCTGCTCAAGTCCGCGCAGTTCCCGACGCATGGCTGGCTCACCGAGGTGATGGAAGCCCCGACGCCGGTCTCCGCCCTGCTGCACGCAGGCGTGATCAACGCGGGCGGGTTCCTGCTCATCCGGTTCGCGGATGTCCTCCTTCTGGCCCCGGGCGTGCTCGCGGTTCTGGTCGCCGTCGGCGGCTTCACGGCCCTGTTCGGGAGCGTGGTCATGCTGACGCAGCCCTCGGTGAAGACCGCGCTGGCCTGGTCGACTGTGGCGCAGATGGGCTTCATGATCTTCGAGTGCGGGCTGGCCCTGTTTCCGCTCGCGCTGCTGCACATCGCGGCACACTCGCTCTACAAAGCTCACGCCTTCCTGGCCTCGGGCGGGGCGGTCGACGCGGTGGCGGCGGTTCGCCGTCCAGGGCCGGTGGCCATACCCAGCGCGGTCGCCGTCGGGCGCGCCTTCCTATCCGCCCTCCTCATCTTCGCCCTGGTCGGCTTCACCTTCGGGCTGCCGCACAAGTCACCCCAGGCTTTCGCCCTCGGCGCCATCCTGATCTTCGGCGTCGCCTACATGCTCGCCCAGGGCTTCGCCGACGCCGCACCCCGAGCGCTGACCCGGCGCACCGCGGGCTACGCGGTCGCGACCTCGATCGGCTACTTCGCCCTCCAGGCGGTCGCGATCCATCTCACCGCTGGCGTGCTGCCGCCTGCACCCGCGCCAGGGGCGCTGGAATGGGCCTTGATCATCCTGGCCCTGCTCAGCTTCGGCCTCGTGGCCGTCCTGCAGGCGATGTTCCCGCTCTGGGCCTATCACCCCGCCGCGACCGGGCTGCGGGTCCACCTCGCCAACGGCCTCTACGCCAACGCGGCCTTCGACCGGCTGATCGGTGGCTGGTCCCTGCGCAGTGCTTCTTGACCGGTTCGGAGATCCCACGATGATCGAGATCGTCCATTCCCTCCCGACGTCACACGAGCGCGTGAGAGCCGCGGCCGATGCCGCGGGCCGACGGATCCCACCCCTCTGGCCGCTGGCCTCCAGCGTCGCGGTCAACCCGTTCCTCGGACACACCGGCGAGCCGCTCTGGGCCGCCGCGGCGCGGCTGGCACGGGCGACCGGCGCAGCGGTGACCATGCCGCGGGGCTGGTACCGCGACAGGATCGCGTCCGGGTCGATCACGGACGCGGATCTTCAGGAGGCTCTGGCGGACGCGCCCGCGGACCTGCGCCCGTCTGATCTCTCGGCACTCAAGGCGGCGTCGGGTTCGGATGGGCAGCCGATCAGAGCTGTGCCGACAGTGGCATCCCTCTGTGCGGACGTCTCCGGAACCGACTGGCCGGGCCTGATCGCCGACCGGTTCACCGCCTGGGCCGCGGGCTACTTCGATGAGGGGCAGGCCCATTGGGCCGCGCCGTCCGGCGGGAGCGCCCTCGCGCTCTGGCGGTCCTGGGCCATCCACGACCTGACCCCGGAGATCGCCGGTCTGAGCGGGTTCGCGCGACACGTCTCGGACGTGCCCGACGGGACCCTTCCCGCCCTGGCCCGCGCGACGGCCAGGCTCGGTCTCAGCCCGGACGCGCTCGAGAGCTACTTCTACCAGATGCTGCTGTCGCTCGGCGGATGGGCCCAGTATGCCCGCTACCGGTCGTGGCAATCGGAACTCGCCGGCGGATCTGACGGAAGCCTGAGAGACCTGCTGGCCATCCGGGTCATCTGGGAGGAAGCGCTGCTCGCCCGCTACGAGGCGCGGATCGGCGGCGCCTGGGCGGCCGTGGCGGCCGAGCACGCGACTCCTGCTCGGCCGACGCGTGACCAAGTCATCGACAGCACTCTTCAGGACGCCGCGGAGCGTGCCGCGCAGCGCGCGCTCGCCGCGCGCCTCGCGGATGCGCAACCGGCGGCCGCGGGCGGACGCCCGGTCTTGCAGGCGGCCTTCTGCATCGATGTGAGATCTGAGGTGTTCCGACGTGCCCTGGAGAGCCTGGATCCCGGCATCCGCACCCTGGGCTTCGCGGGTTTCTTCGGCTTGCCGACCGCGCACCGCCCGTTCGCCTCGGACATCGAGGAACGGCGGCTGCCCGTCCTCCTGAAGCCGAGCCTGCATACGTGCGCCAGCGGACCCGCCGTCGCGAGCGCGGATCAGGCGGCCCGGGTCGCAGCCCGCTCGCGCCGCGCGTGGGGCCGTTTCCGGCAAGCGGCGGTCTCCTCCTTCGCCTTCGTCGAGGCGGCCGGGCTCCTCTATCTCGGCAAGCTCGTGCGCGACTCACTGGGCCTGACCCGGACGCCGACGCCGGGCGAGCCCGCGCCGCATCTCGATCCTGAGCTCGACCTCTCATCCCGCGTCGCGATCGCGTCGGACGTCCTGCGCGCGATGTCGCTGACGGCGGATTTCGCCGACATCGTGCTGCTCGTCGGCCACGGGGCGAACGTCGTCAACAATCCGCACGCGAGCGCGCTGCAGTGCGGCGCCTGCGGTGGATATTCGGGCGAGGTGAACGCGCGGCTGCTGGCGCGGCTTCTCAACGACGCGGAGACGCGGGTCGCGCTCCGAGAGCGCGGTCTGAACGTCCCAACCGATACGGTCTTCGTGGCAGGCCTCCATGACACGACGACGGACGAGGTCACGCTCTACGCCGAGGATCTGCCGCGGAGGGCGAAGCCGCGGGAGCTGGAGCGTGTGAGGGCCTGGCTTGCAGCGGCCGCCGCGATCGCCCGCGGCGAACGGGCCCTGCGCCTGCCGCGCGCGCCGGACGGCCGCTCCGTCCTGCGCCGTAGCCGCGACTGGGCCGAGACGCGCTCGGAATGGGGGTTGGCCGGCTGCAGCGCATTCATCGCCGCGCCGCGTCACCGCACGGCGGGCAGGCCGCTCGGTGGCCGCGCCTTCCTGCACGAGTACGCGTGGCAGCAGGACGCCGGCTTCGGCGTGCTGGAGCTGATCCTGACCGCGCCGGTGGTGGTGGCGAGCTGGATCAGCCTGCAATATTACGGCTCCACCGTCGCGCCCGAGCTGTTCGGCTGCGGCAACAAGCTCCTGCACAACGTCACGGGCGGCATCGGGGTGTTGGAGGGGAATAGCGGCCCTCTGCGCGGCGGCTTGGCCCAACAATCCGTGCACGATGGCGAACGGTACGCCCACGAGCCCCTGCGGCTGGCGGTGTGCATCGAGGCGCCGCGCGAGGCGATCACCGATATCCTGAAGCGGCACGCGGAGGTGCGCGCCCTGTTCGACAATCGCTGGCTGCACCTGTTCGCGCTCGACCAGGATGGTCGGATGTCGTGGCGCTACGCGGGTGACCTGCGATGGACCAGCGCAGCCGGTACGCCCGCTGCGGCCTCGGGCGCATCGCTCAGGGCCGCCGTATGACAGGCCCGGGGCACGCCGCCGAACCTGTTTCGGATCGCTGCCAGCTCACCCAGCCTCGGACGCCGCCGGCCGCGATCCGTTCACGGCGACCAGCTCGCGCAGCAGCGGGTTGGGGAAGCGTCTGGTCTGGATGATCGCGTAGAAGCGTTCCGTGACGTCCGGAATGCGGCAGTGCTCGATCAACAGGCCCGCGTTGAGCTCGTCCTGCACGACGATGGGGGGAACGACCGCGACCCCCTCCCCCTCGCGCGCCAGCAGCCGGAGCATGGCCATGTCGTCGACTTCGGCCTGGACGATGGGATGGATGCCGGCCAGGGACAGCACGCGGTCGAGGGCCACCCGGATCTCGCTGTCGAGGCTGGGCAGCATCACGGGGACGGTGCGGAGAGCGTCGGGGAAGCGGAGCGACTCCCCATCCGGTCTGGGCCGCCCGACCAGGCTGACCGGCTGCTCGGCGATGAGATGGCTGTGCAGGTCGGTGGCCGTGTCCCGCCGGACCGCAATGGTCGCCAGGACGACATCGAGGCTGTGCATCTCGAGCTGGGTCAGAAGGTCGTGCATCGTGCCCGAGCGGAGCACGAGCTCGACATCGGGCCGTCCGATCAGGGGGCGCAGGAACGCGAGCTGGAAGTTGCGCGACAGCGTCGTCAGCGCGCCGACACGCAGCACGTGCTGGGCCGTGCGGGGCCGACCCTGCAGAACCTTGATCAGCTCGTCGCCCGTCTCGAAGACCGTATCGGCGTAGTCGAGGGCGATGCGGCCCGCCTCGGTCAGGATCAGCTTCTTGCCGCGACGCTCGAACAGGACGTGTCCGAGCTGCTGCTCGAGCCTCTGCAACTGAACGGACAGGGCGGACTGGGACAGATTCAGGGTTTCCGCGGCCCGGGTGAGACTGCCCTCGTGGCCGATGCGGTGAAACAGGCGCAGGTGGTGGTAGTTCAGGGCCGTCATGCTTCACATTAACAGAAGCGAACGATTTGCGGCAATATTTGAATTTGTTGCTCGGTACGGGTTCGCGTAGAAAATCCTCCTGAGCACGGATCAGCAAATGTGCAGAACGCGTAAGAGCCCTGCTCGCTGGAGCGCGCAGGAGGCCGACATGGCCTTGCCCTACGACGACCGTGGTGGAGCGAAGCGCCTCGAATCGGCCGTGCGCTTCCTTGTCGGCGACGTCGAGATTCACAGCTGTGCTGGCAACGTTCGGCAGATTTGCATCCTTGCCGAGCGATTTCTCCGGCACATGCATGCGCGAGGTTTCAGGCCGGGGATCATCGTCGAATGCGGGGACAGTCTCAGTCGCCTGAAGATTGAGCGCTACCTGCAGGAGATCTCGCGCGAGCTCGATATGATCCTCTGATGCGCTGTCATGGCGATCCCGAGAGGATCGCGGCGCGTACGGGCGAGCACGAGGATCGGCTCCCCTCGCCGCTCGCGGCGGTCGAGCGCGACTCTGTCGACGCGGTGATCACGCCGCACGCGACCCGCCGCCGGATCGCCGAGGCCCGCGGCATGCTCCGCACCAAGACGATGGACCAGTCACGGAAGACGCACGACAACATCCCGCTCTGACGCAGCATCCGCGCAGAAGGGCCGGATCGGGAAGCGGAGTTTGGAAATCGTGAGCCGGTGGCAGCAGGAATACCGGAATTGGCGCATCTGGCAGGATCGATCGGTGTTCTATGCGCGCGAACCCGCTTGCCGCTATCCGGCCTGCATACTCACCGCGAGCAGCCTCCGCCATCTACGGGCCGGCGTCGACGCGGTCGAGCGCTCGCATGCCGGGATGCCGGCACCGATCTGGTATCTGTTCGCATCGGCCTTTCCCGAGTTCGGCCCAATCGATCTCAGCAGCGTTGACGAATCTGTTCCGATGGAACTTCGTCGTTGTGAGATCACCCCATTGGACGGTGTTTGAAGAGCTGCGCGCGGCAAGGTCCACCCGCCGTCGCCGCCGCCTAAATCCGGCGGGTCTCCGCCCGTCTCGATCAGGGCGACGCGTGTTCCAGGCTCAGGTAGGCGGGATCGAACTCGGCGATCCTCCCGAGGCCGGCCCAATCCTCGATGGTTATCCATCGACCCCGCCAGGACACGAGTCCGGCCTGTCGAAGTCTTCGCACTGTCCGGCTCGCATGAACCGAGGTCAGGCCGATCAGGCAGGGGGTCAGCGTCACGTTCACATGATCCACCCGCCGTTCGAGCAAGCCGTGCAGGTCAAGGAATTCGCCGGGGAGTTGCAGGGCCAGGATCTGCGGCCTGGCGGCCTTCAACGGAGTGTGCCGGCATGTCCAGCCATCCGAGAGGAGCCTGCATTCGGACAGCGTGTCGTCCACGCGCACGATCTCGGCGTCCGCCTCGACATCCACGACCCGGGAGACGGCGGCGACGAGCGCTTCCGTTTCCGAGATCCAGGCGCCGGACCGATCCAGCCTGCGCCTGATGGGCAAGGTCCGATCGACACCCGATCCACGAGTCGCTGCGCGCGCGGGCTTCCCTCCGCTCGAGCGCGAGCCCCCGTGAGGGCGGACGGGGACGCCGACTCTGCGGGCGCTTGCGCGTCGTCGGACCCGTCGGCGGCGGATACGGCTCGGCTCGGCCTCGAACGTGTCTCCCCTTCGGCCATCGACATGATGCGCCTCCCAGCTCCACAGGATCGCTGACGGGTTGGCGGCCTGATGCGACCGCGCTCTGCGATGGATCCAGACGTCCCGTTCGCAGCGTCGAACGTGCCGCTCCCGGCCCGACGGGTGCTGCGGGCCAAATCGCCTCGCGTTTCCAGACGTTTGCCCGTGACTCGTGAAGCAGCAGGATGGACCGCGCCGGGCAGATCGCGCGTGCCATGGCGACGGCGAGACCGCGCCGTGTCACGCTGGCGGTCCTCGGCCTCGCCGTCATGGGCAACGCCCGGCATGGAGCCGGGCGTACCGGCCGCGGTTATCGGCCGGCTCAGCCCCTCAAGACCGAGCCGGTCGGCCTCGCTCGCACAGACGATCGGCTCATCGACATCCGAACGGCGCGACGCGCCGCCAGGGCCGGCGCTCCGAACCCTATGCCTGTGATCTGCTCCCCGCCGCCTCGCGGCTGACGTGAGCGACCCGGAACGTGTGATAGGTCTCGTCACCGGCATCCCGGATCGAGACGTATTCCCCTTCCACGAAGGCATGGGTCCCGAGGCGGTAGCCGGCCTCGTCGTCCGCGTCGGTCCGGTCGTCGTAGTCGATCAACCAAGTCGCGCCGCCTTCGCCTCCGGCCCGGTGAACGAGCCGGCCGTGCCGGTCGCGCTCGTCGGTCCAGAACCGGCGCACACGGCAGCGGTCGCGGACGTGGCGCCAGAGTTCCGCGTCGAGGCGGCCGTCCCGCCCCAACGGTGCCAAGATCTGGTAGCCTCGTCCCGTACTGCCGTCCGGATGTTCCGGACACCGCGCCAAGGTCAGGGTCACGCGGTAGATTCCAGCCGGGCCGTCGGGCACGTCGATGGGCCGCTTGAGCCCCGGGGCGGTTGCACCGGCCCCGTGCGTCTCTCCGGACATGGTGTCTCTCCTCAACTCAAGGCGACGATGCGGTCCTCGACGGTGCGCACGCCCGCCACCGACCACGCCGCGCGCTCGGCCGCGTCCCGCTCGGCCCAAGCCGTCACGGCGCCTTCCAGAATGACCTTGTCACCCGAGACGGTGACCTTGATCCCATCCGCCTCGAACAGGGCGCCCCGCCTGAAGGCTTCCAGGATCTTGTCCTTGATCGCCGTCGGTGAGACCTGCGGCCTGACCTCGACGAGGTTGGTCACACCGTGCACGCCGGTCAGCTTCCGGACGGCCGCTTCGGCACCGGCCATCTGGTACTGCCACTCGACCGTGCCGGTCAGCGTGACCCAGCCGCTGGCGACCTTCACCTGGATCGCCTGCTTCGGGAGGTGCACGGACCAATCGATGATGGCCAAAGCCCGAGCGGCGATCTGATCGTCGGCGACCTTCTTCTCGTCGGCGTAGCGAACCTCGATCTCCTGGGCGATCGCGCGCACGCCTCTGACGCGGCGCACCGCGCGCTCGGCCTCGACCTTCTCGGCGTAGCTGCCGACGTGGCCGGTCAGAGTGACGACGCCGTCCGAGACGGCAACGCCGATCTCGCCGGCGTCGAGGCTGGGGTCGAAATCGAGTTCGTCGAGTACGGCGCGGCGCAGGTCCTTGTCGGTCATGGCGTCTTTCCTCATCGCGGCTCTCCCGTTCGTGCCGGGGCTTGGGGCTGCCGCGTGATCCTGCGCGGTCTAGACGGAGGAGCCTTGATCCAGCGCAACGCCCGCGCGGTGCTCGGCCCGGGCGAGGGCCGCGCACCGCTCCATCTCCGTGCGCAGGCGGGGGCTCACCGTCTCGACGCCCGCCGACTTCAGATCGGCCAGGAGGCGTTCGATCAGGGCGTCGTCGTCGGTCACGACGGCGGATTCGGTGAATGCGCTCACGTACGTCTCCGCCGCTTGGCCGCTCAGGTGCATCTGCTCGCAGGCCCAGGTGGCCAGGAGGCGATTGCGGCGATTGCGGGCGTGGAAACGTGCCTCCTCCTCTCGGACGAAGCGGAGTTCGGCAGCCCGCTCGCGCTCGTCGAACGTCGTGGTCATGGAAGTCTCCCTCCTGATCGCTGCGCCGGCCCGTGCCGGCTGCGGATCGGACACCATTCGGCAGGTCGTGGCGGGGAGCCTTGAGGCAGATCAAGCCCGCGCGGGGCACTCGGCGCGCCCTCACCGGACTGGTCGAGAGGGGGGCTGTCGTGCGCACGACCACATGCCGCTCAGTGCGACATCAGCACCGGCACGCCGGACTGGCGGAGAGCGTCCCGGCTCGCGCCGCCCAGAAACGCCTCACGCAGACGGGAGTGGCCGTATGCGCCCATCACCAGGAGATCGGAGCCAGCCTGTGCGACCTCGGCGATCAGATGGCCGACGACGGTGACGCTGCTGAAGGTCGTGCGATAGTCGGCTTCGACCCCGTGGCGGGCCAGATGCCTGACCAGGCGGTCTCCGCCCTCGCCGACCCCGGCGACGGCCTCGGTCTGGACCGTCACGATGCCGACGCGGCGGGCGCGCTTGAGGAGCGGCAGGGCATCGCCCAGGGCCCGCGCGGCCGCGGCGCTGCCGTCCCAGGCCACCGTCACCGCGTCGAGCCGGGCCGGCTCGATCCAGCCGGTCGGCACCACGAGGGTCGGTCGTCCGGCCCCGAGCAGGATGTCTTCGACATAGGCGTCGGCCGGCCGGTCGCGACGGCGACTGGGCTGCTCGACGACCACGAGGTCGTGCATCCGCGCCCGCGCGAGCAGCTGGGCGCGCAGGACATCCGGCCCGCCGTGGATCGTCTCCGTCTCGGCCGGAACCTCGGCCGCACGGGCGGCATAGGCCAGGTTCTCGGCGGCCTCCCGGACGGTCCGGAGTGCCTCGTCGCGCGCCGAGACGACGAGGTCGAAGCGCACTTCCGCGAGGCCGCGGTCGTCTTCCGGCTGCAGGCACAGGCAGCTGGTCGCCGCACCGAGGTGCTTGGCCAGGGCTACACCGTACGGGCCGGCTGCCTCGCCGACTGCGTCGGCGACGATGAGCAGATCCCGGATCATGGCGAGCATCCCATGTTGGCGGATTGAAGGAGCTGTCACGCCGGACAGTCGCCCGCATCGTGTATCGCCCGGCCATGCGCGCTTTGATCCAAGGCAAAGTCGAAGCGCCAACCCCTCGAACCCTGATCGATGCCTGGGAAGCCCCACAGATTTGCGCTGGATCAATGTATTCGCTGCCAAAATGGAGCATCCAGGAACTTTATGGAGGCAACGATGGCAGTATCTGCCGAAGATCCCAACCTGTTCGACCCGTTCGGTATCGGGAACGCGACGAACGAATGGTGCTGCCTGCTGAAGGCGGCTCAGGAGATGCGGGACAGCGACCAGGAGATGATGGAGACGCTGATGGAGCCCGATGGCCCGGACCCCGTCACGCTGTCCCCTGAATCCGCCGCGAAGCTCCGCAGCATCGCAAAGCTGATGCGAAGCCTCGACCTCGACCCCGTGGCCGTCCGGACGCGCCACCCCGAGGCCATGCGGCAGCTCGAAGCGGCTTGCCTGGGTTGCCAGAACCGCAGCCGCTGCGCGCGCGCTCTATGGGCCGGGACTGCTGCCGACACCTATCGGGACTTCTGCCCGAACGCCGTGCGGCTCGACCAGCTCCGAAATGCTTGAGGCGGATACCGCGCCGGCTGCTGCACAGCCCGGACGGCAGGTCGTCAGGACGGGCGACGGCTTCGACGACGCCCCAGCCGTCGGGCAGGCCGACATCGACATCGCGATGGGCCGGGGCTCGAGCGGATGTGGCACGCAGGGCCGCGGCGCTGGTCCTCCTCGCTGACGCCTCACCGACCACCGGCGGCGCGATCCGCGAGAGGCGGGTCATCGTCGACGATATCCGCCGGGCGGACGTGGCGCAGGCTCGCGACGCGCCGCTCGGTCCGGTCGGCGGACAGGGCGCGGAGCAGGTGCCACGCGGCCGCGCATCGGCACCTGCCCTCGCGGCGGCTCGACCCTCAATCCTCGACCAGACGGCGCAGCCGGGTCCGATGCAGGCTGACTTGGCGGCCGCCATCGCGCCGCAAGGCGCCGTCCTCCTCCAATTGCGAGAGCGTGCGCGATATGGTCTCGATGGTCAGCCCGAGGTAGTCTGCGATGTCGCGGCGGGTCATCGGCAGCGCGAAGGTCCCGGCGGAGCCGAGGCGGTCATCGACCTCCAACAGGAAGGCGGCGACCCGCTCCTGGGCCGAGCGCCGTCCGAGCGAGAGTGTCAGGTCCTGGGCGTGGCGCAGGTCGCTCGTGGCCATGCTCCAGAGCTGGCAGGCGACCTCGACTCGGCTGGTCGCGGCACGCTCGACCTGCCGCCGTTTGAAGATCAGCACCTTGGTCTTGGTGAGGGCCTCGGCGGTGTGGCGATTGATTTCGCCCTGCCCGAGCCCGAACAGGTCGCCGGGCAGATGGAAGCCCGTGATCTGGCGACGCCCGTCGCTCAGGACCTTGTGGGTGCGCACCGCGCCGTCGAGGACCTTGTAGACGAACTCGGCCTCCTCGCCCTCTCCGTAGATCTCCTCCTCGCGATCGTAGGAGAACGGAGTCCCGATGACGTCGGGGCAGCCCGCGAAGAGGGCGCTCCCCTCGATATCCGGGACTTGAGCCGAATGGGCCGAAGGCACCTGCGTGGCTGTCCGTGCCGTGAACTCGGTGCTCATCGCTGCGCTCCTCACCTGCGTCGGTAGCGACGACATTGGCAGCGGGCGGGGGGCGAAGAAATTCCGGTCGGAGTCTTAAGGGGCCGTCCTTAAGGGCAACTACGTAGGCGCGGGCCCCGGTCAGATGCCCGCGGTCGCGACGAGCGCCCAAGCCGGGATCGGATCGGACAAGCCGAGCAGGTCGCCGCGCCCCGCGAGCAGCCATCCGAAGGCGGCGGCGAGACCGTACGCCAGAACGGTGAGAACGCGCGTGACGGCGTCGGCGTGGCGGCGCAGGGCGTGGATGCCCGCGCAGCCGAGAGTGAAGGTCGCGGCGGCGATCAGGGCGATGGAGTCGAGTGGCATGGCGGCCTCGTGGAAGCGATGCCGTGAAAGGCTGGACTTCGGTCGCGCCGGGCGACGGGCCGGCGCGACCGCGTCGGAGACGGGGGCGCCTCAGACGGAGCGGGCCTGAGGCGAGACGAAGAGCCGCCAGAGCTCGTACGCGGCCAAGACGGCTACGGCGAGCCCGATTGCGCTGTGCACCCACATGGGCGCCTTCGCGTCGGCGAAGCCGAGGATCCAGGGCGCCATGGCCGCCCACAGTCCGAGGGCGAGGTTGAGGTATTCCTCCCACTCGTAGGTCTTGCCGAGGGCCAGGACCGCGACGAAAGTGATGGCGCCTCCGCTCAGGAAGGCGTTGCGTGCCGCGGCGGTCTCGTAGCCCAGATCCAAGTACCAAGGTGCGAGGGCGAGCACGACGCCCAGGAGGATGTTGAGCGCGTTCGGGATCATGTCCTCCGTCCGGTTCTCGATCGTTCTCATCGGCTTCCCCTCACTGGCTGAGGGCCTCGGCCGCCCGATGAACCGGGCGCCTGAGCCCCGAGCGGCAGACGATCTGCCACCTTTCACGCGTCCAGCTTCCGGCCGTGGAGCGGCCGGACATTGATGTGGCTCAAGTCTTCCTGAGATCGTCCGGGTGTCATGCCCGGCGAAGCTCGGCACAGCGTCGGTTTGGCCGCGCATGACCGCTGTGCCGGTGCATGGTCTTGCTGGATTCACCTCACCGACGCCTCAGCGGCTTGCGCTGGATCAAGGCAGAGGCCGCGCCGAACGGGATGATTGGCGAGACAGCAGGAGGCGGAGCCGTGGACCGCGATCTCCCCGCACGTTCGAGCGAAGCCATCCTGGCGCACCGTGCCGGCCGCGCGCGGGCGCGCTCGGGTTCCGGCGCCCGCGCGCCGCGCTTCGCCCATCGCGCCCGGACATCCCGATGACGCCCGCGATCCTCGTGCTGAACGCCGGCTCGTCGAGCCTCAAATTCGCCCTGTACGCGGTCGGCGCCGACACGGCCCTATGCCGAGGCGGCGTCTCGGGCATCGGCGGCGAGACGCGGATCGAGGTGTCTGGGGCCGAGACATCCTTCCTCGGCGCGTCTCCCGTTATCGCGCATGCCGACCACGCGACGAGCGTGGCGTGGCTTCTCGACGCGCTGGCCCGCGCGCCGCACCTGACACTGATGGCCGCCGGGCACCGGGTGGTGCATGGCGGGCCGGATTTCGCGGAGCCGGTCCGCGTGGACGGGGCGGTGCTGGCCGCCCTCGAACGCCTCGTGCCCCTGGCGCCGGCCCACCAGCCGCACAACCTCGCGGCGATCCGGGCGGTGACCCGGGCCTGGCCGGACCTGCCCCAGGTCGCCTGCTTCGACACCGCGTTCCACCGCACGCTAGACCGGCTCGCGCAGCTCTTCCCGATCCCGCGCGCGCTCACCGATGCGGGGATCGTCCGCTACGGCTTCCACGGCCTGTCCTATCAGCACATCGCCGAGACGCTGCCGCGGATCGCGGGCGAGCGGGCCGAGGGGCGGGTGATCGTCGCCCATCTCGGGCACGGCGCCAGCCTCTGCGCCCTGAAGGAGCGCCGCAGCGTCGCGACCACGATGGGCTTCACGGCGCTCGACGGGCTGATGATGGGCACCCGATCCGGCGCAGTCGATCCCGGACTGGTGCTCCATCTCATCCGCGAGCGCGGCCTGGATCCGGACGCCGTGGCGCAGCTCCTGAACGACAGATCCGGCCTGCTGGGCGTCTCGGACCTCAGCGACGACGTGCGGGTGCTCCAAGAGAGCGCCGATCCCCGCGCCGCGGAGGCGCTCGCCCTGTTCGCCTACCGGGCGGTGCGCGAGGTCGGATCGCTCATGGCCGCGCTCGGCGGGCTCGACGCGCTCGTGTTCACCGCCGGGATCGGCGAGAACGCGCCCGCGGTCCGGGCGGCGATCTGCGCCGGGCTCGCCTGGGCGGGCGTCGCCCTCGACGAGAGCCGCAATGCCGCCGGGCGGGGGCGGATCAGCCGGGCGGAGGCGCCGGTCGCCGTCTACGTCGTTCCCGCCGACGAGGAGGCGCCCATCGCCCGGGCGGTCAATCGGCTGGTGCCCGGCGGATCGGGGCGGGCCTGACCGCGGGGGCCGTCATCCCGGTCGCTCCGAGGCGGTCGCAGAGGGACAGGATATCCGCGCGCAGGGTCGGCAGCGGCCGGTCGGCCGCGAGGCGGTGCCACGCGAGCGGACCGCAGCCCCGCGCGACCTGACCGGCCAGGACGGCGGCGGTGGCGT
>NZ_MLCA01000006.1:0-715341 GCF_036441375.1 Methylobacterium oryzae
GGCGCTGGCCCAGGACGTGCTGCGGGTCGGCGACCAGCGCGGCAGCGCCCGCGCGCTCATGGAGGCGGCCGGCGTGCTCGACGGGCTGCCCTACCGGCTCGACTGGAGCGAGTTCCCGGCCGCCGCGCCCCTGCTCGAGGCGCTGAACGCCGGCGCGATCGACGCGGGCGGCGTCGGCGACGCGCCCTTCACCTTCGCGGCCGCCGCCGGGGTGCCGGTCAAGGCCTTCCTGGCCTTCCGCAACCGGCAGGACGGGCTGGCGATCCTGGTCCTGAAGGATTCGCCCCTCCGCACCGTGGCAGACCTCAAGGGCCGGCGCGTCGCCACGAACCGCGGCTCGATCGGCCATCAGGTGGTCCTGGCGGCGCTGGAGGAGGGGGGGCTGCCCGCCGACAGCGTGACCTTCAGCTTCCTGCCCCCGGCCGACGCCAAGATCGCGCTCGCCTCCGGGGCGGTCGACGCCTGGGCGACCTGGGAGCCCTACACCTCCACGGCGGAGCTCGCCGGCCTCGTCCGGGTGATCCGCGACGGCAACGGCATCACCCCGGGCCTGACCTTCGCGGTGGCGAGCGACGAGGCGATCCGGACCAAGCGGGCCCTGCTCGCCGATTTCGGCGCGCGCCTCGCCCGCGCCCGGGAATGGGCCCTGAAGGACCCGGCGCCCTACGCGTCCGTCTGGTCGAAGCTCATCGGCCTGCCGGAGGCGGTGCCGCTGCGCTGGTTCGGCCGCGCCGCCTACCGGGCCGTCCCGATCGACGCGTCCGTGATCGCCGACGAGCAGCGCAACATCGATCTCTACGTCCGCGCCGGGCTGATCCCGAAGGCCCGCACGCCGCGGGCCGAGGCGATCCTCGACACGAGCGTCTCGCAAAGCGGCGCCGCCGTGCAATGATGGCGCCGGAGGACCCGACATGCACGACCACGGCGACGACCACGGCCACGCGCACGATCACGCGCATGACCATGACCCGATCCACGACCGCGGCGCGTCCGAGCGCTGGAAGCACGACGGCGTTCGGGTGATCCCCGGCGACCGGCTCGACGCCAACACCGCGCAGACGCCCGGCATGTACCGGCAGGCCGCGATCAACGCCGCCCGGGTCGGCGCCCAGAAGATCTGGGCCGGCACGGTGGCGATCCAGCCCGACGCCAAGACCGGCGTGCACCACCACGGCGCGCTGGAGAGCGTGATCTACGTGGTCTCGGGCCGCGCCCGGATGCGCTGGGGCGACAGGCTCGAATACGTCGCCGAGGCGGGGCCGGGCGACTTCATCTTCGTGCCGCCCTTCGTGCCGCACCAGGAGATCAACGCCTCGACCGACGAGCCCCTGCACTGCGTGCTGGTGCGCTCCGACAACGAGGCGGTGGTGGTCAACCTGCCCGACGTCGAGGCCGCCGAGGCGCCCGAGACCGTGTACTGGGTCGACCCGATCCACAAGCACCCGTGAGCGACCGGGGACGACAGCGATGAGCCGGGACCGCCAGCTGCATCTCGGCGCCTTCATGCGCCCGGTCGGCATCCACACCGCGTGGTGGCGCTATCCGGGCGGCTACCCGGACGCGAACTTCAACTTCGAGCACCTGGCGCATTTCGCCCGGCGGCTGGAGGCGGCGAAGTTCGACGCGTTCTTCATGGCCGACCATCTGGCGGTGATGAACATGCCGGTGGCGGCGCTCCGCCGCTCGGCCACCGTGACGTCGTTCGACCCGCTGACCCTGCTGCCGGCGCTCGCCGTGCTCACCGAGCGGATCGGCCTGATCGCCACCGCGTCGACCACCTACAACGAGCCCTACCACGTGGCCCGCAAGTTCGCCTCCCTCGACCACATCTCGAAGGGGCGGGCCGGCTGGAACCTCGTCACCTCCGGCAACCCGGACGAGGCCCTGAACTTCGGCCGCGACGCGCATCTGGAGCACGCCACCCGCTACGCCCGGGCGCGCGAGTTCTTCGACGTGGTGACCGGCCTGTGGGATTCCTTCGCCGACGACGCCTTCACGATGGATCCGGAGAGCGGCCTGTTCGTCGACCCGGCGAAGATGCGCGCCCTCGACCACCGCGGCGACTTCCTGAAGGTGAAGGGCCCGCTCAACGTCGCCCGGCCGGTGCAGGGCTGGCCGGTGATCGTCCAGGCCGGCGCCTCCGAGGCCGGCAAGCAGATCGCCGCCGAGACCGCCGAGATGGTGTTCGGCGCGGGCTCGACCCTGGAGGCGGCGCAAGCCTTCTACGCCGACGTGAAGGGCCGGATGCCGGCGGCGGGGCGCGACCCGGACCAGCTCAAGATCCTGCCGGGCTGCTTCGTCGTGCTGGGAGAGACCGAGGCGGAGGCGCGGGCCAAGAAGGCGCGCCTCGACGACCTCGTCCATCCCGACAGCGGGCTCGCCAACCTATCGGTCCACCTCGGCGTCGACGCCACGGGCTTCGACCTCGACGCGCCGCTGCCGGAACTCCCCGAGAGCAACGCCAGCAAGAGCGGGCAGGCCCAGATCGTCGACCACGCCCGGCGCACGGGGGCGACCGTGCGGGAACTCGCCCGCAAGGTCGGCGGCTACGGCGGCCTGCAGATGGTCGGCACGCCCGCCCAGGTCGCCGACCGGATGGAGGAATGGCTGGAGACCCGCGCCTGCGACGGCTTCAACGTCATGTTCCCGTTCGTGCCCGAGGGACTCGACGACGTCGTCGACCGGCTCGTGCCCGAGCTGCAGCGGCGCGGCCTGTTCCGCCGCGACTACGCGGGGACGACCCTGCGCGACCATCTCGGCCTCGCGCGGCCGGTCAACCGCTTCTTCCCGCCCGACGCCCCGGCTCGGCCAGGGGGCTGATCGACCCGCTGCGCGGGCCGGCGCGGGCCCGCGCCGTCGGGGCGCGTGGCGGATCATGCGAACGGCGCGAACCTCCGGTCGTGTCGCGCGGTTATTCTCGGATCGTCGCGCGCCGATGGGAGGGGATCGTGCCCGAGGCTGTTCCGCCCCTGTCCGGGTGCCGCGTCCTCGTCGTCGAGGACGAGTATCTCATCGCCAGCGAGGTCAAGCGCTAGTTGCACAGCGCCGGGGCCGAGGTGATCGGCCCGGTCCCGCGCGCGGATCTCGCCCTGGACCTGATCGCCGAGCAGACGCCCGACGCCGCGGTGCTCGACGTGAATCTGGGCGACGGGAACAGCGTTTATCCGGTCGCCGAGCGTCTCGGCGTCCTCGGCGTGCCGTACCTGTTCGCCACCGGCGACGTGCGGGTCACCGGCGCCCCGGCCCAGGCGAGCCGGCCCATCCTGGAGAAGCCGTTCGTGGCGGCGGAGCTGGTCCGGGCCGTGACCAAGCTCGTCGCGGCCGCCTGAGGCCGCCGCACCCTCCGGCGCGGCCTCAGAGGGGGCCTGGTCCCGGATGCGGCCCCATGCGCCGGCGGTCGTGCTCGATGGCGAAGACATGGGCGTAGAGGTTGGCGACCCAGCCCCGCCCCTCGACCGTGAGGTCGAGGAACCGGATCGCGTCGCCGATCACCGGCTCGATCTTCCCCCAGAAGAAGGACGGGTAGCGCTCCGCGAGGTCGGCCGGGCTGTCGTAGCCGAGTTCCGCGTTGACGCCGATCTCGGCGAATTCGTGGAACAGGGCGTTCAATTTGCGCGGGTAGAGCGGGTCGCCGAGCTGCCCGATCAGGTCGGCCGCCCGCAACAGGCCGGCCTCGGTTCCGGTCTCGCGATGGGAATCGTCCTCCGGGACCGGGAAGCGGGTCAGCTCGATCGCCCGGATGACCCGGGCCGCGTCGACGAGATCGTGCGTGCCGAAGCGCTCCTGAACGGCCAGCTTCGAGCGCTCGACGTGGTAGGGCGCCAGCGCCGCGTCCGAGGCTCCCCGGGGCAGGCTCACGGTCGTGCCCTGCGCGTCGATGACGAAGGCCTGCAGCCGGTCCCCCGCGCAGACGCCCCGCACGTAGCCGATGTCGTGGTAGAGGGCGGCCAGGATCATGTGCAGCCAGTCTTCCGGCGTGATGCCCTGCTGCAGGAAGCGGCCGCGGAGGATGTCCTGGGCGACCAGGGTGACGAGGGCCGTGTGGTCGCCGTCATGGTAGAGGGCATCGCTCCCGACGAGCCGCTCGATCGTCAGGCGCGCCGCGGCCTCGATGATCTCGGCGTAGCGCGGCTCCCGGCTGCCGAATGTCCGCTGATAGGTGAGGGCGAGGTGCTCGCCGAGGGCGTCGGCGAGCATCTTGGTCGCGTCGAACATGGAATCCTCGCCGTCAGCTGCGGTGGGCGCCGCCGCGCCCGCCCGGGTCGATGGAGATCACGCGGATCGCTCCCCGCGATCGACGAGCCGCTCTTCGAGATAGGCCGCCGCGTCCGCGTAGAGTTCGTAGCGGCGCAGGAGCATCGCGCGCCTGTCGGCCTTCCCCGCCGCGTCGAGCTTGGCGCGGGCCTTGTCGGCGCGGGCGCGCAGCTTCCGGGCCAGCTTCCCGAAAGCGGCATCGATCCGCGCGCCGACCTTCTCGCCCTCGGCGCGTGCCGGGTCCGGGTCATCCCGGCGACGCTCCGGCGAGGACCTCGTCGCTTCTCCAGCCATGACGCATCTCCGCTCGCCCTGCTCGATTGGCGAAACCGTATGACGGAACGATCACCGGCGCGACATAGGATCGGCCGCCGCCGGCGCGGCGCTTTCTCAGGCGTGTCACGGAAAGGCTGCTCCGGCTCGGCCCCGCGACGCGCAGGAGAACCGGCGATGCGGCCCGACGACAGCGCTGCCCTGGATGCCACCCCGGAGACGATCCGGCGCGATGTGGTCGACAGCTGCGACGAGGAGCTGGAACTCGGGCTCGAGGAGGGGCGCCTCGATTGCCGCGTCTGCCGCGTGGCCGCCCCGAGCGAGCGCGAGCGGACGCAACGGTATTTCCAGCGCTCCGTCCCCACCTGCTCGCCCAGATCCCCTGCGGCAGCGCGGAGCACCCGTCGGTCCACCTGCCCGAGCGCCTGCGGCACGCGGACTACGTGCGCGGGCCGGTCCCCGCCGCGATGGTCGTGCCGGCGGCGCGGGAGTCGTGATCCTGTCGCGGTGGTGCGGCTATAGCGCCGCCATGGCGAAGCGCCCGATGACCCTCGACCTGTTCACGACCTTGGATATCGTCGACGACGACGTCTCGGCCGTCGTCGACGCCTACCTGGCCGATCCCGCATCCGGTTCGGTGGCGTTCGGGGACGGCTACCGCATCGATCCCGCGGCGGCGGTGGCCTCGCATCCCTTCGCCCGGACACTGATCGATCAGCCCTGGGCCGATGCCGGGCTGCGCCGGGCCGCCATCCGCGCCGCCATCCTGCTGGCGGAGCCGGAGCGGGTCTGACCGGATCGGCCGATCGTCGCGCGACAGTCGCGCAACCGTCACGCGGCCGTCACGTGGCCGTCATGGGCGGGATGGCAGGTCGCGGCCACGGCGAACCTCCCGACCCTATGCCGCCACTCCGCCCGCCCGGCCCTGTCGTGGCGGGCTTTTGTCTGCCCGCGGCGACGGCCGTCCCGGTGACGCGCGCCGGATCAATGCGGGGTCCGAGGCCGGGAGTCGGGGTCGCCTGCCTGCCCGATTCTACCCCTAAAACGGTATGCGCGCGGCCTTCCGCCGGCATGACGCTCCGGCTGTAGTCTGAGACGGACACGGGGCGGATGAACGGCGTGCCGCCACGGTGAACGGTTGGTTTACCCAACCCGCACAATTGCGCCGACCGCCCCGATCCGGGCGCGATCGGCGGGCGTTCTACGGGCAGTTCCACCGGAGACGTGCTGTCATGCTGATCCTGAATCCGACGACCGGACAGATGGTCGAGGTGCGCCTGCCCCGGCCGAAGCCGAGAGCCGCCTGACCGCGCTCTCGCCCTCCGATCGCTTCCCCGGCACGTCCGCCGGGAGGCGGCGTCCCCTTCCAGCCTCGCGCGACCCATGATGCCGACCGATCTCGACAGACCCGCCGAACTGACCCTCTGGCCGGGTTACGCACCCGCCCAGGTGGCCGTGTCACACAGCTTCCCCACGCTGCGGGCAGCCCTCGCCGCCGCGGTCGCGGCGATCGAGGCCGAGGACGCCAATCCCTGGATCATCACCGAGGATGGCGACATTCTGGCTCCGGGTTGGATCCGCGCGAACACCGCGGGCGCCTTCCTGCAGTAGCGGGCCCTCAGCCGGCGTGTTCGGGCGCGCCCCGATTGCGCCACCGGTGCTCGCTCGGCGAGATCCCGTAGGTTTCCTTGAATCGCCGGCTGAAATGGCTCTGGGTGCAGAACCCGCAGCTATAGGCCAGCTCCCCGACGGCCAGATGAGCGAAGCCGGGATCGGCGAGCCGCTGCGCGGCGATCTCCAGGCGCCGACGCCAGATCCAGTCGGCGATGTTGCGATCCTGCTCGCGGAACAGGGCCTGGAGGTGGCGCAGCGACACGCCGACGGCCGCCGCGAGCCGGGCCGGGTCGAGGTTCACGTCGCCGAGATGGGCCTCGATATGGGCCAGGGCGCGCTGGAAGATCAGGACGCTCTGGATGTTCTTGGGCGTCTCGTGCGCGAGGCGCTCCGCGATGCTGGCGACGATGAGATCGACGCCGACCGACGCCATGCGGTTCGCCATGTCGGGCGTCAGCCGCCCGGCGTTGCGGATCAGCTGCTGGAAGAAGGCCGTGACCATCGACGTGCCGGGCTGATCCGCGCTGATCGTGAGGGCCGTGAACCGGCGCGTCGACCCGAGGGCGCGTTCCAGCGATTCGCGCGGCACCTCGACGAACAGCGTCTGCGTGTCGACGTCGGAGGCCATCGTCGCCGGTCGCCGGTCCATCACGACGATGTCGCCGGGATTCTGGATCGCGGTGCGGTCGTCCTGCGCGCTGAACACGCGGCCCTGGAGCGTGAACGCGACGTTCAAGGTCTCGTGCTTGCCGTGCCGGCGGATCGTGTCCGGGGTCGCGACGGTGGTGACGGCGCTCTGCGTCACGCGCGTGATCAGCAGCGGCCCGACCTCGGCGGCCTCCAGGGTGCCGGTGAAGGCGTGTGCCGCGGCAGGCGTAAGTTCGACCGGCACGATCCGCTCGAAGATCGTCTCACGCCAGAGGCGGAAACTGTCTTTCGGCTTGAAATCCGCCGTCGAGAACAAAGTCCTCATCGCAACTTCTTGTATTCATGCTTCGCCGCGCGCGCTTGGGAAAACGGTAGCACGCTCTCAGGCAAGCGCAACGGCGCGCGCCAACTTATGAGGGTTCTTGACCTTTTCAGGAGCCTAAAACGTGTCCGAATCCACCCCCGTCGGCCCCCAATCCAGTATCGTGCTGACAGCCGGGCTCGTCGCCGCCTATGTATCGAACAATCGGGTTTCCGCAGCCGACCTGCCGGCCCTGATCGCGCAGTGTCACGGCGCGATCGCCGCGCTGGCCGCCGGTGGCGATGCATCGACCGAGGCGGCCGCGGATCTGGAAGCGCCGCGCGACCGGCCGAGCGCCGCGCAGATCCGCAAGTCGATCCGGCCCGAGGGCATCGTGAGCTTCATCGACGGGCGCCTCTACAAGACGCTCAAGCGCCATCTCACGGCCCACGGCCTGCACCCGCAGAGCTACCGCGAGCGCTACGGTCTGCCGGCGGACTACCCGATGGTCGCGCAGGAATATGCCGAGCGTCGCTCCGCGCTGGCGCGCTCCATCGGCCTCGGCGTGCCGAGCGAGCGCGCCGCCTGAGCCGGCGAGCCCCGGCAGGCCGCGGCCGATACGCGTCCGACGCTCGGGGTTGTCTTCCCGGCTCGGTGCATTGAGGCGCCCGCTCGGGCGCCTCCCCCGACTGGTGCTCCCGGTCTCAGGCGGCCGCGTGCCGCCCCTCCGGCAGCAGATCCCGGCTGGCCTGCTCGATCCGCTTCAGCCAGTCCTCGGCCGCGGCTGCCCGCTGGGTCGCGGCCTCCGCGCGCGCCTCCGCCTCTTGGACGCGCCGGTCGGCCTGCATCTCGATGGCGTGGACCTGCCGCGCCGCCTGCGCCCGCGCATCCTCCAGAAGCTCCCTGAGGGTCTGGATCTCCTGCTGGGCGGCCTCCAGATCCGCCGATAGCGTCTCGCAGGTGGTCGATTGCTGGCGCAGGCGCTGGTCCCGCGCCTGGGCCGCGACGCTCGCGGCCGACAGCGTGTCGAGGATCTGGCTCCAGTCCGCCACCGGCCGCGACGGGTGATCCGCACCGGAATCGCAAGGCGCTTCGGAAGGCGCTGGCGGGTTCGGCGCATCGGCCGGGCGAAGCCCGTCGGCAATCGCCGGTTCCGCCCCCGCGCGCGCGATGCGTGCGTCGAGCTGGGCCCAGAACGCCGCGTTCATCGCCGGCGCGCCCCCGCCGGGGCCGCGCCGGTCACGAGGCCGCCCGCCGGTCACGAGGCCGCCCGCGCGGCGGGGGCCCGGGCGCGGGCGTCCTGGGGGCCAGCCGCGTGTCCGGCCGCCTGTCCGCCCGGCTGCATCACGAACTCCGCGTCGATCGTCTCTGCGATGCGCTGGAGCATCTGCTCCGCCGCCGCGGCCCGCTCCTCGGCGGCCGCGGCCCGGTCCTCGGCGGCCTGGATAAGCTTGATCGCCTGCGCGTGGACCTCGTGGGTCTCCCGCTCGGCCGCCAGCACCTGGGCGCGGGCCGCGTCCATGTCGGCGCGCACCTGCCGCAGCAGGTCCTGGACGTGCGTCTCCTGCTCCTGCGCCCGGTCCTCGACGTCCCGGATGTAGCGCGCCGCGCCCTGCACCCGCTCCAGCAGGTCGGGCCACCGCTCGACCGGCGACGGGTTCTGGCTCCGCCCTTGCGGCGCGGCGCGCTCGTCCGCGGCGAGCAGGACGAGGTTGCCGGTGCGGATCCGGGTCGTCGGCTCGCGGGCGTCGCGCGCGGCGGCTTCGATCTGGTCCAGCGCCTCGACCTTGGGGTGCTTCGTCTGTTCCATCACGCGTCCTGCCGACAGGGTGCAGCGCAAGCCTTCGGTGAGGCATCGGGGTCCGGCCCACACCGACGGAAAATGGTTAACAACTCCTTAATGTTCGCGCTAGGGTTGCGTTACTACAACGATGCTCGCTTGGCGTTGCGCGGACCGGCCGGATCGGGAGCCGTCTCACGGGTAGCGGACGGGCTGCGGATCCTCCGGCAGCGGGATGAACTCGGCGTCGTTCGGCACGGTATCGAACCGGCCCTGGCGCCAATCCTCCTTCGCCTGCGCGATCCGTTCGGGCCGGGACGAGACGAAGTTCCACCACAGGTGGCGCGGACCGTCCATCGGCTCGCCGCCCAGCACCATGAACCGGGCCGGTTCCGTGGCGCGCACGCTGATGCGGTCGCCGGGCCGGAACACCAGCAACTGGCCGGGGCCGAAGCCGTCGCCGGCGATCTCGATGGCGCCCGCGGACGTGTAGATCGCCCGCTCGTCGTAGGTCGGATCGAGGGGCAGGACGGCGCCGGCCTCGAGGGCCACGTCGGCGTAGACCATCGGGCTCGAGGTCCGGACCGGCGAGCGCGCGCCGAAGGCCTCGCCGGCGATCAGCCGGACGGTCTTGCCCTCGCCGGTCAGGACCGGCAGCGCGGCGGCGTCGTAGTGCTCGAAGGCGGGGGCGCTCTCCTCGTCGCGATCCGTCAGGGCGACCCAGCTCTGGATGCCGAACAGGCGGGAGCCGGACTGCCGCAGCGTGGGAGCGGTGCGCTCCGAGTGGGTGATGCCGCGGCCTGCGGTCATCCAGTTCAGCTCGCCCGGCCGGATCGGCAGTTCCGTGCCGAGGCTGTCGCGGTGCATGATCTCGCCGTCGAACAGGTAGGTGACGGTGGAGAGGCCGATATGCGGGTGCGGCCGCACGTCCATGCCCTGCCCGAACAGGAACTCGGAGGGGCCCATCTGGTCGAAGAAGATGAACGGCCCGACCATCCGGCACTCGGTGGAGGGCAGCGCCCGCCGCACCGCGAAGGAGCCGAGATCGCGCGAGCGGGGCACGATCAGGGTTTTGATCGCGTCGCAGCTGAAATGGTCGCCCGGGATCGGGTCCTCGGCACTGTGCCAGCTCATCGCCTTGCTCCTTCGCGCGGGGGGCGGGGCCGACGTTGTCGGGGTCTCTCCCACCCTTCGCAGGCATCCTGGACCGGGATCGTCCGGGTTGAAACAGAAACGATCGAAACGCATCGTTTCCGATCATCGCCTAGGGTCCCGGTCCCGGGGCCTACCAGGGGGTCGGCTTCGGGTTGCGCTCGTCGAAACCCTTCTGGTGCCAGTACGGGTAGATCGGCGTCTCCTGGCTCGCCGCGTCGAGGCGGCCGACCTGCTCGGCCGTCAGGGTCCAGCCGAGGGCGCCGAGGTTCTGCTTCAGCTGCTCCTCGTTGCGGGCGCCGACCACGATGTTGCACACGGTCGGCCGGGTCAGCAGCCAGTTGAGCGCCACCTGCGCCACCGTCTTGCCGGTCTCGGCCGCCACGGCGTCGAGGGCGTCGACCACGCCGAACAGGTAGTCGTCGGAGACGGGCGGTCCGCCCTCGGCACCGCCGGCGGCGATGCGGCCGCTCTGGTTGGCCTGGCCGCGGCGGATCTTGCCGGTGAGGCGGCCCCAGCCCAGCGGGCTCCACACCATCAGGCCGACGCCCTGGTCGAGGCCCAGCGGCATCAGCTCCCACTCGTAGTGCCGGCCGATGAGCGAGTAGTAGCCCTGATAGGCGACGTAGCGGGACAGCCCGTGGCGCTCGGAGGTGGCGAGCGCCTTCATGAGCTGCCAGCCCGAGAAGTTCGAGGCGCCGATATAGCCGATCTTGCCCGCGCGGGTGAGGTCGTCCAGCGCCCGCAGCGTCTCGTCCACGGGGGTGAGCGCGTCGAAGCCGTGCATGAAGTAGACGTCGATATGGTCGGTGCCGAGACGCTTCAGGCTGGCCTCGCAGGCGCGGATCAGGTGGTAGCGCGAGGAGCCGACCTGGTTCAGGTCGCCGTTGAACCGGAAGGTCGCCTTGGTGGAGATCAGCGCCCGGTCGCGCTTGCCCTTCAGGGCCTGGCCCAGGATCTCCTCCGAGGCGCCCCCCGAGTAGATATCGGCCGTGTCGAAGAAATTGACCCCCGAATCGAGGCAGAGATCGACCATGCGGGTCGCCTCGGCGACGTCCGTCTGCCCCCAGCGCTGGAAGAACTCGTTCGTCCCGCCGAAGGTGCCGGTGCCGAAGCTGAGCACCGGAACGGTGAGGCCGGAGCGTCCGAACTGCCTGTAGTCCATCGAATCCTCGTCGCGATCGCGGGCGCCGCGCGTCGGCGCGCCTGCCGATGTAACGCGGCGAGACGCCCCGGCTTTCCCGGGGCAGCACAGCCGGGCACGGCCCGACGCGGGCTCTCAGCGCCGCGACTCGACGACCGGCGACCCGTCGCAGCGCCGGCCGGCGGCCGCGCCGGTGCGCCGGTCGGGCGGCAGGGCGTCCGGGGATCTGGCCGTCTCGGCCAGGATCGCGACGTTCGCCGTCATCCCGGCCGCCAGCACGATCGGGCAGGGCACGTCGTCGAGGTCGATCCGGATCGGCACCCGCTGCGCCAGCCGGACCCAGGTGAAGATCGGGTTGACCGTCGGCAGCCCCTGGATGCCCGGGGCGGCGTCGGCGACGCTGATCCCGCGGCCGAGACCGGTGACGCGGCCCCGGATCGGGCGGTCCGGCCACGCCATCAGCGACACCCGCGCGGCGTCGCCCTCGCCGATGCGCGGGAGCTGCGTCTCCTCGAAGTAGCCCTCGATCCAGAAGCTGTCGCCGTTGACCAGCGTCAGCGCCGGCTGCCCCGTGGCGGCGAACCCGCCCTCCTGCAGCAGCAGGTTGGTGACCCAGCCGTTCACGGTCGCCCGCAAGGTCGTGCGCTCCAGGTTGAGCCGCGCCTGCGCCAGGGCGCCCTCCGCCTGGACCACGTCGGCCTGGGCGGCCTGCGCCCGGCCGCTGGTCGTCTGCTTCTGCTCCGGCGTGGTGGCGAGATCGTCGAGATCGGCGGTGCGCCGCGCGATCCCCGCGAGGTATCCGGCCTGCGCCCGGGCGCTGGCGAGGGCGCCCTCGGCCTGGGTCACGGCGTTCCTGAACGTGCCGGGGTCGATCGTGAACAGCACGTCGCCCTTGCGGACGAACTGGTTGTCGCGGACCCGGACGGCCACCACCGTCCCGGAGACCTCGGGGGCCACCTGCACGGTGTAGACGCGCACGCGCCCGTCCCGGGTCCAGGGCGTGTAGGCGTAGTAGAGGAAGGCGAGGTAGGCGAGGCCCACGGCCGCCGCCAGCGCCAGCAGGGTGGCGGCGACGTTGTAGGCGGGCGGCGGCTGCCAGTCGCGCAGCGACGGTCGCGGTTTCAGGGCCATGTCACGGACCCTGGACGCGCAGGGACAGGATCAGCAGCGCCGTCACGGCGGTCAGGAGGCTGAAGTCGAACAGGGCGCGGTTCCAGACGAGGTGGTTGATGCCGATCCGGTCCAGGATCCAGCGCAGGCCCCAGGTGATCACCAGGGCGGCGAGCAGGCAGATCACCGCGGGCTCGACGAAGAGCCCCAGCACGTCGACCGCCCGCAATCCGACCACGCCGATCACGCCCGCACTCCCGGATCGAGGTTCGGCCAGCCCGCGCGGTCGAGATCCGACACGTGGGCGGCCAGCGCCCCGATGCGCTCCGCCTGGAGCGGCAGGGTCGCCCGGTCGGCGAGATCGCGCAAGGGATCCGGCGCCGTCTCCGTCCCTGCCGGTCTGGGCGCGGCGAGCCGCGCCCAGACCGCCCGGCCGACGCGGCGGCCCTCCCGGTCGTCCGTCTCCCGCAGGGCGAGCAGCAGGAGCCCGATGACGAGCAGGCGCTCGCCGCTCCGGACCGCGTCGGCATCCGCGCCGATGAGGGCGAGCCGGCCGAAGCCCCGGGCGAGGTAGCGGTCGCGGGGCGGCAGCAGGAGCGCCGGGTCGAGGGCCGCGCCGCGGACGGCGATCGCCCCGCCGGCCCCGATCAGGTCGGTCGAGCGCGATCCCGGCCGGTCCGGCAGCAGCGCCCGCAGCAGGCCCGCGGCGAGCACCCGCCGCAGCCGGGGGGCGGCGTTGCGGATGCCGCGGCCGCCGGAGCGCAGGGAGGGCTGCTCGGTGAACGTGTCGGTGACCTCCTCGCCCAGGGTCATGACCGCGGCGATCGGCATCGGGCCGGGCCGCTCACCCCGCCGCAGGGCGGCCATCCAGGCGTCGCAGGCCTCAGCGGCCGCCTCGAGCCGCCCCGCCAGGGCGCGGCTGACGGCGGGGACGCCCGGCGCCACGAACACGTTCGACGCGTAGGCGCAGCCGATCCCGAGCAGGATCGTCGAGCAGCGGTCGACGCCGATCTGGAACACCGCCTCCGGGTTCTGCACGTCGGCCAGCGCGATGATCGGCACGGTGAAGCCCATCGAGGCGAAGCCGTAGGCGCGCTGGCCGCTCTCGACGCTGGAGGCCGCGGTGAGCAGGCCCATCCACAGGGCCAGCGCGAGGTCGAAGGCCAGGGTCGCCTGGGCGAAATTGGCCACCAGCACCATCGCGACGGTGACGCCCACCAGCGTGCTGCCGGCGCGCCACAGGCTCTTGCGCAGGGAGGCGGCGCGGGTGGCGAGCGTCACCGAGATGACCGTCCAGCCGGCCCAGTGCGGCAGCGCCAGCTCGAGCCACATGGCGAGCCAGATCGCCGCGATGGCGGTGAGCGCGATGCGCACGGCCTCGGCCGCCTCGCGCGGCCACCACGCCGCGAGCCGCTGCAGGAGGCCCGGCGCGTCGGCGTCGAGCGCGACCTCACCGGCCACGGCGCGGCCTCACCGGCCGGGGCGCGTCCGGGCGCCCGGCCGCGGGCTCAGTCATAGTGCTCGGCGACGTCGACCTTCCCCTTGAACACCCGGTAGACGACCAGAGTGTAGATCAGGGTGATCGGCAGGACCACGACGCCCGCGCCCCAGAACATGAAGGACAGGCTCGCCTCCGGCGCCGCCGCCTCTTTCACCGTCACGCTGAACGGCACCATGTAGGGCAGGAACGAGGCGGCGAGCGTCGCGAAGGCGGCGGCGAAGATCAGCGCCACCAGCGGGAAGGGCAGGGCGTCGTTCCGGCGCCGCACCGCGTACAGCAGGCCGGCGCAGGCCGCGGCCCCCACGAGCGGCAGCACCAGCATCTCGGGCCGCTCGACCCAGCGGTGCAGCACCCGCAGGTTCATCGCCAGCGCGTACGCGAAGGCCGCGCCGAGGAAGACCAGGACGCCCAGCAGGAGCCGCGGCAGCAGCCGGAAGCCGAGGTCGCGCACGTCGGACTCAGTCTTGCCGCACAGCCACGCGGCGCCGAGCAGCGCGTAGCCGAGGCACAGGCCGAGTCCGCAGAGCAGCGAGAAGGGCGTGAGCCACGTGAACGCCCCGCCGGCGTAGAGCCCGTCGCGCACCGGCAGTTCCTGCACGAGCGCCCCGACCGTCACACCCTGCACGAAGGCCGCGCAATAGGAGCCGCCGACGAAGCCCGCGTCCCAGACCCGCCGCAGCCGCCGGGACTTGTAGCGGAACTCGAAGGCGACGCCGCGCAGGATCAGGGCCGCGAGCATCAGGAGGAGCGGCAGGTAGAAGGCCGAGAGCAGCAGCGCGTAGACCGTCGGGAAGGCCCCGAACAGGATCGTGGCGGCGAGCACCAGCCAGGTCTCGTTGCCGTCCCAGACGGGGGCGATCGCCTGCACCATGTGCCGGCGCGCCGTCTCGTCCGGGGCGATCCCGAACAGCATGCCGACGCCGAGGTCGAACCCGTCGAGCAGCACGTAGAGCATCAGGGTGAGGGCGAGGGCGGCGGCCCAGAACGTGATCATGGCCGCTCACTCCGCAGGTGTGCCGCTCGGCGTCCCGCCGGGCGCACCGGGACTGTCGCCCGGCACGGCGAGCGGCCGCTTGGGGTTGGCGGTGCTCCCCGCATGGGCCGGGGTCGGCAGGATGCCGGCCCTGAGCATGCGGTAGATGTAGACGGTGCCGGCCGCGAAGATCAGCGCGTAGACCGCGCCGAACACGGCGAGCGAGGTCGCCACCTGCGGGGATGTCAGGAACGGCGTCGCCGCGTCGGCGGTGCGCAACTGCCCGTAGACCGTCCAGGGCTGGCGCCCGACCTCGGCGGTGAACCATCCGGTCAGCGTCGCGACGAAGCCCAGCGGGAACGACAGGAAGATCGCCCATTGCAGCCAGCGCGCCCGCTCCAGCCGCCCGGTGGCGTAGAAGGCCATCCCGCCCCAGGCCAGCGCCAGCATCAGCAGCCCGCAGCCGACCATGATGCGGAAGGCGAAGAACGGGATCAGCACCGGCGGCCGGTCGGCCTTGGGGATGTCCTTGATGCCGATCACCGTGCCGGTGAGGGTGCCGTCGTCGATCAGGCTGCCGATCGGGGCGGGCAGCGCGACGACGAAGTGGTTCTTCTCCTGCGCCTCGTCGGGCCACGCGAACAGGATCTCGCCGGCCGGTGCCTGGCTCTCCCAGTGGCCCTCGATCGCGGCGATCTTCGAGGGCTGGTGCTTGACGACGTAGTCGCCGGTGAGGTGGCCGAAGAACAGCTGCAGCGGCACCAGGATCGCGGCGAGGCCGAGCCCCATCCGGATCATGGCGCGGGCCTCGATCCGGTCGCTGCCGCGCAGCATGTACCACGCCCCCGTCGCGGCCACGCAGAAGCTGGTGGTGACGTAGGCGGCCAGGACCATGTGGGGGAAGCGGACCCAGACGACCCCGTTGAAGAGGATCGCCCACCAGTCGGTCGGCACGAACACGCCGTCCGGGCGCAGGGCGAAGCCGGTCGGGTACTGCATCCACGAGTTGTTCACGAGGATCCAGAACGACGACAGGCTGGTCCCGAGGCAGACCATCAGGCAGGCGAACAGGTAGAACCAGCGCGGCACGCGGGCGCGGCCGAACATCAGCACGCCGAAGAACGAGGCCTCCAGCGCGAAGGCCGTGAAGCTCTCGTAGCCGAGCAGCGGCCCCTGGATCGGGCCGGTGCGGCGGGCGAGCTCGCTCCAGTTGGTCCCGAACTGGAACGCCATGACGATGCCGGAGACGACGCCGAGCCCGAAGGCGATCGCGAAGATCTTGAGCCAGAAGTCGAACAGGCGGTCGTAGACCGGCTCGCGCGAGATCATCGCCCGCGCCTGCAGGAAGGCGAGCCAGGCCGCCAGCCCGACCGTGAAGGCCGGGAAGATGATGTGGAACGACACCGTGAAGGCGAACTGGATGCGCGAGAGCATCAGGGCGGAGATGTCCATCGTTCCTCTCTCCGGCCGTAGCCCGCCGGTCCGCCGCCCTGGGGCGGGCGCGCCGCACCCTCAGATGTCCGCCGGCGGGGCGCGGGGAACCGCGCCTCGCGGAACTGTCAGACGTTGTCGATCCGCAGGATCGGCGCCGTCTCGGCCCGGCTGCGCCGGCAGGCCTCGGCGTCCCGCTTGAGGTCGATGCCGTAGCTCGGGATCACGGCCTTGAGGCGGGGCAGCCAGCCCTCCGGCGTCAGCCGGTCGGCGAAGCACTTCTCCAGCACCTCGACCGCGATGAACGCCGCCGTCGAGGCGCCCGGCGAGGCGCCGAGCAGCGCGCAGATCGAGTGGTCGGCCGCGGCCACCAGCTCCGTGCCGAATTCGAGGTAGCCTTCCTCCAGCGGGTTCGTCTTGCCGGTCGGCTTGATCGTCTGCACCCGCTGGCCGGCCACCGCCGAGGTCCAGTTCTGCTTCAGCGCCTTGGGGAAGAACTGCTTCAGGGTCGCGAACTGGTGGTCGGAGCTCTGGAGCACCTGGCCAACGAGATACTCGGTGAGCGCGACGTTGTCCTTGGCGACGTCGAGCAGCGGCACGACGTTGTGCGGCGTCAGCGCGGTGAACAGGTCGGTGAGCGACCCGTGCTTGAGGAACCGCGACGAGAAGCCCGCGTAGGGCCCGAACAGCAGCGAGCGCTTGCCGCCGATGATGCGCGTGTCGAGGTGGGGCACCGACATCGGCGGCGAGCCCGAGGCCGCCTTGCCGTAGACCTTGGCGTGGTGGCGCGCGCTGACCGCGTCGACGTCGCAGCGCAGCCAGATCCCCGAGACCGGGAAGCCGCCGTAGCCGCGTCCCTCCGGGATCTTCGAGGCCTGCAGCAGCGGCAGCGAGCCGCCGCCCGCGCCGATGAACACGAACTTCGCCGTCATGGTCTGGTGCGTGGCGTCGTAGGTGTCCTCGACGGTCACGGCCCAGCGGCCGTCGTCGACCCGGTCGAGGGCGACGACCTTGCGGTTGTAGTGGACGGCGAAGCCGGGCTGCGCCGCGAGCTGCTTGACCAGCAGGTGCGTCAGGGCGCCGTAATCGACGTCCGTCCCGGTGACGATCCGGGTGGCGGCGATCGGCTCGCCGGGACCGCGGCCCTCGATGATCAGCGGCGCCCAGCTGGCGATGACCTGCGGGTCCTCGCTGTACTCCATGCCGTGGTAGCAGTGGTGGGCCGACATCGCGGCGTAGCGCGCCTTGAGGAAGGCGACGTTCTCGGCCCCCCAGACGAAGCTCATGTGCGGGCAGGGATGGATGAAGGCGCGGGGGTCCGGGATCGCGCCCTTCCGCACGAGGTGCGCCCAGAGCTGGCGCGAGATGTCGAACTCGGTGTTGACCTCGAGCGCCTTGGCGATGTCGACGCTGCCGTCGGGGCGCTGGGGGGTGTAGTTCAGCTCGCAATTGGCTGCGTGGCCGGTGCCGGCGTTGTTCCAGCCCTCCGAGCTCTCCTGCGCGCAGTCGTGCAGCGTCTCGAACATCGCGATCCTGAGCGACGGCTCCAGTTCCTTCAGGACCGTGCCGAAGGTCGCGCTCATGATCCCGGCGCCGATCAGCACCACGTCGGGAGCGTCGTCGAAGCTCATGGCGGCCATCGGGCCCCTCCTCAGGCGGTCTTGTTCGGAACGAAGGGGAGCCGGGCCTCGGCGCCGGGGGCGAGGATCACGTAGGCCCGGCACCAGGGCTCGTCGTCGACGAGGCGCCAGGAATGGCCGGAGCCGGCCGTGTCCTCGGCGATGAGGATGTCACCGGGGCGGATCGTGAAGTGCGCGCCGGCCCTCGTCTGAAAGTCGAGGGTGCCGCGCAGGGTGATGACGAACTGCCGGGTCGGCGCCGCGTGCCACGCGTAGGTGCCGCCGGCCTGCGTCTCGCGGAAGGAGATCGAGACCACGTCGGTCGTCCCGCTGAGGACGTCGCCGCGCTCGCCGTGGGGCAGGTCGATGACGCCTTCCTCGAAGTAGGAATTGTCGTCGTCACCGGTCCAGATGCGTACGCAGCGGATCATCGGGCAGAGCTCCGGCTTCGGAACGGCGCCTCAGCGCCAGAGGTTGGTCTTGGCAAGGTCGATGATCTCGGTGCCGCGCCCGTCGATGACCGCCCGGGCGAGCCACATCCCGAAGCCCGTCACCTGCTCGAGGCCGACCTTCGGCGGCATCGACAGCTCCTGGCGGGCCGAGACGACGTCGAGCAGCGCCGGGCCGTCATGGGCGAGCATCTCGGCCATCGCGCCCGGCAGCGCGGCCGGGTCCTCCACGCGCCGGGCGAAGATGCCGGCCCCGCGCGCCATGGCGGCGAAGTCCGGGTTCACCAGCGCGACGCCGGTCTCGAGGAAGCCCGCCGCCTTCATCTCCATCTCGACGAAGCCCAGCGTGCCGTTGTTCAGCACCACGATCTTCACCGGCAGCTTGTGCTGGTTGAGGGTCAGCAGGTCGCCCATCAGCATGGCGAAGCCGCCGTCGCCGGAGAACGAGATGATCTGCCGCCCGGGATAGGCCGCCTGTGCGCCGATCGCCTGCGGCAGGGCGTTGGCCATCGAGCCGTGGTTCAGCGAGCCGATCAGCCGGCGCTTGCCGTTCATGGCGAGGTAGCGCGCCGCCCAGATCGTCGGCGTGCCGACGTCGAAGGTGAAGACCGCGTCCTCGGAGGCCGCCTCGCTGAGCGTCCGGGCGACGTATTGCGGGTGGATCTTGCCGCCGGGCTTGCCCACCGCCAGGGCGTCGAGCCCGGCGCGGGCCTTGCGGTAATGGGCGAGGCTGTCGTCGAGATGCGCCCGGTCGGTCTTGGCCTGCAGCTTCGGGAGCAGCGCCGCGATCGTCTCCCCGACGTCGCCGATCAGGCCGAGATCGATCCGGCAGTGGCGCCCGAGGCTCCCGGCCCGCAGGTCGACCTGCGCGACCTTGGCGTCCTCCGGGTAGAACTGGCGGTAGGGGAAGCCGGTGCCGAGCAGCAGCAGGGTGTCGCAGTCGAGCATCGCCCGGTAGCCCGACGAGAAACCGATCAGGCCGGTCATGCCGACGTCGTAGGGATTGTCCCACTCGACGTGCTCCTTGCCGCCGAGCGCGTGGACGACAGGCGCCTTCAGCGCCTCGGCGAGCTGCAGCAGCTCCGCGTGGGCGCCGGCGCAGCCGCGGCCGCAGAACAGGGTCACGCGCCCGGCCGCGTTGAGCATCCCGGCGAGCGCGTCGAGGTCGGCCTCGCGCGGGCGCACCACGGGCGGGGGCGGCACCAGGGCGGCGGAGAGTTCGGGCGCGTTCCCCGGCATGGCCATGAGGCCGACATCGCCGGGGATCACCACGACGGCGACCCCGCGCTCGGCGATGGCGACGCGCATCGCGGTCTCGATCACGCCGGGCAGCTGGGCCGGCGAGGAGACCAGCTCGCAGTAGTGGCTGCATTCCTGGAACAGGTTCTGCGGGTGCGTCTCCTGGAAGTAGCCCCGGCCGATCTCCGCCGAGGGGATCTGGGCCGCGATGGCCAGCACGGGCACGCGGGAGCGGTGCGCGTCGAACAGGCCGTTGATCAGGTGCAGGTTGCCCGGCCCGCAGGATCCGGCGCAGACCGCGAGCTCGCCGGTCAGGTGCGCCTCGGCGCCGGCCGCGAAGGCGGCGCTCTCCTCGTGGCGCGTGTGGATCCAGGCGATCGAGCCGTCCTGGCGCAGGGCCTCGGTCAGGCCGTTGAGGCTGTCACCGACCACGCCGTAGATGCGCCTCACGCCGGCCTGCGCCAGCGCCCGGACGAACAGATCGGCGACCTTCGTGCTCATGGTGTCTCGCTCAGCTGAGGGGGCGGCCGGACGGTCCCGGCGCACTTCAGGCGCCGGCCAGCCCGTGGCCGATCATCGTCCTGGGATCGCACACCGCGTCGAAGCGCTCGGCCGGGACGCCCGCGGCCAGGGCGGCCGCGCGCAGCGTCGTGCCCTCGTCGTTGGCGCGGTGGGCGATCTTCGAGGCGAGGTCGTAGCCGATCACCGGCGACAGAGCCGTGACCAGCATCAGCGACTGGTTCACGGTCTCGTCGATCCGCGTCCGGTTGAGTTCGGTGCCCGCGACCGAGTAGGTCCGGAACTTTTCGCAGGCGTCGCCCAGCACGCGGATCGAATGCAGCGTGTTGTTGATGATGATCGGGCGCATCGCGTTGAGCTCGAAGTTGCCCTGCGAGCCCGCGAAGGCGACCGCGTTGTCCTCGCCGATCACCTGGATGCAGACCATCACCATGGCCTCGCACTGGGTCGGGTTGACCTTGCCGGGCATGATCGAGGAGCCCGGCTCGTTGGCGGGCAGCAGCAGCTCGCCGAGGCCGCAGCGGGGCCCCGAGGCGAGCCAGCGCATGTCGTTGGCGATCTTCATCAGCGCGACTGCGAGCCCGCGCACCGCCGCCATGGCGGCGACCATGGCGTCCAGCGACCCCTGCGCGGCGAACTTGTTGGGCGCCGTGACGAACGGCTTGCCGGTGAGATCGGCGATCTTGGCGGCGATCTCCGCGCTGAACCCTTCCGGGGCGTTGAGGCCGGTGCCGACCGCGGTGCCGCCGGCCGCCAGCTTGTACAGCCCGGCGCGCGACGCCTCGACGAGGGCCAGCGCGTCGCGCATCTGGGCCACGTAGCCCGACCATTCCTGGCCGACGGTGAGCGGCGTCGCGTCCTGCAGGTGGGTCCGGCCGGTCTTGACCACGTCCATCCAGGCCCGCGCCTTGGCGTCGATCGCGTCGGCCAGCGCCCGCGCCTTGGGGAGCAGGACCTCGTCGAGTTCGAGCACCGTGGCGACGTGCATCGCGGTCGGGAAGGTGTCGTTCGACGACTGGCCCATGTTGACGTGGTCGTTCGGGTGGACAGGGCTCTTGGAGCCGAGCACACCGCCGAGGAGCTGGATCGCGCGGTTCGACAGCACCTCGTTGACGTTCATGTTGGACTGGGTGCCGGAGCCGGTCTGCCAGACGTAGAGCGGATAGTGCGCGTCGAGCTTGCCCGCGATCGTCTCGTCGGCGGCCTGGACGATGGCCTGCGCGCGCCAGTCCTCCAGGCGGCCGGCGGCGGCGTTGACCAGGGCGGCGGCCTTCTTGACGTAGCCGTAGGCGTGGTAGACCCGCTTGGGCATGCGATCGTCGCCGATCGAGAAATGCTGGAGCGAGCGCTGCGTCTGCGCGCCCCAGTAGCGGTCCGCCGGCACGTCGATCCCGCCCATCGAGTCCGTCTCGTGCCGCATCCCGGTGGCGGCGATGCCGATCGGAACGTCGCGCAGGATGGGGTGGCCCGGGGCAGACTCGTTCATCGTCATCCTTCTCGGTGTCGGACCGTCTGGCACAGTGCGAGACGGGTTCGGCGAACCGGGTGCGCTTTGACGTAAACGGTGGTATTAATTTCGGTCTTCGGTGGATATGTGCAGATTTTAAGAAAGCTGACTATTAAATCTTCACTTAAACCTAGTATTAAAAACGCCGACAAAACGCATTACAGATCATGAATGCGAATTGCCAGATAACATAGATCGGTGTCAAGCGTTCCGCCGCGCGGAGGCTGCAAAAACATTCCCGCGATTGGTCAATTTATAGCGCTTCTGCTCCCCGGAGCGGCTTTCGAGCCGGACAAGCGCGCGCTGCCGAAATGTCTGACTTGTGCGGCCTCCGTCGTGCCGAGATCGCAGGCCGGGCGATCCCACCGCAGCGGCGCGCCGTCGATCCGCACGGGCGCGTGCAGTCGGAGGGCAGGTCCCCACGCCGTGTCCTCGATCTCCGGGGCGTAATCCGCGTCCCGATATCCGCCGAAGGCGGGCCCCGGCGCGCTGCCGGGATGGTCCGTGAGCAGGCGCGCGGTCCGGGCCAGAGAGAGCCGCGCGGTGACGGCGTGCCCGTCGCGCTGCCGGGCGATCAGGCCTCGCACGGCCGCCGCCGCCATCAGGTAGCCGGTGGCGTGGTCGAGCGCCTGGACGGGCAGCGGCACCGGCCGGTCGGCCTGTTTCCACCGCTGCCCGGCCGCCGCGATGCCCGTCGCCATCTGGACGAGGCTGTCGAAGCCGCGCCGTCCGGCCCAAGGTCCGGTCCAGCCGTAGGCGCAGAGCGCGACGTCGATCAGGTCCGGGTTGAGTGCCCGGCGTCGCGCCGCGCCGTAGCCGAGCCGCTCCAGGGCGTCCGGGCGGTACCCGTGCACGAGGATGTCGGCCTCGGCGAGCAGGGTCTCGAAGTGCCGGCGGTCATCGACCTGCCGGAGGTCGAGGCGCGTGCAGACCTTGCCCAGGGTGACGTCGGGCGCCAGGGACGGTTCGTCCCAACCGGGCGGGTCGATCCGCAGGACGTCGGCCCCGAGGCCGGCCAGGACGCGCGTGGCCACCGGCCCGGCCAGGATGCGGGTCAGGTCGAGGACCCGGATCCCCGCGAGGGGACGGGCCGGGTCCGGGCGCCACGATGACCGGTGCTGGACGGGCCATTCCGCGACCGCCACGAGGGGTTCGGCCCGGACCGCCCGGCCCTGGTCCAGGCCCTCCCAGTCGTCCGGACCGCGCATCGCCGCGGCGCAGCCGCCGGCGCGCAGGATCGCCCCTTCCAGGTCCTCGGCCGCCGCGCGGGCCACGGCGGCCGCCACCGCCTCCCGCTCGCCCGGACAGTCGAGAACCGCCAGGGCGGCGGCGCGGTGACGGGGCGCGTTGGTGTGCAGCCGGATCCAGCCATCCGCCGCCCGGTAGTCGCCGGCGATCGGGTCCCAGGCGGCCGGCAGCGTCCAGCCGCACGGCCGCACCGAGGTGCCGAACCACGCCGAGGCTAGGTGACGGTCGACCGTGACGGCGCGCGCGCGTCCGGACAGGCCGAGGAGTTCGGAGACGGCGAGGCCGGCGGCACCGATCGACGCCGTCGCCAGCGCGGTGACCGGGAAGCAGGAGGGCAGGCTCCCGGTGCCGGTCACCGTCAGCCGGTCCCCGGCCTCGGGCGGCAGCGCCAGGGCCGCCAGCGCCTCCGCGAGGATCGTCGGCAGGGCGTCGTGGTCGGCATGTCGGTCGTGCATGGTCGCGGCCCTCGGTCGGTTCGCCCAGGCTGCCGGCCGTCGACGGAGCGATCAATCTTGATACATCTGATCAACATGACGGATTGGCTGGACCGCGCCGAAGTCCTCGACGCCCTCGGGATCCGGGCCCAGACGCTCTACGCCTATGTCAGCCGCGGGCTGATCGAGGCGCGGCGGGCGCCGGGCCGGCGCCACAGCCAGTACCGGGCCAGCGACGTCGCGACGCTCGCCGACCGGCGCGGCCGGAGCCGCGCCAGCGCGGCGATCGCCGCGGGGGCCATGGCCTGGGGCGAGCCGTCGGTCGTCACCGCGATCAGCACCGTCCACCGGGGCAGCCTGATCTACCGCGGCCGCGACGCCGTGGCGTTCGCCCGCCACGCGAGCCTGGAGGCGGCCGCGGACCTGTTGTGGGACAGCCCGGAGCCGACGCTGTTCGACGTTCCGGCCGGCGCCGCCGCGACGCCGTTCCTGGCGCTGGCCGGGCTCCTGCAGGGCGCAGAGGCCACGCTCGGCCGCGGGCATCCCCGCCTGTGCCGCGACGCGCGCCGCGCCGTCGCGCATCTCGCCGGCGCCTGCGGGATCCCCGCGGGACGGGCGCCCCTGCATCTCGGTCTCGCGCGGCTCTGGTCCCTCGACGCCGCGGCCGCCGACCGGGTCCGCCAGGCGATGGTGCTGCTGGCCGACCACGAGCTGAACGCCTCGACCTTCGCGACCCGCGTCGCCGCCTCCACGGGCGCGCCGGTCGCGGCCTGCCTCATGGCCGGGCTGAGCGCCCTGTCGGGCCCGCGCCACGGCGGCNACGATCTTCCTGCTCGGCCGGAGCCTGGGCTGGGCGGCGCACGCCATGGAGCAGGGCCGCCAGGGGACGCTGATCCGCCCGCGGGCCCGGTACGAGGGGCGGCGGAGCCCGGCGGACCGCCCCGGCCCGTAGCGGAAGGGCCGGCCCCGGTCCGCGCCCCGGTGCCGCCCCGCGCGGGGCGGCACCCGAACTCAGCCGAACATGTCGGGCTGGGTCTCGGCGATGTGGTTGTACAGCGTCTGGAAGTGCAGCCAGCCGATATAATCGCTGCCGACGTGCTCGCGGCTGTAGCGGGCGGTCTTCTCCGAGAGGAGCTGCGGCTTGATGCCGGAGGCCTCGACCAGGAGCTGCTGCTGGCAAGCCCGCTCGAGGGCGATGAACCAGAAGGCCGCGTCGTCGATGCTGTGCTGCGAGCAGGTCAGCAGGCCGTGGTTCTGGTGCAGCACGCCGCGGTTGCGGCCGATCTGCTGCGCGACCGAGAGGCCGCTCTCCTTCTCCACCGCCACGGCGCCCGCCGAGGCGCCGATCACGGCGTGGCTGTTGTAGAAGGCCGCCGCGTCTTGGCTGATCATGTCCAGCGGCCGGCCGGTGGCGCACCACGCGGTACCGTAGGTCGTGTGCGCGTGGCACATCGCCATGACCTCCGGGTACTCCTCGTGCACGGCGGCGTGGAGGACGAAGCCCGCCCGGTTGATGGCGTGGCGCCCCTCGACCACCCGGCCCTTGTGGTCGGCCAGGATCAGGTTCGACATCCGCACCTGCGAGAAGTGCACGCACATCGGGTTGGTCCAGTACAGCTCCGGACGCTCGGGATCGCGGATCGTCAGGTGTCCGGCGAAGCCGTAATCGAAGCCGTGCATCGCGAAGGCGCGGCAGGCGGCGACGAGGTGCTTCTTGCGGTAGTCCCGCTCCTCGGCGTGGTCGGCGAAGTCCGGGATCTCCGGGAAGATCAGGCCGGCCTGCTCGGGCTGGTAGATCGAGGTCCGCCTGCGGCCGGCATCGTCGTTCGGCAGGTCGAGGGCGACGGCCGCGTCGTGGGAATGATCGTCGAGCATGGCGTGTCCTCCGGTCGGTACGCCCGCCGGGCGGCCGGGAGCGCGGTGGCCGGCACTATCCTGCGCCCCCGGTTCGTTGACAAACGACGTTTTCTCACGCTTTTCGTGAATCTCATTCACGGATGGCCGATGCGCCGGATCCCGAGCTTCCCCGCCCTGCGGGCCTTCGAGGCGGCCGCGCGCCTCGGCAGCTTCGCGCGGGCGAGCGCGGAGCTGCACCTCACCCCCTCGGCGGTGAGCCACCAGATCCGCGCGCTGGAGCGCTGGTTCGGGCGCGCCCTGTTCCGCCGGGCGAACCGGCAGGCGACGCTCACCCCGGACGGCGAGCGCCTGCTCGCGGGGCTCTCCACCGCCTTCGACGCCATCGGGGCGGTCTGCGCGGAGCTCGGCCCGCCGCCGCCCGCGGGCCCCGCCTCCGCGCTCGCCGTCCACTGCACGCCGAGCTTCGCGGCGAAGTGGCTCGGGCCGCGGCTCCCCGCCTTCGTGGCGGCGCATCCCAGCATCACCCTTCGGCTCTCCACCAGCGCCGACCCGGTGGATCTCGGCCGGCAGGAGGGGATCGACATCCTGATCGCCTACGGGCGCCCGCCGCGCGGGCCCGGCGTGACGGTCGAATCCCTCGGCCCGGAGGAGATCGCCGCCCTGTGCACGCCGGAGATCGCCCGGGCCGCCCGGACGGGGGCGCCCGGATCGATCGGGCCCTTCACGCGGCTCGACTCGTCGTTCAGCCCCGTCCGCTGGCCGGAATGGTTCGTCCAGAACGGCCTGCCGGTGCCGACCGGGGCGGCGGGGGCGGCCTTCGACCGAGGTTCCCTGGTGATCTCGGCGGCCGTTCAGGGGCTCGGCGTCGCTCTGGAGACCCTGCGGTTCGCCCGGGACGAGCTCGCCGCCGGGCAGCTGGTGCGCCTCGGCGACGGCCAGGTCGAGAGCCTGATCCGCGACCTCCACTTCATCTGCTACCGCGAGCGCGACGGGTCCCTGGAGAAGATCCGGGCGTTCCGGCGCTGGCTCCTGGACGTCGAGGCGGAGAGCCGGGCGGTCCCGGCCTGACGCGGGGGCGCGCGGCGGCCCGCCATCGCGTCACATGGTTCGAACCGACGGTGCCCGTCTTGTCATGCGTCGGGGCTCACCGGCTCTCGGAACCGCTCTAGGTGCAGGTCCAACAAGGCGAGCGCGGCGGGGATCGGATCCCGACAGACCGCGCGCCGCTCAGGGAGACAAACCCCCATGTCCCTATCCGCCAAGCTGCAGCGGCGCGCCGACGAGGGCCGGCCCGTCCGGGTCGGCCTGATCGGCGCCGGCAAGTTCGGCTCGATGTACCTGTCGCAGGCGCCGCGCACGCCCGGCATCCACCTCGTCGCGGTGGCCGACCTGTCGCCGGACCGGGCGCGCGAATCGCTGCGCCGGGTCGGCTGGGACGACGCCCGGTTCGCCGCGCGCGGGCTGGAGGAGGCCGCGCGCGGCGGCACGACCCTCGTGACCGAGGATGCCGACGCCATGATCGCGAGCCCGTTCGTGGACATCGTCATCGACGCCACCGGCAGCCCGGCCGCCGGCATCCGCCACGCGCTGAAGGCCTTCGCGCACGGGAAGCACGTCGTGATGGTCAACGTCGAGGCCGACGTGCTGGCCGGGCCGCTGCTGGCGCGCCGGGCGGCCGAGGCCGGGGTGATCTACTCCATGGCCTCGGGCGACCAGCCGGCGCTCATCGCCGAGCTGGTCGACTGGGCCCGCACCATCGGGCTGGAGGTGATCTGCGCCGGCAAGGGCACCAAGTACCTCCCGGCCTACCACGCCTCCACGCCCGACACGGTCTGGGGCCATTACGGCTTCAGCGAGAGTCAGGTCGCGGGCGGCGACTTCAACCCGCAGATGTTCAACTCCTTCCTCGACGGCACCAAGTCTGCCCTGGAGATGGCCGCGGTGGCCAATGCCTGCGGGCTGACCCCGCCGCGCGACGGCCTCGCCTTCCCGCCCTGCGGCGTCGACGACCTGCCGAGCATCCTGAAGCCCGCGGCGGATGGCGGCCTCCTCACCGAGCGCGGCACCGTCGAGGTGGTCTCGTCGGTGGAGCGGGACGGGCGGCCGGTCTTCCGGGACCTGCGCTGGGGCGTCTACGCGGTGTTCGAGGCGCCGAGCCCCTACGTGCGCGACTGCTTCGCCCAGTACGGCCTCAAGACCGATTCGAGCGGCCGGTTCGCCGCGACCTACAAGCCCTATCACCTGATCGGGCTCGAGCTCGGCATCTCGGTCGCCTCCATCGCGGTCCGCGGCGAGGCGACGGGGGCGACGGGCGACTGGCGCGGCGACGTCGCCGCCACCGCCAAGCGGCCGCTGCGGGCCGGCGAGCGGCTCGACGGCGAGGGCGGGTTCACCGTCTACGGCAAGCTGATGCCGGCGGCGGATTCCCTGGCGCAGGACGCCCTGCCGATCGGCCTCGCCCACAACATGGTCCTCAAGACCGACGTGCCCGCCGGCCGCACCGTGCGCTGGTGCGACGTCGCCTTCGATGCCGGTCAGGAGGCGATCCGCGTCCGGCGCGAGATGGAGGACCTGTTCCGCGGGACGGCGGGGCGGGCCGCCGGGTAGGGCCTCAGGCGCGCCGGCCGGCCGTGCGCCCTGTCGGTGAGCGCCCGACGAGCTTCCGGAACGTGCGGCTCATGGCGCTGGCGCTCGTGAAGCCCGATCGCGCGGCGACCTCCGCCATCGACCCCGCGCCGGAGCGGATCAGGGCCTCGGCCCGGCCGACGCGCTCGCGCATGATGTACTGGTAGGGGGTCACCCCGGTGGTCTGGCGGAAGGCCCGGATGAAGTAGCCCTCGCTCAGCCCGACGATGCCGGCCAGGGCGGAGACGGTGATCTCCCGGTCCAGGTGCTCCCGGATATACGCGCAAGCCCGTCCGGCCTGCGACGCCGAGAGGTCGGGCGTCGCCGACCGGCCCGGCGCGCGCGCGGCGACGACCGAGCGCAGGACCGCCAGGTGGAGGCTCTCGATCAGCAGCGGGTCGGGCGACGGATCGTCCCGGTGTGCGCAAGCCAGCGCGTCGAGGATGTGACAGGTGCTGCGGCAGGCGCGGAGATCGCGCCCGTCCGAGGCGAAGGCGATCTTGCCGATCGGCGCTTCCGCCAGCCGCTCGACGGCCGCGGCCGAGAAGGAGAGGACGCGGCCGGCATACGGACCCACCCACCGGGTCGTGCCGTTCAGGCCGGGGCGCCGGACCAGCAGGCCCTCGCGCTCGCTCAGCCGCGCCGCGACCTCGTAATCGACCGCGTGGTGCGCGCCCGCGGGCTGCGTGCTGGCGGCGACCTCGAGGCCGGTGACCGCGTGCGTGCTCCACCCGCCGACGGGGAAGCGGAAATCGACGAAGGCGATCCCCGGGCGGTCGCGGTCGCTCGGCGCGTAGCAGGTCAGTTTGGGACGGCCGGAGAGGTGCCCGGAACTGCCGCTGGTGGCGTACGCGAACGTCTCGGCTGTGCGCTCGGCTGTGCTGTCCATGCGGACTTGTCGATCCCGGTGTCGTCGCGCCGGCGCCCCGGTCTCGGCCCGAGGCGGAGGAGGGCGGCCCCGCGGCCGCCCTCCCGGTCTCAGACCGTCAGCGCAGGGAGCCTGTCACGCCGCCGACGACACCGCCGACCGCGCCGAGCACGCTGCCCACCAGGCCGCTCACCAGACCGCCGACCTGGCCGACGACCCCCGAGACCGCACCGAGTTCCTGGCTCGCGTCGACCCCGAGGCCGACGGTGAGGCCGACCCCGAGGCCGCCGCCGACCTGGTCCAGCTCGGCAGCGCTCAACTCGCGGACGGTATCGATGCTGTCCTGCATGATCGTTCTCCAGATTGAGATTCAGGAAGAAGGTTATTCTGCTCGATCTATTGCCTGATCGTAGCGTCGAGGCGCTTTGGACGTCGGCGCCTGCCTTTAGGATTACAGAGATGTGCTTCGTGTCAATCGGTCCCGAGCGATCGATACGGTACGCGGTCGCCCGAAATCGGCCGATGCGCAAAAACTGACAGGGCTTGCCTTTGCTGGACCGTGCTCCAGGCGTCGCCGCCTCGGTCGCCCCGCGCGCTGGGAAGTGGCGCGTTCCATCGCTGTAGCCGAGGCCGGATCTTTGCGGTGCAGCATCAGATAGCGCAAAAACTGACATGATTTCGCGCCGCAAAACCAGTCAGGAACTAAATTCCACTAAGTCTCTGATCAGGCTGAATTTTATACCATAAATGCGACGTTCTGACGCAGCAGAAAGTATTCAAAATTCGCTGTGATCGGAAGTGTTGACACGCAACTCCTGCGATGCGACCGAGTAAGGGAGAGGATGCGCGGAGCGTTATCCTCGAAGACGGTCGATTCCTTCAGGAAGGTTGCTTTCTCCGGGTGCCAAGTCCGCTCTTTCGACTTGAGGTCATCGAGGCACGACGCAATGCGTGGCTGGGCGAGGCGCAGATCATCCAGCCTTTGCCGATTCGCATCGTGGCCCTGGCCTGCGTGATCATGGCGGCGGCGTTCGGCCTCTATGCCTGGCAGGGCACCTACACGCGCCGGATCCACGCCGTCGGCCTGCTCGCCCCCGATATCGGGCTGATCAGCCTCGCCAGCCCGGTGGCGGGGCGCGTCGGCTCGACCGGCGTTCGGGAGGGTGACAAGGTCGCCCGCGGGCAGCTCCTGTACACGATCGACCTCGACGCCGTGTCGTCGAGCGGTCCCACCCAGGAGCGCGTAATCGCCGAGCTGGAGCGTCAGCGCCAGAGCGTTGAGCGGCAGCGGGCCGCGCGGGCCGATCTGGCCGGCACCGAGCGTCAGGCCTTGCGCGAGCAGGTGGCGAATTTGAGCGAGCAGTCCGCCCAGCTCGCCAAGCAGATCGACCTGCAGGACAAGCTCGTGCCGCCGCTCCGGGCGCGGGTCGAGGAACTTGCCGACGCTGTGGCGCGCGGCTACGCCCGCGCCGCCGACTTCCAGAGCCAGAACTACCTCTACATGCAGGCGAGCGCGCAGCTCGCCCAGTTCCAGCAGAGCCGCCTCCAGATCGACGGCAAGCTCGCCGACACGAGGTCCCAGCTCGCCGCCTACGACGACCGGCTGGCCCGCGACCTCGCCGATCTGGACCGGACCGCCGCCCAGCTGGCGCAGCAGAAGGCCGAGAGCGAGGCGCGCCGCGCCATCGAGGTCCGGGCGCCGGAGGCCGGGACCCTGACGTCGATCCGCGCGCAGGCCGGCCAGACCGTGGCGGCCGGGGCGACGCTCCTGACCCTGCTGCCGAGCGCCGGGCGCCTCCAGGCCAACCTGTTCGTGGATTCGTCGGCCATCGGCTTCGCCGAGGCCGGCGCGCCCGTGATGCTGCGCTACGCCGCCTTCCCGTTCCAGCGCTTCGGCCTGCACCGCGGCGTCGTCACCGAGGTCACGCGCGCGCCGCTGGGCAGCGACGACGCGCCCGATTTCGCGCGGCGCGCCGCCGCCCGGGGGGAGGGAACCGACCTCTACCGCATCGTCGTCCGGCCGGATTCCGACACCGTGCTGGCCTACGAGGAGCGGCGCAGCCTCGAGGCGGGGATGCGGGTCGAGGCCGATATCGCCCTGGAGAAGCGGTCGCTCTACCGCTGGCTGCTCGATCCGGTGGCGCATGTCCGGGAGAGCCTCGCCCTCGTCACGCGCGGCGGCCTCGACGCCCTGCCGGTCCGGAAGGCCGCGCCGTGACGGCGCCGTCCCGCGCCGCCCGGCTGGATTTCGGGCTCCGCCGCCGGGTGCCGGTCGTGCTGCAGGCCGAGGCCGCCGAGTGCGGCATGGCCTGCCTCGCCATGGTCCTGGCCTATCACGGGCGCCAGATCGACCTCGCGACGCTGCGGCGGCGCCATCCCCTGTCCCTCAAGGGCATGACCCTGCGCAACCTGATCGACCTCTGCGGCGCGCAGGGCCTGACCGCCCGCGCCCTGCGGGTCGAGCTCACGGATCTGCCCCGGCTCCGGCTGCCCTGCATCCTGCACTGGGGCCTCAACCACTTCGTGGTGCTGACCCGGGTCGAGCGCGGCGGCCTCGTCATCAACGATCCGGGCCGGGGCCGGCGCCGGATCGGCCTCGCGGAGGCGTCGCGGGAATTCACCGGCGTCGCCCTGGAGGCGGTGCCCAACCCGGCCTTCCGGCGCGAGCGGGCCGCCCCGGGCCTGCGGCTGCGCGACCTGTTCCGCAACATGGCCGGCATCCGCGCCGCCCTGGCCCAGATCCTGGCCCTGTCGCTGGGAATCGAGCTCGTCGCCCTGCTGATGCCCATCGCCTCGCAGGTCGTGATCGACGAGGTGATCGTGAACGCCGACCACGACCTGCTCCTCGTGGTGGCGATCGGCCTCGCGCTGCTGCTGCTGCTCCAGCTCGGCCTCAGCATCGCCCGCACCTGGGCGATCATGCTGGCCGGGACCCGGCTGAACTACCAGTGGTCGGCCGGCCTGTTCGACCACCTGTCGCGGCTGCCCCTCGACTATTTCGAGAAGCGCCATGTCGGCGACGTGATCTCGCGGTTCGGCTCCCTGGCGACCATCCAGAAGGGCCTGACGACCGACCTCGTCCAGGCCATGCTCGACGGGCTCATGGCGGTCGGCATGCTGGTCATGCTGACGGTCTACGGCGGCTGGCTGGTCGCCGTGGTCCTGGCCTCGACGGCGCTCAACGCGGTCCTGCGGGTCCTCGCCTACGGCGCCTACCGGGAGGGGAGCGAGGAGGCCCTCGTGGCCGAGGCCCGCCAGCAGACGCACTTCATCGAGACGGTCCGCGGCATGGCGAGCGTCAAGCTCCTCGACCTGCGCGAGCGGCGCGGCGGCGCCTGGATGAACCACTTCGTCACGGCCCTGAACGCCCGGCTGCGGCTGCAGCGCCTCGACCTCGTGTTCGGCCGCGCCAACGAGTTCCTGTTCGGCCTGGACCGGCTGATCCTGCTGGTGCTCGGCGCCCGCGCAGTCATCGGCGGGTCGCTGTCGCTCGGCATGCTGGTGGCCTTCCTGGCCTATCGCGACCAGTTCGCCACCCGGATCGGCAGCCTGATCGACGCGTGGTTCAAGCTGCGCATGCTCGACGTGCAGACCGACCGGCTCGCCGACATCGTGCTGTGCGAGCCCGAGGCGCAGGATCTCGCCGCCGCGGAGCCCGCCCCGCAGGCCGCCGCGGCACCGGTCGTCGCCCTGAAAGCCGGCTCGCTCGGCGGCGCGGGCCTGGGGCTGCGCTACGGGGCCGACGAGCCCTGGATCTTCCGCGGCGTCTCGCTGTCGGTCCGGGCGGGCGCCTGCTTCGCGATCACCGGCCCCTCGGGATGCGGCAAGACCTCGCTCATGAAGGTGATGATGGGCCTGACGCCGCCCACCGAGGGGACCGTCACCGCCGACGGTCAGGACATCCGCACCGCCGGGGCCTACCGGCGCCGGATCGCCGGCGTGATGCAGAGCGACGGCCTGTTCGCCGGCTCGATCGCCGAGAACATCGCGGCCTTCGACGAGCATCCGGACGCGGGCTGGATCGCCGAATGCGCCGCCCGGGCGGCGATCCTGGACGACATCCGCCGCATGCCGATGGGTTTCGAGAGCCTCGTCGGCGACATGGGCTCGACCCTGTCGGGCGGCCAGAAGCAGCGCGTCGTGCTGGCCCGGGCCCTCTACCGGCGGCCCGAGATCCTGTTCCTCGACGAGGCCACGAGCCATCTCGACGAGGCCACCGAGGCGGTGATCGCCCAGGCGCTGCGGGACCTGCGGATGACGCGGGTCATCGTCGCCCACCGCCCGGCGACGATCGCCCACGCGGACGCGGTGTTCGATTTCCCCGCCCAAGTCCGGGGCCCGGTGGATCTGGCCGCCGCGGGCTGACGCTGCGCCTCAGGTGAGGGCGGGCCGGAGGTCGCCCGGCGCCAGGCCGAAGCGCTTGCGGAAGCCGCGGTTGAAGGTCGGTACGTCGGTGAAGCCGCACGCGTAGGCGATCGTGGCGATCCGCATCTTGTCGTGGCGAGGACCCTCGAGGCGCCGGCGCGCGAGGTCGAGGCGCGCGTCGCGGATCGCCGCCGCGATGCCGCCGGTCTCCGCGAAGGCGCGGTACAGGCTTGTCCGCGAGAGACCCAGCGCGCGCTGGATATCCTGCGGGTTCAGGTCGGGATCGTGCATCCGCCGCGCGATGTGGGCGCGGGCGAGCGAGACGACGGCCGCCTGCGAGACCGCCTCCGGATCGCCGCGCCGGGCCGCGCCGTCGACGAGGTGGCCGAGGAGGTGGAGCACGCCCTCGATCGCCGCCTGCGCCTCGTCCGCGGACATCCAGGCGATCGCCCCGGCGACGCCGCGCAGCCGGGCCCGGACCTCCGCCCCGGACGGGTGCGGGGTGAGGCTGCGGCCCGCGAAGGCCTCGGCGTCGCCGACAAAGGCCTCGAACATCTCGCGCGGCACGGCGAGGCGGATCTCGTCGTAGGCGCTCTGGGTGCCGGCCACGAAGGGCCGGTTCCGCGACAGGAAGCCGATGTCGCCCGGGGTCAGCTGGGCCCCGCGGCCGTTCTGCTCCTGGTAGCCGATCCCGTCGAGGGCGAGGCCGATTACCACCATCGCGCGGGCGTTCCGGTCGACGTGGCGGGACCGGAATTCCAGCGCGACCGGGCTGCTGACCGTGTGGGTCAGCGACCAGCCGGCCGAGGCCACGGTCAGGCGCTTGGCCGAGAACCGCTCCCGGGGGTGGCGCCGGCCGATATCGCCGAACGCGGCGAGGGCCGTGCAGCGCCAGAAGTCGAAGGCCTGCTTGGGGTCGACATGGCCTGTCGTCTCGACGAGGCTCGGGACAAGCACCGGGCTAGACACGTGTGACATCCCCGTCGTGCCCGTCGGCCCTCCCAACGCCTGCGCAACTCTATCGTGTGAATCTTGCCGGATTGGCAACCGACGCCGCCCGGTCCGGCCCCGCGGGTCGGAAGCCCGCGCCGCCCCCGGCGCGCCCTACGCGACGGCCTGCCCTGACAGGCCGCGCGGTCCGGCGAGGAGCAGGGCCGCGCTCGCCGCGAGGACGCTCGTGATCACCGCGAACATCGCGTGCGGCCCGTAGGCCGAGAGGATCGGCAGGAGGATGATCGGCGCCAGCGCGGCCGCGACCCGGCCGCCGGCCCAGGCGCAGGTCATGGCCGAGGCCCGCAGCGGGGTCGGGAGCAGCTCCGTCGCGTAGACGGCGAGGATGCTGCCGTAGGTCGCCGCCGCGGTGTTGAAGGCGATGCCGACCGCGACCAGGGTCAGGAACGTGCCGCTCGCCGCGAAGGCCGTGCCGAGGGCCGCCATCGCCGCCGCCAGGGCCGTCAGGCAGGCGCGCCGCTCGAGCCGGTCGATCACGAGCGCGGTCAGCAGGGTGCCCAGCGGCGGGCCGATCATCGACAGCGCGGCGAAGACGAGGGATTGATCGACCTTGAAGCCCTTCTCCACCATCACGACGGCGCTGAGCAGCGGGAAGGCGATCGTCGCCAGAGGGGCGAGGGTGTAGAGCCCGACGAACAGGGCCGTCCGGCGCAGCTGGCGCGTCTCGGCGAACAGCGCGCGGAAACCGGCGGACCCGGCACCGGTCGCGGCCGGCGCCGGGTCCGGGCCCGCGTGGACGACGACCGGCATCCGGCCGGCCGCCCGCTCGAACAGGCGGCAGGCGCCGTCGGCCTCGACGGGGCGCCCGACCGAGGCGAGCCACCGCGGCGATTCCGGCAGCCGCGCGAACAGGATGCCGCCGAGCGCCGCCAGCGCGCCCCCGAGGATCAGCGCCCAGCGCCACGGCTCGATCCCGAGCGGCGCGCCCGGTGCGAGCGCCTGGATCAGGACGATGGCGGCCAGGCCGCCGAGGAGCCCGATGCCGGCGCAGATGAGCAGCGTCGCGCCGCGACGGCGCGCGGGCGTCACCTCCGCGAGGTAAGTGGCGACCAGGGGCGGGAAACCGCCGATCGCGAACCCCGAGACCGTCCGGGCGACGGTCAGCGCCGTGAGCCCCTGGCTCGCGGCGGCGGCCAGCGATCCGGCGGCCATCAGCGCGAGGGAGGCCTGGAGCGCGCGCCTGCGGCCGAGGCGGTCCCCCAGCATCCCGAAGACGGGCGCGCCCACGGCCCCGCCGGCGAAGACGGAGGCGAGGAGCAGCGAGAGACTGCCCCGCGGCATGTTGTGGGGCGGCGCGAGGAAGAGGGCCGCCAGGGCGTTGCTCAGGGCGACTTCGGCGATGTCGGTGAACAGGCCCAGCGTGCAGATCGCGAGGGCCGCCGCGTGAAGCCGCGTGATCGGCAGGGAATCGAGGCGCCGCGTGACGGCCTCGACCGACCCGTCCGCCTGCGCGGCGGCTTCGGAGGATCTCGCGGCCTGGGTTCGGGCGTCGATCAAACGTGTCGGTCCTCCTCGGACCGGAGCGTGTGCGCAACCGGTGACGCACCGCCATAGCGTCGCGCTCCGCGCCGGCAAATGGGATTGTGTTCACCAAGGCACCATGTGTGCCGCGGCCACGGGGCACCGGCCGCATCGGGAGCGGCGCCCCGCGCCCTGCGGGTGATCCGGAGTTGCCGATCGGTACTCTCCGAAAGAGGCTGTTTGCGATCCTCTTTGGGCATGCTGAAGATTGCATGGGCTCCCGAAGGCGGCCGGTATTCGCCGCCGCTCCACGTCGACGCGCGATGACTTTCTGCCTCCTGCGCACAGCTTCGCGATTAGCCAGGCTCGGCGCTCCCTCAGCCACCGAGCGCGGGAATCCCGAACGCATCGCGCTGTTGAAGTCGCGGGTTCCGGCGGACGGCCCATCGGCTCTCCTCAGTCGTCAAGCTCTCCCCGCATCGGTCCGATGCCATCAGAAGGGTTTCACGTGGTCGCCGTAAGGAAATCTATCCTCTCCACCTTTGCGGGTCTGGGCGTGAGGGTCGCGAGGCTGCCGGTCATGCAAGGGTACCTGTTCAATGCAATGCGCCTGGATAGGGCAGAGACAGGCGGGCTTGTCAGGGACGAGAATCTGAGATTTCTCGGCTATTGCATGGCGCGCAGGGATTCCTCGAGGGCGCAGATCCTGCAAGACCTCTGGGCCTGTTTCGAGCTCGGCGAGAAGACGGGCGGCTTCTTCGTCGAGTTCGGGGCAACGAACGGTCTGAAGAACAGCAACACGTGGCTTCTCGAGAAAAAACTCGGGTGGAAAGGGATTCTGGCGGAGCCAAATCCGGTCTGGCACGCCGACCTGTTGCGGAACAGGGACGCGTTCATCGAGACGAAGTGTGTTTCCTCGAAGTCCGGAGAGACGGTCGCGTTCGTCACGACCGACGATACCGACCCCGAATTGAGCGGGATCGAGAAATTTTCCGACGCCGATCATTTCTCCGAGACGCGAAGCCGGGGCCGACGCATCGAGTTGGAGACGATTTCCCTGGATGACCTGCTGAGCAAGTACGATGCGCCCGCGGTCATCGACTACATGTCGATCGATACGGAGGGGAGCGAGCTGGAGATCCTGTCGTCCTACAGCTTCCGGCACAAATTCCGAACACTCTCGATCGAGAACAACCGCAAGAACGGTCGGGCGGTCGATGAAATTCTCGTGTCGAAGGGCTATAGAAGGGTGTTCCCGCAATTTTCACAATGGGACAGCTGGTATGTCTCCGCGGAGCTGCGCGGCTCGACGCCGCTCGCTATCGTCGCGCCGGAGGCCTGAAACCCGCTCCTGCTCGACTGCCGGTCACCGATGTTCTCGATAGTCGGCAATCGACTGCTCGACGATTAAGAGGCCACGTCTGCTTGCCAGGTGCTCCGGTCGCGCGAGCATCCCGCACCATCGTGGATGAGGCCGCGTTGAGGCGCGGTCTCGGCCAGGACGGTGCGCGCGTCGCTCCGGCCGCCGGGCCGGCCTGCGCCGCTCCGATCGCTTCCAGAGTCTCGAACCGGACGCGCGATGCCGGGGCGCCGTGTCAGGCCCCGGCGCCCATGGACATCACGGCCCATCCAGGAAGGCGAGGAGCGCCGCGTTGAAGAGCGCCGGATCCTGGAGGAACGCGAAGTGGCTGGCATTCGGCAGGATCAGCAGCCCGGCCCCGGGGATCGTGGCGGCGAGGTACTCGGTGTGCGCGCGCTTGATCCCCTCGTCGTGGTCGCCGTCCGCGATGAGGACCGGCGCGCGGATCCGCTTCAGATCGGCTTCGGTCCAGCGCGGCTGCCCGGCCCACATCCGGCCGACCGCGTCGACCAAGGCGGCATAGGCCTTCGGGGTCGGCGAGAGGGCCCCGAATTCCGCGCCGGCCCGGTCGATGAAGGCGGCGAAGGTCGGATTCTTCTCCACGCCCTCGACCAGGCCCGACGGATCCGCGTTCGCCCCGAAGGCGAACACCTTGCCGACGCGGTCGGGGTGGCGCATCGCCATGTCGAGGCCGATGATCGCGCCGTCGCTCCACCCGACGATGTCGGCGCGGGGGATCTTCAGAGCGTCGAGCAGACCGACCACGTCGTCGGTCATCAGGTCGTAGCCGAACGGCCGGTCGTCCCGCGTGCTGCGGCCGTGCCCGCGGCTGTCCGCGAGGATGACCGTGCGGCGGGAGGCCAGCGCCGCGACCTGATGGCCCCAGTAATCGGAGTTCGACAGGCCGCCGTGCAGCAGGACGACCGGCGGACCGCTGCCGATCGTCGCGTAATACATCCGGATGCCGTTGACGGCGGCCCGCCCCGAGCTCGTGCCGGCGACCGGCGCGGGGGTTGGCGGCAAGGTTTGCCAGCGCGGTTCGGCTCGGGCCGGAGCGCAGGCCAGCAGAAGCGCGAGGGCGATCACAGTCCGAGGCGTCGAGCGCGCGTCCGTCATGGCCGGGACCGTGACCGCCGGGGATTACAGAACGATTTCAGGCCGTGGCCGGTGCGGGCGGGCGCGGTGTCGCCCCGACCGGCACGTCCACGTCCGTGCCGGCGATCGGTTGACGGGCGGCGCGGCAGCCGGAGGGTCCCGTCTTGGTCAGGCCGCCTTGCGGCCAAGCCGGATCGCCCTGGCGATCTCCGAGCGGCGCTCGGCATAGCCGGGCGCGGTCATCGGGTAATCGTCCGGCAGCCCGTAGCGCGCGCGGTACAAGTCGGGTGTGAGCCCGTGTGCCGTGAGGTGCCGCTTCATGGTCTTGTACGACCGGCCGTCGATGAAGCTGACGATGCCGTTCTCGCGGACCGACCCGCGGATCTGCGCGGCATTGGGCTGCTCGGGTGGCGCCTCGGCGGCTGTCGGCCGGTCGGCGAGCGCGGAGAGCGCGCCGTGCACGGTGGCCAGAAGGGGCGGTACGCTGCTGTGCGGCAGCGCGTTGTTCGACAGATAGGCGGTCACGACGCGCAGGGTCACGTCGCTGATCGTCGCTCCGCGACCGTCTTGGTTCTTGCGCAACTCGATCGACCCCATCTGCGATCCTCACGAGACCTATCATTAACGATAAATACTCGGACATTACAGGGTGTCAATGAAGAAAGACGGGCTCGGCAAGTAACGAATTTTGAATGCAGAATTTTCGCGGACTGTCGCGCCGCATCCCGTCGATATTCCGGTTGTCGTCGCGTCTAAGGTTCAGATTGTTCCGGTCGGTTCCGCGGCATGCGCGCGAGGCGCGGGGTTGGCAGGTTTTCGACGCTTCCGCTTCGCGGATCTTCATGGTCCAATACAGTCCGACCGCATCGCGAAGTCTCTCCATGGCCGACACACGCCCCCCGTCCGTGCCGAGGTCGAAGATCCGGAAATCCCGCGCCGTGCCCGGAACCGGTGCGGGATGCGCGGTGCTGGCGGCGCTCCTCGGGGGGCTGTTCTCGGCGCCGTCCGTCCACGGGCAGGGCGCGGATGATCTGCCGGAGGCCGAGATCCGGGCGCGGGTCGCGGCGGCGTTCCCGGATGCGGGCCTCGTGCGATTCCGCAAGATCCGGCCGATCACCACCGAGGCGGGGCCTGCGGTGGCGTTCTGCGGCCAGGTCAGCACCGGGCCCGCCGAGCGGGGGCGGGCGGATTTCCACCTGTTCCTCTACGATCGGACGGCGGCGGCCGAGACCGTCCGCATCCTCGGAGCCGAATCCCTCAACGGCTACCGCGTCGGCCGGAAGCTGATCGGCGCCCTGCGGCGCGTCGGCTGCCTGTGAGGCCGCTGGCCCGGCGGCTGCGTCCGACACGTGACGAAAATGTGGCAGAAGCTTGACTATTCTGTCTTAGGCGGTTTATAGCTTGACCGTGGCGTTGCGGTTACACCCCCGAGTCCCATGGAGGTTCGGATGTGCGCGCGGAAGACCTTCTACATTTTCGTCTCGGCCTCGGACGGTGAGCAGTTCTGCGCCGTCCGGCAGGATCAGCCGATCCCGTCGCTCATCGACGGGGTGCGCTGGATGTATGTCGGGTGCATCGATACCGCCCGCGACAAGCCGTACGGGTTCGACGCGGACGCGGCGCACGCGGCGATGCGGAGCCGCGGCGTCTACTTCTACCGGCGCGAACTGATGTTCCGCCGGGCCAAATTCCTGCTCGAAGCCGCCTGATGGGGGCTCGCCTCGGAGCGATCCTCGCCGGCGCGCTGGTCGTCGGCGGTCCTGGGCTCGCGCCCGGCGCCGCCGGGGCGCAGGTGCCGACGCGGGTCGGCACCTGCGCGGCGACCACTATCGCGCGGATCGGAACGCGGTTCAGCGACACGCTCGTGAAGCCGAACGGCGACGGGATCGACGCGGGGACGAGCGTCGATCTCAGGAACGGCGTCTACGGCGTCTCCTACGCGTATATCGACGCGGTCGCGCGGTCGCGGGTCGGCGACCGGGTGATGACCTGCCTCGTCCTCCTGCCGACGGGCTGCCCCAAGGGCGACGATCGCGGCAAGATGTACACGACGACCAATCTGCGGACCCTGGATTCCTGGACATTGCCCGACTCCCAGCACATGTGCGGCGGGGCGTGATCGGGCTCCCGTGAACCCGCCGCTCGGGTGAGCGTGTTGCCTCCCGGGGACCGGAATCCCGGTCCCGGTGACGAGGAGAGGGATCCGTGTCGGTCAGGAACGGTCTTGCCGCCCTCGTGCTGGCGGCGGCGGGCGCGGCGCCGGCCCCCGCCTGGGCGTGGGGTGTCCCCGGATGCACCAACCTCCCCGAGTACAACCGCGCCCTGGGCGCCCTGCAGGGCATGACGAGCGCCTGCGACATGAGCGTCGAGGAGGCTCGCCGGGTCGTCGCGGCCCATGACGGCGTCGCGCCCGGCCCTCCGGTCGCCAGTCCCGGTCGCGCTCCGCCTGCCGGGCGCGCTGCTCCGCCACGTAGGCGTCCTGACCGGCGCGCTCCCGCTTCCGGCGGCGGTCCGCGGCCGCCGCGCTCCGCCTGCGCCACGCCTCCGTCTCGGCCTTCTGGCGCAGCAGTTCCTCGACCGTGATGGGCGTCGCCGGTTCCTTGGGTTGCGCCCAGGGATAGGACCGCCGGGGCGGCGGGCGGGCCGCCCGGTCGGCGGAGGCCTGCCCGGTCCGCCGGAGCGCCTCAACCGCCTCGGCGAGGGTCAATCCGGCGCCCCGGGCGACGCGCTCGGCTGCGGCCCGGGCGGCCGCGCGCTCGCCCGCCGTGGCGCCCTGCGCCGCGAGCGCGAGGCATTTCTCGAACCGGTCCCGGTCGGCGGGCGTCAGGGGTGACGTCATGGGCGATGTCTTACCGCCAAGTCGGGCCGCCTGTCCCGTCGCACCGGATCCGTCAGTCCGGCTTCGCGCCGACGACTGGGACGGCGCCCGCCGTGAAGTCTTTCAGCCGTCGGGCGTCCCGACCCGCGCCGCTACGTCCCGGCGCGTCCGTTCCCGCCCGGTCCGATCGTCGGCAGGCCGCTCCCGTCCGGCAGGCCGCCGAGCACCACGAGGATCCGTCCCAGGAGCGCCCGCGAGTGCCGCGCGCCGCTGGCCGCGGGGTCCGGCCGTCCCGGACGGGCCTCGTAGGCCGCGCGCAGCCGGTCGAGCTGCCGCCTGCGCGTGTCGGGATCGCTGGAACCCATGGCCCATCCTCCCGGCGGGCTTTGGCTCGCGGTGCGCCCCCGCGAACGAGCCTTCGACCATCCCGAGTCGGGGAGTTGGAAAACCGTGTCTGAACGGTCCCTACGACCTTTAGCGCCGGAACGCCTGGACATACGTCGCAGGCTCCCCGACCGTGTGGCCAAGGATGCGGGTGCCGTTGTGGTCGGCACCAACCATCAGACAGGGGGTTCCACGCCCCAGGGCCGCGCGTACGGCCCCGCCGGCGTTCTAGCCGCTCCTAGGAAGGGAATCCAGCCCGGCGTGCGGCCCCGCGCTCCAGGTGGCGGAAGCCGGCATCGATCAGGAGGGCCAGCGCCGACACGACGAGGCCGCCCTGCAGCACGTAGGCGGTGTTGCCGGTGAGGAGGCCGGAGATGATCACCTCGCCGAGGGTGCTGGCCGCCACCGTCGAGCCGATGGTCGCGGTCGCGAGGCCGATGACGGCGGCGAGGCGGATCCCCGACAGGATCATCGGCAGCGCCAGGGGCAGCTCGACCCGGACGAGACGCTGGCGGTCGGTCATGCCCATGCCGCGCGCGGCCTCCATCAGCGCGGGATCGAGGCCGTCGAGCCCGGTGAGCGCGGTCTCGAAGATCGGCAGAAGCCCGTAGAGCACCAGGGCGATCAAGGTCGGGACCGCGCCGAACCCGAAGATCGGCACCGCCAGGGCCAGGACGGCCACCGGCGGGAAGGTCTGGCCGATGCGCGCCACCGACCGGGCGAAGGGCAGCGCGTCGCGGCCGGCCGGCCGCGTGGCCGCGACCGCGAGGCCGAGGGCGATCGCGGCCGCCGTCAGGGTCGCGGCGGCGACGAGCAGGAGGTGGTTGACGGCGAGCGTCAGCAGCGGCGTCTGCGCGTAGATCGGCGGGGAGTCGCCGGGGGCGAAGGGCCGGAACAGGGGCGCGAATCGGCCGGGAACGACCAGGAACGCGCCGAGCAGGGCGAGGAGCGCGGCCCGGGCGATCTGTGGGGCGCGGGTCACGGCCGGCCGCCCTGCGCCTCGAGGGCCGCCCGCGTCACCCGTCCGAGGACGACGCCGTCGCGGCTGACCGGCAGGGCGGGCCGCCGGGACCACAGGCTCTCGGCGAGGGCGGCCCGCACCGAAGTCCCGGCCGGGATGGGTGGACCCGGCGCCGGGCCAGGCTCGACCAGATCGTCCACGACGCGCAGGGCCATGAGCTGGAAGGCCCGGTCGCCGCTGCCGAGGAGGGCGCCGACGAAGGCGTTGGCGGGCGCGCCGAGCAGGTCCGCCGGCGCGCCCGCCTGCACCAGGCGCCCGGCATCCATCACGGCGACCCGGTGGCCGAGATGCAGGGCCTCGTTCATGTCGTGGGTCACCAGCACGACCGTGGTGCCGTAGCGCTTCTGGATCGCCAGCAGATCCGCCTGCGCCCGCCCGCGGATGATCGGATCGAGGGCGCCGAAGGGCTCGTCCATGAGCAGGATCGGCGGCTCGGCCGCGAGCGCCCGGGCGACGCCGATCCGCTGCTGCTCACCGCCGGAGAGCGCCGCCGGCAGGCGGTCCCGGTAGGCCGCCGGATCGAGGTTGAACAGGCCGAGGAGTTCGTCGACCCGCGCGGCGATCCGCCGGCTCTCCCAGCCGACGAGCCTCGGCACCACCGCGATGTTCTCCGCGACCGTGCGGTGTGGGAACAGACCGTGTCCCTGGATGGCGTAGCCGATCCCGCGGCGCAGGAGATGCGGGGGCACCGCCCGGATGTCCCGGCCCGCGATCCGGATCGTCCCGGCGCTCGGCTCGATCAGGCGGTTGATCATCCGCAGCAGGGTGGTCTTGCCCGATCCCGAGGTGCCGACCACCGTCAGGATTGTCCCGGCCTCGACCCGCAGGGTGACGTCCGCCACGACCGTGCGCCCCTCGAAGACGCGGCTCACCCCGGCGAGGTCGATCATGGGATGCGCTCCGCCGCGCGGCCGCGGCTCAGGTCGATGACGGCGTCGAGCAGCACGGCGGCGCCGGTCGCCATGGCGACGGTCGGCAGCGCGCCGAGCAGGACGAGGTCGCCCGCGTTCTGGCTGATGCCCTGGAAGACGAACACCCCGAGGCCGCCGCCGCCCACGAGCCCCGCGATCACCGCGAGGCCGATATTCTGGACGAGGACGATCCGGATCCCGGTCAGGATCGTCGGGAGGGCGAGGGGCAGGTCCACCCGGAACAGGCGCTGGCGCGCGGTCATGCCGACGCCCCGGGCGGCGTCTCGCACCGGCCAGGGCACGGCGTCGAGGCCCGCGACGGTCGCGGCGGCCACGGGCAGGAGCGCGTAGGCGAACAGCGCCACGGAAGCCGGCGCGGCGCCGATCCCCGCGATGCCGAGGGCGGCCGCGCCCGGGATCGCGCGGCCGATCCAGGCGAGCGGCGCGATCAGCATGCCGAACAGGGCCATCGACGGGACGGTCTGCACGACGTTGAGGGTGGTGAGCAGGCCCGAGCGCAGGGGCGGGACCGGGCGCGCCAGGACGGCCGCCGGGATCCCGACCAGCGCGGCGGCCGCCACCGAGGCGAGGGCGAGGATCGCGTGCGTGCGCAGCTCCCGGCCGAACGTGTCGGAGCGGCCGGCATATTCCCGCAGGACCGAGAGGTTGTCCCAGAACCCGGTGCGGAGGGCGAGCCCCGTCGCGGCGGCCAGCAGGGCCAGCAGGGCGATGCGCAGGACCGGTCCCGGCCGCAGCCGCGCCACGCCGTCGCCGACCGCGAGGGCCGCCGTCACGGCGGCGAGCCACCAGCCCGCATCCGGCGAGACCCGGCCGTACCGGTCGCCGGGCGCGGTCAGGTGATCGGCCGCCCAGCCGGCCGCGAGGCCGAGCAGCAGCAGGANGATCGCGGCGGCGGCGGCGAGGCGCAGGGCCGGTGCCACCCGCAGAACCAGCAGCGGCAGGGCGAGGGCGACGCCGCCGCCGAGGAGGAGCGCCGCGCCGGACGGGAGCGCCGACCAGGCCGCCAGAGCGGTGCCGGCCGCGATCCGGTTCGGACGGGTCGTCACCAGCGGCAGGGCGAGCAGGCCCAGTCCCAGCAGGGCCGCGAAGGCCGCGCCCAGCGGATCGACGTTCGGGCGGAGCCGCCCGGCGGAATATCCCCCCATCCTCAAGCTCCGAGAGCGCCTGCGCGAGCCCGCGCAGGCGCGACCGGCCTCGCGACGGGTCCCCGCGACCCGCCGGGACTCCATGCCGGCAGAGCCTCGGCTTGTCGACGCACGGCGCCTCGGCCGGCCGCGGACGCGGAGCGCCGAGGCGCCCGTCGCGGCCTGTCAGCGCACGAATCCGTTCTGCCGGAGGAAATCCGCCGCGACCGCCGAGGCGGGCTCGCCGCCGATCTGGACGCGGCCGTTGAGATCCCGGAGCGTGGCCAGATCGAGCCTGCGGAAGATCGGGTCCAGCACCGCGGCGATCTCGGGATGGGCCTTGAGGACCGAGCCGCGGACCACCGGCGCCGGCTGGTAGACCGGCTGGACACCCCTGTCGTCGTCCATCATCGCGAGGCGCGCGACCGCCATGCCGCCGTCGGTGCCGAACACCATGGCGGCGTTGGTGCCGGAGGTGCCCCGCGCCGCCGCGGCGATCGTCGCGGCCGTATCGCCGCCGGCCAGGATGACGAGCTGCTCCGGCCGGAGGGCGAAGCCGTAGGTCTTGCCGAAGGCCGGCAGGGCGCCCGGGGCGGTCACGAATTCCGACGAGGCGGCGAGCTTGATCGCGCCGCCGCCCGCCACGTAGCGTCCGAAATCGCTCATGGTCTTCAGGCCCGCGGCCCGCGCGATCTCCGCGCGCACCGCGATCGCCCAGGTGTTGTTGGCCGCGGCGGGCGTGAGCCAGGCGAGGTCGTTGGCCGCGCGATCCAGGTCCCTGGCCGTGCGGTAGGCCGCCTCCGGGTCCTTCCAGACCGGGAGGTCCGCCTTCCCGAAGAAGAACGCGGCGTTGCCGGTATATTCCGGATAGATGTCGACCTGCCCCTCGATCAGGGCCTGACGCAGGATCGCGGTGGCGCCGAGCTGGATCTTGTCGACGGTCGGGAGGCCCCGGGCCTGCAGCGCCTGCAGGATGATGTTCCCGAGCACCCCACCCTCCGTGTCGATCTTCGAGGCGACCACGATCCCGCCCGCCGGCCCGCCGGGCGTCGGGGAGCACTGGGCGACCAGCAGCGCGAGGGCCGAGGCGACGAGCCCCGCGCGGATCCGCTTCACCATGGCCCTCGAGCCCCCCGTTCGCGTCGGCCGACCCCATCCTCCCGCCGGCCCGACCCGGCCGCGTCCGTGGCGGCACCGCCGGCGCGGTCGATCGCGTCGGGGCCGATAGCATGTCCGGGGCCGTTATCATCCTGGACGGCTCACGGAACGCTCCCATCAGGCTCCCGGCAGGCTCGTGGACGCCTCCCGGCGCGCCGGCCACGCGTCGCCGCCCGGCGGCACGTGATCCGGCGAATTCTAATTCACGTTATCTCTACAAACGTCGATTTTCGACCATTGATCGGAGCAAGGCCATCAGTGGTGCCGCTATAAGGACTTTCTTTAGTCGGGCGAGCCTAGGCCGAAAGTCTCGGAGCTTGCCATGCGATCCGTCTATACGTGCCTCACCGAGGCGCACGACCATCGGCTGATCCTGCTCGCGGCAGGCATCTGCATCGTCGGCGTCTACGGCTCGTTCTCCGTGGCGGCCCACGCCGCGCGCTCGGAAGGGCGCGCCGCCTGGATCTGGGGGGCGGCGAGCGTCGTCGCGTCGGGCTGTACCGCCTGGGCCACCCACATGGTCGCGCTTCTGGCCTTCAGGCCCGGCATGGACGCCGGCTTCGAGCCGACCCTCACGGCCCTGTCGCTCCTCGTCGCCGTCGGCGGCATCGGGATCAGCATCGGGCTGGCGATCGGTCAGCGCGACCGGATCCGCCGCTTCGCGGCCGGGCTCGCCCTCGGCGCCAGCGTCGCGGCCCTGCACTATCTCGGCGAGGCCTCCTACCTGGTCACCGGATCCGTGACCTGGGATCCCGTTCTGGTGGCCGTCTCGCTGGCGGTGAGCCTGCTGCTGTTCGGGACGGCCCTGCTGGTCGCCGGGGAGCGGCGGCGCCCGTGGCGCCGCGCGGCCGCGCCGCTGCTGCTCGCCGGCATCGCGATCCTGCATGTCGGCGGCATGGCGGCGATGACGCTGGTGTTCGATCCCGAGCGCCCGCTCCCGCCCCAGGCGGTCGCCCCCGAGGCGATCGGGCCGGTCGTGGCGGGCGTGTCCCTCGCGCTCCTGACGCTGGCGATGGTCGGGCTGCGCCTGACTCTCAGCGCACGGGCGCAGGCCCGCCGGGATCAGGAGCGCCTGCGCGAGCTCGCCAACCTGGCCGTCGAGGGATTGGCCGTCTGCGACGGCGAGATGATCAAGACCGCCAATCGCAGCCTGGAGCGGCTGTCCGGCCTCGCCGCCGGAGCGCTGGACGGGCGGCGCCTGTCGGACCTCCTGCCCGGCCTCGCCGTGACGGCGCTTCCGGAGCGTGAGGAGCGGGAGGCGGAGCTGGTCGGCGCCGACGGGCAGCGCGTCCCGGTGCGGGTCGTCCGCAGCGAGGTGCCGCTCGGCAGCGGCCTCCAGACCGTGCTGGCCATCCGGGACCAGCGGGAGCGCCTGCGGACCGAGTCGCGGATGCGCATCCTGGCCTACTCGGACGCGCTGACCGGGCTGCCCAACCGGGCCCGTTTTCACGATCTGCTCGCGGGCCACGCGGAGGCCTGCGGCGCCGGGAATCGCGCCTTCGCGGTCCTCGCCCTCGATCTCGACCGCTTCAAGCTGGTGAACGACACCCTCGGCCACGGCCTGGGCGACGTGCTGCTGCGCAAGACGGCCCGGCGCCTGACCGCTGCCCTCGGCCCGCGCGACGTGGTCGCGCGCCTCGGCGGCGACGAGTTCGCGGTCCTGCAGGTCGCCCCGACCGGCCCAGAGGCGGTGCAGGCCCTGGCGACGCGCATCATCGAGCTCGTCGGGCGCCCGTTCCTCATCGAGGGGCAACTCGTGAATGTCGGGGCCTCGGTCGGCGCCGCCCTCGCGCCCGCGGACGGTCTCACCCCGGGTGACCTGCTGCGCAACGCCGATCTCGCGCTCTACAAGGCCAAGGCCGACGGCAAGGGCGCGTTCCGCCGGTTCGACCCTGCGCTGGAATCGCGCGTCCAGGCGCGGCGCAGCCTGGAGGCGGACCTGCGGCGCGCCATCGTGCTCCAGGAATTCGAGCTCCACTACCAGCCGCTCGTCGATGCCCGGTCGGGCCGGATCACCGCGGCCGAGGCGTTGGTGCGCTGGCGCCATCCGGAGCGCGGCCTCATCTCGCCCGCCGATTTCATCCCCTTGGCCGAGGAGACCGGACTGATCGGCCCGCTGGGCCAATGGGTCCTGCGCACGGCCTGCGCCCAGGCGGCCCGCTGGCCGGCCCGGATCCGGGTCGCCGTCAATCTCTCGCCGGTCCAGTTCCGGGACCTGCGCCTCGCCGAGACGGTGAAGGCGGCCCTCGCCGCCTCCGGCCTCGCCGCGGATCGGCTGGAACTGGAGATCACCGAGGGCGTGCTGCTGGCCGACGAGGAGCGCACGCTCGCCACCCTGACCCGCCTGCGCGCGGCCGGGGTCGGGATCTCGATGGACGATTTCGGGACCGGCTACTCGTCGCTCAGCTATCTGCGCCGCTTCCCCTTCGACAAGATCAAGGTCGACCAGTCCTTCGTGCGCCAGCTCCCGGGGGATGCCGAGAGCGCCACGATCGTGCGCGCGATCATCACGCTCGGCACCTGTCTCGGCATGACGATCACGGTCGAGGGCGTCGAGACGGCCGAGCAGTTCGCGTTCACGGCGGCCTCGGGCTGCGATCAGGTCCAGGGTTACCATGTCAGCCGCCCGCTGCCGGTGGCGGAGTTCCTGTCCTTCGTCGACGCGCACGAGGCCGCATGACCGCGCCGGACCCGACCGACCTGTTCCGGATCGTCTACCGGAGCCGCAGCGCGCTGCCGGGCGACGCCGAGGCCGTCCGGCAGGCCGTCTCCGCCCTCGTGGCGGCGTCCCGGTGCCGGAACGCGCAGGCCGGCGTCACGGGGGCGTTGCTGTTCGCCGCGCCGCACGTCGTCCAGGCCCTGGAGGGCCCGGCCGCGGCGGTGGAGGCGACCTTCGACCGGATCTGCTGCGACCTGCGCCATGTCGATATCGAGGTGGTGGAATGCGGCCCGGTGCTCGAGCTGGCCTTCGGCGAAGGCGCGCTGAGCCATGTCGTGCCGGACGCCGCGGACGGGGCGATGCTCGCGCGCCCGGAGAACGGGATCGAGCCCGCCGATGCCGCCGCGGCCGCGATGAAGCTGATGCTCACGCTGCTCCAGCTGGCGGAGACAGGCCGCGTCGCGCCGTCCCGGCCCGCCGCCTGAGGTCGGGCCGGGACGGCGGCGCGGTCGCCCGGCCGTTCCCGCGGAAAGATCAACGAAATCAACGAAACCGGGTTAACGTTGCTTAACCTTTACGCAAGCCTGACGTGAACAATCCTAGCGCTGGCGATATAGTTTTGCGAATATTTTTTCGTCCGAGAGGAGGGGGGATATGTCGTATTCGATTCTGGTCCGCGATCTCACCCGCGAGCCCGGCGGGACTCGCAAACTACTGGCGTACGATATTCACGACCGCTCGGCGGCGGAGGTTCTCGTTTCCGTGATCGCGACTTCGTACCAGGATCACGGTTTCAACCCCGCGACCCGCGTCCACTGGTTTCGCCACGCGGGCGGGGTGCGCGAGATCTTCACCTGGCCGCGGCCCTGACCGGCGGCGAGCGGTCTCAGGTGCCGCAGAAGGTCCGGTAGCCGACGCCGCCGCCCGCGGGCGCCTCGGCGAAGGCGGCCCGGTCCGACTGGTCGTCGTAGGGGCGGGCCAGCACGGCGAGGAGCGTCGCGAACGGCGCGAAGTCGTCGCGTTCCACGGCGGCCTCGATCATCGCCTCGACCCGGTGGTTGCGCGGGATGAAGGCCGGGTTGACCCGGCGCATCGCGGCGGCGGTCTCGGCCGGGTCGCGCGCCTCCTGCGCGCGCCGCGCGCGCCAGTCGGCCGCCCAGGAATCGTAGGCGGTCGGGTCGACGAACAGGTCGCGCACGGCCGCGTCGGCGTCCGGGCGCTCCGCGGCGGCGCAGAGGGCGCGGAACGTCAGGGTGAAGTCGGCCTGGTTCTCGGCCATGCGCTTGAGGAGGTCACCCGCCAGGGCCGGGTCGCCGTCCCGGGTCTCGGCGAGGCCGAGCTTGCGGGCGAGGCCGCCGTGATAGGCCGCCTCGAAGCGCGGCGCGTAGGTGGCGAGCGCCGCCTCGGCCTCGGCGACCGAGGCGTCCTCGCCCTCGGCGAGGAGCGGCAGCAGGGTCTCGGCGAGCCGCGTCAGGTTCCAGAGCGCGATCCGCGGCTGCTGGCCGTAGGCGTAACGGCCGTTGCGGTCGATGGAGCTGTAGACCGTCCGCGGATCGTAGGCGTCGAGGAACGCGCAGGGCCCGTAATCGATCGTCTCGCCCGCGACCGACATGTTGTCGGTGTTCATGACCCCGTGGACGAAGCCGACGTGCAGCCAGCGGGCCACGAGGTCGGCCTGGGCGGCGACGACGCGCTCCAGCAGCGCCCGGTAGGGATTGCCGGCCTCGGCGGCCTCCGGGTAGTGCCGGGCGAGGGCGTGGTCGGCGAGGGCCCGCAGGGCCTCGACGTCGCCGCGCGCCGCGAAGAACTGGAACGTGCCGACCCGGATGTGGCTCGCCGCCACGCGGGTCAGGACCGCGCCGGGCAGGAGCGTCTCGCGCACCACCGGCTCGCCGGTCGTCACGGCGGCGAGGGCCCGCGTGGTCGGGATGCCCAGCGCCGCCATAGCCTCGCTGACGAGGTACTCGCGCAGCACCGGGCCGAGCGCCGCCCGCCCGTCGCCCCGCCGCGAGAACGGCGTCGGGCCCGCCCCCTTCAGCTGGATGTCGCGGCGCTGCCCGGTCCGGTCGATCACCTCGCCGAGGAGGACCGCGCGGCCGTCGCCGAGCTGCGGCACGAACTGGCCGAACTGGTGTCCGGCATAGGCCGCGGCGATCGGATCTGCGCCGTCCGGGACGGAATTCCCCGCGAGCGCGGCGACGCCGTCCGGGCCGGCGAGCCAGTCCGGATCGAGGCCGAGGTCCTCGGCGAGCGCCCGGTTCAGCCGGACGAGGCGCGGCGCCGCCACCGGTGTCGGCGACCGGCGCGCGTAGAAGCGCTCCGGCAGGCGGGCGTAGCTGTTGTCGAAGGGGAGTGCCGTCATCGTCGGGATCTATGAAGGGCGGGGTCGAGGGGCAAGCGGCGGCCGCCGGGGGCGCGGGATCAGACGGTGCAGTCGACCCCCGTGAGGGTCTCGGATATCGACCAGAGCCGCCCGGCGGCGGCCGAGTCGCGGGCCTGCGCGGCGATGTCGGCCCGGGCAGGGTGGCCGTGCAGCTCCCAGATCCCGTCGGGACCGTAATAGGCGCCGCCCTCGGCCTCCGGCGCCGTGGCGGCGAAGAGCAGCGGCAGCGCGCCCCGCGCCGCGGGCTGGCCGATGACCGTGAAGATCAGGTGCCCGGCGAGGCGCTGCACGGGCCCGGCCCGGTCGCCGCGGCGGAACACGTCCGTCCGGGCGGCGCCGGGATGGGCCGGGATCGCGCGGATCGGCGCGCCCGCCACCTTGAGGCGCCGGTCGAGCTCGAGCCCGAACATCAGCATCGCGAGCTTCGACTGCCGGTAGGCCTTCTGCGGCCCGTAAGACTGCAGGAGCTGGAGATCGTCGAAGTGGATCCGCCCCGGCCGGTGGGCGAGGCTCGCCACCGGGACGATCCGGGAGGTCGCCCGCGCGGGGATCAGGGGCAGGAGCAGCCCCGTCAGCGCGAAATGGCCGAGATAGTTGGTGCCGAACTGGCGCTCGAACCCGTCCACCGTCTCCTCGCGCTTCGGCACGGCGGCGATGCCGGCATTGAGCAGCAGGATGTCGACGGGTCGCCCGTCCGCTCGGCACGCCGCGCCGAAGGCGCGCACGGAGGCGAGGCTCGCGGTGTCGAGGCGCTGGAAGGCCAGTCGCGCCTCCGGATGGCGGCGCCGGATCGACCCCATGGCGCGCTGCGCCTTCTCCCCGTCGCGGGCGGCGAGGGTCACGGAGGCGCCCGCCCCCGCGAGGGCGAGGGCCGCCTCGTAGCCGAGCCCGCTCGTCGCCCCCGTGACGATCGCGTGCCGTCCGGCCTGGCTCGGCATCTCGCGGATCGTCCACCGGGTCCGGGTCATCGTCGCTCGCCTCTCCGCTCCTCGGCTAATCCGCCGGGCGCGGGGTTGTTCGCGGCCGGACCGGCCCTCACGCGTCGGCGGGGCGGATCGCCTCGATCGCCGCGACCCCGCGGGCGGCGGGATCGCGCGCGGCCGGATCGGCGGCGGGCCCGCGCCGCCGGGCCCGGCAGGCCAGGGCCGCGAGGGCCAGGAGGCCGCCCGCCAGCACGTCCGGCAGGTAATGTCCGCCCGACCCGATGGTCGCGACGATCACGGCGGCGTTGAGCAGGACGACCAGGCGGCCCAGGAGCGGCACCGGCGCCAGCGCCCAGGCCGTCAGGATCGCGAGGCAGACGTGGAACGACGGGAAGGTCGCGAGGCCGCGCAGGTCGCCGAGCGCCAGCGTGTGCAGGGTCCCGGCCCGCAGCCGCGCCACCGGCTCCAGGTGCCAGAGCGCGCCGACCGTCTCGAGGGGCTCGGACGGGACGATTCGCGGGGCGTAGTGGGCGTAGGGTCCGAGCGCCGGCAGCAGGGCCGCGAGGACGATCACGCAGAGCAGCGTCGCGGCGAACAGCCGGATGTAGGTCCACAGCCGGCCGAGCCGGCGGGTCGCGCTCAGCGCGATCACCACGAGCCCGACCTGCGGGCCGCTGGAATGGTAGGCGAGCGCCAGCCACCACGACAGGGTCGGATGCCGTGCCAGGAAGGCCACGTGGCCGGTCCAGTCGAAGCCGAGTGCGGTCTCGATGCGGGCCAGCGCGGGATCGACGATGGGCAGCCCGATCCCGGCGGCGAGGAAATGCAGGACCGCCACCGGCACCGTGAAGGCGATGAGGAACGCGCTCGCCAGGGCCATGCCGCGCAGGGGCGGATCGGATTTCACCGTGCTCAGGCAGGCCGCGGCGATCAGCAGGACGAGGACGGCCAGGCCGGCGAGGCCGAAGCCCAGGGGCGCGGCGGCCATGCCGGAGGCCGCCATCCAGACGGCGTCGACCGCGACGATCGCCAGGGTAAGCGCCCAGAGGCGCGGGTCCGGGGCGGCGATTCCGGCGCTGTGCCGGTGCAGGAGACGCCACAGGGAGCGGGTGGGGCTTCGCGCGGGGAGGAGGGGCTCGTGGCCGGCGTGAACGACCCGGTCTGGACGCATGATCCGGCTCACCTCGCCCGACAGGGCCGACGCTTGGCCGCGACGATGCCCGGCCGTGACAGGAATAGACGTGCCGGCCGCGAAAGCTCGACCGGCGGATGGAGCGGGGTTGCGGCGGGGAAGGTTACCGGCCGGCGGCCGGGGCATCCCCGGTGGCGGGGGGCTTGCCGGTGCCGACCTCGCCCTCGGTCGGCGGCACGGCGGACGGATGCGTGACGGCCTCCGTCGCGGTCTTGCCCGGATCCTTCGTGTCGGCCGCCGGCTTGGGCGCGGTCTCGGCCGGAGCCGTCGTCCCGGCCCCGGAGCGATCCTGCGCCCAGGCCGCGGCCGGAAGGGCGGCCATCGTGGCGGCAGCGAGGAGAAGGGCGGGGATCGATCGGGTCAAGCGTGGCTCCGTCGCGCGGTCGGGCGTTCCACCGGCCCAACGGCTGGCCGCAGGCGTCGTTCCGGTGCGCTGTCCGGCGGACGGGCTCGAACTGGACGGGCCTGTATGGCGTGGGGCCGGTGCTGGACCGGCCGGGAGGTGACGGGTGGGTCCGGCCGAGCCGCACCCGATCCCGTCATCTCAGGTCCTCGCGGAGTCTGTACCCGCAGATCGCGCGCCGTAGCGCGCGGCCGGGGCTCTCACGCCTCCGCGGTGGCCTTCCGGCTCTTGCGGCTCTTGGTGGCCTTCGTGCCGCCGCCCGCATCCGTCGCGACGGCCTCGGCCGGCTCGCTCCGCTTGGCGGCCGGGCTGCGGCGCTTGTGGCCCAGGCCGGCGTTGCGGGCGAACTCGGCGCGCATCGCCGAGTAGTTGGACGCGGTCGTCGGATAGTCCGGCGGCAGCCCGTAGCGCTGCCGGTACTGCTCGATCGTCATGCCGTTGCCGGTCAGATGCCGCTTCAGCGTCTTGTACGGCTTGCCGTCGATGAAGCTGATCAGGGCGTCGGGCGTGATCGACTTCTTGATCTGGGCCGGCGTCGCCTTCTTGAATTCCGGCTCGGCCGAGGTCGTCGTCTGCCCGAGGCCGGCCAGCGCAGCATGGACGCCGGACAGGAGCGACGGGAGGTCGGGAACCGGAACGGAGTTGTTGGCGACATAAGCCGAAACAATATCGGCGGTCAGCTCGACGAAATCGATCGGGTCCTGATGCGGTGCAGGATTGCTATCTTCCATGGGCGCCTCTCGCGTGGGAGTGTTCCATGAACGTGGATTCGTTTCTCGCCAGTCAAGTCCTATCTGCACGAAGATAACCCATTGTGCCTGTTATCTACCGAATGGAGCGGCGAATACCAACATAGATCAGTGGGGATCTTCGTGGCGGATCTTTCCGCCACTGCGGCCCACCTCCCGGATGCCGGGCGTCGGCCGCCGGCACCGGCCTGGCGGGCCGGCGGCTTCAGAGAGCGTTAACCCTGCCATGGTCACTGGCAGGGTCGCTCCGGCTTTGGGGGTATGAAGCCGAACGACAGGCGGGCCGAGCCCTGCCCCTCCATGCTCGGCCCGCGCCCTCGCGCCGCGGCGACGCTCAGGCGTTGGCCGCGGTTCCGATCGGCGTGCCGATCGCGCCGCGCGTCCCGGGCGGGACGACAGCCTGCAGGACCCGCGCGGGGCCGGACGCGTAATCGGCGCGGTAGCTGCGCTCGAGGGTCATCAGCGTGCGCATCGGCGCCTCGGCCAGGTCGAGCAGGCGGGCGTCGCGCCAGCGGAGCTTCGTCAGACCGTTGCGGCTGAACCACCGCGGTCTCTCTTCTTCGACGAGCAGGACCAGCTTGCCCGTCCAGGTCTTGCGAAACCAGAACCGTCCCGTGAGCTTGGCCGCGCCGAACATGCAGCACCTCGCGTGAGAGCCCCTCAGCCCAACGCGGGTCAAGCTCGGCGGTTTCCCGCGGAGGCCCGTCGCCGGCACCGGGCCGGGACCGCAGCCATGCGCGGGTTACATGTGCAGTTACATGCCCGCGAGGGTCGGCGCCGCGACGCCGGGCTCCGTCCGCTCCCGAGATGGCGGCGAACCGCTCCGGGCGGGACTCATCCGCAGGTGCGGTCGCCCAGATCGCGGTCGCCCAGATCGCGGCCGGCCAGGGAGCGGCCGGTCAGGGCGCCGGTGGCGAGAGAGCGGTCGGCCAGGATCGCGAGCGGGCGGCCCGCGACGGCGCCGACGAGACCGGCCGCCGCCTTGACGAGGAAGTCGTCGAACCGGCCGTGGCGGGTTCCGGTGAGGGTCTGGCCGGCTTCCAGGCCGCCGGCCAGGACGACGCTGCCGGCCAGGATCCAGAGCCAGTGCCGCGGGTAGGCGATCGTCATGAGCAGCCCGGCCACCGCGTAGGCCGCGATGCGCTCGAAGCTGGGATTGGCCGTGACCACGGGGCGGAGGCCGATCGGCACCAGCGTGACCGCGGCGATCAGCGCCACCAGGATCCAGGCCGCGACCCGTATCAGGCCCTGCCACTGCGCGTTCGATCTCAGCATCGCGGAAACGTAACCTCACGCCGACGGCGGCCGCGTACAAGGGGCGCGCGCCGCCGCCCGTATCATACCGACGGCCGGGGACCGGAACATCTGATCATGCGTGGTATCCTGGTCGCGGCCGCCCTCTTCGCCTTCTCGGCGATCCCGCCCGCCATCGCGGCTAACCCGGCGCGGGACGTGCTCTGGGTGGCGCTGCAGGGCTGCCTGCTCGCCAAGAAGGCCGCGGGCCGGAGCTTTCCCTGCCTGGCGGTCGACCTCGGCGACGGTGGTGCCCGCCCGGGAACGGCGGTGCTGCGCGCGCCGGGCCAGCCCACCCACACGGTGGTGATGCCCACCGACAGCGTCTCGGGCATCGAGGCCCCCGTGCTCCAGGGGCCTCAAGGGGCGGCCTACTGGCGGGCGGCGCTCGCGGCCCGGCACTACGTGTCGGACGCGCTGCAGGGCCGGCTGGCCCCGTCGGCGGTCGGGCTGGAAGTCAACTCTGTGGGCGGTCGCAGCCAGGATCAGCTGCACATCCACCTCGACTGCATGCGCCGGAGCGTCGTGGCGGCCCTGAAGGCCCACGGCGACGCCGTCGGCGAGAGGTGGGCCCCGTTCCCGGTGCCGCTGGAGGAGGTGCCCTACGTCGCCCTGCGGGTCCCGGCGGACGCGGTGCCGGCGTTCAACCCGTTCGCGGCGCTGGCGCGCGTGCCGGGCTGGCAGGGCCACCTGCACGATGCCAGCTTCGCGGCGGTGGAGGCCGATCCCGGGGACCCGCGGGGCGGGATGATCCTCCTGGCCTACCGGGAGCCCGAGGCCAGCGCCGAATACCTCATGGATCACAGCTGCCGGATGGCCGTGCACTGGCGGTCCGGCTGACCGGCCGCCGCGTCGAGCCGCCGTCACTGTTGCTGCTACGTTCTATCCCGCCGGTGCGCGAATCGGGCATAGAGCGGCCATGCGCATGCCGGTGCTCAGCTTGTCCGCGATGCTTCTCCTGGTCACCGGACCTGCGATTGCCGGTCCGGCCGCCGGAGCGTCGGATCCGGCCGAGCTGGAGCGCGCCTGGCACCGCTGCCTGCGGGACGCGTCGGCGCATCAGCCCACGGGGCAGAGCCGCGCCGGCGACGAGCGCAACGCCCTCGACGAGTGCAAATCCCGCGAGGATGCCCTGGTGGCGGCCCTGATGGCCGGCTCCCGCCCGACGGACGCGCGCGCCGGCACGGTCTGGTCGCGGACCTGGGCGGCGTTCGCGGAACCGCTCACCGCCTGGTTCGGCGCGCTGCGGCGCTGAGGGCCGCGGTTCCTTCGGGCTGGCCGCGTCCCGGGTCGCAGGTCGGGCGCCGTGTCAGGCTCCGCCGATGCCCGTCGTCACCGTGCCGGTGCCCCTGCACTCGGAGCACTGCGCGTCGGCGACCTTGCCGGTGCCGCCGCAGGTCCTGCACAGGTTCTCGCCGGTGCCCGGCGTGCCGGGCGGGGCCTCGTCGCCGGGTTTGCGCGGATCGGTCTCGGCCATGCTGCCCTCTCCGAACACTCCATCCTGACCGGCAAACCGGGCGCGTCCCGCGCTGTTCCCGCGCTGTGACCGCTTCTGACCGCTTCGTGAGCGTCGCGCGGGCGGGGGGCTTCCGCGGCTTCGCACCGCGCGTGGACCGGCGAACCGCGGCCCGCGCGGGCCGTTGGCCGACCATGAGCGATCAGACCTCCAAGCCGCACCCGGATCCCGTCACCGAGGCGCGTCGGCGCGAGATGGCGACCGAGCATCTCCTGTTCGGGACGATCCGGTTTCTGGGGCGGCAACATCCGGACTTGCTGGACGAGCTCGAGGGCAGCCTCGCCCACCTGTGGGATCCGGTCGAGGGGGCGGCGCGGGACGACGAGGCCGTACGCGCCATCGCCCGGCGCATCCTCAAGGGGCTGCGAGCCGAACAGTGATCGGCCCGGCCCGGCTCACCGCTGGGCGGCGTCGGTCACCTTGATGGTCGGGATCATCGCCACGGCCTGCGCGGTCACGCGGTCGAACGTGTCTCCGGTCAGGCCGCGTTCCGTCGCGAGCTTCCGGATCCGCTCCGCGTGCTGCGAGAGGGTCAGGCCGAAATAGGTCTTCTCTGCCGTCTGTTCGACAGACTCGTTTGCCACGCCTTCGCTCCTGTTCATGGTTGGTGAGGGGCGCTGATTTGGGCCAAGGCGGCCGCGGCTTCAAGCCCCGGCCGCGGCCGGGGCCCCCCGGCCATGAACCGTCAACATAGCGGGGTCGTGCCCCGGCACGGCCGCTGCCGGCCCGGCCTCAGCGGCTGCAGCCGATGCAGATGCCGCGGGTGATCGCGTCGTTGCGCTCCTCGACGGCGTCCCGGCGCTCGATGCTGCCGGTCTCGTTCGGCCCGAGGGCGGTCGGGTTCGGTACGGTCTGGCCGGTCGCGGCGGTGTGGGGGGCCTTGGCGGTGCTCGCCGGGCCGCCGCCGGTCCCCGTCTGGCTCACGGGATCGGCCCAGGCCGTTCCGGAGGCCAGGGTCAGGGCGGCGGCCATGGCCAGAATCGCGGATCTGCGCATGTGAAGCTCCCAGGACTGCGTGCGTCAATCTGCGCAAAACCGACGCTTTCGCGCGCGAGAAGTTCCCACCCGCGCGCGCGATCGGCGCCGCCGCGCGAGGCATTCGGAGGCCGAATGCAGCGGTTCACCTTCGGGCGTAACGGCTAAGCCATTTTGAGAACTGTCTTCGAGTCCCGATCGGCGGATCGTGGTGCAGTAACATCCGGAGGCGTACGTCATGAACCCGACCGTCAAGGCCGTGCTGCTGAACGAGCGGGCCACCGTGATCTCGGCCATCGCGGCGCGTCAGGGCACCGTCTCCGACCTCCTGGTACAGATCAACGGCGTCGAGAATGACATCTGGCGGCTGCGCCACCGCCTCATCGACATCGAGGCGTACCTGGTCGGGCACCGCGTCGAACTGCCGGAGGTTGGCGACGGATCGACCGGGACCGCGGACGGGGCCGAGGCCCTGGTTCCGCGCAGTGCGCTGCCGCAGGCCGCGCCGCGGCCGGTCGAGGTGATCGGCCTGCCGGCCTGCAAGCCTCTCGGCGACTTCGTCCGTCCGAAGACCTCCGCGCGCAAGGGCCAGGCGGCAGCCGCGTCCCGCCAAGTGGAAACCGCCTGAGGTCGCGCGGGGATCACGCCCATGCACCGCATCCGCAACGGCTTTCGCCGCAGGTCCGTATCGCCGGCGCCGGCCCTGCCCGAGAGCCTGACGCGCTTCGTGTCGCAGCCGGCTCCAAAAGCCGGCTGGATCACCGCACCACTCTGGGACATCGCCGCGGCGCTGCTGGTCGGCGTCGTCGTCGCGCTCGTCGGCGGCCGGATCCTCGAAGCCTGGTAGCCGGTCCTGACTGGATCCCGGCCATGGCCTATGAGGATCGGTGAGGATCCCGAGGGGGTGGACGGATGGGCAACGGCGACGGCAGCGGCGCGCCGAGCGCGAAGATCGCGGAGGTTCAGCGCCTCGCCACGGCGCTCGCGGCGAGGGTGCGCTACGCGCAACTGGTGGGTCGGCCGGTCTACGAGGCGCAGATCTCCGCGCTGGTCGGCGCCGCGCGCCTGATGGACGAGGAGAAGGCATCCTGGCCGCCGATGGTGGAGGAGGTGCTGACCGAGCTCGCCCGCACGATCGAGGGAACCGGGCCCGCCGCGGAAGGCACGGCGGAAGATCTGGCGGATGACGTGCCCGGAGAGCCTTGAACGCACCGTTCCCGTCGCCACCCTTGTACCGGTCACCACGAGATCGAGGCAGGGACGCGATGGAGCATGACACGCCGGGGGCCGGCCGGACGGCCCGAACGATCGCCGAGAACGTCTATGCCGCCTATTGGCGCCAGGCCGCCGGCGCCGATCATCCGCAGATCGAGCAGACCTGCCTCGCACGTCTCGCCGAGGCGATCCGGCCCGAGATCCCGGGCGGATCGCCCGGCGCGATCATCGATGCGGCCAACGCCGTCCTCGATGCCATGGAGCAGCAGAACCCGGGTCTCCGGGGACCCCGCGTCAGCGCCCTGAACCGGGCGGATGGGACCGTCGGAATGGGTCGCGCCGGCGCCTGAGCCGGCCCGTTCGTCCTGGGCTCACGTCGGGACGTCCGCGCTCACGCGCGGCTCCCGGACGGCGTGGCCACCGGCTTCGCGCCGGATACGGGCCAGTTCGGGATAGGCCCGCATTCGGGCCCGGTTGACGGAGCCGAGGGGCCTGTGGGCCGCGAGGCTGTGGGAGACACAGAAGGACAGCGCCTCGTCGACATAGGCGCGCCGCGCGGCGCTGAACGCGTCCTGTCGCGGGAAGCGGAGCCGGGCCACCGTCTGGTAGGGGCTCTCCACCTCCGGCCACGCGACGCTGGCATCTTCCACCGGCATCCGCCTCAGGTCGGTGCAGAGCTGAACGCGGACGTCGAAGGTCGCGTCATGCTCGCGCAGATAGCCAACCGTCGCGGTGCGCAGTACGTCCGCATCGCTTGCGCTGTCGAGCGTCGCGTCCGCGAGGGCCCGCTGGGCGGGGCCGACCGGGACGACGGCGAGCTTGGCGATGTAGTCGCCGAACCGCAGCGGAGTCTGCGAGAAATAGGCTTCCGCCAGCGGGTGCACCCGGGGATGCCCGAAGAAGTCCAGCAGGGCGCTGCCGGCGCCGATCGTCCCGAGGGCGGCGTTCCCGGCCCTCGAGACCGTCGAGACCGCCGCCTTGACCCCGTCCGGGATCTGCGAGCCGTGCTCGAGCGCCCGGTGGTTGGCGAGGAACTGCCGAGCGGTCCCGGCCGCGAAGCGAGGGCCGCTGTCGAGCACGAAGTCCTGAGTCACCTCACCCGCGTGCCCGGGCAGCATCGCGCCCGGGACGCCGATGACCTTGAAGGAGAGGCCGCGCTGCGTGGCGACCGCGTCCGAGGCGATCTCGCCGGGCACGTTGGCGAGGCGGGCGACGATCGGGTAGCGCGCCGGTCGCGCGAATAGGCCTTGCCGGAGCCAGGGCGGCAGGTTCGGCAGCACCTCGAGTTCGCCCAGAGCGGCGCCGTGCAACTTGCCGTGCGAAGCGCGCACGGGACGTCCGAAGATCTTCAGGTTGCGTCCGTGCAGCCGCGTCTGCGAGGCCAGGATCTGCGCGATCGTCTCGTTCTCGTCCGCGTCGATCGTCTCGACCGCGGAACTGTAGCGCACGTAGGAGAGGTCGGCCGGGCTGCGCGGCGCCCGGCGTCGTCTGTCGCGCGCTTTCAGCCAGATGGCGGCATCCAGCACGACGATGGGCGCCACCGCCAGGGCCGCCGCCAGGGTGCGGTTGCGCCGCGGATTCGCCGGCGTGGCGCGTGCCGCCAGCAGGGCGGCATCGAGGAGATCCCCGCCCACCCGCAGGCCGAGATGCTGCTCCGGCTCGTCGGCAGCCAGGATGGCGGCGCCCGATGCGATCTCGCGCAGGCCGTAGAGCTGGATCAGATTCTCGTGGCCTTCGAGCCCGGTCGCGGCGGCGAGGCGGCGTGGCGCGAAGGTCTCGGCCAGACCGAGTCCGATCCCGAACCAAGCCAGCCCGCGGGCCATCAGCCTGTCATTCATCTGCAATCCTGCTCTGCGCGGCCGCCGGTCCATGTCTGGCCAACCGAGCGGTCCCGGCCCTGTTCCGGGTGGATGCGGGACCGGAACTTCAGGGCGAAGGGCCGATTGATCAGGTAGCCGACACGCAGATCCGCGCCCGTCGCCGTCCTGCGATGATCGCTTCCGGTCGCAGTCTCTCAATCCGCCTTCGTCGGGAAGTCGATGGCCGCATGATCCTGAGCCTGCAGGCCGTGCAGGTCGCGACCGGCAGCGACGATGCTGAGAGTCAGCTCGTCTTCGCCGACGGGTTTCTGGTCGCGGTCCTGGTCCGTCTCTCGGCGCAGCACGACGCGGATGCCGGAAAATGGTTCCTGGAAGCCGGGTTCGGCCCGATCGAACCCGTCGTGCCGCCGCTCTTCCCGGACCTGTCAGCGGCCCGGGCCTGGATCATGCGGCAGTTGATCGCCGCAGCCTGACTGCGACGGCAGCAGTTCTCAGGACGGCTCTCCGAGCCAGCGGAGGGAGCGTCTGAGGCGCGCCGTACCGTCCGTGGCGAACCAGTGGCCGTGTGCGAATACGACCCGCTCGGGTGCCAAGCCGACGAGATCCGCTGCCGCCCGCGCGGCGTCGCGCCGCCGGAGCTTGATCACGAGGCGCAGGTAGGGGGGCGGCTCACCGTGCGGCGGCGTCATGCGGGCGAGGCGCAGGAACGGACGCAGGGGCGCCGGCATCTTCGCGGGTTCCAGGTTGAGGACAAGGTCCGTCAGGATCAGGGTGCGGCTCGCGCCGTGGAAGAACGCGACCTCCCGGAACCCGAAGCCGCCCGGCACGACGAGCTGGCGCAGGTCCGCCGCCCAGTCGGGGGGCGCTGTATCCTCAAGATCCCGGTCGATGCGCAGACCGGAGCGGCGAACCTGACGGCGCTGGCGCAGGTTCGGTGCTGCCCAGGTCAGAGCCTCCGGACACTGGGCCTGCCACTCCTTCAGGAAGGTCCAGTGGGCGATGTTGGGCGCCACCAGATGCCGGATCGGTCCCAGCGCGGCGATCTCGCGGAACAGACTCATGTCGAAGCGCGTCGGCGAGTGCAGCCAGATCGCGCCGTCCGCAAGCCGGACGACGGTCATGCGGACCGGCAGGGGAATGCCGAGGGCGCGCAGCGGCCCGCTATCGACGATCCAGACGCCGTCGGCCACCGGCTTGAGCACGTCGAGGGGCGGATAGGTCGCTTCGGGCAAATCCCGCTCTCTTCCACGGCCGCGGGACGGCCCCGCACCTGTGCAACAGCGGAGCCGCGGCGGATTTCCCGGATCGATCGCCGCAGGCGCGGTGCGCCTCACGCCCGCGCGCAGTCGGGCGCCACCGGCTCCAGCGGCGAGACCGGAACGGCGCGCAGCAGCGCGATCACGAGGCCGAGGATCGTCAGCACGTCGCAGGTCAATCCGAAGACCGAGCCCACCAGGAGGTTGTGCCCGGCCCAGCACAGGGAGGCGCCGAGGAAGAGCTGGCGCATCGTCTGCGGCGCCGCCTGAAGGCGCGCCCCGGTGGCGAGCAGCGCGCCCATCGCGGCGCAGGCCGACGGCCACCCGTTCCACGTGACCAGCGTCAGGTAGGCCGCCGCGAGGGTGCTCGCGGCGAAGACGGGCGGGACCCAGCCGCTCCGGCCGGGTGCGCCGACGCAGCGGAGGGAGACGAGGCTCTGCAGCACCGAGATGGCGCACATCGCCGTCCCGGTGAGCGCCCCGAGCGTCAGGTAATGCGCGCCGAAGCAGGCGGCACAGGCCGCCGAGGCCGCAAGGATCCAGGCCCGCCGCGGCATCACTCCGGCAGTAAAGCCCAGGATCAGGCCCAGGGACCCAAACAGATCGAGGTGCGTCGCGGCGGCGGCGGACCAGGAATACAGGTAAGATGCGGCGTTCATCGTGCGCGACCGGCCGGCGCGGGGGCGCCGTTTCAGTCGATCGCGCTAGGATCGCACGGTAATCGGTTGGTTAACGCGGTCCCCGGTGACGATCACGACGCGGCGAGCGTGGCCGCGCTGCCGCACCGCGATCCCCTATTCCTCAGGCCGCGCGAATGCCCCCGACCTCCCGATCGTCCGGCCGAGATCCGGGCCCTGTCCGTGTAAGTATTTGGCGGGCTTACGATCTCGAGCGACTCGAATTAACATATATTAAGCGTGCGGTTGACCGTGTTCGGCAGGGAACAATGCCTGCGGCCTCCGGTTTCCCGGGCATTCAAGTCGGAACGTCACCTCGGCCGATCGGGTGGGGGTGGGCGTGCGCGCCCGATACCGATGGTGTGAACCTACGCTCACATGCAGCTCCCCACGAATGACGAGCATCATCCCGTCGCCGCACGGTTCCGGGACTTCATCCAGCACGCACCATTTCCCTGCGTCGGCGCCAAATCTGCCCTCTCGCGCGGCCAGATGAAGATCGTGGTCGCCCGCGATATCACCTCCGACCGGGACGATGCCCGCATCTATCCGGCCCTGCTCGCCTTCATCTGTCGGTACCGCGCGCAGCCGAACCTGTTTCAGAGCTTCGCGGTTCTGTTCGAGGGACCGCGCACGCTCTCGGAGGAGGCCTTCGAGACGGCGCTGTGGCAGCGGGTCCAGTCGCTCTCCGACACCGACCGGTGCCTCGGACAGGCCTACGATCCCCGCGTCGCCTCCGACCCGGACGATCCGCATTTCACGCTGAGCCTCGGCGGCCAGGGTTTCTTCCTGGTCGGGCTGCATCCCGGGGCGAGCCGCCGGGCCCGGCGCTTCGAGACGCCCGCCCTGGTGTTCAACCTGCACGACCAGTTCGAGCGGCTGCGCGCCGAGGGCCGCTACGAGCGCCTGCGCGCGGCGATCGTCGACCGCGACGCCGCCTGGGCCGGGACGATCAATCCCATGCTCGCCGACCACGGCGAGAGTTCGGCGGCCCGGCAGTTCAGCGGGCGCGCCGTCCCCGACGACTGGGCCTGCCCGTATCGACGCGGCGAGGGGACGCCGACCTGGGACGCGCAGCAGGTCGCCGTCGATCTCGCATCGGGCGCCTTCGTGATGCGCCAGATGGACAGCTGAGGGCCGACAGATGACGCGTTCCGTTCCGTTTCCCCAGGATGAAGAGGCGGTGCTGTCGCTGGCGCGCGCGCTGCGCGAGACCGGCTACACCTTCACCACGGTGACGCCGGCCACCCATGCCCACGTCAACGCCCGGCCGCGGAACGCCGAGGCCCGGAGCCTGCGCGACGTGTTCGGCTGGAGCCGGCCCTTCCGGACCGATCTGCTCCCTGAACCGATCCTGCGCCCGATGCGGGCGGCCGGCGCGGTGATCGAGGACGGCCCGCTGCTGCGGCCGTCGATCCGGTTCTCTGGCCTCGACGGCGAGCTGTTCGCCCATTCCGCCTATCCCCCGAGCGCGGCCGACGCGGTGTTCTTCGGTCCCGACACGATGCGCTTCGCCGCGGCGGTGATCGCGCATCTCGAGGCGCGGTCGCGGCCGGTGCGCCGTGCCGTCGACATCGGCTGCGGGTCGGGCGCGGCCGGGATCTGCATCGCCAAGAGGGCGCCGGGCGCGGAGGTGGTGCTCGTCGACATCAACCCGGCGGCCATGCGGGCGGCGCGCGTCAACGCCCGGCTCGCCGGCACCGACGGGGTCCATGTCCGCCGCAGCGACATGCTGCGCGACGTCGAGGGCGCGTTCGACCTCATCGTGTCGAATCCGCCCTTCATGATCGACACGGCGGAGCGGGCCTACCGGCACGGCGGCGGCCCCCTCGGGGCCGGGCTGTCACTCGCGGTGGCCGAGCAGGCGGTGGAGCGGCTCGCCCCCGGTGGCAGCCTCGTCCTGTTCACCGGCGCGGCGATCGTCGACGGAGCGGATCCCTTCCGCGACGCCGTGGCCGAGCTCTGCGGCCGGGCCGGGCTGGACTGGACCTACCGCGAGTTCGACCCGGACGAGTACGGCGAGGAACTGGCGACCGCCGCCTACGACGCGGTCGAGCGGCTCGCCCTGGTCGTCCTGACCGCCACGCGCCCGGTGACCCGGCCATGACCGACACCTTCCTCCAGGACGTCCTCGCGGGCCTGGCCGCCGAGCCGAAGACGCTGCCGGGCAAGTATCTGTGGGACGAGACCGGCTCAGACCTGTTCGACAGGATCTGCCACAGTGCCGACTACTACCCGACCGCGCAGGAGATGACAGTCCTCCCGCAGGTCGCCGCCGACGTGGCGCGCCGGGTGGCGCCGGGCGTGACGGTGGTGGAGTTCGGGAGCGGCGCGAGCCGCAAGATCCGCACGCTCCTCGACGCGCTGGCCGATCCGGCGGCCTACGTGGCCATCGACATCTCGGGGGCCTATCTGGAGGCCGCGATCCGGCGGCTCGCCGCGGATTACCCCGACATCCCGATGACGCCGGTCTGCGCCGACTATTCGAAGCCGGTGCAGCTGCCCCGCGCGGCCGGGCCGGGCGGCATCCTGGGCTTCTATCCGGGAACGAGCATCGGCAATTTCGATCCGCGCGAGGCCCGGCTGTTCCTCGAGCGCGCGCGCGCGACGCTCGGGCCAAGCCTGTTCCTGGTCGGCGCGGACGGCACCACCGATCCGGACCGGCTGCAGCGCGCCTACGGGCGCGCGGACGGCCTGATGGCCGCGTTCCACCGCAACATCCTGACGCGCCTGAACCGGGAGCTCGGGGCCGATTTCGACCTCGACAATTTCCGGCACGCCGTCCGGATCTGCCCGGACCCGCTGCGGGTGGAGGCCCACCTCGTCGCGACGCGGCCCGCCACATACCGGCTCGGTGATCGGACCATCGCGTTCGCGGCCTCCGAGAGCATCCGGACCGACACGTCGCACAAGTATCCGGCCGACGCCTTCCGGGCGCTCGCGGTCGAGAGCGGCTGGCAGCCCCGCGCCCACTGGACGGCCGAGGGCGGCGACTTCAACCTCCACCTGCTGCAGGCGGAGGCCTGACCGGGCTGTACTACGCGGCCTCGATCGGCGCGTGCTTGCCGTCGTGGGCGGTGCCGGCGTCCAGGCTCCGCGTCTCGCCGGCGCGGCTCTGGTCCCGGGCCGGCGGCGGGTAGTCGGTCAGCGGACGCCAGGGGGCCGCCGGAGTTCCGAGGCGCGCGCCGGACGGCCGCAGCGCCATCCAGATCGCGACGGCCATCCAGGGGACGACGAAGAAGACGAAGGCGGCGAGCCCCACGGCGATCCTCCACAGAACGGTGCTGCCGGGAGAACGCGGCAACCGCGGGCGCGGATCCGCCGCCGACGCTACGGGGCCGGCCGGTCCGCGGCCTCCCGGTCGGGGGCCGCGTCGCCGGCCGGCAGGACGAGGTCGCCCAGCGCCACCCGCACCGAGTCGAGGCCGTCGACCCCGTGCATCAGGGCGATCTCCCCGCGCTGCGCGTGGCGGATCGCCTGCGCCATGATCCGCAGGCGCAGGTCGGACGCCCGGTCCATCGCCGCGTCGGTCATCTGGATCGCGCCGGCATGGTGGAAGGTCATGAGCGCCACGAACTGCGCGTCGAAGGCCGCGCCGGTCATCCCGCGCAGCGTCGCGATCTGGCCGGGTTCCAGCATGCCCGGCATCGACGCCGCCTCCGCGGGGGCGCAGATCTGCGACGCGGCGCCGAACCAGCTGCGCCACCACTGATCGAAGACCGCGATCTCGCCGGTCTGGGCGGCGGCGATCAGGCGGGCGAGGGCCCGGAGATGCCCGTCCTGCGCGCGCGCGGCCCCGAGCCCGGCGAGGTCGATCCCCTGCCGGTGGTGGGCCATCATGCGCCGCATGTAGTCCTGGTCGAAACCCGGGTCGCCGCCCGTCCAGGCGATCTCCCGGCCCTGCCAGCCGAGGAGGGCGAGCGCCCCGAGGGCGCCCGCGCCGAGCAGCGCGCCCCCGCCCCAGCCGGCCGCGAAGCGGCGATGCGGCGAGGGGCGGCGCCCCGCCACGGCGTCCCGCAGGTACGGGAACAGCGGGTAGAGCGAGGCCGAGGTGACGTGGACGAGGAAGCCGATCCAGTAGGGCTGCTCCAGGGAGAAGATCGGCTGCCGGAACGGCAGCATTGGGACGAGGACCAGCCACTCGGTCGCCGAGGTGAGGAGCGCCCAGGCCGGCGCGATCAGCACGAGCGTCCAGGGGCCGAGGCGGCCGGTCCAGCGCGCGAGCAGGCCGAAGAACACCAGGGCCCAGGAGAAGTCCGCCCACTGATGGAACAGGATGCCGGCGAGGATCACCGGCCAGGACGGATCTGCCTGGAGGGCGCCGTCGCGCAGGGGGATCGTGGCGACCACCATCCAGTCGACGGCGGCGTCCCGGCCGATCCGGGCCGCCGTGACCTGGCTGACCAGGGTCGAGAAGGTGCTGCTGAGCAGGCCGAGCAGCATGGCGGCGCGCCAGGTGATCCCGGCCCCGCTCGACCAGAGGCGTCGTAAGTTCCGGCGCACGCGCTGCCCCGCTCGTGATCCGAGTCGCCATACGGGGCCGGGGCCGGGCGGGCGATAGCCTATGTTGGAAACGCCGCCTCTGTACCGCCGGAGCGGGGCCGGCGGGGGGATCGGGCCTGGAGCCCGGCGCGGGCAGAACCTACAAGGATGGGCCGCTCAGCCGGACCCCCGGACCTGATCGGCGGTCCCGCCGGGCGCGACCCGCAGCGCCGGGTCCGGACACCGTCGCGGCGACGCGCCGCCCGCTGGAGCGAGCAATGGCAGATCTTTCCGGAAAGACCGTCCTGGTCACGGCGGCGGGACAGGGCATCGGGCGCGCCAGCGCGCTCGCCTTCGCCCGCGCCGGGGCGCGGGTCCACGCCACCGACATCAACGCGCAGGCCCTCGCCGACCTGCGCGCCGACGACCTGAGCACCGCGACCCTCGACGTGCTGGACGCGGACGCGGTCGAGGCCCTGGTCGCGCGCATCGGCGCGGTCGACATCCTGTTCAACTGCGCCGGCACCGTGCACGCCGGCACCATCCTGGAGATGCGCGACGACGAGCTCGACTTCGCCGTCGACCTCAACGTCAAGGCGATGATCCGCACGATCCGGGCGGTCCTGCCCGGCATGCTGGAGCGCCGCGACGGCGCCATCGTCAACATGGCCTCGGTCGCCTCCTCGGTGAAGGGCGTGCCCAACCGCTTCGCCTACGGGGTGACGAAGGCGGCGGTGATCGGCCTGACCAAGGCGGTGGCCGCCGACTATGTGGGCCACAACATCCGCTGCAACGCCATCTGCCCCGGCACGGTCGAGAGCCCGTCGCTGCAGGAGCGCATCCGCCAGCAGGGCGACTACGAGCAGACCCGCGCGGCCTTCATCGCCCGCCAGCCGATCGGGCGGCTCGGCACACCCGAGGAGATCGCCGACCTCGCCGTCTACCTCGCGGGCGCGACCTACACGACCGGCCAGGCCGTCGTGATCGACGGCGGCTGGACGATCTGATCGGGCGGGCTTCAGAACCCGGCGACCAGGCCGACGCCGCCGATCATCAGGGCGCCGCCCAGGACGCGCCACAGGCCGGCCTCGTGGACCTTGAAGCCCACCAGACCGAAATGGTCGAGCAGGATCGACGTGACCACGCCCGCCGTCACGATCAGCCCGAGGAAGGTGGCGGCCCCGATCCGCTTGGAGAGGGCGAGCTGCGCCATCGTCAGGCCCGCGCTCATCAGGCCGCCGAGCCAGGCCCACCAGGGCACCTGCGCGAGGCGGTCCAGCCCCGGCAGGCCGTACTGCCCCGTCACCAGCATGGCGGCGGAGATCGTGGCGATGCTGACGACGAGGCTCACCACGCCGGCGAGCAGCGGCCGCGCGAGGGACTTGGCGAGGCCCGCGTTCTGGCCCGGCTCGATCGCGGTGGCGATGCCCGCGAGCAGCGCGAAGCCGTAGAGGAAGAGCATGGGGGAATCCTGAGGGTGCGAGGCGTGCGGATGGACGGGCCCGTCAGAACACCGCCACGAGGGCGACGCCCGCGATCATCAGCGCGCCGCCGAGGATGCGCCAGCGGCCGGCGCGGTGGCGCTCGAAGCCCACGAGTCCGTAGTGATCGAGGATGATGGAGCCGACCACGCCCGCCGTGATCACGCAGCCCAGGAACGGCGCCGCGCCGACCTTCTCGGAGATGTAGAGCTGCGCCAGGACGACCGCGGCGCCGAGGACGCCGCCGGGCCAGGCCCACCACGGGACGTGCGTGGCCGCCTCGGCCGGTGCCCGGCCGCGCAGCCGGGCGACGATCATGGCGACGAGGAAGCAGGCGATCGCCAGCCCGAAGCAGAACAGGCCCGCGAGCATCGGCTGCCCCGTGACCTTCGCCAGCGTGGCGTTCTGGCCCGGCTCGATGGCGTTCGCGACGCCGGCCAGCAGGGCGAGGCCGTAGAGGTACCACTTGGACACGGCGGAGCATTCCAGGGGAGGGGCGGTCCGCACCCGGACGGGGCGGTCTGCTGCCAAACCCGCCGCCGTGCCGAGTGACTGCATCACATCCGCGCTGCGCGGCGGGACAGATCGCCCCAGGGCCCGGGCGCGGCCGGGGCCGCGCGGGGAGGGGACGGCGCGGCCCGGGCCGCGCGGGGAAGGGACGGCGCGGGAACGTTTCCGGCCTCTCGCGTGCTGTGTGTATGGCAGCCCGAGTGGATGATGGACGCCCGCAGCCCGACGATCACGCCGACGACGCAGGAGCGTCAGGCCGAGCTGACCCTGCGCGGGATCGCGCTCGGCGCGGCCATCACCGTCGTGTTCATGGCCGCCAACCTCTACATGGGCCTGAAGACCGGGATGACGTTCTCGTCCTCCATCCCGGCCGCGATGATCTCGATGGGCGCCTTCCGGCTGATGGGCGGCGCCGGCATTCTCGAGAACAACATCGTGCAGACGCAGGCCTCGGCGGCCGGCACCCTGTGCAACGTCATCCTGGCGCTGCCGGGCCTCGTCCTCGTCGGGCACTGGCACGGTTTCCCGTTCTGGCAGACGACGGCGGTCTGCCTGCTGGGCGGGCTGCTCGGCGTCGCCTTCTCGATCCCGCTCCGCCGCGCCCTCGTGTCGGGCAGCGATCTCCCCTATCCCGAGGGCATCGCCGCCGCGGAGGTGCTCAAGACCGGCCACGAGGAGGAGGGCGGCCACGGCCTGCGCGACCTGCTCGGGGCCGCCGCGGCCGCCGGCACGATCGGGCTCGCCACGACGGGGCTGAAGGTCCTGGGCGAGGGCCTCAACGGGGCGGTCAGCCTCGGCGGCGCGGTGTTCCGCACCGGGACCGGCTTCTCGCTGGCGCTGGTCGGCGTCGGCTACCTCGTGGGCATCGGCGCCTGCCTCGCGCTGCTGACCGGCGTCCTGATCGCCTGGGGGATCGCGGTCCCGATCCTCACCGCCCTGTCGCCCGACCCCGGGAAGTCCGCGGGCGCGGCCGCCGAGGCGATCTGGTCGGGCCAAGTGCGCCTCATGGGCGCCGGCATCATCGCGGTGGGCGGGCTCTGGACCGTAGGCTCGCTGGCGCGCCCGATCTTCGGAAGCATCCGCGCCGCCCTGTCGGGCAGCGGCGGCCTCGGCAAGGATCACCCGCGCGAGGAGCGCGACCTGCCGATCACCTGGGTCGCCGCCGCGACGCTGGGCCTGTGCGTGCCGCTCGCAATCCTGTTCGGGTTCTTCGCCGCGCCGGCCGACCTCGGCGGCCTGATGATCGTGCTGGCGGTGGCCGCCACCCTGTTCACCATCCTGTTCGGTTTCCTGATGGCGGCGGCCTGCGGCTACCTCGCGGGCCTGCTGGGCTCCTCGTCCAGCCCGATCTCGGGGATCGGCATCCTGACCACGATGGCGACCGCGCTGCTCCTGCCCCTGATCCTGGGGCATTCCGCCGGGCCCGAGGGGGACCGGTTCGTCACCGGCATGGCGCTGCTGCTGACATCCGTGATCATCACCACCTCGTCGATCGCCAACGACAACCTGCAGGACCTGAAGACCGGGCAGGTGCTGGGCGCCACGCCCTGGCACCAGCAGGTCGCGCTCATCCTCGGCGTCGGGGTCGGGGCCGTGGTGATCGCCCCGCTCCTGGCGCTGCTCTACGAGGCCTACGGCTTCGTCGGCGCCCCCGCGCGCGACGGGCAGGATGCGGGGAGCGCGATGCCGGCGCCCCAGGCCGCGCTGATGACCCAGATCGCCAGCGGCATCACGCACAGCGAGCTGCCCTGGAGCATGGTGCTGATCGGCGCCGGGCTCGGCGTGGTCCTGGTGGCGGCCGAGACCTGGCTGAAGCGGCGCAACCTCACCTTCCCCGCGCTGACGGTCGGGATCGGCATGTACCTGCCGCTCTCGGTGGAGATGACGATCGCCATCGGCGGCATCCTCGGCTGGATCGCCGAGCGCCGGCTGCGCGCCCGGCTCGGCGCCGGGGGCGACGCGAAGGGGAACGCCAGCAGGACCGCGAAGGGTAACGCGAGGGCCGACAGGGCGGTGGGGGCCGCCCGTCGCCGGGGCGTGCTCCTCGCGTCCGGGTTCCTCGTCGGCGAGAGCTGCGTCGGCGTGCTGCTCGCCGGCACCGATCTCCTGGCGGGGCACAGTTCGGCGATCGCCATCGCCGGCAAGGGTTTCGCGCCCTACGCCACGGGGCTCGGCCTCGCCGTGTTCCTGGCGGGGCTCGCCGTCTACCTGCGGATGGTCTCGACACCGGACGCGGCCCCGCGGGGGTCGTGACGGATCCGCCGGGTCGCCGGCCGGTTTCCCCGCAGGGCGCCGTCCTCCGCGCGGGCGGGACGAGGCCGTCCGGACGACACGACGCTCACGGATGTCGCGCGCCCCGCGGCGCCGCCCCGCGCCCGCCACGCCGGCGGCGCTCGCGGCCTCGGCATCCGCCACGCTGGAGTTGCGCATGAGAGCGGCTGACACCCGGGAGCGCGCCTTCCCCCTGAGCGCCGGCATCCTGTTCGGGCTCGGCCTCGGCGGCTTCTTCGACGGGATCGTGCTGCACCAAGTCCTGCAATGGCACCACATGCTGAGCAGCTGGTACCCGATCGACACGATCCCGAATCTCGAGCTGAACACCCTCTGGGACGGCATCTTCCACAGCGCGACCTACGTCTTCGTGGTCCTCGGACTGTTCATCCTCTGGCGCGCCGCGCACCGCACGCATCTGTACTGGTCCAGCAAGCTGCTCGCCGGGTCGCTCCTGATCGGCTGGGGCCTGTTCAACCTCGTCGAGGGCGTGGTCGACCACGAGATCCTCGGCGTGCACCACGTCAACGAGCTGACGCCCCGGGATCAGTGGCTGTACTGGGACCTCGGCTTCCTGGTCTGGGGCGGCGCCATGCTGGCCGCGGGCCTGGGCCTCGTGCTGGTCGGCCGCGGAGAGGAGGCGTCCCTGGCGCGGAGACCCGCGTGAGGGCCGCCGGTCCCGGCCTCCGCCCGGTCCTGCCCTGGCTCGCCCTCGCGGCCGGCCTGATCCTCGCCACCCTGCCGGCCTGGCGGCCCCTGATCTTCGGGACCGCGCTCACCGTCGAGGATCTGCTCACACTGCGCTGCCTGACGCGCTGATCCGCGCGCCCCGGCCCGGGCCGGTCAGGCCCCTGCTCAGCCCCCCTCGGCCGCCTCGCCGAGCAGCGTCCGGACGAACCGGCGGGTGCGCGGGTCGGCCGGCCGGGCGAAGACGTCCGCGGCCGCGCCCTGCTCGACGATATGCCCCCCTTCCAGGAACACCACCGTGTCGGCGACGCGCCGCGCGAGGCGCAGGTCGTGGGTCGCCATCAGCATGGTCGTGCCCTCGCCCGCGAGGCCGGCGAGCACGTCCACCACCTCGGCGGCGAGTTCCGGATCGAGGGCCGAGGTCGGCTCGTCGCAGAGCAGCAGGCGCGGGGAGGGGGCCAGCGCCCGGGCAATCGCCACCCGCTGCTGCTGGCCGCCCGACAGGCTGGCGGGCCAGTCCGCGGCCTTGTGGGCGAGGCCGACGCGCTCCAGCAGCTCCAGGGCCCGCGCCCGGGCGCGGGCCTGCGGCCACTTGCCGACGGTGACGAGCCCCTCGGTGACGTTCTCCAGCACCGTGCGGTGGGGGAAGAGCTGGAAGTTCTGGAACACCATCCCGGTCTGCCGGCGCACGGCGAGCACGTCCCGCCGCGCCGGCGGGCTGCCTGGCCGGAAGGTGAGGCGGATCTCGCCGAGGGTCAGCGTCCCGGCCTGCGGCACCTCCAGCAGGTTCGCGCAGCGCAGGAGCGTCGACTTGCCCGAGCCCGACGGGCCGATCAGCGCCGTGACGCGCCCCTCCGGCACCGCGAGGTCGACGCCGCGCAGGACCGGGTTGTCGCCGAACCGCTTCTCGATGGCCGACAGGGCGATCACGCGCGGGCCTCCAGGTAGCCGCCGTAGCGCCCGAGGCGCCGCTCCAGCAGCGTCTGGAGCCAGGACAGCAGCGTCGACAGGACGAGGTAGATCAGCGCCACCTCGATGTAGAGGATCAGCGGCTCGTAGGTGACGGCGACGATGCGCTGGGCCGCCTGGAACAGCTCCGGGACCGTGATGGCGGCCGCGAGCGAGGTGTCCTTCACCAGCGCGATGAAGGAGTTGGCCAGCGACGGCACCGCCACCCGCGCCGCCTGGGGCAGGATCGTCCGGCGCAGGGCCTGGAACGGCGTCATGCCGGTGGCGTAGGCCGCCTCCCACTGCCCCTTCGGGATGGAGGCGATGGCCGCGCGGACGATCTCCGACGTGTAGGCGCCGACGTTGAGGGTGAACCCGATCACGGCGGCCGGGAAGGCGTCGATCAGGATGCCGGCGCTCGGCAGGCCGTAGAAGATCACGAACAGCTGCACGAGGAGCGGCGTGCCCCGGAAGATCCACACGTAGAGCCACGCCAGCGCGGCCAGCGGCCGGGGCGCGAACAGGCGCACGAGGGCGGTCCCGAGCCCGAGCGCGAGGCCCAGCGCGAAGGCGATGAGCGTCAGCGGCACGGTGAAGCGCAGGCCGGCCGCGAGCAGCGGCCCCAGCGACTGGAGCATGAGGTCGAGCCAGTGCGGCACGGGGCGGCGTCTCCTACCGGGCGGATCGAGCGACGGGCTGTGCGGGGCCGGCGCCCGGGCGGGCGCGCTGCGGACGGATTACTTGGAGACGTCGGCCCCGAAGTACTTCTGGGCGATCGCCGCGTAGCTGCCGTCGGCCTTGATCGCCTCCAGCGCCTTGTCGATCGCGGCCTTCAGCGCCGGGTTGTTCTTGCGCATGATGATCCCCGAGGCGTCCGCGTCGGCCTGCTCGGCGGCGATCTTCACGGGGGCGCTCGGCTTCTGCTTGTGGAAGTCCAGGAACGACAGGCTGTCGTTCACGGTGGCGTCGGCGCGGCCGGTGAGGACGAGCTGGACCGACTGGTCGAAGCCGTCCGTCCCGACGAGCTCGGCGCCGGACTGCTCGGCGAGGCGCGCGAAGTTGCTGGAGAGGCTCTGGGCGGCCTTCCTGCCCTTGAGGTCGGCGAAGGACGTGATGTCGGACCGGTCCGCCCGCGTGATCAGCACGGCCCGGGCGCGGATGTAGGGCTCGGAGAAGTCGAACTTCGCCTGCCGCTCCTTGGTGATGCCGACCTGGTTGATCACCACGTCGTAGCGCTTGCCGTCGAGACCGGCGATCAGCCCGTCCCACTTGCCCTCGAGGAATTGCGGCGCGACGCCCAGCTGCTCGGCGACCTTGCGGCCGATCTCGACGTCGAAGCCGACGAGCTGCCCGGACGCGTCGTGGAACGTGAAGGGCGCGTAGGTGCCCTCGGTGCCGATGCGCAGGGTCTTGGCGGCGCGAATCGCGTCGAGATCGTCGGCCTTCGCGGGCGCGGCGAAGGGCGAGGCGGGGGCGGCGCCGAGGAGCGCCGCGACGACGAGCGCCGCGACGCGGCCGGCAGAGAAGATTCGCATTACAGTAGCTCCGAAAAGAAAACGCTGTTCTCGTGCGGCCGCCGCGCGCGATCTCGGCTGTCGATGGACAAAGCAAAGAAGAGCTCGGCCGTACAGGAAAGTCGGTGCGCTTGTCGACAGCTTGGTCGGTTCGATCCGGCCCGCGCCAGGATAGAGGCCGCGTGCTAAGAGGCGCCCGGATCCCGCCCGCGGACACGGCCGTCCGCCGGGACGCGCGATCCCGGCAGGAGGACCGCGCATGACTTCGCCCGCCCACGCCTATCGCGGCGTCTTCCCGGTCGCCCCCACGGTCTTCGACGCCGCGGGCGCCCTCGACCTCGACGGGCAGCGCCGGGCCGTCGACTTCATGATCGACGCCGGCAGCCAGGGGCTGTGCATCCTGGCGAACTTCTCGGAGCAGTTCGTCCTCACCGACGACGAGCGCGAGCGGGTGATGGACGCCGTGCTGGACCACGTGGCCGGCCGCGTGCCGGTGATCGTGACGACGACGCACTTCGCCACGCAGGTCTGCGCCGCGCGCTCGCGCCGCGCCCAGGAGGCCGGCGCCGCGATGGTCATGGTCATGCCGCCCTATCACGGCGCCACGATCCGCGTGTCGGAACTCGGCATCTTCGACTTCTTCCGCGCGGTCTCGGACGCGATCTCCATCCCGATCATGATCCAGGACGCGCCGGTGGCGGGCACGCCGCTCGGGGCACCGTTCCTGGCGCGCATGGCCCGGGAGATCGCGAACGTCGCCTACTTCAAGATCGAGACCGCGGGCGCCGCGTCCAAGCTCCGCGAGCTGATCGCGCTGGGCGGCGACGCGGTCGCGGGCCCCTGGGACGGCGAGGAGGCGATCACCCTGATGGCCGACCTCGACGCCGGCGCCACCGGGGCGATGACCGGCGGCGGGTACCCGGACGGCATCCGGCAGATCACCGACGCCTACGCGGCGGGCCGCCGGGAGGAGGCGATGGACGCCTACGCGCGCTGGCTGCCGCTGATCAACTACGAGAATCGGCAGTGCGGCCTGCTCGCCTGCAAGGCGCTCATGGCCGAGGGCGGGGTGATCGCCCACGAGACCGCGCGGCTGCCGATCCAGCCCCTGCACCCGGCGACGCGGGCCGGCCTGATCGAGCTCGCCCGCCGGAACGACGCGCTGGTCCTGCGCTGGGGGCGCTGAGGCGGGGGGCCACGGGTCCCGGTCGCGAGGCCCGCGCCCGACTCAGTGCGCGGCCGGCGCCCGCGTCCCGAGCGCGCCCGCGAGCCGGCGCACCGCCTCCCGGGCCAGCTCCGGGCTGATGGCGAAGCACATCCGCACGAGACCCTCGCCCTCCGGGCCGAAGGCGGTGCCGGGCGCCACGCCGACCTTGGCCTCCCGCAGGAGGCGCAGCGCCAGGTCGAGGCTCGGCTCGTCGCCGCCCATCCGGGCCATGAGGTAGAAGGCCCCGTCCGGCGGCGCGACCGTGACGCCCGGCAGGCGCGACAGCCCCTCCACCAGGATCGCGCGGGCCTCGGCGCAGCGGTCCACCATCGTGCGGATGAAGCCGTCGCCCTCCTCGAGGGCCGCGATGCAGGCGTGCTGGACGAAGGTCGGGATCGAGGTGGTGCTGTACTGCCCGAGCTTGGCGAAGGTCGGCGCGAGGCCGCGGGGGTAGATCACCCAGCCGGCCCGCCAGCCGGTCATCGCCCAGTTCTTCGAGAAGGTGTTGGTCACGATCAGCCGGTCGTCCTCCGCGCAGATCTGCAGGAAGGACGGCGCGATCCGGTTGCCGTAGGTGAAATGCGCGTAGACCTCGTCCGAGAGGATCCAGAGCCCGCGCTCCCGGGCGAGGTCGCGCAGGGCCGTCATCTCGGCCAGCGGCATGGTCCAGCCCGTCGGGTTCGAGGGCGAGTTCACCATGATCACCCGGGTGCGCGGCGTGATCGCCGCCGCGATGTCGGCGAGCGGCAGCGCGAAGCGCCCGTCCGGCAGGCGGCGGTACGGCACCGTCACGGGCACGCCGCCGGCGATGCGGACCGCCTCGCCGAGATTGGGCCAGGCCGGGGAGGGGATGATCATCTCGTCGCCCGGCTCCAGCAGCACCTGGGCCGCCTGCATGATCGCGTTCATGCCGCCCGCCGTGACGCCGAACCGGTCCGGCGGGATCTCCACGCCCCAGTGGCGGGCGTGGTAGGCGCCGAGCGCCGCGCGCAGCGCCGGCAGGCCGAGCGACGTGGTGTAGCGGGTGTGCCCGGCCAGCATCGCCCGGTGCGCCGCCTCGACGATGAAGGGCGGCGTCGGCAGGTCGCCCTCGCCGATCCAGAGCTTGACCACCTCCGGGTCGTCGCGCCCGCGATCCGCCACGAGGCCGATCTGGCTCGTGCCGATGCCGCGGATACGCGCCGAGAGCGCGGCGGCGAGATCGACGGGCGCGGCGGGTGCGGGGGTGTCGGCCATGGCGGCGCGTGCTCTCCTTGCGTCGGGGCGCGGCGGGTCGTGACGCAGCGAGCCACGCGGCGCCTGAGAGGTCCCGACCGGTAGGGAATGGCGCGACCCTGACGGGTTCGGGCTCGGACGTCCAGACCCGGGCGCCGCCCGCGCCCGCCCCGGCCGCCGCGAGGCGCGGCCCGGCATAGCCCAGCAGGAGCCCCCGCAGCGCACCGGAGTCGTTGAGGCCGAGGACCGCCAGCGTCGTCCGGCTGCGAATCACCGCCTCAATGACGTTGAACGCCTTGATATAGCTGTGCTTCCAACTAAGGGCCCGCTCGCCGGTGAAGCCCGCGATCAGCAGGCTGAAGCCGTCCCGGCTCGATCCCCTGATCCTCGCCCGCATGCAGTTCGGGTTCACGGTGGCCTTCCACATCGTGTTCCCGGCCTTCTCGATCGGCCTCGCGAGCTTCCTCGCGGTGCTGGAGGGGCTCTGGCTCGCCACCGGGCGTCAGGTCTTCATGGACCTGTTCAAGTACTGGATTAAGATCTTCGCGATCGCCTTCGCGATGGGCGTCGTGTCCGGGCTGGTGATGTCCTACCAGTTCGGCACGAACTGGTCGGTCTTCTCGGACAAGACCGGCCCGGTGCTGGGGCCGATGATGGCCTACGAGGTGCTCTCGGCCTTCTTCCTGGAGGCCGGCTTCCTCGGCGTCATGCTCTTCGGCATGACGAAGGTCGGGCCGCGGCTGCACTTCGCGGCGACGCTGATGGTCGCGTTCGGGACCTTCTTCTCGGCGTTCTGGATCCTGGCGGTGAACTCGTGGATGCAGACGCCGGCGGGCTACGGCACGAACGCCGAGGGCCAGTTCGTGCCGCTGGACTGGTGGGCGATCGTGTTCAACCCGTCCTTCCCGTACCGCCTCGTGCACATGGTGCTGGCCGCCTACCTCACCACCGCGCTGGTCGTGGGCGCGGTCGGCGCGTGGCACCTGCTGCGCGACCGGGCCAACCCGGCGGCCCGGACGATGTTCTCGATGGCGATGTGGATGGCCGCCCTGGTCGCACCGATCCAGATCCTCGCGGGCGACGCGCACGGCCTCAACACCCTGGAGCACCAGCCCGCCAAGGTCATGGCCATGGAGGGCCACTTCCGGAGCCACCCGGACGGCGCGCCGCTGGTGCTGTTCGGCCTGCCCGACCAGGAGGCCGGCACCGTGCGCTACGCGGTCGAGATCCCGAAACTGTCCTCGCTGGTGCTGAAGCACGCCCTCGACGCGCCCCTGAAGGGGCTCGACAGCCTGCCGCGGGCGGAGTGGCCGCCGGTGGCGATCGTGTTCTGGTCGTTCCGCATCATGGTCGGCCTCGGGATGCTGATGCTGCTCCTGGGCGCCCTCAGCCTTCTCGCCCGCTGGCGCGGCACCCTTTACGCGTGGCGCCCGCTGCACCGCTTCGCGGTGGCCATGGGCCCGGCGGGCTTCGTGGCGGTGCTGGCCGGCTGGATCACCACCGAGGTCGGGCGCCAGCCCTACACGGTCTACGGCCTGCTGCGCACGGCGCAGTCGGCCTCGCCGCTGCACGCGCCGGCGGTGGCGGCCTCGCTCACCGCCTTCGTGGTCATCTACTTCGCGGTCTTCGCCATGGGCACCGGCTACATCCTGCGCCTGATGGGCCAGCCCCCGCATGCCGGCGAGAGCGGGATCGAGCCCGGCGCGCCGATCCGGACGGCGGGCATCACGCCCGCCCCGGCGATCGATCCCGACCGCCACCTCCAGCCGGCCGAGTGAGGAACCCATGACCTACAGCTTCGACCTCACGGTGGTCTGGGCGCTCGTGATCGCCTTCGCGGTCTTCGCCTACATCGTCATGGACGGCTTCGACCTCGGCATCGGCCTCCTGTTCCCGGTCCTGCGGCCGGGCACGGAGCGCGATACCGCCATGAACTCGGTCGCCCCGGTCTGGGACGGCAACGAGACCTGGCTGGTGCTGGGCGGCGGCGGCCTGTTCGCCGTCTTCCCCCTGGCCTACGCGGTGATCCTGCCGGCGCTCTACGCGCCGATCATCGCGATGCTGCTCGGGCTGATCTTCCGCGGCGTCGCCTTCGAGTTCCGCTGGCGCGATCCCCGCCACCGCGCCGCCTGGGACGTGGCCTTCGCGGGCGGCTCGCTGGTGGCGGCCCTCGCCCAGGGCATCACGCTGGGTGCGCTGCTGCAGGGCATCGCGGTCGAGGGGCGGGCCTATGCCGGCGGCTGGTGGGACTGGCTCACGCCCTTCAGCGTCCTCGTCGGCGCGAGCCTCGTCGTCGGCTACGCGCTCCTCGGCGCGACGTGGCTGGTGATGCGCACCGAGGGCCTACTCCAGGCGCAGGCCCGGCGCTACGCTCTGCGCCTCACCGCGGCGACGGTCACGGCCATCGCCCTCGTCAGCGCGGTGACGCCGTTCCTCCAGGGCCGCTACTACGAGCGCTGGCTGGCGATGCCGAACGTGCTCGTCACCGCGCAGGTGCCGCTGCTCGTGGCGCTCGCGGCCTACGCCCTGTGGCGGACCCTGCGGGGCGGCGCCGAGCGGGCGCCCTTCCTGATCGCCCTGGGGCTGTTCGCCCTGACCTTCCTGGGGCTTGGCATCAGCATCTTCCCCGACGTCGTGCCGGGCCGGATCACGATCTGGCAGGCGGCCGCCCCCGAGGCGAGCCAGATCTTCCTGCTCGCCGGCGCGTCGGTTTTGATCCCGATCATACTGTCCTACACCGCGTACGCGTACTGGGTCTTCCGCGGCAAGGTCGACGCGCACGGATATCACTGATGGCACCCGCAGCAGCACAGCCCCTCTGGAAGCGCCTCGCGTGGTTCGTGGGGCTCTGGGCCTCCAGCATCGTCGGCCTCGGCTTCGTCGCGACGGTCCTCCGGTATTGGCTCAAGAGCTGATAGACCGGGGGGCGCCCGCCTGACACTTCACCGCGTCGGATCCCTGCCGTGCAGCTGCCCCCGCTCGTCCAGACCTTCGTGCTGCATTTCGGCGAGATGGGCTCGCGCTGGGGCATCAACCGGACCGTGGGGCAGATCTACGCCCTGCTGTTCGTGGCCGAGCGGCCGCTCAACGCCGACGAGATCGTCGAGGGCCTCGGCGTGTCGCGCTCCAACGTCAGCATGGGCCTGAAGGAGCTCCAGGCCTGGAACCTCGTCCGGCTCCAGCACAGGCCGGGCGACCGGCGCGACTACTTCACGACGCCCGAGGATATCTGGCAGATCGTCCGCACGCTGGTCGAGGAGCGCAAGAAGCGCGAGATCGACCCGACGCTGACCCTCCTGCGCGAGCTCCTGATGCAGGAGCCCGGGACCGAGGAGGAGCGGCACGCGCAGGCACGCCTCCGGGAGATGCACGACCTCTTCGAGCTGTTCGCCGGCTGGTACGCCGACGTGCGCCGCCTCGACACCGAGCGCCTCGTCCAGCTCCTCACCCTCGGCTCGAAGGTCCAGAAGGTCCTGGAGATGAAGGACCGCCTGACCCGCCTTCCGGGCCGGATCGGCGGCCGGCCGGCCAAGCCGGACTGACCCGGTCGCGCGGGGGGAGGGGCCCCCCCTCACGCCTCGACGAGCGCGCCCCGGTAGAGGGCGATGAGCGAGGCGCCGATATGCTCGATATGGCGCCGCAGGCAGGCGGCCGCCTCGTCGGACTTGCCGGCCTCGCACAGGGCCAGGATCTGCGCGTGCTCCCTGACCGCGCGGGTCGCGTCCTCGGAGGTCGAGATCTGCAGCCGCGTCGGCCGCTCGCAATCCTGCAGGAGGCCGGACACGATCGCCAGGGAGCGCGGCCGGCCGGCGTGCCGGATCAGGTCGAGGTGGAAGCGGCTGTTCAGGTCGCCCCAGCGGAGGACCTGGCCGGTCTCCAGCGCCGCGCCGTACTCCTTCGAGAGGGCGTCGAGATCGCGGATGTCGTCGGGGGTCAGGTGCGGGGCCGAGAGCAGGAGCAGTTGCGGCTCGAGCTGAACGCGCAGCTGGAAGATGTCTTCGACCTCCTGGAGCGACAGGCCCGTCACGACCGCCCCGCGATGCGGCATGATCCGCACGAGCTTGCTGGCCTCCAGCTGCAGCAGGGCTTCGCGAACCGGGATGCGGCTGATCCCGAATTCCTCCGCCAGGGCGTCCTGGCGCAGCTGCACCCCCGGCGGCAGATCCCCGTTCAGGATCTGCTCGCGCAGCGAATCCGCGACGGCCGCCGCCACGGTCTTGTGCCGCAGCCGGTCGGGTGCGGGACGTCCAGGGCCCGTGGGGGACATCAACGCCTCAGGAGAAGAGTATACATGTATACACGGCACCCTCTTGCCCGGAAAACGCGCGCCTGTCCAATGCCAGATTGTCCCGAATAAACCTGAGGTTAGTTCGCCCGACGAATTGCACGGGGATCGCGAACCGCGGATGTCGGCCTAGGCGCCGCGCAGCAAGGACCACGCCGCGGTTCGGCCCCGTGCGACTCGCCGATAGCGCAGCCGCACGGCCCCGACACTGATCCAGGTGAATGACACGCCCGGATCGGGGCCGGAAGCGGCGCGGGCGCCGGCGCGCGGCTTACCGGGCCGCCGGATCGCGCCGGAGCTCCGGCGCGGCCCAGGGCGCCTGGCCGAGGGTCTGGCCGAGATGGGCGATCAGCGCCGTCACCCGCGCCGGCCGCGGATCGCCCGGGGGCGTGACGAGGTGCAGGGCGATCGGCGGCGGCGACCAGGCCGGCAGCACCCGCTCGAGCCGCCCGGATTCGAGATCGTCCCAGATCATGAAATCGGGCTGCAGGGCGAGGCCGAGGCCGGCCCGCAGCGCCGGTGCCAGCGCCTCGGCGTTGTTCGCCCGGAGCTGGCCCGCCGGCACCACGACGGCCTCGGCACCGCTCCCGTCCACGAAGCGCCAGCGGTCGGGCGTCGGCAGGTAGGCGTAGCCGAGGCAGGTGTGGCGGACGAGGTCGTCCGGGTGCTCGGGCCGGCCGTGCCGGTCGAGATAGGCGGGGGTGGCGACCAGCGAGCGGCGGATCGCGCAGAGCCTCCGGGCGCGCAGGGAGGAATCGGGCAGGGCCGCGATGCGCAGCCCGATGTCGAACCCGCCGCCGACGAGGTCGACGACCGCGTCCGACAGGTGGAGGTCCACCGACACGGCCGGGTGGTCCCGGAGGAAGGCCGGCAGGATCGGGGCCACGTGCAGGATGCCGAAGGTCATCGGCGCGGCGAGGCGCACGAGGCCGCGCGGCTCCGCGGCGCCCGCCGTCGCCAGCGCCTCCGCGGCCTCGCCCTCGGCCAGGATGCGCGCGGCGCCGTCCTTGGCGGCGTGCCCGGCCTCGGTGAGCGCGAGCTTCCGCGACGTGCGGTTGAACAGGCGGGCGCCGATCCGGAGCTCGAGCCGGCTCACCGCCTTCGAGACCGTGGCCTTCGACAGGCCGAGCTCCGCGGCGGCGCGGCCGAAGGAGCCGGTCTCCACCACCTTGGCGAACACCGCCCAGGCCTCGAAATCGGGCAGTCTCATCGGTCAGATCCGGAAACGATAGGTTTCCATCGTTTCTATTTCCGCCGGTCATGGCAAGGGGCACATTCCCGTCATCGCAACAGGCCGCCCGTCGCGGCCTTCCGTCGGGAGACATCGCCATGCTTCAGACCGGCCTCCACCACGTCACGGCCTTCTCCGGGCCGGCCCTGCGCAACCTCGACTTCCACACCCGAATCCTCGGGCTGCGGCTGGTGAAGAAGACCGTCAATTTCGACGATCCGGGCACCTACCACCTGTACTACGGCGACGCCGCCGGACGGCCCGGCACGATCCTGACCTTCTTCCCCGTCGAGCACGCCGCGCCGGGCCGCGTCGGGATCGGCGAGACCCAGGAGACGGCCTTCCGGGTGCCCCGCGCCTCCATCGGCTGGTGGACCCACCGGCTCATCGAGAAGGGCGTCGCCCACGAGCCGCTGGTCCAGGTCTTCGGCGCGCCGACGCTGCGGTTCCGCGACCCGGACGGCATGATGCTCGCGCTGGTGGGCGTCGATGTCGGCGACGCGGAGGGCTGGGCGTCGAGCGAGGTGCCGGCCGAGCACGCGATCCGCGGCCTGCACGGGGTGACGCTCCTCCTCGACAGGGCCGAGCCGACCGCCGCGATCCTCACGGAGGTGCTCGGGCTGGAGGAGGTCGGCCGCGAGGGCAGCCTGATCCGTTTCGCGGGCAGCGCCGCACTCGGCGGTCTCGTCACCCTGCGGGCGGTCGGCGGCTTCCTGCCCGGCCGCCCGGGGGCGGGCTCGGTCCACCACATCGCGTTCCGGGCGGCGGACGACGCCGCCCAGGCCGCGATGGGCCGGGCGCTCGAGGCGCGGGGGCTCCACGTCACGGAGCAGCGCGACCGGCAGTACTTCCGCTCGATCTACTTCCGCGAGCCCGGCGGCGTGCTGTTCGAGATCGCCACGGACGCGCCCGGCTTCGCGGTCGACGAGCCGGTCGATGCCCTCGGCCAGGCCCTCAAGCTCCCCGCAGGCCTGGAGCCGCACCGGGCCGAGATCGAGGCCGTCCTGCCCAAGGTCGCCTGAGCCCCGCCACCATCCTGCCCGCCCCGCGCCCGCGCGGGGCGGGACCGCTCCCCGTCACCCGTGAGGCCATCATGACCCAGGACAACGCCGGCTTCATCCACCGCTTCGAGCCCGGTCCCGACACCGCGCGTCCGCTGCTGCTCCTCCACGGGACCGGCGGCGACGAGACCGACCTCCTGCCCCTCGGCCGCACGGTCGCGCCGGAGGCCGCCCTGCTCGCGCCGCGCGGCGCCGTCAGCGAGAACGGCATGCCGCGCTTCTTCCGCCGCCTGGCGGAGGGCGTCTTCGACGAGGCGGACCTGCGCCGCCGCACTGGCGACCTCGCGGCCTTCGTGGCGGCTTCCCGGACGCGGTACGGGATCGGGGCGCCCGTGGCGCTGGGCTTCTCGAACGGCGCCAACATCGCCGCGTCGCTGCTGCTGCTCCGGCCGGAGACCCTGGCGGGCGCGGTCCTGATCCGCCCGATGGTGCCGTTCGCCGAGCCGCCGGCCGCGGATCTCGCCGGCCGGCCGGTCCTGATCCTCTCCGGGGCGATGGACCCGATCGTGCCCGCGGAGAACGCGCGGCGCCTCGCGCAGCAGCTCACCGCGGCCGGAGCCCGCGTCGAGCACCGGATCCTGCCGGCGGGCCACGGCCTGTCGCAGGCCGATCTCGGCTTGGCGCTGAACTGGCTGCGCGGCCTCGCACTTCCCGAAGCGGCCTGACTCGGTCGCGCACGACAGCACGGAGCGTTCGACGATGTCCCCGATCTCCTCTTCCAGCGCGACCGCCCTGCTGCCGGTGACCGGCCGGGTCCTGATGAGCGCGATCTTCCTCGTGAGCGGCGCCGGCAAGCTCGCGGCCCCGGCCGCGACGCTCGCCACCATCGAGGCCGCCCATCTCCCGCTGCCGCCTCTCGCCTACGCGGGGGCGACCACCGTGGAGGTGGTCGGCGGGCTGCTGCTCGTCGCCGGCTACCGCGCCCGGCTGGTCGCCCTGGTCCTCGCGCTGTTCGCGGTGGCCACCGCGGTGACCTTCCACGCGGCCCTCGGCGACCAGAACCAGATGTTCCACTTCCTGAAGAACCTCGCCATGGCCGGCGGCTTGCTTCAGGTCGCGGCCTTCGGGGCCGGCCCGCTCAGCCTCGACGCGCGGCAGGGCCGGGCCTGACCGGCCCGCCCATCCGCGCGACCCCTGCCTCTCGCCCTCCGCCTATCGCCCCTCGGGAGACCACGATGCCCTACTTCACCGCGCAGGACGGCACCCAGATCTACTACAAGGACTGGGGCACCGGGCAGCCGGTGGTCTTCAGCCACGGCTGGCCGCTCAACGGCGACGCCTGGGAGGACCAGATGCTGTTCCTCGCGGAGCGCGGCTTCCGGGTCATCGCCCATGACCGGCGCGGGCACGGTCGCTCCGCGCAGCCCTGGTCGGGCAACGACATGGACACCTTCGCGGACGACCTCGCCGGGCTGATCGCCCATCTCGACCTGCGCGACGCGGTGCTGGTCGGCCACTCCACCGGCGGCGGCGAGGTCGCCCGCACCATCGGGCGTCACGGCACCGCCCGCGTCGCCAAGGCGGTGCTGGTCGGGGCCGTGACGCCCCAGATGATCCGGACCGACGCGAATCCGGGCGGCCTGCCCCGGGACGTGTTCGACGGCATCCGCGACTCGGTCCTGCGCGACCGGTCCCAGTTCTTCAAGGACCTGAGCGGTCCGTTCTACGGCGCCAACCGCCCGGGCGCCGCGGTCAGCGGCGGCCTGCGGGACACGTTCTGGATGCAGGGCATGATGGCCGGCCTGCGGAACGTGCACGCCTGCGTGGCGGCCTTCTCGGAGACCGATTTCACCGAGGACCTGAGGCGCATCGACGTGCCCACCCTCCTGGTGCACGGCGACGACGACCAGATCGTGCCGATCGACGCCGCGGCGCGCGCCGCCGTCAAGCTCGTGCCGGGCGCCGTGCTGAAGGAGTATCCGGGCGCCCCGCACGGGCTAGCCGCCACCCACAAGGACCGGCTCAGCGCCGACCTGCTCGCCTTCATCCGGGGTTGAGATCTCGGATCGAGGAGACTTCCGGCCTTTCCCGCGCCGGTCCGGGCTCCTAAAGCCTGCGGCGGGCCGCGCGCCGCGGCCCGTCAGACGCCAACCTCCGCACGGATCCCCGCATGCCGACCTCCGACGCACCGCTCGCCCTCGGGATCATCGGCGCGGGCATCATGGGGGAGCGCCTGCTCGGCGCGATCCACGGGGCGGCGGACTCGCCCGTGCGGGTCGCGGCGATCTGGGACCCGTCGCCGGAGGCCCTGGACCGGGTCGGCGCGGCCTTCCCGGCGGTGCCGCGGGTCGCCGATTCCGCCGCCGTCGTGGCGGCGAGCGACTGCGTCTACGTCGCCTCGCCGCCCGCCTCGCATCTCGGCTACGCCCGCGCCGCCCTGGCCGCGGGCCGGAGCGTGTTCTGCGAGAAGCCGCTGGCCACCGACCGCGCCGACGCCCGCGCCTTCGTGGCGGAGGCCGGGGGCGCGGGCGCGGTCAACTTCCCGTTCGCCTCGTCGCCGGGCGTGGCGACGCTCGAGCGCTGGATCGCGGACGGCGCGGTCGGCACGCCCCGGGCGCTCACCGTCGCGGTGGCCTTCGCCCGCTGGCCCCGGCCGTGGCAGGCCGACGCCGCCCGCTGGCTCGACGCGCGCGGCGAGGGCGGCTTCACCCGCGAGGTGGTCTCGCACTTCCTGTTCCTGGCCCGCCGCCAGCTCGGTCCGCTCGCGGGGCTCGCCGGACGGGTCGCCTTCCCGGAGCCGGGCCGGTCCGAGCGCGCGATCGACGTGACGCTCACGGCGGGCGGGATCCCCGTCACCCTGACCGGCCGGGTCGGGGGCGTCGCGGCCGACGACCACAACACGTGGACGCTGGAGGGCGACGCGGGCGCCGTCCGGCTGCGCGACTGGGCCATCGCCGAGCGGCGGGGCGCCGACGGGCGCTTCGAGCCGGAGCCCGACGCGATCCCGAACGAGAAGCTGCGGCCGATCACGCTCCGGCGCCAGATCGAGGGCGTGGTCCGCATGGCGCGCGGCGAGCCCCACCACCTCGCCACCTTCGCGGAGGCGCTCGACGTGCAGGAGGTCGTCGAGGCTATCCTGGCGCTGTGAGGGCGGAGGCCCTCGGACCCTGTCCGGGTGATGGCTTCGGCCCCGCCGCCCTGGCGGGCAGAGCGAAGCGATCCAGGGGCGCAACCCTCGAAGGGAGCGCGCCCCCCGAGAGCCCGTCCGCCACACGCGCCATCAGCTTGGGCACGACCACGACGATGACGATACCAGAGGCAGCGTATATGCGCCCGGTTGCTCGGAGTGTGGGGCAGACCCCGCAAACCCCGTGCAAGGATCCCAGGCGCGGCTGATTGGGAATTGCGATCGCATGCTCCCATGATTGCGGTTCGCTACATCTCACAGAGCTGACCTTACAAACTCGAAGATCGCTCCCGGCAAGATTCGGCGCGGAATGCTTGAGAGCTTCTGCGCGCCAACAGTGATGATCTGCGCTGTCGTGCAGCAGGATGCTTGACGAACTGAGACGATTGTCCTACCGGCATCTCCGGCAACGTTGCTGTGGTTGCAGCTGAAGTATCAGTGGCGGTCTATCGAGCATGACAGCCCGGCGACTCCATGCGGGCTCGGAATCTGAAATCGGTCCGGATCGATTATTGGCGGGCGGATGCAATCGTAAGACCGTAAAACGCGGCTCGGCTGCAGCAAACATAGCTGTTGTCAAAGGAAACATCAGTCATTTCACGTCTTTGTAGGAGCCGTTGAATGAGTGCTGCCATTTCCTCTCTCACGACATCTCGCCTTCGGACCGTGCCGCTGCCGACTGATCGTTTGGCCGCGCCTTCTCTGGACGATGTCGAAACAACACAGCTGAAGCAGTCGGCCGATCCGCGATCGACTCTGACGCTGTCTCCATCAAGCAGAGAAGCAATATTCCGAACTGCAAACATACCGCAAAATCCGGGTGACGACCTTCCTCCCAATAATCCAGTCGACAACCCGCCGGAAATCATTCCGAACTCTCCGGACTACCCGGAACCAACTCCAACGCCTCCCTATGATCCCCCGCCGTATGGTCCGGGGTATCCTGGTGACGAGCATTGAAATAGAGGATTATAAATCTTGGCAGGCGCTTTTCGGGGTGCCTGCCCCCAATTGCATTAGGTCATATGAAATATTTTTGCACGATTTTGTCTGTGCTTATTTGCATCATAGGATTATTGCATTCAGTTTCGACATCGTATGCGAGCAAAGTGTTTGAATATTCGCACGTAGGTATATATGAAAAAGATCAATTTGTTTGTCGAGGGCTGAAAATCGGCAACGATATCATAACGGCCGCCCATTGTTTCCGAGGTAGAAACGGGCTTGGAGTTAGATATTTTGTCGGCAGTCGGGTCGGATTTGCTGAAGTATCAAGAGTAAAAACTTTGTATTCACGCTCGCCTATCATTGACATAGCCATATTCCAGGCGAATGTTCCTCTCGCGGCCGAAGTTGATGGCGTTATCGCCATCGGGGATGCTGAGCCGATCGAGAATTTCAATGACAAGCAGAGTTTCTCAATCGAATTAAAGACATTTGACGCCAATGGACATGACGCGCGTTCCCGGCTCGTTGAAATTGTGCCTATGCATTACTCGAAGGGATACGATGACGTCGTCCTTCTGTCTCTAGATAAGCAAAGCCGTATCAGTCTTCCTGAGCCGAAAAGCGCCGGATCGACGGCGTTTTCGATCAGCATGCATGAGAACATGATCGTCGATCGCTCGGATTTGATATGCCAGGGCCAGTCAGGGTCGCCGGTCTTTGCGCGCAAAAATGATGTAAAGTATCTTATAGGTATTCTAATTCGGGGGCTGCCAAATGGATACTATAATACCGTTCTGTGTGGGAACGGAGCTTATGCTCTCCGACTTGATGGTGCGGCCGGCGCTTGGATAAGAAAAAATTTGGATCCGACGGACTAGGGTTTGGACTCGTTCTGCACCAGAAGGCGATGACGGCAGCCAGGGCGACGGTTGAGGCGTCGTTGCGGGCGAGCTTGTCGTATCGGGTGGCTATGCGGCGGAAGTCCTTGAGGTAATTGAAGGTTGCCTCGATGCGCCAGCGGTCCCGGTCGTGCCGCTTGTCGTGGTGGATCCTTCTCTTGCGGCCGCGCTTGCACAGGTCAGCGCGCGGCCAATCGGCGTCATGACCCTTGTCGGCGCTCAGGCGGCGGATCCGGCCGGGTGCCTCGGCCAGGACGGCCGGAGCGGCGGTGACGTCGCCGGCGTTGCCGGGCGTCAGCCGGAGGGCGCCGGGCCGGCCGAGGACTGCGGTGATCGCTCCCGTCCCGCCGTCCTCGCGAGCGGAGCGAAGCAATCCCGTCGGCGCGACGCCGGCTGATGTCGCGCTGCCCTGAGTTGCTTCGCTGCGGTCGCGATGACGGAGCGTTTCCGTCACCCGGTCGCTCCAGCCGGATACCGTCTCAGACCTCGAGCAGGTCGATCAGGAACGGGATCAGCGGCGCGTCGGCCGGCGGCATGGCCAGATCGCGCAGCGCCTTCGGCCGGACCCATCTGAGCGCCTGCCCCTCCATCGGGCGCGGCGTGCCGGTCCAGCGCCGGCAGACGTAGAGCGGCATCAGAAGGTGGAAGTCCGGATAGGCGTGACTGGCGAAGGTGAGCGGCGCGAGACACGGCTCCTCGACCCGGATGCCGAGTTCCTCGGCGAGCTCCCGGATCAGCGTCTGCTCGGGGCGCTCGCCGGGCTCGACCTTGCCGCCGGGGAACTCCCACAGGCCGGCGAGCTGCTTGCCCGCCGGGCGCTCGCTCACCAGGACGCGGCCGTCGACGTCGACGAGGGCGACGGCGACCACGAGGAGCAGGCGCGGGGGCGCGGCCGCGGGGGCGCTTCCGGGCGCGCTCATTGCGCCACCGCGAAGGTGGCCGAGACCTCGGAGGACATCTGGATCGTGCCCGCCTCGAGGGGCACCCGCCGCCCCTTGGCCGCCATCGGTGCCGCGCGGGCCATCTCCAGCGCCGGGCGGTACGGCGTGTTCGCCGCTGTGCTCAGCGTGCAGAGCGGGCCGAGCTTGGCACCGACCGCCTCGGCGAGGGCCTCGGCCCGGCTGCGGGCGTCCCGGGTCGCCGCCACCTGGAGGGCCGCCTCGCTCTTGTCCGGGTCGCGCAGCCCGAAGCTCACGCCGTCGATGCGGTTGGCGCCGGATTCGAGGGCCTGCCGGAGCAGGTCGCCGAGGCGGTCCATGTCGGCCAGCCGGACCGTGACCATGTTGCTGGCGCGGTAGCCGTCGGGCTCCTCGGTCACGGCGCCCCCCGGCCGGGCGACGGGGCGGGTCGCCGCCTGCAGGGTGACGGCGGCCGTGCCGATATCGGCCGGCGGGACCCCGAGGGCGCGGGCCTGCGCCGAGACGCCGGTCACCGCCTTCGAGGCCGCGTCGAGGGCGGCCGCCGCGCTCGCCCCGCGCGCCTCGATGCCGATTGTCACCTCGGCGAAGTCCGGCGCCCGCGTCTCCGACGCGCGCCCGACGACGCCGATGTGGCGCTTGCACGCCGCGTCGTCGGCCCGCGCCGACGGTGCCAGCGCGGCCGCCAGGACCGCGGCGAGGCCGACGCCCGACAGGAACGCCCTCACGAGCGGTAATCCCCGTTGATCTCGACGTAGGCCTTGGTCAGGTCGCAGGTCCAGACGCGGGCGGTGCCGTCGCCCAGGCCGAGATCGACCCGGACCGCGATCTCCGGCGCGCGCATCACGGCGCTCGCCGCCGCCTCGCTGTAATCGGGGTCGCGGGCGCCCTGGACCGCCACCCGCACGTCGCCGAACCAGATCGCGAGCCGGTCGCGGTCGGCGGGCTCGCCGGCCTTGCCCACGGCCATCACCACGCGGCCCCAGTTGGCGTCCTCGCCGGCCACCGCGGTCTTCACCAGCGGCGAGTTGGCGATCGACATGGCGATGCGGTGCGCGGAGGCGTCGCTCTCGGCGCCGGTCACCCGCACGGTGACGAACTTGCGCGCGCCCTCACCGTCCTTGGCGACGAGCTGGGCCAGCTCGATCAGCAGGCCGTCGAGCGCCTTCCGGAAGCCGGCGAGGCGCGCGTCGGCGGGGTCGGTGACCGCCGGATGGCCGGCCTTGGCGGTGGCGAACAGCATCAGCGTGTCGGAGGTGGAGGTGTCGCCGTCCACGGTCACGCAGTTGAAGCTCGTCTTCGTCCCGGCCGAGAGAAGCGCCTGCAGCACGTCCTGCGGCAGGGCCGCGTCGGTGAACACGAAGGACAGCATCGTCGCCATGTCGGGGGCGATCATGCCGGCGCCCTTGGCGATGCCGTTGATCGTCACGCGCACGCCGTCAATCTCGGCCGTGCGGGTGGCGAGCTTCGGGAAGGTGTCGGTGGTCATGATCGCGCGGGCCGCCTCGGCCCAGGCGGCCGGCCCGTCCTCGGCCCGGGCCGCGCAATCCGCGAGCACGCCGGCGAACCGCTCCGCCGGGAGCGGCTCGCCGATCACGCCGGTCGAAGCGACGTAGACCTCGCGCGCGCCGCAGCCCGCCGCCGCCGCGGCGATCTCGACGGTGCGCGCCACCGCGTCGCGCCCGAGGCGGCCCGTGAAGGCGTTGGCGTTGCCGGAATTGACCACGAGCGCCCGCGCCGACCCGTCCGCCAGGGCGTCGCGGCACCAGTCCACCGGCGCCGAGGGGCATTTCGACCGGGTGAACACGCCGGCCGCCCGGGTCCCCGGCTCGAGGGCGACGTAGAGCACGTCGGTGCGGCCGCTGTAGCGGATCCCCGCCTGGGCGGTGGCGATTCGAACCCCCGGCAGGGGCGGCAATTCGGGCATCGCGGCCGGCGCCAGCGGGGAGACGGAAGGGGCTTTCGCGGACGACATCGGCTCGGGCTCCGGCAGCGCGCGGCACAGGTTCCGCGGCGGCCCGGTGTTGCCCGCGCGACCCCCGCGGCGTCAACTCCGTGCCCAGCCTATGGTCAGCCCGCCCGGGTGCATCGCGTTTGTGCAACGGCGGCGCCGAATGCGGCGCGATCACGGCGCCGGGCTTGCGCGTGGATTGCGTCCCAGCTTAGCATGCTGCATCGCAAAGCCAGCGCGAAGTCGAGTGCGGAATGCCCCCAGCCGACGTCGAGACTGCCTCGAGCGGCCTGCCCCAGGGCAGCTGCTACCGGATCCAGGTTCTGGTGGTCGGCCGCCACAAGCGCTGGCGCGACGAGGTCTCGGCGCAGGTCCGGATGCTGGGCTATCAGGTCACCGCCTGCGACCGCGGCGTCGACGCCATGGCGGTGCTCGCCCTCGGCCTGCCGGTGGACGTGCTGGTGGTGGACACCGCGCTCCAGGGCGGCCTGTGCTGCGCGCAGCTCGCCGTCGAGGCCCGGGCCCTGCGCCCGGCCCTGCGCATCATCCTCGCCAGCGATCCGGTCGACGCGATGGGCCCGGAAGCGTCGGCCCGCGTGCCCGACGCGCTGCTCGTCCCGCGCGACCAGCTTCAGAACGGGATGGTCGCCACGACCATGCGCGAGGCGCTGGCGAGCCGCGCCGCCTGAGGTCGGGCGCGACGGCCCGAGGGGCCGCGCGACGCGTCGACCGAATCGTGGCCGACGCGACTCACGGCGTCGCCGCGCCTCCGCGCAGGTTCGGGCCTGTTGCGACCGGAGCTTCCCGCCCGATGTCAGCAACGCGGGCCAGGCCGCGCGGCAATCCAAGTGCAGCGCCCGCGTGATCCGGTGAAAGAGGGATCCGCGCGGAGTTTCGACGCGGCCCGGCAGCGGACACGCGCAAGGCGAAGCCTTCGGGCGGCCGGGCGCGCGCGGTCAGAACTGGTCCATCGCGACGAGAACGCCCCGATTGCCGTTTGCGAGCGCGGCCCGGCGTCTGTGGCCGCCTTGCGCGGCCGAAACATCAAGTCTATTCCGATGTAATTCCGCTCTATATCTAGAGTACAAGTTGAACTTGATCGGGCGACACGATGTTGTCATGATCGTATCGTCTATCGGGTGGCCGATAAATTGGCCTGTTCTGTGGAAGATACGCCTGTGAGAACTGGGATACGCGCTCGCCTCTACGCGGGATTTGCGATGCTCGTCATGATCACGGGCATCATCGGTGCATTCGCGGTCCACCAGCAGGGTGTGATCGGCGAAGACCACGCGCTTCGGGAGCGCGTGGAGCGGGGGGCGCAATCGGTCCTGATGATCGACGGTCACGCCGCACGCCTCATCGGCGCTGCCGAACGGTACCGGCTCCAGCCGGATCCCGATCTGATCGGCGCGATGGAGCAGACCCGGCGGGCGATCGAGCAGACCTGCGACAAGTACTTCTCGCTGGCCATGACGGACGGGGGGCGGAAACTGTACGACGACGTCCGGGAGCACGCGCGCGCGATGAGACCGGAGCTGGAACGCCTCGCGGCGACGGGCGCGCGCCTGCGCGAAGCCAAGGCGAAGCTGTTCGAAGTTGGCAACACGCTCACCGCCCTTCTCGACAACCTGCTCGCGGACGTGCGCGCCCGCGGCGGCGAGACGATGCTGGCGCGGGTCGAGCATGTCGAGAATGCCGTCCTGCGAGTCCGCATCGCGTCGGCCCGCTTCGTGATCGGCCGGGATCCGCAGGACCGCAAAGCCTTCGAGGAGCGGACCGAGCAGGCCCTGGCGATCATGGATGGGTTCAAGGAGACGCAGGCCGGCGCGGTCTTCGCGCAGCAGGTCAGGGCCGTCCGCGACGCGCTGACCGCGAACACGACCGGCTTCCGCGCCCACGATGAGGCGACGGCGTCGGCACAGGCGACGTTCGACACCGGGATCAAGCCCCATACCGACGCGATCGACCGGCTCGGCATCGCGCTGCGCGACCGGATCATGGCGGCCGGCGAGCGGATCTCCCGGGACACCGCGCAGGCCGCCGCGCGGGCCCGCTACATCCTGATCGGCCTCGTCGCCGCGGCCCTGCTCCTCGGGGTCGTCCTGGCCTTCGTGCTGGCCCGCAGCATCATCCGCCCGGTCGCCGGCATGACGGAGGCGATGACGCGCCTGGCCGGCGGTGATCTTCAGGTCGCGGTGCCGTACCGCGACGCGGGCGACGAGATGGGCGCGATGGCCGAGGCCGTCGACATCTTCCGCCAGAACGCCGTCGCCCGGGTCGAGCTGGAGGCGGCGCGGGCCGCCGAGCGGGAGGCCCGCCTGCGCCGGGCCGAGCGGGTCGAGCAGCGCGTCCAGGCCTTCCAGCAGAAGATCGCCGCCTCGCTCGACATCGTCACCGCGGCGACCAGCGAGCTCGACGCGACCGCGCGGGCGATGACCGAGGTGGCCGACAACACCAACAGCCAGGCGATGACGTCGAGCTCGGCCGCCGCGCAGACCTCGGCGAACGTCCAGACCGTGGCGTCGGCCGCCGAGGAGATGGTCTCCTCGCTCCAGGAGATCGAGCGGCAGGTCGTGCGCTCCAACGAGGTGGCCGGTCACGCCGCCCACGAGGCCGAGGCGACCAACGCCGCCATGGCGAGCCTGCGCGCCGCCGCCGAGCAGATCGGCGCCGCCGTGGTCATGATCTCCGGCATCGCGAACCAGACCAACCTGCTGGCCCTCAATGCCACCATCGAGGCGGCGCGGGCCGGCGAGGCGGGGCGCGGCTTCGCGGTCGTGGCCGCCGAGGTGAAGGAGCTCGCCGCGCAGACGGCGCGGGCCACCGGGGAGATCGGCGGCCAGATCGCCGCCATCCAGGCGGCCTCCGGGCAGGCCGCGGAGGCGATGGCGCAGATCGCCACCACGATCGCCGCCGTGAACGAGATCAGCGGCGCCATCGCGGCGACCGTGGTGGAGCAGACGGCGGCCACGGGCGAGATCTCGCGCAATGCCGGCGAGGCGGCGCGGGGCACGGAGGACGTCTCGGCCAACGTCGCGCGGGTGCTGGCCGCCGCCCGGGAGGCCGGCAGCGCCGCCGCGCAGGTTCAGAGCGCGGCGTCCGAGCTGGCGACGCAGTCCCTGACGGTCAAGCGCGAGGTCGACAGCTTCCTGAGCGACATCCAGGCCGCGTGAGGCCGCGGGCCTAGATCGCGGCGGCGGGGTCGCTCTCGTCGCCGTCGCGGCTCCGGCGCTCCCGCGGGCGCCGGTCCAGGAACGAGCGGCCGAGGGCGCGCAGGGGCGCCGTCAGCCGGCGGACATCCTCGGCCCGCTCCATGATCCGCTCGCCGTTGCGGATCTCCTTGTCGAGCCGCGCCATGGTCCGGGCCAGGGCCGGATCGTCGTCGTCCAGCCAGACCTGGGTCACGCGGGCGAAGGCGATGACCACGCCCTGCAGCTTGAGCTGCCCGAGCGGTCCCTCGGTGTCGATCCCGGCCGCCGCCAGCATGTAGCGGTGCGAATTGAGCATGACGCCGTTCAGCGCCAGCATCGAGAGCGGCTCGCCGCGGAGCGCGTAGGCGATCCGGCGCAAGGCCGGCTTGTAGGGCTCCATGGCGTCGAGGCGGCGCATCAGTACGTCGAACAGCCGCTCCCGGGTCGGCTCCTCCTCGAGGCCCGTGAGGTCACCCTCCAGGACCTTGCGGTCGATGATGCGGGTCAGGCCGCCGAGGACGGCGCCCTTCGACGGGAAGAGGTCGCGCAGCTCGGCGAGCGTCAGGCCCGCCTCGCGGGCGATGTCGCTGACCTCGATGTCGTTCCAGGGCTGCTCGGCGGCGAGGCGCATCAGGGCCTCGACGGCGGCCTCCCGGGGCGGCAGCTTCGGCGCGCCGCCCGTCGACGCCGCCTCGGCGCCCTGGGCCGCGCCGTCCCGCGCCGAGGCCCCGNCGACGGCGGCCGCCCGGGGCGGCAGCTTCGGCGCGACGCCCGTCGACGCCGCCTCGGCGCCCTGGGCCGCGCCGTCCCGCGCCGAGGCCCCGGCCGCGGCGCCCTCGTGCGCGACGTTCTCGTGGCCAACGTTCTCGTGGGCGACATTTTCCTGCGCGACGGTCTCGTCGGCCGCGCTCGCCTTGGCGGGGCTCGCGGCCTTGCGGGGACGCTTCGAGGGGGCTTTGCTGTCGGTCATGGGTCGGTCGCCCGGTCTGTCGGTCGTGTCGCCTCATGTAGGCAGGCGGGCGGCGAAGGGCAGGGCTCTCGCGCGGCCATGCCGCACGGACGCCGCCCGATGTCACGCCCCGATGTCGGGTCCCGACGTCAGGCCCCGATGTCGGCCTCCGGCGTCAGCCGGAGAGTTCCCCGGCCCGCCGACGGGCCGCCGCCACCGCCTCTCGCATCAGCGCGCCGAGCCCGTCCTCCCGCATCAGCACGTCGAGGGCCGCCGCCGTGGTGCCGCCGGGCGACGTGACGTTGCGGCGCAACTCCGCCGCCTCGGCCGGGCTCGCGTCGAGGAGCGCGCCGGCCCCCGACACGGTCGCCCGGGCGAGGCTGCGGGCGACGTCGGGTTCCAGGCCGGCCGCGATGCCGGCCTCCGCCAGGGTCTCGGCGAGCAGGAAGACGTAGGCCGGTCCGGAGCCCGAGACCGCCGTCACCGCGTCGATCTGCGCCTCGTCGGCGAGCCACGCCACCGCGCCGTTCGCCGCGAACAGCGCCTCGGCGGCCGCCCGCTGCTCGGGCGAGACCTCGGAACTCGCGCAGGCGCCGGTGGCGCCCCGGCCGATGCTCGCCGGCAGGTTGGGCATGGCCCGGACGATCGCGCGCGCCCGCGGCAGCCGACCGCGGAGATCCGCGACGGTCTTGCCCGCCAGGATCGAGACGAGGAGCGTGTCGCGGCCGATGAGCGGGTCGAGGCCGGGGGCCGCCGTGTCCAGGCCCTGCGGCTTGATCCCCAGGACCAGGACGGCGCCGGGCTCGGGGTCGGGCGGGTTCAGGGCGATGCCCCGGTCGGCGCAGAGATCCACGATCGGGCGTGCGGGCACCGGGTCGATGATCGTCGTCCGGCGCGGGTCGAGGCCCGCGTCCAGCCAGCCCGCCAGCATCGCGCCGCCCATCTTGCCGGCCCCGGCCAGGACCAGGGAGGCGGGCATCCGCGCCGTCGAGGCGCCCGGCCCGGTCACGCCTCGCCTTCGGTCTCGAACAGGACGGCGTCGAGGGCCTCGCGGGCGCTCTTGCCGGCCCAGAGCACGAACTGGAACGCCTGGAAGTAGCGCTCGCAGGCGTCGACCGCCGTCTTCATCATGGTGGCGCATTGCGGATGGGTCGGGACGGCGCCGCCGGTCAGCAGGAGCGCGTGCCGGAACATCACCACGCTGTCGGTCGTCCAGAGATCGAAGTGGCCGACCCAGAGCTGCTCGTTGATCAGCGCGATCAGGCGCATCACCTCGGTGCGCTGGCGCTCCGGCACCTTCAGGTCGAAGGCGCAGGCGACGTGCAGCGCCTCGACATCCTCGATCCACGTGAAGGCGACGTTGTAGTCGGTCCAGCGACCGGGGCTCGTGACCGACATCTCGTCGGTCTCGGCCCGGTCGAAGATCCAGTCGCGCAGGGAGGCCAGCCGCTCGACGACGTCGAGCGGATGCTCGTTCCGGTCCGGGTCGTGGAAGTCGACGTTGAGAAGCGGCATGACGATCCAAAAGGACGACCCGGACGAGATCCGGTCCGACGTGGCGGTGACGCGAAACCGGAGCGCGAGAACACTCCGAGAACTGGAACGACCGGCAGATCTAGGCCGGCGGTGATACGATCGACTGTCGAAGCTCTGCGGACATCGCCCCGCAGCCCCCGAATCACCCTATGCCCGACTATAGACCGGCCGTGACTCGCGACACAAAGTGCAGGCCCCGTTCAGTGAACAGGAAACCGGATCGTCGCCGCCGCTTCCTGTGTAAAAGCCCGCGGCGTTGCCGCGGAGACTCAGACCACCTCGCTCAGGCCCGCGGCGCCCGCTCCGGCGCTGCCGGACCGCGCCTCCAGGGCCGCCACGCGGGCCGTCAGGGCCTCGTTCTGCGCCTGGAGCTGGGTCACGAGGTCGCGCAGCACGTCGAGCTCCTCGCGTGAGGCGATGTCGAGATCGCGGACGACGCGCTCGAGCTGCGCCCGGACCACGGTCTCGGCCTCGCGGCGGACGCCCTGGGCGGCGCCGGCGGCGTCGGTCATCAGGCGGGCGAGGTCGTCGAACAGTCGATTGGAGGGGGGCATCGGGGTCTCCCGGATCGGCCGGCTGCCGCGGCGGCCGCCTGACGGCGCGATTCGAGACGACGAGATAGGAATCTTCGCGATGGGGAGCAACGTCCGCTTCGCCCGGGAAGGCGGAGCAGGGCCGTTCCGGCCCGCTCCGCCGACGCCCTCATCACATGTGGCGCATCATGCGGCGGTGCATGCGGCGATGCATCATCCGGCGCTCCATCCGGCGGTGCATCATGCGATGCTCCATGCGCCGGTGCATCATGCGGCGCTCCATCGGGGTCACGCGGACATGGGTCACCGCATCGGGCGCCGCGACCGCGCCGGGCATCGCTGGGGCCGCCGAGGCCGGCTGGACGAGGGCGGCGCCGCCGAGGGAAGCCAGCACGGCGAAGGCGAAAGTCAGTTTCCTCACGAGGAGACTCCAGTTCTCTGAAGGCCGGGTTTGACGCCCGGTTCATCCTCCCGATTGGGAGGTGCGGAGAGTCGTCTCGTGCCGGGGGACGGCACGGCGGGTCTGCGAGGACCCGCCGCCATCAACTTTTGATTCAGAGATTCGTTTCCTCGAACGCCTTCACCCACTCGGCGCAGATGCCCGAGCGGACGATGTCGTTGCGGGTGAATTCCACCACCGGGATCGGCATCATCCGGCTCTTGACCATGTGCATGACGGTGCGCAGGCCCGAGGTCTCGCGGAGATCCGTCTGCGAGACGTCGCCGTTGATGATGACCTGGCAATCGTCGCCGATCCGGGTCAGGAACATCTTGATCTCGTTGATCGTGGTGTTCTGGGCCTCGTCGAGGATCACGAGGCAGTTCTTGAAGGTCCGCCCGCGCATCACCTCGAACGGGACGATCTCGATGTCGCCGGTCTTGACGGCGATCTCGAAGGCGGCGGCGCCCATGCGCTCCTTCATGGCCTCCGTGAGCGGGGCGACCCACGGGGCGATCTTCTCCTCGAGGGTTCCGGGGAAGAAGCCGAGCGAGCGGCCCGAGGGCACGTTCGGGCGGGTGATGACCACTTTGGAGATCCGGCGCTGGCGGAGCTGATCCGCGGCGCGGGTGCCGGCGATGAAGGTCTTGCCGGTGCCGGCGGGCCCCAGGACGATGACCTGCGGGGAGCGGGCGAGGGCCTCGAGATACTCGGCTTGGCGTTCGGTCAGCGGTTGGATGGGAGCGAGGTTGCGTTCTTCGTCGAAGCGCGTGCGATGAATGCGGGACGTGCGGTCTTCAACCAGTTCAAGTCGTGCGCGGCGTCTCTTCATGGATGTACACTCCAACGGGACTTGCCAACCTGGATCTGTATCTGAACTGCCGTTTACCTGCTTGCTCCCGGTTCTACTCGTTTGCGGAACTAAATACCGGCCCCGAGCCGAAGGTTCCGCCCCGCACTCGTCCGCCTGTGGAGAGCGTCACGACGTGCCGAACGCGGCCGAATACGCGATGCAACTGGCGCACCATCGCGCTTCGCGCCCGACGATTGCGCGCCGGGTGTGACTGAGGGGTGACGGTCGCTCGGGAGGCTTCGAAAAAGCCGCGCGGCTGGCGCGGATGCATCAGTGATGGGCCGCGCGATCGGACGTCCGATCGACGGCGCGGGCTGCATGGACGGAGAACGCCGGCCGGAGACCGTATCACACGGGATGGTGCGGCATCCGGCACGATCTCCGATCCTCCCCGCCCGCGGGGGCGAAGCCGGCCGACCCTGCCGCCCTGACACGTCCGGGCTTGGTCGGCGGGACTAGCTCGATCCGGCCTGGACGAAGCTGTCGAGGACCATCTTCCGGCCGGCCTTGTCGAAGTCAACGGTCAGCTTGTTGCCGTCGACCGCCGCGACCGTCCCGGGGCCGAACTTCGTGTGGAAGACCCGCTGGCCGGCCTGGAAGGCCGAGGGCGCGCCGGTCGACTTGGCGATCAGCTCGCCCTCGATCTGGCGAGGTCCACCCGCGGGGCCGCCGGACCGGCCGCCGGGGCCCGACGAGCGGAAGCCGCCCCCGGACCCGAGCCCGGAACGGCCGCCCGGCGCGGTGTTGGCCTGCGCCCGCTGCCAGCCCGGCGTGCCGTAGCTCGACCCGAACGGCGCCGGGTTGCGGTCGAACCGCGAGGCGCCGGCGGAGAAGTGGGCGGGGGCCTCGACCACGTCGACCGCCGTCTCGGGCAGCTCGTCGATGAACCGGGACGGGATGGTCGAGGACCAGAGCCCGTGGATGCGCCGGTTGACCGCGAAGGACAGCTTCGCGCGTTTGCGCGCCCGGGTCAGGCCGACATGGGCGAGGCGCCGCTCCTCCTCCAGGCCGGCCCGGCCGCTCTCGTCCAGCGCCCGCTGGTTCGGGAACAGGCCGTCCTCCCAGCCGGGCAGGAACACGGTGTCGAACTCGAGCCCCTTGGCGGCGTGGAGCGTCATCAGCGAGACCCGCTCGGCGCCCTCCGCCTCCGAGGCCTCCATCACCAGGGAGACGTGCTCCAGGAAGGCCGCGAGGTCGGGGAACTCCTCCATGGAGCGGACGAATTCCTTCAGGTTCTCCAGTCGGCCGGCGGCGTCGGCGGAGCGGTCCTTCTGCCACATCTCGGTGTAGCCGGATTCCTCCAGGATGGTCTGCGCCACTTCGCTGTGCGGCTGCGACTCCGCGAGCCGCGCCCACCGCGAGAAGCTCTCGGTGAGGGCCCGCAGGGTGGAGCGGACCCGGGGCTTCAGCTCGTCGGTCTCGCACAGGCGCGCGGCGGCGATCCGCAGGGGCACCCGGTTGGCGCGGCCGTAGGTGTGGAGCTGCTGCAGCGTGGCGTCGCCCAGGCCGCGCTTGGGCGTGTTCACGATCCGCTCGAAGGCGAGGTCGTCGCTGACATTCACGGTGGCGCGCAGATAGGCCAGCGCGTCGCGGATCTCGGCGCGCTCGTAGAAGCGCGGGCCGCCGATGACCCGGTAGGGCAGTCCGAGCTGGACGAACCGGTCCTCGATCTCGCGCATCTGCGCGGAGATCCGCACCAGCACGGCGATCTCCGACAGGGGGTGCTGCTTCGCTTGGAGCGACTCGATCGACTCGGCGAGCATCCGCGCCTCCTCCTCGGAATCCCACGCCCCCGTCACGGTGACGCGCTCGCCGGGCTCGTCGTCGGTGCGCAGGGTCTTGCCGAGGCGGCTCTCGTTCTTGGCGATCAGCCCGGAGGCGGCGGCCAGGATGTGGCCGGTGGAGCGGTAGTTGCGCTCCAGCCGCACCACCACCGCGCCCGGGAAGTCGTGCTCGAAGCGCAGGATGTTGTCGACCTCGGCGCCGCGCCAGCCGTAGATCGACTGGTCGTCGTCGCCCACACAGGCGATGTTCTTGCGGGACTGGGCCAGGAGGCGCAGCCACAGGTACTGGGCGACGTTGGTGTCCTGGTACTCGTCGACCAGGATGTAGCGGAACCGGTCCTGGTAATTGGCCAGGACGTCGGGATTCTCCCGCCAGAGCTTGAGGCAGAGCAGCAGGAGGTCGCCGAAATCGACGGCGTTCAGCGTCGCCAGCCGGGCCTGGTAGGCGGTGTAGAGGGCGCCGCCCTTGCCGAACGCGAAGGACGCGGCCTCGCCGGGGGGCACCTGCTCGGGGCCGAGGCCGCGATTCTTCCAGCCGTCGATGGCGTGGGACAGGGCCCGGGCCGGCCAGCGCTTCTCGTCGACGTTCTGGTCGGCGATGACCTGCTTCATCAGCCGGAGCTGGTCGTCGGTGCCGAGGATGGTGAAGTCGGATTTGAGCCCGACCAGCTCGGCGTGGCGGCGCAGGATCTTGGTGCCGATGGCGTGGAAGGTGCCGAGCCAGGGCATGCCCTCGCCGGCCGGCCCGATCAGCGCGCCGATCCGGTGCTTCATCTCCCGGGCGGCCTTGTTGGTGAAGGTCACCGACAGGATGTCGAAGGGGCGTGCCCGCCCGGTGGCGATCAGGTGGGCGATGCGGGTGGTCAGCACCCGGGTCTTGCCGGTGCCGGCGCCGGCCAGCACCAGGATCGGGCCCTCCGTGGTCTCGACGGCGCGGCGCTGCTCGGGGTTCAGCCCCTCGAGGTAGCCGGCCGCCTCGCGGCGGAGGGCGCCCATGGCGCGGGCGGCGATGGACGTGGCGGGCGCGCCGTCCCCGGCGGACTGCGGATGCGGGGGGTTCTGCATCCCGCTTCCCTGGACCAAATCGCGAACGGCGTCGAGGCCGTACGCGCCGCGGAGGGGGCGCGGGGCCGTTAAGCGCGGCTGTCGGCGCCGGGACGATCCGCACCCTTCGGGTCACCGCGCAGCCGGATCCGTGGAGCCGTCTTCCCGCCGGCGGCTACGGACCGGCACATGTATGTGATCGGGAGGCGCCAGGGGTGGCAGAGCGCGACGAGCCCCCTCTCCCGTGCGGGAGAGGGCCGGGGTGAGGGGCGGGAATTATCCGGAGGGGTCGCATCCCGCACCCGGCTTTCTGCGAGAGCAGACCTCTCCCCCACGGGAGAGGGGACCCGCGCTCGGACCGGAGACCGCGGGCCCGGGTGTCCGAGCGGCCTCGCGCGTGCCCCGACCGCCGCTCCCGACCGTGGCATCGCCGCTGGCGCCGCCGGGGGCTTATCGTGCTATGGCCGTGGCGACTGACTCGCGGGGGCACGCGGGGCACGGCGGCCCGGTGCGGTCGCGGCCTCGCGCAGAGATGGTGCGGAACGGGACCATTGCGTGATCTTCTGACCGCGCTGGCGTGCGCCGTCATCCTGGTTCTCGTGGCGGCGCTCGCGGTTCCGCCCTTCGTCGACTGGCAGGCCCATCGCGGGCTCGTCGACCGGGCGCTCGCCCGGTCTCTCGGCGTCCAGGTCCGGACCGACGGCCGGATCGAGGTCCGCCTGCTGCCCTCGCCGCGGCTGCGCGTCGACCGCCTCCACCTCGGCGCCGATCCGGACCGCCCCAGCCTCGATGCCCGGTTCGTCAAGGCCGAGATCGCCCTGGCGCCGCTCCTCAAGGGCGAGTTCCGCTTCACCGAGACCCGGATCGGCCGGGCCGAGATCAAGTTGCCGGTCGCCGGCCCGGACACGCTGAAGCTGCCGCCCGATTTCGGCGGGGCCCTGCGCGACCGGGACCTCGCCATCGAGAACCTGCAGATCCAGCAGTTCCTCGTCACCACGCAGGTCCCCGCCACCGGGCGGACCGACCAGCTCTACGTCCAGGACCTGCGCCTGCAGGCGCCGGCCCTGGTCGGGCCCTGGCGGATCGAGGGGACGAGCGGCGGCGTCCCGTTCCGGGCGGTGAGCGGAACGCCGGGGCCGGACGGGCGCCTCGCCGCCAAGATCTCGGGCGGCGGCGACGCGACCCCGCGCTTCGAGGCGGACGCGCGGTTCGGCCTCTTGCCCGCCGAAGCCGGCGGCGCCCAGGTCGAGGCCGAGGGCTCCGCCCGCCTCGTCGTCGGGCCGCCGACCCAGGCGGCCGGCGCCTACCTGCCGTTCTCGCTGGCCGGCACCTTCAAGGCCTGGGGCACGCAGGTGCGGTTCGAGGCCGTCGACCTCGCCATCGATCCGGGCGGCCGGGCCCTGCGCCTCGGCGGCACCGGCCGGCTGGACCTGCGCCAGTGGCGCGCCGGCCTGACCCTGGACGCCCGCCGCCTCGACCTCGACGCCTTCCTGGCCTCGGCGGAGGGGCAGAGCCTGATCGCCCGCGGCCTGCCGCGCTCGGCCGGCAGCCTGCCGGCGATGCTCGACCTCGACCTCACCGTGGGCAGCGCCGTGCTGGGCGGCGAGGAATGGTCGAACCTCGCCGTCACCGGCACCCTGGAGCGGGCCGGCGGCCTGCTGCTGCGCCGCTTCGCGGTGACCGGCCCGGCCGAGTCCACCGTCACGGCGAGCGGGCAGGTCGAGACGGCGCCGCTGCGCTTCTCCGGCCCGGTGGCGCTCGCCGCCCCCGATTCGGAGGCGCTCGGCCGCTACCTGCGCCGCCTCGGCGCCGAGGGGCCGCTCGTCGCGCTCCTCGACGGGCGGAAGATCGAGGCCGCCGCCGACCTGTCGGCCGCCGGCACCGGCCTGTCGCTGCGCAACATGCGCCTCGGCCTCGGGCCGGCGCGGATCACCGGCAACGCCCGCTACACCGCCGCCGAGGGCGCCGAGCGCGGCCGGTTCGAGGCCCAGATCCGCGCCACCGGCCTCGACATCGCCGGCCTGCCGCCCCTCGGGACCGCGCTCGGCACCCTGCGCGACACCGACCTCGCCCTGACGCTCGAGGCCAAGGACGTCCGGTTCGGCGCCGCGGGCTCCGGCACCGGCACGATCGCGGCGCGGATCCAGTCGGACGGCGCCGGCCTCACGGTCGACAGCCTCGACGTCACCGACCTCGCCGGCGCCAGCGCCCGGCTGTCCGGGCAGATCGGCGCGGACGGGACCGGCCGCGTCTCCGGGCGCCTGAAGGCGCCGGCGGCGGCGCCGCTGCTCGGCCTGCTCGAGCGGGTCTGGGTGGGCGAGATCCGCCTGCTGCCCGCCTGGCTACGACCTGCGCGCCGGCCGCCTCGACGTCCGCGGCACGCTCGTGGGCGGCCCGCTGCCGCGCGGCTGGAATGCCGGCCCGCTCGCGGTCCAGTACGGCCTGACCGGGCCGCTGGGCGCGCCGGAGCGGGTGCTGGACGTCGGCACCCTGTCGAACGGCCTCGCGGCCTTCGTGCTGCAGCGCGAGCTGGAGACGATCGAGCTGACCGAGGCCGACCAGGTCGAGCGGCAGCGCCGCCGCGCCCGGATCGAGATGGACCGGGCTCGCGCGGCTTCCCTCAAGGCGGCGGCCGAGAAGGCCGCCGCGGACAAGGCCGCCGAGGAGGCGGCGAAGCGGGCCCGCAATCCGGAGGAGGGGATCGCCCAGCCGCCTGCGCCCGCCGAGGTCCGGCCGTGAGGCAGGCCGCGTATTGAGATCGCGCCCGTCCCAGCCCTCATCCTGAGGTGCCGGAGCGAAGTGGAGGTCGCGACGGAGCCCTCCAGGGGCCACGGTGATCCCTGGAGCCCTCCTTCGAGGGCCGCGGGGGCGGGCACCTCAGGATGAGGGCGGGACGGGACCGGCCGCCGTGAGCGCCTCAGGCGGATCCCCCCGTCATCGGCGCTGCGCCCGCAGGGACGTGGCGCTCAGGCCTTCCCGACCACCATGAGCGCGAAGGCGTAGATCAGCGCCACCTCCTCCAGCCGGTCGAACCGGCCCGCGGCGCCGCCGTGGCCGGCCTCCATGTTGATCCGCAGGAGCACCGGCCCGCCGCCCGTCATGGTGGCGCGCAGCCGCGCGACCCACTTGGCCGGCTCCCAGTAGGTCACCCGCGGGTCGGTGAGCCCGCCGAGCGCCAGGATCGCCGGGTACTCCTTGGCCGCGACGTTGTCGTAGGGCGAGTACGACAGGATCGTCCGGAAGGCGGCCTCGCTCTCGCCCGGGTTGCCCCATTCGGGCCATTCCGGCGGCGTCAGGGGCAGATCCGCGTCCAGCATGGTGTTGAGCACGTCGACGAAGGGCACGTCGGCGACGATGCCGGCGAACAGCTCCGGCGCGAGGTTGGCCACCGCGCCCATCAGCATCCCGCCCGCCGACCCGCCATGGGCGACGATGCGCCTCTCGGCGGTGTAGCGCGCCGCGATCAGGGCGCGGGCGCAGGCGATGAAGTCCGTGAAGGTGTTGGGCTTCTTCTCGCGCTTGCCGTCGAGGTACCAGCGCCAGCCCTTCTCGGTGCCGCCGCGGATATGCGCGATGGCGTAGACGAAGCCGCGGTCGACGAGGCTCAGCAGGTTCGTGCGGAACGCCGCCGGCATCAGCGTGCCGTAGGAGCCGTAGCCGTAGAGCAGCAGCGGCGCGCTGCCGTCGAGGGCGAGGTCCCGCCGGTGCAGCAGCGAGATCGGCACCTGCTCGCCGTCGGGCGCGGTGGCGAAGAGCCGCCGGGTCACGTAGGCGGCCGGGTCGTGCCCGCTCGGCACCGCCTGCCGCTTGCGCAGGAGCCGGGTGCGGGCCGCGCAGTCGTAGTCCCAGGTCTCCGACGGGGTCGTCATCGACGAGTAGACGAAGCGGATCGTGGCCGTGTCGAAGGCGAGCCCGGCCCGCAGGCCGAGGGAGTAGGCCTCCTCGGCGAAGGCGACGCTGTGCTCGGTGCCGTCAGCGAGGTCGCGCACGACGATCCGCGGCCTGGCGTTCTCGATCTCCAGCCGGACCAGGTGGCCGGCGAGGAGGTGCAGGTGGCGGATCATCACCCCGGACCGGTGCGGCACGAGGTCGGTCCAGTGGGCGCGGCCCGGATCGTCGAGCGGCGCGGTGACGATCTTGAAGTCCTCGGCGCCGTCCGCGTTGGTGCGGATGAACAGCCGGTCGCCGCGATGCTCCACCCCGTAGATCAGCAGCGGCGTGCGCGGCTCCACGAGGCGCAGGGGGGCGTCCGCCGCCCGTCGGTCGAGCAGCCGGACCTCGGAGGTCTCGTGGTCGCTCACGGTCACGTCGAGGAAGGCGCCGGACTGCGTCTTGCCGATATGGACGAAGTAGCCGGCATCGGCCTCCGTGTAGACGGTCTCGTCCTCGCTCTGCCCCGTGCCGACGCGGTGGCGCATCACCTTGGCGGGGCGGTGGTTGGCGTCGACCGCCACGTACCAGAAGCTCGCGCCGTCCGCGGCCCAGACCGCCTCGCCGGAGGTCGCCTCGACGCGGTCGTCGAGGTCGAGGCCGGTGGCGACGTCGCGCACCCGGATCGTGTAGAGTTCCGAGCCCTTGGTGTCGACGCTCCAGGCGAGCCGGGCGTGATCGTCGGAATGCACCGCGGCGGCGATCTCGAAGAACGGCAGGCCCTCGCCCTCGCGGTCGCCGTCGATGAGGATCGTCTCGTCCGGGTCCGGGCCCGAATCGGGCACGTCGGGGGAGCTGGCCGGCCGCCGGCAGATCAGCGGGTGCTGCCCGCCCTCGCGGTGGCGCGTGTAGTAGGCGAAGGGCCCGTCCGGCTCCGGGACGCCGCTCTCGTCCTCCTGGATCCGCCCGCGCATCTCGGCGACGAGCTGCCGCCGCAGATCCGCGCTCCCGGCGAGCGCCGCCTCGGCGAAGGCGTTCTCGGCCTTCAGGTAGGCGGCGATGTCGTCGGGCAGCGCGGCCGGGTCCTTCAGGACCGTCTGCCAGTTCTCGGCCTTCAGCCACGCGTAGTCGTCGGTGATCTCCTGCCCGTGGACGCTGAAGCGCCGCGGCCGGGCCTCGGCCACCGGCGCGCCGGTCCTGTGAGCGAGCAAGCCCTGACCGATCTCCGTCATCGTCTCTCCCGTCGGGTCCCGGCGCGCGCGGGTGTCGCGTCCGGGTGAGGGGATGTGTCCCGCCGCGCGCGCGGATGCAAGGCGTTCGGGGCGCCGGGGCCGCNAACGGGGCGGCCCGCGGCCCCGCCGCCCCGTCGCGCCGAGGGCACCGGTGGCGCGGGAGACGCTCCGGTCCCGGACGCGATATGCCGGTTCGATGCCGCGGCCGGGTCCGCTCCGGCGCCGCCAGACCGGGCGGGCTCAGCGGGGGCGAACCCGCCGGGGACCTGCCGGAACGGCCGATTTCGGCCCGCCCGGTGCCGGCGCTCCGCAGGCCGGGCACAGATCGTGACAAGTCGAGCCGAGCACAGCCCTGAGAAAAGCGGCCCGGGATTATCGGCCGTCGCAATCCGTCCGACCTAATGGGGGATATGTGGATGGTGCAATGGCCGATTCGATGCATGTTTTGTGTGCGGAGTACCGGAAACATCGAACGAAGCGCCGGACAACGGGCGTACTGGCGGGTATGGCGGGGTTGCTGAGTCTGCCGGTCGAGGCGGCGGAACTTCCCGATCGGCGGAAATCGCGGCTCATCGAGCACGTGCGGATCTGCTCGGCCTATGGCCAGGCCTTCTTCTTCATCCCCGGCAGCGATACCTGCCTGCGCCTCTCCGGCCGCGCGCGCTTCGAGTACGCCTACCAGCCCTCCTACAGCCGCTCGGGGACCGCCGCCGCCACCCCGGGGGATTACAGCGGCTACCAGGGCCGCCTCCGGATCAACCTCGATGCCCGGACCCAGACGTCCTACGGCACGCTGCGCGCCTTCCTCCGCCTCGACGCCGGGAGCCGGACCGGCTTCGCCACCATGCATGCCGGGGCGCTGAACCGGATCGGCGGCGCCTTCCCGGCCCTGGGCGTCGACCAGTTCGGGCGGGCCCAGCAGCAGTTCAACGTCGACAAGGCCTTCATCCAGTTCGCCGGCCTCACCGCCGGCCGCGCCTCCTCGTTCTTCGACTTCTACGCCCACGACTTCGAGTTCATCGTCGCCTCCATCGGCTCGGACACCCCCTCGACCAACCTCGCCGCCTACACGGCGACGCTGGGCCAGGGACTGTCCGCCTCGCTGTCGGTGGAGGACCCGATGTTCCGCCGCACGCCGGTCTATTCGTCCCAGAACGCCGCTCCCCCGGCGATCCCCAACCCCGGCGCCGTCTTCGCGCCCGGGAACCCCGTCGCCCCGATCTTCGTCGGGTACGACGCCGCCGGCCGCCCGACCGGCCTGGGCTTCGTGGACACGGTCCAGCGCAGCCGCGTGCCCGACCTCGTCGGCGTGCTGCGCTCCGACCAGTCCTGGGGCTCCGCGCAGCTCTCGGGCGCCGTGCACGAGGTCAACCACGGCTCGCTCAGCAGCGTCTCGTTCGCCGGCACGAACCTGGGCGCGCCCGTCTCGCCGGGCAACAACCGCGCCCCGCGCGGGGCGGCCTCCGCCTTCGGCTGGGCCGTGCAGGGCGGCGTGAAGGTCAACCTGCCGGCCATTGCGGCCGGCGACACCCTCTACCTGCAGGGCGCCTACGGGGAGGGCGCCGCCCTGTATACCGGCCTGCCGGCCTATAACGGCCCCTACGCGCAGGCGGCCACGGCGGTGCAGGGGGCGGCCTTCTCGCAGTTCTTCAGCGACGGCGTGATCAACCCCTTCACCCAGCGCCTGGACCTGTCGACGAGCTACTCGTTCACGGCGGCGATGCTCCATTACTGGACGCCCGCGGTCCGCTCCGCCTTCTTCGGCTCCTACGGCGCCCTGAGCTTCGCCCGCGGCGCCCGCGCGGCGCAGGGCGCCTATTTCGGCGTGACCGGGACGGGGCCGGGCACCCCCGGCACCCGGTTCTTCGACCTGAGCCAGGTCCTGCGGGACAGCTACCGCTTCGTCGTCGGCGCCAACCTGATCTGGTCGCCGGTGAAGGAGTTCGATATCGGCGTCGAGGCGATGTACACGCGCTACGGGCCGCAGAGCGGCCGCATCCTCGACCTGGGCCGGTATCCCAACCAGAACGCGGCCTACGTCAACAACCCCGCCAACCCGGTCGCGACCGCCAGGCACGTCGACGTCATCCAGGTGCGCGCGCGCGTGCAGCGGGATTTCTGACGCGGGCGGGGATCCGGCCGGGACCCGCGGGGCGCGCGGGCTCGGCCGGGAGCCGGTTCCCGCCTCGGGCGTTGAACCGCGGGCCGTGGCGCCGATCACGGTCGCCGGTTCGAAGCCGAGGTGCCGACATGGACGCGATCCCCGATCCGCAGCCGGATCCGCAGGACGATCACCCCGCCGCGGACCTGGAGCGCGTGAACGACGTCCTCGCCGTCTGGGCGGCACGCTCCGCCGCCGAGAGCGCCGCGCTGATCGACCGGTTCGAGGCGATGGGCTACGAGGTCCGCGGCAAGTCGGAGACCGAGATCGCCGACATCCTGCACCGGCCGCCGACACGCGCCGCCGCGAGATAGCTGTGGGTTGTAGGTAAAAAAACCTTGACCTTCTAAGTTTTCCTGAGAGACTGGAGGCTCCGCACGTCCGTCGTAGCACACACGGAACAAAACATGAACAAATCAGTCAAGGACGGCCGTTCCGCCGCGGCGCCGTCGCGGCCGCGCGGTGCCGGCGACCTCCCGGCGGAGGCCCGGCGCCTGCTGGCGCGCCTCGGCGAGCCGNGCGGATGGGCGCGGATCTCGGGGCGCCGCGGATCGACGGCGGCGGCCCGCGCGATCCGGCCTCGGCGGCCGACCACGTGATCGCGGCCCGGCAGCGGGTGCGCGGCGCCCTCGACGCGGTCGGGAGCGACCTGTCGGGCCTGCTGATCGACCTTTGCGGCTTCCTGAAGGGCCTGGAGCGGATCGAGGCGGAGCGGCGCTGGCCGGCCCGCTCCGCCAAGGTCGTGGCGCGCATCGCCCTGGGGCGGCTGGCCGAGCATTACGGTCTGGAGCGGGAGGCGACCGGGCCGGACCGGGCCCGCCTGCGGCTTTGGCGGGGGTGAGCTCCCTCAGGCCTCGGCGGCGAGCCGGACCGCGTCGCGGTGGATGCGCTCCGCCATCGCCCGCACGCCGTTGGAGCGCTTCGAGGTCACGTGGGCGCCGAAGCGGAGCTGCCGGAACAGGTCGAGGCCGTCGGTCCCGGCGGCCTCCTGGGGCGTCTTGCCGGTGTAGAGCGCCACCATCAGCGCCACGAAGCCGCGGACGATGAACGAATCGCTGAAGCCGTGCAGGACGAGGCGCGGCGTGCCGTCCTGCCGCTCCGCCCGCGTCTCGATCCAGACCTGGCTCTCGCAGCCGTGGACGCGGTTCGCCTCGGTCCGCTCCGCCTCCGGCATCGGCGGCAGGGCGCGGCCGAGCTCGATCAGGTACTCGAGCCGCATGTCATCGTCTTCGACGATCTCGAAGTTCTCGATGATGGTGTCGATCGGAGGAAGCATGCTCGGCCGGATCCGGAAAGGTCTGCGCCGCTATAGGCCGGCCGCGCCGTCGTGGCGACGGGGTCCGGCGCCGCGGGCGCTCACTGCGCGGCGGGGCGCCCCGGCGGCAGGGTCAGCCACAGGGGATCGCCCGGGCTGGCATCGCCCGAGACGGTGATCTCGGCCTGGGCCGCGTAGGCCGCGATGAGGCGGGGGCCCAGTTTCGGGACGTTCGGCCGGCCGGAAGCGGCCATCTCGCTCACCCCGGAGACGATCGACAGGCGCAGCGGCGCGCCGACCTCAATGTCGATGGCGATGGAGCAGGCGACGTGCTCGGCGGTGGCGTCGAGGCACTCGGCCACGATCTCCGCGACGATCATGCCCAGCGCGTTCGCGGTGCGCGGCTCCACGAGTCCGTTGCCGGAGCCGCCGACCTGGACGCCGATCCGCCCGGCCCGCCGGAGCTGCCCGAGCCCCGAGGCGAGGCGGTGCAGGTAATCCTTGAGGTCGATCGACGCGATGTGCGGCGCCTCGTGCAGGTGCTGCTGCACCAGCGCGATCGCCCGGACCCGCTGGCCCAGCGCCTCGAAGCTGCCGCGGCAGGCGTCGGGGGCCGCCCGCCCGTAAAGGCCGATCAGGCTGACCATCACCTGGAGGTTGTTGCGGACCCGGTGGTAGACCTCGGCCAGCAGCGCCTCCTTCTCGGCCAGGGCGTGCTCGATATGCTCCTCCGCGTGCTTGCGGTCGGTGATGTCGAAGCAGGAGCCGAGATAGCCCTGGAACCGGCCGTCCTCCACGAGGGGGCGGGCCGTGTCGAGGAGCCAGCGGTACTCGCCGTCGTGACGCCGCAGGCGGAACTCGACGGTGAAGGGGGCCCGCGCCTCGAAGGCGTCGGCGACGATCTTGGCGTGGCGCTCGAAGTCCTCGGGATGCAGCCCGCTGCGCCAGCCGAGGCCGAGTTCGGCCTCCAGGGGGCGCCCGGTGAATTTCAGCCAGCACTCGTTGTGGTGGATCGCGTGGCCGGCCTCGTCCGAGCGCCACATCATCAGCGGCACGACGTCGGCGAAGCGCTTGAAGCTGTCGCTCAGGGCGGCGGCTTCCGCGGTGCCCTGTGCCGGACCCCGACCGGGATCCCCCGCGGGGCCGTCGCCCAACGGGTCTTCCGCGCCGGACCCTGGTGGCTCACCGACCATTCTGTACCCGATTCACTCTGACGAACTGCGTGAAAGGCGATGCCTGCGTGCGGATGGCGCCGGTCAACGTGTCGACCGGACGGCCGTTCCGGTCCGCAACCGCCTTCGGGACCGCCATTCACCGGGACAATAGCGACGATATCTTTCGAGCCCGTTCCCCACCTCGCCGCCATGCGGCTCGGCACAGGGCCGGCACAGGGCCCGTACAGGACGCGCGGCCGGCGGGAGCGCGCCGGCACCGGCGGACGCTGACGGGGCAGTGCCGTCCACCCGAACCGGCAACCTTCAATCGAACCCTGGATAACCGTAGATAGGTCGTGACGCTTCCCTTCGGTTGTGTCTCTTGGCAGACGACACAACCTTGAGGGTGCCGTGCTGCCTGGCCCGATCGCGATAACCGCCGCCCGCAGCTCCGCCCGCAGCGCCGCCCGGTGGTCGGTACTCGCCGGTCTCGTCCTCCTCGGCCTGGCCGGCGGCGCGGCCGCCCGGCCGTTCTCCGAGCCCGACGACCGCAACCTCGACCGGCACGGCCATTACCGCAGCCGCGACGGGTCCGATGTCCACCGGCCGGCCCGAAGCCTCAACGGCCGGAAGCCCGCGGGGGCCTCGGCCAAGTGCCGGGACGGCACGTGGAGCTTCAGCCACACGCATCGCGGCACCTGCTCGCGTCACGGCGGCGTGGCGCAGTGGGAGGGCTGAGCCCCCGGTCTCTGCCTTAAATCCTATAACACGCGCATTCTAGGAATTTGGGCTTGACACCGTCGCGCTGCCGGGGTATCAACCCGGCACGGTCGAGACGTGTGCGGAGAGACGTCGATGTGGCCACCCCCTCCCAGCAGGGCGGACAGCCGCGCCGAGGCGCTGAAACTCCTGCGCGAGACCGACCTGCCAATCGACGCGATCGGTGCCCGGATCGGCGTCCGTCCGAGCACGATCCGCACCTGGAACGCCCGGGCCGGCTGGCCGAGGCCGCGGCGGCACCGGCCCAGGCTCCTGACGGCCCGGTGGCCGGCGGCGCGCCGGGCCGCCCTGATCCGCCTGCTCTGCGCGCCGGGCGCCGATCCCGGCGACGTCACCGAGATCCTGGGCCTCGGCCGGCTCGACGCGGCGATGTTGGCCTCGGCCTTCGGGGCGGAGCTGCCGCTGCCGCCGGCCGTGTCCGGGCGCGGCGTCCCCGCGACCGATCCGGCGACCCTGCGGGCGCATCTGCGCGCCCATATCGCCCGGCAGATCGCCGCCTTCGACGCGGCTTTGAGCGGGGCGGGGCCGGGCGCGCGCGATTCCGCCCGGACCCTGCGCGATCTCGGCGGGCTCAAGCGGCTCCTCGACACTCTGGATGCGGACGGCGCGCGCGGGGCGGGGGAGGGGGGCGATGGCACCGGACCCGACACCGAACCCGACCTGCCCGCCCTGCGCGCGGAGATCGCGCGACGCGCTGCTGGCTTTGTCGGCGACCGGGCGGCTCCCTGACTTCCTCGCGACGCTGCCGCCGGACCTCGTCCGGGCGCTGGCGGGCGACTGGCTGCACCAGGCCCGGCCGGACCAGCTGCCGCCGCCCGACGCGGAGCGCTGGACCACCTGGGCGGTGATCGGCGGCCGCGGCAGCGGCAAGACCCGCACCGGGGCCGAGTGGGTCGACGCCCTCGCCCGGGGCGACCCGGCCTTCGCCGGGGTGCCGGTCGGGCGGATCGCCCTGGTCGGCGAGACCCATCTCGACGTGCGGGACGTGATGGTCGAGGGGCCCTCGGGGCTGCTCGGTCTGCCGGCGCGGGGGCGGGCCCGGCCGACCTGGTCGCCGAGCCGCCGCCGGCTCGAGTGGAGCAACGGCGCCGTCGCGCTCGCCTTCTCGGCGGAGGAGCCCGACGCGCTGCGCGGCCCGCAATTCGGCGCCGCGTGGTGCGACGAGGCCGCCAAGTGGCGCCGGCCCGAGGCGGCCTTCGACATGCTGCAATTCGGCCTGCGCCTCGGCGCCCGGCCGCGCAACCTCGTGACGACGACGCCCCGGCCGGTGCCGCTGATCCGCCGCCTGCTCGCCGACCCGCGCACCGTGGTCAGCCGCGCCCGGACCCACGACAACGCCGCGCATCTCGCGCCCGACTTCCTCCAGCAGGTGGTCGGGCGCTACGCCGGCACGCGGCTCGGCCGGCAGGAACTCGACGGCGAGCTCATCGCCGACCGGGACGACGCCCTGTGGGCCCGCGCCGCCCTGGAGGCGGGCCGGGTCACCTCCGCGCCCGATCTCGGGCGGATCGTCGTGGCGGTGGATCCGCCCGCCGCCTCGGGGGCGCGCTCGGATGCCTGCGGGATCGTGGCGGCCGGGCGCGCGGGCGGCCACGCCTACGTGCTGGCCGACGCGAGCCTCGCCCGCGCCACCCCGGAGGCCTGGGCGGCCGCGGCGCTGGCGCTCTACCACCGGCTCCGGGCCGACGCCCTCGTGGTCGAGGTCAACCAGGGCGGCGAGATGGCCGCCGCCGTGCTGGGTCAGTGCGACCCCGCGGTGCCGGTCACCCGGGTCCACGCCACGCGGGGCAAGTACCTGCGCGCCGAGCCGGTCTCGCTGCTCTACGCCCGCGGGCTGGTCCACCATGTCGGGGCCTTCCCGGCGCTGGAGGACGAGCTGTGCGATTTCGGGCCGGACGGCCTGTCCGGCGGGGCATCCCCCGACCGCCTGGACGCCCTGGTCTGGGCGCTCACGCACCTGATGCTGGAGCCTCGGGCCGAGCCGCGCATCCGGCGGCTGTGAGGGCGGTGGCCCGGAACAATTCGGCGCGCTTCACGGAGAAGCGCGCCGGAGTCGGTTCGTGGTCTCTGGAACGAACTGCATGCTGTATACACAATGTCGTGCGCCAAATCTGTAGCGCTCCGGACACGGTGCACGGTCCTGAGCTGGGAATCGCCACCGTAATTCTGCGTATTGTTTGCCCAGGGCGGGCGCTTTGAGCGGCACATCTGCCGCGTTTAGCCGCGCTGGCCTTCCGGGACGCCGCGGATGAGCCCGGGGCCCGGACCCTTCGTCGGTGCGCGTGCCCGGCGCGTCGCGTCGCGTCTCCGGATCGGGGGTCGCCGTCGGGCGGTCAATCGCCGCCGCCATCGCCCCCGCCCGAGGGGACGGGCGCGACGACCAAGATCGCGCGCCCGAGGACGTGCTTCCTGTTCGTCGGAACCTCCGCGGTTCGTCGGTCGCGTCACGCCGGCGTCGGCCGGGGCCGTCACGGGGGCGCGGTCAGGCTCCGCAGGGCGGCACGGACGTCCGCGAGGGAGCCGAGCAGGGCGTAGCAGGCGAGATCGTGCGCGCCGGCGGCGGCGTTCGCCACCCGGAAGCGGCAGCTCAGGCGGTTCGCCCCGGCCTCGGGCGCGACCGCGAAACCGGGCCGGGGCGCGTCGGGCTCCTGGTCCGGGGGGCCCGGCGCCCAGACCGCCAGGGCGTGCGAGCCCTCCGGCGTCGCGAGGATCACGGGGTCCGGCCGCTCCCCCGGTCCGGGGTCGAGGGGCGCGATCCCGCCGGTGGCCCGGTCGAAGCGCCAGGCCGCGGAGAATTCGGCCGGGACGGCGGCGGCGAGGGGTTCGAGCCGGAGCGCCGCCGCGGGCTCGGACAGGACGAAGCTCGTCTGCACCTCCACGGCGTTGCCGAGGCCCGGCAGGCCGAGGGCGATCCGCTTGCGCAGGACCGGGGCCGGCATCGCGTCCGGCGCGGCGCTGGTCGGACAGTCCGCGGCGGGCTCGTCGGCCGGGTCGGAGGGCCCATCCCAGGCCATGCGGGTCTCGGTCTCGGCCCAGCTCCGCCCGGTGCGCAGGGCGCGGAGCCGCGATCCTGCCCCTCGGCCGCGGGCCGGACGGCCGCCTCGGCGTCGCCGCGGGCGGCGCGCAGGCCCGCCCGGTTTCCGTGACCGTCAACATCGCCACCCCCGATCCCGCGGCCTTCCGCCGCTCCGAGGCGCAGGTGACCGCGAGCCTCGCCCGGGCGGTGGCGCGGGGGCAGCGGGCGACGTGAGGCCGCCAGGCGCGCGGCTCCCGCCACCGCCAATCACGCCGGCCTGCACCCTTCCGGGGCCCGGGCCCGGCCGGTGCGGCCGTCGACGATCACCGGCGCGCGTGAGGGGGTGAGGGAGGGCACCCATCGAACGGCTTCCCCCGTCGCGCCCCGGATCGCGGCGGCGCGGACGATCGAGGCGACGCGTCCCCGACGCGGACCGGAGGTTCCCGCCATGGCCGACGACTTCCACGAGGTGCTGTTCCCCCTCGACGTGTCCCTGCGCGCGAGCGGCGGTCCGCACCGGCTGACCGAGATCGTGACCCTGGCCTCCGGCCGGGAGCACCGGAACGGCCGCTGGGCCGATTCCCGCCGCCGCTACGACGCCGGGTTCGGGATGCGCGGCCTCGACGCGCTGCACGCGGTGCTGGCCTTCTTCGAGGAGCGGCGCGGGCGGCTCTACGGCTTCCGGTTCCGCGACCGGGTCGACTGCCGCTCCGGGCCGCCCGGCCGGCCGATCGGACCCCTCGACCAGCCGCTCGGCGCGGGCGACGGCACCGCGACCGCCTTCCCGCTGATGAAGACCTACGGCGCGGGCTTCGCGCCCTACCGCCGCCGGATCGCCAAGCCGGTGGCGGGCAGCGTGCGGGTCGCGGTCTCGGGCCGGGAGATCGAGCCGGGCGCCTTCGCCTGCGACCCCGCCACCGGCCTCGTCACCTTCGCGCCCGGCCAGGCCCCGCAACCCGGCGCGGCCGTGACGGCGGGCTTCACCTTCGACGTGCCGGTCCGCTTCGACACCGACGCGCTGACCGTCGACCTCGCCGCCTTCACGGCCGGCGAGATCCTCAAGGTGCCGCTCGTCGAGATCGTGCCCTGAGGAGGCGTGACGCCATGCGCGACATCCCGGAGGCCTTCGCGGCCCATCTGGCCGGCGGCGTGACCACCCTGTGCCGCTGCTGGTCCCTGCGGCGGCCGGACGGGCTCGCCCTCGGCTTCACCGATCACGACCGCGACCTGACGATCGCGGGGCTCGTCCACGCCGCCCGCACCGGGTTGGAGGCGGCCGAGGCCGGCGCCGAGCTGGGATTCGCGGTCTCCGGCGGCGACGTGGCCGGGGCGCTCAGCGGCCTCGGCCTCACAGAGGCGGACATCGCCGGCGGCCTCTACGACGGCGCCGCGGTGGAGACCTGGCTGGTCGACTGGACCGAGCCCGAGACCCGGCTCCTCCTCGACGTCGCCACGATCGGCGAGGTGCGCCGGGACGGGGACGCCTTCGTGGCCGAGCTGCGCGGGCTCGCGCACCGGCTCGGCGCCGAGCGGGGCCGCACCTACCGGGCGACCTGCGGCGCCGATCTCGGGGACGGGCGCTGCCGCGTGGACCGGGCCGCCTGGACGACCACCGGCCGGGTGACCGGCCTCCCGGAGCCGGCCACGCTCGCGGCGACGCTCGCCGGGTCCTTCGCGGACGGCCTGTTCACCGGCGGGCGATTGACCTGGACGACCGGCGCCAATGCCGGGCTCGCGGCGGATGTGCGCCTCCAGCTCGGGTCCCTGATCGAGCTCTGGACCGCGCCGCCCCGGCCCGTCGCCGCCGGCGACGGATTCGGCCTCACGGCCGGGTGCGACAAGCGCCTCGCCACCTGCCGCGACCGCTTCGCCAACGCGGTCAACTTTCAGGGCTTCCCGCACATGCCCGGCAACGACGCGGTGATGCGGGCGGTACCGGGGTCCGATCACGTCCTCGACGGCGGGAGCCTGTTCCGATGAGCGCGATGCGGCGGGCGATCGGCGCGGCGGCCTTGGGCGAGGCGCGGCTCTGGCTGGGCACGCCCTACCGCCACCAGGCGTCGCTGCGCGGCGTGGGCTGCGACTGCCTGGGCCTGCTGCGCGGGGTCTGGTGCGGGCTCTACGGCGCCGAGCCGGAGGTGCCGCCGCCCTATTCCGGCACCTGGGCGGAATCGGCCGCGCCCGGGACCGACCCGCTCACCGAGGCGGCCGCCCGCCACCTCGTGCCGGTGCCCGGACCCCTGGCGGACCTGGCGCCGCGGCCGGGCGACGTCCTGCTCTTCGCCTTCCGCCGCCACCTGCCGGCCCGCCACTGCGCCATCGCCGCCGGCGACGGCGCGATGATCCACGCCCACGACGGCGCGGTGGTCGCCGAGGTGGCGCTCACCGGATGGTGGCGCCGGCACGCGACGGGGGTGTTCCGGTTTCCCGAGCGCTGCGGCGCCTACGAGGAACGCGTCGATACGGTGAGCTTGACGCCGAGCACGTCCATGACCTTGCGGACCGTCTCGTAGCGGAGCTTCGAGCCCGGCGTCAGCGCCTTGTAGAGGCTCTCTCGACCGACACCCGCTTCCCGGGCGATCTGCGCCATGCCGCGTGCCTTCGCGACATCGCCCAGGGCCGCGATGAACAGCTCGGGGTCGGGGTCGTCGAGCGCTGCCGCCAAGTATTCGGCAATCGCCTCCTCACTGTCAAGGAATTCCGAGGCGTCGAACGGTGTGAAACGCATCAGGTGATTCCGTCGAGAGAGGCGGCCATGGACTTGGCCCTCTGAATGTCCCGGGTCTGGCTGGACTTATCGCCGCCGCACAGGAGCAGGTACGTTACCTCGCCGCGCCGGACATAGTAGACGCGAAAGCCGGGGCCATACGGGATCCGCATCTCGAACACACCTGACCCGACCGGTTTGGAATCCCCGAAATTGCCGAGCCCCGCGCTGCGGATACGTGCCGCGATGCGCGCCCTGGCGCGGTGATCCTTCAGGCCCGTGAGCCAAGTCCGGAAGGTGTCGGACAGCAGGATCGTCGTCACAGGTCGAACGTATCCGATCGGATACGGAACGGCAACCCGTCCACGCGGTACCGCCATCAGATCCGGAGCCCCGCCATGGCGACGCTGATCCTGTCCTCGGCCGGGGCGGCCGTGGGCACCGCCCTCGGAGGCCCGATCGGCGGCATGGTCGGGCGGGCGCTCGGCTCTGCCGCGGGCGCGGCCCTCGGCGGCGCCCTGTCGGGGGCCGGACGGCACGCGCGCTTCGTCGAGGGGCCGCGACTCGCCGACGTCGCCGGGCTCACCTCCACCGAGGGCGACCCGATCCCCCGGGTCTACGGGCGGGCGCGGATCGGCGGCACCCTGATCTGGGCGACCCGCCCGCTGGAGGTCGCCAACACCGCGGTGCAGCGCGCCGCCGCCCCCGCCAAGGGCGGGCTGGCGGGCGGCCCGAAGACCGTCACGACCCGCTACAGCTACTTCGCCAACCTCGCGGTCGGCCTGTGCGAGGGCGAGATCGCCTGCGTCCGCCGGATCTGGGCGGACGGACGGGAGATCGACCAGGCGGGCTTGACCCTGCGGGTCCATACCGGCGGCCCCGGCCAGGAGCCCGACCCGCTGATCGTCGCCAAGGAGGGCGCCGAGAACGCGCCGGCCTATCGCGGCCTCGCCTACGTGGTGTTCGAGAACCTCGCCCTCGCGGCCTTCGGCAACCGGGTCCCGCAATTCGCCTTCGAGGTGATCCGCCCGGTCAACGGCCTGTTCGACCGGGTGCGGGCCGTCGACCTGATCCCCGGCGCCAGCGAGTTCGGCCTCGATCCGGACCGGGTCACCGTCGATCTCGGGCTCGGCCGCACCGAGGCCGCCAACCGGCACCAGCTCCAGCGCGGCACCGACGTCGTCGCCTCCCTCGACGCGCTCCAGGCACTGTGCCCGAACCTGCGCCGGGTCGCCGTGGTGGCGACGTGGTTCGGCACCGACCTGCGGGCGGGATCCTGCCGGGTGGTCCCGAAGGTCGAGGCCGCCGACAAGCGCGCCTGGCCGGAGGATTGGCGCGTCGCCGGGATCACCCGCGACCGCGCCGAGACGGTCTCGACCCTGCCGGACGGCAGCCCGGCCTACGGCGGCACGCCGGCTGACGCGGGCCTGACCCGGCTGGTGGCCGAGCTGGCGCGCCGGGGGCTGGCGGTGTCGCTCTACCCGTTCGTCATGATGGACGTGCCGGCCGGCAACGCGCTGCCCGATCCGCACGTCCCCGGCGCCGCGCAGCCCGCCTATCCCTGGCGCGGCCGCATCACCTGCGATCCGGCCCCCGGCCGCCCGGGAAGCCCGGACGGGACCGAAGCGGCCGACGCGCAGGTCGCGGCCTTCTTCGCGGGCGGGTACCGCGACGCGGTCCTGCACTACGCCGGTCTCGCGGCCGGCTGGGCGGCCTCGGGCGCGCCGCTCGCGGCCTTCGTGATCGTCAGCGAGCTCGTCGGCCTCACCCGGGTNGCCGCGGCCTGCGGGCCCGTCCCGGCGGCGGCGCCGTCCGCGCGGTCGCCGTGAGCGCGATCGACGCGCCTGTGCGCAGCTGTGCGCGGCGTGGAACCGGGCGCCGCCCCGGCCGTCATGTCCGCACGATGCCGTCCGCCACCGAGTCAAACGCGAAGGGAATGTCCGGACCGCCGCCGACGGCCGCCGGGGGCGACGCACGGCTACGTATTCAGGACGCATTCAGTGCCCTGGGCGCACATCGTCCGCCAATGCGCTACGCCATCGCCCTCGTCGCCATCAGCCTGACCGCCGCGGCCCTCGCCGCGGGCGGCCTCGGCTCCATGGCCGACGACGGGCCGGCTCCGCAGGCGGGCGCGGTGTCCAGCCAGGCGCCGCTGCGGATCGAGAGCTGCCTGTCCCCCGCGGACCTGCGCGAGGAGGTCGGCGAGCGCCGGGTGATCCCGCCCGTGGCGGCGATCCGCGCCGCCCGCACGGTGATCCCGCGCGCCGAGATCCAGCGGGCGAGCCTCTGCCGTCACGAGGACGGCCTCGTCTACATGCTCACCGCCTTGCGCCGGGACGGGCATTTCGTGCACGTGATTGTCGACGCGCGCACCGGCACCGTGGCGGGACAGTATTGAGCGGGCGCCGGAACCGTTTCGGAGGGGAGTGAGCCGTGCGTCTGCTGGTCGTGGAGGATGACAAGGACATCAACCGGCAGGTCGTGGCCGCGCTGGAGGAGGCCGGCTACGTCGCCGACAAGGCCTATGACGGCGAGGAGGGCGGCTATCTCGGCGAGAGCGAGCCCTACGACGCCATCATCCTCGACATGGGTCTGCCCAAGGCCGACGGCGTGACCGTGCTCCAGAAGTGGCGCCGGGCCGGCGTGAAGACCCCGGTGATCATCCTCACCGCCCGCGACCGCTGGTCGGACAAGGTCGACGGCTTCGATGCCGGCGCCGACGACTACGTTACCAAGCCCTTCCACATGGAGGAGCTGATGGCCCGGGTGCGCGCGCTGCTGCGCCGGGCCGCCGGCCACGCCACCAGCCAGATCGCCTGCGGGCCGGTGACCCTCGACACCCGCTCCGGCAAGGTCTTCGTCGACGGCGCCCAGGTGAAGCTGACGAGCCACGAGTACCGGCTGCTCTCCTACCTGATGCACCATACCGGCCGGGTCGTGTCCCGCGCCGAACTCACCGAGCACCTCTACGACCAGGATTTCGACCGCGACTCGAACACGATCGAGGTGTTCGTGGGCCGCCTGCGCAAGAAGCTCGCGGTGGACCTGATCCAGACGGTCCGCGGCCTCGGCTACCTCGTGGATCCCAACCAGCCGCCGGCGCGGATGTGAGCGCGGCCGCGCGTTCCGGCACGCTGCCGGCCGTGTTCATGCGCGGCGGCACCAGCAAGGCGCTGATGCTGCACCGCCGGGACGTGCCGGGGGATCTCGCCGCCTGGGAGCCGGTCTTCCTCTCCGCCATGGACAGCCCCGACCCGTTCGGGCGGCAGCTTAACGGAATGGGCGGGGGCGTCTCGTCGGTCTCGAAGATCTGCGTGGTCGAGCGCTCGGCGCGGCCCGGAGCCGACATCGACTACACCTTCGTGCAGGTCGTGGTCCGCGACGGCCGCATCGACCTCTCGGGCAATTGCGGCAACATGCTCGCCGCCGTGGGACCGTTCGCGGTCGACGAGGGGCTCGTCGACGTCCCCGACGGCGCGGTGCGGTTGCGGATCTTCAACACCAACACGCGCAAATTGGTCGTGGCGACCTTCGCGGCCGCGGGCGGGCGCAGCGTCTACCGGGGCGACCTCGCGATCCCCGGCGTCACCGGCACCGGCGCGCCGATCCGGCTCGACTTCCTGGATCCGGGCGGCGCCACGACCGGCCGGCTGCTGCCGACCGGCACCGTCCGCCAGTGGCTCGACGTGCCGGGCCTCGGCGCGATCGAGGCCTCGCTGATCGACGCCGCCAACGCCTGCGTGTTCGTCCGCGCCGCCGATCTCGGCCTCGCCGGCACCGAGCTGCCCGCCGCCCTGGAGGCCGCGCCGGGCCTCCTCGACCGGCTGGCGCGGATCCGCCGGGCCGGCTCCGTGGCGATGGGCATCGCGCCCGATCTCGAGGCGGCGGCGCGCGTCGTCCACGTGCCGTTCGTCGGCCTCGTCGCCCCGCCGCAGGATTCCGGCAGCCTCTCGGGCGAGACCATCCGCGGCGCCGATGTCGACCTGACCGCCCGGGTCATCTCCAACGGCGTGCCGCATCAGGCGCTGCCGCTCACCGCCACCCTGTGCCTCGCGGTCGCCGCCCGGCTCGAGGGCAGTCTCGTCCACGAGGCCGCCCGCCCCACCGAAGCGGCCCTGCGGGTCGGCATGCCGTCGGGCATCCTCACCGCCGACGCCGCCGTGATCCGCGAGGCCGACGGCTGGCGGGCCGAACGCGGCGCCTTCTTCCGCACGGCGCGCCCGCTGATGCGCGGCGCGGTGTTCTACGATGCGCAGCCGCCCGTCTGAGCGACCGACGCATCCATGATCGATCTCATCGGCCTCTTCTCCCTGCGCCGCCGCTCCATCGCGGTGCGGCTCGCCGTGTCGGCGTTCCTGGCGAGCTCCGCGATCCTGCTGATCGCGGCCTGGATCCTCACGACCCTCTACCGCGAGAACACCGAGCGCTCCTTCGACAGCCGGCTCCTAGTCTTCGCCAACAACCTCGCCACCGACCTCGTCTCGCCCAACGATCCCGAGAGCCGGACCTTCTCGCTCGGCGACCCGCGCTTCGACCTGCCCCTGTCGGGCTGGTACTGGCAGGTCGGCAAGCCGGACGCGAAGCCGCGCGACGTGCGCACCTCCCGCTCCCTCGTCGGCGTGCCGCTGCCGCCCGCCACCGATTCCGACGGCAAGGTCGGGGTCGGGCAGATCCGCCAGGGCTACGGCAAGGGGCAGGACGGGCGCCTCCTGCGCATCATGGAGCGCGACGTCGATCTCGGTGAGGAGGGCCGCTACACGGTCCGGGTCGCGGGCCCCGCCGACGAGATCGTGAACGATGTCGACCGGTTCCGGAACTCGCTGACCATCACCTTCGGCCTGCTCGGCCTGTCGCTGGCGATCACCACCCTGCTGCAGATCCGGTTCGGTCTCGCGCCGCTCAAGAAGATGCGCGCCGCGCTGGGGGCCGTGCGCCGGGGCGAGGCCGACCGCATCACCGGCACCTATCCCCGCGACATCGCGCCGCTCACCGGCGAGGTGAACCTCCTGATCGAGACCAACCGCGAGATCCTGGAGCGCGCCCGAACCCAGGTTGGCAACCTCGCCCACGCCCTCAAGACGCCGCTCTCGATCATCGTCAACGAGGTCGGGGCCTCGGACGCCCCCGAGGAGCTCGCGCAGAAGATCCGCGAGCAGGCCGCGGTCATGCGCGATCAGGTCAACTACCACCTCGACCGGGCCCGCGCCGCGGCGCTCGCCGGCACGCTCGGCACCTCCACGGAGGTCGAGCCGGCGCTCGCCGGCCTCGTGCGCACCTTCGGGAAGATCTACCGCGACAAGGACATCGCCTACGACGTCCACGTGCCGCCGGGCCTGCGCTTCCGCGGCGAGCGCCAGGATTTCGAGGAGATGGTCGGCAACCTCGTCGACAACGCGTCCAAATGGGCCCACGGCCGGGTGGCGATCCGGGCCGAGGCGGTGAAGACGAACGATTATCCCCACCTCGTCGTCGCCATCGAGGATGACGGTCCCGGCCTGCCGCCGGAGGCCCGCCAGGCCGTGCTCGGCCGGGGGCGGCGCCTCGACGAGTCGAAGCCCGGCTCCGGCCTCGGCCTGTCGATCGTGGCCGACCTCGCCGCCCTGTACCGCGGGCGCTTCACGCTGGAGCAGGCGGCGCTCGGCGGCCTGCGAGCGGTTTTGGAGGTGCCGGGGGACCTGCCGGTCGGCACCGCGGCGCATTAGGCCGCCGGGGGGCCTCCCCGGCGGCGCCCCGGCAGCGACCGGGACGCGGGACGCGGCCTCATGGCTCCGCCCAGGCCCTTGTCTTCGCAACAGAGTTGCGTGACACCGTGCCGCCGCCGGGAGGCGTCGTGGCGTCACGCTGCCGGCTCCACATGGCGTGGGGAGGGGCGGGCCGGTCCGGCTCGTTGGCGATAAGGTCCATGACGGCGATCTGGTTCATCCTGGCGGCCATGACCGCGGCGGCCGTTCTCGGCCTGCTCTGGCCGATGTCGCGGCGCGCCGCCGTGCCGACCGGCGAGGTGGGCGGGTCCGGGCTCGGCACCGAGACGGCGTTCTACGAGGATCAGGTCGCCGAGATCGAGCGCGACCTCGAGCGCGGCCTGATCGCTCCCGACGAGGCCGAGACCGCCAAGGCCGAGGCGGCGCGCCGCCTGCTCCGGGCGAGCCGCGAGGCGCAGCGCGAGGCCGAGGATGACGGCATCGCCGAGGCCGCGCGCCCGGCCGAGCCGGGTGGGTCTCGGCGCGGAGGGCGGGGCGCCCGCGCCGGCCGAATCGGGCCGGGCCGGACCGGGCGGACCGGCCGAGAAGGAGGCCGCGATGGCGGCCGTGCGCGCCATGCCCCAGGCGGAGCAGCAGGCGGCCATTCGCGGCATGGTCGAGGGACTCGACCGGCGCCTCGCGGCGCGGGGCGGCACGCCGGACGAGTGGATGCGGCTCGTGCGCTCCTACAGCGCGCTGGGCGAGCGCGACCAGGCGGTGAAGGCCCTCGACCGCGCCCGGATGGCGCTGGCCGCCAACGGCGAGGCGGTGGCGCGGCTCGACGGGCTCGCCCGGGAGCTGGACCTCTCCGACAAGCCCAACCCCTGACAGGCCCGTTCCCCGGCAAGTCCAATCCCGACACCACGAAATCGCGAGGCGGCCTCCGCGGGGCGGCCCGTACGACAATCGGTCCCGACGCCCGCCCTTGACCCGCGGGCGCCTGGAGCCGACACCCTCAAGACTAGAATGAGAACGGTTCCGGTCGGGGCGGGTCTCCGCGCGCCGGACCGCGGGGTGGAAGTATCGTGACGCGTAAGAAACGCCGCCTGATCCTGATCGCCGCCTGCGGCAGCGTGCTGACCCTCGCCGTGGGGCTGATCCTGTACGCCATGAGCGGCTCGATCGTGTTCTTCCGCTCGCCCACCGACATCGCCCAGCAGGCCATCGCCCCGGGCACGCGCCTGCGGCTCGGCGGCTTGGTGAAGGACGGCTCGCTCAGGCGCGGCCCCGACCAGGCGGTCGACTTCGCCGTCACCGACACGAACGCGACCGTCGAGGTCCACTACAAGGGGCTCCTGCCGGACCTGTTCCGGGAAGGGCAGGGCGTGGTCGCCGAGGGCGTGCTGGAGCCGGGCGGCCAGTTCCGCGCCGACACGGTGCTCGCCAAGCACGACGAATCCTACATGCCCCGCGAGGTGGCCGACGCGCTGAAGGCGCAGGGGCGCTGGCAGGAGGGCGGCCCGAACAAGGCCGGCCCCGCGCCGAAGCCCGCCACCGCGGCGGCGGACAGCACCCTCGGCCCCCGCAGCGAGCGGTGAGGGAACCCGCATGATCGTCGAGACCGGCCACTTCGCCCTCGCGCTCGCGCTGGCGATCTCCCTCGTCCAGGTGGTGATGCCGATCTGGGCCGCCCGCTCGGGTGATCCGGCGCTCCGCCAGATCGCCTCGCAGGCGGCGCTGGGCGCCTTCGCCTGCGTGCTGTTCGCCTTCGCGGCGCTCACCTGGGCGCACGTCACCTCGGACTTCTCGGTCCAGAACGTCGTCGAGAACTCGCACACGCAGAAGCCGCTGATCTACAAGATCTCCGGCGTCTGGGGGAACCACGAGGGCTCGATGCTCCTCTGGGTGCTGATCCTCACGCTGTTCGGCGCCTGCGTGGCGGCTGCCAAGAACTCGGTGCCGCCGCGGCTGCGGGCCAGCACGCTGGGCGTGCAGGGGCTGATCACCTTCGTGTTCGTGCTGTTCATCATCACGACCTCGAACCCGTTCACCCGCGTGATCCCGGCACCGCTCGAGGGCAACGACCTCAATCCGCTGCTGCAGGATCCGGGTCTCGCGATCCACCCGCCGCTCCTCTACATCGGCTATGTCGGCTTCTCGATCAGCTTCGCCTTCGCCGTGGCCGCGCTGATCGACGGGCGGATCGACGCCGTCTGGGCCCGCGCGGTGCGGCCCTGGACGCTGACGGCGTGGTGCTTCCTGACGCTCGGAATCGCGATGGGCTCGTACTGGGCCTATTACGAGCTCGGCTGGGGCGGCTGGTGGTTCTGGGACCCGGTCGAGAACGCCTCGCTGATGCCGTGGATCGCCGGCACGGCGCTGCTGCACTCCACCGTGGTGATGGAGAAGCGCGACGCCCTGAAGGTCTGGACGGTGCTGCTCGCCATCCTGACCTTCTCGCTCTCGCTGATCGGCACCTTCCTGGTCCGCTCGGGCGTGATCACCTCGGTCCATTCCTTCGCCACCGACCCGACCCGCGGCGTCTTCATCCTGGCGATCCTGGTTCTGTTCATCGGCGGCTCGCTGACGCTGTTCGCGTGGCGGGCGCCGCTGCTGCGGCAGGGCGGCCTGTTCGCGCCGATCTCCCGCGAGGGGTCGCTCGTCCTCAACAACCTGTTCCTGGTCGCGGGCTGCGCCACCGTGCTGGTCGGCACCCTCTACCCGCTCGTGCTGGAGATGCTGACGGGCGAGAAGATCACGGTCGGGCCGCCCTTCTTCAATTCCACCTTCGTGCCGCTGGCGATCCCGCTCCTGCTGATCGTGCCCGCCGGCCAGGCGCTGGCCTGGAAGCGCGGCGACGTGCTCGCCGCCGCCCAGCGCCTGTTCGCGGCCCTGGCGGTCGCCCTGGTGGTCGGCTTCGCGGTCCTGGCGCTGACCTGGGGCGGGCCGGTCATGGCACCGGTCGGGATCGGCCTCGGCGCCTACCTGCTGATCGGCTCCGCCCTGGAGATCGTCACCCGCGCCCGGGGCTACGGGGCGAGCCGCGCCCGCTCCCTCGGCCAGATCGGCCGCCGCGCCGTCGGCCTGCCGCGCTCGGCCTGGGGCACCGCCCTCGCCCATGCCGGGGTCGGCGTCGTGGTGCTGGGCATCGCCGCCCAGGGCTGGGCCACCGAGGGCCTGGCGACCCTCAAGCCCGGCCAGAGCCTGGCGACGGGGCCCTACGTGGCCACGCTCGACCGGGTCGCGCCGCGCAAGGGCCCGAACTACGAGGAGGCCGCCGCCTACCTGACGATCCGCACCCGCGGCGGCGACGAGGTCGGGCAGGTCGAGACCGGCAAGCGCTTCTACCCGAGCCGCAAGATGGCGGTGACGGAGTCGGGCCTGCTGACCGTCGGCGCCAGCCAGGTCTACGCGAGCCTCGGGGAGATCGGGCAGGACGGCGGCGTCGGCCTGCGCCTCTACTACAAGCCGCTGGTCCTGCTGATCTGGCTCGGGGCGGTGGTGATGGCCCTGGGCGGCGGCCTGTCGCTCACCGACCGGCGGATGCGCGTCGGCGTGCCCGCCAAGGCGAAGGCGCGACCGCTGCCGGTCGCGGTGCCGGCCGAGTGATGGCGCGCCGTTCGCTCCGGCCGGCGCTGGCCGCGCTCGTCCTGCTGGCGTCACTGCCGGCCCTGGCGGTCCAGCCCGACGAGGTGCTGAAGGACCCCGTCCTGGAGCACCGCGCGCGGGAGATCTCGGCCGAACTGCGCTGCCTCGTCTGCCAGAACCAGTCGATCGACGATTCCGACGCGCCGCTCGCCAAGGACCTGCGCCTGATCGTCCGCGAACGGCTGGAGAAGGGCGACAGCGACAAGGCGGTTCTCGACTACGTCGTGGCCCGCTACGGCGAGTTCGTGCTCCTGCGCCCGGTCTTCGCGCTGCACACCCTGCTGCTGTGGCTGACCCCGGTGCTCGCGGTGCTGCTCGGCGGGTTCGGCATCTGGCGGCTCGCGCGCCGCCGGCCGGCCGCGCCGGCCCGAAACCTGTCGCCCGCCGAGGAGGCGGAGGTCGCGGCGCTGCTACGACGGGAGTAGAATCGCTGGCGGAAGCGATTCGCCCGCCCCAACCGGCACGAGTCTTGGATCGGGCCTCGCAGACCGCACGATCGGCGACGCGCCCGGGGCAGGACGATGACGGCCGCTACGCTCACCATCTCGAGCCGCAACTACTCCTCGTGGTCCCTGAGGGGCTGGCTCATCTGCCGGATGGCGGGGCTCGATTTCGAGACCGAGGTCCTGTCCGGCGCCGATGCCACCAGCCGGGCCGAGCTGCTGCACCTGTCGCCGTCCTTCCTGGTGCCGCGCCTGCGCCACGGCGACGTGGTCGTCTGGGATACGCTGGCCATCGCCGAGTATCTCGCCGAGACGTTCCCGGAGGCCGGGTTCCTGCCCGGCAACATCGCGGAGCGCGCCCATTGCCGATCCATCTCCGGCGAGATGCATTCCGGCTTCGTCAACCTGCGCTCGGCCCTGCCGATGAACCTGCGCGCCTTCCACCCCGATTTCCGGGTGTTCAACGGCGCGAAGGCCGATATCGAGCGCATCGTCACGATCTTCGACGATTGCCTGGACCGCTACGAGGGGCCGTTCCTGTTCGGCGATCGCCCCTGCTTGGCCGACGCCATGTACGCCCCGGTCTGTACGCGCTTCCGCACCTACGACGTGGCGCTGCCGCCCCGGGCCGCCGCCTACCGCGACACGGTCCTGCACTGGCCCCTCATGATCGAGTGGGCGGAGGCCGCCGCCGACGAGCCGGACGAGATCGAGGAACTCGAGATGGAGTTCTGACGCGGCCGAGGCTCCGGTCTCGGAGCCCGCCGCCGTCCTCACGAGCGGAGCGATCCAGGGCAGCGCGACCTCGGCAAGCGTGGCGCGACTGGATTGCTTCGCTCCGCCCGCAAGGACGGAGTACTCTAACCGGACGTTCCGGACCCGACGTGGCGGAATGCAGTTTCTTGCAGGGCACAAATTTATGTTGCGACGCACGCGACAAATTCTGACTGCTGATCGGATCTGAAAAATCGCGCTGCGGCAACACGTTAACGAATTGGCTTCGCTCCTCAGGCCGGCGCATTACAGCTCGACAAACGTCCTTTGTCGCCCGACCGGACAGCGCGATTGATGCCATTATGCATTTCTGTTCCTCTTCGCTTTAGAACAGGAACAGACTGGGCTGGAAACCATGGCGCGTCACGAGCCCTGGAGCGCGGAGCGCGCATCCGGGATCATCGCCGAACACACCCACCTCGAAGGGGCCACGCTGCCGATCCTGCACGCGCTGCAGGAGACGTTCGGCTACGTCGATTCCGGCGCCGTGCCGCTGATCGCGGACGCGCTGAACCTGTCGCGCGCCGAGGTGCACGGCTGCATCACCTTCTACCACGACTTCCGCGCCCACCCGGCCGGCCGCCACGAGGTGAAGCTGTGCCGCGCCGAGGCCTGCCAGGCGGTGGGTTCCGACAAGCTCCACCGCGAGATCCTCGGCCGCCTCGGATGCGGCTGGCACGAGACCACCGCCGACGGCAGCGCCACGGTCGAGCCGGTCTACTGCCTGGGCCTCTGCGCCAACGGTCCCGCCGCGCTGGTCGACGGTGAGCCGGTCGCGCACCTGACCGCCGACGCCCTGGAAGCCGCCCTGACGGAGGTGCGCCAGTGAGCGTCACCCTCTACGTTCCGCGCGACGCCGTCGCGCTCGGCCTCGGCGCCAACAAGGTCGCCCGCGCCCTCTTCGCCGGGGCCGAGCGCCGCGGCCTCGACGTCACCATCGTGCGCACCGGCTCCCGCGGCCTGTTCTGGCTGGAGCCGATGGTCGAGGTCGGCACGCCCGAGGGGCGCGTCGCCTACGGTCCGGTGACGGTCAAGGACGTCGACGCCCTGCTGGACGCCGGCCTGACCACGGGCGGCGACCACGCCCTCCGCCTCGGCGCCCCGGAGACGATCCCCTACCTCGCCCGGCAGCAGCGCCTGACCTTCCACCGCTGCGGCGTGATCGACCCGGTCTCCGTGGACGATTACCGGGCCCATGGCGGCTATCGCGGCCTCGAGGCCGCGCTGAGGCTCGATGCCGAGGGCGTCGTGGCGGCGGTGCGCGATTCCGGCCTGCGCGGCCGGGGCGGGGCCGGCTTCCCGGCCGGCATCAAGTGGAACACCGTGATGCTCGCCAGGGCGGACCAGAAATACGTGGTCTGCAACGCCGACGAGGGCGATTCCGGCACCTTCGCCGACCGGATGATGATGGAGGGCGACCCCTTCAACCTCATCGAGGGCATGACCATCGCGGGCGTCGCGACCGGCGCCACCCGCGGCTACATCTACCTGCGCTCCGAGTACCCGCAGGCCTTCGCCACCCTCAAGGAGGCGATCGCCAACGGCGTTAAGGCCGGGGTGCTGGGCGAGAACGTCCTGGGCTCCGGCAAGAGCTTCCACCTGGAAGTGCGCCTCGGCGCCGGCGCCTATATCTGCGGCGAGGAGACCTCGCTGCTGGAGAGCCTGGAGGGCAAGCGCGGCATCGTGCGGGCGAAGCCGCCGATCCCGGCGCTCAAGGGCTTCCTCGGCAAGCCGACGCTGGTCAACAACGTCATGACGTTCACGGCCGTGCCGTGGATCCTCGAGAACGGCGCCAGGGCCTACGCCGATTACGGGATGGGCCGGTCGCTCGGCACCCTGCCGATCCAGCTCGCCGGCAACATCAGGCACGGCGGCCTGATCGAGGTGGCCTTCGGCATGACCCTCCGGCAGGTCATCGAGGATTTCGGCGGCGGCACCCGCTCAGGGAGGCCGGTCCGGGCCGTGCAGGTCGGCGGGCCGCTCGGGGCCTACTTCCCCGACCATCTCCTCGACACGCCCCTCGATTACGAGGCGATGGCGGCCAAGAAGGGCCTCGTCGGCCACGGCGGCATCGTGGTGTTCGACGACACCGTCGACATGGCCGCCCAGGCCCGCTTCGCCTTCGAGTTCTGCGCCACCGAGTCGTGCGGCAAGTGCACCCCCTGCCGCATCGGCGCGACCCGCGGCGTCGAGACCATGGACAAGGTGATCGCCGGCATCCGGACGGACGCGAACCTGAAGCTGGTCGAGGATCTCTGCGAGGTCATGACCGACGGGTCGCTCTGCGCCATGGGCGGGCTCACGCCCATGCCGGTGATGAGCGCGATCACCCATTTCCCCGAGGATTTCAGGCGCGCCGGCGATCTGCCGGCCGCGGCCGAGTGAGGAGACGTCGATGGGCCTGATCAAGGAGATCGACTACGGCACGCCGATCCGGGTCGCGGAGCAGACTGTCACCCTGACGATCGACGGCATGTCGGTGACGGTGCCGGCCGGCACCTCGGTGATGGCGGCGGCGATGCAGGCCGGGACGCAGATCCCGAAGCTCTGCGCCACCGACTCGCTGGAGCCCTTCGGCTCCTGCCGCCTCTGCCTCGTGGAGATCGAGGGGCGGCGCGGCACGCCCGCCTCGTGCACGACCCCGGCCGAGAACGGCATGGTGGTGCACACGCAGAACGAGAAGCTCGCCAAGCTCCGCAAGGGCGTGATGGAGCTCTACATCTCCGACCACCCCCTCGACTGCCTGACCTGCGCGGCGAACGGCGACTGCGAGTTGCAGACGCAGGCGGGCGTCGTCGGCCTGCGCGACGTGCGCTACGGCTACGAGGGCGACAACCACGTCCGGCCGAGCTCCGAGAAGTACCTGCCGAAGGACGAGTCGAACCCGTACTTCACCTACGACCCGTCGAAGTGCATCGTCTGCAACCGCTGCGTCCGCGCCTGCGAGGAGGTGCAGGGCACCTTCGCGCTGACCATCGCGGGCCGCGGCTTCGACAGCCGCGTCGCGGCCGGCCCGACCAACTTCTTCGAGTCCGAGTGCGTGTCCTGCGGCGCCTGCGTCCAGGCGTGCCCGACCGCGACCCTCCAGGAGAAGTCGATCCACGAGTTCGGCCAGCCCGAGCACGCGGAGGTGACGACCTGCGCGTATTGCGGCGTCGGCTGCTCGTTCAAGGCCGAGATGCAGGGCGAGCGCGTCGTCCGCATGGTTCCGTACAAGGGCGGCAAGGCCAACGAGGGCCATTCCTGCGTGAAGGGCCGCTTCGCCTACGGCTACGCCACCCACAAGGACCGCATCACCAAGCCGATGATCCGCGAGAAGATCACGGATCCGTGGCGCGAGGTCTCGTGGGAGGAGGCGATCGACCGCGCTGCCTCCGAGTTCAAGCGGATCCAGGCCAAGTACGGCAAGGACTCGGTCGGCGGCATCACCTCGTCGCGCTGCACCAACGAGGAGGCCTACCTCGTCCAGAAGCTCGTGCGCGCCGCCTTCGGCAACAACAACGTCGATACCTGCGCCCGCGTCTGCCACTCGCCGACCGGCTACGGCCTGATGTCGACGCTCGGCACCTCGGCCGGCACCCAGGACTTCAAGTCGGTCGAGCATTCCGACGTGATCCTGGTGATCGGCGCCAACCCGACCGACGGCCACCCGGTCTTCGGCTCGCGGATGAAGAAGCGCCTGCGCCAGGGCGCCAAGCTGATCGTCGCCGATCCCCGCAAGATCGACCTGGTGAAGTCGGCCCACATCAAGGCCGACTATCACCTGCCGCTGAAGCCCGGCTCCAACGTCGCCTTCATCAACTCGCTGGCGCACGTGATCGTCACCGAGGGGCTGATCGACGAGGCCTATGTCCGCGAGCGCTGCGATCTGGCGGAGTTCGAGTCCTGGGCCCGGTTCATCGCCCAGGAGCGCCACTCCCCCGAGAACCAGGCGCAGTTCACCGGTCTCGACCCGGCGGAGGTCCGCGGCGCGGCCCGGCTCTACGCCAAGGGCGGCGCGGCCGGCATCTACTATGGCCTCGGCGTCACCGAGCACAGCCAGGGCTCGACCATGGTCATGGGCATGGCCAACATCGCCATGGCCACCGGCAATATCGGCAAGCTCGGCGCCGGCGTGAACCCGCTGCGCGGCCAGAACAACGTCCAGGGCTCCTGCGACATGGGCTCGTTCCCGCACGAGCTCACCGGCTACCGCCACGTCTCGGACGACGCCACCCGCGAGAGCTTCGAGGCGATCTGGGGAGCCAAGCTCGACAACGCCCCGGGCCTGCGCATCACCAACATGCTCGACGAGGCCGTCGAGGGCACGTTCAAGGGCATGTACATCCAGGGCGAGGACATCGCGCAGTCCGACCCCGACACGCACCACGTGACCTCGGGCCTGATGGCGATGGAGTGCATCGTCGTCCAGGACCTGTTCCTGAACGAGACCGCCAAGTACGCCCACGTCTTCCTGCCGGGCGCCTCGTTCCTGGAGAAGGACGGGACCTTCACCAACGCCGAGCGCCGCATCTCGCGGGTCCGCAAGGTCATGGCCCCGATGGGCGGCTACGGCGATTGGGAGGGCACGGTGCTGCTCTCCAATGCCCTCGGCTATCCGATGAACTACAACCACCCGTCCGAGATCATGGACGAGATCGCCCGGCTCACCCCGAGCTTCACCGGCGTCTCGTACGCCAAGCTCGACGAGCTCGGCTCGGTGCAGTGGCCCTGCAACGAGAAGGCGCCGCTCGGCACGCCGATGATGCACGTGGACCGCTTCGTCCGCGGCAAGGGCCGGTTCATGATCACCGAGTTCGTGGCCACCGAGGAGCGGACGGGGGCGAAGTTCCCGCTGATCCTCACCACGGGCCGGATCCTGTCCCAGTACAATGTCGGCGCGCAGACCCGGCGCACCGAGAACTCGCGCTGGCACGAGGAGGACGTGCTGGAGATCCACCCGTTCGACGCGGAGCTGCGCGGCATCGTCGACGGCGACCTCGTCGCCCTGGAGAGCCGCTCGGGCGACATCGCCCTGAAGGCCAAGATCTCGGAGCGGATGCAGCCCGGCGTGGTCTACACGACCTTCCACCACGCCAAGACCGGCGCCAACGTGATCACCACCGACTACTCCGATTGGGCGACCAACTGCCCCGAGTACAAGGTGACGGCGGTGCAGGTCCGGCGGACCAACCGGCCCTCCGACTGGCAGGCGAAGTTCTACGAGGAGGACTTCTCCCTGACTCGGATCGCCCAGACCCTGGACGCGGCGGAGTAAGCGTACCCGATGAGCGCCGTGACACAGGCGGACAAGCTCGTCCGCATGGCCAACCAGATCGCCACTTTCTTCCGGTCCTACCCGGAGGAGGAGGCGGTCGCCGGAATCCAGAAGCACATCAAGGCGTTCTGGACGCCCAAGATGATCGCCCATCTCGAGGCCGCCCTGCCGGAGCAGGGCGACCGGGTCGACAGCTACGTGCGGCGGGCGTTGCAGGGCGCGGAGCCGGCGGCCGACAGCCCGGTGCGTCCGGCCACCCGGGATCCGCAGCTCGCGGGTGCGGGCGCCAGCGACGCGGGCTGACCGCTCGGCGCCGGTCCGGGGCTTTGGGCCCGGACCCTGCTCGACCTGACCTGCGCAGGATCACGCGAAGCACCCCCTCTCCCGACCGGGCGAGGGGGTGTTTCGCGTCCGTGCCGATCGTGCGGGGAACGGGGCTGCGCCGGCTGAGGGGCGCCTTGGCCCCGGCTGGCCGCGCCTTCGCCCCGGCTGGCCCGGCGACGTCCGCCGCCGGGCCCGGAGACTTCAGTTCTTCAGGGCGACCGTGAAGTCGGCCTCGGTCTTGCCGCGGATCTCGTCCTCGGTGACGCCGTCGGCGAGCTCGATCAGCTTCATGCCGCCGTCGCCCTTCTTGTCGATCTCGAACACGCCGAGATCGGTGATCACCAGATCGACCACCTGGGTGCCGGTGAGCGGCAGGTCGCAGGCCTTGAGCAGCTTCGGGCTCTCGGTGCCGTCCTTGTTCTTGGCGACGTGCTCCATCACCACGACGACGCGCTTCACGCCCGCCACGAGGTCCATGGCGCCGCCCATCCCCTTCACCATCTTGCCGGGGATCATCCAGTTGGCGAGGTCGCCGTTGCCGGCCACCTGCATGGCGCCGAGGATCGACAGGTTGATGTGCCCGCCGCGGATCATCCCGAAGGAATCGGCGGACGAGAAGTAGCTCGTCGTCGGCAGCGCGGTGATCGTCTGCTTGCCGGCGTTGATCAGGTCCGGATCCTCCTCGCCCTCGTAGGGGAAGGGGCCCATGCCCAGCATGCCGTTCTCCGACTGGAGCTGCACCGACATGCCCTCAGGGATGTAGTTCGACACCAGCGTCGGGATGCCGATGCCGAGGTTCACGTAGAAGCCGTCCTCCAGCTCCTTGGCGGCGCGCGCCGCCATCTGCTCGCGGGTCCAGGCCATCGTTCTCGCTCCCTTCCCGTCCGATCAGTGCGTGCCGCCGCCGGCCGCCGCGGCCGGGGTGCTGTCGTCGCGCTTGCGCGTGGTGCGCTGCTCGATGCGCTTGTCGCGCTGCCCGACGTCGATGATCCGCTTCACGAAGATGCCGGGCGTGTGGATCGTGTCCGGATCGATCGCGCCGGGCTTCACGAGGTGCTCGACCTGCGCCACCGTCATCTTGGCGGCGGTCGCCATCATCGGGTTGAAGTTGCGCGCGGTCATCCGGTAGCGGAGGTTCCCCTCGGTGTCGCCCGTATGGGCGTGGACCAGGGCGAGGTCGGCGAACAGGCCGCGCTCCATGACGTACTGCTCGCCGTCGAACTCGCGGACTTCCTTGCCCTCGGCGACCTTGGTGCCGACGCCGGTCTTGGTGAAGAAGGCCGGGATGCCGGCGCCGCCGGCGCGGATCCGCTCGGCCAGCGTGCCCTGCGGGTTGAACTCGATCTCCAGCTCGCCGCCGAGATACTGGCGGGCGAACTCCTTGTTCTCGCCGACATAGGACGAGATCATCTTGCGGACCTGGCGGGTGTCCAGGAGCTTGCCGAGGCCGACCCCGTCGATGCCGGCGTTGTTGGAGACGACCGTGAGGCCCTTGACGCCCGAGAGGCGCACCGCCTCGATCAGCTCGTCGGGGATACCGCAGAGGCCGAAGCCGCCGCACATCACCATCATGTCGTCGTGCAGGAGGCCGGCCAGGGCCGCGGCGGCATCCGTGTAGACCTTCTTCATCGAACCGTCCTTTTCCCGCCGGACCCGACCGGCCGAAACCTTGGGAAGCGCGTGTCCTCGCGCCTGCTCTCCCCGATTCCGCGCGCGAAATCCAGTGGTGCGCCGCACCGGCGCGCGCGGTCTCGGGCGATCCGTAACCGGCACTGCGCTGGGGAGGGCAGGGCGGCCCTGCGCGGGCGCGGCAGACAAAGCCGGCCGAGGACGCTAAGTTGCCCATTCGACGTGCAGACCCTGCCGGGCCGCGGCAGCCCGAGGGGCCGGCGCGGCGCCCGGCTTCCGGCCACAGCCGCCGCCCCTTCGGAGCATGATGTCGCTGCGCCGCCCGATCCTCGTCCTCGCACTCGGGAGCCTGATCGCTGCCGGCCTCGGCCTGCGCGACTGGCCCCTGGAGGATGGCCGGGTCACGGCGTTCGCCCGCCGCGCCTTCGACGCGTACGGCCTCCGGCTGACACTGCACGGGCCCGCGCACCTCGCGGTTCTGCCCTGGCCGCGCCTGACCCTCGACCGCGTCCGGCTCGCCGCGGGTTCCGACGGCCCGGTTTTGGCGGATGACGGCCGCCTGATCATCGATCTCGACCCGCTGAGCCTCGTCGGCGAGCGCGCGGATGTGAGCGGGCTCCGCCTGGAGGGCGCGCGGCTGTCGGACGACCCCGCGGGTTGGGAAGCTCCCCTCGCGCGCCTCGCCGAGCAGGCCCGGTCCGGCGAGACGGCCCGACCGCGTCGGATCGTCGTGCGCGGCGCGCGCCTCGCCGCCGGCGACACGGCCCGGGACATCGACCTCGACGTCGCGTGGCCGCTCTGGGGCAAGGCCGCCGAGGGCCGCGCCAGCCTCACCTGGCGGGGCGTGCCGACCCGGATCACCCTGACCCACCTGCGTCCGGCCGAGATGGCCCAGCACCGCCGCAGCCCGTTCACCGCGGAGGTCGCGTGGCCGGACGGCAGCCTCGCGGCGGACGGAACTGTGGCGCCGCCCGCGGAGGGCAGCGCGCTGCCCGTCCTGTCCGGGCAGGTCCGGTTCGAGACGCGATCCCTCCCGGAGAGCCTGTCCTGGATCGGGCGCGATGTGCCGCTGGCGCCGCTCGCCGGTGCCTTCTCGATCGACGGCCGGTTCGAGACGGCCGAGCGGTCCGTCTCGTGGCCGAGCCTGCGCATCGGCCTCGGCCAGAACGTCCTGGAAGGGGCCGGCGCCGTCGCGTTCGGGCCCGGCAAGGTGCCGCGCCTCTCGGTGCAGGCGACCCTGGCGGCCGAGGCGCTCGATCTCACGCCCCTCGTCGCGGATCTGGAGCGGCTCCTCGACCCCGCGCCCGCGTCGCTCGCCCTGGCGCCCTTCACGCGGGGCGACCTCGACCTGCGCCTGTCGGCGGCCGAGGGGCGCGTCGGCGCGGTCCGGGTGCAGGACCTGGCGGCGAGCGTCCTGGTGCGGGATGCCGCCCTGGAAGTGGCGGTGAACCGGGCCCGGATCCAGGACGGCACGTTCAAGGGCCGCGTGACCCTGACGAGCGGCGCCGATCCGGCCGCGACCGAGCTGCGCACGCAGGGGAGCCTCGACCGCGTCGACCTCGGCGCGCTGCTGGGCGAGATCGGCGCGGCGCGGTGGGTGGTCGGGCCCGTACAGGGGCATTTCGCCCTCGAGTCCAGGGGCCGCGACACGGTCGGCCTCCTGGCGCATCTCGGCGGACGTGCCACGCTCGCCATGGACGGCGGTGCCATCGCGGGACTCGACCTCGCCGACATCGTCCATCGCAACGGAGCGGTGGCGTCCGGGGCCCTCGCGCGCCGGAACGGGCGGACGGCGTTCGAGCGCGCCGTGGTGACGCTGCGCTTCGTCGACGGCGTGGGTGAGATCGCGGAGTCGGGGCTGCTGGGGCCGAGTGTCGGGGCGACCCTGCACGGTCAGGTATCCCTGCCGGAGCGGCGGCTCGATGCCCGGGGCGACCTCGTCCTGCGTCCGCCCGGCGATTCCTCTCGCGGGATCCTGTTCGCGGTGACGGGGCCGTGGAGCGCCCTGAGGGCCCAGACCGTCGCCCACGGCGAGGCGTCCGACCCGGCCGGGCGGTACGGGGACGCGATGCTCCCCGATTCCCTCAAGCTGCCCGCCACGCTCGGCCTGCCCGGCAACGCCCGCGCGTATGCCCCGTGACGGCCGCGCGATGGCGCCAGCCCCGGCCAAGCTCTAAGATCGGGCCCCGAACGCCTTCATGATCCCCATGCGCCGCCTGCTCATCGAGGAACCCGTCACCCGCGCGGGGCCGCTGGCCCGGCGGCTCGCCGCGTTCTCCGTCATCGCCACCGGGATCGCCCTGGTCCTGGTCCGGGATCCGCGCTCCGACACGGATGCCGCGCTCGTGGCCCTGGTAGCCGGCCTCGGCGTCGCGCTGCTGGCCGCCGGGGCCGCGATCTTCGCCTTCGTGCGGGTCTGGCGCGAGGGCGCCCGCGGCCTCGGCGCCGCCCTCGCCGGGCTGGTCCTCGCGCTGGCGGTGCTGGGCTACCCCGCCTTCCTCGGCTTGCGCGGCCTGCGGCTGCCCGCCCTGTCGGACATCACCACCGACATCGACAATCCACCGGCCTTCTCCCGCTCGCGGGCGGCCTTCGCGGCCCGCGGCGGGCGCTACCCGGCCGATCCGAGCCCGGCGGCGCGCGACAGCCAGCGCGGCGCCTACCCGCAGATCGCGCCGCTGACCCTCGATATCGGCGCCGACGAGGCCTTCGAACTCGCCCGGCAGGCGGCCCTGAAGCGGCACTGGCAGATCGTCGAGGCGATCCGGCCGGGCGGCCGGACCGGCAACGGCCGGATCGAGGCCGTGGCGCGGGGGCTGATCCTCAACCTGCCGGACGACGTCACCGTGCGCATCCGCCCCCGCGCGGACGGGGCTCGGATCGACGTACGCTCGGCCTCGCGCCTCGGCGGCCGCGATTTCGGCAGCAACGCCGACCGGATCCGGGCCTATCTCGACGACGTCGCCAACCTCGCCCTCGCGGTGAAGTGAGCCGACCTGCCGCTCAGGCCGGCGCGTAGGTGCCGTCCAGCCGGGGCGCGCCGTCGCAGGTCGCGAGCCCGCGCCCGACCAGGTCCTCCAGGTGGGCGAAGACCGACAGGGCCGCCGCGCCGCGGAGCCGGGGATCGAGCCCCTGGTAGATTGCCGCGACGATGTCGGCGATCCGCCCGTCGCCGGCGACGAGCCGCGCGCGGATCGCCGCCTCGCGCTGGCGGCGGTGCCCGGCAAGCCCCCGCAGGAACCGGGCGGGCTCGCGCACCGGTCCGCCATGGCCCGGCCAGTAGACGGACTCGTCGCGCCCCCGCAGCTTGTCGAGGGAGTCCAGATACGCCCGCATCGCGCCGTCCGGCGGCGCCACGATCGTGGTCGACCACGCCATGACATGGTCGCCGGAGAACAGCGCCCGCGCCTCCGGCAGCGCGAAGGCGAGGTGGTTCATCGTGTGGCCGGGGGTCTCGACGGCCACGAGGGTCCAGCCCGGGCCGGATGCGGCATCGCCGTCCGCCATGACCCGATCGGGCGCGTGGGCCCGGTCGGCGCTCGCGTCGAGCATCGGGGTCTCCGTCTCCGACAGGGCGCGCGCCGCCCTGTGCGGCGCGCAGCCGATGATCGGAGCGCCGGTGCGCGCGGCCAGCAGACGCGCGCCCGGCGAATGGTCCCGATGGGTGTGGGTGACCACGATGGCCTCGACGTGCTCCGCGCCGAGTTCCTGAAGCAAAGCTTCGATATGGGCCGGATCGTCCGGACCCGGATCGATCACCGCGACGCGGTCCTGTCCCACCACGTAGGTGCAGGTGCCGCTCGCCGTGAACGGGCCGCCGTTGGGCGCGACCCGTCGGCGGATCAGCGGCGCGACCTTCTCCAGCCGACCACTCGGAGGCATCGATGGATCGAAGGTCAGGGTGTTCTCGTCGGTGTCCGCCATCGCGATCCCGTGCGACCGAAACGGCGGTTCCTTGGACGGTTCGCGGACCCGTGGCAATCGCCCTGCACGCCTTGCAGACCGGCGGTCACGACGCGGGGCGTGTCGGGCCGCGCCGGGATCTGTCCGCCGCGTTCCACATCGCGGCCCGCGATCGCCGCACTCAGTCCTGGCGGCGCGGCTGCCGAGCGCGCACGCGGACCGGTACGGGCGCCGGTGCCGGCATGAGACCGAGCGCCGCCGCGCGCAGGGCGTCGCCGACCCTGTCGACGATCTCGGTCACGCGCGCCGCCATCGCGGCGGCCTTCGATCGAACGGCACTCTTGGCAGATTGCAGCATCGCAAATCCCGGATCGAGCCTGGAGACCTATCTTCGAACGCTAGCGCCCCTGTCTCGTTCCGTCACCCCATGTCGCGGACGGCGCCGGCGGCCGCAGAGACTCACAGGACTTCGCGATCGGGGCGGAACCGGACCGAAACCTTGGCGTTTTCGTGTTCAGAACGACGCGGCCCGCCCGCGTTGGTACTTTCCAAGGATACGAACCATGCTCGGTTGGGCCGTAACTTTTCTCGTCGTCGCCCTCGTGGCGGCTCTGCTTGGCTTCGGCGGCATCGCCGGCACCGCTATGGAGGCTGCCAAGCTGGTGTTCTTCGTGGCCATCGTCCTGTTCGCGATCTCGGCGGTCGTGGGCCTCATGCGGGGTCGCTCGCCGACACTTTGACGGGTGAGCGGAGTTGCCGGCCGCGATCGCGGCCGGCAGATGGACTCGTGGGAAAGCCGTCGCGCGGTGCGGCGGCTTTTTCCGTCGGACGATACCGATGACGGATGCGGGGCTCGTCCGGCCCGATGACCACGATCGCGTGTGGAGAGAGGGGCGGAGGTGCGCCCAGATCGCGGTGGGGATGAGAGACGGAGGCTCAGGCCTTGTGGTCGGCGCTGTCGAGTTTCGCGATCAGCTCGGCGAAACGGTCGGGGACCGGCTGCTGCGTGACCGTGTCGTACATCGCGCGCAATTGCGAGGCGATGCGATTGCGGGTCTGATCGCTGAGGCCGTTCCTGCTCCGGGCGCGGCCGGCCTGATCGTGCTGCCCGGAAGCGGATGCGCCGACGGAGCTGTTCTCGGCCTCCGATGAGCGATCCGAAGCAGTCTCGGCGTGCGGATCGCGCGCGCGAAGACCTGCCTCCTTGCCCTGGTCCACCATCAACACGCCCCTTGTTGCCGAAGTCGGCCCGGCCGCATTGTGCTGCGGCTCGACATACGCCATGGCTGCGGCGGCAACGCCTGCGCGCCGGCATCGGTTCCGCTGGGGGGTGGAACGGAGTGCGGGCCTCCGCGTTGGGCGGTAGGCTGCGCAGGACACAAAGCCGGCCCCGGCAGGCCCTCGGTGACGGATCGAGGCGTTCGCGGCCGGGCAACACGGCGAGGCACAGGGGATCGAATGTCGACATCGCAACTCGTGGTACAGCACCTGCCGTACCTGCGCCGCTACGCGCGCGCGCTCACGGGTAGCCAAGTGGCGGGTGACGCGTACGTCGCCGCCACCCTGGAGACCCTCGTCAACGAGCCGGACACGCTCGGCCGGAGCACCAACATCAAGGCCGACCTGTTCCGCGTGTTCACGCGGATCTGGAACTCGCTCTCGGTGAACGGCCGCAGCGAGCAGGTCCAGCACGACCTGCCGGCGGAGGTCCGTCTCGGCCAGATCACGCCGCTGCCGCGCCAGGCCTTCCTGCTGTCCTGCCTCGAGGGTTTCTCCGAGGAGGACGCGGCCATCATCCTGGGCGTCGACGTGTCCGAGGTCCGCGACCTCGTGGACGAGGCCGGGCGTGAGCTCGCCGCCGACATGGCGACCGAGATCCTCATCATCGAGGACGAGCCCCTGATCGCCATGGATCTGGAGGCACTGGTCGAGGGCCTCGGCCACAACGTCATCGGCGTCGCCCGCACCCGCACCGAGGCGGTCAAGATCGCCGGCGAGGGCAAGCGTCCCGGCCTGATCCTGGCCGACATTCAGCTCGCCGACGGCTCCTCCGGCCTCGACGCGGTGAACGACCTCCTGAAATCCTTCGAGGTTCCGGTGATCTTCATCACCGCCTATCCGGAGCGCTTCCTGACCGGCGAGCGGCCCGAGCCGGCCTTCCTCATCGCCAAGCCGTTCCAGCCCGCCAACGTCTCGGCCGTGATCAGCCAGGCGCTGTTCTTCCAGCAGACCGCCCGTCGTCGGGAAGCCAAGACGGCCTGATATCGAGCCGGGCGGGTCGCCGCCCGGGATCACCCTCGATCGACGCTGACGACGTAAGCCCCGGCGCGAGCCGGGGTTTTTTGTTGTCCGTGCCGGGCCGACCCGCAGCGGCGGCACACAAAAAAACGGGCCGGAGAAGGCTCCAGCCCGTCGCGAAGGTTCCGGCCGATGCACAAGGGGAATGCGGGGAGGACCAGGTGGCCGGGTGCACAGAGAACGGGCGCCGGCCCAGGAGGTTCCGGAGCGCGCGCTTTTTCGGAGATGGTGGTTTTTATGCAACGCTGGGGCCCTGTGGATAGCGTGCGTGCGCCGCCGCACCAACGGCCGCGCTGGGTTCGAATACTCAGGTAGCGTAGACGCGACACAGTCTAGGAACCTGCGATTGCAGGGCGCGTTGTACAAACATCCTGTCAAGCTCTCGCAATGAGGTCGGGGCGATGCTGCGGTCTGGTTTCATCCTGGGCGTGAGTGCTCCCGCCGCTCTTCTCACCGTTCTCATCCAGCCGGTCGTGCGCGACACGGCGGACCGCTGGACGATGCCGGTGCCCACGGCTCAGACCGTTCAGGCCCCGCTCCCCGGGATGCGCCCCGTCTCACTCTCGATCAGCCCGACGCGGGTGGCGGGCGTGCAGCGGATCGAGAGCCGGAACGCGCCCGTCGCGGGCGAGGCCCAGGACCTCGAGATCAAGCCGATCCTGCGGCAGCCGCCGCGGCGGATGCGGGAGGGCTGCGAGGCGGCCCTGAGCTCGCTGGTCGGCCCCGAGGCGCGCCGCATGACCCCCGGACGCTGCATCTCCTGATCTGCTCCGCCAGCAACCGCGCAGCGAAAGGCCCCGCCGTCCCGGCGGGGCCTTTCGTTGTCTGGAATGACTCTTGCGCGTCGCCGGAATCGAAAACGGCGCCGGTCCCGAGGGACGCGGCGCCGCTACGCGGTACGGTTCAGCGGCAGCCTCACTCGGCCCGGCCGGTCCCCGTGGACTGGCCACCCTTGCGGCCGGCGGACGAGGCGAGCTCACGGTCCTGAGAGAAGGAGCGCTTCTCGGCGGGCACGCTGCGGCCGCCCTTGCTGGCGATCTCGCGCTGCCGCTCCAGATCCATCGAGGCAAAGCCCCGCTTCGAGGTCGAATTTCCGGATGCCATCAGTTCCTCCTCAGGCTTCGCTTCACCCCGCAACAACCTTCAGCAATAACCAAGGTTCCTAGCCTGAGACGTGCTCAAGCTTCCGCCAACTAAGCTTGGCAGCAACCGCGACTTGTGTACCGCGTTGGTCGGCATTCGACCTTGGTCGAGGTCCGCGTCCGCTCCGGCGTGCCCGGAGGCCCGGCGACTTGATCCGGGCGGGTAGCGTGGCCGGGGCTGCAGAGAAGGGTTTTCGCGTATGACGAACCGCAACATGGTCAAGGATGCCGCTCCGGGCGCTCCGGCAGCGCAGCCGAACACGCCACCCCTGCCGCCGATGCCCGCACCGGAGGATTCCGCCACGCCGACCACCCGCGAGGAGCCGACGGATTCGCCGCACCTGAATGCCAGCCTCAAGCGCGACGCGCCCGCTCCCGGCGTCCAGGGCCTCTCGACCAAGCGCTGAGCGGGGACGCAGAAATCTCAGGCCTACGATCTCAGGCCTGACGCCCGCGTGCCAGGCGAGTCAGGCCTGCGACGAGAAGGGCGATCGCCGCGATAGTGACGATCCCGGCCACCGTCAGGATCTGCTGGATGAGCGGCGTGTAGACGCCCCGCGCCGCATCGTAGCCGTAGCAGAGCAGGGTGAGCCGGTCGGCGATGCTGCCGACCCGGCCCTCGCCGGCCTCGGTCAGGGCGAGGCGGAGGTCCTTTCCGGTCAGGGCCAGGGGCGACAGCACCCGGGCCACCCGGCCGTCGGCGGCGAGAAGAAGCGCCGCCGCGGGATGCGCGAAGCTGTCGGTCCCGGCATCGTAGACCGCGCTGTAGCCCAGGGCTCCGGTGAGGCGTGCGAGCGCGCTGTCCGAGACGAGGAGCGCCCGGGGCCGGACGGATGTCGCCCGGTCGCCCAGCGTCTCCGCGAGCATGCGGCGCGCGGCCGCGGCGTCGTCGCGCGGGTCGATCCCGACCAGCACGAGGGCGTAGTCGTCCGCCGGGAGGCCTGTCGCCGCCAGGGCGCCCGCCGACATCGACAGCATGGGGTCGCAGACATTGCCGCAGGTGTAGTCCACGGGCAGCAGCAGGGCGGCCCGGCCTCCGAGGGCCTGCCCGAGGGTGGTCGGCTGTCCGGTGCGCGCGTCGGTGACCGCGAGGTCGAGCGGGGCCCGGGCTCCGGGGGGCGGCGCGACCGCGACGCGGGCGAGATCGGCCTGGACGAGGCGTGCCGCGGCCGGTCCCGATGCCAGGACGAGGCCCAGCGCCAGGAGGGCGCCGAGACCACACCGGCAGGTTGCGTTGGGCGCGGGGCTGGACAAGTGCCTGACGAACCGCATGGATATGCGGGCCCGTCCGGCCCCGCCGTCCTGGGCGTGAGACCCGTCGCGGAGCCCCCGAATGACCCTCGACACCGAGGTTTCCTCCCTGAAGCAGGTGCCGCTGTTCCGCGAGGTGGAGCCGGCGCGCCTGAAACTCCTGGCCTTCACCAGCGAGCGGGTTCATTTCGAGCCCGGGCAACGCTTCTTCGCCCGCGGCGACGTGGCGGATGCGGCCTACGTGATCCTGTCGGGCACCGCGGAAGTCAGCATCGACGGTCCCGCCGGCCCGGTCCGGCTGGCGCTGCTCGGCCAGGACGCCCTCGTCGGCGAGATGGGCATCCTGGCCGAGCAGCCCCGCTCCGCCACCGTGACGGCGCAATCCGCGGTGACCGCCCTGCGCATCGACCGCGGCGTGTTCCTGGAACTCCTGGCACAGTTTCCACAGATCAGCATCGCGCTGATGCGCGTGCTGGCGCTGCGTCTGGAGCAGACCAACCAGGCGCTGGCCGAGAGCCGGAGCTGATCGCGCCGCGATCAGACCGCGTAGGTGATGAACTCCAGGAGCGAGCCGTCCGGATCCCGGAAGTAGACGCTGATCCCCGCGCCCGCGGCGCCGTGCCGCTCCACCGGGCCGAGTTCCACGGGGATCCCGGCCGCCTCGAGATGCGCGATCGCCGACTCGATCGCGCCCGACCAGCGGAAGCACAGGTCGCTGTTGCCCGGCTCGACGGGTTTCGCCGCCACGGGCACCGCCTCGACGCCCGGGCCGTGGCAGTTCAGCTGGACGCCGCCGAACCGGTAGGCGAAGCCGGGGCCGCGCTGGACGATCTCGGCGCCCACCACGTCCCGGTAGAAGGCGTTGGACCGCGCCCAGTCGCTGACGTGGATCACGCAGTGATCGAGGTGTATCGCCGGGCTGAGCGGGACATCGGGAGCGACCGCCGCCTCGGTCGGAAGAGTTTCGGTCTCGGGCATCGTTCACCTCCGCGCCGGGCGCAGTAGAGCACCGCTGCGATTCAGAATTAGGGCACAACCGTGGCCGTGGGAGCGGCCCGGGCGCGGCCGGCTGCGGCGGAAAAGCTACATCGTCGCCGACGCGGAGACGGTAGGCATGGCGCGACGACCGTATCCCGCACGACAGGACCTATGATCGCCACGCTTCCCTCGGCCTGGAGCCGCCTGCGCCGGATCGTTCTCTCGCGGATCCTCCTCGCCGTCGTGGCGATCGCGCCCCTGGCGGCCTGCCAGACCCGACCGGTCCAGGTCGCCCAGGACGACGATTCGGCCTGGTACATCGGCAGCAAGCCCGACAAGCCCTTCGACATTCCGCTGGTCGACACCCAGCGGCTCGACCCGAAGTATCGCCGCCAGCAGGTCAGCTACAACGGTCCCGAGCAGCCGGGCACGATCGTGGTCGACATCGACAAGCGTCAGCTCGTCCTCGTCCAGGCCGACGGCACGGCGATGCAGTACGGTGTCGGCGTCGGCAAGGCCGGCTTCTCCTGGAAAGGCGAGGCGCGGGTCGGGCGCAAGGGCGTCTGGCCGGACTGGAGCCCGACCGTCACGATGGTCTCGCTGCATCCCGACCTGCCGCGGACCCGCAAGGGCGGCCTCGACAATCCCCTCGGGGCCCGGGCCCTCTACCTCTACCAGGGCAACCGCGACATCCTCTTCCGCATCCACGGCACGAACGAGCCCTGGAGCATCGGCGAGCAGATGTCGTCGGGCTGCGTCCGGATGCTGAACGAGGATATCGCCGACCTGTACGACCGCGTTCCGGTGGGCACCCGGGTCCTCATCAAGCGCAACGGCAAGTATCGGACCTGATCGGGCCGGCGCCCCGTCGCAGCGCCGGTCAGCCGGCCGGCGACGCCGCGGCGGACGCGTCGCGGACCTCGCCGGAGGCGCGTCGGGCGAGACGGTCCAGGGCCTCGCGATCGAGCCCGCCGCGGCCCGCGGCGGGGTCGCCCGGCCGACCGTCCGGCGCCATGCCGTCGCTCGCCAGCACCGCGGCGGTGGTCAGGCCCGGCACGGTCCTGTCGGTCGGCCGTTCCGGACCGATCGCGAAGCCGGCCCAGACGAGGAGAGCCGCGCACAGGGCCAGGCTGGCCAGCAGGGTCTTGAGAAAGGTCATGCGACATAACGGTCGCGCCGGGGCCGTCGTTCCGGTTCCGAGCGTCCCGCGGACAACCGGAACGCTTTCGCAACCGCGGCCGGCGAATCTCGGCGCCGGACCTGCCGCGTCGCTCCCATGGCCCGGCAAATCGCCACATTGGCCGGGCACCGTCGCGGCCTCGACGAACCCGTCAACTGACTTCTCGCCGCCCGCGTGGACATCCCCGTTATGATCAGACCGATGCTCGCCCTGCTCCTCCTCTGCGGCCCCGCGGCCGCGGCCGGGACGGTCAGCGGCCCGGCGACCGTGATCGACGGCGACACGATCGAGGTGCAGGGCACGCGAATCCATCTCTACGGCATCGACGCCCCCGAGACCGCGCAGAGCTGCGAGACCGCCAAGGGGCGGGAGTATCGCTGCGGCCGCGAGGCCGCGCAGGCTCTGCGCGCGCGGATCGGGGGCGGCGTCGTCACCTGCGAGCGCCGCGACGGGGGCGTGGCCGGTCGCGTCACCGGGATCTGCCATGTCCACGGCGAGGATCTGTCGGCCTGGATGGTCGACCAGGGTCTGGCGCTCGCGAGCCGCCACGTGGCGGCGGCCTATACGCGCCAGGAGGGCCGCGCCTGGGCCACCCGCCGCGGCATCTGGGCCGGCACCTTCGAGAAGCCGGCCGACTGGCGCCAGGACCGGCGCCGGGTCGAGGCCTCGGCCGGGACGAGCGCGGCCGACTAGCGGGGCGGTCGGCTCAGGCCTTCGCGTCCTGGCCCTCGGTGAATTCCCGCCACAGCAGCACCAGGGCGGCCATCACGGCCGGCCCGACGAACAGGCCGAGGAGCCCGAAGGTCTCGACGCCGCCGAGGATGCCGAGGAGCACCCACAGGAACGGCAGCTTGGTCGTGCCGCCGATCAGCGCCGGGCGGATGAAGTGGTCGGCCACGAAGGTCACGACGAGGCCGGCAGCCGCCACCACCAGGGCCGCCGTCACCGAGCCCGCCGCCACCAGGAGCAGCGCCGCGATGGCGATGGCCACGGCCGCACCGAAGGGGATCATCGCCGCCACCGCCGTGAAGGCGCCGAGCAGAACGGGGTGGGGGACCCCCGCGAAGTGGTAGACGATTCCGAGCACGAAGCCCTCGCCGAGGCCGACCAGCACCAGCCCGTCGACGGTGCCGTGCACGGAGGCCACCATCTGGCGGGCGACGCGCTCGCCCCGCGGTCCGAACAGCCGGTGGCAGGCGGTCAGCGACTGGTCCCGCACCGTCCGCCAGTCGCGGAACAGGAAGAACAGGGCCACGAGGCTGAAGCCGAACAGCACGACCCGGTGCACCACCTCGCGACCGACATTCCGCGAAGCCCCGAGCACCGAGTGATTCTCGAACCGGCGCAGCAGGTCGGAGCCCGCCTGTGCGTGGCCGAGATTGTCGTTCCACCACGCGGTCGCCTGCGCGGCGCCGTAGGGCAGGTGCTGGAGGAAGTCCGGCGCCGGGATGCCGTTCGCCTCCGCATTCCGGACGAACTCGGCCACGTCGTGCGCCTCCCGGGCGGCCTGGATGCCGAGGATCGCCAGGGGCGCCAGGAAGACCAGCGCCACCGCCGCCGTCACCAGCGTCGGCAGGAGAATGTTGTGCTTGCCCGGCGGGAAGCGGTGCTCCAGCCGCCGGTAGACCGGCCACAGGGCGATCGCCAGAACCAACGCCCAGGCGAGCGCCGGCAGGAACTCGTGCAGGATCCAGAGGCCCAGGGCCGTCAGCGTCAGGACCAGAAGGACGCGGGCGACCCCTTGGGAGCGCGCGCGCTCCTGCGGCGGCGGCGTATCGAGGCGCGCCGGCGGGGCGGCGGGCTTGGTGATCGGTGGCATCCGTCTGATCTCCTGAGGACGCGCGGTCGTCCCGTCGTCTAGCTAGGGCCGCTGCGTCCGGAGCGTGCGCGCGTCCCCGCACCCGGCGGCGCACGCCTGTGGATAGGCGCTGAAACGCCGGGGAAGCGCCGCGGTTGCCGCCCCTGGCACCCTCGTGTAGAGGTCGCCGCCATTCGACCGGGCCGCATTTTAGGGCCCGTCCACGCGTAGGGCGGCCGCGCGGGGCGTTCGCGCCGGGCCGCCCGGGCGGCGAGGGGGCTCCCGCACGACCGATCCGGAACTCGAACAGCCCGCGAGAAGACATGTCCGACGAGCCCGCCCACGGCAGCGCCACCTTCGAGCGCGTGGCCGACATCATAGCCGAGACCGCCGACATCCCGCGGGACAAGATCACGCCCGAGAGTCACGCGATCGACGACCTCGGCATCGACAGCCTCGCCTTCCTCGACATCGCCTTCGCGGTGGACAAGGCCTTCGGGATCAAGTTGCCGCTCGAGCGGTGGACCCAGGAGGTCAACGAGGGCAAGGTCCCGGCCGAGGAGTACTTCGTCCTGAAGAACCTGTGCGCGCGCATCGACGGCCTCGTGGCCGAGAAGGCCGCCAAGGTCTGAACCGAGGCCGATCCGACCCGTCATGCGCCTCGAATATTTCGAGATGATCGATTCCGTGCGGCTCCTCGACAGGGCCGCCGGCCGCATCGAGGCGCTCGCCCGGGTGCCGATGGCCAGCCCGGTCTTCGAGGGCCACTTCCCCGGCCATCCCCTCGTGCCGGGCGTTCTCCTCACCGAGACGATGGCGCAGGCCTCCGGGTACCTCGTGCTCGCCCATCTCGACTTCGCGCGGATGCCGTTCCTCACCGGGGTCGACAAGGCACGCTTCCGGTCCTTCGTGGGCCCCGGGGCGGATCTGCTCGTCACGGCGACCCTCGAGCATGACGGCTCGGGCTACGCGGTGACCAAGGCGGCGATCAGCCACGACGGCAAGGCGCTGTGCGACGCGGAACTGCGCTTCCGCACCATGCCGTTCCCGGACGGCCTCGACGCGCCGATGCGCGAACGGGCGCGGACGATCGGCCTGTTCCCCGATTCGGCGCCCGCCGAACGCGAGCCCTGAGTCAGTCATGAGCCGCCCCGTCGTCGTCACCGGCCTCGGCCTCGTCTCCTGCGCGGGCGAAGGCGTCGACGCCCATCTGGCCGCGCTCGCCGGGGCGACGGCCCCGCGCACCGACAGCGAGACCTTCGCGCCCTACCCGGTGCACCCGGCCCCGGCGATCGCGTGGGACGGCCAGATTCCGAAGCGCAGCGACCAGCGGCAGATGGAGGCGTGGCAGCGGCTCGGCGTCTACGCCGCCGGCCTGGCCCTCGACGAGGCGGGCGTGAAGGACGACGCCGCTCTCAAGCAGGCGCTCCATCTCGTCGTGGCCGCGGGCGGCGGCGAGCGCGACTACGCGGCGGACGGAGCGATCCTGACCGGCCTGCGCGACGCCGCCGATCCTGGTGCCTACCTGAACGAGCGGCTCCAGAACGACCTCCGGCCGACGCTGTTCCTCGCCCAGCTCTCGAACCTGCTCGCCGGCAACATCGCCATCGTGCACGGCGTGACGGGCGCCTCGCGCACCTTCATGGGCGAGGAATCCGCCGGGGTGGACGCCCTGCGGATCGCCCAGGCGCGGGTGGCCTCGGGCCAGATCGACGCGATCCTGGTCGGCGGCTCCTACAGCGCGGAGCGGCCGGACGTGCTGGTGATCCACGAGATGGGCGGCTATCTCGCCCGCGACGCCTACCGCCCCGTCTTCGCGCGGGGCGACGCGGGTGGCTTCATCCTCGGGAGCTGCGCGGCCTTCCTGATGCTCGAATCCGCCGCGCATGCCGCCGCCCGCGGCGCCCGCGCCCTGGCCCGGCTGGAGCCGGTGGCGAGCGACCGGACCCGCCGCGCACCCGGCAGCGTCGCCGGCAGCCTCGAGACCCTCTGGCGGCAGGCCGGCCTTTCGGCCCCCGACCACGTCCTGTCCGGCGCCACCGGTGTCGCGCCGATCACCGCGGAGGAGCGCGCGGTCCTGTCGCACCTCGCCCCGGGCGCGCGCCTGCGTGGCCTCGGGGACGTGATCGGGCACGGGCTCGAAGTGGCGGCGCCCTTCGGGGCGGCGCTCGCCGCCGCACTCGTCGCCGGCGGTGCCCGCGAGGTCGCCGTGACCGCCGTCGGCCACCGGCGCGGCGAGGGTGTCCTGCGCCTCGTTCCGGCCTGAGCGAGCCCGCCGCCGGGGGCGCGTCGGCCGCGTCCGATCGGCCAGGTGGCAGCACAGGTTTCGCGTGCCCGTACCGCGCTGAAATGCCTTATCCCGTTGTTCAAGCGACCGTTCTGGCCCTGCTCAACCGGATTTTCCGAGAAGAATTTCCCGCATGGCTGCGGCGCTTGCCGCGGGAAATATTTCCCCGCTCTTGCCAAAGAACCGCCGGCGGTCTACTTCTACCGCATCGGCACGTGTCCGGATATCTTGGACCGTTACGCCTTCGCAGGGCGGTTCTGACTTTCCTATCGCTATCGGTCGATGCCGGCGCCCCCTCGTTCGAGCGGGTGCCACCTCTCACTATGCCTGCGAAGATCAAGGACTTCCATGAGCACCGGAACCGTCAAGTGGTTCAACGAGACCAAGGGCTACGGCTTCATCCAGCCGGATGACGGCGGCAAGGACGTGTTCGTCCACATCTCGGCCGTCGAGCGCGCCGGCCTGCGCAGCCTGAACGAGGGCCAGAAGGTCTCCTACGAGCTGGAAACCGACCGCCGCAGCGGCAAGCAGTCCGCCGGTCAGCTCCAGACGGCTTGATCGCCGTCCTCGGCGTTTCTTCGGAAGCCGCTCCCTCGGAGCGGCTTCTTCGTATCTGCAATCGTGTTTCTGTCTTCCCGCTGTGGGTGACGGCCTTCGCCGCGCCCGATCCAGGAGTGTCTGTGAGCTTTTTGAACAAGCAGGGTGTCGCCGACCGCCTCGAGACCGCCGCCAAGGCGCGGTCTGAAATGCTGGCCCGGTTCCGGGCGCGCCCGTCCGCCGATGACCCGGCCGTCCTCGCCCGCCAATCCGCCCGCCGCGCCGTGGTCGACGCCCGCGAGGCCCGTGCGGCCGAACGTGCCGCCCAGCGTCAGGCCGAGATCGAGCGCGCCGCCGCCCTGGCCGAGGCCGAACGCCTCGCCGAGATCGAGCGCAAGCACGCCGAGCAACTGGCGGCCCAGGAGCGCGCCAAGGCCCTGCAGGCCGAGCAGAAGGCCCAGCGCGACGCGCGCTATCTCGCCCGGAAGGCGAAGGCTCAGAAGAAGCGCTGAGGCGCGACCGCAGCCACACCCGTCGAGGAGCCGGCATGACCCACAAGTTCAAGATCGGCCAGCGCGTCTGCCGGCCCCGGCCGGGCGGGCCTGGCGACATGGGCGAGGCCGAGGTGTTCGAGGTCCTGCGGCTCATGCCGGAGGACCAGACCGGCGAGCCGAGCTACCGGATCCGCACGAAGACCGGCGAGCGGGCGATCCGCGAGGGCGACCTCGTCGCCGCCCCGCAACCCTGATCCGGGCGCGACTCAGAGCGTCCGGAACATCACCAGCGCGTCGACGGGCCCGAGTGTCGGATGCCGGAAGGCGCCCGGCAGCCGGCCGGCCACGTTGAAGCCGAAGCTTTCCCACAGGCGGACGGCCCGGACGTTGCTGCTGACCACGAAATTGAACTGCATCGCCGCGAAGCCCCGCGCCCGCGCCCGATCGAGGGCGTGCGCGCACATGGCCCGGGCGACCCCGCGACCCAGAGCGGCCTCCCCGGTCATGAACCCGCAATTGGCGACATGGGCGCCCCCGCCGGCCTGATTCGCGCGCAGATAGTAGGTGCCGAGCACGGTCCCCGCTTCCTCGGCAACGAAGGTCTCACGATCCGGCCCGGTCCAGTAGGCGAGGGCCTCGGCCTCGCTGAGGTCGCGGTCGAGGGCGTAGGTCTCCCCGGCCCGGATGGTCGGCACGATGATGCGTGTGATGGCCGCGTGGTCGGCCGCCCGCGCGGCCCTGATGTGTGGGCTCACCCGAATTGCTCCCGCAGGATGCGCTCGTCGAGGCTGTGGCCGGGATCGTGCAGCAGCACGAGCTCGGTGGCGCGGTCCAGGGACGTCTCCACGGTACAGACCCGGCGGAACTCCGTGTGGTCGGCCACCGCCGCGACCGGGCGGTGGGGTGCGTCGAGCACGTCGATCCGGATCCGGGCGTAGTCCGGCAGGAGCGCGCCGCGCCAGCGCCGGGGGCGGAAGGCCGAGATCGGCGTCAGCGCCAGCAGCTTGGCGTCCAGCGGCAGGATCGGGCCTCCGACCGACAGGTTGTAGGCCGTCGAGCCCGCCGCGGTGGCGACGAGCACGCCGTCGGCGATCAGCAGGTCGAGCCGGACGTTGCCGTCGACGGCGATCTTCAGCTTGGCGGTCTGATGCGTCTGGCGCAGCAGGTAGACCTCGTTGATCGCCCGCGCCCGGTGGGAGCGGCCCTCCGTGTCGAGCACGTCCATCACCAGCGGGTGGATGACGCTGCGCTGGGCGTTCTCCAGATGCTCCAGCAGGTCGTCGTCGCGAAACTCGTTCATCAGGAAGCCGACCGTGCCACGGTTCATCCCGTAGATCGGCTTCGGGCTGTCCATGAAGCGGTGCAGCACCTGAAGCATCAGGCCGTCACCGCCGAGGGCCACGACGACGTCCGCCTCCTCGGGCGGGACGTGGTCGTAGCGCCGCATCAGGGCGGCCGCGGCCTCGCGGGCATAGCCGGTCGGGCTCGCCACGAAGGCGATTTTCTGGAAGCGCGGCATGGATCAGGCGCAGCCGCGCAGGCGCGTCGGGGTCGCCTCAGGGTTCACGTCACGGCTCCAGTCTGATGAGCGAACCGCCCGGTTGACGTCCTTGCCCGGCATGCGCCTCACTCCGGGAGCACACGCGCAACCGGAGGCATAGCATGGAGCGTCCGCTCCTCGTCTACACCACCTTTCCCGACCTCGCCTCTGCGCTGAACATCGGCGAGGCCCTGGTCCGCGAGCGTCTCATCGCCTGCATCAACGTGCTTCCGGGCATGCAGTCCGTCTACAGCTGGAAAGGCGCGGTGGAGCGCGGCACCGAAGTCGCGGCCATCCTCAAGAGCCGCGAGGGCTTGGCCGACGCGCTGGCGACCGCGCTGAAGGCGCGTCACCCCTACGACACGCCGATCATCCTGCACCTGCCTGTCGCCGGAGCGGATGCCGACACCGCCGCCTGGATCCTGGCGGAGACGGGGCCGGGCGGGCCGGCCGGCACAAAGCCTCAGACGGATTGACCGACGGGACCGGGCCGCGGAGCGCCCGTCCCGGGCGTGAGCACGGCGCCCGGCGCGATCCCCGTCTCGGCGCCGACCCGGACCCTGTCGCCGACGCGGGCGCCGAAGTTCCGTGCGCCGGTCGCGACGCGCCGGGACGATGCGGCTCTCCGACGCCTCGCTCCGGCTATTGGCGAAGACAATCCCAGCCCGAGGTTCGCGCCAGCGTCGCTTCGGCTGACCCTGACAGCCTCCAGGCCAGGGGCCGGACACCTGTGGACAAGCGCGGCACGTGGTCCGCGCGAGGTGCAATGGTGGTTCACCCGAGACCGGTAACTGTATCCTGAGCGATAGGCTGAACTCAACTGAAGACGATATCGGTCTTGCGGAACGTGAAATTCGATAACTCAAGATAGATTATGCGATTTATCCAGAGGTGGGCGGTGAAAATTTGAAGTTATGCGACGCCGCGGCCTAGAACATCCTCCGTGCGGTCGCCGCACAGAAGCGAGCCGGAGGGGAAACCATGGGTTGGTTCAGGAAGGCAGGGCGCGTGAAGTTGGCCCTGCTCGCGTCGATCGCGGGCGCCGTGGGTGCCCGAGCGGCCGGGGCCCCGCAGAGCGAGCCCCTGATGACCATCACGCCGGCGCCGTCCGGTCCGGCCGGCCTCGCGTCGGCCGACCCGCCCGCCTTGCGGTACGGCGTCCTCTACGCCGACGGCAAGGGCCACAGCCATATCCAATATTGCGACCTGAAGAACTTCCTCTTCAAGAGCTACGCGCCTCCGGCGGCCCCGCAATACGTCGGCTTCCCGCCGGGTGAGGTGACGTCGATCAAGTACGCGGTCCTGCCGGTCGGCTATGTCGGCACGTGGCACACGGCGCCGGGTCCCCAGTGGGTCATCACCCTGTCGGGCCGCTGGTCCGTGGAGGCCACGGATGGGTCCGTGCTCGAGCAGGGGCCCGGCGAGGTGGAGTTCAACGCCGACATGGGATCGACGCCGCAGGGACCGGAAGGCCATGTCGGCCACCTGACCCGGCAGGTCGGCGCCGTGCCGAACGTGCAGCTCATCGTCTCGCTGAAGCCGCAGCCCGGAAAGGCCCGCTCCACCGATCCGTGCCAGCCGTCCCAACCCTGACCCCCCGCGCGGGCCGGGCACGCGCGTTCCGCCGGCCCGCGCGGGTCAGCCGCCGCTCACCGGATAGCTGCGGCCCTTCCAGGTCGCCGCGCCGGCCCGTTCCCGGCGCAGGAGCACGTTCCACTGGATCGCCAGGGCCACCGCGACGGCCGCCGGATGAAGCGGGATCGTCGCCCACGGGGCCCGGACCGCTGCGGTGACGACCGTCCGGGTCGACAGGGACAGGCCCAGCGCCAGGGCGGCCGCGGCCAGGGCAGGGGCCGGCAGCAGCCCGAGCAGCCCGGCCAGGACGAGGAGCGGCGGCAGGACCTGCCCGCAGCCGAGGAGGACGGTCCAGACCGGAAGGGCGCGGGGCGTGGCCATGCCCTCGTGGGCGTTCTTGGAGAAGCCGGCCCAGGCCTGGGCGAAGCCGTCGTACATCCGGCAGGTGGCCAGCGCGGCGGCGGCCACCAGATCCGTCCGGTAGCCCGCGGCGCGGAACAGCCGGGGCAGGCGGACGCCGTCGTGCAGGGATGTGCGGATCGCGCCGTGGCCGCCCGTGGTCGCGTAGGCCGCCCGATCCATCAGGATCAGCTGACCGCAGGCCGCGCCGAGCGAGGGGTCCGCTAGGCGGCGCATCAGGGGCACGGGCAGGAAACCGAGGAGCAGGAAGTCGATCATCGGCACCGTCAGCATCTCGCCGATCGTGTCGGTCCGCTGCCGGGGCACGCCGCTGACGAGGGCCGCGCCGGTGCGGCGGGCCTGCGCCGCGAGGGCGGCGGCCGCTCCGGCCTCGAGGCGGACATCGGCGTCGATGAACAGCAGGTGGTCGCCGCGGGCGAGCCCGGCCATGTGGCTGCAGGCGTGGTTCTTGCCCGTCCACCCCTCGGGGAGGGCGGGCACCGAGACGAGACGCAGGCGCGGGTCGCCGACGGCGCGCACGATCTCCGCGGTCGCGTCGGTGGAATGGTCGTCGCCGACGATCACCTCCACCGGGACCGCCACGCTGGCGAGCGCCGCCCGCACGGTGGCGTCGATGTTGCCGGCCTCGTTGCGCGCCGGGATCAGGATCGAGACGAGGCTCGTCCCGCCCTCCGGGGCGGGCCGGCGGAGAGCCGCGAGATTCACCGCCGCCAGCACGGCAGGGAGGAGGGCGGTGGCGAGGCAGAGCAGCGCCAGGGCGGTGAGAATCGAATCGGTCATCGTCCGCGCCGAGAGGGTGTCGCGCCAGGACACGGGATCGCACGGGGCCGGGCGCGCGCGGAAGGGCTCATCCGGCGCGATCCCGTCCGCCCGTCGCGCGGTGCGCCGGATCGAACCGCCGCCCGGAGAGCCGGGCCGCCAGGCGCCGCCAGAGGTCGTAGAGGCCGCCGACGCCCTTCCGTCCGGAGACCAGGGTGCGGAAGCGTCCGGGCTCCCGGCTGATCACGTCGGCGCTCAGGCGGTCGAGGGTCCGGGTCAGGTCGGATTCCAGGCGCGCGAGCCGGAGGTCGCGCGGAAGCGCGGCGAGTTCGGATCCGGCGATCCCCGGCCCGAAGGCCGCGAAGGCCTCCGCGCCGCGCTCGTCCCAGAAGGTGTACTCGACGGCGAGCGGGACGAAGAGCGCGTCGGGGGCGATCTCGGCGAGCCGCGCCACGCCGGGCCGCAGGGCCAGCGGCCGCGCGCGGGCATCGGCGAAACGGCCCTGCGCGGTGATCCAGAGCATGCCGTCGGGCGCCCCGAGGATCGACCGGGCGGCGGCCAGGAACTGCGCCGCGCCGCGCGGGCTGTCGAGGTCGACGCCGAAGGCGCCGATCCGCTCGAAGATGCGGTAGCGTGCCAGCATCGCGGCGTCGAACGGGGCGCGGCTCGCCCGCTCCGGATAGAGGCGACCGGCCAGCACGATGATCAGCGCGGCGTCCCACCATGCCGGATGGTTGCAGTAGACCACGATCGCGCCGGGATGGCTCGCGGCGGGCGGGGTGCTCCACAGGGGCAGGCGCAGGGCGTCGAGGTGGCGGTGCAGGTAGCGCTCGAACCACGCCACCATGAAGGCGCGGATCCGGGGCGAGACCGGGGACAGGGGGGCGCCGCGCGTGCCTCTCCCGCCCCCCGCGTGGGAGGGCGGAGACGGCGACGTCGTTGTCACGCCGAGGCGCGCAGGGCGCCGCGCGCGTCCTGGTCGAGCGCGTCGGCGGCGATCCAGCCCGACATCATCACCATCGGCATGCCCGGCCCCGGATGAGCGGCGCCGCCCGCGAGGTAGAGGCCCCGCACCTGTCGGGACCGGTTGCCGGGCTTGAACGCGCCCATCACCCGCCCGTGGGAGGCGAGCCCGTAGATCGCGCCGTTCAGGACCTTGTAGCGCTCATGGATGTCCTGCGGCGTCAGGTGGCGCTCGACGACGATGCGCTCCTCGAGATCCGGCATGCCGGCGGTGCGCTTGAGCTTGTCGAGGATCGTCCGCCGATAGTTCTGGAACAGCGGCCCGTCCGGGCGCCAGTCGTGGTGCGGCCGCAGATACGGCGTGTGCACGAGGACGTAGAGCGCCTCGCCGCCCTCCGGCGCCACGCTCGGATCGGTCGAGGAGGGGGCGGCGAGGTAGGCGGTCGGGTCCGGGGCAGGCTCGCCCTTGTTGTAGATGTAGTCGAACTCCTCCTCGGGGTCGCGGGAGAAGACGAAGTCGTGGTGGTTCAGGTGCTCGTAGCGCCTGTTCAGGCCGAGATAGAGCACCACGCCCGAGCAGGCCGGCTCGGGGTTCTTCTTGGCGTAGGCCTTGGCGGCGTCGCCACCGACGAGCTCGCGGTAGGTGCGCACCGAATCCATGTTGGAGATCACCGCGTCGTAGGGCGTGACGCCCGCGGCGGTCCGCACGCCCCGGACCGTGCCGTTGGCGGTCTCGATCCCGGTCACCTCGGTGTCGGTCTTGCAGGTGGCGCCGAGCTCCTGGGCGAGCTTCGCCAGACCCTCGGCGACGGCGCGGGTGCCGCCCATCGGGTACCAGACCCCGTCGGCGGTCTGCATGTGGGCGATGGCGCAGAGCACCGCCGGCGCGCCGTAGGGCGAGGAGCCGACATACTGCACGAAGTGGTCGAGCATCTGCGCGAGCCGGGCGTCCTTGACCTTGCCGCGGATCGTCGAGGCCACTGAGGCGTGCATGCGCAGGGACAGCACGTCGCGCAGCGTGCCGGGGTTCATGTTGGCGCGGATGTTGATCGTGTCGAACAGGTCCTCGACGGGCTTCCAGAAGAAGAACTTCTCGGAGACGCCGTGGAGGTGCTGCGAGATGGAGATGAACTTCTTGTAGCCCTCGCCGCTGCCGGGAGCGAAGCGCTCCATGTCGCCGGCCATCCGCTCGACGTCCTGCATCAGGTCGATGTGGGTGCCGTCGTCGAAGAAGCAGCGCCACTGCGGGTCGAGGCGGCGCAGGTCCATGTAGTCGTGGACCGAGCGGCCGGCCTCCGCGAAGATACGCTCCAGCACCCGGGGAACCGTCAGGATGGTCGGGCCCATGTCGAAGCGGAATCCGCCCTCGTGCAGCACCGCCGCCTTGCCGCCGAGCCAGCCGTTCTTGTCGTAGACCGTCACGCGGTGACCCCGCGCGGCGGCGACGCACGCGGCCGCGAGTCCGCCGAGCCCGCTGCCGATGACGGCGACCGTGGAATCCTGGCTCATCCTGCTGGCTGGCTCCCCGGGCCGAAGAAGGCGTGGCCCGCAGGGCGAAGCTAGACCTGGGGCGGGGCGGGTCAACGCGCCACCCGGTCGCGGCAGCCTACCGGCCGCCCTCGCCTGTGGACAGGTGCGCCAGGAAATTGCCGATCTCCCGGCGTCGCAGGTCCGCCTCCAGCACCTCCGGACCGATGCCGTGGCGCCAGGCGAGTCGGCGCGCGGCCTCGGCATCACTGCCCCGGAGCGCCGCGACCTCCTCCGCGTAGGCCGCCACGGCCCGCGGGGACTCGGCGAGCCCCGCCTCGACGATGGCGGCGTCGCAGAGGCGCAGCATCGCGGCCAGGTCGTCGAGGTCGAGCTCGGGATGATACTGCGTCCCCCAGAACCAGCCACGGCCCTGCCGGATCTCGATGGCCTGAACGCCGAGCACGCGGTTTCCGGCGAGCACGCGGGCGCCCGGGGGCGGCTCTAGGACGGCGTCGGAGTGGATCGCCGGGGCGTCCCAGCTCGCCGGGCGGCCGGCCAGAAGCGGGTGGGTCCGGCCCTCCTCGGTCGGGGTGATCGCCCGGGCGAAACCGTATTCCGGCCCGCGCGGGTTCGCGGCGGCGCGGCCCCCCGCCACCGTCGCGGCGACCTGCACGCCCCAGCACGAGCCGAAGACCGCGCGCCCGGCCTCGAAGGCCGCGCGCATCAGGTCGAGCTGCCGGGTCACGGCCGGCGTGCCCTCGGAGACCTTGAGGGTCGAGCCGGTGAAGATCAGCCCGTCGAATGCCGTGAGGTCCGCCGGCAGGGTCGCGTCGGCGTCGGCGGCGTTGACGTGCTGGCAGACGGTGCCCGGCGCGAGGTCCTGCACCACCGCCGCGTAGGACTCGGCCGAGGTTCTTCCCGTGGCCGCGACATGGCGGTCGCGGGCGGCGCGATCGTTGCCGTCAGCGATGAGGAGGCGGAGCATGCGGGCTACCGGGGAGCGCGGCCGTGGCGGAGGCGCCTCTATGTCGGTGCACACCGCGTCGCAGGAACGGCGCGGATCGTCGCGGGTGTCGGGCCCGGAATCGGGTCGACTCCCCCAAACGGGTGATGCGCGTTGCGGTGCCGGGTTTACCTCTCCGGTGTCGGTCTCCGAGGAGCGGTCATCGCGGAGGACAGGATGCCAGATCTCGCCGAGGTGGAACTCTACTGCGCGGAAGCCCGGGACATCCTCGCTCACGCGGAGGATATCGTTCACGACCTGGGCCGGAGAGGTGCCTGCGAGGGGCACCGCATGATGGCGAGCCAGGGCCTCGCGGCGCTGCGGAACCTGGACCGCATCATCGAGCGCCACCGCAGGCGCCTGACGTTCCAGGCCCTGCCCAACGCGGTCGGCCCGCCCCCGCCAGCGCCCCAGAAACGGAATTGGCTGCTCTTCCTCAGGCCGCGCGTCGGGCACCCGGGCCATGGCATCGAGGCGCGTTCCTAGGCCCCTCTCGGCGGTGCGTCCGATCCTGCGCGTTCCGGCCGCCGCGCTCGCGATTGGACGGGTCTCGCGCGGCGAGCCCTGTCGTGCGAGGCGGGGAGATCCCTGGGGTCCGGCGGCGCGCTGGTGCGCCGGCCTGCCGAGAGCCGCGGTGATCTGGGCCGTGCTGCTCGTCCTGGGGATGGCCCTTCCGGCCCCCGCCCGGCGAGCACCCCCGCCGCTGCACCAGGCGGCCGAGATCGAAGCCCTCGTCAACAAGGCGGCCGACCTCCTGGAGGCGGAGGGCGCCCGGGCGTTCGACGCGTTCCGGCGCAGGGGAAGCGTCTGGCGATATGGGGATGTCTACCTGTTCGTCGTCGACCTGCGGGGAGTCGTTCTCTTCAACGCCGCGCACCCGAACCGCGAGGGGCATGACCTGCTGCACGAGCGCGACGCCGACGGGAAGCAGTTCCACCAGAACTTCATCGACGCCGTCACGCGGTTCGGGTCCGGCTGGGTCGACTACATGTTCCCGAAGCCCGGTCAGCCGGTTCCGAGCGTGAAATGGAGCTACGTCTGCGCGACGCGCGTGGGGGGCGTGGAGGCGCTCGTCGGCGCAGGCGTCTACGTGGAGTAGCGCTATCGGGACCGGGACGGCGCTGGGCCCTAAGCCGTCCGCCGCGCCGCCAGCGCGAGGGCGAAGGCGAGGCCGGCCAGGGTCAGCGCCGCCAGGACCCCGAGAGCCGGGGCCGCGGCGGAGAACCCCTCGCCCAGCGCGCTCTGATAGGCCTCGATCGCCCAGGCATTGGGGGTGAGCCAGCCGGCCTGCTGCAGCCAGGGCGGCATCAGGAACCGCGGGACCATGGAGCCCCCCACCGCCGAGAGCAGCAGCACCCCGAACGTCGAGGCGAGATGCGCCTGCTGGCGCGAGGCCGCGAGCGCGCAGGCCGCGAGCGCGAGGCCGGCCGCCATCGCGGAGACCAGCAGGCAGGCGGCTAGGAACGCGGGCCAGTGCGGCCCGATCTCGACGCCGTAGAGGAGGGCAGCGGCCAGGAAGATCAGCCCGGCCTGGACGAGCCCCTGCAGCGTCAGGAAGGCGAACTTGCCGAGCACCACGACGGGCAATCCGCCCGGTCCGGCCATCAGCCGCTCGGTGAGGCCCGTCTCGCGCTCCTCGACCAGGGACATCGCGCCCTGCATGGCGGCGAAGAGCAGGAACACGGCGGTGATCGCGCCGGCGTAGTAGCTGACCCGGGCGTTGGCGGTCCCGGCCGCGGTGCTGCGGCGTTCCACCAGCGAGGCGAAGCTGAACGGTTCCTTCTTGGCCCGCTGCTCCGCGAAGGCCTCGTCGAGGAAGCGGCGCTCGTCGGGCCCGATCTTGCCCGTGCGCTCGACGTCGGCGACGATCCGCGACAGGACCACGTCGGGCAGCGCCTCGTTCAGGACCCGCTGGAGCTGGCCGAGGGCGATCGGCGTCGCCAGCGCCTTGGCCGGGTTCTCGACCAGCACCACCGGCTGATCCGCGTGACCGGGCGCGGTCTCCGCGGGCGCGGCGATCAGGTCCCCGCGCAGGATCAGCGCCACGTCGACCTCGCCGGCCCGCACTGCCCGCGCCACGGCGTCGATGTCGGTCGCGGGCAGCCGCGTCACGCGGAGCGAGGGATCGGCCGCGAGCGCGTCGGCGAGGCGCTCTGTCGCCGCGGTACGGGCCAGGTCGACCAGGCCGAGATGGATGCGGATGCGGTCGCCGATTGCCCCGGAGAAGATCGCCGCGAAGATCGAGAAGATCACGGTCGGCAGCACGAAGGCCATCACCAGCGCGGCCCGGTCGCGCAGGAGGGTGAGGAGCATCACGCGGAAGGCGGCGGCGATCATCCGGCGGCACCGGCCCGGCGCGGGGCCGTCTCGGGATCTGAGAATTCGCGTGGCCGGAGGGCGTCGAGATAGAGGGTCTCCAGCCGCGGCGCCCGCACCCGGATCTCGGCCACCGGAACGCCCTGGGCGCGCAGGGCGCCGAGCAGGGCCGCGCCGTCCAGTCCGGACCGTTCGACCGATCGCCAGACGAGGCCGCCCGCCTCGGCGGGCACGAAGCCGGCCCGGCGCAGCACACCCTCGGCCGGTCCCGTCGCCGGACCGGCGAGGCTCAGCTCCCGCTCGGGTGCGCCGGTGCGCAGCTGCGCGAGCAGGTCGGCGAGCCGGCCGGCGCGGACGACCCGGCCCTGGGCCAGGAACGCCACCCGCGAGGCGAGGCGCTCCGCCTCTGCGAAATCGTGGGTGGCGATCAGGATCGCGGTGCCGGCGGCCTTCAGGCGATCGAGCACCGCGTGGATCGCGGCCCGCGCGCCGAGGTCGACGCCGCTGGTCGGCTCGTCGAGGAGCACCAGCCGGGGCCGGTTCATCAGGCTCGCGGCGATGTTGACCCGCCGCCGGTACCCGCCCGACAGGACGCCGACCGGGCGTCCGGACACGTCGGCGATGTCGGCCATGGCCAGGGCGGCCTCGACGGCCCGCTTACGGTCGCGCCGGGAAACCCCCGCGAGCTGCCCGAACACGCCGAGATTCTCCGACACGGTCAGGCGCGGGTAGAGGGCGATCTCCTGCGGCACCCATCCGATGGCGCGGCGGGCCTGCCCGGCGCGGCACGGGTCCGCTCCGGCCACGCGCACCGATCCCGCACTCGGTGCGAGACGCCCCGCCACGAGCCGCATCAGCGAGGACTTGCCGGCCCCGTTCGGTCCGAGCAGCGCCAGGGTCTCGCCGGCCCCGAGGTCGAGATCGACCTGATCCAGCACCCGGCGGCCGCGGAGGTCGAGGCCGACGCCCGCGAGCCGGACGAGGGGATCGTCCATCGGTTCACCGTCTCGGCAGGGCACGGCCGAGGCGCACGCGCACGGCGGCGCCGGGCTCCCGGAGGGCGAAGGCCGCCTCGGCAAAATCGGGCCGCGCCCGGCGCCCTGCGGTGCCCGAGAAGCCGTAGGGCTCCAACGGCAGGCCGAGGCCGGTGCGATCGAGGCGTCCGTTGCCGTTGGCGTCCTGATAGGCCGCCACCGCGTAGAGCCCCGGCGGAACATCCCGGAAGGTGAACCGTGCCCGGTCGGCTGTGGCCGGCGCGTCGTCGCCCCGCAGGCACGACGTCTCCGAGAGACCGCCCTGGCAGAGGGCGACGCGCACTTGGCCGCCGCCCGGCTCGATCCCGTCGACCTCGACCTGCACGGCGGCGGCCCAGGCGGGCACGGTCGCGGCGCAGAGCCAGGCGGCCAGGGCGACCGTCGCGCGGCCTGCCGGTCCGCGGACATGTCCCCGGCCCGTCGCCGCGCTCACGAGGCCTCGCCGGAGGTCGCCAGCGGGGCGGTCTCGGGGATACCGGCCGTGGCGGCGGCGCGTGCGCCGGCCAGTTCCTCGATCAGCAGCCGGGCCGAGATCCGGGCGCCCTCGTAGATGACCGGTAGGCCGGAGCCCGGATGGGTGCCGCCCCCGACGATGTACAGGCCCGGTCCGAAACGGTTGTGAGGCCGGAAATACAGCATCTGCAGCAGATCGTGGGCGAGGTTGAAGGTGGCGCCCTCGTGGACGGCGAAATCCTCTTCCCACTGGGTCGGATCGATGATCCGCTCGTAGCGGATCCGGGACTCGAGATCGTCGATCCCGAGGAGCTTCAGCCGCTCCAAGATCAGGGCGCGGTAGGTCTCCCGTATCGACGCCCAGTCGATCCCCGCTTTAAGGTTGGGCACCGGGACCAGCACGTAGAGGGCCGTATGCCCGGGCGGCGCCATGCCGCCATCCGTGTAGCCCGCGTGCTGCACGTACAGGGACGGCTGCATCGGCAGCGTGCCCTCCGTGATCTCGCGGATGTTCTTCTCGTAGCCGTCGGCCAGGAGGATCGTGTGGTGCCCGAGGCTGTCGGGCATTTTACCCTCGAGGCCGAGATAGAGCATGAAGGTCGAGCAGGAGAGCCGGGCCTTCCGGATCTTGGCATCGCGCCAGCGCGGCCGGTGCCGCTCCGGGACGAGGGCGCGGACGACCTTCGCGAAGTCGCCGTTGATCAGCACCGCATCGGCGTTGAAGGTCTCGCCGTCCGCGACCAATCCACTGGCGCGCTTGCCGTCGAACAGCACCCGCTCGACGGTGCTGTTGAGCCGGAGGTCGACGCCCATGCGGCCGGCCAGGCCCGCCATCGCCTCGGAGACGGCGCCGCAGCCGCCCACCGGGTGGTAGACGCCGTGCTCGTACTCGAGGAACGACAGGATGGTGAACAGGCTCGGGCACCGGAACGGCGACATCCCGAGGTATTTGGTCTGGAATGAGAAGGCGAGGCGCACCCGCGGGTCGGCGAAGTGGCGCTTGAGGTCGCGGTCGACGCTCCGGCCGGGATGCAGGTAGGGCAGGGCGGCCAGCATAGCCGGGCTCGCCATGCTGCGCAGGGTGTGGAAGGCCTGTTCGAGGACCGGCTTGAAGAAGTTCAGCTTGGTCCGGTTCTCGGCGAAGAAGGCCTTGACGTTCTTGGCGTCGTCCGGCGCGAGGCGGGCGATCTCGCGTTCCAGGCGCTCGACGTCACCGGTGGCGCGGATCGATCCCGAGATTCCCTCCGTTCCCTCGAAAACGAGGTGATACTGCGGGTCGAGCCGCTCGAGCTTGACATGATCCTCCAGCCGCTCCCCGCAGCTCGCGAAGATGTCCGCAAGAATCTGTGGATAGAGGAAGAAGGTCGGGCCGATATCGAACCGGTAGCCGCCGGGCGCCTCGACGGTCTTCGTCCGGCCCCCGACCTGTGCGTCCTTCTCGAAGAGGGTGACGTGGATCCCCGCCCGCGCGAGCAGCAGGGCGGCGGCCAGTCCGCCCGGCCCGGCTCCGACCACGGCCACCCGGCGTCCGGTCAGCGCCCGCAACCCATCCCCAGACTGAAGCAACGTCCCCGACTCCTCACAGAATCCCGATACCCCATGCGGCCAAGCTAGCTTCGCATCCTCGCGCGGCAATTGCAGCCGTTTGTCGCGCGCAGAATGTGGTCTACGATCATACCGTGGACACGCATTCGCAAGGTTTGTGCATGCGGGCCGCGCCGAGGCCGGCCGCACCGCGCGGTGCGGGTTGCTCCGAATGGTCGGCCCGCGACCGCGCCGCCCGGTGCGGCGGATTCACGGCCGGCCGAGGCGGCCCTGGCCGCGGGCGATGGTGTAGAGGGCGATGCCCGCCGCCGTGGCGACGTTGAGCGAATCGAAGCCGGCGGCCATGGGGATGCGGATAGGCTGCGCCCGGGCCAGCGTCGCCGCGTCAAGGCCCGGCCCCTCGGTGCCGAGGATCAGCAGCGCCCGCGCCGGGACGGCGAGCAGGTCCAGGGTCTCGGTCGCCCCCGGGCTGAAGGCCAGCGGCTGAAGGTCGAGGGTTTCGGCGAGCCGCAGCCAGTCCTGCCCGTCCGGGAGCCGCGCGAAGGGCTGGATCAGGGCGGCGCCGGCCGAGACGCGGATGCTCTTGCGGTAGAGCGGATCGCAGCTCTCCCCGTCGAGGAGCACCGCGTCGGCCCCGAAGGCCGCCGCGTTGCGGAAGGCCGCGCCGACATTGTCGTGGTTGGTCAGGCCGGCCAGGCCGACCACCAGGGCCGGGGCGGGCGGCGGCGGCACGAGGGCGGCCGCCTCGGGCGCCGAGGGCGGCCGCCTCGGGCGCCGGGCCGCGCAGGCCGACGGCCAGGACCCCGCGGTGGATCGGGAAGCCCGTCACCGCGCTCATCACCGCCTTGCCGGCGCTGTAGACCGGCGGCGGCTCCGGGCAGGCGGCGACGTCGGCGGCGAGGCCCGGCCAGCGCTCGGGCGCGACCAGGATCGATTCGGCGCGGAACCGGCCGCGGCGACCGAGGAGCAGCCGCAGGGTCACCTCGCCCTCGACGATGAAGCGCCCGGCGCGGCCGACGAGGTCGCGCTCGCGCATCCGGGTGTAGGGCTCGAGGCGGGGATCGTCCGGGTCGGTGAGGGTCTCCGGGACCGGGGTCACCTCAGCCCTGGGACCGCTCGGTGCGGCTCGCCAGCGGGTCCGCCTCGGCCTTGGTCGGCACCTTCACCAGCGCCTCGCCGTCGAGGACCGTCTCGCCGCCGACGGAGCACCGGCAGGCGAGGCGCGCGCGCCGCCGCTCGGGCATGAGTTCGGCCACCGTGACGGTCACGTCGACCACGTCGCCGATCCGCACCGGGGCGCGGAAGTTCAGGGTCTGGGAGATGTAGACGGCCCCCGGTCCGGGCAGCCGCGTGCCGAGCACCGCCGAGATCAGCCCGGCCGTGTACAGGCCGTGGGCGATGCGGGTGCCGAACGGCGTGCGCGCGGCGAAGTGCTCGGACAGGTGGATCGGGTTGCGGTCGCCGGTGATCTCGGCAAAGCCGACCACGTCCGAGGAGGCGATGGTCTTGGACAGGGTCTCCGACAGGCCGACCTCGAGATCCTCGAAATAGAGCACGCGCAGTTCGGGCAGCATGACGCGGCAGACCTCCGGTTCCGGCCGGTCATTCGTCTCGTGCGGCCGGCTCCGGCAACGGCGTCGCACGATCGCGGCGCCGAATCCACCCGGACAAAGGCGTAACGGCCTCGAACTTTCTTGAGCCGCGGAGAGGCTTTTCTCAACGGCCGCTCGACAGGGCCGCGCGCGTCGGCGAAGAGGCGTCCCGTGATCGCCGATGACACTCCCCGGCCCGCGCCGCCCGCCCTCCGTCCGGTCGTCGCCCGCGTGGCGGCGCTCAACCTCGGCTATTTCGGCATCGAGATCGCGGTGGCGCTCGCCATCGGTTCGGTGGCGCTGATCGCCGACAGCCTCGATTTTCTCGAGGACGCGGCGATCAACCTGCTGATCTTCGCCGGCCTCGGCTGGAGCGCGCGCAACCGCGCCCGGCTCGGCACCGCCATGGCGGGGATCCTGCTCCTGCCGGCGCTGGCGGGGGCCTGGGCCGCCTACGGCAAGATCGCCGACTTCACCGCCCCCGCCGCTCTGCCCCTGACCCTCGCGGGGCTCGGGGCGCTCGCCGTCAACCTCACCTGCGCGCTCATGCTCGCCCGGCACCGCTCCGGCTCGGGCAGCCTGACCCGCGCGGCCTATCTGTCGGCGCGCAACGACGCCTTCGCCAACCTGGCGATCATCGCCGCCGGCCTCGTGACCGCGCTCCACCCATCCCCCTGGCCCGACCTCGTCGTGGCGGCCGGGATCGCGATTCTCAACGCCGACTCGGCCGCCGACATCCTCAAGGCGGCCGCGGCCGAGCGCCGAGCGGCGCGATAGCGGCCCCGAGCGGCGACACGGTAGCGACCCTCATGCGCATCTTCCCCATCTCGGATCTCCACCTGGAGCGGCGGCGCCTCGACCTGATCGCGCCGCCCGCGGAGCCCTTCGACCTGCTCGCCTGCCCGGGCGACCTCCATGAGGGGCATCCCGAGCGGGGCCTCGCGGCGCTGCTGCACCTCGCGCAGGGGCGTCCGATCGTCCTGGTACCGGGCAACCACGAGCGCTACGCCCCGACCGGAGATCGGCGGACCGCGCCGGAGCTGCTCGCCGCCCTCGAGGCCGAGGTCGGCCGCCTCAACGGGCTCGGCGCGCGGATCCACCTGCTCCAGCGCGCGCGCAGCTGCGTCATCGACGGCGTCCGCTTCGTCGGCACCACCCTCTGGAGCGACTGGACCCTCGCCGGGCGCTGGCTCGCACCGGACGCGCCGAACCTGCCCGACGATCCGGTGGCCTACGCGGCGTCCCGCATGACCGACCCGGTGACGGGCTCGCGGGAATATCGCGGCTCGATCCGCAAGGCCGACGGCAGCCCCTGGCTGCCGGCGGACGCGATGGCGGAACACCGGATCGAGCGGGCGGCCCTGCACGCGGCGCTCCGGACCCCGCACGACGGGCCGACCGTGGTGGTGACCCACCATCCGGCGAGCCCCCTCGCGGCCGATCGGTTCCGGGACGCGCCCGGCGTTCCCTGGTGGGTGCCCGCCTTCTACGCCAGCACGGCCCTCGACGACCTCGCGGAGGCCGAGCGGCCGGACCTCTGGATCTCCGGGCATTTCCACGCCGGCCACGACTTGCGGGTCGGCCGCTGCCGCTGGATCTCGAACCCGGTCGAGGGCGCGACCTACCGGGGCGACTTCGTCGTCGAAGTCGAGGATCCGTGATTTAGTCCTCCCGCCAAGAGATCGGGCTGTCGACGCGGTGCGATCGCGCACGGCTTGGCCGTAACGGCGGGATGCCGTCGGAGTGAACGCCCGTCAAACCCTGATCGGCCCCGAATGACGGGGCTCAGGTTCGGGGTTCCCATGGCCGGATATAGCCTGACGTCACGTTGGGTCGCGGCGGCGGCTCTTGCCGTCTCGGTTCCGATCGCCGCCGCGTCGACGGCGACGACCGCGCGGGCGGCGTCCGCGGCGCAGCCGGGACAGACGGTCGGCCTGCCGGTGGGCGATCAGCTGCCGGTCGGCCTGTATTTCGTGAACCTGTCCAGCTTCGGCGTTCGCGGCACCCTTCCGCGCGACTCGTCGACCAACGTCAACCTGCCGACCTTCGCGTGGGCGACGCCCTGGGATGTCGCGGGCGCCCGCCTCCAGTTCTTCTTCACCCAGCCGATCGCGGCGGCGAGCAGTCAGGGGGCGCCCTACCAGAGCGGCGTCGGGCAGCAGCTGCTGGCGGCCCAGCTCGCCTGGGACCTCGGCGGCGATGTCGGCTTCAGCTACCTGTTCGGCGGTTACCTGCCGATCCAGACGCGGTTCCTGACGCAGTCAGCCTCGCTGAGCCACCGCTTCGCGCTGAGCTACACCGGCCAGGGCTGGAATCTGACGGCGAACCTGCTCTACGGCGTCTTCCTCGACACGCGCTCGCCCAGCGGCACCCTCTACCCGGACTACATGAACCTCGACCTGACCATGACGAAGAAATTCGGCTCCTGGCAGATCGGGGCGGTGGCCTTCGGGTCGACGGACCTTCCCACCGGCGTGGCGAGCTACCGTCCGCAGGGCCAGATCGCGGTGGGCGGTCTCGTCGGCTACAATTTCGGGCCTGTGAACCTGCAGGCCTACCTCACGCACGACGTGGTCGAGCGCAATTACGGCGGCCGCGAGGTCCGCGGCTGGCTGCGCGCGATCGTGCCGCTGTACCAGGACAGGAACGAGGTCGAGCCGGGCCGCACCCTCGTGACGCGGCGGCAGGCCGAGTAGCCAAGCCGGCTGAGACTGTCCGGGTTGGCGTCATCCCCGGCGCAGGCGGCGGGTCCGGGTTGCGGAACGCTGCCGCGCGTCGAACCCAGGCCCTTATGTCCGGGCAGGACGCCCGTACGAGAGGGGCCTCCGAGATTTTCGGATCTCGAAGGCCCCCCTTCGCGCAGGATCGCGCTGCCGATCAGGCGGCAAAACGGCGCCCCGGCTGACGGGGCGCGGCAGAGCCTTCAGCCGTGCACCAGCACGTTGCGGAACTGCCAGGGATCGCTGGTGTCGATGTCCTCCGGGAACAGGCCCGGGCGGTCGGTGAGCGGCGTCCAGTCCGTGTACACGCCCACGACCGGGCCGAGATACGGGATCTGGACCTCCAGGCAGCGGCGGAAGTCCATCTCGTCGGCCTCGACGATGCCGGCCTCCGGGTTCTCCAGGGCCCAGACCATGCCGGCGAGCACCGCCGAGGTCACCTGCAGGCCGGTGGCGTTCTGGTAGGGGGCGACCCGGCGGGTCTCCTCGATGGAGAGCTGCGAGCCGTACCAGTAGGCGTTCTTCTTGTGGCCGTAGACGAGCACGCCGAGCTCGTCGATGCCGTCGACGATCTCGGTCTCGTCGAGGATGTGATGCTGCTCCTGCACCTGGGCCGCCTTGCCGAACATCTCATGGAGCGACAGCACGGCGTCGTCGGCCGGGTGGTAGGCGTAGTGGCAGGTCGGCCGGAAGACCGGCCTGTCGCCCTCGCGCACCGTGTAGTAGTCGGCGATGGAGATCGCCTCGTTGTGGGTGACGAGGAAGCCGAACTGCGACCCCGCGGTCGGCACCCAGGTGCGCACCCGCGTGTCGGCGCCCGGCTGCAGCAGGTAGATCGCGCAGCGCGACCCCTTCTCCTGCTCGCGGGCGTTGGCGGGCTTCCAGGTCTCGTGCGTCCCCCAGCCCAGCTCGGCCGGCTGGTTGCCCTCGGAGACGAAGCCCTCGACCGACCACGTGTTCACGAAGACGCCCCGCGGCTTCGGGGTCTTGGCGCGCTGCGTGTCCCGCTCGGCGATGTGGACGCCCTTCACGCCCAGATCCTTCATCAGGGCGGCCCACTCGGCCTTGGTCTTCGGCTCGGGCCGCTGCAGGCCGGTATCCTGGGCGATGTTCAGGAGCGCCTGCTTGACGAACCACGAGACCATGCCGGGATTGGCGCCGCAGCACGACACCGCCGTGGTGCCGCCGGGCTTCTGCGCGCGGGCGTCGAGGATGTTCTCGCGGAGCGCGTAGTTGGTGCGGTCGCCCTGGCTCTTGGTCTTGTCGAAGTAGAAGCCCGGCCAGGGCTCGGCCACGGTGTCGATGTAGAGGGCGCCGAGCTCGCGGCAGAGCTCCATGATGGCGCGCGAGGAGGTGTCGACCGACAGGTTCACGCAGAAGCCCTGGCCGCCGCCCTCGGTGAGGAGCGGCGTGAGCACGTCGCGGTAGTTCTCCGGCGTCAGGGCCACCTTCTCGAACCGCAGGCCGTGCTTCTCGGCGAGAGGCCGATGGGTGTCGACCGGGTCGATCACGGTGAAGCGGGCGCGGTCGTACTCGAAGTGGCGCTCGATGAGCGGCAGGGTGCCCCGGCCGATCGAGCCGAAGCCGATCATCACGACGGGGCCGGTGATGCGGCCATGGATCGGGTGACGGGTCGGCTGATCGGTCATGCGGGATATCCTCGTCTGGCGGATGCCGGGCGCGTCCGCTCATCTGGCTCGCGGGCGGGTTATGGCGCGCGTGTGACAGTGCGGCGACAGGCCCGCGCCGCCGGTGCGGTGCCGGTGCGGTCCAGGGTCCGAGTCGCCGGAAACGCGCTCAATGGCGGCTTGCCCGTCGCCGGTCAACCGCGCCCTTTCCGCCCTTCGTTAACCTGGCCTTACTCGACATCGGTCCGAACCATGAATGTGACGCATGCGTCCCCCAACATCTGGTCAGTGGCAGGCCTCCGGCGCAGGTCTCATATTGCGGTGCAGCAAGGTCGCTCAGAAGACCGCGGGAACTGGGGAGCTTCAAAACGCCCGGGACCTCGCATTGGAGTCCGTCATGCTCGCGCTCATCACATCCCGGATCCCCGGCCCCGCCGTCGAGACCGCCGACCGCGATCCCGGCTTCCTGACCCTCGTCTTCGCGGTCGCCCGGACGCTGCGCGGCGGCGCGGAGACCGCCTTCGCGCGCCGCTGCGCGCTCGCCCGCGCCGTCGGCGGCCCGAATCCCCTCTGAGGGGGCGCAACCCACCGACGCTGCCCCGGGCGATTGCGTCGCCCCGGCTTGAGCATTAGGCGGCTCTGCCGCTCAATGGCTTCCGGGGATCGTGATTCCATGCCGACATTTCGTGCGCTTCTGCGTCTCAGCCTGATCGCGACGTCGCTCACGGCCGTCCCGATCCTGGCGGCGCGCGCGCAGGATGCCGAGCCCGAGGCCGCGCCGGCCGCCGAAGCGCCCGCCAAGCCGCGGCCCAAGCCCCGGCCGAAGCCGGCTCCCCACAAGGCGGCCAAGCCCGCCGAGGCCGCCAAGCCCGCCGAGGCGGCGAAGCCCGAGGAGGCCGCCCGCCCTGCGGCCGCGCCGGCGCATGCCGAGTGGCCTGCCGGGGCCAGCACCGTCAGCGAGAGCTACGGCGACTGGACGATGACCTGCACGCGCCCGAGCGACAAGGTCACCTGCATCGTGGCTCAGGCGCAGGGCGACTCGCGGACCGGCCGGCGCAAGTTCGGCTTCGAGCTGCAGACCCCCGCCAACGGCCGATCCGAGGGGATCGTGCTGATGCCCTTCGGCCTCGCCATCGAGCCGGGCGTGACCTTCAAGCTCGACGAGCAGACTCTCGGCAAGGGGGCGCCCTACACGACCTGCAGCGCCGAGGGCTGCATCGTGGCCATCAGCTTCCCGACGCTCGCCCTCGACGGCATGCGCACCGCCAAGGCGCTCACCGTGACCGGTGAGAAGGCGGGCGGCACCGAGCCGGCCACCGTCACGGTGCCGCTGACGGGCTTCTCGCAGGCCTTCGACCGGGCCGTCGCCCTCAGCGGCTGAGCCGCGCCGCGGCCCGCGGCCTTTTCCGGTTACGGTTAAGCCAGCGTTAGTCGCGGTGGATCAGGATCCCGCCGAGATGTGGTGCCGCGCGCCGCGGCCCCTCCGGCGCCGCGCGCCGGGTTCGGATCGGCGAGGCGATGAGATCGGTGGGCGGGCGACCCCGGGTCGGTCGAGGACGTGGCGCACGGCTGCTGACCGCGTCGCTGGCGCTGCTCGCCTTTCTGGCGGGGCTCGCTCCGGCGCTGGCCGCACGCCTCGTCAGCATGAAGGGCAGCGAGGCGGGCACCGGCGCCGGTGGCTACGGCCGGATCGAGCTCACCTTCGACAAGCCGGTCTCGGTCCGGGCCAAGCTCGCCGGCGGCGTGCTGCTCGTCGCTTACGGCGAGCGGGTCGCGCCCGCGCCCGAGCATCTCGTGGACGAGATGCCGGCCTTCATCGCCAGCGTCCGCCGCGATCCCGACGGCACGGGGCTCCGCCTCGCCCTCCAGCGTCCCTTCCGGGTCAACGTCCAGTCGGCCGGCGAGCGCGTGTTCGTGGACCTGCTTCCGGAAGGGTGGTCCGGCCTCGTGCCGCCCCTGCCGCCCGAGGTGGTTGCCGAGCTCGCCCGTCGGGCCCGGGTCGCCGAGGAGGCGCTCAGGGCGCGCACGCCGGAACCGGTGCGCCGGCCGCTGTCGCTCGAGCTGTCGCTCCTTCCGACCCTGACGCGGCTGTCGCTGCGCCTCCCCGCGGAGGCCGTCTCGACGGTGACCGCCGAGGGCCCCGTGACGCGGGTGCGGGTGATCGGCGCCTGGACCATCGATGCGGGCGGCACCCGCGGCCGTCCGCGCCCCGGGATCGCCAAGCTGGCGACGGAGACAGACGCGAATTCGGCGAGCCTCCTGATCACGCCCGAGGACGGGTTCACGATCGGCACCGAGCGCGAGGACGGTGCCATGTTCGTGGACGTGGTCCGCCGCAAGCCGCCCGAGCCGGTCACGGCTACCGTGGACGTGCCGGGTCCGGCCGCCGCGAAGCCGGCCCCGTCGCCGCCGGTCGCGCCGCGCCCCGCCCCGGCGCCGGTGGTCGCGCCCAGCCCCCCCGAGCCCCCGCCGACGCGCCGCGCCGGCGGCGGCCTGCTCTTCCCGTTCCAGACGCTTCCGCCGGCGGTCCTGTTCGAGCGCGGCGGCGTCGCGACGCTGGCCTTCGAGACCGCCGAGCCGGTGGTCGTTCCGCCGTCGAGCCAGGGCCTCGCGCCGACGGGTGCGCCCACGCGGACGGGCCCGCTCACGGTCATGCGGTTCCCGGTCCCACCCGGCCGCCTCGTCGACCTCAACGCCGTCACCACCGGCACCGGCATGGCCTGGGAACTCTCGGCGGGCGGCACGCTGAGCCCGAGCGACACGATCGACCCCGTCCGCAAGCCGGACCCGTCCGGCCGCATCGCCGTCACCCTGTCGCTGCCGCGTCCCGGATCGACGACGTGGCTCGCCCTCGACGGCGAGCGGATCGCGGTGGTCACGTCGGCCGCGCAGCGCCCCGTCGGCAATCCGAAGAACCGTCGCTTCGTCGATTTCGAGATCCTGCCGAGCCGGCACGGCCTCGCGGTGCTCGCCGGCGCCGACGACCTCGCGGTGCGGCCCGAACTCGAGGGCGTCTCGATCGGCCGCGAGGGCGGCCTCGCCGCCTCGATGGCGGCGCGCAAGCCGGATGTGGCGCTCACCGACGCGGGGGCCCTCGCGATCGCGAAGGAGCCCTGGGAGCGCGCCCGGATGGGGAATGTCCGCGCGACCCTGCGCGGCCTCTTCGATGCGGCCGTGGCGGCGACGCCGTCCGAGCGCGGGCCCGCCCGCTTCGCGCTGGCGCGCGCGGATCTCGCCAACGGCCTCGATTACGAGGGCCTCACCGCGCTCGAGATCGCGGCCGCCGACGATCCGCTCCTGGCCACGCAGCGCGAGACCGCCCTCCTGCGGGGCATCGCCCTGGTGCGGATCGGCCGGAATGCCGAGGCGCTGAAGGCCCTCAGCGTCCCGCTCCTGACCGATGATCGCGAGGCCGCCCTGTGGCGGGCGATGGCGGCGGCCGGGGCAGGCGACTGGAAGACGGCCGAGACGGGCTTCCTCAAGGTGCTGCCGCTGGCCGACGGCTATCCGGCGGATGTCGCGCAGCTGATCCGGGCGCGGGCCGCCGAATCGGCGATCGAGAACGGCGATGCCGAGACCGCTGCCGCCCGCGCCGAGGCTGAGCGCGACTTGCCACCTTGGATCCGCGATCGGCTGGCCCTGGTCCGCGCCCGCGTGGCCGAGGCCACCGGCCAGACCGAGGCGGCCCTGGACGCCTATGCCCGGCTCGACGCGTCGGCCGTGCGCCCGGTCTCGGTCGAGGCCGCCCTGAGGGGCGCGCTCCTGGCCCAGGCCTCCGGCAAGCTGGCCCCCGACGCCGCCATCGAGCGGCTGGAGCGGCTCGCTCTGACCTGGCACGGCGGCCCGATCGAGGATGGCATCACCGCCGGTCTCGCCCGCCTCTATCTCGCCGCCGGCCGGTGGCGCGACGCCTTCACGGCGGTGCGCCGCGCCAACGCCTCCGCGCCCGACGCCCCCGGGACGGCGGCCCTGGCGCGCGAGGCGCAGACGGCCTTCGAGAACCTCTACCTCACCGACAAAGGCGATAAGCTGCCCGGGGTCGAGGCCGTGGCGCTGTTCTTCGATTTCCGTGAGATGAACCCGATCGGGCGGCGCGGCGACGAGGTGGTGCGCCGCCTGGCCGACCGCCTCGTGACCCTCGACCTCCTCGATCCGGCCGCCGACCTGCTGCAGTACCAGATCGACAACCGCCTCACCGGCCCGGCGCGGTCCTCGGTGGCGGCGCGGCTCGCGACGGTCCGGCTGATGGACGACAAGCCCATGGAGGCCTTGAAGGTCCTCGACGCGACCGAGCTGCCCGAGCTTCCGGGCGAGCTCAAGCGCGCCCGCGGGCTGATCCGCGCCAGGGCCCTGTCGGACCTGACCCGCACCGACCTCGCGCTGGAGACGATCGAGGACGAGAGCGGCCCGGATATCGAGCGTCTGCGCGCCGACATCTACTGGCGCGCGCGCCGCTGGCGCGAGGCCGGGGAGGCCCACGAGGCGCTGCTGGGCGATTCGTGGCAGTCCGGCCAGCCGCTGGACGATCAGGCGCGCGCCGACATCGTGCGCGCCGCGATCGCCTACGATCTCGCGCACGAGGTCATTGGCCTGGAGCGGCTCAAGGCCAAGTTCTCCGAGGGCATGGCGGCGAGCCCGGATGCCCGCACCTTCGCGCTGCTGACCGGCACCGACCCGACCCGGGCGCCGGGCTTCCGGGACATCGCGGCGCGCGCCACGAGGGTCCAGACGCTGTCGGCCTTCCTGGCCGAGTATCGCAAGCGGTACCCGGATGCCGCCGCGCCCGATCGCGGCCGGCCCGAGGCCCCCGCCGACGGTGCGCAGGGCGGCCAGCAGCAGAGCAGCGCCGAGACGTCTGGTGCGCCCCCCGGGTGAGCGCGGCGGTCGTCATCGACCCGGACGCCTTCCTCGAGACCGAGCGCGGCCGCGTCTGGACGCCCGAACGGAACGCCGAGGCGTGGCGGCTGGCCCTCGCGGCGCTGCGCGCGGCGCTCGCCGCGGACTCGGTCGAGCGGCTCGTGGTCGTGTGCGGGCTGCAGGGGGCCGGCAAGTCCACCTGGATCGCCCGGCAACGGCCCCGGCTCGGCCGCGTCTACTTCGACGCCGCCTTGCCCGGCCGGCGGCACCGAGCGCCGATCCTCGCCATCGCGCGAGCCTGCGGCGTCGCCGCCGAGGCGGTCTGGATCCGCGCACCGCTCGCGGTCGCCCTCGAGCGGAACAGGCGGCGCGCCTCCGACCGGCAGGTTCCCGAAGCCAGCATCCGCTCGGTCGACCGCCTGTTCGAGCCGCCGTCGCGCGCGGAGGGCTTCGCGGCGGTCCGGATCGTCGGCGCGACCTCCCGCGCCGGCTGACGGCCCGGCACGGCCGCCGTCACCCGCCGTAGCTCTGGACGAGGGAGCCGGCGACCAGGGTCCAGCCGTCGACCAGCACGAAGAAGATCAGCTTGAACGGCAGCGCGACCGTGGCCGGCGGGACCATCATCATGCCGACGGCCATCAGCACCGAGGCGACCACGAGGTCGATGATCAGGAACGGGATGAACAGCAGGAAGCCGATCTCGAAGGCGCGGCGCAGTTCCGAGATCATGAAGGCCGGTGTCACGATCTCCAGGCCGACATCCTCGGGGCCCTTCGGCGTCGGCACCTTGGCGAGGTCGAGGAACAGCTTCAGGTCCTTCTCGCGCACGTTGCGCAGCATGAAGGTCTTGAACGGCGCCGAGGCGCGCTCGAACGCCTGCGCCTGGGTGATCCGACCGGCGATCAGCGGCTCGATGCCGGTGCTGTAGGCGGCGCGGCCGGTCGGGGCCATCACGAAGGCGGTCAGGAACAGCGCGAGGCTGACGAGCACCGCGGTCGGCGGCGCCGTCTGGGTGCCCAGCGCCGACCGCAGGATCGACAGCACCACGACGATGCGGGTGAAGGCCGTGGCCATCACCAGCACCGAGGGGGCCACCGCCAGGACGGTGATCAGCGCCACGAGCTGGAGGGCGCGCTCGGTGGTGCCGCCGGCGCCGAGATCGAGGGTGACGCTCTGCGCGAGGGCCGGCCCGGCGGCGAGCAGGCCGCCCGCCAGGGCGCCCAGTGCGGCGAGCGCGAGCGGCCGCGGGCGCGGCTTCGGGACCTTGCGCGTCTGGCGCGACGGGCGTGTCGGCACGGGGAGGTCTCGGGTCACGGTCGGTCGCAGCTGGGTGTGGCCGGGCGGACGCCGGCGCGGCGGGCCTCGAGGTTCTGCCAGACGAGCAGGGCCGGCAGGCCGAGCACCACGTCGGGCACGCGGCGCGCGAGCGACAGGGCGAGGGCGGTCCCCGCATCGATGCCGAACAGGCCGCAGACCAGCACGAGCCCGCCTTCCTGGACGCCCAGCCCGCTCGGGACGAGGAAGGCGGCGGCCTTGATCGCCTGGCTCAGTGCCTCGATCACCAGGATGTCGGCCCAGCCGACACGGTCGACGCCGATGCAGGTGAGGACGACCGCGACCTCGGCCGTGCCGAGAAGCCAGGCCAGGGCGTGGAGGGCGAAGGACTGGGCGAGATGACCCCGGCGGCCCGGCGCCCAGACCGTGTCCAGGGCGCCCTGGATCCTGCGGTTGGGCTCGGGGCGCGCCTCGGCCTCGCGCACGAAGCGCCGGCCGAGGGCGGCGAGGCGATCCTCGATCACCCGCACGATGCCGGTCCGCTGGAGGGCGAAGAACGCCGCCACCGCCAGCCCGGCCACGACGAGCGTCCGCAGCGTCCAGCTGGCGAGCGCGGCCGCCTCGGCGCCCTCGACCCGGCTCAGGAGGCCCGCGCCGAGACCGGCGAAGAGGGCGAGCGTTCCGACCTGGAACAGCATGTCGGCCAGGACGGAGGCGGCCGCCAGGGAGCCGGCGACACCCCAGAAGGTGAGGAGGCGGGCGCCCAGAACGTCCCCGCCCACCGAGGCGACGGGCAGAAGCACGTTGATGCCTTCGCGGACGAAGCGGAGGATCAGGCAGGCCGGAGCCGTCGCGGGCGCCAGACCGTCGAGGATGCGGGCCCAGGCGAGCCCGCAGAGCAGGATGACCAGGATCCGCACCAGCGTGACGCCGGCGAAGCCCGCCACGCCGATCCGCCCGAAGGCCGCCGCCACCGCGGCGAGATCGTTGGTCGCCACGAGCCAGACGGCGAGGCCGAGGCCGATCAGGGTGCCGAACAGCGGCAGGCGACGCAGCACGGCGTGGGCCGCCCGCCGCTTCCGGGAAACACGGTCGCCGGTCACGGTGTGCGGGCCTCGCGTCGAGAGGCGGGCAAGAGCGCGCTCCAGGTTGTGCCGATCAGCGGACCGGCGGCGATTCGTCGGGTCGTATCGCCGCTAGTGCGGTATTGGGGCCGAATTCGGGGACCGCACGACGCGGCAGGACCGGATTGAGCACCGCGGCGAGCGCCTCGGCCGGCTCGGCGGCGGGATCGAGCAGGACGACCCGGCCCGCGGCCAGGCTCGCCCCGGTGGCGACCGCCACGGCCCGCTTCGGACAGGGACCGAGGCAGCCCGATTCCACGATGCAGAGCTTCTGCCGGCGTCCGGATCCCCCGTCGCGGGCGGCCCGCTTCCCGGCCTTCTTCAGCAGCGCGCGGAGGTCCCGCCCTCGGAGGCCCTGCCGCTTGGCGCATTTCGAGCAGACGACGACGATCTCGGAGAGCTTGGTCTTGGCCGAGCGGCCGGCCGGGCGGCCATCCAGGGCCGTGACACGCGGTTCTGTCATCATTCGGAGACTGTAGGACGCGATACCCGGCCAGGGCTACGGCGCCCGTCGCCGCGGTGCAGCAGACGGCGGGCGGCCGGACCGGGTGCCATAAAAAGGGCCTAAAAGAACGGGATTCCCGTAACCGCGCACGGGCCGCCCCTCGGCCGGCGCCGCGGCAGCGGAACCGGCGCAGACCCAGGAACAATGAGCGGATGAGCTTCGACGACGTCAAGGACGACACGCGCGAAGGCGAGATCGTGACGTTCGCCGCTCCGACCATGACGGAGCTGCGGCGGAGCGCGGAGACGATCCGGCCGGTGCCGGAGAAGCGCAGCGCGCGCGCCCTCGTGGCCACGGTGCGGCAGCGTCTGGACTGGAGCCGTCTGCCGGGCCTGCGCCCCCGCGAGGAGGACACCTCGACCTACGGCGCGCGGATCATCCGCCGCGTCGGCCTGTTCGTCCTCCTGCCGACCCTCGTGGTCGGGCTCTACCTGTTCGCCTTCGCGTCGAACCAGTACATCGCGGAAGCCCAGTTCGCGGTTCGCGGCAATGTCGAGCCGATGGAGAACATCTCGCTCGGCCAGTACACGAACCTGATTCAAAAGCATAACAGCCAGGACAGCTTCATCGTCCGCGACTACATCAACAGCCAGACACTGGTCGAAGCGCTCGAGAAGAGCATCGGGATCTCCAAGATGTTCTCCCGCTCCGAGGCGGATTTCTGGACGCGCTTCGACCCCAGTGACCCGATCGAGGACCTGACCAAGTACTGGCGCAAGCACGTCGAAGCGCATATCGACTCGATCTCGGGCGTGATTCGCCTGTCTGTGCGCGCCTTCACGCCCGAGGACGCCCTGACCATCGCGCAGGCGGTGGTGTCGCGCTCCGAGGCGCTGATCAACGACATCTCCAAGCGCGCGCAGGCCGACATGGTCTCGCAGGCCGAGGCCGACGCGAAGGTCGCGCAGGATCGGTTGAGCAAGGCGCACGTGGCGCTGCAGGCGTTCCGGAATCAGTGGGGGGTGATCGATCCGATCAAGACCGCCGAGGGCACGCTGACCACGCTGACCCTCCTGCGGAAGGACAAGCTGAAGGCCGAGAACGACCTGCAGGTCCTGCGCAGCTCCAATCTCGACGAGCGCTCGCGCTCGATCCAGACGCTGGTGGCCAACATCGCGGCCATCGACCAGCAGATGAAGGCGCTCCAGGACGAGCTGACGAGCGCCAACGCCGCCGCCGGCGGCCAGAACATGACCGAGGCGCTCCTCCAGTACGAGGGCCTGCTGGTCGAGCGGACCATCGCCGAAAAGCTCGAGGAATCGGCCCACAGCCTGCTCGACCGCGCGCGCATCTCGGCGAGCAAGCAGCACATCTTCCTGGCCACCTTCGTGCCGCCGGTCCTGCCGACCGACAGCCTCTATCCCGAGCGGGGCCACTCCCTCCTGGTGTCGTTCTTCTGCTTCCTGGTGATCTGGAGTTCGTCGGCGCTGCTGCTCGCCGGCATCCGCGACCAGAGGATGTAGCGGCGACCGCAGCACCGGGATCTGGATCCCGGGCTGCGCGATCTGTAGAGGGAGGCGGCCCGGCGAACCGGGCGCCCCTGGATGAGCGAAGTCTAACGGTCCATGTCGGATTTCTCCGATCTCGTCGCGAAGGCGATCCAGCCGTCGATGACCCGTGAGGAGCGCGAGGCGGTCTACACGGTCGTGCGGCAGGCGGTGCTCCGGCTTCAGGAGCGGGAGGCGTTCCCGCCGGACGATCCGCGGGTCGCCCTCCAGCGCCACCTCGTCGAGGAGACGATCCGCGACGTCGAGGGCGACGTCGCCCGCTACGAATCCCTGCGCAAGCTCGACGCCGCCTTCGCGGCCCAGGCCGAAGCCCACAAGGCGGCCCAGAGCGGGCGGCGCTAGGGCCCCGCTCCCGGTCCGTCCCCGTCACGGCACGGGTGCGCCCGACCCTTCCGATCCGTGACGTGTCCCGTCGGCCGCCGTCGGCGCCCGGTACCGGCGCGTCGCCCGGGCTCCGCCGCGCCGTCCCGGAACGCCGGGGTGAAGCCGCTGGGCGGCGGCTCCGCGGAAGCGCGCGTCAGCCGCAGGCGACGCTCGCCCGGACGCTGCCGGGCTCGGCCACGTCGAGGCCCGCCGAGACGTACTCGTTGAGCTTGTTGCGCAGGGTCCGGATCGAGATGCCGAGGATCTTGGCCGCGTGCGTCCGGTTGCCGAGGCAATGGTCCAGCGTGTCGAGGATCAGGTCGCACTCGACCTGCGCCACGGTCCGGCCGACCAGCCCGCGCGTGGCGGCCTCGGCGACCTGCGCGGCGCGCGCGGCCGGTCCCTCGGCCGCGAAGGTCTCGCCTTCGGGCGAGAGGATCGCCTCCGGGCCGATCGCGTCGCCCGAGGCGAGCAGCACCGCCCGGTGCAGGGTGTTCTCCAACTCGCGCACGTTGCCGCGCCACGGGTTCCGCAGCACGAGCGCCCTCGCTTCCGCGGAGAGCGGGCGGACCGGCATCCCGTTCACCGCGGCGTATTTCCGGGCGAAATGGGTGGCGAGTTCGATGATGTCGGCCGGGCGCTCGCGCAGCGGCGGCAGCCGCAGGCCGACGACGTTGAGCCGGTAGAGCAGGTCCTCGCGGAACGTGCCCTTGCGGACCTCCTCGGCGAGGTTGCGGTTCGAGGTGGCGAGCACGCGGATGTCGACCCGCACCGGCGCGGAGCCGCCGACCCGGTCGATCACCCGCTCCTGCAGGGCCCGCAGGAGCTTGGCCTGCAGGCGCACGTCCATCTCGGAGATCTCGTCGAGGAGCAGCGTGCCGCCGTTGGCCTCCTCGAACCGGCCGATGCGCCGGGCGACCGCGCCGGTGAACGCGCCCTTCTCGTGGCCGAACAGCTCGGACTCGAGCAGGGCCTCGGGGATCGCCGCGCAGTTCACCGACACGAAGGGCTTGTTCGCCCGGTTGGATTTCTGGTGGACGTGACGGGCCAGCACCTCCTTGCCGGTGCCGCTCTCGCCGGTGATCAGCACCGATGCCTCGGAGCGGGCGACCTGCTCGGCGAGCTTGACCACCCGCTCCATCGACGGGTCGCGCCAGACGAAGGCGGCGCGGTCGGTGGCGACCGCCTCCAGCACCGCCGCGATCATCTCGGGATCGGGCGGGAGCGGGATGTACTCCTTGGCGCCGGCCCGGATCGCCGCGACGGCGGCCGAGGCGTCCGCCGAGACGCCGCAGGCGACCACCGGGGTGCGGATCCGCTCACCCTCCAGCGCGGTGACGAGCTCCCGGATCGGCAGCCCGACGTCGATCATGATGAGATCGGCGCCGCGGGCGCGCAGGACGGTGAGGCCCTGCGGCACGGCGTCGGCCTGCGTCACGGCGGCGCCGCGCTGCATGGCGATCTTCGAGGCGGTGATCAACTCGCCGTTGAGCCGCCCGATCATCAGGAGCCGCATGGTTCGTTCCTCTCAAAACCCGTGGCGCGGACAGCCCCCCGGCGTCCGCGCCGAGAAATCACTCGCCCTTGACGATCTCGGTCATCGTCACGCCGAGCCGGTCCTCGACGAGGACGACCTCGCCGCGGGCGACCAGCCGGTTGTTGACGAACACGTCGATCGCCTCGCCGACCTTCCGGTCGAGCTCCAGCACCGCGCCGGGCGCCAGCCGGAGCAGGTCGCCGATCGGCATCCGGGCGGAGCCCAGCACGGCCGAGACCATCACGGGCACGTCGAAGAGCTGCTCGAGGTCGGCGGCTGTCTTCGGCGTGGTGGGCGCGTCGCGGATCGAGCCCGCCGCGTAGTCGGTGTCGTGCTCGCCGAGCTGGGGCAGGCTGAAATCGTCGGACATCAGGATCTCCTCACGGGCTCGTCGGCAGGCCGAGGGCGTCGAGCACCGCCGCCTCGATGCGGGCGCGCTCCCGCACGATGCCGCCGTCCGCCCACTCGATGCGGGCGTCGCCCGCCGCCATGTCGGGGTCGCCGAGGACGACGAGACGGCCCTCGTAGCCGCGCTCGCGGGCGAGGCGCTTCACCAGGGTCTCGGCCTCCTCGACGAGGCTGTCGTGCACCCGCACCACCAGGTGCGGCACGCCGCGCAGGTGCTGGAGCGCCGTCCGGGCGGCCTCGCCGATGCCGGCGAGGGGGGCGGCGTCGAGGGCGTCGCCCGCGACCTTGCGGGCGATCAGCATGGCCACCTCGACCGCCTGCGCCTCGCGCTCGGCGTCGCGGGCGTCGGCCTGGGCGATCAGGCCCGCGGCGGCGAGCGCCACCGCGGCGCCAACTCCCGAGATGCCGAGCTCGCCCACGCCCTTCGCCTTCATGGGCGAGGACATCGGGTCGACCTCGTCGAGGAAGATCACCTCCTGGTGCGGGATGTCGGCGTGGACCGGCACCTCGTAGCCGGCGAGAAATCGGTCTCGAACAGGAACGGCTTGGCGCTCCGGGCGGATTGGGCGCTCAATAGACCAGCTCCTCCTCGGCGCTGTTCTTCGCGATCATGATCTCACCCTTCTCGGCGAGGTCCTTGGCGATCTCGGTCATCTTCGCCTGCGCCTCGTCGACCTCCTTGAGGCGGACCGGCCCGAGCGAGGACATCTCGTCCGTGAGGTTCTTGGCCGCGCGGGTCGACATCTGCCGCATGAAGAAGGCCCGGGTCGGCTCGTTGGCGCCCTTCAGCGCGCGGCACAGGGTCTCGTTGTCGATACTGCGCAGCAGGGTCTGGACGCTGCCGGGATCGAGCTTCAGCAGGTCCTCGAAGGTGAACATCAGCTCCCGGATCCGCTTGGCCGAGCCGCGGTTCGCCTGGTCGAGGGCGGCGAGGAAGCGGCCCTCCGTCTGCCGGTCGAAGGCGTTGAACACGTCGGCCATCATCTCGTGGGCGTCGCGGCGCTGGGTCTGGGCGATCGTCGACACGAACTCGACCCGCAGCGTCTCCTCGATGTGGCGCAGCGCCTCCTTCTGCACCGTCTCCATGCGCAGCATCCGGTTGAGGCAGTCGATGGCGAAATCCTCGGGCAGGATGGTCAGCACCTTCGCGGCGTAGTCGGCCCGCACCCGCGACAGCACCACCGCCACGGTCTGCGGGTACTCGTTCCGCAGGAACGAGGCGAGGATCTCCGGGTCCACCTGGGCGATCGAGGCCCAGACCCGCTTGCCGGACGCGCCCTTGATCTCCGCCATGATCAGCGAGACCTGGTCGCTCGGGAAGATCTTGAGGAGCAGCGCCTCGGTCCGCTCGAAGTTCGACGAGATGCCGCCGCTGTTGCCGAGCTTCGTCACGAACTCGATGATCAGCTTCTCGACGGTGGTCGCCTCCAGCGTGCCGAGCTGGACCATCGCGTGGCTGACCTTCTTGATCTCCTCCTCTTCGAGCATCTGCCAGATCGGCGCGCCTTCCTCCTCGCCGAGCATCAGCAGGAGCGCGGCGGCGCGCTGCGGACCGGGCATCGCCGCGTAGGAATCGCCGCCCGCCGTCGCCAGCGTGTTCGCCAGACCCTGTCCCGCACCTGCCGCCATCGTGTTGCCCTCGACGTCCTACGCTTCACTCTTCCTGGATCCAGGTGCGCAGCACCTCGACGGTCTCGGACGGGCTCGCCCGGACCATGTCGACCACGCGCTGGACCGTCTCCGCCTGGACCTGGCCGTTGATCTTGGCGAACTCCATCAACCGCGCGGTCGGGCTGTCGCGGTCGATGACCGTCACGGTCCCGCCCGGAGTCGCGAGCGCGGCGGCCTCACCGGGCAGGCTCATCCCGGATGCGGCCAGGGCCGGCGCGTCCGGCATCGGCGCCAGCATCTGGCGCACCAGCGGGCGCACGACGGTGAGCAGGACGATCAGGGTGAGGAGCGCGAGCACGGCGAGCTCGGCCATGCGCAGAACGTCCTCCTTGGTGGGAGCGAGCAGCGACTCGATCAGCGTCGGCTCGGTGAATTGCGGCACGCTCGGCGCTTCCGCGAAGCGCAGGTTCACCACCTCGATCTGGTCGCCGCGGGCCTTGTCGAAGCCGACCGCGCCGCGCACCAGGGCGGTGATCCGCTCGATCTCCGCGGGCGTGCGCGGGCTGTAGGTCTGCTTGCCGTCGGGCGCAGTGGCGTAGACCCCGTCGAGCACCACGGCGACCGACAGGCGCTTGATTCGCCCGCCCTCGGCGATCTCGGTCTTGGTGACTCGGGAGATCTCGTAGTTCGTGGTCTCCTCGTTCTTGTTGGTCGCGTCCTTGGGCGTCGGCGCCTTGTCGCCGCCATTGGCGCCGGGCAGTTCGTTGCCGACGCTGACCTGGCCCTCGGCATTGCCCGTGACCGCCGATTCCGTGCGGGTCTGGGCGGAGCGCACGACGCGGCTCTCGGGATCGAAGGTCTCGGAGCGGCTCTCGATCCGGTTGAGGTCGAGCTCGGCGTTGACCTGCACGCGGGCTCGGCCCGGGCCGACGATGCCGGCGACGACGTCCTCGATCTGGCCGCGCAGGCGCCGTTCGAGGGTGACCTGCCGGTCCTCGAACCCGCTGGCGGCGTCGGTCGCGGCGTCCCGGGCGCCGTCCGCCAGGAGCCGGCCGCGCTCGTCGACGATCGAGATCCGTTCAGGCTTGAGACCCTCCACCGCGGAGGCCACGAGGTGCCGGATCGCCCGGACCTGCCCGGCATCGAGGTCGCCCATCAGTTTCAGCACGATGGCGGCGCTCGGGCTTTCCCGGTCGCGCTCGAACAGGCGGCGCTCCGGCAGGACGAGGTGGACACGGGCCGCCTGGACCCGGCCGATCGCCCGGATCGAGCGCGCCAGCTCACCCTCGAGGGCGCGCAGGTGGTTCACGTTCTGAACGAAGTTGGTCGACGAGAACGCGTCGCCCTTGTCGAAGATCTCGTAGCCGACGCCGCCCTGGGTCGGCAGCCCCTTGCCGGCGAGGTCCATGCGCAGCTTGGCGAGGTCCGGGCGGGGCGCCATGATCGTCTGCCCGGCATCGCCCCGGGTCTCGTAGCGGATCCCGCGGCTGTCCAACTCGCGGACCACGGCGGCCGAATCCTGCATCGACAGGTCGGAGAACAGCACGCCCATATCGGGGCGCGAGACCCGCAGGATGATGAAGGCGAAGAAGCCGATGAGCGTCAGCGTCACCGCCGCCATGGCGGCGATTCGGGCCGGTCCGAACTTCGTGACGAGATCGAGAACCGGCTTCACGGGAGGATTCGCTGCACTCTAACGCTGGCGGGCCCCGGCGGCGCGCTCGGCAGAAATTGCCCAGGTCGTGGTTAGCGGGTCGTTAATGCCGGGCGTCCGGCGCGCTCGAGGGCGGGACCGGAACGGCACGAAGCCGCGCCCGGGGTCCGGGCGCGGCTTCGTGGGTTCTCGGATTCGACCGGGCCAGGCCCTCGGCGCCGTCTCAGGTCGTCGCTGCGGGCGGGAGGCCTTCGCGTCGGTCCGGGGCCGCGAAGCGGGACCCTGATCCAGTGCCGCCGAGGCGCCGCGTTTCGGCACCCACGGTCCTGACGGGTTCCGGGATCGCCTGCGGCCTCCCGGAACGGTGGCGCCCGACAGGGGCGCCGGGTATCAGTGACGGTAATGCTGGATCCGGGTCGTCCGCAGGCCGGCGAGGCCGTGCTGGTCGATGGAGAACTGCCAGCTCAGGAATTCCTCGGTGGTCAGCGTGTAGCGCTTGCACGCCTCCTCCAGGCTGAGGAGACCGCCGCGCACCGCGGCCACGACCTCGGCCTTGCGCCGGATCACCCAGCGGCGGGTGCTCGGGGGCGGAAGGTCCGCGATCGTCAGGGGGCTGCCGTCGGGCCCGATCACGTACTTCACTCTCGGGCGGCTCGGTTCGGTCATGATACGCTCTACACTCGACTGACCTGTCGAGCATTGAAGGTACTTGTGCCCGCTTAAGAGATGTTGAAGCGAGTCACTCGGATGTGATTCGTTAAGTGCCACTTGTGGACAACCCTATGGTCTGCACGCTGGACAGCGGCACTTTCTGCGAGCCGATCATCAGCACCGGCGTCGTCCCGCTGAGATCGACCTCGTCCACGGTGCCCGTCAGGCTGGTGTCGACCGACACGCTCGAGCCGGTGGCATCCGTGGCCGCCACCTTGACCGAGTAGTTCCCGTCGGGCGCGGTCAGGCCGGCCGAGGTCTTGCCGTTCCACGTGTAGGTCTGGCTGCCGGCGCTGAGCGCGGTGGTCTGCGTGGCCACGACGTTGCTCTTCGAATCCAGGATCGTGATCACCGCCTTCGAGGCGGCCCGGGCCGGGTTCAGCGTCCAGGATGCGGAGCCGCCGGACAGCCGGGAGGCGCTGCCGTCCGCCGTCACGGTCTTCCCGATGTAGCTCGTGGCCGAGGCCGAGCTCGCCGATTGCGAGGCGCCGAGGATGCTGTCGAGGCGGTCGTTGGTCTTGAGCTGCTGCTCGACGCCGGCGAACTGCACCAGCTGCTGCGTGAACTGGTTGGTATCCATCGGGTCGAGGGGGTTCTGGTTCTTGAGCTGCGTGGTCAGCAGCGTCAGGAACTGCGTGAAGTTGCTGGCGATCTCGGTGGCGTTGCCGCTGCTGCTCGTCGACGAGCCCGTCGTGTTCGTCGTGCTGGTCAGGCTGGATATGCCGCTGGTCATGCTGATCTCTCCCGTGCCGCGTCCTGGCGCAGGGGCCGGAGGGGCGCTGTGTCCGTGTGGGTCCGCGATGCGGGCGCTGCGCGCACCGCCTAGATTCTCATGTCGACGCCGCCGTAGCCGCGCAGGTAGCGGATCGGCGCGACCTCCTGCGGAGTTTCCGCCGGATCGCGGGACCAGCCACCGCCGCCGCCGCGCGGGGCGTCGCCCGGCTGACCGCCGCTGCCGCCGCTCTGGGCGCTTCCGTCGCCCCGAAGCGACAGGTTGATGCCGCCGGCCGAGGGGTCGAAGCCCGCCTGGGACAGTGCCTGTTGGAGCTGGCCGTAATCGCGCTGGAGCAGCGCGAGGGTCTCGGGCCGGTCGACCACCAAGTGGGTCATCACCCGGCCGTGCGCCTTGTCGATCTCCAGCTTGACGTCGATGCGCCCGAGCTCGGCCGGGTCCAGCCGGATCTGGAACTCGTTGGATCCGCGCAGGGATCGCAGGCCGATGGTCATCGGCACCTGACCGATCGGAATGGCCGGATCGGTCTGGGCCGGCGCGGCGGTCTGGGTCGGGGCGGCGGTCTCCTGGGCGGCACGGGTCGCGGGCTGGCCGGACGGCACCGGCGGCGTCGGGCCCGCCTGCGCCGCCGCGGGCATGGGNCGGCCTGCTCGCGCTGGTCGGCCTGACGGGCACGGGACGCGTCGGCCATGTCGCGCTGATCGGCGGAGCGGGCCCGGGCCGACGCCGCGGCGTCGCGGGCCTGGGCGGCGCTCAAGGCGGCGCCGAAGCGGTCCTGCACGGAATCGCCGGCCCGGGCCGCAACGCCCGCGGCCTCCCAGCCCGAACGCTGGGCGGACGCGTTCCGCGCGGACGGAATCCAGGTGGTGACATCCGAACGATCCGCCGCACCGCTTGCCATACCGGACTCCTCTCGGCCGCTCCGCAGCAAGGCGCGCGCCACCGGGCCGACCGTCTAAGGTGCTGAAAAATCTCGCTCTCTCTCTGCGGCGCGTGTGCGGGCCTGATCGAAGCTGCCGCCCGCCCGGCAGGATCTGCCGAGTGTCCCGCCCGGCTGCCCTGGAAAGCCGGGCGAAGTCCCGCTATAGACGGCCCGTGCAGCCAGGGAGCCTCCGGGCCGGCGGCTGCGGACCCTCGCGATGAACGCCCTCGATCTTCCCAGAGCCCCCCACGAGACGCGCGTCGTCGTCGCCATGTCGGGCGGCGTCGATTCCTCCGTGGTCGCGGGCCTGCTGAAGCGGCAGGGCTTCGACGTGGTCGGCGTGACGCTCCAGCTCTACGACCACGGCGCGGCGAGCCATCGCAAGGGCGCCTGCTGCGCCGGACAGGACATCCACGACGCCCGCGCGGCGGCCGAGCATCTCGGTATCCCGCACTACGTCCTCGACTACGAGGACCGCTTCCGCGACGAGGTCATCGAGAAGTTCGCCGAGAGCTACCTCGCGGGCGAGACGCCGATCCCCTGCGTCGAATGCAACCGCACGGTGAAGTTCCGGGATCTCCTGGGCCTCGCCCGGGACCTCGACGCCGACGCGCTCGCCACCGGCCACTACGTGGCGAGCCGGGCGCTTCCGGGCGGCGGCCGGGCGCTCCACCGCGCCCTCGATCCCGCCCGCGACCAGAGCTACTTCCTCTACGCCACCACGGCGGAGCAGCTGGACTTCCTGCGCTTCCCCCTGGGCGAGATGGAGAAGACCGAGACCCGCGCGCTCGCCAAGGATCTCGGCCTGTCCCTCGCCGAGAAGCCGGACAGCCAGGACATCTGCTTCGTGCCGCAGGGCCGCTACAGCGACGTGATCGCGCGCCTGCGCCCCGACGCGGCGCGGCCCGGCGAGATCGTCGACCTCGCCGGCCACGTCCTCGGCCGGCACGACGGGATCGTGCATTACACGGTGGGCCAGCGGAAGGGCCTCGGCCTGTCCGGACCCGAGCCGCTCTACGTGGTGCGGCTGGAGCCGGATGCGGCTCGGGTGGTGGTCGGGCCGCGCACGGCGCTGGCCACGACCCGGATCCGCCTCTCCGACCTGAACTGGCTGGGCGAGGGGGCGGTGGAGGCCGTGCGCGACCTGCCGGTGGCGGTGCGCGTGCGCTCGACCCGGCCGCCGCGCCCGGCAACGCTGACGGTCGGGCCGGACGGCGCGGCCGAGGTCGTGCTCGCCGAGCCCGAGGACGGCGTGTCCCCGGGCCAGGCCTGCGCGATCTACGCGGATGACGGCCCCCGGGCCCGGGTCCTGGGCGGCGGCACCATCCGGCGTGTCGACGCGTTGTCGGCCCGGCCCCGCGAGGCCGCCTGATCTCTATCTCTGGAACCTTCGAACGATGCTGAGCGAGCCGCAGATGGCCGGGCCGAGCACGGCCCTGATGCGCAAGGCCTATGCCCGCTGGGCGCCCGTCTACGACGTGGTCTACGACAAGCTCACGGAGCCGGCGGCCCGCGCGGCCGTGGAGGCGGCGGCCGAGCACGGGCCGCGGATCCTGGAGGCCGGCGTCGGTACCGGGCTGGCGCTGGGCTACTACCCGAAAGCCAGCTTCGTCTGCGGCGTCGATCTCTCCGAGGACATGCTCAAGCGCGCCCGCGCCAAGGTCCGTCGCCGGAACCTGTCCCACGTGAAGGGCCTCCAGGTGATGGATGTCTGCCACCTGGGCTACGCCGACGCGAGCTTCGACGCCGTGGTGGCGCAGTTCCTGATCACCCTGGTGCCCGACCCCGAAGCCGCGATGTCGGAGTTCCTGCGCGTGGTGCGTCCTGGCGGCGGCATCGTGCTCGCCAACCATTTCGGTCAGAGCGAGGGGCCGGTTGCCCGGGTCGAGGAGATCGTGGCGCCGCTCTGCACGAAGATCGGCTGGTCGTCGGACTTCAAGGCGACGCGGATCGAGGCGTGGGCCCGGCGCAACGGCGTCGAGGTCCTGGGCCTGAAGCCGACTTTCCCGGGCGGGTTCTTCAAGATCCTGCGGATGCGCAAGCCCGGGTGAGCGGGACCGGCCCCGCGCCCGCCGTCGAGAGGGGCGGCGAAGGACGCTGGAAGCGGCTGCGGCGCTGGCTCCCGCTGGTGCTGCTCCTGACGGTCTCGGCGATCGTCCTGGTGTCGGGGGCCGCGCAGCTCCTCAGCCTCGACCGCCTGCTCGCGTCGCGTCTCTGGCTGCGCGGCTTCGTCGAGGCCGGCTATCTCCGCGCGCTGGTCGCGGCCTACTGCCTCTATGTCGGGGCCGTCGTCGTCTCGGTGCCGGCCACGCTGATCCTGACGATGGTCTGCGGCTTCCTGTTCGGCATCGTGCCGGGGGCGCTCACCGCGGTCTGTGCCGCCACCTCGGGGGCCGCCATCGTGTTCGCCATCGGCCGGGGCCCGGGCGCCGACCTGCTCCGGCGCATGGGCGGCACGCGCCTCGCCGGGCTGGCCGAGGGCTTCCGGCGCGATGCCTTTGGCTACATCGCGGTGCTGCGCCTCCTGCCCCTGTTCCCGTTCTGGGTGACCAACCTCGCGCCGGCCGCCTTCGGGGTGAAGATGCGGGTCTTCGTGCTGGCCACCTTCCTGGGGCTGCTGCCGGGCGCCGTCGTGTATGCCACCACCGGCGCGGGCATCGAGGACGTCGTCGCGGCCCACGAGGCCGCCAAGGCCGCCTGCCTCGCGGCGGGGGCGGGCGGCTGCGACAATGCCCTGACCCTGCGCGCTCTGGTCACGCCCAAGATGGTGGCGGGCCTCGCGATGCTGGCCGTCTTCGCCCTGGTCAGCATGCTGCTGAGCCGGCGCGCCAGACGGAGCTGAGGGCGGGGCCGCGATACGCATTCCTCCGCCGGCCCGGTTTTTCCGTGTCTAAGGGCACATGCAGCCGCCCGCGGGTTGATATCGTATAGTGCTCGCCGCCGAGAGCCTGTATTGCCGCCTGCGAATCTGTGGCTTGCGAACATGTATCCCGCGAAGGCCGGACCCGGCTCGAGCATTCTCAATCCTCCCTCCGCCGGTCCGCGTCCGCGATGCCCGCGCGGAGCATGACCGGCGTGTCCGTCGAGCCCGATCAGGCCGCGGCGCCGGCGGTACCGGCGCCCGCTCCCGCCCGCGACCTGCCCGAGCGGCGCACCGCGCGCCTGGGCCTGTCCGGACGGCTGTTCCTCGTCACCGTCGCGTTCGTGGTGGTCGCCGAGGTGCTGACCTACGTGCCGGCGGTGGCCAACTACCGGATCGAGTGGATGTCCGACCGCTTGGCGGCCGCGCAGGTCGCCGCCCTGGTCCTCGACGGCCGGACCGGCGAGCCGGTCTCCGAGGCGCTCGAGAGCCGGCTGCTGGCCGGCGTGAACGCGCGGGCCATCGCCGTCCGCGGCGGCGGTGCCCAGCGCCTGCTCGCCATCGAGCCCATGCCCGAGCAGGTCGCCGACACCGTCGACCTGCGCGACGTCACGGCCCTGTCGGCGATCCGCGGGGCGTGGCGCACCCTCGTGGCCCCGGTCCACGAGCCGATCCGCGTGGTCGGGGAGGGGGGGATCGGCTTCGACAGGGTCGAGATCCTGCTCGACGAGGCGCCGCTGCGCACCGCCATGATCGACTACGCCCTGCGCCTGCTGGTCTCCTCGCTGATCATCGCGGCCGCCGCGGCGGGGCTCGTCTTCGTGGTGCTGCAGGTGCTGATCGTGCGGCCGGTGCGGCGGCTCGCCACCAGCATCACGGCCTTCGCGGACGATCCGGAGGATGCCGGGCGGATCATCGCGCCGTCCCGCCGCAGCGACGAGATCGGCCAGGCCGAGCGGGCGCTCGGGCGGATGCAGCGCAGCCTCGCCGACCAGCTCCGGCAGAAGCGGCGGCTCGCCGAACTGGGACTCGCGGTCAGCAAGATCAGCCACGAGCTGCGCAACCTGCTGACCGGCGCGCAGCTCCTGGGCGACCGCCTGGAGGGTACCGAGGATCCGACGGTCCAGCGCGTGGCCCCCCGCCTCGTCGGGACACTGGCCCGCGCGATCCGCTTCTGCGAGGCGACACTCGCCTACGGGCGCGTCTCCGAGCGGGCGCCGCTCCTGGCCAGCACGCCGCTGGCGCCGATCTTCGCGGAGCTTCCGGATCTCGCCGCCCTGGCGGCGCATCCGGTCACCGTACAGGCCGCGGCGGCCGATCTCTCCGTGCAGGCCGATCCGGAGCAGCTCGGGCGGGCGCTGGCCAATCTCGTGCGCAACGCCGTGCAGGCGCTGGACCAGGCCGCCGTGCCGGAAGCCACCGTGAGCGTGGTCGCCTCCCGCACGGCGGCGGGCCGGGTCACGATCCTGGTCACCGATAACGGCCCCGGCCTGCCGGCGCGCGCCCGGGAGAACCTGTTCGCGCCCTTCCAGGGATCCATGCGGTCCGGCGGCACGGGCCTCGGCCTGCCGATCGCCGCCGAACTGATCGGGATCAACGGCGGCACCCTCACGCTCGACGCCTGCCAGGCCGAGGGGATGAGCGGGGCGCGCTTCCGCATCGTGCTGCCCGAGGGCTGACGCGGTCGCCGCGCGCGGCGGGGCGGCCCGGTGCGGGCACCCGGTCTCTGTGGCGCCGAAGCGCTGGACCGGAGAGCTGCGAAGGCGCCCCGCCGCCTACTCGGCCGCGGCCCGGACCGGCTCGCCGACCCGGATGCCCAGATCGGCCAGCAGGGCCGCGTCGTCGTCCTGACCGTTATTGGCCGTAGTGAGCAGCCGCTCGCCGTAGAAGATCGAGTTGGCGCCGGCGAGGAAGCACAGCACCTGGGCTTCGCGGGTGAGGCTCTTGCGGCCGGCGCTGAGCCGCACGCGGGAGCGCGGCATCACGATCCGCGCCGTGGCGCACATGCGCACGAGATCGAACGGATCGACGGCCGGCTGGTCCTCCAGCGGGGTGCCGGGCACCGCCACCAGGGCGTTGATCGGCACGCTCTCCGGATGGGGAGCGTGGTTGGCGAGCACCTGGAGCATCGCGGCGCGGTCGGTGACGCCCTCACCCATGCCGACGATGCCGCCGCAGCACACGCCGATCCCCGCCTCCCGGACGTTCGCGAGGGTCTGCAGGCGCTCGTCGTAGGTCCGGGTGGAGATGATGTCCTCGTAGAAATCCGGGCCGGTGTCGAGGTTGTGGTTGTAGGAGGTCAGCCCGGCCTCGGCGAGGCGTCCGGCCTGCGAGGGCGTGAGCATGCCGAGCGTCACGCAGGCCTCCATGCCGAGGCCGCGCACGCCGCGCACCATGGCGAGCACCGCGTCGAATTCCGGGCCGTCCTTCGGCTGGCGCCACGCGGCGCCCATGCAGAAGCGGTGGGCGCCGGCGGCCTTGGCGGCGGCCGCCTCGGCCAGCACCGTCTCCACCGGCATCAGCCGTTCGCGGGCGACGCCCGCGCCCTTGTGATGGGCCGATTGCGGGCAGTAGGCGCAATCCTCCGGGCAGCCGCCGGTCTTGATCGACAGGAGCGACGCCCGCTGGATGTCGGCGGGGTCGTTGTGCCGGCGGTGCACCTGCGCGGCCCGGAACACGAGGTCCATCAGCGGCAGGTCGTGGATCGCGCGGATCTCCGCCACGCTCCAGTCGTGGCGGATGTCGCCGTGGTCAGGCTTCTGGGAACCGGGGAGGGAAGTCGCGCTCATCCGGTGTTTGAGCCGGATCGGCGGCCAGAAATCAAGCGGGCCGCGCGCCCGAACGCCCGGCCGCGGGGTCGGTCTGGACGATCATGCCGTACCAGCCCAGCCAAGCCGCCGGATCGGCCGGTCTTTTCCTGCGTCGCCTGCTCGATGGCATCGGCCAGGATCTCGCTCGGCCGGAGCGTCGGCGGCTCGGGCGCCGAGCCGGAAATCCGGTCCTTCGGAATATCGATCGTCGCGGCCGTGCCCGGCCCGAACCGCGATCCGGGCATGTCGCATCTGTAGTATAACGCGGCCTTAATCGTTCAAGATCGGTGATGAACCGTGAAATCCGAAATCAAATCGGGATTCAATCGGGGACATGGAGACGTCCCGAGTGGCCGCGGCGCGAAGCGATCGCCGATGGCGGTGAGCTTTCCCGGACGCCGTGCCGCCGCCCGGGCCCGGGCGGCGGCCCGCGGTCTCAGCCCGTCGGCTCGCCGGCCGAGACCTTGGCGGTCCAGTTGTCGAAGGCGATGACCTTCTGGCGCTGCTCGCCGAGCCGGTCGATCCGCAGGACCATCTCGTCCCCGGCCTTGAGGTAGCGCGGCGGCTTCATGCCGAGTCCGACGCCCGGCGGGGTGCCGGTGGTGATCACGTCGCCGGGCTCCAGCAGCATGAAGTGCGACGTGTAGGCAACGAGCTGGGGAACGTCGAAGATCATCGTTGCGGTTGAGCCGGTCTGGCGGCGCTCGCCGTTCACGTCGAGGGTCATGGCGAGGTTCTTCAGGTCGGGGATCTCGTCGAGCGTCACCAGCCAGGGACCGAGGGGGCCGAAGGTCGGCGCGCTCTTGCCCTTGGTCCAGGTGGGACCGCGGTTCATCTGCCATTCGCGCTCGGAGACGTCGTTGCAGATGCAGGCGCCAGCCACGTAGCTCAGCGCCTCGTTGGCGTGAACGTAGCTGGCGCGTCGCCCGATCACCACGGCGAGCTCCACCTCCCAGTCGGTGCTGTGCGAGCTCTTGGGGATGATCACCGTGTCGTTCGGCCCGCACAGGCTGGACGGGGCCTTGTTGAAGATGATCGGCTCCGCGGGGATCGGCGAGCCGGTCTCGGCGGCGTGGTCGGCGAAGTTCAGGCCGATGGCGACGACGTTCCGGGTGCCGCCGACGCAGGGGCCGAGGCGCACGTCCGGCGGCAGCTTCGGCAGGGTCTCGGGATCCAGGGCGCGCAGCCGCGCCAGCGAGTCGGGCGAGAGGGCCGGCCCGGCGATGTCGCGCACGATGCCCGACAGGTCGCGCAGCCCCCCGCTGGCATCCACGAGGCCGGGCTTCTCGTCGCCGCTCGGGCCGTGCCGGAAGAGCTTCATGGTCGCACTCCTCATCCTTCCCTGAACCGGTCTGCGCCGGACGCCGGGACCATGGCCGGGCCTCGACCCGGGTGCAAGGCCGGACGGGGCTACGCGTCCGCCCGTCGGGTGTCGCAGCCGGGCCACAGGACGGCGGAAAAGTGCAGGGTCGGCGACGTATGGATTTATTGTTCCTGTCGCCGTCTCGGAAGAACAGTTCAGATCAAAACTGAAAAGCTCCGCTGACCACGCGCTTTCGCGCGTGAAGGCACCGTTTACCTCTGCTGCTCTACTGCTATTCCATTCGGCACCGAAAATGATCGGGGTCATTGCGGTTCTGCCCCTTAAACCGGCACCATGCACGAAAGGTCGCCGCATAACGGGTCTCGAATAATCGACGGCGCCCAGCAGAACGAGAAGGCTTGGGGGAAGAGATGGGCGGGACGGTTCGCGCTGCGATGCTGGCGGCGACGGCGGTGATCCTCGGCGCCGGGCAGGTGCAGGCGGGAGCGTTCGGGATCCGGGAGCAGAGCACCGAGGCCCAGGGGCTGGCCTTCGCGGGCGCGGCCTCGGGATCGGGCGGCGTCTCGTCGATCTTCTGGAATCCCGCGACGATCACGATGAACCCGGGCTTCGTCGCGGAGCAGAACTTCACCTATATCGGCCTGTCCTCCACGATCCGCCCGGAGGCCGGCACAAATCCGGGCTTCGCGCGGCTGGGCGGCTCCGGCGAGATCGGCCAGGGCGCGGTCGTGCCGGCGGGCGCCACCTCCTACCAGCTCAACGACCGCCTCTGGCTCGGCCTCTCCACCGGAGCCCCGTTCGGCCTCGTGACCAAGCCGCGCGACGTGTGGGCGGGCGAGGTCTACGGACGCTCGTCGCGGATCTTCTCGCTGGCGATCAACCCGGTCATCGGCTTCAAGGTCAACGAGTGGCTCTCGATCGCGGCCGGCCCGAACATCGAGTATTTCCGCCTGACCCTGCGGCAGGCGCTGCCGATCCCCGGCATCCTGCCGACCGCGTATCCGAGCTCCTTCCTCAAGGGTGAATCCTGGGGGGCGGGCTTCACCGCCGGCGCCACGCTGACGCCCCGCGACGGGACCGTGCTGGGCATCGGGTACCGCTCCTCGGTGCACCACGACATCGACGGCTCGATCGGCGTGCCGCTCGTCGCCCTGGCGTCGCTCGCCGGTCAGGTCCGCGCGCGGCTGAACACCCCCGACAAGCTGAGCGTCGGCCTGACCCAGGCGGTCTCGCCAGTGGCGCGGGTGAATCTCGGCTTCGAGTGGGATAACTGGTCGAGGCTCGGCACGATCGGCATCGTGTCGAAGACGATCGGGCTGCCGGTAAACAACCTGCCGCTGAACTACAAGGACGGGTTCACCTACGCGATCGGCGCCGAGTACGACGCCTCGCCGAACCTGACGCTGCGGACGGGCTTCGCCTACGAGACCTCGCCCATCGACTTCCGGAACCGATCGGTGCGCCTGCCGGACGGCGACCGGTACAACGTCTCGGTCGGCGCGAGCTACCGCTGGAGCCAGCAGCTGACGCTGAACCTCGCCTACTCGCACTTCTTCCTGGACCGCTCGCGGATCCTCGCGGGCGTCGGACGCGACTACAACATCAGCAATATCGCCTTCGCGGGCGTGGTGGATTCCAGCGCCGACATCGTCTCGGTCGGCTTCCGCTACGTGTTCGGCGCGCCGCCGGCCCCGGCCCCGGCGCCGCTCGTGCGGAAGTACTGACGGCCCGCTCTGCTTGGTTGCTTCGCTGCCGCCGTCTTTGCGAGCGCAGCGAAGCAATCCGGGACGGCGCCATGCTGACAGATGTCGCACCGCCCCGGGTCACGTCGCTCCGCTCGTGATGACGGGGCGGCGCCGTGATCGTCGCGGCCCATCACCCATCGATCCGAGCGCGTCGCGCGCCTCAGGCGCGCATCCGCACGTAGGTGCCGGGCGCCGGGCCCAGGGACTGGAGCGCGTCGCCGCCCGGCTGACGGGCGGGCACCCGCTCCGGCGCCTGCGCCTCGATCCACTGGAACCAGTAGGGCCACCACGAGCCCTTGGTCTCGACCGCGGCCCTGATCCACTCTTCGAGCGTCCCCTTCACGGGGCCGCCGGTCCAGTAGCCGTATTTCGGCTTGGACGGCGGGTTGATCACGCCGGCGATGTGGCCCGAGCCCGCGAGCACGAAATCGACCTTGCCGCCGAACACCTTGGAGCCCTCGAAGACCGACAGCGCCGGCGCGATGTGGTCCTCGCGGGTGGCGAGGTTGAAGATCGGAACCTGCACCTTCCTGAGGTCGAGGCGGACGTTGCCCAGCACCATCCGGCCCTGCGCCAGCGTGTTGTTGAGGTAGCAGTTGCGCAGGTAGAAGGAATGATTGGCCGCCGGCATCCGGGTGGCGTCGGAATTCCAGTACAGCAGGTCGAAGGCCGAGGGCGCCTTGCCCTTGATGTAGTTGTTCACGACATAGGGCCAGATCAGGTCGTTCGGCCGGAGCATGTTGAAGGCGTTCGCCATCCGGGCGCCCTCGAGATAGCCCTGCTCGGCCATGCGCGCCTCGACCTGGCGGATCTGCTCCTCGTCGGCGAAGACCTTCAGGTCGCCCGCATGGGTGAAGTCGACCTGCGTGGTGAGCAGCGTCGCGCTCTTGATCCGGCGGTTGCCGGTCGCGGCCTGCATGGCGAGCGTCACGGCGAGCAGCGTGCCGCCGACGCAGTAGCCCGCCGCCGTGACCTCGTTCTCGCCGGTGGCGACGCCGATCGCGTCGATGGCCGCCTCGATCCCCTCGCGCATGTAGGACTCGAAGTCCTTGTCGGCGTGGCGCGTATCCGGGTTCACCCAGGAGATGCAGAAGACCGTCAGCCCCTGATCGACCATCCACTTGAAGAAGCTCTTCTGGGGGTTGAGGTCGAGGATGTAGAACTTGTTGATCCAGGGCGGGACCATCAGGAACGGGCGCCGCAGCACGGTCTCGGTGGTCGGCGCGTACTGGATCAGCTCGATCAGGTCGTTGCGGAACACCACCTCGCCGGGGGTGACCGCCATGTTGCGGCCGACCTCGAACCCGCTCGGATCGGTCTGGCGCACCCGCAGCTGCCCGCCGCCGGCCTGCAGATCCTCCTCGTACATCTTGAGGCCGCGGACGAGGTTGGCGCCACTCTCCTGCAGGGTGTGGCGGATCAGCTCCGGGTTGGTCGGCAGGAAGTTCGAGGGCGACAGCATGCTGGTGAGCTGGCGCAGGTAGAACTGCGCCTTGTGGCGGGTATGCGCGTCGAGTCCCTCGGCCTCGTCCACGAGGCTCTCGGCCCAGCGGGTGGCGAGCAGGTAGGCCTGCTTGATGAAATCGAAATACGGGTTGGTCGACCACTCGGCATGGGCGAAGCGCGCGTCCCGGGGCTCGGGCAGCGCCACCGGATCGGCGGGCTGGCCCTGCAGGCGCAGGTAGGTGGAGCCCCAGAGCGACAGGAAGGCCTGCGACAGGCGGGCCTGCGCCTCGGCGCTGCGGTTCGGGTCGGCGAGCCACGCCTCGGCCACCTGACCGAGGACCTTGGCGGCCTCGCTCATCTCGCTGCCGGGCGCACCGGCCTGACCCTCGGGTCCGAGGAGGCGGGCGACGTTCCGCCCCATCGCCTCGATGTACTGTCCGGCATTGCGGGAGAGCGCCTCGATATCCGGCATCGCGGCGGCCATGCCGTCCGGCACCGCGCCGTTCGAGACCGACTTCGGAGGGGCGGTCCGATCCGGCGCCTGCGGGCTCGTCAAACGTGCCTCCCTGTGGTTCACCTGTTGACCCGATGGCGCGGGCCTCGTTTCCGACAAAATAACGAGCGAGCCAGAGTTTTCGCCAGCCCGGCTCTGGACGTCGCCGAAACATCCGGCCGATCTTTTCATACGCATGTGACGATGGATCGTGCCATTTTGAACCCCGCCGTCCGCCCGCATCGCGCCGGTCCGCTGCCCCGACTGACTCGCGTGGTCGGCTTGGCGCTTCTGGTCGGCGCGCTCGGGGCCTGCTCGGGCGACGTCGTCCGCTCGCTGGCCTCCGATGCAGGCTACGGGCCGCGGGTCGTCGCGGCCCCGGATTTCGTCACGGACACGCGCAGCAAGGCGCAGCCCGACTTCATGCCGGTGGGCGTCGACGCGCCGAAGCGGCCGGTCCGGGCCAAGTCGGTCACGGGCCAGAAGGCCCTGGAGGCGGAGCTGGAGGGCGCCCGCGGCCGCAACGAGGCCCGGGGACGGGCCGCCGCGAGCGCCGGGCCGCCGCGAGCGCCGGGCGGGGCGCGGCGGCCGCCATCAAGCCGGCCCCGGCGGCGCCGCAGTAGCCGGCCCGTTTTCAGGGTCGGCGCCGGCCCGCAACTCTGCTAGAGCAAATGGTTCGCCCGACCGGCCCAGACGAGAGACGCCGGATCCGGGACGCGCCGATGGACACGCCCATGACCGACTTCCACCGCATCAAGCGACTGCCGCCCTACGTCTTCGAGCAGGTCAACCGGATCAAGGCCGCCGCCCGAGCGCAGGGCGCCGACATCATCGATCTCGGCATGGGCAACCCGGATCTGGACGCGCCGAAGCACGTGATCGCCAAGCTGTGCGAGACGGCCGGGCGGCCGCGCACGGACCGCTACTCGGCGTCCAAGGGCATCGCGGGCCTGCGCAAGGCCCAGGCCGGCTACTACCAGCGCCGCTTCGGCGTGACCCTCAACCCCGACACGCAGGTCGTAGCGACCCTCGGCTCGAAGGAGGGCTTCGCCAACATGGCCCAGGCGATCACCGCGCCGGGCGACGTCGTGCTGGTGCCGAATCCGAGCTACCCGATCCACGCCTTCGGCTTCCTGATGGCCGGCGGCGTCATCCGCTCGGTGCCGGCCGAGCCCACCCCGGCGATGTTCCCCGCCCTGGAGCGGGCGATGCGCCACTCGATCCCGAAGCCGGTCGCCCTGGTGGTCTGCTACCCGTCGAACCCGACCGCCTACGTGGCGAGCCTCGACTTCTACCGGGATCTCGTGGCCTTCGCGAAGCAGCACGAGCTGATCCTGCTGTCGGACCTCGCCTACGCGGAGGTCTATTTCGACGACAACCCGCCGCCCTCGGTGCTGCAGGTGCCCGGCGCCATCGACTGCACGGTGGAGTTCACCTCGCTGTCGAAGACCTACTCGATGGCCGGCTGGCGCATGGGCTTCGCGGTGGGCAACGAGCGCCTGCTCGCGGCGCTCACCCGGGTGAAGTCCTACCTCGATTACGGCGCCTTCACGCCGATCCAGGTCGCCGCGACCGCCGCCCTCAACGGGCCGGACGACTGCATCCACGAGATGCGCAGCATCTACCGGAAGCGCCGCGACGCGCTGGTGGAATCCTTCGGCAAGGCCGGCTGGACCATCCCGTCGCCCGCCTCCTCGATGTTCGCCTGGGTGCCGATCCCCGAGCGCTACCGGGAGCTGGGCAGCCTCGAATTCTCCAAGCTGCTCCTGGAGAAGTCCGACGTGGCGGTCGCGCCCGGCATCGGCTTCGGCGAGTTCGGCGACGAGTATGTCCGCATCGCGCTCGTCGAGAACGAGCAGCGCATCCGGCAGGCGGCGCGCAACATCCGGCGGTTCTTCGACGGCACCGACAAGACCCTGCACAACGTCGTGCCGATGGCCCGGGTCGGTTAGCCGGGTCCGCGCCGATTGTTGCCGCGGGGCGACAGACGCCGCCAAAGGCGCCGACTCCCCGCGCCAGCGCTTGTCAGGGCGGGGCGCGATGGCCAGGGTCAGGTGCGGGGGTCTTCCCGCGTCCCGAGTGTCGCATGCGCCGCCTGAACCTGATCGCCGCCCTGCTGCTCGCCGCCGCGGGCTCGGCCTGCGCGCCGAACCCGATCATCGCCCGGGATCCGATCCCCGCGCCGGGACCGGCGGACGTGTACGCGTGCGACTCGAAGCCGTTGCCGGTCAACGCCTTCATGACGGATTGCCGTCCCGTTCCGGCGAGCCCGCAGGTCGTGCTGCGCGCGCGCGGCTGATCCCGCCCGGGATTTCGGTAACCGGTCGATTCGGATGCGCCGGACAAGCCGCCCGCGATCAGCTAGACTGTAGGCCAGATGCCGGCTCGCCCGGCCCCCTGACGGAGCATCGCGTGAGCACCAAGACCCTGATCGCCGCCGGACTCCTCGCCCTGCTGGCGGGGCAGGGCGCCTCGGCCTCCGACGCCGCCTACCCGCCCGCGCCGTACCAGCCCCGCGCCTTCGTGTTCACCGCGCCGAACGGGCCGACCGTTCTGGAGACCGAGGGCTGCTGCCAAGTCGTCGTGCCGCCGGGCCGCCCCGATCTCGCCGTGCCGCCGGTGCCGGTGGCCGAGGTGATGAACGGCGGCGGCTTCGGCTACACCGGGTTCGACTACTACAACGACCAGATCACCGAGGGCCGGTTCGGCGCGCGCAAGCGGCCGAAGGAGTACGTGATCGCCCCGTCCTACATCGTGCCGCCGCGCTACTGAGCCGCCGGGCGCTCCGGGGCCTCAATCCTTGTGCGGATCGTGGCCCCAGTTCATCAGCGACATCCGCCACGGCGAGTCGGGGTCCTTCCGCGCCTCGCCGCCCTGCTTGAGGTGGCGGTGGACGTAGCCCACGACCTTGCGCATGGCGGCGTAGTCGTCATCGGTCAGGTCGGCCTTCTTGGTGTCCTTGATCGCGAGGATCCGCCGGCCCATCTCGTGGCCGGTCGACTCGCCGCCATCCTTCTTCTGGCCGACCTCCCGGCTGGCCTCGCTGTCGAGGTGCTTCCTCAGCGCCGCCGGCGTCATGTTGACGGCCTCGTTGAAGTCCTTCCACGTCGCCGCGTGATCGTCCGCCATCCGCCTGCCTCCTGGGCCGTGTCGCTCGTGCCCGACAACGCGCCCGAGGCTCGCCGGCTCGCAGCCGTCCCTGCGGTCGGGCGCCGCACGGGCGGCGGGCGTCGCGGCGCGGGAGCGTTTACAGGCCGGGTCCCGGGGGGTATCACCCCGACCCGACGAAGCTCCACTCCTTCCCCACACCCCATTCCCGAAAAGCCAGATGCGCGCCGAGATCGAGCAAGCCTCGGATGCCGCCAAGCAGTCTATAGGGCTGCTGAGGAGGCATCTTTGACTGGGACACAGTCGATAAACGCCTCGCGGAGCTGAACGCAGCCTCCGAGGATCCCGACCTCTGGAACGATGCCGAGGCCGCCCAGAAGGTCATGCGCGAGCGCCAGCAGCTCGACGAGGCCGTCACGGCGATCAAGAAGCTCGAGCGCGACCTCGAGGACGGCGCGACGCTGATCGAGCTCGGCGAGATGGAGGGTGACGAATCCTCGATCCGCGAGGGCGAGGCCGCGATCCTGGCCGTCGAGAAGGAGGCCGCGAGCCGGCAGGTCGAGACCCTGCTGTCCGGCGAGGCCGACGGGTTCGACACCTATCTCGAGGTCCACGCCGGCGCCGGCGGCACCGAGAGCCAGGACTGGGCCAACATGCTCCAGCGCATGTACGCCCGCTGGGCCGAGCGCCGGAAGTACAAGGTCGAGGTCGTAGAGATGACCGACGGCGAGGAGGCCGGGATCAAGGGCGCCACGCTCCTGATCAAGGGCCACAACGCCTATGGCTGGCTCAAGACCGAGTCCGGCGTGCACCGCCTGGTGCGGATCTCGCCCTACGATTCCAGCGCCCGGCGGCACACCAGCTTCGCCAGCGTCTGGGTCTACCCGGTGATCGACGACCGGATCGAGATCGAGATCAAGGAATCCGACTGCCGGATCGACACCTATCGGTCGTCCGGCGCCGGCGGCCAGCACGTCAACACAACCGACTCGGCGGTGCGCATCACCCACAATCCGACCGGGATCGTGGTGGCGTGCCAGCAGGAGCGCTCGCAGCACAAGAACCGGGCGACCGCCTGGAACATGCTGCGCGCCCGGCTCTACGAGGCGGAGCTGAAGAAGCGCGAGGAGAAGGCCAACGCTGAGGCCGCCTCCAAGACCGATATCGGCTGGGGCCACCAGATCCGGTCCTACGTGCTGCAGCCGTACCAGCTGGTGAAGGACCTGCGCACCGGCACCCAGTCCACCGATCCGGACGAGGTGCTCGACGGCGACCTCGACCCGTTCATGGAGGCCTCGCTCGCCCAGCGGGTCTACGGCGGCGTCGAGGCGGTCGAGGACATCGACTGAGGCAGCGACGTGGGCTGCCTCACCGTCATCACGAGCGCAGCGAGGTGACCCAGGGCAGCGCGCCGTCGATCAGCGTGGCGCTGTCTGGATTGCTTCGCTCCGCTCGCCGTGACGGCGGTGCCGATTGACGCTCACCCTCGCGGGCACCCGAGGATGAGAGGGGGGCAGCGCCCACCCCCCCCCCCTCGCACGCCTCTCAATACCCCAGCGCCGCCCCGTCCTTGCGCGGGTCCGAGCCGGCCGCCAGCGTGCCGGCCTTCCGGTCGATCCAGATGATCTGGCCGCCACCGAGCGGCAGGGGCGCCCGGATCGCCGGGTGGCCTCGCTCGACCAGCCCCGCCATCACCGCGTCGGGGATCCCGCCCTCCACCTCAAGGCTGCCGCCGTAGGCGAAGCTGCGCGGCGCATCGAGCGCCTCCTGCACGTCGAGGCCCCGGTCGAGGAGACCGGAGAGCAGCTCGACATGGCCCATGGCCTGGTAGTGGCCGCCCATGACGCCGAAGGGCGCGACCGACTGCCCGTCCTTCATCAGCATGCCGGGGATGATCGTGTGCATCGGCCGCTTGCCCGGCCCGACGCTGTTCGGGTGGCCGCCCTCGGTGCGGAAGGACAGGCCGCGATTGTGCAGCAGCACGCCGCTCTCGGGCGCCAGGATGCCCGAGCCGAAGCCCTGGAAGATCGAGTTGATCAGCGACAGCGCGTTGCCGTCCCGATCGACCACGCAGAGATAGACCGTGTCCTTGTGGGCGCGGCCCTCGGCCATCTCGCGGGCGATCTCGGGATAGATCTCCGGTTCGCGGGCCCGGCCCATGTCGATCGCCCCGTGGGCGGCGGCCTTCCAGGCGTCGGAGAGCAGGTGCTCGATCGGCACGTTGGCGAGGGCGGCGTCGCCGAATAGGACGTCGCGGTGGTGGTAGCCCTGCTTGCACACCTCCGCGAAGAGGTGGAGGCGGTCGAGGTCCGAGAGGGCGCCGACGTCGTAGTGGGAGAGGACGTTGAGCATCATCAGCGCCGCCAGCCCCTGGCCGGCGGGCGGGCACTCGTAGACGTCGTAGCCGCGGTAGCGGGTCGAGACCGGCACGACCACGTCGGGTTTGGCAGCAGCGAAGTCGTCGAGGGTGTGCAGGCCGCCGAGAGCGTTGAGGCGGCTCACCATGTCGGCGGCGACGGGGCCCGTGTAGAAGGCGCGCGCACCTTGCTCGGCGATGTGCCGCAGCGTCGCCGCGAGCTTCGGCAGGCGGACGACGCTGCCGATCGCCGGCGGTTTCCCGCCGGGCAGGTAGGTCTCGGCGGCGTGCGGGTCCGCGGCGACGCGCTCGGCGCCCCGCAGCCAGTCCCATCCCACCCGCTGCTGGACGACGAACCCGTCCTCCGCGTAGCGGATCGCGGGCTGGAGCAACTCGCCGAGGGAGCGGGTGCCGTGCTCGCGCACCAGCAGGTCCCAGGCCGCAACCGCGCCCGGTACCGTGACCGCGTGCGGCGAGGTCGGCGTGATGGCGACGCCGTGCTCGGCGTACCAGTCGGGCGTCGCGGCGGCCGGGGCCCGACCCGAGCCGTCGAGGGCGATCGGCTTGGCGGCGCCCGCGGGGGCGTAGAGGGCGAAGCAGTCGCCGCCGATCCCGGTCATGAGCGGGTCGACCACGCATTGCACGGCGACCGCCGCGATGCCGGCATCGACGGCGTTGCCGCCGCCGCGCAGAACCTCGATGGCGGCGATCGTCGAGAGCGGGTGCGAGGTCGCGACGGCGGCGTTGGCGGCGTAGACCGGGGAGCGGCCGGGTGCGGAGAAGTCTCTCACGGGATGTCCTGCTGTGCTGAACGGTTTAGAGGCTGCTTGATCCAAGAAGCGGCCTCATCCTGAGGTGACGGAGCGAAGCGGAGGCCTCGCAGGAGGGCTCCAGGGTTCGGGCGGCTGGCTGGAGCCCTCCTTCGAGGCTCGCTGCGCTCACACCTCAGGATGAGGGAGGAGGGTGGGAAAGATCATGCGAGGCTTTCATGCGTGCCTTAGCTCCGGCATCGCCACCCAGTGGCCGGGCGCCACCTCGGTGAGCGGCCCGTCGGGCGGCTGGTCGTGGCCGGCGAGGTCGCGCGCGGCGAGGCGGGCGCGCTCCTCGGCCGGGTGTGGCACCGGCACCGCGGCGAGCAGGCGGCGCGTGTAGGGATGGCGCGGGTCGTCGTAGAGGGCGTCGGCCTCGGCCAGCTCGACGATCCGCCCGCGCCAGAGCACCGCGACCCGGTGGCAGAGGTAGCGCACCATCCGCAGGTCGTGGGAGATGAACAGGTAGGACAGGCCCATCTCGTCCTGCAGGTCCTGGAGCAGGTTCACCACCTGCGCCTGGATCGAGACGTCGAGCGCCGCGATCGGCTCGTCGGCGACGATGAAGCTGGGCTTCAGGGCGATCGCCCGGGCGATGCAGATGCGCTGCCGCTGGCCGCCCGAGAACTGGTGCGGGTAGCGCCCCATGAAGCGCGGATCGAGCCCGACCCGCTGGAACAGGGCCGCGACGGCCTCCCGCCGCTCCGGGCCGCGCATGTCGCGCCGGTGCAGCCTGAACGCCTCGGCGACGTACTCGCCCGCGCTCATCCGCGGATTGAGGGCCGCGTAGGGATCCTGGAACACGGTCTGGATCCGGGCCCGCATCTTCCGCATCGCGCCCGCCGAGAGCTTGGCGAGGTCGGTGCCCTCGAAGGCGATCGTGCCCGATGTCGGCGGGTTGAGCATGGTCACGGCCCGGCCGATCGTCGACTTGCCGGAGCCGGACTCGCCGACGAGGCCCAGGGTCTCGCCGGGACGGATGTCGAAGCTCACGCCCTCGACGGCGCGGAACACCGCGCTCTTGCCACCCCACCAGGAGCGGAGGGGGTAGTGCTTGGACAGGTCGCGCACCGAGACGACCGGATGATCCTGCTCGCTCATCGCGCGGCCTCCCGGCTCAACAGCTCAGGCAGGTCGTACCAGGCGGCGACGAGGTGGCCGGGTGCGGCGCCGGGCGCCTGCGCCAGCGGCGGCATCTCGCTCCGGCAGCGGGGCGTCGCGTAGGCGTTGCGCGGCGCGAACGGGTCGCCCGGCGGCAGGTGGCGCATATCCGGCGGCGCCCCCTCGATCTGGTGAAGGCGCCGCCGCCCGGCGCGGCCGCCGGAGAGATCCGGCAGGGAGCGCAGCAGGCCGAGCGTGTAGGCGTTGCGCGGATCCGAGAAGATGTCGTCGACCGGGCCGCGCTCCAGGATCCGGCCGGCATACATCACCTGCACGGTGTCGCTGATCCCCGCCACCACGCCGAGATCGTGGGTGATCCAGATGATCGCCATGCCGAGCTCGCGCTTCAGCTCCTGCACCAGCGCGACGATCTCGGCCTGGACGGTGACGTCGAGGGCCGTGGTCGCCTCGTCGGCGATCAGCAGCTTCGGCCGGCAGCTCAGACCGATCGCGATCATCACCCGCTGGCGCTGGCCGCCGGAGAACTCGTGCGGGTACTGGTCAAGGCGCGCGGCCGCGTTCGGGATGCGCACGAGGTCGAGCAGCTCCTTGGCCCGGGCGCGGGCCGCGCGGGCGTCGAGGCCGAGATGGATCCGCAGGGGCTCGACGATCTGCGCCGCCACGGTCATGCCGGGGTTGAGCGAGCTCATCGGGTCCTGGAACACGAAGCCGATCGCGCCGCCGCGGATCTTTCGCAGCTCCCGCTCCTTCAGCCCGAGCAGGTCGCGGCCCTCGAACAGCACCTGACCGCCGGTGATGCGGCCCGGCGGGCGCGGGATCAGGCCCAGCATGGCGAGCACGTGCACGCTCTTGCCGGAGCCGGACTCGCCGACGATCCCCAGCGTCTCGCCCTCATGCAGGGTGTAGGAGACACCGTTGACCGCGTGGACCGCGCCGCCGTCAGTGTCGAGGGCGACGGCGAGGTCGCGGACGTCGAGGAGGGGCTTCGTCATGTGCGCTGCCTCGGGTCGAGGGCGTCCCGCAGGCCGTCGCCGAACAGGTTGAAGGCGAGCACCGCCAGGAAGATCGACAGGCCGGGCCAGATCGCCATCCAGGGGGCCTCGTCCATGAAGTTCTTGGCGGTGTTGAGCATCGCGCCCCAGGACGGTTCGGGCGGCTGCTGGCCGAGGCCGAGGAACGACAGGCTCGCCTCCGCGATGATGGCGGCCGCGATGGTCAGCGTCGCCTGGACGAGGATCGCCGGGACGATGTTGGGCAGGATGTGGACGCGGGCGATCCGCCAGGGCGGGTTGCCCATGGCGCGGGCCGCCTCCACGAACTCTTCGGCCGCCACGGCGCGCACCTGCGCCCGGGTCAGCCGGATGAAGGTCGAGGTCGCCGAGAGGCCGATGGCGATCATCGCGTTGACGAGGCTCGGGCCGAGGAAGGCGGCGAGGGCGATCGCCAGGATCAGGAACGGGATCGCGAGCAGCGCGTCGGTGAGACGGGAGATCGCTCCGTCGATCCAGCCGCCCGCGTAGCCGGCGAGCAGCCCGAGCGGCAGGCCGAGGGAGACGGCCAGCGCCACCGAGACGAGGCCGGCCCCGAGCGAGGCGCGGGCGCCGAAGATGATCCGCGAGAGCACGTCGCGCCCGACCTCGTCACCGCCGAACGGGTGCGCGAGGCTCGGCGCGCCGCGGACATTGCCCCAGTCGGTGGCGGTCGGGTCGTAGGGGGCGATCCAGGGGGCGAACACCGCCATCAGGATCAGCAGGCCGACGATGACGAGGCCCGCCACCGCGCTCTTGCGCGCGCGCAGGCGTCGCCAGAACGCCGCGAGGGTGCCGGGTTCCTGAAGGAGGGGCTGGGCGGGCGTGCCGGACGGGGCGGCCTCCAGGCCGACGGCCTCGGCGCGGGCGATCTCGCTGCCGGTGCTCATGCCCGCCTCAGCTTCGGGTTCACGGCCGCCGAGAGCAGGTCGGCGGCGAGGTTCAGGGCGATGTAGGTGGCGGCCGTGCAGATCACGACGCCCTGCACGGTGGCGAAATCCCGGTTGAACACGGCATCGACCATCAGCTTGCCGAAGCCCGGCACGGAGAAGACCTGCTCGGTGAGCACCGCCCCCGACAGGAGCTGCCCGAACTCGAGCGCGCCCAGGGTAATGATCGGGATCGCGGCGTTGGGCAGCGCGTGCCGCAGTGTGACCCGCAGCGGCGAGACGCCCTTGGCGCGCGCGGTGCGGACGTAGTCGGAGCCGAGCACGCCCAGCATCGCCGCGCGGGTGTGGCGCATCATCACCGCCGCGATGGCGTTGCCGAGCACGAAGGCCGGCATCACCATGGCGGCGAGGTTCTCCGACAGGCTCTCGAACGGCGACACGTAGCCCGAGGCCGGCAGCCAGCCGAGCTCCACCGAGAACAGCAGGATCAGCAGGATCCCAAGCCAGAAATTCGGCACCGACAGGCCCCAGAGCGCCACGCCGTTGGCGATCGTGTCGGCGGCCTGACCGCGCTTGACCGCCGAGAGCACCCCCATCGGCACGCCGATGGCGAGCGCCACCAGCATGGCGAGGCAGGCAAGCTCCAGCGTCACCGGCAGCTTCTCGACGATCAGCTCGGCGACCGGCTTCTGCAGCCGGATCGACTCGCCGAGATCGCCCCGCAGCACGCCGCCGGCCCAGTAAGCGTAGCGGACCGGAAGGGGCTCATCGAGGTGGTACTTCTCGCGGATGAAGGCGATCACCTGCGGGTCGCGCTCCTCGCCGGTCAGAGCCGTGGCGACGTCGCCCGGCAGCAATTGCTGCAGGGCGAAGATGATCATCGAGGCGAGGATCAGCGTCGGGACCGCGAGGGCGAGACGTCGGGCCAGAAATCGGAGCATCAGGAGCGCAGCATCAGTTGAGCTTCAGCCCGGTGAAGCGCACGAGCCCGTCCGGGTAGGGCACGAAACCCGTGATCTTCTGGCTGTAGGCCCAGAGCAGCTTGCGGTGCAGGATGTAGATGCCCGGCCGGTCCTTCAGCACCTGATCGGCGAGGGCCTTCCAGGCGGCCTTGCGCTTGGCCGGATCGACCGTGCCGCGCTCGGCCTGGAGGGCCGCGTCGGCCTCCGGGCTGCAGTACTTGGGATAGTTCAGCGCCGCCTTGCAGAACAGGAAGCTGAACGTGTTGCCGTCCGGGTCCGAGCGGCCGCTCCAGGAATACAGCTGCGCCTCGTAATTGCCCTTGTCGGCGGCGTCGAGCGCCGTCGTGAAGTCCACCGCCTGGATCTTCACGTCGAAGCCCGCCTCCTTGGTCATGGCCTGGATCACCTGGCCCACCTGCGGCGACTCGCTGTTGGCGTAGACGGTCAGCGTGATCTGCGGGTTCGGCTTGCCGGCCTCGGCGAGCAGGGCCTTGGCCTTGGCCACGTCCCGCTTCGGGATCGGGTACTCGGCGACGTAATTCGGGTTCTTCGGGTTGACCCACTGGTTCCCGGCCAGGAACTCGCCGTTGTAGACGACCTGGTTGATGGCGTTGCGGTCGATGGCCGCCTCGAAGGCGGCCCGCACCTTCGGGTCGGACACCGGCGAGCCGGCCTTGTTGGGGTTGAACAGGATCTCCTGGAAGCCGAGCTCGTAGGTCGAGTCGAGCTTCAGCTTCGCGTCGCGCTTCACCTGCGGCACGTCCGTCGGGGCGAGCCGCTCCAGCAGATCGAGCTGACCGGCGCGCAGGTTGGTGAGCCGCACGGTGGCGTCGGGGATCGGCCGGAACTCGATCCGCTGGATGTGGATCGCGTCCTTGTTCCAGTAGTCGGGGAAGCGCTCGACCACGATCCGGTCCTGCGGCACCCGCTCGACGAACTTGTACGGACCGGCGCAGACGGGGGCCGACGCGAACTTGTCGCCGAGCCGCTCGGCGGCTTTCGGCGAGACCATCATGCCGGCCCGGTCGGTGAACTGTGCCAGCAGCGGTGCGAACGGCTGCTTCAGGTTGATGCGGAAGGTGAGGTCGTCGACGACGTCCACCGAGTCGATCGGCGCGATCTCCGAGCGGCGCTGCGAGCCCGGCATCTTCATGTGCCGCTCGATCGAGAACTTGGCCGCCGCGGCGTCGAGCTTCTCGCCGTCGTGGAACAGCACGCCCGGGCGCAGGTGCATGGTCAGCGCCTTCTCGTCGGGCGACAGCTCCCAGGAGGTCGCGAGCTGCGGCACCGGCTTCAGGTCGGGCCCGATATCCACGAGCTTGTCGCAGAGGGCGGCGAACACCATCCGGCTCGCGAAGGTGCGGGCGAGCGTCGGATCGAGGGCGTCCGGATCCTCCATCATACCGTAGCGCAGGGTCTGTGCGGCGGCGGGCCCGGTAAGGGCGAACCCGGCGAGGAGGCAGGCGGCGAGACGCAACATGAGACCGGTCCGGATGGCGGCGGGAGGAACGGAGCAGGGCGGCCACCTCCGTTCCTGGGGCGGCCGACAATGTTGCCCGACCGTGTGGCATGCACAATCCCAGGCAGCATCCATGCCATACGGTCAAGATGCATCTTGTATTCAATCCCTGCCGGGACCCCGTCGGGGCATCTGCCGGCACGGGCTGGCGTGCGCGGCGCGCGACGTCGCGCCGGCGTCGCCACGGCCGCGGATCGGACCGGCGCGTTCCGTCCCGTGCGCGCCGGATCGCGGACGCGGATCGACATAGATCGGGACAAGTCAAATTTTAATGATTGGTTGAACAGCGCGGAAAAAATTTCTGCCGCACAAGCTCTCCGATGTATTTCACGTGATGAAACGGGCGCGATGGTCGGGCGGCACATCGTCATGTTGCCTGCGTTGTGCTGGAACCAGCGGCGTCGCGACTTCTACGCCGTGACGGCCGATGTCTCGACGGAGGGAATCCGGTTCCGCTCCTCCTCGCTCCTGGCGCCGGGTGAGGATCTCACCTGCAGCATCCGGCATATCGGGATGCTCGAGGCGCGCATCGCCCGCGTCGCCGGTCAGGAGTTCATCGTCTGTGTCCGCGGTGGGCGCGCGATCCTCACCGATCTCGCCCGTCAGTTCGTGACGCTGGCGCGGGCGCAGGACCTGCAGCCCGAGCCGATCCGGGCTCACCGGCGGATCGTGCCGAAGCAGAAGATCGTTCAGGTCACGACGGCGTCCGGCGAGGCGTTCCAGGGGCACGTCCTCAACGTTTCGGCCTCCGGCGTCGCGCTGCTCGTCGACCACGAACTGGAGATCGGCGCGAGGATCCAGGTCGGGCGAAAGACCGCCACGGTGATGCGCCACTTCACGCACGGCGTCGGGGCCGCCTTCGCGGAGCCGTTCGCGCCGTCCGCCGTCCACGAGGCGATGTCGCTCTGAGGCTCCGGCTCCGGCTCCGGCACGGGGCGGCGCTGCGCGGCGGCGATCATCGGTCGCCGGCCCCTCGCAGAGGCGGCGGAAGGGCGCTACATCTTCGCGGGTCCAGCGAAGGATCCCCGATGAAGCGCCTGCTCTCCGCCCGACCCGCCGCATCTCTGGCGCTCCTGCCGGCCGCGCTCACGCTGCTGCCCCAGGCGGCGCTCGCCCATCCGGGCCACGGCGTCGCGACGGGCGCGGAGGCGGGCTTTCTCCACCCGCTTCTGGGTGCCGACCATGTGCTCGCGATGGTGGCGGTCGGCCTCCTGGCCTGCCTGCGCGGCGGGCGGGCGCTCTGGGCCCTGCCCCTGTCGTTCCTGGCGCTGATGAGCGTGGGGGCGGGGCTGGGCATGGCCGGCGTCGCCCTGCCGCATGTCGAGGTCGGGATCGCGCTGTCGATCGTCGCGTTCGGCCTCGCCGCCATCGTCGGCCTGCGCGCGCCGGTCGCCCTTCTGGCCGCCCTGGTCGGCGTCTTCGCGGTGTTCCACGGCTACGCCCACGGGGCCGAGATGCCGGAGACCGCGTCCGGCCTGTCCTTCGGCCTCGGTTTCCTCGCGGCCACCGCGCTCCTGCACGTCGCGGGCATTGGCCTCGGCATCGCGGCGGCGCGGATCGGGGCGACCCGGGCCGCCCCGGCCCTCGGCGCCGGCCTGGCCGCGGCCGGTCTCGCCCTGCTGGCNGCGGAGGGTGGGACGGGTGGCACCACACGTGCAGGGTCTTGCCGCTCTTCACGTCCACGACCATCGCGGCGTAGGGCGGGTTGTAGCCGCCGGTGGCGCGTGCGTGGTGATGGTGCCTTCCGCGCTTGGCCTCGGCCGGCGAGGCCAGGGCCGTCAGGACCGCGGCGGCCAGGATCGCGGCCGGGAGCGCTGGAATCGTCCGGGAGCGGCCTACTACGCTACGCATCACGCCTGATTGCCTCGCGAGACCGGTCTGGCCGGTCGTATCCCCTGCGGAGCCTCCCGCCGATCGCGTGGCCCCGCTGCATCAGTGGAGACTTAGGCAGGTGCAGTTACAGGCCCGTTAATGCGATCGCGGCGCGTGCCGGATCGCCGGGCTGACGTCGCCCCATCCCGCCCCACGTCCCGCCGGTCGCAACAATCCCGGCATCGAGAAGAGAACCCCCATGGCAAAACTCACGACCCTCGCCCTGATGGGCCTGCTGGCCGTCACGACGGGCGCGCAGGCGGCTCCGAAGGTCGAGCGCCTGCGCGGGACCGTCGAGGCGGTCTCGGGCGGCGGCTTCACGCTGAAGACGCTCGACGGCGCGGCGGAAACCGTGGCGCTCGCCCCGGATGCGAAAGTCTCCTGGGTCGTCCCGTCGAGCCTCGACGCGATCAAGGACGGCGTCTTCATCGGCACCGCCACGAAGGGCGAGCCGCCTGTGGCCCTGGAGGTGGTCCTGTTTCCCGAGGCGATGCGCGGCACCGGGGAGGGGCACTACGACTGGGACATGATCCCCGACCGCACGGCGGGCGGCGCGCCGGTTCGGAGCGCCATGACCAACGGCACCGTGAAGGCGGACCTGCGCTCGACCGCGCCGGACGCGCCCCGCGTGAAGAGCGCGATGACCAACGGGACGGTGAAGGCCACCGGCGGCGGGGCGGAGCGGACCCTCACCGTCGATTATGGCCAGGGCCAGTCCCTGCAGGTTCTGGTGCCGCCGCAGGCGCCGGTTGTCAGCTTCGAGCCCGCCACCGCTTCGGCCGTGGCGCCCGGCGCCAAGGTCTTCGTGATCGCCGCGCGCGGGGATGACGGCCGCTTCACTGCCCGGCGCGTCGCCGTCGGCAAGGACGGGCTGACGCCGCCCATGTGAGCGGACGATGTGACGGCGGGCCATCCGAGGCCGCCCACCTGAACTCTCCGCGCGTGGCGGCCGCTCGGCGCCGCCTCGCCGGCGAATCGCCTGAGGCGGGGTTGCAGCCCGGTCCCGGCCCGAGGCCGGGCGGGCTTCTGCTCGTCGAGGCGGCAGATCAGCCGCTCACGACAGCATTCGTGCACATTCGGCGAACCGTTGCCGACTAAAGCACCCCGAGAATGTTGCCAGGCCGCAACATCAGGCTGGAACTGCCAAGCCGGCCGCGAATCCTCGTTGCTCGCAGAAACCCGTTCGCACATGGTGATCGTGCACGGGGGCATCGCCAAGCGAGAGCCCGCAGGAGCCTGCCACTCAAGACGCAGGCCAAACCTACAGAACGTGCGGCTAGACCCGGAAAACCGGGCACGTCCGCATCATTGGGTCTCGAAGCTTTGGAGATGTCTATGAAGCTCTTGAAGAGCTCATTGCTCGGGTCTGCTGCTGCGTTCGCGGCGGTGGGTGCTGCTCATGCCGCCGACCTGCCGGTCAAGAAGGCGGTTCCGATCGAGTACGTCCGCGTCTGCGGCGCGTACGGCGCCGGCTTCTTCTACATCCCCGGCACCGACACCTGCCTGCGTCTCTCCGGCCGCGCCCGGTTCGAGGGCGGCTACATGACCAGCTACTCGCGCCAGAACGGCAACGGCGGCGACACGTCGGGCTACCAGGGCCGCCTGCGCATCAACCTCGATGCCCGCACCCAGACCGCCTACGGCACGCTGCGCGCCTTCGTGCGCCTCGATGCCGGCGCCCGCACCGGCTATTCCGGCGTCGGCACCTCCGGCACCCAGCAGCGCATCGGCCAGGCCTTCCCGGGCCTTGGTATCGACAGCTTCGGTCGTGACCAGCAGTACGTGAACGTCGACAAGGCGTTCATCCAGTTCGCCGGCATGACCGCCGGTCGCGCCTCGTCGTTCTTCGACTTCTACGCCCACGACTTCGAGTTCGCCGGCGCCACGCTCGGCTCGGACGTGTTCTCGACCAACCTGCTCGCCTACACGGCGACCCTCGGCAACGGCCTGTCCGCCACGATCTCGGCCGAAGACCCGGTCTTCCGCCGCAGCCCGATCTTCTCGCCGACCAACAACCCGGCGGGTGTGACGGTCAACGCCAACATCGCCAACTTCGCGCAGGGCAACTCGCCGGCCCCGGTGTTCATCGGCTACACCGGTGCGACGCCGACCCGGTACAGCTTCGTCGACGTGATCCAGCGCTCGCGCATGCCCGACGTCGTCGGCGCCCTGCGCCTCGACCAGGCCTGGGGCTCGGCCCAGCTGTCGGCCGCCGTGCACGAGCTGAACGTCGGCAACGTCGCCAACGGCGCGGGCACCGGCACCGGCTCGAACATCAGCATCCCGCACACGAACAACTCGTACGGCTGGGCGGTGCAGGGCGGCCTGAAGATCAACACGCCGTTCATCGCGCCGGGCGACGCCCTCTACCTGCAGGGCGCCTACGGTTCCGGCGCGCAGCTCTACACCGGCTACTCCGCCTTCAGCGGCTCCTACTCGCAGAACGCGGCCACCATCCAGGGCCAGAAGTTCAACCAGTACTTCAATGACGCGACGGTCAACCCGTTCACGGGTCAGATGGAGCAGTCGACGAGCTTCACCGCCACGGCGTCGTACCTGCACTACTGGACGCCGGAGTGGCGCTCGGCCTTCTTCGGTTCGTACGGTGAGATGAACTACAGAAGCGGTGCCCGTCTGGCCCAGGGCGCGGCCTTCTCGGTGGTCAATCCGGCCGGTGCCAACTCCTTCGGCGTGAACGGCGTCGGCGTGCCGGGCACCCGGTTCTTCCAGCTCAGCGAGGCGCTGCGCGACACCTACCAGTTCGTGGCGGGCGGCAGCATCATCTGGTCGCCGGTCAAGGACCTCGATATCGGTGTCGAGGGCTTCTACACCCAGATCGGCGTCAAGAACGGCCGCGTGATCGACAAGGACAAGAGCCCGACGGCCTACGCGAACGTCGCCGGGATCAACAACGGCACCTTCGTGCCGCGGACCACGACGGCGGACAGCGTGTCCACCTTCCGCTTCCGCGTCCAGCGCGACTTCTAAGCCACTCAAGCCGGCGCCGGGGCTTCGGCCTCAGCGCCGGTCCCCGTGCTTCAGGAACCTCAAGGCTCGGCTTCGGCCGGGCCTTTTTCGTTTTGCGCCGTTGCCCCGGGCCAGCGACGCCGCGCGCCGCCAGCGGACGAGATCGGCCGCGCGTCCCGGTGCGCCCGGTGCCGCCGTGACACGGCGCGGTGCGTCGGCGGGCGCGGTGCCGCTCGCCGGGCGGCCCTTGGGCCGGACGCGTTCCGCTGCCCGGTAGGGGGCGCCTCGCCGCGCGTGTTCCGGTCGCCCGCAGACAAGCAAGTGAGGGGTACCGCGACGCTCTGTGCCGCGCGGGTCCGGCTACCGGTGCGCGGCACCGTTCCCGTGAGCCCCCGTCCGGACCCTCTCCGCGATAATCGAGCCGGGCCAGTTCGCCGCGTCCTCCGCCGCACGCCCTCCGGCAGATGATCTCAGTCCGGTGCGACGAGTCGGGCACGCGCGGCTCGAGCTTCGAATCGCGTGCCGACGGCCGCGTCCCGGTGAGGGGGTACCGGGAGGGATTCGGCCGCCGCCGCCTTGCCTGTCGCATCAGGCGCGGCTTGTGCCGCCGCCCTGAGCCCGCTCCTGCGCGATCGCTTGTCGGGTGGTCGATATCGACTGAAAGCAAAAGTAATAATGATAGATGTTTAAGATTAAATGTCTTCTCGTATGGTTTTCTCCCCAGTAGGAGTTGTTTTATGCCGATGACTTTTATTTAGAAAAGTTGCTAAGTTACAACAATTATCTGCAGGGATTGGCAAAAAACTGAATCCTTGTTGCGGACGCGGGCGCGTCTGCACAGTGTATCCGGGCAAATGGGCCTCAAAGCCGTTGTGGCAAGCAAGATCGTGCCGATGGTCCGTGAATAATTCACGGCATGTGTTTGGTGTGTCCGAGTTTGCTCATCCGTTTGCGAGATTTGAGCTTCAAATTACGGAGACATCGATGGCATTGCTGAGATCGTCGTTGCTGGGGTCTGCTGCCGCCTTCGCGGCACTGGGCGCCGCGAACGCCGCCGACCTGCCGGTCAAGAAGACTGTCCCGGTCGAGTACGTCCGCGTCTGCGGCGCGTACGGCGCCGGCTTCTTCTACATTCCCGGCACCGACACCTGCCTGCGCATCTCGGGCCGCGCCCGGTACGAGGGCGGTTACATGACGGCGTTCACGCGGCAGGCCGGCACCAACGCCGGCGACAGTGCGGGCTATCAGGCCCGCCTGCGCATCAACCTCGATGCCCGCACCCAGACCGCCTACGGCACGCTGCGCGCCTTCGTGCGCCTCGATGCCGGGTCCCGCACCGGGTACGCGCGCTCGGGCACGCAGGCGCGCATCGGTCAGGCCTACGACGCCACCGGTGTCGATCAGGCCGGGCATGCGCAGCAATTCATGAACGTCGACAAGGCGTTCATCCAGTTCGCCGGCCTGACCGCCGGCCGCGCCGCGTCGTTCTTCGACTTCTACGCCCACGATTTCGAGATCTACGGCGCGACCGCGGGCTCGGATGTCTCCTCCACCAACCTTCTCGCCTACACGGTCGCGGCCGGCGCCGGCCTCTCGGCCACGCTGTCGATCGAAGACCCGGTCTTCCGGCGCAGCCCGATCTACGCGCCGGCCGGCACCGCGTCGCCGGTGAGCCCCGTCTTCGTCGGTTACTTCGAAGGCGCGCCGATCAGTGTCGGCAGCATCGACAGCATCCAGCGCGAGCGGTTGCCCGACGTCGTCGGCGTCCTGCGCGTCGATCAGGTCTGGGGCTCGGCGCAACTCTCCGCCGCGGCGCACGAGTTGAACGTGGGCGATAGCGCGGCGACGCACGCGGCCGGCGCCGACGTCAGGATCGCGCATACCAGGAGCGTCGAGGGCTGGGCGGTGCAGGGCGGCCTGAAGATCAACACGCCCTTCATCGCGCCGGGTGATGCCCTCTATCTCCAGAGCGCCTATGCCGACGGCGCGCAGATGTACACCGGGTACTGCGCCTTCACCGGCTGCTACACGCAGCTCAACAACGGCTTCCAGGGCCAGAAGATATCCCAGAGCTTCTCGGACGCGACGATCAATCCGTTCACCGGCCAGCTGCAGACATCGCAATCCTTCTCGGCGGTCGCCTCCTTCCTGCATTACTGGACGCCGGAATGGCGCTCGGCGGTCTTCGGCTCCTACGGCGAGCAGGATTTCTCCCGCAACGCCCGCCTCGCCCAGGGCGCGCTCTACAACGTCCTGAATGTCAACGGCGCGGCCAATCTCGGTTCCAACGCCGTCGGCGCGCCCGGAACACGCTTCTACCAGTTGAGCCAAGCTCTGCGCGACACCTACCAGTTCGCGGCGGGCGGCAGCATCATCTGGTCGCCCGTGCGCGACCTCGATATCGGCGTCGAGGCCTTCTACACGCAGATCGGCGTGAAGCGCGGGCGCGCGATCGACTCCGACAAGAGCCCGACCGCCTACGCGAACGTCGCCGGCATCAACAACGGCACGTTCGTCCCGCACACCGTGACGCACGACTCGGTCTCGCAGGTCCGCTTCCGCGTCCAGCGCGACTTCTGATCGACGGTACCGGCGGCGGGGTCTCGATCCCGCCGCCTGTCCCCGTGCACGACACCTGCGAGGCCCGGTTCAGCGCCAGGCCCTTTTTTATGTGCCGTGCCACGACGCAGGCGCGGTCTTAATCCCGGCCCGCGGGACAGGTCGCGCCCTTTGTTCCCCGGATCGCGTTGCCGCCCCTCATCCGCGCTGATACGCCGGATGTCACTTTATCTCCGCCGATCGTGCGGGACTCGACGGACCGCGGCTCAGGACGCGGCCGCGAGGGCGCGGCGAAACGGCCCGCGAGCGGTCAGATACCCGGGGGACGCCATGACCAGCACCGCTTCGCCGAGCCCGCTTCCAGCGCCGGCTCCAGCCGCCGCGGGGAGCCGGGTCGAGGACGGGCGCGCGACCCGGATCTGGCCGGACGTCTGGTGGCGCCTGATCGACTTCAAGATCGGCATCATACCGCTGCCGATCTTCGCCGTCCTGGCGATCCTCCTCACCGTTCTGGTTCAGGAGGGCGAGATCAAGCCCGACGGGCCGACCATGATCGCCGTGCTGGTGATGGGCGGCTTCACCTGCGCGGAGATCGGCAAGCGGATCCCGATCCTGAGGAACATCGGCGCCGGGGCGATCTTCGCGACCTTCATCCCCTCGGCGCTCGTCTACTACGCCCTGGTGCCGCCGCAGATGGTGAAGGCGATCACCGATTTCACCAAGTTCACCAACTTCCTCTACATCTACATCGCCACGATCATCGTCGGCTCGATCCTCGGCATGGACCGGGAGGTCCTGATCAAGGGCTTCCTCAAGATCTTCGCGCCGCTCGCCCTCGGCTCGGTGGCGGCGGCCCTGGTCGGCACGCTGGTCGGCACGCTCCTCGGCCTCGGCCCCTACAAGACGTTCTTCTTCATCGTCGTGCCGATCATGGCCGGCGGCGTCGGGGAGGGGGCGATCCCGCTCTCCATCGGATACGCGGCGATCCTGGGCCTGCAACAGGGCGTCGTCTTCGCCCAGGTGCTGCCGCCGGTGATGCTGGGCTCCCTGACCGCGATCATCCTGTCGGGGACCCTGAACTCCGTGGGGAAGCGTTATCCGCACCTCACCGGCGAGGGCCGCCTCCAGCCCGACTCGGACGGCATCACGTCGAGCGACGCGCAGGCCAAGACCGAGGCGGCCAAGGGCCAGATCGACCCCGCCACGATCGGCGCGGCCGGGCTCACGGCGATCACCCTCTACCTGCTCGGCGTCATGGCCCACCACCTCGTCGGCCTGCCGGCGCCGGTGGCGATGCTGTTCCTCGCCGTCCTGGCGAAGCTCGCCAGCGCGGTATCGCCCCATCTCCAGGCCGGCGGCTTCGTGGTCTACAAGTTCGTGCAGGTCTCGATGACCTACCCGCTGCTGTTCGCCATCGGCGTGGCGCTCACCCCCTGGCACGAGCTGATGGCCGCCTTCACGCTGGTGAACCTGATCACGATCGTGTCGACCGTCGTGACGCTGATGACCGTGGGCTTCTTCGTCGGCCGCTGGCTCGGCATGTACCCGATCGAGACCGCCATCGTGAACGCCTGCCACAGTGGCCAGGGCGGCACCGGCGACGTGGCGATCCTGACAGCGGCGAACCGCATGGCGCTGATGCCCTTCGCGCAGATCGCCACCCGCATCGGCGGCGCGCTGACCGTGACCGGCACGATCGTCGCCATGAAGTGGATCGGTGCCTGACGGGCACCCGGAAAGGACGTCGTCATGGCCGGTGATCCCGGGGCCGTCGAGGCCACGCTCAAGTCGCGGATCGGCGCGATCCTCCGCTCGACGAGCGGCAACTTCCTGGAGATGTTCGACTTCTTCCTGTTCGGGTTCTACGCGACCTACATCGCGCGGGCGTTCTTCCCGTCGGGCAACGAGACCACCGAGCTGCTCCTGACCTTCGGCACGTTCTGGCTGGGTGCCCTGATGCGCCCGCTCGGGGCGATCGTGCTCGGCGCCTATATCGACCGGATCGGCCGCCGGAAGGGCCTGATCATCACGCTCGCGATCATGGCGAGCGGCACGGTGCTCATCGCCTTCTGCCCGAGCTACGACACGATCGGGGTCGCGGCCCCGCTGATCGTGCTGGCCGGGCGCCTGCTGCAGGGCTTCTCGGCGGGCGTCGAGATCGGCGGCGTCTCGATCTACCTGTTCGAGATCGCCACGCCCGGCCGGCGCGGCTTCTACACGTCGTTCCAGTCGGCGAGCCAGCAGGTGGCGATCATGTTCGCCGCCCTGATCGGCTACGGGCTGAACGCCTTCCTGACCAAGCAGCAGATCGGCGATTTCGGCTGGCGCATCCCGTTCCTGATCGGCTGCCTGATCGTGCCGTTCATCTTCTTCATCCGGCGCTCGCTCCAGGAGACGCAGGACTTCGCCAAGCGAACCCGCCACCCGACCACCCGCGAGATCCTGACCACGGTGGCCGCCAACTGGCGGATCGTGCTGCTCGGCATGATGCTGACCACGATGACCACGGTGACCTTCTACATGATCACCGTCTACACCCCGACCTTCGGCAAGAACGTCCTCAAACTCACCGAGACCGAGAGCCTGATCGTGACGCTGTTCGTGGCGATCACCAACTTCATCTGGCTGCCCGTGGGCGGGGCCCTGTCGGACGCCATCGGCCGCAAGCCGGTGCTGCTGACGATCTCGACCCTGTCGCTGCTGACGACTTACCCGGCCCTGCACTGGCTCGTGGCCGATCCGACCTTCGGCAAGATGCTCGCCGTCGAGCTGTGGTTCTCGTTCTTCTTCGGGGTCTACAACGGCGCGATGGTGGTCTCGCTCTCCGAGGTGGTGCCGGCGCATGTCCGCGCCAGCGGCTTCTCGCTGGCTTACAGCCTCGCCACCGCGCTGTTCGGCACGGCCACACCGATGGTCTCGACCTACCTGATCCAGATGACCGGCGACCGGGCAGCGCCGAGCTACTGGCTGATGGCGGCCGCCGCCTGCGGCATCGTCGCGACGCTCGCGCTGTTCCGGAGCGGTCCGCGGGTCGAACGTGCCCCCGCCCACGCCTGAGGGCTGAGGCCGCTCAGGCCCCCTGCCAGATCCGTATCCGGGCCTTGAAGGCGGCCCGGATATGGGCCCGGGCGGCCGCCTCGGCGCCGTCCGCGTCGTGGGCGCGGATCGCCGCCACGATGGCGGCGTGCTCGGCGAGGGATTCCGCGGCGCGGTCGGGCGCCGCCAGCGTGGTGGCGCCCGGCAGCAGCACCAGCGACAGGCGCATCGTCTCCAGCGTGCCCTGCAGGAAGCGGTTGCGCGCCGCCCCGTGGATCTGGCGGTGGAACTGGCGGTTGGTGCGCGCCAGCGCCGGCGCGTCCCCCAGCAATGTCCGGTCCCGGGCGACCATCTCCTCGAGGATCTCGGTCTCGACCGTGCTGGCGTGGATCGCCGCGAGGCGTGCGGCGGTCCCTTCCAGCACCTCTCGCAGGTCGTAGAGCTCGCTGACCTGTCCGTAATCGAGCTGCGCCACGCTGGCGCCCCGGTGCGGCTCGTGGGCGACGAGGCCCTGCGCCTCCAGCCGGCCCAGCGCCTCGCGCACCGGCGTTCGGCTGATCTGGAACCGCTCGGCGAGCTCCGCCTCGCGCAGCCGGCTTCCGGGCGCCAGTTCGCCCTCCTCGATCGCTCGCAGCAGCCGCTCATAGGCGCCGGCGCCGCTGAGGCGCTCCGATTCGCTCGCCTTCATCCCGGCTCTCCTCGGCTTGGCCATAGCGCGAAAGCGAAGGACCTGGAACGCTTGCGGCAAATTGCATGCAGACGTATACAATGACGCGAGATGAACCGGTGAAGAGGAGGCGGGCATGCAGCGACCGGGCGATGCGCAATGGGATGTGGTCGTGGTCGGATCCGGCAACGCCGCCATGAGCGCCGGTCTCGCCGCCCTGGAGCGCGGCGCGTCCGTGCTGATGATCGAGAAGGCCGAGCAGGACCTTGCCGGTGGCAACACCGCCTACACGGCCGGCGCCATGCGCTTCGTCTACGCGGGCAACGACGACCTGATCCCGCTGCTCGTCGATCCCGAGGATCCGCGCCTGCCGCGAACCGATTTCGGCGCCTACACGGCGCAGAAATTCGAGGCGGATCTGCTCGGCTTCAACGACGGGCGGCCGCTGTCGCGCGAGCAGCGCATCCTGATAGACGAGAGCGGCGCGGCTCTGCGCTGGCTCGCCACCCAGGGGGTGAAGTTCGAGCCGATCTATTCCCGTCAATCGTTCGAGAAGGACGGGCGCTTCGTGTTCTGGGGCGGCCTGACGCTCGCCACCCACGACGAGGGCTTCGGCCTCGCCCGGGCCGAGCTGGAGGCCTTCACGAAGGCCGGCGGCGAGATCCGCTACGGCTGCCCGGCCAAGGGTCTGATCGTCGAGGCGGGGCGCGTCGTCGGCGCGGAGACACCGCAGGGCGCGGTCCGCGCCAAGGCCGTCGTGCTCGCCTGCGGCGGCTTCGAGTCGAACGCCGCCCTGCGGACGCGGTTCATCGGCGACGGCTGGGACAAGGCCCGGGTGCGCGGCACGCCCCACAACCAGGGCGACGGGCTCCAGATGGCGCTCGACCTGGGGGCCAAGGCGCACGGCTTCTACGGCGGCTGCCACGCCACGCCGATGGACCTGCACACCCCCGATTACGGCAACTTGGCGCTGCCGCACGGCGAGCGCAAGCATTACCGGAAGATCTGTTACTTCCTGGGATTGATGCTGAACGCGGACGGCGCGCGGTTCGTCGACGAGGGCAAGGACTTCCGGAACTACACCTACGCCCAGTTCGGCCGCGCGATCATGGAGCAGCCCGGCCACGTGGCCTGGCAGATCTTCGACGCCAAGGTCGATCACCTGCTCTACAGCGAGTACCGCTTTCACGACGCGCATTTCATCGAGGCCGACACCCTGGACGGGCTTCTCGACCGGCTCGAGGGCATCGACCGGGATGCGGCGCGGCGGACCATCGCGGCGTTCAACGCCGCCGTGGACGAGAGCGTGCCGTTCGACCCGACCGTGAAGGACGGGCGCGGCACGAAGGGCCTTCCCCTGCCGAAGTCGAACTGGGCGCAGACGATCGAGACCGGACCGTTCAAAGCCTACCCGGTCACGGGCGGCATCACCTTCACCTACGGCGGCGTCGAGGTCGGCGATGACGGCGGCGTGAAGCGGGAGGACGGCAGCGTCATCCCGGGCCTCTACGCCTGCGGCGAGATGGTCGGCGGCGTGTTCTTCAACGGCTATCCCGGCGGCTCGGGGCTGACCTCCGGCGTCGTGTTCGGCCGCCGCGCCGGCTACGGCGCCGCCGCGGGGGCGACGGGCTGAACCGAACCGGGAGGAGGCGGTTCGGCCGGTCCTGCGATCCGCCCGGCCGGTCCGTTGCGAGAACCGTCGATCGGGCCCGCTCCGCACAGGGCACAGCGGCCCATCGCCCTCTGTCCGAGACCCTGCCGTGGGCGTAGAAGCCCACCCATGCCCGCCCGACAGGCCGTCTTCACCATCTCCCGCGGCGTCCCGTTCCTGCCGACGCTCGCCGAGGCGCTGCTCTCCGGCCGGCTCGTCGGGCCGGTGGCGGACGATCCGCTGGCGCTCGCCGCCGTCACCATCTACCTCCCGACCCGCCGCGCGGTCCGGGCGCTCGGCGCGATCCTGGCCGAGAGGCTCGGCCGCGACGCGCCCGGGCAGGCGACGCTGCTGCCGCGGATGATACCCCTCGGCGAGGCCGACGAGGCCGAGCTCGAACTCGCCGCCGAGCCGCTGCTGGAGGAGAACGCCGACCCCCTGAGCATCCCGATGCCGCCGCTGGAGCGCCGGCTGATCCTGGCCCGCCTCGTCCAGGCCTGGGCCAGGACCGTCGATCGGACGCTGCTGCCGCTCGACGCCGAGGTGCCGTTCCTCGTGCCGTCCTCCCCCGCCGACGCGGTCGGGCTCGCCGGCGATCTCGAACGGCTGATGGACGCGCTCACCGTCGAAGGCCTGCCCTGGTCGGAGATCGGCGCCGCCGTCGAGGCGGAGTATTCCCGGTACTTCGGCCTGACCCTGGACTTCGTGAAGATCGCCGCCGAGAACTGGCCGAAGCTCCTGGCCGAGCGGGGCCTCGCCGATCCCGTCGCCCGCGCGCGGGGCCTCGTCCTCGCCGAGGAGCGGCGCCTGTCGCGCGGCGCGACCCTGGATCCGGTGATCGTCGCCGGCTCGCTGGGCTCCGTGCCCGCCACGGCCAAGCTCATCGCCGCCGTGGCGAAGCTCCCTCGGGGCGCCGTGGTGCTGCCCGGTCTCGACCTCGACCTCGACGCGGCCGGCTGGGACGGCATCGACACGGGCGAGGGTTTCTCCCGGATGATCGCGCACGGCCACCCGCAGGCGGTGCTGCACCGGCTGCTCGGGCCGGAGAACCTCAACCTCGGCCGCGCCGAGGTCGTCGCCCTCGGCGAGCCCGATGCCGGTCAGGCCGCGCGGGCCGCGCTCCTGTCGCAGGCCCTCCGACCGGCCGACACCACCGACGCCTGGGCGGCCCTCGACCCGGCCGCGCGCGATACCGTCGCCTGCCTCGGCCTTGAAGGACTGGCGCTCGCCGAGGCCGCCGACGAGCGCGAGGAGGCGCTGGTCGCGGCGCTGGCCTTGCGCGAGACCCTCCAGACCCCCGGCGCGACCGCGGCCCTGATCACCCCCGACCGCGGGCTCGCCGGTCGGGTCGCCGTCGAGCTGCTGCGCTGGGGCATCGTGGCCGAGGATTCCGCCGGGCTCTCCCTGGCCGTGAGCCCGGCCGGGCGGCTCGCCCGCCTCGCCGCGGAGCTCGCCGCCGACCTGGCCCGCGATCAGGCCGACGCGATCCCGGCCCGGCTGATCGCGCTGCTCTCGCATCCGATGGTCCATCTCGGCCTGCCGCGTCCCGACGTGGTCCGGGGCGCCGCGGCCCTGGAGATCGGGTTGTTGCGCGGCCCGGTCCCGGCCCCTGGCTTCGACGGCCTGCGCAAGGCCCTCGCCGCCGAGCGCGCCGGGCCGCCCGAGCACCGGCCCCGGGCCAAGCGCCGCCTGAAGGACGTCGACTGGGAGCTCGCCGCGGACCTGCTGGACCGGCTGGATCTGGTGTTCCGGGATTTTCCGGGCCCGGACGGGGCGGGGGATTGCGATCTCGTCACCGCGGCCACGGGCCACCGGGAAGCGTGCGACCGGCTGATCGCCGGTCCGGAGGACAGCCCGCAACCGGAGGTGGACGGCTCCCTGTCCTGCCTCGACGCCCTGTTCGACGACCTGGAGATGGCCGAGCCCGGCCTGATGCCGGGGCGGTTCGACGATTACGCCACCTTCTTCACGTCGCTGGCCCGGGAGCGCAAAGTCGCCTGCTCGGGCGAGGCGCCGCATCCGCGTCTGCGCATCCTCGGGTTGCTGGAGGCGCGCCTGCTGTCGGTGGACCGCGTGGTGCTCGGCGGGCTGGACGAGGGCGTCTGGCCGGTGCGCACGCTGACCGACTCGTTCCTCAACCGGCCGATGCGCGAGCGCGTCGGTCTCAACCCGCCCGAGCGGCGGATCGGCCAGATGGCCCACGACTTCGTTCAGGCGCTCGGCTGCCGCGACGCGGTGATCACCCGGGCCCTGAAGCGCGAGGGGGCGCCGACCGTGCCGTCGCGCCTGATCCAGCGCCTGCGCGCGCTCTCGGGCGATGCCCGCTGGGACACGGTCCTGCACGCGGGGCGCCGGCTCACGGGGCTCGCCGCCCGGCTCGACGCGGCGCCGCCGGAGCCGCGGCTGAAGCGCCCCGCGCCGAAGCCGGACCCGGCCCTGTTCCCGCGCTCGCTCAGCGTCACCGAGATCGAGACGCTGGTGCGCGACCCCTACAGCATCTTCGCCCGCCACGTGCTCGGGCTCGACCCGCTCGATCCGCTGGCGGCGGCGCCGGGCGTCGCCACCCGCGGCTCCCTGGTGCACGACGTCTTCGCGGAATTCGCCGGCCGCCATCCGACGGACCTGCCGCCGGACTCGGCGGAGCGGCTGCTGAACCTCGCGGTGAACGCCTTCGGCGACATCGAGGCGGAGTACCCGAACCTCTACGCCGAGTGGTGGCCGCGCTACGAGCGCATGGCCTCGGCCTATCTCGACTGGGAGGCGCAGCGCCGGCCGGGCCTGACCCGGGTCTACCCGGAAGTCTCCGGGCGCTGGGTGATCCCGATGGGGCGCGAGACCTTCACGCTGCGCGCCCGGGCCGACCGGATCGAGCTGCGGCCGGACGGCACCGCCTGCATCGTCGACTACAAGACCGGGACGCCGCCCTCGGGGAAGATGATCTTCTCCGGCTTCTCGCCGCAGCTCACCCTGGAGGCGGCGATGCTGATGCACGGCGCCTTCGCGGACCTGCCGGCCGTGAAGACGACGCCGGACCTGCTCTACGTCCACGCCTCGGGCGGCCGGAAGCCCTTCGTCCCGATCCCGGTGAAGCCGCCCCGGGGCGAGGAGCGCGGCGTGGAGGCGATCGTGGCCGAGCACGCCGCGCGGCTCCGGGGGCTGGTGGCCCGGTTCATGACCGGCGAGGCGGCCTACACGGCAAGGCCCTACCCGCAATATGCGAGCAAGTACGGCGCCTACGACCACCTCGCCCGGGTGCTCGAGTGGTCGCTCGCCGGCGACGAGGGCGGGGAGTAACCCAACCCCGTTGCTTCGAGGATATCCCACTCGCACCCGAGGATGAGGGTGCGGGTGGGAGGCGCTTCCCTGGATCTCAGAAGAACGCCTGAAGCCCCGTCTGCGCCCGGCCCAGGATCAGGGCGTGGACGTCGTGGGTGCCCTCGTAGGTGTTCACCGTCTCGAGGTTCTGGGCGTGGCGCATCACGTGGTACTCGCCCATGATGCCGTTGCCGCCGTGCATGTCCCGGGCGGTGCGGGCGATGTCGAGGGCCTTGCCGCAATTGTTGCGCTTGATCAGCGAGATCATCTCGGGCGCCATCTTGCCCTCGTCCATCAGCCGCCCGACCCGGAGCGAGGCCTGGAGGCCGAGCGCGATCTCGGTCTGCATGTCGGCGAGCTTCTTCTGGACGAGCTGCGTCTGCGCCAGCGGCCGGCCGAACTGCTTGCGCTCCAGCGTGTAATTGCGCGCCCGGTGCCAGCAATCCTCGGCGGCGCCCATCGCGCCCCACGAGATGCCGTAGCGCGCCCGGTTGAGGCAGCCGAACGGCCCCTTCAGCCCGGAGACGTTCGGCAGCAGCGCGTCCTCGCCGACCTCGGCGCCCTCCATGACGATCTCGCCGGTGGTCGAGGCGCGCAGGGACAGCTTGCCCTTGAGCGTCGGGGCGGACAGGCCCTTCATGCCCTTCTCGAGGACGAAGCCGCGGATCGCGCCCTCGTGCGCGTCGGACTTCGCCCAGACCACGAACACGTCCGCGAAGGGCGCGTTCGAGATCCACATCTTGGCGCCGGAGATCCGGTAGCCGCCGTCGATCTTCTCTGCCCTGGTCTTCATGCCGGCCGGGTCCGAGCCGGCATCCGGCTCGGTGAGGCCGAAGCAGCCGATCCACTCGCCCGAGGCGAGCTTCGGCAGGAATTTCTGCCGCTGCTCCTCGGAGCCGTAGGCGTGGATCGGGTACATGACGAGGGAGGATTGCACGCTCATCATCGAGCGGTAGCCGGAATCCACCGCCTCGACGGCGCGCGCCACCAGCCCGTAGGCCACGTAGGAGGCGCCCGCGCAGCCGTACTCCTCCGGCAGGGTCACGCCGAGGAGGCCGAGCTCGCCCATCTTCCGGAACAGGCCGGGATCGGTCTTCTCGGTGGCGTAGGCCTCGACGATGCCGGGCAGGAGCTGCTCCTGCGCGAAGCTCTGGGCGACGTCGCGGATCGCCCGCTCGTCCTCGGTGAGCTGGCCCTCCAGCAGGAAGGGATCGTCCCAGACGAAGCGGGGTGAGGCCGGGGCCGACGGGGAGGCGCTGCCCGGAGGGCGCATCGGAGCGTTCATCGAAATTCCTCGCCTGCAGGGAGGCGCGGGTCTTCGAGGCCCGCGCGCTTGGATCTACCCTAGACCCGCGCGGCGCCCGTTCCAACGCGCGCGGTGACGCCGGGGCGCCGCCGTCACGCCCGGCCGAGGAGCATGAGCCACGCCAGTGTGGTGAGCGGGGCGAGGAGCGTCGAGACCAGAACCGAGGCCGCGACCATGCCGGTCTCGGTCCGGTAGCGCGCCGCCAGCAGGTAGGCGTTGATCCCCACCGGCATGGCGGCGAACAGGGTGGCGACGCCCGCGTAGGCGACCGGCATCGCGAAGACGTGGAAGGCCAGGACCCAGACCGCCAGCGGGTGCAGGAGGTTCTTCAGGAGCGCGATCACCAGGGCGCCCTTGAGGTCGAACAGCACCCGGTAGCGCTTCAGGCCGGCGCCGAGCGCCACCAGCGCGCAGGTGGAGGCCGTCCCCGCGAAGGCGTCGATCAGCGACCGGGCGATGCCGGCCGGCGCGAGGCCGAGGGCCTTCATGGCCATGCCGACCAGCAGCGCCACGAAGATCGGGTTGCGCAGCAGCACCAGGGCCAGTCCCCGGATCCGCGCCAGGACCGGCAGGCCGGAATCGGACTCGATCAGGAAGGTGGCGCTGCCCATCATCAGGGGCAGGTGGACGGCCAGGAGCATGAACAGCGGGAAGGCACCCTCCTCGCCGTAGGCCTGGAGGATCATCGGGACGCCCACGAACACCGTGTTCGACTGGCTCGCCGCGAAGCCGTGGAGGATCGCGCCGCGCCGCTCGATCCCGGCCCGGCGCCGGGCGATCAGCGTGCCGACGAACCACGAGATCGCCGCGCCGCCGAAATACGCGACCCAGTAGGACCACGCGACGGTCCCGCTCATCCCGGGCTTGGTCAGCGTGGCGATGATCAGCGCCGGGACGGCGACGGCGAAGACGTACTCCGACAATCCGTCGCTGACCTTGTCGGAGAGGAGCCCCGCGAGCGCCGCCGCCCAGCCGATCAGGACGATCCCGAAGATCGGGGCGATGATGGCGAGGGCGGTCACGGATCCGGTCGGCGTGCTAGGGGCGAGGCTCCGCCCTTAGCACGCCGCCGCACTCATGCACCCCCGCCGGGAGAATGGGAGGGCGGATCCCGCCGCGGAAGCGGCGGCCTACTTGTTCTCCAGGACCTTGATCGGATCCGTGCGCTGGCTCGCGGGCGGCTCCTTGGTGAGGTTGGCGCCGCCCTCTCGCTGCGCCTTGACGTCCTGCGGCGCACCCGGTCCGCCCACGGCGCGGCCGCCCTCGGCGCTCTGCGTCGGCACCGTGCCGGAAGCGAGTTCCAGGCAGGTCACCATCTCGACGTAGGACGGGTAGCCGCCCGCCTTGAACTGGTCCTGGCACTGGCGCTTGGCGGCGGGCGTGTAGCTGCTCCAGTGCCGCTCGGCCTCCTTCCGGGCGTCGCGCTCGGAGCGGATGCAGCCGTCGTAATTCGCCTTGTCGCTGATGGTCGTGTTGGTGACCTGGGCCGACTGGCAGGTCCGCTCGACGTCGAGGGTGGGCACCGCGTCGGCCCGGGCGGAGGCCGGCGCGAGCGCCAGGGTGAGCAGCGCGAAGGTGCCGGGGACCGTCGTGCGGAATCGGGTCGTCATGTCGTCAGACTCGCGATCTGTGGCGGTTCGCGCCGCCGGAACTGCCGGCACAACGCGCCAGGATCCCGTTCGGCACCAAGCACCCTCGACAATCAGCCCCCGTGGGCGCCGCGCAGGGCCCGATCGAGATCGCCGTACAGGTCGTCCGTGTCCTCGATTCCGGTGGACAGCCGCAGCAGGTCCGGCGGGCAGGGGCTGCCCGGGCCCTCCACCGAGGCGCGGTGCTCGATGAGGCTCTCGACGCCGCCGAGCGAGGTCGCCCGTTTCCAGAGCCGGACCCGCGCCGCCGTGGCGATAGCGCCCGCCTCGCCGCCGGCCGTCCGGATCGACAGCATGAAGCCGAACCCGTCCCGCATCTGCCGACGGGCGACCGCGTGCCCGGGATCGTCCGGAAGCCCCGGATAGAGGACGCGGGTCACGTGCGGATGTCCGCTCAGGCGCTGGGCGAGGCGCAGGGCGCCCGCCGCCTGCGCGGCCGCCCGCAGATGCAGGGTCCGCAGCGAGCGCATCAACAGGTAGGCCTCGAAGGGCCCCAGGATGCCGCCGCTTCCGGCGCGGATCCCCCGGATTCGCTCCCAGAACGCGTCGGCCCGCGCGCCCGCCAGCACGCCCGCCACGACGTCGGAATGGCCGTTGAGGATCTTGGTGGCCGAGTGCATCACGATGTCGGCGCCGAGTTCCAGGGGCCGCGTGTGCACCGGCGAGGCGGCCGTGGAATCGACGGCGAGCCGTGCCCCCGCCACGTGTGCGATCTCGGCCGCGGCAGCGATGTCGGTGACCGTCCAGAGCGGGTTGCCGGGGGTCTCGATCCAGACGAGCTTGGTCCGGCCGGGCTCGACCGCGGCGCGCAGGGAGTCCAAGTCGTCCGTGTCCACGAAGGTGAGCGTCAGGCCACGCCGGGGTGCCTCCTCGCGCAGCCAGCGCTTCAGCGCCCAGTACATGACGGTGCCGGCGACCACGTGGTCGCCGGGTTCCAGCGCGCCGAACACCGCTGTCGCCGCCGCCATCCCGGAGCCGAACAGCAGCGCGCCGGCCCCGGCACCCTCCAGCATCGCCAGCACCGACTCCGCCTCGCGCACCGTGGCGTTGTCGGGCCGCGCGTAGCTGTAGCCCGAGCTGTAGCCGTTGTCGGGATCGCGGACGAAGGTGGTGGCGACGTGGAGCGGCATGACCACCGCCCGCGTCTCGGGCTCGATCCGGCCCATCGCCTGGGCGGCGAGGCTCCGGCGCGTGAAATCCGGCTCGGCGTCGCTCCGTGTATCCGACGGACCCTGCGGCGCGTTAGGCTGTGACATCTGGCGATTCTCGGCGGATGGAGACGGGCGCGTGCCACGGCACGCCGGCCCCGGCAAGCCGCGCGCCCGAGCCGTATACCGAAGCCGCGCCCCGAAGCCGCGCCCCGTGGAGACGAACGATCATGACCGCCGCCATACAGGTCCCCGGGATCTCGCCCCTGCCGCGCTGGCTGCGCCTCGCCGCCGCGATCCTGCCGGTGGCGGCCACTGCGGCGATCGGTTCGGTGGCGACCCGGGCCGAGATCCCGGGCTGGTACGCGAGCCTGAACAAACCGGTCTTCAACCCGCCGAACTGGGTGTTCCCGGTCGCCTGGACGATCCTCTACACGATGATCGCCGTGGCGCTCTGGCGGCTGCTCGGCGCCATGCCGCGCACCGGTCCGAGCCGCGAAGGCTGGTGGCTCGCCCTCGCGGCCTTCCTGGTGCAGATCGCCCTCAACGCCGCCTGGACGCCGGTCTTCTTCACCGCCCACGCGATCGGCGCCGGGCTGATCGTCGTCGCGCTGCTGCTGGTGATGGTGCTCTGGACGATCCGGCTGACCTGGCGGTTCGACCGGCTCGCCGGCTGGCTCCTCGTCCCCTACGCCGCCTGGGTCGCCTTCGCGACGCTCCTCAACGCCGCGATCCTGCGGATGAACTGATCCCGCGTCCGGCAGGGCTCCAGGCCGTCGCCGCGCGCAGCGACCCGGGGCCTCCGGAGATCGACGGTGTGGCGCCGGTGGATCGCGCCGCTCCGCCCACGCGCGTGATTGTGGCGCGGCGGAGCCGTCAGGGCTCGCCGGCCGGCTTCTCCTCGCCGGCCGGCCGGCCGTCGTCGCGGGCGCGGTGGAGCAGGAAGATCGCGAAGACCATGGTGAGGATCAGTCCCGCGAGCACACCGAGCTCGATCATGGAGGCCTGGAACAGCGCCTGCTTCTCTGGCGACCAGTCCTTGGCGTGCATGATCTCCGAGGATTGCAGGGTGATCACCAGCACCCGCCGGATCGAGGCGATCAGCCCGACGATCAGGAACGGCTCGCAGGTCAGCGTGCCCGATCGCATCGAGACCCGCACCGTGTGCAGGATCTCGATCAGCATCAGCAGGAACAGCAGGCGATCGATCACCTCCAGGATCTGCTGGGCGCCGCCCATCGCCCGCAGGGCCTCCCAGGTCATCCCGGCGGCCTCGATCAGCGCCACGAGGGCCGTGAGCGCCAGCAGGATGCCGAGCGCCGCGTAGATCGCGTGCTCGGTGTGCAGGAAGATCGCGCTGGCGATCCTCGTCAGGCGCCCCTGGCCGTCCGTCTCTTCCGACATCATTCCCCCCTGGAACATGCCGAGACGACCAGCTTCCGCTGCGCGCGTCCAGTCCGACGACGCCCGCGACCGCGCCGCATCACGCCGGAATGGCGTTACGCCGCATCTGCGTCGGGCGATCTCAGTGGAAGAACGGCAGGGCGTGCGGCGCGAAGTAGCCGAAGCCGAGGAGTGCCGCGCCGGCCAGGCCCAGGAAGCCGCCGGCGAAAACCAGCAGCGCGATGCCGGTGATCACCTCCGCCGAGGCCAGCACGATGCCGATCTGGAAGGCGGCCGAGGCCAGTTCGTAATGGTGGTAGCGCAGGAGCGCGAGGTCGCGCCGGCCCTCCGAGGCCCGCGCCTTCTCGGACAGCTCCTTGCGGCCCTCGCCGGTCGACGGCTCGGAATCCCAGCGCGCCAGCGTCTTGGCCCATTCCGCGCGCTTGGCCGCGATCGCGTCCTGGTTCGGTCCGGGCGGGAGCAGCGCCAGGGCCTCGTCGGCGGTCTTCAGGACCGTCGAGCGGATCGTGCGGGCCTGGAAATAGGCCCACTGGTTCGCCGCCTCGACATTGGCGCCGATCGAATCCGTCTGCGACGCCTTGCCCAGCGTCTCGCTGAACGCGAGGAACAGCGCCAGCACCGAGATCAGCAGCGCCACGCGCTTGTTCGACCCCTCGACCGCCCCGTGACCACCCGACATTGGTTCGCGCGTCTCCGTTGATTCGACGGGGCCGAGTCACAGCCCATCGCGGCGCGCGACGCAATGCGCGCCGTCGCGCTTCGGTCCTACTCGGCGGCGATCCGCGGCGGCGCCGGATGGCCGTCATTGGCCGGACGGGCCGGATCGAAGGTGAGGGCGTCCTCCGGGTCGTCGCGCTCGCCCACGAAGCGGCCGAACAGGCGCTTCAGGAGGCGCGACAGGTCGTCCATCAGCACGAAGATCGCCGGGACGAAGACCAGCGACAGCACCGTCGAGACGATCAGCCCGCCGATCACCGCCACCGCCATGGGCGCGCGGAACTCGCCGCCGATCCCGTAGGCCAGCGCGGAGGGGACCATGCCGGCCGCCATCGCGATCGTGGTCATCACGATCGGCCGGGCGCGCTTGCGGCCGGCATCGACGATGGCGACATTCCGGTCGACGCCGGCGCGGATCTGCTCGACGGCGAAATCCACCAGCATGATGGCGTTCTTGGTCACGACGCCCATCAGCATCAGGATGCCGATCACCACCGGCATCGAGATCGGCATGTGGCAGATCAGCAGCGCCAGGATCGCGCCGCCGATGGAGAGCGGCAGTGAGAACAGGATGGTCAGCGGCTGAAGGAAGTTGCCGAACAGCAGGATCAGCACGCCGAAGACCATCATCAGGCCGGCGCCCATGGCGAGCGCGAAGCCCTCGAACACCTCGCCCATTACCTCGGCGTCGCCGGTCTGGCTGATCGTCACGCCGGGCGGCAGGTTCTTGGCGGTCGGCAGGTTCATCACCTGGCTGATCAGCTCGGCCAGCGCGTCGGTGCCCTGCATGTCGCCCTCGAGCGCCACCCGCACGGCGCGGTCGTAGCGGTCGATGCCGGTCGGCCCCTGGCCGAGGCTGATATCGGCGACGGTGGCGAGCGGGACGGCGGCGCCGCCCTTCACCGGGACCTTCAGGGTCTCGAGGTCCGAGAGCCGGCCGCGCAGGCTCTCGGGCAGCTGCACGCGGATCGGCACCTGCCGGTCGGTGGCGTTGAACTTGGCGAGGTTCATGCCGATGTCGCCGATCGTGCCGACCCGCACGGTCTCGGCGATGGTGTCGGTGCTGACGCCGAGATCGGCCGCCACGGCGGGCTTCGGCCGGATCCGGACCTCGGTCCGGTCGAGCGGCGCCGTCGACATGACGTTGACGAGGTGCGGGACCTGCTGGGCCTCGCGCTGGAGCTTGGCCGCCGTCTCGGCCACCACGGCCTTGTCGGGGCCCGCGATGATCAGCGCGAGGTCGCGCTGACCGCCCTCGCGCAGCGCCCAGAACCGAAGGTCCGGCTCCTCCCGGAGGATCGCCGCGACCTCGGCGTCGACCTGCTTCTGGGTCTTGTCGCGGGTGTTCTTCGGCGTGAGGTTGATGGTGAGGCTCGCGAGCCGCACCTCCTTCTTGGCCGGCAGCTGGCGGCCGCCATCCACGAACACGCTCTTCACCTCGGGCAGCGCGCGGATCTTCTCCTCGATGCGGTCGGTGACCCGAACCGTGTCCTGGAGCCGGGCGCCCGGCGGCAACTCGACCACGAACAGGGTGCGCGCCTGGTCCTCCGCCGGCAGGAAGCCCGCGGGCAGCAGGCCCGTGGAGGCGATGGAGGCGGCGAAGCACGCGATGCCGAGCACCAGCGTGATGAATTTGTGCCGCACCGACCACGCCACCAGGCGGGTGTAGCCGCGCATCACGAAGCCGTCCCGCTCGTGGTCCGGCCCGTGGTCGCGCAGGAAGTAGGCGGCGAGCAGCGGCGTGATCAGCCGCGCCACGAGCAGCGACATGAACACGGCGGCCGCGATCGTGAGGCCGAACTGCTTGAAGTACTGGCCGGCGATGCCGCCCATGAACGACACGGGCGAGAAGATCGCGATGATCGTCGCCGTGATGGCGATGACCGCGAGGCCGATCTCGTCGGCGGCCTCCAGGGCGGCGCGGTAGGGCGACTTCCCCATCCGCATGTGCCGGACGATGTTCTCGATCTCCACGATCGCGTCGTCCACCAGGATGCCGGTGACCAGCGTGATCGCCAGCAGGCTGACCGCGTTGAGCGAGAAGCCGAGCGCGCTCATCACCCAGAAGGTTGGGAGCACCGAGAGCGGCAGCGCCACGGCGGCGATCAGCGTCGCCCGCCAGTCGCGCAGGAACAGCAGCACGACCACGACGGCCAGGACCGCGCCCTCGATCAGGCCCATCATGGCCGAGTGGTAGTTGCCGATCGTGTTGACGACGCTGGTGTCGATCAGGTCGAACCGCACGTTGGGATTGGCGGCGTGGAGCGCCGCGATCTTCTTGGCGACGCCGACCGACACGTCGGCGTCGCTGGCGCCGTTGGCGCGGGAGATCGCGAAGGCGACCACCGGCTCGCCGTTGAAGCGCGCGAAGGTGCGGGGCTCCTCGGCGGTGTCCGACAGGGTCGCCAGCTCGTCGAGGCGGACCTTGCGGTTGCCCGGCACCACGATGGAGGTCTTGGCGAGCGTGTCGAGGCTCGCCGAGGCGGCGAGCGCGCGGATCGACTGCTCCTGGCCGCCGACCTCGGCCCGGCCGCCGGCCATGTCGGCCGAGGTCAGGCGCAATTGCCGGTTCACGTCCGCGGCGGTGATGCCCAGCGCCAGCAGGCGGTCGGGTTTGAGGGTGACGCGGATCTCGCGGGCGACGCCGCCGAGGCGCTCGACGCCGCCGACGCCCTTCACGCTCTGCAGGCCCCGGGCGACGACGTCGTCCACGAACCACGACAGGTCCTCGGGCGTCATGGCCGGCGCGGAGGCGCCGTAGACCATGATCGGCAGGCCGGCGATCTCGACGCGGGAGACGATCGGCTCGTCGATGGTGCGCGGCAGGTTCTGGCGGATCTTGGCGATGGCGTCCTTGACGTCGTTCGTCGCGCGATCCTGGTTCACCTCGAGGCGGAACTCGATCGTGGTGGTCGAGATGCCTTCCGTGATCGTCGAGAGGATGTGCTTGACGCCCTTCACGCCGGCGACCGAATCCTCGACCCACTTGGTGACCTGGGTCTGAAGTTCCGCGGGCGCGGCGCCCGACTGGGTGATCGTCACCGAGACGATCGGGATGTCGATGTTGGGGAACCGGGTGATCGGCAGCGAGCGGAAGCTCACCAGCCCGAGGATCATCAGGACCAGGAACAGGACCACCGAGGGCAGGGGCTTGCGGATCGCCCAGGCGGAGACGTTGAGGCGCATGGCCGGATCCTTCGACTCGTCCTACCGCGGGGCCGCGTCGGCGATCGGCGTGCTGGTCGGGGCCGGCACCGGGCGCACCCGGTCGCCGTCGCGCAGGAAGCTGCCGGCGCGGGCCACGACGCTCTCGCCGGCCGCGACGCCGGAGCGGAGTTCCGTGAAGCCCTCGGCGGAGAGGCCCGTGGTCACGGGCCGCGCCTCGACGCGCCCGTCCTTCACCACCAGGACGCTGGCGCGGCCGTCGGCTGCGTAGAGCAGGCTGGAGACCGGCACGGCGACGCCCGTGCGGCGCGCGATCTCCACGCTGCCGCGCGCGAAGGCGCCGATGCGCAGCGCCGGATCGTCGCCGAGGCGGATGCGCACCTTGCCGAGCCGCGTCGCCCGGTCGACCTCCGGGTAGACCCGGCGCACCTTGCCGCGCAGTTGGCGGCCGTCATCGAGGTCGAGGCTCGCCGGGTTGCCGACCTGGATGCGGGCCAGCGAGGTCTCGGGCACCTCGCCCTCCAGCTCGATCTCGCCCCGGGCGATCAGCCGGAACAGGGGCTCGCCCGCCGCGGTGGCGGTGGCGCCGATCCGGGCGGTGCGGCGGTTGACGATCCCGGCCTCGGGCGCGCGTATGTCGGTGCGGGCGCGCCGCAGGGCGATCTCGGCGCCGGCGGCGCGTGCCGTGGCGAGGTCGGCCTGGGCCGATTGCAGACCGCCCTTGGCGGCCGCGAGCCGGCCCTCCGCCCCCTGCGCCGCCGAGACGCGCTGCTCCAGCACGGCCGCGGTGGCGTTGCCGGTCTTGGCGAGCGCCTGGGCACGTTCCAGGGACTGCCGCGCCTCGACGTTGGCGGCCTCCGCCTGCACGATCTGGCTCCGGGCCTGGACGATGGCCGCCTCGGCGCGGGCGATCGCCGCCGCGTTCGAGGCCTCCTGGGTGGCGATCATCTCCAGCGACAACTTGGCGAGAACCTGCCCCTTGGTGACGCGGTCCCCCTCCTCGACGAGCAATTCGGTGATGCGCAGGCCCTCGACCTCGGGGGAGACGAGGATCTCGTCCCGGGGGACCAGCGTGCCGGTGACGACCGCCCGCTCGACGATCTCGCGGCTCTCGGCCGGCACGACGGTGACCGCGGGTGCGATGGCGGCGGCGTCGGGAACGGCGGCGGTCTCGACGGCCCGGGCCGGTGCCGCGGCGAGGATCGCGAGCCCGCACAGAAGACTGAGGCGAGACGCGCGCCAACGGACGGAGTTCACGACGGGGGCCTCGCAATCGGCGCTGGACTGGTATTGCCTCTCCCTCGCCGGGCAGGTCGGCGTTTTCATGGCGAGCCATCCTGGACGGTGCCGAGCATAGCGCCGTCGCGCGTGGTCGTCGCCGGGCCTCACGCCGCAGGTCATCGTGGCGGGCGGAGCGCGGCTGTTTAGATCGATCAAGCTGCAACTCGCCACGAATAGCGACGTTAATAGGCCGACGGTCTTCTCGCGACCGGGGAGGGATCGATGAGCATTTTCCAGATCAGACAGAAGAAGAGCGGCGCCGTGCTCTGGACCGGAGCGGCCGACGACGAGCAGACGGCCCTCGACGCCATGGCGCGCGAGGCAGGGTATCGCGATTTCTCGTCCTTGCCGGACGCGATCCGCGCCGACGGGATCGAGGCGGCGAAGCTCGACCTGATCTCCTGAATTCGGATTGAGGCACCTCCGCCGGCGCGGATAGCGCTTCGGCGGAGGTGCCCTGGAACCCGTCGCGACCCGGTCGCTCAGAAATTCTGGACCAGGTTCTCGATCGTCGCGGCGCAAGTCTTGATCGCGTCCGGATCGTGGAGACCGCCGATCACCGTCGGGTCGAGCGCGAGGCTCGCCTCGATCAGGTCCGGCCAGACCGAGACCGGGGGCCAGCCGGGATGCACGATCGCGGCACCGAGCCGCGCCAGCGCCGCCGCTTTCTCGGTCTGCTCACCGTAGGCCCGCTCTTCCGGGAGGCACAGGAAGCGCTTTCCCTGCGCGGCGGCCAGCGCGACAACACCGTCGCCGCCGCCGCCCACGAGCACCGCCGCCCGCGCGACCCGGGCCTCGACGTCGGGCACCCAGCCGTGCACGTGCAGGTTGTCGGGCGCGGGGCCCGAGCCGGAAACTGGCCCCAGGACGTGCCACGGCCGGTCCGGCACCGCCCGCGCCGCCGCGGCGAGCTCCGCGAGGCTGCCGCCCGCGCCGCCGCGGCCGAACACGACCACGATCTCAGCTCCGCGAGGCTGCCGCCCGCGCTGCCGCGGCCGAACACGACCACGATCTCGCGGCCCGCCTCGGTCGGGCCCTGCGTCGGCGCGCCGAGAAAGCCCGCGTAGAGCGTCTTGGCCCGGACCCAGTCCGGCACGGCCACGCCGTCGAGCGCGGCGGGGAACGGCGCCAGCAGCCGCGTCGCGCTCCGGAAGGCTTCCAGATGCGGCCGGTCTGTCCGCGTCCCGGCGAGCCGCACGACCAGGGCCGGCACCGACAGGAGACGCGCCAGGAGCGCGACCTCCGCCGAGACGTCGACGACCAGCAGGGCCGGGTCGACCCGCTCCGCCCAGGCGGCGATGCGCGCCATCCGCGCGCGAACCCCCGGATGATGGAGGGGGGCGTAGTGCAGGGCCTCGGGCCGCTCGGCCTCGCCGTCCCGGCCCTCGAAGGCCGCGTCGCCGAGGGGACGGTCGTCGGGCAGGTCGACGATGTCGAGCCCGGCGGTGTCGAATCCGGCAAGAGTTCCGAGGATCGTGCAGGGGCGGGGGAGGGCCCCGGCGACGGCCCGGGCCCGCTGGAGATGGCCGGCGCCCTGGTGGTGGACGTACCAGCCGATGCCGCGGGTCACGCGGCGTCCCTCAGGGTCAGGGCGAGGGCGTCGAGATCGGCGACCGCCCGGTCGAGGGCGCATTCCCGCGCCGGCGGGCTGCGCGATTCGAGGATCCGGTCGGCCCGCTCCACGAAGGCGATGTCGTTCGGGCAGGCCCCGACGGCGGCGAGGTCGTCCGCGTCGAGCCCGAGCCGGGCGCAGGACGCGGCGCGGGCCTGCTGGTCGAGGTGGAAGGCCCGGCGCAGAGCTGCCCGGCGCAGGATCAGCGCCTGCCAGTGCGCGGCCTCCGGCAGCAGGTAGGCCTCCCCGTCGAGGACGCGGGCTCGGCGCAGCATCTCGGTGGCCATGCCGCCCGAGACCCGGCCGTGGTGGCGGGACGAGACGAGCACCTGCACGTCCGGGCTGTGGCGCAGCCGTGCACCGTTGGCGCGCAGCAGCCCGACGAGGGCGTTGTCCTCGCCGCAGGGCAGCGCCGGCAGCCCGCCGACCGCCCGGTACAGGACGGCCGGAACGGCGAGGCTCGCGCCGGTATGGTCCCCGTGGCGGGGGGCGGGATCGTAGGGCGGCGGGTCGAGGAGGTCCTCCAGGCGGCGGACGCCGGACCAGTACCGCTCGATGCGCGCGTGCAGGTCCGCGAGGGCGGGGTCCGGGGCGCCGTCGTCGTCGATCACCAGCCGGCCGCCGACGATGTCCGCGGTCTCGAGCGCGCGAAGATTGGCCGCGACCCAATCGGCCGGCAGGCGGGCATCCGCGTCGGTGGTGAGGAGGATCCCGTCCGCCTGTCCCTCGGCCTCCAGCCAGTCGGCACCGGCATCGAGCGCCATGCGGCGGGCCGTGCCGACATGGGCGTCCGCGCCGCCGAGTTCGACTTCGATCACCCGGAGCGCCAGGGTCGCGAGGATGCCCGAGGTTTCGACATCCCGCACCGCCTGGACGGTGCCGTCCGTGCAGTTGTTGGCGAGCACCACGACGCGCAGGGGCGCCCGCGCCGACACGCCGTTCTGCGCCGCCAGGGAGGCGAGCAGCCGGGGCAGGCGCTCCGCCTCGTTCCGGGCGGGGATGCAGACGACGCAGGGGGGTGGGGCCGGGTGGTCGGCGTCCGTGGTCATGTCAGGTCTCCCGTGGCACCCTCGCGCGCCGCGGAGGTCGGAGGCGGGGCGTCGATCCGCCGGGCTCCGGGCTCGGGTGCGAAATGGCGGCGCGCGGATCCGCGCCGTTCAGCCGCGTCCTCCCGCGACGCGCAGGGGCGGCCGCGCCCGCTCGGCGCAGCGCGCGATCACGGCGTCGTAGGCTTCCAGGTAGCGTCCGGTCATCGCCGCGGCATCGTAGAGCGCCTCGGCCCGGTCGCGGCAGGCCCGGCGCGACAGGCCGGCGGCTCCCCGGATCGCCACCGCGAGATCCTGCGGATCGTCCGGGCGGGCGAGGCGGCCGCAGGACGCGTCCAGGATGTCGGGCATGGCGCCGCGGCGGAAGGCGGCGACCGGGGTGCCGCAGGCGAGCGCCTCCGCGACGACCAGGCCGAAGGGCTCCTCCCAGCGCGGCGAGACGATGGCCACCCGGGCCCGGCCCAGATGGTGGGCGAGATCCCGGTGCGAGAGATGGCCGAGATGCGTCAGGTCCGGTCCGAGCCGCGGGGCGATCTCGGCGTCCCAGTAGCCGGGATTGAGCCTGGGGCCGGCGAAAGTCAGCGGCAGCCCGGCGGCGCGGGCGGCGTCGATCGCGAGGTGCAGCCCCTTCTCGGGCACGATCCGACCGGACCAGAAGGCGAAGGCTGGAGCGTCGGCAGCGTCCGAGAACGCGAAATTCGAGAGGTCCACCCCGTTATCGACCACCTGCGCGCCGGGCACGAGATGCGCCCATTCCTGCGCGAGCGACGGCGAGACCGCCAGGAAGGCCATGTCGGGATCGGCCTGGACGACGCCGCCGACGAGGGACTCGAACGGCGGCGTGTGCAGCACCGTGAGCCAGGGCAGTCCGAGCCGGGCGCTCTCCCGCAGAGGCAGCGCGTGCAGGGAGTTGTTGTGGACAAGATCGAAGCCGCCGGCCGCGACCATCTCCATCATCCGCCGATAGGCGTCCTCCTCGGTTCGGTCGATCACCTCCTCGCGTTCCGGGTCGAGGAGCGCGTCCCCGGTGGGATCGCAGAGCATCACGGGATCGAGGGCCGGGTCCGACCCGCGGCTCGCGAACAGCGTGACGTCGTGCCCGTGGCGCTTCAGCGCGACGGTCAGGAGGTGCGTGTGCATCTCCAAGCCGCCGGCATAGGGCTGGCCGATCGGGTATTTCAGATGTGCGAGGACAGCGATCTTCACGCGCGCACCGAGTCCGGTTGGGTGGGGATATCTGCCGCCCGCAGCGGCGCGAAAGGACTTCTTTCCGCGGCGAGGGTGGCGGGGATCATGCCGAATGTTTCTTCAACAAGCGTTGCGTTCGCGGGTCTGGAGCGACGACAAACGCGACGCTTGCCGGCTTCGTAAGCGCGGCGGCCTGAACCGAAGATGATCGAGATCGGGGGGCGCCCGTTCACGCCAAGACGCGGATCGCCCCAGGGCGACCGGTCGCCGAGCGCGGAGCGGCCTGTTAGGCTGCGCGGCCGCGCCGGTTCTAGGACACCGGCAGGGAGGGGTGTCGATGGGGCTTCCGTTCGGGCTGAGCGTCTTCGCGGTGGGCGTGGCGGCGCTGACGATCATCACCCTGGCCGCCGGCGTGAAGATCGTGCCCCAGGGCTACGTCTACACGGTGGAGCGCTTCGGCCGGTATGCCCGCAGCCTCGACGCCGGCCTCGGCCTGATCACCCCCTTCGTCGAGCGTGTCGGCCGTCGGGTCAACGTGATGGAGCAGGTCATCGACGTGCCGAGCCAGCAGGCCTTCACCCGCGACAATGCCGGCGTCACCATCGACGCGGTGGTGTTTTACCAAGTGCTCGACGCGGCGCGCGCCTCCTACGAGGTCTCGAGCCTCGACCTCGCCGCCACGACCCTGACCATGACCAACATCCGGACGGTCGTCGGCTCGATGGACCTCGACCAGCTCCTCGCGCACCGCGACGAGATCAACGAGCGCCTGCTCCGGGTTATGGACGCGGCGGCCTCGCCCTGGGGCGTCAAGATCAACCGGATCGAGATCAAGGACATCGTGCTTCCGGCCGACCTCGCCGGCGCCATGGCCCGTCAGATGAAGGCCGAGCGCGAGAAGCGGGCCTCGATCCTGGAGGCGGAGGGGCAGCGGGCCGCCGAGATCCTCCGCGCCGAGGGGCGCAAGCAATCGGCGATCCTGGAGGCGGAGGGCCGGCGCGAGGCCGCCTTCCGCGACGCGGAGGCGCGGGAGCGCTCCGCCGAGGCCGAGGCGGCGGCGACCGGCATGGTCAGCCGGGCCATCGCCGAGGGCGATATCGCGGCGGCCAATTTCCTCGTGGCCGAGAAGTATGTCGACGCGGTGCGGGCGATCGCCACCGCGCCGAACCAGCGGGTCGTGGTGGTGCCGATCGAGGCGGCGGCTCTGGCCGGCACCCTCGGCGGCATCGGCGAGCTCACCCGCACGGTCTTCGGCGACGCCGCCGCGGCGCCCCGGCGGACGGGGACGCCCCCCAGCGTTGCCCAGCCGCGGGCCTGACCGGCGATGCTCACCCAAGTCGCCGACGCCGTCGCGGCGCTCGGGCCCGCCTGGAGCTGGGTGATCGCCGGATTGTTCTTGGCCGGGGCCGAGATCCTGGCGCCCGGCGTGTTCCTGATCTGGCTGGGTCTGGCGGCCCTGGCCACCGGCCTCGCCGCCGCCGCGCTACCTTTGCCCTGGCAGGGCCAGGCTCTGCTGTTCGCGGCGCTGGCCGTCGGCTTCCTCGCGGTCGCGGCGCGCCTTCAGCGGCGCGGTGCCAGGCCGCCGGCAGCCGCGCTGAACCGGGCCGACAGGGGCCTCGTCGGGCGCGAGGGCGTGCTCGACGCGCCGATCGTGAAGGGGGCCGGCTGTATCCGCTTCGACGACACGCTCTGGCGGGTCGAGGGACCCGACCTGCCGGCCGGCGTACGGGTACGGGTGATCGCTGTCGGCGGGACGATCCTGCGGGTCGAGGCTGCGTGAGCGCGACTCGGCGGATGCCCCCTCAGGCTGAAGCCCGCGGCCGTTCGAGCCGCCGGGCGAGGTGCTGCAGCCGAGGCCGGACTCTCAGGAACACGCCGTAGAGCCGCTCGAGGACGTTCAGGACGAGGCCCGACCGCGCGAGGAGCCCGAGCGGTCGCAGGACCGGGATCGCGCGCCACATCGCCGCGAAGGCGGCGGCGCCGGTCACGATGCGTCCGCCCTCGCAGGCGTGGAAGCGCGCCAGCATGTCCGCCCGCGACGCCGGGCAAGCGCTCGCATCCTCCGCCACGTCGACGAAGGTGATCGTGCCGTGCCGGTCGAGCCGGCGCATCAGCGCGATCTCGCGCCGGCAGAGGGGGCAGCCTCCATCGAACCAGACGACGACCTGTTCCATGCCCCCGATATGGGCCGCGCCGCAGCCCAGGCCAGATTGCGCCCTGGCGCCCGGCCCGCGGGACGGCGTCGCGGTCAGCCGAACGCCCCGACCTCGTGCTGGATCATTCCCGAGATCTCCCGCACCTGATCGAACATCCGGCGGATCGGCTGGAACAGGTTGGCGTGCTCCGCCTCGTAGGTGCCGACGTCGCGCGGGCCGGCCGGCTCGCCGAAATTGAGGCCCAGCGTCGGGTCCGGCGTGACCGGGAAGATCGCGTCGAGGAGCTTCAGGCAGCCGTCGATGTCCAGCCGCAGGAAGCGCTCCAGCAGCTGCTCGCGGGAGATGCCCGCCTGCGGCCGGAAGCCGGGGATGTGGACCGCCAGGAACCAGATCCGGTGGATCAGCGCGAGGCGCAGGGCGTGGAGCAGCGTCAGCCGGGCCGACATGGCGGGAAGGTCCGGGGCGGCCGCGCTCAGGGCGAGCCAGTCCCGGGTCAGGCGTCCGAACAGGTTCCGCAGCGCGGGGGCGAGGTCCAGGCGCTCCAGCGCGCCCGAGATCACCACCAGCTCGTCCCGGCGGAAATCCTTCTGGGTGCGCCGCGCCCGCTCCAGCCACACGGCCGGGTCGAGGGTGTCGATATAGGCGCGCAGCACGTCGAGGTCGCCCACCGAGGCGGCGTGCTGCACCAGGCGGAAGGCCCGGGAGAACCGCACCGAGTCGCGCCGCATGTCGCGGAACAGGTCGGGCCCCCGCTGGGCCGCCCGGCCGATCCCGTGGAGCGAGTTCGCCAGGAAGCCGAGCTGGTGCAGGATCGCGTTGTTGGGGATCGCCCGCATCTGGCGCGGATGGGTGATCCGCGCCGGGCCGCCGTTGTCGGTCTGGCGCGCCACCGGGCGCGAGCCGGTCCGGTCGATCAGGCTCGGGCCGAAGGTGCCGAGGAGCGCCGCGTAGCCCGGATCGTCGACCAGCGCCTCCATGTCCTGGCGGGCGGCGGTGAAGAACTCGAGAGCGAAATCCGGCTCGGCGTAGATCGGATCGACCTTGGCGTCGGAGGCCTTCGGATGGTCGTTGAGGGCGTAGTCCGAGAATGAATCCTCCTCCGTCACGTCGAGCGCGTAGACGTGCTCGGCGATGCGGGCGACGCTGGCGCGGGCCAGCGCCTCCGTCCCGTACAGCAGGTAGCCGTCGGTGCCCTGGAAGCTCGATTCCAGCCGGACCCGGATGCCGGCCCTGCGGGCGCGGTCCCGCGCATCCTCGGGGGCGAGATAGGCGAGGCGGTCGCGGAGCGAGGTCGGATGGGCGCCGCGCCCGATCGATTCGCCGTGCGTGTCGAAGATCGCGAGCTCGACCTCGGATAGGCCGTTCTGGACCAGCATCTCGGTGATGCGCAGCCGCAGGCGCTCGATCCAGAAGGTCGCCGCCAGCTGACCGACGTAGCGGCCCGAATCGGAATAGCCGAACTGCACGGTGAGCCGGCCGATGCGCTTGAGATACTGGCGCCAGTGCGGGTTGCGCAGGGCATCGTCCAGCACCCGGATGCCCTGCTCGAGCGCGCTCGCCGTCTCGAACAGCGGCGTGATCTCGAGCTTGTCGGCGATGCCGTAGTGGCGCGCGAGCCAGAGGGCGGCGAGCAGGGTGTAGCCGGTCTCGGTCTCGGCGATGAGGAACCGCACCGGATGGGTGCCGTCCACGTGCTTGAGAATCTGGGCGATCGTCATCATCAGCCGCGCCGCCGAGGCCCGTTCGGCGGCGAGCGCGCCGAAGTCGACGGCGACGGGGCGGACGTCGTTCAGCAGGGTGTGGATCGTCGCGAGGTGCGAGCGGCGCCGGGCCGCGTCGGTGGGCTCGCCCTCCAGGTCGATCACCCGCCGCACCGCGTTGTGGATCTGGCTGGCGTTCAGCCGGAAATGCGGCAGGGCGTTCGACAGGCCGTGCGTCGCGACTCCCGCGCGCAGGATCGCGATCCGGCGCTGGTCGGCCGCGTCGTCGGCGGCTTCCAGGGCTTTGGTGAGCCCGGCGACGAGGGCGCCGGCGTCGGTCTGGGCGCGCTCGCGCTCGATGATGAGCGCCAGGGCGAAGCGGTGCACCGCCTCGAGGGACGGCTGGTCGCCGAGGCGCGGCGCCACGGTGAGCTGGCGGTTCACCGCCGCCAGGGCGTTCTCGGCGAGGGCGCGGATCTCGCGGCAGGCCGGGATCTCGGGCAGGTCGCGCATCACCCGGTCGAACTGCATGCGCTTCGAGATCAGCCGGTAGCGCAGGGTGTCCCACCAGCCGATATCGGTCCGCCCGTCGGTGTCGCAGCCGACCCAGCTGGCGATGGCGAAGGGGCGGGGCGTCAGATCGGTCCAGCGGTCCGGCCAGCGGGCGCGGGCGGCGTCGAGCAGGGCGCCGTTGAAGGCGTCGAGGGCGAGCCGGCCGTTATTGGCCGCCGCGCAGGCCTGCTCGAACTCGACGTCCAGGGTGATCGGCGCGTCCGGCCGGGTCGACAGCGCCGCCGCGCGCGCGATCAGCCCGGCGCGGTCCTTGGCGTCGGGCCGGCTCGCGGCCTCGGCGAGGAGGCCCGCGACGGCCCGGGGCATGCCGAAGGTGGGGTGGGCCGTGAACACCACCGCGAAGGCGGTGCGGTGGATCAGGGCCGAGAAGGCCTCGACGCTGTCCGGCCGGTCGGGGGCCGCCGCCACGAGCCGGGCGGGGATACCCGCCTGCGGATCCTCCGGTCCGGCCTCGAGCCCGACATAGGCCCGGAGCCGTTCCGCCCGCGCCGCCAGGGCCGCGGCACGCAGGCGCACGAACAGCCCGTCCAAGTCGCCGGCCGAGATCTCGTTCCGGTCGAAGCGCCGGGTGATCGCCAGGGTCACCGCCAGGACGGGATTGCGGAACGGGTCCTCCCGGGCCTGGTCCCGCGCGGCCTCGATCAGTCCGAGGAGGTGCGCCTCCAGTTCCTCGGGCTCGCGGCTCGGCTCGTGCTGCATCGGTCGGTCCCGGCTCCGGTCTGCCCGCATCTACCCGGTCCAACAGCCCACGCAAGGAGCGTTCCGCGCGTGCTCGGGGACACGGACGCGACACAGCGCGGAGACATCGACGACTCGATGGGGTGGCGGCGGCCTGAACCGCAGGTTAGAGCTGGCCTCCTGATGGAGCGCCTGTTCATCATCCTGGCTATCCTGGTCTTCGCCGTCGCCATCGTCGCGGTCGCCGCGATGGCGGCGCGCGGCCGGCGCGAGCCCCTGCGCATGGGTTCCGAACTCGACGTTGAGGACGAGGACCTGCTCATCGGCTCGGTCGGACCGCGCAAGAGCCCGATCGACCGCACCGCACAGGTGCTCGACCCGCGGGTGCTGGATCTGGAAGCGATTGAATTGGAGCCAATCCGCGCCCTCGACCGGACGCAGCGCGACGAGCCGCTCCGGCGGGATCCGCCGGGAGCCGCGCGATGAGGCCAAAAGTGCGCGGCGTGGCCGGGCTGCTGCTCGCCGGCCCTCTCTGCCTGTCGATGATGCAGGGCGTTCCGGCGGCGCCCGCAGGCAAGGGGACCGCTCCGGCGCAGGTCCCGCCTGCTCAGGTTCCGCCTGCCCAAGTCGCGCCTGCCCAAGTCCCGCCAGTCGCTGCGGCGCCCGCGGCGGCGCCAGCCGCGCCCAGCCAGGCCGCCCCTCAGGCGGCGAGCCCCACCCCGGCCGCCGGTCCGACCCTCGAGCAGCCCTGCGGGACGCAGGCGGCCCGCTTCGAGAGCGCCAAGGGGTTCAAGATGGTGATCACGCGGGCCGGGCAGGTCCGCACGACGAACCCGCTCAGGCCGCTGACGCCCGAGGTGAACGAGGTTCTCCAGGTCGTGATCGCCGGCAAGGTCGCCACCGCCTACGGGCCGGACTTCGCGACGCTGCGGCGCGGCGGCGCCGCGTCGGGCATCGAGGCGATGCTGGGCAGCCCCATTCACTGGGAGCCGACGCTGCCGACCTTCCCAGACCCGATCGCGATCGTGACCGAGGAGGGGACGCCCCTGGCGCAGCTCACGTTCCGCGCCTGCGAGGCGCCGCCCGCCGTCAAGGCGCCGAAGGTGCCGAAGGCGGAGGCGCGTAAGAAGGCGCCCCGGCACGCGGCGCCGAAGGCCGCCGCGGCCCCGAAGACGCCCCCCGGATTCTCCATGCCCCAGGGGGCGATCGCCGAGTAGCGGCTACTTCTGCTTGGCGATGACCTTGTCCTTGATGCCGTCGTAGACGTTCTTCGGGATGATCTTCTTGGAGACGAGATCGTCCTTTCCGCGATACGGCCGGCCCTTGATGATCGCGGCCGCGCGCGCCGCGCCGATGCCCGGCAGCGCGTCGAGCTCCTCGGTGCTGGCGCTGTTGAGGTCGATGAGGGCGCCTTTGGCCGCGTTCGGCGATCCGGCGACCGGCGCGCTCGGGGCCGCGGGCTTCGCGGGCGCCGTGGGTGCCGCGGTCGTCGGTGCCTGGGGCGCCTGCGCCAGGGCGGGGACCGCCACGAGGCTCGACAGAAGGGCGAGGAGGGCGAGGGTCTTGGTGGAGGAGGCCATGGCGTTCTCCCGAGAGGCGCGGCCCGCACCGCGGTGCCGTCCCGGCCGATCTGCGCCGCTTCGCTTGAACCCGCGCTTAACGGTTGTGGTCCGGCACCCCTAGCCACGGGCCGGTGCGGGGGCTATAAGCCGGCCCTCATCCGTATCCCGCGGTGTGCGTGGCGATCCTCGATCGAGGAGCCGCCCGCGCGCCGCTTTGTCCGCGGCGTCACGAAGGATCCAGCCATGGCCGTTCCGAAGCGAAAGACCTCCCCCTCCCGCCGCGGCATGCGCCGCTCGGCCGACGCGCTCAAGGCGCCGACCTACGTCGAGGACAAGGATTCCGGCGAGCTGCGCCGCCCGCACCACATCGACCTGAAGACCGGCATGTACCGCGGCCGTCAGGTCCTGAAGGTGAAGTCCGCCGAGGCCTGAGCTTCGCGAGGGCGGCGCCTCAGGCGAGGCGCCGCGCGGCCTCCGCGTAGCGCGCGGCGGCCATCCGGGTCCGTTCCAGGCGCGAGGGTAGCAGCGTCGGATCGTCGGCCGTCAGCAATTGCGCGATGAAGCCGGCGCGGGGTCGTCCCGCCGCCGCGCGTTCTGCTGTCCGACCGGCGGACGGCTCATCGGACCGTCCCCCGTCGATCACGGCTAGCGCGTGGACCTTCGTCCGCGCCGCCTCGGGGGTGTCGTCCACGTCCTGGACCGGCGCGCGCCCACTGGGGCGAGCCTGTGTCGGACCGAGACGGCTGACTGTTCCGATCCGCACCATGCGCACATTCTCCGCACGTTCCCGTGCCCGTGTCGCAAAGGTGGGGCCGACGTTAACGGATCGTCAACCCTTTGTCCGGTCGATCCGGCGGGATTACTTCTTCGCGAGCGCTTCGAGGCGCTGCTGCATCTCCAGCATCTGGCGCTTGAGATCGTCGAGCTCGCCGCCCGCGTAGGGTGCGGACTGAGTCGGGGTGGGCGCCGTCGGCTGCGTTCCGGGCGCGGGCGGCGCGAAGCCCGTGAACATCTTCATGGCGTCGCCGAAGAAGTTCATGTTGGTGCGCACCTGCTGCTCGATGGCGTTCTGGAACGCCGCCGGACCGAAGCTCTGGGCGAACTTCTCCCGCAGGCCGTCCTGATCCTTGGCGAAGTTCGCCATGGAGAATTCGAGGAAGCTCGGCACCATCGTGCGCATGCTGTCGCCGTAGAAGCGGATCAGCTGGCGCAGGAACGCCACCGGAAGAAGATTCTCGGCGCCGGCCTTGTTCTCCTGTTCGAAGATGATCTGCGTCAGGACCGAGCGGGTGATGTCGTCGCCCGTGCGCGCGTCGTAGACGACGAAATCCTCGCCGTTCTGCACCATCGTGGCGAGGTCCTCCAACGTCACGTAGGTCGAGGTACCGGTGTGATAGAGGCGCCGGTTGGCGTACTTCTTGATGACGGTCTGGGTGGCCTTGACGGTGTCCGCCATCGGGAACGGCCTTTCTGGACTCGGGACCGGGGGGCGTTGCAGACGCGCGGTGCTGTCTGACGGGGGCTGTCTTCGCGCCCGCAACACGATCCTTAAAGCCTTCCCGGGGCGCAGAAAACAGCAAACTGCACCTCTTCAACGCAGAATAGTGCAGGGCGGCTGGCGCGGTTGCGCCATTTCAGTCTCGCAATCGCGTCATCGGCGCGTTTTGGCGCTTCGATGCACAACCTTGACTTCGCCCACCTCAAGCCCTTCATCCCAGGGCCGGCACAGAGCGCGCCCCGGGACGTGGAAGGCGCGCCGGCTCGCGAGAGGAGAACGTTCACATGGCAGGCAGCGAAGAGATCGTCATCGTCGGGGCCGCGCGGACGCCGGTCGGCTCGTTCGGCGGCGCCTTCGGGGCGGTGCCGGCCCACGAGCTCGGCGCGACGGCGATCAAGGCCGCCCTGGAGCGGGCCAAGGTCTCGCCCGATGAGGTGGACGAGGTGATCTTCGGTCAGGTCCTCACCGCGGGGGCCGGCCAGAATCCCGCCCGTCAGGCCGCCATCAAGGCCGGCATCCCCGAGAAAGCCACCGCCTGGGGCCTCAACCAGGTCTGCGGATCGGGCCTGCGCACGGTCGCGATCGGCATGCAGCAGATCGCCAACGGCGACGCCAAGGTCATCGTGGCCGGCGGTCAGGAATCGATGTCGCTGTCGCCCCACGCGCAGTACCTGCGCGGCGGCCAGAAGATGGGCGACGTGAAGCTCGTCGACACCATGATCAAGGACGGCCTCTGGGACGCCTTCAACGGCTACCACATGGGCCAGACCGCCGAGAACGTCGCCCAGGCCTTCCAGCTCACCCGCGAGCAGCAGGACCAGTTCGCGACCCGCTCGCAGAACAAGGCCGAGGCTGCCCGCAAGGAGGGCCGGTTCAAGGACGAGATCGTTCCGGTCACCGTGCCGGGCAAGAAGGGCGACACGGTCGTCGACACCGACGAGTACATCCGTGACGGCGCCACCATGGAGGCGATGGGCAAGCTGAAGCCGGCCTTCACCAAGGACGGCACCGTCACGGCCGCCAACGCCTCGGGCCTCAACGACGGCGCCGCCGCGCTGGTGCTGATGTCGGCCTCGGAGGCCGAGCGCCGCGGCCTGACCCCGCTCGCCAAGATCAAGTCCTGGGCGACCGCGGGCGTCGATCCGAAGGTGATGGGCACCGGCCCGATCCCCGCATCCCGCAAGGCCCTGGAGAAGGCCGGCTGGAAGCCGTCCGACCTCGACCTGATCGAGGCCAACGAGGCCTTCGCGGCCCAGGCGCTCGCGGTGAACAAGGACATGGGCTGGGACGACGCGAAGGTGAACGTCAATGGCGGCGCCATCGCGATCGGCCACCCGATCGGTGCCTCGGGCGCCCGCGTCCTCGTCACCCTGCTGCACGAGATGAAGCGCCGCGACGCCAAGAAGGGCCTCGCCACGCTCTGCATCGGCGGCGGCATGGGCGTGGCGATGTGTGTCGAACGGACCTGATCGGACTGTCCCGTCAGTATCGGCCCACAACATAGACTTAAGGCCGAAGTCAGAAAAAATCGCGTGCGGACGCCATCCGCACGCGGCATCACGTGATGCGAACAGGAGGAAACAATGGCTCAAGGACGCGTCGCCCTCGTGACGGGCGGCACCCGCGGCATCGGCGCGGCGATCTCGAAGCGGCTCAAGGACAAGGGCTACAAGGTCGCCGCGAATTACGGCGGCAACGACGAGGCGGCCAACGCCTTCAAGGCCGAGACCGGCATCCCGGTCTTCAAGTTCGACGTGGGTGATCTCGCGAGTTGCGAGGCCGGCATCAAGGCGGTTGAGGCCGAGCTCGGCCCGGTGGATATCCTGGTCAACAATGCCGGCATCACCCGGGACGGCGCCTTCCACAAGATGACCTTCGACAAGTGGCAGGCGGTCATCAAGACCAACCTCGACTCGATGTTCACCTGCACCCGTCCGCTGATCGAGGGCATGCGCAGCCGCAATTTCGGCCGCATCATCATCATCTCGTCGATCAACGGCCAGAAGGGCCAGGCCGGGCAGACCAACTACTCGGCCGCCAAGGCCGGCGTGATCGGCTTCGCCAAGGCGCTGGCCCAGGAGAGCGCCGCGAAGGGGATCACCGTCAACGTGATCGCGCCGGGCTACATCGCCACCGAGATGGTGATGGCGGTGCCGGAGGACATCCGGAACAAGATCATCTCGACGATCCCGACCGGCCGCCTCGGCGAGGCCGACGAGATCGCCCACGCGGTCGAGTATCTCGCCAGCGACGAGGCCGGCTTCGTGAACGGCTCGACGCTGACCATCAACGGCGGCCAGCACTTCGTCTGATCGCCCGCGGGCGCGCCGGATCGACCCGGCGCGCCCGCCTCAGGCCGAGGCTGCGGGGCCGCGCCGTGAGGTGGGCCGTCCGACGTGCCGGCCGCACACCGCTCCTTCCGATGATCGTCGCGGCCGCGCCCGACGGCGGTGGCCACCGATCCGCGTCGCGCGGATCCCGCATGTCGGCGTCCGAGAGCGTGCCAAGCGCCGCCCATCGCGGTCGCGGGCCCGGACGATCCAACTCAGCAAGCGTGACGAAAGTCCTTCCCCGCGCGCGGATTCGCGCGTCGGGCGGGATAACGGGCATTGTGGGCAGCGATCGGCCCGATGGCCGGCGTGTTCTGAGACACGAACAATTCGAGCGGCCTCGTATAGATCTCCTTCCATCGGCACACGGATGGTCCCGCCGATAGAAATCGAGGTCCCGAGGATCATGAACAACTGGTTTCACGGTAAATTCGGCGTTCAGTTTATCGGCGAGAGCCAGGATTGTTCTTCCCGCGCGACCGGGATGAGTGGCGACCGCTCGACTGTTCGCCGCGGTTCCGCGCTGCCCACCGTCGCGAAGCTCGGGATCGCGGCGGCCTGCGTCCTGGGGCTGGCGGCCTGCGTCACGCCGCAGGAGCGCCACGCGCTGGATCAGAACCAGTGCTACGCCTTCGGCTTCGAGCCCGGCACCGACGGCTTCGCCGAGTGCATGATGGGCCTCCATCAGCAGCGCGCCGTCGCCCAGGCCAACAGCAACCTGTACTGGCAGGCGCAGCTCGCCGAGCAGAACCGCCGCCGCGAGGCCCAGCACGACCTCTACAAGGTGATGAGCCTGCAGCGCACCGGCGACCCGCGCTTCCCCGTCTGCGGCGCCTCCTCGGACGGCGGCATGGATCGCCGGACCATGACTTGGTACGGCCCGAACTGCCGCGCCCGCTGATCCGGATCGAGGGAGGTTCCCATGTCTGACGTGACGACGCGCGGCCCGCGCAACCCGAGCCAGATCATCTTCGTGACGGTGGCCCTGTTCGGCAGCGCCGTCGGGTTCGCGACCGCCAGCCTCGTGTGGTTCACGCTGGCCGTTCTCGGCTCCGCCACGCTGACCTGCGCGGGGTACGGCCTGATCCGGCGGCGGCTCGGCTGGAAGCCGCTGAACGGCGAGTACCTGTCCAACCTCCTCTACGTGCTGAGCCCGTACTAGGCGGACACCACACATGCCCCCGCGGACGCGCCGCGGGGCTCATCGGCGGGCGGTGCAGGCCCATGAAGGCCTGGCCGCGCCGCGCCCCCCATTCCCGCAGACCGCGCCGCCTCCGAGGCCACCATGACGCTCGCCCTCATCATCACCGGCTTCCTGATCGTGAACTTCGTGATGGCCGGCTTCTTCTCCCTCGTGGCCCTCTGGGCCGACTGAGCGGCGGCGCTACGGAGCACCGACGCAGTTGGCGTAGAAGGTCGTGGTCGCGGGCCAGTCGGAGAAGACCCCCAGCACGCCGACCTGGCCGTGCAGGACGTCGAGCAGCCGCAGGATGTCGCCGTCGCCGGTGATCACCGGCTTGATCGACTGGTAATAGTACCCGCCGCCGCCCTTCAGGGGACCCGAGCGCTCCAGCGACCACGCGATCAGGCCCAGCCCGGCCGCCTTGGCGTCCCGGGCATAGGTCGAGGGCTCGATCGTCCCGTCCGGGCCGGGCCGGACCAGCATCCACAGCGGCGGCGCCAGGATCTTCACGCCCTTCCGGGCGAGTTCGGCCATGCCGGGCTGCCACGTGCCGGGCTTCTCCGGGTCGAAGCCCTTCGCGGTCTCGTCGCGATCGTCGAGGAAGATCGCCTGGCGGCCGAAGTCCGGATCCTTCTCGAGCCAGTAGAGGATGTCGCGCAGCTGGAAACTCTGCGGGAAGACGTCGGAGGCCGGGATGCCGGCCTCCTTGTACTCGTCGATCAGCTGCTGGGCGTACATGTCCTGCGTGTAGGTGCCCTGGAACGGCATCGCGACCTGGGGCGCCTTCAGTTCGGGGGTGAACTTCCGCCCCATCCCCTTCACCAGCGCGATGTACTCCTTGTGCGACATCAGCGTGCCGGTGCCCGCGAAGAGGTCGGTGCGCCAGCGCGGCGTCGCGTTCATGTAGGCCGCGACGCTGGTGGCGTCCGGGTCGGACGCGTCCATCTTCCCGTTGAGCGACTTGAACTCGTCCAGCGTCAGGTCGCTGGTGCAGCACTTGGCCGAGGCCTTGCGCCCGGTGGCCGGATCGGCCGGCGTGAAGCCCTGCGTGCACTTCGCCGCGAGTTCCGGCCGGTGCAGGATGTCGGTGGTCGTGTGCAGGTCGCACTGGCTGTGGCGGCAGACCAGCTGGCGGTCCTTGGTGAAGGCCACGTCGCACTCGATGATCCCGGCGCCCATCCGGTCGGCGGCGAGCAGACCCTCCCGCGTGTGCTCCGGGAACATCAGCGGCGCGCCGCGGTGCGAGATCGAGAAGGTTCTGGGCGTGTAGGTCCGGTCGACGCCGCAGGCGGCGAGCTTGTCCTTGAGCGGGCCGGGCTTCAGCTGGTCGACGAGGTAGAAGGGTCGGGGCCCGAGCTGGGCGGCCTCGCCGGCGAGGCCGGGGCCCGCCCCCAGGAGCAGCCATAGCCCGATCATGAACGCACGCATCGCGAACCTCCCGTTTCAGGCCGCCGGTAGAGCGGGACGGTGACAGGGACGTGACCCCGCACGCGCCGGCCGGCCAGACGATGGCGGCGGATCATCGGCGCGGCGTCGGTCGCCAGTCGGGCGGTGCCATCTCGAAGCCGGCAAAGTCGAAGCCCGGCGAGACCGTGCAGCCGACGAGCGTCCAGGCCCCCAGGCTCGTCGCGGTCTGCCAGTGGCCGGCCGGCACCACGCATTGCGGGCGCTGTCCCGCGGCGAGATCCGGCCCGAGATGCTGGGCCGCCGCGTCGTGCCCGTTCGGGCTCGTGGTGATGACGAGCGGCGCGCCGGCGTGCCAGTGCCAGATCTCGGTGGCGTCGACCCGGTGCCAGGCGGAGACCTCGCCGAGATCGAGCAGGAAGTAGATCGCGGTCCCGACCGAGCGCCCGTCGACCGTGCGGGGATCGCGGAACGTCTCGCGGTAGTGCCCGCCCTCGGGATGGGGCTTCAGTCCCAGGGTCGCGATCACCTCGGCTGCCGTCATGTCCAGCTCCCTGTCGATCCTGGCCGCGCGAATCGTCCGCGGCTTGCCGGCACTTGGCACCGATGCTACCGGCCGAGAACCCCGCAAGGTCCGAGAACGATGCCGAGCCCGACCGTACGTCTCCACCGCGGCGACCTGCCCGCCACTTACGATGCGGGTCGGGCGGTGGCCATCGACACCGAGACCCTCGGCCTCAACCCGCATCGGGACCGCCTCTGCGTGGTGCAGCTCTCCACCGGCGACGGCACGGCCGACGTGGTTCAGATCCCGCAAGACGGGCCGGAGCCGGTCGTGCTCAAGCGGGTCCTGGCCGATCCCGCGATCCTGAAGATCTTCCACTTCGCGCGGTTCGACGTGGCGGTCCTGTACAAGGCGCTCAGGGTGATGCCGAGCCCGGTCTACTGCACCAAGATCGCCTCCAAGCTCGCGCGCACCTACACGGATCGCCACGGCCTGAAGGACGTGGTCCGCGAACTGGCCGGGATCGACCTGTCGAAGCAGCAGCAATCCTCCGACTGGGGGGCCGAGACCCTGTCGCAGGCCCAGCTCGATTACGCGGCCTCGGACGTCCTCCACCTCCACGCGGCCCGGGACCGGCTGGACGCCATGCTGGCCCGGGAAGGCCGCACCGACCTCGCGGCCGCCTGTTTCGGCTTCCTGCCGACCCGGGCGCGCCTCGACCTCGAGGGCTGGCCCGAGAGCGACATCTTCGCCCACACCTGATTGCGCGGCGGATCCTGCACACATCCTGTGCGGAGTGAGACTTTCCTGTCACCGCACCGCGATGTGTCGCTGGTAGGTTGTGGCTGCCTGGGCTCCCGAGTCCCGGCCAGTCCCTCCTCGCCGGTCGCCCACCCGATCAGGCCGGCGAGGAGGGTCCGTCGCGTTCAGGTCAGGACCCGCAATCCCGACGGCGTGGCGATCCGGGCTGTCCAGCGCGGGCCGGGGCCTGCCGCGAGCTGCGGCGGATCGGCGAGGTCGAGGGCGGCGTGAAGCCCCGCGACGGCGTCGGGATCCGGGTGCGTCAGGACCAGCCCCTCCAGTCGAGCGCCGAGATCCGGCATCGTCGCGGCGGGATTTCCGCGGGGTCCCCAATCCATCGCGCAGGGCGCGGCGCCGTCCGCCGGCCACGCCCCGCCCGGAGGCACCGCGAATCGCCAGGACAGGTCACCCCGGGTCATCGTCGCCGCCGCGCCGAGGAGCGTGCCGTGGGCGGCGAGGGCGCCGTCGAGATCGTCCGTGCGGGCGACGAGGCCGCGCAGCCGCCGGCCCGCATCCCAGTCGGCCCGCACCCGAGCGGCGTCGCCGAGGCCGAACCAGCGCGCGCGGGACGGCGGCGGCGCCTCGGGATCGACCGCGATCACCTCCAGGAACAGGGCGTCGCCGAGGCGCAGCAGGTGGTTGCGCGTGCCCATCTCGCGGTGGCGACCGCCCTCCGGCATGGCGAGGCCGAGGCGGTCGCGGACATGCGCCACGCCCTCCGCGAGATCCGGCGCGACGACGACGAGGTGGTCGAGGGTGAGCATCGGGCGGGCTCCGTGTGACCGCCGGCGCCTCCGCGACCGGCCGCCGGGCGTGACCCGGCCTCCGCGCCGACGGGCGCCCCGCGATCGGGCGGGGATGGGTGACGCCGGAGCGCGCCCACGAAAAAGGCCGAGGCCCCGCGAGAGGCCCCGGCCCGGGAGAGGGTGCCGGACCGAGCCTCGTGCCCGGCCGGCTCTCACCTCACAGCGAGTAGTACTGCACGAACTCGATCGGGTGCGGGGTCATCTCGTAGCGCAGCACCTCGGTCATCTTGAGCTCGATGAACGAGTCGATCTGGTCGTCCGAGAACACGCCGCCCTCCTTGAGGAAGGCGCGGTCCTTGTCGAGGCTGGTGAGCGCCTCGCGGAGCGAGCCGCACACGGTCGGGATCTTCTTCAGCTCCCGCGGGGGCAGCTCGTAGAGATCCTTGTCCATGGCCGGACCCGGATCGATCTTGTTGCGGATGCCGTCGAGGCCGGCCATCAGCAGCGCCGAGAACGCCAGGTAGGGGTTCGCCATCGGGTCGGGGAACCGGACCTCGACGCGCTTCGCCTTCGGGCTCTTGGTCCACGGGATGCGGCAGGAGGCCGAGCGGTTGCGCGCCGAGTAGGCGAGCAGAACCGGCGCCTCGTAGCCCGGCACCAGGCGCTTGTACGAGTTGGTCGACGGGTTGGTGAAGGCGTTCAGCGCCTTGGCGTGCTTGATGATGCCGCCGATGTACCAGAGGCACTCCTGCGAGAGGCCGGCATACTTGTCGCCGGCGAAGACCGGCTTGCCGTCCTTCCAGATCGACTGGTGGACGTGCATGCCCGAGCCGTTGTCGCCGTAGACGGGCTTGGGCATGAAGGTCGCGGACTTGCCGTAGCTCTGCGCGACGTTGTGGATGCAGTACTTGTAGATCTGCATGTGGTCGGCGAGCAGGGTCAGCGTGTCGAACTTCATGCCGAGCTCGTGCTGGGCCGAGGCCACCTCGTGGTGGTGCTTCTCGACCTTCACGCCCATGGATTGCATGGCCGCGAGCATCTCGCCGCGCATGTCCTGCGCGGAATCCTGCGGCGGGACCGGGAAGTAGCCGCCCTTGGTCTGCACCCGGTGGCCGAGGTTGCCGCCCTCGTAGTCGGTGAAGCCGTTGGTCGGCAGCTCGGTGGAGTCGAGCTCGAAGCCGGTGCGGTACGGGTCGGCGCCGAACTTCACGTCGTCGAACACGAAGAACTCGGCCTCGGGGCCGACATAGATCGTGTCGCCGATGCCGGTCTGCTGCAGGTAGGCCTCGGCGCGCTTGGCGGTGCCCCGGGGGTCGCGGCCGTAGGGCTCGCCGGTGGCCGGCTCCAGCACGTCGCACACGATCGACATGGTCGCGGCGGAGAAGAACGGGTCCAGGGTGGCGGTCACCGGATCCGGCATCAGCAGCATGTCGGACTCATTGATCGCCTTCCAGCCGGCGATCGACGAGCCGTCGAACATGGTGCCCTCGTCGAAGATCTCCTCGTCGATGAGCGATACGTCGAACGTGACGTGCTGCCACTTGCCGCGCGGGTCGGTGAACCGGAAGTCCACGTAGCGCACGTCGTTGTCCCGGATCGTCTTCAGCACCTCGGCCGCAGTGGTCATCGTGGGCATCCTCCAGGGATCTCTGAATCGTCTCTCGGGCGCACCCGCACGGGGTCGCGTACGCCGGCAAGCGGGGCTTGATATCCGGCACGGGCGTGCCTTGCCACCCGCCGGGCACCGGAATCGGCTGTCGGATGGAACGATCGACCCGCAATCCCGCACGATCTCGAAAGCGTGATCGCGCAGGACGGTTTTTAGGGCGTCGTTGTCCTGCGGCAATGGCCCTTCTGGCACGATCCATGCGAAGGCGGCCGCAGCCGTCGAGGAGGCGGCAAGCCGTTCGCGTCGTCCCGGGTTGCCCAGGTCGCGCATCGATACGGACGAGAGAACCGGAATGACCAAATACAAGCTCGAGTACATATGGCTCGACGGGTACACGCCGACCCCGAACCTCCGCGGTAAGACGCAGATCAAGGAATTCGACAGCTTCCCGACCCTCGAGCAGCTCCCGATGTGGGGCTTCGACGGCTCGTCCACCAAGCAGGCCGAGGGCGGCAGCTCCGACTGCATGCTGAAGCCCGTGCGCCACTTCCCCGACCCGGCTCGCAAGAACGGCGTGCTGGTGATGTGCGAAGTGATGATGCCGGACGGCGTGACCCCGCACGAGTCCAACAAGCGCGCCACCATCCTGGACGATGCCGGCGCCTGGTTCGGCTTCGAGCAGGAGTACTTCCTGTACAAGGACGGCCGCCCGCTCGGCTTCCCGGCCTCCGGCTACCCGGCGCCGCAGGGCCCGTACTACACCGGCGTCGGCTACTCGAACGTCGGCGACGTCGCCCGCAAGATCGTCGAGGAGCACCTCGACCTCTGCCTCGACGCCGGCATCAACCACGAGGGCATCAACGCCGAGGTGGCCAAGGGCCAGTGGGAATTCCAGATCTTCGGCAAGGGCTCCAAGAAGGCCGCCGACGAGATGTGGATGGCCCGCTACCTCCTGCAGCGCCTCTGCGAGAAGTACGGCATCGACGTCGAGTACCACTGCAAGCCGCTCGGCGACACCGACTGGAACGGGTCGGGCATGCACTGCAACTTCTCGACCGCGTTCATGCGCGAGCACGGCGGCAAGGCCTACTTCGAGAAGCTCATGGAGGCGTTCAAGAACGCCCGCGAGGAGCACATCGCCGTCTACGGTCCGGACAACCACATGCGCCTGACCGGCAAGCACGAGACCGCCTCGATCCACCAGTTCTCGTACGGCGTGGCCGATCGCGGCGCCTCGATCCGCGTGCCGCACTCCTTCGTGAACAACGGCTACAAGGGCTACCTGGAAGACCGCCGCCCGAACTCGCAGGGCGACCCCTACCAGATCGCCTCGCAGGTGCTGAAGACGATCGCTTCCGTGCCGACCGAGGCCGCTGCAGCCGCGTAAGACGCGGGGGTGGGCGTCCAGGCGCCCCGACATGGCTAGCGAAGCCGGGCCCTCGGGTCCGGCTTCGTCGTTTTGGAAGTGGGGAAGGGGCAGTCCACGACCCTGGGACGCGGTCCGCGCCGACGCTCCGGAGCGAGGCCGGGGCCCGGAACTACCGTGGGTGCAAAGATTTGCCGCGTCGGCGCGTCTCGGCCGCGGGCACCATCGCGCGGCGCCCGCGTGACGGCGCGGCTGGCCGGGCGACCCACGCGGTGTCCGAGGTCAGGGGCGCCGCGGGCGCTCGTCCTCGCGGATGGCGGCTTCGTGGTACCAGGCACCGCCGCCGAAGCTCGGCGCGGGGGCGGGCTTCGCGTCCGGGGCGATCCGAGCGGTGGCGCGGGCCCGCCGGAACGCGGACAGATCGTAGATCTTGGCGCTCTCGCGCGGGTCCGTGGCGGCCATCGCACATCCTCCTGCATCGGGTTCAGGCGGCCGATCAGGCCGGCCGTTCCCGATGATGTGGGGTGCGCGCGGCGGCGCTCCAGAGCGTGGCGCGCCGATGCCGGACATTCGCGCAGTGCGAAATCTTAGGCAGATGTCGGGCGGAGCGGGGGCGCCGGCGATCCGGCGACCGCGTCAGATCGCGTCGGTGCCGGTCTCGCCGGTGCGGATGCGGATCGCTTCCTCGATCGTCGAGACGAAGATCTTGCCGTCGCCGATGCGACCGGTCTGCGCCGACTTGCGGATCGCCTCGACGGCGCCCTCGACCAGCGCGTCGGACAGGACGATCTCCAGCTTCACCTTGGGCAGGAAGTCGACCACGTACTCGGCGCCCCGGTAGAGCTCCGTGTGGCCCTTCTGGCGGCCGAACCCCTTCGCCTCGATGACGGTGATGCCCTGGAGGCCGACCTCCTGGAGCGCCTCCTTCACCTCGTCGAGCTTGAAAGGCTTGATGATCGCTTCGATCTTCTTCATGCCGCTCGGGCCTGCGCTGCGGTGCCTGGCATTTCTAACATCCTCGTGACCCCTTCGCCATGCCGTTTTCGCGGCGTGTCCGACCATAGTGCCTAATCTCTGTGCGTTGGACGCACATCCTTAGGGCGCTTCACCGGAATCTGGCGCGATTTTAGTCAGGGCTGATCGGTGCACGGGCAGAGGCGGAGACGGATATGCGGTTGCTGACGGTCGCAGCGATGAGGCGGGTCGATGCCGCGGCCATCGACGGTGGCGTGCCGGGCCTCGCGCTGATGGAGGCGGCCGGGGCCGCTGTGGCCGACCGAGCCCGGGCCCGGCTGCCGGCCGGCGGCCGGGTCGTCGTCCTGTGCGGGCCGGGCAATAACGGCGGTGACGGCTTCGTGGCCGCGCGCCGGCTGGCCGAGGCCGGCTACGCCGTCGACCTCTTCTGCCTCGGCGAGCCCTCGAAGCTGACGGGCGATGCCGCCCATGCGGCCGGGACCTGGACAGGTCCGGTGCGCGCGGCCGACGGCGCCGCGCTGCCGTCCTGCGACCTCGTGATCGACGCCCTGTTCGGAGCCGGCCTGTCGCGCGACCTCGACGGCGCCGCCCGAGCCCTCGTGGAGGCGGTCAACGCGGCCGGCGGGCCCGTCCTCGCGGTCGACGTGCCGAGCGGGGTCGACGGCGATACCGGCGCGGTGCGCGGCAGCGCCATCCGGGCGGTCGAGACCGTGACCTTCGTGACCTTCAAGCCCGGGCACCTGCTCGAGCCCGGCCGGAGCCTCTGCGGCCAGCTCAGCCTCGCCGATATCGGGACCGGGCCGGCGGCGCTGGAGGCCGGGCTGGCCGCCTGCGCGCCGCTCTACCGAAACGGGCCCGAGCTGTGGGGCCGGGACTTCCCGCGGCTCACCGCAGCGAGCCACAAGTACACCCGCGGCCACGCCCTGGTCCTGTCCGGCCCCGCCACCAAGACCGGCGCTGCCCGGCTCGCCGCCCGCGGCGCCCTGCGGGTCGGCGCCGGGCTCGTCACCGTCGCGTCCCCGGCCGCGGCCATCGCCGAGAATGCCGCCCACCTGACGGCGATCATGCTGCGGCCCTGCGAGAGCGCGGACGATCTCGACGACCTGCTGACCGACGAGCGGCTGAACGTGATCCTGGCGGGACCCGGGCTCGGCACCGGCGAGCCGACCCGGGAGCGCGTCGCCGTGGCGGCGGCGGCCGGGCGCGGCCTCGTCCTCGATGCCGACGCGCTGACGAGCTTCGCCGGGAAGGCGCCCCTGCTCGCCGCCCATCTCGCCGACGGGGATGCGCGGGCCGTGCTGACACCGCATGCCGGCGAGTTCGCGCGGCTCTTCGACGGGACGGACGCGATGGCGGAGGGAGCCGACAAGGTCACCCGGTCCCGCGCGGCGGCCGCGCTCACCGGCGCCGTGGTGGTCTTCAAGGGCGCCGACACGGTGATCGCCGCCCCCGACGGGCGCGCCGCCATCAACGACCACGGCAGCCCCTACCTCGGGACGGCCGGTTCCGGGGACGTGCTCTGCGGCCTGATAGCCGGCCTGCTGGCGCAGGGCATGGAGCCCTTCGCGGCCGCCGCGGCCGGCGTCTGGCTTCACGGCGATGCCGGCCTGCGCCACGGGCCGGGCCTGATCGCCGAGGACATTCCCGAACTGATGCCGGCGGTGCTGCGCGACCGCGTCGAATCGACCCGAGGCTGACCGCTCAGGTGACCTCGAACATCGTCCAGAGGCCGGTGTCGAACCGCTCCAGGACCGTGGCGCTGATCAGCCAGCGCCCCGGATTGTCCGCCAGGAAGCCGATCCGGGCGGTCCGCCCCTCCAAGAGCTGGAACGTGTCGAGCCAGTAGGGTTCCCAGCCGTCGTCGAGGGGGTGGAGCAGCCGGAAGCAGTGGCCGTGCAGGTGCAGCGCCTGGGGGAAGGCGGTCTCGTTGCGCAGGGCCAGAACCACCACCTGACCGCGCTTCACCGTGAAGATCGGCTGAAGGCCGGTGGTGCCGCTCGCGCCGTTGACCGACCAGACCTTCTGCGGGTCGCCCGTGTAGACGGGTTCCGGCGCCGCGCCGTCCTTCGCGCCCGCCTTCTCCTTCGGCACGAACGCGCCGCCGGTGATCACCACGTCGCGGCGCAGGGCGTTCTGGAGCTTGATCTCGGCCGGCAAGCGCTTGTTCTCGCCGATCGGCCCGATCGGCGACCGCTTCTCGGCGATCTTGGCGCCCTTCGTGGCGACGCTGGCCAGGACGAGGCCCTTGCCGATCAGCGCGTGGATCGCGCAGGTGGCGCCTTCCTCTTCCGGCAGGTCGACGAGCAGGTCGTAGCGGGTGCCGGGCGGGAAGGGCAGGGTGGCCCGCAGCGGCTCGAACGTGTCGGTGGGCTGCCCGTCGACCGCCGCCACGTAGACCTTCACGCCCTCGAACTTGATGCGCGTCGCGCGGGCGTTGCAGGCATTGCCGAGCCGCAGGCGGACCCGGGAGCCGGGCTTCGCCTCGAAGGCGCCCGGCACCGGTTTGCCGTTGACGGTCACGAGGTTGCCGAGGCGCCCGTTCGCGGCGGCGAGCGCCGTCTGGCCGAACGGCATGAGCGTCCCGTCGTCCTGGAGGCGCCAGTCCTGCAGCACGACGCTGACGTCGGCGTCGACCGGGGGCGGGTTCGTCTCCTCGACGACCAGCATGCCGGCGAGCCCGCGGCCCGACGGCTCGCTCGCCCCGCCGACGACCAGGGGCCGGATCAGGTAGGAGCCGGCATCCGGCGGCGTGAAGACGTAGAGGAAGTCGCCGCCCGGCGGGATCGGCGCCTGGGTTACACCGCCGACGCCGTCCATGGCGTTGACGTTGCGCACCCCGTGCCAGTGCAGCGACAGCGGCCTGTCGGTGCGGTTCTCGACCTTCAGGCGCACCGCCTGCCCGAGTTTCACCCGGATGACGGGCGGCAGGGTCTTGCCGTCGAAGCACCAGACCGGCGTCTCGGGCGCGGGTTCCGGCCTGAAGACCCGGGTTCGTCCGGTGATCCCGGCCGCGGTGACCGCGCTGTTCATGGCCGTTTTCCTGTCCATCGACTGTCCCGACCGGCTCCGGCTCACGTCATGTACAGGCCGCCGGCGACNGCGGCCTCCGGCGCGAGCCCGAAGGCCGCCGCGGCGGCGAGCAGGGTCCGGCGCGACGGCGTGCCGGCGCGCGAATCGGTCGGCGGCACGGGGCGGGATGACGGCATGGGATCTCGGCTGCGGCTCGCGACGGGTCCGCTCCTTAGCGGCGCGCGGGCTCCCGCGCCACAGGGGCAAGTTTTTTGCTGCGGGCCCGCCGGCCCATGCTATAGGGCCCGCTTCCGGCGGCCGGCGATGCGCCGGATGTCGGCGCGCGCGGGCGTGGCGGAACTGGTAGACGCGCTGGATTTAGGTTCCAGTGTCGCAAGACGTGGGGGTTCGAGCCCCTCCGCCCGCACCAGGACCTCTGCTGAGGTTGCGGTCCCCTCGGGACCCTCCGCCCCGTACCCGACATCTCGGCATCCCGGTTCGCGCGAGCACGACGCCGGCCCGGCCGGCGACCCCAGGTTTCTTTGAAGAGCGACGACGACGATGCAGGTGACCGAGATCAACGCCCAGGGGCTGAAGCGCGAGTTTCAGGTTCTGCTGGCCGCCCAGGAACTCGAGGAGCGCCTGACCAACGAGCTGTCCGGCATGAAGGACAAGGTGCAGCTCAAGGGCTTCCGCCCCGGCAAGGTGCCGGTCGCGCACCTGCGCAAGGTCTACGGCCGCTCCGTGATGGCCGAGGTGGTGCAGAACGCCGTCAACGAGGCGAACCGCCAGATCGTCACCGATAACGGCCTCAAGCTCGCCCTGGAGCCGCAGGTCGAGTTCCCGACCGACCAGGCCGAGGTCGAGAAGGCCCTCGACGCCAAGGGCGACCTCGCCTTCAAGGTCGCCCTCGAGGTGATGCCGAGCTTCGAGCTCGCCGACCTCTCGGACGTCAGCCTGACCAAGCTCGTCGCCAAGCCCTCGGACGAGGAGGTGAACGAGGCCCTCGATCGGATGGCCGGCCAGAGCCGCCCGTTCGCCGAGCGCGAGGAAGGCGCCGAGGCCCAGAGCGGCGACCGCGTCACCATCGACTTCGTCGGCCGCATCGACGGCGAGGAGTTCCAGGGCGGCAAGGGCGAGGGCATCGACCTGGAACTCGGCTCGGGCTCGTTCATCCCGGGCTTCGAGGAGCAGCTGGTCGGCGCCAAGGTCGGCGACAAGCGGCTCGTGAAGGTCACCTTCCCCGAGTCGTACGGGGCCGAGCACCTCGCCGGCAAGGATGCCGAGTTCGACGTGACCGTCACGAAGATCCAGGCGCCGGGCGAGGCCAAGATCGACGACGAGTTCGCCAAGTCCATGGGCATGGAGTCGCTGGAGAAGCTCCGCGAGGCCGTGTCCGAGGCGATCGGGCGCGACTTCGAGGCCGCCACGCGCCGCCGCCTCAAGAAGGACCTCCTCGACGCCCTGGACGGCAAGTACGCCTTCGAGCTGCCCCCGTCCCTGGTGGCGCAGGAATTCGCCGCCGTGTGGGCCCAGGTCGAGCAGGATCTCAAGACCCGCGGCAAGACCTTCGAGGACGAGGACACGACCGAGGAGAAGGCCCAGGCCGAGTACCGGAAGATCGCGGAACGGCGCGTCCGTCTCGGTCTCGTGCTTGCGCAGGTCGGCGAGAGCGCCGATATCAAGGTCTCGGACGAGGAGGTGAACCAGGCCCTCATCGCCCGGGTCCGGCAGTTCCCGGGCCAGGAGCAGCAGGTCTGGGACTTCTACCGGAAGAATGCGCAGGCGCTCGCGGAACTCCGCGCGCCCCTGTTCGAGGAGAAGGTCGTCGACCACGTCCTCGGGCAGGTCAAGCTCGTCGAGGAGCCCGTCTCGAAAGAGGCGCTTTTCGCGGACGAAGATGACGACGACACGACCGGCGCGAAGCCGGCAGACAAGGCCGAGGCCGAGGACGGTTCCAAGACCGAAGCCCAGGCCGACTGAGTCCCGCTCTGTCCCAGGACGGCGGGCAAGGGTTAGGCGATGGTTAAGCATCGCCGGTGTTCGCTGACATGCCCGGGGCTGCCCTGATTCGCGGCAGCCCCGGGCCTCACTCCGGGGCAGGACGAGATGAGAGATCCGATCGACGTCTACAACAACGCGCTCGTGCCGATGGTCGTCGAGCAGTCGAGCCGCGGCGAGCGCGCCTTCGACATCTACTCCCGCCTGCTCCGCGAGCGCATCATCTTCCTCACCGGCCCCGTCGAGGATTACGGCGCGTCGCTGATCGTGGCGCAGCTGCTGTTCCTCGAGGCGGAGAACCCGAAGAAGGAGATCTCCTTCTACATCAACTCCCCCGGCGGCGTGGTCACGTCCGGCCTGTCGATCTACGACACGATGCAGTTCATCCGCTGCCCGGTGACGACCCTCTGCGTCGGCCAGGCCGCCTCGATGGGCTCGCTGCTGCTGACCGCCGGCGAGCCCGGCCACCGCTTCGCCCTGCCGAACGCCCGGATCATGGTCCACCAGCCGTCGGGCGGCTTCCAGGGTCAGGCGACCGACATCCTGATCCACGCCCGCGAGATCGAGGCGCTGAAGCGGCGCCTGAACGAGATCTACGTGAAGCACACCGGCCGCGACTACGACACGATCCACACGGCGCTGGAGCGCGACAATTTCATGACCGCCGACGCGGCCAAGGAGTTCGGGCTCATCGACGAGGTGATCGAGAAGCGTCCCGAGCCGGCGGCCGCCTGATCGCGCCGCGTCGCCTGACCGCCGCGGCGCGGCCTTGATCCCGCCGCGGCAGCGTGTTTGCATCGAGGTTCGGGCCCTTCGGTCAAAGGCGCGCAGCACACTGTTTCTTTAAACGGGCCCCCTACATTCACGCGATGCGCGTCCGCCCCTTGCCGGCTGCGGATGCGAGGAATCGGAGACCGATATGAGCAAGACTGGCGGCAACGACTCGAAGAGCACGCTGTATTGCTCGTTCTGCGGCAAGAGCCAGCACGAGGTCCGCAAGCTGATCGCCGGCCCCACGGTGTTCATCTGCGACGAGTGCGTCGAGCTGTGCATGGACATCATCCGCGAGGAGTCGAAATCCTCGCTGGTGAAGAGCCGCGACGGCGTACCGACCCCCAAGGAGATCCGCCGCGTCCTCGACGACTACGTCATCGGCCAGGACTTCGCCAAGAAGGTCCTCTCGGTCGCGGTGCACAACCACTACAAGCGGCTGGCCCACGCGACGAAGCACAACGACGTCGAGCTGGCCAAATCCAACATCATGCTGATCGGGCCGACCGGCTCGGGCAAGACGCTGCTCGCGCAGACGCTCGCCCGCATCCTGGACGTGCCGTTCACGATGGCGGACGCCACGACGCTGACCGAGGCCGGCTACGTCGGTGAGGACGTCGAGAACATCATCCTCAAGCTGCTCCAGGCCTCGGACTACAATGTCGAGCGGGCCCAGCGCGGCATCGTCTACATCGACGAGATCGACAAGATCTCGCGCAAGTCCGACAACCCGTCGATCACCCGCGACGTGTCGGGCGAGGGCGTGCAGCAGGCGCTCCTGAAGATCATGGAGGGCACGGTCGCCTCCGTCCCGCCCCAGGGCGGCCGGAAGCACCCGCAGCAGGAATTCCTGCAGGTCGACACCACCAACATCCTGTTCATCTGCGGCGGCGCCTTCGCGGGGCTGGAGCGGATCATCTCCCAGCGCGGCAAGGGCACCTCGATCGGCTTCGGCGCGACCGTGCAGGCCCCGGACGACCGCCGCACCGGTGAGATCTTCCGCTCGGTCGAGCCGGAGGACCTGCTGAAGTTCGGCCTCATCCCCGAGTTCGTCGGCCGTCTGCCGGTCCTGGCGACCCTCGAGGACCTCGACGAGGCCGCGCTCAAGAAGATCCTGCAGGAGCCGAAGAACGCCCTGGTCAAGCAGTACCAGCGGCTGTTCGAGATGGAGAACGTCGACCTGACCTTCCAGGACGAGGCCCTGTCGCTCGTCGCCCGCAAGGCGATCGAGCGGAAGACCGGCGCCCGCGGCCTGCGCTCCATCCTGGAGACGATCCTGCTCGACACGATGTACGACCTGCCCGGCCTCGAGTCCGTGGAGCAGGTGGTCATCGGTCCGGAGGTGGTGGAGGGCAAGTCGCGCCCCCTCTACATCCACGGCGACCGCAACAAGGACGCGCCCGCCAGCGTCAGCGCGTAAGCGCCTGACAGGGTTGCATTAAGCGCCCGGCTCCGGCCGGGCGCGCTGCGAGGACCGTCTTGAAAACGCTGCGCCCCGCAGCCACCTCAGGCTCAGCGCGGTGGCCGCACGCTCCTTCGAGGTCCGGTCCGCGTCGCCAGCCGCAAAGTTAGCGAAATCCGACCCTCGCGGCCCGGTCGGCACCTGGCTGTAGGCGCGCTCCGTGCATGGAGGCGCCGAACCCGGGCGTCCCTGAGAGGAAGTCAGCATGTCACAGTCGAAATCGCGCCAGCCGGTGGTCCCGGGTTCGACGGGCTCCTACGCCGTCCTCCCCCTGCGCGACATCGTCGTCTTCCCGCACATGATCGTGCCCCTGTTCGTGGGCCGAGAGAAGTCGATCCGCGCCCTCGAGGAGGCCGTCCGCACCGATCGCCACATCCTGCTCGCCACCCAGATCAACGCGGGTGACGACGATCCGGCGACCGACGCCATCTACAAGATCGGGACCCTCGCCTCCGTGCTCCAGCTGCTGAAGCTGCCCGACGGCACCGTGAAGGTGCTGGTCGAGGGCGTCGGCCGCGCGAAGGTCGTGGACTTCACCCGCTCGGACGAGTTCTACGAGGCCACCGCCGAGGCGCTGCACGACGAGCTCGGCGACCGCGTCGAGGCCGAGGCGCTCGCGCGCTCCGTGCTCTCGGAGTTCGAGAACTACGTCAAGCTCAACAAGAAGATCTCGCCCGAGGTCGTCTCCGCCGTGACCCAGATCGACGAGCCGTCCAAGCTCGCCGACACGATCGGCTCGCACCTGCTCGTCAAGATCTCCGACAAGCAGGGCATCCTGGAGACGCCCACGGTGGCGCAGCGCCTGGAGCGCGTGCTGTCCCTGATGGAGAGCGAGATCTCCGTGCTTCAGGTGGAGAAGCGCATCCGGACCCGCGTCAAGCGGCAGATGGAGAAGACCCAGCGCGAGTACTACCTGAACGAGCAGATGAAGGCGATCCAGAAGGAGCTGGGCGACTCCGAGGATGGCCGCGACGAGCTGGCCGAGCTGGAAGAGAAGATCGAGAAGACCAAGCTCTCCAAGGAGGCCCGCGACAAGGCCACCGCCGAGCTGAAGAAGCTGCGCCAGATGTCGCCGATGTCGGCCGAGGCGACCGTCGTGCGCAACTACCTCGACTGGATGCTCGGCATCCCATGGGGCAAGCGCTCGAAGATCAAGAAGGACCTGCTCGGCGCGCAGGCGCTGCTCGACGAGGACCATTTCGGCCTCGACAAGGTCAAGGAGCGGATCGTCGAGTACCTCGCGGTGCAGCAGCGCGCGAACAAGCTCACCGGCCCGATCCTGTGCCTCGTCGGTCCCCCCGGCGTCGGCAAGACCTCGCTCGGCAAGTCCATCGCCAAGGCGACGGGTCGCGAGTTCGTGCGCATGTCGCTCGGCGGCGTGCGTGACGAGGCCGAGATCCGCGGTCACCGTCGAACCTATATCGGCTCGATGCCCGGCAAGATCGTGCAGTCGATGCGCAAGGCCAAGACCTCGAACCCGCTCATCCTGCTCGACGAGATCGACAAGATGGGCATGGATTTCCGCGGCGATCCGTCGGCGGCGCTCCTCGAGGTGCTCGACCCTGAGCAGAACAGCACCTTCAACGACCACTACCTGGAGGTGGATTACGACCTCTCGAACGTGATGTTCGTGACCACGGCCAACACCCTCAACATCCCGGGTCCGCTCATGGACCGGATGGAGGTGATCCGCATCGCCGGGTACACCGAGGAGGAGAAGGTCGAGATCGCGCGCAAGCACCTGATCCCGAACGCCCTGAAGAAGCACGGCCTTGGGACGCACGAGTGGTCGATCGACGATGACGGGCTGATGATGCTGGTCCGCCGCTACACGCGAGAGGCCGGCGTCCGCAACCTGGAGCGCGAGCTGTCCAACCTGATCCGCAAGGCGGTGAAGGAGATCCTGATCACCAAGATCAAGTCGGTCGCGGTGACGACGGAGACCCTTCCGGTCTTCCTCGGCCCGCCGAAGTTCCGCTACGGCGAGATCGACGCGGACGATCAGGTCGGCGTGGTGACGGGTCTGGCCTGGACCGAGGTCGGCGGCGAGTTGCTGACGATCGAGGGCGTCATGATGCCCGGCAAGGGCAAGATGACGGTCACCGGCAACCTGAAGGACGTGATGAAGGAGTCGATCTCGGCGGCGGCGAGCTACGTCCGCTCCCGGGCCCTGGACTTCGGCATCGAGCCGCCGCTCTTCGAGCGTCGCGACATCCACGTCCACGTTCCGGAGGGGGCGACCCCGAAGGACGGTCCGTCGGCCGGCATCGCCATGGCCACCGCGATCATCTCGACGCTCACCGGGATCCCGGTCCGTCGCGACGTCGCGATGACCGGCGAGGTGACGCTCCGCGGTCGGGTCCTGCCGATCGGCGGCCTGAAGGAGAAGCTGCTCGCCGCACTGCGCGGCGGCATCAAGACGGTGCTGATCCCCGAGGAGAACGCCAAGGACATCGCCGAGGTGCCCGACAGCGTGAAGAACGGGCTTGAGATCATCCCGGTCTCGCGGATGGACCAAGTGCTGGAGAAGGCGCTGGTCCGTCAGCCCGAGGCGATCGAGTGGGAAGAGCCGCTGCCGGTGGCCAAGCCCGCCCGGACCGAGGAGGACGGCGCCGCCTTCGTGGCGCACTGAGCCGCATGACGGATTGAGACGAGCCCCCGGTGCCCTGCGCCCCGGGGGCTTTTTCGTGCGCGGAACCAGGCGCGGAGGACCGGACGCGCATCCTGCTGATCAACCCGAACACCAGCGCGCGCGTCACCGACCTCGTCGCCGGCCACGTCCTCCCGCAACCGGGTGGCCGGGCGGAGCTGCGCGCCGTCACCGACCGGTTCGGGCCCGCTACATCGCGAGCCGGGCGGCGGCGGCGATCGCGGGCCACGCGGCCCTCGATGTCCTCTCGGAGCACGGGGCCGAGTGCGACGCGGTCTACCTGGGCTTCTTCGGCGATCCCGGTCTTCTCGCCCTGCGCGAGCTGTCGCGGGTCCCGGTCGTCGGCATGGCAGGAGCGGTCTGCCGCGAGGGCGCCGCGTTCGGCCGCTTCGGCATCGTCACGGGAGGCAAGGCCTGGGAACCGATGCTGCGGGAATTCGTGGCGGCGCTCGGCCTATCCGAGGCTCTCGCGGCGCTCCACACGGAGGCACCGAGCGGCGGCGCCATCGCCCGCGATCCGGATGCGGCCTTGGCGATCCTGGCGAAGCCTGTCGCGCCTGCGCGGCGCCGAGACGGTCATCCTCGGTGGTGCCGTCCTGGCGGGGCTCGCGACGCGGATCGCCACGCCGGTCCCCGTTCCGCTGAGCTGCTCGGTCGGGGCCGGGACCCGCGCGGTTATGGCGGTGCGCTCATCCGGGGCGGCTTGGTCCGGACCGGATTCCGTGGTCAGCATCGGCTTGGCCCCGGCCCTGGCGGCTCGGCTCATCGACCCCTGACACGGATCCGGAACGCGGACCCTTGCACCGGACCGGCGCCATGCCGTAACGGTCGCCGGCCGGGCGGTTAGCTCAGTTGGTAGAGCGTCTCCTTTACACGGAGAGGGTCGGGGGTTCGAGTCCCTCACCGCCCACCAGAAAAACAGTTGCACTCGCAACGGTTTATGCGTTGCCGTTTTAGGAGAGTGCGTTAGTTTCAGGGCTAATCCTCTAACCATTCTCCAAAAACGTCTATGGGCCGCCCTCAACTGCCCCCTCGCCTCTACCTGCGCAGCAGCCCGAGATCGGCTGCGCGATGGGTGATCCGCTACCGCGATACAGTGGTGTCCACCGGCTGCGCTGAGGACGAGCGCGGCAAGGCGGAAGAGATGCTGGCGGCGTTCGACGAGACGCGCCGTCGGGTGAAGCGGCGCCGCCACCGCTACCCGACCGGACACATCTACTTCATCTCGCGTCCGGACGATCCGACGTATCCCGTGAAGGTCGGCTACACCGGCGCTTCGCTCTACATGCGGGTCGCAAACGTGCAAGTCGGCAACCCGTACCGTCTCGACGTCATCGCTTCATGCGAGGCGCACTACACCGTCGAGCTGAAGCTACATCTCCGGCTGGCGGAATGTCGCCTCCTCGGCGAGTGGTTCACTCGGACCGATCTGCTGAGAGAGGCGATGAAGGCGGCCAAGACCGGCCAGCTCGATGCTTGGCTCGGGATCATCTCCTTCCCGCCCGAACCGCCACCGGCGCCCGAAGGCAAGGCGAGCCTAGGCCTGCCGCGGGTTCTCTCTGCCGCAGCGAAGCGCCCAGTGTCTGCGAAGCGGCCATATCGACGGTCCGCACCGGTGCCGGCTGGATCCGAGCCGTGACCTTCGTCTGGGCCCGCACCTTCCCGGATTCCCGGCATGATTTCGTGGCCGACGATGCCGGACAGCATGTCGGGCGCATCCGCCGGATCGCAGGCGGTCCGCAGAACGGCACATGGACCTGGAGCTGCACCGGCTGTCAGCGCGGCCACGAGGCCGAAGGCGTCCGGCCGCTCAACGGGACTGCCGACACTCGCGACGAGGCGATTGAGGCTCTAGCTGCGGCATGGAGCCGAGCGAAGGCATGGAGTGCGCGCTCCGGGCTGCCGCTCGTGCCTGGGGGCTAAAACGCAGAAAGCCCCGCGCGGCAAGGGCCGCCGAGGCTGAGGCCTGCTGGAAGCTGGATCACCGCCCGGACGCTTCGCTCCGCAGGCTCGGGTCGAATAGGGCGACGTTCACGCTTTGCAGGAACTCGTAGTGAGCCGAGCCCTGGGGCTGGCAACGCATCTCAAGCTCAAGGCCGGAGAACGCGCTATCGAAGCCGTCGCGGTCGATGCGCCGACGGGCCTCCTCGCGCGGATCGGAGGGGACTTCGGAAACGGCTGATGTTGGCTTCGTGCTCTCGAGCGGGAAAGGGAACATGCTCACCCCGGACACAATCGGTGGCAGGAGCGTATCTCTCCGCGGACGGGAATGTCCACCACCTAGACGACTGGCGCCGATCCATTCCGCTCCAACAGGCCCGACACTAGCGCCCCTCGATTGTCACTGACCGGTCAAGCGGGCTATGGACCGGGCAGTGAATTTCTGCGCCAAACCGTATGTAATGTGACGGTTGTGCGGCATGCGCGAGCGGTTATCAGATGACGTTCGAGGTGAGGAATATTGTTAGCCTGGGAGCTTGGTGTCAGGCAACTTTTCAAGTGCGTAGAATTTTCGGGGCTTCTGCATCTAGCCCGTATGACTGGCTTGTTACCCCGTTCGACGCGCTCATTTCATCCATCAATGATGAAGGACGAAATTTTGGGCAAGCAGTCTATGTCCGGGATAATGATTTTCCGATGTGCCATAACTATGATTTGCTATATCATCACGAATTTCATCGACATGCAGGTCGTCCCATAATCACAGAGCACGCCCTAGCTTCACTGAAATCGAAGCTGACCCATAAATATAACCAGTTTGCCAATGTCATGAATGAAGGTGGTGCTCTTCTCGTGCGCATGGGTGGACACGCAGAGCCTGCGGTTGCATGGCCTTACATCACTGATCCAAAGCCATTCAGCTCCGCTGATGTTAATCGGCTTACTTCAACGCTAGATAGCAAGTTTGCGAGCCGGGAATACAGAATTCTCGTCGTCAACCTCGAGGGCCGAGTTGCTGTAAACATAGACGATCCGATTGATGAAAGAGTTATTTTCCGCACTATCCCGTTCGCAACCGAAAGGCCGCGATGGGAAGGAAATGATGAGGCCTGGGATAATATCTTTAAGGAATTGCCATTTTCATTCAAAATGACGGACCATAACAGCGAGCTTGATCTACCGAGAGAGCCGACCGAGAGCCGCTGATCGGCGCTTGGAAACACAATAGCGCGCCAGATCACGTTTAAGTTCAAACGACAAAAGGCGCCCCGGCCGAAGCCAGGGCGCCCGAAAGTGTGAAGTAGGATGTGAAGTGGCGGTCAGTCGGGCCGGCGCATGAAGGCCTTCAGCATCGCCTCGCGGGTCTCCTTCATCTCGTCCCGCACCGAGACCACCATGTCGTCGATGCGCCGCTCCAGACGGGTGATGACGTCGCCGGTCACGTAGGTCCGCGCCACCTCGATCTTGAAGGCGTTCAGCTTCTCCTCGAGCGACCGGATCTCGATCTTCGCCGCCGCCATGTCGATCGTGAGCGGCGAGACCGCCTCCTTCGTGCCGGTGCGCAGCTTCCCGATGATCCAGTCCGCGCCCTTGCCGAGCGCGATCAGGAACAGCGCGAGCGCGATGAGCTGCGCCCAGGTGATCGGCCCGGGCGACAGGAAGGACGTGTCCATGGCGGCGGTCTTTCGCGGCCTACCCCCGCAACGGGGGAGGGTGAGAGGTCAGCGGGGAGCTACTTGCCGAAGATCCGACGCACGGTCGGCGCGATGCCGGCGACGCCGATCACCGAGAGCACGATGGCGTTCTCCATCGCGTCGTACGGCGCCGGCAGCTTCGCGACCTGCCAGTTGAACCGGAAGGTGCTGTCGAGGACGATCGCGCCGAAGTGGATCATGCAGAACCCGAACGCCGTCGGGATCATCCAGGCCGTCCAGGGCGAGAGGTGCTGCTCGGCGCGCTCCTGCGCGACCACCTTCCGTTCCTCGACGTAGGCGGTGAGTTGCGCCTGGGCGACCGTGACGTCGCCGGTGACGTTCTGCGCGTTCGTCAGCACCCCGTTGTCGGAGCGCTTGTTGAGGTAGGCGAGCACCGCCTGGACGATGCCCGAGCCGAACAGCTTCACGAGGAGGCTGCCGGCCATGGCGAGGACGGTCCCCATCAGCGCGGTCCCCCGGCCGGGGGCGGCCCGACCATGGCAAGGCGCCGGATCACGATGCCCAAGACGACGCGCGCGATCGCAAGGATGGAGGCCGACTTCGCGCCCCAGCCCGGCGGGAGCAGGACGGTGAAGTCGACGCCGGCGAGGGCGTCGAGGATGTCCGGCACCGCGAGCACCAGCGCGAGCGCGTAGATCCGGTACCCGCGCGCGGCGGCGTACCAGCGCAGGATGCCGAGGCGAACCCGGCCGAAGCGAGCGCGGTGCATGTCAGGCCACCTTGGTCTTGCGGGAGAGGAGAGCGTGGAGGCGCGCCCAGAAGCCCGGCTCGGCGGCCGGGACCGGTGCGGCGGCCGGCGGCTTCGCAGCCGTCATCGGCGCGAGCGGATCGGGCACGGTCGCCGGCGCCGGCAGCGTGCCGGCCATCGCCTTCACGGGCGAGCGGTCGCCGCGGCGCGCGTAGACCTTGGCGCCGGCGTAGGACGCGAGGGCGGCCTGGTCGCGCTCGCCCTGCCGGCGCGAGATGATCGCGGTTGGCTTGTTCCACATCAGAAACGCCTCGACGGCGCCCGCGAGGTCGCCGGCATTGGCGCGGCGGACCACGGTGGAGTGCGCGAAGCCGACAGGCCCGATGTTGTAGGCGAGGCTCACGCAGGCATCGAAGAACGGCTGCGGGACGGGCTTGGCCAGGGCGGCGCGGACCGGCGCCGCGTACTTCTCCAGCGCCGCAGCGAAGAGCGCGTCGGACTGGAGCGGCGTGATCGTCAGGCCCGGCACGACCTTGATCAGCCCGGAGGCGGTCGTGATGCCGGTCCCGATCGTCCAGACGCCGACGGAATCCTTGTAGGCGGTCAGCCGGGTGCCTTCGCGCCCCTCGAGGGCGGCGCGTCCGATGGCCGAGACGTCCATGGTGGTCTCCAGGTCAGCCGAGGATGGCGAGGTGGACGCGGCCGACGCCCGACAGGCCGATGGCCCGGGCCGCGCCGCGCGAGAGGTCGATCGCCCGGCCGGCGATGAACGGGCCGCGATCCGTGATCCGCACGACGACCGACCGGCCCGTGGCAGCGCAGGTCACTCGCACTCGGGTCCCGAACGGCAGCGTCTTGTGCGCGGCGGTGAGCGCGTCCTGGTCAAAGCGCGAGCCGTCGGCGGCAAGGCGGCCGTGGAAGCCCGGGCCGTACCAGGAAGCGACTTCGGCATGGGCGCACGAGGCCGATCCCGCGAGCACGAAGCACGCGAGGGCGGCCCGCGCCGGGAGGCGCAGGAGCATGATGGGCGTCGGAGTTCCGGCTTGGGGCAGGCGGCCGATCGGCGGCCCGGCGTCAGATCAGCACCCCGCAGCGGAGAGCTGCGGGGTGTCGAGCGTGCAGATCAGGGGAGCTCGTAATCGCCGCTGACCGTGAGCACGTAGCCGTTCGTCAGCGGGTTGGTCCCGTCTGGGTTCTTGATGACGGCCATGGACTGCCCGTTGAGCACGTAGCCGCTGAGCCCGCGCCCGGTCGCAGCGGTCTCCGCCCCAGACAGCGGAGCCACGCCTTTGGCCGCGAACGGCAGCGAGACCCGGAGATCCGCCGCGGTACCCTTGTCGCCGAGGTTCACGGTGACCGAGAAGCGAATGCTCTTGCCGACGAGGCGGTACTTGCCCGTCGCCGAAACCGTAGTGAACGCGCCGCTGCTGGTGGTCACCGTCGGCGTGTACGTCGTCCAAGCCCCTGCGAGAGCGCCCGCGTCGAGCACCGCGAAGGTGGAGTCGACGCCGGGGGCGACAGCCCCGGATGCCGCGCCGGTGAAGGACGAGCCGACGACCGAGCCCGAGATCGTGCCCGTGCCGCTCTTGCTGATGCCGTACCGGGCCGTGCTGAAGTCCGCGCTGACGACGAGGCCGGTGATGTTGATGTCCGTGAGGGACCTCGTCCCGTTGGGGATGGTGATCGCATCGACGGTCCCGTTCGGCTTGCCGTAGCCGGGGGAGTTGATCGCCAGGTTGGCGATCGACGTGCGCGCGGCGGTCAGCACGACGCCTTCCGCCGCGGGTGCCTTGATCATCACGTTGGCGATGGTGGTGTCGGTTGCGAACCCGTCCACCCAGAGCCCGCGATAGGCGGCCTGGAAGGAATGCAGGTTCGAGAACTGGCTGCCGCCTGCACCGATGTAGAAGGTGTAATTGCCCGTCCCCGTCGGGTCCCACTTGTTGAAGAACCCGTGCAGGTTCGAGAACGAGCCCTGCGCGCCCGCCCCGAGGTCGAGGATGAACGCGCCGTAGGATCCGATATCGACGAGGTCGTCGACCACAGCCAGGCTGCCGGACCCGACATCGACGCCGGCCCCAGCCTTCGGCGTAGAGCCGACGCCGCACCCATTCGTGCGAGCGGTGCGGACGGAAGCCCTGCGCGGCTGTCCGGAATTGACGGTCGCGCCCGTGCCGGCGAACTGGACGATGGCGATGCAGTTATCGAAGCCGTTGGAGGCCGTGATCCGCGTCACGCTCGTGTCGTCGGCCTGCACGAGGATGGCCGACGACGCGATGATGTTGCCGCCGTAGACGACGTTGGGGGTGTAGCCCTTCGAGTTGGCCTGATGGTCGACGGCGAAATTGTCGAACCTGGACCCGATGGCGGTCTTCTGGATGTCGAGGAGCGGGGTGACCGCCGCGCCGGCGGGCACGTCGTACTTGAAGAGGGTGCAGGCGCCGGATCCGGTGAAATCTGCCTGCGCAGTCACGGCGACGGTCGAAAGCAACCGGATGATGCCGCAGGGCGCCGTCACCTTCTTGCCGGAGTTGAGCGCAGCCGCGAGGGCGGCCGAGCTGTCGGTCGCCCCCGTCATGTCGACGCCATAGTCGACGACGGAGGGGCGCTCGGACAGACGATCGAGCAGGCTTCGGATCGCCAGGCTCGGGAAGGCGACCTTCATGCTCCCGATGTCACAGGGTGCACCCGGCGCACACGTCAGCCCAGAACCGTTGACGGTCAGGGCGTCGACGTTCGGCCGGTACATGTCCGGCGAGGCGTAGCGCGGCGCCCTGCTGGCGTCGTACGCGACCGCGGGGGCGGCGATGAGCAGTGCGGCGAACGCCGTGAGGACGCGAGCCAGAAGACGGGAGCGCATGTCGGTCCTCACGAGGCGACGAACTGGAGGGTGTTGCCGGAGATCCAGGGATCACCGACGTTGAGACCGTCCGGCGACTTCGGCAGGAGGTCGTAGGCGGCGCGCAGGACCGCGCCGGGCTGCGCCTTGAGCAGCGCCAAGGCGAGCGCCGGGCTGATCACCGTGCCTGCGTCGAGCGCGGACTGCGCCTGGGCTGTGGTGGCGAACTGGAGCGGGGTCGGCGGCGGGATCGCTGGCGCGGCCATGGTCAGTTCCCCTCGTAGAAGAAGACGTCGCCGGCCGTGCCGTTGACCGAGACGGCGTTCGCGTTCGAGCAGGCGAAGGAAGCCGCCTCGCCGGGTGCGAGCGGGTAGCCCGGGCCGGTGCCGTCAATGACCGTCGTCACGCCGACGGGACCGACCACGCCGGGCGCGGCCGAGGTCTGCGCCGCGTTCGAAGTCTTGGCCTTCACCACGATGCCGTTGACCAGAGCCACGTTCGGGAGCGCCACGGCGGTCCCGGTGGTCGCGATCTTCACCTGCCCGGTGACGATGCTGGCCGGGATCGGCGTCGCGACCTTCAGCGTGCCGGCGAGGAGCGCCCGGATCGCCTCGGACTTCGCGTCGGTCGCGGCCCCTGCCGGGAGGGGGAGGCCTGCGGCCGAGATCGGCTGGGTGACGCCGGATCCGTCCACCGGGATGCGCCCGGCGACGAGGGCCGGCACCCGGGCGAGGAGGGCAGTCCAGTTCCCGAGGCCACGGCGGAGCAGCGCCAGGACCGAGCCCGGCGCGGTGTCCGAGCCGGGATCCGTGTCCGAGGGGGTGCCAAGGCCGGTCGAGAGGTTCGAGAGGGTGGCGTTGCCGGTGCCCTGGAGCGCCGAGGTTGCGGCGCCGGCCGGCAGCGGCAGCGCCACGGCCGAGATCGGCTGCGTCACACCGGACCCGTCGACCGAGAGGCGACCGCCGACCAGCGCGGCCGGCAGCCGATCGCGGATCGCGGCGAGCACCGTGGCGATGCCGGTTTGCGTCCCGAGCAGCCGGGTCAGCTTGGCGATCAGGGAGCCCGCGCCGGCATCCGAGCCCGGCGCTGCGTCCGCGGGCGTGCCGATGCCGGTCGAGATGTTCGACAGCGTCACGTTGCCGGTGGCGAGCAGCGCGCGGCAGGCCTCCAGGCGGACGTCGCTCGCGACGTCCACGCCGTCGTCGCGGAACCCGATGATCGGTCCGGGCGACAGCGCTGCGGTCCTGAAGACGAGGGTCAGGACCGCGCCGTTGATCGACTTCCGGCCCAAGCCGCGCCGACCGACGGCGTAGATCCACTGGTTCGTCGGCTCGTGCAGGACCGCCAGCACGGTGCGCGGGTCGATGTTCACGCTCGAGAAGTCGAGCGTGCCCGCGGCGGGGTTCAGCACCACGCCGGTGAGATCGATCTGCTTCATGCTCAGATCCCGCCGAAAACCAAGGCCGCGGTGATCGCCGCATCCTCGGCATCGCTGCGCGCGATGCCGCCGAAGTCGCTGACCCAGCCCGGGCCGGACGCGATGGCGAGGTAGAAGGCGCCGGCCCGCACGGCCCCGTACGGCGGCGGGGTGCCGTCCATGTCGAGCCAGGGCCGGGCACCGGTGCCGTCGACGTTCAGCGTCGGGTCGTCGGTGTTGTCGCGGTCGACCTGGACGAGGACGGCGACGCCGGGTCGGATCGCGCGGACACCGGAGCTGGTGCGAGCCACGTAGGCGTTGAACATGCCGCCGGTACGGATCGCGCCGCCCTGGTCGCCGATGTAGCCGGCGACGGCCGCCATGAGGTCGCGGACGAGGCCCGGCAGCTCACGAGCGGAGGCGCCGTCGAGCGCCGGCACGCCGGCATCCGAGACCGCGTTGGCGGCAGGCCGAGTCGACCAGTCGAAGACGCTCACGACTGCGCCCCGGTGGTGACCTGGAACGAGCCGTTCGAGTACCAGAGCTTGCCGGCGCCGTCGGGCGCCTCCTTCGGCAGGAAGGCGGCCAGCGCTTCGAGCGCGGTCTGGGCGTTCAGCACCTGCAGGTCGGTCGCGGCCGGGTTGATCTTGCGCCACGCCGGTTTCTCCGGCGACACGGCCTCGTCCCAGACGACCATCTGGAGCTGGCCCTGGACGACGGCGCCGGGCGCGAGCTCGTTGCCGTCGGCCGACAGGAACGCGACCGGCCCGTAGCCGTCGACCATCAGGGACGGCTCGGCCTCGTTGGTCCGATGGGCCCAGAAGGCGATCATCGTCCCGGGCTTCGGCTTCAGTCCGGAGAAAGTGTTCACCGCGTAGAGGTCGCCGAGCCCGACCGAGACGAGCGCGCCCGAGGTGTCGGCGATGAGCTGCGCCACGCCGGCCATCAGCCCGCGCACCAAGCTCGCGTATACGCGGGCCGACACGCCGTCCGGGACGGGCATGGCTTTGTCCGCGATGGCGTTGAGCCCCGCGTTGGTGGACCAGTCGAAAGCGCTCATCGGGTCCTCAGGTCTTGATGGCCCAGGTCACCACGGCGCCCGGCGGCACGTTCGGGTGCGGGTCGCCCGAGCCGGCCGTGTCGATCACCAGCGTGTGGGTGTGGTTCGGCGTCGGATCGATCGTGTGGACGTGGCTACCGTCGAGCTGGATGCCGTGGCTGTGCGTGCCGCCGGGATCGGTGCCGAAGCTGTGCGCGTGGTTGCCGGTCGCGACGGTCGTGAATGTGTGGACGTGCGGGCCGCTCTGGGTGGTCTGGCCGTTGCCCTGCGAACCCAGGTTGATGCCGGTGACGACCTGCGCGTTGTTCGGCGTCGCGGTGCTCACCAGGCCGTAGCCGTACTGCACGACGTGGGCGTGGTCGCCGCTGATGTCGGTCGTGCCGACGTGGGCGTGGTTCCCCGTCACGTTGGTCGAGCCGGTGTGGTCGTGAGCGCCGTCGATGTTGGTGCCGCCGTGGTTGTGGCTGCCGGCGCTCTGGATGTTCGGCTGGAAGAAGCCGGCCGGCGACATGGTCGAGGTGTGCATGTGGCGCGGCATCTGGTTCGGCAGCATCGCCACCACCTCACCGCCGCCGAGGTAGCCGAGCGAACCGACGAGGCCGCCTGCGCCCGAGAGCAAGTTAAGCCCGCGGTTCGCGCCGAACAGCGAGCGGCCGCGCAGATCCGGCAGGTTGAAGGTCGTGAAGCCGTCGCCGTTGCCCCAGAACGTGCTGATCGCGGCGAGCAGGGCGGCGTAACTGGTGCGCGAGACCGGCCGACCGTCGCAGATCTCCCATCCGGACGGCGCGTTGGGGCCGCCGAAGGCCTTGATCGCCCCAGCCTGCTCGGTGGTCGGCGACAGGGTCCGGTAGACCTGCGCGTCTGGATCGTAGACCACCGACCAGACGACGTTCTGCCCGATATCGCCCGGGCCGAACTGCGTCCCATCCCAGCGTAGCCAGGGCTTCGGCGTGTTCCCGTCCGCACACAGCGTGCACGGGTTGAGATTGGTCGTCGTGGTCCGGAACTTGAGGGTGTGCGCCTGGGCTGCGACCTTGGCCGACACGCCCTGTCGGGTGATCACCGTGTACGCGTCCGAGCCGTAGGCCTGGTTCACGCCCGCGTTGTCGAGCATCCAGAGCTTCATGGACGCCATCAGCGCGCGCATGGCGTCGTTGATGGTCTTGGCCGGCTGCCCCTCGTTGAAGATGATGGGGGGATCCGAGACGTCGTTGCCCGAGGGCGCGACGTCCCAGTTGATGGCGCCGGGCATAGAGCCGTCCTCGGGTTAGCGGGTCGTGGCGCCGGGCAGCAGCGCGAAGAAGCGCTGCGCGTCGAAGGCGGGGGCCTGCCGGCGGGCCGGGTGCATCTGCACTGGCGCCTGCGCGGGCGCCGCGGCGGCCTGCGCGACCGGCGAAGCCGCGGGCGCATCGGCGGCGGTGAGCGTCCGGAGCAGCGAGGCGACCTGGAGGGTGCGATCCGCCTCGGGCGACTGCATGGCGGCGCCGCCGGCCGGCGTCACCGAGCCTGCGGTGCCGGCCGCGACCGGTCCGGAGAGGCCGAAGGCGCCGCGGATCGCCCCGCCGCCCGGCATCGTCATGGTGCGGCCGCCGCCGTCGAACTTGCTCATCCACAAGCCGGCGAAGTCCCTCGCGCTCATTCCGGCCGTGCCGCCGTTGCCGGTGACGGCCTTTGCGCCGACGAGGTCGGCCGCGGGCGCATCCGGGTTCGCGAGCAGCTTCGAGGCGCCACCGGCCCCCTGCTGGTGCGCGAGGTAGAGCTCGCCCTGCGTCGGCTCTCGTCCGAGCGCGCGCTTCAGCGAGGCGGCGTTGTCGAGGGTCAGCCGGGCCGCTGCCTGCGCCGAGGCATCCGGGTCGTACGGGTCGGCGAGCCCGTAGGCTGCCGCCGTCTTCGGCATGAACTGATACAGGCCCGCCGCGCCGGATGGGTTCGAGGCGCCGGGATCCCCGCTGCTCTCGACCTGCGCCATCCGCTCCATGAAGCCGGGATAGCGCTGGTCCAGGCCACTGCCCTGCGCCGCTGCGGCGATCACAGCGGCGACGCGCGGGTCGGTCGGCATGTCGGGAGGTCCTGAAACGACAAAAGCCGCCCTTGCGGAGCGGCTTTCAGGGTCCGGCGCGCAGCGCTGCGGACGGTGGCTTATTCCCGCGGTTCGCCCGTCGGGTCAAGGGGTGGGCCGGGCGCTTGCTCAAGCTACCCGGCCCGGTCATCTTGGAGTTGCGAAGCTACCAAGAATGACGAGAGCATATGTCAAGCGGAAGCGGCGGAACAGGTCCTGCGCCAATCACGGGGTCGAGTGAGACACCCCAGGCTGCGGAGCAAAAAGCGACTCTTGATGGGCCGAGCGGTATGCCGCCAGCAGGACCGCCAGAGCGACACCCACCCCCACCATCAAACCCGCCCAAGAAGTCCCATTCATCGCGCTGGTTCGAAGCCTCAATGGCATGGCTGTTCCGAGGCTTCACTTTATTGTCTGTTAGCTATCTTGTCTATGACCGATATTACGAAACTGCTGCAGTAATAACGTCGCCCGTCTCCGATCCGGCAGATCCATTTTACTATCCGTTTTCACTTACAAATAGCAGTCACATATTCAATATTACAAACATTAATTGGGCCTGTCAAATTGTAAGGGCAACATATGAGGGAAATAGCGAACTCACCAATGGGACTATTGTAACAAGAGCTAACAAGCCCCTTTTGCCGCCAGGGGGAGTTGCAAATATATTCTGCAATAAAGGAACAATTAGTTTTGGAGGCTCCAAGATGCAGCGTGCGGCGGTCAAAATGCAGGCCAGTTATGATGTGGATGTGTTCGGAATTATCAAATTTCCCAGGTTGAGTGAGACGGTAACATTTACATGGATGCCGGGGCCGACTGAAGGCCGGAGGCAATGGATCAAGGGCGACATGTGAGAATGGCGAGTCGAGAGTTGGCCGAGCGCTGACCCGGACCACGGAGCATGCTACCGTAGCGGTATGCCCCGCTGGCTTCAGATCCTGCTCATTGCGGCTCCGCTCGCGTCCGCTTCGCCGGCTGCGGCGCAACGTGGAGGCTTCCCGCCTGCGCTCCTCGGCCTTTGGGCTGAGTCGCCTATCACGTGCGATCTGTTGCGGCGTTCACCGGCGAATGCTCCGTCTGACCGATCATGGGTACGGATCAGCCCAGAGACGGTCAGCGGCACTACCAGCGGGCGCTTCATCAAGGCACTTGGCGCACGAGCGGCGCGGACCACCGACGACAAGGTGTCGACCATCACTGTCGATTTCGAGCTTCGGCGAGGCGGGATCCTGTTCGAGACCGTCACGGGCGCGCGTGCGTCCATGCAGTACATTCGGTGCCGGTGAGGAACATGCCACGCTGGGCTCGCATCATCCTCGCACTCGTCCTGTTCGTCGGGATCATGCTCGCCGTGCGGGCGGTGCTGTATGCGACCGTCCCAACGTTCAACGGTTGGCTCACCGGCACCTTTGGTGATGCCGGCTCGCTGCTTCTGATCGTCGGCTTCTTCGCTCTGTGTGGCATCTACGGCCTCTGGCCACGCGACGCCGCCGGCAGGATGAGGCCGCCGCTACCGCGCCGCCGCTGACTGCCGGAGTTGACCAGATCCGCCATTCGCGAGCGTCAGGAGGCGGTGCGTGAACAGCTCCGCGTTCTTGCTGCCCGGAGCCGACTTCGCCAGCGCCCGCAGGTCCGGGAGCGCCTTCGGGTCGAACATCAGCCGCGCGACAGCCTCGCCCGAGTTCAGCATCCGCGCGCGCATCATCGCGTCGCCGATCCCGTGCTTCGCGCCAACCGCTAGACCGGCGATGCCGCCCTTAAAGCCGCCGGCCGCCGCACCCGCCACCATGCCGGTGACTGCATCCGAGACCGCCTGCCCGACGTGCGTCTTGCCGGACTGGAATTCCTTCTGGATCGCGTGGTTGAACGCGGTGTCCGACCCCTTCGTCGGCCGGTAGCCGGTCGCCTCCAGGGTCGTCAGGAGCCGGTCGAGCCCGCCCCAGCGCGTCTCGCCCTCGGGCAGCGCGCGGATCACGGCTTCGAGGTTGTGGCGCTGCTGCGCGTTGCCCCGGATCGCCGAGGCGAACCCGGCGCCGCCATACTGCGACGCGACCCCCTTCGACTGCTGCGTCGCTTCGTTGAACACCGTCTCCAGGTAGGTCCGGGCGAGGCTCTGGGCTGCCGGGGCGTCGTTGCGGGCCAGCGCCTGCATCGCGCTCGCCACCTCGACATGGCTGCCTGGTCCCGGGTTCGTCGCGAACAGGGCGCGGGTCGCCGCGGCCACGTCGGGACGCTGCGCGATCTGGCCGAGCGGCGACGCCTCGATCCGGGACATGCCCTCGCGCGCCATCGTCAGGCGGGATAGCCGGTCGCGGACCTCGGGGAGCGCGTCGAGCACATCGGCGTGCTCGCGCATCGCGGCGCGGAGCGTGTCCGCCGATAGGTCGCCGTTCGCGCCGGTCGCTCGGTCGAGGATCTGCGTCTCGAAGTGGCGGCCCAGCGCCTGGCGCGAGTTCGGCGCCGGTTGGGCGAGCATCTCGCGCGCCGCGGACGGCTGTCCGACGATGCCCGGCACCTGCTCGGCCGGGGTCGCCATGCGGCCGGTGAGATCGTCCCGTCGGACCACGCGGCCGAGCGGATTGTTGCCGGTGAACGGCTCCAGGGGGGCCGAGTTGGCGGCGAAGTTCGCGTCGGCGGTCGCCACCTCCGGCACGCTCTTCAACTGCGCGTCGAGCGCGGCCCGGGTCGCCTGGAGGTCGCGAACCTTCGTGGCGTCGCCGATGTCCTGCGCGGCGCGGATGCTGAAGTCGAGGCGTTCGCGGGCGTGGAGCAGACCTGCGACGCTCATGTCGAGGTCGCCGCCGGGCTCGCGCAGGTCGCGGCCGGCCGCCGTCAGAGCGCCCCGCACATCACCCTTCGCGGTGCGGCCCTGCTCCGCCACCGCGGCGAGCGCGGGTCTCGGGTCGACCTGTCCGAAGCGGACGTCGGGGATCTCCTCCGTCACGGTGGGCGTCTTCACGAGCGGCGCGGGCTGCTCGCGCATCGCGTTCACCGTGCGCTCGAACGCGTCGAGGGGCTCGGCGGTCTCACCGCGCATCAGGGCGCCGAGGGTCCGCGACCGGACATCGGGGTGCACGCTGGCCGGGTCGATACCGGCGGCGCGCAGGTCACCGTTCAGCCGGGTCTCCGCCTGCGAGAGCGCAGCGGCATATTCGTCGCCGAGCTGCCCGGCGGTCGGACCGGACCCCATCGCTCGGCTGGAACCGAGCGGGTAGGACGGTACGCCGCGCTGCTCGTTCTGGAGCTTGCGCAGCAGCTCGGACGAGATGTCCCGTGCCATGCCGCCGTCGGTGTCGGGGCGGAAGTAGCCCTCCTCGATCAGCCGCTCGCGCCAGAAGCTGTCGATCGACTTCCCGCCCGGCCGCGCGACGTTGCCGAGGCCGGGGATGCCGAATTTGTGCAGGTCGGTGGCGAGCACGTCGCCCTCGAGCGGCAGGCCGCCGTTCTGGGCGATAAACCGCCCGAGACTGACCGGACCGGCCTCCTGAATGGCGCCATCGGCGCGGCCAGGCGGCGGGCCAAGCGGCGCGGGCGCGCCATCCGCGAACTGCGGCCGGCTGTACCGCTGCTCCGTCACGATCGGATCGCCCGGTCGCTCCACCGTGGTCGTCCGCTCAATGCCGACCGTCTCCGGAGCGGCCCGCGCGGCGCGATAGTCGATGTCAGCCTGCGCGGCCCGGCGGGCTTCCAGGCCATCGGCAACGCCGCGAAGCTCGCCCTGGATGGTGCGGCCGGCCTGCTCCGGCGTGATCCGGGGCCCGGTCGCGGCGCGGGCCTGCGAGAGGGCGGTGCCCTCCGGCGTCTGCATCACGCCCTGGCGTGCCGCGGTCTGCACGTCGAAGCCCAGCCCGGTCGGGCTCGCCGGCTCCGCACCGATGCGGTCGAACAGGGCGCGGCCGGCGTTGTCGACCTGCGCCGGACGGGCCGCGTAGAACTCGCCGGCGATCCGGCTGCCCTCGCCGCCGGAGTTCGCCGCCACCCGGGCGAGTTGGGACGCGCGAACCGCCTTGCCGCCGGTGGCCGCGTTCAGCGCCTCATCCACCGACAGGGCAACCGGGCCGCCCGGGCTGTTCATCGCGCCATCCCGCAGCGACTGCGCCGCCGCCAACTCGGATTCCGTGAGGCCGTGGGTCGCCTCGCGCAGGAGGTGCTCGCCGGGATTGCCGCCCTTGATCGCGCGGACGACCCGGCCGACACCGGCACCGATCGCCGGGCCGGCCGCGCCGAGACCGCCGCCGATCGCGGCGCCCTGCTCGATCGCGCCGAGGTCGCCACCGGACCGGACCGCCGCATCCGCCGCTCCGAGGCCGGAGCCGGAGACTGCGGAGGCTGCCATGCGTACGGGCAGCGCGGCGCCGGAGATCCCGAACGCCGCGGGCGCGGCCGCCATGAGGGGCAGCGCGCCAACAACACCACCGCCGATCTCGCCCGCCCCCGACGCGATCGGGTGCTCGGCCGCCGTGCGCTCACCGAAGCGCTCGACGTTCGCCAGCTCGTCCGAGAAGCGCGTGTCGTTCTTCAGGGCACGGATGCCGGCGGCGGCGCGGTTCGCGCCCGCGAGCAGGTACGGCCCGACGACGGGAATGCCGTCGATCAGCCCGCGACCGACAGCAGCCGAGGCGTCACCGGGCTCGGCCGCCGTCGGCGCGTCCGAGAAGCCGCGGTGCAGCTTCAGCAGGTCCGCATCCGACATGCCGGCGAGGTCGGCCTTCGGCGCGGCGCCGGCCGTCGCCTGAGGCGCGGGCGCGCTCTGGTAGAGGCGCTGCAGCTCGTCGTCGGAGATCTTCGAGAGATCCATCAGCGCATCATCCCGCGGCGGCGCATCTCGGCCTCGACCGCCGTGCGATCAGGGGCGGCCGGACGGTACTGGTAGATCTCGGGCTGCTCCACCTTGAAGAAGCCCGCGCGCTGCGCCGTCTCCGGCGTCGCGAACCGGTCCACGCTCGCGTTGTGGTGGGCGATCGTGTTCTTGGCGAGGATCTCCTGCGCCTCGATGCCGGCGCGCAGGGCCGCCTCGACGCTCGACCGATCGCCCGACGAAATGGTCTTGCCGAGCTGGAGGTCCATGTTGGTCGTGTGGCCGGACTGCGAGATGGCCTTCGCCAGCTCGGCGCTCTTCTGGGTCGCGGCTTGGTCGAAGAGCTGCGAGTTGGTCACGTAGCTGTCCGGGATGCCCAGGACCTGCGCCGTGATCGCCCGGGCCTGCGTCCGCCAGTCGGCGCCGGCGCCCGCCACGATGCCGCGGTCGAGCGCCTCCTTCTGGCGGTTGATAGCGGCGATGGTGCCGATCGCGCCCTCGGCCTTCGCGCGGCTCTCGGTGATCGCCTTCACGGCGGCCTGATCCAGCTCGGCGTTGGCCTTCTGCGGGAGCTGGTTCGTGCCCTGCGTCAGGGCGACGTGCGGCATGCCCTTCTCGTCGTACGCGCCGGGCGTGCCCGCCGGGGTACCGGGCGGCGGCTCGATCATCCGGCCATCGGCGCCGATCGTGCCCCATACCCGGGCGCCGCCCGTCGCCGGGGCCACGGGGGTGAGCGCGGCCGGGCCATCGGCTTCCCCGATCCGGGACTTGTTCACCCCGACGATCGACCCGTCCGGGCGGGTGATGATCTGCACGTCGTCCTTCGCCCCGGCCGCGGTGCCCTCGGCCTGCGCCTGCGCGCGCGCCTTCAGCGTTCCCAGGTCCTGCGGGCCGCCTGCCACCGGCACTAGGCCGGTCGACGTCCGGACGTAGCCCTCCGGCGCGCCGTAGTTCCCCGAGAGGAAGCTCTTCACGAAGTCGGGGTTGCCGGCGAGCGCGACGGCATCCTCGGCCGACGTGCCGGGGAGCTTCGTCATGATGGCGCGAGCGGTTAGGTTCTGGACGCCCTGCTCCTGCTGCGCCTTCCGGGCCTTCAGACCAAACTCGGCCTGGGCCAGTGCCGAGGCTGCCCGCTTCCCTTCGTTGTCCTGGTAGGCCTTCAGCCCGGCCGCCGCGCCGCGACCAAAGCCGGGCGTCGACATGAGGCCGATCCCGAGCGAGGTGAGGAGGTCGCCACCGCCGTTCGCGTTGAGATTTCGCAGTCCATCTCCGATCCGGTCGAGGAGCGACGGCTCCGCTGCGGGGGAGGACATCGCGGGCGCTGCGGGAGCGGTCGTCGACCCGGTTGTCGCCGGAGCGGTGGGCGCCGGCAGGCTGCCAAAACTCAGCGGGCGCGGCGGCACAGCGGCGGCCGGCGCCTCATCACCACGCGGCACGGACGGTGCGCTGACCGGGAGGGCGGGCGCGCGCGAGCCGACGAGGCTCGGCAGCGGCGACCGATCCGGCTCCGCGGCGCCGGGCGCCGACATCTGCGGGGGCAGGGCGCCGAACATGCGCAGCGGCGCGCGGGCCGGCGCCTCTGGCTCGACGACCGGCGCCGCGGCGGTGACCTGCGGCTGCATGGTCGGGGCGGTCGGGGGCACGAAGCCGGTGAAGCCCGGCGGGATGGCGGCCGGCACGTCGTCGGCCGTGATATCCACCTGCGGCCGCGCCTGCTGCATCAGCCGGGCGATGTCGGCCGGGGAGAGGGCGCCGAACGGCGCGAGACCTGCGGACACGACGCGCTCCTACTTGCCGATGAACTTCGAGGCGGTGCCGGCGATGGCCAGGCCGCCCCCGAGGAGCTGCTGGAGCACGCCCGGCTGCGGGATCTTCTGCACCGACGTGCCGCTCGAGGAGCCGCCGAGGCCCGCGATCGGGTCGACGATACCGGCGTAGAGGCCGAGTTGCTTCCAGGGCGACGCCTGCTGGTCGGCGAACTGCTCCTGCGCGGCGTCGAGCTGCGCCTGGCGGTCCGCGTCGAGGGCGGCGCCGACACCGGCCAGGGTCAGCCCCGGGCGTTGGAGATTGTCGATGTTCGTCCCGACCATGCCGAGACCCTGGAGCGCCGCGGCCCGGTCCGCCTGCGCGGCCGACAGCTTCAGCCCGGCGGTCTGGATGCCGTTCTGGATGTTCTGATTGTCGATGCCGGCCAGCGCGGTCGCGCCGCCGAGCGCCGTCGTGTTTGTCGAGTTGTAGAGCCCGGCTCCGGAGAGGGCGAGGCCGGCGTTGGCCTGCTCGGCGTTGTTGATCGACCCGTAGAGCCCCTGCTGGAGGCTGGTGCGGGCGTTGCGCGAGCTGTCGATCGCCGTGGCCGCCTGCATCTGCCGGGTGCGCTCGTTATCGTAGTCCGTGTACCGCGCCTGCGTGCCGATCGCGCCGAGGGAGTCGGCGATCGTCGCGGCATACCGGCCCGAGCCGGTGCGGCCCGCCGCGCCCATCTGCTGGGCGATCTTCGAGGCCGCCTCACCCTGGCTCCGGCCGATCACCGCGTCGAGGTAGGGGTTCGCCCCGCCCAGGAACTTGCCGTCGGCGGCATCCTGCAGCGACTTCTCCGTCTGCGTCTGGCCGGAAAGCCCGTTGAGCAGGCCGGTGTAGCCGTCGGTCGAGAGGTTATAGTCGCCCCGGGTGAGCGCCCGCGCCGTCGAGTAGGCGAGGTTGTTCGGATCGGCCATCTGGTCGGCGAGCGACGTCACCCGCGACGTGTCGATCTTCCCGATGCTGTCGAGGCCGGCGAGCGCGGACTGGATGCCCGACGTGGTGCCGCCGTTCTGCAGGAGGCCGGTCAGGTAGCTGTCGCCGGCCTTCGCCGCGCCCTGCCCGGCGTTTGCGCTGCCGGCGATCGTGTCGAGCGCGGCGAGCGACGTGTCACCCAGGCCGGCGTAGCGCGGGCCGGTGTAGACCTGCGAGCCGACGCCCGAGTTGTACGCCGCGCTCGCGCCGGCGAGCACGCCCTGGAGCGCGGGCTGTGCCGGCGCCCACGGGTCGTTGTTCTGCTGCTGGACCGTGGTCTGGGTCTTGGTACCGCCGCCCATGTCAGGCCCCGATGCGCTTCACGAAGTGGGTGCCGAGGTCGCAGGCCGCGGCGGTGTAATCCGGCAGCACGCGGGCCCAGCCGCGGCGGCCGACGAATTCGACGGTGGTGCAGCCGAGCCGGGCGGCGCCGCGCTCAACGGCGGAGATGACGGCGCCCCACGGGCCCGCCGCGCGGCCGCCGAGGGACAGGACCCAGCAGGACAGGCGACCGCCGCGGTGCTGGCGGACCTGCGTCACGCCCGCCGCCACGAACCGGTCGCCCTCGAAGATGCCGACGAGCTGCGCCTCGCCCGCCGCGCAGGATGCCAGCAGGCCGGCCACGGTCAGGTCGCAGCGGGGCAGCGCGCAGGCGGCGCCCAGACATGCCTCGACGCGCTCTGCGAGATCAGGCGCGAGCGGCATCGACAGAGGCTGGAGGCGCATTAGGCCCGGCGCATCTCGAAGCGGAAGGTGCGGTCGGTCGCCGGGTTGAGATCATGACCGACGGTGAAGCTGCCGCGGTCGGCCGAGATCAGCCACACCGTCGCCTTCGACGCGGATTCCGTGACCGGGACCCAGCGCGGCAGGGCGCCGAGGCTGCAATTCTCGCAGGGCACCTTCGTGCGCGAGACGCCGTTGGCCAGGGTGAAGGTGTCCGACGAGATCGCGTTGGTGGCGCCGCGCGCGAGGTCGTCGATCGCGCGGCTGAAGAGGGACAGGTCCTTCTCGTTCCGGCCGGGGACGTTCATCGCGAGCCCTCAGCGGTCGCGTCCGGCTCGATGGCCGAGACGTAGGACCAGGTCGTGCCGGCCGGGATCCGCACCCGGGCACGGTGGTAGCGGCCGGAGGCGCGGGCCGGGGCGAACCGCTCGACGGTCGGCGCGGACTCGCTGAGCCATCGCATCGGGGTCGAGGCGCCGAGGCTCTCGCGCACGCCCATCGTCACGCGCCAGTCGTCGGCGTCCGTGTCGAGGCGGACGCCGCGCACGAAGGCCCGGTTCGGCCGCGCCAGCATCGCGTCGGGGGTCTGCACCACCGCCTCCAGCGGCGCTCCATCGAGCACGGCGAGGCGGTTGTCCGTCGTCATCACCGCGAGCAGCGTGGCGCCGCCCTGATACATGGGGTCATCAAGGGAGGGCTGGGCCGGGTCGTCGATCGACCCCTCGATGCTGTCGATCGAGGTGTCCGGCGTCGCCGCTGACATGCCGAAGCGGATCGGGGTGTTGATGAACGACCAGCGGTCGAGGAGCCAGTCGTACAGCAGGGCCTCGCCCAGCAGGGACGGGTCCGCAGCGTCGGTGCCCGCGAGCCGGTAGGCGAACAGGATGCGCTCGCCGGTCGGGTCCCGGAACGCCACCGTCATGCCGACCCGCTCCGGATCGACGCGGCCCTGAAAGAACCGGTTCACCCGCTCGGCGCCGATCGGCGTGGACGGGCCGCCGCCGATCACCAGGGCGTAGAAGCCGTCGCGGTCGAGGAAGAAGATGCGCGGGCCGACCTTGGCGATGCACCAGGGCGCGACGGCGCCGCGGTTCTCCTCGAGCACCGAGCAGTCGAACACGTTCCCGGAATCCGGGCTCAGCGTCATGCGCCGGATCGCCCGCTCCTGGAAGATCACGCCGTACTCGCCGCCCGCGAAGCCGGTCACGGCGCCGCCGTCGGGGAGCTGCTGCTCGTCGCCGGTCTGGTCGAGCTGACCGAGCGGCCACTGCTCGATGTTGCCGCTGTTCGACCAGCGCACCGTCTGCGGCGTGTCCGGCAGGCCGGCCAGCACGAGGAAGTCGCCGACGACGCCCATGTGCCGGGCCCGGGGCGGGGAGCCACCGAGGTCCGCGAACGGCTGCGTGCCGGCCTGGAGCACGTCGATTGTCGCCTTCTGCACCGGGGTGCCGGCCGAGCAGACGAGCAGCAGGGTGCCGTAGACGGCGAAGGACCAGTAGTCCCCGGGCGGTACGCTGTAGGAGGTGCTCGGGTTCGTCACCTCGTGCCAAGCCTGATCCGTCGTCTTGTAGACGAACAGGCCCTTCGACGTGCCGGCCACGTAGATCGGGAAGTTGTAGGTCGGGGAGAACACCGCGATCGCGCCGCGGCACTCCGCCGGCAGGGCCAGCGACAGCGGTACCGGCGCCAGCACCGGGCCGTAGCCGTCGGAGCGCGGCACGACGTTCGTGGCGACCGCCGAGACCGCGGCGTCGACCGAGGCCGTGTCAGGCGCGAACGGCGCCAGCTTGATCGGGTCCGGCACGGCTTAGTTCGGCGTGTCGCGGGCGGTGGCCTCGGCCTGATCCTCGGCCGTGCGACGCGGGCGCCCGCCCGTCTTCTGGGAGTCGCCCTGGCCCATCAGCGCCTGGAGGAACGACATGCCATCGGCGAGCCACTTCTGGTTCCGGGCCTCGTCCTTCTGGAAGCGGTAGGCCTCGGCCATGACGCCGTAGAGGTACAGCTCCGGCGCCTTGGTCAGGAGCCAGTTCGTCGGCGCGGCGGCGGAGAGCGCCGGGATCTGCCGGTAATAGGTCAGGCTGACCTTGCCCGGCTGGAGCGAGCGGGTCTGCACCTGGTCACCGAGCACGGTGAAGTACTGCGGGTCGCCGTTCGGCCGGAACCGGTGCCGGAACTCCGGGCTGTCTGGCTCGACGTAGCGCAGCATCTGCACGCGCGAGAGGTCGGCCGAGGACCACTGGAGCGCGATCCACTCCAGATAGTCGCCCGGGATCGTGTACCCGGGCGTGCCTGCGACCGGCAGGAGGCCAGCGGTGGCCATCATCTCCCGGGTGCGGAGCTGCCGGTTCAGCCACGCCTCGGTGACGCGCACGAAGTAGGGCAGGAACTCGGTCAGGTCGGTGCGCGCGAGGTAGTCCTCGAACGCGGCCGACAGGCTCGGGTAGTCCGTGATCTCGACGGCCATGGGCGCCTCAGGGGGTCGGTTCGGAGGCGCGCATGCGCGAGCGGCCCCAGCGCGCGTCGCGGTCGAGCGCGGTCAGGTCGGCCATGGCGGCCTCAAGCATGGCTCGCCACGTCGCGACACGGGCGTCGCGGCGCAGGAATGGCTCAGCCTCCAGCAGGGCGGCGTAGAGGTAGAGGTCCGGGTGTTTGGCCAGCAGCCAGTTCGACGGTCGTGCATCCGACAGCGGCGGGATGCCCTGGCGGTAGACCAGCGAGACCGAGCCGAAGCACGGCGCGACCCGGATGAAGGCGTTGTCGAGGCCGAACTGCCAGGGATCGGTGGAGTCGACGATGTCTTCGAGCGAGATCGATCCGAGGATCGTGAACGCGCCCTGGGCGAAGCCGCTGCGGCCGGACACCGGCCACGGATCGCGGGACGATGACGCGAAGGCGTGGGGCGCCACGTAATCGATCTGCTCGCCGCAGGGACCGGTCACCGAACGCCACGCCCGAAAATCGTCCGGGAGCGGTGCGGCGCCGTCGACGAGCACCAGCGACAGAGCGGTCTCGTTGTCCGCGAGGTTCAGCCGCCGGTCGAGGCGCACCTCGGCCAGACGGATGAAGGTCGGGATGCGGGACCGCAGGTCGGCGCGCTCAAGGTAATCCTCCAGCGTGCCGGTCAGGTCGTCGACGTCGTCGAAACCGGCCATGGCTCAGATCCTGCCCGCGCGGGTGCGGAAGCGGGCGTGGTTGCTGTCGTTGAGCCAGCGGGACAGGTAGGCCCGATCCTGCTGCACGATCGCCGGCGCCAGCCGGTTCGACCAGATGTGCATCGGGACGCGGGCGACGAGCGCCATATCGCCGAACGGCCGGTTCAGGTTCTCGACCTGGAGCGCGGCGTTCTCGGCGAGGATCTCGTCGACCGGCATCACCTCACGGATGCGCAGCTTGCCGCCCTCGTCGAGGGCCCAGACCTGCTTGCCGGTCAGCGGATCGTGGTCGATCAGGCACCAGTCGCCGTCGAACACGAGGTCGGATTCCGCCACGACGGCGGAGGTCGCGGCGGACTGCATCAGGCGACCTTCGCGCGGTCGCGGCGGCCGATGCCGGCCTCGACGACGTCCATCGCCTCGTCGACGCCCAGCTCGGCGCTCTCGCCGGCGCGGACGCGGTACTCCTGGTCCTCCGGCAGGTCGGCCGGGCGCGGACCCTTCGGCCAGTAATCGCGCTCCATCAGGACGGTGACGGTGGGCGCCGGGGCGGCGGCGGGCTTGTCGGCCGGCTTGGGGGCCGGGTTCGGGTTCGAGGTATCGGCCACGCTGGCCTCCGGGTTCGAGGGGGCAGAAACGCGAACGGGGCGCCGGTTAGGGCGCCCCGATCAGGGTCGTGTCAGGCTGTCAGCCGAGGATCAGGTCAGGTCCTCGATCGTGCCGTGGGCGGCCTCGTTCGAGACCTCCAGGGTGTACTCCGTGAGGAGCATCCGCTTGGTGGCGTCGCCGGTCTGGGCCGGCTTCACGACCTGCATCGGGCGCAGCCACGCGAGCTTCACCATGGAGGGGTCGATCATCAGCACGCGGTTGGCCACGAACTGACGGTTCGGCACCGCGGACAGCGGACCGAAGTCGCCGACGTAGACGTCCGCGGCCGCCACGATGGTCGCCGCCTTGTTGCCGGTGTCGCGGCGCTGCTGGGCGATGCCCGGGAAGGCCGAGAACTGGCGCTTGTAGGCGACCGGCATCATCAGCATCGAGGGGTTGCCGCCGGCCGTGTAGCAGGACTGCTGAATGTCCTTCACCTGGCTCTCGGCGAAGGCCCGCGCCGTGCCGGCGGTCGGAGCGACCACCTGCCCGGTGCCCTGATTGAAGCCGCCGTTGGCGCCACCGGCACCGCGGGAGACGTTCGTCACGAGCCAGGAGGGGAAGCCGCCGAGCTTGCGCGGGGTGTTGGTGCCCCCGTTCGAGGTCGACCCGCCGGCGTTGGAGGCCTGGCCGGACAGGAGGATGGCCTCCTCGTCCTTCTTCAGCTCCTTACCGGCCTTCAGGCTCTGGTACTTCACCTCGGACTTGCGGCCCGCCTTGTCGACGGCCTCCGCGGTGCCCGAGACGATGATCGGCTTGCGGCTGATCTGGCAGACGTTGCCGACGCGGATGGTGCCGGCGCGCTGGGTGTACGAGAACTCGTCGCCTTCCAGCTGCGCGTTGGTCGTGTCGGCCGGCGCCAGGGCGTCGGTCTGCCACTCGTGCTTCACCGCCTTGGCCTTGCCGCGCCCGATGTTCGAGATGAACGGCGTGTCGGCCTTGGAGATGTTGTAGATCGCGTCCTGGAGGTCCTCGCGCTGGCCCTTCTGGACGTAGGTATCGAGGGTGCCCGCAACCTGGGTCATGATGTCCTCGGAGAGATGATCCGCCGGCGCCCCTCAGGCGAACGGACGGCTCGGGTCAGGAGAAGAGGCTGTCGTCGAGGAGGTCGGCGGCGGCCTCGATGGACCCGTCGCGCTCGAGCCGAGCCCGGGCCGATGCGACCGCATCCGCGCTCCGGGTGCCCGGGGCCTGCCGTGCGGCGGCCCGGATCGGAGGAGCGGCCTGCGCGCGCTGGACGGCGGCGGGCTTCTTCGCCTGCAGCTCTCGCCACTTCGCAGCATCGGTCAGCACCAGAAGGGCCCGGTGATCCTGGATGCCCTGCACGTCCTGCGGGCTGAGCCCGTAGTGCGCGCCTGCGGCCTCGGCCCTCGCGAAGAAGGCCTTGTGCCCCTCGGGCGTCCGGAGTTCCGGAACCTTGGACTGGAGTGTCCGATACTCGGTGGCGAGCGCCTCGTTGCGCGCCGTCTGGGCCTGCTCGTCCGCCTCTTCCCGCTCCTTGGTGGAGCCGGCATCGGCGGTCTTGCGTGCGTCGGCGAGCTTCTGGAGCTCGGCCATCGCGGCCTTGTAGGCGCGATCCTGCTGCATGTAGCCGACCACGTCCGTGTCGATCAGCGCGGGGTCCGGCTCCGGGGGGAGGTGGGCCTTCACGATGTCGGTGGCGAGGTCGAGGATCGAAGCGAGCTGCTGGCGGTCGTTCGTGACGGTGGTGCGCTCGGCCTGGAGGGCTTGGCGCTCGGCCGCCACCTCCTGGGTCTTGCGCGTGTAATCGGCCTGGCGGAGGTAGCCGTTCTGCACTTCCTGGAGGGGTATCGCCTTGCCGTCGATGACGACGGTCTGCGGTCCCTCGGCGGTCGGCTCGGGCTGTTCGGGTTCGGCCGGCGGCTCCTCCTCGGTCGGCTCGGGGGGCAGATCGCCCTCCGGCTCTTCCTCGGTGGGAGCCTCTTCGTTGGCGCCGGGCTCGGTGCCGCCCTCGGGGTGCTCCTCGGGGGAGTCCTCGGCCAGCTCGAACGCGTCGTCGGGAACAAGGTCCGCGGCTGCGGACATGTCGAGTTCACCAGTCTCGGCCGGGGCCGAGGTGTTGGCATCGCTCATCGGTCAACTTTCAGGAGTGGGTGGCCCCGCCCTCAGGCGAAGGAGGGCCCGGGGCGGTCGCTCAGCGCGGCGTTGGTCACGATGGACTCGACGTGCCGGCGGACGGCTCTGACGGCCTGGATGAGGGCCGTGTGTTCGATCAGCGCGGCCGGGTCGGCCACGTTGGCGCGGGCGAGGGCATCGACGGCACCGGCCTCGATCTCACCCAGCGCCTCGACGAAGGTCTCGTCGGCGAGGAGGGCCTGCGCACGCAGCGCGCGGGACGCGGGATCGCGGTCGCTCACCACTTCACCTCACGCCGCTCGATCTGCCCCTTCTCCGTCACGGCGAACCGGTACCGGGTCGGGTGCATCTCTTCGATCAGAAGGCCCTCGGCGCAGAGATCGCGAAAACCTGCCGGATCCACCGCCTCCAGGAAGGGCGACGTGGTCGAGCGCAGGAGAAAGCGCGCCATGAAGGTCGACCACTCCTCGGGGCGGAAAGCCGACATATCCTCGCCGGCCTCGTAAGCCGTGCGCGCGCGCGAGACCTGTCGCTCGACGTACTCCGCCAGCAGCCCCGATTTCGGACAGCAGCGCCGAACATGCTCCTCGACGCTGGCCGGCACCGCGACCTGCCCGAAATCGAGCATCAGCAGCGAGACGGTGGGGAGATCGCTCATCCCTGCCTCGGAATGTCGGTCTGCGCCGGCGAGTGCATGCCGGCCAGGATCTCGGTGCCCTTCAGCTGCGCTTCGAGGTTCATCTCCTCGCGGCGCAGGGCGAAGTCGCGGTTCACGCGATCGCGCTCCAGATCACCTTCCGCGACCATGCGCTCGCGCTCGATCTGGATGTGCGCTTCGGCCCGGGTGCGGTCGCCCTCGACCTGCGCGGCGATCTTCTGCTGGTCGCCCTGCACCTGGGCCTGGATCTTGGCGACCTCGGCCTGCGCGCGGGGATCCTGCTGCTGCGGACGGCTCGCCATCCACTTCGCGAAGTCCTCGTCCGACACGTCGGCGAAGTAGGTCTCGGGCGCCTTCAGCCCGGACGCCTCGACCATCTTGTGCAGGGTCTTCACGTACATCGAGGGCGTCACGACCGGGTTGTCCGGGCCGAGCGTCTGGATGATCTTCTCCTGCCGGGCCGCGACGCCGGCCAGCATGGTCAGGTCCCGCTCGCGCGAGCCGGTGCCCATGCCGATGTTCACCTCGACGTCCATCGACGCGTTCCAGGCGCGCGGGTCGAACTCCACCCACTGGTCGCGGAGGCGGATCGTCCGCGGCCGGTCCTGATTGCGCACGATGATGCGCAGGATCTTCGAGAACAGCTTCTTCACGCCGAGCTTGGCCATGTTCCGGGCGATCAGCTCGACGCGGGCGTAGCTGGCATCGTGCTCCAGCTGCTCGGCCGTGGCCGTCTGCGGCTCCAGGGCGGTCGCGTCGAGCGAGGCGGTCGCGCCGGAGACGCCGGTGCGGCGCTGGGCGATGCCGTCCACCGCCTGGATCGCGACGAGGATCTTGTCGGCGATCTGCGGGGTGACGACGTCCCGGACCGCGCCGGCCTTCTTCACCCGGATCACGCCGCCGAAGGTCGGGTTCAGCACCTCGTCCGGGTTGATGATGTCGTCCTGAACCGCCTCGCGCTGCGGCCGGTTCTGCGCGTACGTGTTGTCGAGGACGCCGCGCCAGAGCGAGGTCTTCACCCGCATCAGGTCCATCACGTCGTCGGCGATGGAGCGGCCCATCCAGCGATGCGGGACCACCTGCGGGGTCAGGTCCGCGAACGGACGATCGTCGCTCCACTCCTCGTTCTTGAGAAGCTTGCGACCGCCGGCCCCGCCGGCCGTGACGACCTTCCGGGACTCCGCGATGCCGTCGCCATCGCAGTCGGCGAAGACGTAGGCCTCGACGATGTCGATCTCGGTGTTCGCGCCCGAGCCCTCGGCGCCGACACCGGCATCCTGCTCGCGGTCGACCGTCTCGGACGGCGCGCCGTCGGAGGCCGGCAGCGACCACACCAGATCGCGCTTGTAGCCCTGCTTAAGCAGGTCGGACCGGGTCAGCTTCGTGCGGTGCCAGACACACCGGGCCGTATCGACCGACTTGCCCCGGCGCGAGATGCCGAAGTCCTCGGGCGGCACGTTCTCGATCACGAGCCGGCCGGACGAGGTGCGGCGGCGGATCTTCACATCGTGCAGCGGCAGCGGCACGGACTGGCCCGTGGCCGGATCCTGGACCATCTGCGGCCGCTCGGCGTAGCCGACCACCTCCACGTCGGGATCGTCGAACAGGATCACGAGCTGCTCGTCGGAGAGACCGGTGAACTCCTCGGCCTCCGTCTCCGGCGTCGGGTCCCAGTAGGCCTTCACGATGCCGTTGCGGACCTGGAGCGCATCCATGATCCAGGTGAGCAGGATCAGGTAGCCGTCGCAGTCGTTCGCCCAGACGTGGTTCACGTAGTCCGTGGCCTGGTCGGCGCTCTTCTCGTCGCCGGGCCGGGCCGGGCTGTAGACAGCGACCCGGTCCGAGCCGTCGAACACCCGCATCAGGCCGGGCAGCATGGTCCCGATGATGTCGGACACGTCGCGGGACACGACCTGGGACCGGCCCGTTTCGGCCGGGAGGTCGCGCACGACTCCATCGAAGTATTCGAGCGCGGTCTCGCGGTCGCCCTTGGTCGAGCTGGTGCGACTGCGACGCTCGCCGTTCAGCGTGAGATCGTTCTCGAAGGAGATGCCGCCGGCAATCTCCTCGTCGATCAGGCGCAGCAGATCGTCGTCGCTGACCGCATCGGTGCGCGCCATCGAGGATCCTGCAGATTGTAGAGGGTGACAACGAGACGGGGCAGCGCCCGCACGTCTCGCGGCGATAGCTCTCTGACGGGGTTCGCCCGTCGGGTCAAGCGAAAGCGTTTACGACGACGGCAGCACCACGACGCCGACCTGCATGCCCGCCGCCGAGGTGGCGTTGAGGTTCAGCCCGAGCGTCGCTGCGGCCGTCAGCGCGGAGAGTGTCAGGTTTCCGCCCTGCTCAATCACGCACTTGATCGAAGTGGCGGTCGCCGACGAGGCCGTGATCCAGCACTTCGGGATGCCGGTGCCGGCGTAGACCGGGCCGAGCACGACCTGCACCGGAGCCGAGAGCGCGCCCTGCGCGGTCCAATCGAAGGTCGCCGTGCCGCTCGCGTCGAGCGTGACCGTCTTCGAGCGTGTGATCCGCGGCTGCACCGCATCACCGCGGCGGAAGGTCAGGGCCGATCCCGGTGCGCCACCTGGCTGCTCCATCGGAGGGGCCGCCGTGGCAGGCTGCGGGATCTGAGCCTGCACGGCCGAGAGGGCCCCCTGCGTCGCATAGGCGGACAGGTTCGGCGGGGTGCTGGAGGGGCCCGCCGCCAGGGCAGGGCCACACGCCAGCAGGAGGGCAACAAGAACGCGCACGACCGCCTCAGTAGCTCATCACCGCCACGGAGCCGCCAGCGGCCGAGCACGCCACGAAGATCGCGGCTTTGGTCCGGCCAGCGTCGTCGAAGGTGAAGGCCTGCCCGGCGGCCAGCGGGTAGCCGGTGCCGTAGGCGCCCGCGCTCGGCATGATCTCGCACGCCACCGAGCCGATGTTCGACACGGTGCGTCGGTTGGCCGGATCAGCGGCCGAGACCTGCACGCCGGTGGTGCCGATGCCGCTGGTCCGAGCGACCGAGAACGAAGCCGAGCCGCCGGTCGTGATGCAGAGCTTGCCGATCGCGTCGACGACGAAGCCGGTACCGTCGCCGGAGGTCAGCACCGGGCCGGCGCAGCCGGAGAAGACGCGGGCCTGCTGCGCCTCGGCCGGGGCAGCGCAGGCGAGCGCGAGCGCCCCCGCGAGAGCGAGGAATCGGAGCTTCATGGCAAAGTCCTGTGCTGCGGATCAGGAGATCCAGGCGGTGCTCGGCGTGCCCCAGTTCTGGGGCTTGGCCTCGATCACCGGCTCGGCGAAGGTCAGGGCAACCGCGTCCCAGAGATCCGGCGAGGGGATGCCCATCGAGCGCATCTTCTCCTTCGACCAGAGCTGGATGTACCCGCGGCTGTTGTGGCTGTAGCCGGTCGAGCAGGCATCGGCCTGCAGCTCGTCATCATCCGGAAGGTCGACGCCGGCCGGGTCCATCAGCCAGTCGAGCGAGTTCAGCCAGATCTCGGCGCGGCGGTTCAGCGGGCCGGGCAGCTCCTCGTCCGTGGTCGGCGAGACCCGGGCAGGCTGGAGCGGGGCGCCGCCGAAGTTCACCGGCACGACGATGTTACGACCCTCGGGGCCGTACCCGCGCTCCACCAGGATGTCGTAGACGCCCGCGCCGTAGCCGCCGGTCACGTCAATGAAGCACTTGATCGGGCCGTCCCGGTCGATGTGGCCAGCGACGTAGTTCGCGCTCTCCGGGATCGACAGGCCGGGCTTGCCGCCGGCCCAGAGCACCTTGCGGCCGCGGCGCTTGGCCAGCGCGTGCCGGTCGCCGCCCTGGTGCGCCGGATCGTACCCGAACACGAGCGGGCCCGATGGCAGCACCGTGCGCTTGCGGGCGGCCACGACCAGCTTCGAGCTGATGAGGCCGTTCGTGTTCGCCATCTGGAAAGCCTCGGCCGCGTTGGCGGGGTATTCCTGCCGGAACAGGGTCTCGCCCAGGTCCGCGATCTTCCGCCGGCGCCAGAACATCTGCTCCGCGTCGAGCCCATAGGCCTCCGCGTAATCAACCTCGGACTCGCCCTGCTCGTCCGGATCGGGCGACAGCGTGAAGTCGGGGGGCGGCACCTTCCGGTATTCGTCCTGCCAGAACCACGGCACGAAGATCGCCTGGAACTCGCTCTCCCCGCGCTCGGCCTTGCGCCACTGCTGGTGGAAGTAGTTTCCGACCCCGTTGGCCGTGCTCTCCAAGATCACCTCGGTGCCCGGCTCGTCGGCGATGGCCTGGAGGATGCCCGAGGCGTGGCTCTGCGCGTGCGGCCAGAAACCGACCTCGGAGCCGTGGAAGAGCTGGAGCGTGTTACCGCGGCCCACCGCCTTCGAGCCGGCCGTGCCGACCTTGTAGCCGCTGTCGAGGCGGTCGAAGAGCAGCTCCTTCGCGTTCGCCGCGCCGGCAGACGGGCGCACGAGCGAGGGGCAGTGCTCGTGATAGCGCGAGACCATCTCGAACAGCGCCGCCGTGGAATCGTCCTGGTGCGTCAGGATGAAGGTGCGGACGCCGCGCTTGTGGGTCGTGCGCCAGAAGAACCGGCCTCCGATGTACGTCGAGGCGCCCTGCTGGCGCCCCTTCAGGATCAGCGCCCGGACGCTCCCCGACGTGCGGAGCTGCTCCTGGAGGCGCTCGTGGATGTACCGCTGCGCTCGGTTCAGCGTGAACGGGACGATCTTGCCCGACTTCGTCCGGATGCGCAGGCAGCGCGGCGCGTAGTGCTCGAAATCGTCCTTCAGGCGCTGGCGGATCTCGCGCTCGCGATCACTCAAGGTCGCCGAGAGCGTCCTCGTGGCTGCGGACGGTGTGATTGGCATCGATCCGCTGGCGGTTGGTGAAGACGTCGCCGACCTCCTTCGCCGCCTGCACGACGAGCTGGGCGGCCAAGGCGATGTTGCCCTGCGTCTCGGCGCGATCGGCGAGGCGTTGGAGCGTCCGGAGGCGGGTCACGCGGTGCGAGATGCCGATCGACGCCGTGTCCTCGAGGAAGGCCTCGCGCGTGACGCGAAACAGCTCCCGGAAGTGCTCGCTCAAGCCCTGGCCGGCCCGGCGCTCCGGGTTGTAGGCCTCGACCTGCTGCGGCGTGACCACCTCGCCGAACTCAGCCTTGACCGCCTTCACCACCACCGAGGGCGGGTCGAAGCATGCAAGTCGCTGGACGATGAAGGTTTTCAGCTCGTCAGGCAGCGCGCTCACGGGTGCATTTCCGTCAAAGCGGGATCAAACTCGGCGCCCGCAGGTGCCGCACGCGCCGACGATGTCCGCCTCGCAGACGATCGGGGGCCGGTTGGCCGCCTCGACCAGCGCCGCGGTCTGGCCCGCCGCCGAACCGACGCCGTAGCGGGCGACGACGCCGACGAACTCCTCGACGTCGTGGCCGCGCATCGTGAAGATCGGCCGGCCCGACGCCTTCGAGAACCGCGGAGCGCCGAACGCGTCCTTCGCCTGGGCGCAGTGGTAGAGCTCGTGCTCGACGAGGGAGCAGAACGTGGCGTCGTCGGCCTGGTCTGCGAAGCCGGCGTCGAGCGTGATCATGAAGTCCGGGACGAGGCCGAACCACGCCTCGACCTGCTGGAAAAACCGGGCCCGGGCCCACTTCCCGCCCTGTACGGACGGGATCTCGGCCTGCCCAACGACACCGTTCCCGCCGCGCGCGTTCGGCACGGACGTCCACATGAAGCCGAGCGTGGCCTCGCGGAGGTGGGCGTGCTCCTCGTTCAGCAGCACCGCGTCCTCGCTGATGAAGGCGGCGCGGGCCCAGGTTTCCAGCTCGGGGGCGGGCTCGAAGGGTAGCGCCGTGAGGGCGCCTTCCTGGCCGAGCAGCCGCTCCGGCGGGCGAGGGCGGGCCAGCATCAGCCCTTCCGCCGCTCGCAGAACGTCTTGTGCGTGCCGCCGGACGGCAGGCTCAGATGCGTGGCCAGCAGCGTGCCGACCATCGGGCACTCGGTGACCAGCGCCACCGGCTGGGTGAGCACGTCGAGCGCGGTCTCGCGGGTGCAGGCCGGGCCCTCGACGCCGGCCGGGCAAGCGAGGGCGCCGGCCAGGAATCCGGACGAGGCGGCCTGCGCGGGGCGGTTGAACACCCACACCCAGGCCCAGCCGGCCACGAGCACGAGGAGGATGCCGGCGAGGTGCCGGAAGCCGACGATCTCGCGCATCACAGCGCCCCCTCATCGGTGTCCGGCGAGTGCCCGGCCTTCCGCCGATCCATCACGCTGCGGAGGACGACGAGCGCCTCCGGCAGAGCGAACCAGGATCCGGACGCCAGGGCCCGCTTCAGAAGCCGCTCGGCTTCTTCCGAGGCCTGCCGGTAGCTCATCCCGGCGTAGCGAAGGTGCTGATCGTCGAGCGGCATCAGTGCTTGGCCCGGGACGGCATGTCGCCGAAGAGGAGCATCAGACGCTCGGCCGAGACGCGCACGTCGTCGGGCAGCGCGGGCCGGACGGTCACGAAGGCGGCTGGCCGGCGCGGGCGCAGGGCCGCCGCGGCGATGCCGGCGAGCAGGATCGCGGCGCAGAGGCGGGGCATCAGCGGCGCGCCTGGTAGGTGCGGAACACGCGGTCCCAGAAGGTCGTGACCACGCCGAAGTTCGCCTCGACACCATGGTGGTGCATCGCGTGGCGCATCTTCAGGCCGTAGAGCGGATGCCCTGGGCCGATCCGCCAGTGATGCACGGCGTGGTGGGCGGTGATGTAGGCGAGGTAGCCGAGCGCGACCCCGGCCAGGATGCCGGCCGACAGCACCAGGAACAGCGCGCCGAAGATCGCCAGCGAGTGCCACGACGTGACGCCGGTCCGGGCGCACGGCCGGGCATGATGCAGATCGTGCGCGTCCCGGAACACCGGCAGCCGGTGGAACAGGCAGCGGTGGATCACGTACTCGGCGAGCGTCCACGCCGCGAGGCCGAGGGCGATGCCGGCGAACGAGGCGCCGCCGACGGCGACCAGCAGGAGCGCCAGCACCGGGATGGCGACGAAGTCGGTGTAATAGGCGAGCCGGGACATCAGCGAATGATCCTCACCGGGATGCCGAGCAGCAGCTCCGCGTCGGCGCGAGACAGCTTCGCGACCGGGCCGGCCGGCGCACCGAGGTCGGGGCCGGACGTCAGCTCGCGCTCGCCGCGGTGGACGATCGGCGCGGGGGCGGCCGGCTGACCGCGGAGCAGGAAGCGGAGGACGAGGCGCTTCAGCATCACCGAGCCCTCAGCATCGCCATGGACCGGCGGACCTCGAACTCGCCGGCCCGGGCCTCGTCGAACGGTGTCTCGACCGGGAGCTGGACCGGCGCCGGGATCAGGCCCTGCCGGCGGAGGTGGTCGCCGTAGGCCTGGGCCGCCGGGTCGCGCTGGAGGCGCTGCGCATGGCGGAGCGCCCGGTCCGCGTCGGCCGGGGTGAAGTCGGGGCGAGCTGTCAAAGGAACCGCTTTCCAGCGTGATCGTCGAAGGCGCGGGCGCGCCGGTCGTATTTCTGGAGCGTCGTCACCGCGGTGTGCCGGGTGACGTGCATGACCTTCAGGACGTCGGCCCCGGCGGCGAGCGCCGAGGTGACGAAGCCGGCGCGCAGCGAGTGGCCGGAGAAGAGTGAGGCATCGAGGCCGGCCGCCGCGGCATGCCGCTTCACGATGTCGGCCACGGATCGATCGGTGAGGCGCTCGGCCGAGACCGTGCCGCCCTTGCCGACGGACCGGAACACCGGGCCCGCCGTGATGCCGGCCACCTTCAGCCAGGCGTCTAGCGCCTCGCACGGCTTGAGCTTTGCGCCGCGCGGGACGGCGATCTCCTGGCCCGCGCCCTCCTGGTCCGTCTTCGAGCGGCGGACGTGGACGATGATCCCGTCAGGCACGCGCTCTAGGTCGGCGACGTCGAGGGCGACGAGCTCGGACCGGCGAAGCGCGGCGGCGAAGCCCAGCAGGATCAGCGCGCGGTCCCGCAGACCTGCCGGGCTGTCCGGGATCTTCCGGAGCATCTTCCGCAGGGTCTCGGCCGTGACCGGCGCCTTCCTGGTCTGGCGCGTGCCGAGCGCCCGCCGGGCGCCGCGGATCGTGGCCTTCACCGCCTCCGAAGCGGCCGGGTTGTCGAAGCCGCCGGCCCGGTGCGCCGCGGCGATGGCCGCCACGTGCAGGTCGATGGTCGCCGGCTTCCGGCCGGTGTCCGCGAGATGGGCGACGTAGGCCGCGACGGTCAGCGGGTCGGCCGGCATGGGTTCGGCGCCAGCCTCGCGGCACCAGGTCACGAACACGCCGAGGGCCGACGAGTAGGCCGCCCGGGTCCGGTCCGACCGCGACGCCCCGGCGTAGGCCTTCGCCCGGTCGAGCGGGACGAGCGTATCCGCCGGCGCGGCGGGCACCGGCAGAAGGGACATCGTCACCCCGGAATGGTCTCGGAATATTTCGGGCGGATTTTTTCCGCCCTTACGCTCTGCGGATTACTTCCGACAAGTTCCCTTGTCGGAGCCAATCCGAGGCTCAGATCAGGCCGCCCGGCGCCGCCTAGCGACGGTGAACGGCTTGCCCTTTTCGCTCACGCCGGACTGGCCGAACGTGCGTTTCTCGACGGTGCCGAGCTGCGGCCAAAGCTGACGCACGAGCGCGGCGATGCGCTTGCAGTGCGAGTCCTTGGCTTCGAGATACTCGGCCTGATCGCGGAAGCGCCGCCGGCAGAAGGCCGCGGCCTCCTGCTCGATCGCGGTCACTGTCGCATGCGCGCTCACGCGGGTGCGCCCGGCTGGATCATGGTGAAACGACCATATCGCGGAACCGCTGCCGCGTCTGCCGGAGCAACGCCTAAGCTGTTGAGCGGGTTCGGTGAAGTGGGGGGCGGACATGCAAAACGCCCGGCGGTCGTTCGACCCCGGGCGCGCGTCTCGCTTCATATAGATCCCTGCCGTTTCGCCCGTCGGGTGTCAAGCCGGGGCGGTTTCGGAGGCCTCCGCTTCCGCGGCCCTGGCCTTCAGCGCGGCGACCCGATCCGGCACCGTCGCGGCGTCGGCGGAGTAGATGTCATCCGGGGCGTAGCGCCGGGCGCCCTCCGCGGTGTGGAAGTGATCCGTCACCGATTCCAGCAGCCATCGGAAGCGATCCCCGACCCGGCCGACGCCGCGGTCGCCGCCCCCGACCGTGCACGAGGCGTAGGTCTTGAGGGTATGGCCTTCGACCAAAATGGCCTTGAGGAAGCGAACCCCGATCCAGCCGATGACGCCGGCCAGCTTCTCGTCGAGCTGGGTCACGGCGCGGACCCGGAATACCTGCCGGAGCATACCCATCTCGCGAGGGGCGAGGTCCTCACCGGACTGGCCGCCGGGCAGGATCCCGTACTGCGCCAGCCGGTCCAGGCGACCATCGACCTCGGACCGATCGCCGACCCAGGCGGCCTGAAGAAGCCGACCGACCGCGAACTCCTGATCGCTGATCCGGCTGGCCGAGTGCTCCATCGTCAGGACGTCGAGCTGCTTGTTGACCTGCACCTCGACGAAGCCGCCGAGCCGCCCCGGGTCCGTGACGATGCGCCGGCCGGGCTTGATCGCGGCGTCCCGCTCGACGTGCGGGTTGAGGCGCAGCCGCTTGCGCTGCTGGCTGGCCCGGTGCCGATCCTGCGGCGTCTCCAGCTTTCGGCGCTCGCGGGCATCGGCCTCGCGCTGCTGGATGCGCCCGATCACGACCTTGCAGAGGTCCTTCGTCCGCTCGTTCTCGGCGGCTTCCTTCGCGGCCAGCCGCGCCTTCAGCTCAGCGTTGTCGGCACGCTTCTCGGCGAGATCCGCCTGCTGTGCCCGAAGCACGGCGAGGCGGTCGACGGCGCCCGGCGGGTGGAACGCCGGCGAGCCGGCGAGGGAGATGGCCTTGGTCCTGGACGCTGCCACGGTGGTGCCCCTTGAGGCGGTCGACCTTCCGTCGATCCGTGACACCTGATCTGCGTCCCGTTTTTGGACACACGCAAGCGTGATCTATGCCTGCGTCACTCCGGCGTGCCCGTGACCTTTGCGTTCCAGGCATCGGCGAGGCGGTGGCAGGCCCGCTTCCGCCGCCGGTCGAAGGTGCGCCGCTGGACGCCGACCTCGGCGCAGTAATCGGTCACGGTGCCGCCCGGGACCTCCCGCAGCAGCCGGAGCCGACGGTGCCGCCGGATCCGCCGCCGCGCCTTCGCCCGGGCCCAGGTGAGCAGCGCGATCCGCTCTGGGCTGGCCGCGCCAAGGATCTCGGCGGAGAACACGATCCAGTCGAAGGTCGCCCGCATCTCCTGCGGGTCGTTCGGCTGGAGCCGGTTCGGCCGGACGCTGAAGATGCCCGAGCTGGTGAAGGCCATGAACGCCGCCACCAGCCACCGCTCCACGTCCGCGCACGTCATGGCCGGCGGGTCCGGGCCTTCGATCCGTAGCGGGTTCGCCATCAGCACCGGACGCGGGATCTCCTCACCGACGCCGGCCCATGCTCACGCCCATGCCGGCGTTGATGTCGCCAGAGACGTCGCCGCAGGTGATGCTCATCCCGGACCGGACGTTGCCGCCCACCGAGCCGCACTCGACGTCCATGCCGGCGGTCACATCGCCGGCGACGTCCCCGCAGTGAACGTCCATGTCGCTCTGCACGCTTACGGGCGTGCCTTCGGTGATGCGCACCTCGACGACACCGCTCACCGCGTCCCCATGCGGCTTCCCGTCGATGATGACTTGAGAGCCGCGGATCGTGACGTTGCTGCCGTTGTAGACCTTGCCGTTGATGATGATCGGCATCGCTCACACCTCGTGAATCAAGGAAATCGGTCAGGCCGCAGAGCGGCCGAACAGGTCGGACGCCGGCGGATCGGCCCGAGCGGGCGCAGCCGGCATCGGCGGCAGCGCCACGCGCGCCTCGACGTTCGCACGGCAGTCCGGATCGGCGCACGACCACATGCCGTCGCTGCGATTCCGGAAGACGCCGAAGCCGAACGATGCGCCGAACACGCCGCATGACGCGCAGGTCCGGTCGACACCTCCCTTCGCCGCTCGCTCCGCAGCCTCCTCAGCCGCGCGCCGCTCCGCCTCGCGGCGATGAAGCTCCGCCTTCCAGATGTCGGGGCGCTTGCTCATGCCAGCACCCGCTTGCGGTCGAGGCTTGCCATGAGGTGCGAGACGTCCAGGGTGCGGAGCGGCGCCACGATCTCGGCGTCAGAGGGACGGGGAATCGGCGGTGAGGTGCCGCGCTCCGTCCTGCCGGCGATGAGCAGACTGCTCGGCGCAGCCGCGATGTCGTCGAGCACCTTCTGGCGCTCGGCATCCGAGATCGGCTGGTACGGCACCGCGTCGAGGACCTCCACCAGCCCGGCGATCTCGGCGTGGATCTCGTCGAGCGACCGCCTCGTCTCCGCGGCGAGCTGCGGCGGTGTCGGGCAGCGCTCCCCAGTCCAGGGGAGCAGGGTCTTGCCCCCGAGGAAGCGAGCGGCCGCCTCACGAACGGCCCACGTCGGCAGCTCGGCGAGCGCCCGGACGTAGAGGTTCGCCGTGGCCCGAGCACCGTCGGCAGCTACGCCGAAGGTCGGGAACGCGGCCAGCAGAGCCAGGACGACGTCGCGCTTCGCCACCTGTCCAGGCTTCGGATCCTCGCCGTCGGAGAGGCCAGCCCGGAGCGCGACGAGGCGGTCCGTCATCACGCCGCGGTCCGCAGCCGTCGGGGCCTGGTCCGACCGGATCGCAGGCGGCACGCCATAGCCGCCGCTGCGGTCCAGGCGGTTGCGGTAGATCGCGACCACCACGTCACCGGCCCGAGTTGCGGCCGCCGGCCGCGAGGCGATGGACGTTTCCGTGTTCGGCGTGGTGGTGGCTGGAACCTGGGTCATGGGAACCCCCGTGGTCGTCGATGAGAGCGTCGAGGAAGCCGTTGCCGGTGCCGCGGCGGGCGGGGGAGGCCCGTGACTGAGGCCGCGCCGTCGGCGTGTCGTTGAGGAGGCGGGTCACGTAGGGGACCGGATCGCCCGTCTCGGCGGCGCGAGCCTCGTCGATCGCCCAGTGGATTCGGCCTGCGTCGCCGCCGGTGTCTCTCAGCAGCTTTCCGATCAGACGGCGGGCGCCCGGATCGGTCATCCCGAGGCCGCGCAGCGTCAGGACGCCATCGAACCAGAGCCTATCGCGGACCGACAACGGCTCGGCGGGCTCGCCCGTCCGGCCCGATGCGGTAGCATCGGAACGGTTCTGTTGGTGGTTCTGTGGTGGTTCAAACGTAGTGAGCCCGGCACGTCGTGCCGGTTGGTCGGTATGAGGTGCCGGTTGCTTGGAACGAGGTGCCGGTTGCTCGCCATCAAGCGGCATCTCGTGCCGGTTGATGGAAAGCATGAGGATATCGGTCCCGCGCGTGCCATCGGCTCGCCGGCGCTCCTCCCTCTTCAGGAGCCCCTTCTCTTCCAGAGCCAGGATCGCGTTCCGCACGGCTCGAACCGAGAACTCAGTGTCCTCGGCGAGCCTGTCCTGCGACGGCCACGCCCTACCGGCCTGATCTGCATAATCCGCGATGGCGACGAGCACCGCCTTCAGCGTCGGGCTGCCGGTCTTGACGGTCTTCGCCCATGCGTGCGCCTTGACACTCACGGGCGCGCCTCCGGGCTGCGCCAATCAATCTCGTCGGTGTTCCCCTTGCCGAGGTTGCAGTCGGCGCAGAGAACCTGAAGGTTCGAGAGGGTCAGGGCCAGATCTGGCCGACGGGATCGCGGCCGCACATGGTCGACGTGGAGAGGGCGGCCAGGGCTAGGGCCCGCGCCGCAGCATTCGCAGACGCCGCGGCTACGGCGCAGCGCCTGGTAGCGAACAACCCTCCACGCCTCACAGTCGTAGAAGCGTTCTGTCCGCGGTCGCTGGACAGCCACCGCAGCGATGGCCCGCGGAGGCGGTGAATCCGCCATGCGGGAAGCATGAGGCGCAAGACGGGCGCCTCGCTTCCCAGAGCAGGCAACACTCGGAGGGGACCCGCACTTCGGGCAAGTGACGAGAAGCGCACGTCGGCGACGATCTGACCCCATGGCGGCTACTCCGCCGCCATCAGAAGCGGCGCCGGCACGCCGACGATCTCGGCTGCGGTCCCGATCCGGCGCGCGGACATGGCCGCGTATTCGGGGTTGAGCTCGATCAGCGTGGCGTCGAGGCCGAGGCTGGCCGCGACGAGGCCGACGGTGCCGGCGCCGCCGAACGGGTCGAGGACGCGCCCGGCCACCGGCTCAGCGAAGCGGCACAGGCCCTCGCACCGCGGATGCGGAAGAGCCGCGCCGCAGAGGCCGCAGGCCTGCGCCGGCACGCCAGCCTTGATGCAGCGCTCGGCCAGGGCTGGCGGGAACGTAGCGAAGTGCGCCTCGCGGTATGCCTTCGGCGAGATCGTCCAGACGTTCCGGGCGTTGCGCGTGTCGACGAGGTTCTTGGTGCCCTCCGCGAAGGAGGCTTTCGCCTTCACCCGCGCGTCGGTCTCAGGAGCCAGCTTCCTCAATCGAGGAGTGCGATCGACGTTCTGCCGCGAGTTGGGGCCGGGCGCCTTGATGCGACCTCGCCCGCGATCGGGCTGATCTGGGTCCAAGCGATCCAGGCGACCCCAGCCGACCCCAGTATCGACACCAAGCACTCGGGCCCGCGCATGCGCGCCGCCGGTCACCGGCTCGCGGATGGCCTCGTGGTTGTAGAAGTAGTCCTCGCTCTTCGTGAGGAGCCAGACCTTCTCGTGCGCGGTGGTCGGCCGGTCATAGACCGACTCTGGCATCGGGTTCGGCTTGTGCCAGATGATCTCCGAGCGGACCCACCAGCCATCGTCCTGTAGGGCGATCGCCAGCCGGTTGGGGATCATGCAGAGGTCCTTCGGCTTCAAGAAGCCGCCCGCCACCACACGCCCGGAAGGCGGAAGCGCAGACCGCGTCCGGAAGACGTCTCCACGCTGTCCGCGACCCGCCGAATGGCCCCGCTCCAGGATCGGCCCGACCGTGGAGAAGGGCTTGTCCCGGAATGTGCGATCGTCACCGACGACGTCGGCAGCAGCGCGCCCGTTCGGCGTCGCGGCGTAGCAGTCGCCGTAGTTCAGCCAGAGGGTGCCGCGCGGCTTGAGCACGCGCCGGACCTCGCGGAACACGTCGACCATGACGGCGAGGTGCTCGCCCAGCGTCCGCTCGAGCCCGATCTGGCCAGCGACGCCATAGTCGCGGAGGCCCCAGTACGGCGGGCTGGTCACGACGCTGTCGAAGAAGGCGTCCGGCATGGCGCGGAGCTGCTCGCGCACGTCGCCGACGTGGATGCGGACCGTCATGCGAGCCCCCGAGCGGTGAGGGCTAGGCCGGCGTGAGTCGCGGCGCACTCGAACACCTGAGCGGCGACAGCCTCGCAGAGGACGTTCGCGACTTCGCCGTCGCCCTCGGCGGCAATCGCGATGGCGAGGCCGGCGCCGGCGGTCAGCGCCGCGCAGAGGTCCTGGAGGCGGGCGAGATCGCCCTGTGCCTCGAACACTTTGTTCGCGATGAGCGAGTCGAGGTCGAGAAGCGTGCTCATGCTGCCCTCCGGCGGCGGACCGGCATCATGTCTTCCGGGACCAGGCGCACGCCCGGCGCGAGGCGGGGCGCCATCTCGGTGCCGTCCAGGTGGAACGACCGGGCGCAGAGCTCGAAGGACTCGGCGGCGTCGAGCGCCTGCCCGTAGGGACCGCGGTAGAGGACGCGGCGCTCACTCATCAGGAGCCACGTCATGCCACTGCCTCCAGCGGAGGGCGCACGGGGGCGATCGGCTCCAGGGCGGCGCCGTCGGACAGGCCGCGCACCGTGACAGCGACTTCGTCGTGCTCGGCGTGCCACTCCAGGAGCGCGCGGACCGCGTTCCGGTCGTTGTCGACGACGCCATGCCGCTGCAGCAGGTCGGAGACCGCCTTGACCGAGTTGTCGAGATCCATGCGGGACGAGCGCGGCACGGCCAGCAGCAGGACGTACGGGCCCGGCACGCGTCCCGGGCGCTGGGCCTGGAGGCGCCAGCCGGCGCCGTCGATCCAGGCCCGGTAGACGTCGGAGCGATGGGGCCCCTTGCCCCCGCCATGCCGGTAGAGGGCGTTCACCGAGGGCGGGACCGGCAGGAGCACGGTCACGGAATCGACCACGCGGCGGCCGGGCGGCGCGAACACGGGGCCATGAGAGGAAGGCGGGCGGCGCATGGTGATCACCGGCTCGCCGCGATGGCGTCTTCGAGGTCGATCTGGCGAGCGGCAGAGCCGCCGCGGCGGTTGCGCTGAGCGTGTGCCTCGACGCCGAGCGACGCCGATGCGCGGGCGAGGCCGGCGCCGGTGGTCTCGACCGGCTCGATGCCGGGCCCGGAGATCGTGATGCGGGCCTCCGCGAACTCGCGGCTCACCGCGGCCCGGCCGAGCGGCGTGTCCGCCAGCATGCCGAGGGCCTGCATGTAGAGCTCGAGGATCGCCTCCTGTTCCTGGCGTTCGGAGTGATCCTGCTTGCGGATGCGGAGGATGGTCCGCATGGCCTTCGTGTCGAAGCCACGGCCCTTAGCTTCGGCGAACACCTCTTTGATGTCGCCAGCGACTCCGGCCTTCTCCTCCTCTAGCCGCTCAATCCGCTCGATGAACTGTCGAAGTTCATCCGCGGCGACACCTTCAGCGGCCGAGACTTGATTGGATGAAGAACCTGTGGCTTTCATAGCTCAACCCGTCGCAGGGGATTTCATCGTCCGCCCGGTCTGTTCGCGCAGGCCGGGCGGTTCTCGTTTCAGGGGTGCGGGCGGTTGCCCGGCAGGCGCGGGTCGTGACCGGCGTGACGAGGCACGCGCGGCTCCTCGACGATGAGCGAGCGGTCGCCGAGCGGCGCGTGGAACTGCTGCTGCGCGGTCGCCGGCGTCTTCTCGGCCAGCATCTCCGCCATCCGCTCGGCCCACGCGAGGAGCGTGATCAGCCCGTTCCGGACCAGCACGTTCGCCGCGGTCGACGGCACGTGCTTCTCGACGCCCTCGCGCAGGGTCGCGAAGTGCGCCGGCAGGGTGGTGACGAAAGCGCCGTCGGACATGGTCAGGCCGTCGCCGCCAGCTGCTCGCGGAGCAGGTAGCCCTCGAAGGCCCAGATCTGCCGGAACGCGTCGTCGTAAGCGTACCGCTCGCCGAGCGCCTGGCTGTAGTTCTCGGGCGAGGCGCAGGCCGACTTCCCGACGATCGTGAAGCCGTTCGCCAGGGTCAGGATGCAGATCGTGAGCGTCTTCGAGCGGAAGTACTCCGCGCTCGCGACTTTCGCCTCCAGGCTCTCCAGAGTGACGCGCGGCGCTGGGGCCGCCGACAGGCTGGCATCGGCCTCGGCGCGGGTGATCGCCGGCTTGCCGGTGGCGTCGGCCTCGCGGGACGCCGGCACATAGGACGCCGCGAAGATGTCCGGCTTGCAGGGGTACAGCTCGCCCTTCACGCCGCGGATGATCCAGTCGCCGACCTCCGCGCGCATCGTCCCCTCAAGGGTCGCGATGTAGATGCTGGTGCCGTCATGGGTCACGACGACCTTGTCGGCCGATCCATTCGCCCAGTCGCAGAGCAGGCTCATGTGCGAGCCGTCGTCGTTGTTCGTCTCGAACTGCCGGGCTTCGATCGTGACCGGCTTCTTCGTGTACTGGGGCATGACGGCTCCTCAGGGTGAGCCGAGCGGCCGCGCCGCCCGGTGAAAGGGTCAGGCGGAGACGACCATCCAGTCGTCGGCGAGCATGTCCGACTGGGAAGCCAGCCAGCCCATGAGGATCTCGCCGGTGGCGGTCTTCATGGTGATGGCGGGAAGGACGACGGCGGTGCCGCCATTGCGGCGCGCGAACTCGGCGTTGTTGGCCGACCAGAACCGCTCCGCGACGACCTCGAGCCCGCGCGACGGCCCGCTGAGCGAGAGCCACATGCCCTTGCCGTTCCAGCCGGCCCGGCAGACGCGCGCACCGGCCTTCAGCGCGCGGATCGCGTCGCCGAAATCGAGCTCCGACGTAGCCGGGCCGACCACCGTCTGATCTCCCGAAGCCGCGCCGTCGTCTTCGCCCTTGCGGACCCCGCCCATCGTTCACTCCTCCTCGTTCGCGGCCCGCCACAGCGGCAAGTCCGTCAGATCAACCGCACCCGGCAGGCCCGGCACACGCGGGCGAGCATCCGGACGGACCAGTGCCGGTGCGGTCGGCCGTCCTGGACGGCACGGAGCTGCGCCCGCAGCCGGCGCTCCCCCAGGCGTGCGCGCAGCAGCCGGACGGTCGGCGCGAAGAGCCGCATGGAGATCCTCCCGGAGCAGAGCGTTGGTGGCTTCTGCGGCGTCGGCCGCGGCCTCGATGTTCGAGCAGAGCCGCTCGTAAGCGGTCCGGATGTTGTGCAGGACGTGCCCGTCGAGGCCGGTGTCCTGGCGCCCCATGAACTTGCGGACCCAGGAGCCCGAGGCGCCGATCCGGCGCCCAACCGCGTCGTAGGCGGCCATCTTCGAGCCCATGCTCGACTGGGCGAGGCGGACGAGCGCCGACAGCTTCGGCAAGGTCTCGTCCCGAGCTTGGGATGCGGTCAGCATTGCTCGGTTCCGGTCAGTCTTTGTCCCCACTGCACCACTCCTTGGCGACATCTTGCGGAAGTCGAAGAGGAGCGCAGCGAATGCGGGAGGTTGGACGGAGACGCACACACACGAGCGCGAACGGTGGGGCTGGGGAGCTGAAGCCGCGCGCGCAGGAGGAGGGACGACCCGGCCGAGGGTCCGAGTTTGCGATGGTCTCGGCCGGGTCGCTCGCTGGCGGGAGGCGTGAGCCTGCGACCGCTGCGGTGGGGGGAAGCTGTGCACAGCCGCGCGACAGCCAGTAAAGACGTCGGCACGGCCGGCGCGTTACAGTTCTCGCGGACGAGAACGGCAGACCCGGCGATGTGCTTGAGCACCGACATTTCAGGCGCGCCTCCGAAGACGCGCCAGACCGCGGCCCATGCGCTCGCGAAGCGAGGCGGTGTTGTCCTGCCCGACAACGACAACGTCCGCGGGGCTGGACGTCCGGGCGGCGACCGGCTCGACCGGCACGAAGCTGAGCCCGCGGTCCATGGCCTGGGCCATGCGCACCAGGTCAGCGAACCGCTCCCGGTGCTGCAGGAGCGCCAGCAGCTTGGCGTCCTGGGCTTCGGCCTGGAGGTGCTGCGCGGCGCGCTCCAGGTCGAGGGCCTGCTGCGCCATCTCGGCCGGCGCGCCGGTGTCCGGATGCTCGCCGCGCTCGACCTCGATGGAGAGACGCGACGCCAGGATCGCGAACGCGCCCGCAGCGCGGCGGCAGGCGCAGCCAAGGGCCAGTAGGGTCTTTGCGTCGGTCACGGTGGGCTCCAGACAGGAGACCGCCGCCGAGGCAGAGGCCTCGACGCTGGCGACGGCAGGGGCACGCGGCGAAAGGCGAGGGGCGGCCATCACAGCACCGCCAGGGCGCGACAGCCGATCAGCAGGGCCGGCAGCACGGTGATCGCCGCGATGATCGGCCGGAAGCCGAGCAAGCCACCGGCGGCCACGCCGGCAGAGACCACGACCATCAGCTTGAGGAGGAAGGCCAGTGCCGCGAGCATCAGCGCGGCCCCGACTGCGGGGCGCCGCTCAGCGCACGAGAAGCCACCTCCAAGAAGAGGTCGGCGCGACCGAAGTCCGTAGCGGCGACGTAGGCGCTGAGAACGTCGGCGTAGACCTTGGGGCACGGACCGTTGTGCCGCTCGAGCGCCGCTTCGATCACACGGCATGCCTCGTCGTGCGTGTTGACCGCTCGATCGGTGCCGAGGATGTCCGTGAGATCGGCGCCCATCACGCGGCCGCCCCCTCGACGGAGGATGCCGCGTCTGACGGATCAGCAGGCGCCGGGTCGTTGGCGAAATCGAGCGCACGAACCGCACCTTCGGTCACGCGCTCGATCAGGATCAGCTTGTCGAGGCTCGGCTTGCGCCGGCCGTTCACATATCGCGTCACCGCAGCCTGGGTCGCGCCGATCATGGCGGCGAACTCGGTGTGGGTGAGCTCGTGCTGGCGAAGGTAGTCGGTGAGCCTCATACCAACCAACATACCGTTACGGTATATCGGCGACAAGCCCCCTCATACCATTTTGTCCTTAGACGACGTGGACGGCGCGAAATATCACTTTGGTATGAGCGCGTTGAAGCAATTCCGGGAGAGAGCCCGACTGACCCAGCAGGAGCTTGCGGATGCGGCCAGCACCTCGCAGCCGCAGATCCGCCGGCTCGAGGCCGGAGAGCGGAAGCTCACGAAAGAATGGGCCGAGCGACTCGCCCCTGCTCTCGGCATCAGCGCGGAGACGCTGCTCTTCCCGCCTGCCAACCTGAATGAGCCGGAAGGCGAGGACGGGCCTGGCTGGACGATCGACGGGGAAGCCGGCCTGGACGTGCCGGGCGAAGTCGCGGCCGGCCGATTCCTCACCGTCGATACCGCAGTCGACGAGACGATCTATGAGCGCGCGCCGGTGGTGCCGGACTCGCGCTACCCGCGGAAGGCGCAGTACGGCCTCGTCGTGCGTGGCACCTCGATCAATCAGATTGCGATCGACGGCGACATCCTGCACTGCGTCGATATCGGGATCAGCGGGCACCAGCCGCAGAACGGCGAACTCGTGATCGTCGAGCAGATCCAGTTCGGTGGCCATCTGCGTGAACGCACCGCCAAGGTCTACCGCGTGGCCGAAGGTGGCTCCGTCGAGCTGCACCCAGACAGCGACGATCCGCGGTGGCAGGAGCCGATCCACGTTCCTCGGCGCGAGCTGGAGTGGAAGCCGCGCGAGGATCTCCAAGTCGCGGTCCGAGCCTTCGTCATCGGCACATATCGGCCGATGCAGAAGCTCCTCCGGCGCTGAGGTCAGAACGGAAGGTTGTCCGCCAACCCAGGCGGCAGCCGGCCGAAGGTGGCGAGCGTGGTCGGCTCCGATCCATCGTCATATTCTGGATCCACGATCGTACGCGTGAAGGCGGCCGCCCCGATTGCCCGGCCGCTCTGGACCTTGTGCTCGGCGGTGCGGCAGGCGTCCTCAGGATCCCTGCAGCTCACGAGATTTCCCGCCACCAGCTTGCCCTTCACCAGCACAAAGAGCTGCACGTTGTGAGCGACGATGGGTTTGAGGGCCATGTGGTGCTCTCCCCTAATGAAGTGGATCGGTCGGTCAAAACGGAAGGATATCTTTCGCTTCCGGTGGGACATCGCCAAAAGCAGCAATGGTGATCGGGCTGTCCTGAACTCCAAACTCTCCTGATGAGCGTCGTGAAAACGCCGCTGCTCCTGTCGACTCACCCCTTGCAACGCAACGCTCTGCCAATCGTCGAGCCTCGTCTGCTGTCCTGCACTCGGTGAGACGCCCCCGAGACCACTGCCCCGGACCGGCATCCTGAAAGCGTTGGACGGCGAACTGAACGCTTTGGCCCATGGCCACTCCTCTGCTCGACCACAACCAGAGGGTGACACGACAAAGGAACAAAAGGCGAACAGAAAATACCGCGACGGTTTGAGCCTGTGGACGGATGTGGATATCCGCCACGTTTGCGCTGCTGATCGGCGGTGCTTCCGGATCCGCCGCACGCAAAATATGCCGAACTGGTATTGACTGAACATACCAGAACGGTATCTTCGCTTCATCGCCGCTCACCGAGCCGATGGAGCCGCACGGTGTCCAACACCTCCACCCAAATCGCCGCCGTCATCGCCCGCATCGCGGCCGGTGAAGCGCCCGCCGCCATCGCTGCCCACGTCCTGGCGCAGCCGGCCCGCGTGATGATCGCGCTCTCTCACGAGATCGAGGACCGCGCCTTCGACGGCACGCCCTTCGCCGCCGTCTTCGACATCCTCTGCAACGGCGAGGCGTCCGACGCCCTCCTGCAGGACGCCGCGTGATGGGCGCCGTCGTCATCCTCGGCCTTGTCGTTCCGGCGCTGATCGTCGGGACCGTCGCCCTCGGCGGCATGTCCCTCGGCTGGGGGCGCTGACCATGGCCGCCACCCAGCGCAAGCCGGGCGCAACGCCCGCCCCCATGAGCGTCGTCGAAGCGCACGCTGCTCTCGTCGTCCTGAGGAAGGAGATTGGGCCGAAGGCTCGCGTCTCCATCCACCTCACCGCGGCCGACGACGAGGACAAGCCGCTCTATGCCGCGATCTATGCGACCGGCATCGGGTACGGCGAACCGAATTTCTCCTGCCGCGGATCCGATCTCGGGCAGATCGTCGCCGACCTTCGAGGCGGCTGGGAAGGCTTCCAGGTCGAGCACGCTCGGCGGATGGCCGCCGACATGGCCCTGGAGATCATCCGCATCACGGATGAGCGGGGCTGCTGCACCGACGCGGCGCTGCGCGGGTCGAAGTTCTCTGCCGGTGACGTGCTGCGCTTCGGCCCGGCCGCCTGCGCCAAGGCGAACGAGATGGCTGGGCGAGGCCCGTTCGAGATCGTCAGCATCGGCGGCGCGAACGAGGAGGCCGCCTGACCATGGCGACCCACTCCGCCAAGGCGCGCGCCGCCAGCCTCGCCCGCTTCGCCGCCCGCTGCGACGCCGGCCGGGCCAAGTTGCCCGATCCCCGCTTCCGCCCGAGCCAGAGCCCGGCCCTCAACGCGGCGATCGCCGATGTCGAGGACCACGCCCGCCGCTGGGTCGCCGCCCGCGTCGAGACCAACCGCGAGCTGGGCCGCACCGAGCCGCCGGCCTGCGACACCCGCCTCGACCTGTCCCTCGCGCCGGCCGCTGTTCGGTCGCCGACCGGAGCCCTGCTGTGAACGCCTTCCGCGAAGCGCACCGGCACGCTCTGCCGGCTGAGAGCCTCGACGCTCTGGAGCCCGTCACCTTCCCGAGCGGCGTAGCCCTGGCCGACGCCGTCGCCAGCTTCCTCCGCGCCTTCGACCACGGCCACCTCGGCTCGTTCGGCCGGTGCGGCGGCGAGGACAGCGCCTGGATCGCCGACATGCGCGAGCAGCTCGCCGCCTTCCGTGCGGACCGCGCCCTCGTCAGCAACCTGCAGGCTGGAGGCGTCCGTTGAGCGCGCCCCAGCCTCTGACCTTCAACCAAGAGGTCTTCATCGCGGCGGTCGACGAGCGAGCCGCGCTGCTCGGTCTGCCGACCTACAGCGAGATCGCCCACTCGCTGCCGCGGCACGTCGCAGCCCACGAGATGGCCGAGCGCAACAGCGCCGACCTCTACGCCGTCCTGCGCGCTCTCGAGAGCCAGGTCGGCGAGCTGCAGGTCCTTCTCGCCCGGACCGGCCTCGACCAGCCGCGCGCGGTCGTCGAGCTCATCCTGGAGGAGGCGCTGGAGAAGGCCACGGCCGCCAGCATGGCCGCTGGCATCGCCCTCTTTACCGCCGAGACACGCGTCGACCTCGACGGCCGCGACGATGTCACGGTGCTCGCCGACGCGCGCACCCGGCTCCGGGCCGCCGGGAGGCGCGGATGAGGCCGGCCCGCACCTCCGACGCGGCATTCCTCCGGATCGATCGGCGGCCGCCGTCCCGCCCGCGCTTCGCTGCCACTGGGCCGCGCCCGCGCGGGATCCCGAGCACCGTGGAGCTGTCCGAGCGCCAGACGGTCGCTGGCATCATCCGCGAGGCTCGCCTGCGGGCCGGCCTTCCGCAGGCCGAGATCGCGCACCTGCTCGGCGCATCGCAGACCGCGCTCAGCGGCTGGGAACGCGGCGACGAGCCCGTGCCCTTCGCCCGCCGCGCCCAGCTCGCCGGCCTCTACGGCTTCGATCTCAGCCTCATCGCCGGCCTCGACGCCGAGAGCGTCGCGCTGAACGACGACGAGCGCTCCCTCCTCACCGCCTTCCGCCACATGCCCGCGGCCGACCGCCGGGCACTCCTGGAGCTTGCCCGCCCGTGAGCATCGTCAGCTATCTCGACCTCGCCCTGGCGCTGCCGGCGGCCCTGGCCCTCGCCGCCCCGGAGCCGCGCGCGGCGGCCGCGCCCGAGGACATGCGCCTCACCCCCGCCGAGGCGGCCGAGCTGCTGCCGCGCGCCGGCACGGTCCACGTCCAGGTCGGACAGATCCGCGCCCGCTGGGAGCGCGGCGACCTCATCGCGGCGCTCAGGGCCGGCCGAGAGCGGCGCCTCACGCTCGCCTCCCGATCCGCCGGGTTCGGCCTCTCCTTCGTCCGCGACAGCGGGGAATCCGTCCTCGTCCAGACCGACGACGCGAAGGTCCGCGGCTGGCTGGAGCGCCAGGCCAAGCGGGCAGGGGAGTGAGCCTGCCACCCGCCCCGTAGCCTCAGGAGATCCGCCGTGAACCAAGCCAAGCAGCAGCTCGCCACCCTCGAAGACCACCCGCCAGCACCGGTCGCCATCCAGCCGGCAGAGGGCGCCGCCGTCCTGTCCATCATCGAGCGGATGGCCCGGGACCCGAACATTGACCCGGACCGCGTCGAGCGGTTCCTCGTCATGGCCCGCGAGGACCGGGCCGAGCGGGCGCGCATCGCCTTCAACGCCGCGATGTCCGCCTGTCAGGCCGAGCTGCCGCGGGTCCTGCGCGACGCGCGCAACACGCACTCCGGTGCCGCCTACGCCCGCCTGGAGAGCATCGCCAAGGCGACGGCGCCGATCATCGCCCGGCACGGCTTCTCGCTGTCGTTCGACACCGAGCCCTCGCCGATCCAGGGCAATCTCCGGGTCACCTGCACCTGTGCCCACGAGGCGGGGCACGAGCGCGCATATCACCTCGACCTGCCGCCCGACACGGCCGGCGCCCAGGGCAAGGCCAACAAGACCCCCATCCAGGGGATCGGCTCCACGATCACCTACGCGCGGCGCTACCTCGTCCTGCAGGTGTTCAACATCGCGCTGACGAACGACCCGCACGACACGGACGGGGCACCGGCCGGCGGCAACGACGACGTCATCAGCGACGAGCAGGCGGAGCAGATCCGCAAGCAGCTCACCGAGCACAAGATCCCGCCGGACCGGCTGCTGCGCTTCTTCGGCGTCGAGAGCGTGCCGGACCTGCCGGCCAATCGGTTCGACGAGGTTCTGGCCTCCATCAAGACCACCGTGGCCAACCGCGCCCGTCAGCAGGAGGGCCGCTGACATGGCCGATATGGTCCAGGGGAGCCCGGAGTGGCTCGACGCGCGCTGCGGCAAGGCGACCGCCTCCCGCATCGCCGACATCCTCGCCGTGAAGAAGGACGGCAAGCCGACCGCCGAGCGCGAGCGCTACCTGATGGAGCTCGTCGGCGAGCGGCTGACCGGGCTCACGACCCAGCACTACCTCACTGGTCCGATGCTGGAGGGCTCCGAGCGTGAGCCGCAGGCCGCCGACGCCTATGCCTTCCTGCATGGCGTCGACGTCGACCAGATCGGCTTCGTCGAGCACCCGAGCATCGCCATGGCCGGCGCCAGCCCGGACCGGCTGGTGGGCGATCTCGGCCTCGTCGAGATCAAGTGCCCGACCCTGCGCACGCACCTCGACACGCTGCTCTCCGGCACGATCCCGGAGCAGTACCTGCCGCAGATGCGCTGGCAGATGGCCTGCACGGGCCGGAAGTGGTGCGACTTCGCCTCGTGGCACCCGAGCGTGCCGCCGGCCCTCCGCCTCTGGGTGAAGCGCCTCCACCGCGACGACGAGCAGATCGCGAAGGACGAGGCCGCCGTGCGCGCCTTCCTCGGCGAGGTCGAGGCCCGCGTCGCGACCCTTCTGGCCATCGGAACGGCGGAGGCCGCGTGATGCTGATCCGTGTCGTTGATCTTGAGACCACCGGTTTCGAGCCGCCCGCCGGCGTCTGCGAGATCGGGTTCTGCGATCTGGTCCGGGACGCCGATGGCTGGCGCGTCGGCCAGCCGGACAACCTCCTCGTGGATCCTGGCTGCCCGATCCCGCCGGAGACGTCCGCCGTCCACCACATCACGGACGCCGACGTGGTCGGCGCCCCGACCTTCGCCGAGGCGGTCCGATCCGCCCTCTTCGAGGAAGCATGGCTCCAGGCGCCGCACGTGGTGCTGGTTGCGCACAACGCGAGGTTCGAGCGCCAGTGGCTCACGCGCGAGGTGACGGGCGAGGCGCACTGGATCTGCACCTACAAGGCGGCGTTGCGCATCTGGCCGGAGGCGCCGGCCCACAACAATGGGGCGCTCCGGTACTGGCTGAACCCGGCCGGCCTGGAGCGCGAGATCGCCCAGCCCGCGCACCGGGCCGGGCCCGACGCCTACGTGACCGCGTTCCTGCTGCGCGAGCTGCTGGCCCGGACCACCCTCGACGACCTGGTGTTGATCTCGGCCCAGCCGGCCCTTCAGGTCCGCTGCGCCTTCGGGAAGCACCGCGGCACGCTCTGGTCCGAGGTGCCCTTCGATTACCTGATGTGGTGCGCCCGTCAGGACATGGACGAGGACGTCGCCTTCACGGTCAAGACTGAGATCCGTCGCCGGACGGAGGCCGCCTGAGATGGCCCGCTACGTCCTCGAAGGCGAGTGGTCCGGCTACTCGTCGTCCCAGCGCCGCGTCGTCCACCGCGAGACGATCAACGAACGCCGCCGCGCCCGGTACGAGGGCCGCGGCCGCCTGTTCGCCGTCCGGTTCACGGACGGCACCATGCTGGAGCTGTCCGTCCGCCCGGTCCGCCGCGGTGAGAAGGTCGAGACGCTCCTCGGCTACGGCTCCCTGATCTGCGAGGCCGAGGCGAGCACGGCGACGTGCTTCCAGGTCCGGCCGATCAGCGGTTCGGACGAGGCCGCCTGATGTCCTGGCCCAGCCTCTTCATCGGGATCGCCATCGGCCTCGCCCTGGCCGGCGCCGTCTGGGCGCTCGTGTCCTCGCACCGCGCCCTCAAGGCCGAGGACGCCGAGCGCATCGACCAGGATCCCGGAGCGAAGTCATGAGCGAGCACGAGAATATTCAGCGCATCGCCGCGCTGAGCTTCGCCGAGCACGTCATGCAGGATGTGCCGGCCAAGTCGTGGCGGCTCGGCAAGCCGGGAACAGGCGCCTACGCCTTCCGCGTCACCTGGGCCACCGGCATGCTGGCGGTCGGGGGCGATCTCGGTACGGCTGTCTACGAGGTCTGGCCGGCGTTCAACACCCTGGAGGGCGCGGTTGATTTCGTCGACAGAGCCAACTTCGACTATCTCACGAGCAAGTCGGAGTTCAAGGAGGAATACGACCGCGAGGCCACCGTCGAAGCTCTGATCCAGAGCGCCTACGAAAGCTTGCGGCACAAGTGGCAGCCGCAGTTGTTCAAGCAGCTCTGCGACGAATACGGCGGCGATGAGAACGACCCGGCTGACCGGAAGGACGCTGTCCGGCGCTTCCGCGACGACGACAGCATGTCGGCCGAGCGCATCTACAATCTGACGGGCGATTTCGAGGATCCGCTCTATCGGCACACGGCGCAATCGCGCTGGGCGTTTGAGGCCGTGAAGCTCTGGGCCGCCAGGATGAAGGCCGAGGCGCCCACCGAGGTGGCGGCATGAACGCCCTCCGCTGCCCCCACTGCACCCGCACGCTCGCCAGCACCGAGGCGATGTTCTCACACGTGAAGGCGAATCACGGGCTCAAGGCGGCCCGCGCCTGCGTCCCGGAGCATCCGGTCTTCGTCCGCGAGGCCGAGCGCCGCGCGCGCCGCCAGGGCCACGACCCCGAACCCAGCATGGCCGACCTCGTCGTCGAGGCCACGCTCAACCGGGCCATGGGCCAACCCGTCGATCGTGACATTGCGGAGATGTTCGATGTCTGAGGCCACCACCGTGCCCGGCCCGAAGCGCTGCACCGACCTCGACGCCCGGATCGGCGGGCGGATCCGCATCGCTCGAGAGCGGGCGCGGATGAGCCAGACCAGTCTCGGCGACGCCCTCGGGATCTCGTTCCAGCAGGTCCAGAAGTACGAGCAGGGCAAGAACCGCATCGGCGCCGCCAACCTCCAGCGCGTCGCGGACCTGCTCAAGGTGCCGGTTGAGGCCTTCTTCGACGGCCCGGCCGCGATCGAGGCGCCCCCGCCGCCCACGGTCGAGCAGGCCTGGGCCGAGCACCGCGCCGCGACCAAGGCCCTCGAAGACGCTCTCCAGCGCGAGGCCGCAGCTTTGCAGGTGGCGGCGTGAACGCGCCCGCACCGATCCTCCGCGGCTCTCGGCAGCACGACCTCTTCGCGCTGACGGCCGAGCGCCTGGTCTACGACGATGCGGTCGAGATGACCCTCGCCTCGCTCCAGGCCTACGGCCCGCAGCACGAGCACTGGGCCATGGCGTGGTCGGGCGGGAAGGACTCGACCGCGACGCTGACGTTGATCGTCCACCTGATCGAGGCCGGCCGGCTCGCGCCGCCGAAGACGCTGACCGTCTACTATGCCGACACCCGCCAGGAGCTGACGCCCCTCGCGATCGCCGCGGCCGACGTCATGGCCCGGCTCGCGCGCCTCCCGTGGATCCGGCTGCGCGTCGTCACCGCGCCGCTCGACCGCCGCTTCCTCGTCTACATTCTTGGCCGGGGCGTGCCGCCGCCGAACAACAACACGCTCCGCTGGTGCACCCGGCAGATCAAGATCGACCCGATGGCGGCCGCGATCGAGGCCGACCTCGCCGGGATGCCCGAGGCAGACACGGTGCTGACGATCACCGGCGTCCGCCAGGGTGAGAGCGCGATCCGCGACAGGCGGATCGAGATGAGCTGCTCGAAGGACGGGGCCGAGTGCGGCCAGGGCTGGTATCAGCAGGTCCTCCCCGACATGAAGGGCGTCCGCGGGCGTCTCGCGACCCTCGCGCCGATCCTGCACTGGCGGGTCTGCAACGTCTGGGACTGGCTGCGGGTCTACGCGCCGATGCGCGCCTACGGCGGCTGGGCGACGGCGATGCTGGCCGACGCCTACGGTGGCGACGAGGCCGAGGAGGCGAACGCGCGCACCGGCTGCGTCGGCTGCCCGCTCGCGGCCCGGGACAAGGCCCTGGAGGCGGTCGTTGCGCTGCCGGCGTGGTCGTACCTCGCCCCGCTGCTCGGCCTGCGCCCGATCTACCGGGAGCTGCGGCTCGCCCGGAACCGGCTGCGCCAGCCCGGCGGCGAGACGCGCAAGGACGGGACGCTGGTGCCGAACCAGCAGCGCATGGGCCCGATCACCCTGCCGGCGCGCCTCGACGCGCTCGACCGCATCCTGGCCATCCAGGCAGCCTGCAACGCCGAGGCTGACCGGCTCGGCCGGCCGCACGTCGACCTGCTGAACGACGAGGAGGAGGCGCGCATTCGCGAGCTGATTGCCGCCGGCACATGGCCGCAGCGATGGACCGGCGACGAGCCGACCGCCGACGTCCCGCTCGATGCCGTCTTCTCGGACGGGTCCGTGCAGCCGCTGCTGATCGGAGCGGACCTATGACTGCGCCCGACCTTTTCAGCTTCGAGCCGACCATCCGGACCTTCCCCGTGGTTGAGGTCGAGGGCATCCGCGCGATCGTCGAGCGCGACCGGTGGTGCTGTTTCTACGCCGTCGATGCCGGCAGGCCGTTCCCGAGCGAGACCGGGTTCCGGTCGGCCGGCAATGATCGCCCCGGGCCGGTCGAGGACATCCTAGCCGCCGTCATCGCGGAGCAGCGGAAGGACAAGAAAGGGCCGTTCCCGATCCCGGCCACCGTGTACCGCCAACCGTTCGCGGGCGAGTACCGGCCGCAGCCGGCTCAAGGCGCGATGGTCGCTCTCGAGCAGCTCGCCGAGTCCCCACTCAACGTCGACCTGATCTTGGCCATCTATGCACACGACCAGGTCGGCAAGGCCTGGGGGACCGGCGATCCGGCAAAGCTCGTCGAGATCACGCAGCGGATCCTCGGTGACGGCTTCCGGGCTGAGAGCAGCCCGGACGGCGAGGGCTTCGCGGTGATCGCGCCCAGCGGCCTGCGCCTCCCGGCGAAGGGCTTCTTCCCGGCCGTCCACAACCTGCGCTGCCACGTGGCGCGCATCACCAGGGAGGCGACCCGGGCGACCATGCCGGCGCTGTTCCCGCCTCGGAAGCGGTCGGCCCGATCCGCTCCGGCTCCTCTCCTCACGCCCGCGGAGTAGCCCTATGGACGAGTCCAGCACCATCATCACGATCATCACGATCGCCGGACTGCTCGCCGCAGCAGTCGCCACCCTCTTCATCATCGGGCCGATCTACGGCGTCTGGGCGCAGCGGCTGAAAGGCCGTGCCGATCTGGCGCAGGCCGAGGCCGAGACGAAGATCGCCGTCCTCCAGGCCGAACGAGAGGAAGCGGCAGCCCACCACTACGCCGAGGCCGAGGTCATTCGAGCCAAGGGCGTCGCTCGGGCCATCAAGGAAGTCGAGAACTCGCTCGGCGGCCCGGAAGGCTACCTCCGCTGGCAGTACGTCAACATGCTGGAGCAGCAGGATGGCGTGCAGCAGATCATCTACGTGCCGACAGAGGCCGGCCTGCCGCTTCTAGAGGCCGGCAAGCGTCCCACCGCCGCCCTCGCGACGGGAGGTGCCCGTGGCTGATCTGAGCCGCCGAGCCTTCCTCACCGCCGCCAGCGCCGCGGCGGTCGCCGCCGGCCTACCGGCTGGAGCGAGCGTGCCCGTCGGGCCTCCGACGGCTGCCGCCGTGACGCGCCCACTTCCGACCTTGGCCGAGCTGAAGGGCTGGTCTGAGCGCGCGCTCGTCGTCCTGCAGAAGCACTACCCCGAGCAGATCTGGGGCGAAGTCTTCCTCGCCGAGCCGGACGAGGGCTACGGCTACCACGGCCTGAGGATCCGGTGCGATTGCCCGAACGTCTCGGAGCGTTGGGGCTGCACGCGCTGCGCCATCGCTTCGCCCGGCACTCCCATGATCGGCGGCGTCACCGGCTACTTCGAGCCGGAATGGGACGAGACCACGGCCTACGGTCTGCTGTCCGACATCGTGAGGTGGGAGGAGAAGCCGCCCGCGATGACGGACGCCGAGTGGATGGAAGTCCTGGCGCTCGTCGGCATGACGCCGGCATCGCACGCCGAGAGCATGGCGGCGCTGGAACGCGAGATGAGCGAACTGGCCGGACAGCAAGACGCGATGGCAGCAGGGTACGCGGAGGCCCTCCATGGCTGACCGGCGTATCTACCCTGACGACGCGGCCGAGCGGCTGAAGAAGCACGCGGGCCAGCCCTACCGGCCGAGCAACGGCTCCGAGGGTGAGTACTTCGCGGCGGTCTGGTGCGCCGGCTGCTCGCGTCGCAACGGCTTCGCTGGCCAGGGCTGCATGATCTTCGTCGCCTCCATGGCGCACGGCATCAACGAGCCCGGCTACCCGGAGGAGTGGCAGTACGGCGCCGACGGTCAGCCCGGATGCACGGGCTTCCGCGACGCCACCGTGCGGGCCCGGGTCGCACGCTGCGGCCGGACCGCCGATCTCTTCTCTACGGAGGCGCCCCGTGGCTGACCGTCCTATCATCTTCTCGGCGCCGATGATCGCGGCGCTGCTCGCCGGCCGGAAGACGCAGACACGGCGGATCCTGAAGCCACAACCCGAGCTGATGCCCGGGGTGTCTGATCGCTTTCACCTCAGCAATGCTCACGGCGGGATCGTAAATGCGACCGAGGGGGAGGTTCGGGAGCACGGGCCGGACTTCAGCCGCTTCGCCGTCGGAGATCGCCTCTATGTCCGCGAGAACCACGCAGTGGTCCCGTCATCCGCGTACCGGATGAGCGAGGGCGTCCCGCAGACCATCAATCCGAACGATCGCGACCTCGCTGCCATCTACGCCGCGGGTTGGGAGCGATCGAAGCCCCGCTGGCGCCCGTCCATTCACATGCCGCGCTGGGCCTCGCGCCTCACGCTTCTGGTGACGGACGTCCGGGTCGAGCGCCTGCAGGACATCAGCCGCGATGACGCGATTGCCGAAGGCGCTACCATGAGGCCGCACGCGTACCGCGGTGGCGATGGCTGGTGCATAGACTGGTCACCGGTCGGCAGACCGAGCCGGTGGGCCGCTGACGGCAAGGCGCTCTCCGAAGAGGACATCTGCTTCTCTGACCCGCGGACTGCGTTCGGCAGCTTCATCAATGTACTGCACGACCCGCGCTGGAACATGAAGGGCGACGGTCTCTGGGGTGAGAACCCATGGACGTGCGCGGTGAGCTTCTCCGTCCACGCGTGCAACATCGACCAGCTCGCGCCGATCGCCGAGGCCGCAGAATGACCTGCTTCGTCGACCAGCCCATCTTCCCGTTCGGGCGCATGATGATGTGCCACCTCTGGGCCGACAGCCTCGACGAGCTGCTGGCGATGGTGGACCGCATCGGCGTCGACCGGAAGTGGATCCAGGGCCACCCGCATCTCTCGTTCGGGAAGCACCGCAACGCCTCGTGGGTCCACTTCGACATCGCGAAGGGCAAGCGCGCCCTGGCGATCCAGGCCGGCGCGCTGGAGACCGACCGCTACGGGGCCAGCTACTTCGACGCGCAGCAGCGCGGGCGCACCAAGATGGTTGCGGACATTGAGGCGATCCGGGCCAAGGCTGGGAAGCCTGTCGACGGCATCATCCGGTCGACCGAGGAGCTGAAGCTGGAGGGCCCGCGCTGATGCCCCGAAGCGCCAGGATTCCCGCCCCGAACGAGGTCACGGACGAGACCATGATGCCGCTCAGCGTGGCGGCCGAGGTCGCGGTCGCGCATGGCGTCGTCACGAGCGCGTCGGCGAAGGCCTTGCGGCGCGAGGCCGAGCATGATCGGCTAACGACCTACGAGGTATTCGGGCGCCTGCACACGACCCTCGGCGACATCAAGAAGATGGTGAAGCGATGCCGCGTCCAGCCAAGGGTGCCCGCCTCTACTACAAGGCCGCCGACGACCGTTGGGTCATCCGAGACACCGGTGGCATCGAACGCGGCACGGGCTGCAGCTATGGAGAGCGTGAGGCGGCTGAAAGAGCGCTGCAAGCCTACCTCTCCGAGAAGCACACCCCCGATTTCGGCCGCGGTGATCCCGCTACAGTCGAGATCGCGGACGTCCTGAAGCTCTACGCCGACGAGCATGCCGCCGGCACGAAGCGGCCCGATGTCGCTTGGTCGGCGCTCCCGCACCTGATCACCTTCTTCGACGGAAAGAAGGTCGCCCACGCCACGCCCAACCTGTGCCGCGCCTACGCGAAGTGGCGGACCTCGCAGCCGCAGGCGCGGTTCAAGTTCGGACCGGGCTACCGGTACGCGACCGAGGCCGAGGTGCCCCGGGTCGGCGATCAGACCGCGCGCCGCGAGCTGGGCGTGCTCTCGGCCGCCTTCGGCTACGCGCACAGCGAGCACAAGCTGCTCTACCCGGTCCCGGTGACGATGCCGGACCGGGCGCCGGCGCGCGATCGGTGGCTCAGCCGCTCGCAGGCGGCCGCGCTGCTGCTCGCTGCGCTGGGCTTCCGGCCGACCGGGCGGCACGATGCGAAGGGGAAGGAGATCTGGCGGCGGCCGCGCGAGAAGGTGCGGCCGGGCGAGGAGCGTGGCCGCGCGCTGTTCGTCCAGCGCCACGTCGCCCGGTTCATCCTGGCCGGCCTCTACACCGGCACCCGGCACGAGGCGATCTTGCGCCTGAAGTGGATCGAGAGCACCGACGGCGGCTTCGTCGACCTGCGCTCCGGCATCATCTACCGGCGCGGTACCGCCGAGGGCGAATCCTCGAAGCGGCGGACCCCGATCCCGATGTCGAAGCGGCTCGCCGCGCACATGCGGCGTTGGCGGAAGAACGGCGCCTACGTGATCGAGTTCGAGGGCAAGCCGATCCTGCGCCTGCGCCGCGCCTGGACGACGGCCAGGAAGGGGGCGGCCCTCGGCGAAGAGATCACGCCGCACGTCCTGCGCCACACCTTCGCGACCTGGGCCGTGATGGCCGGCGTGCCGTTCGGCAAGGTCGCCCGGGCGCTCGGCACCACCGAGCAGGTCGTGGAGCAGGTCTACGGCCACCACCTGCCGGAGCATCTGCGCGGCGTCGTGGAGACCGTGTCGCGCGGCGGGAGAACGTGAGCCGAACAGGTCTCCGGTTATTCTCCGGAAACGAGGGCTCGAAAGGGTCTCGGAAGGCCCTCTAAGGCTCTTTCCCCCTCTGCCGGCGCTCTAAGGCTTGGGAACGCCAATCCTTTACACGGAGAGGGTCGGGGGTTCGAGTCCCTCACCGCCCACCAGCGCACCGGCATCGCCCACCGCCCGAGGCTGGCCCGCTCGACGACCACCATGCGGCTGAGGTCTCCTGATACGGCATGTAGATGCCACGAATCTGGAAGCTTATCCGCCGGGCCCTGCCTGAGCCATCGGCCTGTCAGGCCTCCGATCGCACCGCGAGGGCCGCGCGCACGACTGCATCGGGCTGGAGGTGGTGGAGCATGTGGCCGGCGCCCGGAAGGCGCTCGAACCGCGCCCCGGGGATCAGGCTCGCCGCACGCTGGCCGTGCAGCGCGGTGTTGACCACCAGATCGGCGCTGCCGCCCAGGATACGGGTGGGCCGGCGTAGCGAGGGATAGCCGAGGGCGCTTCGCGTGAGTCCCGGCCAGAGCCAGCCCGCATCCTCACCCTCCGCGGTGATCTGCGCCGGGCGACCGGCCAGATCGAAGGGAAAGTCCCGGGCGAAGCGGGGCGGCATCGCCTCAGGGAGAAACATCGCGTTCCACAGGAGCGGCAGGAGCGCCCGGTCGCTGCTCGCGCCCAGCAGGGCGGACAGGGCATCGCCGCCGAATGGCAGCGCCCGCGGCCCGAACAGAACATGCTCCAGCCGCAGCTCGGGGAAGCAGATCGGCGCCAGAGCGACGATGCCGGCGATCTCCTCGGGATGGAGCATGCCGTAGGCGAGGGCGACGGCCGCGCCGAATGAGTGCCCCACGATGACCGGGCGCTGAAGACCGAGGTTCCGCACCGCCTGCCGGATGCTCGCGGCCTGATCCCAGATGTCGGCTGCACCTCCGCGTGGCCGCCGGCTGAAGCCGTGGCCGGGGCGGTCGACGGCGATCACACGGAAATGCTCGGCCAGTGCCGGAACGGGGCCGAGCCAGACGTCCTCCAGGCACATCAGCGTGCCGTGGATCGCCACGAGATCCGGTCCCGTACCGGTCTCGGCGTAGGCGATCATCCGGTCATCGGCCAGGGATACGATCCGGCGCGGCACGATCCGGGCTTCGGCCGCCGGCTCCTGCGCCGGCCGGGTGGGGCCGGGCAGGGTCTCCACCACGACGGACACTTACAGGCGTCGCCGGCGTCCGGACGAGGTGCCGAGCACCGCGAAGGCCGTGGCCGCACCCACACCGAGGAGGCCGGCCGCCGCCGCGAGGGGGTGCAGGGTGGCGCGGGTGTAGGCGCTCGTCCGCATGACCGGGACCGGCGGGTCGCCCCGCGTCTCCCCCGCCGCGACCGGCGCGTGAAGGGCGCCGTCCGGATTGCGCGGCGCGCTCCCGCGCTTCTGCAGGGCGATGATCGCCGGCCCGAGGTAGTCGTAAGCGCCGGGGGCAAATTCCTTGCCGGCCACGAAGGCCTTGCCGGCGCCGCCCACGAAGATGTCGCGCTGCGGGTGCACGGCCGCGTGCAGGATGGCGTTCGCGACCTCCTCCGGCGGGTAGATCGGCGGCGGCAGGCTCGGCTCGCGGTCCATGTAGTTGCGCGCCCGCTGGGGCAGGGGCGTGTCGATCGAGGCAGGCTTGATCAGCGTCACCGAGATCGGCGCGTTCTCGTCCATCAGCTCCATGCGCAGGGCGTCGGTGAAGCCCTTCACGGCGTGTTTCGAGGCCGCGTACATGCCCTGGAACGGGAAGGCGAGGTCCGAGGCGATGCTGCCGACGTTGATGAGGGCGCCTCCGTGCTGGCGCAGATGCTCGGTCGCCACGAGGGAGCCGTAGACGGTCCCCCAGAAGTTCGTCTGGATCAGGCGCTCGTGGTCGGCGTCGCTGATCTCGCGCAGCCGGCCGTAGATCGAGCCGCCCGCGACGTTCACCCAGGTGTCGAAGCCGCCGAAGGTCGCCTCGGCCCGGTCGGCGACCGCCTGCACGTCGGCCCGCCGGCCGACGTCGGCGACGACGTCGATCGCCTTGCCGCCGACGCCCTCGATCTCGGCGCGGATCCGCGCCAGGGCGTCGCCGCTGCGTGCCGCCAGCACCACCCGGGCGCCGCGCTGGGCCGCCATCCGGGCCGTAGCCAGGCCGATGCCCGACGAGGCGCCGGTGATCACGATGACCTGTTCGCGGAGCGGCTTGTGCTTCATGCGGTATCCCCGACGCTGCGGCGCGGCCGCACGGGAGCGGCTACACGCTGTGCTATCGATCCGGGCGGCCGCATGTTCCTGAGGCGCATGCGGGTGATCGGGTCGCAGGGGGGGGCCGGCCGGGGCGCTCAGCGCCCGTAGATGTCCTCGACGCGGATGATGTCGTCCTCGCCGGTGTAGGAGCCGACCTGGACCTCGATCAGCTCCAGCGGGATCTTGCCCGGGTTGGCCAGCCGGTGCATCGAGCCGATCGGCAGGTAGACCGCCTCGTTCTCGTGGACCAGCACCACCCGCTCGTCGATCGTGACCTCGGCGGTGCCGCGCACCACGACCCAGTGCTCCGCCCGGTGGTAGTGCTTCTGCAGCGACAGCCGCCCGCCCGGCACGACCTGGATCCGCTTCACCTGGAAGCGCTCGCCGATGTCGATCCGCTGGTACCAGCCCCAGGGCCTGTACATCCGCAGATGCGCGTCCGCCTCCGGCTCGCCGCGGGCCCGCAGCGCGCCGACCAGCTCCTTCACCTGGCCCGAATGCGCCTTGGAGGCCACCAGCACCGCGTCCGGGGTGGAGACCACCACCACGTCCTCGAGTCCCACCACCGCGGTCAGGCCCTCGCCCTGGCTGTGCACGAGGCTGTTCTTCGTGCCGATCAGCGACACCCGGCCCCGCACGGCGTTGCCGGCCTCGTCGTGGTCCAGCACCTGCCAGACCGCGTCCCAGGTGCCGACATCCGACCACGCGAACGACACCGGCAGCACGCCGGCCCGGGCGGTCCGCTCCATGACCGCGTAGTCGATCGAGATCTTGGGCGCCCGGGCGAAGGCCGCCGCGTCGAGGCGCACGAAGTCGAGATCGGTCACCGCCGCCTCCAGGGCCTCGCGCGCGGCCGCCAGAACCTCCGGGACGAACGCCTCCAGCTCGGCCAGCATCAGGTCGGCCCGGAACAGGAAGTAGCCCGAGTTCCACAGGGCGCCGTCGGTGATCAGCGCCTCGGCGCCGGCCCGGTCGGGCTTCTCGACGAAGCGGGCGACGCGGGCCGCGCCCGGGGCCTCGGCGATCGGCTCGCCGCGGCGGATGTAGCCGTAATCGGTGGCGGGCCGGTCGGGCTCGATGCCGAGCGTCATCGTGTAGCCGGCCTGGGCGCCGGCGGCCGCGCGCCGCACGGCGTCGACGAAGGCCGCCGTGTCGGGCACGACATGGTCGGCCGCCATGATCAGCACCACGGCCTGCGGGTCGGCGGCGGCGGCGTGCAGCGCCGCGACCGCCACGGCGGCGGCGGAGTCGCGGCCCTGCGGCTCGAGCAGGATGTCGGCGGACAGGCCCAGCTGGTCGCGCTGCTCGGCGACGATGAAGCGGGCCTCGGCCGAGGCGATGACGGTCGGCGTGGCGAAGACGGCGGCGTCCGACACCCGCGCGAGCGTCGCCTGGAAGGTCGAGCGCTCGGCGTCGACCAGACGGGCGAACTGCTTGGGCATGCTCTCCCGCGAGGCCGGCCACAGCCGCGTCCCCGTTCCCCCGCACAGGATCATCGGGTGGATCTGGATCGAAGGCCGGGACATGGCGACGTCTCCCGAGAAGGCTCGGCGGGGTTGGCGTGGCCGAGCCCGCCCCGCGCGGGTGCGATGGACTCTCGGTCGCCGATTTCAGGATCTGCCCTTACCGTCGGGCCGGGACCGGAACAACCTGCGCGGATTCTCCGCGCGGCGACGGGCTGGCTCCGTGCAGAGGGGTGGTTATGTCTGGGCCGACATGAACGCGTCCATCCCCACCCGCCCGGCCGACGACTCTGCGCCGTCCCCGCGCCGGATCCCCTCGGTGGAGCGCGTCGTCGGCGCCGCGCCGCCGGCGGATCTCGCGACCTACGGGCGGACGGCCTACACGGACGCCGTCCGGGCGGTGCTCGCCGAGATCCGGGCCGGGGGCGGCCCGGTTCCGGACGCGGCGGCGATCCGGGCCGAGTCGGCGGCGCGGCTCGCCGCCGAGCGCCGGCCGTCCCTGCGGCCGGTCTTCAACCTGACCGGGACGGTGCTGCACACCAATCTCGGCCGCGCCCTGCTGCCCCGCTCGGCCGCGGAGGCGGTGGCCGCCGTGCTGGTGCAGGCGAGCAACCTCGAATTCGATCTCGTAACCGGCGCCCGGGGCGAGCGTGACGACCACGTCGAGGCCCTGATCTGCCGCCTGACCGGCGCCGAGGCCGCGGTCGTCGTCAACAACAACGCGGCCGCGGTCCTGCTGGTCCTGAACGCCCTCGCCATGCGCAAGGAGGTCGTGGTCTCCCGCGGCGAGCTCGTGGAGATCGGCGGCTCGTTCCGTGTGCCGGACGTGATGGTGCGGGCCGGCTGCCGCCTGCGCGAGGTCGGCACCACCAACCGCACCCATCTGCGCGACTACGCCGAGGCGCTCGGGCCCCGCACCGGCCTCGTGATGAAGGTGCATCCGAGCAACTACGCCATCGCGGGCTTCACCGCGGCGGCGGATCCCGCCGCCCTTCACGCTCTCTGCCGGGAGCGCGGCGTGCCGCTGGCGGACGATCTCGGCAGCGGCAGCCTCGTCGACCTCGCCGCCTACGGGCTGCCGCCCGAACCCACGGTCCGGGCGGCCCTGGAGCGGGCCGACGTCGTCACATTCAGCGGCGACAAGCTGCTCGGCGCGGTCCAGTGCGGCATCGTCGCCGGCCGGAAGGATTTGATCGCCCGCGTGCGCAGGAACCCGCTGAAGCGGGCCCTGCGCGTCGACAAGATGACCTACGCGGCGCTCGAGGCCGTGCTGCGGCTCTACCTGCATCCCGAGCGGCTGCGCGCGGAGCTGCCGACCCTGAGGCTCCTCACCCGCGCGCGCGAGGCGATCACCGCGCAGGCCGAGCGCCTCGCCCCCGCGGTGGCGGAGCGGCTCGCCGGCCGGGCCGCGGTCTCGGTCGCCGACTGCATCAGCCAGATCGGATCCGGCGCCCTCCCGGTGGAGACGCTGCCCAGCGCCGCCCTGGTCCTGTCCCCTGGCTCCGCGGGCGGCCGGGGCGCGGGCGGTCGCTGCCGCCGGCTCGCCGAGGATCTGCGCCGGTTGCCGATGCCGGTGATCGGCCGCATCAGCGACGACGCCGTCCGCCTGGACCTCAGGACCCTCGAGGACGAGGCGGGCTTCCTCGACACGCTGGCGGCGCTCCCGCCGGGCGCGGATGGGAGACGAACCCCGCACGGTTGTTAAGAGAACGGGCCCGACGCCTGGAGCTTGCGCCCCGGGATCCCGTGTTATGGTATGATGACGGACCCGCGGTCGCGGTCGAGAGTGGCGGTGCGTGGACCGCGATGGGCGAACGATATGGCGTATATTGCCGATACGGCTGAGGCGCAGCCGGAGACGGATCCGCTGCTTCTCGACAACCAGCTCTGCTACGCGCTCTACGCGGCCGCGCATCGGATGACCAAGTCGTACAGGCCGCTGCTGGAGCGGCTCGGACTGACCTATCCGCAATACTTGGTCCTGCTGGTGCTGTGGGAGCAGGACGGCGTCACCGTGTCGGAGATCGGCCGGCGACTGCGTCTTGATTCCGGTACGCTCACCCCGGTGCTGAAGCGGCTGGAGAGCGCGGGTTTCCTGCTGCGCACCCGGCGCCAGTCCGACGAGCGCGAGGTCGAGATCGCCCTGACGCCGGAGGGCGCCGCCCTGCGGGCCGACGCGGTCTCGGTCCGCGAGACCGTGATGTGCCAGCTCGAACTCAGCGAGCCGGAGATCCGCGCCCTGCGCAAGGATCTCAGCCTCGTCATCGAGCGGCTCAGCGTGAACGACTGAGGACTGTCGGATCCGCGGACGCGGATCCGGGACGATCCGCGTTAACGGCGCAGGCGGTTGCCCAGGACGAAGCCGTAGAGCCCCATCAGGATGATCCCGACGCCGCCCTCGATCCCGACCAGCAGGTTGGTGACGCGGCCGGTCGGCTTGAGGCCGATCTCCGGCGGGTTCGCGGTCATCATGTTGAGCGCGCTGTAGCTCAGGAGATCGAGGGGATTGTAGGTCGGCCCGGCCTCCGGCCCCTCGCTGATGAACAGGCCGCCGGTCAGGCCGAAGAGCCCGCCGAACAGCACGATCAGCAGCGCGAAGGCGCGGGCGATGCGCGACAGGCTCTCGCCGTAATCGCACAGCCACTCGACGAAGCGGTCGGCCGTCCAGCGATAGCCGTGCCGCAGGAATCCGGACCAGTCCCGGTCGGACCAGGCGGTGCGGGCCTGCTGCCCGGCATGGAAGCGGCCCATCCGGCGGCCGCGCTTGTACGCCCAGCTCGCCGCGTCGTGGCTGCCGATGCTCTTCCAGTTCTGCTCCAGGGCGAGGTAGCTCGCCTGGGCAGCGTCGTAGGCGCCGGCCACCTCCTCGCCCACCGCGCCGCCGAGCTGCTCCACGCTCATGCGCGTGCCGTTGAGCCACGCGCCGGCGAAGCGGGCGTGACGCAACCGGCAGGTGGCGAGGTTGAGCCGCACGAGGTCGGTATCCGAGAGATCCGCCCCCGAGAGATCGGCGCCGTCGAGCTTCGCGCCGGTGAAATGCGCCCCGCGCAGGCGCGAGCCGGCGAGGCTCGCCTTGGTCAGGCTCGCCTCGGCGAAATCCGCGTGGGTCAGGTTGGCATCCGCGAGCTTGGCCTCGTCGAGCCGCGCCCCGCGAAAGTTCGTGTCGTCGGCATCCGCCCCGGAGAAATCCGCGCCCCAGAGGTCGGCGCCGGCGAAGTCGGTCCCGTCGAGGAGGGCGCCCGACAGGTCGGCGAAGCGCATCGCGGCGCGGCCGAACCGGGCATCCTCCAGCATCGCCCCGGCGAACTTCACCTGTCCGGCGACGATGTCGGTGAAGTCCGCCCCCGAGAGGTCGGCCTCGGACAGGTCGGCCTCCTCCAGGATCGCGCCGGTGAAGCGGGTCGAGCGCCCGACCGCACCCGCGAGCGTGGCCCGGCGCAGGTTGGCGCCGGAGAGGTCGGCCTCCTCCATGCGGGCGCGGGACAGGTCGGCGCCGGAGAGCGCCAGGCCGCCGGTCTCGGCGTCGGTGCCGAGACCGGCATCCGCCACGGCCGCGAGCGCGCCCGGCCCGGCGCTCAGCTGCGACAGGTCCGCGCCCGGCTCGCGCAGGGGCGCCCCGGCGGCGATCCGGCCGAGGAGCGCCCGCAGCCGCGCCTCCGCCTGAGCGTCCGGTCGCGCGTCGGGGGGAGTGGCCTGGTCCATGGTCGTTCCTTGCCGGAAGGCGCGACCGGATGCCAGACGCTCCGCTCAGCGCGCGCCGGTCGCGGCCGTCACCCGCACGGCGATCGCCTTGGCGGCCGGGGTCTTGGACTGCTCGTCGTGGTGCCAGAGCGGCAGCAGGACGTTCAGCTCCGGGTAGTACCCGGCGCAGTTGCCCTCCGGAATGTCGTAGGCGATCACCCGCAGGCCGCCCACCCGCCGCATCACTTGGTCGTCCGCCTCGGTCGCCACGTCGACGCTGAGCCCGTCCCTGAGGCCCAGCCGGGCGATGTCGCGCCGGTTCATGAACAGCACGTCCCGGGTACCCTTCACCCCGCGGAAACGGTCGTCGTAGCCGTAGACCGTCGTGTTGAACTGGTCGTTCGAGCGCAGCGTGATCAGGTCGAGCACGTCCGGGCCGCGGGCGGGCAGGTCCGGGTCGGCCTCGAGCCCCTCGGGGACCGCGAAATTCGCCTTCCCGGTCTCGGTCTCCCACTTGCGGTCGCGGGCGCCGAGCGGCTTCGTCAGGCCGCCGGGCTGGAACATCCGGCCGTTCAGGTCGTGGAACACGCTCGGGTAGGTGGCCTCGATCGCGTCGCGCACCCGCGCGTAATCGGCGACCCAGGCATCCCAGTCGATGCGGGGATTGGGCGGCAGGGTCGCCTTGGCGATCTCCGCCACGATCCAGGGCTCGGAGCGCAGATGCGGCCCGACCGGGTCGGCCACGCCCCGGGACCCGTGGAAGCGCGCGGTGGAATCCTCCATCGACACCGCCTGCCGGCCGCTCGCCTGCCGGTCGATCTCGATCCGTCCGAGGCACGGCAGGATGTAGGCGACGGCGCCGTTCACGAGGTGGGAGCGGTTGAGCTTGGTCGAGATCTGCACGGTGAGGCGCTGCCGCCGCCAGGCCGGCTCCATCCGCGCGGTGTCGGGGACCGCGCGGAGGAAGTTGCCGCCGAGCCCGATGAAGGCCCTCACGCGCCCGTCGAGGAGGCCCTCGCAGGTCTCGACGGTGTTGAGGCCCTTCTCCCGCGGCGGCTCGAAGCCGTAGAGCTCCCGCAGCTTGTCGAGCGGCGCGAGTTCCGGCTTCTCGGTGATGCCGACGGTGCGCTGGCCCTGGACGTTCGAGTGGCCCCGCACCGGGCAGATTCCGGCGCCGGGCTTCCCGATATTGCCGCGCAGGAGCAGCAGGTTCACCAGCATCCGGACGGTCTCGGTGCCCTTGCGGTGCTGGGTCAGGCCCATCCCGTAGATGCCGATCACCGCCTTCGCCCGGGCGTAGACCCCGGCGGCGGCCTCCAGCGCGGTCCGGGTCAGGCCGGAGCGCCGCTCCAGCGCGGCCCAGTCCTGCCCGTCGCAGAAGGTGACGAACGCCTCGAAGCCGTGGGTGTGCTCGGCGATGAAGGCGTGGTCGAGCACCCGGGGCCGGCCGGCGGCCTCCGCGGCCCGGTCGAGGGCGAGCAGGGCCTTGCACAGGCCGGTGAGGGCCGCGAGGTCGCCGCCCGCCTTCACCTGATGATACTGCGTCGAGATCTTCGTGGAGGAGCGCGTGAGCATCTCGACCGGCGATTGCGGGTCGGTGAAGCGCTCCAGCCCGCGCTCGCGCAGCGGGTTGAAGGTGATGATCTGCGCCCCCCGGCGCCGCGCCTCCTGGAGCGGGTGCAGCATCCGCGGCGCGTTCGACCCGACATTCTGGCCGAAGAAGAAGATCAGGTCGGTGGTCTCGAAATCGTCCAGCAGGACCGTGCCGACCGGCGCGCCGATCGATTGCGGCAGCGCCACTGAGGTCGGCTCGTGGCACATGTTGGAGGAGTCGGGCAGGTTGTTGTTGCCGTAGAGCCGCGCGAGCAGCGCGTACATGTAGCTCGTCTCGAGGGAGGCCCGGCCGGAGGCGTAGAACACCACCGATCGCGGGTCCTGCGCGCGCAGGTCCTTCAGCTCCCGGCCAATCTCCGCGAGGGCCTCCGCCCAGGCGACGGGGCGGTAGCGGTCCGTCTCCGGGTCGTAGCGCATCGGGTGGGTCAGGCGGCCCTGCTCCTCCAGGGCGTAGTCGCTCCAGCCGAGGAGTTCGGTCACCGTGTGTTCGGCGAAGAAGTCGGGCGTCGCGCGGCGGCGCGTCTGCTCCCAGGCGGTCGCCTTGGCGCCGTTCTCGCAATACTCGAAGGCAAGCGGCTTGGCGGGCTTCGCCCAGGCGCAGGACGTGCACATGTAGCCGTCCGGCTTGTTCTGCTTCAGCAGCATCGCCGAGCCGGTGACCGGCACGCCCTCGCGGGTCAGGATCTCGACGAGGGAGCGGGCGGAGCCCCAGCCGCCCGCCGGCCCGTCGTAGGGCTCAATCCGGACGTCGTCTGTGTTCTGATCGGTCATGGCGCCCTCCACCCGGCGAAGCGATCACCGGACCGGAGGAACGCGCGAGCGGGCGAATGGGATCACGGGCGCGTCACCGCGCCCGCGCACGGGTTTCCTCGGCGGTGCCGCGGCTCTAACGTCGACAAGCGGACTGCCCCGCCGGAGGAGGAAGCAATGGCCAGCGTCGACGTCGAGATGGTGAAGTGCGCCTGCCAGGACTGCGTCTGCGTGATCCCGGTCGCCAAGGCCGTGTCGCGGGATGGCAAGGCCTATTGCTGCGACGATTGCGCGGACGGACACAAGGATCACGCCGGCTGCGAGCATGCCGGCTGCGCCTGCCACGGCTAGGGCTTTTCTCGTTCGCGTCGCGACGGTCCGGAGGACGCGTCATCGGTCGAGCCAGCAGCGACGCGCCCCCTCTCCCGCACGAGCGGGGACCCGCACCTCATTCGGCGCGGGTTCGGAGAACGACCCCGGGATGACGCGCCGCGGCGGTCGCGGTCAGGAGACCGCGGCGAGCTTGTCGGCCATCGACTGGTCCTTGTCGCGGCGCGTCGAGAAGATCAGCGTGAAGAAGGTCCGCTGGACGCCGAGCTCGGCGAGCTTCGCCTCGCACCGCTCCGCCAGCGCGCAGATCTCCGACAGCTCGCCCTCGATGTTCGTGCCGTTGGGATGCATCGTGGCGGTGAGCCCGCTCGACTCGATGATCGCCTTGATCTCCCGGACGTAGGGCGAGACCGACGGGCCGACGCCCATCGGCACGATGCAGAGGTCGGCCGAAACTCTCATGGTGCCTGCCTGATCCGGGAGGGGCGGCCCCGGCCGGCTGCGCGACCGGAAGCGGGGCGAGCGCGCAGCCTATCGCCGGCCGCACCGACTTTCCAGGCCGGCGCCGGCGGTCACGCCTCGCCGGTTTCCAGCGCCGCCGCCCGCACCGAGGGAAGGCACGGATTGGCGTTGTCGCCGCGCCACGCGAGCCACAGCTCCGGCCCGGTCGTGGCCGGCAGGGCGATCGGTCGGAGCCGGATGTCGGCCATGCTGTTGCCCCGGGCGCTGCCCGGCACAAGCGCGACGCCGATGCCGGCGCCGACGAGGGCCAGCATCGCGTGGACCTGATTCACCCGTTGCATGATCCGCGGCTGCACGCCGCCGGCCTCGAACAGCCGGTCGAGGAGGTCGATGAAGTAGCGACCGCCCCGGGGCGACCACGTCACGAAGGCCTCGCCGTCGAGGTCCCGCAGGGTCGGCGCGCGCGCCGTCGCGAGGCGGTGCCCGCGCGGGACCGCGAGCAGGAGCCGCTCGCGCGCCAGCGGCGCGGTGGCGATCGCGGATTTCGGATCCTGAAGGACCGACGCCGGCCGCAGGATCGCCAGATCGATGCGATTCTCGCCGAGCGCCAGGATCTGCTCGTCCGAGACCATCTCCTCCAGCACGAGGTCGACCTCAGGCAGCGTCCGGCGGACATGGGCCACGACCTGCGGCAGCGTCCGGTAGGCCGAGGCGGCGGTGAAGCTGAGGCGGAGCACCCCGCTCTCGCCGCGGGCGGCGCGCCGCGTGATGCGCGCGGCATTCTCGGCGGCCGCCAGCACCCGGTACGCCTCCGCCAGGAAGGTCCGGCCCGCCGGGGTCAGGCGCACCGCGCGCGTGGTCCGCTCCAGCAGCGTCACGCCGAGGGTCTGCTCCAGCATCTGGATCTGCCGCGACAGGGGCGACTGGGTCAGGTGCAGCCGGGCCGCGGCCCGGCCGAAATGCATCTCCTCGGCGACGGCGACGAAGCTGCGAGCATGGCCGAGGTCGAACATTGATGCAGGATCCGGGATAATCCAGCCAAAATCAACGTTGGACGCATTTAACGCCGGCGCCTAACCCCGGACGCGACACCGAACGGTGCGTTCCAGGGAGAGAATCGATGGCGAGCATGACCCCGGCCGAGATGGCGCGCGTGCTGGGCTCCGGCCTGCTGTCCTTCCCGGTCACGCATTTCCGCGACGATCTCAGCTTCGACGAGACCGCCTACCGGGACAATCTCGGGCGGCTGGCCGACTACAGGGTTTCGGGCCTGTTCGCCGCCGGCGGCACCGGCGAGTTCTTCTCGCTGACGCCCGTCGAGATCGACCGCGTCCTGCGCGCCGCCGTCGAGGAGACCCGCGGCCGGACCCCGGTCATCGCACCCGCCGGCCAGGGTACCGCCCTGGCGGTCGAGATGGCCCGGGCCGCCGAGGCCGCCGGCGCGGACGGGATCCTGCTGCTGCCGCCCTACCTCGTCGGCTCCGAGCAGGCCGGTCTCGCCACCCATATCGAGGCGGTCTGCCGCGCGACCTCGCTCGGCGTCATCGTCTACAACCGCGCCAACGCCCAGCTCAACGAGCAGACGCTCGCCGGTCTGTGCGAGCGCTGCCCGAACCTCGTCGGCTTCAAGGACGGCGTCGGCGACGTCGAGCTGATGACCCGGGTCTACGCCGCTCTGGGCGACCGCCTGACCTATGTCGGCGGCCTGCCCACCGCCGAGACCTTCGCGCTGCCGTACCTGGAGATGGGCGTCACCACCTACTCCTCGGCGATCTTCAACTTCCTGCCCGAATGGGCGCTGTCCTTCTACGACAGCGTCCGCCGCCGGGACCGCGACGCGGTCTACCGGGAGCTGCGCGACTTCGTCCTCCCCTACATCGCGATCCGCAACCGCAAGCGCGGCTACGCGGTCTCGATCGTCAAGGCGGGCATGAGCGCCGTCGGCCGCCACGCCGGCCCGGTCCGGCCGCCGCTGACCGAGCTCGACGCGGCCGAGCGCGCCGAGCTGACGGCCCTGATCGGCGACCGCCGCTGAACCCCCGCCTCGACACCCAAGATAGACCCGCCGAGCCAACGGCGGCCACGACCCGCTTCCTGGATCAACCGGGCGGCAGAGAGCCAGGGAGAACGTCCATGAGTGCCAGTTCGACCGGCGCGCCGAGCACCCTGCTCGCCGCCGCCGACGCGGGTCGCCGCACCCGCGTCCGCCTGCTGATCGTCGCGATGCTGTTCGCCGCGACCACCATCAACTACGCCGACCGCGCGACCATCTCGATCGCCGGCCCCGACATGGCCAAGGAACTCGGCCTCTCGCCGGTTCAGATGGGCTACGTCTTCTCGGCCTTCGCGTGGTCCTACGTCCTCGCCCAGATCCCGGGCGGCTGGCTCCTCGACCGCTACAGCGTCAAGTGGGTCTACGCCGCCGCCGTCGCCCTCTGGTCGGCCTTCACGCTGGTCCAGGGCGCCGTCGGCTTCTTCACCGGCCTGACCGCCGTGGTGATGCTCTTCGCCCTGCGGCTCGCCGTCGGCCTCACCGAGGCGCCGGTCTTCCCCGCCAATGCCCGGATCGTCGCCGCGTGGTTCCCGACCCGGGAGCGCGGCATGGCCTCGGCGTTCTTCAACTCGGCGCAGTACTTCGCCACGGTGCTGTTCACGCCGCTGATGGCGTGGATCGTCCACAATTTCGGCTGGCACCACGTCTTCACCAGCATGGGCCTGCTCGACATCGCTTTCGCGGTCCTCTGGCTGCGCGTGGTCGACAGCCCGAAGAACCACCCGTCGATGAACCAGGCGGAGCGGGACTACATCGAGGCCGGCGGCGCCCTGCTCGACATGGACGGCCAGAGCCGGAGCAAGCAGGGCGATGCCGGCCGGACGCTGCGCCAGCTGCTCGCCAACCGGATGCTGCTCGGCATCTATATCGGCCAGTACTGCATCACCGTGCTGACCTACTTCTTCCTGACGTGGTTCCCGGTCTACCTCGTCAAGGAGCGCGGCCTGTCGATCCTGCAGGCCGGCTTCGCGGCGGTGCTGCCGGCGCTCTGCGGCTTCATCGGTGGCATCCTCGGGGGCGTGATCTCCGACCTGCTCCTGCGCCGCGGCTTCTCGCTGACGGCGGCCCGCAAGATCCCGATCGTCGGCGGCATGCTGCTGTCGATGAGCATCATCGGCTGCAACTACGTCCAGGCGGACGCCCTCGTGGTCGGCCTGATGGCGCTCGCCTTCTTCGGCAAGGGCATCGGCGCGCTCGGCTGGGCGGTCGTCGCCGACACCTCCCCGCGGGAGAGCGGCGGCCTCTCGGGCGGCCTGTTCAACACCTTCGGCAACACCGCCGGCATCACCACGCCGATCGCGATCGGCTACATCGTCCAGAGCACGGGCTCGTTCAACGGCGCCCTGGTCTTCGTCGGCCTGAACGCCCTCGTCGCCTGCTTCTGCTACCTCGTGGTGGTCGGCGAGATCCGCCGCGTCGAACTCAAGGCCCACTGACCCGCACGCCGGACCGGCCCCGGCCGGTCCGGCCCCGCAACGATCCCGCCTCGCGCCCGGCGCAGACCGGCCGGGGGCCCCCGAGGAGGACGCCATGCTGAACGACAGCCGCCACGCCGCCCGCCACACGCCGACCGTGACCGCCATGAAGGTCGTGCCGGTGGCCGGCCACGACAGCATGCTGCTCAACCTCTCGGGCGCGCACGGGCCGTACTTCACCCGCAACCTCGTGATCCTGACCGATTCCACCGGCGCGACCGGCCTCGGCGAGGTTCCCGGCGGCGAGGGCATCCGCAAGACCCTGGAGGATGCCCGGGACCTCGTCGTCGGGCAGCCGCTCGGCGCCTGGAACGCGGTGCTCAACGCCATGCGGACCCGCTTCGCCGACCGCGACGCCGGCGGGCGCGGCCTCCAGACCTTCGACCTGCGCATCACCATCCACGCGGTGACGGCGGTCGAATCCGCCTTCCTCGACCTGCTCGGCCAGTACCTCGACGTGCCGGTGGCCGCCCTTCTGGGCGAGGGCCAGCAGCGCGACGCCGTCGAGATGCTGGGCTACCTGTTCTACGTCGGCGACCGCACCCGCACCGATCTCGAGTACCGCGCGCCCACGGCCCGCGACGGCTGGTTCCGCCTGCGCGATGAGGAGGCGCTGACGCCGGAGGCCGTGGCCCGGCTCGCCGAGGCCGCCTACGACCAGTACGGCTTCAACGACTTCAAGCTGAAGGGCGGCGTCCTGCGCGGCGAGGACGAGATCGCCGCCGTCACCGCGATCCACGCGCGCTTCCCCAAGGCCCGCGTGACGCTCGACCCGAACGGCGCGTGGTCCCTCGCGGAGGCGATCCGCCTCTGCAAGGGCCAGGGCCACGTCCTGGCCTACGCGGAGGATCCCTGCGGCGCCGAGGGCGGGTTCTCGGGCCGCGAGATCATGGCCGAGTTCCGCCGCGCCACCGGCCTGCCCACCGCCACCAACATGATCGCCACCGACTGGCGCCAGATGAACCACGCGATCCAGCTCGGCGCCGTCGACATCCCGCTGGCCGACCCGCATTTCTGGACGCTCGCCGGCTCGGTCCGGGTGGCCCAGCTGTGCCGTGACCACGGCCTGACCTGGGGCTCGCACTCGAACAACCACTTCGACGTGTCGCTCGCCATGTTCACCCACGTGGCCGCGGCGGCGCCCGGCACCGTCACGGCGATCGACACGCACTGGATCTGGCAGGACGGCGAGCGCCTGACCAAGGAGCCGCTGGCGATCCGGGGCGGCCTCGTGCGGGTGCCGGAGCGGCCGGGCCTCGGGATCGAGCTCGACATGACGGCGGTTGAGGAGGCCCACGCCCTCTACCGCGACCACGGCCACGGCGCCCGCGACGACGCGGCCGCCATGCAGTTCCTGATCCCCGGCTGGACCTTCGACAACAAGAAGCCCTGCCTGGTCCGCTGAAGCCCGGCCCGGGCCCGCGCCCTCAGACGCGCGAGCTCGGGCGATAGAACGGCTCGTGCCGCGACGGGTCGATGTAATCGGCGTAGAAGCGCCGCGCGTGGGGCAGCAGCGCCTTCGAGAGCTGGCGCCGCTCGACCTCGTCGTCCGAGAGCGCCCGCGACAGGTCGTCGTGCAGCGCCTTCAGGGCGGCGTCGCGGTCGACCCGGGTGAAGCGCCCGTCCGCGTAGAGCACCTCGCCCTCGCACAGAACCGCGGTGACGCCGCCGGTCTTGGCCCGCTGGATCACCGCGTCGAGGAGCGGCGTCTCCGGGTCGAGGTAGGGATAGGCGATCTGGTCCCAGTCGATCAGGACCATGTCGGCGCCCTTGCCGACCTCGATCGTGCCGAGACTGTCGCCGTAGGGCGTGGTGCGGGCGCCGCCGACGGTGGCCATGCGCAGCACCTGCGCCATGCTCGGCACGTCGGCCTCGTCCATGCCGGGAACCCGGTGGGCGCGCAGCACGAGGCGCATTTCCTGCAGCATGTCGCGGTCGTCGTTGATGCCGGCCTCATCGAGGCCGATCGCCGTGTTGATCCCCTTGGCCTCGAAGCGGTTGAGCGCCGCCACGCCGGAGCGCAGCCGGAAGTTCGACGAGCAATTGTGGCAGATGCAGGTGCCGGTCGCCGCGACCCGCTCGATGTCGGATTCGTTGAGCCAGACGCCGTGGCCGAGGGTCAGGCGGGGCCCGAGCATGCCGAACCGGTCGAGGTATTCCAGGGCGGTGCCGCCGCCGCGCCTCTCCGCGTAGGCCTTCTGGTAGGCGGTCTCGACGAGGTGCATGTGCATCGGCACGTCGTAGGATTCGGACAGGCCGGCCAGCCCTTCGAGGGCTGCGTCCGAGCACCAGTGCAGGTTGGCGGGCGCGAGCTGGATCTTGGCCCGCGAGGCACCGGCGTGGCCGCTATGCAGGCTGCGGAACAGGGAGAAATTGTCCTCCAGGGACATCTGGAAGCGCTCGAACCAGCGCTTCATCGGGTCCTGCAGCGGCGCCGGCAGGCTCGCCACGAAGTCCCTATCGGCCTGGTAGACGAGGCGGTTCTGGTCGCGGACCGCGAAGCAGTACGAGACCCGCATGCCGATGTCGCGATAGGCGCGCAGCACCTCGTTGGAGCGCGCCTCGACCTCCTCCAGGCTGCCGGGCATCCAGCCGTGGATGTGCTGGACCGTGGTGATCCCGGAGCCGACCATCTCGAAGGCCGAGTACAGGGTGTCGAGGTAGAGGTTCAGGTTGCGCGCCACCATCCGGGTGACGAACCACAGCTCCAGGGGCATGTCGGGCGAGCCGAGCTGCACCGGCGTCAGGCCGACATGGTGGTGGCCGTTGACGAAGCCCGGCAGCAGGATCTCGCGGCCCGAGCCGATCACGGGGGCGTCGGGGTAGCGGGCGTGCAGGTCCGCGTAGGTGCCGACCGCCGCGATGACCCCGTCCTTCTGGAGGACCGCGCCGTCGGCGATCTCCTCCCAGCGGTCGTGATCGAGGGTGCGGGTGATCATCCGCCGGCTGCGGATCAGCGATGTGGCCATGGTCGTGTCCGTGTTGGGGGAGGGGGTTCAGACGAGCGCTTCCTGCTCGGCGAAGGCCCGGTCGACCTCGTCGCGCAGCAGCTCGGTGAGGTGCCGCCGCAGCGCCTCGGCCTCGGGCGAGAACGGGTCGCGCGGGCGGTCGAGGTCGTTGCGGACGATCGTCTTGATCCGCCCGGGGCGGGCGGTGAACACCACCACCCGGTCGGCGAGCGCCACCGCCTCGTCGATGTGGTGGGTCACGAACAGCACCGAGGCGCCGCTGTCGCGCCAGACGTCGAGCAGGAAGTCCTGCATCTTCTGGCGGGTCTGGACGTCGAGCGCCGCGAAGGGCTCGTCCATCAGAAGGACCTTCGGGCGCATGGCCAGCGCCCGCGCCACCGCCACGCGCTGGCGCATGCCGCCGGACAGCTCGTCCGGCCGCTTGTCGAAGGCCTCGGCGAGGCCGACGCGCTGGAGCGCCGCCCGGGCGACGCTCCGGCGCTCGGCCTCCGACACGCCCTTCAGCGACAGGCCGAAGCTGACGTTCTGCCAGACGCTGAGCCAGGGCAGCAGCGAGGTCTCCTGGAAGATCAGGCTGCGCTCCGGCGACGGGCCGGTGACGGCCTCGCCGAAGGCCAGGAGTTCGCCCCCGGAGGCGGGTTCGAGCCCGGCGATCAGGTAGAGCAGCGTGCTCTTCCCGCAGCCCGAGGGGCCGAGGAACACCACGAACTCGCCCGGCCGCACGGTGAGGTCGATGTCGCGCAGGGCCTCGTGGGCGCGGGCGGTGCCGGCCGCCCAGACCTTGACGACGCCGCGGCACGAGACGGCGGCGTCGGATGCGGGATCAGAGGCCAAGGGAGGACCCCGCGTCGCGCGGCAGCCAGTACAGCAGCCGCCGCTGGACCAGCCGGAACAGCAGGTCGAAGGCGAAGCCGAGCAGGCCGATCAGCGTGATGGTGAAGAAGACGAGCGACGGGTTGAAGGTGTTGCGCGCCAGCATGATCACCTGGCCGAGCCCGTAGCCGACGCCGGTCGCCTCGGCGACGAGCACCACCATCCAGGCGCCGAACAGGTTGAGGCGCAGCACCGCGAGCAGCCCCGGCAGGATCGCCGGCACGATCACCCGGGCGTAGATCTGGCGCTTCGTCGCCCCCATGGTCCGGGCGACGTTGATGTAGTTCCGGTTGACCCCGTCGATCTGCTGGATGGTCGAGAGCACCATCGTGAAGAACAGGGCAATGAACACCATGAAGATCGCCGGGGCGTTGCCGATTCCGAACATGAAGATCGCGACCGGCAGCCACGCGATCGGCGAGACCGGCGCCAGGAGCGTGATCGTCGGCAGGGTCAGCCGCTCGAACAGCACGACGTAGCGGATCGCCACCCCGACGAGGATCGACAGGGAGGCCGCCAGGGCGAGGCCCGCCAGCACCCGGCCGGTCGAGGCGAGCACGGTGATCAGCACCGCCATGGCGGGGCTGGGGCCGGTATTCATCCCGGTGCCGATCTGCCAGCGCTGCGCGGTGTTGAAGAAGCGCGCCTGCTCGGCGAGGTTGCCGAGGAAGATGTGCGGCGGCGGCAGGAGCTTGGCGTCGGCGATGCCGAGCGCCCAGAGCAGCTCCCAGAGGCCGGCGAAGCAGCCGACCGAGACCAGCATCCAGCCGATCCGGCGGAGCAGGGGGACGAGCCCTTCGGGCAGCGCGAGGCGCTGACCGAGCGGGAGGCGCGGCCGGTCCTGCGGGACGGCGGCGGCGCGGGCGAGGAAGGTGGCCATCCGCTCAGGCCGACTTCAGCTTGAGCTTGCCGTAGAGGTCCGGGTTCTCGGCGATGACCTGTTCCAGCAGGGTCCAGTCGATCGCGTCGCGGCCGGGCTTCTTCTTGATGTAGCCCATCTCGGCGACGGAATCGGTCCGGTCGAGGATGAACTGCGTCTGGTTGCGGGCGTCCACCACCGAGGGCTGCCGGCCCATGGCAAGCTGGGCGTTGCTCATCGAGGTCTTGTAGTAGGAGCCGACGAGCTTGTTCAGGGCGGCCTGGGGGTCGCCCTCCGCCAGCGCCTGGGCCTTCATCATGCCCTTGATCAGGGCCTTCACGGCGGCCGGGTTCTTGGCGATCAGCTCGTTGCGGACCGCCAGCACGCAGTCTGTGTAGCCCTTGCCGTAGATGTCGGTGCCGTCGGAGAGCTTCACCGCGCCCTTCACGTCGGTGAGCAGCGCCGTGCCGTAGGGCTCGATCGTCGAGATGATGTCCAGCGCCCCGGCGCGGAACGCCTCCACGGCCTCCGGGGTCGAGCCCATGTAGCGGACGGTGAGGTCCTTGAAGGCGACGCCGTTCTTCTTCAGCCAGTCGTAGGGCAGCACCTCCAGCGTATCGAGCTGGAAGGTGCCGAGCGTCTTGCCTTTGAGCTTCTCCGGGCTGTCGAGGCCGGGCTGGGCGACCAGCACGCAGCCCTCGATGCCGCCGCCGGCCACGATCTTCACCGGGGCGCCCGCGTCATAGAGGGCCATGAAGCTGGTGTAGGGCATCACGCCGGCGTCGACCTGGCCCATGCCCAGGAAGGTGACCTGGTCCGAGAAGGTCGGCGTGTTGACGAAGTCGATGGTGAGCCCGTCATCCTTGGCGAGCTGCATCGCCTCGGCCAGGAAGAAGTTCAGATTGCAGAAGCCGGTGCCGTGGGTCGCGCGGATGCCGGTGGCCGCCGCGGCCGGGCTCGTCAGGCCCGGACCCACCGCCAGGGTCAGCGCGGCGGCGGTCCCGCCGAGGAAGCGCCTGCGGCTGGGCTTGAACCGCGTGAAATCCGGGACGCGATAATCGCCGTGACGGTCGCACATATCGACTCTCCTCAGAGGGCGGATCGCGCGATCCGCCGGACGGCGCGTGCCGGTGCTGAAACGGAGGGATCGGAGCTCGGGACAGGCTCAAGGCAGTCGCGGAGATCCGGTCGCCCGGCACCTCACCACATCGACGGCACGCCAACCTCTAGCCGCCGCCGGGGCGACGCTGCGCTGGCGAATACGAACCAAGAAGCGTGCCAGATGCAGGGACCGACCGGATTGGCGGCACGCCTGCCCGTCGGCGCTGTCGAAGAACTGCACCGCCGTCATTGCGAGCGGAGCGAAGCAATCCAGCAGCGCCAGGCCTCCGGACGTCGCGCTGCCCTGGGTCGCTTCGCTGCGCTCGCGATGACGGAGGTGTCGTGCCGACCGGGGTACTCGGACGGACATCGTGTCCGCGCAGGGGCTCGACCGGTCCGACGCCCGCGAAAGCGGCTGAATGCCGCCGCAGTATTCAGCCGGGCTCGTCGGACACAATGCCGGACTGCACTCAGCCGCGCGGCGATCGCGCCGCCCATTCCCGGCGCGGGATCGGGCGCTCATCGGGCTCCCGGTCGGGGCCGCGCTACGCGGCCACAAGGTTGAAGGTGCGGTCGGCCGGCGCGAGGCTCACCCGCCGCCCCCAGTCGAAGGCGACGAAATCCTGCTCGATCCCGTCGGAGAACACCACGCCGCCCTCGTTCATCCGCGACACCACCGTGAGCGGCGACCCGGCGAACTTGCCGCCGCGCAGGTCGGTGCCGGTGGCGACGCTCGGGAACGGCTCGCGCACCCAGTAGCCGAAGGCCGCCTCCTCGATGCCAACCTCCACGGTGAGGTGCGTCGCCTCGCTGATCGAGCGCGCCCAGCCGGTCAGGCCGGTGCCCGAGGCCACGATCAGCCCGCTCGACGAGTGGTCCTCCGCCCGCGCCCCGTCGTCGATGCGGTAGCGCGCCGATTGGTGGCTCCGGTGGCCGACGAAGATCTCGTTGAGGGCGAGCAGCCGCTCGCCGCCGTCGAAGGTCGCCTGCACCATGGTACGGCGCTGGAGAGGCGCGGCGCCGGCCGCGCTGGCGGGCAGCAGGGCGCGCAGGGCCTCGACCCGCGCCCGGGCCAGCACGCCGTCGTAGAGGTCGGGCGCCGGGTTGACGCCGACCACCGGCTGCCCGTCGAGGTACTTGGCGACGTTGGCCACGAGCCCGTCCTGACCCACCGCCACGACCACGTCCTCGGGAGCGAAGAGGAAGCGGTCGAGGTCGGGGCGCTTCACCAGGGCCTGCCGCCAGTCCAGCGGCACGGCGGACCGGGCCTCGGCGAGCACGGCCTGGAACTGCGCGTGGCGCGCCTCGACCTCGGCGAGCGTCTGGCCCCGGCTCTCCAGGAAAAACCGGACCTGGCCGCGGGTCGCGTGGCGGGCGATGAGCAGCTCGTAATCCGTGTCGCGGATCACGAAGACCACGCGGGGGGTGACGGTCGGCATGACGGGTCTCCTCAGCGCGGCGCGAGCCGCGCGGGAAGCGCGCCCCGGAACTCGCCGAGGACGGCCGCCAGCAGGTCGGGCGTGACGTTGACGTGTTCGATCGTCTCCAGCTTGCCGGCGAGTTCCCGGGCCGCCAGCCCGAGCAGGACCGCCGGCGGCATGTCCCGGTAGACGGCGGCGCGGCGCTGCTCCGCGTCGGCCCGGGCGCCCTCGACGAGGCGGATCCGCTCGGCCTCCGCGGCCGCCTCCAGGCCCCGCGCCTCCGCGACGCCGGCGGCGCGGTCGCGGGCGTTCTCGGCCTCCTGGGCGATCAGCACGGTCTCGCGCCGGGCCAGCTCGGCCTTCGTGGCGAGCTCGTTCTCCGCGATGGCGCGCTCCTTCTCGACCGCCAGGGCGCGCCGCGCGAAGGTCGCCTCGTCGGCCTTCTGCTGCAGGGCCTCGAAGGTCGGCGTCTGCAGGGCGCGCTCCAGCTCGCTGGTCGGCGCGAGGTTGGTGAGCCGCACCGACACCGCCGCGACGCCGATCTCGGCCAGCGCCGGGGCGTCGGACAGCACCCGTTGCAGCACGGCGCGCAGCGGCTCCGGACCCGCGTCGAGGAGGGCGCCAATCGGGCTCGCCCCGAGATACTGGAGCGCCGCCTGGCTGGCGATGCCGCCGAGGCGGGCCTCGATCCGCTCGATCGGCTCGCCCTGCAGGCGCCCGGTGCGGAGGTCGATCGAGAAGTCGACCCGGCTCGCCAGCAGCTCCGGATCGACGACGTGCCAGCCGATCGTCCCCTGGACCACGACGGTCTGGAAGTCCCGGCTGCGGCCGCGGACGAACAGGGTCATCTCGCGGTCGTCGACCGGCACCTCGCTGATGCTGGCGGTCTCGGGCCGGAACCAGAAGACCAGACCCCGCCCGCTCTGCCGGACCCGGCCGTTGCGGAAGCGGATGATGTGGCTGCTCGCCTCGCTCCGGAGCTGAGCGATCACACCGATGTTGCGGACCGTGGCCATGATGGTCTCCTCGAAGCGCTCTCTGCCGAAGTGGATACCGGTTCGGCTCAAGAGAGCGCGTTTGAACAAAGGTTTAGAACTGACCCGATCTGTCGAAGCGGTAGAGTTCGGCGGGGCGGAACGCCGTCCCGGCCTCGCGGGCGCCCGTCGGCGCGATCCAGCCCCGGTCGCGCATGCGGCGGCGGAAGGCGGATTTGTTGAGGGGCGCGCCGCGGATCGCCGCGTGCACGTCCTGGAGCTGGCGGAGGGTGAAGTGCTCCGGGAGCAGCGCGAAGCCGACATCCGTGTAGTCGAGCTTACCGCGCAGCCGCTTCACGGCGAGCGCCAGGATGTCGGCGTGGTCGAAGGCGAGGGCGAGGGGCGCGCCGTCATCCGCCTCGGCCGAGACCGGGCCGCCGGACTCGCCCGCCCAGGGCACGACCAGCGCCGCCGCCGCGAGCCCGGCACCGCCCGCCAGGGCCTCGACGAAGGCCGCCTCCGGCAGCAGCGCCAGGTAGGCCACCGAGACGATCCGCATCCGCGGATCCCGGTCCACGGCACCGAAGGTGTAGAGCTGCTCGAGCCGCGCCCGCCCGATCCCGGCCTTGTCGCGCAGGACGCGCTCCGCGGCGGCGTCGAGGGTCTCGGCGATGCCCACGAACCCGCCCGGCAGGGCCCAGAGGCCCGCCTGCGGCTGCTGGCCCCGCCGCAGCAGGAGGGCGGCGAGCCGGCCCGCCCGGATCCCCAGCAGGACGAGATCGACCGCCAGGGCGGGCCGCTCGTAGGCCGCAGGATCATAGCCTGCCAGGAACTCGGACTCGGTCATCGGTCTTTCTACTCAAGTTGAGCATAACTAAGACGCAGATTGCGCATATGTCAAGCCGGTTGCGGATCCGCCGGGAAGAGCCGCGGGACGCACAGCTCCGCACCGGCTCCTCACAGATCCGCCCGGGCGCGGCCGGCCGGTGCGGACCGAGCCTGGAAAAGGGCGAAGCTTCTCGTGGCGACGGAGGGGCTGGCGCGGGAGCTTCAGCGGCGAGCCGGCATCGATCCGCCGGCGCAGGAGGTTTCCCCGATGCCGTTCTTCGCTCCACGATCCGCGGTCGAGCCCCCCCGCAACGCCGCGCTGTCACCGCTCTTCCTCGCGCTGCTGGCGCTGCTCATCATGCTGGCCTCGGCCCACGCGGCGCCGGGCCGAGACCGGGGCGGCCTCACGCTGCGCGGGCCGGCCGGCACCGCGCCGGTCGAGGCCGTTCAGCTCGCGACCGACATCAGCGTCGACGTCAGCGGCCCGACGGCCCGGGCCACCGTCACCCAGGCCTTCCGCAACGTCACGGCGGACTGGGTCGAGGGCACCTACCTGTACCCGCTTCCGGAGGACGCGGCCGTCGACGGGATGAAGCTCGTCGTCGGCGCCCGCGTGATCGTCGCCGACATCCGCGAGCGGGCGGCGGCCAAGCGCGCCTACGAGGCCGCGAAGGCGGCCGGGCAGTCGGCGGCGCTGACCGCGCAGGAGCGGCCCAACGTCTTCACCAACGCGGTCGCAAATATCGGCCCCGGCGAGACGGTGGTGGTCCAGATCACCTACCAGCAGACGATCCCCGTCTCCGGCGAGACGCGGACGCTGCGCCTGCCCCTGGTGGTCGCGCCCCGCTACAATCCCGCCCCCGCCTCCGTGGACGCGGTCTCCCTCGACGGCGCGGCCGGGGCGGCCCGCGACCCGGTTCCGGATCGCGCCCGGATCAGCCCGCCGGTGCTCGACCCCGCCCTGTCGCCGCCGACCAACCCGGTCGCCGTCACCGTGCGGCTGCAGGCGGGCTTCGCCGTCGGCGCCGTTCAGAGCGCCACCCACGCGATCCGCGTAACCGAGACCGGCCCGGAGGTGCGCACCGTCACGCTCGCCGAGGGCGTTGTCCCCGCCGATCGCGACCTCGAGCTGACCTGGGCGCCGGTCCCGAGCCGGGTGCCCGGCCTCGGCCTGTTCCGCGAGACCGTGGCGGGCCGGACCTACCTGCTGGCCACCGTGAACCCGCCGGCGATCGAGGCCGACGCGGCCGCCCGGCCGGCGCGCGACGTCACCTTCGTCATCGACAATTCCGGCTCGATGTCGGGCGCCTCGATGCGGCAGGCCAAGGCCGGGCTGCTCGCGGGCCTCGGTCGCCTGACCCCGCGGGACCGCTTCAACGTCATCCGCTTCGACGACACCTGGGACGCGCTGCATCCCGAGCCGGTCCCGGCGACGCCGGCAGCCCTGGCGGAGGCGGAAGCCTTCGTGGCCGCCCTGGAGGCCCGCGGCGGCACCGAGATGCTGGCGCCGCTCAAGGCGGCGCTCGCCGATCCCCATCCGGAGGACGGGCGCGTGCGCCAGGTCGTGTTCCTCACCGACGGCGCCGTCGGCGACGAGGAGCGGATCTTCGCGACGATCCACGCCGATCTCGGGCGCTCGCGCCTGTTCATGGTCGGCATCGGCTCGGCGCCGAACGGCCACCTGATGCGCAACGCCGCCGAGATCGGCCGCGGCAGCTTCACGGAGATCCGCGACCTCGCGCAGGTCGACGAGCGGACCCGCGCGCTCTACGAGAAGCTGGAATCCCCCGCCGTCACCGACCTGACCGCGACCTCCTCGGTCCCGGGCGTCGCGGTCACGCCGGGCGCGCTGCCCGACCTGTACCGCGGCGAGCCGCTGGTCTTCGCGGCGCTTCTGCCGGGGGCGGCCGAGGGAGGGCTCCACGGGACCGTGACCGTCTCGGGCCGGGTGGGCGGCCGGACCTGGACCCGGACGCTCCCCCTCGCCGGGGCGGGCGCGGGTGCCGGCATCTCCAAGGTCTGGGCGCGCTCCCGGATCGGCGAGACCGAGACGGCGCGCATCACCGGGCGCCTCGGCGCCGAGGCGGCCGACGCGACCATCCTGGCGCTGGCCCTGGAGCACGGCCTGACGACGCGGCTGACCAGCCTCGTGGCCATCGATGCCACGCCGCGCCGCGCGCCCGGCACGCCCCTCGTGGCCGCCGACCTGCCGCTGAACCTGCCGGCGGGCTGGGACTTCGCCAAGGTGTTCGGCACGGACCGGCCCGGGGCCGCGCCCGCCGACGACGGGGCGGCCCGGATCGTGCCGATCCGCGCCGGCGGCGCGGCCATCGACCTGCCGCAGACCGGCGCCGGGATCCTGGCGCAGCTCGGCCTGGGCCTGATCCTCGCCCTGCTGGGTTTCCTGCTGGGCGCCGGCCCGACGATCGGCGGCCGGCGGATCGGGGACCCGCGATGAGCTACCGTCGGGTAACCGGAATGAGGAGGGCGCTGGCCGCTCTCCTCACCCTCGCGGGGATCGGGCTGGCGGCGCAGGCCGCCTGGATCCCCGCCAAGGCCGCCCTGGCCCAGCTGCTGCTGGAGCGCGCCTTCGCCCGCGCCCTGGCCGAGGGCCGGCCCGCCCGGCCCTGGCCCTGGGCCGACACCGAGCCAGTCGCCCGGCTCACCGTCGCCGGCCGCAGCTTCGTGGTGTTGCGGGGCGGGAGCGGCCAGGCCCTGGCCTTCGGCCCCGGCCACCTGGACGGCACCCCCGAGGCCGGCGCGCCCGGCACCGCGGTCATCGCCGCCCACCGCGACACGCAGTTCGCGGTGCTGGGGCAGCTCGGTCCCGGCGATCCCGTCGCGGTGACCGGCCGCGACGGCCGGACCCTGCATTTCCGCGTCACCGGCACGCGGGTGGCGCGCTGGGACGCCTCGGGCATTGACCCCCAGGCCCCCGGCCGGCACCTCGACCTCGTCACCTGCTGGCCCCTGGACGCGATGCGGGCCGGCCCGCTCCGGCTGATCGTCGAGACCGAGCTGGCCTCGGAGGCGGGGCGTTCCTGACCGGTCGGCGTGGACGGCCAGCTTGGCCGCGCTTGCGCGAATGTGCGGATTCGTGCGGATCTGTGCGGGTCAAGCCCGTGCGAGCCGTGCCTGTGAGCGAGATCGAACTGTCCGAGGCGCAGAGCCGCGCCATTGCCCAGACCGTGCGCGAGGCGCTGGCCCGCCGGCGCATCTCCCGGCAGACGCTGGCCGAGGAGGCCCGGATCAGCATCTCGACCCTGGAGAAGGCGCTCGCCGGCCGCCGGCCTTTCACCCTGGCGACGACGATCCGGCTGGAGGAGGCCCTGGGCCAGTCCCTCCGCCAGGAGACGGGACGGCCGGCCCCGGAGGCGGTCCGGCACGCGCCCGACGAGCTCGGCTCCTACTCGCGGGAGAGCGTGGCCTGGATCGAGGGGCGCTACCTCACCCTGCGGCCCTCGTTCGGGTCGGCGGGCGCGATCTTCGCCTACCGCACCGAGATCGCCTGGGACGCGGACGCGGCCCGCCTCGTGTTCCGCGAGGCCGAGCGGCTCGACGCCCCCTTCGCGCAATCCGGGAGCGTCGCCGTGCCGAGCCAGTCGGGCATGATCTACCTGGTGACCAACTGGCACGGGCAGCACCGTCTCGCGGTGCTGTGCCGGCCGAACATCCAGGGCGAGATGTACGGGGTCCTGACCACGCTCCACGCGGGGCGCGGCACCCAGCTGACCCCGGCCGCGGCCCCCCTGGCGCTGCTGCCCGAGAAGGCGGGCGCGCACGGGTACGGGCGGATCGGGCCGGAGGAGCCGGGCTACGCCCCGTACCGGGCCTATCTCGCCCGGGTGCACGAGGACGGCTACGCCGCCTTCTTCACGGGCGTCGCCTGACGGGATGGGAGAGGGGCCGGAAAGGCCGTACGCCGCCCGGCGCGGCGGGCAGGCTTGGAGCGGGTGAAGGGAATCGAACCCTCGTATTCAGCTTGGAAGGCTGCTGCTCTACCATTGAGCTACACCCGCGCGGGCGGATCGTTAGCACGCCGCCCGGCTCGTGAGAAGGTGGGCTCAGGCAAGACCCAGCGCGGCGCGGGCCTCCTCGGGCGTGGCGACGCGGCGGCCGTGGCGGGCCACCGCCTCGGCTGCGAGGCCCACGAGTTCGGCGTTGCTGGCCGCCAGACGGTCCTTCGTCACGCGAATGTTGTCCTCCAGGCCGGTCCGCACCGCGTCGGCGCCGCGGGCGAGCGCCCACTCCATCACGATCGCCTGGTTGCGGCCGATCCCGGCCGCCGTCCAGGTCGCCTCCGGCAGGATCCGGCGCGTCTCGGCGAGCAGGATGTCGAGGAGGTGCTCCTCGGCCGGCATGGCGTTCTGGACGCCCATCACGAACTGCACGTGCGGGCGCGCGTCGATCAGGCCCGCCTCCACGAGTCGCTTGGCGCCGTGCAGGTGCGAGAGGTCGAAGATCTCGATCTCGGGCCGGACGCCGTACTGCTTCATCTGGCCGGCGAGGTCGGTCACGAGGCTCGCGGAATTCTCGTAGACGATCGTCGGGAAGTTCACCGAGCCGGTGGACAGCGAGGCCATGTCGGGCCGGTGCTTGAGCGAGAGGCCGCGGGCGGCCGGGTCGCGCCCGCGCCCGCCCGTCGAGAACTGGACGATCATCCCCGGGCAGTGCTTGCGCAGCCCTTCCTGCACGGCCGCGAACTTGTCCGGGTCGGAGGAGGGCGACTCGTCGTCGTTGCGCACGTGGATGTGGCAGAGCGTGGCGCCCGCCTCGAAGGCCCGCTGCGTCGACTCGATCTGCTCGGGCACGGTGACCGGAACGGCCGGATTGTCGGCCTTGCGCGGCACGGAGCCGGTGATCGCCACCGCGATGACCACGGGCGCCTCGCTCCGGGATCCTGCCATTCGCCTGTCCTCCCTGCCTCATCGGGCTACCGCGACCGGGATAGCGCCCCGGGACCGGGATCTGAACCGCCCGGCGCGGGCGGCAGCTCCGTGTGCGGGACATCTCCGGCCGGATGACAGCCGGGACTTGAGTCTCGCCGGCGCTTGCCGCACCTCTCGGCCCGCGAGGCACACGATGAACGACACCGTCCTGGTCCTGAACGGGCCGAACCTGAACCTGCTCGGCAAGCGCCAGCCGGAGATCTACGGCCGCGAGACGCTGGCCGACGTCGAGGCCCTGTGCCGCGAGACCGCCGCGGGTCTCGGCCTCGCGGTCGATTTCCGCCAGAGCAACGCCGAACACGTGCTGATCGACGCGATCCACGAGTACCGCGTCGGCTCGGCCGGCATCGTCATCAACGCGGGTGCCTACACCCACACCTCGGTCGCCATCCTCGACGCGCTGAACACCTGCGAGGTGCCGGTGATCGAGTGCCACATCTCGAACGTCCACCGCCGCGAGGCCTTCCGCCACCATTCCTACATCTCGCTCGCGGCCACGGCCGTGCTGGCGGGATTCGGCACGCACGGCTACGCGCTGGCGATCCGGCATCTCGCGCATCTGCGGGCCGGCAGACCTGCTTGAGGCGCGGATAGCGCGGCGATCAGGGTTGACGCTGGCGGAGACAGGGCGGAGGAGGGCGGTCAGGCCCTATTCCCACGCGATCTCTCTGGCCGGACCGGTTCTCAAGGCCCCGGAGAGCGCCCCAAGCGGAGCGCGCACGCCGCATGACCAGCCCCTTCCTGCCCCTCGACCGGAAAGTGATCGCCCGCGAGGCGGCCAAGATGTTCCTGGAGATCGAGGCGGTGCTCTTCTACAAGGACGAGCCGTTCAAGTTCACCTCGGGCTGGGCGAGCCCGGTCTACACCGATAGCCGGAAGATCATCTCGTTCCCGCGCCTGCGCTCGACGCTGATGGATTTCGCCACCGCCACCATCGTCCGCGAGATCGGCTACGAGAAGCTGACCCACATCGCCGGCGGCGAGACCGCCGGCATCCCCTTCGCGGCCTGGATCGCCGACCGGATGATGCTGCCGATGCAGTACATCCGGAAGAAGCCCAAGGGCTTCGGCCGCAACGCCCAGATCGAGGGTGAGATCGTCGAGGGCGCCCGGACCCTGCTGGTCGAGGACCTCGCCACCGACGGGCGCAGCAAGGTCAATTTCTGCAAGGCCCTGCGCGATTCGGGCGCCCAGGTCGATCACTGCTTCGTGCTGTTCTACTACGACATCTTCCCCGACAGCGCCGCGCTGATGGAGGAGATCGGCATCAAGCTCCACTATCTCACCACGTGGTGGGACGTGCTGGCGGTGGCCAAGGAGATGGGCACCTTCGACCCGAAGACGCTGGCCGAGGTCGAGAGCTTCCTCAACGCGCCGGCCGCGTGGTCCGCCGCCCATGGCGGCATCTCCGCCTTCGGCCAGGCCTGAGGGGCATCGCGCGATGAGCGTCGCCGACCTGTTCCCCGCCGAGCGCCAGGACGCGAAGACCGTCGACCGGATCACGATCCGGCGGCCGGACGACTGGCACATCCACCTGCGCGACGGCGCGATGCTGAAGGCGGTGCTGCCCTACACGGCGGCGCAGTTCGCCCGGGGCATCATCATGCCGAACCTCGTGCCGCCGGTGACAACGGTCGCCGCGGCGCAGGCCTACCGGGAGCGCATCCTGGCGGCCCTGCCCGCCGGCATGGACTTCACCCCGCTGATGACCTGCTACCTGCGGGACGACACCGACCCGGACGAGATCGAGCGGGGCTTCGCCGAGAAGGTCTGGGTCGCCGCCAAGCTCTACCCGGCCGGGGCGACCACGAACTCGCACGCGGGCGTCACGGACCTCGTCGGCATTACCCCCGTCCTGGAGCGCATGGAGCGGATCGGCATGCCGCTCCTGATCCACGGCGAGGCGACCGACCCGGAGATCGACATCTTCGACCGCGAGGCCGCCTTCATGGAGGGCAGCTTGATCCCGCTGCTTGCTCGCCATCAGGGGCTGAAGGTCACCGTCGAGCACGCCACCACGGCGGAGATCCTCGACGTGGTCCGGGAGCAGCGGAGCCGGTGCGCGGCGACGATCACGCCGCACCACCTCGTGATCAACAGGACGCACATCTTCCAGGGGGGGCTGCGCCCGCACCTGTACTGCCTGCCGGTGGCCAAGCGCGAGCGGCACCGGCTCGCCCTGCGCGAGGCCGCGACCTCCGGCGAGGCCTGCTTCTACCTCGGCACCGACACCGCCCCGCATATCCGCGGCGCCAAGGAGGCGTCCTGCGGCTGCGCCGGCGTGTTCTGCGGGCCTTCCGCGCTCCAGACCTACGTGCAGGTCTTCGACGAGGAGGGGGCGCTGGACAAGTTCGAGGCCTTCGCGTCGCTCAACGGCGCCCGCTTCCACGGGCTGGAGCCGAATGCCGGGACCGTCACCCTGGAGCGCCGGGAGAGCCGCGTCGCCGAGGCCGTCGCGGTCGACGACACGGCGGTGGTGGTGTTCCGGGGCGAGGAGACCCTGCCCTGGTCGGTGGCGTGACGGCGCGAGGCGAAGGCTGCGCCACGTCATCGCGAGCGCAGCGAAGCGACCTAGGGCAGCGCGACTTCGCAAGACGTATCGCTGCTGGATTGCTTCGCTGCGCTCGCAAAGACGATGATCGGCGATCCATTCAATCGGCCGAGCCATCTTTGCCTGGATCCAACCTCCGGTTACCGATCTTCCGTTGATCCGGGGGAGGGCAAGATGCAGGACGCGCGACAGGACGGCATCACCGCCATGGGCGCGGTGGACCTCGCCGCCGCCATCCGCGGCCGGATCGTCTCCTGCGCCGAGGTGATGCGCGCCTATCTGGAGCGGATCCACCGGATCAACCCGCGGGTGAACGCCCTCGTGGGCCTCGCCGACGACGCCGCGCTCCTGCGCGAGGCCGAGGCGGCCGACGCCGCCCTCGCGCGCGGGGACGACGTCGGGCCGCTGCACGGCTTCCCGCTGGCCGTGAAGGACCTCGACCCGGTCCGCGGCCTGCGGTTCACGCAAGGCTCGCCGATCTTCGCCGACCGGGTCGCCGACACCGACTCGATCATGGTCACGCGCCTGCGCGCCGCCGGGGCGATCTTCATCGGCAAGACCAACATCCCCGAGTTCGGCCTCGGCTCGCACAGCTTCAACCCGGTCTACGGCGCCACCGGCAACGCCTACGATCCGGACAAGACGGGAGGCGGGTCGAGCGGCGGCGCCGCCGTCGCGGTGGCCCTGCGGATGCAGCCGGTCGCCGACGGCAGCGACCATGCCGGCTCCCTGCGCAACCCGCCGGCCTTCAACAATTGCTACGGCCTGCGCCCGAGCTGGGGCCGGATCCCCGCCGAGGCGAAGGACGTGTTCAGCCCGAACCTCGGTGTGCTCGGGGCGATCGGGCGCACGCCCGGCGATATCGGCCTCATGCTCTCGGTGCTGGCGGGCTACGATCCGCGCTGCCCGAACGCCATCCGGCAGGACCCGTCGGCCTTCGCGAGCCCGCTCGCCCGCGACTTCCGCGGGACGCGGATCGCGTGGCTCGGCGATTGCGGCGGCCAGATCCCGTTCGATCGCGGCGTGCTCGACGTCGGGCGCGCCGCCCTGGCGACCTTCGCGGAGATCGGCTGCATCGTCGAGGAGGCGACGCCGCGCTACGACATGGAGCGGCTCTGGGAGGACTGGCTGGTGCTGCGGGCGCTGACCGTCGCGGCGAACCTCCGCCCGTTCTACGACGAGCCCCGTCACCGGGCCCTGCTCAAGCCGGAGGCGGCCTGGGAGGTTGAGCGGGGGCTGGCGCTCGGCGCCGACCGGATCATCGCGGCGCTGGAGGGGCGCACCCGCTGGTACGAGACCCTGCGCCGCTTCATGGAGGCCTACGACTACGTGGTCATGCCGAGCGCCCAGGTCTTCCCGTTCGACAAGGCCCTGCGCTGGCCCGAGACGGTGGGCGGCCACGCGATGGACACCTATCACCGCTGGATGCAGATCACGATCCCGGCGACGATGTCGGGCCTGCCGGCCCTCGCCGTGCCGGCCGGGTTCGGCGAGGCCGGGCTGCCCACCGGCATCCAGATCGTCGGCCCGAACCACGGCGAGCTCGCCTGCCTGCAGCTCGGCGCCGCCTACGACGCGGCGAGCAGCTGGGGCCGCCGCTTCCCGCCGCCGCTGCACTGAGCGCGCGGCTCCGGCACTGAACCGGCGCGGATCCGGCCCGATTGCATGCGCGGACGCGTTGACCGGCCCCGCGCACTCCGCTAAGAGGCCCGACGCTCCGCGCGCCGACCATGAGCCAGTTCCGGATCATGGGGCCGCCGCGGGGCAGGTTCGGGTTTCCGATGACGACGGTCCTTATTGTAGCGGTAGCGTCACCGACGGGGCGGCCCTGAGCTAGGGCCGCGATCCGGGCGGTGGCGCATGCAGGGTCCCTCGGGGCCCTTTTTTGTTGCCCGCGTCCGGGCGGGACAGGACTGGGACGGACGGAGATCCGGGGCGAGAGGCACCTTCGGGCGAGGCGGAGACCGCCCCGCGTGACGGGGGTGCCGGGAGAGAGGACGGGGCAGGGCGGCGATCACGGGATCGCGGTGGCTCCGGAGAGCGCGAGGAGACGAGCATGGGCGGCGAGGTCATGACCGGGGCCGAGATGGTCATCCGGGCCTTCCAGGATCAGGGTGTCGACACGCTGTTCGGGTACCCGGGCGGCGCCGTACTTCCGATCTACGACGCGCTCTTCCACCAGAACGCCGTCAAGCACATCCTCGTCCGCCACGAGCAGGGCGCCGTCCACGCGGCGGAGGGCTATGCCCGCTCCTCCGGCAAGGTCGGCTGCGTCCTCGTCACCTCGGGCCCCGGCGCGACCAACATCGTCACCGGGCTGACCGACGCGATGCTGGACTCGATCCCGCTGGTCTGCATCACCGGCCAGGTCCCGACGCACCTGATCGGCACCGACGCGTTCCAGGAATGCGACACGGTCGGCATCACGCGCCACTGCACGAAGCACAATTACCTCGTCAAATCGATCGACGACCTGCCGCGCATCCTGCACGAGGCGTTCTACGTGGCGGCGAACGGCCGGCCGGGCCCCGTCGTGGTCGATCTGCCCAAGGACATCCAGTTCGCCTCCGGCCTCTACGAGCGCCCCGAGATCGCGAGCCACAAGACCTACCGCCCGGCCGTGAAGGGCGATTCCGACCGGATCCGCGCGGCCGTCGAGCTGATGGCGGGTGCGCGCCGGCCGGTCTTCTACACCGGCGGCGGCGTGATCAACTCGGGTCCCGAGGCCTCGCGCCTGCTGCGCGAGCTCGTCCGCGAGACCGGCTTCCCGATCACCTCGACCCTGATGGGCCTCGGCGCCTATCCGGGCACCCACGAGAAGTTCCTGGGCATGCTCGGCATGCACGGGACCTACGAGGCCAACCTCGCGATGCACGAGTGCGACGTGATGATCTGCGTCGGCGCCCGGTTCGACGACCGGATCACCGGCCGGCTCGACGCGTTCTCGCCCTTCTCCAAGAAGATCCACATCGACGTCGACGCCTCCTCGATCAACAAGGTCGTGAAGGTCGATGTCGGGATCGTCGGCGACTGCGCCTCGGTGCTCGCCGACATGCTGGAGGCGTGGCGCGCCCTGCCGTCGCGGCCCGACAAGTCGAACCTCGATCCGTGGTTCCAGAAGATCAACGCCTGGAAGGCGCGGGACTGCCTCGCCTACTGGCCGTCGGGCACGATCATCAAGCCGCAGTACGCCGTGCAGCGCCTCTACGAGGCTTGCAAGGACCGCGAGACCTACATCACCACCGAGGTCGGTCAGCACCAGATGTGGGCCGCCCAGTACTTCAAGTACGACGAGCCGAACCGCTGGATGACGTCGGGCGGCCTCGGCACGATGGGCTACGGCCTGCCGGCCGCGATCGGCACGCAGCTCGCGCACCCGGACGGGCTCGTGATCGACATCGCCGGCGAGGCCTCGATCCTGATGAACATGCAGGAGATATCGACGGCGGTGCAGTACCGCCTGCCGATCAAGGTGTTCATCCTGAACAACGAGTACATGGGCATGGTCCGGCAGTGGCAGGAGCTGCTGCACGGCTCGCGCTACTCGCAGAGCTACTCGGAGAGCCTGCCGGACTTCGTGAAGCTCGCGGAGGCCTACGGCGCCAAGGGCATGCGCTGCGAGAAGCCGGGCGACCTCGACGGCGCCATCGCGGAGATGCTCGCCTACGACGGCCCGGTGATCTTCGACTGCATCGTCGACAAGACCGAGAACTGCTTCCCGATGATCCCGTCGGGCAAGGCGCACAACGAGATGCTCCTGTCCGATTACCTCGGTGAGACCGGCGTCGAGCTCGGCGACGTGATCTCCGAGGAAGGCAAGATGCTGGTGTGAGGGAGGGCGGCCCGGCTCGAAGCCGGGCCGCGATCCGCCGCTGCGGCGGCGATGGGTCGAACGACGAGGACGAGGCCGGCGATGAACGCGATGAACACCCACTACCCCGATGCCGTCCGCGTCGAGCCGGTGAACCGGCACACGCTCGCGGTGATCGTCGACAACGAGCCCGGCGTGCTCGCCCGCATCTCGGGTCTGTTCTCCGGCCGCGGCTACAACATCGAGAGCCTGACCGTCTCCGAGACCGAGGAGGCGCGCCACATCTCGCGCATCACCATCGTGACCACCGGAACGAACGCCGTGATCGAGCAGATCAAGGCGCAGCTCGACCGGCTGGTGCCGGTGCACCGGGTCGTGGACCTCACGCTCCAGGGCAACGCCATCGAGCGCGAGATCTGCCTCGTGAAGGTGAAGGGCGAGGGCGAGCACCGCAGCGAGGCCCTGCGACTGGCCGCCGCCTTCGGCGCCAAGACGCTGGACGCCACGCTCAACTCCTTCGTGTTCGAGCTGACCGGCGCCACCGAGGATGTCGACCGGTTCGTGCGCCTGATGAGCGTGATCGGTCTGGTGGAGATCTGCCGGACCGGCATCTCCGCGATGGGACGCGGGGCGGAGCCGCTTTAAATCTGGCCACTAGGCCGAACATTGTTGCGGGGAGCCGGCTGTATCGATGAGGCGAGCCGATTGCGGTCGCCTCGCCGTGGCGGACACGCGGCGCCCGACTTCGTCGATCAAGGATCTCTCATGACCGCCCGCACCCTCTACTACGCCCCCGGCGCCTGCTCGCTCGCCGCCCACATCATCCTGGAGGAGTCCGGGCTGCCCTACGAGGGCATCAAGCTCGACCTCGCCGCGGGCGACCAGCGCCGGCCGGAATACCTCGCGATCAACGATCGCGGCCGCGTGCCGGCCCTGACCGAGGGCGGCTGGGTCCTCACCGAGTGCGCGGCCATCATGCGCCACGTTGCCCGTCAGGTGCCCGAGACGGGGCTGTGGCCCGCGGACCTGCGCGAGCAGGCGGCCGCGGACGAGTGGCTGGGCTGGCTCGCCTGCAACCACCACGTGACCTACGCCCATGTCCGCCGTCCCGAGCGCTACTCCGACGACGAGAGCGCCTTTCCGGGCATCAAGGCGAAGGCGGCCAACACCTACGCCGACCTCGCCACCATGACCGAGGTGCGCCTCTCGCACGGCGGCTGGGCGCTGGGCGACCGCTTCAGTGTCGTCGACGCCTACCTGATGGTCTTCTGGTTCTGGGCCAACGGTCCGGTGCTGCGGTTCGACATGGCCGGCCGCTTCCCGGCCTGGACCGCCCACGCCCGCCGCGTCGCCGAGCGCCCGGCCGTGCAGGCCGTCTTCGCCCGCGAGGGCTTGCCGCTGCCGCGCTGACGCGGTTCGGCCGCGGCACCCCCTTGCCGCGGCCGCCGAATCGGCCTAGAGGGCGTACCGTACGGTACGGTACGCCATTTCGAGACGATGCAGGCCAGCGCTACAGCAGAGCAGGAAGCCCCGTCGGCCCGCCAGCAGGCGGTGCTGGACGCCGTGCTCGGCCTCATGGTCGAGGACGGCGAGCAAGTCACCATGGACGCCGTCGCGCGACGGGCGAGCTGCTCGAAGGAGACGCTCTACAAGTGGTTCGGCGACCGCGACGGGTTGCTGACCGCGACCGTGCGCTGGCAGGCCTCCCGGGTCCATGCTGGGCACGACGCCGCGCAGGTGCTCGACGGCGCGACCCTGCGGGAGCGCCTGCAGGACTTCGCCGTGACGTGGCTGGAGGTCATCACCGGCCCGACCTCGGTGGCGCTGAACCGCATCGCCATCGCGCATGCGGGCTCGCGCAAGAGCAATCTCGGCGGCATCGTCCTGGCGAACGGGCGCTTCGCCATCGGCGAGCGGGTGAAGCCCGTGCTGGAGGCGGGGCGCGCAGCCGGCCTGCTCACCTTCGCCGACAGCGAGGCCGCGTTCCGCACCTTCTTCGGCCTCGTCGGCCGGGATATCCAGATCCGACTTCTGCTCGGCGAGACCCTCGACCTCGACGGGGCCGAGATCCGGCGCGATGCGGGCCGCGCCGTCGAGCAGTTCCTGGCCCTCTACGGCCGGGCCAAACCCGACCCGAACCACAGATCTTAAGAGGAGACAGACATGCGGGTTTATTACGATCGCGACGCCGACCTGAACCTGATCAAGGGCAAGAAGGTCGCCATCGTCGGCTACGGCAGCCAGGGCCACGCCCACGCGCTCAACCTGCGCGATTCCGGCGTGAAGGACATCGTCATCGCGCTGCGCGAGGGCTCCGCCACCGCCAAGAAGGCTGAGCACGAGGGCTTCAAGGTCCTGTCGGTCGCCGAGGCCGCCAAGTGGGCCGACGTGGTGATGATGCTCACCCCCGACGAGCTGCAGGGCGACATCTACCGCGAGTCCCTCGAGGGCAACATGAAGCAGGGGGCCGCGCTCCTGTTCGCCCACGGGCTCAACGTCCACTTCAACCTGATCGAGCCGCGCAAGGACCTCGACGTCCTGATGGTCGCCCCGAAGGGCCCCGGCCACACCGTGCGCTCCGAGTACCTCCGCGGCGGCGGCGTGCCGACCCTGATCGCCATCGCGCAGGACGCGAGCGGAAACGCCCACGACCTCGGCCTGTCCTACGCCTCGGCGAATGGCGGCGGCCGCGCCGGCATCATCGAGACGACCTTCAAGGAGGAGTGCGAGACCGACCTGTTCGGCGAGCAGGCCGTGCTGTGCGGCGGCCTCGTCGAGCTGATCAAGGCCGGCTTCGAGACCCTGGTCGAGGCGGGCTACGCCCCCGAGATGGCCTATTTCGAGTGCCTCCACGAGGTGAAGCTGATCGTCGACCTCATCTACGAGGGCGGCATCGCCAACATGAACTACTCGATCTCCAACACGGCCGAGTACGGCGAGTACGTCACCGGCCCGCGCATCGTCACGCCCGAGACCAAGGCCGAGATGAAGCGCGTGCTGAACGACATCCAGTCGGGCATCTTCACCCGCAACTGGATGCTGGAGAACCGGGTCAACCAGACCTCGTTCAAGGCGACCCGCGCCAAGCTCGCCGCCCACCCGATCGAGGAGGTCGGCGCCAAGCTCCGCGGCATGATGCCGTGGATCTCCGAGAAGGCGCTGGTCGACAAGACCCGCAACTGATCGCTTCGGATCGCGCGGCCGGGCTCTGCTCGGCCGCGCTTGAGGGCCGGTCGCGCGAAGGCGTGGCCGGCCCTTCGCGTTCCGGGTTGTCCGGCACCGGAAATCCCGGCCATAAGCCCGGCAGCGGTCTCGCCTGCACGAGGACCGGCAAGCGGAGAGGACACCCATGGCATCGCTCTATTCCGACGCGCACCGGGCGCTGCAGGAGGAGTTCGGCACCACCAAGCTCGCCGTGCGCCTCGACGAGGACTGGGTCCACGAGAGCGTCCAGCCAGACGAGGCCGCCTTCATCGGCTCCCGCGACATGTTCTTCCTCTCGACCGTCGACCCCGACGGCATGCCGACCGTCTCCTACAAGGGCGGCCCCACCGGCTTCGTGAAGGTGCTCGACGCCAACACGCTCGTGTTCCCAGGCTTCGACGGCAACGGCATGTTCTACTCGATGGGCAACATCGAGGGTCAGGCCAAGGTCGGCCTGCTGTTCATCGACTTCGAGACGCCCCACCGCATCCGCGTGCAGGGCCACGCGTCGCTGCTGCGCGACGACGCCCTCATGGCCGAGTACACCGAGGCCAAGTACCTCGTGAAGGTCGCGGTCACGAAGATCTGGGTCAACTGTCCGCGCTACATCCACAAGTACAAGAAGCTCGAGCAGAACAAGTACGTGCCGCGGCCCGGCCGCGAGACCCCGCTCGCCGCCTGGAAGCGCCTCGACCTCGCGGGCGACGTGATCAGCGACGCCGATAAGGCCCGCGTCGCCCAGGAGGGAAAGCTCGAGGTCTCCGAGTACGTGGCCCTGGTCGCCCGCGGCGAGGCCTGAGGCTCCGTCCCGGCCGCCCCGCAGTGCCGGGCGGCCGGTGCGTGACGGGGCGGAATCCGATTTTCGTCATCAAAGATAGCACTGAATTTATACTTTGGGATTCCCATACTAGTGCAGCAATCGATCTGTGCCTGATCGCGTCACTGCCTAAAATTTCTTGACGGCATGAGGGTCGAGCCATAAATTTCGTGCAAATTCCGCTGGTCGAATCTTTGCACGGATCGTTGAGACCATGGTTTCGCTCCCGCTGCGCGTCGCATTGATCTGCAGCATACTGATCGCTGCGGCTTTCGCGGGTGGGACAACTTTTCTTGCCCGCCGAATCGACGCTTCCTTCGAGGCGCAGGCCGCCAAGATACAGTCGGAGACGCTGTCGAACGAGGCGCGCGAGGTCCGGTTTCGCCTCGCCGTGGCGGCCAAGACCGCCGAGGGCATCGCGGCGTCCGCGTCGGCGCTGCGCGCCGGCGGCATTCAGGACCGCACGGTCTACGACGCGATGCTGCGCGAGCTTCTGCGCGCCAACCCCGACCTGATCGCGACCTGGACCGGCTGGGAGCCGGACGCTCTGGACGGGCGCGTCCGCGCCTTCGCCGGCACGGCCTCCTCGGACGCGAGCGGCCGCTTCATGCCCTACTGGAATCGCGGCAGCGGCACGATCAAGCGCGAGGTTCTCACGGGCTACGAGGCCGAGCCGGACGGCGCCTACTATCTCCAGCCGAAGAGGCTGAACCGCTTGGTGGCCATCGAACCCTACATCTACCCGGTGGCCGGGAAGGACGTCGTCATGATGTCCTTCGGCGCGCCGATCCGCGTGGACGGCACGTATCGCGGCACTGCCGGCGTCGACATCGACCTCGGCGCCCTGAATGCCGCTTTCGGCGCGGTGAAGCCTTTCGGGACCGGCTACCTGGCCGTGGTCTCGGCGAGCGGGACGACCGTCGCGCATCCGACCGGCGCGGCGGCCGGGAAGCCGCTGCAGGGCTTCGACGCGTCGGCGGCCGCCGCGGCCAAGCAGGCGATCGCGGCGGGGGCCAATGTGGTGACCGACGCGCCGGGTCCGGACGGTGCGCCGTGGCGCTACATGGCGCAGCATATCCAGGCGGGCGAGACCCTTGACCGCTGGGCCATCGTCGTCGCGGTGCCCGTGGCGACGCTCACGGCCGCCGCCGATCAGGCGCGCGCGATGCTGATCGGCATCTCGGTCCTCTGCGTGCTGATCGGGTGTGCGGTCGTCTTCGGTGCGCTGCACCGCCTCGTCGGCAAGCCGATCCGCGCGCTCGGCAGCACCATCGGAGACATGGCGGCGGGCAATTACGGGGCGGACGTGCCCGAGGCGCGGCGCCGCGACGAGGTCGGGCTGGTCGGGCGGGCCGTGCTGACGCTGCGCGACGGCCTGCGGGCGCAGGCGGCGGCTGACGCGCGGGCGCGGGCGGAGGCCCAGGCCGCTGCCGACCGGGAGCGCAAGCGGGTCACCGCTGATCTGGCGAACACCTTCGAGCAGGCGGTCGGCGGCATCGTCGAGACGGTCACGAATGCGGCCACCGAGCTGCAGGCCACGGCCAAGGCGCTGGCCGCCACGGCCTCGGAGACCGCCGGCCAGTCGACCACCGTCGCGGCCGGTGCCGAGGAGGCGGCCTCCAACGTCCGGGCCGCGGCCTCGGCGGCCGAGGAGCTCGGCAGCTCCGTGCAGGAGATCGGGCGTCAGGTGCAGGGATCCGCGCAGCTCGCGCGGGCCGCGGCCGACGAGGCCGGGCGCACGGTGCGGCTGGTGGAGGATCTGCGCGCGGCCGTGATGAAGATCGGGGACGTGGTTTCGCTGATCAGCGGCATCGCCGGTCAGACCAATCTGCTGGCCCTCAACGCCACGATCGAGGCGGCCCGCGCCGGCGAGGCCGGCCGGGGCTTCGCGGTCGTGGCCGCCGAGGTGAAGGCGCTGGCCGAGCAGACCGCGCGGGCGACCGAGGAGATCGCGGGCCAGATCGCCCGCGTCCAGGCCTCGACCGCGCAGGCCGCCTCGGCGATCGGCAGCATCACGACGCGCGTCGACGAGATCAGCGGCGTGGCCACGACGATCGCGGCCGCGGTCGAGCAGCAGGGCACGGCGACCCAGGAGATCGTCCGCAACGTGACCCAGGCCGCTGCCGGCACGGGCGAGGTGACGACGAACATCGCCCGCGTGGCCGACGCCGCCGACATGACCGGCGCGGCCGCGGGGCAGGTGCTGGACTCGTCCGCGAACCTGTCGCGTCAGTCCGAGCATCTCCGCGCGGAGGTGAGCCGCTTCCTCGGAACGGTGCGCGCGGCCTGAGGGCCACCGCGCCGGCCTGCGCGCTACGCGGCCTTTCGGGCGACGATGAACACGCGCGGGAAGGCGAGCAGGCGCTGCCCGTCGCGCCGTGGCGGGTAGGCCGCGTCGATGGCGCGCGCGTAGGCGGCCAGGAAGCCGGCCTCCCGGTCGGCGTCGAGCGGGTCGAGGAACGGCCGCAGTCCGGTGGCGCGCACCCACTCCACGATGGCGGCGGCATCCGCCATCCGGTGGTGATAGGCGGTGCGCCAGACATCGACCGCGGCGGCCGACGGCGCCAGCAGGTCGTAGTAGGCCGCGGGCTCCAGCATTCGCCCGAGGCGGCCGGCCACGGCCGGGTCGCCGATCGCCGCCGCCCAGGGGCCGGAGGCCGCCACCTCGCGCATCAGGCGGTGCGTGGGCTCGGCGAGATTGTCGGGCATCTGCACGGCGAGCACCCCGCCCGGGGCGAGGAGACCGAAAAGCCGCGGCAGCAGGGTCGCGTGGTCCGGCAGCCATTGCAGCACGGCGTTGGCGTAGATCAGGTCCGGCGCGCGCTCCGGCGCCCAGGTCGCTGCGTCGGCCAGCGCGAAGGACAGGTCCGGCAGCCGGGCGCGGGCGCTCTCCAGCATGGCCGGCGAGGTGTCGAGCCCGATCACCTCGGCTTCGGGGAAGCGCGCCGCGATCAGCGCGGTGGAATTGCCCGGCCCGCAGCCGAGATCGACGGCCAGAAGCGGCGCGTCGAGGGGCACGCGGGCGAGGAGTTCGGCCGCCGGCCGCGTCCGCTCGTCCTCGAAGCGGGTGTACAGGGCGGGGTTCCAGTCGGCCATGTCACCCTCCGTGGACAGTCCTCAGCAGCCGAGCCGGTCGGCGAGATCCGTCAGGTCGCGCGCCGCGTAGGTGACTGGGACCGTCGGCGCGGTCTCGCCGCCGGCCGGGCCGTGCTCGTGCGGCCGGGCGATGTGGGCGGTGGCGAGCCCGTGGCTCGCGGCCGCCGCGAGGTCGTTCGAGTGGGCGGCGACCATCATGGTCTCTTCGGCCGCGAAGCCGAAGGCCGCGACGGCGTCGCGGTAGAGCGCCGGCTTCGGCTTGTAGTCGCGGGAGTAGCCGCCACCGAGGACGGCGTCGAAGATCAGGCCGTTGCGGCGGGCGAGGTCGACCATCAGCCGGACATGCCCGTTGGAGTTCGGCGCCAGGAGGTGCTTCTGGCGCAGCCGCCGCAGGGCGTCCGGCACCTCGGGCCACGCGTCGAGCCGGTGCCAGGCCTGGACCAGCTCCTTCTGGACGTCCGCGGTCACGTTCGAGATGCCGAACTGCGCCAGCACGTCGGGCAACGACTCGGCCTGGAGCGTGTCGAGGTCGACGTAGGGCCTGGCGCCGGAGCGCACCGTCTCCATCGACGGGTTGTAGCGGGCGCGCCACGCATCCGCGAAGGCGCCGGCATCGAGGTTCGGCGCGACGCGCGCGAGCAGCCGCGCCGCCTCGCGCGCGACGCCGGAGCGCCAGTCGACCAGCGTCCCGAAGACGTCGAAGACCAGCGCCCGGACGGTCACCGCACCGCCTGCAGGCTCGGACCGCGCCGGACGAAGCCGACGATGTCCTTGACCGCGTCCAGCGTCTGCGCCGCGATCGTCTCGGCCCGGGCGCCGCCGTCGGCCAGCACGGCGTCGATGTGGCCCGGATCGGCGGTGAGGCGGCGCATCTCGCCGGCGATCGGCGCGAGGCTCGTCACCGCGAGATCGGCGAGCGCCGGCTTGAAGGTCGAGAACTGCGCCCCGCCGAAGTCGCGCAGCACGTCCTCGCGGGTGATCCCGGCGAGCGCCGCGTAGATCCCCACGAGGTTGTCGGCCTCGGGCCGCTCCTTCAGGCCCGCCACCTCGGAGGGGAGGGGCTCCGGATCGGTCTTCGCCCGGCGGATCTTCTGGGCGATGGCGTCCGCGTCGTCGGTGAGGTTGATGCGGGCGTTGTCGGACGGGTCCGACTTCGACATCTTCTTGGTACCGTCGCGCAGCGACATGACCCGGGCGGCGGGGCCGCCGATCAGCGGCTCGGTGATCGGGAAGAACGCGTCGCCGTGGCCGTGCGCCGCGATGGAGCCGGCGAAGTCAGTGTTGAACTTCTGGGCGATGTCCCGGGTCAGCTCCAGGTGCTGCTTCTGGTCCTCGCCGACCGGCACGTGCGTGGCCCGGTAGGCCAGGATGTCGGCCGCCATCAGCACGGGATAGTCGTAGAGGCCGATCGAGGCGTTCTCCCGGTCCTTGCCGGCCTTCTCCTTGAACTGGGTCATGCGGTTCAGCCAGCCGAGGCGGGCGACGCAGTTGAACACCCAGGCGAGCTCGGCGTGCTGCGGCACCTGGCTCTGGTTGAACACGATCGAGCGCTTGGGATCGATGCCGGCGGCGAGGAACGCGGCCGTGACCTCGCGGATCTGGCCGCGCAGGGCCTCCGGGTCCTGCCAGACGGTGATCGCGTGCAGGTCGACCACGCAGTACAGGCACTGCGCGTCGCGGTCCTGCATCTCCACGAAGCGCTTCACGGCCCCGAGATAGTTGCCGAGGTGCAGGTTGCCGGTGGGCTGGACGCCCGAGAAGACCAATTCGGTGAACGCGGCCATCGGCGCCGATCCTGAGCAAGATAAGACCGGGGCTCCGCGCCGTCCGGGCGCGCGGTTACTCGCACCCGTAGGCCGGAACGGTCAAGGACGCGCTCACGGCTCCCGCGTCGGCAGCTTCGCGCTCGGGCAGAGGTCGACCAGAACGCAGCGCCCGCAGGCCGGACGGTGATGGTGGCAGACCTTCTGACCGTGCAGCATCAGGATCTCGTGATTGTCGTAGAGATCCTGCGCGCTCCAGTCGGCGGGGAGCTGCGCCCGCAGGATCGGGTGCGACGGGCCGACATCGACCCGCTTGCCGATCAGCCCGAGGCGCTGGGCGACCCGGTGATGGTGGCTGTCGACCGGCAGGGCCGGCATCCGCAGGGTGGAGAAGGACAGGACCGCCGCGCTGGTCTTCGGCCCGATGCCCGGGATCGCCTGCAGCCACGCCCGCGCCGCCTCGACCTCCATGTCGGCCAGGAAGGCGAGGTCGAGGGTGCCGCACCGGTCGCGCAGGGCGCGGAGCACGTCGCGGATGCGCGGCGCCTTCAGCTCCGGCCAGGTCACGCCCGCGATGGCGGCCTCGATCTCCGGCACGTCCGCGTCGATCACCGCCTCCCAGTCCGGAAAGCGCGCTCGCAGGGCCTTGAAGGCCCGGCCGGATTCGGCGTTGCGGGTCCGGTGCGACAGGAGCGAGGAGACGAGCTCGCTGACCGGATCGAGGCTGTGGAAGTACGGGATCGGGCAGCCGTAGACCGGGCAGAGCCGGGCATGGACGGCGAGCGCCTTCTCGGCGAGGGTCGGATCCGTGACGGCGGGGGCCGCCTTGCGGCGGGGGTGCGGGACGGTCTCGGTTCTGAGGTCGGCGGCGGGCATGTCGGGCGAATCCGCGAGCCGGCGCCCCTGTTCCTGCCGGGGCGGGGCAGCGGCGATCTGTCCGCCGCGTCGGGTTCCCGCGCTTCTGGCGGACGGCACGGCTGGCGACGCGCGGCCTGGCCTCTCTCCCGTGCGGGAGAGGGGACCCGCGCTCGATCCCGGCGCGGTCGTAGCGGTGGAGTGGGACGCCGCGGGCCCGCGCCGGCCGGCTACTTCACCAGCGCGTAGATGTTCACGTCGAGGTTGTCGTCGGTGCTGTCCTTGAGGTCGGTGGCGTACTCCTCGACGAACCGGTCCTGCACGACGATGTCCTTGGCGTCGAGGTAGGCGGTCAGCGTCTCGTAGGTGCTGTCGATCGACTCGTAGGAGCCCTTGTGGGCGAAGCGCAGCGCCTTGCCGGAGGGCGTCGTGCCGAAGCGCAGGCCGTCGGTCTCGGCCGGTGCCGGGCTCGGCGCCGCCGCGACCGGTATCATCGCCTCGAACTCGAAGCCGTCATCGTCGGTCCGGGTGAAGACCGCCAGCGGCCGGCCGGCCGGCGCGACGCCGAGCTTGGCGAGGTCGGCCTCGATCCGCGCGAAGGCCTGCTTCAGGTTCGGCACCGCCTCCTCCCACTTGGTCTTGCCGGACAGGATCGCGGCGGGCTTGGCGGGCAGCGTGACCTCGTCGACGTCGCCGGGCTCTCCGGCCTTCTCGAGGAGTGTCGGCCGCGCCGGCGTTCCCACCGCCGACTGGCCCGCGGGCGGTGGCGCCACCGATTGCTCGGGCGCCGGGGCCGGGCTCTTGCCCGGGTCGGGCACCGGGTTCGGCGCCGTCGTCGTCGGCAGGGGATTGGTCTGGGCCGGCGCGGGCGCCGTGGATGGCGGGGGGGCGGGCTGCTGCTGCGCGGCGATCGGCCCGCCGGACGCGAGCACGAGGGCAGCCGAGAGGGCAGCCGAGAGGGCGACGAGCGGACGAAGGCGGATCACGGGGGCGCTCCGGTCGAGGCCAGCGGATGATCGCGCGGGCTCCCGGAGCATAACCTAATGGCGAACGCGACGGCCCGCGAGACCGCCGCGGACGAGAGCTGCGGGTGCGGCGCATCTGCCACGCTGCGCGTTCCTCTCGCGCTCGGGGGCCGCTTTTGCCATATAGCCCGCCACTTCCCTCACCCTGCGGGACCGCATGAGCGCACTCGCCCACAGACGCTTCCTGAAGATGCACGGCGCCGGCAACGCGATCGTGGTGCTTGACCTGCGCGGTTCCTCCCTGACGGTGAAGCCCGAGGAGGCGCGGGCGATCGCGCGGGATCCGGGCTCGAGCTTCGACCAGCTGATGGTGCTGCACGATCCCGTGAGCCGGGGCACCGACGCGTTCATGCGGATCTACAACACCGACGGCTCGGAATCGGGCGCCTGCGGCAACGGCACGCGCTGCGTCGCCTACGCGATGTTCGACGATCCGGCCATGGCCCGTCCGGCCGAGGGCGGCCGGCTGACCCTGGAGACGGCGGCCGGTCTTCTCGGCGTGCGCCGCGTCTCCGAGCGCGCCTTCACGGTCGATATGGGCCGGCCCCGGCTCGCCTGGGACGAGATTCCCCTTTCGGAGCCGTTCCCCGACACCCGCCGGATCGAGCTGCAGATCGGCCCGATCGACGATCCGATCCTGCACTCGCCGGGCGCCGTGAACATGGGCAACCCGCACGCGGTGTTCTTCGTGGAGCAGGATCCCGACGGCTTCGACCTCGCCCGGATCGGCCCGATGCTGGAGAACCACCCGCTCTTCCCGGAGCGCGCCAACATCTCGGTGGCGCAGGTGACGGGCCGCGAGACGATCAAGCTCCGCGTCTGGGAGCGGGGGGCCGGGCTGACGCTCGCCTGCGGCACCGCGGCCTGCGCCACCGTGGTGGCCGCCTCGCGCCTGCGGATGATCGGCCGGCAGGCCAGCGTCGCGCTGCCCGGCGGGGAACTGTTCGTCGAGTGGCGCGCCGACGACCACGTTCTGATGACCGGCCCGGTCGCGCTCGTCGCCGAGGGGACGCTGGCGCCGGAGCTGTTCGACAGCGCGGCCTGATGGCGGTCGAGACCCTCACCTTCGGCTGCCGCCTCAACACCGTCGAGTCCGAGGCGCTGCGGGCCCACGCGGCGGCGGACGGGCGCGACCGGGTGGTGGTGAACACCTGCGCGGTGACCGCCGAGGCCGGGCGGCAGGCCCGCAAGGCGATCCGGCGCATCGCCCGCGAGCGGCCCGGCGCCGAGATCGTCGTCACCGGCTGCGGCGCCGAGGTCGAGACCGAGGCCTACGCGGCCATGCCGGAGGTCGCGCGCCTCGTCGGCAACGCCGAGAAGCTGCGGCCGGAGGGCTGGTCGGCGGCCGCGACGGGGCCGGGCGCCGTCATGGCGGCGCGCGCGGCCGAGCCGACGCGGGTCGAGGCGGTCGCCGGGCACACCCGCGCCTTCGTGCCCGTGCAGAACGGCTGCGACCACCGCTGCACCTTCTGCGTGATCCCGTTCGGGCGGGGCGTCTCGCGCTCGGTGCCGCCCTCCGACGTGATCGCGCAGATCGAGACCATCGTGGCGCATGGCGGGCGCGAGGTGGTCCTCACCGGTGTCGACCTCACGGCGTATGGCCGGGATCTCGCGGGACCATCCCTGTCCCTGGGCGGCCTCGCGCGGGCGATCCTCCGGGCGGTGCCCGACCTCGCGCGCCTGCGCCTGTCCTCCATCGACTCCGTCGAGGCCGACGACGCCCTGCTCGCGGCGATCGCCGAGGAGGCGCGGCTCATGCCGCACCTGCACCTGTCGCTGCAAGCCGGCGACGACCTGATCCTCAAGCGCATGAAGCGGCGGCACCTGCGCGCGGACGCGATCCGCTTCTGCGAGACCGTGCGGCGGCTGCGGCCCGACATCGTGTTCGGCGCCGACCTGATCGCGGGCTTCCCGACGGAGACGGAGGCGCAGTTCGCCCGCTCCCTCGATCTCGTGGCGGCGTGCGGCCTGACGCATCTCCACGTCTTCCCCTATTCGCCGCGCCCCGGGACGCCCGCCGCGCGCATGCCGCCGGTGGCGCCCGAGGCGATCCCGACGCCCTGCGCCGGCATCTCGACGCCCAGGTCGGGCGCCGGCTCACGGTGCTGGCGGAGCGCGGCGGCGTCGGGCGGAGCGCGGATTTCACCGCGGTGCGCCTGCCGGGCGCGGCCGAGGCGGGGACGTTCCACGACGTCGCCATCGCGGGCCACGACGGTGCGCGGCTGATCGGGGTTTAGCGCTACCGGATCCCGTCGAGACAGAGCCCGCGTGGCCGACCGTGACGCGGGTCCCCGCTCCCGCACGGGAGCGGGGGCGCGGCGCGCTCTGCCGCTGCCGGTCTTCTCCACCGGACGTGTGCGAACCTCGTCGCCTGTCCGCGGCATCGAGGCGGGCGCCGTCGCTCCGCGCTGGATGGCGCCGCGGCTCACGCTGGCATCGCGGCGACGGCCTCGGCGATGTGCGGCGGCGGCGGTGCCGTCACGGTGATCGCCTCCCGCTTCGGGTAGAGCGGGATCGACAAGGTCCGGGCGTGGAGGTGCAGGGCGCTCCCGCGGGGCGCCCCACCGTAGACCGCGTCGCCCAGGATCGGCCAGCCGGAGGCGGCGCAGTGGACCCGGAGCTGGTGGGTCCGGCCGGTGACCGGCTTCAGCTCCAGCCAGGTCCGGCCCCCGGCGCGGCCCAGCACTCGCCAGTGCGTGAGCGACGGGTCGCCCGCTGGGTCGGCCTTCATCCACCAGGAGCGCGGGTCGTCCGAGCGGCGGGCCAGCGGCAGGTCGATGCGGCCGTCCTCCTCGGCGGGTCCGCCCGCCACGATGGCCCAGTAGGTCTTGTCGACGGCGCTGCCGGAGAACAGCTTGCCGAGACGCACCAGCGCCTTGGCGTGGCGACCGAGCGCGAGGCAGCCGGAGGTGTCGCGGTCGAGCCGGTGCGCGGCCTCGGGGCGGCGGGGCAGGCCGAACCGCAGGGCGTCGAGGTGGTCGGTGAGCGTCTCGCCGCCGCGGGGCCCCGGATGGACCGGCAAACCGGCCGGCTTGTCGATGACGAGCAGCAGGGCATCGCGGTAGAGGAGGCGCGCGCCTATGTCGAAGGCGTTGGACATCCGGATCGGCTAGAGGGTCGGTGTCGGCGGGGCAAGGTGGGCGAGGACGCGATTTCATGGCGAGCGAGGAGAAGCCCGGCTGGTTCGGACGCCTGTTCGGGCGCAAAGGCCAGCCCGCGCCCGAGGACAGAGTCGAGGATCAGCCCGAGGACAAGCCCGAGGCCGAACTGCCGCCGGAGGCGGCCTCGCCCTCCGAGGGGGAGCCCGACTTCGCCACCGCCGCGGAGGACGTGGCGCACGTCCCGCTGCCGCCGGAGGAGACCGGCGAGCCGGTCCCGGACGTGGTCGAGGGGGCTGATCTGCTGCCCGTGGAGGGCGAGCCGGAGCGTCCGCCTTCCGGCACCGCCGGCGACGATCCCGCGCACGGCGCCGACCCGGTCGATACGGGTGACGCGAACCGCGAGCCGGTTGTCGAGCCGATGCCCGACATCCAGCCCCTCGACAGCGCCGCGGCCCTCGCCCACGACGCGGGCGCCGGGCCCGATCGCGAGCCGGAGGCCAAGGGCTGGTGGAGCCGCCTGACCTCCGGGATGAAGCGGACCTCGTCGGCCCTGTCCGACCGCGTCACCGGCCTGTTCACCAAGCGCAAGCTCGACGCCACCACCCTGGAGGACCTCGAGGACGCGCTGATCCAGGCCGATTTCGGCCTGGAGACCGCGGTGCGGGTCTCGGAAGCCGTCGGCAAGGGCCGCTACGAGAAGGGCATCTCGCCCGACGAGGTTCGGGCGATCCTGGCCGCGGAGGTCGAGCGGGCGCTGGAGCCCGTGGCGGTGCCGCTGACGATCGATGCCGCCAGGAAGCCGTACGTGATCCTCACCGTCGGGGTGAACGGCGCCGGCAAGACCACGACGCTCGGCAAGCTCGCCTCGAAGCTGCGCGCGGAGGGCCGCACCGTGATGCTGGCGGCCGGCGACACCTTCCGGGCGGCGGCGATCGACCAGCTCAAGGTCTGGGGGGCGCGCACCGGCACGCCGGTGGTGAGCGGCGCGCAGGGGGCGGACGCGGCGGGCCTCGCCTTCGACGCCCTCAAGCAGGCGGCCGCCGCCGGCACCGACGTGCTGCTGATCGACACCGCCGGCCGTCTCCAGAACAAGGCCGGCCTGATGGCCGAGCTGGAGAAGATCGTCCGCGTGCTGCGCAAGCAGGATCCGGAGGCGCCGCACGCCACGCTCCTCGTCCTCGACGCCACCGTGGGCCAGAACGCGCTCAGCCAAGTGGAGCTGTTCTCGCAGGCCGCGCCGGTCTCGGGGCTGGTGATGACCAAGCTCGACGGCACCGCCCGGGGCGGCATCCTGGTTGCGCTGGCGGCGAAGTTCGGCCTGCCGGTCCACTTCATCGGCGTCGGCGAGGGCGTGGAGGATCTGGAGCCCTTCGCGGCCCGCGACTTCGCCCGGGCGATCGCCGGGCTGGAGAAGGATTAGGACGCGGGCGCCCGCCGATCCTCGGTGCGCGATGTCATGGACATCGCGCGCTCGGCGTTCCACACACCCCGGCGAATCCCGTCCGACGCTTCCACCCGACCGTGAGCGCCGCAGCCGAGCCGACCGAGCGTATGCAGATCGAATCCGTCCCCCCGCACCGCCACCTGCCGCCGCTCGTCAAGCTGGCGCTGGAACTCGGGCCGCTGGTGCTGTTCTTCCTCGGCAACGCGTATTCGGAGAAATTCGGGGTCGCGCCGGACCAGAAGCTGTTCGTGGCCACGGGCCTGTTCATCGCGGCGACCGTGGCGGCCCTGGCGGTCCACTACGTGATGGTGCGGCGCCTGCCGATCATGCCGCTCGTGTCCGGCGTGGTGGTGGTGGTTTTCGGCGGCCTGACCCTGGCGCTGCAGGACAAGACCTTCATCATGGTCAAGCCGACCATCGTGAACGCCCTGTTCGGCACCGTGCTGCTCGGCGGCCTCCTCTTCGGACGCTCGCTGCTGTCGGTGGTGCTCGACTCGATGTTCAGCCTCACCGAGGAGGGCTGGCGCAAGCTCACCTTCCGCTGGGGCGTGTTCTTCTTCGTGCTGGCGGCCCTGAACGAGATTGTGTGGCGGACCCAGACGGAGGATTTCTGGGTGAACTTCAAGGTGTTCGGTATCATGCCGATCACCGTCCTGTTCGCCCTCGCGCAGACGCCGCTGCTGACCCGCTACGAGCGCAAGAGCCCGCAGCCGGAGGCGTAGCCGCCGCGGCCGGAGGCGTGGCGGCTACTGCGCCGCCGCGACCTTGCCGGCGGCGCGGATGCGGGCGAGCACGCTCGCGAAATTCTCCGGCGTGAGGATGCCGACCAGCTTGTCGCGGATCACGCCGTCGGGCCCGATGATGAAGGTCTCGGGCACGCCGTAGACGCCGAAATCGATCGCCGCCCGGCCGCCGGCATCGGCCCCCACGGCGCTGAACGGCACGCCGTGCCGGGTCAGGAAGCGCTGGCCGGCCTCGGGGCTCGGCTCCTTGTAGTCGATGCCGACGAGCCGGATTCCGGGCTCCTTCGCCAGCCGCATCAGCATCGGGTGCTCGACCTGGCAGGGCGCGCACCACGACGCGAAGACGTTGAGCACCGTGATCTGGCCCTTGAGGTCCGCGCTCGACAGGCCGGGCACCGGCGCGCCGTCGGCGGTCAGCCCCGGCACGGCGGGCAGGTCGAAGCTCGGGACCGGCTTGCCGATCATCGCGGACGGCAGGGCCGCCGGATCGACGCCGGAGCGCAGACGCAGGAACAGCGCGGCGGCGAGAACCGCGAAGGCGAGCGCCGGGAGGATCAGCAGCAGCGAGCGGCGGACCGGCGGCGCCCGGCCGGCGTCGTCGTCGAGAGGTTCGGTCATCGCCGGTCCTCGCCGAAGCCCCTGAGGGCGCGCCGCTGCGCCCGGCGGTCGCGCAGGGCGTTGCCCACGAGGGCGACCATCACCGCCGCCGTGAACGCGTAGGCGGCCAGGATGAAGCCGCCGTGAGACCCGAGATCCATCGCGGCCCTCCTAGACCGGCTGCCCGACCGGCATCGCGGCCGGTGTCGGGGTGATGCGCGGCTGGGCGCGGTCGAGGCGCTCGGCCTCGCGGATCGTCAGCGTCCGCACTCGGCGGCGCATGATCTCGGTGCGCATCGCGTAGAGATGCAGCGTCGCGCCGCCGAGAGTCGCGGCGCCGATCATGACCAGCAGCGGGTAGAGCATCGAGGGATCGATGGTCGAGCCGCCCATGCGCAGGATCGAGGCCGGCTGATGCAGGGTCGACCACCAGTTCACCGAGAACTTGATGATCGGCAGGTTCACGGCGCCGACCAGCGTCAGGATCGCCACGGCGCGCGCGGCGCGGTTCGGATCCTCCAGGGTCCGCCACAGGGCGATGATGCCGCAGTAGATCAGCAGCAGGATCAGCATGGAGGTCAGGCGCGCGTCCCAGACCCAGTAGGTGCCCCACATCGGCTTGCCCCAGAGGGAGCCGGTCACGAGGCAGATCAGCGTGAAGGCGGCCCCGATCGGCGCGGCCGCCCGCTGGGCGACGTCGGCCAGCGGGTGGCGCCAGACCAGGGTGCCGATCGCCGACAGGCTCATCGCGCCGTAGAAGAACACGCCGAGCCACGCCGCCGGGACGTGGATGTACATGATCCGCACGGTCTCGCCCTGCTGGTAGTCGGGCGGCACCACGAAGAAGGTCTGGTACAGGCCGACGGCCAGGACGCCGAGGGACAGGATCGTCAGCCACGGCACGAGCGCTCCCGACCACCGCATGAAGTGGCTGGGATTGGACAGGCGGGTCCAGAGGGAAGGCGTCATCGCGGCAGCTGTCTCGGACATCGTCAGGGCGGTCTAGCCTAGGGTGCGGTGCAGCAACAATGCGGGCCGGCGGCGCAGCCTGCGCGGTCGCCGGAATGTGCTCGCGCGCCGGGACCGTCACGGATGTATCGACGGGGTTGCCTTCTTGTCGGGGCGATCGCGCCGAGAAGCGTCTGGGCGTGTTCGGCTCTCGGGCCGTGACCTCGCGCGAGCCGCGCGGGGACGATGACGCATGCAAGAGGCCGCAGGTTTTCGCGCCCGAACCTTGCGCATCGCGGGCGGATTGCGCATATAGATGTGAACAAAAAGAGAACGAAAGAGCGTCCGCGATAAAACCTGTGGACGACGCGACCTCATCCTGACGGAACGAGCGCCCCATGCGAACCGCCGACAAGCAGATCGCCGACATCCTCGTCCGCTACGGCGAGCCCTTCGGGGGCAACGTCTGGCGCGTCCAGGGGACCGCCGTCATCTACCACAAGACCCTGGAGCGCATCGCCGCGCAGGCCGGTATCGTCTTCGAGCCGCCGACCGTCATCCGGGCCGAGCGCGACGAGGCCGTGATCCTGGTCACCGGCCGGCTACCCGGCGCGAAGCCCGGGACCGAGCGGGTCGAGTGGTCCATGGGCGAGGCGCTGGTCAACGTGAACTACCGCGTCTCGGGCAAGCAGGCGGCCTACGTCTACGCCATGGCCGAGAAGCGTGGGAAGGACCGCGTCATCCTCAAGCTCATCGAGCTGCACGGCCTCGTCTACTCGGAGGAGGAGGCCGACGAGTTCCGCGCTCACCAAGTCCCGGTCCGGGCCGTCGACGAGGATTTCGAGGAGGCGCCCGCCTTCGACGAGGTCACCGAGGCCGAGGGCGACCTCAAGCGCCGCATCGACGAGGCCGGGACGATCAACGCGGTCACCGACCTGATGCTCGACGGCGCCACCCAGGCCGTCCTGGCGACGATGCCACCCGGCACCCGCGACGAGGTGCGCGATTACGCCAAGGCCCGCCTCGTGGCGCTCGGCTGGCCGAAGCGCGCCGGACGCCGCAGCGCCGCCTGATCCCGCTTCCACACCCACCGAAGGAGACCGCCATGCATCGCGCGACGAGCCGCCGCACCATGAAGGCCCGCCGGGAGTCCCAGCACGGCTGGAGCATCGAGACGCTGTCCTACAGCCCGACGCGGATCGTGCGCCTCGGCGCCGAGAAGGTGGCGATCCTGTTCCCCCCGGCCGAGCCCGGCGCGGCCTGGCAGCTCTACCCGCATCCCGACACGTTCCCGGGCCTCAACTTCGACGGGCTGCCCGAGCCGCTGCGCCCGGAATTCCTCGCCTTCCCGGACCTTCCGGAGGTCGAGCGGTTCCTCGGCATCCGCGACGCCGAGCCCGCCGCCCTCGCGGCGTGACTTCGGCCTTCAGGGCGCCGGCCAGGGCGCACCGCGATGGAGCGCCTCGGCCTCGTCGGTGAAGGTGCCGCCGGCGCCGTGCAGGACGAGGGGCGGCAGCAGGCTCGGTAGAGCGCGGCTGCCGCGGGTCGCCGCGATCAGCACGCGGATCGCGGGCGCGTCGCCGCGGGGATGGACCGGGCGGATCACCAGCTTGCCGTAGCGGCCCCGGAGGGCGTCGAGGCAGGCCGGGAGGGCGTCCGCCCGGTGGATGAGGCCGAGCTGGCCGCCGGGTCGCAGGATCGCCGTGCAGGTCCGGATCCAGGTGTCGAGATCGCCGCCCGCGAAGGTGTGGGCGGCGGCGCGGCCCGGATGCGGCGAGGCGCGGTGGCCGCCGGCGGCGAAGAACGGCGGGTTGGTGAGCACCACGTCGAAACTGTCCGGCAGCAGGCCGGCGGCGCGGCGTTCCGCCGCGGGCGCGAGCACGTCGGCGACCAAGACTCGCGCGTCGATGCCATTGAGGGCCGCGTTGGCGCGGGCCTGCCCGGCGAGCACCGGGTCGCGCTCGACCAGGGTCGGCCGGAGGCCCGGCACCAGGGCCGCGCAGGCGAGGCCGACGGCACCCGTCCCGGCGCCGACGTCGCAGAGNCAGTCGGGCGAGCAGCACCGCGTCGGTCCCGGCGCGGTGCGCCCCCCGCGGCGGCTGGTGCAGGCGCAGGCGGCCGCCGAGGAAGGGATCGGCGCCGCTGTCGGCCTCGGCCGTCACGGCTGGCGCAGCTCGTGGGCGATGCCGGCATCGGTCAGCAGGCGGCGGGCCTGGGCCTCGTGGTCGCGCGGCACGAGGAGGCGCTGGCCGAAGACGCCGATCGAACCCTCCATCAGGCTCATGTGGCTGTCGGCCACGAGGACCGGGATCTCGGCCGCCTCGAGGACCGACCGGGCGAACCCGATCAGCACGACGTCGTTGGCCCGGATCAGCTCGATCATCGCGGGTTCGCTCCGAAACGGGCAGGGATCGGCGGTTTCGTCGCGTGAGATCCGCGCTGGCGACACCCCATATCCGGCCGGCGACGATGTTGCGGCGCCGCGGGGCGCGTGCGAAGGGATCGCCCGCCCCCTGAGGGGCGACCGGTCTGGAGGTCACGGATCTTGGGTATGGCCCTCTCCATCGAGAATCCGAAGCCCGAGGCGGAGGCGGGGCTCAACGACCTCGTCGCGCTGGTGGCCGACGGCATGGCGCGGGTCAACACCACGATCCTGTCGCGGACGGGATCGGACGTGGCGATGATCCCCGAGGTCGCCAACCACCTGATCGCCTCCGGCGGCAAGCGGCTGCGCCCGATCCTGACCCTGGCCTGCGCCCAGCTCTGCGGCTACGCGGGCGCCACCGACGGCGACGTGAAGCTCGCCGCCAGCGTCGAGTTCATGCACACCGCGACGCTGCTCCACGACGACGTGGTCGACGAGAGCGATATGCGGCGCGGCCGCGTCGCCGCCCGGATCAAGTGGGGCAACGAGGCCTCCGTGCTGGTCGGCGACTTCCTGCTCGGCCAGGCCTTCCGGATGATGGTCGAGGTCGGCTCGCTGCGGGCGCTCGACATCCTCTCGGCCGCCGCCACGGTGATCGCCGAGGGCGAGGTGATGCAGCTCACCAACGCCAAGAACCTGGAGACCGACGAGGCCGCCTACCTGGCGGTGATCCGCGGCAAGACCGCCGAGCTGTTCGCCGCCGCCTGCGAGGTCGGGCCGGTGCTCGCCGGGCGGCCCGAGGCCGAGCAGGCGGCCGCCCGGTCCTACGGGATGAATCTCGGCGTCGCCTTCCAGCTGATCGACGACGTGCTCGATTACGGCGGCACCTCGGCCGAGCTCGGCAAGAACGTCGGCGACGATTTCCGCGAGGGCAAGATCACCCTGCCGATCGTGCTGGCCTATCGCCGGGCCAGCGAGGGCGAGCGCGGCTTCTGGCGGCGCACCCTGCAGCAGGGCGAGATCGGCGAGACCGACCTGGAGACCGCCCTCGACCTCCTGCAGCGCCACGGCGCCCTGGAGGAGACCGTGGCCCGCGCCCACCATTACGGCGCCGAGGCCCGGGCCGCCCTCGACATCTTCCCGGACGGGCCCGTCAAGGCAGCGCTGCTCGGGGCCGTGGAGTTCTGCGTGGCGCGGGCGCGCTGAAGGCGGGGCCCCGCGGCGACCGCGTCGACAACCACTGTTACCCGCCCGCGGACCGGCCGCTGGCGTCGGGCGCCGCGCCGAGCCGGGCCGTGACGCCCACGGCCTGTCCTGCAGCGCGGGTGAGGCGGCCGTCGTGACGAACCGGGCCGGCCACGCCCCGTCGCCGGCGGGACGTTGCATCGTCAACATGCCGCCGCGGCTGGATCCAGCGACCGGGCTGTCGCGGGCCCGCTTCGGCCTCAACGCGTGGCAGGTCCCAGCGCTTCGGCGAGGGCGGGGGCGAGGTCGCGCAACTCCGCGAGATGCGCTTCCGTCAGGGTGCGCAGAAGGGCCTCGGCGCGCGGCGTGAGCGACAATTCACTCCGCCGCCTGTCCTCGACGGCGCGCGTCTTGGTCAGCAGGCCGGCCTCCACCATGCGGGACACCAGCTCGGCCGCGCTGTGGGGGGCGATCAGCAACTGCTCGGCCAGGAGGCCGACCGTGGCCGGCGCGCGCCCGGCATGCCCCGCCAGCGTCAGCAGGGCCTGATGCTGCTGCGGCGGCAGCCCCGCCCGGGCCGCCGCGGCCTCGCTGAACGCCAGGAAGCGGCGGAGACGGAATCGGAAATCCGCGAGCGCCGCGTACTGCTCCTGCGACAGCGCCGCCGTCCCGGGGGCATCGGCCTCCATGATCGCCTCCGTAGTGTCTCTCTCTCGCCGCCGATGCTGCCTCGTATCGACAGTCCGGTCCCAGCTGCAACGGCCGAGCCGTTGTGAAATATGTCGTATTACGACATATAAGCGGCCGAGAGGAAAGGAGGCTCTGATGATCGGCGGGACTGAGAGGGGGGACGGGGGTGGCAGGCCGTTGCGTCGGGCGCTGGGAGATTTCAGCGCGGACCGGCGGGTCCTGACGCTGGCTGGCATGGCGATCGTCACCGGGACTGCCGCGAGCGGCACCGCCTGGATCCTGCTCACGCTGATCGGCCTCGTGACCAACCTGGTGTGGTACGGCCGCCTGGACACCGCCCTGACCTCCCTGGCCGGCGCGGCGGCGGGGCCCTGGATGGTGGCGGTCCCGGTCATCGGGGCGCTGATCGTCGGCGCTATGGCGCGCTACGGTTCGGAGAAGATCCGCGGCCACGGGATCCCGGAGGCGATGGAGGCGATCCTGATCGGCGGCAGCCGGATGTCGCCCAAGGTCGCCGTGCTCAAGCCGCTCTCCTCGGCGGTGGCGATCGGCACCGGCGGCCCGTTCGGCGCCGAGGGGCCGATCATCGTGACGGGCGGCGCCGTCGGCTCGCTCTTCGCCCAGTTCTTCCATCTCAGCGCGGCCGAGCGGAAGACCCTGCTGGTGGCGGGCGCGGCGGCGGGCATGACCGCCATCTTCGGGACGCCCGTGGCGGCCGTGCTGCTCGCCGTCGAGGTGCTGCTGTTCGAGTGGCGGCCGCGGAGCCTCGTCCCGGTGACGGTCGGGGCGGTGACGGCGGCCTGCTGGCGGCCGGCCCTGTTCGGCGCCGGCCCGCTCTTTCCCTTCGCCGACAACCCGGCGCTGCCCTGGTGGGGGCTGCCTGCCTGCGCGCTGCTCGGCGTCGCCTGCGGCCTGATCTCGGGCGCGCTGACCCGGGCGCTCTACGCCCTGGAGGACGGTTTCGGCCGGCTTCCCGTCCATTGGATGTGGTGGCCCGCCCTCGGCGCTGTCGTGGTCGGCCTGGGCGGCCTCGTGGAGCCGCGGGCGCTGGGCGTCGGCTACGACGTCATCCACGACCTGCTCTCCGGCCACATGCTGGCGAGCGCCGTCGTGCTGATCCTGGTGGTGAAGGCGGTGATCTGGCTCGCCGCCCTGTCGTCGGGCACGTCGGGGGGCGTGCTGGCACCGCTTCTGATCATCGGCGGCGCCGTCGGCTGGCTGATCGGCCTCCTCCTGCCGGGCGTCCACGGCTTCTGGGCGCTGATCGGCATGGCGGCGATGCTCGGCGGGACGCTGCCGGCGCCGCTCACCGGCGTCGTCTTCGCCGTCGAGGTGACGGGCGACGTGGCCGCGCTCGCGCCGCTGCTCGCCGCCACCGTGGCAGCCTACGCGGTCACCGTACTCCTCCTCAAGCGCTCGATCCTGACCGAGAAGATCGCCCGGCGTGGGCAGCACGTCACCCGGGAATACGGGATCGATCCCTACGATCTGGCCCGGGTCGGGGCGGTGATGACCCGCACGGTCGAGACCCTGGGCGCGGACCTGCCTCTGACCGAGGCTCTCGCGGCGATCGAGACCGGCGCCCACCACGCCTACCCGGTGGTCGACGGTGCGGACCGGCCCGTGGGCCTCGTCTCGCGCAACGACGCCCTGCGCTGGACCCTGGAGGAGCGCGACGGCGAGGTGGAGGAGGGGACGCTGGGCGAGCGCGTCTCGGACGCCGACCTCGCGGTCGTCCATCCGGGCGACGTGGTCTCGCACGCCCTCGACGTGATGCTGTCGGCCGGGCAGGGACGCCTGCCGGTCACCGATCCGCGCACCGGCGGCCTCGTCGGGCTTCTGACCCGCAAGGACCTGCTTCAGGTGCACGCCACCGTGGTGCGGGCCGAAGCCGAGCGCCGCGCGTTCTACCGGAAGGGGCGGGGTGAGCGCCGCGCACGGATGGAGGCATGACCATGGACCTGCACCGTCCCGGCCGGGCCACCCGCCTCGATCGGCTCGAGCCGGGCAGCTGCTACCTGATCGCCGGCCGCGACGGTCCGGATCTCGCCCTCGTCGTCCTGCGCGCGGGACGTCGGGAGGCCCTGCTGCTGAACCGCCGTCATGCCGGCGACGGCCACCTGCAGCTCGTGTCCGAGATCGCCCCGGAAGCCGAGGTTCTGGCACTGCGGGGCGCCGTCCTGGCGCCCAGCGGCAACCTCGCGGATATCGCCTTCGGCCGCGCCGCCGCTCCGGCCGCGCTCCACCTCGGCGACGGCAACTCGTACCTGCGCGGACGCGACGGGGACGGTCGGCTCGCGACCTTCGACGTCGGGAGCGGTCGAGCCAGCGCGATCGATCCCGACGACCTGCCGCGGACGAGCCGCTGGCGCGTGATGGTGCCTGAGGGACGCGGTGTCGTGACGGTCTACGAGGCGGAGCCCGGCTGAACGCCGCCCGCCATCCGGGTCAGCGCAGGAAGGTCGGCGCCACCCACCATCCGGGATGGGCCGCGCGCAGGGCCGCGGCGGCCTGGACGGCCGCGCGGCGGTCGGCGAACAGCGCGAACACGGTCGCGCCGGAGCCCGACATCCGCGCGAGCCGGCAGCTTTGGCCGCGGAGGGCCGCCAGCGCGTCGCCGATCACCGGCGCCACGGTCAGGGCCGGCGCCTCCAGATCGTTGCGGGCTCCGGCCAGGGCCTGAAGCAGCGAGCCGGTCGCCACGCCCTGCGGGATCGCGGGATGCGCTGCGCCCGCGAGATCCTGGCCGACGGCGAGTCCGAGCGCCTTGAAGACCGGGGCGGTGGGCACCGGAACGCCGGGATTGATCAGCACCGCGGGCAGCGGTGCGAGTCCCAGGGCCGGGTCGATCTCCTCGCCGGCACCCCGCATCATCCGGGCCCGCGGGTCGAGGCAGACCGGCACGTCGGCGCCGGTCTCCCGCGCCACCGCGACCACGGCCTCGTGGTCGTGAGGCAGCCCGTTGAGGCGCGCCAGCAGGCGCAGGGCCGCGGCGGCGTCGGAGGAGCCGCCGCCGATTCCCGCCGCGACCGGCAGGCGCTTCACCAGGTGGAAGGCGCCCGCGCGCAAGCCCGGCACACGCGCGGCCAGCCCTCGGGCCGCCCGGAGGACGAGGTTGTCGTCGGTCGGGCCCGCGGGGCCGGCGGTGGGGCCGCTGACGGTCAGGCCCAGCGGGGCAGCGGGATCCAGCGTCAGGCGGTCGGCGGTCCCCGCGAAGGCGACGAGGCTCTCGAGCACGTGGTAGCCGTCACCGACGCGGCGGCCGAGGACGTGGAGCGTCAGGTTGACCTTGGCGGGGGCGCGATCGGCGAGCAGGGTCACGGGGTCTCGGTCGGGTCGTGGCAACGTGTCCCGAGGCTCTACAACCTCGCGGCCCGGAACAACAGCTCAGCTGCCGGCCGCGCCGAGCGCCCCGTGCGCCCGGTAGGGCAGGGCGTCGCCCGGACGGGCCGCGCCCGGAGATCCTCCGCGCGGACCCGGCCGCTCGCGTGAGCGACGGGCACCGTCCCGATCCCGCACGGAAACGGGAGCCGTGGTCCTGGCGGATCCGATCCTCTAGGCTCCCGCGCATCATGGCGTTCCCCGAATCCGTCGCCGCGCCGCTTTCGTGCCAGCGCCATCTCTTCGAGATGCCCGCCGACGTCTGCTACCTCGATGCCGCCGCGTGGTCGCCGCTGCCGCGCGTCGTGCGCGAAGCGGGCGAGGCGGGGATCCTGGTCAAGAGCCGTCCCTGGGAGCATCCCCGCACCGCAATCCCGCCCTGGGCCGAACGGGCGCGCCGGGCGGCCGCCCGGCTGATCGGATCCGCCGCGGACGAGATCGCGATCGTCGGCGCGATCAGCCACGCCATGGCGGTGGCCGCCCGCAACCTGACCCTCGCGCCGGGCGGGCGCCTGCTCCGCGTGGCCGACGAGTTCCCGTCCCTGCGCTTCGCCTTCGACCGGTTGGCCGAGCGGCAGGGGCTCGTGGTCGAGGAGGTCCCGCGCCCCCCGGACGGGAACTGGACCGAGGCGGTCGCGGCCGCGCTCGCGCGGCCGGGGGCCGCGCCGCTCGCCCTCGCCACCCTGACCCCGCTCCACTGGACCGACGGCGGCCTGATCGACCTCGACCGGCTCGCCCCACTGGTCCACGCCGCCGGCGCGGCCCTGGTGATCGACGCCACGCAGGCGGTCGGCGCCGCGCCCGTCGACGTCGCGCGCTGGCGCCCCGACTTCCTCGCCTTCCCGACCTACAAATGGGCGCTCGGTCCCTACGGTCTCGCCTTCCTCTACGCCGCGCCGCACCGGCTGGACGGGGCGCCCCTCGAGGAGAATGTCGGCAACCGGCCGCCGGCCGCCGGCGCGCGCCGCTACGACCGCGGCGAACTCTACGATCCGGTCGCGCTGTTCATGGCCGTGACCGGGCTCGAGCAGATCGGCGAGTGGGGCGTGCCGGCCGTCTCCGCTCGGCTGCGCGGGCTGACGGACCGCTTGGCGGACGGGGTCGCCGGACTCGGCCTGGCGCCGATGCCGTCGTCCCTGCGAGCCCCCCACATCCTCGGTCTGCGGCCGCGCGCGGGCTTGCCGGACGATCTCGTCGATCGCCTGCAACGCGACCGGGTCTACGTCAGCGCGCGCTCCGGCGCGCTGCGCATCAGCCCGCATGTCTGGGCTGACGAGGACGACATCGCGCGCTGCCTTGCCGCACTGTCCAGGGCCTGTCGCGGGATCACCTGAGACGGTCAGGAAACGGACCGTTCGGCATAAGCGCCGCACGAGAGGGAGGCGGATGCTGCGCCGCCGGCCGGTTCCCGGCGACGGCGCCGGGGCATGAAAAGCGCGCCCACACGGAGACCGTCCGGACCCACATGCCCGATTCGATGCCGCGTCCCGGCGATTGGCTCCGGATCCCGGGCGCCGGCCGCCTCCGTCTGCCCGGGCCGGTGCGCGCCGTTCTCTCGGGGCGGTTCGCGGTGATCCTGTCGGGCGAGCTGACCCAGAGCCTGTTTCACTTCCTCCTCAACATCCTGCTGGTGCGCGCGCTCGGCGCCCACGATTACGGCCTGTTCGCCATCGTCTTCGCGGTCGGCGCGGTCGGGATCACCTACATCCGGGCCCTGGTCGCGGTGCCGGCGACGATCCACGTCGCCCGGAGCCTGGGGCGACCGGCGGCACTCGGCTACGACGTGATGTTCGGGTCGGGCGCGGTGCTGGTCTCCGGCCTCATGGCGACCGGCGTCGGCATCGTCCTGATCCCGGTCATCGGCCGCGGCGCCCTCGCGGCCGGGGCCTTCGTGGGTCTCTACGCCTTCCGCAGCTACCTGCGGATCGTGCTCCTCGCCCGCGGCCGGCCCCGGATCGCCGGCCTGAGCGATCTGGTCTACGCCGCCTGCGGCGGTATCCTCGTCGCGCGCTGGCTGAACGGGGAGGGCACGGCCCTGCTCGATCGAGCCTTCGCGGCGATCGCGCTCGCGCACGCGGTCGCGATCGCCGTGGCCTACGCGGCCCTGCGCGAGCGGGTCCGCTTCTCCCTGCACGCGCGGGCGCGGGCCCGCTACCGGGCGATCTGGCGGACCCTGGCCTGGTCGCTCGCCGGCGTCACCAGCCTGACCGTGCAGGGGCAGGGGCTGACCCTGCTGCTGGCGCTCCTGGCCGGCCCCGCCGCCTACGCGCCGATCGCCGCCACGATCGTGCTCTACGCGCCGCTGCGCATCCCGGCGAGCGCGCTGCTGAACATGATCCTGCCGGAGATCAGCCGGCTGCTCGCGGCCGGGCAGGTCGACGCCGCCCGCCGGCTCGTCATCCGCAACGGGATCCTGCTCGGCGGCGCCTGTCTCGCCTACGGAGCCGTGATGGCGGCCGCCCTGCCGCTGATCGAGGACATCCTGTTCAAGGGACGGTTCGCCGAGCAGCCGATGGGCTGGATCGGGCTCGGCGTCTGGGCGGTGGTGACCGTGTCGCTCCTCTACGCGATCCCGCGCGCCTACCTCGAGGCCTCGGCGGCGTTCCGGACGATCACGGCGGGTGCGGTGGCGAGCGCCGCCCTCGGCATGGCCGTGATGGTGCCGGCGCTGCTGCTGCTGCCTCCCGCGACCGCGCTCCTCGGCCTGCTGGCCTCGGAGATCGCCACCCTGGTCTGGTCGGTCTCGGCCTTTCGGACGCTGGCGCGGCATCCGGGACCGGCGCGGCCCGTCGGCGCCCTGTGACGGAGCCGGTCGCGCCGCTCAGCGCAGCGAGAGCAGGACGGGTGCCAGTTTCCGCAGCGCGGGCGTCCTGCTGTAGACCCAGAGCGGGTTGTGCTGGACCACGTTGGTGCACAGGCCGCGCTTGAAATCGAAGACGGGGCGGTTCGCCGCCGGATCGATCCCGCCGAAATCGAAGACCCGGCAGCCTTCCGCCTTCGCCCGCTCCACGAAGCGCCAGACCGCGAGGGTCGCGGCGCCCGTCGCGCGGGCCCGCTCGTTCGAGGCGGTGTAGAAATCCGTGCAGCGGGTATCCGACAGGTGCGCGATGCGCACCAGGACGCGCTGCCCCTTCTCGCGGACGTCGAGGAAGAGCAGGTGCTCGTCCCCGGCCGCGATGTCGCGATAGGCCTGCGGCTGCAGCGTCGTGGCGAAGCCCTTGCGCTCGCGCAGGGCCGCGAACATCGCGGTGAAATCGTCGAAGGCCGCGAGGCGCTCGGCTCTGTCCTCGAGGAAATGCGTCGTCACGTCGGCGTTGCGCTCGGCCTTGCGCAGGGCCTTGCGCCAGCGCGGCTCCATGCCGGCCTGGATGGCGTCGAGTTCCTGGGTCAGGTCGAGTTCCAGGGTGTGGTCGTGCGCGCCGATCACCGGGGCGAACCCGTGCAGCAGCAGCGCCAGCGTCGCGTCGCGGCTCTCGAACTGCTCGTAGTCGACGGCGAGGATGTCGAACCGGCCGAGCGCGAGATGGTCGATGAAGGCGGCGAACACCGCCTCCGCGCGGTGCGCGCCCGCCTCGGTCAGCAGCGGGCCGCCCTGGACATGGATGAACCGCGCCGGCCCCTTGCGGCGCGTCTGCCACTGGATGAAGGCGAGGTCCGCACCGTCGCCGGTCACGACCGCGCGCCGCACCTCCAGGCCGCGCCGCGCCTTGTAGGCGCCCCAGGGGCTGCCGCAGTAGATGCTCGCGCCCGGGCAAGCCCAGACCCGCCGGTCCCAGTCCAGCGCATCCGCGGTCTCCTGAACCGCGAGCTTGGCCGCCATGTCGCTCCTCGTCCTGCCCGGGCTGGGTCTCTCGCGCCGCACGCCTCATCGGACAGGCGCGACCGCATTGCATCCTCGCGCCGGCGATCGTCCACAGGGTGACGGCCGCGACGCCGGTAGGCCGCCGATTCGTCGATAGCGGGGCCGCGCGGCTCAGGCCGATGAGGGCGACGACCCTCGGTCACGCCCCGGCCACCTGTCTCCGGGCTAACGCTTCCGGAGCGGCCTCGATCTCGGCGGAGCCCGCCGGAACCTAGGCCGCCGGTCGCGCCGGAGCGTCCGCGGCGGACGACGGGTCGGCCGCCCGCGAGCGGCGCAGCGTCGTCCGGACCACGGCCTCGATGCCCTCCGCCGCCGAGGCTTCGGAGAACAGGCTCTCGTACCGCGCCCGGGCCGCTTGGCCGAAGCCGCGCCAGCGCGCCGGGTCGGCGACCAGATCCGCGAGCACGGCGGCGATCGGCTCCGGGCCGCCCGGCGGAACGATCCAGCCGGTCTTCCCGGCCTCCACCACCTCGGGCAGGCCGCCGACCGCGGTGACGAGCGGCGGCACGCCGTAGGCCATCGCCTCGATCGCCACGCGGCCCAGGGATTCGGGCCGCTGCGACGGCATCGTGACCACGTCAGCCCAGCGGTACAGGGAAGTGGGATCGGCCACGAACGGCTCCAACGCGACCTGCTCGGCGAGACCCGCCTCGGCGATCCGCCGCACCAGGGCCTGCTCGCGGGCCTCGTCCTCGAAGGCGCTGCCGACGATGCGCAGCGCGATCCGCCGACGCACGGGTTCCGGAAGGGAGGCCAGCGCCTCGACGAGAACGTCCTGGCCCTTGATCCGGCTGATCCGGCCGAGCATCAGCACCCGGAGCGGGCGGGACCCGTCGTAGGCGGCCCGGTTGGGCACGGCCGGTCCGGCGATCCCGTTGTAGACCACCCGGGCGGTCGCGCCCGCGGGAAGGGCGTAGGCCCGCTCGGTGGCGCGCGAGTTGAACACCACGTTGGCGCCGCTCCAGCGGATCAGCCCGCGCAGGACCTTCAGCACGGCGCCTTCGGGAATCTCGTGGACGTGGACGACGCTCCGCCCGGGCGCCAGCCTGGCGGCCAGCAGGTAGTCGGCCACAACGGTGGTGTTGATGTAGACGAGGTCGCTCGCGCGGATGCGGCGCCAGGCACGGATCGCCGCGATGGGCAGAGCCATCAGACCGAGGGTTGCGAGGCGAGCCAGATTCTTGCGCCGCAGGATCCAGAGCGGCGCGATCACGATGGCGCTGGCGAACGGCTCCAGGGCGGCCACGATCGGCCCGCGCCGCGGCAGGACAACGTCGATCCGCGCGTTCGGATGAGCCGCCCGGATCGTGCGAACGGTCTCGATGAAGCAGCGATCCGAGCCGTACAGCTCGAATCCCTGGTGGACGCACGTGATCCGAAGTCCCGCCGCGGCGTTGCCGACGGCCCGCGGCGCGCCGACGCGATCGCCCGCGCGCGCGGCTCCAAGTCCTGAGCTAGCTACCATAAGATGATTTCTGTATTATATAAACAACTAGCAGTTGTATATGCCGACGGCTTCGACTGTATGCTTGGGGTTTACAATAGGGCCGGTAAATTGGGAAGGAAGGTCCATGCCTGACCGCGCACCGAAACTACTTATCCTTGGCACGCGCGGAATTCCGGCGGCACATGGGGGCTTCGAGACTTTCGCCGAATGTCTCGCGCTCTACTTGGCCGGACGCGGCTGGCAGGTCGGCGTGTACTGCCAGCGGGACGTCGAGACTGTGCGGGAGCGCATCTCCACCGCCATCTGGAACGGCATCGAACTGATCACCGTGGAGACCGCCCTCAGCGGCCCCGCGGCGACTCTCGCCTTCGACGCTATCTGCGCCCACGACGCCGCTTCCCGCGGCGGCGTCTGCCTCGTGCTCGGCTACAACGGCGCCGTGTTCCTGCCCTACCTGCGGGCCCGCGGCGGACGGATCCTGACCAACATGGACGGGATCGAGTGGCGCCGTCCGAAATGGTCGCTGCCCGTGCGCGCCTTCTTCTACGTCAGCGAGTGGATCGCCGCGTGGTCCTCGCAGCGGCTGGTGGCCGACCATCCCGCCATCGCCGACCACCTCGCCCGTCGCAGGCCGCGCGCGGCCGTCGCGACCATCCCGTACGGCGGCGATCCCCCGGCCGCCGATCCGGGGCCGCCGCCCCTCGGGCTCGAGCCGGGCCGCTACCTCGTCTCGATCGCCCGCATCGAGCCGGACAACAACATCCTGACGCTCGTCGAGGCCTTCTCGCGCCGTGCCCGCGGCGCGCGGCTGGTGGTGCTCGGCACGCTGCGGGTCGGCAACCCGTACCATCGCGCCGTGGAGGCGGCCGCCTCGCCGGAGGTGCTGTTCCCCGGCGCCATCTACGAGCCCGAGCAGGTCCAGGCCCTGCGGGTCCACGCGCGGGCCTACCTCCACGGCCACACCGTGGGCGGCACCAACCCGTCGCTGGTCGAGGCGCTCTGGGCCGGCAACGCCGTGGTCGCCCACGACAATCCGTTCAACCGGGGCACGGCCGGCGACGGTCAGTTCTACTTCTCGGATCCTGACAGCTGTGCCGCGGCGATCGAGCGCGTGCTCACCGACCAGGCCGCGGTGGCGGCGGCCCGCGCGGCGGCGCGGGCGCGCGCCGCGCAGTTCCGCTGGGACGACGTGCTGGCCTCCTACGAGGACGCGCTGCGCCTCGTCGGCGGCTACCCGCCGGCCCCGGACAAGGCGGCGCGTGCCGCCGTGGCCAAGCCCGTCAGCACCGCGGCCGGTCCGGGATGGTAGGCCCCAGCCGGCGCTCGGTGCTCGCCGGCGCCCTCGCGGCGGGTGCGGGTATCAGGCCCGTCCAGGGCAGTCCCGCCCCGATCGCCCTGCGCCGGGGTATCGCTCTCTGGCCCTGGTTCTCGCTGACCACCGAGTTCCCGCCCCCGCGGACCGACTACGCGTGGCCGCCCTTCCAGGCCGACCGGCCGGTGCCGACCCGCGACGACCTCGCCCGGATCGCCGGCTTCGACTTCGACTTCGTGCGGCTGCCCCTCGATCCCGGGCCGTTCGTGGCCTTCACGGGGCCCAGGCGCGCCGAACTCCTCGGCACCCTGTCGGCGGCCGTCGACGCGGCCCTGGCGGCCGGGCTGCGGGTCCTGGTGAATGTCCAGGCGAACGCCGCGACCCACCGTTACACGCCGGACGCGTTCTACGGCTCGGACCGGGCACCGCTCCTCGCCGCCTATCGCGATCTCGTCGGTGACCTCGCGCGCCTCTGCGCGCGGAAGGGCACGGACCGCGTGGCCCTGGAGCCGGTGAACGAGCCGCCGCAGGCCTGCGGTGCGGGCGCCTGGAACCGGGTTCAGGACGGGCTCCTGGCCGCGGCCCGAGCGGCCGCGCCGGGGCTCACCCTCGTGGCGACCGGTTCCTGCGGCAGCCTCGCCGCCGGCCTGACGGCCCTGGATCCGGCCGCGCTCGCGCGGTTCGCGCCGCTCCTCTACACGTTCCACTTCTACGAGCCGTACCTGTTCTCCCACCAGGGGGCGACGTGGCTCACCGAGGAGCCGTTCTACCGCTGGCTCACCGCCGTGCCCTGGCCCGGGAGCCGCGGCACGCTGCGCGAGACGCTCGCGGCGGTGCAGGCGCGCATGGACGCGGACCGCGCGGTGCCGCGGGCCGAGAAGGCGCGCGACCGCGCGGTGATCGAGGCGAAGCTGCACGAATATTTCGAGGCCGCGCCCGGCCCGGCCTACATCGCCGACGCGATGGCGCCGGTGTCGACCTGGGCGGACCTCTACGGGATCCCGCGCGGGCAGGTGCTGATGGGCGAGTTCGGGGCCCTGCGCACCGATGCCCGGTTCACGGCGTCCCGGGCGCCGGACCGGGCCGCCTACATCCGGGACGTGCGGCTGGCGGCGGAGGCGAACGGGTTCGCGTGGTCGTTCTGGAATCTGTTCGACGGCCTCGGCCTCATGGACGACGCGCACGTCGCCGATCCCGCCCTGATCGCGGCGCTCGGGCTGCGGACGCGTTCGTGAAACGGCCGCGGATCGGGCCGCCCGCTTCTAGCCGCGGCCGCGCAGGGGAAGGGGCGGAAACAGGACGATGAGCATCAGGGCGAACTTGGCGAGCAGCGTGGTCTTGCCGGCCAGGCCCTCGAAGGTGTTCACGAGGATCACGAAGGCCAGGATCGGCAGCCAGACGCCGCGGCGGCAATCCCGCGCGATCTCCGCGAGGTAGAGCCCCACCGCGATCACCAGCACCGCCGTGACCAGTATGCCGTGGTAGAGCACGGCCGAGATGATCGAGTTCTCGATGCCCCATTCCAGGCCGTAGATCCGGCGCAGCGTGTTCACCTGCAGGAAGTCGGGTGCGAGCAGGAGCTGCCGGAACGGTATCGCGTCGAACACCGTGAGCATGTCGACCCGGGCCTGCGCGCTGCCGCCGTCCGAGACGAACCGGTCCAGCAGGGTGTCGAAGAACCCGGCCGCGGCCAGGACGGCGACCAAGACCGGCAGCAGGGTGAGGGCGAAGCACGCGCAGGCCGCCGCCGCCAGCGGGACGCGGCCGGTGCGCAGGGTGCGGTTCAGGGCCACGAGCCCGACACCGCCGCCGAGGATCAGCGTCGTGACGGTGGCCGAGCGGCCGCCGAACGTGACCAGGGCCACGAGCTGGAGGCCGATCATGGCGGCGCGCGTCATCGGCGTGAGGCGGCCGCCGCCCTTGGCCAGCGCCAGGATGTAGCACGCCGTCATCGTCGCGTTGGCCAGCGGGTGGCCCTGGAGGGCCGCCGACCGGGTGTCGGACTCGAACGCAACGCCGTCGAACCGGTAGGGGAAGAAGCGCTGGCCGCTCGCGAGCTCGAACAGGCCGAGCAGGGCGTTGGCGAGCATCACGAGGTGGAGGATCGTCTCCAGCCGCCCGAGAGTGGCGGCGTCCCGGTCCATCAGGAGGATCGGGACGAGGCCGGCGAGCACGAAGGTGTCGATCGAGCCGGCGAGGCCCGCGCCGCCCCGGGCCGCGATCAGCGCGAGGAGCAGCACGCCGCAGGCGGCCAGGAGCACGCTGGCCGGCCGCCGGTTCAGCGCCCCAGCCACGGGGATCACGGGGTTGCCCGCGCGCATCAGGGTCCAGCCGACCAGGATGACGGCCAGGTAGGTGGCCGGGTGGATCTTCGAGGCGGCCGAGCCGGTGATCCCCTCGTAATTGAGGCCCAGCGCCCACAGGAGCCCGCCCGAGACCCCGACGAGGAGCAGCGCCCAGACCGACAGCGCCGCCGATTCCCCTCGTAGGAGGGCGCGCAGCACCGGGCCGGTGCGCGCCGCCGGATCGTGGCGGCGCGCGAAGCCGGTCTGCCGGACGGTCCTCACGCCTTGCGCCGGGTCAGGAGCAGCGAGCCCGAGATCGGCCGGCCCAGCGCCTCCGACGTGTCCACGAGGTCGATCAGGTCGCGCTGGCGCGTCGCGCCGTTGCAGGCGACGAGCAGCAGCCGGTCGGCGGCGGCCGCCAGGGGACCGAGGCGCAGGTTCTCGGTCAGCACGCCGCCATCGACGAGCATGAGGTCGAAGCGTCCCTTCACGCCGGCGATGAAGCGCTCGACGTTGGCGGGGGTGAGGGCATCGCGCAGGGGCTTCTCGGTGTCGCCGAGCCCGATCCGGCGGGCGCCGGAGGCCGGGTCCGTCCGGGTCACGGCGTTCAGGCTCTGCTCGCCGCGCAGCACGTCGAGCAGGCCGCCGGTGCCGGAGCCGTCCGCCCGGAGGTCGGCGTCGACGCGCAGCACCCGGTCGCCGCGCGCGACGGCCACCGCGGCGAGCAGTCCGATCACCGCCCGGCGCTCCGCCTCGTCGGATTCGCCCGAGGTGACGAGCAGCGCCAGCGAATGGCCGCGGCTGCCGGAGGTCGCGGCCAAGTGATCGAGGGTGACGCTCGCGGCGGTCGCGCTCGCGCCCCGGGGCCGGAGGCCGGGCAGCACCGCCACCACCGGGGCGTTCGACAGCCGCTCCAGCTGCCGGGACGAGAGCACGGTCGGCGCGAGGTACTCCCGCGTCAGCGCGAGGCCGGCGCCGAGGCCGAGGCCGCCCGCGAGGGCGGCGGCGACCAGGATCAGCCGCGGCGGCCAGCTCGGGTCCTGCGGCGGCCGCGCCGCGGTGATGATCCGGGCGTTCGAGCTGTCGATGCTGGTCTGCTCCTTGATCTCCCGGGCGCGCACCAGGAAGGCGTTGTAGACCGAGCGCGCCGCGTCGACCTCGCGCTCGAGCTCGCGCTGCTGCACCGACGACTGGGCGTTGACCGCCGATTGCCGCTGCAGGCGCTCCAGCTCCGCCGAGAGGGTCCGCTCGTTGGACTGGGCACGCTGGTACTCGGTCTCGGCCGCGCCCGCGATGCGGTTCAGCTCAGCGTCGATCAGCCGTCGGACATCTTGCATCTGCGCGCGCACGGCGGCGATGAACGGGTGGCGCTCGCCGAGATTGGTGCGCAGGTCCGCCTCCTTGGCGGCGAGCTCCGCGTACTGCCCGCGCAGCCGCTCGATGACCGAGGACTGGACCGCCTCCGGCATCGCCCCGGACCCGATCGCCTGACCGCGCGCCTCGCGGATTCCCTGGAGCCGCGCCTTGGCATCGGCGGTCCGCGCCCGCGCGGCGACCAGCCGCGCGTTCAGGTCGGTGAGCTGCTGCTCGTTCACCAGCCGGCCGCTCGACGCGATCAGGCCGTTGCGCGCCTTGTAGTCCTCGAGCTTCTTGTCGGCGGCGTTGACGGCGCCGCGCAGCTCGTCGAGGCGGCCGCGCAGCTCGCCCGCGGCGCGCTTGGCGGCGTCCGAGCGGGCGTCGGTCTGGTCCGTCAGGTAGGCGCTCGCGATGGCGTTGACGATCCGCGCCGAGAGGTCGGGGTCCGTCGTGGTGACGACGAGGTCGATGACGAAGACCTTGTCGGCGCGCTTGACCGCGAGCCGGCGGCGCAGCTGGTCCAGCGCCCGGCCGCGGGCGTCGACGGGCCGCTCCGCCTTCGGTCCGGTCACCATCGCGCGGAGCTCCGAGAGCGTCCGGGTGATGACGCCGTCCTGCGGCGCACCGAAGCCCGGCGCGGTCGCGAGGCCGACCTGATCGACCGCCCGACCCAGCACGGCGTCCGATTCGATCACCTTCACCTGGCTCTCGACCTGCGCGATGCCCCCGTCCGGCGACAGGCCGGCGGGGTTGACGTCGTTCGAGACGACCTGCCGGTCGCGGGGATCGATCAGGATCTGCGCCGTGGCGGTGTAGAGCGAGGGCGTGATCAGGGCGTAGGTCAGGACGAGCAGGCCGAGCAGCAGCGCCGTCCCGAAGACCAGCCCCTTGCGCCGCCACAGGATCCGCCACAGGTCACCCAGCTCGGCCGTGGTGTCGGGACGGTTCGGGCCCGGACGCTCGGGCTGCGCCGGCTGCACCGGGCCGAGCCACGTCGCGACAGCGATGTTATGGTCGATCTGTGCCACGATCGGTCACCGTCGTCTCAATCCTGGTCGGTCCCTCGCGGGTGCCTTCCCTACTGCAAGAGTCGCGCAGCCTGCTGACAATGTATCGAGGCCGCGATCCGCGCCGTGACCGCCCGGATGACTGGGAGCGTGGTAAACGGTCCGCGCGCGGCACGGGCTCCGAGACCCGCGTCAGCCTTCGAACGCGTCGTGTTGCTGCAGCATGTCGGCGGCGCGCGGCGCGGACGCGTCGCCGTGTCGCGAAGACCGGTCGACGGCCCGACCAACTCACCCGCAGGCCGGGTCCGCGCGGCGGGCGCGCCAATCCTGGATTCGACATGGGCGGGGCTTCGTCGGCGTGGATAATGCCGCCAAGTTTCTCTATTCTCCAATCGGATAAATTGTATTGGCTTCGACCAAGCGTGATCATCGCTTCAGGCCACGGCCTCTGCTCTCATTCGGGTGCCCTGTCATGGAAGCGATCAGCGTCGAGGACCGGGGCGGCGGCCGGCGCGCCGTCGATGCCCGTCTCCGTCGGATCGCGGCGGCGACCGGCGTCCCGATCGCGGCCTTCTTCGGGGCGCCGGCGCAGCGCCCGCTGGCCGAGCTCGGCGAGTTGATCAGCCTCTGGCAGTCGATCGCCGACGAGGAGGACCGCGGCGAGATCCTGGCGGTGGCCCGGGCGAGGGCCGCGGGGACGCGGGACGAGGCCGGCGGGCCGGCCTGACGTCCGGGCCCGCGGATTTTGATGCGCGCGGCCCTGGCGGGATCGCGTCGGGACCGCTACATGACGAACGCGGGGCTGCAGAGTTCGTCAGGAGCACTATCCCCGGGGCCTTATCGACTCCCTCGGGAGCTGTCCCTGGCCTCGTCCCTGGACTTGGCCAACACGGCGCCCACCTACGCTGTAGGTTTCCCGGGATCGATCCTCCAACGGCTCACGTGGCTCCGCACCCGACCCCTCCCAGAACCGGCGCCGAGGCTCCGAACGTCGCCCGCAAGGCGGAACTCCGCGGCACGGCCCTCGCGGCCCGGGACGCCCTCGATCCCGCGGCCCGGCAGGCGGCCTCGGCGGCGATCGGGCGCGCGCTCCTGGCGCTGCCCGAACTGGCCCGGCCCCGTCTGGTCGGAGTCTTCTGGCCGATCCGCAGTGAGGTCGACCCGCGGCCCGCCGCCGAAGGCCTGCGCGCCCGCGGCCAGGCCCTGGCCCTGCCGCACGTCACGCCGGACGGCCTGGTGTTTCGCGAATGGCGCGTCGGCGACGCCCTGGTCGCCGGCCGGTTCGGCCTCAGCGAGCCCGATCCGTCGCTGCCGCCGGTGGAACCCGACGCGCTGATCGTGCCGCTCGCCGCCTTCGACCGGACCGGGCAGCGCATCGGCTACGGCCGCGGCTACTACGACGGGGCGATCGCGCGCCTCTCCCAGACCCGTCCGGTCCTGACCGTCGGCATCGGCTTCGCCGCCCAGGAGGTGGAGCGCGTGCCGGCCGAGCCGCACGACCGGCCCCTCCAGTTCGTGATCACCGAAGACGGCGTGATCCGCTGCGACAGGACCGCCTGACCCATGCGTCTGCTCTTCCTCGGCGACGTCGTCGGGCGCTCGGGCCGCACCGTCGTGTGCGAGCAGCTGCCGCGCCTGCGCGAGCGCTGGCGCCTCGACTGCGTGGTGGTCAACGGCGAGAACGCGGCCGGCGGCTTCGGCATCTCCGAGACCATCTGCGACGAGCTGATCCAGGCCGGCGCCGACGCGGTGACCCTCGGCAACCACAGTTTCGACCAGCGCGAGGCGATGGTGTTCATCGCCCGCCAGCCGCGCCTGGTGCGGCCGGCGAACTATCCGCCCGGCACGCCCGGCCGCGGCGCCACGGTGGTGGAGACTCAGGGCGGCGCCCGCGTGCTCGTGGTCAACGTGATGGGCCGCGTCTTCCTCGACGCGATGGACGATCCCTTCGCGGCGGTGGAGCGCGAACTCACCGCCTGCCCCCTCGGCGCGGCGGCCGACGCGGTGATCGTCGACGTCCACGCCGAGGCGACGAGCGAGAAGCAGGCCTTCGGCCACTACCTCGACGGCCGGGCCAGCCTCGTCGTCGGGACGCACACGCACACGCCCACGGCGGACCACCGGATCCTGCCCGGCGGCACGGCCTACATGTCGGATGCCGGCATGTGCGGCGATTACGACTCGGTGATCGGCATGCAGAAGGATGAGCCGATCCGCCGCATGATCCAGAAGACGCCGGGCTCCCGCTGGGAGGTGGCGGTCGGCGAGGGCACCCTGTGCGGGATCGCGGTGGAGACCGACGTGCGCGGCCTCGCCACGCGCGTCGCGGCCCTGCGCCTCGGGCCGAATCTCGAGGAGACCGCGCCGCTGTTCTGGGATTAGCGCCCTGTCCGGGCCGGCGGATGCCGGTTTGGGGTAAGTCGGGCGCGAGCGGCTAAGCCTTTTGTGCGGGACCGGTCCCGATAGGCTTGGGCATAGCTCGGCCGTGACCTTCCCGAGACTTGATCGCGTGCGGGCCTACCCCCACAGTGCCCGCGATGGGCGCCGATGGCCGGCTGCCGCGTGGTGAGATCAGGCTAGAGCGACCGATGGCCGCCCGAGAAACCGGCGACGACAAAAATGGGCCGCTGGCACAGCCCGGGATCTATCTCGGGCGCATGGTCATCTTCCTGATCCTGGTGGGCTTCCTCGCCTTCATCCTGTTCAGGCAGATCACCCCGGCCTTCCTGGCCAATCCCGGGCTCAACGGGCTCATTCTCGGTGTGCTGCTGATCGCCGTCCTGATCGCCTTCGGGCAGGTCGTCCGGCTGTTCCGCGAGACCGCCTACGTCAACGCCATCGCCAACGGCGCGCAGGCCAAGCGCCCGCCCGCCCTGCTGGCGCCGATGGCGCCGATGATCGCCGCGCGGGCCGGCGGGACCACCCTGTCCGGCACGACCGGCTATCTCGACACGATCGCGGTGCGCCTCGACGAGGGCCGGGAGATCCTGCGCTACATCGCCGGTATCCTGATCCTGCTCGGTCTGCTCGGCACCTTCTGGGGCCTCATCGACACGCTGTCGGCGGTGGGCGGCGTGATCAAGGGCATGCGCGGCGGCGGCGATGCCGGCGTGATGTTCGACGAGCTGAAATCCGGCCTCGCGGTGCCGCTCTCGGGCATCGGTCTGGCGTTCTCGGCCTCGCTGTTCGGCCTCGCCTCGTCGCTGATCACCGGCTTCCTGGAGCTGCAGGCCGGCCAGGCCCATGCCCGTTTCCACAACGAATTGCAGGATTGGCTGCTGTCCGGCGCGGCCGCCCAGGAGGCGGCGCCTGTGGCGGTGGCAGCGCGGCCGGCCGCCGGAACGCAGGAGTTGAAAGAGGCCGTCGACCGCCTCACCGCCCTCGTGGCCGAGGGCGGCGGCAGCCGCGCGGCGACGCAGGCGATGACGAACCTCGCCGAGGGGATCCAGGGCCTCGTCCAGCACATGCGCGCCGAGCAGCAGATGATCCGCGACTGGGTGGAGGCGCAGGCGAGCCGCGAGCGCGAGCTAAAGCAGGTGCTCGACCGGCTGGGCCGGGAGCGCGTCTAGTGGCCTCGACGGCGACCCGGACCCGGCGGACGGTCAACGTCTGGCCCGGCTACGTCGACGCGCTGGCGACGCTGCTCCTGTCGGTGGTCTTCCTGCTCACGGTCTTCGTGGTCGGCCAGTTCTTCCTGTCGCAGGAGCTGACCGGCCGGGACGAGACGCTCGCCAAGCTCAACCGGCAGATCGCCGACCTCACCGACCTGCTCGCCCTGGAGCGGACGAACCGCCGCAACCAGGAGGAAGAGGCGCGCAACCTCCGCACGACGCTCGCCGGCGTCGAGGCCGAGCGCGACCGGGCCAAGGTGCAGGCCGAGGCCGCCACGGTCAGCCAGGGCGCCGCGGGCACCCTCGACAAGCAGCTGGAGACCGAGCGCGGCGCGACCCGGCGGGCGCAGTCCCAGATCGACCTGCTCAACGAGCAGATCAGCGCCATGCGGCGCCAGCTCGCCGCCCTGGAGGACGCCCTGGCGGCCTCCGAGAGCCGCGACAAGGAATCCCAGGCCCGGATCGCCGAGCTCGGCAGCCGGCTGAACGTGGCCCTCGCGCAGAAGGTTCAGGAACTGGCCCGCTACCGGTCCGACTTCTTCGGCCGCCTGCGTCAGATCCTCGGCAACCGGCCGGACATCCGCGTGGTCGGCGACCGCTTCGTGCTGCAATCCGAGGTGCTGTTCCCGGCCGGCTCCGCGACCCTCAAGCCCGAGGCCGGCCCGGAACTCGACCGCATCGCCAGCGCGGTCTCGGACCTCGCCAAGCAGATCCCGGCGGATCTGCCCTGGGTGCTGCGGGTCGACGGACACACCGACGCGCGCCCGATCAGCACGTCGCAGTTCCCGTCAAACTGGTCGCTCTCGGCGGCGCGCGCCATCGCGGTGGTGCAGTTCCTCGCCGGCAAGGGGATCCCGCCGCAGCACCTCCTGGCGGGCGCCTTCGGCGAGTTCCAGCCCCTCGAGGCCGGGGCGACCGAGGAAGCCTATGCCCGCAACCGCCGGATCGAGATGAAGCTGACCGAACGGTAGGGCTGCCGGGTCAGCGCGGCGCTCACGTGCGGCCGCCCTGGAATGCGGCTCTGGACGCAGATCTTCGATCGCTTCATCTCGTCTTTTCGGGTGCCAAGACTGATACGGCTTGCATTCGTGGGCGTTCTGCAAGCTCAGACTGTCCGCATCATCAAGCAGAGGCGCGGAAATTTGGGCGCGCGCGTCGATTTTGTCTCGAACGGGGTGCCGCTCTGCTGGATTAACACATCGTTATCCTTGACGTCGCATGGTGCGGGCGATCGAGGGAGTCCGTATCGATGTCGAAGCTCAGCCTAGCCCTGAACCCGGTTCGGCCCGGAGCCGAGCACCCGTTCGAGGCGCCCGCCGACGCGCGGCGCGATGCGGCGACCCGGCGGCCGGGCGGAGAGCTGCGGGACGAGGCCGGCGCGATCGCCGCGGCCGTGCAGGTCTTCGAGGATGGGCTGATCGGCCTGCGGGCGCGCGCGACGGTCGCGGACGATGCGGGTTCGGCCGCGGCGGACGCCGACGCGGCGACCGGTCTCCTGGCCGGCATCGCCGGACAGACGAGCCTGATGGCGCTCCGGGCCGCGATCGAGGCGGCGCGCGGCGGGGACGGCCGGGGCTTCGCGGCCGCGGCCGCGGAGGTCCGGGATCTGGCCGGCCAGATGGCACGGGCGACCGACACGATCGTGGCGCAGGTCGGCCAGATCCAGGCCGCGGCGGAGCGGGCGCAGGACGCGGCCGCCCGGACGCATCTCCGGCCCGCGCCCGATTCCGCACACTGAGGCGGCATCCTTCGCGGCGACGGTCCCGGGTGTGCCGGACCGTCCCCGCGGGCGGCTCCGGACGCGACCCGGCTACTCGGCGACCGGCAGGCGCTCGCCCCGGCTACGGGGCTCCTTGCCGCGCGCCGTCTCGTCCAGGGCGTCGGTGAACTGCAGGTTCGCGAGCTGGGCGTAGAGCGCGCCCTGCGCCAGCAGGCTCTCGTGGGTTCCGGTCTCGACGATGCGGCCGTCGTCGAGGACCAGGATGCGGTCCGCGGCGCGGATCGTGGCGAGCCGGTGGGCGATCACCAGCGTGGTGCGGCCCTGCATCAGCGTGGCGAGGGCGGCCTGGACGGCGCGCTCGGACTCGGCGTCCAGCGCCGAGGTGGCCTCGTCGAGGAGCAGGATCGGCGCGTCCTTGAGGATCGCCCGGGCGATGGCGACGCGCTGCCGCTGGCCGCCGGAGAGGGTCACGCCGCGCTCGCCCACCTGGGTCCCGTAGCCCTGCGGCAGGGCCGAGATGAACCCGTGCGCGTTGGCGAGCTCGGCGGCGCGCCGAACCTCCGCCTCGCTGGCCTCCGGACGTCCGTAGCGGATGTTCTCGGTGACGGTTCCGGAGAACACGACAGGGTCCTGAGGGACCAGGGCGGTGCGGGCGCGCAGGCGCTCCGGGTCGACTCGGGCGATGTCGGTGCCGTCCACCAGGATCCGGCCCCCCTGCGGATCGTAGAAGCGCAGCAGTAGCTGGAACACCGTCGACTTGCCTGCGCCGGACGGTCCGACGATGGCGATGCGCTCGCCGGGCGCGGCCGCGAAGCTCAGGCCCCCCAGAGCGGCGTGTTCCGGGCGGGTGGGGTAGGCGAAGCGCACGTCCTCGAAGGTCACCGCGCCCCGGGCCGGCTCGGGCAGCGGCAGGGCCGGGGACGGCGCGCGGATCGCGGGCTCCGCGGCGAGGATCTCGGTGAGCCGCTCGGCCGCGCCGGCCGACATGGCGAGGTCGCCGTAGACCTCGGAGAGCTGGCCGAGGGCGCCCGCGCCGAAGACGGCGTAGAGCACGAATTGCGAGAGTTCGCCGCCCGTCATCGTGTGATTGAGGACGCCCTGGGCGCCGTACCACATCACCCCGACCACCGAAGCGGAGATCAGGAAGATCGCGACGCCGGTGAGCAGCGCGCGGGCACGGATCGAGGCGCGGGCGGCGCCGTAGGCCTCCTCGGAGGCCGCGGCGAATCGGGCCGCCGTCGAGGCCGAGCGGCCGAAGGCCTGCATGGTGCGCACCGCGCCGACCGCCTCGGCCGCGTAGGCGGAGGCCTCGGCGAGCCGGTCCTGGGCCGCCCGGGAGCGCCGACGCACGCCGCGGCCCGACACGATCAGCGGGAAGACGATGATCGGGATGGCGGCGAGCACCATCACGGACAGGCGCGGGCTCGTCACCACCATCATGGCGGTGGCCCCCACGAACAGGAACAGGTTGCGCAGCAGGATCGAGACCGAGACGCCGAAGGCCGACTTGATCTGGGTCGCGTCCGCGGTGAGCCGCGAGACGATCTCGCCGGACTGCGCCCGGTCGAAGAAGGCGGGATCCAGCTGGGTCAGCCGGGCGAAGACGGCGCTGCGGAGGTCGGCGACGACCCGCTCGCCCAGGGTCACCACCGTGTAGACGCGGGCGGCGCTCGACAGCGCGAAGGCCGCGACGACGCCGAGCAGGGCGAGGAAGTAGGCGTCGATCACCCCCGAGCCGTCGGCGGTGAAACCGTGGTCGATGACCCGGCGCATGGCGATCGGCACGACCAGCGTCGAGGCCGAGGCGCAGATGAGGGCGACGAGGCCCGCCGCGATCCGCACGCGGTAGCGCAGCGCGAAGGGAAGGAGCGGCCTGAGGGCGCTCAGCGGGGCTCTGGGTCGGCCGGCCGCGGCCGCCTTGGTCTTACGGGCCATCACGCCTCACGTGTTCTTCTTTCTCCCGGTCCGCGGCGCTTGTGACCGGGGAGCGGCTGCGGTATAGGCCGCCGCTCATCCGATTGCGTGTGTTCAATGGCCGCGGGCCGCCACCACGGTCGGCTTGGACGTGCCGTTGCCACGAACCCATGGTTCGGTGCAACCGGTGACATCTTCCGCATTCCGGGCCGGGCGGCGCCTCCTGCGCTTCCCGCCGGCGTGCCAGACAGGGACCAAGGTCATGGCGAAGGACGCGGCCGCGAAGGCCAAGGGGACCGAGCACCCCGATTACCACTTCATCAAGGTCGTGATGACGGACGGTACCGAGTACCAGACCCGTTCGACCTACGGGAAGGAGGGCGATACCCTCAATCTCGACATCGATCCGCTGACCCATCCGGCCTGGACCGGTGGCGAGCAGAAGATGCTCGACCGCGCCGGTCGCGTGTCGCGCTTCAACTCGCGGTTCGGCAATCTCGGCAAGCGCTGAGCGCCGCCCCCACACGGTGATGCTGTTCGAGACGGGCGGTCCCTGGCGGGGCCGCCCGTTTTCGTGCGTGGCGTCGCGAGTTGAGGCGGCGCGCGTTATCCACAGGACGCGTTTGCAAAGATCGGGGTGGCCATGCCGCAAACGGCGCGTCCGGGCGCGCGGGAGGAAACGCTTCTTCTCGTGCGGGCCGCGCGTGCGGTCTCCGTGGCCGGGCCCGGCCGCTGCCGGATCATTCAAAGCGCGGCCGGGTCGTCGTATCCTTCCCCGGTCACCCGCGGTTCGTCCGGGCTCCGCGCCGGAGCCGCCGCGGGCGTGCGGGCGCCCCTGCCTGTCCAGGGGCCGATGGTCTTCGGACGTCGTGCTAGGATCGGGATACGATGAGACGTTTGCTGCTGCTGTTCCTCGCCATGCTCGCGCTGGCCGCCGCGCCGGCCCTGGCCGCGGACAAGATCAAGGTCGGCATCATGGGCGGGGATGCCGAAGTCCTCTGGGCGAAGGCCAAGGAGATCGCGGCCCGCGACGGACTCGACATCAACCTGGTCGTGTTCTCCGATTACCTGCTGCCGAACGAGGCGCTCCAGTCCGGCGATCTCGACGCCAACGCCTTCCAGCACAAGCCGTTTCTCGCCAACCAGATCAAGGCGCGCGGCTACAAGATCGTCCCTGTCGGCGAGACGATCGTGACGCCCATCGGCCTGTATTCCAAGCGGGTCAAGGCCGTCGGTGATCTCAAGGACGGGGCGCTGATCGGCATCCCGAACGACCCGTCGAACGGCGGCCGCGCGCTCCTGCTGCTGCAGGCCGAGAAGCTGATCCGGCTGAAGGACGGGGTCGGCCTGCTGCCGACCGTCTTCGACGTCGTCGACAATCCCAAGCGGCTGAAGTTCCAGGAGGTCGACGCCGCGCAGCTGCCCCGCAGCCTCGAGGACCTCGACGCGGCGGTGATCAACACCAACTACGCCGTCGATGCCGGCCTGATCCCCGGCAAAGATTCCGTCGCGATCGAGGCCAAGGTCAACAACCCGTACAACAACGTCATCGTCGTCCGCGAGGCCGACACGAAGGCGCCGTGGGTGCCGAAGCTCGTCCACGCCTTCCAGAACGACGCGATCCGCCAGATCCTCAAGGAGCAGTTCCCGGGCCAGTTTCCGGCCTTCTGATCGTCGGGGCCGGCCGGGCCGGCCCGGGGCGGCGGCGCCCAGGGGCGCCGCTCAGCCCTCGCTCATCCGGAACGCCATCCGCAGCAGGCCGTGCTGCGCGGCGACCGGGCTCTCCACCGGCTGGGGCGTGGGCCGGTCCTCGGCGATCAGCGCGTCGAGGTGCAGGATGCGGCTGTGCAGGCGCCGCGCCCGGATGATCAGCTGCTGGAGGCGCATCGGCAGCAGGTTGAAATCCTGCTGCTTCGGCGGCTCGGTCGTGCCGAGCTTGACCCGGTGCTTCTCCAGAAGCGCCTCGGCCGGGGTCATCTCGCCCTCGGCGACCGCGCGCTGCACGAGAAGCCACGAGGCGATCTGCATCAGCAGCGTGGTCAGGCGCATGCTCTCGGCCGCGTAGCTGAGCGTCGCGTCCCGGGAGACGAGGCGCGACTCGTCGCGGCCCTCACCGTCGAGATAGGCGGCCGTCTCCTCCACGAGCGTCATCCCATCGCGGAACAGCGCCTTGAAGGCTTCCGAATTGACGTAGGACCTGCCGAAATCGACCCAGTCCTGATCGTCCCGGAACGTGACATCGAAGCCGTTCATCTGCCTCTCCTGTGCCGTCCGACGGCCCGGCTCGTTCCGATCCGGGACGCTCCGTCCGTGGCTTTCGGACGACGCCGCAATCTTAGCGCCGATTGGACCGAACAGCAGGGTTCATGTTTTTTTAACCTTAATCCGCCGTCCGGGTCCTGGAGAAGAGCCCCGGATGGCGGCACGCGCGCTCAGAACGCCGCGTGGATACCGCCGAAGACGCTCCTGCCGCTGACGGGATGGAAGGCGGCCACGGCGCCCGGCCGCCGCGGTCGCGGCGCGGTGGGACTGCCGTCGCGGCCGCGACGGCCGGGCGCGGCAGCCCGGCCCCGTGGAAGCGATCCCGTCACGTCGGTCGCCCGGCGGCGGATGCTTCGGATCGGGCGGCTAGTGCGGGTGCTGGTGCTGGCCACCCGGCGCGGCCGCGCCGATCGGGGCCACCGTGAAGGTCACCGGCACGGCGCCGGCCCGCTGAAAGGTGAGCGCTCCCGCGACGGTCTCGCCGGCCTTCGGCGCGCCGGTGAGGTCCTCGAACATCAGGTGGTAGCCGCCGGGCTTCAGCTCCACGGTCTCGCCGGGCTTGATCGTCAGCCCCCCCGAGACCGGCGCCATCTTCATGACGCCGCCCTCCATCGACATGGAGTGGATGTCGCTGCTCTTGGCGAACGGCACCGTCGCGCCCGTGAGCGTGTCGGGCGCGCTCCCCGTGTTGGTGATGCGCACGTATCCGCCCGCGACCTTGGCGCCGTTCGGCGTGGCGCGCAGCCACGGCGTCTCGATCGTCAGGTCGCCGGCCTTCACGGTCGAGGCGGCGGCGGGCGTCGCCGCGGACGGCGCGCCGCCGACCTGAGCCGCCTGGACGATCCGGAAGGAGGGCGCGGCCGCCTTCAGGTCATGGGCGTCCTGGCCGGCCTTGGGGATCTCCGACCAGGAATAGCCGCCCTCCGCGCAATCCTGCTGGACCGGGACGTAGACGGTGGCGCCGGGCTCGAACGTGCCGGCAACCTGCGCCAGGAAGGTGAACTCGTCGACCTGATCGTCCGGGAGGGAGCCGCCGCTCCAGGTGATCGCCGTCACGCCCTCCGAGGCCGTGCCGTGGTGGGTCGCGTAGGTCTTGGCGTAGGGGCCGCGCGTCGTTGCCAGGGTCCAGCCGGGCTTCGGCATCGGCTTGGCGCCGATGAGGCCCTCCGGGATGGTGACGCTCACGCGGGTCGTCGGCTGGCCGTTGCAGCCGTGCATGATCTGGACGACGCCGCGATACGCGGCGCCGGGGGCGGCCTGCTTGCGTTCCAGCACCGCGTGGGCCTGCGCCGCGGAGGCGAGCAGCCCGAGGCCGAGGGCGGTCGAGACAAGGGTCTTCATAGGAATATATCCGTCCTGAGGGATCCGAGAGGTGGTGATCGCTCAGGCGGTCGGCGGTCCCCTCGGGGACGCGATGGTGCCGGGCGGCGCGCGGGCGCCGACGCTGCCGGTGAGGAGCCCGGCGGGATGAGGGTTCACAACGGCGGCCCGTCGGACGCCGATGGCGGACGGCCGCGGCGGGAGCGCCGGGCCGGCGATCTGGGCCGCCGCGCAGCAATCGCCGTGGCCGTGAGGGACGGGCGCGCCCGGTATGGCGGACGCTTCGGAATGCTGCGCGCAGAGGCCGTCGATCGCGGTCGGCAACGGCATCAGGCCGCCGAGAAAGGCCTTGAGCAGCAGGGCGTAGAGCGCCAGCACGGCGATCACGGCCCGCGGGGCCGGCCCGACACGTCGATCCGATGGGGCCTCGCCCGAATCCATGCTGCTCCCGCGCACCGTCCGAACCGGACCGCTATGGCATCCCTGCCACACCGGCGCGACGATGGCTGTTGCCAGGGTGCCGCACCCGGACACGGCGTGCGCTGGCGCACGGCGATGCCACATTCCGGCCCCTTCGATAGGGAGTCTTAACGCCATCCCGACACCGTGGCGCCCGAGACAATCCGCTCCCGTCACGACCTGACGAACCCCGGACCAGAGCCAGCGACCGATGCGCAAGAAGGCACAAAACCGGTTCTCCGCGATCCTGAGCGTCGCCGCCCTCGGCGCGCTCGGCCTCGGCGACGCCCAAGCCCGCGATCAGGGCAACTACGCCCAGGCCGAGTGGGCGCAGGATTACGCCTCGCCCGCCGGCATGCAGGTGCAGCGCGAGACGGTGCCGATCCTCTCGCCCCAGACCGTGGCGTCCACCGAGCAGATGGTGGAGCGCTACAAGGACATCGTCGCCCGCGGCGGCTGGCGGCAGGTGTCGGGCGCCGACCACCTGCGGATCGGCTCGCGCGGCCCGGCCGTGGCGGCCATTCGCCAGCGCCTGATCGTCACCGGCGACCTCGACCCGGCGGCGGGCAGCTCGGGCGTCTACGATTCCTACGTCGCCGCGGGCGTGAAGCGGTTCCAGGCCCGGCACGGCCTCAGCCAGACCGGCGCGATGACGATGGCCACCCAGCAGGCCATGAACGTCCCGGCCGATGTGCGCCTGCGCCAGCTCGAGATCAACGTCGTGCGCCTGCGCTCCTACTCGGGCGATCTCGGCCGGCGCTTCGTGATCACCAACATCCCGGCCGCCCTCGTCGAGACGGTCGAGAACGGCCAGGTCGTCACGCTCCACGCCGCCGGCGTGGGCAAGATCGACCGCCAGTCGCCGATCATGAACACCAAGGCGACGCAGATCAATTTCAACCCGACCTGGACGGTCCCGGCTTCCATCGTGAAGAAGGACCTGATCCCGAAGATGCAGAAGGATCCGAACTACCTCACGGACAACAAGATCCGGATCCTGTCGAACGGCTCCGAGGTCTCGCCGAAGTCGGTGAACTGGTTCTCGGACGAGGGCACCCGCTACACCTATCGGCAGGATTCGGGCGCCGACTTCAACTCGATGGGCATCGTCCGCATCAACATCCCGAACCCCTACGGCGTGTTCATGCACGACACGAACACCAAGGGCGTGTTCGGCGACGATTTCCGCTTCATCTCGTCGGGCTGCGTGCGCGTGCAGAACGTGCGCGAGTACATCACGTGGCTCCTGAAGGACACGCCCGGCTGGGACCGCCAGAAGGTCGAGGAGGCGATCGAGAGCGGCAAGCGCGTCGACGCCAACATCGCCCAGCCGGTGCCGGTCTACTGGACCTACATCACCGCCTGGTCGACCCCGGACGGCATCGTCCAGTTCCGCGACGACATCTACAAGCGCGACGGCGTGAACGTCCCCTCGACCATCGGCGCGCCGACCCCGGTCGCCAGCGCCGAGCCGATGCCGCAGACCTTCGAGCCCGGCGACGAGGAGTAGGCGATCCGCGGGCGCCGGCCTCGTCCGGCGCCGCCCCTCCGTCGCACCCGATCCGAGGCCCGCATCTCCGCCGAGGTGCGGGCCTCGCGCGTTCGGGGCCGCCTCTGTCATCGTGGCGTCAATCGCGTCTGCTTCGCCGCAGAGGCTGAGTCCCGGATGCCGGTTGCCGGCCTCGCGCGGGACGACGCGCCGCGAAGCCGTGCAGGAGCCGTCCATGTCGCGCGAGTCCCAACCCGGAGGTCTGACCCGCCGGAGCACCGTGACGGGCGCCGCCGCCCTCGGCCTGGTCGCGGGCCGGGCCGGCGCGCAGGAGGCCGCGGAGGCCACCGGGACCGTCTCCGCGCGCGACGCTGCCGGCGGCGATCCGGCCCCGTTGCCGGGCGTGCTGGTGTCCAACGGTCGCGAGATCGCGCGGACCGACGAGCGTGGCCGCTACCGCCTGCCGATGCCGGGCGACGGCGCGGTCTTCGTGATCAAGCCGCCGGGCTACGCCCTGCCGCGCGACGCCGACAACGTGCCGCGCCATTCCTACATCCACCAGCCCGGCGGGACCCCGGCCGAACTTGGCCTGCGCTACCGCGGGCTCGCGCCGACGGGGCGGCTCCCGGCCTCGATCGATTTCACTCTGACCCGCGCCGAGGAGCCCGACGACTTCGACGTCGTGCTGTTCACCGATCCGCAGCCCGAGAGCCGGTTCGAGCTCGACCACGTGCGGGATACCGCGGTCGCCCGCGCCCTGGCGATCCCGGCGGCCTTCGGCCTGACCACCGGCGACGTGCTGTTCGACGACCTATCGCTCTACGGCCGGTCCAACCGGATCGTCGGGCGGATCGGCCTGCCCTGGTACAGCCTGCCGGGCAACCACGACCTCAACATGCAGGCGCCGGACGCGCGCTACAGCCGCGAGACCTGGAAGCGGGTCTTCGGCGCGCCGACCTACGCGTTCCGGCACGGCCGGGCGTGGTTCGTGATGCTCGACAATGTCGAGTGGCTCGGGCCGCCGGTGCCGGTGGGCGCCAACACCTACCGGGGCCGGATCGGCGACCGCGGCCTGTCCTTCCTGCGCAATCTCCTGGCCGAGATCGCGCGCGACGACCTGATCGTCCTGGCGATGCACATCCCACTGCACACCGACACCGCGCCGGACGATCCCCGCAACACCACCACCGACCGCGCCGCGCTCCTCGATCTCCTCGCCGGCCGCAAGGTCCTGAGCCTCGCGGGCCACACCCACACGACCGAGCACCATTACCTCGCCGACGGACACCATCACCACGTGCTCACCGCCGTCTCGGGCTCGTGGTGGAGTGGCCCCGACACCCGCACCGGCATTCCCTCGGCCGACAGCCGCGACGGCACGCCGAACGGGTTCCACGTCCTGTCGGTCCGCGGCACCGCCTACACGACGCGCTACGTCGCCGCGCAGGGTCAGCCGGACGAGACCATGCGGATCCTGTTCGAGAGCGAGCTGCGGGCCGGGGCGCCCGAGGTGGTGCGCTGGACCCGGCCGGTGCAGGGCCTCCGGCCGCCGGTGCCGCAGGACGCCCTCGCCGACACGACCCTCGTGGTGAACGTGTTCGACGGCGGTCCGCGCACGCGGCTCGCGTTCCGGGTCGGCGACGCGCCGTCCCAACCGATGGTGCGCGCCCGCCGGCCCGACCCGTTCGTCGCCGAGCTCTACGAGCGCTACCCCGAGACCAAGAAGGGCTGGGTGAAGGCGGTGCCCTCGACCCATATCTGGACGGCGCAGCTTCCGGACGACCTCGCGCCCGGCGCCCACCGCGTCACCGTGGAGGGCGCGGATGAGTACGGACGCCCGATCCGCGGCTGCACGGTGCTCGAGGTCACCGGCGAGCGCGGCCGCGGCTGAGCGGGGACGCCGGTCGTCCGGCGCCCGCGCGGGTCACGCCGCCAGCTGGCGGGCGCCGTGGCCGCCCTCCTGGATCTCCTCGACGATCTTCGCGCAGAAGGCGTCGAGGTCGCCCGGGTTGCGGCTCGTGACGATGCCGTGGTCGGTCACGACTTCCTTGTCGTGCCAGCGACCGCCGGCATTGATCACGTCGGTCCGGATCGAGCTGAACGAGGTCATGTCGCGGCCCTTGGCCGCGCCGGTCTCGATCAGCAGCCAGGGAGCGTGGCAGATCGCGGCCACGACCTTGCCGGAGGTCAGGAAGCTCTTGATCAGGTCCAGCGCCTGGGGCTCCAGCCGGAGCTTGTCCGGGTTGATCTGGCCGCCCGGCAGGACAAGGGCGTCGTAGGCCGACGGATCGACCTGCTCGAGGTCGGCGTCGACCGCCACCGCCTTGCCCCAGTCGGTCTTGTCCCAGCCGCGGATCGTGCCCTTGCTCTGGCGCGATCGCGGGGCGGCGACGGTCACGGTGGCGCCCGCCTCGGACAGCTTGGCCTGGGGCACGGTCAGCTCGCTCTCCTCGAAACCGTCGGTCGCGAGGATCAGGATCTTGGCTTGGCTTATAACGGGCATGGTGGACCTCCTGCTTGGGGCTCTGCCCGGCTAACGGAAGGTCCCACCGCCCGTTCCTGCGGCCCTCGGCCGCCCGACCGCGCCCGCGAGGAGACATCGGGACCGGGATCGGAACCCCCGCGAGGGCGGCCCGTTGGTCTCAATCCCAACCATCAGGAGTCGCGTCATGGCCAATCCCGGCCTTCCCGAGCCCACGCCCGGCGACCTGCCGCCACCCCCGTCGACGCCCGATGAGGAGCCCGATATCGGCCCGACCGGGCCGCGCACGCCCTACCCGGTGAACGATCCGGGGATCGGGGAGCCCGGCGGCCCGGGCTCCGAGCCCGACATCTTCCCCGGCACGCCGACGGATCCCGGCACGCGCATGTGATCCTGCCGGCGCGCGCCCGCGGCGGCGCGGTTCGCCGTCAGTGACCGCCGTGCGAGGTCCGCACGTCGCGCGGAGCGTTCAGGATCTCGGAGAGGCTCGTCACGACGTGGCGGGCCTCTTCGTCCGTCAGGCGGAGCTGGAACGGCGGCAGCGCGCCGGCCTGCAGGGCGACCACGGCCTGACCCTCGTCGTCGGTGCCGATCTCGATCGCCGACGACGTCACGTCGAGCATGGCGACCTCCTCGTCGCCCATCTCGTCGGCCATGTCGGGCTCGTCCGTGTCGTCGATCGCCGTGAGGAGCTGCCCGACCGCGCGCACGAGCGCCCGCGCGGCGCGGGCATCCATCACCACCGCCGTCGCCTGATCGTCCTTCTGGAAGGACAGCTGGATGTTCGCACCGTCCAGCGAGACCGAGATGCCTGCCATGTATCGTCCAGAGCCACGCGCCTTAACTGCTTGTGCGCATTCCGTATATGCATCGTGAATGCCCGGAATCACAGGGGGCGGCGCCCCTCGGCCGCCTTCCGAACCGGGCCTGCGACGCAGATCATACGCCGCCCATGCCTTGTTGCGGCCGCAGCCTGCGCCTAAATACGTCCTCGGGGGGCTTATCCACCGAGGCTGACGCTGTTCAAGGTTCAGCGACTCGCGCCCCGCCGCACTGGCCAAATCCAGAAAGACCGTGGTGCATCACGCGGCCCTCGTGCCGCGCGGATGGCCTATGGACGAACGAGGTACACTACGTGAATACCGGCACTGTGAAGTGGTTCAATGAGACCAAGGGCTACGGTTTCATCCAGCCCGACGATGGCGGCAAGGACGTGTTCGTCCACATCTCGGCCGTCGAGCGCGCCGGGATGCGCAACCTGATCGAAGGCCAGCGGATCACTTACGAGATCCTCACGGACAAGCGCAGCGGCAAGGACGCCGCCGGCAACCTGCAGGCGGCCTGACCGTCGCGGATTCCGAAGCGCCTCCCGCGGCTCTCGTTGCACCGGTGTGTGCAACCGAAGGTCGTAGGTGACGCACGAAGCGGCCGCCTGACGCGGTTCCCCCTTCCGACGCTGCCTGCCCGGGCGAGACTGTCCGGGTACCGGTCGCGTCGGAGGCAATATCCCAGAAACGACGCCGGGCGCAGCCAACGTCCGGTCCAGAAAAGAAAAGACATAGATGATATTCGAGTACACACGGCGCCGCGGCGTCCGTTCCCCCGTCACCGATGCCCCGACCTTCCGGGTCGGCAAGCTGGCGCGGGCCAAGACCGCGGATCAGACCGGGGCCGATCTCAGCGACCTGATCGACCGGTCCTACAACTACCACTCCCCGCGCGAGCTGCACTGGCATCTCGCCGAGCGTCTCGGGCTCGCGCCCGCCGCGGTGAGGATCCGCGAGACCGCGACGGCCTGAGGCCGTCCGCCTCTGCCCACCGCGGCACCGCCCGAGGCCTCAGCGCTCCCAGGCGGTCAGGACAGGGTCGCGCAGGCCCACCGGCGCGGCGAGCAACTCGCCGTGCACCGGGTCGGCGCGATTGTACGGTGTCGCCGCGCCCGAGAAATCGCAGACCACGCCGCCTGCCTCGCGCAGGACGAGGTCGGCGGCGGCGAGGTCCCAGTCGCGGGCATTGCCGGAGATCATCCCGACATCGACCGTCCCGTCCGCCACGCGGGCGAGCCGCAGGGCGAGGGAGGGGATCCGCGCGATCACCTCGAAATCCGGGCTCGGCCCGGCGCCCCGGGTCAGGCGGTCGAGCATCGGCTTCGGGCCGGTGATGCGCGCGCCGTCCAGGCTCCGCCGGGGATCGACGCGGATCGGTTCGCCGTTCCGCGTCGCGCCGCGCCCGCGCACGGCCTCGTAATCCGCGTCGCCCACCGGCGCGTGGACGAAGCCGATCAGCGGCTCGCCTCTGGACAGGAGCGCCACCGCGATCGACCAATCCGGATGGCCCGACAGGAAGGCCCGCGTCCCGTCGATCGGGTCGACGATCCAGACGAGGTCGTGGCCGAGGCGGGCGGGGTCGTCGGCGGTCTCTTCCGACAGCCACGCCGCCTGCGGCACGAGGGCGCTCAGGCGCACCTTGAGGAAGGCGTCGACCGCGACGTCGGCCTCGGTCACCGGCGAGCCGCCGGTCTTGGACCAGATGCGGGCCGAGGTCTGACCGCCGCGCCTGAAGAAGGGCCGCGCGATATCGGCGGCCTCGCGCATCACGGCGCGCAGTTCCGGCATCAGGGCGGATACGGCATCGTCGGTGAGGGGCTCGGGCATCGCGCTCCGCGTGGAATCCGTGCGGCCCGAGCGGGCCTCGCTGTCCCGTCCGTCCGGTCGCTCGGACATCCGGGCCCGCCTGGGCTCACCCGCTCGGGCTGAGAAGACCCGGCGCGGAGGATCGCGCGCCCGGTCGCCCCGTTGTACGGCGCCTCCCGCAGCGCCACAAGGATGCCGGTTGATCGATCGATAACGACCGGTCTGGGCAAGGAAATGTTGAGCATTCAAGGAAGCATTGAGCATTCCGCAAATGACAGCGCCGTCCAGATTCGCTTAACGACGGCTCTTAAGCGGTGCGGAGGAGTTCGGGTGCGATTTTGCTTGGCATAACGGACGGCCCGACAGGGGCTGCCACTTGCTCCAGGGACTCGGACCGATGAACACTTCCCCGACCACGGATAAAAGCCACGCAGGACCCTCGATGCACGGTGCCGACACCGCGCCCCGTTTCGTCGCTTCGCCGCTTCCGGTGATCGGCCGCGCCTCCGGGGTGCGCCGGGCCGTCGGGATCGCGCTCGCCTACGCCGCCGAGGACGCGGAGATCGTGGGTGCCGACCGGTTCAGCCTGATCCTGGTCGATGACGAGGGGGACGTGCTGCAGCGCCTCGGCAGCTTCGAGGAGGACGACGTCGTCGCCGTGTGGCGCGACATCGCGGCGCGGGCGGGCCTCGTGCGGATGATCGTCCGGGAGGACGGCCTCCTCGTCCCGGTCTCCCAGCAGGTCGGCCGGCTGATTCTCGGTCAGGTCAGGATCCGTCGTCGCCATGCCGGTCTCGGCCGCCGCCGCCCGCGCTTCCTCGCCCGTCGCAAGACCGGCCGGCTGCCGGCCCGCCCGCAGATCTTCCGCGGCGAGAACGAGATCATCGCCCGCACCTGAGGGCGCCGACCGCGCCTAGAACAGGTTGCGCAGCAGCGCGTCGGCGGTGAGGCCGACGAACAGGATCAGGCCCGCATCCCGGTTCGACCGGAACAGCGTGAGAGCCCCGCGCCCGTCGCGCTCGCGCAGCGACAGGACCTGCCAGGCGAGGTGCCCGGCGAAGGCCGCGACCCCGAGATATCCGACGAGGCCCGCTCCGGCCCCGCGCGCCGCCAGCATCACGAACAGCGCCGCGAGCGCGTAGCAGAGCCCGACCGCGAGCCGCACGTGCCGGCCGAACAGGCGGGCCGAGGAGCGGATCCCCGCGATCTCGTCGTCCTCGATATCCTGCACCGCGTAGATCGTGTCGTAGCCGATCACCCAGCACAGGGCGCCCGCGTAGAGCAGCAGCGCCGGCGGGTCGAGGCGGGCGAACACGGCGGCCCAGCCCATCAGCGCGCCCCAGGCGAAGGCCAGGCCCAGGATCGCCTGCGGCATCGGCATGACCCGCTTCATGAACGGGTAGATCGCCACCGGCAGCAGCGAGCAGAGGCCGATGATCACCGCCTCCGCGTTGAACTGCAGCAGGACGGCGAGCCCGATCAGGGCCTGGATCACCAGGAACAGGGCCGCGTGGCGCGGCCGCACCTGCCCGGAGGGCAGGGGGCGCAGGCGCGTGCGCTCGACCTGCGCGTCGAGGTCGCGGTCGGCGATGTCGTTGTAGGTCGAGCCGGCGCCGCGCATCGCCACCGCACCGATCAGGAACAGGAGGCAGTGCCAGGGGTCGGGAAAGGCCTGGTCGGCGGCGATCGCCGCCAGTGCGGCCGACCACCAGCAGGGCAGGAGCAGCAGCCACCAGCCGATCGGCCGGTCGATCCGGGCCAGGCGCAGGTACGGGCGCCAGGGTCGGGGCGCCCGCCGGTCGACCCAGTGCCCGGAGACGGCATCGGCCGGGCGCCCGTCGTCAAACACCGTGCCGTTCATCGGTCGGATCTCCGGTCGTCCCGCACGTGAATCCCCCGCCGCTGCAGAGGGGGGACCCGCGCCGGATCCGTGATCCTCTCAGACGATCTCAGAGAGCGCCCTGCGGCAGCTTGAAGCTTCCGGTCAAGCCCGGACCGCCGAGCAGCCCGCCGCCGCCGCCACCCGCCTGGGCCTGAGCCTGGGCACGGGCCTGCGCCTCCATCTTGGTCGCCTGGGCGGCCACGCTGCAGATCTTGGTGCGGATGCCGCTGACCTTCATGTGGTCGGCCTTGAAGCCCTCGGCGAAGGAGTCGGGGATCGAGCACCATTCCTTGTTGGCGGCGATCCACTTCATGCCCTCGGCGCCGTTGGACTGGAGCTTCCCGAACAGGGCGCAGGCCTCCTGCGGCGTCATCTTCTTCTTGGACTGCGACGCCGCGTTGGCGCGGCCGACCAGGGCCTTGCGCTCGGCCAGGGTCTTCTGGATGGCGCCGCATTCCGGTGCCGCGCTCTGCGCGAACGCCGCCGTGCCGAACAGAACGGTGCCGACCAGCACCGCCGCCCCCAGCTTCAGACTCCCCTTCGCCATTCCGCGACTCCCTCGACGCCCCTGCCGAATCCGCGAGCGGCCGGCTCTCTTCCGTTCCGTTGGGTTCGCCATAGGATTGTGGCGTCATTCGAGCGGCAAACCGGCCGCGCCATGCACCGGTGGACTGGCTGCCGAAAACCGGGGCTCGTAACCATTCGGCAACACTCTCGATGGCCCCACCCGCGTTGACAGCCTCGCCGGCCCGCGCGACCACGCCGCCATGCCGGCCTATGACTTCACCGCACCGCGCCTTCACGTCGCGGCCGATCTCGCCGCGGGGGTGATTCTGCCCCTCGACCGTGCCCAGGCCAACTACCTGCTCAACGTGCTGCGCCGCGGGCCGGACGATCCGGTCCTGGTCTTCAACGGTCGCGACGGCGAGTGGCGGGCGCATCTGGTCCAGACCGGGCGCAAGGGCGCCGACCTTCACGTCGCCGCGCGGACGCGCCCGCAGAGCGGGCGCGCCGACCTGCACTACCTCTTCGCCCCGCTGAAGAGCGCGCGCCTCGACTACCTCGCGCAGAAGGCGGTGGAGATGGGAGCCGGGACGATTCGGCCGGTCATCACCCGGTTCACGCAGGGCGACCGCGTCAACATGGACCGGCTGCGGGCCAACGCGGTGGAGGCCGCCGAGCAGTGCGGGATCCTGGCGATTCCCGATTGTCCCGAGCCCGAGCGGCTGGCGGCGGCGCTTGCGGGCCTCGCGCCCGAGCGGCTCCTCGTCTTCTGCGACGAGGACGCACCCGTGCGCGATCCGGTCGCGGCCCTGCGGGCGGCCGGCGATCCGCTGGCGCCGCCCCCGCTCGCCGTGCTGGTCGGTCCGGAGGGCGGCTTCTCGGAGGAGGAGAGGGCATCGATCCGCGCGCGGCCGAACACCGTGGCGCTCTCCCTGGGACCGCGCATCCTGCGAGCCGACACCGCCGGAGTCGCCGTGCTGGCCGTGGTGCAGGCGGTGCTCGGCGACGCGCGCTGACGGCGCGCCGGCCGGATCCATGTGTGCCGGCGCACATGGATGTAGCGCCCCGGGCGATTGTTTCCCCGGATCGGACGTGAAGCGGCGCGCCTGTCGGGGCCGCCGCGTTGTGGGTTCACGGCGGCTCGATTATGTCCCGGATCGGACGCCGCCTGCGCCGCGTGCTCATCGGGGTCGGGGGCGGGTGTCCGCCCGGATCCCGCTCGCGAGAGCGGGTATGTACCGGGTGGATCCGCCGGAGCAGTCCGGCGCGCCGCTCCCAGGCACAGGTCAGACGCACGGGCAGGCAGCGCATGGCGCGCGACAGCAACGACACCACGCCGCTCACCACGCGCGCCGAGCTGATCGAATGGTTCGCGGCGGGCGAGAAGCCGCGCGCGCGCTTCGCGATCGGCACCGAGCACGAGAAGATCCCGTTCTACCGGGACACCCGGGCGCCGGTTCCCTACGAGGGCGACAACGGCATCCGGGCGCTTCTGGAGGGGCTCGCCCGCGAGACCGGCTGGGAGCCGATCCTCGATCTCGGCAACATCATCGGCCTGTCGGCGGAGGCGGGCGGCGCGATCTCGATCGAGCCCGGCGGCCAGTTCGAGCTGTCCGGCGCGGCGCTTCCCGACGTGCACGCCACCGCGGCGGAGCTCGCCACGCACCTCGCCGCCACGAAGCGGGTGGCCGATCCCCTGGGCATCGGCTTCCTGACGCTGGGCATGAGCCCGAAATGGCGCCGGGACGAGACCCCGGTCATGCCCAAGAGCCGGTACCGGATCATGGCCGGCTACATGCCGAAGGTCGGGTCCCTCGGCCTCGACATGATGCTGCGCACCGCCACCGTGCAGGTGAATCTCGACTTCGCCTCCGAGGCCGACATGGTGCGCAAGATGCGCGCGTCCCTGGCGCTGCAGCCGGTCGCGACGGCGCTCTTCGCCAACTCGCCCTTCACCGACGGTCGGCCGAACGGCTTCCTGTCGCGCCGGTCCGAGATCTGGCGCGACACGGATGGCGACCGGACCGGGATGCTGCCCTTCGCGTTCGACGCGGGCTTCGGCTACGAGGCCTATGTCGACTGGCTGCTCGACATGCCGATGTACTTCGTCAAGCGGGGCGACACCTACCACGACGTGTCGGGCGCCTCGTTCCGCGACCTGATGGCCGGCAAGCTCCCGCAGCTGCCCGGCGAGTTCGCCACGGTCTCGGACTGGGCCAACCACGCCTCCACCGCCTTCCCGGAGGTGCGGCTCAAGCGTTTCCTGGAGATGCGCGGCGCCGATGTCGGCGATCCCGGCATGATCGCCGCCCAGGCGGCCTTCTGGACGGGGCTCCTCTACGACGAGGCGGCCCTCGACGCGGCCCTCGACCTCGTGAAGGGGTGGAGCCCCGCCAACCGGGAGGCCGCGCGGGCCACGGCACCGCGTCTGGGGCTCGCGACCCCGGTGGCCAACACCACGCTCGGAGCCGTCGCCGCCGAGGCCCTGGCGATCGCCCGGGCGGGCCTCCGGGCGCGGGGCCGCCGCGACGCCGAGGGCCGCGACGAGGTGATCTACCTGCAGCCGCTCGAGGCCATCGTCGCGGCCGGGCGCACGCGGGCCGAGGATCTGCTCGCCGACTACGAGGGGCGCTGGGGCGCCTGCGTGCGCGCGGCCTTCACCGAATGCGTCTTCTAGCGCCCGCCTGAGCGGCTCCCGCGGCCCGCGCGAATCGCGGTTGGAACGTGCTAATGGAACGTTCCGACAGGGCGTAGCGCTCGGGGAGAGGCCGCATCATGACCCGCATCGTCGTCGCAATCCTCGCCGGGCTGGCGTCCGTGCCGGCGAGCCTCGGTACGGGGCAGGCCGCCGACCTGGCGCCGTTCCAGGGCTCAGGTCCGACGCCGAGCCGCTGGCACGCCGGAACCGGCGGCCGCATCGCCGGCACCGTGGCCGTGCGCGGGCGGCCGGAGTACAGCTATTACGGCGAGTACGGCTATCCCGCGCCGTTCGGCTACGGCTACGCCTACGCGCCGGTCCCGAGCCGCGGCTTCGAGTACGGCTACAACGGCCCCCGCTACGTCTGGACGGCGCTGGACAGCTATTCCGGACCCGCCTTCGGCTATCACGTGTGGTGAGGGCGCCGCTGGCGCCGGAGCGCGGCGGTGCCTATGACGCGCCGGGGCCGGCATCCGCGCCGGCTCGGGAGCTTCCGGCGTGCGGGACGAGGATCCGGACTGCGTCGACCTCGACCTGAGCGGCCTGAAATGTCCGCTCCCGGTCCTGCGCACCCGGAAGGCGCTGCGCGGCCTCGCTGCCGGCCGGACGCTGGTGGTGACCTGCACCGACCCGCTGGCCGCCCTTGATATCCCGAACCTCGTGCGCGAGGAGGGCGCCCGCCTCGACGCCGCCGAGCGGCTGAGCGAGGGTCGTCTTCGCTTCCGCATCACCGTGTCCGCAAGGCCGCCGCATTCCTGAAGGATCCGTCGGGCTTCCAGGAGCAGGGTGAGATCGGCATGGCACCACGGATCGGGGGCGTGCGCCTCGTACATGACGGTTGGGCGCGCTACCTCGTCGCCGAGGTGATGCAGGAGGACGGGAGCCGCATCACGCGGGAGATGGAGGATCACGGCCGGGCGGTCGCGGTGCTCCCCTACGATCCCGACCGGCGGGTCGCCACGCTCGTCTCGCAGTTCCGGGCGCCGGTCCTCTACTCGGGCGGGCCGCCGAGCCACGTCGAGGTGCCGGCCGGCCTCCTCGACGAGGGCGCCTCCGAGGACGAGGCGCGCCGCGAGGCGATGGAGGAGACGGGCCTGCGCCTGGGCGAGCTCGACTTCGTCGCCAGCGCGTGGTCGATGCCGGGCATCTCCACGGAGCGGATGGACCTGTTCCTCGCCGCCTACGGCGAGGCCGACCGGACCGGGACGGGCGGCGGGCTCGCCGCCGAGGGCGAGGCCGTGGCGGTCCACGAGATCCCGCTGCCGGAACTGGCCGCCATGGGCCGCCGCGGGGCGATCACCGACATGAAGTCGCTGACGCTGCTGTTCGCGCTGCAATTGCGGCGGCCGGATCTCTTCGCGGAGCGGCCCTGAGCTCAGCCGGCGCGCCGCCCCCGCCTGTCCCGCAGGGCGAGACCGACGAAGCGCCACGACTTGATGAAGTAGCGGCGGAACAGCCGCCGCGGCGCCTGCAGGAACCGGTAGATCCATTCGAGGCCGAGGCGCTGCATCAGCCGCGGCGCGCGCGGCAGGAACCCGGCCGCGACGTTGAGGGCGTCGCCGACGCAGAAGACCACCGGCTCGCCGAGCGTCTGGCCGTGCCGATCCACCCAGATCTCGGATTTGGGCGCGCCGACGCCCATCACCAGAAGCGTCGTCCCGTGGGCGCGGATCCGCTCCGCCAGGGCGCGGCTGTAGGCGGCATCGTGCTCGAACCCGAAGGGCGGCACGGCGCTCGCCACCGCGCCGGCCGGAAGCCCCGCCGCCTGCAGCCGGGTCGCCAGCGCGTCCGCCGCGTCCTGGCGGGCGGAGACGAAGAAGACCCGCTGCGCGTAGGCCGGCGGATCGGCCAGGACGCAGCCCAGAAGGTCGTGGCCGGTGATCCGGTGCACCGGCTGGCCGCACGCCTTCCGGGCCAGCCAGACCAGCGGCATCCCGTCGAGGGTGCGGGCCGCGGCGCGCGCGTAGGCCTCGCGGAACAGCGCGTTCTCGCTGAGCTGCACGATATGATCGACGTTCGCCGTGACGATCATGCGCGGACGGCCATCGCGCCGGGCCGCGACGGCGGCCACCAGGGCCGCGGCGGGACCGGTGTGAAACCGGTATCCGAACAGGTCGACGGTCGCGCCCGTCTGCGGCGACCCGGACGCCGCGGAAGCCGGGGCGCTCACCGTATGTGCCTCCCCGAGGACCGGATCCATGGCGCCCAGGTAGAGGCTGATCTCGCCGATGTCACGCATCGGCGGCCCGGAAGCTCGCGGCCGGCCGGTTCGCGGCGCGCAGGTTGCGGCGGCGGTCGCTGTCGGCGCCGAGCAGCAGGGCGATGCCGCCGCCGAGCAGCAGGCCGAGAACCAGCGCCACGGGCAGGACGATCTTGGGCGAGGGCGGGAAGGTCCGCTGGCGCGCCGGGGTCGCCGCCGAGATGATCCGGACGTTGGTGGTGTTGAGCCGCTCCTGCTCGCTCGCCTCGCGGGCGCGCTTCAGGTAGGCCTCGTAGATGCCGCGGCGGGCATCGAGGCTCCGCTCCAGCTCGCGCAGGCCGACATAGGCCCGGTCGCTGGACGCGGTCTCGTTCTTCACGCGGTCGAGATTGGCCCGGATCGCCGCCTCGCTCGCGGCGGCGCGGTCGTAATCCTTCTGGGTCGTCTCGATGATCCGCTCCTTCTCGCGCTGGATCAGGCGCTGGAGGTCGCGCTGCTGGGCGTACTGCTCGGCCATGGCCGGGTGGCGCTCGCCGAGGCGGGTGGCGAGTTCCGCGGTGTTGCGGGACAGGGTGGCGTATTGCTGCCGCAGGGCCTGCATCTCCAGGCTCTGCAGCATCTCCGGCAGGGCGGTGCTGGGATCCGAGGAGCGCATCCGGCGCGCCTGCTCGAGGCGCGACTTCGCCTCGGCGGTCTTGATCGAGGCGGTGACGAGCTGCTGGTTCAGGTCGCCGAGCTGCTGGTCGGTGAGCAGGCGGCCGCTGGCGGCCACGAGCTTGTGATCCTCCCGGTAGCGCACCACGGCGCTCTCCGCCTGCTCGACGTCGCGCTTGAGGCTGTTGAGCCGGCCGGCCAGCGCGTCGGAGGCGCGCCGCGCGGTCTCGGTCCGGGCCGCGGCCTCCTCGGCGAAGTAGGCGTCGCCGACGGCGTTGGCGATGCGGGCGGCCTTCTCGGGATCGCGCGACTGCACCGAGACGTCGATCACGAAGGTCCGCTCGGCCCGCCGGACGGTGAGCCGGTTCTGCAGCGTGTCGAGGGCGGTGATGACCGGGTCGCGGCTCGCCGGCGGGGGCAGCATGCCCAGCGCGCCCTTGATCCAGGTCAGGGTCGGATTGTTGCTGTCCGGCAGGACGAACTCGTCGTCCTGATCGAGGTGGAGCTTGGCGATCACCCGGCGCAGGACGCTGTCCGACTGGATCACCCGCACCTGGCTCTCGGCGATGGAGACGCCGCTGTCGGCCTGGGGCTGGCGCGCGTTCACGTCGTTCTCGACGACGCGCAGGTCGCTCGGGTCCACGAGGACCTGGATGCTCGACGTGTAGCGCGGCGGTATCAGGCCGAGCAGCGCCACCGCCACGGCGACCATGAACAGGCCGCCCAGCACGATGAAGCCGCTGCCGCGCCACAGGCGCCGCAGGATCACGCGGCTGTCCGTCTGCGGCGCGACCTGCGGCAGCACCATCCGGACGGGCTGCTCGCCGCTCATCCGTGTCGAGAAGTCGAACATACGCCTCGCTCCCTGACCTGCCCGGGCGGAGACAACCGCCCGTCGCCATCCTCGTCGCCCGTTCCCGTTCTGACCAGCTTCGTGCCGATCTGGAACAGGTGCTCGCCCGAGGCGCTGCCTTCGCCGTTAGCCCAGCAATCAGCATACCGGACCAGTAGTGCCGTGCCGGTGCGGGGCTCGGTTCAGGAAGCCGGCAGATATCGCTTACCGATGCAGTCCTAACTGTCACGACAATCGGGCGTGAAAAGTTCCCGATTTGCTGGGGACTACGTGAGCCGCCTCAGGCGTCGCCTTCCGATGCGACAATTGACTCCAGCGCGTCGTAGGCGGTGAGGTCTCCGGCCAGGAAGCGCTGGAAGCGCAGGCCGTCCTCGGCCGCCGTCGCGTTCCAGCGCGCGACGTTGGCCCGACTCATCCCGGCGGCGCGCGCCAGATCGCCGTCGCGGATCCAGGCGGCGATCGCCTGCGCCGCGTCGTCCGGCGTCTCCGGCCGGATCAGCAGGGCCGACGGGCCCAGCACCTCGCGGAAGACTGGTTCGTCCGGCGCCACGACAGGCAGGCCGCCATGCTGCACCTCCAGCAGCGGCAGGCCGAGCCCCTCCGCCTTGGAGGTAGAGACCAGCAGGTGACACGAGCCTGCCAGGGCGCGCAGTTCGGCGTCCGCGAGGTATCCGTGACGATGCAGGAAGGGCGGCGGCGTCTCCAGGAAGGCGTGCTGCCCCCAGCCGACCCGTCCGACGAGGTGAAGCTCCGCCGGGATGCCGGCGCGGATCAGCGCCGCGGTCAGCGCGAGGGTCGCCGGATAGTTCTTGCGCGGCTCGATGGTCCCGATGGCCAGGATGCGCAGGGTCCGGCCCGGCGCGTAGGCCGCCGGTCCCGGCAGGTCGTCCAGGCCGAAGGCGTCGCGGACGGGCGGGCGCAGCAGGGCGACGCGGGCGCGCCGGGCGCAGTGCGCGCGCACGTCCAACCCGGTCGTGCGGCTGTTGACGAACAGGTTCGGGCACCAGCGCAGGGCCAGGGCGAAGCTCGGGCTCATGTAGATCCGGCTGCGCAGGCTCAGGTCCTCCTTCCGGGTCAGCAGGAAGGTGTCGTGGACGTAGAGCAGGCAGCGCGAGGCCGCGACGGCGCAGAGCGGCCCGGGCGGGAAGCCCGGGAACAGGAACAGGGCGTCCCGATCCATCAGCGCCCGCGCCGGGAGGCCGAGCTGCTGCGCGGCGATCATGCCCGGCAGGGAGGCGGCTCTCACCGGCCGCACCGCGTGCGGGGCGAGCCGGTCCGGGGCGAACAGGTCGAGGGTGACCCGCTCGATCCCCGTCACGTGGGCGCGCAGGTGGGTCTGATCGAGGTAGATCCGCCGCCGCGCCGGCGCCGACCCCACCCGGCCCGTCGGGTCATCTCGGCCGGCCGTCACGGCCCGCTCCGGCGCAGGGTGCCGGCGAGATACAGGCACCGGCGCACGAGGAGCGGCATCCGCCGCCCGAAGACCATCTGCTTGGCCCGCCGCAGCCGGCGCACGAGCGGGCGCGAGGCTGCCGGAACGGTGTCGGCCGCACCCACCCGCGGTGCCGCCGCGAAGGGGAAGTGCCCGAGCATCTCGGGGGCGAAGCGGGGCCCCGTCGCGGCGTCCGGCAGACCCCGCCGGCGGAAGACCGCGTCCAGCGACAGCGCCGACGCGGCCGGGCTGTAGCGGCTCTCGAGAGCGATGCGCGCGAAGGCGCCGAGCCGTGCGCGCGCCTCGCGGTCGCCGACCAGCGCGGCCAGAGCTTCGGCGAGGGCTCCGGGCCGCGTCGGCACGAGGCGGCCCGACACGCCGTCGATCACCGCGGAGGTCAGGCCGGAGGTGCGGTAGGCCACGGTCGGCACCCCGCACAGGCCGGCCTCGATCGGCGTCTGCCCGAGGGTCTCGTGACGGCTCGCGGTCACGTGGACGTCGCAGGCGCCGTACCACGCGGCCAGAACCCCCTCATCGGCGATGAGGCCGGGCGCGAACAGGTTCGCGACGCCGAGACGGGTTGGATCGTCGAGCCGGCCGATCGCCACCACGCCCACGCCCGGTCCCGATACGGCCCGGAGGGCGGTCCGGAGATCGGCGAAGCCCTTGTCGGGTCCGTCGACGATGACCGAGGACACCAGGATCAGGACATCGTCGGGCGGCAGGCCGAGCCGGCCGCGCAGCGCGGCGCGATCGCCGGGGCGGAACACGGCGGTCGGGAAGGCGAGGCGGACGGGCTCGATCACGCTGCCGGGCGGCGCGAATTCGCGGGCCCGCGCCAGCGTCCAGTCTGAATTGGCGAGGAGCCAGGGCGCCGCGGACCGGATCGCGCCTCCGGCAGCGGTGCCGGCGAGCACCGCGCGTTTGCGCCCGTGCATGCCGGCGATGCGTCCGGGCGCCAGCTGCGGGTACTCGTCCGGGCCCGGGCAGGCCGCGTCGCAGCCGATCGCGGCGCGCCCGCAGTCGCGCGGATGGGCGCAGCGGCCCGTCAGGGGGAAGAGGTCGTGCAGCACGAGACCGACCGGCCCCCGCCGGGCGAGGCGGCCGACGACGTCGAGGCTGCGGGTGGCGCCGTGCAGGTTGCCGGCGAGGACGAGATCGGGGGCGGCGGCCGCGACCTCGGCCTCCGCCTGCGGGAATGTGTCGGTCCACTCGGCGGCCTCGGGACGGCCGCTCAGCGTGACCTCGGTGATCCGGTGGCCCGCGAGCGTCAGCGCCTCGGCGAGGCGGCGCTGGGCCACGCCCGCGCCCCCACGGGTGCCCGTCCCGGTGAGCGACACGATCGACAGGCCGGTGGCGGCCGGGGGCGGCCCGGAGTCCAGCCTGTGGAGCAGGACCGGACGGCCGATCAGGCTGCGCCGGGTCTCGGGGATCGCCGACCAGGCGGGCGCGGCGCCGCGCAGGCCGTCGGTCGCGAGGGCCGCGCGGATCTCGAGCACGTCCCGCCGCCAGAGGATCCCGCTCCCGGCGGGCGGGAGATCGTTTCCCGCCTCCGCGTCGCCGGGGCCGTCGAGGCCGCGGACGGCGTCGTCGAACAGGACGCGCAGCCCCGCCACCGCGTCGGCGCCGGCGAGCGCGGCCTCCAGCGCCAGGGCGATCAGCGCGCCCGGCGCCAGCAGGTCGCCGGCGCGGAGCCACAGCAGGTAATCCGGATCGGGATCCGCCAGGATCCGCGCCGCGGTCGCGCGGCTCTCCGTGGCGTCCAGCACGTCGTGCCGCAGCTCCGGATAGCCCTGGCGCAGCACCGACGCGACGGTCTCGGCCAGCGCGGCCCCCGCCCGGNGTCACGACGCGGATCCGGGGCCAGGGACGCCCGTCGGGCAGCGACCCGGGACGGCGCAGCGCGCCGGCGCTGCGCCCGAACGGCCAGCCGGCGACGCCGTGGGCGGGCGGTGACATGTCTGCGGCGTCGGTCAAGGCGGCTCTGGCGGCGGCTCGGGTATGGTGCGGGGCGGCAGAGTGGCCGGGAAGGTTGAAGATTGCCTCTCCGGGCCCGCGGCGGCTCAGCCCTCCACGCGGATCCGCGCCGGACCGGCCTCGATCCGGCCGATGCGGGCGGCCGCCGGGTAGCCCGCCGACCGGATGCGCGCGAGGATCGCGTCGGCCCGGTCGGCCGAGCAGGTCACCAGCAGGCCGCCCGAGGTCTGCGGGTCGGTCAGGAGATGGCGGCGCCATTCGGGAAAGTCGGCCGGCAGGTCCACCGCCTCGCCGAACGCCGCCCAGTTGCGGTGCGAGGCGCCGGTGACGGTGCCGGCGCGCGCCAGCGCCTCCGCCTGCGGCAGCAGGGGGAGGGCGTCGACCGCGAGGGTGACCGTGAGGCCGGCGCCGCGGGCGATCTCCAGGCCGTGCCCCAGGATGCCGAAGCCGGTCACGTCGGTGAGGGCGTGCACCGCGGGATCGGCGGCGAGGTCGATCCCGACCCGGTTGAGCAGCGTGGTCGTGTCGACGAAGTCGCGGTAGCCGGCCTCGTCGAGGGTCGCCCGCTTGATCGCCGCCGAGTAGACCCCGACCCCGAGGGCCTTGGTGAGCAGGACGGCGTCGCCGACCACCGCGTCGGCGTTGCGCCGCACGGCCTCCCGGCGGCAGGTGCCGATCACCGCCAGACCGTAGATCGGCTCCGGCGCGTCGATGGAGTGGCCGCCCGCCACCGGGATGCCGGCCGCGGCGCATTGCTCCGCGCCGCCGCGCAGGATCCGCGCGACGACCTCCGGGTCGATCTTCCCCAGCGGCATCCCGAGGATCGCGAGCGCGAAGAGCGGCCGCCCGCCCATGGCGTAGACGTCCGAGATGGCGTTCGTCGCGGCGATCCGACCGAAATCGACGGGATCGTCCACCATCGGGGTGAAGAAGTCCGTGGTGGCGACGAGGCAGGTGCCGTCCTCCAGCTCCCACACGGCCGCGTCGTCGGCGGTCTCGTTGCCGACGAGGAGCCGCTCGAACGGGCCCGCCGCCGGCTGCTGCGCGAGGAGCTGGCGCAGGGTGGCCGGGTCGAGCTTGCAGCCGCAGCCGCCGCCGTGGGCGAGACTGGTCAGGCGGGGGGCGTCGCTCATCGCTGATCTCCGTTCCGGATAAGCTCGGGCCGTCGCGGCGTCAGTAGCGCGTCGTCAGCGCGCTGAGCCAGTCCGGCGAGGCCGAGACGGCCGCGGCCTCGACCCGCTTGTCGAGCCCCGTCAGCACCAGCAGGCCGAGCACCACCATCACGGTGCCGAGGGCGGCCTTGGCGGCCCGCCCGGCCGCCGCGAGGCCGCCGCGCCAGCGCAGGAGCGCCTCGCGGGAGACGAAGCCCAGGAGCATCAGCGGGGCGGTGGCGCCGATCCCGAAGGCGAGCATGGTCAGGGCGACGCTCCCGAGATGCTCGCCCCGCGCCGCCATCAGCGAGGCCGCGCCGAGGGTCGGCCCGACGCAGGGACTCCAGGCCGCGCCGAGCAGCAGCCCCACCGCGAACTGACCCGACAATCCCCCGGAGCCGACGCCGCCGAAGCGGTCCTCCGCCCAGGCGCCGACCGGGCCGGCCGCCGTCGCGACCCGGGCCTGGAGCCGCGGCAGCATCAGCACCGCGCCCAGGAGCACCAGGAGCACCGCGCCGGCGCGCCGGAACACGTCGCCGTCCAGCCCGAGGGTGAAGCCGATCGTCGCGACGAACAGCCCGATGGCCGTGAAGGCGATCGCGAGGCCGGCGGCCAGCGCCGCCGGACCGAGGCGATGCTCGGCCGCCGCCGTCCCGAGGACGATGGGGATCAGCGGCAGCACGCAGGGCGAGAGCACCGAGAGCAGGCCGGCCAGGAAGGCGAACCCAACCGTTCCCAGCATGTCCCGTGCCCTCCCGCCGGCGCCGCGCCCGGGGAGGCTTCGGCCCTGGCGCGCGGGCCGTCAACGCGCCAGGCGGACGCGGGGCCGCGGGAACAAGGCGGCCGCGGGCCGATTTCGGCGGCAGGTCCGGTCCCTACCGGGCGAGGCGGAGCAGACCGGTGACCACCTTCTTCACGGGCGACACGCATTTCGGTGACCCGCGCGCGCTGCGCTTCGATCACCGGCCCTATCCGGATCTCGAAGCCCACGATGCCGGCCTGATCGCGGCCTGGAACGCGACGGTCGCGCCCGCCGACACGGTCTGGCACCTCGGCGATTTCGCCCTCGGCCCGAGCGGCGACCGGATCCGCGAGATCCTCGCCGGACTGAACGGCGAGAAGCACCTGATCGTCGGCAACAACGACGGGTCGGACACGCTGACCGCACCCGGTTGGGCATCGGTGCGGCACTACGCGGAATTCGCCGTCGAGGGGCGGATGGTGGTGCTCTGCCACTACGCGTTCCGCACCTGGAACGGAATGAGCCGGGGAGCTCTCAATCTCCACGGGCACAGCCACGGCAAGCTCAAGCCGATGCCCAAGCAGTACGATGTCGGCGTCGATCCGATGGGTGCGGCCCCGGTGCCACTCTCCGCAATCCTGACCTCCCGGCTGCGCCGGAAGCGGTGATTCGAGGCGGAACCTTCACGTCAGCTTCACTGTTTCAGCGGACAGAGAGGGAGTGGACCAGCGCCGCTCCGAGAAACCCGGCAGGACCGCCCGCGGATCTGCCATCACGAACCGTGTGTGAGTGTTCCCGTGAGTGCCAAGTCGGTCACTCTGACCCGCAGCCTCGCCAGCCTCCTGGCAGGCCTCGCCCTGACTTCCGCCGCGTCGGCCCTGCCGTCCTGCATCGAAGCCCAGCGCAAGGTCGACGAGGCGAATGCCCTGCGCTTCCAGGCGCGTCAGGAAGCCCGCCTGGGCAACCATGACCGCGTCTGCGACACGCTCGACGAGGTGGGCGACCGCTACGACGATGCCCGCGACGCGTTCGAGCGATGCGGCGAAGGCGTGGTGGCCATCGATCTCCGCAGCGAGCTGCGGGGCTTGCGGATCGCCAAGAAAATCAACCGCTGCGACTGACCGGGTGCGCGCCCGCACCTCGGACGCCCCGTTCCTGCAGCATCACCCCGTTACGCGCGACGCTGGTCGCCGAGAAGGTTTGCGCCGATGACCCCCGCTACGCTCCCGAACGACGTCGAGCCCACCGTCACCCGCACCGGCCCGTCCTTCGCGGCCGCCCTGTGCGGCTTCGTCAGCACCACCGTCGCCACGACGATGCTGCTCATGCTCATCGGCACGTTCTGATTACGGTGCCACCGACCAGAACCTCTGGCGGTTGAACAGCATCTCCTGGGAGCCGATCTTCGGGGCCGGCTCCGTCCGCCGTACACAATCGGGCTCGGCCGGCTTCGTGACGGCCGCCAGGGTCGCGGGAACCGCCGCCGGTATCAGGCCGAGGCGGGCCTGCACTTCCGGCTGCCGCGCCGCCGCGATGGTCAGCACGCAGGCGATCAGGCCGCCGGCAACAGTTCCGAGAACGAAATTCAGCATCGGGGTCGGGATCCGGGGGCCGGTTCCTTTCGGCCGCTCAGCGTCGTCGATAACCAACCCGGCGGCATCATGGCGGATGGGGCGCTCACACGCTTTTAACTCCTGATCTGCGACAGCTACGCGCTAGCTTGCCCCAGTGGCAGGCCCGACGACGGGGCTGGACCGCCGATGAACTACGCCGCCAACGCCTACGCCAAGACTTCCCACAGCGCGCTGACGCCGCGCGAAGCCGAATCCGCAGTGCTGCTGAAGGCCGCACAGAAGCTGATCGGTGCCAGTCAGGGGCTCGCCAGCGGCGATGCCGGACGCATCAACGAGGCCCTGTCGTTCAACCAGCGGGTCTGGACGCTGCTGACCTCCGAGGCGACCTCCGACGAGAACCCGCTCCCCACCGACGTGAAGCAGGGCGTCGGCCGGCTGGGCGTGTTCGTGCTCCAGAGCTGCATCGACACCATGATCGCCCCGACGCCGGAGAAGATCGCCACGCTGGTGACGATCAACAATCACATCGCCGCCGGCCTCCAGGGCAATCCCGGCTGAGGCCCGGCGCCCCCCGTCAGGGAGCCGCCGCCTGGTCGGGCACGTCGGCCTGTGATGGCGACCCGGCGGCCTCCCACTCGACGAGCTTGCGGCTCAGCTTGAGCGACCGGTAGTACTCGCCGGCCTCGACGGCCTGGGCGATCGCGGCGATCTGCCCGGCCGCGCCCGGCGCCAGCCCGAGCAAGTCCGTGGCCTGGCGGAAGAACAGGTCGATGCTCTGCGTCGGGTCGTCCGCGAGGTAGATGACGGTCAGCGTCAGGTGGAGACGCTTGCAGGCCGTGTCGGCCTCGCTCTCCGTGATGATCTCGCTCTCGCGCAGGAACTTGCACTGGGTCTCGATCAGGAAGGTCGAGCGACGGTCGCCGTTGCGCAGCAGCGCGCCGTTGATGATCAGCCGTTCGAACGGCTTGAGTTCCAGGCGCAGAGGCATCCGGCGTTCCTTTCTAGAAGACCCGGCGATTTCATTCGCGAACCGTTAACGTTTCGCGAATCTCCGGCGCGCCGTCCGCCGTTGCGGCGGGCGCGGGCGATGGTAAACTCAGACAAATCACGGCCGGCGGGATCGTGTCGAGGAGGTCCGGATGGTGGTGCAGCCCGATCAGCGCGCCCGGTATCCGAGCCTCGCCGGCAAGCGTGTCCTGGTGACCGGCGGCGCCTCGGGGATCGGCGCGGGTCTGGTCGAGGCCTTCGTCGCGCAGGGCGCCCGCGTGCTGTTCTGCGATGTCGCGGACGACGCGGCCGGCGCCCTGGTGGCGCGCCTCGCGCCCGGCGCCGCGCACGCCCCGCTCTACCGGCGCTGCGACCTGACGGATGTCGAGGCGGTCCGCGCGCTGGTCGCCGAGGCCGACACCGCCCTGGGCGGGCTCGACGTCCTGATCAACAACGCCGGCAACGACGACCGCCACAGCTTCGCGGACGTGACGCCCGCCTACTGGGACGACCGGATGGCGGTGAACCTGCGCCACCTGTTCTTCGCCGCCCAGGCGGCGATCCCGGCGATGCGGCGCGGCGGCGGCGGCGCGATCCTCAATCTCGGATCGATCAGCTGGCATCTGGGACTGAAGGAGATGCCGCTCTACCAGGCCGCGAAGGCGGCCATCGAGGGCCTGACCCGCGCCCTGGCCCGCGACCTCGGCCGCGACGGCATAAGGGTGGCGACGGTCGTGCCCGGCAACGTCCGGACGCCGCGCCAGGAGCGGTGGTACACGCCGGAGGGCGAGGCGGAGATCGTCGCCGCGCAATGCTTGGACGGCCGGATCCAGCCGGCCGACGTCGCCGCGCTGGTCCTGTTCCTCGCCTCGGACGACGCGCGCATGTGCACGGGTCACCCGTACTTCATCGACGCGGGCTGGCGCTGAGCCGGCGACGGACGGGGGGCGGGGACCGGCCGGACTTGGGGGCGCGGATCGCGCTCCGGCCCGGCCCGCTCGCCTCAGTCGCAGGTCTCTTTCTTGACCGTCTTCGAGTCGCCCATGTCGTTCTCCTTGCGGACCGTCTTGGTGACGCAGCCGTCGCCGTGCTCATGGACGGTCACGGACTTCGATTCGCTCGCCGGGCGGTCGACGACGACGGCCGGACGGTCACGCTCGATGACGGTGGTCTGGGCCTGCGCGGCGGCGCCGAGGCTCAACAGGGCGGCGGTCGCGAGCAAGATCGTGCGCATGCGGAAACTCCAATACCGGTTTCGGTAGCGGGTAACGGCAATGCCAGCTTGAGCGTTCCGCGGATTGTGGCGTCCCGAGGCGGGCCGAACCCGTAAAGAACTTGGCTCGGCCCGCGCGCCGTTCGGCTGACGGGCAGCCGGAGCGACGGCGCCAATGACCGCGGAAGCCGGCCCGTTGCAACCCCGGCGGACTACGTGCGCGACCGGGTCTCAGCCGCCCGTCATCGGCGGGAAGAAGGCGATCTCGCGGGCACCCGCGATCGGCGTGTCCGGCTTGGCGTGGGCCCGGTCGATCGCGGCGCGGACGACGCCCGGATCCTCGAAGGCGTAGGCGTATTCCTCGCCCCGGTCCCGGAGCCACCCGACGAGATCCGCGACGGTGGCGACCTCCGGCGGCGGCGCCAGCTCCTCCTCGGAGCGGCCGATCCGTTCGCGGACCCAGGCGAAATAGACGAGCTTCATCGCATCACCGTACCGGAGACAGGGCTGGGACCGCGCGGCCCGCGGGCAGATCCGTCAGCGCGGATCGTCGATGACGTGCTTGATCCCGGCCCGCATGTAGTCCCAGCCGGTCCAGAGCGTGAGGGCGGCGGCGAGCCACAGGAGCGTCAGGCCGATCGGCTTGGTCCCCGGCAGCACCGTCTCGCCCGCCGGGCCGGCCACCAGGAAGCCGAGGGCGACGAGCTGCACGGTGGTCTTCCACTTCGCGATCCTGCTGACCGGAACGCCGACCTTCAGCTCCGCCAGATACTCGCGCAGGCCGGAGACCAGCACCTCCCGGCACAGGATCACGATGGCCGCCCAGATGTTCGAGCCGACGATGGTGTGGTCCGCCGTCAGCATCAGCAGGCAGGCCGAGACCAGGAGCTTGTCGGCGATCGGATCGAGCATCCGGCCGAGCGCCGAGCTCTGGTGGTAGGTCCGGGCGACGTAGCCGTCGAGGTAGTCGGTGATCGCGGCCGCGACGAACACCCCCAGCGCCGTCCACCGCGCCGTGTGGGATTCGGGCCAGAACAGCAGCGCGACCATCACCGGCACGGCAACGAGGCGCCCGTAGGTCAGGCAATTCGCGAGCGTCCAGGCCGGCGACCGTCGTCGGGGAAGGACGGCGTTCATCGCAGGGGTGAAATCAGAGCGGGGCCCGGGCGTCAACGCCCCTGTTTCCGCCTCGGCCATCGCGGCCGGGTTCTCAGGCGCCGGCATGGAAGAAGTCGTAGACCGCCCGCGCGGTGGCGGCGTTGACGCCCGGGGTCTTGGCCAGGTCCTCGAAGGCGGCGCGCTGGATCGCCTTCACCGTCCCGAAGTGGTGCAGCAGGGCGCGCTTGCGGCTGGGTCCGATGCCGGCGATCTCGTCCAAGGGGTTCCTCACCATCTCACGCTTCCGCTTGGCCCGATGGCTGCCGATGGCGAAGCGGTGCGCCTCGTCTCGGAGCCGCTGCACGAAGTAGAGCGTCGGATCCCGCGGCGGAAGCTTGAAGGGCGGCCGGCCGGGCACGAAAAACGTCTCGCGCCCCGCATCCCGGTCGCGGCCCTTGGCGACGCCGACCAGGGGTACGCCCGCCACGCCGACCTCCTCCAGTGCCGCCCGCGCGGCGTCGAGCTGGCCCTTGCCGCCGTCGATCAGCACGAGATCCGGCCAGGCCGGGAACGCCTCGCTCTCCTCTGCCGGGGCGGGGACCGGCGCCGGCACGCCGCCCTCGGCGGCGGCCACGGCCGCCTCGCGCTCGGTGCGCGGCGCCTCCTTCACGAGCCGCTTGAAGCGCCGCTGCAGCACCTCGCGCATCATGCCGTAATCGTCGCCCGGGGTGAGATCCTCCGACTTGATGTTGAACGTGCGGTAATGCGCCTTCATGAACCCCGTCGGGCCGGCGACGATCATGCCGCCGACCGCGTTCGTGCCCATGATGTGCGAGTTGTCGTAGACCTCGATCCGGCGGGGCGCGCCGTCGAGCCCGAAGGCCTGGCCGAGCGCCGCGAGCAGCTTGCCCTGGGAGGCCGTGTCGGCGAGGCGCCGCGCCAGCGCCTCCTTGGCGTTGCGCTGGGCGTAGTCGACGAGGTTCTTCCGCTCCCCGCGACTCGGACGGTGGATCTCGACGCGGTACTCCACCCGGCTCGACAGGGCCGCCGCCACCAGCTCCGCGTCCTCGATCGCGTGGCTCGTCAGCACCGTCCGGGGCGCGGGCTTGTCGTCGTAGAACTGGCCGATGAACGAGCCCAGCACCTCGTCGGGCGTCATGGTCCGGTCGGCCTTCGGGAAGTAGGCGCGGTTGCCCCAGTTCTGGAAGTTCCGGAAGAAGAACACCTCGATGCAGAACTGGCCGGCCTGCTCGTCGAGGGCGAACACGTCCGCCTCCTCGACGCCCTGGGTGTTGACCCCCTGCACGCCCTGGATGGCCGACAGGGCGGCGATGCGGTCGCGGAATCGGGCGGCGCGCTCGAATTCCATCGCCTCGGACGCCTCCTGCATCTCGGCGCGCATCCGGTCCTTCACGGCGTTCGACTTGCCGGCGAGGAACGCCCGCGCGGAATCCGCCATGGTGGCGTAGTCCTCCGCGGCGATCTCGCCCGTGCAGGGGCCGGAGCAGCGCTTGATCTGGTAGAGCAGGCAGGGCCGGGTGCGGTTCTCGTAGTAGCTGTCGGTGCAGGTGCGCAGCAGGAAGGCGCGCTGCAGGGCGTTCACCGTCCGGTTCACCGCCCAGACGCTCGCGAAGGGGCCGTAATAGTTGCCCTTCCGGCGGCGGGCGCCGCGGTGCTTGACGATCTGCGGCGCGGGGCCGTCGTCGGTGACCAGGATGTAGGGGAACGACTTGTCGTCCCGCATCAGCACGTTGAAGCGGGGCTTCAGCTGCTTGATCAGGTTGGCTTCGAGGAGGAGCGCCTCGGTCTCGGTCGCGGTGGTGACGAACTCCATCGCCGCCGTCTGCGAGATCATCCGGGCGATGCGGTTCGAGTGCGCCTGACCCCGCGCGTAGGAGCCGACCCGCGCCTTCAGGTTCTTGGCCTTGCCGACGTAGAGGACGTCGCCGCGATGGTCGAACATCCGGTACACGCCGGGCGAGGACGGCAGGGTCGACCAGAACCGGCGGATCACCTCCGTGCCGGCCTGGACGGCGCCCGGCTCGAAGTCGAAATCGATCTCCGGCGCCTCCCCGTCGGGGAGTCCGGCCTCCGGCTCGTCGGCGGCGTCGTCCCGCTCGGCGTCGCGGCCGTCGTCGAAGGTGTCGGGGGGCAGGTCTGTGAGGGCTCTGCGGCTCATACCGCAGATCTAAGCGTTCCGGACCGCCAGGGGGACCGGGGCGGCGACAAAAATCGCGCGCCCGGTCCGCTCGGTCAGTCGAACAGCGAGTCGATGTCGCTCTGGTCGACGTGGCCGATATCGTGGTCGAGCTTGGGCCCGTTCAGGAGCGAGCTCTCGTCGTCCAGGGAGGTCGGCACCGGCATGACGGTGATGAGCTCCTTGAAGCTGTCGAGCTCCGACCACGTGGCGATGAGCCGGTCGAGATGCTCCTCGATGAACTTCATCACGCCGACGATCTTGGTGATCCGCTGGCCGGTCAGGTCCTGGAAGTTGCAGGCCTCGTAGGCGGTGATCACGCGCTCGAGGATCACGTCGACGTGCTGCTTCGTGCCGGGCGGCAGCGTCGCGGCGTTGAGCATGCCGGCGTGGCTCTCGATCTCCTCGATCGCGCCGAGGAGCTGCGTGGTGGCGCGCTCCGTCGAGTCGACCACCGCGTCGAGCTCGTCGGCCGCCCGGCGCATGCCCTTGCCGGTATTCTCGGTCCGGTGCAGCGTCGCCAGCTCCGACTTGGTGCGGGTGATCGCCTCCTTCATCACGTCGAGCTCGGTGCGCATCGCCAGCGCCTCGTGCAGCTCGCGGCGGCACGACTCGATGGTCTCGCTCGCGCTCATCTGCGTGACGCGGCGCAAGTCTTGGATGGCGTTGAAGATCTCCTCGAGGCGCTCGCTCGAGGCGGACGCCCCCGGCCCGGGAGGGGGAGCCGCGGGAAGCCCGAGGCTGTCTTCGATGCGATAGCGCTTCTGGGTCATCGTCCGGGCGTGAGCGTTCGGGTTCCGTCGACGCGACTGTCTACCATAACGGTTAGCGGACTGTGACTGCCGCGCTTCTTCCGGGGGGCTTCGTCCGCCGAGGGGGGCGACGGCCGAGCGCGGCTTAACCGCCGATTCACGCTGGCCGCGACGGGATGGGGAGAGGCCGGGCCACACCGGCGATTCACCACGTTCGTTCACCTGATTCGGTAAAATTTGACGGGATAGTCCGCGGGCCGGGCGCACGGGCTCCGGCGCGGGAGCAGGCGACGATGCGGCGGTCAGTCCGTTTGGGAATGGGGGTGGCCGCGGCCGCGTTCGTGCTGTGCGGCCCCGCCCGGGCGCAGCAGGCGCGCTACTCCGAGGGCGGCTACGGCGGCGGGCTGATCGAGTACCTCGTCACCGGCAGCGCCGGCGGCGGCGGGCGCGGCTGGCCGCAGCGATCCGCGGCGCCGCAGCGGGTCGCGGCCTATTCCGGCGAGCTGGTGCCGGCGGAGCCGGAGCCCGCCCAGGCCTACGGGCAGGCTTACGGCGCTCCCCAGCCCTACGGCGCACAGCCCGCGGCCGCCTACGGCGCGCCCCAGGCGGATCCGGGCCGGATCGGCCGCGCGGTCTCGCCGGAATACCAGCGCCAGGAGGTCGCCTTCCCGGGGCGGCAGAGGCCCGGCACGATCGTGATCGACACCGCCGGCAAGCATCTCTACCTCGTGCAGGCCGGGCAGCGCGCCCTGCGCTACGGGATCGGCGTCGGCCGCCCCGGCTTCGCCTGGAGCGGTCTCAAGACGATCAGCCGCAAGGCGGAGTGGCCCGACTGGACACCGCCGCCCGAGATGCTCGCCCGGCGCCCCGACCTGCCGCGCCACATGGCCGGCGGCCCCGAGAACCCGCTGGGCGCCCGCGCCCTCTATCTCGGCTCCTCGCTCTACCGGATCCACGGGACGAACGAGCCCAACACGATCGGGCAGTCGGTCTCGTCGGGATGCATCCGGATGATGAACGACGACGTCATCGACCTCTACGAGCGCGTGCCGGTGGGAACGCGGGTCGAGGTCCTCTGAGCGCCCGACGCGGGTTGCAGCTCCCGGAAACGAGACGGCCCGGCCGCGCCTGACGCGACCGGGCCTTGCCCTTGACGTGCTGGATCCGCCCGGCGTGCGGGACGATCAGGTCCAGTCGCTGTCGTCGCCGCCGCCGAGGTCGCCGCCGAAATCACCGCCCGGATCGCTGTAGCCGGCGTCCTGGAAGCCGCCCATGTCGCCGCCGCTGTTGTCGAGGGCCGAGCCGAGATCCTGGTTGCCGCCGCCGTCGCCGTAGTAGTTGTTGACGATGGTCTCGCCGCTCCCGCCGCCGAGGCCCGCCGCCGCGGCGCTGCCGAGGCTGGAATGGCCGCCCGCGAAGGCGTTCGACAGGGCGCTGCCGAGGCGTCCTGGGGCGCCTTCACCGCGCGCCCAAGGTCCCGGACCCGGATCGGGGCCCCATCGCGGTAGGCGACGATGGCGTCCTCGAAGCCGGCGGCCGTCGTGATCTGGTCGTTGCTCTGCAGGGCCACGGCCTGCTGGCCGCCGTAGAGCTGCCCCTTGGGCTGCAGCACGGTCAGGTTCGAGAGTGGCCGCCCCACGGGCCGCCCTGCTGCTGCGGGTAGCCGCCCTGCTGCGGGTAACCCTGCTGCGGGTAGCCCTGCGGCGGGCCGCCCTGGTTGCCCCAGGGCTGGCCGCCCGGACGCGGCTGGCCGTAGCCGGGCTGCGGCTCCTGGCGCTGCTGGCCGCCGCCGCCGAAGATGCTCGACAGGAAGCCGCCGCCCCCGGAGGACTGGGCCGGGGCCGCCTGGCTGCGGGCCTGCTCCAGCTGCTGGTTCAGGCTCTTGATCGCCTCTTCCTGCACGTAGATCAGCTGCGCCATCGCGTAGGGCGCGTAGGGCTGCGCGCGGATCTTGTCGGCGATGAAGCGCTCCGCCTCCGCGTCGCGGGGCTGGGACTGCGCCTGCTCCAGCCGCTGGAAGATTCCCGAAATGACGTCGCGTTCTTCGCTGTTCATGGAGTCGTCCTCCTCGAATCTCACCCGCGGGCCCGAACGCGCCGCATGGCAGCTAGGACATGGGTGCGCGGCGACGCTTTGTCAGGGGGATTGTGAAAACTTCATCGGCCCACCCCGAAACGCGAGAAGCCCGGCCTGTGGGCCGGGCTTCCGCGGTCGAACGATGGGGACGGGGCGCGGCCGTGACCGCGCCGCCGCGGTCCTAGAACGTGCCGAACTTGTAGTTCAGGCCGGCGCGGACGACGGCGAACTGGTCGTCGCGGCGACCGACGCCGCTGTAGACGACCGGGAAGTTGTTGGCGGCGTTGATGACGAACGCGCCCTGGTTGCGGGTGCCGCGGTCGAGGTTGACGTACAGGCCTTCGACCTTGAGCGTCACGGCCGAGGAGCGGAAGAAGTTCAGGAACGAGTCGGTCGGCAGGGCGTACTCGATGCCGCCGCCGGCGGCCCAGCCGGTGCGGAAGCTGTCGTTGCCGGCGAAGCCGCCGAAGGAGCGGTCGGCGCTGCCCGAGCCGTAGGCGAAGCCGCCGGTGCCGTACACGAGGGTGCGGTCGAAGGCGTAGCCGAGGCGGCCGCGCACGGTGCCGAAGAAGTCGAGGCTGGAGAGGCCGCGCGGGTCGGTGAGGTAGTAGCCGGGCGGTCGAGGTTGACGTACAGGCCTTCGACCTTGAGCGTCACGGCCGAGGAGCGGAAGAAGTTCAGGAACGAGTCGGTCGGCAGGGCGTACTCGATGCCGCCGCCGGCGGCCCAGCCGGTGCGGAAGCTGTCGTTGCCGGCGAAGCCGCCGAAGGAGCGGTCGGCGCTGCCCGAGCCGTAGGCGAAGCCGCCGGTGCCGTACACGAGGGTGCGGTCGAAGGCGTAGCCGAGGCGGCCGCGCACGGTGCCGAAGAAGTCGAGGCTGGAGAGGCCGCGCGGGTCGGTGAGGTAGTAGCCGGGGGCGACGGCGCCGGAGACGAAGGCGTTGTTCCGGTTACGGCCGAAGTCGAGGTACTGGGCGTCGGCCTCGACGCCGATCACGAGGCCGGAGCCGGGGGTGATCTGCCAGTTGTAGCCGATCTGGCCACCGCCGGAGAAGCCGTCCTGGCTGCGGTTGCGGAAGGAGGCGACGGTGCCGGGGGCGGCGTACGGGAAGGGGACGGCGAAGGTGTTGCCGGTGTTGCGGTCGCTGGCGTCGAAGGCGTAGCCGGCGTTGATACCGAAGTAGGCGCCGGTCCAGGTGAAGACCGGGACGGGGGTGAACACCGGCGGCGGGGCGGCGCGNCGAAGGCGTAACCGATGCGGCCGCGGACGGTGCCGAAGAAGTCGAGGCTGGAGAGGCCGCGCGGGTCGGTGAGGTAGTAGCCGGGGGCGACGGCGCCGGAGACGAAGGCGTTGTTCCGGTTACGGCCGAAGTCGAGGTACTGGGCGTCGGCCTCGACGCCGATCACGAGGCCGGAGCCGGGGGTGATCTGCCAGTTGTAGCCGATCTGGCCACCGCCGGAGAAGCCGTCCTGGCTGCGGTTGCGGAAGGAGGCGACGGTGCCGGGGGCGGCGTACGGGAAGGGGACGGCGAAGGTGTTGCCGGTGTTGCGGTCGCTGGCGTCGAAGGCGTAGCCGGCGTTGATACCGAAGTAGGCGCCGGTCCAGGTGAAGACCGGGACGGGGGTGAACACCGGCGGCGGGGCGGCGCGACGCGGCAGGTCGGCGGCGAAGGCCGAACCGGCAAAGGCGACGCCCGCGAGGGCCGTGGTCACACGGAGCATGGATTTCATGATCTGGTCCTCACTGGTGGTCCGCGCCGTCCATCGCGGGGACGGTTGCGGAACCGGGTCTGGCTGCGTTCCAGCGGTTCCAGGGTTGCTTTGCGCTCCGCGGTGTCGCCGACCGCTCTCGCGGCCCCTTGTGGCAACCCGCCGTTTTCCCCGGCACCTTGACCCCTAAACGCGGCCGAATGGCCAAGGTTCATCTGCGGCTACGCTTTTTTCTCGGCCAGGACTCGACAAAGTGTCGCACCCTCCGTTCGCGGCGGAACCCGGTCCTCAGGGCACGAGCGTGACGGCGGAGATCAGGCGGCCGTAATCCGCCTCGCCGCGATGGGTGGTCCGCCGGTAGCTGTAGAAGCGTTCCGGATCCGCGTAGGTGCAGAGGTTGAGCGCGGTGGCCTCGCCGACCTCGGCCTCTTCCAGCCGCGCGAGGATGAAGCCCGGCAGGTCGAACTGCGCGTGCCCGGGACGCGTGCCGCGACCGAGGAAGCGTTCCATGCCGGGGGCGTCGTTCCGGAACCGCGCGACGAAGTCCGGTCCCACCTCGTAGGAGGCCGGCCCGATCGTCGGTCCCAGCACGGCGACGATCCGGCTCCGCCGCGCGCCGAGGGCCTCCATCGCCGACACCGTCGCGCCGATCACGCCGGTGAGCGCGCCCTTCCAGCCGGCATGGGCGGCGCCGACGACGCCGTTCTCGGGATCCGCGAACAGGATCGGTCCGCAATCCGCGGTGGCGATGCCGAGCGCCAGGCCGGGCACCCGCGTCACCATGGCGTCGGCCCTCGGCCGCTCCGCCGCGAAGGGCGCCTCGACGGTGACCACCTCGGCCGAGTGGACCTGGTACAGGCTGACGAGCCGGTCCGGCGGCAGGCCCAGCTGCGCACACATCCGCGCCCGGTTCTCGGCGACGCGCTCAGGCACGTCCTGGGAGCCGAGGCCGCCGTTGAGCGACGCGTAGAGACCTTCCGACGCCCCGCCGACGCGGGTGAAGAAGGCGTGGCGCACACCCGCGTGGGCGGAGAGCTCCGGCGCCTCGATGAACATGCCTGCGGTCACGGTCGGCCTCTCGATTGCCCCTGGGGCGCCCCGATAGCGCAAGGGCGAACCCTTGACGATGTCGTTCAAGCGTCAGATTCTTGTTGCATTGCAGTATGGAGCCGATCCGGCTCCGCCTTGAGAAGGATCGCAATGTCACGAGGGATCGAGACCGACGCCCTGCCCGAAACCTCCGAGGCCGATAAGCCCCGGATCCCGAGCGCGCCCGCCCACCCCGTCACGGGAGAGCCCGCCGCCTTCGACCCGACCGACCTTAACCCGCCCGCGCCGCCGACCCCGCGGCCCGCCAGCCAGACCGATTCCGGCTTCGGCTCCTTCGGCTGAGCGAACCCGGCCCCGAACGGGGCCGAGGACCTCCCCGGCGGCTCAGGGCGTCGGAAATCCCGGGAGCGGCCCGAGGGACGGGCCGCTCACCGCCAGCACCTTGAACAGGCTGCCCATCCCGCCCCGGGCCGGATCGGTCAGGCGCGTGACGGCCGCGTCGATCGCGGCCGATTGCGCCGGATTGGCCCGGGCCTTCAGACGCTCGGCACGGACGCCGAGGCCGAGGGCGGCCAGGAACTCGCCCTGATCGACCGGTCCATGGATCGCGGCGCCTTCGGCCCGTGCTGCCTGGGCGAGGGCGGCGAAATCGACGTGATGCGTCAAGTCCGCCTCGCCGGGCTCCGCCAGCGGGTCGGCGAAACGATGTCCCGCCAGCGCCTGGAGGGTGTCGCCGAAGCCCGGGCGGACATGGCCGTAATCGATAGCCAGCAGGGCGCCGCCCTCGGAGCACAGGCGCCGCGCCAGCGCGCGGATCAGCGAGAGGCCGGCCGTCGGCACGCTCATCAGCGCGCCGTCCGGACCGTCCGCCGCGAGGCCCGGGACCGGCTCCGGCGACAGGCCGAAGGCGAGGCCGCCCGCCGGATCGAGGCCGATCTGCCGCTCGTGCCAGCCGGACGGCCGGTGCTCGAACTGGCGCACCGGCAGGCAGTCGAAGAACTCGTTGGCCAGGATGATCGCCGGCCCCTCGGGCAGCGTCTCGACGCTGTGGTGCCACGCGGCGCCGGTCCCGGAGAGGGCGCGCGCCTGCGCGGCCCGCAGCACCGGGCTCGTCTCGACGAGGTGCGGCGCCACGCGCACCGCCGGGAGCGCCGCCCGCAGGGCCCGCAGCGCGTCCGTCATCAGCGTGCCGCGGCCGGGTCCCAGCTCGACCAGGAGGAGCGGATCCGGCGCCCCGATCAGGCCGCGGACGTAGGCTGTCCAGGCGCCGAGCAGCTCGCCGAACATCTGGCTGATCTCGGGCGCGGTGGTGAAGTCGCCCTGGGCACCGAGGGGATCGCGGGTGCGGTAGTAGCCGTGGACCGGGTGACCGAGGCAGAGGGCCATGTAGCGGTCGACGCCGATCGGCCCGTTCTGGCGGATCAGCGCCGCGATCTCGGATCCCAGCGGCGTCACGCCTCGACGGCCGCCTTGCGGGCCGCCTCGGCGGCCGGGGTCTCCACCGGATGCCGCGGACGTGTCCGGCCGGTCGCGGCCAGCACGATGTAGGTGAGGCCGACGATCATCATCGGCACGCAGAGCAGCATGCCCATGGTCACGCCGCCGCCCATCGGACCGAGATGGTCGCCGAACAGGAAGCCGAGCTGGCGATCCGGCTCGCGGAAGAACTCGCAGAAGGTCCGGGCCAGCGCATAGCCGAGGACGAAGATGCCGCCGAGCAGCCCGGGCTTGCGGAAGCCGAACCGGCGGACGCTGATCGCCATCAGGATGAACAGCAGCAGCCCCTCGGTGGCCGCCTCGTAGAGCTGGCTCGGGTGGCGCGGCAGCGGCCCGCCGCTCGGGAACACGATCGCGTAGGGGAAGTCCGGCGCCGCGCGGCCCCAGAGCTCGCCGTTCACGAAATTGGCGATCCGGCCGAAGAACAGGCCGATCGGCACCACCACGGCGCCGATATCGAGGAGCGTGTAGGCGTTGAGGCCCTTGCCGCGGGCGAACAGCACGAAGGCCAGGATCGCCCCGATGAAGCCGCCGTGGAACGACATGCCGCCGTTGCGGATCGCCAGGATCTCCCACGGATCGGCGATGTACATCGGCAGATTGTAGAACAGCACGTAGCCGATCCGGCCGCCCAGCACGACGCCGAGGGCCACCCAGACGACGAGGTCGTCGATGTCGACGACCTGCGGTCGCTTCACCACGCCCCAGAGGCTGTCGGCCATGACGAGGCGGCGCGCGTAGTACCAACCGCCGATGAGGCCGGCGATGTAGGCGAGCGCGTACCATTTGATCGTGATCGGCCCGATCGCGATCGCCACCGGATCGATGGCCGGAAAGGGCAGGGCGAGGAGCGGCATCTATCTCACCTCCGGGGCGGCCGGATTGGACGCCGGAGGGGCGACGCGTCAAGCCCGGGGGCACGCTCCCGGAGCGGAGGCCTCAGCCGCGCACGAACAAGAAGCCGTGTCCGTCCGGGCCGGCGCAGTAGGCGGCCGCGCCGTCGGCGGAGGTCAGCGGAGTTTGTCCGCTCTCGCGCAGGCGCCGCGACAGGGCCTGCGGATCCGCCGCGGAGAAGACGTAGCGGGTGGAGGCCCGGTCGGCGGGGCCGAAGGTGAGCCGCCGCCGGGTGGCGGGCGCGCGGTAATGCAGCAGCTCCACGTGCGGCGCGGGGTCCGGGGGCTCGAGGGCGATGACGTCGACCTGCGGATCGACGACGCCGTCGAGGCGCGCCTGCTCCGGCCCGCGGTTCAGGCCGCGCGCCGCCACTGTCAGGCCGAGGGAGCCGGTCAGGAAGGCCAAAGTGGCGTCGAGGTCGGTGACGGTGATCGCCGAGTGATCGATGCCCAGGAACAGGCCCGGCGCGCCGCGCCAGCGGGCGGCCGCGGGGCCGTCGGGAAAGAAGATCAGCTCCAGGGGATGCCCGTCGGGGTCGCGGAACTTGTAGGCGGTCACGCCCCCCGTGGAGGCGGGCAGGCGCTGCGGTCCGCCGCGGCTGATCGGCGCCGGGGCGAGCCGCCCGAGCCGCGCCGCCGCGGCCTCCATGTCGCGGACCGGGATCGCGAGGTGCTGGAAGAACGGGTCCGTCGCCGCGGGATCGGCCGGGTAGGGCGCGCCGGGCGGATCCACCGCCAGGAAGGTCATGGTCTGCCCGCCGAGCCGCATGCGCAGCTGCGTGGCGCGCCGGTCCGCGAGCCCCATCGCCTCCGCCTGCGCGGCGGGCAGGGGCTCCGGCGGGGCGGTCCGCGCGAAGCCGAGCCCGTCACGGTAGAAGGCTTCCGTGACGGCGAGGTCCGCGACGGTGCGGCCGAACCCGACGAGTGCCCGCACGCCGCTCGCGGGAGCGGTGCCGCTCACAGGAGCGGTGCCCCCCGCACGTTCACGTAGATCGCGTAGAGCGCCTGCGAGGCGCACAGGAACAGGCGGCTGTTGTTGCGGCCGCCGAAGGTGAGATTGGCGACCGTCGCGGGCACCAGGATCTTGCCGACCAGCTCGCCGCCCGGGTCGATGCAGTGGACCCCGTCCCCGGCGCTCGACCAGATGTTGCCGTGCTCGTCGCACCGGATCCCGTCGGCGTTGCCGGGCGCGATCTTGAAGAGCACCGCGCCGCCCGACAGGCCGCCATCCTCGGCCACGTCGAACGCGCGGACGTGCTGGACCGGGTCGGTGGCGAACTGCAGCCCGGTCTCGACGATGTAGAGCCTGCGCTCGTCGGGCGAGAAGCAGAGCCCGTTCGGGCCCTGGAAATCGTCGGCCACCACCCGGAGCGAACCGTCGCGCGGGTCGAAGCGGTAGACCGCGGCGGGCAGCTCGGATTCCTGTTTGCCGCCCTCGTAATCGGTCTGGATGCCGTAGGGCGGATCCGAGAACCAGATCGTCCCGTCCGACTTGCAGACGATGTCGTTGGGCGAGTTCAGCCGCCGCCCCCGGTACCGCTCCACCAAGCTGGTGATGCTGCCGTCGAGCTCGGTCCGGTGGATGCGCCGGCCGCGGTGCGAGCAGGACAGCATGCGGCCCTGCCGGTCGCGGGCGTGGCCGTTCTCGAAGTCGCTCGCCTCCCGGTAGACGCTCAGGCCCGCATATTCCACCCAGCGCATCACCCGGTTGTTGGGGAGATCCGAGAAGAGCAGCTCGTCGCGGTCGCCGAACCAGACCGGACCTTCCGTCCAGCGGAAGCCCTCGGCGAGCTTCTGCAGCGGCGCGTTCGGCAGGACGTAGCCCTTGAAGCGCGGCTGCGTCAGTTCGAAGCCGTCCATGAACCCGCCCCTACTTGAAGCGGCCGGGCTGGTTGACGGTCGGCTCGACCTGAAGCCCGGTCACGATCATCGTGCAGGGCTCGTCGCCCACCGTGCCGGACAGGTGGCCCTTCCTGCCGTCCCGCGCCTTGGTGTTCTGATCCTCGCCCATCATCAGCTCGCCCGGGCCCATCTCGACCCGGTGACCGTCCATCGTCTCGACGAACCAGCGGCCCGAGAGGATGGCGATCCATTGCGGTCGCGGATTCTCGTGCCACTCGCCGACCCAGCCGACCGGCAGGACCGTGAAGGTCACGACCGACGGCGCGGGATCCATCTTGTCGTTCCACTGGGGCGCGGTCTCGGGGTTGATCCCCTCGAACTTGAACCGCTCGAGGTGGAACAGCTCCTGGCGGCTGACACCCTCCGCATCGGTGTAGACGTGCCAGTACGGCATCTTCGGAGGGGTTGGCTCGCTCATCGTCGCTCCTGCCGCGGCGGGACAATCGTGCTCGCTCAACGGCCGGATCTGCCGATGGTTCGCGGGTCGGGATCGCGGCGGCTCGGATGGCCACCAGACGGCTCCCAGGCTCGGCGGATGAAAGGTCGCGTTGTCGTTGCGAGCGCGGCGAAGCGATCCAGCCGGCGCCGCCCTGAGCGATCGCGCGCCGCCCCGGGGCCGCTTCGCTACGCTCGCGATGACGGAGCCAGCCGGACTGGGGCCGCCTCACATCTGCTCGGGGATCCGGTCCGTCTGCGCGAGGTTCGAGAACCGGGTGATGTTGGCGTCGAACTGCAGTTCCACCGTGCCGGTCGGGCCGTGACGCTGCTTGCCGAGGATCACCTCGGCCTTGCCGTGGACGCGCTGCATCTCGGCCTCCCAGGCGAAGAACTCCTCCGTGCCCTCGCGGGGCTTCTTGTTCCCGACGTAGTACTCCTCGCGGAACACGAACATCACGACGTCGGCGTCCTGCTCGATCGAGCCCGATTCGCGCAGGTCGGCGAGCTGCGGGCGCTTGTCGTCGCGGTTCTCCACCTGACGGGAGAGCTGGGACAGGCCGATGATCGGCACCGCCAGCTCCTTGGCGAGCGCCTTCATGCCCGTGGTGATCTCGGTCATCTCCTGCACGCGGTTGTCGCTGCGCTTGCCGGAGCCCGACAGCAGCTGGAGGTAATCGACGATCAGCAGGTCGAGCCCCTTCTGGCGCTTCAGGCGCCGGGCTCGGGCGGCGAGCTGGGCGATCGAGATGCCGCCGCTCTGGTCGATGTAGAACGGGATCGTCTGCATGTCCCGGGCGGCGTCGGTGATCTTGTAGAAATCCTCGGGCCGGATATCGCCGCGGCGGATCTTGTAGGAGGGCACGCCCGACTGCTCGGCGATGATACGGGTGGCGAGCTGCTCGGCCGACATTTCCAGCGAGAAGAAGCCCACGATGCCGCCGTTCACGGTCTTGGTCGTGCCGTCCGGCTGCTTCTCGCCGCGGTAGGCCTTGGCGATGTTGAAGGCGATGTTGGTCACCAGCGAGGTCTTGCCCATCGCCGGTCGCCCCGCGAGGATGATCAGGTCGGAGGGCTGCAGGCCGCCCATCTTGGCGTCGAGGTCGGACAGCCCCGTGGCGATGCCCGAGAGCTTGCCGTCGCGCTGGTAGGCCTTGGCGGCCATGTCGACCGCGGCGGTCAGCGCGTCCGAGAATTTCTGGAAGCCGCCGTCGTAGCGCCCGGCCTCGGCCAGCTCATACAGGCGTCGCTCGGTCTCCTCGATCTGGTCCCGCGGCGCCTGCTCCACCGGCGCCTCGTAGGCGCCGTTCACCAGATCCTCGCCGATGGTGATCAGCCGGCGGCGGATGGCGAGGTCGTAGATCGTGCGGCCGTACTCGCCGGCGTTGATCACCGTCGTGGCGTCGGCGGCGAGCCGCGCGAGGTACTGCATCACCGTCTGGCCGCCGAAATCGGCGTCGCCCAGATAGGTCTTCATGGTGATGGGCGTGGCGAGCTTGCCGGCCTTGATCAGGGAGGCCGCCACCGTGAAGATCTGCTGGTGGGCATCCTCCATGAAGTGCTCGGCGAGCAGGAAGTCCGACACCCGGTAATAGGCGTCGTTGTTCACCAGGATCGCGCCCAGCAGCGCCTGTTCCGCGTCGATGTTGTGCGGGGCGACGCGGTACTCGGCCTGGACTGCTTCGAGCTTGGCCGTGAGCGCATTGGGCAGGGCCATCGGCGGACGACTCCGTATCAGGCGCCGCGGCGGGCGCGCCAGGATCACACCGCACGACCTTGGCCCCGGTATGGTTACCGAAGCCTAGCCGACGGCCGGTTCTCCCGGGCCGGGGCGCGGAAAAGCGGACGCCCGCCGACTCTCGCGAGCGGCGGGCGTCCATGCTGGAACAAAACTGGAACGTGTCAAGTCTCGGGGGCGTTCATCCCCAGTGTTCACCGGCATACAGGGCGGGGCAGGGACCCCGCCGCATCGCGTCGCGCCCGCGAGCCCGGCCGGGCTCGCGGGCGCGGGCCGCGGATCAGCCGCGGTCGTCGGCACCCTCGCCGGCATCGGCCAGCGCCTGACCGACCTCGAGGCCGAGGTCGTCGAGGTTGAACGCCTCGCGCTCGGTGACGGACTCGCCGCGGGCCTGACGCTCGGCCTCCTCGGGGCTGCGGGCGACGTTGACGGTGATCTCGACCTCGACTTCGGGATGCAGCACCACCGGGACCTTGTGCAGGCCCAGCGTCTTGATCGGCTGGTTCAGGGTGAACTGACCGCGATCCACCGTGAAGCCCTCCTTCGAGACGACCTCGGCGAGGTCGCGGGTCGAGACGGAGCCGTAGAGCACGCCGGTCTCGCCCGACTGGCGGATCAGCATGAAGCTCTGGCCGTTCAGCTTCTCGGCGACCGCCTCGGCGTCCTTCTTGCGGTCGAGGTTGCGGGCCTCGAGCTGGGCGCGCTGGGCCTCGAAGTGCTTCTTGTTGGCTTCCGTCGCGCGCAGGGCCTTGCCGCGGGCGAGCAGGAAGTTGCGGGCGAAGCCCGGGCGGACATTCACGGTCTCGCCCATCTGGCCGAGCTTGGCCACGCGCTCGAGCAGGATCACTTCCATGGTCTTTCTCCTTCGGGTTTTCGGCCACGCGGGCCGGGGTCTCACGGCGCCGGATCGCCCTTGGGACGTCGGCGGTCGAGGGCTGTGTCGGCGAGGCCGAACAGGGTGAGGGCGACCAGGGCGATGCCCTGGGTCACGAACAGGATCAGGTACATGCCGAACAGCATGAGCCCGCGGCCCGGACGGCCGCGCGAGCGGTCGTGGAAAGCGGCGAGGCCCTGGAGCGCGAAGGCCGCGCTGAACGCGCCGAGGAGCGCGACCCCGAACACGCCGACATAGCCGGGCGCGAAGCACATCGCGGCGGCCGCCGCGACCGCCGCGAGCGTGCTGCGCGGCATGGCGGTGGACGGGATGTCGGGCCAGGGCCGCGGCAGGCGCCCCGAGATCTTCACGATCCGGGCCGAGGCCCAGAGGTAGAAGGCCAGCAGCAGGGCCAGGCCGTTCGCCGCGAAGGCCGGCACGACGCGGGCGAGGGCGTCCGCCACCTCGCCCCGCGTGACGTCCGCCGGATCGGTGTCGGCCCGCGGCGCCGGATCGGGCGCGGCCGCCCCGTCCTTGCCGACCGCGTCACCGCCGGCGGTCGGGCGCGCGTCGGCGCGCCGGGTCTCGGCGGGCGGGCGAGCCTCGGGCAGCCGCGTCTGAACCAGGGTCTGGGCGAGCCCGCGCAGCTGCGCGTCGAAGGCGGCGTGGTTCGGCGAGGACAGGACCGCGATGGCGATGAAGGCGAGGGCGGCCGTGGCGGCGATCCAGCCGAGCAGGCGGCCGGTCGGGTACCATTCGAGGCCGGCGGGCGTCTCGCGCCCGAGGAGCGTGAGGTAGGCGAGCCACCAGGCGGGGAGAGCGATGTAGGCCGCGAAGGCCAGTCCCATGAAGGGCGCGATCACCAGGACCAGCGCGAGACTGCCGGCGGCGGCGGCGGCGAGCGCGGCCTTGTGACTCCAGCCGAGCCCCACGATCAGGATCGGCAGCGGTGCCACGAGGTAGAGCAGGATCGCCAGCGGGGTCGCCTTCAGAAGCACCCCGAACAGGAGTGCCGAGACGAGGCCCGCGCCGATACCGATGCCGATATGCTGTGCCATGGGTTCCGCTGTCCCGCTGCCGGTCCGGCAGGGTTAGGGGCGGCAAGGCGCCCCAACGATCGGGCGGCGCGAGCCGCCCTCTGCGAGGACCGGCCCGGACTGATGCCGGGCCGGCAGGGTTCGATGGCCTACTTGATCACGTAGGGCAGCAGGCCGAGGAAGCGGGCGCGCTTGATCGCCTGGGCGAGCTCGCGCTGCTTCTTGGCCGAGACCGCGGTGATCCGCGACGGCACGATCTTGCCGCGCTCGGACACGTAGCGGGACAGGAGCTTGACGTCCTTGTAGTCGATCTTCGGCGCGTTCGCGCCGGAGAACGGGCAGGTCTTGCGACGACGGAAGAAGGGACGGCGTCCGCCGCCCGCACCAGCACCGAATGCCATGGGTTAGCCCTCCCCGCCGAAGCTGCGCTCGCCGCGGTCACCGCGATCGCCGCGGTCACCACGGTCGCCGCCGAAGCCGCCACCGCCGAAGCCCTCGTCGTCCCGACGACGGCCGCGCTCGCGATCCTTGCGGTCGTCGCGGTCGCGCTTCTGCATCATGGCGGACGGCTCGGGATCGAGCTCCTCGACCCGGACGGTCATGAAGCGCAGCACGTCCTCGGAGATCTGCATCTGGCGCTCCATCTCGGCGATGGCGGCCGGCGGGGCGTCGATGTTGAGGAGCGCGAAATGCGCCTTGCGGTTCTTCTTGATCCGGTAGGCGAGGGACTTCACGCCCCACATCTCGATCTTCTCGAGACGGCCACCGTTCTGCTCGATCACACCCTTGTAGGTGTCGATCATCGTCTCGACCTGCTGGGACGTCACGTCCTGGCGGGCCAAGAGCACATGCTCGTAGAGAGGCATTGTCGGGCCTTTCAGCGTCAAAAGGAGCCCGGCCGCCGGAAGGCGGCTGATTCGGGCCGGTTCATCTCGCGATACGCTCGGCGCCAAGCCCTCCGAGCCGATTTTCAGGCCCGAGCGGTTGATCGAAGGCGGAGACACCGGACGACGGGATCCGGAAGATCCCTGTGCCGCGAACGGCACCGTCCGTTCAGCCCCCGGCCGGAGCGAACGCGAGGGGCGGCGCATAGTCGGTTTTCCCGGCGCTGGCAAGATCGGCGCGCTCGTCGGGCGGCCGAACACGACTTGGTGCGGCTTCGCGCGGTGGCCGCGCGGTGGCGACGCCAGGGCAGCACCGCGCGGAGCCGGTGCGCGGCGCCGACCCGATCCGTCCCGAGCGCGGGGTTCCCCCGCGCCGATGATCGATACCCGACGACAGTACGAGGCGGCGACGCCGCGTCCCCGGACAGGCACATCCGCCCGCTCCGGAGACCCGCCCCGTCCGGTGCGGAGGCTTTCCCAGTCCACGCTGCGGCGCGACCTTGCCCGGAACCGCCGCGGCTTGCCGCTCGGGCGGTTCGATGACACAAGCGCGGCGCGGCCGGGGATCCCCGGCCGCGCTGGTTTCCGGTAATTCTCCAGATCCGCGATGGCAGAGGCCCCATCTTCCGGCCCCTCCGAGGTCGGTCCCGTGCTGATCACCGGCGCGAGCGGCTTCCTCGGCTCAGCCCTGGTCGACGTGTTCCGCCGGGCCGGCTTCCCGGTGCGCATCCTCGTGCGCGCCTCTAGCCCGCGCCGGAACCTCACCTGGACCGACGTCGAGATCGCCGAGGGCGACATGCGCGACCCGGCCGCCGTGGCGGCGGCGATGCGCGGCCAGCGCTACCTGATCCACGCCGCGGCCGATTACCGGCTCTGGGCGCCGGACATGGAGGAGATCGTCCGCACCAACCGCGACGGCACGCGCCTGATGATGCGCGCGGCCCTGGAGGCCGGGGTGGAGCGGGTCGTCTACACGTCGAGCGTCGCCACCATCCGGCCGCCGGCCGACGGCGTCACGCCCTCCGACGAGACCATGCCGCTCACGCCCGAGACCGCCATCGGCGCCTACAAGCGCAGCAAGGTCGTGGCCGAGCGCGTGGTCGAGGAGATGGTCGCCCGGGACGGGCTCAAGGCGGTGATCGTCAACCCGTCGACGCCGATCGGCCCCCGCGACGTGAAGCCGACGCCGACCGGCCGGATCATCCAGGAGGCGGCGCTCGGCAAGATGCCGGCCTTCGTCGATACCGGCCTCAACCTCGCCCACGTGGACGACGTGGCCCAGGGCCACCTGCTGGCGCTCCGCAAGGGGCGGGCCGGCGAGCGCTACATCCTCGGCGGCGAGGACGTGTTCCTGTCGCAGATGCTCGCCGACATCGCCGGCATGGTCGGCCGCAAGCCGCCGACCGTGAGTCTGCCGCGGGCCGCCGTCTACCCGGTGGCGTTCTTCGCGCAGCTCGCCGCCCGGGTCACCGGCAGGCAGCCTTTCGCGACGATCGACGGGATCCGCATGTCGCGCTACCGGATGTTCTTCTCGGACCGGAAGGCGCGCGCCGAACTCGGCTACACGGCCCGGCCGTACCGAGAGGGCCTGTCGGACGCGATCACGTGGTTCCGCGAAGCCGGGTACCTCGCATGAGCACCCTCGATTCCGCCACCGCGACGCGCTCCGGCAAGGGGCACCGCGACGAGAATTTCCCCGTCGCGTCGCACCTGATCCATCCCCGTCACCGGGGCGCGATCCTGGCCTTCTACGACTTCGTCCGCGCCGGCGACGACGTGGCCGATCACTCCGCGCTGGCGCCGGAGCGCAAGATCGAGCTGCTCGATCGCCTCGCCGACGCGCTCACCGGCGCCGGACCGTCCGATCCCGAGGCCGAGCCGCTGAGGCGCGAGCTCGCGGCCCGCGGCCTGCCGCCCCGGCACGCCCTGGAACTGCTCGACGCGTTCCGCATGGACGCGCGCAAGAACCGCTACGCGGACTGGGACGAGCTGATCCATTACTGCCGCTACTCGGCCATGCCGGTCGGGCGGTTCGTCCTCGACGTGCACGGCGAGGATCCGGCGCGGGTCTACCGGGCCTCCGACGCGATCTGCGCGGCGCTCCAGGTGATCAACCACCTCCAGGATTGCGGCAAGGACTACGCGGCCCTCGACCGGGTCTACCTCCCGCAGGATTGCCTCGACCGTCACGGCGCCACCGTGGCCATGCTCGGGGAGGCGAAGGCGCCGCCGCAGCTCCGGGCCGCGACCCGCGAGCTGGCGCAGCGATGCCTCGACCTCCTCGACGAGGGCGCGGTCCTGCCGGACCTGATCGACGACCTGCGCCTGTCGCTGGAGATCGCCGCCATCCACCGGCTCGCCGTCGTGCTGAGCCGGGGCCTGCTGGAGCGCGACCCGCTCTCCGAGAAAGTCCATCACGGCAAGGCCGCCTTCGCGCTGACGGCGCTGGGCGGCGTCGCCGCCACCCTGGCGCGCCGGCCCTTCCGCGGCCGGACCGTCCGGGCCGCGGCTCAAGGAATCCGCTCGTGACCGCCACCGCCACGCCCGCCCAGGACCCGGAGGGCGCCGCCCCGGCGCTGCCCGCCGCCGGCTCCTCCTTCTACACGGCGATGCGCCTGCTGCCGAAGGAGCGGCGGGAGGCGATGTACGCCGTCTACGCCTTCTGCCGCGCCGTCGACGACGTCGCCGACGACGGCGGCACTCGCGCCGTCCGGCAGGTCGAGCTCGACCGCTGGCGGGCCGATATCGACGCGCTCTACGCCGGCCGCCCGGCCGCGCGCGTGCGCGACCTCGTGGAGCCCGTGCGCCGCTTCGGCCTGAAGCGCGAGGATTTCCAGGCGGTCATCGACGGCATGGCGATGGACGCCGTCGCGGACATCGTCGCCCCGGACGCCGAGACCCTCGACCTCTACTGCGACCGGGTCGCGAGCGCGGTCGGCCGGCTGTCGGTGCGGATCTTCGGCATGCCGGAGGCGGACGGCATCCGGCTGGCGTGGCACCAGGGCCGCGCGCTCCAGCTCACCAATATCCTGCGCGACATCGACGAGGATGCCGAGCGCGGCCGCCTCTACCTGCCGCGCGAGAAGCTCCGGGCGATCGGCCTCGCCGACCCGACGCCGGTCGAGGCGATCAGCCATCCCCGCATCGGCGAGGTCTGCATCTCCCTCGCCCGCGAGGCCGAGGACCATTACCAGGCGACCTGGGAGATCATCCGGCGCAGCCCCCGCAAGTCGACCAAGGCCGCCCGGCTGATGGCGGCGGCCTATCACCTCTACCTGAAGGCGGTCCTCGCGCGCGGCTGGGCCATGCCCCGCGCCCGGGTAAAGCCCGGCAAGCTCGCGCTGCTGGGCGTCGTCCTCCGGCACGGCCTGATCTGATGGGTACCGTCCACGTCGTCGGCGCCGGCCTCGCCGGCCTCTCCGCTTCCGTCGCGCTCGCCGAATCCGGGGCCCGGGTGGTCCTGCACGAGGCCGCCAAGCAGGCGGGCGGCCGCTGCCGCTCGTACTACGATCCGGCCCTCGGCCTGACCATCGACAACGGCAACCACCTGCTGCTGTCCGGCAACGCCGATTCCCTCGGCTTCCTCAGGACCATCGGCGCGCCGGCCGACGCCCTGGTGGGGCCGGACGTGGCGGCGTTCGACTTCGCCGACCTGAAGACCGGCGAGCGCTGGCGGCTGCGCCCCAATGCCGGGCGGCTGCCCTGGTGGGTGATGAGCCCGGCCCGCCGCGTCCCCGGCACCCGGGCGCGGGACTACCTGGCGCCCCTCGGGATCCTGCGCGCGGCCGCCGGCAAGGCGGAGGGCGCGGGCGGGACCATCGGCGCCCACATGGCCTGCGAGGGCACGCTCTACCGGCGCCTCTGGCACCCGGTTCTGCTCGCCGCGCTCAACACCGAGCCCCGCGACAGCGATGTCGGTCTGGCGGCGCGGATCCTGCGCGAGACCCTGGGCGCGGGCGGCAAGGCCTGCCGGCCGCTCGTCGCCGTCGAGGGCCTGTCCTACGCCTTCGTCGACCCGGCGATCCGCTATCTCACGGGCCGCGGCTGCGAGATCCGCCTCGGCCGTCGCCTGCGCGCGCTCGAGTTCGCCGACGGCCGGGTCGGGCAGCTCGTCTTCTCGGACGGCGCTGAGAGCCTCGGCCCGGAGGACGGCGTCGTGCTGGCGCTGCCGCCGTGGGTCGCCCGGGAGGTGTTGCCCGGTCTCCTCGCACCGGTGGAATTCCGCTCCATCGTGAACGCGCATTTCGCGCTGGTGCCGAAGCCCGGCAGCCCCCTCGTGCTCGGCGTCGTCAACAGCCTGACAGAGTGGCTTTTCGCCTATCCGGACCGGTATTCGGTCACGATCAGCGGCGCGGATCGCCTTCTCGACGTGCCCCGCGAAGACCTCGCCCGGCAGATCTGGGCCGAGATCGCACAGTTGTGCAACCTTGCACCGGACCTGCCCAGCTGGCAGATCGTAAAGGAGAAGCGTGCGACCTTCGCGGCGACGCCGGCGGAAGCCGCGCGGCGCCCGAAGGCCGAAACCGCCTACGACAATCTCGTCCTGGCAGGCGATTGGACCGCCACCGGCCTGCCTTCGACGATCGAGGGAGCGATCCGCTCGGGCCAGACGGCCGCACGTTCCTTGCGTGCGGGATCTGTCGTGCGCGCTGGAACCCAGGTGCGCGGCGCAGCTTGAGGCATGGCGTCCGCCGCGAGGCGGTCGCTCGAGGCGAGGACTATGAGAGAGGCCGTAAGCAAAGTCGAGGCGCTGCAGCGCTCGAAGACGCAGGGGATCTCGCTCGAGGACGTCGAGCGCGGCGTGGCGCAGGCGACGCGCGCGCTGACCGCCCTGGCGCACGACGACGGGCACATCTGCTTCGAGCTCGAGGCGGATGCCACGATCCCGTCCGAGTACATCCTGTTCCACCATTTCCGCGGCACCCAGGTCCCCGGCGACCTGGAGGCCAAGATCGGCAACTACCTCCGCCGCACGCAGGGTCGGCACGGCGGATGGGCCCTCGTCCACGAGGGGCCGTTCGACATGAGCTGCACGGTCAAGGCGTATTTCGCGCTCAAGATGATCGGCGACGACATCGAGGCGCCGCACATGCGCCGGGCGCGCGAGGGCATCCTGTCCCGCGGCGGCGCGGCCAACGCCAACGTGTTCACCCGCTTCATGCTGGCCCTCTACGGCGAGGTGCCGTGGCGCGCCGTGCCGGTGATGCCCGTCGAGGTGATGTTCCTGCCGAAGTGGTTCCCGTTCCACCTCGACAAGATCAGCTACTGGGCCCGCACCACCGTGGTGCCGCTGTTCGTGCTGCAGGCGACCAAGCCCCGGGCGCGCAACCCGCGCGGCATCAGCGTGCAGGAGCTGTTCGTCACGCCGCCGGAGAGCGTCCGCTCCTGGCCGGGCTCGCCCCACGCGACGTGGCCGTGGACGCCGATCTTCGGCTTCATCGACCGGGTGCTGCAGCGGGTCGAGAACCACCTGCCGCGCAAGAGCCGGCAGCGCGCCATGGAGATGGCGCGCGCCTGGGTGAGCGAGCGCCTGAACGGTGAGGACGGCCTGGGCGCCATCTTCCCCGCCATGGTCAACTCGGTGCTGATGTACGAGGTGATGGGCTACCGGCCCGATCACCCGCAGGTCCGCGTGGCCTGCGACGCCATCGAGAAGCTCGTCGTCGAGAAGGCCGACGAGGCCTACGTCCAGCCCTGCGTCTCGCCGGTCTGGGACACGGCGCTCGCGAGCCACGCGCTGCTCGAGGCCGGCGGCCCCGAGGCCGAGGCCCAGGCCCGCGCCGGCCTCGACTGGCTGAAGCCCCGCCAGGTGCTCGACATCGTCGGCGACTGGGCGGCGCGCAAGCCGAAGGTCCGGCCGGGCGGCTGGGCGTTCCAGTACGCCAACGCCCACTATCCCGACCTCGACGACACCGCCGTGGTGGTGATGGCGATGGACCGGGCCATGCACCAGCACGGGCTGGTCGCCGGCATGCCGGACTACAAGGCCGCGATCGCCCGCGCCCGCGAGTGGGTCGAGGGGCTGCAATCCGAGGACGGCGGGTGGGCGGCGTTCGACGCCGACAACAACCACATGTACCTCAACCACATCCCGTTCTCGGATCACGGCGCGCTGCTCGACCCGCCGACCGCGGACGTGACCGCCCGCGTGGTCGGGATGCTGTCCCAGCTCGGCGAGACCCGCGAGACCTCCCGCGCCCTCGACCGCGGCGTGAACTACCTCCTGAACGACCAGGAGGAGGACGGGTCCTGGTACGGCCGCTGGGGCATGAACTTCATCTACGGCACGTGGTCCGTGCTCTGCGCCCTCAACGCCGCCGGGGTCGACCCCGCCGATCCGCGCATCCAGCGGGCGGTGAACTGGCTGATCCGGATCCAGAACCCGGATGGCGGCTGGGGTGAGGACGCCTCCTCGTACAAGATCGACCCGGCCTTCGAGCCCGGCTCGTCCACCGCCTCGCAGACCGCCTGGGCGCTGCTCGCCCTGATGGCGGCCGGCGCGGTCGACGATCCGGCCGTGACCCGGGGCATCAACTTCCTGACCCGCACGCAGGGCGCGGACGGGTTCTGGAAGGAGGAGCGCTACACCGCCACGGGCTTCCCGCGGGTGTTCTACCTGCGGTACCATGGTTACCCGAAGTTCTTCCCGCTGTGGGCGATGGCGCGTTTCCGCAACCTCAAGCGTGGCAACAGCCGGCGCGTCCAGTTCGGCATGTGACGTCCGCTGACGTCCTGGGGCCGGCCCGACGGGCCGGCTCCGCTCCGCCGGATCGCGGCGCGCTCGACCGTCCCGACAGCCGATCCGCGAGCCCTGGTACCCGACACGTGGCCTCCTCAGACAGTGATCCCGCGGGCCCGGACGATCCGCCCCCCGCGCCGGATCCGGCCCGGACCCCGCCCCGGCGCTCGCGCCTGCTTGCGGACCTCGCCGGACTCGTCCACGAGCGGGCCATGATCGATCCTGCCGCACCCGTCCTGGCCGTCACCGGCCTCGCCCGCGAGCGCCGCATGGCGGCGGGGGAGGGGGTCGAGGCGGTGGGGGCCGGCGGAAATCCCCACCGGCTGCGTCAGCTCCTCGAGGCCCGGCCTGAACCCGGCTGCCGGGCGGTGATCAGCTTCGGCATCGCGGGCGGCCTCGATCCCTCGCTCAGGCCCGGCGACGTCGTGGTCGGCACCGGCGTGGTCAGCGAGGAGGGCCGGCGTGCCGCCGATCTCGACCTGTCGGCCACGCTCCTCAATCTCCTGTCCGGCGTCGGGCCGCGGGTGATCCCGGCGGATCTGGCGGGCGTCGACACCGCGGTTCTCGCGGTCGACGGCAAGACGGACCTGCGGACCACCACCGGCGCCGCGGCGGTCGACATGGAATCGCACGTGGCCGCGTCCTTCGCGGGCCGGCACGGCCTGCCCTTCGCGGCCGTGCGCGTGATCTGCGATCCGGCCGATCAGGCCCTGCCGGCCTTCGCGGCCTCGGCGCTCACGCCGGACGGCGAACCCGACATCGCCGCCGTGTTCTTCGCTTTCGCGCGCGGCCGGGCGCGCCTGGGAGACCTGATGCGCCTCGCCCGGGACTCGAACGCCGCCTTCGCGGCGCTGGGACGGTGCCGGACGCGGCTCGGGCCGGGACTGGGCATACCGGTCCCGGGGCGCTGAGACGCCCAGACGCGGCCGGGCTGGGCACGAAAAAGCGCCGGCCTGTTCGGCCGGCGCGAGTCGAGGTCACCACGAGACGGCGCGGGGCGGACCCCGCGCCGGGAGAAACCGGACTCAGCCAGCCTTCTTGTTGAGCGAGACCGCCACGAACCGGGTCTGGCCCTTGCCGCTCTTCACCCGCATCAGCACGGCCTTGCGCCCGCTCGACTCGGCCGCCCGGATCTGCGTCGCCACGTCCGCCGGACGGGACACGCTCTGGCCGCCGACATCGAGGATCACGTCGCCCGCCTCGATGCCCTTGGCGGCCGCCGGGCCGTCGGGATCGACTTGGACCACCGCGACGCCCTGATCCGACAGGCCGACATCGCCGGCCGGGGCGAGCTGCAGGCCGAGCCGCGGCTGGCCGTTGCCCGAGTCGTCGTCGCGGCTCGCCATCTTGGTGCCGTCAGTCGGCATAGTGCCCAGCGTCACCGTGGCGGTGTCGGTCTTGCCGCCGCGCAGGTAGCTCAGCTCGACCTTCGCGCCCGGCTTGAGGCCGGCGATCTTGCGCGAGAGTTCGCGGGCGCTGTCGACGGTGTCGCCGTTGACCTTCTCGATCACGTCGCCCGCCTTCAGGCCGGCCTTGGCCGCCGGGGTTCCGTTCTCGGCGTGGTCGACGAGGGCGCCCTTGGCCTTGTCGAGGCCCAGACCCTCGGCGATATCCTGCGTCACGGGCTGGATCTGGACGCCCAGGTAGCCGCGGGCGACCTTGCCGTCGGTCCGGAGCTGGTCGACCACCGCCTGCACGGTCTCGGCGGGGATCGCGAAGGCGAGGCCGACGCTGCCGCCCGACGGAGAGGCGATGGCGGTGTTCATGCCGACCACCTCGCCGTTGACGTTGAAGGTCGGGCCGCCCGAGTTGCCCTTGTTGATGGGCGCGTCGATCTGCAGGAAGTCGTCGTAGGGGCCGGCGCCGATGTCGCGGCCGCGGGCCGAGACGATGCCGGCAGTCACGGTGCCGCCGAGGCCGAACGGGTTACCGATCGCCACCACCCAGTCGCCGACCTGGGGGGCCGACTTGCCGAACTGCACGTACGGGAAGTTCGAGCCCTCGGTGATCTTCAGCAGGGCGACGTCGGTCTTGGAATCCTTGCCGATGACCTTCGCGTCGAGGGTACGGCCGTCGTCCAGCGTCACCTGCACGGTCTTGGCATGGTCGACGACGTGGTTGTTGGTGACCACGTAGCCGTCGGCCGAGATGATGAAGCCGGAGCCGACCGCGCCGCGCGGGCCCTGATGCTGGGGCTGCATGCCACCGGGGCCGTTCTGGCCGAAGCGCTTGAAGAACTCGCGCAGCTGCGGCGGCACGTTCTGGAGGTTGCGCCCCTGGCTCGGGCCGTCGTCGTCGTCGCTGCTCGCCGAGTCGTCGAGCTTCACCTTCACCGAGACCACGCCCGGCTTCACCTTGTTGACGATGCCGGCGAACGAGCCCGGCGGGTGCTCGGGGGCCTCGATCGGCGACTTGGGAAGCGCCTGCGCGTAGGCTGGGGTCGCGGCCGGCAGATAGCCGCTGCCGATAGCGCCGCCGGCGATCAGCGCGGCAGCCGCCACGGAGGCGAGGGCGCGGCGCGAGGTGCGGCCAGTGGGACGGGTCTCGGTCATGGGGGGTCTCAACCTCTCGGAACTGATCGGGACGACGCCGGTGGTCGCGGCGGTCGATGGGATCGGTTTAAGGGGCGGCGCCTGACCCGGTCGTGGCGATCAAATTACCGTTTGGACATGTGACCGGTCGGTCGCGGCGCGCCCTCGCGGTCCTGACGCCCGCCCGGGGCGGCGGGGCGCGACGACCCTCTGCGACGTGGGAAAGGGCCGGGCTTGTGCCGTCCGGCACCGCGCTTCCCCAGAGTCTCCCTACAATCCCGCTCAGTTCGGCAGGCCGGCGCAGATCCCGGTGCTGCCAGAGGCCAATGTCTGGGTAGAGAGGGTGCGATGAGGACGCTGTTGATGGCCGCCATCTTCTTCGGGTCGACTGTCGGTGCGATGGCGGTCGAGTCCTATGCGGACTACCGTGACTACTTTGACGCAAATTCCATCGTAACAGATCGCGCAGCGCGCGGCGTTTCCAGGACGATGTACGACATCGATACGCGCCGCTACGATGACGGGCGTGCGGACCGTGCGGTGACCAACCTGAAGCCCGGGCATTGGAACCAGGCGGGAGGGTATGTCCCGCCGGACTATTCTACGCATCCCCACGGCGCGTCGCGGGACGGCTTCTGGAGCCCGATCGACACGTCGTCCGCGAGCTGGGGGACCCCAAAGGCCTTCACCGGTACGCTCGGTACCCGCCGATGATCTCGGCTTCCCGGGCAGGAGACATCGACGCCGGCGCGACCGCCGTCAGCGGCTGCGCCCCGATCCGGCCCCCCGTGTGACCGCCCGATGCCGGGTGCGCCCGGACGGTGATCGCACACCCACCGGCATCCCGAGGAGCCTCGCTCCGGCACCTCAGGATCGGGGCGCGGCTTTCGAGGCTCTCTGAACCGGCGCTCAGCCCCCGCTGAGCCGGGCCAGCGCCTCCTCGATCTTCGCCAGCCGCGCCGACTCGCTCTCGCGGCGCTCCCGGTTCTCCTCGATGATCTCCTCGGGCGCCCGGGCCACGAAGTCGGCGTTGCCGAGCTTGGCGTCGATCTTCTTGATCTCGCCCTGCGCCTTGCCCTGCTCCTTCTTCAGGCGCGCGACCTCGGCCGCGAGGTCGACCACACCCTCCAGCGGCAGCGCGGCGACGCTGCCGCGCACCAGGAGCTGGACCGAGTTCTTCGGCGGCGTGTCCGCGAAGGTGATGTCCGACAGCCGTGCGAGGCGCAGCAGCGTGTCCCGCCACGCTTCCACCCGCGCTCGGACCTCCGGAGCGGCGCCGACCATCGCCAGGGGAATCTGCGCGCCGGCCGGGACATTGGTCTCAGACCGCGCCGAGCGGATCTGGCTGACGAGATCGACTACGAAGCCGACCTCGGCCTCGGCGGCCGCGTCGGCGAGGCCGCCGAGGTCGGGCCAGGCGGCGAGGGTCAGGAGGCCGCGCTCCGGCAGGTCGGCCCCCTTGATCGCCCACAGCTCCTCGGTGAGGAAGGGCATGAACGGGTGCAGGAGCTTGGCGACCTGATCGATCAGGAACGCCACGCTCGCCTGCGTCTCGGCCCGGATCGCGGGATCGACGCTCTCGCCCTGCAGCACGGGCTTGGCGAGCTCGAGATACCAATCGCAGAAGATGTTCCAGACGAAGCGGTAGGCGGCCGCCGCAGCGTCGTTGAAGCGGAAGGCCTCGAGGGCGCCCGCGACCTCGTCGACCGCGCGGGCCGCCTCGGTGAGCGCCCAGCGGTTGATCGCGCCGGTGGCCGAACGCGGGTCGAAGGCGGGATCCAGGCGGCAGCCGTTCAGCTCGGCGAAGCGGGCGGCGTTCCAGAGCTTGGTCGCGAAGTTGCGGTAGCCCTGCACACGGTCGGTGGACAGCTTGATGTCGCGGCCCTGGACGGCCAGCGCGCAGAGGGTGAAGCGCAGGGCGTCGGCGCCGACCTGATCGATCAGCTCCAGGGGATCGACGACGTTGCCCTTCGACTTCGACATCTTCGCCCCGGAGGCGTCCCGCACCAGGGTGTGCAGGTAGACCGTGTCGAAGGGCGCCCGGTCGGTGAGGTGCAGGCCCATCATCATCATCCGGGCGACCCAGAAGAACAGGATGTCCTTGCCGGTCACCAGGGTGTTGGTCGGGTAGAAGCGGGTGAGCTCCGGGGTCGTGTCCGGCCAGCCCAGCGTCGAGAACGGCCAGAGCGCCGAGGAGAACCACGTGTCGAGGACGTCCTCGTCGCGGGTGAGCGCGACCGGTCGGCCGTGCCGCGCCTCGGCCGCGGCCAGCGCCTCTTCCTCGCTCTCGGCGACGAAGATGCCGCCCGCGTCGTCGTACCAGACCGGGATCTGGTGACCCCACCAGAGCTGGCGCGAGATGCACCACGGCTCGATGTTGGTGAGCCACTGGAAGAAGATCTTCTCGTAGTTCTCGGGCACGAACTTGGTCTGCCCGTCGCGCACCGCCTGGAGGGCGCGCTCCGCGAGCGGCTTGACGTTCACGTACCACTGGTCGGTCAGGTAGGGCTCGATGACCACGCCCGAGCGGTCACCGTGCGGGACCGCGTGGGTGTTCGGCTCGATCGCGCGCAGGCGCCCGCGCGCCTCCATCAGCGCGACGACCTCCTTGCGGGCCTGCGCGCGGTCGAGGCCGTGGAGCGCCAGCGCCTCCGGCTCGGGCGCGATCCCGTCGAGGAAGTCCGCGTTGCCGTCGAGCAGCATCCGGCCCTCGGGATCGAGCACGTTGATCAGGCCGAGCCCGTGGCGGCGGCCGACATCGAAATCGTTGAAGTCGTGGGCGGGCGTGATCTTGACCGCGCCCGTACCCTTCTCCGGATCCGAGTAGGTGTCGGCCACGATCGGGATCAGCCGCCCAACCAGCGGCAGGCGCACGCGCTTGCCGACCAGCACCGTGTAGCGCTCGTCCTCGGGATGGACCGCGACGCCGGTATCGCCCAGCATCGTCTCGGGGCGGGTGGTCGCCACCGTGATGACCTCGCCGGTCTCGTTGCCGGCCTCGTCCACCACCGGGTAGTCGAAGTGCCAGAGATGGCCCCTCGTCTCGATCTGCTGGACCTCCAGGTCCGAGATCGCGGTCTGGAATTTCGGGTCCCAGTTCACCAGCCGCTTGTCGCGGTAGATCAGGCCCTGTCGGTGTAGGTCGACGAAGGTCTTGAGGACGGCCCGGCTGAGGCCCTCGTCCATGGTGAAGCGCTCGCGGGACCAGTCGCAGGAGGCGCCGAGCCGCTTCAGCTGGTTGACGATCGCGCCGCCGGATTCCGCCTTCCAGGCCCAGACCTTCTCGACGAAGGCCGCGCGGCCGATCTCGCGGCGGCCGGGCTCCTGACGCTCCATCATCCGCCGCTCGACCACCATCTGGGTGGCGATGCCGGCATGGTCCGTCCCCGGTTGCCAGAGCACGTCCTTCCCGCGCATGCGCTCGAAGCGGCAGAGGATGTCCTGCAGCGTGTTGTTGAGGGCGTGGCCCATGTGCAGCGAGCCCGTCACGTTCGGCGGCGGGATCACGATGCAGTAAGGCGGAGCTCCGGCGCGCTCGGGCCGGCCGGCGCGGAAGGCGTCCGCCTCAGCCCAGGCGGCGGAGATCCGCGCCTCGACGGAGGTGGGCTCGAAGGTCTTGTCCATCATCGCGGGTACGGGCCGGCGCTTGTCCAAAGGGGGTTGGCCCCGCTTTCGACCGTCACGCCGCTCCCGTCAACACGCGGACGGCGACCCGCGGCCGCCGTACCCAGGCCACCGGCTCAGCGGCCGCGCGAGACCCGCTCGATCTCGGCGCGCACGAGGCGCTCGACCACGGCCGGCAGGTTGTCGTCCAGCCAGGATTTCAGCATCGGCCGGAGCATCTCCTTGACGAGATCCTCCAGGGTCCGGGCGTTCTGCGTCAGCACCGTGTGGGCCAGCAGGTTGAACGCACCGCTGACGCTGGCGTCGGTCGCAGGGGAGACCAGCGCCTCGGGCTCCGGGTCCGGTGCGCGGGCGGCCTGGAGTACCGGCGGCGGCGGCGGTGCCGGGGGCTCCGGGATCGGCTCCGGCTCGGGTTCGGGTTCCGGCTCGGGCTCCGGTTCCGGCGCGGCGGTGACCGGGTCCTCGAAGTCGATCGCGTCGAAGTCGAGCAGGTCCGGGGCCACCTCGGGTTCCGGCTCGACCACCCGCGGGCGCGCGACTGGCTCGGCGACCTCCGCGAGGTCGAGCACGTCGTCGGGCTCCGGAGCGGGCGCCGGCACCTCGGCGGGCTTGGCGGCCTGATCGTCGGCGATGATCCTCCGGATCGACGCGAGGATCTCTTCCATCGAAGGCTCGTGCGCCTTATCGGCAGCCTTGTCCTGGAATTTCGAGTCCGGGATCTTGGGGCTAGCTGCACTCATCGGCAGGCGCACTCGGGCATGGGAGACTGGAAAGCGACCCGAATGGATCGATGTTCAATCAGTATTCCATGCCGTTTCGTGGCGGCAAGCGCGCCCGCAACACACTCCCCGTGGAAAAGCCGTCAGCGGCCGTCCGGCGTGCGCAGGCCGAACCACAGATCCTTGACCTGATCGTAGTGGACCTTGGCGCTGTAGTATTCGACCGGGAGCGCCGTGAAGCGCGCGGTCAACTGGCCGATCGCCTGGACCACCCCGTAGGAGAAGATCACGCGGTCGCGCTGGGCGAGGATGAGGCTCACGCGGGAGTTCAGCAATTCCTGCTGGGCGTTCAGCACGTCGAGGGTCGTGCGCTGGCCGACGCGCGCTTCCTCGCGCACGCCGTTCAGCGCCACCTCGTTGGCCTGGACCTGGGCCTGGGCGGCGATGACCTGCGCCTTCGCGGCCTCGAGCCGGCCCCAGAAATCCACGATCTGGGCGCGGACCTGGTCGCGGATCTGGTCGACCTGGATGCGGGCCTGGCCGACCGACTCCTTGGCCTGCCGGATCTGCGCGTAGGTCTGGCCGCCCTCGTAGATCGGGATGGAAAGCCGGCCGCCGACGAAGCCGACGAAGAAGCTCTGATTCGGCCCGTTCTGATCGTAGAGCTGGCTCAGCGAGCCCTGCAGGCTGAGCTGCGGGGCGAGCTGACCTTCCAGGACCTTCACCTGAGCTTCGGTCGCGTCGACGTTGTGGATGGCCGACACGACCTGCGGATGTTCGCGCAGGCCGACGGCGATCGCCTGATCGAGGTTGCGCGGCACGAACCGGTCCAGCGGCCGACCCGGCGCGAGCTGGCGCGGCTCGACGCCGATATTCTGCCGGTAGACGCCGATGCTCGTGCGCAGGGTCGATTCGGCGGCGCTGACCTGCGAGCGGGCGCCGGCCAGCCGTGCCTCGGCCTGCGCGACGTCGGTCCGGGTCACCTCGCCGACGTTGAAGCGGTCTCGCGTCTGGCGCAGCTGCTCTTCCAGAACTTCGACGTTGTTCCGGTTCAGCTCCAGCGTCGCCGTGTTGCTGAGCACGTTCATGTACGCCTGAACGGCGTTGTAGAGCACCGTCAGCTCGGTGAAGCGCAGGCTTTCGCGCTGGCTGTACACCTGCGATTCGGCGCGCCGGACCGTGTTGTCGGTCTGGAAGCCGTTGAAGATCGTCTGCGTGACGTTCAGGCTGGCTGAACTCGGCAGGTACGTGGTGCGCGTCGTCCGACGCGAGGTGATGACCTGGCTGGCGATGTCGGACGTCGCGCCGCCGGACAGGCCCTCGCCGCCGGTCGCGGCGCCCGCCGTGCCGAGGCCCGAGGTTCCGAGGCCGGAGGTCCCCCCCGCGGTCCCGGTTCCCACCGTCCCGATACCCGTGGTCGCCCCCGTGCCGGTCGTCCCGGCGCCCGTCGTTCCACCCAGGCCGCCGCCCGTCGTCCCGAGGGTCGAACCGGCGGTGGCCGCCGTCGTGCCGGCGGTGCCCGCGGACGCGACGCTGCTCGACGAGCGCGTCTGAAGGTACTGGACGCCGATCGCGGCGTTGACGTTCACGGTCGGCCGATAGCCCGACTGCGCGATCGCCACGTTCTCGTCGATCGCGCGCACGCCCGCGCGGCTGGCATTCAGGCTCGGATTGCCCTGATAGGCCTTCGCGAGCGCGCTCTCCAGAGTCTCGGCGGATGCCGGCATGGCAGCCAGCACCGCGAGTCCGGACACCATCCCGACCAGGCGGAACGTCGGGCAACTCGCTTGTGGACGTCGTGTCACGATGAACAAGCCCTTGCGGTCTCTTTCGGTCCGGATGTCCGAGACGTAAACGGCCAAGGTACGGCGTTTCGCTCGTCTCCGATCAAGCCCGCCCCACCGTCACGCTTAGCGCAAACTGGGCGCTTTGGCTCGCCTCGGTGCGGGTGCGGCGACCGAATGTGCGGCGTTGGGGCATTAAGGTGACACACCCCGAACGCAGAGCGGGGCGAGCAGGCGTATTGAGCTGTTTTAGTTTCATAAATACGCTCCGTCGGAGGCTATTGCCGGCTTGCGGGGACGCGAGAATTCAGACCTGGGCAGTCGCCTCCAGCGGGGGAGGGCGGGCCCGTCCGCGACCGCCGATCACGGTCTTCGGCGCCGGTTCCCGCCTAGTACCGGTCCATCCCGCTGCCGCCCGCGTCCGGCTCGAGCTCCAGCGGGGCGTCGGGAGCCGTATCGGGCTCCGGCGCACGGCGCGCGCGCGCCGGCGGGCGCGGTTTGGGCACCGAGCCGGTCAGCGCGGGGACCGGCTTGGGTTTCGGCTTCGGTATCGCGCTCGGGGTCGTCGGCTGTCCGCGGGAACCGGGCGGCCCGGGTGGTCCGGCCGGACCCATGGCGCCCATCAGCCCCGGCGCGCCGGCCATGCGGGCCCATCGCGCCGCGCTCGCCGGGCGGACCCGCTTCGCCCCGCGGACCCGTCGCGCCGCGCGGTCCGGCCGGGCCGGCGAGGCCGGGTGCCTGCGGTCCCTGCTGTCCGCACTCGCCCACCACGATGCTGCGGGACTGTTTCGGCGTCCGCAGCGTCGCGATGCAGGTGGCGGGATGGTAGACGACGCGAAATTCGAAATAGCCGCGGCTGTCGGTCCGGTGCGGGAACTGGCCGTCGAGCGTGATCTCCACCCCCGGATCGTCGGCATAGCCGATGATCCAGAGATCGCCGCCGGTGATCTTGGCGGCCTCGATGCGCATGTCCTCGGCCTGCGCCGCGCCCGTGCAGGCGGCCGTCAGGACCAGCATCGAACATAGCGCCCAGCGCTCGCGCCACAGGCGCTTGGCAGATGTCATGGCAGATCACACAGTCTTTCCGACGGTCAGAATGCCATAGCCCGCAAACTAAGCAATAAATTGCGGAGAAAATTGGATGTGGAAAAGCGCGGCAGGGCGAGCGCCGTTATCCGAAATGGGTATTCGAAGGGCGCGCGGCGGGACCTGTAGCGTGCTCCCGCTGGGGCGGTTCAGGCGTGTGCGGACCGGGCCCGGCCGAGGAGCGGTGCGCGCCGTTCGGGCGGGCTGACGGACCGGCGCGGATGGCCGCGTCGCGATCCATCATGCCGATCCTGCGAGCGGCACCGCGCGAGCGCCCCGGGTCCGGCGTCGGACCCGCGGTGGAGGGTTCAGCCGTGGACGAGAACGACCCGCCCTGGGACACGGACCCGCTCTGGTACGACCGGACGGAGTCGGGGACGCCGCCCGGGCCCATCCTCGAAGCCCTGGCCTGGCTGTTCCTGCTCGCGATCGCCGGCTGCGCGGGGCTTGTGTGGCTCTACGGGCTGCCGAACGGGCTATGGCGCGCGGCGGCGCGCCGGCTCCTGCGCGGCAATCCGGCGGATGCGGAACGGTTCTGAGCGGCGCCCGCGGCCGCGGCCTCTCTGCCCACAGGCGCGGTTCAGGCCGCGGCGATGCGCGTGCTGAGCAGGGTGGCTTCCAGGGTCTCCACCGGCATCGGCCGGCCGAGATGGTAGCCCTGCAGGAACGGGCAGCCCATCGCCTGCAGGATGTTCAGGTCCTCGGCCGACTCGACGCCCTCCGCCACGACGTCGAGCCCGAGCAGACGGCCGAGGCCGAGGACGGCGAGGACCAGGCCGCGCTTGTCGTCGCTCGCACCGAGGCCGGTGACGAAGCTCCGGTCGATCTTGATCCGGTCCGCCCTGAGCTGCCGCAGCGAGGAGAGCGACGAGTAGCCGATCCCGAAATCGTCCAGGGCGACCCGGATGCCGGCGCGGGACAGCGCCTGCAGCTTCCCCTGAACGGCGCCGATGTCGAGGGCCGTCTCCTCGGTGATCTCGATCTCCAGCATGGTGGGCGGCAGGCCGAGGAGGCTCAGGCGCTCGATGACGATCTCGTCCACCGGCACCTGCGCCATCTCGCGTGGTGAGACGTTCATCGCCACGCGCACGCCGCCCAGGCCGCGGCGATGCAGGATCGCCAGCATCGCGCAGACCTGCTCGAGGATGTAGCGGAGGAGCGATTCGGTCAGGCCCGCCATCGCGGCGGCGGCGATCAGGTCCGGGGGCGCGATCCAGCCGAGCCGCGGATGCTCCCAGCGGACGAGAGCTTCCAGCCCGACCAGCGTCCGGGCATCCGCGGCGTAGATCGGCTGGAACCACACTTTCGGGGCGTTCTCGACCAGGGCCTGCGACAGGTCGCGCTCCAGGTCCCGCCGCATCTGCAGCCGCTCGCGCAGGCGCGAGTCGAACACGCGGTAGCGGTTCCGGCCGGCGGCCTTCGCGGCGTAGAGCGCCTCGTCGGCGCAGCTCAGCATCTCGGTCAGGCTGGGCTCGGGGCTCGCGTGGATGCCGATGCTGACGCCGAGGCGGCCCGCGTCGAAGCCGTCGAAGGGCTGCGCCACCGCGGTGATGAGCGCTGCCGCCATGACGTCGTCGGCCACGCCGGAGGCCACGGGATCGTACAGGACGGCGAATTCATCGCCGCCCAGCCGGGCCGCGAGGCCGTTCTCCGGGAGCGCGTCGCGCAGCCGGCGCGCCACCTCGACCAGCACCCGGTCGCCCGCCTTGTGGCCGTAGACGTCGTTGACGAACTTGAACCCGTCGAGGTCGAGCATCAGCAGGCTCAGGGTCCCGGAACGCGGCCGGTCCTCCGTCGCCTGGAGGAAGCCCGCGCGGTTCAGCAGGCCGGTGAGATCGTCGTGCGTGGCGCGCCAGCGCATCTCGTCGACGAGGGCGCTGGCGCTGGCATGCGCCTCGGCGCGGGACCGGGCGAGGGCGTGGGCCTCGTTCTTGAGCCGGCTCGCCTGGCGAAACACCGCCTCGCTGCGAAATGCGGTGTGCGTCAGGGCGAGGAAGTAGAGCAGCACGCAGGCCGCGAGGCAGTTCCGGTCGAAGTCGCCGGCATAGGCGAGGCAGGCCGTGACCGACAGCAGCGGCAGAGCGATGAAGGCGAGCGGGATGCGCGCGAAGGCGATCCCGTGCGTCACGGCGCCCGCGGTCACCCCGCAGGTGATGGTGAGGTAGAACAGGGTCTCGGCGCTGGTGTAGCCGTCGCACAGGAGCGGCTGGCAGGCCCAGACCAGCCCGGAGAGGAACGCCGCGAACGTGCAGGTGCGCAGCTGCCGGTCGACGGAGCGCGCGGCTACCGCGGCCAAGCCCGGCGTCATGTCGGCGGTCAGCGCCAAGCCGAGGCAGGGAATCCGGCAGAGAGCGATTCGCAGCAGATTGACGCTGGTCGACGCCGCGAACCAGACGGCCCCGACGGTCCCGTGTCCGCTCCGGTAGGCGACCAGGACGCTGGCGAGGCCGAGCAGCATGTTGACCGGGATGGCCGCCAGCACGCTCCCGCGCATGGCTTCCAGCTGGTCCCGCCGGATCAGCGCGTTCCACCTCGGATCCGCAGGGTCGAGAGAATCACCGGAGCCGGGTGACCCCGGCTCGGATCTCTCTGGGTCCCAAACGATCATCGCACGTCCACTCACATCTGAGGGACTCATGACAGCGAATCGTAAGATATCGTTGAACGATCATCGACCACCCCGCGCGATCCCGGGTTTTTCCCGCTCCGGACGAAGAGAGACCACCGGTCGCAAGGCATTCCGGCCGCGTCCGAGCGCACCATATCGGGTCCCGGGCCGCTCCCGGGCCCCGGATCGTCCATGGCCCTGACCCGCGACCTGCTCGATATCCGGACGATCTATCATGAGCCCGGCGTGGGTGACTTCCCGCTGGGGCGGGAAATCCTGGCGCGCTTCCCCGACGCCGGGCGCGTCGTGGTACCGTCGCACTGGAACATCCCGGACCTCCACGGCAATGCCGGCTCGGTGGAGGACTGGGTGCGGATCAAGCGCTCGACCCTGGTCCTCGGCGTGAAGAAGGGCCTCGCGATGCGCCCCAACGGCCGCAGCGCCCACTTCATCGCGCCCTCGACCTCCAATGGCTGCGCCATGGCCTGTGCCTACTGCTACGTGCCGCGCCGCAAGGGCTTCGCCAACCCGATCTCGCTGTTCGTGAACGTCGAGCAGGCCTGCGCGGCGATCTCCCGGCACGCCGGACGCCAGGGACGGCTGTCGGAGCCGGACCCGATCGATCCGGAATACTGGGTCTACGACATCGGTGAGAACGGCGATCTCTCGGTGGACGCGGCGGTGAGCGACGGCGTGCGCGACCTCGTCGCGCTGTTCCGCACCCTGCCCAACGCCAAGGCCTCCTTCGCCACCAAGGCGGTGAACCGCGACCTCCTGGCCTACGATCCGCAGGGCAAGACGCGCATCCGCTTCTCGCTCATGCCGGCGCGCATCGCCCGGATCGTGGACGTGCGCACCGCCCCGATCGCCGAGCGGATCGCCGCCATCGACGACTTCGTGGCGGCCGGCTACGAGGTGCACGCCAATTTCTCGCCCGTGATCCTGTACGAGGGCTGGGAGGCGGACTGGCGCGCGCTGTTCACCGAGCTCGACGCGACGCTGTCCGACGCCGCCAAGGCGCAGCTCAAGTGCGAGATCATCATGCTGACCCACAATGCGGATCTGCATGCGGTCAACCTCGGATGGCACCCGAAGGCCGAGGAGCTGCTCTGGCGGCCGGACATCCAGGAGGCGAAGGTCTCGGAGGGCGGGGGCGCCAACCTGCGCTACCGCGCCGGCTGGAAGGGAAGGTGGCTCGCCCGGTTCAAGGCCCTGCTCGCCGAGACGATGCCCTACTGCACGGTGCGCTACGCGTTCTGAACACGCGGAGCCGAACTTCCGGCTGTCCGCGGCGTTGGCGCGCCAGCGGAGGAACGTTCAGCCATGCCGATGCACGAGGTCCATATCGGCGAGGCGGTCGCGCTCGCCGCGGCCAATGTCGAGGCCGGCGGGGCGCCCTACGGCGCGGTCATCGTGCGGGACGGTGCCGTACTGGTCCGCGCGGCCAACACCGTGCACGCGACCAACGATCCGAGCGCCCATGCCGAGATGGTGGCGCTGCGCGAGGCGAGCCGTCTGCTCGGCCGTCGCGACCTCGGCGACTGCGTGATGTACGCGAGCGGCCGCCCGTGCCCGATGTGCCACGCGGCGATGCGGCTCGCCGGCTTCAAGGAGGGCTACTTCGCCTTCTCGGCCGAGGAGGCCGAGACCTACGGTGCCGGCAGCGCCACGATCTACGCCGAACTCTGCCAGCCCCTCGACGCGCAGCCGATGCGGATCAGCCAGATCCGGCCGCCGGGCGATTCGCCCTACGCGGCCTGGAAGGCGCGCCGGGAGGCCTGACGCGGCCTCTCGCCTCAATGGGTCCAGGGCGCCGTGCGGTTGAACTTGAAATTGTCCGAGTAGGACAGGCCCTTGCGCTGGACGGGCTTGGCCGGCTGCTCGACCCGGAACGCGATCCCCTCGCGCTTCGCGTAGGCGACGGCCTCCTCCTCGGTGTCGAATTCCAGGCGCACCTGCTGGAGCATGTCGGAGGATCCGTTCCACCCCATCAGCGGATCGATCTCGCGCGGGCTGGTCCGGTCGAACTCCAGGATCCACTGCTTGGTCCGGGCGAGGCCCGACTGCGTGGCATCCCGAGACGGACGGAAGATGCGGGCGCTCGGCATCTGACTCGACAAGCTCCTGATAGAATGGTCGGGGCGATAGGATTCGAACCTACGACCCCCTGGTCCCAAACCAGGTGCGCTACCAGACTGCGCCACACCCCGACTGCCACACGGCCTCAATGCCGTAGCGGTTCCGCCGTTCCCCCGCAAGGCGCGGCGCGGTGCGGGCCCGCTAAGCCGCGACCGGCTTCCCGGCGCCGGGATCGCACCCAGCCCACTTGTCAGACAAATCGGCGGGCGGTAGCGTCCGTTCCGGGACGAGGGCCGGGCCTCCCCGCTGTCGATCCGGCGCCTGCCATCACTGGGGGGTGGAGGATGGTGCGCTCGGATCGCCGTGCCGGGCGGTTCCGGCCCTCGTCACCGCCGCGTCGGTCCGCGGCCGAGCCGGGCCCTTGCCGGCCGGCGCCGAAACGGTGACGATCACCGCGAGCGACATGGATCTTGCCCGTGTGGACACCGAGCCCGCGCTATCCCGACCCGGCGGTCGAGATCCTCGACGCCGCCTTCGCCCGCTACCGGGTGTTCAACGCGGCGGTCGAGCGACTCGCCACCGGCTTTCGCTGGTGTGAGGGGCCGGTCTGGTTCGGCGACGGGCGCTACCTGCTGTGGAGCGACATCCCCAACGACCGGATCCTGCGCTGGGACGAGGAGAGCGGGGCGGTCGGGCTCTACCGGAAGCCATCGGGCTTCGCCAACGGCAACACCCGCGACCGGCAGGGGCGGCTCGTCACCTGCGAGCACGGGGGACGTCGGGTCACCCGGACCGAGCATGACGGCGCGATCACCCTCCTGGCGGACACGTTCGAGGGCCGGCGGCTCAACTCGCCCAACGACGTCGTGGCCGCCGCCGACGGGGCGATCTGGTTCACCGATCCGCCCTTCGGGATCGGCGGCTTCTACGAGGGCGCGCGCGCCGAGCCCGAACTGCCGCAGAACGTCTACCGGCTCGATCCGGTCACCGGCGCGCTGGAGGCCGTGGCCACCGATCTCGCCGGTCCCAACGGCCTGTGCTTCTCGCCAGACGGCAGCGTGCTCTACCTCGTGGAGTCGCGCGGGCGGCCGACCCGGCGCATCGTCGCCTACGACGTGGTCGCCGGCCGCGCGCTCCGGGGGCGGCGTGTCCTGATCGATGCCGGGCCGGGCACGCCCGACGGCCTCCGCTGCGACGTCGACGGCAACCTCTGGTGCGGCTGGGGCATGGGCGACGACGCGCTGGACGGCGTCATGGTGTTCAACCCCGACGGCCGTCCGATCGGCCGGATCCGCCTGCCGGAGCGCTGCGCGAACCTCTGCTTCGGCGGCCGGCACCGCAACCGCCTGTTCATGGCGGCGAGTCAGTCGCTCTACGCCGTCTACGTCGATGTCCAGGGCTGCGCCGGCGGATGAGGCCGAGAGAAGACGGCCTGACCGTGCCGCCGGCGTCATGCTTGACCGGAGCGCCGCGCCGACCCACTTCCCGTCCGCCGGGGGCATAGCGGGATACCAGCCGATGATCGAACTCCACTACTGGCCGACGCCGAACGGCCATAAGATCACGATGTTTCTCGAGGAGACGGGGCTTCCCTACCGAATTCACCCGGTGAATATTGGCAAAGGTGAGCAGTTCAACCCGGATTTCCTCAAGATCGCCCCCAACAACCGCATGCCGGCGATCGTCGACGACGAGCCGGCCGGCGGCGGCGCGCCGGTCTCGCTGTTCGAGTCGGGTGCGATCCTGCTCTACCTCGCCGAGAAGACCGGGCGCTTCATCCCGGGCGACCTGCGCGGCCGGGCCGAGGTGCTGCAATGGCTGTTCTGGCAGATGGGCGGCCTCGGTCCGATGCTCGGCCAGAACCACCATTTCTCGCAGTACGCGCCGGAGAAGATCGACTACGCGATCAAGCGCTACGTCAACGAGACCAACCGGCTCTACGGCGTCCTCGACCGGCGGCTGGCCGACCGCGCCTTCGTCGCCGGCCCGGATTACTCCATCGCCGACATGGCCTGCTATCCCTGGATCGTGCCGTACGAGAAGCAGGGGCAGAACCTGGACGACCACCCGAACCTGAAGCGCTGGTTCACGGCGATCGCCGAGCGGCCCGCCACCAAGGCGGCCTATGCCCGCGCGCCGGAGGTCAATCCGGATTTCGGCAAGACCATGAGCGAGGACGCCAAGAAGGTGATGTTCGGCCAGACCGCCTCCAACACCAAGCGCTGACCGGACCATGACCGAGACCGTGCCCGCCCTGCCGCTGGAGGTGCTCCACCGCGGCTGGAACACCTTCGGCATCGCCACGCTGACGCTGCAGGATGGCAGCACCGTGCGGCGGGCGCTGGAGGATCACGGGCAGGCGGCCTGCGTCCTGCCTTACGATCCCGAGCGGCGCGTGGCGCTGCTCGTCCGGCAGGCGCGGGTCGGGCCCGCCTTCTGGGGCGAGTCGGCCGAGTTCGACGAGGCCCCGGCAGGCGGCCTCGACGGCGGTGCCCCCGAGGCGACGGCGATTCGGGAGGCGATGGAGGAGGCGGGCGTGAGGCTGACCCGGCTGGAGCCGGTGGCCCACGCCTACAGCATGCCCAGCGTGTCCTCCGAGCGGCTCTGGCTCTACCTCGCGCCCTACGGCGCGGCGGACCAGGTCGGCCCCGGCGGGGGCCTGCACGCCGAGGGCGAGCAGGTTGTGGTCGTGGAGATATCCCTCGCCGCGCTGGCGGATCAGGCCCGCGCCGGGCGTCTGCCCGATCTCAAGACCCTCGTCCTGGTTCAGGCTCTGATGCTCCGAAACCCCGAACTGTTCGCCGCATGACCCTCTCGCCCGCCACGCCCGCGCCGGATGTCCTCGCGGAGATGCTCGCCTTCGCCGAGGAGGCGGCCCCGCTGGCTCTCGCCATGCGGGCGTCTGGCCTCGCGATGAGCAACAAGGGGCCGGATCTTGGCCAGGCCCTGACCGAGGCCGACCTCGCCGTCAGCCGGCTGATGCACGCGCGGTTCGGCCCCGATCTGATCGAGGAGGAGACGGCCGAGGATCTGGGCCAGGCGGCGGCCCGGGCGCTGCTCGCCCGCGACGCCTGGACCTTCGTGGGTGATCCGATCGACGGGACCCGCCCCTTCGCGGGCGGCCTGTCGGGCTGGGGCGTGATGGTGGCGGCCTGCCGCGCGGGCTGGCCCCGGGCCTGCGTGATGAGCCTGCCGGCCTGGAACGAGGACCGCTCCGCCCCGGCGCGGAGCGGGCCGGCAGAGACGACGGAGGGGCTCCTGCTGGCGGCGAGCGAGGGTCGCGCCTTCTGGGCACCGACCCGCGGCGGCCGCATGACGGCCGCGCTGCGCCCGCTCGAGCGCTCGGAGCGGAGGACCGGCCATGTCGGCTGGCTGTCGGTCACGGCGCAGCGCTACACCCTGGATTACGGCCGCGGCTGGTTCCCCTGGAGCGAGGGCGGGGCGATCTCGGACGCCGCGCTCCTGGCCACCGGGCGCCTCGACGCGACCCTGAGCAACAATCGATTGTGGGACCTGGGCCCGATCCTCCCGCTGTTCGAGGCGCTGGGCTTCCGCCTGTTCCACTGGCCCGACCTCGGGGATCCGCCGGCGGCCTTCGTCGACCTGTTCGACGCGGGGCTGTCCGCCCACGACGACCTCTGGCTGGTGTGCCGGGACCGCGCGCAGGCCGCCGATCTGGCGACGGCCATCCGCCCCGCCTAGGACAGCGTCCGGGATGGCCGTCGATCGGGCGGTCCCGGATCGCGGGAGGGTCCGCGACCGCTCTCAGAGCGTCGCGATCAGCGACCGGATTCGCGCCTGCGATGCCTTGAGCCCATCCTCCGCCTGGGCCCTCGCGGCATCGAGCTTCGCCAGCTCGTCCTCCTGGGCACCCATGCGGGTGAGGTAGCGCCGCGCCAGCTCGCTGTCCTTCGGAACGGCGCCGAGATTGCTGCGGATGCGCTCCTGCTCCGCCTGCACCTTCGCCGCGCGCTCGTCGATCTCCTCGACGGTCCGGGTCGCCGCGGCGACCTCGGCGCGGGCCTGGGAGAGGGTCTTGAGCTTGCCGCCCAGCTCCGGGTCAGTCGCCAGGGAGGCCCACCGGACGAGCAGCGCCGCGTCGGCGTCGACGAGGTCGTAGGCGTCGACCCGGACGCGCTCGAGCACGGCCCGGGTCTCGGCCGTCCCGCCGGCTGGAACCGCGACCTTGAGGCGATAGGCCGTAGGGGTCTCGCTCTCGCGGGCGGATGCGGTGAGGGTCCAGCCATCCCGTCGGGGATGCTCGATGATCACGGAGCGGGCGGCGTCCGGCGCGCCCTTGATCGTGTAGGTCGTCACCTCCCGGGCGATCACCGTCGCGCGCGCCACGCCGTCGACCATCGTGATCTTGGTCAGGGCCTCGCTCGGCGCGGTCTCCGCCTGGACGGCGACCTTGCGGTCGAGGGCGAAGCTGGCGAGCCGCTGCTCGCCGACGGACGTCGCGGGCAGGCGGGCGTCTCCCAGGTAGCCGGACTTGCGGTCGTAGAGGGTGATCAGGCCCGCCGGAAGGGTCGCGCCCGAGCTGTTGCGGATCCGGAGGGCCGCGATCGGATGGACCCCCTGGCCCGACTTCCAGAGGGCGACCCGCTCGGCCTCGATCTCGGTGTCGAGGAACGGCACCGACAGCGTGCCGCCGGCGCGCAGATCGACCGGATGCGGCAGCGTGAAGTTCGCCGCGACATCCCCCTCGCTGGCGGCGGCGCCCACGGTGGCGGCCGCGGCATCGTAGCTCGGTTCCGCGGCCTCCATGCGGCTGTCGTGGGTGTCCATCCGCGCCATCGGTGCCGGAAGCGGCGCGGCGGCGGGGGCCGGGGCGCGCAGGCGCGCGACCGACTTCGACGCGACCGTGCCCGGGTCGAGGTCCGGCATGCCGACATCCTCGACCATCACCGGCGCCTCCGGCCTCTTGCGCCAGTAGCGCCGGTGCAGGCGCTGGAGGAGCGCCACCGGCGACCCCGACGAGAGCGTGACGTCGACGCCTGTCCAGTCGGCGCCGAGGGCGTTCTCGATGATGGCCCAGGCCTGCAGGTTCGCGCGGCCGTCGCCGCCGTCGACGATGCGGTAGCTCGTCTTCCAGACGGGCGCGGCGACCACGTAGGTCAGACGGACCTCGCGCTGGCCGCGCCCCGATACGTCGATCTCGACCCGGTGCGCGTCGCCGACCTTGGCCCTCCCGGTCGCCGCAATCGCCTCGGCGATCTTGGCCGCCATGGCCGGATCCTGGATCGTCACGGAGGCGCCGTCCTCGATCGGCACGGATTCGAGCATGCCCGCCCCGGTCAGCACGGTCAGGATCGCGACCTCGCCGGTCTCGGTCCCGGCATTCCGCTCGGACACGCCGAGCACCCGCCCTTCGAGCGTGCGCCCGCTGCTCTGGATCCTGATGGGGACGCCCTGCAGCTTGCCCAAGAGGCGTGCCGGCGCGGACAGGTCGTCCGCGGTGAACGGCATCGTCCGCAGCGTCTCGTCGGCCCGATCCACCCCGTCCAGGCGAAGGGCACCGACCGTGCCGACGGGATCGCGCACGACGAGGCTCTTGAGGATGTCGTCGATCTGCTCGGAGCGTGCGTCGAGCCCGATCGTCGCGTCGCCATCGACCGGGTGGACCTGGGTCACTTCAGCGAGGCCGCCGCTCGACAGGGTGACGGCGCGGATCCCCCCCGAGGACGCCGCCATCAGGGGCGGCGCGGCCGCGACCATGCACAGCAGAACGCCGGCCCACACGACATGAGACGTCACCAAATCGCCTTCCTCCCGTTCGAGCGCCGTTCGCCGCGGCGGGCGCGGTTGTGACGGCAGATTCGAGCTGCCGGTACCGTCGCGCCCGCCCCTGCGCGGTCGCCGACGGGAGGCCGGCAGCCCCGGAGCGCCTCGGTCTGCGCGGCGACGCGCGGTCGATCGCCTGCCTCCGCGGCAGCCGGCGCCACCGAGAGCCCGGGAACCGCGACGGCGCGACGCGTCTTGCCAGGATTCTCCGTCCTGTCGGCGCTGTCCAGTCAACTCGGTCAGCGCGGTGCCGCCCCGCCGGACCCGATCCCGGGCGCCGTCGGCGCGGCGTCCCGGGCGCATGAAAAAGGGCGGCGCGCCATCGCGTGGCGCGCCGCCCCGGTTCGGCGTGTCGGCGGCGCTCAGTTCAGCGTCGCGTGGACCGGCCGGCGCTCGGCGCCGACCGTGACGTCGCCGATCATCAGCCCCATCGGGCCTGAGCGGACCGGCACCGTCTCGCCGTCGTGGACCTTGCCGGAGAGCACCAGCTCGGCCAGCGGGTCCTGGACGTTCTTCTGGATCACCCGCTTCAGCGGCCGCGCCCCGTAGGCCGGGTCGTAGCCCTTGTCGGCGAGCCAGTTCTTGGCGTCCTCGTCGACCTCCAGGGTGATCTTGCGATCGTCCAGCAGCTTCTGCAGGCGCCCGAGCTGGATCTCGACGATCGTCCCCATCTCCGACCGCGCGAGGCAGTGGAACAGGATGATCTCGTCGACCCGGTTCAGGAATTCCGGCCGGAAGTGGCCCCGCACCACGCCCATCACCTCCTCGCGGACCGCGTCGGTGTCCTGGCCCGCGGGCTGGTTAACCAGATACTCGGCCCCGAGATTCGAGGTCATGATCAGGAGCGTGTTGCGGAAGTCGACCGTCCGCCCCTGGCCGTCGGTGAGCCGCCCGTCGTCGAGCACCTGCAGCAGGACGTTGAACACGTCCGGATGCGCCTTCTCGACCTCGTCGAACAGCACGACCTGGTAGGGCCGCCGCCGCACGGCCTCGGTGAGGGCGCCGCCCTCCTCGTAACCGACATAGCCCGGAGGCGCGCCGATCAGCCGGGCGACCGCGTGCTTCTCCATGTACTCGGACATGTCGATGCGCACGAGCGCCGTGTCGTCGTCGAACAGGAAGCCGGCGAGCGCCTTGGTCAGCTCGGTCTTGCCGACGCCGGTCGGGCCCAGGAACATGAACGAGCCGATCGGCCGGTTCGGGTCCTGAAGCCCGGCGCGGGCACGGCGGACCGCGGTCGAGACCGCCTCCACCGCCTCGCGCTGGCCGACGACGCGCTTGGACAGCGCCTCCTCCATGGCCAGCAGCTTCTCGCGCTCGCCCTCCAGCATCTTGTCCACCGGCACGCCGGTCCAGCGGGAGACGACCCCGGCGACGTGGGCGGGCGTGACCGCCTCCTCCATCATCGCGTCGCGGCCGTTCTCCGCCTTCGCCTCGATCTCGGCGAGCTGCTTCTCGAGCCCCGGGATGACCCCGTAGGCGAGCTCACCCGCGCGCTGGTACTGGCCCTGGCGCTGCGCCGCCGCGAGGTCGTTGCGGGCCTCGTCGAGCTTCTTCTTGAGGCCGGCGGCCGTGCCGAGCTTGTCCTTCTCGGCCTTCCAGCGGGCGGTGATCGCCGCCGAGCGCTCCTCCAGGTCGCCGAGTTCCTTCTCGAGCCGGACCAGCCGGTCGCGGGAGGCGGAGTCGGTCTCCTTCTTGAGCGCCTCGGCCTCGATCTTCAGCCGGACGATCTCGCGGTCGATGTTGTCGAGCTCCTCGGGCTTCGAATCGACCTGCATGCGCAGGCGCGAGCCGGCCTCGTCGACGAGGTCGATCGCCTTGTCGGGCAGGAAGCGGTCGGTGATGTAGCGGTTCGACAGCGTCGCGGCCGCCACCAGGGCCGAATCCTGGATGCGCACGCCGTGGTGCTGCTCGTACTTCTCCTTCAGGCCGCGCAGGATCGAAACCGTGTCCTCCACGGTCGGCTCCGACACGAAGACCGGCTGGAAGCGGCGGGCGAGCGCCGCGTCCTTCTCGACGTGCTTGCGGTACTCGTCGAGCGTGGTCGCGCCGACGCAGTGCAGCTCGCCGCGGGCGAGCGCGGGCTTCAGGAGGTTCGAGGCGTCCATCGCCCCGTCGGCCTTCCCGGCGCCGACCAGCGTGTGCATCTCGTCGATGAACAGGATGATGCCGCCCTCGGCCGCCGTGACCTCGGAGAGCACGCCCTTCAGCCGCTCCTCGAACTCGCCGCGGTACTTCGCGCCGGCGATCAGCGCGCCCATGTCGAGGGCGAGCAGGCTCTTGTCCCGCAGGGATTCGGGCACGTCGCCGTTGACGATGCGCAGGGCCAGACCCTCGACGATCGCGGTCTTGCCGACGCCGGGCTCACCGATGAGGACCGGGTTGTTCTTGGTGCGCCGGGACAGGACCTGGATGGTCCGCCGGATCTCCTCGTCGCGGCCGATCACCGGGTCGAGCTTGCCGTCCCGGGCGGCCTCGGTGAGGTCGCGGGCGTACTTCTTCAGCGCGTCGTAGGCGTTCTCGGCCGAGGCGTTGTCGGCGGTGCGGCCCTTGCGCAGCGCGTTGATCGCGGCGTTGAGCGAGGCGGGGGTGACGCCCGCCGCCTGGAGCGCGCGGCCGGCCTCGGAATCCTTCTCCACGGCGAGGGCGAGGAGCAGCCGCTCCACCGTCACGTAGGCATCGCCGGCCTTCTCGGCGGCCTTCTCGGCGGTGTCGAACAGGCGCATCAGCTCGCGCGTCGCCTGCGGCGCGGCGGCGTTGCCGGACACCTTCGGCTGCTTGGCGAGCCACTGCTCGGTCTGGGCCAGCGCCACGCGCGACTGGCCGCCCGCGCGGTCGATCAGGCCGGCGCAGAGGCCTTCCGGATCGTCGAGCAGCACCTTGAGCAGGTGACCCGGCTGGAGCTGGGGATGTCCCTCGCGCATCGCGAGGTTCTGAGCCGCCTGCACGAAGCCGCGGGCGCGCTCGGTGTACTTCTCGAAATTCATGCACAACCCTCCCGTACCGGCATCCGCCGCCCGGTGAGAGGCGCGGCGCCACCGAAACGTCGCCCTCCGGCTATCCGCCGCGCGAGGGCCCCGGCGCCGTGGTGGCCGCCGGTAGACCCGATGTGGTGTTGCAATTCAGCACCACAAGGGGCGGCGACGCTCTTGCGCGGCGGATCAATTCAGGGCCACGCTCCGCGCATGACCGCATTGATTCATGTCAGCGCCCTGTATCGCTACCCGGTGAAGGGCCTGAGCCCCGAACCGATCGGGCGGGCCGAACTCGAGACGAGCGGCTTTTTTCCTGGCGACCGGCTCTACGCTATCGAGAACGGGCCGTCGGGCTTCAACGCAGTCGCGCCCCGCCACCAACCCAAGACCAAGTACCTGATGCTCATGCGCGACGAGGCGCTCGCCCGCCTGCGCACCCGCTACGACGACGCCACCGCGACGCTGACCGTGGAGGGCTACGGCGAACCGCAGGCCTTCCGCCTCGACACCGAGGCGGGCCGAGAGGGACTCGCGGAGCTGATGCGGCGCTTCGTCCCCGGGAGCCTGCGGGGCGAGCCGAAGGTGCTCGCCGCGCCGCCGCAGTACCGCTTCACCGATTCCCCCACCGGCTACGTGTCGCTCATCAACCGGGCGAGCGTGGCGGCGGTGGAGGATTATCTCGGTGCGCCCGTGGACCCGCTGCGCTTCCGCGGCAACCTGCTGGTCGACGGGCTCGAACCCTTCGCCGAGCTGGAGATGGTCGGGCAGGTGATCGAGGCGCCGAGCGGGCTGCGGCTCAAGATCATCAAGCGGACGGTCCGGTGCGCGGCGACCAACGTCGACCCGGTCAGCGGCGTGCGCGACTGCGACATCCCCTGGACCCTCGACGCGCGCCTCGGTCACCGCGACCTCGGCGTCTACGCGGAGGTGATCGCAGGCGGGGCGCTGGCGAAGGGCGACGCGCTGCGCGTGGTCGGGTGATGAGCGATGGGTGATCCCATCGGTCCGGCGCTGCCGTCGTGGCGAGCGCGGCGAAGCAATCCAGGCAGCGCCACGCTTGCGGGCCGCGCGCACGCCTGGGTCACTTCGCTGCGCTCGTGATGACGGCTCGGCGCAATCAAGGGACGTCGTGTCAGAGGTGCGACACGTAGGCCGCAAGATCCCTGATGTCCGCCTCGCTCAGGCCCTGCGCGACTTCGTTCATGGCGGGATCGTAGCCGGGCCGGGCGTTCGACTTGTAGGCGGCGAGCGCCTTGGCGAGATACTCCTCCCGCTGCGCCCGGATCCGCGGGATCGCGTCCCGGCCCGCGAGGTCCGGCCCGTGGCAGGAATTGCACTGGTGCTTGGCGACCAGCGCCTGCGCGCGCGTCGCCAGGGCCGCGTCGGCCGGCGGCCCGGACCAGGCGGGCGGCGGCAGCGTCGCCACCGCGTCGGCGTATGCGCGCAGATCGTCGTCGGAGAACCCGGCGGCGACCTCGTTCATCGGCGGCGCCTCCCGCTGCTTCTCCCGGAACTGGAAGAGCTGCGTGACCACGTAGTCCGCCGGCTGCCCGCCGAGCGAGGGCACGCCTTCCGTCGCCGACGTGCCGGCCCCGTGGCAGCCGATGCAGGGGGCGAGGCGCTCCTGCAGGGCCGCGTCGGGGGCCGCGAGCGCCGCGCCCGTGAGTAGCAGGCCGCCGAGGGCCGAGGCCGGTCCGCGGAGCGCCCGGAGGTGGCGGCGCATCACCGGCCGTAGCTGACGCGATAGATCGCGCCGTTGTAGTCGTCGGACACGAGCAGCGATCCGTCCTTGGCGACCAGCACGTCGACCGGCCGGCCGACATACTTGTTGTCCTGCAGGAAGCCGGTCAGGAACGGCTCCACCGCGGCAGTCTTACCGTCCGATCCAGGCTTGGCCACGACAACGTCGCCGCCGAGCTTGGTCGTGCGGTTCCACGAGCCGTGCCGGGCGACGAACATCGCGTCCCGGTACGCCTCCGGGAACTGCGTCCCGGTGTAGAACCGCAGGCCGAGGGAGGCCGTGTGCGGGCCGAGCAGCGCCGCCGGCGCGGTGAATTCCGAGCAGGCGTGGCCCCAGCCGTATTCCGGATCGGTGAACGTGCCCTGGTGGCAGAACGGGTAGCCGAAATGTTGCTTGCCCGGCTCCGTGAGCACGTTCAGCTCGTCGTTCGGGATGTCCTCCGAGACCCAGTCGCGGCCGTTATCGGTGAACCAGAGCTGCTTGGTCTTCGGGTTCCAGTCGAATCCGACCGTGTTGCGCACGCCGCGGGCGATCACCTCGGCGTTCTTGCCGTCGAGATCCATGCGCCGGATCTGCGCGTGGGTGTCCGGCGGCATCACGATGTTGCCCGGCGCGCCGACCGGGACGTAGAGCTTGTTGTCCGGGCCGATAGCGATGAACTTCCAGCCGTGGGCCTCGTCCTTCGGCAGGTCGTCGTAGACCAGGGTCGGCTTCGCCGCGCCGTCGGAGTGGTTCGCGATGTCGTCGTAGCGCCAGATCTTCGAGAGTTCGGCGACGTAGAGCGCGCCGTCGTGGTACGCGACCCCGTTCGGCCGGTGCAAGCCCGTCGCGATGGTCTTCACCTCGCGCTTGCCATCGCCGTCCGCCTTCGGCAGCACCGCGTAGACCTTGCCCACCGTCCGGGTGCCCACGTACAGCGTGCCGTCCGGCGCCTGGGTCATCTCGCGGGCGTTGGCGAGGCCGCTGGCGTAGACCTCGATCTTGAAGCCCTCCGGAACCTTCAGCTTGTCGAGCGGCAGCTTGGCGGCCGCCGTCGCGAGCGGCGGTCCGGCCACCGGCGCGAGCTTGGCCGCGGCGCCGCCCTCGGGGCGGCCGTAGAGAGCCGAGCCTCGGTCGACCTGGACGCTGGGCGGCGGGGCCGCGGTCGCGGGCGTCTCCTGCGCGGCGACCGGGCCGGATCCCATCAGGCTGAGACTCAGTCCGGCGAGGGCGGCTGTGAGGCTGCGGGTCAGGATCGGCTGGCTGATCGGCGTCATGGTGTCTCCCGGCGGGGGCGGCCTCGCGGACCGCCCGCTCGCTGTGCACTCATTATTCATCGGTCGGCCGGGCCGCGCGACCGGGGCCGGCGGCGCCGGGGCGACACTCTGCGGCCGCCGTAACGCGGGCCAGGATGACGAGCGCTGCCGCGTCCTCCGGAGCCGTCTCGGGCTGTCGCGTCGGCTCACCTTGCGTTTTAAGCGATGATCTCCGAAAACGCCCCCCGTCCGGGAAGCTTAGGCTTGGCCGGGGCTGCCGGCCGTCCGCCGGAGCCCGGCCGACGCGGCGTTCCGATCCGGTTCGAGGACACGTATCGATGATCGATTACGCGCAGGCGCGGCGGATGATGGTCGACTGCCAGTTGCGGACCTTCGACGTGAACGACAACACGGTGCTCGACGCGTTCGACACCGTGCCGCGCGAAGCCTTCGTGCCGAAGGGTCGCGAGCCCTTCGCGTATATCGATCAGACCCTGAACCTCGGCGAGGCCGGCAGCGAGACCCGCTGCATGCCGGCGCCGATGGTTCTCGCCCGGATGGTTCAGGCCCTTCGGGTCCGGCCCGGGATCGCAGCCCTCGACGTCGCCAGCGGCTACGGCTACGCGGCGGCGATCATGGCGCAGCTCGGCGCGCGGGTGACGGCGCTGGAATCGGTGTCCGACCTCGCCGCGGCCGCGCGCGCCCGGCTCGGCGCCTCCGCCCAGGTGATCGAAGGCCCGATCGCGGACGGCGCCCCCAAGCAGGGTCCGTTCGACGTCATCCTGATCAACGGCCGCGTCGAGGTCCGGCCTCAGACGCTGCTGAACCAGCTCAAGGACGACGGCCGCCTGGTCTGCGTGCTCGGTCCGCATCGCAACGCCAAGGTCACCCTCTTCGTGCGCGCCGGCGACGCGTTCGGGGCCCGTCCGCTGTTCGACGCGTCGCTGCCCGGTCTCGAGGCCTTCGCGGCGGAAGCCGGCTTCGCGTTCTGACGCCGCGCGGCGGGGCGCCGCGCGCGGACGCCCCGATCAGCCGAGCCTGTAATCGCCCATCCGGGCGCGGCGGGCGCTCCGGCGGTATGCCATCACCGAGTCGGGCCAGAGGGTGGTGTTGCGCCCGCTCGCGTCGAGGTACCAGCTGCGGCAGCCCCCGGCCTGCCAGATGCTGTCGGCCATGCGGCTGTGGATCCGGTCGAGGAAGCGTGCCTGGGCCTCCGGCCGGACTTCGACGGTCCTCGTCCCGCGGCGCAGGGTCTTCAGACAGTCGAGGACGTGCTGCACCTGGATCTCGATCATCGAGACGACCGAGTTGTGGCCGAGCCCGGTATTGGGCCCGAGCAGCATGAAGTAGTTGGGGAATCCCGCGACCGTGATGCCCTGGTAGGCGCCCATGCCGCCGGCCCAGGCGTCGGTCAGCCGCAGGCCGTCGCGCCCGACGAGGTTCATCCGCGCGAAGGTCGCGGTCACGTCGAAGCCCGTGGCGTAGACGATCACGTCGAGGTCGTGCCGTCGTCCGGCCTTGGTGGTCGCGCCGGTCTCGGTGATCCGGGCAATACCGTCCGTCTCCAGGGTGACGTTCGGGCGCTGGAGCGCGGGGTAGTAGTCGTCGGAGATCAGAACCCGCTTGCAGCCGAGCCTGTAATTCGGCGTCAGCTGAGCCCGCAGAGCCTTGTCGGGGATCGCCTTGGCGAGGTGGCGGCGGGCGAGGGTTTCGGCCTGGCCGGTGAGCTTCGAGACCTTGGTGAAGCCGAGGAGCGCGCGGACCTCGTGCAGCCAGAACAGCCGCGCCCGTTCGAGACGCCGGCTGAGGGGCACGCGGCGGTAGCGGTCCTGGGCCTGCTCCGCGATGGCGTGATCGTTCTTGGGCATGATCCAGGGCGGCGTGCGCTGGAACAGGGTGAGGTGGGACGCGATGGCGGCGAGTTCCGGCACCACCTGGATCGCGCTGGCCCCCGTGCCGATAACGCCGACCCGCTTGCCGGCCAGCGCCGCGGAGTGATCCCAGGCGGCGGTGTGGAAGGCGGGGCCCGCGAAGGCGTCGCGACCCGGGATGTCCGGGTAGGCCGGGTGGTGCAGCCCGCCCATCCCGGAGACGATCGCGCGCGCCGTGATCTTGCCCCGGTCGGTCTCCACGTGCCACACGGCGCGCGCCGCGTCCCAGGCGGCTCCGGTGAAGGTCGTCCCGAGCTGGATCAGGGGCATCAGCCCGTTCCGCTCGGCGGTGTCCTGCAGGTAGGCCAGGATCTCCGGCTGCGGAGCGTACATCCGGCTCCAGTCGGCCTTCGGGGCGAAGGACAGCGAGTAGAGGTGCGAGGGGATATCGCAGGCCGCCCCCGGATAGGTGTTGTCGTGCCACGTGCCGCCGATGCCGTCGGCCTTCTCGATCACCCGCAGCGGGCCGATTCCCGCCTGTCGGCAGCGGATCGCCATCGCGAGCCCCGAGAAGCCGGCGCCGACGATCAGGACGGCCAGGGTCTCGGACGCGGGCTCGGTCATCGCTGGGGGCTCCCGGACGGGGCGTGGGGCGCGTGCGCCTCCAGGAAGGCCGCGGCCTCGTCGAGGGAGGTCCGCGCCTCCGGCAGCATCCCGGCGGCGAATTGCCAGGCGTGGGATACGACGGGGAAGAGCTTGAGTTCGGTCGCGACGCCGGCCGCGCGGGCCCGTTCGGCCATGCGCACCGAATCGTCGCGCAGGACCTCGCGGGCGCCGACGTGGAACAGCAGCGGCGGGAAGCCGGTCGGGTCGCCGTAGAGCGGCGAGATCCGCGGGTCGGCCGGATCGGCGCCGCCCAGATACATCGGCCGGATCGCGGCGAGCGCCTGCGGGTCGAACATGGCGTCGCGCCACGCATTGCTCACCCGCGACCCGTCCTCGGAGATGAAATCCGTGGCGGGGGAGAACAGGGCTGCCGCCCAGGGCATCGGCAGGCCGCGGGCGCGGGCCTCGCCCATCAGCACGAGGGCGAGGTTGCCGCCGGCCGACTCGCCCGCCACGCAGGCGGCGCCCTCGGCGCTGAACGCCCCCCAGACGGCGGTCACGTCGTCGACCGCCGCGGGAAACGGGTGTTCGGGAGCGAGGCGGTAATCGGGCGCGAAGATCGTGAAGCCGCGGTTCGCCAGCGCGCCCGTGACCGGCCGGTGCGTGCGGGGCGAGCAGGCGATGAAGCCGCCGCCGTGGATGTAGAGCATCCGCCGGCCTGGGCCCGCCTTCGGTCGGATCCACTCGCCTCTCACGCCGCCGACGATGCCCGGCTCGTAGGTCACGCCCTTGGGATCCGGGAAGGCCGGAGCTTCGAAGATCCGGCGGAACGCGGCCGCGTCCCGTGCCCGGGACAGGGGCCCGCGAACCCGGCTGCGGACCATGTAGGCCCCGAGATACGCGCGCAGGCTCGCCATCTCAGAGCGTTCCCCCGGACAGGCGCACGATCGCCTTCCAGTACCCGACCGGCATCAATCGCTGGATCAGAGCGGCGTTCTTGGCGTCCTTGCCGATGACGATCCGGGGTGCCCGGGCCTCGACGCCGCGGATGATCGCGGCGGCGGCATCCGCGGGCGCCAGGGTCAGGAGCTTCCCGAACGCCTCCCGGGCCTTCTCGTCCTCCACGGCCGCGCGCTTCGCCGCCTCCGGGTCGCTCGGCGGCCGGCGGCCGCGAGCGTTGCGGGAGATGGCGGTGGCGACGCCGCCCGGATGGACCACCGTCACGCCGAGGCCGGTGCCGGCATACTCGTGCCGCAGGGCCTCCGAGAAACCGCGTACCCCGAACTTGCTGGTGCAGTAGGCGACCTGGCCCGGCGGCGCGATCAGGCCGAACAGGCTCGACAGGTTGACGATCTGCGCCGCCGGCCGGGCACGCAGCATCGGCAGGAAGGCGTGGCACATCCGCACGACGGCGCGCAGGTTGATGTCGAGCAGCCACTCGAAATCCTCGAGATGCGTCTCGTCGAACCGGCCGCCGAGCGCGACGCCGGCATTGTTGATCAGGATATCGAGATGTCCGGACCGCTCGGCGACCCAGTCGGGCAGCGCGCGGATCCCCTCGGCATCCGTGAGGTCCAGGACGCGCGTCTCGACCGTGACGCCGCGGATCTTGGCGGCAACGGCCGCCAGGCCGGTCTCGTCCCGGTCCACGAGGAGGAGGTTGCAGCCCTTCGCGGCGAGACCCTCGGCCAGCGCCGCGCCGATGCCGCTCGCCGCGCCGGTGATCAGGGCCACCGCTCCCGCGAGTTGGAACCGCTGTGCCAAACCGCGCCTCCCCGTGCCGCCGACCTGGATCGGACTGTCCTCGGGGGATAGGCCCGGCCGGCCGGATTGTCTAGGGTGAGCACCCTAGGCGGGGACGGGATCATGTCGCGGGAAGCGGGCCGCAGGATCGAGCGGGGTGCGGAGGTTGGCCCGGTGGCCGAGCCCGCGTCGCCGGATACGCGCACGCGCATCCTCGCCGTCAGCCTCGCGCTGTTCAACACCCGCGGTCTCGGTCACGTCACGACGGCGGAGATCGCGGCCGCGGCAGGGATCCGCGAGGGCAATCTGCAGTACCATTTTCCGCGCAAGCGCGGCCTGGTCGAAGCCCTGTTCGCCGCCTTCGAGACCGAGGCCCTGGCGGTGGCGGGCCGGATGCCCGCCGACCCTGCGGCGCCGGAAGCGCTGCTCGCCTACCAGCGGTCCTGGTTCGACCTGATGTGGCGCTACCGCTGCGTCTATCGCGACGGCATCGCGATGGTGGAGATCGCGCCGGCCCTGCGCCCCCGCGTCCACACCCTCCGGACCGAAACCCAGGCGCTGGCCCGCGGCGTCTTCGAGGCGGCCATGCGCGCGGGCCGGCTGCGCGTAGCCCCGGACGCCCTCGGGCGGCTCATCGACAATGCCTGGATCGTGTCCAGCCACTGGATGAGTCACCGCCTCCAGGGAGGCACGACCCTGACGGAGGTCGATCGGGACTGGGGCTTCGCGCAGGTCCGCGACCTGTTCGCCCCCTATCTCGCGCCCGAAGGCCCTATCTGACGGTCCCTGGCCCGATCCTTCCATGCGCGCCGGCCAAGCTCGGACCCGAAGGACGCGATGCTCGACCGCCTGACCCATGCCGGCCTCAGCCTTCTGGTGCTGCTCGCCGTCGCGCTCCTGTTCTCGACGAACCGGCGGGCGATCAGTCCCCGCGTGGTGCTGACCGGGCTGGCGCTGCAGGTCGGCCTCGGCGCCCTGGTCCTGTTCCTGCCCGCCGGGCAGGCGGCGCTGCGGGCCGCCGCCGACGCGGTCGTGACCGTGCTGTCCTACGGGGACCGCGGCACGGCCTTCCTGTTCGGCGGCCTGGTCGAGCCGAAGATGTTCGAGCTGTTCGGCGGCTCGGGCTTCATCCTGGCGCTGCGGGTCCTGCCGCAGATCCTCTACGTCTCCGCGCTGATCGGCGTGCTCTACCACCTCGGCGTGATGCAGGCGCTCGCCCGGGGGCTCGGCGCGGTGCTCCGGCGGATCCTCGGCACCTCGCCGATCGAGTCCTTCGCGGCGGTGATCACGATCGCCATCGGCCAGAGCGAGATCGCCGTCGCCCTGCGCCCGTTCCTCGCCCTGCTGACCGGGGCCGAGCTGTTCGCCGTCATGTCGAGCGGCGCCGCCTCGACCGCGGGATCGATCCTGGCGGGCTACGCGGCGCTCGGCGTGCCCATGACCTACTTGCTCGCGGCCTCCGTGATGGCGATCCCCGGTGGGCTCGTCTACGCCAAGATCCTGATGCCCTCCACGGAGCCGACCCGGATCGCCACCACCCGTGTGGAGTTCGGCGAGACCCGGGCGGCCAACATCATCGAGGCGGCGGCCGACGGCACCCAGAAGGGGCTCGCGGTGGCGGTCTCGGTGGGCGCCATGCTGATCGCCTTCGTCGGGCTGATCGCCCTGGCGGACGGCCTGTTCGGCCTCCTCGGGGCCTGGCTGGGCTACCCGTCCGCCACGTTCGAGGGCGTGCTCGGCTGGGCGCTCGCCCCGCTGGCGTGGCTCCTGGGCGTGCCCTGGGACCAGGCGACCCTGGTCGGCGGCGCGATCGGCCAGAAGCTCGCCTTCAACGAATTCCTGGCCTACGCCAACCTGTCGCCGGTCCTGAAGGCGGGCACCCTGGAGCCGCGGGCGCAGGCGATCGTCTGCTTCGCCCTGTGCGGTTTCGCCAATTTCGCCTCGATCGCGATCCAGCTCGCGAGCTTCTCCAGCCTCGTCCCGGAGCGGCGCGCCGAGGTCGCCCGGTACGGCCTGCGGGCGATCCTGGCGGGGACGCTGTCGAACCTCACGAGCGCGGCGATCGCGGGGCTGTTCGTGGCGTGACGGATCAGGTGCCCTTGCGCGCCGCGAGCAGCAGCGCGTTCGGGCGGGTCCGCTTCGGCACCGGCAGGACGCGGTCGAGGATCGCTCCGACGCCGTACGCGAAGGCGAGCGCCGCCGCCCAGGACCACGTTCGCCGGAAGAAGCGGTCGCGGCAGCGGACGGGGCTGACCTTGGCCATCCAGTGGATCAGCGAGTCGTGCCGGTCCATGCCGATAGCGTGGACGGCCTCAGGGGTGCAGCCCAGCGTTTCGGCCAGCGCCTCCAGGGCGGCGGGCGTCCACCATGTCAGGTGGTGGGGCGGCGCGTTGATGACGAAGTTCGGGATCGTGGTGTTGGGCGAGGGCCAGAGCGGCGTACCGATCAGGACCACCCCGCCCGGCTTGACGCAGGCGGCGAGCGCCCGGGCGAAACCCAGCGGGTCCGCCACGTGCTCGATCACCTGGAACGCGCAGGCGACGTCGTAGACCGGGCCGACCCGCGCCGCGTGCGCCTCGACGGTCTCGTCGAGGATCGCGCCGGTCGGGTCCTCGGCGGAGAAGTTCGGGTCGAGGCCCGTGTAGACGGCGTCCGGAACGTAGGCGCGGAACCCGCCGTGGCCGCAGCCGACATCGAGCACCCGGGCGCCGGACGGCACGTGCGCGGCGGCCTGGCGGAATTCCAGGCGCTCCGTCCCCGGCCCGGCGAGCTTATCGTGCGCGGCGATCCGGCCGTAGAAGGCCCGGTAGAAGGCCGCGTCGCCGGCCACCGGCGGATCGAAGAAGATCAGCCCGGTCGGGGATTCCCAGAGCCGGAACGTGCCGGCGGGGCGCAGCAGCGGGCCGACATCGACGCCGCCGGAATAGTGCCAGAGCAGAGTCAGGAAGGCGGCGTCCAGGCGCTCGACGCAGCGCAGGGCGGGGGCACCGGTGATCGGGCAAGGGGGTATCGCCTGATCGGCCGCGTGCGCGCTGTCCACCAAACCCGTCCTCGCTCGCTCCGCGTGCCCGGATCTCCGGGGCGCCGTAGCGGCACAGGTTTGGTGCGGCCGGTCAAGCCGAGGCGCGGCTCGCCCCACGCGCAAAGAAAAAGGCGCCGCTTCGGCTGAAGCGGCGCCCGAAAACGTCAGAGCGGCGACTTAGTGGAACGTGTCGATCTCAGCCGACTCGTAGCTGGTGACTTCCATGCCGACGCAGATCTCGGAGACGACGGGAGCGGACCAAGCCATGATTTCCTCCAGGTGAATTGAAGCGATGGATCGAGAGGCCACGAAGTCCGGAGCGACGCGCGCTCCGGACCGCGAGCGACTTAGTGGAACGTGTCGATCTCAGCCGACTCGTAGCTGGTGACTTCCATGCCGACGCAGATCTCGGACACGATCGGGGCGGACCAGGCCATGGCGTTTCTCCTCGCTGTTGGTGCGATCCATATAGGCAATATCTTGGACGCAATACAAGCGAGCACAACACTTATATTTCTCATAGGGAGCTGGGCCGTGAGCCGCGCGGGGCGGCCCCGTGGCCGCGCGGCCACCCGCCGGAGCGCGGTTCGGCGCCGGCCGCGGATGGGCGCTGTTATGGCTTGACGGGCCCTGCGCGCGGGCGCACGACGCACCCGCGCGACGGTGTCCTCGACGGTGTCGCGCTCCCATTCCAGCAGCGACCCGCGAAGCGACGTGCCCGACCGATCGTGCTTGCCGTGCCCGGCCCCGTGCCGTCGTCCCGCCTGAGCCGCTGAGAGGCCTGGCCGCGGGGCGACCGACGCGGCGGCCGGCCACGGCCCTGACCCAGGATGACCGGCGCCGCGTCGCCTCGTAACCACGAGGCGAGGCCATGAACGAGATCGCCCCCTTCGACACGCGCGTCGATCCTTCCGTGCTGGCCGCACGCCTGTCGGACGAACGGGCGCCCGACATCGTCGAGGCCCTGAACGACGAGGCCCCCGAGGTCGCCGCGGCCATCCTGCTCGGCCTGCCGACGGAGCGGGCGATCGAGGTGCTGGACCAGCCGGAACTCGACTGCGCCGCCGACATCATCGAGATGCTGCCGCGGGACCGGGTGGCCGGCTACCTGTCGGGCATGTCGGCCGACCGGGTCACCGACGTGTTCCGCGAGATCGAGGAGCCCGGCCGCTCCGACCTGCGCGCCCGCCTCGACGCCGAGACCCGCGGCGCCGTCGACCGGCTCTCGGCCTACGGCGAGGAGACCGTCGGCTCGCTGATGACCACCGAGTTCGTCACCGTGCCGGGCACCTGGACGGTGGGCCAGACGCTGGAGCACATCCGCCACGTCGAGAAGACCCGCGAGACGATCTACGCGATCTTCGTGCTCGACCCACGCACCCGCGCGCTCACCAAGGCGGTGCCCCTGCGGCGCCTGATCTCGGGGGACCCGAGCGACAACGTGCTCAGCGTCGCGCCGGGGCGCCGGCCGCTCGCGGTCTCGCCGACGGCCAGCCGCGAGGAGGCGGCCCGGCTGATCTCCAAGTACGACCTCCTGGCGCTGCCGGTGGTCGACGCGGTCGGCCACGTGATCGGCATCGTCACCGTCGACGACATGATCGACGCGATGATCGAGAAGCAGACCCAGGACGTGCAGCGCTTCGGCGGCATGGAGGCGCTGCCCGAGCCCTACATGGATATCGGCTTCTTCACGATGATCCGGAAGCGCGCCGGCTGGCTGTGCGCGCTGTTCCTGTCGGAGATGCTCACCGCCTCGGCCATGCAGGGCTTCGAGGGCGAGCTGGAGAAGGCGATCGTCCTGACCCTGTTCATCCCGCTCATCATGAGCTCCGGCGGCAATTCCGGCTCACAGGCGACCTCGCTGCTGATCCGGGCGCTGGCGCTCCACCAGATCCGCCTGCGCGACTGGTGGCGGGTGGCGCTGCGCGAGTTGCCGACCGGGATCTTCCTCGGCGCGATCCTCGGCGTGATCGCGGTGATCCGGATCGTGGCGTGGCAGAAGCTCGGCCTCTACGATTACGGCGAGCACTGGCCGCTGGTCGCCGCCACGGTGGGGGCGGCGCTCGTCGGGATCGTGACCTTCGGATCGCTCGCCGGCTCGATGCTGCCCTTCCTGCTGCAGCGGATCGGCTTCGATCCGGCCACCGCCTCGGCGCCCTTCGTTGCGACGCTGGTCGATGTCACCGGGCTCGTCATCTACTTCTCGGTGGCGCTGCTGATCCTGCGCGGGACGCTGCTGTAGAGGAGGCGCGCAGGCCTCATCCCGAAGCCGTCTCGGCCAGCCGCTTCCTCTGCACCTTGCCGTTCGCCGTGCGTGGCAGGGCGTCGAGGAAGCGGATCTCCCGCGGCCGCTTGTAGGCGGCGAGCCGCTCCGCGCACCACGCGAGCAGGGGCTCCGCGTCGGGCTCGACGTCCGGCTGGAGCACCACGAATCCGCAGATGACCGTGACGTCCGCCCGCACCGGCAATTCGGCCACGCCCACCTCCGCCACGGACGGGTGGGTCGACAGCACCGCCTCCACCTCGTTGGGCGAGACCCGGTAGCCCATCGCCTTCATCAGGTCGTTGTTGCGGCCCTCGAACCAGAGGTAGCCGTCGGCGTCGAACCGGGCGAGGTCGCCGCCGACGAACCAGTCGCCGCGCATCACCTCGGCCTCCTCCTCGGGGCGGTTCCAGTAGCCGAGCATCAGCGCCGGCTCGGTCCTGTGCACGGCGAGGAGCCCGCTCTCGCCGGCCGGGAGCGGCACGGGCTCACCCTCGACGGGCAGGATTGCCACCCGCCGGCCGGGCTGCGGCTTGCCGGGCGAGCCGGGGCGCACCGGGACGGTCGGGCCGCTGGAGATGTAGGTCGAGATCTCGCTCATCCCGAGCGCCTCGTAGAGAGGCTTTCCGGTGGCCTGACTCCAGGCCTCCAGGAGCTCCACCGCGAGGGGTTCGCCGGCCGTGCAGCCGTGGCGCAGGCTCGACAGGTCGTGGGCGCCGAGGTCGCCGTACTTGAGGATCTGGCGGTAGAGCGTCGGGACGGCGGCGAACAGGGTCGCGCCGTGGGCCGCGATCAGGCGCGGCCAGATTCCGGGATCGCGCGGGCCGTTGTAGAGCACCGCGGTCGCGCCCACCGACCAGGGATCGCTCAGCCCGACGCCGAGCGTGTAGGTCCAGTTCATGGTGCCGGCGTGGAGCATCACGTCGGATTCGGTGAGCCCGAGCCAGTGGTCGAGCATCGGGCGGCGCCCGTAGGCGGCGCGGTGCGCGTGCAGCACGCCCTTCGGCCGGCTGGTCGTGCCGGACGTGTAGATCAGCATCGCCGGGTCGTCGGCGGCGGTGTCGGCGTACTCGGCCATGGGCGGACCGGCCTTCAGGGCGGCGACCGCGGAGGCGTCGAGCAGGAGGCGTCCCCCCAGCGCATCGGATGCGACCGTGCAGCCGCTTCCGACGACGACGGCGGCGGCGCCGGAATTCTCCATGAGGAAGGCGGCCTCGCCCTCGGTGAGCTGCGGCGAGGAGGGCAGCGCCACGAGACCCGCCGCCAGGGCGCCGAAATAGACGAGGACGTAGTCAGCCTCGTTGCCCATGCGGATCATCACCCTTTCGCCGGGCCTCAGACCGAGGCCGAGCAGGCCCGCCGCGATGCTGCGCACCGACCGCTCGACCGCGCCGAAGCTGAGGCGCTCGGCGGTGCCGTCGCCGACCATCACCAGGGCGGTCTTGTCGGGGCGCAGGCGCGCGTTCTCGGCGAGGCAGTACCGCGCCGCGTTGAAGCGGGCCGGCGGACGGCGATCATCGTGCTGGCTGTCGGACACCGGACGCTCCCCCCTGCGGGCTTTTCGCCGGGTGTCCCGCCTGGGCGCGCCTGCGTCAACTGGGGCGGCGGCCGCGCGCTGCGGGGCGCGGGTCGGGCGCCGGGACGCGCTCCGCTCCCGCTGCACCGGCGGCTCTGACGGGCGCGGCGTTGCCGGAACCCGCCCCCGGATCGGCGAAGAACCCGCCGCGACGGCGGCGCCGCGCATCACGTCCGCCGCTGCGCCTGCCCCTCCTGCTCCTCGAAGCCCTTGAGCATCTTGTCGAGGGTCATCGGATAGTCGCGGACCCGGATCCCGGTGGCGTTGTAGATCGCGTTGGCGAGCGAGGCGCCGGCGCCGCAGATGCCGAGCTCGCCGAGCCCCTTGCTCTTCAGAGGATTCGCCTTGTCGTCGAGTTCCGGCAGGAACACCGCGTCGATCTCGGGAACGTCGGCGTGGACCGGCACGTGGTACTCGGCCATGTCGTGGTTGACGAAGTAGCTGTAGCGCGGATCGACCACCGCATCCTCCATCAGCGCCGCGCCGACGCCGAAGGTCATGCCGCCGATCGCCTGGCTGCGCGCGGTCTTGGCGTTGAGGATGCGGCCGCCGGTGAAGACGCCGAGCATCCGCCGCAGCCGGATCTCGCCGGTATCGACGTCGACCCCGACCTCGGCGAAGTGCGCCCCGTAGGAGTACTGCGAGAACTTCTGCTTCATCTCGCCGGGCTTGATCTCGCCGGAGGCCTCCAGCCCGGACTTGGCGAGATCGGTGAGGGATTCCGTGCGGTTGCCGGACGTGACCGCGCCGTCGCGGAAGGTGGCGCCGTCCGGGTTGAGGTCGCCGGCCTTGAGCAGGGCCTGCCGGAGGTTGTCGCAGGCGACGTAGAGCGCGGAGCCCGCCGAGCCGGCGCCGAAGGATCCACCCGAGCCGGCCGCGAAGGGGAAATCGGTGTCGCCGATCTCCACCCGCACGCGCTCGGGCGGCAGCCCCAGCATCTCGCCGGCGATCTGCGTGAGGATCGTGTAGGTGCCGGTGCCGGGATCGGTCATCGCCATCCGCACCACCAGCACGCCGTCCGGGCCGAGCCGGACCTTCGCGGCGGACGGCATCAGCGGGTTGAGGCGGGCGGCCGCCGACATGCCCATTCCGACGAGCCAGTTGCCCTCGCGCCGGGAGCCCGCGGCCTGCCGCTTGTCCCAGCCGAACAGGCGCGCCCCCTCGCGCATGCAGGGCACGAGCTTGCGGGTCGAGAACGGGACCTTCTTCTCTGGATCCTCGGCCGGCTCGTTGCGCACCCGCAGCTCGATCGGGTCGACCTTCAGCTGCTCGGCGAGCTCGTCCATGGCGCACTCGAAGGCGAGCTGGCCCACGGCCTCGCCGGGCGCGCGCATCGCCGAGGCGATCGGCATGTTGAGGTTCACCAGCCTGTGGCGCGTCACGCGGTTCTGCGCGGCGTACAGGGAGCGGGTGACGTTGGCCGAGGTCTCGAAGAATCCGTCGCCCTCGGCTGTGTCGGACCACGATTCGTGGCTGATCGCCGAGAGGCGCCCCTCCTTGTCGGCGCCGAGGCGGATCCGCTGGATCGTGTCGGTCCTGTGAGTCGCGACGTGGAATTCCTGCTGACGCGTGAGCGCGACCTTCACGGGGCGCTGGATCAGCTTCGAGGCCAGGATCGCGAGCGTCGCCTCCGGCTGGACCTGCAGCTTCGAGCCGAAGCCGCCGCCGATGTAGGGGCTGACGATCCGCACCTTCTCGGGCGGCAGCTTCAACACCGAGCCGAGGGATTTCTGGCCCCGGTTCGGCATCTGGTTCGACGTGTGCAGCACGACGCCGTCGCCGTCCCAGGCGGCGATGGTGGCGTGCGGCTCCATCTGCGCGTGGATCTGGTTCGGCGTGACGTATTCCACGTCGAGCTTCACCGGCGCGGCCGCGAAGGCCGCGTCGAAATCACCGAGCTTCGTATCCGGCGGCGAGTTGACCGGCTTCGGCTCGTAGGCGGCGGCCAGACTGTCCTTGAGCAGCCCCTTGGGTTGGGCCGCGTCGTACCGGACCTTGACCAGCAGGGCGGCCGCGCGGGCCTGCTCGAAGGTCTCGGCGACCACGAAGGCGACGGGCTGCCCGTAGAACCGGACCTCGGTTCCCTGGAGCTGCGGCCAGACCTGCTCCTTCTTCTCGCCCTGCTCGGGCACGTTCTCATGGGTCAGGACCAGGATCGTGCCCGGCGCCTTGCGGGCGGCCTCCGCGTCGATTGAGCGGATCGTGCCTGAGGCGATCGTCGCCGGCACGATGAAGCCGTAGGCGGGGTTCTCGAGCGCCCGCGTCTCGTAGGCATAGGGCGCGTGGCCCGTGACCTTGAGCTTGCCCTCGACCCGGTTCAGCGGCTTGCCGACGAGCCCGTCGGGCCGATCGTCGAGGGGCGTCCGGCCGATCGGCTGGTTCATCTCCATGGGAACGGTCCTTGCCGGGATTTAAGCGCGGGTCGCCTGGGCCACGACGGCCCGGAGGGTCCGGCGCGTCAGCGGGATCTTGAAGTCGTTGCTGCCGTAGCCGCGGGCGCCCTTGAGAACCGCGTCGGCGGCGGCGTCGGCCGATCCGGTCTGGACCAGGGCCGTCTCGGCCTCGGCGACCCGCCAGGGCTTGTGCGCCAGCCCGCCGAAGGCGAGGCGCGCGGCTGTCGGCTTCCTGCCCTCCGCGCCGGCGATCACGGCGGCTACCGACACGGTCGCGAAGGCGTAGGAGGCGCGATCGCGGACCTTCCGGTAGATGTGCGTGCCGGCCACCGGCTTCGGCAGCGTCACGGCGGTGATGATCTCGCCCATGCGCAGGTCGGTCTCGATCTGCGGTGTGTCGCCCGGCAGCTTGTGGAAGTCGGCAATCGGGATGCTGCGCGCCTTTCCGTCCGGGTTCATCGTCTCGACGGTGGCGTCGAGGGCCCGCATGGCGACGTTCATGTCGGACGGGTTGGTGGCGATGCAGGCCTCGCTCGCGCCGACCACCGCCATGATGCGGTTGAACCCCCCGATTGCCGAGCAGCCGGAGCCGGGCGCGCGCTTATTGCAGGGCATGGCCGTGTCGTAGAAGTAGTAGCACCGCGTCCGCTGGAGGAGGTTGCCGGCGGTGGTCGCCTTGTTGCGCAGCTGCCCCGACGCACCGGCCAGCAGCGCCTTGGCCAGCACGGCGTAGTCCTTTCGGACCCGCGGGTCGGCCGCGAGGTCGGCGTTCCGCACCAGGGCGCCGATGCGCAGACCGCCTTCCGGCGTGGCCTCGACCTTGTCGAGGGGCAGCCGATTGACGTCGATCAGCGTCGCCGGGGTCTCGATCTGGAGCTTCATCAGGTCGAGGAGGTTGGTGCCGCCGGCGATGAACTTGGCGTTCGGCCGCTCGGCCGCGAGCTTCGCGGCGTCCTGAACCGTGGCCGGACGCTCGTACGTGAAAGCCTTCATGTCCGCCCCCTTCAGAGGTTGCTGGCGGCGGTGTCGCGGATCGCCGCGACGATGTTGGGGTAGGCGCTGCAGCGGCAGATGTTGCCGCTCATCCGCTCGCGGATCTCGGCGTCGCTGAGCGTCGGGGTCGCGGCGATGTCCTCGGTGACGTGGCTCGGCCAGCCGGCCTTGGCCTCGCTCAGCATGCCGACCGACGAGCAGATCTGGCCCGGCGTGCAGTAGCCGCACTGGAAGCCGTCATGCTCCAGGAAGGCCGCCTGCATCGGGTGAAGCTGGTCGCCGTCGGCGAGCCCCTCGATCGTGGTGACCTGATCGCCCTCGTGCATCGCCGCGAGCGTCAGGCAGGAATTGATCCGCCTTCCGTCCACCAGCACCGTGCAGGCGCCGCACTGGCCGTGGTCGCAGCCCTTCTTGGTACCGGTGAGCGCCAGATGCTCGCGCAGGGCGTCGAGCAGCGTCGTGCGGGTGTCGAGGACGAGATCCCGCGGCTGGCCGTTGATCGTGAGCCGCACCGGCATGGTCTGCGGGGCCGGGTCGCCCGGGGCCGCCGCCGCGGGCGCAGGCCGGAAGCCCAGGGCGCCGAGCGCCCCGGCCGCGGCGCAGCCCTCCACCACGGCCCGCCGCGTCAAGGCGAACGGCTTCTTCGGAGTCGCGTCTGTCATGCTGCTATCCCGCCCATGCGCGACGCATCACGGCGCGACGCAGTCTGGAATCCAGTGTGCCAACGCCGAGCTCGAGGGATTAGATCCGGTCCAGACTGCGCCCGTTCACCGCGGCTTCGCGGCTGCGCGTGCTGGCCTCCTGCAGTTCGTCATCGCGAGCGACGCGAAGCGATCCAGGGCAGCGCGACATCGGTGACCGTGGCCCCGCTGGATTGCTTCGCGGTGCTCGCAAAGACGGCGGCGCCTTGGAACGCGTCCCGCTGCGAGCGTTTGGGTTGATCGGACAACGACACCGGAGGCTCGCCCCATGGCCGTTCCGACCCTGCCGCTCAATGACGGGCGCCGCATTCCCCAGATCGGCTACGGCTGCTGGCAGCTCTCGGACGAGCAGGCGCCGGACTTGGTCGGCCGGGCGCTCCAGGCGGGCTATCGCCTGATCGACACCGCTTCCGTCTACGGCAACGAGGCCGGCGTCGGCCGGGGCATTCGCGACGCGCAGGTGCCCCGGGACGCGATCTTCCTCACCACGAAGCTCTGGAACGACCGTCAGGGCCGCGACGAGACGCGGCGGGCCTTCGACGAGAGCCTGCAGCGCCTCGGCCTCCCCTATGTCGACCTCTACCTGATCCACTGGCCGTGCCCGCAGCGGCGCCTGTTCGTCGAGACCTGGAAGACGCTGATCCAGCTGCGCGAGGAGGGGCGGGCGAAGTCGATCGGCGTCTCGAACTTCACGCCCGAGCACATCGCCACCCTCGTCGGCGAGACCGGGGTGGCGCCCGCGGTGAACCAGATCGAGCAGCACCCGCGCTTCCAGCGCAAGGCGCCGCGGGCCGACGATTCCCGTCACGGCATCGTGACCGAATCCTGGAGTCCCCTGGGACAGGGCAAGGAGCTGAATGACCCGGTGATCGGTGCGATCGCGAAGGCGCACGGGAAGAGCCCCGCCCAGGTGGTGCTGCGCTGGCAGGTGCAGATCGGCTGCGTGGCCATCCCGAAGACCGCCCGGCCCGAGCGCATCCTCGAGAACATCGCGCTGTTCGATTTCGAACTCGGCGCCGACGAGATGGAGAGGATCGCCGCGCTCGACCGGCCCGACGGCCGGATCGGGCCGGACCCCGCCACCTTCTGCTGACCGATCGGCCTTCGGCGGCGCAGCGTAACATCGCGCCGCAAAAGATTTATGCTCACAGCTAGCATATCTGGACAGGCGCGTCCGGCCCACATAAGTTAGACGGCACAATGCTCAAACTGAGCATAATGGAGGACGCCATGGCGGCGACCGTTGCAACCGTCTCCCGCACGCCCATCCCGGGCCTGCCGCTTCCCGATCTCTACGCCCGTGTCAGCCGGCACGTTCCCGCGATCGAGTGGCCGGCGCTGGCGCCGGACATCGAGGCGATCCTGCGCCTGAAGCGCGAGCGCAACGCCGTGATCCTGGCGCACAATTACCAGGCGCCGGAGATCTTCCACACGGTGGCCGACATCGTCGGCGACAGCCTCGCGCTCGCCCGCGAGGCGGTGACGGTCGACGCCGACGTGATCGTGCTGGCGGGCGTCCACTTCATGGCCGAGACCGCCAAGCTCCTGAACCCGAGCAAGACCGTGCTGATTCCCGACATGGGGGCGGGCTGCTCGCTGGCCGATTCGATCACCGCCGCGGATGTGCGCGGCCTGCGCGCCAAGTACCCGGGCGTGCCGATCGTCACCTACGTGAACACCTCGGCGGCCGTGAAGGCCGAGTCGGACCTGTGCTGCACCTCTGGCAACGCTGTCGCGGTGGTGAAGTCGCTGAACGCGCCCCGCGTGCTGATGATCCCGGACGAGTTCCTGGCGCAGAACGTCCAGGCCGAGGTCCCCGAGGTCGAGATCCTGACCTGGGCCGGCCACTGCGAGGTGCACGAGCGCTTCACGCCAGCGGACATCCGCGACGTCCGCGACAGCTATCCCGGTGTCACCGTCATCGCGCACCCGGAATGCCCGCCGGACGTGGTGGCCGAATCCGACTTCTCCGGCTCCACCGCGATGATGATGGATTTCGTCGTCGAGAAGCGGCCGAAGCAGGTGGTGCTCGTCACCGAGTGCTCCATGGCCGACAACATCGCGGCGCAGAACCCGGACATCGAATTCATCAAGCCCTGCAACATGTGCCCGCACATGAAGCGGATGAGCCTGCGCAACATCCGGCGCTCGCTCGAGACGATGACCCACGAGGTCACGGTCGACCCGGCGCTGGCCGACCGGGCCCGGGCCGCGGTCGAGCGCATGCTCCAGGTGCGCACGCGATGAACGCCGTCTCCCCCAGACTCGCCGACCGCGTCGTCGTGGTCGGCGGCGGCGTCGCGGGCCTCAGCGTCGCGCTGCGCCTCGCGCCCCGCCCGGTGACGCTGGTCACCGCGTCACCCCTCGGCCTCGGCACGGCCACCGGCTGGGCGCAGGGCGGCATCGCCGCGGCGGTCNCGTGGCCGGCATCGTCGCCGAGCGCGACGGCGCCCTGTTCCGCATCCCGGCCCGCGCCGTCGTGCTCGCCACCGGCGGCGTCGGCGCCCTCTACGCGGCGACGACGAATCCGCCGGGCGCGGTCGGACGCGGCCTGGCGCTCGCCGCCCGGGCCGGGGCGGTGATGCGCGACATGGAGTTCGTGCAGTTCCACCCGACCGCCATCGCGGCCGGCGCCGACCCGATGCCGCTCGCGACCGAGGCCCTGCGCGGGGAGGGCGCCCGCCTCATCGACGAGACCGGCGCCCCGGTGATGGCCGGCATCGCGGGCGGGGATCTCGCGCCGCGCGACGTCGTCGCCCGCGGCATCTTCCAGGCGCTGCAGCGGGGCCGCACGGTCTATCTCGACGCCCGGGGCGCCCTCGGCGCCGCGATGCCGACGCGCTTCCCGACGGTGGCGGGGCTCTGCGCCGCCGCGGGCATCGACCCGGCCGTTCAGCCGATCCCGGTCCGCCCGGCGGCCCACTACCACATGGGCGGCGTGAAAGTGGACGCGCACGGCGCCACCTCGGTGCCGGGTCTCTACGCCTGCGGCGAGGTCTCCTCCACGGGCCTGCACGGCGCCAACCGGCTCGCCAGCAACTCGCTGCTGGAGGGGCTCGCCTATGCGCGCTTCATCGCCGACGGGCTCGACGCGCCGGCGCCGGCGGCCATCGTGCCGCAGGCCGTGACCGCCCGCGGCTCCGGCGACCTGCCGGCGATTCGCACCCTGATGGAGCGCCAGGTCGGGGTCGTGCGCGACGCCGCCGGTCTCGCGGCGGCGGTAACCGCGCTGGCGCCCGAGGCGGAGTCCTGCGACGCGGCCCTGGTGGCGCTGATGATCGCCCGCGGCGCACTGGAGCGCCGGGAGAGCCGCGGCGCTCATTGGCGGAGCGATCATCCGCATCTCGCGGCCGCGACCCACACCGAGACCTCGCTGGCCGAACTCCGGGCGGCGCAGAGCGGCCGGGTGGCCGCCGAGGAGGTTCTGACGCCATGACCCAATCAGTCCTCTCCGAGGAGATCCTGCCCCTGCCGCGGCTCCTGGTCGAGCCGGTGGTCCGCTCCGCCCTGCTGGAGGATCTCGGCCGGGCGGGCGACATCACCACCGACGCCATCGTGCCTCCGGGCGAGCGGATGCGCGGCGTGATCGCCTCCCGCCAGGACGGCGTGATCTCCGGCACCGACGCGGCCGCCATCGCGTTCGCGCTGATCGATCCGGCGGTGAGCGTCACCGTCGAGCGCGGCGACGGCGCCCGGGTGGCGCCGGGCGACGTGGTGCTGCGGCTCGAAGGTCCGGCGCGGGCGATCCTCACCGCCGAGCGCGTCGCCCTGAACCTGCTCTGCCGGATGTCGGGCGTCGCCACCGCGACCCACGGGCTCGTCGCGGCGGCCCGCCCGCACGGCAAGGCATCGATCGTCTGCACGCGCAAGACCACGCCGGGCCTGCGCGCGCTCGAGAAGCACGCGGTCCGGGCCGGCGGCGGCTCGAACCACCGCTTCGGCCTCGACGACGCGGTGCTCATTAAGGACAACCACGTGGCGGTGGCCGGCGGCATCGTGCCGGCGATCGAGCGCGCGCGGTCCCGGGCCGGTCACCTCGTGAAAATCGAGTGCGAGGTCGACAGCCTGGAGCAGCTGGAGGAGGCCCTGTCGGTCGGAGTCGACGCGGTGCTCCTCGACAATATGGGGCCGGATCAGCTGACCCGCGCCGTGGCGATGATCGACGGCCGCGCCCTGTCCGAGGCGTCGGGCCGGATCACCCGCGAGACGGTGGGGGCCGTCGCCGCCTCGGGGGTCGACCTGATCTCCTGCGGCTGGATCACCCACTCGGCGGCGATCATCGACCTCGGGCTCGACGCCGCCTGACCGGCGGGTCCCGTTCGCCACCGGTGCAGCGGGGCCGTCGCGGTGGTTCGATTGTCATCACGTTCGGGTGACAAGTCTTCGTCGAGGTCGCTCCGGAGATGTCACGAGTCTATCGCCGCGCGACCGACTCGCTAAGGTTTCGCCCAACAGCGACGCCATCACCGGACCCGACCGTGAGCCAAGCCCTGCCTTCCGCGGCTGCCCCGGCGGTCGACCTCCCGGCGGCGCCGGTGGCGCGCAAGCCCGGCGCGACCCGGCACGGACCCGGCACCGCGCTCATGCTGGGCGCGCTGGGCGTCGTGTACGGCGACATCGGCACGAGCCCGCTCTACGCGTTCAAGGAGGCCGTGAAGGCGGCGACGGCCGGCGGCGCCTCGGTGCCGGCGGCGGCCACCGGCGCGGTCTCGCTGATCCTGTGGTCGCTGATCCTGATCGTGTCGCTGAAATACGCGGTGCTGATCCTGCGCGCGGACAACCGCGGCGAGGGCGGCATCGTCGCCATGCTGGCGCTGCTCGGCGCCCGTCAGGCCCGGCCGGGCACGTGGAAGGCGCTGCTGCTGGTGGTCGGGCTGGTGGGGGCGGCGCTGCTCTACGGCGACGGCGCGATCACGCCGGCGATCTCGGTCCTGTCGGCGATCGAGGGCCTGAAGGTCGACGCGCCGGGTCTGGGCCCGTACGTGGTGCCGATCACGCTGGTGATCCTGGTCGGGCTGTTCCTGGTCCAGCACAAGGGTGTGGCCGCCATCGGCCGGGTGTTCGGGCCCGTCATGCTGGTCTGGTTCGTCGTCCTCGTCCTGCTCGCGGTCCCGAGCATCCTGCGCGCGCCGGAGATCCTGGCGGCGGCCAACCCGTTCCGGGCCGTGGATTTCCTGATCCATGCCGGCTGGCACGTCAGCTTCCTGATGCTGGGCGCGGCCTTCCTGGCGGTGACCGGCGGCGAGGCGATGTACGCCGATCTCGGCCATTTCGGCGCGCCGGCGATCCGGGCCGCGTGGTTCGCCCTGGTGCTGCCGGCGCTGCTGATCCACTATTGCGGGCAGGGCGCGCTGATCATCGCCGACCCGAGCGCGATCGAGAACCCGTTCTACCGGCTCGCGCCGGACTGGGCGCACTACCCCCTGGTGGCGCTCGCCACGATGGCCACCGTCATCGCCTCGCAGGCGGTGATCTCGGGCGTCTACTCGCTCACCCAGCAGTCGATCCAGCTCGGCTTCATGCCGATGATGCGGGTGGTGCACACCGATGAGGACGAGCGCGGCCAGATCTACGTGCCGGCGGTGAACTGGCTGCTGGCCGCGGCGACCCTGACCGCCGTGGTGGTGTTCGGCTCCTCGGACGCCCTGGCCGGCGCCTACGGCATCGCGGTCTCGGCGCTGATGGGCATCACCACGCTGCTCGCCGCGCTGATCGCGCTCCGCTGGGGCTACAACCCGATCCTGGTCCTCGCGGTCAACGGCTTCTTCCTCGGCATCGACCTCGTGTTCTTCGCCGCCAACAGCGTGAAGCTGTTCGAGGGCGGCTGGTTTCCGCTGCTGCTCGCCGGCGCGGTCGCCTTCCTGATGCTGACCTGGATGAAGGGCAACCACGTTCTCGAATCCGTCCGTCAGACCATGCGCATGTCCGAGGCGGCCTTCCTGTCCAGCCTCAGCTCCCACCCACCGGTGACGCTGCCCGGAACCGCGGCCTTCCTGACCGCCGCCACCGAGGGCATTCCGATGGCGCTCGGCCGCCTGCTGGAGCGCAGTCGCTGCCTGCACGAACGGATCCTGCTGATCACCGTCGTCTACGAGGAGGAGCCGGTGATCCCGGCGAGCGAGCGGGCGCAGGTCACCCTGGTGGCTCAAGGCATCCGCAAGGCGATCTCCAAGTACACGCCGGGCATGGAGCGCGTCGTCCTGCGCTACGGCTTCATGCAGACCGCCTCGATCCCGGAGGGGCTGCAATGCGCGGTGGCGAGCGGGCTGCTGCCGCCGGAATATCTCGAGGACATGACGTATTTCGTGGGCCACGAAGTGGTCATCCCGTCGCCCACCCATCCCGGCATGGCGCCCTGGCGGGAGGCGATGTTCGCCTTCATGAAGCGCAACGCCGAGCGCACCGGCGCCCATTTCTGCCTGCCGACCCGGCAGATCGTGGAGGTTGGGACCGAGATCGAGATCTGACCGGCCGCGTCGCGCGTGAGCGGCGCATCGGAGGCCGAGGCCGGCCGTCTTTCGCATTGAAAACGGCCCCGTTCGCCAGCATATCGCCACCGCAATTTCCCCACAGCGGAGGCATCACCCGTGAGCGAGACGATCGAGCGGCACGAGTTCGGGGCGGAGGTGGGTCGCCTTCTCGACCTCGTCGTGCACGCGCTCTATTCCGACCGCGAGATCTTCCTGCGCGAGCTCGTCGCCAACGCGGCCGACGCCATGGACCGGCGACGATTCGAGGCGCTGACCTCGGCGGCGAGCGCCCTCCCGCCGGACGCCAAGGTCCGCATCGCGCCCGACAAGGAGGCGCGGACCCTCACCGTCTCGGATGCCGGCATCGGCATGACCAAGGAGGATCTCGCCACCAACCTCGGCACCATCGCGCGCTCCGGCACGCGGGCCTTCTCGCAGACGCTGGAATCCGCCAAGGCCGAGGACCGGCCGAGCCTGATCGGCCAGTTCGGCGTCGGCTTCTACTCGGCCTTCATGGTCGCCGACCGGGTCACCGTCACGTCGCGCCGCGCCGGCAGCGACGAGGCCTGGGCCTGGGCGTCGGACGGGCAGGGCAGCTACACCCTCGAACCGGCGACGCGGGCGGAGCCCGGCACCGACATCGTCCTGCACCTCAAGGACGATGCCGACGAGTACCTGGAGCCCTACCGGCTCGATCACCTCGTGCGGAAATGGGCCGACTTCATCACGGTGCCGATCGCCGTCGTGCGCGACGGCAAGGACGAATCCGCCAACCAGGGGACCGCGCTCTGGCGCAAGGCGAAGTCGGAGGTCACCGAGGAGCAGTACGAGGAATTCTACCACTCCATCGGCATGAACTTCGACAAGCCGTGGGCGACGCTCCACTGGCGCGCCGAGGGGCAGCTCGAGTTCTCCGCGCTGCTCTTCATCCCCGGCTCGAAGCCGTTCCAGGCCCTCGAGAACGAGCGGCAGAGCAAGGTCCGGCTGCATGTCCGGCGGATGTTCATCACCGACGAGGCCGAGCTGCTGCCGCCGTGGCTGCGCTTCGTCCAGGGCGTCGTCGACACCGAGGACCTGCCGCTGAACGTCTCCCGCGAGATGCTGCAATCGACCCCGGCGCTCGCCCGGATCCGCCGCGCGGTCACCGGGCGCGTCGTCTCCGAACTCACCACCCGCGCCAAGGACGCGGAGGGCTACCAGTCCTTCTGGGAGAATTTCGGCCCCGTCCTCAAGGAGGGCATCTACGAGGATTTCGAGCGCCGGGGCGAGATCGCGCCGCTCCTGCGCTTCCGCTCCTCGGCGGTCGAGGGCTGGACCTCGCTGCCCGACTACGTGTCCCGCATGAAGGACGGCCAGGAGGCGATCTACTACCTCGTCGCCGACGACGCCGAGGCGCTCAAGTCGTCGCCGCAGCTGGAGGGCTTCCGGGCCCGCGGCCTCGAGGTGCTGCTCCTCTCTGACCACGTCGACGCCTTCTGGCCCGATCAGCTCGGCACCTTCGACGAGAAGCCGCTCCGCTCGATCACCAAGGGCGGCCTCGACCTGTCGAAGTTCGCGCCGGAGGGCGAGCAGCCGGAGGCGCCGGAGGGCATCGACGCCTTCGTCGCCGCCGTGAAGACGGCGCTCGGCGCCGAGGTCTCGGACGTGCGCACCACCGACCGGCTCGTCGATTCGGCCGTGGTCCTCTCGGCCGGCACCGGCGGACCCGACCTGCAGATGCAGCGGCTCATGCGCCGGGCCGGGCGGGCCGGTGCCGGGCAGCCGATCCTGGAGATCAACCCGCGCCACCCTCTGATTCGGGCGCTGGCCGCGGCACCCGAATCGGAGGTGCCGCAGGCCGCCGGCACGCTCCTCGACCTCGCCCGCATCCAGGACGGCGACAGCCCCCGCGACCCGGCGGGCTTCGCCCGCACGGTGGCGGCGGCGCTCGCGGCCGCGCGGGGCGCGTAGGACTACGGAGACCCGCGCTGCACGCTGCCGGGACGCCGCGCGCGGCGTGTGTCTCCACACACATCCGTTCGGGATGATTGTGGGTTCGGTTGATCATTCGGAAATGGTCGAGCCATAACTTCGCCACCGGTCGGGATCATTGCCCGGCCGAAGGCGCGGGCGCGGTGGGGGCCGCAGGCGTCTGAGCCGAACCCTCTCGCGCGCCTCGGGCGCGCCTCACGGACGCTGCATGAACCCGGTCGAGGCTGAAGCCGGCAACGGACAGGCGGTCGCGGCGGCGCGGACCCGGGCCCACGCCCGGGCGTACCGCCACAGCGGACGCGTGCGCACCATGCGCCGGCTGATTCCGGTGGTCGCCGGCGGCGCGGTGGCGCTGCTGCTGGGCTACCTGTTCAATCCCTTCGCGGCGCAGCTGCCGGGCGTCTCGGTCGGCCCGGTGACGCTGGCCGGCTCCAAGGTCCGCATGGAGAACCCGCGGCTCTCGGGCTTCCGCCAGGGCACGCGCGGCTACGAGGTGACGGCCGACGCGGCCCTTCAGGACGTCCGTAAGCCGAGCCAGATCGAGCTGCAGCAGATGCGCGGCCACATCGCCACCGACGATCAGGGCGGCATCGCCCGCCTCTCGGCGGCCTCGGGCCTGTTCGACACCGCCCGCGAGGCGCTCGATCTGAAGGACGACATCCGGATCTGGACCGACAAGGGCGAGGAGGCGCGGCTGCGCTCCGCCGCCGTCGCGTTCAAGACCGGCTCGATCAGCTCGCAGGAACCCGTCACCGTCTCGAGCCCGCGGGCCAACGTGAAGGCCGACACCCTCGACGTCGTCGAGAACGGCAAGCGGATCTCCTTCGTGGGCAACGTCCACGTGGTCATCGCGAACGAGGATCAGGCTGAGAAGCCGCAGGCCCGCATCCTGACCTCGGATGCCGAAGCCGCGGACGGTGCGCGATGAGCGCCGCCCGCATCCTGTGGGCCGCCCTGGCGGCCGGGCTGGTCCTCGCCGGTCCGGCGCTGGCCGAGAAGCCGGCGCGCAAGGACTCGCCCTTCGGCAATATCGGCGGCGGCGGCAAGGACCCGATCAAGATCGACGCCGACCGGCTCGACGTGTTCGACCGGGAGAACAGGGCGGTCTTCGCCGGCAACGTCGTGGCCGTGCAGGGCGACAGCACCATCCGCTGCTCGACCATGACGGTGACCTACAAGCGCGGCAAGGACGCGTCGGGCAAGGGCGCCAAGGGCGACGCCAAGCCTGAGGCGCGGGACGAGGGCGCCGACGCGGCGCCGCGGAACCCCGCCGAGAACGGGATCCAGAAGGTCGACTGCGCCGGGCCGGTGACGGTGGTGCAGAAGGACCAGGTCGCCACCGGCGACCACGCGGTGTTCGACCAGGATGCCAAGCGCATCGTGCTGACCGGCAACGTCGTCCTGAGCCAGTGCCAGAACGTCACTCGCGGGCAGCGGCTCGTCTACGACATGAACACCGGGCGGGCGAACATGGACCCGGTGGCGGGCGGCCGCGTCTCGGCCCTGTTCGTGCCCGGCGAGAAATCCGATGCCAAGGACGGCAAGGCGAAGGGCTGCACGCAGCCGCCGCCGCGGCCGAAGGCGCAGGTCGATTGAGCGGCGCCGTGGCGTTCCAGGCGGGCCCGCAGGAGCCGGCGGGCCGTACGGGCTGGCTCGGACGCTTGTTCGGCCGGCGCGCGCGGCAGCCGGATGCCGCCGAGGCCGACGGCTGGTCCGCGGCCGAGGAGGGCGGCCTCGGCATCCTCAGCGTGCGCGGGCTGCGCAAGAGCTACGGCGCCCGCACGGTCGTCCACGAGGCCGGTCTCACCGTCCGCACCGGCGAGGCCGTGGGGCTCCTCGGGCCGAACGGCGCCGGCAAGACCACGATCTTCTACATGATCACCGGGCTGGTGGCGGCCGATCGCGGCCACATCACCCTGGACGGCCTCCCGATCACGCACCTGCCCATGTACCAGCGGGCGCGGCTCGGGATCGGCTACCTGCCGCAGGAGGCCTCGATCTTCCGCGGTCTCACCGTCGAGGACAACATCCGCGCGGTGCTGGAAGTGGCCGAGCCCGACCGCAAGGCGCGCGCGCGCAAGCTGGATTCCCTGCTGGAGGAGTTCGACATCGCGCGCCTGCGCAAGTCGCCCTCGATCGCGCTCTCGGGCGGCGAGCGTCGGCGCTGCGAGATCGCCCGCGCGCTCGCCTCCTCGCCGACCTTCATGCTGCTCGACGAGCCCTTCGCGGGCATCGACCCGATCGCGGTCGGCGACATCCAGGACTTGGTGAAGCACCTGAAGCAGCGCGGCATCGGCGTGCTGATCACCGATCACAACGTCCGCGAGACGCTGGGCCTGATCGACCGCGCCTACATCGCCCATTCCGGCCGCATCCTCACCGAGGGCACGCCCGAGGAGATCGTGGCGAACCCGGACGCGCGCCGGCTCTATCTCGGCGAGGATTTCCGGCTCTAGGGCCGTCGCCGCGCCCGCGGGAACGGGGCGAGCGATGGCTCACCCCTTCCAGTTCTTGAGCGCCGCGAACGGGCTGTCCGAGCCGGCCGGCTTCTCCGGGTTCAGCACCGGCTCGACCTGGCTGATCGCGTCCGCCATCGAGAAGGCCGAGCCGCTCTGGAGCCGGCCGCCCGCCGCGTCGCGGTGGCCGCCGCCGCGGAACAGGCGGGCGCCGTCCAGCGCCGTGCCGTCGTTGGACCGGAACGACAGCGTGCCCATCCGCTGGACGTTGACCACGCGCTTGGCCCGGCCCGCATCCATGATCAGGTCGGAGACCCGCTGGAAGGTGCCCGAGTCGAGGGCGAAGGACAGGAGCGTGCCGTCCTTCAGCGGCCGGAAGAGGGAGTCCGAGCGGGCGAGCGCCCGGGCGAGCCGCATCCGTGTCGTCAGGGTCGGATCGTCGTCCGGCGCGTCGCGCAGCAGGGCGTCGACCACGCCGGTGCGGATCGCCGAGGCGCGGCGCTCCAGCTCGGCCGGGCTCGCCCCGTCCCGGAGGGCGGCGGCGGCCGCGAGCAGGATCTCGGACACGAACCGGTCGTGCCAGGGATGTCCGACCGGCACGTAGCTCGACACGACCTCCCAGAACAGCTCGTCCAGGGCGAGGCCGCCCCGGAAGGCAGAGCTCTCCTTGCGCCAGAGGTCGAGGGCATCGACCGCGGCGAGCAGGCTCGACAGGTCGGCCGCGGGCTCGTGCGCGGCGAACAGGGCGCGGTGCTCGAAGGTCATCCGCGTCGCGCAGATGTCGTCCTCGATCAGCACGGCGATCTCGGGGTCGCCCAGGTCGATCCGGTGGAGCGCCGGCCGCGCAGCGTCGGGCGTCGCCTCGAGACCCAGGCGCCGCAGCTGGTCGAGGGACGAGGCGTGGTGGTCGAGGACCACGAGGCGGTGCTTCTGCCCGTCCTCGCGGCGCCGGTTCATCGCGGCGAACTTCTTCAGGCCCGCGATGGTCTGCTCCTCCAGGCCGAGGTCGGTCATCAGCAGGATCTCGCGCTCCGCCGCGCGGCCGAGGCGCTTGATCTCGTCCTCGAAGACCGGGCCGACATCGCTGTAGCGGGGCACGTGGACGACGCGCTCGACCGTGGCGCAGGCGGCGGCGACCGTGGAGGCGCCGTAGCCGTCGAGGTCGTGGTGGGTGATCTGGATCAGGCGCAACGGGCGGACTCGAAGGGTGACGAAGCGGCCCGTCTACGACGCCCGGCGCCGGGAGGCGAGGGGGGCGGGCCTTCCGTCCGGCGGCGTTCGGTGCAGAATGGCCCGGGCCGCACGAGTCGCGAAGGACCGGCCGGCCACGGAGACCCCCAAGGGGCCCGTAACTCGGGAGGACATGATGGCCCTGGCCGCAACGCCGCGTCTGCGCCGCATCCAGACGATCTCGCTCGCCCTGCTGGTGACGGCGGGCGTCGTGAACTACGTCGACCGGGCCACCCTGGCGGTGGCCAACCCGCTGATCCGCGAGGATCTCGGCCTCTCGATCCCCGACATGGGATTGCTGCTCTCGGCCTTCCTCTGGGCCTACGCCTTCGCGCAGCTGCCGGCCGGAGCGCTCGCCGACCGGCTCGGCCCGCGCCTGACCCTGACGCTCGGCCTGACCTGCTGGTCGTTCGGGCAGATGCTCGGCGGCGCGGTGACGTCGTTCTGGCAGTTCGTGAGCGCGCGGATCGTGCTCGGAATCGGCGAGGCGCCGCACTTCCCGACCTGCGCCCGGGTCTCGCGCGACTGGTTCAACATCCGCCAGCGCGGCACCGCCACCGGGATCTGGAACTGCGCCTCCTCGCTCGGGACCTTCCTGGCGCTGCCGCTGCTCACCTTCCTGATGGTGAGCTTCGGCTGGCGGGCGATGTTCGTCATCATGGGCGCGGCCGGCCTCGCGCTCGCCGCGATCGTCTACCTGGTCTTCCGCAACCCGCGCGAGACCGACCTGACGCCGGGGGAGCGCGCCTTCCTGGAGGAGGGCGATGCCCCGAACGCGAGCCGGGCGGTCACCTGGAGCGCGTGGCGGCGGCTCTTCGGGTTCCGCACCAGCTGGGGGATGATCGTCGGCTATTTCGGCTGCATCTACATGACGTGGCTCTACACCGCGTGGCTGCCGAGCTACCTCGAGATCGAGCGGCACTTCACCCTGCAGAAGACCGGCCTCGTCGGCTCGATCCCCTTCGCCTTCGGCGTGCTCGGCGGCATCCTGGGCGGCCGCGTGGTCGATGTGCTGGTCCGCCGCGGCGTCGACCCGATCCGCAGCCGCAAGATCCCGATGGTCGGCTCCCTGGTGGCGACCGCCGCCTTCACGGTGGTGGCGGCCCTGACGCCGAGCGACACCCTCGCCATTGCCTGCATCTCGGCCTCTCTGTTCCTGGTCTACATGAGCTCGTCCTCGGCCTGGGCGATGGCCTCCGTGGCGGCTCCGGCCAGTTGCACGGCGTCGCTCGGCGCCATGCAGAATTTCGGCGGCTACATCGGCGGCGCCCTGGCGCCGACCGTGACGGGCTTCATCGTCGGCGGCACGGGCCACTTCTCCATGGCCTTCATCACCGGGGCCGTGATCGCCCTGGTGGCGGCCCTGGGCTACTGGACGCTGATCCAGGATCCCATCGCCGACGAGGCACCCGTCGATCCTCCCGTCGGCGCGCTCGGGGCCGCACGATAGGCAGGCCGACGACCTCCGGCCCCCTCAACCCCGCAGGTTCGGGGCGGCCAGGATCAGGTCGCGGAGATGCGTGCGGGCCGTGAAGCTCCGGCGCATCAGGTCGACGAAGGTGGCGGCCGGCCCGTCCCAATCGTGGCGCGCCGCGTGGGCCCGCGCGGCGCTCGCGTCGAAGGGCAGCCGCCCCTCGATCGCCGCCGCCATCAGCTCCGCGAGCCGGTCCACCCGGTCGGGCGCGTCCGGGTCGAAGTAGCTCGCCGCGCTGCCGCCGGCCTCCGGGATGGCCGTCAGGCTCGAGGCGATGACGGGGGTTCCCCGCGCGAGGCTGTCGAGCACCGGGATGCCCCAGCCCTCGCCGCGGCTCGGGAAGACCAGGGCGGCGGCCCGGGCGTAGAGGTCGGACAGGCCCCGGTCGTCGATGCCGGCGATGTGCACCGCGTCCGGAGTCCGGGCGAGTCGGTCGAGGGTCTCGGGCCGCTCGCCGTCGCCCTTGCCGACCACGATCAGCCGGGCCGCGCCCGCCGGCAGCCGCGCGAAGGCGTCGAGGACGAGGCCGAGATTCTTCCTCGGCTCCAGCCGGCCGACCATCAGCAGGTACGGGCGCCCGTCGGCGAGCGGCGTCCGCTCCGTGACCGCCTGCGGCGGCGTGGAGCCGCAGCGCACCTCGGCGATGCGCTCCCGCGCGATGCCGTAGACCGTGGCGATGGAGTCGCGGCTGTAGTCGGAGATGGTCAGGACCAGCTTGGCGCGCCGCGCCGAGAGCCGGGTCAGGATCTTGTTCCGCCAGCGCATCGACCAGGGGAAGAACTCGGGGTGCGTCTCGAACAGGATGTCGTGGACCACCACCACCTGCCGGTCGCCCGGCACCAGCGGCGGGGCGATGTAGGTGGTCAGCAGCGTGTCCAGACGGTCGCGCAGGAACAGCCACGGCCAGACCAGGGTCAGCCGCACGGTCGCGGGCACGCGCGGCAGCCGTTGGTGCTCGATGTTGTCGCCTGAGACGATGCGGGCGCAGGCCTCCGGGTCGCCGGAATACACCACGTAGGTGGCGTCCGGGTGGCGCGCGGCGGCGCGCCCGATGATGTTCACGAGCCAGGTCCGGCTGCCCTGCGGCTTGCCGGTGAGCACGTGCGCGTCGATGCCGATGCGAAGCATGTTACGGGTTCCTGTAGGCGCCGAAGGTCGGGGCCTCGCCGGGGGCGTAGGCCTGGCCGGCGATGTCGCGGGTGGCGCCGAGCGGGATGCCGGCGCGGGCCGGGGGCGCCGTCAGGGCGAGCCCGCCGGCCATGGGGTTCGCGGGATCGCGGAAGGCGGGCGTGCCGGTGAGGTCGGGACCCTGACCGTTGAGCGGCAGGCTCGCCCCGTCGCCGGTGGCCTGCGTGCCCCAGCGGTAGAGCGGGGCGCCGACGGCGCTGCCGAGGAAGTTCGGCCCGATCGCGTTGTTGTTGTCGGTGGTGGTCGCCTCGACCACGATCGCGGCCACGTTCGGCCGGGTCGCGTAGGCGATGTTGTTGAGCACCCGGTTGTTCGACGTGCGGTCGACCTGCTTGGTGTAGTCGGAGGCCAGCACGATCTCGCCGCGATAGACGTGCTTGCCGCCGGAATCGCGCATGTTGCTGGTGGTCGTGTTGTTGACCACCGTGTTGGAGCCGGCGTCGAACAGGTTGATCCCGGCGCCGTCGTTGTCGGCCGCGACGTTGAACGCGACGACGTTGCCGTCGCACCACTGGTCGATCTGGATGCCGTTGCCGTCCTGGCCGGTGGTCTCCTTCTGGCCGGTGACGATGTTGTACCGGATGATGTTGCGGTCGCCGGCGTCCTGGGCGGCGTCCTTGGCGTAGACGTGGATGCCCGAGGTGCCCGACATCCCCACGCCGTTGCCCGCGACGCGGTTGCCCTCCACGACGTAGCCGGAGCCGTTGATCTCCATCCCGTGGATGCCGTTGCCGGTCACGGTGTTGTCGAGGATGTAGCTCGGATCCTCCGCGGGCGCGCTGATCACGTCGACGGCCACGCCGTGGGTCTGGTTGTCGGCGAGCGTGTTGCCGCTGATGCGATGACCCGCCCCAGCACCGTCGCCGATCCAGATCCCCAGGCCGGAGCGGGACACGGTCGAGCCCGCGACCGTGACGTGGCTCGATCCCCGGCGGATGATGAAGCCGGAATTCACCGCGCCCTGGACGGTCAGGCCCGTGACCGTGACGTAGGCGGCGTTCTCGAACACCACGGAGTTGGACAGGCGCGGCTGCGTGCCGGGTTCTGCCGCCACCGTCACCGGTGCCGCCGCGGTCCCGCGGGAGCCGACGACCACGACGTCGCCGTAGCTGCCGCCGCGGACGAGCACGCTCGAGCCAGGACCGAGCGCGGCGAAGGGCACGTCGGCGAGCCGCGCCACCGTGGTGTAGCCGGGCTTCGCGCCGCCGGCGGGATCGACCAGGATGTTCCGCTGCACCTGCGCGTCGGCCGGGCCGCAGGCAGCCAGGACCGGCAGGATCAGCGTTGACAGGGCGCCGCCGAGGACCGTGCGGGGCCACCTCATGCCGCGAGCGCCCGGGCGATGGCGAGGCGCTTGCGCCGCTGGAACAGCCGCCGCCACACGCTGCGACCGGCCTCGGGGCTGATCCGCGTCAGCGCGCGCGCCGCCATCTGCCAGCCGGGCAGGAGCGCCTGCGGCATGGCGAGGTCGGCGACCCGGTGGCGCGCCGCCGCGCCCAGCGGCGGCGGCCCGACGAGGCCGAGCCGGCCGAGATCCGCCACGAGGTCCGGGCGCTTGCGGTACCACAGCACCAGCGCCGCGCCCTCGCGCTCGGCGATCCGCAGGTAGGCCGCCTCGTCCAGGAGGTGGTGGTGGTAGCCCAGCGCCTCGGGCGCGTAGAACAGGCGCATGCCGCGCCGGGCCAGCCGCTCGCCGAGCTCGATGTCCTCGTGCCAGAACAGCTTCGGGTCGAAGCCGCCCGCCTCCTCCAGGAAGCGCCGGTCGACGCTGACGTTGCAGGTCAGGAACGCGTCCCAGCCGACCTCGTCGCGGCCCGCCAGCGCGTCGTAGGAGGCGTCGTGGTGGAGCGCCGAGAAGGGCGAGAAGGGCAGGGCGGGGTCGATCGTCATCCGTCCGAGGATCGCGGTCTCACGACCGCCCCGCCGGGCGTGGGCGAGGCGGTGCGCCTCGACGAGGCTCGGGACCGGGATCGTGTCGTCGTTGACGATCAGGAGGCGCTCGCCCCGCGCCGCCGCGATGGCGCGGTTGCGGGCGGCGTTCGCTCCGGCATTCTCCTGGCGCAGGTGCACCACGGGGATCCGGGCCGTGGCGACGGCGCGGCTGACGACCGTCCCGGTGTGGTCGGTCGAGCCGTCGTCGCAGACGACGATCTCGAAGGGCGCGTCCGTCTCCTGCCGGTCGAAGGCCCTCAGGCACAGGCGCAGCGTGTCGGCGCGGTTGTAGGTCGGGATGATGACCGAGAGCACGGGTCGATCGCTCATGAGGAGGCGTCCGGGAGCGGGAGGTCGAGGGGATCGGTCGGGGCGCGGCGCAGGCACAGCCACCCCGCGAGGGCGACCGAGAGGATCGCGACGGCGGGCACTATCGCGGGCACCAGCGCGGCGGGACCGGCCGCCCAGGCGAGGGCGGTGAGGAGGGCCGGCGCGGCTACGGTCGGCACGTCGGCCAGAGCCGCGGGCGGTCCGGCCTCCCGCCAGAAGGCGTGGGCCAGGACGAGCAGCATCGCGGCCTCGGCGAGCAGCGCGGCGAGACCCGCACCGAGGAGCGGATCCCAAGGGATCAGCAGCGCGCAGGCGATGAGGTTGGTGGCGCAGGCCGCCGCGCTCCCGCGCACCGCGAAGCCGGTCCGGCCCAGCGGGACGAGGCCCGCGAACAGGACCGTGGCGGCGATCAGCAGGACGCTCATCCCGGTGGCGATGCGCAGCACCGGGACGGCGCCGCCGAAACCCGGTCCGAAGGCGAGGCGCACCAGGGGCTCCGCCAGGGCGCAGGCCGCCACCGCTCCGGCGCAGGACGCGGCGAGGATCGGGACCAGCGCGCCGCGGACCCGCGCGCGCAGGGTGGTCGTGCCGGCGCGCGACCGCCCCTCCACGATGGGTCCGACGGCGCGCCCGAAGACCGGCACCAGCGGGGCGCACAGGGTGATCGCCACCGCGGCGCCGAGCTCGAAGAACCGGAAGCCGGCCGTGAACTGGCCGAGCTCGGCCGCGCCCGCGAAGGCGGCCAGCATCATCAGGCTGATCCGGCCGTTGAGCGCGCCGAGGGCGTTCGAGACGCCCACCCCCGCCGCGGCCCGGATCGTCGCCAGGGCGTGCGGCAGCGAGGCGGGGCGCGCCGGGACGAGGCGCAGCGCCAGCGCCAGCCCGACCGCGCCGTACGCGATGCCGGCGGCCACCGCCACGAGGCTGAGCGCCGCCTCCGGAAGCTGCAGCCAGAGCGCGAGTGCCGTCCCGCCGATCAGCAGGGCGGCGTTGGCGAGCGACGGCCAGACGGACCAGGCCGGCCGCGCGCAGACCTGGAACAGGGCGTCGAGGAAGCGCGCGGCCGCGAGCGGCATCAGCAGGGCGGCGAGCGCCAGGGCGGGCCGGATCGCGTCCGGCAGCATCGGCAGGGCGCAGAGGAGTGCGGCGCCTGTCGCGAGACCGAGAACGAGGCGCGCCGACAGCATCCGGCCGAACTCGGCCGCCCGCATCTGCGGCCCGAGCGCGCCGAGCCGCGCCCCGAAGGTCAGCGTGGTGCCGAAATCCGCCGCGATCAGCGCCAACGCCAGGATCGCCAGGGCGAGGCCGTAGCGGCCCAGCGCCGCCGGGCCGGCGAAGCGGCCGACCATTGCGAAGGCCGCGAAGCCCGCCGCGAGATAGACGCCGCGGCCCGCCGCCTGCCCGAGCAGGTTCGCGCCGTAGCGCAGCCCGCCGGCGCGCCTCCGTACCGACAATCGGTTTACCAAGCGAAGCATCTCTCGGTGAAGCCTGACTGAAAACTGCGACCTACGATTGCATCGTGGCAGGCTGCGTATGGCTTGCAACTGCAGTCTCAATTTATGGTTGCAGAGTTATCGCGTTGGCAAAACCGGAGGATTGCGTATGTGCGAGACAGCCGCTGGGCCGGAGCTGTGTCTCTCGCGCGGATCGGACGCCGAGCCGGGGCGGCGCCTCCGGTGGGGCGAAGTGCGAACCGCTCTGGCCGCCGACCGGGCTCACTGGCGCCGGCGCGGCGGCGGGCCGGCAATCCTCCGCCGGGGCTATCACGCGGTCTGGCTCTACCGCGTGTCCCGCTACGCCCACGAGCGCGGCTGGCGGATGGCGGCGTGGCTGCTGTGGCTGGTGAACGGCTGGTGGACGGGCGCCGACATCCCGCCCTCCAGCCGCATCGCCGGCGGCCTGTTCCTGCCGCAGCCCTACGGGACGATCATCGCCGGCGCCGTGGGCCGCGACGCCGCCTTCGGGATCCAAGCCTCCATCGGCGGCCTGCTGAAGGAGCCCGATCAGGACATCGGCGGCGGCCCCGGCCTGCCGGTGCTGGGCGACGACGTCGTCCTGGAGGCCGGCGCGATCGTCCTCGGCGCCGTGCCGATCGGCGACCGGGCCCGGCTCGGCCCGCGGACGACCATCCTCAAAGCTGTCCAGGCCGACGAGGAGGTCATGCCGCAGCCCTGGCGGCCTCTTCCCGGACGGGGCGTCGCGGCGTGAGCGGCCCGATGACGGATCACGTCACCCTGCCGGGCCTGCGGCGCCTCCTGGCGGCCGACTTCGCCCGCGTCCTGCACCAGACCACGGGCGGCAAGCCGACCTCCCGGCTGCGCCGCATGATGCACCTCACGCTGCCGGCCATGCAGGTGGCGATCCTCCACCGGACCGCGCACCTGCTCCACGGCCGGGGCCGGCGTCGCTGCGCCGCCCTGGTGGCCGACCTGTCGCTGCGGCTCACGGGCGCCTCCCTGCATCCTGGCTCGCGGCTGGGACCCGGGCTGTTCGTGCCGCATCCGGCGCGTGTCGCCTTCTGCGGCACCGGCGGCGCCGAGCTCACGCTCCTGCCCGGTACACTTGTCGGGCCGCGGGACTGGGTCTTCCCGAACCAGCCGTTCCCCGCCGACGGCCCCAGCCTCGGCGACGGCGCGGTGGTCGGCGCGCACGCCGCCGTGCAGGGGGCCGTCGCCGTCGGCGCGGGCGCGACGGTTGGGATCGGGGTCTGCAGCCTCCGGGATGTCCCGGCCGGTACCGTGACGATGCTGGCCCAGCGGCAGGTGCGCAGCGGGGGGCTGGGCCCGGAGGCCGGCCATGGCCGCTAGGCCCGGCCGCCGGCCCGCCCGCTCGGGCGCGAGCTGGCGGCGCAGCACGCGCTCGTAGGCGTCGAAGATGCCGCGCCACGTGAACGCCTCGGCGTGGCGGCGACGGGACGCCTCGCCCATGACGGCGAGACGGCGCGGCCCGGCCCGCACCAGGCCCAGGATGCCCTGCCGCAGCTCGGTCTCGTCGCCGAAGTACAGCGCCTGCGGCCCCGCCACCCACCGGTTGAACGGGTTGTCGTGGGCGAGGATCGGCGAGCCGGCCCCCAGCGCCTCGACCAGCGACGGGTTGGTCCCGCCCACCGTGTGGCCGTGGATGTGGAAGCGGGCGTGGAAGCGGAGCGCGGCCACGCGCTCGGCCTCGTAGATCGCGCCGGCGAAGATCACGTCCGGCCCCCCCGCCGCCTGGACGGCGCAGTGGTACGGGTCGGACTCCGCGAGCTTGCCGAGCACGAGCAGCGGCAGCCCCGGCCGGACCTCGCTCCAGGCCCGGACGATCTGGAGCACGAGGTTCTCGGGCACCACCCGGGCGATCAGCAGGCCGTAATCCCGCGTGCGCAGGCCGAACTTCGCCAGCGGCGCGGTCGGGGCCTCGACCACCGGGTCGGCGCCGTACGCGATGGTGGTGATCCGCGCCGAAGAGGTTCCGCGGGCGAGGTGCCGGGCGATCTCCGGGTGGTCCGCCACGAGGTGGGTCGAGAACAGGCTGCCGAGGCGCTCGTTCAGCCAGAACCAGGCCTTGGCGGGCCTCGACCAACGGTCGCGCTTCCACTCGATGCCGTCCATGTTCATCACGCTGCGCTTGCCCGTCAGCCGGTAGAGCAGCGAGAACACCGCGGTGTTGTAGCCGAGCACGAGGGGCAGGGCCGGCCGGAATGCCGCCCGCAGGGTGCATCTCAGGTCGAACACGATCGTCGAGACGGCGCCGTCGCCCCGGACCGCGACCGGGATCAGCGTGATCCCGCGCCAGACGGTCGGCGGCGCCGGCTCGCGCACCTGACAGTAGACCTCGACCCGCCAGCCGCGCGCCACGAGCTCCAGCGCGAGGCGCTCCGCCAGAGTCTCGAAACCCCCGTGCGCCGCCGGCACCCCGCGGGTGCCGAGGATCGCCACCGCCGGGCGCCCGCCCGATCCCCCCGCTTTCACGCGCGCCGTGGGCGCGGCACGTTCAGAGGAGCCTGAAGCATGGTCACGGTCGAACAGCGTCTGTTCCGGGAGATGGGAGCCGGGGGCTATTCCCGGCACGACCACCGGATGGAGTACATCGTGCGCGTCAACGCGCTGCTCCGGCCGGACATGCGGGTGATGGAGTTCGGCGCGGGGCGCGGCAAGTGGAGCGATGACCCGGTCCCACTGCGCCGGCACCTCGGCGACTTCCGGGGGCGCTGCGCCCAGGTCGTCGCCTGCGACGTCGACGAGGCGGTCCTCGGCAACAGGTCGGCCGACGAGGTCCGGCTGATCGGTCACGACGGGGTGCTGCCATTTCCGGACGGGAGCTTCGACCTGATCTCGGCCTTCTCGGTCCTCGAACATATCGAGCATCCCGAGGTCACCGCGGCGGAGCTCGGCCGCGTGCTCGCCCCGGGCGGCTGGCTCTGCGCCTGGACGCCGAACCGCTGGGGCTATGTCGGGATCGGGGCGCGGCTCGTGCCGAAGCGGCTGCACGCCCGGGTACTGCGCCTCGTCGAGCCGCGGCGCGTCGAGATCGACTCGTTCGTGCCGCTCTACACGATGAACACGGAGGCGGCGCGGAAGCGGCTTTTCCCAACTGACCGGTTCGAGCACTTCACCTACAGTTTCGACGGGCAGCCGTTCTATCATGGCGAGAACATCGTCCTGGGCAAGTTCTGGGAGCTGCTGTTCCGGCTCACGCCGGGCCCGTTCAAGGGCTACCACATGGTGTTCATCCGCAAGCGGCCGTGACGGTTCGCGCGACCACGGACGAAGACTGCGCAGGTGCCCGGCAAATCTGCGCATATCCTCGGCCTTGCGGGCGAGGTCCGGCTGCCCGCGCAGCCGGGCCGCGAGACCGTAGGCCAGGGCCCGCAGGGTGAAGCCGAGCCGGAGCGGGGCCGAGAAGAAGGCAGGCGACGACAGGGGCCGGCCGGCGTTCCGCAGGCCGTAGATGGCGGCCAGCCCGTCGAGCCAGCGGGCCGAGCGGGTGCTTCCCGAGCCGCCCTGGAGGTGGGTGACGGCGATGTCCGGGCGGTAGGCGACGCGCAGGCCGGCATCGCGCAGGCGGCAGCCCCAATCCACGTCCTCGCCGTAGAGGAACATCGGGCTCTGCAGGCCGCCGATCGCGGCGATCGCCGAGCGGCGCAGGAGCAGGCAGGCCCCGCAGATCCAGTCGACGTCGAGGGACCGCGCCCCCCTGGCCTGGCGGCCGGCGAGGTAGAGGCCGCGCAGCCCGAAGCGGCCCGACAGCCCGGCGGCGTGCACCAGGATCGAGAGCGGGCGCGGCTCGTAGCCGGCGTCGCCGACCTGATGCGTCCCGTCCGGGAAGGTCAGGCGCGGGCCGACCGCCCCGACATCCGGGTGCGCGTCGAGATGGTCCAGGAGGCCCGAGAGCGCGTCCGGATCGTGCAGGAACGCGTCGGGGTTGAGAAGCAGGATCGCGGCGCCGCGCGCGTGCTCCAGCGCGACGGCATTGCCGCCCGCGAAGCCGTGATTGGTCCGCTCGGCGATGACCCGCACCCAGGGAAAGGCCCCCGCGACGCGCTCCGGCGTCCCGTCGGTGGAGGCGTTGTCGACCAGGATCACCTCGTAGGGGCGTCTCACCCGGCTCGCCGCCAGCAGGTCCAGGCAGGTCTCGATGTCCCGGCCGGCATTGTAGGTGACGATCAGGACGCTGAGGCTGACGGCGCTCACGGACGGTCTCCGTACGCTGCGAGGGATGGGCGACGCCGAGGCGGCTCCGCGCGCGAAGGACCGCGCGGCGAGGGGACCCGCTCCGGTCGGGCGCGCACCGCGCTGATCGGGCCCGTCGACGCGACCGCCCGGGACGCCGCGACGGCCCTGCGCCGCTGCGCCGCCCGCACCCCGGCGATCAGCCCGAGGCCGGTGTAGAGCAGCTCGGCGATGCCGAGATTCAGGCGGAAGCCCGGATCGACCAGCCCGTGCAGCAGGTGCGCGATCAGGCCGACCGCGCAGGCGGCCGCGATCGCCGCGAGCGGATCGCCCACCGGCGCGCGGCGGGCGGCGCGGAAGCCCCGGGCGATGCCGATGCCGAAGACCAGCGCGAAGGCCGCGTAGCCGACGACCCCGACCTCGGTGAGGATCAGGATGTGCAGGTTGTGCACCACGTGGTTCGACCGGTCGAACAGTCCGGCGAGCCGGGACAGGCCGGTCCTGTCGAGGACCGCGAACTGGTTGCCGAAGTTGTTCAGGCCGACGCCGAAGATCGGGAACTGCTCGAACAGGGCGAGGGCCGCGGCGTTCAGCGGGCCGCGCTGGGCGGCCGAGCCGCCGTCGTCGGCGGTGAGCCGCTCCCAGATCAGCGGGCCGGCGTAGAGCGCCGCGACGGCGCCGACGATCGCCAGCAGGCCGAGGACGATCAGGCTCGTCCGGGAGAACAGGCGGTCGCGGTAGACCAGCAGGATCAGGAGGGCGGCCGAGACCGGGAAGGTCAGCCAGGACGCGCGCGACAGGGTCAGGACCACGCCGACCAGGGCCGAGGCGGCGCCCGCCGCCCCCGCGAGGCGCAGGAGCAGCGGGCCGCGCGACAGGGCCAGCGCCAGGGCGAGCGGCCAGACGAACTCGTAGTAGTAGCCGAGGATGTTCGGGTGGACCTTCAGTCCGCCGGCGCGGCGCTGGGCCGAGAAGTTGATGTTCTCCTCGACGATCTGTTCCTCGCCCAGCACCGACAGGCCGAGTTCCGAGCCCGAGACGTATTGCAGGCCTGCCACCGCGGTCTGGACGAGGCAGAGGGCGCAGATCGCCAGCGCGAGGGTCCGGATGTCGGATTCGGACAGGTTCGAGACCGCGACCGAGACCAGGAGGAGGCCGGCGAAGCGCCACGTGTCGAACCAGAGATAGGCCGGGTCGGTGGCGTTGGAGAGCGAGAGCAGCCCCGCGATCAGGAAGCCGAGCTGCGTCAGCACGAGGGGCCGGTCGAGCCGCAGGCCCGGGGCGTCCTCCCCGAGTCCGGTGAGCTTGGCGACGATCAGCGCCGCGGCCACCAGCAGGGCGACGCTCACCGTCAGGCCGGCGCCGCCGCCGATGCTCGGCAGGTACTGCCCGACGGCCTCGAAATGCTGGAGGAAGCTGACGTCGAGCTTGACCGTCAGCCCGACCGCGAGGGCGACGAGCAGGAGCGGCGTGAGGCGATAGCGCCGCCCGACGATCAGGGCGCCGACCCCGCCGAAGGCCGCCGCGAGGCCGACGACGGCGAATTTGAGCGGCGCCGCGCTCAGGGCGATCGCGCCGGCCGCGGCCGCGAAGCCGATCCCGGCGAGCGGCAGGACCCGCAGCGCGCGGACGGGCGCCGNCCGCGCTCATCCGAGCCACCGGTAGAGCCATCGCGGGATCGGCCGCCGCGTGCGGTTCAGGACGACGCCGAGCGGCGCCCCGCCGGCGGCCTTGAGGTCGGCGAGGGCGCGCTGCGCCACGGCCCGACGGGTGCGCTCGGCGCCGATCACCACGATGAAGCCGTCCACGAAGGGGGAGAGCGCGGCGGCGTCGCCGATCTCGGTGATCGGCTCGCAATCCACGATCGCGAGCTCGAAGCGGTCGTCGACGAGCGCCAGGAAATCCTCCACGCGGCCGTCGTCCAGGGTCGCCTGGCGGATGGCCGACGGGCTGCCCGCGGGCACGACGCTGAGGTTGTCGGCGACCGGGTGGACGCCGCGGCTCGGGGCGACCGTGCCGGCGACGATGTCGGCGAAGCCCGGCTGGCCGGTCAGGCCGTAGGCCTCCGCCAGCGACGGCCGGGACCAGTTCGCCTCGATCAGCACGGCGCTGCGGCCCCGCCGGGCGTAGGCGCCGGCGAGTTCACGCGCGAGGGTGCTCACGCCCTCGCCGGGCTGGACCGCGGTGACGCCGACCCGGCGCACGCGCGCCTCGTGCCGGGTGAGCTGGACGAGGGCCGGCTCCAGGATCGCCGGATCGATCTTCGGCGCGATGGCGGCGGCGATCATGCGGCGGCTCCCGTCTGCAGCGGCACCGCGGCCAGCACCGGCACCCGCAGCGAGCGGGCGACCTCCGACGCGCTGCGGTAGGTCTGGGCCAGGAACTCCGCGAGGGCGACGTAGGCCAGGGCGGCGAGCAGGCCGAGACCGGCCGCGAGCCCGAGGATCAGCGGCCGGTTCGGGCCGGACGGCAGCCGCGGCGGCACGGCGCGCGCCACGAGGGCCGAGGAGGTGACGGCCTGCGCGTCGAGACCCGTGCCGGTCTTCAGAGCGTCGATCCGCTTCTGGGTCTCGGTGATCTCGTCGGTGAGCAGGCCCTTCTGCTGGGTCAGCCGGCCGTAGGCCAGCGCCGCGTCGCTCTGGCCGATGGCCGCCCGGCGGCGGGTCTGCTCGATCCCCGTGATGCTCTGGATCTTCTCGGCGAGGATGGCGAGCTTCGCCGTGTCGGCGGCGAGGAGCGCCTGGTACTTCTGCCGGGCCAGGGCCGCGAGGTCCCGATCGAGGCTCACGAACTCGGGGGCGGTCGGCCGGAACCGCACCGCCAGCTCGGCGCGCTTCGTCCGCAGGTCCGCCCAGCGCTGGTCGAAGGCCGTGACCGTCGGGTCCGCGTCGGGCGGCGTCGGCTGCCAGCGGTCGGGTCCGGCCTCGCGGGTGCGCTTGAGCCGGGTCTCGACCACCTCGCGCTCGATCTGCGCCGCCGATTTCTGCTTGGCGAGGTCGGCCAGGGTGCCGAGGTCGTTCTGCTGCTCGATCTCGAAGCTCGCGGTGTTGTTGCCCTTGAGGTAGGTCGAGAGCTGCGCGTCGATGGTGCCGAGGTCGGCCCGGGCGCGCTCCAGCTTGCTCTGGTAGAACGAGGCCGGGGTCTCGTCGGCGTAGACCTCGACGTGGCGGCGCTTGTAGGCGTCGAGCAGCCGGTTCAGCGCCTGGGCGGCGAAGTGCGGGTCCGTCCAGGTGAAGCCCGTGAGGATCACGTCCGTCTCCTTGACGAAGACGACCTTGAACGCCGCGAGATAGGCCTCGTAGAGCTTCTCGTCCGGGGTCAGGTGGCGCAGCAGGCCCACCGCCTCGAACGGGATCCGCACCGTGTCGACGATCCAGGTCTTGACCGCCTTGGCGCCGCGCACGGCCTGACGGCCCTGGTAGATCAGCCAGTCGGTCCAGTCCGCCGGCGGCGGTCCGAGGTCGCCGGTCGGGGTGATCGCCTTCAGAGTCGCGAACTCGTCGCGCACGATGCTGGGATCGCGCAGGATCTCGATCTCGTTGTTCACGTTCTGCGCGCGCTCCGAGAACATGTAGTTCTGGTTCGCGCCGCCCTGGAGCGGGGCGCCCGCCTTCTCGCGGCCGAGACGGATGATCAGCTTGGCGTCGGCCGTGTACTCGGCCGGCGTCAGCAGGAGGTAGATCCCGGCGCCGAAAATCGCCGCGACCAGGATCAGCAGCGCCGGGCGGATGTGCCGGAACAGGGCCGCGAGGGCGTCGCGGAGGTCGAAGGCCGGGCCCTCGACCGCGTCGGCGGCGGTCAGCTCGCTCTGCCTCACGTGCCGGACCTCACGGTGGCGCTGGTGGAGGTGCTGGCGGACGGGCCGGTGATGTAGTTCACGCCGAAGCCGGTCCCGTTGAAGAGCAGGATCTGGCGCACCACGAGGTCCACCGCGCGGGCGGTCTTGGCCAGCAGCGAGGGCGGCACGTAGACGGTGGCGTTGGGCGGCACCACGATCGAGTCCGCCAAGCCCGGCTGGCCGATGTCGACGATGCGCACGCTGCCGGCCGCCTCGGCGTCGAAGCGGATGATCCGAACAGCCTCGCCGGCCGCCGTCGGCAGGACGCCGCCGGCCGAGCCCAGGACCTGCGCCAGGGTCCTCGGCCCCTGCAGGGTGACGGGCCCGGGGGCCCGGACCTCGCCGAACACCATCGTGTTGGCCGGGACGAGGCTCGCGAGCCGGACGCTGGTCGTCACCGAGGCCAGCTGGTGCTTGTAGGCGGCGTTCAGGCTGCCCATGACCTCGTGCACGGTCCGGCCCGCCGCCTGGACCGGGGGCACCATCGGCAGGTTGATCTTGCCGTCCGGCTCGATCGCCAGGACCTTCACGCGGCCCATATCGGCCCGCTGGGTGAGGTCGCGGAAATCGTCGGTGACGGTGCGGAACCGGCGCAGCATCACGGTGACGACCGGGTCGATCAGCACGTCGTCGTAGGTGCTCTTGATCAGCGCGGCGGCCGCCTCGGGCGACAGGCCCGCGACCTTGATGCCGTTCTTGCCCGGCAGCGAGATCCGGCCGTCCGGCCGCACGATCACCGTACGGTTGTATTCCGGGTGCGTCCGGAAATCGACGTCGAACTCGTCGTTCGGGTTCAGGCGGTAGGTCGGCTGGACCACGCTGGAATCGATGAGGAACGAGACTTCCAGGTTGTCGCCGACGTTGAGCCGGTAGTTCGCCAGCCCGAGGCGCATGGTCCGCCCGACCTCCTCCTGGGCGGCCGCGACCAGCGCGGCCGGGAGGCCCTCGGTGACCGAGCCGGTCTGCGTCACGTCGGGCCCTGAGCGCGCCGCGCCCTGCGGGCGGCCCGACATGCAGCCGGCCAGGACCGGCGCGCAGGCAAGGAGCGCGAGCGCGGCCCCGGCGGCGCCGAATGGTCGGCCGGCACACCGCTGCGAAGCGCCGAGGAACGCAGACAGGGAAAACGCCATCGACCTTCAGCCGCATCCTGCTCGACTGCGCTCGCCCGATCACAACCCATGATCGAACCGCGCACCGCGATACAATCGCCAAGCTTGGTTAACGAGGCTTGAACCCGGCCCAACGCAAATCTATCAGAAGTTGTGTTCCGCCAGACGTGGCAAAGTGCTGAGCCGTGGCCTGGCCGGTCGGGGTCGGCCCGCCCCGCGCCGAGCGACACAAGCGGACGCGCCCGTCTATCCGTCGACTCTTCGGCGGCGTCCCGGTGCGCGCGGCTTCCGAGCGGCGGCGGGGCCGCCCCCCGACAGGTCCCGCACGCCGGCAGCGAACCGAAAGCTGTAAAGAGCGGTAGCGTTGCTCGGGTTCAAAGACCTGATCTATAGTTCGACGGTGTGAAGCCGTGCGGATCGCGTGGCAGATTCTGAGCGCCGCCGCCGGGCGGCCGTATCCGTCATGTGGGAGACGCGCGACATGTCGGGCGTGAGGCCGGATCTCTTCGCCCGCCTGCACGACGACCTCGAGGCCGGGTTCCGGGAGGATCTCGAGGAGGCGGTGGTCGACCCCGCGCGCTGGCAGGACCTGGCCGAGCGCGCGGTGCGGGCTTCCGGCAGCGAGGGGGCCCTTCTGCTGCGCTCCGACCGGACCGGCCTCGAATCGCTCTGTACCGCGTCGCTCGCCGATGCCTCTCGCCGCTACTTCGACGAGGGCTGGCACCGCGACGACCATCGGATGCGCGGCATCCCGCTGATGCGGACGCGCGGGATCGCGGTCGATCAGGACTTCACCACGCCGGATGAGATCGCGCGTCTGCCCTTCTACCAGGACCTGCTGGCCTCCCGCGGCCTGCGCTGGTTCGCCGGCATCGGCTTCGCCGTGAAGGGGCGCCTGTGGTGCCTGTCGCTGCAGCGGACCGTCGAGCAGGGGCCATACGAACCGCACGAGCAGCGGCGCCTCGCGACCCTGTCGCCCCTCCTGCAGCGCGCGGCCCTGCTGACATCGATGGTCGAGCGGGCCCGGCTCGCGGGACTGACACAGGCCTTCGAGCTGATCGACCGCGCCGCCCTGATCCTCGACGCGGAGGGGCGCGCGCTCCGCTGGAACGACGCGTTCGGCGCCCTGCTGGGACGCGACCTGAAGCTCGCGGGCGGTCGCCTCACCGCGGAGGATCCGGAAGCCGCGCGGCAGCTGGAAGCCCTCGCGCGGCCCTTCGGTCGCCCGCCGATCTCCGCCGTCGTGGCGGCGCGACAGGACGGGCCGCCGATCGTCATCCACGTCGTGCCGCTGGTCGGGCCGAGCCGCGGGCTGTTCGCCGGCGCGACCACGCTGCTCCTCGGAAGTGTTCCCGGCACCCCACCCGCACCCGCGACCGCGATTCTCCAGGCGGCCTATCGGCTGACCCCGGCGGAGGCGCGACTCGCCCAGGCGCTGTCGAGCGGGATCTCCCTCGCGGAGGCCGCCTCGCGATTCGCGATCACCGCGGCGACCGCGCGCTCGCAGCTGAAGGCGATCTTCGCCAAGACCGGAGCGACGCGCCAGTCGGATCTCGTGCGGCTCGTGGCCGGGCTCGCACGCTGACGGCGCCCCGAGACGGAAACCGCGAGAGGCGCCGCCCCGGCGCGGTCGGAACGGGTCGGCCCGCCCGGCCGTTGCAGCAGGAACGACAGGAGAAGTCTCGATGACGAATCGAATCGCACTCGTTTCCGCCCTGGCCATCGCGGGCCTGCTCACCGGCGCGCCCGCCGAGGCGAAGGGCTGCCTCAAGGGCGCCGTGGTCGGCGGCGTTGCCGGGCACATGGCCGGGCACGGCAAGATGGGCGCGGCTGCGGGCTGCGCTGTCGGTCACCACAACGCGAACAAGAAGGCCAAGCAGGGCTGATCCTCCCGAAGCCGTCACCGTCGACGGCGATCGGGCCGGATCCCCAATGCGATGACCGGGTCATCGCCGATTCTCCGAAGCCGGATTCCCCGCGGGAATCCGGCTTCGCTGCGTTCGGGACCACACCAGCCGCGGAATGCCCGATTTCCTCGGGCTCAGCACGGGGTCGCGCTGGCGCAGCAGGGGCCGGCCCGTACCGACCGTGGAGCCCCGCCGGCGCATTCGCCACCGCCCGTGTCACCACCCCGCCTCGCTTCCGGACCGGCACCGCGCCAGCGTCGCGGACGTTGACCTCAGTTTCGAGCTATTCTAATTAAGAACTGTGGAGGGGGCGCCGCCAGGACGGTCCCTTCATCCGAGACACCCGACGGAGACACCAGATGGCCGGTTCCGCGAACGCCGCTTGCGAAAGCTGCCGCTTCTTCGACGATCACAAGCTCAACGGCGCCCAGGCGAAGGGTGACGAGGGCCTCTGCCGCTTCAATCCTCCGGTCAGCCAGCCGGCCCCCGAGTCGAAAGGGCTGTGGCCGGTCGTCGCCTCGAAGGATTGGTGCGGCCACTTCACGGCCGAGATGTCCGCCGCCGAGTAAGTCATCGCCTTCTCAGTCGTGCGGGATCTGCGCCGAGGCGCCGATCCCGCCGCCGCTTCACGGCGAGTCCCAGGAACGGGCCGTGCCCGGATTGGCCAGGGCGCATTGCCGGAACGCCGCGGCTTCGCTTAACCTGCGGCCGTGAAAGACGTGATACGCCCGGCGACCGCGGCCGATCTCCCCGCCATCGCGACGATCTACGGCGACGCCGTCGCCACCACCACGGCCAGCTTCGAGACGGAGCCGCCGACGCTGGCCGAGATGACGCGCCGCTTCGAGGTCCTGCGCGCGGGCGGCTTTCCGTATCTCGTGGCCGACCGGGGCGGCACGGTCGCAGGCTATGCCTATGCCGGGCCCTATCACCAGCGCGCCGCCTACCGCTCGACCCTCGAGGATTCGATCTACGTCGCCCAATCGGCCCGCGGCAGCGGGGTCGGCCGACGCCTGCTCACGGCCCTGATCGCGGCGAGCGAGCAGGTCGACTGCCGGACCCTGGTCGCCATCATCGCCGACAGCGGCTCTCCCGCCTCGATCACGCTGCACGCGAGCCTCGGCTTCACGCCCGTCGGAACCCTGGCGGGCGTCGGCTACAAGCACGGCCGCTGGCTCGACGTGACCCTCATGCAGCGCGTCGTGGGACCCGGCCAAAGCCTTCCGCCGACGCGGATCTGACCGTCAATCCCGCTTCAGTCCCAATATCCCGAGATCGATCGCCGTTCAAAACCTCCGCTGAGTTGTCATGATGCGGACAACTTCGCGCGGGAGAGGGCGGGCATGACGCGCACGCCGCCCGGTTCTCGGTGCGGCGCGGGCGCGATGACGCGGAGGGAGCGATCTCTCCGCGCGCGGAAGCGGTTTACGCGAGGCGGGCGGTCAAGGCTCCATCACGACTCGCGAGGGATGGGAGTTCGGGTATGCGGTTTACATCGATCGGTCGCCGGGTTGCGCCGCTCGCGATCCTGGCGCTGTCGGCGCTGGCTGGCACGGCCCAGGCCAAGACGCCGACCGATCCCAGCGGCACCTATCTCACCGAGGACGGCCGCGCGCGCGTGCGCCTCGAGAAGTGCGGGACCGCGGGTGACCGGCTCTGCGGCTACGTGGTGTGGCTGAAGGTTCCGCTGAACGACAAGGGCGAGCCGCGGATCGACTTCAAGAACCCCGATCCCAAGAAGCAGACCCGGCCGTCTCTCGGGCACCAGCTGATCTTGGGCCTGAAGCCGAATGCCGACGCCCACTACGAGGGCAAGATCTACAACTCCGAGGATGGCAAGTCCTACGACGTCACCATCTGGACCGAGACGCCCGGCGAGCTGACGGTGCGCGGCTGCCTGATCGCGTTCCTCTGCAAGTCGCAGACCTGGTCCAAGGTGACCGACCTCGCGCCCGGTCAGCTCCCCGGCCCGACCAACGGCGCGAACGGTCCGCGCAGCGATCCCGAATACGCCACCGCCGCCTCGAAGCCGACCGCCAAGGCCGGCGCGAAGCCGGCTCCGAAGCCGGCCGCGACCGAGGCTCCCAAGGAGGAGTGAGCGGCGCCGACCCTCGCGCGGCCGGCCCTCAATCGGCCAGGGCCGCGTAGGTCAGAACGCGCAACTCGCGCCGGATCGGCAGGGCCGAGGACGGCACGAGCTGCGTCATGAGCACCACCGACAGATCCTCGGCGGGGTCGATCCAGAACGCCGTCGAGGCGAGTCCGCCCCAGGCGACCTCGCCGGGCGTGCCGAGGATCTGGGCCCGGGCCGGATCGAGCATCACCGAGAAGCCCAGGCCGAAGCCGATGCCGGTATACGAGGTCTCGGCGAAGCGCGGCGTGCCCATCGCGGCGAGATCGCCCGGCAGGTGATTGGCCAGCATCAGGTCGACCGACTTGCGCCCGAGGAGGCGCGTGCCGTCGAGGGTGCCGCGGTCGAGGATCATTCGGCAGAAGCGCTGGTAATCGGCCGCCGTCGAGACGAGGCCGCCGCCGCCCGACGCGATCGCGGGCGGCCTGGCGAAGGCCGTCTCGACGGAATCGTCGAACAGACGAAGCTGCCGTGCGCGGTCGTACGCGTAGGTGGCGCAGAAGCGCGGCATCAGCTCCGGCCGCACGTGGAAATCGGTATCGACCATGCCCAGTGGCCCGATCACCGCCTCGCGGAGGTGGTCGGCAAACGGGCGGCCGGTCAGGGCGGCCACGTACTGGCCCAGCACGTCGGTGGCGACGCTGTAATTCCAGGCGCTGCCCGGCTGGGCGAGGAGCGGCAGCTTCGCCACCCGCGCGGTCATGTCGGCGAGCGTGCCCTCGCGCGCCAGGAAGTCGACGCCCTGCTCGCGGTACTGCGCGTCGACCAGGGTCGCTTCCATGAAGCCGTAGGTCAGCCCGGTCGTGTGGGTCAGCAGGTCCCGCACGGTGATCGCCCGGCGGGCCGGCTCGGTCTCGAGCTTCGCCCGGTTGCCGCCCACGGCGACGCGCATCTCGGCGAACTCGGGCAGGACCCGGGAGATCGGATCGTCGAGCTGGAACAGGCCCTGCTCGTAGAGCTGCATCACCGCGACCGAGGTCAGCGGCTTGGTCATCGAATAGATCCGGGTCACCGTATCCAGGGTGAACGGCGTCGCCCGGGCGAGGTCGGCCTGCCCGCAGGCGCGCGCGAAGGCGATGCGGCCGCGCCGCGCCACCGTGACGGACAGGCCGGCGAGCCGGCCTTCTGCGACGAGGCGGTCCATCCACGGCACGATCCGGGCGAGACCCTCCGGGCTGAAACCGGCACCCGTCGGATCGGTCTCGGTCAGCGCGCTCATGCGGTCTCCTCGGCGTTGCGGTCCGGAAGCGTAGTGGGGGAGAGGGACGAAATCACCAGCCCATCGAGCCGGGGCCGCCCTTGAAAGGTCCGACGATGCCGGGCGTGATCCAGCCGCCGTAGAAGGTTCCGGGTTGCGGCGAGACCGGGGCGGCCCCGACGAAGCACGCGTCCATCGGGCCGGCGTAGAAGGCGACGTAGCCGGCGATCCCGCGGAAATTCGGGGTCGGGTCCGGGTAGGCCCACGCGGCCCCCGGGGCCAGACGATCGCCGCCGCGCACGTCGAACAGGACCGCCTGCCCCTTCCACTCGCAGATCCCGCCGCGCCGCGGATTCACGAGCGTCCCGTCCGCGATGTCGACGGGCGGCAGGTAGTAGGTCGGCGGGTGAGAGGTCTCGAGGACGCGGAAGCCCGAACCGGTCTCGGCGATCGCTCGGCCGCCGAGCACGACCCGCAGACGGTCCGCGACGGGTTCCAGCCGCGGCGGCCGCGGATAGTCCCAGACGCTCTCCTCGCCGGGCCTGACCGGATCAGGAACGGGCCGGAAGGGCGATCCGCGCATGGTAAACCTCGTGACGTGCCAGTACGAACCCAGATAGGGCGGCACGGCCGGCGTTTGTCGTCCGGCACGCCCGTGCTAGCCCGTCGCCGACACTCGAGCCCGGGATCGCCCGCGATGGACATCGCCCTCTTCCTCGACTTCGACGGCACGCTCGCCGAGATCGCGCCGCGGCCGGACGCCGTGCGGGTCGAGCCCGGTCTGGTGGAGGATCTGGAGCGGCTCCGGGCCCGCCTCGACGGCGCCCTCGCGATCGTGACCGGCCGGCCGGTCACGGTGATCGACGGTTTCCTGGCGCCCGCGCGCCTGGACGCGGCCGGTCTCCACGGCGTGGAGCGCCGGGTCGGCGGTGCGGTCACGGGCGGCCGTGCGGAGGACCATCCGGATCTGCGCCGGCAGGTCGCGCGCCTGCAGGCCGAGACCGCCGCGCTGGCGCAGGTTCTGATCGAGGACAAGGGCGCGTCGGTGGCGGTGCACTGGCGGCTCGCGAGCCCGGACGACGCCTTGCGGGCCGAGACGCTGGTGAAGGGGGCCGCGGAGGCGCTCGGTGCCGATTACCGCCTGCAACTCGGCAAGGCGGTCGGCGAGATCGTCCCCGCGCAGGCCACCAAGGCCCACGCGATCCGAGCCTTCATGGCGCAGGCGCCCTATGCCGGCCGGACGCCCGTCTTCTTCGGCGACGACCGCACCGACGAGATCGCCTTCGCGTCGGTCAACGAGGATGGCGGCGTCGCGATACGCGTCGGCGACGGCCAGACCGTCGCCCGGCGACGCCTGCCCGACCCCGCCGCCGTCCGCGCCCTGCTGCGGGATTGGGCCGCCGGGGGGGCGATCGATCCCGCCGCGCTGCCGCCGGCCTGACCGGCGCCGCCGCGCTCTCCATGCTGGTGCACAGCCGGCCCTCCCGCTCGTCGGCCTGCCTCCGGCGCTCGCTTTCAACCGCCCCAACCGCTCGGGATCAGCCCTGATCCGGGTCCGCCCTATCGGCCCGGACCGCGCCCTCGGTTACGGTCGCGGATACCGGCGCGGATTTGCCGAGACGCATCTCGGGGGCATCGGCCGTCCGCGTGACAAGACGATCGCCCGGTCCCGAACTGGCGGCCGGTGCCGAATAGGGCTTGCCCGCGCGGGGTTTCGCGGTCGATGAAATCGCCGGTGCCGGGCCGGGCGCGAGTCCGGTCGCGGCGGGCCAGAGAGCAGGGGCTAGATGCGATGTTCGAGTTTCCGGTTCTGGTCGGCGACATCGGCGGCACGAACGCGCGGTTCGGTCTGATCGAGAAGGCCGGCGATCAGCCCCGCCTCCTCGCGCACGAGGCCACCGCCGACCATCCCGATCCGTCGAGCGCCATCAAGGCGTCCGTCGCCAAGGGCGGCGGCCCGGCGCCGCGCTCGGCCATCCTGGCGATCGCCGGCCGGATCGACGGGCCGGAGATCCAGCTGACGAACGCGCACTGGAAGATCGCGGGTCGGCGCATCGCGGAGGATTTCGGTCTCTCCTCCGCGGTGGTGGTCAACGACTACGTGCCGGTCGCGGCCGGCGCCGCCGATATCGAGCCCCACGACCTCACGCCGGTCGGCCCGTGTCCGCCCGTGCCCGGCGGCGCCCGGGTGGTGCTGGGCCCGGGGACCGGCTTCGGCGCGGCCGCCCTGATCCCCTACGCGGCGCATCTCGCCATCGTGTCCACCGAGGTCGGCCATACCGATATCGGCCCGGCCGACGCCTTCGAGGAGAAGATCTGGCACGCCCTGGAGCGGGTCGAGGACCGGATCACCGTGGAGACGGTGCTGTCGGGGCCGGGCCTGTCGCGGCTGCACGCGGCCGTCGCCCATGTCCGGACCGGGCAGCCGCACGAGAAGATCGAGCCGGCCGCGGTCACCGAGGCGGGGCTCAACGCCACCGATCCGCACGCGGCCGAGACGCTCGAGCTGTTCGGCCGGGTGCTCGGACGCGTCTGCGGAGACCTCGCGCTGACCTTCCTGGCGACGAGCGGCGTCTATATCGGCGGGGGCATCGCGCCCCGGATCCTCAAGGTGCTCGAGGAGAGCGGCTTCCGCGCCGCCTTCGAGAAGAAGGCGCCCTTCGCCGCCATGATGCGCCAGATCCCGACCAGCGTGATCACCGTCCACGACCCCGCCTTCCGGGGCCTGGCGGCCCTGGCGAACGAGGGCGCGAAGTTCGTGTACCACGGGCAAGTCTGGCGCAAGGAGGCGTGACCGGCCGCGCCGGCGCCGGACGCGGTGCGGAGCGAAGCCCCGGGCGGCTCCGCTCCGCGCGCGGTCGAGCGTCGTCGCGGCCCGGCGTTCAGGCCGCCGCCAGGGGCTTCGACACCTCCTCCAGGGACTTGCCCTCCGCGGCCGTGCCCCAGATCCCGCCGACGACCGCCGCGATGAGCATCAGCACCGCGCCGAGGCCGTAGCCGAACAGCACCCAGTCGCGGGAGCCGGTCTCGACCAGGCTGCCGAACAGGAGCGGGCCCGAGACGCCGCCGATGCCGGTGCCGACCGCGTAGAAGGCCGCGATGGCCAGCGCCCGGATCTCCAGCGGGAAGGTCTCCGAGACCGTGAGATAGGCCGAGCTCGCCGCCGCCGAGGCGAAGAAGAACACCACCATCCAAGCCCCGGTCTGGCCGACCGGCCCGAGCACGTCGAGGCGGAACAGCAGGCCGACGCCGGCCAGCAGCAGCGCCGAGATGCCGTAGGTGAAGGCGATCATCTTGCGCCGGCCGATCGTGTCGAACAGCCGCCCGAGGAGCAGCGGTCCGAGGAACGAGCCGAGCGCGAAGGGCAGGAGGTACCAGCCGACATGGTTGCCGGGCACGTCGTAGAAGCGCTCCAGCACCAGCGCGTAGGTGAAGAACAGGGCGTTGTAGAAGAAGGCCTGCGCGATCATCAGCGCCAGGCCGACCATCGTCTCCTTGCGGCTCGTCACGAACAGCGCCTTGAACACTTCGGAGAGCGGGGTGTGGTCGCGGGTGCGGACCTTCATGCGCTTGCTCTCGTCCACCGGCGGCAGGGTCACGCCCTCGTCGGTGAAGCGCTTCTCGATGCCGGTGACGACCCGGTCGGCTTCCGCCGCGTAGCCGTGGGTCGCGAGCCAGCGCGGGCTCTCGGGGATCCAGGTGCGCAGGAGGAGGATCACGAGACCGATGGCCCCGCCCGTGAAGAAGGCGACGCGCCAGCCCCAGGCCGGGTCGATCACCTCGGGCTTCAGCAGCACGATCGACATGAACGAGCCGAGCGCCGCGCCGATCCAGAACGAGCCGTTGATGACGAGGTTGGTCCAGCCGCGGACCCGGGCCGGGACCAGCTCCTGGATGGTCGAGTTGATCGCCGTGTACTCGCCGCCGATCCCCGCGCCCGTGAAGAAGCGGAAGGCGCAGAAGCTCCAGATGTTCCACGACAGGCCGGTGGCCGCGGTGGCGACGAGGTAGAGGGCGAGCGTGATGAAGAACAGCTTCTTGCGGCCGATCCGGTCGGTGAGCCAGCCGAAGCCGATCGCGCCGGTGACGGCGCCCACGAGGTAGCAGGAGGCCGCCAGCCCCACGTCGAATTCCGAGAACGACATGGGCGGCTGACGCAGGGCGCCCACCAGGGAGCCGGCGAGCGTCACCTCGAGGCCGTCCAGCACCCAGGTGATGCCGAGCGCCACGATCACCAGCACGTGGAAGCGGCCCCAGGGCAGCCGGTCCAGGCGCGCGGAGATGTCGGTGTCGATCACGCGGCCGATCTCCGCGCGCTCCGGCGTCCCGGATCCCCCCTCGACCTTGCTCGCCATGTCCGCGTGTCCTCCCGTTCCAAGTGTTTACCGTGCCTGGACAACGGGCATTTACCGCGACCGTAGGCAGGTGTTGGGAACGGGTCGGAAATCGATTCGGTTCGATTTCGTCTTCATCCGCGCCGCGGAGAACGGGGAGGTCCACGCGGTGCCCCTGCCATGCCCTCCTGTCCCGCCCGATCCCGCCGGTCCTGGTCCCGGTACGTCCTCCTGACCGCCTTGACGCTCGCCGGGCTCGCCACCGTCCCGACCGAGGGGGCGGACCGGCATCTCGAACGGCCGAAGCCCCGCGTCGCGATCCAGGCGGCCGAGCGCTGGCGCCTGCGGCCGACGGAGCCCGCGGTGGCGGCGACGACCGGCAGCATCCGCAAGCGGTCCGCGACCGCGATTCCCGAGGATCGCCGCAACGTCCGCCTCGTCTACCCGGCCCTGATCGAGGCGCGCTGACCGCGCCGATTCTCGATCGACTGCCCGGTCCATCTCGACGATCCGGGTCCCGTCAGGCACAGCGCCTGATTCGTCCGTGCGTGGACGGGTTCAGCGGTACGGTGCGGAGGACGCGGATGGCGGAGGCAATCGCCCTGGTCGGGTGCAAGGGGCCGGACCAGGAGACCGAGTATCTGCGGATCCTGTCGGCGGCCATGCCCGAGGAGCGTCTGATCCCGTTCCGGACCATGGACGACGCGGCCCGGACGGCTGCACGGGTCGCCGTCGTGGCCAATCCCGATCCGGCCGAGGTCGCGGCGCTGCCAGGGCTCGTCTGGGTGCAGAGCCTCTGGGCCGGAGTCGAGAAGCTCGTCAGCGCCTTCGACCGGCCGCTGCCGATCGTCCGGCTGGTTGATCGGGAAATGGCCCGCACCATGGCCGAGGCCGTGCTGGCCTGGACGTATTATCTCCAGCGCGACATGCCGGCCTATGCCCGCCAGCAGCGGGAGCGGGTGTGGCACCCGCACGCCTACCGCAAGCCGTCCGACACCACGGTGGGGCTGCTCGGCCTCGGGGCGCTCGGCACCGCGGCCGCGGAGCGGCTCACCGGCGCCGGCTTCCGCGTCGTCGGCTGGAGCCGCAGCCCCAAGGCGGTGCCGGGCCTCGACACGTTTCACGGCGCCGAAGGCCTCCCGGCGCTGCTCGGCCGGTGCGACATCCTCGTCTGCCTCGTTCCCCTGACGCCGGAAACGCGCGGGCTGGTGAACGCCGACCGCCTCGCCGCCCTGAAGCCGGCCGCCGCGCTGATCAATTTCGCCCGCGGGCCGATCGTCGTCGCGGAAGATCTGATCGCCGCCCTGGATTCCGGCCATCTCGCCCACGCGGTTCTCGACGTCTTCGCGGTCGAGCCCCTGCCGGCGGAATCCCCGCTGTGGTCGCATCCCGGCGTGACGGTGCTGCCCCACATCTCGGGGCCGACCGACATGGATTCCGCCGCCGCCACGGTGGCGGCCAACCTGCGGGCCTATCGGCGGACCGGCCGCGTGCCGGACGGAGTCGACGCGGCCCGGGGGTATTAGGGCGCGGCGCGACCGCGGTGCGGCAACGGTCCCGTGGCGCAGGCGGTCCAGACGCGCGGAGAGGGCTCGCCCCGCTCACAGCTTCGGGAACGTCACCGCGAGGTGGTCGATCAGGACGCGCACGGCCGGCGGCAGCCCGCGCCGGGTCGTGAAGACGATGTGCACGATCCCGGGCTGGCCCCGCCACTCCGGGTAGACGGGGACGAGCCGGCCCGCCGCGACGGCGTCCGTGCAGGCGTGGTCGGGCAGGAACGCGACACCGAGGCCGTCGGCTGCCGCGTCGCGGAGCGCGCCGAAGTCGCTGCAGGTCAGGCGCGGCTCATGGCGCAGCGTGAAGACCGTGCCGTCGCCGCGTTCGAGCCGCCATTCCGCCTCGCCCGGATCGTCGCGTGTGCCGAGGGTCGGCACCGTGGCGAGCGCGGCGATGTCGGGACCGAGGCGGCGCGCGACCTGCGGCGCGGCGACCAGGATCCAGCGCGAGGATCCGAGCGTGCGCATGGTCAGCGACGCGTCGCTCGTCAGGTCGAGCCGGACCCGCAGCGCCACGTCGATCCGCTCCTCGATCAGGTCGACGGGCCGGTCGGTCACGACCAGCTGCAGCCTCACCTTGGGGTAGCGGACGAGGAAACCGCGCACGCGCGCAGCGACGATCGCGGCGAGGCCCGTCGGACAGCTCATGCGGATGCGCCCGTGCGGCTCCGCCTGCGCCTCCGCGACCAGCGCCTCGGCCCGCTCGGCCTCCAGCATCATCGCCCGGCAGCGTTCGTAGAAGCCCTGTCCGACCTCGGTCACGCGGAAGCGCCGGCTGGACCGCTCGATGAGGCGCGCGCCGAGGCGCGTCTCCAGGGCCGCGATCCGGCGGCTGAGCTTCGATTTCGGCTGGTGCAGAGCCCGACCCGCCGCGGCGAAGCCGCCGTGCGACACGACCTCGGCGAAGTAGACGTAGTCGTTGAGGTCGGCCCGGCTCATCGTTCCTCCAGAGGAACGATGAGTGCCACATTTGCCGACTACCGGCATCACCGTTCCAGCGGCATCTCCCGAGCCAGCGGCGCAGACGTTGCCGAACGAAGGAGAACGACGATGGCCGGCAGGTTTCAGGACAAGGTTGTGGTGGTGACGGGCGGGACCAGCGGCATCGGGCTCGCGGCTGCCCAGGCCTTCGCGGCCGAGGGGGCGTCGGTCTTCATCACCGGTCGACGCCAGGAGGCGCTCGACGCGGCGGTGAGGCGGATCGGTGGCCGGATCACCGGCGTGCGCGGCGACATGGCGAATCTCGGCGACATCGACCGCCTCTACGACGCCGTCCAGCAGAAGCACGCGCAGATCGACGTGGTGTTCGCCAATGCCGGCGGCGGTGAATTCGCACCGCTCGGCGCGATTTCGGAAGCGCACTACCGGAGCACATTCGACACCAACGTGAAGGGCGTGCTGTTCACCGTGCAGAAGGCGCTGCCGCTGCTGCGGGACGGGGCCGCGATCGTGCTCACCGGCTCGACCGCCGGCAGCGCGGGCACGCCCGCCTTCAGCGTGTACTCGGCCACCAAGGCGGCGATACGGAGCTTCGCGCGGAACTGGATCCTCGACCTCAAGGACCGCCGCATCCGGGTGAACACGATCAGCCCGGGCGTGACCGAGACCGCGGGGCTGAACGAGCTCTTCGGTGGCGGCGATCAGGCGGCGGCCACCAAGGATTACCTCGCGGGCCAGATCCCGGCCGGGCGCGTCGGCCAGCCGGCGGAGATCGCCGAGGCGGTGCTGTTCCTCGCCTCGGACGCGGCGAGCTTCGTCAACGGTGTCGAGCTGTTCGCCGATGGAGGGCAGGTGCAGATCTGACGACTTAAGTCCGGTCGGGGCGGGACGCGACACCCCGTCCCGGCCGCCGCGGTGAACCCTGGCCGTACCCGGCGGTTTAAGGCCCGGCCCTCCGGCCCCGCACCTCCGCGGGCGGGTGCCGGGAAGGACGATCGGGTTTCATGGGTTGGCCACGCCGCATCCTGATCGCCGCCGGAATCATGCTGGTCGCAGGCGGCGCGACCCTGAGTCTCGGCCGCTTCAGCTACGCGCCGATGCCCGACCGGGCGGACCTGCTGAACCCGGACCGCTACCCGATCCAGACCGCCTTCGACGTCCTCGGCCGCCGGGTCACGCGGGCGGAGGCCGACCGCCTCACCAGCACCGAGGCCGGGCGAAAGGCGCTCGCGCCGACCAGCGGTGCCGTGGCGATAGATCCCGCCATGGTCGAGCGCGGGCGGCAGGCCTTCTACCAGGAGACGTTCGGCAACGAGGTCTTCCTGACCGACGTGATGGGCATGCTCGACGGAGGGCTCACACCCACCGCGGTCGCCCTGGCGGTGGCGAAGCTCGGCGGGCAGGGCACCAACAACCTGCAGGTCGCCATGGCCAAGGACGTGCGCGTCGGCGACCGCGTCTATCGGACCGGCGAGCTGGTCCCCACCGGACTCGACGTGCCGAAGGGCGGCGCCTTCATCATCGGGATCAAGACCTTCTCCGACCGCGGCCACCTGCGGATGGGCATCACCTGCGCGCTCTGCCACGCCGCGGTCGATCCCGGAACCGGCAAGGTCGTGGAGGGCGCGCCGAACACCGACCTCAATGCTGGTCTGCTGCTGGCGCTCGCGAAGAACTCCTCGGCCTACTTCATGCACGCCAGCGTGCCGGAGGCCGACGCCCGGTCCTCCGCCGACCCGCAGCATACCGGCTCGACCACGACGGGGCCGGCGCTTCCGGACGCGGCTTCCGTCGAGGCGGCCACCAAGGTGCAGGTCGCGAGCTGGCCGCCGGGCAGCTTCGACTCGTCGGCCGACCGGGTGACCAACCCGACCTCGATCCCGTCGAGCTTCTCGGCCCACGGCGAGCCCTACAGCTGGAGCGGGCGCGAGGCGATCGGGCCCTTCGCGGGCCTGTCCTCGCTCAACAACAACGTCCACGCCGCCAATTCCGACACGACCCAGCTCGCCGCCGCCGCGCCCTGGCTGTTCGGCATGGATCCGGAGACGTATCTCGGCATCGTGCTGCGCGGCGCGGCCACGGAGGCGTTCCGCTACAGGCCCGACGGCGGCCGGAGCCCGTCGGCGGTGCTGCGCAGCGTCGACCCGACCCCGGACTCGCCGGGCCTGAACAGCTACGCGGTCCTGCCGACCTATCCGGCGACCAACTACGTCACCGACAACGGCCTGTTCACCTCGGTCCCCGGGGAGCCGGTCAACCACGCCAACAACGCCATGTCGGCCTTCCAGAACCTGCTGCACCCGCCCGCCGCCGGGCAGGATCCCGACCAAGTGCGCGCGGGCCGCGCGGTGTTCGACAGGGCCGGCTGCGGGACCTGCCATTCGGGGCCGGCGCTGACCAACCACCGGATCGTCCCGGAGGCCGAGATCGGCACCGAGCCGACCCGGGCGCGGGCGGGCGCCGAGATGGAGGCCCGCCTGACGGCGCCGACGCTGTTCGCCACCGACACGCCGTTCCCGGTCCCGACCGATCCGGTGATCGTGCCGGTGCCGCTCGCGGGCGACGCGCTCGCCCAGGTGCAGCTCGCCTGGGGGCAGGGCGGCACCGAGGGCGGCTACAAGGTGCCGAACCTCGTGGGGCTGGCCTGGACGGCGCCGTACCTGCACGATTCCGGCGTCGCGGTCGGGCCCGATGCCGAGGGCCAGCTCGGCGTCCCGGGCACGCTGTACAGGGGCGTCGCCCCCGATCCCGGAAACAGCCTGCGCGCCCTGGTCGACCGGGATCTCCGGGCGAAGGTGATCGCCGCCAACGCCGCCTCGGATACCGCGCGGATCGCCCGCGTTACCGGCAAGGGGCACGCCTTCTGGGCGGATGCCAGCTCGGGCGTCTCGCGCGAGGAGCAGACGGCGCTGATCGCCTACCTGCTCTCGGTCGATCGCCTGACCGAGCCGGCCGCGACGCCCTGATCCCGCCACACGCGTTCAGGACATGCCATGACGCAGAACAGCGATCCGGTCTGGTTCATCACCGGCTGCTCCACCGGCTTCGGCCTCGAACTCGCCCGGCTCGTCATCGGGCGCGGTTGGCGGGCCGTGGTGACGGCGCGCGACCGCGCCAAGGTCGCCGACCTCGCGCACGGGGCCGAGGATCGCGTCCTGCCCCTCGCCCTCGATGTGACCGAGGCGGGCCAGATCGCGGAATCCGTACGCGCCGCCACCGAGAAATTCGGTCGGATCGACGTGCTCGTGAACAACGCCGGCTACGGCTACCAATCCGCCATCGAGGAGGGCGAGGAGGCCAAGATCCGCGCCCAGTTCGACGCCAACGTCTTCGGCCTGTTCGCGCTGACCCGGGCCGTGCTGCCGGTCATGCGGGCGCAGAAGTCGGGTCACATCCTCAACATCACCTCGGTGGCGGGCTTCGTGGGCTTCCCGGCCTCGGGCTACTACGCGGCCACCAAGCACGCCGTCGAAGGGTTCTCGGACTCCCTCGCCCTCGAGGCCGGGCCGCTCGGGATCCGCGTCACCTGCATCGAACCGGGTCCGTTCCGCACCGACTGGGCCGGGCGCTCCCTGGTGCAGACCCTGAACGCGATCCCCGACTACGCCGAGACCGCCGGCGCGCGCCTGAAGGCGACGTCGGAGAAGAGCGGCACCCAGGCCGGCGACCCGGTGCGGGCCGGCGAGGCGATGATCCGGGTGACTGAGATGGCGGATCCGCCGCGCCACCTCGTGCTGGGCGCCTGGGGCTACGACGCGGTCACGACGCGCCTGAAGCAGCGTCTCGCCGAGATCGAGGCGTGGCGCGAGACCAGCCTCGGGGCCGATTACCCGCAGACCTGAGGGCGCGCTGTCCTTGCGAGCGGAGCGAAGCGATCCAGCCGCGCCACGCTCCTCGATGCCGCGCTGCCCTGGATTGCTCCCCTGCATTCGCGAGGACGCGGCTCAGATGACCGCCTCGATCAGGCCGCGCCGCTTCGCTTCCTCGGCCTCGAGGTACCAATTGGACGGCGCCTTCTCGAGCACCTCTTCCAGGGTCACGTCAGAGCCCTGGACGAGGTTCGAAAACCCCTCGTTCTGGATCTCGATCGAGCACAGGATCTCGTTGAGCGTCGCCTTCACGGTGTCGATGCAGGTGGTGAGCGGCCCCTCGACCTGGAGCTGCTTGTTCATCTTGCGCTCGTGGATCATGAGCCGCGTGCCGCAGGTGAGGTAGCGGTTCGGCCGGGCGAAGAAGCTCATGAAGGTCGTGCCGGCCGAGTAGATCGCCGCCTTGCCGAGGAACACGAATCGCCGGTCCGGGTCCGCCGCGCTGTTGAAGCGGATGTCCTCGCCCATCATCCGGGCGACCTCCGGATCGCCGCCGAGCGTCGTCAGCTCGACCACGACGAGGTCGCGGTCCGCCGCCGCGTCGAGCTGGCGGCGGAAGTCCTTGTACATGTCGTAATCGACCGGGCCGGAGAGCAGCACCGCGGGGGCCCGGAAGGCGGTGGGGCTGAGGGGCGTCGTGTCCATGGTTCTCCTGGTCGAAGGCCCGGCCGGGACCGCCCCCGCGCGGCTCCCCTCCGGTGATCAGCGCGCCGGGTCGGGCGCACCCTGGCCCTTTCCCACGAACGGGATGCCCTCGATCGGGCATTCCTCCGTGCCGACGCTCTGACGGGTAATGGCCCGGACGGCGTCGCGGGTTCCGTCGGGATCCTCGATCCAGCGCCGGTAGAAGTCGTATGGGCATTCCGACATCCCGTGCCGGTTCTCCTTCGAGTTGATCATGCCCGTGTAGCCGCGGTGCAGGAGCTTGAAGAGGTGGTTCTCCGACTGGCCGTGGGCGCGGAAGTCCCGGATCAGGAACTTCGACAGGGCCGCGTACTGGATGCCCATCTCCTCCTCGCCGCACTCGCCGAGCGTGCGGCCGTCGAAGCCGATGATCGCCGAGTGGCCGAAATACGTGTAGACGCCGTCGAAGCCCGCCGCGTTGGCCACCGCCACGTAGGTGTTGTTGGCGAAGGCCATCGCCTTCGAGATGACGACCTGCTGCTCCTTGGCCGGGTACATGTAGCCCTGGCAGCGGATGATCAGCTCGGCGCCGCGCATCGCGCAGTCGCGCCAGATCTCGGGATAGTTGCCGTCGTCGCAGATGATCAAGCTGATCTTCAGCCCCTTCGGCCCGTCCGACACGTAGGTGCGGTCGCCCGGATACCAGCCCTCGATCGGCGTCCAGGGCATGATCTTGCGGTACTTCTGGACGATCTCGCCCTGGTCGTTCATCAGGATCAGGGTGTTGTAGGGCGCCTTGTGCGGGTGCTCCTCGTGGCGCTCGCCGGTGAGCGAGAACACCCCCCAGACCTTGGCCTCCCGGCAGGCGGCGGCGAAGATTTCGGTCTCGGCGCCCGGGATCGTCGAGGCGGTCTCGTACATCTCGGCGGCGTCGTACATGATGCCGTGGGTCGAGTATTCGGGGAAGATCACGAGGTCGAGGCCGGGCAGTCCGGTCTTCATGCCGACGATCATCTTGCCGATCGCCTTGGCGTTCTCCAGCACCTCCGCGCGGGTGTGCAGGCGCGGCATCTTGTAGTTCACGACGGCGACGCCGACGCTGTCCTGGCTGGACGAGATGTCTCCGTGCATCATGGCGTGATGTCCTCCTGACCGTGATCGTTCCCCGGATGCGCGCGGCTCAGTGGCTGATCATCCAGGGCCGCGCCTTCGGGAAGCTCTTGGCGGCGGCAGGCGCCGCGGTCGTCTTCTTGGGCGAGCAGCAGCCGCAGCCGGCCCCGTGACTGCCCGAGCGCTTGGGCGCGTGACGGCTGCGCTCGTTGGTGGCGTGGGCGGCCCGCAGCCCCGCATCCATGCCGGCGATGCGCGGCGCGGTGAGGAAGGCGCGCTGGCTCGCGCCGCCGCAATCCGGGCAGGCGTGCGGCTCGCGGAACTCCGCCATCGGCCGCATCACCGTGAAGGGCCCGCAGGCCTCGCAGGCGTAGTCGTAGACGGGCATGGGGTGCTCTCAGAAAGGCTGCCGGATCAGACCGCTGGGCGGGTCAAGCGCGGGTCCCCTCTCCCGTGCGGGAGAGGGACAGGGTGAGGGATCAGGTCTCTCCGGAAAGGGCGAACCCCTCACCCCAACCCTCTCCCGCACGGGAGAGGGGGCAGGTCGCGTCCGGTGAGACCGAGGTGCCCACCGGACGCCCGGAGGGTCAGAGATCCGGCGAGAGCGGCATCTGCACCGAGCCGTCGAGGAACTTGGTCGGTCCGTCGGCGCCCGGGTTGATGTCGAACTCGAAGATCTTGGTCGGTATCCAGAGTGTCGCGCAGGCGTTCGGGATGTCGACGACGCCCGAGATATGGCCCTGGACCGGCGCCGTGCCGAGGATCGAGTAGGCCTGGGCGCCCGAGTATCCGAACTTCTTGAGGTACTCGATGGCGTTCAGGCAGGCCTGCCGGTAGGCGATGTGGACGTCGAGGTAGTGTTGGCCGCCGCTCTCGTCGACCGAGATGCCCTCGAAGATCAGGTGGTCGTCGTATTTCGGCGTGATCGGCGACGGCTTGAAGATCGGGTTCTTGATCCCGTACTTGGCCATGCCGTCCTTGATCAGCTCGACCTTGAGATGCACCCAGCCGGCCATCTCGATGGCGCCGCAGAAGGTGATCTCGCCGTCGCCCTGGCTGAAATGCAGGTCGCCCATGGAGAGGCCGGCGCCCGGCACGTAGACCGGGAAGTAGATCTTCGAGCCGCGCGACAGGTCCTTGATGTCGCAATTGCCGCCGTGCTCGCGGGGCGGGACCGTGCGGGCACCGGTGGCGGCGGCCGCATCCTTCGCGTCGCCCTTCAGGCGGCCCATATGGGCGGTCGGGCCGAAAGGGAGGGTGGCGAGCGCCGGCACGCGCTCCGGATCGGTGTCGTAGAGCGCCTTCTCGCGGGTGTTCCAGGTCTCCAGCATCTTCGGATCGGGCAGGCAGCCGATCAGGCCGGGATGGATCAGGCCGGGGAAGCGCACGCCCGGGACGTGGCGGGACTTGGTGAACATCCCCTCGAAGTCCCAGATCGACTTCTGGGCCTGCGGGAAGTGCTCGGTCAGGAAGCCGCCGCCGTTCTTCTTGGAGAAGAAGCCGTTGAAGCCCCACTGGCTCTCGGGCTTGGCGCCGATGTCGAGGAGATCGACCACCAGCAGGTCGCCGGGCTCGGCGCCCTCGACGCCGATCGGGCCCGAGAGGAAGTGCACGATCGACAGGTCGATGTCGCGCACGTCGTCGGCGGAATCGTTGTTCTTGATGAAGCCGCCGGTCCAGTCGTAGGTCTCGACGATGAAGTCGGCGCCCGGCTTCACGTAGGCGACCATCGGGATGTCGGGGTGCCAGCGATTGTGCACCATGTCGTTGTCGTAGGCCGATTGCGTGAGATCGACCTTGATCAGCGTCTCGGGCATCTCGTGTCTCCAGCTCCCTGACTTGACCGGGGCACAGGCCCCGTCCGCGCGCCGCTGCGCGTCTCTCACCCGCTCGCGAGCAGCTCTCTCAGCGCGTCGTCGAGGACCTTGATGTCGTCCGGGCTTGTGCCCGGCCCGCCCGCGAAGTGGCCCCACCACGTGTCGATCACGCGCAGTTCCGCGTTCGGCATGGCGGCCGCCTCGATGGCGTTGTCCTCGGGCGGGAAATACAGGTCGGTCGAGGCGGGCATCAGGATCGCCCTGGCGCGGATGGCGCCGAGCGCGGCCTTGAAGTCGCCCTTGAAGGTGTCGTTCGCGCTGATGTCGCCGTGCTGCCAGGTCCACAGCATGGCAAGCAGGTTGTTGGCGTCGCGTTCGTAGAACAGGCCTTCCCAGAACCCGATCAGGAAGTCCTCCAGCGAGGCGTAGCCCATGTGGGTGAGGTCGGCCTCCAGCCGGTAGAAGGTCTGCGACAGGCCCCAGCCCGCGTAGACCCGGCCGAAGGCGCGCAGGCCCCGCGTCGGCGGGCTCGTGTACCAGCCCTCCGCCCAGGCGGCGTCGGCCTGGAGCGCCGCCTTGGCGCCCTCCAGGAAGACGTAATTATGCCGGGAGCACTTCGCCGAGCCCTGAAACGGCAGGATTCTCGGCACCATGTCGGGGTACATCGACGCCCAGTGATAGGTCTGGAGCGCGCCCATCGACCACCCGGTGACCAGAACCAGTTTCTCGATGCCGAAATGCTCGGTGACGAGGCGGTGCTGCGCGCGGACGTTGTCGTAGGCGGTGACGTTGGGGAAGCGCGGCCCGTTCCAGGGCGCGGGCGTGTTGCTCGGCGAGGACGAGAGCCCGTTGCCGAACATGTTCGGGATGATGATGAAGTACTTGTCCGGGTCGAGCGCCTTGCCGGGGCCGATCAGCCACTCGTTCTCGGTGTGCTGGCCCGAGTACCAGGTCGGGTAGACGATGGCGTTGTCCTTGGCGGGGCTCAGCGTCCCGAAGGTCTTGAAGGCGAGCTTGGCCGCGCGCAGCGTCTTGCCGCACTGGAGCACGAAGTCGCCGAGCACGAAGATCTCGTAGTCGGCCATGCTGCGCCCCTAGACCGACAGGAACCGGGCGACGGCGGCCTCGTCGATGCCGTCGCGCGGGGCCTCGTGGACGATGGCGCCGTTCTCCAGCACGATCACCCGGTCGGCGACGTCGAGGGCGAAGCTCAGGACCTGCTCGGAGACGACGATGGACAGGCCGCGCTGGTCGCGGATCTTCTTCAGCGTCCGGCCCATCTCGCGGATGATCGAGGGCTGGATGCCCTCGGTCGGCTCGTCGAGGAGCAGGACCTTCGGCCGGCTCGCCAGCGCCCGGGCGATGGCGAGCTGCTGCTGCTGCCCGCCCGAGAGGTTGCCGCCGCGCCTTCCCTTCATCTCCAGCAGGACCGGAAACATGTCGTAGAGGTCCCGCGGCACCGTGCGGGCGCCGGTGACCGTCAGGCCGGTCTCGATGTTCTCCTGCACCGTCATGGTCGAGAAGATCATGCGGCCCTGCGGCACGTAGGCGAGGCCCCTGGCGACCCGGGCGTGGCTCTTGAGCCCGGCGATGTCCGCGCCCTCGACCTGGATCGAGCCGGCCTTGACGGGAACGAGCCCCATCAGGGTCTTCATCAGCGTGGTCTTGCCCATGCCGTTGCGGCCCATCACGGCGACGATCTCGCCCGGCGCCACCGAGAAGGTCAGCCCGTGCAGGACCTCGCTCTGGCCGTAGGCGGCGTGCAGGTCCTCGACGGCGAGCGCCGGCGTCGCGGACGGGATCGCGGCGAGCGGGGGGGCCTGGACGGTGGCCGGGTGCGCGGTCTGGAGCGAGGCCATCGTCAATGTCCCAGATACACTTCGATGACCTTCGGGTCGTTCTTGACCCGCTCCATCGAACCCTCAGACAGCACCTTGCCCTGGTGCAGGACCGTCACCCGGTGGGCGATGTCCTCGACGAACTTCATGTCGTGCTCGATCACCAGCACCGAGCGACCCTTGATGATCTGGTTGAGGAGCTCAGCGGTCTTGATCCGCTCGCCGACGCTCATCCCGGCCACCGGCTCGTCGAGCATCAGCAACTCCGGGTCCTGGATCAGCAGCATGCCGATCTCCAGCCACTGCTTCTGGCCGTGGCTCAGGAACTCGGCCCGCTCCTTGAGCTGGTCCTTCAGGAAGATCGTCTCGGCGATGGCGTGGATGCGGTCGCGGACCTCCGCGTCGCGCTTGAAGGTCAGGGCGCCGAAGACCGAACGCCCGCGGGGGAACGAGATCTCCAGGTTCTCGAACACCGTCAGGTCGTCGTAGATCGACGGCGTCTGGAACTTGCGGCCGACGCCGGCCTGCACAATGGCGCTCTCGGAGAGCCGGGTCAGCTCCTGGCCCTTGTACTTGATCGAGCCGGCGCTGGCCCGGGTGCGGCCGCAGATCAGGTCGAGGACCGTGGTCTTGCCGGCACCGTTCGGCCCGATGATCACCCGGATCTCGTCCGGATCGACGTAGAACGACACGTCGTTCACCGCCTTGAACCCGTCGAACGAGACCGTGAGCGCCTCGACGGCGAGGAGGTAGTCGGGCGGGGCCGCCTCGGCGCCGACCACGGGAGAGGAGAGGATCGCGGCGTTCATGGAGGAACTCACTCGGCCGGAGTGCCGTGGGGCGGGACGATCGCGGGCGGCGGGGCGCGCAGCCCCTTCACCCGGCGGGTGAGGCGGGGCTCGATGTGCTCCCGCCAGATGCCGGCGAGGCCGTTCGGGAAGGCCAGGACGACCGCGATGAACAGGGCGCCGAGGCCGAACAGCCAGAGGTCCGGGAAGCTCTCGGAGAAGCTGGTCTTGGCCCAGTTGACGAGCAGCGTCCCCCAGACCGCGCCGAACAGCGACAGGCGCCCGCCGACCGCGGCGTAGATCACCATCTCGATCGACGGAACGATGCCCACGAAGGAGGGCGACATGAACCCGACCTGCAGGGTGAACATCGCGCCGCCGATCGCCGCCAGGCCGGCTGCGAAGCAGAAGGCGAAGACCTTGAACCCCGCCACCGAGTAGCCGGAGAAGCGGACCCGGTCCTCCTTGTCGCGCATGGCGACGAGGATGCGGCCGAGCTTCGACTTCTTCACGTACTGCGCCGCCAGGATGCAGGCGATCAGCAGGCCGCCGTTGACGAAGTACAGGATGACCTTCGCGTGGTCGGTGCGGATGTCCCAGCCGTGGAGGGTGCGCAGGTCGGTGATGCCGTTGATGCCGCCGGTATAGCCCTGCTGGCCGACGATCAGGATCGTCAGGATCGCGGCGATCGCCTGGGTAATGATCGCGAAGTAGGTGCCGCCGACCCGGCGCTTGAACATCGCGAAGGAGATCAGCATCGCGAACAGGACCGGGACGGCGACCGCTAGGATCAGCGTCAGCGGCAGGCTCTTGAACGGCTGCCAGAACCAGGGGAGGGCGGTGATCTGGTTCCAGTCCATGAAGTCCGGGATGCCGGGCGTCGACTGGATTTTCGTATTTTCGATGCTCGAAGCTTCTAGCTTCAAGTACATCGCCATGCAGTAGCCGCCCAATCCGAAAAAGACGCCCTGGCCAAGGGAGAGGATGCCCGCGTAGCCCCAGCAGATCACCAGCCCGAGGGCGACGAAGGCGTAGGTGAGGTACTTGCCGACGAGGTTGAGGCGGAAGCCGTCGAGCATCAGCGGCAGGACGACCAGGATCACCCCGGCCAGGAGGAGGAGGCTCAGCCACTCCACCGGCTTCATGAACGGGTTGTCGTTGACGGTGACCGACTTGGTGAGGGTCTGGACGGGGTTGGTCATCTTGAAGAAGATCCTCAGCGCCGGACCTTGAGGGTGAAGAGGCCCTGGGGCCTCAGCATCAGGATGCCGACCACCGCGAGCAGGGTGATCACCTTGGCCATCGAGCCGGAGAGGAAGAACTCCAGGGTCGACTGCGTCTGGGAGATCGAGAAGGCCGACGCGATGGTGCCGAGGAGGCTGGCGGCACCGCCGAACACGACGATCAGGAAGGTGTCGACGATGTAGAGCTGACCCGAGGTCGGCCCGGTCGAGCCGATCATCGTGAAGGCCGAGCCGGCGATCCCCGCGATGCCGCAGCCGAGGCCGAACGTGTAGCGGTCGACCTTCTCGGTATCGATGCCGACGGCGCCCGCCATGGCGCGGTTCGACATCACGGCGCGGACCTGCTGGCCGAAGCGCGAGCGGAAGATCAGCAGCGCGACGCTGACGGTGATCAGGATCGTGACGGCCATGACGAACAGGCCGTTGATCGGGATCTCGATCGTGTCGGTGACCTGCACCGAGCCGATCAGCCAGGACGGCAGCTCGACGCCGACCTCGCGGGCGCCGAAGATCGACCGGTAGGCCTGCTGGAGGATCAGCGACAGGCCCCAGGTGGCGAGGAGCGTGTCGAGCGGCCGCTTGTAGAGGAACCGGATCAGGCCCCATTCCACCAGCATCCCCAAGGCCCCGGAGGCGAGGAACGCCAGGCCCATCGCGATGAAGAAGTAGATCGGAAAGAGCGCCGGCAGGTAGGTCTGGAAGAACGTCGAGCAGAGGTAGGTGACGTAGGCGCCGAGGATCATGAACTCCCCGTGGGCCATGTTGATCACGCCCATCTGGCCGAAGATGATCGCGAGGCCGAGCGCCATCAGCAGGTAGACGGAGAACAGGATCAGGCCGGCGAAGCCCTGCATGGCGAAGATCGCGCCGAGGTCGCCGAGGGAATAGTCGCCGAGCATGATTCTCTTTCCCCGATCCGATACGCGATCCGCTCTCGGCGGAGGCCCGTGATCCCACTCAGACCACCTCATCCTGAGGTGCCGGAGCGCAGCGGAGGCCTCGAAGGAGGGCTCCAGAACTCGCACGGGTCCTGGAGGGCTCCTTCGAGGCAGGGCGATCGATGATCGCCCCGCACCTCAGGATGATGTCGCGTGTTGGAGGCGCGCGTACCGCGCGACTACTGGTAGCCCTTCGGGAACGGATCCGGCTTGATCAGCTCGGGACTGGTGTAGACGATCTCGAACTGGCCGTCGGGCTTGGCCCGGCCCACCCGCGTCTTCGACCAGAGGTGGTGGTTCTCGTCGATCTTCACGTAGCCTTCCGGCGCGCCCTTGAACTCCAGGCCCGGCGAGGCCGCCACCACCTTGTCGACGTCGAACGAGCCGGCCTTCTCGCAGGCCATCTTCCACAGGAACGGGCCGAGATAGGCCGCCTGCGTCACGTCGCCGATGACGGTCTTCTCACCCCACATCTTCTTGAACGCGGCGACGAAGGCCTTGTTGTTCTCGTTCTGGATCGACTCGAAGTACTTCATGCAGGCGTAGGCCCCGGCGATGTTCTCGCCGCCGATGCCGTCGATCTCGTCCTCGGTGACCGAGATCGTCATCAGCACCTGCTTCGACAGGTCGATGCCGGCCGCCTTGAGCTGCTTGTAGAACGCCACGTTCGAGCCGCCGACCACGTCGGCGAAGATCACCTTCGGCTTGGTCAGCTTGATCTTGTTGATCACCGAGTTGAACTGCGTGTGGCCGAGCGGGAAGTATTCCTCGCCGACGACCTTGCCCTTGAGCACATTCTCGACGTGCTTGCGGGCGATCTTGTTGGAAGTGCGCGGCCAGATGTAGTCCGAGCCGATGAAGTAGAAGCTGTCGCCGCCCTTCTCCTTGTGGACCCAGTCGAGCCCGGCGAGGATCTGCTGCGTCGCCTCCTGGCCGGTGTAGAAGACGTTCTTCGACTGCTCCAGGCCCTCGTAGAAGGTCGGGTAGTACAGGAGGCCGTTGTACTGCTCGAAGACCGGCAGCACCGCCTTGCGCGAGGCCGAGGTCCAGCAGCCCATCACGGCGGCGCAGTGGTCGTTGACCAGGAGCTTCTTGGCCTTCTCGGCGAAGGTCGGCCAGTCGGAGGCGCCGTCCTCCTGGATGATCTTGATCTTGCGGCCGAGGACGCCGCCGGCGTCGTTGATCTGCTGGATCGCCAGCTTCTCGGCCTCCTGGGCGCCCGTCTCGGAGATCGCCATCGTCCCGGTGATCGAGTGCAGGATGCCGACCGTCACCTCGCTGTCGGTCACGGCGAGACCGGTGGTGTTGACCGCCGACGTCGGCGGTGCGGCCCAGGCGGAGCGCGGCATCAGCGCCAGTGCCGGGGCGCCGGCGAGCCCCATGAGCAGCCTGCGCCGCAGCGGGGAGCGCAAGCCGTGATCGGCGCCGGTCTCGGTGTCGTCTGCCATGTGCCTGACCCTGTTCGCGTCCGGGCCTTGAGAGGCGGCCCGGATCGACGAGCGCAGGCTAGGTCCTGGGTTGCGGTGCGGCCTATACGCGATTTTGCGTATGGCCGTGCTCTTGCATGCGCCGCACCATCGCGGCGGAATACTTTGAGGTCGGGGTGGCTGAGAGCGCGAATAGTGTGGGCACCGCGCCGGTGCGCGATGTTTCGCGCGCGCGTGTCCGCCCACGCGCCCTGCCGCCCGGGCATGCCGCCCGGATCGTCCCGGCCGGGGCCCCATGAGCGGTCCGCAGCGCATCATTCCCATCCGCCGGGACTACAACCGCTTCGTCGCCGACGAGACGCTGGAGGATTACGCCCTCCGCTTCACCGCCAAGAAGGCGCGGCGCTGGTCGAGCCTCGAGGTGGCGCAGACCGCCCTCGGCTCGATCTCGTTCCTGGCGCTAGAGGCGATCGGCGGGACGCTGGCGCTCACCGCGGGCTTCCCCAACACGGTGGCGGCCGTGCTGGTCGTCGGCCTGATCATCTTCGCCACGGCGGCGCCGATCACGGTCTACGCCGCCCGCTACGGCGTCGACATGGACCTCCTCACCCGGGGCGCGGGCTTCGGCTATCTCGGCTCGACCGTCACGTCGCTGATCTACGCGAGCTTCACCTTCCTGTTCTTCGCCATCGAGGCGGCGATCATGGCGCTGGCGCTGCAGCTCTGCTTCGGGCTGCCGCTCGGCATCGGCTACCTGCTCTGCGCCGGCGCGGTGATTCCCCTCGTCGTCTACGGGATCCGCCTGATCAGCCGGTTCCAGATCTGGACGCAGCCGGTCTGGATCGGCCTGAGTCTGCTGCCGCTGGTCTTCGTGGCGGCGCAGGGCGCGGGGCCGCTGCGGGCGCTCGCCCGCTTCCCAGGGCTCGACGGTGGCGGGGCCGGCTTCGACCTCGCCCGGTTCGGTCTCGCCACCGGCGTCCTGCTGGCGCTGCTCGCCCAGGTCGGCGAGCAAGTCGACTTCCTGCGCTTCGTCCCTGAGCCGGAGGGGCCGCGCGACCGCCGCTGGTGGCTGGCGGTCCTGGCGGGGGGCGCGGGCTGGATCCTGCCCGGGATGCTGAAAATCCTGCTCGGCGCCGCGCTGGCGGTCCTGGCGCTGGGCCACGGCGTCCCGGCCGAGCACGCCGCCGAGCCGACCCGCATGTACGCGGTCGCCTTCGGCTACCTGACGGGGGAGGGGAGCCGGGCGGCCCTGCTGCTCACCGGCCTGTTCGTCCTCGTGTCGCAGCTCAAGATCAACCTGACCAACGCCTATGCCGGCTCGATCGCGTGGTCGAACTTCTTCTCGCGCCTGACCCACAGCCATCCGGGGCGGGTGGTTTGGCTCGTGTTCAACGTCGCCATCGCGGTGCTCCTGATGGAGCTCGGCATCGACAAGACCATCGAGAGCACGCTGCCGCTCTACGCTTCCGTGGTCTCGGCCTGGGTCGGGGCGCTCGCCGCGGATCTCGCCGTCAACAAGCCGCTGGGGCTCTCGCCGCCGGGCATCGAGTTCAAGCGCGCCCATCTTTACGCGGTGAACCCGGTCGGCACCGGCGCCATGGCGCTGGCCCTCGCGGCCGGGGGCGCGGCCTATCTCGGCTGGCTCGGCGCGACCCTGCAGCCCTTCGCGCCGCTGCTGACCCTCGCCGTCGCGTTCGGCGCCGCCCCGGCGATCGCCGGGGCCACCGCCGGGCGCTGGTATCTCGCCCGGACGCCGAAGCGGGATTGGGGCGCGGCCGAGGTGGTCTGCCGGGTCTGCGAGCTGCCCTTCGAGGGCGAGGACATGGCCCATTGCCCGGCCTACGACGCGCCGATCTGCTCGCTCTGCTGCTCGCTGGACGCCCGCTGCGGCGACCTGTGCAAGCCCCACGGACGCCTGGATGTGCAGGCCCAGGCCGCCGTCGCGCGGATCCTGCCGGGCCGCACCGCCGCCTGGATCGGCGCGCCGCTCGGCCGCTACCTCGCGGTGATGCTGACGCTCTGCGCGGTGATCGGGCTGATCCTCGGCATCGTGCACGCGGGCGCGACGATCGCCCACCCGGAGAATAGCGCGTTCCTGCGCACGGCGCTGACCAGCGTGTTCTTCACCCTGGTGGTGATCCTCGGCGTGGTGGCGTGGCTGTTCGTGCTCGCCCAGGAGAGCCGGCGCGTCGCCCAGGCCGAGACGATGCGCCAGACCGCGCTCTACCAGGCCGAGATCGCCGCTCATAAGATCACCGACGCCAAGCTGCAGGAGGCCAAGGAGCGGGCCGAGGCCGCCAACCAGGCCAAGAGCCGCTACGTGGTCGGGATCAGCCACGAGCTGCGCACTCCGCTCTCCACCGTGCTCGGCTACGCCCAGCTGCTCGAATCCGACCCCGCGATCCCGGCGCACCGCCTCAACGGCCTGCGGGTGATCCGGCGCAGCGCCCAGCACCTGTCCGGCCTGATCGACGGCCTCCTCGACATCTCGCGCATGGAGGCCGGGCGCCTCCAGATCCACCGGGACGAGGTCCGGCTGACCGACTTCCTCGACCAGCTGGTCGACATGGTCCGCCTCCAGGCGCGGGAGGCCGGGCTGGAGTTCCGGTTCTCACGGCCCGAGATCCTGCCCGCGGTGGTCGCCACCGACGAGAAGCGCCTGCGGCAGGTGCTGCTCAACCTGCTGTCGAACGCCATCAAGTTCACGGAAGCCGGCACCGTCACGCTGGACCTGAGCTACCGGAGCCAGATCGCGGTGTTCACGATCCGCGACACGGGCCCGGGCATCCCGGAGGCGGATCTCGCGCGGATCTTCGAGCCGTTCGAGCGCGGCTCGAGCCCGGCCGCCCGCAGCACGCCGGGGACCGGGCTCGGGCTCACCATCGCCAACCTGCTGGCCCAACTCCTCGGCGGCGAGATCACCGTGACGGCCGCCCCCGGCGGCGGCACGCAGGCGCGGCTGCGCCTGATGCTGGCCTCCGTGGCCCAGCCCGCGGCGGTCGCCGCGCCCGCGCCGGCGGCACCTCCAGAACGCGCCTATGCGGGCGCGCGCCGGACCGTCCTGGTCGCCGACGACGACAGCGCCCACCGCGCGCTGATGCGGGCGATCCTGGAGCCGCACGGCATCTCCGTCCTGGAGGCCGGGTCGGGGACCGAGTGCCTCGCGACGGTCGCGCGGGGCGGGGTCGACCTGATCCTCCTCGACATCGCGATGCCCGGGATGAGCGGCTGGGCGGCGGCGGCGGCTCTGCGGCAGGCCGGGCATACCGGCCCGATCGCCATGATGTCCGCCAACGTCCACGAGATCAGCCCGACTCGCGGCGGCGACGCCCCCCACGACGCGATCTTCGCCAAGCCGTTCGACCTGCGCGACGTGATGGAGCGGATCGGCAAGCTCCTGCACCTCGAATGGACCGAGGGCGCCGCGCCGGCGCTATCCGAGCCCGTCCCGGCCGACGCAGACGTCGCGGGGCCCGGGCGCGAGCATGTCGGCGAGCTCCTGCGCCTCGGCCGAATCGGGCATATCCGCGCCATCGAGGCCAAGCTGACCCAGATGGAGGGGGACGCGACCGTGCCGCCGGCTTTCGTCTCCCGGATGCGCGGGCTGGTCGAAGGGTACGACCTGCGCCGCTACCTCGCGGTCCTGCAGGAACTCGCCCGCCATGACTGAGGCGCCGAAGGTCCGGCCGCACCGGGACATCGTCCTCGTGATCGACGATTCGCCCGACACGCTGAGCTTCCTCACAGAGGCGATCGAGCGGTCGGGGGCCACCGTTCTGGTCGCGGTCGGCGGCGACCTCGCCCTGACGCTGGTGGACGAGATCACCCCCGACGTCATCCTCCTCGACGCGGTCATGCCGGGCCTCGACGGCTTCGAGACCTGCCGGCAGCTCAAGGCCAAGCCGCATCTCGCCGGCGTGCCGGTCATCTTCATGACCGGGCTGAGCGAGACCGAGCACATCGTGAAGGGCCTCTCCGCCGGCGGGATCGACTACGTCACCAAGCCCATCGCCCCGGACGAGATCCTGGCGCGGATCCGCGTGCATCTCGCGAGCGCCCGCGCCGCGCAGAGCGCCCGGGCCGCCCTCGACACGGCCGGGCGAACCCTGTTCGCCGTCGCCGAGGACGGGACGGTCCTGTGGTCGACGCCGCAGGCCGGGCGGCTGCTCGCCGGGCTCGGCGCGGATCCGTCCGGCGCCCGGGAGCTGCCCGCCAGGGCCCGCGACTGGCTGCGCGGATGCCTCGCCGGCGCCGCCCAGCCCCTCACGCTGACCGATCGCGACGGCGTCGCCTACGCCCTGAGCTTCATCGGCCGCACCCCGGACGAGATCCTGCTCCGCCTCTCGCGCGACGCGCTGTCGGCGGGGGTCGAGCGGTTGCGGGCGCGCCTGCCGGTCACCGGACGCGAGGCGGAGGTTCTGCTCTGGCTGTCCCGGGGCAAGTCGAGCCGCGACATCGGTGAGATCCTCGGGCTCAGCCACCGGACCGTGACGAAGCACCTCGAGGGCATCTACGCGAAGCTCGGCGTGGAGAACCGCACGGCGGCCTCGATCATCGCCGCGCGGCACCTGCAGGATTGAGCCCGCTCGGAACCGAACGGCAGGGTTGCGCCGGCCGCGAATCCCCAAGCTTGTCCACAGGCGTCGATCCTCGGCGAAACGCCTTGGTAAGCCCCGCCGCCCCACGGTCCCGGCTCAGCCCGACAAGCCGAGTCCGGATGCGATGATGACCAGCCAGCAGCTCGCCGACGAACTGAAGCGGATCGCCACCACCCAGGTCAGCGACATCACGCGGGCGGTGAAGGAAGGCCAGAAGTCGATCGCCCTCAACGAGGTGCGGGACATGGCGCGGCGCCTCGGCCTGCTCGCGGACGCCTTCGACCCGAAATCCGCGGCCGAGAGATCCGAGGCCGACGGCGCGAGCGTCGCCGAAGCGGTCGACGACGCCCAGGCCGCCTGACACCCGTTGCCGGCGGTGTCCCGCCGGTCCCCTCCCAGGAGCGCTCCATGGTCCGCGCCCACTTCACCATCCGCCTCGGCGACGCCTCGCTCCCGGCCTCGGCGGCCCAGTGGGTCGAGGATGTCGAGTCCGCACGGTCGACCGCGCGCACGATCGTGCAGGGGCTGATGCGTCAGCACGGCGGCGACCCGCGCCTCATGGAGGCCGCCATGGTGATCACCGACGACGACGGCGCCGTGCTCCTGGAGATGTCGTTCTTCGACACGCTCTACCTGCCGGTCGAGCCGGTGCCTGACGCCGACCGGCGCCGGCCGCGCGCGCCGCGCAGGGCCGCGCCGCTGGGACTGACGGCCGCCCTCGGCCCGGTCCGGCGTCTGGCAGGCGCGCTCGGCATGCGCGCGCAGCCCCTGTCCGGGCGCTGAGACCCGCTCAGCCGTAGAGATCGCTGACCACGAAGCCGCGCGGCGCGAGGCGTTCCGCGAGCACGCGCCGGTGGCAGCCGGCCGGATCGCGCTCGAAGCAGAGCAGGCAGATCGGCGAGGCCTCGGCCAGCGCGGCGAGCGCGTCGAGCGCCGCGATCCCGGCGGCGGTATCGAGCACCTCCTCGCAGTAGATCCGGCGCATCAGCGCCGCGTCCCCGGCCCGAGCCGCCTGCCGGCCGGATTTCGGGGTCCCGAGGCTGCGCAGATGCGCGTAGCCCAGCCCGGCCTCGCGCAGGGACGTGCCGAGCGCGCCCTTCGAGAAGCCGCGCTTGCGCGAGTTCGCCACCGCCCGGACATCCGCCAGCACCGCGACCCCGGCCGAGCGCAGGACACCGACGAGGCGCTCCGAGTCGAGGCCTTCGTAGCCTATGGTGAACAGTTGCTTACTCACGGTGCGCCGTCCGGACTCGCGTTGCGGGACCGCGACTTAGCCGTATGCGGCCCTGTGAACCAGCCGGGGATCGGCGCCGTATGTCGCGGGGATGCAACGCGTCCCGGAATTCCGCCGCAATGATCGCAAAGCTCCGTTAACCGCGCCAGGGCCATCGAATACGCCTGTCTGTGGCGCATCTTCGGTGGCGGGCTAAACACTGATGTCGCGGATCTACACGCCTTCGCGGTCACCGATCGAAGATCTCGCTCGGCGCCTGACCAGTCGCCTGAAGCCGGCCCGGCGCCTCGCCGGCCGCTTCGCCGCCGCCGCGATCCTGGCCGGTCTCGCGGCCTGCGCGTCGAACAACGACTTCTACCCGACCAAGGGTGACGCCAAGCCCCATCCGGGCGTGGCCAAGGCCAAGCTCCACCCGATCCAGGGCATCGACATCTCGAAGTGGCAGGGCAACGTCGACTGGGCCTCGGTCCGCGCCGCCGGGACCCAGTTCGCCTTCATCAAGGCCACCGAGGGCGGCGACCACGTCGACGAGCGCTTCCGGACCAACTGGGACGGCGCGGCTCGGGCCGGCGTGCCGCGCGGGGCCTACCACTTCGTGTTCTGGTGCCGCTCCGCCCGGGAGCAGATGGACTGGTTCAAGAAGAACGTCCCGAACGATCCCACCGCCCTGCCGCCGGTCCTCGACGTCGAGTGGAACGGCCACTCGCAGACCTGCCCCAAGAAGCTGCCCAAGGCCCAGGCCCTGGCGATGGTCACCGAGATGCTGGAGGAGATGGAGCGCTACACCGGCAAGCGCCCGATCATCTACACCGACATCACCTTCCACAAGGACGTGCTGGAGGGCGAACTCCCCGACTACCCGCACTGGCTGCGCTCCACCGCGGCCGAGCCGGAGCAGCGCTTCGTCAACCGCAAGTGGATGCTGTGGCAGTTCACCTCGACGGGCCGGGTTCCTGGCGTGCGCGGCGACGTCGACCGCAACGCCTTCTACGGCACCCCGTCCGAATGGGCCTCGTTCCTGACGACCGATTGCGACCCGCGCGAGCACAAGCGGCTCTCGGAGCAGGGTCTCTGCACGGACAAGTAGATGAGCGGCTCCGGCAAAACCTAGGTTAGTTCAAGGGCGTAGAGCGCGGGGTATGGCTGACGGGCCCGCGCATCGACGGGCGAGCCTCGAGAGGGTCCTGACGGGAAACTCTCCTCCCGCACCTCTCCGTCCGCCATGCCGATCGACTCTGCCGCCTCCACCGGCAACCTGCTTCTCGACGCGCTGCCGGGTTCGGACCGGGCTCTGATCGCGTCCCATCTGGAGCCGGTGACCTTCGCCAAGGGCGACACGGCGCTGGAGGCGGGCTCCACGGCGAGCCACGTGGTCTTCCCGCGCGAGCAGGCCGTCGTGGCGCTGGTCGTCGCGACGCGGGACGGTCGGACGGCCGAGATCGCGAGCGTCGGGCACGAGGGGGCGATCGGCGGGATCATAGGCCAGGGGCGGCTCCCGTCCGCCGTCGGCGGGCTGGTCCAAGTCGGCGGGCCGGCGCTGCGCCTCGACGCGGAGCGGCTGCGGCAGGCCGAGCTCGAGTCCGAGACGCTCCGCGACCTGTTCGCGCGCTACGCCGACTGCTTCCTGGCCCAGCTTTTCCAGATCGCGGCCTGCAACGCCCTGCACCCGATCGAGCAGCGCTGCCTGCGCTGGCTGCTGTCGCTGCAGGACCGGACCGGCGGCGACACCCTGCCGATCACCCACGAATTGCTCGCCGCGATGCTCGGGGTTCAGCGGACCTACCTCACCCGGATCCTGCGGGTGCTGCAGGAGCAGGGGCTCATCCGGGTCGGCCGCGGGCGCATCACCATCCTCGACCGTCGGGCGGTCTCCACCGCCGCCTGCGAGTGCCACGCCCGCGTTCGGGTACACTGCGAGGCGGTGCTCGGCGCGGTCTACGGAGCCGAGGACCGTCGTCGTAACGAGGCGCTCGAAGCGCTCTCGCGGACCGGGTGAGGGGCCCGCGCGGTCAGTCGACGACCGGCACGCAGACCGGCGCGGCGAGGCCGGGCACTTGCGCCACCACGACGTCGATCCCGTAGATCAGGCGCAGCAGGTCCGGCGTGACGGTCGCGGCCGCGGGTCCGTCGGCGACGAGGCGGCCGGCGTGCAGGGCGATGAGGCGGTCGGCGCAGAGCAGGGCGTGCCCGGGATCGTGCGTCGCGAACAGCACGGCGATGCCGGCCTGGGCGAGGCGGCGGATCTGCCCGAGGACGCGGGCCTGGTTGCCGAAATCGAGGCTGGCGGTCGGCTCGTCCATGACGAGAAGCCGCGGTTCGCCGCCGAGCGCCCGCGCGATCAGGGCGAGCTGCCGCTCACCGCCGCTGATCTCGGTGTAGACCCGGTCGGCGAGATGCCCGATCCCGAGGGCGGCGAGGGCCCGCTCGGCGGCCGCGACGTCGGACGGGCCGGGGGCGGCGAACGGGCCGACCCGGCTCGCCCGGCCCATCACCACGACCTCGCGCACCGTGAACGGGAAGAAGGCCGCGTGCGCCTGGGGCACGGCGGCGACCGTGCGGGCGACGGCTTTCCGCGACAGCCGCGACAGGTCCGCGCCGTCGAGGACGACCTGCCCGGCGCGGGCGGGCAGCAGGCCGAGCAGTGTCTGGAACAGAGTTGTCTTGCCGCCGCCGTTCGGCCCGACGAGGCACAGCACCTCGCCGGCGGCGAGGTCGAAGGACACATCGTGGCCGACCGTGCGGCCGCCGTAGCCGAAGGCGAGATCCCGGACCTGGAGCAGCATCAGCTGAAGCCCCGGCGCCCGGACGCCAGCAGCCAGAGGAAGAACGGGGCCCCGACCAGGGCCGTCAGGATGCCGAGGGGCACCTCCACGGTACCCAAATTCCGCGCGATCAGGTCGACCAGCACGAGGTAGCCCGCCCCGAGCACCAGCGAGGCCGGCAGCAGGCGGCGGTAATCCGGACCGACCAGCAGCCGGGCGATGTGCGGCACGATCAGCCCGACCCAGCCGATGATTCCGGTCATCGCGACGGCCGCGGCCGTGATCAGGGTCGCGCCGGCGATCAGGACGGGGCGCAGCACCCGGGTCTCCACGCCGAGGGCGCGCGCTTCGGCGTCGCCGAGGCTCATCAGGTTCATGCGCCAGCGCAGCAGCACCAGGGGCGCGAGCCCGAGCAGCATCATCGGCAGCGTGGCGGCGACGTCGCCGAGCGTGACCGAGGACAGGCTGCCCAGCAGCCAGAAGGTGATCGCCGGGAGCTGGTTGTAGGGATCGGCCAGCACCTTGAGGAGCGAGATCCCCGCCCCGAGCACCGCCCCCACCGCCACTCCGGCCAGGACCAGCGTCAGGACCGGATCGTGCCGCCGCATGGCGAGACCGACGCCGTAGACCGCCGCGACGGCGCCGAGCCCGCCCAGGAAGGCCAGGGCCTGGATCGGGGCCACCGGCAGACCGAGATAGATTCCGAGCACGGCGCCGAGCCCGGCGCCGGCCGAGACGCCGAGGATGTCGGGCGAGACCAGCGGGTTGCGGAACAGGCCCTGGTAGGTCGCCCCCGCCGCCGACAGCGCCGCGCCGATGACCAGCGCGGCGATCACCCGGGGCAGGCGCACCTGCATCACCACCGTCTCCGCCGTCGCCGGGGCCCGGGCCGGCAGCCCGAGCAGACGGTGCCCGAGGATCGCGGCGAGGTCTGCGGGCGCGACCGGGTACTTGCCGACCGCCAGCGCGAGGGCTGTGAGCGCCAGCAGGGCGAGCCCGGACAGCAGCGCCGCGGGCAAGCGGAGACGGGCGCGGGCCCGGATCGTCTCGGCGGCTGCCGGGACGCGGCTCACCGGGCCGGGCCCGGGAGCACGTCCAGCGTCGGGCCGAGGAGCGCGGCGGCCTGACCGGCCTCGAGGTCGACATGGTAGAAGCGGCTGTAGAAAGTGCGCACCACCTCGGGCATTGGTTGCGGGAACAGGTCCGGATGGAGCCGCGCCGCCAGCCAGCGCAGGCCGATCAGCCGGTTGACCCCCGGCGGCGCGTCGAACCAAGGGAACGGCAGGAGCGGGGCCACGTAGACCCGCCCGGTCTGGACGGCCCGGACGTCCCGCCACAGCGGGTCGGCACGCAGCCCGGCCTCGAAGGCTGGGTCGAGGGTGACGATCACGTCCGGGTTCCAGGCGAGAACCTGCTCGGGCGAGACGTTGCCGAGGCGGCCTCCGCCGTCCTGCGCGACATTGCGGCCGCCGGCGGCATCGACCAGCTCGGTGTTGATCGATCCGGCGAAGCCCGTCTCCAGGCCGCGCGGCCCGCGCGCGTAGTAGACCCGGGGCCGCCGCTCCTCCGGGATCGTCGCGACGGCGCGCTCGACCGTGTCGGCGAGATTCCGGGCCTCGTCCGCCAGGGCATCCGCGCCGGATTGACGGCCCAGCGCCGCGCCGAGCTGCCGGTACGCTTCCGGGGTCTTCGCGAGGCTGCCGTCGAGCAGGATGTAGGGGATCCCGGTCTGCGCCTGGACCCGGTCGGCGAGCGACGCGTAGGTCGGCCCGAGGCTGCCCGAATCGACGATCAGGTCCGGCTTGGCGGCGAGTACCGCCTCGACATTGGCGGTGCCGCCGCGCCCGGTCAGCCGGCCGTAGGCGGGGAGCGCGCGGGTCCGGGGCTCGAGGAAGGGCAGCGCCTCGGGATGCGGGGCGCTCACCCAGCCGACCATCAGGTCGGGCGCCAGGGTGTAGAGCAGCACCGCCGCCGGCGGTCCCGCGGCGAGCACCCGCCCGACCCGATCGGGGAGTTCGACCGTGCGGCCGGCCGCGTCCGTGAACGGGCGCGCCGCCACGCCGCCGGATGACGCCAGCAGAAGGATCAGCGCCCCGGCCAGGGCTTGACGGCGGGGTCTCGACACCATCAGGCGGGCTTCCGCTCCAGGATCTCGATCAGAGCGCCGTCCGGTCCCTCCACGAAGGCGATCCGCAGGTCGGGACCGCGCGCGGTGATGCCGGTCCGCACCGTCACGCCCCGGGCGGTGAGATCGGCCATCGCGGCCTCGATGTCGGCGACGCGCAGCCCGACATGCTCGATCCCGAGGCAGGGCGTGGCGGTCGCGGGTGCCACCTCCGCCGGGGCCTGCTCGATGAAGACCGTCAGGCCGCCGAGGTCGAGCACGACCCGCTGCACCGGATCGGCGCCGACGCGCTTCACCTCCCGTGCCCCGAAGATCTCGACGTAGAAGGTGGCGGCCGCGACGGCGTCGCGGCTGCGCAGGTGGAGGTGGTCGCAGGCGTAGTGCATCGGCTCTCCGGCCCCGGCTGATGTCGGCGGGGTCGGCCTCCGGGCCGACCCCGCGGGAGGCGCCCTTCCGCGCCGCGCCCGACGATAGGGCCGGCGCGGAGCCGCGGCGAGACCGGCCGCTTGACGTTCGGCGCGAACCCGCAGACTTTCGCCGCCAGGACCGTTGCAGGGATGCAACATCCATCCCACATCCTGGCGGCGAACCCACATCGCACAGCCAACCGCACAGCCAAGAGATCCATGCGCAATCCCTACGACGTGCTGGGCGTGGCCAAGGGGGCGAGCGAGGCCGAGATCAAGAAGGCCTATCGCAAGCTTGCCAAGGACTTCCACCCCGACCGCAACAAGAACGACGCGAAGGCCAAGGACCGCTTCGCCGAGGCGAACTCGGCCTACGAGATCCTGGGCGACGCCGAGAAGCGCAAGCAGTTCGACCGCGGCGAGATCGACGCCGAGGGCAAGCCGCGCGCGACCGGCTTCGAGGGGTTCGGCGGCTTCGGCGGCGGACGCGGGGGCAATTTCGACTTCGAGAACATGGCGCGCGCCCAGCGCGGCGGCGGCATGGGTGGCGGCATGGGTGGCGGGATGGGCGAGGATATCTTCTCGCACATCTTCGGCGAAGCCTTCCGCGCCGGCGGCGCCGGCCCGGGCGGTCAGCGCCAGGCTGCAAAGGGCGACGACGTCGCCGCGGAGCTGCTGGTGGCGCTGGAGCAGGTCGCCAGCGAGGAGAAGCTGCGCCTCGCCCTGCCCACGGGCCGGGAGGTTGACGTGGTGATTCCCCGCGGCGTGGTCGACGGCCAGACCATCCGGCTGCGCGGCCTCGGCCAGAGCGGCGGCCTCCGGGCCGAGCCGGGCGACGCCCTGCTGACGATCCGGATCCGGCCGCATCCGCGCTTCACCGTCGACGGGGCCGACCTGCGCACCAGCGTCGAAGTCCCCCTGGAGGATGCCGTCCTCGGCGGCACGATCCGCGTGCCCACGCTCACCGGCGCCGTCGAGATGAAGATCCCGGCGATGACGAGCTCCGGGCGGACCTTCCGCCTGCGCGGCAAGGGGCTGCCGAAGAAGGACGGCACCCCCGGGGACCTGTTCGCCACGACGGCGATCGTCCTGCCGGAGGGCGAGGACGCCGCGCTGACGGAGTTCGCCCGCGGACGACGGGCCGCCAAGGCCGCCTGACGAGCCGGGCGCGATGGGCGGGAATGAGCCATCGGCGCCCGCTTGAAGGCGCTCGGAGGCGGCCCGGACTTCCGTCGCCGGGCCGGCTCCGCTAAGGAGGCCCCCCGACCCCGAGAGGGGTCGCGCGGCTTCGGGATCGATCATGGCGGAACACGGGCAGGGCCTTCTGGCGGGCAAGCGGGGCATCGTCCTCGGGGTCGCCAACAACCGCTCGATCGCCTGGGGCATCGCCCGCAGCGCCCGCGCCCACGGCGCGGAACTGGCCTTCACCTACCAGGGCGACGCCCTGCGCAAGCGCGTCGAGCCCCTCGCCAAGGAACTCGACGCCCACGTCATCGGACATTGCGACGTCACCGAGTCGGCCACGATCGACGCGGTCTTCGCTGAGGCCGCGAAGGTCTTCCCCGACGGCATCGACTTCGTCGTCCACTGCGTCGCCTTCTCCGACAAGGACGAGCTGACCGGCCGCTACATCGAGACCTCCGAGGACAACTTCACCAAGTCGCTCCTGGTCTCGTGCTACTCGTTCACCGCCGTGGCCCAGCGCGCCGAGAAGATCATGCGCCCGGGCGGCTCGCTGGTGACGCTGACCTATTACGGCGCCGAGAAGTGGATGCCGCACTACAATGTCATGGGCGTGGCCAAGGCGGCGCTGGAGGCGTCGGTGCGCTACCTCGCGGCCGATCTCGGCCCGAAGAACATCCGGGTCAACGCGATCTCGGCCGGCCCGATCAAGACGCTCGCGGCCTCCGGCATCGGCGATTTCCGCTACATTCTGAAGTGGAACGAGTACAACGCGCCCCTGCGCCGGACCGTGACGATCGGCGAGGTCGGCGAGACCGCCGCCTACCTCGTGTCCGACATGGCGGCCGGCATGACCGGCGAGATCCTCCACGTGGATGCCGGCTACCACGTCGTCGGCATGAAGAACCCCGAGGCGCCGGACCTCACCCTCGACAAGGACTGAGACGGGTCGGACAGCGGCCGGCGCCGGGCTTCGCGGAGCGACGGGCCGACCGTCCTCACGCGTCCTCCGCCTGGTCGAACTCCCCCGAGAGCTTGAGCCCGTCGATCCAGGTCTCGCCGTCGCGCTTGACGACGAGGCGCGGCCGGACGTTGCCGTGCCGCGCGATCCCCGCCGCCAGCCGCTCCGAATGCGTGACGAGCCAGACCTGCGTCCGCTCCGCGGCCCGCGCGATCAGCCGCGCCAGGGGATCCATGAGATCGGGATGCAGACTGGTCTCGGGCTCGTTCAGCGCGATGAACGGCGGCAGCCGGTAGCCGAGCAGCGCTCCGGCCAGCGCGAGGTAGCGCAGGGTGCCGTCCGACAGTTCCGGCGGATCGAAGGTCCGGGCGGGGAAGTCGGGGAAGCGCAGGCCGAAGCGCGCGTGACGGCCGGGCTCCGGAAGGACGAGCACCGCGCCCGGGAAGGCGGCATCGACGGCCGCGTCGAGTTCGGTCGTGTCCTGCCGGATATGCGCCAGCGTGGCGAAGACGGCCGCGAGGTCCGCGCCGTCGGACGCGAGCGTCGGCGTCGTCACCGCGAGGCAGGATCGGCGCAGGGGCGACTCGGCATCCGTCCGGGAGTCGTGGTGGAAGCGCCACCCCGTCAGGGCGAGGCGGACCGCGGCGATCTCGGGATGGCCGGTGGCGTCGAGGAGGCTCCCGAGAGCGGTCTCGGTGGGCAGCAGGTCCCCGCCGAGGACGCGCTTGCGGCCCTCCGCGTCGCGGACGAAGCCGCTCCGCCCGTCGCGATCGAGGATCACGGTCGCCCGGCCGCGGGCGCGGACTGTCAGGCGCTCGACCTTGACCTGCGGCTCCTTCCGGAAGGCGGCGCCGAAGGTCGTTCCGCCGACCTGCTGCACCAGCCCGATTTCCACCGCGTAGACGAAGTCCTGCCCGATCGTGTCGTGGCGCAGGGTTGCCGACAGGCGTATCCGCGCGGCCTCGTCCTGCCGCCGGCGGCCGGCCCAGAGAGTTGAGTCGATGCCGCCCTCGGCGGCGAGGTCGCGGGTGAGGGTGCCGCGAGCGGCCGACTGAAGGAGCTCGAGGGCCCGGTAAAGGTTGGTCTTGCCGGTGCCGTTGCCACCGACGAAGACCGACCGCGCGTCCACCGGGAAGCCGATCCGCCGCAGCGAGCGGTAGCCCGAGACCGCGACCTCCCGAACCGCCAGCATCCCGGGTCCTCCGCGTCAGTCCGGCACCGTCAGATCCGCAATGCCCTTGGCGGCCTCGGGGAATCGCGGGTCCATGGCCGCCAGCGTATCCGCCACGGTCCGGGCAATCACGTAGTTGCGGAACCACTTATGGTTGGCCGGCACCACCAGCCAGGGCGCCTCGGGCGTCGAGCAGCGGCCGAGGGCGTCGGCGAAGGCCTGCTGGTAGGCGTCCCAGGATTTCCGCTCGACCAGGTCGGCCGGGTCGAACTTCCAGTGCTTCTCGGGATCGGCGATCCGGGCCTCCAGGCGCTTCTTCTGCTCCGCCTTGGAGATGTGCAGGAAGAACTTGAGGACCGTCGTGCCCGATTCGGTGAGCAGGCGCTCGAAATCGTTGATCCGGCCGTAGCGGCTCTGCCAGACCGCGTCCGGCACGAGGCCCTTGACCCGCACCACCAGCACGTCCTCGTAGTGGCTGCGGTTGAACACCCCGATCATGCCGCGCCCCGGCACCCGGGCGTGGTAGCGCCACAGGAAGTCGTGGTCGAGCTCCTCGCTCGAGGGCACCTTGAACGAGGCCACCGCGCAGCCCTGCGGGTTCACCCCCTTGAGCACCGACCGGATCGTGCCGTCCTTGCCACCGGTGTCGATCGCCTGGAACACCAGCAGGAGACTCCGGGCGCGCTCCGCGTAGAGGCGCTCCTGGAGGGCGACGATGCGCTCGCGCTCCTCGGCGAGGGCGTCCTTGGCCCAGTCCTTGTCGAGCCCGCCGTCGTCGTCCGGGTCGACCGTGCCGAGATCGAAGGGGGCGCCCGGCTCCACCGCCACGATGCCCGGCGCGGGGCGGATCGGCACCGGCCCGTGCTGGCCGAGCGCCGCCGGTACGGACTCGGCCAGGGCGTCGACGCTGCCGGCCCAGCGGGCCGTCGACGGGCGGTGATCCACGGTGGGGCCATGCAGATCGCCGCCACCTGTCATGCCGTCGCCGCGTTTGTGGCCGCGATGATGCTTGCCGTGCTTCTTGGACATGGGGCAGGACCTGTTTCCGGATATGGCCGACCGACGGCGAGAACGGCCGGCAATCCAGGCCGTTCCGGATGCCTGCGCAGGACGGGGTTGAGACGGTTGGCTACGATCTACTTCATCCGGCACGGCCAGACCGCCTGGAACGCCGAGGGACGCCTCCAGGGCGGGCGCGACACCGACCTCAACGCGCAGGGCGAGGCGCAGGCCGCCGCCGTGGCGGAGCGCCTCGCCGCCGCGGCGGGGCCGGCGCTGACGGGGGCCGATTTCGTCGCCAGCCCGCTGAAGCGCACCCGGCGCACCATGGAGATCCTCCGGACCACCCTTGGCCTGCCGCCGGAGGCCTACCGCACCGATCCGCGCCTCCGGGAGATCGGCTTCGGCAGCTGGGAGGGCTCCACCTGGGCGGAGATCCGGCGCCGCGACCCGGCCGGGGCCGCCGGCCGCGACCGCGACCGCTGGCACTACCGCCCGCCCGGCCTCGGCGCCGAGAGCTACGCCGGCCTCGTCGAGCGCGTCGGCCCGATGATCGCGGCCCTGGAGCGGGACGCGGTGATCGTCGCCCACGGCGGCGTCGCCCGGGCCGCCCTGGTGGCCCTCGGCCATCTCGACATCTACGCCGCGCCCCGCCTCGGCATCCGGCAGGGCGAGGTCCTGATCCTCGAGCCCGGCGGCTGGCGCTGGGCTTGATCCCGCGCGCCGGCGCAGTGCAAAGCCGCCTCGATAACGGCATGATCGGCAGGCTATAGGGCGGCGGCCAGGACAGGCGCCGGCGCGAGCGGCCGGCCAGCGGAGCAGCGGATGAGCGACGTCGCCGAGAAGACCCGGCCCGGCCCGGCGGCCGGGGAGCCCGCGCCTCTCGGGGACGCGGCGGCGATCCTGCGCGGCGACCACCGGCCCGACCTGATCCGCGACGAGGTCCTGGCCGAGATCTTCCTGCACTCGGCCCGGACGCGGCCCGACCATCCCTGCCTCGTCGACGGCGCCCGCGTCGAGGCCGGGGGTGTCCACCCGCATCTGACCTACGCGGCGGTCGCCGCCCGGGCCGGCCGGATCGCCGCCGGGCTCGCCCATCGCGGCATCGGCCCCGGCGACGTCGTCGGCCTGTGGATGGCCCGGGGCCCGGACCTCCTCGTCGCGCAGATCGGCATCACGATGTCGGGGGCGGCGTGGCTGCCCTTCGACGCCGAGGCGCCGGCCGACCGGGTGGGCGTGTGCCTCACCGACGCGGGCGCGAGCCAAGGCGGCTTCGCCAGCATCGTCCCGCACACCTTCCGGCACCTGTTCGGCGGTACGGACGATCTCGCCATGCGCGACTTGGTTGAGCCCGCGTACCGCCAGTCGGTCGGGCTCGTCCTGTCCGAGCGCGACCCTCTGCCGTCAATGGCCGCTGCGCTGTTCCGGATCGTCCTCGACGCGGACTACGACATGACCTTTGTCGACCTCTGCGAACCGGCATGAAGGATGTCTCCATNCCGACGACGCGCCCGCCCTGACGCCGGCCGATCTCGCCGCCGGGACGCCCGCCGACGCGCCGGTGCCGGACCCGCGCGCGGCCGGTCTGACCCCCGAGCATCCCGCCTACCTGATCTACACCTCCGGCTCGACCGGCGTGCCCAAGGGCATCGTCATCAGCCACGCCAACATCTGCCACTTCCTGCGGTCGGGGAACGCCCTCTACGGGATGCGCGCCGACGACGTGGTCTTCCAGGGCGCCTCTGTGGCCTTCGACCTCTCGATGGAGGAGATCTGGGTCCCGTATCTCGTGGGCGCGACGCTGTTCGTCGCGAGCCCCGCCATGATGGGCGACCTCGAATCGCTCCCCGGCATCCTGGAGGCCGAGGGGATCACGGTGCTCGACACCGTCCCGACGCTTCTGGCGATGATCTCCGGCGACCTGCCGCGGGTCCGCCTCGTCCTGCTCGGCGGCGAGGCGCTGCCCGAGCCGCTGATCGCCCGCTGGGCGACGGGCGGGCGCCAGCTGTTCAACACCTACGGGCCCACGGAAGCCACCGTGGTGGCGACCGCGGCCGAGATGCGCGCTGGCGAGCCGGTGACCATCGGCGGCCCGATCCCGAACTACTCCGTCTACGTCGCCGGCGAGGACCTCAGCCTGCTCGGCCGCGACCAGCAGGGCGAGCTTCTGATCGGCGGTCCCGGCGTGGCGCGGGGCTACCTCGCCCGTCCCGAGCTGACGGCGGAGAAGTTCATCGCCAATCCCTTCGCGTCGGACGGGACCGACCCGGTGCTCTACCGCTCGGGCGACGCGGTCTCCCTCGACGCTGCCGGGCGGATCGTGTTCCACGGCCGGATCGACGACCAGGTGAAGATCCGCGGCTTCCGGGTGGAGCTGGGCGAGATCGAGTCGCGGATCCGGGCGGTGCCCGACATCAACCAGGCGGCCGTCGTGCTCCGGAAGGACGACGGCGTCGACCGGCTCGTCGCCTTCCTGATCCCGGAGCGCGGCCGGACCATCGACGCCGCGGCGTTGCGCCGGACGCTCGCCGGACAGATGCCCCCCTACATGGTGCCCGGCCATTTCGAGGTGGCCGAGACCCTCCCTCGGCTCACCTCCGGGAAGGTCGACCGCAAGGCGCTGCGGATCGCCCCGCTCACGGTGGTCGCCGCCGACGGCGAGCAGGAGCCGCCCGCCAACGAGACCGAGGCGGCCCTCGTCGCCGCCGCCAAGCAGGTCTTCGGCAACCAGCCGATCGCCCTCGAGGGCGACTTCTTCTCCGATCTCGGCGGCCACTCGCTGCTCGCCGCCCGCTTCGTCTCGGCGGTGCGGGAGAACCCGCCGCTCGCCGGCATCACCCTGCCGGACGTCTACGCCCTGCGCACCGTGCGGGCGATGGCCGACGCGCTCATCGCCCGCACGGGCGGGATGGGTGCCGGAGCCGCGACCCGCGACCTGAGCTTCGACCCGCCGCCGCTGCTGCGCCGAGCTCTGTGCGGCCTCGCGCAGCTCGTCGCGCTGCCCTTCGTGATCGCGCTGGCGACCGCGCAGTGGCTCGGCATGTTCGTGACCTACCTTCTGCTCACGGGCGGCGGCTTGAGCTTCTTCGCCGAGCTCGGGGTGCTGCTCCTCGTCTACGTGGCGATCAACGGCGCGACCGCGGTGGCCGCGGTGGCCGGCAAGTGGCTGATCCTGGGGCGAACCAAGCCGGGCCGGTACCCGCTCTGGGGCACCTACTACTACCGCTGGTGGCTCGCGCAGCGGCTGGCGCCCCTGGTTCACGTGAAGTGGCTCCAGGGCTCCCCGGCCATCGCCATCTACCTGCGGCTCATGGGCGCCAAGGTCGGCCGCGACACCCTGATCTCCGACATCGAGATCGGCGCGCCCGACCTCCTGACCATCGGCGACGGCGCGTCCCTGGGCGGCCGTCTCGTCATCGCCAACGCCGAAATCGTCGGCAACGAGCTGGTCATCGGCACGGCCGAGATCGGCGCCGACGCGGCGGTCGGCACCTCCTGCGTGATCAGCAACGACACGGTGATCGGACCGCAGGCCGAGATCGCCGACCTGACCACGATCCCGGCGGGCTCGCGCGTCGGCGCGGCCGAGCGCTGGGACGGCTCGCCCGGCCGCAGGGTCGGGATGGCCGATCCGGCGGATCTGCCCGCGCCCGCCGAGGCCTCGTTCGCGCGCCGCGCCGCCTTCCTGGCGGCCTATATCGTGCTGCTCGGCGCGATCCCCGCGGTCGGCCTGCTGCCGATCTTCCCGGCGTTCTTCATCTTCGACCAGATCTCGGACTCGCTCTCCGACATCACCGACATCGACTATCACTGGTACCTGCCGATCCTCACCTGGCCCACCGCCATGCTCATGACGGCCGGCACGGTGCTGCTGATCGCCGGCATCCGCTGGATCGTGCTGCCGCGGACTCGCTCGGGCACCTACTCGGTCCACTCGCTGTTCTACCTGCGCAAATGGTCTCTGGCGCTCGCCGTCGAGGTGACCCTGGAGACGCTCTCGTCGCTGTTCGCGACCGTCTACATGCGGGCGTGGTACCGGCTGATGGGCGCCGATATGGGCCACGGTGCCGAGATCTCGACCAACCTCGCGGGCCGCTACGACCTCGCCGAGGTCGGCGCGAAGAACTTCGTCGCCGACGAGGTGGTGTACGGCGAGGAGGAGATCCGGCGCGGCTGGATGCACCTGGAGCCGACCCGCACCGGCGCGCGGGTCTTCGTCGGCAACGACGCCGTGGTGCCGCCGGGCGCGGTCATCCCCGACGACGTGCTGATCGGCATCAAGTCGAAGCCGCCCGAGAACGCCGCGATGAACCCCGGCGAGACGTGGTTCGGCTCGCCGCCGATCCGGCTGCCGGCCCGCCAGAAGGTCGATCTCGGCTCCACCGCCCAGACCTACGAGCCCGGCGCGTGGCCGAAGATCCGGCGCGGCGTGTTCGAGGCCTTCGCGACCTCGTTCTCGCCGATGCTCTACATCACCCTCGCGATCACGGTGATCGATTGGTACTTCTACCCGGCCATCCTGGAGCAGGATTGGTGGGGACTGGCCTACAGCTTCGTCGCTGCGAGCGTCGCCATCGCGCTGATCCAGTCCTCGGCGGTCATCGCCATGAAGTGGCTGCTGATGGGCGTCTACAAGCCCGGCATGCAGCCGATGTGGTCGTGGTGGGCGATGCGCACGGAGGCGATCGCGGTCGCCTACTGGGGTCTCGCCGGCAAGGTTCTGCTCGAACACCTCCAGGGTACGCCCTTCCTGCCCTGGGTGCTGCGGCTGTTCGGCGTGAAGGTCGGCAAGGGCGTGTGCATGCTCACGACCGACATCACCGAGTTCGACTGCGTCACCATCGGCGACTACGCCACCATCAACCGGGTCTCGGCACTGCAGACGCACCTCTACGAGGACCGGATCATGAAGATCGGCCGCGTCGTCGTCGGGCGGGGCGTCTCGGTGGGCGCGTTCTCGACCGTCCTGTACGACACGAAGGTCGGGGACTACGCCCGGCTGCGCCCGCTCACCATCGTCATGAAGGGCGAGTCGATCCCCGCCAACACCGAGTGGGAGGGTGCGCCCGCGGTCCCGGTGATCCACGGGGCCTGATCGGCGGTCCGGGACGCGCGTTCCGGACCGCGAGTTTCCTGCGAGGGACTGCGGCGCCGGGGTCCGGACCCGCCTGCGGCGCCCCGGAAGGCCGCGGATCGAGCCACGAGAGACCTCGGGGTGCCGACGGACCGGCCCGCCCGCCACGCGTTCGGTCCGCGCGGGGCGGAGCCGGCGAAGGCCGGCGCCGGAAGCTCCGTCTCCGAGGGCTCCAAACCGTCCTCAAGGTCCTGGGATGAATATGCTGGTGTACTAGCACCTCGGTGTCATGGTGCCGTTCTAATCTAGCTTATTGTGGCTTCCGTTTAGATGTAGTGATATCCTGCCGAAATTCGGATCGTTGCTCGGTCGCACGGCGTCTCGATGCGGGGGAGGGGACGGCTCCGACGTCCGTGTCGAGGATTGACAGTCATCCGTGCAGCTTGATCCCACCACCCTGCTGGTCGTCAGCGCGGCGACGACCTTCCTGGTCGGCACGCTGTTCATGGCCTCGTGGCGGCAGGCGCCCGAATCCCGGGTGCTGGCCTACTGGGGCGCGGCGCATCTCGTGGGCGCGGCCGGATCGGCCGGCCTCGCGCTGCGCAACCAGATCCCTGACCTGATCTCGGTGGGGTTGGCCAACGCCGTGGTGCTGGCCGCCTACGGCCTGATCTGGAGCGGCGTCCGCTCCTTCGAGCACCGCGAGCCGCGGGTGGGCATCGCGATGGCCGGCGCACTCGGCTGGTGCGTCCTCTGCCTGATCCCGACCTTCTACGGGTCGATCGACGCCCGCATCATCTACGCCTCGGCGGTGGCGGCCCTCTATTGCTGCGCCGCGACCGCGGAGATCTGGCGCGGTCGGGCCGAGCGGCTCGCCTCCCGCATGGCGGCGGCCACAATCCTGGGCCTGCACGGCACCTTCTACATCGTGCGGATCCCCGCGACGCTGGTGGCGCCGCCGCAGCCGGGTCTCAGCCCCCTCACGTCGCCCTGGGTGGCGATCCTGTGCTTCGTCACCCTGATGTTCTCGATCGCTTCGGCCTTCACATTCATGGCGCTGGTCAAGGAGCGGGCCGAGCGCGAGCAGCGCATCGCCGCCTCCACCGACGCGCTCACCGGCGTCCGCAACCGCCGGTCCTTCGTCCAGGCCGCCGAGGCCGCTATGGCGCAGCACGGCGACGCGGCCCTGCTGCTGTTCGATCTCGACCGGTTCAAGGCCGTCAACGACCGCTTCGGTCACGCGGTCGGCGACGCGGTCCTCGTCGGCTTCTGCGCCGTGGCGACGACCCTGCTGCCCCGCGACGCCCTGCTGGGCCGCCTCGGCGGCGAGGAGTTCGTCTGCCTGCTGCCGGACGTGTCGCCCGCCGAGGCCCTGGCCCGGGCCGAGGAGCTGCGGCAGACCTTCGCGCAGCTCAGCGTCCCCGAACTCCCGGCTCTGCGCGTCAGCGTCAGCATCGGGATCGCGCAGGCCCGCGCCGGCATCGCGTTCGACGCGCTCATGCGACGGGCCGACGCCGCCCTCTACGTCGCCAAGGAGGGCGGGCGCGACCAAGTCGCCGTGGCGGAGCCGGCCGCGATCCGCGCCGCCTGAAGCGGGCGCGGGCCGCTCACGCGAGGGCGCGGGCGGCCTCCGAGACCTTGCGCACCGAGGCGTCGACCACGCCCGCCGACGCGGCGATCTCCGCCATGGCGGAGTGGACGGCCGCGACACTCTGCGCGGCGGATTGCATGTTCTCGGTCATGTCGCGGGTCACCGCGGCCTGCTCGGTCACGGCCGAGGACACGCTCAGCGAGATCGCGCTGAGCTGCTCGATCGTGGCGCCGATCCCGTCGATCGCCGCGACGGCCCGCGAGGTCTCGGCCTGCACGGCCGCGATCTGGGTGCTGATCTCGCCGGTCGCCTTGGCGGTCTGCTCCGCCAGGGCCTTCACCTCGGCGGCAACGACCGCGAACCCCTTGCCGGCGGCCCCGGCGCGGGCCGCCTCGATGGTGGCGTTCAGTGCCAGGAGGTTCGTCTGGTCGGCGATGGAGCGGATCAAGCTCACCGCCGCCCCGATCCGGTCCGCAGCGCCGGTCAGGCCCACGACGATTGCCCCGGCCTCCTCGGCGCGGGTGACGACCAGGTCCACGGAGGATTTCGCCTGCAGGGCGTGGCGGCTCAGCTCCTCGATGGAGGCGGCGAACTCCTCGGAGCCGGCGGCGACCGCCTCGACGTTCCGCGCGGTCTGGCTGGACGTCTCGGCGGTGTCGTCGGCCTGCCGGACGACCCGGCTCATCGAATCGCGGATCGCCGCGATGTCGGCGTCGATGGCGCGCTGGCCCTCGGCCCGGCGGTGCCGATCCTCGACCTGACGGGTCACGTCGGTGGCGAACTTCACGACGGCGCAGGGCTTGCCGTCGGCGTCGAGGATCGGGTTGTAGGCGCCGAAGATCCAGACGGTGCGGCCGTCCTTCCCGATCCGCCGGAACTCGCCGGCCTGGTACTCGCCGTTGCCGAGGGCGGTCCAGAACGCGGCATAGGCCGCGCTCGCCGCCTCGGCCTGCGGCAGGAACATCCGGTGGTGCCGCCCGCGGATCTCCTCCAGGGTGTAGCCCATCGTCGACAGGAAGTTGGCGTTGGCGTCCGTGATCGTCCCGTCGAGGGTGAAGGTGATCACCGCCTGCGACCGGTCGAGGGCCGCGATCTGACCCGCGTGGCGGGCGTTGCGGTCGCGCTCCTCGGTGATGTCGGTGGCGAGCTTGACCACCTTGGTCGGCCTGCCGCGCCGGTCGAGGATCGGGTTGTACGATCCCTGGATCCAGACGATCCCGCCGGATTTCGTGACGCGGCGGAAGGCCCGGGCCTCGTGCTGGCCGGCGCGCAGCCGGTCCCAGAACGCGGCGTAATCCGGGCCCGCGCGGTCGGCCTCCGGCACGAACAGCCTGTGATGCTGGCCGCGCACCTCCTCGAGCGTGTAGCCGACGAGGTCGAGAAACAGCGCATTGGCGTCCGTGACGGTGCCGTCGAGATCGAACTCGATTCGCGCCATCGTCCGGTCGATCGCCGCGAGCAGGGCATCGTCGCGTGAACCAAACATCGCCATCGCAGCCTGCACCCGCCTGATCTGTATGTGTGCCGTCAAGGATAAGGAAACGGGCTTAAAAATTCATCAATGGCGCCCTGTCACCATGAGTCCGACCGAAGGCCAGCATTGCAGATCTGCGGTGCCTAGGTCAAACGTCGTGGAAAAACTGTCTCCATGTATATCTCGGGCCGTTATAGAATTATTCTGATGCTCCTGGTGCGAGATTTCGGTCTTGGATCGCGCCGCAGTCGGTGACCGACTGATCATGGCCCGGTGCCGATGGCCGGGTGGCTCGGAGGCCGGTCTGGGCTAGGAGGAGGGATGCGCGTCGGTAGCCCGGCCCGACCGGGTGGGAGCGGCTCCCGGCATCGCGCGGACTGGAGGTCGGACATGGACGAGGCCACCCGGATCGATCGCCTGGAGATGCGCCTGACCGAGCAGGACGCGACGATCGAGGATCTGAACCGCACCGTGACCGAGCAGTGGCGGGTGATCGACCGGCTCGCGCGGCAGCTGGACCTGCTGCGGGAGCAGGTGGAGGAGGCGGCCACCCGGGCGGCGCCGCGGGGGCCGGAGCCCCCGCCGCCGCATTACTGAGCGCGGAGGCCGGCGCGCCGCGGGGCGGCGCACCGGACGATGTGTCAGAAGTTCGCCTGCGTGACGAACTTGGTGACCAGATAGGCGTCGAGGGCTTCCGGGCCGCCCTCGCTGCCGTAGCCCGAATCCTTCACGCCGCCAAACGGCGTCTCCGGCAGGGCGAGGCCGTGGTGATTGATGGAGATCATGCCGCTCTCGACCGCGTTCGACACCCGCGCCGCGCGCTCGGCGGAGCGGGTATAGGCGTAGGCGGCGAGCCCGTAGGGCAGGCGGTTGGCCTCGGTGAGCGCTTCCTCGTCGTCGGAGAACCGGTTGATCGCCGCCACGGGGCCGAAGGGCTCCTCGTTCATGATCCGAGCGGTCAGCGGCACCTCGGTGAAGACGGTCGGCTCGAAGAAGTTGCCCTGGTTGCCGATGCGCTTGCCGCCGGTGCGCAGCGTCGCGCCGCTCGACTCGGTGTCCGCAGCCAGCGCCGCGATGGCGTCGAGCCGCCGGCCGTGGACGAGCGGGCCCATCTTGGTCTCGGGGTCGAGGCCGTCGCCGACCTTCACCGACTTGGCGAAGTTGGTGAAGCCCTCGACGAACCGGTCGAAGACCGAGTCGTGCACGAGGAAGCGGGTCGGCGAGACGCAGACCTGGCCGGCGTTGCGGAACTTCGACGGGGCCAGGACGGCCACCGCCTTCTCCACGTCGGCGTCGCCGAACACGATCGCGGGGGCGTGGCCGCCGAGCTCCATGGTGGCCCGCTTCATGTGCGCGCCGGCCAGCGCCGCGAGCTTCTTGCCGACCACCGTCGAGCCGGTGAACGAGATCTTCCGGATCACCGGATGCGGGATCAGGTAGGCCGAGATGGTCTCGGGGTCGCCGTAGACCAGTGAGAGCGCGTCGCCCGGGATGCCGGCATCCAGGAAGGCGCGGACCAGGGCCGCGCAGCTCGCCGGCGTGTCCTCAGGGCCCTTCAGGATCACCGTGCAGCCGGTGCAGAGCGCCGCCGAGATCTTGCGGACCGCCTGGTTGATCGGGAAGTTCCAGGGCGTGAAGCAGGCGACGGGGCCGACCGCCTCGCGGACCACCGCCTGCAGCACGCCGTCGGCGCGGCCCGGGATCACGCGGCCGTAGGCGCGCTTACCCTCCTCGGCGAACCAGTCGATGATGTCGGCCGCGGCCAGGGTCTCGACCCGCGACTCGGCCAGCGGCTTGCCCTGTTCCAGAGTCATGATCCGGGCGATCTCGTCGACCCGGGCGCGCAGCAGGTCGGCCGCCTTGCGCATCACCTTGGCGCGCTCGAAGGGGGCGACCCTGCGCCAGGCCGGGAAGGCGCGGGCGGCCGCCGCCAGGGCCTCGTCGAGATCCGCCGTCGTGGCGACCGCGCACTGGCCGATCGTCTCGCCCGTGGCGGGGTTCAGGACCCCCAGGGTGTCCCGGTCGGCACCCGCGCGCCAGCGCCCGGCGATGTGAAGCTCGGTATCCGGATACATCGGTCGATTCCCGCTCGGCCGCACCATCGGCCGCAGGCGGAATGTGGCGATGTGGCGCGCCCCGGCAATCCCCGCGACGGCATGGCTGGGACCGTCTGTATTCAGGCGGCCGCGCGGGCGGGCTCCGGCGCCTCGACCAGCGTCGCCGTTCCGTGGCGGGCGCGCAGGGTCGCGCCCTTCGGGACCACCCGCCAGCCCTCGCGGCAGCCGTCGATCGGCTCCGAGACCACCACGATGCCGCCCGGACCCTCGCGGTAGTACAGGCTCGGTGGACGACCGTCGCAGGCCCAGCGATAGGCGGTGAGCGTCTCGCCGTCCGTGAGCAGCGCGGTGAAGCGCAGGGGCTCGCAGACGTTGGCTGCCTCCATCAGCTCGCGGACGGTCTTCAGCGTTCGTGCCATCGCGCCGACGGGGTCCGCCTCGAGGCCGTTGGCGAGCGCCAGGAGGAAGATCGCCTCCGAGTCGGTGCTCCCGCGGCGATGATCGTAGTAGGAATCCGGGATCAGCGCCTCGAGGCGCCGCTTGATCCGGTGATAGCCGCCGATCTGGCCATTATGCATGAACAGGTGGCGGCCGTGCACGAAGGGGTGGCAGTTGGCCCGGGCGGTGGCCGTCCCTGTCGAGGCGCGCACGTGGGCGAAGAACGTCCGCGCCCGCACCTGCCCGCAGAGGTTGACCAGGTTCTCGTCCGACCACGCCGGGGAGATGTCGCGATAGACACCCGGTTCGGGCCGCTCGGCGTACCAGCCGATGCCGAAGCCGTCGCCGTTGGTCTCGGTCTTCCCCTCGTCGGCGTGCAGCGACTGGTGCACCAGCGAGTGGGTCGGCGCGCAGACGAGGTCGGAGAGGAAGACCGGCTCACCGCTATAGGCGAGGAAACGGCACATGTCGGACGGTGATCCTTCAGCTCTGGTTCGCGTACGGTGCGGGAAGAGGCCTCCCAGGGGTGGAGACGTTCCGCCGCAGGACGTTAACAGTCGGTCCACTCCGGTGAACAGTTTCTTAACCGCTCGGAAACTGCGCCATTTTCGTGCGTTCCGCATGAAATTGGTGCCGTCTGGCTGCAGGGCAGGCATACGCCTCCCGAGCCACGCCGCTCTTGTGAGCCGTCTCATGAAGGGTCAGCATGGCCGAATCGGGGAATCAGAAGTTCGCCCAGGAGGCGGCCGCCCGAAGCGGGGCTACGCACCGTCAGCAGGAGACTTTTATGGATCGCGCAACGCCCGATAGTTCAGCCCCCGTGGCGCTCGTCGTTGAGGACGACGCGGCTGTGCGAGATCTCGCGACCGCGGTGCTCGAGGAAACCGATCTGGGCGTGATCGCCTGCGAGAGCGCGGAGGCTGCCCTGTCGGTGCTGGAGCGGCCCGACGTGACGGTGGCGCTGCTCTTCGCCGATGTGCGCCTGCCCGGTGCTATGGACGGGGTGTCGCTGGCGCAGGCGGTGAAGCGGCGCTGGCCGGACGTGCGCGTCGTCGTCACCTCGGGCGCGAGCCGGGACGCGCGGCTCCCCGATCAGGCAGTCTACATGCAGAAGCCGTGGCGGGCTCTCGACGTACTGGTCCAGGCCGAGCACGCCACCATGGCCGCCAAGGCGGCGTGAGCTGGTGGCCTGAGCCCGTCACGTGATCGCGAGCACTGCGGCACGACCCGGCGCCACATCCGCGGATGCGGCGTCGGTTTGAGCGCCTAGAGCTGTTCCCGCTCGCGCTGCAACGGTTTGGAAGGACGCTTCAGGTCGAGACAGCCGCGCCATGCCCCCTCTCCCGCACGGGAGAGGGGACCCGCGCCTCGTGCGGCACGAGCTCCGATCGCCGCCGTCCCGATCCGGAATGACTTCTCTCGCCACGTACGGCCCCCGCTACAGGGCGTCGCCGTCCGGTCTCGATGCAATTCAAAAAGAAAGCCCGGCCTGCGCGCGCAGGCCGGGCTTCCTCGTCATCGATGGGGTGTCGCTCAGGCGGCGGGGGCCGGGCTGACCGGGGTCTGACCGGAGGCGTTGCCACCCTGGCCCTGCGCGGCGGACGGCGAGGGGAAGCCGGGACGGCGGCCGCCGGCCGGGAAGCGGGGCTTCGGCTTCGGCGCGGCGATCAGGCCCTCGCGGATCGCGGTCTTGCGCGCCTGCTTGCGGGCGCGGCGGACGGCCTCGGCCTTCTCGCGAGCCTTGCGCACGGACGGCTTCTCATAAGCCTTGCGCTGCTTCATCTCGCGGAAGATGCCCTCGCGCTGCATCTTCTTCTTGAGGACGCGGAGCGCTTGATCGACGTTGTTGTCGCGAACGAGTACCTGCAACGGACTTGATCCTCTGGACCTGAATGTCTGAGTTCACGTGGCCCGCCGCCGATCTGGAAACCGGCAACGTCCCTCGCCCGGTTTGAACCCGGGAGGGACGGGAACGTCGGTTTCCGAATCGGCGTGAAGCTCACGCCTTGACGGGGCTATTACACCAAGCGCGCACCAGTTCCAACCTGCTCGCGCGATCCATCTGCGTCCGGCCCGTGCTAGGTTGCGCGGATGAGACACGACGACTCGCAGCAATTCGCCAGCGACAACTATTCCGGCATCTGTCCGGAAGCGTGGGCGGCCATGGAGGCGGCCAATCGCGGCCACGCCCCGGCCTACGGTGAGGACGTCTGGACCGCCCGGGCGGCCGACGCGTTCCGGGACCTGTTCGAGACGCCGTGCGAGGTCTTCTTCGCCTTCAACGGCACGGCCGCCAACGCCCTGGCCCTGGCCGCTCTGTGCCAGTCCTATCACAGCGTGATCTGCGCCGACTCGGCCCATGTCGAGACCGACGAGTGCGGCGCGCCGGAATTCTTCTCGAACGGGTCGAAGCTGCTGACCGTCCGGACCGAGGGCGGCAAGCTCACGCCGGAGGCGATTCGCGGGCTCGCCCAGAACCGCAGCGACATCCACTTCCCGCGGCCGCGGGTGGTGACGATCACGCAGCCCACCGAGACGGGGCAGGTCTACAGCCTCGCCGAGCTGCGGTCCCTGTCGGCGACCTGCCGCGAGCTCGGCCTCGCCCTGCACATGGACGGGTCGCGCTTCGCCAATGCCTGCGCGAGCCTGAACTGCAGCCCCGCCGACATGACGTGGCGCTCGGGCGTCGACGTCCTGTGCTTCGGCGGCACCAAGAACGGGATGCATGCCGGCGAGGCGGTGGTGTTCTTCGATTCCGGGCTCGCGGAGGATTTCGGCTACCGCTGCAAGCAGGCCGGCCAGCTCGCCTCGAAGATGCGCTTCCTCGCTGCCCCCTGGGTCGGCATGCTGGAGAGCGGCGCGTGGCTGAGGAACGCGGCCCACGGCAATGCCTGCGCCCGGCGCTTCTCCGAGGCGGTCGCCGGGCTGCCGGGGGTGCGGGCGCTGTTCCCCGTGGAGGCGAACGCCGTCTTCCTGACGATGCCCGCCGCCACCATGGAGGGCCTGCGCGCCCGGGGCTGGCGGTTCTACACCTTCATCGGCGGGGGCGCGCGCTTCATGTTCGCGTGGGATGCGAGGGCCGAGCGGGTCGACGAACTGGTCGGCGACCTGCGCGCGCTGGCGGCCGCCGCGGCCTGATCCGCTGGACACAGAGGTTCGGAGCCGCACCGAACGTGTTTCGCGCGCCGGTGCCGGGTTTCCCTGCGGCGCGTCGATACGCTGGCGCGACGGGCGCACCGTCGTTCTCGCGAGCGCAGCGAAGCAATCCGGTGTCGCGCGACGTCATCCGATATCGTGCGGCCCTGGATCGGCTCGCTGCGCTCGCGATGACGGAGGGATCGGAAATCCCGGCTCGAGAGGGCTGGGACGACGCGATACGTCGGCGACCTGACCCCTACAGCAGCGCCAGATCCGCTGGGTCCGCGCTGGGGAAGATCCGCCGCAGGCTCGCTTGGTCGAGCCCGTAAAGCCGCCGGAACAGGCCGCTCAGCAGCCCGCGATAGTCGCTGAGCACCGGATAGTCCCGGTTCTGGAACAGGTGCGCCTCGTCCGTCCGCACCTGCGGCCCCGCGATCCGGCCGCCGCGCACCCCGCCGCCGAGGATCCAGTAGACGCTGCCGTGGCCGTGGTCGGTGCCGCGGCTGCCGTTCTCCCGGAAGGTGCGCCCGAACTCCGACAGCACGACCACCACCGTGTCGGACCAACCCGGCCCGATCTCCTCGACGAAGCCCGCGAGGCCGCGGCCGAGCTCGCCGAGCCGGTCGGCGAGGTAGCCGGTGCCGGCGCCCTGGTTCACGTGCGTGTCCCAGCCGCCGACATCCACGAAACCGAGGTTGAAGGTCTCGCGCATCAGGCGGCCGATGCGCCGGGCCGACAGCTCGAAGCCCTTGGGCGAGACCGCCCCGCGGTCGGCCTGGCCGGCATGGTCGGAGATCGTGTGGTAGACCGCGTCGCGCACCCGGAACCCCTCGGTCACGGCGGCGGCCAGCTTTGTGTCGCTGTACATGGCGGCGATGAGGCGGGCCTGCCGGTCGTCGATGCCGGGCTTGCCGACGCCGTTGATGGCGATGTTGGGCACCGTCTCGACGCCCCGGAAGATCAGCGGCATCTGGTCGGTGAAGGCGATCGGCCGGACCCGGGTCAGCTCCGCGGCGAGCCGGGCCATGAAGCCGGAATTGTAGTCGCGGGCGGCCCCGACCGTCTGGCCCATCTCGATCGTGTCCTGCGTCTCGAAATGGCTCCGTGTCAGGTCGTCCGTGCCGGCGAACGGCAAGAAGGCGGCCTGACCCTTGGCGTAGAGCGGCAGGAGCGTCTCGCGCAAAGCCGGGTGCAGGCTCCAGTCGGCGTCGAGCGCCAGGGCGGCCTTCGGGTCGGTGGCGTCCGGCTTGGCGATCGCGAGATTCGGCCGCGACCGGTAGTAGAACTCGCTGCCGGTCGGGATCACCACGTTGGCGGCGTCGTAGGCGCCGCGCAGGAACACCACGAGGAGGCGCGCGTCGGCCTTCGGGGCGGCCCAGACGCGGCCGGCCACCGTGGACAGGCCCAGCGCCGCCGAGGCGCGGATCAGGTCGCGACGGTTCATCGCATGAACTCCGGCGAGGCGAGGTAGAGGGTGTTCCAGTCCTGCGGCGAGACCGCCTGGTCGAGGGCCGCCCGCGTCGCCGCCGACAGGGTGCCCGACAGCGCCGCGAAGTAGAGCCCGTTCGCGAGCACCGGGAAGGCCGGCTCCTCGGCCTGGTCGGGCAGGACCGGCTTGAACAGGCCGGCCGAGCCGGACCCGATCTGCCGGGCGATCTCGAACCGCGTCGCGAGCTGCCCGGGCCCACTCCAGGCGGCGGCGTCGAGGGGGTAGCCGTCCGGCGTCGAGCGGTTGAACAGGCCCTCGCCGAGGCGGTTCAGCCAGCCGAGGACCGGGCCGGCGTTGCGGATCACGCGCCCGTCGTAGGCCATGCGCAGTGCCGAGAAGACGTAGCGAACCGGGTCCTTGAAGGCGCCGCCGCGCCCGGCCGTGAAGGCCGGCTCGCGCACCAGGGCCTCCATCACCGCGGCGATGTCGCCGTCGGTCCGCGCGAAGACGGCGGCGAGGCGGGCCACCAGGGGGCCGTCGGGCGGCTGGCCGAGGAAGTAGGTGGCCAGCGCGCGGGAGACGCTGGTGGCGGTGGCGGGGTTGCGGGCGATGAGGTCGACCGCCTCCTCGACCTCGGGCCAGCCGCGGCCCTGGATGCGCGTGCCGAGGAAGACCTTGTCGCCGTAATCGTGCCGGTTCGGGTTGAACGCGAACAGCCCGTCCCGGCGAAGGTCGGCGGCGTGCGCGGGCCGGATTTTCGGATCGTCGGGCTTCAGGTCGATGCCGACCCCGGTCAGGATCCGCGCCAGCGCCTCGACGTCGCCCTGCGTGTAGCCGGAGCCGACACCCATCGTGTGCAGCTCCATGATCTCCCGGGCGTAGTTCTCGTTGATGCGACCGGCGGCGTTGTCGGCATTGTCGAGGTAGCGCAGCATCGCCGGGTGGCGCAGGCTCGCCATCAGCAGGTCGCGGAAGCGCCCGAGCGCGTGCGGGCGGATCGCCGTGTCGAGGTAGTCGCCCACGGCGGCGCGCAGGGTCGCCTTCCCCTGGTGGACGTTGAGCCGGTTGAACCAGAACCACGTCAGCCGCTCGCGCAGCTGGTCGGGGCTGTAGAGCGCCCGCAGCACCCACGCGGAGGCGGCGTTCCGCGCGGCCGTGTTGAGCGCGCCCTGGAACGCCTGCTGCGCGGCCTTCCTGGCCTCGGGATCGGCGATGTCCTTGGCCGCCCTGGCCTGCGCGTCCAGGGCCTGCGCCCGCTCGAACAGGCTTCCCGGCGGGGTCAGCGCGTCGACCTGCGCCTGGGCGGCGGGCGGCAAGCGTGAATCGGCCGGCGGATGGAGCTGCCCGTTGAGCCAGCGGTCCCGCCCCTCCGCGGTGAGCTGCGCGAAGGAAGAGGGGGTGGCGCCCCAAGTCAGGGCATCCAGGAAGGCGGCGTCGGCCGCGGCGGCGCGCTGCGGCGCCTCGGCCGCGCGGGACCCTGGGCCCGCCGCGGCGACCAGCAGGACGGTGACCAGACAACAGCGTGATGCGGCGCGCGACATCGGGGCCTCGCGAAGCGTGGATCGGCCGGGGAAGCGTGGTGCCGCGCCCCTGTACCGTGCCTGAAAGGCCGCCCGAGTCTGCCGGCGTCTTTGCCAATATCGGGGCTTGCCGCTACACGATCCCGAGACCGCGCGCCCGAGGCCGCGCCCACACGTTCCGCCGATTTAGAGCGTTCGCTCCATGCTGATGCAGACCAAGACCGAGGCGAGGCCGGCCGATCCGGTGTCGCGGCGGCGCACCTTCGCGATCATCTCCCACCCGGACGCGGGCAAGACCACGCTCACCGAGAAGCTGCTGCTGTTCGGGGGCGCGATCCAGCTCGCCGGCGAGGTGAAGGCCAAGCGCAACCGGGTCTCGACCCGGTCCGACTGGATGGGCATCGAGAAGGAGCGCGGCATCTCGGTCGTCACCTCGGTGATGACCTTCGAGTACGGCGACTGCGTCTTCAACCTCCTCGACACGCCCGGCCACGAGGACTTCTCCGAGGACACCTACCGGACGCTCACGGCGGTCGATTCGGCCGTCATGGTGATCGACGCCGCGAAGGGCATCGAGGCGCGCACGCGCAAGCTGTTCGAGGTCTGCCGCCTGCGCGATATCCCGATCGTCACCTTCATCAACAAGCTCGATCGCGAGGCCCGCGACCCGTTCGAGCTGCTCGACGAGATCGAGAAGACGCTGGCCCTCGACGTCGCCCCGGTCACGTGGCCGATCGGCACCGGCCGCAACTTCTCCGGAACTTACGAGCTCGGCGGCAACCGCGTGCGCCGGCTCGACGCCGCGGAGGATGCCGGGATGGTGGCGGTGTCCGGCCCGGACGACCCGCTGTTCGACGAGTTGCTCACCGAGAACGGCGCCGCCGACGCGTGGCGCGAGGAGGTCGAGCTCGCCGAGGGCGGCCTGAAGCCGTTCGACCTCGACGCGTTCCGCGAGGGCCACCTGACGCCGGTCTTCTTCGGCTCGGCGCTGCGCAATTTCGGCGTGCGCGATCTGATCGACGGTCTCGCGAAGGTGGCGCCGCCGCCCCGCGGCCAGGACGCCGACAAGCGCCTCGTCGAGCCGACCGAGCCGCGGATGACCGGCTTCGTGTTCAAGATCCAGGCGAACATGGACCCGAACCACCGGGACCGGATCGCGTTCATGCGGGTCTGCTCGGGCAAGCTCAACCGGGGCATGAAGGCCCGGCTGGTGCGCACCGGCAAGCCGATCTCGCTCTCGGCGCCGCAGTTCTTCTTCGCCCAGGACCGCGCCATCGCGGACGAGGCCTTCGCGGGCGACGTGGTCGGCATCCCGAACCACGGCACGCTGCGGATCGGCGACACCCTCACCGAGGGCGAGGACATCGTGTTCCGCGGGGTGCCCAGCTTCGCGCCGGAGATCCTGCGCCGGATCAAGCTGACCGACGCCATGAAGGCCAAGAAGCTGCGCGAGGCGCTCCAGCAGATGGGCGAGGAGGGCGTCGTCCAGGTCTTCGTGCCGCAGGACGGCAGCCAGGCGATCGTCGGCGTTGTCGGCGCGCTGCAGCTCGACGTGCTGAAGGAGCGCCTCCAGGCCGAGTACGGCCTGCCGGTGGATTACGAGACCTCGCGGTTCTCGGTCTGCCGCTGGGTGTCGTCCGATTCGGAGGCCGAGCTCGACAAGTTCGTCGACTCGCACGGCTCGGCGATGGCCAAGGACCTCGACGGCGCCCCGGTCTTCATGGCGACCACGGCCTTCTCGCTCCGCTACGAGGAGGAGCGCTACCCGGCCGTCCGCTTCACCGACGTGAAGGATTACCAGAAGCGCGCGGCGTGAAGCCGTCCGAGGCGGCTGATCCAGCCCACGCCCTCATCCTGAGGTGCCCGCGCCAGCGGGCCTCGAAGGAGTGCTCCAGCGCGACGCGTGATTTCTGGAGACCTCCTTCGTGGCCTCCGCTTCGATCCGGCACCTCAGGATGAGGTGGAGGGTCGGAGCTCTGACGTCTCAGCGTTACCTTCAGAACTTCCCGAGCATCGGAAATTCCACGCTCAGGCTCGATTCGGACGCGATCGGCGCCTCGCGCTTGCGCGGCTTGCGGTTGAGGACCTGCTTCAGCTTGGTCTTCAGCACCGCCATGTCGAACGGCTTCAGGATGAAGGCGTCCGCGCCCGCCTGATGGGCGAGGTTGATGTCCTCGAAGTCGAAGGACGACTCGGTGAGCATGAAGGGCGTGTTCATCAGCGTGTCGTCGGCGCGGATCTCGCGCAGCAGGCTGAGCCCGTCCATCGGCTCCATGTCGAGGTCGGAGATCACCAGGGCGTAGCGGCGCTGCCGCATCCGCTCCAGCGCCTCGGGGGCGCTGGTGACGCCCTCCACGTCCGGGAAGCCGATGCGGGTCATCAGCATCACGATCAGCCGCAGGAGCTTCTCCTGATCGTCGACGATGAGAATCGGGGGCGTATCGCTCTCGGACATCGGCGACTCAGATGAAGAGGTGGTCGATGCCCTGACGGGACATCGCGTCGGATTGGAGCGACAGGCACAGCCCGTGGATCGCGGACGCCTTCGGCGTCCCGCGCTGGAGCATCGGCAGCAGGTTGGCCTTGGCGAACAGGGTGTCGTTGCCGACGGTCCGCTGCGCGCTCTTGAACGAGTGGACGAATTCCCGCTTGGCGATCTCGCGCCACTCGCTGATCTGAACGTCCCGGTGGCGGCTGTCGGCACTCACCCGGTCGAAAGTCTCGTGCACCGAGGAGCGCTCGCCCTCGATCACCTGGCAGGCGAAGTTGCCCTCGATGACCAGGAAGCTGGTGATCACCGCAAACTCGTTCTTCTTCTGAGCGGTCCGACCGATCTCGTTGATCTGCTCGGACCTCTTCGCCGGATCCGACGACAGGTTCAGGCGCGAGAAGTAGATGATGTGGACGAGGCTCGTTCGTTTCGCCCGCATGATCCCGAGATCCGAAATCCGTACCCGTTCAGCGCTTCCGGGCAGGACTCACCGCGCGTGGCCCCGGCCCGGCTTCATCTTCGCGCGTGTCGAATAACACCGCGTAAACGCGATCGGCGGGGCTTCCCGGCAGGATCCCGAACCCGTGCGAGCTCGACCCGGCAGGATCTGCCGGGCGCGTTGCGGCAACCGGCGAACCCTGCCGGGTCGGCGACGGCCGAGTCTTGATTGATCAAGGGCTTAGGCCTGGCACGCTGGTTGCGGCCGTTCAGGCCTGCGGGCCAGTGCGGCGCGCATCGGGATCGTTCGCCATGGATCTTTTCACCGCCCTGCAGACCTCGGTCTCCGGACTCCAGGCGCAGTCCTACGCCATCAGCAACATCTCCGGGAACATCGCGAACTCGCAGACGACCGGCTACAAGCGCATCGACACCAGCTTCGTCGACCTGATGTCCGAGAAGACCCCGGGTCGCGAGGTCGCGGGCTCGGTACTGCCCCAGTCGCAGCTCACCAACACGCTGGCCGGCAACGTCGTCTCGTCGAGCGTGCCCACCAACATGGCCATCAACGGCCAGGGCTTCTTCACCGTCGTGCAGAAGACCGGCGACGCGAACGGCGCCACCTCCTTCGGCGGCACGAGCCTGTACACGCGCCGGGGCGATTTTGCCCAGGATAAGGACGGCTACCTCGTCAACGGCGCCGGCGGGTACCTGACCGGGTCCAACCTCGATCCCATCACCGGCCAGACGACCAGCATCGGTCCGATCAAGATCGGCAACTCGGCGCTGCCGGCCCAGGCCACCACGACGATCACCTACGCCGCCAACTTGCCCTCGACACCGAGCACCTCGGCCTCGGCGACGTCGGGCTCCGATCTCTACAATCAGAATTCGGCGGCCGTCGTGACCTCCGGATCGGGGCAGACTGGCGTCAAGGTCGATTCGACCCAGACTGGCGCCGTCACGACCTTCATGAGCAACAGCATCGCCGGCCCGTCGCTGCCGGTCTACACGTCGACCGGCGCGCCGCTTACGCTGACGACCCGCTGGGCCAAGGTCCAGGACGCGACGACCACGCCGGCGCAGCCGGCCGTGTGGAACCTGTACTACTCGAGCAATCCGAGCGCGCTCACGACGTCCGACTGGAACAACGTGGGCACGGCCTTCACCTTCGACTCGACCGGCAAGCTCACCTCGCCCTCGACGAATCCGGTCCCGCTCGGGCCCATCACCATGGGCGACTACACGTTCCCCAGCCTGAGCATGAATCTCAGCGCCTCCGGCCTGACGCAGTATGCCGACACCACCGGCGCGGCGACGACCAACGCGCTCACGCAGAACGGCAACAGCTCCGGCACGCTGACGAGCGTGGCCGTCGGTCCGGACGGCAAGGTCAACGGCACCTTCTCCAACGGTTCGGTGGTGGCTCTCGCCTCGGTCGGTGTCGTCCAGTTCGCCAACGCGGACGGGCTGAAGGCCGATACGAACGGGAACTACCTTCAGACCGTCGATTCGGGGCCGCCGCTCGCGGGCCTCAACGGCAGCACGATCTCGGGGGCCAGCAACGAGCAATCCAACACCGACATTGCGAGCGAATTCTCTAAGATGATCGTAACCCAGCAGGCTTACTCTGCGAACACGCGCGTCATGTCGACGGCCCAGACGATGATGTCTGATCTGCTCAACGTGATCCGCTGAGTGAGGGTGCGATTCGAGCCGCGGAGGCCGTGACATGTCGCTGAATGCGATTTCCACCTCGGCCGCAGGCCTCGCCGCCACGCAGGCGGCGATCAACATCGTCTCGCAGAACGTCGCCAACGCTGGGACGGCGGGCTACGTCAAGCGCACGCTCTCGACGGTCGCCAACGGTCCGAACAATTCCGGTGTCGCCACCGGGCAGATCACCCGCAGCTTCGACGCCGCGGCGCTGAACCAGCTCCGGCTGGAGACCTCGGGCGCCGCCTATACGAGCACCAAGTCCGGCATCGCCACCCAGCTCGACGCCCTCTACGGCGTGCCCGGGAGTTTCACGTCTCTCGACGGGACGCTGAACACCTTCACCGAATCCCTCCAGGAGCTCGCCGCCAACCCGACCTCGGCGGCCGCCCGCACGACGGTGCTGGGCAATGCCTCGGCCGTCGCGAGCCTCATCAACAGCGCCGCCGGCACGGTTCAGAACCTGCGCACCGGCCTTGAGTCGCAGCTCGGCACCGACACGAGCGCGGCCAGCACCATCCTGTCCAACATCGCGAAGCTCAACGGCAAGATCCAGAACACCACCGACAGCACCTCGCTCACCGACCTCCAGGACCAGCGCGACCAGGCGATCAACAGCCTGTCGAGCTACATGGACGTGCAGACGGTCCCGCAGCGCGACGGGACGGTCTCGGTCATGACCCGTTCGGGCGTGACGCTGGTGGACCGCGGCAACGCCGCGACCCTGAGCTTCGACGGGCGCGGCGTGCTCAGCCCCACCGCGAGCTACGCGACCGATCCGGCGCAGCGGACGGTCGGGACCATAACGGCGACGCTGCCGGGCGGCGGCAAGATCGACCTCGGTGCGCCCGGCGTGCTGCGCTCCGGCAGCCTGGCCGCCGAGATCGAGATGCGCGACCAGACCCTGCCGCAGGCGCAGCGCCAGCTCGACGACCTCGCGGCCGGCCTCTCGACCGCGCTCACGAACACCGCGTCCACCGGGACGTATAGCGGAACCGACACGCAGATCAGCGTGTCGACCATGAAGCCCGGCAACACGATCACCTTCCCGGTCACCGACAACACCGGTGCGGTGCGCAACGTGACGCTGGTGGCGTCGGCGACCTCCAGCGGCACAATCGTGCCCGCCGCGCAGACCACAGATTCGAGCGGCCTCACCCTGACCTTCAACGCCAGCGGCGGTCCCAGCACCTACGCGGCGGCGATCCAGTCCGCCTTCAACACGTTCAACGCGTCCGGCAGCGCCTACAAGTTGCCGACCCTGTCGGCGACCCCGGTCTCCTCGACCGGCACCAGCGCGACGCTGACGCTGGGGGCGGCCGGCAAGGTCGCGGGCGCGGCGAGCGCCAGCGTCTCGGCCGTCTCGACGTCGGACCTGAATACCGGCAACCCGTCGCTGGCCATGTTCGTCGACGGCTCGGGCAACAAGCTCTACACCGGCTCGTTCGACGGCGGGTCGCAGCTCACCGGCTTCGCCCAGCGCATCACCGTCAACGGCGCCCTGTCGGGCAATACCGCCGCGCTGACGGCGACGAGCGCCACGGATACGAGCGCGTCCGGCGCTCGCGCCCAGAAGCTGTTCTCGGCGCTGACCTCGACCCAGCAGACCTTCTCATCATCGAGCGGGATCGGGGGCGTGTCGGCGCCCTACAGCGCCACCGTGATCGGCTTCGCGCAGGACATCGTCTCCACGCAGGGCGCAAACGCCTCGAACGCGTCGGCACTCGACGCCACCCAGCAGACGGCGCTCTCCACCGCGCAGAGCCGGTTCTCCGCCGGGGCGGGCGTCAACATCGACCAGGAGATGTCGAACCTGATCGCCCTGCAGACCGCGTACGGCGCCAACGCCCGGGTGCTCACCGCGGCCCGCGACATGCTCACCCAGCTGCTGCAGATCTGATCATGACGACGATCACGCCCTTCGCGGCCGGCTCGTACCTGACCACCCGCAACGCCTCGCAGCTCCAGGCGCTGAAGGGGCAGCTCAACGACCTGACCAACCAGCTCTCGAGCGGTCAGGTCTCGCAGACCTATGGCGGCCTCGGTTCCGGTCGGTCGACGGCCCTGTCCGCCCAGGCCACCCTGAGCGCGCTCACCGGCTACGCCGCCGGCATCACCGCCGCGCAGACCCGGACCAACCTCGCGGTCACGAGCCTGACGCAGGTGTCGACCCTCGGCACTTCCACCGGGACGATGCTCCAGAACGGCCTGCAGAGCGTGGCGGCGAACTCGGTCTCCGGGCGGTCCACGGCCCTGGCCAACCTGCAGACGGCGCTCGACACGCTCAACGAGTCGGCGGCCGGCAACTACCTGTTCGGCGGCAGCAACACCACGACCCAGCCGGTGGTCGATTCGAGCAAGATCCTCGACGGCACGACCGACGCGAGCGGCAACAAGCTCGACGGGCTCTCGACCCTGATCTCGCAGCGGGTCACCGCCGAGCTGGGCGCGGGGGGCAACGGCCGCCTGACGCAGACGCCGGCCAACCCGACCACGACCGTGCAGGTCACCGAGGAGACGAACAACGCGACGCGCGGGAAGTTCGGCTTCACGCTGGCAGGCGCGCCGACGACGACCGGTTCGGCGATCGGCGCGACCTACACGGCGGGCACGGCCACGAGCCCGGGCAACTTCAGCCTCAGCATGACGACGCAGCCGAGTGCCGGCGACACCGTGTCGTTCGCGCTGAAGATGGCGGACGGCACCTCGACGACGATCACGCTCACGGCCGCGACGAGCGCGGACCCGAAATCGATCACCAACTTCGCCATCGGCTCGAGCCCGGCCCAGACGATGGCGAACCTGTCGACGACGCTGAGCAACGCGCTCACCGGCGCGGCCAACAGCACGCTGGCGGTGAACGCCACGGCGGCGACCGCGTCGAACTTCTTCTCGGGCGCGGCGACGGGCGGCCCGTCGGGGTCCGGCGTGATGCCGCAACGCATCGTGTACGACGGGAGCAAGAACCCGATCGGCTACACCGCGGCTACGCCCCAGAACACGGTGCTCTGGTACCAGGGCGAGAACACCTACGATCCCTCTACGGGGAAGCCGACCTCGGCGATCGACACGCAGTCGGTCCAGGTGAGTGCGACCGGGAGCGTCGGAACGGGGGCCCGCGCCAACGATCCCACGGTCCAGAACGTGCTCGCCGGCCTGGCGACCATGGCCTTCGGCCTGCCCACCACGAACGACGCCAACACCTACAACACCTATCAGACAGTGGCGACGAAGGCCGGCGGCCTGCTCGCCTCCGTCAACCAGACCCCCAGCGTCCAGGACACGATCACGCAGCTGACCGTCGCGTCGACGCGGCTCTCGAATGCCAGCACGACCAACAAGGCCACCCAGAACACCGTCCAGAACACCCTCGACGGGATCGAGCAGATCTCCCCCGAGGAGGTCATCACCAAGCTGCTCGACGTGCAGAACCGGCTCCAGGCCAGCTATCAGGTCACCGCGACGCTCTCGAAGCTCTCGCTCGTGAACTACATCGGCTGAGTCGAGGGCGGCGACCGGACGCGGCGCGTGTGACGTTTAAAAATGGGTTTGTCACCGGTCGGATTCACCATAGTCTTGCCGCTTTCCGGGAATGAAGCGCAGCGTGCGGACGCGCTGGCGCGCCGTCATTCGATTGAGGAGAGGTCGGCATGGCGCTGTCCGGACCCATCGAACTCGTTCTCCGCCTGGGAGCCGCCCCGCGCATCGGCGCGATCGTCCTGGTGGAGCAGGCCGTCGACACCTATCTCGCGGGCTACGCGTATCCCGACGAGCGCGCCGTAGCCCTCGACATCCTGCTGCGCGATCTCGCCCGCATGCGCATCCACGAGCCCGATCTCGACGGGTTCATCGGCGAGGTCGAGCTCTACATCGACCTTCTTCATCGGGATCTCGCCCGCCAGGCCGCCTGAGATGCGCGGCCGCCTCCGGATCTGCGCCGCCCTCGCGGCGATCCTGACCTGCGCGGGGCCGGCCGCGGCCCTCGACCTCCGGGATCTGCCGGTGATCCCGGGTCCGGTGCCGTGCCCGTCCAAGGGGCAGGGCTTCGTGCGCCTGCCGGGGAGCGACAGCTGCGTCCGTGTCTCGGGCCGCGTCGTCGCGGGTGCGGATGTCGGCACGGTCCACGGCGTCGCGGCGGCGCCCGCTGTCGCCGGCCGCATCGCGATCGACAACCGCGCCGACACCGATCTCGGCGAGGTGCGGACCTATGTCCGGATCGGCGCCGGTCGCCGGTGAGGCCGGCTCAGAGGTTGCGCGAGAGGACCAGCGGCCCGCTGCGCACGCCCCGGCCGTAGGGGGAGGGCGACGGGGCCTGCCGACCGTAGCCGGACGGGAGCTGCGCCCGGCCGATATCCTCCGCCAGAGTCTTGATCAGCCCTTCCGAGACGGTCTTGGCGCTGGCGAGCACCGTCTGGTTCGCCTCCACGGCCGCGGTGAAGCGGCGATGCGCCGTGCGCAGCGCCTCGATCCCGTCGGGGTGGAAGCGCTTCAGCGCGACGGCGTTCGCCTTCGCCACCTCCAGGCCCTGCATGTAGGCGGCCGCCAGCGCGGCCTTCGGCTCGGCCGCGGCGACGCCCTCCTGCAGCCGCCCGTCCCGGACGTAGGCGGCCTCCTCGGCGAGCACGGCCTCCAGGGCGACCATGTTGCCGAGCACGCCCGCCACCAGGGCCTCGGCGGTGACCCGGTCCCCGACGCGCAGCGGTTCAGCCCTTTGCATTGGTCGCTCCATCGCTCGCGGCACCCTGCAGCTTCATGATCTCACGGAAAACCGAATCGGCGATGCCGACGCCGCCACTCTTCACGATCTGCTTCGCGTATTCCTTGGTCAGCATCGAGCGATAGACGCCGCCGCCGGTCCCGTTCTCGCCCAGCGGTCCATCGGTGCCCTCCGACTGGGTCAGCCGGTCGAGGCTGTTCTCCAAAAACATCGATTCGAACTCGGTCGCCGTCTTCAGCGCCTTGGCCTTGTTGGCGGTCTTGAGGATCCCGTCGACGGCGCTCCCGGCGACCGAGGTCCCGACGCTGGCGGCGGCGCTGGCCGCGAGACTGGCGAGTTGCAGCATGGATCGTCCCTTCGCGTCCGGTCGGTCACATCAGCTCGATATCGGCCTGGAGCGCGCCCGCGGCCTTGATCGCCTGGAGGATCGAGATCAGATCCCGCGGGCCGACGCCCAGCGCGTTGAGGCCGTCGACCAGCTCGCGCAGGCTGACGCCCTCCTTCACCAGGGCGAGCTTGTTGCCGTCCCCGGTATCGACCTTCACGCCCGTCCGCGGCACCACGACGGTGCGCCCGTTGGAGAGCGGCGCCGGCTGGCTGACCTGCGGCTGCTCGGTGATGGTGACGGTGAGGTTGCCCTGCGCGATCGCCACCGTCGAGACGCGCACGTCGCGGCCCATGACGATGATCCCGGAGCGCTCGTCGACCACGACGCGAGCGGTCTGATCGGGCTCGACCTTCAGCTGCTCCACCTCGGTGATAAGGCGGATCATGTTGCCGTTGTAGCGGGTCGGGATCTGGATCGTGACGGTGGCCGGGTCGGTGGGCTCGGCGGTGTCGGCGCCCATGAAGTCGTTGATCGCGGCGGCGATCCGCTTAGAGGTAGTGAAGTCGGGATTGCGCAGGGACAGCCGGAGCGAGCGCGCGTCGTTCAGCTTGAAGGCGATCTCGCGCTCGATATTGGCGCCGTTCGAGATCCGGCCGTTGGTCGGCACGCCCCGGGTGATCTTGGCGGCGTCGCCCTCGGCGGAGAAGCCCGCGATCGCCACCGAGCCCTGCGCCAGGGCGTAGACCTCGCCGTCGGCGCCCAGCAGCGGCGTCACCAGCAGGGTTCCGCCCTGGAGGGACTTGGCGTCGCCCAGCGACGAGACCGTCACGTCGATCCGGGTACCCTGCGCGGCGAAGGGCGGCAGGCTCGCGGTCACCATCACGGCGGCGAGGTTCTGCGTGCGCATCGTGGCGCCGCGGGTGTTGACGCCGAGGCGCTCCAGCATCGCCTGGAGGGACTGCTTGGTGAACGGGATGTTGTTCAGCGTGTCGCCGGTGCCGTTGAGGCCGACCACGATGCCGTAGCCGACGAGCTGGTTCTGGCGGACACCCTCGATGGAGGCGAGATCCTTGACGCGCGACAGGGCGAGCGCCGGTACGGGCAGGGCGGCGAGCAGCAGGGCGCCCGTGAGGGCCGCCAGGAGAGACCGGAGAGGACTGAACGCGTGACGCGGGCGCATGCCGTGTTTTCGACCGTGACGGACCTGACGCCATCCTGCCAGGGTCGTGCCAGTCGCTCGATCCGCGCAAGCTGTTGAAGAGAAGGGATTCTTTTCGAAGTGTTCCCGCCCGCGCGCGCCGCGGCACCGGCACCGAACCTGCCGACCCGGCAGCTTCTGCCGCCTTGTTTACCCGCGCTTAACCCTGGCGGCGGATTTTCCGGTTCTGCGCGGGGGCGCTTGGAGCAACGCGAACCGGATCATGCGTGTCGAGACTCGCCAGCCGATCCAGAGCGCCGGCGGTGTCGCGTCCGCCCGGAAGCCCGAGGGCGGCGCAGCCTTCAGCCTCGGCGCGGCCCCGTCGTCGCCGACTTCGGCCGGCGCGCCGGCCGCCGCCGCGACGCTCGCCGGGCTCGACGCGGTCCTGCTTCTCCAGGCCGAGGCCGACACGCCCCAGGAGCGGCGCCGGCGCTCCGCCCAGCGCGGCCAGGACCTGCTCGACGGCCTCGACCGGCTGAAGGCGGCACTGCTCGGCGGCCGCGTCGCGCCGCAGGATCTGCGCGCCATCGCCGGCCGCCTGAACGAGCGCGCCGGCCTCTCGGGGGATCCGCGGCTCGACGGTCTCATGGCCGAGATCGAGCTGCGGGCCGCGGTGGAGCTCGCCAAGCTGGAGATGGCCCGGGGCGTCTGACCGGGCACCCGGCACCATCCCGGTGCCCGATCCCGCTACACCACCCGCCGCTTCGGACCCGTCGGCAGCATCTGCGGCTCGCCCGGTCCGGTCTCGACGCCGAGATCCGGCACCGCGATGATCGGCGCGCCGCGCAGGTCCTTGCGGGTGACGATCGCGCCGCGCTCCTCGAGATAGGCCAGCATCCGCCGCGCCCGGCCGCCCGAGCTGGTGCCGTAGGCCTCGGCCAGCACGGTGTCGGTCGGGCAGGGCGCGCCCTCGATGGCGGCCCGCGCGACCACGAGGAACAGCCCGGCGAGGTCGTCCGGCAGGCCGGCCGCGATGGCCTGGGCCTGCTCCCAGCCGGAATTGTCCGCGACGGCGCCGCCAGCCTCGGCCCGCGCCACGGCGAGCCGCCGCTTGAACTCGGGCAGGCCCATCGTGTCGCCGCGCAGGCGTCGGATGCGGCAGCGGACCGTGAAGTCCTGATAGAGCGTCGCGGGGGTGCAGGCGGCGGCGTCGGCATCCGCCAGCACGGAGGCCAGCACCTCGGCGAGCGCCGCCTCGCGGGCCTCCGGATCCATCGGCTCCTCCTCCGGCTCCTCGGCCGGCGCCGGCGGACGGTAATTGGCGAGCTGGACGAGGACGTCGGGTGCCGGCGTGGAGCGCGGCTTCGGCCGCGGTGCCAGCGGCGCGACGGTCTCCTGCGGGCTCGCCGTGAGGATCAGCGCGCGGGCATCCTCCAGCGCGTCCGGCAGGGGAACGAGGACCGGCGAGGAACTCCGGCTCACGGTCTGGGTCGGCCCGACCGCGATGGTGAGCGGGCGCCGCGACAGGGCCGGGCCCAGGGCCACGAAATGCCCGCGCGGCAGGTCGCGGAACGTCTCGGCCTGCCGGCGCTCCAGGCCGAGGAGGTCGGCGGCGCGCGCCATGTCGATGTCGAGGAAGGTCCGGCCCATCAGGAAATTGGAGGCCTCGGCCGCGACGTTCTTGGCGAGCTTGGCGAGGCGCTGCGTGGCGATGATGCCGGCGAGGCCGCGCTTGCGGCCGCGGCACATCAGGTTGGTCATCGCGCCGAGCGACAGGCGCCTGGCCTCGTCCGAAACCTCGCCGGCGGCCGCGGGCGCGAAGAGCTGCGCCTCGTCCACCGCCACCAGCATCGGGTACCAGTGGTCGCGGTCGGCGTCGAACAGCCCGCCCAGGAAGGCGGCAGCGGCCCGCATCTGGCCGTCGGCGTCGAGGTTCTCCAGCGACAGCACGACCGAGACCCGGTGCGTCCGCACCCGCGCGGCGATGCGCTGCAGCGCGGCATCGTCGCCGTCGGCCTCGACCACCACGTGGCCGTAGCGGTCGGCGAGGCTGGCGAAATCGCCCTCCGGGTCGATGATCGCCTGCTGCACGAGGCCGGCGCTCTGCTCCAGCAGCCGCCGCAGCAGGTGCGATTTGCCGGACCCGGAATTGCCCTGGACCAGGAGCCGCGTGGCGAGCAGTTCGGTGAGGTCGAGGAGCGCGGGGCGCTCGCCGGTCAGGCCGAGATCGATGTCGGAACGCATAGGGCCTCATAGCACGGCCCCCGCGGGTCCGGATGTGCCGCCGGCGCGCTGTCCACGCTTCCCGCCATACCAGCCGTGCCGAGCACGGCCTGGACCGGGATGCCGCGGCCCTGTACGGGCACCGGCCCCCCAGAGAAAACTCGGATCCACGACACGATGGCGGCCTGCGGCCTCGATTTCGGCACGTCGAACACGACCCTCGGGCATGACGGCCCGGACGGTCCGACGCTGCTGCCCCTGGAGGGCGCGCACCGGACCATCCCGAGCGCGATCTTCTTCGAGCTCGGCCGGGAGCCGATCATCGGCCGGGCCGCCACGGCGGCCTACGTCGAGGGCCGGTCCGGCCGCCTGATGCGCGGCCTGAAATCGGTCCTCGGCACGCCGCTCATGGAGGAGGCGACCCCGGTCGGCCGCCAGCGGCTGCGCCTGCGCGACGTCATCGCCCGATATCTCACCGTCGTGAAGGCGCGGGCCGAGGCCGCCTGCGGCCAGAGCCTCGACAGCGTGGTCCACGGCCGTCCCGTCCACTTCGTCGACGGTGACCCGGAGGCGGATCGCCGCGCGGAGGACACGCTGCGCGACATCGCCCGCGACGTCGGCTTCCGGGAGGTCTCGTTCCAGTACGAGCCGATCGCCGCGGCCCTCGACTACGAGCGGCAGGTCCGCGCGGAGGAGATCGCCCTCGTCGCCGATATCGGCGGCGGCACCTCGGATTTCTCGCTCGTGCGCCTCGCGCCGGAGCGCAGGGGGCGGCCGGACCGGGCCGGCGACATCCTGGCCAATGACGGCGTGCGGATCGGCGGCACCGATTTCGACCGCCAGCTCAGCCTCGGCACCGTGATGCCGCTGCTCGGCCTTGGAAGCCCGATGCGCCGCGGCGATCTCGCGGTGCCGAACGCCTACTACCACGACCTCGCCACGTGGTCGGCGATTAACCGCCTCTACAATCAGAAGACCCTGCGCGAGATCGACGAGGTGATCCGCGACGGCGCCCGGCCCGACCTGCTCGCGCGGCTGCGCGAGGCCGTGGAGGGCGAGCGCGGTCACGCCCTTGCCGGAGCCGTGGAGGGGGCCAAGATCGCGGCCTCCGAGCAGGACGCGACGGTGCTCGACCTCGGACTCCTGGAGCCCGGGCTCGCGGTCCCGGTGGATCGCGCCTCCCTGTCGGCGCAGACCGGCGACCTCGCCCGGGCCGTGGCGGCCCGGATCGCGCGCTGCCTCGCGCAGGCGGACCTGACGGCCGACCGGGTCGATGCCCTGTTCCTCACCGGCGGCTCGACCGGCCTGCCGCACCTGCGCGCCGCGCTGACGGCCGCGCTGCCATCCGCCCGGGTGGTGGAGGGCGACACGTTCGGCTCGGTCGGGCTGGGCCTGACCATCGAGGCGGCCCGGCGCGGGGCCTGAGGCCGCGCGCGGCGCCTGCCGGGGCCACCGCGGGATCGCCCTGCACGCGGCGCGGCGATTGACGGGCCGGCCCCCATCCCCGACAAGGCCGTCCCTCCCGCTCGGAGACAACGGCGGCCCATCCGGGCTCCTCCGCGCCGCCTCGCCCGATGCTGTTCAACTCCTTCGTCTTCCTCCTCGCCTTCCTGCCGACCGCGCTGATCCTGCACGCGCTTGTGGCGCGCGCCGCACCGGCGTGGCGGCTGCCGCTCCTCGTCGGCCTGTCCTTCGTCTTCTACGGCTGGTGGGATATCCGATTCGTGCCGCTGCTCGCCGGGTCGATCCTGGCGAACTGGTGCGTGGCCCGGGCCTATCGTCGGTGGCCGGGCCGCTGGCTGATCCCGGCGGCGATCACCGCCAACCTCGCGCTGCTCGGCGTGTTCAAGTACCTCGACTTCGCGGCCGACCTCGCCAACCTGATCCCGGGCCTGGAGGCGCAGCGCCTCGGCCTCGCCCTGCCGCTCGGCATCTCGTTCTTCACCTTCCACCACATCATGTATCTCGCCGACCTGCGGGCCGGCCGGGCGCCGGGCTTCGGGCTCGTGAAATACGCCCTCTACATCGCCTTCTTCCCGCAGGTTCTCGCCGGCCCACTCGTGCGCTGGAGCGAGATCATGCACCAGTTCGACGAGGCGCCCTACGCGCGGCCCGACGCCGCCGAGCGCTTCGCGCGCGGGCTGATGCTGCTGACGGTCGGCCTCGCCAAGAAGGTGTTCCTCGGTGACCCACTCGCCGAGTACGTAAATCCGGTCTTCCAGGCCGCCGCCGCCGGCAAGGCGGTCACGGTGGTGGAGGCTTGGCAGGCGACGCTGGGCTTCACCTTCCAGATCTATTTCGACTTCTCCGGCTACACCGACATGGCGCTCGGCATCGCGCTGCTGTTCGGCCTCGTCCTGCCGCAGAATTTCGACGTCCCCTACCGCGCCACGTCGCTGCAGGATTTCTGGCGGCGCTGGCACATGACCCTGTCGCGGTTCCTGCGCGACTACCTCTACATCCCGATGGGCGGAAGCCGCCGCGGGCTGCCGCGGCAGGTCGGGGCGCTCGTCGCCACGATGACGCTCGGCGGCCTCTGGCACGGGGCGGGCCTGACCTTCCTCGCCTGGGGGGCGCTCCACGGGATCGGCCTCGGAGCCGGGGTCCTGGCGCGCCGCGCCCGGGTCGCGATCCCCGCGCCGCTCGGCTGGGCGCTCACCAGCCTGTTCGTCGTGCTGACCTGGGTGCTGTTCCGGGCGACGAGCTTCGATGCGGCCCTCGTGATCTTCAAGGGGCTGTTCGGGCTGGCGCCCAGGGGCTCCGGCTTCAAGTGGCGCACGATCGCCATCGCCGCCCTGGTCGCCACGGTCGGGCCCACCGCCTGGAACGCGGTGCACCGCCTGCCGCCGCGGCGGCTCCTCGCCTTCGGCTTCGCGCTGCTGTTCGTGCTCGTCCTTCTCAAGATCGGCGACGATGCGAACTACGAGTTCATCTATTTCCAGTTCTGAGGATGGCGCCCGCAAACCCCAAGACCGACCGGACCTGGCGCGGCTTCGCCCGGACCCTGGCCCTGTCCATGGCCGGCCTGTTCGCGGGCTACCTGGCCCTCGCGGTGCTGGTCGACCCCTACGATACCGGCCGCTCGACGCTGCTCTCCCGGGGCGCCGTGCGGCCGCAGGGACCGCGCACCGCCTCGGCCGTCCGCGGCCGCGATCCGGCCTACACGGGCGTCGTGATCGGCAACTCGCACATCCAGCTCATCGAGCCGGCGGCCCTGACCCGGCTCACCGGCATCCCGTTCCTCCAGCTCTCGGTGCCGGCCACCGGTCCCTCCGAGCAGTTCGCCCTTCTCGGCTGGTACCTGCAGCACCATGCCCGCCCGGCCGCGATCGTGCTCTCGGCCGATTCGTTCTGGTGCGCGGACGACCCCGCCTTCCCGAGCGAGCACGGATTCCCGTACTGGCTCGTGGGCGACTGGCCGGCCTACCTGAGGGGGCTCATCCGCTTCTCGGCCGCGCAGGAGACGATCAACCGGCTCGGCTGGCTCCTGAACTCGCGCCACAAGACCGCCGCCGCCGACGGCTGGTGGGATTACGAGCGCAACTACCTGAGCCAGGGGTTCGGCGTCGATCCCGCCAAGAAGGCGGCCCTGGAGAAGCCGGTCGGGCCGGAGCCGGAGCCGCGCCACGGCGGGCCGTTCCCGATCGCGGCGCGCCTGCGCACCGAGCTGACGCGGATCCCGGCGGAGACGCCGGTCGTGGTGGTCTTCCCGCCGGTCTATCGTCGCGGCGAGCCGCCGCCCGGCAGCCCCCGGGCGCGGGCCGAGGCGACCTGCCGGGCCGAGGTGCGCGCCGTGCTGGCGGCGCACGCCCTCAGCACGGTGGTCGACTGGCGCGACGGCCGCCCCGCGGCGGCGGATCCCGACCAGTTCTTCGACCAGACCCATTACAGGCTGCCGATCGCCCGAGGCCTCACGACCGAGATCGGCGACGCCATCGTACGGTTGCGGACCAGATGACAGCGTAAAACATCTGTACCGTGGCCTGTTTGCCGCACGCGCCGATGCAGTGACAGCCAGTTACAGCCCCTGCATCCGTGTGCGTTGTGGCGCTGAGGCACCTCGACTATACGGCACCTCACGTTATCGCCGCACACCGGCCATCCCCTGGTGGGCGGTTTACCATCCAGCGAGGGTGACGCATGGCGAAGGTGCAGCTGGAGGACGGCTACGTCCCGTCCGACGACGAGCCCTTCATGAATGACCGGCAGCGCGAATATTTCCGGCGCAAGCTGCTGAGCTGGAAGAACGACATCCTGCGCGAGGCGCAGGATACCCTGGTGGCGCTGCAGAGCGAGAACGAGAACCACCCCGATCTCGCCGACCGCGCGTCGTCCGAGACGGATCGGGCGATCGAGCTGCGGGCCCGGGACCGCCAGCGCAAGCTCACCGGCAAGATCGACGCGGCGCTGGCCCGGATCGAGGACGGATCTTACGGGTTCTGCGAGGAGACCGGCGAGCCGATCTCCCTGCGCCGCCTCGACGCGCGGCCGATCGCGACCCTGTCGCTCGAGGCCCAGGAGCGGCACGAGCGCCGCGAGCGCGTCTACCGCGACGACTGACCGGGACCCGGCCGCGCGCCGGATCCTGTGGCCGGCGCGCCGCTCACTGCGTGAGCCGCAGCGCCCCGATGCTCGCCTGAATCGACTTGAAGGCCTTGATCAGGTCGTCGGACGAGTTGGCGAGGTAGAACTGGTCCGGCGACGAGGCGCAGTTTCGCAGCAGCGTCTGCCCGGCCGAATCGATCGGGTCGGTCGGGATGCTGAACCCGATCGTGTAGATCGAGATGTTGACCGTCTTCACGTTCGCGCACGCCTCCGCGGTGAGCGCGTCGAGCGCCTTCCGCGCCGTATTGCCGTCGGCGATGTTGGTGTTCTGATACGCCGTGGTCAGGCGCGGGTTCGGCGTCGTGCCGTTGGCGTTCCTGAAATAGCCGGACGCGAAGTAGAGCGAGCCGGTCGGCGCGTTCGAATTGGTACCCCAGCTGTTCGTGCCGTCGGTCATCAGGATGATGATCTTGTTGATGGTCGTGGCATTCGAGCTGTTCGCGCTCGACGCGTAGGGTTGCCCGTCCGCGAAGACGCTGTTGGGCGAGAGCGTGCGCCAGCCCCACATGAATCCCTCGTGGATGTTGGTCGATCCGGACGGCGCCATCTTGTCGATGAGGGTCTTCAACGCGTTCGTGTTGTTGGTCAGCCGCTGAAGCGGCTGGGTCGTGCAGCCGAAATTCGGACCGTTCGGGATCCCGAGGGGCGCGCCGGACGCCGCGTCCTTCGGATTGATGTACTTGCAGGCTTGGCCGAGCGCGGTGTTGTAGGAATTGCTGTTCTGGCACGCGGGGCCGGTCTCGTCGTCGATGTAGCTGTTGTAGCTGTAGGCCGTCGTCCTCTGGCTCCCGACCGGGAAGGGCGCGACGCCCGACGTGCCGTCGCCCGGCTCGTCGGGTGCGAGCAGCGGCACGTAGTAGGAATCCTTGGTCGTCGGTGCACCGTCCTGGACGTTGAACGGGTAGGGGAGCGCCTCGAGACAGCCGGCCCAGCCCCAGTTCCGGTTCACCGCCTGCAGCTTCGCGAACACATCGAAGCGGTTCTTGAACGGGGCCGGATTCGACGGGACGATATTCGTCCAGTGGTAGCTGGACAGACCGTTCTGATCGATCCAGGGCGCGTAACGGTAGGCGATGGGATCGACCGCCACGGCGGCCGCGAAGGGGACGATCGCGACTTTGGTCGCACTGGAGAAAGCCGGGCTGGTGTAGACGTAGTTGACGAAATCGGTCGCCGCCGTCTGCACGGCCTGAAGTTTCGACTGCCCTCCGCTCGACGCGGCCATCGACCCCGTATTGTCGAGCACCAGCGCGATCTCGAAGGTTTTCGGCAGCGGCGTGGCGCATTGCGAGACGGCGCCCGGGTTGATGCGCTGGGTGCCCGTCAGCCCCCCGAAGAAGGTCGTCGACTGCTTGTGGGCGGTCAGGGTGATCTTGCGCGGGTTGCTGGTGATGGCCAGCCGATCGACCGCGAGGTTCGCGGCGCCCATGGCGCCGGCCAGCGTCGTCTGCGCCATCGCGTTAAGGTCGGCCTCCGACGTCGTCAGCGGCGTCTGGCAGAGCAGGAGCGCCGTGGCGTCGGTCGCGGCCTGGAGCTTCGTCTCCAGCCGCGTGGCGAAGCCGTAATCGATCGCCGCGCCGCCGACCATCACCATCGGCACGCTCAGGAACGCGAACAGCAGGGCGACGTTGCCGCCGCGGTCGCGCAGGATGTCGCGGCGCCGCTGGCGGCGGCCGTCAGGACTAGCGGACGATCTTCGTGCCATCGCAGTTCGCGTGTTGGTCGTCCGGCAGGACGACTTCCGTGTAGGTGCTGGTGCCGTAGGCCTGTCCGCCGCGGGTCGGCCACGGTGCGCTGCTGGTGAACGTGATCGTATTGCTCACGCCCTTAGCGAGCTTGACGAGGGCACTGCCGATCATCGGCGTGTAGCTGATGCTGACCTCGGCCAGGACGTAGCGCATCCCGGGCATCCGGTAGCCGTCCGGCACGGTGAGGCCCGCCGCTGAGCCCTGGCTCCGCGGAGTCCCGTTGACGTTGGCGACGCTGGAGCAGACCAGCGGAGGGCCGCTCGGATTCTTCGCGTCGATGCCCATGGCACTGACCACGATCTTGACCTTCGACGTGTCGAACGGGCGCATCACCGCCGTCGCGGACGCGAGGATGTCGTTCATCACGGTGGCGCTGATCGGGTTCTGGGTGTCGCCCTGCGCCGTCAGGTCGGCGACGGTGCGGCCGAGCTGCGTCAGCTTGCGCCACTCGTCGATGGCGTGCGCCATCTCGGTCATGCCCGCCCAGATCGCGAGCAGGACCGGCAGGATGACGGCGAACTCGACCGCGGCGCCGCCGCGCCGGTCGTGCCGCAGCCGCGCCGTCCGCCGGGCTAGGACGGTGAGGACGGGCACGGGCTCGCTCCGACGATCTGGTAAGGCTCGGTGCGGAACACCGCCGTGGACGTCAGCAGGCTCGATCCCTCCGCGGACCCGCTGGTGAACTGCCGCGTGTTCAGGCCCATCAGGTTGAAGAAGGTCGGGAACGGCACCGCCGCCGTGACGATCACGATCGTCCCCGGCGAGGCGCATTTGTAGTTGGAGCCGAAGCTCGTGCTCCACGTGCCCGTAGCGGTGTCGATCGGCTTGGCGGCGGTGGCGCCCGAGAAGCTGCTCGCGGTGGAGACGTCGATCTTGACGTTCTGGCAGTTGAACACGGTGGCGACGGGGCTGCTGGCCGGACCGCACATCCGCGCCTTCAGAGCCGCGAGCACGGTCGCGGGATTGGTCTGGCCCGCGGTGTCGAGCTGGAACTGGCCAGTAAAGATCGTCCGGACCGCGTTCTGGAGCGCGCGATCGAAGTTCTGCGTCGCCCAAATCTGAAACACGATCTGAATGATCGCGCCGCACAGCGCCAGGAACGGCAGGGCCACGAGGGCGAATTCCACGGCAGCCGCGCCGCCGGTGTCGCGCGCGAGGCGCTTCAGGAGACCACCTGATGTCACTTTGACCTGCGCGCGTAAAAGTCCTCGGACGTTCATGAGCGAGCAGATCAGTCAGAAGTAGCCATCTGGACCGATGTGACGCCAAGCTTTTGCAAAACCCTTAATCCGATCGACTAGAGCAGGCTTATCAAACGACTGCTACTTTTGGTTGTGTGGGCGCGCGCCGGCCGGCGTCGCGCCGTTGACGCCCCGGCGGCGCGCACCAGTTCTTCGCGCGCGGGCTTGGCCGGAGAAACGCATGAGACTTCCCCTGATCGCGCTCGTGGTCGGCGCGACGGCCGTCGCGCTCGCGGCCTGCGACGCGCCGAAGCCGGGGCCGGCCGGGCCGCCCGGCGCGAAGGGGGATCAGGGACCGGCGGGGCCGGCAGGGCCCGCGGGGGTGAACGGAGCGACTGGCGCCCGGGGGCCCGCGGGCGAGACGGGGCCGCCCGGACCTTCCGGGCCGCCGGGACCGTCCCTGAACAGCCAAGTGCGCCTCGACGTGGCGTGCCGCCGTGACGAGGAATTGATTGGCGCTTACTGCCGAGGCATGGCGGTTCTGCCGTCCGTGACCGTCACGGACGGCGTGTCCACGGTCGGCTGCCTCGACATGACCGCCAAGGCCGCCAAGGATGCCCAGCCCGTCGCGGTCTGCATGAAGAAGCCATGAGATTCGCCGTCCCCGCTCTCCTGGCCGCGCTGGTGTCCGGCCCCGCCGGCGCGCAATCCTTCGTGCCCACCGAGCGGGCGGCGATCGACCTCGTGCGCGACCGGCGCACCGCCGGTTTCACCACCGTGGCGCGGACGCTGGCCTACGCCGAGCGCGCGACCGGCGGCGCCTTCCGGCTCGGCGGGTACCGCGTCGATTACCGCCCGGACGTCCCCTTCGCCCGGGTGCGGATCTGCTACCGCCTGGGACTCGACCCGCCAACCTGCGGCCTCGCTTACCGCGTCGCGGTCAACCCCGCCCATGTCGAGCCGGCCGACCGCTACAACGGCCTGACGCGCGATCTGGAGCACGGCCCGCAGGCGTTCCTCCGGGCGCTCGCCCGGGAGGCCGATCTCCTGCGCCAGCCGAACTTCCTGCGCAAGGTCGAGGCCGCGCTCGAGCCCTTCAACCCCTACGATTGGCGCTGAGGGCGTAAGCCGCCGGAGCGGCCCTCAGAGCAGCCGCGGCCAGCGCAGGAGCCGCTCCGGCGCGAAGGCCGCGACCGGCACCGCCGGAGTTCGTCCGGTGGCGAGGTCGGCGACGATCTCGCCTGTGATCGGGCCGGTGGACAGGCCGATATGCCCGTGGCCGAAGGCGAAGAGCAGGCCGTCGTGGCGAGGCGCTCGGCCGATCACCGGCATCCCGTCGGGCGTGGACGGGCGGGAGCCCAGCCACGGCGCGTTGTCCAGCGGCCCGCCGAGCCGCAGCGTCTCGGCCGCCTCCCGGGACGCCGCCTCGATCTGGGTATGGTCGGGGGTGGCGGTGCGGGCGTTGAGTTCCACGCCGGACAGGACCCGCACCCGGTGATCGCCCATCGGGGACAGGATCGAGCCCGCGCCCGTGTCGAGGACCGGCCGGGTCAGCGGCGGGCTGTCCGGATGCAGGGCGTAGTGACGATGGTAGCCGCGCTCGGCGGCCACCGCGAAGCGGTAGCCGAGGGTTCGGGCGAGCGTCCCCGAGGCCGCGCCGGCCGCGAGGACAACCTGCCGGGCCCGCACCGCACCAGTGTCGTGATCGACGCGCCAGCCGCCCGCCTCGGGCTCCAGGCGGGCGACGCTGCCCCGACGGCGACGGCCGCCGAGGCCGGTAAACAGGGCCTCGCACGACTCGATGAGCCGGCCGGGCTCGCGCACCGAGCCGGTCTCGGTGAGCAGCATGGCCCGCGCGTAGGGCCGGACCAGAGCCGGCTCGAGAGACTGCAGGGCCGCCGTGTCGAGAATGTCGAAGGCGACCCCGTGCCCGGCCAGGATCTCGCGCTCCAGGGCGGCGGCCGCGAAGGCCGCCTCGGTGCGGTAGGCCTTGATCCAGCCCGACCGCTGCAGCCGGTCTCCGGTTCCGGCCCGGGCCGCCAGGCGCTCGTGGGCCGGATAGGCGGCGCTGGTCAGCGGCAGCAGCGCCGCGGCGGCACGGCGCCAGCGGGAAGCGCGCGCGGCGGCGAGGAAATGCGCGGTGTAGGGAATGATCCGCGGGAGATGCGCGTAGTGCAGCCGCAGGCCGCGATCGGCGTTCCGCAGGTAGGCCGGGAGCTTGCCCCACAGCGCGGGGCTCGACATCGGCAGGATCGAGCCGCGGCTGACCACGCCGGCATTGCCGTAGGAGGTCCGGGCCCGCGCCTCGCCCGGATCGCAGAGGACCACGTCGAGCCCCCTGTCTCTCAGCGCGATCGCACTGGCGAGGCCGACCATCCCGCCGCCGACCACCACGATGTCGGCCGTCTCGTCCGTCGCCATGCCGCTCAGTTCCCGCACCGCACCAACCGCGCCCTTCTGACCGGTTTCCGGTGTCCTGGGTAGCGGGCCCCCGCAGGGTCGCGCGTCGGGGCGGTGGGATCGCGAAGTCCCGCGCACATTCCCGCGGAGATCGGCTAGAGAGCGGACCATGACCCTCGTCCGCTTCGCTCCCTCGCCGACCGGCTATCTCCATATCGGCAATGCCCGGCCGGCCCTGCTCAACGCCCTGTTCGCCCGCCGGACCGGCGGCCGCTTCCTGCTGCGCCTCGACGACACCGACGCGGAACGCTCCACGGAGGCCTTCGCGGAGGCGATCGGCGCGGATCTCGCGTGGCTCGGCATCGTGCCCGACCTGTTCGCGCGGCAGAGTGCCCGCAAGGCGCAGCACGACGCTGCCGCCGACCGCCTGCGCGAAGCGGGCCGGCTCTATCCCTGCTACGAGACGCCGGAGGAGCTGGAGCGCCGCCGCAGGCGCCAGCTCGGGCGCGGCCAGCCGCCGATCTACGACCGGGCGGCGCTGCGGCTCACCGCCGAGGAGCGGGCCGCGCTCGAGGCCGAGGGCCGCCGGCCGCACTGGCGCTTCCTGCTGGAGGCGCGGACCGTCACCTGGGACGACCTCGTCCGCGGACCGGCCCATGTCGACTGCGCGTCCCTGTCGGATCCGGTGCTGATCCGCGCCGACGGCAGCTATCTCTACACGCTGCCCTCGGTCGTGGACGACGCCGATCTCGGGATCACGCACGTGATCCGCGGCGAGGACCACGTCACCAACACCGGCGTGCAGGTGCAGATCTTCGAGGCCCTGGGCGCGGCCGTCCCAATCTTCGGTCACCACAACCTGCTGACGACCGCCGACGGGGAGGGGCTGTCGAAGCGCCTCGGCCACCTGTCGCTGCGCGGCCTGCGCGAGGCCGGCTACGAGCCCGCGGCGGTGCGCTCGCTGGCGGTGCTCACCGGCTCGGCCGAATCGGTGCGGGCGGTGCCCGACCTCGACACCCTCGCGGGCCTCGTCGATCTCGGCGAGATCTCGCGGGCGCCCGCCCGGTTCGACCCGGCGGAGCTCGACGGCCTCAACGCCCGCCTGATCCACGCCATGCCGTACCCGGAGGCGGCGGCGCGCCTCGCGGTGCTCGGGATCCCGGAGGACCGGGCCGAGGCCTTCTGGCTCGCGGTGCGGGCCAATCTCGGGCGGGTCCCGGAGGCGGCCGACTGGTGGCGGGTCGTGGCCGGTCCCGTCGAGCCGGTGCTCACCGAGCCCGCCGTGATCGCGGCCGCCCGCGAGACCCTGCCGCCCGAGCCGTTCGGCCCGGAGACCTGGAAGGCCTGGACGGCCGAGATCCGGACCCGCACCGGCGCCAAGGGGCGCGGCCTGTTCATGCCGCTGCGGCTCGCGCTGACCGGTCTCGAGCACGGGCCGGACCTCGCCGGCCTGCTGCCGCTGATCGGACGGGAGCGGGCGGCGCGCCGGCTCTCCGGCGCGGCCGCCTGAGCGATCAGCGGCCGGGCTTCGGGCGCGCCTCGATCAGCGCGGCATCGAGCAGGAAGCTGCCGTCGGCCTCGATGCCGAAATGGGCGGTGACTTCCGCGGCTGCCGCGGCCTGGAGGGCCCGGATCGCCGCGACGTGGGTCTCCGGCGTCCGCATCCGGGCGATCCAGCTCGCGAACTCCATGCGCGGCCGACTCGGCGTCGCGGAACCGGGCTCGAAGCCGGCCGCCTCCAGCAGGGCCCGCCATTCCGACACCCGGTAGTCGCGGACGTGCGAGGGGTCGCGCAGCAGCTCCACCGCCTGCAGGTGCGTGTCGAGCAGCGGATCCTCGGGCGCGACGATGTCGCTGACGATGAGGAACCCGTCCGGCCGCAGCACCCGCCGCGCCTCCGCCAGGGCGGCCGGCACGTCGCGCCAGTGGTGGGCACTGTAGCGGGTCAGGATCGCGTCGAAAGCCGCGTCCGGGAAGGGCAGGGCCTCGGCGCCGCCCTGACGGGTCTCGATCCGGTCGAGTCCCCGCCGGGCCGCCTCGGCGGAGACCGCCGCCAGCATCTCGGCCGACAGGTCGTAGGCCGTGACGGCGGCGCCGGCGGCGGCGGCCGCGAAGGCGACGTGGCCGCCGCCGCAGCCGAGATCGAGCACCCGCAGCCCCGGCCGCGCGCGGACCCGCTCGCCGATCCGGTCGAGGTCGGCGCCGGCGGCGTGCACGGCGCTGGTGACGTAGGCGGAGGCCTGCGCGCCGAACTGGTCGACGACGTGTCGGGCGTGGCTGCGGGCGTTCATCGGCGGATCTCCCGGTTCAGGTCGCGAGCGGCTTCAGGCGGGACAGCCGCAGGGCGATCGTCAGCGCCAGACCGTACAGCCCGCCCACGAACAGCACCACGCCGTTCCACCCGGAATGGGCGAAGAACCAGCCGCCCGCGGTCCCGAGGACCGACGAGCCCAGATAGTAGAGGCCGAGATAGATCGCCGAGGCCTGGGCCCGGTCGCGCAGGGCCCGCCGCCCGACCCAGCTGCTCGCGACCGCGTGGGCGCCGAAGAAGCCCACCGTCGTCACCACGATGCCGGCCAGGATCTGCGGCAGGTTGTCCGCCAGCGTCATCACGATCCCCGTCAGTCCGACCGCCGTGGCGACCCAGAGGACGCGGCGGCGGCCGAAGCGGCTCGCCAGCTCGCCGGTGACCGGGCTGCTGACCATGCCGGCGAGGTAGACGGAGAAGATCAGCCCGATCACCGCCTGGCTGAGCGCGTAGGGCGGTTCGAGCAGGCGGAAGCCGATGTAATTGTAGATGCAGACGAAGCCGCCCATCAGCAGGAACGCCTCGGCGAAGAGCCAGGGCAGGCCGGCGTCGCGGAAATGGTGGGTGAAGCTGCCCGGCACCTCGGCCCAGGCCAGCCGGCGCGGCACGAAGCGGCGCGAGGGCGGCAGCCACCGCCAGAACGCCAGCGCGGCGGCCAGCGCGAGGCCCCCGATCACCGCGAGACCGGCGCGCCAGCTCACGAAATCCGCCATGACGCCGCTGATCAGGCGGCCCGACATGCCGCCCAGCGCGTTGCCGCCGACGAGCAGACCCATCGACAGGCCGATGGCCTTGGCGTCCATCTCCTCGGCGAGATAGGCCATGGCGACGGCCGGGAGTCCGCTGGCCGTCAGCCCGGTGAGCGCGCGCAAAGCCAGGAAGCCGTACCAGCCGGGGACCAGGGCGGCCACGACCGTGATCACCGCCGAAGCGACCAGCGAGGCCAGCATCACCGGCTTGCGCCCCCAGATCTCCGAGAGCGGGCTGACGACGAGCAGCGCCACCGCGAGCAGCCCGCAGGGCAGCGACAGGGCGAGGCTGCTCACCGCCGGCGAGACGCCGAAATCTTCCGCGTAGATCGGCAGGAGCGGCTGGACCGCGTAGAGCACCGCGAAGGTCGAGAAGCCGGCGGCCGCCAGGGCCAGCGCCGTGCGGCGGAAGACCGGTGTGCCCGACCGGATGAGCGCGCCATCCGCCTCGCTGTCCATCATTGTCCCATGCCGCTTTCCTCAACCGGTGGTGGGGCGCTGGGGCTGAACGGTCAACTGCCGCGCGGGACATGCCCGCGCGGTGGCCGCCTCACCGCGGCTGCGGAGGCGGCGACGGCGGCGCGGCCTGTCCTTGATCCTGCCCCTGCTGCAGCAGCGGCGTGATCCGCTGGACGACGACGCGGCGGTTCTCCCGCGACGGGCCCTGCGTGTTCACCTTGAGGTACTGCTCGCCGTAGCCCTGGGTGGTCAGGTTCTCCGGCGGCACGCGGAACTGCTCGGTCAGCACGGTCGCCACCGACTGGGCGCGCCGGTCCGACAGGGACAGGTTGTCCAGCGCGGAGCCGACCGCGTCGGTGAAGCCCTCGATCAGGAATACCTCGCGCAGGTTGGCCCGGATGGCGCGGTTCATCGCGGCGGCGATCACCGACAGCTTGGCCGCCTGATCGGGCGTGACGGTGAACGAGCCGGTGTCGAAGGTGATCGTGTTGATGTCGACCGAGCGCAGGCGGGCGCGGAGGTCCGGGCTGTAGCGGATCTGATCGAGCGTGTACCGGCGATCGACCTGCACGACGGGCGGCGCCGTCAGCGCCTCATAGACCTCCGCCTCGTCGGCCTGGGCATAATCCACGATGTAGCGGTCCCGCGGGATACGGATCTCCGGAGGCGGCAGCACCACCACGTCCTCGTAGACCGGGCGGAGCGGGCCGGCGTAGCTGTTGTCGATCAGGATGAGCTCGCGGCCGTCGCGATAGCGGAGATAGCGGCGCAGCATCCGCCCGTCGTCGTTTGTCACGGTGACGATCTGCTCGCCGCCGGGCCGGTCGACGTAGCTGTAGAAATCCGCGCCCTGACGCTCGAACCGGTAGCCGCGCGGGTCGAGAGAGCGGAAGCGCTCGTTTTCGTCGTGGCGGATCAGGTAGCCGTCGCGGTCCTGCACGATGATGCGGCCCGGCTCCCGGTAATAGGTCCGGCCATCCTCCCTGAACTCGCGACGGTCGGTGCGAACCTGCTCGAAGTCGCGCACGGCGTCGTTCTGGCGGAACCCGCCGGGGACGTAGCCCGGCTGGCCTGGCCGGTTGAAGGCGTTCGGATCGGCCGGGCGGCCGGGGCCGCCCGCGGGCGGTTGTCCCGGTTGTCCCGGCGCCGGTCCCGGCTGCGGCCCGCCTGGCGGCGGGGCCTGCCCTGGGGTGGGCGCCTGTCCTGGCGGCACGAACGGCCGTCCCGGGATTCCCGGCGCCATGTGGGGCCGCCGTGCGGGGCTTCGCCGCCGTGGGGGCCGCGCTCGTCGGMACCACCTTGCGCCACCTGGATCGGGCCCGGTGCGGCATCGGCGAGCTGCACGAGGGTGATGCCCGGCAGCACCGTGCCGGTGAGGAGAATCAGGCGGAGCAGGCGCATCGCGGTCTCGTCTCGCTTCAGGCCGAGCCGAACACCGCGCGTCGCGTTTGGTTCCGCGTGCTCGGACGCGGAACCGGCCTCAGGGCGTGAGGCGCTGGGGCACCGCGATCACGTCGGGCGCGATGATGCGCACGGCAACGTGATCCGGCTTCGGCTCCGCGGCCTTCGCGCCGTCGGCCGCGGCGGCATCGGCCTTCGCCGCGTCGTCGCGGCCGAGTCCCGCGCCGCCCTTCGTGTCGACGCCCGCGCGGCCGGCGGCGTCGGCGGCGAGTTCCGCCGCAGTCCGGTCGGCCCGGCCGACCAGGGTCAGGCGCACCTTCGGCCGCGACAGGGCCTCGGCCTGCATCGGCGTCACGAAGATGTCGCCCTTGTGCCGGACCAGCATGCTCTCCGCCTTCACGAGGGACTGTGCCCACGTCTTGCCCTCGGGCTTGCACGAGCAGTTCGGCACGAATTCCTTGCGGAATTTGAAGGCGTTGGCGAGGTTGGCGTAGGCGCGGCTGCCCTTCACCGAGGCGGCGTGCTTCAGGGCATCGTCGCCGTACGGCATGGAATAGGCCTGCGCCTCGGTCCCCGGGCAGAGGGCCTGACACATCTCGTCGGCGCCGCCGCGGCCTTCAGGCAGGTTCTTCATCGGGAAGTAGCCGCCGTCGCAGGTGCGCACGCAGACCATCTGCGGGCCGCCTCGTCCGTAGGCCTCGCCGGAGGCCGCGGAGGCCTCGCGCGGCGGGCAGGTGGAGGCGACCAGACCTTGGAGCTCGCGCTTCCGGGCGCCGCTGTCGTCGATCACCGCGCCGCCATAGGTGGCCTTTAGGGCGCGGATCCGCTGCTCCACCGCGCCGCACTGGGGCGGCCGCGTGTCGAAGAACAGGAACTTGCCGCCTTCGCAGTTCAGGCCGCGGAAATAGGCTTCGAGCCGCCCGATCTCGTCGTTCAGGGCGCGCGTCGTGCTGGCGCCGCTCTGGAGCGAGGCCAGCTCCGCCCGGTACCGCCGGCACTGGGGCGACGGCAGCTGCGGCGCCGGCCGCGCCTCGGCGGGCGGCGGGCCGGACCCGGCCTCCTGCGCGATGGCGGAGGTGGCGAGCGGGTAGGACAGTCCGAGGGCTATGGCCGCGCTCAGGATGAGGCGGCCGAGCGTACGGACGATCGGGCGGTGAGGCATAGGCTGCATCGCGTTGATCGGGTGCGCGGAGATCCGAAGAATCCAGGCCCGCGCGCATCCGCGCTTCGGAACGGAAGCGGAGCCATTCTACGCCCCCTCGCAAGACCGCGACACCCCTCCTACATCCGGCCGGCAAGCGTGAGGGGGAATTGACTGGCGATGTTGTTTCGGAGTCTCACCTATGTTGGGCTTCTGGCGCTGGGCCTGTCGGCCGCCGGGCCGGCTTCGGCGCAGGAGCCGGACCGGATCTTCGACAAGTCGACGGTCTGGCGCCCGCTGACGCCCAACGACAAGCTCGTGGTCTACGGCGTCGACGATCCGGCGGTCTCGGGCGTGGCCTGCTGGTACACCCAGCCCGAGAAGGGCGGCATCAAGGGCACGCTGGGCCTGGCCGAGGATGTCTCGGACATCTCGCTGGCCTGCCGGCAGACCGGGCCGATCACCTTCAAGGGCAAGTTCAGCCAGGGCGAGGTGGTGTTCAGCGAGCGCCGGTCGCTGATCTTCAAGTCGATGCAGATCGTCCGCGGCTGCGACGCGAAGCGCAACACGCTGATCTACATGGTCTACTCGGACAGGGTCATCCAGGGTTCGCCGAAGAACTCGACCTCGACGGTGCCGCTGGCGCCCTGGGGAACCGAACCGGCGCAGAAATGCGCCGACTTCATCAAGTGAGCGGCGCTCGGTGACGTGCGCTGTCCGCGCGTCGTTTCGGCGGCGGGCCGCCCGCGGCCTGCTCAGTCCTGACAGGTGATCCGGATCGGGCGCTCGGACGGCGCCGGGACCGGCTGGCTGATCGCGCCGGTATACTCGTCGGCGGCGGCGACGCCGTAGGAATTCGCGGCGGCGTAGCCCTGGGCCTCGCACCACGCGTTGGCGACCACCTGGCCGCAGTCGCTGCCCGGCGTCGTCAGGCACTCGCCGACGCCGTAGCCGTCGCTCGACGGGATCAGGAAGGTCTTCTCGACATGGGCCGGGGCCTTCGCGGGCGTCTCGCCGTCCGTGCCGGCCAGCGCGGCGTGGGTCAGGCCCGCGCAGGCGAGAACGGTGGCGAGAGCGAGGGAACCGGCGGCCGAGCGTCGCATGGATTGTCCTTGGGCACAGGATCTGTGGCGTGAGGATCGTGGCCCGGACGGTCCGACGGCGCGGTTAAGGAAGCCTTACCCGCATGGCGCGCAGGCCATCTCGAATTCCTCACGCTTTTGGGTTAGCCCCATCGCGCGGGCCGCGCCGTCGCCGCAATGCAACAGGGTGCTGTGCCGGGGCTGGCGGATCCGCCACGTTTCGGCCGCTCTTCGCCGCGCGGGGCTCTCAGGTCGTTGAAGGCAGGGCCGGATTTCCGGCCACGGCTCCGGGCCGGACGTCATCCCCGGCGCCGGAAAAGGGATGGGTTTCATGGCGCCGATGTTGCGGCTCTACAACACGCTGACGGGCGCCAAGGAGGCCTTCGCTCCGATCGACCCGCAGCATGTCCGTGTCTACGCCTGCGGCCCGACCGTCTACGACGCCGCCCATATCGGCAACGCCCGGCCGATCATCGTCTTCGACCTGCTGTTCCGCCTGCTGCGCCACCTCTACGGGCCGGAGCACGTCACCTACGCGCGCAACGTCACGGACGTGGACGACAAGATCAACGCCCGGGCGGCCGAGCGCGGCATCACCATCCGCGAGCTGACCGACGGGACGCTCGCGCAGTTTCACCGCGACGTGCGCGACCTCGGCGTGCTCATGCCCGAGGACGTGAACGTGCCGGGCGCGCGGCCCCGCTTCATGGAGCCGCGGGCGACCGACCACATCGCCGAGATGGTCACCATGATCGAGGCGCTGGTGCGGACCGGACACGCCTACGTGGCGGCGGACCACGTGCTGTTCGACGTCCCGTCGATGCCGGATTACGGCGGCCTGTCGAAGCGGCCGCTCGACGAGATGGAGGCGGGCGCCCGGGTCGAGGTCGCCCCCTACAAGCGCTCGCCCCTCGACTTCGTCCTGTGGAAGCCGGCGAAACCAGGCGAGCCGTCCTGGCCGTCGCCGGCCGGGATCGCGGTCGCGGGACGGCCGGGCTGGCACATCGAGTGCTCGGCCATGTCGGCCAAGCATCTCGGCCGGACCTTCGACATCCACGCGGGCGGCATCGACCTGATCTTCCCCCACCACGAGAACGAGGTGGCGCAGTCCCGCTGCTGCTTCGGCACGCCCGTGATGGCCAATGTCTGGCTGCACAACGGCTTCCTCCAGGTGGAGGGCGAGAAGATGTCGAAGTCGCTCGGCAACTTCATCACCATCCGCGACGTGCTGAACGACTGGCCGGGCGAGGTCGTGCGCCTCACCATGCTCAAGACCCAGTACCGGCAGCCGATCGACTGGACCCTGCGCGGCCTGGAGGAATCGAGCCGCGTGCTCGATCGCTGGTACAACGCCGCCGCCGACGCGCCCGCCGCGGGCGACGTCCCCGCCGGGGTGGTCGAGGCGCTCTGCGACGACCTCAACACGCCGGCGGCGATCAACGAGCTGCATCGGCTCGCGAGCGGCGCGGAGGCGCAGGCCGGCGCGCTGAGGGCCGGTGCGAATCTTCTCGGGTTTCTCGCGCGCACCCGCAGCGACCGCGAGCAGGATCAGGTCGCGGCCTCCGGCGTCGACGTCGCGGCCGTCGAGGCGCTGATCGCCGAGCGCCGCGCGGCGCGGGCCGCCAAGGACTGGGCCGCCTCCGACCGGGCGCGCGACGCCCTCGCGGCGATGGGCGTCGCCGTGAAGGACAACAAGGACGGCACCACGACTTGGACCGTGGCGCGCTGATTGCTGAGCCGGCCGTCGATGACACGGATGTGACGGCGGCCGCGGCCATGCGCCCGCTTGCGCGGCGCGGCCCGGGCGGCATCTGTGATCCGGGGGCTCGCGCCGGAGAAGAGCAGCACGTGACCAGCTTCGGGACCACATACGGGACCATCGGGGCGCGATGCGCCGCGGCCGCATCGGCCCTGGCCCTCGGGCTGGGCCTGTCCGGGCCGGCCGCCGCGATCGATGGCGGGTCGGCCGCCGGGCTGGATGCCCTGGCGCAGGCCACCGTGGCGATCGGCACGATCACCCAGCCCGAGGAGGCGCTGAACCTGACCCGCTGCACCGGCGTGCTCATCGCGCCGGATCTCGTGCTCACGGCGGCCCACTGCGTGAACGGCGATCCGCTGGGCGCGCTCGTGGTGTTCTTCCGGGGCAGCGAGCCGGCGCGGCCGGTCTACGGGGCACGGGTCGTCGCCCGCTACAGCCCCGATCCGGGGGAGATGCTGCCGAACGAGGCGTCGGGCGTCAGCCTCTCCGATCTCTCCCTCGACCTGGCGGTCCTGCGCCTGACCGAGCCGGTGCGCGACCGGCGGCCGGTGCCGCTCGCGGCGGATCCGGGCCGCGTCCCGAAGAGCCTGCGCATCGCCGGAGCCGGCCTCTCCGGCCGGACGGTCGGGCGCCTGCGCACCGCCACGCTGACGCCGGTCGCGGCGAGCAGCACCGGGCTGACCATCGCCCGGGCCAACGGCGCCCGCGTCTGCTTCGGCGATTCCGGCGGCCCGGTCGTCGCGCAGGATCGCCGCGGAACCTACATCTGGGGCGTGGCCAGCGCGGTGATCAGCCGGGCCGCGCCCTGCGGCGGCTACGTGGTGATCGCGCCGGCCGCGCAGGTCTTCTCCGCCTCCGGGACGCGGTGAGGCCTGGGAAGACCGCGGGAACGCGAAAACCCCGCGCGGCCGGACCGCGCGGGGTTTTTCACGGGACGGTGCGCCCGGCGGGTCAGACCGCCATGCGCTCCTCGCCGTCCATCGGCTCGCGCAGCACGTAGCCGCGGCCCCAGACGGTCTCGATGTAGTTCTTGCCCTGGCTGGCGTTGGCGAGCTTCTTGCGCAGCTTGCAGATGAAGACGTCGATGATCTTCAGCTCCGGCTCGTCCATGCCGCCGTAGAGATGGTTGAGGAACATCTCCTTGGTGAGCGTCGTGCCCTTCCGGAGCGAGAGGAGTTCCAGCATCTGGTACTCCTTGCCGGTGAGGTGCACCCGGGCGCCGCCGACCTCGACGGTCTTCTGATCGAGGTTCACGATCAGGTCGCCGGTGGTGATGACCGACTGGGCGTGGCCCTTCGAGCGGCGCACGATGGCGTGGATGCGCGCCACCAGCTCGTCCTTGTGGAACGGCTTGGTGAGGTAGTCGTCGGCGCCGAAGCCGAGACCCTTCACCTTGTCCTCGATGCCGGCCATGCCGGAGAGGATCAGGATCGGCGTCTTCACCTTCGCCACGCGGAGCGAGCGGAGCACCTCGTAGCCCGACATGTCGGGCAGGTTCAGATCGAGGAGGATGATGTCGTAATCGTACAGCTTACCGAGATCGACACCCTCTTCCCCGAGGTCGGTGGTGTAGGTGTTGAAGTTCTCGGACTTGAGCATCAGCTCGATGCTCTGCGCGGTCGCGCTGTCGTCCTCGATCAAAAGTACCCGCATCGTCGGTCCCCAGCCCCGCCGGCCGCATCAGCGCGCAGACACGTCCCAGCCTTCGCCCGCCACCGGCCTGTGGACGGGCGCTCCGTCGCTCTTGACGTGGAACGCTATGGATTAATCGTTAACAAAACCTGATTCCTGCCCGCAAGCGTCTCGTTCGAAGTTCCGCGAGCTTGACAGGAGAAACACCGTTCCTCCGGTCTCGCCCTCGGCCCCGATTCCGATCCGCCTGCGTCCAGGTCGCTCGCCCCCTTCGGCGTAAGTACTTCCTCCGTAACGATTCGATCCCCGGTGTTGTCCGAGGGACACACCGGTACGACTTCGTCGGGCGCGGCGGTGACCGCGACCCGGATCGAGCCGCTACGAGCCCGTGACCCGCAGTGTTAAGGAGGCCGGTAAACGAAGCGTTGAGAGCCAGGCCGATGACACAGGATCCGGCAAGATCCGTTGCTTCCCTCGCGGCGGCGCGGGCCGCCCTGGACCGGGTCGAGGTGCTGGAGACGTTCGGCCGGGTCGTGGCGATCCGCGGCCTGCTGGTCGAAGTCGCCGGCCCTGTGGCCGCGATGCGACTCGGAGGCCGGGTCGACGTCGAGGGCGCCAACGGCCACGGGCTGGTCCCCTGCGAGATCATCGGGTTCCAGGGCGATCGGGCGCTGGCGATGCCGTTCGGCTCGCTGGAGGGGGTGCGGCGCGGCTGTCCGGCCTATGTCCGCGACGAATCGGCCGGCGCGATCCGGCCCTCCGGTGCGTGGCTCGGCCGGGTGATCGACGCTCTCGGTCGGCCGGTCGACGGGCTCGGCCCCCTGGCGCAGGGGAGCGACGTCTATGCCCTGCGCGCGGACCCGCCTCCCGCCCATGCCCGCACGCGGGTCGGCGGTCCGCTGGATCTCGGCGTCCGGTGCATCAACACGTTCCTCACCATGTGCGCCGGCCAGCGGATGGGCATCTTCGCCGGCTCCGGCGTCGGCAAATCGGTGCTGCTGTCGATGCTGGCCCGCTACACCGCCGCCGACGTGGCGGTGATCGGCCTGGTGGGCGAGCGCGGCCGCGAGGTGCAGGAATTCCTCCAGGACGATCTGGGTGCCGCCGGCCTCGCACGCTCGGTGGTCGTCGTGGCGACCTCCGACGAGCCGGCCCTGATGCGCCGGAACGCGGCCTACGTGACCCTGTCGGTCGCCGAGTATTTTCGCGACCAGGGCGCCAAGGTCCTGTGCATGATCGACTCGATCACGCGCTTCGCCATGGCCCAGCGCGATATCGGCCTCGCCGCCGGCGAGCCGCCGACCGCCAAGGGCTACACGCCGACCGTCTTCTCGGAACTGCCGCGCCTGCTCGAACGGGCCGGCCCCGGCGTGGGGCAGGGGACGATCTCGGCCCTGTTCACCGTCCTCGTGGAGGGCGACGACCACAACGAGCCCGTGGCCGACGCGGTTCGGGGCATCCTCGACGGCCACATCGTCATGGAGCGCGCCATCGCGGAGCGCGGGCGCTACCCGGCGATCAATGTGCTGCGCTCGGTCTCGCGGACCATGCCGCGCTCCTGCGATCCGGCCTACCTGCCGGTGGTGCGGCGGGCGCGGCGGCTGCTGTCGACCTACGCCGACATGGAGGAGTTGATCCGGCTCGGCGCCTACCGGGCCGGCTCCTCCCAGGAGGTCGACGAGGCGGTCGCGCTCATGCCCCATCTTGAGGCTTTTCTGGGGCAGGGTAAGGAAGAAGCAACGTCCATCGGCGATGGTTACGCACGGCTCTCCGAGATCATCGGCGGGGCCTAGGCACCATGGGCCGGGGCGTTAACGCTTCGGCGCGATCATGGTGCACGTGGGGGATCCGGGCGGGTCTGCCGTGGGCAGGCTCGCGCACAGGCTCGGTCCGGGCACGATCCCGGGCGCGGCCTCAAGCGTTGCGTGGAGTGAGCGTCCTGATGAAATCGCGTGACACGCTGATCCGCCTGCGCCGCTTCCAGGTCGACGAGAAGCGCCGGCGCGTGACCCAGATCGAGATGATGATGGCCGACTTCCAGCGCATGGCGGTGGAGCTCGATCGCGAGGTCGCCGTCGAGGAGGCGCGGGCCGGAATCACTGATGTCGGTCACTTCGCCTACCCGACCTACGCCCGCGCCGCGGCGACGCGCCGGGACAACATGATTCAATCTGCCCAGGCTCTCGAAGGCCAGCTCGCCGAGGCGAAGGCCGAGCTGGGCGAGGCGTTCGAGGAGCTCAAGAAGGTCGAGATCCTGAACGACCGGGAGCGGACCGCCGAGCGCGCGGCCGAATCGGCGCGCGACCAGGCTGCCATGGACGGGATCGGCCTCAACCGCGCTCGGGGTTGACGCAGTCCGTCGGACCGCTCGGCCGGCTCCCGCGGCACGAAACCGTCACGATCACCTGACAAGGGGGATCGCGGCGGTGTCATGCCGCTTGCAGCGCGTCGCGTGCCGGCGCATCAGGGGCTCTCCCCAGGGCGTCGGTGTTCATGAAGAAGATCAGCGAGTTCATCTGGCCCTTGATCGGCCTCGCGGCCGTCGTGATATCGGGCTACTTCCTCTACCAGGAATTGAAGACGACCTCGCTCTCGGCGATCTGGGCAGCGGTTCTCGCGATCCCGCCGCACCGCATCCTGCTGGCGGCGCTCTCGACCCTGGTCGCCTACGCGGCGCTCGCCTGGTACGACCGGATCGCCCTGCTGCACCTGGGTGTCCGCCACATCTCGTGGCTGTTCGTCTCGCTCTGCTCCTTCACGACCTACGCGCTCTCGCACAATATCGGCGCCTCGGTCTTCTCCGGCGCGCTCGTCCGCTATCGGGCCTACACGGCCAAGGGCCTGACCGCCGCGCAGGTCGCCGTGCTGGTAGCCCTTTGCTCGTTCACGTTCTTCCTGGGCACGATCCTGCTCGGCGGCTTCACGCTGGTGGTCGACCCGAACCTGCTGTCGCGGCTTGAGGGCAAGCTGCCGGGCTTCCTCACCGATCCGAAAACCGCGCTGATCGTCGGCATCGGCATGCTGGGCTTCGTCGGCCTGTACGTGATCGGCTCGATCCTGCACCTGCGCCCGCTTCACATCCGTTCCTTCAAGCTCGAATATCCCAGGCCCGGCATCATGGGCCGCCAGCTTCTGGCTGCGCCGCTGGAGCTGCTGGGGGCGGCCGGAATCATCTACTTCGCGCTCCCCGAAGCGATGAATCCGGGCTTCATCCCGGTGCTGGCGATCTTCCTGGCCTCGTTCTCGGTGGCGCTGGCCTCGCATGCGCCGGGCGGTCTCGGCGTGTTCGAGATCGTGTTCATCACGGCGATGCACATCACCGACGAAGCGCAGAAAGACGCGATCATCGCGGCGGTGATCATCTTCCGGATCTTCTATTTCTGGCTGCCGGCGCTGATCTCGGTGGTCGTGGTGATCGCCTTCGAGCGTTCGCGACTGGCCGCGGCGATCGGCTCGTCGGCGCACGGGCACAAGGCGTCCGCCGTCCCGGAGCCGCCGGTGATCGTCCCCGGCCTCGACGCCCACGAGCTGGAGCGGGAACTGAAGCACAAGGCGATCTGAGAGGGCTCGACGCACCGTCCCCCGGCTGGGTGACGCCGTCGCGCCTCCTCCCACGGGCTTCCGAACGCGCACGCCCGGGCACGCCCGGGATTGCTCCGCCGCGCGTGGCTGTTCGGCCCGCGCCGATCCGTCCGATGACCCGCGCTGGCGGCTGCGGCGGGGCGGATGCGCCCGCGCCGGAGCGGGCGGCGCGGCCGATCAGGCCTCAGATCGAGTTCACCGTCCGAAGCCGCGCCCGCGGGTGGATCTCGGCCTGGCTCATCACGGGCGTCTCGCGGCGGAAGCGCTCGATGATCGAGCGCACGAACGGCCGCGTCTGGGCCGATGTGACGAGAACCGGCATCTCGCCCTGGCGCGCCGCCGACTCGAAGCGGTCGCGCACGGTGTTGACGAACTCGCTGAGCTTCGACGGCTGCATCGCGAGGTAGCGCTCCTCGCGCTCGCCCACGATCGACTCCATGAACGCCTGCTCCCAGGCTGGCGACAGGGTGATGATCGGCAGCATGCCGTTCGGATCCTGGTACTGCGCGCAGATCTGCCGGCCGAGGCGCGCCCGGACGTGCTCGACCACGTCGCGGGGGTTCTTCACGGCGCCCGCGACCTCGGCGATCGCCTCCACGATCGCGCCGAGATCGCGGATCGAGACCCGCTCGGCGAGCAGGAACTGCAGCACGCGCTGGACGCCGGTGGTGGAGATCTGCGACGGCACGATCTCCTTGAGCAGGTCGGCGTGCTCCTTGGGCAACTCGCGGAGCAGTTTCGAGACCTCGACGTGGTTGAGGAGCTCCGAGACGTGGGCCTTGATGACCTCGGTGAGATGCGTCGACACGACGGTGGCGGCATCGACCACCGTGTAGCCCTTGAGCTGGGCCTGGTCGCGCAGGGCCGCGTCGATCCAGGTTGCCGGCAGGCCGAAGGTCGGCTCCAGCATGTGCTGCCCGGGCAGCTGGACCTGACCGCCCATCGGGTCCATCGCCATGAACTGGCCCGGGAAGATCCGGCCGGTACCCGCCTCGATCTCCTTGACCCGCACCACGTAGGCGTTGGCGTCGAGTTGGACGTTGTCGAGGATGCGCACCGACGGCATCACGAAGCCCAGCTCCGCGGCGAGCTGGCGGCGCAGCGCCTTGATCTGGTCGGTGAGCCGGTCCTGGCCCTCGCCGTTGACCAGGGCGAGGAGCGCGTAGCCTATCTCGAGCTTGAGGTCGTCGAGCTTCAGGAGGTCGGTGACCGTCTCCTCCTTCGCGGCACTGGCCGCGGCGACCGCGGCCGCATCCATCGGGACGCCCTGGGCGTCGAGGGGCGGCGCCAGCTTGGCGGTCCTGTTGATGCGCCACGCCGCGTAGCCGGCCCCGCCGCCCAGCAGGACGAAGGGCAGCATCGGCATGCCGGGCAGGAGGGCGATCAGCAGCATCACCGCCGCCGACATGCCCAGCGCCTTGGGGTAATGCGCGAGCTGCTTGCCGAGCGCCTTGTCGGCGGCCCCGCGCACGCCGGCCTTCGAGACCAGCAGGCCCGCCGCCGTCGACACGATCAGCGCCGGGACCTGGCTCGCGAGGCCGTCGCCGATGGTTAGCAGGGTGTAGCTCTTGGCGGCATCGCCGAAGCTCAGGCCCTGCTGCGCCACCCCGATGATGATGCCGCCGACCACGTTGATGAAGGTGATCAGCAGGGCCGCCACCGCGTCGCCGCGCACGAATTTGGAGGCACCGTCCATGGCGCCGAAGAAGGAGGATTCCTCCTCCAGCGCCGCGCGCCGGGCCTTCGCGGCCTTCTCGTCGATCAGGCCGGCCGACAGGTCGGCGTCGATGGCCATCTGCTTGCCGGGCATGGCGTCGAGGGTGAAGCGGGCCGCGACCTCGGCGATGCGGCCCGAGCCCTTCGTGATCACCACGAAGTTCACGATGATCAGGATCGCGAAGACGATGATCCCGATGACGAAGTTGCCGCCCATCACGAAGTGGCCGAAGGCCTCGATCACGTGGCCGGCCGCCGCGGTCCCCTCGTGGCCGTGCCCGAGGATCAGGCGCGTCGAGGCGAGGTTGAGGGCGAGCCGCAGCATCGTGGCGATGAGCAGCAGCGTCGGGAAGACTGTGAATTCCAGCGGATTGTCGATCGACAGGCCGGTCATCATGATCAGCACCGACATGATGATCGACACGGCCAGCAGCAGGTCGAGCAGGATCGCCGGCAGCGGGAAGATGAGGACCGCCAGGATCCCCAGCACGCCCGTGGCGAACAGCAGGTCTGACCGCTTCGACAGGGCCTGCAGGTCGCCGCGCGTCGGCAGCGTCAGCTGACCGAGGACCGCCGCCGCTCCTGCCTGTGCCGGCGCGCTCGCCGTCTCCGCCATCGATCCCACCCGCTGCCGTTCGCTCGGGACTGGCCCGGGACGTACCCGGCAAGATCTGCCGAGCGGATGGTTAGCGCGGCGTTAAGATGGAGCCTTCAGCGACGGGAACCCGGGCCGCCGCGATCGCTTGATCGGACGGCGACCGCGTCGATCCGGCATCCGACCGAGCCCGCTTCCGGGCCGCACGCGCGGCCGCCACGTCTCCGGGCCCAGGCCCGGGCATCCCGGGAGAGTTCGATGGCCCTGCGCGCCCTGACGGCCCTGTTCGACGACTACGACGCCGCCGCAGGTGCGGTGGACCGGCTGGAGGCCGCCGGCATCCCCCACGCGGACATCAGCATCATCGCGAATCGCAACGAGCCCGCGGCCCCGCCGCGGGCGCCCGGCACCGCCGTCCCCCGACCGGTGGACACGGCGGATTCCGCCGGCACCGGGGCCACGGTGGGGACGGTGTTGGGCGGCGGCGCTGGCCTGCTCGCCGGCCTCGGTCTGCTGGCGATCCCGGGGCTCGGCCCGGTGGTGGCGGCGGGCTGGCTCGTGGCGACCGTGACGGGGGCCGGAGTCGGGGCCGCGGCCGGCGGCCTGATCGGCGGCCTGACAGCGGCGGGTCTCAGCGCCGACGAGGCCGAGACTTATGCCGAGGGCCTGCGCCGCGGCGGGACCCTGGTGACGGTGCGCGCCGACGAGTCCCGGGCCGAGCGCGCCCTGGCCATTCTCGACCATGCGGGATCGATCGATCTCGACGAGCGCGCCGAGGGCTGGCGGGCGCAGGGCTGGACCGGCGGCACGATCGGCCCGGCGGCCGACGACAGGGGCGCCGGAGCTGGACGCTGACGAGTCCGGTCTGCCGGCCAAGCCCGCCGGGACTGCGCTCAGGCCATCATATTCCGGGCGAACATCGCGGCGCCGAACAGTATGCCGGCGCCCGCGGTGATCAGCCCGATCATCAGGAGACGCCGCGGCTCGGTGGAGGATTCCGCCTTCACTGGCTCGACGATTGGGCTGAAGAACTCGATCTGCCGGGCGGCGATGATGCGGGCGCGCTCATGCGCGGTCAGCACCTGCTGATAGTACTTCTCGGCGTTCTTCCGGTCGTTCTCCAGGACCTCGAATCGGGTCAGCGCGTCGGAGAGCAGGCGCTTCTGCTCCGGATCTTGGCTGGCGGATTGCCGCTCGATCCGGGCGATATTCTCGTCGAGGTCCTTGATCTGCTGCTTGATGTCGATAATCCGGCGCGCGTCGGGACCAAGGTCCCGCTGCCCGATCGCGAGCTGGAGCGCGAGGTTGATTCGCGAGGCTCGCATTTCGGCGATCATCTTGACGTTGATGTCGTTCGTCTTCTGAGCGTCGAGCACGCCTTCGCGGTTGCGCAGATCGCGCGTCGCGAGGCGGATCTTGGTCATGCGCTCCTCGGCGAGCCGCAGCTCGCGCGTGCTCTCGGCGAGGGCATCCTCGCGCGACTTGACGCTGAGGTCGTTCACCTTGCGCTCGGCCTCCTTCATGATGGCCTTGGCGATGGCGAGGGATTCCTCGGGATCGAAGGCCTCGACCTCGACCGACATGATGCCGGATCCGCCCTCGACCTCGACGCCGACGCGCCGCTTCCAGTAGCGGACGAACTTCTCGATCGGCTTCTCCGGATCGAACCGTGAGAAGTAGTCGATCGAGTCGCTGCTGAACCACTGGCGCAGCGGCAACTGAGCCTCGAGGAGTTCCAGCATCGGCCGGCTCAGGATGAACTCGCGCGTGATCTGCGTGTCCTGCGCCACCATCTGGTTCGCCATGCCGGAATTCGTCCCGCCGGTCTCGGAGGACGTTTTCTCGGCGGAGCCGAGGGCTGGCCGGATCGCGAACCGCGCCTCGGTGACGTAGCGGTCCGACGCGATCAGGCCGTAATAGATCGCCCCGGCGAGCGTCGGCAGCAGGAAGCAGACGACGAACAGGATCGGGATCCAGGGATCGTTCTTGGCGTCGGCCTGATACGACCGGATGCCCTTCTTGCGGTCGGCGAAGCGCGACATGCGCGCGATCTGCCGCAGCGACTCGCTGACGGCCTGCTGGCGGTCCGCGGGCGTGACCGGCTGCCCCTCGGCCTTCCGGATCTCCATGTTCATGGCCTGATTCCCGGCCTCCCCGGCCTCGAAGGTCGATCCGTCACGGGGATCTCGACCGCGCCGCACTCCGCGCTGCGATCGTCTCTCGCACGGCGAGGCGGCAAAAGCATGTCGTCACGGTCCGGTCGACACCGGCACGGTCAGGCGTTCAGGCGCCGGTACACCTCGATGGCGTCGTTCACGTCCTCGTAGATGATCGCGCGACCGTTGAGCAGGACCAGCCCCTGCGTGCACCACTGCCGGATCGTCTCCATTGAGTGGGAGACCATGATAATGTCGGCGTTCTTCCGGCGCTGCGAGAAGACCTCGTCGCAGCGCTTCGAGAACCGCGCGTCGCCGACCGAGGTGATCTCGTCGATCAGGTAGCAATCGAACGGGATCGCCATACTCATGCCGAAGGCGAGCCGAGCGCCCATACCCGACGAGTACGTGTAGATCGGCACGTCGAGGTAGCTTCCAAGCTCCGAGAAGTCCTCGACGAACTCGAGCACCTTGCGCGGGTCCTCGCCGTAGATGCGCGCCACGAACGTGACGTTGTCGCGCCCGGTCATCTTGGGGTGGAAGCCGCCCGCGAAGCCGAGGGGCCAGGAGACCCTGAGGCCGCGATGGATCCGACCGCGCGTCGCGTCCTCGGTGCCGGCGATCAGCCGCATGGTGGTCGACTTCCCGGCGCCGTTGATGCCGAGGATGCCGTAGGACACGCCCGGCTTCAGGGTGAACGACACCTGCTCCAGGATCGTCCGCCGGTGACCCTCCGTGCGGTAGACCTTGCTGACTTTCTCGAAACGGATCACCGAAATGGTCTCCAGGGCGGATCGCCGGACCCTCGGTCCGAGCGGCCTGACGGGCGATCTCCTGCTCGCGGAAAGCGGCAAATCTGAGAAGGACATGAGCGCCTTGCCGGGCCGCGGCGGGCCAGTCGGCTGACCCGCGGCCCGAGCGCGGCTTCGCTTCCGCAACGCCGCGCTGACTTGAAGAAAAGTTCCACCTGTCACCGCCTCGGTTGACGACATTCCATATTTGGCATACCAAATACCAACCGACGAGGCCGGGTGACGGCCCTTCACGGATGCGGGACCGGAACTTTACCGCCGGCCTCGCGAGCGATGATCAGGAAGGGCCGCCCCCATGACAAGGCGCCGGACTGCCGCGAGCCACCTCACTTCCGCTCCGCCGACCGGGTGGCGCCGATGATGGCGACCGGGCCGACCCTGGCCGTGCCCGGTCCCTCCGATCTCCACGGGCTGGTCCAGGCGATCGGCGACGCCGTGGTGGTGTCCGATCCGGACGGCGCCATCACGGTCTGGAACCCGGCCGCAGAGCGCATCTTCGGCTTCACAGCCGCCGAGGCGCTGGGGCAGACCCTCGATCTGATCACGCCCGAGCGGCACCGCCGCCGCCACTGGGACGGCTACGCGAAGACCATGCGCACCGGCGTCACCCGTTACGGGGCAGAGACCCTGAGGGTGCCGGCGCTCCACAAGGACGGCCGCCAGCTCTCCATCGCCTTCACGGTGGGCATGGTGCGGGACGCCTCCGACCACGTGACCGGGATCGTCGCCGTGATCCGCGACGAGACTGAGCGCTGGGCCGAGGAGAAGCGCCTGCGCCAGCGCGTGTCCGAACTCGAAGTTTCCTCGGATCCGGCCCGCCGGGCGCCTTGAGCCCGCCGGACGATCCGAAGGGCCCGATCACCAAACCGCACAGGGAGAACGCCCAATGAGCAAGCCGCTGGAAGGCATCAAGATCATCGACTTCACGCACGTCCAGGCCGGCCCCGCCTGCACGCAGCTGCTCGCCTGGTTCGGCGCCGACGTGATCAAGGTGGAGCGCCCCGGCGCCGGCGACGTGACCCGCACCCAGCTGCGCCACGTCGAGGACGCGGACGCGCTCTACTTCACGATGCTGAACTCCAACAAGCGGTCGCTCACGCTCGACACCAAGACCCAGGCCGGCAAGGAAGTCCTCGAGAAGCTGATCAAGGATTCCGACGTCATGGTCGAGAATTTCGGCCCCGGCGCCCTCGACCGGATGGGCTTCTCCTGGGCCCGCATCCAGGAGCTGAACCCGGGCATGATCCTCGCCTCGGTGAAGGGCTTCTCGGACGGTCACCACTACGAGGACCTGAAGGTCTACGAGAACGTCGCCCAGTGCGCCGGCGGTGCCGCCTCGACCACGGGCTTCTGGGACGGGCCGCCCACCGTCAGCGCCGCCGCGCTCGGCGATTCCAACACCGGCATGCACCTCGCCATCGGCATCCTCACGGCGCTCCATCAGAAGAACAAGACCGGCAAGGGCCAGAAGGTCGCCGTGTCGATGCAGGACTCGGTCATCAACCTCTGCCGCGTGAAGCTCCGCGACCAGCAGCGCCTCGACGCCCTCGGCTACCTCGAGGAGTACCCGCAGTATCCCCACGGCGAGTTCTCCGACGTCGTGCCGCGCGGTGGCAATGCGGGCGGCGGCGGCCAGCCGGGCTGGGTGCTGAAGTGCAAGGGCTGGGAGACCGACCCGAACGCCTACATCTACTTCACGATCCAGGGCCACGCCTGGGCGCCGATCTGCAAGGCGCTCGGCAAGGAGGAGTGGATCACCGATCCGGGCTACAACACCCCGCGGGCCCGCCAGGACAAGATCTTCGACATCTTCAAGACGATCGAGGAGTGGCTCGCCGACAAGACCAAGTTCGAGGCGGTGGATATCCTGCGCACCTACGACATCCCCTGCGCGCCGGTGCTGTCGATGAAGGAGATCGCCGAGGACAAGTCCCTGCGCGAGAGCGGCACCGTCGTCGAGGTGGCGCACCCGAAGCTCGGCAAGTATCTGACGGTCGGAAGCCCGATCAAGTTCTCGGACATGAAGGTCGAGGTGAAGGCGTCGCCGCTGCTGGGCGAGCACACCGATGAGGTGCTCGCAGACCTGGGTTACACGCAGGAGCAGATCCGGGCGATGCACGAGGCCCGCGCGGTCTGATAGACATAGTCCGACGTCAGCATTCCTGAGACAGGACGGCGCTCCCCTGGGCGCCGTCCTTTTCATGTGCGAGCCCCGGATCCGATGCGCGCCTTCCTCAGCCGTTTCCTGCCGGAGCTGACCCCGATCAGTAAGCGCGAGCGCCTGCGCTCGGCCGCCGGCGCGCTCGTGGGGATCTTGGCGACCGGCCTGGTCTGCCGGGCTTCCGTCCCGGCCGAGGCGCTGCCGGTCCTGATCGCGCCGATGGGCGCCTCGGCGGTGCTGCTCTTCGCCGTGCCGGCGAGCCCCCTGGCGCAGCCCTGGTCGATCCTCGGCGGCAACATCGTGGCGGCGCTGGTGGGGGTCACGGCGGCGCAACTGGTGGCCGACCCGTTCGTCGCCGCTGCCTGCGCCATCGGGGTGGCGATCGCCCTGATGATGGCGCTGCGCTGCCTGCACCCGCCGAGCGGGGCCGTGGCGTTGACGGCGGTGCTGGGCGGCTCGGCGATCCGTGAGTTGGGCTACGGCTTCGTGCTCTGGCCGGTCGCGGCCAACTCGCTGCTGCTGTTCACGGCCGCCCTGCTGTTCAACAATCTCACCGGGCGCGCCTACCCGCACCTCCGCCCGGCCGGGCCCCGGACGGCCGATCCGCCCTCCGGCGCCCGGGTGGGGTTTCGAGCCTCGGACCTCGACGCCGCGCTGGAGGATTTCGACCAGCTCCTCGACGTCGACCGGAGCGATCTGGAGCAAATCCTGCGGCGCGTGCAGATGCGGGTCTACGGCCGCCACTCGGGACCGATCACCTGCGCGGCGATCATGTCGCGCGACGTGATCGCGGTGGCGCCGGGCGCACCGCTGGCCGAGGCCCTGCGGCTGCTGCGCCGTCACCGGGTCAAGGCGCTCCCGGTCACCGACGAGGGCGCGCGCGTCCTCGGCATCGTCACGCAGACCGATCTCCTCGACAAGGCCGCCTGGGATCGGGCCGGGCCGCGCCTCGGCCTCGGCCGCCGCCTGCGGCTCACCGCCGAGCGGGGCCGGGCGCCCCACGGCTGCGCCGCCGACATCATGAGCGCGGTCGACCCGGTCGGTCCCGACACGCCCATCGCCGCACTCGTGCCGCGGATGTCGAAGGCGGGCGTCCACCACCTGCCGGTGGTCGACGCTGGCGGCCGCCTCGTCGGGATCGTCTCGCAGACGGACCTGATCCCGGCCCTTCTGTCTGAGGCCGACGCTCCGGCAGCCCCGGTCCGCGGGCGCGCGCCGGCCCGGTCCGCTCTCGCCTGAGGCTCAGGCGCAGCCGGGCGGATCCCCCAGGAAGAACGCGACCGCCCGCGCCACCACGTCCGGTTGGTGGGCGTGCGGCCCGTCATACTCGACGTAGGTGACCTTGTAGCCGGCCTCGCGCAGAGCCGGCACGTGGACCCGGGCGCTCCGGTCGATGGGGATCTGCTCATCCTGCGTCCCGTGTGACAGGAAGATGCGCGGCGCGCCGACCTGCAGGTGCACCGACAGAAACCCGGCCGACGAGACGATCAGATGGCTCGCCACGTCGCCGTTCGCGAGCCCCAGGGAGAGGGTGTAGCTGCCGCCGTCGGAATGGCCGGCGAAGCAGAGCCGCCCCGGATCGATCAGGAATCGGTCCGCCACCGCCGCGAGGGCTGCCGCGACCCGCTCCCGGTCCGGCCCGTGGCCGGCGATGACGATGTCCCAGGTCGGGAACAGCGATTGCGGGACGAGGAGGAGGAAGCGCTCGGTCCGGGCGTGCTCCTCCAGCATCGGCAGGATCCGTTCGGCACTGCCGCCGCCGCCGTGGAACAGCACCGCGAGCGGGCAGGGGCGGCGCGGATCGAGGCCCTCGGGGACGACCAGAACCGCGTCGCGCTCGACGAACAGGCCGAGATCGTGCCGGCCTGGCGGCAGCGGCTCGCGGGCGGGAAGCCGGTGGCGAAAATGCAGGCGGCCGGCGAGGTCTGGATCGATCATGGATGCACCGTCACCGAGCGGATGACGGGTCCGGCGCCGTCCTCGCGAGCGCAGCGATGCGAGCCAGTCGCTCCACGCGGAACCTGACCGCGCTGCCCTGGGTCACTTCGCTTCGCTCGCGATGACGGTGCGGGCGACGTTCTCCCGGTGGCCGGGAGCTTCGGCGGAACGCCACCCCGCGCAGACCCGCGACCCCGTTCCATTCAAGGCAGAGAGCCGGGCTCGACACGCGAGCCCGGCTTCGATGGTCTCGGATCAGAGATCTCGCGAGGGTCTCGGCCTCACTTCTTCTTCTTGATCCCGCTCTGCGGATTCAGGCTGCCGATGTTGCCGCTCTCGCTGCCGGCGGCCGGGTCGATGACGGCGTTGACCAGGGCCGGGCGGCCCGAGTTCATCGCCTCGTTGACCGCGCGGGTCAGCTCGTCCGGCGTGGTGACGTGGTAGCCCACGCCGCCGAAGGCCTCCATCATCTTGTCGTAGCGGGAATCCTGCACGAACACCGTCGTGGCCGGGTCGCGCCCGGTCGGATCCGTGTCGGTGCCGCGATAGATGCCGTTGTTGTTGAACACCACGATACAGACCGGCAGGCCGTACCGGCAGATCGTCTCGACCTCCATGCCGGAGAAGCCGAAGGCGCTGTCACCTTCCACGCAGAGAACCGGCTTCCCGGTCTCGACCGCGGCCGCGACGGCGAAGCCCATGCCGATGCCCATGATGCCCCAGGTGCCGACATCTAGGCGCTTGCGCGGCTGGTACATGTCGATGATGCCCCGGGCGAGGTCGAGGGTGTTGGCGCCCTCGTTGACCAGGATCGCGTCCGGCCGCTCCTTGACGATGGTGCGCAGCGCGCCGAGCGCGGCGTGGAAGGTCATGGGCGAGGCGTTGCTCATGAGCTTCGGCGCCATCTTGGCGATGTTCGCCTCGCGCTTGGTCTTGAGCGTCTCGATCCAGTCGGACGGGGGCTGCTGCCAGCCCTTGCCCATGCCGTCGAGCAGCGCCTGCACGCAGGAGGCGATGTCGCCGACCACCGGGGCCACGATCTCGACGTTCGAGTCCATCTCGCGCGGCTCGATGTCGATCTGGATGAACTTGGTCGAGCCCGGCTCGCCCCAGCTCTTGCCCTTGCCGTGCGACAGCAGCCAGTTCAGCCGGGCGCCGATCAGCAGCACCACGTCCGAGTCCTTCAGCGCCGTCGAGCGCGCCGCGCCGGCGGAGAGCGGGTGGGTGTCGGGCAGGAGGCCCTTGGCCATGCTCATCGGCACGTAGGGGATGCCGCTGGTCTCGACCAGCGAACGGATCGCCTCGTCGGCCTGGGCGTAGGCGGCGCCCTTGCCCAGCACGATCAGCGGCCGCTTGGCGGATTTCAGGACCTCGAGCGCCCGGGCGATCGCCTCGGGGGCCGGGCGCTGGGCCGGGGCCGGATCGATCACCTTGACGAGCGACTTCTGGCCGGCCTCGGCGTCCATCACCTGGGCGAACAGTTTGGCGGGCAGGTCGAGGTAGACGCCGCCCGGGCGGCCCGAGCAGGCCGCGCGGATCGCGCGGGCGACGCCGATGCCGATATCGGCCGCGTGCAGCACCCGGAAGGCCGCCTTGCACAGGGGCTTGGCGATGGCGAGCTGGTCCATCTCCTCGTAGTCGCCCTGCTGCAGGTCGACGATCTCGCGCTCGGAGGAGCCCGAGATCAGGATCATCGGGAAGCAGTTGGTGGTGGCGTTGGCGAGCGCGGTCAGGCCGTTCAGGAAGCCCGGGGCCGAGACCGTGAGGCAGATGCCCGGCTTCTGGGTGAGGAAGCCCGCGATCGCCGCGGCGTTGCCGGCATGCTGCTCGTGGCGGAAGGAGATCACCCGCATGCCCTCGGCCTGCGCCATGCGGCCGAGATCGGTGATCGGGATGCCCGGGACGCCGTAGATCGTCTCGATGCCGTTGAGCTTGAGCGCGTCGATGACGAGGTGGAAGCCGTCGGTCAGCTCGGGCTCCGCCTCGACCTCGGGGGTGGTGTGGACGATCTTGGCGAGTGCGGTCATCACGGTTTCTCCCGGAGGATCGGTGTGTACGGGCGGCTCTCGGCGCCGGCTGGCTGGAGGATCCCCCGCGCTCCCGAAGAGGGGGAGGGCGGGAGATCCGTGGCGGTGGCGCGTCGCTTGGGCGACGTCGTGAGACGGGGGCCGATCAGGCCGCCCGGATCGGCTGGGCGCTCAGCGCCGCGGGGTGCTCCGTCGCGGCGAGGTAGCGGGCCCGCATCGGGCGGAGCAAGAACATCGCCATCGCGGCCGCCGTCACGTTGAGGACGATGATCAGCGTGAACACCGCCGACCAGCCGTAGGCCGCCGACAGGATGCTGGCGAAGGGGACGAGGAACGCCGCGGTGCCCTTGGCGGTGTAGAGCAGGCCGGCATTGCTGGCGGCATACTTGGAGCCGAACGTGTCGCCGCAGGTCGCCGGGAACAGCGAGTAGATCTCGCCGAACACCCCGAAATACACCGCGGTGGCCAGCACGAAGACCATCGGGATGTGCCCGTAGGTCAGGAGCACGATCACCGCGAGCGCCGCCGTCGAGAAGGCGATGAACATCGTGTTCTCGCGGCCGATGTTGTCGGAGACGTAGCCGAAGAACGGCCGCCCGAACCCGTCGAAGATCCGGTCGAGCGAGATCGCCAGCGTCAGGGCCGCCATCTGGAGGCCGAACAGGTTCACCGGCACGCCGGCCACCTGGAAGTCGTGGGCGATCGGGGCGATCTGCGCCGCCGCCATCAAGCCCCCCGAGGCGACCATCACGAACATCGCGTACATCACCCAGAAGACCGGGGTGCGCACCGCCTCGCGGGGACTGCGGTCGACCTTGGTCTGCGGCAGGCGAGAGCTCTTGCGCTGGACCGGCGTGCTGGTCGACGGCTTGCGCAGCAGGAAGGCGAGGGCCAGCACCACGACGCCCTGGCCGATGCCGAAGTACAGGAACGCGTCCTGGTAGCCGCTGGAGGCGATCATCCGGGCGATCGGCACCACCGTGATGGCGGCACCCGCGCCGAACCCGGCCGCGGTGGCGCCGGCGGCGAGACCGCGGCGGTGGGGGAACCACTTGAGCGCGTTGCCCACGCAGGTGCCGTAGACCGAGCCCGCACCGATGCCGGCGATGACGGCGCCGAGATACAGCATGAACAGGCTGTCGGCGTAGGCGTTGATCGTCCAGGCGAGGGCGATCATCACGCCGCCGAAGGCGACCACGATCTTCGGACCGTAGCGGTCGACGAACCACGCCTCGACCGGGACCAACCACGTCTCGGTGGCGACGAACAGCGTGAACGCGAGCTGGATCGCCGCGCGGCCCCAATGGTAGCGCTGGTCGATCGGGTCCACGAACAAGGTCCAACCGTATTGAAGGTTGGCGATCATGGCCATGCAGATCACGCCGAAGGCGAGCTGCCACCATTTCGCCGAGGGCGAATCCTGGCGTTCCATCCCTGAGCCTCTCTCTTGGGCGGCGCGGCCTTGCTATGGCGGCGTCTCTCGTGCACCTAAGATCATGCACATCCGTTCCAGGTATGCAATATACCAGCGTGAGACGGACGGGGTGAACTGTCAGGGCGGCGATATTATTCCGTTTGGCCGGCCGGAGGAACCGGTCCCCAGGCACCGAGCGTCGGCGCGTCGGCCGGGTGCAGCGTCTCATCGAGCGCGGGGATCGAGGCCGGATCGGCCGGGAAGCCGATGACCGCGCAGGCGGCTTCCCAGTCCGAACCCGCCTTGACCGCCGCCAGGGTGGCCGGATCCAGCGCCGTGATGCGCCCGCGGTCGAGGCGCAGGATGGCCCGGCCGGTCTCGGCCTGCACGAAGCGGACGACCGCCATCCGGCGCAGGCATTCGCGCAGGAAGGTGGTGTTGGCCGATGCCGAGAGGTCGGCATTCTCGAACACCGCCTCGGCGCTGCGGGCGAAGATGTCGACCTTTCGGAATCGGTCGATATCGATCAGCCCCTTCACGTCGAGGATGTTGAGGATCCCGTCCGCCCAGAACGCGATGGTGCGCGGGCGCTCGCCCAGCGGCACGCTGTTGTCGAGGAACTCGCAGACCACCTTCTTGTCCCGGGCGAGCGCCCAGTTGAAGAACAGGCGCGGCATGCCGGTATAGGCCTCGACGTTGTGGGCGAGCAGGTCCTCAACCGCCTTGTAGCGGCCGAACAGCTCGCCGCGAATCCAGGCGCGCTCAACGGTGTCGGCCGGGGGTGTCACCATGAACTGCATGTAGACCCGGTCGCCGAACCGGGTGAGCAGCTGGCCGCCGCCGTCGGATCCGGCCTCGGCCTGGAAGCTGTCGAACCGGAACCGGTCGATCAGCAAGTTCGAGATCCGCCGCTCCGCCGCCTTGCGGGTGACGTAGCGGTCGAGCTTCATGTCGATGATCTCGACCTCGTAGCCGGTGAGCGTCCCGGCGTAGCGGGAGGCGGCGCCCAGGCTGTCGTAGTCGAGGAGGTACTTGCGCCAGACATCGGGAGTGATCACCGCGAAGTCCGACCACGCCATGCCGAGGCGCTTGGCGAGGCCGAGCTGGTAGGGACGGATCGTGCTCTTTCCGGAGGCGGAGGCGCCCTTCACGTTCATCACCACCGGGTGATGCTGCGGCGCCAGCCGCCGGTAGCTCCGCGCCTCCACGACCGCGGCGATCCAGGGCTCGATCTGCTCGCCGATGCGGCGGCTGCCGTAGCCGTTCGAGACCAGCGTCCCCGCGATGGTCCGCAGCAGGGCCGCGTCCCGGATGACCGCGTTCTGCCGGGCGATGAGGCCGGACACGACGGTGCGCAGGGCCTCGCAGGCCGCGATCTCCAGGCCGTCGCCGGCTTCAGCGGCGCGCCGCTGCCAGGTCTCGAGATGGCGCAGGGCGCGGGTCGCGAGATCCTCACGCGGGGTCTCGGTCGCCGGGGGACGGCGGCCGAAGAGGCGGTCGAGCCAGCGCGGCTCGGGCTGCGGGGCGGGCGGCCGCTCGTCCAGGATGGCGGCGACCTCGCGGGCGAGCACCGCGTCGGCCTCGGCGCGGAGCCCGGCGAGGGCGGCTTCGACCTCGCCGAGGCGGGGCTCGACGCCCTCGCGCAGGATCGTGGCGACGATGGCCCGGAAGTTCACGCCGAGATCGGCGTAGACCGCGCCGACCGGCACGGACAGGTCCGACATGACCCGGATCAGGACCTCGTGGACGACGAGGCGGCCGGCGCGGAACCGGGTGAGCTGGCGGGCGGGCAGCCCGCAGAGGTCGCTCAGGTCCAGGGCGTCGCGGAGCGGCGTCTCGACGTGCTCGGGACGGTAGACGGTGACGAGGGGCAGGAACGCGGACGGCAGATCCGACCGGACGCCCGGGTTCCAGGGACCGATGGCGGGTTCAGGAGGAGGAACTGCCGCGTCCGTCACGCGCGCGGCAGCCGTATCGCGAGCCGGACGCTCCGGTCGGTGCGCCTAAAGCCGCGGGGCCGCACGGCGGCCCCGGAGGCGGCCGTGCGCTCAGGATGAGAGCTGGACAGGCGCGTGCCGGGTCCGAGTGGCGAACCCAGCCGTTCCGACGTCGACCACACCGCCGCGGGCGGGCGAAGGCTCCTAGAAGATCTTCTGAAACCAGCCATGGGCGTCATTGGAGTTGCCCCGCTGGATGTCGACCAGCAGGCTCCGCAGCCGCTGGGCCACGGGGCCGGCCTTGCCGTTCCCGATCGTGAAGCTCTCCTCCCGGCCCTTCACGGTGCCGATCGGCGTGATCACCGCGGCGGTGCCGCAGGCGAAGGCCTCGGTCAGGCGGCCCTCCCGCACGTCGGCGCGCCACGCGTCGATCGTGTAGGGCTCCTCCCTGACGGTCAGGCCGGCTTCCCGGGCCAGGGTTATCACCGAGTCGCGGGTGATGCCGGGCAGGATGCTGTCCGAGAGCGGCGGCGTCACCAGCGTGCCGTCCTCGAAGACGAAGAACACGTTCATGCCTCCGAGCTCCTCGACGTAGCGGCGCTCGGCCGCGTCGAGGAACACCACCTGCTCGCAGCCCTGGGACGCCGCTTCCGACTGCGCCGCGAGGCTCGCGGCGTAGTTGCCGCCGCACTTCGCCGCGCCAGTTCCGCCCGGGGCCGCGCGGGTGAAGTGCTCCGAGATCCACACCGTGACGGTCCCGGTCGGGTCCTTGAAGTACGATCCCACCGCAGAGGCGATCGTCACGAACAGGTATTCCGAGGCCGGCTTGACCCCGAGGAACGCCTCGCTGGCGATCATGAACGGGCGGAGATAGAGGCTGCCGTCCGGCGTGTCGGGAATCCAGGCCCGGTCGATCTCGACGAGCTTGCGCATCGCCTCCACGAAGGCGTCCTCGGGGAAGGGCGCCATCGCCATGCGCTCGGCCGAGCGGCGGAAGCGCAGCGCATTGGCCTCCGGCCGGAACAGGGCCGCGCCGCCGTCGGCGGTGCGGTAAGCCTTCAAACCCTCGAAGATCTCCTGCGCGTAGTGCAGGACCGCGGCGGCGGGATCGAGCGGGATGGCCTCGCGGGCCTGGATCCGCGCGTCGTGCCAGCCGCGACCGGCCGTGTACCGCGCCACCACCATGTGGTCTGTGAACACCTTGCCGAAGCCAGGATTCGCCATCAGCGCGGCCCGCTCCTCGGCGGTCCGCGGCGCGGGATGGCTTTGGAACTCGAACGTCAGGTCGCTCACGGTGTGGTCCTCATCGACTGAGGCCCTTATGGCGCGCTCCGGCGCGCGAATCTACGGAGCCGGCGCATGACGGCGTCGCCGCATATGCGAGTCACTCGGCGGGCGCGGGCTCCGACAGCTGCAACCGGTGGAGGCGTGCGTAGGCGCCGCCCGCCGCGAGCAGGTCGTCGTGGTGCCCCGTCTCGACGACGCGACCGGCGTCCATCACGACGATCTGATCGGCCTCGCGCACCGTCGAGAGCCGGTGGGCGATCACCAGCGTGGTCCGGCCGCGCATCAGCCGGGTCAGCGCCTCCTGGACCAGGCGCTCCGATTCGGAATCCAGGGCCGAGGTCGCCTCGTCGAGGAGCAGGATCGGCGCGTCCTTGAGGAAGGCGCGGGCGAGAGCCACCCGCTGCCGCTCGCCGCCGGAGAGCCGGCCGCCGCCCGAGCCCACCCGGAACGCGTAGCCCTCCGGCCGGGCCGAGATGAAGCCGTGGGCCGCGGCGGCCTCGGCCGCCGCCTCGATCTCCGCGCGCGTCGCCCCCGGCCGGCCGAAGCCGATATTGGCGGCGACCGTGTCGTCGAACAGCACGACCTCCTGCGAGACCACTGCCACCGCGGCGCGCAGCGAGGCCAGCGTCACGGTCCGGACGTCCTGGCCGTCGATGGTCACGCCGCCGCCGGTGACGTCGTAGAGGCGCGGAACCAGGTTGAGCAGCGAGGATTTCCCGGAGCCCGAGCGCCCGACGAGCGCCGTCACGGAGCCGGCCGGAACCGCGAGGTCGATGCCCTCCAGCGCCGGCGCGTCCGGCCGGTAGCGGAAACGCACGTCCGCGAACCGGATCGCGCCGCCCGTGACGGCCAGCGGCCGGGCGTCCGGCGCCTCGCGGATCGTGGGCATCTCGTCCATCACGTCGAAGTAGCGCCGCAGCGCGGCGGCGGCCTCCTGCAGGATGGCGTTGAGATTGCCCAGCGCGCGGGCCGGCTGCGCCGCGAGCAGCAGCGCCGCCACGTAGCCCGTGAAGTCGCCGACCGTCTTCTCCCCGGCCAGCACACGCTGTCCGACCAGCACCAGCACGCCCGCCACCGCGATGCCGCCTCCGATCTCCAGGAGCGGGTCGAGGCGGCCGCGGGCATTGGCGGCCTTCATCTTGAGGCGGCGCACCTCGTCGAGGGCGGCGGCGGCACGGCCCTTGAGGTAGGTCTCCATCGCGTAGGTCTTGGCGACCCGGGCGCCCTGCAGGCTCTCGGAAATGAGGCTGGCGGTGGCGCCCATCTGCTCCTGCGTCGAGGTCGAGACCCGCCGGAGCTTCCGGCCGATCCGCCCGATCGGCCCGGCCACGAACGGCACCGTGACGCCGGCCACAAGGGTCAGCACCGGATCCATCCAGATCAGCGCCGCGACGAGCCCGATCAGCATGGCGATGTCGCGCAGCAGCACCGTCGAGATTCGGGTCAGCGCCTCTTTGATGAAGGCGAAGTCGGTGGTGAAGCGCTGGGTGAGGGCCGCCGGGCTCTCGCGGCCGAGCTGGGCGAGATCCGACTCGATCAGGTGCCCGTAGAGCGCCGCCTGCATGTCGGCCTCGACCCGGGTCACGACGCGGTTGGTCAGCACCGTCTGCCCGTAAAGGGCGAAGCCGCGCGTGGCCGTGACCACGATCACCACCAGCGGTCCGTACGCGATGGCGGCCGCGTCCTTGCGGTCGAAGGCGTCGAAGGCGGCCTTGATCAGCGCCGGGTAGAGCCCGGTCGAGGCGCCCACCAGCGCGATCAGGACCAGCACTACCGCCAGGGTGGCCCGGTGCGGGTACAGCCAGGTGCGCCAGAGCCGGGCGAGGAGGGGGGCCGTGTCGCCGGGAAGGCGCGCCATGAAACCTACCGGGTCGGGTCAGTGCCGCCCTCGGGCAGGAGGCGCGGCGGCAGCGGTGTGCCGCCGCCGCCGCCGCGGATCAAGGCTTTTGCTCAGCGGTCGTCGCCGCGCGGCCCGCGATCGTCGCCGTGATCGTCGCCGCGGTCGCGGTGCCAGCCGCCCCGCATGCCGTGGCCGCCCATCGGACCCATGGGCCGGGCGAGGATCATGGCGCGCCGCTTCTGATCCGGGTCGAGGCTTGCGTAGAGCGGCTGGGACGCGTCGGCGAGCTTGCGCAGGGCGTCGCCGCGCGCGCTCGCCGCGTCCGCCATCGCGCGCAACGCCGCCGGGGCGTCGTCGCTGAACTTCGGCCGGTCGCGCATCGCCTCGCGGCGCTGCTGGCGCAGCTTCGCCATGTCGCGGATCGCCGCTTCCACCGGCGGCCACAGCTTCTCCTGGTCGGGATTGAGCTTGAGGCCGGCATGCAGGGCCGCGATGCGGGCATCCGTGAAGGCGGCGCGGTCCTCAGGGCTCAGCGCGCTCCAGCGCCCGTGGCCTCGGAACCCGCCGGGCCCGTGATCATGCGCGAAGGCCGCGCCGGCGAGCCCCAGGCCGAGGGCACCGCTGACGACGATGGCCGCTCTCAAACGTCGGGACATGGACATCTCCGTTTAGGCTCGGGCTGCGTCGCGGCCCGCGACGGCGCCCGATGCCCCTCATGGAGCGCCCGGCATGTATCCCGCTTGTGTATGTAACAATGTTACATTACTGGCAGGCGCGAGGTGGGTGCGGGCAGGCGGAGCGGTGCGGGGCGTGACGACAACATTCCGGATCACGGCGCTCGCGGTTCTGTCCCTGTGGTTCGCCCTCGCGGGTCCGGCGGCGGTCGCGGCGGAAACCGCGCCGGTCCGGGCGGTCGCGACCTTCTCGATCCTGGGCGACCTCGTCCGGCAGGTCGGCGGATCGCACGTGGCGGTGGCGACGCTGGTCGGTCCGGACTCCGACGCCCACGGTCTGAGCCCGTCCCCGGCCGACGCGCGCAAGCTCGCCGAAGCCGACATCGTGTTCGTCAACGGCCTCGGTCTGGAGGGCTGGTTCGACCGGTTGATCCGGGCCTCCGGCACGCGCGCCCCCGTGGTGACGGCCTCCGCGGGCGTGAAGCCGATCCCGGCCCAGGACGAGCACGCCCACGGCGACGGCGACGGCGGGAGCGACGGCGACCACGGGCATGGGCACGGAGACCGCGCCGTGGACCCACATGCCTGGCAGGACGTCGCCAACGTGCGGATCTACGTGGCGAACATCCGGGACGGCCTCGCCAAGGTCGATCCGGCCCATGCCGCCTTCTACCGCGAGGCGGCGGCCGACTACCTCGCCGGGCTCGATGCGCTGGACCGGGACGTCCGGGCGGCGATCGCCCGCATCCCGCCGGAGCGGCGGCGGATCATCACGACCCACGACGCCTTCGGCTACTTCGCGGCGGCCTACGGTCTGCGCTTCATCGCGCCGCAGGGCGTGTCGACGGACAGCGAGGCGAGCCCGCGGGACGTGGCCGCGATCATCCGCCAGATCCGGAAGGAGCGCGTGCCGGCGGTGTTCCTCGAGAACATCAGCGACCCGCGCCAGATGCAGCAGATCGCCCGCGAGAGCGGCGCCCGAATCGGCGGCAAGGTCTATTCCGACGCGCTCTCGGCGCCTGACGGTCCGGCCCCGACCTATCTCGACCTGATGCGGTCGAATCTGCGGGCGTTCGACGCCGCGCTGATGCCGGGCTAGCCCCGCCGCGGAGGCGGGCGGCCGGCACCGTTCGCCTTCACGGCGTCGGACATGACATAGCGTAAACCGCCGGTTAAGAGGCCCCCACTAGCCTTACGAAACGGGTGCCAGCCGATCCTCGTACGCGAGGGCTCAAGGCCTTGGGGCCTTGTCAGAACGCGTAGCTCGGAGATCGCGTGGCTTGGGGGCCTGACCGCTGGCGCTTCTATCGGCTCGTCGCGCGCGAGGCCGCGCGCGCGGTCCGCGCCGCCGGGGCCAAAGTCACTGCCCCGCCCGACATCCTCGCCCGGATGCGCGTGGCCGGGCTGGTGATCGCGCCGCAGGACCTGCGCACCTCCGACGCGACCTTCGCGGACGACATCTATGCGGGGTTGTTCGTGTTCGCCGGCCGGTCGCTGGCGGCGAGCGGCGGATCGCCCTTCGACTACGCGGCGCCCTCGCCGGAATGGGCCGACGAACTCTACGGATTCGGCTGGCTGCGCCACCTGCGCGCCGCCGACACCGCGCTCGCCCGGGCCAATGCCCGCGCCTTCGTGGCGGATTTCATCGCCGGCCGGGGCGACGCGGTGCTCGCTCGGCAGACACCGGTGGCGGCCCGCCGGCTGATCTCGTTCCTGTGCCAGTCGCCCCTCGTGCTGGAGGGCGCCGACCACGGCTTCTACCAGAGCTTCCTGAAGGCGATCGGCCGCAACGCGCAGCAGCTCGAGCGCGACCTCCGGCGAGGCGTGCCGCCGCAATGGCGCCTGAACGCCGCGGTGGCGCTCTGCTACGCCGGGCTGTGCTGCGACGGCATCCAGCCGATCCTGCGCCGGGCGACCCGCATCCTGACACGAGAGCTCGACCGGCAGATCCTGACCGACGGCGGCCACCGCTCCCGCGATCCGCGCTTCGCCATGGAGCTCCTCCTCGACCTGCTGCCCCTGCGCCAGAGCTACCTGAGCCGCAGCGTCGAGCCGCCGCTCGCGCTCCTGCGCGCGGTCGACCGGATGCTGCCGCTGCTGCGGCTCCTGCGCCACCCGGACGCCTCGCTCAGCCACTTCAACGGCATGGGCGCCACGGACGCGGACCACTTGGCGACCCTGCTCGTCTACGACGGCGCGCTCGCGCGGCCGCTGATGCACGCGCCGAATTCGGGCTACGAACGCCTGGAGGGCGGCCGGGTCGTGATCGTGGCCGATGTCGGCGCGAGCCCGCCGCTGCCCTATTCGGTAAATGCCGGCGCGGGATGCCTCGCCTTCGAGATGTCGAGCGGGCCGCAGCGTATCGTGGTCAATTGCGGCCTGCCGGCCAGCGGGGCCGACCTGCGCCTCCTCGCCCGCTCGACGCCGGCCCATTCCACGGCCTCGGTGGCCCACGCCTCGTCCTGCCGGTTCCTCACGCGCACCGGGTGGTGGGGCGAGCGGCTCCTGGCCGACTGGCTGATCCGCCGGCGCGGGCCGGTGGTGCTGAGCGGTCCGTCGGCGGTGGCCGCCGAGCGGGCCGAGGAGTCCGACAGCGTCGTCCTCGCGGCCCGGCACGACGGCTACGGACCCGATTTCGGCATCGTGCACGAGCGCCGCTGGCAGCTGTTCCACGCGGCGGCGCGCCTGGAGGGTCGCGACGCCTTCCTGCGCCAGGGCAAGGGGCTGAGCCGCGGACGGCGGCTGCGCCCGCAGGATGTGGCGATCCGCTTTCACCTCCATCCCGGCATCGCGGTGCGCAGCATCCCCGACGGACTGGAACTCGCCTCGGCGCTCGGGGAGGTCTGGGTGTTCCGGGCCGAGAACGCCGAGATCGCCATCGAGGAGAGCGTCTACTTCTCGGGCCTGACCGGGCCGCGCCGGACCGACCAGATCGCCCTCCATCTGCGGGTGTCCGACGATGTCGAGGTCCGGTGGAGCTTCGAGCGCCGGGCCTCGGCGCCGCTTCGCGGGGTGGCCCCCTGACCGTGCCGACTGGCCCGGCTCACCGTTTCCATGCTACCGCGCCGGGAAATCTCGAACTTTCGGCACGAAGCTATGGCGCACGATCAGGTGCGGGTCTCCCGCGCGCTCCTCTCGGTCTCGGACAAGACCGGCCTCGTCGACTTCGCCCGGGCGCTCCACGCCCGCGGCATCGCGCTGGTCTCGACCGGGGGCACCCACCGGGCCCTGCAGGAGGCCGGCCTGCCGGTGACCGAGGTCGCCGACCTGACGGGATTCCCGGAGATGATGGACGGCCGGGTCAAGACGCTGCACCCGGCGGTCCACGGCGGCCTGCTCGCCATCCGCGACAACCCGGAGCACCAGGCCGCGCTCGCCGCGCACGGTATCGGCGCCATCGATCTCCTCGTGGTGAACCTGTACCCGTTCGAGGCCACCATCGCGGCCGACCGGTCGGATGCGGACTGCATCGAGAACATCGATATCGGCGGTCCGGCGATGATCCGGGCGGCGGCCAAGAACCACGCGGACGTCGCCGTCGTCACGGACGTCTCGGACTATGCCGGCGTTCTCGCCGCCCTGGAGGCGCAGGACGGAGCGCTGGGCGCGGATCTGCGTCGGAGCTTGGCCCAGAAGGCGTTCGCCCGCACCGCGTCCTACGACGCCGCCATCGCCAACTGGATGGCCGGCCGCTTCGGCGCCGATGCGCCGGCCCGGTTCCGGGCCTTCGGCGGCGCCCTGGGCCAGGAGCTGCGCTACGGGGAGAACCCCCACCAGTCGGCCGCCTTCTACCGCGCCCCCGGGAAGGTCCGGGCGGGCGTGGCCACCGCCCGCCAGGTCCAGGGCAAGGAGCTGTCCTACAATAACTTCAACGACACGGACGCCGCCTACGAGTGCGTGGCCGAGTTCGATCCGGCTCGAACCGCCGCCGTGGCGATCATCAAGCACGCCAACCCCTGCGGCGTCGCCGAGGGGGCCAGCCTGCTCGACGCCTACGAGCGGGCTCTGAGCTGCGACCCGACCTCCGCCTTCGGCGGCATCGTCGCCCTGAACCGCACGCTCGACGCCGAGGCGGCCCGCCGGATCGTCGAGATCTTCACCGAGGTGATCATCGCCCCCGACGCCACGCCCGAGGCGGCGGCCATCGTGTCCGGTAAGAAGAACCTGCGCCTGCTGCTGGCCGGCGGCGTGCCCGACCCGCGGGCCGTCGGCGAGACCGTGCGGACGCTCGCGGGCGGGCTGCTGGTCCAGAGCCGGGATGCGGCGGTCGTCGACGACATGCCGCTCAAGGTCGTGACCAAGCGTGCGCCGAGCGAGGCCGAGCTGGCAGATCTCCGGTTCGCCTACCGGGTGGCCAAGCACGTCAAGTCGAACGCCATCGTGTACGCGAAGGCGGGCGCCACGGTCGGCATCGGCGCGGGTCAGATGTCGCGGGTCGATTCCTCGCGCATCGCCGCCTGGAAGGCGGCCGAGGGGGCGAAGCGTCTCGGGCTCTCCGAGAGCCTCGCGGTCGGCTCGGTGGTGGCCTCGGACGCGTTCTTCCCGTTCGCGGACGGTCTGATGGCGGCGGCCGAGGCGGGCGCCACCGCGGTGATCCAGCCCGGCGGCTCGATGCGCGACGCGGACGTCGTCGCGGCCGCAGACGAGGCCGGTCTCGCCATGGTCCTGACGGGGCACCGCCACTTCCGACACTGAGCCGCCTGGCCGCCTTCCGGGTTGCGGTGACGGCACGAGACCTCCGCCGCGTCCGGATAGGCTGGGACGCGGCGGAGGTCTCGCCGTTGCGCCGGCGCGCTCCGTTAACGATCCGCCGTGATCGTACCGGCCGGGCCGATTTTCCGGCCTGCGCACAATTCTGCCCAGCATCGCCGTGAACAGGTCCGAGTGCGAGGGAAGCTCGGCAATGGATGGCCGACATCCGGGAATGCTATTTTTTGGGCATTATTGCCGGTGTAATATTCCCGTCTTTGCGAATATGTTCGGCATTTGCCGTGCGGGTTGAAATTCTCTCGAACGCACGCCATCATCGCGCGGATATGCGCCGGAAGCTCGTGTGAAGAACTTCCTGGAACAAGTCCGGGTTCGGTGACGAGATGGTGGTCGCAGCGCTGTTGTTTCTCGTGGGATGGCTGATCGGCCGATCCTACTCGGTGATCATCGTCGGCATGACCTCATCGGTGATCCTGCTCGCCGCCATGACGATGTTCATGGCCGTCTACGGGCTCGACCTGGTGCGCGTGCTGATCGTGGGGGGATATCTGACCGCGCATCAGGCGGGCTATCTCCTCGGCGCCTACCTCAACGGCCACCCCGAGGACAACCGGAGCAGTTGAACCGCATCACCACCACCAGACCAGCCGGCCGGCGAGACTGTTGATAAGAATCCAAATCCCGACGGCGGCGAGAGACCAGATAATCACAAATAGAAGCGGTGGCTTCGTGCCGGGCTTGCGGCGCAGATGTGCCAGGACGTTGTTCACGTTCGAGATCCCAGAAGCCCGTGGCGAAGGGAAATCTGATACGGCCTTGTACCGCATAGGGTTCCACCGGGCCGATTGTCGGCAGGTTAAATTTTGTACAGGATGATACATTTGGCGCGCCCCTCGGAAAGTCGGGGTTTGCCCGATAATTCACTTCAAGTTGCAACAACTCGCCTCATACAACGTGCAAAATTGGCTCGAAGACAATTGGCGTCGCGGCTCCGTCTGATGGAGCCGCGCTTGTGCCGGGTCTCGATACTGGCCACCTCCGTATAAGATCGGACCAAGCGCAATCCGTGATGAACCGCACGGATCGCTATTTCGCAGCGGCGTTGCAGGCTCGACACAAGCGGGACGGTGCCGGGTCACGGCTCCGAACTGCAGCGCCCAGGCAGCGTGAGCTGCCTGGGCGCTGGTGATGCGGGGCGGACCGCGGTACGGTCGAAACGGACCGATCAGGTATCGGCGAAGATGTCGCGATCCTTGGTCTCAGGCACGAAGAACACGCCGATGATCACCGTCGCGACCGCGATGACGATCGGGTACCAGAGGCCGAAATAGATGTCGCCGGTCTGCGCGACCATGGCGAAGGCGGTCGCCGGCAGGAGGCCGCCGAACCAGCCGTTGCCGATATGGTAGGGTAGCGACATCGAGGTGTAGCGGATCCGGGTCGGGAACAGCTCCACCAGCATGGCGGCGATCGGGCCGTAGACCATCGTGACGAAGAGCACGAGGATGAACAGCAGGCCGATCACCTGCGCGACCTGCGGCCGGAAGATGTCGAACGGGTTCGACATCTTGACGATCTCGGGGTCGCCAGCCTTCGGGTAGCCCGCGGCCTGGAGCGCGGCGGCCGTGGCCTTGTTGGCCTCGGCGTTGCCGCCCTGCGGGTAGGCGATCTCGGTATCGTTGACCCGGATCGTGGCGGGCTGGCCGGCCGCGCCGGGCACGGTCGTGTAGCGGACCGACGACTTCGACAGGAAGTCGCGGGCGAGGTCGCAGGGCTGGGTGAATACCCGGGTCCCGACCGGGTTGAACAGGGTTCCGCAGGCGGCCGGATCGGCCGTCACCGTCACCTTCACGTTCTCGATCGCCGCCTCGAGCTTCGGGTTCGCCGTGGAGGTGATGCCCTTGAAGATCGGGAAGAACGTCGCCGCCGCGATGGCGCAGCCCGCCAGGATGATGACCTTACGGCCGATCTTGTCGGACAGCCAGCCGAATACCACGAAGAAGCCGGTGCCGAGGAGCAGCGACCACGCGATCAGCAGGTTCGCCGTGTAGCCGTCGACCTTGAGGATCGATTGCAGGAAGAACAGCGCGTAGAACTGGCCCGTGTACCAGACCACGCCCTGGCCGGCGACGAGCCCGAACAGGGCGATGACGGCGAATTTGGCGTTCCGCCACTGGCCGAACGCCTCCGTGAGCGGCGCCTTCGAGGTCTTGCCCTCGTCCTTCATCTTCTGGAAGGCCGGGGACTCGGAGAGCTGAAGGCGGATCCAGACCGAGATGCCGAGCAGCAGCACCGAGACCAGGAACGGGATGCGCCAGCCCCACTCGGCGAAGGCGGCCTCGCCCGTGAAGGTCCGGGTCGCGAGGATAACGAGGAGGGACAGGAACAGGCCCAGCGTCGCGGTCGTCTGGATCCAGCTCGTGTAGAAGCCGCGCCGGCCGTTGGGGGCGTGCTCGGCCACGTAGGTGGCGGCGCCGCCATACTCGCCGCCGAGGGCGAGGCCCTGGGCGAGGCGCAGGACGATCAGGATGATCGGCGCCGCGATGCCGATGGTCGCCGCGTTGGGCAGGATGCCGACGATGAAGGTCGACAGGCCCATGATCAGGATCGTGACGAGGAAGGTGTACTTGCGGCCGACGAGATCGCCGACGCGGCCGAAGACCAGGGCGCCGAAGGGCCGGACGATGAAGCCGGCTGCGAAGGCCAGCAACGCGAAGATGTCGCGCGTGGCCGGCGGGTAGGCCGAGAAGAACTGCGCGCCGATGATCGCCGCCAGCGAGCCGTAGAGATAGAAGTCGTACCACTCGAACACGGTGCCGAGCGAGGACGCGAAGATCACGCGCTTCTCGGCCGACGTCATCGGCCTCGCGGCGTCTCCGGTCCGCGGGATCGCGGTTGCCACAGCCATGAAACAGGTCCTCCCAGACGCATGCGGGCGCACCGGGACCCGGATCGCCCCTTCACCGCCCGTTCTCGCGGACGGCCCTGCGCGCAGCGCAGATCACATATGCGTTATCGCAAGGGCCGGGGAGGTCAACCGGTAAAGCGAACGTGAAGAACCCTATCAACACGGGTGCTTACGCGGGTGTGCCGGAAATGAAGAAGGGCGCGGCTCGCGCCGCGCCCTCCACCTGTTCGATGCTCCGGACCGGGATCAGTGCGCGTGCGCGCCGGCCGCCCCGATCCCGGTCTCGGAGCGCACGTACTGCGCCTCGAAGGCGGCCCGCTCGCGCTGGGCTCGGCGGGATTTGTCCATGAGGGACACGACCCAGATCGTCGCGAAGGCGAGCGGCATCGAGAACAAAGCCGGGTTGTCGTAGGGGAAGAGCGGGGCGGGGTTGCCCAGCGTCGTCACCCAAACGGCCTTCGACAGCACGACCATGACCACCGCCGTCAGCAGGCCGACGAGGCCGCCGGCGAGCGCGCCCCAGGTCGTGGTGCCGCGCCACAGGATCGACATGGCCAGAACCGGGAAGTTGCAGCTCGCCGCCACCGCGAAGGCGAGGCCGACCATGAAGGCCACGTTCTGGTTCTCGAACACGTAGCCGAGGTAGATCGCTACGATCCCGATCACCACGGCCGAGATCTTCGACAGGTTGACCTCGTGCTTCTCGGTCGTCCGCCCGCGGGCGATCACCTGGGCGTAGAGGTCGTGGCTGATCGCCGAGGCGCCGGCGAGCGTCAGGCCGGCCACGACCGCCAGGATCGTCGCGAAGGCCACGGCGGAGATGAAGCCCAGGAAGTACGGACCGCCCACCGCGTTGGCGAGGTTCACCGCCACCATGTTGGTGCCGCCGATCATGTCCTTCAGCTTGTCGAACGCGCCGGCCGGGCCGAGCTTGAAGTAGACCGGATCCGACATCAGCAGGGCGATGCCGCCGAAGCCGATGATGAAGGTCAGGATGTAGAAGTAGCCGATCAGGCCGGTGGCGTAGAACACCGACTTGCGCGCGGCCTGGGCGTCCGAGACCGTGAAGAACCGCATCAGGATGTGCGGCAAGCCGGCGGTGCCAAACATCAGGCCGACGCCGAGCGAGATCGCCTCCACCGGGTTCGACACGAGGCCGCCCGGCGCCATGATGGCGTCGCCCTTCGGGTGGACCTGCACGGCGCTGGCGAACAGCACCTCCGGGTTGAAGCCGTACTTCAGCAGCACCGCGCCGGCCATGAAGGTCGCGCCGCCGAGCAGCAGGCAGGCCTTGATCACCTGCACCCAGGTGGTCGCCTTCATGCCGCCGAAGGCGACGTAGACGATCATCAGGACGCCGACGATGATCACCGCGTAGAGGTAGGGCAGGCCGAACAGGAGCTGGATCAGCTTCCCGGCGCCGACCATCTGGGCGATCAGATAGAACGCCACCACCACCAGGGTACCGACCGCCGAGATGATGCGGATCGAGGTCTGGTCGAGGCGGAAGCTCGCCACGTCGGCGAAGGTGAACTTGCCGAGGTTGCGCAGGCGCTCCGCGATCAGGAACAGCACGATCGGCCAGCCGACCAGGAAGCCCGTCGAGTAGATCAGCCCGTCGAAGCCCGAAGTGTAGACGAGGCCCGAGATGCCCAGGAACGAGGCCGCCGACATGTAGTCGCCGGCGATCGCCAGCGAGTTCGTGCCGGCCGAGATGCCGCCGCCCGCCGCGTAGAAGTCGGCGGCCGACTTGGTGCCCTTGGCGGCCTTGTAGGTGATGCCGAGCGTCAGCAGCACGAAGAACAGGAACATCAGGATGGCCGGCCAGTTCGTGGCCGATTGCTGCACGGCGCCGAGATCCGGGCCGGCGGCGTAGGCCGCGCTCGCCGCGATCACGGCGAGCGTCAGGCCGAGGAACAGCCGGTTCATCGCGCGACACTCCGCTTCAGGGCGTCGCTCAGCGCGTCGAAGCGCGTGTTGGCCCGGGCCACGTAGATGCCCGTGAGCGCGAAGGCGAACAGGATCACGAACACGCCCACGAACAGGCCGAGGGAGGCGGTCCCGCCGACCTTCACGGCGAGCAGCGACTTGTCGAAGGCGATTAGGCCGATGAAGCCGAAATAGACCACCAGCATCAGGATCGTCAGGGTCCAGGCGAACCGGGTGCGCTCGTGAACGAGCTGCTGGAATTCCGGTGCCCGGACGATCCGCTCGACCTGCGGATCGACGTCGGTTCCGAGTGGGCGTGTTCCCGGGGGCGCCGTGCGCCCTCGCAGGTCGAGTGTCGTGCCGCTCATGGCTGTTCCTCCCGCGAGGGCATGCTCTCGGCCCCCCGGTTCGTCGCGTTGCAATCGATGGTTCTTGTTGGAGGCGGGCGCCGCCCCGGCACCCGCCCCGGTCCGGACCCGCGCCGCCGTGGCGGCGCGGGTGCGATCAGGCCCGGTTCTGCCGGTTCTCGATCAGATCGTCGACGACGGTCGGCTCGGCCAGCGTCGAGGTGTCACCGAGCGAGCCGAAATCGTCCTCTGCGATCTTGCGCAGGATCCGGCGCATGATCTTGCCCGAGCGGGTCTTGGGCAGGCCGGGCGCGAACTGGATCAGGTCCGGCGAGGCGATCGGCCCGATATCCTTGCGGACCCAGGTCACGAGCTCCTTGCGCAGGGCGTCGTCGCCCTCCTCGCCGTCGTTCAGGGTCACGTAGGCGTAGATGCCCTGGCCCTTCACGTTGTGCGGGTAGCCCACCACCGCCGCCTCGGCGACCTTCGGGTGCGCGACCAGCGACGACTCGACCTCGGCGGTGCCCATGCGGTGGCCCGAGACGTTGATGACGTCGTCCACCCGGCCGGTGATCCAGTAATAGCCGTCGGCATCCCGCCGGGCGCCGTCGCCGGTGAAGTACTTGCCCGGGTAGGTCGAGAAGTAGGTCTGCTCGAAGCGCTCATGGTCGCCGTAGACCGTGCGCATCTGGCCCGGCCAGGAATCCGCGATGCAGAGGTTGCCCTCGCAGGCGCCCTCCAGGACCTTGCCCTCGGCGTCGACCATCTCGGGCTTCACGCCGAAGAACGGACGGGTGGCCGAACCCGGCTTGAGGGCGGTGGCGCCCGGAAGCGGCGAGATCAGGATGCCGCCGGTCTCGGTCTGCCACCACGTGTCGACGATCGAGCAGCGCTTGTCGCCGACGACGTTGTAGTACCATTCCCAGGCTTCCGGGTTGATCGGCTCGCCGACGGAGCCCAGCACGCGCAGCGAAGCCCGCGAGGTCTTCTTCACCGGCCCCTCGCCGCCGCCCATCAGCGAGCGGATGGCGGTCGGCGCCGTGTAGAAGATGTTGACCTTGTGCTTGTCGACCACCTCCCAGAAGCGCGACGTCGAGGGATAGGTGGGGATTCCCTCGAACATCAGCGTCGTGGCGCCATTCGCCAGCGGCCCGTACACGATGTAGCTGTGGCCGGTGACCCAGCCGACATCGGCCGTGCACCAGTACACGTCGCCCTCGCGATAATCGAAGACGTATTCGTGCGTCATCGAAGCGTAGACCAGATAGCCGCCCGTGGTGTGGACCACGCCCTTCGGCTGCCCGGTCGAGCCCGAGGTGTAGAGGATGAAGAGCGGGTGCTCGGCCTCCACCGCCACGGCGGGGCACTCGTCGGTCACCTGCTCGGCCGCCTCGTCGTAGTAGACGTCACGACCCGCCTCCATGGCGACGCTGCCGCCGGTGCGGCGCACGACGATCACGTGGTCGACCAGGTCGGTGCCGAGGCGCTTGATCGCCTCGTCGACATTGGCCTTCAGCGGCACCTTGCGGCCGCCGCGCAGGCCCTCGTCGGCGGTGATCACCACCTTCGAGCCGCAGCCCTGGATGCGCGACGCGAGAGAATCCGGCGAGAAGCCGCCGAACACGATGGCGTGGATCGCGCCGAGCCGCGCGCAGGCGAGCATCGCGTAGGCGGCTTCCGGGATCATCGGCATGTAGAGCGTGACGCGGTCGCCCTTGCCGACGCCGCGGTTGCGCAGGACGTTGGCCATCCGGCAGACCTGCGCGTGCAGCTCGCGGTAGCTGATGTGCTTGGACTCGTCGGGGTTGTCGCCCTCCCAGATGATCGCGGTCTGGTCGCCGCGGGTCTCCAGATGGCGATCGATGCAGTTATGGGCGACGTTGGTCGTGCCGTCCTCGAACCACTTGATAGAGACCTTGCCCGGCTCGAAGCTGGTGTTCTTCACCGTGGAGAACGGTTTCATCCAGTCGATGCGCTTGCCGTGCTCGGCCCAGAACGCGTCGGGATCGGCGACCGAAGCCGCGTACATCTCCCGATACTTGGCATCATCGACGTGTGCGCCCTCGCGCCACGCGGATTGCACCTCGATCACCCTGCCTTCCATGGCGTCCCATCCCTGTTTTGGTGCCCGATCGTATCGCGGTCTCCGCCGCGCAGCCAGGACTTCCAAAGTAACGTAGCCGACAATCTACGATGACGATATCATCGCAGTTTGGCGCGCGCCTGAGCAGCTCAATTCCCGTGAATAGATTGGGCGCAATGTAAGAGCTGATTGAGGCTTCGATGCTGCGCTGTCAAGCGCGCTCGCCCGGGCCGACTATCACCGGCAGCCCTCTGTTTCGGCCGCCCGCGACGACCGTCGCCCCTCGGGCGGCGCTTCCCGGACGCGCCGGGCCGCGGTCGCCCCGGCGCGCTACCCGTTGGCCGCGCGATGGGTGGGCATGATGATCTCGACGAGCGTGCCGTCTTCCGGCCTGGCCGAGAGCTGCAGGCGCCCGCCATTGGCCTCCACCAGAGCCCGCGGCAGAGCCAGCCCGTCCTCGACATCGCCCCGCGGAGCCTCTGCCGGCGGAGCGTGCCCGGCACTGGTGCCGCGCACCCGCACGGCGATCGCCGCACGCTCCGCGGAGCCGGTGGACACGATGATCTGGCTGCCGGCGACCGACCGTCGGATCGCGTTCTCGATCACGAGGCTGGCCGCCCGGCTGACCGACCGTTCGTCGGCCTCCAGGTCGCCGATATCGGTCGAGAAGCTCGTCCGCATGACGATGCGGCCCCGTGCCGCCTCGCCCTGGAGGCGGGCGACGCAGCCGGCCACGACGTCGTTGAGGTCGAGGGCGCGCGGTTCCAGGTGCAGCGATCCGGCCTCGACGGCGGCGAGGTCCAGCAGCTTCCCGACGCGCTCCAGCATCGCCTCGCCCGAGGCCTTGATCTCGGCGAGGCAGCCCCTGTAGCGCGCGTCCCCGAGGGGTCCGAACGGCTCCTTCAGCATCGCGCCGGCGAGGTCGATCATCCCGGTCAGGGGTTCGCGGACGGCGCTGTCGAGCCGTCCGAGGGCGTCCGCGCGACCCGGCCCTGGGTCCGGGCCGCCATCCGCGTCGCGCGCCGCGGCCTCGCTCTCGGCGCGCGCGATCAGGGCCACGCGTCGTCCCTGCACCTGCGCCGCGACCACGGTCAGCGACACGGGCGCGCCGGCGAGGCGCACGGTGCGCCGCCCGGGGACCGCGTCCCGCAGGGCGTCGGCGACCGTCAGGACGCTCTGCCGGTCGAACAGGGCGACGAGGCTGCTGCCGACGATCTCGCGCGGATCGCAGCCGAACAGGCTGGCCGCGGCGCGGTTCAGCGCGATGATGCGCCCGGCATCGTCTACCGTGACGACGCCCGTCTCCAGCGCGTCCAGGGCCGCCTCGGCGCTGGCCGTCCGCTCGGTCTGCGCGGCGCGGGCGAGGCGCTCGGCCGTGAGCGCATCCGCGACGTCGGTTTCCGCGACCGGCCGCACGACCAGGCACGCGGCGCTCGCTCCCGACCAGGCGAGCGCACCCGCCAACAGCTCCACGGGACGGGCGCCGCCGTCGGCCGTCATGACGGTCGTCCGGCGCGCGGACGAATCCGGCATCGCCCCCAGGGTCAGGCCTGGCAGCGATCCCGAGAGCCCGACGCGCGCGAGGCTCGGCAGGTCGGGATGGCCGGTCAGGTCCAGAAAGGCGCGGTTCGCCGCGAGGATCGTGCCGCCACGATGGACCAGCACCGGCAGCGGCAACCCGCCGAGGAGATCGGACTCGGGAGACGGTCCCGCATCGGCGAGCGGCTCGGGATCCGCGGTACCGGTCTCCGAACCGGCACCGTCGGCGACCGCGGCGGTCTCGGCAGCGTTGGCCTGCGGGGTGGGGAACGGCATCACCGCCCCGCTCTCGGCCTTCGGCGCGCCGGATCCGGAGTCGGCCTCGTCACCGGCGTAGCGGGCGCCGAGTGCCCGGGCGATCTCGCGGAACGCGGCGTGCTCATCGTTCGACAACGTGGCGGCGACGGGCTCCGCGTCGACGGTGGTCGGGATCTCGCCATCGCCGGCGGCGGCGGCGGCGGCGTCGGAGGGGACGGGGACGGTCCCGTCTTCCTCTCCTGCTGCCGGCTCGGGCGCCGGTTCCGGCAACGAGACCGGCAATGCGGCGGGCAGCGCGACCGGCGACGCGAAGGGCGCGTGGCTCTCAGCCGGCATGGTTCGGATCAGGCCGAAGCCGCCGAAGCCGGAGAAGGCCGCGTCGCCCCGCCCGAGCGGGGCGCCGGACAGGTCGACTCGGAACGCCCCGGCGCCGGCATCGAGCACCGCCGGCTCACCGCGGAAGGTGCGCCGGTCGCGCAGGGCCGCCAGCACGGCGTCGGCGCCGGACAGGCGCCCGCTCGCGGCCAGATCCTGCCAGCGCTGCCCAACCAGGCCGGCGAGAGCCTCCGGGCCGGTGAGGGTCGTCAGCACCCCCGCGGCATCGATGCGCCACAGGAAGCGGTCGTCGCGCCGGACCGGTACGACGAGGATCGCCGGCCGGCCATCGGCCAGGTCGCCGCGCGCCAGCCAGCACAGGACCGGCGGCGCGATCCGGCGGGCATCCAGGCGCAGGCGGGCGAGGCGGGGCGTGGCGTCGCCGGCCGCCGCCGTCCCGATCTGGTGGATCAGCCCGGCGAGAGCGGGGCCTGCCAGCGCGGCTGCGAGATCCGCCGCCGCTTCGGACGCGTGCAGGATCCGCGCGTCCGACGGGTCGACAACGAGATACACGGCGTCGCACGCGTCCAGCGCGGCCGCCAGGACAGGCAGTCGCTTCCAGGCCGCCAGGGCGGTCGCGAACCCGGACCGGGCATCAGCGGCCGTCGGTGTCACTGTCGTCTCCAAAGCCCGCGACCTCGAACCCAAACCCGACCCTGACGCCCCGCGGTCTCGCTCTGCCCGAGAAACACCCGCGACCGTAGCCCTATTGTAAACTCCCGCGCGCCGCGACGCTGGACTCTGGGCGCATCCGTCACACGTTTACGTTATGTCAACCTTAACGCCTTGAGCGCGGGTGGCATATGGCAGCGAATCGGTTATTGTGCACCGCACAAAGCGCCATCCACAGGCCAATCAAGAGAGGAGACGACGTATGAGCAACCCCCCGAACTACGAAGTTCCGGCCGAGATGCGCGATTTCGCCGAGAAGAGCGTCGAGCAGGCCCGCAAGGCGTTCGACAGCTTCATCGGCGCGGCTCGCCGCACCGCCGACACCGTACAGGGTTCGGCCGAACTGGCCCGCTCGAACGCGCTGGAAACCTCCTCGCGCGGCTTCGAATATGCCGAGCAGAACGTGAACGCGGCCTTCGACCTCGCCCAGAAGCTCGTCCGCTCCAGGGACATGCAAGAGGCGATGCAGCACCAGGCCGAATTCGTGCGCAGCCAGTTCGCCGCCATCCAGGCCCAGGCCAAGGAGTTCAGCGGCCTCGCCCAGAGCGCGATGCAGCAGGGCGCCGAGCGCGCCAAGTCGGCGATGCAGCAGGGCGCCGACGAGGCCCGCAAGGCCATGGAGCAGGGCCAGGACGCCGCGAAGCAGACGGCCCAGAACGCCCAGGACGCCGCCGAGCGCGCGACGCACTGAGCCTCGCGTCGGCGAAGGGGACTCCGGCCCGCTCCCGTATCCGGGGGCGGGCCGTCTCGTTTTCGCCGGTATTGCCGCCGAGAGCCGCCGGGCGGACGGGTTTTAGTCCGCGCCGAGTGAAGGGTTCAGGGATGCGCCTCACTGTTTCCGGCCGATCCGGCCTGCGTGGATCTCTCCGTCTGGCCGTCGCCGCTCTGGCACTCGCCGCCGTCGTTCCGAGCAGCGCGGCCTGGGCCCAGTACTACGACGATCCGGGCTACGACGGCGGATACCGGCCGGTCCCGCGCCGGGCCCAGCGCGCGCCCGTCGGCTATAATTGCGACGCCGTCCAGCAGGGGATCACCGGCCCGAAGCCGTTCTCCTGTCCGCTACCGGGGCCGCGGCCCCTCGGCGTGCGCTGCTTCTGCGACCTCCCGATCGCTTCCTTCAGCCCGCCGCAGACGGCCGTCGGCCGCGTCGTCCCCTGAACGCGACGGGCCGCGTCCCCGGTCGGGTGACGAGGCCCGTGCGGACCAGGCAGGACCGGGCGCGAGGGTGACCGCGCCGCGCCCTCAGTTCAGGACGACGACCTTGGCGCCGACCTTCACGCGCTCGTACAGGTCGGTGACGTCCTCGTTGGTCATCCGGATGCAGCCCGACGAGACCGCCTGACCGATCGTGTCCGGCTCGTTGGAGCCGTGGATGCGGTACTCGGTGCTGCCGATATACATGGCCCGGGCGCCGAGCGGGTTCTCGATGCCGCCCGCCATGTAGCGCGGCAGGTCGGGGCGACGGGCGATCATCGCCTTGGGGGGCGTCCACGACGGCCACTCGCGCTTGGCGGTGATCTTGTTGGTGCCGCTCCAGCTGAAGCCCGGGCGGCCGACGCCGACGCCGTAGCGGATCGCCTCGCCGTTGCCGAGAACGTAGTACAGGCGCCGTTCGGCGGTTGAGACCACGATCGTGCCGGGGGCGTAGGCTCCGTTGAACGCGACGATCTCGCGGGGGATCGGCTGCACCTGCGCCTGCGGAGCGGCCTGCACGCCCTGGCCGTAGCCGGGGGCGTACGTGCCTTGGTAACCGTACTGTCCCTGATCGGAGTAGTACTCGTCGGCGCCGTCCGAGCCGAAGGGATCGTACGAGGAAGCGGCGAGGACGGGCGTTGCGGCAAGAACAGACGCGCCCAGGAGCGCGGCGAGTGCGGTGACCGTGGTCTTCATGAGTGGCCTACCTGTGCAATAACCTTTGCCATTACAAGCGTGAGCATAGGCAGACAGTTCCATACACCCGCCCGGAATTTGCTGCCCGGCGGAATACGCGGGCCAGCTGAGCCGTGCGGTGCGCGCGCCCAGGAAGGCGGGCGCGGCTCAGGTGACCTCGTCCGTGTGGACGTCGAACCGCGCGAGGTGGGCGTAGCCGAAATTGGTCGAGATGGCGCAGTCGGTGGCGTCGCGCCCGCGGGCCATGACGATGCGGCCGATGCGGGGCCGGTTGTGCCGGGCGTCGAACGTGTACCAGCGCGGGCCCTCGGGTCCGTCGAGGAAGACCTCGAACCACGCCGAGAAGTCCATCGGTGCCGGGTCCTTCGGCACGCCGATATCGCCGAGGTAGCCGGTGGCGTAGCGCGCCGGGATGTTCATGCACCGGCACAGGGTGATCGCCAGATGCGCGAAGTCCCGGCACACGCCCTCGCGCTGCATGAAGGCGTCGTGCGCGCTGCGGGTGGCGTCGGCGCGCTGATAGTCGAAGCGGATCCGCTCGTGCGTGTAGTCGACGATCGCCTGGACGCGGGCCCATCCCTCCGGCGTGCCGCCGAACAGCGACCACGCGGTCTGCGAGAGCTTGTCGGTGTCGCAGTAGCGCGAGCCCAGCAGGAAGATCAGGACGTCGTCGGGCAGATCCTGGACCGGGATCTGGCGGGCCTCCGGCACGACCGGGTCGGGCTGACCCGAATCCTGAACCGTGAAATCCGCCGCAATGGTCAGCTGCCCGGGCGGCGCGACGATGCGGTGGCAGATGTTGTCGAAGCTGTCCCGGTACTCGCGCGCCTGAAGCGGCGGGTCGAACCCGATCGCCTGCGGGGTCAGCAGGTCGCCGAGCCGCGCGGGGTGGACGCTGAGCATCAGGATCATCGGCGTCGGCTGCGACAGCGTGAAGGCGATATCGAAACCGGTCCTGATCTTCATCGCGGCTACCTTGCTCTGTCGCCTTCCGCGCGGGGTCGCCACGCGCTCGTTCCGGGTCCGGGTGCTCGAGGAAGCTCAACGCGCCAGGGACGTCTCCGGCCCCTGCACGGTTCGGGCCGCCGGCCCGTCCGCGGGCAGTTCCACCACGTCGACGTCGACGCGCATGCCGAGATCGTCGCTGGCGAGGCCGAAGAACGAGCCGTGCAGCGGCACGGCCTGGGCCGGGTCGCGGCTCACCGCCACGCGGATCAGGTCGCGGTTGCCCACGATGCCGTTGGTCGGGTCGAACTCGACCCAGCCGGCACCCGGCAGGTAGACCTGCAACCACGCGTGGGTGGACCCGCCGCCGACGTGGCGCGCGCGGTCGTTGCGCGGGTTGTAGAGGTATCCGGAGACGAAGCGGGCGGCCATGCCGAGCGCCCGGACGCCCTCCATCATCAGAACCGCGAAGTCCCGGCACGATCCGAGCTTCGTGCGCAGCGTCGTCAGCGGGTCCTGCACGCCCTTCTCGGAGCGGGCGAGATAGGTGAAGTTCGCCCGCACGCTGCGCGTCATGGCTGCCAGCAGCTCCTGCGTCGGGACCCGGCCCTGCGGCGGCAGGAAGCTCCGCGCCCAGGCATCGACCTCGTGGCGCGGGTCCGGCCATTGTCGCTCGATCGAGCGGGCGAGGTCGGGCATGTCCTCGGCGCCGTACCCGAACGGGTAGTGGGTCGCGTGCGGCGCGAGCGGGAAGACCGGCGCGTGCTCCGGCGTGTGGTCGAGGGTGATGCCGCAGGCGAAGGTCAGGGATTCGGCCCGGGTGTCGAACGTCGCCACCGCCACGCAGTTGCCGAACACGTCGAACAGCCAGCGCAGGGCGGCCGGCTCGGGCGTGATGTCGAGGGTCGCCGCGATCAGCCGCTGGTCGTAGCTGTCCCGCGGCCTGAACATGATCCGGTGCTCGCCGAAGGCGACCGGGCGCCGGTACCGGTAGACCGTTCGGTGACGGACGGAGAGGATCGGCAACTTCGCTGGCTCCGGGCTCGCGCCGACACCGTCATCGGCGATGCAAGGGCCGGGCCCAATGTCCGGTGAGCCCCCGCGGAAGCGCCGGCCGATCGCGCGGCCTCCGCCGCGCCGGGCCCGGCCGCGCAAGTCCGGAGAGCGGGCGGGGGGAAAGCGGCGGAACGGCCTCAGACCACCGGCGGAGCCGGATCGGCGGCGGCGCGCTCGGCCTCGACCAGCACGTCGAGGGGGCGCCAGGGCTTGGCGATGAACACGGCCTCGGGCGGAAGCTCGGGCCGCGCCAGGCCGTGACCGGAGGTGATCACCAGGCGGGCCCGCGGCCACAGGGTCGATACTGCGCGGGCGAGCTGGAGGCCGTCCATCTGTCCGGCCAGCCGGACATCGGCGAAGACCAGCGCGACGTCGCCGCCGCGCGCCTGGAGGACCGACAGGGCGGCCTCGGCGCTGTCACAGCCAACCACGTCGAGCTCGGTCTCCTCCAGCAGGGTCTCGGCCAGCGAACGGATCTCGGGATCGTCCTCGACGACGAGGGCGAGGCGGGCCGGATCGGCCTCGGCCGCCACGACGCTCGGCCGGCTCCGGGCGGCCTCGTCGCTCTCGCTCTGGCGGACCCGGCGGACAAGGGCGGCGAGATGCTCGGGCACGCCCTCGGTTACGAGATCATCGTAGAACGACGCCAGTGTCTGACCGATCTGGTCGAGCGGGAGACCCGGTGACAGCGTATCGGTGAGCGGCAGGGGTGCGCTCGTCTGGTGCTTTTTCAAGAACTCCCCCGAAGTCGACTTTCGCGCCGCCCGAGGACGCGGCGCATGAGGAGGAAAGTCGGCAATCCGCCGCTGGTTGCGCCGGGCTTCGGGAAACCCGCCCGGCGTCACAGAGCCGTTACTGCGTGGCGAGGCCGGCCTCGGCGTCGGCATACGCCATGATCCCGGAGACTTCGCGGACGTTCTGATAGCGCGTCCCGCGGGTGCTCATCATCGCCTCGAACTTCTCGTGGACCTGCGCGACCGACAGGCTCAGGGGCTTGCGGTGGCGGCCGCGCCCGACGAAGCGCCCGGCGGCGAAGAAGATCGAGCGGTTGGCCCGGGCCGGGCCCGGCAGCAGGGCCGCGGCGGCGGCGGCCGGCTTGTTCACGACGTTGGCGAGGAACTCGCTCGCGTCGTCCGGTCCCAGGAAGTGGGCGAGGTAGACCTCGCCGAGCGTGAGTTCGCGGCCGATGCGCAGGGCGATGCGGGCCGCGTCGCGCTTCAGCATCTCGCCGGCCATGAGGGCCGAGAGGTACGGGTCGCGGCGCAGCTCGAGGACCCGGGCGCGTTCCGCCGGATCGGTGATCACCGGCCGGTCGTTGGCGTCGGACGTGATCAGCGCGGCTTCCTTCTCCAGCCCGTACTTGGCACCGAAGTCGCGCACCACGCCGAGCCAGGTCCGCTCGATGAACTGGTAGAGGCCGGTCGCCGAGGAGGTCTTGGCCTGGACCGCCGTGACGAAGCTCGACTCCTTGTCGGCCACCGCCATCAGGAGCACCGGATCGGTCTGGACGGCCTGGGCCGCCCGGACGATCGTCTGCACGAGGTGGCGCCGGATCTTCATCGGGCCGAATTCGAGGATGTCGTTCGGGTCGCCGACGGCGCTCTCGGAGAGCAGGAAGTCGTACGACACCCGGTCGACCGTGTTGGAGCCGAGGTCGGTATCGAGGTCGTGCACCGGGGCGAAGCTGGCGGCGGCGCGCAGCGGCGTCTGCTCGAGCGGCGTCGTCAGGGCGACGGTGTGGATGCGCGGGCGCGGCATCGGGATCTCGGTGGCGGCCTCCGCGACGGACACGGCCGGCGACAGGCCGACCTTGGCGAGGTCCACGCCCGACCCGATCAGCGCGGCGCTGAGGCCGCCGGCGATCATCGACACGGTGAGCAGCGAGCGGAACAGCGCGGGGCGGCTGCCATGGGCACGGCCCAGCATGGGCTGTGCGGCGATCACGTCGGCGCGGCCCGAGCCGAAATGGCCCTGCTTGCCCGTGATGGTCCTCGGCGATCCGACCGTGCGGCCCTGCATCGTTATCCCGACTCTCCACACGCCGTCGTGGCGCTACGGACTCACCATCGCTTGACAGATGTGGCGACAACACGGCCGTGCTTGTGGCCGAGTTGGGGCGTCCCGAGGAGATTTCGGGGCAGGCCGCCCGTGACTCCCGCGGCATCCCTCCTTAAGAGGGCGCCATGCGGGCGCCGGGCGGATGACGCGCGGCCGCCCTTTCCCGTCCGTCCTGCCAGAGTCAGCCCCGATGAGCGGCGTCAACGAGATCCGGTCGACCTTCCTCGACTACTTCGCCAAGGCGGGACACGAGGTCGTGCCGTCCTCGAGCCTCGTGCCGAAGAACGACCCGACGCTGATGTTCACGAATGCCGGCATGGTGCAGTTCAAGAACGTCTTCACGGGCATCGAGAAGCGCGCCTACGACCGGGCGGCGACCGCGCAGAAATGCGTGCGGGCCGGCGGCAAGCACAACGACCTCGACAATGTCGGGTACACGGCGCGCCACCACACGTTCTTCGAGATGCTCGGCAACTTCTCGTTCGGAGACTACTTCAAGGACCGCGCGATCGAGCTGGCCTGGACGCTGATCACCAAGGAGTTCGGCCTCAAGCCTGACAAGCTCCTCGTCACCGTCTACGCCGACGACGACGAGGCCGCCGGCCTGTGGAAGAAGATCGCCGGCTTCCCGGACGAGAAGATCATCCGGATCGGGACCTCCGACAATTTCTGGCAGATGGGCGATACCGGCCCGTGCGGCCCCTGCTCGGAGATCTTCATCGACCAGGGCCCGGCGCTCCAGGGCGGCCCGCCCGGCTCGCCGGACGAGGACGGCGACCGCTTCCTCGAGTTCTGGAACCTCGTGTTCATGCAGTACGAGCAGCTGGAGCCGAGCGTGCGCAACCCGCTGCCGCGGCCGTCGATCGACACCGGCATGGGCCTGGAGCGCATGGCCGCGATCCTCCAGGGCGTCCACTCGAACTACGACACCGACCTGTTCCGCGCCCTGATCGATGCCGTGGCCCACGCGGTCTCGCGGGCGCCGGAGCCCGCGACGGTGGCCTCCTACCGGGTGATCGCCGACCACCTGCGCGCGGCGTCGTTCCTGGTGGCCGACGGCGTGCTGCCGGGCAACGAGGGCCGCGGCTACGTGCTGCGCCGGATCATGCGCCGCGCCATGCGCCACGCCGAGATCCTGGGCGCCCGCGAGCCGACCATGTTCCGCCTCGTGCCGACGCTGGTCCGCGAGATGGGCCAGGCATACCCCGAGCTGATGCGGGCCGAGAGCCTGATCGCCGAGACCCTGAAGCTGGAGGAGACCCGCTTCCGCCGCACCCTGGAGCGGGGTCTGTCGATCCTCGACGCCGAGAGCCGTGAGCTCAAGGAAGGCGACAAGCTCTCCGGCGACACCGCCTTCACGCTCTACGACACCTACGGCTTCCCCCTCGACCTGACACAGGATGCCCTCAAGGCCCGCGGCATCGGCGTGGACACGGACGCCTTCGCGGTCGCGATGCAGCGCCAGAAGCAGGCGGCCCGCGAGGCCTGGAAGGGCTCGGGCGAGGCGGCCACCGAGACCGTGTGGTTCGGCCTGCGCGAGCGCGTCGGCGCCACCGAGTTCCTGGGCTACGAGACCGAGACCGCCGAGGGCATCGTGACGGCGCTCCTGCGCGACGGCGCCGAGGTGAAGACCCTCGAGGCGGGCCAGACCGGGCTCGTCCTCGTCAATCAGACGCCGTTCTACGGGGAATCGGGTGGCCAGGTCGGCGATACCGGCTTGATCCTGGCGCCGGGCGTGCGGGCCCGGGTCACCGACACCCAGAAGAAGCTCGGCGACCTGTTCGTCCACCACGTCACCGTGGAGGAGGGGACGTTGGTCCTCGACCAGCCGGTCGAGCTCAAGGTCGACACCGTCCGGCGCAAGGCGATCCGGGCCAACCACTCGGCCACCCACCTGCTCCACGAGGCCCTGCGGCAGGTGCTGGGCGACCACGTCGCCCAGAAGGGCTCTCTGGTCAGCCCCGAGCGGCTGCGCTTCGATATCAGCCATCCGAAGCCGATCGAGGCCGACGAGCTCACCCGCGTCGAGGACATCGCCAACGCGGTGCTGCTGCAGAACGCCCCCGTCGTCACGAAGCTGATGGCGGTGGACGACGCGATCGCGTCGGGCGCCCGCGCTCTGTTCGGCGAGAAGTACGGCGACGAGGTGCGGGTGGTCTCGATGGGGCTGCCGGTCGACGGCGCGGCGGAGAAGGGCCGCTCCAGGAACTTCTCCGTTGAGCTCTGCGGCGGCACCCATGCCGCGCGCACCGGCGATATCGGGGCGATCACCATCGTGGCGGAGAGCGCGGTGGGCGCGGGCGTGCGCCGGATCGAGGCGCTGACGGCCGACGCGGCGCGCCGCCACCGGGCCGAGGAGGCCCGGACGCTGGCGGCGCTCGCCGGTATCCTGAAGGCGCCGGTCTCCGAGGCGCCCGATCGCCTGACCGCGCTGATGGAGGACAGGCGGCGCCTGGAGCGCGAGCTGGCCGAGACCCGCCGCAAGCTCGCGATGGGCGGCGAGGGCGGCCCGGGCTCGGGCGCGCAGCAGACCGAGATCGGCGGGGTGGCCTTCCGCCGCTCGGTCATCGAGGGGCTCGACATGCGCGACCTCAAGCCGATCGTCGACGAGGAGAAGAAGCGCCTGGGCTCCGGCGTCGTGGCGGTGGTCGGCGTCGGGCCGGACGGCAAGGCGGGGCTGGTGGTCGGCGTCACCGACGACCTGACCGAGCGCTACGACGCCGTCGGGCTCGTGCGGGCCGGCGCCGGGGCGCTCGGCGGGAAGGGTGGCGGAGGCCGCCGCGACATGGCGCAGGCGGGCGGACCGAACGGCGCCGGCGCCGAGGCCGCCCTCGACGCCGTCGCCCAGGCCCTCACCGAGGCTGCCTGAGACGCACCGGCACGCGGAACGGCCGCACCGGCGACGGTGCGGCTCCTGCAGGTCTCGCGGGTTCGTCGTGGCCGATACCGGCCGGGGCGCACGCCCGTTCCGGCGTCGCCCCGCAACCCCGCGCTGTTCCTGTCACGAAACATCGGGCCCGGTCGACCGGAGCGACCGAGCGGGCGCAGATTACCGATTGCCGCCGCCGCCACCGCCCTGCGGCGCGACCCGCGACGGCTGGTTGGCATTGCCGGCCGCCGCCGAGTTGTTGGAGATCGTGTCGGCCGGGCGCCCGGTCGGGGAATAGGTCACCGCGGCCTCGTTCCCGGTGGCGTCGCTCTGCTGGCTCACGACGCCCGGCGCGCCGGGAGCCGGGGCGACCGGCCGGGCCTCGACCTGGGCGCTGGCCGGCGCGACGGTGGCGAGGGCGAGGAGGCTGGCGAGAAGTGTCCGGGTCATGAGGATCCTTGTCGGTTTCAGACCGGGGCAACTTCAGGCGCGCGCGATCGATCCCGCGCTGTTCCGACGCGGGACCGACGCCGAATGGAGCGCGTGGCAGAGCGCTACTTCACGCGGGTCCAGGTCTGCCGCTTGCAGAAGACGCTCATGACGCAGCCGGACACCTCGAGCGCATCGGGACCCGTGAGCTTCAGCGAGCCCGAATACGTCTTGCCGTCGTTCGGGTTGTAGAGGGAGCCCGAGAAACCGCCGCCTTCGGGCTGTCGCGCGTCGAGGATCTGGACGCCGACGACGCTGCGGCCGCGCAGGGCCGGATCGGGGTTCTTCGCGTCCAGGCCCTTCCCGGGGGCGCTGATGATCGTCCCGCAATAGCCGCCGCCGCACGGCGCGATGCGGACGCGGGAGCTGCCGGTCTCCGTCAGCCACACGCCGGCCGGATCGGCCGCGAGGACCGGTCCGCACGCCGCGCCCGTCGCGAGCAGAGCCAGAACCGTGCGGCGAAACCTCGAACCCATTCCATTCCTCCGAACCGAGAACGCGGCCGGGTTCTTACCGCGATGCAGGCGGCAGCGCACCGCCCAGATAGGTCTCGACGACCTCGCAGAACGGTTGCCCGGCACCGGTCGACAGCACGGCGTCGATCTCGAAGAGCGGATCGTTCGGTCCGGGGGCGGCCCTCTGGACCGGCGCGCGCACCTCGACGGTGTTGCGCACGGGGGCGAGGGGACGCACGACGCGGCCGAAGGGCGTGCGGGTGCTGTCCAGCGTCGCGTTCATCTCCGGGGTCAGGCGGGCCGGAACGTACCAGTTGTCCGCTTCGGACAGGACGCGATCCCCGCAGGCGAGACGCACCCGCCGATAGCGGACGGGCTCGTCCGGGCCGATCGCCAGGCGCGCGCGCTGCGCCGCGGTGAGGGGCTTGTCGGCCACGGGGACGCGCTCCGCCACGAGGTGCGGATCTCCGGCGAGCCTGTGGTCGGCGCACCAGCTCTCGAGGGCGAACGTCGCGCTGTGCGCCGCGAGGATGCGGCTCCGCAGCGAGGCGATGAGGACCTGCGCTTCGTCGGCCGCGACCGGCGCGTCGGCAGGCTTCGGTGCCAAGCCGGCGTCGAGCGCCCAGCTGCGCGGCCCGCTCACCACGATCGGTCCAAGCAGCACCGCGAGCGCCACGCGCGGCGCCCGGAGCGGCCGTGCGCGCTTCCCGGGCCGCGGTTCGTCGCGGGTCGGCCTGTCCCGCGCCAGTAATGGTAAGATGCGGACGGCATGGCGGAAAGACTTTCCGGTGCGCCACAGCATGTCGGACCATCTCCTCCCAGCTGAAACACCAGATCTTCGCCAGAGGCCGCGGCGCCGAGGCCCGGCAGAACGTGCCGACCGGGCCGCTTCCCGGCCCGGTCGGCGATGCGGGCCGAGATCTATACAAGACGCGCCGATCCGTCGAGCCGCCCGCCCGCCGACCGTCACGGTGCCGACGACGCGCCTAGCGACGCCCGACCGGCGGCAGGTCGGTGCAGAGGCCGAGGCCGGCCTCCGCCGCGAGGCCGATCGTCTCGCCGAGGGTCGGGTGGGGATGGATCGTCCGGCCGATATCGGTGGCGTCGGCGCCCATCTCGATCGCCAGCGCGATCTCGCCGATCATGTCGCCCGCGCTCGGGCCGACGATGGCGCCGCCGACGATGCGCCGGGTCTGCGCGTCGAACAGCAGCTTGGTCAGGCCGTAATCGGCGCCGTTGGCGATGGCCCGGCCCGAAGCGGCCCAGGGGAAGCGCGCCACCTCGACGGCCCGCCCGGCCGCCTTCGCGGCCGTCTCGGTGAGGCCGGCCCAGGCGATCTCCGGGTCGGTGTAGGCGACCGAGGGGATCACGGCGGCATCGAAGCCGGCCTTGTGGCCGGCAGCGGCCTCGGCGGCGACGTGGCCCTGATGCACCGCCTTGTGGGCGAGCATCGGCTGGCCGACGCAATCGCCGATGGCGAAGATGTGCGGCACGTTCGTGCGCATCTGGGCGTCCACCTGCACGAAGCCGCCGTCCAGCACAACGCCGGCCGCGTCGAGACCGAGCGTCGCCCCGTTGGGCCGGCGGCCGGCGGCCTGGAGCACGAGGTCGTAGGTTCCGGGCTCGGCCTCCCCCGAGAAGGTCACGGCGATCCCGTCCGGTTTCGCCTCGGCGGAGACGACCTCGACCCCCGTTAGGACGCGGTCGAAACGGTGAGCGTTGCGCTTCGTCCAGACGCTGACGAGATCCCGGTCGACGCCCTCGAGCAGGCCGGGCAGGCGCTCGACCACGTCGACCCGCGCGCCGAGTGCGCTGTAGACCGTTGCCATCTCCAGGCCGATGATGCCGCCGCCGATCACCAGGAGCCGGCGCGGCACGGCGGGCAGTTCCAGCGCCCCGGTGGAATTCACGATCCGCGGATCGTCCGGGAGCATCGGCAGGGCCACCGGCGCCGAGCCCGCCGCCACGACGGCGCCCGTGAAGGTGACGTCGCGCGTGCCGCCGTCGTGCAGCGTCACCGAGACCGTGTCGGGCCCGGTGAAGCGCGCGGTTCCACGAATCACCTCGACCTTCCGCTGGCGCGCCATCTGGGCGAGCCCGTCGGTCAGGCGCCGGACGGTGCCGGCCTTGAAGGTCCGCAGCTTCTCCAGGTCGATCGTCGGCGCGCCGAAGCTGATCCCGTGCGCGGCCAGCCGGACGGCCTCCTCGGTCACCGCGGCCACGTGGAGCAGCGCCTTCGAGGGAATGCAGCCCACGTTGAGGCAGACGCCGCCGAGGGTCGCGTGGCGCTCGACCAGGATGACGCGCTGCCCGAGATCGGCGGCCCGGAACGCGGCCGAGTAGCCGCCCGGTCCGCCGCCGATCACGAGGAGGTCGCAGCTCGCGCCCGCCTGCGGCTTCTGGGGCGGTGGGGCGAGGGCCGGCGCGGGGGCCGGCTCGGCGCGCGCGCCGGGCGCCTCGACCGCGAGGCGGGCGACGAGGGTGCCAGCCGAGACGGTGTCGCCGAGGCCGACCAGCATCTCCGCGAGGCGGCCCGCCGCCGGGGAGGGGATGTCGAGCGTCGCCTTGTCGGATTCGACCACCAGCAGGGTCTCGTCCTTGGCGACCGGCTGGCCGGGCGCCACCGGGATCTCGATCACGGGCACGTCGGCGTAGTCCCCGAGATCGGGAACGCGGATGTCGAGGGTCTCGGTCATGGCGGCGGTCACAGGAGGGCGCGGCGCAGGTCCGAGAGGACCGACGCCACGTGGCCGAGGAAGCGGGCGGCGGCGACGCCGTCCACGACGCGGTGGTCCCAGGACAGGCTGAGCGGCAGGATCAGGCGCGGCTGGAAGGCCTTGCCGTCCCAGACCGCCTCGGTGCGCGAGCGCGCCGCGCCCAGGATGGCGACCTCGGGGGCGTTGATGATCGGGGTGAAGCCGTCGCCGCCGATGCCGCCGAGCGACGACACCGAGAAGCAGCCGCCCTGCATGTCGGAGCCGGGGAGGGTCCCGGCCCGGGCCCTCTCGGCCATCGCCGCCATCTCGGTGGCGATCTCGATCAGCCCCTTGCGGTCGCAGTCGCGCACCACCGGCACCATCAGGCCCTTCGGCGTGTCCACCGCGAAGCCGACATGGACGTAGTCCTTCAGGACGAGGTCGCCGCCCTCGAGCGAGGAGTTGAACCGCGGGTAGGCGCGCAGCGCCGAGGCCGCCGCCTTGATCAGGAAGGCCACCATGGTGACGCGCGCGGGCGGCGTCCGCGTCTCCGTGTTCAGGCCGACCCGGAACAACTCGATCTCGGTGACGTCGGCCCGGTCGAAATTGGTCACGTGCGGGATCGTCAGCCAGTTGCGGCTGAGATTGGCCCCCGAGAGGCTCTGGATGCGCGAGAGCGGCTCGCGCCGGACCGGCCCGTACTTGGCGAAGTCCACCTCCGGCCAGGGCGGCAGGCCGGCGCCGATCCCGGGCGCGGCGGCGGGCGCCCGGGCCGGCGCGTTGAGGGCCGCCTTGACGAAGGCGTGCACGTCCTCGCGCAGGATCCGGCCCTTGGGCCCAGTGGCCGGCACGCCGTCGAGGCTCACGCCGAGCTCGCGGGCGAGCTGGCGGACGGACGGGCTGGCATGGACGTCGCCGCTCGTCGCCCGGATCGGCTCGGCCTGGATCGGCTCCGGCGAGGCGCGACCGGCTCCCTCTCCCGTGCGGGGGAGGGTCGGGGTGAGGGGTGCGCCGTCCCCGGAAAACCCTGATCCCTCACCCTGTCCCTCTGCCGGTCGGGAGAGGGCACCCGCGCTCCCCTCGGGGGACGACGCCGCCGCGGCAGCGGGAGTTGCGTCCGGCGCCGGTGCGGCCCCGCTGCCCTCCGCGGGTTCCATTGTCAGGATCGGCGTTCCTTCCGACACCTTCGACCCCACCGAGACCAGCAACTCGCGCACGATTCCGGCGACCGGGGAGGGGACCTCCATGGTGGCCTTGTCGGACTCGATGCTGAGGATCAGGTCGTCCACCGCGAGGCGGTCGCCGGGCTTCACCAGAAGCTCGATGACCGGCACGTCCCGGTAGTCGCCGATATCCGGAAGGGCGATCTGCAGCGCGGCGCTCATGCGGGCGAATTCCGTAGGTCGGGCGTTCGGAGAGGGGGTGGGGCGGATGGCGCCCCTCGACGGGGCGCCCGGCCTCAGATCGTCCAGGGCGCGGGCGCGTCCGCCGCGATGCCGTAGCGGCGGATCGCGTCCGCCACCGTGGTGCGCGGCACTGTGCCGGCCTCGGCCAGGGCGTGCAGGGCGGCGATGACCACGTGCTGCCGGTCGACCTCGAAGAACCGGCGGAGCGCGCTGCGCGTGTCGCTGCGCCCGAACCCGTCGGTGCCGAGGGCGACGAAGCGCGCGCCGACGTAGGAGGCGATCAGCTGCGGGTAGGCCCGGACGTAGTCGCTCGCCGCGACGACGGGCGCGGTGCCCGGCAGCAGCGCCGCCACGTGGCTGACCGGCGCCTCGGCCTCCGGGTTGAGCATCGCCTGCCGCTCGGCCTCGCGGGCGTCGCGGGCGAGCTCGCTGAAGCTCGTCACGCTGAACACCTCGGCGGAGACGCCGAAATCCTCCGCGAGCAGCGCCGCGGCCGCGATCACCTCCGGCAGGATCGCGCCGGAGCCGAGAAGGCGCACCGCGGCCGCCCCGCCTTCCGGTCCCGACAGGCGGTACATGCCTCTCAGGATGCCGGCCTCCGCCCCGGCGGGCATGGAGGGCTGGGCGTAGTTCTCGTTCATCGCCGTCAGGTAGTAGAAGGCGTCCTCGCCCTCCTCCATCATCGCCCGGGCGCCCCGGTCGACGATCACCGCCATCTCGTACGCGAAGGCCGGATCGTAGGCCCGGCAGTTCGGGATCGCGGCCGCCTGCATGTGGCTCGACCCGTCCTGGTGCTGCAGGCCCTCGCCGCCGAGCGTCGTGCGGCCCGCCGTGGCGCCGATCAGGAAGCCGCGGGCGCGCTGGTCGGCCGCCGCCCAGATCAGGTCGCCGACCCGCTGGAAGCCGAACATCGAGTAGTAGATGTAGAACGGCAGCATCGACAGGCCGTGGACGCTGTAGGCCGTGGCCGCCGCCGTCCAGGACGAGATCGCCCCGGCCTCGGTGATGCCCTCTTCCAGGAGCTGCCCGTCCCGGGCCTCGCGGTAGTAGAGCATCGAGCCGGCATCCTCCGGCTCGTAGAGCTGGCCGTCCGGCGCGTAGATCCCGACCTGCCGGAACAGGTTGGCCATGCCGAAGGTCCGCGCCTCGTCGGCGACGATCGGCACGATCCGCGGCCCGAGATCCTTGTGCTTCAGGAGGTTGCCGAACAGGCGCACCACCGCCGTGGTCGTCGACATCTCCTTGCCGCCGGCCTCGAGCGCGAAGCCCGCGTAGGTCGAGAGCGCCGGAACCGCGACGGTCGGCGCCGTGCGGCGGCGGGCCGGCAGGACGCCGCCGAGCGTCTCGCGGCGCTCGCGCAGGTAGCGCATCTCGGCGCCGTCCTCGGCCGGCTTGTAGAAGGCCAGACCCTCGACCTGGGCATCCGACAGCGGCAGGGCGAACCGGTCGCGGAAGGCGCGCAGCGCGTCGACGTCGAGCTTCTTGGCCTGGTGGGCGGTCATGCGCGATTCGCCCGCGCCGCCCATGCCGTAGCCCTTCTTGGTCTTGGCCAGGATCACCGTGGGCCGGCCCTTGGTGGCCTTGGCGGCCGCGAAGGCCGCGTAGAGCTTGCGGAAGTCGTGGCCGCCGCGCTTCAGCCGGTCGACGTCGGCGTCCGACATGTGGGCGACGAGCTCGCGCACCTCCGGATCCTCGCCGAAGAAGTGGGCGAGGTTGTAGGCGCCGTCCTTGGCGCCCAGGGTCTGGTACTTGCCGTCGACCGTCTCGGCGAAGCGGCGCAGCAGGGCGTGGTTGGTGTCGCGGGCGAAGATCCCGTCCCACTCCGAGCCCCACAGCACCTTGATGACGTTCCAGCCGGCGCCGCGGAACAGGCTCTCCAGCTCCTGGATGATCTGGCCGTTGCCGCGCACCGGCCCGTCGAGCCGCTGCAGGTTGCAGTTGATGACGAAGGTCAGGTTGTCGAGGTTCTCGCGCGCCGCCAGGGCGAGGCCGCCGATCGATTCGGGCTCGTCCATCTCGCCGTCGCCGAACACGCCCCAGACGTGCCGCCCGGCGGTGTCGGCGAGGCCGCGGTTGCCGAGGTAGCGCATGAACCGCGCCTGGTAGACGGCGTGGATCGGGCCGATGCCCATGGAGCCGGTGGGGACCTGCCAGAAATCCGGCATCAGCCAGGGATGCGGGTAGGAGCACAGGCCATCGCCGGCGATCTCCTGGCGGTAATGCTTCAGCTGCTCCTCGGAGAGCCGCCCCTCGAGGAAGGCCCGGGCGTAGACGCCCGGCGCCGAATGCGGCTGGAAGTAGACGAGATCGCCGTCCGCGCCGCCCTTGAAGAAGTGGTTGAACCCGACCTCGAACAGCTCCGCCGCCGAGGCGTAGCTGGCCACGTGGCCGCCGAGCTCGCCGTAGGCCATGTTCGCGCGCACCACCATGGCGAGGGCGTTCCAGCGCATGATCGAGGTCAGGCGCTCCTCGATGTCGAGGTCGCCCGGGTAGCGCGGCTGCTTCTCCAGCGCGATCGTGTTCCGGTAGGGCGAGTAGGGGAGTGCCTCGTCGAGGATGCCGATCTCCTTCGAGCGCCGCTCCAGGCGGTCGAGGAGGAAGCGGGCCCGGGCCGCGCCCTCGGTGCGGAAGACGGATTCCAGCGCGGCGAGCCAGTCCTGGGTCTCGGTCGGGTCGTGGTCCACCTCGGCGGACCGCGCGATCGTGGCTTTCGGCGGTATGGCGTTCATCGGCGCGGCCTCCCTGGTCGACCCGATCATACGAGCATCCGGGCGGCCGGACTTACCGAACCTTTGCTCCGAGACTGCATCCGGCGGATTGATATTCCGGTTGGCCGGCGATAGGCGGAAAAACATGCCGCGCACGGCTCGGTCCGGCCGGTGCCGCGCCGCTCCACGCCGCCGCTCGTCCGGAGACCGAACCCATGCCCGCACGCCCGGCCCCGCTCGACGCCGCGAGCCTGCGCATCCTCGAATGCCTGCAGCAGGACAGCGAGATCAGCATCGCGGATCTCGCCGAGCGGGTGGGCCTGTCGACCTCGCCGTGCTGGCGCCGCGTCAACGACCTGAAGGAGGCGGGGGTCATCCGCGGATGCGTGGCGGTGGTCGACCCGCTGAGCCTGGGGCTCGCAGTCAACGTGTTCGTCCACGTCTCGCTGGAGAAGCAGACCCAGGCCGCGCTCCGGGCGTTCGACGAGGCGGTGCGCAGCCGCCCGGAGGTGATGGAATGCTACCTGATGAGCGGCGAGGCCGACTACATGCTGCGGGTCGTGGTCGAGGATCTGGGCCAGTACCAGAAGCTCGTCCTCGATCACCTCACGCGGATCCCCGGTGTGGCCAATATCCGCTCGAGCTTCGCCCTGGGACAGGTGAAGTACACGACCGCCCTGCCGCTCGGGCACCTGACCCGCTGAGCCGTCATGGGCGATGACGGCGCGTCGAGGACGCCTGCGCCCGCTCTTGAAGTCAAAATCCGGGATACTGGATCTCCGGGCGGAGGCCGGGATCGGCCGCGTCGCGCGGGAGATGAGTGGTGGAGCCTAACGGGATCGAACCGATGACCTCTTCCATGCCATGGAAGCGCTCTCCCAGCTGAGCTAAGGCCCCAAATTGTGTTGCGGTCGACGTCCCTCACGGGTCCGCGTCGCGCGAGAGTAGGATGGTGGAGCCTAACGGGATCGAACCGATGACCTCTTCCATGCCATGGAAGCGCTCTCCCAGCTGAGCTAAGGCCCCACTTTCGTCATCCACCGCGGTTGGGTCCCGCGGCGTCTCACCGTCCGACTTGCGTCCGGCGAGGCCGGTTCTATAGGCGGCTCGCACCGCGGACTCAACCCCCTTTTTTCGCTGTCGCCGGGGGTTTTTGGTGGGGGAGGCGGAGACCGCCTCAGCCCTCTTCGTCGTTCTCGATATCGCCGTCGATCAGGTCGGAGACGTCGTCGTCGCCGCTGTCCTCCTCCTCGAGGAAGGTGTCGTCGTCGCTGGAATCCCCGTCCTCGACCGACTCGTCCTCGGGCGTCGGATCCGCGTCGTCCTCGGCGGCTTCGACCTCGTCGAGGGAGACCAGCTCCGGCCCCTTCTCGTCCGTCTCGTCCTCATCGTCGTTGGTGGCCGCGCTCCGCGACAGCGCCGGAGGCGCTGCCCGGCTCGAGGTCGCCACGGCCTGGTAGACCGCCCCGCATTTCGGGCAGACGGCGGGATCGCGGGCGAGGTCGTAGAACTTCGCGCCGCAGCTCATGCACTGGCGCTTCAAGCCAAGTTCCGGTCGGGCCACGGGCGGACACCTCGTCGTCAGTACTGTCTCGGGGGAGGGGCCCCGTTAGTCGCGGTGGCGGCCCCTGTCAATCGAGCCCGTGCGGGGGCGTTTCCGGGCGGCGCGCTCCCGCGGATCGGCGCGGGTCACGGACGGATACGGATGGATGGGGATGGATGACGCCGGGCGGTGCCCGTGTTAACCGCGCGGCGATGTCACCGTCCGATTGCAGCGCCGCGGCAGGGCCGCGCGACGCGCCGGATCCAGACCCACTTCTCAGAGCCCGAACGGACGTCCCGTGTCGCACGATTCGAGTCCTCAGCCCCTCACCGCCGCGCCGGGCGCCCCGCTGCGCGGGCGCCTGCGCCCGCCCGGCGACAAGTCGATCTCGCATCGGGCCATGATCCTCGGCCTGCTCAGCCAGGGCGAGACGCGGGTCGAAGGCCTGCTGGAGGGCGACGACGTCCTGCGCACCGCCGCCGCCGCGAAGGCCCTCGGCGCGGGCGTCGAGCGGCTCGGGGCCGGGAGCTGGCGGGTCCGGGGCGTCGGCATCGGCGGCCTCGGCGATCCGGCCGAGGTGCTCGATTTCGGCAATGCCGGCACCGGTTCTCGCCTCATGATGGGCGTGGTCGGCGGGCAGCCGGTCACCGCGACCTTCGACGGCGACGCCTCCCTGCGGTCGCGGCCGATGCGCCGCATCCTCGACCCGCTGACCCGCATGGGCACGCAGGTCCTCGCCGAGGCCGAGGGCGGGCGGGTGCCGCTGACCCTGCGGGGTCCCAAGGAGGCGATCCCGATCACCTACGAGACCCCGGCAGCCTCGGCGCAGATCAAGTCCGCGGTGCTGCTCGCCGGCCTCAACGCCCCCGGCGTCACGACCGTGATCGAGGCGGCCGCGACCCGCGATCACACCGAGCGGATGCTGCGCCTGTTCGGCGCCGCGGTCAGCGTCGCGCCGCACGGGCCGGACGGCCACGGCCGCAGGGTCGCGCTGACGGGGCAGCCGACCCTGCGCGGCACCGACGTGGTGGTGCCGGCCGACCCGTCCTCGGCGGCGTTCCCGCTGGTGGCGGCGCTGATCGTGCCCGGCTCCGACGTGGTGATCGAGGGCGTGATGATGAACCCGCTGCGCATCGGGCTGATCACGACGCTCCTGGAGATGGGCGCGCAGATCGAGCGCGTGGCCGAGCGGGAGGAGGGCGGCGAGACCGTGGCCGACCTGCGCGTGCGCGCGAGCCGCCTGACCGGCGTCGATGTCCCGGCCGAGCGGGCGCCCGCGATGATCGACGAGTACCCGGTGCTGGCGGTGGCGGCGAGCTTCGCCGAGGGCCGGACCCGGATGAACGGCCTCCACGAGCTGCGGGTCAAGGAATCGGACCGCCTCGCCGCCGTGGCGGCCGGGCTCGCCGCCAACGGCGTCCGCCACACGGTCGAGGGCGACGACCTCGTGGTCGAGGGCGACGGCGCGGCGGCGCGGGGCGGCGGGACGGTCGCGACCCATCTCGACCACCGCATCGCCATGGCGTTCCTGGTGATGGGCCTCGCGGCGCGCAGCCCGGTCACGGTGGATGACGGCGCGATGATCGCCACGAGCTTCCCGAGCTTCCTCCCGACCATGCAGGCCCTCGGCGGCCGGATCGAGGCGTGACCTCCATGCCGCTCGTCATCGCGATCGACGGACCGGCCGCGTCCGGCAAGGGCACCCTCGCCAAGCGTCTGGCCGACCATTACGGCCTGCCGCATCTCGACACCGGGCTCCTCTACCGGGCCGTGGCGCTGGCCCTGCTCGATGCCGGCCTGTCGCTGGACGATTCCGCGGCGGCGGCGCGGGCGGCCCTGGCCCTCGACGCCGGCCGGCTCGACGACCCGCGCCTGCGCGACCGGGCCATGGGCGAGGCGGCCTCCCGCGTCTCGTCGGTGCCCGAGGTCCGCGCCGGCCTGCTCGCGTGGCAGCGCCGCTTCGCGGCCGATCCGCAGGGGGCCGTACTCGACGGGCGCGACATCGGCACGGTGGTCTGCCCCGAGGCCTCGGTGAAGCTGGTCATCACGGCGTCCTCCGAGGAGCGCGCCCGCCGCCGCCACCGGGAGCTGGCCGGCCGCGGCGAGGCGGCGACCTTCGCGGCGATCCTGGCCGACATCGAGGCCCGCGACGCCCGGGACGCCTCCCGCAGCGCCGCGCCCCTCCGCATGGCCGACGACGCCGTCCGGCTCGACACAACGGAGCTCGACGCGGACGCGGCCTTCGACGAGGCGCGGGACATCGTTGAGCGGACCCGCGGCGACGCGGCCTGAGGGTTGTCCACCTCGCTCGTGTTGACCCCCCGGGCCCGCTCACCTATTGCGGACGCGCCGTCCCCGACGGGCCGCCCCGCGCGGCCCGGGACGCGAGCGCGTAGCTCAGCTGGTAGAGCAACGGACTTTTAATCTGTAGGTCCTGGGTTCGAGTCCCAGCGCGCTCACCACCTCCTCGACCCTCGCTCCTGAAACGCGGCGCCCGGCCTGATCGCCGCTCCGCAGACCCGCGACTGGTCGGCGGCTGGGCGCCCCGCCCACACGAAAATCGGAACCCCTGGTTGCGCTTCGGGTTGGGCTCCCAACGCAACTGCGAAGGAGTCACCGATGCGCAAGCTCGCTCTCATCTCCGCCGTCACCCTCTCCCTCGGCGCGCTCGGCGCCACGGGCGCCCAGGCGCAGGGCTACGGCTACGGCGGCCATCACGGCTACGGCTACGGCCGGGGCTACGATCGCGGGTACGGCCCGCGGCGGGATTTCGGCTACCGCCGTCACCGCGGTCTGTCGACCGGGGCCGCGATCGGCCTGGGCATCGCGGGTGCGGCCGCCGGCGCCGCCGCCGCGGGCGCCTTCGACCGGGGCCCGGGCTATTACGGCCGCGGCTACTGAGACGCCGCACAGCCCGACGGAACAGCCTGACGGAGCAGGGCCCCGCCGCCACCGCGGCGGGGCCCTCGCCGTTCGAAGCGACCGCGCGCCGTGCGGGGCGGCTCAGCGCAGCCAGCGCCGGATCTGCTCGCGGATCGTCGGACGCACGGCCCGCCGCGCGCGCACCGCCGCGAAGCGGTCGATGCGGATCCGGTCGGACGGGACCTGGCGCAGGAACCGCTCGGCGATCTCGAAGATCACGACGTCCGGCCGCACGGCCTCGACATAGGCCCAGTCAATATTGGCCGACCAGATCGCGTGCACCTCCCCGAAGGTCTCGGCCAGCATCGCGGTGAGGCGCGCGCCCGGGCTGTAGATGTAGGAATCGCCGAACAGCACCACGCGCCGCGGATCCGGTGCGTCCTCGTTCTCCAGGACGACGCGGGATCCGACGAACAATCCGCGCGGACGCACGGCCCGCCCCGATTCCCGCACCGCGACCAGTGCGTTTGCGTCGGTCCGCGCCGCCCGGCGCGTGAAGTCGTAGGCGACGTAGTCCTCGTCGACCGGTGGAACGAGCTTCTCGCCGAGATCGAAGGTGAAGCGCTCGCTCACGCTGGTCCCGGCGAAGACGTGCGCGGCCACCGGCGCGTCCAGGGCCGCGCAGAGCGCCCGGTACGCGGTCAGATAGCCCCGGTAGGTCCAGTGTGTGTCGGTCCGCAGGTAGACGGGCTCCTCGGTCCGCGCCGCCAGGAGCGGTGTCTGCAGGTCGACCATCGCGGCGCCGCTGTCGCCGGCGACGAGCCGGGCGAGCCGGATCCCGGGCGGGTCGTCGAGCCCCGGGAAGGGCCGGCCGAGCAGGTCCGGATAGATCGCGAGCTTGTCGGGGATGACGGTGTGCACGTGCCGGATCCCGAGCCTGTCGAGGCGGCGCGCCCGCTGCCCGATCAGCCGCGTCCAGCGCTTCAGGATCCGCCGCGAGGTCGGGGTGTCGCCGTAGAAAGCTTCGACTTCGCGGGCCCGTCCGACCCAGTACAGCCAGCCATCGTGCCCCACGGCCACGCCGTTGCCGCCCGTCTTCAAAGATCCCGGCCTCCTGCCGCCCGCGACGCGTTCCTCTGTCGACGCTGGGCTCCCGCCTCGTCGGATCCGCGCGGGATTGCAACCCCTTTGCTGCCGTTCACTGCCTTCCGCCACCACGTCGCCGCGGCGACCCGCGACCCGCGACCCCGGCGACGGCGACGCGTGTGGCGCGCGACGCCCGTCGGAGCGGCGCCCCACCACGGCTTTTTCGCCCGTGCACCGGGCCGGCGGTGAAACCTTATAGCCGCGCCGCGGGTACTTCCGTCAGGCGCATCACTCCGCGCGGCGTTGCGATAAAGGGCCGGTCCATGTCCGCGCTTGTCACGTTCATCGGCTGCGGCCTCGTTCTGGCGGGGTTCGCGGCCGAGAAGTTCGCCGAGCGCCGCTGGCTCGCGGCGAGCCGCCCCGCGCCGCTCGACACTCTCGCGGTTCTGGCGCTGGCGCTGCCGGCCGTCGGGCTCACGCTGATGGCGACGCTGGCGGTCTGAGCCCGCCGGGCGCCGGTCTCACGCCGCGTCGCCGCAGAACAGAACTCCGACCATCCGCTCCCTGCGCCAGACGAGCTGGACCGCGTAACGCATGTCGGCGCTCGCCAGCACGAGGTCGAACACATCCTCCAGCTGCACCGCCTGCGAGCCGAGAAATTCCAGCATCGCGCCGCGATCGGAGATGTTCTTGACCTGGCAGGGATAGCGGGAGCCGTCCCGATGCTGGGCGAAGGCCAGGAGGGCGGTGGGTTTTCGCTCGGCCGCGCGGCGGTCAACGAAGACGGCGGGGGGGCTGGCGTTGCGGGACACGGCCGAGGTTCCTGCCCAGGTCGGCCGGTATGGCGCGATATCAGTAAAAATGCGCCGGATTTGCTAACATGTTATTGATGATCGGCTTCAAGCGGCAGGCGAAACAAGTCGCATCCGGTCTATCGATCCGATCTCCGGTAATCACTGCCGATCTTCTCTCTGCGGCCCCTTGCCGGCCTTGATGAACCTGCCGATCAGCAGGCCGAGCGGGATCGACACCAGGAACCATGTGCGCAGGAATCGCAGGGTGTTCATCGGCTCGCTCCGACGGCGTGATCGGGGTCGCGTCCGCGGCCATCCGGGCCGATGTCGCCGTTGCGATCCTGAAGCCTATCTGGTTCTGCCCGCAGCCTCTGCCAGTGCGCTCCCGTGCGAGGCCGCGCCGCGAGGACATCCGGAGACGATCATGCGCATCCGCCCTGGCACGGCCCTCTTGGCGAGCTTGACGCTCGGCTTGCCGACGACCGCGGTGGCCGAGGCGCCCGGACAGCCGCCGACGGTCGCACCTTCGACCGATCGGGCTTCCGCACCCGTGTCGTGGCCGCCGAACTTCTCCCGCAACGTGCAGGGGACCGGTGTGCCCGGCCTGGATGGCGGCCACATCTTCCTCTGGAACCGGCCGCAGGGCTTCGATCCGGTCTCGACCCTGCGGGTCGACCGGCACGTGCCGGAGGGATCGGGCGAGGCCACTCACACCTACAAGGCGCTGTGGGCGCTCGGCTCCACCGGCCCGCACAATGCCGGCTACGAGTGGACGATCACCGGCGAGCTGCACAACCGCGCGCTCGCCAGCACGGGGGCGCAGAACGTCGCCGTCAACGGCACGATCTTCAAGGAATCCAACGGACTGGGACCGGTCGGACCCTCCTGGGCCGGGAACTTCAACTGTGTCGACATGACCGACGAGGCCGATCCCGTCGCCTCCTGCATCGGCGCCGAGATCGACGTCTCGGCGCAGTCGCCGACCACGGACCGCAACCGCCAGCGGGTCGGCCTGCAGATCTCCACCGGCGGCGTGCCGGGTGCCCATACCGGCTACGGGATCCTGATGGGCAACCTCACCGGCTCCATCACCGACCGGGCCATCTCGTTTCAGGGGGAGGGCACCTACGGCATCGGGATCGATGCCGCCGCCGCGCGGTTCACCGGCGTCCCGATGCTGCTCGCGGCCGGGCAGGCGATCGGGCTCGACGGCGACCGCGAGGGCGGCTTCTCCCGCAGCCTCGGCTTCGACGGGCGCGATCTTGTCTACGGCACGGGGGCCGGGCCGGTCGTGCGCGTGAGCGATAGCGGGCAGATCGACGCCGCCTCCGTCCGCGAGAGCCTGCCGCGGCCGCCCGCGAGCAGCCGGGCGCCGTGCAGCCCGGGGGAACATGCCTGGGACGAGGCCTACGAGTACCGCTGCGTCGCGCCCGACCGGTGGAAGCGCGCGGCGCTCAGCGACTGGTGAGCTGCGCGGCCCGAGGTCAGCGGTCGAGGATGCGCACCACCGCGCGGGTCTCGGGGTCGACGACGACGACCTTGTCGCCGGGCGCCACGAAGTAACCGAAGCGGCGCAGGCGCGGGTTCGGGGCATCCGTGAAGGGGGCCAGCCGTACGTCGGGCGGCACGATGCTGCCGGGACGCAGCGGGATCGATCCGATGATCGGGCCCGGACCCACCGGCCGGCGCACGATATAGTCGCGCACCACCACGTCGTCGTCGGGGCCGAACTCGTCGGGAGTCACGATCACCGCCTGCGCGAAGGCGGAGCCGGTGAACAGCGCCGCGAATCCGAGGGCTGCGGCGACGCTGGCGCGGGTCGACATGTCGGACTCCCGTGAGGCCCCGGCGTGAGTGCCTGGGCCGCCGGAAACATCAGGGTCCGCGCTTCAGTTCCAGTCAGCGGCCAGTCAGCGGCCAGTCAGCGGCCGGTCAGCGGCCGATCTGCCCGGCCTCCGCCAGGGGGACGGGCGACCAGCGGGTCAGCTGAACGTATCCGTCGAGGGCCGCCACCACGACGTGGCGACGGTGGCGGTGCACCACAGCCCCGGGCGTGTGCGCGTGGCGCTCCTGCCAGCCCTGGGCCTCCGCCACGAAGACCCGGGCATCTCCGAGCCGCGCGATCGTCTCGACCGTGCCGAAGGCCCGGACCCGGCGCAGGACCGTCTCGATGTCCTGCCGGAAGTCGAGCGTCCGGTCGGCATCGGTGGCCCGGGGCCAGTAGGAACCGTCGCCCTGCGGTTCGGAGCGCTTCCAGCGGTTGGGCAGGTCGCGGCCGAGGGGGCCGGCGGCGAGGCGGCGCGCCGCCATCTGGCACTTGGCGAGCAGCGTCTCGTGGCTCTCGCGGGGGCTCAGGGCGAAGATCTCCTGCGCCAGGATATCGCCGGTGTCGAAGCCGTCAGCCAGGACGTGGGCGGTGACGCCCCAGGTCTCGTAGCGGTCGAGGACGGCCCGGAACAGCGGGTAGGGGCCGCGGCCCGTCGGCAGCGGCGAGGGGTGGAGGTTGAGGCCGTAGGCGGCGCGGCCCTTCCAGCCCTTGATGAGCCACGGATAGCCCGCCACCACCAGCGCCCAGTCCCGGCCGTGCTCGGCCTGCAGAGCCTCGATGTCCCGCTCGCGGATCCGCGAGAGCTGAATCGGCAGCCGCAGGGATCGGGCGCGGGCGACGATCACCTCGTTGTGGTCATAGACGCCGTCGCAGGGGCGCGTGAACAGCTTCACCGGCGTCCAGCCGGCGTCCAGCAATCCCTCGAAGACCCCGCCGAGGAAGTCGATGCCGGCGAACGCGAACTTCATGCTTGCCGCCTGCGACCTTGTGCACGTGGAGGGCGCGGATCCGCCGCCTGCCCGGTGGCGTCCCCGGCCTTACCTTGATTGGGCCGATGGCGGTAGCAGGGGGAGCAGCGTGGGTCGGGTGATCGTCTGCGGCGGGACCGATCCCGCCGCCCCTGCCGCGGCCGGCGGCGCCTCCGTCCCGCGCTCCGCGGGTTGAGGCGATGGCCGGGAGACGCCGCGGCGCCGCCGCACCGACCGGAACGCTCCGCTTCGTCCTCGGCGACCAGCTGACCCGCCGGGTCTCGAGCCTCGTCGACCTCGATGCCGGCTGCGACGTCGTCCTGATGGTCGAGGTCCGGGACGAGGCGACGTATGTCCGCCATCACAAGCAGAAGATCGCCTTCCTGTTCGCCGCCATGCGCCACTTCGCGGCCGAGCTGGAAGCGGAGGGCGTCGCCGTCGACTACGTGCGCCTGACCGATGCGGGCAACACGGGCAGCTTCACCGGCGAACTGGAGCGTGCGGTCGCACGCCACCGGCCGGAGCGGGTCGTGGTGACCGAGCCGGGCGAGTGGCGCGTCTGGGAGATGATGCAGGACTGGCGGGAGACGCTGGCGGTCCCGGTCGAGATCCGCGCCGACAACCGCTTCCTGTGCCCGCGCGAGGACTTCGCCCAGTGGGCCGAGGGCCGGCATCACCTGCGGATGGAGACTTTCTACCGCGGCATGCGGCGCCGGACCGGCCTCCTGATGGACGGCGGCGAGCCCGCGGGCGGCCGCTGGAACTACGATCCCGAGAACCGCAAGCGCCTGCCCAGGGGGCATCGTCCGCCCGACCGGATCGGCTTCCAGCCCGATTCCGTGACGCGCGCGGTCATCGCCCTCGTGGAGGCGGAGTTCGGCGACCATTTCGGCGATCTCACCGGCTTCTCCTGGCCGGTGACGCGGGCGGACGCCCTCGCGGCGCTGCGGCACTTCCTGGCGGACGCGCTGCCGACCTTCGGCGACTACCAGGACGCGATGAAGACCGGGGCGCCCTTCCTGTACCACGCGCTCCTATCGCCCGCCCTCAACGCGGGCCTGCTCACCGCCGAGGAGGTGTGCCGGGCCGCCGAGCGCGCCTATCGCGACGGCGCGGCGCCGCTCCACTGCGTCGAGGGCTTCATCCGGCAGATCCTCGGCTGGCGGGAATACGTGCGCGGCCTCTACTGGGCGCGGATGCCAGGCTACCGGGACACCAACGCCCTCGGCGCGGGCCGCGACTTGCCGTGGTTCTACTGGTCGGGGGAGACGGCGCTGAACTGCGTCGCCCAGGTCGTCGCGGAGACGCGCGCCCACGCCTACGCGCACCACATCCAGCGCCTGATGGTGACCGGGAACTTCGCCCTCGTCGCGGGCCTCGACCCGGCGCAGGTCGAGGAATGGTACCTGATCGTCTTCGCGGACGCCTACGAGTGGGTCGAGCTGCCCAACGTTCACGGCATGGTGCTGTGGGCCGACGGCGGTGTCATGGGCTCCAAGCCGTACGCGGCCTCCGGCGCCTATATCGACCGGATGTCCGACTACTGCGCGTCCTGCGCCTACGACGTGAAGGTCAAGGCCGGGCCGGACGCCTGCCCGTTCAACTATCTCTACTGGAACTTCCTCATCGAGAACGAGGACCGGCTGGCGGGCAATCAGCGGATGGCCATGCCGTACCGGACGCTTCGGGGCCTGGGCGACAGGCGCCGCGCCGAGATCCGCCGCGACGCGGCCGCCTTCCTCGACGCCCTCGAGGCCCGGCCGGGCGCCGATCAGAGAGGGGACCAGACCGACAGGGTCACGTAGGGACAGGCCCGGCCCCGGCCGGTCTCGGACTGGAGGCCCGCCGAGGCCCGGAAGCTGTATCCCCCGAGGGCGAAGTCGGTCCCGTGCAGGCCGAGGCTCCACTTCGCGTAGCCGGTCCCGTCCGCGTAGAGCGCGGCCTCGGGGCCGAGATAGGTTTCCCAGAGGCGATAGCCCCAGGCGAGGCGCGCCCACAGGCTGTCGCGGGCCGATCCCGCGACCGCGCTCGCCTGGAGCAGCGTCGCCTCGGTCGGACGCGCCCAGACCTCGCCGTGCAGCCGCAGGCCGAGGCGCGTCGGTCGGACGTCGAGCTGCGGCCCCGCGACCAGCATCTCCCGCGCGATTTCGGGCCCGGCATAGGCGGCGACCACGCCCCAGTCGAAGAACCACTGGTAACCGCCGAGCGCCGCCGCGGCGACGGTGTAGCGCGTGCGGGCATTGTCCGCGCCGTGCTCCGCCCGCCGCCCGCCGCCGACGCTCGCCAGCGCGGCGAACCCCTCCTGCGCGAGAGACGTCAGGCCGGCCTTCGCCCCGACGGTCAGGAAGGTGTCGCCGCCCGCGTCGAGACTGCCGAACAGGAGCGTGTCGATCTCGCTGGCGGCGGCCGCGCCGGCATGACCCGCGATCACGGCGAGGCCCGTGCAGATCAGGGGCGCGAGGCCGGCGATTCTCGAACGGTGGCGCTGCCTCTGCACGGTCGATCCTCCGGCATCGAAGGATCATCCTAAGACAAAGTTAACCACGACGCATCGCCGTCCCCGCGCTGGTCTGCGGATTTGCTGGGGATTTGCCTCAGCCGAGCGATCGCGTGGCGGAAAATCGCGCCGCGTGACCGCGATGACTTGAGCAATGCTTGCCCGGATCTCGCGCGTCCCGGGCCCCGCGCCCGCCCGACAAGCGCCGCCGCGCTGTCGCGAATCTGCCGTGCTTGGCGTGCCAGATGTTCTCGGCTAGAGCCGCCGCGGGAAAGCGAAGGTTGGCAGATCCTTGACCTCCGGTGCACGAACGTCGGACGTCCTCACCGTGCTGGCGAGCCAGGAGGGCGAGCGCCTCACCGTGGGCGACATCGTCGCGGTCCTGCGGGACCGTGCCTTCGCGCTGCTCGTAGTCCTGCTGGGGCTGCCGAACTGCCTGCCCATGCCGCCGCCGATCCCGCTGATCTGCGGCCTGCTCCTGCTCCTCGTGGCGATCCAGATCGCCGCCGGCATGTCGGCGCCGTGGCTGCCGCGGATGCTCCTCGGCCGCTCGATCGCCCTGTCGGACGTGCGGCGCGCCGTCACCCGCGCGGTGCCGATCCTGCGCCGCCTGGAGCGCTGGTCGCGCCCCCGCGTCAGCGTGTTCGAGACCGCGCTCGGCATGCGCGGCATGGGGATCGTCCTTCTGGCCCTGGCGCTGGCGCTGATCGTGGCCGCGCCCATTGTCGGGCAGATCCCCCTCGGTCTCGCCGTCTGCCTGGTCGGGCTCGGCCTGGTCGAGCGCGACGGTCTCGTCGTGTTGGGCGGTCTCGTGATCGGGATGTTCGGCGTCGCCATCAACGCCGGCTTCGCCTACGCGGTGATCGCCGGGATCGTCGGCCTGCTGAACCTCTGAGGCCGCGCCTCAGAGGCGGTAGCGGATCTGGTCGGTCCAGAAGCGCTCCAGGCGGGTCAGCGCCAGGTTCAGGCGGCTGAAATCCTCCTCGGAGATCCCGCCGATCGGCGTGATCGTCCGGGCGTGCTTGTCGTAGAGCCCCTGGATGATCTCGTGGACCTGACGGCCCTTGTCGGTCAGGCTGATCCGGACGGAGCGCCGGTCGGTCTTCGAGCGGGCGTGGTGGAGGTAGCCGGCCTCGACCAGCTTCTTCACGTTGTAGGAGACGTTGGAGCCCAGGTAGTAGCCCTTGGTCCGCAGCTCGCTCGCGGTCAGCTCCTTGTCGCCGATATTGTACAGGAGCAGCGCCTGGACGCTGTTGACGTCCTCGCGGCCGCGGCGCTCGAACTCGTCCTTGATCACGTCGAGGAGCCGGCGATGCAGCCGCTCCACGAGGTGGAGCGCCTCGAGGTAGGACCCCTTCGTGGAGGCGGCCTCCTCGGGGGCCTCGACCTGCGCGACTCGGGCGTTCTGGGTCTTCATCTCTGCCTCGCCATCCGATGGACCGGCACCCGTTCGATGCGGCGCCGTTGATGATGGCTAAGCTAGGGCTCGGGAATGAAAGGCGATTTAAGCGACAGGATGAATTCGCGATTTACTCTTCGCGGTAAAGACAAACTGAATGAAGATGAGAACGGTTCGTTCACCGTGCTTCCTGCGCCGCCAACCAGGACAGCAGGAAGTACAACGTCACGACGCACCCTCCGAATACGAGCAGCGGCACCGATAACGGCAAGAGTTGCGGTGTCAGGACAGCGAGCGTGATCGCCGACGTGACGGCGAGCAACCAGATCACGCCGCCCCAGGCGCTCGTCAGCCACAATCCGATCGCCGCCGCCGCGTCGATCACCGCGAAGTAGACGATCGCGGCCTGCCGGCCGAAGGGTTCGGCCTCGAAGGGACGGACGCCCGGCAGCACGTCGAGGATGGTCGCCCAGGCGAAGACGCTCTTCAGCAGCCAGACGAGGGCCGTGAGCCGCATGAACCAGATCAGCACCGTGTCCCACGTGCCGGGGGCCGGCCCCTGCGCGCGCTCGATGCGGTCGCTGGGGATCCCGCCCGGCCTGGGTGCCTTGCGCCGGATCGGAAGGTAGCCGGGCACTACGGAGGGCTCGCGAAAGTGAGGGGCCGGTTCATGGGGGAAGGGCCGGGATCCTGATCGATCGGACGGGGCGTCGCCGGGTTGAAGCGGTTCCGCCGTCCTGCGTCAACGGTCGGGTTTCGTTGCGCCAGTTCGGTGTGGTAGTCGAACGCCTCCGGCGCACGAGCGCCGCGCGATCCGCGGCGTGGTCCGCGCGAACGGTAGCGAAGCCGCATGTCAGACACCCTGCCAGAGCCGCGCCCCCTCGCCGTGGAGGCCGCCCGCGAGGGCGCCCGCGTGGAGGGTCTGAAGATCACCCAGCGCCCGCGCCGGAACCGGAAGGCCGACTGGTCGCGCCGCCTCGTCCGCGAGCACACCCTGACGGTCGACGACCTGATCTGGCCGATGTTCGTGATCGAGGGCGAGGGGCGCCGCGAGCCGATCGCCTCGATGCCGGGCGTCGAGCGCCTCTCGGTGGACGAGATCGTCCGCGACGCGGAGCGCGCCGCGAAGCTCGGCATCCCGGCGGTGTCGTTCTTCCCCTACACGGAGGTGTCGCTGCGCGACCCGACCGGCTCGGAGGCGTTGAACGCCAACAACCTCGTTTGCCGGGCAGTGCGCGCCGTGAAGCGGGCCGTGCCCGAGATCGGGATCATGACCGACGTGGCCCTCGATCCCTACACGAGCCACGGCCACGACGGCCTGATGAAGGACGGCGCGATCCTCAACGACGAGACCGTCGCGGTCCTCGTCGAGCAGAGCCTGATCCAGGCCGAGGCCGGGACCGACATCATCGCCCCGTCCGACATGATGGACGGGCGCGTCGGCGCGATCCGCGCCGGCCTCGACAAGGCCGGCTTCCTCGACGTTCAGATCATGGCGTACGCGGCGAAATATGCGAGCGCCTTCTACGGGCCGTTCCGCGACGCGATCGGCACCAAGGCGGCGCTCGTCGGCGACAAGCGCACCTACCAGATGGATCCGGGCAACTCGGCCGAGGCCCTGCGCGAGGTCCGGCTCGACCTCGACGAGGGCGCGGATTCGGTGATGGTGAAGCCGGGACTGCCGTATCTCGACATCATCCGCCGGGTGCGGGACGAGTTCCAGGTCCCGACCTTCGCGTATCAGGTGTCCGGCGAGTACGCGATGATCGAGGCGGCCGCCCGCAACGGCTGGCTCGACGGCGACCGGGCGATGATCGAGGCGCTCCTGGCGTTCAAGCGCGCCGGGGCCGACGGCGTCCTCACCTATCACGCGCCGCGGGTCGCGGAGCGCCTGCGCAGCCATCCGTGAAGCGCGGGCACCGCTGGCTCCTCGGGGCGGCGGTCGTGGTCGGATTCTTCGGCGGTCTCGCCGCCTGCCAGGATACCCTGCGCCGGGATCGCGTCGCCACCTGCCGCCGGGCGCTGCCGGCGGTGGCGCCGCAGGGCGGGATCCGGCTGCTGCGCGCGGCGCCGGGGCCGGGGGCGAACTCGGTGCGGGTCGACTACGCCGACGGGAACCGGCAGCACTGGCTGACCTGCCGTTTCGATGCCGGCACGACCCTGGTCGCCCTCGCCACCGAGGCGAGCACCCTGTCGGGCCCGGCGCTCTACATGCTGAAGCGCTTCTATCTCGACACGCCCGACGCCGCGGCCGGTGACCCGGCCGGGCGCTGAGGAGCGGCCGCGCCTCCGGATCCCCTTGCGGGGCTCGCGGCCCGCACCCACCTTCACGTCCGCAGCCTCGCTTGCAGGACGCGACACCATGCAGAACCCTCAACCCGGATACGCGCAGCGCTTCGAAGCGCCCGGCTACGCCACCTCGCTGCCGATCCCGTTCGTGCGGGCGAGCCTCGGCGGCCGGACGGTCGCCTATCTCCTCGATATCCTGTTCATCTTCGGCTTCACGGCCCTGCTGACGCTGCTGATCACCGTCATCGGCGTGGTCACGTTCGGCCTCGGCTGGACCCTGTTCGCGGTCCTGCCGGCGAGCGGGATCATCTACAGCGCCATCACCGTCGGCGGGTCGAAGCAGAGCACGATCGGTCAGCGGATGATGGGCCTGCGGACCGTCGCGCCCGAGAGCGGCGCGCGGGTCGACGTCATCACGGCCGCGGTCCACGCGCTGCTGTTCTACGTGGCGATCTCGACCTTCCTGCTCTGGTGCGTCGACATCGCGTTCGGGCTGATGCGCGCCGACCGGCGCCTCGGGCACGACCTGCTCCTCGGCCTGGCCGTCGTCCACGCGCGCTGAGCGACGATTCCGCTGATGAAAATCTGACGCTGCGACCGGTCGGGCCATTGAGCCTCGGCCGGTCGCCTGTACACTGGCATGCCGGCGCCGAGAGGATGAACCCGGCGCAGGGTCTGTGAGAAGCGTGACCAGCCATCCGCGCGACACACCGCAGTTCTACCTCACCGCCCCGTCGCCGTGCCCCTATCTGCCGGGGCAGGAGGAGCGGAAGGTCTTCACCCACCTGGTCGGTCGTCGCGCCCGCGACCTCAACGAGATCCTGACCCAGGGCGGGTTCCGGCGCTCGCAGACCATCGCGTACCGCCCGGCCTGCGAGACCTGCCGGGCCTGCGTCTCGGTCCGCGTCGTGGTCGACGAGTTCGAGCCGAGCGCGAGCCAGAGGCGGATCCTGGCGCGCGGCGCCGACTGGGTCGGCACGCCCGAGCCGAACCGGCCGGCCTCGGAGCAGTACGCCCTGTTCCGCCGTTACCTCGACGCCCGGCACGGCGACGGCGGCATGGTCGACATGACCGTGCTCGACTACGCCATGATGGTCGAGGACAGCCACGTCGACACGCACCTCGTGTCCTACCGGCGGCACGGACCGGACACGGCGATCACCGGCCGCGGCTCCGGCCCGCCGCTCGCCTTCTGCCTGACGGACGTCCTCTCCGACGGGCTGTCGATGGTCTACTCGTTCTACGATCCGGCGGAGGCCGCGCGCTCTCCCGGGACCTTCATGATCCTCGACCACATCCGCCGGGCCCGCCGGCTCGGCCTGCCGTATCTCTATCTCGGCTACTGGGTCGAGGGCTCGCGCAAGATGGACTACAAGTCCCGCTTCCGCCCGCAGGAACGCCTGATGGGCCAGGGCTGGGTCCGGATCGACTGAGCCGCGGCCGGCCCGCGTCCACACCCGTTGCCGTCTTGACATGGCCGATGCGCATTGAGCGGCCGGGCCGGCGCATGCTACCGGCCTCGCACGCATTCCGGACCGTGTCGAGGCTCCCATGATCCCCCGCTACAGCCGCCCCGCGATGACGGCGATCTGGTCGCCCGAGAGCCGCTTCCGGATCTGGTTCGAGATCGAGGCCCACGCCACCACGGCGCTCGCCGAGATCGGCGTCGTCCCGAAGGAGGCCGCCGAGACGATCTGGGCCAAGGGCAAGGACGCGGTCTTCGACGTCGCCCGCATCGACGCGATCGAGGCGGTGACCAAGCACGACGTCATCGCCTTCCTGACCCACCTCGCCGAGATCGTCGGCCCCGAGGCGCGCTTCGTCCACCAGGGCATGACCTCCTCGGACGTGCTCGACACCTGCCTCAACGTGCAGTTGGTGCGCGCCGCCGACATCCTGATCGCCGACGTCGACTCGCTCCTCGCCGCCCTGAAGGCGCGGGCCTTCGAGCACAAGCTCACCCCCACCATCGGCCGGTCGCACGGCATCCACGCCGAGCCGGTGACCTTCGGCTTGAAGCTCGCCCAGGCCTATGCCGAGTTCGAGCGCAACCGCCGCCGCCTCGTCGCGGCCCGCGAGGAGGTCGCCACCTGCGCGATCTCCGGCGCGGTCGGCACCTTCGCCAACATCGACCCGCGGGTGGAGCAGTACGTCGCCGAGAAGATGGGCCTGACCGCCGAGCCGGTCTCCACCCAGGTGATCCCGCGCGACCGGCACGCGATGTTCTTCGCCACCCTCGGCGTCGTCGCCTCGTCCCTGGAGCGGCTGGCGATCGAGATCCGCCACCTCCAGCGCACCGAGGTTCTGGAGGCGGAGGAGTTCTTCTCCGAGGGCCAGAAGGGCTCTTCGGCCATGCCGCACAAGCGCAACCCGGTGCTCACCGAGAACATCACCGGCCTCGCCCGGATGGTGCGCGGCTACGTCACTCCGGCGCTGGAGAACGTCGCCCTCTGGCACGAGCGCGACATCTCCCACTCCTCCGTCGAGCGGATGATCGGCCCCGACGCCACCGTCACGCTCGACTTCGCCCTCGCGCGCATGACCGGGGTGATGGAGAAGCTGCTGGTCTACCCGGCCACCATGCAGAAGAACCTCGACCGGCTCGGCGGCCTGATCCACTCGCAGCGCGTGTTGCTGGCGCTGACCCAGGCGGGCGTGTCGCGGGAGGATTCCTACCGGCTGGTCCAGCGCAACGCGATGCCGGTCTGGCGCGGCGAGGGCGATTTCCTGGCGCTGCTCAAGGCGGATCCGGAGGTCGCCGCGGCACTCCCGGCCGAGCAGATCGAGGCCTGCTTCGATCTCGGCTACCACTTCAAGCACGTGGACACGATCTTCGGGCGGGTCTTCGGCGACCGCTGAGCATCCCGCACGATTCCTGCTTGGGCCCGCGAGCGCGGGCCTGAGACCTCGGGCCCGCGACGAACACAGGACAGCTCTCCGTGACCGCTCCCCGCATCGTCTACCTCAACGGCCAGTTCCTCCCCTACGAGGAGGCACGGGTGCCGATCATGGATCGCGGCTTCCTGTTCGCGGACGGCATCTACGAGGTCTCGGCGATCATCGACGGCAAGCTCGTCGACAACGCCGCGCATCTCGCCCGCCTCGACCGGTCGCTGGGCGAGATCGGCATCCGCAACCCGCACGACGCGGCGGGCTGGGAGCGGCTGCAGACCGAGCTCGTCGCCCGAAACGGCGTCGTCGAGGGGCTCGTCTACATGCAGGTCACCCGGGGCGTGGCGGAGCGCGACTTCGCCTTCCCGAAGGCCGGCACCGAGCCGACCGTGGTGATGTTCACGCAGGCCAAGACCGTGCTCGCCAACCCGCTCGCCGAGAGCGGTGCCCGGGTGATCACCGTCGAGGACCTGCGCTGGAAGCGCCGGGACATCAAGTCGGTGGCCCTGCTCGCGCAGGTGCTCGCCAAGCAGCAGGCGGCCGAGGCCGGCGTCGCCGAGGCCTGGATGGTGGAGGACGGCGCGGTCACCGAGGGCTCGTCCTCGACCGCGTTCATCATCGGCCGCGACCGCGTGCTCGTGACCCGGCCGCTCTCCACGGCGCTCCTGCCCGGCATCACCCGGGCCTCGGTGCTGCGCCTCGCCCAGGAAGCCGATCTGCGGATCGAGGAGCGACTGATCCCGGTGGAGGAGGTCTACGCCGCGCAGGAGGCCTTCTACACGAGCGCCTCGGCCTTCGTGATGCCGGTCGTCGAGATCGACGGCCGCGCGATCGGCGACGGCCGGCCCGGTGCCCTGACCCGGCGCTTGCGCGAGCTCTACATCGAGGCTGCTCGCCAGGGTTGAGCCAGCCGGCTCCCGTCCACAGGACGGAGCCGCGGCCCCGAAGGACGACAGGAACGGATCCCGTCTCCGACTGTTCCTCCCCGAATTCGTGTCTCGAACCGGGGAGGCCCTCGTGCCGAACAAGACCCTGCTCGCCGCCTGCGCGACGACCCTGGCGGCAACGCTGGCGGCGGTGCCCGCCCGCGCCCAGACGACCGGACCGGCCCCGACGCCGCCCGAGCGCGTGCGCCCCAACGCGGACGCGCCGCCGCAGGACCAGTCGCTGAGCGACAAGCTCCAGAAGAACGACGGGGTGATCAAGCCGCCGGATTCCGGCACGACCGGCACCGTGGTGAAGCCCGATCAGTCCGGGACCATGCCGGTGATCAAGCCCCACGAGCTGCCCGGGCGGGCCCCCGGCACCGAGGCCAAGTAGGTCGCCTCCTACGGTGCCCGGCGGGCCGCCATGCGGTCCGATCATGCGGCCCCTTGCTTGATTTCGCTGCCCGGATCGCGGAAACGGCTCACGACGTGCGCCGCCTGCACCCGTGGGCGGCGCCGTCCCGGTTTCCGTCGCGGGTAAGCAGGCAGGCATGGCCAACGTCGTCGTTGTGGGCGCCCAGTGGGGCGACGAGGGCAAGGGCAAGATCGTCGACTGGCTCTCAGAGCAGGCCGACATCGTGGTCCGTTTCCAGGGCGGTCATAATGCCGGCCACACGCTCGTCATCGACGGCGTGACCTACAAGCTGGCGCTGCTGCCGTCGGGCGTGGTCCGCGGCGGCAAGCTCTCGGTCATCGGCAACGGCGTCGTGGTCGATCCCTGGCACCTGATCGACGAGATCGAGCGCATCAAGGCGCAGGGCGTGGACGTGTCGCCGTCCTCCCTGAGGATCGCCGACAACGCGACGCTGATCCTGCCGCTCCACCGCGAGCTGGATCATTTCCGCGAGACCGCCAATGCCGGCCTCAAGATCGGCACGACCAAGCGCGGCATCGGGCCGGCCTACGAGGACAAGGTCGGCCGCCGGGCGATCCGGGTCGTCGACCTCGCGGATCCCGACGCGCTGCCCGCGAAGATCGAGCGCGTGCTCACCCACCACAACGCTCTGCGGCGCGGCCTCGGGATCGACGAGGTGAACGCCGAGGCGCTGCTGGCCGAGCTGAAGGCGATCGCGCCGAAGATCCTGCCCTTCGCCGACACCGTCTGGTCGCTGCTCGACGAGGAGCGCCGGGCCGGCAAGCGCATCCTGTTCGAGGGCGCGCAGGGCGCGCTGCTCGACGTCGACCACGGCACCTACCCGTTCGTGACCTCGTCCAACATCGTGGCCGCGCAGGCGGCGACGGGGTCGGGCCTCGGCCCGGGGGCGATCGGCTACGTGCTCGGCATCGCCAAGGCGTACACGACCCGGGTCGGCGAGGGGCCGTTCCCGACCGAGCTGCTCGACGAGATCGGCGAGACCATCGGCAGCCGCGGGCGCGAGTTCGGCGTCAACACCGGGCGCAAGCGCCGCTGCGGCTGGTTCGACGCCGTGCTGGTGCGCCAGACGGTGCGGACCTCCGGCATCCACGGCATCGCGCTGACCAAGCTCGACATCCTCGACGGGTTCGAGGAGATCCGCGTCTGCACCGGCTACATGCTGGACGGCCAGCCGATCGACCATCTGCCGGCGAGCCAGGCCGCGCAGGCCCGGGTCGAGCCGGTCTACGAGGTGATCCCGGGCTGGTCGGAGACGACTGCGGGTGCCCGCTCCTGGGCGGACCTGCCCGCGCAGGCAATCAAGTACGTCCGCCGGATCGAGGAGCTGATCGGGGCGCCGGTGGCGCTGCTGTCGACCTCGCCCGAGCGGGACGACACGATCCTCATGCACAACCCCTTCGAGGATTGACGCTTCGCGCTATCCCGTTGACGACGCGTGTTTTCGGCGGCCCTGCCTGTATCCAGTCCGCGCGGGCTTGATCTAGAACGGGCTGGTGGCCGGGCGGTCCGTCTCGCGATCCGCCCGCCGTCTCGAAGGCAACCGGCGCGCGGGCCCTGATTCGCGCGGCGGGATACGACAAACCGGCCGACGGCCGCGACCGGACCTGTCGGGCGGGCGCGGACCTCGGTCCCCGGCCTCCGACCGGCGTCGCCGGACGGCGGCCGAAGGGGCGGACCAGAGTATCATGGCCGATTACTACCCGCTTCTGGCCCGCGCGCTCGATGCGCTGCCGGACCGAACGCCCGCCCTGCGCAAGGCGGTCTACGACCGCGCGCGCAACGCGCTGATCAGCCAGCTGCGCTCCCTCGACCCGCCGCTGTCGGAGGCCGACATCGATCTCGAGCGCCGGGCGCTCGACGCCGCGATCGAGCGGCTCGAGGTGGATCACGGCGGCCTTCCGGCGCCCGCCAACGATGCTGTGCGGGCGCCCGAGCAGCCCGCGGCGGTCCAGGCCGTTCCGGATTCCGTCGCACCCGAGCCGATCGTGCCGGCGGCCACGGAGCCGGAGATCCCGGAACCGTCCCCTCCCGAGCCGGGAGCCGGACCGATGCCGGCGCCCATCCTTCCGCCCGCGAAGCCGCCCTTCGCGGTGGCGGCCCGCGAGACCGGTTCGGAGGCCGACGCCGGGCCGCGCGAGGCGCCGATCGCGATCGGGCCGCCGCGTCCGGGCACGGCGCCGGCGCCCGCGTCCGACACGATCCAGCCGGTGGCCGAGTCGTCGGCCGCGGAGGCGCCGGCCGCCGAGGATGCGGACGCCGAATCCGCCGCCGACGGTGCCGGCGGGCGTCAGCGTCCGCGGATCGAGGTGGTGCCGCCGCGGACCGGTCGGTCCCGCGTGCTGCGCAACGTCTTCGTGGGCGGCGTGTTGGCCGTGGTGATCGGCCTCATCGCCGTCGCGGCCTTCCTGCTCCGCGACCGGCCGCAGAACCTGCCGTCGAGCGGCGCCGAGACCGCCGACGCGCAGCAGCCGGAGGGCGACACCAAGTTCGGCGACCGGGTCGGCGGCGACGCGGCGCCGGCGCCGAAGGTTCCGACCCGCGTCGAGAGCGGCGCGCCGCCGCGGAATGCGGCCGCGCCCGCCGAGACCGGCGTGGCCGTCGCGCAGAGGGCGGAGCTCGTCGAGGAGGCGTCGGGCGCCGAGGGCGGTCAGCCGACCGTGACCGCGGGGCGGGTCACGTGGCGGCTCGAGACCGTGAACGGCGATCAGGGGCAGCCGGTTCAGAACGCCGTCGTCGCGACGGTCACCATTCCGGATGCCGGCCTGACGCTGGTGATGACCATCCAGCGCAATCTCGACGCGACCCTGCCGGCCTCCCATACGGTGAGCTTGGCCTTCAGCCAGAGCGGCAGCACCGGCGCGTCCCGCACCGTTCAGGATGTCGGATTGCTCCAGGCCAAGGACGAGCAGAGCGCCCGCGGTTCGCCCGTCTCGGGGCTTCCGGTCCGCGTCCGCGACAACCTGTTCCTGATCGGTCTGTCGTCGCTGCAGAACGACGTCGAGCGCAACACCGACCTGCTCCTGCATCGGAACTGGTTCGACATCGCGCTGCGCTACACGTCGGGCCGCCGGGCGGTGCTGACCTTCGAGAAGGGCGCCGCGGGAGCTCAGGTGATGCAGAGCGCCTTCGACGCCTGGCAATAACCGCCGGAGGCACCGCGATCCGCGCCTGATCGCAGCGAACACCCGGCGCGGATCGCGCGCCGGGCGTATCGTTAGCGGGCCTCGATGCCGGTCCGCGGCAGCTCGCGGCTCGCGATGTTGCGCTTCACCGCTTCCTGCACCTTCTCGAAGGCGCGGACCTCGATCTGCCGGACGCGCTCGCGGGAGACGCCGAACTCGCCGGAGAGGTCCTCCAGGGTGATCGGGTCCTCGGCGAGGCGCCGCGCCTCGAAGATGCGGCGCTCGCGCGGATTGAGCACGCCGAGGGCATCCTTGAGCGCGGAGAGGCGGTTCTGGCCCTCCTGCTCGCGCGCCAGCACGGTCTCCTGGCTCGGGCTGTTGTCGACGAGCCAGTCCTGCCACTCGCCCTCGCCCTCCTCGCGCAGGGGCGCGTTGAGCGACGTGTCACCGGACAGGCGCCGGTTCATGTCGATCACGTCCTGCTCGGGCACGCCGAGGCGGGTCGCGATCTGCTTCACTTGGTCGGGCTTGAGATCGCCCTCTTCGAGGGCGGAGATCCGGCCCTTCGCCTTGCGCAGGTTGAAGAACAGCTTCTTCTGGTTCGCGGTCGTGCCCATCTTCACGAGCGACCAGGAGCGCAGGATGTATTCCTGGATCGCCGCCTTGATCCACCACATCGCGTAGGTGGCCAGACGGAAGCCCTTGTCGGGATCGAAGCGCTTGACCGCCTGCATGAGGCCGACATTGCCCTCCGACACGACCTCGCCGATCGGCAGCCCGTAGCCCCGATAGCCCATGGCGATCTTCGCCACGAGGCGCAGGTGCGACGTCACGAGCCGATGCGCGGCCTCACGGTCGCCGGCGTCCCGCCAGGCTTTCGCCAGCGTGAACTCCTCCGACGGCTCCAGCATCGGGAACTTGCGAATTTCGTCGAGGTAGCGCGAGAGGCCACCTTCGTTGGCGAGCACGGGCAGCGTACCGGCCATGGCATTCTCCTGGACTTATGTCCCCCTGTCGGGCGGACGCGACGGACAACAGTGCCGTCCACTCGGGCCGCTCTTGAGCCGACCCTGCCGGCCCCCCATCTCGTACGGGTCGCCGGGGAGCCGGTCGCGGTCGATGACACCCACGTCGTCAACAACGCGCCACCGGCGATTTGGGTCGTACCATGTCACGATGTGACGCGGTACGGGGTGACCTTTCGCACGCCACGGCGGCCCGGTTACGCGCGCGGCGCGCCGTCCGCCTCCGCCCGGAGAGCCTGCACCAGGGCGGTGATGTCGGGCGGGAGCGGGCTCTCGAATCGCAGTGTCGCGCCGGTGCGCGGATGGCTGAACCCGAGCAGCTCCGCGTGGAGCGCCTGTCGCCCGAGCGCCGCGAGAGCCGTGCGGGCCTCAGGCGTCAGGCGGGCCGCCTTGGTCCGGAAGGCGCCGCCATAGACTGCGTCCCCCAGCAGGGGATGTCCGCGGTGGGCGAGATGCACGCGGATCTGATGGGTGCGGCCCGTCTCCAGCCGACAGCGCACCAGCGCGGCCTCACGATACGCCTCGGCCACGGCGTAGTGGGTCACCGCGTGGCGCCCGCTCGCATCGGAGACGACCGCGATCTTCTCGCGATGGAAGCGCGACCGGGCGAGGTTGGCCTGGATCGTGCCGGCCCGCGGCTGAGGCAGGCCCCAGGCCACAGCGGCGTAGGCGCGTTCCAGCGGTCCGGACCGGCCGTGATCGGCGAACTGGGCGGTGAGGCCCTGATGCGCCGCGTCGTTCTTCGCGACGACGATCAGGCCGCTTGTATCCTTGTCGAGGCGGTGGACGATGCCGGGGCGCCGGACGCCGCCGATCCCCGACAGGCTGGCGCCGCAATGGGCGATCAGCGCGTTGACCAGGGTCCCGCTCTCGTGGCCCGGGGCGGGATGGACCACCAGGCCGGCCGGCTTGTCGATGACGATCAGGTCGTCGTCCTCGTAGACGATCGGCAGCTCCGCGGCCTCAGCAACCGGCTCGGCCGCGGCCGCGGGGGGCACTGTGAGCACGATGTGCGTGCCGGCGGTGACCTTGCTGGCCGGATCGAGGGCAGGGCTCCCGTCCCGCTGAACCTGCCCGGCGCGGATCAGGTCCTGCAGCCGGGCCCGGGACAGATCCGGGAACAGCGCCACCAGAGCCCGATCGAGCCGCACGCCTCCCTCGGCCACGATGCCGGCCCGCTCATCCTGCACATTGTCCACCACGATCCCTGTCGGCTCCCGAATTTTCCCGCGGCGGCGAATTTCCTGACGAAGGCACTTGCTCCGCCGCCGGGTGCTGGCTATAGCAGCCCCGCGCCGCCGGAAAGCTCCCATCGTCTAGCGGTCTAGGACGTCGCCCTCTCACGGCGAAAACAGGGGTTCGATTCCCCTTGGGAGCGCCACCGGCGCGTTTTTCTTCAAATCTGCCAGTGGTTCACCGGAAGTGGAACCCGAACCCGCCTCCGCGGTGGGACCACGCCGCCCCTCGGCGAAGCGTATCCAGGCGCTGTCGGCAAGCCCCGCGCGCTGCGCCTCTCGCGTGTAGCGCTCGACCAAATCCAGCGTCCTATGGCCCGTCACGGCCATGCGATCCTCCCTCGGTGTCGCGGACACAGGAAGACCATTTCGCGGTCCTCTCGGCTTGCTCGGGCGTAAAATGGCCCAATGCCGAGTGGATGCGTTGCCGATCGTAGTAGCCCTCGATGTAGGCGAACAGATCGCGCCGCGCCCCATCTCGGGTCGCCCATCGTCGCTGATGGACGAGCTCGACCTTGAGCGTGTGGAAGAAGCTCTCCAGCGGGGCATTATCGTGAGCCCCAAGCCCTGCGGCTCATCGACGGCTCCGCCCCCATACCGGCGAGCTGTCTCCGGTAGGCCTCGGCCGCGTACCGGCAGCCGCGATCCGAGTGGCAGATGAGCCCGGCGGCCGGCCGCTGCCGCTGGGCGGCCATCATCAATGCCGCTACGCTCAGCTCGGCGCGCATGTGATCGCGCATCGACCAACCGACGATCTTGCGCGTGGCCAGATCGAGGACGGTGGCCAAGTACAGCCAGCCCTCGCCGGTCGCCAGGTCGGTGATATCGGCCAGCCAGACCGCGTCGGGTCGCGCGGCTGAGAAGTCCTGCTCGAGGAGAGTGGGCGCGATGGGGAGATCGTGACGGCTGTCAGTCGTACAGGGCCGGAACCGACGCCCCGCCAGCGCACGGATGCCATGCCGGCGCCGCCCGCCCGCGGCTGACGGACCGGCCCTCAGCTCGCAAGGCGGCATGCACGCGTGGGGCACCATAGCGTCGGTGGTGAGCGGCATGAATGCGCCGGACGTCGTCCAGGAGTTGGCGATTGGAGGCCGAGCGGTCGCTCTCAGGCCATGACCGCCAACTGTCGAAGCCGCTGGGTGAGACTCCGAGCACGCGGCACATGAGACGCACCGGCCAGGTCCGCGCATGCTGCTCGACGAAGGCGAAGGTCACTTGAGCATCTCCGCGAAGATGCCGATGGCTTTCTTTTTAATACGTCGCGCTCCATGCGCCTGCGGTCGAGCTCCCTCCGCTGTCGGGCGATCTCGGCGGCCTGATCGGACGCGGACGCCACTGGGCTTGGTGGCGAGGCGCCCGTCGATCCAGCAGATTGCGGGCCGGGTCAGGTCCCGTTCAGCGTGGCGCGCCACTGCCTCAGCATCGAGCGCTGGATCCCAAGCTCGGCCGCGACCTGCATCTACAGCCGGCCGCTGCTCTCCAGCAGGGCGACCGCTTCGCGTTTGAACTCGGGCGTGAACTCTCGTCTCGTTTTCGCCAACCGACACCTTCCCCGCTCAACATGAGCGTATCGGAGGTGTCCGCGACGACGAGGGAGGATCATCGATGGCCTCCCACACGATTGCGAGCGGCATGTCGTGGCCATCCGGCGCCCGCACACGGCCTTCGAACCTAAGGCGAATGGGACCTATAACCTGTGGCTGCGCGATGCCAGGGCAGCCGGTCCCCTGAGCTGATCTTGGCAGACGGGATGTTGTCGAGTTGCTCTGCTGCTTCTGGCGGCTCACGGGTGAGTGCCGCCTGATCACACGGGCCAATATCCTTGACCCGGCCCGCATCGCGCGACGACGTTGTGGATGCAGCCGAAGCCGTATGTGTGGCTCGCCCAGCAATCGTTGAGAACATCGATCCTAAGCCACCTCTGGCAGCGGCGGATCGAAGGCGACCATCACTGGATGGAAGGCGTCGATCAGATCGGTGTCCAGGCGACCGGCCATCAATCGCAGGATATTGTAGGCCGCTCCGCCCGACAGCGGCGGTCGGTAGGGACGCTGCTCGATCAGCGCGCCGTAGATGTCGCAGATCGTCACCAACCGGACTAGATCGGGGATCTCGGGCGCCCGCAGGCCGTCCGGGTACCCGGAGCCGTCCAGCATCTCGTGATGTGAGCGCACGACCTGCAGCATCTCCCGCGAGAAGCCGCTGTCGACCAACATGTCGTAGCCCAGCGCCGCATGCGTGCGCATCACCTTCATCTCCGCGTCGGTGAGCCGGCCGGGCTTGTTCAGGATCGCGGGTGAGATCCGGGTCTTGCCGACGTCGTGCAGCAGCGCGGCCTTGGTCAGACGGTAGCCGTCGAGATCGGCGAAGCCCAGCTTGGTCGCGAAGGCGGCCGCGATGCCGGTCACCAGCAGGCAGTGCCGATGCGTCGCCTCATCGAAGCGCTGCACGGCCCGGATCCAGTGGCGAACGCCGCATTGCTGCACGGCTCGGGCGATGAGCCCCGTTCCGACGCTCGCACACTGGGGCGTGACCGTCTGGCCGGAGAAGAAGGTCAGGTCGAAGAACTGCCGGGCTTCGTCCGCCATCCGGGCTGCAGCGACGGAGCCACCAACTTCCTGTAGCCGGTCGATGCGGTCCAGCAGCCGCTCGAGCACGGACACGGCCGGGAGGATATCGGTCGGGCCGAGGAGCCGCGCCTGCGACTCGGCGCGAGCGGCGTTGCCGTGGGTCAGGAACAGGAAGGGGGCGCCGGCATCGCGCAGCGGCTCCAGCATTCGCCGCAGGCGCTGAGTCGCCTCCGAGGAGAGCCGGGCGACGTCGCCGACGATCAGGTCCGGCTGGTCCGACGGCTCGGCGTCGTCATAAAGGTCGTGGACAGTGCAGTGCCGGGTCGGACCGAGCGATCGCGCGAGGCGTCCGGTCCGGGTCAGGTCGTCGGTGATCAACAGCAGCCTGCCCATGCCGGCCTCCGTCAGATAATGGGCCGGTTCTATGTCCGGCCCGAAGTCGCAGGCCCCGTCAAAGGGCGGCAGGAAACCGCTGTGCCGTGTCGACGAGGCCCCGCGCGGTGTTCGCGAAGCTTTGTGCCGTGTTGGCGAGGCTCTCCGCCTCGATGACGAAGCCGCGCGGAGCTTGACGTCTGTCGCGATTCTAGAGACCGACCTCAATCAGCGAGAGGTTGAGATCCGCGTTCGCGTGTTCCAGGGCGCGGCTCAATCCGAGCAAGCGGTCGTCACAAGCCCGGATATGGGCGGATCGGGGGCCGAGATCCGTGCCGCGCTCATACGCCGTGGCGAGGTCTGCACGAAGGCGGGCAGATTGATCCGGACCGTGCGGTCGGACCGGGCGGACGCGGATCTCGGCCATGGCCGCCTCAGGCGGCGCGCACAGTGGCGAGGAAGCGGGCGACCTCGGCGCCGAGATGCTCGGATTGCCGCGACAGCTCGGAGGCCGCCGACAGGACCTGCCCGGCCGCCGCCCCCGTCTCCTCCGAGGCCTGCGCCACGCCGGCAATGTTGCCCGTCACCTCGTTGGTGCCTGCCGAGGCCTGCGCGACGTTGCGCACGATCTCCTGGGTCGCCGCGCCCTGCTCCTCGACCGCCGCCGCGATCGACGTCGCCACGCTGTCGATCTCCCGGATCCGGCCGGTGATCCCGCCGATCGCCGTCACCGCCTGCATGGTCACGCCCTGCACCTCGCCGATCTGCCGCGCGATCTCCTCGGTCGCCTTGGCGGTCTGCTCGGCCAGCGCCTTCACCTCGGTCGCCACGACCGCGAAGCCCCGCCCGGCCGCACCCGCGCGCGCCGCCTCGATCGTGGCGTTGAGCGCCAAGAGGTTGGTCTGGCCGGCGATGCCCGAGATCATCCCGACCATGTCGCCGATCCGGGCGGCGTTCTGGCTGAGCGCCTGGACGAGGTGGGCGGTCTGGCCGGCCTCGCCCACCGCGGCCTGCGCGAGCTGGGCCGAGCCCTGCACCTGTCGGCCGATCTCCTGCACCGACGAGCCGAGCTCCTCGGCCGCGGCCGCGACCGTGTTGACGTTGGTGGCCGCCTCCTCGGCGGCGGCCGCCACGCTGGTTGACTGCGCGGCGGTCTCCTGGGCCGTCGCGGTCATCTGCTGGGCGGTGGCCTGGAGCTCGGTGGCCGAGGACGAGACCAGGCCGACGATGCCGCCGACCGCGCGCTCGAAGCGGTCGGCGAGCTCGACCATGGTGCGGCGGCGCTCGGCGGCGGCGGCTTCGTCGGCGCGGCGCTTGACCTCGGCCTCCTCGGCGGCCTTGCGGGCGACCATGGCCTTGATGCCCTCGACCGCCTTGCCGACGGCGCCGATCTCGTCGCCGCGGGCGGCCTCCCGGATCTCGGCGTCGACCTCGCCGCGGGCCATCCGCTGCAGCACCCCGACGAGGCTATTCAGCGGTCGCGTGATACCGAAGACCACGATCAGAGCGGACAGAGCAATGGTTCCAAGAATGCCGATCACGGCAGCGCTGATCAGGATCGTCATGGCCGCCCTCACTGCCTGGTCGGCGTTGTCTCGCGCCTGCCGCAGTTCCGACGTCAGCCGATCGATTCGGCCCTGAACGAAATCCCTCAGCTTGAGGCGAGCGACCGCACCATCCGTGAGCAAAACCTTAGCGGCGGCCTCGTTGTCGTTCTTAAGACCGAGGCTGTTGGATTTGTCTAAGGCGGCGAAAAACTCATCCAAGATCTTTTGGAGCGTCTGGTTCGTCGCCTTGCGATCGGGCGTATCGGCCAAGTCGATCAGTGTCTTTACTGCCTCATACGCCGTTTTTGTCGCATCCAAATAGCGATCCTTGAACTTGGCCAGCTCCTGCTCCCGCGTTTCTAAGATGATGTTGCGCGCCTGGACAGCAGCTTCGTTCACATATACACGAACAGTGAGAATTCTTTCGAGTCGAACAGCTTGAACATCGACGATGTCGCGCGTTTGTTTGGCCATGTCGTTAAGGTCGGCTATGGCATAGACAATCAATCCTCCGGACATAATTGCCATCAACAGGATCGGGATGATTGATTTAATTAGAACACTGGTCTTGCGCAGCATGGCTGCCCCCAAACGCTCTTCAATGCTGCCCGAATGTCCGATTCAGGAACTAAGGAAGGGTGAAAAATAATGTATGTTAGGGCTAGCCAATGAAGTGAATTCTGTCATTCAACGCATATTGGACGATGTCCGATATGGCATCGCCAGCAAAGACAATGTATGAAAAAATACATTTGCCGAAGTTGAGACAGTCTCACCCCGCGCTGGATGGGCGGTCGACAACTCGGAGGCAAGCGCGGCTGGGAAACTCAAGCGAGTGTCCACGTCCGTCCGGGCGCGTCCAGGTGATCGGGCCTTTGGCATCCGCTAGCCGAGTGCGATCAGCATCCAGGTGCGCGCCTTGGCCATCAGGTCACCGTCCCCGGCGGATGGATCGGAAGCGATAACGCGGCCGATGATAGGGGGGCATCCGTGCCGCTGATCCCGATGCCTTGAGCGAAACCGCTCAAGCGCTCCATGAGACGTCGGCCCCTCGCTTCCCGAGCACGATCAGTATCCGGCGCGCTCACCCCTTCACCGGGTGCGTCAACAGGATCGCAGTCCGAATCATGTTGCGCTTCCAGGCTGGTTTGTCGGTCTTGAGAGCCTCGGCCGCGCGCGTGTTCGCGCGGAGCGTCTCGATAAGGTCGAGGGTCCCACTTCCGCCTGAGGCATTGATACGTCAGGCTCGGTGCGGTCCCCTAGGGTGCGCCAGCGCCGCCAGCAAATGCTGGCCGCGTGTCGTCTCCGCTCACGAGTTCGTATCGGGCTGGCCGGGCACGGCCCCGCGTCATCGCGCTGTCGTTCCGCACCAGCGAAGCGAGGCGCCACGATTCTCGCATCTCCGAATTCGACATCCGCTCCATCGAGCGCGCTGAAGCCCGGCATGACTTCCGGGGCAACGAACCCTGGTCAGGCCGTTACCGCCGGATCGCGGCGATCCGAGAGCGGCTCTCGGGTTCGGTGGTGACCGGCCGGGTGTTGCGCACACCCATCAGGGCGGCTGCGTCCCGGGTGACCGGAGCCGACGTCCCGCCCTACCAGAACCAGATGATGCGGCCGGACAACGCGTAGATGACGAACCAGAGCCCGGCAGCCAGGATGATCGACGCGACGACAAGGGCCAGATGGGGCTTCGTGCGGGTGCGGGCGGGACGGACGGGAACGAGCTGATCCATGAACGTGGCAGGCGGCATCTCCGGCCGAACGCATGCACGAGGGCTCCTCGCCCGGAGCCTTCCAGGCCCCACGGATGCGGTCGGCGACAATCACGCCTTAGGACGAACATCCGCCGTCGCTGTCCTCATCAAAAGATGCATTGAGGCCGAGCGCGTTGCCGGCTGAGCGCACCGCAGTCGCCGATCGTTCGCCGCCGCACGGCCTGCGCAGCCTGTGGCCAGCGTGGATATCGGGGATGAGGCCCGGACTCCCCGTCATGGGATGTTGCGCGACGCAACCCCTTAACGTGGCGAGGCTTTCTGCCGGGCATGATGGCACGATGCATCAGCCTGCGAGCTCGCCATGCACTTCAAGATCCACGCGACCGGGCAGCATCTCTGGACCTGGGTGCTGCTCGACGAGACCGAGATGACGGTGGCCGAGTCGGATCGGTCGTATCCCTCCCGGACACAAGCCTCCGCGGCGGCCCTGGCCTTCGCGAAACTGGTTGCGCGGGCCAGCCGTTCGCTCAATGGCGGCGCCTCCAGCGGCCTTCTGTAGAAGATCGCGACCGACGCGGCTGGTCCCGACCGTCGTCCCGCCGCGCCGCGCCGCGCGCGATCAGCGCCAGCGCTCCTTCATGCAAGTCAGCACATAGACCCTTCGCAGGCATCCCTCGCGACCCGATCGGGAGCGCATTGCTCAGGCAGGCATTCCTTCCCCGGCTCAGCACCTGACGGTGACCTCCTTCGTGCGTGCGCAGGAGAAGATGTGCAGACGCACGCACCCGGCCTTCCGTAGAGGCGCGGCCGATTCGGGGCCGTCCGGGCGCCGCAACGTGCTGTCAGCGGGTCGCACCGGTCCTCCGCGCGAGGGCGCATGAAGCTCACCGGGTGCTCGGCACTGCCTGCCGCTTCGGCAGCCGCCCGAGACTGTCGCGATCTTCTGCGCACACCGCGGCTTGGCCCGACAAGGATTGCGGACCTTGCGGCGCCGGTCGGTCGCCTTCGATCCAGCACGATCCGGACTCGGCCGCGACGCGCGACGATGCCATCGTATCATGGAAACGCCGGTGGTCGGACGAGCAGACCTCACGACGCCGCGCACGGCGCGGCGTCGGGCAACGATGGGGACACGGGATATTGACCATGCGCCGCGATCTCCTCGCTGCCCTCTCCTTTGTTCTGAGCGCGGCACAGGCGTCGGCCCTTGATGCCGGAACGGCGCCGTCGTTCCTCGGATCGGAACTGCGTCGGTCGACCTTGGATGGCACCGGGCACGGCGAACCGGCGGCGCGATCCGAGGCGGCCTCGACCGTGACGCTGCCGAGCGGCGGCGACGTCAATCTCAGCGAGTTGGCGGACCCGGTCAGCAGCCCCCTCGTGTCCAAGTTCAGGGCCATCCTGGCGACATACGAGGATTTCGCCGGCCGCGGCGACGGCAAGGCTTGGACGGAATCCGCGGATGTCTGTCCGGCCATCAACGCCGCGTACGCCTTTCTCGATGCGCGCGGAGGCGGGACCCTGGTCCTGCCTCCCGGCGTCGCCCGCTGTGCGACGCCGCTGCGCGCACCCAACATGTCCCGCATCAAGATCATCGGCCAAGGAGCAGGCGCCTTCTCCATCTCGGGAACAGAGTTGAAATGGGTCGGTGAACCTGGAGCTTCGATCCTCGACCTGCGCAGCACGTCACCCCACTCGCCGGTGACCGCCGTCGCCATTTCGGACCTGACGCTCAACGGGAATGGGCGCGCGAGGACCGGACTGTTCGTGCGCGGGCTGAAGAATTCCAGGATCGACGTCATGGTGCGGGATACGACTGGTCCCGGCGTCGATATCGATGTCGACGAGGCCCGCGGCCCGCTCGCCGAGGGGCCGCTCACGGGAGCCGTCTGGGCCGCGGTCACGCCAGGTTCCGGCGGCCGGAGCGGGACCTACACCGGAGTTCCCCTGGTCAATGCGCGCGGCGGCACCGGAGAGGGAGCCCGAGCGACGATCACGGTCAAGGACGGTTCCGTATCCGCCATCGTCGTCACGGAGGGGGGATCCGATTACGTGCTGGGGGACGTCCTGATCGTCCGGCCTTCCGATATTGGCGGAACGCGAGACGTTTCAATCACGGTCGCGAATTGCGGCAACGCCGCGTCTTCGTTCCTCGATACGTCCCAGAACGAGTGGAAATTGCGCGTGACGCAGCAAGGCAGGGCGAGCCTGCGGGCGCAGGGCGTGCGCATCGGCCCAGGGTCGCCGTGGCTCGATACCAACTCGAGTCAGTGGATCAACGTCCTGACGCTGACTCAGGAGGGAACGGGGTTCGAGATCGGCAACGCCGATACCAATGAGTTCATCTTCATCCGCGCCGATCGCGAAGGACGTACCGGTATCGGAGTCGACCTGAAGGCCGGAGCTTGGTCCTCCCCGTCCGCCGCGCGGGCCAATCGCTTCGGTACGATCTCGGCGACGGGAGGCTTGGTCGCGCGCGGCGGCCCTCGACCGAGCGTCCGCAATGTCGTGGCCAAGTACAACACCGAGAGCGGTGAGGCGCCGCCGAAATGGGAGGACGGTGCGGGCGTCAACATCACCGACGACAACGGCCAGCCCATCGGGAACACGGGCTTCACGACGAACCTCGCACGAACGGTCTACACGCCCGTCGTCGCACGCAGCGATTCGGCCGCCGCCAGGGTCACGGCCACCGCCGACTACCGCCGGTTCGGTCGAGAGATCCTCGGCATTCGTCTGGATATCAAAGTCGCCGGCGGTTCGGGCTACATCACGGCGTCGCTGCCGTGCCGGCCGTTCAAGGATACGGTCTTGACAGGCTTCGACAGGGCGACTGGCCGATCCGTACAAGGCCGGATCGGTTTCGCCGATCCGACAGTCTACATCTACAGCATGGACGGAACTGTGCCGCCGAGCGCCAACGCCCAGCCTCTGCTTACCGGCGATCTGGAATGCAAGGATTGACGCCGATGCCGGGTCCCGATGATCGCGGTGACGGGGCCGGCCAAATTCGGCTTCCTCGCGCGCCGCGAGGATTTGTCGATCAGATCTGGCTCTTCGGAGGCAGGACAGTTCGGGCCACTTCCTGACCATCCACGCTGCGGCGAAGCACGATCGTCTGTTCCACGTCTGTCCTCAGCGGCGGAAAGAATGCGTATGTGAAGCCGTGATGCGCGTTTCCGATATTAGCCTCGCGTAGATCCGGACGGAATTTGCCGGCGATGACCGTATTGACGGGTGACTGGTTGACGACGATGGCGATGACGGTCGGTGAATGCGGAGAGGATGGCGTGAACGCCCAGCCGCGGATCCGGGCGTGGTCGGCCGCGTCGATGAAGCCCTGCAGCGGTACGGAATCGTGCGGCTCCGGCGAGGGCGGCGCCGCATAGGCTGGTGAAGACCCTGTCTCGTCAACAACAGGGGGGCCTTGCCGCGGGTATAGCCGCTCCGTCCTTCGGCAAGACCGTTCTGCAGGAAGTGAAGAAGCGGGTTCTGTTCCGAGGCGGCAACGTCCGGGTTCGCGGCTAGATAACCCGTGATGCTGAAACCTGCGCTCGGGTCACGACCCTCCTTCCAACCATGCTCGAGGAAGTGCTGGAGCGGATCCAGACCGGCCTCCCGGACGTCGGGGTTCCGATCCAGGTAGTAGGCTGGATCGAAGCCTGGAAGCGGGTTGCCAAACAGCGGGCGGCGCTGGATGGGCGAGATTGGCAGTCGGAACTTCATGGGCAATCCGAGCACGTCAGGGCCCGTGCTCGGTCTACCATTGCGAGCGACGCCGCAAGCCCGCCCCGCATTCCGAGGTGGCATCGATCCGGCCGGGCCAGGTGTTTCGCAGGTCTCCGCACGGCCGCTGAGGCGGTCCGTGAGCGACGCGGGGCTCGGCGCCTCCCGTCCGACTCGGAGGGCTTCGCGCGTCGGTGGCTCCCGCGGGGCGCGATCCGGTAACCGTCTGAGCGCTTCGGACGTTGCAGCTCGCCTCATGCGCGCTCAGTACGAGCACGATCTCGCTGTGCTCGTGCGATATGCGTTCGCGTATCCTGTTCGTCTTGCGTCAACGCGACCGCGCGGCGAGGCCAGACATGTCCGCCCGCCCTCGATCATCCCGACGCACCACATCTCGCCACGATATGAAAGCCGAGTTCCGGATTGGCATGTGCGTCCCAGTCGCAGGCGCGCGGATTGCCGGAGCCGCGCGGGAAATCCCGGACCTGGAACGGACTTTCGATCGGGATCAGTCCCGCCGCCGTGAAGACGTTCTCCCACCACGCGCGGTCGCGGATCGTCGCGTGGAACTCGTGCCCCGCCTCGTCGCGATCAGCGAAGGTCGCTATCGAGGCCACGATGACCCCGCCGGGTCTCAGATGATCGACAATCGAATGCAGCAGAGTGGGCAAGTCCGCTTCCGGTATGTGCTCGAACAACTCCCAGGCCGTCACCAGATCAAACTGCTGACACTCGCCGGTATCGTCCTCAACGCGGAACGGGAAGCGGACATCGGCAGTGAAAAGCCGGTCCGGAATGGTACGCCACTCAGCGCGCTGCTCCTTTCGCGACCAGTCGGAGCCTTCGATGCCGATCGAGAAATGCCCGCGCTGCGTGAAATCCCAGACAAGACCTCCGCCGGCCGAACCGATATCGAGATGACGCAGGGGGGTGCCGAACTGGACTTCGCAGGCCGCGACGAAGCGTGGCGAGCGGGTATTGTCCGCGGCCGTTCCCCTCGGGAAGAGATGATCGGGTGTATCATCGGCCAGCGCGTTCGTCGTCACGACACGTACGTTGGCAGGCTTGACCTCGCTTTTTCGGATCAAGGCCTCCAGAATATCTCTCTGGCGGTCTTCGCATTCGAGAACAAATCGATCGAAGCGGGATTTGAAGGTATTCCAGTTTATCGAATCGTAGTAGACGTGCGTTTGCAGCGCCGAGATCCGGTCGACCAGATCGTCGAGCTTCGCTTCGAGGGCCGCGAAACGGATCAGCGGGTCGTTATCTGCCTGCTCGAGTGCCGTCGCATGGGCCGCGTCGCTGCTGTCCACTTACTCACTCCGTTGCCGGTCCGGAGCCCATCGGGCCGACTGGCGTGGTCACACCGTTCCAATGTTCGAAGCGATAGTAAACCGAACGCGGCAAACATGAAACTTCGCGAGGGCTCGGTTCGCGCAGTCTGTGGACGACTCTCTGCTGAGTTTGAAAGTTTCGCTCAGAAGTTCGTGTCCGATCGACGATCACGGATATTGCGACAGCTGCCCACACAACCTGCAGTTAGAGGATGTGCCCTTCTGCGGAGGCTCAAGACATTGTGAATGCACGATCGATCTTTGCGGCGGCCGGCCACGGGCTTGTGCAGCCTTCCGCCTTTGTCGCCGCAGCGGAAGCGCGTTCTCGAGGCGGCTCTCGGTCTGCATCCCCGACACCCGGTCAGTGTTCGGAGCGGATACTGTTCTCTCGGCGCGATCGAGCGAGACGGCGTCATCGCGCCCGGCGGCGACTGGGTGGCTACCGTGTGGGGGAGGGGATCCGCCACCGGTCAGAAGGCATGGCTCGTCGTTCCCACGAACTCTAAAGTCATTATGCGCCGTCGAAAAGTAAAAAATCTCCGATTTTGAGCTCTGTACGGGTTGTCGCATTCGGTTTGCATTGTGCCGATTGACCGACCATTCATCGTTGAGGGCGCACGGGGATATTTGCTCACGGGGTATCGCGGATTAATGAGAATCTATAACCTCAAGTTAAGCGAGATACGTTGCTGCCGGCCCTGCCGAAGGAATCGGTCCCTGTTCTCTATCCGTCCTTGCGGAGTGGAATGTTGCCGTATACCCCGTGAGGAATAGCCGGCGCGCGATCGAGGGCTCGGGGGATGCCGATTGTTGTCATCTTGGCTGCCCTGTGCGGCGGATCGATTGTGCTCGCGTTCGGATGGCAAACGTTCGGTGTATACACTGTAATATTGGCGTCCTGTGTGGCCAGCGGGACCGCCGTTCTGGTTGGCGGTGGGCTCGCGCTCTTGAAGGTCGGCGCATCGCGAACCGCCCAGGATCCGGCGCGGATCTTCGGCATCGCCGGTCTCACGAGCGGCGGCCGGCGCGACCTTCGCCTCGTGCCGAGGCGCCTCTACTTCGATATCGAGCACGGTCACGAAATCATCAAGGATGAGGTCGGCATCGAGGCCACGAGCCTCGATCAGGCTCTGGACGATGCCCGCAGCGTGATCCGCGACATGGTTGAGGATCTTGCCGACGAAGGATACGCGGAGGACTGGGTGCTGGTCGTGCGCGACGCCAGGGGAGCCTCGGTCGCGCGTCTGCCCATCGAGCGGACGCCCGTGCAGGCGCGGTCCGATCGCCGGTCCGCATGATCGGCTGGCCCCCGGTCTCGTCCCGGCATCCCGTCCGAGCACCGAGGCCCGGATGTCAGCCTGGCGCCCGGATCGGCGCTCACCCAGGTCCTGACTCAGCCGGTCCCGGGCCCGGCTGACCCGGCTCTTCACCGTTCCCGCCGGTCACCCGATCGCGGAGGCGGCGGCGGCCTCGCGGGGAAGGCCGTCGACGGCCACGAGGATCCGAGCCTCGCGGTAGGCCGGTTCGAGGCGGTCGGTCGCGGCCTGAACCTCCTTCAGGCCCATGCCGTGTTCCTGCGCGGTCGGTTCCGAGAGCGTGGCGGCGTGCAGGCCGTCGAGATCCGAGACCTCGAGCCGTCGCTTGCGCCGCCCGTTGATGAACCCGTTGCGCAGGATCGTGAACAGCCAGGCGACGAGGCTCGTGCCGGGCTGGAAGCGCTGGCGGTGCTCCCACGCCTCGAGCAGCGTGAGCTGCACGAGATCGTCGTCCGCGAGGCCGTCGAATGTCGGCGACAGGGCGTAGCGGCGCAGGCGCGGCACCGGGGCGATCAGATCATCCTTGAAGGCGCCCGGAATCCGATGCCCGACCTCGGCGGCATCCAGGGCCGCGACCAGGCGGTCGAGGGCACCCACGAGCCGGGAGCCGATCTCCATCGGTTCAACTTCTGAATAGTATTGCCGCAACCGGTGACCGCGCTGCGCGTGGACATGCGAAGTGACGGACTCGGGCGCGCCGGCCGGGTCGCGCACTTCGTCGGCGGGCTTCACGGTGAAGCGCTGGGGGCGATGGGCTGGAGACGTCGTCGGCACGGACAAGACGTCTCGCAGCAGGGCTCCAGACTTATCTCTGGTTGATCTCAACGGCGTCGATGGTGCGCGTATACCAGGAAAATAACTTACGTGTGGGAACCGGCTTGTGCGCAACCCGTTTGTGCCCCGCTGCCGCTCGGGCAGCGCGTGCGGGACGGGGTGTGGAAGCTGTGACGGCGGGCGTCGACAGGCACGAGCTCCGGCAGATCATCGCCGGCCTCAGCGAGGGCGTGATCCTGGTCGAGCCCGACCAGACCATCGCGTACGCCAACGCGGCCGCGCTCGCGATGCACGGCGCCGAGAGCCTCGACGAGCTCGGACCCACCGTCGAGGCCTACCGCGACCGCTTCTGCCTGCGCTACCGCAACCACGTCACGCCCAACCAGTACCCGATCGAGCGCGTGATCGCCGGCGAGCGCTTCCACGACGTCGTGGTCGAGGTGCGCCGCGCCGACAGGCCCGAGCTCGACTTCGTCCACTCGCTGCGCAGCCTCGTGGCCACCGACCGCGACGGCAACCCGAGCTGCCTCGCGCTGATCCTCAAGGACGTCTCCGACCAGTTCGAGGCCGAGGAGCGGTTCGAGCGCACCTTCAACGCCAACCCGGCCCCGGCCGTGATCACGCGCCTGTCCGACCTGCGCCACGTCAAGGTCAATGCCGGCTTCCTGGAGATGACCGGGCACACCCGCGACGCCGTGATCGGCCGCAGCGTCTACGAGCTCGACGTCCTGGCCGGCGCCCGCAACCGCGACCTCGCCGTCGCCCGGCTCAACGCCGGCGCCACGATCCNTCGCCGGCGAGCGCTTCCACGACGTCGTGGTCGAGGTGCGCCGCGCCGACAGGCCCGAGCTCGACTTCGTCCACTCGCTGCGCAGCCTCGTGGCCACCGACCGCGACGGCAACCCGAGCTGCCTCGCGCTGATCCTCAAGGACGTCTCCGACCAGTTCGAGGCCGAGGAGCGCTTCGAGCGCACCTTCAACGCCAACCCGGCCCCGGCCGTGATCACGCGCCTGTCCGACCTGCGCCACGTCAAGGTCAATGCCGGCTTCCTGGAGATGACCGGYCACARCCGCGACGCCGTGATCGGCCGCAGCGTCTACGAGCTCGACGTCCTGGCCGGCGCCCGCAACCGCGACCTCGCCGTCGCCCGGCTCAACGCCGGCGCCACGATCCCCCAGATGGAGGCCTGCCTCGACCTGCCCGACGGCGGAAGCCGCTGCGTGATCGTCGCCGGGCAGCCGATCGCGATGGGCGACGAGCCGTGCATGTTGTTCACCTTCGCGGACCTGGAGCTGCGCCGGAAGGCCGAGGCCGCGCTGCGCCAGAGCGAGGAGCGCTTCGCCAAGGCGTTCCGGATGACGCCGGTGCCGACCGTGCTGGCGCGGGCGCAGGATCTCCAGGTCACGGGCGTGAACGCGGCGTTCAGCCGGGTCTTCGGCCTGGGCGAGGACCGCGTCGTCGGCCGCTCGCTGGCGGAGGCCGGGCTGTGGGTCGCCGACAAGCAGCGCCTGCAGGTCGAGGCCGCGCTCGAGCGGCAGGGCTACGTGCTCGGCGTCGAGGTCTGCCTGCGCCACGAGAGCGGCGCGCACCTCGACTGCTTGGTCTCGGCCGAGCTGGTCGAGATCAACGAGGCGGCCTTCGTGCTGCTGGTGCTGCAGGACATCACCGAGCGCAAGCACACCGAGCGGGAGCTGTTCGACGCGATCGAGACCGTGATGGCCGACACGTCGTGGTTCAGCCGCGGCCTGATCGAGAAGCTCGCCAACCTGCGCCGGCCGGGTCGCGAGGCGGGTGACGCGGCGGCGCCGAACCTGACCGTGCGCGAGCGCCAGATCCTCAACCTGATCTGCTCGGGGCTCAGCGACGACGCAATCGCGCGCAAGCTCGGGCTGTCGCGCAACACGGTGCGCAATCACGGCGCCGCACTGTACCGCAAGATCGGCATCCACAAGCGCAGCGAGGCAGTCGTCTGGGGGCGCGAGAACGGCTTTCCCCTGAACATCTCTGACGGATGAATACTGCCATACTGGTACAACCAAACCATTGATCCGGCGCGCCCGGCGTACATCTTCCGCTCGGCAAGGGTTTTCTCACGCATGACGAGGCGCCCATGACCGAAGACAGGAAGACACCGTCCGCCGAGCACCTCAAGGGCTCGGTGAAGGAGGCCATCGGCAAGCTGACCGGCGATGCCCGGACGGAGACCGAGGGCCGGCGCCAGAAGCGCGACGCGCCCGGATCGAAGGCCGGCTCCGGGCCCGCGGGCTCCCGCCCGCGCTGACGGACGTCACCCGGCGCCTCACGGTGAGGCGTCCCCACCACGAGCGCGATCGCGGAGGCGGTCGCCGACACGAGAGGAGAACGACATGGTCGATACCGATCGGATCACGGGCGCGGCCCGGGAACTCGGCGGCAAGGTGCAGGGCGCGTTCGGCGACCTGACCGGCTCGCGGCGGGACTCGGTCGAGGGCCGCGCCCGCGCGGCCGCCGGACAGGCCGAGAGCCTCTACGGCCAGGCCAAGGACACCGTGCGCGACGCGGCCGACCACGTGGCCGACGCGGCCCGCGACCTCGGTGGTCGGGTCCGCGACGCCGTCGACGATCTCGGGGCCGACGACGTCGAGGCCCGCGCCCGCCGCGCCCAGGGCGCCGCGCAGGACCAGTACGCCCGCGCCGAGCGCGGCGTCCGCCACGCGGCCGAGGAGGCGTACGACTACGCCGAGGACGCCTACGCGCGCGGCAGCCACGC
>NZ_MLCA01000006.1:715489-780823 GCF_036441375.1 Methylobacterium oryzae
CAGGACCAGTACGCCCGCGCCGAGCGCGGCGTCCGCCACGCGGCCGAGGAGGCGTACGACTACGCCGAGGACGCCTACGCGCGCGGCAGCCACGCCCTGCGCCGCGGCACCCGCGAGGTCGGCCAGCAGGTCGCCGAGTACCCGCTCGCCGCCCTGCTCATCGCCGGCATCGCGGGCTTCGGCCTCGGCCTGCTCGTCAGCGCCCGCCGCGACTGAGCCGCGACTGAGCCGCGTCCCGGCAGCCCCCGGGCCTTCCGGGACTTCCGGGGGCCGGCGGCCCCACGAATTTCAGCGATCCACCACCGGAGTGACAGCGTGACCACCATCCAGACCGTTGCAACGCCCCTCGCGCCGGACGCGCACGCCGACACGCGCGCCGTCCTGCTCAACCAAGTCTCCTGGGGCGCCATCTTCGCCGGCGCCGTGACCGCGCTGGTCACCCAGGTGATCATCAACCTCGTCGGCGTCGGCGTCGGGCTGGCCTCGGTCGGCACGACCGCCGCCGACAATCCCTCCGCCTCCACCGTCTCCATGGGCGCGGGCGCGTGGTTCGTCGCCTCGGGCCTCGTCGCCTCGCTGGCCGGCGGCCTCATCGCCGGGCGGCTCTCGGGCAAGGCCCTGCCGGGCGCGGCCGCCCTGCACGGGCTGGTCTCCTGGGCGGTCACCACCCTGGTGGTGCTGTACATGCTGACCTCGGCCGCCAGCGGCCTGGTCGGCGGCACGCTCAGCACGGTCTCGGGCGCGCTGGGCGGGGCCGGCAGCCTCGTCGGCGGCACGGTGCAGACGGCGGCCCAGGCGGCGGCGCCGTCGCTGTCGAAGATCTCGAACCCGCTGGACGGCATCGAGGACAAGGTCCGCCAGCAGACCGCCGGGCAGGACCCGCAGGCGGCCCGCGACGCCGCGGTTGCGGCGATCAAGGCGCTGTTCACCGGTGACCCGTCGCAGAAGCAGCAGGCCGAGGCGCGGGCGGCCGACGCCCTGGCCAAGGCGCAGAACATCCCGGTCGATCAGGCCCGCCAGCAGATCCAGGACTACGAGAAGCAGTACGACCAGGCGGTGGCCAGCGCCAAGCAGAAGGCGGAGGCGGCAGCGGTGACGGCCAAGTCGGCGGCTACGCAGGGCGCCTTCTACGCGGCGCTGGCGCTGATCCTGGGTGCGCTGGCGGCGTATGTCGGCGGCCGGCTGGGCGCGCCCAAGCCCGCGACCCTGCTGGGCGCCTACGAGACCCGGCGCGTCTGACACCGCCCTCTGAGACCTCCCTCTGACCCCGTCACCGGCCCCCGCGCGGACTGCAGGAGCCACCACCGGCCGGGAGACCGGCCTCACCAGCGAAGCAGGAGCACACGATGAGCAGCACCACCGACAAGCTCAAGGGTCTGGCCAACGAGGCCGTCGGCAACGTCAAGCAGGCGGCCGGCAAGGCGACGGGCAACGACAAGCTGGTGGCCGAGGGCAAGGCGCAGGAGCTGAAGGGCGAGGCGCAGAAGACCGTCGGCGACGTCAAGGACGGCGTCAGCCACCTCGCCGACAAGATCACCGGAAAGCACTGACCCCGACAGGGTCGCGCCGGTCCGACCGGCGCGACCCTTCGGCCTTCCGTCCGGGACGGTGTCGGGCCGGACCGATAAACGCGCGAGAGCACAGCCGATGCGGCGCTTCGCCAGCCTCTTCCTGCGACAGGAACTCGTCTTCCTGGTGCTCGCCATCCTCCTGAGCGTCGGCGCCGGCGTGGCCTACTGGGTGTCGCGCGCCACCGTCCTGACCATCGCGGTCGCTCCGAAGGACGGGACGGAGCCAGCCCTGATTCAGGCCTACGCGGATGCCCTGGCCAAGCGCCACAAGGAGATCCGCCTCAAGATCATGCCGTTCGACGACGTGCGCGACAGCGCCGAGGCGCTGCGCGACGGGCGGGTCGATCTGGCGATCGTACGGCCGGACGTCGAGCTTCCCGACAACGGCCTGACCCTGGCCATCCTGCGCGACCAGGCGATGATCATCGCCTCGCCGGAAGCCTCCGGAATCGACCGCTTCCCCGACCTCGATCGCAGGCGCCTCGCGATCCTGGCCCACCGGGACGCCGACGAGGCGCTCATCCGCGCCATGCTCGAGCATTACGGATTGACGCTGGTCACCACCGAGCCCGAGGGCGGCCTGCCGCCGCGCCACGTGGCCCTGGTCGAGATGGCCGAGAGCGACCTCGGCGCCGCCTTCGCGCGGAAGCGGATCGACGCCGTGATCTCGGTCATCGCGCCGACCGCGCCGACCGCGCAGCGGATCGTCGGGCTCGTTCAGGCGGCCAGCCGCAGCCGCAAGGTGTCCTTCGTCGACGTCGAGAATGCCGAGGCGATCGTCGCCCGGCTGCCGCGTCTGCAGGTCGTCACCATGCCGGCCGAGACCTTCGGGGGCAGCCCCAAGGTGCCGGCCGACGACGTTCACACAGTCGGCGCCTCGTACCGGTTGATGGCGCGCTCGAGCCTCGCCCGGTCCGTGGCGGCCGACGTCACCCAGCACCTCTTCGAGCTGCGCAGCGCGATGGCCAACGTCACGCCGGCCGCCGACTACTTCCAGGCCCCCGCCTATGACGGGACGGTCGGCGCGACGAGCGCCCGGCTGCCGATCCATCCCGGCGCCGTCGACTATTACGAGCGCGAGCAGCAGAGCTTCATCGAGCGCTACGAGACCTGGATCTACCTGCTCGCCTTTCTCGGCGGCGGCATCGGCTCCGCGCTCGCCTGGATCGGCCAGCGCCTGTCGCGCCTGCGCCGCGAGCGCGTCGAGGAGGCGACCGACCGCCTGCTGCAGATCCGCCAGGAGGCGCAGGAGACCGCCGATGCCGGGCGCCTGGAGATCCTCGCCCGGGAGATCGACGATCTCGCCGGCGACATCGCCAAGCACGCCCTGGAGCGCCCGACCGAGGCTCGGACCATGTCGGCGGCGGCCATCGCCATCGACGCGGCCCGCTCGACGGTGAAGCGCGCCATCACGGCCGGCCGGAGCGCGGATGACGGGTCGGCCCTGGCCGGCAGAACCGTCGCCGCCGACGCGGCGCGGACGCCGGCATGACCCCTTGCGGCGGGCCACCGCCGTACCACCCGGGCCTCGGCCCGCTTCAACGAAGGACGATACGATGAGCAAGGGATATCCCTCGATGACCGCCCTGCTGGGGCTGCTGGCGGTGGCCGGCTACCAGAACCGCGACCGGATCGCCGAGTGGCTCGGCGGGCACGCCAAGGACGCGGCGCGCTCGCCCGCGCCGCAGGTCCCGCCCGCGACCGGGTCGACGATCCCGGCGAACCTGGAACGCCTTCTCGGCGGCGCCGGCTCAGGCGGTGCCGGCGGCCTCATCGCCGGCGGGCTGACCGAGCTGGTCGACCATTTCACCAAGGGCGGCCACGCCGAGACGGCGCGGTCCTGGATCGATCACGGCCCGAACCGCGATATCCCGGCCGCGGATCTGGAGCGTGCCATCGGGCCGGACACGCTCGCGGCCCTGGAGCAGCGCACCGGCCTGAGCAGGAGCGAGCTGCTGGCGCGCCTCTCGCGCGACCTGCCCTCGGCCATCGACCGCTACTCGCCGGACGGACGTCTGCCGGCCTTCGGCTGATCCGCTCCGTCGAAGTCGTCGAGGTCGTCGCGGCGGCGCCGCGACGACCTCGACGGGACCGGCGGCCGCTACTCGACCAACTCGTCCGCCGTCGCCATCAGCGAGGGCGAGATGGTCAGGCCCAGGGTGGCGGCCGTCTTCAGGTTGAGCAGGGTGATGAAGCGCTCGCTGGCCTGCACCGGCAGGTCGCCGACGACCGCGCCGCGCAGGATCCGGTCGATGTAGCCCGCAGCTCGCTGCACATCCTGCACGACGCTGCTCGTGTAGGCGGCGAGACCACCGAGACGGACCGGCGCCGCGTAGGCGTAGACGGCCGGCAGACTGTAGGTCGCCGCCAGATCGACGATCCGCTGACCGTACACCCCGGTCACCGCATCCGGCAGCGCGACGAGGCCGCCCTTCGGCTGGGCGGCGAAGTCCGTGATCGCCGCCTCGATCTCGGCGGCATCGTGCACGCCGGCGATCCGGGCATCGATCCCGAGTTCCGGGCCGATCCGGGCGATCTCGGCGGTGTATCCCGCGAGGCGCGCCCGGTAATCGGGGTTGATCAGGGCGAGCGCCCGGGTGACGCCGGGGCTGAGTTCCTTGAGGAGCTGCAGCCACTTGCCGACCAGGACGAAGTCGAAATTGGTGAAGCCGGTGAGGTTCCCGCCGGGCCGCGACAGGTTGGTCACGAAGCCGCCGCCGACCGGGTCCTGAAGCATCATGAAGACGACCGGGACCGTCGTGGTCGCCCGCTGGAGGGCGGTCGCGCCGACGACGCCCTGCGCGAGCACCACGTCGGGCTTGCGCGCGAGGATCTCCTCCGCCTGGACGCGCATCCGCTCGGCGTCGCCGTTGCCGTACTGCAGGTCCACGGCGAGGTTCTGGCCCCAGATCCAGCCGGCCCGCTTCAGGCTCTCCTTCAGCGTGTCGACGATCACGGGGCTGTCGGGATGCGCGTCGCCGTAGACCAGCAGGATCCCCAGACGACGCTGGCCCCTGGCCTGCCCCGCGGCGAAGCCGGGCCACGCGGCTGCGCCGCCGAGGCCCGCGATGACGTCGCGCCGTCTCATGCGCCGGTCTCCCGCCTACCATCGTTTCGAGCACCTCCGACCGGAGGGGGCGACGGCGCGCCCGTCGACGGTCATAGGCCTTGGCTTGAGGCGGGGCTATCGGTGCCGCCGATGCGGGCACGCCGGGATGGTGCGGGGCTCAGCGGACCTCGACCCGGCTTCCGTTCCCCCCGTTGAGCAGACGCTTGAGGTGGAAGGCCGCGACCCCGTCGTCGGGGCGCAACCCGACCAAGGCCGCGAAGGCCGGGAGGGCACCGGCCTCCCCGGCCTCCAGCTTGGCGTAGGCGTCCTGATACTGGGCGAGCAGCGGACCCGCGTAGGCCGCCTCCGTCAGGGGTTCGTAGGCGCGCAAGGATGTCTGCTTGCCGCGCAGGAGCAGGTCGCCGAGGGGGCGGCCGCGGAACTGACCGGCCCGGATCACGACGGCCTCGCTGACGCAGATCCGGGTGCCGAAGGCCTTGTTGGCGTTCTCCAGCCGCGCGGCCGTGTTGATGGTGTCGCCGTAGGCCGTGTAGTCGAAGTACCGGCCGCCGCCGAAATTGCCCACGATCGCCGGCCCGGCATGGACGCCGATCCGCGTCACGCCGATCTCGATCCCGCGCTCCCGCCAGCGCGCGCGGAAGCTTTCGGCCGCCTGGTCGAGGGCGAGCGCGCAGGCCACGGCCCGGGCCGCGTGGTCCGGCTGATCCCCCGGCGCGCCGAACAGCACGTGCAGGGCGTCGCCGACGATCTTGGCCACCGTCCCCTCGTGGGCGAACACGAGATCGGTCATCTCCGCGAAGTAGCCGTTGAGGATCTCGGCGAGCTGCGCCGGGTCGAGGCTCTCCACGAGGCCGGTGAAGCCGGCGATGTCGGTGAACAGGGAGGCCACGTCGCGCCGGTGGCCGCCGAGTTCGAGGCCGGACGCGTCCCCGGCGAGCCGCTCGGCGAGGTTCGGCGAGAAGTACCGGGCCAGGGAGGCGTGGGCCCGTTCGGCGAGCGATTGCCGCCGCCGCCCCTCCCGCAGGTCCTCGACGTGGCGCAGCGTCCGCTCGATCGTCGTCTCGAGGTCGGCGAAGTCGATCGGCTTCGTCAGGAAGTCGAAGGCGCCGCGGTTCATCGCCGTGCGGATATTCGCCATGTCGCCGTAGGCCGAGACGATGATGGTCGAGGGGCGCTCCGCCAGGTCCTGCAGCTTGGCGAGCAGGGTCAGCCCGTCCATGCGCGGCATGTTGATGTCGGACACGACCAGATCGACGTCGCGGTTCTCCGCGAGGCGGTCCAGCGCCTCCTGCCCGTCATGGGCGAACAGGAACGTCACGAGGCCCTGGCGGATCTGGCGGCGGAACTTCTGGGTGATCAGCGCCTCGAGATCCGGCTCGTCGTCGACGACGAGGATCTTGGCGCTCGGCGCGCCGGGGGTCATTCGGCCCCCGCGAAGGCGGACAGCCGGCGATCGATCTCGGCCTTCAGCACGGCGAAGTCGATCGGCTTGGTGATCAGGCCCACGGCGCCGGCGGCGCGGACCTTCTCGCGCGTCTCGGCATCGCCGTAGGCCGTGATCATGATCACCGGCACGTCGGGCCGGGCGGCGCGGACCAGGGGCAGCAGCTCGAGGCCGGTCATCCCGGGCATGTTGATGTCCGACAGCATCAGGATCAGGCTCGGATCGTTGGCTCCGTTGATCCGCTCCAGGGCCTCCGCCGCCGAGTGCGCGAAGCCCATCGCGAAGCGGCCAGCGCGCAGCTCGCGGCGGAACTGCTGCCGGAACAGGTCTGTCACGTCGGGTTCGTCGTCGACGACGAGGATCAGGACGTTCATGGCTGGCTCTCGGTCTCGCTCGCCGGCTCGGCCGCCGGGCGAGGCGGCGCGGCCGGCGTAACGCTCTGGCGCGGCAGGCTGATGATGAATTCCGTGAAGGCGCCCGGTTCCGTGGCGACGTCAACCGTCCCGCCGTGCTGCTTCACCAGGATGTCGTGGCTCAGCGACAGGCCGAGCCCCGTTCCTTCGCCGGCCGGCTTGGTGGTGAAGAACGGGTCGAACATCTTGGCCTTGACGCCGTCGGGGATGCCGGTGCCGTTGTCGCGCACGCGGATCTCGACGCTGTCGCCCCGGTCCCGGGTGGTGACCGAAAGCGTCGGCGCATAGCCGGGTTCGCCTTCGGCGGCCCGCTTCTCGGTGGCGTAGAAACCGTTCGACATCAGGTTCAGCAGGACCCGCGTGATCTCCTGTGGGTAGAGGTCAGCGAGGCCGGCCGCCGGATCGTAATCGCGCACGAGGGTCACGTTGAAGCCGGGTCTCGCCGCACGGGCGCCGTGATAGGCAAGATTCAGGCTCTCCTCGACCAGCGCGTTGACTTCGACCTCGCGATGCTCGCCGGACCCGGTGCGCGAGTGCAGCAGCATGTTCTTGACGATCGAATCCGCGCGCTTGCCGTGCTGCACGACCTTCTCGAGATTGCCCTTGAGCAGACCGGCGAGCTCCTCGACCTCCGCGCGCGTGTCCGGGTCGAGGGCCGTCGGTTCGAGCACCTCGCGAAGCTCGTCCACCAGCTCGTTCGAGAGCGACGCGAAGTTGTTGACGAAGTTCAGCGGATTCTTGATCTCGTGGGCGATGCCGGCGGTGAGCTGTCCCAGCGAGGCGAGCTTCTCGGACTGGACGAGCCGGCTCTGCGCCCTCTGGAGATCGTCGAGCGACTGGTTGAGGTCGCGAGTCCGCTCCTCAACCTTGGCCTCGAGCGTCTCGTAGGACTCCTGAACCCGGCTCGCCATCGTGTTGAACCGGTGCGCGAGGGTCTCGATCTCGTCGCCGGTGCGGATCACGATGCGCTCGGACAGGTCGCCCGCGCCGAACCGCTCCGCCCCGTCCTCGAGCTCGCGGATGGGCACGACCATGCGCCGCGCCAGGAAGGTGCCCGCCACGGCCGCCAGCAGGACGCCGAGGCCCATCAGCGAGGTGGTCTGGATCACGGATTCCAGGGCCGGCCCCATCGCGTCGCGCAGCGATTCCTGCACGAACACGATCCAGTCGACCCGCGGGATGGTGGCGTGGGCCGCCAGCACCCAGCCGCCGTCGAGGCCGGTGGTGATCTCGTAGTCCTGACCCGCCATCCGGGAGCCGGGCAGGGCCGCCGCGACCTCGGGCAGGCCGGACAGGTCTGTGTCGCGCAGGACGAGGCTGAGGTCCGGGTGCGCGATCAGCCGCCCGGTCGCCGTCGTCACGAAGGCGTAGCCGTGCTCGCCGACATTGATCGCGCTGACCACGTCCCAGATCAGCTTCAGATTGACTTCCGCGACGGTCACGCCCGGGTCGCGTCCGGCATGGGCGACCGAGACGGTCATGTACGGCTCGGAGCCGCGCCGGAAGTAGACCGGACCGAACCACGTCTTCTGGGCGAGCGCCTGGGTGAAGCGCGGTGAGGCCGAGAAATCCTTGCCGCTGGCGACGGCGTCGGGCTCCAGCCGCGAGACGCGCAGCTGCTCCTTCCCGGCCGGATCGAGGTAGGCGACCTCCGTGATGGCCGGCGCCTGGCGCAGCAGGCGGATGAAATCGTAGCGCTGCTGCTCGGGGGAGACCCGCCGCCACTCGGCCCGGGTGGTCCAGCCGATCTGGCTCTCGATCGAGGACAGGAAGGCGTCGACGCGCTCGGCGGCGGCGCGCGCCTTGGTGCGCTGCGTCTCGATCGCGGTCCGCTTGGCGTCCTGATAGTTCAGCGTCAGGTCGACGGCGCCGTTGATGAGCAGCACCAGGCTGACGAGGCCCACGAAGGCCACCGCGAACTTCCCCGCGAGCGGCAGGCGGAACCAGCGCGGCGGCGCCGCCGCGGCCGGCGGGGAGGCGAGCGGGCGCGGCACCGTCATTCGACGATCTCGTCCGCCTGGGCGAGGAGCGCCGACGAGATGGTCACGCCCATGCTGCGGGCCGCCTTCAGATTCACGATGAAGTCGAACTTCGTTGGCGCCTGGACCGGCAGGGTCGCGGGGTTCTCGCCGCGCAGGATCCGGCCGACATAGGCGGCAGCCCGGTGGACCGTCTCCACCGGATCCGGCCCGTACGACATCAGCCCGCCCCGATAGGCGAAGCGCCGGATGGCGAAGACGGCCGGAACCCTGAGGCTCGTGGTGAGCGCGACGATCTGGTCGCCGTTGGCCTCGCTGAACGTGCCGGGGGCGACGATCAGGCCACCGTCTCCCTGCCGCGCGAGATCCGCGACGATGGGCTCGATGGCGGCCGCCTCGTCGATCTTCACCACCACGGGCTCGATCCCGAGCGCCGTCGCGGTGGTGCGGAACGGCTCGGCGTAGAGGTTCTCGCCCCGGATCTCGGTGCTCAGGTTGGACAGGAGCGTGACGCGCCGGAGGCTCGGAACGGCCTCCTTGAGGGCCGCCACCCATTTGCCGCCCAGAGGCGCCTCGTAGAGCGTGAATCCGGTGATGTTCCCGCCCGGGCGCTGGAGGCTCTCCACGTACCCGAAGCGGACTGGGTTCGAGGCGCCGACGAACACGATCGGGATCTGCTTCGTCAGGGACGCCACGGCCGTGAGCTGCGCGCTGAGATAGGCGAAGATCACCTGCGGTTGTGCGGCCACGAGTTCGGTCGCGAGGAGGCGCGCGCGCTCGCGGTCGGCCCCGGTCCAGCGGTCATCGACCCGCTGATCCGGCTGACCGTGATCGCGCAGCCCGGCGTGGAACGCTTCCGCCAGCACCCGGCCCTCGGGATCGCCTTCCGCGAACGGCCAGAGCGCCCCGACATGGGCCTGGGCCTGCGCCCGCGCGGCGCGCGGCCACCCGGCCAGCGCCAGGGGCAACCCAGCGAGTACGGTTCGCCGCCTCATCCGACCATCGCGCCACATCCCCGCCCGCGGCCCCGCCGCGCGGAGCGGACCGCGCGCCTCGGCCCGGCCCCCGCGATCGATCGAAGGACCATAGTGCAAGCTCGACCTTGACACCACGCGCGAGCCTCCGCGCGGTTATCAAAATGCCAGCCGCATGCCGCCGACGATGTTCCGCGGAGCACCCGCGAAGATCGACCCCGTGGTGGTCGCCAGCGCGGCGGCGCCGTTCTGGAGACCGGTCGTGGCGCTGATCCCGTTGGCGAGGTTCTGCGCGGAGGCGACGTAGGTCGTGTCGAACAGGTTGCGCACCTCGACGTACAGGCTGAGCCGTTTCGCGTAGCCGCCGGTCAGCTCCGTGGCGTAGTGCAGGTTGGCGTTGACGACCGCGTAGCCCGGCGCCTTCAGCAGGTTGGCGTTGTCGAGGTAGAAGTCGCCCTGGACGACCGTTTCCACGAAGGCGCCGAGCCCGGCGAGCGGGCCGCTCGGCACGTCGTAGCCGAGGCGGGCCAGCAGCTGATGGGCCGGAACCCCGGGGATCCGTTTCCCGGCCCGGTCGAAGGACCGGCTCAGGCTGCCGGCGCTGAGCTGCTCGGTGTAGCGGGTGTAGATCTGGTCGTCGAACGTGTAGGCCAGCGTCCCGCGCCAGCCGGGCGCGAAGGCCCAGTCGGCGCCGACCTCGATACCCCGATGCTCCGAGGCCGGCGCGTTGAACGTGTAGGCGAGGAGGCCGGCCCCCGGCGATTGCGAGACCAGCTCGTTGCGGAAGAACTCGTAGAACCCGGTCACGCTGAGGCGGAGATCCGTCACCGGGCTCCACTCGGCGCCGAGATCGAAGCCGAGATTCTCCTGCGTCTGGAGCTGCGTGTTGTTGCCGGGCAGCCCGGCCGGGGTGATGAACAGGTTGCTCGCGGCCGGCGTGGTGTAGCCGGTGGCGACCCGGCCGCGCAGCGCCCAGGCCGCGTCCGGCCGGTAGACCAGGGCCAGTTCGGGGGCGACGTTGAGGAAGGACCGGTTCGCGTCCGCCACCGTCCGCGTCGTACCGCTCGCCGCGTACGCGTAGGCGACGTTGCGCCCGGTGATGGCCGTGGTCTCGGCGCTCAGTCCGAGAACGCCGGTCCACTGGTCCGACAGCGCCAGCTCGAGCCGCGCCCGGCCGCCGAGGTTCGACTGCACCGCCGCCTGATCGCCGATGAGCGCGCCGAGGCGCGGGCCGTCGTACGGGGCCCGGTTGAAGGTGGTGATGTGGTTGTCGATCGTGTTGTAGGCCAGCGCGACGTAGCCGGTCGCCGGCAGGCCGAAGAGGTCGCCCCGCCGGGTCAGGTCGGTCAGGAAGTTCCAGGACGGGTAGGAGCCCCGCGACGAGGTCGTGTAGAACGGCTGATCGAAGTTGCGCTCGTCGAAGCCGAGCTGCGTGCGCCACGTGGTGAACGCGTCGATGTCGTGCTCCCAGCGGGCGGCCACGATGGTCCGGCGGTCGTTGCGCCCGAAGCCGCCCTCGTCGGCCGTCACCGGCACGGTCGCGCCGAAGGCCCCGTTCCGGAACAGGTTGAAGGTGGTGCAGCCCGGGGCCGCGCTCGCCGCGGCGGCGCAGCCGCGCTGGTACGGGTTGATCCGGTACTGGGCCAGCGACGCGCGGGCGGGCAGGTTGGCGTCGAGGGTGTTGTTGATCACCTTCAGGGTGAAGCGATTGTCCGGAGTCGGGGTGTAGCTCGCGAGCAGATTGATGGTCTGCGTGTCGTAGCTGGCGTGGTCCTGGTAGCCGTTGGCGCGGACGTCGCTGGCGAACAGGCTGATCTCGAACGGGCCGCTGACGCCGCCGACGGTGAAGTAGTTGCTGAGGTAGCCGAAGCTGCCGGCATCCACGCCGATCTCGTAGCCGTCGATCTCCCGTCCGGTGCGGGTCCGGAACGCGATGGCGCCGCCGGTCGCGTAGTTGCCGAAGAGCGGCGATTGCGGCCCGCGGAACACGTCGATCCGGCCGTAGGCACGCGGGTCCGTGAGGTCGAAGCGCGACGCCCCGTCCGGCTGGGTGAGGATGAACCCGTCCTCCAGGACGACCGTGTTCTTGATCACGCCGGTGGACCGGGCATTGTTGCCGCGGATCGAGATGACCACGTCGCGGCCGCCGTTGCCCTGCCGCACCGTGACGCCCGGGCTGTTCACCAGGACCGACCCGATGCTCGTCGCCGGCCGGTTCGCGATGGTGTCGTCGCGGCCGATGCCGGTGACGATCTCGCCCACCGGATGCTCGACGACCGCGGGCGCCGAGCCAGGCGGCGCCGCGACACCGAAGGCCGGCGCGCTGGTCCGGCCCGCGGCGGGCGCGGCCTCGCCCTCAACGGAGAGTTCCTCGAGGGTGACGGCGGCCTGGCCGAGGGCGGGGAGGGGGCTTCCGGCGAGCAGGAGCGCGAGGGCGCCGCCGCGCAGGACGGTGTTATCGGAAGTCATCGGAGGTCTCGTCTGATCGATGGGGCGAGCGGCGGTGCCGCCCGGAGGAACGGCGATCAGGCGGAGCGGGGCGGCCCGCGGGGCTGGCCGGTGACGGTGGGGGCCGATGCGGTCCGGAGGGGAGGCGGGATCGGCCACGTCACCGCCGTCCAGCGCAGGCGGCGCGCGAGGCCGGGCGAGGCCGGGAGGAGCGGGGGCACGGCGCCGGCGCGACAGAGCCCGCAGAGCGCGCAGGACCCCGTCGCCGGAGCGTGCGGGCCGATGCCGAAATCCCCGGCCTGATCCGGCGCGTGCCCGCACAGGATCTGGCCGGGTAGCGCGCCCGGACTCGCCTGCGCCATCCGGAGCGCGACCGCCGGCGCGAGCGCCTGGATCCAGAGCGCGAGCACGATCAGTCCCGCGCCCAGGAGGCCGGGGCGCCTGCGCTTCAGGCGAGGATGGGTCCGTACGGGCATGGCGCCCGTCCGCGCCGGATCAGCGCGCCCACCGCCATCGGAGCCGGTCCGCGGCGAGATCCAGGCCGACCATGGCGGCGATCGCGAGCCCGGTCAGCGGGAACAGCGCCCCGAGCCCGAGGACGATCAGGGTCACGGTCACGGCCACCCGCCGGTCGCGCGGCCGGGGCGGGACGCCGAGGGTGCCGGCCGGGCGCCGCTTCCACCACATCGTCCCCGCGGTCACCGCGAGCAGGATGGTGGCGAGGCATACGGCCAGCATCGCGAGCTGGTTCGCGCGGCCCCAATGCTCGCCCTTGTGGATGCCGATCCCGTACTGGATCGCCCGGCCCACCGGCCCGAGATCGTCGAAACGCACATCCACCAGCGGCCGGCCGGAATACTGGTCGAGGGAGATGACCCGCTGCCGGGTGACGTCGCGGGGGTAGATCGCGGCGGCGTAGACGCCCTCGGCGCCGACGGGCAGCGCCAGCTCGAAGCCGCGGGGCATCCCCAGGCGTCTGAGGATCGCCACGGCGTCATCGATCCCGACGCTCGTGCCCGCGGCGGCCGGCGCGGAGCGCGGCAGAGGCGCGTCCTGCATGGTCCAGCCGGCATCCTCCAGCCGGTCGCGCAGCGGCACAGTCGAGACCGGCCGGTTCGCCCAGAGCGCGGCCGGCTGGCCGAGACCGGCGGCGTTCGACCACGCGCGCAGCTCCTGTCCCCACCAGATCGACCAGGGCAGGCCGGTCAGCGCCAGGAAGAGCAGCCCGCCGCCGGCCACGAAGCCCGTGACCGCGTGGAGATCGCGCCACCACACGCGCCGGCGCGGGCCGGCGCGCACCGTCACGACACCGCCCTGCTGCCCGCGGGGCCACCAGAGGTACGTGCCCGTCACCACCAGGACGATCGCGAAGCCCGCGACGATCTCGATGACGGCGTTCGCGAGGGGGCCGACCAGGGCGAGGCTGTGCAGCCCGCGGACCACCGCCATGAGCTCGCGGTCACGGTCGACGCGGTCGAGCACGTCGCCCTTATAGGGGTTCAGGTAGACGACGATGCGGCGATCGCCCGCCGCGAGCGTCACGCGCGCCGAGGCGTCCGGCGAGGCCGGGTCGGTGTAGGTCACGGGCGCGGCGTCGGGCACGGTCTGCAGCGCGTTGAAGATCAGCCGGTCCGGCCCGATCGGCGCCGACGCCTGCGGCGCGACCCGGGTCCGGTACGCGAACAGGCTGCCGTTGATCTCATCCTTGAACAGGTAGAGCGCGCCGGTGGCCGAGAGGCCGATCAGGAAGGGCAGGCACAGCAGGCCGGCGTAGAAGTGCCACCGCCAGACGGCGCGATAGACGGCGTCGCGGGACAGTCGCCGAGGGGCGGCCGCCCCGTATGCGGGGGCGTCGCCATGCAGAACAATCGACATGATGGGAGGTCCAGGCCTGAACGATCGGGAGCGGGATCGTCAGGCCCTGGGTGGACCTCGCGCGGTGCCGGTCGAGGCCGGTGGACCGGTGGTCGGGATCTCGGCTTCGGGGCGCCACGCGCAGCGCGTCGCGGGCGCGGCCGGCCACGCCGCGCCGGCCGGATCGATCGTCGGCAGCGTCAGCGCGCCGGCCTGCACGACCGTGCAGCAGGGATGGACGTGCACCACCGTGCCGGCGGGTTCGCCCGACCCGTGCGCGGCGCAGATCGCCGCGTCCGGATCGTCCCAGGCGCGGGCCGGCGTGGCGAAACCCAGGAAGGCTTGGAGCAGCAGCGCGTAGAGCGCGACCAAGCCGATGATCGCGCGCCCTCGAACCGTGAGTGGCTGGCACCGGCGCATGGGCCGATCTAGGCGGCCGCGCTGCGGCGCGTCAACGGGCGATGACCGGACGGCCCGGCCCGATCCCGCCCTTCGCTGAGGATCGCGCCCGGGCGATCGGGGTTCGTACCCGGCTGCGGGCAACAAAAAACCCGCCGGATCTGGGATCGGGCGGGCCGGCGCGGTGGCTGGGGGACCTGGATTCGAACCAGGACTAGAGGAGTCAGAGTCCACCGTTCTACCGTTAAACTATCCCCCAATCAGCCGTGAGCCCTGCGCATCCGATGTCGAAGATGGCGGGGCGGAGCCCGCAGCGCATCGAGCGGCTCCGGGCGTGGGCGGTGAGATAGGCGGAATGTTTCGGGAGGTCAACCGCTTGTTCTGCTGTTGACGCAACCTCCACCGCGGCCGTAACCGTGAGGCCGCGGATGCCGCCAGGAAGGGTGGCCGAGTGGTTTAAGGCAGCGGTCTTGAAAACCGCCGTGGGGGCAACTCCACCGTGGGTTCGAATCCCACCCCTTCCGCCAGCAGGCATTGATCGTGAAGAGAGATCTCCGCCGGTCGGCGGTTCGTCCCACGATCTGCCCCACCAGCTGACGGGAATCGATGGCCCCGGATTTCTCGACAATCTCCGAACCGCGCGAGACCATCGAGGTTTCCGATCAGGGATCGACGCTGCGGTCGATGCCGTGCTCGCGGATCTGACGACCGAGCCTGACGCACTCGCGAAGAAATGGACCCTCGACCTGGTCGAGACGCTCCGCACGAACACCCGCGCGGCCGACCGACTGACCATCGACAAGTCAGCACCACGTCCGCGATTTCGTCGGCTATGCTCTCAGCCAGCGCGAGGCCGTGAAGCTCCGCGGTCGCGCCCTCAGCGACGGCGGAGCTTCCGTTGCCGCGCAAAATGTGGCGCGAACGATCTCCTTCATGTTCGCCGCCGGATGCCGTTCACGGATGGCAGACGAGCCATCGGTGGTCAGGGACCGGCCGTGATCCTCGTATCGATCCGCGGCACGGGCATCTCCTGCCACGCCTGCCGCAGGATTGAGCCCGCGGACCGCGGCCGGCTCAGACGCGGGTGATGGCACGCAGGCCGAGCACCGTGGCGCCGCGCACCCGTTTGCCATCGTGATCGCGGGGATTGGCGAGACCGCCGCCGGGGTGGGCGACGTACTGCACGGTCGGCCGCAGGGCGATGCCGGGGGCAAGCACGGCCTGATAGGTCGCTTCCAGCAGAATCTCGGCGCTCCGGCGAGGTGAGGGAGGCGAGCTCTGAAGGGCGGTGATCGCATCGCGCCGCCGGAGCGGACGCTGCGGCAGGCGAAGATGAAGAGCTGCAACGCGGATGCCTCGCTCAGGAGCCTCACGGGCGTCGAACGCAGGGCTTTCCTGAGCACGTGCCTCAAAGGTTGGGCGCCTGCTGCAGCCGCACCGAGTTCCGCGTGAGGCTGCTGAACGACGTTAGGGCTGCGCGAGGCGGTCGCCTTTCGAGGCGCCGCCATCGACGTTCAGTGTCTGTGTCAAGATGTTCTCTCCTCGTCGCGACTTGTAGTGAGCAATATTCGTGTCGATCTCCCTCGGCCGACCGAAGAATCTTATCCGCAGGTCGGTCAGCCCGGACCGGCCGAATTCACCTATTTTAATTGCGTCGCTCCTGAGGGGAGGCGGACAGGCTCGTCACGACCCCTGTCGGTCGTCGGAACGGCGCTGGGTCCTTCCGGACGGCGGCCAAGTTCGATGAGGACGCAGGATCTTCATCGTCTAGGATAGCTACCCGCGAAGCCGCGGCCGGCACCGGCGCGGAACTTGGAAGCACCAATGCCCCTGAACGGTCTCGAACTCGCGAAGCAACTCATCCGGTTCCGGTCGATCAATCCTCCGGGCGAGGAGAGGGAATGTGCCGAGTTCATCGCTCGCCTGCTGACCGAACGCGGATTCGACGTCGCCAGCTACGAATTCGCCAAGGATCGACCGACGCTGGTCGCGCGCATCCCAGGGACGGAGGGCGGCAGGCCGCTCTGCTTCACTGGGCACATCGACGTCGTGCCACTCGGGTCGAACGAGTGGAGATTCCCCCCCTTCGAAGGGGTCGTGCAGGATGGCCGGCTGTACGGCCGCGGTGCCAGCGACATGAAGGCGGGCGTCGCCGCATTCGTGGCGGCTGCGTGTAACCTGATAGAGGACGGGCTCACCTTCCACCGCGGTGTCACACTCGTGATCACCGCCGGAGAGGAGACGGGATGTGAAGGCGCATTCCATGTCGGCCGCGAGCGAGCCCTCGGGCAGGCCGAGCTCCTGATCGTGGCCGAGCCGACGTCCAACGCCCCCATCTTCGCCCACAAGGGCTCTCTCCGCGTCGTCGTAACCGCGCGCGGGAGGACAGCGCATTCCTCGATGCCGAACGAGGGCGAGAACGCCATCAGCAAGGCGGCCGAGTGGATTCGTAGGCTGGAGGGCCACGACTTCGGCGCCCGTCATCCGCTGCTCGGCAGCGCCACGGCCTGCGTCACGACCATGCGCGGCGGAGAAAACATCAACTCCGTCCCTGACGTCGCCGAATTCACCGTCGATATCCGGACCTTGCCGGAGCAGAAGCACGATGCGCTGATCGCCGAACTCGGCCGCCTGTTCGGACCGGAGGCTGAGATCCGTGTCGTGACGAGCTTCCCTGGGTTCGCCACCGAGCCGGACGATCCCTCCGCCGCTCCGCTCCTGTCGCTGCTGCGAGAGCGGACCGGGGCGTCGGCGGAACCGGCCGGGGCACCCTACTTCACCGATGCGTCGGCTCTCGTGCCGGCCTTCGGCGGGGTCGCCACGGTGATCGTCGGACCCGGCGAGGCGGCGCAGTGCCATAAGACGGATGAGTACTGCCTGGTCGATCGGATCGCGGAGGCGCAGGGCATCTACAGGGACTTGATGCTCCGCATGTGCTGCGACCGCGCCGGATGAGGCGGATCGGCCGCCGCCGCCGTCCTGGAGGCTTGGCGTCGGCGCCTGCGCGGCTGCCTTCCACCGCGCTCGAGAGCCAGCCCAGGTCCGCTCCTGAAATACCGCTCTGAGCCAGCGAATAACTGGGCTGAGCGCCACTCCATGGACCGGCTCGGCCTAGGCGAAGCTCCGTAGATGACCTTCTGCGAAGAGTGACCGGTCGAGCAGAACCTTTGCCGTTCAGGCGCCGTTCTCGGGATTGGTCCGGGCGGAGTAGCGGTCCCGCGCCGTGAACCGATCGGCCGGAAGATCGCTGATCGGCCGGCGGTAGATCGCCTCGGTCAGGAACGTCCGCTCGATCTCGATCTGATCCTCGTCCAAGTCGACGTACCAGCAGCGCCGGCGGCCGCTCCAGCGGTAGCGCCGCGCCTTCAGAAGCTCCTTGGTCTCGATGGGAGACCCCTGCGCCCAGAGCCGCACCGTAGGCTTGCGCGCGGTCTCCAGCAACGCGGCCAGCGCCAGCTGGCCGGAGACCTGAAGCGGCCGGGCGAGCAGTGCCAGAAGGGCGTGGCAATCGTCGATCGCCCGGTGGCCGCGGTGGAAGAGCCCGCAATCGGCCAGCAGGTAGCCGAGTTTTAGGCCCTCGTGACCCTCTGCCCGCCACGGGATCTGGTGGCACGAGCAGCCCCAATTCTTCTCGCGAAACACCGGCCAGCGCGGCTCGCACATCTGCCGGTCGAAGCTGGCATTGTGCGCAATCACCACCGCGGCGTCGGCGGCGATCCGCGCCACAGCCGCGTCGTCGATCCGCCGGCCGGCCACATCGGCATCGGTGATGCCGGTCAGCCGGGCGATCTCCGGCGGGATCGGCTTCTGCGGCTCGTGCAGCTGGTTGAGGGTGTCGAGCACCCGGTAGATGCGCCCGCTGGCACCGTACTCGAATTTCAGGATCCCGAGCTCGATCACCTCGTCGGCAGCGAAGTCGGTGCCGGTGGTTTCCACGTCGACCACGAGGCCGATGAACGTCGGCTCGTCCGGCGCGTCCGGGTGATCGGCCAGCGGCTCCAGCCGGCGCAGCACGCGGTAGTCACCCGTGCCTTCGAGCACGGCAGCGATGCTCTCGAGGGGCTGGCTCACGTCCTGCGCTGTCCCGGTCCGGTTCGCCCTGGCCGCGCACCATCTTGGTCCCCGCGGCGGATCGGCTTGAGCCTAGCTGCGGGCCGGGCAGTGAGGCCAGACGCGGTCAGACCTGTCCACAGACCGATGCACTGCCTTTGCCCGATATTGGCCGATAGGAACTCCTCGTAGAAGACGCTCAAACACGTACTCAAAGCGCCAATGCCTGTTCAGGTGGCCAGTCCGGAAGCCGGCTTTCCGTCTGCGAGGCATGCCAGCCGCTCAGTTGGCTTCGACGACCTCCTGTCGTCGGACGTGAGTGATCCCTATCGGCCCCTGCCACGAGAGCGGGAGACTTGTTGGTCAATGATGGTGATAGCGATCCGGGCGGTCATCACGCGACGTCCATCCGCGTCGCGCGCACGCGCGGCAAAGTCATTAACGCCACGCTCCTCGCCTTCACTCGCGGAGGATTTCGGTCAGGGCAGCACGGAGCAAGCTGCGCAGCGATGCCCTGGCCGGGCGCACAATCTCAATCATTCGGCGCCTCGGCCTTGAGGCTCAAGATGTAGTCGATGACCGCGTCCATCTCGTCTCGGTCGAGGCGCAGGCTCGGCATCCGGTCGTGGTGGCTCTGCAGAAACACGTTGAGCGCGGGACCCGTCGTCGAGAGCATGTCGGCGACCCTGACGAAGGAGGGGCCCACGAAGCCGCCCTGCTGGGGCTCCCGCCCGATGACGTGGCATTGGCTGCAGAGTTGCGCGGCGATGGTCCAGCCCCGGATCCGGTGATCCTCGGCAGGACCTGCAGTGGCCGGGAGGACTGCGTGGGGGACCAGCATGCCGGCGAGGACGGCCACCCGGACGACGCACAGTGACCTCATGGCATCCTCGCGATCCTGAGCCATGTCGCCGCCGAGGCGATGGCGGCGCCCCCGAGCACCATGTGCGACCAAGTCGCACCGTCGTTCGCCGCGAACCCGAAGGCCCAGGGCGCGACGAGCGTCCACGCGCCGACCAGCAGGACCGCGCGCTCCACGACGGCGCGGAAGCGGATCTGGTTGACGCCGTAGAGCGCGACGATCAGTAACCCGGGCACGAGGGCCGACGCGGCGGCACGGGTATGTCCGGTGAAGACGAGCACCCAAGCCGCCAGCACCAGCGCCACTCCGGCCGCGTGCTGCACGATGCCGAGTAGGATTTCCTCCGTCCGCCAAGTCGGCGACGATGCGGCCGTTTCGACGCGGGACATGGTCTGCCTCCCAGATATCAGGCCTGGACCTCGGCGATGACGCAGCCGGGGTCGATCCTCGCGCTGGCGGGGGCCAGGACGATGAGGCGGCCACAGGCTCCCCGGCCCGCACCCGCGCCCCGTCCGCCACGAGCCGCCGCTCCAGGATGCCTTCGGGCAGCATGCCCGTGGACCGGAGTTCCTCGGCGACATGCACGTCGGCCATGGTCACCGCCCGCATTCCGGTGCCCGCCTCGCGACGGTGCGAACAGGAGATGCCGTTCCGTGGAGGGTCGCGTTGATCTCGGTCAAAGGCGACCCGACGGCTGCCGACTGGCGCGAGGACGATGACGCGCGCGCCCCGTCGGGCAGGGACGGGCCGCCACGCTCAGCCGAGACCGCGCATGTTCCTCGCCCTGTCGGTCAGCGGCGTCTTGGCCACGACCGCGATCCCGGTGCCCTGCGAGACGCTGCGGCTGACCTCCGAACGCCTCGCATGCCCGGCCGTTCGCCGGGGTCGTGGCGCGCAACGGCCTGTTCCTGATCGGCCGGTCGACCTGGCTCACCTGCTTCGCCCTGGAACGGTACTGGCCACTGAACGGGAAGGCGCACGCGCATCGGGCCGCTCGGGCCGGCCACGGTCGCGCGACGGGACCCGGAACGACTGTTCCCCCCGGCGCCCGACGCCGGACCGGGCCGCCCGGTTGCGCTGGATCAAGGCTGCCGGTCACCGCAGACCTCAAGGTCGACCGGAACCTCGAACGGAGGCCGCGATGCGCCAGTACCTCGTCACCTTCCACAAGGTCGTGCCGGACGGCAGCGGCCACGACCGCCGCGCCCTACAGCATCACGTCGTCGTCGCCGCTGGCTCGGAGGTTGCCGCCGCCACCGCTGCCAAGGCGATGTTCTGCGATCGCGCCGGCATCGCCGACTGGCGGCTGCGGGCCGACACCTGTGAGGCCGTCGAATTGTCCGACGTGGCCGCCTGAGGAGATCGCGATGGACCACGCCCGAACCGAACCTGCACATTGGCGAGGGCGGCAATGGGTCGTGACCGGCTACGGCATCGAGGTGCTCGACGGCATGGACCACGTGCCGTTCTCCGACATCCCGGATGTCGACAACGGGCGGCCGCCCTGGCTGGAGAGCCTCTGGCGCCGCTACCGCACCGACCGGGAGGATCTCGCCGCGGCCTTGAAGGTGGCGCGCAATCTACGCCCAGGAGCGACACCCGCACCGTCGAAGATCGCGGCGTGAGCACTGCGCCCCCCGCTGCCGTCGAGGCCGTTGACGATCCGGAAGCGCCGAGCCCCGCCGTCGGGCCCTCGAAGCCGCGCCTGCTGCGCGTGCTCGGGCCTGGCCTGATCACCGGCGCCTCCGATGACGATCCCAGCGGCATCGCGACCTATAGTCAGGCGGGGGCCCAGCTCGGCTACGGCCTGTGCTGGACCATGCTCTACACCCTGCCGCTCATGGCGGCGGTGCAGATGGTCTCGGCCCGCATCGGGCGCACCACCGGCCACGGCATCGCGGGCGTGCTGCGCGAGCACTACCCGAACGGCCTCCTCCAGGTCGTTGTCCTCCTTCTACTCACCGCCAACGTCCTGAACCTCGGTGCTGACCTCGGCGCCATGGCGGATGCCCTCGACCTGCTGCTGCCCGGCCCGCGCTGGCTCTACGTCGCGCTGTTCTCCGGCATCTGTGTCTACATGCAGCTCGTACTCCGGTACGCGCGCTACGTTGCCGTCTTGAAGTGGCTCACGCTGAGCCTGTTCGCCTATCTGGGCGTGGTGATCTTTGCCCGGGTTTCCTGGTGGGACCTCGGCAGGGCCATGGCCGTGCCGCACCTCGACGTCAGCGGCGCCAGCCTGACCACCCTGGTTGCGCTTTTCGGGACCACCATCAGCCCGTACCTGTTCTTCTGGCAGGCGGCCGAGGAGGCCGAGGACCTGCACGCCTTCCCACGCCGCCGCGACCTCCTGCACGCACCGGAACAAGGCCGGAGCGCTCTCAACCGCATCGGAGTCGACACGGTCATTGGCATGACCTTCTCCAACCTCGTGGCGCTTGCCATCATGATCACCACCGCGGCCGTGCTGCACCCGCACGGCGTCATTGACATCGAGACCTCGGCCCAAGCCGCGGAGGCACTTCGCCCGCTCGCGGGCCCATTCTCCGCGACGGTCTTCGCCCTCGGCATTGTCGGGACCGGGTTGCTGGCGGTGCCGGTGCTCGCGGGCTCGGCGGCATACGCGGTCGGTGAGGCGCGGCGCTGGCCCGTGGGGTTCGGCCGCCGCCTCCTTGAGGCGCGTGCCTTCTATGGCACCGTGGCGCTCGCGACTTTGGTCGGCATGGTCATCAGCCTTGGCGCAGTCGACCCGATCCGGGCGCTGTACTGGAGCGCTGTGGTCAACGGCGTCATCGCCGTGCCTGTCATGGCGGTGATGATGCTGGCCGCCGCCCGCTCCGACATCATGGGCGCCTTCGCGGTGCGCGGTCCGCTCAAGCTGCTCGGATGGGCGGCCACGGCCTGCATGCTGCTGGCCGTCCTCGCCATGTTGGGCACTGCCGTGCTTCCCTCGACCTAGCGCAAGGCGGCCGGGCGCGCCTGGCCCATCCTCGCCCCGTCGCAACCAGGAACGGGATTCGGGCGCTGGAGAGGGACAGGGGCACGAGCAGGGGACGGACCGGCGCGCGATGGTCGAGCACCGGTTCGTGACCGAAGTCGCGGCGGCCGTGGGCCGGGTCGCCGACCCGATCGCCACACTCGTCATCGGCTCATCGCGACAGCCCGTAAGATCTCAGTGTGCCATGAGTACGGGCATGCGTGCGTGCTCGACCACGTGCCGCGTGACGCCGCCGAGCAGGAACTCGCGCACCCGGCTATGAGTGTAGGCGCCGAGCGCCAGCATGGAGGCGCCGCGCCGCTCGGCCTCGGCCAGGATGGCGGCGCCGACCGGGATGCCATCCTTAATCGGCAGGGTGACGGCATCGGCCACGACCCCGTGCCACTGAAGGTACCCGCACAAATCCGCGGCCAGCGCCGCGTCGAAGCGTTCGGTTCTCGCGTGCACGACCGTGACCCGCGTCGCCTCGTGCAGCAGGTCGACGGACTGGCCGATCAGCCGCGTCGCCTCCAGGCTGCCGTTCCACGCGATCACGACGTGTTCGAGCAGGTCGCACGGAACAGTGTCGCCGATCATCAGCGTCGGCCGGCCCACGGAGAACAGGGCGGTGTCGAGCGCCCGGCCGGTGAAGGGCACCTTCGGATCGGGCCGGTCCACGACGACCAAGTCGTTGACCCGACCGGCCAGCGTCAGCAACGGCTCGACCTCGCCGGTGCGCTCGGTCCAGGTCGCGAAGGTGGCATCGAGGCGCTCCGGCCTCGCAGTCAGCGGCACGCCCTCGCGCACGCACCACGCCTGCAAGGCTGCCTTACCCTCGGCCGCGGATCCGCGTGCGCCCTGCTCGATGCGTTCTAGGGTTTGGCAATCGATGGGGACGAGGCTCGCCATGCCGGCGAGGATGTCCGCCGGCCCGGGCGCCATGAAGCAGACGCCGATGTGGGCTCTGAGGCGCCGGCCGAGGCGCAGGGCGGCGTCTAGGCGGCGCGTCGGGTCAACGCCTGGCGCGGTGGGGACGAGCAGGCAGCGCAGGTACATCGTGGGTCTCCTCGCTCAGCGTTCCAGCGACTTCAGGTAGGCGATCAGGTCTTCCGCCTGGTCGGGGTCGAACCGGAACTCGGGCATGCTGGGGTGGCCGGTGCGGATGCCCTCGGTGAGCGCCTCGCCGAGATCCTCGACGGGGTAGCGCGTGTGCAGCTCGCGGAAAGGCGGCGCGGCCCGCAGCGGGCTCTCCCCGAGGCGCCCGACCGCGTGACACCGGGCGCAGCTGGTCCGCGCGAGGGTCTCGCCTTGCCGCACATGCCGGTCCCAGGCCGTCGCGGGTGCGGCTGGAAGGATCGCGAAGGATCCCAGGAGGCCGGCGAGGAGGATGGTTGCCGGGCGCATCAGTGGCTCATCAGGCAGCAGACGCGGGTCGCCCGCAGGATGTCGCGGGTGACCCCGCCGAAGACCCATTCGCGCAGGCGGCCGTGCCCGTAGGCGCCCATCACGATGAGGTCCGCCTCCTCGCGCCGGGCAAACCGCAGGATCTCGTCCGCGGTGCCGATCTCCGGCTTGCGCAGCGGGTGGGTCGTGGCTTTGATCCCGTGCCCGGACAGGTACTCGGCCGCGCCCTCGGCGCCGACGTCCTGCGCGTCCGGTCCCACGGCCACCACGCAAACCTGCTCGGGATGTCCCAGGAATGGCAGGGCGTCATGAAGGGCGCGGCGTGCCTCGGGAGTGTCCTTCCAAGCCACCACGACCCGCTTGACCGCGAGGTGCTCGATGCCTGGCGGGACCACGAGCACGGGACGGCCCACCTCCATCAGGAGCGCGCCGGTGGGCGCTCCCATCGGGCCAGGATGACCGTCGGCGGGACCCTGCCGGCCGACGACCACGAGGTCGGCGGTGCGCGCCTGCGCAACGAGGTGAGCCAACGGATCGGTGGGTGCGGAGCGCCAACCCGTTCTGGGTGCCTGCCCGGCCTCGCGCGCGAAGAGGGCTTTGGCCTCGGCGAGTTGCTCGTCCGTCAGGCGCTCCTCGATGGCCCAGACGCGCTCGACCTCCCGCATGTCGCCGACCAGCATGGGGCCCAGGACCGGGCGTGCGGCGACGCCGGTCAGCATGGACCCGAACCGCTCGGCGAGGCCGGCCGCCAGTCTGACCCGGTCTGCCGTCGCGGCCCCGAGGTCGACCGAGACCATGATGTTGGAGATCCGCATGTCCGCCTCCGGTGTCCGGGGGTGCCGGCCCGGTGGAGGCACACTCGCTCGCGCGATCGACCTGAACCTTGATCCATCTCAACGGGACAGGGCGCGCGGCGAGCGAGCGGAGCGGGCCGCCTGCAGCGGGATGGGACCGGTGTCCGGATCGGTTGATCGAGCGCAATGCCGCCTTTCGCCGGCTGAAGACATGGTTCGGCATGGAGGTCTCATGCCGCCCGCACTCGTGATCGCGGCCTCAGGTCTGCCCGGCCCCGGGCCGCAGCGCGACAGGCTTGCCACACCTCGGACGCTCCTCGCGTTCATCAAGGGGGCGAGCGGGTCGCAACAGCCCGCCCTGGTGCTCATGGCCATGGTCCTGTTCGTGGCGGACCTGGCGCCTCTCGAGCTGCAGCGGCGCATCGTCAACGAGGCGCTTCCCGGGGGAAGCGCCCGGACCATCGTCCTGCTCGCCCTGCTGTACATCGCGGCCGCCGGCTCGATGGGCGCCCTGAAGCTCGGGCTCAATGTGTACCGCAGCTACGTCAGCGAGAGCGCCGTGCGCCGGCTCCGCAAGACGCTGCTGGACGACATCGGCGCGCTCGCGCCGGGAGACCGGGCCGAGGTCGAGGGGGTGGAGGTCTCGCTCGTCCTGGCGGAGGTGGAACCGGTGGGTGGCTTCGTCGGCTTGAGCGTGTCGGAACCAGTCCTGCAAGGCGGCATCGTGGCGGGGACGTTCGGGTACATGTTGTACCTCAACCCGCTGATGGCGATCCTGGCGCTGGCGGTCTTCTCGCCTCAGGCGGTTTTCGTGCCGCTGATGCAGCGGGCGATCAACCGGCGCGTGGTCACGAGAACGGGCACCTTGCGCCGTATCAGCGGTGGCATCATCGGCCGGCGTCAATACATGCCGTCAAGGCTCCAGTCCGCGCGTATCGACCGGGTGTTCCGGCTCAACATGGGCATCTTCAAGCTGAAATTCTCGATGAACTTCCTGATGAACCTGATGCACCATTCCGGGGTGGCGCTGACCTTGGGCCTGGGCGGCTACCTCGTCGTGAACGGCCGGACGGAGCTCGGGACCGTCGTCGCGTTCGTTGCCGGCCTGAAGCAGCTCAAAGATCCCTGGGGCGGGTTGGTCGACTGGTTTCGCGAGTTGCGGGTCACACAGGCGAAGTACGGCCTTCTCCGGCAGGCCCTGGACACCTTCTCGCGTCAGGCCGCGCCCTCATCGGCCGCCGGACTGAATGCTCTGGTTTGTGAACGGCATGGCGGTCGGTGTCTGGATATGGATGAACGAGACGCCGCCCGCTGCGTGGCAGGCGTTGCATGAACTCGTCAGGTCGGAGAAGGCGGACTGGAAACCGGCTGCGTCCCTCCGCCCGGCCGCCTCCTTCATGCGTGCGATGTGGCGGTCCGCGCCGGTCACGAGCTCGACCGGGATTTCCCGGTAGAGCATCGCCGCAGCCGTCAGGTCATCCGAGACGTGGTTCAACTCGTAGTCGAGCAAGGACCAGTCTTCGGCCCGCCCGGCGTACCAGATCTTGGCATGCCGCGCCTGGATCAGCAGCATGATGTTGCCGAGGCTCATCTGGGACCAGTTCGGCCCCGATCCGGATTGAGGCTGCGCGAACGGGGTTGGCTGGCTCTCGGCGACGCTGCACAGCAGGACGCTACCGAGCAGGATGGCGGTGGCTCGCTTCATGTCGTCCGGTCTCCGGCGGCAGGGAAAGGATGGGGTCGGCGGCTCGGACCGAATCCCGACGGCCGACGTGGCAGTAGTCCGGGCTGAACCCCGAAGCGCGCTGCAGAGCGGGCAGGTCCAAGATGGTCAGCCACCGGCTCCGCGACGTGATCAGGTCCCGGTCTCGCAGAGCCTGAAGGCAGCGTTTGACGTGCACGTCCGTCAGGCCCGACGCGTCGGCCAGGTCGGACTGGCTCAGGGGCAATCCGTAGCCCCGGTCGCGCGTCAGCTCGGCGGCCCGCAGCCGGTGGAACAGCGCGCAGAACAGGTGGCCGAGCCGCTCGACTCCCTCGCGCCGGGCCATGTTGACCGTCCACTCTCGCTGGATGGAGGCGGCGGCCAGCATCTCCCGCCACAGTGCCCGGCCTAAACGGGGATGGTATCCGACCAGCCTGTCCAGCCGGTCACGGGGGATCTCGGCCACGGTGACGGGCGTGAGGGCGCCGATGGAGTGGTCTATCGCGCGCAGTACGGTGACGTGGGTGTCGCACAGGTCGCCGGGCAGCAGGAGGGCGCTGACCTGCCGGCGACCGTCCTCCAGTCGCCTGTAGCGGCAGGCCCAACCATCGAGGATGGCCCGGATCGGCCCGTGCGGCTCGCCCTCTCGGACGATGTCTTCGCGTGCCGCGACCTGCCGCCGCCGGTCCGTAACCTCGTGCAGCGCCACGCGGTCGGCATCCGACAACGACGTGAACTGCTGCAGCTTGGCGATGAGGAAGTTCGGCACCGCGGTCCCGGTCTGCGAGGGGCATCCTGCCGGAATGAACCTCGCGAGCGGGGGAGCCGGCAGGAACGTCGTCGGAGGCACCCTCTACCGACGGACGCGATCCTGGCCCTCCTGACGTCGTTTCGGACAGCGCGACATTGAGATGGATCAAACCGCCGGCCGCGGCCGTCGCCGACCGAGGCGCGAGATGGGGGCGACGCCGGCGGGAGAGCGCCGGGACGCGGGATGCGCGCCGTCGAGTCGGTGTCCGCAAGGTCCGTCGGGACGGCTACCGATACTGGAAGGCGGGCATCGTCACGGCCGCCAGCGTGCCGCTGGCCGCCTCGAAGCGGGCATGTCCGGGGTCCGGCCAGCTCGACCGCGAGCTGTCGGTGTGAACCCCACATGATCGCGCCGACTTGACGAAGATACCTGACGGCCACGGAGGCCCGGCATGACAGACCCCGGTGACAAGGCCGATCCGCGCGTCGCTCTGCGAGCTGCCGCTGGATCCCTGCGCCGCCTGCTCGACGGAGCCGGCGCACCCGACAGCCCGCGCCACGCGGTGCGCAACACGATAGCGATGCTGCGCACGATCGTGCACCGCTCTGCCGAGAGCGCCGACGAGAGCGACACACCTACGTCGCGCATCAGGACAAGCGCTTGAGCGCCACCATGCGTGTGCGGACTATCCTGGACACGTCCGGCGAGGCGGGCCTGCACACACGCGGCAGACGCTGGCCTGCGCGCTCGCAGCGCGCTCAGTCCTCACCTGCGAGCCCGAAGGGCTGCGCTGCGCATTCCTTATCCCGTGCACGACCCGGATCGGACGCTGGGTCAACCCGGAGGCGGGGCACGATGCAGACGCTGAACGCGACGAAGCTCCCTGGGGGCGTTCAACCCGCGCCCCCACGTCGCCGAGCCAGTGGCGCCCGGATCGACCCAGGCGGGTTTGACGCCCAATGTTTGAGGAAGACCGGCCATGACAAACCGCGACATCATCGTCATCGGCGGATCGTCGGGCTCGACCGCACCGCTTAAAGTGATCCTCGGCGCGCTGCCCGCAGATCTGCCGGCGGCGATCTTCATCGTCGTCCACATCCCGGCTCGCAGCCTCGGCCTGCTCGCGACCGTCACGGCCGCGGCCGCGCACATGCCGGTCCACGCCGCCCGCGACGGCATGGCGATTGAGCCCGGCAACATCTACCTGGGCGTACCCGATCATCACCTGATCGTGCGTGACGGGCAGATGCGGCTCGGCCGCGGTCCTCGTGAGAACATGGCCCGCCCGTCCATCGACCCGCTGTTCCGCTCGGCCGCGGCGGCCTACGGCTCCCGCGTCATCGGCGTGCTGCTCAGCGGGCTGCTCAACGATGGCGCGGCCGGGCTGGAAGCGATCAAGCGCTGCGGCGGCTTGGCGATCGTGCAGGATCCTGCGGACGCGATCGCCGACGAGATGCCCCTCAGCGGGATGGCGGCCGTCACCGTCGACCTCGCCGTGCCGAGCGCCCGCCTTGGCGACATCCTGTCCGACCTCGTGCAGGAGCCGGCTGGACCGCGTCTGCCGGTGCCGCCCGAGATCCGCCTGGAGATCGACATCGCGGCCGGCGAGCGCGTCGACAGCGAGGTACTGCGCCGGATCGCCGATCCCGCCGCCCTGACCTGCCCGCATTGCAGCGGCGTCCTATCCAAGGTTCGCGATGCCAAGCCGCTGCGCTTCCGCTGCCAGGTCGGTCACGCCTACACGGCTGAGGTGGTGGCCAAGGAGCAGGAGAATGCCGTCGACGAGGCGCTGCGCGTCGCACTGCGCATTATCGAGGAGCGGGCCGAGCTCGTGGCCCGTATGGCACAGGACGGGCGAAACTCCGGACGACCCGCGGTGGCGGAGATGTACGACGAGCGCGCGGCCGAGTACCGCGAATACGCCGACACGATCCGCCGGGCAGTCCTGCTCTCCCTGCCGGAGCCTGAACCGTCCGGAAACGAGGGGGCGCAGGAGGAATAAGGGGCGGCGTTCCCGTCGCGCGGCGGTCGTGCCGTGGTACGAGAGCCCCACGCCGCTTACACGAGGCGCACAGGCCGCCATCGCCACTCTCCCCACATCGCGCATCACGGCGATCCAGCATGTCCCAGGTCGAAGCGAGCTCGTCGCAGGCAAAAGTCTTCGTGGCCCTGAGCGCGTCGGCCGTGAGCACCGGATCGTTGCAGCACGTCCTTGCCGGCCTGCCGCGACTGGACGGCTTGGCGATGATCATCGTCCTGCAGCATCGGGAAGCCCTCGACGAGGAGGGGTTCCGGGACGCCCTGGCGGCGGTCGGCCTTGAGCTTGCGGATGTCCGGGACGGTGCGCTCATCGAGGGTGGACGCACTTACCTGCCGGATGCCAACCTCGTCGTGGGCGTCGAGAACCGACGCTTTCGCACCCGTCCCGCAGATGAGGTCGGCGGCCGGGGCATCGTCGACAGCTTCCTCGTCTCGCTCGCCCACGACGAGGACGGGCGCAGCATCGCGGTCGCGCTGGCGGGCACGGACGGGGACGGGACGCTCGGCTTCAAGGCCATCAAGGAGGCCGGCGGCCTCACGCTGGCGGAAGTGACCGACGAGGCGAGGGCCGGTGAGCTCGCCTCCAGCAACACTCCGGCAGCGTTGGCCGACGCCGTCCTGCCCCTCGATGCGCTCGTCGAGCGCGTGGCATCCGCCGCCCGCCAACTCGCCACCCAGGGCACCAGCGCCCCCGCGGCGTCCAAGGCCGCGCTCGCGGCGATCGCAGGGGTGCTGCGCAACAGGACAGGCCATGATTTCCACGGCTACAAGTCCGGAACCTTCCTGCGCCGGGTCCAGCGTCGGATGCAGGTCCTCTCGGTGGCGCAGGTGGAGGAGTACGTCGAGGTCCTGCGTAGCCAGCCGGAGGAGGCGCAGGAGCTCTTCAACGATCTTCTGATTGGCGTCACCCAGTTCTTCCGCGATCCGCGGGAGTTCGAGTTCCTCGAACGGGAGGTGATCCCGAAGCTCTTCGCCGACAAAGGGCATGACGACCGGATCCGGGTCTGGGTGATCGGCTGCTCGACCGGCGAGGAGGCCTACTCGCTGGCGATCCTGCTGCGCGAACACATGGCCACGCTCGACGTCGTACCCCAGGTCCAGATCTTCGCGACCGACCTCGATGGCCGGGCGCTGGCCACGGCGCGCGCCGCCCGCTTTGCCAGCACGATCAGTGAGGCCATGTCGCCCGAGCGGTTGGCCCGCTGGTTCGTGAAGGAGGGCAACACCTACTGCCTCGTGAAGGAGCTGCGCGAGATGTGCATCTTCTCGCAGCACTCGATCATCAAGGACCCGCCGTTCTCGAAGCTCGACCTGATCTCGTGCCGCAACCTGCTCATCTACCTCGACACCGAGCTGCAGAGCCGGGTCATCCCGCTGTTCCACTTCGCCCTGAAGCCTGACGGCGCCCTGTTCCTCGGCAACGCGGAGAACGTCTCGCGCCAGGCCGATCTGTTCGCGGCGATCGACAGCCGCTCGCGCATCTTCCGGCGCCGAGAAACCGGCACCCGAATCCTGCCGGATTTCCCGTTCGTGGCGCCGGACCGTCGAACCGGGACCGCAATCGTCGCTGAGGAGCGAATTCGACCGAGCGGTGTGACGCTGACCCGGCGCGCCGAGCGCATAGCGGAACGCTACGCTCCTGCCTACGTCATCACCGATGCGTCGTACAACGTCCTGCACTTCTCCGGTAGGACCGGGCGCTTCATCGAGCCGGCTGGCGGCGCCGCCACTCTGAACCTGCTGCAGCTCGCCCATCCGGATCTGAGGCTCGACCTGCGGGCCGCCCTCACCAAGGCCGGCGAGACAGACCAGTCGGTGCAAGCCGACGGCTTGCAGATCGGCCAAAACGGGACGCGCCTGTCGGTCGACCTCGTCGTCGAGCCCATGCGGGACGAGCCGAACGCGCGCGGCTACCTCGTGCTGTTCAAGGAGGGTGGTCCGGTGACGGCCACTGGATCCGACAGCGTCGCGGTTTCTTCGGGCGGCCTTGAGCATACCCGACGTCTCGAGGCGGAGCTCACTGCCACGCGCGAGCGCCTGCAGGCCACCATCGAGGAGTTGGAGAGCACCAACGAGGAGCTGAAATCCTCGAACGAGGAGTACCAGTCGCTCAACGAGGAGCTGCAATCGACCAATGAAGAGTTGCAGACCTCGAAGGAGGAGCAGCAATCCGTCAACGAGGAACTGACCACGGTCAACGGCGAACTCGGCCACCGGGTCCAGGAGCTGGGCCGAGCCAACAGCGACCTGAAGAACTTCCTCGAGAGCACGCAGATCGCGACGATCTTCCTCGACAACGAGCTGCGGGTCACCAACCACACGCCCGCCGTCACCGAGATCTTCCACCTCATCGAGACCGATGCGGGCCGGCCGATCGGCCACATCAAGTCGCGCATCGCCTACGAAGAGCTGCAGGATGACGCGCGGCGCGTGCTGCGCACCTTGAGCGTGGTCGAGCGCGAGATCACTAACTCGACCACGGGGGCGCAGTACCTGGTCCGAGTTCTGCCCTACCGCAGCGTCGACAATTTCATCGCCGGCGTCGTGATCACCTTCGTCGACATCACGGAGCGCAAGCGGGCCGAGGAGCGTCAGCGCGCGAGCGAGCGCCGGCTACTCGCCCTCGTCGAGGGCATCCCGCAACTGGTCTGGCGGGCGGCCGAGGACGGGCGATGGACCTGGGCGAGCCCGCAATGGTCCACCTATACCGGCCAGACTGAGGCGCAGAGCCGGAACCATGGCTGGCTCGATGCCCTGCACCCGGATGACCGCAGCCCGGCCCTCGAGGCTTGGCGTGATGCGACCCGCACCGGCCTCCTACAGATGGAGGGACGTCTGCGCGGCGCCGTCGATGGCGGCTACCGCTGGTTCCAGACGCGGGCGATGCCGGTCCGCGGCGAGCGCGGCGAGCGCGGCGAGGTGGTGGAGTGGCTCGGCACCTCGACGGACATCGACGATCTGCGCCGGATGCAGGAGCAGCAGCACGTCATGGTCGCCGAGCTTCAGCACCGCACCCGAAACCTACTCGGCGTGGTGAACTCGATCGCACAGCAGACGCTGGCGGCGAGCGATACCCTCGCCGCGTTCGGGGCGGCGTTCAACGAGCGGTTGGCCGCCCTCTCGCGCGTTCAGGGGCTGCTCTCGCGCGCGGGAGATGAGCCGATCACGCTCGGGATACTGATCCGCAGTGAACTCGACGCGCTCGCAGCCGCGAACCTGCAGGAGCGCGTCGTGCTGGACGGCCCCGACGTCCGCATCCGCAAGGCGACGGTGCAGACATTCGCGCTGGCCCTGCACGAGCTGGCCACCAATGCCCGCAAGTACGGCGCGCTCTCGAACGCGCACGGCCAGCTCAGCGTCAGGTGGTGGACACACGAGAGCGACGGACAGGGGCCGCGGCTCGTGCTGGAGTGGGTCGAGACCGGCATCGACCGTCATCACGGGACGGGAACCACGGCTCCGAAGAACGGCTACGGCCGCGAACTGATCGAGAACGCGCTGCCATACGCGCTCGATGCCACGACGCGCTACGAACTGGGCGAGGTCGAAGTACGTTGTCTCATCGAGCTTCCACTGGCCTGAGGCTTCATCAGAGAGCGAATGACGATGGATACGCCGAGCCGCGAGCCGGACGCGCTGTCGGGTCACAAGGTGCTCCTGGTCGAGGACGATTACCTCATCGCTGACGAGATGCGACGGATGTTGTCGAGGAGGGGCGCCGAGGTGCTCGGTCCCGTGGCGACCGTCGACGAAGCCTTGGCGTTGGTAGCGGCCAGCTCGGAGATCGACGCGGCCGTGCTCGACATCAATCTGCGCGATGTCATGGTCTTTCCCGTCGCGGACGCTCTGGAGGTGCGCGGCGTGCCGTTCGTCTTCGCCACGGGCTATGAGGAGAGCGTGATCCCCACACGCTACGCGCACGTTCAGCGCTGCGAGAAGCCGGTGCAGATGGATACGCTCGCTCGGGTCCTGTCGAACGAGGTCAGCCAGCACTGAGCCGCCCGCGTAGCGGCAGCGGCAGATTTTTTGCACCATCGCGCGCGACGCTGATTTCACAAACCGACTGAGATCGCGCTGTCTCGCTCGGTGCATCAAACTATAAACTGTGTTGTACTTGAAAGAGTTGTGCCGTGGATGACTTCACGCTGTCCAGGCTTTTTTCCCGCGCCTGAGCGCGTCCGTGCTCATCGTCTCCTGCTGGGGCGCTAGCTCCCGGACGGCCAGCGCCCGCTGCTCCCGCTCACGGCCTGCCTGCATCAGGCGCTCAGCCTCTTCCGGCCGGCCTTGCTCGTTCAGCTGATCAACCATGCCGTCCTGCCGCATCAACCCCATCCCCCGACGCGCGTGTCGCGCCCCAGAGCGCCTCTTCGGCTGTTCGGGTGATGCCGAAGAGGAACGCGTCGGCCGTGAAGCCGTGGCCCGCGTGGCAGCGGAACCGCGCGGAGGCTCCTTCCCTGGTCCTCACCAGCGCCCCGCGACCCCCGGGCGGGTGAGACCTGTGCGCTCGCCGTAATGCATGATCCCGCGACGGAACGGGTTCTGAGAACCGGCAAGAGCCATCTCGGCCTCCCTCCGTTCGGCCAATTCCTGCGGCACTGAGACGGCGCTGTTCGGCGGTCCGCGGACCGCCTGCCCAGCGAGCGGCCCCATCCCGGCCGCGGGCCGGATGTGGTCGATCGGCCCCGGCGCGAGCGCCGAGGGGCATACTGTCTATGTCGGCCTCGCCGGGATCCTGCACGATCGTCGTACCGTTGAGACGCGTGATGCTCCACAGGCCCGAGGTGCCGTCGTTGAGCAGGCCGGCGAGCACAGTGCCGATCACCCGCTCCTTGCGGGTCTGAGCCGCCGACCGCAACAGCGCGTCGATGGACGGGCGGAAGCGGTTCTCCCTGGGCCCGTGTTTGACGTCGACGCGGTCGGCCTCGACGAGCAGGTGGCGGTCGGGCGGGGCGAACAGATCCGACCCGCGCGGATCTGCTCGCCATCTCGAGCGGGCATGGCCGGCAGCGGCCCACTCCGATCAAGAATGTCAGCGAGATGGCTGGTCGCAAACGGATCGATGTGCAGGACGTTGAACACAGCCGCGTTCAGACCGGCGCGCAGGCCCGCGACGAGCGCCTGCAGGCTCGGCACATCCCGACATAGAGCTTGCGCGCTGAGACTCGATTTCCGCCACCGACCGGTACCGCCAGGGTCCGAAACGGGTCGAGTTCGCAGCCCGACCCGGGCATCCCGCGCATCGATTCGACTGATCGTCGGCGAGATCGAATCCGGCCGTCGGGCACGGTGACTGATTTGCGCGTCGCGCCCGACGGCGCTAGTCAGCCTTAACCATGTCATCTTTCCGTGGTCGAGCGAGCCCCGTGACCGACGGGAGTTTACGCGGCGGCCCGGGGCGGCCGGTGCCCACCTCGCCGGCGCGATAGATAGGATATTGTTAACCATCCGCGGATTGCTTGAAAGCAATCTTGATTTGAGAGCGCGCCATTTCTGGCGAACCAGAACGGTGATGAGACGGCGTCGATGGTTGATCTTACTGGCTATCGCCTGACTTTCGACGACGAGTTCAACGCGCGCAGCATCTCGCAGAACGGCGTCGGCACCACGTACCGGGATATCCGTGCCGAGTGGCGGTATGACGCCAATTCCGACATCGGCTTCGGCCGGTCTTCGTTCCTCGACTCCGGGTCCGGCTACGATCCGTTCAGCGTCCAGAACGGTGTTCTCACGATCACGGCGGCACCCCCTGGGACGAGTTCTTCGGGCTATCCCGGGAGCTGGCAGTCCGGCCTCATCAGTACGCAGGGCAATTTCTCGCAGACTTACGGCTACTTCGAGATCCGCGCGGACTTCTCCAACAATCCCGATGCCTGGGACGCCTTCTGGCTGTTGCCGAATCAGCAGAGCCCGCAATCGAGCAGCACCAACGGCCACCAGGAGCTCGACGTCGTCGAGCACTACGGAAACAATGACCCTGGCGTCTACAGTACGATCCACACGACCGACCCGCAGCCGGCGGGAACGACGTGGCAGCAGACGCGCCAAGTCTACAGCGAGATGCCCAACCCGAACGGGTATCATACCTACGGCGTGAACTGGCAGGCGGATCGCATCAGCTTCTACGTGGACGGTCAGCCCGTCGGTTCGCAGGCGACGCCGTCCGACCTGCACAGTCCCATGTTCCTGCTGGCCAACCTCGCTGTGCAGAGCACGGCCACGACGGGCAGCCGTTTCAGCTCGAGTATCGACTACATTCGCGTCTATTCGAACGATCCGAACGCCGCTGCGGTGCCACAGGACCGCGTATCCTCGCCGGACGGCCGGGATCCCGGCCTGTACGGGGCGACGGCCGCTGCCCGGTCCGGTGCCGGTGTGACCGGGGCGAGCTCCGGATCGACGGGGCCTGCATCGGGCGCGAATGAGTCGAATGGGTCGACCCGAGCGCCGTCGGGTACGGCTCAGTCGCCCGCTCCGCCGGACAACGCGCCTTGCTACTGCACCGGCACGTCCATCAGGACAGACCGCGGCGACGTGGCTGTCGAGCAACTCGCGGTCGGCGACCGCGTCGTCACCGCGGGTGGCTTGCGCCGCCCGATCCGGTGGATCGGCAGGCGCACCTATCCCGGATTGTCGGCCCTGCCGAGCGTACGGCCGGTGCGCATCCGGGCCGGCGCGCTCCACGAAGGCGTCCCCGCCCGCGATCTGCTCGTCTCGCCCGACCACGCCGTGTGGCTGGACGGGCTGTTCGTCGCCGCTGGCCACCTCGTCAACGGCACCAGCATCACCCGCGGCGAGCCCGTCCGGGATCTCACCTACTGGCATGTCGAGCTCGACGGACACGACCTCCTGATGGCGGAGGGCGTGCCGGCCGAGAGCTTCCTGCCTGCTCCCGGCATCCGCGGGCTCTTCGACAGCCCGGATACCGGCGTCACCGCGATGGCCCCGCCGCCCTACGCGCCGCGCACCGAGCTCGGTCCCGAACTCGCCGCGCTGCGCAGGCGCCTGATCCGGCGCGCCGGCGCCTCGTCCGCTCCGGGGCATCCGGGCGCCGTGCGGGCGTGGCTGGACCGCTGCGCGCTCCGCGCGGACGGCGCGTTGCGCGTGGCCGGCTGGGCCCACGATGCGGCGCAGCCCGAGGCCCCCGTGTGCCTGGACATCGTGGTCGATGGCACGATCGTGGCGGTGACGGTGGCGGCGGAGTACCGCGCCGACATCGCGGCGGCGGGTGTGGGCGACGGCCGGCACGGTTTCGACCTCGGCGTCCAGGCGGCCCTCGCCCCCGGCGTGCCGCACGTGGTCGAGGTGCGCCGCTCGGCCGACGAGACGGTGATCTGCGCCATGGCCACCGACGCGGCGGGCGTGTGGCGGCCTCTGCTGGCCGCCTAGCGCGCCGCGAGCGGCGAGCCGGTCAGGCCGCCCGTTGAAGCCCGCCCGTTCAGGGGAGCCCCGTGCGTCGCGCGGCGGAAATCAGGCGCGCCGCATCAGGCTGGACGCGCGCAGGTCCGAGGCGCGGCTGCGCGCCGCGGGGACGCGCGACCCGGACATGCGCGGCTCGGCCTGCCGGATCTGGTCGAGCAGCAGCGGCCGCGCGAAGTAGTAGCCCTGGGCGCAGCGGATCTGCGTCGCGCCGAGCAAGTAGGCGACCTCCTCGAAGGTCTCGACGCCCTCGGCCACCACCGTCATGCCCAGCGCCGCACCGAGCGATTCGATCGCCTTCAGGACGATCTGGCTGCGCGGGCGCTTGTCGATGTCGGTGATGAACGAGCGATCGATCTTGAGCTCGTCCGCGGTAATGTCCGCGAGCGCCGACAGGGACGAGTAGCCGACGCCGAAATCATCGATCGAGACCCGCGCGCCGATCGCCCGGATCTTCGGCAGAACCTCGCGCTGGAAGCGACCGGTCGTGAAGAAGGCCTCCTCGGTCAGTTCGAGCACGAAGCGCTCCGCGAGTCCGGTCTCGCCCACAGCCGCGCAGAAGGCGGTCATGAACGGCACGTCGCAGGCCTGCTTGGCGGCGATGTTGAGGCTCACGGTGACGTCGGGTCCGAACACCTCGTCGATATCGGGCATCGCCCGCACGGTCTCGGACAGGAGCTGGAGGGTGATCTCATTGATGAGTCCCAGCTCGATGGCGAGGGCGATGAAGTCGCCGGGCGCCTGGATCATGCCGAGCTCGTCGCGCCAGCGCAGGAGCACCTCGACGCCCGTCACCGCGTGACTGCGCATGTCGACCTTCGGCTGGAAGGCGCAGCAGAAGCAGCGATCGCGGATCGCCAGCCGGAGGCGCTGCTCCACGGCCATGCGGGCCGTGGCGGCCTGGCTCATCGCGTCGTCGAAGACGCTGACGCCGCCCTTCAGCTCGCCCTTCACCCGATACATCGCGTTGTCGGCCTGCCGCGCGAGGATCTCGTAAGTGTCGCCGTGTTCCGGGAAGAGGCTGAGGCCGATGGAGGCGGAGGCGAAGATCTCGTGCCCGTCGATGAAGAAAGGCTGCTTCAGGCGCTCCGAGATCGCGCGAACGGCGGCCAGCGCCTCGTCCCGGTCCGTGACGGGGGCGAGCAGGAGCACGAACTCGTCGCCGCCGATCCGCGCCAGGAGGTCGCTCGGGCGCAGCGCGCCGCCGATGCGGTCCGCCACCTTGCGCAGCAGGGCGTCGCCTGCGGCGTGGCTGTAATAGTCGTTGATGTGCTTGAAGTTGTCGAGATCGATGAACGCCAGGGCGAACCGGTCTCCCGGCGCCGATCCCGCCAGAACATCCGCGATGCTCTGCTCGAACATCGTCCGGTTGGGCAGGCCGGTCAGGGCGTCGAAGAAGGCCTTGGTGATCAGCTCCCGCTGGAGCCGGTGATGGTGGGTGACGTCGCTCAGGGTCGTGAGGGTGAAGCCGGCGCGGCTCTCGTCGACCGCCCGCGTCTGCACCTCGACCATCCGGTCATCGATGACCTCGACATTCGCGGCGCCCCGGTCGCCGGCCGCCGCGGCGGGAAGCGCCTGGATGGCCCTGTCCCCGAGGGCGCGCGCGGCGGCGTTGGCCAGGATGCAATGGCCCTGCCGGTCATGGACCACGACGCCGACCGGAAGCGCCTGGATGGCGGCTTCGAGCAGGGTCTGACGCTCCGTGGATGCGGGCTCGCTCATGCCCCGCCCTGCTGCCACAGGGTCTTGGCAGGCTGGGCGCCGGTCTGGCCACCGGTCTGGGCGGCGCTGTCGCCGGCTTCGAGGGGGCGGCGGAGCAGCCGGCGGTGCACCTGCTCGAGGGCGCCGCCGTGCGGGGTGTCCGGGGCCGTCTCGCGCCCGAGCCGCGCGGCCGCACCCGGATCGGCGTCATGGCCGACGCCCTTGTTCATGGTGGCGCCCCGCCAGCGCTCGACGACGGCGCCCACGAAGGCGGCGCCGGCGACGGTCGCCCCATCCTCGGTGGCGCGGCCGCTCGTGTCGTTGCGCGGCTGGCGGGCCGACGGGAGCGGCCGGAACGTCATCCGGGCCGGGATCGGGACGCCCTCGCCGAAGGCGATGACCTCGCCGGTGCCCAGCGACGGCACGAAGGTGAGCAGGTTGGCGGCGTCCGAGACCGCGGCGGCCAGGAACGCCTGGTCGCGCGCGTTGGTCATCCGCATGGCGAAGAGGGTGCTGCATTGCGACATGATCGTCGCGTCGAGCTCGGCCGGGCGCTGGGTGACGAGGCCGAGATGCACGCCGTGCTTCCGGCCCTCGCGGGCGATCCGCGCCAGGGCGCGGCGGGTCGGCGTGAAGCCGACCGAGCGGTCGGCCGAGGCGAAGCGGTGGGCCTCCTCACAGACGAACAGCAGCGGGACGGCGCCCTCGCTCCAGATGCCGAACTCGAAGGCGAGCCGGCACAGGACGCACACGACGGCGTCGACGACCTCCATCGGCAGGCCGGCGAGTTGCATGATCGTCATGGGCCGCCCGTCGGGATCGAGCCGGAACAGGTGCGCCAGGAGCTCACCCATCATGTCGCCGCCGACATTGGCGTTGTCGAACATGAAGCCGTGCCGGGGATCGTTCCGGATCGCCTCGATCCGCGTGATCAGCCGGTGATAGTGCATCCGCGAGACGCGGTTCTCGAGCCGCCCCATCCGCTCGTCGATGAGGGCGAGCAGGTCCTGCAGCATGTAGGGGACGGGCGTGTCGACCGTGTAGCCGGCGCCCTTGCCGAACGACCGCTTCACGATCTGGCGGTCGCTGGCCTCCTTGTACTGCCCGTACTTGCTCTTCGCCAAAGGGATCACCTCGGCGAGGATCTCGATCTCCTCGTCGACGGCCGGGCGCCCGCCGTAGATGACGTCGGCGATCTCCTCGAGGTTGAACAGCCAGAACGGTAGCTTGAGGGTCCGCGGGCTGATCACGCTCGCCCGGTCGCCGAAGCTGGCGGCGTACTCGTTGTGCACGTCCAGCAGGAAGACGCGAACGGCCGGCTTGGCCCGCATCACCTCGTCCAGGATGACGGTGACGCCGCTGGACTTGCCGACCCCGGTGGCGCCGAGCACCGCGAAGTGCTTCGACAGCAGGTCGTCGATCTTGATGCAGGCCGGGGTATCCGGGTCCTGATAGAGCGCGCCCACGGCCGCCGTGCTGGTCGCCGACACCTGGTGGACGATCCGGAGGTCGGCCGCCGACAGGAGTTCGACGGTGTCGCCGATCGCGGGGTAGCAGGTGACGCCCCGGCTGAAGCGCTGCGCGCCGTGCGCCGCGACGATCTCGCCGAGCAGGTCGAGGCTCGCGTAGGCGCCCGGACTGTGCCCGCGCTCGCTGCCCGAGGACAGCGTGGTGACGATCCCGACGAGGACGGCGTCCCCGGCCCGGATCCGGACCAGGTTGCCGACGGTGACCCGTGTCTTGGGCCGGCCGTTCTGGACGATGAGTTCCAGGTGAACCTTCGATCCCTCGATGGAAGTCACAGCGCCCATATGCGACGCGGCATCGTCGTGCCGGACCGTTCCGTCGCCGCTCAACATCGTCTGTACCCTGGTGCGAAACAGAAGCTGCCCGATATTGGGGCTGCGTGATTAAAGTTCTGACAAAGGGATGAGCGCGGCCAGACAATGCTTAACCGATGGCTTACGGCACACGGTTATCGGCAAGGTTGTATTTGCGATCGGCATGATCGCGGCGGCGGCTCCGGACGCGACCCGGCTTGCCGTGTCCGCGGAAAGCGGGATTCACGCTGGCGCGGCCCGTACGACACCGCGGGCGTCGCAGGTGTGTCGCCGGACTCGATCGCGGCCCGGCCGCGCTGGATCCTAGGCGGGCTGCCCGTCGCCGAAATGCTCGCGCATCCAGCACTCGCCGGATATCCGGGCGCCGTTCTGCGTCACGAACGCGTAGGGCGAGTGTTCCACCACAGCGCCACCGCGGCTGCGGATGACCCAGCGGAAACAGCGGGGATCGTCCACACACGGAACGATCTCGACGGTATGAGAGCGCGCGATATCGGTCGTCATGACCCGTAAACGCCCCAGCGCGGAACTCCGCTCCACGGGTTGTGTGTGGACGGTTACCGACCGGTGTGGGCGCGCACACCATTTGGGCCTTTCCGTCGGGTTCTATGACTGGAACATTCCGCGCCGCGGCCCGGTTCGGGCTCTCTGGCCGGGCGCGATCCGGGCGCCGAGCGACAAGGATGCTGCATGCCGATCAAGGCCCTCAACGACCGCAAGAAGCTGTCGAGCGACTTCAACGAGGCCAATGACGCCTTCATCGACGAGGTGCTGAGCGCGCTCCGGGACGGCCGGATTCCCCTCGATCTCGCCCGCGCCTACCTCGCGCATCCGGTCGCGATGATGCACACGGACGGTGCGCAGGCCGTGGCCAACTACTTCGAACGCATGCTGGCCCAGCGGCCCGACATCGACTGGACGCCCGGGGCCTGAGCGCGAGACCGGAACCCTGACGGGATGGAGTGCGGATGACCGCCGACGAGATCGAGGATCTGAACCGGGCGCGCGCCGCCCTGGCCCGCCAGCGGAACGCCATCGCCCGGCGCCTGGGCGGCCTCGACGTGGCGCCGATCTCCATGGCCGAGGACCTGACCCGGACCCTGCTCGCCATCGAGGCCGTTGACCGTGCCCTGGTCGATGCGGGTCAGCCTCATATCGACATCGGCCATCCGCCGGAGTCGTAGCGCTCGCGGGTGAGTCTTGCGCCGCCCGCCCGGGCGGGCGTACAGGCTCGGGTGCTCTGAGGAGACCCGACGATGTCCGACCGCCTGCCCGGCTTCAACACGCTGGCGATCCACGCGGGCGCCGCCCCCGACGCGGCCACCGGTGCGCGGGCCACGCCGATCTACCAGACCACCAGCTTCGTGTTCGACGACGTCGACCACGCCGCATCGCTGTTCGGGCTCCAGGCCTTCGGCAATATCTACACGCGGATCACCAACCCGACGAACGCCGTGCTGGAGGAGCGCATCGCCGCGCTCGAAGGCGGAACCGCCGCCCTGGCCGTCGCCTCCGGCCACGCCGCCGAGTTCCTGACCATGCACGCCCTGATGCAGCCGGGCGACGAGTTCGTGGCGTCCAACAAGCTCTACGGCGGCTCGATCAACCAGTTCAATCACTCGTACAAGAACTTCGGCTGGTCGGTGGCCTGGGCCGACAACGACGACCCGGCCTCCTTCGAGGCGGCGATCACGCCGCGCACCAAGGCGATCTTCTGCGAATCGATCGCCAATCCCGGCGGCGTCATCACCGACATCGCGGCACTCTCGCAGATCGCCAGGAAGCACAATATCCCGCTCGTCGTCGACAACACCATGGCGACGCCGTACCTGATCCGGCCGTTCGAGCACGGGGCCGACATCGTCGTGCACTCGGCGACCAAGTTCCTCGGCGGACACGGCAACTCGATCGGGGGCCTGATCGTCGACGGCGGCTCGTTCCAGTGGGCGGGCGACGCCCGCTACCCGATGATGAGCCAGCCGCGGCCGGAATATTCCGGCATGGTGCTCGCCGAGACCTTCGGCAATTTCGGCTTCGCCATCGCCTGCCGGGTGCTGGGCCTGCGCGATCTCGGGCCGGCGCTGTCGCCGTTCAACGCCTTCCTGATCCTGAACGGCATCGAGACGCTGCCGCTGCGCATGCAGCGCCATTCCGACAACGCGCTGACCGTGGCCAAGCACCTGTCGACGCACCCGGCGGTGTCGTGGGTCAGCTATCCCGGCCTGGAAACCGACCGCTATCATCAGCTCGCCCGGCGCTACACGCCGAACGGCGCGGGGGCCGTCTTCACCTTCGGGTTGAAGGGCGGCTACGATGCGGGCGTCAAGCTCGTGTCGAACCTCCAGCTGTTCTCGCACCTCGCCAATATCGGCGACACGCGCTCCCTGATCATCCACCCGGCCTCGACGACCCACCGCCAGCTGACCGACGCGCAGAAGACCGCCGCGGGTGCGGGACCCGACGTGGTGCGGCTGTCGATCGGCCTGGAGGATCCGGCGGACCTCATCGACGATCTCGACGCCGCTCTCGGGGCTTGACGGGCTCGCGCGCGACGACCCGCGGCGTCGCGCGCCCGGATCGTTGCGCCCGCGTGGACGGTGACGCCGCGTCGCCGGCCGTCGCGCGATGAGGCGCCGGCCGGCGAAATTTTCAGAAGGCCTCCGCCGCCAGCGCCATGGTGCTGTCCGCACCGGCCTTGATCCGGGTCAGGCGCAGGGCGGTCTCCGGCAGCATCCGCTCCATGAAGAACCGACCGCTCGTCAGCTTCGACTCCCAGCGCGGGGAGGGGGCCTCCGCGTGCTTGGCCTGGGCGGCCTTGGCGATCCGCGCCCACATGTAGCCGAGGGCCACGAGGCCGAAGAGGTGCATGAAGTCGGTGGCGCCGGCCCCGGCATTGTCGGGCTTCGCGAACGCGTTCTGCATCAGCCACATCACGGCACCCTGGAGATCGTTCAGCCCGGCCTGGAGCGGCTTGGTGAACGGCGCCATGGCCGGGTCCTCGCCGTGATCCTTCAGGAAGGTCTGGACCTCGCCCAGGAAGGTCATCATCGCCCGGCCGCCGTCCTTCGGCAGCTTGCGGCCGATCAGGTCCATGGCCTGGATGCCGTTGGCGCCCTCGTAGATCATGGCGATGCGGGCATCGCGCACGAACTGCGACATGCCCCATTCCTCGATGTAGCCGTGGCCGCCGAGGAGCTGCTGCGCCTCGACCGCGTTGGCGAAGCCGCGATCCGTGAGCACGCCCTTCACCACCGGGGTCATCAGGCCGAGATGGTCGTCGGCCGCCTGCCGCTCCTTGGCATCCTCGGAGCGGTGCAGGATGTCGGCCTGGAGCGCGGTCCAGAGCATGAGGGCGCGGGCCGCCTCGTTGAAGGCCCGGATCTGCATCAGCGTGCGTCGCACGTCCGGATGGACGATGATCGGGTCGGCGGCCTTCTCGGGCGCCTTGGCGCCGGTCAGCGCCCGTCCCTGGAGCCGGTCCTTCGCGTACGCGGCGGCGTTCTGGTAGGCGACCTCGGACTGGCCGAGCCCCTGGACGCCGACGGCGAGCCGGGCCTCGTTCATCATCACGAACATGGCGTTGAGGCCGCGATTCTCCTGGCCCACGAGCCAGCCCGTCGCCCCGTCGTAATTCATGACGCAGGTTGCGTTTCCGTGGATGCCCATCTTGTGCTCGAGGGAGCCGCAGGACACGCCGTTGCGCGCGCCGAGGGAGCCGTCGGCGTTCACGAGGTACTTCGGCACCACGAAGAGCGAGATGCCCTTGGTGCCGGCCGGCGCTCCCTCGATCCGGGCGATGACCAAGTGCACGATGTTCTCGGCGAGGTCGTGCTCGCCGGCCGAGATGAAGATCTTGGTGCCGGTGATGCTGTAGGAGCCGTCGCCGTTCGGCACGGCCTTGGTCTTGAGCAGCCCGAGATCCGTGCCGCAATGCGGCTCGGTCAGGTTCATGGTTCCGGTCCAGGCGCCCTCGACCATCTTGGGCAGGAAGAGCGCCTTCTGCTCCTCGGAGCCGTGGACCAGCAGGGCCGCCATCGCGCCCTGCGTCAGGCCGGGATACATGCCGAAGGCGAGGTTCGCGCCCGAGGCGAATTCCTGGATCGCCGTGTTGAGGGTGTGGGGCAGGCCCTGGCCGCCATAGGCCTCGGGCACCGAGAGGCCCATCCAGCCACCGCTCGCGTAGGTGTCGTAGGCGGCCTTGAAGCCGGTCGGCGTGCGCACGGTGCCGTCGGCCTCGCGGCGGCAGCCCTCGACATCGCCGGTCCGGTTGAGCGGGGCGAGCACCTCCTCGGCGAGCTTCGCGCCCTCGCGCAGGACGGCCTCGACCACGTCGGGCGAGGCGTCGGCGAAGCCGGCCAGGTTGTCCCGGGCATGGAAGCCGAGGACGTCGGTGAGCAAGAACAGCGTATCCTCGACCGGAGCGCGATACTGCGGCATCTCTGGCTTCCCCCGTCTGGTGCGGGCCTCTCGGAACGGCCCGCCGCGTTGGCCGCATGTAAACGCCGCGCCGGCCGCGGAGCAACGGCTCCGCCCGCCGATCGCGCGACACGCGCGCCCGTTCCTCGCCGCGCCCCGGTCGCTGCCATTACCGGGCCGACCAAACCTTAACTTCGTGTTTACCAAGAAAGTTAATGGTCACGCTCGAACGATCCGACGCGTGCGTCCGTGGATACCGAATTCCGGTCCCGCTCTGCGCAGAGGAAACGGACGCCGAACGCTGCCGACGACAGGCCACCGATGACCCGCAACGCGATGCCGCAGCTCGACAGTTTCGATCCCGAGGTGCTCGACGCGGCCCGCGACGTGGCGGCGCGGGCCGGCGTCCCGCTCGAGACCTGGATCGCGTCGGTGGTGCCGCAGCAGCAAGCGGGCGGTCAGGGCAATCGCCGGCACCGGCGCCGTCACCGCGCCGAGCAGCTCGCCCTGGGCGCGACCCGGCCGGAGGCGTCGCCCGATCGGTCCCTGCCGCCGGCATCGGCGCCCGACCACCGGGCCGACGGCACCGGGGACGGCTACGGCCAGGGCATCGCCGCGCTGATGGACCGCCTCGACGGTCTGGACCGCGCCCTCGACCACGAGCGGCGCGCCGCGCAGGACGCCGAGGCGCGGCGCCTCGCGGAGATCGAGTCCCGCATCGAGCGCGCCCTGAAGGCGGCGCCCGTCCAGCAGGTGACCGAGCGGCTCGGCGACATCGAGCGCCGCATGTCCCAACTCGGCGAGCAGGTCGCCGCGACGCGCCAGCCCGGCCGCCGTCCGCGCCCCGCCGCCGCCGATATCCGCAGCGCCGTCCAGGAAATCCGCCAGCGGCAGCGCGAGCTGGCGCAGGGATCCGAGCCGGCGCTCGCCGCGTCCCCGGCCGATGGCGGCGTCGTCGCCAGCATGCGCCTGGATCTCGCCCGCCGCCTCGAGGCGCGGATCGAGGAGGGCGTCGCCCCGTCGGCCGCCCTGATCGAGCTCCAGGAGGAGACCACGCGCCTGCGGGAGGCGATCAACCAGTTGGCGACGAGCCGGGATATCGGCGCCCTCGAGCAGGCCGTCGTCACCCTGGCCAGCGGCATCGAGCGGGCCCAGGCGGGGACCGATCTCACCGCCATCGCGGTGCCGATCGAGCAGGTCCGGGCCCAGGTCGAGCGCCTCGCCGAGGAAGTGGCCGAGAACGTCCACAGCCGCGTCGCGGAGGATGTCCGGCGCCTCGCCGAGCGCCTCGACACCGCGGCCGCGACGGGCGCCGCCGGGCCGGATGACCACACCCTCGCGGGCCTGTTCGCCGAACTGGAGGAGATCCGTCGCCAGATCGGCGCGCTGGCCGGCCCGGAACGGATCCAGGGCCTTGCCCAGAGCCTGCAGGCGGTGAGCGCGCAGATCGCCCAGCTGCAGCGGCTGAGCGCCGGCCCGGACCTGCGGCCGATCCTGGAAGAGATCCGCAGCGACGTGAAGATCGCCGCCCCCGCGGCGCTGGCGGAGCAGATCCAGGCGCTCGCCGAGAAGGTCGACGTGCTCTGCGCGCGGGACGACTGGTCCGAGCGCGCCGGCGACGCCGGCGTCGCCCGCTCGGGCGACATGGCCTCCATCCACGCCATGCTGCGCAGCCTCGCCGAGAAGGTCGATCAGGTCGGTACCCGGTCCGAGCACGAGGGCCTCGACGCCCTGGAGCGGCAGGTCGTCTCGCTGGCGGGCCGACTCGACGCGCCGCACAGCGCCGACCCGGCGCTGGCCGGTCTGGAGCGCACCATGGGCGACCTGCTCCGGCAGGTGACGGCACTCCGGGACTCGGCGCCGAGCGAGGCCGTGGTGGAGCGCGCCGCGCGCAACGCGGTCGCCCAGACCCTTCAGACGTCCGGCCTCGGCGCGGCCGAGTCCGGCGAGATCGGCCTCCTGCGCGCCAGCCTCGCGGATATGCAGGCCCGTCAGGTCGCCTCCGATCAGCGTCTCGGCGCCACCCTCGAGGGCGTGCAGTCGGCTCTCGAGCGCCTCCTCGTCCGGCTCGGCCCCGCAGAGGCCGTCCCGGCGCGGGCGCCGTCCCTCGACGAGCGGCTGATGTCGTCCACGAGCCCGGAGGTGGCGCTCGCGCCCGTCGAGCCGCGCGCCAAGCCGCGGCGCGACGGTGCCGAGGCTTCGCGCCTCGCCGACGACCTTCTGGAGCCCGGCAGCGGCCGGCCGGCCCGCGAGCNGGCCGAGCGCCGGGAGGTCCGGGGCGACAGGGTGGCCGCGCTCCAGGGCGCCGCGACCGGGCGCCTCGGCCGGCTGCGCGCGGAGATCGATCGCCGTCGCCGGCCGCTGCTGCTCGGCCTCGCCGCCATCGTGCTGGCGCTCGGGGCGCTTCAGGCGATCACCATGCGGAGCGCGGACGAGCCGCGGCCGATGCCGCCCACGAGCCAGGTCGCGCCGTCCCGCGGGGATGCCGCGGACGTCCAGAAGGACACCCCGAAATCCGCCGAGGACGCCGCCAAGGACGCGACAAAGGAGACGACGGACGCGAAGCCGACCGTGGCCGATCCGACCACGACGCAGGCCCTGCCCAACCCCGTGCCCGCGGGGGCCCGCGCCACCGGCAAGTCCGCCGTGCCGCAGGTCGCCGGAATGAACACCCTGCAGGCCGAGCTCGGCAACCTGCCGCCGGCGCTGGCCAAGGTGAAGATCGCGGCCCTCGAAGGCGACGGCACGGCCGTCTGGGACCTCGCCACCCGGGAGGCGGACGGCCGCGGCATGCCGCGCGACCTGTCGGTCGCCGCCAAGCTCTTCGAGAAGCTGGCCTCGTCCGGCTACGCGCCCGCCCAGTACAAGCTCGCGGGCCACTACGAGAAGGGCTCGGGCGTCGTCCGCGACCTCGACAAGGCGAAGCTGTGGTACGGCCGCGCCGCCGAGCAGGGCCACGCCCGCTCCATGCACAACCTGGCGGTGCTCTACGCCGAGAACCCGGCGGCCAACGGCAAGCCGGACTTCGCGTCGGCGGCCTCGTGGTTCCGCCAGGGCGCCGAGTTCGGCGTCCGTGACAGCCAGTACAATCTCGGCGTCCTCTACGCGCGCGGCCTCGGCCTGACGCAGGACCTGATCCAGTCCTACGCGTGGTTCTCGGCCGCCGCGAGCCAGGGCGACGACGATGCCGGCAAGAAGCGCGACGACGTGGCCAACAAGCTGAGTCCGGCCGATCTCGCCAGCGCCAAGAGCCTGGCCGCCAACTTCAAGCCGCGAAAGATCGACGCGGCGGTCAACGAGCCGCCCGCGCCCAAGATGCCGGTCAGCGCGCCGATGTCGCTGCTTGGCGCACCGATGCCCGGCGCCGTGCCGTTCACGGCCCCGCCGCGCCGGAGCTGAGGCCGGGGCGGACGCACCGTGCGGCCGCGCGTCCGACCTTGACCGCCACGCCGCGATGCGGGAACGCTGCGGCAGGGCGGCGTCGGACCGAGGGTCGGATCGCGCGGGTCGCCAACCCTTGCCGATGCCCGGAGGATGGATGGCGCACCGGAACTCTGTCCCGCTCGGCGCGATCGTCCTCGGCGTTGCCGGGCTCATCCCGTTTTTAGGTTTCGCGGCCCTCGCGGTCTCCGGCACCGACGGCGGCCTGAGCAGCATCGGCCTGTCGCCGCGCACCATCCTGTCGGCCTACGGGGCCGTGATCGCCTCGTTCCTGGGTGGGATCCGCTGGGGCGCCGCCGCGGCGCGCAACGCCGGCAACGGCGACTACCTCGTGGCCATCGTGCCGTCCCTGGTGGCCTGGGCCGCGATGGCCGCGCCCGCCCCGTGGGATCTGCGCATCCTCGGCGGCCTGGTGCTCGCCTGGGGGCTCATCGATCAGGACCTGCCCCGCCGCGGGCTCGCGCCCCTCTGGCTCGGTCGCCTGCGCCTGGTCCTGTCCGGTGTCGCCGGGGCCGCGCTCCTGGTCGCGGCCTGATCGGACACGCGGATCGGCGGACGTGCGGCGCGCGCCGTCAGGTCTCGCGGATCATCTCGCGCAGGAGGTTCAGGACGGCGTTGCGCCGCGCCGGCGACTTGATCGCCCGGAACAGCGCGGCGGCCTCCGCGCAGTCCCGCGCGTCCTCATCGGCCGCCGTCTCGTCGGGCCGATCCGTCTGGAGGAAGTAGGTCGGGCAGACATTCAGCGTGGCCGCGATCCGTTCCAGTAGCCAGCGTGTCGTCGGCGGGGTCGCGTCGTCTGTCATGCCGTTGAAACTCGCACTCCGCCCGCTGGACCGATTCAAACGGCAGAGCTTTCCGCCGCTACCCTAGCCTTTCAGCGACGGCGATGCCATCCTCAGGTTGCGTCCGACTCACCATTTGTCGCAGTGCGTGCATCAATTTCGAGATAGGGCATGCCGCATTCGAAACACCTGGACAGGACCTTCAGCGTGTTGCGCGATCTGGAACGGGCGGCCTCGCCCGCCGAGATCGCGCGGCTGCTGGTCGAGGCCTTCACCGGCTACGGGGTCTCGTACATCATGGCCGGGATCGTCCCGGATCCCGGCTTGCCGAAGCGGCGGCATGCCGGATTCGTGCTCGCGAGCACCATGCCGGAGGGCTGGGCGCGCCGGTACGTGACGCAGGGCTACGCCCTCGACGACCCGACGGTCCGGCGGCTGTGCACCACCGCGACGCCCTTCGACTGGAGCGCCGTGCGGCCCGATACGCCGACGGCCGGCCGCATCATGAACGAGGCTGGCGAGTTCGGCATCCGCGCCGGCATCACGATCCCCTTCGTGACCCTCGACGGCGAGCCGGGCGGCATCAGCGTGTCCGGGGACCGCATCGAGATCGACCCGACCGAGCGGGTCGCGGTCAACCTCGTCGCGACCTACGCGGTCGGTCAACTGCTGCTGATGAACAGTCGTCCGGCCCCGCGCGCGCCGGCACGCCTCTCGCCGCGGGAGCGCGAAGCTCTGCAATGGGCGGCGGAGGGCAAGACCGATGTCGAGATCGGCATCGTCATGGGCATCACTGCCGCGGGTGTCGACTATCATCTGCGCTCGGCGCGGGCGAAGCTCGACACCGTGAACCGTGCCCACACCGTCGCGCAGGCGCTCCGGTCAGGCCTGATAACCTAGAGACCGCACGGCGTGTCCGGACGGCCCGTCGAACGGTGGCGGAGGGCCGATCCCGTCCGCCGGCAAGTCCTTGGCACGTCGCCGAGAGCGGTCACAGACCCTACGGTTTCTCGTAGTACCCAGCCTCCGGTCAAACGACGAAAACTCACGCCAGCCCAACGTGAGGTTTCCTCGTGATCCACATCGTCACCCCCGCCAACGCGGATCGCTACGCCGACGCGATGGAGCAGGCCTGGCGCCTGCGCCACGACATCTTCGTCGCCGAGAAAGGCTGGAGTGAGCTGGCCCGCCCGGACGGCCGCGAGATCGACCAGTTCGACACGCCGCACGCGGTCCACTTCCTTGCCATGGAGGACGACACCGTCATCGGCTACAGCCGGCTCCTGCCGACCACGCGGCCGCATCTCCTGTCGGACGTGCTGCCGCAGCTCTGCGAGGGCGAGCGGCCGGTCGGCCCGCAGATCTGGGAATGGACCCGCCAGGGCGTGGCCCGCTCGCACCGGGCCAAGGGCCGCGTCGTCAATCCGGTCTCCATCGCGCTGCTCACCGGGATCGTCGAGTGGGGCCTCGCCCACGGGGTCAACAGCCTGCTGCTGCAGATGCCGACCCTCTACATGATCCACGTCATCCAGCTGCATTTCCGGCCGCAGCCGCTCGGCCTGCCGGTTCAGATCGCCGGCGAGGAGATCATGGCGGCGACCGCCCGGTTCGATGCCCGCACCCTGGCCAAGCTCCGCGCGGTCCGCGGCGACAGCCGGTCGGTGCTGGTCTCCGAACCCGCTTACCTGGTGGCCTGATCATGATCTTAGACAGCAAGGATACCGCGCTGGACATGCTCGCCGCGCAGTGCCTGCGGGTTCGCGAGCTCATCGACACGGTCGGGGATCCGCTGATGCGGGCCGCCATCGACCTCCTGCTTCTGGAGGTCGCCCGGGCCCTCGCCCAGACGGGCCCGCAGGACCAAGCGAGCGGCGCCTGAGGCGCCGGCGGCACGCGGATGTGAAAACGGCGGGCGTCCCGGAGGACGCCCGCCGCTCTTCACGCCAGGATCTGGAGCCTCAGGCGCCCATCGCGGACTTCAGGTTCTGGTCGACCTTGTCGAGGAAGCCGGTGGTCGAGAGCCAATTCTGGTCCGGTCCGACGAGGAGGGCGAGGTCCTTGGTCATGTGGCCGGCCTCGACCGTGTCGACGCAGACCTTCTCCAGGGTCGCGGAGAACTTCGCCAGATCGTCGTTGCCGTCCAGCTTGGCGCGGTGGGACAGCCCGCGGGTCCAGGCGAAGATCGACGCGATCGAGTTGGTCGAGGTCTCGCGGCCCTTCTGGTGCTCGCGGTAGTGGCGGGTGACGGTTCCGTGGGCGGCCTCGGCCTCCACGGTCTGGCCGTCCGGCGTCATCAGCACGGAGGTCATCAGGCCGAGCGAGCCGAAGCCCTGCGCGGCCGTGTCCGACTGGACGTCGCCGTCATAGTTCTTGCAGGCCCAGACGTAGCCGCCCGACCACTTGAGGCACGAGGCGACCATGTCGTCGATCAGGCGATGCTCGTAGGTGATGCCGAGCGGCTTGAACTTCGACTCGAACTCCTCCTCGTAGACCTTCTGGAACAGGTCCTTGAACCGGCCGTCATAGGCCTTGAGGATGGTGTTCTTGGTCGACAGGTAGACCGGGTACTTGCGCGCCAGGCCGTAGTTCATCGAGGCGCGGGCGAAGTCGATGATCGACTGGTCGAGGTTGTACATCGACATGGCGACGCCGGCCTCGGGGAACTTGAACACCTCCTTCTCGATGACCGTGCCGTCATCGCCCTCGAACTTGATGGTCAGGCGGCCCTTGCCGGGCACCTTGAAGTCCGTGGCGCGGTACTGGTCGCCGTAGGCGTGGCGGCCGATCACAAAGGGCTGGGTCCAGCCGGGCACGAGGCGCGGCACGTTCTTGCAGATGATCGGCTCGCGGAAGATCACGCCGCCGAGGATGTTGCGGATCGTGCCGTTCGGCGACCGCCACATCTCCTTGAGGCCGAATTCCTGCACCCGCTGCTCGTCGGGGGTGATGGTGGCGCACTTCACGCCGACGCCGTGGCGCTTGATCGCCTCGGCAGCGTCGACCGTGACCTTGTCGTTGGTGGCGTCGCGGTGCTCGACCCCGAGGTCGTAGTACTCGAGGTCGACGTCGAGATAGGGGTGGATGAGCTTGTTCTTGATCTCGGCCCAGATGATCCGGGTCATCTCGTCGCCGTCGAGCTCGACGACGGGGTTCGCTACCTTGATCTTCGCCATGGACCGATGCCTTCCCGCGTTGTCCCCGCGCACGGCATGCAAGGGCCGTGCGGTCGTTGTCCCGGGATCCTCACGGGCGCCCCGGGCCGGAATCGCCCCGCGACATAGCGCGGGGCTTCCGGCGACGGAAGGCGCGCGCTGTCATCCGGGCGGCATCGTCACTCGCCCCTCGACGGGCGCCGGCCGGTCATGCCAGACGGCCGCCATGACGAGCCGAGACGCACAGGGCGACGCCCCCGAGGACGCACCCAGGAAAGTCACCGAACTGCCGCCCGGGATCGCCCCCGCGGTGGTTCTGGTGGAGCCGCAGCTCGCCGAGAATATCGGCATGACCGCCCGCGCCATGGCGAATTTCGGGCTTTCGGAGCTGCGCCTCGTCAACCCGAAGAACGGCTGGCCCAAGAAGGGCGTCCGCGAGGCGGCCTCGGGCGCGACGCACGTCCTCGACCGGGCCATGATCTACGGCAGCGTCGCCGAGGCCATCGCGGACTGCCGCTACGTGCTGGCGAGCACGGCGCGCGAGCGCGGACAGATGAAGCGGGTCTTCGCGCCCGAGGAGGCCATGGGCGAGGTCGTGGCGCGGGAGGGCCAGCGCACCGCGGTGATGTTCGGCCGCGAGCGGGTCGGTCTCACCAACGACGAGGTGTCACTCGCCGACGCGATCATCACCTTTCCAGTCTCCCCGGATTTTCCCTCGCTCAACCTCGCGCAGGCGGTTCTGCTGGTCGGCTACGCGTGGCGGCAGGCGAGCGGTCGGGCGCGCCTGCCCTTCACGGGCGAGCTGCTCTCGCCGCCGGCGAGCCGCGAGGCGCTGATCGCGCTGTTCGGGAGCCTGGAGGCGGCGCTCGACGGGGCCGGCTTCTACCCGCCGGAGAAGAAGGAGATCATCGCCCGCAACATGCGCGACATGCTCCACCGCATGAGCCTGACCGAGCAGGACGTCCGGACGTTCCGCGGGGCGCTGCGGGCCCTCACGCGGAAGGGCGGCTGATCAGCCGGAGGCCGGCTTCATCTCCGGCGGCTTGCCGCCGCCGAAGCAGCGGCCGACCGCTTCCCAGAACGCCGCCTGCTCCTCGGCGGTGCACTGCGCCATCCGCGCCTCGACCTTTTCCCGGCCGGCCACCGCGTCGGGCGTCGCGGCGACCTCGGTCTCGCTCGGGTTTCCCGCCTCGGCCATGGGCAATCCTCCGTCGCAGAACGAAAGCGCAGCTAAGCCGTGCGGTTCCGTTCCGCGGCGCAATCGGGCATGGAGTCGGCGGTTCGCGAAGCGGCCGCGCAGTAACGGGACGAGGGCGGGGTATCGGGTGCGGCTCAGCGTGGACAATCTGGCCTGCCGCCGCTCCGGCCGCCGCATCTTCGCCAACCTGTCCTTCGCCCTCGGACCCGGCGACGCCCTGGCGATCACCGGGCGGAACGGCGCGGGCAAGTCGAGCCTCCTCGCCATCCTGTCGGGCCGGCTGCGGGCCGATGCCGGGCGGATCGACGTCGCCGATGTCGGCGAGGCGAGCCTGCCCGAGTGTCTCCACGCCGTCGGCCACCGCGACGGGCTCAAGAGCTCGCTCACGGCGGGCGAGAACCTCCTGTTCGCCCAGAGGCTCCTGGGCGCGCCGCGCCTGGACCCGCGCGCCGCGCTGGAGCGGCTCGGCCTCGGCCACGCGCACGACCTGCCGGTGGCCTATCTCTCGGCGGGCCAGCGGCGGCGCGTGGCCCTCGCACGCCTCCTCGTCTGCGCCCGGCCGCTCTGGCTCCTGGACGAGCCGACCGCGGCCCTCGACACGGCCTCGCAGGCGGTGCTCGCCGAGCTGATGGAACACCATCGGGCCGGCGGCGGCCTCGTGATCGCCGCCACCCATCAATCCCTGGGCCTCGCCGGCACGGCGGAGCTGCGCATCGAGACCGCCGCAGCGGCACCGGTCGCGGACGTGCTGGAGGAGTGGGCGTGATTCGGGCTTTCCTCGCCCTCATCGCCCGCGACCTGCGCCTCGCCGGCCGGGTCGGCGGCTCCGGGGCCCTGTCGCTCGTCTTCTTCCTGATGATCGTCGCGCTGGTGCCCTTCGCCCTCGGGCCCGACCTCAACCTGCTGTCCCGGATCGGCCCGGCGATCCTGTGGCTCGCCGCCGTGCTGGCGACGCTGATCGGCCTCGACCGCCTGTTCCAGGCCGACGAGGAGGACGGTTCCCTCGACCTGATGACCGCCGCGCCGGTGCCGCTCGAGCTGGTGGTGCTCGGCAAGGTCGCGGCGCACTGGCTGACCACGGGGTTGCCGCTCGCCCTCGCCGCGCCGCTCTTCGGCCTGCTGGTGGCCCTCGACGGCACCGCCATGGGCGCGACGTCGCTGACGCTGCTGGCCGGCACGCCGGCTCTGAGCTTCATCGGCGCGGTGGGCGCGGCGCTGACCGCCTCGATTCGCCGCGGCGGCCTGATCCTGGCCGTTCTGGTCCTGCCGCTGATGATTCCGACGCTGATCTTCGGCGTCTCGGCCGCGCAGGCGGCGAGCGGCGGGACGGTGCCGTTCCTCGTGCCGCTGGCGGTGCTGGCGGCGCTGACGCTGATCGCCGCCGTGGTCGGGACATTGGCGGCCGCGGCGGCGCTGCGTTGGCCGGAATAGCCGAAGCTCTCTTGCGCAACGCGGCCAGCACTCATCGGTGCGCCAGCGGTGCCGGCTTCTCCGTCTCCGATGTCTTCGGTCAGGCCGGCCGAATGCGGTCCGGGTCCTCGGCTGCGGTCGGAGCCGGCGACCGGATTTGGCGCCGGGCGCGTTGACGCGCGGCGCCCCCCTCACTATAGAAGCCGCTTCGCCGAGGGGCCGCGCTTTCGCGCGCGTTGCGTCTCGGCCATCGCCAGACAACCTGACGCGACGACCGATTTCCGGCCCAGCCGGCCCGTCGGCATCGCCCGACGAGAAACACGAGGACGTACATGGCCAACACCGCTTCGGCCAAGAAGATGACCCGCAAGATCGCCAAGCGCACGGCGATCAACCGCTCGCGCCGCTCGCGCATGCGGACCTTCGTCCGCAAGGTCGAGGAGGCCATCGCCACCGGCAACCAGCAGGACGCGCTGGCCGCCCTCCGCGCCGCCGAGCCCGAGATGATGCGCGCCGCCCAGCACGGCATCGTTCACAAGAACAACGCCTCGCGGAAGGTCTCGCGCCTCGCCGCCCGCGTGAAGGCGCTCGCCGCCTAAACCGCCACGCACGACCCAGACGTTCTCGAGCCCGGCCTTCGCGCCGGGCTTTTTCGTGCGCGCTAGCCGGGCGAGGCGACGGCGCCGCCCCGCGGCGAAAGCGTTAACCCTGTCGAAGAATCGACGCGATTGCGGAGTCCGGAAACGGCGTGTAGCTTAACAGAAACTGACACCGGACAAGCAAAACACGACGATTTCGGGACTGAAGCGAATCGATCTGATTCGCCAAGACTCTAGCCGCCGTGTTCAGCCCCGGCGGGAACACTTGCGAATGGGAATCCGCGCCGTCCCCACAAGTCCCACTGTTAAAGGAACCGTAGGTAATTGTTGATAGGCTCTCCCAATCGGCAAAAGTTCCTCGCGGTGGGGTTGACTCCGTCAAGAGGACTCTGTCCCGCCCGTTCTTGCGGGACGCTGAGGGCGTAAATCGTGCGTACGCGCCGCCTGCGGGCTTCCGTGGGCAGCGTCGGGAGAGCCAGTGATGCGTGTCGACGGAACTGTGGCGAGCGACGACGACGGGGGCCGCAACGGCGGCAGCGCGGATTACGGGTCAGCCTGGGCCCGGGTGAAGCGCCGGCTGCGGGCCGAGCTCGGCGAGGACGTGTTCGCGAGCTGGTTCGCCCGCCTTGAGCTGGAGGCCGTCGCCGGCGGGACGGCCCGGCTGACGGTCCCGACCCGCTTCCTCAAGAGCTGGATCGAGTCGCACTACCTCGACCGCGTGCTGAACACGTTCAAGGCCGAGGTTGAGGAGATCGCGCGGATCGAGGTCGGCGTGCGCGGCACGGGGGCCCCTGTGCGGCCGGTCGCCGCAGGCGTCTCCAAGCCGGGCCCGGCCAGCGGCCCGCTGGCCCGCCTCCACGCGACCAGCGCGCCGATCCCGGTCGCCGCGGTCGCGCCGACCCCCGAGGCGCGCGGCGCCGAGGCCGGGGGCGACCTCAGCGGCACGCCGCTCGACGCGCGGCTGACCTTCGCGAGCTTCGTGATCGGGCGCTCCAACGCCCTGGCGCACGCCGCCGCCGAGCGGGTCGCCAACCACCAGGGGGAGGGCGCACTCTACAACCCGCTCTACCTCCACGCGGGCGTCGGGCTGGGCAAGACCCACCTGCTGCACGGGATCGGCCACGCCGCCCGCGAGGCCGGCCGCCGGGTGATCTACCTGACCGCCGACCGGTTCATGTACGGCTTCGTCAACGCCCTGAAGACCCAGTCGGCGCTCGCCTACAAGGAGCGGCTGCGGGGCATCGACCTGCTGATCCTCGACGACGTCCAGTTCATCCAGGGCAAGTCGATCCAGGCCGAGTTCGGCCACACGATCAACGCGCTCATCGATGCCGGCCGTCAGGTCGTCGTCGCCTCCGACCGTCCCCCGACGGAGCTGGAGGCCCTGGACGAGCGGGTGCGCTCGCGGCTCGGCGGCGGCCTCGTGGTCGAGATCACCGCCCTCGACGAGGCCCTGCGCGTCTCGATCCTGTCGGCGCGGCTGGCCGCGGTGCGGGCCGCGCATCCGGGCTTCGACGTCTCGCCGCAGGTGGCGGCCTACGTCGCTCGGGCGATCACCGCCAACGGTCGCGACCTCGAGGGCGCGGTGAACCGCCTGCTCGCCCACGCCACGCTCACCGGCACCGCCGTGACGATGGAGACGGCCGAGAGCGCGATCCGCGACCTCGTGAAGAACCGCGAGCCGAAGCGGATCAAGATCGAGGACATCCAGAAGCTGGTCGCCTCGCGCTACAACGTCTCGCGGTCCGACATCCTGTCGGAACGGCGCACCGCCGCGGTGGTGAAGCCGCGTCAGATCGCCATGTACTTGTCGAAGGTCCTGACGCTGCGCTCGCTGCCGGAGATCGGCCGCCGGTTCGGGGGCCGCGATCACACCACGGTGCTGCACGCCGTGCGCAAGATCGAGAAGCAGATCGGCGAAGATTCGGTGCTCGGCGATGAAGTGGAGCTGCTGAAGCGGATGCTTCAAGACTAGTCGAACGCGCCAGATCCCCCGTCTCCGGCCAGGGATGAGCCCGCTCCTCGCGGAGCAGGTTCGGTCCGGGGCAGGCGCGGGGAGGGGCCCGCACCCGGCTGATCTCACCGACCCCGGACGATCACTGCCAAATCACGGCCGCTGTCACGCGCCCTTCGCCGGCTCCCCGCTTTCGGGGCTGGCCGAGGGCGCGCGCGCCGTGGCAGACTGGCGCGAACCGAGACGGCCCTGTAAGGCCGCGTCGCCGACCGGCGAAGATCGACGCCCCGGGGGAGTGCTGATGACGGACGCCTTCATCTACGACCACGTTCGCACGCCGCGCGGGCGCGGCAAGGCGGACGGCTCCCTCCACGAAGTCACCGCCCTGCGGCTCGCCGAGACCGCGCTCCGCGCCCTCAAGGACCGCAACGGGCTCGACACCGCCCTCGTCGACGATGTGGTGCTGGGCTGCGTCGATCCGGTAGGGGAGGCGGGGGGCGACATCGCCCGCGCCGCCGCCCTGGTGGCCGATTACGGGGCGCACGTCCCGGGCGTGCAGATCAACCGCTTCTGCGCCTCCGGCCTCGACGCGGTGAACTTCGCCGCCGCGCAGGTCATGAGCGGCCAGCACGAGATGGCGGTGGGCGGCGGCGTCGAATCGATGAGCCGCATCGGCATCGGCGCCTCGGGCGGCGCCTGGCCGGTCGACCCGGCGATCGCTATCAAGTCCTACTTCATGCCGCAGGGCGTCTCGGCGGACCTGATCGCCACCAAGTACGGCTTCAACCGCGACGCGTGCGACGCCTATGCGGTGCGCTCGCAGGAGCGCGCGGCGAAGTCGTGGAGCGAGGGCCTGTTCGACCGATCGGTGGTCCCGGTCCGCGACGTGAACGGCATCGCGCTCCTCGACCGCGACGAGCACATGCGTCCGGGCACCGACATGCAGTCGCTGGCCGCGCTCAAGGCATCCTTCGTGCAGATGGGCCAGATGGGCGGCTTCGACGCCGTGGCGACGGACGCGCATCCGGACGTCGAGGCGGTCGAGCACGTGCACCATGCCGGCAACTCCTCCGGCATCGTCGACGGCGCGGCCGCCGTGCTGATCGGCTCCCGGGCGGCCGGCGAGGCCGCGGGCCTGCGCCCGCGCGGCCGGATCCGCGCCTTCGCCAATATCGGGTCGGACCCCGCCCTGATGCTCACCGGTCCGGTGGACGTCACCCGCAAGGTGCTGGCGAAGTCGGGCCTGAGCCTCTCGGACATCGACCTGTTCGAGGTCAACGAGGCCTTCGCGGCGGTGGTCCTGCGATTCTGCCAAGCCTTCGACCTCGACCCCGAGGCGGTCAACGTGAACGGCGGCGCCATCGCCCTCGGCCACCCGCTCGGCGCCACCGGCGCGATGATCCTCGGCACGGCACTCGACGAGCTGGAGCGGACCGGCAAGGAGCGCGCGCTGATCACGCTGTGCATCGGCGCCGGCATGGGCACCGCCACCATCATCGAGCGGGTTTGAACCACCGCGTGCCCGGGAGCGGCGCGGCGCCGCTCCCCAAAGTCCGGGAACGCTGCTAGAGGCGCGGGCGACGCTCGGCCCTTTCGCGGTCCGGACGATAAGACAATGGGAGACAAGCCCTTGAACCGCATGATTGCGACGCTCTGCTTAGGCGTCACCTTGACCCTGCCGGTGGCCGCCCGCGCCGATGACGCCGCGGACCGCGTCGCCGCGGCCACGAACCTCGTCAACAAGACTCTGATCAAGAACCTCCAGACCGGGTTCAACGTCGCCCTGGAGAAGACCGTGGCGCCGATGCCGGAGGCCCGCGCCGAGGCCGTGCGCAAGGAATTGCTGGACGAGTTCGAGAAGCAGCGGGCCCTCATGGTTCAGGGCCTCTCGAAAGACTACGCCGAGAAGTTCAGCCTCGCCGAGCTCAAGCACCTCGACGAGATCTACTCGGACCCGACCTATCTCAAGTTCCAGACGATGAACGCCGATCCGAACTCGTCGGTGACGGCGATCTCGCAGAACTCCGTCACCAAGCTGCTCAACATGCTGGCGGTGGCCGCGGCGACCGACAACGCGCCGAAGGCCGGCACCCCGCCGGTGCCGCCGGCGCCTCCGGCCGCGGCGCCCACCCCGGCGCCGAAGTAGGCGATGAGCGCCGCGCGCGTCGGTCCGGCGTCAGGCTGCGCGCGCGGCAGCCATGGGTGTGAAGCCCGCGACCGGGGGCAGTCCCTCCAGAAGGGGCTTGGCGAAGTGGTAGCCCTGCACGAGCGTGATCCCGATGCCGCGCAGGGCGTCGAGCTCCGCCGCGGTCTCGACACCCTCGGCGAGCACCGTGACGTCGAGGGCGCTCGCAATGGCGACCACGCCCGAGACGATCGCGTAGCGCCCGGCGTCGCTGTCGAGGCCGCGCAGCACGTCCATGTCGATCTTGATCAGATCGGGGCGGAAATTGGCGAGCAGGCTCAGCCCCGCGAAGCCCGCTCCGAAATCGTCGAGCGCGGTCAGGAAGCCCTGCTTCCGGTAGGCCGCCACGATGCCCTTCACGTGATCGAGGTCGCGGAAGCGCTCCTGCTCGGTGAACTCGAACATGATGCGCTGGTGCGCGAAGTCGATGCGCCGCGCCGCCTCAAGCGAGGCGCGGATACAGGCATTCGGCTCGTAGACCGCGTTGGGCATGAAGTTGATCGAGAGCCGCGTGGCGCTTTCGCGGGGGAAGAGCGTGCCGGCGAGCTCGATCGCCTTGACGCGTGCGGCCTGATCGAACTGGTAACGGGTCTCGTCAGTCACCCGGTCCAGGATCGTGTAGGCCGGCTCGCCGTTCGGACCGCGCACCAGCGCCTCGTAGGCCCAGACGCTGCCGTCGGCCAGGTCGAGGATCGGCTGAAAGGCCATCGTGAACTCGAAGTCGAGCTTTGTGCCGGCGCGACAGGCGCGGCAGCCGGAGTCCTTCGTCATGTGCGGCTTTCGATGTCTGTCCCCGGCTCGCGGACAATGAGCGGCCGCGCTCAACACAACCTTAATGCAAGCGCGCCGGCGGATGGTCGGCGGAACCCAGGGAGGACGGCACCGTGACGCTGACCGATTTCCGCTTCGAGACCGATTCCGACGGCATCGCTCTGGCGACCTGGGACATGCCCGGTCGCTCGATGAACGTGATCACCGAAGGCGTGATGGACCAGCTCGAGCAGATTATCGAGCAGGTCGCGTCCGATCCCGCGATCAAGGGCTGCGTCATCGCCACCGGAAAGGACAATTTCTCCGGCGGCGCCGACCTCACCATGCTCCAGGGCCTCGGCCGGGCCTACGAGCAGCTCAAGGTCGAGCAGGGCGAGGAGGTGGCGATGCGCCACTTCTTCGAGGCCTCCCGGCGCCTCTCTCTGCTGTTCCGGCGGCTGGAGACCTGCGGCAAGCCCTTCGCGGCGGCGATCCAGGGCCTGTGCCTCGGCGGGGCCTTCGAGCTGGCCCTGTCGTGCCACTACCGGGTCGCCTCCGACGACGGGAAGACCCGGGTCGGCCTGCCGGAGATCAAGGTCGGCCTGTTCCCGGGCGGCGGCGGCACGCAGCGAGTCGCGCGCCTGATGCAGACCGGCGACGCCCTCCAGATGCTGTTCAAGGGCGAGCAGATCCGCGCCCCCATGGCCAAGGGCATGGGACTGATCCACGCCGTGGCGCCGCAGGCCGAGATCGTCGCGCGCGCCAAGGCCTGGATCCGCGAGGGTGGCTCCGCGGTGGCGCCCTGGGACGTGCCGAAGTTCAAGGCCCCGTCCGGCAAGGTCTACTCGCCCGCCGGCATGATGATCTGGCCGCCGGCCAACGCCATCTACCGTCGCGAGACGCACGACAACTACCCCGCCGCCAAGGCGATCCTGGCCTCCGTGTACGAGGGCCTGCAGCTGCCGATGGACCTCGCCCTGCGGGTCGAGAGCCGCTACTTCGCGCATATCCTGCGCTCGACCGAGGCGGCGGCGATGATCCGCACGCTGTTCATCTCCATGGGCGAGCTGAACAAGGGCGCGCGCCGTCCGAAGGACGTGCCGGCCACGAACCTGCGCAAGGTCGGCGTGATCGGGGCCGGTTTCATGGGCGCGGGTGTCGCCTACGTCACCGCACAGGCCGGAATCGAGGTGGTGCTGGTCGACCAGTCTGTCGAGGCCGCCGAGAAGGGCAAGGCCTACGCCCACACCCTCATCACCGGCCAGATCAACAAGGGCCGGGCCAAGACCGCCGACCGGGAGGCGCTGCTCGGCCGGATCCAGGCCACGGCGGATTACGGCGCGCTCGCCGCATGCGACCTCGTGATCGAGGCCGTCTTCGAGGATCCGCGCGTGAAGGCCGAGGTCATCCAGAAGGTCGAGGCGGTCATCCGTCCCGACGCGATCTTCACGTCCAACACCTCGACCCTGCCGATCACCGGCCTGGCCAAGGCCTCGCAGCGGCCGGCGCAGTTCGTCGGCATCCACTTCTTCTCCCCCGTGGAGAAGATGATGCTCGTCGAGATCATCAAGGGCGAGGCCACTGGGGACGCGGCGCTCGCCACCGCCCTCGACTACGTCCGGCTGATCAAGAAGACGCCGATCGTCGTCAACGACGCCCGCGGCTTCTTCGCCAACCGCTGCGTCGGCGCCTACATCCTCGAGGGCCACAAGATGCTCTCCGAGGGCGTGCCGCCGGCGATGATCGAGAGCGCCGGCCGCCAGGCGGGCATGCCGGTCGGGCCGCTGTCGCTCAACGACGAGGTCGCCCTCGACCTCGTGCTCAAGATCGCCAAGGCCACCGAGGCGCAGGTGGGGCAGGGCGCCGTCGACCCGGCGCAGAAGGCGATCCTCGCCGAGATGGTCGAGAACCAGGGCCGGCTCGGCCGCAAGAACCGCAAGGGCTTTTACGACTACCCCGAGGGCGCGCCGAAGCGCCTCTGGCCCGGGCTGAAGGACCTGCAGCCGAACCGCCTCGACCCCGAGGCCGTCGATTTCACCGAGCTGAAGCAGCGGCTCCTCGTGGTTCAGGCGCTCGAGGCCGCCCGCACGGTCGGCGAGGGCGTGGTCACCGACCCGCGCGAGGCCGATGTCGGCTCGATTCTCGGCTTCGGCTTCGCGCCGTTCACCGGGGGAACCCTGTCGTACATCGACTTCATGGGCGCGGCGGCCTTCGTCGACCTCGCGCGGACGCTCGAGGCCAAGCACGGCCCCCGCTTCCGGGTGCCCGACAACCTGGCCGCGATGGCCGAGCGCGGGGGTACGTTCTACGGCGGCGGCGAGAAGCGCGCCGCCTGAGCCCCGTCGGCCGGACGCCCGCTCGCGGCGTCCGGGAGCTGGGCGAGCTCCTCCAGCAGGACCGTCCGCGCGCAGGCGCCGAAGGCCCGCATCAGCCGCCCCCGGGCGTGGTCCGGGGGGAACAGCAGCGCGAAGTGCACCGGGAGCGCGGGGGCGAAGGGACGGATCGCGATCGGCGAGACCTTCGCCTCCTCGTGGGCGGCCAGCGGGTTCATGACGCTGACCCCGAGGCCGGCCGAGACGAGGGTGCAGATCGAGGCGCCGAGACCGGCCTCGGCGGTGATGGTCAGGGCGATCCCGGCGGCCTCGAAGACGGCCTCGGTCCGGTCGCGCAGTGCGCTCCCGAGCGACGCGGCGACGAAGGGCACGCCCTGAAAATCCACGGGCGCGAGCGATTCCCGCGCGGCGAGGGCGTGGTCCCGCGGCAGGACGGCGACGCAGGCGCGCGTCTCGACATGCTCGGCGCGCGCCTCCGGGGCGTCGCCGTACAGCATCGTCAGCGCGGCGTCGCAGGAGCCGGTGGCGAGCCAGTGGTTCACGGTCTCGTCGTCGCCGGAATGGATCGCCACGATCACGTCCGGATGCGCGGCCCGGAAGCGGACGACCGCGCGCGCGAGGAGCCCGCCCGCCAGTCGCGGCATCGCCGCCACCCGCAGCCGCTCCGCCCCGAAGGCGCGGATCCGCGCGGCCGCCGATTCCAGGCTCGTGAGGCCCACGAAGGCGCGCTCGACCTCCGCGTGGAACCGCGTCCCGTCGAGGGAGGGCACGACCCGGCTCCCGCTCCGGTCGAACAGGGGCAGGCCGGTGATCGCCTCCAGCTGCGCGATCAGCCGGCTGACCTGAGGCTGCGAGGTGTGGAGCCGGCGGCTCGCCTCGGTCATCGACCCGGTGGCCACCACGGCCCGGAAGGCCTCGATGTGCCGGAAGGTCATGCGCCGCTCGGCCATATCAGATCCGTATGCTCGGCAGGTGAATCGGCATTGGACGCCCGCGCGCGGCCGCTCCTAGGATCGGTCGGCAAAGCTTCGGGCCGACTCCCCGTCGGGGCGGCCGGGCGCTGCGCCGGTTCAGACATAGCGAGGGGGTTCGGATCGTGTCGAGGACGCTGCCGCTTCTGTTGGCCACTCTGTGCTGGGCCGGCCTCGCCGCGCCGTCGGTCGCCGAAGGGCGCCTCGACAAGATCCGCGCGACCGGACAGATCAGCCTCGGCTTCCCGGACGCGTCGCCGCCCTTCGGCTTCCTCGACCAGAACGCCAAGCCGGTGGGCTATTCGCTGGAGATATGCGAGCACGTCGCGCAGAAGCTCAAGGCCGCGCTCGGCCTGCCCAGGCTCGAGGTGCGCCACGTGCCGGTGATGTCGGCGACCCGGATCCCGCTGATCAACAACGGCACGATCGACCTGGAATGCGGCACCGCTAGCAACCTGCCCGAGCGGCACAAGCTGGTCTCGTTCGCGCCGACAACCTTCGTGGCGCAGGTGGTGCTGGTGGCCAAGAAGGACACGCCGGTGGATGTCGACGACATCGCGTCGTTCCGCGGCAAGGCCATCTCGGCCCAGGCCGGCGGCGAGACCCAGCGCGTCGCCACTCGGATCAACGTCCGCGACAAGCTCGACATCCAGGTGATGCCGGCCAAGGACACCGCGGAGGTGTTCCTGCTCGTGGAGACCGGGCGCGCGGCGGGCGCCATCAACGACGACGCCCTGGCCCACGCCACGGTGGCGGGCGCCAAGCGGCCGGCCGATTACAAGATCGGCACGAAGGGCCTGGAATTCGCGCCCTACGGCATCCTGGAGCCGAAGGACGATCCGGCCTTCAAGGCAGCGGTCGACAGAGCGGTCGTCGAGCTGATCCAGGACGGGACCGTGGCGCGCCTCTACGGCAAGTATTTCGAGCAGCCGATTCCGCCGAAGGGCATCAACCTGGAGCTGCCCATGAGCGACGTGCTCAAGCGCGCTCTGGCCAACCCGACCGATTCCGGTGACGAGGCCGCGTACCGATAGGGCGGCCGGCGAGTCCGACATGCATAACGACCAGAGCCACCCGGCGGGCGCCCCGTCCCTCGTCGACCTGCGGAGCGACACCGTCACGCGGCCGACGGAGGCCATGTACGCGCGGATGCGCACGGCGCCGCTGGGCGACGACGGGCTCGACGCCGACCCGACCGCCTGCGCGCTGGAGGAGACCGCCGCCGCGATGCTCGGCAAGGCGGCCGGCCTGTTCGTGCCGAGCTGCACGATGGGCAACCTTCTGGCGATTCTCGCCCAGGTTCAGCGCAGCGAGCAGATCCTGCTCGAGGCCCAGGCCCACATGCTCCACACCGAGCGCGGGGCCGCCACCCTGACCGGCGCGTTCCTGTACGGGATCGCCGGCACGGACGGCGCCATGGACCTCGATCGACTGGAGGACGCTCTCCGCCCGGCCGCGAGCCCGCTGCGGACGGCCATGGTCGCGCTGGAGACCTCCCACAACGCCGCCGGCGGCACGGCGCTGCCGGAGGCCCACATGGCGGCGGTGGCGGACATCGCCCGCGCGCGCGGCATCTCGGTTCATCTCGACGGGGCACGCCTGTTCAACGCCGCCACCCACCTCGGGGTCGCGCCGGCGGATCTCACCGCCCATGTCGACACGGTCTCGCTGTGCCTGTCGAAGGGCCTGAGCGCGCCGGTCGGCGCGGTGCTGGCGGGCGACGGTCCGGTGATCGCAACTGCGCGGCGTTTGCGGAAGATGATCGGTGGGACGCAGCGGCAGGTGGGGGTCGTCGCCGCCGCCGGCCTCGAGGCGATCACCACGATGGGCGCGCGCCTCGCCGAGGATCACGACCGAGCCCGGCAACTGAGCGACGGGCTGAACGCCCTGCGGCCGCGCCTCTCGGCGAGCGTGCCGCAGACCAACATCGTGCAGGTCGATCTCGGCCAGACCGGGCGCGGCAGCGCGCGCTGGGTCGCGGATCTCGAGGCGGCCGGCATCCGCACACGCCCGCTGGGCGAGCGGCGGCTGCGGCTCGTCACGCACCGGCACATCGCGGCGGCCGATATCGAGCGCGCCGTGGCGGCGTTCCGCGCCTGCCTCGACGCGGACTGAATCTGGTCAGGCCGCGCCCGCGATCCGGGTCCTCGCGCCGAGCATCCGGGCGAGGAGGACGACGTCGCCAGCGTTGTCCGAGATCAGGTCGGTGACGTCGCCGACCTCCAGCGCCTTCACGTGGCGGCAGCGCATGCCGTAGCGGCCGGCCGTACAGGTGCAGCGCAGCTCCGGGCCTCCCGGCCGCTCCTCCAGGCTGACGTGGTAGCGGTTGCCGGTCGAGCCGCGCATGGCGAAGCGCAGGGCCGCCGGCGCGTCGGGGAAGCTTGCCACGGCCCGGGCGCTGATCGCACCGGGCACGCGGCGCGGCACGGCGGGGCCGCCGATCGCCCGCGCGACCG
>NZ_MLCA01000007.1:0-242500 GCF_036441375.1 Methylobacterium oryzae
CTCTGGGCCGCGGCCGGCGGGGGCGCGAGCGCCGACGCCCTGTCGCTGGTCCCGCGCGGCGGCCCCGTGCGGATCGCGCCGCAGGCGGAGGGCTTCGTCCTGGACGGACGGGTCGCGCAGGTGCCCTGGGGCGGTTCGGTCGCCGCTTTCCTCCTCGACGCCGTCGACGCGGCCGGCGTCCCGCAGCTCGTGCGGATCGCCGCGCCCGGCACGATCCGCGACACGCGCCACAATCTCGCGGGCGAGCCGCGCGACACGCTCGACCTCACGGGCTGCACCGTCCCCGCCGACGATATCCGGGCCGCGCCGGGCTGGGCGACCGAGGCGGGCGTGCCGTCCGTCGAATCCGTCGGCGCCTGGGTTCGCGCGCAGCAGATGGTGGGCGCCCTGGAGACCTGCCTCGGGTCCGCCCTCGATCACGCCCAGGAGCGGCAGCAATTCGGCCGGCCGCTCGCCAAGTTCCAGGCGATCCAGCACATGCTGGCCGAGGCCGCGGGCCACGTCGCGGCCGCGACCGCGGCCGCCGATCTCGCGGCCGCCTGCTGGGGCGACCCGCGCTTCGTCCTCGCGACCGCGATCGCCAAGGCGCGCTGCGGCGAGGCGGCGGGGCACGTCGCGGCGATCGGCCACCAGATCCACGGGGCCATGGGCTTCACCCAGGAGCACCCGCTCCACCGCGCGACGCGGCGGCTCTGGTCCTGGCGCGACGAGTTCGGATCCGACGCCCTCTGGCAGGAGCGGATCGGGCGCGCGGTCTGCGCGGGCGGCGGCGCGGCCCTCTGGCCGATGCTGGTCCGGCTCCGGGGCGGCGCCGGCTGAGATGGGAGATCAGTGCGTGCCGGACCACTCCGCCGAGACGAAGAAGGCCGGGCCGCTGGCGGGCGTGCGGGTGGTCGACCTGACGAGCGTGATCATGGGGCCCTCGGCGACGCATATCCTCGCCGATCTCGGCGCCGACGTAATCAAGATCGAGACGCCGGAGGGCGATTCCTTCCGGCATTACCGGCCGGCCCGGGGCGCCGGGATGGGCGGCAACTTCCTGCACCTCAACCGCAACAAGCGCAGCGTCCGCCTCAACCTGAAGCGGGCTGCGGCGCGCGCGGCACTGGACCGGCTGATCGCCACGGCCGACGTGTTCGTCCACTCGATGCGGCCCGACGCGATCCTGCGCCTGGGCTACGGCTACGATCGCGTGCGCGCGCTCAGGCCCGACATCGTCTTCTGCGGCGCCTACGGGTTCGGGGCCGACGGCCCCTACGCCCACAAGGCGGCCTACGACGACCTGATCCAGGCGGGCTCGGGCCTGGCGGCCCTCCAGACAGCCGCTACCGGCCAGCCCGGCTACCTGCCCACCGTGCTGTGCGACAAGATCGCCGGACAGGCCATCGCCTGCGCGATCCTCGCGGCCCTCTACGAGCGCCGGGCCGGCGGCGGCGGGCAGGCGGTCGAGGTGCCGATGTTCGAGACCATGGTGGAGTTCAACTTCGTCGAGCACATGGTCGGCTACGCCTTCGAGCCGCCGCTGGGGCCGCCGGGCTTCAACCGGGTGCTGAGCCCGCGGCGCAAGCCCTACCGGACCCGGGACGGCCACGCCTGCATCCTGCCCTATTCCGACCGGAACTGGCGCGACTTCTTCATCCATACCGGCCGGCTCGAATTCGTGGACGACCCGCGCTTCGCGCCGCTCGCCGTGCGGGTGGAGAACATCGAGATCCTCTACGCGCTGGTGGAGGAGGAGGCGCCGCGCCGGACCACCGCCGAGTGGGTGGCGTTCTGCGACTCGGTGAGCATCCCGTGCATGCCGGTCCTCGGCCTGGAGGACCTGCCGGAGGACGCGCACCTGAAGGCGGTGGGCTTCTTCGGCAGCGCCGAGCACCCGAGCGAGGGGCGCTACCGCACCATGCGCCGGCCGGTCTCGTTCAGCGGCAGCCGCTTCGCGATCCGCCGCCACGCCCCCCGGCACGGCGAGCACACCGCCGAGGTCCTGGCCGAGGCCGGGCTCGACCCGGCGGAGATCGCCGCCCTGATCGACGCGCCGGACAAGCCCGACACCGCGCCCCTGGAGGCCGCCCGATGACTGCCGAGACCCGAGACGCCGGCGAGGACCTGCTGCTCTCCGTCGCGGAGGGGGTGGCGACCATCACGCTGAACCGGCCCGAGCGGAAGAACGCCTTCACCTTCCCGATGATCGAGGCCTGGACGGCGGCCCTGCAGCGCTGCCGCACCGACGCGGCGATCCGCGTCGTGGTGGTGACCGGGGCGGGCTCGGCCTTCTGCAGCGGCGGCGACATCGTCGAGATGGGCGAGCGCCTCGACCAGCCGCCGGCGCGGCGCAAGGACGAGCTCCACGGGCGAATCCAGCGCATCCCGCTGACGCTGGAGGATCTCGACAAGCCGGTGATCGCCGCCCTGAACGGCGTGGCGACCGGCGCGGGCCTCGACCTCGCCCTGATGTGCGACCTGCGCTACGCGGCGAAAAGCGCCCGCTTCGCCGAGACCTACGTGCGGGTCGGCCTGGTCCCGGGTGCGGGCGGCGCCCATTTCCTGCCCCGTCTCGTCGGGACCGCGAAGGCGCTGGAACTGTTCTTCACCGGCGATTTCGTCGACGCCGACGACGCCCTGCGGATCGGCCTCGTCAACGGCGTTCACGCCGACGCGGATCTGATGCCGGCCGTCGCGGCGCTGGCGCGCAGGATCGCCAAGGCGCCGCCGCTGACGCTGAGCCTGATCAAGCGCGCGGTCTACCAGGGGATGCGCAACGATTTGCGCACCAACCTCGACCTGATCTCCTCGCATTATGCCGTCGTCACCGCCACGCCCGAGCACCGGGAGGCCGTGCGGGCCTTCATCGGCGGGCGCGACAAGGCGTAATCCCGCTGGATCCGGCTCTCGCGTCGTCCCGGACGAGGGAGAGAACCGCCGCCGCGCGCGACATCTACCCTCGGGCGTCGCACTTTCGCGCTTGTCGCCACCGCGCTCAACTGCAAGTCTATCCAAAATTCAATCTGCGCAACGACGCGGAATCAGTCTGGGAGGACACGATGACGGCTCGGATTCTCGGTGCGCTCGCCTGTGCGCTCGCCTTCATCGCGCCGACCGCGGCGCAGACGCCGATCGTCATCAAGTTCAGCCACGTCGTCACCACCGACACGCCCAAGGGTCAGGGCGCCGAGCGGTTCAAGCAGCTCGCCGAGGAGCGCACCAAGGGCGCGGTCAAGGTCGAGATCTACCCGAACAGCACGCTCTACAAGGACAAGGAAGAGGTGGAGATGCTCCAGCTCGGCGCCGTGCAGATGCTGGCGCCGTCCACGAGCAAGTTCGGCCCCCTCGGCGTGAAGGAGTTCGAGGCCTTCGACCTGCCCTACATCTTCCCCAACGAGCAGGTGCTGCGGCGCGTCCAGGACGGGCCGATCGGCCAGGGGTTGTTCAAGAAGCTCGAATCCAAGGGAATCAAGGGCCTCGGCTACTGGGACAACGGCTTCAAGATCCTCACCGCCAACAAGCCCATGCACGCGCCCGAGGACGTGAAGGGCCTGAAGTTCCGGATCCAGTCCTCGAAGGTGCTGGAGGCGCAGTTCAAGCAGCTCGGCGCGCTGCCGCAGGTCCTGGCCTTCTCCGAACTCTACCAGGCGCTGCAGACCGGCGTGGTCGACGGTCAGGAGAACCCGCCGTCGAACGTGACGACCCAGAAGATCAACGAAGTGCAGAAGCACGCCACGCTCACCTACCACGGCTACATCGGCTACGCGGTCATCGTGAACAAGGGCTTCTGGGACGGCCTGCCCGCCGATATCCGCACGACGCTCGAGGGCGCCATCAAGGACGCGACCGCCTACGAGCACGAGATCGCCGACAAGCAGAACGAGAAGGCGCTCGCCGACATCCGCGCCACCGGCAAGACCGAGGTCTACACGCCGACCGAGGCCGAGAACGCCGCGTGGCGGAACGCCCTGGCGCCGGTCCAGCGCGAGATGGCCTCCCGCGTCGGCAAGGATCTGGTCACGGCGCTCAACAAGGAAGCCGAGGCGGCGCCGAACAACTGATCCCGCCGCAGCAGCGCCCGGACCGACCATGTTGCTGAAACTTCTCGATCGGCTCGAAGAGGTGCTGATCGGAACGCTGATGGCGGCCGCGACCGTCATCACCTTCGCCACGGTGGTGCACCGGTTCCTCTCCGGCATCCCGGCGCTGCAGGACTACACCGACCGGATCGACTTCGGCTGGTCGCAGGAACTGTGCATCTACATGTTCATCTGGGTCGCGAAGTTCGGCGCGGCCTACGGCGTGCGCACCGGCATCCATGTCGGCGTCGACGTGCTGGTCAACCGGCTGCCGCCGGGCGCGCGCCGGGTCATGGTCCTGGTCAGCCTCGCGGCGGGCGCCCTGTTCACCGGGATCGTCGGCACGCTCGGCGCGAACTTCGTCTGGCGCATCGGGCACACCGACCAGACGACGCCCGACATGGAGATCCCGGTCTGGATCGTCTACCTCGCGATCCCGCTCGGCTCCTACCTGATGTGCTTCCGCTTCCTGCAGGTCGCGTGGGGCTACTGGACGACCGGGCACCTGCCCGCCCGAGACCACGCCCATGTCGACGGCGTCCGGACCGTCGAGGGGGTCGACCCGGTCCAGCTCGGCCGCGAGGGAGGCCCCGCATGAGCGGCCTGATCATCTTCGGGCTGCTCATCGCCCTGATGCTCACCGGCATGCCGATCTCGATCGCACTCGGCCTGACGGTGCTGACCTTCCTGTTCACCCTGACGCAGGTGCCGATCGAGAGCGTCGCGCTCAAGCTGTTCACCGGGATCGAGAACTTCTCGATCATGGCGATCCCGTTCTTCATCCTCGCCGGCAACTTCCTGGCCCATGGCGGCGTGGCGCGGCGGATGATCGCCTTCACGACCTCGCTCGTCGGGCACTGGCCGGGGGGGCTCGGCCTCGCCGGCGTGGTCGCCTGCGCGCTGTTCGCCGCCGTGTCGGGGTCGAGCGTGGCGACGGTGGTGGCGATCGGCTCGATCATCCTGCCCGCCATGGTGGCGGAGGGCTACCCGAAGCGCTTCGGCGCCGGGGTGATCACCACGTCGGGGGCGCTCGGCATCCTCGTGCCGCCCTCGATCATCCTCGTGCTCTACGGGGTGTCGACGAACTCCTCGATCGGCAACCTGTTCCTGGCCGGGGTGATGCCCGGCATCGTCCTGTCGGCGATGCTCGCCAGCGTCACCTTCGTCATCGCCAAGCGCCGCGGCTATCCGCGCATGCCGAAGGCCTCCTGGGCCGAGCGCCTGCGTGCGTTCCGCGAGAGCGCCTGGGGCCTGTTCCTCGTGGTGATGGTGATCGGCGGCATCTACGCCGGCATCTTCACGCCGACCGAGGCGGCCGCGACCGCGGCGGTCTACGCCTTCGTCATCGCGGTGTTCGTCTACCGCGACCTGAAGCTGTCGGACGTGCCCCGGGTGCTCCTCGCCTCGGCCAACATGAGCGCGATGCTGCTCTACATCATCACCAACGCGGTGCTGTTCTCCTTCCTGATGACGTCGGAGAACATCCCGCAGGCGATGGCGGCGTGGCTGATCGCGATGAACTTCAGCCCGCTGGTCTTCCTGCTCGTGGTCAACATCATCCTGCTGATCGCCGGCAACGTGATGGAGCCGTCCTCGATCCTGCTGATCATGGCGCCGATCCTGTTCCCCATCGCGGTCAAGCTCGGGATCGACCCGATCCATTTCGGGATCATCATGGCGGTCAACATGGAGGTCGGCCTGTGCCACCCGCCGGTCGGGCTCAACCTCTACGTCGCGAGCGGCATCGCCCATATGGGCATCTCCGAGCTGACGGTCGCGGTGCTGCCGTGGCTGCTGACGATGCTGGCCTTCCTGGTCCTGGTGACCTACTGGCCCGCCCTCTCCCTGTGGCTCCCGCGGGCGCTGGGGGCAATGTGACGGGCGCCGGGCCGCGCGCGGGTGCAGCCTAGGGCTCGGCCGGCGTTATCCAGAGCCGCCACTCTACATCTGGCGCTCGCTGGATGAGACGGAGGAGTTCCTCGAGCGCGAGCCGAGGCCGTCCATGAACGAGGTGTTCGGCTCGCTCGCCCGCGACTGGCAGATCGTGCTGCTCGGCACGCTCCTCGTCGGCATGACCACGATCTCGTTCTACACGATCACCGTCTCCACGCGGCTCATCGAGGCCACGTGCAAGCGCGCGGCCCCCGGTCTGTGGATGGCCTTCGGGGCGCCTGCGGCCTCGTCGCCACGCTCCTGATCTACCGCCGTGCGGCCCAGCCGGACGCCCTGGGCGCTCCGGCCTGATCGGGCCGGCCCTGGACCGGCAGGGGTCGCTCACGCCCCCCCTGCCCCGCCGGGAGAGCCGGCTGGGCGAACCGCGCGGCCGGGACGGTGGCGCGGCGCAAGCTGCGTGCGAGGCAGACGATCGGGAGGGCGCGGGCCGCGAGCAGTGTCGTTTAGCCGACCAGCGCGCTCGCCGGGCATGGCCACGCCAGTGCACGTCCTCGACGGTGCGGGCCCAACCCCGGCCCACCATCCAGCGGAGTTCGCCCTCGTTGAGGTCGTGTCCCGGACCGCCCCCCCTTCCCGACGATGCGCAGCGCATCCGTCCCGCAGGCGGCCTCCACGCGTTCGACGGCGGCGGCGGCGAGTTGGGCCGCGGCACGGGCGAGGCGCGCCTGACGCTCGACCCCCCCATCCACCGGGAAATCGCCGCCCGCCAACGGGGCGCTTCGAAGCGAGAGCACCCCCGCGCCGGAGGTCACGCCCGGCCCATTCGCCACCCGGACGAGCCGTCGGGCTCGCGGGAAGGCTCCGACGGACCGTGCCCGGCCCGAGGCTGGCAGCGCCCCGTCTCGAAACGTGCCACCAACCGCAGCCCGGCCCAGAGCTCGACGACCGCGTCCGCAACCAGCGCCTCAGCCAGAAGCCGAGCGTCCGCTTCGCTGGAAGCCTCCAGAGGCTCCATCCCGAGCACACGTCCGTTCGGGGCGACGAAGAACGCCCTGAAGGCTTCCCCGCCTCGTGCCGGCGCAAGGGTCGGGATGCCCGTCGAAGTCTGATCCATCGCGAAATCTCTCAAGCTGCGCGGCGGGATGGCCCGGGGTTTGCGGTCGCTGCGCGGCCGTCGCCGACGCCGTGATCCGGGCCGGAGATCACGGGTCGGATCCGCCTGGCGGTTCGCGAGCGGGCGATCGGACGGTGCCCCCGAGGACCGGCAACGATCGATCGCGCAGTCCTGGTTCGCCGGCCGGCCCGCATCGTCCGCCGCTACGGCAGGGGCCCCATGAGGCGCTTGGCGTCCGTGAGGATGTTCTCGCAGGCGCGTTGGTCGCCCTCGCGATCCGCATCCAGCGCTTCGCCGATGAGAAGCTTGGCCGCCACGACGTTCCCGCGGGTCGGACCGCTCTGCTGGCTGGTCGGCTCAACCGGCAGAGCGCGCGGAAGCGCCTTGAGCGAGCCGGTGGTCAGAGTGTGTCCGGGATCGAGGCCCGCGACCTGCACCGCACCGAAGCTGTCGAGGCGGCGCTGGAGGGCGCTGATCTGCTGCGTGCAAGAGGAGGCGACGACGGGGAGGGCCGAGCAACTGAGGAGGGCAGCGGCGACAACGAGGGATGAGGCGCGCATAGCAATGTTTCCTTGATCGTCGGGCAGGTCGTGACCGTACCGGACGGCCCGTTCTGCGATGCCCCGCGCGGCCAAGCCTTGCGATGGATCAAGGACCTCGACGGGCGCCGCCGCGGAAGGCTGCGGATGATCGTCCCGTCGGGCAACGAAGCGCCCCCCCACACACCCCGTTTCGCGCGGACGCCGTCGCTCGATCCAGTGTAGATTGACTGACGTCTACAGTTGTCGGCACCCGGACGATCGAAATTCGAGCGCCGCGATCGAACACGACTGGCAGTCGCGCGCGGTTCGACCTCGCAATCCCGCGTCGATGCGCGAGCCCGGTTTGATTCAGGTCAAGGCCGAGCTTCGCCCCGTCTCTTATCCGCCGCAGGACCCGTACCCGCGCGACGCGAATAGAGCGAGCCATGGCCGCCACACCTGTTGCCAAGTATATGACCGAAGGCGAGGTCGGGCTGGGTCTCGCCCTGCTCGTCGGCGCCTTCGTATGCGCCCTGGCATCGACATACGCGGTCGACGCGCCGTTCAGCTTCCATATGGGCCTGTTCGCCCTGGCCGGCCTGGCGGGCGTCGTCGCGATCCTCAAGCGCTACGAGGCGCGGGCGTTCGAGCCGGCGCCGCAGGAGATCGACGGCAAGCCGAACTACAATCTCGGCCCGGTCAAGTTCGCGGTCGTCGCCGCCATGGTCTGGGGCATCGCGGGATTCACGGTCGGCTGCATCATAGCCTTCCAGCTCTGGGCGCCCGCGCTCAATCTCGGGCTCGAATACACGACGTTCGGTCGCCTGCGTCCCCTGCACACCTCGGCGGTGATCTTCGCCTTCGGCGGCAACGTCCTCATCGGCACCTCGCTCTACGTCGTTCAGCGCACGTGTCGCGCGCGCCTCGCGGGGGATCTGGCGCCCTGGTTCGTGGTCCTCGGCTACAACCTGTTCATCGTCGTGGCCGGCACCGGTTACCTGCTCGGCGTCACGCAGTCGAAGGAGTACGCCGAGCCCGAATGGTACGCCGATCTCTGGCTGACGATCGTCTGGGTTGCCTACCTGCTGGTGTTCCTCGCCACGCTCTGGAAGCGCAAGGAACCCCACATCTTCGTGGCGAACTGGTTCTATCTCGGCTTCATCGTCACCATCGCCATGCTCCACATCGTCAACAACCTGGCGATGCCGGTGACGGTCCTCGGCTCCAAATCGTACCCGATGTTCGCGGGCGTTCAGGATGCCCTGATCCAGTGGTGGTACGGCCACAACGCGGTGGGCTTCTTCCTGACGGCGGGCTTCCTGGCCATCATGTACTACTTCGTGCCGAAGCGTGCGGAGCGGCCGATCTACTCCTACCGCCTGTCGATCATCCACTTCTGGGCCCTGATCTTCATGTATATCTGGGCCGGCCCGCATCATCTGCACTACACAGCCCTGCCCGACTGGGCGCAGACGCTGGGCATGACGTTCTCGATCATGCTGTGGATGCCCTCCTGGGGCGGCATGATCAACGGCCTGATGACCCTCTCGGGCGCCTGGGACAAGCTCCGCACCGACCCGGTCCTGCGCTTCATGGTCGTCTCCCTGGCCTTCTACGGCATGGCGACCTTCGAGGGCCCGATGATGGCCATCAAGGCCGTGAACTCGCTGTCGCATTACACGGATTGGACGATCGGCCACGTCCATTCCGGCGCGCTCGGCTGGGTCGCCTACATCTCCTTCGGCGCCCTGTACTGCCTCGTCCCCTGGCTGTGGAACCGCCGGGAGCTCTACTCCCTGAAGCTGGTCGAGTGGCACTTCTGGATCTCGACCCTCGGCATCGTCCTGTACATCAGCTCGATGTGGGTCGCCGGGATCATGCAGGGCCTGATGTGGCGCGCCTATAACGCCCTCGGTTTCCTCGAATATTCCTTCGTCGAGACCGTCGAGGCGATGCAGCCCTACTACCTCGTGCGGGCACTCGGCGGTGTCCTGTTCCTGACCGGCGGGCTGATCATGGCCTACAACCTCGCCATGACCATCGCGGGCCGGACCGCGTCGGACTCCGCCGCCCTGCCGATGGACGAGCACCGGCCCGGAACCCCCGTACTCGCCGCCGCCGAGTGAGCCCGCTGAACGGAGCCGCGCGCGGTCGCGGCTCAGTCCTTCACCGCTTTACGGAAGACCGTCGATGGCCACCGCTCAACCCGGCCTCTGGAAGAGGCACGAGATCTTCGAGAAGAACTCGATCCTCCTGCTCATCGGCGCGCTCATCGTCGTCGCGATCGGCGGCCTCGTCGAGATCACGCCCCTCTTCTACCTGAAGAGCACCGTCGAGACGGTCGAGGGCGTCCGTCCCTACACGCCGCTCGAACTCGCCGGCCGCAACATCTACATCCGGGAAGGCTGTTACCTCTGCCACAGCCAGATGATCCGCCCGATGCGCGACGAGATCGAGCGCTACGGCCACTTCTCGCTCGCGGCCGAGAGCATGTACGACCACCCCTTCCAGTGGGGATCGAAGCGGACCGGCCCGGATCTCGCGCGCGTCGGCGGCAAGTATTCGGACCAGTGGCATCGCGAGCACCTGAAGGACCCGCGGGCGGTCGTGCCGGCCTCGATCATGCCGGCCTACGCGTTCCTCGACCGGCCGCTCGACGCCGACGCCATCGCGGACGACCTCGTGGCCAACCGCGCCCTCGGGGTCCCCTACACCGACAAGATGGTCGCCCTGGCCCGGAGCGACCTGAAGGCGCAGCTCGATCCCGACGGGCCCGGCGCGGCCGATCTGCAGCGTCGCTATCCAGGCGCCAACGTCCGCGATTTCGGCGGCGACAAGGCCAGGGCCGCGGAGATCGACGCCCTGATCGCCTACCTGCAGGTGCTCGGCACCATGGTCGATTTCAAGATCTACGAAGACAAGAAAAACCTGAGGTGATCACGATGACATACGAGAGCGCCGCCGCTTTCGCACAGACAAGCGGGCTCCTCTACTTCGTCGGCATGTTCGCCGCGGTCGCGCTGTACGCGTTCTGGCCCCGCAACCGCGCACGGTTCGAGGCGGCCGCCCACCTCCCGCTGACTGAGGACTGACCGCCGTGGCCGACACCCCGCATCCCGGCCCCTCGCCGGCGGACCCGCAGACCACCGGGCACGCCTGGGATGGGATCGTCGAGTACAACAATCCCCTGCCCCGCTGGTGGCTCTACACTCTGTACGCGACCATCATCTGGTCCGTCGGCTACTGGATTGCCTACCCGGCCTGGCCGCTCGTGACCGGCTATACCGGCGGCCTGCTCGGCTACTCCCAGCGCGGGGTCGTTCTGGACGAGGTCGACGCCGTGCGCCGGGCGCGCGACGCGCGCGGCCAGGCGCAGCTCGCCACCGCGTCGGTCGCGGAGATCCGGGCCGATCCGGCTCTCCTGCGGCTCGCGCTCGCCACCGGCAAGGCGGCGTTCGGCGACAATTGCGCCGCCTGCCACGGCAGTTCGGCCACAGGCCGGCCGGGCTACCCCAACCTGCAGGACGACGACTGGCTCTGGGGCGGCACGCCCGAGGAGATCGAGCGCACGATCCGGTACGGCGCACGGTCCGGTCACGGAGAGGCGCATGTCGGCGACATGCCGGCCTTCGGGCGTGACGGCGTGCTCAAGCGGGACGAGATCGCGGCGGTGGCGACCTACGTGCTCTCGCTCTCCGGCAAGCCGGGCGTCGCGGGCGCGCGCGTCGCGACGGGCGGCGAGGTCTTCGCCGGCAACTGCGCCGGCTGCCACGGCGAGGCCGCCAAGGGGAATCCCGAGATGGGCGCTCCCGACCTCACCGACGCGATCTGGCTCTACGGCGCCTCGCCCGAGCAGGTCGTCGCCACGATCACGAACGGGCGCAGGGGCATGATGCCGGCGTGGGAAGGCCGGCTCGATCCGGCGACGATCAAGGCCTTGGCGGTCTACGTGCACGACCTCGGCGGCGGCCGCTAGAGCCGTTCCCGATCGTGTCGCAACGGTCGGGAGGGACGGCGCCCCCGGTCTCGGCAGCCGTGCCAGGCCCCCTCTCCCGTGCGGGAGAGGGTTGGGGTGAGGGACGAGACGGATCAGGATAAGGCGCGCCGTCAGATAGCCGACACGGCACGCCTCGTCCGGACAAACCTGATCCCTCACCCTGTCCGTCTCCCGCACGAAGAGGGCACCCGTGCCTCGTTCGGCACGGGCTCGGCAATCGCCTCCGTCCCGACCCGGTCGGGAACGGCTCTAGGCGGTCTCCGGGCGCTCGCGTTTGCGCGAGATCAAGGCGGCCGGCGCGGCGGATCTCTAGTCCGGCGGCACCGGCCCGTGCGCCGGACGGAAGATGACCGATGCCCCTCGCCGAACGCACCGGCCCCCCTGCGGCCGCCGGGTCCGCGCCCGCACCGATCCACGCCGGGCGTGCCAAGAAATTCGGCGCGGCGGCGACCCGTGCCGCCATCCCGGCCGTGAACGGGTCCCTCTACGCCGCGCGGACGAAGATCCAGCCGCAATCCGTCCGCGGCACGTTCCGCCGGATCAAGTGGATCGTCCTCGCGGTCGCCCTCGGCGTCTACTATCTCACGCCCTTCGTGCGCTGGCCTCGCGGTGCGGGCGAGCCCTCCCAGGCGGTCCTGCTCGACCTCGACAAGGGGCGGTTCTACTTCTTCTCGATCGAGCTCTGGCCGCAGGACGTGACCTACGTCATGGGCCTGCTGATCCTGGCGGCCCTCATCCTGTTCCTGATGAACGCGGTCGCGGGGCGCGTCTGGTGCGGCTACCTCTGCCCGCAGACCGTCTGGACCGACCTGTTCCTCGCCGTCGAGCGCCTCGTCGAGGGCGACAGGCGCGCGCGCCTCAGGCTCGACGCGGCGCCCTGGTCCATGGAGAAGATCGCCCTGCGGACCATGAAGCATTCCATCTGGCTGCTCGTCGCCTGGTGGACCGGAGGCGCCTGGGTTCTCTACTTCGCGGACGCGCCGACGCTGGTGGTCCAGCTCGCGACGTTCCAGGCACCCGCGCCGGCCTACGTCGCGATCCTGACGCTGACCGCGACGACCTACCTGCTCGCGGGCCACATGCGCGAGCAGGTCTGCACCTACATGTGCCCCTGGCCGCGCATCCAGGCGGCGCTGACCGACGAGCACGCCCTCAACATCCTCTACCGGAACGATCGGGGCGAGCCGCGCGTCTCCGCGAAGAAGACGGCGGCGCTGCGCGCGGCCGGCCAGCCCGCTGGCGACTGCGTCGACTGCTTCGCCTGCGTCACCGCCTGCCCGGCCGGGATCGATATTCGCGACGGGCTGCAGATGGACTGCATCCAGTGCGGCCTCTGCATCGATGCCTGCGACACGGTCATGGGCAGGCTCGGCCGGCCCGCGGGCCTGATCGGCTACGATACCGAGGCGAATTGTCGGAGCCGGGCAGCCGGTCGCGGACCCGTCAGCCGGATCGTGCGACCGCGGACGATCCTGTACGCGACGCTCATCGCGGGCGTCGGCGGCTTCATGCTCTACAGCCTCGCGACGCGCAGCTTCACGACGCTCAGCGTTCTGCACGACCGCAATCCCCAGTTCGTGACCCTGTCGGACGGCTCGATCCGCAACGGGTTCACCCTGCGCGTGCTCAACAAGCGCCCGGCCGAACGTCGGTTCGCCCTGGCGGTGGACGGCGTCGCGGACGCCCGGGTCGAGGTGGTGGGCGGCACGCCGGAGGACCTGCCGGTCCCGTCCAACGGGACCCAGGAATTCCGGATCCTGATCTTCTCGCCGCCGGGCCGGACCGCGCAGACGTCCGATCTCTCCTTCGCGATCGCCGATCCGGCATCCGGCGAGACGGCCCACGCCCGGGACTACTTCAAGGCACCCTGACCATGAACGACACCCAGACGTCGCTCGCCCCTCCGCGTCGGGGACGGGCCGGCATCCGTCTCACGGGCAGGACGATCCTCGCGATCTTCGCCGCCTTCTTCGGCACCGTGGCCTGCGCCGACGCGGTCCTGGTCGGTTCAGCGCTGCGGACCTGGTCGGGGCTGGAGGAGCCCTCCCCCTACCAGGCGAGCCAGCGCTACAACGCCGAGTTGCTCAGGTCGCGGCAGCAGGACGCCCTCGGCTGGCACCTCACCGCCTCGGCCGCCCGCCTCCCCGCAGCGGCGGCCTCGATCACGGTCACCTTGGCGGACGATGCGGGCCATCCGCTCCGGGGCCGGACGATTCGGGCCCGGCTGGAGCGGCCGACGGACAAGCGGAAGGACCGGCGGGCCGACCTCGCGGAGGTCGGCGCCGGGACCTACGCGGCCCGCGCCGAGTCGGTCGAGCGCGGGCAGTGGGATCTCGTCGTCGAGGTCGTCGAAGGGGACGGCGTCGCCTTCCGACGCCGGCACCGGGTCGTCTTGGATTGAGGGGAGCGCCCGATGTGCTGCACCGACATGGCCCTCGCCTACGTCGAGGCCCACGCCTCCTGGAGCGCGGCGAACACCAGGCCCTCGCTCGGGCGGGACTACGCCGCCTTCCTGACGCGGGGCCCCGACGGATCCGCCCGCGCCGCCTTCGCGGTCGAGGACGTCCGCTGCGCGTCCTGCATGAGCACCATCGAGCGGGGCCTGGCCGGTCTTCCCGGCGTGACGGCCGCGCGCCTCAACTTCTCCGACCGGCGCCTCGCGGTCACGTGGCGCCCGGACGCCGAGCCCGATGTGCCCGCCGTGCTCTCGGCGCTGGACGCGCTCGGCTTCCGGGCGCAGCTCTTCGATCCCGGCAGTCGCCCCGATGCCGAGACCGCCGAGACGAAGCGCCTGATCACGGCACTCGCGGTCGCGGGCTTCGCCTCGATGAACGTGATGCTGCTCGCCATCTCGGTCTGGGCAGGCACCGTCTCGGACATGACCCCCGAGAACCGGGACCTCTTCCACTGGATCCAGGCACTGATCGCCCTCCCGGCGGCGGCCTACGCGGGACGCCCCTTCTACGAGGGGGCGTTCCGGGGCTTGCGCGCGGGGCGGGTCACGATGGACTTCCCGATCACGCTCGGCATCGTCCTGACCCTCGTGATGTCCGTCGTCGAATCCCTCTCGGGCGCGACCCACGCCTATTTCGACGGCGCGGTGATGCTGCTGTTCTTCCTGCTGATCGGGCGCGTCCTCGAGCAGTCCATGCGCCGCCGCACGCGGATGCTGGCCGAGAACCTCGCGGCGCTGCGCAGCGAGGGCGCGACTGTCGTTGACGCCGACGGGAGCCTGCGGGACGTGCCCACCTCGGACCTCGTCCCGGGCTTGCGGATCCTCATCCGCCCCGGCGAGCGGATCCCGGCCGACGGCGTCGTCGAGCGGGGCATGTCCGACCTCGACCACAGCCTCGTCACCGGCGAGACCGCCGCAATCGCCGTGCGCGGCGGCGACACCGTCTTCGCGGGGGCACTCAACGGCAACGGCGCGCTCACGGTCCGGGTCGCCGCCGCGTCCGGGTCGAGCCTGCTCGACGCGGTGGAGGCCCTGATGCGCCGCGCGCTCGAGGCCCGCTCGCGCACCCTCGTCCTCGCCGATCGTGCGACGCGCCTCTACGTCCCGCTGGTCCACGCCGCGGCCGCGCTGACGCTGGCAGGCTGGCTCGCGGCCGGCGCCGGCTGGCACGCCGCGATCCTCAGCGCCGTCGCGGTGCTGATCGTGACGTGTCCCTGCGCGCTGGGGCTCGCGATACCGGCCGTGCAGGTCGTGTCCGCCGGCTCCCTGTTCCGGGACGGCGTCCTCCTCAATGACGGAACGGCGCTGGAGCGCTTCGCCGCGATCGACACGGTCGTGTTCGACAAGACCGGGACGTTGACCCTGCCCGAGCCGAGCCTGACCGACGGGGACCACCCCCCGGGTATCCTGGCGCTGGCGGCGCGCCTCGCCCTGTCCAGCCGGCACCCGATGGCGGCGGCGCTGGCGAAAGCCGCCGGCGGCGCGGAGCCGGTCCCGGACGCTCAGGAGGCGGCGGGGCTGGGTGTGCGGGCCCTCGTCGACGGCGTGGAACTGCGCCTCGGCTCCGCCCGCTTCTGCGGCGCCGAAGCGGAGGCCGCCGCGGCCCTGGCCGAAAACCCCGCCGCGTCCGTGATCTGCTTCCGGGCCGGCGACGCGGCGCCCGTCGTCTTCCCGGTGCACCAGGCCCTTCGGCCGGAGGCCGCGCAGGTCGTCGAAGCGCTCCTGGCCGCCGATCGCCGCGTCCTGATCCTGTCCGGCGACCGCGCCCCGGCGGTGGAGGCCGTGGCCGCGCGGCTCGGGATCGCGGAGTGGGAGGCCGGCCTCACACCGCTGGAGAAGATCGCCCGCATCGAGGCGCTCCAGCGGGCCGGCCGGCGCGTGTTGATGGTCGGGGACGGCCTCAACGACGCCCCGGCGCTGGCGGCGGCGCACGCCTCGCTCTCGCCCGTCACGGCGGCCCATGTCAGCCAGGCGGCGGCCGACGCCCTGTTCCTGGGGCGCAGCCTCACCCCGGTCCTGTCCGTGCTGGACGCCGGCGCGCGGGCGCGGCGGCTCATGCTGCAGAACCTGTGGTTCTCGGCCGCCTACAACCTGCTGGCCGTCCCGCTGGCGGCCGCGGGCTGGCTGACGCCGCTCATCGCGGCGCTGGCGATGTCGGGGTCGTCGGTCATCGTCACCCTCAACGCGCTGCGCGCGCGCGTCGCGACCGGCGCTCGCCCGGCTCCCGTCGCGATCGCCGGCCGGCGCGCCCCGCCCTCCGCGTTCCCACTTCTCCCGGGCCGACCATGAACGTCCTGCTTCTCGTCATTCCGATCGCCCTCGCGCTGGGAACCCTCGGCCTCGTCGCCTGCGTGTGGGCGCTGCGAAGCGGGCAGTACGACGACATCGAGGGCGCGGAGTACCGCGTCCTGCACGACGACTGACATCGTGGCCGCTCCATCCGCGGCCTTGCGGCAGGCACGCCCGGATGCACGCGCCTCGGGACGTCCCGCCATCAGGGCGATTGCGTCAGATCAAGGTCGCGCGTGCCGGAAGGACGATAGGGCTGCCTCGACAGCTGGGGCCGGTGCGGGTCCCGGCGCGGACGATGAGGAAGGCGCATGCGCGAGGCGTTGAGGAGGATCTACGGCGAGGAGCGGCTGCCCCGATACACGAGCTACCCGGCGAGCCCCCATTTTTCCGGTGCCGTCGATGCCGGCATCTACGGAGACTGGTTGCGCGGGATCCCCGCGGACGCGACGGCGTCGCTCTACCTCCACGTCCCCTTCTGCCGGTCGATGTGCTGGTACTGCGGGTGCCACACGACCATCACCCAGCACGACGCGCCGATCGCCGGCTACCTCGCGACCCTGCGGGCCGAGACGGCTCTCGTCGCGCGCCACCTCGCCCGGGCTCCGCGCGTCCGCCACGTGCATTTCGGGGGCGGAACGCCCACCATCGTCACGCCGGACGCCTTCCGCGATCTCGTCGCGCTCCTGCGCGACCACTTCCCCGTCGACCCCGACGCCGAGATCGCCGTCGAGATCGATCCGCGCACCCTCACCCCCGCGATGACGCGGGCACTCGGCGCGGCCGGCGTCTCGCGGGCCAGCCTCGGTGTCCAGAGTTTCGACCCGGTGGTCCAGGAGGCGATCCGGCGTCGCCAGAGCTTCGCGGTGACCGCGGCGGCCGTCGCGGGTCTCCGGGCAGCGGGCGTCGGCGGGATCAATCTCGACCTGATCTACGGCCTTCCCCATCAGTCGGTGGACTCCTGCGTCGAGACGGTGCGGCAAGCCCTGCGCTTGCGGCCCGACCGCCTGGCCGTGTTCGGCTACGCCCACGTCCCGACGTTCAAGAAGCATCAGCGCCACATCGACGAGGCGACCTTGCCGGACGGCGGCGCCCGGCAGGCGCAGGCCGACGCCATCGCGACCCTGCTCGTGGAGGCCGGCTACGCCCGGATCGGACTCGACCATTACGCGCGTCCGGAGGATCCGCTGGCGCGGGCGGGACGCGCGGTCCGGCGGAACTTCCAGGGCTACACTACGGATCCGAGCGACCTGCTGATCGGCTTCGGAGCATCGGCGATCGGGCGGCTGCCGCAGGGCTACGTCCAGAACGACCCGGCCTTGCGCGCCTACGCGGAGCGCGTCGCCCGCGGCGAGCTCGCGACGCTGAAGGGCTACGCGCTCACCCCGGACGATCGTCTCCGGGCCGAGCTGATCGAGCGGGTCATGTGCGAGTTCCGCGTCGACGTCGGTGCCGTGTGCCGATCGCACCGGCGCGACCCCGATGCCCTTCTCGCCGGGCTGCCCCGCCTGCCGAGGCTCCTGGCCGACGGCCTGGTCCAGCGGGAGGGCGCGATCCTCCGCATCCCGGACGACGCCCGGACCTTCGTCAGAAGCGTCGCCGCGGCCTTCGACGCGCATCTCGGCACCTCCGCCGCCGTGCACAGCCGCGCGGCCTAGCCCGCCGCGCGGAGGGCGAGGTCTTCCCGCCGGCCCGACGATCACCTCGCGCCCGGGCTGTTTCTCGATGCAACCGGCGGTGTAAGACGGGCGCCGACGAACTGGACGGATGACGGTGCCGTCCCCCCGCGCGGCCGACATGACGACGCCTGAACCCACACACGCGCCCGCCTCACGCGGCGGCGACCCGTTCGACGCGGAAGGCCTTCGCCTCACGCTCGACGAAGCCGGCATCTGCGGCTGGGCCCTCGACATCCGGACCGGGCGCGTCACGATCCTGCCGTCCTGCATCCGCCTGTTCGGCGTGCCGCCGGACCGTCTCAGCACCTTGGACGAGATCCAAGCGCGCGTGCATCCGGACGACCGCGCCGACAGGGCGGCGGCGATCGGGCGCGCGCTGACGGAGGGCGGAAGCTACGAGATCGACTACCGCGCCGTGCATCCCGACGGGCGCGTTCACTGGTTGCGCTCGCGCGGGCGCGTGCAGGTCGATGCCGGCGGCCGGCCGTGCCGGCACCGCGGCGTGGTCTTCAGCATCCACGAACAGAAGCAGGCCGACGAGGAGTTGCGGGCGCGCGAGGCCCACCTGCGCTCGATCCTCGACACGGTGCCCGATGCCATGATCGTCATCGACGAGCAGGCGCAGATCAAATCGTTCAGCGCGGCCGCCGTGCGCCAGTTCGGCTACGGCTCGAACGAGATGGTCGGCCGGAACGTCAGCCTGCTGATGCCCGAACCCTATCGCGGCCAGCACGACGCCTACATGGCCCGCTACCTCGCGACGGGAGAGCGCCGCATCATCGGCATCGGCCGCGTCGTGGTCGGCCAGCGCAAGGACGGCTCGACCTTCCCGATGGAATTGTCGGTCGGCGAGATGCGCTCGGGCGGCGAGCGCTACTTCACCGGTTTCATCCGCGACCTCACCGAGCGGAACCAGACCGAGACCCGCCTGCAGGAGCTGCAGTCCGAGTTGGTGCACATGTCGCGCTTCACCGCCCTCGGGGAGATGGCGTCGACGCTGGCCCACGAGATCAACCAGCCGCTGACGGCGATCGCGAGCTACCTCAAGGGCTGCCGCCGCCTCCTCGGACGCATGGAAGGCCCCGAGGTGCCCATGCTCGCCGACGCGGTGAACCAGGCGGCCGACCAGGCCCTGAGAGCCGGGCAGGTGATCCGGCACCTGCGGGACTTCGTGTCGCGCGGCGAGAGCGAGCGGCACATCGAAGGATTGCCCAAGCTGATCGAGGAAGCGAGCGCCCTCGCCCTCGTCGGCGCCAAGGAGAAGGGCGTGCGCGTCCGCTTCGACCTCGACCCGGATGCGCCCCTCGTGCTGGCGGTCCGGATCCAGGTGCAGCAGGTCCTGCTCAACCTCATCCGCAACGCGATCGAGGCCATGCAGGACGTCGCCCGGCGCGACCTGACCGTCGCCACGCGGGCGCTTCCGGCCGAAGGCCTGGTCGAGGTGCGGGTCTCGGATACGGGACCCGGCATCGCCCCCGAGATCGCCGAGCAGCTCTTCCAGCCCTTCGTGACGACGAAGGCGAACGGCATGGGCGTCGGCCTGTCCATCTGTCGGACCATCGTCGAGGCCCACGGCGGCAAGATCCAGGCCGGCCCCGGCCCGGACGGCGGGACGACCTTCCGCTTCACCCTGCGCACGTTCGATCGGGAGGAGATGGCCCATGCCGAGTGACGCGCCCGTGCACATCGTGGACGACGACCTCGCGGTGCGCCAGTCGCTGGCCTTCCTGCTGGCGACCGACGGACTGGCCGTCCGCGTGCACGAGTCCGCGACCGCTTTCCTCGCCGCGGCGGCCGAGCGCGTCGGATGCGTCGTCACCGACGTGCGCATGCCCGGCATCGACGGCGTCGAATTCCTGCACCGTCTCCGTCAGCGGGGCAGCATGCCGCCGGTGATCGTCATGACGGGCCACGCGGACGTCGCGCTCGCGGTCGAGGCCATGAAGGCCGGCGCGGTCGACTTCATCGAGAAGCCGTTCGACGACGAAGTGCTCCTCGCCAGCATCCGGTCGGCCCTGGCGCGGGCGGACCGGACCCTGAAGCGCGCGTCCGAGAGCGACGCGGTGCGGGCGCGCCTGGCCGAACTGACCGAGCGCGAGCGGCAGGTCTTGGAGGGCCTGGTCGCCGGCAAGGCCAACAAGGTTATCGGCCTCGACCTCGGCATCAGCCCGCGGACGGTGGAGATCTACCGGGCGAACGTCATGTCCAAGCTTCAGGCGGGCAGTCTCTCGGAACTCGTCCGCATGGCGCTGATCGCAGGCGAAACGGACGGCGCCTGATCACGGAGGCGATCCGGCGTCCGCCCGGTCCGGCCGCTCTGCGGCGCGGGCTCCCGCGATCGAAGGCCCCCGGTCGCCGAACCGCGGGCGCCTGACGGGCGTCGGGCGCGGCCTTCACCGCACTGCCTTCGCGTCCGGGCGAACGCGGCCGGGGCCAGGCAGCCGAAGTACGGGGTGTCGAGCTGCGTCCGGAGCGCGTCGGACTTGAACGTCAGCGCCGCCATCGCGTGCCCCCTCGGCTCCGGCCCCGCGCGGTCCCTCGGGCCGGTGTCAGGATCTCAAGCAGGCGCGGCGCGCCCGCGGCGCCTTCACGCGCGGATCGGCGACGGGTCTCCTCGCGCCAGAGGACGCCCGCCAGCCGGCTTGAGACAGATCAAGGCACCCGCCCCGAGGTCAGCCTACTCCGATCCGACGAAAGATCGGGCCCCGCAATGCCGAAGCTCACGGGACCGGTCCTCGTCGTCGATGACGACGAGGCCGTCCGCGACTCCCTGAAATTCGCACTCGAGCTGGAAGGATTGCAGGTCCGCCTGTACAGCGGCGCCGCGCAACTTCTGCACGACGCCGCCTTGCCGACGGACGGTTGTCTCCTGGTCGATTACTGGATGCCCGACATGGACGGGTTCCAGCTCGTGGCCCGTCTGCGCGAACGCAGCGTCGCTCTGCCGGCGATCCTCATCACCGGCCGCCTGTCGGGCGACCTCGGCCGCCTCGCGGCGGATGCGGGCTTCCGACGCGTGGTCGAGAAACCGTTCGAGGATGGCTCTCTCCTCGAAGGGATCCATGAGGCCCTGGCCTGTCACGCCGAGGACCAGACCGGACTCCGTAAAACCCCTTAAGAGAAGCTCCCGAATTTCGCCGCCCCGGGGAGGAGCGTAGCCAAGAGCGACGTTCCGTCCCCGGAGGCTCTCATGCAGACCGCCCTCGCCACCGCCGGCCTCGCCCCCCTGTTCGGGCGGAGTGTGCCGGCCGTCCTTCCCGCGTCCCTCACGTCCGAGTCCCGGACCGTGACGCGCCGGACCGTCGCGGCCAACGATGAGATCTATGCCGAAGGGGACCGGGCGATGTCCTTCTACAAGATCGCCGCCGGGGTGGTGCGCACCTACAAGCTCCTGTCCGACGGTCGGCGGCAGATCGGCGCCTTCTACCTACCGGGCGATATCTTCGGCCTGGAATCGGGTGAGGATCACCGGTTCGGCGCGGATGCCGTGACCGAGACGCGGCTGCTCGTCCATCGCCGCGAGCCGCGGGCGCTGACCGGCGACGACGGCGCTCTGGCCCGCGAAGTCGTGGCCGCGATGATGCGCGATCTGGAGCGGGCGCAGGAGCACATGATGCTGCTCGGTCGCAAGTCCGCTCGGGAACGGATCGCGAGCTTCCTGCTCGCCCTGTCGGAGCGGATGGCGGATTCGGTTGGGACGGTCTGCCTGCCCATGTCGCGCAACGACATGGCCGACCATCTGGGCCTGACGATCGAGAGCGTCTCCCGCGCCGTCACCCAGCTCGAGCGGGAGGGGTTGATCGAGTTGCCGCCGAACCGCCGGACCGTCATCCTGCGCAACGCCGCCGCCCTGCGGCACCTCGCCGACTGACGGGCACGATCCAGCAGGAGGGTGCGTCCCCGGCAGGAGCCGCGCGCCGAACTGGACGACTTTGCGCGGGTCGCGGGCACGCCGAGCCACCCCTACTCGGCCTGAGTTTCGGCCCCTCGCGCCTCGGGCTTGCGCGCGCACCACACGGCGGTGCACGCGCGCATCCAACGGCCGATCGCGCGCGGCTGGCGCCGTTCTGCGGCCCGATGAATGCGAAATCGGCGTCCACCCAGCGCCCGGCCGCGCGATCCCGATCAGGAGCCGAGGCCGCCGCCCCGTCGGTCGTCGATCCGAACAGAGCTTGCTGGCGCCTTCGGCATTTTGATCCTGATCAAGGACCGGTCCGGGCAGGTCGCGTTGGTAGAGGCGTCTGCCGAACTGGCACCCGCTCCGTATTCCTGGATCAAACCACGTCCATGTTCAGAAGGATTACCCCCGCTCTCGCGGTTGTTGCGCTCGGGCTCGTCTCGAATGTCGCTCAATCCGCGGATCTACAGCCCTTCGCGCCGCCGGAGCCGCCTCTCCGCGTCTCGGACTGGTCCCCGTGGCTGGTGCGGGTCCGGGCGCTCGGCGTGCTGCCGGATCCCGGCGCGCGTCTCTCGGCAGGGCGCGCGCCGATGGCCGGTGCCGGTGTCGGTATCACCGACTCGGCCATTCCTGAACTCGACATCTCCTACTTCTTCACCCGCAACATCGCCGCCGAGTTGATCCTCGGCGTGACGCGGCACGGGATCCAGGGTGCCGGGACGCTCGCGGGAACGCGCATCGGCAGCACGTGGATTCTGCCCCCGACGCTCACGCTGCAATACCACTTCGACGGCTTCGGCCCGCTGAAGCCGTATATCGGGGCGGGTGTGAACTACTCGATCTTCTTCGGCGAGCGGGAGCGGAGCGGCTTCACGGGCTTCCGCCTGTCGAACAGCGTGGCGCCGGCCCTCCAGGCCGGCTTCGACTACATGCTCGACGCGCATTGGGGCCTGAATGTCGACGTGAAGAAGCTCTTCCTCGACACGAAGGTGAAGCTGAATGCCGGCGCAATCCGAGGCCGCGTCGACATCGACCCCTGGATCGTCGGCGCCGGCATAACGTACAAATTCTAGATCTGTCGGGGTCTTGCGCCGTAACCCTTCTACGCACTTGGCGGCGCGGCCGAGAGGGGCATCCTCCGCCTCAGCTGGCCGCCAAGCGTTCGAGCCGATCCTGATCGAGCAGCCGGACACCGCCCGGAACCAGCAGGATACTGTGGGCCCGGTCGAGCCGCGACAACATCCGGCTGACTGTCTCGATGGTCAGCCCGAGGTAATCCGCCATGTCCTGGCGGCCCATCGGCAACTCGACGGTGACGGAGTTATGCCCTATTCGCGCGAAGCGGTCCTTGAGGGACAGGAGGAAGGCGGCAACCTTCTCCTCCGCGGTTCGGCGGCCCAGCAGCAGCATCTGATCGTGGGCGAGCGTCAGCTCGAAGCGGGCGCGGTCGTGGAGGCTCTTCAACAGGCGTGCGTTCGCCTCGGTGACCGCAGCGAAGTCCTCGCGGTCGAAGCGGCAGGTTCTCACGTGACCGAGGGCCTCCGCGGAGACGGTGTAGCGCTCCTGAAGGGCCAGTCCCAGGAAATCGCCCGGGAGAGCGAAGCCCATGACCTGCCGCCTGCCGTCGGGCAGCAGGCGCGTGAGCCTCAAGCATCCCTCGATGACGTTGAACACGAAATCCGCGGGCTCGCCCTGACCGAACAAGGTCTGACCCTTGTCCAGGGTCAGATGCTGGCTGAGCGCCTCCAGTTGGTCCAGCTCCGGCAAGGTGAGCACCGAGCAGACACTGATCGGGCGCACCGCGCAGTCGCCGCATCCCGGCTCCGAGCGCCCGTGATGGCAGAGGTGCACGTTCCTCTCGCAAGCCCCGGTATCGACCAGCATGTCGGCTCCTCGCCATGGCGGGGCGCATCGTCGGGCCTTCCCCGCCGTCCCGTCCGTCCGGCCAGGATGGATCGAGCCGGCCGCCGCGCATTGATCCAACGCAACGGCTTCGCGTCGCCCTCGGGCGGTCGGCCCGCCGGCGTCACGGAACCGGCACGCGCGTCGACGCCGTCTAGATCGCGGCGAGCATGCCTTCTCCGAGGAACGACTCGGCCCCCGGAATACCTGGAAGAGCGAAGAAATAGCCGCCGCCGATCGGGCGGATGTACTCTTCGAGGCCCTCGCCGGACAGACGGTTCTGCACCGTGATGAAACCGGCGGCGAGGTCGGCCTGATAGCAGACGAACAGCAGGCCCATGTCGAGCTGGCCGGCGGCGGTAAGCCCGCGGGAATAGTTGTAGCTGCGGCGCAGGATCAGACTCCCCTCGGTGCCCGGCAGCCGCGGATTGGCGAGGCGGATATGGGCGGCGAGCGAGATGGCCTCGCCGTCCGGGTCGGCGGCGTAATCGGGAACGTCGCGCTCGTGTGCCTGCCGGAGCGGCGCGCCGGTGCCCTTGTGCCGGCCGATGATGGCCTCCTGCTCGCCGAGCGGCGTCCGGTCCCAGCGCTCGACGAGGGTGCGGATGATCCGCACCACCTGATAGCTTCCCCCGATCGCCCAGGCCGGCTCGTCCTGCCCCGGTCCGACCCAGACGTAGCGGTCCATCAGCCGGGGGTCCCGGGCGTCAAGGTTGGCGGTGCCATCCTTGAAGCCGAGCATGTTGCGCACGGTGTCGGCCCCCATGGTCTTCACCACGTGGGGCGGAAGGAAACCCTCGATCTTCCAGCGCGGCGTCAGGAGACCGGGCGTCGCCTTGATGACGTCGCGCAGGGCGTGGATGTTGGTCTCGGCGGTGTTCGAGCAGAACTGGATCAGCAGGTCGCCGTGGCACTGCGCCGGGTCGAGGGCATCGTTCGGGAAGCGCTCCATGGATCCGAGATGGCGCGGGCGGGCGCGCGCCAGGCCGAACCGGTAGTCGAACAGGCTCGCGCCGACCGAGACGGTGGCGGTGAGGTTGTCCGGGAGGACCGTCGGCCCGAGGATGCCGGAATTGCGCGGCGGCATTTGCGGGTGGACGTCGGGCACGGCACCGCCGCGCGTCAGGAAGGCGAGGCGCTCGGTGAGCGTCCGGAACAGGTGTGGAAGTTCGCCGCGCCGCTCGGCCAGCACGTCGAAGGCGACGTAGAGGGCCGCGGCCGGCTGCGGCGTGACGATCCCGGCCTGGTGGGACCCGTAGAAGGGCTGGGCGACGAGCGTTCCCTCCGTGGCCGTGGTCGGCGTCGCGTCCTCGGCTCGGGCCGGCCCGAGGAGAGCCGCCGCGCCGAGGCCGCCGAGAAACCGGCGGCGCGTGGAGACCGGGGAAGAAAAGCGCATCATCGCTCGGCAAAATCGTGTTGAGTCGCCGCCTGTAGCCTCGAACAAAGGCCACAGGGCGGCAACGCGGCAATGAGATCAGTCTATCCCCAACCGGCCACGCAGCGTCGACAGATCTTCGGCCAGAAGGGTGATGGGCCCCTTCAGGGCGTTGCGGTCCCGGGCCGTCAGGTTGTCGTAGCTCTGGAAGCCGCCGTCCGGGCTGCGGTAGCGGGCGAGCAGCTCCTCGACGCGCCTGTAGCTGCGCTCGACCCGGGCAACGAAGTCGCGGTCCGTCAGCAGCGGGCGCAGGAGCGTGAACACCACCTTCGACCCTTCGATATTGGCCTGAAAGTCCCACAGGTCGGTGCGGCTGTAGCGCTCTTCCTCGCCGCTGATCTTGGTGGCGGCGATCCCCTCGATCAGGGTCGAGGCCGCCCCGACCGCTTTCGCGGGCGGGATGGCGAGCGCCGCGATGCGGTCGCGCAGGGTCACGGTCTCGGCCGCGAGACGCTCGGCGACTTCCCCGAGCCCCTCCGTCCTGCCGAGGGTGAAGAGGGCCATCTCCAGGCGATGAAAGCCGACGAAGGCGGGATCGCGGTCGCGCAACTCGAACTCGTCGCTGCGCACGTCGAGACGCTTGATCAGGTCGGGAAACAGGGCCGCCACCGGCTCGATGCGCTCGTAGGGCGCGCGCGCCGGGGCGTAGAGCCGGCGCGCCTCCGTGAGCTCGCCGGCCTGGACCGCCGCGACGAAGCGCGCGGTCTCGCGCACGAAGGCGTCGGCCTGGGCCACGACGTAGGTCCGGTAGGCCGCGAGGGCCGCGGCGAGCTCCGGCGCCACCGGCCGGGACGGCCGCGCGGGGCGCGGGCTGTCCGGCTGCTCGAGGGACGAGGCCGGCCGCGGATCGCCGAGGCCGATCAGGATGGCCACGACGACCGCCGCGACGCGGCGTCGGTCCCTGTCGAGGCGTGCAATCTCGGGCATGCGTGGCCGGAGGCTGGTCCAAACGCGGAGCGCGGCGCGCGCCAACCGCCTGGTCCGGCTAACCGAGGCCGCGCACCGGGGCAACCGCCGTGGATCATGACAGCCGGCTCACACGAGAAGCGGGATCAGGATGGCGAGCAGGACATTCCCGCCGACGAGCAGGACCAGGGGCAGCGCGTCCATGGCCGCTCAGCCCAGGCAGGCCAGCGCGCGAGCGCCGGGGGCCGCGGGTTTCGCCGGGCAGGCGCGGGAGACCATCGCGGAGGTCCGGGCGTCGGCCGGCTGCCCGGTGACGGCCTGCGAGAGCGTCGGCAGATAGGTTGTACCGACCAGGATGCCGGCCGAGAGCAGCAGGCGGGCGATGACGTCGAGCATGGTGTTTCCCCTCATCCGGTCTTCGAGGACCGTTGTGCGGGGCGGTGTCTACGGGTTTCGTGATGCGGGAATATTGCGTCCTGTGTTGCTTCAGTGCTCTCGGGAAGTCATCGCGCGGATGCCACAATAACCGAATGTGTCGTCGCGGGGTCGGCGGCGGAACGGGAGACCGCAACGGTGGCGGGGCGCGGGACACGGTGTGGGGCGCGATGATGCGCGGGTTCGGCAGGTCCGGCATCGCGCGCCGCGTCCTCGTGGTCGGGGCGATCCCGACCCTGGTCGCCGCCGCGATCGCGCTCGGCGCCTGGATCCTGCTCCACGAGGCCGAGCGCGCCCGGGCCGGCGCCGTGGTGGCGACCGAGACGGCGCAGACGCTCGCGGCGATGAACCGGGCGCGGGCGGATGCCCTGAGCGCCAGCGTCGCGGGACGCGCGGAGGCCGACGGAGGCCGAGCGCCGCTTCGACGAGCGCGCCGCGACGGCGACGGCGCAGCTGGGCCGGTTGGAGCGGCTCGCGCGGACGCGCGGCCAGGCCGCCCTCGTGGCGACCGTGACCGGCGATCTGACCTCGCAGGTGACGCGGATGCGCGCGCTCCTGCTCTCCGAGCGGGCGGCGAATGCGACGATCGCCGACATGGCGCGGCGGGCCGACGCCCTGGTGGCGCTGACCGACGTCGCCCGCCGGCGCCAGCAGCAGGACAACGCCCAGCTGATCGCGGTCCTGGCCGTCAAGGACGCCGAGCTGGAGCGCAACCAGGGCGTCGTCACCGCCCTGCGGGAGCTGCGCGAGGCGATCAGCACGGCGGAGCTGAACCGGGCGCGGATCGGCCGCCCGGTCTTCCCGATCGAGTTCGACGAGCTCGCCGCCGATCTGCGCCAGCTCGACGCCGTGGGCGACCGGCTGCGCCGGGTCCTGCGGGTCGACGGCGAGGCCGGGGCGGCCGACCGGGCGACGGAGCTGCTGAAGGCCTATCGCGACCGGAGCCGGACCGAGGATGACCTCAACCGGGTGCTCTCGGAGGGGTTCGAGCTGACCCGGGCCACCCAGGCGGGCCGCGTCCTGGTCGAGTGGTGCGACCAGCTCGTCCAGGTGAACGTCGCCCGCCAGAGCCGGCTCTACGAGGAGGTCGCGCTCCTCATCCGCCACTCGGTCCTGTCGAACGAGGCCGAGCTCTCCGCCCAGGACATCGCCCTCACGGCCCTGCGCCTCGCCCGGCGGACGGACGCGGCGCTGGCGGGCCGGGACACCGCCGAGGCGTCGCGGGTGCTGGCGGCGGGCGCGGACCTGTCCGGCACCTCCCGGACGCTGCTGATCCCGGCGAGCATCCGCGACGAGATGGCGGGGGCGATCGACGGCTGGCGCACGCAGCTCGCCGCGACGATCGACAAGATCGGCGAGCAGAACGAGACCATCGCCGACATGGACCGGCGCGCCGCCACCATGAGCGCCAACGCCCAGACCCTGAGCCGGGCCTTCATCGACGACGCCGACCAGTTCGGCAGCGTGATCCGGCAGCTCCTGATCGTCGGGGCGGTGGGCGCCCTGTGCCTCGGGATCGGGGCCGCCGCCGCGGTGGCGCGCTCGATCACCCGGCCGCTGCACGCCCTCCAGCACAGCATCGTCACCGCCGCCGGCGCGCCCACGCCGGAGGATATCGGCCGGGACGGCCACCTGCTCACCCGGCGGGACGAGCTCGGCGACATCGCCCGGGCGACCAACGCCTTCCTGGAGCAGATCCGCCGCCGGGAGGCGGACCGGCGCACCGCGTCCCAGCGCGCCGACGACGCCCTCACGACCCTGCGGCAGGCGCAGGAGGACCTGATCCGGGCCGAGCGGCTCGCCTCCCTCGGCCAGCTCGTGGCCGGCGTCTCGCACGAGATCAGCACGCCGCTCGGCATCGCCCTGACCACGGCCACGCAGGTCCAGTCCGACTCGGCCGCGTTCGCACGCCTGGTCGAGGACAACCAGCTCTCCCGCTCGCGGCTGACCCAGTATGCCGGGCGCATGCAGGAGGGCGCGCAGCTCCTGACCAGCAACCTCATGCGGGCCGCCGACCTCCTCTACAGCTTCAAGCAGGTGGCGGCCGATCAGGCGATCGAGGACCGCCGCGCGCTGAACCTCGCCGACTGGATCGACGAGCTGCTGAAGAGCCTGCGGGCCCTGGCGCGCCCGGGCCGGCACGTCTTCGTGGTCGCCTGCCCGCCCGACCTCGTCGTCGACACCCTCCCGGGCATCCTGGCGCAGGTCGTGTCGAACGCCGTCAAGAACGCGATCGAGCACGGCTTCCGGGACCGGGAGGGCGGCCGCATCACCATCACGGCGACCCGGATCGGGGGCGGGATCGACCTGTCCATCGCGGATGACGGGCGGGGCATCGGCAGCGCCGATCTCGGCCGCGTGTTCGACCCGTTCTTCACCACGGCCCGCGCCCGCGGCGGGACGGGCCTGGGCCTGCACATCGTCCACAACCTCGTGGTGAACCGCCTCCAGGGGCGGGTCGAGCTGCAGAGCAGCGCCGCCGCCGGCACGGTGCTGCGGTTGTGGCTTCCGGAGCGGCTGGCATGAGCGGAGCGACGCAACCGACCCGGCGCGGCGGCCTCGCCCATCTGGGCTCGCTGATTGTCGGCCTGCTTCTCGCGCTGCGCCCGCTTCCGGCCGCCGCCGTCACAGAGCTCCAGTTCTGGCACGCCCTCGACGGGCCGAACGGCGAGCTGGTGACCCGCATCGCCGAGACCTTCAACGCGTCGCAGCCCGACTACCGGGTCGTCCCGGTCTACAAGGGCAGCTACGCCGAGACGATCAGCAGCGGCATCACGGCCTACCGCACCGGCGCGGCGCCGCACCTGCTCCAGGTCTTCGAGGTCGGCAACGGCACCATGGCGGCCGCCATCGGCGCCGTCAGGCCGGTCGCCACCGTGATGCGGGAGGCGAGATTCTCGGTGTCGCCGGAGGATTTCCTGCCGGTCGTCGCCACCAACTACCTGGATGCCGAGGGCGGGATGCTGTCCCTACCCTTCAACGTCTCCTCCACGGTGATGTGGATCAACCGCGACCGGTTCCGGCAGGCGGGCCTCGACGCCCATCATCTGCCGGCGACCTGGCCGGAGGTCTTCGAGGCCGCGCGGCGGCTCAAGGCGGCGGACGGCACGCGGTGCGCGCTGTCCTCGGCCTGGCCGACCTGGGTGCATCTCGAGCAGCTGTCGGTCTGGCACGACCGGCCGCTCGCGACCCGCTCCAACGGCCTGGACGGCTACGACGCCGAACTCGTCTTCAACGGCCCGCTCCAGGTCCGCCACCTGCAGAACCTCGTCGACCTGCACCGCGCGGGCGTGTTCGCGTACAACGACCGCGTCAACCGCGGGGAGAGCCGGTTCGTCTCGGGCGACTGCGCGATCTTCCTCACCTCGTCGAGCCTCTACGGCAAGGTCTCCACCGCGGCCCGGTTCGACTGGACCGTCGCGCCGATGCCCTTCTATCCCGACATCGTGCCGGAGCCGCAGAACGCGATCCTGGGCGGCGGCTCGCTCTACGTGATGCAGGGCAAGACGCCGGACGAGTACCGCGGCGTCGCCCGGTTCCTGGCCTTCCTCATGGAGGGACGCCAGCAGGCCGCCCTGTACCGGAACACCGGCTACATCCCCACCACGCGCGCGGCCTACGCCGACGCGGTGGCGGAGGGCTTCTTCGAGCGGCACCCGCAGCTCCACGTCGCCGTGCAGGAGCTCACCCGGCGCCCGCCGACGCGCAACACCGCCGGCCTGCGCCTGGGCAACATGCTGCAGATCCGGGACATCTGGGCCGAGGAGCTGGAGGCGGCGCTCAACGGCGCGAAGGCGCCGCAGCAGGCCCTCGACGACGCCGTGGCGCGGGGCAACCAGGTGCTGCGGGTCTTCCAGCAGCGGACCAAGAAGTGAGCGCGGCGGGTGGTCGAGCCGTCATCACGCGCGAAGCGAAGTGATTCAGGGTCGCGCGATATCGGCCTTTGCGGCGCCGCCCCGGATTGCTCCCCTCCGCTCGCAAGGACGGCTTTGCCGTCACCGGGGCGCGCGGAACCGCACCGTCTCGAACAGGTGGCGGCCGAGGGGATCCATCGTCAGGCCGAGCACGTCGTCGCGGATCGCCAGGTGCACCCTGGTGTGCGCCAGGGGTACCCAGGGCATCGCGCGCCGGACGATGGCCTGAGCCTGGCGGTACAGGGCCTGCCGCGTCTCCCGGTCGCCGGTGCGGCGGGCGGCCTCGACCAGCCGGTCGTAGGCCGGGTCGCACCAGCGGGCGAGGTTGGCCCCGCCGGTCTGGGCGGCCTTGCAGCCGAGCAGGACGTTCAGGAAGTTGTCGGGATCCCCGTTGTCGCTCGTCCAGCCGTAGAGCATCAGGCTGGGCTCCCCGCCGTAGAGCGCGGCGCGGTACGCGTTCCAGGGGCGCGTGACCGGGCGGACGCGGATGCCGACCTGCGCGAGGTCGGCCTGGATCATGTCGGCGACGCGCCGGCCGTTCGGGTTGTAGGGCCGGCTGACCGGCGGGTACCAGAGTTCCGTCTCGAAGCCCTCGGCGAGCCCCGCCTCCGCGAGCAGGCGCAGCGCCTCGGCGCGGTCGAAGGGCGTGTCCGGCAGGTCCGGGTCGTGCGCCCAGATCCCCGGCGGCAGGGGACCCTGCGCCAGGATCCCGGCATCGCCGTAGACGCCCGCCACGATCGCCTGCCGGTCGATCGCGAGGTTGACCGCGCGCCGCACCCGGACGTCGCCGAAGGGCGCCCGGGTCGTGTTGAGCGCCAGATAGGCGACGTTGAGCTCGGCGAGCGCCAGCAGCGTCAGGCCCGGCTCCGCCCGGATCGCGTCGAGGTCGCCGGTCGCCGGGAACGCCATGGCGTGGCACTCCCCGGCCCGCAGCTTGGCCAGGCGCACCGCCGCGTTCGGCGTGATCGCGAACACGAGGCTGTCGGGGCGCTCGCCGGGCTCGGCCCCGTCCGCCGCCGGGCGCCAGTAATCCGGGAAGGCGCGGTAGCGCAGGACCTGATCCGGCCGGTAGCCCTCGAACACGAACGGGCCGGTCCCGATCGGCGCGCGCGCGAGCTCGTCCGACGCGTTGCCGGCCGCGAGGGCGGCCGCGTACTCGGCCGACAGGATGGCGCCGAAGGCCTGGGCGATGTTGGCGAGGAAGGTGGTGTCGGCCTCGCGCAGGCGGAAGCGGACGTGGCGCGCGTCCGGCGCGTCGATGGCCTCGATCAGGTCGGCGAGGCCGAGGTCGTGGAAGTAGGTGAAGCCCGGCGCGGCGCCGTCGGGTCCGGGACGCCGCTGCCGGCTGAAGGAGAACACCACGTCCTCGGCGTTCAGCGGGCGGGTCGGGGTGAAGCGCGCGTTTGCGTGGAAGCGCACGCCGTCCCGCAGGGCGAACACGTAGGTCCGGCCGTCCTCCGAGACCGTCCAGGATTCGGCGAGCGCGGGGCGGATCGTCGTAGTGCCGGGCGCGAACTCCACCAGCGTGTTGTAGACCTGCCACGCGGCGTTCATCGTGGTGGTGGTCGTGGCGCGGGCGGGATCGAAGCTCTCCGGGCTGCCCTCCGAGCAGAACACGAAGGTGCGGGCCGCCGCCGGGCCGGGGGCCAGGGTAATCCAGGAGAGCAGGCCGGTCGCCACGGCGAGGAGCCCGGCCCGCCATCCCGCGGCCGGCCTCACGGCGTGCCGATCGCGGTGGGGAGCGCCCGGGCGGTCGTCTCCGCGCGGCGGGCGGGAAACTCGACCTGCACGACCGTGCCCTGACCGAGTTCGCTGGTGAGCGCGATGCGGCCCCCGAGCTTGGCGGTCACGAGGTTGTGGACGATGTGCATGCCGAGCCCGGTGCTGCCGGCGCTGCGCGCCGTCGTGAAGAACGGGTCGAAGATCCGGTCGAGATGCTCCGGCGGGATGCCCTGGCCGGTGTCGCGGACCTCCATCCGCACGAGGCCGCCGTCCCGCTCCGACACGTCCACGACGATCCGTCCCGGCTCGCCCGCGCGGAAGCCGTGCACGACCGCGTTGGCGATCAGGTTGGTCACGATCTGCGCCAGCACGCCGGGATTGGTGTCGATGACGAGGTCCGCCGGGCAGGCGCGCTCCACCGCGTGGCCGCCCTTGCGCAGCATCGGCCGCAGGCTCGCCAGCAGGTCGTCGAGCCAGGTCGCCAGCACGACGCTGCGGCTCTCGTCGCTGACCCGGTCGACCGCGACCTGCTTGAAGCCCTGGACGAGGTCGGCGGCCCGGGTGAGGTTGGTGCAGAGCAGGGTGGCGCCCTCCTCGACCCGGTCGACGAAGTGGTTCAGCCGGGAGCGCGACAGCGTGCCGGCGGACAGCCCCGTCCGGAAGGTCCGCGCCTCGTCGCTCATGAGCGTCCCGGTGGTCAGCGCGATGCCGAGCGGCGTGTTGATCTCGTGGGCGACCCCGGCCACGAGCTGCCCGAGGGAGGCGAGCTTCTCGGCCCGGACGAGATTGTCCTGGGTCCGGCGCAGCTCGACCAGGGCGACGTCGGCCTGATCCTTGGCCCGGCGCAGCGCCCCCTCCCGGCGGGTGATCTCGGAGACGAAGACCGCGGTGGCGCGGGCGATGTCGCCGAGCTCGTCCCGGCGCGCCGTGCCCCGCACGGCCGCGCCCGCCGGGTTCCCGGTCAGCATCACCATGTCGCCCTGGAGGGCGCGCAGGGGCACCAGGATCGAGCGGGCGACGCAGATCACCACCAGGGCGCCGAACAGCAGCAGCCCGGCCGCGCCGGCGAGCAGGATCCGCTGGATGAAGATGCCGAACCGGTCGGCATCGTCCACGAAGGCGTCGTTGAGGGCCTTGGCGCTGTCGATCATCGTCGCGGCGAGCCCGTCCATCGCCGTGATCATCGCGTTCTGCTGCCGCAGCCCGCCGATGGTCGTGGTCAGGCGCGCCCGCCAGCCGTTCAGGGCCTGGATCATCTCGGCCTGGATCAGCGGCGAGATCGGCAGGGCGCTGGCGCTCCGGGCGAGGCGCTCGCCCTCGGCCAGCATCCGCTCGGCGAGGGCGGCGTCGCGGTGCAGCAGGGCGCTCGCGGTGCGCGGCCCGAGCTTGAGGGTGCCGATGGCGACGTTCTGCGTGGCCTGCTCGATCTCGTTGGCCTCCACGGAATAGGCCAGCAGCTGCGCCACCTCGTCGTGCAGGCTCTCCTGGCCGGAGGTCTCGATCTTCAGGATGCGCTCGATCCAGCCGTCGAGCTTGCCGCGGTCCGGGCTCTGCCCCGCGGCCTCGGCGGCCAGCGCGTCGAGGATCTGGGCCTCGGCCTCACGGCCGTCGGCCTGCAGCGCCGCCACCACGGCGCGGCTGGCGGCGCAGAAGCGGGCCTGCGCGCGCTGGACTTCGGGTTCGGAGGCCGCGGGTCCGGCCGGATCGGCGCCCTGGCCTGTACTCTGGGCTGTGCCTTGGCCTGGACTCTGGGGGGAGCCTTGCGCGGCGGTCACCGCGCTCTCGGCAGTCCGGACCTGCAGGGTGTTGAGGCGGGCCACGAGGCCGCGGGCGACCCGCAAAGCCTCGACCTTCTCGGCCAGCGAGCGGGCGAGGTCGGCGTTCGAGGCCTGCTGCCGGAGTCGCGCCCGGTCGGCGAGGTCGATCAGGGTCTCGGCCCGCTGGGTCATCTCGCGGATCAGGCCGTCATTCTCCTGGGTGCGCCGGACGAAGGCGTCCATCTGGCCGCGGTAGGCGGCCAGGGCCTCCTCCGCCGAGGCAATCCGCGCGCGCTGCGCGTCGATGCGGGCGAAGCCCCTGAGCCGGCCGAGCCCGGCCTCGGCCCGCGCCGTCAGGCTCGCGAAGCGCGCGGCGTAGGCGGAGCGGTCCGGCGCGTCGGCGGCGGCGTACTGGTCGCGGACCAGGCGCGCGGTGGCGATGTCGTGATACACGTCGGCGACCAGGACCGCGCCGCCCCGGGCGCGTTCCTCCTGGGCCAGGAGGAGCCAGCCGGCCAAGGCGATCGCGCCGGCGGCGAGGATCGGCACGCCCCCGACCAGGGCGATCTTGGGTCCAACGCGCATCCGCGTCCCGACAGAGGGGTCCGGCAACAACTTAAAGCCGTGTCTGCGCGCGGAGCAATCGGGCGGCGCCCCGGCATGACGCGGCGGCGTGGCCAGTGCGCGAGAGGCCGGATCAGCGCGGCGGCCGTCGAGATCCGGGCGCCTGCAGGTCGGGACCGGCCAGAACCGGATCCTCCGAATTACGCGCGCCACCGCGCGGCGCCGGCACGCCGAACCGCTCTTCGCAGGTCGGCAGACGCCGCGGCGCGCGATCGCTGCCGTGCAGCATGCGACGCAGCCGGAGGAGCAGGTCGGGATCTTCGTCGGCACCGGGATCGTCGCTGAAGTGCGGCATGGCGGCGTCCGGCCCTCACCGCGGGCCGGACGCGGCACCGACCGCGATGAGCCGGATGCGGCGGGGCGCCGAGTGCCCGACCGGGCCGCTCCCCGTGCAGGCGCCCGGAGGGTACGGCCAAGCCGCTCCGGCACAGGGGGCGCCGTCACGGTGCACCGCGGAGGTTTGGCCGCCGCCTCGGGCGGTCACGGAAACAGGGCCGCCTACGGGCGCCCAGCCGATCACCGCCAGGACGCAGAGCGCGCCGGCCGCCGCGGCCGACGAGGTTTCGATCACGTGTCGCATGGCCTGTCCTCCGGGCCCTCCCGGCCCCCGGTCCTGCCACGCTGATAGGGACGCTCCGTACCGCCAATATTGCTTCCACGTCGAACAGCGACCCAGATTGTTGCGTTGCCACGACCGGACGCAACATACATTCGCGGAACATCAGTCCCCTTCAGGCCGGAAGATGTATCCAAGACCCCGCACCGTGCGGATGTAGCGGGGGTTTCCGGGATCCGGCTCGACCTTCTTGCGGATGCGGTTGATCCGCACGTCGATGGCGCGGTCGAACGCGTCCGGGTCGCGGGCATCGGCGAGGTCGAGCAGGCGCTCGCGCGAGAGAGCCCGCCGCGGGTTGTCGGCGAACGCCTTCAGCAGGTCGAATTCCGATCGGGTGAGCGCCTGCTCCAAACCGGCATCGTCGCTCAGGCGCAGGGCGTCGAGTTCCAGCCACTTGGTGCCGAACCGGATTCTGCGCCCACCCACGGGGGCCGGCGCGGCGATCGGCATCTGCACGCGGCGCAGGACCGACCGCACGCGGGCAACCAGTTCCCGCAACTCGCAGGGTTTCGGCAAGTAATCGTCGGCCCCGAGCTCCAGCCCGACCACGCGGTCGATGGCGCTCGCCGTGGCGGTGAGCATGATGACCGGGATCGCCGTCCGTGCCTTGAGATCGCGCACGATGGAGAGCCCGTCCTCCTCGGGCATGTTCAGGTCGAGCACGATCAGGTCCGGGCAGTGGCGGTCGAGGTGCTCCCGCAGGGCGCGCCCGCCGTCGCACTCGACCACCGCGAACCCGTGGAGCTTCAGGTAATCCCCGACCATCTCGCGGGTCGCCGCCTCGTCGTCGACCACGGCGATCGATGGGATCGCCGCGCCGCCGCGGGAAGCGCCGGGCGCGGGCCTGTCTGGAATTGTCATCGCAGCTATGCGCACTTTCCGGGTTCGCTCTGGAACGAATGCAGGAATCGTATCGACTCACGGTACCGTGACAAGTTTTCAACACGATTTCTAGCGTACTCGTCCGGTTGCGAGCAGCATTTCAGGTCGCAGCCATGGACGATGATACCCTTACGCTGATCCCCGACGATCTCGATGAGGCGCAGCCGAATGCGGGGGCCTGGGTGATTGCCGTGATCGACGACGATCCGGCGGTCCATGACGGCACGCGCTACGCGCTGGCGAGCTACACGCTCGACGGGCGCGGCCTGGAGATCCTCACCGCCCGCTCGGCCGCGGAGGCGCGGGTGCTGCTCGCCGAACGCCGCGACGTGGCGGTGGTGCTGCTCGACGTCGTGATGGAGACCGACAATGCCGGGCTTGAGCTGGTGGACTACATCCGGCGGGACCTCCGGCAGGAGACCGTGCGCATCATCCTGCGGACCGGCCAGCCCGGGCAGGCACCGGAGCGGCGGATCATCGTCGATTACGACATCAACGACTACAAGGCGAAGACCGAGCTGACCGCCGACAAGCTGTTCACCAGCCTCACCGCGGCGCTGCGCGCCCATCAGCAGCTCAAGCGCCTCGACGAGACCCGGCGGGGACTCGAGATCATCATCGACGCCGCGCCGATGCTCCTCGATCACAAGTCGATGCAGCGACTGGCGGAGGGGGTCCTCACCCAGGTCGCCTCGCTCCTGAACGTCGCCTGCGCGGGCATCCTGGTCCTGCGCGAGACCGCGGCCCCGCAGGAGCGCTTCTGCGTGCTGGCCGGGTCCGGCTGCTACGGACACTACGCGGGCCGCGAGCCGGCCTGGCCGCTGGAGGAGCGGGTGCAACCCCTCGTCGAGCGGGCCTTCGCCGAGCGCCGCCACAGCTTCGGCGAGCACTGGTCGACGCTGTACCTGCACACCGCGAGCGGCAGCGAGATCGTCGCGCTGATCGAGGCCGACCGGCAGCTCTCCGAGACCGACCGCTCGCTCATCGCGCTGTTCACGAGCCGGCTGTCGATCGCCTTCGACAACGTCATCCTCTACGAGCGACTGCAGCAGAGCAACGCCGATCTGGAGCGGCGGGTCGTCGAGCGCACCGCCGAGCTGATCCGGGCGAACCGCCGGCTGGACCTGCAGCGCTCGGACCTTCGGCGCGCCAACAGCCTCAAGACCGAGATTCTCGGCACCATCGCGCATGATCTGAAGAACCCGCTGGCGGTCATCCTCGGCCGCGCCGAGATGCTGTCGGACCTGATCGACATGCAGGGAGACCGGGAGCAGATGCGGGCGCAGGTGCAGCACGTCCGAGCCAGCGCCAAGGGGCTGACGACCATGATCGACAGCCTCATGGCGGATGCGATGAACGACGCGCTCGACATCACCCTGCGCCGGGAACCGGTGGATCTCGCGAGCCTCGCCCGGGAGGTGTGCGAGGCCGACCGGCCGCTCGCCGACGCCAAGGGCCAGAGCCTGGTCTGCGAAGGCCCGGACGAGCTGTTCCTCTGCGGCGACGCCGAGCGCCTGCGCGAGGCGCTCGACAACCTCGTCTCCAACGCCATCAAGTACAGCCCGGCGGGCGGGGCGATCACCGTGCGGGTCAGCCGCGAGCCGGGTCCTCGCGGCGCGGAACTGGTCTGCGCCGTCGCCGATCACGGGCCCGGCCTGTCACCGGAGGATTCGACCCGCGTGTTCGGGCGGTTCCAGCGCCTGTCGGCGAAACCCACCGGGGGCGAGAACTCGACGGGTCTCGGGCTGTCGATCGTCCGTCGGATCGCCGAGCTTCACGGCGGCCGCGCCACGGCCGAGAGCGCCGGCCCGGGCCTGGGGGCTGTCTTCGCGATCCGCTTCCCGGAAGACTCCGTCGGGCTGATCTGAAGGCAGGCGTCCGGAGCTCTCCTCGACCGCGCGCACAGCGCACCTCCGTCGAGAGGAACGGTCGGAGCGGGTGATGCAGCGTGAAAGTGTCGGCGACCCCTCGCGCGGACCGAAGACTCGCCGGGGCGGTCTATCGCGTCGTGGGCGACGCAATAGTTCGCGCAATGATGACGCAAAGGAGCTTGACCATAACGTCGTCCCAGAGCGGCCAATCCTTGGCTGCGACGGCCTGGAGACGGCAGATGGTCACGCGAATGATGACGAACAGCGCATCCGGATCCGACCGTATCGTCGTCTGGTCGATGATCGCGGGGCTCGCGCTGGCCTTGATCCAATACGCGCAGGCAGCCGCTCTGCCGACACACTTCGTCTGATCGGACCGGCTCCTCCGGAGTCGATCTCCTCCGAAAACGACGAGCTCATCGGTTCACCAAGTGCCCGCCGGTCCAGTTGCCGCGAGGCAGGCAAGCCGATGCGCGCGAACTCGGAGGACCCGCTCACGGCGCCGACGGGCGCGCCGCGGCGCCGCCTCCCTCGGGCGAACGCGTCCGAAGGTACGCGATGATATCCGCCCGATCGAGGGGATCGGGAAGTCCGGGGAAGCTCATGCTCGTACCGGGCGCCAGCTTCGCAGGAGCAGACAGCCAGAGATCCATGCGCTCCGGGGTCCAGACGCCTCCCAGAGACCGGAGCGCCCCGGTATAGCCGTAGCGCCTGCTGTTGCTGGCGACGGGCTTGCCGAGCACGTCGTACAGACCGGGGCCGTTCCGGTCGCCGGCCCCCATGCTGGTCGTGTGACAGGCGGCGCACTGACCGAACAGCCGACCGCCGCGCGCCGCGTCGGCCACCCGCATGACGTCGTCGAACTTCGGAGACTCGCCCAGGGAACGGCGGCGGTCCCGTCCATCATCCGAGCAGGCTGTCGCGAGCAGTGCCAGCGCGAGCGGCGCGATTCGCGCGCCGAGCCCACGACGACGCGGGATCCGCGTCCGCGTGAGACACCACAGCATCGCACTCCCTCGAAGATCGGAGAGGGTGCACGGCAACGACCCTGCCGCCCGACGGCGAGCCCGACGCTCAACCCCGATCCAGCCGTCGCGGAGCCTGGCGGCGCATCGCCGGACTGCGACAAGCGCGGCCGCCCGGTTCAGGTCCCGTTCCGCGCGACCCAACGCGGCCGGATCGGCGGAGACTGGCGGATCGCGAGATGCGCGCACAGGAGCAGCCCAGTCACACAATGGTGGAGATCGCGCCGGGTGGATGCGCCAGCAACGTCGCGAGCAGGCTGAGCCCATACCGGAGCGTCTCGGCATCGGGCGCGGCCCCGAGGGAGACGCGGATGGCTTCCGGGGCGGCCCCGACCGCGAAGGCGTCGCTCAGGATGACCGAGACGCCGAGTTGCCGCGCGTGTGCGCCGAACTCGCCGCGCCGCCAGGGATCGGGAAGCTTGAGCCACAGATGGTGCCCGCACGGATGCGCCCGGACATCGAGATCCCGGAGCGTCTCGCGCGCGACCGCCTGCCTGAGGGTGTTCTCCTGCCGGATCGCCGCGACGATCCCGTCGAGGTCACCCTCGGCGATCCAGTTCGAGGCGAGCGCGGCCGTCAGGGGCGAGGCCATCATGTTGATGGCGCGCAGTTCGGCCGCCAGCCGCACCGCCTCGTTGGTCCCGGGTACCGCCACGTAGGCGATGCGCAGGCCGGGGCTGGCGCATTTGGACAGCGTCGCGATGTGCCAAGTGATGTCGCTCGCCTGCGACGCGATGGGAGCCGGCGCGTCAACGGGCAATGCGCCGTACGCGTCGTCCTCAATGATGGCGACGCCGTGCGTGCGGGCGATCTCGGCGATCCGCAGGCGCCGGATCGCGGGCAGCGTTGCCGTCGTCGGATTGTCGAGCGTCGGAACGAGGTAGAGGGCCCGCGGCCGATCGGATCGGCAGCGTTCGAGGAAGGCGTCCGCATCGAGCCCCTCCGCATCGCCGGCCACCGGGACGAGGCGGACGCCGCGGCGCTCCGCGGCCATGCGCAGCCCGGGATAGGTGAGCGCCGGAACGCAGAGGGCATCGCCCGGTTTCAGGATGGCGGCGAGCACGGCGGCGAGCACGACCTGGGCACCACCCGCCACGAGGACGCGCTGCACCGGAAGTGTCCCGAGCCGCTGACCGAGCCAATGGGCTGCCGCGGCCCGGTCGGCCAGATTCCCGGCACTGTCCTGATACTGCATTCGGGCGAGGAAGCCGGACGAGCCGGCGAGCCGTGAAAGGCCCGCCTCCATACGCTCGGTCAGACGCGCTGCCGCCGGCTGGGGCGGCATGTTCATGCTGAAATCGACGCTGCCGGTTGGATCCGGCCGGCGCATCTCGGCGGCTGGCGATCCGGGGATCCGAACGAAGCTGCCCCGGCCGGCCGCCGCATCGATCAGCCCCGATCTGCGCGCCTCGTTGAAGGCGCGCGTGACCGTCGTCAGGTCGACGTTGAGGTGCTTGGCCAGGGTGCGCTGCGGCGGCAGGCGCGCCCCGGGCAAGAGCCGGCCGGCGCGAATATCCTCGGCCAACGCCTTGACGATGGCGAGGTATTTGGGCCCGGCATCGCCAGTGATTGTCGGGTTCCAAATTCCCATCATTGACCACCCGCTTCACGCCGTTGTATGCATACATTCGATATGCAGACAAGGCGAGCGCCCCCGCCGCGCTGCCCGATCTCTCGGCCGGGGCTCTCTGCGCCACCATTGTATGGACGCTATGCCATACATTCGAGGTGCACAACCCGGGCCTCACGGCCCGACCGAGCGGGCGGGTAGTTCAGGAACGCGGATAATGCAGAGGACCACCGATCAATCGCTCATGTCAGTCGGCCTGCGCTGCCGCTGCCCACGCTGCGGGACCGGACACCTCTTCGACGGCTTCATCACCCTGAAGCCGCGCTGCGAGGCGTGCGGCCTCGACTACAGCTTCGCCGATCCGGCAGACGGGCCTGCCTTCTTCATCATGATGACGATGGCTTTCCCCGTCACGGCCTTCGGGATCTGGCTGGAACTTGCCTACGATCCGCCGCTCTGGGTCCACGCTGTGGTGACCCTGCCGCTCCTCCTGCTGGCCTGCGTGCCGATCATCCGGCCGCTGAAGGGGCTCTTCATCGCCAGCCAGTACATCAACAAGGCCGAGGAGGGACGCCTCGCGATCCCGAGCGCACCCGTGTCCGGTTCAGCAAAGCGGGACTGACCGCTTCTCCCGCCGATCGGACCGCCCGACACAGGCAAGTCGGCCGCGATGGGCGCTCCGGAACCGGGTGCGCGGCTTCGAAGACCTGCTCAACGCTTCCGTGTAAGCGGTCGAACCGTTCAATCCGCCGGACATGCGGGCCGCCGGCCTTGGGCACGCGATGGGCACGCGATCTCATCCAGGCTAGCTTGCCCGCCCGATGATGTCGCCGCCGCCCGGCGACCGGTTGCCTCAACCTGACGATCCATGCGGCCCCGCACGCCTCCCCTCGCCACGCTCAGGCTGTTCGAAGCGGCCGGCCGCCATCTCAGCTTCGCCCGCGCGGCAACCGAACTGAACCTGACACCGAGCGCCGTGAGCCACGGGATCGTCGGCCTGGAGAAGGCGCTGGGGGTGAGGCTGTTCGTCCGGGAGCCGGGCAGGCTGGTGCTGACACGCGAGGGTGCCGAGTATCTGACCTACGTGTCCGAGGCGTTGTCGCTCATCCTGATCGGAACGCGGCGCCTGCCCACGCCCCGGTCCGGCAAAACCCTGGCCATCAGCTGTGCACCCACCCTGGCGACGCAGTGGCTGCTGCCCCGGCTCCCGGCCTTCCGCAGCCGCCATCCGCAGATCGCGATCCGGATCGACACCTCGCATCGACAGGTCGGCTTTCCGATCGACGGCTTCGATGTCGCCCTTCGTCTCGGTCGGCTCCCGCCCCCGCGGCAGCACAGCATCCGCCTCTTCGAGGATTGGCTGCTTCCCGTCTGCAGCCCCGCCTACCGCGAGGCCGTCACCGGCCCGGACGGCACCGTCGATGTCCGGCGCGCGACGACGATCCACGTCACATCCGCGACCGAGGATTGGCAGGCCTGGGGCGACGCGACAGGGACGGACGAGCGGTCCTCGGCCGATACCCTCCACGTCGACACGTTCGCGCTGTCGCTCCGGGCAGCGGGCGCGGGCCTGGGCATCGCGCTGGGCCGGGGCGCGCTCATGGACCGCGAACTCCGCGACGGCACGCTTGTCGGGGTCGGTCACGCCGTCCCGGCGGCGACATCCCACTGGCTCGTGAGCGCCGCAGGCGACGACGATCGGCAGGAACCCGAACAGTTCCGGGTCTGGCTGCTGGCGGAAGCGAGCCGGTTCGCGGCCGAGCAGAGGGAGCGCTTCCCGCCGGGATCGGCCTGACCGCCCGAAAGGGCCGGGACGAGTCCGCTCGACCGTGAGCGCCGCTCACCGCCCGAGGAAATCTTCTCGTTTGTCGCCCCGACCGCCGGCTGCGAGCGTCTCCGCGAAGGAGACCGCGATGGCAACGATCGGGCATGGGCGCGCAGCGCTGTGGGGCGGAGCGCCGGCGGTGGCGGTCGCCGCCGGGCTGGTGCTGAGCGGCGCGATGGGGATCCGGCAGACCTTCGGCCTGTTCCTCGGGCCCTTCTCCCTCGAGACCGGCATCCCGGTGGCGACGACCGCCCTCGCCATCGCCTTGCACAACCTCGTCTGGGGCTTCGCGCAGCCCTTCGCGGGCGCGGCGGCGGATCGCTACGGGAGCGCGCCGGTCATCGCCCTCGGCGCGCTGATCTACGCGGGCGGGCTCGTCCTGACGGCGCTCGCTCCGTCGGCGCCGACGCTGCTGCTCGGCCTGGGGCTGATGGTCGGGATCGGGATCAGCGGCACCAGCTTCGGGGTCGTCCTGACCGCGGTCGGCCGCGCCGCCACCCCGGAGCGCCGCAGCGCGGCGCTCGGTCTCGCGAGCGCCGGCGGCTCGCTCGGCCAAGTGCTGCTCGTCCCGTTCGCGCAGACGATCACCGCGGTCGCGGGCCTGAGCGCCGCGCTCCTCGCGCTCGCGGCCATCATCGTGGCGCTCGCGCCGTTCGGCATCGCGCTCGAGCGAATGCCCCGAGGCACCCCGCCCGGCGGCGAGTCGGCATCCGGCAACCTGCCGGAGGCGATCCTGCTGGCCTGGCGGAACCCTGGCTACCGCCTGCTGACCCTCGGCTTCTTCACCTGCGGCTTCCAGCTCGCCTTCATCGCGACGCACCTTCCGGGATACCTCGCCCTCTGCCACATGCCGGTGGGCCTGGGCGCGACGGCGCTGGCGCTGATCGGCCTGTTCAACATGGCCGGAAGCTGGGGGTGCGGCTGGCTCGGCGGCCGGTACCGCCCCCAGCACGTCCTCGCCTGGCTCTACCTGATCCGCGCCGTCGCGATCGGCACCTTCGTCCTCGCGCCGAAATCCGAGGCGGCGGTCGCGGCCTTCGGGGCGGTCATGGGCCTGACTTGGCTCGGAACGGTTCCGCTGACGAGCGGCCTCGTCGCGCGGGTCTTCGGGGTCCGCCACCTCGGGACCTTGTTCGGGATCGTCTTCCTGAGCCACCAGATCGGGTCGTTCCTCGGGGCGTGGCTGGGCGGCGCGGTGCTGGAGGCCACCGGGTCCTACCGTCCGGTCTGGCTCGCCACGGCCCTGGCGGGCCTGGTCGCCGCCCTCCTCCACGTCCCGATCGACGATCGTCCCGTCGCCGTCGCGCCGCCTGCCCCGGAGCGGGCCCGATGACGACCGCCATCGACGGGCCGTGCGGGACCGAGGGTGTCGGCTCCCTGGCCGTGGCGATCACCTGCCGCGACGGCACCCGGCTCCAGGGCCATCTCTGGCGGCCGGACGGGAGCCGGTCGCCGAACCGGGGCGCAATCATCGTCAACCCGGCGACCGGCGTTCTGGCGCGCTACTACCACCCCTACGCGCGGTTCCTGGCCGGCCGGGGCTTCGCGGTGCTCACCTACGATTACCGCGGGATCGGCGGCTCGCGGCCCGCGAGCCTGAGGGGATCCGGCATCCGGTGGCGGGACTGGGGCGAGCTCGACTTCGACGCCGCCGTCAGGTGGATCCGGGAATGCCGGGCGGGGCCCCTGATGGTCGTGGGCCACAGCATCGGAGGCTTTCTCCCGGGCTTCGCCGAGGCGGCCGGCGCGGTGGACCGCATCCTCACCGTCGGCGCGCAGTTCGCCTACCGCCAGGATTATCGTGCCCGCGACAGGCTGCGCATGACCGCGCGATGGCATCTTCTGATGCCGCTCGTGACCGCCCTCGTCGGCTACTTTCCCGGGCGCCGGCTCGGATGGCTCGAGGATCTCCCGGCCGGGGTGGCCTACGAGTGGGCGTTCCGCGGCGAGCGCATGGAGGCGAGTTATCCGGCCGCGGACCGCCCGGCGCTCCTCGCCCGCTTCGCCGCCGTGCGCGCCCCGATCCTGGCGGTCGGAACCCCGGACGACCCGTTCGGCACGCCGTCCGCGATCCACCGGGGCCTCGGCTACTACGTGGCGAGCCCGCGCATCCAGGTCCAGCTGATGCCGTCCGCGATCGGCGCGGCGGAACTCGGCCATTTCGGCCTGTTCCACGCGGGCAAGAGCGGCACGTTCTGGACCGACACGCTGCGTTGGCTGGGCGACGGGGAGAACCCCTGGCCGGAGGCCGCGATCGATCCGGGGCGAGCGGGCCGCGCCTGACCGGCGTCGAGGAAAGCCTCCGGGGGCGTCACCCGGGCAACGGCGCGACGGCGGTTCGTCGCGCGGCCCCGTCCGCGCCGGCTGACCCGATCGGGGTCCGGCCACCGCGCGCCCGGACACGGCACCGGCAGGAGCCCGCATCCGGGTCGTCAGAAGGAGCAAGTCGCGGCGGCGGATGAATTCGGCCGGACCGGCTCCCGCAGGGTCGAGACCGCCTACCCCGTCCTGTGACGGAGCTGCAGCGACCGGGCGATCTCGGAACGCTTGGCGGCGTAGCCCGGAGCGACCATCGGGTAGTCGCGGGGCAACCCGTACTTGGCCCGGTAATCCTGCGGCGTGAGGCCGTGGGCCGTGAGATGACGCTTGAGCGTCTTGTAGGACCTGCCGTCGATGAAACTGATCAGGCCCTCGGCCTGGATGGACGTGCGGATCTCCCGCGGGGTCGCGGCTTCGGGTGCCTCCACCGCTCGCGCCGACCCCACGCTGATCTGGCAAAGCATTTCGTACGTACTGGCTAGAACCTCGCGGAGCTGGACAGGCGAGACCGGATTGCGGGACACGTAGGCGCAAACAATCTTTATAGAGTTTCTCAAGGCCGCGTCAAAAACTTTTCTCCCGCCAACACCAACCTCAGGTAGCATGCCTGCCATTCCCCCTCTGAACACGCCTGATAAGAGTTGTATATCAATTTTAGCATGTCAATCCTTTGTCTTGACTGAACTTGAAAAAAGACCCGCGCGTCGGATATTCTACTTTTAGAAAAGTGGATTGAAGGATATTTCAACCAGAAAGGGGCAGCTCTGCACACCAGTCCGGTCCGTCGATCGACCGCTCGGACGCGAAGTTCGAGCCTCGCGAGCGGCCCCGAAGGAGGCCGGCCTCTCGGCGCATCGACAGGAGCACCCCCTTGAAGCCGGTCCCTGCGCGCCGCGACGGCCGCGCGAAGGCTCGATGATGACGGTCCCGAACCGCAAACACGCTTCCATCCCGGCGGCGGCCGATTCTTCCGGTCCCGTATCCGACGCGGTGACGGGCAACATAGCCGGCGCAGCGCAGGCCTCGGAGGAGACGGGGGCGGCGGCCAGCCAAGTTCTGTCGACGGCCGCCGAGCTGTCGCGGCAATCCGAGCATCTCGGCGCCGAGGTCGCCCGCTTCCTCGCCGCCGTCCGCTCAGCCCGACAGGGCCCTGGCCGAGATCCTCCCGCTCCAGCTCCGGCTGCGCGGCACGGGCCGAACGGGCCGGCCGCGCGCGGATCTCGCTGCCGCGCACGTGCTGGACTTCCCGGTCCGGGGGTGCCCCAAGTCCAGGACTGTGGCGAGCGGCTCCGCGCGCTGAGCCGCGCGTCCGAGGCTGCCGTCGACAGGCCGGACCGGTCGCTGGGCGAACCCGGCCCGGAGGATCGGGGAACGGGCGACACCCTCCGGCACCTGCCCGGCTTCCCCCGCGGGCTCCCCGACAGGCCGCAGCACCTCCCGCTCGGCGCCGGACCGCGAGAGTGTGCGCCACACCGGTGGGGGTGGGCTGTCACGTCTCGGGATGGCCGGCCCGGGCGGGCTGTCGCTCATCTGCGACGACCCGTTCCGGATCTCGCGTCGCGCCCGCGACCTCGATCCGGCCCGGGAGCTTCGGCCCCGGTGCGGCGTGCATCGGCCCGTGGCGACGCCGGCCTCAGGGCTCATCGGTCCGCTCACCATCGATGCTGCGGCAGGCCCGTCCTCGACAGCATCGCCTGCGGCTGCGGCCGGCTCAGGAGGTAGCCCTGGACCTGCCCGACCCCCTCGGAGCGGGCGAGTTCGAGCTGCTGCGCCGTCTCGACGCCCTCGACCACCGTGGTGATGCCGAGGCTGATCCCCAGTCCCGCCACGGCCCGGATGATGGCGCGCGCGTCGGCGCTCGTCGCGGCCTCGCTCATGAACGAGCGATCGATCTTGATCTTGTCGATGGGGAACCGGCGCAGATAGCTCAGCGACGAGTATCCGGTGCCGAAATCGTCCATGGCGATCCGGATGCCGGCATCGTGGAGCGCGGCGAGATTCTCCTGTGTCGCCTCGCTCCCCTCCAGCAGCGAACTCTCGGTGATCTCGATCTCCAGCCGCGCGGCGGCCAGGCCGGTCTCCGCCAGCACCGCGAGCACCTCCGCGCCGAACCCCTTCTGACGCATCTGGACACTGGAGACGTTGACGGCGACATCGACCGTCTCGGGCCATGCCTGGGCGTCCCGGCAGGCGCGCTCGAGGATCCAGCGGCCGAGCGGCAGGATGAGGCCGGTATCTTCCGCGAGGGGGATGAACGACAGCGGCGGGATCAGGCCGCGCGTCGGGTGGCGCCAGCGGACCAGCGCCTCGACGCAGACGACGTGCCCTTCGCGGGCATCGACGAGGCTCTGATAGTGCAGTTCGAACTGCTCCTCTTCCAGGGCGGCCCGGAGGTCGGCCTCGGTCCGGCGGCGCGCCTCGAAGGCGTCCGACATGCTGGGCTCGAAGACGCTGTAGACGCCGCGTCCCCCGGTCTTCGAGTGGCGCAGGGCGAGATCGGCGTCGTGCAGCAGCGGGTCCATGTCGAGGTCCTGCACCGCGCGGATCGCGAGGCCGATGCTGGCCCCGGTATGGACGCGGCCGCTCGCGAGATCGAACGGCTCCGACAGGACGTTGAGGAGGCGCTGGGCGGTCGACGTCGCGGCGGCCTCGTCGCTGACGCGGTGGACGAGCGCGAACTCGTCGCCGCCGAGGCGGGCCACGACATCGCCCCGTCGCGTGTTCTTCCGCAGCCGCGCGGCCACCTCCTGCAGGAGTTCGTCGCCGGCGGCATGGCCGTAAGTGTCGTTGACGAATTTGAAGCGGTCGAGGTCGATGTAGTACATCGCGAGCAACGGCCGCTCGTCGTCGCGCGCGACGATGAGATCGCGGTAGCCCTGCCGCATCGCCCGGGTGTTGGCGAGGTCGGTCAGCGCATCGTGATGGGCCAGATGGGCGATGCGCTCCGCGCTCCGCCGCTGCTCAGTGATGTCCTCGAACGTCGAGACCCAGCCGCCGCCGTCCATGATGCGGTGATTGATCGCCAGCGTGCGTCCGTCGCAGAGTTCGCGCGTGATCGGCGCGGGTTCGGCGGCCTGCAGCGCGGCCCGGGTGCTGCGCTCGATCTCCTCGAGGGTGACTTCGGGCGAGTAGAGGCCGCGCGCAACCAGGGCGGAGCAGATCTCGTGCTGGGCCATGCCCGTGAGGACCATGTCGTGCGGGAAGTTGAAGATGTCGCGGTAGCGCTGGTTCGACACGACGAGGCGGGACTGCGCGTCGAACATGCACAGGCCCTGGTTCATGTTCCGCAACGCGCCCTCGAACAGGCGGATCTGCTCCGTGAGCGCCGCGTTCAGCGCCGAGAGCCGGTCGAGCCCCTCGAGCCGCGGCCGCAGGACGAGGCCGTGCTCCGGACCGCCCGGGATCTCGCTGCGCCGGAGACTGGTATGCGGCACGATGATGTCCTCGAAATCGGATTGGGTTGCCGTACGATGCGGAGCGTCGCCGCGTATGCCGCGGCCTGAAGCGGCGACGATCCGGTCCGGACACCGGCTCGGAGAGCGGGCCGATCCGGGATGCTCGGTTCGGGATGACGGGTCCGCCGCCGGGTGCCCGGCGGCGCGCTAGGCCGCCACCCCGCAGGCTTCCGCCCGGACCTGCCGCGTGGCCGCCCGCGCGCGCGCGGCCCCCACGGTTCGATTGGCACGGCCGAGTCGGGAGATGTCCGTCACGCGCGCGATCCCAGTTTACAATCGGCCGAAAGAAGCATGTCGAACGCAGAAATTAGAGGCCACCATCGAATGGACCGCTACTAAAATGCATTACATTACGGAATTCAACCGTCATATTATCATGAACGTGTAAGATTTTATCAAATAATCCCAGGAGATATACCTTCCAGGTAGAAACCTGGCTCGATGCTACTACCATCGTGCGAAAGTCAGGCTGCGCCGCGACCCGCTGGCGCGGCGTATGTCCTTGCAGATCATCGCGCTTTGATCGCCGAGGCGGCGGTGGGAGGACCGTGAGGTTGCCGCAGATCCTGCCCGCGCATGGCAGGATTGCTTCCGCAAGCGGTGATGCGGGATATCGGTGCGGATCGGCGGCCGCCCGGCACGCGGTCGGGTCGATAGCCGGCCGTGCCGCGGCGGAAACGGGACGTGACCGTACCGCCTGAACGATCGGGGACAGCCCCTGCACCGGCCGGGACTGGGCCAATCTGCCGTCCCGGCGCGTCCGCGGCAGGAGCGCGGAATCCGCCCATCCGGCGGGCGCGGGCGGGACAGATGCCGCGTTCCTGTCACGAACCTCTGCACGCCGCGGCGACCTGATCGGAAGCGGTCGGGCAGGCACCGCACGGGTGGTTCGCGGCCGCGCCGCGCTATGCCCGCGGACGGCGGTGCGCCCTCGTCCCGGTCGACGCGAGTCCAGAGGTGCGGGGGCCGCCGACAGGTCTGGCGCGACCGTTGCACCGTCGGCTTCAGGTCTGCGAAGAGCCCACCCGGCGCCGCCCCGGATGCGTCGCCGTGGATCGTGGCCGAGAGAGGATCATGACGGATCAATCCGCACGGACGCGGGCAACAGAGCCCGGGCGCCGTCCATGAAGGTGGCGGAGGAAGGCGATCGCGTGGGCGCGATCTGCCAGGCCCTGCGGCACGCCATCGTCGAACGGGCGCTCGCCCCCGGCGACCGCCTGCCGGAGGACGCGCTGGGCGAGCGGTTCGGGGTGAGCCGCACCATCGCCCGGCAGGCCCTGCTGCGGCTGGCCGGGGAAGGCCTGGTCGACTTGCGCCGCAACCGCATCGCCGTCGTGGCGACGCCGAGCTGGGAGGAGGCGCGCGACACCTTCGACGTGCGCCTCGGCCTGGAGCGGCTGGTGGTGCGCCGCCTCGCCGGGCAGCTCAGCCCGGAGCAGCGCCAGGTTCTGCTGGACCAGATCGCCCGCGAGGAGGCCGCCCGCGGCGGGCCGGAGGCGCTGTCGATCCGGCTCGCGACTGAATTCCACCTGATGCTCGCCGAGATGACCGGCAGCGCCGTGCTGACCCGCTACGTCGCCGAACTCGGCTATCGCTGCGCCCTGATCCTGTCCCTCTACAGCCGGCCGCACTCCTCGGACTGCGCCGTGAGCGAGCACCGCGACATCGTCGCCGCCCTGGTGGCGGGCGATGCCGAGCGCGCCGCCGCGCTCATGGACCACCACCTCGACGCCGTGGCGGACCGGGCGCGCATCGTCCCGCCGGCCCCGCGCGAGCGCGATCTCGGACGCCTGCTGGCGCCCTACGTCGCGGGCGGCGGGGCCTGACCGCGCGGCGTCAGGCCGTGAGGCCGTGCCGGGTCAGCAGGCGCTCGGCGCTGTCGTTCCAGACCTCCATGCCGACGATCAGCCCGTCGCGCACGGTGAAGCGGTCGACGTAGCGGTTGCCCTCGAAGGGCGTGCCGTCCGGCCACGCGCCGTACAGGGTGCCGAGGCTGTAGACCGTGGTGACGCCGTCGCCCGGGACCACGTCCAGCCGCTCCATCCGCTTCTTCACCCAGGCGTAGCGGCCGGCATTGAAGGCCGTGACCTCGGACGGATGGTTGAAGACCCGCGCGCCGGTGAACACGATCCGGGTGCCCGGGGCCATGTAGCGGGCGGCCGTCTCGGGATCCGGGACCATCGAGGCCTCGAGATAGGCGGTGACGTTGGCGGCGTCGCGCGCGGTCGCCGCGCTGGGGGTCACATCGGTCATGGCAGGCCTCCTGTCGGGCCTAACGTGCCGCAAAAGCCCGATCCGTGCATGCAGGAAGTGTATGCACTTTGACACGCGATTGAGCACAGGATGCCTCGGAAGGTGCACGCACGCGGCACCGGAAGGTGGCAGGGCATCCGGATCGCGGTGGCATGGAGGTTGCGGTCCGCTGGGGCGCCCCGCCCTCGGAGACACGCCATGGCCTCCCTCCTGCCCCCGACCCTGCGCCGCTTCGCGGTGACGACGAGCGCCCTGCTCGGCCTCGCGGTCACGACCGCGCAAGGTGCCGACACCCTCAAGATCGGCCTCGTGACCGCCCTGAGCGGCCAGTCCGCGAAATCCGGCGAGGCGATCTCCCGCGGGATGAGTCTCGCCATCGACGAGATCAACGCCAAGGGCGGCGTCCTCGGGCGCCCGCTCGAACTGGTGGCCCGCGACGACGAGGCCAACCCGTCCAAGGGCGTGCTGGCGACCCGCGAGCTGATCCAGCGGGTCGGCGTCGTCGCGGTGGTCGGCGGCCTCGACACGCCGGTCTCGATGGCGATCGTGCCGATCGCCAACCAGATGAAGGTGCCGTTCATCGGCCCCTGGGCGGCCGGCACCGGCATCACCCGCAACGGCGCCGCCGACAACTACGCCTTCCGCGTCTCGGCGGTCGACGCCCTCGTCGACGAGGCGCTGGTCGCCTACGCGGTGAAGACCTACGGGGCGAAGAGGCCCGGGATGATCCTCGTCAACAACGCCTGGGGCGAGTCGAACCAGAAGGGCCTCAAGGACGCCCTGCAGGCGGCCAACCTCCCGGCGGCGGGCATCGAGAAGTACGAGGCCAACGACGTCGACATGGTGCCCCAGCTGTCTCGGCTGAAGGAGGCCGGGGCCGACGCGCTGTTCCTCGTCGGCAATGTCGGCCCCTCCGCCCAGGTGGTGAAGTCGCTGGACCGGATGGGCTGGTCGGTGCCGGTCGTCTCGCACTGGGGTCCCGCGGGCGGCCGCTTCGACGAGCTCGCCGGCCCGAGCGCCGGCAAGGTCCACTTCATCCAGACCTTCACCTTCGCGGGCAATTCATCGCCGAAGGCGGGCGCCGTGCTCGGCGCGCTCAAGGCCAAGTACCCGGCGATCAAGTCGATGGCCGACGTCACCCCCGCCGTCGGCATCGCCAACGCCTACGACGCGACCCACCTGCTGGCGCTTGCCATCCAGGCCGCCGGCTCGACCGAGGGCGCGAAGGTCCGCGACGGCTTCTACAAGATCGGCACCTATCCGGGCCTGATCAAAACCTACGAGAAACCCTTCGCCCCCGGCCAGCACGACGCGCTCGGCCCGAACGATTACGTGTTCACCCGCTTCAAGGACGGTGAGATCGTCGCGGTGACCAACTGAGCCCGGCAATGCTGACCTCCATCCTCGTCAGCGGCCTCGGCCTCGGCAGCATGTACGGGCTCGTGGCCCTGGGCTTCCACGTGACCTACGCGGTGTCGGGGACCGTGAACTTCGCGCAGGGGAGCGTCGTCACCCTGGGGGCGGTCCTGGCCTACGCGCTCGGCGTCACCCTCGGCTGGCCGATGCCGGCCGCGATCGTCCTGGCGCTCGCCGGCTGCGCCCTGTTCGGCCTCGTGGTCGAGCGAACGCTGGTCCGCCCCTTCGCGGCGCGCGGCTCGGACGCGTGGCTGCTCGCGACGGTGGCGGGCGGCATCGTCCTCGACAACACCGTGCTGTTCACCTTCGGCAAGGAGCCGCGCAGCCTGCCCTCGCCGCTGGCCACGCGGCCGGTGGAGATCCTCGGGACCGGCATCTACCCGCTGCAGCTCGTGATTCCGGTGGTCGGGATCGCGCTCGCCTTCGCGATCCGCACGGTGTTCCGCCGGACCGATCTCGGCCGCGTCCTCCTCGCCGTGGCGCAGAACGCCGACGCCGCCCGGCTGATGGGGATCGACGTGCGCCGCACCGTGGCCTGCGCCTTCGCGCTCTCGGCGGTGCTGGCGGGCATCGCGGGCCTGCTGATCGCGCCGCTCTTCTCGGTCTCGGCCGAGCTCGGCACGCTGTTCGGCCTCAAGGCCTTCGCGGTGGCGATCCTCGGCGGCATCGGCTCCGCCACCGGGGTGATCCTGGCGGGGCTGCTCTACGGCCTCGTCGAGGCCGGCGTCACCGCGACCCTCGGCTCGACCTACACGCAGCTCGTGGTGTTCTCGGTGATCATCCTGGCCCTCACCCTGCGCCCCGACGGCCTGCTCGGCCGCGCCGCGGTCAACAAGGTCTGACGCGATGCCGTACCTGCGCTCAGGCCCGGCGATGCGGCTCGGCATCGCCGGCCTCACCGCCGCCGCGCTCGGCCTCGTCGCGCTGACCGCCGGCTACAGCCACTTCGTGATCGCCCTCGTGGCGCTGACCACGGTGGCGGGCGTCGGCCTCAACGTGCTCCTCGGCCTGACCGGGCTGATCTCCTTCGGCCAGGCCGGCTTCTACGCGATCGGCGCCTACGCGAGCGCGATCCTGACGCTCCACGGCGTCAGCTTCTGGCTGGCGCTCCCGCCGGCGGCCCTGGTCGCGGCGCTCGTCGGCGGCCTCGTGGCGGTGCCGGCGATGCGGGTGAAAGGCCCCTACCTCGCCATGCTGACGATCGCCTTCGGCTTCATCGTCGAGCACGGCCTGATCGAGGGCGGCGAGCTGACCGGCGGCCAGAACGGCCTCGTCGTCACCGACGCGCCGACGGTTTTCGGCGAACCGCTCTCGCCGGCCGGCCTCGCGGTGCTGGCGGTGCTCGCGGCCGGGGCGAGCCTCGCCGGGTTCGACCTCCTCGCCCGCAGCCGCCTCGGGCGGGCGATGCGCGCCGTGCGCGACGCCGACGTCGCCGCGGCGGCTCTGGGCTTCGACCCGGTCCGGGTGAAGACCCTGGCCTTCGCGATCTCCGCCGCCCTGACCGGCCTCGCGGGGGCAATCCTGCCGCCGCTGATGCTGTTCATCGCGCCGAGCTCGTTCCCGTTCTCGCAGTCGATCCTGTTCGTCCTCTCGGTGATCGTCGGCGGGGCCGGCACGGTGCTCGGCCCGCTCCTCGGGGCCCTCGTCACCGTGCTGCTGCCGGAGGCGCTGTCCGGCCTCGCCGAGTACCGCCTGCTGTTCTTCGGCGTCGCGACCCTGGCGGTGCTGTGGCTGGTACCCTCGGGGCTGGTCGGCAGCCTCGCCCGGCTGCTGCCCCGAGGCCGCGACGAGGCGGCCGCCCCGGAGAGCGAGGAGGTACCGCTGCCCGGCACGGCGGCGCGCGAGGCACTCGTCCTCGACGGCGTCGGCATCCGCTTCGGCGGCATCACGGCGGCGGACGGCGTCGACCTCACGGCGCGGCCGGCGGCCGTCACCAGCGTGATCGGCCCGAACGGGGCCGGCAAGACCACCGTGCTCAACATGGTCTCGGGGTTCTACCGCCCGAGCGCCGGGGCGATCCGGCTGGGCGGGCGCGACCTCGCCGGTCGGCCAGCCCACGTCGTCGCCCGCGCCGGCATCGCGCGCACCTACCAGACCACGCGCCTGTTCGGCTCGCTGCCGGTGGCCGACAACGTCGCCCTCGGCCTCGCGCCAGGCCGGCTGTGGCGCCGNGCGCTCGCCGGCAGCCCCGCGGTGCTGCTCCTCGACGAGCCCGCCGCCGGCCTTTCGCGGGCCGACACCGATCGGCTGGCCCGGCTGATCCGCCGGATCGCCGACAGCGGCGTCGCGGTGGTGCTGGTCGAGCACGACATGCCGCTGGTGATGGGCATCTCCGACCACATCCTCGTCATGGATGCCGGCCGCCCGATCGCGCGCGGCACGCCCGCTGAGGTCCGGCGCGACCCGGCGGTGCTGCGCGCGTATCTCGGCGGCGCCGACACCCCGGCCCGGCCGCGGAGCGCGCCGTGGCAGGGACCGGCGGACGCCGTCCTCTCGGTCCTCGACCTGACCGCCGGCTACGGCGCCGCGCCCGTCCTCGACGGCGTCCATCTCGACGTGCGGCCCGGCGAGACCGTCGCCCTGCTGGGCGCGAACGGGGCCGGCAAGTCCACGGCGATGCGGGCGCTGGCGGGGCTGCTGCGCCCGGTCGCGGGATCGGTCGTGTTCGACGACCGGCGCGTCGACGCGCTGCCCGCCCACCGGATCGCCCGCGGCGGCCTCGTCCTGGTGCCGGAAGGGCGGCAGGTCTTCCCGGAGCTCACCGTCGTCGAGAACATCCGCCTCGGCGCCTTCGGGCGCGGGTCGCCGATCGACCCGGCCGAGGTCGAGCGCCTGCTCGACCGGTTCCCGCGGCTGCGCGACCGGGCGGCGAGCCGGGCGGGCCTGCTCTCCGGCGGCGAGCAGCAGATGCTGGCGATCGCCCGCGGGTTGATGGCGCACCCGCGCATCCTGCTCCTCGACGAGCCGTCGCTCGGCCTCGCCCCGGCGATGATCAACGCCCTCTACGCGACCGTGGCCGAGCTGCGCGACGAGGGCGTCACCATCCTGATCGTGGACCAGATGGCGGCGCTGGCCCTCACGGTCGCCGACCGCGGCTACGTGCTGGAGCAGGGCCGGGTCGTCGCGCGCGGAACCGCCGCGGAGCTGTCGGCGGACAAGGGGCTGGAGGCGGCCTATCTCGGTGCGGCGTAACGGGGGCTCTGATGGACACGAATGCCGGACACGGTCGCTACGGCTACAGCGCCCTCCCCGACCGCCCGGTCTACGACTGGCCGGAGGGCAAGCGGCTGGCCGTCTATGTCGGGCTGAACCTCGAGACCTTCGCGTTCGGCGAGGGCCTGGGTGCCGAGCTGGCGCCCGGCGGCCCGCAGCCGGACGTGCTCAACTACGCGTGGCGCGACTGGGGCAACCGGGTCGGCGCGTGGCGGATCGCCGAGATGCTGGACGCTCTGGCGATGCCGGCGAGCGTGCTCGTCAACAGCAACCTCTACCGGGACTGCCCCGGGCTGATCGAGGCGTTCCGGTCGCGGGGCGACGAGATCGTCGGCCACGGACGCACCAACGCCGAGCGGCAAGGCACCCTCGACGAGGATGCCGAGCGGGCGCTGATCGCCGAGACGACCGCGGTGATCGCCGCGCAGGAGGGCCGCCCGCCGGCTGGCTGGCTCGGGCCGTGGATCTCACAGTCGCGGGTGACGCCCGATCTCCTCGCCGAGGCCGGCTACCGCTACCTGCTCGACTGGGACCACGACGACCAGCCGACCTGGTTCGCGACCCGCGGCGGCGGCCGGATCCTGACGGTGCCCTACCCGCAGGAACTCAACGACATCCCCGCGATCGTCGCCCGCAAGGAGACGGGCCGCCAGTTCGCCGAAGCCATCGTCGACGCCTTCGAAGAAATGCTGGAGCAGTCTCGGGGCACGCCGCTGGTGATGGGCATCGCGCTCCATCCCTATATCGTCGGGCGCCCGCACCGGCTGCGGCCCCTGCGGCAGGCGCTCCGGCACATCGCAGACCGCCGCGACGCCATCTGGCTCACCACCGCCGGGGCGATCGCCGACCACATCGCGGCGCGGGAGGCCGGGCCGCGCTGACGCGGCCCTGACCCCGGCGGGCTCAGAGCACCTGCGACAGGAACCGGCGCGTGCGCTCGTCCCGGGCGGAGGCGAAGAAGGTCGCGGGCGGCCCGTGCTCGACGATCACGCCGCGGTCGGTGAAGTAGATGTGGTCGGCGACGTCGCGGGCGAAGTTCATCTCGTGCGTGACGAGCATGCAGGTCATGCCCTCCTCGGCGAGTTCCCGGATCGTCACCAGCACCTCCTTGACCGTCTCCGGATCGAGGGCGGCGGTGACCTCGTCGAACAGCATCACGTCCGGCCGCATCGCCAGCGAGCGGGCGATGGCCACGCGCTGCTGCTGGCCGCCCGACAATTCGCCCGGATAGGCGTTCTCCTTGCCGGCGAGCCGGACCTTGGCGAGGAGCGCTCGCGCCCGGGCCTCGACCTCGCGCTTCTCCTGCCCGAGGACGTGGATGGGGGCCATCATCACGTTCTGCAGCGCGGTCTTATGCGGAAACAGGTTGTACTGCTGGAACACCATGCCGACCTTGCGGCGCAGCGCCAGCTTGTCGAGCCGCGGATCGGTCACCTCGATCCCCTCGACCTCGATCGAGCCCGCGCTCACCGGCACCAGGGCGTTGACGCAGCGGATCAGCGTCGACTTGCCCGAGCCCGAGGGGCCGATAATGCAGACGACCTCGCCCTTGCGGACGTCGAAGCTGATCCCCTTCAGCACCTCGAACGTCCCGAAGGATTTGTGCACGTCGACGACGCGGACGATCGGCTGATCGGGGGTCCAGCTCGGGGCCGGGGTGGCGGCCAGGGTCGCGCGCGTCATGGTCTCAGCGGGTCTCGAAGCGGCGTTCCAGGGCGGCGGTGAACCGGTCGATCGGGTAGCAGTAGAGGAAGAAGCAGAGCAGCGCGAAGCCGTAGAGCGGCGCGAACAGCTCGGGGCGGCCGCCCTCGGCGGCGTGCACCTGCGCGGTCAGCGTCAGCATCTCGGTGACGCCGACGATGGAGGCCTGCACGGTCGCCATCGCGATGAGCGAGTAGACGTTCATCCAGGGCGGCAGCATGCGCTTCGCGCACTGGGGCAGGATGATGCGCCACATCGTCTGCCGCCGGGTGAAGGCCAGGGATTCGGCGGCCTCCCACTGGGTGTTGGGCACCGAGCGCACCGCGCCGCGGACGATCTCGGCGACGTTGGCCATGACCGGCAGGCTGAAGCCGAAGGTCGCCTTCACCCAGTCAGGCAGCGGCACGCGGACGCCGAACACCGTGACCTGGAACGGCACGAGGAACATCACGAAGAACAGCAGCACCAGCCAGGGCACGTTGCGGAAGACCTGCGTGGCGCACCACGCGAGGCGGGGCAGCACCCGCCCCTCGGCCAGCATGGCCAGACCGAGCCCGATCCCCGCCACCGTCCCGATCGCCATCGCCATCAGCGAGATCGCGACGTTGAAGGCGAAGCCGGTGAGCAGGAGGGGCGCCCACTTGATCACGACCTCCAGCGGCGACAGCGCGGCGGCCCCGCCCTGCGCCCAGGCCGGGACGGCGACGAGGGCGAGGCCGGCCAGCAGCCAGAGATGGGCCGGGCGCAGGCGCGCCGCCGCGCGGTCCCTCGGGAGCGCGAAGGGCAGGAGCACCGGCAGGTCGCCCGGTCGCCCGCCCCGCGGATCGGCTGCGCTCATCGGCCGTATCCCGGGATCCGCAGGGCGCGCTCCCAGCGGTGCATGATCCAGACGAGCACGCCGACGAGGACCGCGTAGGTCGCCAGCAGCACGAGCATCATCTCCAGGACGTTCTGCGACTCGGACCAGATCTGCTTGACCGCGTACAGGGTCTCCGGGACCGCGATGGCGTAGGCCAGCGTCGTCGTCTTCAGGAGGTTGATCAGGTTGTTGTTCAGGGCCGGCAGGCAGACCCGCAGGGCCAGCGGCAGGACGACGTACCGGTAGGCCTTGAAGCGGGTGTAGCCCAGGGCCTCGGCGGCCTCGACCGTGGTCCGCGGCACCGCCTCGATGCCGGAGCGGAAGATCTCGACGTTGAACGCGCCCGCGAACAGCGACAGCGAGATGATCGCCCACTGGACGTTGTTGAGGATCGGGGCGCGCAGGCCGTCGGCCGAGCGGATGTCCGGCAGCAGCGTCCCGAGGCCGAAATAGAAGAAGAAGATCTGCACGAGCGGCGGCGTGTTGCGGAACACCACCACGAACCCGTTGACCAGCCCCCGCAGGACGCGCGACGGCCCGCTCTGCAGGAGCGCCCCGACCGCGCCGATGACGAGGCTCGCCAGGATGGTGCTGATCCCGAGGAGCAGCGTCATCCGCAGGCCGGCCACGTACCGGTCCCAGTCGTAGGGGTCGTAGAAGACCGTGAAGTTGAAGCCCGTGGTCTCGTAGAGCTGCTGGAACCACGCCTGGATCGTGGCGATCATCGCGGGCTAACGCTCGGTGTTGTCGCGCAGAACCGCATCAGTTGGTCGCGTTCTTGTACTTCTCGTGCATCGCCTTGGAGTAAGCGGTCGGCTCGATGCCCCACTTCTTCTCCTCGTTGACGATGAAGCCGGTCTTCATCCAGTCCTTGGTGGCGTCCTCGACCGCGGCCTGGAGCGTGGTGTTGCCCTGCGCCACCGCCATCATCCACGGGGCGTCGAGGATGCCCTTGAGCGGCAGCGCGTAATTGGCCTTCCAGTCGTCGTCGAGCAGCTTACCCTGCAGCATGCTCTGGTCGTAGACGTAGCCGATGCAGTTGCCCTGCTTGAGCGCGAAGAGCGGCTTCTCGGACCCGTCGAAGGCGACGATCTCGGCGCCGTAGGTCCGCGCGACGTCCTTGTTGTACCACGCCCCCGAGGTGGCGCAGACCGGCTTGCCCTTGAGCTGCGCCCAGTCGGTGATGCCGGACGACTTGGGCAGCAGGACGTTCACGAAGTCCGAATAGTAGTTCGGGTCGATCGCCTGCACGACGCGGCGGCGCTCCGGCTTGTCCGACAGGGTGGCGATCAGCAGGTCGACCTTGCCCTGCTGCAGGAACTCGATCCGGTTGGCCGAGACCACCGGCACGAGTTCGAGCTTGACGCCCAGCCGCTTGGCGAGGTCGGCGGCGAGGTCGGGCTCCAGGCCGATGATCGTCCCGCTCGGGTCGCGGAAGCCGAACGGCTTGTAATCCGCCTTCACGCCGACGATCAGCGTCCCGCGCTTCTTGATCGCGTCGACGCCGTCAGCGGCCGTGGCCCGGCCGGGCAGCGCGACGGCCGAGAGCGCCGCGAGCGCGGCCATCGCACCGGTGGTCAGAAGGGTGCGGATCGTGAGTCGCATCGGGTCTTTCCTGCTCGGGTCGGCCGATCTTGGCACGGTTTCAAGCAATCCACGAGCCATTAGCCGGCGCATCAACTGAAACGTGCCAGGGTGAAGGGGCTGAGATCGACCGTGCCGCCGGTCCCGGCCAGCTCTGCGGCGACGGCCTCGCCGATGCCGGCCGAGTGCTTGAAGCCGTGCCCCGAACAGGCGGAGACCACCGTGACCCGGTCCATCGCGGGATGCCGGTCGATGATGAAGCCGCGGTCGGGGGTCACCGTGTAGACGCAGGCCGCGGCCTGGACGACCTCCGGGGTCGCGCTGGCCAGCCGGTTCGCGACGCGCAGCCGGTACATCTCGTCGGATTCGGACGGGTCGACGCGGCGCTCCACCCCGTCGGCGCTGGTGGTGGTGCTGTACTGCTCCGTCGCGACCTTGATGGACCCGTCGAGCGGCGGGAAGCCGTAGAGGTATTCCGTGTCGCTCGTCCCGTACATCCAGATGAAGACCGGTGAATGCGGCCCGTAGGCGGTCTCGTCCGCGAGCGCGTACCAGTGCAGAAGCTGACGGCGGACGGTCAGGAGCCGGTCGAACGGGCTCCCGAGCAGCGGCGCCGTCCAGGCGCCCGCGGCCACGACGGCGCGGTCGGCCAGGACGGGCCCCTCCGCGGTGTCGATGCGGACATCGCTCCCGTCCTGCTGCAGCCCGACCACCGCGCAGTTCGTGCGGATCTCCGCCCCAGCGGCCTCCGCGCGGCCGAGCTGGGCCGCGAGGCAGCGCTCCGGGAAGACGTAGCCGCCGCCCGGCTCGTAATAGGCCTTCTCGTCGCCCGCGAGGTTCAGGAATTGCGGGAAGCGGCGGGCCACCTCCGCCCCTGTCAGCACCTCGTGGACGATGCCGGCGCCCTCCGCGGCGCTGATGGAGCGCCCGACGAAGTCCGGCTTGCCGTGATGCGAGGAGACGCCGTGGCCCGGGGCCATGACGAGCGCCCCGCAGGCGTTCAGCAGGGTCTCGCCGGTCTCGGCTTCCAGCTCGCGCCAGATGCGGTGCGAGGCGGTGACGAAGGGGACGTAGTCGGCGCCCTCACCGACCGCCTGACGGGTGATCCGCGTCTCGCCGTGGCTCGACCCGAGCGCGTGGGGCGGCGCGAAGCGGTCGAGCCCGATGACCGCGGCGCCCCGCTTCGCCAGCTGGTAGAGCGCGGCGCTGCCCATCGCGCCGAGACCCAGCACGGCGACGTCGTAGCGGCGGCTCACGGCCGGCACGCCCGCAGGCTGCCGGGTCGGGACGCCGCGGCAGCGCGGAACGGGGGCAGATCGGCAGGTTGAGGCATCCGGGGGCGGTCTCGCGCGGCACGGGAAGACGGCACACAGCATGATCAATGCCGAGGCGGGCGTTTGACTGAAACGGACGGTTTCCTGCACGTTTGAGCCATCGAAGAGCGGAGGGGGGCGTGCGAGATGGAGGCGGAGACCGGGGATCGCCCACAGGAGATCGGCTTCATCCTCGTGCCCGGCTTCGCGCTGCTGTCCTTCGCTTCGGGGTGCGAGCCGTTCCGGGCGGCCAACGAACTTGCCGGGCGGCCGCTCTACCGCCTGCGCTACTTCGGCGAGTCGGAAGGCCGGGTGGCCGCCTCGTCGGGCGCCGAGGTCCCCACCGAGGCGCTGCCGCGCCAGCGCGGCCACCTCCACACCCTCTTCGTCTGCGCGGGCGGCGAGCCGACCGGGTGGGACAGGCCCGAGATCCACGCGACCCTGCGGCGGATGGCCCGACTCGGCGTCCGCATCGGCGGCATCTCGGGCGGTCCCTACCTAATGGCCGCGGCGGGTCTGCTGGCCGATCGCGCGTTCACGCTCCACTGGGAATATGCCGGTGCCACGGTCGAGACCTTCCCGGAGGCGCGCCTGAGCCGGGCGCGCTACGTCGCCGACGGCGATCGCCTGACCTGCGGCGGCGGCGTCGCGCCCCTGGAGATGGCCCACGCCCTGATCGCCGAACGCATGGGCGAGGCCTTCGCCCGGCGCGTCTCCGACTGGTTCCTCCACACCGCCATCGGCGCCGCCGACGACCCGCAGCGGGCCTCCGCGGTCGAGCGCTACGGAATCCACCATCCGGCTCTGCTGGCGGTGCTGGAGACGATGGAGAAGACCGTGGAGGCGCCGCTCGGCCGCCTCGCCATGGCGCGCCTCGCGGCGATAAGCCCGCGCCACCTCGACCGGCTGTTCCTCGACAAGCTCGGGCTCAGCTTCTCGGCCCAGTACAGGGCGATCCGCCTCGCCCACGGACGCCGCCTTCTGCGCCAGAGCCCGCTCAGGATCGGGGAGATCGCGACGGCCTGCGGCTTCACGAGCGCGGCCCATTTCGCCCGCTGCTACCGGTCCCAGTTCGGCTGCAGCCCGTCCGCGGAGCGCGCGTGACGTCCGCCCGGGTCGTCCGAGCGGTCAGTCCCGCGCGTCCGGCAGCGCCTTCGGGTCTGCGGGATCGTCTCGGCGCAGCGCGACGCCGCTGGTGCCCTGGGCCAGCATCGCCCGCAGCAGCGCCTCCATCTGCGCGGCGGCCGCCTCGACCGCTAGGCCGCCCTCCCGGATGTTCGAGATGCAGTTCCGCCGGGAATCAGGCAGCCCCGGCGCTGGGCCGAACGTGACGTAGCAGCCCAGGCTGTCGGAGGCCGACAGGCCCGGCCGCTCCCCGATCAGAACCACGACGCAGCGCGCCCCGAGTCGCGCCCCGATCGGATCGCCGATCGCTACACGTCCCTGGCTCGCGACGACCACCGGCGCGAGACGCCAGCCGGCCCGCCGCACCCGCACTGCCAGCGCCGCCGCCGCCGGGACCGCGTTCAGCGCGACCGCCGTCGCCGACAGCCCGTCCGCGATCACGATCGCCACGTCGAAGCCCGCCCCGTGCCCGTCGAGCACCGACCCGGATTCCGGATCGAGGGTGCGGCCCCTGTCCGGCCGGCGCAGGTACTCCGCCCGGTCGGTCACGGCGGAGCGGACCTCCACCGCGTCGAGGCCCTGCGCCCGCAGCCCTTCGCGGATCGCGGCCGCGTCGAGGGGCGTCCAGACCGCCTCGCGGGCGCGGGCGTGGTCGAGGCCGAAGGCGAGCGCAGCGCCGGTCGGAAGGCCGGCGCCGTGCGCGCCCAGCGCGATGCGGGCCTGGGTCAGACCGCGCAGGTCAGGTCGCGCAGCGTCGGGGGGCCCGCGCGGGCCGGCTCGGCCGGGTCGCTCACGCGGCCCGCCCGGGCAGGAGCCGGGACGCCTCGGCGAGGGCCTGGGGCAGCACGCCCGCCGCGCTGGCCAAACGGCCCTGCGCGTCCGTGATGCGCACGTCCCGCAGCCACGCCTCGAATTCCGGGGCCGGACGGCGACCCAGGGTCTCGCGGGCGAAGACCGCGTCGTGGTGGGAGAGCGACTGGTAGTTCAGCATCACGTCGTCCGCCCCCGGCACGGTGATGACGAAGTTGACGCCGGCCGCGCACAGCAGGGTCAGGAGCGCGTCCATGTCCTCGCCGTCGGCATCGGCGTGGTTGGTGTAGCAGACGTCCACGCCCATCGGCAGGCCGATAAGCTTGCCGCAAAAATGGTCCTCCAGCCCGGCGCGGATGATCTGCTTGCCGTTGTAGAGATACTCGGGGCCGATGAAGCCCACGACCGTGTTGACGAGGAGCGGGTCGAACTCCCGCGCCACCGCGTAGGCGCGCGCCTCCATGGTCTGCTGATCGACGCCCCAGTTGGCGTCCGCGGAGAGGGCCGAACCTTGCCCGGTCTCGAAATACATGAACTGACCGCCCGCCGGGCAGCGGCCCAGCGACCGGGCCGCCTCGGAGGCCTCACGCAGGACGGCGAGATCGACGCCGAAGCCGGCATTGGCCTTCTGCGAGCCCGCCACCGACTGGAACACGAGATCGACGGGCGCCCCGCGCGCCATGGCCTCGATCGCCACCGTGACGTGGCCGAGGCAGCAGTGCTGGGTCGGCACGTCGAGGCGCAGCCGCAGGGTCTCCAGGAGCTCGACGATGCGGATGTAGTCGGGAAGGGAATCGGTCGCCGGATTGACCCCGATGACCGCGTCGCCGGAGCCCATCAGCAGGCCGTCGAGGGCCGAGATCAGGATGCCCTCGGACGAGTCGGTCGGGTGATTGGGCTGGTTGCGGGTCGCGAGTCGGCCGGGCAGGCCGATGGTCGAGCGGAATCGCGTCACCACCGGCCGCTTGGCGGCGACGGCGACGAGGTCCTGCAGCCGGCAGATCTTGGAGACCGCCGCGACCATCTCGGGCGTGAGGCCGGGCGACAGGGCGGCGAGCGCCGTTGCGTCGGCGGCGGGGGAGAGCAGCCACTCGCGGAAGGCGCCGACCGTGAGGGCGGAGACCGGCGCGAAGGCGGCCGCGTCGTGCCGGCGGGCGATGAGGTCCGAGACCTCGTCCTGATCGGAGGGGATCAGCTCCTCGGCCAGGAAGGTCTTGAGCGGCAGGTCCGCGAGGGCGATCTGCGCGGCCAGGCGCTCCACCGGGCCCTCCGCGCAGAGGCCGGCGAGCTGGTCGCCCGAGCGCTCCGGCGTGGCCTTGGCGAGCAGGCTGCGCAGGTCGGGGAAAGTGAAGCGTGTGCCTTCGATCGTCGTCGCGTAGGCCATGCGGGCGCTCCCGGCGCGCTGTCGGACGTCAGCGAGCCCGATCCTGCAGGATGTCGGGGCCGCCGGGAAGCGGGGACGGCGCGGGCGCTGCCCGCCCTCAGGCCGGCAGCACGACCACCTTCGTCTTCACCGGCGTGCGGGCGTAGAGGTGGATCATGTCCTGGCTGAGCAGGCCGACGCAGCCGCTGGTGATGCCCGTGCCGATCGATTCGGCGTCGCTGCTCGCGTAGATCGTGTAGAGCGTGTAGGCGCCGTTCTGGTAGAGGTGGAGCGTGCGGGCGCCGAGCGGGTTGTCGAGGCCGCCGGGCATGCCGCGGGCGTATTTCGCGGCCTCGGGCTGGCGCCGGATCATCTCCTTGGGCGGGGTCCAGGTCGCCCATTCGGACTTGCGGCCGACATAGGCGTCGCCGTTCCACAGGAAGCCCTGGCGGCCGACATTGGCGCCGTAGCGCGTGGCGGTGCCGTCGCCCTCGATGCGGTAGACGTAGTAGTTGGCGGGATCGACCACGATCGTGCCGGGCGCCTCCGACGAGGCGTACTGGACCGTCCGCCGGTAGTATTTCGGGTTGACCTTGCTGACGTCGACCGCCGGGATCGGGAACTTCTCGTTCGGCATCGGCCCGTAGGTCTTCGCCGCCTCGGCCATGAGCAGGGTGTCGGTCGTCCCGCACCCGCCGAGCGAGAGGGCGCCGATCCCCAGGGCCGAGCCGGCCAGGAACGACCGGCGGCTCAGACGCCCGGCCTCGCGCTCCGGATGCCCGCGCCCGTCGAGGCCGCCGGCCATGCGATCGTCCGTCATCATCGCCCTGGACTTCCCTGTCCTGCAGCCCGGCGCGACCGCGCGGCGTGCCTTTGCCGCGCGAACGGCCAAGCTCGAGAGTGCCGCGTGCCAGCGCACCTGGCAAGCTTGTCCTTACAGAGCCGAGAGCGGCCGAAATGCGTCGCAAGTGTGGTGGATCCTCGCGATCTCCAGACTTCGTTGTCGAACTTGCGTATCGAATGTGCCGCGCGTGCTTCGACTGCCGCAGGCGCCCCCCGGACGGCGACGCCTGTCGGCGGAGTCAGAACTGCACGCCGCGGGTCAGGCTGCCGTCGACCACGAGGTTGGTGCCGGTGATGAAGCTCGCCGCCGGGCTCGCCAGGAACACGGCCGCGCGGGCCACCTCCTCCGGCCGCGCCATCCGTCCCGTCGGGTTCAGCCGGAGCGCCTCGGCGAACAGCGCGGGGTTGCCGGTCTCGATCTGGTGCCAGACGCCGCCCGCGAAGTAGGTGTTGCCGGGCGAGACCGAGTTGGCCCGGATGTTCCGGGGCGCGAGCTGGAAGGCCAGGCCCTGCGCGTAGTGGATCAGCGCCGCCTTGAAGGCGCCGTAGGGCCCCGCCGCGAAGTCGATCTCGCGCCCGGAGACGCTGGAGATGACGACGATCGCGCCGGCCTCGGAGCGCTCGAGGTACGGCATCGCCGCCTCGACCGCCGTGACGGTGCCCATCATGTCGACCGCGAAACCGCTGCGCCACGCCGCCTCGTCGCTGCCGACCGCCAGCGCGCTGACGTTCGGCACCACGATGTCGAGGCCGCCGAGCTCATCGGCGGCCTCGACCACCCAGCCGCGCAGGGCGGCGGGATCGGCGACGTCGACGGCGCGCCCGGTCGCCGCCACGCCCCTGGCGCGCAGGGCCGCCACCTTGGCGGCGACCTCCGCTCCGTTGCGGGCGCAGAGGGCGACCGCCGCCCCCTCGTCGGCCAGCAGGTCGACGATCGCCGCGCCGATCCCCTTGGTGCCGCCGGTCACCAGCGCCCGGCGGCCTCTGAGCCCGAGATCCATGCCGTCCTCCTCCGTCGCCGGTCAGGCGTGGGCGATCGCCTTCGTGATCGAGGCGCCGAGCGTGTATTTCGGATCGACCATGTTGCCGAGCCGCACGCGCCCGCACTGCGTGAGCAGCATGTAGGCGTCGATCTCGTCGAAGCCGAAATCGGCGGCGAGCCAGCGGATCAGCTCCCGGTAGGCGATGCGCGCCGCGTCCTCCATCGGCCGGGACGAGCCGATCGTCATGTAGAAGTCTTCGGTCTCGAGCCGCGGCCAGCGGAAGGTCCAGCCCTTGATCAGGTCGATCTGCACCGTCGTGTGGGTCGGGTGCTCCACCGCGACGCCGCAGAGTTCGCCGTCGCCCTGCGCGGCGTGGCAGTCGCCGAGGTAGAGGAGCGCGCCCTTCGCATTCACCGGCAGGTAGATCACCGCGCCGACGCCCACGTCCGGCAGGTCCATGTTGCCGCCGTAATAGTCCGGCTGCAGCGAGGAGATCGCCTCGATCTCCGGCGAGGTGCCGATCGTGCCGATGAACGGCTGGTAGGGCAGCGTGATCCGGTCGTTCCAGCGCACGCCATTCTCGGCCGTGACCTCGAGCTTGCGCACCCGCTCGGGGAGCGGCGGATTGAGGAGCGCGGTGTCGCCGGTGGCGACGAGGCCGCCGAATTCCGGCATGATCAGCGTCGTGCCGCAGGGCTGCGGGCCGCGCGGCCGGATCGAGCGGATCGCCACCGCGAGGCAGTCGCCCTTCTCGGCGCCGTTGACGTAGATCGGCCCGTTCTGCGGGTTGAGGTACGGGAAGTTCAGGATCTGCGTCGGGCTGTCGGTCTCGTGGCGGATCTTGCCCTCGAAGGCGTCGTGGGTTTCGACGGTGACGACGGCGCCGGGATCGACGGTCAGCACCGGCTCGGCGAAGGGCCCGTACACGTAGTGGTAGCGGCCCTGCTCGGCCTCGGTGATCGTGTGCTCCCGGCCGGGCTTGCCGCCGGCGACGCCCTTGCGGGCCATGATGGACTGGTCGAGCCACTGCATGGTCGTCTCTCCCTTGGTTGTCTGCCGTGTCGTCAGACGGCGAGGTGGCGCCGCACGAGGTCGCGGTCGTCGAGGTCACCGGCCGTCAGTTCCGCGACGATCCGGCCCTTGTCCATGACGTAGCTGCGCTGGGCCATGGCGCGGATCAGGTCGAGGTTCTGCTCCACGAACACGATCGTCACCCCGGTGCGGCGGTTGAGATCGACCAGGGTGCGGCCGATCTGCTGCACCACCGATGGCTGGATGCCCTCGGAGGGCTCGTCGAGCAGGATCAGCGCCGGCCCGCCGACGAGGACGCGGCCGATGGCGAGCTGCTGCTGCTGGCCGCCCGAGAGCGTCCCCGCCCGCTGCCCGCGCCGCTCCCGCAGGATCGGGAACGGCCCGAAGGCGCGCTCGTAATCCGGCCGCTCGCCCTTCGGCAGCAGCGACGCGCCGACCGTCAGGTTGTCGGCGACGCTCATGCGCGGGAAGACGTCGCGGCCCTGCGGCACGTAGCCGATGCCGAGGCGGGCGCGCCGGTGGGCGGCGAGCCCCTCCACGGCCGCGCCGCGGAACGCGATACCGCCCGCGGAGGCGGGCAAGAGCCCGACGAGGCTGCGCATCAGCGTCGACTTGCCGACGCCGTTGCGGCCGATCACCGCCACGATCTCGCCGGGCCGGACCGCGAGGTCGACGCCCTGCAGCACGGGCTTGCCGCCGTAGCCGGCGCGCAGGCCGGTCGTCGCGAGGAGCGGCTCAGGCATCGGCGACGCTCCGCAGCGGCGGCGCGTCCGCCTCCCCGAGGTAGATCGCGGCGACCCGCTCGTCCGCGATGATCGCGTCGGTGGTGCCCTGGGCGAAGATGCGCCCGACATGGAGCACGGTCACCCGCTGGGCGATCTGCCGGACGAAGGCCATGTCGTGCTCGATGGCCAGGACCGCGACGCCGTCGCGGTTGAGCGCCTGCACCATCGCGCCGGTGGCGAAGGTCTCGTCCGGCGACATCCCGGCGGTCGGCTCGTCGAGGAGCAGCAGGCGCGGCTTGAGGCTGATCGCCATGCCGATCTCCAGCCACTGCTTCTGCCCGTGGCTGAGGGCGCCGGCCCGGTCGGAGGCCGCCGCGGTGAGGTTGAGGAAAGCGAGCAGCCGGCGGATCTCGGCGCCGAGCGAGGCGCCCTCGAGATGGTGCTGCAGGGCGATCTCCAGGTTGTGCGCCACCGACAGGCTCGGGAAGATGCCCGGCACCTGGAACTTGACGCTCATGCCGCGCCGGATCCGCGCGAAGGGCTTGAGCGCGGTGATGTCCTCGCCGGCGTAGAGGATCTGCCCGCGCTCCGGCGCGTACTCGCCGAGCAGCAGGCGGAAGAAGGTGCTCTTGCCGGCGCCGTTCGGCCCGATCAGGCAGTGGATCTCCCCCGCCGCGAGGGCGAAGTCGATGTCGTTGGTGACGTGCAGCCCGCCGAAATGCTTGCTGAGCCCGCGGGTCTCGAGGAGCGGAATCATCGGCCGGCCTCCCGGCGACGCAGGCGGCCGAGCCCGCGCAGGGCCGCCACCACGAGGCCGTCGGGCGCCGCCAGCACCACCACGACGAGGAGCAGGCCCATCACCACCAGGGCGTACTGGCTGCCGTAGATCGTCAGCGCCTGGAAGCCGCCGAGCACCAGGAGCGTGCCGATGAGCGTGGCCGTCAGGTCGCCGCGGCCGCCGACCGCGACCCAGATCACCGGCAGCGCGGCGGCGGTGAGCCCCATGCTGGAGGGCGTGATGTACTGGCCCCAGGCGGTGTAGAGGGTGCCGCTCAGCCCCGCGAGGGCCGAGCCGATCACGAAGGCGGCGAGCTGGTAGCGCCGCACGTCGTAGCCGAGCATCTCGGCCCGCTCCGGGTTCTCGCGGATCGCCACCAGCACGTTGCCGAACCGGGCGTTCACCAGGATGCGCAGCGCGAGGTAGACGACGATCAGGAGGCCCAGGAGGCCGTAGTAGAGGGCGACGTCGGGGAATAGCACGACGTCGCCGTCGGGCCACGGCACGGTCAGGGGCGGCATGCCGCTCATGCCGTTGTAGCCGTTGAGCCGCGCCGCCCCGATCTTCCATTCCGGGCCGGCGGTCTGCGCCATGAAGCGCTCCAGGGCGAGCGTCACCGACAGGGTGATGATGCCGAGGAAGACGCCGCCGATGCGGCCGAAGAACAGGAAGTAGCCGAGCAGCGCCGCCATCGCGGCCGAGAGCGCCACCGCCAGCACCAGGGCCGCCAGGGTGAAGCCGTAGGCGGCGCCGACGTTGAGGGTGAGCACGCCGTAGGCGTAGCCGGAGAGGCCGAAGAAGGCGGTCTGGCCGAAGCTGAGCGCGCCGCCGTAGCCCCAGATCAGGCACAGGCCGAGCGCCATGAACACCCAGCAGAAGAAGTACGCCGTGTTGCCGACCGTGTAGCCGTCCGCGAACCACGGATAGGCCACCGCGGCGGCGACCGCGAGCGCGAAGGCGGTCCAGAAGGCCGGGCCGCGCCCCAGGGTCTGCGGGCCCTCGAGGCGCCGGAGCAGGGTCTTCGCCGAGGTCATGGCCGGAATCATCGCCATGGCCTCAGGCCCGCTCGCGCAGGATCAGGCCCGAGATGCCCCGCGGCAGCACCCGGATCACGAGGATCACCGCGACGAGGAGCCCGATCTGCCCGAAGAGCTGGCCCTGCCACGTCGTGAGCAGCGCCCGCACTGTGCCGAGGACCAGCGCCGCCGGCGCCGTGCCGAGGAAGATGTCGGCGCCCCCGACCACCACCGTGACGAAGGCCTCCATGATGAAGGTCGTCCCCATGGTCGGCACGATGGTCATGGTCGGCGCGTAGAGCCCGCCCGCGAGGCCCGCCAGCGCCGCGCCGAGGCCGAAGGTCAGGGCGTAGACGGTGCGCGTGTCGACCCCGAGGGCCTCAGCCATGTGCGGCACCTGGATGGTGGCGCGGGCGAGCGTCCCGAAGCGGGTGGCGTTGAAGGCGAGGTAGAGACCGGCCAGCACCGCGACGGCGGCGACCATCAGCACCACCCGGTAGGTCGAGTAGGAGTAGCCGCCGAGCGTGAAGCTGCCGAGCGGCGTGCCGATTCCCGGCATGCTGGAGCCCAGCAGGATCAGCGTGCCCTGCGTCGCCGCGAGGCTGATGCCCCAGGTCGCCACGATCGTGTCGAGGGGCCGCCCGTAGAGGTGGCGGATGACGAGGCGCTCCATCACCATGCCGACGGCTCCGGCCGCGAGCGCGCCGGCCAGGATCCCCAGCGGCAGCGGCAGCCCCGCCCGCGTGGTCGCCGCCGTGACGTAGGCGCCGCACATGATCAGCTCGCCGTGCGCGAGGTTGATCACGCCCATCATGCCGAACACCACCGCGAGGCCGCAGGCGGAGAGGACCAGGAACGAGAACGCGTCGCCGATCTGGTAGAGGAACGTGAAGGCGTGGGTCAGCAGGTCCATCCGGAGGCCCGTTCGTGATGGCTGTGGGCCGGGGCCTCGGCCCCGGCGATGTCGCGTCGTCTCCGGCCCGGGGCCGCCGCGCGCGGATATCCGTCCCGGCGGCTCAGGGCTTCGGCGGGCTGCTCGGCGTGTACTGCGCCATCGGATCCTTCTGCGTCAGGTCGCAGCCGGCCTTCCCGAGCCAGTAGGGCTGGATGTTGTCCCAGGTCTTCGGGAAGGAGATCGCGTGCTTCTCGTCGACCTTCGCGAGGTAGATCGTGTGGGAGGCGTGCTGGCTCTTCGGGTCGATGCAGACCTTGCCCTCCGGCGCGTCGACGCAGACGTCGCCCGCCGCGATGACCTTGCGCAGGTCGGCGCGCTTGGTCGAGCCGTTCGCCCGCTCGACCATCTGCTTGTAGAGGTAGACCGCGAGGTAGGAGTTCTCGGCCTCCTGGTTCACGTAGGGCTCGTTCGGGAACTTCGCCTTCCACTTGGCCAGGAAGGCCTTGCTCGACGGGCTGTCGACCTCCTCGATGTAGTTCGTGGTCACGTACATGTTGGCGAGGCTCGGGGGCTGGAAGCGCTTGTGCTCGTAGCCCTGTCCGATATTGACCGAGGAGCCCATCGGCACCTTCAGGTTCGCGGCCGCCGCCTGCTCGTAGTAGGAGGCCTGCGCGGTCCCGACGAGCAGCGTCATCAGGATGTCGGGCTTGGCCTTCTGGATGTTCTGGATCGTCTGCGAGAACTGCGACACGCCGAGGGGGATGAACTCCTCCCCGACCATCTCGCCGCCGTTCTCCTTGACGATGTTGCGCACCCACTCGGCCGAGATCTGACCGAAATTGTAGTCGGCCGCGATCGTGTAGACCCGCTTGCCGAACTTCTCCATCATCCACGGGATCAGCGTCGAGAACTGCTGCTCCGGCACCGCGCCCGTGACGACCATGTGGCCGTCGCAGACGCCGCCCTCGTACTGGTTGTTGTAGAAGGCGAAGCCGTCGAGCTGGTCGACGATCGGCCGGTAGGCCTCGCGGGACGCGCTGGAGAAGCCCGCGAAGACGGCGTTGACCTTGTCGCGCTGGAGTACCCGGCGCATGAATTCCTGATAACGCGTGTTGTCGGACTGCGTGTCGTAGATCACGAGCTCCAGCTTGCGCCCGGCGATGCCGCCCGCGGCGTTGATCTCGTCCGCGGCGAGCTGGATGCCGTGGACCTTGCCGATGGTCGCGAGCGCGAAGTCGCCGGACTGGTCCTCGAGGACGCCGAGCTTGATCGGGTCGGCGGCGCGGGCCGCGGGGGCGGCCAGGGATGCGCTCGCGAGCATGGCGGCCGCGAGGGCGGACAGGCGGGATCCGCGGGGCGTTCTCGACATCGGGCGTCCTCGTCTTCGGGGGTGGCGACGTAATTTCAGGATCGGGCGAGCCGCGGCGCGGCGGCCGGCGCCGCGACGGACGGACGGGCGCGCACGAGCGCCTCGCAGTAGGCTTCGAGCGGCTGCCGGGCGCGCATGGCGTCGCGGCGCAGGGCCTCGTAGGCCGCGTCGTCGTCGAGGCCGTGCTCCTGCATCAGCCGCAGGATCGCCTTGACGACGTGGCGCCGGCCGCGCCGCCGCTCCTCGTGGCGGGCCAGGCGCTCCTCCAGCAGGCGACGCCGGTTGTGCTCGTTCACCGCGAGGAACAGGGCCGCGTAGACCGAGGCGCCGTGGATCGGCTTGCGCAGCAGGCCGGTGGCGCCGAGCTGGAGAAGCCCCTTGAGCCGGCTCGGCGCCTCGACGCCCACGAGCCCGACCACCGGCACCGGGGGCAGGTCGGGGACGGCACTCGCCGCGAGGCCCGGGAGCGGCAGGTCGCCGTCCACGATGACGATGTGGTGCTCGGGATCGAGGATCGCGAAATCGAGCCACGGCGCCTCGCCGGCCGGGACGACCGACGCCACGCTGAGCCCGAGCTTCATCAGGGTCCCCGCCAGGACGTCCGTGGCGGTGCTCGGCGGCGCGATCAGCAGGGCCTGCGCGCCGCTGAAGTTCTGGATCAGCCGGGGCGTCGTCATGGCACCACCCGCAGGCGCGGGCGCCGGCTTACCGGCACGACGCGCGGATCGCTGCGCACGAGGTAGGGGTCCGGCGCGACCGGCTCCTCGGCCTGCGCCACGATGGTGAAGCGGGCCGACGCCGTCGAGAGGCCGATCCGGGGTGTCAGGCAGGCGTGGAGCGTGGTCTCGTCCAGGCGCACCGGCCCCTGGGGGGCCTCGAACTCGTCGGCGCAGGCCGCCCGGCGCGTTGCCGCGGCGTCCTCGGTCCCCGCCCGCACCAGCGCCCGCGCCAGGAGATGCACCGCGATGTACGAGGCCTCGGCATCCGCCGAGGGGGTCGGCCCCTCGGGGAAGCGCGCCGCGTAGGCCGCCATGAAAGCGCGGTTGCGGGGCGTGTCGATCGACGTGAAGTAGACGCTGGAGGACAGGTGGCCGTCGACCGCCTCAGGCCCGATCGCCTCCAGTTCCGGCTCGGCGAGGCTGCAGCTCGCCACCGGCATGGTCCGCGCCTGGTCGATGCCGCGCGCCGCGCAGGCACTCCGGAAGTCGCGGAAGAAGCGGTACGCCGAGATGCCGATCAGCGTGCTGAAGACGAAATCCGGCCTCGCGGCCAGGATCGCCTCGATCACCTGATCGAAGGCGGTCTCGCCCACCGCGAGGTAGCGCTCGCCCGCGACCCGGCCGCCGGCGATCGCCAGCGTCTCGCGCAGGATCCGGTTGTTCTCCCAAGCCCAGATGTAGTTGGAGCCGACGCAGAAGGCCGTGCGGCCGCCCCGGGCGAGCAGGTGCCGCACCAGCGGGACGATGTGCTGATTCGGTGCGGCGCCGGTGTAGACCACGTTCGCCGAGGTCTCGAAGCCCTCGTAATGCGACGGATACCAGAGCAAAGCGTCGCGCTTCTCGAAGATCGGGATGATCTCCTTGCGGCTGGAGGAGGTGTAGCAGCCGACGACGTGGCGGATCCCGGAATCGAGGAGCCGCTCGGCGCCGGCGACGTAGCCCGCGAGGGCGCCCTGCGGATCGCGGATCACCGGCTCGAGGACGCAGTCGCCCTGCGCGTTCACCTCCTCGACCGCCAGGAGCGCGCCGTTCCGCATCGCGCGCCCGACGAGACCGTACGGACCCTCCGCGGAGAACAGGATGCCGATGCGGTGATGGCTGAGGTCCATGCAACCCTTCAGAACGCAAGAAGCCCGCCAGTGCGGGAGCACTGCGGGCGGCATCGCCGTACAAGATTGTGACGTATTGGCGCGAAACTGGGCAGCTTTGCCCCGCGCTCGAAAACTAGGCTCCTCGGTTATGGCGCCGGTGTCAAGTGCCGGGCAGTCTTTTCAGAAGCGGCGTCTTGATGATTGCTTGGCGTGTCGGTGGCTCGGGCGATGCCGAGGCCGGTCGCGCCGGGGCGGATGGCGGCCGGGACGCGGAAGCGGCGCCCCGACGGCGACGCCGCGGGTCGGACCCACCATTCCACTTTCCGGAATGATGAACTGTGCAGAACGCGTATTCTGCGCGATCGGACGGGGCGGCATTCTCCTGACACGGCCCGGGGCGATCCCGGCCAGCGACGGAGATCACGGTCATGAAGCTCTACCACCATCCCCTCTCGGGCCACGCGCACCGGGCGCGCCTGTTCCTGTCGCTGATTGATGCGCCGCACGAGCTGATCGAGGTCGATCTGAGAGCGGGCGCGCACAAGACACCGGCCTTTCTCGCGATGAACCCGTTCGGTCAGGTCCCGGTGCTCGACGACGACGGCGTGATCGTCTCCGATTCCAACGCCATCCTCGTCTACGCCGCGAAGCGGCTCGGCCGGTCCGACTGGCTGCCCGAGGATCCGCGCGCCGCGGCGGCGGTTCAGCGCTGGCTCTCGGTCGCGGCGGGCGAGCTCGCCTACGGGCCGGCAGCCGCGCGGCTGATCACCGTCTTCGGCGCCAAGTTCGACCCGGAGGAGGTGATCGCCCGGGCACACACGCTCCTGGGGCGGCTCGAGGCGCATCTCGACGGCCGGGACTGGCTCGCGGCCGAGCGGCCGACCATCGCGGATGTGGCGGTCTACAGCTACCTCGCCCGCGCCCCCGAGGGGAACGTCGACCTGTCGGGCTACCCGCGGGTCGAGGCTTTCCTGCGCCGGGTCGAGGGTCTCCCCGGCTTCGTGCCCTTCGCCGAGACCGCGGCCGGCCTCACGGCCGCGGCGTGACCGGCAAGCCCCGGGTGCACCCGCGCCCGGGGAGCGGACCCGCGTGGAGGAGGCGGAGATGGCTGACGGTCAGACCCTTGCGAAGCTGCCGACATGGCATGCCGGCGAGACGTCCATTCAGGAATCGGTCGGCGCCGCCGACCGGATGGCGGCGATCGGCCAGAGGGTGGTGCGGGACTTCATGCCCGATCAGCACCGGGCCTTCTACGCGCAGATCCCGTTCATCGTGCTGGGCAGCGTCGACCGGCACGGCGATGCCTGGGCCACGCTCCTGGCCGGCGGCCCCGGCTTCATCACCTCGCCCTCGGCCACGACCCTCGACATCGCCGCGCGGCCCGATCCGGGCGACCCCGCGGCCGAGGGGATTCGGGACGGCGACGCCCTCGGTCTCCTCGGCATCGAGCTGGACAGCCGCCGCCGCAACCGCGTCAACGGGATCATCCGGTCCACGGCCGGCGGGGTCCTGCACTTCGACGTCGACCAGAGCTTCGGGAATTGCCCGCAATACATCCAGCGCCGCGACGTGTCCTTCGTCCGCGACCCGGGCGTCCCGGCCCCGGTCCCGGCCGAGGAGAGCGCGGAGCTCGACGGCGCGGCGCGCGGCCTGATCGCGGCGGCCGACACGTTCTTCGTGGCGTCCTACGCCGAGCGCGCGGACCGGCGCCAGGTCGATGTCTCGCATCGCGGCGGCAAGGCGGGATTCGTCCGCGTCGCCGCGGACGGCACGCTGACCATCCCGGATTTCGCCGGCAACCTGTTCTTCGCCACGCTCGGCAATATCCACGTCAACGGGAAGGCCGGCCTGGTCTTCGCCGATTTCGAGACGGGCGATCTGCTGCACCTCACCGGCGACGCCGCGGTGATCCTGGACTCGCCCGAGATCGCCGCCTTCCAGGGCGCCGAGCGGCTCTGGAGCTTCCGGCCGCGCCGGGTGATCCGCCGGCGCGGCGCGCTGCCGCTGCGCTGGTCGTTCCGGCCGGACGGCTGGTCGCCGAACGCGCTGATGACCGGCGACTGGTCGGAGGCCGCCGACCGCGTCCGGGCGGCCGGGCGCGCGGCGCAGTGGCGGCCGTTCCGGGTGGCGAAGATCGTCGACGAGAGCCGCACCATCCGGTCCTTCCACCTGACCCCGGACGACGGGGCCGGTCGGCTCCCGCACCGCGCGGGGCAGCATCTCCCGATCCGGGTGACGCTTCCCGGGGCGGAGGCGCCGGTCATCCGCACCTACACGCTCTCGGTCGCGCCCTCGGATCCGGCCTACCGGATCAGCGTGAAGCGCGACGGCGCGGTCTCGCGGCATCTCCACGACCGCGTCCGGGTCGGGGACGTCATCGAGGCGCGCGCGCCGGATGGCGGGTTCGTCCTCGACGCGCGCGCGGCGCGTCCCGCGGTGCTGCTGGCGGGCGGTGTCGGGATCACGCCGCTGCTCGCGATGCTCCGGCACGTGGTCTACGAGGGCCTGCGCACCCGCAGGATCCGGCCGACCACCCTCGTCTACGCCGCCCGCGCCCGCGCGGACCGCGCCTTCGACGGCGAGCTATCCGCACTGGCCGCGGCGGCGCAGGGTGCCGTCCGGATCGTGCGGGTCCTGAGCGATGTGTCCGACGCGCGAGCGGGCGTCGATTACGAGGCCGCGGGCCGGGTCGACATGGCACTGCTCACCCGGCTCCTGGCCTTCGACGACTACGATTTCTACCTCTGCGGACCATCGGCCTTCACGCAGGCGCTCTACGACGGGCTGCGCGGCCTCAACGTGGCGGACGACCGGATCCACGCGGAGGCGTTCGGCCCCTCGGGACTGGTCCGCGAGGCGGGAACGGCGGCGGCCGCGCCGCCGCGCCCGCCCGCCTCCACGAAGACGGTGCCCGTCGCCTTCCTCGACACCGGCAAGGAGGCGCGCTGGACGCCGGATGCGGGCAGCCTCCTCGACCTCGCCGAGGCCCGCGGCCTCGCACCGGCGTTCAGCTGCCGCGAGGGAAGCTGCGGGACCTGCCGCACCAAGCTGCTCGCCGGCGCGGTCACCTATCTGAAGGAGCCGAGCGCCGCCGTGGCGGCGGACGAGGTGCTGATCTGCTCGGCCGTGCCCGCCGCGGGCACGGACCGGGTGCAGCTCGCGCTCTGACGCGCGATACGCCGTGTTCCGCGCCGTTTTTAGCCTTCCGGGACCGGCGCAGCCAGATCATTCTGCGCCGCGCCGATGCCGGAGCCTTGAGCCCCCTTCATCCCGAGACCCCGAGGAGTCCCCCATGTCCCGTCCGCCGCTGCCGCCCTTCGACGAGCAGAGCGCGATCGTGAAGGTCCGCCTCGCCGAGGATGGCTGGAACGGCCGCGACCCGGCCAAGGTCGCGCTGGCCTACACGGCCGATACCCGCTGGCGGAACCGCGCCGAGTTCCTGAACGGGCGGCAGGAGGTGGAGGCGTTCCTGACCCGCAAGTGGAACCGGGAACTCGATTACCGTCTCATCAAGGAGCTCTGGGCCTTCACCGGCAATCGGATCGCCGTGCGCTACGCCTACGAGTACCGCGACGACAGCGGCCACTGGTTCCGGGCCTACGGCAACGAGAACTGGGAGTTCGCCGAGGACGGGCTGATGCGCTATCGGCACAGCAGCATCAACGAGTTGCCCATCGCGGAATCGGACCGCAAGTTTCACTGGCCCCTCGGCCGCCGACCGGACGATCATCCGGGCCTCAGCCATTTCGGCTTCTGACCGTTCGGGCCGGCGCGCGAGGCCGGACCGGGTGTGAGCGTCGCGGCCCGGCCGCCCAACACGGGAGCGAGGCCATGGATCGGTGGCAGGCCATGCGCATCTTCGCCAAGGTCGCCGAGACGGCGAGCTTCGCGCAGACCGCCCGCCTCCTGCACATGAGCCCGCCGGCCGTGACGCGCGCCGTGGCCGCGCTCGAGGAGACCATCGGCGCCCGCCTCCTGATCCGCACGACCCGCTCCGTGAAGCTCACGGAAGCGGGCAGCCGGTACTACGAGGATTGCCGCCGGATCCTGTCCGACATCGCGGAGGCGGAATCGGCGGCGGCCGGCTCCAACGCGACGCCCTCGGGCACGCTGGCCGTGACGGCCTCGGTCCTGTTCGGGCGGATGCACGTTCTCCCGATCGTCACCGACTACCTCGACACCTACCCGACCATGGCGGCGCGGACCCTCTTCGTCGACCGGCCGGTCAGCATCGTCGAGGAGGGGATCGACGTCGCGATCCGCATCGGCCACCTGACCGACTCCGGCGTCACGGCCGCCCGGGTCGGGTCGGTTCGCCACGTCATCTGCGGCGCCCCGGACTACTTCGCGCGGCACGGCGTGCCGGCGAAGCCGGCGGATCTGAAGCGGCACCGGATCGCCGTCTCCACCGGCGCCTTCGCGTCGCCGGAATGGCGGTTCGGCCGGAACGAGCGGGTGGTCGTCCACCCGGCGCTGGTGGGCAACACCAACGAGGTCTCGATCGGCGCCGCCCGCTCGGGCTGGGGACTGGCGCGGGTCCTGAACTACCAGATCGGACCGGACCTGCGCGACGGCCGCCTGCAGATCGTGCTCGCCGATTACGAGGAGGCGCCGCTGCCCGTCCACGTCCTGTACCCGGAGGGCCGGCACGCGCCCGCGAAGGTGCGGACCTTCGTCGACCTGGCGGTGTCGCGGCTGCGCGCCAACCGGACGCTGAACTGATCTTGGACCGGACCGGCGGCGATCGCCTCGGTCGCATTGGTCGCAGCCGCGGCGGAGGAAAGGATGGCCCAGTCTTAAGTTAGTTTTTCAGGATCTCCCGCATCTTCTGCGGGCAATGGGGGCCCATACGTGACGACACCCGAGCGCGCGACCGTGCGCGGCCGCGCTTCATCGACCGCCCGCCCGGATGTCGGGGCCGCGACGCGGCCGGAATGGCGGCCTGCGGCGCGCACGCCGCCCTGCCCGGTCGCGGTCTGAGAGGAGACAGGCGCATGGATCAGTGGACCCGCCTGGATCCGCTCTACGAGTCCGAGGCGGCCGCCCGCGAGATCGCCGCCGCGGCGTCCGCGCGCGCGGACGCCCAGGATCACGACCACGGCTTCCCGCAGGACGACATCGCCGACCTCGTCCGCCTGGGGCTCCTCGCAGCGCCCGTCCCGGTGGACCATGGCGGCGCGGGCCTCGGGACGGAGCCGGGCGCCGGTGCCCTGGCGGAGGTTCTGCGGCTGGTCGGCTACGGGAGCCTCGCTCTCGGCCGGCTCTACGAGGGGCACGTCAACGCCCTGCAGCTCATCGCCCGTTACGGCACGCCCGACAGGCGAACCCGCCTGTTCGCCGACGCGCGCGCCGGCCATCTGTTCGGCGTCTGGAACACCGAGCCGGCCGAGGGCGGCCTGCGGATCGAGGGCCCGGATGCCGACGGCCATCTCCGCGGCGCGAAGACCTTCGCGTCGGGCGCCGGCTTCGTCACCCGCGCCCTCGTCACCGCCCGGCACCCGGGCCGGGCCGGCACGGCGATGATGGTGGTGCCGCTCGAGGCCGGCACGCGGGCCGACCTCTCCGCTTGGCGGGCGCAGGGCATGCGCGCCTCGGCGACCGGCACCGTCGACTTCACCGGCCTCGCCTTCGAGGCCGATCATATCCTGGGCGAGCCCGACGATTACTTCCGGCAACCGGCCTTCTCGGGCGGCGCGTGGCGCTTCGCGGCGGTGCAGCTCGGCGGCATCGAGGCAGTGTTCGACGCGTGGCGCGGCCATCTCGACCGCCTCGGCCGGGGCGGCGATCCACACCAGCTGGCGCGCCTCGGCGAGGGCGCCATCGCGGTCGAGGGCGCGCGGCTCTGGGTCGAGCGCGGGGCGCGGGTGGCCTCGGACGCGGCGATGCCGCCGGAGCGCGTCGTCGCCTACATCAACCTGGTCCGCCTCGCCGTCGAACGCGCGGGCCTCGACGTCCTGCAGCTGGCCCAGCGCTCCGTCGGCCTGCAGGGCTTCCTGCGCGGCCATCCGCTGGAGCGGCGGTCGCGCGACCTTGCCACCTACCTGCGCCAGCCCGGACCGGATCACGCGCTCACCAGCGCGGCCTCCGAGATCCTGCGCAGCGGCGGCATGGGCGGGGATCTGTGGACCGAGAACGCCGCATGACAGGGCCGAGAGGCCACCCCGCCGCGCCGCCAACCGTCTGGCTGGACTCGCCGCGGCGCTACGGCCGCGTCAGCCGCGGCCTCCACTGGCTGATGGCCGCCCTGTTCGCGTGGCAATTCGCGGGCGCGCTGCTCTACGTCACGATCGGCGACGCGGCGCTCACGCGCCTCGTCGGCGGCAGCCACTTCACCCTCGGCTTCACCCTGTTCGTGCTCGTGCTCGTGCGCGGATTCTGGGGGCTCGCGAACCTCCACCGTCGCCCCGCACATCCGGGAGCTCCGGGACGCGCCGTCGCGGCCGGTCACGGGCTGATCTATCTCCTGATGGTCCTGGTCCCGAGCCTCGCGCTGCTGCGCCAGTACGGATCGGGCAAGCCCTTCGCGCCCTACGGCATCCCGGTGATGCCGGCGCGCGAGACGAAGATCGAGTGGATGATGCTGCCCGCCGATCTGCTCCACTACTGGCTGGGCTTCACGCTCCTCATCGTGGTGCTCGGCCACGCCGCGATGGCGTTCCTGCACCGCAGGCTCTGGAACGAGACCGTCCTGACGCGCATGACCTGACCGGCGGCGGGCGCGCGGCGCGCGATGCTCAGGCCCGCGCCTCCGCCGCGGCGGGCGCCCGGTCGGGCAGCGGCGCGTCCAGCGTGAAGACCACGCCGCGCGGCCGGTACTCGATCTCCGCCGAGCCGCCCATCTCGGCGGCCAGCGCCCGCTCGATGAGGCGCGTGCCGAACCCGCCGCGGGCCGGCGCCGTCACCGCGGGTCCGCCCACCTCCTCCCACCGGAACCAGAGATGGGCCGGCCTCGCCCCGTCCACCACGTCCCAGTTCAGGATCACCCGTCCCCGGTCGTTCGAGAGGGCGCCGTACTTCACCGCATTGGTCGCGAGTTCGTGCAGCGCCATCGTGAAGGCGAGGGTCAGGCGCGGCGTCAGCCACACCACCGGGCCGTTGATCAGGAAGCGCTGGCTCGCGCCGCCGCGGAACGCCTGGAGCGTGCCCTCCACGACGACGTTGAGCGTGGCGCCGATCCAGCTCTCGCGGGTCAGAACGTCGTGGGCCGCCGAGAGGGAGTGCAGCCGCGCGTCGAGGGTCCTGTGCGCCTCCTCCAGGGAGGCGGCGTTGCGCAGGGTCTGGTGCGCGATCGACTGCATGGTCGCCATCGAGTTCTTCACGCGGTGGTTCAGCTCGTCGGCCAGGAGGGTGCGGTGCTCCTCCGCGCGCTTGCGCTCGGTGACGTCGATCGAGACGCCGGCCATGCTCAGCGGCTGGCCGACCGAGTCGTAGAAGGTCTGTCCTCGGATCTGCAGCCAGCGCAGCTCACCGCTCGGCGTGCGCGCCCGGTACTCGATGTCGTAGTCGCTGTGCTCGTGGATCGAGGTCTGCACTGCCGCCTGCATCCGGTGCCGGTCCTCGGGGTCGATCGCGGCGATCAGGTCCTCGTAGCTGAACGGGTCGCCCGCCGCCCGACCGAAATTCTCCTTGCAGGTGTCGGAGGCCACGAGCCGCATGCCGGCGAGATCGAGGGTCCACGAGCCGAAACGTCCGGCCTTCAAGATGAACCGCAGCCGCTCCTCGCTGCGGGTGAGGTCCCGGGTCCGGCGCTCCACCTCCTGCTCGAGCGCTTCCCGGTCGCGCTGCATCCGCGCGAGCTTGTCCCGCTCCAGCGTCACGTCGAACTGCGACGCGAAGAAGTAGGTCAGCTCCCCGTCGCGGTCGAAGACCGGCGAGATCAGGAGCCGGTTCCAGAAGACCTCACCGTCCTTCTTGTGGTTCAAGAGCTCGATCTCGATCGGCACGCGGCGGGCGATCGCCGCCCTGATCTTTGCGATATCGGCCTTGCTGGTCTCGGGCCCCTGCAGGAACCGGCAGTTCCGGCCGATGATCTCGTCGTGGCCGTACCCGGTCAGCCGGGAGAAGGCGGCGTTGACGAAGACGATCGGATTGTCCGGCTGATGAGGATCGGTGATCAGCATCGGCATCCGCGTCGCCCGCACGGCGGAGACGAAGGGGTCTGTACTCGCTTCGGTCCGGGCGAATTCCGCCTCGAAGCGCGTGCGTTCCTGCTGATCCGTCAATGCCCCGTCGTCCCTGCCACGACTTGCCGCTGGCGGCCTTCGGCCTTGTCGCGAGCCTGTACCACAGCGCGGATCGCTTGTGCGCAACCGTGACGCGGGCCGAGACGCCGCAGGGGACCGGGGCGCCGCGGCCGGGCGGGACCGGGCCGTGCGGGAGGCCCGCCGCCGCTACACCGCGGCCGGACCGGGGCCGAACCCGGCCGGCGGGCGCGAGCCGAGATGATCCCGGAGCGTCCGGCCCTCGTACTCGGTCCGGAACAGGCCGCGGCGGCGCAGTTCCGGCAGGACCAGCGCGATGAAGTCGTCGAGGCCGCCGGGCAGCGTCGGCGGCATGATGTTGAAGCCGTCCGCGCCACCGGCCCGGAACCGCTCCTCCATCTCGTCCGCGATCTGGGCGGGCGTGCCGACGATCTGCGAGTGCCCGCGCGCGCCGGCGATGCGCAGGTAGAGCTGGCGCAGGGTCAGGCCTTCGCGGCGCGCGAGGTCGAACATCAGCTGCTGGCGCGACTTGATGCCGTCGGTCTCGGGCAGTTCCGGGACGGGCCCGTCCGGGTCGTAGCCCGACAGGTCGTGGCCGCCGATCATGCGGCCGAGCAGCGCGAGGCCGACCACGGGATCGATGAGATCCTGCAGGGCCTCGAACTTCGCCCGCGCCTCGGCCTCGCTGCGGCCGACGACGGGAAACAGCCCCGGCATGACCTTCAGGTCGTCGGGCGCGCGGCCGAACCGGGCCATGCGGGCCTTCAGGTCGCCGTAGAAGGCCACCGCCTCGTCCAGCGTCTGGTTCGCCGTGAACACGATCTCGGCGGTGCGCGCGGCGAGGTCCTTGCCGGGCCCCGACGAGCCGGCCTGCACCAGCACGGGCTGCCCCTGCGGCGTGCGCGAGATGTTGAGCGGCCCGCGGACCTCGAAATGCTTGCCCCGGTGGTTCAGCGGTCGGAAGCCGTCCGGCTTCGAGAACTGCCCGCTGGCGCGGTCGATGATCACGGCGCCGTCGTCCCAGGTGTTCCAGAGACCGAGGACCACGTCCACGAACTCCTCGGCGCGCTCGTAGCGATCGGCGTGGCGGGCGATCCGGTCGCCGCCGAAATTCGCCGCCTCCGCGTCGGTCGCGGAGGTCACGAGGTTCCAGCCGGCCCGTCCGCCGCTGAGGTGGTCGAGGGAGGCGAACCGGCGCGCGACGTTGTAGGGCTCGTTGAAGGTGGTGGAGGTGGTGGCGACGAGACCGATCCGGCTCGTCACCGCGGCCAGGGCCGACAGCAGGGTCAGGGGCTCGAAATGGGTCGAGCGCGCGGTGCGCTCGCTCGACCGCAGGTCGAGGTCCCGGATCCCGGTTCCGTCCTCCAGGAAGATGAGGTCGAATTTCGCGGCCTCGGCCCGCCGCGCCCAGCCGACATAGCGCTCCAGGACCAGGCCGCCGTCGGCCTCGCTCGAGGGATGACGCCAGCCGGCGACGTGATGGCCGGTCGCGTAGAAGAACGCGCCGAGGCGCAGGGTACCCTGTCTCATCGAACCGCCCGTCATCGTGCCTGATCGGCTCCGTGCCTCTCGAACGGGACGGTGTCTAGCCGACCTTCCCGCACGGGCGAAGCCGGCGTCGCGCACGCGGCACAGCGGGCCGTGACAGCGCGAGGGTCCGGCATGTGCAGCGGGCGCGACTCAGCGCGGGAGGGACGCGTCCGGCGCGTTCTCGGCGGGAAGATCGCGCAGGTCGGAGGTGGCGTGACGCGCGTGCCGCGCCGCCAGCGAGCCCCGGGCCTCCTGCATCGGCATGAAGGCCGAGAACCCGACCGGCTTCGCGACGTCGTGGTAGATCGCCTCCATGCCGCCGCGCATGTGGTAGGTCTCGTGCCAGATGCCGACGCCGCGCGTGTCCCGCAGGAAGTCCCGCCACCAGATCCGATGCGGCTCGGATTTGGACCAGGCGACCATGCTGTCGATGTCCTGCCAGTACCAGCGCATGCCGACATGCAGCGGGCGCAGGCTGAAGATGATGTTGTTCTCGTAATGCAGCAGGCCCTCCGGCCGCGTCGCGCCGACCATGTCGATGCGCGGACCGAAGCCGAGGAGGGTCTTCACGCCGGCGAGGTTCCGGACCTTCATGCCCAGGTAGATCACGACGAGGTCCGGGTAGCCCGAGAAATCCGGGACCGCGTGTCGCCCGTTCGCGCCCATCGTCGCGCCTTCCCTGGCGGGCCGATCCATGCCGGCCCCGGACGCCGAGAATACGCGACGACGACGTCGTCGGGCAATATTCGCCCGCCGTGGCGGTTACGGTCCGCGCCCCCCCCCGGTGCCGAGCAGATTCCGGCACCTCGCGGACGGGGCCGCACGGCCGCGCGCGCCCTCGACGGAGCAGGACGCCGCCGCGCGAGCGTCGCGGGGATCCCCGGCCTCGCCGTCGGCTCGTTCGGGCCGGCGCGATCCGCCCGGTCTGGCCGGGACCGCGGCCGAGCCCGCGCGCGGATGTACTGTTCGACCATGAATGCCCCTCCCCCCAGGACAACCACAGCGAGAAGGGCTTCGCGGAAGGTGCCAGGATCGGTCATCGTCTCGAATCTCCGAAATGGATGGGACCCGTCGGGCCCGGCAAACTCTTCGATCTTGCTAAATCGATCAATTGCCGAGCGTCTTTCCAGTTGCGTTCCACGCCTGACAATTACCGTTCGACGAGATGAACAATCTTTAATATCTGGCGACCGTGCGCTGTTACTCCGGCTCGGCTGAGCGGGCGCGGAGGCCGCCGTCCGGAGGTTCCGTGCCGGGGACGCCGCGCGGCGATGCCGGGCGGCACGAAGGCCCCGGTGAGTTCTGGTCGGACGACCCCTAGAGGCGGGTCAGCCGCAAGTGCCGCGCGGACGGATCCGCGTCGTCGCGCGGGTGGAGATGCAACCGCAGAGGGGCAGCGTGAGGATGGCCGCCGCGCCGGCGGCCAGCCGGACCGACGCGACGAAGGGGCCGAACGGGCGCGCGGGAGCGGCCGATCGGGGATGCGCGACGCGCCGACCGCGGCTGGCCGCGCGTCCGTCGACAGCTTCCGTCCGGCCTTCCGAAGCGGTGCGATCGGGGGGCCGGGTCATGGATCCCGCCCCGGAATGCGACCTCAGGCCCCCGCCGGCCCGCGGCCCGCGTGGCCGCCCAGAAGAAGGGCCTTGGCGGCCGCGTCGATCCGGCCGAGCCACTTCTCCGCGGTCTCGGTGCGCAGGTCGGCGACGCGGAGTTGCTCCTCGGCGGCCTGAAGCCAGGCCTCCGCCTCGGCGCGGATCGTCCGCACCCGCGCTTCGGCCTCCGCGCGGATGTCCTGCACCTGCGCGTCCGCCTCGGCCTGCACCCGCTGCAGCCGGATATCGGCGCGGGCCTCGATCTCCCGGACGCGCATCTCGGACAGGTGCAGGCGGCGGCGCGTCTCCGTCAGCGCGCGCTGCGCCGCGGCCAGGACGGCCTCATGCGACAGGTTCTGATCCTGCAGGCGCTGCTTCTGCGCTTCCGCCCGGCCGGCCATGCCGTTGATGATGTCGAGCGTGCTCATCCAATCCGACACCGCCTCGGGTTCGGATGGGTCCGGAACGGCGCCCGCATCGTTGACCGCCGGTTCCGGCAGGATCGGCCGCTGGGCGAGCGCGTCGATCCGCGGTGCCGAGAAGGCGTCTGGCACCGCCTCCGCGTCGAATGACGGCTTCAGCGTCAGGATCTCGGCGGACGGCCCGTCGACGAAGCGGTCCAGGCTGTCGGCGACCTGCGAGAGGATGTGGGACCACGTGGCTGTGGGAGCCGCGACCATGATGGTTCTACCCTGGCGGGATTTTATCGATAGCCAATACAATCTGCGGTATGGTTAATGGACGGTTAACCGCCGGCCGCCTGGCCGAAGCCGCCTTGGGCCGGCCCGCCACTGATCAGTCTTGGCAGGTCCGGCCGAGGCGGCTCGACAATATTCCGTACGTGAGCCTCCGGTGATCGGTGCCCCGCTTCGAGCGGGTATCGACCGCGCGGAACCGGGTCCGGGCGGTCGGCGTCATCGGGCGGTCTACGTCGCCGGCGGCGCCTGGATGATCGGGGCGGCCGCGGCCAGGATGGCCGCGGCGTCGCGGTCGCGGGGCGGATAGATGCGCGTGCCGTTGATGATCCGCTTCGTCGCCTTCGCGGCGGCGCCCGACGAGACCAGCGTGCCGCGATCCCAGCCGGATGTGTAGACCGCACCCCACTCGCCCAGGTCCAGCACGGTGACGTAGTCCGGCGCGGCGAAGCGCAGCCGCTGTTCCGGCCGGCCGGCGAGATCGCAGACGGCGTTGTAGCCCGCGAGCCGGCCCATGGGCCTTGCGTGCTGGCACGACATCACCGTGCGGTGACCCGCGTCGTCGGCCGCCGCCGAGGCGATGTCGCCGGCCGCGTAGATGTCGGCGAGCCCAGGGACGGCCAGGAATGCGTCGACCGGCACGCGGCCGAGCGCGTCGCGGGGGAGGCCGAGTTTCTCGCCCAGCGGGCTCGCCCGCATGCCGGTGGCGCAGACGCTCGTCCAGGCGGGCAGGCGCGCTCCGTCCTCCAGCGTCACCCCGGTTCGGTCGAGGGCGCGGACCCGCGCACCGCCGATGCAGGTCACTCCGGCCGCGCTCAGGGCCTGGCGGATCGCCGGCATGGCGGCCGCGCCCATGGCACTCCCGATCTCGGGCGCCCGGTCGATCAGGATGGTCCGGACCGGGCCCGCGGCCCCGGCCCGGTTCCGGGCCGCGGCGAGCCGCGCGGGCAGCTCGCAGGCAAGCTCCAGTCCCACCAGGCCGCCGCCGATGACGACGGCGGTCCAGCGCCCGTCCTGCTCGGGCAGGGTCGAGTCACCGAGGCGATCGAGATGCGTCGCGAGCGCCTGAGCCCCCGCGTAGGTGTCGACATCGAAGGCGCCGTCGATGCCCGGGACGTCGGGCCGCCGCAGCGCGCTGCCGGCGGCCAGGATCAGCCGGTCGTAGGCCAGCGTCTCGGCGCCGGCGCACGGCGCGCCGGATTTGACCGAGACCGTGCGCGCCGCCGGATCGATGGCGATCACGCGTTCCTCGCGGCGCTCCACTCCGATCGGCCCGAGCACATCGTCGAGGGGCACGCGCACGGCGCTGAGATCGGGCTCGTAGCAGCGGACCCGGACGACGTGGAAAGCGTCCGGAGCGATCACCGTGATGGCGAGGCGGTCGCCGAGGCCGAACTCGGTCCGGGCGCGCGCCGCGGCGGCGGCCCACAGACCGGCGAAGCCGCCGCCGATCACGACGATTCTCGAGACCATGGCAGAGTCCCCCCGTGCCGGAGACATCGAACTCTGCACGTCGCTCGGCGATGCGGCAACGGTTACAGTCCTGGCGCGGGTCAGGATCGCTTCCGACAGTCGCGCGCCGGCGGTTCAGCCGTCGTGGCAGCCGCCACCCTGGCGCGCTCTCGGGCGCCGGAACGACCCGTCAGCCCGCAGCCGCGGTCTCGCGAGAGTGCGGGCCGCGCGGCTCCAGCGCGGCTGCGGCGTGGCTGCGGCGTGGCTGCGGCGCGGCCGGGGAGGACAGACGCCGCTCCTCACGCGCGCGGACGCGTAATTTCTTCTCGTCTTGGGTCTGCCGACCGAAAATTCTTGCTTCGACACTGCGAAGTAGAGAAAGCCCTTTTGTTGACTCCGCGACCGGCCGACAGGATCTTGTATTCACAGTCACGCCGAGGGCCGCGCAGGTACGATGAAGACGCAGGGGCGGACCGGGCGTGATCCCGCAGCCGGGGGATGTGTCGGCGCGGATCGCGCGATCGGGGCGGTCCCAGGTCTCGGACGCGCCGGATGCGCCCGGCCGATCGTCTCGCCGACGGCCCCGCGCCCCTGAACCCAGCCGCCCGGACGAGACCGCTCGGGACCGCGCCGCGGCGCGGATCCCCTGCCCCGCGCCGGCCCCGCACCCCGCCCTCCGTTTCGCCACGACATCAGGCCCGACCATGCGCTCCACCCGCCGATCCCTCCTGGCCGCCAGCGTCGCCCTGGCCTGCCTCGGCGCGCTCGCGCCGCGCGAGGCCCGGGCCGACGAGCCGAAGGAGGTCCGCCTGGACTGGGCGACCTACAACCCGGTCGGCCTGCTCCTGAAGGAGAAGGGCTTCCTCGAGGAGGCGCTGGCGCCGCGGGGCATCAAGGTCCGCTGGGTCCAGTCGCTCGGCTCGAACAAGGCGCTCGAGTTCCTGAACGCCGGCGCCATCGATTTCGGGTCGGCGGCCGGCGCCGCGGCCCTGGTGGCGCGCATCAACGGCAACCCGATCAAGGCCATCTACGCCTATTCGCGCCCCGAATGGACGGCCCTCGTCACCCGCAAGGACAGCGGCATCACCAAGCCCGCCGACCTGAAGGGCAAGCGCGTCGCGGTCACCCGGGGCACCGACCCGCACATCTTCCTGATCCGGGCGCTCCAGGGCGCCGGCCTCACCGAGCGCGACGCCAAGCTCGTGCTGCTGCAGCACGCGGACGGGCGGACCGCCCTCGACCGCGGCGACGTCGATGCCTGGGCCGGCCTCGACCCGATGATGGCGGCGGCCGAGATCGAGAACGGCGACGTGCTGGTCTACCGCGACGCCGCGGCGAACACCTGGGGTCTGCTCGACGTCCGGGAAGACTTCGCGACGGCTCATCCCGACCTCGTCCGGACGGTGATCGCCGCCTACGAGCGGGCGCGGACCTACGCGCTCGCCAACCCGCAGGCGCTCGCGGCCTCCCTGGTCGCGGCCACCAAGCTGCCCGAGCCGGTGATCGCCCGCCAGCTCGAGCGGACCGACCTGTCCCAGCCGGCGATCGGCCCGGCCCAGGCGCAGTCGATCAAGGCGGCCGGCGCCGCCCTGCAGCAGGCCGGGATCATCCCGGCGGGCACCGACGTGGCCGCCGCCGTCGACGGCCTGCTCGACACGCGCTTCAATCCCGTCGCCGGACAGTGAGCGGCCGCGTGCGGCTGCTGCGGCGGGGCGGTCGCGCCGGCCTGGGGCTCCTGCTGCCGCTCGTCCTGGCGATCGGCTGGGAGATCGCGGTCGCGCGCGGCGCGGCCTCCGGCCGGCTGCTCCCGCCGCCGAGCCGGATCGGCGCGACCCTCTGGGCACTCGCCGCGTCGGGCGATCTCTGGATGCATGTCGAGGCGACCCTCGTGCGGGTCGGCCTCGGCTTCCTGTGCGGCGCGGCGGCCGGGATCGTGACCGGCGCCCTCGTCGCCACGCTCCCGCTGCTGCGCTGGCTCGTCGATCCGAGCCTGCAGGCGCTGCGCGCCGTCCCGTCGCTGGCCTGGGTGCCGCTCTTCATCCTGTGGTTCGGCATCCTGGAGACGCCGAAGGTGCTGCTGATCGCCGTGGGCGTGTTCTTCCCGGTCTATGTCGGCGTCTCGGGCGCGATCGCCTCGGTGGACCGCAAGCTGGTCGAGGTCGGGCGGATCTTCCGGCTGTCCCGACTCGCGCTCGCCCGCCGGATCCTGCTGCCGGCCGTGCTGCCGGCGACCCTCGTGGGCCTTCGCACGGGTCTCGGCCTCGGCTTCCTGTTTGTCGTGGCGGCGGAGCTGATGGGAGCCTCCGAGGGTCTCGGCTACCTGCTGGTGGACGGCCAGCAGTTCAGCAAGCCGGATCAGATCGTGGCGGCGATCATCGCCTTCGCCCTCGTCGGAAAGGCGGCCGATATGGCCCTGGTCACCCTGACACGGCCCCTGACCCGGTGGCAGGATACCGTGCGGGACAGCCTGTGACCGCGGCCTCCCGCCGGACGCGCGCCGCGGGACCGGGCCGCGTCCCGCGCCCCGAACCCCGCGCGGTCCCCGCGCCGCGCCGCCGCGAGAGACGCCCGTGCTGACCGTCGACGACCTCTCCAAGACCTACGCCGACGGCACGCAGGCCCTCTCGGGCATCAACCTGGCGGTGCGGCAGGGCGAGATCGTCGCGCTGATCGGCGGCTCGGGCTGCGGGAAGACGACCCTGCTTCGGCTGATCGCGGGGCTCGACCACGCGAGCGCGGGCGCCGTCGCGGTCGACGGCGAGACGATCCGCGCACCCCATCCGAGCGTGGGCGTCGTCTTCCAGGAGCCGCGGCTGCTGCCCTGGCTCGACGTGGCCGGCAATGTCGGCTTCGGCCTCGCCGGCCTGCCCCGGTCCAAGCGCCGCGACCGCGTGGCCCGCGCCCTGGAGCGCGTGGGGCTCGCCGAGCATTGCGGCCGGTGGCCGCGCGAGCTCTCCGGCGGCCAGCAGCAGCGGGTGGCCATCGCCCGCGCCTTCGTGGCGCGGCCGCGGGTGCTGCTCCTCGACGAGCCGTTCTCCGCCCTCGACGCCTTCACCCGGAAGGGGTTGCACGACCAGCTCCTCGATCTCTGGGCGGAGTCGAAGCCGACGATCGTGATCGTCACGCACGATGTCGGCGAGGCCGTCACCCTGGCCGACCGGGTCGTGGTGATGCGCCCGCGGCCCGGGCGCCTCGACGAGACCGTCCCGGTCGGGCTCGCCCGGCCGCGCGAGCCGGTGGCGGCGACCTACGAGGAGGCCGTGCGCCGCGTGCTGGCCGCCCTCGACCACTCCCTGCGCCCGGCGACGAGCAGCCGGCCGGCCGCCCCCGAGACCCGCGCGAGCTGGTGGTAGGGCCGCCCTCCGCCCGCGGCGCGGGGCCGGACCGGCGCGGCCTCAGGACCCGATCGCGGCCAGCTCCCGCTCCGCGGGATCCGCGCGCCGGAACCGGGCGTATCGCAGCGCCATCACCGGCAGGATCAGCAGGTTCAGCACGGTCGAGGTGACGAGGCCGCCGAGGATCACCAGGGCCATCGGGCCCTCGATCTCGCGGCCGGGCTCCCCGGCGCCGAGCGCCAGCGGCAGCAGGCCGAGGCCCGTGACCAGGGAGGTCATCAGGATCGGCACCATCCGGTCCGCGGCGCCCTCCGCCGCCGTGTCGGCGTCCCAGGGTCGCCCGTCCCGGGTCACCATCTGCTCGTAATGGGCGATCATCATCACGCTGTTGCGCAACGAGATGCCCGAGAGGGTCACGAAGCCGACGATCGAGCCCAGCGACAGCACCCCGCCGGTGAGCGCCGCGGCGGCGACGCCGCCCACGAAGGCGAAGGGCAGGTTGACGAGGACGAGGAGCAGGTTCGCCGCGGAGCCGGTGACGATCGCCAGGAGCACCACGATGCCGAAGCCGGCCATCCCGGCATGGACCAGCAGGTCGCGGCGGGCGGCCGCCTGCGCCTCCGCGGCGCCCGAGAAGGTCACGTAGACGCCCTCCGGCAGCCGCACCTCGCGGGCGATCTTGCGCTTGGCCGCCGCCACGAAACCCGCCACGTCCCGGTCCGCGACGTTGGCCGTCACCGCCTGCACCCGCTGCGCGCCGAGGTGCTGGACCTGATAGCGTCCGGCGCTCTCGTAGACGTCGGCGACCTGCGACAGGCGGACGTAGCGCCCGCCGGGCGTCCGCAGCGGCAGGTCGCCCACCGCGCTGAGGCGATCCCGAACCCGCTCGTCGAGGATCACCAGCACGTTGAACACGGCGTTGCCGCGATAGGTCTGGCCGACCGTGTCGCCCTGGTAGGCGGTGCGCACCGCCTCCAGCACCTCCACGGGGTCGAGCCCCCAGTGCCGCAGGTCCACCGGGCGCAGCGCCACCGTGACCTGCGGCAGTCCGGCCGGCGAGGCCTGCTGGACATCCCGGGCACCCTTCACCTCCGAGAGCTCCTGCGCGACCGAGCGGGCCGCGGCCTCGATCCGGTCGAGGTCGCTGCCGATCACGTTGACCACGACCGGCGCGGTGAAGCCCGAGACCGTCTCCTCGATGCGCTCGGTGAGGAAGGTCTTGAGCGAGAACGCAGCCCCCGGGAAGCCGGCGATCAGCTGCCGGATGCCGTCCTCGACCCGGCGCTGGGCGGCGCCGTCGAGGCCGGGCTCGAGGTCGATGTGGATCTCGCTGTAGTGCGGCCCGGCGGTATCCTCGGCGGCCTCGGCGCGCCCGATCTGCGCCGCCACGGCGCGCACCCCGGGGATCTCCTTCAGGTCTCCGGTGATCAGCGTCCCGAGCCGCTGCGATTCCTGCAGGGAGGTGCCGGGGATGGCCACCATGTGCAGGATCATGTGCCCCTCCTTCAGGTCCGGGAGGAACACCGCGCCGAGGGTCGGCAGGATGGCGGCCCCCGCGAGCGTGACCAGCAGGGCGCCCGCCATGGCGATGCGCGGCACCCGCCCGATCCCGGCGAGCAGCCGCAGGTAGGCGGCGCGGCTCCAGCGCACGACGGGCGGGTCGGGCGGCGCGGCGCCGTCATCCCGCGCCATCCGGCCCCCGAGGAGGAGGAGCGCCAGGGCCGGCGTGACCGTGAGCGCCACGAGGAGCGAGGCGACGACGGCCGCGATGTAGGCGAGCGCCAGCGGCCCGAACAGGCGGCCGGCGACGCCGGTCAGCGCCAGGACCGGCAGGAACATCAGGATCACCGCGAGCGTCGCGTAAGCGACCGAGGTCCGCACCTCCAGCATCGCGGCCAGGACCACGCGGGGCACGCTGCGCCGTCCGTCCCGCGACTCCCGCAGGCGGCGCGCGACGTTCTCGACGCCGATGACCGCGTCGTCGACCACCTCGCCGATGGCCAGGGCCAGGCCGCCGAGCGTCATCGTGTTGAGGCTCTCGCCCCAGGCCTGGAGGGCGAGCGCGGCGGCGATCAGCGACAGCGGGATCGCCGTCGCGCTGATCAGCGCCGCACGCCAGTCCGCCAGGAAGACGAGGAGCACGATCACCACCAGCACGCCGCCCAGCGCCAGCGCCTGGATCACGTTGCCGGTGGCGACGTCCACGAAGTTCGCCGGCCGGAACAGGTCGGCCCGCAGGCTCACGCCGTCGCGCTTCAGGACCGGGCGCAGCTCGTCGAGGGCCCCCTCCAGGCGGGCGGTCACGGCGCGGGTGTCGACGCCCGCCTGGGCGCCGACCATCAGCAGCACGCCGGGCTTGCCGTCCACGAGCGCCGCGCTGATCGCCGGCTCGGGCGCGGCCGTGACGGTCGCCACGTCCGAGAGGACCACGCTCGCCCCGCCGTCGTTGTGGAGCACGATCTGCCCGAGCGCCTCCGGGGTGAGCGACTGCCCCTCGGTCCGGAGCAGGACGCGCTGGTTCGGCGTGTCGACGAAGCCGGCGCCGCGCACGCCGGTCCCCTTGCGGGCGGCCGCCAGGACGTCGTTCAGGCCGATCTGGAAGCGGATCAGGTCGTCGGGGCGGACCTGGACCTGCAGGGCGCGCACGCCGCCCCCGTAGATCGAGACCTGGGCGATGCCGGGCACGCCCTGGAGCCGCCGACGCACGGTCCATTCCGCGACGTGGCGCAGGTCCATGGCGTCGCGGGTCTCGGAGGTGAGCCCGACGAGGAGCACGGTCAGCGTCGAGGAGGTCAGCGGGGTCATGGCGGGCGCCGCCACGCCGTCCGGCATGCGGCCGGCGAGCGCCGCCAGACGCTCGTTGACCCGCTGGCGGACCCGGTCGACGTCGCTGCCGGGCCGGAACGCGGCGGTGATCACCGACAGGCCCTGGATCGAGGTGGAGCGCAGAGTCTCCAGGCCCGGAAGGCCGCCGACCGCCACCTCCACGGGCTGCGTGACCAGCACCTCGACCTGCTCCGAATCGAGGCCCGGCGCCTCGGTCTGGATCGTGACGGTCGGCGGCGCGAATTCCGGGAACACGTCGTAGCGGGCGCCCGTGAGGGCGTAGAGCCCGAAGACCAGGATCGCGCAGGCGAGAGCCAGGACCACCCGCGGCAGCCGGACGGCGAAGCCGACGAGGGCCGCCTGCGGACCGCCGCGGCCGGCGGCAGCGGGCGGCTCAGTCATCGTCGTCGCCCACGACGCGGATGCGGCTCTTCATCTCCTCCGAGAGGAGGGCCTGGGCACCCCGAAGCACGATCTCGCTGCCGTCCGGCAGATCCTCGACCACGAAGGCGTCGGCCGACATCGGCGCGTCCGGCCGGACCGGGTGGCGCACGAAGGCGCCGTCGCCGGTCCCGCGATACACCCAGGTTCCGCCCTCGCCGTGGACGACGGCGTCCTCGGGCACGAGCACGCCCTTCACCGCGCGCGGTGCCGGCAGGAAGGCCATCGTGCTGGTCCCGGGCAGGAGGCCGCTGTCGCCAGAGACGAGATAGAAGAAGCTCTGCCCCTGGATCCGCGGATCGGTCCGCGTCGCCGGCGAGACAAGCCGCAGGGCGACCCGCTCGCTCTGCGGCGGCACCTCGGCGAAAGCGGCCTGCGGCGCCTCCGGCAGGGTCTCCCCCGGCGGCAAGGTCACCTGCATGAGCAGGTCACTCCGCTCGATCAGGCGCGTCACCAGCGGCGATCGGTCGATGATGGCCTTGCCGAGCACCGGCCCCCATTCCTGGCGCGCCGTCGCCGCGAGGGTGCGCAGCTGCGATTCCGCCACCGTGACCGACGCCTGATCGGTCAGGAGCGTGCCCTCGGCGGTCTCGATCTGCGCCACCGCCACCACGCCCGCGCCGAGATTCCGCGCCCGGCGGGCCGCGCTGGCGGAGACCTCGACGCGGGCGCGGGCCGTCTGGAGCCCCGCCACGGCGCCCGCGTAGCTGTTGGTCAGCTCGGTGATGCGGGCGAGGTCGAGGACGCTGCCGTAGGCGGTCAATTCCTGCCGGTGGAGCACGGCCGGCCGCGCCTCGGCGACGAGACCGATCCGGGCGCGCTCGGCCGCCGTCAGCCGAACCAGCGTCCGGCCGTCCTCGACCGCGGTTCGCGGTGCCGGAAGCTGCGCCGGCGTCGACGGACCGTCCCGCCGCTCGGGGATCAGCGCGGCGACGCGCGCCCGCACCTCGGCGATGAGCGGGCCGGCATCGGCCCGCAGGCGCTCGCCCGTCGGCGTGACAGCGAGGCCGGCCGCCGCGAGCAGGATCCCTCCGATGAGCAGCAGCGCCCGGCGACCACCCACGTCGCGATCCTCCCCCTCGCCCGATTGCCGAATCTACCCGGTTTCGGTGCCAAATACATCCGAACACGGCGGACTCAAACCGTCACGCTCGGTTCCGGCTGTGGGCTAAACCCTGCGGGCGGGCGGGAACGCGGAAGCCCGCCTCGACGGGTCGAGGCGGGCTTCCGGCATGCTGGGACGGGTCGGTTGGGATCAGCAGTCGTCGCCGGAGACCGGAGCCGTCTGCCGATCGGCGGCCGCCTTGTTCATGGCGCCGACCGTGCCGGGGGAAGCCGGCTGCTGGCCGCCAGCCAGGTTCGCGGCGGCCGGGTCAGTCGACTTCGACTTGGATCCGGCGTCGGTCTGCGCCTGACGATCGGCCGTCTGCGTGGCGCCAGCATTGTTCATGGCGCCGACCGTGCCGGGCGAAGCCGGCTGATTGCCGCCAGCGAGGTTCTTGCTCGACTTGTCGACGTCGGAGCTCTTGGGGTTCGAAGCCTGCTGATCGGGAGTCTTCGACTTCGTGGTTCCGGTGTTGCACGGGGCCGCGAAGGCGGGACCGGCAGCGAGGGCCAGAAGCGCGAACGCGCCAGCCAGACGAGAGACCTTCATGAACGCTCCTCCAGGTATTAACGAACTCCCAATTGCCTAATCGCCCCATGAGTTCCGACGCGATTACCTAGATCTTCGATATGGCTCATCGCGATCCCGGCCTCACGCCGTGTGCGACGGGAGCCGATCCCATGGGGACGGACGATCCGCGAAGGGGCCTGGCGCGTCCGCCGTGCCGGCCGCGGCGTTCGGGTGCGCCCACGGCCTCGCCGGGGCCGACGGCGCGGGAGCGCGCCGCGGAGGGGTCATCCGGACACGCCTCCGGGACGGGCCGCTACCTCGTTTGGTCGAGTTCTGAGTCCGGAATGCCCGGGATAGCGTCGAGTCGCGAAGGGGCGTGTCCGCGGCAGCCTCGAACGGTGTCCGATCCGCAGGGCGGAGGGGACACCGCCTCAACCGGGGCGTCTGAGATCGAGCGATGGCGTTTCCACGAGACTTGGCGAGCCTTGGACCGGGCCCTGCGAGCGGCCTCGCCTGGTCCCCGCTCGGGCCGTACGGGACGGATCAGCGCTGGGCCGGCGCAGGCAGTTCGGGCGAAGGCGCGGCCGACGCCATGCCGCGGCTCGGCCTGGCCGCCGTCGCGTGGATCATCCTGTTCCTCTTCGCCCCGGTGGTCGGCGAGCAGATCAAGCTGCCGGGTGTCGACAAGGCCGTCTGGATCGGCAGCGACCTGATCGCCTTCGCGTTCCTGGTCCTGCGCCGCGACCTCGCCGCCACCCTGTTCGGCAGCCGGCTGCTGCTGCTCAGCTGGCCGCTCCTCGCGATCGCGTCCGCCCTCTGGTCCCTCACGCCCGGCCTCTCGGCCTATCACGGGCTCCAGCTGCTCGCGACGATCGTCGCCGGCATCACCCTGCGAACGACGATGGGCCTGTCCCGGCTGGTCAGGATCGTCTTCCTGGGCCTCCTGCTGGGGCAGACTTTGTCGGCCGTTCTCACGGTGGCGGCGCCCAGCCTGACGCGCGGGACGGACGGCAACTGGGCCGGGATCTACTCCCACAAGAACGTCCTCGGATCCCTGGCGAGCCTCCAGCTCCTCTGCGCCGCCTGCCTGTTCCTGCAGGGCTGGAACCGTCTTCTGACCTTGGGCGGCTTCTGTCTGGCGCTGGTGCTGCTCGTGGCGACGCACTCGGCCACGGCCCTGGTGGCGGCCGCCGCGGGGCTGATGCCGCTCGTCGCGATCTTCGCGTGGCGCCAGGGCAAGCACGTGACGGGGTTCTGTCTGGGCATCGCCATCGCCCTGGCCGGGATCGGGATCCTCGTGATCGCCGCGCGCGGGGCCGACATCTCGGCGAGCCTGCTGTCGGATCTCGGCAAGGACACGACGCTGACGGGCCGCACGATCCTCTGGCAGTTCGGCCTCGAGCAGTTCTGGCGGGAGCCGCTCATCGGCATCGGGTACAAGGCCTACTGGGAGAGCCCGCTCACCACGGCCGCCTACCTGCATTTCGTCACGAAGCAGAAGCTCTGGTTCTTCCACAACAACTTCATCGATGCCGCCGTCGCGTTCGGGATCGTGGGCGTCGTCCTTTTCACGGCCGCGCTGCTCGACACGGCGCGCCGCGTCATCGCTCATTTCGCGCGCTCATCCGGATACATGGAGGCTTGGCCGATCCTGTTCATCAGCCAGCTGTTCGTCCTCGTCTGTTTCGAGTGTCCGCTCCTCGTCAATCACGGCCTCCACCAACTCCTGCTCGCCGCGCTCCTGCCGGTGGTTCGGTCGCCGAATGCCGGTGAGGACCGCCCGGGTCACCGGCGGCTGACGATCTAGGCCCGGACCGCGTCCGGCGGCCGCGGCGGAGCTGGAGAGAAGACGCGTCCACGCGATTCGACCGCGCCCGCCGCGTCGGCCGGCGCCCTGCAGAGGCGAAGACGATGTACTGCTTCGGAATCTCCCTGACCCGGTTCCGGGAACGGCATGCCTACATTTCCAAACACCTCGCCGCCGCCTGGGGCCCGGATTTCGAGGTCACCGGCTTCGAAGGCGCGGTCCCGGATCCGGACGCCCCGCCCCAGCCGCATCTGACGAGGGGACAGATCGGCTGCGCGATGTCCCACATGGCCGCCTACGAGCGGCTGATCGCGCTGGATCTGCCCTACGCGCTCATCGTCGAGGATGACGCCGTCCTGCCGCCGCAGATCCACGAGATCGTCGCCGGCATCGAGACCAGCCTTCTGCCCGGCGACGTCGTCCTGCTGTTCAACTGGCCGAAGGAGATCGCGGTTCTCAGCACCGTCGGTGCCGTCGCCATCGGCGCCCATCGGCTGTGCCTGCCCATGGACATGAGCGGCCTGGGCTCGACCGCGGCCTACGTGATCACGCGGGAGGCGGCCGAGCGGATCCTGCAGATCAACCGCCCGGTCGCGGTGACGTCGGACAATTGGAAATACTTCTTCGATCACGGTGCGGTGACGCGGGGGCGCGTGCTCTCCCCGAACGCGATCACCCTGAAGCCGTTCGAGTCGACCATCTTCGCGTCCGGATCGAGGATCGCCGCCTTTCTGAAGAGCAGCGCCGTCTTCAAGCCGCTGCTCGCCGCCAGGCGCAAGATGTTGACCGAGCGGGTCTCGGCCAACATGACCTTCGTCGACGAGATCTCGCCCTTCGCCGCGCAGGGGCCCCGGTAGCGCAGCCCCACGCGGTCCCCGCGCGTCCGCGGACCGTGGGCGCACTGACCGAAAGGTGTAGGGGGCCTCGCCCTCTTTGCAGGCCCGCCCTCTCCCGCGCAATGCCAAGCTTGCCCGGCGGCACACGGGGACCGGCGCGATGAGGCCCCTCGGTCTCCTGTGACCGCGAGGATTCGAGGTCGCCGCTTCGCGCAGCGGCGACCGCATGAGCGCGGCGGAAGGCAGACGATGAGTGGATCGCTCCCGATCACCAGCCCGGACAAGTCGTTCGACTCGGCCCTGAGACGCCTCGTCCGGCCCGTGTCGGACCGGGCGCGCTTCTACCTGATCCTGTTCGCGCAGATCGGCAGCCTGCTGGTCCTGCTGAAGATCTCGCACGGCGTCACGGCGGTCAACAACTACTACGGCGTGGCGCTTCCCGTGGCGCTGGCTCTCGCGATGACGCGGGTGCGCTTCGCCGCCGCCGATCTCGCCTCGGTCCGGCTGCTGCAGATGATCGGCGCGATCGCGGGTGGGTACGCGCTGATCCACTATCCGCTCTTCCCGATCGTCCTCCCGGGCGCCAAGGCGACCGTCGCCGTGGGCGCCATCGCGGTGCTCTGGGTCGCGGCCGTGGCCGGGGGTGTGCTCTGCCTGCGCTGGCCCTCGCTCGCCCTGATCAGCGCCACCTATCTGGTCTGGAGCAAGCAGGCGGTCATCCGCGTGACCGGCCTCTGGCACGGACACATCATCGACGTGCTGCCGCTCGCGGAGGTGAGCTTCTGCCTGGTCGCGGGCCTCTTGGTGGCCCACATGGCCGCGCGGATCCGCGACTGGCCCGGCCTGAGCCCCGCCGCGCAGGCGGATGTCGCGGCGGCCAGCACGATGTTCTCGAAGGTGCTGATCGCGGCGGCGATCAGCATCCACCTCGGCAACTACTATTCGTCATTCCTCGCCAAGGTCACCCTCGACGAGGGCCCGTTCTCCTGGCTGCTCAACAACGATCCCGGCAAGCTGTTCATCGTCGGCCTCGACAACAACCACGTCCCCTACGCGGGCTGGCCCGTCCTGGTCGCGGCGATGCGGGCGATCCTGAGTCATTCGAGTGCGCTGACCAACACCCTCATCCTGCTCGGTCAGGGTGTCGCCCTGGTGGGCATCCTCATGCCGCGGCGCGGGCTGCTCCTCCTGCTGCTCGGCTTCGACGTGATGCATCTGTCGATCATCGTGCTCATGGGGGCCAATTTCGCCCCCTGGATCATGCTGAACCTCGCCATCGCGGCCGTCGTCGTCAGCCGGCACTACGAGCGCCCCCCGGTCTCGATCGGGATCCTGTCGGTGCTGTTCATCCTGACCGGCAACACCTTCATGACCCAGGCCTGGCTCGGCTGGTACGACACCGCGGCCAACAACAAGATGTATTTCGAGGCGATCGACCGCAACGGTCAGCGGCACTACGTGCCGACCAACTTCTTCACCTTCTACTCCTACCCGTTCGCCCACATGGCCTACGGCGCGCCCGACGCGGCGCACGCCTTCGCGCTCGACAACCCGAACGGCGGGACGCAAGTCTTCCGCAAGGTCTTGGCCTCGAAGACCTGCGACGTGGCCGTCCTGACAGCGCCGGACGGCATGGGCCAGGAATACTCGAAGGCTGAGATCGATGGGCCGGCGATGGACGCCTACATCCGGGGCTACCACCGCCTCGTGAGCACGATCCGGGACAGGACGGGCCTGTTCCCCTACGCGCTCTACCCGCACCACTTCTTCGTGCCGCTCCAGTACGCCGCTGGCTTCGACACCGTCGCCATGGCCGACATCGTCGCCTACGTGTACCGGCGCGAATCCGTCTGCTTCAGCGTTCAGGACGGCGTCACCGTCCGCCGCGTGGTCTCCGAGGCCGAGCACAGGATCGATCTGACCCCATGACCAACCCCTCGACCGAGGCCGCGTTGACGGTGGTCTACGACGGCGAATGCCCGTTCTGCTCCAACTACGTGCACCTCATGGCCCTGCGCCGGTCGGTGGGCACCGTCGCCCTGGTGGACGCCCGGAGCGGCGGCCCCCTGGTCGACGAGATCGCCCGGCGCGGGTACGACCTCAACGAGGGCATGGTCGTGCGGCACGGGCCGGACCTGTACTACGGCGCGGACGCGCTGGTCCTGCTGTCACGCCTCAGCGCCGACCGGGGCGTGGCCAGTCGGCTCCTCGCGCGGCTCCTGCGCAGCCCCGGTCGCGCGCGGCTCCTCTACCCGGCGATGAAGCTCGGACGGCGCGTCACGCTGCTGATACTCGGTCGGAGACTCATCGCGCCGCCCGGCGGCGTGTCGACCCGCTGAGCGCCCCGCTCTCGGTCCGCCGTACGGGCCGCGCTCCGGCAGGCCCGCCGGAGCGTCCGGGCCTCAGGCGCGGACGGGCGATCGCGTCAGCAGCGTCCGCGCGGTGTGCCACCCGAAGGCCAGGACGCCACTCAGATTGGCGGTCACGATGGCGCGCCACGTCAGGCCGAGGCGCGCATCGAAGCACGGTCCCCCGACGAGTTCACGCGCGGCGTGGCGGGCGGACCAGTACAGGTGCTTGATCAGCCACGGGCTCCGGCCGATGTGCTTGGCGTAGAGCGCGCCGTTGCCGAACTGGTAGTTCCAGTGCAGTCGGTCGATCGTGCGCGGATCGCGGCGCCCGTGGAAATGCTTGACGCTCATGTCGGGCACGTACTCGACGGCCATGCCGGCCGCCCAGCCGCGGTAGATGAAGTCCGTATCCTCGGCCGCGCGGAAGGCCGCCCCGGGGCCGAACGCCGCGTCGAACCCGCCGATCCGCTCGATGACGGCACTGCTGCAGGTCATGTTGCAACCGTGGACGAAGCCTCCGGGATGGACAGGGTGGATCAGCCGGCTGGCACGGGCCTCGGTCTTCGTGGTGAAGTCGATGTCCTGCAAGGATCCCAGTTCGACCCGGCCACCGCGAATGACGCTTTCCGTGTCGCCGGCATAGTGCGCCATCAGATCCCGCAGATAAGGGACCGACACGACGCAATCGTCGTCGATGAACGCGATGACGTCGCCGGATGAACGCGCGATCGCGGCGTTTCGAGACCCGGCGACGCCGGGACGCGACTGCGCGAGGAGCAGAACATCAAATCGATCGGACGAGACGGATGCCGACCAGCGCTTCAACGCCGTGTCGGTGCCATCGCGCGAGCCGTTATCGACGACGATGATCTCGGCCTCAGCTTCCGGCGCGGCTCCGATAGCGCGCACCACCGAATCGAGCGTCTCCAGCAGGGACGCGACGCGATCGCGTGTACATACGATAATGCTGATTTTCATTTGGCATTATTCCATAAATACTGCCAGAATTTGGATATTTTAAAACAAACTCCAGACAAGATAAAGTAAGAACGGTGCGCTCCACAGATCCGTGCGCCGTAGGGACGGCTACGCCTTTCGGATGCGGAACCAAATGTCCTGCAGATGCGGCGTTGCGAAATTCGCCGCTCCCGATGCATCGCGATCGCCGTTCCGACCGGTGGAGCGGCTATAGGAGGATCCAGATCCGCGGCCTTGTCCGACGCAGATCTGTCGCATTCATTCTCTTCCAGAGATCGAACCCAACATTAAGTTCGAAAACTTTACCGAGCCGTCAGGAAAACCCAAAAATATCCCTTCCGCGCGCAGCGCCGAAGACCGCTCCGGATGGAACGTCGACTAGGAATTCAGATCGATCGGAGGCGTCGTTCGGTGCCGCGCCAGATCTTCGGGGCGGTGCCGTGAAACACCCGCGGCGCCCGGACTTGCGGCGCCGCGACGACACCTGGTTCGGCGGCATCGCGGGGCGCACGAGAGAACCGATAAATAACGAATATCGTCACGACCCAATCATTAGGCCGACAACTCCCGGTTAGTTCCATCGAATACATGGAGATGCACCATCTCATGGACGGGGCGCGGAAGGTTCCGGTCGCCGCTGCAGCGTCGGAGCCTCATGGCGGGCCGACCCGGCCTCGGCCATCGGGCGTGGGCCATGTCCTCCGATTGGCCAGCTGCCGCGGCCGATCAGGCACCGTTAAGCCGTCACGACCGATCGCGCTGTCCGCAGCCGGCGCCGCAATCCTCCCAGTCGCGTCCGAAGGATCCCATGGCAGAACTCCGAGAGGCGCCGGAAGCGATGGCGCCGCCCGCGTTCTCGAAGCGGCGGAGTCTGGCCTGGATGGGGTTGTGTCAGGGCGGGCTGTTCCTGGCACAGTTCGGCACCTCGCTGGCCCTCGCGCGCCTGCTGACGCCCCACGAGACCGGCATCTTCAGCCTCGCCGCCGCCATCGCGGGCCTGCTGTCCACGCTGCGCTCCTGCGGCCTGTCGAGCTACATCGTCCGGGCGGAGCGGGTGGACGCGGCCCTGCTGGCGAGCGTCTTCACGGTGAACCTGATGCTGTCGGGCGCGGCGGCGATCCTGATCCTGGCCTTCAGCGTGTTCGGCAGCGTCCTCCTCGGCGAGCCGGAGGTCCAGCGCGCCCTGGCCATCCTCGCCGTCGTGCCGCTGGTCGGCGCTCTGGAATTCCGCCCGGCCGCCATGATCGAGCGGCACGGCAATTTCCGCGGCGTCGCGCTGGTCAACATGCTGCGCGGCCTCGTCGCCAGCGGCGCGATGCTCGCGCTCGCCCTGCTGGGCTTCAGCTACATGAGCCAGGCCTACGGGCAGGCGGCGGGCGCCGTCGCGGCGGCGCTGGCGGCGAACGGCCTCGGCCTGCGCTACGTGTCGCTCCGGATGGGCCTCGCCGGCTGGCGCGAGATCCTCACCTACGGCGGCCGGCTCTTCGCCATCGCGGGAGTCGCGGGTCTCGCCGGGCGGATGGGCGACCTCGTCCTCGGACGGATGCTCGGTCTCAACGCTCTGGGCCTGTACTCCCGCGCGGCGAGCCTCAACACCCTGATGTGGGACCACCTCCACGTGGTGATCACGCGCATCACCTTCGTGGATCTCGCGAACCAGCAGCGGGACGGGCAATCCCTGCGCACGTGCTATCTCAACACGCTGGGGATGATCACCGTGCTGCTCTGGCCGGCCTTCGCGGGCGCGGCCGTCCTCGCCGGGCCGATCGTGCGGATCCTGCTCGGGCCGGGCTGGGACGGCGCGGCCCTGCCCTTCTGCCTGCTGTCGCTGGCCGCGATCGTACTGACCTCGCTCAGCATGACCTGGGAGGTGTTCCTGATCCGGGACCAGACCGCCCTGCAGGCCCGGTTCGAGTTCCTGCGCCACGGCGCCGGCCTCGTGATGTTCAGCATCGGCTGCCTGTTCGGCCTCGGCGGCGCGGGCGCGGCCCGGATCGGCGAGGCGTTCCTGGCCGTCGGCCTCTACCGGCCGCATCTCGAGCGGATGACCGACACGTTCCGGCGCGACTACGCCCCGATCTACCTTCACGCCGCCGTCCTGACCGGCATCGCGGTCGCGCCCGCCATCCTGGTCATGTCGGCCTGGGGCTGGTCGGCCGAAACGCCGCAGCCGAGCCTCGCGGCCGCGATCGCCGCCGGGATCGCGGGCTGGGCCTGCGGCCTCCGGTACCTGGAGCACCCGCTCGTGGCGGAGGCGCGCCTGCTGCTCGCGCACATGCGGCCCGCCCGCCCGGCCACGACCGTGTCGGACCTGTAGCGGCGGGCCGCGGGGGTGCTGGCGCCGGGTCGTCGAGCGCGGACGGGACCAGCCGCACGCTTGCGCTTCCGCGCGCCGGGGCGCGATATGACCGCGCACGGGGGCGGAGCGGGACGATCGCGGGATGGCGGATTTCCGCAGCTTGGAGGTGTTCTACTGGGTCGCGAAACTCTCGAGCTTTCGCCGCGCCAGTGAGAAGGTGAACACCACGCAGCCGGCGGTCTCCCAGCGCATCGCGGCCCTGGAGCACGAGTACGGGACTCTGTTCGAGCGCCGCAGCCGGGACGTCGCGCTGACGGAGCGTGGACGCCTGCTCCTCGGCTTCGCGGAGCGGTTCCTGGCGCTCCAGACCGAGATGAGCGCGGCCCTGCACGAGACCGGCCGGACGCGGGGCACGCTGCGGCTCGGCGTGTCCGAGACAATCGTCCATCTGTGGCTGTCGCGCTTCATCGAGCGCATGCGCGCCAGCCATCCCGGGATCGGCGTCGACATCACGGTCGACATCTCGCCGAACATGCAGGCCGCCCTCGTGGCCGACGAGATCGACCTCGCCTTCCTGGTCGGCCCGATCACCCTGCCGAGCTTCGCCAACCGGCCCCTGTTCAGCACGCCCGTCGCCTGGATCGCCGCGCCCGGTCTGCTGCCGGGCGACGAGCCCCTGAGCCTCGGCGCGCTGCTGCACCACCCGCTCATCACCTACCCGCGCAACACCAGCCCCTACGTCGAGCTGCGCGACCTCGTCCTGCAGGAGAACCTCCTGCCGAGCCAGATCCACACGAGCGCCTCCCTGGCCACCATCGTGAAGATGGGCGTCGAGGGCCTCGGGATCTGCGTGATCCCCCCGGCCGTGGTCGAGGCCGAACTGCGTGCCGGCACCCTGCGCGTCCTGCCGGCCGAGCCGCAGCTCTCGGACCTGACCTTCACGGCGATGCACACCAAGCGGCCGGCCCACCACTTCGTGGCGGACGCGGCCCGCCTCGCCCAGGACGTCGCCGAGACCTGGGCCGCCGAGACCTGGGCCGCCGGCCGATAAGTCCGGTTTATCGCGCGCCATTCGCAATCACGATTGGCCTGCTCCGCGGCGCGATGGGATCGTTGCCGCAGGAAATGAATCGCTGAAGCGATCGGGATCTCGCGGAATACGGACGGCCGACGCGGCCGCTCCGGCGCGCGACGACCAGCCAGGGAGATCAACGCGGTGAGCCAGCACGCGGGCGCCGACGGCGCGCCACCTGTCTTCGCCGACGCGGCGGACGCGCGGCGCGCGATCCGCGCGGGTCGGTTCCGGGGCCACACCTCGGGTCTCGTCCCCGCCCACGCGCAGGGCAACCTGATGATCCTGCCGCGGGCCATGGCGGAGGATTTCCACCGCTTCTGCCAGCAGAACCCGAAGCCCTGCCCGATCCTTGGCGTCTCGCGGCCCGGCGACCGCGCACTGCCGACGCTCGGGACCGATCTCGACCTCGCCACAGACGTCCCCGGCTACCGCGTCTACGAGGGCGGCGCGCTCGTGGCGGAACTGCCCGACCTGACCGGCGTGTGGCGGGACGACCTCGTCACCTTCGTCCTCGGCTGCTCCTTCTCGTTCGAGGCCGGCCTGATCGAGGCGGGCATCCCGCTCCGGCACGTCGCCCTCGGCCGCAACGTCGCGATGTACCGGACCTCCATCGCCACCCAGCCGTCGGGCCCGTTCCACGGCCCGCTCGTCGTCTCCATGCGGCCGATGAAGGCGGCGGACGCCATCAAGGCCGTGCAGGTGACGGCCCGGATGCCGGCGGTCCACGGGGCGCCGATCCATCTCGGAGATCCGGGCCTGATCGGCATCCGCGACCTCGCGCGACCGGATTTCGGCGACCCCGTGCCGATCGAGCCGGACGAGATCCCGGTCTTCTGGGCCTGCGGGGTCACCCCCCAGGCGGTGGCGATGGCGGCGCGGCTGCCGCTCTGCATCACCCACGCGCCCGGTCACATGCTGATCACCGACCTCCTCAACCGCGACCTGCCGTTCCTGTGACCATCCCGGCCGCGCGGCGGCCATTCCGCAAAGGAGTTGCGCCATGTGGGTGAGAGACACGAGTCCGGCGGAGCGCCGGGTCCTGGGCGCGGCCTTCGCGGGCTACGGCGTCGATGCGTTCGACTACATGGTCTACACGTTCCTGATCCCGACCCTGGTCGTGGTCTGGGGCCTGACCAAGGTCGAGGCCGGCAACATCGCCACCGCCGCGCTGGTGACATCGGCGATCGGCGGCTGGGCGGCCGGGATCCTCGCCGACCGCTACGGCCGGGTCGTCGTCCTGCAGGGCACCGTCGCGTGGTTCACCCTGTTCACGGTGCTCAGCGGCTTCACCCAGTCCTACGAGCAGCTGCTCGTGACCCGCGCACTGCAGGGCTTCGGCTTCGGCGGCGAGTGGTCGGTGGGCTCGGTGCTGATCGCCGAGACGATCCAGGCCCGCTACCGCGGCAAGGCGGTGGGGCTCGTCCAGTCGAGCTGGGCGGTCGGCTGGGCCTGCGCGGCGATCGCCTTCTGGGCCGTGTTCGCCCTGGCTGAGCCCGCCGTGGCGTGGCGGATCCTGTTCTGGCTCGGCGCCCTCCCCTCGGTGCTGATCTTCTGGATCCGCCGCAACATCGAGGATCCCGAGGTGTACCGGCAGACCCGCGCCGCCATGCGGGACGTCGGCGATACCGGCAGCTTCCTCGACATCTTCTCCCGGCCGCTGATCGGCCGGACCGTGCTGGCGAGCCTGCTGGCGACCGGCATGCAGGGTGGCTACTACGCGGTGACCACGTGGCTCCCGACCTACCTGAAGACCGAGCGCAACCTCTCGGTCCTGAACACCAGCGGCTACCTGCTGATGCTGATCTTCGGGTCGTTCGTCGGGTACCTGACCAGCGCGTGGCTCTCCGACCGCATCGGGCGTCGCCTGGGCTTCGTCCTGTTCGGCTTCTGCGCGGGTATCCTCGTCCTGGCCTACACGCTGATCCCGATCACCGACCCGGTGATGCTGGTCCTCGGCTTCCCCCTCGGCTTCTTCCTCTCGGGCGTCTTCTCCGGGATGGGCGCCTTCCTGAGCGAGCTGTTCCCGAGCCGGATCCGCGGCTCCGCGCAGGGCTTCTGCTACAATTTCGGCCGCGCCACCGGCGCGATCTGCCCGGCCGTGGTGGGCCACCTCAGCGGCTCGCTGACACTCGGCATCGCCATCGGCGTCGTGGCGGCGGGCGCCTATTGCCTCGTGATCGTCGCGGCGCTTCTCTTGCCGGAGACGGCGGGCCGCGCGCTCGATTCTTGCAGCGCGGATCCGGCGGAGCCGGAACCCGTTGCGGCCCTATGAGACCCGATCGGCACGCGGAGCGGCGGCGATGACCAGCGTGGACCTCAATTCCGACCTCGGCGAGGGCTACGGCGCCTACGCCTGCGGCGACGACGCGGCGATCCTCGGGATCGTCACCTCGGCCAACGTCGCCTGCGGCCTCCACGCCGGCGACCCCGAGATCATGGCCCGGACCTTCGCGCTGGCGAAGGAGCGCGGCGTCGCCGTCGGCGCCCATCCGGGCTTCCCGGACCTCTGGGGCTTCGGGCGGCGGCGGATGCCGTACAGCCCGGCCGAGATCGAGCGGCTCGTCGCCTACCAGATCGGCGCCGCCCAGGCGCTCGCCGCCTATGCCGGCCACCGCATCACCTACGTGAAGGCGCACGGGGCGCTGGCCAACGTCGCCGCCGAGGAGCGGCCGGTGGCCGACGCCATCGCCCGCGCGGTCCGCGCGGTGGACCGGGACCTCGCGCTCCTCGCCATCGCGCTGACCGCCCAGGTGCCGGCGGGCGAGGCCTGCGGCCTCGAGGTTCACCAGGAGATCTTCGCCGATCGCGGCTACACGCCGACCGGCCTCTTGATCCCCCGCAGCCAGCCCGGCGCGATGATCACCGATGCCGGCGAGGCGGCCGACCGCGTCCTGCGCATGGTCGAGGCGGGCGCGATCCTCACGGCCGACGGTCAAACGCTGCCGACGCCGATCCGCTCGATCTGCGTCCACGGCGATTCGGACCACGCCGTCGCCACGGCGCGGGCGGTGCGAACCCGGCTGGAGGGCGCGGGCGTCACGCTGGCGCCGTTCCGGCCGTGAGCGCGGCGCTGGACGAGCCCCGGCTCCTCGACGCGGGCGAGGCGGCCCTCGTGGTCGAGTTCGGCAGCACCGTCGACCCCGCGATCAGCGACCGGGTTCTGGCCCTCGACGACGCCCTCGGGGCGGACCCGCCGGAGGGGCTGCGGGAGCGCGTGCCGACCTACCGCTCCCTGATGCTGCACTACGACCCGCTGGTGCTCGACCGCGAGACGCTCGCCGAGCGGGTCCGGGCGCTGGTCGCCGGCGCGACCGCGCGCGCGGCGAGCCCGATACTCTGGACGCTGCCCTGCTGCTACGACGCCCCCCACGGGGAGGACGTCGCGCAGGTCGCCGAGCGGAGCGGCCTGAGCCCGGAGAATGTGGTGTCGACCCACGCGGCCACGACGTTCCGGGTCTACATGTACGGCTTCGCGCCGGGCTTCGCGTATCTCGGCGGCCTGCCGCAGCCCCTCGCGGTGCCCCGGCGGGCGAGCCCGCGGCCGCCGCACCCGCGCAACGCCATCATGATCGGCGGCGGCCTCGCCGCGGTGGCGACCGTGCCGATGCCGACCGGCTGGTACGTGATCGGCGCGACGCCGTCCCGCCTCTACGCGCCGGAGCGCGACCCGAGCTTCTTCGTCGGCGCCGGCGACCTGATCCGCTTCGAGCCCGTCGATGCCGCGACCTTCGACGCCCTCGTGGCCCGCGAGGCGGCGGGCGAGCCGGTGGCCCGGCGCGGCGAGGCGGGCTGATGCCCGCCCTCGTCATCGACTCCGCCGGACCGGGCGTCACCCTGCAGGACGGGGGCCGGCACGGCTACCTGCGCTACGGCATCACCGCCGCGGGTCCGATGGATCCGCTGATGCACGCCGCCGCCAACCGGGCGGCGTCCAGCCCCCTCGACGCCACCGCCGTCGAGATCTCCACCGGCGGCGTCACCGTCTCGGCGGAGGACGGCGCCGTCGGGATCGCCCTGCTCGCGCCGGGCTTCCGCGTCGCGCTGGACGGCGTGCCCCTGCCCGACACGGTCGCGCGGAGGGGCGGCCGATTCGCCTAGCCTACGCCCGCGACACCAGCGCCCGCGCGATCGAGACGCTCCCTGTCGTCCTGCGTGAGAGCACGACCGCACGCATCGTCGTCGTCGTCCACGCCTTCTACGTCGACGTGTTCGAAGACCTCCTCCCGCACCTCGTGCGGGCGATCCCACAGTTCGANCCCACACACGCTCGGGGCTCGGCGGCCTCGACGGGCGCGGCCTCGCCGCGGGCGACCGCCTCCCGGTCGCCGAGGGCCGGACCCCGGACGGGCCGCCGCAGCGGCTCGTCGCGCCCTGGCTCGACCGCGACGGCCGGGAGATCCGGGTCGTGCTGGGCCCGCAGGACGACTACTTCGCGCCCGACCAGATCGAGGCGTTCCTGGCCGGTCCCTGGACGGTCTCGCCGCGGGGCGACCGGATGGCCTGCTTCGTCGACGGCACCCCGCTGAGACACGCCAAGGGCCACGACATCGTCTCCGACGGCGTCGCCATGGGGGCGATCCAGGTGCCCGGCAACGGCCTGCCGATCATCCTCATGGCCGACCGGCAATCCACCGGCGGCTACCCGAAGATCGCCACGGTGATCGGCCCGGATCTCGGGCGGCTGGCGCAGGTCCGGGGCGGCGCGAGCCTGTCGTTCCGGCGCGTCTCGGTCGAGGAGGCGGTCGCGGCGCGCCGCGCCGAGCGCGATCTCCTGCGCGAGGCGGTCCCGCGCGAGCCGGTCATCCGCACGGATTTCGCGTCGGACTTCCTGCTCGGCCTCAACCTCGTCGGCGGCGTCACGGACGGCCGCGCCTGAGCGCGGAGCGGCTGCGCAGGGGCGAGCGAGCGTCTAGAGTGCGGGACCGGCCGAGTCCCCGGCCCGAACCCCGACACAGGAAAGCCCGCACGCATGGCCCACGCCGTTACCGCCCCGGGAACCCCGCCCGCCCGCAGCAACGAGCCCCTGAACGCCGACAGCGTGCGCCGCGCCCGGATCGACCTCGCCGCCTGCCTGCGCTGGGCCGCGCGCAACGGCCTGGAAGAGGGCATCTGCAACCACTTCTCGGCGGTGCTGCCGGAGCGGCCCGACCTGTTCCTGGTCAATCCCTACGGCCTCGCCTTCGCGGAGGTCACCGCGTCGAGCCTTCTCCTCTGCGACTTCCACGGCAACGTCGTCGAGGGCGACGGCCAGCCCGAGGCCACCGCCTTCCACATCCACGCCGAGCTGCACCGGCTGAAGCCCCGCGCGCGGGCCGCGTTCCACACCCACATGCCCTATTCCACGGCCCTGGCCATGCTGGAGGGCGAGCCCCTGATGTGGGCGGGCCAGACGGCGCTGCGCTTCTACGGCCGGATCGCCGTGGACGAGGATTACAACGGTCTCGCGCTCGATTCGTCAGAGGGCCGGCGGATCGCCGAGAGCGCCGGCGAGGCGGACGTCGTGTTCCTGAAGAACCACGGCGTGATGGTGCTGGGCGAGACGATCGCGGAGGCCTGGGACGACCTCTACTACCTGGAGCGCGCCGCGCAGGCGCAGGTCCTGGCCATGAGCACGGGGCGCGCGCTCAAGGCCGTGCCCGAGGCGATCGTGAAGCGCGTGGCGGCCCAGGAGGCGGCCGGGCGCGCCGAGAGCGCCCGCCTCCACCTGGAGAGCGTCAAGCGGGTTCTGGCCCGGGACGAGCCCGCCTTCCTGGCGTGAGCGCCCGTCAGGGCGCGGCCCGGACCCGGTCCAGCAGCGCGGCGTCGGCGTAACCGTCCGGCGGCAGGCCGACCGAGCCCTGGAAGGCGCGCAGCGCCGCCCGCGTCCGCGGGCCGATCTTGCCGTCGACCCCGCCGGTGGCGAAGCCGCGCTCCGTCAGGCGGGTCTGCAGGTCGCGCCGCTCGTCGCCGGTGAGGGGCCGGTCGCCCCGTGGCCAGTCGTGCACCAGGCCCGGGTCGCCGCGCAGGCGGTCCGACAGGAGCGCGACGGTCAGCGCGTAGGCGAGCGCCGTGTTGTAGCGGAGGATCACCGCGAAGTTCGGCTGCAGCAGGAAGGCGGGGCCGCGGATCCCGGCGGGCAGGATCAGGGTCGCCTCGGCCGTGTCCGGCAGGGCGCGGTCGCGGGCGGGCCTCACGCCGAGCGCCCGCCACGCCGCGACGGTGCGGAGTGTCGTCTCGTCGGCGAGCGCCGCGTCGAAGGTCTCGGGCAGAACCGCCTCGCTGCCCCATCCCGCGCCGGGCTTCCAGCCGTGGCTGCGCAGGTAGTTCGCCGTCGACGCGAGCGCGTCCGGCACCGAGGTCCAGATGTCGCGCCGGCCGTCGCCGTCGAAATCGACCGCCTCGCGCTGGTAGACGCTGGGCATGAACTGCGTGTGCCCCATGGCGCCGGCCCAGGACCCGGTCAGCCCCGCCGGCATCCGGTCGAGGGGCGCCTGGTTCCAGGCCAGGATCTGGAGCGCCGCCGCCAGCTCGTCGCGCCAGTAGCTCGCCCGGGCGGGATCGCTGCAGCCGAGCGTCGCGAGCGAGCGGACGACCGGCTTCACCACCGCCGGGTTGTCGAGCACGGCGCCGTAACTCGATTCGACGCCCCAGAACGCCACCAGGATGTGGCGGTCGACCCCGTACTGGGCCTCGATGGCCGCGAGCGTGTCGGCGTGCTCGGCGAGCTTGCGCAGACCGGCCTCGACGCGGGCCGGCGTGACGCTGGCCTCGATGTAGTCCCAGATCGGCCGGACGAACTCGCCCTGACTCTGGGTCGCGGCGACCACGTCGGGGTCGGGCATGAGGTGGGCGAGTTGCGCCTCGGCGAGGCCCTGCGGCACCGCGCGGGCCGTGACCCAGGCGATCAGGTCGGCCCGGCAGGCCTCGAAGGCCTGCGGCGCGGCCGGCGGTGACGGGTCCGGCCCCGCGGCGAGCGCCGGCACGGCCGCGCCCACGAGGAGTGCGCTGCCGGCCGCGCCCACGAGGAGTGCGCTGCCGGTCGCCAGGACCGCGCGCGCGGCGCCGCTCCGGGTCGCGGGCCGCTTCGGCGCAGCGCGATCGTCCATGGGCATCTCCGGTGATCCTGACGGGCGCGGCGTAGCATACCGCGCCGTCAGCGACACCTTCGAGACGCGGTCCGTCGCGGCCCCGGGGCTCGCCGCGGCCCGGCGGCGCTCCAAATCGCGTCACATCAGCCCGGCGGCCCGGAGACCGACCCGTGATCCATCCCGCTTCCATGACGGCGATCGGCGCGGCCGTCCTGGCCGCCGGACCGGCCAGCGCCCTGGAGGTCACCCGCAGCCGCGACATCCCGGCCCCGCCCGCGGCGGTCTGGGCGCTGGTGGGCGATTTCTGCGCGATCCAGAACTGGCACCCGCAGGTCCAGCGCTGCATCCTGTCGGGCGAGGACGACGATGACGGCATCCGCGCGCAGATCCGCGGCCTCGTGGTGAAGGGCGGCCAGGGCACGATCGCGGAAGTCGAGACCGCGCGCGACGAGACCGGCATGAGCTACAGCTACAGCTTCATCCAGGGTCCCCTGCCGGTGCGCGCCTACAACGCGACGCTGGCGGTCCGTCCCAACGGCGCAGGGTCCACGGTGATCTGGAGCGCGACCTTCGACGCCGAGGGCATGAGCGACACCGACGCCGTCGCCGACATCACCGGCGTGTTCGACGCCGGGCTTGCGGGGATCGCCCGGGAAGCGGCCAGATAGCCGTCCGCCGGATCGGCCAGCCTGGCGAAAAATCGCCCGCCGGCCGCCGCGGGGCCTCGCCGCGGCGCCGTCGCGACCGATGTGAGCGCCGTCGGCGCGACCGAGCGCCCGGCTCGATTCCCAGAGGCAGCCTCAGGAGGCCGAGACCCGCATGCGCCGTCACCGCCACGCCAAGATCGTCGCCACCGTCGGTCCCGCCAGCTCCGCCCCGGACCAGCTCCGCGCCCTGTTCCTCGCCGGCGTCGACACGTTCCGGCTCAATTTCAGCCACGGCCTCCAGGAGGATCACGCCAAGGTCCACGCGGCCATCCGCGCCCTCGAGAAGGAGGTCGGCCGGCCGATCGGCATCCTGCAGGATCTCCAGGGGCCGAAGATCCGGATCGGCACGCTGCGGGGCGGCCGGCTCGATCTCCAGGCCGGCGAGACGGTGCGCTTCGTCCTCGAAGGCGCCGAGGGCGACAAGCGGGCGATCCCGCTGCACCACCCGGAGATCTTCGACGCGGTCGTGCCGGGCCAGGAGCTCCTCATCGACGACGGGCGGGTGCGCGTGCGGGTCACCGGGCCCGAGCGGACCTCCATCACCGCCGAGGTCGTCACCGGCGGGCCGATCTCGAACCGCAAGGGCGTGAACCTGCCGGGCACGCTGCTGGACCTGTCGCCGCTCACCGAGAAGGACCGGGCGGACCTCGCCTTCGGGCTCGATCTCGGCGTCGACTGGGTCGCCCTGTCCTTCGTCCAGAAGCCGTCCGACGTTATCGAGGCCCGGGGGATCATCGGCGACCGCGCCGGCATCATGTCGAAGATCGAGAAGCCGCAGGCGCTGGAGCGGATCGACGACATCATCCGGCTCTCCGACGCCGTGATGGTCGCCCGCGGCGATCTCGGAGTCGAGATCCCGCACGAGGACGTGCCGGCGCGGCAGAAGGAGCTGATCCGGGCCTGCCGGCTCGCCGTGAAGCCCGTGGTGGTGGCGACCCAGATGCTCGACTCGATGGTCAACGCCCCCGCGCCCACCCGGGCGGAAGCGTCGGACGTCGCCACCGCCATCTACGACGGCGCCGACGCCGTGATGCTCTCGGCGGAATCCGCCACCGGCCGCTACCCGGTCGAGGCGGTGGCGATGATGGACCGGATCATCCGGAGCGTGGAGGGGCACAAGCTCTACCACTCGATCGTCGCGGCCTCGGAGCCGGGCGAGGAGGAGACGCCGCCCCACGCGGTGGCGACCGCCACGGCCGACCTCGCCGAGGCGGTGCACGCCGCCGCGATCGTCGCCTACACGGCGAGCGGGACGACGGCCGCCCGGGTCGCCCGCAAGCGCCCCGCCGCCTCGATCCTGGCCCTGACCCCCAACGTCGCGACCTCGCGGCGGCTGAGCCTGCTCTGGGGGGCCCACAGCGTCCTGACGGAGGACGTCGACAGCTACGAGGAGATGACCTCGAGGGCCTGCCACCACGCGCAGGACGAGGGCTTCGCCAGGCCGAACGACATCATCGTGGTCACCGCCGGCATCCCGTTCCACACCGCCGGCAACACCAACAACATCCGCCTGATGCAGGTCTGAGACGCCCGATCCGGCACCGGGCTGGAACGCGGCCCGCGCCTGACCCGTTGATGGAGAAGCTGCGCCATTGGGGCGCGATACCGGAGGGCCGACCCATGAACCTGATCGGACGCATCGTCACCAAGATCCTCGGCAACGAGAACCGCCCCGTCGACCGGGACGACCGGAACGCCAGCACGGCGACGCCGCTCGGCCGCCTCGTGACGAAGATCCTGGGCAAGTAAGAACTTCGGGCCGGCAAGCACGCCGCCGATATCACGCCGGCCGCGCGCCCGCCCGGGCGCGCGGCGGAACCGCTCCGACGATCAGTTCGCCACGGCGCTGGCGGTCGCCTTGAGAAGCGGCGCGGCCGGGATCGTGTGCTGCCAGAAGGTGCCGGTCCGTCCCTTCTCGTAGCCGGCCTCGTACAGGGCGCGCATGTAGGCGGTGTCGAAACCCTTGGCGGCCGAGGCCTTCGGGCCGTTCTCGTCGATATAGGTCAGGTTGAAGCCGATACCGTTGGCTCGCGCCAGCGCGTAGGTCGCCGTCAGCGTGGCGCGTGAGCGGGCGCGGCTCGCCGTCGTGAAGGATCGCTCGACGATCGAGAGCGTGTTGTCCTTCGTGACCTCGAAGTCCGGCTCCAGGCGGCCGTTGATCACCACGTAGATCTCGGCCTTGCCGCCCGTGCGGATCCGCCCGTCGCGCAGCAGCAGGGTCTGCGGCAGCGTGAAGACCGGTGTCACCACCGAGCCGTCGACATGCATCTCCTGGAAGCGCGCGTCGCCGGCCGACACGTCGATGAACTGGGGCGGGAACACCGCCGGGATGCTGGCGGAGGCCGCCAGGACGTCGCGGAACAGCTGTCGGGCATTCGGCACGCCGCTCGCCGCGATGGCGCCCATGTTCCAGATCACCGCCCGCTGGGAATCGAGATTCGTCGTCACGACGAGCAGGCGCCGGCCCTTCGCGTGCTCCTCGGCCACGGCCTTGAGGAGATCGTCCGTCACGTAGCGGTCGATGAGGTTGCGCAGCCGGCCGTCGCCGAACAGGCCGGAGCCGAACAGCACGTTCGCCAGGTTCGGCGAGGCCACCAGCTCGCCGGCGACGCCGCTCGTGTAGAACTCGGTCAGGTAGGGGTCGTAGGCCGATCCCAGGAAGGCGAAGGGCGCGATCAGCGCGCCCGTCGAGACGCCGGAGACCAGGGTGAAGTCCGGCCGCTTGCCGGATGCCGTCCAGCCGTTGAGCACGCCCGCCCCGTAGGCGCCGTCGCCGCCGCCGCCCGAGAGTGCCAGATAGGTGAAGCCCTTGACGCGCCGCTCGGGATTGGCCGCGAGCGCCGCGATCGTATCCACCGACGCGTCGGCGAAGACGCGCGCGCCGGGAATACCGGGCACGGTGGCGAATGCGGCCTGCTCGGCGCTGTAAGGAGTCCGCGGAACGCTGCCGCAGGCCGCGACCTGACCCGCCAGCCCGAACGCCACCGCCATGCGCAGGCTGACCTGACGAACACCCATCGTCACTTCCTCGAACCGCGAAACGCGCCCACTCTGCCACACGGAACGAGCTTGGCCGTATCGCCTGTTCCGTCTTAGCCGGCTTCGGAGGAACGATAAGGCCGCGCTGTTGCGGTGGGGTCACGATCCCACGCGATCGGGGCGCAAGCGTGGCCGCTGCGGCCGGCGGCCCGGACGGTGCGGCGCCGTACCGGACACCGGCGGGACCGCGCCGGGGCCGCGCAGGATCGCGCCGGACCCGGCCGACCCGGGCCGGCCTGGGTCATTGCCGGTGGACAGGCGTCGCGGCGGCCCGTGCCCGGCGACCGCCCGCCCTTGCAACGTTCGCGAGCGCCGCGCTAGGGTTCCCCCGTGGCCTGGCGAGACAGGGTGTCGCACGCGATGCGGCAGCCGGTGCGCGGGGGCGCGGTCTGCGCGGCGACACGGTCGGCCGGGATAACGGCTCCTGTCGGCCTGGAAGACGCGGACTGGCCTTCGGGAACGCGGCCGAGCCGCAGGGGGCGGAGGGGATGATGGAAGCGGGTCTCGGCTGGACGGACGATCGCGTGGCGCTGCTGCGCCGCCTGTGGGAAGACGGGCAGAGCGCCAGCAAGATCGCGGCGCAACTCGGCGGCGTCACCCGCAACGCGGTGATCGGCAAGGTCCACCGCCTGGGTCTGGCCGGTCGCGCCCGCGGCGGCGAGGAAGCCGCCACCGCCGTCCCGCCGTCGAAGACGGTCGAGATCGAGACCGCCATCGCGGTGGTCGAGACGCAGGCGCCCGAGCCGGTCGCGATCCTGGCCCACCGTCCGGCCCCGGACTTCCCGGCGCCCGCGCCGGCCGCGGCGCCCGCGCCCGTGGCCCTCGCGGTGTCGGAGCGCGTCACCATCATGGACCTCCGGGAATCCATGTGCCGCTGGCCCCTCGGCGACCCGACGACGCCGGAATTCCGCTTCTGCGGCGCCCGCTCCATCACCGGCCTGCCGTACTGCACCCACCACGCCGAGATCGCCTACCAGCCCGCCGCCGAGCGGAAGCGCGATCGCCGCGTCGCCTCGTTCCGCTGAGCCGCCGCGCCGTCAGCGCAGCGTGACGCCGGCTTCGCGCAGGACGCGGGCAGTGCCGGGATTAACCTGGTCCGCCGGGACCAGGCCGACGAGGTTCCTCGGCTGCGCTTCGGTGAGTTCCGTCCGCGCCAGCGCCCGGACGATCCGGTAGACCGTCTCCTCGTCGAGGCCGGGCCGCGCGATCACGAAGCTCCAGGACCCCACCGTCGCGATCGGCTCCGCCTGCCCGGCGAAGCTGCCGGCCGGAACCGTGAGGCGCCGCGTCGCCGCGCCGGGCTGCGCGAGGCGCGCGATGGCCGCCTCGGACGGTCCGAAGAAGCGGGCCCCGCCCGGATCCGCGGCCAGCGCGTGGAAACCCGGCCAATCGAGGCCTCCGCCCCAGAGCGCGTCGGCGCGGCCCTCTCGCACCAGGGCCGGGCCGTCGCCGGCCTGGTCGAGGAGGATCGGGCTGATGTCGCGCTCGGGATCGAGGCCCGAGGCGCCGAGGACGCTGCGGCCCATGACGGTCAGCCCGGACTTGTGCGTGCCGAGCACGACCCTGCGCCCGCGCAGGTCCGCCACCGAGCGGATCGCGCTGGCCGCCGGCACCACGAACAGGCCCGGCGTCGGGTACATCGGCGCCAGGACGGTCAGGCCGCCGCCCTCGGCGAGGGCCGGGTAGGCGTACTCGCCCTGCACGAGGCCGAGATCGACGCGGCCGGCGCGGAGGAGGCCGACATTCTCGGACGACCCGCCGGTGGCGCGCCGCTCGACGGTCAGGGCCGGGTCCGCGGCCGCGACCGCGCCGGCGAAGGCCTCCCCGAAGGCCGGGAAGCCGCCCCCCGGCGTCGCGGTGGCGAGCACGACGCGGAGCGCCTCGGCGGCCCGCGCCGGCCGCGCCAGGACCAGCCCGAGGCCCGCCAGAAGAGCGGCCCGACGAGTCGGCCGAAGAGGGAGGCCCCGTCCGCCCGTCGGGCAGGACGGTCGGGCAGCGCCGGCCGCGGCCGGACGGGCTGGAGAATAGAATTCCATCAGGAACGGGCCGCTCAATAAAGGTCTTCCACCCCGTCGCGAAAGTTCGCCCAATTCCGGAAAGAACTTTCGGCAACGGCACTTAGCCCGATTGCTCCGGCCGCGGCAACGCGATATCGCAGCCTCCCGTCCGGGCCGGTCAAGCCTCCCCACGCGAGGGCGATCCCTTGGCGGGGCCTCTCCCGGATACGACATCTGTCCGATCCGTCACCACGAGCAGGAGTTCCGCGATGGCCGATACCCTCAACGCACCGGCGAAGGTCGGCCACGGCCGTGTCTACGGCTCGATCACTGAGACGATCGGCAACACGCCGCTGGTGCGCCTGAACCGGCTGCCCAAGGAGCACGGCGTCGACGCCGAGATCCTGCTGAAGCTCGAGTTCTTCAACCCGATCGCCAGCGTGAAGGACCGCATCGGCGTCAACATGATCGACGCCCTGGAGGCCTCCGGCAAGCTCCAGCCCGGCGGCACGCTGGTCGAGCCGACCTCGGGCAACACCGGCATCGCCCTCGCCTTCACGGCGGCGGCCCGCGGCTACCGGCTCATCCTGGTGATGCCCGAGACGATGTCGCTGGAGCGGCGCAAGATGCTCGCCTTCCTGGGCGCGGAGCTGGCGCTCACGCCCGGCGCGCAGGGCATGAAGGGCGCGATCGCCAAGGCCGAGGAGCTCCTGAAGGAGATCCCGGGCTCGGTCATGCCCCAGCAATTCTCGAACCCGGCCAACCCGGAGATCCACCGGAAGACCACCGCCGAGGAGATCTGGACCGACACGGGCGGCCAGCTCGACGCGTTCGTGGCCGGCGTCGGCACCGGCGGCACGGTGACGGGCGTCGGCGAGGTGCTGAAGCCGCGCCTGCCGAACCTGAAGGTTTTCGCGGTGGAGCCGGAGGATAGCCCGGTGATCTCCGGCGGACAGCCCGGCCCGCACAAGATCCAGGGCATCGGCGCCGGGTTCATCCCCGACAACCTGCACACCAATATCCTCGACGGCGTCCTGAAGGTCACCAACCAGGCGGCCTTCGAGACCTCCCGGGCGCTCGCCCGTCTGGAAGGCATCCCGGGCGGCATCTCCACCGGCGGCAACGTCGCCGCGGCGCTGGAGCTGGCCAAACGGCCCGAGTTCCAGGGCAAGCGGATCGTGACCGTCGCCTGCTCGTTCGCCGAGCGCTACATCTCCTCGGCCCTGTTCGACGGGATCGGTTAGGGCGACACGGGAGCGGCCCTCGGGCCGCTCCCGCACGGGACACTGCGCCAAGTCACGGCTCTATCGCTCCGAATACGCGCACGCATCCTCGAAGATTTCCGGCGACAAATCTTCTTCGATCTTCGCAAGCCAATACTGTATCTCGACCGATGTCATCCTCAACGCGCCGCGACGCTCCGCAACTGGACCTGAGAAAAGCCTTCCGCTAACGCCAGACCGGGCGAACGGACTGTGATTCTCTCATGCGCGGCCTCCTGATTCTCGTGTTCGGCCTCTGGGCCCAGGCGGCCATGGCCATGGGCTTCGCGCTCCACGACGTCACACGGCTTGCCGAAGCCGCCAGAACGGCGCTCGGGCCGGGGACAACGGCGAAGGCCGAGACCCGGCATCTCAGCCTGCACTGTGCCTCCTGCACGGGCGCCCCGACGATCGAGCTGCAGATCGGGCGTCTCACGGACGGAACCGAGAGCCGGGTCCGCTCCGGCAGGACGACCCTCGCCGCGCTCGAGGCGATCTGCCTGCAGCGCAATCCCGATTGCCGCCTCTCGGCCCTGCCCGCCGGACCCGCGATCGGCTGGATGAGCGTGTACGCGCTGGGCGGCGGTGCCGGAGCCACCGCGATCATCCTCCGCGACGGCGATCTGCTGACGATCGAGGCGCGCGCGGCGGATCGCGGGGCCGCGGAGGACTCGGCGCGGCGCCTCCTGCAGGCCGTCCTGCCCCTGATCGTCGGCCCGGAGACCTGACCCGCCCGCCGCCGGTCGCCGGGTCCGCGCAACCCTCCTCTCCCGCCTCCGTTGTCCCCACGAGACGCAGAGAGGCGAGCGATGACAGAGCAGACCGGACGACCGTCGCGGGAGGGTTCCGACGCTGCGGCGACCACCGACAGCGAGACGCCGCGCGAGAAACTCGGCCAGATGGAGGACAAGGCGCGGTCCGGCACCGAGCTCGGCGAGGCGATCGACCGCGCCACCGCCGCGGTCGGCCAGGACGACGGGAAGCGCTAATGGTCAGGCCGACAAGCGAATCCGGGACGGTCACGCGCAAGCCCGACGACAAGGTCGGGTCGCGCGGGAGCCCGCCCGCCGGCGGCGGCCATCAGACCTCCGATCAGGCGGCGATCACCGATATGGGCTCCGGCGGAACGCCGCGGCCCGAACCCAAGGAGGGGTGGGGCGCGGCGGGCGAACCGGGGCGCGCGCCGCCCGCGATCGGCGGCTCCTCGGGGGGCCACTCCGATCAGAAGGCCTCGCGGGGTCCGGCCGCCGACACGAAGGTGGCGGACGGGCACTACCGGGCGGAGCGGGAGAACCGGGAATGACCGAGCATCGAGAGACCGGCGCGCAGCCGGACAAGCCGAAGAACGTCGCTCCCGACGCGGTCAAGGACCCGAACGAGAAGACGGAGGGCCAGCCCGGCCGCGGGACGCCGTCCGGCGGCGCGCAGAACGACGAGACCGATCCCGGGAGCAGCTGACGCGCGCCGCCGGCCGGTGCCGCGGCGGGACACGCGCCGCGGCGTCGCGGGGATCAGGAGAGACGGAAGGGGATCGGTCCGGAGGCCAGCGGCACGTCGCCGGGACGGCAGCCGGTCTCGACGCAGGCGTAGCGGATCGCGTCCTGGCGGCTGCGGAAGATGCCTCCGGCGCGTCCACCGGTCTCGACCGCGACCCAGTGACCCTCGCCGTCCTGGCCGACGAGGTATGAGGGCGGCGGGGCGGCGGCCTGCGCGAGCGAAGGAAGCGGGTTCAACGCGACGGGCATCGGTGTCACGGGGTTCACGCGGGCCTCTCGGGTCCGCCCCACCGAGGTATCGCCCCCGGCATAAGGGTTCGATGGGTCCGAGAGAGGCCCGGAATAAGGGCCGCATCAGCAACCGGGCCTGAGCGCCCGGTTGCCGGTCGTTCACGATCGGGGACGGTCGCCAGCCTCAGGCGGCGTTCTCCTTCGACCGCTCGGCGCGCTTGCGGTCGTTCGGGTCGAGGATCGCCTTGCGCAGGCGGATCGACTTCGGCGTCACCTCGACGAGCTCGTCGTCCTGGATCCAGGCCAGCGAGCGCTCGAGGGTCATCCGGATCGGCGGCGTGAGGCGCACGGCCTCGTCCTTCGAGGTGGTGCGGATGTTGGTGAGCTTCTTGCCCTTGAGCACGTTCACCTCGAGATCGTTCTCGCGGTTGTGCTCGCCGACGATCATGCCCTGGTACACCTTCCAGCCGGGCTCGATCATCATCGGGCCGCGGTCCTCCAGGTTCCACATGGCGTAGGCCACGGCCTCGCCCTGATCGTTGGAGATCAGCACGCCGTTGCGCCGGCCCGGCATCTCGCCCTTGTACGGCTCGTAGGCCTTGAACAGCCGGTTCATGATCGCGGTGCCGCGGGTGTCGGTCAGCAGCTCGCCCTGGTAGCCGATCAGGCCGCGGGTTGGGGCGTGGAACACGAGGCGCAGGCGATTGCCGCCGGACGGCCGCATCTCCAGCATCTCGGCCTTCCGCTCGGACATCTTCTGCACGACGACGCCGGAATGCTCCTCGTCGACGTCGATCACGACCTCCTCGATTGGCTCGAGCAGTCCGCCGGCCTCGTCGCGCTCGTACACGACCCGCGGCCGCGACACGGCGATCTCGAAGCCCTCGCGGCGCATCGTCTCGATCAGGATCGAGAGCTGCAGCTCGCCGCGGCCCGAGACGTAGAAGCTGTCCTTGTCGGCGGCCTCCTCGATCTTGAGCGTGACGTTGCCCTCGGCCTCCTTGAACAGGCGGTCGCGGATCATGCGGCTCGTGACCTTGTCGCCCTCGGTACCGGCGAGCGGGCTGTCGTTGACGATGAACGACATCGTCACGGTCGGCGGGTCGATCGGCTGCGCCTGGATCGGGGTCTCGACCTGCGGGTCGCAGAACGTGTCGGCCACGGTACCCTTCATCAGGCCGGCGATCGACACGATGTCGCCCGCCTCGCCCACCTCGATCGGCGCGCGCTCGAGGCCGCGGAAGGCGAGGATCTTCGACACGCGGCCGGTCTCGACGACCTTGCCGTGACGGTCGAGCACCTTGATCGACTGGTTGGGTTTCACCGAGCCGGCGGCGATCCGGCCGGTGATGATGCGGCCGAGGAACGGGTTGGCCTCCAGCAGGGTGCCGAGCATCCGGAACGGCCCCTCCTCGGTCCGGGCCGGCGGCACGTGCTTCAGCACGAGGTCGAACAGGGGCTCAAGGCCGACCGACGGGTCGGCCTCCGGGCTGTCGGCCATCCAACCGTTGCGGCCGGAGCCGTAGAGGATCGGGAAGTCGAGCTGCTCGTCGGTGGCGTCGAGGGCGGCGAAGAGGTCGAACACCTCGTTCACGACCTCGTTGATGCGCGCGTCCGGACGGTCGACCTTGTTGATCGCCACGATCGGCCGCAGGCCGATCTTGAGGGCCTTGCCGACCACGAACTTGGTCTGCGGCATCGGACCTTCGGCAGCGTCCACCAGCACGATCACGCCGTCGACCATCGACAGGATGCGCTCGACCTCGCCGCCGAAATCGGCGTGGCCGGGTGTGTCGACGATGTTCACGCGGGTGTCCTTCCAGACGACCGAAGTCGCCTTGGCGAGGATCGTGATGCCGCGCTCCTTCTCGAGGTCGTTCGAGTCCATCGCCCGCTCCTCGACCCGCTGATTCTCGCGGAAGGTGCCGGACTGGGCCAGCAGCTTGTCGACGAGGGTCGTCTTGCCGTGGTCGACGTGAGCGATGATGGCGATGTTGCGCAGATTCATGGCGGCCCGAAACGGGTTGTGCCGGCTCCCTGGCGGCCGCGCGGCGCGGCCGTCCGCGCCGGTTCAGGTACGGAGTCGTGTTGGTTGCGTCGCAATATAAGGACGCGGGCGCTTGGGCAAGGCCGCTGACCGCATGGGGGCGTCGCGTGGCCGGGAATGCTGGGGGCTAACCCCGAGCGCGGCGTCCGGCCCGCCCGCCGGCGCAGATCAGGCCTGCGCGTCCCCCGCGTCCCCGAATGCCCTATATGACGGCGCGACGACGCTGAGCCCGGCGCCTGCCGTCCGTATCGGGTTGTATTGGATGAAACCGGATCGCTCGGGTAGCGTATCGACCAGGATCAGGCGTCCGGCTGCGGCGATTCGGCCCGCGGGCCGCCAGGGCGGGCTTTCCTCGGAAGGACACGATGCGCGCGCTTGAGCCGCGGCTGTTCCCGTATATCTGGCGCTACTCGAAGGGCGCGCAGCTCCGAATCTGCGCCGTCGTGTTCGCGTCGCTGCCGTTCTATTTCGCCTCGCTCGACCTGCCGAAGCGCATCGTCAACGACGCGATCACCGGGAAGGCCTACGCGCACGGCGAGGCGACCGCGCCCTTCCTCGAGCTCACCGTGGAATGGCCCGCCTTCCTGGGCGGCGGCAAGACGCACCTGTTCGAGGGTTTCCAGCTCGACCGGTTCGAGCTGCTGCTGAGCCTGTCGACCCTGTTCCTCAGCCTCGTCCTGATCAACGGTGCGTTCAAGTTCTGGATCAACCTGCAGAAGGGCATCCTCGGCGAGCGGATGCTGCGCCGCCTGCGCTTCCAGCTGTTCTCGCTGATGCTGCGCTTCTCGCCGGAGACGCAGCGGGAGGTGAAATCCTCCGAGACCGCGACGATCATCCGCGACGAGGTCGAGCCGATCGGCTCCTTCATCGGCGACGCGATCGTGGTGCCGGTGTTCCTGGGCACGCAGGCCGCGACGGCGCTGGCCTTCATCATGATGCAGAACATGTGGCTCGGCATCGCGGCCGGCGGCATGGTCGCCGTCCAGATGATCGTGATCCCGCGGCTGCGGCGGGAGATCATCCGCCTCAGCCGGCAGCGCCAGATCGCGTCCCGCGCCCTCGCCGGCCGCGTCGCCGAGGTGCTCGACGGCCTCCAGGCGGTGCTGCTCAACGATACCGGCCGCTGGGAGCGGGCGGAGATCGGCGGCCGCCTCTACCGGCTCTACGACTTGCGGCTGCGGATCTACCGCCGCAAATTCGCGGTGAAGTACCTCAACAACCTGCTCGCGCAGGTGACGCCGTTCCTGTTCTACGCGATCGGCGGCTACTTCGCCCTGAAGGGCCAGCTCGACATCGGCCAGCTCGTGGCGGTCCTGGCCGCCTATCGCGACCTGCCGCCCCCCCTCAAGGAGCTGATCGACTGGGATCAGCAGCGCCTCGACGTCGAGGTGAAGTACGAGACCGTGGCGGCGCATTTCGGCCCGCAGCGGCTGGTGCCGGCGGAGCACGAATCGGAGCGCGCGGCGCCCCGCCTCGGCAGCCCGCTGCGCCTCGAGGGTCTGCAGCTGCGCGATCCGCAGGGCGGCGCCCTGATCGAGGTCGGCGACGCGGAGGTGCGTCTGCCCGGGCGGATCGCCCTGGTCCCGCCCGGGCCGGTCGCGCAGGACTTCGTCCGGGTCCTCGCCGGGCTGCAATCGCCGCCCGGGGGAACGATCCGGATCGGCGAGCACGACCTCTCCACCCTGCCGCGCCGCGACCACGCGCGCCGCATCGCCTATGCGGGCGTCCAGCCCGTGCTGTTCCCCGGGACGCTGCGCGACAACATCCTCTACGGGCTGCGCGTGCACCCGCTGCGCACCAGCAGCCTCGATCTCAGCAAGACGCGGATCAACGAGGCGGTGAAGACCGGCAATCCCTGCGACAGCGTCGAGGATCCCTGGATCGACTTCGAGCGCCTCGGCGTCCGGGACGCCGGCGAGCTCGACGAGCGCCTGCTCGACCTGCTGGGCCGGCTCGATCTCGGCGACGAGCTCTACCGGTTCGGGCTCGGCGCCCTGAGCTCGGTGGCCCACGACACCCCGGTGGGCCAGCGCATGATCGCCGCGCGGGAGCACTTGCGCGAGCACTTCGCCCAGAAGGGCCTCGCCGACCTCGTGATCCCCTTCGCCCGGGGCCGCTACAACGAGCAGGCCACCGTCGCGGAGAACCTGCTGTTCGGCGTCCCCCGCGACCCGACGCTGACGGACCCGCGCCGCCTGGCCGGCGTCACCCTGTTCCGCGAGGCGCTGGAGAAGGTGAAGCTCCTCGACGAGCTGGACCGGATGGGCGTCGCCATCGCCAGCAATCTCAAGGACATTTTCGCGGACGTGCCGCCGGGCCACCCGCTGTTCCGGCGGTTCTCGCTGATCACCCCGGACGCGCTGCCGGACTACCTGCGCCGGCTCGCGCGCCTGCCCGACGAGGGGCGCCTGAGCGAGGCCGACAGCGTGGCCTTCCTGGCCCTGGCTCTGGCCTATGTCGAGCCGCGGATGCGCTTCGGCCTGCTCGACGAGACCCTGGCCAAGCGGATCGTCGGCGCGCGGGCGGTCGTGCAGGGCTTCATGCACGGCGACGACGGGTGCGACGTCGAATCCTACGACCCGAACCGGATCAACCCGCGCAGCACCGTCCTCGACAACCTGCTCTTCGGCCGCATCGACACGGCGCGGATGCACGGCGAGGCGCTGATCCAGAAGGAGGCCCGCGCGGTGTTCCGGGAGTTCGACCTGGAGCGCCCGATCCAGCGGCGCGGCCTCGAGAAGGAGGTCGGCAACCGCGGGCAGATGCTCGCCGAGCGCGTCCGGGTGCGGGTCGGCCTCGCGCGGGCGATCCTGCGCGACCCGGAGATCCTCGTGATCGACCGGGTGGACGAGCACCTGGAGCGCGGCGTCGACACGCTGCTCGACGTGATCGGGACCGCCCTGCCCCGGGCCAGCCTCGTGGCGAGCCTGTCGCCGGAATCGGATCCGGCCCGGTTCCCCGCGCGCCTGCCCGTTCAGAGTGCCGAGGCGCGCCTGCGCACGGCGGCCGAATGACGTAAGCGTGACCGGTCCGCGCGGGGCGCGGGCGGCGGTTTACAGGCCTGCCCGTCTCCGGCACAGGATGGCACCCCATGCCAACATTCTCGGACGCCACCGCGACCCCGGACCGGACGATCCCGAGCCTCGCCGGGACGCCGCGCGTGGTGCCGCCGCACCGCGCGCCGCCCGAGCGCGAGCTGCCGCTGGCCGCCTACCTGCGCTCGATCCGCGACAACGCGCTCGCGGGCTTCCCCCGGCGCGCCTTCGAGGAGCCGGTCACCCGCCGGGGCCTGCTCGGACGGTCGAGCTTCGTGCTCAACGACCCGGAGGCGATCCGCCGGGTGCTCGTCGAGAATCAGGCGAACTACGCCCGCACCACCGGGACGACCCGGATCCTGCGCCCGATCCTCGGCGACGGGCTCCTGATCAGCGAGGGCTCGGCGTGGCGGCATCAGCGGCGCACCCTGGCGCCGGCCTTCACGCCGCGGGCGATCGACGGTCTGGTGCCTCACATCGCCGCCGCCGTCACCGACGGGATGGAGCGGATCGCCGCCGAGGCCGCGGCGGGGCCGGTCGACCTGTTCACGTCGTTCTACAGGCTCGCCCTCGAGATCGCCGGGCGCGCCATGTTCTCGGTGGGCATGGACGAGCACGGCGCCGAGCTGCGCCAGTTCATCGCCGAGTACGCCGAGCGGATGGGGCGGCCGCACCTCCTCGACATCGTGATCCCCCCGGGCTGGCCGGTGCCCCTCGACTGGTCGCGCCGCCGCTTCCGGCGCCGGTGGATCCCCTTCCTCGACCGGATCATCGCGACGCGCCAGGCGGCGGAGCGGGACGGGTCCCGGTCGGGCGACCTCCTCGACCTGCTCGCGGCCGCGCGCAATCCGGACACCGGCGCGGCCTTCACGCCCGACGAGCTGCGCGACCAAGTCGCCACCATGATCCTGGCGGGCCACGAGACCACCGCCGGCACGCTGTTCTGGGCCGCCTACCTGCTGGCCCTCGCCCCGGAGGTGCAGGAGCGGGTCGCCGCCGAGGCGCGGGCCGCCGACCTGACTGACCCCACCGGCTGCCAGAGCGACGGGCGGCTGCCGCTCACGCGTGCGGTGATCGACGAGACCCTGCGCCTGTACCCGGCGGCCTTCGTGGTCGTCCGGCGCGCGCTCGGCCCGGACAACGTGGCGGGCCACGCGGTGAAGGCGAGCGACATCGTCATGGTGAGCCCCTGGGTGCTGCACCGCCACCGGTCGCTCTGGTCGGATCCGGACGCGTTCGATCCGGGCCGCTTCCTGCCCGGCGCCCCCGCCCCGCGGCGCTTCGCCTACCTGCCCTTCGGGGCCGGCCCGCGGGTCTGCATCGGCGCGCAGTTCGCCCTGAGCGAGGCCGTCCTCTCCCTGGCGCGGGTGCTCCAGCGGTTCCGGCTGGTGCTCGACGAGCGCGAGCCGGTGCTGCCCCAGGCTGTCGTGACGACCCAGCCGGATCGCCCCGCGCGCTTCCGGCTGATCCCCCGCGAGCCGCTCAGCCCCTGATCCCGGTGATCGTCGCCGAGATCGCCCGGGGGTCGCGCATCGGCCAGCGGCCGCTCTCCACCTGCGCTAGGAAGTCGTCCAGCAGGCGGTTGTAGGCGTCCGGCTCCTCGACCGAGAGGGCGTGGCCGGTATTGGGCAGCACGGCGAGGGCCGCGGAGGGGATGACCCGCTTGAGCATCAGGCTCGGGGCGAGGCAGGGCCAGTCCTCGTCTCCGGCGACGATCAGGGTCGGGACGGTCATGCGGCCCAGCTCGTCCGCGAGGTCGTAGAGCGACGGCCGCCCCTTCTGCACGCCGGCCTGTGTGTTGGCCGAGCCGAGGGCCGAGTGCTCGGCGAGCATCCGCTTGAACTCGGCGTGGCCGCGCGGATCCTTGGTCTCGAACTGGACCCGCGTCGGCCCGACGGCGTAGCGCTCCGCGAAAGCCGCCATGCCGTCGCGGAGCAGCATCGCGGCGGTGGCGTCCGCCTCGGCGCGGAACAGGGCCTGCCGCTCGGGCTCCGCGCCGTAGCCGCAGCCGCCGAGGCAGAGCGACAGCGCGCGGTCGGGATGCCGCAGGCCGAAATGCAGGGTCGCGAAGGCGCCCATCGAGATGCCGGCGACGTGGGCCTTCGGCGCGCCGAGATGGTCGAGGATGGCCAGGATGTCGTCGGCCGCGCGCGCCTGCGCGTAGGCCGAGACGGCCTCCGGCACGTCGGAGGGCGGGTAGCCCCGGGCGTTGAACGCGACCGCGCGGTAGCGGCGGCCGAAATGGCGCAGCTGCGCCTCGTAGCTGCGATGATCGCCGGCGAATTCGTGGACGAAGATCAGCGGCGTGCCCTGGCCGCTCTCCTCGTAGTGGAGCCGTATCCCGTCGTCCGTCGTGGCGCTCGGCATGGCGATCCTCTCATCGACCTCCCCCGGGTCTCCGAGATGGCGCGACGGGGCGCCCGGTCGAGAGTCGCGACCGGAGTTCGTGGCGGGCACGACGAAGCCGCACCCGGCGGACCGGGCGCGGCTTGCGATCTTCCGTGCCGGCGGGGACGCTCCCCGCCCGGCTCAAGCGGCCTTCTTGGAGGAGGCCGGCTTGGCGGCCCCCTTGTTGGCGGCGACCTCGGCGAGCTTCGCGGCCAGCTTGGCGTCGAGCTTGCCCGAGGCACCGAGCGGCAGCTCGATGTCGAGGCCGAGGGTCGAGACACCCTCGCCGCGCTCCAGGGTGACCTTCACCTTGTCGGGCTCCACCGCGACGTGGTTGGCGATCACCGCCAGGATCTCCTCCCGGAGCTGGATCACGAGGTCGGGGCGACCCGACTCCGCGCGCTCGTGGGCGAGGATCAGCTGCAGGCGGTCGCGGGCGACCGCGCCGGAGCTGCGCTTCTGGAACAGTCCCAGGATGCTCACGCCGCCCTCCGCATGAACAGCTTGTCGAGGAAGGACTTGCGCTCGACCGGCAGGCTCATCGGCACGGACTCGCCCTTGAGCCGGCGGGCCGCGTCGGCATAGGCCCGCGCCGGGGCGCAGAGCGGGTTGTTCAGCGTCACCGGGCAGCCGAGGTTCGAGGCGCGCAGCACCTCCTGGCTCTCCGGGATGATCGCGAGCAGCGGGATCGACAGGATGTCGAGCACGTCCTCGGTCTTGAGCATGTCGCCGCGGTCGGCCCGCATCGGGTCGTAGCGGGTGAGGATCAGGTGCTTCTCGATGTCCTCGCCCTTCTCCGCCTTGGCGGTCTTGGAATCGAGGAGGCCGATGATCCGGTCGGAGTCGCGCACCGAGGAGACCTCGGGGTTGGTCACGACCACCGCCACGTCGGCGTGGTGCATGGCGAGCTGGGCGCCGCGCTCGATGCCGGCGGGGGAATCGCAGATCACCCAGTCGAACTTCGCGCGCAGCTCGTCCATCACCCGGGCCACGCCCTCATCGGTGAGCGCGTCCTTGTCGCGGGTCTGCGAGGCCGGCAGCAGGTGCAGGGTCTCGAGCCGCTTGTCCTTGATCAGCGCCTGCGGGAGCTTGGCGTCGCCGTTGACCACGTTGATGAGGTCGTAGACGACCCGGCGCTCGGCGCCCATGACGAGGTCGAGGTTGCGCAGGCCGACGTCGAAGTCGACGACGCACACGCTCTGCCCGCCCTGGGCCAGGGCCGCTCCGAGGGCTGCGGTCGTCGTCGTCTTGCCGACGCCGCCCTTGCCCGATGTGACGACGAGAACCTTTGCCACGCGTCGATCTCCCTTAATCCAGGCTTGCCATTCGGATGTTGCCGCCATCGAGCCAGACCTGGGCGGCCTTGCCGCGCAGGGCCGTGCCCATGTCCTCCGCCGTCCGCACGAGGCGGTCGATCCCCAGCAACTCGGGTTCGAATTTGCGGCAGTAGATTCGTGCGCGCGGGTTGCGCGCGGCTCCGGCGATCGCGCGACCGCGCAGGGCGCCGTAGACGTGGATTGAGCCGCCGGCCAGGATCTCGGCCCCGGAGGAGACGGAACCCATGACGGTGACGTCGCCGGTCGGGTTGATGACGCTCTGGCCGGAGCGGACCGAACCCTCGACGGTGATCGAGGTGACCACCTGCGGCTCCGGCTCGGCCGGGACGCTCGGGATCTCGACCTTCTCGGATGGGTGCCCCTTGACCAGCAGCGGCGGGAGACCGTCCGCGACCGCGTCGGCGCCCTCGATGCCCAGGACCGCGATGCCGCGGGCCTTGAGCTCGTTCATGAGCGTCTCGAGCGCGTCCGGCTCCGGCTTGAGCTGGGCGCAGTCCAGGATGACGGCCCGGCCTTTCAGCAGGGTCGGCGAGCGCTTGAGCGCCGCGTCGAGACCCGCGAGCCACTCCGGAAGCGGCGGCTCGGGGCAGAGGGCCAGGGCCTTGAAGGCCCGTCCGCGCAGGCTGAGCGGCCGGGGCGCGGAAGGAGCCGCCGCTCGGGCGGTCTCCGGGTCGATCGGCTCGGGGAGGGTGTCGCTCATGTCCGCCCGTTAAGAGTCCTTACCGGACCATTGACGGCGGGTATGGTTACCGAAGGGTTAAGTTTCTGATCCGGTCGGCAAATTCTGCCGGGATCCTGGTATCGGGGCAGCGGAGGACGGTTTGACGACCCGACGGCGACCGATGCGAGCGGGGTCGCGGGCCGGACCGGCCGGGGTCTTGGACAGGCTGACCGGCCGACGCCGTAGGCCGCTCAGCCCCGCTCGAACAGGTTGAGCTTGATCGCGTCCTCCAGCAGCCGCACCTCGACGGCCTGCCCGCGGAAGGCCGGGTCGAGGTCGTCGGCGGCGCGGTAGAGCCCGTCGATCGCCACGAGCTCCGGCTCGAACCGGCGGCACCAGATCCGCGCCGCCGGGTTCCCGGCAGCCCCGGCGATCGCCCGGCCGCGCAGGGCGCCGTAGACGTGGATCGACCCGCCCGCGATCACCTCGGCGCCCGACGCCACGGCGCCCAGCACCGTGACGTCGCCCTCGAGGTGCAGCACGGTCTGGCCGGAGCGCACGGGCGCGTCGAGGATCAGCGAGCGGGCCGTCTCCCTGGCCTGCGGCTCGGCCGGCGCGGGCGCGTCCGCGGCCGACTCGTCCGGGGCGGCGATCTCCCCCGCGGGCCGCCCGCCCGACAGGGCCGGCGGGGTTCGGGAATCCAGGAGCGACGCCGCCGCGCCCTCGATACCCAGGATCGGGATGTTGCGGGCGGCCAGCTCGGCGAGCAGACCGTCGAGATCCTCGCGGTTGAGCCGCAATCCGGACAGGTCGAGGATCACCGGCCGGCCGGCGAAGAAGTTCGGGGCGCGGCGGTTGAGGGCGTCGAGGTCGCCGAACCAGTCGGCCACCGGGGGTATCGGCGCCAGGACGGTGGCCATGAAGGAGCGGCCGCGGAAGCGGATCGGCGGGCGCGCCGGCTCGGATGTCGGCTGGGTCACGGGCGTGTTCGGTGTGCGCGGAAGGGATCGTCCGCATCCATGGGACGGCACAGCGCCGGGAGCAATCCCGCGAGGCCCGGTGTGACGCCTTGGCGGGCCCGCGGGCGCGTTTCTGTTGTAGAGAGAGCCGGCAGCCGAGCCGGACCGGACCGTTGAGCAGCGCCACCTCGCACGCCCCCACCCCCTTCGTCGTCGATGACCTGACCCGCGCCAACCAGCGGCGGGCGGCCGACCCGCGCGCCTCCGCCTGGGTCTCGGCCAATGCCGGCGCGGGCAAGACCAAGGTCCTCACCGACCGGGTGGTCCGGCTGCTCCTCGACGAGGCGCCGCCCGGCCGGATCCTCTGCCTGACCTTCACCAAGGCCGCCGCGGCCAACATGGCGATCCGCGTCTTCCGGCTCCTCGGCCGCTGGGTGACGCTGGACGACGAGAGCCTCGCGGCCGAGCTCGCGGAGCTCACCGGCGAGCGCGCCGGGCCCGAGCGCCTGCGGCTGGCGCGCCGCCTCTTCGCCCGGGCGGTCGAGACGCCGGGCGGTCTCAAGATCGAGACGCTGCACGCCCTGTGCGAGCGGCTGCTCCACATGTTCCCGTTCGAGGCGAACGTGCCGGCCCGCTTCGTGGTGCTCGACGAGGCCAAGGCCCGGGAACTGTTCGACATCGAGATGGCCAACGTCCTGGCCGACGCCGTCGCGAACGGCGACACGCCGCTCAGCGCCGCGCTCGCGCGGGTCACGCCGGAAGCCACGGGCGACACCCTGCGGGCGGCGATCCGGTCGGCCATGCGGGCGCGGAGCTTCATCGGCGACGCCGCCGGCCTGGAGAAGGCCTTCGGGCGGCTGCACGGGGCGCTGGGACTGGCGGCCGAGGAATCCGCCGAGCGGATCGAGGCCGCGATCCTCGAGGGCGGCCCCGGGTGCCGTCCGGAGGAGCGCGCCGCGCTGGTCGCGGCGCTGCGCACCGGCAAGGCCAACGACGAGAAGCTCGCCGACGCCCTGCAGGCCGCCGAGGCCGAACGGCTCCGCTCGGCGGACCTTCCCGACCGGGCCGAGGCGCTCGCGCTCTACCGCGCGGTCTTCTTCACCCAGAAGGACGAGCCCAAGGCCGACAGCAGCCTCGGGACCAAGGGCGTGCCGGCGGACGTCAAGGCGGCGCTGCTCACCGAGCGGGACCGGCTGGAGCCGCTGTTCGACCGCCTGCGCGCCGCCCGGGCCCACGCCCGCACGCAGGCGCTGTTCCAGATCGCCGCCGAGATCCACCGCCGCGTGGAGGCGCAGAAGGCGCGCCTCGGCGCCCTCGACTTCGACGACCTGATCCACAAGGCGCTGGACCTGCTCGGCCGCGTCGGGGCGGGCTGGGTCCTGTACAAGCTCGACCGCGGGATCGACCACGTCCTCGTCGACGAGGCGCAGGACACGAACCCCGAGCAGTGGGCGATCCTGCGGGCGATCACGCAGGAATTCGCCGCCGGCGAGGGGGCGCGGTCCGGCAGCCGCACGCGCTTCGCGGTGGGCGACCCCAAGCAGTCGATCTACGGTTTCCAGGGCGCGGAGCCGCGGGAATTCGCCCTGACCCGCGCGTCCTGGATCGCGGAATCGCGCTCGGCCGGCCTGACCTTCGAGGACGTGCCGCTCACCCTGTCGTTCCGCTCGACCGGCCTGGTCCTGCGCGCCGTCGACGCGGTCTTCGCCCTCGACGCCCACAACGAGGGCCTGTCCTTCGAGGACACGGTGCGCACGACCGTGCACGCCAGCGCCCGGCCCGGCGCCCCCGGCGCGGTGGAGCTGTGGCCGATCGCGGAGCCGGAGCCCACCGCGGAGCCGGATGCCTGGACCGCCCCCGTGGACGCGCCGGAGACGAGCGCCCCGGCGATCGTCACCGCCCGCCGGGTGGCGCAGGCGGTGCGCGCCTGGACCATCACGGGGGACGCGACCGGTCGGATCTGGCGCCCCGGGGACGTGCTGATCCTAGTCCGGAAGCGCGGGCCCGCCTTCGAGGAGGTGATCCGCGCCCTCAAGAGCCTCGGCGTCCCGGTCGCCGGACAGGACCGGCTCGAGGTCTCCGCCCACATCGCGGTGGCCGACCTCGTCGCCGCCGGCCGGGCCGGCCTCCTGCCGGCCGACGACCTGACCCTCGCCACCGCGCTCAAGACGCCTCTGGTCGGCCTCACCGACGAGGATCTGGTGCGGATCGCGGCCCGCCGCGACCTCGCCGAGACCCTGGAGGACGCCCTGCACCGCCACGCCGCCGCGGGCGATCCGGCGGCCCGGCGCGGGGTCGAGGCCCTGTCGGGCTGGATCGCGCTGGCGGGGCAGCACGGCCCGTTCGGCTTCTACGCGCGGCTCCTCGGGCCGAGGGGCGGCCGGGCGAAGCTGGTGGCCCGCCTCGGCGGCGAGGCCGGGGACGCCATCGACGTGTTCCTCGCCGCCGCTGCCCAGGCCGAGACCGGCGAGGACGCCCCGTCGCTCGGCGGTTTCCTCGCCCGCTACGTCGGCGCCGAGGCCGGGCACACGGTCAAGCGCGACCTCGAATCGGGCCGCGACGAGGTCCGGGTGATGACGGTCCACGGCGCCAAGGGCCTGGAGGCGCCGGTCGTGGTGATCCTCGACGGGTGCGAGCCCCTCGGCCGCAACGACCCGCCCCTCCTGCCGCTCCCGGCGACGGAGATCGCGCTCCCGCCGGTCTGGTCGGGCGGGCGGACGCAGGATTGCGCCGCCACCGACGCGGCGCGGGCGGCCCTGCTCGCCAAGGCTCGCCAGGAGCACAACCGCCTGCTCTACGTTGCCATGACCCGCGCGGCCGACCGCCTGATCGTGGCGCCGTTCCGGGGTCACGAGCGCGAGACCGAGGCCGCGTGGTGCCGGATGATCCGGGCCGGCCTCGAGGCGGCGCTCGGCGCGGGCCGCGCGCTGGATTTCCCCTACGGTCCCGCGACCCTCTGGCAGGACGGCGCCCCGCCGAGTCCCGCTCCCGCCGCGGGGACCCCCTCGGCCAGAGCGGAGGCCGATCCGGAGCCGGACTGGCTGCGCGGCCCGGTCGGACCGGAACCCGCCCTCGCGGCCCTGAACCCGTCCGGCGCCCTGCAGGCGGCGGACGGCGCGCGGGTGCCGCCGCCGCGTCTCGCCGACGCCCAGGCCCGGCGCCGGGGCATCCTCACCCACGCCCTGCTGCAGCACNGGAGACGGCCGGGCGCGCCTTCGTGCGGGCGCGAGCGCCCGGCCTGCCGCGCGCGGCCGCGCCCGCGATCGTCCGGTCGGTGCTCCGGATCATCGAGGCCCCGGAACTGGCGCCGCTCTTCGCCCCGGACGCCCGCGCGGAGGTGGCGCTGTCGGGGCGGGTCCGGGCGGGCGGTACGGACCGGGTGGTTCAGGGACGCGTCGACCGCCTCGCGGTGACGGTGGACACGGTGCATCTCGCCGACTTCAAGACCGGCCGGCCGCCCGAGCCGGGCGCGCCGCTGCCCGAAGCGGAGGCCGGCCAGATCGCCCTCTACGCGCGCCTCCTCGCGCAGATCTATCCGGGCCGGACGATCCGGCCGGTTCTCGTCTGGACCTCGGGCCCGGTGCTCCGCGCCCTCGGACCCGACGACGTCGCGGCGGCCCTGGACCGGATCGGGATCGAGGCGTGACGCGCCGGCCCCTGGCCGCGCGACCGCGCGGCGCCCCACATGCGCGATCGCACATCGCGGCACGCCGGACGACCCAAGAAACCCTGTATCCCGGGCGCCGCCGCCCGGCACCGGAGACCGGACTTCTTGACCGCGCGCAGGGCCGTCGCCAATTCTGACCGGACCGCGCGGGCCTCTGCCCGTTCGACGCTGCCCGACGGGCAGCGGATTCCGAAAGGTGACGTTATGGCGACGGTGAAAGTAACCGACGCGAGCTTCGAGCAGGACGTTCTCAAGTCCGCCGAGCCCGTCGTGGTGGATTTCTGGGCGGAGTGGTGCGGTCCGTGCCGTCAGATCGGCCCCGCCCTCGAGGAGATCGCGACCGACCTGCAGGGCAAGGTGAAGATCGCCAAGGTCAACGTCGACGAGAACCCGCAGATCGCCGCCCAGTACGGCATCCGCTCGATCCCGACGCTGCTGCTCTTCAAGAACGGCGAGCGGGTGGACCAGAAGGTCGGCGCCGCCCCGAAGGGCGACCTGTCGCGCTGGATCGGCGCCCAGACCGCCTGAACCGCCTTCGAGGCCCTGGACGACAAAAAGAAAGCCCGGCCGCGAGGCCGGGCTTTCTCGGTTTCGAGCCCAAGATTATTTTTGAGGGATCCCGGTTCGTGCCGGGATCCCGTATTCCGTCTTAGTACGAGCCGAACTTGTAGTTCAGGCCAGCGCGGACGACCGCGAAGGCGTTCTCGTTCCGGCTGGCGCCGGCGAGCGTGTAAACCGGCACGAGCCCGACCGGGGAGATCGCGGCGCCGACCAGCGGCAGCTGAGCGCGGCCGTTGTTGTTGTCGAGGTTCACGTACAGGCCTTCCACCTTCAGCGTCACGGCCGAGGAGCGGAAGAAGTTCAGGAACGAGTCGGTGGGCAGGGCGTACTCGACACCGCCGCCGACCGTCCAGCCGGTCTTGAAGTCGTTCCGGCGGCCGGCGAAGTTCTGCAGGCCGACGCGGGCGCCGTCATCGGTGCCGGTGGCGTAGGCGAAACCGCCGGTGGCGTACACGAGGGTCCGGTCGAAGGCGTAACCGAGACGACCGCGGACGGTGCCGAAGAAGTCGATGGTGTTGAGCGTGCCGTTGACCGGGATGAAGCCCGGGTTGATCGCCCCGGCGTTCGTGGCGAAGCGGGCGCGACGGCCGAAGTCGAGGTACTGAGCGTCAGCCTCGAAGCCGATCACGGCGCCGTTGCCCGGGCTCAGCTGCCAGTTGTAGCCGATCTGGCCACCGCCCGAGAAACCCTCGCGGCTGTCGTTGCTGTAGGCCAGCGACGAGCCGTTCGGCAGCAGGGCCTGGTAGGGGACGAGACCGCCCGGCACGAGAGCGACCGGGTTGCCGGGCGTCTGCACGAAGCCGCGGTTGGAGTTGCTGCTGGCGTCGAACGCGTAGCCGGCGTTGATACCGAAGTAGGCGCCGGTCCAGGTGAACACCGGAACGGGGGTGAACACCGGCGGCGGCGCGGCGCGGCGCGGCAGATCGGCGGCCGAAGCGGCAGCCGTGAGCGCGGTGAACGCCGCGAGAGAGGTGAGAAGCTTCTTCATTACTGTGATCCCCAGCATAAGCCCGATCGACGGTGAAATTATGCGATCGGGCCCGGCGAGGATGTAGCTTAGCTGCCACAGCGGGAGGAAAGCGTGGCCGTGGGCGGGTCTCCATCCGGGCGATTGCGGCGATTCGACGGATTTTCGAATGCAAAATCCGGATTTCACAGGTCTCCGGCGACCGGCCACTTGATAGAGCGGCCGTGCGCGGCGCGGCCAGACTGGAGACGACTCAGACCGGCGGCGTGTCGTTGGCGGCGAGAACCATGCCGGCCAAGTAGAGCGATCCGCAGATCAGGATTCGCGGCGGGCGCTCGAAGGCGATGTCCCGCACCAGGGCGAGGGCCGCCTCGATGCTCGGCGCCGCGTAGGTCGAGAGGCCGACCTCCTCGCCGATCCGCGCGACCTCCTCGGCCGGGCGCGCGGCCATGGTCCCGGTGATCGGGACGGCCACGAGGGCCCGGGCCAGACCCACGAAGTTGCGCAGGAACCCGTCGGCGTCCTTCGTGCCGAGCAGGCCGACCACGAGGACGAGCGGCACGTCGCTCTTCTCGCCGAGATCCGCCATGGCGGCGGCGAGGATCCGGCCGCCGTCGATGTTGTGGCCGCCGTCGAGCCAGAGCTCGGTGCCGGGATCGAGCTGGGCGGCCAGGCGGCCGCGGCCGAGGCGCTGCAGCCGGCCCGGCCACTCGACCTCGGTCAGTCCCCGCTCCAGGGCCGCCGTCCCGATGTCGCCGAACCCGGCGGCGCGGAGCGCGGTGATCGCCGTTCCGGCATTGACCAGTTGGTGGCGCCCGGCGAGGCGCGGCCGCGGAAGGTCGAACAGGTCGGTCTCGTCCTGGTAGACGAGCCGGCCGCGCTCCTCGTGCACGGAGAAATCCTGGTTGCCCACCAGCACGGGCCCGGCACCGACGGCTTCCGCGCGCCGGCAGAGGACGGCATCGGCCTCGGCGTAATCCTGGGCGGCGATCACCGCGGGGCAACCGCGCTTGAAGATCCCGGCCTTCTCGGTCGCGACCGATTCGACCGTGTCGCCGAGATACTCGGCATGGTCGCGGCCGATCGGCGTCACCACCGCGCAGGCCGGCCGGTCGATGACGTTGGTGGCGTCGAGCCGGCCGCCGAGACCGACTTCCAGAAGCAGCACGTCGGCCGGGCTCTCCGAGAAGAGCAGGAACGCGGCGGCCGTGGTGATCTCGAACATCGTGATCGGCTCGCCCGCGTTCGCGGACTCGCAGCGCCCGAAGGCGTCGGCCAGCCGGTCCTCGTCCACGAAATGGCCGCCGCCGATCCCGCCGATGCGGATCCGCTCGTGGAAGCGCACGAGGTGCGGCGACGTGTAGACGTGGGCGGCCAGGCCCCCGGCCTCCAGGATCGACCGCATGAACGCGATGGTCGAGCCCTTGCCGTTGGTGCCGGCCACGTGGATCACCGGCGGCAGGCGGCGCTCGGGATGGTTGAGCCGCGCGAGCAGCCGCTCGATGCGGCCCAGGGACAGGTCGATGGTGCGGGGGTGGAGCGCCAGGAAGCGCGCCATCAGGGCGTCGGACGAGGCCATCGCCGGGCTCAGGCCGCCTCGGAGGCCGCGGCCGGCGCGCCGGCCTGGGACACGTTGGTCAGGAGGCTGCAGAGACGCACGATCGTCTCCTTGAGCTGGTGCCGGTGGACCACCTGATCGACCATGCCGTGCTCGCGCAGGTACTCCGCCCGCTGGAAGCCGTCCGGCAGCTTCTCCCGGATCGTCTGCTCGATCACCCGCGGTCCCGCGAAGCAGATCAGGGCACCCGGCTCGGCGAGGTGCACGTCGCCCAGCATCGCGTAGGAGGCGGTGACGCCGCCGGTTGTCGGGTTGGTCAGCACCACGATGTAGGGAAGCCGCGCCGCGTTGAGCCGGCGCACCGCCACGGTCGTCCGCGGCATCTGCATCAGGGAGAGGATTCCCTCCTGCATGCGCGCGCCGCCGGAGGCCGCGAACAGCACGTAGGGCGTGCGCTTCTCCAATGCCGTCTCGGCGCCGCGCACGAAGGCCTCGCCCGCCGCCATGCCCAGCGACCCGGCCATGAAGCCGAATTCCTGGGCCGCCAGCGTCATCGGCAGGCCGCCGACCCGGCCGAAGCCGATCTTGAACGCGTCCTGCAGGCCGGTCTTGGCCCGCGCCTCCTTGAGCCGGTCGACGTAGCGCTTCTCGTCGCGGAACTTCAGCGGGTCGGGGGCGACCTCGGGCAGGGCCACGTCGATCCACGTGCCCTCGTCGAACATCATCTTCAGGCGCGCCTGGGCGCCCATCTTCAGGTGATGCTCGGAGCCGGGAATGACCCAGTGATTGGCCTCCACCTCCTTGTGGAACACCATCTGCCCCGTATCCGGGCACTTCACCCAGAGATTCTCGGGCGTCTCGCGCTTGAACAGGGTCTTGATCCGGGGGCGCACCACCTCCGAGATCCAGTTCATCGGTTCGACCATCGACTTGCGTCCGTCCGCTTCAAGCCCGCGCAGATATCAGGTGCGGCGCGCTCCGCCGCCAGGGGTGGCCGGTCCGCCGGTCAGGCGGCCCGGCCGACACCCGCCGACCGCACGCCGGCGGCGAGTTCGCGCACCAGCTCCGTCACCGCCCCGACGCTTCCGGCCTGCGGCCGGCCCTCGCCGTTGAGGGAGCGCACCAGGGCGTCCACGAGCGCGGAGCCGACCACGACGCCGTCGGCGCCCTCGGCGATCGCCGCCGCGTGGGCGCCGGTCTTGACGCCGAAGCCCACGACGACGGGCAGCTCGGTGTGGCGCCGGATGCGGGCGACCGCCTCGGAGACCTTGCCGAAATCCGGCGTGGCCGTCCCGGTGATGCCGGTGATCGACACGTAGTAGACGAAGCCCGCCGTGTTCGCGAGGACGGCCGGCAGGCGCCGCTCGTCGGTGGTCGGCGTGGCGAGGCGGATGAAGGCGAGGCCCTTGCCGAGCGCCGGCAGGCACAGCTCGGCATCCTCCTCGGGCGGCAGATCGACGACGATCAGCCCGTCGACGCCGGCCGCCACCGCGTCGTCGAGGAAGCGGTCGACGCCGTAGGTGTGGATCGGGTTGTAGTAGCCCATCAGCACGACGGGCGTGGTGTCGTTCCCGGCGCGGAAGCGGCGCACGAGGTCGAGCGTGCCCGACACCGTCTGGCCGGCCTTCAGCGCCCGCAGGCCGGCGGCCTGGATCGCCGGACCGTCCGCCATCGGGTCGGTGAACGGCAGGCCGAATTCCAGGATGTCGGCGCCGGCGCCCGGCAAGGCGGTCAGCACCTCCAGCGAGGTCTCGGGATCGGGATCGCCGGACATCACGTAGGTGACGAGGACGGACCGGTTCTCCGCGCGGGCGCGGGCGAAGGTGGCGTCGATGCGGCTCGGCATGGTCGGATGATATTCGCTTCTGCAGGGCCGCCGACGGCCCGGGGTTGCACCCGCGCTACACCAAAGGCGTCGGCCCGTGAAGCGGGCGGCCCGCTCGGCGGCCGTGACCGGGGCCGGCCCCGGACGCCCGCTCGCCCGCGAGATTGCGGCCATGCGCGCGGGCCGGTTGCCGGGGCGGCGGCGGCGGCCTAGCCCTCGCCCATGCCCGAGTCAGCCCTCCCGTCGCGCCCCCTGGCCGCGCTCCTGTTCGACATGGACGGGACGATCATCAGCTCGATCGCCTCCGCGGAGCGGATCTGGTCGCGCTGGGCGGAGGCGCACGGCCTCGACGTGGCGGCCTTCCTGCCAACCATCCACGGCGTGCAATCGGTGGAGACGATCCGGCGGCTGAACCTGCCGGGCATCGATCCCGTCGCCGAGGCCGCCGCGATCACCGAGGCCGAGATGGCGGATGTCGACGACATCGTCGCGATCCCGGGCGCGCGAGCCTTCCTGGAGGCATTGCCGCGCGACCGCTGGGCGATCGTCACCTCGGCGCCGCGGCAGCTGGCGGAGCGCCGTCTCGCGGCGGCCGGCATGCCCGTCCCCGACCTGCTGGTCGCCGCCGAGGATGTGGCGCGCGGCAAGCCCGCCCCGGATTGCTTCCTGATGGCGGCCGAGCGCCTCGGCGTCGCGGCGTCGGACTGCCTCGTCTTCGAGGACGCCCCGGCCGGCATCCGGGCGGCGGAAGCCGCCGGCGCGGGCGTCGTGGTGGTCACCGCGACCCATCGCGAGCCGGTGAGGACCGGCCATCCGGCGATCGCGGACTACATCCGGCTCGGCGTCGCGAAGGCGCAGGACGGCATCCGGGTGACACGCACCGGTTGACGATCCCGGGCTCGGCCGCGTTCCCGCGGTCGGGCGGTCCGATCGATCCGAATCGTGTGATCTCCGCCCCGCGCGGATCCGGTGGCGGCAGGCGTTGACTTTCCCTGTCGGCGGCGCGGCTTTATCCGGTACGGATCCGCGGGGGCAGGAGCAGCGCGCCCATGACCAAGCCCGACGGCGTGCCGCCGAACCTCTTCGAGACCGCCGAGGGACGCCGTCTCGTGGAGGCGCGCTCCGACCCGGCATGGCGCCGCTGGGGGCCGTATCTCAGCGACCGGCAATGGGGCACGGTGCGGGAGGATTACAGCCCGGGAGGCGACGCCTGGGACTACCTGCCCCACGACCACGCCCGGTCCCGCGCCTACCGCTGGGGCGAGGACGGGATCGGCGGCTTCGGCGACCGACACCTGAACTGGTGCCTGTCCCTGGCCCTGTGGAACGGGCGGGACCCGATCCTGAAGGAGCGCCTGTTCGGCCTGACCAACCAGGAAGGCAACCACGGCGAGGACGTCAAGGAACTCTACTACTACCTCGACGGGATCCCGACCCACGCCTTCATGCGGATGCTGTACAAGTACCCGCAGGCGGCCTTCCCCTACGAGCGTCTGGTCCAGGAGAATGCGCGGCGCGGCCTCGACGACCCGGAATTCGAGCTCCTCGACACCGGGCTGTTCGACGCGGGGCGCTACTTCGACGTCGAGATCGCCTACGCCAAGGCCGCGCCCGACGACATCCTGATGCGGGTCACCGCGACCAATCGTGGCCCGGACGCCGCGGACCTGACGCTGCTGCCGCAGCTCTGGGCGCGCAACACGTGGTCGTGGAAGCAGGGCACGCCGAAGCCGGAGCTGATGGCCGGATCGGAGGGGTCGGTCTGGGCCCGCCACCCCGAGATGCCGACCTTCCGCTTCTTCGCGGAGGGGGCGGACGATCTGCTCTTCACCGAGAACGAGACGAACGCGCACCGGCTGTTCGGCAGCGGCCCGGCCGAGGGCTACTACAAGGACGGGATCGACCGCCGCGTCGTGGGCGGCGTCCGGGCCGCTGTCAACGCCCTGTCGGGCACCAAGTGCGCCGCCCGCTACGACCTGCATCTCGGCCCCGGCGAGACCCGGACCCTGCGCCTGCGCCTGCGCGCCGAGACCGCGCCGGGCGAGCCCTTCGCGGATTTCGACGCGGTCTTCGCCGCCCGCGAGGCGGAGGCCCACGATTTCTACGGGGCGCTCCAGGCGCCGATCGCCGATCCCGAGATGCGGCTCGTGCAGCGGCAGGCGCTCGCCGGCATGCTCTGGTCGAAGCAGCTCTACCATTACGACGTGCGCGAGTGGCTCGCCGGCGACCCGGCGCAGCCCGCACCGGCACCGCAGCGGGGGCACGGCCGCAACAGCGACTGGGCGCATCTGCGGGCCAACGACATCATCTCAATGCCGGATGCCTGGGAGTATCCCTGGTTCGCCTCCTGGGATCTCGCTCTCCAGGCGATCGTGTTCGGGCTCATCGACCCGGACTTCGCCAAGAATCAGCTCCTGCTGCTGGTCGACGAAGCCTACACCCACCCGAACGCCGCGCTGCCGGCCTACGAGTGGGGCTTCGGGGACGCCAACCCGCCGGTCCACGCGCTGGCCGCCTGGCGGGTGTTCGAGCTGGACCGGGCGCTGACCGGCAAACCGGACCACGCCTTCCTCAAGCGGATCTTCAACAAGCTGACCCTGAACTTCACGTGGTGGGTCAACCGCAAGGATTCCGACGACCGCAACCTGTTCCAGGGCGGCTTCCTCGGTCTCGACAATATCGGGATCTTCGACCGGTCGAAGCCGGTGGGCGACGGCGCCACGCTGACCCAGTCCGACGCGACGGCCTGGATGGCGACCTACGCGCTCAACCTGATGCGGATCGCCATCGAGCTCGCCCTCGACGACCCGACCTTCGAGGACATGGCGGAGAAGTTCTTCGAGCACTTCCTCCTGATCGCCGGCGCCACCGGCGCGGGCGTGTGGGACGAGCCGGACGGCTTCTTCTACGACGTGATCGAGACCCGCGACGGGGAGCGCCTCCCGATCCGCGCCCGGACCATGGTCGGCCTGATCCCGATCTTCGCGGTGGCGGTGATCAACGAGTGCGACCTCGCGCGGCTGCCGTCCCTGCGGAACCGGATGGTGTTCTTCCTGAAGAACCGCCCGGACCTCGCGACCCTGGTCTCGCGCTGGAACGAGCCCGGCGAGGGCCAGACGGCGCTGCTGTCGCTGCTGCGCGGGCACCGGCTGAAGGCGCTGCTCCACCGCGCCCTCGATCCGAACGAGTTCCTGTCGGATTACGGGCTGCGCGCCGTGTCGCGCGTCTACGCGGACAAGCCGTTCTGCTTCGCGTGGAACGGGCGGGACCTGGGGCTCGCCTACGAGCCGGCCGAGTCGCGCTCGCGCCTGTTCGGCGGCAACTCGAACTGGCGCGGTCCGGTGTGGATGCCGGTCAACTACCTGCTCATCGCCGGGCTGAACCGCTTCCACGACTATTACGGCCCGGATTTCCGGGTCGAGGCGCCGACCGGGTCGGGCCGGACCTACGCGCTCCGGGAGATCGCCGCCCACCTGTCACGGCGCCTGATCAGCCTCTCGACCCGCCGGGCGGACGGGCGCAGGCCGGTCTACGGCGACAGCCGGATCGAGCAGGAGGACCCGCATTTCCGCGACCTCGTCCTGTTCTACGAGTACTATCACGGGGACAGCGGCCGCGGGGTCGGCGCGTCGCACCAGACCGGGTGGTCCGGGCTCGTGGCCCTGCTGATCCAGGAAGTGGCGACCGCGGCCGCCGAGGCGCAGACCCCGGGCTGGCCGTGAGGGCCGGTCGCCGGCCCGGCGCGCCGGCGACCGGAGCCCGCGCTACTCCGCGGCCTGCTGCATCCGCAGGCGCTGCCCCTGACCGATCTGGCGGGAGATCGTCGAGCGGCGGGCGCTGTAGAGCGCCGAGACCAGCGGGTAATCGACGGGCAGGCCCCACTTGGCCCTGTAGGCCTCCGGCGTGAGACCGCGCATCGTCAGGTGCCGCCGCAGGGCCTTGTAGGGCTTGCCGTCCTCGAAGCTGATGAGCGTGTCGGGCCGGATCGAGGCCCGGATCTGCGCCTCGGTCGGCCGGCGGACCTGCGGCTCCGCCGGCTGATCCAGGGCGGTGATCGAGCGGTGTACCTCGGAGAGCAGGTCGGGCAACGTTCCCGCCGGGACGCTGTTGCGCGTGACGTAGGCGCTCAGGATCTTTGCGGCGAGTTCGACGCTCGGCGATGTCATCTGCATGGTCGTCATCTCGATTCTACGTGTTGCGGATGTGGTTCTCGTCGGTTTCCGTCGGGCGCTTCGCCGCCGACGGCCGGTCCATGTCCCTGAGACGGCGCCGGTCCCGGCCGGAGGCGGCGGATGGGCTCATTATGCGCCGCTCCGCCGCCGCTACAACCAAGCCGCGCATTTATCGCGCCGATATTTCTACTTAGGATTGAGATTTAGGGTCAACGGCGAATCAACGGGCGCGTCGTTGTTCCGGCTCAAGTGCGGTATTGAGGACTCACCTGCCCGCCCGGGCGCGAAGGAGAACGCGAACACATGGAGGCCCTGGTCGTCGGAGCCGGCGTCGTCGGGCTCGCCGTCGGGCGGGCGCTCGCGCTGCGCGGACACGCCGTCATCGTGGCGGAAGCCGAGGATGCCTTCGGAACGGGTGTCTCGTCCCGCAGCTCGGAAGTGATCCACGCCGGCATGTACTACCCGAGCGGATCCGAGCGCGCGCGCCACTGCGTCGAGGGAGCCCGCCGGCTATACAACTTTTGCGCGAGTCACGGCGTTCCACACCGCGCCTGCGGCAAGCTGATCGTCGCGTCCGACGACGCGGAGGCCGAGAAGATCGCGGCGATCCGCCGCCAGGGCGAGGCGAACGGTGTCGCCGGCCTGGAGCTCCTCGACGGCGGCGCGGCGCGAAGGCTCGAGCCGAATCTCGCCTGCACGGTGGCGCTGCACTCGCCGCACACGGGTGTCGTGGACAGCCACGCGCTGATGCTCGCCCTGCTCGGCGAGATCGAGGATCACGGCGGCGCGCTCGCCCTGCGCACCCCGGTCGAGCGCCTGACGCGGCGGGACGGCCAGTGGCAGGCCGCGTTCGGCGGCGCCGAGCCGGGCACGATGGCGTTCGACGCGGTGGTCAACGCCGCGAGCTTCGGCGCCCCGGCCCTGGCCGCCGGCACGGAGGGGTACCCGGCCGAGCGCGTCCCGACGCTGCGCCTCGCCCGCGGCAACTACTTCGGCTGCACCGGCAAGCCGGCCTTCTCGCGGCTGATCTACCCGGCGCCGCGCATCGACGGCGGTCTCGGCATCCACCTGACCCTCGACCTCGCCGGCCGCACCCGCTTCGGGCCCGACGTGGAATGGGTCGACGGGTTCGACTACCGGGTCGATCCCCGGCGCGCCGAGGCCTTCTACGGTGCGATCCGGCGCTACTGGCCCGGCCTGCCCGACGGGGCGCTGTACCCGGACTACGCGGGCCTGCGGCCGAAGCTGACCGGGCCCGGCGAGGCGGCGGCCGATTTCCGGATCGACGCGCCGGCCGAGCACGGCCTGCCGGGGATCGTGCACCTGTTCGGGATCGAGAGCCCGGGGCTGACCTCCAGCCTGTCGCTCGCCGAGGCGGTGGCCGACCGGCTCGACGCGTGAGGCCTCAGAACAGCAGGTGCAGCGCCAGGGGTGCGAGGATCGCCGTCAGGAAGGCGTTGAGTCCCATGGCGATGCCCGCGAAGGTTCCGGCCACCTCGCTGACCTGGAAGGCGCGGGCCGTCCCGATGCCGTGGGCCGCGAGCCCGGCCGCGAAGCCGCGGGCGCGCATGTCGCTGATCCGCAGGAGGTTCATCATCGGCGTCACGAGGATCGCCCCGATGATGCCGGTGAGGATCACCAGGATCGCCGTGAGCGTCGGGTCGCCGCCGAGCGCCTCCGCGATGCCCATCGCCACGCCCGAGGTCACCGATTTCGGCGCCAGCGAGACGAGGATCGGCTGCGGGATGTCGAGGAGCCGCGCGAGGCCGATCACCACGGCGAGGGTGGTGGCCGAGCCGGCGGCGAGGGCTGCCAGCATCGGCGCGAGGGCGCGCAGGACGGTCGCACGCCGCTCGTAGAGCGGCATCGCCAGGACCACGGTGGCGGGCCCGAGCAGGAAGTGGACGAACTGCGCGCCCTCGAAATAGGCCCCGTAGGGCGTGCCGGTGATGGCCAGGACCGCGCCGACCAGCGCGACCGTGATGAGGACGGGGTTGGCGATCGGGTGCCGGCCAGTCGCGGCGGCGATCCGGTCCGCCAGGACGTAGGCGGTCAGCGTCACCGTCAGCCACAGGAGCGGCGTCTTGGCGAGGTAGACCCAGAGCGAGAAGTCGCCGCCCACCGGTCAGGGCTCCCCGTCGGGACGGCGCCGCTCGACCAGGGCGGCGACGGCGCGGAAGACCAGGACGGTGACCAGCAGCGACAGCGCCGTCGAGACGACCAGCACGAGGGCCAGCTTGGCGCCCTGCGCGCGCAGCAGGTCGAGGCGGCCGACGACCCCGACTCCGGCCGGGACGAACAGGAGCGACAGGTTCATCAGCAGCCCGCGCGCGGTCGTCTCGAGCGTGCCGTCGGTGAGCGGCTTCGGCAGGACGCGCGGCAGGCCGAGGCGCGGGGTGTCGCGCAGCAGCAGGAACGCGAACATCAGGCCCATGCCGATCACCGGCCCGGGGATCGGAACGCCCGCGCCGCGCGCGAGGGCTTCGCCCAGCAGCTGGGCGAGAAGGATCAGGGCCAGGCTGGCGATCATCGTGGAAGGCCGAGGCTACGCGGCCGCGACGCCCTGCTGACCGCTGCGCCGGGCCGCCGCGACGGCGGCCTCGTCGAAGCCGAGCAGGCGGCCGAGGCGCTCCACCAGGGCCTCCTCGAACTCGTCGACGTGGCCGTCCGCCGCCGCCACCGACCACGCCATGGTCAGCAGCTCCTCGCGCTCGGACCGGTCGGCCTCGTGCGGGATCATCTCCACGAGGCTCGCCACGTCGCGCACCTCCGAATCCATGGCGGCGGCGCGCTCGATCAGCGCCCGCGCCGCGTCCGGACCGTCGGCGTAGTGGCCCTGCACGAGGCGCGAGAGGCGCTCGCTCTCGGCCGGTGCGAGGATCCCGTCGACGCGGGCGACGTGGACGAGGAGCGCGGTGGCCGCGAGATGCGTCTCGTCCACGGCCTCTGGATTGCCGACGCCGAGAGCCTCGGCCGCGTAGGCGCGCAGGCGTGCGATCAGGGACATGGCGGCTCCGGAGGATCGTGCACCGCAACAGTTCGGGCCCCGGAGTCGCGCCGTCAAGCACGCCGCCGCACGTCGCGCCGGACCGTGGCCCGGTTGCATCGCCGGCGCCGCTCTCACGTACGGGCTGCGGCCTCCGACCCCGTCACCAGCGGGGCGAGGATCGCCTCGGCCGCCCGCACGGTCGCGGGCCCGGCCTCGACCGGGGTGCCGGCGCTGAAGGGCGGCGCCGGGGCGTACTCGGCGACGAGCTGCGCGGTGCGGGCGTAGGCCTCCCCGCGCAGCCGCGCGGCGAGCGCCAGCCCGAGATCGAGCCCCGCCGAGACCCCGGCCGCGGTGACGCGGTTGCGGTCGAAGACGACCCGCTCCGCAACCGGCTCGGCGCCCAGCAGCGGCAGCACCGCATCGCGCACACTCCAGTGCGACGTCGCGCGGTAGCCCCGCAGCAGCCCCGCCGCGCCGAGGATCAGCGATCCGGTGCAGACGCTGGCGATCCAGACGGCCCGGGCGGCGCGGTCGCGCAGGAAGGCGAGCAGCGGCGCGTTGCCCATCTGGGCGGGCGTGCCGTCGCCCCCGGGGACGAACAGGACGTCGAGATCCGCCGGGCAGGTGGCGAAGCCGTGGGTCGCCACCAGGACGAGGCCGGTATCGCTCGTCACCGGCCCGGCCTCCGCGCCGACGAGGTGGAGGCTGCCCGGGGCCAGCCCCGCCAGGAAGGTCTGCGGCCCCACGAGGTCGAGGGCGGTCAGGCCCGGATAGACCAGCATCGCGATCCGGACGGGCCGGTCCGGCGGGATCGGCACCGGCTCGCCCGCGGCGACGGCCAGGGCCGGACGGAGCGGCGCGGCCAGGGCGGCGGCGAGCGCGGNGGCGGCGAGCGCGGCGGCGACCAGATCGCGGCGGCGGGTCTCCGGCGCGGTCACGGGCGCGCCGGGCGGGTCACAGGGCCCAGGCCGCGTCGCGGTAGGCGCTGTCCCAGAACTGCCATTCGAGGCGGGTGGCCTGCGTGAAGGCCTGATGCATCCGCGCGCGCTCGGCTTCCGACGCGGCGAGGGCCGCCCGGTCGGTGGCGGCGATCATGGCCGCGACCGCCTCGGCGAAATCCGCACCCGCGTAGGTGTCGATCCAGGCCCGGTAGGGGTTGTCGGGCGCGGCGCGGGCGAAGATGTCGTCGCCGACCGCCTTGTAGATCCAGAAGCAGGGCAGCAGGGCGGCGCAGAGCACCGCGTAGGGCTCGGCGTAGGCGGTGGCCATCAGGTAGCAGACGTAGTGGTCGCAGGCCGGTGTCAGGGGCGTGGCCGCGAAGGTCTCCGGCCCGATATCGTAGTCGCGGAAGAACCCGCCGTGGAGGGCCCGCTCGACGACGATCGCCTCCTGCGCGGCGCGGGAGAACTGCACGATCGCGTCCGGATCCGGCGCCTTCGCGGCGGCCAGGCTCAGCGCCCGGCCGAAGCCGATCAGGTAATGCGCGTCCTGCACGATGTAGTGCCGGAACCGGTCCTGCGGCAGCGTGCCGGCGGCGAGCTCGGCGTTGAACGGCATCGACCGGATGGTCTCGTAGGCGGCCGCGTTGCGTGCCCAGGCCTCCTGCGCGAACGCGCCCGGGGCGCCGGCCATTTCCGGGGACGCCACGCCCTAGCCCTGCCGCTGCGCGTGGGTGACGGCGACGTGGATCAGCTCGGCGAGCGTCCGCACGCCGAGCTTCTGGCGCATCTGCGAGCAGGCGTTCGTCACGGTCTTGTAGCTCACCGACAGGTCGGCCGCGATCGCGCCGTAGGAGCGGCCCTGCGCGAGGCGCGCCAGGATCTGCTGCTCGCGCGGGGTCAGCTGCGATTCCGGCGCGCGGCGGGCGTCGGCGCGCAGCATCGCGACCTCGGTCGCCAGCCGTCGGTCGAGATAGACCTCGCCGACGCGGACCTTGGCGAAGGCCTCGAACAGCTCGGCGGAGGCGTGGTCCTTGAGGACGTAGCCGAGGGCGCCGGCCTCGAGCGCGCGGGCGACGATCACGGGGTCGTTGTGCATGCTGAAGACCAGGATGCGCGTCTCGGGCGCGACCGCCCGGATGCGCCGGATCAGGCCGAGGCCGGCCATGCCGCTGCCCTGGAAGGTCAGGTCGCAGATCACCACCGGCGGGCGCAGCCGGTGGAAGATCCGGTAGCCGCCGACGACGGTCGTCGCCTCCGCGATGGTCTCGACGCCGGAATCCTCCAGCACGCGTCGACAGCCCTGCAGGACGATGGGGTGATCATCGATGACGAGAACCGGCAGGCGCGTGGCGGCGGCGTCGATCTGGGATGCGATGGCGTTCATGCGCTCGGCGCGGTGTTGTTCTCGTCGCCCCGGTCAGGCGGAACGGGGATCGTGATCCGGACGATCGCCCCGGGGCCGGCATTGTCAAGGGCGAAGGTGCCGTCGAGGGCCTCCACGCGCTCGCGCATCCCCGACAGACCGAGCCCGGTGCCGTGTTCCGGCGGGATTCCGGTGCCGTTGTCGCGGATGGTGAGGTCGATCCGGCCGCCGGTCTCAGCCGCCTCGGCCTCCACCCGGGTCGCGGCGCCGTGCCGCACGGCGTTGGTGGCGCTCTCCTGCACGCAGCGGAACACCGTGAGGTCCACGAGGTCGCCGTAGCCCCGGGCCAGCCCGTCGAAGCGGCCCGCGAAGGTGATGCCGGGATGGCGCTGCCCGAAGCCGCGCAGGAGCAGGTCGAGGCAGGTCGCCAGGGGCGCCTGCCCGAGGCCGTGCGGCCGCAGGCGGTTCAGGAGTTCCCGGTTGACGGTCTGGACCTGCCCGACGATCGCGCTGATCTCGGCCGCCCGGGCGGCGAGCTTCTCGCGGCTCGGCTCGGCCGTGCCGGAGGCGATGCGGCCGATCGAGGCGGCGTTGGCCTCCAAGGCGAACAGGCACGGGCCGAACTCGTCGTGCAGTTCCAGGGCCGTCCGGCGGCGCTCGTCGTCCTGCGCGGTCAGGAGCTGGCGGTTGAGGCGGCCGTTGGCGGCCCGGACCTCGCCGAGGGCCTCGGCGACCTTGTTGAATCGCTCGGCGATCACCGCCAGTTCCCGGGCGCCCGGCGGCTCCAGGCGGGCGGTGTAGTCGTGATGCTCCAGCTGCGTCAGGCCGGCGCCGAGCCGCCGCAGCGGCGCGAGGATTCGGCCGAGCGCGATGTAGAGGGCGATCAGCATGGCGGCGTTGATCGCCAGGGTGGTCAGCGAGAGCGCCCGGGCATAGCCCCAGATCTCGTCGATCTCGTCCATCGGCTGGGTGGTGATCTGCGCCGTGCCGAGCCGCTGCCCGTTGACCACGATCGGCAGGGCGTGGCGCTCGATCGGCGGCATGATCAGGTCGGCGAACCAGCGCGGCGCCTCCCGATCGCTGCGCGCCGGCGGCAGCGGCCGGCCGATTTGGTCGCCGTCCGCGTCGAGCACCGCGACCCGGACGTGCCGCAGGACCTTGAAGCGGAGGTCGAGCGTCTGGAGCAGGGTGTCGGGCGAGGCCGTGTCCGACAGGCGGATCGTGTCGGCCACCAGTGATTCGACGGTGGCGAGCGACGCGCGGGTCTCGACGCGCACCGCCGACCGGGCGTTCAGCACGACGACCGCGCAGGAGATCAGGGCCGCGAAGGCGTCGATGAGCAGGACCACCGCGACGAGGCGCGCGCGGGTGGACCAGGCCGACCAGGGCCAGCGTCGGAGCCGGGGGCCCTCCGCCAGCGCGGCGGCCGTCTCGGAACTCGGGGGCGGGTTCGGGCGGGTATCCACGCGGTGACGCATAGCGACCGCGCCGACGAAGTCCATGGTGCCCGCCCGGGACGGCGGGCGCGCGGCGGGCGCGGACACGCTGAGTCCGCCGGAGCCGCGCCGGCGGCGCCGGTCCGAACACCGATTCTTAAGCGGCGGGGCGTAATCTTGTGGATAGCCGCGCCAGGACTGCCTGGGCAGGCAATTCGGGCCGACATCATTGCGCCGTATTGCAGCTCCTCTATCGCCACCAGAGTCGAACCACCTTCGAATCCTCGGAGTGTGGCGGCCGGTGAAGGGGAGCCCGGTCGCGCACGGCGTGTATCGTGTCAGAGACCCCGGCCCATGATCGATCTCAACCTCGACCCGTCCGAGACCCGGCCCAACCGGATGCCGGCGGCCAAGCTCGGGCCGTCGCTGAACCTCAAGGTCGTCCTCTTCGGCCTCGCCGGCGCGGGCGCCCTGGTCGGCTTCGGCGTCGCGGCCTCGACGGTCATGGCCGGTCTAGCGGCGCCGGCGCCGGTCAAGATCGTCTCGTCCGGCCAGGCCGCGAATTGGCCCGAGCTGAAGGACGGGTTGCCCGCCATCAAGGGCTCCGTCCAGGCGGCACCCGTCCCCGCGAAGCCCGCGCAGCCCGAGACGCCGGCCCTGCGGATGGTGTCGCTGCCGGAAGCCTTCGCGGCGATCACGCCCGCCCCGAAGGCGCCCGCGCCCGCCGCCCCGCAGCCGTCGGCTCCGCCTCCCGCCAAGGTCGCCGCGGCCGCGGTCGCGCCGACCCAGCGGATCCCGGTCCCGACCCCCGTCACGCCGGTCGCGGCCGCTCGGGAAGTCGCGCCGCTCGCGCCTGCCCGCACGGCCGCCCTTCAGACACCCCGTGCCTCAGAGACGGTCCGGGCCCGCGAACTCGTCGAGTCGGCCGCGGCCAAGTCGACCCCGGTGGCCGAGAGCGCCGAGCGCCCGGAGAAGGCCGAGCGGACGGAGAAGGCTGAGCGGACGGAGAAGGCTGAGCGCGCCGAGAAGATGGAGCGCGCGGAGAAGATGGAGCGCGCGGAGAAGGCGGGACGCTCCGAGAGGACCGATCGCGCCCAGAAGGCCGAGCCCGCGGAGAAGCCTGCGCCCAAGGCGGTGGCGACCCGCAAGGCGCCCGCTCCGGCGCGGACCGCCGACAAGGCGAAGGGTCCCGCGCCCGCGACCGTGGCCCAGGCGGAACCCGCCGAGGCGGAGGACACCGAGGTGCTCGGGATCAAGCTCCCGTCCCTGGCGCCGGCCGGGCGGAAGCTGAAGGAGAGCGTGGACGCCCTCGGCGACGCCGTCAAGAACGTGTTCTGAGCCGCCGCCCCGGCCCTCGAGACAGGGACCGGGGCGGCTATCGCGGTCCGGCGCTCAGGCCCGGCCGGTGTGGCGTCCGGCCTTGTCGCCCTTCGGTCCGGTGCGCTCGACCTTGCGCTGATGCTTGCCGGCGCGCGGGCTCGCGAAGCCCTTCGGGCCGTCGGGGCGGCCCTTGCGCTCGGCCGGCCCCGCGTCGCCCCCGAGTGCCTCGACCTGGATCTCCGGCGAGCCGTTGCGGGCGAAGGATTCGGCGAAGTGCGCCGCCGCGTTGCCTCGGATCTCGAACTTGGTCTCGCGGTCGAAGATTCGGATGGCACCGATCTCCTGGCGCCCGATACCGCCCCGGCGGGTCAGCATCGGCAGCAGGCGGCGCGGGTCGGCGTTGTCGCGGCGGCCGAGGTTGAGCCGGAACCAGACCGCCGGACCCATGGCGGCGATGCGCTCCGGGTCCATCGGGTCGTAGGGCGGCCGCTCGCCGCGGGTCGCGCGGCCCTCGCCCGGATCGCTGACCTCCTCGGGCGCCGGCAGGCGCGTGCGGTACACGCGGGCCAGGAGCGCGGCGAGTTCCTCCGGGCTCTTGCCGGCGAGCAGCGTCTCGGCGAGCGCGACGTCCTCCTCGGCGGGCGGCTCGGCGAAGAGCGGGTCGGAGAGCATGCGCTCGCCGTCGAGCCGGCGGATCTCGTCGGCCGAGGGCGGCCCCGACCATTCGGGGCTCACCTTGGCGATGGCGAACATCTGCTCGGCCCGGCGCCGCCGCGAATTGGGGATCAGCAGCACCGAGGTGCCCTTGCGGCCGGCCCGGCCGGTGCGCCCGCTGCGGTGCTGCATCACCTCGGCGTCGTGCGGGAGATCCGCGTGGATGACGAGGCTGAGCGACGGCAGGTCGATGCCGCGGGCGGCGACGTCGGTCGCGACGCAGACCCGGGCGCGGCCGTCGCGGAGGGCCTGGAGGGCGGCGTTGCGCTCGCCCTGCCCCAGCTCGCCCGAGAGCGCCACCACGGAGAAGCCCCGCTCGGTCAGGCTGGCCTGGAGGTGCCGGACGGCGTTACGGGTGTTGCAGAAGACGATCGCGGTCTTGGCGTCGGCCTCGCGCAGGAGGTTGAGCACCACGTGCTCGGTCTCCCGCGGCATGATCCGCACCGCCCGGTAGGCGATGTCGGCGTGGCCCTTGGTCTCGCCCTTGATCGCGAGCCGGAGGGCGCCGCGCTGGTAGCGCTCGGCCAGCGTCTCGATTGCCTTCGGCAGCGTGGCGGAGAACAGGTAGGTGGCCCGCTCCGGCGGCGTCGCCGAGAGGATGAACTCGATATCCTCCCGGAAGCCGAGATCGAGCATCTCGTCGGCCTCGTCGAGAATAACCGCCCGCAGCGCCGTGGGGTCGAGGTTGCGGCGCTCCAAGTGGTCGCGCAGGCGCCCCGGCGTTCCCACAACGATGTGGGTGCCCTCGGCCAGCATCCGGCTCTCCCGGCGCGGATCCATGCCGCCGACGCAGGCCGCGACCCGGCCACCGGCGGGGCCGTAGAGCCAGGACAGCTCCCGCTGGACCTGCAGGGCGAGTTCCCGGGTCGGAGCGATCACGAGGGCCAGGGGCGCCGCCGGGGGCGGCAGATGGTCGGCCTCCCCGATCAGCATGCTGGCCATGGCGAGGCCGTAGGCCACGGTCTTGCCGGACCCGGTCTGGGCCGAGACGAGGAGATCGCGGGAGCCGGCGGCGGCCTCCAGCACGGCGGCCTGGACCGGGGTCGGGTCGGCGTAGCCGCGGTCGCTCAGGGCCCGCGCGAGGGGGGCGGGCAGGGTCGGGAAAGGCAAGCTTCGGGAACTCTCAACGGCCGTGCCGCGCCCGGCAGCGCGCCATCGCGCGGCGGGGGAATCAGGCGCCGGACTTTATTCGGGTGGACGGAAGGTAGCGCCAAGCGCGGCGACTAACCACTCCCGTTGCAGCATGGGGCGGTTGCGCGCGCTCGATCCGCGACGCGGCGGTGGCGGCTGCGGCTGCGGCTGCGGCTCGCCACGCTCCCCCGTCCGACGAAGGGCCGCCCACCCGGTCGTCGCGCGCGGACGAGAGGCCGACACCGGTGCGGCGACCTGCTAAGGCACGGTCGAGACTCGTACATCGCAGCCTCGACGCGATCCGGCCGGAGTAGACGTTCATCATGATGGCAGCCCTGCGGGTGGCGGTAGCCTGGGCGACGGTTCTCGCCTTCGCGTGGTTCGGCAAGGACTGGCTCGGAGACCTGTCGCAGCCCCTCTTCGCCGGCGGCCTGTTCGCGTGGCTGCTCGCGGTGATCGTCTGGGCCGCCTTCGGCGTGGTGCACGAGGCCGAGGAGCTGGCCCACCGACTCGGCGAGCCCCTGGGCACCCTGGTCCTGACGCTGGCGATCGTCATCATCGAGGTGGCGCTGATCTCCGCCGTGATGCTGTCGGCCAAGGACGCGCCGACGCTCGGCCGCGACACGATGTTCGCGGTGCTGATGATCGTGCTGAACGGCGTGGTCGGGCTCGGCCTGCTGGTCGGCGGCCTGCGCCATCACCAGCAGCGCTACAATCTGCAGGGGGCCTCGGCCTTCCTTTCGGTGATCATCCCGCTCACGACGATCGCGCTGATCATCCCGAACTTCACGAGCTCCACCAGCGACGGGACCCTGACCACCCTGCAGGCGGTGACGTTCTCGGTCTTCACCCTCGCGCTCTACGGCGTGTTCCTGCTGATCCAGACCGGCCGCCACAGCGAGTTCTTCATCGACGCGGAGGCCCGCGAGGAGGCCGAGACGCCCCACGGCTCCGACCCGGTCTCGGGCGGGAGCGTCGCCAAGCATGTCGGCCTGCTGCTCGCCAACGTCCTCCCCATCGTCGTCCTGGCCAAGAGCCTCGCGGTGATCCTCGACCACGGCATCGCGGCGCTCGGCGCGCCGTCGGCCCTCGGCGGCGTGCTGATCGCCGCCATCGTGTTCACCCCGGAGGGGATCTCGGCGCTGAAGGCGGTGGCGCGCAACGAGCTGCAGCGGGCGATCAACCTGTGCCTGGGCGCGGCCACCTCGACGGTCGGCCTCACCGTCCCGGCGGTCCTGACCATCGGGCTGCTGACCGGACAGACCGTGGTGCTCGGCCTGAAGCCCACCGAGATGACGCTGCTCGCGGTGACGCTGATCCTCAGCGCGCAGACCTTCTCGGGATCGCGCACCACCGTGCTGGAGGGCGCGGTGCACCTCGTGCTGTTCTTCGTCTACCTCGTGCTGATCTTCAGCCCCTGACGCGGATCCGGTCCGCGCGCTTCGATCGTCGCAGATCGATCCGTCATCACGAGCGCAGCGAAGTGACCCAGGGAAGCGCGCTATCGACCAGCGTGGCGCCGCTCGGGATCGCTTCGCTCGCAAGGACGGCAGCGCCGACGCCATCGACCATGATGGCTCCGACCGGACACTCAGGCGCCGAAGCGCTCGGTCCGGATCAGGCCCGGCGCGACGCCCTGCGCCAGGATGAGGTCCGAGGCCGCGGCCACGAACCGGTTCGAGCCGCACAGGAACACCTTCCCGGGCGCCCCGATCCGCGCCAGGGCGTCGGCGACGAGGGGCGCGTCGATCCGCTTGCCGCCGGGCTCGCGCGTCGTCGCGAGGTGGAGGGAGAAGTTGGGATCCGTCTCGGCGAGCCGCTCCAGCTCGGCGACCGCGATCGCCTCGGCGCGGGTGCGGGCCGAGTAGATCAGCGCCGCCGGGATCGCCCGCCAGCCCTGCGCTCGCCGCCGCAGCATGGCCAGGAGCGGCACCACGCCGGACCCGCCGCCGCCCAGTAGCAGCGGCCCGCCGTCGGGACCGTCCCAGGAGAAGGAGCCGCCGATCGGCCCCCGCAGCTCGACCCGGTCGCCGACCTCGGCGCAGCGCGAGAACCAGCCCGAGACCTCGCCGTCCGGCAGGCCCTCGATCATCAGTTCGAGCGTGCCGCTGCCGTCCTGCGCCGAGGCGATGGAGTAGCTGCGCTGCGCTTGGTAGCCGTCCTCGGCGGTGAGCCGGACATCGACGTGCTGCCCGGCCCGGTAGGCCTCGGCGAGGCCGCAGCGCAGCCGGACGCTCTTCACGTGCGGCGTAACCGGCGCGATCGCGGTGATCTCCGCCTCGTGCCAGCGGAAGACGATGGGCTCGATCGCCGGGTCAGTCACTGTGTCCGCCACCGCACCAGTCGCCACGTCAGTCACCACGTCAGTCACCGATGTAGCGCTGCTCACGCCAGGGATCCCCGTACATGTGGTAGCCGCGCAGCTCCCAGAAGCCGGCCGTGTCGGTCTGGGTGAACCGGAGGCCCTTCACCCACTTGGCGCTCTTCCAGAAGTAGAGATGCGGCACGAAGAGCCGCGCCGGGCCACCGTGATCCGGGTGGATCGGCTGGCCCTCGTAGCGCGTCGCCACCAGGGCGCGGCCACCCACGAGGTCGGCCACCGGCACGTTCGTGGTGTAGTCGTCGTGGGATTCCGCGAGGAGATAGCCCGTCGGCGCCGTGATCCCGGCATCCGCCAGGATGTCGTCGAAGCTGACGCCCTCCCAGGTCGTGTCGAACTTCGACCACTTGGTGACGCAGTGGATATCGCCACGCCAGGTGGTCCGGGGCAGCGCCTCGAACGCCTCCCAGCTCCACACCTTGATCGGCCGGGATCCCTCGCGCAACGTGAACCGCCACGTGGCCATGTCGACGGTCGGGTTCGGGCCGATCTGGAGGATCGGGAAGTCGTCGGTCAGGTACTGACCCGGCGGCAGGCGCGCGCCGGTCTCGGGCGGCTGCCTGCGCCCGACGAAGCCCCGTGTCACCATGACGGTCGCCGCTCCTCTCGCTGTCGCCCGGGTTTGGTGCGGCGGAACACCCCACGTCAAGCCGGCATGTGCGGCCGAACAAACGCCCCAAAGCTCGGGTGTGGTAGCAGCTCTGTGCCGATCGATCGGCACGAATCGCCTGCTTTCAGGGGGATGTCATGAAGTACCTTCTCGCGACGAGCCTTGTCGTCGGGAGCCTCGCCACGCTCGCGCCGGCCGCTCAGGCCCGCGACGGCATCGGCGCCGGCGGCGCGGCCGCCCTCGGCGTCCTCGGCGGCCTGGCAGTCGGCGGCGCCATCGCGTCGGCCAACAACGGCTACTACCCGGGCCGCCCGGTCTACCGCGCCCCGCCGCCGGTCTACGTCGAGGAGGATTACGGTCCGGTCTGCCACTTCGAGCGCCGCCGGACCGTCGATCCGTACGGCGACGTCTACATCCGCCGCGTCCGCGTCTGCGAGTAGGCGGCCTCCGGGGTCGCCTCCGCGGCGGGCGCCGGTTTCAGGCGCTCGGCGCAGGCGATCCCGCCGAGCACCAGGGCCAGGGCGAGGGCCTGCGTCGCCCCGAACGGCTCGCCGACCAGCAGGACGGCGAGGATCGCGCCGAAGATCGGCACGAGGTTGACGAACAGGCCGGCGCGGTTCGGGCCGATGATCTCGACGCCGCGCATGAAGAAGAGCTGCGCCAGCAGCGACGGCCCGAGGCCGACGAAGGCGACCATCAGCCAGCCCTCCCGGTTCGGCCAGACGGCGTGGCCGGTCGCCCACTCGACGGCGAGCGGCGGCAGCGAGGTGACGAAGGCCGCGACCGCCATCGCGGCGAAGAACACCAGTGCCGGCACCTGCGGCCGGGTCGGCAGGAAGATCGTGTAGCCCGCGTAGAGCAGGCAGGCCCCGAAGACGAGCACGTCGCCCCGGTTGAAGGCGAGGGTCGTGAGCACGGACAGATCGCCGTGGGTGGCGGCGAGGCCGGCGCCGAACAGGGTCAGTGCCACGCCCAGGACCTGTCCCGGCGTGACCGGCACCCGGTAGGCGAGCCGGTTCATGACGATCACCAGGACCGGGATCGCCCCCTGGAACAGGGCGAGGTTGATCGCGCCGGTATGCGCGCCGGCCGCGTAGAACAGGCAGTTGAAGGCCGTGTAGCCGAGGCCGCCCATCAGCAGGATGCGCAGCCCGTGCGGCCGCAGGAGCGGCCACGCGGCGACGAGACGGCGCCCGGCGACGGGCGTGAGCACCAGGCAAGCGACCGCCCAGCGGAGCGTCGTGATGACCTGGGGCGAGACGTGGCCGGGTGCCCAGCGGCTGGTGACGGCGTTGCCGGCCCAGAGGAGCGCCGTGACGGTCAGCAGCAGGTAGGCGGGCGCGGCCGGGGAGATCCGGCTCGCGCGCCCGGTCGTCAACGGCGGCGGAACTGGCCGCCGCGCACCGGCGGGCGGGGTCCGGAGGAGCGCTCGTCCTTGTGGCGGAACACGAGTCGCCCCTTCTCGAGGTCGTAGGGCGACATCTCGACCGTCACCCGGTCACCGGCCAGCGTCTTGATGCGGTTCTTCTTCATCTTGCCGGCCGTGTAGGCCACGATCTCGTGGCCCTGGTCGAGCTGCACGCGGTAGCGCGCATCCGGCAGGATCTCGATCACGAGACCGTCGAACTGCATCAATTCTTCTTTCGCCATGCACCTTCTCCAGTCGGACCGTCCGGCAGCAGGCGTTCCGGCAATGCGTGTTCGGCTGTCATCGAGCTCGGGAAACGCCGCAGGGCGCGGATCCGATCCGGTGGACCGCCCGCGCCAGCTCAGCAGCACCGCCCGCATGTAGTCCCCGCGGGAACCGGCCGCAAGTCGCGGACGCCGAACACCTTCCGTCATCGACACGATTTGCCGGGTTTCAGGGCTCCGCGTCGTTGCCGGCATAGTCCAGGCGCCCGTCCGGCGTCCGGCGCCAAGTCCGCAGGGCGACCGGCGCGCCGGCGCGGTCGCCCCGTGCGTCGAAGGTGACCGGTCCGAGCAGAGTCCGCGACGGTCCCGCCCGCAGGGCCTCGGCCACCTTGCGGCCGTCGGCGATGCGGCCGGTCTTCGGGTCGGCGGCGCGGGCGCGCTCGGTCGCCTGCGCCAGGAGTTCCACGGCCGCGTAGGCGCCGGCCGCCACGCTCTCCGCCTCGGGGCTTCGCGGCGCCGGGCGGGCGCCGCGCGGTTCGGGCAGGCGCGGCGGATCGGGCGCAAGGGTCATCACGGTCCCCTCCCCGTCCCCGCCGGCCGCCGCGGCGAAGCCCGGATCGAGGATGCCGTCGCTCGCCACCAGCGTCGCGCCGAGGCCGGCCTCCCGCATGGCGTGGAGCAGGCCGGCGGCCTCGGGCGCGAGGCCGCCGAAATACACCGCGTCGAGGCGCGCCGCCTTCAGCCGCCCGACGAGGTCCGCGAGGTCGCGGGTCCCCCGCGGGAAGCCGTCGAACAGCACCTCCGGCGTGCCGGCCTCCTTCAGCCGCGCCGCCACGGCGTCGGCGAGGCTGCGGCCGAAGGTCGAGCGGTCGCTGAGGATCCCGACCCGGCGCCCCGCGAAGGCCCGCGCCAGGTAGGTCCCGGCCGCCCGGCCCTGCTGGGCGTCGCTCGGCCCCAGGCGGAACAGGTTCCACAGACCGCGCCCGGTCAGAGGCCCATAGGCCGCCGCCGACGCCACCGTGACGGCACCCGCCTCCTCGTAGAAGGGGGTCGCGGCCGCGACCGCCCCGGATTCGAGCGGCCCGACCACGAGACGCACGCCGTCGGCGGCGAACTTCTTCGCGACGACGGCGGCCTGCCGGGCCTCGCCGCCGTCGTCGGCCGGGACCAGGACCCAGCGCGGGCGCCCGCCCGCGGCGCGGTTGAGATCGGCCACCGCCTGCTCGGCCCCCTGCCGGAGACCCAGTCCGAAAGCGGAGTCCGGCCCGGTCAGCGGCGCCGACAGGCCGATCCGGATCGGCGCCTGCGCGACGGCCGGGGTGGCCGCGAGGAGGCCGGCGAGGAGCGGGACGAGGCGACGCATCATGGCGCCACTCTAGGGCCGTCGGAGCCCCGACCGGAAGGGCGCTGAGGCCGGATCGGTGCCGGATCGGTGCCGGATCGGTGCCGGATCGTTGAGCGGATCGGTGCCGGATCGGTGCCGGATCGTTGAGCGGATCGGGACGCTGATGCGCGCGGAAGCGCTGGCGGGCGGGCGCGATGTGCGGAATAAGGGCGTCGGTCCGGCCCTTCGCCGGGCTTGCCGGCACCTCTCCACGCGTGCCGGCCGAGACCCTCTGGGACGATTGACGATCATGACCTCGCTGTTCGCCGGCATCCAGGACGCGCCGCTCGACCCGATCATGCGCCTGTTCGAGGCCTTCAACGCCGACCCGAGCCCGAAGAAGCTCAACCTCGTGGTCGGCGTGTACACGGATGCCGAGGGCAAGGTGCCGCGCCTGCGCGCCGTGCAGACGGCCGAGAGGCGCTGGATCGAGAAGGGCCTGCCGAAGACCTACCGGCCGATCGAGGGCACCAAGCCGTTCCGCGACGCCGTCCAGGAGCTGCTGTTCGGCAAGGGCGCGCCGATCCTGTCCCAGAACCGGGCCGCGACGCTCCAGAGCATCGGCGGCACCGGCGCCCTGAAGACCGGCGCCGACCTGCTGGCCAAGCTCTACCCGAACGCCACCGTGGCGGTGAGCAACCCCAGCTGGGAGAATCACAAGGCCCTGTTCAGCCAGGCCGGCTTCACCGTGGTCGACTATCCCTACTTCTCGGCCGAGACCGGCGGCGCCGACTACCCGGCCATGAAGGCCTATCTCCAGGATCTGCCGAAGGGCGCGATCGTGGTGCTGCACGCCTGCTGCCACAACCCGACCGGCGCCGATCTCAGCCTCGACGAGTGGCGCGACCTCGTGCCCCTGATGGCCGAGCGCGGGCTGATCCCGTTCCTCGACATCGCCTACCAGGGCTTCGGCAACGGCCTCGACGCCGACGCCGAGCCGGTGCGGCTGTTCGCGGAGTCGGGCCAGGAATTCCTGGTCGCCTCCTCGTTCTCGAAGTCGTTCTCGCTCTACGGCGAGCGCGTCGGGGCGCTGACCATCGTGGCCGAGAACCCGACCGCGAAGGCCAAGGTCGAGGCCTTCGCCAAGCGCCTCGTCCGGGCGAGCTACTCGAACCCGCACACCCACGGCGCGGCGATCGTCGAGATCGTGCTCACCGATCCGGAGCTGCGCGCGGACTGGGAGCGGGAGCTCGCCGAGATGCGCGACCGGATCCGCGCCATACGCGAGCGGATGGCCGACAGCCTGCAGCAGCGCCATCCCGAGCGCGGCTTCGACGCCATCAAGGCGCAGAAGGGCATGTTCTCCTACACGGGCCTGAGCCCCGCCGAGGCCACCCGCCTGCGCGAGGAGCACGAGGTCTACGCGCTCGAGACCGGCCGGATCTGCGTGGCGGCGGTCAACACCCACAATATCGACCACGTCATCGACGCGATCGACGCGGTGGTGAAGGGCTGAACCCGCGTGGCGGCCCTCAAGCGCGTCTGCCGATTCAACGTCTGGATCAACCCGGTCTTCGACGCGCGCCTGGGGGCCGAGCCCGACATCGACCTGCAGGTCGGCGACCTGCGGGGACCGGAGGACGCGCTCGCGGCGCTGCTGGCGCAGGCCCACGTCCTCCACGTCTCGCCGGCGCGGGACGAGCTGCCGCGCCGCTGGCACGTGACCGACGCGCTGCTCGCCGACTGCCCGAACCTCCTGGCGGTCTCGTCGGCCGGGGCGGGCTTCGACACGGTGGACGCCGCCGCCTGCACCCGGGCCGGCGTCGCGGTGGTGAACCAAGTGGGCGGCAACGCCCGGTCGGTGGCGGAGATGGCGATCGGCCTGATGCTCGCCGTCTCGCGCAAGATCTGCCTCTCGGACCGGCTGCTCCGGACCGCGCGCGGCTTCACCCGCGAATCGCTCATGGGCCACGAGATCGGCGGCGCGACGCTGGGCCTCGTCGGGATCGGGCATACCGGCCAGGAGGTGGCCAAGCTCGCGCGCGGCTTCGACATGCGGGTTCTCGCCCACGATCCCCTGCTCTCGGGCGATGAGACCCGGTCCCGCGGCGCGGAGCCGGTCGACCGGGCGCGGCTCCTCGCCGAGTCCGACATCGTGTCCCTGCACTGCCCCCTCGACGACACGACCCGCGGCAGCTTCGACGCCGCTGCCTTCGCGGCGATGAAGCCGGGCGCGCTGTTCATCACCACCGCCCGGGGCGGGGTGCACGACGAGGCCGCGCTCGCGGCGGCGCTCACCGCCGGCCATCTCGCGGGGGCGGGCCTCGACGTCTGGGCTCCGGAGCCACCGCCCCTCGACGCGGCCCTGCTGCAGCTCGACACCGTGGTGGCGACCTACCACACCGCCGGCGTCACCCACGAGGCGCGGCGCAACGTGGCCGCCTGGGGCGCCGAGCAGATCATCGGCCTGCTCCGGGGCGAGACGCCGCCGCGCCTCGTCAACCCGGAGGTCTGGCCCGCCGTACTGGAGCGCCGGGGGCGGCTGTTCGGCGACGCCTGACCGGGAGCAGGTCCCTCGCCGCGCTGCCCCGGTGGTGCGCGATCCTGTGGACATCTCGCGCGCGATGGGGCGGGCGCCAAAGGTCGCGACGGCGCGACGCCCTGACCCCGTGCGGGCTCGGGCCGTCCGGCACTGAGCCGCTTCAAGTCCGCATCGATGTCCGACGCCGTTCGATCCGCGCCGCTCTTCCGGGGCGCCGCAGGCGACCCCGCACCGCGAGAGGCACGCCGCCGGCCCCGCCCGAAGCGTCGACGGTACGACCGCGTCCCAGCTCGGCCTGCCGGGATCCGGAGTTCCGTTCGCACCCTCCCACCGATGGTCCCAGGCAGCCGCCAGATTGCGGGCGCGATGTCGATCCCGGTCAGATTGTAGTTATTCAAAATCCAGTCTTCCGGAGTATCCCGAAAGCAAGCTTGACCGTTAATGTTTCTCTCCCGTATCTGGCGCCACTCGAAACGGAACGGTCGACATCGTGGTACGGCGCAACTGTGCGAAATCTTGCACGCGGACATCGCGCGGCGTTTCTGGACGCGCATTCAAGATCTCTCTGATCCTCGCGCCCGTATTCCTTCCATCTTCAGCCTCGGCACAACTTGCCGTTGACAGCACTCAGGAGGTCACGCTCGAGGAACTCTCGGTGGCGGGGACCGGCGACGGGAATACCCGCGTCGACGGCTACCGGGTCGCGCGGGCGGTGAGCGCCACGCGGACCGACACGCCCGTCCGCGAGGTGCCGCAGACCATCGTGGCGGTGCCGCAGGAGGTGCTGGAGGACGCGGCGGCGACGCGGATCGACAGCGCCCTCGACCTCGCGGGCGTCGGCCGCGGCAACAATTTCGGCGGTCTCGGCCTGACCGAGTTCACGATCCGCGGCGTGGCGACCGGCGAGTATTACCGCAACGGGTTCCCGATCAACCGCGGCTACCCCAACAGCCCCGACATCGTCTCCATCGAGCGCATCGAGGTCCTCAAGGGCCCCTCGGCCTTCCTGTACGGCCGCGGCGATCCCGGCGGCACCTTCAACATCGTGACCAAGCAGCCGCTGGCGGCGCGTTCCCTCACGGTCGGCACGCAGTACGGCAGCTTCGGCGCGAAGCGGAGCACCTTCGACGCCACGGGCGCCCTCGACGAGAGCGGCCAGGTGCTGGCGCGCGTCACCGGCGCCGTCGAGGATAACGGCAGCTTCCGGGACTTCGTCACCAGCGACCGCTACGCCCTCGCCCCGGTCATCGCCTGGAAGCCGAGTGCGGACACGACCATCACCCTGGAGGGTGACCTCATCAGCACGGCGCAGACCTTCGACCGCGGCATCGTGCCGTTGGGGGGCAACGTGCGCGCCCTGCCCCGCAGCCGCTTCATCGGCGAGCCGGGCCTGCCGCCGGCCCATGTCGACAACGCCCTCGGCCAGTTGCGCGTCGAGCACCGGTTCGACCAAGACTGGGTGCTGAATGCCGGCGCCCAGGTGCTCGGCGGGAACCTGTCGGGCTACGGGGTCGGCGCCATCGGCCTGCTGCCGGACGGGCGGACCCAGCGGCGGACCCTGGAATGGCGAGACCTGACGTGGTCCGACCTCGACCTGCAGGTGAATCTCGCGGGCAAGTTCGAGACCGGCCCGTTCCGCCACACGCTCCTGCTCGGGCTGGAATACGACAGCTACCGCTATCGCGAGGTGTTCAACCGCTCGAACGTCACGACGAACCCGTTCCTCCTCGACCTGCTGGCGCCCCGTTACGGCCAGCCGCTGCCGCCGATCACGGCGCGGGTCACGAACTTCCTGCAGAAGACGCAGAGCTACGCCGGCTACGTGCAGGACCAGATCGACATCACGCCCCGCCTCCACGCCCTGGTGGGTGTCCGCGTCGAGGATCTGGGACTGGTCTCCACGAACAACCTGACGAAGGGGACCACAAGCCTGCAGGGGACAGCCGCCACGCCGCGCTTCGGCCTGCTCTACGACCTGACCGACACGGTCGCGGTCTACGGCAACTACGCGCGCTCCTTCCGGCCCAATACCGGTACGGATCGCAGCGGCCGGCCCTTCGCGTTCGAGGAGGGCGAGGGCTACGAGGCCGGCGCGAAGGTCAGCCTCCTCGACGGCCGCCTCGATGCCACCGCCGCCCTGTTCGAGATCCGGCGCTCCAACGTCCTGAGCACCGATCCGGTCGACTCGAATTTCAGCGTGGCCACCGGCACGGTCCGCAGCCGCGGCTTCGACCTGACGGCCGCCGGCTACCTGGCCGAGGGCTGGCGGGTGATCGGGACCTACACGCGTGTCGACGCGGCCGTCGCCCGCGACAACACGCTGCCGGTCGGCACGCGCATCGCCAACGTGCCCGCCAACAGCCTCGCGTTCCAGACCGTCTACGAGTTCCAGAGCGGCGACTTGAAGGGGCTCGGGCTCGGCGGCGGCCTCGACTTCGTCGGCCGGCGCGCCGCGGGGACAGCGCTCGCGACCTTCGACCTGCCGCAATACACGCTGGTGAACCTGATCTCGTACTATCAGATCGCGCCGGGCGTCCGGATCTACCTGAACGTCGACAACCTGTTCGACGCGTCGTTCTACGACCGCGCGTTCCAGAACCGCTACGCGACGCCGGGGCAGCCCCGCACGATCATCGGCGGCGTCGCCGCCCGGTTCTGACGCCCGGCGCTAGGCCGAGGCCGCCCGCATCCAGCCGAGCCCCGCCTCGGTACCGGCGGCGGGATGGTACTCGCAGCCCACGAACCCGGAATAGCCGACCTCCTCCAGGGCGGCGAAGATCGGGTCGAAGGCGATCGTGCCGGTCCCGGGCTCGTGCCGCCCGGGATCGTCGGCGATCTGGACATGGGCGATCAGCGGCGCGTGCGCCCGGATCAGCGCCGCCGGGTCGTGGCCGAGGCAGACGCAGTGATACGCGTCGAACAGCAGCTTGACGTTGTCGCGGCCGATCGCCCGGATCGCCTCGACCGCCACCAGCGGGTCGTCGATCACGTAGTCGGCGATGGAGCCGGGGCCGATCGGCTCGACGATCACCGTCATGCCGCGCGCCTTGGCGGCGTCGGCCGCGAAGGCGAGGTTGTCGAGGTAGGTGTCCCAGAGCCGCGCCCGCTCGACCCCAGCGGGCCGGACGCCCGCCATCGGGTGGATCATCCGGCAGCCGAGCTGCGCGACGTAGTCCAGAGTCGGCTCGATGGTGGAGCGGTAGTAGTCGACCCGGTCGGGCAGCGCCGCGAAACCCTTCTCGCCCTTGGCGGCGTCGCCGGCCGGGAAGCCGGTCTGGACCAGCGGCACGCCCGCCCGCTCCAGCCAGCCCGCGACCTCCCGGGCCGGCGTCGCGAACAGGTTGGGGTGCTCCACCGCGCGGAACCCCGCCCGGGCCGCCGCCGCGAAGCGCTCGGCTAGCGGCAGCTCCGTGAACAGGAAGCCGCAATGGCCGCTGAGACGATCCTTCAAGGCACCGAGCTTCATGGGTCAGGCGCTCCTGCCGGTCTCGATCATCGCCCGCATCCGGTCCACAGCCGCGTGGGGCGCGGTCAGGACCGGGACGGACACCGCCCTTCGCACCGCCTCGGCGGCCCGGGAGGTGGAGAAATGCGCCAGCATGATCGCGTCGCAATCGGCGAGTTCCGGCGCACGCTCCGCGATCAGACGGTTGTGGGTTTCGGCGTCGCCCGCCCGCAGGCGCGTCATGGCGTCGTCGACGAGGACCGTCCGCAGGGTCGCCAGGCGCCCTGACTGGCCGACGAACTCCTCGAACTCGTCGGTCATCGTCCCGATGGACGGACCGAAGGTCGCCAGCATGCCGATGCGCTCGCCCTGCGCGATCGCCGCGCGGAACATCGCCTCGTTGGGCTTGAGAACCGGAACCGGCACGGTCTCGATCAGCCGGTCGATGGCCGGCCCGAAGGCCGAGCAGGTGATCAGGATGCCGTCCGCACCCATGTCGTGGCCGTAGCGGCCGAACCGCACGAAGCGCTCGATCATCCCCTCGGAGATCTCGCCCGGCTCCTTCGCCCGGTCGAGGGACAGGCCGTCGTCGAGGAGATTGACGGTCTCCGCCTCCGGCCAGCGCTCGGCGAAGGCGGTCTGAATCGGCGCCATGGCGACCGGTGTCGCGTGCAGGAGGACGATGCGGGGAGCCATGCTGTGTCCCGGAGAGGCCGCGGACCGGCCAGGAGCCGGTCCGCGCGTTGTAAGCGATTTCAGCCAGGTGGCAAGATAGCGCAGGTCACGCGGCGGCGCCCCTGGGCGGGGCCGTGCTGGCGCGCAGGATCAGCTCCGCGTCGATCTCGGTGAGGCGGACCATCGGCCGCCCCTGGATCCGGGCGATGAGGTGGTCTCCGGCGGCGTGGCCGATCTCGGCGGAGTGGATGCGGATCGTCGTCAGCGGCGGGTCCAGGAAGGGTGCGAAGTCGGAATCGTTGTGACCGATCACCGACAGGTCGCCGGGGATGGAGAGGCCACGGGCCCGGGCCTCGATCATCGCGCCGAAGGCGATCTGGTCGGTGCCGCAGATGATCGCGGTCGGCGGCGGCCCGCCCGCCAGCATCTGGCGGAACCCGTCGCGGCCGCCGCCGATCCCGTAGGAGATCTCGATGTCGTGCTCCGAGGCGAGCCGCAGGCCGCGGGCCGCGAGCGCCGCCGCGATGCCCGTGACCCGGGCGCCGCCGCGGTCGTTGTCCTTGCGCAGGCCCGAGATCACCCCGATCCGGCGATGACCGAGATCCATCAGATAGTTGGCCGCCCGGGCCGCCGAGGCGGCGTTGTCGAAGCCCACGCAGGGCCGCTCGCGGGACAGGCTGAAGGTCTGGACCATCGGGATCCCGGCGCGGGCGATCCGGGCATGGAGGTCCGGGTGGTGGATGTCGCCGACCAGCATCAGCCCGTCGACGCCGCGCTCCAGCAGGAAGGTCGCCTCACGGAGCTCGTCCTCCAGGTCGTAGCCGGCATTGGCCGCGACCAGGGTGTAGCCCGCCTGCCGCAGCCGATCCTGGAAGCTCGACAGGACGCGCACGAACGCCTCGTTCTCGATGTTGGGCACGACAGCGCCGACCGCCATGAACCGGCGCGTCGAGAGCGCCCGGGCCGCTCCGTTGGCGACGAAGCCGAGATCCTGCGCGGCCCGCATCACGGCTTCGCGCTTGTCGGCCCGGACACCGGCGGAGCCGTTGAGCACCCGGGACACCGTCGCGGTCGAGACGCCGGCGCGGCGGGCGACGTCGCGGGCCACCGGGCTGCGCGTCGGCGGCTCGAGGATCTCCTCCGGCAGGTCCAGCACTGAAATCGATTCTCCTGTCTCACGGGCCCAACGGGCATCACGCCGGCCCGGGCGCGCGCCGCGGCGATGCCCCCGCCCGCGGAACCGCGCCGAACCGGCAGTATATTGACACCCCGCCCGACCGCTGGCTATCTGAAAGCGCTTTCAAGAGGCCGCTCGATCGGGCGGCCCAGAGGAGGACCCGATGGCGACGCTCGACCGGCCGGCCTCCGGACTGGGAGCACCCGAGCGCACGGCGCCGACGGTCGGCGGCGCCGACGCCGCGGCGGCGGGCATCGCGGTCCCGCAGGCGATCGTCACCAGCCTGAAGCGCAGCGACGCGGTCACGCCGTACCGGTTCCGCGACCTGCTGGCGCTCGACGATTTCGAGCGGCACGCGCGCAGGCTCCTGCCGCCGATGATCTTCCAGTACGTCTCCGGCGGGGTCGAGACCGGCTCGGCCCTGGCGCAGAGCCGCGGCGCCTACGCCGACTACGCCCTCGTGCCCCGCCTGATGCGGGACACCTCGGCGCGGGACACGATCACCACGCTGTTCGGCCAGACCTACGCGGCGCCCTTCGGGATCGGGCCGCTGGGCGGGGCCGCGTTCATCGCCTACCGGGGCGACCTCGTCCTCGCCGAGGCGGCCCGGCGGATGAACCTGCCGATGTGCCTCAGCGCCTCCTCGCTGATCAAGCTGGAGGACGTCCACGCCCAGAACCCGCAGGCCTGGTTCCAGGGCTACCTGCCGGGCGACCAGAACCGGATCGACCGCCTCCTCGACCGGGTCGAGGCCACCGGCTACCGGACCTTCGTGGTCACGGCCGACACGCCGACCCTCGGCAACCGCGAGCACAACATCCGCAGCGGCTTCTCCATGCCGATCAAGGTCACGCCCAAGGTCGCGTGGCAGAGCGCCACCCACCCGCGCTGGCTGCTCGGCACCGTGGCCCGGACCTTCCTCAAGCACGGGGCCCCGCATTTCGAGAACACCGAGGCCGAGCGCGGGCCGCCGATGATGTCCCAGGGCGCGGTGCGCAACACCATCGCCCGCGATCAGCTCTCATGGAAGAACCTGGAGGCGATCCGCAAGCGCTGGTCCGGTAACCTGCTGGTGAAGGGCCTGCTGGCGCCGGAGGATGTCGACATCGCGCGGGAATGCGGCGTCGACGGCGTGATCCTGTCGACCCACGGCGGACGCCAGCTCGACTACGCCGTCGCTCCCCTCGACGTGCTGCCGGAGATCGCGGCCCGGAAGGGCGGGCTGAAGATCATCGTCGACAGCGGCATCCGCCGGGGCACCGACGTGATCAAGGCCCTGGCGCTGGGCGCCGACTTCGTCCTGCTCGGCCGGCCCTTCATGTTCGCCGCGGCGCTCGGCGGCGCCGCGGGGGTGGAGCACGCGATGCGGATCCTCAAGGAGGAGCTCAACCGCGACATGGCGCTGATCGGCGTGAACCGCCTGTCCGAACTCAATCCCGATTTCCTGCGCCGCGCCCCGCGGCGGGCCTGAGCCGGTGGCGGGAGGATTGACCGTGATCGTCTTCCCGGAGATCCGCAGCGCGGCGGGCCGCCGGAGCCGGGTGTGCTCCCGGGGCGCCGAGGCTACCGCTCTCGGGCGGGCGGCATCCCCGCGCGGTCGATCCCGAGGGCGGCCATCCCAGTCCCGTCCCCGATCCGGATGCTCCGCATGACCGACACCGCTCCCCGCGGCCTCGCCTTCGTGGGCTGCTTCACCACCGAGCGGCGCCGGGCGCGCGGCCGGGGCATCGACATCTACCGGACCGGCCACGGTCTCGGCGACTGGACGCATCTCGGCCGGGTCGAGAACCTGACGAACCCGTCCTTCCTGGTGACCGATCCGGGGCGCGCGATCCTCTACACGGTCCAGGGCGACGGCGAGGCGGCGAGCGCCTTCGCGGTCGAGCCCGACGGCACCCTCCGCGGCCTCGGCAGCGCAGCCACCGGCGGCACCAACAGCGTACACCAGGCCCTCGGGCCCGACGGCCGGTTCCTGATCGTCGCCAACTACGCCAGCGGCTCGGTCGCCCTCATGCCGGTGCGCGCCGATGGCGGCCTGGAGCCCGCTTGCCACGTCCTGCCGTTCCCGGGCGAGCCGGGCCCGCACCGGACCGAGCAGGCCTGCGCCCACCCGCACCACGTGGTCCTGTCGCCGGACGGTCGCCACGTCATCGTCCCCGACAAAGGTCTCGACCGCGTCTTCGTCCTCAGACGCGAGGGTGAGCAACTCGCCATCGTCTCGCAGACCGCGATGCGTCCCGGCGCCGGCCCGCGCCACATCGCGTTCCACCCGCACCTGCCCCTCGCCTTCCTGGTCAACGAGCTCGACTCGAGCGTCGCCACCTGCCGGTGGGACGCGGAGGCCGGGACGCTGACGCCCCTGCACCTCGCCTCGACCCTGCCGCCGGACTTCTTCGGGGCGAGCACCGCCGCGGCCATCGCGGTCACGCCCGACGGACAGTTCGTCTACGCGTCGAACCGCGGGCAAGACGGGATCGCGCGGTTCCGGGCGGACACGGCCGGGCGCCTCGAGCCGTCGGGCTGGACCCCCTCGGGCGGTCGCGACCCGCGCTTCATGGTGCTGGCGCCGGACGGAGACCACCTGCTCGTCGCCAACGAGCAGGGCGACAGCCTCGTCGCCCTCGCCATCGATCCCGAGACCGGAGACCTGACTCGGACGGGTTCGCGCCCGAGCCTCAGCCCCTGCACGATCGCGTTCCTGTAGGAGGCGCCTACACGCAGCGCGGCCGGCGCGAAGAGCAAGATGCGGAACCGGCAGCGGTCGAATCGTGACCCCTCGCATTGGGACCGCGACAAGCAATCAAGAAAATAAACACATCGATATTTTGGAGGAAACGCCATGTTCGCCAAGCGCTACAGGTTCCTTATCGCGTTCCTATTGTTCATTGCCGGTATCATCAACTACATGGACCGGGCGGCGCTCGGCGTCGCCGCGCCCTTCGTCAAGCAGGACCTGAACCTGTCGCCCTCGGAACTGGGCGTGATCTTCAGCACGTTCTTTTTCGGCTACGCGCTGTTCGCCTTCGTGGGCGGCCAGCTCGCCGACCGTTACGGGCCGCGCAGCGTCTACAGCTGGGCCGCCGCCTCGTGGTCGATCCTGTGCATGCTCACCGGCGCGGTGACCGGCTTCGCCCAGATGTTCGTGGTCCGCGCCCTGTTCGGCTTCGCCGAGGGCCCGATGAACTCGACCACGAACCGCACCATCACCACGTGGTTCCCACGCGAGGAGACCGCCCGGACCATCGGCTTCACCTTCTCGGGCCAGACCGTGGGCAGCGCCGTCGCGGCGCCGGTCGTCGGCCTGCTGGCGATCCAGTACGGCTGGCGGGTGGCGTTCGTGGCCATCGGCGCCCTCGGCCTGCTCTGGGTCGTGGCGTGGCGGCTGCTCATGACCGACCGGCCGCAGGACAATCCCCGGGTCGATCCGGAGGAGATCGCCCTCGTGGAGCGCAGCCGGGCGGTCACGCACCTCGCGCCCTCCGACCATGCCCGGTCGCTGAAGGAGTACCTGTTCCTGCCGAGCACCCTGTCGCTGGGGCTCGGCATGTTCGCGGTGAACTACACCCTCTACATCTTCCTCTCGTGGCTCCCGAGCTACCTCACCGACGCGCTGCACATGCCGGTGAAGGAGATGGCGCTGGTGGCGTCGATCCCCTGGGCCTGCGGCTTCGTCGGCTATGTCGGCGGGGGCGTGGTGGCCGACTTCGTCTACACGCGCATGGGCGACAAGCTGGCCGCGCGGAAGATCACCACGATCGTGCCGCTGGCCGTCGCGGGCGTCGCCCTGCTCGCCGTCAACGCCGCGACCAGCACCGCCATGGCGGTCTCGCTCATCGCGCTGGCCGTGCTGATGCTGACCAGCTCGGTGCAGTCCTGCTGGGCGACGATCCACGAGCTGGTACCCGAGGCGCGTGTCGGCGGCGTCAGCGGCTTCATCCACCTCCTGAGCAACATCTCGGGCATCATCGGGCCGACCGCCACGGGGCTGGCCGTGCAGTATCTCGGGGGCTACGCCAGCGCCTTCGTGATCGCCGCCCTGATCGCGGCGGCCGGCGTGGTCGCGATGGCGATCTTCGTGCGGCGGCCGCGCAACCCGGCGGAAGCCGGCCCCCTCACCGCGGCAAAGGCCGTCTGATCAAGGCCGCCGGAATCTGGAGCAGCGTCCCATGAGCGCCGAGACCGTCCCGCCCAAACCCGTCCTCCTGACCGGGGCCTCAGGCGCCCTCGGGCGCGTCCTGACCCGCGCGCTCGGCGCGCAGGGTTGGACGCTCCGGCTCACGGACCGCGTCCCCTTCCCCGACCCGCTGCCGGAAGGGGCGCGCTTTCAGATCGCCGACCTGGAGGACGGGCCGGCGATCCTGCGGCTCGCGGAGGGCTGCGGCACGATCCTCCATCTCGGGGGGATCTCGGTGGAGCACCCGTTCGAGACGGTGATCGGCCCGAACATCCGCGGTCTCTACCACGCCTACGAGGCGGCCCGGCGCGAGGGCGCCCGGATGATCTTCGCCTCGTCGAACCACGCGATCGGCTTCCACGCGCGCACGGAGGTGCTGGACGACGATTGCGGCCTCGCACCCGACGGGTACTACGGCCTGTCCAAGGCCTACGGCGAGTTGATGGGCGGGCTCTACCGCGACAAGCACGGGGTCGAGAGCGTCTTCCTGCGGATCGGCTCGTGCTTCCCGGAGCCCACGGACGCGCGGATGCTGGCGACGTGGCTGTCCTACGCCGACCTGACCCGGCTGGTCACCCGCGCCACGCTGGCGCCGGACCTCGGCCCGACGGGCTCGGTCGTGATCTGGGGCGCCTCGAACAACAGCCGCATGAGATGGTGGCGGAAAGACGGGCGCGCCGTCATCGGCTGGACGCCTCAGGACAGCGCCGATTCCTACGCCCCGTCGCTGGAGGGGAAGACCAGCGGCAACCCGGTGGTGGAGCGCTATCAGGGCGGCGGGTTCACGGTGATCGACTATTCCCGCGCCGAGCCGCCGCGGTGACGGTCCGGCTGTCGGGCGCACGGTCGCCCAACCGCTCCTCCTGAGGCGAGAGACTGGACATACCATGCCGAACGAGCGACCCGAGACACGCCTGAAATGCGCCCTGGTGGTGCGCGGCGCCTTCGACGCGCACGTGGTCCCGGCCTTCGAGGCCGCGGGCGGCCGGGCGGCGATCCACTGGGCGCCGACCACCGTGATCATGAAGACCCTCGCCGAGGGCGAGACCGCCGACGCGGTGCTCGTCCTGTCGGACGCCATGGACCGGCTCGTCGCCGAGGGACGCGTCGAGCCCGAGAGCCGGGTCGACATCGTGCGCTCGCGCTACGGCATCGCGGTCAAGGCGGGAGCTCCGCATCCGGACATCGCGAACGTGGAGGCGCTGAAGCGCACCCTCGTGGCGGCGCGGTCGGTGGCCTACTCGCGGACCGGCGCCAGCGGGATCTACTTCGCCGGGCTGCTGCCGCGGCTCGGCCTCGCCGAGGCGGTGAACGCCCGGGCGACGATCATCCCTCAGGGCTTCACGGCCGAGAAGCTGGTCTCCGGGGAGGCGGACATCGCCGTCCAGCAGATCAGCGAGCTGATGGTCGTGCCCGGCATCGAGGTGGTCGGCCCCCTCCCCGACCCGGTGCAGGAGATGACGACCTTCGCGGCGGCGATCCTGCGCGGCGCGACGGATCGGGACGGCGCGGCCCGGTTCCTCGCGGGGCTGACGACGCCGCAGGCGGCCGAGGCCTATCGGACCAGCGGGCTGGAGCCGGCCTACTGACGGCCCAGTCGTCTGGCCGTACCGTCGCGCTTGCAACGAGGCCGCCGATCTTTGACAATCTCTGCCAAAGTTCGTCATCCAGCGGGCGGAGGTGTCCCGTGGCCAGCATGAACGTCTCGCTGCCCGAAGCCATGAAGGCCTGGGTCGAGGCGCAGGCCGATACCGGCCGCTACGCCAATGCCAGCGACTACGTGCGCGACCTGATCCGGCGCGACCAGGAGCGCTTGGCCAAGCTCGGCGATCTGCAGCGGCTGATCGACGAGGGGCTGGCGAGCGGCGTCAGCGACCGGTCGGAGCAGGATATCCGCCAGCTCGGGCGGACCCGATTGGCGGCCCGTCCGGAACCATGACCTTCCGGACGACGCCTCGGGCCGATGAGGACATCGCCGAGGCCTATGTGACGGGGGCGCTGCGCTTCGGCGTGACCCAGGCCGAGCGTTACCAGGACGGCCTGTTCGACGCCTTCCGCATGCTGGCCGCAACGCCGCAGATGGCGCGCGAGCGGCGCGAATTCACGCCACCCGTGCGGCTACATCCCTCTCGAGCCCACGTGATCGTCTACGTCGTGGACGGATCCGCCATTCTCATCCTGCGCGTGCTGCACGGGCGACAGGACTGGGAGCGGGCGCTGACGTAGGAGTCGAGCTCGCCTCGATACTGGTGGCCGAAGGGCTCTGCGGCGGTCTTGTTGCCACCGCCTCCGCGAAACCGGGGTTCGCGACCGCAAAAAAGTCCTTATGCTCGTGCTGTCCGGACGCCCAATCCCGTCCGACCGGATCGCTCCATTCATGCTGAAGACAGCCTTCGTTGCCGCCCGCGACCGCCAGCGGCTGTCGGAGATCGCGACGATCCTCATCGGCTTCGGCGTCACCCGCGTCGTGGACCGGCTCGGCCTGCGCTACCTCCCGCTTCTGCCGCGCCGCCAGCCCCGGGTCGACGTCACGCGCCTGTCCGAGCCGGAGCGGCTGCGCCGGGCGATCGAGGCGCTCGGCCCGACCTTCATCAAGTTCGGGCAGGTGCTGGCGAGCCGGCCGGACCTCCTGTCGCCGGCCTGGACCGAGGAGTTGCAGAAGCTCCACAGCCAGGTCGTGCCGGTGACGTGGGAGCAGATCGGCCCGCAGCTCGAGCTCGATCTCGGCGCCTCGCCCATGGAGATCTTCGCCGAGTTCGACACCAACCCGATCGCCTCGGCGTCGATCGCCCAGGTCTACCGCGCCCGGCTGCACTCGGGCGAGGACGTCATCGTCAAGGTGCTGCGGCCGAACCTGCGCAAGATCATCGAGGCGGATCTGCGCCTGATGGCGCACGGCGCCCGCATCGTCGAGAACGAGTGGCCCGACATGGCCCGCTACCAGCCGCGGGAGCAGATGCGCCACCTCGCGGAGGGTCTCAACGGCGAGCTCGACCTGCTCAACGAGGCGCGCAACTGCGAGCTGCTGGCCCAGATCTTCGAGGACCGCGACGACATCGTCTTCCCGAAGATCCACTGGGAGTACTGCTCCGAGCGGGTGCTGGTGCAGGACTTCATCCACGGCATCCCGCCCAACGACGAGGCGGCCCTCCGCGCGGCGGGCATCGACAAGAAGCTGCTCGCCCAGAAGGGGACCGACGCGTTCCTGCAGATGGCGCTGATCGAGGGCGTGTTCCACGCCGACCCGCATCCCGGCAACATGCTGGCCCTGCCCGGCAACAAGATCGGCTTCATCGATTTCGGCATCATCGGCCGGCTGTCGCAGCGGCGGCGCTCGCAGCTGCTCGTGCTGATCGGCGCCATGCTCAAGCAGGATGCCGACGGCCTGATGGCCGTGCTCCTCGACTGGACCGGCACCAGCAACCCGGACCTCACCCGCCTCCAGGTCTCGGCCCAGTCCTTCGTGGAGAGCCACTCGTCGATCCCGCTGAATCTCGGGCTGGTGCTGACCGACTTCATGAACATGGCCCGCGAGAACGATCTTGCGATGCCGACCGACCTCGCCATCCTGTTCAAGGGTCTGGTCACCGCCGACGGCGTGATGCGCCACCTCGACCCGAATTTCGACCTGTTCGCCGCCGCCGGCCCCACGGTCCGGGCGAGCATGCAGACGCAGTTCTCGCTCTCCGCCCTCAAGCAGAAGGCCGAGGCCCTGGGTGTCGGCCTCTACGGCGCGGCCTCGGAGCTGCCCACCCTGATCCACCTGATGCTGGTGCGGCTGAAGCAGGGTCGCGTCACCGTCGAGATCGAGGTGAAGGGCCTCGACAAGGTCACCCGCGGCATCGAGCGTGCGGCCGCGCGGGTCGCCGTGGCCCTGGTGGTGGCGGCCTTCGCCACCCAGCTCGCGCCCCGCCTCATCGATCTCGGCACGCCCGTCTTCGTCTCGATCGGGTTGATAATTTTCATCCTCGGGATCGGCTGGCTCGTGCTGCTGATGCGAAACAAGTAGCCGTCTTCGCATCCGCACATGGCGCTAACATAAGTTCTCACCCAAGATCGAATACCGGACTGATTTGATTATCCCGCACGTCATGCTAGCGTGACACATCCAACGATTCGCTCGGCTGCGGGCGGGGAACCGGTACCAGAAGCGGTCTGAACCGCCGGTGCGGCCCTGCCTCCGACATCCGTCGCCGCACCGCGCGGTCGGGGGTCTCCGGCGGCGCGCCGCGCATGGCGCTTCGTCGCGACGTCGAGGGGGGCGGGCGATGGATGTGGACATCGTGCGGCCGCGGACTGACGGGGCGGAGCGCCGCGTCGAGACGCTGGAGACGGAGAACATCCGCCTGCGCAGTCTGCTGGCGCAAGTGACCGCGCAGGCCGACTGGGAGCGGCAGCGAAGCCGGCGGCTCGGCCGCATCATCGAAGCTGCGAGCCGCGCGGAGGCCGGGCGCATGGACGCCGAGCGGGTCGAGCCGCCCCGTGGACGGTCCGGGTCAGGTCCGGAGGCAAGGCCGAGGGCCCCCGGCCGGACTGGCCCGGCCAGCCCGCCGCAGGCCCCCAACGACTACCTGGAACTGCTGGACCGCGAAGGCTGCCTGATCACCGCCAGCGAGGATGGTCCGGCCCTGTCCGCCGCCGAGGACGAGGCGGAGGCGATCGGTCGGCCATGGATCGACGCCTGGACGCGTGCCGAGGACCGGGAGGCCGTGGCCGCGGCGCTCGATCGTGCGCGTCTCGGGCGGCCGAGCCGGTTCCAGGCCCAGTCGGAGGCCGGCGGCGCGGTCCGCTGGTGGGACGTGGCCATCACGCCAATCGGTGCGGCACCCGACCGGCCCGAGCGGATCCTGGCGGTGTCGCGCGACATCACCGAGCAGAAGCTGACCGAGGCGCGCCAGACGCTGTTGATGCAGGAACTCGCTCATCGGATGAAGAACACCATGGCCATGGTCCAGGCCGTCGCGGCGCAGACCATGCGCAACGCGCCGTCGCTGGAGGCGGCCGGGGCGGCCCTGGCCGCGCGGCTGCTGGCACTCGCCAAGGCCCACGATATCCTTCTGCAGGGCTCCTTCGCCCGGGCTTCCCTGAGCGGATTGGTCGAGGGGGCCGTGTCCCTCCACGGGGACGGCGTCGCCGGTCGCTTCCGCATCGACGGTCCCGACCTGACGCTGGGTCCGCGGCACGGCATGACCCTGGCGCTGATGCTGCACGAGCTCGGAACCAACGCGGCCAAGTACGGCGCGTTGTCGGTGGCCGCCGGCTGGGTTTGCATCACGTGGAACGTGGCCGAGGCGGAGGGCGGCCAGACACTCCGGTTCCGCTGGGAGGAGAGCGGCGGACCGCCCGTCTCGCCCCCGACCCGCACGGGTTTCGGCACCCGCCTGATCGCGCGCAGCCTCGCGCACAGCTTCGGCGGGACAGCCCACCTCAGCTATCCCCGCGAGGGCGCGGTGCTGACCTTCGAGGCGCCCCTCGACGTCGTGCTGGTGGCCTGATCCGGATGCCGATGCTCGGCGCTAGGCGCTCAGCCGGGTCTCCGCCCGCAGGTCCCGCAGGGCCGCGATCGTCCTGTCGCGCAGGGTCCTGAGGTCGACCAGCGATCCGGTCAGATCGTCGCCCGCCTTCGCCGATTCCTCGAGGCCGCGGCAGGCCCGGGACAGGTCGGCGCAGCCGAGCATGCCGGACATCGAGACCAGCGTATGCGCCTCGCGGCCGTAATCGTCGTTCGCCCGATCCGGCCCTTCGAAGGCCGTGGTGAGGCTGACGACGAACCGGTCGAGGATGCGGACGAGCTTCTCCGTGCCGATCACGGCCGTGAGTTCCTCAAGCGCGTCCCGGTTCACGAGGGAGTGCGACACCGTCGGTCTCCAAGTACGGATCCGCGACAGAGATCCGAGAGAGGCGCGCAACCGAGGCGCGGCCCACCGGCCAGGTTTGCATCGAAGTGTTTACACCGTCTTGCGTCAGCTTTTCAACAAAGCGCGACGGTCTCCCGATCCCCACAGGATTGACTCGGGCGCATGGATCGGCCGTCACGCCCAGGAAGACGGGCCAGGGCACATCGCATTCTGAAGGCTCGAAGCGTCGCACTGGACGTTGCGACCCAGTCCGGGCTTCCCCGCCTCGCATTTCCCTCGGCTCCGCATCAGGGAGGGAGCCGCGTGATCGTCTTATTCGCAACCCTCCGAGCAGGATCCTTCGGCAGCCGCGCGCGGATCGGCAAGCCGCTTCCCGCTCGCGCCCGGCCCTGCCGCCCGGCGCTTCTGAACCCAAGCCCGTCCGATCCTGCCGCCGCACGTCGGCGCAAGCTGATGCGCCGCTTCGGGGCCGCCCCGCGTGAGACCCGCCTCGTCTGCCTCGCCATCCCCGACGCGCTCGATGGCATGGCGCCGGCGCTGCTGAACGCGCGCCGGCCGCTTCCTGCCGCGCAGAGCCCGCCCCGCCGAGCCCCGTCGCGGCCGTCATGCGCCGCGGTCGACAGCCGTCCCGGCCCACGTTCCGGAACCCTGCTCCGCCGCCCGCGGCATTGCCGTTTTTTAATCCTTCGGTCATGCGACCAAATGGCGGCTGATTTATTATCTGAACACGGAATGAATGAGGCCAATGCAGATGAAGGCCTTATCTCCGGCATCAGAGGGAGATGTTAGAATGTCCTATCGCAAATCTATGGCTGCGGCCCTCGTGCTCACCACAATCCTCGGTGGAACTGCCTTCGCGGCCGAGCAGGCCGCCCAGCACAACGGCGCCCAGATCAGCGCGAGCCAGGCCGCGGTCGACAAGGATGTCGGCAAGCTCTCGAAGGACGGCGCGCAGGGCTTCCGGGATCTTCAGCTCACCCGCCTCGCGATCTTCGAGGCCAATCCCGGCCAGGCCAAGGACATGATCGCCAAGGCACAGGCGGCCTTCGCGAAGGCCAAGACCGACGACGCGGTGTTCACCAAGGCCGAGGCCGACCTCAAGTCGCCCGCCGACATGGCCACCCACAAGGCGACCGCGCCGAGCGACAAGGCCGACGCCAAGGCCGACGCCAAGGTCGACGCCAAGCCGGCCTCCAAGGAGCAGGTGGCCTGGGTTCCGGTCGACGCGCAGCTGACCCTCGGCGACGACTTCGTGGCCACGCCCGCCAAGGCCTCCGCGGTGACCGAGGCGAACAAGAACCTCGCTCAGGGCGACCAGAAGGGCGCCTTGGAGAAGCTCAAGCTCGCCCATGTCGACGTCAACTTCACCATGGCGGTCCTGCCCCTGAACAAGACCATCACCGATGTCGACCAAGCGGCGACGCTGATCAACCAGGGCAAGTATTACGAGGCCAACGCCGCCTTGAAGTCGGCCCAGGACAACATGCGCTTCGACGTCATCGACGCGGTCGCGGTGCCCCAGAAGGCGACCGCCTCCACGGCCGACAAGGGCGCACCGCAGGCCACCGGCACGACCGCGGGTGCCAAGACCAGCAAGTGACCGACCGCTGAGACCGGCCGCGCCTGACGGATCTCAGGCACGGTCCGGTCGCCCGGTCCGCACGTACACGGGAGGGTCACGTGGGGCATTTCTGGATCTCGACCGCCTTGGGACTTGAACTGCTCCTCGGCGGCAGCCTGGCGGCCTCCGCCCGGACGGCGGCAATCCCGAACCTCGATATCCGGGCGATATGCGCACCGGAGCACCGGGCGGGTTCCAACGCCGTCGATCGGGCGAGCTTCCGCGGTTGCCTGTCCGACGAAGCCGCCGCGCGGCGCAGTTTGATCAAGCGCTGGGCGACGTTCGACGCGGCGGAGCGCCGGACCTGCGCGGTGGAGAGCCAGATCGGTGGCGCCCCCTCCTACGTGGCGATGCTCACCTGCGTACAGCTCGGAAGCGGCGCGCTGCCGGTCAACCCGTCAGGCCCACCGTGAGACGACAGCATCCGCGCCTCGCGTTCACCTGCAGGCGCCGCGCGGATGCTGCAACGGATCGCACGTCCGTGATCCGCGCATGAGGAACCGGCGACATCTCCAAGACGTCTGGCAATGTCCATCGAGTGGAGAAGGCATCATGTTCAAGAATACGGCGCGCGCTGCTCTTTGCTTGGCCTGTCTCGGGTCGGTCACGCCCGCCCTGGCGGCACCGAAGGAGATGCCGCAGGGCAAGCGCGATGAGATGTCGATGAAGGACACCAAGCACGAGGTGGCGATGCAGCGGAAGGAGAACAAGGAAGCCAACAAGAACGTCGACAGCCTCATCACGAACCGCAAGTGAGCGCCTGCCTCAAGGCTGACGACTGACTTCCTGCCCGATCGGAACACCGGACGCGGCTCCCCTCTCCTGGCGGCCCCGGGCTACCCCTGGGACCGCGTGCGCGCGCAGCGCTTCGTCACCGTTCGTCACCTCGGCCCTCCGCGCGGTCTTCGAGTGGTCACGGGGCCGGGCTTTGGCTTAGGGACAGGGTCCGGGCGCGCACGACGCCGCAGGAGCCAGGGCCATGCCGGGTCGGACATCGCCGTGACGGCCTACAGCCTGCGCACCCGGCTGCTCGCGCTGTGGGTCCTGCTGCTCGCCTCCGCGGTCGCGACCGCCTACCTGATGCTGGGCGTCTACGACCAGTCGACGGGCGTCCAGGTGGCGCAGGCCGATCTCGCGGTCGGGCGGGCCTGTCGCGAGATCATCGACCGGTACTCTGCCCTGGTCCGCGCCCGCGGCCCGGGGATCGCGGAGGCGGACCTCGCCGGCACCGTGTCGACCGCGCTGGCGCGCTTCCCTGGTATCGAGGGTGGGATCTGGAGCGCGGCGCGCGAATCCCTGGCCTATGCCTACCCCACCTACGAAGGATCGGGACCGAAGACCGACTTTCCGGCGGCCGAGCGCGACGCCGTCGCGGCACTGAACGCTCAGGCGCTCCGGGTCGATCACGCGGTCTCGGAGCACCGGCCGCGCCGGACTCAGGTGCTGATGCTCCAGGCCTGCCCGCTGCACGGTCCGGAAGCCGGCCTGACCGCGTGGTCGATGACGCGCGCGCACGTCAACGACGGCCCGACCTACACGCGCTTCCTGGCGGGCCTCGGCTTCCTCGCCGCCACGGTACTGGGATCGGCCGCGTTCCTGAGCTGGTTCCTGTACGGGTTCTCGGGGCGGATCGCCCGGCTCGAGGCCGCGCTCGCGGCGCCGCGCCCGGACGGCCAGGACCTGCCCCATCTCGACCGCACCGGCGAGCGCGAACTCGACCGGCTGGTGGACGCCCTCAACGCCGCCGGCGGGCGGCTGAGGGAAGCCCAGGCCCGCATCGTGGCGACCGAGCGCCTGGCCGCGGTCGGCCGGCTGGCGGCGAGCATCGCCCACGAGATCCGCAATCCCATCGCGGCGATGCGGCTGAAGGCCGAGAATGCCCTGGTCAGCGGCGAACCGCACCGCGCCGCCGCCGCCCTCGAGGCCGTGCTCGGCCAGATCGCCCGGGTCGACACGCTGCTGCGCGACCTCCTCAACCTGACCCAGGCGCGGCCGCTCAACCGGATGCCCACGCCGGTGGCGCCGCTCCTGGCCGAGTGCGCGCGCCTGCACGAGGATCTGGCGAGCGCGCGGTCGGTCCGAATCGCGATCGCGGCCGACGGGCTTCCCGCCGCGGATCATCCGCATCTCGACCGGGCGCAGATCGCCCGGGCCCTCGACAACCTGCTGCTGAACGCCCTGCAGCACGCGCCGCCGGGCGGCCGGATCTGCCTCGGCGCCGAGCGGGTGACTGTCGACGGCGCGCTGCGACTTCGCCTCAGCGTCGCCGATACCGGCGCCGGGATCGACCCGGCGATCCGCGCCGCCCTGTTCGAGCCCTTCGTCACCGGCCGGCCCGACGGCACCGGCCTCGGGCTCGCGATCGTGCGCGAGATCGCCCTGGCGCATCGGGGCGAGGCCAGACTGGTCGAGGACGCGCCGGAGACCACCTTCGTCCTGGATCTGCCATGGCAACCATCCTGATCGTCGACGACGACAGAGCCCTGCGCGAAGGGCTCGCCGAGACGGTGACCGATCTCGGGCACACCGCGCTCCCGGTCGCCTCCGGCTCGGAGGCGCTGGCGCGGCTGGGCGAGGGCCCGGTGGCGGCGGTGCTCCTCGACCTGCGCATGCCCGGCGCCCTCGACGGCATGGCCACGCTGGAGCGGATCCGGGCCCTGCCGGAGCCGCCGCCCGTCACGGTCCTGACGGCCTTCGCGAGCCCGGCCAACACCATCGAGGCGATGCGCCTCGGGGCGCACGACCACCTGACCAAGCCGATCGGCCGGGCCGACCTCGCCGCCGTGCTCGAGGCGATGCTGCGCGAGGCCCGCGCCGATCCGGGCAGCGCAGCGCCGCCGCCCGGCCACCCGGTCCTGATCGGGTCGAGCGCGGGCATGCGCAAGGTCCAGAAGACCATCGGCCTCGTCGCCGACAGCGCGTCCACGATCCTGATCCAGGGCGAGACCGGCACCGGCAAGGAGGAGGTCGCCCGGGCCCTGCACGCCTTCTCGCGGCGCCGCGCGCGGCCATTCATTCCGGTGAACTGCGCGGCGATCCCCGCCGAGGCGCTGGAGAGCCTGCTCTTCGGCCATGTCCGGGGCGCCTTCGCCGGAGCGGCCTCGGACCGGGCCGGCGCCTTCCACGAGGCCGAGGGCGGCACCCTGTTCCTGGACGAGATCGGCGACATGCCCGCGGCGATGCAGGCCAAGATCCTGCGGGTGATCCAGGATTGCATCGTGACCCCGCTGGGGGGCCGGCCCGCGCGGGTCGATGTCCGCCTCGTGGCGGCGACGCATCGCGACCTGCCGGCGCTCGTCGCCGAGGGCCGGTTCCGCGCCGACTTGTACTATCGACTGAACGTCGTGCCGATCGCCCTGCCGCCCCTGCGCGAGCGCTTGGCCGACATCGTGCCGCTCGCCGAGCACTTCCTCATTCCCTCCGGCAAGCGCCTGAGCGGCGGGGCCGCCGCGCGCCTGCTCGCCCACGGGTGGCCCGGCAACGTTCGCGAGCTGCGCAACGTCGTGGAGCGAGCCGCCGTGCTGGTGCGCGGCGGCGTGATCGGGGCCGAGGCCGTCGATCTGCCGGCCGAGCGGCCCGAGCGGCGCGGCGATGACGCGGTGGACGACTGGCTCGCCGGCGACCTTCCCGAGGCCGTGGCCCGCCTGGAGCGGACCATGATCGCGGCCGCGCTGCGCGAGGCCGACGGCAACCGCGCCCGGGCCGCGCGCCGGCTCGGCATCCAGCGGCAGCTCCTCTACGCCAAGATCGAGCGCTACGGCCTCGGCCCGCCGAACCCAGATCTGTCGGAAGAGACGACAGAAACTGTCGGAAATCCCGACGCTTCGGCGGGCATCGACCCGGCCTGAAGAAGGCACCGGCCGGAGAATCGTTCACATCCCGCGTGAGGCCCCGGCCGAGCGGGAACCGATGGCGCGCGCGGGCGTCGAGCCCCGCGTGCGACGACGCGGCCCGGATCGGGGCCGCGCCGTCCGTCGGTCGGGGGATCGCGGCAGGATGAACAGGATCGAGACGGGCGCCGGCGGCCGGGCGCCCTCGGCCAAGGCCCTGCGCGGCCTCGACGCGCTCAACTTCTTCCTCGCCGACGTGCGCGACGGCCTCGGCCCCTACCTCGCCATCTACCTGATCGCCGTGCGCGGTCCGGACCAGGGCTGGAACGAGGCCACGACCGGCCTCGTGATGACCATCGCGGGCATCCTCGGCCTCGTGGCGCAGACGCCCGCCGGCGCGCTGATCGACGCCACCAACCACAAGCGCGCGGTGGTGATCGGCGGCGCCATCGCGGTGACGGCGAGCTGCCTCGTCCTGCCGTTCATCTCGAATTTCTACCTCGTCACCGCCACCCAATCGATTGCCCACGTCGCCGGGACGATCTTCCCGCCGGCGCTCGCCGCGATCACGCTGGGCCTCGTCGGGCCGAGGATGTTCGCCAAGCGGATCGGCCGCAACGAGGGCTTCAACCACGCCGGCAACGCGGTCTCCGCCGCCCTGGCGGGCGGGCTCGCCTACTTCTTCGGGCCGGTGGTGGTGTTCTGGCTCATGGGCGTCCTGGCGGCTTTGTCGATCGGCGCCATGCTGCTGGTGCCGGCCGACGCCATCGACAACGACCTCGCCCGGGGCATGACCGAGGGCGAGGAGCAGGCTCAGGAGAGGCCGTCCGGCCTCGCGACCCTGCTGCAGAACCGGCCGCTCCTCGTCTTCGCGGTGCTCTGCGCGATCTTCCACCTCGCCAACGCGGCGATGCTGACCTCGGTGGGCCAGCTCCTGACGCATATCTCGGGCAAGGACCACGCGACCTCGCTGATCGCGGTCTGCATCGTGGCGGCGCAGTGCGTGATGGTGCCGGTGGCGATCTTCGTCGGCGCGAAGGCCGACGTGATCGGCCGCAAGCCGATCTTCCTCACGGCCTTCGGCATCCTGGCGCTGCGCGGCGTCCTCTACACCCTGTCGGACAACCCGTTCTGGTTGGTGGGCGTCCAGCTCCTCGACGGGATCGGCGCCGGCGTCTACGGCGCGCTGTTCCCGATCGTGGTCGCCGACCTCACCCGCGGCGGCGGGCGGTTCAACGCGGCCCAGGGCGCCGTGGCGACGGCCCAGGGGATCGGCGCCTCCCTGAGCGCGACGCTGGCCGGCGTGATCATCGTGTCGGCGGGTTACTCCACCGCCTTCCTGGCGCTGGCGGCCATCGCGGCGCTCGGCTTCGTCCTCTACTTCGCGCTGATGCCCGAGACCCGCGACGCGGTGCGCGCGGGCAGCGAGCCCGAGAGCGGCGCCGGCATGCCGCCGGCCGTGCCGGCGAGCGCCTGAGCGCCGCGATCGGATCCGGAGGCCGGGCTCAGGACGCGGCGGCCAGCTCCGGCGCGGCCTGACTCGCCACAGATTCGCCCGGCCCGAGTTGGCCCGGCAGGGTCGCCTCCGGCGGGGCCTTCCGCGAGACGTAGTAGATGTCGACGGCGCGCCAGAACGCGCCCTGCTCCTCCGTCGAGCGGCGCGCGAGGGAGTTCTCGAGGATCGACATCGCGGCCCGCGCGGGCTCGCTCCGCTCGAGTTCCTCGAGCAGGCCGGCGAGATGCAGCATGGGATCTATCTCCGAGCGGACAGCAACCCCCATCAACGCCCGAGCTTGCGTAACGATCCGTCGCGCCCTGCGCGTCGGCGCCCTGCATGATCCTTGCCTCGGGCCGAGGTGCGGCTACCATCCCCGCGTCGAGTCCCACTCGCTCTCCCGTCAACCATCGAGGATCTCCGATGTTCTCCTGCCGAAGCGGCGCGGCTCTTCCCCTGCGCGGAGCGGTCTTCGCCCTGGCCCTGGCCAGCGGTTTCGGGGCCTCGCCCCTCAGCGCCCGCGAGATGCCCGAGGCCGGCACGGCCGCCGCGGCGAAGAAGCCGAACGTCGTGATCCTCGCCACCGGCGGGACGATCGCGGGCGCCGGGGCGGACGCCGCCAACAGCGCCACCTACACGGCCGCCAAGGTGCCGGTCGACAAGCTGATCGCCGCCGTGCCGCAGGTGAACACCATCGCCAATGTGCGCGGCGAGCAGGTCTTCCAGATCGCCTCCGAGAGCTTCACCGACGCCCAGCTCGTCCAGCTCGGCAAGCGCGTATCCCAGCTCCTGAAGCAGGACGACGTCGACGGCGTCGTCGTCACGCACGGGACCGACACGCTGGAGGAGACCGCGTTCTTCCTCGATCTCGTGGTGAAGAGCGACAAGCCGATAGTCGTGGTCGGCTCGATGCGGCCGGGCACGGCGATCTCGGCCGACGGCGCCCTCAACCTGCTCGACGCCGTCACGGTCGCTGCCAGCAAGGAGGCGATCGGCCAGGGCGTCACCGTGACGATGAACGACTACATCCAGTGCGGCCGCGACGTGAACAAGCGGACCAACATCGTGCCCAGCGCCTTCTACAGCCAGTGGGGGCCGCTCGGCATGGTGGTCGAGGGCAAGACCTACTTCTTCCGCTCCCTGACGAAGCGGCACAACATGAGCTCCGAGTTCGACATCGACCAGATCGACAGCCTGCCGCTGGTCGGCATCGTCTACGGCTCGGGCAACATGATCCCGGGCGTGTACGACGCCGAGCTCCAGGCCGGCGCCAAGGCGATCGTCAACGCCGGCACCGGCAACGGCTCGGTGCCCGGCTACCTCGTCGACAAGCTCAAGGACATCCGCTCCAAGGGTGCCATCGTGATCCGCTCGTCGCGCGTGCCGGACGGATTCGTGCTGCGCAACGCCGAGCAGCCCGACGACAAGTACGACTGGGTGGTCGCCCACGACCTGAACCCCGCCAAGGCCAAGATCCTGGCGGCCGTGGCGCTCACCAAGACCAACGACACCAAGGAGCTGCAGCGCATCTTCTGGGAGTATTGAGGCCAGGGACGTGCTGGGTCTCTAAGGTTCGCCCCCATCCTGCAGCATGCCTCGAACGAGCGCTTCGAGGCGTGGCGACGTCGGGCGTCCGGGCAAAGGCGGGCGGTCACCGTCTTTGCGGGCGCGGCGAAGCACTCCAGGGTCGTGCTGCCCTGGGTCACTTCGCTCCGCTCGTGATGACGATGCGGGCGGCATCGGTCGAACGCGACAGCGACCGCGGCCTCGGACTTGGGGTTTCCTGAGCCGGCGGGCAGACCTCATGTCAGCGCCGGCGCCCGCCCCGGGTTACATCCCGCGGCGCACCCCTTAGATACCGGCCACCGACGCGGCCGCGCGGCCGATCCCGAACTGCGGCACCGGCCGCGCGCCCGTCGGCACCGAGCCTGGAGGAACGAGCATGACCGAGCTTCATCCCGAGGTCGCGGCGGTCACCGAGCGCGTCGTTTCGCGCTCCCGCGAGACCCGGCGCGCCTATCTCGACCTGATCGCCCGCGAGCGCGAGGCCGGAGTCCGGCGCGGCAAGCTCGCCTGCGGCAACCTCGCCCACGGCTTCGCGGCCTCCGGCGAGGACAAGGCGGCGATCCGCGACGAGCGGACGGTGATGAACATCGGCATCGTCACCGCCTACAACGACATGCTCTCGGCCCATCAGCCGTACGGGCGCTACCCGGAGCAGATCAAGCTGTTCGCCCGGGAGCGCGGCGCCACCGCGCAGGTCGCGGGCGGCACGCCGGCCATGTGCGACGGCGTCACGCAGGGGCAGAGCGGCATGGAGCTGTCGCTGTTCTCCCGGGACACGATCGCGCTCTCCACCGCGGTCGCGCTGAGCCACGGCATGTTCGACGGCGCGGCGCTGCTCGGCATCTGCGACAAGATCGTGCCGGGCCTGCTGATCGGGGCGCTGCGCTTCGGCCACCTGCCGACGATCCTGATCCCGGCCGGGCCCATGCCGTCGGGTCTCGCCAACAAGGAGAAGCAGCGGATCCGCCAGCTCTACGCCGAGGGCAAGGTCGGCCGGGCGGAGCTGCTCGAATCCGAGTCTGCCTCCTACCACGCGGCCGGGACCTGCACGTTCTACGGCACGGCCAACTCCAACCAGATGATGATGGACATGATGGGCCTGCACATGCCGGGCGCGTCCTTCATCAACCCCGGCACCAAGCTGCGCCAGGCCGTGACCCGGGCGGCGATCCACCGGCTCACCGAGATCGGCGGCGCCGGCAACGACTACCGGCCGCTCGGCCTGTGCGTCGACGAGAAGGCGATCGTGAACGCCGCGGTCGGCCTGCTCGCCACGGGCGGATCGACCAACCACGCGATTCACCTGCCGGCCATCGCGCGCGCGGCCGGCATCGTCATCGACTGGGAGGATATCGACCGCCTCTCCAGCGCCGTACCGCTGATCGCCCGCGTCTACCCGAACGGCGCCGGCGACGTGAACCACTTCCACGCCGCGGGCGGCATGAGCTTCGTGATGGCGGCGCTGCTCGACGCGGGCCTCCTGCACGACGACATCCTGACCGTGGCGGGCCAGTCGCTGCGCGACCACGCCCGCGACCCGAAGCTCGACGGCGAGGAGCTGGTCTTCGAGGACGCGGTGCCCGAGAGCCTCGACGACACGATGCTCCGCCGGCCCGGGAACCCGTTCCAGCCGGACGGCGGCATGCGGCTCGTGAAGGGCAATCTCGGCCGGGCGACGTTCAAGACCAGCGCCGTGGAGGAGCACCGCCGCACCATCGAGGCCCCGGCCCGGGTCTTCTCCGATCAGGACGAGGTGCTGAAGGCCTTCAAGGCCGGCGAGCTGGAGCGCGACGTCGTGGTCGTGGTCCGGTTCCAGGGCCCGAAGGCAAACGGCATGCCCGAGCTGCACAAGCTCACCCCGCCGCTCGGCGTGCTGCAGGATCGCGGCCACAAGGTCGCCCTGGTGACGGACGGGCGGATGTCGGGGGCGTCCGGCAAGGTCCCGGCCGCCATCCACCTGAGCCCCGAGGCGCTCGGCGGCGGCCCGATCGGGCGAATCCGCGACGGCGACGTCGTCCGCCTCAGCGCGGCCGACGGGCTGCTGCAGGTTCTGGTCGACGAGGCGGAATTCGCCGCCCGCCCCGAGGCCGAGGCGCCGGAGCCGGCGCAGGGCACCGGGCGGGAGCTGTTCGCGTTCATGCGCCAGGGGGCCGACACGGCGGAGCGGGGCGCCTCGGCGATGCTCGCCGCCGCCGGCCTCTGACCCTCGTACAGGAGTTGCCGACCATGAACGATCTGACCAGCATCGACGCGCTGATGCGCTCCGTGCCCGTCATTCCGGTCCTGGTGATCGACGACGTGGCCCAGGCGCGGCCCATAGCCGAGGCCCTGGTGAAGGGCGGGCTGACCGCCCTGGAGGTCACCCTGCGCACCCCGGCCGCCCTCGACGTGATCCGGGAGATGACCCGGGTCGAGGGCGCGGTCGTCGGTGCCGGGACGGTGCTCAACCCGCGCGATCTCGACAACGCCCTCGCGGCGGGCGCCGAATTCATCGTCTCGCCCGGCCTCACGGAGCCGCTGACCGACGCCGCCAAGGCCAACGGCGTGCCCTACCTGCCCGGCGTCGCCACGGCCGCCGACATCATGCGCGGCCTGGATCACGGGCTTGACCGGTTCAAGTTCTTCCCGGCCGAGGCCGCGGGCGGGATCAAGGCGCTGAAGGCCCACGCGGCGGTGTTCGGCGCGGTGCGGTTCTGCCCGACGGGCGGGATCACCGAGGCGACGGCCCCGGACTGGCTGGCGATCCCGTCGGTGCTGTGCGTCGGCGGCAGCTGGGTGGTGAAGCCCGGCGCTCCGGATCCGGCGGCCATCGAGCAGGCGGCCCGGGCCGCCGCGGGGCTGCGGAAGGCATCGTAAACCGCGTCGGCCGAGCGGCGAGGTTACGGGTACTGCTCCTCGGGGAGGCGATTCCCCCCGCGGGGCTACGACAGTCACGCATCGCCGGCGGACACCGCCGCCGGCCGCAAGTCGGGACGGGTCCCCTCTCCCGCACGGGAGAGGGGACCCGCGCTGCCGAGTGTGCCAGCCTGGATGAGTGATACGGGTTCCGCTCGAACGCTTCGATTGGGGCGTCCACCAGCGTCATCACGAGTGAAGCGACGTGAGCCAGGGCGGCGCGACCGCTGAGATCGGGGCGCCGACGGGTTTGCTTCGCTGCGCTCGCAATGACGCCGGTGGCGAACACATCGACCGGAACCGATAGAGGTGTCGCCCGCACAGCGGGAATCGGGAGAGGCGCGGGAAGTGGCTTGCCCTACTCCGCCGGAAGCGGCTGCCTCTGCACCCGCGGGACGAACACGCCGCTCTCCGGCTCGAGCGTGATGCGCCGGTCGTGGAAGGCGTGCAGCGTCGAGCGGTGGCCGATCGACACGATCGTCGTGCCGGGAAGCTGCTCGCGCAGCATCCGGTAGAGCGCCGCCTCGGAGGGCTCGTCGAGCGAGGCCGTCGCCTCGTCGAGGAACAGCCATTCGGGCTTCGCCAGCAGCGCGCGGGCAATGGCGAGCCGCTGCTGCTCGCCCCCCGACAGCCGCCGCTCCCAGGTGTCGCTCTCGTCGAGATGGTCGACCAAGTGGGCGAGCTGGGCAGACGTCAGGGCGGCCTTGATCGCCGCGTCCGAGAACTGGTCGGTGGTGTTCGGGTACACCACGGCGCCGCGCAGCGTGCCCTGCGGGATGTAGGGCCGCTGCGGCAGCAGCAGGGCAGATTGTCCGGCGGGCACGTCGACCCGGCCCTTGCCGAAGGGCCAGATCCCCGCGATCGCCCGGAACAGGGTCGACTTGCCCGAGCCGGAGGGACCGGTGACCAGGGTGGCGCCGCCGCGCGGCAGGGTCAGCGCGTCGGCGGTGACGATCGGCCGCCCGTTCGGCAGGGCGAGGACCAGATCGCGCGCGGTGACGTCGCCGGTGCTCTCGTTGCCCTGGACCAGCCCGTAGCCCGCCGCCTCCAGCGCCTCGGCCTTGGTCATGGCCCGGCGGAAGGAGCCGAGACGGATGGTGTTAGCCTTGTAGGCCGCCAGCGTCGTGTAGGAGTCGACGAAGAACGACAGCGAGCTCTGCACCTGCCCGAAGGCCTGGGAAGTCTGCTGGAGCGCGCCCAGCGTGATCTTCTTGGCGAAGAAGGACGGGGCCGCCAGCACCATCGGGAAGATCACGCTCGCCTGCCGGTAGCTGAACGTGAAGGCGATCAGCTTGATGCGCCGGAAGATGATCCCGACGTAGTTGTCGATGACGCTGTGGAACAGCGTCGCGAGCCGCGAGGCCTCCGCCCGCTCGCCGCGCAGCAGGGCGATCTGCTCCGAGTAGATGCGGTTCCGGGCCAGCGCGAAGCGGAAATTCGCCTCGACCTGCTCCTGCCGGAAGTCGAGCCCGATCAGCGGCCGGCCGATGAGGTGGGTGAGCCACGTGCCGACCACCGCGTAGGCGATCACCAGCCAGACCAGGAAGCCCGGGATGACCGTGTCGGTGAACGGCACCACGAAGTCGCGCGACAGGGTCCAGAGGATGACCATGAACGACACGAGCTGCGCGGCCTGGCTGAGGAGCCGGATCGACAGCGTCGTGGTCTGCACGATGAAGCTGTTGACGTCGGCCTGGATGCGCTGATCCGGGTTGTCCGCCTCCTCGTCGGTGAACGGGATCCGGTAATGCGTGCCGTTGCCGAGCCAGCGCTCGTACAGGCTGTGGGTCAGCCACGTGCGCCAACGGATCAGCAGCGAGGAATCCACGAACAGGTCGAACATGCCGATGGCGATGTTCAGCGTGGCTAGGGGGACGAACACCCAGAGGAGCTGGTACCAGAAAGCGCTCGCGTTGTATTCCTGGAGCGAGTTGTAGATGTCGCGGTAGAAGAAATTGAACCGCAGCGTCAGCGCCACATCGGCGAAGTTCACGAAGATCGAGAGCGCCACGAGGTTGCGGCCGATCCGTCCTTCGGTGGTGCCGAACCAGCGGAACAGGCCGATCTCCTTCGTCGGCTTGTCGCGATTGGCGAAATACGGGTCGGCGATGTTGGTGATCGCGCGGATCGGCTCGAGATACGAGATGCCGAGCACGATGGCGGCGAAAACCACCGCGCCGGTGGCGGCGAAGGCGGGCGGGAGCAGCGCCGCGATCACGGGCGGCAGCAGCCCCATGGCGGCGATCGTCTTCGATCCGGCGAGCAGCAGGTAGCCGACGCCGTAGACCGAGACGAAGACCTTCAGGTAGGCCGAGATGCCGTTCGCGGCGATCAGGATGCCCGCCATGGCGAAGCCGGCGAGGGAGACGTAGAGCGGCGGGCTCGGGATTCCGGGAAACGCCAGCAGGATCAGCGCGGCCAGGGCCGTGAGCACGGCCTGGATGCCCAGTCCGGTCCTGAGTGCTGCCACCGTCGATCCCCCATCCGTGCGCGCCCGCCCAGGACGCCGCCGGCGGCCTTGGCCCCGGCAGATGGCCAGATAGTGGCACTGTGCCCGCGCTGTCGCGTGAAACTTTGGTCACGTTCCGGCGGTGCGGCGATTTACGCGGGCGGTGCGGCTACCAGTTCCACTCCTCGAAGCCGGGTTCGCGGCAATGGTAGCCGATCGGGCATTGCGGGTTGTCCCGCGTCGGTGCGAAGCGCAGCTCGGCGATCTCCGAGCCGCTGCACTGACCGGGATTGCTGACGAAGCGCTCCGGTGCCCCCCCCGCGGCGATGATGACGTCGCCCTCGTTCTTCACCAGAGCCATCGCCTCCGAGCAGGTCATGCGGGCCGTCATCGAGCCGCGCGGCGGCCGAGACTGCGCACGGGCCTCCAGCCCGGCCGCGACGGCAGCGAGGTGGGTGAACAGCAAAGCGAGGGCCAACGGCCTCATCGGGCACGGATTCCGGTACGCACCCGGGAAGAAAGCCCGCGGGTCTGGCACCATCCTGCACAAGCAGGCCGTCCGAGACTGTCACCGGAATGCGCCACCAGGCTGCTTTCGCCGTCGGACCGCCGCAATCGGCGGATTAGGAGATTCCGGGATTGCCGAAAGCAGCTGTAGATTTGTGATCGTGGACGCCTGCGCGGGCGGCCCCGGCACGACGGCGCGACCGGCCCTCCGGCACGCGTCTCCGGCGCCCCGCGTGCCGGCCGACCGGCGCCGGAGCCAAGGGACCCAGCGATGTCCGCTCTCTCGATCCTCGACATCTCCGCCGTGCGCGCCGCGCCGGTATCCCGCGAGCCCTACGCGTACACGCTCGGCAGCAACGTCCTGAATCCCGACGCGATCGACGACATCCGGCGCGACTTCCCGGACATCGCCAAGCCCGGCTACCTCACCGTGGATGAGGTCGCCCTGAAGGGACGTTTCAAGGCGCTGATCGACGAGCTGGAGAGCGACGCCTTCTCCGAGATCCTCGGAGAGAAGTTCGGCATCGACCTCGTGTCCTGCCCGCGGCTGACCACGATCATGCGCCGCAGCCAGCTGAAATACGGCTCGATCCACACGGACGGCCCATCGAAGGTGCTCACCCTGCTCGTCTATATGAACGATGCCTGGGATGCCCCGGCCGCCGGCCGACTGCGGGTGCTCTACGACGGCCGCAACTACGAGCCGTTCGCGGTGGAGGTCCCGCCGACCATGGGCACGATGTTCGCGTTCCTGCGGGCCGACAATTCCTGGCACGGCCACGAGCCCTTCGAGGGCGAGCGCCGCGTGGTGCAGGTCGCGTGGCTCAAGGACGCCTCGGAGCTGGAGCGCAAGCGCAAGCGCAACCGCACGGCGCAGTTCCTGAAGGGCATCTTCGGCCGCTGATCGGACGAGAGGGGGGCGGACCATGGGGGCGGTGGTGCTGGCGGATCCGGGCGACGGGGCGCGTTCCGGCTCCTGGCGTCGCCTCGCCTTGCCGACGCTCCTCATCCTCGGCTGGGTGGGCCTGTTCGCCTACAGCGCCGCCTACCTGACCGAGGATCTGCCGTTCCGCCCGTCGATGCCGGAAGCGAGCCCCTCCGCGGCGGGGTCCGCCGGCCCCCGCGCCGCGCGCCGCGTCGTGACGCTCGACGAGCCCGACCCACTCGCGCTCCCGGCGGAGCCGCCCGGCCAGACCGCCATGGCGGCCCCGACGGCCCCGTCGCTGCCGCAGACGGCCGCCGTCACGGCGAATGCCCGGCCGGCGCCCGTCGCCGCCGCAACCGCGGCCGAGTATGTGGGTGTCTGGGGCCCGACACCCGAGGCCTGCGGGGCCCGGTCGCGGCGCCGGGGCTACATCCCGGCCACGATCACGCAGGACCGCGCCCGCGCGGGCCGCACGCTCTGCCTCTTCCACGACGTGCGGCGGAGCGGCACCGCCTGGGTCACCGCCGCCGAGTGCAGCGATCGCGGCCGCCGCTGGTCGTCGCAGGTCCGCCTGCAGGTGGACGGCGAGCGTCTGACCTGGTCGAGCAGCCGCGGGACGTCGACCTATATCCGCTGCGGCCGCCGCGCCGGCTGAGCGGCGCCGTCACGCCGCCGGATCCGGCCCCGCTCCCTCGGCCGCGCGCAGGACGATCCGCGCCGCGGCCCGGCTCGGCGTGTCCTCCGCGGCGAGCCGCATCCGCCCGTCGATCCGTCCGAGGGCGGCGAGCTGGACGTCGCGGCCGGCCCCGCCGGCCAGGAGCGGCCGCAGGGCGCTCGCGAGGCGCTCCGGAGTGCAATCGGCCTGGACGAATTCCGGCATCGCGTTCTCGGCGAGGATCAGGTTCGGCAGCACGATGCTCGGGACCTGGATCAGCCGGCGGGCGATGAGCTCTTCCGCCCGCGAGACCTTGTAGGCGACGACCATCGGGACGCCCGCGAGCGCCAGCTCCAGCGTGACCGTGCCGGAGGCGGCGAGCGCCGCCCGGGCCTCGCGGAAGGCGGCGTATTTCGGCGCCTCGCCGGTCACGATGCGGGCGGGCACCGCCCAGCCTCCGGCGAGCCGCTCGATCAAGGCCCTGTGACGGGTCACGGCGGGCAGCACCGCCTCCACCGGAATGCTCTCCGCCACGCGTGCAAGCGCCGCACCGAAGACCGGCATCAGCCGCTCAATCTCGGAGCGGCGGGAGCCGGGCAGGACCACAAGGCTGTAGGGAACGGCGTCGCGTCGCCCCTGCTCGGCCTCGGTGGGCCGCAATTCCGGGAGCCGCTCGATCAGCGGGTGCCCGACATAGGTGCAGGGGGGGCCGCCGAGTCGGAGATGCGCGTCGGGCTCGAAGGGGAGCAGGGCCAGAACGTGGTCGATGAACGGTCGCATGCCCTTCGCGCGCCAGGGCCGCCACGCCCAGACGCTCGGGGACACGTAGTCGATGATCGGGATGCCGGGGGCCGCCTTGCGCACCCGCCGCGCCACCGCGTGGGTGAAGCCCGGGCTGTCGATGATCACCAGCACGTCGGGACGGGCGCGGATCGCCGCCGCCACGGTCTCGCGGATGCGCCGAAGCAGGGTCCGGGCGCGGGCGAGGACCGGCAGGTAGCCCATCACCGCGACGTCATCGAGGGGGAACAGGGACGCGAACCCCGCCTCCGCCATGGCCTCACCGCCGACGCCGCCGAAGACGGTGTCGGGCGCGGCCTCGCGCAGGGCGCGCATCAGCTTGGCGCCGAGCTGATCGCCGGAATCCTCGCCGGCCACGAGCCAGATGGTCCGGGGCCGGCCGGTCACGGCGCTCCTCCGTAGCCGACCACGAAGAGGCCGAGGCGGTCGGCCTCGGCGGCCGTGGCCGTGCGGTCGATGACCAGGGTCCCGCCGGCCTCGAGGGCGAGGCCGACGCAGCCCGCCCGGGCCGCGTTGCGCACGGTCCGCGGACCGATGGCCGGGAGGTCGATGCGACGGTCCTGGCCGACTTTCGGGGCCTTCACCAGCACGGTGGCGGGCATCGCCCGGCCGAACCCGAACGGGCGGCGTCCCAGGGCCCGCGCCCGGGCGAGCATGCGGTCCGTGCCCTCCGGTCCCTCGACCGCGAGGATCCTGTCCCCGGCCAGAACCACCGCCTGCCCCAGGTCGTAGGGCGAGAGGGCGTCCAGGACGCCGCGCCCGGTGCGGATCGCGGCGACCGCCTCGGAGTCCGGGGCCCGGCGCCCGAGGGGACCGTGCGGGCAGAGCAGGTCCGGCGCGGCCTCGTGGACGCCGACGACCCGGTGGCCCTCCTCCTCGACCAGCGTGACGGCGGCCCGCAGGAGGCGGTCGTCCCCCCCGCCGGCGATCGCCCGCAGGGCCTCGCGGTTGCGCAGGGCGGCCCCGGCATTCAGGATCGCGGCCGGGCTCGGGCGGGAGACGCCGCCGGCCGGCACCACGACCGCCGGACCCCAGCGCCGCAGCAGTTTTAGAGTGGCGGCGAGATCGAGGAGGTCGACCGTGGCGTCGGCCCCGGCTCGCAGGGCCGGCCCGGTGAAGCCGCGCAGCGCGATCACCCGGAACGGCCGGCGTGCCCGGCGGAGCGACTCGGCGACGAGTTCCGGAAGGCGCCCTGCCCCGGCGATCAGGACCAGGGCGCCCTCGGGTGCGGGATCGACCTCGGTCACGGTCCGGCCGCTCAGGCGGCGCTGATCGGAGTCGGGATCTCGCGCGGCGTGCAGATCGAGCGCTTGCCGCCGAGGCGGATGAAGTCGAGGATCTCGCGGACCGCCGTGTGGGATTCGAAGGTCGCGGCCACGTCCTCCACCCGCTCCATCAGCGTGCCCTCGGGGGCGAAGAGCAGGCGGTAGGCGCGCCGCAGCGCGTGGATGTCCTCGCGGGCGAAGCCGCGGCGCTGCAGCCCGATGATGTTGAGGCCCGACAGGTAGGCCCGGTTTCCGAGCACCATGCCGTAGGGGATGCAGTCGTTCTCGAGGCCGGACAGGCCGCCCACGAAGGCGTGCGCACCGACCCGCGCGAACTGGATCACGGCGGCGCCGCCGCCCAGGATCGCGTAGTCGCCGACGCTGCAATGGCCCGCCAGCATGACGTTGTTGGAGAAGATCACGTGGGCGCCGACCCGGCAATCGTGCCCGACATGCGAGTTGGCCAGGAAGGTGCAGTGATCGCCGACCACGGTCTCCAGGCCGCCGCCACTGGTGCCGGGATTCATGGTGACGCCCTCGCGGATCAGGCAGTCGGCGCCGATCGTCAGGGTCGAGGGCTCGCCCCGGTACTTCAGGTCCTGCGGCTGGTGACCGATCGACGCGAAGGGGAAGATCCGGGTGCGGGGGCCGATCGTGGTGCGGCCGGCCAGCACCACGTGGCTGACGAGTTCGCAGTCCGGGCCGAGCACGACCTCGGGCCCGACATGGCAGAACGGGCCGATCCGGGCCCCGTCGCCGATCCGGGCGCCCGACTCGATCACGGCGCTCGGGTGGATGAAGGGCGCGGTCACTCCGTCACCAGCATGGCGCTGATCTCGGCCTCGGCGACCAGCGTGCCGTCGACCCGGGCCTCGCCGCGGAACCACCACATGGTCCGGCGCTGGTTCAGCTTCGTCATGTGGAAGCGCACCTGATCGCCCGGCGTGACGGGCTTGCGGAACTTGCACTTGTCGATGGTCATGAAGAACACCTGCTTGGTGTTCCGCCCATCCGCCCGGATGTGGCGGCAGCAGATGGCGCCCGCCGTCTGCGCCATGCCCTCGATCAGGAGCACGCCCGGGAAGACCGGCATGTCCGGGAAGTGGCCCATGAATTGCGGCTCGTTCGCCGTGACGTTCTTGATGCCGACGCAGGACTCGTCCCGGTCGATCTCGACGATGCGGTCCACCATCAGGAACGGGTAGCGGTGCGGCAGCAGCTCCAGCAGCGTCTGGATATCGGCTGTACCCAGCTCGGTGCCTGTCTCGCGCGCCGCCTCACTCATCGAAATCCGCACCTCGACTTGCCGCATTCGGCGGCCCGCAATCCGGCCGCCCTCGGCGCACCGACCGCCCTCTTCGGAAGAAATCGCCGGAAGCGCAAGGCCTTCCCGGTCAGGCGTCGTCGTCGGCGGTGTCCTTGACCGAGCGCTCGGCGAGGCGCGCGAGCGTCGTCAGCTCGCGGAACCACGCCCGCACCGGCTTGGCCGGCGTCCCGCCCCAGCGGCTGCCCGGCGGCACGTCGCGGTTGACGTTGGACGACCCGGCGATCTGCGCGCCGCGGCCGATGCGCAGGTGGCCGACGACGCCGACCTGCCCGCCGAGGACGACGTAATCCTCCAGCGTGGTCGAGCCCGAGATGCCGACCCCCGACACGATGACGCAGTGGCGCCCGATCACGACGTTGTGGGCGATCTGCACGAGGTTGTCGATCTTGGTGCCCTCCCCGATCACCGTGTCGCGCGAGGCGCCCCGGTCGACCGTGGTGTTGGCGCCGATCTCGACATCGTCCTGAACGATGACCCGCCCGACCTGGGGTACCTTGAGGTGGGTGACCCCCATGGCGAAGCCGAACCCGTCCTGGCCGAGCCGGGCACCGGGATGGAGGATCACCCGGTTCCCGAGGAGCGCGTGGCTCAGCGTCGTGCCGGCACCGATGGCGCAGTCACGCCCGATGCGGACGCCCGGGCCGATCACGGCGTTCGGCCCGATTACCGTGCCGGCGCCGATCTCGGCCCCCGGCCCGATCACCGCGCCGGGATCGACCGTGACGCCGTCCTCGAGCCGGGCCTCGGGGTGGACGTGGGCGCCGGAGGCGACGCCGCGGACGGCGAACTGGGAGCCGGGACGCAGGGCGTCCGGATGGAGTCGGCCGAGCAGGGCCGCGTAGGCGCGGTAGGGATCGCGGCTGACGAGGGCGACGGTCCCGGCGGGGCAGCGCGCCGCGAAGCGGGGGGAGACGAGGCACACCCCCGCCCGCGTCGCCGCGAGGGCGTCGCCGTAGCGGGCGTTGTCCATGTAGGCGAGATGGTCCGGACCGGCGCTCTCCAGGGAGGCCGCGCCGCCGAACCGGCGATCCGGATCCGCCCCCTCGGGGAGGCCGGTGCCGGCGGCCGCCGCGATCTCGGCCAGGGTGAGGCCGGTGGCGGCGGCGAAGAAAATGGGATCTGACATGTTGGACAACGCGCCGGCCGGGACAATCCGGCCGGCGCGCGGGATTTTTATCAGAAGCGCGAGCCGCCGGAGAAGCGGAACGCCTGGACCTGATCCGCGCCGATATGGCCGTACTTGCCGAGGATCGGGACGAACACCTTCTGACCCTCGTCCTTGGACAGAGCGTAGGCGTAGTCGAACCGGATCGGGCCGAGCGGCGAGTTCCACAGGATGGACGCGCCGATCGAGGAGCGGATCGCCGCCGTGTCGCGGACGTTCACGCATTCCGGCTCCACGCCGATCGTGAAGGCGTTGAAGTTGCACTTCCCGGTCGTCGGCGAGATGCCGTTGATGAAGGCGTCGCCGTTCACGTTGAAGTTCCGCTGGCCGTGATAGCCGAACAGCGTGCCGGCATCGGCGAAGAGCGCGCCCTTCAGGCCCAGATCGCGCGGAACGAGGGGCAGCGGGAACTGAACTTCGAGGGTGCCGCCGACATAGGTCGAGCCGCCGATCGCGTTCGAGCGGGCGTCGGCGATACCGACGTCGCGCGGGCCGATGCCGTTCGGCGCGAAGCCGCGGACCAGCGACGGGCCGAGGAAGAACTGATCGGTCACCCGCAGCGGGTCGTTGTTGAGCGACGAGATGTGGCCGCCCTGGAAGCGGATGAAGCCGACCACGTCCTCGAAGATCTCCTTGTAGTACCGCGCGTCGGCGGTCACGCGGAAGAACTTCGAGTCGCCGCCCAGGCCCGCCACGTCGGGCTTCAGCTCGGCGTAGAGGCCGTTGCGGGGCGCACCGATAACGTCGAGGGTCGAGTAGGCGAGCGTCAGGCCGGCCAGCGAGGTCAGGGTGTTGCCCTGCGAGCCCTTGATGGCGATGGAGGCTTCGCCGTCATACGCGCAGTTCGGGTAGATCGACTGGCCGCCGATGTTCCGGCCCGTATTCGGGTCGATCGTTCCGGCCGCGTAGGTGGCGGTGTAGCCCGGGATCGGGATCGAGCAGTCGTTATACGGCCGCTTGAGGGTGTTCGGCACCTTCAGCTCGGTGTTGTACAGCGAGTAGCGCAGCGTGATGCCGAACTCCTCGGTGATCGGCAGGCCGAGGCGCAGCTGACCGCCGTAGACCGTGGTCTCGTAGCGCGAGTACCGGGTCAGGTCGGAGTACTTGTAGAAGGCATCGAAGCCCGCCGCGAGGCGGTAGCCGAGGAAGTACGGCTCGGTGAACGAGAAGTCGACGCCGCGCGAGTACTGGCCGCCCGTGCCGGCGAGGCGGACGTACTGGCCGCGGCCGAGGAAGTTCGACTCGGAGACCGAGACCTCGCCGATGATGCCGTCCTGGGTGGAGTAGCCGCCAGCCACCGAGAACGAGCCCGTGGGCTGATCCTCAACGTCGATGTTGATGACCACGCGGTCCGGGGCGGAGCCCGGCTCGTTGGAGAAGCGGACCTTCTTGAAGAAGCCCAGGCCGTTCAGGCGCCGCTCGGCGCGGTCCGTCAGCACGCGGTTGTAGGCATCGCCCTCCGCGATATCGAGCTCGCGGCGGATGACGTAGTCGCGCGTGCGGGTGTTGCCGCGGATGTTGATGCGCTCGACGTAGACGTGCGGGCCGTCCTCGACCACGAAGCCCAGGGAGACCTGGTGGCTGGCCGGGTCGCGCTGGCCGGTCGGGCGGACCTGCGCGAACGGGTAGCCGGCGCGGTTGACCTCGCGGGTGACGTTGTTGAGCGTCTTCTCGACGTCGTCGGCGTTGTAGATGTCGCCCACGGAGGTCGCGATGTCGGTGTCGAGCTTCGTGGTGTCGAGGCCCGGCAGGCGCGAATCCACCTGGACGGCGCCGACCTTGTACTGCTCGCCCTCGTTCACCGTGACGGTGATGACGTAGCCGGACTTCTCGCCCTCGACGTAGCGCGCGTCGGCGCTGACCACCTGGAAGTCGGCGTAGCCGTTCTTCAGGTAGTAGCGGCGGACCTGGTCGAGGTCGTTGGTGATGCGGTCGGGATCGTAGACGTCGGAGGTCTTGATGAACGACAGGAAGTTCATCTCCGAGGAGCTCATCAGCCCCTTCAGCGTCCGCTCCGAGTAGGCGTTGTTGCCGACGAAGTTGATCGAGAGGATGCCGGTCTTGTCGCCCTCGTCGATCTGGTAGATCACGTCGACGCGGCCGTTGGGCAGGTCGACGGTCCGGTAGGTCACCTTGGCGGTGCCGCGGCCGAAGCGCTTGTAGACGTCGCGGATGCGCGCGAGGTCGGCGTTGATGATCGCCTCGCTGTACGGCCCGCGGGCCTTGGCCTCGACGACGCCTTCCAGGGTAGCCTTCTCGATCTTCTTGTTGCCCTCGAAGACAACGCGGTTGATCAGGTTGTTCTCGCGGACGGTCACCACCGTGCGTCCGCCCGACTGGGCGACCTTCACGTCGGAGAACATCCCGCTGGCGAGCAGGTTGCGGCGGGCCTCCTCGGCGGAGCCGGACGCGGTCCCGGTCACGTAGGACCGGATCGTGTCGGCATCGACGCGCTGGTTGCCCTGGACGACGATCTGCTGCGCCTGGGCAGCCCCGCTCAGGACGACACCCAGACCGGCAGTGACTAGGACGATGGTTTTCCGCACCGACTTACGTCGGGGCTTCCCCGTCAACGACATCATGCAATCGCCCGTTTCTGTTCTGGTCGCGGGGGTTAGCCCGTCACAGGCGACCGTTGATCGGCCGTCCCGTCACCTGGTCCAAGCGTGGCTTCGGTCCAAGCGTAGCTCTTAGCGGGATTCCCCTGCCAAGCAAACGCGCGGGAGGCCATCGTCAGGGGATTTTGGGGGGTCGTGGCCTTCGCGCCACTTAACGCTGCGGTCAGCTTGTGGGCAAACCGCGGATCATGGTGAACGCCCCGTAAACGCCTGGCCCAGCGGGACTTTCCAGCCACGCTCCCGATCCCGTGAACGCGCTCTTAACCCCGTTTCGACGCGTCTCCGCGGCGGCATCCGGGCGGTGTCCGGGCGAGATCGCGGCGGGATTGGGGCGGCGTTTCCGGTGGAGATCCGGCGGGAGTCCCGGGATCCCCGCCGACCCCGGATCAGGTGTTCCGCCAGGAAGCGCCGAGGTTGAGGATGTCGTTCCAGGCGGCGAAGAGCATCAGCATCAGCACCAGGGCGAGGCCGATGCGGAAGCCGATCTCCTGGGCCCGCTCGCTGAGCGGACGGCCGCGCACCACCTCGAAGGCGTAGAACAGCAGGTGGCCGCCATCGAGCAGCGGCACCGGGAACAGGTTCAGCAGGCCGATCGAGACGGAGAGCAGGGCGATCAAGCCGACCAGCCCGCCGACGCCGCCGGTCTTGGCGACCTCTCCGGAGACGCGGGCGATGCCGATTGGGCCCGAGAGCTGGTCGGCGGATTCCCGGCCCGTGACGAGCTTCCCGAGATACGAGAAGGTCCGCTCGACGACGAAGTAGGTCTCCTTCACGCCGAGATTGAGCGAGTCGAGCGCCCCGTAATGGACGAGCCGCGCCTCCGAGCCCGCGGGCGATCGGATGCCGAGCCGGCCGATCCGGTGGCGACCGAACGGCGTCTTCTCCTCGAAGGTCGCGGGTGTCGCCTGGATCGTGATCGGCTGGTCGTTGCGCTCGACCGTGAAGGTCAGCGGCGTGCCGGCGCTGCCCGTCACCGTGCGGTACATGGCGTTGAAGTCGCCGATCTTCTCGCCGTCGATGGCGGTGATCACGTCGCCCGGCTGGAAGCCGGCCTGGGCGGCAACGCTGTTCGGCTCCACCGAGGAGACCCGGGCGGGCAGCTCGTAGCGACCGCCGAGCCAGATCGCCCCGGCGAAGAGCAGGATCGCGAGGATGAAGTTCGCCACCGGGCCGGCGGCGACGATCGCGGCGCGCTTGGACACGGGCTGGGTCGGGAAGCTGATCGCCCGCTCGTGCGGGCTCATCCGAGCGACCGCCTCGGGATCGGGCATGCTGGCGCCGTTCACGTCGCCGTGGAACTTCACGTAGCCGCCGAGCGGGATCGCGCAGACCTTCCAGCGGGTGCCGCGCCGGTCGTTGAACCCGAACAGCTCGGGGCCGAAGCCGAGCGAGAAGGCGTGCACGCCGACCCCGCACCAGCGCCCGACCAGGAAGTGGCCCATCTCGTGCACGAACACCACGACGGTGAGCACGAACAGGAACGGGATCACGGCGCCGAAGAAACCGCCGGCGGTCCCGCCCATCGCGTTGAGGAAGTCCATAAGCCGTATCCTGGCCGTCTCGGCGCCGGCTTCTCGGGCCGGCCATCCGCCCTGTCTAGCAGATCGGCGGTGCCGACCGCCAACGCAATCCTGCGGCCCGGCCGCGGAAGGTCGCACGCGCCGTCCGATTCCGCACCGGCCGATCGCGCGGGGTCGGTCCCGCCCGTCGGGGACCGCCCGTCAGTGGCCGCCGCCCCCGCCCGCGCCGGCCTTCGGCCGCCGGATCATGGGGACCGCGCAGGCCATCGCGAGGAACAGGACGGTGAGGGACAGGAACACGTCCTCGAAGGCCATGACGAGGCCCTGGATCCGCACCGTGTTGGTCATCGCCTTCAGCGCCATGTCGGAGGCGGCGCTGCCGTAGGCGTCGAAGCCGCGCTGCATCGCGTCGAGCCGCTCCAGCGCGGCCGTGTTCGCCCAGGTGAAGCGCTCGTGCAGCCGGGCGAGGTGCAGGTCCCAGCGGTCGTTGAGGATCGTGTTGATCAGCGCGAGCCCGACCGCGCCGCCGAGGTTGCGGGTCAGGTTGAACAGCCCCGAGGCGTTCTTCATCCGCGCCGGCGGCAGCGTGCCCAGCGCGATGTTGTTGATCGGGATCATGCAGAGCATCAGCGAGCAGCCGCGCAGGATCTGCGGCACGAGCAGCTCGTAGAAGTCCCAGTCCTTGGTGAGGCCCGTGACGATCCACGTGCCGCAGGCGAAGCCGACGAAGCCGATCCCCATCATGATGCGGGGATCGACCTTCCCGGAGAGCCGGCCGGCGATGGGAGCGGTGGCGAACATGCACAGGCCGGAGACGAACATCGTCTCGCCGATCATCAGCGCCGAGTAGCCGCGGACCCGGGCGAGATAGACCGGGTAGATGTAGGTCAGCCCGTAGAGGCCGATGCCCAGCACGAAACTCGCCACGCAGCCGCTGGCAAAGTTCCGGTCCGAGAAGGCCCTGAGATCGACGATCGGCTGCTTCGCCGTGAAGACCCGCCAGAAGAACAGCAGCGCCGACGTCCCGCAGACGACCGCGCAGGCGAAGACCGCCTCGTCCTGCAGCCAGTCGTGGTTGGGCCCCTCCTCCAGCACGTATTCGAGACAGCCGAGGAACCCGGCCATGAAGGCGAGGCCGGCCCAGTCGAACGATTTGATCAGGCCGTAATTGGGCTCGTCGAAATCGACCAGGATCCAGGTCGACACCGTCACGAAGATTCCCGGCACGACGTTGATGAGGAACAACCAGTGCCACGACATGAGGTCGGTGAGGTAGCCGCCCACCGTCGGCCCGATCGTCGGCGCCAGCGTCGCCACGAGGCCGATCATCGGGGAGACGATGGTCCGCTTCGAGGGCGGGAAGATCGTGAAGGCCGCGGCGAACACGGTGGGGATCATGCCGCCGCCGATGAAGCCCTGGAGCGCCCGCCAGACGATCATCTCGCCGATCGACGAGGAGGTGGCGCACATCAGGCTCATCAGGGTGAAGCCACCCGCCGAGATGGCGAACATCCAGCGCGTCGAGAGCACCCGCGACAGGGTGCCGGAGAGCGGGATCGAGATGACCTCGGCGATGAGATAGCTGGTCTGGACCCAGGGGATCTCGTCGCCGGAAGCCGAGAGGCCGGCCTGGATCTCGTTGAGGGAGGCCGAGACGATCTGGATGTCCAGGATCGCCATGAACATGCCGAAGACCATGCAGACGAACGCCACCATGCGGCGGCGGTCGAGGGGCGGATCGGCGGCGCGGATCGGCGCGCCGGGCGCGAGGGCGGCGCTGGCGGCCATCGCCGGTCTCAGCGGCTCGCGGTGCTGACCGGCCTCGCCGCGGAGGCGCGGTCGAGGACGGAGCGGTTCGCGCCGGTGCGGGTATCGACTCGCACCACCGCCGACAGGCCCGGCCGCAGCAGGCCCTCGCGGGCGACCTCCTCGGGCACGCGCACCCGCACCGGCAGGCGCTGGACGATCTTGGTGAAGTTGCCGGTGGCGTTGTCGGGCGGCAGCAGGCTGAACACCGAGCCGGAGGCCGGCGAGAACGATTCCACCACGGCGTGGATCTCGCGGTCCGGGTAGGCGTCGACCGTCACGGTGACCGGCTGGCCGGGACGCATGCGCTCGACCTGGGTCTCCTTGAAGTTCGCGTCGATCCGGACGCTCTGGAGCGGCACCAGCGCGGCGATCCGCGTGCCGGGCCCGACATAGGCGCCGGCCTCGACGGCCTTGTTGCCGACCACCCCGTCGAAGGGCGCGCGGATCACCGTGAAGTCGAGGTCGCGCCGGGCCCGGTCGACGGCGGTGCGGAGCTCCGCCGCGAGGCTCTCCGCCTCGTGCTTCTGCGCCTGGAGGACGTCGACGTTGGCGCGCGCCGCGACGAGGCCGGCCTCCATGGCCTTCACGGAGGCCTCGGTGCGGTCGCGGTCGGCGCGGGTCTGGTCGATGCGCGACTTGGCGACGTAATCCGCCTGCATCTGCGTCGCCCGGGTGAAGTCGGCCTGGGCGCGGACGGCGTCGGCGCGGGTGGCGTCAAGCTGCGCGGCGGCCTGGGCGACCTGCGCCTGCGCCGCCTCGGCCTGCCGGCCGATCCGCGCGATGGTGCTCTCCTGGGTAGCGAGCTTGTCCTGGGCCGCCTGCAGCGCGAGGCGGTAGTCGCCGCCGTCGAGCTCGGCGATGACGTCGCCCTTCTTCACCGCGAGGCCGTTCACCACCGGAACCGACTGGAGATAGCCTGGGATCTTGGCCGCGAGGACCGAGATGTCGGCCTGGACGTAGGCGTCGTCGGTGGAGACGAAGAACCGCCCGACGGTCCACCACTGCCAGCCCTCGTAGGCGCCGCCGCCCAGCGCGGCCATCAGCAGGCCGAGCAGGACGAGACGCTTGAGCGGACGCTTGCGCGCCGGAGCCGCTTCGACCGGCACGGGCTTCGGCCGAGACGCCGCGGCGGAGGCCGGTGCGGGCGGCGCGGAGTGTTCCGCGCGCTCCTCGTCCGCGGCCTCGATACGGGCGTCGGGACCGGAATTGAGCCGATCGGCGTCCTCGCGAAGGGACATGTAGCGCCTCGACATCAATGACCGAACGGTTCGGTCAATAACGAGGCACGACTTGACGCGCCTCCGAAGAAGCCGCAGGTTATTTTGACCGAACGGTTCGGTCAAGCGTGACGGTGTCACGGTGCGGAGCGGGATGATGGCTCAGGGTGCGGTGCTGGAGCGGGGTCAGGCCCAGCACGAGGGCGACAAGCGGCAGCAGATCCTCGAGGGCGCGCGGACGGTGTTCCTGTCGTCGGGGTTCGACGGCGCGAGCATGGGCGAGATCGCCCGCGCGGCCGGCGTCTCCAAGGGCACCCTCTACGTCTACTTCGAGAACAAGGAGGACCTGTTCGAGGCGCTGATCATCCAAGAGAAGGCCAGCCTCGCGGAGGCCCTGTTCACCCTCGACGCGGACGACCCGGACGTGCCCGCCGTGCTGAGGCGTCTCGGCACGAGCTTCCTCGCCGAGATGTGCCGGCCGCAGCACGTGTCGGTGGTGCGGATGGTGATCGGCGCCTGCGAGAAGTTTCCGCGCTTCGGGCAGGTCTTCTACGAGGCGGGGCCGGCCTGCGGGGTCGCGCGCCTCTCGACCTACCTCGACGCGCAGGTCCTGGCGGGGCGCCTGACGATCGCCGATACCGAACTCGCCGCCCGGCACTTCCTGCACCTCTGCCAGGCGGGCCTGCTGACGCGCCTGCTGTTCGCGGCAGGCGGCATCGCCGGCGAGTCCGAGATGCGCCATCAGGTCGACGAGGCGGTGCGGGTGTTCCTGGCCGGGTACGGCCCGGCGCGCTGAGGCGCAGCCCTGGCGGCGACCGTCCTCGCGAGCGCAGCGAAGACGAGGTTCAGCCGGCGGCGCGCAGCTCGGGCAGGGCCTCGGCGCTCCAGACCCGGACATGGGCGTCGATGGCGAGCGCCTCGTCGACGTCGGCGGGCGCGGTCCGGTACCGGCCGGCGAAGTGCGTGCAGGCGCGCTCGACCAGATCGCTGATCCCGTAGAAGCCGATCCGCCCGGCGATGAACGCCGCCACCGCGATCTCGTTGGCGGCGTTCATCACGGTCGGCGCCGCGCCGCCGGCGGCCAGCGCCGCGCGGGCAATCCGCAAGCAGGGGAAGCGCGCCTCGTCCGCCGCCTCGAAGGTCAGCGCACCGAGCTTCACGAGGTCGAGGGGCCGGCCCCGCTCGATGGTCAGGCGGTCGCCGAGGCCGAGGCAGTGCGAGATCGGCACGCGCATGTCGGGCAGCGCCAGCTCGGCGGTCACCGCGCCGTCGAGCCAGTAGACCATGCCGTGGATCACCGATTGCGGGTGCACGACCACGTCGAGGCGCTCGGGCTCGATGCCGAACAGGTGGTGGGCCTCGATCAGTTCGAGCCCCTTGTTCATCAGGCTCGCCGAATCGATGTTGATCTTCATCCCCATCGACCACGTCGGATGGGCCGCGGCCTCGGCCGCGGAGGCGGCGGCGATCCGCTCGCGCGTCCAGGTCCGGAACGGGCCGCCCGAGGCCGTGATCATCATGGTGCGGACGTCGGCGAGCGGCCGGCCGGCCAGGGCCTGGCTCAGCGCGTCGTGCTCGGAATCCATCGGCAGGATCGTGGCGCCGTAGCGGGCGGCGTCGCGCATGAAGGCGTCGCCGGCGCAGACGAGGCTCTCCTTGTTGGCGAGCGCGACCTTGCGGCCCAGCCGGAGGGCGGCGTGGGTGGATTTCAGCCCGGCCGCCCCGCTCACGGCGGCGACGACGATGTCGGCGTCGCGGGCGGCGGCCTCCATGACGGCCGCCTCCCCCGCCCCGCTCGGGATGCCGGAGCCCGACAGGGCCTCGGCCAGCGCCGGGCCGGCGGCCTCGTCGGCGAGCGCTGCGAAGGAGGCGTTGAGCTCGCGGGCGACCTTGGCCAGGGCGACGGGATCCTTGCCGCCCACCAGGGCACCGACGCGGAACCGGTCGGCGTGCTGGGCCAGGAGGTCGGCGGTGGAGCGGCCGATCGAGCCGGTGGCGCCGAAGACGGTGACGACCTGGGTCACGGGTTCAACTCCCTCATCGTCACGGGATCAGACCGCCGCCGCGCAGGGCGAGATAGACGGCCGCCAGCACGGCGACCGCGAAGAATCCGTCGAGCCGGTCCATGACGCCGCCATGGCCCGGGATGATCTTCCCGGAATCTTTGACGCCGTAGCGGCGCTTCAGACCGGATTCGATCAGGTCACCCGCCTGGCTCAGGACGGAAGCGAGCGCGCTCACGCCCGCCACCACCGGCAGGGAGGCGGCGCTGGGCAGGGCCATCCCGGCAAGGTCGGCGACGACCGGCACCAGCGTCCCGGCCGCAACCGCGCCGACGAGGCCGCCGAGGGCGCCCGACCACGTCTTGTTGGGCGAGACCCGGGGCATGAGCTTGGGGCCGCCGATCTTCCGGCCGGCGAAGTAGGCCGCGATGTCGGTGGACCAGACCACCGCGAACATCCAGGCCGGACCGACGAGGCCGATGGCGGGATCATCGCGCAGGGCCACCGGCACCGCAGCGATCGCCGCCGCGCCGAGCACCCCGACAAAGGCGCGGAGCCGGCCCCGGCCGGTCCGGGCCACCGTGGCGCAGGCCGCGGCGCCCAGGAGCAGCACCGCGAGGCAGGCCGGCGTCGGGGCGCCGCCGCGCTGGCAGAGCAGAAGGGCGGCGAGCGTCGCCGCGCCGAGCGCGATCAGCACCTCGCGCGGCTCGGTGCGACTCATCACCATCCACTCGGCGAAGCCGACGATGGCGGCGGCGAGCCAGATTCCCGCGAAGGGCCAGCCGCCATAGACCAGAGCGGCCAGCACGCCGGCGCCGAGCACGAGGCCCGAGGCGACGCGCAGCCACAGCTCGCGCCGTCCCGAGGGACGCGCGGCCGGTGCGGCGGCGGAGGTCACGCGCGTCCTGCCCTTCGCCTCAGACCTGCATGATCTCCTTCTCCTTGGACGCCAGCACGCCGTCGATCTCGGCGATGTACTGGTCGGTCGCCTTCTGCACGTCGGTGGCCTGACGCTTCTCGTCATCCTCCGAGATGGCGCTGTCCTTCAGGAGCTTCTTGAGATGGTCGAGGCCGTCCCGGCGCACGTGGCGCACGGCGACGCGGGCCTCCTCGGTGTACTTGTGGGCGACCTTGACCATCTCCTTGCGGCGCTGCTCGTTCATCTCGGGGATGCGGAGCCGGATGGTCTGCCCCTCGGTCTGAGGGTTGAGGCCGAGATCGGATTCGCGGATCGCCTTCTCGACGGCCGTGACCATGCTGCGGTCCCAGACCGAGATCGACAGGAGCCGCGGCTCCGGCACGCTGACAGTCGCGACCTGCGCCATCGGCATCATCGACCCGTAGGCGTCGACCTGGATCGGGTCGAGGAGCGACGGCGTGGCGCGCCCGGTGCGCAGCGAGCCGAGATCCTTCGAGAGCGAGGACACCGCGCCCTGCATCCGGCGCTTGATGTCGTTCAGATCGAATTCCGGTGTGGCCATGAGAATCGTCCCGAGACGTCTGACGTGGTCTTGAGCCCGGCGCGGGCAGTCGCGGCCTCAATGGACGAATTTTTTCAGGGCCGCAAACGGTTGCGGCGCCATTCGGGCGGCGTCAGGGCGCCACCAGGGTCGAGGGTGCCTCGCCCGACAGGATCCCGGCGATCGAGCTCGGCGGGTGGAGCGAGCCGACCACGATCGACAAGCGGCTCTCCCGGGCCAGCGCGAAGGCGGCGGTGTCCATCACCTTGAGGTCGCGGGCGATCGCCTCGTCGTGGGTGATGCGGTCGTAGCGCGTGGCGCTCGGATCCTTCTTCGGATCCGCCGAGTAGACCCCGTCAACCTGGGTCGCCTTGAGAACCGCGTCGCAGCGCAGCTCGGCGGCGCGCAGCACCGCGGCGGTGTCGGTGGTGAAGAACGGGTTGCCGGTGCCGCCGGCGAGGACAACCACCTGGCCCTTGTCCAGGTGGTGCAGAGCCGGCTGGCGGGCGTAGGTCTCGCAGATGGTCGGCATCGACACCGCCGACATGGTCCGCGCCTGCACGCCCGCGGCGTTGAGCGCCGTCTCGATCGCCAGCGAGTTCATCACCGTGGCCATCATGCCGAGCGAATCCCCGGTCGCCCGGTCGATCCAGCCGGCCGCGGAGATCCGCGCCCCGCGGATCATGTTGCCGCCGCCCACCACGATGGCGATCTCGGCGCCCGACTCGATCGTGCGGGCGATGTCCTCGGCGAGCGCCGCCAGCGTCGGTGGATGCAACCAGTAGCCGTCTGGAGCGGCGAGCGCCTCACCCGACAGCTTCACGAGGATACGGCGAAACGGCGTCGTCTCCGGCATCTGGACCCCCGGCTCCATCCCGCATCGCGTGAGCGGGGAGGCTTCTACGTCAACCGCCCGAGCGCCGTCGAGAGGCCCGGCCCGGATCCGGCGGGGATCGTGGGTACAATGCCTGCGCCGCGCGAACGGCGCGCGGCCGTGGAGGATGTCTGCGCCGCCTTCGCGGTCCGGGTCCGGAACGGCGGGATCCCGGTCGATGCGGCGCCGGCGTGACGGCGACCCGTCGCGCCGGCGCCCGTTCTCAACTGCCGGCCAGGACGCCGACGGCGCCGAAGACGGTCATGGCGAGGCCGGAGGCGAACACGCCGATCATGAGGTAGGAGAAGGGCTTCAGAGGCATGCCCGGAAGCTAGCGCGGCGCCGCATAGCGGGGTGTGCGGCGCAACACGACCCGGCGTGGATTGATCCGATGCCCCCGAAAACGGGAAGCCCCGCCCGGCGCTTGCCGGACGGGGCTGATCTCACGACGGCCCGGCAAACCGGGCGCTCGCGGTCGGTCTCAGGCGCGGCCGGCCTGCTGGGCGACTTCGGTGGCGAAGTCCGGACCCTCTTCCTTCTCGATGCCGTCGCCCAGCGCGTAGCGGACGAAGCCCGTGAGGGTCACGGGGCCGCCGACCTTGGAGCCGGCCTCCTTGAGGACCTGGCTCACTGTCTTGGAGCCGTCGTGCACGAAGGGCTGCTCCAGAAGGGTGACCTCCTTGTAGTAGCTCTTCAGGCCGCTCTCGACGATCTTGGCCATCACGTGGTCCGGCTTGCCGGCGTTCTTCTCGCGCAGGATGTTCGACTCGCGCTCCACCGTGGCGGCGTCGACGCCCGAGGCGTCCAGCGCCACCGGGTTGGTCGCCGCGATGTGCATGGCGATCTGGCGGCCCAGCGCCGAGAGCGCGTCGACGTCGCCCTCGGACTCGAGCGCCACGAGCACGCCGATCTTGCCGAGGCCCTCGGAGATCTGGTTGTGCACGTAGGAGGCGATGACGCCCTTCTTGACCTCGAGCTTGGTCACCCGGCGCAGGTTCATGTTCTCGCCGATGGTGGCGATCAGGGCCTGCAGCTTCTCCGAGACGGTCTCGGTGGCGCCCGGGAAATGGGCGGCCTGGAGGCCCTCGAGCGTGCCGTCGGTGTTGAGCGCGATCTTGGCGGCCTCGCGGGCGAAGGCCTGGAAGGCGTCGTTGCGGGCGACGAAGTCGGTCTCGGAGTTCACCTCGACCACGGCGGCGTGGCGGCCGGCGGACTCGACGGCGACGAGGCCCTCGGCGGCGACGCGGCCGGCCTTCTTGGCGGCCTTGGCGAGACCCTTCTTGCGCAGCCAGTCGACGGCGGCCTCGATGTCGCCCTGCGTCTCGTTGAGCGCGCCCTTGCAGTCCATCATGCCGGCGCCGGTCTTCTCCCGGAGCTCCTTCACCATCGCGGCGGTGATGTTGGCCATGGCGGTCCCTTTCGTGTGGTCTGGATGCGAGAGGCCCGGCGCGCGGGTGAGCGGCCGGGCCCGGTATGCCTGGATCCGCGACGGCCCGATGACGGTGCCGCCGCGAAGCCCCGTTGGATCAGGCCGCGGCGGCGGCCTCGACGAAGCCGCGGGCCTGCGAGACCCACGAGTCGCGGTCGATGCGGCCGTTGAGCTTCAGGTCGGCATCGACCTTGGCGACGTCCTCGGGGGTCATCGCGGCGAGCTGCCAGTAGTGGTAGATGCCGGCGTCGTTGAGCTTCTGCACGATCTGCGGGCCGGCGCCGTTGAGCTTGGTCAGGTCGTCCGGCGCGCCGCGCGGGGCAGCGAGCAGCTCGAAGTGCTCGGTCGACTCGGCGAGCATCGCCACGTCGGCCGGGTCGAGGGCATCGGACTCGACCGTGACGGCCGCGTCGTCGTTCGCCGGCAGCTCCTCGGCCATCGGCTCCTCGGAGGCGCCGATATCCATGCCCGACGAGCCCTGGGCGCGCGAGATGCCGTCGATGGCGGCCTTGGCGATCAGGTCGCAGTACAGCGCGATCGCGCGGCCGGCGTCGTCGTTGGCCGGGACGATGTAGCTGATGCCGTCCGGGTTGCAGTTGGTGTCGACGATGGCGGCGACCGGGATGCCGAGGCGGTTCGCCTCCTTGATCGCCAGCTGCTCCTTGTTGGTGTCGATCACGAACAGCAGATCCGGCACGCCGCCCATGTCCTTGATGCCGCCGAGCGCCTTCTCGAGCTTCTCCTTCTCACGGGAGAGCATCAGGCGCTCCTTCTTGGTCAGGCCCGGGCCGCCGGTCTCCAGCGTCTCGGTGACCTTGCGCAGGCGCGAGATCGAGCCCGAGATGGTCTTCCAGTTGGTGAGCATGCCGCCCAGCCAGCGGGAGTTGACGTAGTACTGGGCCGAGCGCTTGGCCGCCTCGGCGATCGTGTCGGCCGCCTGGCGCTTGGTGCCGACGAACAGCACGCGGCCGCCCTTGGCGACGGTGTCGCTCACCGCCTGCAGCGCCTGGTGCAGCGCCGGCACGGTCTGGGCGAGGTCGATGATGTGGATGTTGTTGCGGGTGCCGAAGATGTACGGCTGCATCTTCGGGTTCCAGCGGTGGGACTGGTGACCGAAATGGGCGCCCGCCTCGAGGAGCTGACGCATAGAGAAATCGACGGCCATGGCTCTTGTGCTCTCCGGTTATATCCGCCGCGGAGGGATGCGGTCGGCCGAGAGTTCGGACGACCACCGGAAACGCCTCATTCAGGCATGAGGCCGGCTCCGCGTGTGGGATGGGCGGGCGCTTAGCAGAGGGCGGGTCCGAAGGCAAGAAGCGGCGGGGCGGCGCGGGCCAGCCCTCTATCACAGCCTGTGTTCAGACCGCTTGCAACACGCGGGCTCGCCTCGCGAGAGTTCGGACCATGGCGGCGGTCGCCTTCGACACCCTGAAATTCGCCCGGACCCTCGGGAGAAGGCCAAGCTCTCCCCGGAACAGGCGGAAGGCTTGGCCGATGCCATGGCGGAAGCGTTGCAGGGCGATCTCGTCACGAAGGCGGATCTGCGCGCCGGGCTGGCGGATACGCGGTCCGAGATCGTGCGCTGGGTGGCGGGCCTGATCGGCTTCCAGACACTCGCTGTGATCGGCGCGGTCGTCGCCCTCGCCCGGGCGCCGCACTGACAGGCGCGCAGCCCGGATCACCCGCCCGCGAACACCGCCGCCACGTCGTCGGCCGTCATCACCCGGTACGCCCCCGCCGGCAGGTCCGCCGGCAGAGCGAGACCGCCGACCCGATCCCGGTGCAGCGCCGCGACGTGGTTGCCGACGGCGGCGAACATCCGGCGGACCTGGTGGTAGCGGCCCTCCGTCAGCGTCACCGCGCAGCGGGTCGCATCCTCGACGTCGAGCCGCACCGGCAGGAGCGGGCGCTCCTCGCCCTCCAGCACGAGCGTCCCCGCGGCGAACACCTCCGCCTCGCGGCCGGTCAGCGGCCGGTCGAGGGTCACGCGGTAGCGCTTCGCCACCTGGGCCTTCGGGCTGATGATCCGGTGCAGGAGCGCCCCGTCGTCGGTCAGCAGCAGCAGGCCCGAGGTCTCCTTGTCGAGGCGCCCCACCGTCGAGAGCGGCGGGTCGCGGCGGCGCCAGCGCTCGGGCAGCAGGCCGTAGACCAGCGGGCCGGCCTCCTTGTGGGAGCAGGTCACGCCCAGCGGCTTGTGCAGCATCAGGCACAGGCCGGGGAGCGGGTCGAGGGATTCGCCGTCGATCGTGAGGCGCTCCGGCAGGTCCGGCGCGAGGGCGATCCGGTCGCCGGCATCCGCGAGCTCCGCGCCGTCCAACTGGATCGCGCCGGCGCGGGCGAGGGCCTGGATCTCGCGGCGCGAGCCGTAGCCGAGATTGGCGAGGAGCTTGTCCAGGCGGACGGATCTCGCAGCGCTCATGGAAGCGGCGCGCTCACCGGCGGGCCTCGTAGACCCGGTAGCCGTTCGCCCGGACGGCCACCGCGACGTGCCGGAACGCCTCGCGCAGGCTCGCCTCGTAGGGCAGGTGCGCGTTGGCCACGAGCCACAGCGCCCCCCCGGGGCGCAGGGCCTCGGCGGCCCGCGCGATGAACGCCCGGCCGAGGGCCTGATCCTCGCTCCCGCCCTCGTGGAACGGTGGGTTCGTGACGACGAAATCGAGGTGATCCGGCACGGCGCCGGAGGCCCGGATATCCGCCCAGAGGATCGTCGCCCGCGGGTCGGCGACGTTGCGGCGCGCCATCTCGACGGCGCGCCGGTCGATCTCCAGCAGGGTCAGGGCGGTCACGGCCTCGGAGCCCAGGACGGCCCGCGAGAGGATCCCGAGCCCGCAGCCGAAATCAGCGCCGCGACCCTTGAGGGCCGGGAGGTTCGCGAGCAGCAGCGCCGTGCCCGGATCGAGCCGGTCCCACGAGAAGATGCCGGGCTGCGTGCACAGGGCGAGGTTGTCGACGTGGCGCGGGCCGCCCTCGTCGATCGCCTCGGCGAGGCCGGCCGGCGCCGTCGGCCGCTCCGCCGTGCAGATCCGGTGGTGCCGGCGCGGCTGGTCCGCGGCCGCGCAGCCGAAGGTCGTCAGCTCCTTGGCGAGGCGTGTGCCGCCGCGATCCTTGGGCGCCAGGGCGACCATGCGGCCGCCCGGCCCGAGGGCGCGCAGCACCTGGGCCAGCACGTAGCGCCGCTCGACCGTCCCGGGCGGCGCCAGCACGGTGGCCGCGTCGAGGCTGTTCTCGGACAGATCCTCCAGCCGCGCGGCGCCGGGAATCAACGGGGAGAGCTGGACGGCGTCGCCCGGGACCTCGGCGAGGTCCACCGGCGGCAGGCCGTAAACGGCATGGCGCATAGACAATTCGGGATTTGGAGTGCCGAATCCGGAACGCGAATCCGCGGCGGAGCGGGGTAAACCCGCGCCCGACTCGGTTCATCCGGGGGGAACACCGCGTTTATACCGGAACCGGCCCGGAAGCCCAGCCTCCCGAGCGCGGCCCTCGGCGTCAGCCCCGCGGGAATTCCAGGCCCATCTCGCGGTAGCGGGCCGGGTCGTCGGCCCAGTTCTCCCGCACCTTCACGTGCAGGAACAGGTGGACCTTGGCGTCGGCCGCCTCGGCGATCTCGATCCGGGCCGCCTGCCCAATCGACCGGATGGTCTGGCCGCCCTTGCCGAGCACGATCGAGCGCTGGCTCTCCCGCTCCACGAAGATAGTCTGCTCGATCCGCACCGAGCCGTCGGGCCGGATCTGCCACTGGTCGGTCTCGACCGTGGAGCGGTAGGGCAGCTCCTCGTGCAGCCGGTCGTAGATCTTCTCGCGGGTGATCTCGGCGGCGAGCATGCGCAGGGGCGCGTCCGAGACTTGGTCCTCCGGATAGAGCCAGGGGCCCGGCGGCATGCGGGCGGCCAGCGCCCGGCGCAGGTCGGCGACGCCGTCGCCGTTCAGCGCCGAGATCATGAAGGTCTCGGCGAAGGGCGCGGCGGCGTTGAGCTTGGCGGCGAGATCGAGCAGGCGCTCGCGCGGGATCAGGTCGATCTTGTTGAGGATCAGCAGCTTCTCGCGCCTCACCTCGCCGAGCCGGCCGAGCACCGCCTCCACCTCGGCGTCGACCCCCTTACGCGCGTCGACCAGCAGGCAGACGGCGTCGGCGTCGGCGGCGCCGCTCCAGGCCGAGTGGACCATCGCGCGGTCGAGGCGGCGCTTGGGCGCGAAGATGCCGGGGGTGTCGACCAGCACGACCTGGGCCGAACCCTCGATGAGGATGCCCCGCACCAGGGCCCGGGTCGTCTGCACCTTGCGGGAGACGATCGAGACCTTGGTGCCGACGAGGTTGTTGAGCAGGGTCGACTTGCCGGCATTCGGCACGCCGATCAGCGCGACGAAGCCGGCCCGGGCGTCGGCGGGCGTGCCGGGAAGGGTGGACGGGTCGCGCGCGGGCTCCGGGGGCGGCGCCGTGTCGGGCCCGCCCTGCTCGTCGTGATCGTCCTGCTCGTGCGCGCTCATGCTGTCTCCGTCGGCTCCGCATCCGCGGAGGCCCCGATTCCCTCCCGCTCCATCAGCGCCCGGGCGGCGGCCTGCTCGGCGATCCGCTTCGACGTGCCGTCACCGAGGCCGGGCTCGAGGCCCTCGACCTGCACGGCGATGCGGAACCGGGGCGCGTGGTCGGGACCGGTGCGCTCCACCACCTCATAGGTGGGGATCGGGAGGCTGCGGCCCATGGCCCATTCCTGCAGGGCGGATTTGGCGTCGCGGCCCCGGGCCGCCGCGGTCGGCTCGCCGGGGCGGAAATGCGTCTCGACCACCGCCCGGGCGGTGTCGAACCCGGCATCGAGGTAGATAGCACCCAGGATCGCCTCGCAGACGTCGGCCAGGATCGTCTGGTTGCGCCGGCCGCCGCCCATGACCTCGCCCTGGCCGAGGATCAGGTGCGGCCCGACCTCCCAGGAGGCGGCCACGGCCGCGCAGGTCTCGCGCCGGACGAGGGCGGCCAGGCGGCGGGAGAGGTCGCCCTCGTCGGCCTCCGGGAAGGCGCCGTAGAGGCGGTCGGCGACCGCGAGCCCGAGCACGCGGTCGCCGAGGAATTCCAGCCGCTGGTAGCTCCCGCCCCGGCCGCTCGCCTTGCTGGTGTGGGTCAGCGCGCGGGTGAGAAGGTCCGGGTCGCCGAAGCTGTGCCCGATCCGCTCCTCGAGCGCGGTCAGGGGGGGGCGCGGCTTGTGGGCCCGCCTGGATCGGGCGTTGGCCCGGGGCTGCGCGGCGTCGTCCAAGTCCGGGCCGGTCAATGGATCGTCGTGAACAGGCGCGACCAGCGCACGTGGGCCGGCCAGTTCCAGACCTGCCAGGCCGGCGTGCCCTCGTCGATCGAGAAGAAGATCATCTCGGCGCGCCCGACCAGGTTGGCGAAGGGCACGTAGCCGACATTGGCGAGATCGCGCGAATCGGTGGAGTTGTCGCGGTTGTCGCCCATCATGAAAAAGTGACCGGGCGGGACCGTGTACAGCTCGGTCTTGTCCCAGAAGCCGTTGTCGCCGTCGCGCTCGATCACCCGGTGGACCACGCCGTTGGGCAGGGTCTCCATGTACTGGGGCACCTTGGTCGGCTGGCCGTAGGGGTCGGTGGTCTCGTAGTCGGCGATCCGCTCGCGCTTGACCGCCTTGCCGTTGATGTTGAGCACGCCGTCGATCATCTGGATCTTGTCGCCCGGCAGGCCGATCACGCGCTTGATGTAGTCGGTCGAGTTGTCCTTGGGCAGCTTGAACACCGCGATGTCGCCGCGCTTCGGGTCGGCGCCCCAGATCCGGCCGTCGGCCTGGATCGGAATGTATTCCGACAGCGGCAGCGAGTACTTGGAATAGCCGTAGGAATATTTGGACACGAACAGGTAGTCGCCGATCAGCAGGGTCGGCACCAGCGAGCCCGAGGGGATATTGAACGGCTGGAACAGCAACGTCCGCACCACCAGGGCGATCAGCAGCGCCTGGATGCCGACCTTCAGCGTCTCGCGGATGCTGGCCCAGGTGCCGGTGTCGGCAGGTTTCCTGAGCGGCTTGCCGTCGTAATCCACGCGCGCGTTCCGTCTTCGGTTGAGGTGCATCGCCCGCGGTCCGCGGGGCGCGGCCCCGCCGCGCGCGGCCTGATGTGCGGTTGTCCCGAGGAATGCGCCGCAATCGTGTCCGCCGTGACCGGCGGTCTAGACCATGCGCGAGCCCCCCGCAACGCGCGACCGCCGCTGGCTAATCCGCGACGGCGGCCTCAACCGGCGACAGGGACCGGTAAGGCTTCAATGATCACGAAGGCTTGCGCCATCGGCGGATCGTCCGTGAGGCTCACGTGCAGGCGCGCCGCGTGCCCCGCCGGCAGGAGTTTCGCGAGCCGATCCGCCGCGCCGCCGGCGAGCCGCAGGGTCGGCTGCCCGGAGGGCAGGTTCACCACCTCCATGTCGCGCCAGAACACGCCGGCGCTGAGGCCGGTGCCGAGCGCCTTCGCGCAGGCCTCCTTGGCGGCGAAGCGGCGGGCGTAGCCCTCGGCGCGGGCGGCCCGCCGGTCGCAGCGGGCCCGCTCCCCGTCGGTGAAGACCCGGTGGGTGAAGCGCTCGCCGTGCCGCTCCAGGGTCCGGGCGATCCGGCGGATGTCGCAGAGATCCGAGCCGATCCCGACGATCATGGCTGCCGCGCCCGATCCATGGCGGCCCGCATGTCGCGCACCGCCCGGTCGAGACCCACGAAGATCGCGTCGGCGATCAGGGAGTGGCCGATGTTCAGCTCCCGGATCTGCGGCAGGGCCGCCACCGGGCCGACGCTGCCGAGGGTGAGCCCGTGGCCCGCGTGGATCTCCAGGCCGAGGCCGGCCCCGTGCTCCGCCGCACGCCGGATGCGGGCGAGCTCGTGGGCGGTCCGGGCGTCGTCGTCCTCCAGCGCCGCCTCGCAGTAGCTGCCGGTGTGCAGCTCGACCACCGGCGCTCCCAGGGCGCGGGCGGCGTCCATGACAGCGGGCTCCGGCTCGACGAACAGGGAGACGCGGATGCCGGCCTCCGCCAAGGACCGGATGCGCGGCGCCAGGTGCTCGCGGCCGCCGACGATGTCGAGTCCGCCCTCGGTGGTGCGCTCCTCGCGCTTCTCCGGCACGAGGCAGGCGGCGTGCGGGCGGGTGGCCAGCGCGATCGCCACCATCTCGTCGGTGGCTGCCATCTCGAAATTGAGCGGCACGGACAGGCCGCGCTTGAGCGCCGCGATGTCAGTGTCGCGGATGTGGCGCCGGTCCTCGCGCAGATGCGCGGTGATCCCGTCGGCGCCGGCCTCGACGGCGAGCAGAGCCGCCCGCACCGGGTCCGGGTAGTCGCCGCCGCGGGCGTTGCGGACGGTCGCGACGTGATCGATGTTGACGCCCAGGCGCAGCTTCTCGGAGGTCATCCGCTCGTTCGTCCCCGTGTCGGCGCGGTGCGACAGGCTTACCGGCAGGGTTCGGAAGGCGCGGCGCGCCCTCACCCCGTGCCGGCGATATGCGGAGGATCGCGCGCGCCGGCAAGACGGTCAGGGTCCGAGGGTGGCACGGTCCGTGTCGCGCAACCTCGCGGGAGGCGGCAACGCGGCGAAGGCGCGGCCGCGCCGACCCGGATCGGACGCCGCCCTGGTCGGCGGCGCCACTTTGCCGAGACGTGGGCGGCCTGCCACGGCAGGCGGGCGGCCCGGTCTATCGAAAGGCCGATACGGCCCCGATCAGGCGAGCCGCAGGCGCGACCGACTGTCCTTTCGCTCCGGCAGCGTGTCGAGGGCGGTCTTGACGATGGTCTTGGCGTCGAGACCGGCCTCGGCGTACATCTTCTCCGGGCTGTCGTGGTCCTGGTAGGCGTCCGGCAGCGTCAGCGTCCGGACCCGCACGCCGCCCGCGTCCAGCGCGCCGCGCTCGGCCAGAAGGTGCAGCACCATCGCGCCGAACCCGCCCCGCGAGCCCTCCTCGATCGTGATCAGCACCTCGTGCTCCCGCGCCAGATCCAGCACCAGCGCCTCGTCCAGCGGCTTGGCGAACCGCGCGTCCGCCACCGTCACCGCCACGCCCTGCTCCGAGAGCGTGTCGGCCGCCTTCAAGGCCTCCGACAGGCGCGTGCCGAGCGACAGGATCGCCACCCGCGCCTCCGCGTCCTGCCGCACCACCCGGCCCTTGCCCACGGCCAGGACCTCGCCCCGCCCCGGAAGCTCGACGCCCACACCCTCNGTCCGGCAGCGTCAGCGTCCGGACCCGCACGCCGCCCGCGTCCAGCGCGCCGCGCTCGGCCAGAAGGTGCAGCACCATCGCGCCGAACCCGCCCCGCGAGCCCTCCTCGATCGTGATCAGCACCTCGTGCTCCCGCGCCAGATCCAGCACCAGCGCCTCGTCCAGCGGCTTGGCGAACCGCGCGTCCGCCACCGTCACCGCCACGCCCTGCTCCGAGAGCGTGTCGGCCGCCTTCAAGGCCTCCGACAGGCGCGTGCCGAGCGACAGGATCGCCACCCGCGCCTCCGCGTCCTGCCGCACCACCCGGCCCTTGCCCACGGCCAGGACCTCGCCCCGCTCCGGAAGCTCGACGCCCACACCCTCGCCGCGCGGGTAGCGCAGCGCGATCGGGCCGCTGTCATGCGCGTGCGCGGTCGCCACCATGTGCACCAGCTCGGCCTCGTCGGAAGCCGCCATCACGGTCATGTTCGGCAGGCAGCACAGGTAGGCCAGGTCGAACGCGCCCGCATGCGTCGCCCCGTCGGCGCCGACCAGACCCGCCCGGTCCAGGCAGAACCGCACCGGCAGGTTCTGCAGCGCCACGTCGTGCACGACCTGGTCGTAGGCCCGCTGCAGGAAGGTCGAGTAGATCGCCACGAACGGCCGGTAGCCCTCGGTCGCCAGCCCGCCCGCGAACGTCACCGCGTGCTGCTCGGCGATGCCGACGTCGAAGGTCTTGTCCGGGTGCGCCTTGCCGAACAGGTCGATGCCGGTATCACGGTCATGTTCGGCAGGCAGCACAGGTAGGCCAGGTCGAACGCGCCCGCATGCGTCGCCCCGTCGGCGCCGACCAGACCCGCCCGGTCCAGGCAGAACCGCACCGGCAGGTTCTGCAGCGCCACGTCGTGCACGACCTGGTCGTAGGCCCGCTGCAGGAAGGTCGAGTAGATCGCCACGAACGGCCGGTAGCCCTCGGTCGCCAGCCCGCCCGCGAACGTCACCGCGTGCTGCTCGGCGATGCCGACGTCGAAGGTCTTGTCCGGGTGCGCCTTGCCGAACAGGTCGATGCCGGTCCCGCCCGGCATGGCGGCGGTGATCGCCACGACCTTGTCGTCGGCGTCGGCCGCCTTGATCAGGCTCTCGCCGAACACCCGCGTGTAGGCCGGCGCGTTCGGCTTGGCCTTGGCCTGGATCCCTGAGACCACGTCGAACTTGACCACGCCGTGGTAGCGGTCGGCCGAGGCTTCCGCCGGGGCGTAGCCCTTGCCCTTCTGTGTGACGACGTGGAGCAGGATCGGGCCGTGCTCGGCGTCGCGGACGTTCTTCAGGACCGGCAGCAGGTGGTCGAGGTTGTGCCCGTCCACGGGGCCGACGTAGTGGAAGCCCATCTCCTCGAACATGGTGCCGCCGCCGACCACGAGCGAGCGGGCGTATTCCTCGGCCGCGGCGGCGCGCTGGTAGAGCGCCTTGGGCAGGAGCTTGCCGAGCTGCTTGGCGGTCTCGCGCAGGGACTGGTAGGCGCCGCCCGAGGCGAGGCGGGCGAGGTAGGCCGACATGGCGCCGACGGGGGGCGCGATCGACATGTCGTTGTCGTTGAGGATGACGATCAGGCGCGAGTGCAGGGCGCCGGCGTTGTTGAGGGCCTCGTAGGCCATGCCGGCCGACATCGAGCCGTCGCCGATGACCGCGATGGCGTTGCGGCGCTTGAGCGGGCGGTTCTTGATCTTGGCGGCGGCGTTGTCGAGGTCGCGGGCGACCGCCATGCCGAGCGCGGCCGAGATCGAGGTGGAGGAGTGCGCCGCGCCGAACGGGTCGTAGACGCTCTCGCTCCTCTTGGTGAAGCCCGACAGGCCGCCGCCCTGGCGCAGCGTGCGGATGCGGTCGCGGCGCTCGGTGAGGATCTTGTGCGGGTAGCACTGGTGGCCGACGTCCCAGACGATGCGGTCGTCGGGGGTGTCGAACACGTGGTGCAGCGCCACCGTCAGCTCGACCACGCCCAGCCCCGAGCCGAGATGGCCGCCGGTGACCGAGACCGCGTCGATCATCTCGGCGCGCACCGCGTCCGCCACCGCCTGAAGCTCCGACTCCGGAAGACGCCGAAGCGCCGAAGGAGACGGAACGCGGTCCAGCAACGCCGATTGCTCAGGGGTGAGTGCCAATGCTCGCATCCGTTCGTTCGAGTATGGCGACGGCTCCGCCGCGGGCCCTCGGCAACCGCGACGCCAGCAGCCCGGGGACGCGCGTTCATGCTAGAACCCGCCCGTCCGTCGCTGTCATGATAGTGCCAGTTACGGACGAACGGCGGCGCGATCAATGTCGGGCCGGCGTTTTTTTCAATCACGTGCCCTCAACGCCACAAGAGGTCCGCCTTTGAATCCGGCTCGTCTGTGCACGATCCTGCTCATGTTCGCGATTACGGGCAACAGCCAAGCTTACGCCCAGCCGCGGCCGCCGGACGGCAATCTCGACTTCCTCTGCAACTTCCTCGGCGATTGCCCCGCACGGGTCGCTCCGGGCGGCCCGGACCGCGACGTCCGCCCGTTCAGCAACAGCGTCGGCCGGCCGTGCGCGTGGCGGGACCGTCCGACCCCAGAGGGCGTTCGCCGAGTCCGCGTATGCTGGTGATGCGCGCACCGGGGCTTGTCGCCGCGGCCCTGGCCCTGGGGCTCGGATCTGTCCCGGCCCGCGCCCAGGATTCCTGTCCCGGCCTGTTCGCCGATGGCCGGACGCCTGTCCTCACGAATCCGAAGCTCGCGGTCCGGGCGGTTCCGCTGTGTTTCGAGGCCTTCGCCGTCCTGCATTCCGGCGTGACGCGCACACCGCTCTACGCCATCGAGCACCTCACCCGCGCCAGCGTCGCGGCGGCCCGGGCGGTGGCCCGCGACGACGCCTTCCATGAGGAGGCGCGCCTTCCGGAGGACCAGCGCGCCTCACTGGAGGACTACGTCCGCAGCGGGTTCGACCGCGGCCATCTCGCCCCGGCCGGGGACATGCCGACGCTCGCTTCCCAGGCCGAGTCGTTCAGCCTCGCCAACATCGTGCCGCAGAACCGCGTCCTGAACCGCGGGCTCTGGGCGGATATCGAGGAGAGCACCCGGCGTCTGGCCACGCGCCGCGGCGCGCTGTTCGTCGTCACCGGGGTGATCTTCGCGGGCGACGCGGTGCAGCAGATCAAGGGCGGTGTGCTCGTCCCGACGCTGCTGTTCAAGGCCCTGTACGACCCGACGCGCGGCGAGGCGGGCGTCTATCTCGCCCGGAACGACGATTCGAAGGACTGGCGCACCCTGTCCATCGACGATCTCGTCCGGGAATCGGGCATCGACGTCTTCCCCGGCCTGCCGCCCGCGGCGCGGGCGACCGCGATGAGCCTTCCGGACCCCATGACGTCCACCCGCGCGGACGAGCGCCGGCCGCGGCACGAACAGACTTGGCAGGACTGGCTCGAGCGCGAACTCGCCCGCGCGCTGCGTAAGCTCGTTCGCGACTTCCTGCGCTCGTTCTTCTGAGAGGATCCGATGCCCGAGGACAAGCGCCGCGCCCGAACCGAGACCGAGCCTCCGGATCCCGAAAGCTTCGTGCCCTTCGCGGACAATGCCGGCGTGCGCTCCGTCGGAGCCCTGAGCTTCGAGAACGGAACGGACCGGGTCGTCCTTCACGGATCCCTCGACCTGACGCGGGACCGGACCGGCCTGGAACAGGCCAAACGGCTCCGCGCGACGCTGGACACGATCGTGAAGGCCCTGGAAGCGTCCGATCTGCCGGACGCGGTGACAGAGGCGCCGGACGCACAGCCGAAATCGGTCAAGAACCCCTTCGCCTGAGCGGCACGGCCCCCCGCCGACGGCCGGCCCGTCCTTGCCGCGTCCCGGCGGGCCTGATACTCCGAGAGGGTCATTCCTATATCGTAGGGACGCGCGTCCAGGACGGGTGCTGAGGCCCGGTGCCTGACCCGTGCCGCTGGCACGATCCGCGCGGTCCCGAACAACGCGCCGAGGACGATCCGCGATGGCTCGCGAATTCATCTACCACATGCGGGGCCTGACCAAGGCCTATACCGGCGGCAAGAAGGTCCTGGATAGCGTCAACCTGTCCTTCTACCCCGACGCCAAGATCGGCGTGCTCGGCATCAACGGCTCCGGCAAGTCGACGCTGCTCAAGATCATGGCGGGCATCGACAAGGAATTCACCGGCGACGGCTGGGTCGCGCAGGGCGCGCGCGTCGGCTACCTGCCGCAGGAACCCCAGCTCGATCCGAGCAAGTCCGTCCGCGAGAACGTGATGGAGGGCGTCGCCGAGAAGCAGGCCATGCTCGACCGCTACAACGAGCTCGCCATGAACTACTCGGAGGAGACCGCCGACGAGATGACCGAGCTCCAGGACCGGATCGAGTCGCTGGGCCTCTGGGAGCTCGACTCGAAGGTCGATCAGGCCATGGAGGCCCTGGGCTGCCCGAGCGACGAGCAGCCGGTCGCGACCCTCTCGGGCGGCGAGCGCCGCCGCATCGCGCTGTGCCGCCTGCTCCTGTGGGAGCCGGAGCTGCTGCTCCTCGACGAGCCCACCAACCACCTCGACGCCGAGACGGTGAACTGGCTGGAGGGTCACCTGCGCCAGTATCCGGGCGCGATCCTGATCGTGACCCACGACCGCTACTTCCTCGACAACGTGACGAGCTGGATCCTGGAGCTCGATCGCGGCAAGGGCATCCCGTACGAGGGCAACTACTCGGCCTGGCTCGTCCAGAAGCAGAAGCGCCTGGAGCAGGAGGGCCGCGAGGACATGGTCCGGCAGCGCTCCATCGCCCGCGAGCAGGAATGGATCGCCGCCTCGCCGAAGGCCCGCCAGTCGAAGTCGAAGGCGCGCATCACCCGCTACGAGGAGCTGGTCGCCAAGCAGGCGCAGAAGGTCGACGCGTCCGCGCAGATCGTCATCCCGATCGACGAGCGGCTCGGCAACAACGTCATCGAGTTCGAGCACCTCAGCAAGGCGTTCGGCGACCGGCTGCTGATCGAGGACCTGTCGTTCAAGCTGCCGCCCGGCGGCATCGTCGGTGTGATCGGCCCGAACGGGGCCGGCAAGACCACTTTGTTCAAGATGATCACCGGCCAGGAGAAGCCCGACAGCGGCAAGATCGAGGTCGGCGAGACGGTGAAGCTCGGCTACGTCGACCAGTCGCGCGACGCCCTCGACCCGAACGCCACGGTCTGGCAGGAGGTCTCCGGCGGCAACGACATCATCTATTTCAACAAGCGCGAGATTAATTCGCGCGCCTACTGCGCGGCCTTCGCGTTCAAGGGACCCGACCAGCAGAAGAAGGTCGGCACCCTCTCGGGCGGTGAGCGCAACCGCGTTCACCTCGCCCGGACCCTGAAGGGCGGCGCCAACGTGCTGCTCCTCGACGAGCCGACCAACGACCTCGACATGGAGACCCTGCGCGCCCTCGAGGACGCGCTGGAGGATTACGCCGGCTGCGCGGTCATCATCAGCCACGATCGCTGGTTCCTGAACCGCATCGCCACGCATATCCTGGCCTTCGAGGGCGACAGCCACGTCGAGTGGTTCGAGGGCAACTTCTCCGACTACGAGGCCGACAAGGTCCGGCGCCTCGGGGCGGATTCGATCATGCCGAAGAAGATCAAGTACAAGCGGTTCTCGCGCTGAGGGCGGCCACCGTTCCGGGACCCCGCAGGCGGTCCCGGAACCTCGATCCTGCCTGACCGGGGTGACGGCGTCGCTGTCGGCCCGCGGCGGACAATCACCCGAGGCGCGCCCGCGCCTCCGCCAGGATCGTCGACAGGCTCTGCTCGAGCGGGATGACCGGGGCCCATCCGGTGGCGGCCGCGAAGGCCGCAGGATCGCAGCCCTCGCTGCGCACGCCCGCCGGACGGACCCGCCCGGGCGCGACGTGCAGGTCAAACCGCGCGTCCGTCATGTCGCGCAGCGTCTCCAGGATGTCGGAGACCGGCGTGACGAGTCCCGATCCCACATTGAAGATGCCGCCGTCCGGCAGATCGTCGATCCGCGCGATCACGCGCAGGCACGCCGCGGTGAAGTCGGCCACGTCGAAGAAATCGCGGCCCGCCGAGAGGTCGCCGACTTCAAGGCTCGGAGGTGCCAGCCCCCGCTCGATCCGGGCGATCTGACCCGCGAAGGAGGCGACCACGAAGGTCTCGCTCTGCCCGGCCCCGATATAGTTCGACGGCCGCAGCACGAGATGCTTGACGCGGGCATTCGCCAGGACGTCGCGGAGGATGTACTCGCAGGCGTTCTTGGTCCGGCCCGAGATCGTGTCGGGACGCGGCGTGACGCTCTCGTTCGGACGCGCGCGCTCCCGGAACACCTCGCCGTAGACGACTGTGGAGCTGAGGAACACCAGGGACGCGCGGGTCCGCGCCACCGCCTCGGCGAGGTTGAGGGTGCCGAGCAGTTCCGCCCGCCAGGCATAGGACGGCGTCTCGCTCGACTGTGCCACCGAGGCCAGGGCCGCGAGGTGGAACACGCAGCTCGGATCGAAGGCCGCGACCGTCTCGGCGAGATCGCTGGCGTCGAACGGGTTCACGGCTTTCAGAGTCACGCCGTCGAGGGGCGGAAGCGGGTTTCGGTCGAGGCCGAGGATGCGACTGCCCGGGGGCAGGTCTCGACGCAGCGCCTCGAGCAGGCGACGGCCGAGATAATCTCCCGCTCCGGTGATGAGGACGCGCATGTCCCTTGCCCTCAACCCTGCCTCGAACGCTGCGGTGCGCCCCGTCCCGGCGCGGGCGCCGGATACCGGGATCGTCGGCCGCGTCTATACCGGGCCCCGCCCCGACGCGAGGGGGCTGCCCGGCCGGTGGGCGGCTCGGCCAGTGGATCACCGGCCCGGCACCGTCGTTGTGCACATCCGAACAAAGGCACGTGATCGGCGAGTTCCCTGGCGGCGGGCGCGCGCGGGCGCGCTATTGTTGCATCGCGGCCCCGGCCGCTCCGCCTCCGAACGGAGAGCGCCACGGTGATGGGCTGAGTGACGCGCCTCGACGATCGCGAACGGCCCAGCGCCGCGGAACCGCGGGCGCTCCCCCCGCCGCCCGCGGCGGCACGGCCCGCGAAGCCCGTGCGCGACGCGCGGGTCGACGTCGTCCGCGGCCTCGCGCTGCTGACGATCTTCATCGACCACATCCCGCGCAACGCGCCGGCCCTGCTGACGCTGCACAATTTCGGGTTCTCGGACGCGGCCGAGATCTTCGTGCTGCTGGCCGGCTACTCGTCGATGATCGCCTACGGCGGGCTGTTCCGGCGCGCCGGGACCCGGATGGCGCTCACGCGCATCGCCAGGCGCTGCCTGCGCATCTACCTGTTCCAGGCCGGGCTGCTGCTCGCGACCCTGGTCATCGTCCGGATCTGGATGGACCTCACCGGCCTGACGCCGCGATTCGGCGTCGCGCCCCTGCTGCAGATGGGTCTCCTGCCGGGCCTGCTGCGCGGCCTCGCGCTGAACGCGCTGCCGAACTACCTCGACATCCTGCCGCTCTACATCCTGCTGCTGGCGCTGTTCCCCCTGGTCAATGCCGGGATGCGGCGCGGGATCTGGGGCGTGCTAGGCCTCTCGGGCGCCGTCTGGCTCGCCGCCAACGTCGATCATCAGTTGAACCTCCCGAACGCCGCGGCGGTGGATGACGGGTGGTACTTCAATCCCTTTGCGTGGCAGTTCCTGTTCGTGATCGGGGCGGCGCTCGCGGTCACCGTCCGCGCCCATGACGGCCTGCTGCCGCGCCGGGGATGGGCCGTGGCCGCGGCCGCCGCCTACCTGGTCTTCGCCTGCTTGCAGGGCGGGTCCTGGGCGGATTGGGGACTGGCGGACCTCCGGCCGCTGGCGATCGGGCCGCCCGACAAGAGCCATGTCGCGCCCCTGCGCCTGATCAACATGCTGGCGCTGGCCTACCTGCTGTTCAGCGCGCCCGCCGTGGCCCGCGCGAGCCGGTGGCGGCGGCTGCGCCTCGTCGACGCCTGCGGGCGGCACTCGCTGGAAATCTTCGCCGCCGGGTGCCTCGCGGCGCTGATCGGCCGCATCCTCTACCGGACCTTCGACTCCACTTGGCCGCTGCAGGTCGCGGTCAATGTCGGGGGGATCGCGGTCATGCTCGGCCTGGCGCACCTCCTGGACGCCCGCCTTCGCCGGGCACCGGAGACCGATCCCGACGGTCGCCCGCCTGGATAGGCCGAGAGGAGGGACGATGCCGCCGATGCGCCGCAAGGGCGATCTGCCGGAGAAGATCTGCGCCCAGTGCGGCCGCCCGTTCGCGTGGCGCAAGAAGTGGGAGCGGGTCTGGGACGAGGTCCGCTACTGCTCGGATCGATGCCGGGCCGAGGCCAAGACCGCGCGCGGGCGCGGCGAGGCGCGGGGATAGTCTCCCGGCGGGACGATCGGACCGCCCGCGCGGTCACCCGCTCCGATCGGAACGTCCGACGGTCGGGGCCGGATCGCCGCCCAGCGCGGCCAGCGCGTCCGGGGTGTCGATGTCGAGGGCAGTGGCCGGATCGCCCGGGATCTCCAGAATGTCCGGCCGGCCCCTCAGCAGCGGCCCGGCGCCGTGATCGCCGGCGAGACGGGCGATGCTCGGGCCGAGGCGGCGCAGATTGAGCAGCACCGGATTCCCGCGCCGGCCCGCCTGGACCGGGACCACGGCCGCGGGCGGCTCAGCGGTGCCCGCGAAGGCCTCCGCGAGGCGGTCGATATGCGCGGCGGTGACGCGGGGCATGTCACCGAGCACGACGATCGCGGCCGCGCAGGTCGCGGGCAGTGCCGCGAGGCCGGCGCGCAGCGAGGTCGCGAGCCCGGCGCGGAAATCCGGATTGTCGACGCGGATCAGGTCGAGCCCCGCCAGCGCCGCCCGGACGGTCTCGGCGTGCGCGCCGAGGACGGGTTGAGGCCGCCGCCGCTGGTGAAGGCGAGGCTGTAGCCGTAGAACACCCAGAGCAGGCCGACGATCGACACGATCGCGAACACCTGGGTCAGCACCGACAGCATGTTCTTGGTGCGCACGAGGCCGCCGTAGAACAGCGCGAGGCCGGGGATGCTCATCATCAGCACCAGGGGCTTGCCGTCGAGGGGCGCGAGCAGCTTGGGCGCGGCGCCGAACCGGCTCCCGAGGCCGGCGGCGAGCAGGATCGTGCCGACCTCAGCCATCCGCCGGGTCCGGCTCGGATTCGTCGGCCGCGGTCGCGCCGCCGGCGCGGGGCTGCGGGCGCGAGACGATCTCCATCAGCAGGCCGCCGACGCCGAGGGCGACGATATCGGATCGGGTCACCGGCAGGTCCGCGAGGAGTCGGTGCAGGATCCAGTCGAAGCCGTTCTCCTTGGGCGAGCGCGCGCAGCCCGGCGCGCCGATCACCGGGACGTTCCCGCGGGCGCCGACGAGGAGCAGGTTGCCGGGATCGACCGGCATCCCGAGATGCGCGACGGCGCCGCCCGCCGCCTCGATGCCGGCCGGGATGACGTCGCGCCGATCGGCGATCGCCGAGGCGCCGAACACGACGACGAGGTCCGCCCCGACGCCGTCGATCATCTCGGCGAGGGATGCGGCCACGGCCCCGTCGGCATGGGGCACCCGGGTCTCGGCCACGATCCCGGCCCCCGCGGGGGCGAGACGCTCGGCGAGAACCCGCAGGGTCTTGTCGATCGTGGCCTCCTTGAGGCTCGGCAGGCGCGTCGAGACCACCCCCACGCGGCGGCGGCGATACGGCGCCACCGCGAGGGCGCTGCCCTCGGCGGCCGCGCAGGCGCGGGCCAGCACGGCTCCAGGCACCGCGTAGGGGATGATCTTCACCGTGGCGACCATCTCGCCCTCGACCACTGGCCGGAACCGCGGCAGCGTCGCCACCGTGACAGCCTCGTCCACGGCGTTGACCGCGTCGATCCGGGCCGGATCCAGGGTGAGCACCCCGGCCGTCTCGGCGAACAGGTTGCTGCGGCCGGTGAAGGGCGCCTCGACGCGCAGGTTCGGCCCGCACAGACCCGCGGCGAGCCGCGCGGCGGCGGCATCCTCGCCGACATCGCCGGACTCGAGCGTGGCCGCCACGATCTCCGACAGGCCGGCCTGCGCCAGGCCGGCGGCGGCCTCTTCCGCGATGACGGCGCCCTTGCGCAGCGTGATGTCGGCCCGCCGCACCGTGTGGGCGCTGATCAGCCCCGCCGATTCCGCGACCGGGACCGTGCCGAACCTCACGCGACCTCCGGACGGGGCACGCGGCGCAGGGAGGCCACGATCTCGGCGAGCACCGCCAGGGCGATCTCGGCGGGGCTCACGGCGCCGATGGGGAGGCCGATCGGCGCGTGGATCCGGCCGATCTGCGCGGGCGTGAAGCCGGCCTCGGTGAGCCGCGCGACCCGGGCCGCGTGGGTCTTCCGCGACCCGAGGGCGCCCACGTAGAAGCACTCGGCCGCCAGGGCCGCCTTCAGCGCGGGATCGTCGATCTTGGGATCGTGGGTCAGGGCCGCGAGGGCGCAGTAGCGGTCGAGGACCGGCACGGTGGTCCCGAACGCGGTGTCCGGCCATTCGGCGACCAGCGCGGCGCCCGGGAAACGCTCGGGGGTCGCGAAGGCCGTGCGCGGATCGATCACCGTCAGCGCGAGGTCGAGTCCCGACGCCATCGGCGCCATGGCCTGCGAGATGTGGACGGCGCCGACCACCACGAGCCGCACCGGCGGCACCTGCACAGTGAGGAACAGGGTTCGCCCCTCCGCCTCCACGAGGCCGCTCTTGCCGGAGGCGAGGTGCTTTGCCAGCGTTTCGGCGAGGGGATCGGCGGCGATCTCCGCCGCGCGGACCAGGCGCTGCGCGCCGTCGGCGATGTCGGTGACGAGGATCGCGGCGCGGCGCGCGGCCCGCTCGTCGTTCAGCGCCGCCAGGAGATCGCTGCGCATCAGTCGACCCGCTCGACGAAGACCCGGATCCGGCCGCCGCAGGACAGTCCGGCCCGCCACGCGGTCTCGTCCGCGACGCCGAACTCGAGGACGCGCGGCGCGCCGGACTCGATCACCTCGATCGCCTCGGTGATCACCGCCCCCTCGACGCAGCCCCCCGAGACCGAGCCCAGGAATTTGCCCTCGCTGTCGACCACGAGGTGGCTGCCTACCGGTCGCGGGGCCGAGCCCCAGGTCTCGATCACCGTGGCGAGCGCCACGGCGCGGCCGTCGCGCCGCCAGGACTGGGCGGCGGAGAGGATGTCGGTATCGGTGCTGAGCATGGCCTCGAAGACCTTCGGCCGGCGGGCGCCCCCCGCATCCCTCAGGTATGGCCCGGGCGGCGCAGTGCAAGAAGCCCTCATGCTGAAGGTCGCGTCAGGAAACGATGGCCGACATCGTCGGTCGGCCATACTCTGCATCCACGATCTTTCGCGGAGACGGCGCCCCGATTAGTGTCCGGCATGTCCAAACCACAGCCTCATCCTGAGGTGCCGGAGCGCAGCGGAGGCCTCGAAGGAGCCCTCCAGCCGGCCGCGCGATCCCTGGAGCCCTCCTTCGAGACCCGCTGGAGCGGTCACCTCAGGATGAGGGCGTGGGGTGGACGTTTCGCTGAAACCGAGGCCCCTTTCGCCCGATGGGCCCGGCCCCCGCGCCCAGCCCCATGAACGCCCCGGACCCCGCCCTCGCTCGGGCGCTCCGCAAGGAGCCGCCGCGCTCGCCCCCGCGCCGCCTGTGGAAGCGCGTCAGCCGGGCGATCGGCGACGTCTTGCCGAAGGGCCTCTACGCCCGCTCGCTGATCATCATCATCGCGCCGGTCGTCCTGCTCCAGTCGGTGATCGCCTACACCTTCATGGAGCGCCACTGGCAGCTCGTGACCAAGCGCCTGTCGGCGGCGGTGACGGCGGACGTCGCCGCGCTGATCGACATCTACGAGAGCTACCCGCAGGACAAGGATGCCGAGACCCTCTCGCGCATCGCCGGGGAGCGGCTGAACCTCGATCTCGACATCCTCAAGGGCGCCAAGCTGCCGCCCCCGGGCCCGCGGCCGTTCTTCTCGATCCTCGACGAGGCCCTGTCCGACGAGATCAAGCGCCAGATCCGCAGACCCTTCTGGATCGACACGGTCGGGCGCTCGAACCTGATCGAGATCCGCGTGGCGATCCCCGACGGGGTCATGCGCATCACCGCCCGGCGCAGCCAAGCCTACGCGTCGAACTCGCATATCTTCCTCGTGTGGATGATCGGCTCGTCGCTGGTGCTGCTCGGCGTCGCGATCCTGTTCCTGCGCAACCAGATCAAGCCGATCCTGCGGCTCGCCGCGGTGGCGGAGGGCTTCGGCAAGGGCCGGGAGATCGAGTTCCGGCCGCGCGGCGCCCGCGAGGTGCGCCAGGCCGGCCACGCCTTCATCGAGATGAAGCGGCGCATCGAGCGGGCGATGGAGCAGCGCACCACGATGCTGAACGGCGTCAGCCACGACCTGCGCACCATCCTCACCCGTTTCCGCCTGTCCCTGGCGCTGATCGAGCAGACGGAGGAGATCGAGGATCTCAGCCGCGACGTCGACGAGATGAGCCGGATGCTGGAGGGTTACCTCGCCTTCGCGCGGGGCGATTCGGCCGAGCCCGCGACGCCGACCGACATGCGTTCCCTGCTGGAGGACCTGCGGACCGACGTCGAGCGCCTCGGCGCCCACGTCTCCGCCGTCGATCTCGCCGGCGCGCCCGAGGTCACGGTCCGTCCGGGCGCCTTCCGGCGCTGCCTGTTCAATCTCGCGGCCAATGCCGTCCGCTACGGCGAGACGGTGGCGATCTCCGGCCGGCTGGAGGCCCGGACCTTCCTCGTCTCGATCGACGATGACGGGCCCGGCATCCCGGCGGAGAGCCGCGAGGACGTGTTCAAGCCGTTCGTGCGGCTCGACGACGCCCGCCAGGATGCCGGCGGCTCGGGGCTGGGCCTGTCGATCGCCCGGGACATCGCCCGCGCCCACGGCGGCGACATCACCCTGCACGACAGCCCGCTCGGCGGCCTGCGGGCCACCGTCCGGGTTCCGGCGTGAGCCGGTTCAGGTATCGGCGGGCCGGCGCAGGCGCAGGAACTCGGCCTGCGCGTTCCGGATCAGGTGATCGATGCTCGCCTCGTCGAGGGCGGCGCCCGCCAGCCGGGCCCGCAGGCCGGCCTCGCCGTTCCAGGCGTAACCGGCCTCGAACGGCAGGTGGCGCCGCAGGAGCGGGCTCACGACCGCCTCGCGCCGGTAGGCGGGATGTCGCAGCAGCCGCCCGATATGGAGCGCCAGCGTCTCCACGCTGGAGGATCTGGGGCCCGAACTCCCCGCCCCCTTGCCTTTCGAATCGACCGATGCCCAACGCATACGTGTCCGCCCTCCAGAGGCACCACTGTTGCGCGAAATGATTGCGCATCCATGAGCGTTCGGGCGAGCCGGCGAAAAACTGCAGATTCCGGGGTCCCAACCTTCGCGGCACGGTGATATGCAGGGTCGCTTTCCCAGGGCCGCGGTCAGCCGCGCGCCGGATCCCGAGTGCCGAACATGAACCCGCTCGTCCCGCTCTTCGCCCTCATCTCGCTGCCGCTCGCGGCCATCGGGCTCGTGCTCTACACCGACGAGGGCATCAATCCGGACCTGTTCTACGCCTCCGTGAAGACCTTCGTTATCCTGGGCGCGATCGCCGTGGCGATGTCGTTCGGCGCGATGAAGCTCGCCGAGCGGTCCAAGCACTGAGGTCCCACCGCCCGGAGGGCGCGATGCTGCACGTGGTCCCAGCCTTCTCGCGCATCGGCGAGGAGAACGCCTTCGCGGTTCTGGCGCGGGCCCAGGCCCTCGCCGCCCAAGGGCGGGACGTGATCAACCTCGGCATCGGCCAGCCGGACATGCCCACGCCCGCCCACGTGGTCGAGGCGGGGATCAAGGCGCTGCGCGACGGACACCACGGCTACACGCCGGCGGTCGGCATACCGCAGCTCCGCGAGGCGGTGGCCCGCGACATCCACCGGCGCCACGGCGTCGAGGTCTCGCCGGATTCGGTGATGATCGTGCCGGGCGGCAAGGTCACCATGTTCATGGCGATCCTGATGTTCGGCGCGCCCGGGACCGAGATCCTCTATCCGGACCCCGGCTTCCCGATCTACCGCTCGATGATCGAGTTCACCGGCGCGACGCCGGTGCCGGTGCCGATCCGCGAGGAGAACGGCTTCGCCTTCTCGGCGGCCGAGACGCTGGCGCTGATCACGCCGCGGACGCGGCTGCTGATCGTCAACTCGCCCGCCAACCCCACCGGCGGTGTGACGCCGAAGGCCGAGATCGACGCCCTGGTGACGGGCCTCGCCGGGCACCCCGACGTGGCGGTGCTGTCGGACGAGATCTACGGCACCATGACGTATGACGGCGAGCGCCACCACTCGCTGCTGAAGTACGAGGAAATCCGCGACCGGCTGGTCTATCTCGACGGCGCGTCCAAGACCTACGCGATGACCGGCTGGCGGCTCGGCTGGTCGGTCTGGCCGAAGCCGCTCTACGACGCGGCGCGCAAGCTCGCGGTCAACGCGCATTCCTGCGTCAACGCGGCGACCCAGTGGGCCGGCATCGCGGCGCTCGACGGCCCGCAGGATTGCGTGGCCGAGATGGTCGCCGAGTTCGACCGGCGCCGGGCGATCGTGGTCGACGGGCTGAACGCCCTGCCGGACGTCTCGTGCATCGCCCCCAAGGGCGCGTTCTACGCCTTCCCGAACATCGCCCGAACCGGCTGGAAGGCGAAGGCCCTGGCCTCGACCCTCCTGGAGGAGGCGGGCGTGGCCGTGATCGGCGGCCCGGATTTCGGCGTCCACGGCGAGGGCTACCTCCGCCTGTCCTACGCCAACTCGGCCGAGAACATCCGGCGGGCGCTGGAGCGGATGGGCAGGTTCCTCGGCGAGCGGAAGCCGGGCTGAGGGCACGGCCTCACCGACCTCGGCATCGGGGCGTGCAGACCCGTCACGGGTGATGATATCGCCGTCCTCGCGAGCGTAGCGAAGCGATCCATTCAGCGTGACGACCGCCGATGCCGGGCCGCCCTGGGTCACTGCGCTGCGCTCGCGATGACGGCGGCGGTCGCGGCGACCGAAGCGCTCGGACGGACACCGGTGCGATCGGCGCGCCCGCTTCAGGACTTGCCGGGCGCCCGCTTGTCGATCCAGCCGACCAGCCAGTCGGCGATGTCGAGGCTGTTCTTGTCCTGCATCAGCATGTGCGAATTGCCGTGGATGCCGATCTCCGGCAGCAGGATCAGCTCCGCCTTGCCGCCCGCGGCGTTCGCGGCCGCCACGAAGCTGCGGCACTGCTTGAGCCGCGGCGCCCAGCGGGGCGAGGCGTCGACGTAGTCGCCGAACAGGACGAGGATCGGCAGGTCCTTGTAGGGCGCGAGGTCGTCCTTCGCCGGATCCGGACAGGCGGCCGGCTCGATGGCCACGATGGCCCGCAGGCCGGACCGATCGAGGGCGGCGGTCTGGAACGGGTAGATCCCCGATTGCGAGTGCGAGATCAGCACCGCGCCCTTGAGCCGCTTGGCGAGCTCGGACAAGGCCGGCACGGTCGGGTTCGGCACCGGCAGGGCGGCCGACCAGTCCGGGACCATCTGTTTCCAGAACTCGCCCTGGGCCTCCAGGGGGAACTGCATGCCCGGGAACACCTTCGGGTATTCCGGCCCGAAGCGGAAGATCGCCCAGGCCGGCTCGCGCCCGGCCGAGAAGACGGGCGGCAGCGCGTTCGGGTCTGTCCGCCCCATCTTCACGGCGTTGATCTGGGCCGGACTCGCCGCCGAGCGGCCGCGCCAGGCCTGATCGATCACGTAGGTCGGGAAGCCGCGCCGGACGAAATACTCGTCCCAGCCCATGCGCCCGTCGGGCGTCGTCTCCCAGGTCTTGCCGGTGAGGCAGCAGCCGTGGATCAGGGCCAGCGGCGGCCGCCTGGAATTCACCGGGATCTGATAGCGGACGTAGATCTGGTCGACGCTGATCGTGCCCGACGGCGCGTAGGCCGGCAGCGTCGACAGCGTGTCGGACTGGACGTCGCGGCCGCCGACGAAGAAGCTGCCCTGCTCGGCGATCGTCAGAGGGCCGGCGGCCGGCTCGGCCGCGCGCGCGGAGCCGCCGGCGATCAGCATGGCTGTGACCAGCGCGCAAGCCCGCCGCCGGGCGCGCCCGAGCGGGGGCACTGACAGTCCTGCCATGAAATGTCCCGTCCTCCCGCGAACGGATCGCCCGGACCCGTCGTCGCGGATAAGCCTAGCACGAAGCTCGGCCGCCATGGGAGATCCACCCATCGGACAGGTTTTCAGTCAGGCTCCGATGTCGCGCTCGACACGCTCGACCGCCTCCGCGGGCAGGTCGAGGGCTTCGGCCAGCATCTTCAGGAACTGACGCTCCTGGAGCGTGTCGGGCTCGATGGCGAGTCGCGCCGCCGCGAAGATCCGCGCCGCCGCGTCGGGATCCGCGACCCGGTCGGCGATCGCGTCGACGTCGGCCGGGTCCGCGAGCTCGCGCTCGAGCCAGGCTCGACCGTCGGGATCGAGGCCCGCCTCCGCCACGGCGGCGTCGAGGCGCCTGCGCTCCGCGGCGTCGACCATCCCGTCGGCCGTCGTGGCCGCCACCATGGCCCGCAGCATCAGCCGGGCCTCGTCCTCGTCGACCTTCGTGAAGTCCGGGCCCCCGGCCTCGGGCGGGGGCGCCCCGCGCAGCGCCCGGTAGGCGAGGCCGCCGATCAGCGCCAGTCCGCCGAGGGCGGCACCGGCGGCGAGCCCGCCGCGCCTCGACCGCACGAGCGCGTCGACGATCCGTCTGCTGTCAGCCATGCCGTCCTCCCGAATCCAATCCAAACCCGATCGGAAACAACCCGGGAGGCGCTCGGGTTCAGCCGCGCTCAGGCGTCGGCCTCATCCTCGTCTTCGTCCTCGTCGATATCCACGAGGAAGACGATGTCGGCTTCGTCCTCTTCGTCCGTATCGCCGCCGGTGTGCCGGGGATCGTCGACGAAATCACCCTCGCCGTCGTCCTCCGCCAGCGCGTCCTCGAAGATCTCGATCTCGTCCTCGGTGGCCGCCCGGACCTTGAGGGCCGACGTGCCGTTCCAGAGCGGCTTCCCACCGGTCGTCATCGTCCGGATGTCTTCCTTGAAGCCGTCACAAGTGAAGAGGTCCTTGGCGGACGCCTCGTCGCTGTTGATCACCGCAACGGCGGTGCCGTCGATCTCGAGCGTGAACATGGCCGGCATCCCTCTCGTAACCGTCCTCAGGCCCCCCGCTCAGCGGGCTGGCGCACGGGTGCGACGCGCTGCCCCGGGGAGAACCACGTCGGTCTCGTCCGGCGGCCGCGAGCGTCGCGCGCGGATGCTGTAGGGGTGAAGCGGACGGCCGCCAAGCCCGTCGCGACCCGACCCGCACGATTCGGCGCGGCACGGATCCTGCGCGCATCGCGGCGGGCACAATCTCGAATACGAAGGATCACCCGCGCATGCGGATCAGGCTCGGCTGCGAGATGCGCTACGCCTTTCCCTACCCTGTGCCCATGGTGGTGATGCTCAACGTGCATCCCTCCCGGGCGGCCGACCTAGAGGCGCCCGACACACCCCGGACAGATCCGCCCGTCCCGGTCGAGATCTACCGCGACGGCTTCGGCAATCTCTGCGGCCGCCTGACCGCGCCCGCCGGCAACTTCACCATCGGGACCGACGCCGCGATCCGCGACAGCGGGATGCCCGATCCGGTGCACCCGGATGCCGCGCAGCACGCGATCGAGGAGCTGCCGGCCGAGACGATCGTGTTCCTGCTTCCCAGCCGCTACTGCGAATCCGACCTGCTGGCCGACGAGGCGTGGCGTCTCTTCGGTCATACCGAGCCCGGCTGGGCCCGGGTGCAGGCGGTCTGCGACTTCGTGCACGCCCACATCGCGTTCGGCTACGAGTTCGCCCATCGCGACCGCACGGCCATGGACGCGTACGCGGGCGGGCGCGGCGTTTGCCGGGACTTCACCCACTTGGCGGTGGCGTTCTGCCGCGCCCTCAACGTCCCGACCCGGTACTGCACCGGCTACATCAGCTTCATCGGCGAGCCCGAGCCGCACCCGGCGGGCGACTTCGCGGCCTGGATGGAGGTCTATCTCGGTGGCGCCTGGCACGTGTTCGACCCGCGCAACAACAGCCCGCGGATCGGTCGGGTCATGGTCGCGTACGGCCGGGACGCCGCGGACGTGCCGCTGACCCACACGTTCGGACCCAATCCCCTCGTGGGCTTCCGGGTCTGGGCCGACCGGATCGCCTCTCTGGACGCCTCCGGCGACGCGCCGGTCCTGCCGGAGGAACCCCTGCCGCCGCAGAGCATGGCGACCCGGACGGGGTGAGCGCCGCGCGTCAGACGCCGGCGCCGCGGGCGATGGCGCGCTTGACCACCCCCTGCACGTCCGGGTTCGAGAGGAACAGGTCGTGGTTGATCAGGCCGCCGCCGTAATCGGAGGCGTCGGCGACGCGCACGCCGAGCGCCTCGAGCTTGGCACGATCGGCCGCGCCCGCGCGCACGCCTCCCGCCAGCGCGGCGGAGAGTTCGAGCGCCCGGTCGTTGGTGGAGGAGATCACCGTGATCTTCGAGACGTCGGGCCCGAGTCGGGCGACGCCGTTGGAGAACAGGTCGAAGTCGATGTCGGGAGCGGCCAGCACCACGGCGCCGATCCGCGACATCGCGGCCTCGCCGGCTTCGGCACGGAGCATGCGCAGGGTCTCGAGGGTCAGGAGCGTGCCCATCGAGTGCGCGACGATGTTGATGCGGCCGCCGCTCGGCGAGGCGGCGAGCGCCTTCAGCAGGTCCTCGAAGGCGTCGCGCGACCAGAGGGCGCTCTCGCGATCGTAATTGTAGTCGAGGGTCGCGGCCGCCGACGGCCACGTGAACAGGCCGGAGACCCCGCGGAACCGGATCCCGTCCGAGAGCCGGGCGGCGCTGACCGCGGCCGACTCGAACGATTCGCGGTAGCCGTGCACGTAGATCAGCACGTCGCGCCCGAGGGCGGCCTGGGCGAAGGCCTCGGCGGCGCCCGGTCCGGACTCGGATTTCGGAACCGCGCCGATGGTCCAGTCGCCGGTGATGACGGACGAGACCTTGCCGAGCAGCGAGCGGTCGGGCGGCGACAGGCGCACCTCGGCGAAGCTCAGGCCGCGGCCGCGGTCGCTGCTGAAATACGGGGGGCGGGGCGGATTGCCCACGGGCTTGCGGGTCGTGGCGACCAGCAGCACCGGCATGACGTCGAGGGCGGACTGCTTCTCGGGCAGGGCCGCGCCGGTCCCGAGGTCGTCGGTGACGCAGGCGCCGAGCGACGGGGCGAGCCCCGCGGCGCCCGCGAGGGCTCCGAAGCGAAGAAGGACGCGGCGTGAGACGATCTGGCTCGACATGATCCGGTAACGCTCGGGCGGGGCACCTTCCGTTGCCCAGGATCGTGACCATCGCGGGGCACGATCGCCGCATCGCGGCGTGAATATCGGGCACGGCCGGGCTTGTGGTGGTCGGGACACAGGCCACCCATCCCCCGACCCCGATGTTCTCCCCCTCGACGGCAGCCGTCGCCGCCGCCATGAAGGGGCCATGACGCCGTCCATCGACATCGCGAGTCTCCGCGAACGCCTCCTGCGCGGCGACCGCGCCGCCCTGGCCCGCGCCATCACCCTGGCCGAGTCCAAGCGCGCCGATCACCGGGCTCTGGCCGCGGACCTGATCGACTCGGTGCTGCCCGAGACCGGCCGGGCGATCCGCGTCGGCATCACGGGTGTGCCCGGCGTCGGCAAGTCGACCACCATCGACGCCCTCGGCTCGAACCTGACGGCGGCCGGCCGCAAGGTGGCGGTGCTCGCGGTCGACCCGTCCTCGTCCCGGACCGGCGGCTCGATCCTGGGGGACAAGACCCGGATGGCGCGTCTGTCGCACGATCCCAACGCCTTCATCCGCCCCTCGCCCTCCTCCGGCACGCTCGGCGGCGTCGCGGCCAAGACCCGGGAGACCATGCTGCTCTGCGAGGCCGCGGGCTTCGACGTGATCCTCGTGGAGACGGTGGGCGTCGGCCAGTCGGAGACGGCCGTGGCCGACCTCACCGACTTCTTCCTCGTGCTGATGCTGCCGGGCGCGGGCGACGAGCTGCAGGGCATCAAGAAGGGCATCCTCGAACTCGCCGACATGATCGCGGTCAACAAGGCCGATGCCGGCGAGGCCGAGCAGCGGGCCAACGCGGCGGCTTCCGAGTACCGGGCGGCGCTGCACATCCTGACCCCGGCCTCCGCCACCTGGACGCCGCCGGTTGTCACGATCTCGGGCTTCCACAACCTGCGACTCGACGCCCTCTGGGCGAAGATCGTCGATCACCGGGAGAAGCTCACGGCCACCGGCGAGATCCAGGCGAAGCGCCGGGCCCAGGACGTCAAATGGATGTGGGCGCTCGTGGACGAGCGCCTGCACCAGCGCCTCGTCGGTTCTCCGGAGGTCCGCCGCCGCACCGCCGAGGCGGAGGCGGGCGTCGCCCGGGGCGAGACCTCCCCGGCCGCCGGGGCCGCGGCCATCGCCGAGCTGATCGGCCTCTGACCGGTTTCGCCGCCTCGATCGCGGGTCGAGGCGCACAATTTCGTGGCTTCCGGGGGCACAAACGCCATCTCGCGCGTTCGGTGGACGACGGCGTAACGAGCGGCGCCCCTGTCGCGGCGCCGCGCTCAGTCCAGGAGAGTGCCATGGTGGATACGGATCGGATCGTCGGCGGCGCCAAGGAGCCCGTCGGCAAGGTTCAGGGCGCGGCCGGCGATTTCGTGGGCTCGAACCGCGACTCGGTCGAGGGACGGTTCCGCGAGGCCCAGGGCCAGGCTCAGAACGTCTACGGCCAGGTGAAGGACAAGGCGCGCGACATCGCCGACCGCGCCGGTGACTACGCGAGCGAGGCTTACGACCGCGCCGGCGACGTCGCGGGCGACGCCTATGAGCGGGGCGGCTCCTATCTGCGCGACGGCAGCGCCGCCGTCGGCGCCCGGGTGGAGGAGAATCCGCTGGTCGCCCTGCTGATCGCGGGTGCGGTGGGCTACGGCCTCGCGCTGCTGATCCACGGCCGCCGCTGATCGAACCGGCCCCGCCCGATCCGGGCGGGGCCGTCCGCACCGAGCCGGTGCCGGGCCTGCTCCGCTACTGAGCAGTCCAACCGCCATCCATGCTGATATTGGCGCCGGTGATCTGGCTCGCCGCGTCGGAGCACAGGAATACTGCCAGGGCGGCGACCTGATCGACGGTGACGAATTCCTTGGTCGGCTGCGCCTTCAGCATCACGTCCTCGATGACCTGTTCCTTGGTCAGGCCGCGAGCCTTCATCGTGTCGGGAATCTGCGCTTCGACGAGCGGCGTCCAGACATAGCCGGGCGAGATGCAGTTCACCGTGATCTTGTGGGGTGCGAGTTCCAGCGCCGCCGTCTTGCTCAGACCCGCGATCCCGTGCTTGGCCGCCACGTAGGCCGACTTGAACGGCGAGGCCACCACGGAATGGGCCGAGGCCGTGTTGATGATCCGGCCCCAGCCACGCGCCTTCATCCCGGGAATCGCCGCGTGCATCGCGTGGAAGGCCGAGGACAGGTTGATGGCGATGATCTGCTCCCACTTCTCCGCGGGAAACTCCTCGATCGGCGAGACGAACTGGATACCGGCATTGTTGACCAGCACGTCGACGGCCCCGAAGGCCTCTTCCGCCTCGCGCACCATGGCGGTGATCGCCTCCGGCCTGCTCATGTCGGCGGCCGAGTAGCGGGCTTTGACCCCGTAGGCGCTCTCGATCTCCGCCCGGGTCTCCTCGATGGCCTGCGCGTCCCCGAACCCGTTGAGCACGATGTTGGCCCCCTCCGCCGCGAGGGCGCGCGCGACGGCGAGCCCGATGCCGCTGGTCGAGCCGGTCACGAGGGCGGTCTTGGTCTTGAGGGTCATGGGGCCTCCTGGATCGCGGGCCCGCCGCCGTTCGGATGCGGAGACGGCGCGGTCACGGTGGGACAGGTCGCGACCTAAGTAGCGCGGGACGGGGACGCAGGCACAGGGTCGCTCGATGGCGGAGCGGGCGGGATGTCACCGGTCACGGGACGCGCCTGCGCCGTGGCCGGAAACTCAATCTCCACTCGCAACCCGGGATCGTTGTCGGAGAGCCGCAGGCTGCCGTGATGCAGGCGCACCACGGCGTTGACGAGGCTGAGGCCCAGCCCGAAACCCGGTCGCGAGCGAGCATCCTCGAGGCGCACGAAGCGGCCGAGCACGCGGGCCCGCTCCGACTCGGGAATTCCCGGGCCGTGATCGGAGACGGCGAGGCGGATCGCCTCCCCCTCGCGCCGCGCGTCCAGGGTCACGCTGGCCTCCGTCCCGGCCGATCCGGCCCCGTATTTCAGGGCGTTGTCGATCAGGTTGGCCAGGGCCTGCCCGATCAACTCTCGGTTGCCGGCGATGATCAGGTCGTCCTGCGCGCGCACCGTGAGGATCAGACCCTGATCCTCGGCGAGCGCCTCGTACAATTCGCCGACACCCCGCACCGTCTGGCCGAGATCCAGCGGCGCGAGGATCTCCCGGGCACTTCCGGCCTCGAGCCGCGCGATCATCAGGAGCGCGTTGAACACCCGGATCAGCCCGTCGCCCTCGTCGATCACGGCTTCCAGCACCGCGCGCAGCTCCTCCTGCGTCGAGGCCCGGCGCAGGGCCTCGTCGGCGCGGTTCCGCAGGCGGGTCAGCGGCGTCTTCAAATCGTGCGCGATGTTGTCGGAGACCTCCCGCATGCCGCGCATCAGCTCGCCGATCCGCTCCAGCATCTGGTTGAGGCTCGACGCGAGGCGGTCGAGCTCGTCGCCGTTCCCGGCCACGTGGAGCCGGCCGTCGAGATCACCCGCCATGATCGCCCGCGTGGTCTGCGTCATCGCGTCGACCCGGCGCAGCACTCGACTCGCCGCCAGCCAGCCGCCGATCACCCCGAGGAGCACGACGGCGGCGAGCGAGGTGACGAAGGCCCGTCCGATCACCGCGCGCAGGCGGTCGCGCTCCTCGGTGTCGCGCCCGACGAGGAGCCGGAACCCGCCCGGGAGAGTGAAGACCCGCACGATCGCCTGATGCGCCTCGGAATCCGAGTCGCTGCGGCCGTAGCGCGTCTCGCTCTGGCCGGGCGTGGCCAGCACGGCGGCCGGCACGTAGCCGACATTGCCGACGACATGATCGCCGCCCGCCGTGGTCACGAGGTAGAGGGAGGCGCCGGGCTCGCGCGAGCGCCGCTCCACCACGGAGATCAGCCGCCGCAGGCCGCCGGCATTGTACTGTTCCGACAGGCCGTTGATCTCGGCGTCGATCGTCGAGACGATCTGGTCATCGAGCACGGCGCGGGCATTCCAAGCGACGTAGCCGAGCGCCAGGAAGGCGCAGAGGGCGAAGATCGCCAAGTAGGCTAGAGACAGCTTGAACGCGGTGGTGCGGAACAGCTTCTGGAAACGCGCCGCCGTCGTCTCGCGGGCGACCGGCGCGTCGGTCCAAACGTCGCTCACCCGGTGGCGCCCTCGTCGAAGCGCAGCACGTAGCCCGCGCCCCGGACCGTGTGGATGATCGGCGACGGGAAACCCTTGTCGAGTTTGCTGCGCAGGCGCGAGACATGGACGTCGATGACGTTGGTCTGCGGATCGAAGTGATAGTCCCACACATGCTCGAGCAGCATGGTGCGCGTCACGACCTGACCGGCGTGCCGCATCAGGTATTCGAGGAGGCGGAACTCCCGCGGCTGTAACGGGATCTCGCGGCCGGCCCGGGTCACCCGGTGCGACAGCCGGTCGAGCTCCAGGTCGCCGATCCGGTAGCGCGTCTCCTCCGCGGCGCCGGATCCGACCTGCCGCCGGGCCAGCGCCTCGGTGCGCGCCAGCAGCTCGGAGAACGCGTAGGGCTTCGGCAGATAATCGTCCCCGCCGGCGCGCAGCCCCTTCACC
>NZ_MLCA01000007.1:247500-380206 GCF_036441375.1 Methylobacterium oryzae
CGGCTCCACGCCCATCACTGGCTGATCCTGCACGGCCGCTACACCTGCAAGGCGCGCAAGCCCGAATGCCCGCGCTGCCTCATCGCCGACCTCTGCCGCTACCCGACCAAGACAGAGGCGTGACGGGTAGCTGAGGTCCTTCCGGGCACGTCCCGACCCGCCCCCGCAATCCCGCCCTGCGGGCTAACGCGTTGTGCTGGAAGCCCGCTTCCGCTACTTTGGCCGCCGGTCGCCGGGGCCCTCGGGCAGAGGCCGTCCGGCGGCCCGACCTCGCGTCCGGTCGCCGCGCCGCGGATTCCTCCCAATCGTCGCGCATCAGGAGCCTCGGCCCATGGACTTCCTCAAACCACGGTACACGCCTATGAATCGCCGCCGTCGCATCTACGAGGGCAAGGCGAAGGTCCTCTACGAGGGGCCGGAGCCCGGCACGCTCATCCAGCACTTCAAGGATGACGCGACGGCCTTCAACGCGAAGAAGCACGAGGTCATCGACGGCAAGGGCGTGCTGAACAACCGGATCTCGGAGTTCGTCTTCCAGCACCTCAACGACATCGGGGTGCCGACGCATTTCATCCGCCGGTTGAACATGCGCGAGCAGCTGATCCGCGAAGTCGAGATCATCCCCCTCGAGGTCGTGGTGCGCAACGTCGCGGCCGGGTCGCTGGCGACGCGGCTGGGCCTGGAGGAAGGCACCCAGCTGCCGCGCTCGATCATCGAGTTCTACTACAAGAACGACGCGCTGAACGACCCGATGGTCTCCGAGGAGCACATCACGGCCTTCGGCTGGGCGACGCCCCAGGAGATCGACGACATCATGGCGCTGGCGATCCGCGTCAATGACTTCCTGTCGGGCCTCTTCCTCGGCGTCGGCATCCGGCTCGTCGATTTCAAGATGGAGACCGGCCGTCTCTGGGAAGGCGACATGATGCGCATCGTGGTCGCCGACGAGATCTCCCCGGATTCCTGCCGGCTCTGGGACATCAAGTCCTCCGACAAGCTCGACAAGGACCGGTTCCGCAAGGATCTCGGCGGCCTGATCGAGGCCTATACCGAGGTCGCCAAGCGCCTCGGCATCATGTCGGAGAACGAGAAGGTCCAGGGCGGCGGCCCGCGCCTCGTGCAGTAGGCCCGTTCAGGCCAGCGGCCGGCGCAGGGGCGCCGGCCCGGGCGCGGGGAAATCGGCGCGCAGCCGCGCATGGGTCGAGAGTGCTGGGTCGAAACCCGGGTGGTAATGGGGGTCCTGCACCAGCAGCGGCCCCCATCGCTTTCTCAGCGCCGCGATCTCGCGCTCGTGGCGGGCGCGGGCCTCGGAGGTCCAGCGGCGGCTCGCCGCCTCGCGATGGTGCAGAACGGCCCCCGGGACCAGGAGCGTGCGGTAGCCGGCCGCCTTCAAGCGCAGACAAAGATCGACGTCGTTGAAGTCGACGGCGAAGACCGCGTCGTCGAAGCCGCCGACCGCACGGAACTTCTCCGCCTCGACGGCCAGGCAGGCGGCGGTCACCGCCGAGACCGCGTGCGTGACGCGCAAGGCCGCGAGGTAGCCCGGGGCGTCGCCCGGGAAGTGCCGGTGTCCGTGTGTGACGAGGCCGCCGGTGCCGAGCACGATGCCGCCGTGCTGAATCCGGCCCTCGCCATCGAGAAGCTTGGCGCCGACTGCCCCGACATCCGGCCGGAGGGCCTCCCGGGCCATGCGGGACAGCCAGTCGGGTCGGAACGCCTCGACGTCGTTGTTGACGAAGACCAGAAGCCTGCCGCGGGCGCGGGCCGCGGCGGCGTTGTTCATGGCGGCGAAGTTGAACGGCCCGGGACATGGCACGACGTGCCCCCTCCCCTCCCCCTCCAGGGCCCGCAGATAGGCGAGGGTCTCGGGCTCACGACTGTCGTTGTCGCAGACGATGATCTCGGTGGACGGCCAGTCGGTGCAGCTTCGCAGGCTCTCGAGACAGGGGCGCAGGAGATCCAGGCGATCGCGGGTCGGCACGATGAGGCTGGCGAGGGGCCGCGCGTCGGGCAGGGGATGATCGACCTGCACGAGCTTGTCCGGCCCCACGAACACGCGCACGCGGGAACGGCCGGTCCGGTCCAAGTGGTTGCGCACGACGGCGTGATGGAGGGCGTGTCTGGCGTCACTGTCCTTCGTCGTGATCGGGTTGCCAGGCTGGACGGACAGGATCTCTGGCAGATGGCCGATTGCGCGCGGGCCGAAGCGCTCCGCGATACGAAGGGCCGCTTCGGCGGGACTTCCGGGATCGATGCCTGCGTCGAGGGCGCTGCGTCGGCAGGCCAGGACGGGTCCGAGATAATCGAAGGCCGCGAGCCGGTCGGCATCGAAGACCGGCGGCAGATGCGGCAGGACCGCTCCGCCGGGCTGTTCCTGCACGAGGGCGTCGCCATACAGGGCCTGGAGTTCGGGCTCGCTCGCGAACAGGGCGGCGATCCGCTCGAGCGCACCGGAGACTAGGAGGCCGTCGCCGATCAGGCGGATCGTGTCTCCCGGACCGGCCTGTGCCGGCGGGAAGCGATCGAGGATCCCGGGCGGCAGGGCGAGCCGGTGGTCGATTCCGACCAGGGCCGCGAGCGCTTGCCGGGAACGCAGGCGCTTCCCCGTCAGCCGCGCGCGCAGAATCGCCGCCGCCGCCCTGGGATGCCCGAGGACGTGACGCATCGCGCCCACGAGCGCGCGCCAGGAGCGGCGCGGCGGTCCGAGATACGGCACAGCTTGGCGGCCCGACGCGCCGTTCGACGGCGGCGTCACTCCAGATCCTCGCCGAAGGTCGTGACCGACAGGGCGGGATGGTAGAACGGGTCGTGCCAGATCACGGCGCGCCAGCGCTCGGAGAAGCGGGCCGCCTCCTGCTCGAAGCGGGCACGCTTGGCCCCGACGGACGGACCACGGCTGACGGATTCGAGATGGGCCAGCGTCGCGGCCGGCGTCCAGACCGTCTTCCAGCCGGCGGCGCCGAGGCGCAGGCAGAAATCCACGTCGTTGAAGTCGACCGGGAAGGCCTCGGCGTCGAAGCCGCCCACCGCCAGGTACTTGTCGCGCGCCACGGCAAGGCAGGCAGCCGTCACCGCCGAGACCTCGTGCGCCACGCGCAGGCGGCCGAGATGGCCCGGCGTGTCGCCGGGCCGGCGGCGCAGGATGTGGCCGGCCCGTCCACCGAGGCCGACGACGACGCCGGCATGCTGCAGGGTGCCGTCCCCGTAGAGAAGTTTCGCCCCGACGGCGCCGACCTCCGGCCGGCAGGCCTGCCGGACCATGGCCTCGAGCCAGCCGGGCTCCAGCACGGCCACGTCGTTGTTCAACAGCACGACGATCGACCCCGACGCCGCGTCGACGCCGGCATTGACCATCTTGGCGAAGTTGAAAGGCTGCGGGTCCATGAGGATCTGGACGCGCGGATCGCCGCGCAGGGACGCGTAATGGTCGAGCACCGCGGGATCGGTTGAGCCGTTGTCGACGATGATCAGCTCGATCGACGCGTAGGCGGTCTCGCGGAGCACTCCGTGGCAGACGCGGGTGATCAGGTCGAGGCGGTCGCGCGAGGGGATCACGACGCTGACCAGCGGCACCGGATCCGGCAGGGGCCATTCCAGGCGAACAGCGCCGTCATGGATCCCGGCGCGGAACGGAGGCCGTGCGCCCGGGAGCGCGTCGAGTGCCTCGGCCCGAGCGGATGGATTGAGACCGTCTCCGGTAGAGCGGGCGAGAATCCGCGGGACATGCGCCACCCGCGCGGCGCTGGTCACCGCGGCGGCCACGATGGGCGGCGTGAGCACGGCCATCCGGCCGACCGGGCCCGCCAAGGCCGCGGCGAGCCACGTCTTCGACAGGAGCAGAGGGAACCCCGGATAACCGGTCGCCAGGGCGAGATCCGGGCTCCAGTCCGGCTTCAGCTGCGGCCGGCCGTCGGGGCCGATCGCGTCGCCGTAGGCGATGTCCGCCTCTGACAGGGCGTGGGCAAGCAGCGCCAGGGCCTCCGGCACCGGGACATCGCCGGGGCGCAGCAGGCACAGGGCGTCCGCCCCGCCTGAAAGATCGTCGAAGCCGGCAGCCTCGTCCCAAACTTGGCCGGACATCGGCCCGTCGGCCGATGCGGGCGGCGCTTCCGCCCAGGCGACTCGGATCGACTCGGGGCGGTGCGTCTGCGCGCGCAGCGCGCCGCACGTGGCCGACAGCGCCGCCGCGTCCCCGGATTGGGCGAGAAGGATGCAGCGGATCCGCAGGGCCGTGGGCGCAATGCGGGCGGGCCGGGTCCGGGCAGCGACCCAGGACGGGAACCGGGCGATCGGTGTCACCGCGCAGGCGCCGCGCAGGATGTCGCGGTAGCGCCGTTCCGAACCGCGGGCGCGCTCGTAGAGCGCTGAGACGCAGCGCCAGGGCCGGCGCAGGAGGCACTGCGCGAGCACCTCGGCCTCGCGCCGGGCGCCGACCCGCTCCACGGTGACGTCGGCACCGGCAGACAGGCGGATCTCACGCGTATCCGGCGGGATGAGCCCGAGCCAGTGGGCGAGCCCCTGTGAGGCTCCTGGCAGAACGAAGTCCTGAACGGACTCGTCAGGACCCCGCAGGACGCGGAGGATCGGGCGTCGAGGCGCCGCCGTGGGATCGCCGGCATAGCTCAGCACGATCCAGCCTGCGCGATGGTCCGGGAGCACGAGGCGGCGATCGAACGCGGGATCGTCCGTGGGCTCCAGGCGAAACCGGATCTGCCGGCCGAGCCAGATCCCGTCGCGGCCTGTCTTCGCAATCAGTGGGGTCGGATGGCCGAGGCGCGCCGCGGCGTCACTGGGCAGCGTCGCCTCCGCCGGCCGGCTCCGCGGCGACCACCGGTTTCCGGCGGCGCGGCTTCGCGGCGGTCTTCCCGCCGGCACCCTTGCCGGTGCCGACACCCACCGCGATGTCGTAATCGGCCGTCATCGCGGCCGGAACCTGAAGCTCATCGGCGACCACCGTGGCGAAGCCCTGCGCCTCGCCGGGCCCGACGATCACGCCGGCCCGCTCGGTGCGGCTCGAGACGACCTTGCCGTCGTGCCGGATCTGGAACGTCACCGGCACATCGAACCGGCCCGGCGCGCCCGCCGGTCCCAGCAGGACGTTGATCTCGGCGCCCGCCTTGACGGTGATCGAGCCGTCCTGACGCCGGGTGCATTCGCGGGCGAGACGGCCGAGGGAGAACTGGGTGCGCACCGCGTCGCCCGCGAGGGTGCGCGAGGCGGCGCCGCCTTCCGCGACCTCGACCGTCGGGCAGTAAGCCGGATCTAGGGCTTCGGGCTGCGACGGGGGGACCGTCGTGCCGCCGTACTTGAACAGGTTGGAGAAGATGTTGCCCTCCTCGGCCCGGCTCGGGGGCGCGGCGGAGAGGGATGCGGCCAAGACGAGCGCACCCAGCCGAAGGGCGGCGGTCCGGCGTCGGGCGACGTCCGGGGACCGTGTGAGCATCCTGTCCCGATGTCCGATCATCGTACGGCTCCCGAACGGCACCGTCATTTCAGGCTATCAAACCCGGCCGCGAAGCCCTTCATCGACAGCGGGATGCCGACGCCCTCCTCGGGCGTCTGGAACACGATGAAAGTCGCCTGCGTGCCGTTCTTGAACTGGCGGATCAACCCGTCGTCCATCACGACCTCGGCCACGCACCCGGTGGTGAGGCAGCGGACGAAGCCCGCGCGGCCGATATCGGTCTGGTCGATCTTCAGGCCGAGACCGGAGGGCAGGAGCACGCCCAGCGGCGCCACCACACGCAGCAGGTAACCGCGGTTGTCGGCGGTCTTGAGGACGATCACCACGAGGGTCAGGTTGGGCCGGTCCTCGGCGGCGAGATACTGGACGAGGGCGCATTGCTCGGCCTTCGCGCCGGCCGGCGTCTCGCAGCGCAGTTGCCAGTCGTCGAAGGTTTTGCGCACCATGCCCTGAGCCGCGGCCGGCCCGGCGGGCGCGAGCGCCGCCGCGACGAGGGCGAGGAGAACCGGCAGCGCGACGCGCCGGGCGGCACGCCGGAAACGAACGAGCCTCGCGTGAAGCGGCACCACCGATCCCTTCGGAACGCTCCGGCCGAGGACCGGCGGGAGCCGTACAATCGGGCGTGTTCCGACCATGGGCAGCCCCGCGCTGTCAAGCGATGCGGGCGCGGTGTTGCGCGTCGGCGCTACCCGCGGGAGTGTCCGCGGCCTAGATTGCCTTCGAACACTCCTCCAGCGCCGGATCCTGACGCCGTGATGCGCCCGCTCACTCTCTCGGCCGCCTGCCTGATGGCCTCCCTCGCGCAGGCGGGAGCCCAGCCCCTGCCGGTCGGAGAGACCACCTACATCGAACGCTCGCTGAACCACTCCGACACGCTGGTGATCGAGCATCCCCCCGTGGCGGCGAACCCGTATGGCCGTCGCAACGGGCAGGCGGCGATCGCCGGCTACTGCCGGGACGGCGGCCTGATCCGCCGCCGCGACGAGTTCGGAAACCCGGTGATCATCCGCCAGCGGGAGATCTGCGACAGCGTCGCACCCCGCACCCTCAATCCCGGCGAGGTCGATCCGCGCCCGAACTGGCCGGCGGACGCCGTGGCGCGCCAGCGGGTGCTCCGCGCCAAGGGCTGATGCGGGTCTGCCGGCTCAGCCGTAGCGGTGCAGGCCGGTGCCGTGGCGCTTGAGCCACGCTTCGGCAGTGTCGGTGTTCGGGCAGAGCCCGTGCACGAGGGCCCAGAAGCGCGGCGAGTGGTTCATCTCGCGCAGATGCGCCATCTCGTGAGCGACCAGATAGTCGAGCACCATCGGCGGCGCGAGGATCAGGCGCCATGAGAAGTTCAGCTCGCCGCGGGCCGTACAGGATCCCCACCGGCTGCGGGTGTCGCGCAGCGTGACGCGAACCGGCCGCTGCCCAAGCTGCGCGGCGTAGCGCTCGATCGCCTCGGTCAGGTCGCGCTTGGCCTCCCGGGCTAGGAAATCCCGGACCCGGCGCGCCACATGGGCTGCGTCGCACGAGACCGACAGCACCGGCTCTCCCTCCGCGCACTCGACGCGGACAGGACCGCTTCTTGTGCCGCGCTGGCTGATCCGGTGGGGCTCGCCGCGGAGCGGCAGGCTGGCTCCGATCTCGAACAGGACGCGGGCCGGCACCCGGGCCAGCCGCGCGGCGATCCAGCCCGCGTGGCTCGCCGCGAAGCGCTGGGCCGTGTTGATGGCGGTGCGGCTCGGAAGGGTGATCACCGCCTCGCCGGTCGCGGCCGAGACGCGGAGCGTGATGCGACGCGCGGTCGGCCGCCGACGGAGGGCGATGCGGAGGCTGGTCCCCTCGTGCTGGACCTCAAGATGATCGGGCTCGGGGCGACGCAGCAGCGCGAGGGGCATGCGCGACTTTTAGCTGGGCCGGGCTCGGGGCTCCAGATCCCACCCCTCTCAATCGCCGCAGACGTCTTAGCTGGCGAGGGCCCGGGTCCAGACGTCGGTCTCGGGCAGGACGAGGAGCGCCGCGGCGGCCAGCGCAATCCCGTACGGGATCCCGGTCTTGGCGTCGTGCAGGTGCAGCGCGAACGGCATGCGCGCGATCCGGACCGGCAGCGGGTGCGTCCGCGCGAACAGGATCGCCAGGGTCAGGGCGCCGCCGAACACCGAGGCCACGAGCAGGTAGTCGCCGAGGCCGTCGAAGCCGAGCCACAGGGCCGTGGCGGCCGCGAGCTTCGCGTCACCGCCGCCGATGATTCCGAAGGCGAAGAGCGTGAACGTGACGAGGAGGACGATCGCTCCGGCGGCGCAGTGGAAGCCGATCTCGGTCCAGCTCATCGGGCCCGTCATGGCCAGCAGCGCGAATCCCGCCACGAGCGCGAGGGAGATCCGGTTCGGGATCAGCATGGTGAGCAGGTCGCTGGCGGCCGCGTAGGCCATCAGGAACGGGAACAGGATCAGGAGGCCGAAACCGGCCGGACCCAGGCCGATCAGTCCCAGGCTTGCCGTCGCTGAACCGACCATCTCGGCGCCCATCTCGTCGAAGCCTGCCGCGTGAGGGGTAAGCGATCCCCGCCGGCCATCGTTCGGCCGGTCCGGATCTCCGATGTGCAGGGCGGCCGGCGCCGCCGCGACGAACGACGATCCCGGCAGGCCGAGCCCCCCGCCTCTCTCCGAGTCTTGAGGAGAGACGGGATGTCTCGGACCTGCCGCAGATCGGACTTGTCCCGATCAGTTCAGGTTGCCGGAGATCTGGCTGAACTTGCTGGTCAGGCTGGTGCCGACGGTCTTCAGCGCGGTGATGATGGCCACGGCGATGAGGGCGGCGATCATCCCGTACTCGATCGCGGTGGCACCGGACTCGTCCGAAGCGAAGCGCGTGAACAGGGTCTTCATAGAGGGTGATCCTTCGATCAACACAGAGCGAGATAAAACTTGCGCGATGCCCGATGAAGAGTTTCAGGTCTCGATCGGCGGCCTGCACAGACTGCCGATTACGCCTTGAAAATCGGTTAAATCGATCCGGCACCGACGTAAAAGGCTGTCTCGCTGCGAGCTTGGTGAAGGTTGCGTTTCTTCGATACGCACAGTGCCGCGACTTGGTCTTGCTTAGCGCTTCCTTCACGGGTTCCGCGCTAGCCTCCGGCGTCGGGTCGGATCTCGTGCACCGCCCGCCGTCTTGAGGAAACCCGATGCGTCGCATCCTGTCGATCGCGGGCCGAGCCGGCCTCGTCGTCCTGCTGACGGGCACCGCGGCCGCGGCCGGGCAGCCCGAACTCCTGCCGGTCGTGACCATTCTCGTCGACAACGCCAAGGTGCTCCGCCTGCCGGAGAAGACGTCGACCGTCATCGTCGGGAACCCGATCATCGCCGAGGTGACGCCGCAGAAGAACGGCGTCCTCGTGCTGACCGGCAAGAGCTTCGGCTCCACCAACCTGATCGCTCTCGACAACGGCGGCGCCATGATCGCCGAGACGACCATTCGGGTCGAGGCATCGCGGGACTCGACGATCACGGTGCAGCGCGGTCTCGATCGGGAATCCCTGTCCTGCACGCCGGGCTGCCAGCCCTCGGTACAGCTCGGCGACTCGGCGAGCTATTTCGGCGCGACCAGCGGCCAGGCCGATGCGCGCCGCAAGCTCGCGACCGGCGGCGGCGCGGGAACGGTTCCGGCGGCCGACCACTGATCGGGACGGACCGGACCGCGTTCTGTCACGACACCGGGGGCAGCCTGGTGCAGGATCCCGCCGGCCCCGTTGATTCGGCACGTTGCCGCGCGGTCGATGCCGCCAGGGAGACGTCGAGGCCGATGTCCACCATCACCCGCAACCCGCCGCCGCCCGCCGTCGCCCCGGAGGTGCTGGCGGCCTTCCGAGATGTCTCGACGGCCACGATCAGCGACTGCTTGGCGCGGATGCCGGTCTTGGTCGGCCTGCGCCCGTTCCATCGGGGCGGGCCACTCGTCGGTACGGCCTTCACGGTCCGCGTCCGGAGCGGCGACAACCTCGCCATCCATCAGGCTCTGGAAGAGGTTCGTCCCGGCGACGTGATCGTCGTCGACGGTGGCGGCGACACGAGCCGCGCGCTGGTGGGCGACATCATGAAGGCCATTGCCGAGAGCCGGGGCGTGGCCGGTTACGTGATCGACGGCGCCGTGCGCGACACGGCGGCCTTCGCGGGCTCGGACTTTCCCTGCTACGCGCGGGCCGCGACGCCGCGGGGTCCGTTCAAGACCGGTCCCGGCGCGATCAACGTGCCGGTCTGCGTCGGCGGCTGGACGGTGAACCCGGGCGACGTGGTGGTCGGCGATGCCGACGGCGTCGTGTCTTTCCCGCCGGCCGATGCGGCGGCCCTGCTCGACGCCGTTCGGGCGCAGGGGGCTCGCGAGAAGGAGGTCCTGGAACAGATCCGGGCGGGCCGCTACGACGGTCGCTACGCCCGGGCGGCGAGGGGCTGAGAGGTCCGGTCGCGCGCGGGCGCGTGCAGGCGCTGCCACAGGCCATCGGCCGCGGCGCTTCGGTTCTCCCGCGTCCGGAACAGCCGGATCTCCACCGGAACGTCCAGTTCCCCGGAGCCCGCCCGAACGAGCAGGCCGCGCGCGATCGCCGCCTCCGCGAGTGTCAACGGGAGCCACGCGACACCGTCGCCTTCCTGAGCCATGGTCATCAGCGTCGCCGCCAGGTGCGACGTGAAGGCCGGCTCGTGGCCGGCCGCCACCCCGCTCGCCGCGAGGATCCGGCCGAGCCCCGAGGCCTCGCCGTAGGCGAGGTAGCGGACCGGCCCGTTCAGGGGCCAGAGCGGCGCCCCGGCGGCCGACGGTGCGCAGAGCGGCACCAGGCTGTCCGCACCGACGCGGACGGAGTCGCAGCGGCCATCGTCCAGCCGCGTGGGAAGATCCGCCCGATGGTGGCACAGGAGCAACTGCACCTCGCCGGCCAGCAGGATCGCTTCGCAGGCCGCCATGCTGTCCGAGATCAGGTTGAGGGCGCCAAGCGTCTCGAAGGGCGCGTGCCGTCGGATCCAACCCGGAAAGAACGTGAACGACAGCGCGTGCGTGGCCGCGATCGCGAGACTCGCATCCGCATGCGCACCGGCGGCCCGAGCCTCGCGGCGCGCCCGATCCAAGCCTCGCATCAGGTCCTCGGCCTGGGGCTGGAAGCACGTTCCGGCGGCGGTGAGGACCGCACCCTGAGCGCCTCGCAGGAACAGCGGCGCTCCGACCCACTCCTCCAGGGCGCGGATCCGTCGGCTGAAGGCCGGCTGCGTCACGTGCCGAGCCTCGGCGGCCCGCGAGAAGGTCCGGTGCTCTGCGAGAGCGAGGAAGTCCTTCACCCAGTCCAGATCCATGGCACGCCTCACCCGACAGCGCGGGGCCGATGCCGTCCGCGCATCGCGCTCCCCGGAAACGGCATTGGCTGACCGGGCGCGACCGAGATTATGGCACCGGGACGCACCAGGAAGAGACAGCCATGCGCATCGTCGACGTCTGCGAGGTCACCAAGCCGATCGCCTCGCCGATCCGCAACGCCTACATCGACTTCTCCAAGATGACCACGAGCCTCGTCGCGGTGGTCACCGACGTGGTGCGCGACGGCCGGCGCGTCGTCGGCTACGGCTTCAACTCCAACGGGCGCTACGGTCAGGGCGGCCTGATCCGCGAGCGTTTCCGCGACCGGATCCTGGAGGCCGACCCGACCAGCCTCCTCAACGATGCCGGGGACAATCTCGATCCGCACCGCATCTGGGCCGCCATGATGCGCAACGAGAAGCCCGGCGGCCACGGCGAGCGCTCGGTGGCGGTGGGCACCCTCGACATGGCGATCTGGGATGCGGCGGCGAAGATCGCCGGCAAGCCGCTGTTCCGGATGCTCGCCGAGCGGAAAGGGGTCGCCGCCAACCCGCGGGTCTTCGTCTACGCGGCGGGCGGCTACTACTATCCCGGCAAGGACGATTCCGCCCTCCGCGCCGAGATGCGGGGCTATCTCGACCGCGGCTACAATGTCGTGAAGATGAAGATCGGCGGCGCGCCGATCGACGAGGATCGGCGCCGGATCGAGGCGGTGCTCGCCGAGATCGGCGGCCGGGGCCGTCTCGCGGTGGACGCCAACGGCCGCTTCGATCTCGAGACCGCCATCGCGTATGCGCGGATGCTGCGGGATTACCCGCTGTTCTGGTACGAGGAGGCCGGCGACCCGCTCGACTACGCACTCCAGGCCGCGTTGGCGCCCTACTATCCCGGGCCGATGGCCACCGGCGAGAACCTGTTCTCGCACCAGGATGCGCGCAATCTCCTGCGCTACGGCAACATGCGGCCCGACCGCGACTGGCTGCAATTCGACTGCGCCCTCTCGTACGGTCTGGTGGAGTACCTGCGCACCCTCGACGTGCTGGCCGAATTCGGCTGGTCGCCCGCCCGCTGCATCCCGCATGGCGGGCACCAGATGTCGCTCAACATCGCGGCCGGCCTCGGCCTCGGGGGCAACGAGAGCTATCCGGACCTGTTCCAGCCCTACGGCGGCTTCCCCGACGGGGTGCGGGTCGAGGACGGCCACATCACCATGCCTGAGCTGCCGGGCATCGGCTTCGAGGGCAAGTCGGACCTGATCGCGGAGATGCGCGCCCTGGCGGCGTAGCGCTCCGGTCCGGGCGGTCTTGCGGAGCGCGGCGCCCCGGTGGACGATGGTGCCATGGATTCCGGCTCCCTCACCTACGCGATCGGCGACGTCCACGGCTGCGCCGCCCTCCTCGACGCGCTGCTGGAGCGGATCGCCGACCATGCCGGCGACCGCGCGCACCGATTGGTCTTCCTCGGCGACTACATCGACCGCGGCCCGGACAGCGCCGCGGTGCTCCGCACCGTGAGCCGCCTGAACTGGGCCGAGCCCGAGCGCGTCGTCTGCCTGATGGGCAATCACGAGCGGATGCTGCTCGACGCGCTGCAGACGCGAAGCGCGGCCGCGCACTGGATGTACAACGGCGGCGAGGCGACGCTCGACTCGTTCGGCGCGCGGGACCCCGCCGGCCTGCCCCGGGACACCCTCGACTGGATCGAGGCGCTCCCGACGCTGCACGGTGACGGCGCGCATTGGTACGTGCATGCCGGCCTGCGGCCCGGCGCGGACGCCCTCGATTCGGACGCGCACGATCGCCTCTGGATCCGCGAGCCGTTCCTCGAAGGCGACCACGATTTCGCACGGCACGTGGTCCACGGTCACACGCCGCAACGGAATGGCCGCCCGGAAGTGCGCCGGTTCCGCACCAACCTCGACACCGCGGCCGTCTACGGCGGCGCGCTCACCGCCGGGATCTTCTCGGACGCCCAGGGGCCGGCCCTGGAATTCCTGCAGGTGAGAGCACCATAGGGCGCGACAGCGCCGTCTTTGCGAGCGGAGCGGAACCCAGGGCAGCGCCGCATCGCTCGGCCCGGCGCCGTCTGGATTGCTTCGCTCCTCTCGCAGAGACGGTGGTCGCCGAGCCGCCGGTCGGAACTGTCAGACGACGCGTCGCGCCGGCACCAGCGCGCAGAGGATCCCGACGAGCCAGCCGCTCATCAGGGCGAAGCCGCCGGTGGGCGCGGCCATCGGGAAGAGCGGGTGCTGGAGCCACGCGCGCACCGAGAGGTCGCCGCAGAACAGGATCAGACCGGCGACCAGGAGCCCGGCCGCCGCGCGCGCGAGGCCTATCCGGACGAGACCGGCGGCCCCGAGGCCGACCAGCGCCAGGATGGCGGGGGCGTGGAACAGCAGGAACTGCGCCGCCGTCTTCAGCGAGTCCGTGCCGGGGATGTGCGCCGCGGCGGCGCTCAGTGCGACGCCGAGCAGCCCGGCGAGGCCGGCGAGCGCCGCGAGCGCGCGGTCGACACCCGAGAGTCTCACGCGCCGCGCTCCACCACGAGCTTGGCGATGGCCGCCCGCAGGTCCGGCACCCCGGAATCGTCCCGGCTCGAGGTGAGGATCACCTGCGGGTACGCGGCGGGCCGCTTGGCGAGACCCGCCTCGATCCCGGCGATGCGGCTCGCGACCTCGCCCTTCTTGAGGGAGTCGCCCTTGGTCAGCACGACCTGATAGCTCACCGCGGCCTTGTCGAGACCGTCGAGGACGTCGGTGTCGATCGACTTGAAGCCGTGCCGGGCGTCGATCAGCATGAACACCCGGGCGAGGTTCGCGCGGCCCTTGAGGTAGGAGTGGATCAGCCGGGTCCAGGCCTCGACCTTGGCCTTCTCGACGGCGGCGTAGCCGTAGCCGGGCATGTCGACCAGCGACAGCCGCTCGCCGATTCGGAAGAAGTTGAGCTGCTGCGTCCGCCCCGGCGTGTGCGAGGTCCGCGCCAGGGTGTTGCGGCCGGTCAGCGCGTTGATCAGGCTCGACTTGCCGACATTCGAGCGCCCCGCGAAGGCGATCTCGACACCCTCCATGGGCGGCAGCCGGTCGAGGACCTGGGCGGCCGCGTAGAAGTCGGCGGGGCCGGCGAAGAGAAGGCGACCGGCCTCCAGGAGGTCGGCCGCGTCGTCGTGGGTCTCGCTCACGGCGTCTCGCCCGTCAGCTCTTGGTAGCGGCCGCCTTGGTGCCGCCGCGCTTGAATGTGGTGCGGAGATTATCCCACAGCTCCACCTTCACGCCGTTGCGGCGCATGATGATGTATTGCTGGATCACCGACAGGGTGTTGTTCCAGGCCCAGTAGATCACGAGGCCGGCGGGGAACGAGCCCAGCATGAAGGTGAACACGATCGGCATGAAGGTGAAGATCTGCGCCTGGACCGGGTCCGGCGGCGCGGGGTTCATCTTCATCTGCACGAACATCGTGATGCCCATGATGATCGGCCAGACGCCCAGGTGCACGAAGTCGGGCGCCGGGAACGGCAGCAGGCCGAACAGGTTCACGATGCTCGTCGGATCCGGCGCCGCGAGGTCGTGGATCCAGCCGAAGAACGGCGCGTGGCGCATCTCGATCGTGATGAACAGCACCTTGTAGAGCGCGAAGAAGACCGGGATCTGGATCAGCACCGGCCAGCAGCCGGCGACCGGATTGATCTTCTCCTTCTTGTACAGCTCCATCGTGGCCTGCTGCTGCTTCATGCGGTCGTCCTTGTACCGCTCGCGGATGGCGGCCATCTCCGGCTGCACGGCCTTCATCTTGGCCATGGAGACGTAGGACCGGTTCGCGATCGGCAGGAACAGCAGCTTCAGGCAGAAGGTCACCACCAGGATCGACACGCCGAAATTGCCGAACAGGTGATAGAAGAAGTCCAGTGCCCGGAACATCGGCTTGGTGATGAAGAAGAACCAGCCCCAGTCGATCATCAGATCGAAGTGCTTGATGCCGAGGTCCTTCTCGTAGTTGTTGATGACGTTGACTTCCTTGGCGCCCGCGAACAGCCGCTGCGTCGCGGTTGCCGAGGCACCCGCCGCGAGGCTCACGGCGTCGCCGCGCACGCTCGCCTGATAGACGTTGGTGGCACCGTCGGTCCGGTCCGTGAAGGCGCCGGTATAGGGCGTGTCCTGATCGGGGATCGCGGCCGCCGCCCAGTACTTGTCGGTGATGCCGACGAAGCCGCCGGTCACGCCGCTCCAGGCCTTGCCCTTGGTGTTGGCACCGCCGTAGGCGCCTTCCTTGGCGAGCTTGTCGTAGGTGAATTCCTGGAGGCCGTCGTTGCCAAGATAGCCGATCATGCCCTCGTGCAGGACGTAGTAGCCCTGGGTGTGCGGCTTACCCCAGCGGGAGACGAGGCTGTACGGGTAGAGCGTGATCGCGCCCGAGCCCTTGTTCTCGACCTCGTCGCGGATCGTGAACATGTACTTGTCGTCGACCGCGATGATCCGCTTGAAGACGAGGCCGGCGCCGTTGTCCCAGGTCAGGGTCACGGGCATGCCGGGCGAGAGCGTCTTGCCGTCGCCTGTCCAGAGGGTGTCGTTGGTGGGTAGCGGGCCGGCATTGGCGCCGACCCAGCCGAACTCGGCGTAATAGGGCGTCTCGGTCCCGGCCGGCGAGAACAGCACGATCTCTGGGCTCTTGGGGTCGATGGTCTCGTGGTAGTTCTTGAGCGAGACGTCGTCGACGCGGCCGCCCTTCAGGGCGATCGAGCCCGAGAGCGCCGGGGTCTCGATCCGGATGCGCGGCGAGCGGGCCAGCGCCGCCTCGCGGGAGACCGGGCCGCCCTGGGCGGTCGGCAGCGTGCCGGGCGCGGGGGCGGCCGGACCGCCCTCCTTCGGAGACGGCGAGGGCACACCGTCCGGGGTCACGCCCGGGGGTTGCTGCTGCGCGGCCTTGTTCTGCGCCTCGATCAGGCGCTGCTGCTCCACGCGCGGGCCGGCCACGAAGTACTGCCACCCGAGCAGCACCAGCAGCGACAGGCCGATGGCCACGAACATGTTCGTCTTGTCATTGCCCATCAGGGACACCGCCGCACGCGTTCGGAGTGGCAACAGGCACGTCGCCGGCCCCAGAGGACCTGCGCGCGCCTGTGATTCGGGGATCTCTGTCGCACCCCTGCGACGGGCCGATGTCGGCGCCGCCGGGCGGGGCCGCCTGCGCGGGTGCGCGGCCGGCTTCGTGCGGGAGAGAGGACGTCTGAGATGTGGTTGTGTCAGGGGCCTGCTTGGCGCGCCGACCGCCGGATCGGCCGGAGGGCCTGTCCCCGCGGGGCGCCGCCGGGCGGGTTACCGCGGGAATCGCGCGGCGCAGATCCTCGGCGAGGATCTCGAAGGAGGCTTCGAGGGCGGGACGCCGGGCAATCAGCACGATGTCGGCCGGAAGGCCCGCGACTTCGACCGGCAGATCGGACGCGACCAGACTCAGGGCCGCGCGGAGGCGCCGCCGGATGCGGTTGCGCTCCGTCGCGTGGCCGACGCGCTTCGTGATGGTGAAACCGAGCCGGAGGCCGGGGCAGACGTCCGGGTTCCGGAGACGCCCCTGCGCGGTCATGCGCTCAGTGTGGAAGCGACGCCCCTCGGCCGCCGCCAGGAAGTCGGGTCGTTTCTTGAGCCGCTCGATCGTCGCCATCGATGGTTCGATCCCGGCCGATACCACTTGCCTCGTGGCGCGGATGCTTGGAGGCGTCCGCGCCGGCGAGGATCAGGCCTCAGGCCGACAGGCGCTTGCGGCCGTGGGCGCGACGGCGCGCGATGACCTTACGGCCGCCGGCGGTGGCCATGCGCGCACGGAAACCGTGACGGCGCTTACGGACGAGCTTGCTCGGCTGGTAGGTTCTCTTCATGGCTCAGAGCCTTCAAAGGTCGAGGCGCGCTCGCGGGCAGCTATTGCTGCACCCGACCTTCACGCGTCCTGGTTGTCTGCAAACACGAAGGGCGCCCATGAGGGGCGCCACGTCGCGAGTGGCGGGCTTATGGCGGATGGTCCCCGCGAAGTCAACGTTTCGCGGGCCTCAATGACCCTCGAACTGCATGAGGGTGCGCACCTCGACGCCCAGGTCGCGCAGGCGTTGCGCGCCGCCGATCTCGGGCAGGTCGATGACGAAGCAGGCCGCCACGATCTCGGCACCGATCTTCTGGAGCAGGTTCACGGCCGCGATCGCGGTGCCGCCTGTGGCGATCAGGTCGTCGACCAGCAGCACCTTGTCGCCCGGCCGGACGGCGTCGACGTGGATCTCGATCTCGTCGGTGCCGTACTCGAGGGCGTAGGCCATCGACACGGTCTTGTGGGGGAGCTTGCCCTTCTTGCGGATCGGCACGAAGCCGCAGGAGAGCTGGTGGGCGATGGCCCCGCCGAGGATGAAGCCCCGGGCCTCGATGCCGGCGACCTGGTGGATCTGCCCGCCGGCGTAGGGATGCACCAGGGCGTCCACCGCCCGCCGGAAGGCGCGCGGGTCGCTCAGCAGGGTGGTGATGTCGCGGAAGATGATCCCCGGCTTCGGGTAATCAGGAATCGAGCGGACCGATTCCTTCAGCGCGACGTGGCGGCGGGCTTCCATGCGTTCGGCCTTCCGTGGAGAAGAGCGGGCTTAAAGCAGAAGCCCGGCGCCCTGACCAGTTCGCGGCGGCTCAGCCCACCTGGACCTTCTTGAGGATGGCGACGAGCTCCCGGTGCAGCTCCTCGTTACCGCAGGCCACCGAGCGGGGCGCCAGCGGCTCGGCCGCGCCGTCCGCCGAGCTCACGAAGCCGCCGGCCTCGCGCACCAGGATCACGCCGGCGGCGAAGTCGTAGGTCTGGAGGTCGCGCTCCCAGTAGGCGTCGAGGCGCCCGCAGGCGACGTAGGCCATGTCGAGGGCCGCCGAACCCATCCGGCGCGTGCCGCCGGCCACCGCCATCACGGCGCCGAGCTCGCGCAGGAGGCGCGGATGGCTGCCGCGGCCGAGATAGGGCGTCCCGTACCCGACCAGCGCGTCGGCCATGTCCTGGCGGCCGGAGACGCGCAGGCGCCGGTTGTTGAGGTAGGCGCCCTTGCCGCGCTCCGCGACGAACAGCTCGTCCTTGATCGGGTCGAAGATCACGCCGGCCACGATCTGACCCTCGCGCTCGAGGCCGACCGAGACCGCGAAATGCGGCACGCCGTGCAGGAAGTTCGACGTGCCGTCGAGGGGATCGACGTGCCAGGTGTGGCTCTTGTCTGTGCCCTCGATGATCCCGTTCTCCTCGAGCACGAGGCTGTAGCCCGGACGCGCCTTCATCAGGGCGTCGCGCAGCACCTCCTCGGCCTTGCGGTCGGCCGCGGAGACGAAGTCGCCCGGACCTTTGCGCGAGACCTGCAGGTTCTCGACCTCGCCGTAGTCGCGGCGCAGGCCGCGCGCGGCCTTGCGCACGGCGTCGACCATGACGGTCATGAGCGGGGAAGAGATCATAGGCGGGCTTTTCGCGGATGAGGATTGGTGCCGTCGTTACAGGGCGGCGCCGGAAAAGACGAGATGGGGACCGGACATGGAAGCGGTGCGGGCGGCTTACGCAGCGCGAAGCCGCGCAGTCAGGCCGGCCTCAGCACGCCGTTGCGCCCCCTCTCCGCGAGCGGAGCGAAGCGACCCGGAGACGCCATATCCGCCGACGGCCTGCTGCTTTGGATCGCTTCGCTCCGCTCGCAAAGACGGGCGCTCGCAACACAGCCTGTCGCGGGACGGCGGCGCGGATCCTACTCCGCGGCCTCGACGAAGACGGTGCCGGCGCGGGGCAGGTCCAGCGCTTCCCAGGTCTCGCCGAGCGCCGCGGCGAGGCGCTCGATATGCGCCGCGTCGTGGAACGGCGACGGCGTGATCCGCAGCCGCTCGGTGCCGCGCGGCACCGTCGGGTAGTTGATGGGCTGGATGTAGATCGCGTGGTGCTCGAGCAGATGGTCGGCCGCGGCCTTGCACAGCTCGGCATCGCCCACCATCACCGGCACGATGTGCGTCTCGGTCTCCAGTACCGGCAGCCCCGCCGCGGTCAGCGCCGCCTTCGTGGCCGCCGCCTGCCGCTGATGCGCCTCGCGCTCCGCGCTCGACCGCTTGAGGTAGCGCACCGACGCCCGCGCCGCCGCCGCCACCGCCGGCGGCAGCGCGGTCGTGAAGATGAAGCCCGGCGCGAAGCTGCGCACCGCGTCGCAGATCGCCGCCGAGGCGGTGATGTAGCCGCCCACGCAGCCGAAACCCTTTGCCAGCGTCCCCTCGATCACGTCGACCCGGTGCATGACGCCGTCGCGCTCGGCGATGCCGCCGCCGCGCGGTCCGTAGAGGCCGACGGCGTGGACCTCGTCGAGGTAGGTCATCGCGCCGTAGCGGTCGGCCAGGTCGCAGATCGCGCCGATCGGCGCCACGTCGCCGTCCATCGAGTAGACCGACTCGAACACGATCAGCTTGGGCCGGTCGCCGGCCTGCCGCAGCAACTCCTCGAGATGCGCGAGGTCGTTGTGGCGGAAGATCGTCTTGGCGCAGCCGGAATGACGCACGCCCTCGATCATCGAGTTGTGGTTGAAGGCGTCCGACAGGATCAGGCAGTCGGGGATGAGTTTGGCGATGGTCGAGATGCCGGCCTGGTTCGAGACGTAGCCGGAGGTGAAGACGAGGCCGGCCTCCTTACCGTGCAGGTCGGCGAGCTCGCGCTCCAGGTCGACCAGCGGCGAGGTGTTGCCGGCGATGTTGCGGGTGCCGCCGGCGCCGACGCCGCAGCGGGCGGCGGTCTCGGTCATGGCGGCGACTACCTCCTTGTGCTGGCCCATGCCGAGGTAGTCGTTGGAGCACCACACGGTGATCTCCGTGGTCTTGCCGTCCGGCTGGCGCCACTTGGCGGTCGGGAAACGCCCCGAGATCCGCTCGATGTCGGCGAACACACGGTACCGCCGTTCCCCGTGCAGCTGATCCAGGGCCCCGCGGAAGTAGCGCTCGTAGCCGGATCCGGCGCGCGTCGATCCCGCTTGGGCGAGCATCGTGCTGGGCATCCGGGTGACGGTCATCGAGCGTCCTTCGCGTGTTCGGCCGCGCGGGCGACACCGCGTGAGCGGCGTCTCAGTCCCGCGATCCAGGTCCGGCCTGGGTCCAGTCCTTCGCGTGAGAGCCGCAAGATACGCGCGGATCTGGAACTGGTTCAAGGTAAGGTTCCGACATCGCAGCGTTGCATCCGTTGAGAGGCCCGCTTGAACCCGCTAGCGTCCGGGACGATCTTCCGGCCCAAACTTGGTCTTCGCCCCCCTGCAACAGCTCATGTCTCCAACTGCACATGGCTCATCCGGCGTGGACCGGTCGGCCCCAACCTTGCGGCGACCAAGGGTCGCGCCGTGACGGATCCCAGGGACGAGCGGGCGGAGCGTCTCAAGGCCGCGCTGCGCCAGAACCTGCGCCGCCGCAAGGCACAGGGTCGCGGGCGCGCCGAAGCGAGACCGTCACCGGGCGCGGATCAGTCCTGCGCGCGTGAATCTGACGGAAGCGGTCCTGATTCCGACAAATCCGGTCTATAGGGCACGGCCAAGCCTGGGCGCTGTCGCGCCCGCGATCAGCATGGCCGGCCGCGCGACCTCGCGGATGCGCCGCCCGAGGACACACGATGGACCGCATCCACATCACCGGCGGCGCGCCGCTCAACGGCGTGATCCCGATCTCGGGCGCCAAGAACGCGGCGCTGCCGCTGATGATCGCGAGCCTGCTCACCGGCGAGACGCTCGAGCTGATCAACGTGCCGCGGCTCGCCGACATCGCCGCGCTGACGCGGATCCTCGGCAACCACGGCGTGGACCACATGGTCGTGGGCAAGCGCCCCGGTCAGACCACCGAGACGGGCCAGACCATCCGGCTCACCGCCTCGAACGTCATCGACACCACGGCGCCCTACGAGCTGGTCTCGACCATGCGGGCGAGCTTCTGGGTGGTCGCGCCGCTGCTCGCCCGGTTCGGCGAGGCCAAGGTGTCGCTGCCCGGCGGCTGCGCCATCGGCACCCGTCCGGTCGACCTGCTGATCATGGCCCTGGAGAAGCTCGGGGCCGCGATCGAGATCGACGCCGGCTACGTCGTCGCCAAGACCAAGAACGGCCTGCGCGGCGCCGAGATCGCCTTCCCGAAGGTGACCGTGGGCGGCACGCACGTGGCGCTGATGGCCGCCGCCCTGGCCTACGGGACCACGGTGATCGAGAACGCCGCCCGCGAGCCGGAGGTGGTCGACCTCGCGGAGTGCCTGAACAAGATGGGCGCCAAGATCCGCGGCGCCGGCACGCCGCGGATCGAGATTGAGGGCGTAGCCCGCCTGAACGGCGCTCGCCACGAGGTCCTGCCCGACCGGATCGAGACCGGCACCTACGCCATGGCGGTAGCGATGGCTGGCGGCGACGTCGTGCTCAAGGACACGCGGGCCGATCTGCTCCACTCGGCCCTCGACGTCCTGTCGACCACGGGCGCGGAGATCACCCAGGTCGAGGGCGGGATCCGCGTGCGCCGCAACGGCGCCGGCATCGCGGCGGTCGACGTCACCACCGACCCGTTCCCGGGGTTCCCCACGGATCTTCAGGCGCAGTTCATGGCGCTGATGACGCTGGCGAAGGGCCAGTCGCACATCCGCGAGACGATCTTCGAGAACCGGTTCATGCACGTGCAGGAGCTGGCCCGCCTCGGCGCGAAGATCCGCCTCGAGGGCGACCTCGCCATCGTCGAGGGCGTGGACCGGCTGAAGGGCGCCCCCGTGATGGCGACCGACCTGCGCGCCTCGGTCTCCCTGGTCATCGCGGGCCTCGCCGCCGAGGGCGAGACCCAGATCAACCGGGTCTACCATCTCGATCGCGGCTTCGAGGCGCTGGAGGCCAAGCTCGGCCGCTGCGGCGCGCAGATCGAGCGCGTCCGGGCCTGAGCGGCCGCGCTCGGTCCGAGCCGGCCGGCGCGCGGCGACACCTGAGGCTCAGTCCTCGATCTGCCCGCGCCTGTAGCCGAAGCCGGGGATCTCGCAGCCGCAGGGCGCGTCGGGAGGCCCCGGGCGCACCCTGCACGTGCCGCGGGCCGTCACGCAGACGCTGTCGTCCCACTGGCGCCCGAAGTCGCCGCGCCAGCGCGGGCCGCGCCTGTCGTACGCATCGTCGACTGGCGGCGGGGGCGGACGCCAGCCATACCCGTCATCCGCGGGCGGAGGCGGCGGACGCCCGCCGGGCGGCGGCGGTGCGTAGAGATCCCGATCCGGCGCCGGACGACCGTAGATGTAGGGCCGCGCGTCCGGACCGACCTGCGCGACGGCGGGTCCGGCCGCCTGCAGCCCGACGGCCAGCACCGCCACAACCGCGCGCTCGGTGAGTGCCGCCATATGAGACCCTGCCCCGGCTCGTCCGCCGGCGCGTCTAAACGGCGACGCTGGCCCGAGCCTGTGCCCGGCCGGGATCGCGATCCCCAGACCAGCCGTTGCCCGAACGGGGCCGCGCCGCTACCTACGCCGTGCCGCGGACCGGCCCTCGCCGCCCGACCCGCGCCCCGTATTCCCCGAGGACCCACTGCATGGAGCTGCTCAGGCTCGCCGCCCTCGACACCGAGGACCTGACTGTGATCTCGGCCCATCTGCAGGACGCGATCCTGCGGCCGCAGGATCTGACCTACCTCGCGGGCGAGCGGCGCTTCCTGATGGCCGTGCGCCGCTTCGACTGGACGCCGAACGTCCCGCCGCGTCGGCGCCTCGCCGGCCTGCATGTCGAGCGCGTTCTGGGCGTGAAGAGCCGCGGCCTGACGCCGGACGACGCCACGCCCATGAGCCTGCTCGCCCTCACCTTCGAGCCGACGGACGCGCCCTCCGGGCATATCGACCTCGTCTTCTCCGGCGGCGCAGCCCTGCGGTTGGAGGTCGAGTGCATCGAGGTCCGGATGAAGGATCTCGGCCCGGTCTGGGAATCGGCGAACCGTCCCGGGCACGACATCGACACCGATACGGCCGCCGGCTCGGCGGCCTGACGCGAGACAGAAGGCACCCCGAGATGGTCCGGCTCGACAGCAGCGATCCGAATTTTGCCGGCGCCTTCGCGCGCCTCCTGACGGCGAAGCGCGAGATCGCCGAGGATGTGGACGAGGCGGTGCGCGGCATCATCGCCGACGTCGTGGCCCGCGGGGACGAGGCGCTGGTCGATTTCACGCGGCGCTTCGACCGGCTCGGCGCCGACTTCTCCGCCGCGCAGCTGCGGGTCACGGACGCGGAGATCGAAGCGGCCGTCGCGGCCTGCCCGCCGGACTCGCTGGAGGCCCTGCGCCTCGCCGCCGAGCGGATCGAGAGCTTCCACCGGGCCCAGCGGCCCGCCGATCACCGGGCCACCGACGCCCTCGGTGTCACGGCCGGATGGCGCTGGACCGCGCTGGAATCGGTCGGCCTCTACGTCCCGGGCGGCACCGCGAGCTACCCCTCCTCGGTGTTGATGAACGCGCTGCCCGCCCGCGTCGCCGGGGTGCCGCGCCTCGTCATGGTGGTGCCCACCCCCGACGGCCAGATGAATCCGCTGGTCCTGGCCGCCGCGCAGCTCTCCGGCGTCCACGAGGTCTACCGGGTGGGCGGTGCCCAGGCGGTCGCGGCCCTCGCCTACGGGACTGCCACGATCGCTCCCGTGGCCAAGGTCGTCGGACCCGGGAATGCCTGGGTGGCGGCGGCCAAGCGCCGGGTCTTCGGCCAGGTCGGGATCGACATGATCGCCGGCCCCTCCGAGGTGCTGATCCTGGCGGACGGCCACGCCAACCCCGACTGGATCGCCGCCGACCTGCTGGCCCAGGCCGAGCATGACGTAGCCGCCCAGGCGATCCTGATCACCGACAGCGCCGAACTCGCCGGCGCCGTCGAGGGGGCGGTCGAGCGCGCGCTGACCACCCTGCCCCGCCAGGAGATCGCCCGGGCGAGCTGGCGCGACTACGGCGCCGTCATCCGGGTCCGCACCTTCGACGAGGCCGTGCCGCTGGTCGACCGCCTCGCACCCGAACACCTGGAGATCGAGACGCAGGACGCGGAGGCGCTCGCCGCCAAGGTGCGCAATGCCGGCGCGATCTTCCTCGGCTCGCACACGCCGGAGGCGATCGGCGACTATGTCGGCGGACCCAACCACGTCCTGCCGACTGCGCGCTCGGCCCGGTTCTCGTCGGGGCTCGGAGTCCTCGACTTCATGAAGCGGACGACGATCCTCGCCTGCACGCCGGAGAGCTTGCGGGCGCTCGGCCCGGCAGCGATAAACCTCGGCCGGTCCGAGGGCCTGGAGGGGCATGCCCGCTCCGTCGCGATCCGGTTGAACCTGTGAGGTTTTGGGGATGGCGGAGAAGCAGCGCGGGCCGAACCGCCTCGCGAAGGTGAGCCTGGACGAGGCGTCCATCGCCCGCGGCAATCCGGATCAGGAGCACGAGCGGGCGATCGCGCTCTTCGACATCCTGGAGGACAATTCCTTCACGATCCCCGGGCGGGAGGGGCCCTACGCGCTGACGCTCGGCCTCGTCGAGAACAAGCTGTCCTTCGCCATCGCCACGGTGGACGGCGAGCCGGTGATGACGCACCTCCTCTCGCTGACGCCGTTCCGGCGGGTGATCCGCGACTACGAGATGATCTGCGAGAGCTACTACAACGCGATCCGCACCGCCTCACCGTCGCAGATCGAGGCGATCGACATGGGCCGACGGGGCCTGCACAACGAGGCGTCCGAGACGCTCAAGCAGCGGCTCGATGGGAAGGTCGACCTCGACCACGACACGGCGCGCCGCCTGTTCACCCTGATCTTCGCGCTGCACTGGAAGGGCTAGGCGCCCTCCGCGCCGACCGGCGATGGCAGAGCCCGCTCCCGAGCCTCCTCCCGACGCTTCCCCGAGGAAGCGGCGGGTGCAGTCCGTCCTGTTCATGTGCAACTACAACGCCGTGCGCTCCGTGGCGGCGGAAGCGATCGCGCGCGCCTATTTCGGCAAGTCCACCTACGTGCAGTCGGCCGGTGTGCGCTCCGGCGAGCCAACCGACCCGTTCATGATCGCGGCTCTCGACGAGGTCGGGATCGACGCGAGCCGGCATCGCCCCCGCACCATCGAGGAACTCGAGGATTGGGAGGGGCTGAACTTCGACCTGATCATCACGCTGGCGCCGGAGGCGCATCACCGGGCACTCGCCCTGACGCACACGCTCGCGGCCGATGTCGAGTACTGGCCGACCCCAGACCCGACGCTGGTCCAGGACGCGTCCCGCGAGCAGCGCCTCGACGCCTACCGCGACGTCCGCGACGGGCTGACCCGGCGGATCAAGGCTCGGCTCAAAACCTAGGCGGGCGGCTTCTCGCCTGACACTCTGCCGTCGCCGGGCGGCGGATGGCCGCTGCCGCGCCCGCGGAATCTCGAGCGCGGTTCCAGCGGTCCGCTGTATCAGCCGCGATCGCCCACCAGCCAAGCCCGGATCCGGCCGGCGAGGAGCGGCCGGGCGCGAACGACGTCTTCGCCGTCGAGGAGCGGCGAGGCTGCGAGGGTCGCGAGATAGGCGTCCTCGGCGGCCCGGCAGGTCCGGAAGGCGGCGTCGGCGGCGAGATCCCGGTCGGTCAGCGCGGCCTGGATTTGGAAGTTGCGGCTGACGCAATCGCGCCACGCCGCGTGGCGGAGTTCGGTCTCGCTCGCGGCGCGCGCGGTGCCGCAGGCAGCGGCGACGAGGACGACAGCGAGAAGCGGGACCGGCGTCACGTTGCGGGCTCGCGGCATCGTTAAGGCACTCCGTCACCCGACAGAGTGGTGCCGCACGGTTAGCAATCCGTTAAGGAACCGCGCCAGCGGCCTGGGTTCCACCGCCGGCCGTGTGCCTTGTTCACCGGTTGGCGGTCGTGACTGGGGATGTGACGCCGCCGAGGGAGACCCAGGCGACGGCGTCCTGGCTCTCGCGCTTGATGAACACGTAGCCGGTCTTGTGCCAGGGCAGGATCGCGTTGGTCTTGTTGTCGAGCACCAGATCGCCCCGGTCGGTGATCAGCGTCAGCACGGCGTGACCCTCGCCCTTCTCGTCGATCACCACGGTCATGCGCATCGCCCGCCGCGGCAGCCCGGCCTCGGCCAGCATGTGGCGCTTGAGCAGCTGGAAGTCCTCGCAGTCGCCGATGCCGTCCTCGGCCAAGTCCCAGCGGTCGGCCACGTGCAGGTGGTCCTGGTCGGTCATCGGCTCGACCGCCTTGTTGACCCGCCGGTTCACCGACACGATCGTCGCCCAGGTCGCGGGCGTCAGGCTGATCCGGGCCGGCTCGCCCCGGTCCAGCGCGCACTCGGCCGCGTAATTCTGGCAGAACGTCACCCAGGCCGCGATCGGCTTGGCGTCGCCCTGCACCCGGGCGCCGGCCTCGGTGGGCAGGCTGGCCAGCGTCTGCGCCTGAGCCGGGGCGCCCAGACCCGCGACGGCGAGAGCCGCCAGGGCCGTCCGGCGGCTCCAAGAGAGCCGACGCGAGGCGGGTCCCTTGACCAGTCCCTGCATCATGGAAACCGCGAACCGCATCGCCGGGACCCAACCGTTAAGCTCTCGTTAACGAAAGCTCTCACGCCGGCGGGCCGGCGGCAATCCGCCGATTAACAAAAGGTTAATGCTGTGCGCAACGCGGATAAGCGCACTATCGGCCGGTCATCGTGACGCTCACCGGCCGTGCGCGAAAACGTGAAGGCGCACCAAGGTGTTCTCGGACGAGGTGCGCCGTTATCCCGGCGCCGCGCCACCGAGAACATGCCTGTGGGCGGCAGGAGGATGTCGTATGCGGTGCGTTGCAGACAGAGTGGCCAGCCTCGTCCTGGCCGGGCTCGCAGCCGGAACCCTGGGGATGCTGCCGGCCTCCGCCGCAGCGCCGACGGCCGCCCCGCCCGCGGCCGACCTGAAGAGCGAGGGACCGACGCAGCCGGCCAAGGTCCAGGACGGCCAGTACACCGACAAGAACGGTGATCCGACCTACCACATCACGGAGGGCGGCAAGAAGGTCGACTGGTACACCATGTCCGGCTACGTGCGGTACAGCGCGAATTGCTTGGCCTGCCACGGGCCGGACGGGATGGGCTCGACCTACGCGCCGTCCCTGGTCGACGCTCTCAAGGGCATGGACTACGCGCACTTCGCCGGCATCGTCGTGGGCGGCAAGCGGGACGTGAACGCCTCGCAGGAGCTGGTCATGCCGGCCTTCGGCGAGAACAAGAACGTCATGTGCTACCTGCCGGACATCTACACCTATCTCCGCGCCCGCTCCGACGGGGCGATCGGCCGCGGCCGGCCGGCGGACCACGAGGCCAAGCCCGCGGCCTTCGAGAAGGCCGAGGATGCCTGCATGAAGTGAGTGCCCGCCCTCCGGTCCGGGATCGCGGGTGAACCCGATCGGGGGGCAGCACGCCCCGTTGCACCGCTCGGTTGCGCACGACATACTCCGCGCAAGACGCTGAAGAGCGGGCGCCAAGCCTGCCGAGGGGGTCGCAGGGGGTGAACGTGGCTCAAGGATCGGGAGTGCGCCGCCATCTGTGCGGCATCTGGACGGCCTGGACGGATGCGGCCGAGGCCGCCGAGGCGGCCGCAGAGATCGCCCGCGCCGTCGGTGCCTCCGCCCTGTCCCAGATCGTCGCGTTCTTCTCCGCCGATTACGACGCCGAGATCCTGGCCCGGGCGCTGGAGACCCGGTTCCCCGGCGTGCCGGTCGCCGGCTGCTCGATGTCGGGCGGCATCGTCCCGGCCGGCGGCCTCGATCGCGGCCTCGTCGTCATCGCGTTCCCGGCCGAGCGTTTCCGGATCGTATCGACCGTCCTCGACGCCATCGACCACCTCGACGTGGAGCGGACCGCGTCGGCGGTGCGGGCGCTGCGCCGGACCCTCGACCCGCTGGACCGGTGCCGCGAGGGCGATGCGGCCGCGACGGGCCACCGCTTCGCCCTGTCGCTGATCGACGGGCTCGCCAATGCCGAGGAGACGGTGGTGTCGGCGATCGCCTGGGCGCTCGACGGCATCCCGATCGTCGGCGGCTCGGCCGGCGACGACCTGCGCTTCCGCGACGCCGTCATGCTCCACGGCGGGCAGATCCACCGCAAGGCGGCGGTCCTGGTGCTCGTCGAGACCGACTTCTCGGTGGAGATCTTCAAGAGCGACAATTTCGAGCCGACGCGGACCAAGTTCGTGGTCACCGCGTCGGACGGCGAGCGCCGCACCGTGCACGAGCTCAACGCCGAGCCGGCGGCCCGGGAATACGCGATGGCGATCGGCCTCGATCCCGAGAACCTGTCGCCGATGAGCTTCGCCGCCTACCCGCTCGCCGTGAAGGTGGGCGGTGAGTATTTCTGCCGCTCGATCCGGCGGATGAACGAGGACGGCTCGCTCAGCTTCTTCTGTGCGGTGGACGAGGGCGTGGTGCTCACCCTCGCCGAGCCGCGCGACATCGTCGCCTCCACCCGGGCGGAGCTGGCCCGCCTCGACGCCGTGCTCGGCGGCGTCGACCTGATCATCGGCTTCGAGTGCGTGCTCCGCCGCCTCGACGCCGAGAGCCGGCAGGTGCGCCACGGGATCGCCGATCTCTACCGCCGCTACAACGTCGTCGGCTTCGAGACCTTCGGCGAGCAGTACCGGGCCATGCACCTGAACCAGACCTTCACCGGCATCGCCATCGGCAAGACCCTGGCCGCGGGAGCGCCGGGCGCGGTAATTGCCCCGGTCGCGTCGTGACCCTGCACCCGAACGGCCTCGAGACCGACGCCTCCCTGCACCGGCGGATCGAGAAGCTCGAGCGCATCAACGCCGCGCTGATGTCCCATGTCGAGCGCTCCATGGATCAGCGGGGGAGCGCCTACTCGCTGTTCCAGACGGCGATCATGCTTGAAGGTCGCGTCCGCACCCGCACCGAGGAACTGACCGGGCTGATGCACCGGCTGGAGCGCTCCAACGAGGCGCTGGCCGCCGCCAAGGAGGAGGCCGAGACCGCCAACCGCTCCAAGACCCGGTTCCTGGCGGCGGCGAGCCACGACCTGCTGCAGCCGGTCAACGCCGCCCGCCTGTCGATCTCGGCGCTCGCCGACCTCGACGTGCCGCCGGAAGCGCGCGCCATTGCGGGACAGGTGGAGCGGGGTCTGCAGACTATCGAGGATCTGATCAAGACGCTGCTCGACATCTCGAAGCTCGATGCCGGGATCGTCCGACCGCAGCTTCAACCGGTCTTCCTGCCCGACCTGCTGGCGGAACTCGCGGAGAGCTTCAAGCCGTTCGCGCAGCGCAAGGGTCTGCGGCTGTCGGTGCGTTGTCCGGACGTGACCGTCACCAGCGACGTGGTCCTCCTGCAGCGGATCCTCCAGAACCTCGTCTCCAACGCCGTCCGCTACACCCGCACCGGCGGGATCGTCCTGGCGGCCCGGCGCCGGTCCGGCGCCGTCCGGATCGAGGTGACCGATACGGGCTGCGGCATCGCCGCCGAGGAATGCGACCTCGTCTTCGACGAGTTCTTCCGCGGCGGCGACCGGACCGGCAGCGGCGAGGAGCCGGGCCTCGGCCTCGGCCTCTCGATCGTCCGCCGCATGGCCCTGGCCCTCGATCATCCCCTGCGGCTGCGCTCCCGGATCGGACACGGCACACGGGTCGCGCTGACGCTGCCCATGAGCGCGGCCCCCGCCGCCGCGGCCCCGCCCGCCCCGGTGGCGACGCGGCTGTCGGGAGCCCACGTCCTCGTCGTGGAGAACGATGCCTCCACGGCCGACGCCCTCGCACGTCTCCTCCAGAACTGGGATGCCAAGGTCTCGACCTTCCGCGACCTCGCGGGGGTGCGGGCCGCAGTCGAGGCCGGCGCCGCGGCGCCGAACATCCTGGTGCTCGACTACCATCTCGACGACGGCGCCTGCGGTCTCGACGTGGCGGCCTATCTCCGGGCACTGCGATCCGACCCGCTCCCGGTCATCGTCACCACCGCCGACCATTCCAGCGCAGTCGAGGATCGGGTCACGGCCGCCGGGGCGGAACTCGTGCACAAGCCGATCAAGCCGGCCCAGCTCCGCTCCCTGCTCACCTACATGCTGGCTTGAATTCGATCGGGACCCACGCGCGCCGCCCGCTTTCGGACGGATCGAGCACCGGATCCGCCATCCAGCACGCCTCCCTCGCGTGGCTCGCGCCCGACACAGACAAACCTGACCGCGCCGTGACATAGGACACATGGCGGCCCTCGACGGGCTTCCGCGCCTGCGCGACAGGGAGCATCCCCCGCGCCGCGTCCCGCGTCCGGATTGTCCCAGCCATCGACGTCACGGACCCGCCGGGACGCCGCAGGAGCGCGCACGCATGGCGCAGGTCCCGCACGGTCCAACAGGCGGCGCGCCGGACATTCCCCGGGGCGCCCCGCAGGCGCCCGTCCAGGATGGCCTGCCGCCGCGCGAGCGCGTCCTCGCCATGGCGGCGATCGGGCTCGCCATGACCATGGCGGTCCTCGACGGGGCCATCGTCAACGTGGCGCTGCCGGTGATGGCCAAGGATCTGGCGGTCCGGCCGGCCGACGCGATCTTCGTGGTCAACGCCTATCAGATCGCCGTCACCGCGAGCCTCCTGCCCTTCGCGGCGCTCGGCGACATCTTCGGTTTCCGGAAGGTCTACCTGCCCGGTCTCGCCGTGTTCGTGGCCGCCTCCCTCGCCTGCGCGGTGGCGCCGAACCTGCCGCTGCTGATCGCGGCGCGCATCGTCCAGGGGCTCGGGGGCGCGGCGATCATGAGCGTCAATATCGGCTTCGTGCGCTTCATCTACCCGCATCGGATGATCGGTCAGGGAGTCGCCAACGTCGCGCTGGTGGTGGCGGTGGCCTCGGCCGCCGGCCCGACCGTGGCGGCCGCGATCCTATCGGTGGCGACCTGGCCCTGGCTGTTCCTCGTGAACATCCCCGTCGGCCTGCTGGCCCTGACGGTTGCGTCCCGGACCCTGCCGACGACGCCGGCGAGCGGCCGCCCCTTCGATCTCGTGAGCGCGGCGCTCAACGCCCTGACCTTCGGCCTGCTGATCATCGGGATCGACGGCCTCGGCGACCCGGAGGCCCGGGGCGTGGCCATCGTCGAACTCGTGGCCGCCGTCGTGGTCGGTACAGTGTTCGTGCGACGCCAGATCCGGTTGCCCGCTCCGCTCCTGCCGGTCGACCTGCTGCGGATCCCCGCCTTCGCCCTGTCGATGGCGACGTCCGTCGCTTCGTTCTGCGCCCAGATGGTCTCCTACGTGGCGCTTCCCTTCTACTTCCAGGACGTGCTTCACCTCTCCAGCACCCAGACCGGATTCCTGCTCACCCCCTGGCCGATCGCGGTCGCCGCGATGGCGCCGATCTCCGGCCGTCTCGCGGACCGCTACCCGCCCGGCATCCTCGGCGGCATCGGGCTGGCCATGATGGCCGCCGGCCTCGTCAGCGTGACCCTCCTCCCCGCTTCTCCCGCCACCCTCGACATCGTCTGGCGGCTGACCCTGTGCGGCCTCGGCTTCGGCCTGTTCCAGTCGCCCAACAACAAGGTCATCGTCACCTCGGCACCCCGCGAGCGGGCCGGCGGGGCGAGCGGGATGCAGTCGACGGCCCGCCTCACCGGGCAGTCGCTCGGCGCGGCCCTGGTGGCGGTGATCTTCGGCCTGACCCACGGGCTCGGGGCCGAGAAGGCCGTGACCATCTCGCTCGCCTGCGCGGTCGCGCTCTCGGTGATCGGCGGCTGCGCCAGCGTCCTGCGGCGGAGTCGGAGCGGCTAGACGGATCCCGTATGCCACCGCGGGCACCCGACAGCGTTGTCGCGACGAGTCACCTGCTGGAGCGTCCCATGGATCTCGATCTCACCGGCCGGAAGGCCCTGGTCACCGGCTCGACCGGCGGCATCGGATACGCCATCGCCAAGGAACTCTGCGACCTCGGCGCCGAGGTCGGCATCAACGGCCGCACGCCCGAGCGCGTCGAGGCTGCGCTGGCGAAGCTGCGGGGCGAGGCGAGAGCCGGCCGCGCCTTCGCGGCGCCGGGCGATATCGCGACCGCGGACGGCGTGTCCGCGCTCATCCAGGGGCTGCCTGCCGTGGACATCCTGGTGAACAACACCGGGATCTTCGAGCCGAAGCCGTTCTTCGAGATCCCGGATGCCGACTGGCAGCGCTTCTTCGACGTCAACGTGATGAGCGGCGTGCGCCTGTCCCGGGCCTACACGCCCGGCATGGCGAAGCGGGGCTGGGGCCGGGTGATCTTCATCTCCAGCGAGTCCGGCCTCAATACGCCGACCGAGATGGTCCATTACGGGATGACCAAGACCGCGCAGCTCGCGATCTCCCGCGGGCTCGCCCAGACTGTGGCCGGCAGCGGCGTGACGGTCAACAGCGTCCTGCCCGGTCCGACCCTGTCGGAAGGCGTCGCGGAGTTCATGAAGCAGATGGCCGGAGGCGCCGCCGACGCCGATCTCGAAGCCATGGGCCGCAAGTTCGTCGCGGAGCACCGACCCTCCTCGCTGATCCAGCGGCTCGCGCGGGTGGAGGAGGTGGCGAACCTCGTCGCCTATCTCTGCAGTCCGGCCGCGAGCGCCACCACGGGCGCAGCGCTGCGGGTCGACGGCGGCGTCCTGCAGGGGCTCGCCTAGGATCGAGCAGTCCCTCGCGCTGGATCAGGGTCGACGCGGGCGAGCCCGGCCGTTCTCAGAAGCGGCGGTCCTGTCCACAGCCCTGCGGGCACTCAATCGCGATGGCCTCGCAGGAGCGCGCAGGGAAGCCCGGGATCCAGACCCGTGGGACGCGTCCGGCTATGCGGATCGCCCAAGCCCTCCGGACAGACCGGCGGCTCTGGACACCGGGCTTTCGCCCGCGGCGCGCCGTGCCATGTCGGTCGGTTTTCCGGCCCGACTGGAACGTCACGAAGGCTCCTAGAGCCGTCGGTCCGGACGGAACGCCGGACTTGGCTCTAGGTCGCAATCAGGCCTTCAGATGGGCAGCGAGGTGCTTGTTCATCTCGAACATGGAGCACTTGTCCTTACCGAAGACCTTCTTGAGCTTGTCGTCGGCAACGATCTCGCGCTTGTTCTGGGGGTTCTGAAGATTATTCTTCTTGATGTACTCCCAAACCTTGCTGACCACCTCGCCGCGCGGCAGCGGGCTGGTGCCGACGATGGCGCCGAGCTCGGCCGACGGCTTCAGCGGCTGCTGCAGAGCGTTGGGCTTGGTGCCGGCCGACTTGGCGGCAGCCGGCTTCGCAGCCTTCGCCGGGGCGTCCTTCTCCGCAGTCTTGGTGGTCTTGGCCGCCTTCGGCGCAGCCTTCTCGGTCTTTGTGGCCATAAACTTCCTCCGGTTCTCGGGCCGCAGGCCGGGGCATGATCGCCCCACGGCCGAGCCAGCATAGCAGCAACTAAGCGGTGCCGCCGCCGTTCCAAGGGGAAATTGCCTTCGCAGCCCCCTCATCCACAAGGCACGCACGAGAATCCCCCGTGGGATCGCTCGATCGACGCCGTCGTGAAGATTATTCAGCCGTATGCTGAACGCGAAACCTGGTCTTAACAATCCTGCGCGCGAAGTACAGGCATGTTCGCCCCGGCCCTCACGCTCGCGCTCCTGCTCGCCACCGGACTGATCACGGGTCTCGGGCTCGTGATCCGCGCGGAGACGACGGTGTCCGGCATCGCGCCGGGCCGCGGGCTGGTCTGAGCCGCCCGGGATTGCCGCGCCGGTCCACCGGGTGCATCAGCCCGACCGCATGATTGACCCGATCACCCTCACCAGCCTGGAGAGCACCGCCCACGTCGTCCAGGTGGCGCTCAGCCCCGTCTTCCTCCTGTCGGGCATCGCCACACTCCTGAACGTCTTCGGCGCCCGGCTCGCGCGGGTGGCAGACCAAGCCGACCACGTCTCCGGATTGCTGGCGGGGGCCGGCGATGCGGAGCGCGTCCGCCTCGGGCGGCGTCTGGACCGGCTGCACCGGCGCTCACTGGCCCTCGATGCCGCGGTGTTCCTGGCCGCGCTGGGCGGGGTGGCGACCTGCGGCTCGGTCCTGACCCTGTTCGTCGGAGCTTTGCGCGACAGCACGGTCGCGACCCTGCTGTTCGGCCTGTTCGGCGCGGCGATCCTGTGCACGCTGTGCGCCCTCGTCGCCTTCGGGTTCGAGATGCTCCTGGCGAGCCGCTCGGTCCGGGACCGGATCAACCAGCGGCGAGCGAGCGCCGGCATACCGCCCGACCTCTGAGTGTGCGGTGCGCCCGCGGACACCCGTCCGGCCGGCGGAACCCGTCCCGACCGGCGCGCTTAGTGAGCCAAGGGACCGCCGCGCGGGCACGACCCCGCGCGCGAACCGGGAGAGACCATGCCGACGGACCTGCCCAACGAGCGCACCTTGAGGAAGCCCGGCACGCTGGAACTCGATCCCGCCGGCGAGGGCGTCGCCATCGACGAGACGCCGCGGCTGATCGCGTCCAACAAGGTCGAGGGCACCGCCGTTTACGACCGCAGCGGCCGCCACCTCGGCGCCATCCACAACTTCATGGTGGATAAGGTCTCCGGGCAGGTCGCCTACGCGGTGCTCGCCTTCGGGGGCTTCCTCGGGCTGGGCGAGACCCATCACCCGCTACCCTGGAAGGCCCTGAGCTACAGCACGGAACTCGGCGGCTACGTGGTCGACATCGAGCCGGGCGTGCTCGCGGAGGCTCCGAGCCAAGCGGCCGGCTAGGCCGGGCTCGCCGATCCGCGCTCGCGCCCGGATCGGTCCCCTTCGCGGCCCGCGGGCGCAGCCGCCGCGGGCGCAGCCGCCGTGACGCATCGGGGGTGCGAGGACGCGCGGCGAGCCGCTCAGAACTTCCCGCCGAGGCCGACGCTGCCGCCGGGCGACAGCATCGGGCCCATCGAGCTGCCGCCACCGCCGCCGCCGACCGCCGCGTTGCCGCCGTCGAGATCCTCGCGCCGGATCCGGCGCTCTCCGCTGTCGGCCGTCCGAGTGGCGCCGCCGGCGGTCCTCGGAATCGCGAGCTGCTTCGTCGGCGCGGTCTGGAGCGGCTGACCGTCGGCATCGACCGCGGCATTGCGCGGCTCGCGGTTCGGTAGAGACCCGCGCAGCGACGGCGGCAGCCCCACCTCCGTCGCCGGCATCACGCCGCCGCCGCCTCCGAGCGCCTGACAGCCGGCCACGAGGCCGGCCAGGGCGGCGCCGAGCGCGAGGCCGCGCGCTGCGGCACATCCCGACGTGGTGAGGGTCGACATCGTGTGGTCCTCGACAGTGGCCGCGGTGCTATCCGCCGCTCGCATGAGCTTATGCGCGGTTGTCTACGCTGGGGATGCGGCGAAAACCAGACGCCGCCACGGGACGCCGGGGGATCGTCGGCGGGAGGCCGCGGCCGCAGGGCCGAACTGCGCGGTTCGAGCCTTGCTGTCCGGCCGCCGCGGTCCATAACTTCGCCCAGGTCCTGCGGCACGACGCCATCCGCAGGCGGGGTCCTGCCGGCGGCGGATCCGGGACCGGCCGAATACGGTCGTGGACGCGCCGGCGCGCCGGCGCGGCCCGGCCTTTCTCCAGAGGACGAAGCGTGTTCAGAACCAACCGGATGATCGCGGCCGTGACGCTCGCCCTCTGGGCGTCCGGGGCTGCGGCGCAGGCCCAGGCCAGCGGCAGCGAGGGTGCGGCCGGCCAGGCCGCGCCGCAAACTCCGGCCACGTCGCCGTCCGCGATCCCGGCTCAAGCACCGGCCCCGACGCCGGCCGCTCCCTCCGCGGCCACGCCGGCGGCCCCGCCGCCCACACCGGCGGCCGCGGCGAATCCACCGCCCCCCGCAGCCCAGGCCCAGCAGCAGGGAACCCCCGCCACGGTCCTCGACACCCAGGATTACGAGAGCCTGCTCGGCCGCAGCGTGCGCAGCGCCGGCGGCGACGAGTTGGGGCGGGTCATCGACATCATCGTCGACAAGGAGGGCCATCCCCGCGCCGCCATCATCGACTTCGGCGGGTTCCTCGGCGTCGGAACGCGCAAGATCGCGGTCGACTGGCGCGCCCTGCGCTTCACGCCGGACGGCGGCAAGGAGCGCAAATTGTCGGTCGCGCTGACCCGCAATCAGGTCCGCGTCTCGCCGGAATACAAGGCCGGCGAGCCGATCGTGGTTCTCGGCCCCGCCAGCCCGGCCGCGCCCGCGGCCGAGGGTGAGCAGGCGGCAGCGCCGGCCCCGGGTTCGCCGGCGACTCCGCAGCCGGCACCGTCCGCGTCGGCGCCGACCTCGACCGCTCCGTCATCGACCGCTCCGGCCTCGACCGTCCCGGGCAATGCCGCCTCGGGCGCTGCGGCACCGGTCGTCGTGCACCCGGCCGCGCCCGCCCTCCCTCCGGAGAAGGCGCCGGATAAGTGACGGTGGCCCGGTCGAAGGTCCGAACCGCCGCCTCCCCCCGCGAGCGCGACGTGCCCCGGCAGGACATCCGCTCCCGTCCCGGCCGCCTGAAGGATCAGGCGGTCGAGGCCACGCGCGCGCCGGCAGTTCCGGCCGCGCAGGGCGAACGCGCGATCTCGGCGGCGAGCCGCTACGGCCTCGATGCCTTCGCGTTCTTCGTGGCGAACCTTCAGACGGGCTTCGGTCCGTTCCTGGCGGTCTACTTCTCGCAGGCCAAGTGGACCCAGTCCGACATCGGCTTCGCCCTCACGGTGGGCAGCCTCGTGGCGCTCCTGGGTCAGGTGCCGGGAGGCGCCTTCGTCGACGTCGTGCGCTCGAAGCGCTTCGCCGCCGCCGTAGCGGTCATCGGGATCGCCGGCAGCGCCTTCGCGCTGGCGGTCTGGCCGAGTTTCCTGGTCGTGCTCCTGGCGATGGCGCTTCACTCGGCCGCGAGCTGCGTGCTGACGCCGGCCATCGCGGCGATCAGCATCGGCTTGGTCGGGCGCGCCCGGGCCGGAGAGCGCCTCGGCCGAAACGCGAGCTTCGCGGCCCTCGGCAACGCCCTCGGCGCGGCCGGCATGGGCGCCATCGGCTACTACCTGTCGAACGGCGCCGTCTTCTACCTCACCGCCGCCCTCGGGATCCCGACGGTGATCGCGCTGGCGCGCATCCGCGCCCAGGACATCGATTCGGGCGTGTTCAAGGAGCCGGCCGCGGCCCAGGCGGCCCAGGTGGCGCCGACAAGCGTCCAGGACGGCATCCGCGCCCTTCTGACCAATCGCGGCCTCCTGTGCTTCGCGGCCTGCATGGTGCTGTTCTTCCTCGCCAATGCCGCGATGCTGCCGCTGGTCGGGAGCGTGCTGACCCTGCGGGCGAGCGAGACCGCGACCGCGCTGGTCGCTGCCTGCATCATGGTCCCGCAGGCGGTCCTGGCGGTCAGCGCCCCGGCGGTCGGCCGGGCCGCCGAGCGCTTCGGTCGCTACCCGGTGCTGCTGTTCGGGTTCGGCGCTCTGCCGGTCCGCGGCCTGATGCTCGCCTACACGACCAACCCCTACGGCCTCGTCGCCATCCAGGTGCTGGACGGAGTCTCGGCCTCGGTCCTCGGCGTGATGGTGCCGCTGATCGTGTCGGATCTCACGCGCGGTACCGGTCGGTTCAATCTCGCTCTCGGCGCGGTCGGCACTGCCATGGGCATCGGCGCCGCCCTGTCGACCTCGCTCGCCGGCATCATGGCCGACCATCTCGGCAGCCACAGCGCCTTTCTCGGACTCGCGGTCGTCGGCTTCGCGGCCTTCATGCTGGTGGCGCTGATCATGCCGGAGACGCGCCAGCCGGAGCGCGCGGCCTGACCGGCCGCGGCATCGGATTCGCTTGGGTGTTTCCACGCCGCTCAAGCGGCGTTCAGGTTCTGCGGATAAAAGCGCAACGAAGGTGCGGGCCGGTGAAACATATGGCAACGCTCTCGCGTTGCCGCTGCGGGTCAGACTGCGCCCGCGCTGCACTCCGCCTCAGCCCGTAAGCCAAAGCCGCGCGAATACGGAATGGTCACCGCGATGGAAGAGCTGCACCGATACGCCGACAGGCCTTTCGCCTTCGTCGGGCGGTATCTCCGGCGCCGCTGGCTGCCGCACCTGGTCATCCTGATCTCGGTGCTCGGCGCCGTCGGTTTCTCGGTCTCCACCGATTACGCCCTCAAGGGCGTGGTCGACGCGCTGACGAAGGGCCCAGGCCCGGGCAACACCGTGATCTGGGGCGCGCTGGCGGTCCTGATCGCCTTCATTGCCGCCGACAACATGCTCTGGCGCGTGGCCGCGCTGACCGGCGCCTTCACCTTCGTGGGCATCACCGGCGACATCCGGCGCGACCTGTTCCGGCACCTGACCGGCCATTCGCCGACCTTCTTCTCCGACCGCCAGCCCGGCACCCTGGCGTCGCGCATCACGGCGACCTCGAACGCGATCTTCACGGTCGAGAACATGTTCGTGTTCAACGTGATGCCGCCGACGGTCGCGGCCTTCGGGTCGATCGCCTACATCGCCACGGTCAACCTCACCATGGCGGGCATCCTCGCGGGCGTGTTCGCCGCCGTCGTCGTGCTGATGTTCAAGATGGCCGCGGCCGGCAAGCCGCTGCATCACGACTTCGCCGCCAAGGCCGCTTCGGTCGACGGCGAGATGGTCGACCTTGTGGGCAACATGTCGCTGGTGCGCGCCTTCTCGGCGTTCAAGCGGGAGGGGCAGCGCTTCGAGGGGACCGTCGCCACCGAGATGCGGGCCCGTCGCTCGTCCCTGCTCTACCTCGAGAAGCTGCGCATCGTGCACGCGGTGCTGACCGTGCTCGCCGTGTTCGGCCTGCTCTACTGGGCGATCCAGATGTGGGAGGCCGGCCAGGCGACCAACGGTCAGGTCGTGCTGGTCTGCACCCTCGGCATCCGCATCCTCGCCGCCACCCGCGACCTCGCGGTCGCGCTGGTCGACGCGACGCAGCACACCGCCCGCCTGTCCGAGGCGCTCCATACCCTGCTCCAGCCGCACGACCTCGTGGACCATCCGGAGGCGAAGCCCCTCACCGGCCAGGGCGCGCAGATCGCCTTCGAGCACGTCGCCTTCAGCTACCCGGACGGGCGCCCGGTCTTCACGGATTTCGACCTCGTGATCGAGCCGGGCCAGCGCGTCGGCCTCGTGGGCAAGTCGGGCGGCGGCAAGTCGACCCTGTTCTCGCTGATCCAGCGCTTCTACGACGTGCAGGGCGGGACGATCCGCATCAACGGCCAGGACATCGACCGGGTGACCCAGGAATCCCTGCGCGAGGCCATCACGGTGGTCCCGCAGGACGTGTCGATGTTCCACCGCTCCTTGCGCGAGAACATCCGCTACGGGCGGCCCGACGCCACCGACGAGGAGGTCTGGCAGGCGGCCGAGGCGGCCCATTGCACCGACTTCATCCAGGCCCTGCCGGAAGGGTTTGACACGATGGTGGGCGACCGGGGCGTCAAGCTGTCGGGCGGCCAGCGCCAGCGCATCGCGATCGCGCGGGCCATCCTCAAGAACTCGCCGATCCTGCTGCTCGACGAGGCGACCTCGGCGCTGGATGCCGAGTCGGAGCAGGCGATCCGGCACGCCCTGGCCAATCTCATGAAGGGCCGGACGGTCATCGCCATCGCCCACCGGCTGTCGACGCTGCAGGATTTCGACCGCATCGTCGTTCTGGAGGGCGGCCGCATCGCCCAGGACGGGTCGCCCGACAAGCTGACCCATCTCGACGGCTTCTTCCGGGAGCTGATGAAGAAGGAATCCATGGGCACGGCCCTCGCCGCCGCCTGACCCGGTCCCCGCAGGGTCTCCCCCGTCATCGCGAGCGAAGCGAAGCGACCCAGGGCAGCGCGCCAACGATCAGCGTGGCGCCACCCTGGATTGCTTCGCTGCGCTCGCAAGGACGATAGACCGCCCGATGCCGGCGTCCCTGAGGGCCCGGCCGCTCCGGTTCTCTTGATCCGTCCGTGCTGCTAGATCACGCGGCGGCCGGACCGGACCTTGCATCGTCCGAGACGTCGCCAACCGGCCCGGTTCCGACGCATCGCGACGCGTGAGCTTCACCGTGCCCGATCTCGCCCTCGTCATCCGGGAGATCTCCGAGGAGATGGCCCAGCGCGCCGACCGGGGCGCGGTCGCCGACTACATCCCCGAACTCGCCCGCGTCGATCCCAACAAGTTCGGCATGGCGGTGATCGACGCCGAGGGCCGCGTCTTCGCGGGCGGCGACAGCGAGACGCCGTTCTCGATCCAGAGCGTGTCGAAGGTGTTCACCCTCACCCTGGCGCTCGGCATGGTCGGAGACCGGCTGTGGAAGCGGGTCGGCCGCGAGCCCTCGGGCAACCCGTTCAACTCGATCGTCCAGCTGGAGCGCGAGCGCGGGGTGCCGCGCAACCCGTTCATCAACGCGGGCGCGATCGCGGTCACCGACGTGATCCTCTCGGGTCACGCGCCGCGGGAGGCGCTCGGCGAGATCCTGCGCTTCCTGCAGTTCCTGGCCCAGGATTCCACCATCGCCATCGACGAGACGGTGGCGGCGTCGGAGAAGCGCACCGGCTTCCGCAACACCGCGCTCGCCAATTACATGAAGTCCTTCGGGGTGATCGACAATCCGGTGGATTACACCCTGGGCGTCTACTTCCACCACTGCGCCATCGCGATGAACTGTCGCCAGCTCGCCATGGCCGGCCGCTACCTGGCCCATAACGGCGTCAATCCGTCGACCGGCCACTCGGTGGTCTCGGCGGAGCGCGCGCGCCGCATCAACGCGATCATGCTGACCTGCGGCCACTACGACGGATCGGGCGAGTTCGCGTACCGCGTGGGCCTACCGGGCAAGAGCGGTGTCGGCGGCAGCATCCTGGCGATCGCGCCCGGCAAGGCCTCCATCGCCGTCTGGTCGCCCGGTCTCGACGCGGCGGGCAATTCCCATCTCGGCCGGATCGCGCTGGAGCGGCTGACGCAGCGCATGGGCTGGTCCGTCTTCGGCGCCTGAGGGGCTCCTTCCCCGCCCCCTACGCCCAACCTCTTGCGCGCGGACCGCTTCCGCGGCACTGCCCCGGCAGGGCGCTGCGGCGCCGAGACGAGGCTCACCGGCATGGCGACGAGTATGGCGGTCCGGGCTGCCGATGAGGGTCTCGATCCCGGCGCCATCCTGGCCCGTCTCGACCGCCTCCCGGCGACGCCGACGGTCTGGCGCCTCGTGGCGCTGCTCGGGCTCGGCTTCTTCTTCGAGCTCTACGACCTGCTGTTCACCGGCTACGTCGCGCCAGGCCTCGTCAAGGCCGGGATCCTCACGCCGACGACCCCCGGCCTGTTCGGCGCCAGCGGCGTCGCGAGCTTCGTGGCCGCACTCTTCACCGGCCTGTTCATCGGCACCATCGCCTGCGGCTGGCTCGCCGACCGGTTCGGACGGCGGGCGATCTTCACGTGGTCGCTCCTGTCCTACACCGCCGCCAACGTGGTGATGGCCTGCCAGAGCGACGCCTTCGGCCTCAATCTCTGGCGCCTGATCGCGGGGATCGGCCTCGGCCTGGAGATGGTGACGATCGGCAGCTACCTCTCAGAACTGGTGCCGAAGGCGATCCGCGGCCGGGCCTTCGCCCTGTGCCAGGGCATCGGCTTCACCGCCGTGCCGGTCGTGGCGTTCCTGTCCTACCTGCTGATCCCGGCGGCGCCCCTCGGCATCGACGGGTGGCGCTGGGTGGTGCTGATCGGCGCCTCGGCGGCGATCGTGGTCTGGTGGATGCGAGCGGGCCTGCCGGAGAGCCCGCGCTGGCTCGTCGAGCACGGCCGTCTCGCGGAGGCCGAGGCGGTCCTGCGGCGGCTGGAGGCGCGGATCGCGGCCGAGCATGGGCGCCCGCTTCCCGCACCGGCCGCGCCGGAGCCGGTGCAGCCGCGCGGTGCGTTCCGCGACATGTGGGTCCAGCCCTACCGGCGCCGCGCCCTGATGATGGCGGGGTTCAACGTCTTCCAGACGGTCGGCTTCTACGGCTTCGCCAACTGGGTGCCGACCCTCCTGGTGGCCCAGGGCATCACGGTGACGTCGAGCCTCGCCTACACGGCGCTGATCGCGCTCGCCGCCCCGGTCGGGCCCCTGATCGGCCTCGCCATCGCCGACCGGTTCGAGCGCAAGCACGTCATCGTGGGCGCCGCCCTCCTCTACATCGCCTGCGGCCTGGCCTTCGCGCAGACGCGGGACGTCACCGTCATCGTGGCGCTCGGCATCGGCCTGACGCTGGCCTCGAACGTGATGTCGTACAGCTTCCACGCCTATCAGGCCGAGCTGTTCCCTACGGGCATCCGGGCCCGGGCGGTCGGCTTCGTCTATTCCTGGAGCCGCTTCTCGGCGATCTTCACCGGCTTCGTCATCGCGTTCGTGCTGCGGGAGGCCGGGACGCCGGGCGTGTTCCTGTTCATCTCGGCGGCGATGCTGGCCGCGGGCCTGCTCGTCGGGCTGCTGGGTCCCCGGACGCGGGACGTCGCGCTGGAGAAGATCGCGGCGTGAGGCCCGTGAGGAGCACAGCTCCCGGCAAGCCGAATCCGTGCTAACCTCGGGCATGGTCGCTCAGCCGAGATCCCGGATGACGGTCGACGAGTTTCTCGCCTGGGCCGAGGGGCAGCCGGGGCGCTTCGAGCTGGTCGATGGCGAGGTGTTCGCGATGTCGCCGGAGCGCGTTCGGCATGCCGAGGTCAAGGCGGCCACCTATCTGGCGCTCCGGTCCGCACTGAAGCAAGCGGGGAGCGCCTGCTACGCGCTGCCGGATGGCATCAGTGTTCGCGTCGATCGGGATACGGTCTTCGAGCCCGACGCCCTCGTTTACTGCGGGATGCGCGCTGACCCCGATGCGACCGAGATCACCGATCCCGTCATCGTCGTCGAGGTTCAGTCGCCGGGCACGCGCGCGGTGGACTCGGGCCTGAAATTGACCCGCTACTTCGGTCTGGAGAGCGTCATCCACTATCTGATCGTGGATCCGGTGAAGCGTCTCGTCATCCATCACCGCCGCGCGCAGGGCGGCCTGATCGAGACCCGCATCGCGACCCGGGAGACGCTGGACCTGACGCCCCCCGGCCTGCGCCTGCCCGTGCCGGAGCTGTTCGCCGACCTCGCGCCCGCCGACGACGGCGCTTGATCCGATCCGAGGCGGATGCCACAGCGGCGCGAACGCGAATCAGGACGCCCGGATGACTGCACCCCTCGATCTCCTCGTGCTCGGCAACGCGATCGTCGACGTGATCGCCCGCACGGACGACGCCTTCCTGTCGGCGCAGGGCGTCACCAAGGGCGCGATGCAGCTCATCGACGAGCCGCGGGCCGAGGCGCTGTTCCAGGCGATGGGACCGGCGACGATCGTGTCGGGCGGCTCGGGCGCCAACACCGCGGTCGGCGCGGCGCTCCTCGGGGCCAAGACCGGCTTCGTCGGCAAGGTCCGGAACGACGAGCTCGGCGGCCTGTTCAGCCACGACCTCAAGGCGACCGGCGTCGCCTTCACCGTCCCGGCCGCCGCCGAGGGGCCGGCCACCGCCCGGTGCTTCGTGCTCGTGACGCCGGACGGCGAGCGCACGATGAACACCTATCTCGGCGCCTGCCAGGGGCTGTCGCCCGACGATGTCGACAAGACGCTCGTGAGCTCGGCCCGCGTCGTCTATCTCGAGGGCTATCTCTGGGACCCGCCGGCCGCCAAGGACGCGTTCCGCAAGGCGGCCCAGATCGCCCATCAGGCCGGCAACGCCGTCGCGCTGACCCTGTCGGACGCGTTCTGCGTCGGACGCTACCGCGACGAGTTCCTCGGCCTCGTGCGGGACGGCAGCATCGACATCCTGTTCGCCAACATGGCCGAGTTGCAGAGCCTCTACGAGACCGACGATGCCGACGCCGCCGTTGCGGCGCTGCGCGACGAGCGGAATGCCCGCGGCCGGCACCTGCTCGGCCTCGTCACGCGCTCGGCCGACGGCGCCCTGGTGGTTCAGGGCGGCGAGATCCGCGCCGTCGAGGCCAGCCCGGTGCAGTCGGTGGTCGACACGACCGGCGCCGGCGACCTGTTCGCGGCCGGCTTCCTGGCCGGCCACGCCCGCGGGCTCGACAACGTGGCCAGCGCCCGCCTGGGCACGCTCGCGGCCGCCGAGGTTATCCAGCACATCGGCGCCCGCCCGCAGGCGGATCTGGTCGGCCTCGCCAAAACCCGCGGCCTCCTCTAGGCCGGCGTGCCGGGCGCGGTCGAAGGATTGCGTCCGCTCCGCTTCCGCGCGCTCAGGCCGCGCGGACGGTCGCGAGGAAGCGCGTCACCTCGTCCCTGAGATGCCCGGACCGGAGCGACAGCTCCGAGGCTGCCGTGAGAACTTGATCGGCCGCCGCTCCGGTCCCCTTCGCCGCGTCGGCGACGCCCGTGATGGTGCCGGTGACGTCGGCCGCCCCCTGGGCGGCCTGGGAGACGTTGCGGACGATCTCCTGCGTCGCGGCGCCCTGCTGCTCCACGGCGCTGGCGATCCGTGTCGCCACCGCGCTCAGTTCCTGCACCCGACCTCCGATCCGACCGATCGCCGAGACAGCGTCGCCGGTGGAGGCCTGGATCCGGGCGACGTGGCCGCCGATCTCCTCGGTCGCCCGCGCGGTCTGACCGGCCAGCTCCTTCACCTCTGCGGCCACGACGGCGAAGCCGCGACCCGCCGCGCCGGCACGCGCTGCCTCGATGGTGGCGTTCAGCGCCAGGAGGTTCGTCTGCTCGGCGATGGTCGAGATCAGGGTCACGACATGACCGATCCGGACCGCCGCCCCGTTCAGATCCTGCACCAAGTGAGCGGTCGCCTCCGCGTCCGCGACCGCCGACTGGGTCAGCGCCGTCGAACCCGCGACCTGGCGGCTGATCTCCTGAACGGAGGCGCCGAGTTCCTCGGCCGCCGCCGCCGCGACGTTGACGTTGCTGGCGGCGAGTTCGGCCGCGCTCGCCACCCGAATGGTGCGATCGGCGGTGTCGGCGGCCGCCTCATTCATGGCCGCGGCCGTGTCCTGCAGCGCGGCGACGGCGGCCGAGACCGTGCCGATGATGCCGCCGACAGTGCACTCGAAGCCGTCGGCGATCTCGTGCATGCCGCTCCGCCGCCGCATCTCGGCCGTGGCGCGGGCCTGTGCGGCTTCGTGCTCGAGCGCGCGCGCCCGGACCAGGCCGTCCTTGAAGACCTGGACGGACGCCGCCATGACGCCGATCTCGTCCGTCCGCTCGGAGCCGCTGACGGCCACGTCGAGGTTATCGGCCGCGAGCCGACCCATGATTTCGGCCAGGGACCGGATCGGACGGGCGACCCGGCGCCAGACCCACCAGACCGCCGCGCCGGTCATCATCAATCCGATGACCGAGAGCGCGATGGTGACGGACCGCGCCGTCCGGAACGCATCCTCGGAGCGCTGGACCGAGACGTTCGTGCCCTCGGCAGCGCGCTGGGCCAGATCCGCCAGGGCCTCGAAGGCGGCCACCAGCGGCGCGCGGGCCGGCGCAATGGCGTCGCGGGCCGCATTCCGGTCGCCGCGTCTGAGCGGGGCGAGGATAGCCTCCTGCGCGACGCGATAGACCTTCCACCGACCCTCGAACGCCTCCCAGAGCGCGGTCTCCCGGGGCGTCGTCGCGCGCGCACGATAGCTCTGGAAGGCCTCCGGGATGCTCCGATTCATCTCGACGAACTCGGCATCGAGGTCCCGGTTCTCGCCGTCGTCCGTGGCAACAACCTTGCGGATCGTCGTCGTGTGATACCGCAGCATCAGGAATCGAATCGTGTGGAGATCGTTGTCCTTGCGCACCCAGACGTCCCGAGTCTCCACGGCGGCGCCGTTGATGGCCTGTATCTGCATCAAGCCGACGGCAGAACTTGCCAAAAACAGGAAAAAACCGAGTATCGACGGCAGTATTAGGTTTGATACAATACTTTTTCGAAATTTCATCTCTGGCACCACAGATGACGACACCACCGCATCGAGACGCATGAAGATGAAGGACAGACTCTGGCGCAACCTCTACTTCGGAGGCGATCTGCGCCGCAGATCAGCGCGGAGCGCATAACTCGTCGCCCGCCAGCGCCGAGCTGCGGGTCGAGCACCGATCCAGTCGAAGGCGGGCGCCCGCGGCCCGATCAGGGCCGCAGGAGCACTTTCCCCATCGCCGCTCGGCGGGTCAGGAGGCCGAAGGCCTCCGGGTACTCCGCCAGCGGGTAGACGCCGTGGACCTGCGCGGTGAGCTTGCCCTCGGCGACCCAGTCGAGGAGCCGGCGCTGATCGGCCCGGTGCGCCTCCGGCTCCCGGTCCAGGAAGGCGCCCCAGTGGACGCCCTGCACGTCGAGTTCCTTGAGGAGCATCAGGTTCAGCGGCAGCCGCGGGATGGCGCCGGCGGCGAAGCCGATCACGAGGAAGCGCCCGCGCCAGCCGAGCGCCCGCAGGGCCGGCTCCGCGTAGGCGTCGCCGACCGCGTCGTAGACCACGTCGATCCCGCCGCCGGAGATCCGGCGCAGCTCGTCCTTGAGCGTCGCCGGGTCGTAGACCACCCCCGCCTCGGCGCCGTGGGCGCGGGCGACCGATAGCTTCTCCTCCGAGGAGGCGCAGGCGATCACCCGGGCGCCCATCAGCCGGCCGAGCTCGACGGCGGCGAGGCCGACCCCCCCGGAGGCGCCGAGGACCGCCAGCCACTCGCCGGGCCGCAGGCGGGCGCGGTTCGCCAGGGCGTGGAGCGAGGTGCCGTAGGTGATGGTGAGCCCGGCCGCCTGCTCGTCCGGCACAGCGTCCGGCACCGGCGTGAGCCGGGCGGCGTCGAGGGCGATCAGTTCCGCGCAGCAGCCGTGCCCGGCATGGACGATCACCCGGTCGCCGACGGACACGCCCGAGGCTCCCTCACCCAGCGCCTCGACCACGCCGACCCCCTCGCCGCCCGGCGAGAACGGCAGGGCCGGCTTCACTTGGTAGCGCCCGGCGGTGATCAGCGTGTCGAAGAAGTTCAGCGCCGCGAGCCGCATCCGCACCAGCGCCTGCCCGGGACCCGGTACCGGGTCGGGGCGCTCGACGATCTCCAGATGGTCCGGCCCGTCGAGCTTGGTGCACAGCAGCGCCCGCATGGCGTCTCTCCTCCCCGGTGTTTCCCGGCCGATCAGGCCCGAACCGACCGTGCGGTCAAGCCGTCCCGATCATCTCGCGGATGCGGGCCCCCAGCACCTCCACCACGAACGGCTTGGTGATGACCTGCATCCCGGCATCGAGCGGCCCGCTGCCGAAGACCGCGTTCTCGGCGTAGCCGGTGACGAACAGGACCTTGAGGCCGGGGCGCGTGATCCGGCCGGCCTCGGCCATCTGGCGCCCGTTCATGCCGCCCGGCAATCCGATGTCGGACACCAGCAGGTCGATGCGCACGTCGGATTGCAGCACCTTGAGGCCGGCCGCGCTGTCGGCGGCCTCGATCGCGGTGTAGCCGAGATCCTCCAGCACCTCGGTGACCAGCATGCGCACGGTCGGCTCGTCGTCGACCACCAGCACGGTCTCGCCCGGCGCCGCCCGCGGCGGCGCGCCGACGGCGGCATGCGCATCCTCCTCCGCGACCGCGCCGCGATGACGGGGCAGGTAGAGGCAGACCGTGGTCCCCTTGCCGACCTCCGAGTGGATCCGCACCTGACCGCCCGATTGCTGGGCGAAACCGTAGATCATCGACAGGCCGAGGCCGGTGCCCTGCCCCAGAGGCTTCGTGGTGAAGAACGGCTCGAACACCTTGCCGACGATCTCCGGCGGCATCCCGGAGCCGGTATCGGTGACGCACAGCGACAGGTACTGGCCCGGCGGCATGTCGTGGCGCCGGGCGGCGCGCTCGTCGAGCCAGGCATTGGCGGTCTCGATCGTGATCCGCCCCCCTTCGGCCATCGCGTCCCGGGCGTTGATGCAGAGGTTGAGGAGCGCGTTCTCGAGCTGCGGCGGATCGACGAGGGCCGGCCACAGGCCGGGAGGCCCGACGACGTCGACGGTGACGGCGGGTCCCACCGTGCGCCGGATCAGCTCCTCCATGCCGGCCACCAGCCGGTTCACGTCGGTCGGCTTCGGGTCGAGGGTCTGCCGCCGCGAGAAGGCGAGCAGCCGGTGGGTCAGCGCCGCGGCGCGCTTGGAGGCCCCCTGCGCCGCGTTGATGTAGCGGTCCACGTCTATGACGCGGCCCTGGCCGAGACGGGTCTGAATCAGCTCCAGCGATCCGGAGATGCCGGCGAGCAGGTTGTTGAAATCGTGGGCGATCCCGCCGGTGAGCTGGCCGACCGCCTCCATCTTCTGCGACTGGCGCAGGGCCTCCTCGGCGGCGGCCAGGGCGTCGGCGCGCTCGCGCTCGGCGGTGAAATCGCGGCCGACGGCGTTGATGATCCCCTCCCCGGACCGGGCCGCCCAGCTGATCCAGCGGTAGCTGCCGTCCCGATGACGGTAGCGGTTGTCGAAGCGCGCGAGGCTCGACCCCGCGGAGAGCTGCTGCGCGCCCTCGACGGTGCGGGCGAAATCGTCCGGATGGACGAGGGCGATGAGCTTCGTTCCGATCAGATCGTCCGGGCGCCAGCCCAGCACCTCGGTCCAGGCCGGGTTCACCGCGGTGATCGTTCCGTCGAACAGGCAGCGCAGCATCATGTCGGACGAGAGCGTCCACAGGGCGTTGCGGTCTGCGGTGCGTTCCTCGACCTGCTCCGCCAGGGTGGCGTTGAGATCGCGCAGCTCAGCGAGCGCCGCCTCCAGCCGGCCCTGGCTCTCCTTGAGGGCGGCGTCCGCAAGGACCCGGCCGGTGGTCTCGTTGGTGAGGATGAACAGCCCGGCGACCCGGCCCTCGGCATCGAGGACCCGCGAATACGAGAAGGTCCACCACGTCTCCCGGGCGCCGCGATCGGTGTCGAGCTGCCACGGCAGGTCGACGAAGCGCTCCGGATGGCCCTCCTTGGCCGCGTCGATGATCGGCTTGGCTTGATCCCAGGCATCCGCCCAGACCACGTCGAACCGCTCTCCCATCGCCCAGGGCAGCCGGGGACCGAGGAGCGGGAAGTACGTGTCGTTGAAGAAGAAGTGGAGGTCGGGCCCCCAGGCCAGGATCATCGATTCCGGCGAGTTCAGGACGAGCGACAGGGCCGCGCGGAATTCCGGCTGCCACGCCTCCGGCGGTCCGAGAGGATGGCCGGACCAGTCGCGCGCGCGGATCATCCGCGCGGCCTCACCGCCGCCGGAGAGGAAGGAGAGAGGGTCGGTCACAAGCTCTGAGCGATGCAGGTCATGGGCCTACGGCGTATGACCGCCTTCGGCGGCATCTCCAAGCCAGGGCTAAATCTCGGGCGCGGGAGGCGGAGCCGATCCGCGCCGGCATCGGCGGCTGAAGGACCGGATACCTGTGGCACCGTGGTCCTGCGCGCGCCGCGCCTGAACCGGCGCCGCGCGCAACGGCCCCGTCCTAATGCGCCTCCTGCCAGTTCCCGGCGGCGTTGGCCTCGACCACGAGCGGCACCTTCAGCGTCAGGGCGGGCGCCGGCGCCTCCTCCATCACGCCGCGGATGATCGGGATCGCCTTCTCCACCTCGTCCTCGGCGGCCTCGAACACCAGCTCGTCGTGGACCTGAAGCAGCATCCGCGCCTTGAGCTTCTTCGCGGCGAGCGCCGCCTCCATCCGCGCCATGGCCCGGCGGATGATGTCGGCGGCCGAGCCCTGGATCGGCGCGTTGATCGCCTGCCGCTCGACGCTGGCGCGCTCGGAGGGGTTGTTGGACCGGATCTGCGGGTAGTGGCACACCCGGCCGAACAGGGTGGTGACGTAGCCCTTGTCGCGGCAGCTCTTCTTGGTGGTGTCGATGTAGTCGCGGATCCCCGGAAACTGCTCGAAATACTGCTTGATGAAGGCCGAGGCCTCCTCGCGGCCGATGCCGAGCCGGTCGGCGAGGCCGAAGGCCGAGATGCCGTAGATGATGCCGAAATTGATAGTCTTCGCCCGCCGCCGCAGGTCGGGGGTCATCTCCTTCAGCGGCACGCCGAACATCGCCGAGGCGGTCGCCGCGTGGATGTCGATCCCGTCCTCGAACGCCTTCCGGAGCTCCGGGATATCGGCCATGTGGGCCAGCAGCCGCAGCTCGATCTGCGAGTAGTCCGCCGAGATCAACCGGTTGCCGGGCGCGGCCACGAAGGCGCGGCGGATGCGGCGCCCCTCCTCGGTGCGGATCGGGATGTTCTGCAGGTTCGGCTCGGAGGAGGACAGCCGCCCCGTCGTGGTGGCCGCCAGCGAGAACGAGGTGTGAACCCGCGCCGTCTCCCGGTCGGCATGGGCCTGGAGCGCGTCCGTGTAGGTGGATTTCAGCTTCGAGAGCTGCCGCCATTCGAGGATCTTCTTCGGCAGCTCGTGCCCGGCCTGAGCCAGCTCCTCCAGCAGCGTCGCGGGCGTCGCCCACTGGCCGGAGGGCGTCTTCTTGGCACCCGGCAGGCCCATCTTGCCGAACAGGATGTCGCCGATCTGCTTCGGCGAGCCCACCGAGAACTTCTCGCCGGCATCCTGCTGGATCTCCTCCTCCAGGCGGACGAGGATCTGGGAGAAGTCGCCCGAGAGGCGGCTCAGCATCTCGCGGTCGACCCGGATGCCGCGCTGCTCCATCCGGGCAATCACCGGCAGCAGGGGTCGCTCCAGGGTCTCGTAGACGGCGACCCGGTGCTCCGCCACGAGGCGGGGTTTCATCATCCGCCACAGGCGCAGCGTCACGTCCGCGTCCTCGGCCGCGTAGGCGGTGGCCTTGTCGATGGCGACGCGGTCGAAGGTCACCTTGTTGCGGCCCGTGCCGGCCACATCCGAGAAGGTGATCGGCTGGTGGCCGAGATGGCGGCGGGCCAATTCGTCCATGCCGTGGGCGCCCTTGCCGGCGTCGAGCACGTAGGAGATCAGCATCGTGTCGTCGAACGGCGCCACCTCGATCCCGTAGCGGGCGAGCACGACCCAGTCGTACTTGAGGTTCTGGCCGACCTTCAGGACACCCGGATTCTCCAGGAGCGGCTTGAGCCGGGCGACGGCCTCCTTCAGGGGGATCTGGCCCGGCACCGGCTCGACCACGTCGGACGGCGCGGCGCCCTCGCCGAACAGGTCCGTGGCGTCGGCCTGCACCTTGGCGGCCTGCACGTGGGCCAGCGGGATGTAGCAGGCCCGCCCTGTGGCGACCGCCAGCGAGACGCCGACGAGGCCGGCCCTGTGCGCGTCGAGCGAGTCGGTCTCCGTGTCGACCGCGATCACGCCGGCCTCCTCGGACTCGGCGATCCAGGCGTCGAGCTGCTCGAGGGACGAAACCGTCTCGTAGGCGGCGGTGTCGAAGGGCGCCACGGCCTCCGCGGCCCGGGCCGCCACCACGTTGCCGGGGGTCGCCTCGACGGGGGCCCGGGGCTTGGCCGGCGCGTCCGGGAGGTCGAGATCGGCGAAGGGATCGACTTCACCCCCCTCCGGCGGGGCGGCGCCCGGCGGCCGCCCGGTGCCGGCCGCCGCGGTCTCGGGATCCGGCGGCACGGAATCGCCGAAGAACGGCACCGCGTCGCTGCCGCCCGCGCCGTTGCTGTAGCCGTGGGGACGGGCTCCGGGCAGGAGCCGCGGGTCGGGCTTCACCGCCTCCGGGTCGACGTGCAGCATCTGGGCGATGCGGCGCGTCAGCGTGTTGAACTCCATCGCTTTGAGGAATCCGACGAGCTTCTCGGGGTTCGGCTCGGGCACGCCGAGCGCGTCCAGCGGCACTGGGACGGGCACATCCTCCATCAGCGCCACGAGCTTGCGGGACAGCTTGGCCTGATCGACGTTGGCGAGCAACGTCTCCCGCCGCTTGGGCTGCTTGATCTCGCCCGCCCGCTCCAGCAGGGCTTCGAGGCTGCCGAACTCCTTGATCAGCGCCGCGGCCGTCTTCAGGCCGATGCCGGGCACGCCCGGCACGTTGTCGGAGGTGTCGCCGATGAGCGCGAGGGCGTCGCCGATCTGGTTCGGCTGCAGGCCCTCCCACTTGGCGACGATGGCGTCGACATCGAGGTTGCGCTCGGGCCGGTAGCCGGGCTTGCCCTTGGCACCCGACTCGAAATCGTAGAACCGCACCTGCGGCCCGACGAGCTGCATCAGGTCCTTGTCGGACGAGACGATGATGACGCCCGCGCCCCGCGCCTCGGCCTGGCGGGTGTAGGTGGCGATGAGATCGTCGGCCTCGTAGCGCTCCAGCTCCACCGCGTGCAGGCCGAAGGCGCGCACCGCGTCGCGCATCAGCGGCATCTGGCGCTTCAGGTCGTCGGGCGCGTCCGGGCGGTGGCCCTTGTAGTCGGGGAACATCTCCTTGCGGAACGAGCCCTCCGACTTGTCGAAGACGATCCCGAGATGGCTCGGCATGGTGCCGGCGGCGCCGTCCTGCAGGAACTGCGCAATCTTGGTGCAGAACAGCCGCACGGCGCCGGTGGGCAGCCCGTCGGAGGGGCGCGAATTGTACTTCTGGTCCTGGTTGATCGACTGGAAATAGGCCCGGAAGATGAAGGACGAGCCGTCGACCAGGATCACCTGATCGCCGGGGCCGACGGGCTTGGTCTCGGGCGTCGAGTCGGTCATGGGCGCAGGCGGCTCGGGGCGATCAGGAATCGGGCGCGCAGTCCAGCTCGGCGCGGCAGGCCGCGACGAGAACGGGCCAGTCGTGGTGGACGGTGAGCCAGGCGATGTCCAGCGTTACCCGCCCGGTGTGGTCTCGGCACCCGTTCGTAGCCACACAGAAAACAGCCGGACGCGGACCGCATGGGCCTCGCCCACGGGTGGCACGCCGGGGCTCACGCCGCGAGCTCGCGCCCCAGCGCCTCCACCCGGCGCAGATCGTCCACGAAAGCCGCGTAGGCCTCCTCCTTCGCCTCGTCGGGCAGGCGCAGCAGGTAGGAGGGGTGGACCGTGATGAAGCCCTGGAAGCGGTTGTCGTGCCGGTCGAAGCGGAACGGGCCGCGGGCGCGAGTGATCGGGATCGCTTTGCCAGTCAGCGCCAGCACGGCGGTCGCGCCCAGGGCCACGACCAGCTTGGGTCCCACGAACTCGAGCTCGCGGTCCAGCCACCAGCGGTAATGGCTGACCTCGCCGGCCGTGGGCTTCTGGTGGATGCGCCGCTTGCCGCGCTCCTCGAACTTGAAGTGCTTGACGGCGTTCGTGAGGTAGCTCGCCCCCCGGTCGATCCCGGCCTCCGCCATGGCGCGGGAGAGGAGCTGCCCGGCGGGACCGATGAAGGGTCGCCCCTGCCGGTCCTCCTGGTCGCCGGGCTGCTCACCCACGAACGCGATGGTGGCGCCCACCGGCCCCTCGCCGAGCACCGCCTGGGTGGCGCCCGGCACCAGCGGCTCGGTCCGGCGGATGATGGCGTTCAGCGCGTCGAGGTTCTTGGGATCCTGGTCGGCCATGGCGGCGACGGCGCGGACGGGTTCGCGGCGTGTGGGCAAGGTCGGCTCCCTCTCGATCATGGCTTCGGTGCGTCCGGCCGCCGCCCGGACCAGGGCCGGGATCGCGGCCGTCTCGGGCATGTTGTGCCAGTACTTCTTGGGCATCTCGGCCCTCATGGCCTTCAGGTTGGTGCGGGCGGGGTTGAAGGTGCTCTCGTAATAGGTCTGCCAGCCGGCCTCGAACCCGTCGCCCTCGGGCAGTTCCGCCCGGTCCCCGGGCGGTCCGAAGGTCAAGGCGTCCGTGTCCCAATGCGCCGATCCGTCGGGCGTCAGGATCGACCAGCGCATCCCGCGGAAGCGGTTGACGAAGAAGGGGGCGGCCGCCTCCAAGATGTGGTGATCCGGCTCGAACCACGCGACGTAATGCTCGCCGCCGCTATCCTCGGCCCGGCGGAAGCGCAGGAAGGCGTGCATCTTGTGGAGGTCGCGCCCGATCGCCTTCGCCATCCGGTGCAGGCGGTGGACCAGCGGATCGCTTCCCACCTCCATCAGGTGCCGCTCGCCGTGGCAGACCCGCCAGACCAGGGCGTAGAGCAGGCCGTAGCGCTCCGGATCGCGGTGGGGGATCACCTGCGGGATCAGGGCGGCGACGGGTTTGGGCAGGGATAGCGGAGCGGCGGGGGCCTGCTCTGCGTCGCCGCCGAACAGGCCGGGCGACGCCGTCACCGACCACGTCACGGCCTCGGGCGGGACGCTCCGCGCCACGAGGCTTCGCACGGCATCGCGGAAGCCGTCGAGATCAGCGCCGGGGCGGAGGAGGATGGCGCGCGGGCGGCGCGTGTTCTCTCCAGTATCTGCGAGCTTCCCAGGTTCGAGCAGCAGGTCCGGAGGTGCGGGCTCCGAACAGGGCGCGGGTGCTCTCTCCCGTGCGGGAGAGGGACAGGGTGGGGGGTGGGACGCCTCAGCACGAGGCCCGTCCTCAACGCGCGGCGCGCGGGTGCTCCGTCCTGACACGTGGAGTTCCTCACCCCAACCCTCGCCCGCACGGGAGAGGGGGAACGCGGCGCCACCGGGACCGGCTGCTTCCGCCGCGCGCTCAGGCTTCGGGGCAAAAGATCCGTCGTCCCGCCGCATCAGAACAGGCTCAGCTGCGCGGCGGGCTCGACCAGCCGCGCCCGAAGGTCGAGCCGGTCGGTCAGCGCCACCGGACGGTGATCCGCGGCCACCAGGAACGGCCGCGCCCGCTTGAGACCGGAGGTCAGCCGGGCGACGTCGTCGAGGCGCAGCGTCGCGTGGCGGCGGGCCTTGATGATCTTGTCGACCGCCCGCGCCCCGAGCCCCGGGACGCGCAGGAGCCATTCGCGGTCGGCCCGATTCACGTCCACGGGAAACTTGTCCCGGTGCTTCAGCGCCCAGGCGAGCTTCGGGTCGATGTCGAGGGCGAGCATCCCGCCCTCCGACGCGTCGGCCACCTCGTCGGGGGTGAACTCGTAGTACCGCAACAGCCAGTCCGCCTGGTACAGCCGGTGCTCGCGCTGGAGCGGCGGCGGCTTCGGCGGCAGGATCGCCGACCCGTCCGGGATCGGGCTGAAAGCGGAGTAGTAGACCCGCTTCAGGCCGACGCTGCCGTAGAGCAGCGCGCTCTTGCGGATCAGCGCCTCGTCGGTGGTGGCGTCCGCGCCGACGATCACCTGCGTCGAGTGGCCGGCCGGCGAGAAGCGCCGCTTCTCGGCCTTGGCCTGCACGATCCGCTCGCCGATCTGCGCCATGGCGCCCTGGATCGCGGCGCCGTCCTTCTCGGGCGCCAGCCGCTCCAGGCTCGCCTCGGTCGGCAGCTCGACATTGATCGACAGCCGGTCGGCGTAGAGGCCCGCCTCCTCGATCAGCCAGGGGCTCGCCTCCGGGATCGACTTGAGGTGAATATAGCCGGCGAAACCGTGATCGCGCCGCAGCGACTTCGCCACGCGGGTCAGCAGCTCCATCGTGTGGTCGGGCGACTTGATGATGCCGGAGGAGAGGAATAGGCCCTCAATGTAGTTGCGCCGGTAGAAGTTCAGGGTGAGGTTCACGACCTCCTCCACGGTGAACTTCGCCCGGCGCACGTTCGAGGAGCGCCGGTTGACGCAGTAGGCGCAGTCGAACAGGCACCAGTTCGTCAGCAGGATCTTGAGGAGCGAGACGCACCGCCCGTCCGGCGTGTAGGCGTGGCAGATCCCCGCCCCGGTGGTCGAACCGAGCCCGTCCTTGCCGGCCGCCCGCTTCGGCGCGGCCGAGGAGGCGCAGGAGGCGTCGTACTTGGCGGCGTCCGCGAGGATGCGCAGCTTCTTGGCCAGGGTCTCGTCCATCGAACAGACAATGAACAACGCGGCCGAAGGTGCAAGGCCGCGGCGCCTTTCACCCCGGGCCGCGATGCCGCACCCGTCACGCCAGCTCGTCGGGCTCGTCCGGCTCGCGGTCGACGACCCGGCGGGCGAGGCCGTAGGCGAAGCCGGCCCGCGCCAGGGCGGCGAGGTCCCGGTCGCGGTGCGTCGCCCGCTGGTCCGGGCGGCGATACGGCCCGAGGCGACGCCGCTTGGCGTAGGCCTGCGCGGCCTGCTCCTCGATCGCTTCCGCCTCACCGTCCGGCAGGGCGTCGCGCTCCGCCAGCATGGCGGCCTCCACGACGTCGCGCGGGACCCCCTTGGCGGCGAGCTTGGCCGAGACGCCGCGGGTCGACGTGCCGCGGCGGCGCAGGGTGGCGAGGCGGGTGTCGGCGAAGCGCGCGTCGTCCACGAGACCGGCCGACACCGCCCGCGCCACGGTCGCCGTCACGAGGTCGGCGAAGAGCTCGGGATCCTCGCCCCGGGCCCGGGCCCGCTTCTGGACGCGGCGCGCGAGTGTCCGGCGCAGCATCTCGGTCGAGGCGCTGTAGCGCTCCAGGTAATGAAGCGCCGCCCGCTCGAGCCAAGCCGGGCTCACGGGGCCGGGCGGCTTGATCTCCCGGTCGCGACGTTCTGGCGCGGATCCTGCAACGAATGGAGATTTCACCGGTTCTTCACGATCTCGACAGGTTTGCGTTCCATGACTCGGGTATGGAACGCGCGCAACGCGACAGGCTCGGCCATGGCCCGAACCACCGTTCTTCGACCGGCGATCCGCAGGGCCGATGGCGCCGGCGGCTGCACGGCGCGGCGGCCGTTCTGATGCGGCGCGAATGGCTCCTGGTCCTCGTGGCCCTGGGGCTGGCCGCGGCCGCGGCCGCGATCGTCTACCTGTCGCGCCCGAACACCCTCACGGTCGCGGTCGGTCCGCAGGACGGGCCCGAAGCCGCGCTGATCGAGGCCTATGCCAGCGCCCTCGACCGGGCGCGGGAGGATGTCAGGCTCAAGGTCGTTCGCTACGGCGACGTGCGCGACAGTGCCCTCGCGCTGCAGCGGAACAAGGCCGACCTCGCGGTGGTGCGGCCGGACGTGTTTCTGCCCGAGAACGGCCTGACCCTGGCGATCCTGCACGACGAGGCGATGGTCATCGCGGCGCCCGAGGCCGCCGATCTCGACGACGTGCCCGCCCTGGCGCGCAAGCGGCTCGGCATCGTGGTCCGCCACAGCGCCGACCTGTCGTTCCTCACGAACCTGCTCTCCTTCTACGACCTCGTGCCGGACAGCACGGGCGAGGACGCGGCGGAGGCCGGCCACGCCGCCGAGGCGGAGCCCGGTCACGTGGTCGTGGTGCCCCTGAAGGTCGGCGACGTCACGGCCGCGCTCACGGAGAAGCGCGTCGACGCGGTGGCGGTGATCGCGAGCCCCGCCTCCAAGCCGGCCGCCGCCGTGGTCCGCGCCGTCGAGCTGGGCTCGCCGGACCGGAAGGTCGGCTTCGTCTCGATCCCGGACGGCGACGCGATCCTGCAGCGCTTCCCCGAACTCCAGTCGGTGACGATCCCGGCCGGCACATTCGGCGGCCGCCCGAAGCGGCCCGACGAGGAGATCAAGACCGTCGGCGCCTCCTATCGCCTGATGGCCCGGGGCACGGTCAGCCGCGTCGCGGTCGCCTCGGCGACGCAGCACCTGTTCGAGTGGCGCTCGCGGCTCGCCTCGGCGGCACCGGTGGCCAAGCTGATGAAGGCGCCGGACTTCGACACGACGGTGGCGGCGACCTCGGCGCGCCTGCCGAACCACCCCGGCGCCGTCGACTATTTCGAGCGCGAGCAGCAGACCTTCCTCGATCGCTACGAGGATTACATCTACCTGTTCGCCTTCTTCGGCGGCACGATCGGCTCGTGCTTCGCCTGGATCGGCCAGCGCCTCGCCCGCAAGCGCCGGGAGCGCGTGGATTTCGTCCTCGACCGGCTGCTCGACATCATGCGCGAGGTGCGCGCGGCGACCAGCGCCACGGAACTCGACGCGATCGCGATCGAGACCGACGGGCTGGTGGCCGACGTGGTCTGCTACGCCCGCGAGCGCAGCATCGACGCGCGGACGGTCAGCGCGCTGATCCTGGCGGTCGACGGCGTCCACGCGGCCATCGCCGACGCGCGGCGGCAGACGAGCGAGACCGAGCCCCGATCGGCGACCCGCAATCGCACGGCGCGGCTGCTCGCTCTCGACCTGCCGGCCGCGGAATAGCGGCGGGCGCCGCATGGCTGGCGGCGTAGGGATATCATGCTAACGGGAACCATGTTCGATCCCGTCGCCGCCCTCGATACGGTCCTCGAGAACCTCGACCGCGAGGCCCGCGAGCCCACCAAGCTCCGGGCCGCGCTGGTGCCGCAGCTGCGCCGGGTGATCGAGGAGGGGCACCGCGCCGCCGAGGCGCAGCTTCTCGAGGACCGCAACGGGCTGCTCTGCGCGCAGACGCTGTCCAACCTGACCGACGCGGTGGTTCGGGCGATCCACGATGCCGTGGTCTGGCGGCTCTACCCCAACGACAACCCGTCGACCGGCGAGCAGCTCGCGGTGGTCGCCACCGGCGGCTACGGCCGGGGCACGATGGCGCCGGGATCGGACATCGATCTGCTGTTCCTGCTGCCCTACAAGCAGACCGCGTGGTCGGAGAGCGTCGTCGAGGGGATGCTCTACGTCCTGTGGGACCTGAAGCTGAAGGTCGGCCACGCCACCCGCTCGGTCGAGGAGTGCCTGCGCGAGGCGCGGGCCGACATGACGATCCGCACCGCCCTCCTGGAGGCGCGGTTCCTGTTCGGCACCCGGGTCCTCTACGAGGAGCTCGTGACGCGCTTCGACGCCGAGCTCGTGGTCGGTTCCGCGGCCGAGTTCGTGGAGGCGAAGCTGCGCGAGCGCGACATGCGCGTCTCCAAGGCCGGCACCTCGCGCTACCTCGTCGAGCCGAACGTCAAGGACGGCAAGGGCGGCCTGCGCGACCTGAACACGCTGTTCTGGATCGCCAAGTACACCTACCGGGTGCGTGATCAGGCCGAACTCGTCAGCGCCGGCCTGTTCACCCCGGAGGAGTACGCGCTGTTCGAGCGGTGCGAGGAGTTCCTGTGGCGGGTGCGCTGCCACATGCACTTCGCCACGAAGCGCGCCGAGGAGCGCCTGTCCTTCGGCCTGCAGCCGCGGATCGCCGAGCGCTTCGGCTACGAGGCCCGGGGCGGCCTCTCCGGCGTCGAACGTTTCATGAAGGCCTATTTCCGGATCGCCAAGGATGTCGGCGATCTCACCGCCATCGTCTGCGCGGAGCTTGAGGCGCGCCACGCCAAGCGGACCCCGGTGCTCGACCGCTGGATCGGTCGGTTCCGCGACCGCTTCCGGGCGACCGCCATGGAGGCGGAGGATTTCTGGATCGACCACGGCCGGGTGAACCTGCGCGCGGAGGACGCGTTCGAGCGCGACCCCGTGAACCTGATCCGGCTGTTCTGGCTCGCCGACCGGCACAACCTCGCGATCCATCCGGACGCCAAGCGGCTGGCCAACCGGTCCCTGCGCCTCGTGAACCCGTCGCTGCGCGTGGACCCCGAGGCGAACCGGCTGTTCGTCGAGATCCTCACCTCGCGGAACGCGCCGGAGGAGGCGCTGCGCGAGATGAACGAGGCGGGCGTGCTCGGCCGCTTCATCCCGGATTTCGGCCGCATCGTCGCGATGATGCAGTTCAATATGTACCACCACTTCACGGTGGACGAGCACCTGCTGCGCACGGTCGGGGTGCTGGCCGACATCGAATCGGGCCGGGTCCAGGAGACCTACCCCCTCGTCTCGCGCCTCGTGCACTCGATCCACAACCGCACGGCGCTCTACGTGGCGATCCTGCTGCACGACATCGCCAAGGGGCGGCCGGAGGATCACTCGATCGCGGGCGCCGCCATCGCCGAGAAGCTCTGCCCCCGCTTCGGCCTGAACCAGGCCGAGACCGAGACCGTGCGCTGGCTCGTGGAGCACCACCTGCTGATGTCCATGACGGCGCAGAGCCGGGACCTCTCGGACGCCAAGACGATCGAGCGCTTCGCCGCGAGCGTGCAGAGCCTGGAGCGGCTGAAGCTCCTGACCATCCTGACGGTGGCCGACATCACCGCGGTCGGGCCCGGGGTCTGGACCGCCTGGAAGGGCACGCTGATCCGAACCCTGTACGACGAGACCGAAGTCTACCTGTCGGGCGGCCATTCCGAGATCGCCCGCACCGACCGGGTACGCCTCGTCCAGATGGGCCTGCGGGAGCAGCTGCCGGGCTGGGGCTCGGAGGAGTTCGACGCCTACGCGGCCCGTCACAGCCAGGCCTACTGGCTCAAGGTCGACGGCTCGCGCCAGCTCAAGAACGCGATCTTCCTGCGCGACGTCGTCCGCGACGGGCGGACCAGCGCGACCGACGTCGCCCTCGACCCCGTGCGGGGCGTGACCGAGATCACCGTCTACTCGCCGGACCATCCCCGCCTGCTCGCCATCGTCACCGGCGCCTGCGCGGCGGCCGGCAGCAACATCGTCGACGCGCAGATCTTCACCACCACGGACGGGTTCGCCCTCGACACGATCTTCATCTCCCGCGCCTTCGAGCGGGACGACGACGAGCTGCGGCGGACCAAGCGCATCACCGCGGCGATCGAGCGGGCGCTCAAGGGCGAGATCAAGATCGCCGACCTCGTCGCCGACAAGCACCCGCCGACGAGCACCCGCGCCAAGACCTTCCCGGTGCCGCCGGACGTCATCATCGACAACGCCCTGTCGAGCCGGGAAACCGTGGTGGAGATCACCGGCCTCGACAGGCCGGGCCTGCTCTACGAGCTCACCACCGCCTTCAGCCGGCTGTCGCTCAACATCACGTCGGCGCATGTCGCGACCTTCGGCGAGCGCGCCGTGGACGTCTTCTACGTCACCGACCTCACCGGCACGCGGGTGACGCAGCCCGACCGGCAGGCCGCGATCCGGGCCGCCGTGATGGACGTGTTCGCGCACGACGTCGCGACCCTCAAGGCCGAGGGTCTGGAGGCGCTGGTGGCGGCGCCGCCGCCGCGCGAGGCGTGAGCGTACGGGTTGATTTCGCGGCCCCGTGGCCAGATATCAGCGCCGATTCCATCATCGCCCACCGATTCCCGCCCACGACTGAAACGTGATGACGAGCAACGACATGCCACAGGATGACCAGCGCCAGACCACGGTCGAAGCCGGTGCCGGCGCGGCCCAGGACCCCGCACCCGCGGGCCAGGGCGGCGAGTCGGCCTCCGTCGATCCGGTCGCGGAGGCCCTGGCCCTGCTGACCGCCGAGCGCGACGAGCTGAAGGACCGGACGCTGCGCACGCTCGCCGAGATGGAGAACCTGCGCCGCCGGACGGAGCGCGAGGTCGCCGACGCGCGCGCCTACGCGGTGACCAACTTCGCCCGGGACGTGCTCAACGTCGCCGACAACATCCGCCGCGCCCTCGACAGTGTCCCGGCCGACGCGAAGGCCACGGCCGACGGCGCCCTGAAGGGGCTGATCGACGGGATCGAGCTCACCGAGCGCGACCTCGGCAAGACCCTCGAGCGCCACGGCGTGAAGATCGTCGAGCCGCAGGGCCAGAAATTCGACCCGAACCGCCATCAGGCGATGTTCGAGGTGCCGAATGCCGAGGTTCCGGCCGGCACCGTCGTGCAGGTCGTGCAGGCGGGCTACGTCATCGGCGAGCGCGTGCTGCGCCCGGCCCTGGTGGGCGTCGCCAAGGGCGGCCCGAAGGCGGCCGCCAACCCGGCCGACGCCGCCTGAGCGTTTCCGCGGCGCGCCCTACTGACAGGGCAGCGCCGCGGCAAAATCCGAGATGAACTGCGCGGTCTGGCGCGTCTGGGCCGGCGCGGCCGGATCCCGGGCCACGAGCCCCGCCTCGGCGCGGAGGCGGCCGTTGCAGGCGCAGGTCGGCAGCATGCCCGAGGCCGGCTCGGGCGAGCAGGCATCGTGGTGTGCGCAGGCGAGATCCAGCGCGTCGATCGGCTTGTAGCCGGGCCCGCGGCTGCCGGGGCCACAGAAGTTTCCGTAGATCAGGATGGCGCCGCGCCCGGAGGGTCCGGGCGGGACGATCTCCTGGGCCCGCGCCGGGACGGCGCAGGCCGCGAGCGCGACGGCGAGCAGCATTGTCGAGAGAGGGGTCGGGCTGGGAATGCTCACGGCCGATCCTGTCGGAGAGAACCCCGGGTCCCGCGGGGCACGACCCGCGCGGCATCCGGCCTCACCGACATCCCTCGGCCGTCGACAGGCTCGCGCGGCCGACAGATTCGCGAAGCCGAATGCCCGGCATTGCGACCCAGCTCGACCGTTCCGTCAAGCTCTCTGCCTGCGAATACTGCTCAGAATCGGTAATTCACACCAGCCCGAGCCGGCGCAAAACCGATTGCTGTTTGCCGGCACCATAGAACGCCGGAACACTGGCGTTGTAGTACGTGGCGGCGTTCGTCCCGCGGCCGAGATGGAGGTAGAGCGCCTCGACCTTCGCGGAGAGCTTCTCGGTGAAGGCGTACTCGATGCCGCCGGCCGCGTAGACGGTCCGGTCGGTCGACGGCAGGGCGTAGGAGTAGGAGCCCGCACAGATCGAGCGCGCGCCGCCGCCGCAGGCGAAGCCGCAGGTGCCGTAGACGAGGACGCGGTCGAACGCGTGGCCGAGCCGGGCGCGGACCGTCCCGAAAGAGTCGAGGCTCGGTCGGACCCCGTAATACGGCGTGCTGCCGAGATAGGCGGCGTCCGCCTTGGCGAAGGCCGTGCCCTGGATGTCGGTCTCGACGCCGCCGCCGACGCCGGAGCCCGGCATGGACTGATAGTTGTAGCCGATCTGACCGCCGGCGAAGCCGCCGGACCGGCCGCCGCCCGTAACGGTGCCGTAGGTCGGGTCGGTGAAGCCGCCGCTCCCGGTCGGGAACGCGTGGCCCGCATTCACGCCGGCATAGAAGCCGGTCCCGGTGAAGACCGGCAGCGACGGCATCGGCGGCGGCGCGCGGGGGGCAGATCCGCCGCCTGGGCGGCGAGGGCCGGGCAGCCGCACGCGGCGCCGGCGAGGGATGTGTGAGTTCCAGCGTTCACGGGAGCCTCGTTCTGGAACGCGGCGGCGCCGCCCGATCAGAGGGCCAGGAGGAGCAGGCCGACGACGGTCACGGACAGGATCAGGCAGAGAGCGAGATCGAGGATGGCCGCTCCACCGCAGGTCGGCACGGGTCGGGCGCTTTCAGAGGCGGACAGGGCGATCACGACCGGACCCACCGGACCTCGTCGGGACGGGCCGCGATCCTCACGGCTCTCGCGGCGCGCCGGGGCGAGGTGGCACCCGATGGTGCCGCCGCCCCGTCTGAGGGGAAGACGGGAGCGGCGGCCTGCGGCGCCCTCTGTGGACTGGCGCGGTGGACCGTTTCCGCGACAGCGACACCGAGGACGGGCAGCGTGAGCGCGGCGACGACGCAGACGAGGCGCCGGAGCCGCGGAAGGGGATCGGCCAGGCGCGCGCGGTCAGCCTGGGCGTAGGGTAGCGTGAGCGGCGGCAGGGTCTTCGCCACGAGGATGCGCGTTTCAACCATCATCGCTCGGTGCCTCCGGTACTGCGTGGGAAATTTGACCACGCGATTGATCTACGTGTGCAAAAATCCCACGTCAACGCGAAGGCGATGGTTTCATGTGCGCCGCCGCACCATGTGGGATTGTATCCCACGTCACAAGCCGTCACGATGAGCCGATGTTTGAGACTGCCGATACACCGCGGGAGGGCGCCGGCCTGCACGCGCCGCTGGCGCGGCTGCTGCGCCCCCTCGTGCGCCTGCTCGTGGCCCGCGGCATCACCTTCCCGGCCCTCACGGACCTGCTGCGCGAGCTCTACGTGAACGTCGCCGAGTCCGACTTCGCCCTCGCCGGCAAGGAGCAGACCGACAGCCGCGTCTCCCTGCTCACCGGCATCCACCGCAAGGAGGTCCGGCGTCTGCGCGGCGCCGGCGCCCCTGTCAGCGCCGTGCCGGCAGTCGTCTCCCGCACCAGCCGGATCATCGCCCGCTGGATCGCCGACCCGGCCTTCACCGACGCGCGGGGCCAGCCCCTGAAGCTGCCGCGCACGGCCGAGGGCGGCGCGCCCTCGTTCGAGTCGCTGGTCGCGGGCGTCACCCGGGATCTGCGGCCCCGCGCGGTTCTCGACGAGTGGCTCGACCGCGGTCTGGCCTTCACCGATCCGCAGGACCGGATCGTGCTGGCGGAGGCCGCCTACGTGCCCCGCGGTGACGGCGCCGAGGGGCCGCAGCTCTACTATTTCGGCCGCAACCTGCACGACCACATCGCGGCCGCCGTGGCCAACATCCTCGGCGACGCGCCCCGGTTCCTGGAGCGGGCGGTCCACTACGACGGGCTGTCCAAGGACCTCGCCATCAGGCTCGAGGCGCGCGCCCGCGAGATCGCCATGGAAGCGCTGCAGCAGGCCAACCGGGAGGCGCACGCCGCCTGCGAGACCGACCCCGGCGGCACGCATCGCTGGAACTTCGGCCTCTACGTCTACACCGAAGCGGCGCCGCTGGCGCAGCCCGCGGACGAGCGGTGAGAACCCGGCCGGTGCGCGCCTCGCACAACCGCCGGTTCGTCCTGCGCCTGCTCGCGGGCGCCGCGGCCCTGCTGCCCGGCACCGTCCGGTCGCAGGAATCGCCGCGCGACCAGGGCATCGGCGGCACCGGCATGATGCGGACCGACGAGCCGCGGAACGGGTCCCTCGGCGAGGGCGACCGCGGCATCGGCGGCACCGGCGTGATCGGCACGATCCGCCGCTTCGGCTCGATCGTCGTCAACGACCTGCGCATCGCCTATCCGCCCGAGGTGGAGGTGCGCATCGACGGCGCGGCCGCGCAGGCCGCCGACCTGAAGATCGGGCAGGTCGTCCACGTGGTGGCGCGGCCCGAGAGCGGCGGGCTCGCCACGCGGCGGATCGACGTGACCAGCGAGGTGGTCGGTCCGGTGGAGTCGGTCGCGCCGGGGCGGCTCGTGGTGCTCGGGCAGCGGGTCTCGACCGCGGGTATCGGCGGCGCGTGGCGGCCGGGCGCGCGGGTCGCGGTGAGCGGGCTGCGCCGGCCCGACGGCGTGATCGTGGCGAGCCTGATNGCCCGGGCCAGCGCCCGCTCCACCTGCCCGCCCATGGCCCGCGCCTGCTCGGCGATCTCGGCCGCCAGCGCCGGGTCGGCCGATCCGGTCCGGCGCGCCAGGGCGTCCAGCACCGCCAGCGGGGTCTTGAGACCGTGGGCCATGTCGGCGGCCGCGTCCCGGGCGCGGATCAGGGCCCGCTCCTGCGCGTCGAGCAGCCGGTTGAGGTCGGCGACCAGCGGCCGGACCTCGTCGGGGAAGTGCTCCGGCAGCCGCGCCCGCCGCCCGGCATGGACCGCCAGGAGCTCCGCCTGCAGCACCCGGAACGGGCCGAGCGCCCGGTGCACGAACAGGCCCATCGCCAGCGTCAGGACGGCGAACAGGGCGATCAGGGCCGGGACGAGCAGGCGCAGGAAGGTGGTCCGGCTCGCCGCGAGGCCGCGCCGGTCCTCCGCCACCGCGACGCGCAGCGCGGTCTCGGAGCCCGGCGCGCCGATCTGCAGCGGCCGCACCACCGCGATCAGCCGGCCGCCGTCGGGCCCGGTCGTGTCGCGGGTGACGGGGGCCTGGGCGTCTGCCCCGGGCCGGCCCAGGTCGAGGCTCTTGTCCCAGAGCGAGCGCGAGCGCAGCAGGTGCGATCCCGCCTCGACCTGCCAGTACAGGCCGCCGTAGGGCGTGGCGAAGCGCGGGTCCGGCAGGTCGCGCGAGAGCGTCGGCGCCCCGTCCGGCGCGAGGCCGACCCGCCCGGCGATGAGCTTGGCGGTCCGGTCCAGATCCTCGACGGTGCGGGCGTCGAGCACCCGGTCGAGGATCACCGTGAGGCCGATCCCGGCGAGCACCAGCGCCAGCGCGATCAGCGCGGAAGCCGCGAGGCCGAGCCGTAGGCGGAGGGAATCGCGCCTCACGATCCGCCGGGTCCGGGAACGCGGTAGCCGTGGCCCCGCCGGGTCTCGATCACCCCCGGCCCGAGCTTGCGGCGCAGGCGCGTCAGCAGCGCCTCCAGGGCGTTGGCCTCGCGCTCGGTCCCGACCCCGTGGAGGTGGTCGAGCAGCTCGCCCGCCGGCACGACCTGCCCCTGCCGGTGCAGCAGGAAGGCCAGCAGCCGGTATTCCAGGGCGGTCAGCTCCGCGGGCCGCCCGTCGACGCTGACCGCGCGGGTGCGGGTGTCGAGCTCCACCGCGCCGACGCGCAGCACCGGCGAGGCGTGGCCGGCAGTGCGGCGCAGGATCGCCCGGAGCCGCGCCACCAGCTCCTCCATGCGGAACGGCTTGGCGAGGTAGTCGTCGGCGCCGGCGTCGATGCCCTCGACGCGCTCGCGCCAGCCGTCCCGGGCGGTGAGGATCAGGACCGGCAGGGCGACGTCGGCGGCGCGCAGGCGGCGCAGCACGCCGAGCCCGTCGAGCCGCGGCAGGCCGAGATCCAGCACCATGGCGTCGTACGCCTCGGTCTCGGCGCGGAACCACGCCGCCTCGCCGTCCGCCACCACGTCGGCGGCGTAGCCGGCCCGCTCCAGCCCCTGCCGGATGTCGGCGGCGATGCGCGGCTCGTCCTCGACGATCAGGACGCGCACGGCCCGGCCTCCTCAATCATCGTCGTCCTCGTCCAGGATCCTGAGCGTGCCGGCATCGACCTTCACGGTCCGGCGCTTCCCGTCGGCGCCGAGGATGCGGAGCTTGTACAGCCAGTGCCCCTCGTCGTGCTTGAGATCGACCGACACGACGTCGCCCGGCACCGCCGCCCGGGCCGCCGCCAGCACCGCGTCGAGGGGGCGGATCGCGCCGCTCTCCAGGGCCCGGCGGGCGCGGTCGGCATCCTCGGAGGCGCAGGCGGGAGCGCTGGCGAGGGCGGCGAGCAGGCAGAGGAAGGCGGCGCGGCGGGTCGTCATGCGGGCACGCGGTAGCGCGGGTTGCCTGACGGGACGCTGACAGGCGGCGTCAGGGTCGCGGGGCGGGGCTTCGGCACAAGGGCGGCCATAGCGTTTCCGGAGACCTGAGACCATGTCGCTCTTCGTCGGTATCCTCCTCGCCTGCGCGGCCGGCCTCGCCGGCACCCTCCTCTGCCCGGACGACCGGGCCGGCCGCTCGCGCCTGCCGCTCCTGGCCGCGCTCCTGGCGGGCGGCCTCGCCTGGCACGCCCCCCCTGGCGGTCCCGGCGGCGGCCGCCGCTAGGGCAGAGCGCGAGGAGCACCGGAGCGCGGGGCCTCAGCCCTCGGCCTCCCGGTCGAGCAGCGCCCGCTTGCGCGCGACGCCCCAGCGATAGCCCGACAGGGCGCCGTCCGAGCGGACGACCCGGTGGCACGGGATGGCCACCGCGACCGGGTTCGCCCCGCAGGCCTGCGCGACCGCGCGCGTCGCCGTCGGCAGGCCGATCGCCCGGGCGATCTCCGCGTAGGTCGCGGTGGATCCGACCGGGATCTTGCGCAGCGCCGCCCAGACCCGCTGCTGGAACGCCGTGCCGCGGATGTCGAGCGGCAGGTCGAGGCCGCTGCCCGGCACTTCCACGAGCCCGATGACCCGCGCCATCCAGCCCTCGAAGGCCGGGTCGCCGCCCTCGATTTCCGCGGCGGGGAAGCGGTCCTGGAGATCGCGCAGGAGCGGCTCGGGCGCGTCCCCGAGGAGGATCGCGCAGACGCCCGCCTCGGTGGCGGCCACGAGGATCGCCCCGAGGGTGCAGGCGCCGATGCCGAACCGGATGCGCAGGCCCGCGCCGCCGGTCCGGTAGGCGGCGGGCGCCATGCCGAGGCGCGGCGCGCCCCCCGCGTAGAACCGGCTCGCCGCACCGTAGCCGGCCTCGTACAGCGCCTCCGTCACCGAGGCGGCGCCGGGCAGCCGCCGGGCCAACGCGGCGGCGCGGTGGGCAGCCGCGTAGGCCTTGGGCGTCACGCCGGTGGCGTCCTTGAACACCCGGTGGAAGTGGTAGGCGCTCAGGCCGGCGGCGCGGGCGAGGTCGGCGAGGGACGGCATCGTGTCGGCCGTCTCGATCAGGCGGCAGGCGCGGGCGACCGCCTCGGCCCGGCGCTCGGCCAGGGCGGGCTCGTCCGGACGGCAGCGCCGGCACGGCCGGAAACCGGCCGCCTCGGCGTCGGCGCAGGTCCGGTGGAAGCTGACATTCTCGGGCCGGGCCGCCCGCGCGGCGCAGCTCGGCCGGCAATACACCCCGGTGGTGCGGACCGCGTACACGAAGGTGCCGTCGGCCCGCGCGTCGCGGGCGGCGAGGGCCGCCCAGCGCTCGGCCTCACTGAGATCTGTCCGGGGAACGGGGCTCATGGCGGCGGCACTATGCGGCTTGGCGCGGGCGTTGAGGAGGGGCATGACGGGGCCTGCCGGGTGGGGGATGACGCGCGCAGCACTGTGTCGGTCCGCCGCTGCGCCGGCATCCCGCTCCTTGCTGCCGAATCGGATATCCGCGGCGGCCGCCGGAGCGGGCGACCCGCCTCACGAGTGCGCCATGACGTCGAGCACGCCCGAGCATATCCATGTCGGCCAGGACGGCTGGCTGTTCCTGAAGACGGGAACGAACGACGTGCTGGGCCAGTACGAGCGGCCGGAGGAGACGACGGAGCTGATCTGGCAGTGGCGCAGCCTCGTGACGACGCGGGAGCGGCGTCTGCGCGCCCTGGGCATCCTGTACCGCCACGTCGTCGCCCCGGAGAAGCTGATGATCTACGATCACCGGCTCGACGGGCTCACAATCCGGCCGAGCGCGTCGCCGGCCTACCGGCTCCTCCACAGCGAGCCCCCGGCAAGCCGTTTCCCCAATCCGGTCGGATTGTACGCGGCCTGGCGCCGACGGAAGCGCTGGCGGCAGACCTGCATCGATCTGGTGACGCCGATGCGGGCGCAGCGCGACGCGGCCGACCTCTACTGCCGGACCGACACCCACTGGTCCGCCGACGGCTGCTATCTCGCCTACGCGGAGATCTGCCGGGCGCTGGGCGCCGAGCCGCGGCAGGATCTCCGGGAGCGGCCGTCCTTCGAGACCGACCACGACGGCGATCTGGGCAGCGCCTTCGATCCGCCCCGGCGGGCCCGCTCGCGCACCGTCCTGATGCAGCAGGACGCGGTCCGGACCTACGGCAGCCCGATCGTCGAGGCGCGGGAGAAGGCCGGCCTGCTGCACACGCTGCATGTCGGCGCGCACGTGGTCTACGGCAACGCCGAGGCCACCGACCCGCGCCGGCTGGCTTTGTTCGGCGATTCCTTCTCGCACGTCATGCCGTACATGCTGACGATCATGCTGGCCGAGACGTTCCGCGAGGTGCACTTCGTCTGGAGCACGTCGCTGGACTGGGCCTATATCGAGCGCGTCCGGCCCGACATCGTGCTGACCGAGGTGGCCGAGCGCTTCATGGTGCAGGTGCCCGACGACACCTTCTCGGTGGAGCGCTACGCGCAGGACCGCTTCGGGGCGGAGCTCGCGGCCGCGGGCACCTGAGGGGCCGGCGGCCAAGCCGTCCTCAGGCCTGCAGCTTGGCCACCAGATCGTCCGACAGGGCGAAGTTGACGTAGACGTGCTGGACGTCGTCCTGGTCCTCGATCACCTCGACGAGGCGGATCAGCTTCTCGCCGGTCTCGTCGTCGACGTTGATGGTGTTCTGCGCCTTCCAGATCAGACCCGTGCGGGCGGGCTCGCCGAAGCGCGCCTCGAGCGCCTTCGTGACCTCGCCGTACGAATCCTGGGCGCAGATGACCTCGTGGCCGTCCTCACCGGAGCTGACGTCGTCGGCGCCGGCCTCGATGGCGGCCTCCAGCATCGTGTCGGCATCGGCCACGGAGGCCGGGTAGGCGATCACGCCGACGCGGTCGAACATGAAGGCGACCGCCCCGGTCTCGGCCAGGCTGCCGCCGGACTTGGTGAAGGCCGAGCGCACGTCCGAGGCCGTGCGGTTGCGGTTGTCGGTCTGCGCCTCGACGATCAGCGCGGCCCCGCCCGGCCCGTAGCCCTCGTAGCGGATGTCCTCGTAGTTCTCGCCGTCGGCGCCGGCCGCCTTCTTGATGGCGCGCTCGATGTTGTCCTTGGGCATGTTCTCGGCGCGGGCCGCCAGGATCGCGGCGCGCAGGCGCGGATTCATCGCCGGGTCGGGCGTGCCGAGCTTGGCCGCCACCGTGATCTCGCGGGCGAGCTTGCCGAACACCTTCGAGCGGACCGCGTCCACCCGGCCCTTCCGGTGCATGATGTTCTTGAACTGCGAATGGCCTGCCATGACGGTTCGGACTTTTGTTCGTTGGCGAGGGCGGGCGTGCGGGAGCCCGCCGTCGCGGCTGTGAGGTCGCGCCGTATATAGGCCGTCGCCTCCAGACGAAGCAACGCGGCCGCCGCCGTGCGATACGGCGCGGGCGGACACGATCGCCCAGACTTCGCAATCCCGTGACCGCGGAAAGAATGGCCGCCTGGAGCGTTGGCGCTGGACTTCACGCGCAGATGGAAATCTGATGTCGAGCCGGAACGGACGCAGCACGGTCATGGTCACGGGCGCGAGCGCCGGCGTCGGCCGCGCCGTAGCCCACGAATTCGCCCGGCACGGCTGGAATGTCGGCCTGATCGCCCGTGGCGAGGCGGGACTGAGGGGTACCATCCGCGACGTCGAGCGGGCCGGCGGCCGCGCGCTGGCCTTCGCGGCCGACGTCGCCGACGCGGACGCCGTCGCCCAGGCCGCCGACGCGCTGGCCGAGGCGTTCGGCGGCATCGACGTCTGGGTCAACAACGCGATGGTCACGATCTACGCGCCCGTTCAGGAGACGAGCCCGGAGGAGTTCCGCCGCGCCACCGAGGTCACCTATCTCGGGCAGGTGCACGGCACGCTGGCGGCGCTCCGCCACATGGTGCCACGGGACCGGGGCACGATCGTTCATATCGGCTCGGCGCTCGCCTACCGGTCGATCCCGCTCCAGGCGAGCTACTGCGCCGCCAAGGCCGCCGTGCGCGGCTTCGTCGATTCCCTGCGCAGCGAGTTGCTCCACGACGGCAGCCGCGTGCGCCTGACCATGGTGCAGCTGCCGGCGGTGAACACGCCCCAGTTCGACTGGGCGCGCTCGCGGCTGCCGCGCAAGCTCGAGCCGGTGCCGCCGATCTACCAGCCGGAGGCGATCGCCCGGCACGTCTTCCGGGCGGCCCACGACGCGCCGCGGGAATTGTGGATCGGCGCCTCGGCCTGGAAGGCGATCATCGGAAACATGCTGATCCCGGGCTGGATCGACGGCTACCTCGCCCGGCACGGCTATCGCGGGGAGATGACCAGCGTGAAGGCGCAGAAGAACCGCCCCGACAACCTTTACGACCCGGTGGACACCGATCCCGGGGCGCACGGCCGCTTCGACGACCGCGCGACCGGCCACGTCGCGGCGGCCGACCCGCACTGGCTCAAGTTCGGGATCGCGGCGGCGCTCGGCCTGGTGGCCGGCACGATGCTGTTCGCCACCGAGGCGCACGGGCGGGCCGAGGCGCGCGCCGATCGCCGGCTGGGCCGACGCTAGGACGGGCGCCTTCGCGGGCCGGGCGCGCAGCCGCGAGGGCCTTGCGGAAGACGCCGCTTCGCGCCCAACCCGGCGCGGGTTTCTGGGAGGATCCGATGCCGGTCACGAACCGTCGCGATCTGGTGCGGGGTGCGCTCGTCGGAGGGGCCGCCCTGGGGCTCGGCGGCGGCGCCCGCGCCACCGCACCCCTGGGCGGCGCACAGGCCCCGGGCTTCTACCGGACCCGCGTCGGCAGCTGCGAGGTCACGATCCTCAACGACGGGGCGCGCAGCTTCCCGATGCCGGACCGCTTCGTGCGCAACGTCCCCCGGGACGAGGCGCTCGGCGCCGCGCGGGCGGCTTACATGCCGCCCGGTCAGGTGACGGTGCCGTTCAACCCGACGCTGATCAACACGGGCGCGAAGCTCGTCCTGATCGACACCGGCAACGGCCCGGTGCCGGGCGCGCCCGTCGGCCGCCTCCTGGCGAACCTCGCGGCGGCCGGGATCAGACCCGAGGAGATCGACCTCGTCCTGCTCTCGCATCTCCATCCCGACCACACGAACGGCCTCAGGACGGCGCAGGGGACCCTCGCCTTCCCGAACGCCGAGATCCGGGCCGCAGCGCCGGACTGGGCGTTCTGGATGAGCGACGACAACATGGCCCGCGCCGCCGACCCGGTGACGCAGGGCTACTTCGCCAACACCCGCCGAGTTCTCGGCGACCTGAAGGACCGGATCGGCACCTACGCGTGGGACGAGGAGATCGTGCCCGGGATCACCGCCCTCGCCGCCCCCGGCCACACGCCGGGCCACACGGCCTTCGCGGTCGCCTCGGGTGCGGACCGTCTGCTGATCCAGTCCGACGTGACCAACATCCCGGCCTTCTTCCTGCAGCACCCGGACTGGCACGTGATGTACGATCACGACGCCGATCAGGCGCAGGCGACGCGCCACCGCTTCTACGACACGGCCGCGTCCGAGAGGGCCCTCGTGGTCGGCTACCACTTCCCCTTCCCGTCGCTCGGCCACGTGGAACGGGACGGACCGGGCTACCGGCTCGTGCCCATCGCCTGGGCTGGCACGCTCTGACCGTCCCGGGATTCGTGCCACCGGATCAGGGAGGCCAGATCCACGACCCCGCCCGGCCATTCGACGCCCGCGAGGTGCCGGTGCGGCCGGTCCGGCTCGCCGAGATCCGAGACGGCGGAGAAAGCGCCGTCGAGCCGGTGGCTCTCGGTGTAGCGGCTCCGGGTCGCCAGGACCGGCAGCCCGGCGGCCCGGGCCGAGCTGATGCCGGCGGCCGAATCCTCGAAGGCCACCGCCTCGGAGGCCGGGATCTCCAGGCCGGCGAGCGCCAGCAGGAACACGTCGGGGGCGGGCTTCTTGCGGCTCGCCTCGTCGCCGGCCGCGATCACGTCGAAGGGCGCGACGTCCGGCGGGAAATTGGCGGCGAGGAGCCGGTCGACGTTCGGGCGGCTCGTCGTGGTGGCCACCGCGAGCCGGATTCCCGCGGCCCGGGCCTCGGCGATCAGCCGGGCGATCCCGGGACGCAGCGGCAGGCCGTTCCGTGCGACGAGGTCGCCGTAGGCGCGCGTCTTGCTGGCGTGGATCTCCGGCGCGCGGGCGTGGAGCGCCTCGGCTTCCGCCGGGTGCTCGGTGTCGATGTAGTGGGCGAGCCGCTCCTTGCCGCCCATGACGGCCAGCAGGTCGGCGTAGAGCGCCTCGTCCCACCGCCAGGGCAGTCCGAGCTCCGCGAAGGCGCGGTTGAACGCCTGCCGGTGCAGGTCCTCGGTCTCGGCGAGGGTCCCGTCGACGTCGAAGATCAGCGCCCTCAGCACGACAGGTCGCGACCGGAGGCGCCCTCCGCGCCCTCGCGGATCGCCGCGATGCGCTCGGCGTAGGCGCCCGGGCCTCCGCTGAACACGGCGTTGCCGGCGACGAACGTGTCGGCCCCGGCGCGGCTCGCGACCTTCACGGTCTCGGGGTCGATCCCGCCGTCGACTTGGATGCGGATGTCACGGCCGGCCACCATGGCGCGCACCCGCGCCACCGATTCCATCGCGCTCTTGAGGAAGCTCTGGCCGCCGAAGCCGGGATTGACGGTCATCACCAGCACGAGATCCACGAGGTCGAGCACCGGCTCGACCATGGCGGCCGGCGTGCCCGGGTTGATCGCCACGCCGGCGCGCTTGCCGAGGTCGCGGATGGTCTGGAGCGAGCGGTGGATGTGCGGCCCGGCCTCGGCGTGGACCGTGATGCCGTCGGCCCCCGCCTGCGCGAAGGCCGCGAGGTACGGATCGGCCGGCGCGATCATCAGGTGCACGTCGAAGTACTTCTGCGTGTGCGGCCGGAGCGCTTTCACCACCGGCGGCCCGAAGGTGATGTTGGGCACGAAATGCCCGTCCATCACGTCGAGGTGGATCCAGTCGGCCCCGGCCGCGTCCACGGCGCGGGTCTCCTCGGCCAGCTTCGAGAAGTCGGCGGACAGGATCGACGGGGCGATGACGGGTGCGAGCATGGGAGGCTTTCGGGGTCGGCTCAGGCCAGCCGGCGGCGGCGCTCGACGAGCTGCATGATCATCGGCGTCAGGATCAGCTGCATCGCCAGGTCGAGCTTGCCGCCGGGGATCACGATGGAGTTGGCCCGGCTCATGAAACTGTCGTGGATCATGGAGACGAGATACGAGAAGTCGATCCCCTTCGGATCCTTGAAGCGGATCACGACCATCGATTCGTCGGCGGTGGGAATCCAGCGGGCGATGAACGGGTTCGAGGTGTCGACCGTCGGCACCCGCTGGAAGTTGATGTCGGTGAACGAGAATTGCGGGCAGATGGTCTGCACGTAGTCGGGCATGCGCCGCAGGATCACGTCGGTCACCGCCTCGGTGGAGTAGCCGCGGAACGAGCGGTCCCGGTGCAGTTTCTGGATCCATTCGAGGTTGATCACCGGCACGACGCCGATCTTCAGGTCGGCGTAGCGGGCGATGTCGACGTCCTGGTCGGCCACGCAGCCGTGCAGACCCTCGTAGAACAGGAGGTCGGAATCGGGCGGGAACGTCTCCCAGTCCGAGAAGCTGCCCTCCGGGATGCCGTAGGCCTGCGCGTCGTGCTGATCGTGGGCGTAGTGACGGGTCCGGCCCGTCCCGGACTCGGCGTAGCTGCGGAACACCGCCTCCAGCTCGGGCAGGAGGTTGGCCCGCGGCGCGAAGTGGGAGAGCGTCGGCTCGTTCGCCATCATCGCCCGCATCGTGTCGCGGTCGAAGGCGTGGAAGCCGTCACCCTCGATGAAGACCGCCCGCACGTCCTCGCGGCGGAAGATCTGCTCGAAGGTGTTGCGCACCGAGGTGGTCCCGGCCCCGGAGGAGCCGGTCACCGAGATGATGGGGTGCCGCGCCGACATCGTTTCGTACTTCGGGCTCCGAGCTACGAGCGCATCAGGCCCCGCTGGCCGAACAGCGGCGAGCGGCCGGCATCGGGCTTGCCGCCCGCGTAGTAGGTCGCCACGCAGGACACCTCCTCGGTCGAGCCGCAGACCAGCGGCGCCCGCTCGTGGATGCCGGTGGCCACGAGGTCGAGGATCCGCGTCTGGCCGTCGGTGGCCGCGCCGCCGGCCTGCTCGACCAGCATGGCCACGGGGGCGACCTCGTAGAGCAGCCGCAGGCGGCCGCGGGCGTAGTTCTTCCGGGCGTCGCTCGGGTAGAGGAACACGCCGCCGCGGGTCAGCACGCGCTGGATGTCGGCCACCAGGGAAGCCAGCCAGCGCATGTTGTAGTCCTTGTCGCGCGGGCCCTCGGTGCCGCGCTGGCAATCCTCGATATAGGCCTTCACCGGGGCGTCCCAGTGCCGGACGTTCGAGGCGTTGATGGCGAATTCCTTGGCGGAGGCCGGCACCGACATGGCCTGGCTCGTCAGCTTGAACCGGCCCTCGGCGCGGTCGAGCACGTAGGATTGGGTGCCCTCGCCGAGCGTCAGGATCAGCGCCGTGGCCGGGCCGTAGGTGACGAACCCCGCGGCGACCTGCGTCGAGCCGGGGGTCGTGAACGAGGCCAGCGGGTTCGCGGGATCCTTGATCGACGGCCGGATGCCGAAGATCATGCCCACGGCCATGTTCACGCCGATGTTGGAGGAGCCGTCGAGGGGATCGATGGCGACGGCGAGCGGCGCGTCCGGGTTCAGACGCATCACTTCCTCGGCCTCCTCGGAGGCGACCTCGGCGACCGGAGCGCCCCGCAGCGCCGCGGTCACGCTCTCGTGCGCGATGACGTCGAGGGCCTTCTGGACGTCGCCGTCGCTGTTGTGATCGCCGGCCGCCGCGAGGTCGCCGCCGAGCGCGCCGCGCCCGATCCGCTCGCTGATCTCCACCGCCGACCGCGCCACGGCCGCGATCACCGCGGCGGCGTCCTTCAGCGCCGGATTGGCGTCCACGGCCTGCGCCAGGCAGGTCTCGAGGGGCGTCCCGATCGCCGCTGAAATTGCCATCGGCCTACTCCTCCTGCTCGGATCCCGTCCGCGGGGATCGCGCGTTCCGCGCCGGCTCTGTAGCGGCCGCCTCGCTGCCAGGATAGCGGTCTCTGCCGCCGGATCGACAGGAACCCGCGGCCGGGCCTTCAAGATTTCTGTGCGATCTTGTGCCATAGGACGAAAAAAACGAGATGCCCGCCGAGAAATCCGCCATGCGCAACCTCTCCCTCAAGCAGCTCCAGGCGGTCGCTGCCGTGGCCCGCCTCGGCACCATGACCCGGGCTGCGCAGGAGCTGAACGTCACCTCGGCCGCCCTCTACGCGCGCATCCGCCAGCTGGAGGAGGAGGCCGGGCTGCTGCTGTTCGACCGGACGCCGGGCGGCCTCAAGCCGACGGATGCCGGGCGCGAGATGCTCTGGGCGATCGACAGCATCAACACGGTGCTAGAGACCTGCACCGACCGCCTGCGCACCCTGCGCGGCGCGGAGGGCGGCCGCGTGGCGCTGGGCGTCGTCTCCACCGCCAAGTACTTCGCCCCGCAGGTGATCGCGGGCTTCGTCAAGAAGCATCCCGGCGTCGAGATCAGCCTGTCGGTGCGCAACCGCGGCCAGACCGTGGAGGCGCTGCGCGGCTACGAGATCGACTTCGCCCTGATGGGCCGCCCACCCCGGGATTTCCCGATCGAGGCCGCCACCTTCGGGCCGCACCCGATCGTGCTGATCGCGCCGCCGGGCCACCCCCTGGCGGGGAGGACCGACCTGAACCGTGAGGATCTGGCCGACCAGCCGTTCTTCCTGCGCGAGGAAGGCTCGGGCACCCGCATGGTCTTCGAGGAGTTCATGAGCGGCGTGCTGGTCAAGCGGGCGCCGCTGGACATCGACACGGGATCGAACGAGACCATCAAGCAGGCGGTGATGGCCGGGCTCGGGATCGCGCTGCTCTCGGTGCACTCCGTGGCGGCCGAGCTGGAAAGCGGCCGCCTCATCCTGCTCAACGTCAGGGGCCTGCCGATCCGGCGCGACTGGTACGCGGTCCGGCGCGCCGACAAGGTGCTGGGTCCGGCCGCCTCCGCGGTCTGGTCCTACCTGATGTCGGACGGCGCGCGCAGCCTCCCGGGCGTCGCCCAGAGCGGCCTCGTGCTGGCGGGAGCCAAGGCGTGAGCGCCGCCGCCGGCGTCGTCGTGGCCGGGGCCGGGCAGGCCGGGTTCCAACTCGCGGCCTCCCTGCGGGAGGGCGGGTTCCGGGACCCGATCACTATGGTGGGCGACGAGACCGCCCTGCCCTACCAGCGCCCGCCCCTCTCGAAGGCCTACCTCGCCGGCAAGACCGACCAGGAGGGCCTGTTCCTGCGCCCGCCCGGCTACTTCGCCGAGCACGCCATCGCGCACCGTCCGGGGCTGCGCGCCGTCGCGATCGACCGGGATGCGCACCGCCTGCAGCTCTCGGACGGCGCGGAGCTCCCCTACGACCACCTCGTGCTCGCCACCGGCGCGCGCAACCGCCCCCTGCCGGTCCCGGGCGCCGAACTCGCGGGCGTGCGCCAGCTGCGCGGCCTCACGGACGCCGACGCCCTCAAGGCGGCGATCGCCGCGGCCCGGGCCATCGTGGTCGTCGGAGCCGGCTTCATCGGGCTCGAATTCGCTGCCGTCGCGGCCGCGCGCGGCCTTCCGGTGACGGTGATCGAGGCGGCCGAGCGGCCCATGGCCCGGGCGGTCTCGCCCGAGATGGGCGCGTTCTTCGGCCATGCCCACGCCGCGATGGGGGTGCGCTTCGCCTTCGGGGCCGGCGTGACGGCGATCGTCGGGCGGGACGGCCGCGCCGCCGGCGTCGCCCTGGCGGACGGACGGGAACTCGCGGCCGACCTGATCCTCGTGGGGATCGGCGTCCTGCCGAACCGGGAGCTCGCCGCGGAGGCCGGCCTGCCGGCCGAGGACGGCGTGCGGGTCGACGCGTTCCTGGCGACACCCGACCCGGCCATCTCGGCGATCGGCGACTGCGCCCGCTTCCCCACCCCCTTCGCCCGCGGGCTGAGCCCCGACGGGACGGTGCGAATCGAGTCCGTGCAGAACGCCATCGACCAGGGCCGGTGCCTCGCGGCGCGCCTCACCGGCAAGCCCGCCTCCTACGGGGCGCTGCCGTGGTTCTGGAGCGACCAGGGTCCGCACAAACTGCAGATCGCCGGCCTGTCCGGACCCGGCGATGCCCGCGTGGTCCGCGGCTCCGGCGACGCCTTCTCGGTCTTCCGCTTCCGCGACGGGCGGCTGAGCGCGGTGGAATCCGTCGACCGTGCGGGCGACCACATGATCGCCCGGCGCCTGCTCGCCGCCGGGACGCCGCTGACCGACGATCAGGCGGCCGATCCGGATTTTGATCTGAAGGGACTCGCGCTGCGGCGAGCCTGACCTCAGCCGGGGAACGCCACCGGCGCCGGCTTCTGCCGCAGGGCGATGGCGGTGACGATCCCGAGCGCCAGGATGGTGACGGCGCAGCCCAGAAGCGCGCCGAACTGCCCGAACCGGAGCAGCGCCTGCCCGATCACCGCGACGCCGAGCGCCTGCCCGCAGAAGAACGAGAAGGCGTGGAGCGCCACCGCCGAGGCGCGGGCCTTCGGCGCGACCTCGGTCACCTGGGTCTGGTAGGTGTTGTGCAGCATGTAGAAGCCGAGGCCCATGGCGGTGAGGGCGGCGCAGTCGACCGGCCATGAACCCGCGAGCCCGACCACGGTCAGCGAGGCGCCGCAGATCAGGCCGCCGCCGATCAGCATCCGCGGCAGGCCGAGCAGCCGCACCAGCAGCCCGACGAGGGCCGAGTAGGCCAAGCCCCCGACCGCGAACCCCGCCAGCACGAGCCCGGCCTCGCGCGGGCCACCCTCCCCGCGGGCCTCAATCAGCGGGGCCAGATGCGGGAACACCCCGAAGATCGCGATGGCCTCGACGAATACCGCCGAGAACAGCACCCGCGCCCGCGGATTGCGCAATATCGTCCGGTAGCGCGTCACCGCCTCGCCGAAGGCCGGGCGGCGGGCAGGGGGGCGGCCGGCCCGGTCGAAGCCGAGGACGGTGGCCGCGCAGGCCACGGCCGCCACGGCGGCGGTGACCGCGAAGACCCCGCGCCAGCCGATCGCCGCCTCGATCAGGCCCGCGAAGGTCGAGCCCGAGAGCTGGCCGAGGATCACCGCCACGAGGAAGCGTCCGATCGCCACCTGGCGGCTCTCCATCGGCACGCGGTCGCCCAGGAGGGCCAGCGAGAGCGGAATGCAGCCGCCCGCGGCCGCCCCCGCCAGCATGCGCAGGCCGAACAGGCTGCCGATATCCGGCGCCACGCTGCACAGGGTCAGCGCGACGGCGAGCACCGCGAGGCAGGTGCTCATCACCCGCTCCTTCCCGAGCGCGTCGCCGATCGGGCCGAGCACCGGCTGGATGAACGCGTAGGGCAGCGCGAAGGCGGTGGAGAGCAGCGCCACCGTGTGGGCGTCGCTCGCGAGATCCCGCGCGAGCACGCCGACGAGGGGCTCGACCGAGCGGAGCGCGAAGGTGCTGCCGAACCCCGCGCAGGCCAGCACGACGATCAGGCGCGGGATCGACGTGGACGGCGGCGCGGCGACGGCCGCGCTGGACGGGAGAGCCGGCTCTGTGCTGTCGGTCATGGCACGCTTCGCGACGCGGGCGGGATCAGACTCGCGGCATCGCATCTCCCTCGCCGGAGCGGAACCCCGCCGCGCGACAGATCAGTGCGCGTAGAACGCGGGATCCGGATTGTCGGTCGGGTGCGCGAAGGCCCAGCGCAGGGCTGAGGACAGCGGCACGTTGTAGGTCAGGCCGCGCGGCGGCACGGGCTTCAGGAACCAGCGGTCGTACAGCACCGTGATCTCGGGGCTCCGGTAGAGGTCGGCCGTCGCCCGGTCGACCACGGCCTTGAAGGCCGGGTCGTCCTTGCGCAGCATGATCCCGTAGGGCTCCGGATTGGACAGGGTCTCCTCGCTGACTACGTAGGCGGAGGGCTCCTTGGACTGGGCCGCAACCACGCTGAGCTGCACGTCGTCCATGACGAAGGCCGCCGCGCGGCCGGTCTCGACGAGGAGGAAGCCCTCCGGAACGTCCTTGGCGGCGATCACCGTGATGCCGAGCTTGCGCTCGTTGTTGGCCTTGATCAGCATCAGGATGTTGGTCGAGCCGGCCACCGACGAGACCGTCTTGCCGCGCAGGTCGTCGAGGCTGGCGATGTGCTGGTCCTTGCGGGACACGAACCGGGTCGCCGTCAGGAAGTGCGTGTTGGTGAAGTCGACCTGCTTCTTGCGCTCGGCGTTGTTGGTGGTCGTCCCGCACTCGAGATCGACCGTGCCGTTGGTCATCAGCGGGATGCGGGAGGAGGAGTTGACGAACTCCATCCCGACCTCGAGGCCCGGCATCTTCAGCTCGCGCTTCACCGCGTCGGCGATCCTCAGGCAGATGTCGACCGCGAAGCCGACGACCTTCTGGTTCTGGTCCAGGTAGCTGAACGGCGTGGCGGTGTCGCGCACGCCGAGGACCAGCCTGTTGCTGTCGTGGATCTTCTTGAGCGTGCCGGTGAGGTCGGCGGCCTGCGCGGCCCCGGCGGGGGCGGCCAGGAGGAGCGCGGCGAGGCAGGGAGCGGGCAGACGCATGGGCCGACGGGTTCCGGTCGCGCGAGGGGGCCGCCCGCGGGGTGAGCCCGCGGCGGGGGACCGGACCGCGCGCCGGGGCCGGCCCCCGGCCGGAGCCCCAGCAAGAGTCCGGCCGCGCTCAGGCGGACGCGGCCGCCTGGTGCGCCTCGGCGAGCTGCGCGTCCGCGGCCGCGACCTTCCGGGAGGCCGGACGGGACCGGATGCGCTCCACGTAGGCGGTCAGCACCGGATCGGGCGCGACGAGGCCGAAGCCCGTCGTCCAGCCGAGGGCGCCGCCCCACAGCACGTCGGCGGCGCTGAAGCGCGCGCCGAGCAGGTACGGGCCTGGCGTCAGGGCCTCCTTCACCCGGGCAATGACGCTGTCGTAATCGGCGTAGGCCGACATGGCGCGCGGGCCCGGCTCCCGCTGCAGGTGCCGGTCGATCACCGCGGGCTCGAAGCAGGAGCCGTAGAACACCATCCAGCGCAGGTAGGCGGCCCGGTCGGGCTCGGTCGGCGCCGGGGCGAGCCCCGCCTCGGGGAACAGGTCGGCGAGGTAGAGGTAGACGGCCGCCTGCTCGGTCACCAGGGCGTCGCCGTGGCGGATCGCCGGCACCTTCGCCATCGGGTTCACGGCGCGGTAGGCGTCCTGGAGGTGCTCGCCGGCGCGCATGTTGAGCGCGTGCAGCCGGTACGGGACGCCGAGTTCCTCGAGCAGCACGCGCACGCCCGACGAGCGCGTATTGGGCGAGTGATAGAACTCGATGTCAGGCATGGTGGTCTTTCCGCCCCGGGAGGATCGTCGATTCGTTGGGGCGTACGCTCTTACCGGCCGAGGAGCGGGTCAACCGCCGACCGAAGCGCCACTTCACCAGGGACCGGAATCGCGGCAGGAACGTTGGGCGATTGTGCGATGCCGCGCGTTGGGCTTCCGACCGGCATGACGCGAGCCGGGGGTACGAGTTCTGATGGCGAAGATTCTGCTGGTCGAGGATCACGAAGAGATCTGGGATTTCCTCTCCCGCCGCCTCAAGCGGCGCGGCTACGAGGTCATCCTCGCGCATGACGGCGAGGCCGGCGTCCGGCAGGCCCGCTCGGGCCAGCCCGACGTGATCCTCCTCGACATGAACCTGCCGGTCCTCGACGGCTGGTCGGTCGCCCGGACGCTGAAATCCGGCACCGACACGCGGGCGATCCCGATCATCGCGCTCACGGCCCACGCCATGTCGGGCGATCGCGACAAGGCGATTCAGGCGGGCTGCGACGACTACCATCCGAAGCCCGTCGATTTCTCGAAGCTGCTCAGCCAGATCAGTGCCGCCCTCGGCGAGACCGCGCAGGCGAGCTGACCCGGCAGCGGACGCGCGACCCGTGGCCCCGAGACCTGATGTGAGTGGAGCGTGTCCGTGAGCGAGGATCCCGTCACTGCCCAGCGCCTGCGGCAGGGCCTGCCGGTCTTCGTGGCGCTGGCGTCGATCCTCCTCGTGGTCGCCACGATGGCGGCGCTCTACCTCGCGCGCGAGATCCTCGTGCCGGTGACGCTGGCCATCCTCCTGAGCTTCGTCCTCGTCCCGGCGGTGCGGATGCTGCGGCGGCTGCGCGTGCCGCGCGCGCCGGCGGTGATGCTCGTGGTGGTGATCGTCTTCGGCGCCCTGTTCGGCATCGGCAGCCTGATCGCCAGCGAGGCGTCCCAGCTCGCCTCCGACCTGCCGCGCTACACCCAGGTGATGCGCACCAAGATCAAGGATCTGCGCGGGGCGACGGCCGGGACCGGCACGCTCTCGCGGATCGTCGACATGGTGCAGGATCTCAGCGCCACCCTGCAGCCGCCGCCGGCCGCGGAGGTCCGTGGCGAGCCGGGATCGCGCACGCATCCGCTCACGGTGGAGCTCACCCCCGCCCGCGCCAGCGTGGTGGACACGCTTCAGACCTTCGTGGGACCGATCCTGCACCCCCTGGCCACGACGGGCCTGATCCTGATCTTCACGATCTTCATCCTGCTCCAGCGCGAGGATCTGCGGAACCGGGCGATCCGGCTCGCCGGCGGCTCGGGCGACCTGCGCCGGACCACGGCGGCGATCGACGACGCCACGAGCCGGCTCAGCCGGTTCTTCCTGGCCCAGCTCGCCCTCAACATCGCCTTCGGCCTCGTCATCGGTATCGGGCTCTGGGTGATCGGCGTCCCGAGCCCGACCCTGTTCGGCGTTCTCGCGGCAATCCTGCGCTTCGTGCCCTATATCGGCGCGGCGATCAGCGCCCTGCTGCCGCTGATCCTCGCCGCCGCCGTCGATCCCGGCTGGAGCATGGTGATCGCCACGGCGGCGCTGTTCCTCGTGGTCGAGCCGATCTGCGGCCACGTGATCGAGCCGCTGCTCTACGGCCACTCCACGGGCCTCTCGCCGATCGCGGTCATCCTGGCGGCGACGATCTGGACCTTCCTGTGGGGGCCGATCGGCCTCGTTCTCGCCACGCCGCTCACGGTGTGCCTCGTCGTGCTCGGCCGGCACGTGGAGCGGCTCTGGTATCTCGACGTGCTGCTGGGCGACCAGCCCGCCCTGTCGCCGCCCGAGATCTTCTACCAGCGCATGCTGGCCGGCGATCCGGTGGAGGCGATCGACCAGGGCTGGCAGTTCCTGAAGGAGCGCGCCCTGGTCACCTACTACGACGAGGTCGCCCTCGCCGGCCTGTTGCTGGCGCAGGAGGATCTGTCGCGCGGCACCCTCGACCGCGCGCGGCAGGATGAGGTCGGCGCGGCGATCCGAACGGTGGTGGACCGCCTCGGCACCGCCCCCGTCGGGCGCCGCACCCGGCGGGGATCCGGCCGCGGCCCCGACACCGAGACCGCGGCGGCCCTGGCCGCCATCGGGCCCGACCGGCAGGTGGCCGGCATCGTGCTCGACCGCGAGGATCTCGCGCCCAACTGGCGCAGCGAGACGCCGGTCCTGTGCGTGTCGAGCCGCGGCCCGTTCGACGAGGCGGCGACGCTGATGCTGAGCCAGATCCTCGCGCGCCACGGACTCGCCTCGCAGATCCTGTCCATGGCGGCGATCCGCGCCGGCGAGCGGCCCGAGAATCCGGACGGTCTGGCGCTGATCTGCTTCTCCTACCTGGAACCGGTGAGCCTGTCGCAGATCCGGTTCACCGTCCGGCAGGCCCGGGCCGCGGTGCCGGGCGTGCGCATCCTGGTGGGCTTCTGGCGCGAGCGCGATCCGGCCACTCTGGAGCGGCTGCGCCGGGCGACCTCGGCGGATTTCCTCGTGACGTCGCTGAACGAGGCGCTGTCGGCGGTGCTCGGCGCGTGCCGCGAGACGGCGCCGTCCCGGCTCGTCCCGGCGCCCGTGAGCGCGCTGTCCGCGGCGCCGCGGCCGGCCGCAGCATGAGGCGCCGACGCGGAAGGACCGCCGGGGATGCGCCGTCGACATCGCGCGTCGGGCCGCTAATGTCGCTCACACCGGTCGTGATCGGCCACGCGCAGACTTATTTCCCGGCCCGGAAGGTCACGAACGCCTCGCATGTCTGAGACGCCAGAAACCCCACCCTCCGGACCGAGCCCACCGATCCGGGACGGCGCCCCGAGCGACATCACCGACCGCAAGAGCGACATCTTCTTCGCGGCCGTCGAGACGACGCGGATGCCGATGATCGTCACCGATCCGCGCCAGCCGGACAACCCGATCATCTTCGCCAACCGGGCGTTCCTGGCGATGACCGGCTACACGCCGGAAGAGCTGATCGGGCGCAACTGCCGCTTCCTTCAAGGTCCCGATACCGACCGGAACAGCGTCGCGCAGGTCCGCGCGGCGATCGCCGAGAAGCGGGAATTCGCCACCGAGATCCTGAACTACCGCAAGAACGGCTCGACCTTCTGGAACGCCCTGTTCGTCTCGCCGGTCTACAACGCCGACGGCGAGCTCGTGTACTACTTCGGCTCGCAGCTCGACGTCTCGCGGCGCCGCGACGCCGAGGAGGCGCTGGGCCAGGCCCAGAAGATGGAGGCGCTCGGCCAGCTCACCGGCGGCATCGCGCACGATTTCAACAACCTGCTGCAGGTGATCGTCGGCTACGTCGACATCCTGGCGGCCGGCCTGGAGAAGCCCGACGCCGACCGCGCGCGGCTCGGCCGCGCCACCGAGAACATCCGGCAGGCGGCCGAGCGCGCCACGACGCTGACGCAGCAATTGCTGGCCTTCGCCCGCAAGCAGCGGCTGGACGGCCGCGCGGTCAATCTCAACACCCTGATCGAGGGGATGGGCGAGATGGTCGCCCGCTCGGTGGGCGAGGCGGTGAAGGTCGAGCTCGACCTCGCGGCGGATCTCTGGAACTGCCGGGTCGACCCGACCCAGGCCGAGGTCGCGATCCTGAACGTGTTGATCAACGCCCGCGACGCGATGCCGGAGGGTGGCACCGTCCGGATCTCCACCGAGAACAGCGAGATCGCCGCGCGGGGCCGGGAGATCGGGCCGCTGCGCGACGGCCGCTACGTCAGCATCGCCATCAAGGACACCGGCACCGGCATCCCGCCCGCCGTGCTCGCCCGGGTGATGGATCCGTTCTTCACCACCAAGGAGGAGGGCAAGGGCACGGGCCTCGGCCTGTCGATGGTCTACGGCTTCGCCAAGCAGTCGGGCGGCGCGGCCCAGATCGAGTCGACGGTCGGCGCCGGCACGACGGTGCGGCTGTCGTTCCCCGCGACCGACGGCGACGTCAACGCCCCTGCGAAGGTCTCGCTGCGGGCCGTGGACCGCCAGGGCACCGAGACGATCCTCATCGTCGACGACCGCGAGGACGTGGCCGAGCTCGCCCGCACGATCCTGCGGGACTTCGGCTACACGACGCTGGTGGCGAGCAATGCCCGCGAGGCCCTGGAGATCCTGGATTCGAGCGAGAAGGTCGACCTGCTGTTCACCGACCTGATCATGCCGGGGGGCATGAACGGGGTGCTGCTGGCCCGCGAGGCCCGCCGGCGGCAGCCGAAGCTTAAGGTCCTGCTCGCCACCGGCTACGCCGAGGCGAGCCTGGAGCGAACCGATATCGGGGGCTCGGAGTTTGACCTCCTCAACAAGCCCTACCGGCGCACGGAGCTGGTCCGCCGCGTCCGCGCCATCCTCGACGGTCCGACCGGGGTGGGCTGAGCTTCGGGAGACGGCCCATGTCCCAGGGCGACAAGTCGAAATACACGGACAAGCAGAAGCGCAAGGCCGAGCACATCGCCGACTCGTACGAGTCCCGCGGCGTGCCGGAGAAGGAGGCGGAGGCCCGGGCCTGGGCCACCGTCAACAAGGACGACGGCGGCGGCAAGAAGCCGGGCGGATCGGGCCGCGGCAAGGCCACCGGCCACCCGGCCGCCCACAAGGGCGGCGCGTCCGGCGGCAAGGCTTCGGCCGGACGGACGGCCGCGGAGCGCTCCGCCTCCGCCCGGAAGGCCGCCGCGACCCGCAAGGCCAACGCCGCCGCTCGGGCCTGACCGCCCGTCGCGAGCCGGGCCTCCGGCCTCCGTGCCGGTGCGGGGCCGATCTCAGTCCCGCCGCTCGGCGAGCTTGACCAGCGCGTGCAGCAGCCGGTTCGCCGGCGTCGGGATACCACGCGCCGCGCCCCTGCGCACGATCGTGCCGTTGAGGTGGTCGATCTCGCTCGGCCGGCCGCGGGCGAGGTCCTGCGCGGTCGACGAGCGCTGTCCGGCCATGGCGGTGCTGAGCGCCATCACGTCGTCGAGGATGCCGGGCGACACGGACACGCCCTCGGCCTCCGCGACGCGCGCGCATTCCTGGACGACGTCCGCGATGACCGCGGCCACGCCCTCGCCCTCCACCAGGCGGCCGTAGGGCAGCTGCGTCAGGGCCGACAGGGCGTTGTAGGCGCAGTTGATGATCAGCTTCGCCCAGAGCGCATCGACGGCCTTCGCCGAGACGGTGGTCGGAATGCCGGCCGCCGCGAACGCGGCGGCGACGCGCCCGCTCGTCTCGGACGCGCCGAGGATCAGGTCGCCACGCCCGTTGTGCCGGACGTGGCCGGGGCCGGCCATCGCGGTGGCGACGTAGACCGCCACCGGCACGACCGGCCGGCCCAGCAAGGCGGCGAGCCGCTCGGCGTTGTCGACGCCGTTCTGGAGGCTGAGGATCGTCGCGGCCGGATCGAGGTGGGGGGCGATCATCGCGCCCGCCGCCTCGGTGTCGCCCGACTTCACGCAGACCAGCACGAGGTCGGCGCCCGACACGCCCGCCCCCGTATCGGTCGCCCGGACGGGCACGGAGGCCGTCCCGGCCGCGCTCTCCAGCACGAGACCGTCCTTCTCGACCGCCTCGACCAGGGCGGGACGGCCGATCAGCGTCACCGCGTGGCCGGCCCGCGCCAGGAGGAACCCGTAGTAGCAGCCGACTGCGCCGGCCCCCACGACGGCGACGGTCATAGCGGGGCTCACGGCGCCACCGCCGCGGCGCGCTCGGGATGGAAGGGCGCCGCGCCCGCCTCAGCCGCGCGGACATGCTCGAGCAGCGCCTGGGCCGGGTGCCGCAGCCGCACGCCGTCGACCAGCTTGGCCTGGGAGCGACAGGAATAGCCGTCCGCCAGCAGGGTGCAGCCGGGCGCCTCGGCCACGTGGCGGGCCCAGCTCAGGCCGTAGATCGCCTCGGAGGTGGCGCGATGGTGCCTCTCGTGCCCGTAGGTCCCGGCCATGCCGCAGCAGCCTGCGGCCGGCACCTCGAGCCGGAGGCCGAGATGGGCGAACACAGCCTGCCAGTCCCGCACCGCGCCCGGCGCGTTGGTGCGCTCGGTGCAGTGCGGCAGCAGCCGCATCGTTGGCCCGCGCGGCCCCGGCGCGATCCGGTCGAGGCGGGCGGCGAGCCATTCCTGCAGGAGGTGGACCTTCGGGAGATCGCCGCCCAGCGCCTGCGCGTACTCGGACCGGTAGGTCAACGTCATCGACGGGTCGATCCCGACCAGGGGCACGCCGTGCCCGGCGAGGTCGCGCAGCATCGCGGCGTTCGAGCGGGCGACGGCGGCGAACCGCGCCAGGAAGCCGTGCACGTGCAGCGGCTTGCCGTTCGGCCGGTAGGGCACGAGCCAGGGCCGGAAGCCGAGAGCGGCGAGGAGGGCGCAGCTGTCGGTCACGACTTCCGCGTCGAAGTGGCTGGTGAAGGCGTCCTGCACCACCAGCACGGACCGCGCGCGCTCCCGCGGGTCCAGCCGGGCCAGGGCGTCCGGGGTCGCGACGGCGACGCCGCGCTCCGCCAGCCGCGCCGTCAGCGCGACCGGCGACAGGGCCGGGATCGCCACCAGCCCGGACCGGGCCAGGAGCAGTCGGGCCAGCGGATTAGCCAGGATCGCGTTGAAGAGGCGCGGCGCCCGCGCCGCCAGCGGCAGCAGCGGCTCCAGCGCCGCCACGAGATGGTCCTTCAGCGGCCGCGCGTAGCGCGTGTGGTAGAGCGCCAGGAACTTCGCCCGGAAGGTCGGCACGTCGACCTTGATTGGGCAGGACCCCGTGCAGGACTTGCAGGCGAGGCAGCCGTCCATCGCCTCCTTGACGGCGTGGGAGAAGTCGTCGGCCTCGGACCGGCCGCGGAGGCGGCTCCGCAGGGTCGCCGCCACTTCGGAGAGCCACCCGGCGCGCTGCCGCGCCAGCTCGGCGGCCGGGTCGACCCCGGCCTCCGCCGCGCGGCGCAGCCACTCGCGCATCAGCGAGGCGCGGCCCTTGGGCGAGTGGCGCCGCTCCCGTGTCGCCTTCCAGGACGGGCACATGGCCTCGTCCGCGTCGAAGCTGAAGCAGGCGCCGTTGCCGTTGCAGTGGAGCGCTTCGTCGAAATCCTCCCGGACCGGCGCCGGGATGGCGCGGTCCCGCTCGCCCCGGCGCGGGACGCCGTCGATCCGGGTCAGGCCCGCGCCCCTGGCGGAGGCGATCTTGCCCGGGTTCATCCGGTCGTCCGGGTCGAAGGCGCGCTTGACCGCCTCCAGCGCGGGCATCAGCGGCCCGAACGTCGCCGGCACGAATTCCGACCGGAAGCCCTTGCCGTGCTCGCCCCAGAGCAGGCCGCCGTACTTGGCGGTGAGCGCGACCACCCCCTCCGTGACCTCGCGGATCAGGCCGTTCTGCGCCGGGTCCTTGAGGTCGATGGCCGGCCGCACGTGCAGCACGCCGGCATCGACGTGGCCGAACATGCCGTAGCGCAGCCCCTTGCCGTCGAGGAGCGCGCGGAACTCCGCGATGTAGTCGGCGAGCCGCTCCGGCGGGACCGCCGTGTCCTCGACGAACGGGATCGGGCGCGCGTCGCCCTTGGCGGCGCCGAGCAGGCCCACCGCCTTCTTGCGCATGGTCCAGAGCCGCTCGATCGCGTCGCCCCGGGCGATGGTGAAGCCGAGGCGCCTCGTGTCGGTGCCGCGCTCGGCCTCCAGCGTCCCGGTGAGCCGCGCGAGGGCCGCCTCCACGGTCGCGGCGTCGTCGCCGACGAACTCCACGAGGTTGATGCCGTCCACCGGCCGCCCGGCCGGATCGTCGGGGAAGAAGGCCCGCACCTCGGCCCAGATCGGGTCCTTGCGGGCCAGCGCCAGGACCGTGGAGTCGATCGTCTCAACGGAGGCGGCGCCGAACGGCAGCAGCGCCTGCGCGTCGCGCAGCGCCGCGTCGAAGTCGATGTACGAGAGCGCGACCAGCACGGCGGCCTTGGGGATCGGCAGCACGTTCAGCCGCGCCTCGGCGATCAGCGCCAGCGTGCCCTCGGAGCCGCAGATCACGCTCTTGAGGTCGAACCGGCCGCCCGCGTCGCGCAGATGCGCGAGGTCGTAGCCGGTGAGGCAGCGGTTGAGCTTGGGGAAGCGCTCGGCGATGAGCGCCGCGTTCTCGGTGACGACGGCGTCGACGGCGCGGTGGATGGCGCCGACGCGGTCGTCGCGGCCCTTGGCGGCGTCGAGGCCCTCCGCGTCCAGGGGCTCGGCGGTCCAGACCGTGCCGTCGGTGAGGACGCAGGTCAGCGCGAGGACGTGGTCCCGGGTCTTGCCGTAGAGGCACGAGCCCTGCCCGCAGGCATCGGTGGAGATCATCCCGCCGATCGTGGCGCGGTTCGAGGTGGAGAGCTCCGGCGCGAAGAACAGGCCGTGCTTGGCGAGTTCCCGGTTGAGCTGGTCCTTCACCACGCCGGGCTCCACCCGGACGACCCGGTTCGCGACGTCGATCTCCAGGATGCGGTTCATGTGCCGCGAGGTATCGACCACGAGGCCGTGGCCCAGCGACTGCCCGTTGGTGCCGGTCGCCCCGCCCCGGGGGCGGATCACGATCTCGGCGAAGCGCGGATCCTCGAGGAGCCTGGCGATGCGAACGAGGTCGTCGCGGGTGCGGGGAAAGGTCACGGCCCCCGGCTCCACCTGGTAGATCGAGTTGTCGGTGGAGAAGACCGTGCGGTCGGCGTCCGACAGGGTCAGGTCGCCCTCGAAGCCGCGCAGCTGCAGTTCGGCGCAGGCCGCGGCGTAGAGCGGCACGGCCTCGGTGTGGCGGGTCAGGACCGGGATCATCCGCGCCTTCTACACCCGGCGGAGCGCGGTAGACCATCGGCGACGGGATGAAGCGCGCGCTGGCATCCGGCTTGCCACGCACCCGCGATCTTCGGGACGGATGCCCATGAACGCGAGCGTCGAACGAGTCAGGGACGCCCTGGCCGAGCTGATCAAGGCCGCCCTTCTCTCCGATGACGGCCTGAGCCGCGCCTGCCGCGACACGGGTCGCGCCAGGCTCAGGGCCCTCGCGGACGATCCTCCCGAGCCGGAGAGCCTGCGGATGGACGGCGCCTGGGCGCTCGCCATCCGGAAGGCCGAGACGCCGGAGCTGGCGCCGCAGGAAGGACGGGTGAACCTGACCCTGCCGCGCGCCTGCCCCTTCACCCTGGACGAGCTTCTCGCGCCCGGTCTCGACATCGACGAGGCCGTCGGTCGCATCCGGAAGAGCGCCTCGACCGGCTGATCGCGCCTGTTGAGGAGTGCCGGCACGGCGTTGCCGCGGGCGGGCCGGACACCCATGTTAGCCGCACAGGACCGACGCCTCGGTCCCGCGCCCGCACGCGGGTCTTGTCTATCGCAGAACTGTCCGGCACCCCCCTTTTGGCACGACGCATCACCGCCCCGGCGGCCGAGCCCGCCGCTCCGCAGCCCTTCCCCACCCGCGAGCAGATCCTCGCCTTCGTGGCCGAGTCGAAGGAGCGCGTCGGCAAGCGGGAGATCGCCAAGGCCTTCGGCATCAAGGGGGCCGCCAAGATCGACCTGAAGCGCGTCCTGAAGGAGATCGAGGAGGACGGCGCCCTCGACCGCGGCCGCGGCGGCCTCGCCCCGGCGGGCCACCTGCCGCCGGTCGTGCTGGCCGACATCCGCTCCCGCGACCGCCACGGCGAGTTCCTGGCGGTCCCGGTGGAGTGGACCGGGACCGGCAAGCCGCCCGCCATCGTGCTGACGCAGCCCCGCGGCCCCCGGAAGGGCAACCGTCCGGCCCCGGGCATCGGCGACCGCGCCCTGGTCCGGGTCGAGCGCGACGCCGAAGGCGGCTACACCGGCCGGGTCATCAAGGTCATCGGGAAGAACAAGGCCGAGATCATCGGCGTCTACCGGGAAGGCGCGCAGGGCGGCCGGATCGTGCCCGTGGAGAAGCGCTCGCAGGGCCGCGAGATCCTGATCCCGCCCGGCGAGGAGGGGCAGGCCCGCGACGGCGACCTCGTCAGCGTCTCGCTGGAGCGCGAGACCCGCTTCGGCCTGCCGCGGGGCCGCGTGCGCGAGCGCCTGGGCTCGCTCGGCTCCGAGAAGGCCGTGAGCCTGATCGCGCTCCACCTGCACAACATCCCGCACGTCTTCGCCGACGCGACCCTGGCGGAGGCCGATTCCGCCAAGCCCGCCACCCTGAAGGGCCGCGAGGACTGGCGCGACCGACCGCTCGTGACCATCGACCCGCCGGACGCCAAGGACCACGACGACGCCGTCATGGCCGAGGCCGATCCCGACCCGGCCAATCCCGGCGGCTTCATCCTCACCGTCGCCATCGCGGACGTGGCCGCCTATGTCCGGCCGGGCTCCAGCCTCGACCGGGAGGCGCTGGAGCGGGGCAACTCGGTCTACTTCCCCGACCGGGTCGTGCCGATGCTGCCCGAGCGGATCTCGAACGACCTCTGCTCGCTCCGCGAGGGGGAGGACCGGCCGGCGCTGGCGGTGCGCATGGTCATCGCCGCCGACGGCGAGAAGCGCCGCCACGGCTTCCACCGGGTGATGATGCGCTCCCGCGCCAAGCTCGCCTACGCGCAGGCGCAGGCCGCCATCGACGGGCGGCCGGACGACGCGACCGGGCCGCTCTTGGAGACGGCGCTCCGCCCCCTCTGGGCAGCCTACGCGGCCCTGCGCGCGGCCCGCGACCGCCGCGGGCCCCTGGCCCTCGACCTGCCCGAGCGCAAGGTTCTCCTGAGCGCCGAGGGCGCGGTCGACCGGGTGATCGTGCCGGAACGCCTCGACGCCCACCGGCTGATCGAGGAGTTCATGATCCAGGCGAACGTCGCCGCCGCCGAGACCCTGGAGCAGGCGCGTCAGCCCCTGATCTACCGCGTCCACGACGAGCCCGCCCTGGAGAAGATGCGGGCGCTCGGCGAGGTCCTGGCCTCGGTCGGCATCAAGCTGCCCAAGGAGGGGGCGCTGCGCCCCGCCCTGTTCAACCGGATCCTCGCCACGGCGGCCGAGACCGAGCACGGCGTCTTCCTCAACGAGGTGATCCTGCGCAGTCAGGCCCAGGCCGTCTACGCGCCGGAGAATCTCGGGCATTTCGGCCTCAACCTGCGCCGCTACGCGCATTTCACCTCGCCGATCCGGCGCTACGCCGACCTGATCGTGCACCGGGCGCTCATCACCGCCTGCCGGCTCGGCTCGGACGGGCTCGCCACCGACGTTTCGCTCGGCGAGCTGGCGCAGATCGGCGAGCAGATCTCGGCGGCCGAGCGCCGCGCCATGGCGGCCGAGCGCGAGACCATCGACCGGCTGATCGCCCACCACCTCGCCGATCAGGTCGGCGCGACCTTCGCGGGCCAGATCGCCGGCGTGACCCGGGCCGGCCTGTTCATCAAGCTCGACGAGACCGGCGCGGACGGCTTCGTGCCGGTCTCGCAGCTCGGCGCCGACTATTTCCGCCACGAGGAGGGTCGCCACGCCCTGGTGGGCGAGCGCACCGGGGAGACGTTCCGCCTCGGCGACCGGGTCGAGGTGCGGCTCGTGGAGGCCGCGCCGGTGGCCGGGGCGCTGCGCTTCGAGCTGCTCAGCGAGGGCCGGACCCGCTCCGGGGCCCGGAACGCGGGGCCCGGCAAGAAGGCCGGCGGACGGCCGTTCAAGACCGCCCCGCCCGGCCGGCCCGCCGGCATCCGCAACACCGGGTCGCGCCACCGCGGCTCGCGCCGCTGACCCGAGCGGTGTACAGGCAAGGGATGGCCGCCGACGCGATACCCGAGCGCACCCGCCTGATCCCCGCGATGGCCCGGGGCTTCATCGGCCGCTGCCCGCATTGCGGCCGGGGCCGGATCTTCGGCCGCTTCCTCAAGGTGCGGCCGGAATGCGACGCGTGCGGCCTGGAGCTGCACCACCACCGGGCCGACGACCTGCCGCCCTACGTGGTGATCTTCATCGTCGCTCACATCGTCGGCTACCTGATCCTGGAGACCGAGAGCGCCTACGACGTGCCCCTCTGGGTCGAGATGGGCGTCTGGCCGGTCTTCACCCTCGTCTTCGCGCTGGCCCTGCTCCAGCCGGTGAAGGGCGCCGTCGTCGGGCTGCAATACGCCCTTGGCATGCACGGCTTCGCCGCGCTACCGCGGGGCCGCCCCGCCCCGGGGCTTGAGGAGACGCGCCTTGCCGCAGCCGCAGCGGGAGCCCCAGATCGTCACAGCTCCTGAGCGCAAGCCCGCCGCGGCGCGCCTGCGGCCGCGGGACGCCGCGACCATGATCGTGATCGACCGGCGCGGCAAGGGCGGCCCGAAGGTCCTGATGGGCCGGCGCAACCCGAACCTGGCCTTCATGCCGGGCAAGTTCGTCTTCCCGGGCGGCCGGATCGAGCTCGGCGACCGCCACATGCCGGTGGCCGGGGCGCTCCCGGACTACGCCGAGGCGGCGCTGACCCGGCAGGTGTCCCGGCCCCCGCACCATCTCGGCCGGGCGCTGGCGCTCGCCGCGATCCGCGAGACCTACGAGGAGACCGGCCTTCTGCTGGGCACCCGCGAGCACGGCGCGCCCGACCCGGTGCCGGCGGGCTGGGAGGGCTTCGCGCGGCACGGCGTGCTGCCCGACCTCGAGGCGCTGCACTTCGTCGCCCGCGCGATCACCCCACCGAAGCGCGTGCGCCGCTTCGACACGCGCTTCTTCACCGTCGACCGCCGGATGGTGGCGGCCGAGGAACCGGGGCGGGTTCAGGCCGATGCCGAGTTCACCGAACTCGCCTGGGTCCGGCTCGACGCCGCCCGCAAGCTCGATCTCCCCTCCATAACCCGCGCGATCCTGGACGATCTGGAGGCGCAGATCGCCGCCGATTTCGCGCCCTACCGGACGATTCCGTTCCACTACGAGCGCTACGGGCGGCGCGAACGGGTGGCCTTGTGAGCCGTCCGGACGGATTGCGGCAGGAAGAGCGGCGCGGGATCAGTTCGGAGGACGTGGCGGCGATCTCGGCGGCCGTGACCTGCGTCACCGTCGTCGGCATCGGCCTCAGCCTGTCGATCCCGCTCCTCTCGATCGAGATGGAGCGGCGCGGCGCGTCGAGCACGCTGATCGGGCTCAACACCGCGGTGGCGGGCATCGCCAGCATCTGCACGGTGCCGTTCGTGCCGCGCCTCGCCGCGCGGGTCGGCGTCGCGCCGCTGCTCGGGCTGGCGCTCCTCGTCGGGGCCATCAGCCTCGCGCTGTTCCCGCTGCTGCCGGGCATCGCCCTGTGGTTCCCCCTGCGCTTCGTCTTCTCGGCGACGCTCGGCGCGCTGTTCGTCCTCTCCGAGTACTGGATCAACGCCGCCGCCCCGCCGGAGAGGCGCGGCCTGGTGATGGGCATCTACGCCACCGTCCTGGCGGCGGGCTTCGCGGTGGGACCGCTGCTGCTGGCCCTGGTCGGGACCGAGGGGCTGGCGCCCTACGCGACGGGAGCCGCCCTCATGCTGGCCGGCGGCCTGCCCATCGCCCTGGCCCGCGGCCTGTCGCCGACCATCGAGACGGGCTCCGGCCGCGGCATTCTCGGCTACGTCCGGCTCGCCCCCGGCGCCCTGGCGGCGGCCCTGGCCTACGGCGCGGTGGAGACCGGCATCTTCGCCATCCTGCCGCTCTACGGCCTGCGCCTCGGCTACGACGCGCAAGGGGCGGCCGGCCTCGTCAGCCTGATCGCGCTGGGCAACGTGCTGTTCCAGATCCCGTTCGGCTGGCTCGCCGACCGCCTCGACCGGAGCGCGGTGCTCCTCGGCGCGGGCCTCGCGGGCGCCGCGGGCTCGGCCCTGATTCCCCTCGCGGCCGGTCATCCGGCCGCGTTCGGCCTGCTCCTCCTCGTCTGGGGCGGCATCGCCGGCACCCTCTACACGGTCGGCCTCGCGATGCTGGGCGACCGCACGCCACCGAACGACCTCGCGGGCGCCAACGCGGCCTTCGTGGTGCTCTACAACGTCGGGCTGATGCTGGGGCCGCCCGTGATCGGCGGGGGGCTCGACCTCGTGCCGCCGAACGGCTTCGCCCTGGCGCTGCTCGCCCTGTTCCTGGCCTTCGCCGGATGGCTCGTCGCGGCGGAACGCCGGCGCGTCCGCTCTTGACCTGCCGGGCCCGATCGGGCATTCACCCGCCCGTATTCGGCCGGGCCTTCCCGGCCATTTGCGTTTCGCTCACGCGGAATGCCGCACCCTGCAGGAGCGCCGCGCCATGGCCAAGGCCGTCACCGTCAAGATCAAGCTCGTCTCCACCGCCGACACGGGCTATTTCTACGTCACCAAGAAGAACTCCCGCACGCAGACCGAGAAGCTGACGATGCGCAAATACGACCCGGTCGCGCGCAAGCACGTCGAGTTCAAGGAAACCAAGATCAAGTAAGGCCGCGGGCCGCTTCGCGGCCTGACCGCTCACGGTAAGCCGCTCCGGAGACGGGGCGGCTTTTTCCTTGCCAGGCGCGTTCCCGCGCACGGCGTCGCCGGGATCTCCCGAACCGCGACTTGGCCGGCCGACAGCCCGGCGCCAGCACGACTCGTTAACCGTCGCTCGTCCCGGACGCTGCCCGACCCGCCGGCCGATCACCGGCCCGCGTTCTCGGCCAGCTCGGCGGTTGGAGGGCGGGTTCGATGCAGCGGATCCTGCTGGCGATTCTCATCACCGCGGCGATCCTCGCGCTCTGGCGCGTCCTGACGCTGCCGGTGTACGCGCTTCGGGCGACCCGCGGCTTGCTCGCGGAACGCCGCGTTCCGGCCCGCGCCCGGAGCCGACCGCTCAGGAAGGGCCCGGCGCGGCCAGATCCGGATCGAGCGTCCGTGCCAGGGACCGCGCGATAGCCACGAGCGCCGTCACCATCGGCGTGGACGGCTCGCGCCGCGGGGCGACGAGGCCGATCGTGTGCTCCAGGTCGGGTGCGGTGATCGGGATCGTGCGCACGCCCTCCATGGGACCCAGGGCGTCGACCAGGATCTCCGGCATGATTGAGGCCCAGCGCAGGGTGCGCACGTGGGTCAGCAGCACGATCATCGAGTTCGACTCGAGGGTCGCGGCGGGATCCGCGCCCGCCTCGCGGATCTGCTGGTCGATGATCCGCCGGTTCTGCATGTTCGGCGTGAGCAGGCAGAGGGGCAGGCGGCTGGTCTCGGCCCAGGTGACGCTGGTGCGACCCTCGAAGGGCCCGCCGATCGCCGTCACGAGGCGGTAGCGCTCCCGGTAGAGCGGGACGGAGATCACCCGCCCGAGGGGCTCGTTGTCGAGGTAGGTCAGGCCCGCATCGGCCTCTAGGTTCTCGATCAGCGAGAAGATGTCGGCCGAGGTCGCCGATTCGACCGTCAGCCGCACGTCCGGGTGCCGCTCGCGGTAGGGCGTCGTGAGGTTCACGATCATCGGCAGCGCCGTCGGGATCGCGGCGATGCGGAGATGGCCGGTCAGGCCCCGGCGCAGGCCGGTGACCTCCTCGTGCATGGCCCGCGCGTCGGCCACGATGCGCCGCGCCCATTCCAGGACCCGCTCGCCCTCGGGGGTGAAGCCCTGGAAGCGGGAGCCGCGCAGCACGAGCTGCACGCCGAACCGGTTCTCCAGCTGCTTCACGCCGGCCGAGAGAGTCTGCTGAGTCACGCCGCAGGCTTCGGCGGCGTGCCCGAAATGCTGCTCGCGCGCGAGCGCGAGCAGGAAGTCCAGCTTGTCGATCACGACGAAGGCATCCCGGCACGGCGAGGCGCCGGAAACCTAGCGGCCCGCCGGGCCCGCCACAACCGAGCGTGCCCGCTCAGCGGAACAGGATGAACGCCTTCGACAGGGTGATGCCGATGCCCCAGACGATCGGGATGCCGACCACCGCCCAGGCCAGCGCGGCGCCCGCGCTGAAGCCGCCGCGGCCGATCCCGAAGGAGCCGGACGGCCCCGAGGCCGTGGCGCCGGCGCGGACGTCCAGGGAGGCCCGCTCGGAATCGGACATGAACCAGCGTTGCGCCAGGGGCCGGACGAGCAGGTTGCAGAGGAAGCCGACCGCCAGGAAGCTCGCCAGCACGTACATGGTCCGGCCGTAGAGATCGGCCCCCTGCACGCCCGCGGCGACCTGCGCCTCGCGGATCTTGGTGATGACGAAGGGCCCGACGATGCCCGCCATCGACCACGCCGTGAGCAGCCGCCCGTGGATGGCGCCCACGAACTGCGTGCCGAACACGTCGGCGAGGTAGGCCGGCACGGTCGCGAAGCCGCCGCCGTACATGGACAGGATCACGCAGAAGATCGCGACGAACAGCGCCTGCGAGCCGATGCCGGCGGCCCAGGGCGCGGCCGCGTACAGGAGGCCGCCCAGGGCGAAGAAGATCGCGTAGGTGACCTTCCGCCCGATGCGGTCCGACATCGAGGCCCAGAAGAACCGGCCCAGGATGTTGAAGAGTGAGAGCAGGCCGACGAAGCCGGCCGCGATGGCCGCGACCTGCGCCTTCTGGCCGGCGTCGAGGGCCGAGAAGCCGGTGCCGGGCAGGCCGATCAGCTCGCCGCCGAAGATCTCCTGGAGCATCGGCGAGGCCAGCGCCAGCACGCCGATGCCGGCCGACACGTTGAGGAACAGGACGAGCCAGATCATCCAGAACTGGACGGTCTTGTGGGCGTCGCGCAGGTGGACGTGCCCCGAGGCGATCATGGCGTTCTTGGCGGCCGGGCTGGTCCAGCCGTCCGGGCGCCAGCCGGCCGGGGGCACCCGGTAGCCGAACGCGCCGCCCAGCATGAACAGGATGTACCCCACGCCCATCACCGCGAGGGTCTGCCAGACGCCGGCCGAATCGGCGGTCCGGAAGCTCTTGATCAGGCTGTCGGCCAGGGGCGAGCCGATCATCGCGCCGCCGCCGAAGCCCATGATCGCCATGCCGGTCGCCATGCCGCGCCGGTCCGGGAACCACTTGATCAGGGTCGAGACCGGCGAGATGTAGCCGAGCCCGAGGCCGATGCCGCCGATCAGGCCCATGCCGAGCCAGACCAGCCAGAGCTGGTGGATGTAGACGCCGAAGGCGCCGATCAGGAAGCCGCCGCCCCAGCAGAGGGCCGCCGCGATGCCGGCCTTGCGCGGTCCGGCCCGCTCCAGCCAGCCGCCGAACAGGGCAGCCGAGAGACCGAGCACGACGATGCCGATGGAGAAGACCGTGACGAGGTCGCTGACGCGCCAGTCGCAGGTGGTGGTGAACAGGGCGGTCATCACGCCCATGTCCGGGCAGGCGGCGGGCGCCGGCTTGCCCACGGACAGCGCCCGGGTCAGCGGCAGCCAGAACACCGACAGGCCGTAGGCCATGCCGATGCAGAGATGGATCGCCAAAGCCGCCGGCGGGACCAACCATCGGTTAAAGCCCGGTCTGGCGACGATCCGCTCCCGCGACAAGAGACTCGGTGTCCCCTCAGGCGCGATCGCGCCTGCCACTCCAGCACCCATGATGGACTCCTCCGCCGCGACCTCGTTGGCCGGCCGCTCGGCGGGCGAACATGCGCGATTTGTGTGCAGGGTGCCAGCGCGCGGTACGCTGAGGCGACGATTTTAATCCCTTTCGGGGCAGCCTGTATGCGTACTCCGCGCGCGCAGACCGTTATGCGCCACCGGAGACTGAACCCGCAGCGTCATTCCGGCCCGGGGGGATCCCCGCGACGCGGAGCAGGGCACCGGTCTGTCCGGCTCCCTCCCCCGCGATCGGCCTCACATGGGCGGGGTCAGGCCATCCTTGCCGACCGCGATGAGCTTGCCGTCCGCCTTGGCGCCGTCCTTGGCAACCACGGCGAAGACTTTGGAGCCGGGCGTCAGGATCGCCTTGTCGGCCGGCTCGAAGGCGACGATCGGCGCCGAGGCCGGGACCACGATCTCCTTGGAGCCCTCCTTGCCGTAGCTCACGGTCAGGGTGCGCTCTCCGCCCGCGGTCGCCTTGTCGGTCTTCACGGTGCCGTTGGTCATCGCGCTCTTCACCTTGGGCGCGCCCGACGACTCGGCCTTCACGGTACCGTTGGTCATGGCGCTCTTCACCTTCGCGCCGGCGCCCGCTGTCTGGTCGGTGATCGCGTCCCAGCCGTAATGGCCCTCACCGGTGCCTCGCATCGATTCGGGGAAGAGCACGACCTCCAGGGCCGTCATCGGATTCTCGCCCTTGGTGGCGGTGCCGATGAAGACGCCGTCCTTGATCTGGTCGAGGCTCGACGGGACCACCCAGGCGAACTTCGCGCCGGCCACATCCACCGTCTCGGTCTTGCCGTCCTCGGTCTTGATCGTGAGCGTGCTGCCATCGGCCTTGTCGATGGTCCCGCGGACGCGCTCGACCTGCGCGGCGAGGGCCGCGCTCGACAGCAGGGCCGTCAGGCCGGCGGCGACGAGGGTCTTGCTGAGGTGCTTCATCGGGGTCCCATCCTGGCTTCAGGAGCGGGGTTATGGGGCGGCCCGTGCGCGAAACAAGGTTGCGCGCAAGCGAAATAGCCGGTCTGAGAGACAAATAAGGCGGCGCCCATGGGACGCCGCCTCGTCGATCCCGAGGGGCGGCCCAGGGGCCGCCCGATGGATGGTCACGCCGCGAGCGAGCGCAGCACGTAGGGCAGGATGCCGCCGTTGCGGAAGTATTCCAGCTCGTCGAGGGTATCGATCCGGCAGGTCAGCGGGACCTGCTTCACCGAGCCGTCGGCGGACTTGATCTCCGCGGTCAGCGTCTGGCGCGGCTTCAACTCGCCCGCCAGCCCCTTGATGGTGACGGTCTCGTCGCCCTTCAGGCCCAGCGACTGCCAGGACGTGTCGCCCTGGAAGACCAGCGGCACCACGCCCATCCCGACGAGGTTCGAGCGGTGGATGCGCTCGAAGCTCTCGGCCACCACGGCGCGGACGCCGAGCAGCTTCGTGCCCTTCGCCGCCCAGTCGCGCGACGAGCCGGTTCCGTACTCCTTGCCGGCGAAGATCACGAGCGGCGTGCCCTGTTCGGCGTACTTCATCGCCGCGTCGTAGATGAACATCTTCTCGCCCGACGGCTGGAAGTGCGTCCACCCGCCCTCGACCACGCCGCCGGAGGCGTCCTTCACCATCTGGTTCTTGATGCGGATGTTGGCGAAGGTGCCCCGCATCATCACCTCGTGGTTGCCGCGCCTTGTGCCGTACTGGTTGAAGTCCTGCACGCGCACCTGGTGCGACTGCAGGTACTCGCCGGCCGGCGAGGCCGCGCGGATGTTGCCCGCCGGCGAGATGTGGTCGGTGGTGATCGAGTCGAGGAACAGGCCGAGGATCCGTGCCTCCGCGATGTCTTCCACCGGCTTCGGGGTCTTCTCCATGCCGACGAAGTAGGGCGGGTTCTGCACGTAGGTGGAGCCCGGGTTCCACGCGAAGGTCTCGGCCTCGGTGACCTCGACGTCCTTCCAGTTCTGGTCGCCGCCGAACACGTCCGCGTAGCGGGACTTGAACAGCGCCGAGGTGATGTTCTCCTCGATGAACTGCTGGACCTCGGCCGAGGACGGCCAGATGTCCTTGAGGTAGACGGGCTTGCCGTCGGATCCCTGGCCGAGCGGCTCGGTGGTGATGTCGATCTGCATCGATCCGGCCAGCGCGTAGGCGACGACCAGCGGCGGCGACGCGAGATAGTTCGCCCGCACGTCGGGGTTCACGCGGCCCTCGAAGTTGCGGTTGCCCGAGAGCACCGCCGCGGCCACGACGTCGTTGTCGTTGATCGCCTTGGAGATCGCCTCCGGCAGCGGGCCGGAATTGCCGATGCAGGTGGTGCAGCCGAAGCCGACGAGGTTGAAGCCGAGCGCGTCCAGCGGCTCCTGCAGGCCGGACTTCTCCAGGTACTCGCCGACCACCTGCGATCCGGGCGCCAGCGAGGTCTTCACCCACGGCTTGGAGCGCAGGCCCTTGGCGACGGCGTTGCGGGCGAGGAGCCCGGCGCCGATCATCACCGAGGGGTTGGACGTGTTGGTGCAGCTCGTGATCGCGGCGATCACCACGTCGCCGTGCCCGATGTCGAAGTTCGTGCCCTCGACCGGGTAGCGGCGCGCGAGGTCGGCAGCCCTCTTGAACTCGGTCTCCATCGAGGCGGCGAAGCCCGGCTTGGCGCCGTCGAGGAGAACCCGGTCCTGCGGGCGCTTCGGGCCGGCGAGCGAGGGACGGACCTCGCCCATGTCGAGCTCCAGCGTGTCGGTGAAGACCGGGTCGGGCGTGCTGGCGTCGCGCCACATGCCCTGCGCCTTCGCGTAGGCCTCGACCAGGGCGATCCGGTCGTCGGACCGGCCGGTGACCTTCAGGAAGTCGATGGTCTTCTGGTCGACCGGGAAGAAGCCGCAGGTCGCGCCGTACTCGGGCGCCATGTTGGAGATCGTGGCCCGGTCGGCCACCGCCATGTCGTCGAGGCCGGGGCCGTAGAACTCCACGAACTTGCCGACCACGCCCTTCTTGCGCAGCATCTGGGTGACGGTGAGCACGAGGTCGGTGGCGGTGGTGCCCTCGGGCAGCTTGCCCGACAGCTTGAAGCCCACGACCTCGGGGATCAGCATCGACAGCGGCTGGCCCAGCATCGCCGCCTCGGCCTCGATGCCGCCGACGCCCCAGCCCAGGACCGCCATGCCGTTGACCATGGTGGTGTGCGAATCGGTGCCGACCAGCGAATCGGGGTAAGCCACGTCGGAGCCGTCCTCGGACTTGGTCCAGACAGTCTGCGACAGGTATTCCAGATTCACCTGGTGGCAGATGCCGGTGCCCGGCGGCACCACCGAGAAGTTGTCGAAGGCCGACTGGCCCCACTTCAGGAAGGTGTAGCGCTCGCCGTTGCGCTCGTATTCCAGGGCGACGTTGTCGGCCAGCGCCTTGGGGGTGCCGAACTCGTCGACGATCACCGAGTGGTCGATGACGAGGTCCACCGGGACGAGCGGGTTGATCTTCTGCGGGTCGCCGCCCAGCGCCACCATGGCGTCGCGCATGGCGGCGAGGTCGACCACCGCCGGGACGCCGGTGAAGTCCTGCATCAGCACGCGGGAGGGGCGGAACGCGATCTCGACCTCGGCCTTGCCCTTCTGGTCGAGCCAGCCGACGGCGGCCGCGATGTCGGCCTTCTTGACCGAGCGGTCGTCCTCGTAGCGCAGCAGATTCTCCAGGATCACCTTCATGGAGAAGGGCAGCGCGGCCGCCGAGGCGAGGCCGTTCTTCTCGGCCGCGGGAATGGAATAGTAGGTGTAGGTCTTGCCGCCGGCTTCGAGCGTCTGGCGGGCCTTGAAGCTGTCGAGTGAGGGCACGGCTGGTTCTATCCTCGCTGCGGGTTGTCGAACACGCGCAGGCAAGACCTGCGCTACGAGATCCGTGTTCGGCCTGTGTAGCGCCCGACGGGCGCGCGCCGCCCCGGGAGTGCCCGGGCAGGACGATGCGCGGGGGCGATTTGGACGCCCGTGATGCCGCGCGGCGCAGCCGCGGAGGGATATAGAACTTTTCGAATCTGGCCGCTACCGGGTCGTCATGACAGGCGCGTTTTCCTGTCGGGCCCGGCGCGCAGGGGCGCGATAGCGGTCGGTGGCCGGGTGCGGTCCACCGTTGCTCGTCGGGAAGGCGCCCCCGCGTCGGGGTGCGTCGCCGTTCCGGAGCCGCGCATCGGAGCCCGGAATCGCGGGGTGACAGGCTGTCAGGAATCGCGGCTCGGTCCGAGGCAGCGGACCGGAGCGTCTTCGGATCACCCCTGTCCCGGCGCGCCCGCGCCGGACAGCGCCTTCGCCCGATTCGGCTGCGCGGCGAGCCTGCGCAGGGAGGCGACGTTCGTGGCCGCCTCCTCGGCGCTCATGTCGCGGCGCAGGACGGCCTCGGCATCGGCGAAGCGCCCCTTGAGGCCCAGCACCATGGCGAGGTTCGCCCGCACCCGCGCGTCGGCGCCGGGCTGGTCGGCGGCGAGCCGCAGCGTCTGCTCGGCCTGGTCGAGGTTGCGCGACAGCGCGTAGGACAGGCCGAGATTGGACAGGAGCGAGGGCTCGTTCGGCCGGATCTTGAGGGCGGCCTCGTAGAAGCCCTGCGCGCGGGCCTGCTCGCCGAGCTGCGCGGAGGCCGAGCCCTGCGCCGACAGGATGCGCCAGTCGGGATTGGCGGGGGTGTGCGCGTTGGCGAGCACGTCGATCGCCTCGCGGAAGCGGCCCGCCTCGACCAGCGACTTGCCGTAGGCACCGAGCAGGGCCCGGTCGCGCGGGTTGCGCAGGGCCGCCTGCTGCAGCACCGCGGAGGCTTGGCTGATCTGATCGGTGGCTCGCAGGGCGCGGGCATAGGCCATCGCCGTGCGCCCGTCGGCGGGGTCGGCGTTGAAGCGCTCGGCCAGCCGGTCGATGTCCTGCCGCGAGGGCGCCGCAGCCGCCGCGGATGACCCGCCGAGGGGGCCGATCGAGCCGGTCGTCTCGGGAGAGCTGGTGTTGCAGCCGGCGAGGCCCAGCGCGACGGCGGCCGCGAGGGCGGCGCGGCGCCCGGCACAGGCCTGGGGCTGGGTGACCCGGAACAGGGCCGTCATCATGGTGCGCTCCGCCGGCAACTGGGCCGGACGCGATGGCACGCGCTTCACGCTCCCGGCCGGCCGGTGATAGAGCGTTAACCCTAATCACCGGTTAAGCCGCCGGTCCGGGCGGCATGCGAGAGGCACATGACCCAGGCCGAGATTCCGGCGACGACCCGCGGGCTCCTGCCCGGCGACACGCAGGCCGTACCGGTGACGCTGGTGACGACCGGCGGCTGGGCGGAGGTCGAATCCGGCCTGGAACCCGCCCAGCGGAGTTTCGCCAGGGCCGTCGGCTTCCAGCCGAAGGCGGGCAGCCTCGCGCTCCTGCCCGGCCCGGAGGGCAGCCTCGCGCGGGTCCTGTTCGGTCTCGGCGATCCGGAGGCCGCGGCCTACGACCGACTTCTCGCCGGCAAGCTGCCGGGGCTGCTGCCGGAGGGCGTCTACCGCCTGGATAATGCGCCCGAGCCCGCCGAGGCGGCGCTCTCCTGGCTGATGGGGAGCTACCGCTTCGGCCGCTACCGGTCCGGCGCCGGGATCAAGGCCCGGCTCGCGGCGCCGGCCGGCATCGACGCGGCCGAGGCGGAGCGGATCGCCGCCGCGGTGGCGATGGGCCGCGATCTCGTGAACACGCCGGCCAACGATCTCGGACCCGCCGAGATCGAGGCGGCCGCCCGGGCGCTCGGCGACCGTCACGGCGCCTCCGTCACCGTCACGCAGGGCGAGGCGCTCGCCCGGGAGTACCCGCTGATCCACGCGGTCGGCGCCGCCTCGCCCCGGGCGCCGCGACTGATCGACCTGACCTGGGGTCCGGCGGACGCGCCGCGCGTGACCCTGGTCGGCAAGGGCGTCGCCTTCGACACAGGCGGCCTCGACCTCAAGCCGTCGGCCGCGATGCTGCTGATGAAGAAGGACATGGGCGGCGCCGCCGCGGCGCTGGCCGCCGCCGACATGGTGATGGGCGCGGGCCTGCGCCTGCGCCTGCGCCTGCTGATCCCCGCGGTGGAGAACGCCGTGTCGGGCAACGCCTTCCGCCCCGGCGACGTGCTGGCGAGCCGGGCCGGGCTCAGCGTCGAGATCGGCAACACCGACGCGGAGGGCCGGCTGATCCTCGCCGACGCGCTCGCCCTCGCGGACGCCGACGCGCCCGACCTGATCCTCGACTTCTCGACGCTGACCGGCGCGGCCCGGGTGGCGCTCGGGCCGGATCTCCCGGCCTTCTTCACGGAGGACGACGCCCTGGCCGAGGCGGTGGCGCGGGCCGGCCGGACGGCGATCGACCCGGTCTGGCGCATGCCGCTGCACGCGCCCTACGCGAGCCTGCTCGACTCCAAGGTCGCCGACCTCAACAACGTCTCCGGCGGCCCGTTCGCGGGCGCGATCACCGCGGCCCTGTTCCTGCGCCGCTTTGCTCCGAACACGAGGGCGCACGGCCATTTCGACCTCTACGGCTGGAACCCCTCCACCAAGCCCGGGCGACCGGAGGGCGGCGAGGTTCAGACCGCGCGGCTGACCTACGCGCTGCTCAAGGCGCGCTACGGGGCCTGATCAGGCCCAGCCCGCCTGCCGCAGCAGGATCCCGGCCCCGGCGCACAGCGCCAGGGTCTGGAGCGTCCCGAGCCAGAACCGGAAGACCGCGAAGATCGCCGCCAGGGTCAGCAGCAGGGCGGCCGCATCGAGGCTGCCCGGCACCGGCAGGTCGAGCCTGAGTGGCCCGAGCGGCACGGTCTCGACCCGGGCGAACAGCGTCCGCAGCCCGAACCAGACCGCGAGGTTGAGGATCACCCCCGCCACCGCGGCGGTGATCGCCGAGAGCGCCCCCGCGAGCCGCCGGCTGCCGCGCAGGCGCCCGATCAGCGGAGCGCCGGCGAAGATCCACAGGAAGCAGGGCACGAAGGTGACCCAGGTCGTCAGCAGCCCGGCGAGCGTCCCGGCGAGGAGCGGCGGCAGGGCGCCGGGCGCCCGGAACCCCGCCAGGAAGCCCACGAACTGGAGCACCATGATCAGCGGGCCGGGCGTAGTCTCGGCGAGCCCGAGCCCGTCGAGCATCTCGCCGGGCTTCAGCCAGCCGAAATGCTCCACCGCCTGCTGGGCCACGTAGGCGAGCGCCGCGTAGGCGCCCCCGAAGGTCACGAGCGCCATCTTGGAGAAGAACAGCGCCACCCGCCCGAAGACCGGCGGCACGCCGGGCAGGACCAGCAGCGCCGCCACCGGCAGGAGCCAGACCGCGAGCCAGAGCGCCGCCGTCCGCAGGGAGGACGCGGCGCCGACGCGCTCCCGCGGCAGCGCCGCCTCGCCGATCAGGACGTCCGCCTCCTCCGCCGGATCCGCCGCGCGCTCCTCGGCCGGGCGCCGGCCGCGAGCGAGGCCGAGCAGGCCGGCGGCGACCACCACCAGCGGGAACGGCACGGACAGGGCGAAGAGTGCCACGAAGGCAGCGAGCGCCACGAGCCGGTCCGTCCGGTCGCGCAGGGCGCGGCCGCCGAGCCGCCAGAGGGCGTGCAGCACGATGGCGAGCACCGCCGCCTTCAGGCCGAAGAACAGCCCGGCGACCGCGTCGACATGGCCGTAGAGCACGTAGAGCCAGCTCAGGGCCATCAGGGCGAGGAGCCCCGGCAGCACGAACAGCCCCCCGGCCACGAGGCCGCCCGCCGGCCCGTGCATCAGCCAGCCGATATAGGTCGCGAGCTGCTGCGCCTCCGGCCCCGGCAGCAGGGTGCAGAATCCGAGCCCGTGCAGGAAGCGCCGCTCCGAGATCCAGCGCCGCTCCTCCACCAGGATGCGGTGCATCACGGCGATCTGCCCGGCCGGGCCGCCGAAGGACAGGGCCGCCACCCGCAGCCAGACCGGGACGGCCTCGGCGAGCGGCGGGAAAGCGGGCGGCGCGCTCAGGCTCTGCGCGGCAGACCGGTCTCGATCAGGCGCGCCCACAGGGAAGCCCCGTACGGCGCGGCCGCGTCGTTGAAATCGTAGTGCGGGTGATGGAGCGAGGCACTGTCGCCGTTGCCGATGAACATGTAGGCGCCGGGGCGGCGGCCGAGCATGTAGGAGAAGTCCTCCGCGGTCATCATCGGCGCCACCGCCCGGTCGACGTTCTCCCCACCCACCAGCGCCTCCGCGACGCCGGCCATGAAGTCGGTCTCGGCGGGATGGTTCTCGGTCACCGGATAGCTCGCCCCGTACTCGACCCGGCCCTGCGCGCCGAAGCCGCCGGCGATCTCGGCCACGAGGGCCTCGATCCGCGCCTTGATCTGGCTGCGTACGGCCTGGGACAGCGTGCGCATGGTGCCCCGCATGGTGACGGTCTGCGGCAGGACGTTGAAGGCCTCGCCGGCCTCGAGCGCGCAGACCGAGACCACGGCCGACTGCACCGGGTCGAGGTTGCGTGCCACGATGCTCTGCAGGGCGATGATCACGTGGCTCGACACGAGCACGCTGTCGACGGCGTTCTGCGGCAGGGCCGCGTGCCCGCCTCGCCCCTCGATGGTGACGGTGAAGCGGTCGGTCGAGGCCATGATCGGTCCGGGCCGGACCGCGAAGGTGCCGACCGCCATGCCGGGAATGTTGTGCATCCCGTAGACCGACTCGACCCCGAACCGCTCCATCAGGCCGTCCTCGACCATGGCCTCGCCGCCGCCCCCGCCCTCCTCGGCGGGCTGGAAGATCAGCACGGCCGCCCCGTCGAAATCGCGCGTCTCGGCGAGATACTTGGCGGCGCCGAGCAGCATGGCGGTGTGCCCGTCATGGCCGCAGGCGTGCATCTTGCCCGGCACGGTGGAGCGGTAGGGCAGGTCGCGCACCTCCTGGATCGGCAGGGCGTCCATGTCGGCGCGCAGGCCGATGGCGCGGTTGGAGGTGCGTCCCCGGCCGCGGATGACGCCGACCACCCCGGTGCGGCCGATGCCGGTCACGACCTCGTCGCAGCCGAAGGACCGCAGCGTCTCGGCGACGAAGCCGGCGGTGCGGTCGACGTCGTAGAGCAGCTCGGGATGGGCGTGCAGGTCGTGCCGCCACGCCGTCATCGTGTCGGCGAAGTGGCGGATCCGTTCGAGGACGGGCATCGGGTCGGGGCTCTCGTGGCCTTTGCGGGTGGGCCGGACCAGCAAAGCCGGGGCCAGAGCCGCCGTCAACGGCCGCGCCTGGGGAGCGGTCGGATCGCGCGCCGCCGCGTCGGGCCGTGATCCGCCGCCGCGAGATCGTCGAGGATCGGGCATTCGGGACGCTCGTCGCCGCAGCAGGCCTCGGCCAGATGCTCCAGAGTCCGGGCCATCCCCTCCATCTCGGCGATCCGGCGGCGCAGATCTGCGATCTGATCCTGCGCGATGGCCTTCACCCCGGCGCTCGGCCGGGCGCGGTCGCGCCAGAGCGCCAGCAGATCCGCGATCGCGCCCACGCTGAAGCCGAGGTCGCGGGCGCGGCGGATGAAGCGCAGCGTGTGCAGGTCCGCCTCGCCGTAGTGGCGGTAGCCCGCCTCGGAGCGGGTGGCCGGCGGCAGCAGGCCGGTCGCCTCGTACCAGCGGATCATCTTGGCCGAGACGCCGGTGCGGCGCGACGCCTCGCCGATCGTCAGCGGCGCCGCGCTCATGCCGGCCTCGCGGCGAGGAGGCGCTCGAGGTAGCGCGGCGCGCCGAGGGCCACGGCCCGGCCCGCCACCCGGCCGGCGACGCCGAAACCCGCCACCGCCTCGAAGCTGTCCGGCTCCGCGAGGGCGAGATCGCGATCGCGGGCGGCCGTCACGACGGCGCCGGCCAGCGGGTGCTCGGAGCGGCTCTCCAGCGCTGCGGCGAGGGCCAGCGCCTCGTCCTCCGCGAAGCCCACGGCCGGGACGATCTCGGTCAGCCGGGGCCGCCCCTCGGTCAGGGTGCCGGTCTTGTCGAGAGCCACGACCCGCACGTCGCGCAGGCCCTGCAGCGCCGCGCCGTCGCGGAACAGCACGCCGCGCGCCGCCGCGCGCCCGGTCCCGACCATGATGGCGGTCGGCGTCGCCAGCCCCATGGCGCAGGGGCAGGCGATGATCAGCACCGCCACGGCGTTCACCAGGGCCGGGCCCAGCGCCGGGGCCGGCGCAAGGACCAGCCAGGCCAGGAAGGTCACCGCGGCGATCCCGATCACCGCCGGCACGAACCGCCCGGTGACGCGGTCGACCAGCGCCTGGATCGGCAGCTTGCCGCCCTGGGCACGCTCCACCATGGCGGCGATCTGCGCCACCACGGTGGCGCCGCCGACCGCTTCGACCCGCAGGTCGAGGCTGCCGCGTCCGTTGAGGGTCCCGCCGACCACCGCGTCGCCCGGCCCCTTGCGCACCGGGGCCGGCTCGCCCGTCACCATGCTCTCGTCGATATGGCTGGTGCCGGAGATCACGGCGCCGTCGGCCGCCACCCGCTCGCCCGGACGCACGCGGACGACGTCGCCGAGACGCAGGGCGTCGAGCGGCACCTCGGTCTCCGCGCCGTCGCGCACGACCCGGGCGGTCTTCGGCGCCAGATCCATCAGCCGGGCGATCGCCTGGCCCGTGCGTCCCTTGGCGCGGGCCTCCAGGGTCCGGCCGAGGAGGATCAGCGTGACGATCAGGACGCTCGCCTCGAAATAGAGATGTGCCGCCCCCGCCGGCAGGAGGTCGGGCGCCAGGGTCGAGACCAGCGAGTACAGGTAGGCGGCCCCGGCCCCGAGGGCGACCAGGGCGTTCATGTCGGGATGGCCGCGCAGCAGGCCCGGAACGCCGCGCAGGAAGAAGCGCCGCCCCGGGCCGGCGAGAACCAGCGTGGCCAGCACGGCCTGGACCAGGGCCGTCACCGGGCCCCCGTGAAGGGCGGGGAGGAGGTGGCCGCCCATGTCGAGGACGACCACGGGCGCGGACAGCAGGGCGGCGACGATCAGGTCGCGGCGCAGGGCGCGGGCCTCCTCGGCCTGGCGGGCCGACGGGTCGACCGGATGGCCGGCCTCGACCGGACGGGCCTCGTAGCCGGCCGCCTCCACGGCCGCCACCAGCGCGTCCATCGGCACCGTGCCCTCGGGATGGCGGATCGCGGCCCGGCCCGCCGCGAGGTTGACGCTGGCCCCGGTCACTCCCGGCACGGCGGCCAGCGCGCGCTCGACGCGGGCCACGCAGCTCGCGCACGACATGCCCTCCAGGGCGAGGAGGCTCTGCGTCTCGGGGACGGGGTAGCCGGCCTCCGCCAGCGCCGCCGCGACGTCGCCCGGGCTCGTGCCCGCGTCGAGGACGAGGCTGGCGCGGTTGGTGGCGAGGTTCACCGCCACGTTCCGGGCACCGGGCAGCGCCGCGAGGGCGCGCTCGACGCGGCCGACGCAGGAGGCGCAGGACATGCCCGCGACGGGGAGGCTCAGGGCGACGGATTTCGACATGGCGGTGATCCGGTTCGAAGCATCCATGCCCGCTCAGATGGGGCTTCCCATGATGGGAAGGTCAAGGGCTTGGGCATCAGGCCGGACGGATCCGACGCACGGTGAGGCGCGGCCCGTTGTCGAATCGCCGGTGCCCGGCCAAGGTCCTCGCCCGCATGCGCGACGAGGATCCGGATGAGCGAACCGCTGACGATCTACGGCGACCCGGGCTCCGGGAACTGCCTCAAGGTCAAGTGGGTCGCGGCCCGTCTCGGCATCCGGGCGGTCTGGCGCGACGTGGACGTCCCGGGCGGCGGGACGCGCGGGCCCGAGTTCCTGGCCCTGAACCCCGCAGGACGGGTGCCGGTCGTCGTCCTGCCCGACGGCGCCGTGCTGTCGGAATCGAACGCGATCATCCTCTACCTCGCGGAGGGCTCCGCGCTGATCCCCGCGGAGCCCCTGCCCCGCGCCCGCATGCTGCAGTGGATGTTCTGGGAGCAGTACAGCCACGAGCCCTACATCGCGGTCCGCCGCTACCAGCTCCACTACCTCAGGCGGGCGCCGGAGGATCTCGACCCGAAGCTCGCCGAGCGCGGCGCCGACGCCCTGCGGCTGATGGAGCGGACCCTCGCGCGCTCGGCCTTCATGGCGGGCGAGGTCCTGACCCTCGCCGACGTGGCGCTCGTGGCCTACACGCGCATGGCCCACGAGGGCGGCTTCGACTTGGCAGAGTACCCGGCGACCCGCGCCTGGGTCGGGCGCGTCGAAAGCGGGCTCGGGATCGGACCCTACGCCGGGCCGGCCTGATCGGCCGCGGGCTGCGGCGGCGCGGCGCCGTATTCCGGCAGGCTGACCCGAACGGTCGTCCCCTCCCCCGCCGCGCTCTCGATGGCGAGGCGTCCCCGGTGGCGGTTGAGGCTGTGCTTGACGATGGCGAGCCCCAGGCCGGTGCCGCCGCGGGCCCGGCTCGAGGCGACGTCGACCCGGTAGAAGCGCTCCGTCAGCCGCGGGATGTGCTCGGGCGGGATGCCCGGCCCGTCATCGGCCACCGACAGGACGATCCGGCGCCCGAGCCGCGGGTCGTCCTCGCGGGCGAGACCGACGCTGATCCGGCCGCCGCCATACTTCACGGCGTTCTCGATCAGGTTCTCGATCACCCGGGCGAGCTCGTCGGCGTCGCCGGGAACTGGGTAGGGGCCGCCGCCCTCCTCCAGGCGGATCGTGGCGCCCCGCGCCTCGGCGGGCGGACCCTGGGCGTCGACCATCTGGCGGGCGAGTGCCCCGAGATCGACCACCGCGGTGGGCGCCACGTGCTCGCGCAGCTCGATCCGCGACAGCGACAGCAGGTCGTCGATCAGCCGCGTCATGCGCAGGGCCTGGCCGCGCATGATCTCCAGGAAACGCTCGCGGGCCCGCGCGTCGTCGCGGGCCGGGCCCTGCAGGGTCTCGATGAAGCCGATCAGTGTTGCGAGCGGCGTGCGCAGCTCGTGGCTCGCGTTGGCGACGAAATCGACGCGCATCGCCTCGAGGCGCCGGGCCGAGGTGAGGTCGCGCAGGAACAGGAGCGCGCTGACACCGGACCCGTCGGGCATCGGCAGGGCGCCGATCTGGACCTCGAAGGTCCGCTCCAGCGGCACCCGGGTCGACAGGGCGACGCGGCGCGGGAGGCCTGAACTCAGCACCGCCTCGATCCCGTCGAGGACCTCGGGGTCGCGGAGCGCGAAGGACAGCGGCCGGGCCTGATGCAGGGCGGGCAGGAGCGCCCGTGCGGCCGGATTGGCCTCCAGCACCAGGGTGCGCCGGTCCACGAGGATCACCGGATCCGGCACGTGGGCCAGCAGCGCCTCGGCGACGGCGTGGCGCGGCGTGGCGGCGGCCGGTCGCGGGACGGGGTCCTCCCGGCCGCGCCCGCCGAGCCAGCCGCCCAGGCAGATGGCCCCAAGGCCGACCAGGATCAGCGGGAGGTCGAGCCGCCCGGCCAGGGCAGCGGCGAGCCCGAGCAGCCCCGCGGCGATCGCGGCGCCGGTCCAGGCGGGAGAGCTGCGCAGGCGGCCGGGCATGGCGGGCGAGGCCGACGGATCAGCGGGACTCGGGCTCGTCGTGCCAGGCGCGCCCGGACGGCCCGGCCGTGCCCTCCGGCGGGCCGGGATCGCGGGCGCCGCCCGCGCGCTTCACGATCTCGTAGAGGCCGAGCATCGCCAGGGCGGTCACGAACGGGACGACGTAGTAGCAGCCCCGGAACAGGAGCAGCGAGGTCAGCACCTCGTTGCGCGGCAGGCTCGACAGGGCGAGGAGCACGGTGGCCTCGAACACGCCGATGCCGCCCGGCGCGTTCGACGCGATGCCCAGCATGGCGGCGAGCACGTAGATCGCCAGGAAGGTGGTGAAGCCCAGCGTCGTCTCCTGCGGCAGCAGGACGTAGAGCACGGCCGCCGCCGCGCAGACGTCGCCGATGCCGACGATCATCTGGCCGATCGACACGGAGGCCCCGGGCAGCTCCAGGCGCCAGTGCTTGACGGTGATGCTGCGCTTCTTGGCCGAGACCCAGGCGAGATAGCCGAGCACCATGGCGAGCGCCGCGAGCCCAACCCCCTGGTTGATCCGGATCGACGTGAAGGCGAGCCCGGCGAGCTGGCCGGCCTCGATGATCAGGCTGAGGCCCAGCACCACGCCCATGCCGAGCCAGAAGGTGAAGCCGGCAATGACGGTGAGCGCGGCGATCTTGGCGGTGGACAGTCCCTGCCGGGCGTAGATCCAGTAGCGGATCGTCCCGGCGGTGAGCAGCGGGAAGCCCAGGGTGAAGCTCACCGCGTAGCTCGTGAAGGAGGCGAGCGCGGTGATCCGGTACGGCACCTTGATCTTGAGCTGGCGCAGGGCCAGCGCGTCGTAGCCGGTGAGGAACAGGTAGCTGACGCCGACGAACAGGAAGGCGAGGCCGAGTTGCTCGGCGGTCGCGGCCGCGATCGCGCCGCGCACCTCGGCCCAGCTGACGCTCTGGACGAGCTTCCACAGGACGCCGAGGGAGACCGCGAACAGCACGATGCTGGCCGCCGTGCCGATCCAGGCATAGCGGCTGCGCCGGCTCTTCCGCTTCGGGCCGGCTTCGGCATCGTGATGGACCGGCTCGACCGGCTCGGCCGGGCTCCGGTGCTGTCCCTGAAAATTCATGCCGATCGGCGTCCGCCCTTCCGGCTGCGCGGCCCGGCCCAAGGCCGTCAGCCCGTGCCGGAATCTCCCGGACCGCGGCCCGTTGCCCCGCATGTAGGCCGAACGGGCGCACAAGGCCAGGGAAGGGGCCGCCCGGACAGGTGTTCTATCCTCGACGGGCCGGCCGATCGAGGATCGCGGCCGCCTCGGCGAGGCCGTGCCGGATCCGGGCGGGGACCTCGGGCGAGGTGCAGACATAGGTCGGACTCGGGTGCGGCACCCGGATCACCGGCAGGTGGGGCCGGAGCGCCGCGAGGGCCGGCGCCGCCTCGCCGGCGAAGCGGCCGGCCAGCACCGCCACGGCGAGGCGCGGCAGCAGGTCGAGGAGCGGGGCCAGGTAGGGCGCGGCGGCCGCGACCTCGGCGCGGCGCGGCGCCCGGTTGAGGGCGCCCTCGGCGTGGATCAGCCAGGGGACCGCGTTCCAGATCAGCGTGTCGGCCCGGACGATCCCCGCCTCGGCGAGGAAGCGGAACAGGTTCGCGGCGGTGCCGTTCGCGCTGTCGCGCGTGACGAAGCCGGTGCGCAGCACCGCCGGGCCGGGCGTCTCGAGGAGGAGCAGCAGCCGCGCGCCGACGCCGCCGTCCAGAGGGTCGGGAGTCGGGACCGGCGCGCCGCGCTCGGTGGAGATCCGCTCGCCCAGCGCCCGGATCGGCGCGATGTGCGGCGCCCCGATCATCGCCCGGCGGGCCGCGAGGGCCTGCGGGTCAGCCAGCGATTTCGGCGCCCGCGGCTCAGCCGGCATCGAGGCCGGGCACGGCCGCGCCGAGGCGGCCCGACAGGCGGAAGCGCTCGCGACCCTCCTCCCGGGCGAGGCGCGCGTCGAGGCCGGCCGCGCCGCCGAACTGGAAGCCGATCTGGCTGGCATAGGCCGCGCAGGCGGCGCGCTTCCGGGCCTGCGCATCCGGAGCGAGGCGCATCACCGGCTCGGCGAGCGCGGAGAACAGCGCCGCGAGGGGCTCCTTCGGGGCAGCATCGCGCACCGTGTAGGGAAAGTCGCGCCACCACAGGATCGGCGACGGCAGATCGAGACTGCGCAGCGCCCGCACGGCCTGGACGTGATCGACGTGGCCGCCGATCGCCTGGGGGGCGAGGAGGAGGTCCGGGCTCTCCGCGGCGATCAGCCCCGCCATCGCCGGCGCGAGGTCGGCCGCGATGCCGTCGTCGGCGCGGGTATCGGAGAACAGCTCCGGCGCCGAGCCGTAGCCCCGGTGCGGCGCCTCCCGGAACGGCAGGTGCACGGGCGGCGCGATGCCGAGCGCCGCGGCCGCGCGGACATCCTCGTCCCGGCGCAGGGCCATGTAGTCGACCTCCTGTCCCAGGCCCTTGTCGAGCTGGCAGGCGAGCGCGAAGCCGCTCGGCTCGGCGACGCTGCCGGTGAACAGGGTCGCCATCACGATCCGCCAGCCGTCTCGCGCGAGGCTTGCCAGCAGGCCGCCGCACGAGAAGGCCGCGTCGTCGAGGTGGGGGGACAGGGCAAGCGCGGTGGGCATGGTTCAGCGCCTCTCATCCTCGACAGGTCCAACCCGCGCCCTCGTCCCGAGCTGCGGCGAGGACGCCTCGCAGGAGGGCTCCGGGGATCGCCGCACCCTCTGGAGGGCTCCTTCGAGGACCGCCGACGCGGGCACCTCAGGATGAGGGGGTTGGATGGGACGTTCCGAGGACGCTCTCAAAGCAGGTGCGGCTCGGCGCGGAACCGGCAGGTCGGATCGTCGGGCAGGTCCGTCGCGAAATCGGTGGCCGGCCGCTCGCCGCGCACCCGGGCGTAGACGTCCATGATCTGCCGCCCGACCGCGTGCCACGAGTAGACCCGCCGGCACTCCTCCAGGCCGGCCGTCGCGATGCGGCGGCGCAGATCGGCCTCCGTGATGATCCGGGTGAGCGAGGCGGCCAGCGCCGGGACGTCGCCCGGGTTGACCAGCAGCCCGTTCTCCCCGTCGCGCAGGCAGTCCGAGACGCCGACCGCGTGGCACGAGACGGTGGCGAGCCCGGCCGCCAGCGCCTCCAGGATCGTGTTGGAGAAGCCCTCCGCGTAGGTCGGCGAGACGAACACGTCGGCGTGGCGGTAGAGGTCGGGCACGGAGCCGTACTCGGCGTAGCCCGTGAAGGCGATCTCGCGCTCGGAGAAGGCGCGCTCCGCGGCGAGCGCCTTGGCCGGGTCCACGTCGGGCCCGATCCCCGAGATCGTGGCGGCGAACGGCGTGCCCTGCGCGCGCAGGATCGCCAGGGCCTCGATGAAGTCGAGCACGCCTTTCCGGCGGTCGACCCGGCCGTGGTAGAACAGCCGCACCGGGCCGGCATGGGGCGCGGGCAGCCCGTCGGGTGTGCCTTGCGCGAACCGGTCGGTGTCGACCGCGCCGGGCACGATGGTGAAGCGGGCGGGGTCCGAGCCCAGCCGCCCGCAGACCTCGTCCACGAAGGAGGCGCCGCCGATCAGCAGCGCGTTGGCGTGGGCCAGCACCTCGCACATGGCGACCCGGTGGGTCTCGCAGCAGGAGCCGACCCAGTGGCCGTCGCCGCCCTGGATCGAGACGACGCTCGGCACGCCGAGCTCGCGCGCGGCGAGCAGCACCGCCCAGCCGGTCGGGTAGCCGTACTGCGCGTGCAGGATGTCGAACGGCTTTTCGGCGTGCTCTCGGGCGATGGCGTCCACCATCGTGGCGATGTCGCGCTCGAAATCGCCGGAGGTCTGCTCGCCGAGCTGCTCCAGGCCGATCACCCGCACACCCGGCACCGGCGGCGGCGGGCCGCCCCCGTAGACCCGGGTGCCGAAGGCGTCGCCCCGGTACTGCGAGATCATCGTGACGTCGTGGCCAGCACCGACCAGCTCGCCCAGCAGGTTCTGCGCGTAGACGCTCATGCCCGATATCGCCGGGAAGTAGCGGCGGCTGAGGAAGAGGATTCTCATCGCGCCGCACCTTCGCATTGACCGGGCGAGGCGCCGAGGCGCTCCCTCTCCCGTGCCCGATTCTCGCCTCGCCGCGGTTCGGCTCTCACTGCCATTGCCGCCGCGTCTCCTGCTCGCCGGCCAGGACCGGGCCGGGGCGCCGGCAGCCGCGGAGGTACTCCAGCGCCTGAGGGATCATCACGTCGGCCCGGTGGCTCTCGCGGGACAGCTCGACGCAGATCAGCTTGCCGAAGCCGACCTCCTCCAGCGCCTCCAGCACGCCCGGCACGTCCATGTCGCCCTCGCCGAAGGGCAGGTGGATGTGGCTGCCGCGCTTCATGTCCTCGATCGCCACGGTGCCGATCCGGTCGGCGAATTCCCGCACCGCCGCCGCAGGCTCGCGCTCGCCCGTCACGAGGCAGTGGCCGGTGTCGAGGGCGAGCTTCAGCCCCGGCACGGCGAGGGCCGCGTAATCGTCGAGGGTCTCGATCAGCATGCCGGGTTCCGGCTCCAGGCAGGGCACGACCCCGGATGCGGTGGCGAAGGCCGCGACCTCGTGCAGCCCCTCTTCCAGCCAGCGCCGGGCCTCGCCGTGATCGACGCCGGGCTTCGGCACGCCGGCCCAGAACGAGACCGCCTCGGCGGAGAGCATCGCGCCGATCTCGACGGCCCGCTTGAGGAAGCCGACCCGCCGGGCGCGGCCCGCGGCGTCGGCCGTCACCAGAGTCGGCTCGTGCTTGGCATTGGGATCGAGCAGGAAGCGGGCGCCCGTCTCGATGACGCAGGTCAGTTCCAGCTTCTCCAGCAGGCTCGCCACCCGGCCGGCCTCGGCCGCCCAGGTCTCGGAGAACGGGTCGAGGTGGTGGATGTCGAGGGTCAGCGCGACACCGTCGTAGCCCGCCGCCTTGATCAGGTGCAGCGCGTCGTCGAGGCGGTGGTTGGCCGCGCCGTTGGTGTTGTAGGCGAACCGGAGCGTCACGCCGCCCTCCCCTTTCGCTGGGCGAGCCGGAACGGGGCGTGGTGCGATTCCGGCTCGCGGTAGAGCGGATAGTGCCGCCCGACGATCCGCTCGGCCAGGGCCACGTCGAACAGCGGCTGGCCGCCGAACCGCTCCAGGGCCTCCGGCGTGAGGCGCACCGGCCGCAGGGTCTCGCTCTCGGCGCCGAACTTGATCAGCGGATGGTCGCGGTCGAGGAGCTTCTTCGTGTTGCGCTCGCCGATCCGGTAGTAGCTCATGGTCTCGACCTCGAGCCCCGGCACGATCGCCTTGACCACGCCGACCCCGCCCCCGGGCGGCGTGCAGTCGACGTAGAGCACGTCGAACCCGGCCTCGAGCAGCCGGTCGCAGGCGATCTTCCCCCGGGCGTGGCCGTCGGCGGCCGGGGTGGAAGGCAGCTCGGCGAAGCGCTTGGTGCTCCGCTCCGAGTAGACCGTGTCGGCCAGCACGCCGCGCAGGTCGGCCGCCGGCATCTCGATCCATTCGAGCATGGCCTGGAGGGCGCGGCTCTCCTCGAGGTCGAGGCTGGGCAGCGCCTTCTGGATGAACGCGTCGACGTAGCCGGGCGGCGTCACCGTGGCGGCCATGTCGAGGGGGCCGTGCCCGAAGGTCTTCCGCACCCGCGCGGCCTGGAACTCCAGGAGCGCCTTGCGGAGCGCCCGCTCCCGGTCCGGATCGCAGGCCTCGCCGCAGGCCGAGAGGGCGATCGGCGCCGGCGTGCGCGCCGGATCCGCGTCGTAGCCGACGACGTAGAGGTTGGTCAGCCCGAACTGGTCGGTGGCGAATTTCGGGAGCGCCCGGATCCCGAGCTCCTTCAGCCGGGCCAGCATCGCGGCGTTCTCCGGGCCGATGCCGTCGAGGTCGAGCATCACGCCCTGGTCGAGGGCCCGGAACAGCAGGCCGTTGCCGTCCCGCTGGAGCAGCTCCAGCACGCCGTGGCCGAGCGCGAAGGGCACGTCGGGCCCGGCGCCGAGGCCGTTGGTGATGAGGTTGGTGAAGGGCTTGTAGCCCTCCGACAGCTCGAAATAGTCGGTGGCGGCGACGTCGAGCGGCATCAGCACGATCTCGCCGGTGGCGTGGCGGATGCTCGGCGTCCACTCGAGCACCGTGTCGCGGTTCACCGGGGAGCCCGCGGGCAGGCAGAGGGTCAGCGGGTCGGCGACGGATTTCTGGCCGTAGACCCGCACGAGATCGGTGTAGCTCGCCCGCTCCTTGGCCCGCGGCAGCACGGCGAGCGAGGGCATCAGGTTCTCGGCGATCTCCGCGACGGCGCCGATCAGCGCCTCGTCGTCGGTGGCGCCGTAGCCGATGCCCGACGGCATCGCGCCCACGAAGAACGGGTCGTCGAGGAACAGGGCCACGAACCAGACCGGGATGCCGGTGCGGTCGAGGGGCGCCAGCGGGAAGCCGACGACGCGCCCCTCCGGCAGGACGTCGAGATAGGCCCTGACCGGGTCGGGCAGGGTCTCGGGCAATCCCTCGATCGGCCGCTTCGCGCCGAAGCGGTAGGGGCGCGGCGCCTTGATCCGCTCGTGGCGGGCACGGTCGTCCTGGTCGTGGAAGGCGTCTGCGTTGCTCACGTCGTGTTCCCGTCTTCCTCGAACCGCCTGCCTTCCCACCTTCGTCCCACTCACACCCTCATCCTGAGGTGACCGCGAAGCGGGCCTCGAAGGAGGGCTCCGCCGCGCTCCGGCACCTCAGGATGAGGGGGTGGGTGGGAGATGCATGGTTCGTCGCGTGATCGAATGTCCTGTCCGCTACCCCTGCCCGTAGGCGCGGGCGACGAGCCGCATGGTGTGAAGGTCGCGGGACGCCGAGTACGCCGCCCGCTCCTCCGGCCGGCGCAGGGCCGAGCCGAAGGCGCGCACCTGCTCGGTGAAGGGCGAGCTGTCCGCGTCGAAGGCGAGCGGCTCTGCCCGCCCGGTCGCGCCGTCGATGAAGGTCAGCGACCCGCCGGCCGTCTGGCCCATCGTGTTCTCGGCGACCAGCTGGCCCTTCGTGCCGACCACCTCCAGGCGGCGGCGGGGCAGCGCGTCGGGGCAATTGTAGGCGACGTGCAGGCTCGCCAGCGCGCCGCCCGCGGTCCGCCCGATCAGCAGGGCGCCGTCGTCGACCGCGTAATCCTGGGCCTTGGACTGGGTCAGGGCCGCGATGGTGATGATCGGCTCGCCGAGCAGGAAGTCCACGAGGTCGAGCCCGTGCGGGGCGAGGTCCATCAGCGCGCCGCCGCCGGCCTGGGCGGCGTCGATCCGCCAGTTCGGCTGGCCGGCCTCCGACCAGTCGCGCCCGAGCCAGCAGGCGTAGACGATCCGCACCGTCGTGACCGTGCCGAGCCGCCCGGCTTCAACCTGCGCGCGGATCGCCCGGTGGGCCGGGTGGTGGCGCTGGTCGAACGCCGTCCCGTAGAAGATGTTTTGCGACTCGACCGCGCGGACCATCGCCTCGGCGTCGGCGAGGGTCGCCGCCACGGGCTTCTCGCAGAGCACCGCCTTGCCGGCGGCGGCCAGCGCCTCCACGGCGCCGCGGTGGAGGTGGTTCGGCGTCGCCACGTAGACCGCCTCGACCGCGGGCTCGGCGATGAGGCCGGCGAGGTCGGCGTGGCCCCGGGCACCCGCCGCCTCGGCCGCGACGCGGCAATCCGGGTTCGGATCGCAGACCGCGACCAAGCGGTGTCCGGCGGCGCGGATGCCGGGCTCCATGTAGTCGCGGGCGACCCAGCCGTAGCCGACGATGCCCCAGCCGACGGCGTCCATCACCACCGCTCCGGCAGGTCGACGAACTCGCGCACGCGGACGCGCTGCGTCTCCGGCGCGTCGAGGCCGGCCTCGAAGGTCAGGTGCTCGGGGCCGGGGGAGTGGAGCGGGTAGGTGGCGCGGGGGGCGTACTCCGCCTCGTAGCGCTCGGAAGGCCAGCGGATGACGTAGCCGTCGCCCTCGGCGGCGTAGAGCGGGTTGAGCCGCAGCACGGTCCCGGGCTTCGGCAGGGTCAGGCCGTCGACCAGGGCGCGGGGCGCCGGGCGCATGCCGGGGCCGCACACGACCGAGAACGCCTCGCAGCTCCGCAGGGCCGCCGGCTCCTGCGGGCCCGGGGCCCGCGCCGCGACCAGCGCCCGGGTCAGTTCCGCGTCGTCGTAGACCAGGGCGTCGGGGAAGAACTCGGCGATCTCCTCCGCCGTCACCGCGCGGCCGGCCGAGAAGCCCGGGCAGTCGCGGTTGTGGATGTGGCTCAGCGCCAGCCAGCCGTCGTCGCCGGCATTCTGGCGGAGGTTTTCCAGCAGCGCCGCCTTGTCGTCGAGGAAGTAGAAGGCGTCGTTGCAGACGACGAGGTCGACCGGTGCCCCCGGGACCGGCCAGTGCGGCGAGCCGGCATCGAAACAGACGAGCTGCGCCTTCTCGGCCACCACCCAGTGGCGCGCGACCCAGAGCTTGGCGAAGACCACGTCGGCGCCGGCGACCTTGCAGCCGCGCCGCTGCAGCTCCCGCAGGTAGTGGCCGATGCCGCAGGCGAACTCGAAGACGCAGGTGGGCTCGTTCCAGTGCGCCTCCAGGAGCGACAGGCCGGCCAGGAAGGTCGGGTCGCTCCAGCGGTGCAGGAAGTAGTCGCCGACGCGGCCCCAGCCGAGGAGCTCGACCGCGTCGCGCAGGGTCGCGGTGCGGCGCTCCTTGATGAGCCGGATGATCCCGGCGGGATCGGCCGGCGGACCGTTCCACCAATCGTCCTGATCGACGAGCAGCGCGGCGAGCGCCTCGTCGGGCTCGCCCGCGTCGAGATGGGCGAGCACCCGCTCGATCAGGGCCGCGCGGTTGATCCGCAGGTACGGGATGCCGTCGATCACGGGCCAGCGCGCGCCGGTCTCCGCGTCGCGCAGGGCGTGCGGGCCGTCGGCCTTCAACGGGTTGCCGGTGTCCGGCGATCTGAGTTCGAACGGGATCATGGTTCTCGGAGCCGCCCGGGCAGATGGGCGACCGGGCCCGGCGATCAAGGGATGCGCATGTCGGTGAGGACACGGTCGTGGAAGCCCTTCACCGGGCCGGCATGGACCAGCTCCCACTCGTCGAGCACCATCCCCATCGTGGTCGAGGCCCCGCGGAGATGCTGGGCGATCTGCAGGACGCGGTCGATGCAGTCCGCCGCGTGGAAGGCGCGGCCCTCGGCGGTGGCGTCGTCGGGCAGGACCGCGCGGGCGCGCTCGACCTGGGCCCGCAGGGGCTCGGCGAGTTCGGCGAGCGCCCAGGCGGTGGTGGTGGCCATGATCGGCCCGAGATGGTCGCCGAGCAGCATCTCGCCGGTGAAGCCGGCATCCGGCATCGCGGCGTTGTGGAAGTGGTGCGCCATCGCGGCCAGGAACACGGTGCCGGGATCGGCCCGGTAGAACGGGCTGAGGCAGACCCCGTAGACCGCCACGATCAGGCAGTGCTCGGCGTGGTTCTCGGGCGGCTCCAGCAGGATGCGGGCGCGGCCGGGGCAGGTCACGCCCGCCCGCGGCTGCTGCGCCAGGGCCGCGACGAAGCCCGGCAGCGGCCCGGGCCGGCCCGGCGGGCGCGGCGCGAGCCGCGCGCGCAGGCGGTCACGGAGCTCCGGATCGAGGTTTTCGGTCACGGCGTCGAAGCCCGCCACCAGCACCGCGGAGGCGGCCTCGTCCGAGAGACCCGCCGCGGTCAGGAAGGCCGCGTCGAGGTCGCAGAGGCGGGTTGCCGCGAGGGTGGTCGCGGTGATGTCGAGGGCGACGTCGTCGGGCGCGGCGCCGCCGGTGAGCAGGCCCCACCCCTGCGCGAACAGCCGCTCGGCGATCGACCCCTGGCGGCCCGCGGAGCGGACGCGCTTGAGGTCGTTCATCTCGACCAGGAGGTCGCGCAGCGCCTCCGGCGCGGCGGCGCCGGAGAGGGGCGGTCGGGTCTCGCTTGGCATCGTGTCCTTCCGGAAGCCGCCCTCGGTCGCGACGTGGCCTAGTGCACGCCCAGCCAGTCGTGGAGCATCTTCTCCTGCTTGTTGAAGGCGTGCTCCGGACCGTGGCCGTTCTTGACCATCGGCGCCTTGAAGAAGGTCGAGAGCTGCTCCTGCACGCCGCCGTCGCCGCGCTTGCTCGCGAGATCGAGGACGCGGGCGATCTCGATGACGAGCGGCGCGGCCAGGATCGAGTCCTTGCAGAGGAAATTCACCTTGATCTGCATCCGCTGGCCCATGAAGCCGGTGACGTCGATGTTGTCCCAGGCCTCCTTGTCGTCGCCGCGCGGGCGGTAATAGTGGATGTGCACGAGGTGGTCCTCGACCGGGTAGCCGAGGATCGAGTCGAGCACCGTGCCCTTGGTGTTGAGCTTCGACTGGAGCGAGTTCGGGTCGTTCAGGGCGAGGCCGTCGCGGTTGCCCAGGATGTTCGTCGAGAACCAGCCGTCGACGTGCAGCGCGCGCGCCTTGAAGGCGGGGGCCAGCACGGTCTTCATCATGGTCTGGCCGGTCTTGCCGTCCTTGCCGGCGACCGGGACGTTGAGCTCCTTGGCGAGTTCCAGGAGCGCGGGGACGTCGGCGGCCACGCTCGGGGTGAAGTTGGCGTAGGGGATGCCGCTCTTGATCGCCGCGTAGGCGTAGAGCATCGCGGGCGAGATCGCCTCGTCGCTCGAGTCCAGGCCCTTCTCGAAGGCGGCCGTGGAGTTCAGGGTCGGATCGTTCAGGTCGGGCCAGCGCTCCGTCGAGGCGAGGTTCACCACGACCACGTCGTCGAGGTTGCTCTCCTTCTGGAAGCGGCGGAGATCGTTGGCGATCACCGAGACCGCCTCGCGGTGGTCCTTGGCGACGATGCGGTTCTGGCCGTCGATGTTCTTGCAGAACTTGGCGCTGCCCACCGCCGGCCAGGGGGTGATGCCCTTGAGCACCTGGGCGCCGTTCTCGATGTCGTCCTTCGAGAGCACGCCGTGGCCGCTGGCCGCGGAAGCGAGATCGTCGCCGTTCAGGTCCCAGCCGCCGAAGACCAGATCCTTGTAGTCGGCCATGCCGGCCACGGAGAGGCCGGCGAGCGGCAGCCCGTCGAGCCGGTTCGAGCCGGATTTGATCATCTCGATGCCGGCGATGGCGGTGGTGGCGACGGCGCCACCCATGCCAACGAACGCGACACCGACGCGGCGACCGGACTGCATGCTCATTGGAAACTGATGTCCTTGTGGGGACGCGGGTGGCGTCTTGAAGGGTCCGTCCTGGAACGGAAAGTTCGCCCCCCCGGGGCCGTACCTAACTGGCTCGGTGGTCCCGCGTTCCAAGCCGAATGCGACAACATTGCCCCACCCTCGCCTATCCGGCGCCCCGGTCGCGGCCGGTTCGCGGCGTTAACGCGGCCCTAAGGGGCAGGGTTAACCCTTCGTTGACCGTGCCACGCTTGGATCACGGGGCCGTCCCATTCTGGTCACGGCCGGCATCGATAGGGCCGCCGCTTCCAGAAAACCCGGCCGCCAGAGCCGGGCGGACGCAAGGACCGATCTGAAGAGGACCAATGATGGGGGTTTTCCCGGAGCCGGCGCGTTGCGCCGACGACGTGAGCCGACTCGTGCCGCGGACCCTGAACGGCACGGGCTATTGCGAGGATGAAGCCGTGGCGTGGCTGCCGCGGGCCGGACGCGGGACAGGGCGCCGGTCACTTCGCCGCACCGGCCTCGGCCGCATCTCCGGGACGCTGGCCCTGGGGCTCGTCGCCGGGCTCGGCCTGCCGCAGGCCGCCTTCGCGCCCGCCTATTTCGCGCCGGCCGCCCAGGCCCACGACCGGGTCGACACCAGCCCGCGCGCCGCGCAGTCACTGTCTCAACATGCGTCCGGTCCTGCGGTTCCCGCCCCGGCGCCCGACGCGCCGGCCACGGACGCCTGGAACGGCCTGCCCGTGCCGGAGCAGGAGCCCGCCACCACGGCCCTGATCCAGGACGACCTCGCGGCCTTGCCGCGGGTCACGCAGGAGCAGGGTCAGGACGCGGTCAAGTTCGGCGAGCGCAGCGTACCGCGCAAGGTGGTCGACACGATCGTCAAGGCCTCCGACGAGGCCGGCGTCGATCCCGTCTACATGATGGCGCTGGCCGACAAGGAATCGAGCTTCGACACGGACGCGAAGGCCGCGACGTCCTCGGCGCAGGGCCTGTTCCAGTTCGTCGCCCGCACCTGGCTGGAGATGATCCGCGATTACGGCGCGCGCTACGGGCTCGCCGAGGAGGCCGCGGCCGTGAAGGGCCGGGGCGCCGCGATCACCGTCGCGGGCGGCATGCGCGCCCGGGTGCTCGGCCTGCGCAACGACCCGCGCGTCGCCGCCCTGATGGCGGCCGAGCTGATCAAGCGCGACCGCGAGCGGATCGAGGCCCGGGTCGGGCGCGCGCTCACCACGACCGAGCTGTACCTCGCCCATTTCCTCGGCACGGCGAGCGCCGGGCGCTTCCTGTCGCTCTCCTCCGAGAAGCCCGACGAGGTCGCCGGACGCGAGTTCCGCACCGCGGCGCGGGCCAACCGCAGCCTGTTCACCGAGAAGACGGGCGGCAAGCGCCGCAGCCTGACCGTGTCCGAGTTGCACGATCGGATCGACGGCATGATCGACCGGCGGCTGACCCGCTACCAGGGCGTGGCGGCGGTTGCCGAAGCGCTCGACAGGGCGCCGGCCCAGAGCGACGTCGCCGCCGAGGAGACGGCTCCGGCGGCCGGCAGCCGCCGCGTCGAGGTGACGGAGGCGCTGCCGCCGGACGGGGTGTGAGGACCCCGTCCGGCCGCCGGCCTTCCTGAGCGGACCGGAGCGCTGCCTCGGCGCGCCGGGCCTGTCGGATGGGCGGCACGGCCTGTCTCGCCCTTATTCAGGGTCTTCCGGGCGTCATCCCGGGCCGCGCGCGTGGACCGGGATCCGGGCGCGCCCGGGCGACAGGTGCTTGCTCCGACTGCGAATTTTGCTTCCGTGCTCGGCCGCGGCGCCCCGGAACGCCGGAACGGTCGGCGGCGCGGCAACACGACCCAAGACCGGCTCGCGCGATCAACCGACGCCGGCCGGCCGGGCTCAAACCTCGGCTTTTAAGGCGCTGTTAACCATAGCAAGATCAATCCTGTCGCCAGATTACTTCTCTTTGAGACCCTTGGCGCCGATGCCCCGCTACTTCATCGACCTGCACGACGGCTCGCAGCCGATCCACGATGAGGTCGGGTTCGACCTGCCGGACCTGCCGGCGGCCCGCGCCAAGGTCACCCGGATCATGTCGGCGATCGCCCGCGACATGCTGCCGGATGTCGAGCGGCAGGATTACGTGGCCTGCGTCCGCGACGGCGTCGGCAAGGTGGTCTACCGGGCGCGCCTGTCCCTCGCCGCCGAGATGGTGGAGTGAGCCGGGCGCGCTCAGCGCACCCCTGAAACGTCCCTGAGGCTCCCCGCCGCGCCTTGGGAGCGCTTGACCGCCCCTCGGTTCCGGCCATCTCGGATCCATGAAACGGCGCAGCCTGCTCACGGTCGCGAGTGCGGCCACGGTCATGACGCTCGGCGGCGTCGGCTACGCCGCGCACCGACGCGGCCGGAACCCCTATTACCGCGGCCCGACCTCCGACCATTTCGACGGGCTGCGGTTCTTCCTGCCGGGACAGTCGACCGACAAGGCGCTGCCGGACGTGCTGCGCTGGCAGGCCAAGCGGCAGCGCGAGCCCTGGCCGAAGAGCTTCCCCAGCCCCTACCCCGCCGACCGGCCGCCGGAGCGCGTCGCGGGCCTGCGGGTCGTGCTGATCGGCCACGCGAGCTACCTCGTGCAGGTCGCCGGCCGGAACATCCTGATCGATCCGGTCTTCGCCAAGCGCGCGAGCCCGGTCCGTTTCGCCGGGCCGAAGCGCGTCAACCCGCCGGGCATCGCCCTCGCCGACCTGCCGCCCATCGACGCGGTCCTGGTCACCCACAACCACTACGACCATCTCGACGGGCCGGGCCTCGCCCGAATCTGGCAGGCGCACCAGCCGCTGATCGTGGCGCCCCTGGGCAACGACACGATCCTGCGCGGCTACGACGACACGATGCATGTCGAGACCCGCGACTGGGGGCAGTCGGTCGACCTCGGCGACGGGCTGCAGGTGCACCTGACGCCCGCGAACCACTGGTCGGCCCGGGGCGTCAACGACCGGCGGATGGCGCTGTGGTGCGCCTTCGTGATCACCTCGCCCAGCGGCGTGCACTACCATGTCGGCGATACCGGCTTCGGGGACGGCGCGCTGTTCTCCGACGTCCGGGCCCGGTTCGGGCCGCCGCGCCTCGCGACGCTGCCGATCGGCGCCTACGAGCCGCGCTGGTTCATGCAGGCCCAGCACGTCGATCCGGCCGAGGCCGTGAAGGTCTTCACCCTGCTCGGCGCCGAGCAGGCCCTCGGCCACCATTGGGGCACGTTCCAGCTCACCGACGAGGGCATCGAGCGGCCCGTCGAGGCGCTCGCGGCGGCCCTCGGCGGGGCCGGCATCCCGGCCGAGCGCTTCGTCGCCCTCAGGCCCGGCCAGGTCTGGGAGGCCTGACCCGCGCCGTCTCCGGGAGGCACCGCCGGGCATTGGGCACGATGCGTGCATCATCCTGTATGCAGTATGGGGACGAGACCCGGGCCGCGCCGCCGCGCGCCTGAAGGCCGGTGCCGCCCCGTGCGGCGCCCGCGCCTTCAGCCGAGAGACACGATGGACCCGATCAAGCCGACACGCCGCTCCCTGATGGCCGGGGGCGTCGCCCTCGCGGCGCTGGGGGCGGCGGGCCGGGCCGGCGCGCAGGGCGCGGCCCCCGGCACCCTGACCTACGGCATCTCCATGACCGACCTGCCGCTCACCACCGGCCAGCCGGACCGGGGTGCGGGCGGCTACCAGTTCACCGGCCTGACCCTCTACGATCCCCTGGTCGCCTGGGAACTCGACGTCGCGGACCGGCCCGGCAAGATGGTGCCCGGGCTCGCCACCGCCTGGGAAGCCGACCCGGCCGATCCCAAGGTCTGGACCTTCCACCTGCGGGAGGGCGTGGTCTTCCACGACGGCTCGGCCTTCGATGCCGACGCGGTGATCTGGAACTTCGACAAGGTGCTGAACAAGGAGGCGCCGCATTTCGACCAGCGGCAGGCGGCCCAGGTCCGCCCGCGCCTGCCCGGGGTCGCGAGCTACCGCAAGCTCGACGCCAAGACCGTCCAGGTCGTCACCAAGACGCCCGACAGCCTGTTCCCCTACCAGATGCTCTGGTTCCTGATCTCGTCGCCGGCGCAGTACGAGAAGGTCGGCAAGGACTGGGCGAAGTTCGCCTTCGAGCCCTCGGGGACCGGGCCGTTCCGCATGGGGCAGCTGGTGCCGCGGGTGCGGCTCGAATTGCTGCCGAACGTCGGCTACTGGAACCCGAAGCGGGTCCCCAAGCTCGCGAAGCTGACCCTCACCTGCGTCCCCGAGGACCTCGCCCGGGTGAACGCGCTCCTGTCCGGCAGCGTCGACCTGATCGAGGCGCCCGCGCCCGACGCGGTGCCGCGCCTGAAGGCCGCCGGCATGCGAGTCGTCGGCAACGACACGCCCCATGTCTGGAACTACCACCTGTCGATGCTGGAGGGATCGCCGTGGCGCGACCTGCGCCTGCGCAAGGCCGCCAACCTCGCCATCGACCGCGCGGGCGTCGTCGAGCTGATGGGCGGCCTCGCCCAGCCGGCCGTCGGGCAGGTTCAGGAATCGAGCCCGTGGTTCGGCAAGCCGGGTTTCAAGATCCGGACCGACGTCGAGGCGGCGCGCAAGCTCGTCGCGGAGGCCGGCTACTCGGTGAAGAACCCCGTGAAGGCCACGGTCCTGATCCCGACCGGCGGCACCGGGCAGATGCTGTCGCTGCCGATCAACGAGTTCGTCCAGCAGAGCTGGGCGGAGATCGGCATCCAGGTGGAGTTCAAGACCGTCGAGCTGGAGGTGGCCTACACGGCGTGGCGCCAGGGCGCCGCGGATCCGAGCCTCAAGGGCGTCAGCGCCGGCAACATCGCCTACGTCACCTCGGACCCGTTCTACGCGATCCTGCGCTTCTACGATTCGCGGCAGATCGCGCCGAACGGCGTGAACTGGAGCCACTATCGCAATCCCGAGGTCGACGCCCTCTGCGACAAGGTGAAGGCCAGCCTCGACGTGGACGAGCAGAACCGCCTCCTGGCGCGCATCCACGAAATCGTCGTGGACGACGCCGTGCAGGTCTGGGTGGTTCACGACACCAATCCGCACGCGCTGTCGCCGCGGGTGAAGAACTACGTTCAGGCGCAGCACTGGTTTCAGGACCTGGCGACCCTCGCCTGATCCGCTCCGACCTGTCTCGACCTCGGCAGGACGGGAGAAAGTCGGGACCTTTCGGCGCGAGGAGGCGCCGGACCCCGAACGCACGCAGGCGTGTTCCGTGAAGACTCGCCTTGCCGGCGCCGGCCTGGCCGCCTCCCCCGCGAGCGTCGCTCCCGCGGCGGCGCAGCGAATCGACGCCGGTCCCGACGGACCGGGCGTCGACCTCCGCGCCCAGCGGGCGCGCGATTTCCGCCGCGCAGAGTATCGGCGCGACCGCGCGGACGAGGGGGCCCGCCTGGACCGTCGACAGCGGTTCGACGACGGCCGTCCCGCCGGGCGGCGCGGCGACGGATACTGAAGCACCACGCGAATCGCCCGACGGCGATTGTGCGCCCTCTTCGGGGGCCGGTTCGCGCCGGCCCCCTTTTCTATGCGCGTCCTTGGCGGCCCTCCGCGGAGACAGCGCGATCCGCCCACAGGGTCGAATTTCGCACTTGCAGCACGGCGAGTCGGCGACTAGGAAGATCGAGCATCAAATTTCGGGAGCATCTGGCAATGACCCTTCGTTTCATCAGTGGCTTCGCGGCGGTGACCCTCGCGGTGTGCGGCCTCTCTGCGCCGGCCGCCTTCGCCAAGCCGATGAGCGGGGCGAGCGCCGTCAAGATGATCGACACCGACAACGACGGTACCGTCGACATGAAGGAAGTGGAGGCTGTCGCCTCGGCGACCTTCGACCGTCTCGAGAAGGATTCGGACGGCACGCTCGACGCCCGCGAGCTGAAGGGCCGCCTGAGCCAGGCCGGCGTGAAGCAGGCCGATCCGGACAGCGACGGCACCCTCGACAAGAAGGAGTACCTCGCGGCGGTCGGCGAGCGCTTCAAGATGGCCGACCCGGACAACGACGGCACCCTCGACGCCAAGGAGCTGAACTCCAAGGCCGGCAAGGCTCTCCTCGCCCTCATCAAGTAAAACCGGCTGGCCGTTCCCGACGGAGCGTCGATGAGCGAGGCCCCCGCGGCGCCGACCGCGGGGGCCTTGCTGCGTTCGATCTGACCCTCGACCTTCGTCGGGCCGCCCGAATCCATCGATCTGCAAGCGAAGGTTGTGGATTGCCGCGGGTAATCCGAGGCGCCGAACTCGCCCGGAAGCCCGGGCGCGCCCGCGTCCAACCACCTGCTCGCGAGCACTGGACCGGCCGGCTCCGGGCTCGACCATTCCGAGCTGCGACGCTCGACCGCTCGCCGGGCACGCGCGGGAGAGTTGACGGCCCGCAACCTGTAGGTGCACCCTCGAACCGGTTGAGGGACCAACACGATGCGCAACGGCTCACCAGAGGACGACGCGAACGCGAGACGACGCGCGGACCTGTGCACGATCGCCGACGGGCCGAACGGTTCGGCGGCGGTCGAGGGGCGCGACACCGGGGCCGAGAGGGCCATCGAGGTCGCGGACGCGGAGCCGACGGATCTGCTCGGCGAGCTCGGCGACGCGCTGCTCGTCGCCTACCGGCTGGCCGCGCAGGACGGTGATCCGGCGACCGTGGCGCTGCTCGGGCAGGCGCTGCTGCACACCGGACGGCGGCTGGCGCGCGGGATGTCGCCCGCCGAGGCCGGGATCGCCTGCCACTGAAGCGCGCCGCCCGGCCGGCGCACGATTCCGAGGCCGAGCCGACCGCGCGGACGGCTTCGCGCGGCGCGGTGCCGCGGAGAGCGGCTATGCGCCCCGCGCGGCCAGATCGAGGAAGGCGCGCAGGTAGCCACCGACCGCCTCGGCGCGCTCGACGGCCAGCAGGTGCGCCGCGCGGGGCAGGACGAGGAGTTCGGCCTGGGCGATGCCGCCGCAGATCTCCTCGGCCATGGCCGGGGGAGTCGAGGGATCGTCGCGGCCGGCGATCACCAGGGTCGGCGCGGTGATGGCGGCAAGCGCCGGCCGGAGATCCATGCGCCCGATCGCGCCGCAGCACACGGCGTAGCCGGCCGGATCGCAGGTCAGGAAGCGCTCGCGCACCGCCCGGACCGCCTCGGGGTCGCGCTGCGCGAAGCCCGCCGTGAACCAGCGGCCGAGCGTCGCCTCGACCACGGCCGCCGGTCCCTGGGCGCGCACGGTCGCGGCGCGCTCGTCCCAGCTCTGCGGACTCGGAAGGTGGGCCGCCGTCGCCATCAGGGTGGCGCTGAGCGCCCGTCCGGGATCGGCGCTCGCCAGCGCCTGCACGGTCATGCCGCCGAGGGATAGCCCGACCAGATGGGCCTGTCCGATCCCCAGGGCGTCCAGCAGGCCCGCGAGGTCTCCGGCCAGGTCCGCGACCGCGGTCGGCTGGTCCCGCGTGTCTGATCCGCCGTGGCCGCGCGTGTCGTAGCGCAGCGTCCGGAAGCGGCCCCCGAGCGCCGGCATCAGCGCATCCCACATCTCGAGGGTCGCACCCAGCGAGTTCGAGAAGGCCACGACCGGGGCGTCCTCGGGTCCTTCGAGGTGGTAGCGGAGGCCGAGTCCTCCGACTGTGATCTGCGGCATGCGGCGGTCTCCGATCTGAAACTCTCGAGGATGTCACACCGGCGGGAGGCGGGGGCGCCGCGCCCGCTCGGGCGGGCCGGCGCGACGCGCTGCGGCGATGGCAGGTGTCGTGGCCTCCCGGACGGTTCTCAGGCGCGGCCCAGGGGAATCAGGCTCCAGCCACGCTCGTGGAGGTAGTACAACACGGTCTTGGTCACGGTCTCGGTCGAAGCGATCGAGCCGGCGACCAGCACGCTACCGGTGAACAGGTAGGACAGGATCAGCGTGTCGAGGCTTCCGACGATGCGCCAGCTCACGGCCTTGGCGATCGAGCGGAGACGGCTCTCCCCGGCCGGGCGCGCGCGCGTCCGGGAAGGCTCGGGCGCGCGGCCATCATGGGTTGGGACGTCGTCGGCGGGCATACGGGCTCCCTGCTGTCCATCCGAAAGGTACGCGGCGGCGCGACCCACCATGGGCACCGCAGCGGGTGCCGCACCGCCGGATCGCACGGCGCGCGGATGACGATGCCGCGAGCCGTGCGGCCCGGGGGACCGTCTTCAACTTGAGTCAATGCGCGGGCGGGCGAAACGCTCGACAAGAGCGGCGGCGAGGCCAGAGGAGACCAGCGATGCACCTGCCTGCGACGGGCGACGCCGCGATCCGACCGGCGGAATTCTGGGACACGGTCGGCGACTTGGTGACCGCAAAGGTCGAGCCGGTGATCGGCCGGGGCGACCGACAGCGCGGCCCGGTGATCGACTACCTGCGCGACCTGGAAGCCCTGGCGCGGCGCCAGTGCGACAGCCGCGAGACGGTCCAGATCATCGCCTCGGGCCGGCGGCTCCTCGGGGACCGCAGCGAGATCGGGCCGTCGGACGGGCCGTTCACCCGCGCCTGAGCGAGGCACCCGGAGCACGCGACCGCGCGACGGATGGCCGGGCTGGGCGGGCAGCTGTCAGGACCGCCCGCGGCGCGGCGGCTCAAGGGGCGCCGCGCGCGTCGTCCGCGACCGGATCAGGTAGATCGCCGCCGCGACCGCCCAGGCCGCGCAGGTCGGCGCCACCCATTGCTGCAGGTTCGGCATCGACCAGCCGTACAGGAACTCGGCGCCGAGATGCGCCTGAACGGCGTCCCAGCCGGCGTGCTTGATGTCGTGCTCCCGCTGCCCGGCCTCGCGGCCGTAATAGTAGGTCGAGACCACCAGGGCCGCGACGCCCTCCGGCCGGGGGCTGCGCAGCAGGATCAGCGCGGCCGCCACCCCGGCGGTCTCGGGGACCGCCGTCATCGCGTGGCTCATCGCCGGGTTCGCGACCATGAAGGCGACGAGCGTTCCAAGCATGGGCGGCGCTTACACCAATCCGGACATCGCGTCTGCGCCAGCCCGCCTTCGCGCCTGCATCCGCGGCACGCGCCGCGCGGTTGACGGACCGGGACCGGACCATCGGAGCCGCGCATGACCGACATCTACGACCTCGGCCGCTTCGTCACCGCGCAGGAGGGCGTCTACCCGCGCGCCCTGGCGGAATTGCAGGCCGGCGACAAGCGCAGCCACTGGATGTGGTTCATCTTCCCGCAAATCGCCGGTCTCGGCGCGAGCCCGATGGCGCGGCGCTACGCCATCGGGTCCCTCGCGGAGGCCGAGGCCTACGCGGCACACCCGGTGCTCGGCGCGCGCCTGCGCGCCTGCACGGCGGCCGTCAACGCCGTCGCCGGGCGCTCGGCCCACGCGATCTTCGGCGCGCCGGACGATCTGAAGTTCCGCTCCAGCATGACGCTGTTCGCCCGCGCCGCGCCCGGCGAGCCGCTCTTCGCCGACGCTCTGGCGCGCTACTTCGACGGCGCCCCGGACCCGCGGACGCTGGCGAAGCTCGCGGCGGGCTAGGGCCGTTCCCGACGGCGTCGCGGGGGTCCGGAAGACGGGCGCCTCCGGCCGAAGCAGCCGCGATACGCCCCCGCTCCCGCGCGGGTAGAGGGGACCCGCGCCGCGGTCTCGGCACGGGCTCGATCATCCCCCGTGCCGACACGATCGCGGGCGGCGCGCCTCACCGGCCCCAGAGCCCGACACGCTCGGCGCGGGCCTGCTCCTCCGCGCCCAGGAGATCCGGCGGCGCGTCCTCCGAGGCCCGCGCGCCGCCCGCCGCGAGGATCAGCCCGGCAAGGTCGTCGCCCTCGATCCGGCAGCGGGCGGTGGCCCCGTCGGAGATCCCGGTGCAGACCACATCGCGGCGGCGCAGGTAGCTCGCGAGCTGCCGGGCGAGATGGCCGCGCTCGCCGACGACGCCCAGGAGGCGCACGACCCGCCCGCGCAGGTTGAGGGTGCCGGTGTCGATCACCTCGGGCACGCCGCGGACCTCGCCGACCGCGGCCG
>NZ_MLCA01000008.1:0-359796 GCF_036441375.1 Methylobacterium oryzae
GGGCAGGCGTTCTGGGACGCCGAGGTCGCCAAGATGATCAAGGTCTACCGCGCGCCGATCGCGGAGGAGCAGGCCCGGGCCATCGCCGCCTATCTCGGCGCGACCTACTGAGCGCCGAGACCGGGCAGGAGGCCGCGCGATGATCGCCAGAACCGCCGAGCCAGGCCCGTCCGGGGCGGCGCCGTCGCAGCCGCGGCGCGCGGCCGCCTGGGCCGGGACGGCCGGCACCCTGGTCCCGGGCCTGCTCCTGTGCCTGGGCATCACCGTGGTGGCGCAGGGCCTCCAGGCCGGCGAGGAGCATCTGACCGGCCATCCCTACGTCGAGGCCCTGGTGCTCGCCATCCTGCTGGGGACGGCCGTGCGGACCGCCTGGGTGCCGGGCGCGCGCTTCAAGGCCGGGATCGCCTTCTCGGCCAAGCAGGTGCTTGAGGTGGCCGTCACGCTGCTCGGCGCCGCGGTGAGCCTCGGGGCCATCGTCGCCTCGGGCTCGGCGCTGCTGGCCGGCATCGTCGGGGCGGTGGCGCTGACCATCCTGGCGAGCTGCGCCCTGTGCCGCGCGCTGGGCCTGCCGGTGCGCATGGCCCTGCTGATCGCCTGCGGCAACGCGATCTGCGGCAACTCGGCGATCGCGGCCGTGGCGCCGGTGATCGGGGCTGACAGCCGGGACGTGGCGGCCGCCATCGCCTTCACGGCGGTGCTGGGCGTGCTGATGGTGCTGGGCCTGCCCCTGTTCGTGCCGCTCGTCGGCTTCAGCGAGCATCAGTACGGCGTGCTGGCGGGCCTGACCGTCTACGCGGTGCCGCAGGTGCTGGCCGCGACCGTCCCGGTGGGCCCGCTGGCCACGCAGGTGGGCACGCTGGTCAAGCTGGTCCGGGTGCTGATGCTCGGGCCCGTGGTGCTGGCCCTCTCGCTCTACGCTTCGCGCCTGCCGGCTTCGAGGGCGACCGGCAAGGCCACCCCAGGGAGCGCCCAGGGGAGCGCCAAGGGGAGCACCAAGGGGAGCGCAGCGAGCCGGCCCGGCTTCTTCAAGCTGGTGCCGTGGTTCATCCTGGGCTTCCTGGCCCTGGCGAGCCTGCGCTCGCTCGGGCTGATCCCGGACGCCTGGATCGCGCCGATCTCCCGCCTCGCCGGGTTCCTCACAATCGTGTCGATGGCCGCGCTCGGCCTCGGCGTGGACGTGCGCGTGCTGGCCCAGGTCGGCGGCCGGGTCACGGTGGCGGTCACCGCCTCGCTCCTCGTGCTGCTGGCCATCGCGATCCTTCTGATCCGCGGCCTCGGGCTCGGCTGAGCCGGTCGCCGGATACGCCGTGTCGCCGGCCTCGTCCAAGAGGCCTCTGCTCGGGTGTGGGCCGAGACCCGCCCGTCGCGAGCGCCTGTTCCCGGACGCTGCCTGGCTCGTGAGGCGCGCGCCACAGGGGCTGCTGATCGGCCCCCGCTCCTCTCTGGCTGTCCGGATGGAGCACGGTCGTCGGTCGCGCCAGGCAGCGATGTCGGGCGAGTGCAGAGCCCGCCATCAGAGAGGAAAAAGCTCTGGACGGGCCACATCATCGGGTCATCATCGATGCACACATCGAGCGCGAGACCGGACGGTCGCAGTCGCGCTGAGGCTCGAGCAGGTTCACGCGATCGCCCTGCTATTCGCCGAAATGGCCGAGGTCTTTGGATCAGGTCCGGCCGGGCGAGGCGTCAGATCTGGACGTCGACTGTCATCAGCTTAGTGCCCGATGGGCGTGCATGAACCCCTCGCCTCAACCCCGTCCTTACACGCGCGGAACTGAGTTCGAAACGCCCCGATATTCAATTCGTCGAACGACGGGAAGTTCGAGATCTACCCGGACGCGACCCAAATATTCGACGCATGGATACGGGCGTCGAATGTCGTTAACCATGCCCCTCAATATCTCTGAAATCTGAGGGCGTTAATGTGCGGAGATCATCCCGGACCGAACCGTCTCCATGATTACAGCTGCAACAAAAGCGAAGTAGCGAGACGCCGCGTTGGGACTGTATGCCAATCTGCGGACCGCACTCGCTGAAGATGCCCTGCTCGCGCGCGACGTGAAGCGGTCTCTCGTCGACGGCCTGTATCAGCCCTTCGCATCGCTCGCGGTGGGTGCCGTCTCCGGAACGATCGTCGCTACGGCAGCGGCATTCTGGTCCGACGATTGGACGATCACCGCGACCGCGTTCGCGGTCGGCCTGATCGGGCTCACCCGCATCGCGCTCGCCCGGATCTACCTGACGCAGGGGCCGAAGAAGTACGACCGCTACGAAATCTGGGAACGATATTTCTCCCTCGGCGCGTTCGCCTATGCCGCGTCACTCGGCATCCTCTCGTTCCTCATCACGACCCGGTCTTCCAATCTAGCCCTTCAGGTCATCACCCCCACCTTCACGATCGGCTACGCCGCGGGCATCTCGGGCCGCAACGCGGGCCGCCCCTTGCTGGCCATCGCGCAAGTCCTCCTGTCGGCGATGCCGCTGTCGGCGGGGCTGCTCGTGTCCGGTGACGGCGAGAGGGCCTCGCTCGGCATCCTCTCACTGCTTTTCGCCTACGGCATGATCGATATTACGCTCAGCACGCGCGAAATCATCGTGTCGGCGCTGGTGACAACGCGAGAGAAGGAGGCGCTCGCGGAGAAATTCCAGGCGCAGGCCAATCTCTTCGATATCGCGCTCCGCAACATGTCGCATGGCCTGTGCATGTTCGACGCGCGCGGCAGGCTTCAAGTCTGGAACGACCAGTTCGTTACGCTGTCGGGAATTCCGGCAAGTCGGATCCACACGAATTCGACCGCTAAGTCGCTGTACAAACTGAGCCGCGCCATCATCGATGAGAGAACCGCGCGACGCGATTCGGTATTTTCCACCTTCTCGGCGGCATCGAACGCGCTGAGATCGGGAAACTTGGTCTTGATTCTCCCCGACAACCGCGCGGTCTCATTGATGCAGCGGCGGACCGCCGAGCGGGGCTATGTCATCATCTTCGAGGACATCACCGAGCGGCGTCGAAACGAAGCCCGCATTCAGCAGATGGCGAGTTACGACGATCTAACCGGCCTGCTGAATCGGAGCAGCTTCAAAACCAAGGTCTCCCAGGCGCTGAAGGCCAGCGCCAACAACAAGGGGGAATTCGCGGTCCATTTGCTCGATCTGGACCACTTCAAAGTCATCAACGACACGATGGGTCACCCGGCTGGGGACAGATTGCTGCAGCTGGTCGCGGATCGGCTGCGCGGGATCGGGCCGATATCCGGATCGGTCGCCCGCCTTGGCGGCGATGAATTTGTCATCGTCCAGCAATCCGTCACGTCGCCGGCCGTCGCGGAGGATCTTGCGCAGCGCGTGCTGCAGGAACTGGAGCGGCCTTTCGATATCGATGGGCATCAAGTCACCGTCGGCGCCTCGATCGGGATCGCAATCGCTCCGTCCCACGCCAACGACGAAGACAGACTACTCAAATGTGCGGATATCGCGCTCTACGCCATCAAGGGAGCCGGAAGGAGCGGCTACAAGATATTCCAGCATGAGATGGAAGCGGCCACGCGCGCGCGGCACGCCCTCGAATCGGACCTCCGAGCCGCTCTGGCCAACGGCGAACTGGAACTGCACTACCAGCCCATCGTCGACTCGAATTCCGGGACGGTGGTGAGCTGCGAGGCCCTGCTTCGGTGGCGGCATCCCGTCTCCGGATACATTCCTCCTTCGGAATTCATCCCCGTGGCCGAGGACACGGGGCTGATCGTCCAACTCGGTAATTGGGTTCTGAATGAAGCGTGCCGTGAGGCGCGGAGGTGGCCGCAGAGCGTGAGCGTCGCCGTCAACATGTCACCGCGTCAATTCAGCGATCCGCAGCTCGCATTTCACGTCATCGGCGCCCTGACCCGCTCCGGCTTACCGGCGCATCGTCTGGAGCTCGAGATTACCGAGAGCGTGACGCTGGGCGCGACGCACAAAATCGTCGAGACGATCGACAATCTCCGTCAACTGGGGATACGCCTGTCAATCGACGATTTTGGAACAGGTTATTCGTCTCTAAGTTCTTTGAGAAATTTTGCCTTCGATAAATTGAAGATCGACCGATCGTTCGTGTCCGACCTGGACAAGAAGGCCGAGTCGACCGCGATCATCCGGGCGATCGTCGGAATGGGCAGAAGCATCGGAATGGCCATCGTCGTTGAGGGCGTCGAGACCGAGACGCAACTCACCATCCTCAGAGCAGAGGGCTGTGACCTGATCCAGGGCTATATCTTCAGTCGTCCGATCGCCGCACCGCAGATCCGTGCCATGCTGGCAGCCGCCGAGCCTCTGACGAAGCTAGCGAGTTGACGCCGCAAGACCGCGCGCGGGCGTTTTTCCGGGTTGGGCGGCCTGAGCTCTGCCCCTGAGCTTGTCCTGAGCCAGAACGAGCCGCTCCATGATACTCAGATCCCTGTCCGTGAGGTTCATCGCGGCGGCCGCCCAGACCGCGACGATCTTTCTCAATTCTTCCAGGGATATACGGTTCACCTCGCGGGCGGCTTGATAGATGGCCTGCTGCCCGTTGCGGCGGCGATGGTTACCGGCAATGTAGGAGCGTACGGCAGCCTCGCCCTGACCGGGCTCGGCGAGGATATGAACGATCCCGAGCGCGTGCATCTCCTGCGCGGTGTAGGTTCTTCCGTCAAGGATCATTTCCTGAGCCTTGATGGTCCCCAGCCGCCGGGCGAGGAAGCTGTACGCCCCCATCCCGGGGAACAGCCCGAAGAGTATTTCCGGAAAACCGAATTTGGTGCCCTTCTCGGCAACGATGATATCGAACGAGAGCAGGCCCTCGAACCCGCCGCCCAGCGCGTCACCCTCCACGAGGCCGATCGTGATGATGGGCAGGTTGAGCGCGTTCATGTTGCGGTGAAGGACATCGACGCACGCGTTGCCGTAGCTGACCAGCGCGGCCTCGTCGCCCGCGCGGATCTTGCTCGCAAACAGATGCAGATCACCACCGAGACTGAAAACGCCGGGAAATCGCGACCCGAACACGAAGTAGTTCAGGTCAGGGCCGCCGGCACCGAACACTCTCCCGATGTCATCCTGCAGCCGGCTGAAGTCGGCCAGCATTTCGGGATTCTGGCACGGGCGCCCGTGGGGGCGCATGAAGGCCCACAGGGTGTTGTTGTGCGCTTCGAAGTTGACTTCGATCTGAGCGAGCTCGGAGATGCCGTGACCGGGAGGCGAGACGGCCGGAGCAATCCGCTTCTCGCTCGTGCGCCGCGCCGCCGTCGGCCGACGGCGCATCGGCAAGGGACCAGAGTATGGTGCCAAATCCTTGGCGAGGCCTGTAAAAGACGCCATGTCATCTGGATCCGTTAAGTGGTCCTTAACCCTATCGCGGCCGGCGTCGCGGAGCTAGGCAGCCGAAGCCGCCCTCCTCAGATAATTAAGCTTTGGTTAATTTCGGGCCGATTAGCCGCTTTTGCTTGCAGAGCGCCGCTATCGGTTTGAGGCCGGCATCGCCCTCCGGCCGATCGTTCAGCGAATGCGGCGCTGCCGCTGATCCGATGCGTTCAATCCTTCCATTCGCCCGTGGCGGGCTGTTCGCGCCTCGCGATCGGTCTCAGCGTCGGTCGCGCCGGCAGCGGCTCCGCCCGTGCGGACATCCGCGAGGGTCGTCCTGTCGCGGCCGAAGATGACGCTCTCGCGATCCGGTTCTGTGACCGTCTCGCCGCGAGCACGACTGGCGGCCCTGGCCGAGATGCCCGCACCGCCTGCAGATCTTCTCGGAGTCTAGGTGTTTGATCCCGCGATGTGGTGGTACGGTTGACCACAAGGATGCCACGGTCGAGCGCTGCCACTACGAGACCCACGAACAGCTCCGGGCACACTTCAGCTGTTCGTCGACGCCTACAACCATGCCCGTCGGCCGAAGACCCTGCGCGGCCTCACACCCTACGAGCATGTCCTCCAAGTCTGGACCAAAGAGCCCGAACGCTTCAGGCTCAATCCGTCACACCACATCCCGGGACCATACACCTCCTGCTCAGAGGGCTAACGACGCCGCGGTTCAACCGTGACAACCGTTATGGGTTCGCGACCTAATAGGTATTGGCTCTGCGCGGCTCGTCTTATGCGGCCACACGCACATGCCCCGAGTTGTCCGAGTCGGCGGGGTGATCGTGGTAAATCCCGGCAGCATTGGGATGCCCACCTATACGGATAAAAGCCCGGTCCCGCACGCGATTGAGACTGGAACACCGCACGCGCGCTACGCAGTGATAACGCGCGAGCCGAACGGCGGGTGGTCGGCGGACCTGCGCGCTGTCGCCTACGACTGGGATCAGGCAGCATAGCAGGCAGGAGCGAATGGCCAGGCGGTTCTGGCCCGCTGGATAGCGACTGGGCGGGTTTAAAGACACCTCGCCTCGACCGATGCTCGTCGGCATGTACGGGTTGGCGGCGGAGTGGCTGCTCGGGGTGGTTTCCTGTCGATCCGCTTTCGAGCGGCGTAAGCCCTGAAGCGGACATGGCCAAAGGACGGGCCGCGACCCGTTGCAGACGAATGGCCCGTTTGCCGGTAGATCGTCCCTCATGACGGAACACACGGGCATCCGCGTACGGCGCGCCGATCATGTCGGCTTCTCGGTCGCCTTCCTCGACGACGCCCTTCGGTTCTGGGTCGATGGGCTCGGCGCGCGGCTTGTGCGGACGGGCGAGATGAGGGGAGAGTTCATCGGTCAGGTGACCGGGGCACATGGGGCGAAGGTGCGCATGGCAATTGTTTCACTGGCGGACCAGACGGTCGAACTCCTGGAGTATCAGGGTCCGGACCGACCAAGCGCGCCAGCCAGACCGTTCGACCCTGGGTTCGCGCATCTAGCCCTTGTCGTCGATGACATCGACGCACTTCTGGTGCGGATCGCCGCCTACGGCTGGAAGGCACAAGGCATTCCGCAGTCAATCGTAAGCGGCGCGCGGGTTGGAACGCGGGTGATCTACGCCGTTGGCCCTGACGGCGCGACCATTGAGTTCATGCAGCCGCCCGCCACCGCCCAAGATCACTGATTCGGCCGGGCGGCAGACCGCTTGCGAGCCCCAGCCGAAGTTGACAAAGGCCCGGCGAATGACCGCTCCGGAGAAGCCTCGACGGCAGTGCTGGCGACTGTGTTGGGTCGGTAGCAGAATGGCCGCTTGGGGTGGTTTGCGGTCGGTCCGCTGCTGGTCGTAGGGAGGTTCGAAGCGGACAATGCGAATGTCCGGCTGAGGAGCATCCCATGCCGATCGAGCAAGTCACGATCCGGACTCGCGACGGCGATTGCCCTTCACACGTCGTGACCCCCGCAAGCGGCGGACCGTGGCCCGCGGTGGTCTTCTACATGGACGCAGGTGGCATCAGGCCGGCGATGCTCGACATGGCTCAGCAGCTGGCTGAGGCTGGCTACATCGTCCTGCTGCCGGATCTCTTCTACCGCTACGGACCTTACGGGCCATTCGTGCCGAAGGAAGTGTTCGCGGGTGACTTTCGCGCAGTCCTCGGGCCGCTGATGGCCACAACAAGCCCCTTGAAGGCCACTGAAGATGCAGAGGCCATGCTGGCTTACCTCGACACGCGTGACGACGTTGAAGGCCGCAAGATCGGGGTGGTGGGCTTCTGCATGGGTGGCGGCATGGCCTTGGCCACAGCGGGAACCTATCCCGAGCGGTTCGTCGCGGCTGCAAGCTTTCACGGGGGCAATCTTGCGACCGATGCGCCGACGAGCCCCCACCTGTTCGCTGCCAAGCTGAAGGCGGAAGTCTACATCGGCGCAGCGGAGAACGATGGCAGCTACCCGCCTGCAATGGCCGAGCGGCTAGAGGGGGCTCTGACGCAGGCTGGCGTGCGGTTCACAACGCGAACGTATCCGGCCGCGCATGGCTGGATGATGCCGGACTTCCCTGTCTTCGCGCCTGCTGCGGCCGAGCAGGGGTGGAGCGCAATGCTTGCGCTCTTCGGCCGGACCCTGCACGGCGGCGAGTGGCGACGTGAGCGCTGATCCAGCGTCCGCTTACGCGGCAGGCCGTGAAATGGCCTCAACGGCGAGGTCGGGTCGCTACCGCGAGGACCGCTTGGGGTGGAAAACGGCCTGTCCGCTTCTGAGCAGCGAAGGCACGGAAACGGACAGCCTTCGCTGCGGCATTCTACCTCTTCTGATAGAGCATGAGCGCGCTCCGATCGCTGGCCAAGATGCGTTTGGCTTTGTGGCGCCTAGCAAGCCTTCAGGACACCCAGCGCATGCTCGAGACGCATCGTCGAGGTTTCTAGGGCCTCAACCGATACCTTAGAAGCGCGCTGCCATTCTTAGATGGTCGAGGTGCGGTTGATCTACATCTCGCATCCGACCCGGCGGCGACTCACATGGCTGATGGGGGCCGAGGAGAGGCGACCTCGGCCGATCCAGTCCGGGTTAGAGAGGCGCCCTACATCGCACTCATAATCCACATTCGAACGTTCTATGTTTCTACTCAGAAACATTCATGCTCGAGCATATCGTCTTAATATGGATTAGTATGCTACATCGCAGCATAATCAAGCATCTAAACTGTAATGGTTTTTTTATGTGCGCCACTGCGTGCAACCGACCGAGCTAACAATCACACCTCCGGTATAGCCGGCAAACCTAGTGTTGCGAAAATGACCCTGCGTTCGGGTGTGATATATTTCGGGATTAAATGGTATTGCTGTTCGAAACCTTTCCGGCATGATCCGACAGCAGCGGGCCTCACCAGTTTGAGCGCTCGTCGGAGCCAGCCACCAAGACGCGGGCCCAACCAAAAAATCAGCAGGCGTGATCCGGGAAACGGACGTCGCCACGAGATGGGTCTCGATGTTTTGGGGATTTCGATGAGGTTCTTGAAAAGCTCGCTGCTCGGATCTGCTGCTGCGTTCGCGGCGGTAGGCGCAGCCCACGCCGCCGACCTGCCGGTCAAGAAGGCTGTCCCGATCGAGTACGTCCGCGTCTGCGGCGCGTACGGCGCCGGGTTCTTCTACATCCCCGGCACCGACACCTGCCTGCGTCTCTCCGGCCGCGCCCGGTTCGAGGGCGGCTACATGACCAGCTACTCGCGTCAGAACGGCTCGAACGTCGGCGACACGTCGGGCTACCAGGGCCGGATGCGCATCAACCTCGATGCCCGCACCCAGACCGCCTACGGCACGCTGCGCGCCTTCGTGCGCCTCGATGCCGGTGCCCGCACCGGATACTCTGGCGTCGGCCAGTCCGGCACCCAGCAGCGCATCGGCCAGGCCTTCCCGGGACTTGGCATCGACAGCTTCGGCCGTGACTCTCAGTTCGTGAACGTCGACAAGGCGTTCATCCAGTTCGCCGGCATGACCGCCGGTCGCGCCTCGTCGTTCTTCGACTTCTACGCCCACGACTTCGAATTCGCCGGCGCCACCGCCGGTTCGGACCTCGCCTCGACCAACCTGCTCGCCTATACGGCGACCCTCGGCAACGGCCTGTCCGCCACGATCTCGGCCGAAGACCCGGTCTTCCGCCGCAGCCCGATCTTCTCGCAGACCAACAACCCGGCGGGCATCACTAATAACTCGAACATCCAGAACTTCGCTCAAACGAACGCGCCGGCCGAGGTGTTCATCGGCTATACTGGCGGCGTGCCGACCCGCTACAGCTTCGTCGACGTGATCCAGCGCACGCGCATGCCCGACTTCGTCGGCGCTCTGCGCCTCGACCAGGCCTGGGGCTCGGCCCAGCTGTCGGCGGCCGTGCACGAGCTGAACGTCGGCAATGTCGCCAACGGCGCGGGCACCGGCACCGGCTCGAACATCAGCATCCCGCACACCAGCAACTCGTATGGCTGGGCCGTGCAGGGCGGCTTGAAAATCAACACGCCGTTCATCGCGCCGGGCGACGCCCTCTACCTGCAGGGCGCCTACGGTTCCGGCGCGCAGCTCTACACCGGCTACTCTCAGTTCAGCGGTTCCTACGCGCAGAACCCGACGACGATCCAGGGTCAGAAGTTCGCGCAGTACTTCAACGACGCGACGGTCAACCCGTTCACGGGTCAGATGGAGCAGTCGACGAGCTTCTCGGTCGTCGCCTCCTACCTGCACTACTGGACGCCGGAGTGGCGCTCGGCCTTCTTCGGCTCGTACGGTGAGATGAACTACAGCAGCGGTGCCCGTCTGGCCCAGGGCGCGGCCTTCGCGCTCGCCAACCCGGCCGGTGCCAACTCCTTCGGCGTTAACGGCGTCGGCGTGCCGGGCACCCGGTTCTTCCAGCTCAGCGAGGCGCTGCGCGACACCTACCAGTTCGTGGCGGGCGGCAGCATCATCTGGTCGCCGGTCAAGGACCTCGATATCGGCGTCGAGGGCTTCTACACCCAGATCGGCGTCAAGAACGGCCGCGTGATCGACCGCGACAAGAGCCCGACGGCCTACGCGAACGTCGCCGGCATCAACAACGGCACCTTCGTGCCGCGGACCACGACGGCGGACAGCGTGTCCACCTTCCGCTTCCGCGTCCAGCGCGACTTCTAATCCCAGATCGAGACCAGTTGTTCTCCAAAGCTTCCTGGTCTTGATGTCCCCGTGCAAAGGGACCCTACTAAGCCCGGCCTAGCGGCCGGGCTTTTTTGCATTTCGATGGATGGACAACCACCCCTGCGAACCTTGAGCGGAGCAGACCTTCAAGCCGCCGGAATGCACAGCACCAGATCGAACGTCGGCTTTCGGGAACGGCACGGCTCGTATTGAGCGGCAGAGTTGGGTCGGTAGCGGGCCGTCTGCTTTTCCCGCGGACGTTCTCCGAAGCGGACCGGCAGCTTACGGCCAGACTGCGCCACGCCGGATCGCCTACGCCCGCAAAACCGGACGTTCGGCTTCGCGCCCATTTCGGTCACACGGCTAGTTGCAGCGGCATCCCATGACCGGACCTTTTGTGTCTCGCTAGTTCGGTCAGTCCGCACTGGATCCCTAGCCTCCGATGCATACGGACCAACCGGAATGCGAGGGCGATCTCTCTCGGGCTGGGCCGCGGCCTCGTTCCTGCAAGCCTGCGGATTGCCGGGTTTGGTGATCAGACCGGGTTGCTGCGAGCACATGTACGGTAGCCGCACGAGCGGAGCGGGAGTTGTCTAATGAAGCGGCGTACACTGTTGCAGGGAGCCGGGGCTTTCGTGGCCAGCGCGGTTGCAGCGCCATCCCTGGTCCGCGCGGAGGCCGCCAAGACTCTGCGCTTCATCCCGCAGCAAGATCTCGTCACGCTCGATCCGGTGACGACCTTCGCGTACATCACCCGCAACCACGGCTACATGGTCTTCGACACGCTCTACGGCATGGACGGCGCCTTCCGCGCCACGCCGCAGATGGTCGAGGGTCACCGGATTGAGGCGGACGGGCGCCGCTGGGACCTGACCCTGCGCGAGGGCCTGCGCTTCCACGACTGCACCCCCGTACTGGCCCGCGACTGCGTGGCTTCCCTGCGGCGCTGGGCCAAGCGCGACCCATTCGGCGGCTCCCTCATGGAGGCCACCGACGAGCTGTCGGCGCCCGACGACCGCACGATCCGGTTCCGCCTCAAGCAGCCGTTCCCGCTTCTGCCGGTCGCGTTGGGCAAGGCCTCGGTGCCGGTCTGCGCGATGATGCCGGAGCGCCTCGCCGTCACGGACCCGTTCCAGCAGGTGCCGGAACTCATCGGTTCGGGGCCGTTCCGCTTTAAGGCTGACGAGCGCGTGCCGGGCGACCGCACGGTCTACACCCGCTTCGAGGGCTACGTGCCCCGCAGGGACAGCACGCCCACCTGGACCTCGGGTCCGAAGGTTGTCCACTACGACCGGGTCGAGTGGCGCGTCATCGGCGACACCTCGACGGCGACCTCCGCGCTGGTCGCCGGCGAGGCGGACTGGCAGGAATACGCCTCGCACGACCAGCTCGGCCTGCTGAAGGCCGCCAAGGGCGTGACCACCCGCACCCTCGACCCGACGGGTTTCGTGACGATGCTGAGGGTCAATCACCTCCAGCCGCCCTTCAACAACCCGGCGATCCGGCGGGCGCTCTGGGGCGCGATCGACCAGACGTCCTGCATGCAGGGCGTGGTGGGCGCCGACGATCCGAGCCTGTTCCATGTGCCCCTCGGCTTCTTCTGTCCGGGCACGCCGATGGCCTCGACGGACGGACTCGGGCCGCTCACGACGCCACGGGATCCGACGAAGGTGCGTGCCGACCTGAAGGCGGCTGGCTACGCCGGCGAGACCGTGCTGCTGATGGTGCCGTCGAACTCGGCCCCCCTCCTGGCGCTCGGCCAGGTCGCCGCCGACCTGCTCCAGCGCGTCGGCATGAATGTCGAGGTCTACGCGGTCGAGTTCAACGCGATGCTGCAGCGGCGCAACCGCAAGAGCCCGGTCTCGGAGGGCGGCTGGAGCGCCTTCGTCACCAACTGGTCCGGCATGGATTGGCTGAACCCCGCGGGCTACATCGCCCTGCGCGGCACCGGCGAGACCGGCTATGCCGGCTGGGCCACGACCCCGCGGATCGAGTCCTTACGCGACGCGTGGTTCACCGCCCCGGATGAGGTGGCCCGCGCCGCGCTCTGCCAGGACATCCAGCTTCAGGCGATGCAGGACGTCCCGTACTATCCCCTCGGGCAGTACCTGCAGCCGACCGCCTACCGCACCGGCCTCACCGGCATCCTCGACGGGTTCCCGACCTTCTGGAACGTCCGGCCCGCCTGAGGATCACGGCGCCGGGGCCTCACAGCCCTGGGAAGGTCGGCGGCGCGATGGCGTCGGGGCCGCGGCCGGCCCAGTCGAGCTGCCGGATCTGGGCCAGCGCGCGGCCCTGCGCCTCCTCCAGGGCCGCGGCGGCCGCCGCGTAGTCGACCGTCAGGGCGCGGCCGTCGCGCACGATCTCGTTGCCACCGACGAAGACCTGCCGGACCGCGCGGTCGCCGGCCGAGTAGATCAGCGACTGCACGGGATCGCGGCACGGCCGCATGGCCGGATGCGCGCAGTCGACGAGGACGAAGTCAGCCTTGCAGCCCGGCGCGAGCCGGCCGATGTCGGTGCGCCCGAGCGCCTTGGCGCCCCCCACCGTGGCCGCGTGGAACACGTCCGCCGCGCGGGTGTCGCGCGGGTTCTCGGCGACGACCCGGGCGAGATATGAGACGAGGCGCATCTCGTCGAGCATGTTGTGCGGGTAGACGTCGGTGCCGATGCCCATGTTGACCCCGGCCTGGACGTAGCGGCCGAAATGGTGGAGCGCGATGCCGCGGCGGGCGAACACCGTCGGGCAATGGGCGACCGTGGCGCCGCGCTCGGCGAGGCGCCGCATGTCCGAGCCCGGGCTGTGCCAGTGGGTCCAGGGATGGTCGTCGAGGAAGATCCCGTGGCCCACGATCGTGCGCTCGGTGAGCACACCGAGATCGTCGAGCCACTCGATCGGCGTCATCCCGGTGCGGCGGGTGATCTCGTGGAATTCCGACAGGGACTGCGCCGCATGAGTGTGGAAGCGCAGGTCGCGCGCGACCGCCTCGGCGTGGGAGTCCCGCAGCAGCTCCGTCGTGCAGGTGTCGACCTGCGCGGGGCACAGCATGCCGAACAGCCGACCGCTCGGATGGCGCTGCGCCGCCTCGATCTCGGCGAGCGCCTGCTCCAGGCCGCGCTGGCCCGCCTCCGCGTCCCACTCGTACTCGACGCTGTGGCCATTCCGGGTCAGCCAACGCCCGGAACGGAACATCGGGGCGATGCAGACTCGCAGGCCCGAGGCGCCCAGGAGGTCGAGCCAGCCTTCGCTGGGCAACGCGAGATCGCAGACGGTGGTGACGCCCGAGAGCGCCAGCTCGGCGAGCGCCACCCCGTAGGCGGCCCGCGTCCCTTCGGCGTCGGGTCGCAGGATCGGGAGATACTCGTAGAGCGAGGTGTTGTAGAGACGTTGGCTGCCGACCTCGTCCCACATGCCCTTGTTCATCGGTTCCGAGAACAGATGGGTGTGGATGTCGACGAGCCCCGGCATAATCAAGCAGCCGGCGGCGTCGATGGTTCGGGCGGGCGGCGGCCCTGCGTAGCACGGACCGACATGGGTGAGAACGCCGTCAGCGAAAACCACGTCCGCGCCGGTCTGGTAGACGTGTCCGCCCTTCTCGGGGTCCCAGGCGACGACCCACCGGGCCCCTGTCACCCGCGTGACGCTCGTCGTCCCGTTCGCAGCTTCGCCGTGCATCGATCACCTCTTCCTTGGGCCGAGTTGGTGGGCAAGATCGGTGCCTCCTGAGTTGCACCGCCGGTTGCGCGGCCCGGGTTTCGCTTCGCGCAGGCCTCTGCCGTGAGCGGCAGGCTATCGCGTTGGCTCCGCAGGAGGCGGCATGCAAGATCCCGGCGCCGTCAGGTCGGCGCGCATCCTGGTCATCAACCCAAACTCCTCTCCGAGCGTGACCGCCGCCATCGACGCGGCACTGGATCCGCTGCGCCTGGCCGGCGGCCCCGTCATCGCGGTGACGGACCTGCCCGAGGGGCCGGCAAGCATCGCGTCGCAGCAGGACGCCGATTCGGTGGTGATACCGCTCGCCCGGCGCATCGCGGCCGATGCGGCAGACGCCTTCGTCATCGCCTGCTTCAGCGACCCCGGCCTGCATGCGGCCCGCGAGGTCGCCGGCGGCAGGCCCGTGATGGGGATCGCCGAGTGTGGCCTCCTCCGGTCGCTCACCCTCGGCGAGCGCTTCGGCATCGTCGCCCTGTCGGAGGGCAGCGTGCGGCGCCAGCGCCGGATGGTCCGCCAGATGGGCCTCGGCGAACGCTATGCCGGCAGCCGGCCGGTGGAGGCCCGGGCCGACGAGACTGCAGGGGAGGCCATTCGCGACCGGCTGATCGCGGCGGCCCGGACCCTGGTCGCGCGCGACGGCGCCGACGTCATCGTGCTCGGCTGCGCCGGCATGGCGCCGCACCGGGCCGCTGTCGAGCGGGCGGCCGGGTGTCCGGTCGTCGAGCCCTGCCAGCAGGCGGTGGCGGCGGCCCTCGGGGCGGTCCTGCTCCGGGCGGACCTGTAGGGAGACACCGGCGATGCACTACGACCTGCTGATCCGCGGCGGCGCCTGCGTGACGCCCTGGGGCACCGAGGCGATCGATCTCGGCATCCGCGACGGGCGCATCGCGGCCCTCGCGACGCCGGCCGGCGCGACCGCGGACGCGGTGATCGACGCCGCGGGCCTGCATGTCCTGCCCGGCCTGATCGACAGCCACGTCCACCTGCGCGACCCCGGCGACCCGGCGGTGGAGACGATCGAGACCGGCACGCGGGCCGCGGTGGTCGGAGGGATCGCCACCCTGTTCGACATGCCCAACACCGTCCCGCCGATCGCCGATACCGAGCGCCTCGCATGGAAGCGCGACTACGTTGCGGGCCGGAGCTGGTGCGATATCGGCCTCTACGTAGCTGGCACGAAGGCCAACATCGACGCGCTCGCCACGCTGGAGCGCGCGCCGGGCGTCTGCGCCGTCAAGGTCTTCGCCGGCAGCTCCACGGCGGCGCTGATGATCGAGGACGACACGAATCTCGAGCTCGCCATGCGCGCCGGCCACCGGCGCATGGCCTTCCACAGCGAGGACGAGGACCGGCTCCAGGCCCGCAAGCCGCTGTTCAGCCGGGGCCAGCCGTACCGGACCCACATGGAATGGCGCGATCCGGAATGCGCCTTCCTGGGCACGCGGCGCCTCATGGCGCTGGCCCGGAAGACCGGCCGGGCGACCCATATCCTGCACGTCTCCACCGCCGAGGAACTCGCCTACCTGCGCGATTTCCGCGACGTCGCCACCGTGGAGGTGCTGGTCAATCACCTCACGCAGGTGGCCCCGGACTGCTACGACACGCTGGGCGGCTTCGGCGTCATGAACCCGCCGATCCGCGACGAGCGCCACCGGGCAGCCGCCTGGGCGGCCGTGCGCGACGGGACCGTCGACACGATCGGCAGCGATCACGCGCCCCATGCGCGGGCCGCCAAGGAACGGCCCTGGCCGGACTGCCCGGCCGGCCTCACTGGGGTCCAGACCCTGGTGCCGATCATGCTCGACCACGTCGCGGCCGGGCGCCTGCCGCTCGCCCGCCTCGTCGACCTGATGGCGGCCGGGCCAGCCCGCGTCTACGGGCTCCGCGGCAAGGGCCGGATCGCCGTCGGATACGACGCCGACTTCACCCTCGTAGACCTGAAGGCGCGCCGCAGGATCGAGGAAGCCTGGATCGTCTCGCCCTGCGGCTGGACGCCCTTCGCCGGCACCGAGGTCACCGGCTGGCCCGTCGCCACGCTCGTGCGCGGCCACCTCGTGATGCGCGACGACACCGTCCTGGGCGCGCCGGTCGGCCGCTGCGCGCGCTTTTCCGCCTGACGGGCGCCCGCCCTCAGCCGGCGCAGGTCTCCGCCACCAGCCAGGCGGTGAGGATCGCGACGGCGTCGAGGAGGTCATCGGTCGCCATGGCCTCATCGGGGTTGTGGCTGCCATTGGCGTTGCGCACGAACAGCATGGCCATCGGCACGCCGGCCTTGGCGAAGGCGGCGGCGTCGTGGGAGGCGGGGCTGCCGAGGGGCCGGGTGGCGATGCCGAGCGCCTCAGCCGCCGCCGCGAGGCCGTCGCGGATCCGGGGCGAGACCGCGCCGACACCGGCCTCGGCGCGGGGCCCGAGCGCCACCGCGACGCCCCGGCGCTCCGACACGTCCCTCACGGCCGCCAGGAACGCGGCCTCCAACGCCGCCAGCACCTCGGCCGCGTAGGCCCGCATGTCGAGGCTGAACCGGAATTCACCCGCGACCGTCGTCAGGCCGTGCGCCGCGGCGTCGGTGTGGAACCGGCCGAAGGTAACGGCCATCGGGCAGCCGGCCGCCTCGCGCTCGGCCCAGACCCGGTCCAGGGCCAGGGCGATCTCGGCCCCGGCCATGGCCGCGTCGCGCCGGAAGCGGCGCGGCGTCCCGACATGGTCGTAGCGGCCGGCGATGCGGACGTCGGGATAGCGGACGTTGCCCGGGATCCCGGTGCACAAGCCGACCGGGATCCCGGCCTCTTCGAGGCTCGGCGCCTGCTCGATATGCACNAACCGGAATTCACCCGCGACCGTCGTCAGGCCGTGCGCCGCGGCGTCGGTGTGGAACCGGCCGAAGGTAACGGCCATCGGGCAGCCGGCCGCCTCGCGCTCGGCCCAGACCCGGTCCAGGGCCAGGGCGATCTCGGCCCCGGCCATGGCCGCGTCGCGCCGGAAGCGGCGCGGCGTCCCGACATGGTCGTAGCGGCCGGCGATGCGGACGTCGGGATAGCGGACGTTGCCCGGGATCCCGGTGCACAAGCCGACCGGGATCCCGGCCTCTTCGAGGCTCGGCGCCTGCTCGATATGCACCTCTAGGAAGGCGTGGATCGCGGCGGCCGCGAGGGCGGGCGGGCCGCTTCGCAGCGCTTCCGGGTCGCCGCCCTCCCGGGCGATGTGGGCGGCGAGGCTGAGGCCGCTGTCGATCCGGGCAGCGTCCAGCGCCCCCTCCGGCAGGGTTCCGAGGGCCGCCCGGCTGCCGATGTAGGAGACCTGGAACCAGACGCTCTCCTCGGCGCGGATGCCCATGACGGTGATGTCGCGCGCCGGGGTCAACCCCATCGCGCGGAGCGCCGCCACGGCGGCGAGGCCGGCCACCACCCCGGCCGCCCCGTCGAAATTGCCGCCGTGGGCGACCGTATCGAGGTGGGAGCCGATCAGGATCGGCGGCAGGCTCCGGTCCCGCCCCGGCAGCGTCATGGTGGTGTTGGCCGCCGCATCCCTCCGGATCGCGAGGCCGAGATCGACGGCGCAGCGCGCCACCACCGCGTGCGCCGCACTCTCCTCCGGGCTGTAGGAGGCCCGGGTGAAACCGGGATCGGTCCGGCCGCACCGGGCGAGGTCGTCGAACAGCGCCTCCACCCGGCCGCGCTGCGCGCGAACCGCCGTCCCGACCGCCGCTACCGTGTCCATCCCGCCGCTCCCGGTGCGCGGGTCCGGGGCGGACCGCGACGGCGCCACCCTGCCACTTCCGTGCCGGCGCGGCATCGGCTGGAGGCGCCCCGGCCGGCGCGGCCGCCCGCGCGGTCCGACACGGCATCCGAAGGAGGCCGCCGCAGGAGGCAGGCCTCCCGTCATCACGCTCCGGGCGGCACAGGTTTGGGCCTCAATACGAGAATTTTGACGTTCTCGGCACGGGGCCGCCCGCGGCGCGCACAAGTGCTGCCAATATGCGCAAGGCCCGCGCCGACCTGCAGCCTCTTTGACCTTCCCGTCTCCCGGCCCCCGGCCGACAATCGGGCGGTCCATCCAGGGGAGCTTCGGGGTCGATGACGCATCTCACGCGACGCGGCGTCTTGGGCACAGGCATCTCGGGCACGGCGGCGCTGCTCGCGGCCCCGGCCCTCATCCGCCCGGCCTCCGCGGCCGACACCGTCAAGCTCGGCTGCCTGTTCTCGTCGTCGGGCACCATGGCCAATCTCGAGGGCCGGCTGAACCACGTGGTCCGCATGGCCGCCGACGCCATCAACGGCCGCGGCGGCGTCAACGGCCGCCAGATCGAGGTGCTGACCTCCGATCCCGCCTCGGACTGGCCGCTCTACGCGCAGATCGGCCGGCAGATGCTCCAGCAGGAGAAGGTTGCGGCCCTGTTCGGCTGCTGGACCTCCGTGTCGCGCAAGTCGGTCCTGCCGGTGGTCGAGCAGAATGACGGGCTGCTGTTCTACCCGCTCCACTTCGAGGGCGACGAGAATTCCAAGAACGTCGTCTACGTGAACTCGCCGCCCGCGAGCTCCGTGCTGCCGGCGGTCGACTACCTGATGGGCCCGGACGGAGTCGGGGCGAAGCGGTTCTTCATGATCGGCTCGGACTACGTCTGGCCGCGCACGATCAACAAGCAGCTCAAGGGCTACTGGACCAGCAAGGGCATCTCAGAGAGCGCGTGGCGCGAGGAATACGTGCCCTTCGGCTTCTCGAACTTCCAGACGCTGGTGAACCAGGTGCGCAGCTTCGCCAGCCAGCCCGGCGGCCAGCCGATCGTGGTGCTCACCGTGGTCGGCTCCTCGATCCCCGACTTCCTGCGCGAATTCGCCAACCAGGGCATCAGCGCCACCGACGTGCCGATCCTCGGCCTCGACATGGTCGAGGCGGATCTCGAAGGGCTCGATACGGCCAAGCTCGTCGGCCACCTGAACTGCTGGGCCTATCTCCAGGCCGCCAAGGGCGCGCGCAACCAGAAATTCCTCGCCGACTGGGCCGCCTACGTGAAGGCCAAGAACGTCCCGTTCAGCGCCGACACGGTGATCGACCCGATGGTGTCGGCCTACGACAGCGTCAACCTCTGGGCGCTCGCCGCCGCCAAGGCCGGGTCCTTCGCGGTGCCGGAGGTGCGCAAGGCCTTCGCGGGGCTCAGCTTCGATGATCCCTCGGGCTACACGCTGACCATGACGGGGGAGAACAACTACGTCTCCCGCGGCGTGTTCATCGGCTCCGTCAACGAGAAGCGCGGCTTCGACGTGCTCTGGCAATCCCCGGACGCCCCGAAGCCGGTCCCGTTCAGCCCCTATGGCTGAGCCGAGGCGGTCCCCGCTCCGCGCCCTCCTGGCGCTCTGGTGCCTCGCCCTCGGGGCACTCCCGGCCTCCGCCGCGCCCCTCGACCGGGCGGCCTTCGCGGCGGACCTGTGCGGTGACGGCGCCGCGCAGGTCCGCGGGGCCGAGGGCCTCGTCCAGGCCGGCGCAGACCTGCCGGCGGACGACCTCGCCTTCGCCGGCGGCCTTCNCGGCTCCGAGGCCGTGGCGATGGAGCCCCTGGTCGCGTCGGGCCCGCGCAGCGGTCTGCCGCACATGACCTGGCGGTGGCGCCGGCTGGAGACGGGCGACGCGGTCTTCCTGGAACTCGCCGGCAGCCACGCCCGCTACCACGCGGCGCTGATGCGCAGCGTCTGGATCGGCCCGCCGCCGGTTGAGGCGCAGCGGATGATGGACTGCGCCCTGCGCGCCCTCGACGCGGCGCTCGCCGCGATCCGGCCCGGCCATCCCTGCGCCGCCCCGCACGCGGCGGCGCAGGCCGTCATCGACGCGGCGGGCTACGGCCCGGCCTTCCGCAAGCGGATCGGCTACTCGATGGGCGTCGCCTTCGCCCCGGACTGGGGGGAGGGCGCTCTGCTCTCGCTCTTCACTGGGGAGAACCGGCCGATCGAGCCCGGCATGGTCTTCCACCTGCCGGCAACCCTGCGCCGCTACGGCGCCTGGACGGTCGGCGCCTCCGAGACCGTCATCGTCACGGCGAACGGGGTCGAGCCCCTGTCCGACCTGCCGCGCAGCCTGACGCTGCGATGAGGCGCCGCGAAACGTCGCGGCCAGCAGGGGCGATCCGAAGGGCGGGACCGTCTTCGGAGACAGCGCTTGCCGGCCCGGAAACCGGGTCCGCCGTCTTCCCGCGCTGCGCGCGAGTCGTCCCGCCGCATACGATCCGAGATCTGCGCCCCGCCCCGCGACGCAAGACCGGTAGGCGGACATGGCGCTGAACGGGGGCGTTGGATGACGCCGGAGGTGACCGGCGCTCCAGCCACGCCTCGCCCTGCGCCGCAGCCACGATCATCCTCTTCAGAGGCCGTCAGGCCGTTCTCGACGCCGGCGATCGATCCGGAGAATGATCGGCTTCCGGGACGCCTTGAGCAGGCGGGTGAGATAGGCGCGTACCGGCCGGTCGTAGAAGCGCAGCGCGAGGTAGCTCAAGATCAACGTCGCCGCGAAGAGCGTTGCGGCCTCGATCCCGGCCGATTTCCCGCCGCTCAGCTTCTGGTACAGGCCGTTGATCCAGGAGAAGATCGGAAAATGCAGGGCGTAGATCGGATACGATAGGTCTCCGACGAGGATCGAGAGGTCCTTCATCGGGGCCGACAGGGTGATGGAAGATCCGCCGACGACGAGCAGGGGGGCCAGCAGCAGCTTCCAGAGCATCCGCTGCGCGTGATCGAGTTCGTACGGCATAGTGAAGATGATCACCATCACGACGAGCAGAACGTAGAAGACCGGCGTCAGGTTGACCCGCCGGGCGAGCAGGTCTTTGATCTGATAGCAGAAGACACCGACGAAGAAGGACGACCCGACGTGGTCGAACCCGCGCATGAAATTATCCGTCTGATCGCCTCCGATTCCCACGGTCAGGACGAGGCAAGCGGACACGATGTAGAGAGTTGCCGACGAGTAAAGCGGGTTGAGGTGCCGAATCGACCACCAGAACGCGTTGGCCACGATCTCGAAGAACAACGAGAACTGTGGGCCGTTCAGTGGAAAGACCTGAGGACCGCCGATCTGCGGCGGCGCATGGAAGTAGGGGATGTTGAGGAGACCGAGAAGGACGGCGGCGGCGATCTGGCTGGCGTAGGTGGCGCCGGACGTCATGGAATTTCGCAGCGCCACATACGGCGCGCTGATGAAGAGCGAGAGCGCGATGACGGGCATCAACCGGACGAGACGCTGCAGCAGAAAGTCCACGTTGGACAGCCGGTCCTTTCGATCCTTGTAAGCGCGGGCCAGGACGAAGCCGCTCAACGTGAAGAACGTATCGACGGAAAGTCCTCCATTGACGGCGAGCCACGGCACATCCAGCCAGTGTCCGGTGTGAAAGAGGAGCACGTAGAGAGCGGACAGGCCGCGTATGCCGTCCAGAGCCGCGTAGTGTCCGACCTTGTCAGTGGGGGATGGCGCGGTCGAGCCCGGAAGCGCATTCTCTGCCGTCGCGCAGGCTCGAAGGCGCAGCCACGGCGGTAGCAATACTTTCCTCATTACTCGATGATACTGATTTTCTTTCCGGGTTGGAAGGGCATCATGCGATACGAGCACGGTATATCGGTCGTCATCGCAACACATAATGGTTCCGCGTTCATCCGTGAGCAGCTGCACAGCCTCGTCGCGCAGACCGTGCGCCCGGTCGAAATCATCGTCTCCGACGACGAATCGACCGATAATACCCTTGAAATCGTTCGGGAGTTTGTGTCCTTAAGCAATATTCCGATTATAATATTCCGGAATTCGCCAGCACTCGGCTTTCGCGACAATTTCTTGCGGGGAGCTCTGCGCGCCCGCGGGCACTTCGTCGCCTTCTGCGATCAGGACGACATCTGGGACCCGAGGAAGATCGAGCTTTGCTCGCGCCACATCGATGATCGCGCCGTGTCCATGATTGCCCATACGGCCGTGAGCGTCGACGCGGGCAACCGCGCGCTCCGGTTATTCTCGCAGGGGATCCAGCGCGATGGCGTGAAGCCGCCGCTGAGCTACGATCCCTGGCTGACGTTCTTCGGCTTCTCGATCGTCTTCCGCCGCGATCTCCTCGACCTATGGGATATCGAGGACCGCTTCACCGATTTCATCGTGCCGAGCGCGATGATCGCGCACGACCGGTGGGTGACGTTCCTCGCGCAAGTCGTCGGGCAAGTCGTGGAGATCGATGTCCCGCTCGTCCGCTATCGCCAACACGGCAACAACCTGTTCGGCGACGGGACGCGCGCGCGACATCCCAGGCCCAGGACCGCGGCCGGCGGATCGGATCCCTACCGGGACGCGACCGCCGCGATGATCCGGATCGTCACACGTCTGCCGGACGCGACCGCGGGGGCCTTCCCGCTCTTCGATCGGGCCCGCGCGGTCGGGTTCCTGCAGCGCGCGCTGCACCAGCTCGACGAGCGGGAAGCCGTCTACCGGTCGGCCTCGCGCCTCGACGCGCTCAAGCGCCTCTGGGCTCTGGTGACCTCCGGGACCTACCGGGCCGTCCACGACGGCAACATCCGTTGGCGGTCGATCGCCAAGGACCTCAAGTTCACGCTCGTTCGACGCTGACGGCGCGCGGCGGCCGCGTGGCAGGCCTGGCGGGCGTCATCGCTGGCCCGGCCAGGCGACCGGGCCCGCATCGGACGGCCCGCCGCGTACAGCGCGGCGCTTCCCGGCGCTCCGCGAACGTCCTGCCGAGCCTCGGAATCGTCCGTGCCGCGGCGGACCGGACGAGCGCTTCGCCGGCCGACGCGGATCCCGTCAGCCGCCGCAGGTCTCGGCGACCAGCCAGACGGTGAGGATCGCCACGGCGTCGAGCAGATCGTCGATCGCCATGGCCTCGTCGGGATTGTGACTGCCGTTGGCGTTGCGCACGAACAGCATCGCCATCGGCACGCCGGCCTTGGCGAAGGCGGCGGCGTCGTGGGAGGCCGGGCTGCCCAGGGGCAGCGTCGCGATGCAGAGCGCGTCCGCTGCAGCCGCGAACCCGTCGCGAATCCGGGGCGAGACGGCGCCNTGCCCAGGGGCAGCGTCGCGATGCCGAGCGCGTCCGCGGCCGCCGCGAACCCGTCGCGAATCCGGGGCGAGACGGCGCCGACGCCCGCCTCGGCGCGGGGGCCCAGCGCCACCGTCACGCCGCGGCGCTCCGACACCTCCGCCACGGCCGCCAGGAACGCCGCCTCCAGCTCCGCCAGCACCCCGGCCGCGTAGGCCCGCATGTCGAGGCTGAACCGGAATTCACCCGCGACCGTCGTCAGGCCGTGCGCCGCGGCGTCGGTGTGGAACCGGCCGAAGGTAACGGCCATCGGGCAGCCGGCCGCCTCGCGCTCGGCCCAGACCCGGTCCAGGGCCAGGGCGATCTCGGCCCCGGCCATGGCCGCGTCGCGCCGGAAGCGGCGCGGCGTCCCGACATGGTCGTAGCGGCCGGCGATGCGGACGTCGGGATAGCGGACGTTGCCCGGGATCCCGGTGCACAAGCCGACCGGGATCCCGGCCTCTTCGAGGCTCGGCGCCTGCTCGATATGCACTTCCAGGAAGGCGTGGATCGCGGCGGCGTCGAGGGCCGGCGGGCCGCGGCGCAGCGCGTCCGGATCGCCGCCCTCCCAGGCGATGTGGGCGGCGAGGCTGAGGCCCGTGTCGATCCGGGCGGCGTCGAGCGCCCCGTCCGGCAGGGCTCCGAGGGCCGCGCGGCTTCCGATATAGGAGACCTGGAACCAGACGCTCTCCTCGGCGCGGATGCCCATGACGGTGATGTCCCGCTCCGGCTCCAGACCGAGCGCGCGGATGGCCGCGACGGCGGCGAGCCCGGCCACCACGCCGGCGGCGCCGTCGAAGTTGCCGCCCTGGGCCACGGTGTCGAGGTGGGAGCCGATCAGGATCGGCGGCAGGGTCCGGTCGCGCCCGGGCAGCGTCATCGCGGTGTTGGCGGCGGCATCCCGGCCATTCGCGAGGCCGAGATCCGACGCGCAGCGCGCCACCACGGCGTGCGCCTCGGTCTCCTCCGGGCTGTAGGAGGGTCGGGTGAACCCGGGCTGCGTCCGGCCGCACTGGGCCAACCCGGTGAACAGGGCCTCGATCCGGCCGCGCTGCGCGCGCACGGCGGCCATGATGGCGGACACGCTGTCCATCGCTACGCCTCCTGGGTTACGGGTCCGGAACAGACCCTGCGGCGCCGCTCTGCCACTTTCGTGCCGGCGTACCGGCCCGCCCCCCTGACCGGTCGGCAGCCGGAGCGCCGAGCCCGTCGCGCCGATCGAGTCTGCCGCATCGCTCGCCGCGCCGCCACCGCGCGGATCAGCCTCGCGGCCCGGGATCGTTGCCCGACCGGACCCCGACGGCTATCGCGGTTTCGGCAGGCGGGCGGGCAGGGGTTCTGTGGATGAAGAAGATCGGGTTCCTGTCCTTCGGGCACTGGTCGCCGGCCGGCGGGTCGGAGACGCGCACCGCGGGCGACACGCTCCTGCAGTCGATCGACCTCGCGGTCGCCGCGGAGGAGCTCGGGGCGGACGGCGCCTATTTCCGGGTCCATCATTTCGCGCGCCAGCTGGCCTCGCCCTTCCCGCTCCTGGCGGCGGTGGGCGCCCGGACGAAGCGCATCGAGATCGGCACCGGCGTCATCGACATGCGCTACGAGAACCCGTTCTACATGGTCGAGGATGCCGGCGCGGCGGACCTCATCGCGGGGGGGCGCCTGCAACTCGGCATCAGCCGAGGCTCACCCGAGCAGGTCATCGATGGCTGGCGCCACTTCGGCTTCGCCCCGGCCGAGGGCGAGACGGATGCCGACATGGGGCGCCGCCACGCCGAGGTCTTCCTCGACCTGCTGAAGGGGACCGGGTTCGCCCAACCCAACCCGCGGCCGATGTTCGCCAACCCGCCGGGGCTCCTGCGCCTGGAGCCGCATTCCGAGGGGCTCCGGGACCGGATCTGGTGGGGATCGGCCTCCGACGCGACCGCCGTCTGGGCGGCGCGACAGGGCATGAACCTGCAGAGCTCGACCCTGAAGGCGGACGAGACCGGGGAGTCGTTCCACGTCCAGCAGGCCAGGCAGATCCGCCGCTACCGGCAGGCGTGGCAGGACGCGGGGCACGCCCGCGCGCCGCGAGTCTCGGTCTCGCGATCGATCTTCGCGCTCGTGAACGACCGCGACCGGGCCTATTTCGGGCGCGGCGCCAGCAGCGATCAGGTCGGCATCATCGACAACATGCGGGCGGTGTTCGGCCGCTCCTACGCGGCGGAGCCCGAGCGGCTGATCGACGAACTCCGCGCCGACGAGGCGATCGCGGAGGCCGACACCCTGCTGCTGACGGTCCCGAACCAGCTGGGCGTGGCCTACAACACCCACCTCATCGAGAGCCTCCTCAAGCACGTGGCACCCGCGCTCGGTTGGCGATGACCGGCCCTGACGGCGGGAACGGGGAGGGCGGCCGCGCGCGGCGATCTGCTGCGGGTGAAGATCCAGGACCGGCGCGCCGCGCGGGCCGCCAGAGGGATCCGGCGGCGGGGCGCGGGCGCTGTCAGGATGTCCAGACATCCCGAGGTCACCGTGACGTTCCTCGACACCCTCTTCGGCACCCTCTTCGGCACCGGCCGCGACCTGACCCTCTGGCAGGAATGTGCCCGGGCCGTGCTCATCTTCACCTACGGGCTGCTGCTGATGCGCCTGTCGGGCCGGCGGACCTTCGGCAAGTGGTCGGCCCTCGACATCGTCGTGTCGATCATGCTCGGCTCCTCCCTCAGCCGGGCTCTGACCGGTAGCGCGCCGCTGTTCGGCACGATGGCGGCGAGCGCCGTCCTCGTGCTGCTCCACTGGCTGCTGGCGCAGGGCGCGGCCCGGTACCCGGGTCTGGCGCGGCTCGTGGAGGGCGCGGCGATCGACCTGGGCCAGGCCGGACGGCTCGACGAGGCCGCGCGGCTGCGCCAGTCGGTGAGCGCGGCGGACCTCGACGAGGCCCTGCGGCAGACAGGAGTCGACAGCGTCGGCGAGACCGCCCGGATCACCCTGGAGCCCAGCGGCAAGATCACGGTGAGGCGGGCGAGCTGAGACGTCGTCAGGTCCGCGTGAGGCGGCTCAGCACGTCGGCAAGGGTCAGCGTGAACAGGATCGCCGACCAGAACAGGCCGCAGGCCGCCGTCAGGCGGATCAGGGCCGGGGCCCGAACGAGGCGCATGAACAGGAGGGCGACGAGGCCAGCCTGCGTGGCGGCGAGGGCGAAGCTCAGCGGGGCGTTCCAGTCGCCCAGCGGCGCGTAGGCGAGCGCGCAGCCGACCGCCAGCAGCGCCATCAGGCCGAGCCAGACCGGCAGCACCCGGCGCCAGACCGCCCCCGCGGAGACCGGGGCGCTCATCCCGCGCGCCCCACGAGGTAGAGGGCCGGGTAGAGGAACAGCCAGACCATGTCGACGAACCCCCAGTAGAGCATCGCGACCTCGACCTGCGGGTTCCCGGGCAGGCGCGCGGGGTCCCGCCAGCCGATCCAGATCAGCCGCGCGACGAGGCCGATGCCGATCATCAGGTGGAGGCCGTGGATGCCGGTCGACAGCCAGTAGAAGCCGAAGAACAGCTGCGTGGCGGGCTCCGGGAGCTTGAAGGCGGCCCCCGGCACGAGGTGCTCGGCGATGTCCTCGCGGTACTCCAGGCCCTTCACGATCAGGAAGGCGAGGCCGAGGAACGCGGTCGCCGCGAGGCACCAGAGGGTCAGGCGGCGCAGGGGCGCGTGCTCGGAGGCGCGCGAGGCGACGGCGGCGGTCAGGCCGCTGGTGAGCAGGATCGCGGTGTTGAGGGTGCCGTAGACGATGTTCGTCTCGCGGGCGGCCCTTGCGAAGGCCTCGGCGTGCTCAAGCCGCACGGCGGCGTAGAACAGGAACAGGGCCCCGAAGAACAGCACCTCGCTGGCGATGAAGATCCAGATGCCGAAGGTCGCGCCGAAGCGCTGGGCGGACAGCGCCGCGTCCTCGGGCAGCTTCAGCCCCTCCCAGGGTTCTCGGAGAAGGGCGTCCGGGGCGATCGCGGGGTCGCTCATGTCAGCGAGCCCTGCGACGGGATGCGCGGCTGGTCCCTCAGCGGGACCGCGCCCTCCGGATGGTAGTTGTACGGCTTGCCGAGCACGGCCGGGCGCCCGACGAAGTTGTCCCGCGGGGGCGGCGAGGTGGTGCGCCACTCGAGTCCCGCAGCGTTCCACGGATCGTTCACCGCCCGCGCGCCGAAGAACAGCGACCAGGTGAGATAGCCGAGCGGCATCAGGTAGGCCGCCGCCAGCACCGCCGCGCCCGAGGAGGAGAGCACGTTCCAGACCTGGAACTCCGGCGGGTAGACATGGTAGCGCCGCGGCATGCCGAGATAGCCCGCGATGAATTGCGGGAAGAAGGTCAGGTTGAAGCCGAAAAACATCAGCACGGCGGCGAATTTCGCCCAGGTCTCCGGGTACATCCGACCGGTGAATTTCGGCCACCAGAAGTGCAGCCCGGCGAAGTAGGCCGAGACGGTCGCGCCGACCATGATGTAGTGGAAATGCGCGACGACGAAGTACGTGTCCTGCACGTGCACATCGATCGGGATCGAGGCAAGGAACAGCCCGGTCAGCCCGCCGACCGTGAACAGGCCGATATACCCCAGCACGTAGAGCATCGGCGACTCGAACCCGATCTGGCCGCGGTAGAGCGTGGCGGTCCAGTTGAACACCTTGATCGCCGAGGGCACGGCGACCACGAAGGACAGGAACGAGAAGATCAGGGCCGCGTAGGGCGACATGCCCGAGGTGAACATGTGATGGCCCCAGGTGAAGAAGCCGATCACCGCGATGGCCACGAGCGCGTAGACCATGAACTCGTAGCCGAAGATCCTCCGCCGCGCGAAGCAGGTGATCACCTCCGAGACGATCCCCATGCCGGGCAGGAGCATGATGTAGACGGCCGGGTGCGAGTAGAACCAGAACAGGTGCTGGAACAGGATCGGGTCTCCGCCCTTGGCGGGGTCGAAGATCGGCAGGCCGAGGCTGCGCTCCGCCACCACGAGGAGGATCGTGAGGGCCAGCACGGGCGTGGCGAGCACGAAGATCAGGCTCGTCGTGTACATGGCCCAGACGAAGAGCGGCAGGCGGAACCACGTCATCCCCGGCGCCCGCAGCAGGTGCGTGGTCGCGATGAAGTTCACCCCCGTGGCGATGGTCGAGAAGCCGGAGACGAACACGCCGAGCACGCCGACCGTGACGGCTGTGTTGGAGAAGGTGGTGGAATAGGGGACGTAGAAGGTCCAGCCGGTGTCGATGCCTCCCGCCAGGACGGCGGTGGCGGTGATCAGCCCGCCGATGACGTTGAGGTACCAGCTCACGAGGTTGAGCTTGGGGAAGGCGAGATCCCGCGCGCCGATCATGAGGGGCAGCAGGAAGTTGCCGAACGTGGTGGGGATCGACGGGATCAGGAAGAACCACACCATGATCACGCCGTGGAGCGTGAACAGCTTGTTGTAGGTGTCGGCGCCGACGAGGTCGGCCTGGGGCGTGAACAGCTCCAGCCGCACCATCGTGGCGGCCGCGCCCCCGATGAAGAAGAACAGGGTCACCGACAGCGCGTAGAGGATCGCGATCCGCTTGTGGTCGGTGGTGGTGAGCCACGATCCGAGCGTGCTCCCGGCCGCGAGGTAGCTCTCGGGCAGGCCGAGGGCCAGCTCGTCCGGGTCGGCGAGGCTGAGGGGGCTCTGCGCGACGCGGCTGCTCATGCGCGCTCTCCTGGTCGCTGGGGCGGGGTCACGGCCGAACCGCCGGTCCGGCGGGGGCCGGGGTGTCGGAGACGGGGGCGCCCGGCACCATGGCGGGGCTGCGCTCCGTCGCGTTGCCGGGCACCCGAGAGGACAGGGGCGGCACGCCGGGCGTCCGGATCACCCGCGGGCCCGCGCCCAGCGAGCGGATATAGGCGGTGAGTTCCTGGATCTCCCCGTCCGAGAGCAGGCCGGCGTAGCTCGGCATGATCGGCGCGTAGCCCGCCACGATGTCCCGGGCGGGCTGGAGGATCGAGTCGCGGATATAGGCCGCGTCGACCGTGGCGCGCTTGTCCCCGTCGAGCTGCACCGCCTGCCCCCAGATGCCGGCGAGGCTCGGGGCATGGACCGACGAGCCCGGCGCGTGGCAGCCGGAGCAGCCCCGGGCCGAGAACAGCCGCTCGCCCTGATGGGCGAGGTCGTCGCCCTCCGGCTGGGCCGCGAGCCAGGACGCGTAATCCTGCGGTTCCATCACGATCACCCGGCCGAGCATCCGGGCGTGGTCGGTGCCGCAATACTCCGTGCACATCAGCTGGAACGTGCCGGTCTTGGTGGCCTGGAACCACGTCTCGGTCGTCTGATCGGGCACCGCGTCCCGCTTCAGCCGCAAGGCCGGGATGTAGAAGGCGTGGATCACGTCCTGCGAGGTCAGGACGAGGCGCACCGGCGCGTTGACCGGCACGTGCAGCTCGTTGATCTCGCGGGCGCCGTTGGAGCTCTGAGCCTTCCACATCCACTGCTTGCCGACGATATGAACCTCGAGGGCGTCCTTGGGCGGCGAGAAGGCGGTGATCTCGGCCGACGCCGCCCACCAGAAGATGAAGACGAACACGAACAGGGTGGCGGCGGTCCAGCCGATCTCGAACTCGCGGGAGACCACCTCCGGCAGCGGCCCCCGGTCGGCCTTCGAGCCGCGCCGGTAGCGGATCGAGAAGGTCACCACGAGGCCGACCACGAGGAGCACGATCAGCGCGGAGATGATCGTGAGGCCGATGAAGATCCGGTCGACCTTGGCGGCCTGCACCGAGGCGGCGACGGGCATCAACCAGGCGGGCAGGAGCGATTCCATCAGCGATCCCCCCCGGAGGCGGCGCGCTGCGCGCTGCCGGGCTGCCCGTCGGGGGACGGCAGGGCGCTCGAGGCGCCGCCCCGGCTGCCGAGCGGGGGCACCTCCCCGGCTGCCGAGCGGGGGCACCTGCTCGGGCTGGAGGGGCGCGGCGAAGCCGGCATCGCCCTGCGCCGCGAGGCGGGCCATCGCCGCGTCGATCGGCATGCGGGCGATGCCCTTCTCCCGGTCGACCCAGGCATAGCCCGTGAGCCGCGCCTTCTGCTCCCTCAGGAAGGCGTCGAGGTCGCGCGCCGGGGCCCGCTGGAGGCGGGGTTCGGGGACATCGCGCGGCGGCCGCATCAGCGGCAGGCTCACGGTGCGCGTGTAGTAGACGCGCAGGCCCGCCAACGTCGCGCCCACGAACACCACGATGAACAGGCCGGTCAGCAGGACCGGGCGCAGGGCCAGGACCGGCGCCTCCGTACCGGGGCGGGCATGGCCGACCACGTCGTCGTGGACGCCCGTATGCAGCTGGCCCTCGGCCGGAGGCGCCGGTCGGTCGCGCGCTTGGTCGGGCGCCCGGTCAGACATGGCGCGGCCTCCCGGCGCGGCGGATCCGGGCGAGGCGGCGGCCGACCGGCCGCGAGGGGAGGGCGAGCAGGGCGAGACCCGGCAGGGCGGAGAGGGCGGCAGGCCCCGCATCCGCGCCGTAGGCCGGCAGCACGTACCACGCGAGGTGCAGGGCGATCCCGACCAGCACGAGGAGCCCGACGACCCGCAGGGCGGCGGCGCTCCTGCGCAGCTTCGCGAAGAGCAGGGCCGCGAAGGGAAGGATCCCGCCGACCGCGACGGCGGTGCCGAGCACCGCGACCCAGGCCTCGGTGCCGCGCTTCAGGTACCAATCCGCCTTGGCGGGCAGGTCGCCGTACCACGCGACGATGTAGGACATCAGGCCGATGTAGAGGACGCCGAGCAGGGTCGCGAGGATCAGCCCGGCGAGGTCGGCGGCGCGGGCCTCGTCGAGGCCCGGCGGGCTCGCGACGGCGGCCCAGGCGAGGGCCGCCAGGATCTGGTGCAGGGCGATCCCCGCCGCGAAGGCGGAGGAGGTGAAATGCGGCTCGACCGAGAGGATCCAGTCCACGGCCACGAGGCTGATCGTGAGCCCGTAGAAGCACAGGCCCAGAGCCGCCGTCAGCGGCCCGCAGCGCCCGGCGAGGCAGAGGAGGGCGAGAACCGACCAGCCGCCGAGCGCGAGCCCCGCCCGCAGGTCGAACAGGGCCGGGTCGAGATAGAGCGCGGCGACGTCCGGCTTCACCGCGCGCGCGTCGGCCGCCCAGGGGTAGAGGGCGGGCAGGGTCAGCGCCACGCCGAGGAAGGCCAGGGTGGCGAGCGGGACCAGGGCGGCGGCCGGGCGCAGGGCAGGGGCCAGGGCCTCGCCCCAGCGCCCGCCGGTCACGCGGTGGATCAGCATCAGGACGAGGCTGCCCACCGGCACCGCGCTCCAGACGAGCCACGCGACGAGCCAGCCTCGGGCGAGGGCGTCGATCATGGCAAGTGCTCCGCGAGGCCCGGCACCTCCGCGACGCGGGCCCCCTGGGAGAGCTGCAGCGCGCGGATATAGGCGGCGATCGCCCAGCGGTCGCGGGGCTCCACGCGGTTGGCGTAGGGGTACATCACCCCGTAGCCCCTGGTGATCACGTCCACGAAGTAGCGGGCGGGGGCCGCGCGCAGGCGGTCCTCCTGGTAGGAGGGCGGCGGCGGAAAGCCCCGTTGCACGACCATGCCGTCGCCCGCGCCGGTATAGCCGTGGCAGGGGGTGCAGATCGCCTCGTAGCGCGCCTTGCCCCGGGCCAGCAGGGCCGCGTCGAGACGCGGCGGCGTGGCGAGGTCCTCCGCCCCGGCAAGGTCGCCCTGGGCCACCGTGCCGTCGGGCGGCGCCTGCGCCTCGGCGCCCCCGGGAAAGAGCGGCGCCTTGCCGTAGACCTCGTAGCGGTTCTGCACCCGCATCGACTGGTCGTCGCAGGCCGCGAGGCACAGGGCCGGCAGGGCGGCGAGGAAGAGGGCGCGCCTCATGCCCGCAACTCGGACACGAGAAGCGCGCCGGCCTCTTCCAGCCGCCGCCGGAGCGGAGCGGGCTCGGCCTTCGGCGCGACGAGGAGCAGGAAGCGGTCCTGGCTCGCCCGCTCGAACTGCGGCATGTCGTGGACCGGGTGGTTGAGCCGCGGCAGGCCGCAGGCCCAGAGCATCGCGGCGAAGCCCGCGACCGCGGCCGCCAGCACCCCGAACTCGAACGGCACCAGGGTGAAGACCGGCCAGGAATGGAGCGGCCGGCCGCCGGAATTCAGCGGGTAATCGACGACCGCGCTGTACCATTGCAGCCCGTACATCGCGGCGGCCGCGCCGAAGCCCGCCGCGGCCATCGCAAGTCGCACCGGGTTGCGCGCGGGTGGAAACGCGCCGGACAGCGCCTCCAGCGGGAATGGCGTGTAGGCGTCCAGCGGCCGGTGACCGTCGCCGCGCACGAGGCGCAGCGCCCGCACCAGGGCGTCGGGGGTCTCGAACTCGGCAAGGAGCGGCGCGCGGGTGGGTGCGCTCATACGGCGGCCCCCGCGTCGTGGCTGAGCTGCCGGACCTCGTGCATCGAGACCACGGGGAAGACCCGCACCAGCACCAGGAAACCGAGCACGAACAGGCCGAGCGGCGCGAACAGGATCGCGAGGTCGTAGAGGCTAGTATGGTAGGTCCGCCACAGGCTCATCGCGTGGCCGTGCGAGAGCGTGTTCCAGACGATCAGGATGCGCTCGAGCCACATCCCGATATTGATGATCACCGAGATCCCGGCGAGCACCCAGAGGTTGCGCCGGGCGAACGGGAACCACAGGGCCTGCGGAACGACGCAGTTGCAGGCGATCAGGGCGTAGTACAGCCAGCGATAGTCGCCCGCGAAGAAGTAGCGCACGACGTCCCGGTCGGGATGCTCGCCGCCGTACCAGGCGGTGAACCATTCGGTGGCGTACGACAGGGTCATCACCACACTCGCGAAGAGCATGACCTTGCCCATGACGTCGAAATGCGCCGGCGTGATCACCGCCTGGAGGTTCAGGCCCCAGCGGATGAAGATCGCGATCATCACGACCATCGCGAAGCCGGAATACATCGCGCCGACGACGAAGTAGGGCGGGAAGATGCTCTCCTGCCAGCCGGGCATGAGGCTCGCGGCGAAGTCGAGGCCGACGATCGAGTGCACCGAGCAGACCAGCGGCACGGCGAGCGCCGCCATGGTCTTGTGAAAGGTCTCGTAGACCTGCCAGTGCCGGGCGGAGTTGCGCCAGCCGAGTGCCAGGGCGCCGTAGATCACCTGACCGCGCCGGGTCGTCGCCCGGTCGCGCATCGTGGCGAGGTCGGGCAGCAGGCCGGTGAACCAGAACAGGGCCGAGAACAGGATGTAGCTGAGGATCGCCCAGAAATCCCACACCAGGGCCGAGCGCCATTGCGGCCAGAGATTCATGGTGTTCGGGTAGGGGGCCAGCCAGTAGGCGTAGAGCGGCCGCCCGAGATGGATGATCGGGAAGATCCCGGCGATCCCGGCGGCGAACAGGGTCATCGCCTCGGCGAAGCGGTTGATCGAGGCGCGCCAGCGCTGGCGCGTGAGCAGCAGCATCGACGAGATCAGCGTGCCGGCATTGCCGATGCCGATCCACCAGACGTAATTGGCGATCGAGAAGCCCCAGACGACGGTGGTGTTCACCCCCGACAGGCCGATCCCGACCGTGAGCACCGCGACGACGGCGCCGAGCGTCACCAGCACGAACGGCAGGGTCGCCAGCAGGGCGTAGACCCAGAGCCTGCCGGGCCCGCGCTTCTGGATCGGGTCGGCGATCGCCGCCGAGATCGCGCCGTGGCTGAGCTGGGCCGGGGCGATCCAGCGATGGGCCTGCGCGCCGCCGCTCATGTCCGCCCCCCGAGGTCGGGATTCGGGGCGCGGAGATCCGCGAGGTACGTGGTGCGAGGGCGCGTGTTCAGCTCCTCCATCAGGGCGTAGTGCCGGGGATCCCGGCGCAGCGCCAGGACCGGGTCGCCGGGCCTGGCGAGGTCGCCAAACTGGATCGCCCGGGTCGGGCAGGCGGACTGGCAGGCGGTGGCGACGGCCCCCATCGGCCGCCCGTCGCGCTCGGCCTCCTGCCGCGCGTTGGCGATCCGCTGGATGCAGTAGGTGCATTTCTCCATCACGCCGCGGGCGCGGACCGTCACGTTCGGGTTGTGCTGCGCCTTGACGCTCTCGGCGCCCATGGTCGCGTAGGGCTGGCCGTCCGCGTAGCCGAAGAAGTTGAAGCGCCTGACCTTGTAGGGGCAGTTCGCCTCGCAGAAGCGCGTTCCGACGCAGCGGTTGTAGACTTGGAGGTTCAGCCCCTCGCCGTCATGGACCGAGGCGGCCACCGGGCAGACCGGCTCGCAGGGCGCGTGCTCGCAATGCATGCACGGCACCGGCTGGAAGCCGGCATTCACCGAATCCGGCGTGCCGGAATCGTACAGGTCGACCCTGAGCCAGTGCATCATCCGCCCCCGGGCGATCTCCTCCGGCCCGACCACCGGCACGTTGTTCTCGGACTGGCAGGCGACGACGCAGGCGTTGCAGCCGATGCAGGCCTGGGTGTCGATCACCATCGCCCAGGCATGGCCGTCGGCGTCGCCGCTCCAGGGGGCGAGGAGGGTCGGCCGTTCGCCGCCGATGCCCTCGGGCTTCGCGTCCTGCAGGTCGGCGAGGGCGATCTGACGGAAGAGCTTCCGCGTCTCGCCCTCGATCTGCGTGTAGTTCTGGGTGCGCAGCACCTCGTCCCGGCGGTCGAGCTGCTCGACGCTGACGCCCGCCAGCAGGCGCGGTGACGCCGCCGTGGCGAGGCGGTAGCCGTCCGCGCCGATGCCGTTGCCGATCGCTCCGGCGCGGGGGCGGCCGTAGCCGAGCGTCAGGGCGCCGGCCCGGTCGGCGACGCCGGATTCGATCGCGACCACGGCCTCGATGGCCCGGCCGTCCATCCCGAGGCGCACGACGTCGCCGGAAGCGAGGCCGCGCCGGGCGGCCTCCGTCGCCGAGAGGGCGAGCGCGTTGCCCCAGACCTGCTTCGAGACCGGCTTCGGGCATTCCTGCAGCCACGCATTGTTGGCGTAGCGGCCATCGTAGAGGCAGGGATCCGGCCGCAATTCCACGGCGAGGCCGGTGACGGGCGCGCGACCCGGCAGCGTCGGGATCCGCGCCGGGCCGGGATCGACGGGGGCGGTCGCGCTGTCGGGGATCACGCCGTCATGCAGCGCCCTGCGCCACCAGCCCTCGAAATCGTCGCCGCCGCGGTCGCGCCACGTCGCCCGCACGATGTCGTGGCCGGCGCTGGCGGGCTCTCCGGCCAGGAGCGCCAGGATCTCGTGGACCGAACGTCCGCCGTAGAGGGGCCGCACCAGCGGCTGGACGAGGCTCGCGGTACCGTCCGGCGCGCGCAGGTCCGACCAGCTCTCGAGCTCGTGCGCCAGGGGCAAGTGCCAGTGGGTGACGCCGGCCGTCTCGTCGCCGTGCGTCCCGGCATGGATCGAGAAGCCGGCCCGGCCGATCCGCTCCGCGAGGGCGAGGTCGGCGGGCGCCGTGTGGACCGGGTTGCAGCCGAGGATCGCGAGGCAGGAGACCGCGCCCCGGTCGAGATCCGCCGCCAGCGCGGCGAGATCGGCGGGCGCGGGATCGTCGGGCGGACGATAGGCGACCGGAGCCTTGAGCCGGTCGTTGATCCAGTGGCCGAGCGCGTGAAGCTCCGGCGCGTGGGCCTCGCCTACGAGGACCAGGGCGCGGCCGTCCGCCCGCGTCAGGTCCGCCGCCGCCGCGTGGGCGAACCGGGCCGTCTCCGCCGGCAGGTCGGGCACGGGCAGCCCCGCGCCCAGACCGTTGGCGATGGCGGCGAGGAGGCCCGCGGCGTCGCGCGGGGCCAGGGCGTGGCGGGCATCGGCCTTGACGCCGCTCTGGGTCAGCGCGGTCTCGGCCACGTAGAGCCGCCCGAACTGCGCCGGATCCCGGCGGCGCTCCATGAAGGCGCGGCTGAAGCGGATCTGGTCCGGCCCCGGCCCGAGCGGGTCGGCGCCGACGCAGAGGATCGTCTCGGCCCGGCCCGGGTCGGGCAGCGCCCGGTAGCGGCGGCCGAAGGCGAGGTCGGCGCCGCGCAGGGCGTTCGCGTCGTCCAGGGGCTCGTGGACGTGCCAGCGCGCCTCCGGCAGCGCCGTCAGCAGGGCCGCGATCTGGCGGATCTGGGTCGGCGAGGTGACGCGCCCGGTGAGCAGGCGCAGGCCGCTGCCGTGCTCCCGGCGCGCCTGCGCCAGGGGCGCGGCCAGGGCCCGCTCGGCCATGGCCCACGCGGCGATGCCGGTCGCCCGCTCGGTGGCCGTGCGGGAGCGGTCGGGATCGTAGAGGTCGAGGATCGCGGCTTCCGCGAAGACGTCGGTGGCGCCGAGGCTGGCGGGATGGAGCGGGTTGCCCTCGATCTTGATCGGCCGCCCGTCCACCGCGATGGCGTGGACGCCACGCGCCCAGCCGCCGAGGGATAGGGCAGTGGCGTAGCGCACCGGCACGCCCGGCAGCAGCCGCTCCGGCTGCACCACGTAGGGTACCAGCTCCTCGGCGGGCTTCGCGCAGGCACCGAGTCCCGCCGCGATGCCGGCGGAGAGGAGGCCTAGGGCCGTGCGACGGGTCGGTGGGGTCAGCGGTGGCATATGGAGCACTCGCTGAGCCGGTCCGGCGATTTGACGTGATAGGCCTGGGCGAGCCGGGCGCCCGCCGCCCTCTGGTCGGGCGGCGGGGTCCAGGTCACGTCGAACACCGCCTCGCGGGGGCGCAGGTTCGGGGCGGGGTCCCGGTGGCAGTCGAGGCACCAGCCCATGGTGAGCGGCGCCACCTGACGCACCAGCTTCATGGTCTGGATCGGGCCGTGGCAGGTGGTGCAGCCGACGCCCTTCGCCACGTGGACGGCGTGGTTGAAGTAGACGTAGTGCGGCAGGGTGTGGACCTTGCGCCATTCGAGGGGGCGCCCCTCGGCGAGGCTTGTCCGGACGGGCGCGAGCATCGGCGCGTTGGTCCAGATCTGCGAGTGGCAACTCATGCAGGTCTCGGTGGGCGGGATGCCCGGGAAGGCGGCCTTCTCCACGGCGGTGTGGCAGTAGCGGCAATCGATCCCGAGGCCGCCGACATGGTGTTCGTGGCTGAACGGCACCGGCTGCTCGCGGGTCACGTCCTGCTGGGTGGCATAGGGCGAGCGCCAGTAGGCGTAGGCGAGCCCCACGCCGAAGACCGGGGCCGCGGCGAGGGACGCGAGGACCAAACGGGCGACCGTGTCGGCGCCCGGCCGGAAGATCTGCACCATTCCGCGCGTCCGCCTCCGCGAGACATCGGATCCGTCGGTCCGGTCGAGGTCTAGGGGAGGTCGGCGGGTCCGGCCTCGATCTATGTTTGTCCCGTCGAAGAACGTTGTCCCATTTCCCGGCGGGCAGGGGATCGGGCCGGACGAGCGGGAGCACGGCTCGGTCCTGTCGCGTCCGGTGATCGGGTCGGCGCATACCTGGGCCGAGCGAACGACATCGGCCGACGACGATTGGTTTCTCGAAAGCCGCCGGAATCCGGTCGTCGGACAGGCCACTCGCCGAGGTGTCATGATCGCCGAAGCCGCATCGAACCTGCTGCGCCGACCCGGTCCGCCCGAGCCTGTGCCGCATGTCGATCCGCCGCGGGCCTCTGACCCGCGCTTCTCCGCTGCGGTGCCGCACCAGGCCCGCCTCGTCGCCCTCTACGATCAGGCGACGTTCAGCGAGGGCCCGACCTGGTGGCCGGCGCGGGACATCCTCGTCTGGTCGGACATCGAGGGCCGCCGGGTGCTGGGCTGGCATCCGGACGGCTGCGTCCGCGTGGTGATCGACGCCACACCGTTCATCAACGGCAACACCGTCGACCGGGACGGCAACCTGATCCATTGCGAGCACGGCAACCGCCGGCTGTCCCGGACCACGCCGGACGGGCAGTATGGGCCGGTGGTCGAGACCTACGTGGGCCGCCGCTTCAACGCCCCGAACGACGTGGTCTGCGCCGCCGACGGCGCCCTGTGGTTCACCGATCCCGCCTACGGCCTGCGGCAGCCCAAGCAGGGCGTGCTCGGTGAGTCGGACCTCGGCCATCACAGCGTCTATCGGTTCGACCCCGCCGACGGCAGCCTGCGGCGCATGGCCGATCTCGGCCAGCCGAACGGACTGGCCTTCGCGCCGGACGGGCGCACGCTCTACGTCAGCGACACGTCGCGGACGGAGGGGGGCGACGGGCACACGATCTACGCCTATCCCCTGCGGGACGACGGCGGCCTCGACGCGCGGCGCGTCTTCGCCGAAATCGAGCCCGGCGTGCCGGACGGGTTCCGCGTCGATCACCGCGGCTGGGTTTGGACGAGCTCGGAGGCTGGGGTGCAGGTCTTCTCGGCGGAGGGCCATCGGCTCGGGCTGATCCCGACGCCGCAGCTCTGCTCGAACTGCTGTTTCGGGCCGGGCGAGCGGCGCCTGTTCATCACCGCGACGACGCATCTCTACGCCATCGACCTCGCGGACGGGTGACGGCGCAGCGCGCACCTCACGGAAACGTCAGAATGCGCGGACTTCCGCCAGGAACGCCCCGGGCAACCGTCGGTTAGCCCCACGACACAGGGCGCCGCGCAAGGCGCCGGATCAGGAATTCCGTCGCAGGGTTCGAGGCGCGTCCCCGCCGGGGGCTGCGCGGCCGCGCGGGTTCAAGGAGCTGCCCATGGCCGAAGCAGTCGCCGACTTCTTCTGGAAGCGCCTCGCCGAATGGGGTGTGCGGACGATCTTCGGCTACCCTGGGGACGGGATCAACGGCCTGCTCGGCGCGCTCCAGCGCAACGACCTGCCCTTCGAGTTCATCCAGGTCCGCCACGAGGAGATGGCGGCCTTCATGGCCACCGCCTACGCCAAGTTCACCGGCGAGGTCGGCGTGTGCCTCGCCACGTCGGGCCCCGGCGCGACGCACCTGCTCACCGGCATGTACGACGCCTATTCGGACCACGTGCCCCTGCTCGCCATCGCCGGTCAGCAGGCCCGCAACGTCAACGGGGCGCATTACCAGCAGGAACTCGACCTCACGAGCGTCTACAAGGACGTCGCCGCCTACGTGCAGCAGGCAGCGAGCCCGGCCTCGGTCCGCCACATCGTCGACCGCGCCATGCGCATCGCCAAGGCCGAGCGGAAGGTCGCGGCGATCATCCTGCCCAACGACCTGCAGGACGTCCCCTACGAGGCGCCGGTACGCAAGCACGGCAACACCTTCTCGGGCGTGGGCTACACCGCCCCGAAGGTCGTGCCCTTCGACGCCGACCTGCGCCGGGCCGCGGACGTGCTCAACGCCGGCAAGAAGGTCGCGATCCTGGTCGGCGCCGGCGCGCTCCACGCCACCGACGAGGTGATCGCGGTGGCCAACAAGCTCCAGGCCGGCGTCGCCAAGGCGCTGCTCGGCAAGGCGGCGCTGCCCGACGACCTGCCCTTCGTCACCGGCACGATCGGGCTCCTCGGCTCCAAGCCCTCGTCCGACATGATGGCCGGGTGCGACACCCTGCTGATGATCGGCTCCGGCTTTCCCTGGGCCGAATTCCTGCCCGAGGAGGGACAGGCCCGCGGCGTGCAGATCGACATCGCCCCCGAGATGCTGTCGCTGCGCTACCCCATGGAGGTGCCGCTCTGCGGCGAGTCGGCCGAGACCCTCACCGCCCTGCTGCCGCTCCTCGAGCAGAAGAAGGAGGGCGGATCCTGGCGCACCGGCATCGAGAAGGGCGTCGCCGCCTGGTGGAAGGAAGCCGAGGACCGGGCCATGGCCAAGGCCAACCCGGTCAACCCGCAGCGCGTGACCTGGGAGCTGTCGCCGCGCATGCCCGAGCGGGCGATCGTCACCTCGGATTCCGGCTCCTGCGCCAACTGGTACGCCCGCGACCTGAAGATGCGCCGCGGCCAGATGTGCTCGCTTTCGGGCGGCCTCGCCTCGATGGGCGCTGCGGTGCCCTACGCGATCGCCGCCAAGGTCGCCCATCCCGACCGGCCGGTGATCGCGCTGGTCGGCGACGGTGCCATGCAGATGAACAACATGGCCGAGCTGATCACGGTGGCGAAATACATGCACCGCTGGTCCAACAAGACCTGGATCTGCTGTGTGTTCAACAACGAGGACCTGAACCAGGTCACCTGGGAGCAGCGGGTGATGGAGGGCAACCCGAAGTTCGAGGCGAGCCAGACCATCCCGAACGTGCCCTACCACAAGTTCGCCGAGCTGATCGGCCTGAAGGGCATCTACGTCGATGATCCCGCCCGTATGGGCGCGGCCTGGGACGAGGCGCTGGCGAGCCCGGTGCCGGTGGTGCTGGAGGTCAAGACCGATCCCGAGGTGCCGCCCCTGCCGCCGTTCTTCACCCTGGAGCAGGTCAAGAACTTCATGACGATGCTCGGCAAGGGCGATCCGAAGGAGCGCCACCTCCTGGCCGACACCGCCCGGCAGGTGCTGAGTTCCGTCCTGCCCGGCGACAGGACGTAAGCCGGGATCCGGCTCCGATGATGCGTGAGGACCCGACGATCGGGGCGGTGCGGGCCCGGGCCTTCACCGTTCCCACCGACGCGCCCGAGGCCGATGGCACCTTTGCCTGGGACAAGACGACCCTCGTGGTCGCCGAGGTCGAGGCGGGGGGCGAGACCGGCCTCGGCTACAGCTATACCGACGCCAGCGTCGCGCCGCTCATCACGAAAAACTTGGCGGCACGCCTCTCCGGGCTCCCGGCCCTCGACATCCCGCGGGCGAACGCGGTGCTGTGGGGCGCGGTGCGCAACCTCGGCCGCTCCGGGCTCGCCGCCAGCGCGATCTCGGCCCTCGACACGGCCCTGTGGGACCTGAAGGCGCGCCTCCTCGGCCTGCCGCTCGCGAGCCTGTTCGGGCGGGCGCGGGAGCGTGCGGAGATCTACGGCAGCGGCGGCTTCACGAGCTACGACGACCGGCAGTTGCGCGAGCAGCTCGCCGGCTGGGTCGAGCAGGACGGCTGCCGCGCCGTGAAGATGAAGATCGGCAGCCAGCCCGAGCGGGATCCGGCCCGCATGGCGACCGCCAAGGCGGCGATCGGCGCCGCGCACCTGTTCATCGATGCGAACGGTGCTTTCACCCCGAAGCGCGCCGTCGCGGTCGCACGGGCGGCGGAGCCGTTCGGCGTGGCGTGGTTCGAGGAGCCGGTGACGAGCGACGATCCCGCCGGGATGGCCTCCGTTCGCGCCACGGCGCCCGCCGGCATGGAGATCGCGGCGGGCGAATACGCCTACACTCTGGACGACCTGCGCGGCCTGCTCGCGGCCGGCGCGGTCGACGTCGCTCAGGCGGACGTGACCCGCTGCGGCGGCTACAGCGGCTTCCTGAAGATCGCGGCCCTCTGCGAGGCGGCGCATCTCGACCTCTCCGGCCACTGCGCCCCGGCGCTGCACCTGCCCGTGGCGGTCGCGGCGCCGCGCTTCCGGCACCTCGAATGGTTCCACGACCACGTCCGCATCGAGCGGATGCTGTTCGATGGCGCGCCCGTGGCCCGGGACGGGGCGATCGCCCCGGACCTGGCCCGGCCGGGCCACGGCCTCATCCTCAAGACCCGGGACGCCGATGCCTACGCTGTCTGACCGTGGCCGCCATACGCCGGAGCACCACCGCGGCGCGCCGGGATCGTCCCGCCACGCCCTGAGGCGGCGCGTCGCTCCCGTGCGGGTGGAGGCTGCGGTGCATCCGGTGGTAGTCCTCGCCGCGACCGCTGTCGGCGCTGGCCTGCTGACGTGGTTCGCCTCAGGACGCTCGAAGCGCCTGGATCCGGCCGCCTCCGGGGGGCGCAGCTACCCGCCGCGCGGGAGCGCGGTGACGGCGAGCGCCGCGCAGCGCCTGAACCACGCCTCGACGATGCTCGCCGCCTCGGTGCTGTTCGATTCCGGCCTGGAGCATTACCGCGGCCAGTTCTTCAACCGGGCGATGTACACGCCGATCGTCGTGTCCAGCGTCACCCTGGCGGCGTCCCTGCACGGGGCCGGCGATACCGATCCCGGCAGCTCGCGCGTCCGGCACGGGGTGCAGGTGCTGGCCGGGCTGACCGGGCTGATCGGCTTCGGCTTCCACGCCTACAACGTCGGCAAGCGCGAGGGTGGCTACTCTTTCCAGAACCTGTTCTACTCCGCCCCCATCGGCGCGCCGATGGCCCTGACGCTTGCCGGCATCCTCGGCGTCGTGGCCGAGCATGTGCGCGACGCCGATCCCGATGCGCCCCGGCTCGGCGGCCTGTCGGCCGGGCCGACGCTGGCGCTGGCCACGGCGGGCATGCTCGCCGGCACGACCCTGGAGGCCGGGCTGCTGCATTTCCGCGGCGCCTTCCAGAACCCGGCCATGTACATCCCCGTCTCCCTGCCGCCCCTCGCCGCAGCCCTGCTCGCCCGCGCCGCCGCCAAGCCGGCGGGGGCGAGCCAAGCCACCGCCAAATGGGGAATGTGGGCGGTCTCCGCGATGGGAATCGGCGGCGTCGCCTTCCACGCCTACGGCGTCGCCCGGATGATGGGTGGCTGGGGCAACTGGCGCCAGAACCTCATCGACGGGCCGCCGCTGCCGGCCCCGCCGTCCTTCTCCGGCGTCGCGCTCGGAGGGCTCGCCGCCCTCGAACTGCTCGAACACCGATCCTTCCGCTTCTGAGCCGGGTGCCCCATGCTGCCGAGACGTGACCTCTATCCGGGCTACGACGTGCTGGCGAAGCGCGACAGCCCCTCCTGGAACGCCAAGACCCGCGCGGTTCTGGACGAGCGGCTGGCGATCGGCCCCGAGACGCGCCGCTTCTTCGACGAATCCGAGTGGCCGACGATGAAGGCCGTCGCCGATCGGATCGTGCCGCAGCCGGCGGACCGGGCGGATCCGGTCCCGGTGGCGGCCCTCGTGGACCACAAGCTCGCCACCGATACCCGCGACGGCTACCGCAACCCCGAACTGCTGGAGCAGCGCGCGGCGTGGCGCCGGGGGCTGAAGGCCCTCGACGCCGAGGCGCGGGCGCGGTTCGGCGCGCGCTTCCACGAACTCGGCGCCTGCGCGCAGGACACGCTGCTGAAGCTCGCCGAGGCCGGCGAGCTCACCGACGCGGCCTGGGCCGGCATGCCGTCCAAGCTGTTCTTCCACAAGCGGATCCTCGCCGACGTGGTGAAGGCCTACTACGCCCATCCCACGGCCTGGAACGAGATCGGCTGGGGCGGACCGGCGAGCCCGCGCGGCTACGTGCGCATGGACTTCGACCGCCGCGACCCCTGGGAGGCCGCCGAGGCCAAGCCCGGCCGCGCGGACGAAGCCTACGAAGAGAATCTCCTGGTCGGTCGGTAAGGATCTCTCGCCCATGCGAATCCCCGGCCTCGGCAACGCCGCCGACAACCCGAAGCACGCCGTTCCCGGCGACGACCCCGAACACCATCCCCGGGCCCGCGACGGCCGCGCTCCCAACGTCATGCGGATCGGTGAATGGGTGCCGATGCGCCAGCACCGGGACGAGGAGGAGGTCGACTTCGCCATCGTCGGCACCGGCGCGGGCGGCGGGACCCTGGCCTGCCGGCTCGCCGAGCGCGGCTTCTCGGTGGTGGCCCTCGATGCCGGCCCGTACTTCCGGCCGCTGGAGGATTTCGCCTCCGACGAGAGCCATCAGTCCAAGCTCTACTGGACGGACGAACGCATCGTCGACGGCGACAACCCCTTGCAGATGGGCTCGAACAATTCCGGCAAGGCGGTCGGCGGCTCGACCGTCCATTACGCCATGGTGGCCCTGCGCTTCCGGCCGGAATGGTTCAAGGCGCGCACCCTGATGGGCTACGGCGCCGACTGGCCGATCGACTGGCGGGAGATGTGGCACTACTACGATCAGGTCGAGGATGACCTGAAGATTTCCGGCCCGGTCTCCTACCCCTGGGGACCGCACCGGCCCCGCTATCGCCGCCGCGCGCACGAGATCAACGCCGCCGCCAAGGTTCTGGCCCGCGGCGCCGAGGCGATGGGCGTCGGCTGGACGCCGACGCCGCTCGCGACGGTCTCGGCACCCCACGGCGACGCGCCACCCTGCGTCTACCGCGGCTTCTGCACGCTGGGCTGCTCGACCAACGCCAAGCAGAGCGTGCTCGTGAGCTACCTGCCGCGCGCCCTGAAGGCCGGCGCCGAGATCCGCGACCTCGCCATGGTCGGCCGGATCGAGACGCGGAACGGGCGCGCCACCGGCGTCCATTACCACCGCGAGGGCCGGTGGCGGTTCCAGCGGGCGAAGAACGTCGTGGTGGCGGGCTACGCGATCGAGACGCCGCGCCTGCTCCTCAACTCGGCGAACCAGGAATTCCCGGACGGGCTCGCCAATTCCTCGGGCCTCGTCGGCCGGAATCTGATGGTCCAGGGCAACCAGGCGGTCTGGGGCATCTTCGACGAGGAGATCCGCAGCTACAAGGGCCCGCCCTCGCTGGCGATCAGCGAGCACTGGAACTACGACGACAAGGGCCACGGCCCCTTCGCCAAGGACTTCTTCGGCGGCTATTCCTACATGAGCCAGGGCCCGCTGCCGCAGCTCTGGGCCAATACGCAGGCCTCAGCGCGCGGCCTGTGGGGCGAGGCTCTCGTCGCCGAGATGCAGCGCTACAACCACGTGGCCGGTCTGAAAGTGGTCTCCGAGTACATGCCGCAGGCGCGCAACCGCGTGACGCTCTCCGACGTGACAGATCAGTACGGCCTGCCGGTGGCCCGCATCACCTACTCGTGGTGCGACAACGACAAGGCCATGAACCGGCACGCGCTGAAATTCCTGCGCGAGGCGCTGGTCGCCGCGGGCGGGCGCGAGGTCTGGGACCAGGGCGACGACACCTGCCACCTCAACGGCACCGCCCGGATGGGAGACGACCCGCGCTCCTCGGTCGTCAACGCCGATTGTCGGTCCTGGGACATCCCGAACCTCTGGATCTGCGACGGGTCCGTGTTCCCGACCGTCGGCGGGGTGAACCCCTCCCTCACCATCCAGGCCATCGCCCTGCGCACGGCCGACCGGATCTCCGCGTCGCGGCGATGACCGACGGCGGGCGCCGCGCCCGGGTGGGACCGGCATCGGCAGCCTGCCGACCGGCTGTGCGCGACCGGCCAGGACTTCGTCGGCGGCGAGAGGTAGCCTCGGCGCTGTCGAGACATCGGATGACGGCCTGAGCACCGAGCAGGCCGCTCCTCGCTGGACCCGCCGGACTCCCGGCTGTCATGACGGGCATCACGAGGTGGAGGCCAGCATGATCGCGCTCAGGATCGTCCAGAGCGGCAACGCGCCCAGCCTGACCCGAGCGAAGGAGGCCTCCGGACACCCCGCAGTGGCGAAGGGCGATATCGTGTACCGCGCCGAAAGCCGCGACGCGGGCCCGATAACCCGCGCACATTCGCCGGGATCGGCGGCGCCGCCTGCATCGCAACGGGGTCCGTCCGCGTTTGCCCGCGTCGTAGGGCGGCGGGCTCGTGCCCGCCGCCGGAAGCCGGAGACGAAGCATGAGTGATGGCTACCCCTCGATGACGGCGCTCCTGGGCCTCCTCGCCCTGGCCGGATACCAGAATCGCGACAAACTCGCGGAATTGCTCGGCGGCGGCGGTCAGACCGCCCCCGCACCCACGGGCCGGGCTCCGGCTCCCGGCGGCAGCGGCTCCGGCAGCGGCTCGGGCGGGCTTCTCGGCGGCCTGCTGGGTGACCGCCGCGGCGAGGCCCCCGGCGGCTTCCTGCACAGCGGCCTGGGCGAGATGCTGGAGCGCTTCCAGCAGGCCGGCCACGGGGCGACCGTCCAGTCGTGGGTCGGCCGGGGACCGAACCAGGACATCGCGCCGCAACACCTGGAGCAGGCGATCGGACCCGACGTCCTCGCGGCGCTCACGCAGCGCACGGGGTTGTCCCGCGCGGAACTGCTCTCCCGGCTGTCCCGGGAGCTGCCCCAGGCCGTCGACCGCTACACGCCCGACGGGCGGCTTCCGGCCTAGCCCGAGGCCGGGAAATCGAGCTCGGCCCGGCCCCAGGCTGCCGCCGCCCCGGGCGGCCGTCGCGGGCGCCCGCCTACCAGCGACCCGCCGCCTGGCGCTGGCGGAGCGCGCGCTCGTCCGCGCTCGGGGGTTTGGTGGCGAAACTGCCAGTCCGAACCGCTCCGCCCCGCGCGAGCACCGCGACGTGGACGCCCTTCGGCGAGTGGGTCTGCTCGACCAGCGTCCAAGTGCGGGCCGCCGACGGGTCGTCCGCGTACCAGCGCTTGCCGCGACCGAGCATGACCGGGAAGGTGATCAAGACCATCCGGTCGACGAGACCCGCCGGGAGCAGGGCCCGGTAGAGCATGCTGCTGCCCTGGATGAGGAGGTCGGGCCCGTCGCTCTCCTTGAGGCGGGTGATCGCCGCGACAGGATCGCCGGCGAGCCGCCGGCTGTTGTTCCAGGCGAGCAACCCGTCGGACGCAGTCACGACATGTTTGCGGATCGCGTTGAAGGTCGCCCCGATCGGCTGATCGGCGTTGTGCGGCCAGTACGCGGCGAAGATCTCGTAGGTTCGTCGACCGAGGAGCAGCTCATAGTCGCCGCCGAGCAGCTTGCCCATCGGCGCGGCGAGGGATGCGTCGAAGTACGGGAAGGTCCAGCCGCCCTGCGTGAAGCCGGTCTGATCCTCCTCCGGACCGCCCGGCGCCTGGATCACACCGTCGAGAGACTGGAAGAGCGAGCCGGTGATCCTACGCATGGGCGGAATCTCCGCGGACGGCCGCCTCGATCCGAGCGATGTCGATCTTGCGCATGGTCATCATGGCCTCGAACGCGCGCCGGGCCGCTTCCCTGTCGGGATGGCTGTTGGCGCGCAGGAGCGCGCGCGGCGTGATCTGCCAGGAGAAGCCCCAGCGGTCCGTGCACCAGCCGCACTGGCTCTCCGCGCCGCCGTGGCCCACGATGGCGTCCCAGTACCGGTCGGTCTCCGCCTGATCCTCGGTCAGCACCATGAAGCTGACCGCCTGGTTGGGCCTGAAGGCGGGGCCACCGTTCAGGCCGACGAACGGCCGACCGAGAACGGTGAACGCGACCGTGAGTTCGGCGCCCGCGGACCCGCCCGGGAAGTCCGACGGGGCGTTCATGGGAGCGCCGACATGGCTGTCGGGGAAGGTCGCGGCGTAGAATTCCGCGGCCCTGCGGGCTTCGCCGTGGTCGAACCACAGGCAGGTCGTCAGCGTGTCGCGCGCCATCGCCGCCCCCTCACGACGAGTGGCGCGGGCCGGCCAGCCCGAGCCGGTGGCCCGCCGGATCGGCGATGTTGGCCGAGTAGCTGCCTCCGGGAATCGGGTCGGGCCCCTGGAGGACCGTGCCGCCACTGGCCCGGACCGTCGCGAGCGCGGCATCGATGTCGGCGACGTGGATGTACCAGTTCCATCGGGCCGGCGCGCCGGTGGCCGCGCTCGACATCACCGCGCCAGGGCGCAGGTCGCCCCGACCGATGAAGGCGTACTCGCCCCCGTCGCCCATCGGCATGGCCCCGAGCTTCTCCCAGCCGAAGAGCGCGCCGTAGAAGGCGAGGGCCGCCTCCGGCTCGGGGGTCGCGAGCTCGATCCAGACGCCGTGGCCGCGGGTCCGCTCCGCTCCGAGGGGCACCGGCCCGAAGGCCCGGCTTTCTGCGGGATTTGCCGGAGCCATCAGCGCGAAGACCACCCCCTGCGGGTCGCTCACCAGGGCGAAGCGGCCGACATGGGGGATGTCGACAGGTCCGAACCGGATCCGGCCGCCGAGATCCACCGCGCGCGACGCCAGGGCGTCGACGTCCCGCGTCGCGAGGTAGACCGTCCAGCCGGGCAGGCCGGGCGCCTCGGGCATCGACCGCCGGATCCCCGCCACGGGCGCCCCATCGGCCTCCGCGATCCGGTAGCCGCCATGCTCGGGCATCGGCGACGGCGCGACGCGCCAGTCGGCGACCGCCTCGTAGAAGGACTGCGCGGCGTCCGGGTCGGCCGCGTCCAGCTCGAACCAGATTGGGGTCCCCTCGACGGGTGGCATCGCGCGCTCCTCCGTGACAATCGGCGCTTCGGCCGCTTCGCGGCGCCCCTTACGGCCCCGCTTTGCCCAGGCTCGCACTCTCGGTTACACAAAGCAACGATGAAGTCAGAAAAAATAACCGCTATGGCGTCAGGGTCGCGCGAGCGCCGGTACGACGACGCCTGCGGCACGGCGCTGGCCCTGGAGTTCATCGGCGAGCGCTGGTCGCTGCTGATCATGCGCGAGCTGGTCTACGGCCCCCGGCGCTTCGGCGAGATCCGGGCCAACCTGCCGGGGATCAGCGCGAACGTGCTGACGCAGCGGCTGGAGAGCCTGGAGGCGGTGGGGATCGTCCTGCGCTACCGGCTGCCGTCGCCGGCCAACGTGCAGGTCTACGATCTCACCGAATGGGGCCGCGAGGCCCGGCCCCTGATGCGCGACCTGGGCCGCTGGGCCGCCCGCTCGCCGCGGCACGACCCGAGCCTGTTCATGTCGGCCGCCTCGGCCATGATGTCGCTCGAGGCCCTCATCGACCGCGACCGGGCGGCCGCGCTGTCCGCGTCGGTCGAATTTCACTTCCCCGGCGAGGACTTCGTCGCGACGGTGACCGGCGGCGGCATCCGCGTGCGCCGGGGCGTCGCGGCGGCGCCCGATCTCGCCTTCACCGGCGACACGCTGGCGATGCGCCGCACGATCTACGGCAAGGCGCCCCTAGCCCGGGACGGTGCCGGCGGCACGCTCGCCTTCGCGGGGGCGGTCGACCTAGCGCGGTCCTTCATCGACCTCTTCGCCCTGCCGGCCAAAGCGGGCTGAGACGCCGGCCGAGGGCCCCGGGCTCCGCCTGCTGCGGACCGAAGACGCGCCGCGTCGGGTTCCGCGACGACGCGCAGATCCCGGCGCGCCGATCGGGGCGCGCCAGGACAATTCGGGCCTCGCTCACGGGGCCACCCGCCCGGATCGCGCCCGGTGGGGCGTTCCTGAGGTCCCGACGCGCCGGACCGTCACTTGCGCAGCGGCACGCCCTTCGTGGTGAAGCGCTGGCCGCCGCCCGGACGGTACACGGGTCGTGGCTGGCCGCCTGATCTGCCCGCGCCTGCCGCGGTTCCCGGCGGCTGCGAGAACGGCACGAGCTGGTCCGGCCGCGGCCCGATGAGATCGGCGCGGCCCATCTCCCGCAAAGCCTCGCGCAGCAGGGGCCAGTTCTCGGGATCGTGGTAGCGCAGGAACGCCTTGTGCAGCCGCCGCTGGCGCAGCCCCTTGATCGCCTCGACCGGCTCGCTGTCGCCGCGGCGCACGCCCCGCAGGGTGTTGATCTCGGTGTGGTACATCGCGGTGGCCGTCGCCATGGGCGAGGGCAGGAACGTCTGGACCTGGTCGGCGCGGTAGTTGTTCGCCTTGAGCCAGAGCGCGAGGTGCATCATGTCCTCGTCGGTCGTGCCCGGATGCGCCGCGATGAAGTACGGGATCAGGTAGTACTTCTTGCCCGCCTCCTTGGCGGCGGCGTCGAACATCTCCTTGAAGCGGTCGTAAGTGCCGATCCCCGGCTTCATCATCTTGTCGAGGGGGCCGCGCTCGGTGTGCTCGGGCGCGATCTTCAGGCGGCCGCCGACATGGTGGGTCACGAGCTCCTTGATGTATTCGGGGCTCTTGACCGCGAGGTCGTAGCGGACGCCGGAGGCGACCATCACCTTCTTGACGCCCTTCACCTCGCGGACCTTGCGGTAGAGCCGGATCAGGTCGTCGTGCGAGGTGTTCAGGTTCGGACAGACGTCCGGGAAGACGCAGGAGGGCAGCCGGCAGGCCGCCTCGATCTTCGGGTCCTTGCAGGCCATCCGGTACATGTTCGCCGTCGGCCCGCCGACATCCGAGATCACGCCCGTGAAGCCGGGGGTCTTGTCGCGGATCCGCTCGATCTCGCGCAGGATCGAGCCCTCCGAGCGGTTCTGAATGACGCGGCCCTCGTGCTCGGTGATCGAGCAGAAGGTGCAGCCGCCGAAGCAGCCGCGCATGATCGTCACCGAGAACTTGATCATGTCCCAGGCGGGGATCTTCGCGTCGCCGTAGGACGGGTGCGGGGCGCGGGCGTAGGGCAGGTCGTAGACCGCGTCCATCTCGTCGCTCGTCAGCGGGATCGGCGGCGGGTTGAGCCACAGGTCGCGGTCGCCGTGGCGCTGGACGAGGGGGCGCGCGTTGCCGGGATTGGCCTCCCGGTGCAGCACGCGCGAGGCGCGGGCATAGGCCTCCTTGTCGTCCTTGACCTGCTCGTAGGCGGGCAGCCGGATCACGGTCTCGCCGGGCCGGCGGGTGGCGGCCTCGTCCGTCGAGTCGAGGTCGTCGGCGGGCAGCTCGGTGTAGTGGGCGGGCACGCGGCGGAACAGGGCGACGCCCCGGATCGCGTCGAGCTGGTGCGGCGCCTCGCCGGCCGCGAGGCGGTTGGCCACCTCGACCACGGCGCGCTCGGCGTTGCCGTAGATCAGCAGGTCCGCCTTGGCGTCCGCCAGGATCGAGCGGCGCACCTTGTCGGACCAGTAATCGTAGTGGGCGATGCGGCGCAGCGACGCCTCGATGCCGCCGAGCACGATCGGCACGTCCTTGAAGGCCTCGCGGCAGCGCTGCGTGTAGACGATGGTGCAGCGGTCCGGGCGCCGGCCGCCCTCGCCGCCGGCCGTGTAGGCGTCGTCGTGGCGCAGCCGCCGGTCCGCCGTGTAGCGGTTCACCATCGAATCGAGGTTGCCGCCGGTGACGCCGAAGAACAGGTTCGGCTTGCCGAGCGCTTTGAACGGCTCCGCCGACTGCCAGTCGGGCTGGGCGATGATGCCGACCCGGAAGCCCTGCGCCTCGAGCAGCCGGCCGATGATGGCCATGCCGAAGCTCGGATGGTCCACGTAGGCGTCACCCGTCACCAGCACGATGTCGCAGGCATCCCACCCGAGGGCCGCCATCTCGGCGCGGCTCATGGGCAGGAACGGCGCCGCAGGTCCGCGCGGCGACGGCGTGCGGACGGGGGGCGCCAGGGGGCGGTCGGTGGTCGCTTGCAGGTCCATGGTGTCCCTGCATAGGCCTCCGGGGCCGCGATCTCAACGAACGGCAGGGCGGCGGCGGCCGCGGCCGTGCCGATCACCCCTGCGTCATCGCGTTGCGGGCCGGCGCTCCGCCGCGCGCCGGCTCAGCGCGCGATCATCTCGCGGATGCGGGCGGCCAGCGCCTCGACCGCGAAGGGCTTGGTGAGAACCGCCATGCCGGGTTCGAGACGCCCGTCGCCCAGCACCGAGGTCTCGGCGAAGCCGGTGATGAACAGCACCTTCAGCTCCGGCCGACCGACCCGCGCGGCGTCCGCCATCTGGCGCCCGTTCATGCCGCCGGGCAGGCCGACATCCGTGACGAGCAGGTCGACTCGCGCGCCCGATTGCAGCACGCTGAGCCCGCCCGCGCCGTCCGCGGCCTCGATCGCCGTGTAGCCGAGGTCGCTCAGCACGTCCGTCACCAGCATGCGCACGGTCGGCTCGTCGTCCACGATCAACACGGTCTCGCCCGCCTCGGCCTGCGGCATCCGGCCTCGCGCCGGGGCGGGCCCGACCGCATCCGCCTCGCCGCTGTGCCGTGGCAGGTAGATGCACACGGTCGTCCCCTGGCCGACCGTGGAGTTGATCCGGACCTGACCGCCCGACTGCTTGGCGAAGCCGTAGATCATCGACAGGCCGAGGCCGGTGCCTTCGCCCATCGGCTTGGTGGTGAAGAACGGGTCGAACGCCCGGGCCACGGTCTCCGGCGGCATGCCGGTGCCGGTATCGGACACGCACAGCGACAGGTACGGCCCCTCCGGCATGTCCTGCGCCTCGGCCTGCGGCCGGTCGATCCAGCGGTTGTCCGTCGCGATGGTGATCCGGCCGCCCCCCGGCATCGCGTCCCGCGCGTTGATGCAGAGGTTCAGGAGCGCGTTCTCCAGCTGGGACGGGTCCGCAAGGGCCGGCCAGAGGCCGTCCGCACCCGCGTGCCGCACCTCCACGCTCGGCCCGACCGTGCGCTGGATCAGGTCGAGCATCCCGCGGACCAGCCGGTCGGCGTCGATGGCCTTGGGCGCCAGGGTCTGGCGGCGCGAGAACGCCAGCAGGCGGTGGGTCAGGGCGGCAGCGCGCCGCGAGGCCCCCTGGGCGGCGGCGATGTACTTGCCGACATCCTTGGACCGGCCCTGGGCGATGCGGGCCTCGATCAGCTCCAGCGAGCCCGAGATGCCGGCCAGCAGATTGTTGAAGTCGTGCGCCAGCCCGCCGGTGAGCTGGCCCACCGCCTCCATCTTCTGCGACTGGCGCAGCGCCTCCTCCATGCGCGCCCGCTCCTCTCCGGCCTGCCGCAGCCGGTCGGCCGCCGACTGGAGATCGCGCGTCCGCTCCTCGACGCGGACCTCAAGCGACGCGTTGAGCTGGCGGATCTCGTCCTGCGTGCGGCGCTGCCGGTAGGCCGCGAAGGCCAGGAGGGCGGTGGCGAACAGGCTGCCGCCGCAGACGAGCCAGATCTCCGGCAGCGCCGAGCCGCGCCGGGGCGAGACGCGCTGCGCGAACGCGACGGTCCAGGTGCGGCCGCCGAGCTCGAGATGCGCCTCGCGGGTGAGACGCCCGGCCCCCGCCGCGGAGGCCCGCGCCGAGCGGTGCAGCAGGGTCGCCTCGCTCGGTGCGCCGTCGTAGATGGCGAAGGCCGCGTCCTCCTCGGCCTCGGCCGCCACGATGCTGTTGAACAGGTCGTCCGCCCGGAAGGCGCCGAAGACGAAGCCCAGGAAGCGCCGCCGCCGCGCCTCGAGGTCCGGCGGGACGGCGCCGCCGGCATAGACCGGCATGGCCACGAGGAAGCCCGCCTGCTTGTTCGCGTCGATCTCCTGGACGAGCTGGATCCGCGCCGAGGCGGCCGGTTGGCCCGTGTCGCGGGCCCGCTCCACCATGTCACGCCGCACCGGGTCCGACATCACGTCGTAGCCGATGGCGGCGAGGTTGCGCGGGTTCGGCGGCTCGGCGAACAGGACCGGGCTGATCATCGGGTTGTCGGTCGGCGGGCGCACCCGGGCATTCTCGACGCCCAGGGCCGCGGCCCGCGCGGCGAACGACTCGCGCGCGGCGGCGGGCAGGGTCGGGGTGAAGCCGATGCCGAGGAAGCCGGGATAGAGGCGCTGCAGCTCGATCCGCTGCACGTACGCCCGGAACTGGGCCAGCGTGACCGTGTCGTCCTCGGCGGCGAACAGGCCGGCGGCGCCGCGCAGCAGGGCCGTGTAGGTGCGGAACTGGTCCTCGACCGTGCGCAGCTCGATCTCGGTGGCGTGCTCGAAGGTCAGGCGGTCGCGCAGCGCCGCCGCCTGCCACGTGAGGGCGGTGCTCAGCCCGGTCGCCAGCAGGCCGGCGGCCAGGATCGCGGGCGCGATCCACCGCGCCGCGCCCGCCCCGCGGCGGGCCGCGGTCGCGACAGGACCCTGCGATGAGGAGAAGTGGGGCAAAGGGCGAGACCGGACTTCGACAGCGGCCCAGCGACGCGGGCCTGCCCCGGGATGCAAGGCTATGGTGGCGTCACCGGGGCAGTTCTGCGCGGCGCGCTCAGGGCGCGCGGCACTCCATCGCCGCCGCGGCCTCGATCACGCTCAGCGCCCGGCGCCGCACTTCCAACGCCGCGTCCGGGCTGTCCGAGACGGCGGAGGCCTCGCGCTTCAGCGCCGCGTCGCAGCCGCACGAACGGTATCCCGCCGCGACGTAGCAGGCGTCGTGGCGCATGCACGCCGCGTCGAGGGCGTCGGTCGGCGGCAGCCCCTCACCGCGCTGACCCTTGCCGCAGTAATTGCCGTGGAACAGCTCCTTGCCGGCGATGACCCGGCCCAGGTCGCCCTTCGGCGGTGCCGGGGCCTCGGCCTTCCCGCTCGGGTTCAGATCGTTGGCCGGCCCGCCCGCCTTCGATCCGGAGGAGCGCAGGGCCTTCGGGATGCCGGAGCGCTCGCCGGGCTCGTTCAGGGCCTCGCCGGCCCGGCCGTTCGGGTCGGAGATGTCCGGGAGCGGCGGGGGCGGTCCCGGGCGAGGCTCGCCCGGCTCGACGGTCGCGGCCGGAAGGTCTCGGACATCCTGCACGTCTTGGACGCTCTGGACGCCTCGCGAGTCCGGAACGCCCTGCGCCCCGGACGCGTGCGGGTAGGCGACGAGCAGCAGTCCGAGCGTGGCAAGGAGAAACGGTCTCACGGATGGCCCCTGATTCAGCGGCCCCTCAACTCGAAGCTCGGCTTCTCCGTTCCGGACTTTCGCCCGCCACGGTCACGGAGCCCTGCGGGGCGGACGCGGGCCGCGGGGCGGCACCGTCCGGGCGGCGCGGCACGCGGCGCCGTGCGCGGGCGCACGGTGGCTCGTCCCGCGTGTTGGACCCCAGGGTCGCGGATCCCACNGCCCCGTGCGCGCAGGCCCGGCCGTAGCCGCGCCCGGCCTCGATCACCCGGGCGCCCGCGGCCCGGGCGATGTCCTGCGTCCCGTCGGTCGAGCCGCTGTCGGCGACGATGATGTCGCCGGCGTAGGCCGGCGGGATCTCGCGGATCACCGCGCCGATCGCCTCGGCCTCGTTCAGGGTCGGGATGACGATGCTGACCGGGTGCATCGCTCAGAGACTCCAGCGCAGGCCGCAGTTCCGGCACGGGGCGGGCGGCGCGTCGGACAGGAGCGACGTGCGGAAGTCGCGATAGGCCGCGCCGTTCCAGATCTCCCGGAGCGTGGACTGGGTCGCGTCGCCCAGCGTGTAGTTGGAATAGCCGCGCACCGAGAACGGCGCGATGCAGCAGGGCAGCGCCCGTCCGTGGGCGGTGACGTACATCAGGGACCAGGGTCGCCGACAGGTGGCCCAGGCGCGGTCCTCCTGCCGCTTCAGGCTGATCCCGGGCTCGGTCGCGCCCGAGGCGTCGAGCGTCACTCCCAGCGAGCGGCCCAGAGCCTCGGCCTCGGCGATCGCCGCCGCCTCCTCGGCCCGCGCGCTCTCGAACAGCGACAGGTCGGCGCGGGCCATGCCGTACCCGGCCTCGTCGAAGACGAGGCGCTGCAGGTGAACCTCGGTCACGCCCATCTCGGCCGCCAGCCGGACGAAGGCCGGGAGCTGGTCCACGGTCTCCTTGAGGCCCGTCAGCCAGAGCGAGACCCGGGGCGTCGTGGCGCCGGATGCCTTCTGGAACGCGACGAACTTGCCGACGTCGCGCACGATGCGGTCGAAGAAATCCTTGCCGCGCACCCTGCGGTACGAGGCCCGGTCGGCGGCGTCGAGGGAGACGCGCAGCTCGTCGAGACCGGTGTCGATCAGCTCCCGGAAGCGCTTCGGCTGCATCAGGGTGCCGTTGGTGTTGAAGAGGACATAGGTGCCGCGATCCTTGAGGTAGCGGACCATCCGCGGCAGGTCCTTGACCAGCATCGGCTCGCCGACCCCGTGGAGCACGACCCGGGCGACGTTCGGCACCTGATCGACGATCCGCGTGAACAGCGCCCAGCTCATGTCGGCCGGGGGCTCCAGGGTCTCGAAGGTGCGCGGGCAGGTCTCGCACAGCAGGTTGCAGCGGTTCGTGACCTCCAGATAGAGGCAGACCGGCGGCGCTACGGCCTCGGAGGCGCGGTCGGTACCGATCGCCTCGAAGTAGCGGCGCGGGTCCGTCAGGGCGGCTGAGGCCGTCATCGGGCGGTTCCTTCCGGAAGGGCGGCCTGGGGCGCGGTGCGGCCCTGCCACAGGGAGCGGGCGGCCAGGACCAGGGCCGGGACGAAGACCAGCGACGGCCAGAGGAAGCGGTCGTTGAGCGGGTCGATCAGGAACAGGATCGGCGCCGAGCCGAGCCAGATCAGGGCTTGGGCCGGCGCGACCACGGCGGGCAGCGTCAGCCAGGGATAGTACCAAGCGTAGTGCGGGCTCGCCGCGCAGGTGGTGAGGGCTGCGAGGGTCCCGGCATCGCGGCACAGCGCGACCGCGTCGGGCGCGGGTCCTCGGTCCCGGCCGAAAGCGATCCGGAGCGCGAGCGCGGCGAGCGTCAGGCCGGCGCAGACCAGATAGGTCCGCAGCAGGCCCGGGGGGGCGAGGCCGAGATGCCCGAGGCCGGCGAGCAGCCAGTAGCCCGCGCCGGTCTCGTACCCCTCCTCGGCCCCGTAGCCCCCGGCGAAGCCGAGCACGTTCGCGCCGGCCCCGAGATAGGGCAGGTAGAGGACGACGATCACGGCCGCCCCGACGAGCATCGGCAGCCACAGCCGGCCACGGCGCACGAAAGCGGGCGCCACCGCGACGGGCAGCAGCTTCACCAGTGTGGCCGCGCCGAGCAGCGCGCCCGCGAGCCCGTACCGACGGCGGGTGCGAGCCAGCAGCGCGAGGCCGAGGAGGCCGATGGCGACCGCATCGACGTGCCCGTCGCAGGCGAAGGACCACAGGGCGAGCGGATTCCAGGCGTAGATCAGGATGCGGGCCGACGGCAGGCCGGCGTCGCGCAGGATCGCGAGCATCGCCAGCATGCCCAGGGCCTCGAAGCCCAGCATCGCCAGCTTCATCCCGGTGACGCCGTGCGAGACCTGCCCGACGGCGGCGAAGACCAGCTGCGCCGCGGGCGGGTAGATCGTGCGGGCGTAGTCCTTCCGGTTGATCAGCGGGTAGACCGCCGCGTCGCGCAGCCGTTCGAGGGCCGGGTCGGCCGGGACGTAGCGGTAGGGGTTGATCCCGGCGGCCTGCACCTGCCCGTCCCAGACGTAGCGGTAGATGTCGCTCGACAGGAACGGCGGCGCCGGCAGCAGCGCGGCCCGCATCAGCACGGCGATGCCGAGGATCGTCCACAGGGCCGCGCGCGGCAGCCGCTGCCGCAGCACCAGACGCACGGCGAGGAGGTAGGGCACCAGGCCGACCGCGACCACGCCGACGAAGACGTTGGCGCGGGTGACCGAGCCGACCGTGTCGGCGCCCGGCACGTGGATCGCGAGCGCGCCGACATTCACGACGAGCAGCCCGAGGCCGAGCGCCGCGAGCCGGTACGCGGGGCTGGCGAGAAGCCGGGTCATGCCGGCACGGCCTCCGACGTCTCCGCGAGCCGCGCCAGGACCGCGCGCGTCGCCGGGGCGGCGTAGCCGGTCCCGTCGGCGGAGAGCCGGGCGAGCGAGGCCGCGTCGTCGACGTCGTACCAGGGCTCCAGCGCGACGAGATCGAGGCCGATCTCGCGCGCCCGGGCGCGGGTGGCGGCCGCGACGGTGTCGGTACTCCAGGCGATGTCGGCGAACAGGCGGGCATGGGCCCGCTTGAGGCCGAGGATGTAGTAGCCGCCGTCGTCGCAGGCGCCGAGCACGGCCCGGTCCCCCGGCGCGAGCAGGATCCGGGCGGCCTGGACGAGGCGGCGCGTCGGCAGCGTCGGGATGTCGGCGCTGAGCACGCAGGCCGCCGCATGGCCCCGCCCGAGCATGCCCCCGACGGCCTGCAGCAGGCAGCGGCCGAAACCCTCGACCGCCGCCGGGGCCGGAATGTCGCCGTCCGCCATGTCGCCGTCCGCCATGTCGCCGTCCGCCGGGACGAGCTGCGTTCCGCATGCGAGGTGTGGGACCACCAACGGCTCGGCGCCGCGCGGCGCGTAGGCCGCGTAGGCGGCGATCGGCGCGGCGCGCGCCGCCTCCAGGATGTTGGCGGTCGTGTCGCGCAGGAAGGCGGCGCTCAGGAGCGCGGCCTGGTCATGACTCAGCGGCGGGCACAGCCGCGTCTTGGAGCGGCCGCTGCGCGGCGCCTTGGCCATCACGCCGATCGCGCAGGTGTCGGACGATCCGGGCGTCGATCTCGGTGCCATCTCCCAGAATCCTCCGTGATCAATGGAAGGGCCGGACGATCCCGATGCGGAGCGTCTCGCCCGGCGGGATCGCGGTGGCCGAGCCGGGCGCGAAGGTCGGCAGCGCGCGCAGGCGCTCCGGGGTCATGCCCATGAGGGCGACGTACTCGCCGAGCAGCGCCACCGCCTCGACCGGCACGGCCACGAGCCGGGCCCCGACCCCGCTCCAGGCGAGCGGTTGGAGTCCGAGCCGGGTCAGCCCGAGGACGCCGTCGAGGCGCACGATCGCGTCGGCGCCGCCGTCGTCGCGGCGGACGAGCCCGGTGACGCGGCCGAGCACGGGCTGGGATTCCTCCGGCTGGAGCAGGAAGCGGCCGGGAAGATCGCCGACGCGCACGGGCTGGGGAAACCGGCCGGCGGCGCGATCCGCCATCTCGGGAGCGCTCATGCCGGGCTTCGGCATGTGGTCGGGGGTCGGCGAGGGACCGGCCGTCTGCGCCCGCCCCGGCCCGGCAAGGGCCAGGGTCAGCAGCACGGCGCCCAGGGCGCACGGAAATGCGCGGGCGGTCATAGGCCGGCGAACCAGTTGAAGCCGCGGCTCTCCCAGTAGCCGCCGGGATAGGCGTTGGTGACCTCGATGGCCGTGATCCATTTCGGGTTCTTGAAGCCGAGCTTGACCGCGGTGCGCAGGCGCAGCGGATACCCGTAGGGGTCCGGCAGGTCCTGGCCGGCGTAGCGGGTGGCGAGCAGCGTCTGCGGGTGCAGCGCGCTGGCCATGTCGATGCTGCTCGGGTAGTCGTCCGCCGTCTTGAAGGCGACGTACTTGGCGGTGAGGTCGGCGCCGACGCGCTCCAGAAAGGCGCGGAGCGGCACGCCCGACCACTGCCCGATATAGTCCCAGCCCTCCACGCAGACGTGGCGGATGATGATCTCGCGCTCGGGCAGTTCCGCGATCCGCCGACGCGTCCAGGGCCGCTTGTCGGAGATCAGGCCGGCGAGCTCGAGCCGCCAAGCCTCTCCGTCGACCGGCTTGACGTCCTCGACATCGTAGTAGGCGTTGAAGCGCGGCGGCTTCAGGACCTGGGACGCGGGATACTCGGGCGCGAGCTTCCTTGGATCGAACAGGGCGGCCTGCACGCCGTCGTTGAAGTCGGAGACGGCGCGCAGCGCCCGGCCGACCGCGGTCGTGTCGGTCACGTCGCAGCCGGTGAGCATCGTGAGCGCGCCGAGCGACAGGCCGCCGCGCAGCAGACCGCGCCGCTCGATCTGTCGGACCAGGGGCCGATGGTCGTCGAGGATGCTGGGGTCCGGCACCTTGAGGGGGCGGAAGGGCGACCTCATCGCGCCGCCTCCCGCGCCACGGCCGGGAGGGCCGGGCGGCGGACGGGGCCGCCGGTCAGCATCGCCCACAGCGTGCGCGGCACGAGCAGGGAGAGCACGACGTGAATGGCGAGGAAGCCCGTCAGCACCGCCATACCGGCGAAGTGGACGAGGCGCGCGCCCTGGAAGCCGCCGAGCAGCGCGACGAGGCTCGAGAACTGGACCGGCTTCCAGATGGCGAGGCCGCTGACCACCTGGCCGATGCCGGCCAGGATGGCGACGATGTAGAGGATCTTCTGGACGGCGTTGTAGGTCGTCAGGTCCTCGTGGGTGAGCTTGAGCCGCAGCGTGTCGCGGACCGTCTGCACGATGTCGCGCGGCCGGATCGGCAGGAGGCGCTCGCGCAGGCGTCCGGTCGCGACGCCGTAGACGAGATAGGCGCCGCCATTCGCAACCAGCAGCCACATGGCGGCGAAATGCCAGAGCAGGCTCTCGGCCGCCCAGGACCCGAGCCGGATCGCCTTGGGGAAGTACACGCCGTGGATGATGACGGAATCGTCGTAGATGCCCCAGCCGGAGCCGATCAGCACCACCATCGCCACGGCGTTCGTCCAGTGCATGACCCGCACCGCCCATGGGTGCAGGCGAGGGGCGGGGGCGATGCCGTTTATCCTCATGGTCTGGGACGTCCTCTGCGGTTTCCGTTCCGGTGCGCGCCATGTCTTCGAACGACTGCGCGCTTGGCCGCCGCCCTGGAGTCATGTTTCCCGGCGGGCCTCGGTCAACGTGACGAATATCTGTGATCGCGGACGCTAATCTTTGTGTGACGGGAAGGCCAAACGGGGGATTTATGTCCTGCGATACACTCTCAAATCTGTTCTCGACCTTGTCCGTGCAGGTTCACGCTTTCGCATTCTGCGAGATCCAGGCGGGCTGGCAGCTGGCGAAGAACGGCATGCCGGACGCGATCCTCGTTCATTACGTTCTGGCAGGATCCGGGACGATCGTCGTGGAAGGTCAAGAACCTCTGCGTTTCGGTCCGAATTGCATAATCATCCCCCCGCGCGGCATGCGGCACTCAATTGGTTTCGCCGGAGCCGCGCTGGCGGTTACAGCTGAGGACGCGCGCAGAGTACTTCCAGATGGCCTCATCGCACTGACGGCCGGCGATGGAAGCCGCGACATTCTCTTGGCCTGCGGGTCCATCTCGGCGCGCTATGCCGGCGCGCTCGGTCTCTTCGACCGCCTGCACGACGCGCTGGTCGAGGATCTGTCGGGCAGCGATCGATTGCGCCACGCCTTCGCTTTCATGGTCGAGGAACTGGTTCAACCAAGTTTCGGCACGCAGGAGGTGACGAGCGCTCTGATGAAGCAGTGTCTTGCGATCCTGCTTCGCATTCACCTGAAGGAGAAGGGCGCGCAATCGCCGATCTTCGAAGCGCTGCGCGATCCGAGGCTGGTCCCGGCGATCGCGGCGATCCTCGATGCGCCCGGCGCGTCGCACACAGTCGATAGCTTGGCTGCGCTCTGCGGGATGAGCCGCTCCGGCTTCGCCGAGCGCTTCTCCGCCACGTTCGACGAAGGGCCGATCGAATATCTGCAGCGGGCGCGCCTTCAGCGGGCGGCCAAGCTGCTGACGGCCTCGCCGATGCCCGTGAAGGTCATCGCCGAGAGTGTCGGCTACGCCAGCCGCAGCTACTTCTCGCACGCTTTCAAAGCTGCCTACGGCTGCGATCCGAGCGCCTACCGCACGCGGGCGACGCGCATGGTCCAAGCGCTGGAACCCCTGCCTTACCGCGAAGCCGGCGCCGCGGGTCAGGATACCGGAGAGCCTTGAGGGGGCGTGCAGGTAGATCGGTCTTGGGTCGGATGCGCGCATCGAAGACACTGTCACCATCAACGCGGACAGTCTCGCCAAGGCGACAGGTTAGTGGAAGCCGCTTGACGTGCTGTATCGTGCAAATCTGGTGCTTCGGTGCGATGAGGATCATCTCGGAGGCGGCGCGACCCAGAGGGGAGAGCGGGTGCGCCGCCTCGGCCCGCGCCCGGCGGTGATCCGTCCGGGAAAGGCAGGGCGGCGGAGTGAAGCCACGCCTCCATCGGGATGAGGGTTCGGTTACCCGGGGGGCGCTTGTTGAACCGGTCGACGTCTCGCGCGCTGACCGGGCTCGCCTCGATCGCGCGCGATGCCCGCATTGACGAACGGGACATCGACGCATCGCCCGCTCGAACGCTCCCGGAGGGCGCGAAGCGTGCCGACATCGCGGGCCGGTGTTGGATGCACCTGAACGTTGCGACGGCGTGGGCGTGCCGTCACGCCTCGCGGACGCCGGGCTTCTTGCCTGCCTCGAAGATGAACTCGACGCCTGCCTCCTCCAGGGCACGGCGCACGGCGAGCAGAGTGTCCGAGCGCGACCGAACCGCCGAGGTGGGGTCCTCCAGCCGATTGAGGGTCGAGACCGAGACGTTGGCCAACGCGGCCAGTTCCTCCTTCGACAGGCCGGTGATCGCGCGGGCCGAGCGGATCTGGCTCGGGATCAGGGACTCGTCGCCGGGCATCGCCTGTGCGGCACCCCGCGGCGCAGCAACTTCGGGCGGCGGCGCCCCGTAGCGGGTCCGTCCCGGCACGTTGAGGCAGACCCCGACCCACTCGCGGACGGAGCCGTCCTTGCTCAGCACCGGCGCGCCGCGCGCATTGAACCAGCGGTAGATCCCGTCCGCGCACAGGACGCGATAATCCGTGTTGTAGGGGGCCGTGTGCTCCACGGCCGTGGTCCAAGCCGCGAGCGTGCGGGATCGATCGTCCGGGTGGACGGCGTTCAGCCAGCCCAGACCCTGCATCTGTGCGTAGGACTGACCGGTCAGGGCCATCCATTGCGGCATCTCACTGGGCTCGCCGTTGGCTTTGTTGACCCAGAAGACCGCTGCCGTCGCGGCGATCAGCGCGTTCAGACGGTCGTGCCGCTGCATGAGGGCGTTCATGGTCTCGTGCTGCGCCGTGACGTCGAACACGACGCCCATGCCCTGGCTCGGGCGCCCGTCCGCGCCGAGCATGACCTCGGCGTGGTGCAGAAGCCAGCGCTGGGTCCGATCAGGGCGGATGATGCGGAATTCGCGGCTAATCGGCTGGCCGGAGCGCAGCACCGCGATCTGATCACCGTGCGCGGCTTGATCCTCCGGATGGATCATGTCGAGCCCGAAGCCGAAGGTCATCTCGGTGGTCGGGTCGAGGCCCAGGATCCGGTAGAGGCCCGGCGACGCGTCCAGCCGCTCCGAGCGCAGGTCCGCCGACCAGAAGCCGATTTTGCCCGTATCCTCGATCAACTTCAGGTAGTGGCGCGAGGAGAAGCCGCGCGGGGCGGCGCCGACCTCGGCCTTCGTCTGCGGACGCATCAGTGCACGTGTCGGCATCGCCTCAGCCCGGTCGCCAACGCTTCATGTGGTGACAGGCTGATTGCCATAACCGTATCCCTGGGGGCGTTAAGAAGACAGCATTCGCTCCATATACACTGACATTCGATAGCTTCTGTCAGTGTCGTCGGGACAAGCGACTGTTTGGGAAAGGATTCCTGTGTCGGCACTTTCCTGATTCATTGGCGGATACCAGGTTTTGACGATGAGAATTCCGGTATCTTGACGTGAATATGCTGGTTAATGGAACAAAAAATGTCACTCGGCCCGGATTTTCGGGATAGGGCGAAAGAATGACAGGAAATTCGATCCCATCATCCTCGATTGGACCCGAATTCCGCCGATCGGCTTGAGACTCTGGCAGCCCGGGAAGGTTCATCCTCGCATCGGAGACGCGGGGCGCCGTCTCCTGCCTGGGTGCGGAAATGTTGCTGCCGAATGCCGGACGCGAGGCGAAGTCGAGCGCGCGCGACAACTCGCGGGTGCCGGTCGAGTTCGACCTCGACGGCAGGGTGACCACCGCCGACGCTTCGACGTCCTTGGACGGGCGAGGCCATGAGTGAAATCATCCTGCCGGTGGGCGACGACGACGCGGGGCACCTGCCCGACGAGGATGCGCGCTTGCGCGTGGCGACGCGCGCGACGATGCTCGCAGAGACGCTGCAGCTCAGCCGATACTCGGCGGTGACGCAGGCCGCCGTCGTGCTCGTGCTGGCCGCCATCTTCTGGGGCATCGTCTCGCACGCTTACCTGTCGGGTCTCGCGGTGGCGGTGACCGCGCTCTGCGCCGCGGCCATGATCGCGATGCGGCGCTATCGCGGCCGCCTCGGCGATCGATCCGTCGCCCGAGAGGCCTTCGCCGTCCTTCACGGCCTCGCGTTCGGCCGAGGGCTCGCCTGGGCGAGCATGCCGGCGATCCTGCTGCCCTCCGTCGACAATGCCTACCGGATCGTGATCGGGGCCGTCTGCGCCGCCCTGATCTCGCACGCTTACGTCGCGGGCCCGATCTTCTCCTTGGCGCTCCTGGCCGTGGCGCCGGTGGTGGCCGGCATCTTCGTCGGGCTCGCCGGCTGCGAGAGTCCGATCGGCGAATACGTCGCCGTCCTGCTGTCGTTGTACGCGGCCTTCGTGTTCGTGAGCGCGCGCCGGATGTGCCGGCACTCGTACCAGCGCCTCCGCGACCGCGTCATGGTGCAGGCCCAGAGCGAGACCATCGGGTTCCTTCTCAAGGACTTCGCCGAGGGCACGAGCGACTGGCTCTGGGAAACCGACACGGTCGGGCGGCTCCGGCAGGCCCGCGCCGCTGTCGCCGCCCTGCTCGGCGTCGAGGCTGCCGCGCTGCGCCACCGGACCCTGTCCGAGCTTCTGCGTGCGTTCGCCGACCCAGACGGCGACGGCGCGGACGCCGAGGCGGTCGCCGCGGCGATCGCGGCGCGCGCCCCCTTCCGCGACCGAACCGTCCGGCTCCGTACCGCGGAAGGCACGCGCTGGATCACGCTCAACGGCAAGCCCGTCCTCGACGCGCAAGGGGCGTTCGCGGGCTATCGCGGCGTGGGGTCGGACGCCACCGAGAGCCGAGAGGCGCAGGCCCGCATCGCGTTCCTGGCGGGTCACGACAGCCTGACGGGGCTGCCGAACCGCAGCAGCTTCCAGGACGCGCTGGGGACGCTCTGCCGCGAGGCCCGCACGGCCGAGAGCCCGAATGCGCTGTTCTATCTCGACCTCGACGGATTCAAGGCCGTCAACGACAGCCGCGGCCACCTCGTCGGCGACCGATTGCTGCGCGCGGTCACGGCGCGCCTGCTCGCCATCGGCGACCCGCACAGCCTGTTCCGCCTCGGCGGCGACGAGTTCGCGATGGTCATCCGGAACCTCGATCGGGCCGCGGCCGAGGCCCTCGCCGCGCGCGTGGTGGCCGAGCTGCGCCACCCGTTCCAGATCGACGAGGCCCGGCTGGAAGTCGGCGTCAGCGTCGGCATCGCCTACATGCCGGACGACGCCATCGAGCCGGCGGGCCTGCTGATGCGCGCCGACCTCGCCCTCTACGCCGCCAAGGCAGACGGCAAGGGCTGCTGGCGGACCTTCGATCCGTCACTGGAGGAGCGGGTCGTCCGCCAGCGGCAGTTCGACCTGGACATGCGCGCCGCCCTCGCGGCGGACGAGATGGAACTGCACTACCAGCCCCTGGTGGACATGCGGAGCGGCCGGGTCGCCGGTTTCGAGGCGCTGCTGCGGTGGAACAAGCCCGGGCACGGCTGGGTCTCGCCGGGGGAAATCATCCCCGTCGCAGAGGCGACCGGCTTCATCGTCGAGATCGGCCGCTGGGCGCTGCGCCGCGCCTGCACCGACGCCCGCACTTGGTCCGACCTGAAGATCGCGGTGAACATCTCCTCCATCCACGTGCGCATGCCGGGCTTCCACGCGGAGGTCGCGGCCGTTCTCCGCGAGACCGGCCTCGCGCCGGACCGGCTGGAGATCGAGATCACCGAGTCGGTGCTGCTCGACCACGGCCCGGAGGTCCTGGAGAACCTGAAGCGCCTGCGCGCGACGGGCGTGCGCATCGCGCTGGACGATTTCGGCACGGGCTATTCGAGCCTGAGCTACCTGACCGAATTCCCATTCGACAAGGTGAAGGTGGACCGCTCCTTCGTGCGCGACCTGCAGGGCCGGCCCGAGAAGGTCGCCGTGGTCGAGGCCATCGCCCGGATGGCGCGGGCTCTGTCGATGAGCGTCACGGTGGAGGGCGTTGAGACCCGCCAGCAACTGGACGTCCTCCGGGACAAGCGCTGCGACATCGCGCAGGGCTTCCTCTACAGCCCCGCGCGCCCGGTCTCCGAGGTCGCGGCCCTCATCGCCCGGATCGAGGGTGCGGCGCCGCCGAGCGCGAGCGACGGCGAGCCGGATGGGAGCCCGGCCGCCGGTGCGCGCCCGGTCCTGTCGCTGGCCCGCGCCTCGTAGCCGGCGGGAGGCGCATCGCGTCACCGCCCGAAAGGCAGAAAACCTCTCTCGTCGCACTGAAAATGCCCCTGGAGCGCGCTCGCTGGGCAACGTGTCTTTAAATGCGGCCGCTCCAAAGTTCGAAAACAGTGGAGCAGCAGTACATGTCGCGTCTTTCCGACCTCAAGATTGTTACCAAGGTCACGATCCCGCTGCTGCTCGTGGCCGCCGTCGCCGGCGGGCTCGTGTACCACGCGCACGGCGTCTTCGTTGAGCTGAACGCGAAGACCCAACACATCGTCGATGTCCAGGCTGCGCGACTTGAAAATATCCTGAATGTCCGCACGAACGTACTCGAAGCGACGGTTCAGAATCGCAATATCCTCATCGAGGACCGACCGTCGGAGGTGGCCAAGTACAGATCGCGCTACGACGAGGCCGTGAGAAATGCCTACGTCTCGGTCGACAAGCTCATCGCGCTGTCGAACTCGCCCGAGCGGCGGTCGATCAACGAGAGGCTGCGCGAGACCGTCGAAGCGTATTTCCACGTCGCAGGGCGCGCGAACGCGGCGGCCCTCGCTGAGGACGCGGGCACCGCGAGGACGATCGTGCTCTCCGAAGGCCTCGCCGCTCGCAACAAGGTCCGCGACTTCGTCCAGCCGCGCATCGACAACCTGACCGCCGAGCTCGCCAAGGCGAAGAATGAGGCCCAGGCGAGCGCGCAGCGAGCGACGACCGTCCTCGTCACGGCCGCGGTTGCCGGGCTGCTCGCGGCCTTGGCCGTCGCGTTCGCCATCGTCCATTTCGGGCTGACGCGGCCCCTGACGCGGCTCGTCGCCGTCCTGCAGCGCATGGCCAAGGGCGATATCGAGGCCGACATCGCGGAGGCTGCCCGTCGCGACGAGATCGGCCAAGTCGGCAAGGCGGTCGAGGGCATCAAGGCCATGGTCGCGCGGAAGGCCGCCGAGGAAGCCGAGGCTAAGCGCGTCGCCGACGCGACGGCCGCCGCCGAGCGCCGCCGCGCCATGGTGGACCTCGCGAACGGCTTCGAGCGGACCGTCGGCGGCATCGTCGGGATGGTCTCGGCCTCCGCGACGGAGTTGCAGGCCACCGCCGCGACGATGACGGCGACGGCGACCGAGACGGCCACGCAGTCCACGACCGTGGCGGCGGCGGCCGAGGAGGCGGCGTCGAACGTCGGCACCGTGGCAGCGGCCTCCGAAGAACTGGGGAGTTCGGTCCAGGAGATCGGCCGCCAAGTGCAGGGCTCGGCCTCCCTCGCGCAGGCCGCGGTCGGGGAGGCTGACCAGACGGCGCGGCTCGTCGAGGAACTCACGACGGCGGTCGCGAAGATCGGTGACGTCGTCGCGATGATCTCGGCCATCGCCGGCCAGACCAACCTGCTGGCGCTGAACGCGACGATCGAGGCGGCCCGGGCCGGCGAGGCCGGCAAGGGCTTCGCGGTGGTCGCCGCCGAGGTCAAGGAACTCGCGTCCCAGACGGCCCGGGCGACGGACGAGATCAGCGGCCATATCGGCCGCATCCAGGGCGTGACGGGCCAGGCGGTCTCGGCCATCGGCTCGATCACGGGGCGCATCCGCGAGATCAACACCGTGGCCACCAGCATCGCCGCCGCCGTCGAGCAGCAGGGCGCGGCGACCCAGGAGATCGTGCGCAACATCGCCCAGGCGGCGACGGGCACCTCGGAAGTGACCAGCAACATCTCCGGCGTCGCGCAGGCCTCGGAGGACACCGGCGCCGCGGCGACCCAGGTGCTGGCGTCCTCCGGTGAATTGTCGCGACATGCCGAGCAGCTCTCAGCGGAGATGACGCACTTCCTCGCCACCGTGCGCGCGGCCTGAGGCGGTCCCGATGGAGCGCAGCACCGACAGCGCCCGGGGGCTCGGGACCGATCCCACGCATCGGGCGGACTGCCGGGGAAATGCCCAGGCGGGGCACCGGCGAGGCGGGTCGCACCGGGTCGGGCGGGCGTGATCGCCATGGCCGACATCGTCCCCCTCAGCATCATCCCGGGCGCCGAGAGCGCCCGCTCGATGCTGCTCGACCTGCGACGGCGCCTCAAGTCCGGCGAGGACATCGGTCCCCGGATCGCGGAGATCCGCCAAGCCGCGGCTTCGATGCGGGCACTGGCCGGCGGCCTCAGGCGGGTCCTTCAAACCCCGGACGAGAGGCTGTCCGCCGAGCCCGAGATCCTGGTCGCGGCCTGGAAGGTTCTCGACCTTGCGGAGCGCAACGTCGCGAAGGCCGAGGAATTGCTTCGGCTCGCGGACGAGCGCGATCCAGGGCAGGCTTCGCGGTAGCCTCTGCCCCGCGCTCGAACATGGACGGGCATCCCGGATCACGGTCCTGTCCGAGGTCGGGCGAGTTCCGCCTGCCGAAGGAATGCCCCCGCACGTCGGAGGCGCGCGCGGTACTCGATTGCACAGACCGCGCTCAACCACACGCACGGATCGGGACGTTTCCAGCGGCCGCGACGCCCGCTCCCGGGCGGCCTTCGCGCGGCGGCAGCCGCAGAGACGGTGCGGGCAGGAGCCGATCGAGGCGTGGTCGGTCCGGTCGCGACGTTGTGGAAAGGGGCGGCCAATCTGACACGATATAGGTCATGTTCAGACCGGGATCTGTTCCAGCCTCCGAATATTTGTATGAAATGAAACTTTGCCGGGCAAAAAACGGGCCCGATTCCGTGGTGTGGCTAAGGCTAGCTTATAGTCTCGATGCGACGATAGGGCGTCTACCGAGAGTTGCGCCATGTTCCGCAAACCCGCCTATAATGAGACCCAGGCCATCATGGACGCTCTCACGCGCTCAATGGCTATCATCGAGTTCGGCATGGATGGCACGATCCTGCGCGCCAACCCGAATTTCCTGGCCGTCGTGGGCTACGACCTGCCTTCGCTGCAGGGAAAGCACCACCGGATCCTGGTCAGCGAAGAGGTGGCCAACAGTTCGGAGTATGACGAATTCTGGTCGAAGCTGCGGGCCGGCGAATTCGCGTCCGGCGAATTCCCGCGCCGCGCGCGGTCCGGCGCGAAGGTCTGGCTCGAGGCCACCTACAACCCGATCCTGGGCGCCGACGGCAAGCCGTTCAAGGTCGTCAAGTTCGCCAGCGACATCACGGCCAAGAAGAGCGAGACCGGCCGCCTGCTGCGGATGATCGACGAGATGCCGGTCGCCGTCATGACCGCAGACCCGAAGAATGACTTCAAGATCAACTACATCAACAACACCTCGCGCAAGACCCTGGAAGCCATCGAGCGGCATCTGCCCATCAAGGTCTCGGAGATGATGGGCAAATCCTTCGACGTGTTCCACAAGAACCCGCATCACCAGCGGAACATGCTCGCCGACGCGAGCCGACTGCCGCACCGGACCAAGATCAAGGTCGGACCCGAGACCCTCGACCTGCAGGTCTCCGCCATCACGGACGCGGACGGAGCCTATGTCGGACCGATGTTGACTTGGTCGGTCATCACCGCACAGCTCGCCATGGCCGAGGACGTCGCCGGCGTCGTCGAGGCGCTCGGGACCGCGATCGGCGAGATGAAGGAGTCGGCGCAGGGTTTGAACCGCTCGGCGGACGCGGCAAGCGAGCGCGCAAACTCCGTGGCGGCCGGATCCGAGGAGATGACCAGCTCGATCCATGAGATTTCGGGCCAGGTCGGGCGGGTCTCCGAGCGCACCCAGCAGATCGCCGACCAGGCGACGGCGACGGATACCACGGTGCGCAACCTCGCTACCAATGCCGGCGAGGTCGACGCGGTGGTCGGAATGATCAAATCCATCGCCGACCAGACCAACCTTCTCGCGCTCAACGCGACCATCGAGGCGGCGCGCGCGGGTGCGGCCGGGCGCGGTTTCGCGGTGGTGGCCACGGAGGTCAAGGAGCTCGCCGGCCAGACGGCGAGAGCGACCGGCGAGATCACACACAAGGTCCACGCCATTCAGAAGGCGACCGGCGAAGCCGTGACGGCGATCCGCCTGATCACCGACGAAGTGGCCGAACTTTCGAAACTCACGCTGGCCATGGCGAGCGCTGTCGAGGAGCAGGCCGCCTCGACCCAGGAGATGTCGTCCAATATTACCGGTGTCTCGGCCGCGGCCGGAGAGACGGGGCAGCTCGCCGAGATGGTCCGGCGGATCTCCGACAGGCTCGAAACGCATTCCGCCGGACTGGGGGCTAGCATGGAGAAATACCTCAAGGCGGGATGATGAAAGGCATCAGGTCGCCCGACGCGCGGCCGGCTTCTGGCCACCCGAGGGCGGCCTGAACGGGACGTCGCCCGATCGGTCCGTCGTGGAAACGCCGGCCTGGGGCTGCCTCGCGGTGCACGAGCGACACGTCTGCATGGGATCACGCGCAGCGGAGTGCCGCATCCATCCTTGCCAAGGCCGCGAGAGCAAGCTCCCCGCATGTCGATGACATCGCGGCTCGCGGCTTTCCTTTAAAGAGAGGGTTCGAGGCGCTGTGACGGGCACTTTCACGACCTCCGCAATCATCGCCGTTGACGGCGACGCGGTGATCGGGCGCTCCGATGCGCGGAGCGTGGAGCGGTCATCGCAGGGGCCGGCATCGCGGGAGGTGCGACGATCACGTGTCGGCCTCGATCATTCCGATCCGGGCTGCCAGCGCAGGCGCACGGGTCAAGCGGTGAGCGACCTCTTGAAGAAGACGCAGGGCGAACGCCTCGCTTTGATCGGTACACGCAACCGCGAGATGGCAGCCGACGATACGAGAAATCTTCTTCTGGAACGTCTGGGCCTTATCCGGCGGATCGGCGATCCGCACCTGCATCGTCTGCGCGGTCATCCCCTGATCGAGTGGACCATCACCGAGGCAGGCAGGACTGCGCTATCGGACACCACCATCGCGAAACTTTCATTCTGAGGCATAAGGATCCGAGAGGCTCGCCCCGCACATGTGCGGCAGCAAGATCCGTGTGCAGCCGGGTGGATTGGTAGGATTCGTTCGGTCGGACCGGGAGGACGCGGCTCTCGACTGACCTGACCGTTATTTTGGACCGAGCCGAGTGGGAGGCTACTGCATGGCCGCTGCCATGGGTAGCCGGAAGGCCAGATCCGGGTAGCTGACAGGCGCAGGTGGCCGATAGCCCAAGGACGAGTGCGGCCGGACGCGGTTGTAGGTAGTTTGCCAAAGACCGATCACGATCTGTGCCTCCTTCAGCGAGTAGAAGATCTCCTGTCTCAGGCACTCATCCTGAATCTTGCCATTGAAGCTCTCGCAGTACCCGTTCTCCCACGGCGAGCCCGGCGCGATGTACTGGATCTGTGCTCCGGCTTTGGCGATCCATTTGCGCAGCGCCTTCGAGATCATCTCAGGGCCATTATCGCAGCGGATGTACTTCGGGATGCCGTGCAGGCACATGGCGTCGGCCAGCGTCTCGATCACGCCGACGCTGTTGATGCGTCGCGCCACCTTCAGCGCCAGACAAGCCCGGCTATGCTCGTCGATCAGCGTCAGGACCCGGAGCGAGCGTCCGTCGTGGGTCCGCGCTTGCACGAAGTCGAAGCTCCAGACGTGGTTGCAGTGGAGCGGCCGCAGTCGCACGCACGAGCCGTCATTCAGCCAAAGCCGGCTGCGCGGCCGGTGTTCTGCGGGACCTTCAGCCCCTCGCGACGCCAGATGCCCTCATCCTGAGGTTCTCGAAGGATGAACCCGATCCCTGCCCACCTGCCACCCTGCTGCCTGCAGCAGCGCGGTGACGCGGCGATAGCCATAGCGTCCGTACTCCGATGCCAGGGCGATGATGGCGCGGGTCAGCTCATCCTCGTCGGCCAGCACGGTCGGCACGTAGCGTTGCGTGCCGCGGTGCTGACCGATGATCCGGCAGGCGTGACGTCCCGAGAGGCCGTACTTCTCCCGGATCCCGTCGACCGCCTGCCGGCGTCGCTCGGGGGCTACAAGTTTCCCGAGGCGACGTCCGCCAGCACCTGACCCACCAAGGATAGATCGGCTACCAACCGCCGCAGCCGCGCGTTCTCGCGCTCCAGGTCCTTCATCTTCCTGGCCTGGTCGACTTGGAGGCCGCCGTACTCCTTGCGCCAGCGATAATAACTCTGCTCGGAGATCTCCGCCTCCTTGCACGCCAGTGACAATCTCTTGCCCTGGGCTGTCTGCACCTCGATCTGGCGCAGCTTCAGTATTACCTGCTCCGCGCTCGTCTTCTAACCTCGCCGCATGTCCGACTCCTTCGGTCCTGGCTGATCCTCTCAATCCGTCCGGTCCAAAGCCAGCCGGTCAGGTCAAATGGGCGAGAAGTAGCGCGCTCGGCAGCGCAGGCCGGCTTTGCGCTCGACTTGATCAAGGGCAGGGACGGAGGGGACCTTAGGCTCGGCGAGGCATCCCAAAACGCCAAGAGCCGCTCGCGTTTGAGTGCTCCAGAACACGTCAGACCTGAAAGCTTGGGCATACATCAGGGTCACACCGCGAGCTAGTCGCGAACCTGATGGAGACGACAATGACCTGGACGAACCGCATCACCATAGCCGCTACGCTGATCGGTGGCGCGATCGCACTGGCGACCTACGCGCAGGCTCTCAGCCTGCCGGCGCACTTCGCGTGAATTGGACCGGCTGAGAGGGCACCTCGCGCAACTCTCCCGGCTTCTAACCACCGGTGCAACGATCGAAGCAATCCTTGCGGCATCCGGCTTAACCATAAGTCCACCTCAAAACAGCCGAGCTGACGAGGGATGCTGCGATGACCAAGCCAATCACCCTGACGAACCGCCTCGTCGACGCCGTCGTGACGGCCGCCATGGCGTTCAGCCTCGTCGTGCACGCGCAGTTCATGATCCTGCCGCCGCACTTCGTGTGATCAGGCAGAGAAGGTGCTGAGGCGCTCAGATTGCCAAGACTGCCCACTCGCGCGTGCGCGCGAGGCGGTCACCGCAGACCCTCCAACTCGCGCTCGAAAGCCTCCATCTCCTCGTCGGTCGCGGCGACCGCCGAGCACCAAGCTATGTGAACCGGGATCGGCATGGCGTAGGCAGGCACCCGGTAGGAGCCCAGCGCGTTGCGGCGGGTCTCGGTGCCGACATCCACGATCAGCCCGGCATCGAGTAGGTTGCGGAGCATCTTCTGTACGCAGGCCGGCGGCTCGCCGCAGCCGATGCGGTCGAGGGCACGGCGCTCGGCTGACGTGCGGCCGGGATGGGGCATGCGGTCGGGGTCAGGCATGGCGGCTCCTTCCGGGTTGTGCAGCCGTAGTTAGTACTACAGTTGCGTATCAAGGCGTGATGTGGTCCGCTGGCCGTCTGCGAGAGCGGAGGCTTGGCGATGTCGGTGGCGTCTTGGTCTGGTTCGCTGTTGGCCTGGGAGCGGGAGCTCGCATCGTTGAAGGATCGCGTTGGGCTGTGCGTGCGGCGGCGCGAGTTGCGAACGTCGATCGGGCACTATCTCGACGGGCTCCTATCCGGCGTCGAACGCAAGACAGGCTGGCTACTGGCCGAGCGCGCGGGTGACGCGCGGCCGCATCGGTTACAGGCCGTCCTGGGACGGGGGCGATGCGGGGGCGGCGTGTCGGGGCTCGCCGCCACGCCGGGCGGCGGCGCCAGAGGGGCCGCCGTCACGGTGCCGGACGGCATGGCCGGCACGGTGTCGAGGGAAGCCTGGGGCGACGGGCCCCGGGTGCGCGGCCCGTCGAGGCGGCTCGAGGCGCAGGCGCCGAGGCTGGCGCTCAGACAGAGAACGGCGAACGTCGACAGGCTCGGGCGCAGCATCGGTCCACTTCGGGTCAGGTTTCAAGGCGCGGACGCGCTTGGTCCCTGACTCCGTGCCAATTGCGCTGACCGCAAGGCAGCGCTTTCAGCGCGGCCCGACTCCGCTGCGGAGAGCCGGCCTTTTCGGCCGAGTGTGACCCTCAGGCCTCAACACCCGTCACGACTTTGCAATCAGAGCGTGCGCTCGACCATCATCTTCTTGATCTCGGCGATCGCCTTCGCCGGGTTCAAGCTCTTCGGGCAGGTATTGGCGCAGTTCATGATCGTGTGGCAGCGGTACAGCCGGAACGGGTCGTGCAGCCCGTCGAGGCGGTGGCCGGTATTCTCGTCGCGCGAGTCAATCAGCCAGCGATAGGCCTGGAGCAGCGCTGCCGGGCCGAGGAACTTGTCACCGTTCCACCAGTAGCTCGGGCACGACGTGGTGCAGCACGCGCAGAGGATGCACTCGTAGAGTCCGTCGAGGCGGGACCGGTCCTCCGGCGTCTGGCGCCACTCCTTCTCGGGGGCGGGCGTCTCGGTCTGGAGCCAGGGCTCGATGGCGGCGTGCTGGGCGTAGAAGTTCGTCAGGTCCGGCACGAGGTCCTTCAGGACCGGCATGTGCGGCAGCGGGTAGATCCGGATCGCCCCGTCCTTGTCCTTGCGGGTCATCACCGGGAGGGCGTTGTCCGGACTCTTGCACTCGTCGATACCCATCGTGCAGGCGAGCGCGTTCTGGCCCTCGATGTTCATGGCGCAGGAGCCGCAGATGCCCTCGCGGCAGGAGCGGCGGAAGACCAGCGTCGAGTCGACCTTGTTCTTGATCCACAGGAGCGCGTCGAGGACCATCGGGCCGCAATCCTCGCGGTCGACCTGATAGGTGTCGATCCGCGGGTTGGCCCCGTCATCCGGGTTCCAGCGATAGATCTTGAAGGTCTGCAGGTTCCTGGCGCCGGGCGGGGCCGGCCAGGACTTGCCCTGCGTGATCTGGGAGTTCTTCGGAAGGTTGAACTGAGCCATGGTTCTCGACGGCTTCCGCTAGAGCAGGACGCGGCGGCCGGAGGAGCGAGGCCCCGCCGCCGCAGTCGTTGCGCAGAGTTGCAGTTCAGTACACGCGGGCCTTCGGCTCGATGTACTGGATCTCGTTCGACATCGTGTAGGTGTGCACCGGGCGATAATCGATGTTCACCCGGTGCTGACTCTCGTCGAGCCAGGACAGGGTGTGCTTCATCCAGTCCTTGTCGTCGCGGTCCGGGAAGTCCTCGCGCGCGTGGGCGCCGCGGGATTCGGTGCGGTTAGCCGCCGATTCCATGGTCACCACCGCCTGGCCGATCAGGTTGTCGAACTCCAGGGTCTCCAAGAGATCGGTGTTCCAGACCAGCGACCGGTCGGTGACCTTCACGTCGGCGGCGGCGCTCCAGACCTTGTGGATCAGGCCCTTGCCCTCCTCCAGCACCTCGCCGGTGCGGAACACGGCGCAGTTGTTCTGCATCGTCTTCTGCATCTCGGCGCGGAGCTCCGCGGTCGGCGTGGAGCCGTCGGCGTAGCGGAACCGGTCGAGGCGCTCCAGCGCCTTGTCGGTGGCGCCCTTCGGCAGCTCCATGGCCCGGCCGTTCGGCTCGACGATCTCGGCGCAGCGCTTGCCGGCGGCGCGGCCGAAGACCACGAGGTCGATCAGCGAGTTCGAGCCCAGGCGGTTGGCGCCGTGGACGGAGACGCAGGCCGCCTCGCCGATCGCCATCAGGCCCGGAACCACCGTGTCGGGGTTACCGTCGCGCAGCGTCAGCACCTCGCCGTGATAGTTCGTCGGGATGCCACCCATGTTGTAGTGGACGGTCGGGATGACCGGGATCGGCTCCTTGGTCACGTCGACGCCCGCGAAGATCCGCGCGGATTCCGAGATGCCCGGCAGGCGCTCGTGCAGGATCTTGGGGTCGAGGTGGTCGAGGTGCAGGTAGATGTGGTCCTTGTTCTTGCCGACGCCGCGGCCGTCGCGGATCTCCATGGTCATGGAACGCGAGACGACGTCGCGCGAGGCGAGGTCCTTGGCCGACGGCGCGTAGCGCTCCATGAAGCGCTCGCCCTCGGAATTCGTCAGGTAGCCGCCCTCCCCGCGGGAGCCCTCGGTGATCAGGCAGCCGGCGCCGTAGATGCCGGTCGGGTGGAACTGCACGAACTCCATGTCCTGCAGCGGCAGGCCGGCGCGCAGCACCATGGCGTTGCCGTCGCCCGTGCAGGTATGGGCCGAGGTCGCCGAGAAATAGGCCCGGCCGTAGCCGCCGGTGGCCAGGATGGTCATCTGGGCGCGGAAGCGGTGGATCTCGCCGGTGGCCTGATCGAGGGCGATGACGCCGCGGCAGCGGCCCTCGTCGTCCATGATCAGGTCGAGGGCGAAGTACTCGATGAAGAAGTCGGTCTGGTTCTTCACCGCCTGCCCGTACAGGGTGTGCAGCATGGCGTGGCCGGTGCGGTCGGCCGCCGCGCAGGTGCGCTGGGCGGTGCCCTTGCCGTAATCCGTGGTCATGCCGCCGAACGGGCGCTGGTAGATCTTGCCCTCCTCCGTCCGGGAGAACGGCACGCCCCAGTGCTCCAGCTCGTAGACGGCGGCCGGCGCGTTGCGCACGAGGTACTCGATGGCATCCTGGTCGCCGAGCCAGTCCGACCCCTTCACGGTGTCGTACATGTGCCACCGCCAGTCGTCCGGCCCCATGTTGCCGAGGGAGGCCGAGATGCCGCCCTGCGCCGCGACCGTGTGCGAGCGGGTCGGGAACACCTTGGTGATGCAGGCGGTGCGCAGGCCCGCCTCGGAGCAGCCGACCGTGGCGCGCAGGCCCGCGCCGCCCGCGCCGACGATCACCACGTCGAAGGCGTGATCGTGGATGGTGTAGGCAGGCCCGCTGCCGTTGGTGCCGTTGGCGGCCATGTTCGGCTCCTCGAGATCGATGTTGGCGGGGTCAGGCCGGCTGTCCGAAGCCGATGCGCAGGACCGCGTAGAGGCAGGCGACGGCCACGACGACCGCGTAAGCGTTGTTGGCGAGCACCGCCGCGATCTTCGTCGCCGGCGCGTGCACGTAGTCCTCGATGATCACCTGCATGCCGAGGCGCATGTGGACCGTGACCGACAGCAGCGCCAGGATCAGGAGGATCGAGACCAGGGGGGTCGCGACGAGGAGCCGCGCCTCCGCGTAGCCGCGGCCCGCCATCTTGGCGATGATCACCACGAAGCTCAGCATCAGCACGACGTTGGCGACGGCGGTCAGCCGCTGCAGCCACCAGTGGCCGGCGCCGTGATGGGAGACGCCGAGACCGCGCACGCGGGCGCGCGGGGTGCGGATCGAGACGCGCGTGTCCTGCCGGACCTCTTCCTTAGCCATATCGGCCTCCTCAGCGGACCAGAAGGGCGACCGCCCAGATGACGAGGGTGAGGGCCACCGAGCCGATCAGCGTCAGCCGGGCCATCGAGAGACGCTTCTCCCGGTCGAACCCGACGCCGGTGTCCCAGATCAGGTGCCGGATGCCGCCGAGCATGTGGTGCATCAGGATCCAGGTGTAGACGAACAGGATCAGGCGCCCGAAGATCGAGCCGAAGAACCCCGCCACGTAAGAGTAGCCGACCGGCCCGGAAGCCAGAGCCACGAGCCAGATCGCGACGAGCGCAGTCCCGCCGTAAAGCGCGGTGCCGGTGATGCGGTGGAACACCGACATCGCCATCGTCCAGGTCCAGCGATAGATCTGGAGATGCGGCGACATCGGCTGTGCCACTGTCGGGCGGGCGGTGGGTGCCATCGGGTTGAAGCCTCGCAGCTGCGAACTGGACCGTCTCTAATCTGGTAGCGCTAGTGGCTGAGCGGGCAACCCGCAATCCGCCATGGTGCGGCGCAATGTGCCGTCTGAGGCGACACTCTGCCGATTCTGTCACTTCAGCTGCCCCAGGAGGCGCCACCAGGCGTAGTCGAGGGGCGCCGCCACCAGGAGCGACAGGAATCCGAAGTGCAGGGCGAGCCGGGTCGCGTCCCGCAGGCGGACCCGTCCGAGTTCGCTGGCGAACACGATCGGCGGCGCCTGATAGGGGAAGAACAGGGTTGAGTAGCCGATCACCTGCAGCGAGACGACCGCGAAGGGTGACAGGCCGCTCGCCTCCGTCATCTCGCCCGCCAGGGCCGTGTAGAGGGCCGGGGCACCGTTGGCGGTGACGAGGAGGGTCAGCACCGTGGCGATGCCGGTGAGCACCGCGAAGTTCTGGGTAGGCGCGTCGTGCGCCAGCGGCGCGACGGTCAGGAGGCAATGGCCGAGGCGCTCGCCGAGCCCGGTCTCGTTGACCAGCGCCACGAGGCCGAGCAGCGCCGCGATGTAGAAGCAGGTCCGAAGGTTCACCTGCTGGAACGCCTCCGGCGGCAGCACCCCGATCCGCGGCAGCAGGCACACCACCGCGGCGGCGAGGCCGACCCAGGCCGGGGCGAGCCCGTGCAGGCTGTCGGTTATCCAGAGGACCAGCGTGCAAGTGAGGATCACCGCGAGGCGCCGCTCGGGTGCCGAGACCGGCGGCAGGACCGACAGCGTCGGGGCGGTGGCGCCGAGGTCGTCCGGGAATAGCCGGACGATGAGGGCGACCAGCAGGACGCCCTTCACCAGGGCCAGGACCGGCGCGTGCAGGAGGAAGTAGGAGAGGTACGAGAGGTGCAGGCCGAGCAGGTGTTCCGCCGAGCCGGCCATGACGAGGTTCGGAACGTTGGCGGGCAGGATCGCGGCCGACAGGATCGGCGTGGCGAGGCCGACGGCGAGGACCGCCCCCGTCCGGCCCGCGCGCCCGGCCGTGAGCCCGAACGCGTCGCAGAGCGCCAGGGTCACGGGGATCATCAGGGCGATGCGGCCGAGATTCGACGGCATGACGAAGGCGATCAGGAAGCTGAGCGTCACCAGCCCGGCGATGAAGCGCCCGTAGGACCCGGACAGGCGCAGCGCGAGAGTCCGCGCCATCCGGGCACCGAGGCCCGTCCGGGTCATGCCCTGCCCCACAACCATGCCCGATAGGACCAGCCAGAAGGCCGAGGACGAGAAGCCGGAGAACACCGTGGCGGCGGAGCCGAGCCGCAGCAGCATCGCCAGCCCGAAGAAGGCGAGTGCCGTGACGATCTCGGGCAGCAGCGCGGTCGCCCAGAGGCCCATGCACAGCACGAGCAGCGCCGCCGTCGCCGCAATCAATCCCTCGCCGCTCACCGCGATCGCCCCCGCACCACGCCACACCGGAGGCGGCATCCTCATCGGATTGGAACGGTTCGCAATTCGGGAGTCGTTGAGCGAGCCTTCGTGGGTAGCGAAGGCCGTGGACCGAGCGCGCCGGTACGGCGCACTGGGTAGAACGGCAGCGCCCGGCCGAGGCCGGACGCTGTGTCGTCGGCGCGACGGGGCGCGGGCCGGTCGCCGCGCCGCGGGGTTCAGTAGCCGTAACCGTAGTAGCCGTTGCAAGAGGTCGGGTCGTAGGCGCCGTAGCCGTAACTGTAGGCGCAGTTGTCGTAGCCGTAGTCGAGGCCACCCAGGCCGTAACCGACGCCCAGGCCGAGCCCGAGCCCGGCGAGGCCGTAGCTGAGACCGCGACCGTAGCCGCGGCCGTAAGAGCCGCGGTTGACGAAGCCGCGGCCGGTGATCCCGCGGTTCCCGATGCCGCCGAACCGACCGCCGTTGTTGATGCCCCCGGTGCGGAGTCCGCCGGCACCGGTCACGCTGGCCGCGCCCAGCCCCGCGCCGCGGAAGCCGCCGTTCTGGAAGGCGCCGCCGCCGAAGCCGCCGTTGCGGAAACCGCCACCGCCGACGCTGCCGCCGCGGAAGCCGCCGCCGCCGAAGCCGCCGCCGTGAAAGCCGCCACCGCCGAAGCCGCCGCCGTGGAAGCCGCCGCCACCGAAGCCGCGGGCGTCGGCGCCGTTCGGCGCGAACGCGACGGCCGCCAGAAGTGCGGTAGAAACAAGTGCCATACGGGTCATGGAAAAGCTCAGCTCGATGTGTGGTATGTTAACCACTCAACACCGCTCCAAGCGGGTGTATCCAAGCTTGAGTATTGCCATCGGCGTGGCAGTCGGTCGCTGACCGTGATCCTGCTCGAAGCCGGCATGGGCTTCCGCGAAACCTCACCGGAAGGGCGGCTCATCGAAGCTGCGCAGCTTGCGCGAGTGTAGACCTTGCCGGTCGGCCCGGAGCACGTCGAGCGCCGCGAGCCCCACCTGGAGATGTTCCGAGACGGCCCGGTCATAGAAGGCGTTGGCGGCGCCCGGCAGCTTGATCTCGCCGTGGAGCGGCTTGTCGGAGACGCAGAGCAGCGCCCCGTAGGGCACCCGCAGGCGGAAACCCTGGGCGGCGACGGTGCCGCTCTCCATGTCCACCGCCACCGCGCGGGACTGGTTGATCCGCCGACGCTCCTGGCTGAAGCGCAGTTCCCAGTTGCGGTCGTCGTAGGTCACCACCGTGCCGGTGCGCAGGCGCCGCTTGAGGGCGTCGGCCTGCTCGCCCGTCACCGAGGCGGCAGCATCCTGGAGGGCGACCTGCACCTCGGCGAGGGCCGGCACCGGCACGTCCGGCGGCACGAGCTCGTCGAGAATGCGGTCGCGGCGGAGATAGGCGTGCGCCAGCACGTAGTCGCCGATGGTCTGCGACTGCCGAAGGCCGCCGCAATGGCCGACCATCAGCCAGCAATCCGGGCGCAGCACGGCGAGGTGATCGGTGATCGTCTTCGCGTTGGACGGCCCGACGCCGATATTGACCAGCGTCGTCCCCTGCTGGGTGCCGTCGGCGTCGCGCGCCACCAGATGGTAGGCGGGCATCTGGTGGCGGTGCCAGGGCGAGGCGGCGATCACCGCGGCCGGGTCGGCATCGGCCGCCTCGGCACGGCTCACGGACACGCCGCCCGGCAGGACCAGCCGCTCGAACCCCTCCGCCCCCGAGGCCAGCCGCTCCAGCCCGTGGCGGACGAACTGGTCGACGTAGCGGTGGTAGTTGGTGAGCAAGATCCAGGGCTGGACGTCGCGCCAGTCGCAGCCGGTGTAGTGCACGAGCCGCCGGAGCGAGTAATCGACCCGCACGGCGTCGAACAGCGCCAGGGGCAGCGGCTCGCCCGCGATCTGGTCGAAGGTCCCATCGGCGATCTCGTCGCCGACGAGCGACAGGAGCGGGACCGGGAAGTAGGTGGCGAGGTCCGCGCCGTCGACCGACCTGCCGCCCGCGTCCAGCCCGGCCTCCAGCACGTAGGGATAGGGGATCTCCTGCGCGCTCAGGCCGACCTCGATGGCGATGCCGTAATCGGCGATCAGCGGCTCCAGCTGCCGGGTCAGGTAGGTCCGGAAGAACGCCGGATGCGTCACCGTCGTGGCGTAGGTGCCGGCGGCCTGGAGCTTGGCGGTGGCGCGCCGGACCCGCGGCAGCGGCCCGTCCGGGCGGTAGCTGATCCGCAGCTCCGGGTAGCGGAAGGCGAGCCGCTCGGTGGCGTCCGGCGGCGGCCCACCGGCGAGGTAGCGCTCCAGGGCGGTCCGGAGGGCGCCGGCCGCGTCCTCGTAGAGCTCGACCAGCCGGTCAATGGCGGTCCCCGCATCGGCCACCGCCTGCATCGGCCGCAATTCCCGCTCGATCATGTCGCCTCCGTTCCTGCGTCCGGGTCTACACCCCGCGCCATCCGGGTGCGAGATGCGGGCTTGCGGGCCGCGGACACATGGCCGACAAGCCGGCCGGCGCGGAGCGAGGCGGCATGGACGCGGACGAGTTCGGGACCCGTCCCGGTGAAGTGAGGGCCGCACTGCCCGCCACCTTCGACGCGGGCCTCCACTTCATCGGTCGGTTGCGCACGCCCTGGCAGGCGCGGTCCGACTGCCCGAAGAACGGCCTGCAGACCGACGCGGTCTGCACCGTAGAGGTCGATCCGGCCTACGTGCCCGGCCTGCGCAACGTCGTGGGCTGCACGCACCTGATCCTGCTCTACTGGATGGACCGGGCCACCCGCGGCCTCGTGATCCAACAGCCGCGCCACGCCGACGGTCCCCGCGGCACCTTCTCCTTGCGCTCGCCTGCCCGTCCCAACCCGATCGCCCTGTCGGTCGTGGAACTGCTCGGTCGCGACGGCGACACACTCCGCGTGCGCGGGCTCGACTGCCTCGACGGCACGCCGCTCCTCGACATCAAGCCCTACTACGCCTCGACGGATGCGCGGCCGGACGCGCGGGTCGACCGGACCGGGGCCGAGGCGTGAAGCGCGTCGTCCTTCTGATTATCGGCGGGCTCGCCCTTCTGGCGATCGGCGGGTTCGCCGGATGGCGCCTGCATCGACCGGGCGCCGACGCGCGGGCCTACGCGGAGATGCGGCTGATCGCCGTGCAGGTCAGCCTCGACGAGGCGCCGCCGGACTACGTGTTCTGGGCAGGCGATTCCCAGGTGGAACTGCAGCCCGGCAGCCAGCGGCCCTGCGGCCTCGACTTCCTCAACGGCGGCATCAGCGGCGCGACCGCTGCCAGCTACGCGGACTACCTCGCGCGCCTGACCTTCAAGGTTCATCCCCGGCTCGCGATCCTGACCATCGGGACCAACGACATCCTGGTGAAGAACAACCCGAAGCTGCACAAGCCGACGGAGCAGTTCGAGGCCGCCGCGGAAGCGATCATCAAGCGGCTCCAGACCCTGAGCCCGCGCGTGGTGGTGACCGCCCTGCCCCCGGTCGGGCGCGAGATCGGCAAGCTCGTCGACGCGGGCGCGGTTGCGGATTACTCGCAGCGCCTGCGGAACATGTGCGGGCGTCTCGGCTGCGTCTTCACGGACCCCTTCGCGGCCCTGCGCGACGGCGACACCGGCTACGCCAAGCCCGGGGCCCTGCGCGACGGTTTGCATCTCGCGGCGTTCCGGCCGGCGATGAAGGCGGTCGAGCCGGCGCTCTGCACCCCGTGACGGCGTGCGCCGCGTCGTTGCGAACGGGGCGAAGCGATCCAGGATCGCGCCACGGATCGAGGCGTTACGCGGCCCGGGGTCGCTTCGCTCCGCTCGCGAAGACGGCGCGGGATTGGACCGGATGCCGGCTCACTCCCACTCGATCGTGCCGGGCGGCTTCGAGGTGATGTCGTAGGTCACCCGGTTGATGCCCTTCACCTCGTTGATGATCCGGGTCGCGACCCGGCCCAGGAAGGCCATGTCGAACGGGTAGAAATCGGCCGTCATGCCGTCGACCGAGGTCACGGCGCGGAGCGCGCAGACGTGGTCGTAGGTGCGGCCGTCGCCCATCACGCCGACGGTCTTCACCGGCAGGATCACCGCGAAGGCCTGCCAGATCGTGTCGTAGAGGCCGGCCTGCCGGATCTCGTCGAGGTAGATCGCGTCGGCCTTGCGCAGGGCCTCCAGCTTCTCGCCGGTGATCGTGCCGGGGCAGCGGATCGCGAGGCCCGGACCGGGGAACGGATGGCGGCCGACGAAGCCCTCGGGCAGGCCGAGCTCCTTGCCGAGCACCCGGACCTCGTCCTTGAACAGCTCGCGGAGCGGCTCCACGAGCTTCATGTTCATGCGCTCGGGCAGGCCGCCGACATTGTGGTGACTCTTGATGGTCACCGACGGGCCGCCGGTGAACGACACGCTCTCGATCACGTCCGGGTAGAGCGTGCCCTGAGCGAGGAACTTCGCCCCGCCGATCTTCTTCGATTCGGCCTCGAACACGTCGATGAACAGGCGGCCGATGGTCTTGCGCTTGACCTCCGGGTCGCTGACGCCCTCCAGCGCCGCGAGGAACATCCCCGACGCCTCCACGTGGACGAGCGGGATGTTGTAGTGGTCGCGGAACAGGGCCACGACCTGCTCGGCCTCGCCGAGGCGCAGGAGCCCGTGATCGACGAACACGCAGGTCAGCTGGTCGCCGATCGCCTCGTGGATCAGCACCGCCGCCACGGCGGAATCGACGCCGCCGGAGAGGCCGCAGATCACCTTCTCGGAGCCGACCTGCTCGCGGATCTTGGCGATCGCCTCCTCGCGGTAGGCGCCCATGGTCCAGTCGCCCGAGCAGCCGGCGACGTCGCGCACGAAGTTGCGGATCAGCAGGGCGCCGTGGGGCGTGTGCGCCACCTCCGGGTGGAACTGCACCGCGTAGTACCGGCGCGCCTCGTCGGCCACCGCCGCGAAGGGGGCGTTCCGGGAGATCGCCACGGTGGTGAAGCCGTCCGGCAGCTTGGTGACGCGGTCACCGTGGCTCATCCAGACCGGATACTTCTCGCCCTTGTGCCAGACGCCCTTGAACAGAGGGCAGTCGGCCAGGATCTCGACCTCGGCCCGGCCGAACTCCGCGTGGTGGCCGCCCTCGACGGCGCCGCCGAGCTGGGCCGCCATGGTCTGCTGGCCGTAGCAGATGCCGAAGACCGGGACACCCGAGTCGAACACGAGCTGGGGCGCCCGGGGCGAGGCTTCGACAGTCACCGATTCGGGACCGCCGGAGAGGATCACACCCTTCGGTTTCTGCTCGCGGAACGCGGCCTCGGCCTTGGTGAAGGGCACGATCTCGCAGTAGACGCCCTCCTCGCGCACCCGGCGTGCGATGAGCTGCGTAACCTGAGAGCCGAAATCGACGATCAGGATCTTGTCGTGGTCGGTGTTCATCGCGGGCGATTATCCGAAGGCCGCGGCGCGTGCAACGCACAAGTCCGGATTGTCAGACCTTCCGATGCGCGCGCGCCGACGCGAACGGGGTTTCCGGTCCGCGGCCGAACCCGATTCCGCGACCCCTGTGCAGCCGTCTGAGCCCGGGAACCAGTCCCGCCGACGCGGCCGGCACCCGCACCCGCTGGCGCGCGGTGCCGGCCGGGCCGATGCGTCCCCGCTCAGTCGAAGTTGCGGACCTTGGCCGAGCCGCCGAGGCTGATCGCCGGCTTCGCGGCGGCGCCGGCGAGGCTCACCTTCTTCTGACCGGGCGGGGTCTTGGCGCGCAGCTGCGGGGCCGCCTCCGGCGCCGGCCGCGCCGGTTTCAGGTGCGCCTGCCCGTGGATCACCGAGCCGATCTCGCCCGCCACGCGGATGAGGTCCTCGCGCTCGCAGGAGCGGGCGACCTTCAGCCCGAGCTTGTGCATGTGGCTCTTGCCGTAGAGGTAGGCGGCCAGCTGCGCCCGCTTCAGCGGCGGGATCTGCTCCAAGATCAGCGGCAGGTCGAAGTCGTCGGCACGGTAGACCGAGCCCAGAACCTCGAGGCTCACCGGGCAGTCGACTTCGGGCTCGGCGCCGCTGGTCGGATGCGCTTGCGTCATGGATGCCTCTCGGAGGTCGAAGGATCGGGATGGGGCTCGGATGCCCCGGAGCCGGGGTCGAGTTCAACCCCTATCGGAACGGTGAGGTTCGCAATCCGGTCCTCCGCCGGCGCGGGGGCCGGGACCGGAGCCGGGACGGGCTCGGGATTCCAGGCGCCGAGGCAGCCGGTGCAGACCGATTCGATCACCGCGCGGGCATGGGCCTGTCGGCGTGCCCAGAGCGCCTCCCGGGCGGAGCGTGCCGCCTCGGCATCCGAAAGGGGGCGGATGCGGATGTAGAGCGGCTCCTGCGCGGCCGCCGGCGCCGGCGTCAGGGCGAGCAGGCCGAGCACGGCCAGTGCGAAATCGACGGCCCGGCGCCACCGCCGCGGCGCCGACGATGCGGGTCCCGCCATGTCTCTCTCCCGCCCGGAACGAGCGCGATAGGTCGCTCGTCAGGGTAAATCGCCTCTTAACGGGCCACGCGAGGTGCTACCCGACGGCTGACCGGAACTTCGCTCGATGACACGGGTAGAGTCAGGGGATTCCGAGCGAGAGACGGCCCCATGCCCCAGATGTTCGACTGGATCTTCTTCGCGATCATGCTGCCGTTCCCGGCCTACCTGGTCTGGGATTTCATGCGGCACCGCTAGTCGGGCGCGGGTCCCCGCGGCCGTCACCCGCCCGGCGAAGCCGCAGCGGGGCCGACCGGTGCGGCCCGCTCGGCCCCGCCTGCGGCGTCGTTCACCTGCTCGACCCGGCGCCTGTCCTGCGCGCGCCCGAGCCAGACGCTGTTCACGAGCCACGCCATCGACAGCGGGATCGCGGCGCCGGCCACACTGGCGCTGCCGAGCCCCATCCCCTGGATGCCGGTGAACGACCACGCGCCGACCTGGTCGCCCAGCCGGTAGACCACCGTGTCGATGAAGCTCTTGGCCTTGTAGCGGTCCTCCCGCGGGACCACGGTGAACAGCACCTCCCGCACCGGCCGGGCGATGGCGAAGTTGCCCGCCCGGCGCAGAACCTGGAACGCGACGATCACGCCGATCGTCGGCCAGATGGCGAGCGCCGCGAAGCCGAGGATGCTGAAGGCCGGGAGGATCGCCAGCGTCAGGGCGACGCCGATGCGGTTCACGATCCGGCCGGTGAGGAAGAGCTGGATCCCCAGCGTGAGGACATTCACCGCGAGATCGACGCTGGCGAAGAAGGCGGTCTGCGCGCCGCGGTCCGGGAAGCTGCGCTTCGCGATGCCCGCCTGCTCGAAGTACAGGAAGGTCGAGGTCACCGAGAACAGCAGCAGGAACAGCGAGATGTTGAGCAGGTAGGGCGACGCGAGGGTCCGGGTGACGCCGGCTAGCACGCTGCCGCCGATCGTCCGGTCCTGTCCGTCCTGGACGCCCCCGTCGCGGCCCGGGACCTCGTGGAGCTGCGCCGAGAGCGCCGCGAGCCCGCGCATGCAGAACACGGCGACCTCGAGGAGCACCACCGCGCAGAGCATCAGGCCCCAGGTCGGGACGTTCTTGGCCAGGATCGCGGTGGTCGCCGAGCCCGCGATGGCGCCGAGCGTCGCGCCGGCCGCGATGAAGCCGAACAGCCGCTTGCCCTGGGCGTTCGAGAACACATCGACGATCGTCGCCCAGAAGATCGAGACCACGAACAGGTTGAAGATCGACAGCCAGACGAAGAAGACGCGGCCGATCCACACGCCCCACTCGGCGGGGGCGAGATAGAGCGTCAGCGCGAAGGCCAGGATGTTGGCCGCGAAGAACCGGTAGGTGATCGGCACGAATCGCGCCCGCGGCATCCGCTTCACCAGGTAGGCGAAGGGCAGGTTGAGAGCGAGCATGCCGATCAGGGTGGCGGTGAACAGCCAGGGCAGGTTCTCGATGCCGCCGGCGACGCCCATCTGGTCCCGGATCGGGCGCAGGACGTAGTAGGCCGCTAGGATCGAGAAGATGTAGGCCCAGGACCAGGCCAGAGCGAGGCCCTCGCCGGGCTGAACGTCGATCAGGCGCGCGAGCGTGCCGCGGGCGGGGACGGGTTCAGGCATGGGCCGATCTCACCGGAATGGGCTGTCCCTCGGGCGGCCTCCCTCGGGGAGACTCGGTCGAGCCCGCCGCCGCGGAGCGCGGCGACGGGTCGGGCGTCCCGCCTATTTCGCCAGTCCGAGTTTCTCGCGCATCTCCGGCGCGGTGACGTCGTGGCCGAAGCCCGGGCTTCCCATGGCGAACTTGTCGGCATCCTTGAGCGGGCCGACGACCACAGGATCGAAACCGGCATCGCGGACGAGGCCTTCGGCGACCTTCAGCGCCTCCGGGTCGTCCCCGGCGATCGGGATCGCCATCCGCCCGCCCGCGCGACCCTTGCCGCCGTCGGCGCCCTCCTTGGCGAAGACCTTGTAGTTGGCCGCGTTGAAGGCGCGCACGAGCCTGGCGCCGGGGAAGTACTTGGCCGAGGTGGCGCCGATCCCGCTGGCCTGGACATCGTCGTAGAGCGCGCCGTCGCGCTTCTGCGTGGCGTTGCCGGCGTCGAGCACGACCTTGCCCTTGAGGGAGGGGCCGATCTCCTTCGCGAGCTCCGGATAGGCCTTGTAGGGGACGGCGATGAACACCGCGTCGCCGAACGTGACCGCCTCCTCGGGCGTGCCGGCCTTCGCCTTCGGTCCGAGCTCCGAGACCATCGCGGCCAGTTGCTCCGGGTGGCGGGAGGCGAACATCACCTCGTGGCCGTCCTTGACCCAGAGCGTCCCGATCGTGCCGCCGATATTCCCGGCCCCGATGACGCCGATCCGGATCTTCTTCGGGCCGTCCTGGGCCAGAGCGGGAGCGGCCGCGGGGAGAGCCGCGGCCGCGGCGAGTCCGACCGCGAGGGCGAGCGCCGCGCGGCGCGAGGTGAGATCAGACCGCATCGATGAACGTCTCCATCTGCTTGCGCTGTGCCGCATCCGGGAGCTTGCCCCGCGCGGCGCCGAGGTTGTCCTCGACGTAGGCGGCCTTCGCCATGCCGGGGATCGGGCAGGTCACGGCCGGGTTGCCGAGCACGTATTTCAGGAAGAACTGCGGCCAGCTCGCGCAGCCGAGGTCCTTGGCGACCGCCGGCAGCTCCTTGCCCTTGACCGCCTTGAACAGGCGGTCGCGGCCGAACGGGACGTTGGTCATCACCGCCGTGCCGCGATCCGCGGCCAGCGGGAGCACGCGCTCGGCGGCGGCGCGGTTGTCGATGGCGTAGTTCACCTGAATGAAGTCGAGGCTCTCGCGCTTCATGACGGCTTCGAGCGCGTCGAGCTGGTTGTCGCGCCAGACCGTGACGCCGACATACCGGACGCGCCTGCGCGCTTTCAGGTCGCGCAGGATCGCCAGGTTCTCGGTCACGTCGATCAGGTTGTGGACCGCCACGAGATCGAGGGTGTCGACCTTCATCCGCTTGAGCGATCGGTCGAACTCCGCCAGCGTCGCGTCGCGACCGGTCGTGTCGACCTTGCTGGCGAGGAAGATCTTCTGGCGCAGGTCGGGCTCCGCCAGGATCAGGCCGAGGACGTCCTCGGCGGTGCCGTAGCTCGGGGCCGTGTCGATCACCGAACCGCCGAGGGCAACGAAGGTCTTCACCGCCTCCTTCAGGGGCGCGACCGCCTCCGGCGACGGCTCGACCTCGTAGCGCCGCGAGGTGCCGATCCCGATCGCCGGGAGCATCTCGCCGGTGGACGGGATCGGGCGACGGATCAGCGGCTCCGCCGCCGCGGCGAGGCGGCCGGCAAGCGGAGCGAGCGCCGCTGCGGCGATGACGGCGCGACGGGAGACGGGCATGGGCGGCCTCTGCCTGATTGAGGACCCGGCGGGAGATAGGGCGCGTCGGCCCGGTGTGTATTCTTAATTCTCACGCTTCGGTGAGCGCGGCGGAGCGATCCGACCGCGGGCGAGGCTAATCGTCCTCGGGCGGGTCCTCGAACTCCGCGCCCTCGGTATCCGGGGCGATGCGGAACCGGTACTCGTCGATCGCCAGGAACGCCCTGTGGGCCGCCTGCGGATCGATCCCGTCGCGGACGACCAGGGTCTGGAAGTCGATGAACAGGCGGGCGATGCGCGCCTCCTCCGACAGGGCCGCGAGGGCGGACGAGCTTGCCCCGGCGCGCATCATGTAGCGCTTCGCCTCTCCGGACGCGTCGGGCGCGGGCAGGACGACGACCTGCCCGGCGGTTTCCGGCTTCAACTCCGCCCAGCGTACGGGCGTCCAGGCGATGATGGCGTCGGTCTGCTTCATCGAAAGCTCCGGCAGGTGGACAGGATCCGCCTACCGGGCGCGACCGGGATCGTCGAGGCTCCCGCGGTCCCGGATCAGGGTGCGCGCTCCAGCTGGCCGCGGATCTCGCCCTTCGGGTTCGCGGCGGTGTGGATGTTGAAGTAGAGCCGGCCCGCCGCGAGATCGGCGGCCTTGGCGTCGTCCAGCGTCGCCTCGCCGGTGAAAGGGCTGCTGGCGGCCGTGACCGGAACCAGGACGCCGGCATTCTCGCCGGTCTTGGCCGGGCCGTGGAAATGCGCCGCCGTGACCGGACCGGTGAGGCCGCTGTACCGGCCCGACCAGCTCAGGTGCTTGGTGGCGGGATCGAAGGTCGCGGTGATCTCACCTTGGCCTGGTGAGGTTGTCGCCGGGACCTCGCTGCTGCCGTTGAGGGCCGCGCGGTAGGTGACGTCCTTGCCTGCCGCGACGGCCGGGCCCGCGGCGAGCGGGACCGCGAGGACGAGAAGGGTGGCGAGGCTTGTGCTCCAGCGATGGCTCATGCGCGCTGTCATCGAACGCTCCGCGATGTCACGAGCCTTCGGGCGGCCCGTGCCGCAACCTAGCGGGATCGAGCGAACCGGACATGGCCGCAGCCTCGGCACGGCCGATTTCCGGTGACAGCCGGGCGTTTCCCTTGCGCCACTGGCGGAACGTGGACCGTACCGGCTCCGGGGACGCGATTTGCGCGCGGAACCGTTGACACCGAGCGCCCGCTCTCCCTATACCGCGGCCACTGCACGCATCGTCCTCACGGACGGTGGCGGCTTGTGGCGGGGTAGCTCAGCTGGTTAGAGCAGAGGAATCATAATCCTTGTGTCGGGGGTTCAAATCCCTCCCTCGCTACCACTTAATTCCTTGTTTTCGCTCGCTTGACCGAACCCGCCTCTCGGCGGGTTTGACGTTTCTGGCGCATGGATTGCCGCCCGCTGGCGCTTCGAGCGATTCCCGGGAGGCACGGTCACGGTGGAGCGTGACTCCGGGATCGGGCTCGATTCGACGAGGAGCACGGCGCGGCCGCATGGCCGCACCCGAGTCAGCTGCCGAAACTTTCGCTGATGCCCGAGATTCGCCAAGCAGGAGGATCTCCATGTCTGAAGAAGCCAAGGGCGCCGAGCCCGAAGATCTCACGCCTGATCGCCCTCGCCTCACACCGCAGGGGCTCGGCAGCGGCTCTGTCGGTGGTGAGGACAGCACGGACCCGAACGGGGGTGCGAAGCAGGGTCAGGGTGACAAGGCGGAAGGTTGAGGACCGCTCGGAGCGGGCCGACGACGCGTCGAATTGGACCTGTCGGAGCAAGCGTTCCATCACGGACTGCGTGCTCTGATCTCCGGTGAGGAGGTCGGAGCCATGACAATAACCACCTCAATCAATGCCGTCGGACCTGTGAAGGCGACGGAGATGATCCAGTCGGCGAGAGCCGAAACCGCGATCGAGCATAGAGCGGGGCTGCATACCGTCTCGATGACTGTGCCCGCGCCCGACGACGCGACTTCCCGGCCGCACGCGGACGGTCGCGAGTTTCCCGTATCTCAGGCGCGCGTGGTGGACATCAGCGTCTGAGCCTTGCTTATTCAGGCTGCTGTTCTGCGGCTGCGGGGACGGGGTGGGGGCGGCCTGTGCGTCTTCTCGAGCTCAGGACCTGAAGGCCCGCCCGGTCCGCCGGCGCGGCTTTCGTGGCCGATCACCGAAACGAGCCGTTCACCATCCGGGCCGAAGGGATGGGCCAAACGGGCACGGCGCTCGTTCTCGGCTCCATGAGCGCACCCGGCCATTCGCGGAACGGCCTCGTAACGTCCGGTGCGGATGCGCTGGTCGATCTGCCGGACGCCGCCTTCGTCGAGCGCTGGCGCCTGATCACGGGCGAGCCGCCCGCCATCCTGCTGAGTTCCCGCGCCGAGATGCTGGCGCTGCTCGTCGAAAGCACGCCCGCGGCGCCGCTCGAGCCGCCGGCCCTCGCCTGGGACAGCTCCGCGGTCGGCACCCCCGAGGTCCGGTAACCGTCCTCGGCCATCCCGTCGCCGCGCCAAACTGCGGAACAGCTCGTCTCTTGCGCTGGTGAGATCAGGCGCCCCGGAAGCTCGACTCGTGCTGCCGGAACCAAGTGGCGAAGAGGTCGGTCTCGATCGGCCGGGCGAACAGGTATCCCTGCGCCTCGTCGCAGCCCATGGCCCTGAGGCAGTCGGCCGCCGCGGCCGTCTCGACCCCCTCGGCAACGACGCGATAGCCGAGATCGTGTGAAAGGCCGATCATGGAGCGGACGAGGGAGCGCTCCCGCTCGCCGTCTTCGAGCTTGCGCACGAAGCTTTGGTCGATCTTCACGACGTGGGCCGGGATGCTCTGGAGATAAGCAAGGCTGCTGTAGCCGGTGCCGAAGTCGTCGATGGCAAGGCGGATGCCGGCAGTCGCGAGCGCGTCCAGCTGATGCCGCGCCTGCCGGGCATCCTGCATGACAGCGCTCTCGGTGACCTCCAGCTCCAGCCGCTCCGGCGTAAGCCCATGACGCTGGACGGAGGCCTTGACCGAGTTCCCGAAGGCCGCCTCGTTGAGATTCGCGGCCGACACGTTGACGGATATCGCCAGCTCGTGCCCGGCGTCGTGCCAGCGGCGTGCTTGAGCGAGCGCCGTATCGAGAACGAACGCCGTCATCGCCTGCGCGTGCGACGAGTGCTCGATGACGGGGACGAACTCGCCCGGGGATACGGGCCCCAAGACCGGATGGTTCCAGCGCAGCAGCGCCTCGGCGCCGACACAGCGGCCGGTGGATAGGTCGATGCGCGGCTGGAAGACGAGCCGCAACTGTTCATCGGTGCGGAGGGCCGGTCCGAAATCCTGGAGCAGCCGATACCGGCGCTGGTAGGCTTCATCGGTGGCGGACGAGTAGACGCTGACGAGTTCAGGCGACGACCGTGCGTCCTGGACCGCGCTGTAGAGGGCGCGCAGCACGTGCTGGGGCCTCATCGCCCGGGGCGTGAACGCGCACAGGCCGATCGCGCTGGTGAGAAGCATGCCCGTCAGCGAGCGCTGCCGCGCCGCCCTATGCTCGTCGGTGAGGCGCCGGACGTAAGCGTCCGTCTGGGTGCCGGTTGCGGCCAGGAAAGCGAATTGCATGGCCGCCGTGTGGTAGAGCTTGCGCTCCCGGCCGACCAGTCGCCGCAATTCCTGCGCGGCCTCCTGCACCAGATCGTCGACGCGATCCGGCCCCATCACGCGGGCATAGGCGCTGATCTGCTCGGGACGGGCAAGATCGACGAGCACCGCGAGTCTCTCCTCATCCGGACGCTCATCCGCGAGATCGTCGAGATCTTCCAGGAGCTGGGTCCGGCTCGGGAGGCTGGTGAGCGGATCGATCCTGCCGAAGGCGTGCTGCAACTCGATCTGCGTCATCACCATCGCGGCTAGGTCTCTGAGGGCGGCAATCTCGGACGCGGTGGTGGTGCGGGGTTGGGTCCCCAGAACGCAGAGAGCCCCGAGGCTGTGGCCCTCGCGCGTGATCAGCGGTGCGCCGGCATAGAAGCGAATGCCGCTGCGGCAGAGCTGACTGTCGGCGTAAAGGGCGTCCTTCTCGAAGTCGGGGATCACGAGGATGTCGGACGTTTCGGCCACTTGCGCGCAGGGCGCCCCCTCGCGCGGGATCGAGCAGTGATCGACGCCGAGGCGCGATTTGAACCATTGCCGGTCCCGATCTGTCAGCGAGATGGCGGCAATCGGAAGCCCGAAGATCTGGCTGGCCGTCCGCGTTATGCGATCGAAGCTCTCGCTCGGCGGCGTATCCAGGAGATTGAGCTGCACGAGCGCCTTCAGGCGCTCATCCTCGAGATGGTCGAGGCTCTGGTGGAGGAACATCGCGCGATAGCAAGCCTTCTCGCGGTGAAGCAGCGGCGGGCGTGCGCGGCCGCTCCCGGCCTCGGCTCGCTCGAGCCCACCTAAGCCGGCCAGACCTTGCCAATCTATGTTGAGATCGAGAGAGGCCGCGCCGGAGGGTTAAGGTCGGGTGTCCGAGGACTGAGTGAGGCGAGCTCGGGGCTCTGCGATCGAGCGACCTCGACGGTCGCGCGATCCGCTTGCTCGGATCGTTCGCAGCGGCGGGACGCCACACCGCGCCGTGACCTTGGCGACCGCGTCCCGTTCCGGAAGGTCTCGCTGACTGCCGAGCCGTCAGCCTTCAGGCGCGGCGGTCTCCGGGCGGCGTGTACGGCTCGTTCTCGGCCGGAGAACCCGGAATAGTTCGCGATCCCGGTGGCGGTCGGGCACTCGGACCAAACGCCGCCCGCACGTGCGGGCTTCTGTCGAGGCCCGGCCGGTCGCTCCGGGCGGTAGAGCCCTCGGCACGGCGCGACCCCGGCGCGGTCGACGATCCGGAGAGCGCCCGTGCGATGCGTTCCGATCTCCCGCGCGACGGCCGTCAACCGCGCTGTCGGGCATTCAGCGACCGCCGTGCGTCTCGCACGCGTGAACGTCCGGCACCGCGCATCAGCCGACAGGGCCCGCATCGAGCGACACCCGGAAGCGCATGCGAACCACGCCCGCGTCATCGCGGACAGCCGCGACGTAGTCCTGTCGCCCGGGCCTGTCCGAGAGACCCTGCGCGATCCGCGTCATGATCTTCACGGCCTGCGACCGGGCGGCGTCGAGACTGGGCAGGTCGTAGCCGTCCCTGTCGCGGACGAGTTCGGTTCCGTCGTGCAGGTCGATGAAGAAGCGGGGCATGGGCGGCTCGGCGGTGCTGATCCGTCCGCCACGCTAAGCAGTTTCCGCACCGCGCCACCTACCCCTTTTCGGCATGTCGCCGCCGCGACGCGGCGACGAAGACCGGACCCTCGGCCTTCTCAGGGAGGCCCGACCCGGCGGCCCTAGCGGTAGTCGCCGGGCGTCAGTCCGTGCCGGGCCATCTTGTCGTAGAGGGTCTTGCGCGGCAGGCCGAGCGCCTCCGCGGCGGCGCGGACATCCCCGCCGGCCATGATCAGCTCGTCGCGGATCAGCTGCCGCTCGAAGCGATCGACCTGATCGGTGAGGCTGCCGGCCGCGATCTCGGCGGCGGGCTGCGCCGCCGCGAGACCCAGAGCGCAGCGCTCGGCGAAATGACCGAGTTCGCGAACGTTGCCCGGCCAGGCGTGGCGACGCAGGTGATCGCGGATCGCCGGCGTGACCGGCGGCACCGGACGCGCGAACCTCTCCGCGGCGCGGCGCAGGAAATGCTGGAAGAGCAGCAGCACGTCGTCCCCACGGTCGCGCAGGGGCGGGATCGTGACCGTGATGACGTTGAGCCGGTGGTAGAGGTCGTCGCGGAAGGTGCCCTGCGCCGCCGCCTGCCCCAGATCGACCTTGGTGGCGGCCACGACCCGCATGTCGACCGGCCGCACCTCGTTGGTGCCGAGCGGCTCGACTTTGCGCTCCTGGAGTACCCGGAGGAGCTTGACCTGCAGCGGCAGGGGCATGCTCTCGATCTCGTCGAGGAAGAGCGTGCCGCCCTGCGCGTGCTCGATGCGGCCGACCCGGCGCTTGAGCGCCCCCGTGAAGGCGCCGGCCTCGTGCCCGAACAACTCGCTCTCGACGACGCTGTCGGGCAGCGCCCCGCAATTCATCGCCACGAGATTCCGCTCCGCGCGGCGGCTCCACCGGTGAAGGGCCCCCGCCACCACCTCCTTGCCGGATCCGGTCTCGCCGAAGACCAGCACGTCGACATCGGCCTGTGCCACCTCGCGCACGAGGGCGCGCAGGCTCACGATCTCCTGGGACGTCCCGAGGAAGGCGGGGTCCTCCTCGATCGCCGCGTCGAGCCTGGCCCGCAGTGCCCGATTCTCCATCACGAGCCGCCGCCGCTCCAGCGCCCGGCGCACGGAGCCGACGAGCGCCTCCGCGGGATAGGGTTTAGCCAGGAAATCGTAAGCGCCCTCCTGCATGGCGGCCACCGCCATGCGGATGTCGCCGTGGCCGGTGATCAGGATGACCGGCAGGTCGGGATCGATCCGGCGCAGCCGCGCCAGGAGCGCGACGCCGTCGAGGCCCGGCAACCGCACGTCGGTGACCACCACGCCGGGCGGCGCGGCCAGGATCGCGGCGAGCGCCGGCTCGGCGGCCGCGAAGGTCTCGACGGCGAAACCTTCCAGCTCCAGGCTCTGGCCGTTGGCCCGGCGCACCTCGGCCTCGTCGTCGATGAAGACGACGCGCTCGGTCTCCGCCTGCGCGTCCGCCGGTCCGATCACGGTGTCGCTCCTACGGGCTTGTCCAGGCTCGGGACCGCCTCGGTCGCCCGGATCATCTCCATCCGGAAGACGGTCGGGGCGCCGTCGCCGCCGGCGAGGGTCAGGTTCCCGCCGCAATCCTCCACGATCCCGCGGGCGATGGCGAGGCCCAGGCCGAGGCCGTCCGCCTTGGTCGTGAAGAACGCGTCGAAGATCTGGCCGCGCACGGCCTCGGGAATCCCCGGTCCGGTATCGGCCACCTCGACCGCGACACGTTCGCCGCCTTCGACGAGGCGCAGGCCGACGTGGGCATCCGCGCGCCCCGCTACGGCGTCGACGGCGTTCTGGAGCAGATTGACCAGAACCTGTTCCAGCCGGGGGCCGTCTCCGAGGACCCGGAGTTCCGGATCGGGGCTGTCCGCCTCGAGCGGGACCTGCAGGGCGGCGGCGCGCGCTGCCACCAGTTCCAGCGCGTTCGCCACCACCTCGCGCAGCGGGACCGGCTCCCGCCGCGGCGAGGCGCGTCGCGCGAAGCCTTTTAACTGCCGGGTGAGGCCGGCGATGCGGTCGGTGAGCCGCCCGATGGCGGCGGCGTTCTCGGCCGCGTCCTCGCCGCGCCCGCGCCGGATCAGGACCGCGGCGTTGTCCGCGTAGGAGCGGATCGCCGCCAGCGGCTGGTTGATCTCGTGCGCCATGCTGGCCGCGAACTGGCCCAGCGCCGCGAGCCGGCCGGCCTGCGCCAGTTCGCGACCGAGGCGCTCGCGCTCGGCCTCGGCGCGCTGCCGCTCCGCGATCTCGGCGCGCAGCTGCGCGTTGGTCTCGCGCAGCGCCCTCGTCCGCGCCTCGACGCTGGATTCCAGTTCCGCCCGACGCGTCGCGGCCTCGGCGAGCCGCGCCCGGGTCCGGCGGCCCCGATCGGCCAGGGTGAAGATCCCGTACCCGGTAAGCGCGGTCACCAGGGCCGCGATGATCCATGCCTGCAGGCGTTCCCGCTCCACGGCGGTGCCGACCGGTGTCAGGGTCCGCAACTGCCAGTCCGTCCCGGGCACGGCCGCCTGCGACAGGATCGCGGTCCAGGCCGGCACCGACCCGCGCCCGACGCGCACCATGTCGGGTTCGCCCGCCACCGGATGGAGCGGCAGGCGGTCGAGGCGGGCGGCGCCGAATTCCTGTCCCGCCTCGATCCGGGCGCGCTCGGCCGCGTCGACGGGGCTGAGCGTGTCGAAGCGCCAGCCCGGTTCGCTGGTAACGAGGACGATGCCCCGGGCATCGGTCACGAAGGTCACCTCGCGGGCGGCGCGCCACGCCGCCTCGACGGCGTCGAACTCGACCTTCACGACGACGACACCGGTGCCGGCCCCGATCCGGCGCGCGAGGTACAGGCCGGGCCGGCCGCTGACCGTCCCGAGGGCGAACTGGGAGCCGGCCCCGCCGGCCAGGGCCTGCTTGAAATAGGGGCGGAAGCCGTAGTCCCGGCCCACGAAGCTGCGGTCCTCGCCCGCGTTGCTCGCCGCGACCGTTAGCCCGTCGGCGCCGATGACGTAGATGACCGCCGAACCGGTGGCGGCCGCGACCTGGGCAAGCCGCCGGTCGACCCGGTCCAGGAGCTCGCGTCCCGGATCGGGGCCGACAGCCGCGGCGACTTCGGGATCGGTCGCGAGCGCCAGCGGCAGGGACGCCTGCTTCTGCATCTCCGCCAGCAGCACGCCGACCTGGAGCCCGATCGCCGAGCGGGCGCCCCGCCGCAGATCCGACAGGGTCCAGCGCTCCGCGGCGCGGCCGGCCAGCCACGCCGCCACGAGGATTGCGCAGAGCGCGACGACGACCGCGAGGCCCCGGCGGGAGGGCATCCTGTTACCGCAGGTCCGGCGCCCGTTCACCGGCGGTCGACCTGTGCGGAGATCCGGACCGATCCGGACGGCCACGTGCGGAAATCCGCCATCAGACCCTCGAGGCGGTCGACGACCTGGCGGAGAAAAATCAACCGCGTGAGTAGGTTAAACAAATGTAATCGCCGGGGCCGGACTGGCACGCCGGTTGCCATTCCCGTCGCGTAACGCGGCCATGTCGTCAGAGAACGGCTGCGTGCCGAAAGGCCAACAGCAAGCGCGGCCGTCGTCGGGCCACTCCGACCCGAGCCGCCCCATCCGAAGTCCGCGACAGGGAGAACGCCCCATGGCTGCCGTGCCGTCACCGCTCACCGCCCCGCATCCGCCCGCCAAACCGAAGCCGCTGTACCGGACGCTGTATTTCCAGGTCCTGGTCGCCGTCGCGATCGGCATCCTCCTCGGTCATTTCTACCCGCAGCTCGGCGCCGAGTTGAAGCCGCTGGGCGACGCGTTCATCAAGCTCGTCAAGATGATCATCGCCCCGGTGATCTTCCTCACTGTCGTCTCCGGCATCGCCGGGATGACCAATCTCGAGAAGGTCGGCCGGGTCGGCGGCAAGGCGCTGATCTACTTCTTGACCTTCTCGACGCTGGCGCTGATCGTCGGCCTCATCGTCGCCAACGTGCTCCAGCCGGGCAACGGCCTGCACATCGATCCGAAGTCGCTCGATCCGAAGGCGGTCGCCACCTACGCCGGCAAGGCGAAGGAGCAGAGCATCGTCGACTTCCTGATGAACATCATCCCCACGACGGCGGTCGGCGCCTTCGCGGGCGGCGAGATCCTGCAAGTGCTGTTCTTCTCGGTGCTGTTCGGCTTCGGCCTCGCCTTCCTGGGCGATCGCGGCAAGCCGGTCCTCGACATCATCAAGGTCCTGTCCGAGGCGATCTTCGGCGTCGTCAACATCATCATGAAGGTCGCGCCGATCGGTGCCTTCGGCGCGATGGCGTTCACGATCGGCAAGTACGGGATCAGCTCGCTCGCCAACCTCGCCTACCTCGTCGGCGCCTTCTACCTGACCTCGGCGATCTTCGTGCTGGTCGTGCTCGGCGCGGTCGCCCGCTACAACGGCTTCTCGATCATCAAGCTCATCCGCTACATCAAGGAGGAGCTGCTGCTCGTGCTCGGCACGTCGTCCTCCGAGTCGGCGCTGCCCTCGCTGCTGGAGAAGATGGAGCGGGCCGGCTGCTCGAAGCCGGTCGTCGGCCTCGTGGTGCCCACGGGCTACTCGTTCAACCTCGACGGCACCAACATCTACATGACGATGGCGGCGCTGTTCATCGCCCAGGCGACTGACACGCCGCTGAGCCTCGGCGAGCAGGCGCTGCTGCTCCTCGTCGCCATGCTGTCGTCCAAGGGCGCCGCGGGCGTGACCGGCTCGGGCTTCATCACCCTGGCGGCGACGCTCGCCGTGGTGCCCTCCGTGCCGGTGGTCGGCATGGCGCTGATCCTCGGCGTCGACCGCTTCATGTCCGAATGCCGCGCGCTGACCAACTTCATCGGCAACGCGGTGGCGTGCATCGTAGTCGCGCGCTGGGAGAACGAGGTCGACGAGGCCAAGCTCGCCGCGGCCCTGTCCGGCCAGACCACCGACCCGCTCGCGCCCGCCCCGGTTCTCCAGCCGGCCGAGTGAGCCGGCGGCGTCGCGGGCCGCGCCTCGGCGAAGCGCGCGACGGCCGCGCGGACCCCGATCCCGCCGCGCCGTGGACTCCTCCGCGGCGCGGCGTTCGCGTACGGAGGCTCCTTCAGGAGGCGTCAGGCAGCGTCGAGGGCATGGGGCGCGAAGGCGGTCACGACCGGCCGGAAGGCGCCCACGATCGCCGGGTCGAGCCGCCCCGCCATCCCTTCCAGGATCGCGTAGGCCGCCTCGCTCGCCATGGGCGGCTTGTAGGGCCTCTGCTCGATCAGGGCCGCGTGGATATCGCAGACGGTGACCAGCCGGACGAGGTCGGGAATCTCGTCGCCCTTGAGGCGGTCCGGATAGCCCGACCCGTCGAGCATCTCGTGGTGTGACCGGACGACGCTCAGCATCTGCTGCTCGAAGCCCTGGTCCACGAGCATGCTGTATCCTTTCTCCGGATGCAGCCGCATGACCGCCAGTTCGGCATCGTCGAGCCGGCCCGGCTTGTTGAGGATCGCGGCCGGAATGTGGATCTTGCCGACATCGTGCAGCAGGGCCGCCTTGGTCACCCGGTGGCGCTCCTGCTCGCCGAGGCCGAGGCTCGCCGCGAAGGCCGCCGCCAGCCCGGCGACGAGCAGGCAGTGCTGGTGCGTGGCATCGTCGAACTGGCGCACCGCTCGGATCCAGTCGCGGATCCCGGTGTCCCGGATCGCGAGGTCGATGGCCTGGGTGCCGTTGTCGACGACGCCTGGCGTGATCGGCTGGTCCGGGACGAAGACCGAGGCGTAGAAGCCGCGCACAGCCGCGGCGGTCCGCACGGCGCCGGCGGGCACGGGCTCGTCGTCGAAGGCCGCGGCGAGCGCCGGTGCGCGCGGCGCCCCGAGCGTCTCCCGCAGGCGGTCGGTGTCGAACGGAGCGCAGAGCGTGTGCGTCGCGCCGAGGGCGACCCCGATCAACCGGGTCCGCGGGCTGTCGGTCTGGAGCAGGACGATCAGGGGAACGCCGTGCCGGACCTGCGCCAGGAGGTGGCGCAGACGCTCGACCGAGGCCGATCCGAGATCGAGGACGTCGGTGACGATCGCGGTCGCGACGGCGACGGGCGGCTCGGCGGCGCGCAGGTCGTGGATCACACAGGACAGGCCGTGGGATAGATCCTGCGCCAGGCCGTGACTGCGTGCGGGATCGTCCGTGATGAGAAGTATCCGGCCCATCGGCACGCCTTCCGGAACGTGCCTTACGGGAACATCGCGTCGACCGTGTCCTGCGAGACCGAGGCGTCGCCGGGCAGCACGGGACCGTTGAGGAGGGCCGCCTCCCCGCCGCGCCTGTCGGGCGCCGGGTCCGGCCGCGCCGGCGCCTCGCCGGAGCCGGACCAGACGCGCAGCATCTCGCCGATCCGCTCCTCCACGAGGACGATGGTGCGCACGACCTTCGAGATCCGCTGACCGGTCAGGTCCTGGAAATTGCAGGCCTCGAAGATGGTCTGCATCTCGATCTGAATCGCCGTGGCATCGGCCCGGTTGGCATCGTCGCCCGACCGCCTCACGATCCCGCGCGCGAGCGTGTCCACCTTCTCCGATGCCGTGAGGATCGCGTTGGTGGCGTCTTCCGTGCCCTGAACGACGGCGTGGAGCTCGTCGCGGGCCCGGCTGGTCTCCTGTTCCTGCCGCAGGTCGGCGATCTCCTGACGCGTCCGCGCGATCGCGTCGGAGATCGACAGGAGCTGGGACCGCAGGAGCCCGACACCCTCTTCGATGGAGACAACGTCCGGCAGAGCACGGGCCATGATCGGGGATCGCGATGCGGTTTATATTGGACAGCGAAAATATCGGCGATCCCTTAAGCCGCGCTTAATGCGACTTATCTCGACGTGGTTGTATGCCACTGCGGCTGATCACGATTGTAGTACGCGCTGTTCCAGCGCTATCCGGCGGTGAAAGCGCGCCGCTCGCGGTCGTCGTCTTGCGGGCTGCGCCTCCTGATGCGCGCGCGACGGTCTCTCCCGGGACGAATGGCAGGGTCCCGGCTCAGCGCCGCCCCCTGCCTACAACGCCACGCCTCAACTGTTGGTTGATGCCCGTAAACTATGCCGCTGACTTTTGGATAGGTCTGGCGGTCGGACGAGTCGACTTTAAGCAGTGATGCGCGGAGAAAAGTAAGCTTTTGATGCTCTTTTAGGCTCGGTGGTTCCAATTTCGAGCTGGGATGTGAGTACGGCACTCCGAGCGGCGTCGCGCCGGCTCGACCTCCGGGAGCAGGCCGCGCGGTTCGCACGGGCGCGCGGCGGCGCGACGGCTGTCGAATTCGCCCTGGTGGCCGTGCCCTTCTTCGCCCTGGTCGGGGCCTGCCTCGAGAACGGCATCGTCTTCTGGGAGCAGGAGATCCTCCAGCAGGCGGTCGCGGATGCCAGCCGCCAGATCTACACGGGCGCCTTCCAGACGACGAATGCGGGCACCACCGACCCGGCCACGCTCATGGGCCGCTTTCGGAGGGCGATCTGCACGCAACCGAACGGCACACCGCGGATCACGATCTTCAACTGTGCCAACGTCAGGGTCAGCATCACGCAGGCCAGCAGCTACACCGCGGCGAGCCCCGTCTCGCCGGTCGCGACCAACGCCAGCGGCGTGAGCGACTGGAACGCCAACTTCGCCGGCTATTCCTGCGCGGGCGCCTCCGCCATCGTGATCGTGCAGGCGGCCGTCGACATCCCGGTCTTCTTCCCGCTGCTCGGGGCCGCCGTGGCCAACCTTCCGAACAACCGGCGGGTCCTCCAGGCCGCGACGGTGTTCAAGGTCGAGCCGTACCCAGCCCCGTCGGGATGCTCCTGATGAGCGACCTGCTGGCGCAGCTCAGCCGCTATCGACGCGACGAGCGCGGGATCGCCGCCGTGGAGTTCGCGCTCGTCCTGCCCCTGCTCATCATCCTGTATTTCGGGACCGCCGAGCTGACGCGCATCGTCGATTCGAGCCGCAAGCTGACTCTGTTCGCCCGCACGCTGGGCGACCTGTCTGGCCGCATGGACAACATGCAGACCTCGCAGAGCGGCATGACCACGATCACCAGCGCGGCGACGGCGATCCTCCGTCCCCTGGATGCGTCCAGCCTGCAGATCGTCGTCAACGCGATGGGCGTGGAATCGGTCAGCGGCGCGCTCCGGGGCTTCGTCTGTTCCAGCTGGCCGCAGAACGCGACGAAGCGCCCGGCCAACCAGCTCAGCGGAACCAACGGCCTGCCCGCGACGCCGGCCGCCTATCAGTTCGACGGTGCCCGCTACATCCTGGCGGAAGTCACGATGCCCTACACCCCGATGATCGGAAGCACCCTGTACCGATGGATCTTCGGTGCGCAGGGATTGACGTTCACGCGGCAGGTCCCGTGGTCGGAGCGAACTCCCAGCGAGATCGTCATGCCGGGCGGCGCCGCCTGCACGGTCTACAACTAGTATCCGAGGGAAGGCCCGTGTCGGTGTTCCACATCCGATTGATCCGCGCTCTCAGATCGGCCGCGACGGCGTTTCCGCGCGCGCGCTCCGGTCAAGTCGCCGTCACCTTCGCTCTGGTGACGCTGCCGGTCATGTTCGCGACGGCGGCCGCGGTCGATTACGGTCGCCGCAACGCCGCGAAGACGCAGCTCGACACCGCCCTCGACGGCGCCGTGCTGGCGGTGATGTCGCAGAAGACCAACACGATCCCGACGACCGCGCTGCAGAACATGGAGACGCAGTTCCGCACAGAGGCGGCCAAGGTTCCGGGTGTCACGGTGACTGCGTTCACGCCCGGAACGCCCGTGAACAGCACGTCCACCCTCAGCCTGACCGCCAGCTACACGGCGACAGTCAAGACGAGTCTGGCGTCGATGATGCAGATCCCGGCCATGCCGATCAACGGCACGTCGTCAGCGACCCGGAATATTTCCCAGTATATTAACTACTATCTCTTGCTCGACAACTCGCCGTCGATGGGACTCGCGGCAACCGACGCCGATGTCCGCAACATGAAGATCGCCACGAACGGGTGCGCCTTCGCGTGCCACCAGCACACCTTCGACAAGAACGGCAACATCACCGGCGACGATCGGAACGATTTCTACCATGTTGCGTTAAAAAACAATATCAAGCTCCGCATCCAAGTCCTGAGAGACGCGGTGTCGGCGCTCGTCGATCGGGCAAATGCCAGCATGCTGCTGCCGCAGCAGTTCCAGATGGAGATGTGGACCTTCAACGATACGTACACGCAGACGAAGCTGCAGGCGATGACGCCGACCTTGAACGACATCAAGAACGCGACACCCAACATCGATATCGCCTACGCGTACTACAATCAGTCGGACAACCAGACCGATTTCGAGCGCGCGATCGCGAGGATGAACGCCACCATCCCGGATAGCGGTAACGGCCTCACCTCGGACAAGCCCATCCGCTTTCTGTTCCTCGTCACCGACGGCGTCGAGGATACCGGCGGCACTGTGACCAACCAGAGCGCGGGATTCCAGTATCAGAGCAACCGCTTCATCGGTCCCCTGAGCCCCTCGACCTGCACGGCGCTGAAGAACAGGAACATAAAGATCGGCATTATCTACACGCAGTATCTGCCTCTCTACGACAACAGCTTCTACAACAGTTACGTCAAGCCCTACGAGGCGCAGATCGGGCCGTCGCTGAAGGCCTGCGCATCCGACGGCCTGTATTTCCCGGTCGCGTCGGGCGGCGACATCACCGATGCCATGCTGAAACTGTTCGCCACGACGCTCGCTTCGGTCCGGCTGAGCAACTGACGCACCCCGACAGGAGGCCGGCTCCCGGGAACGGGGCGCTCCGCCGGCCATCCGCCTCGCGATGCCGGGCGCGGACGCGCGGCGCTCAGGCTTCCGGCAGGGACCCGAGGACGTTGACCCACAGCACGACGGTCTCACCGCGCGGGTCGGGATTGCTGAACCGGTGGGGCCGCCGGCTCTCGAAGCGGAAGCTGTCGCCCTCCGCGAGCTGAAGGGTGCGCGTCTCGACGACCAAGGTCAGGCGCCCCGCGAGGACGAGACCGGCCTCCTCTCCGTCGTGGCTGAACAGCTCGTCGCCGGTGCTCGCCCCAGCCTTCAGCACCATGTGGAACAGGCTCATCCCCTGCGCGCCACCGGGCGGGGTCAGGAGCTGCTTGGTGATGCCAGCGCGCCAGAGCTGGAGTTCCGGCCGGTCCTTCCGGAACACCACGATCGGGTCCGGATCGGGCGCGTCCGGGCCGGATTCGAAGAGGCCGCCGATCCCGATCTGCAGCGTGTCGGCGAGGAGCGCCAGCACCCGGAGGGAGGGCGACGACAGGCCCCGCTCGACCTGGCTGATGAAGCCGATCGACAGGCCCGTGCTGGCGGCCACCGCTTCGAGCGAGAGGCCCCGCGCCCGCCGCAGGCCGCGCAGGCGCTGACCCACGGCCCGGTCGACCGGTTCCGGACCCGTTGCTTCGCCTCGGGGGATGCTCACCGTCACGCCAGCCTGCCTCTCGTGCGGTTCTTCATGCACGTGAAAGTCGCTTGCGTCGATACTGAAAACGTGCGGTATTCTTCACGAGAATGAAATCGGGCTCCGGCTTCTGCGCGGTGACCCGGTACTGCACGGGAGCGGCACCATGAGAAGACGGTTGGCCAAGCTGTGTCTGTCGTCGGCGCTGCTCCTCGGCGTTCTCGGGAGCGCCGCGGGCGCGCAACCCCTGAAGGTGGGTTCGACGCCCACCGGCCTGCCCTTCACCTTCCTCGACACCAAGACGAACACCATTCAGGGCGTGATGGTGGACCTCGTCAACGCGGTCAGCAAGGAGGCGGGCTTCACGGTCGCGGTGGAGCCGCTGCAATTCTCGACGCTGATCCCGGCGCTCACCGCCTCGAAGATCGACATCATCGCGGCGGCGATGTTCATCACGCCGCAGCGCAAGGAGGTCGTGGCCTTCTCGGCGCCGGTCTACAGCTACGGCGAGGGGCTGATCGTCCCGAAGACCGACACGAAGGATTACACCTCCTTCGCCGACCTCAAGGGAGAGACGGTGGGCGCCCAGGTCGGCACCGCCTTCGTCGAGCCGCTGAAGAAGTCGGGGCTCTTCAACGAGGTGAAGATCTACGACGCGATCCCCGACATCATCCGGGACGTGAATGCCGGGCGGCTGAAGGCCGGCTTCGCCGACGCGCCGATCCTCGCCTACTACGTGAAGCAGGGGCTGTTTCCGGGCGTCCGGCTGGTCGAGACCTTCAAGCCGACGGTGGTCGCCTCGGTGGGTCTCAGCGTCCGCAAGACCGACCCCGAGCTCCTGGCCAAGATCGACAAGGCACTCGCCAAGCTGAAGGCCGACGGGACGCTCCAGGCGATCCTCACGAAGTGGGGTCTGCCGCCCTCGGCCGACCGGTCCTGAACTTCATGCGCGAGTTCCTCGCCGACGCCCAGGACTACCTGCCGATCCTGCTTCAGGGCGTGCAGCTCACCATCCTGATCACCCTCGCCTCCCTGGTGGTCTCGACGCTGCTCGGCCTGGTCTGGGCGGTGATGCGGGTCTCCGGTATCGCCGTCCTGGCGGGCTTCAGCGCGGTGATGATCAACATCCTGCGCGGCATCCCGATCATCGTGCAGCTGTTCTACATCTACTTCGTGATGCCCGATTTCGGCCTGTCGCTCACGGCCGTCCAGGCGGCGATCATCGGGCTCGGCATCGCCTACTCGGCCTACCAGGCGGAGAACTTCCGCGCCGGTATCGAGGCGGTTGACCGCGGGCAGGTCGAGGCGGCGCTGTCGATCGGCATGGGCTGGGGCATGACCATGCGGCGGGTGATCCTGCCGCAGGCGATCCGGATCGCTCTGCCGCCCTACGGCAACATCATGATCATGATGCTCAAGGATTCCTCGCAGGCCTCGACCATCACGGTCGCGGAGCTGGCGCTCCAGGGGAAGCTGATCGCGTCCTCGACCTTCAAGAACACAAGCGTCTACACGCTGGTGGCGCTGATGTACCTCGCGCTCAGCCTGCCGCTGATCCTGCTAGTCCGCCATTTCGAGGCGAAGGGGCGGCATCGATGATCGTCCTGGAAAACGTCCGCAAGCATTACGGCGCGCTGGAGGTGATCAAGGGCGTCTCGGCCGAGGTCACCAAGGGCGAGGTGGTCTGCATCATCGGGCCCTCGGGATCCGGCAAGTCGACCCTCCTGCGCTGCATCAACGGTCTGGAGGCCTACGACGGCGGCGAGATCCGGGTCGACGGTCAGCGGGTCGACCGGGACAAGCGCGGCATCAAGGCGATCCGCACCCGGGTCTCCATGGTCTTCCAGCGCTTCAACCTGTTCGCCAACCGGACCGCCCTTGAGAACGTCGTCGAGGGCCCGATCCACGTGAAGGGCGAGTCCCGCTCGGAGGCCGAGGAGCGGGCGCGCGCCCTGCTCGCCCGGGTCGGCCTCTCGGGCAAGGAGCACGCCCGGCCGAACGAGCTCTCCGGCGGGCAGCAGCAGCGCGTCGCGATCGCCCGGGCGCTCGCCATGCGGCCGGAGGCGATCCTGTTCGACGAGCCGACCTCGGCCCTCGATCCCGAGCTGGTCGGCGACGTGCTGAAGGTCATGCGCGCCCTCGCCGACGAGGGTATGACGATGATCGTGGTCACCCACGAGATCGGGTTCGCCCGCGAGGTCGCCGACCGGGTCCTGTTCCTCGACGGCGGCCGCCTCGTGGAGCAGGGCCCGGCCGCCGAGATCCTCAACCGGCCGCAGAACCCGCGCACCCGGGACTTCCTGCAGCGCGTGCTGCACCCGCTCTAGGACACGCCGTGGCCGAACCGTTCCCGCTCGCACCCTCGCTCTGGGCCACCACGGCGGCGCCCGCGCCGGACACGCCGCCCCTCGCCCGATCCGGCCTGGCCGAGGTGGTGATCGTCGGCGGCGGCTTCTGCGGCCTGTCCACCGCCCTGCACCTCGCCGAGCGCGGCATCCGGCCCGTCGTGCTCGAGGCGCAGGAGGTCGGCTACGGCGGGTCCGGCCGCAACGGCGGCCAGGTCATCCCGGGCCTGAAATACGATCCCGCCGACCTCGTCGCCCGGTTCGGCCGGGAGCGCGGCGAGCGCCTCGCGCGCTTCGCCGGCGGGACCGCCGACGTCGTGTTCGACCTCATCGCCCGGCACGGGATGGACGTGCCGCATTCCCGCGCCGGCTGGATCCAGGGCGCCCACACCGAGGCCGGGCTCGCCGAGGTCGCCGAGCGGGCGGCCCAGTGGGCGGATCTCGGTGCCCCGACCCGCGTCCTCGACCGGGCCGAGACCGGGCAACTCCTCGGGACCGACCGCTATCTCGGCGGCTGGCTCGACGGCCGCGGCGGGGCGATTCAGCCCCTCAGCTACGCCCGCGGCCTCGCGCGGGCCGCCCAGAAGGCCGGCGCCACGATCCACGGCGCGTCGCCGGTCACCGCCCTCGAACGGACCGGGTCGGGCTGGACCGTCACGACCGCCCAGGGCGAACGGGTGACAACCGGCCGGGTCGTGCTGTGCACCAACGGCTACACGGGCGGGCTCTGGCCGGACCTGGCGCGGACCGTGATCGCGGCGAATTCCTTCCAAGTCGCGACGGTGCCGCTCACCGACAACCTGCGGCGCTCGATCCTGCCCGAAGGTCACGTCTCCTCGGACACGCGCAAGCTGCTGCTCTACTTCCGCCTCGACCATACCGGCCGCCTGCTGATGGGCGGCCGGGGCCCGTTCCGCGAGCCGCGCAGCCCCGCCGACTGGGCCCATCTCGAGCGGATCGTCGCCAAGCTCTTCCCCCAGCTCGACGGGATCGCCTTCGACCATCGCTGGTGCGGCCGCGTCGCGATCACCCGGGACTACCTGCCCCATCTCCACGAGCCGGCGCCGGGTCTCCTCATCGATATCGGCTGCCAGGGCCGAGGCGTCGGTCTCCAGTCGGCCATGGGCCGGGCAATGGCCGCCTACATCGCCACTGGCGACACCGACAGCCTGCCCCTCCCGCTCACGCCGATCGAGCCGCTGCCGCTCCATGCCCTCCATCGGCTGTACGTCTCGGCCATCATCGCGTGGTACCGCCTGAGCGACGGCGGCATCCGCTGATCCGGGCGGGGGGCGTCGGACGCGCGGTCACCGCACGCGCCACAGCGCCCCGATGAGGCCCAAGGCGGCGAGCGCCAGCGCGAGCAGCAACCACCACAGGGCGCCCGGCCCGGCATGGGTCAGCACTACGGCCCCCGCCGGCGGGGCCAGGGCCTGGGCGACGAGGGCCGGCCGGGCGAGGCGGCCAACCGCCAGCGGGTAGCGATCGGGTCCGAACAGGGCGAGCGGCACCGTCCCGCGGGCGATCGAGTAGATCCCGTTGCCGCCCGCGTAGAGCACCAGCCAGAGCGCCACACCCGGCAGTCCGGCCGCCAGCAGCCACAATCCGAGGGCGATCAGGCCGAAGGCGGCCGTGAGCGTCCAGAGCGGGTGGTGCCGGCCCTTCAGGGAGATCTCGACGACGCGGGCGCCCACCTGCGCGGGACCGATCAGCGCCCCGTACGAGACGGCGGCGGCAAGCGACACGCCCCTCGCCTGGAGCAGGGCGAGCAGGTGAACCGACACCTGGGACATGATCGCGCCGCCGAGGACCAGCACACCCGCGAACAGCAGGAAAGCGCGGCGCTCCCGGGTCGACAGGGGCGCGCTGCCCGATTCCTGCGGCCCGTCGGGGACCGGAAGCGCCGGCGCGTGCGGGATCATCGCGAGGATCAGCGGCAGCGTCACCGCGAGGTGCAGGCCGGCATAGGTGAGGCAGGCGCCCCGCCAGCCGATATGAGCCACCAGGAAGGCGGAGAGCGGCCAGCACACGGTGCTGGCGAACCCGCCCCACAGGGTCAGGGTGGTGATGGCTGGACGCGCGCCCGCGCCGTACAACCGTCCCAGGGTCGCGAAGGCCGGGTCGTACAGGCCGCATCCCATGCCGGCGCCGAGGATCAGCCAGCCGGCGAGGTAGACCGGCAGGATCGGCGCCACCGCCACCACGGTCAGCCCGGCGGCGAGGAGCAGCGCCGCGAGGGCGAGGACCGGGCGCCCGCCGCGCCGGTGAATCGCCGCCCCGACATGCGGCGAGACGAGGGCCGCGACGAGGAGGCCGACGGCCAAGCCGCCGACCACCCAGGCGAGCGGCCAGCCGGTGCTCTCGGCGATGGGACCCGCCATCACCGCCGGCAGGTAGAACGACGAGCCCCAGGCCAGGATCTCGACGACGCCGAGGGCGGCGATCACCGGCCAGCGGCGGGCCTCGCTCATGTCCGGGCTGCCGCCGCGACCGCTCGCCGCCGCTCAGGCCGTGGCGACACGGCGGCCCTGCTCGTCGATCACCGGCTCGCCGTCCTCCTTCACGAAGGTGCCCCGCTGCGGCGGCAGGAGGTCCAGCACGGCCTCGGAAGGGCGGCACAGGCGGACGCCCTTCGGCGTCACCACCAGCGGCCGGTTCAACAGGATCGGATGCGCCGCGATGGCGTCGAGCAACTGCCCGTCCGTCACGCCCGGGGCGCCGAGCTTCAGCTCGGCGTAGGGCGTGCCCTTTTCCCGGATCACGTCCCGCACCGACAGGCCCGCGCGGGCGAGGAGCTGCTCCAGCAGGGCCCGGGCCGGCGGGGTCTTGAGATACTCGACGACGTGCGGCTCGATGCCGGCGTTGCGGATCATCGCGAGGGTGTTCCGCGACGTGCCGCAGGCCGGGTTGTGGTAGATCACAACGTCGAACGGTTCAGGCATGGGTTGTTTCTCCCGACGGGCAGAGGCAGGCAGCCAGGGTCTCCGCCGCCGGCGTGCAGATCTCCGCGCGGCCCTGGCAGCAATCGCGCATCAGGAACGCGATCAGGTCGGCGAGCGCCGGATAGGCGGCCCTGTAGATGATGGACCGGCCGTCGCGACGCGATCCGACCAGGCCAGCGCGGCTCAACTCCTTGAGGTGGTGCGAGACCGTCGCGGCCGACACGCCGACCGCCTCGGCCAGCGTGCCGGAAGCGAGCCCGTCCGGGCCGGCTCTCACCAGCGCGCGCACCAGCCGCAGTCGGTGCTCCTGCGCCAGGGCCGCGAAGGCCGCCAGGGCTTGCGCGTCGTCCATTTCCACGACAATCTTCAAATGACCGTTTGAACGTATGAGAAAGCGCGTCCGTGAGCAAGAGCCCGTCCCCTGCCCCGTCGGTCCGTGACGGACTGCCGAACCTCAGCGCGGCGCATTTTGCGGCGCCGACCGACGGGGCCGGTCAGGCGGTCCCGGTCCGCCACCCGCCGCGATTTCTGATCCTGTACGGGTCGCTCCGCGAACGCTCCTTCAGCCGGTTTCTGGCTTTCGAGGCGGCGCGGCTCCTGGAAGCCCTGGGCGGCGACGTCCGCATCTACCACGCCGACGGCCTGCCGCTGCCCGACGACGCGACCGCCGACCACCCGAAGGTGCAGGAATTGCGCACCCTCTCGGCTTGGTCCGAGGGGCAGGTCTGGGTCTCGCCCGAGCGGCACGGCACCCTGACCGGCGTGATGAAGAGCCAGATCGACTGGCTGCCCCTGTCGGAGGGAAGTCTGCGGCCGACCCAGGGCAGGACCCTCGCGGTGATGCAGGTCTCGGGCGGTTCCCAGAGCTTCAACGCGGTGAACGCTCTGCCCGTGCTCGGCCGCTGGATGCGGATGATCACGATCCCCAACCAGTCCTCGGTCCCGATGGCCTACAAGGAGTTCGACGAGGCCGGCCGGATGAAGCCCGGACCGCTCTACGACCGGGTCGTCGACGTGTGCGAGGAACTGATGAAGTTCACGCTGCTGACCCGCGGGTGCGCCGATTACCTCGTGGATCGCTACAGCGAGCGCAAGGAGCGCGATCCCGATCGGCTCGCGGGGGTCGCGGTCGATATTGGCTTCGTGACGCCGCCGCGGCCGGGCGCCTGAGCTTTCCCGGGCGGGCGGGACGCGCTGCGGCTCGGCCCGCTCCGGGACGGTGCCTACTGGAACCGCCGCATCTCCGGCGCCAGCGAGCGCCCCGCTTCGAGGAGGGCGCGGACCTTGCGGGTCGCGTGCTGGAGGATGTCCGGCCGCGCGTCCTCGTAGGACGTCTCCTCGACGAAGCTCCGCAGGGCCTCCGTGATCCGGTCCTCGATCTCGTCCATCAGGGCGAGCCCCTCCGGACCTTCCCGCCGCAGATGCGCGTCTGCGAGCGTCAGGTAGGCGGCGCTCGCCAGCAGGAAGGCGATCCCGTTCGCCTCCTGCGCCGCCGCGGAGCTCGCGTCGCCGTCCATGCCGTCTGCGACGTCGTCGTCCATCGGCTCACCTGCTCCCCGTTCGTTGCCCAGGCTGTGACGCGCCCGCCGTGTCGCGCCAAGTAGAGAAAAAGGGTCGGTCCCCGTGACCATTCGGGCGACGCCGGAGGTCGATCCGGCCTCCCGGTGTGAGTCGTCGCCGGTCGCCGGACCGAGCCGCTCGGCTCTCCAGGGGGTTCAGCGGCCCGGATCGGCGCGCTCGTCGGCGGCGTGTCGCTCCCGCATCCGGCGGAGCGCCCGGCGCCAGGCATCCACCACCGCCTCGCGTGCGCGGGAGTCGGTATCGCGGTCGGACTCCGCCGGCCGGGCCTTGCCGTCGGACTGCCTCCTGCGGGCTCTCGGATCTCGGTTCATGATCGCCTCCTGTCGTGTCGAGACCGAGAGACACCGGATCGGGCGCTGCCGCGGTGAGCCGGCGCACGCCGGCCGTGAAAATCGCGTGCGGCGGAGCACAGGCGGCCGAAAGCCGCCCCGCGAGCGCAATTTTTCTGATCGCGGACCGAAGAGTTTTTCAGCAGCGCCGGATTGCATGTTCGGAGTATTGTCCGGGGCCGGCACGTGCCCTCGTGCAGTGCCGCAAATATTGATGCGGTGCAATAACGATCGTATTCAAAACTCAGCTGATCCTCGGGGCCGAGACGTCCCGGCAACACTGGGGGCGGCGCATGGCGCAGCCGGAGGCGACGGGCATCACGGCCGGCCGCTCCTCCGGGTGCCGGGGAGGATCACGGGCTCCATGAGGAAGAACAAGGTCATCTCGGCGGAAGAGGCGATCGCGCTGATCCGCGAGAACGACGTCGTGACCACCACGGGGTTCGTCCAGAGCTGCATCCCGGAGGCCCTGCACGCCGCCCTCGAGAAGCGGTTCGTCGAGACCGGATCGCCGCGCGGCCTCACCCTGATCATGACGGCGGGCGCCGGCGACAGCAAAGGGCTCGGCACCGGCCGCCTCCACCATGACGGCCTCCTCTCGCGGGTCATCGCGGCCAATTTCGGCCGCATGCCGAAGGTCGCCAAGGCCGCGCAGGACAATCTGATCCGCGGCTACAATCTGCCCCAGGGCGTGATTTCCCAGCTCTACCGGGCCTGCGCGGCGGGCCAGCCGGGCCTGTTCTCGAAGGTCGGCCTGAAGACCTATGTCGATCCGCGCCACGGCGGTGCCAAGGTCAACGAGCTGACCACCGAGGACATCGTCAAGCTCGTCGAGGTCGATGGCGAGGAGTGGCTGTTCTACACGGCGACCAAGATCGACGTGGCCTTCATCCGGGCCACCTCGGCCGACCCGTCGGGCAACCTCTCCTACGAGAAGGAGGCGCTGACCCTCGACTGCCTCGCGCAGGCCATGGCGGCCCGCAACAACGGCGGCATCGTCATCGCCCAGGTTGAGCGCATCGTCGACGACGGCTACCTCCTGCCGAAGGACGTGCGCGTCCCCGGCATCCTGGTCGACTGCGTGGTGGTCGCCGAGCCCGAGATGCACCGGATGAATTACGGCGTGATGCACGACGCCGCCCTCGCTGGCGAAATTCGGGTCCCGGTCACCGGCATCAGGCGGATGGCGCTCAACGAGCGCAAGATCATCGCGCGCCGCGCCGCCTTCGAACTGCCGCCGAACGGCGTGGTCAATCTCGGCGTCGGCGCGCCGGAGGGCATCTCGTCGGTCGCCAACGAGGAGAAGATCACCCCCTACATCACCCTCACCACCGAGGCGGGGGCGGTCGGCGGGGTGCTGGCCTCCGGTTCGAGCTTCGGCGCCGCCACCAACGCCGATTGCATCATCGACCAGAACCAGATGTTCGACTTCTACGACGGCGGCGGCCTCGACATGACCTGCCTGGGCATGGCCGAGTGCGACGCGGCCGGCAACGTCAACACCTCGCGGTTCGGCGGCAAGCTGAACGGCTGCGGCGGCTTCATCAACATCTCGCAGAACGCCCGCACCGTCGTGTTCGCCGGGACGTTCACGGCCGGCGGTCTCGAGATCGCCGTGAACGACGGGCAGGTGCGCGTCGTGAACGAGGGCAAGGCGCGCAAGTTCGTCACCCAGGTCCAGCAGAACACCTTCTCGGGGCCCTACGCGGTGGAACGGTCGCAGCCGGTCCTCTACGTGACCGAGCGCTGCGTCTTCCAGCTGACGCCTGAGGGGCTCGAGCTGATCGAGGTCGCGCCCGGGATCGATATCGAGCGCGACATCCTCGCCCACATGGATTTCGCGCCCGTGGTGCGCAATCCGGTGCCGATGGATCCGCGCATCTTCCGCGACGAGCCGATGGAGCTCATCTCGGACCTGCTCAACCTCGATCTCAAGTCGCGCGTCAGCTACGACGGTGAGCGCAACATCCTCTTCGTCAACCTGGAAGGCTGGTACTGCCGGGTGAAGGGCGACATGGACGAGCTGCGCATGACCATCGTCGAGGCCTGCCGGAAGGCGGGCCAGCGGGTCAACGCCGTGATCAACCACGACGGCTTCCGGCTGAACGAGAGCCTCGTCGACGATTACGCCGGCATGGTCCAGTACCTGCAGGCGAACTACTACGCCACCACGACCCGCTACGCGACGAGCGCCTTCCTGCGCCTCAAGATGGAGGAGGCCCTGAACAAGCGCGGGGTCGCGCCGCACGTCTTCGAGCGCAAGGAGGAGGCGCAGGCCTTCGTGAGCAGCACCGAGGACAAGAAGGCCCGCAAGCGGATCTCCCCGGCGGTCGCGTCGGCGGCCTGAGCGCCGGCCGCGTGCTCCGCGGCGCGTCCCGGTTCAGCCGACCGGCAGGCCGAGGACCCGCCGCGATTCCTCGGACAGCACCGCGTGGCGGGCGGCTTCGGGTCCGTCATTCGGCGTCTGCGCGGCCGCCCGCGTGACGAGGTCCCGGAACCGCTTCTTGTCGAGGGCGCGGCCGCGCAGGCTTCCGAGCACAGCGTCGAGCACCATGCGGACGGCCCGGGCGCGCTGGCGCTCCCGCTCGAGTTCGGCGGCGAGCAGCGGATCCCCGAACTGGGCCGCGCCGAGCGGCGCGACCAGCACGGCGCCGTCGATGACGGCGGGATCGCGATCGTCCAGCTCGGCAGCGGTGTCCGGGATGCCGTCGAGGATCTTGGTCGCCTCCCCCAGCAGGATCTTGTGCTGGACCGCCGCCGAGAGGTTTCCCGGCACCTTCTGGCTTGCCGCGCCGATCAGCCGCTTGAACTTGGCCCGATCCAGCCCGAACCGGCCGATGCTGGCGCGCAGCGCCGCCAGCACCGTGCGGAGCGCGTCGGTCCGGTAAGTCGCTCTGAGGAGCTGGTCCCGCAGGGCACCCGCCGAGGCCATCTGGGCGAAGGACGTCTCGGGCAGTTGCTGCACCTGTTCGGCCAGTTCGACGATGACGTGCTGCATCAGCGCGGTGCGCTGCTCACGGATCTTCTCCGGAGAGAGACGCCGGCATCCCTTGCGGAGCCACACGAAGAACTCAGTGGCGTCCATCTCGAGGGAATCCTCGACGCGCAGGTCGATATAGCCGAGCTGCGACAGCTCCAGGATCATCAGGTTGAAGCTCGACGGCACGAACACCCAGGCATGCGCGTCTGTGTAGTCGGGCGCCCGCGCGGCGCCGAGCCACTGCGCCTCATCGGTCAGCGGGTTGGCCGGGAGGGCCGGCCTCGTGTCCCGGCCCGACCAGGCGCCGACCGTGCCGTCCTCCTTGAGCGCCATGTTCATTGCGTAGTCGATGTGGGTCCGGACCGTGTGGCGGTTCCGCTTCTCGAGGAACGCCGCGATCGCGTCGGCCGTCCCGGTGAGAGATCGGTAGAAGTCGAAGCATTTGCGCTTGTCCGGCACGGCCAGGATCACCACGCCGTCCGGCCGGAGCAGCGTCTCGGCGGCGCGCAGGAAGGTCACGACATCGGTGGTGTGCTCGATGACGTGGCTGGCGATGAAGGCGTCGAACGTTCCGTGCTGATCGACCGGGACCGCGTCCGCGATCGAGCCCCCCGTCCAGACGAAATCGACCTCCTCGATCCGGTCGACGGTCTGGTCATGATACTTCGCGATGAGTTCCGCGCGCGGCGCGTGATCGATGACGAAGGTGTTCCAACCGTCGCGCTTCGGCGCGAGCGGGCTGAAGCTCGGGCCAACCTCGACGATACGGGCGTCCTTAGCGAGCGACCTGAGGAGTTGCTGCGCACGATCCATTGCATCTAAGCTCCGAACAAACGCTTCGCGGACGCGCTGTGGACGCGCGGTGTATGCTGCATTGGCGGGAAGGAATACCGTTGCAGAAGAGGCCGCTCGCCGCTGTGACAATGGCCTATAACGAAGCGACCATGCTTCCGATCTGGCTGAAGCATTACGAGCGGCAGGTTGGGGCAGAGAACTGTTATATCCTTGACCACGGTTCCGACGACGGTTCGACAACAGGATTGCGCGTTAACGTCATCCGGTTGCCGCGGTTGCCCCTGAACGAATGGGAGCGCGCTCACACCGTCAGGGATTTCTGCGCCTCGCTGTTCATCGGCTTCAAATATGTTCTCTATGCGGATAGCGACGAGCTCATCCTGCCAGACCCGGACGTATCGCCGAACCTGTCGGACTACATCGCATCGCGGTCGCTGCCACCGATCCTCGATCTGTTCGGTGCCGATGTCATGCACGTCCCGGAAGAGCCCTCCATCGACGTCGCGGCGCCGATATCCGGCCAGCGGCGATTCATCCGTCCGATATCGACCCTGTGCAAGGCCACTATCGTGTCAGAGCGCGTCGACTGGCACGTCGGATTCCATTGTCTGATTCAGGATCACCGACCCGAATTCCGGGACCTGTTCCTGTTCCACTTGGCCTACCTGGATCACGATATACTCTTCCGGCGGCAGCAGAAGCGGAACGCCGCTGCGCCGATCGGCATTCCGAACTCCCATCACGCGATCGATCCGACGGAGTTCCTGGCCTTCGTGAAGGCGGATATCGGTCGGGTCCCGCGGCGTGCCGTTCGGATGCGTCAGGGTGAGGCCCTCTTCGAGACCACCAAGCGGATCTTCGCCGACGCCATCGAACGCAAGAGCGCGATCCAGGCCCCCGACCTGTGGCAATTGCCCGATCGCTTCGTCGGAACCTTCTAGGAACGCTGCCGCCGTTCGCGCGTCGCACCGGGCGCGGCGATCCCGGCCAGGTCCGCCAGGACGATCTTGTGGTCCCCTGGCCATGCCGAGCATCGGCCGCAATGTCCGGGGGCCGGGATCATGAAGCGAGGACGGCGGTCAGAAGCGCCGATGAACCTCCCCGCCGCGGCCCCTTCCCGTCTCGATGTCTGCGCCTTCCGCGCCCCCGCGATCCTCATCACCCCGGCGGCGGCGCGATGTCCTGCCTCGACGGGTCGATCGGATGCGGGGCAGCCGAGCCGTGCTCGCCACGCGGATCCTGGCCCGCCCCGCGAGCCGGCCCGGGAGCGCCCTAGGACAATCCATCCTTCCCCGGAGAACGACGCGGCTGCGCGGGCGGCGCCATCCGGTATAGGTCGGGCCGCCCGACGGCCTTCGCGCCGCGCTGGCGAATCCGTGAGGAGGCACGACCCTGCGCGATGATCAGAGCCTCACCGCCCCGGCTGCCGAGCCGAGGGGCGCCGGCCTGTTGTGGGCCGAACGGGTCGCGGAGCTGGCGCACGCGGCGCTCGTCGCGGAACTGGAGACCTGGCCCAAGCCCGGCCTCGTAAGCCCGGTCGATTCCGGCAGCCACGACGATATGGATGCGGGAACGCTCCGCCGCAGCGCGGCGGCGATTCGGCCGTTCTTCGCCGAGCTGGTCGCGGCGGGGGCCCGCGATGCGGCGATGGTGGAGCTCCGGGCGATCGGTCTGACCGCCGAGGCCGCGATGATGCGGGCAACCGGTGGCGTCAACGCGCATCGGGGCGCCATCTTCTCGCTGGGCCTGATCTGCGCGGCGGCGGGCGCGCGGAACGCGGATCCGGCGAGCGCCGAAGCGTTGGCCGCGACCGTCGGGCATCTCTGGGGGCCGGCGATCACCGGGGCACCGGTCTCGGCCGTGAGCCACGGCGGCCGTGCGGCGCGCCGTTTCGGAGTCGGCGGCGCCAGCGCCGAGGCGGCGGCGGGCTTCCCGACGATCCGCACCGTCGGCCTCCCGGCGCTTCGCTTCGGCCGATCCTGCGCCCCCGACGATGCCGAGGCGGCGCGCGTGCACTGCTTCTTCGCCCTGCTCGCGGTCGTCGACGACACGAATCTCCTGCACCGCGGCGGCACCGACGGCCTCGTGGGCGCGCGGGCGGCCGCCGCGACCTTTCTCGAGGCCGGCGGCATCGCGGCCCCCGCGTGGCGGGAGCGCGCGGCGGCAACCCACCGCGCCTTCGTGGCCGCGCGCCTCAGTCCCGGCGGGTGCGCCGATCTCCTGGCCGCAACGCTTCTGCTGGACGCCCTGACCTCCCCGTCCTGACGCGCGAGCAGCCCCCGGTCGCGTCGGCCGCAGTTTCGCGGGTGCCGGCGATACCTACATTCGGCTTCTACCCCCGCCCTCCCCCACCGGACCGCCCGTGACCCTGTTCAGGATCGCCCTTCTCGCGCTCGCCGCGCTCTTCCTCGTGCCTGTAGCAATCTCCGCCTTGCTCTACGCCACGCGGGCGAGCGGCGACTGGCGACTTGCGGATCGGTCCAGCGCCGGCCTGCTTCCGCGCCCGGACGCGCATCCCGGCGCCGTGCTGCGCATCTTCTCCGCGCGGACCGTGAGCTGGCGCGGCATCGTGGCGACCCATAGCTGGATCGTCATCAAGGACCGCGGCGCCCGCGCCTACAGCCGGTTCGACTATACGGCCTGGGGCCAGCCGATCTGGGTCGACCGGTTCGTGCCGGACGGGCGCTGGTTCGGAAATCCGCCGACGGTCGTGTTCGAGGCCGACGGGCCCGAGGCGGAGGCGATGCTCCCGCGGATCCGGAAGGCCGTGGCCGAGTACCGCTACAGCCGGCCGGGCGACTACGTCGTCTGGCCCGGCCCGAACTCGAACACCTTCGTGGCCGCCGTCATGGCGGCGGTTCCGGAGATTCGCGCGAGCCTTCCGACCACCGCGATCGGCAAGGACTTCCCCTACGACGGACGCTGGATCGGTCTGACTCCCTCCCGCACGGGCATCCGCCTCAACCTCGGAGGCTATGCCGGCCTCACGCTCGGCTGGGTCGAGGGCCTGGAGGTGAACCTGCTCGGCGGCGTCGCCGGGTTCGATCTGCGCCGGCCCGGGATCAAGTTGCCGGCTCTGGGTCGAGTCGGCCTCTGAGCGACGCGCAGAGGACCGGCCGCGCCGGTCAGACGCGAGCGGGGACCGGCTCCGGGCGAGGCCGGCCGCGGTGACGGGGCGCGTCGCTCACGGCGCGAGGTCGTGGGCCGGCTCCTTCACCGGGCCGGCGCCGACCAAGGCCGCCCCGACATTGTCCGGTGCGGACGCGGCCTGGGCCCGGTCGATGGCCAGAAGACGGGGAAGCGCCAGGACGGCGCGGATTGCCGGGGCGGCCGATCATCGGGCGGGCATGGTCTGGACCCAGGACTCGCTTGCTGCGGCGCCGGGACGCGCCGCCGCCGCGATCTGCCGGCCGGCGCTGCGGCGTCCAAGCTGGGCACGAGCAGTGCTGGTCGACCCGCAGTGCTCCGGTCGTCGCCGCGGGCCAACCGTCCTCAGCCGCCGTTGCGGGCCATCCGGGTCGTGACCGTGCCGGCAGCGAGGCTCGGCAGCCGATCCTGCGTGCCGCTGACCACCACCAGGCGCTGAACCTCGCCGCGCAGGAAGGCCTGGAGGAACCGGTCGTAGTCGCGGAACGACACGCAGCCGTTCGAATCGCCGCGCGGGCCCAGCATGTAGGTGTGCGCCAGCAGGCCGACGCGGCCATAGACCGCCTCGTTGCCGCCGACCGGCGTGAGGCGGATCGCCCGCACACCGTGGAACGGCCGCTCTCGCTCGGTGAGGTCGTAGGTGGCGGGCGGCGTCGGCCCGCGCATCCGCACATTGACGAGTCGAGGATCGTCCAGACCCTCGCCGAGACCGGAATGGGCCTCCAGGCGCTCGCCGTTCGGCAGGGTCACGGTCTTGGCGGCGATGTTGTAGACCGCGATTCCGGCCGTGGCGCTCGGCTCCCGAGAAAGGGCCAGCGGCGGCGAGACGCGCTGCGGCGGTGGCGCGACGTCGGCCGGCTTGCTCTCCAGCGCCGTGTAGGCCAGCGCCGGTCCGCGCTCGATGCCGAAGAGTTTCTCGAGGAATGAGCGCTCCTCGGGCTGGGGCGCGGGCTGCACCGCGGGCGGCAGAACGCGGCGCGCCATGCGCCGCTCGGACCGCCGGGCGAATCCCTGGCCCGCGGGCGCGCGGAATTCGGGCGGGCGCGGGATCGGCAGCGGAACCACCATCGCGCTGGGCGGCGTCTCGGCGGACTGCGTACCGGGCTGGGAGCCGGCTTCGGCGCCACCTTGGGGAGCGGGTTCGGGCGTCAGCGCAGGCGGAGCGATCTGGTTCCAGGCCCAGCGTGAGGGGAGATCGCCGACGGTCTCGCGGCCGGTCTCGGGCGATTCGGTGGACCCCGGTTCGGCGGCGGCGGTCTCCGCCCTGTCCTCCGCACCCGGCGCGGCCGTCGGCGCGTCCGTCCGGGCGCTCTCGATACCGATCGCCGGGGCCGGTGCGCGATGCAGGACGCTGCCCCCGAGGACGGCCATCGTCACGGCGCCGGTCAGCACCGTCAGGGGCGCGATCCAGGTGTTGCGCGCGTTCCGGATCTTGGGGCCGTCCAGCGGCACGGATTCGACAGCCATCGCGGTTGCCCATGCTCCTCGTCGCGAGGCGGGGCGTGCCGGCTGCCGCCCTCCGGACAGGCGGAGGAATCGCGGCGGGCGGACCGACCCCGCTCAGAGCGAGACAGCGGGGTCGGGCCGGCTTTTCTGGGGCGACGCGATGATCGATCCTGGCCCGATCGAGACCATTTTCGGGCGCGCCGCCGCAATCTTCGTGGTTCTTATCGGCCTATTAGCGGCCGAGATACTGCTAATCGTTGTCGATCTGACGTCCGAGCAGCGCGATGGCCTTCTCGTAGACCGGGGCCGCGTTCCAGCCCTGGATCGCCGCGAAGTTCGGCTCGCCGGGCTGGTAGCCCGCGCCGGCCCGCCAGCCATGAGCCTTGAGGAAGTTAGCCGTGGACGACAGGGCCGCTCCCACGTTGTTGAGGTCGCCGGTACCGTAGGCCAGCACGTTCTTCGGCAGGAACTGGGTGTGCCCAACCTCGCCGTGCGCCGCGCCGCGGGTGCTCGGCGTCAGGAGCCCGCGATCGACCAGGGTCAGCGCGGCGTAGAGCTGGTCCGTGAAGTATTCGGAGCGGCGGCAATCGTAGGCGAGCGTCGCCACCGCGGAGAGCGTGTTGACGTTGCCGCGCACGGCGCCGAAGCCCGTCTCCATGCCCCAGATCGCCAGGAGCGGGCCGGGCGGGACGCCGTAGCGCTGCTCGATCGAGTCGAACAGGGCCGCGTTCTGATGCTTCAGGGCGCGGCCGCGCTTCACGATGGTCGGGCCGCCGCGCTTGGCGAGGAACTGGTCGAGCGACAGCTTGAAGCTGTGCTGTCCCCGGTCCGCCGAGATGGTGGCGGTCGAGTAGGTGGTGTTCTGCAGCGCCGCGAGGCTGGCCGCGCTGGCCCGGCCGCGCGCCTCCTCCGCGAATTGCCGCTTCCACGCATCGAAACCGGCCGCGGTGTTGCCGCACTGCGCGGCCTGCGCCTGCCCGGCGCTGAGGGCGATCCCGGCGATGGCCGCGACCACGATGGTCTGACGCCGCAAATTCTCGATCACGCGAAACACTCCTTCGGCGCGTCGTCGCGCCCTGTCCTGCTGGGGATACCGGGTCACATCTCGTCGATATCAGGGCGAGAAGATGTCGAAGACGCGACCGTGCGGCTCGCCGCCGTCAAATCATCGCGCATCTCGGGATCTGCGACGAGGCCGCCACGGCGAAGCGTTCGGAGCATCGTGAACACCGCGTGAGCGGCGAGCCGCTCCGCGGCCGCGCGGCCCCGGACCGGCCAAGATCAGGCAGCTCGTCGGACCGACTAAACTCAGGTTCTGATAGATCGATCGCGTCTAAGATGTGTATTTTGCCGGCCAACTGAGTGCATGTCGGCGGATTTGGGCGATCTGTCACAAGATTGTCAAGCGATGGACATAGCTTTGCCGGCGGAAAGACTTCGGCGAAGAGACGGCGTGGGGTCGTTGATGGTCCGGGCGGCGTGGCATGCATCGAGATTCCGCCTCCCGCGCCTCCGCCCCTCCTGAACGGTTCGCGGCGCAAGTCGCCGCCCGGCGTTCTCCGGGCGCCGGGGCCGGAGCGTGCGCGAGCCCTTCGGCGGGCCGAGGTCCGGCCGGCGCGAACGCGCGGGGCCGTGGACCGGACCCGGGATGCCCTCCCCGAACCTGCAACCGACGGTCGGAGCGGGCCGCCGCTGCGCCGACCTAGCCGACAGCGAGACAGGACGCCCATGGCCCTCGGAATGCATGACACCGGTTCCTCGCGCGCGGGCACGCTCGAGCCCGATCTCGACCGCGATGGCGTCGCCAAGGCCTACGGCCGCTGGGCCCCGGTCTACGATCTGGTCTTCGGGCCGGTCTTCGCCCAGGGCCGCACCCTGGCGGCGGCGGCCGCCGAACGGGTCGGCGGCCGGATCCTCGAAGTCGGTGTCGGCACGGGCCTGTCGCTACCCGCCTACCGGCACGCCCGCAGCATCGTCGGCATCGATATCTCGGCACCCATGCTGGAGAAGGCGCGCCAGCGCGTGGCGCGGCTGCGCCTGCGCAACGTCGAGCGCCTCGCCGTGATGGACGCCGAGCACCTGGACTTCCCGGACGACTCCTTCGACGTGGTGGTGGCCCAGTACGTCGTCACGGCGGTCCCCGATCCCGAGGCGGCGCTGGACGAGTTCGCCCGGGTGCTGCGGCCCGGCGGCGAGATCGTGATCACCACGCGGATCGGCGCCGAGGCCGGCCTGCGGCGCGCGGTGGAGCGCGCTCTCATGCCGGTGACGAGCCGCCTCGGCTGGCGGACAGAGTTCGCCTGGCACCGCTACGCAACCTGGGCGACCGGCGCGCCGGTGGAACTCGTCGAGCGCCGGGCGCTCCCGCCGCTCGGCCACTTCTCGCTGCTCCGCCTGCGCAAGCGCGCCGCGTGAGCGCGATTCAGCTTCGACCAGCTCACAACCTTCGATCGGGGACGCACATCATGGCGAGCTTTCTGGAGGCGCTGCGCATCCAGCGCTGGGACGACCACCGCTATTACCACCACAACCGCGTCAACCAGAGCTTGCACGTGGTGAGCGCGATCAGCTTCCTGGTGGCGTACGCGCTGGCATTCAAGGACCCGGCCACGGCGGCTCTGATCGGCTGGCTGGTGGCGATGACGTCCCGGCAGGCCGGCCACCTGTTCTTCGAGCCCAAGGGCTACGACCACGTCAACGACGCGACCCACGAGCACAAGGAGGAGATCAAGGTCGGCTACAACTTGCAGCGCAAGGTCGTCCTCCTGGCGATCTGGGCCGTGTCGCCCCTGCCGCTCTACTTCGATCCGAGCCTCTTCGGCCTGATCTCGCCGCATCAGAGCACCGCGGACCTGATCCGCAACGTCGGCTGGATCTGGCTGTGGCTGGCGCTGGCCGGCCTGCTGTTCCGGATGGTGCAGCTCTTCGTCCAGCGCGACGTCCAGACGGGCCTCGTCTGGGTCACCAAGATCCTCACGGACCCGTTCCACGACATCAAACTCTATCACAAGGCGCCGCTGGCGCTTCTGCACGGCGAGCTGGTCGAGGAGCAGGAGCCGCACGAGCGCGGCGCCTGAGCCGGACCGGCGCGCCGGACCCGTTGCCCGGCGCGCCGCATCAGCCTTGATCGGGGGCTCGCAGACCCAGGCGGGTGCCGAGCCCGCCCAGGCGGACCGCCGCGACCTCCCGCAGGATCGACCGGCGGATCGCCCTGTCGCTCGGCGCTCCGCCCTCCCACCAGCCATCCGCCCGCATGGCCTGTGCCGCCGCCACGAAGCGCGTCGCGACGGACTCGAAGGTCGCGTCGTCGTAGGCGAAGCTGAAGATCATCCGGCCGGTCCCGACCCACGACAGGGCCAGCCCCTCGGCGCGAAGGTAGAATTGCAGCATCCAATTGTAGCGCGACGGCTTGGTGTACAGGACCGTCCACACCGTCGACATGTTGGCGACCCGTACCGGCAGGTCGGCCTGCGCCAGCCGGGCGTTGAGGTGCTGCGCGCGCGCATCCCAGGTCGCGTCGAGGTCGGCGTAGCGTGCGGCGACTTCCGGGCTGTCCAGCCGGTCGAGGAACGCCGCCATCGCGCCCATCACGTAGGGATGGGCGTTGAAGGTGCCGCGGGCGAAGCAGATGTCGACCGGTCGGTCGTCGCGGTACCGGCGCATCAGGTCGGCGCGCCCGCACAGGACGCCGACGGGCAGGCCGCCACCGAGGGTCTTGCCGTAGGTGACCATGTCGGCGCGCAGGCCGAAATAGTCCTGCGCGCCGCCGCGGGCGAGGCGGAAGCCGAGGAAGATCTCGTCGAGGATCAGGACGATGCCCCGGGCGCTGCACACGGCCCGGAGATCGCGGAGCCACCGGGTGTAGGCGGCGCGGTCGAAGGACGCCCTGCGGCCGCTGTCGACCAGCGCCGAGTCGGCCGGGGCTCCGGCATTCGGGTGCAGGGCCTGCAGCGGGTTGACGAGGACGCAGGCGACGTCCCGCCGGGAGGCGAGCACCCGCAGCGTCCGTTCGGACATGTCGGCCAGGGTGATCGTGTCGCGGGTCGGGACCGGGTTGCCGATGCCGGGCTGCACCTCGCCCCACCAGCCGTGATAGGCGCCGCAGAACCGCACAATCCGGCGGCGGCCGGTATGGTACCGGGCGAGCCGGACCGCCTGCATCACCGCCTCGGTGCCCGACATGTGGAACGAGACCTCGTCGAGGCCCGAGATCGCCTTCAGCCGCGCGACGTTGCCGGTGACCACCGGGTGCAGCGGCCCGAGCACGGGCCCGAGAGGCGAGACCCGCGCGGCGCCCTCCTCCAGGCAGGCGCGGTAGAAGTCGACGCCGAGGAGATTGACGCCGTAGGAGCCGGCGAGATCGTAGAAGACGTTGCCGTCGAGATCCGTGACGGTCACGCCTGCGGCGGCGGCCGCGAAGGCGCCGGTGCCGAGATGCGCGCGCACGTGCCGGGCGTACTGGAACGGCACCCGGTAGAGCCCGGTGAACTGGAGGTCCGAGAGCCCGTCGCGAACCGCCTCGGTCTCGGCCCGTGTCCTGGCGAAGCGCGCACGGAACAGGTCCGAGAGCCGCCCGAAGCCGGCCTCGCGCCGGCGCGCTACCGCCTCGTCCGGATCGTCCGAGCGGAAGAAGGACCGCTCCGAATAGGAATAGTGCGGGATCAGGCCGGCGACGCGCCGGGCCATGCGGGCGTGGCCGGTCAGCGAGCGATGCTTCGCCCGCGAGAGTTGCAGGCGCTCGGCCACGCGCGGCAGGGCGAGGACCGCGGCGGCGGCGGTGGCGGACAGGGTGGCGAGGAGCGCGGACATCGCCCCGCGCCCTACCGGAGACGGTTCACGGCATGATGACGGTTTCCGGATCCCGGCTGCGGACAATCCTGGCGCGGGTCGGCGCGCAGGAGGATCTCAACTTCCTGCTGACGAACCGCCTGCCGCGACGGCTCGCGACCCGGTTCATGGGCTGGTTCAGCCGGATCGAGCAGCCGCTGATCCGCGACCTCTCGATCGCGACTTGGCGGCTGTTCTGCGACGTCGACCTCCGGGACGCGCAGGAGACGCGCTTCCCCAGTCTCCACGCCGCCTTCGTGCGGGCCCTGCGCCCCGGTGCCCGACCGATCGCGGCCGATCCCGCGTTGCTCACGAGCCCCAGCGACGCGATCCTGGGGGCCCATGGCCGCATCGAGGCCGGCCGCCTGTTCCAGATCAAGGGCCTGCCCTACCCGCTGGCCGAGCTGCTGGGCGGGGACCTCGCGCTGGCGCGCGCCCACGAGGGGGGCTGCTACGCCACCCTGCGCCTGACGGCCGGCATGTACCATCGCTTCCACGCCCCGCACGACCTGCGCGTCGAGTCGGTTCGGCACATCTGGGGCGACACCTGGAACGTGAACCCGATCGCCCTGAAGCGGGTCGAGGCGCTGTTCTGCCGGAACGAGCGCGCGATCGTGCGGTTGCGCCTCGCGGAAGGCGGGCACGCCGTGACGCTGGTTCCGGTGGCGGCCATCCTGGTTGCCGGGCTGCGCCTCGGCTTCCTGCCCGAGGGGCTCGCCCTGCGCGAGACTGGCGGCCGGACCATCCCCACCGCGGCGCCTCTGGCGAAGGGCGCGGAGATGGGCTGGTTCGAGCACGGCTCCACCATCGTGGTGCTGGCGCCGCCGGGCTTCGCGCTCTGCCCGGGGCTCAACGTCGGGTCAATCCTGCGGGTCGGCGCGCCACTGATGCGCCTGCCGCCGCTTCCCGGGTCGCCCGGCCGCTGAGCCTGCCTCCTCAGGCATCCTGCACCGCCGCCAGGAACTCCGCGACGGCCGCGTTCAGGGACTCGGATTGCCGCGAGAGGGCGGAGGCCGCCCCGAGAACTGCGGCCGCGGTCCGGCCGGTCTCCCCCGCGGCCTGCGTGATGGTCCCGATCGTGACCGTGACCGCCTGCGTGCCGTCGGCGGCCTGGCCGACATTCCGCACGATCTCCTGGGTGACCGCCTCCTGCTCTTCCATCGAGGCCGCGACGCTCGTCGCGATGGCCCGAAGGTCCAGGACCGCGGCGGTGATCGCCTGGATGACGTCGACGGCGCGATGCGTCTCCTTCTGGATGGCCGCGACCTGAGCGGAGATCGTCTCCGTCGCCCGGACGGTCTGCGCCGCAAGCTCCTTCACCTCGGTGGCGACGACCGCGAAGCCGCGGCCGGCCGCGCCCGCCCGGGCCGCCTCGATCGTGGCGTTGAGCGCGAGCAGGTTCGTCTGCGCGGCGATGCCGGCGATCAGGCTGATCACAGTCCCGATCCGCTCGGCTCCGTCGGCGAGGCTCATCACGAGGGTGTTCGTCTCCGTCGCCTCGGACGCCGCGCGCCGGGCCATGTCCGAGGACCGCGCGATCTGGCCGTTGATGACCCCGATCGACGTCGCCATCTGCTCGCTGGCCGCCGCAACGGTCTGCACGTTGACCGAGGTCTGCTCGGCCGCCGAGGAGACTTGGAGCAGCTGCGTCGCGGTCTGCCCGGCATTGCGATCCAGGGTCGCGGCGGCGGCTTCCATGGCCGCAGCGCTGCTGGTCAGCGCGTTCGTCAGGCGCTCCACCTGGGCGCGGAACGTCTGCGTGGCGCGGTCCAGGGTCTCGGCGCGGCGTGCCTTCACCGCCGCCTCGGCGGCGGCGGCCGCATCCGCCGCGCGCGTCGCGACGAGTGCTTCCCTGAAGACCTGAACGGCCCTGAGCATCGCTCCGATCTCGTCGCGGCGGTGCGCGCCGTCGATCTCCGCGTCGAGGTCGCCCGAAGCCAGGCGGGTCATCGTCTCGGTCGTCCTGCCGATCGGGCGGGTGACCTGGAGGAGGATCACGCGGATGCCGTACCCGACCGCGAGGGCTGCGCCGACGACCGTGGCGACGAGCAGGAAACGCAGGTGCTGCGCCATCGCGTCCGCGCGTTCGTACGCGGCGCGGGCCTCACGAACCTGCAGGTCGGACAGCTGGCCGATGCCCTCCGCCGTCGGAGCCATCGCGCGGATCAGCTCGTTCCGAACCGCGTTCACGGCGGCGAGGTCCCCGGTCGCCAGGGCGCGTTCTAGGCCACCGACGAGCTCCGTGTTCCGATCGATCTGCGGCTTGAGGCCCGCGACGAGCCGCTGCTCTTCGGGTGTCAGATACGTGGTGAGGTAGGCGGCCCATGCCTTCTTCGCCCGTGCCATCTCGCGGTCGAGGATCGTTGCGGCTTCGGCAGCCTTGATGTCGTGGCCCTCGTAGCGGCGCGCGGCCCTCAGAATGGCGTCGAAGGCATCGCGCATCGCGCCGAACTGGCTGAGCGGCATGATCCTGTCGGCGTAGATCGATTCGAGAGCTCTGGAGTTCTCGTAGACCGCATAGTTGCCCAGACCGGCTGATATCACGAGAAGTGAGGTGAGCGCGGTGAGAAGGCCTATAATCCTTCCTTTTATCGTGATATTCATCGATAGTGACCGTATCATTGTCAGACTCGGGCAACGATGGCGGTTTAACAGCTCGCAGAAGGGTTTCCAAATTTTTCTTCGAGGCTTTGGGTGGTCTGATCTTTTTGCCATAAGCTGCTAACTATGGGATAAATCTCGAACAATGTTTCGAGAATAGCCTCTAATAGGCGAAACGAGCCGGGAAAACATCTCGATCTATAATCCGATGTCTTGGGTGCGGCGTCGCAGACGATGGGTGCGAGATCGAGCCGGTTCGGATTACCCGATGCTGTCGGACTGGCGCCCCACCAACAGGCACGCAACAGAAGAAGGTGATCTGAGCGGCGGCCCCATCCGCAGGACGCAATGGCGGTGGCCGAAAAGGCCGGGCGGCGCCGAAGGATGAGACAGGCGGCTCCGCGAGACAGTGCTCATCGCGCAGACGGTGGTGTCGCTGCCCTGGACCGTGCTCGCGACCCCGATCGAGCGATGGCCGCCTGAGTCCGTCGTTTGACCCGGTGATGGCGAGGCTGCAGCGCCGAGCGGACGCGTACCCTCAGCGCTGCACCGCCTCGATGTCATCCTCGTAGATCGAGTCCGGCTGGCACGCGTGCCACTCCTTCTTCTCCTCCGCCTGCCCCTTGCGGCCCCAGCAATAGCCCGCCTGCGCCAAGCGCCCGCTCAGCCGATCGCGAAGCCGACACTGCTCGCGGGTGATGGCCGGATCTCCGGCGCCTTCACAGGCTCGCGCGGCCTTCGCCTCGGCCGTCAGCAGTTCAGGAACGGTCGGAAGCTGCTGCTGAGCGTGCGCTCCCGTGCCGGCGACGACCAGAGCGAGCACGGCGAGTTCTGTGCGCATCGGCGCAGGATAGCCGCACTTCGGCATTCGGCAACTGCCCGCCGCACCGCGCTGCGGAGCGACGAGACGAGTTTGGGCGCGAGGCTGCGGTCGGGGATTCGTGCGGCCTTATCCGCACGGTTCTGGCCGCCACCCCGGATGAGGACATAGCTATCCAGGCGCAGTACTGTTTCAGCCGCGCGATCTCCTGATCGGCGGACCGCCGTGAGCGGAATTCATCCGGCGGCGGCCGCGCGGACATGGGCGAACAAGCCCCTCCCGCCGCGTTCGATATCCTCGCGCACCGCGTCCCGGGCCGCCTCCGGGTCGCCGCGGCGCAAGGCGTCGATGATGCGCCGATGGGGGTGCGGCTCCCAGTCCGGGACGCCGTCGTCGTAGAGGTGCGAGAGTATCGGGCCGCAACGCACCCACAGCAACTCGACGATCTCGTACAGGATCGGCATCTGCCCGAGTCTGCACAGCGTCAGATGAAACTCGGTGTTGAGGTTCACCGCGCGCGCGAAGTCGCGGCTCGCGTGGCAGAGCGAGATCCGCGCGTGGATCGCGTCCAGCGCGTCGATCTCGGCCGCGCGCCCGGCCGCACCCGCCGCGGCGGCACGACCCTCGAGATCGGTGCGGATCGCCCGGATCTCGAGGAGCTGATCGAGGGTCAGCCGGGGCACGACGACGCTGCCGCGTGCATCGAGTGCCAGCGCCTTCTCGGCCACGAGCCTGAGCAGGGCCTCGCGCATGGGTGTCGCGCTGATGCCGAACCGGGCCGACATCGGTCGGAGACGCAGGCGCGTGTCCGGTCGGAGCTGCCCGCGCATCAGGGCGACGCGCAGCTCGCGATAGGCGCGCTCGCTCAGGCTCTCCTTGACGAGCGGACGGACCCAGTCCGGCAGTACGTCGCCGCCGTCCGGTTCAGACGCCGAAGCGCTTGACATATTCCTCCCCGCCGTTGGATGTTTGTTATAACAAATAACGAACTGCGTCGACGGCTCGCGCCGGCGACGGGCAGGGGACGGAAATGCTCGCGTTGCGCAAGGCGACGGTCGCGTTCGGGGCGGACCTCGGTCACGTCGACGCGGCGGCCATTCCGGTCGCTGGCCGCGTGCCCATCACGGTTGCCGCCCCCGGCATCTGCGGCCCCGACGTGCACGCCTCGTGCAGGCGCCGCGCTCCCGGTTCGTCAATCCCTTCATGCCGGTCACCCTCCCCCACGGGTTCGCCGGGACGGTCCCGCCGGTGGAAGGCGACGTGACCGCGCTGGCCGTGGAGGATCGCGTCACCTGCCGGCCGACGGTGCCGTGCGCCGCCCGCGCCGCCGGCCGGCCGCGGAATTGCCAGGGCAGGCCGGTCGGCGGCCGGTACGCCGGCGCCCTCGCCGATCACGTCCTGCCACTGCGCGCGGAAGGCCGGGCGCGGCCGGCGATCGAGTCCGCGTTCCCGTTCGACGGGGGCGCCGAGGCCCATGCCCCCGTGAAGGTCGGCCAGCGGGTCGGGCAGTGCGTCCTGTCGATGGGCGGCGCCGTGCGAGGGAGCCGTTGATGTCCAAGCTGTCCGAGCGCGCCAACATGACCGGCGCCCATGTCCTCGCTGCCGCGCTCCACCGGCACGGGGTCCGCGACGTGTTCGGCCAGAGCATCCCCTCGGCCCTGTTCCTGGCCGCGCCGCATCACGGCATCCGCCAGATCGGCTACCGTACCGAGAATGCCGGTGCCGCGATGGCCGACGCCTACGCGCGGATCTCGGGCCGGGTCGCGGTGGTCGCGGCCCAGAACGGCCCCGCCGCCACCCTGCTGGTGCCGGGCCTTGCGGAAGCGTTGAAGGCGTCCGTACCGGCCGTGGCGATCGTCCAGGATGTCCACCGCCGCTTCACAGACCGGAACGCCTTCCAGGAGCTCGACCATTTCGCCCTGTTCTCGGGCGTCGCCAAATGGGTCCGCCGTGTCGCGGTCGCCGAGCGCATCGACGACTACGTCGACATGGCCTTCGCCGCGGCGGCCTCCGGTCGCCCCGGCCCGGCGGTGCTGCTGGTCCCGCTCGACCTGCTCGACGAGCGACCCGGTTCCGAGACCTGGGCGCCGCGCCGTTCGGCCAGCCTCGGCACCTACCCCCTCGACCGCGCGGTCGCTGATCCGGCCAGGATCGCGCAGGCCGCGGACCTGATCGCCGGGGCGCAGCGCCCGCTCGTGATCGCGGGCGGCGGCGTCCACTCTTCCGGTGCCTACCCGGAGCTCGCTGCCCTCCAGACGCTCGGACTGCCGGTCGCCACCACGGTGATGGGCAAAGGCGCCGTCGCCGAGACCGATCCGCTCTCCGTCGGCGTCGTCGGCTACTTCATGGCGCCTCGGGGGCGGTCGGCCCATCTGCGCGCGCTCGTCACGGAGGCCAATGTCGTCCTGCTCGTGGGCAACCGCACCAACCAGAACGGTACCGACAGCTGGTCGCTCTACCCGGCGGGCGCCCGGTTCATCCATCTCGACATCGACGGGGGCGAAGTTGGGCGCAACTACGAGGCGCTGCGCCTCGTCGGCGACGCCAAGCTGACCCTCGCCGCCCTCGCCGAGGCGCTGCGGCAGCGTGATCTCTCGGGACCGGAGGGCCGCCGCGCGGCGCTCGCGGACACCATCGCCCGCGCCCGCGAGGCCCATGCCGCCGACGTGGCCCGCTTGGTCGACATGGAGGCCGTGCCGATCCGCCCCGAACGGATCATGGCCGAGATCGACGCGGTGACGCACGGCGAGACCGTCGTCGTCGCCGACGCGAGCTACGCGTCGATCTGGGTCGCGAACTTCCTCACGGCGCGGGAATCCGGGCAGCGCTTCCTGACGCCGCGCGGCATCGCCGGCCTCGGCTGGGGTCTGCCCTTCGCACTGGGCGCCAAGGCGGCGCGCCCGGAGGCGCCCGTGATCTGCGTGACCGGGGACGGCGGCTTCGGCCATGTCTGGTCGGAGCTGGAAACGGCGCGGCGCATGCGGCTTCCGGTCGTCGTCGTCGTCCTCAACAATCAGATCCTCGGCTATCAGAAGCACGCGGAGCTGAGCCTGTTCGACGCTTTCACCGACGCCTGCGATTTCGAGGCGGTGGACCATGCCGCGATCGCGCGGGCCTGCGGCTGCGTCGGGACGCGCGTGGAGCGCCCCGCGGACCTCGCCCCGGCGCTGCGCGACGCGCTCGCCAGCGGCTCCGTGACGGTGATCGACGTGATCACCGACCAGCGCGCCTACCCGCCGATCACCAGCTTCGAGGGCAAGGACGCGCTTGCCTACTGATGCCGCCGACCGGCCCGGCGGGAAGGCGCGCGAAGCGCCGGGTCGACGACCGTCACGGCAGGAGACGATGTCAGTTCCGGTGCGCGCGCGCCGCCCTCGTACCGAATTTCGCGGCCCTGCCTGACGACGACTCCGTGCGGCGCCCGATCTGGAGATCTGAGATGACCGAGCGACAGTCGAACCCGGACGCGATCGCGCGGCGCCCGAGCCACGCCGGGCGGCGCGTCCTCGTCACCGGCGCCGGCCGCGGAATCGGCCGGGCGATCGCCGAGGGCTTCGGTGCGCGCGCGGCCCTTGTGGGCGTCGCCGACGTGAACCCGGACGACGTCGCGGCGACGGTCGCGGCCATCGCTGATGCGGGCGGCCGCGCCCTGCCGATGCACCTCGACGTCGCCGATTATCCGGCGGTCGCGGCGGCCCTGTCGGAGGCCGCCGCCGCGATGGGCGGCGCGTTCGACACGGTCGTCAACAATGCCGGCATCTCGCCCAAGCACGGCGGGGAAGCCCGCAGGGTCTGGGAGATGGATCCGGCCGAGTGGAACCGCGTCGTCGCGGTCAACCTGACGGGAGCGTTCAACACCGTCCGCGCGCTGGCGCCGGCGATGCGCGCGGCCGGCCGCGGCTGGATCGTTAACCTGTCCTCGGTCGCGGGCAAGACCCACTCGCCGATCGTTGCCTGCCACTACGCGGCCTCGAAGGCGGGCCTCATCGGCCTCACCAAGCACCTCGCGGCCGAGCTCGGGCCGTTCGGCATCCGCGTCAACGCCATCGCGCCGGGCCGCATCGAGACGCCGATGGTCCGGGCGGTCGGCCGCGCCGTCAACGACGAACAGGTTCGCCTGACCCCGATGGGCCGCCTCGGCGCCCCTGAGGAGGTCGCGGATCTGGCCCTCTACCTGACCTCCGCCGAAGCGAGCTTCGTCACCGGCCAGACCGTCGACGTCGCCGGCGGCCTGTACATGACGTGAGCCGGAGCCGGTCGGGACAGTCGATGGACAGGAAAACGGCCATGAACAGCGCGGTCACCGCGGCCGGGATCACCGGACGAACCCGGGTCTACGGGATCCTGGCGGACCCGATCCACCACGTGAAGGCGCCCGAGGTGATGGGGGCGCTCTTCGCCCGTCACGGCGTGGATGGCGTCCTCGTCCCGCTGCACGTGACGGCGGACGGCCTCGCTGCCGTGATGGACGGGCTGAAGCACCTGCGCAACTTCGGCGGCTTCATCGCCACCGTGCCGCACAAGACGGCGATGGCCGGCCTGTGCGACGCGCTCACCCGCGAGGCCGAGCAGATCGGGGCCGTCAACTGCGTCCGGCGGGAGGCGGACGGGCGCATGGTCGGCACGATGCTGGACGGGATCGGCTTCGTCGAGGCTTTGCGCGGCTCGGGCCTGGATCCGAGCGGCCGGAGCGCGGCTCTCGCGGGCGCCGGCGGTGCCGCGAGCGCCGTCGCCTTCGCGCTGGCGGAAGCGGGCGTCGCGCGCCTGACGATCTTGAACCGCACCGCCGACCGCGCCGCGGCGCTGGTCGCGCGATTGCGCGCCGCCTATCCCGCCCTCGCGGTCGCCGCGGAGGGCGTCCAGGCGGAGCACGACCTCCTCGTCAACGGCACGTCGCTCGGGATGCGCCCGCAGGACGCCGCTCCCTTCGATCTGGCCGCGCTCCACGCCGGCCAGTTCGTCGCCGAGGCGATCATGGATCCGGAGACGACGCCGCTGCTCGCGGCCGCGCTGGCAGCGGGCTGCCGCATCCAGAAGGGCCGGCCGATGCTGGAGTGCCAGATCGACCTGATGGCCCGCCATATGGGCGCGCTTTGAAGGCCGGATCTGGGGGGAACCGTGTCGCAGACCTCGGGACCGGCCGACACCGACGCCGCCGCGGCGGGCGAGTTCGACTACGTGATCGTGGGCGGCGGCACGGCGGGCTGCGTCCTGGCCAGCCGCCTGACCGAATCCGGGACGCACCGGGTGCTGCTGCTCGAGGCCGGGGGACGGGCGCGCAGCCCCTGGGTCTCGATCCCCGCCGGGTTCAGCCGCCTGCTCCAGCATCCGTCCTACAATTGGCGGTTCCGGACCGAGCCGGAGGAAGCGACCGGCGGCCGGGTGATCGCGGTCCCGCGGGGCAAGGGGCTCGGCGGCTCGACCCTGATCAACGGCATGATCTACGTGCGCGGGCAGCCGCAGGATTACGATGCCTGGGCGCAGGCCGGGTGCCGCGGCTGGGGCTTCACGGACGTGCTGCCCTACTTCCGCAGGCTCGAGGATTACGACGGCGCGCCCGGCCCTCTGCGCGCCCGCGGCGGCCCGCTGCCGCTCACGGAGGTCGCCGAGCGACCCGCGATCGCGGAGGCCTTCATCGCTGCCGCGCTGGCGGCGGGCCACGCGCGCAATCCCGATTACAACGCGGCGAGCCAGGACGGCTTCGGCTACTACCAGGTGAACCAGCGGCGCGGCCGGCGGGTCAGCGCCGCGGATGCCTATCTGCGGCCGGCCCTTGCCCGTCCGAACCTCGCCGTCGTGACGGACGCGCACGTCCTGCGGGTGGCCTTCGATCGGGATCGGGCGTGCGGCGTTGCCGCGCTGGTCAGCGGGCGCGAGCGGCTGTTCCGCTGCCGCGGTGAGGTGATCCTCGCCGCGGGGGCGGCGCAGACCCCGCAGATCCTGGAACTGTCCGGCCTCGGCGACCCGGCGATCCTCGCCGGGCTCGGCGTGGCGGTGCGGCGCGCGCTCCCCGGCGTCGGCGCCAACTACATGGACCACTACTGCACGCGCATGAACTGGCGCGTGCGCCTGCCGGTAACGCTGAACGAGCAGACCCGCGGCCTGCGCCTTGGCGTGGCGGCGGCGCGCTACCTCGCGACGCGGCAAGGTATCTTGGCGCTGGGGACCGGCCTCGTCCACGGCTTCGTGCGCACGCGACCGGGGCTCGACGGGCCCGACGTGCAGTACTTCTTCATGCACGCGAGCTACGCCAACGCCGCCGAGCGCAAGCTCGACCGCCTGCCCGGCATGACGATCGGCGTCACGCAGTTGCGGCCGGAATCGCGTGGCACGATCCACGCCGCATCGCCCGACCCGCTCATGCCGCCCGCCATCCGCCCGAATTTCCTCGCCACCGAGGAGGATCGCCGGGCCATGGTCGAGGGCATGAAGATCGCGCGCGCCATCGTCGCGCAGGCGCCGATGGACCGTTTCCGCGGGGCCGAGCTCAATCCGGGCCCGGACTGCCGGACCGACTCGGACTGGCTCGATTTCGCCCGCCGCGACGGCCAGACGATCTACCACATCTGCGGCACGTGCCGGATGGGCGTCGATCCGGGCTCGGTGACGGATCCCGACCTGCGGGTGCACGGCGTCGCCGGTCTCCGTGTGGCGGACGCCTCGATCATGCCGCGCATCGTCTCCGGGAACACGCAAGCCGCGGTGTTCATGATCGCCGAGAAGGCCGCCGACCTGATCCGGGCCGATGCCTGATCCGGTCTGGCCATCGGGCGCCGGGGCGCGTACGGCAGGCCCGCGCCAACCTCGGCCGTTCTGTGCCAGTCCCGGCCGGGTCTCGGCGCCGGCCGGGATTGTGCGAGGGAGCAGATATCAACTCGGGCGCGCTCGGCAAGACCGGCGGTATAGGATCGACGTCATGCTCTACATGGTCCACATGCAGGTCAATATTCCGGCGACCCTGCCGAGGTCGGAGGCGGATCGGCTCAAGGCTGAGGAGAAGGCCTACGCCCAGAAGCTCCAGCAGGACGGCACGTGGCGGCACCTGTGGCGCATCGCCGGGCAGTACGCGAACTACAGTGTCTTCGATGTGGCCGGCAACGACGCGCTTCACGAGGTCCTGAGTTCGCTGCCACTTTACCCGTACATGGCGATCAGCGTGACGCCGCTGGCGCAGCATCCCTCGGCCATCGCGGCCAACTGACGGGTCGAACACCATGCCCTACATGATCGAGACTTTCGACAAGGCCGGGAGCCTGGACCTCCGCAAGGCCAACCGCCCGGAGCATCTCGTCTACCTCGACCGGATCAAGGACCGGCTCCTGGCCTGCGGCGCGAAGCTGAACGACGACGGGAGCGATGCCGGCGGCGGCCTGTACGTCGTCGACGTCGAGACCCGCGCGGAGGCCGAGGCTCTGATCCAGGCGGACCCGTTCTTCAAGGTCGGCCTCTTCGAACGCGTCGAGATCAGGCGCTGGCGCAAGGCCTACCTCGACGGCCGCAGCTATCTCTGAGGCCGGGAGAACGCAGGTCGAGAGGAGCGGCGGTGCTCCGACGTCGAGCGGTGTGTCAGAACGAGAGACAGGGGAGGATACAATGATCGGTCGTAGCTGGGTGGCGGCCGCCGTGTTCGGCGCCGCTGCCCTCACCGCCCTGCCCGCATCCGCGCAGTACGCGGATGGCGGCATCAAGATCGGGATCCTGACCGACATGTCGGGCGGCTATTCGGATCTTGCCGGGCGAGGCTCCGTGACCGCGGCGCAGCTCGCGGTGGAGGATTTCGGCCGTTCGATTAACGGTCGGAAGGTCGAGCTGGTCTTCGCGGACCACCAGAACAAGGCGGACATCGCTTCGTCGATCGCCCGTCGGTGGTTCGACACCGAGGGGGTCGACGCGATCTTCGACACCAATTCCTCGGTCGCGGGGCTGGCGGTGCGCGAAGTTGCGCGCAGCAAGGGCAAGATCGACGTCAATTCCGGCGCCGGTTCCATGGCGCTGACCAACGCCGCGTGCTCGCCGACCGGCGCCCACTGGTCCTGGGACACCCACTCGCTCGCGGCCGGTACCGCTTCGGCGCTGGCGGATGATCCGAAGAACACGTGGTTCTTCATCACGGCCGACTACACTTTCGGGCACGATCTGGAGGCGCAGGTCACCCGCGTCGTGAAGGCCAAGGGCGGCACGGTGCTCGGGTCGGTCAAGCACCCGTTCCCCACCCCGGACTTCTCGTCCTACCTGCTGCAGGCGCAGGCCTCGGGCGCGAAGATCATCGGCATGGCCAACGCGGGCGCCGACACGATCAACACCATCAAGCAGGCGAGCGAGTTCGGGATCCTTCAGAACGGGCAGAGGCTGGGCGGCCTCAACATCTTCCTGACTGATATCTACTCCGTCGGCTTGCCGGCGGCGCAGGGCATGATCCTGACGACGGGCTTCTACTGGGACATGGACGATCAGACGCGCGCCTTCGCCCGGCGCTTCGGCGAGCGGATGGGCGGCCGGATGCCGACCATGGTCCAGGCCGGCGACTATTCGGCGGTGCTCCACTTCCTGAAGGCGGCCGAAGCCGCCGGCACGGATGACGGCCTGAAGGTGATGGCCAAGATGCGCGAGCTGCCGATCCAGGACTTCTTCGCCCGAAACGCCACGCTGCGGCCGGACGGCCGCCTGGTGCACGACATGTACCTCGCCCAAGTGAAGTCGCCGGCGGAGTCGACGGGGCCGTGGGATTCTTACAAGATCCTGAAGACGATCCCGGGCGACCAGGCGTTCCAGCCGCTCTCCGAGAGCACGTGCAAGCTCGTGAAGGGCTGACGCGCGCCTGCTGACTCGTCCCGGCCCGCGAGGGCGGTCGAAACCGGTGATCGCCGCGTTGGCGGTGGTGGTCCCCTCGGTCGCACGGGCGAGCCGGCCATGCACGGCTGGTTCGACCGATGTCGCCGTTCCTTCAGTGCGGCGCGGCGCGATCGGGGCGGCGCTAGTGCGACGTGCTCTCGACCGCGGCGGCGAAGACGTAGCCAACCCCGCGCTCGGTCAGGATGAGTTCCGGATCGCTGGGCCTGCGCTCGATCTTCCGGCGCAGCCGCAGGATCTGCACGTCGATGCAGCGATCGAAGACGTCGTCGTGGACGCGTGTGACCTGCAGCAGGTACTCGCGGCTGAGCGGCCGCTGGGGCGCGTCGAGGAACGCCGCCAGAAGCGCGTATTCCCGCTTGCCCAGGACGACTTCGATGCCGTCCGGATTGATCAGGCGCCGGCGCCGGCGGTTGAGCACCCAGCCGTCGAAGCGCCGGCACGGTGCCTCCGCCGGACGGGACGATGCCTGCGCCGCGACGCGGCGGAGGACGACGCGGACGCGCGCCAGGAATTCACGCAGGCCGTAGGGTTTGACGATGTAGTCATCCGCGCCGAGTTCGAGCCCGAGCACACGGTCGAGCTCCTCGCAGCGGTGCGCCGTGGTCAGGATGACGGGAAGATCGCTTGCCGCACGCAGATCCCGCAGAAGGTCGAGCCCGTTCTCCGCGCCCGGGCGAAGGTTGAGCACGACCAGGTCGAACTGCGAAGGATCCGCGAGCTGCGCGCGCGCCTCGGCCCGGGTCGTGACCGGAACCACGCCGACCCCGTTCTCGCCGAGGTAGCCGCAGACGACGCGCTCGACGTCCGCGTCGTCGTCGACGAGCAGAATGCGTAGGCCATGGTGCTGCACGGGCGATGCTCCTCCCGGGTTTGGCCGTCGGGATCTGCGGAGAGGCGGCTCGAGGCCGCCCGAGGCTGTCCGGCCGCCCAGGGGCCGCCGGACGCGCGGTCTCCCTTCGCCGGCCGATCGGCCGGTCCGGTCCTCCGGCGACGGGTTGGCTCAGCGGCAGATCCGCTCGTAGCGGCCCCGGAACGGGCTGAAGATCAGGCGGCAGTCGCCGAAGCCGCTGTTCGCAGCGTAGCCGCCCGCCGGGCTCCACCATCCATGGCCGCCGAAGCGGTGAGGGAACCCGTGGTGAAACCCACTGGGCTGGAAGCCGTGACGGAAGCCGCCTCGGTGACCGAAGCTTCCGTGGCTGAACCCGCGCGCTTCGGCACGTCCTTGGACTGTCGCGGCGGCGGCGAGGGCGAGACCGGCCAGGATCGCGATCTTCGTCGAGGTGGTCGTCATGATGAACCTCCCGTTGCGTGACGGAGACGATGCACCGGCCGGCAGGGGGCGACTGTGATCCCGGTCACAGTGTCGGCGGGCGCCTGCGCGCAGGCGCCGGTCGCTCGGGACAGCCGCTAGGGCTCGGCCGCGCGCGGGTGGCTCAGCCAGACCTCGAGGGGCCGGCTGCGGCCGCGGATCGCCGCCGTCCGGCCCTCGAACGCGCTCTCCGACAGGGCGAGCCCGGCCGCGTGCGCCAGATCGGCGCTGAGCGCCAAGCGGGCGTTGGCGTCCGCGGCGACCGTGAGCAGCCGGCTCGCGACGTTGACCGTGTCGCCCGTGGCCGTGATGTGCTGGTTGGTGTCGCTGCCGAGGCGCGAGAGGATCACCGGTCCGTAATGCGCCCCGATGCGCAGATCGAGGGCCGGGCCGGCCCCGGACAGGACCGGGCTGCGCGCGATCCAGGCGCGCGTGCGGGCGATGAGCTCTTCCGCGGCCTGGACGGCGCGCGCGGCTTGCTCGGGGTCCGGATCGAGAGCACCGAACAGGATCATGGCGCCGTCGCCCATGAAGTTGACGACGAGGCCCCCGCGCAGCGTCACCGTCTCGTCCACGAGATCGTGGAACGCCTTGAGCATCGCCCGGGTCCGGACGGGGCCCAGCTGCTCGCTCCGGCGCGTGGAGCCGGTGAGATCGACGAACAGTACTGGGATGTCCCGCGCGACGGGCTCGGCGAGGTAGCCTGGATCCCGCGCGAGCCGGTCGGCCAGCGCGGCGGGTTGCAGTCGCCGCAGGACCTGCTCGGATCGCGCCACCCGGGCACTCTGGCGGCGCTCGAGCGTCTGGCGCCCCACCGCGCAGACGACTGCCGGAAGTCCCACCGCCGCGAGCGGCAGCGCGGCGCTCGACCAGATGCCGTGCGCGAAGGCGACAGCGCCCGCGGTGAGCCATCCGGTCACCACAAGCAGCACCAGGATCAGCCCCGGGCCCGGCGGCAGGAGCGCGATCGCGAGCGCCGCTCCGACGGACAGGACCAGGGCTGCCGCCGCGTCGCGCCGCCGCACGCCGGCGTCCCGGACGAGGCCGTCGCCGGTGGTCAAGTGGGCGATGCCCGTCGCGAGGAGCTCGACGCCGGGCATGACCGGGTCGAACGCGGTGGCGAAGGTGTCGCCGCCGCCGAGCGCGGTGACGCCGATCACGACGATGCCGTCCGAGAGCGCCGCGACCGGGGCCGTGCCGTCGAGGAGGGAGGCCGCGCTCACCGTCGCGATCGTGCGTCGCGGACCGTAGGGCCGCAGCGGGAGGTGGTAGCCCAGGTCCAGGGGAAGCGCGCCGCCGCCCATCCTGACCCGGCCCTTGCTCAGCACGGGATCGCTCCGGGCCGCCAGAGCCGCGGCACGCAGGACGAAGGATGGGGCGACGCCCTCGTCCGTCCGAACGACCAATGGAAGATGACGGGGAACGCCGGACACGTCCTCGGCGACATTGACGACGCCGGACGCGACGTGTGCGCCGAGCGTCGGCGTCGGTCGATGGAGCGCGGTGGCGACCGGGATGCCGTCCTCGCTGGCGGTGCCTCCGAAGACGGCCGCCGAGGCCAGGACCGTGCTGGTCTTGCCGAGGGCGGCGGCGAGCGCGCCGTCCGCCTCCGGCTGCCGTCCCGCGTCGAGGAAGAGCACGTCGACGGCGATCACGCGCGGGCGAGCCTCCGCCACCCGCTCGACGAGCCGCGCCATCGTGATCCGCGAGATTGGGAAGCCGCCCTCGCGCCGCACCGTCTCGTCATCGATCGCCACAACCGTGAGGTTGGCCGGCGGCGTGCGCGGGCCGGCCAGGCGCAGGCGCAGATCCGTGAGGGCTGATTCCAGACGGTCGAGGGGTGTCGCACGACCGGCGAGATGAAGGTGGCCGAGCCAGGCGCCCCAGGCGAGCGCGCCGAGCGACGCGGCGAGGACGAAGACGTGCTGGGTCCGGCGGGAGGCCGGATCGGGTTCCGGAGCCGCCGCTCGACCGGTCTCGCTCAACGCCCGAACCGCTCGAGCAGGCTCCTGACGCGCTCCTGAGGCCAGCGCCGGACCTCCAGAGCGTCGCGGCTCTCGTCGACGTCGACGCCCTCGCCCGGTCCGAGCGTGACGGCGATCAGGGGGGCGTCGCGCCGGGCAACGTCGACCCGCCCCTGCTCCACGAAGACGGAGGTGCGCGCCCGGGTCACGTCGACCGCGTAGACCGTCCCGCGCACCGACGCCACGGCGTGGGGCGTGAGGATCTGGAACCCGTCCCGTCGGACGCGGCGGCTCGCCGGGATGGTGACGAAGACCGCGTTGCCGCCGATCTCCGCGCCCTTGAGATGCCCGTCGCCGTCCGGGCCTACGGGGCGCAGGCTTCCCGCGCGTTCGACTTCGAGCGTGAGGCCGTCGGCGCAGTGTAGGATTCGCAAGGGAGGATCGAAGCGCGTCGTCTCCGTGCAGCGCGTCTGGGCGCCGGCACTCGACGCGGCGACGGTGAGGGCGACCACTGCCGCCAGGCGCGCTGCGGTTCTCATGCGATGGGGCTCCGTCGCCATAATCGTGTCCGAACCATGCCGGGTCATGTCTGCGCGCGCGCGCCGAGCGCGACGAGGCGGTGTGAGGCCCGCACGGTCACGCGCGAGCGGCTGAGATCGACGAGGCCCGACTTACGCCAGTCCTGAAGGACGCGGTTGACGCTCTCCCGGGCCGCGCCGACGAAGGCCGCGAGTTCCTGCTGCGTCACCTGGATCTCGGCGCCGTAATCCTCCGACAGCATGATCAGGCGCCTGGCCAGGCGGATGTCGAGCGGCAGCAGCGTCGCCTCCTCCATCCGCGCGCTCATCCAGCGCAGGCGCTGGCACAAGAGACCGATGATCTGGACCGCCAGAGCGGCGTCCCGGGCGAGGAGCTCGAGCAAGGCCCGCCCCTCCACGACGAAGAGCTCGACCGGCTCGAGCGCCACGGCCTCGGCGGTCCGTGGATGACCGTCGAGGAAGGCGATCTCGCCGAAGACGTCGCCCGGCCCGAGCAGGTTGAGGGTGACCGCACGACCGTCGTCGGAGCCGGCCCCGATCCGGATCTGCCCGCGCCGCACGGCGTAGAGGGCGTCGCCCGGATCGCCCTTCTGGAACAGGATCTCGTTGCGCGCGAGGCTGCGCGTCGTGCAGAGACCGGCGATGGTGTCGATCGCTTCCGGACCAAGCTCAGCGAAGAACGCGTTGGCCTTCAGGAACCGAATGAGCGTGTGCGACGGGCTCACGACTGCATCTCTCCGGCCGTCGAGCTGGAGCTTATGCGCGTGTCGGGGCGCGATTAGCAAGGCTGACACCGCGCCGACGAGGGATGATCATGGGCGCGGCCCGCGGGCGGGCTCGGTGCGGTGACGATTGCTACAGGCCGTGCGCCCGCCTCAGCAACTCCGCGGCCCGTTCGCCGATCACCGCGCAGGGCGCCTGCGTGTTGCCGGTGGTCACGCGGGGCATGATCGAGCCGTCGGCGATCCGGAGGCCGTCGATGCCGTAGACCCTGAGCGCGGCATCCACGACCGACATCGCGTCGCGGCCCATCTTGGCGGTGCAGCTCTGGTGCCAGTACGTGACGGCGGCATCGCGGATGTAGTCGGCCATCGCCGCGCCGGACAACGGGCCCGGCATGGCCTCGGCGCGCGCATAGGGGCGGAATGACCGCGCGTTGCCGAGGGCGCGGCAGAGTTCGACGCAGGCCGCGGTCGTCGTCACGTCGGCCGGGTCGGACAGGAAATTCGCCTCGATGGCCAGCGGAGTCGCGATGTCGGCGGTCCGGAGCCGCAGGCGGCCGCGGCTGGCGGGCTGCGCGAGACCGGCGAACATCGTCCAGCCATGGGCCGGCACGCCGCGCGCCGCCGTCCGCTCGCTGGGAACCGGAAACTCGACTTGGCAGAACAGCAGGTCCGGTGCGGAGAGGCCGGGCCGGCTCGTCCAGTACAGGGTCGCCTCACTGCCGGTGTTCCGCGGCGCGATCGGATCGGCGTATTCCCAGGTACATCCGAAGGACACGTGGTCCTGAAGATTCTGCCCGACGCCGGGCAGATGCTGCACCGACGGGATCCCGAGCGCTCCGAGCTCGTCCCGGTCGCCGATCCCCGAGAGCATCAGCACCTTGGGCGTGTGGATCGCCCCCATCGAGAGCACGACCTCCGCACGCGCGCCGATCGTCCTGACCGCGCCCGCGTGGACGAACTCGACCCCCTCGGCGCGGCAGCCGTCGAAGGTCACGCGGCGCACGAGCGCGTCCGTGAGGACAGTCAGGTTCGGGCGGTCGAGCCAGGGATGGACGTAGGCGCGGAACAGCGAGACGCGCCGGCCGTCGCGGACCAGCATGTCGCTGAGGGCCGCGCCGCCGGGCCCCTCCATCATGCGCCCGTTGGGATTGTCGAAGGTCGGGATCCCCAGTTCCCGCGCGGCGTCGAGCATGGCGAGTGCTACGGGGCTGGGATCGTGGGCGGGCTGCACCCAGACGGGGCCTCCGCTTCCGCGATAGGCCGGATCGGGAGCACCGCGCCAGTTCTCGATGCGCCGGTAGATGTCGAGCACGCTCTCGTAGCCCCAGCCCGCGTCGCCGGCCTCGGCCGCGAAGGCATCCCAGTCGCACCGGTGGCCGCGCGCCCACACCATGACGTTGACGCTGGAGCCGCCGCCGAGCCCCTTGCCCATCGCCATGGAGAGCGCGCGCCCGTTCAGGTGGGCATTCGGCTCGGCGACAAATCCCCAATCCCGCTCGCCGCCCAGGTTGGTGGGCCAGAGAGCCGGATCGAGCACGGATTCGGCGTCGTCCGAGCCGCCGGCCTCGAGTAGCAGCACCTGGACCTCGGGGTTCTCCGCCAGGCGCCGCGCGACGACCGATCCGGAGGCGCCGGCGCCGCACACGACGAAGTCGTAGTCCGGCTTCAAGTCGGCGGTCAGCCGGGCCTGATTCTCCTCCGCGCGGCGCGCGAAATCATTCCCGTCGGGGGCGCCTGGAGAGCTCATGATCTGGGAGATCCCTGTCGGAAGCGGGCGGGGCGTGGCCCCGAAGCAGTCGGCGGAAGGGCGGCGCCCGGATGTGAACCCGTTCGCTGACGCCGAGCTGGTGTCCGCCCCGGCGACGCTCGCGTCAGGTCGCGTCCTGTTAGTTCGCGTGCGGCGGACCCGCTACGGCAGAACGCCCGCGCCGACCTGGGCAAATCGCACGACCTTGCCGCGGGCCCTTCCAAGACGGCCGCGGGCTCGCATACCCTCGGCCTCTCGGGAGGACACGGGTGTCGATCTTCAGCGTCAAGCAGGTCCTGGCCGCCTGGGACGCGCGCGAGCTGAACCTCAAATGGGCTCTGGTCGGCCGCATCGCGCTGATCGCGATCCTCTGTGCGGCCGGCGCCGGCGCGTACGCGCTGCACGACGTCGCGGGGAAGACCAGGCAGAGAAACGTCGAGACGGCGGGAGAAGTGCACACGCAGCTCCGCCTGCAACTCCTGCGGATCGACCGGGCCGCCGATATCCCGCAACACTTCCCGGACTGGGACATCGTCACCCGCTACGCGCTGCAGCCCGGTCAGCGCGTGCGTCTGATCCCGGCGGAGACCGGTCCGACTCTGTCGAGCTGCTTCGGCGTCGAGCCGCATGCCCGTGCGGCACCCGATCGGTTCGCGACGCTCTACCGGGCCCTCTTCTTCGCCGGATCCACCGTCAGTCTGCCGCTGGAGCACCAGGGCTCGCGGACGGGGATCGTCGAGGCGGACACCAATCCGGCCGCCGTCGTCGGTTCGGCGTGGATCGTGTTCTCGGCATGCGCGACCGCGTCCACGCGCTCGGCGGGCAGATCGTGACCGACACGTCTTCGGGCGGCGGGTTCCGCCTGCGCGTCCGCTTCCACACCTCGCTCGCACCCGGAGAGATGCCATAACGGGCAAACGCATACGGGTGATGCTCGTCGACGATCACGCCGTCGTGCGGGAGGGGTACCGCCGTCTTCTGGAACGACGGCCCGACATGGACGTCATCGCCGAAGCCCACGACGGCGCAGGGGCCTACCTCGCCTACGGGACGGCGGTGCCGGATGTGGTCATCATGGACATCAGCATGCCCGGCCGCGGCGGGATCGACGCCATCCGTCAGATCCGGCAGGTGGATCCGAGCGCCCGCATTCTCGTGTTCAGCGTGCATTCCGCCGTCAGCTACGCGCTCCAGGCGATACGCGCCGGCGCCCGTGGCTACATCACGAAGAGCAGCGCTTCGGAGCTTCTGATCGACGCGGTGCGCAGCGTGTTCAACAACAAGCTGACCCTGTGCGGGGAGATCGCCCACCTGCTGGCCGCGAGCCGTCTGGAAGACCAGCACCCCCCGATCGACCAGTTGTCGCCCCGGGAGTTCGAGATTCTGCGGATGATCCTGGATTCGCGGCATACGGAGGAGATTGCGTCCGATCTCAGCCTCTCGCCGAAGACTGTCGCGAACTATCACTACGCCATCAAATCCAAGCTCGGTGTCAGCTCGGATGTGGAACTCGTCTATCACTGTATCCGGTGCGGCCTGATCGATCCGTTCTCCGCCATTGGACCGGACTAGGTTTCGCGGCAATATCCTGAACCCGGCGGGTTTCGGGTCATTCTCCGGCTTCGTGGAAGGTCCGCGACCGAGAGCCCGCCGCCTGCCACGCCGTCGGCCTGCCGGCTCCCATGTTCCAGGTCTCCAGTTTTCCGAGCACGCCCCAGGCGGCCAGCCCGATGAAGATCGGCATCGTGTACGGACTGAGTCCGAAGGCCGGCGTGATCTGCGCGAGAAGCTGGCCCAGACCTGTATTGAGTGGCACCTGCGAAAGTATCTGTGTCACGACAGCGCCGATGATGCCGATCGCGGACTTCTTGCCGGAGAGCAGCTGTCCGATCGTCTGCCCGAGCGCACCGTTGACCGGCCCGAGGATCGCGCCGTCAGGACCCGCGCGTGCTGCGCCAGGAGCGGCCCGCTCGGTCGGAAGGCGCGCGTTGTCGATCTGTCGACGCAGGGCCTGAAGGAGCTCATCGAGCCGGGCCGCTACGTCCACGGGCGGCGCGGCCGGCGCGACCACCGCCGGATGCACCGTGGCGGGGTGCATCGTGGCAGCCGCCCGCGCAGCGACCTGTCGCTCCAGGTCCTCGATGCGCGTCAGCACCGCCCTGTCCGGACCCGCCGGCTGCAGCGCCTCCTGGATGGCCGCGATGGTGCGGGCATCTGCGAGGCCGGTATCGTTCAAACCGCACCGCGCCTGGAACTTCGATACGGCCGCCATGGTCCGCGGTCCGTTGCGGCCGTCCTCGGCGAGGACCGGCGTTGCGCCGAGGCGGTTGAGAGATCGCTGCACCCACAGCGTGCTGTCAGCGCGTTCGTCGTCGTCGTCACGGGTCAGCTCGGCCTCGCCGGAGCGCGGCGCCACGAGCTCGATCGTCGGATCGATGTCGAGGAGACTGCGCAGGATCACCGCGGTGCCGATCTGCGTGTCCACCACATCCGGGTCGAACACGTGATCGCGCACGAACTTGCCGCCGCGGGCGCCCGGTGGCCCGTAGGCCGTCGATCCGCCCCAGAGATACGGCGAGTTCACGCCCCGGCCATGGTAGCCGTAGCCGTTGAAGCCCTCCAGCCGATAGAGCGCACGCGCGAGGCTCCAGTCGCTGACCCCGATCAAGCTCTGGAGACGCAGCGCGTCGACCGCACCCTCGACGAAGGCCCGCGGCCCCGTGAAGGGGCCGCGCCCCTTCGGGACGATCGTGGTCCGTCGGCCGAGCGGCTGCCCGTTGCCGAGATACGTGTCGAAATCGAAGGCCGATTCCCGATAGTGGCAGAGACCGACGAACCACCAGGGCACGCCCGTGCGCGACTCGATCTCCTGGTAGCGCGATTTGCCGGCGGCGAGGTGCTGCGCCAGCTTGCGCACGGTCGCCTGCTTCTCGGGCCGGATCTGGAGCGACGCCCAGGTCTGCTCGTACCCGTCCCGAAGATCCTTGAAGGATGCCATGGCGATGCTCCGAGATTTTCGGCGACGAAGCCTTGATGGGACGGCGATTCCTGCACTTGGGCCGTTGCCGAAGCCGGAATGCGGCCGCGCGCCGACCGGCCGCTTTTCCGAGCGATCCTCGGATCCGGGCGCAAGAGCCCGCGGGCGCCCCGGGCCGCCGATGGACGGGACGTGCCCGCGGTGTCGGCGACGTTCTCGTCCTGCGACGGGCTAACCGGACCTGGCGGCGCCCGCCGACGGTCCGGCGTAGGAAATCCTGAACGCGGCCGGGAATGGCGTGCCCGCATCCTCGACCACGCCGTCCGCCCGCACGTCGTCGCGGAAGAGGATGCGGCGAACGATCTCCGGGATCATCGCGCTCGCCACGTAGCGGCCGAGGCATTCGTGATGGCCCCGGCCGAAATGCAGGTAGGTGTGATCCGGGCGGGTCGGATCGAAGCGGTCCGGTTCGGGCACGCCCTGCGCGTCGAACATCGCGGACAGACTGAGCGGTAGCACGATCCTGCCCTTCGCGATCCTGCTCTCGGCCGGGCTGCCGCGGCCGAGCACATGGTCGGTTTCCGCTTGTCGGAACATGAAGGCGACGATCGGCGCGAAGCGCAGCGCCTCCCACACGTAGCCGTCGAAGGCGGCAGGTCCGGTCCGGGCGGCCGCGCGCGCGGCCTCGAGAATCTGCGGCCTTCCGAGGAGCTCTGCGAGGGCGTTCACGACGGCCTCCGAGGTTGTCTCGATGGCGCCGATCAGCAGGCCACCGACATTGATGACGACGCGGTCCATGCCGAAGCCGGTCGCCGCGGGCAGGTGCAGCCGGAGGAGTCGTGTGAGGACATCGTCTGGCAGATCGGCGCCGGCCTCGATCGCTGCGACGCGCGCCGGGATAATCATGGCGAATGCCGCCCGCATCTCCTGGCGCGCCCGATCCGCCGCCGCGTGGACGGCCTCGGCATCCGCGCGCTCGTCGAAGGGGAGGTTGTTGAATTGGTCGAACTGGTTCGCGTAGGACCAGCGCAGCAGGTCGGCATCGGGGGCCGTGAACCCGAAGAAGCGCTGCACGATCCGCAACGGCACCAGGCGAGAGATCGACGCGACGACGTCGATGGCTCCGCCGCCCTCGTCGAGGGCCCCGTCGGTGATGGCGCCCGCCAGATCCCGGATGGCCGGAAGATCGCGCCAGGACAAAACGGCGCGCATGACCGCCTTGTCGCGGTAGTTCACCTCGGTGCCGTCGAGCGCCAGCATGAACTCGCCCATCTTGGGCTTGTAGAGCGCGACGGAGAAGACCTGCGGCAGGGACAGGATCTCCTCGACCTCGGCGCGGCCCGCCACCAGGACAGCCGCGCCGCAATCCAGAGCGGTCCGCCGCGCGCGCAGCTGCGCGAAGAAGGGCCGCGGCGCGCGGGCGATCCAGTCCCGGGCGAACCGCCAGCGCTGCGACACCGGCAGGGCCTCAAGGAATGCGAGGCAGGGTGCCTCGGGAGCGACGGCGCGCATGCACGACCTCCGGTGTCCTTCGCGGTGAGACTCGAAGCGCCCGGCCCGGCGCCGGGTGCGTCAGTTGAGGGAGATGTCCAGTCCTTCGCGCAGACGGGCCACGAGCTCGCCCTGCCGATGCGTCTCCGTCTTGGCGAACAGGGCGCGCAGCTGGGTGCGGGCGGTCGAGATCGCGATGCCGCGGTCCTGGGCATGGGCTTCGAGGGACCGTCCCGATGCCACCGCGTTGGCGAGGATCGACTCGGCCGCGGTCAACCCGAACAGCTTCTGCAGCCGCGCGGCGTTGCTCTCCTGGACCTTCTGGGTTCCGGTCCGAATCACGATCGCCAGTTCGGCCCGCACCTTCGAGCCGGTGCTCGGCGGCCGCTTCGACAGCGGGTGCAGCGACACGCGATAGGGCACGCCGCTCTCGCCGCAGGTCACGGTGATGTGGTCGGCCTGCGTGATCGCGACGTCACCGCTCGCGGCCGCGAGCGCCTCGCCGGCGGCACGCGCGATCCGCCGCCCGGTCTGGCTGTCCTTGAGGACGAGGCTGCCCTTCACGAAGGACAGGCCGGTGCGGGACCGCGCGAGCGCCTCGGCGGCGCGGTTGGCGTGCGCGACGCGCAGGTCGCAATCCGTGAGGATCACGGCGGCATCGAGCAGGTCCAGGGCGGAGGCGAGATCCGACGTGCGCTCGGATGCCTGCCGCATCAGAGCGTACAGCTCGAAGGCCCGGCGCAGGTGCGGGACGAGCATCGCCAGGCGCCGGACCTCGTCGGACCGGAAGGGGCCGCCCTCCTCACCCCGCATCGCCGCCAGCGTCGCCATGACGTCGGCTTCCTTGGCGAAGTAGGTGACGAGGCTGTGCTCGATCTCGAAGGGCTGCACGACCTCCTTGAACAGGGCCGACTCGCGGAATCGCACCGCGTCCACCCCCTCCTCGGCGCGGATGACCTTACCCTGGTTCGACAGGATGTACGGGAGGCGCGGATCCTCGGTCGCGTGCCGGTAGAGGAACTCGCGGTACCGCGACCGTTCGAAGCCGGACACTGCCCAGATCGGCTTGCGGTTCCCGTCGAGGCTGAACACGGCGAGCTGTCCGACCCGGCCGCCGACGAAATGCGTCAAATCCTCCAGGAGCGCGGACCACTCCTCAGGCTGGCCGACGCGGTCGTAGATCGACCCGACCAGGGCCGAATATGCCTCGAGATCCTGCATGACCTAGCTCCACCCTGCGTGCGAGTTCTGAATGTCGTCAGGTCTCCAATCTTTGACTCGAACCGAAATGGTCCGACGCCGACCGATCTATCACGGATGCAAATTATGAGAAAATCAATACTGTCAATAATGAAATCTCGCCGCTGAAGGCCCGGCTAAAGGGTCCGCAGATACTCCAAGAGCTGCCGGCGCTGCACGTCGTCGAGTTGCTCCGTCCCGTAGGCAGGCCCCTCGTGGCCGGCATTGGCATTGCCCGGCAACGCGGTGTCGAACAGGAATGGGCCGATATCGGACCGGAAGCCGATGCGGTCCTCGTCCAATTCGCGGCTGCCGACACGGAACGTCCTGGATCGCCGGGCTGAAGGCAGCAGGAGCTCGTACAGATTCGGCACCGACCCGTTATGCAGATACGGGCCCGTCGCCCAGATTCCGTTGAGCGGCCGTGCCTTGTAGACCAGCAGGTCGCGGTCTCTCCGCGCGTCGATGAAGTCGGCCACGAGGCCCTTGCCGCCGGCGGTCGAGACATCGTTCAGCATCTCGTTGCGGGATTCGAGGGCGGCGGTACCGCGCTTGAGCAGCCGGTCGAGGATGATGGCCTGGTCCGCGCCGATGCCTGAGGGATCCGGTCCGCGGTCGATCGGCGCCAGGATCGCGCCGGCGACGAGCGTCGAGACGAGTTCGAGGCTGCTCGTCTCGGCGGCCAGGGGCGGCGTCGTCGCCAGGAACGGCATCCGCACCCCCGCCAGGATCCCGGTTCGCGCCCGCCTGGATACGGCATTCGTCGCCATCCTCGCGTCGGTCCCGATCTCCGCCAGCGGGGTCAGGGTCACCGTCTGGGTGCGGTTCGCGCCGGTCGGGGCGATCGCGTGGCAGGACACGCAGTAGCGGTCGTAGTGGGCCTTCCCGGCCGCGGCGTCCCGTTTCTGCGCCTCCGTGCGCGGCGCGATCCGGTCGGGCCAGGCCGGCGCCGTGAGGGCGCCCAGCTGGTTCTCGATCCGCAGGAGGTTCACACGGTCCGCCGAAGTCTCGAACCAGAGCGGCGGCAGGGTCGGCTCCCGGATGTCGGTACGGGCGAAGACTCCGAGGACCTCGCCGACATTCCGGCCGAGCCGCTCGACGGCGAGCCCGTTCGGGGCCGAGCCGTTCCACTGCACCCGGTCATGCCACGACGTATCCCAGAGGAAGGGGTAGCTGACGGGCGCATCGGGCGGGGCGATGTTGTGCGGGTCGCGGAGATCGATGCCCGTCGCCCGGTTGAAGATCATCCCGAAGGCGTCCAACCGTGCCGGCCCCCAGGGCACCGTGGTCCGGCTCGACGCGACGTAGCGGGAGAAATCCTCGGCGAACCGGGTCAGGCTCGCCCGCAATCGGCGACGATCCGCCTCGGACGGGTCTTTACTCGGCGCCGACAGTTCCGGTGGAATGACGCGGCGGGCGAAGCGTTCGAAACGCGCCGTATCGTCGGCCGTCTGTGCGACGGCGCGGCCGAGTTCTTCGATGAAGGCGAACATGTCCGCGTCCGACGGCCCGCCATCGATCAAGATCGATCGGCCGCGCAGGTCGACACGGTTCACGTGGCAGGCGGCACAGGTCATGCCGATCCATTCACCGCGATCGTCCACATCCTTCACGAAGCCGATGGGTAGCCCGGTGCGGATCGACCCGAGCTCGCCGTCATACGGGTTCGGCAGGTAGCCGAAGCGCGCGAGTCCGTCCGCGACGAAGAGCGCGTCGTCGTCGGGCCTCTCCAGGGACATGAACCATGCGTAGGGCATGATCTGCGAACCCTGGCTCGCGCCGTAGAACCACGCACGCTCCCGTGGATTCCAGGATTGCTGAAGAAATTGCGGGTTCCCTTCCGGCTCCTGGTCGGCGGCACGCAGTCCGGCCTGCGCCGGGACCAGGATCAGTGCCGTCAGCGCGACGCAGCGGGCGGTCTGGGAGCGGGTCACGATCGCACCTGGGACATGGTGGGAACCCTGCCTTCGCGAAGCGTCTCGTCAGGATCAATAGACCCGGACCTTCTCCGGCGCGTCCTTCAAATGGATGATGCCCCAATACAGTTTTTCTGGGAGAGTCGAGTGGTCAGCAATTTCCCACGTCAGCATGTCGAGTATCGGCCTTTGCCGCGATGCCGTCTCGGTTCGTTTCTTGCCGGCGGCGTCTCCGTTGAAATCGGTTGCTGAGCTGTTGCTTCGAAGCTGAAAATTAGACGTGAATTGTTGCAATGTCCGCGAAGGATTTCGTCAGCGATGGCCGGTGGGGCGGCTCGCCCGGACACGCCCTCTGGCTGTCGGCTGAATCGCGCGGTCCGCCACCGAGCGGGCGATAGGAGGAGCGATGAGCACCGGTATCGCAGACGCCGAGGCGGAGCTCCTCACCCATCATCTGCCCGCGGTGATGACGGGTCGCGACGCGTGGTTCCTGGACACCAGGCAGGCGCTCGGGGAGGAGATGGATCACTTCTGCGGGCCGCTGCAACCCGGCGATCACACGCCCTGGCAGGCGCGGGCCGACCAGGCGCGGCTCGCCGCTCTGTGCCTGTCCGGGGGCGGGATCCGCAGCGCCACCTTCTGCCTCGGCGCCTTGCAGGCCCTGGCCAGCCGCCGGATGCTCGGCGAATTCCACTACCTGTCGACCGTATCTGGAGGCGGCTTCGCGGGCGGCTGGTTGCAGACGTTCATACGTCAGTGCGGCAGCGTCGCAGAGGCCGAGCGCCAACTCGGGGGCTCGGGCAACGAGATCTTCGCCAAGCTGCGGCGGTACACGAACTACCTGACTCCTGAGGTCGGGATCCTGTCGCGGGACACCTGGGCCGGCATCATTCTCTACATCCGGAACACCATCCTCAACTGGCTGATCATCTTCCCGCTGCTGCTGTTCGTTCCCCTCGCCTTGCTGGCCTACAGGACGGCCCTCGAGGCTGCGAGCCGCAGCACGCTGTGGCTTCCTCTGTTGCTCGGCAGCGGAGCACTGTTCGTCGCGACGTTCAGCGCCTGCATCCTGCTGCCGAGTCACCGGCCGCGGAACGGCGCGGTCACGGCGTACGCGTCCCCGACACGGATCGCGGCCTGCATCATCGCGCCGACCTGCCTCTGGGCCCTTGCCCTGCCGTTCACGCTCCGTGCGCTGTTCGAGCAGCCGCTGCCGGTCTCGGGCCTGTCCCTGTGCCGCCTGGGGCTCGCGTATTTCGCCGTGCAGGTCGCAGCCTATCTCGGCGGCTTGCTCTGGCAGACGTCCAAGGGCCATCCGGGCCTATGGCTGTACGAGCGGAATGTCGGTCCCTGGCTCGCCAGCAGTCTCGTCTCGGCCGTTCTGATCAGTCTCGGCGCCGAGTCGATCATCGGTTGGCTGGCGGGCGATGCCGCCGGCTTCGATGCCGGACGGGCTCAGGTCTCACAGTTCCTGACGGTCGCGGCGCCACCCGCGCTGATCGTCATCCATCTCCTCCAGAGCGTCATCTTCATCGGATTTCGGAAAAGCGCCGAATGCGCCGATCTCGACCGCGAATGGGTCGCGCGGGTCGACGGGCAACTCCTGCTGGCCGCGATGGGCTGGACGGGCCTGTGCCTGTGCTGCCTGATCGTGTCCGCCGTCGCGCTCGGTCGCGACGACGCGCAACTCCCTGCTGTGTTCAGCGCGCTCGGCGCCCTCGCCACCGGACCGGCCGCCGCCTTCCTGGGCAAGCAGGTCTTCTCCCGCGCGCAGTCCCTGTCCGCCAAGGGGCGGATGGACGACCTCGTGATGTTGGGCCTCAGCGCCATGGCGGCGGTCTTCGGGATCAGCCTGTTCGCCCTGATGGGTTGGTGCCTCGGCCGATTCCTCGGCAACGCGCATGATTGGTGGGGCGATTGCCTGATGCCGCGCTGGGCGCGGGGCGGCGCGGACCCCGGTGCCGCGTGCGGCATCAACCCCTACGGCATGATCCTGATTCTGGATCTGGCGCTGGCCGCGATCCTGGCCGGGGCCGTCTGGTTGTTCGGCCGCGTCAACGTCAACCGCTTCTCCATGCACGGCGTCTACCGCAACCGCCTGACGCGGGGCTTCCTCGGTTCCGCGCGCACGCGGCGCGACGCCGATCCCTTCACCGACTTCGACGAGGGCGACAGTCCGCGCATCGCCGATCTCGGGTCGGAGAAGCGTCTGCTGCCCGTCGTGAACATGACGCTCAACCTGACCGATCTCCTGCACACCGAGTGGGCGGAGCGGAAGGCCGCATCCTTCACCGCGACGCCCTTCGTCTGCGGCTCGGCGGTCCTCGACCGCGCGGACATGGCGCGCGACCTTCCGCACACCGGCGGCCCGCGCGGCGCCTACATCCGCACCTCGCAGTATGCCGGGATGGAGACGCGGGGCGATCGTGTCAGCGCGGGCAGAGGGCCGCTGCTGGGGGGGCTGCTGACGATCTCCGGCGCCGCGGTCAGCCCGAACTGGGGATATCATTCGTCGCGCCTGATCGCGTTCCTGATGACCCTGTTCAACGTCCGGCTCGGCGCCTGGCTGCCCAATCCCGCCGTGGCGCGTCGGGACGACCTGAAACTCGCCAAGCCTGCGAACTCCGTGCTCGCGCTCCTGAGCGAACTCGGCGGCCGCAGCACCGATGTGCGACAGGCCATCTATCTCTCGGATGGCGGCCATTTCGACAATCTCGGCGTGTACGAGATGCTGCGCCGGCGCTGCGCGCGGATCGTGGTGATCGATGCGGGCCAGGACGAACGATGCACCTTCTTCGACCTGGGCAACGCGATCCGCAAGGCCGAGGTGGATGGGCTGGCGAAGGTCCAGATGGGCGAGATGCGGATACTCTCCCGCTCCGCGATCGAGCGCGAGGGCAAGCGCGCCGGGGCGCTTGGCTACGCGCGCGGCACCATCTCCTATCCGGGTGCCCGTGACGCGGGATCGCTGATCTACATCAAGCCGAGCTTCCTGGACGACATTCCCGCCGAGGTCCGCGCCTACGGCGCCACCAGCCCAACATTCCCGCACGAGAGCACGGCCAACCAGTGGTTCTCGGAGAGCCAGTTCGAGAGTTATCGCGCTCTGGGCTTCTACCAGGTCAGCAAGATGTTCGGTTCGCAGCTCACGAGCCTGTCGGAATGGTCGGTCTATCTCGACAGTGAGATCGGTCGCCGGAGCTCGGAAACGTAGCCTCACTTCAGAGCGGCACGGTGTCGATCGCGCCGTCGGGACTTCGTCACCGAAGCCTCGGAAGAGCTCCGAAACAAGGATACCGAGCCGGCCGCGCTCGGGACCTTGGCAAGGCACAGAAGCATGATGGCTCGATGGACCCGACCCGGTCAGACGAGGCGACCGCCACCGAGCGCGTGGCCCTGGGACGGCGTTCAAGGTCGATCGCCGTGGTCGCGACCGAGCCGGCAAGCGTCCGCCATGAGACCGAACGTCAGAAGCTCAGTGAGGTCGGGATTATTTCGCTCAGCAACCAATCCGGTGACGGAACGGGACTGAAAACTCTATTGCTTCACCCATCCAAGGGCTCAATTGGCCGATCTACGTAAACTTTCTCGCTGCGCGTGCGGCGAATCGATCAAATGATGGATGCGATGATTGAAATGAGCTGTTAGAGCACGTCATCATGTCGAGCGGAGGAGCGGATGCGCTACTGGGCCGTAAGTGTCTCGGACGTGTCGGCCGTGTCTCCGGATGTGACGCCGACGGACGAGACCATCCTGCTCCGCGAGCACATTCGCCGGATCCTGCGCAAGCTTTCCCGCGCGACAGCCGAGCTCCAGTACAGCTGACTCCGACTGAGCACGTCGTGGTCGTCGGCGAGGATCCCCGGGACAGGGTCCTTCAGGATCGGGCCAGTCGCTCCGCGTTCCAATCTCGGCGCCGGGCCGCGTAGCGACCCGTTCCGAGGCTCTGTGATCCTACGGGGTGACATCCCTGTCGTGACGGCTCGGTGCCGGTTCGACGTCGCGACCCGACGGGGTGTAGGCGCACCAGCCGCATTGCCCGAGGTCGGCGGCCCGCGGCGCGTTCCACTGCGAACACAGCGGACAGATCTTCAGCACGAGCTTGGCACCGTGCGCGAAGGCCAGACCACGGCCGCGGAACGTGACTCGACCCTGGGGAAGATTTGTCGACATCAACCCTCTGATTGTGACACAGCTTAGTGACGGGAAGCTGTCTAATCCGCGCAACACCGTCAACCCCTGGATGACGCCGCCCGGTCCGTTCAGGATGGCACGATCTGCCGTTGCGGAGAAGCCAATCGAGATACTGGCCCACGACTGCCGAAAACTTTGAACGGCGGCGGGACTCCGGCATTCGCCGGATCTTTCGTGCCGAAAGGTCGAGAGCATCTGCCTCCTGTCAGGTCCGACACCCCGATCGGCGGCCCGGCGTCCGGTCGAGCGTCGCGCGCGAAGGCGAGTTGTGGCGCGCGCTCGAGACCCGGCGCGCGCACGGCAACCGACGGCAGCTTGACCGACTCGCGCCTCCGCGCGCACCTCGACGCGGTCGAGGACATCCTGATTCTCGATCGCCGACAGCGGCGGCTCGCGGCGCCTGCGCCCGACGCTCGGGTACCGTCACTCGACCCGATCGCGACGTCCGGGCAGATCGGAGAAGAGCCGCGACTGCTTTCCTGGCTCCGCTCGGTGGGAGCGCCCTGATCGGCGCCGCGTTGGCGCTGCTGCTTCTCGCCAACGGACGCATCGCCGGGATCAGCGGCATCCTCGGCGGCTTGCTCGACGGCCTGCCCGGGCCGGCGGCGCGGGACCGGGCCTGGCGAGCGGCCTTCCTCGTCGGGCCGCTCGCCGGTCCCACCCTGTTCCGGCTGTCGACGGGTCATTGGCCGGTCGTTCATGCCGGCGCGTCGTGGCCGATGCTGATCGCCGCCGGTCTCCTCGTCGGCTTCGGGACGCGCCTGGGCTCCGGCTGCACCAGCGGTCACGGCGTCTGCGGCCTCGCGCGCCTCGCGCCGCGCTCCCTGGCGGGGGCGCGACCTTCATGGCGACGGCGATCGTCACCGTCTTCGTGGTTCGGCATGGCGTGACGCGATGAACGCGCCCGCCTTCTCGCCGCTCGGGGAAGCGGCGTGCTGTTCGGTGTCGGCCTCGCCCTCTCGGGCATGATCGATCCCGAGCGGGTTCTGGGCTTCCTCGATGTCGCGGGCGCCTGGGATCCGAGCCTCGCCCTCGTGCTGGCCGGGGCCGTCGGAGTCTCGGCTCTGGGTCACACGATCCAGCCGCCCGTGTCGGCGAGCGGAGCTAAGCGTGCGGAGTTCAGGATCGCCATCCGGTGCTCCGGCACACTGGAGTCGTCAGATCGCCCTCATCGGTCCCTGAATGCCCCGGCTGGTCTGTCGGACTAAAATTGCGAGATGAAATGGAACGAAATCATAGGGTTATAAAAACTTGTCTGAAAAAAATTGCAAGGCAGTCGCGCCATAGTTGAGAAATTCTCGTCCCCATCGACTCAGAAATGCGAGGGCGCCTCTCAATCTCAAATGCCGGCGAATTTTCGCCGAAGTTCCCTTGGGAAGGACCTTGTAGATGATATCGGGCGCAATGATCTGCTTTTGCGATCAATGTCCTGTTCTGATCCAGCAGCAATAGGTCGTCCGGTCGGCGGATCTTAGCGGGTTCGTCCTCGAACGGGGACGATCTCGCTGCCGTTTTCAATCTTTTTTATAGCCTTCAGAGCACGCGTCGTGGCGCTCGCAGTGGCCCATGGCTCGACGGACCCTCCCGCCATGGCTTAGATGCCGACCTGCGGGCAACCGTCGTCGCCTCCGTTCGTTGTAGCCATTTTGCAAAACGGAGGCGGCTAATGAAATTTCGGCCCCTCGCACCGCTCGCCCTGGCCGTGGCCCTGGGCTTCGCCGGCCAAGCCTTCGCCAAGAGCGACAAGCCCAGCGCGGACTGGATGCCCGCCGAGCAGGTCAAGCAGAAGCTGATGGATGCGGGCTACTCCAGCATCACCGAACTGGAGGCCGACGACGGCCACTGGGAGGGCGAGGGCATGAAGAACGACGTGAAGATGGAGGTCCACGTCGATCCCAAGACGGGTGCCATCACCAAGGAAAATCCCGACAAGGACTGATGGGCAAACCCAAGGCAATCCACTTCCGCGGAGGTCGGCGGCGGCAAGAAAGAAAAAGCGCACAGCGTACCTGGTCTTCGTGCGCCGGGAGCGCGAGGCGCTCCGCGACTACGCCGTGGTCGCGACTTCGGCCGAGGCCGCGCTTGCGCAGGTGGACGGACTTACCGTGGATGGCATGGAGACCGAGCTCGTCAGCGCCCTCTCACGGGACCTCACCCGGAGCCTCAGCCTCAAGCCGGGCAAGATGCGGCTCGTCTGAGCGAGGCCGCACCCCGGCCCGGACCCCCGGTCCTCAGTACCGGTTCCCGGCTCCCGCCTAGTTCTTTGCCTTCTTCAGCCGCCGCAAGCCGCGAATCGCGCGGACCAGGTGCTTGGCCTGCCGCTTCTCGCAGGTCTCGGTGACGGGGCGACCTGCGACCTTGACCATGAAATGCCCATCGGCCGCATTCTCCTTGGTGCCGTAGTGCATGGTCGGGTCTCCTGTCGGTGGGGCTCGGATGTCGAGCGGCCTGTCTCCGGGGTTGTTGCGAGGCGATACGCTGCGAGGGTCGCAATGGGTCACCTGTCGCAGGAGATGAGGGCGTGCCCATCTCCAGCAATGCCCTTCCCGCCATCGTGATTCGGCCGGGGCCGATCCTCCTGCCCTCATGTGAGATAGTCCGCGGATGACGTGCACGCAGAACGTCGAGCAAGCGTCTCCCATCGTCCGTGACGTGTCGTCGTCCGACGTAGCCGAGGTGCTGCGGATCTACACGCCGTATGTCCTCTACGGACTGGCAACGTTCGAAGAGGAACCGCCGACCATCGAGCAGATGGGCAGGCGGCGCGAGGCCATCGTCGCCGCCGGGTTGCCGTATTTGGTCGCGATCCGGAACGAGCAGGTCGTGGGATATGCTTATGCCAGTGCCTACCGACCCCGTCCGGCATACCGCCACTCGGTCGAGAATTCGGTCTACGTGACCCGTGCCGCGCATCGAAGCGGCGTCGGAACGGCGTTGCTCGGCGCGCTGATCACCCGATGCGAAGCCGGCCCATGGCGCCAGATGGTGGCGGTGATCGGCGACAGCGCGAACGAGGGCTCAATCGCCCTGCACCGGAAGGCTGAGTTCACCGAGGTTGGCATCCTGCGAGCGGTGGGCTTCAAGCATGGCCGCTGGGTCGATACCGTTCTGATGCAGCGGGCGCTGGGCACGGGCTCTACGCCGGCAGCATGACGACCCACGCTGCCGTTGGATGACCGGTGAACTTCGACCAGGCGAAGCGCCTCCGCATCCGTGATCGAGCCCCGCTGAGGCTTCATATCAACAGCGGGAGGCGCTTCCCTGAACCGCGATTTCCGCGGCCGCCCGAGCGAGATCCCGTTCGAAGCGAGGGTCGTGGAACAGCTATTTCCTGCGCCTGGCCCATCTCGGGGAGGGCTGAGCCGGAGCGGAAACCGCCGGACGGCCCAGAGCCGACGCCGGGGTTCGGGCGTATCGGCTTCCCGGGCCCGGCACGCCCCGGGTCCGTCACGGAGGCGGGTTCTCGACCCTGCCCTCGACCTGACCCCGCCGCTGCAGCCACAGGGCGACCGTCCAGCACAGCAGGGCCCAGGCACTGCCGATACACCAGCCGGCGATCACGTCGCTGGGATAGTGCACCCCGAGGTACATCCGGCTCAACCCGACCATCACCGTCAGGAACACCGCCACACCCACGAGGAACGTCTTGATCCGGGGGTCGGGCTCCGCGCGGGCGAGCAATGCCCCAAGGGTCAGGAACACGATGGTCGACAAGGTCGCGTGACCGCTTGGGAAACCGGGGGTGAACACGCGTGCCGTATGGGGGAAATCCGGACGCGGCCGGTCGATGCCGTACTTCAGCAGCGTGCTGAGCGCCATGCCGCCCAGGACGCAGGCCGCCATCAGCCACGCCAAGCCACGCTTGCGGATCAACACCAGATAGATCACGGCCGCGACGAGCACGAAACCGAGGAACGAGTAGCTGCCCAGGGCGGTGACGTCGCGACCCATCTCCTCGACCCAGGGCGGCCCGAGCGGGTCCGCAAGGTCGCCCGGCGTTCGCATCGCGGTTATGGTCGCGAGATCGAAGCGGGCCGTGTCTCCTTCCATGACCTCCTCGGCCAGCAGCCCGAACCCGGCCGCCAGGACGAACACCAAGAACAACGCGCCGATCAGACCGAAATCCAGGCGGCCGAGCCTCGCCCAGCGCGAGGTATCCTCCGCCGCCGAGGTTCCACGCGAAGCGATGGCCCGTCGTGAGGAAGACGTCATCGAACCTCTCCTGACCGCCGGAGCACGCTTTCCGCCAGGATCAGGCAGAGGCCACCGAAGAGCAGGGCGGCGAGCCACGGCGTCGGCAGGGGCATGAAGGTGGCGAGCACCCACACCAGCCCGATCCAGCCGACGGTCGCGCCCGCGAAGCCGACATCGTCGACGACCAGCCCGAACAGTTCACGGAAGACGGTTTTCAGAAAATCCATCATGGCACCTTTCGGAGAACCGGCGACGCCAGGACCTCGGCCCGGCGGCGGCTAAGCGGGACGAAGAGCCCGGCAAGTGCCAGGAAGCCGAGCGCAAGGCCGAGGATCGACCAGTCGCTCCCCGGCCAAGTCAGGCCGATGCCCTCGCCGACCCAGAAGGTCCCAAATGCGGCGAGCAGGACGCCGACCACGAACTTTAGGTGGTTCTCGGGTACCATCGCGAGGGGCCGGTGCAGGACGATGCCGAGGGCGCAGACCAGGAGGAGCGCCGCGACGGCGCCTGCGGCGGCAGACACGAGGAGACCGGTCCCCCCCGCGCCGACGGCGATGACGATGAACACCACCTCAAGGCCTTCGAGCATGGTGATCTTGAAGGCGGCGGCGACGGCGACCGTGTCCCAATGGCCATTCCGGGGGCCGGCACCCCGCAGGTTGCTGGTCTCCTTGTCGTAGGCGGCCACCTCGTCGTGGAGGGGTATGACGCCGGCGGCCCTCAGGATCGCCTTTCGGAGCCAACGGAGGCCGAACAGCAGGAGGAGCCCGCCGACGACGAGTTGGACGTCCTCCAACGGGATACGCGTCAGCAGCGGTCCGAACATGACGACAATCGCTAGCAAGACCGCGAGCGCCGCTGCGGTGCCGGTGAGCGCCCCACGCCAGCCCCGCACCGCGCCGACGGCGAGGATCACAGTCAGCGCCTCGACGAACTCCACGAGCGAGGCCAGGAATCCCGCCAGCGCCGTCGGCCAAGCCTGCGTCCACTGGATCACCATACCCCGACCTCGCAGTTCGGTCCCAACCGCCGGAACGGTTGCAGTCCCCGTCAATTGTGGCATATGCTACATTAGTCAAGCGCAAAGATGGATATGCTACATCGCAAGGGCGTGGACGGGCATGGAGGCTGACGGGGTGGCGGACAAATTCGGCGACCGGGTGAGGCGCTTGACTGCGACGCTGTCGCCGGCGGCGGCCCGGGTCGCGAGCTATCTCGACCAGAACCGGCCCCAGGCCTTGGCGAGCTCGGCCGCCCAGATCGCCACGCAGCTCGGGATGTCGGACGCCACGGTCATCCGGGCGGTCCAGGCGCTGGGGTTCGACGGGCTACCAGACCTCAAGCAGGCGCTCGCGGCCGGGCTCGGCGAGCGTATGTCCCCGGCGACCAACATGCGCCGTACGCTCTCCGAGGTAGGGGAGAACGCGAACGAGGCCGTCCAAGCCGTGCTCGATGCTCATGCGGAGGGCATGGAAGCCCTACGGACGGAGGCCGGCCAAGCGGCGATCCTCGCGGCCATCAGCGCCCTGCACCAAGCGTCGCGGATCGGTGTGTTCGGAATCGGCCCATCGGCTCACCTCGCCTGTTACCTAGCTTTCCAACTCAACCGTTCGGGCCGTCGGAGCTTCCTCCTCGACTCGACCGGATGGGGCCTTGCCGACCAGTTGCTCGGATTGCGTGCGGACGACGCGGTCCTGCTGCTCGCCTATGGCCAGCCCTATCGGGAGGTGCAGGCCGTCATGGCCGAGGCGCGCCGCCTCAGTCTTCCGGTCGTGCTCGTGACCGACACCGAGGACAGCGACCTGGCCCGGCAGGCCACGGTCGTGCTGCTCGCCAGACGCGGACGCGCCAACCAAGTCGCCCTCCACGCCACGACGCTGATCGCGCTGGAGGCGGTCATCCTCGGCCTCGCCGCGTCCGACGGCGACAACGCCCTGCAGCAACTGGCCGATCTCGACCGGCTGCGGAAGCTCATCGGACCCTGAAAGGCAGGTTCGACCGCCGGCGAGTGCCATCATCAACCCGAACGAGAGGAGGCCGCCCCATGGCCGAGGACCGGATGGACGACGAAACCAGCAAGGTGCCCGAAGTCACGCTGGCGTTCTGGGCGATCAAGATCGTCGCCACGACTTTGGGAGAGGTCGGCGGCAACGCCGTGGCGTTGACCTTGGGGCTGGGCTACCTCGTCGAACCTTGATCTTCGCCGCCTTCCTCGTCGCGGCGGTGGCGGCGCAGATCCGGGCAAAGCGTTTCCACCCGTCCCTGTATTGGGCGGTCATTACGGCGACGACGCTGGCCGGCACGACGATGGCCGACTTGTTCGACCGGTCGCTGGGCATCGGTTACCTCGGCGGTTCGCTGACGCTGTTCGCGCTCGTGCTGGCCTCGCTCGGCCTCTGGTACCGGTCCGAGGGGACGGTGGCCATCGAGAACGTGACGACGCCGCGGGTGGAAGGCTTCTACTGGCTGACCATCATGTTCTCGCAGACGCTCGGCACCGCCCTCGGCGACTGGATGGCCGACGACACGCCCCTCGGCTACAACGGCAGCGCTCTGTTGTTCGGAACCGCTCTGGCCGTCACGGCGGGTCTCTACTTCTTCACGAAGGTTTCCCGGACTGCGCTGTTCTGGGCTGCCTTCATCCTGACGCGCCCGCTCGGCGCGACGATCGCGAACTCGCTCGACAAGCCGGCCGCCCAGGGCGGGCTGGGGATCAACGACATCACCATCTCGGCCGTTCTCGCCGCGCTGATGGTCGTCAGCGTCCTGCTGCTCCCGCAGCGCGCCGGACACCATCCCGTGAGCCGGGCGGGCTAACCACGGGCGATGCCTTCCGAACGGTTCGGCATCCGACCGCAAGGCTTCGCGCCTACAGCCGTCGGCGAAGGGAAGGCATTGCAGACCCACGCGTCACGCCGCTCCAAGGGGCGACCTCGCCCACGCAAGGCATGAAGCCGAGGTATCGGGCCGAGTCGACTTTTCGACGATCCGGCTCAAGGCACCGTGTCAGGAGGAACGATCGATACCGCCCTGGGCACGCAATGGGTCGCTCATGGCCGCGTGGTTGACCCGAGGCGTCAGCCACTGACGCCTGCCGACAAGCCGGGCGGGGAATTGACGGGGCCGATGGATTAAGCCACCTTCCCTGACGTGGGATGGGGATGGAGCTCCCCGACAACTGCCGGGCCCTACGCTCGGACGATAGCTCCTACCGTGCGCTTCCGGGCGCGGGTAGGGCTGTGCCTGTTCCCACCTCCGGCCGTGCACCTCCCGTAACCTGATCCCTTCACCGGGATCCTGCGTGAGCTGTGTGCCGATGCGATCCCCCCCACTGCCGCTCTAAGCCCGCTCAGGCGTGCGCAACATCGCGCGCGCTTCTTTGCGTGCTCGCACAAGAAAAAACGGCGAGGTCCTTAGACCCCGCCGTCTCCAGCGAACTTCCCGAGCGGTAACTTAAGACGTTCGCCAGAACTAAGTCTGTCGCAAACAAGATTAGAGTAACCTTGCAGGGTCAATGTAACCCTGAGCGACCCGGAGTCAAGGCTAAAACCGAGATTTTGAGTCAACAAGAAGGGACTTTGATCTTTTAAGAAGCGGCATTATTGGTATCCTGAAACCTACGCGGTTTTTCGGGAGGTTTAGTCATGTCAAATCATAAGTTGATAGAGTTTAACCTCTGAAAAACTGTCGCACTTAGAAGAATCTTATTGTAATCCGGCGCGCATTCGATAGACTTACGGAGCTCGCTTGAAGTTGTTGCCATCGAACAACGATCTCTTGCGAGACAAGCACGCGTGAAATGACGCATGGCCACGCCAAGATCGGGTCAGGGGCGTCAGTACGGAGGAACGCGCATGAAAAAGATCGCCCTCGTGGCATCGGTCGCCTACGCCGCAACCCTGTTGCCGGCCTCGGCCAACGAAAACCTCATGAAGATGATGGAGAACCCCAACGACTGGGCGTTCCCTGGGCTGAACTATTCCAACACCCGCTTCTCGAAGCTCGACCAGATCAACACGAAGAACGTCAAGGACCTGCAGGTCGCCTGGACGTTCTCGACCGGCGTGCTGCGCGGCCACGAGGGCGCGCCGCTCGTGATCGGCAACGTCATGTACGTGCACACGCCGTTCCCGAACATCGTGTACGCGCTGGATCTTGAGCACGAGCAGAAGATCCTCTGGAAGTACGAGCCGAAGCAGGATCCGTCCGTGATCCCGGTCATGTGCTGCGACACGGTCAACCGCGGCCTCGCCTACGCCGACGGCGCCATCCTCCTGCACCAGGCCGACACCACCCTCGTGTCGCTCGACGCCAAGACCGGCAAGGTCAACTGGTCGGTGAAGAACGGCGATCCGTCTAAGGGCGCGACCAACACTGCCACGGTCATGCCGGTGAAGGACAAGGTCCTCGTCGGCATCTCGGGCGGCGAGTTCGGCGTGCAGTGCTCGATCACCGCCTACAGCCTGAAGGACGGCAAGCGGATCTGGCGCGGCTACTCGGAAGGTCCGGACGACGAGTTGCTGGTCGACCCGGAGAAGACCACCTCGCTCGGCAAGCCCATCGGCAAGGACTCCTCGCTGAAGACCTGGGAAGGCGATCAGTGGAAGACCGGCGGCGGCTGTACCTGGGGCTGGTACTCCTACGACCCCAAGCTGAACTTGGTCTACTACGGCTCAGGCAACCCCTCGACCTGGAACCCCAAGCAGCGTCCGGGCGACAACAAGTGGTCGATGACCATCTGGGCGCGTAACCCGGATACCGGCATGGCCAAGTGGGTCTACCAGATGACCCCCCACGACGAGTGGGATTATGACGGCATCAACGAGATGATCCTCACGGATCAGAAGATCGACGGCAAGGAGCAGCCGCTCCTGACCCACTTCGACCGCAACGGCTTCGGCTACACGCTGAACCGCGAGACGGGCGAGCTGCTGGTCGCCGAGAAGTTCGATCCGGCCGTGAACTGGGCGTCCAAGGTCGACATGGACAAGTCGTCCAAGACCTACGGCCGCCCGCTCGTTCAGTCGAAGTACTCGACCGAGCAGAACGGTGAGGACACCAACTCCAAGGGCATCTGCCCGGCGGCCCTCGGGTCGAAGGACGAGCAGCCTGCGGCCTTCTCGCCGAAGACCAACCTGTTCTACGTGCCCACCAACCACGTCTGCATGGACTACGAGCCGTTCCGGGTGACCTACACCCCGGGCCAGCCCTACGTCGGTGCGACCCTCTCGATGTACCCGGCCCCGAACTCGCACGGCGGCATGGGCAACTTCATCGCGTGGGACGGCGTGAAGGGTAAGATCGTCTGGTCCGACCCGGAGCAGTTCTCGGTATGGTCGGGTGCGCTCGCCACCGCCGGCGACCTGGTCTTTTACGGAACGCTGGAAGGCTACATCAAGGCGGTCGACGACAAGACCGGTAAGGAGCTTTGGAAGTTCAAGACCCCGTCGGGCATCATTGGCAACGTGATGACTTACGCGATCAAGGGCAAGCAGCACATCGCCGTGCTTTCGGGCGTCGGCGGCTGGGCCGGCATCGGCCTCGCGGCCGGCCTGACCGACCCGAACGCCGGCCTCGGCGCGGTGGGTGGCTACGCGGCTCTGTCGCAGTACACCAACCTCGGTGGCACGCTGACCGACTTCGCCCTGCCGAACTAAGCAGCGGCACGTCGCTGACGACACGAGGGTGCCGGCGCGGGGTCCGCGCCGGCACCCTTCTCCTTGCTCGGCCACCGCCGAGGATACTCATCAACCGAGGGAATCCCCGATGCGTCCGGACACGAAGATCCGCGCCCTCGAAGCCCTGGAAATCCTCGACTCCCGTGGCCGCCCGACCCTGGAGGTCCGCATCACGCTGGAAGGCGGCGTTAGCGCCACCGCCGGCGTCCCCTCTGGCGCCTCGACGGGCGTCAACGAGGCGGTCGAGAGGCGCGACAATGACCCGGCTCGTTACGGGGGCAAGGGTGTGCTGATGGCCGCAGAGGCCGTGCGTGGCGAGATCGCCGGGGCGCTCCGGGGGTGGGACGCAGCCGATCAGCAGGGCCTCGACCGGGCGCTCGTCGAGCTCGACGGATCGCCGAACAAGTCCAGGCTCGGTGCGAATGCGCTGCTCGGCGTCTCCATGGCGGCGACGCGTGCGGCCGCGCGCGCGACGGGCCGTCCCCTCTACGCGCATCTCGGAGGCGAGGCCGCCACCCTCCTACCGATGCCGTGCCTCAACGTCCTCAACGGCGGCCAGCATGCCGACAGCTCGCTCGATGTCCAAGAGTTCATGCTCGTGCCCGTCGGCGCTTCGAGCCTGGCCGAGGCAATGCGCGTTGCGGCCGAGACCTACGCGGCCATCCGGGAGATCCTTCACGAACGGGGGCTGGCCACGGCCGTAGGGGACGAAGGTGGCTTCGCACCCAACCTGCCGGATAACGAGGCGGCCCTGGCGCTGATCGTGGAGGCCACGGAGAGGGTCGGCTACAGGCCGGGGTTCGACGTCGCCATCGCCCTGGACCCCGCGGCCTCTTCTTTCGCGGCGGCGGACGGTTACGACCTCTCCCGTTCGCGGACCGGCGTCTTGAACCGCGCGCAGCTTTTGGAGCTCTACGGCCGTTGGGTCGAGCGCTGGCCCATCGTCTCTATCGAGGACGGGTTCGGGGAGGAGGACTGGGCCGGCTTCGTCGCCCAGACGGCCGCGCAGGGCGAGCGGATACAGGTCGTCGGCGACGATCTGCTGGTCACCAATCCCCGCTTCATCACGAAGGCCATCGGCGAACGGGCTTGCACCGCTGCCCTGATCAAGCTGAACCAGATCGGCACCGTGTCCGAAACGGTCGAGGCCATCACCCTGTGCCGGCAGGCCGGGTGGGCGACGATGGTCTCCCATCGCTCCGGGGAGACCACGGACACGTTCATCGCCGACTTCGCGGTCGCCATGGGCAGCGGGCAGATCAAGGCGGGGGCGCCCTGCCGGGGCGAGCGGCTGGCCAAGTACAATCGCCTGCTGGCCATCGAAGCCGAACTCGGTGCCCGTGCCCGGTTCGAAAACCCCTTCGCACGCTACCGCCGCACCTGATGCCCCGAGGCGGGAGCGATGGCGTCGCCCGCCCCACGGCCACCAGACGGTCTCCGACGCGAACGCCGGCGATACGACAATGGCCAAGGTGCATGACAGCACCGAGCCAAACCCGCTTGTTCGTCGAGGCCTATCCGGCAGAACGCGCAAGATACTGACGAGACGCTCATGCCCGCCTATCGCTCACGCACGACCACCCATGGCCGCAACATGGCCGGCGCCCGCGGCCTCTGGCGCGCCACCGGCATGAAGGATGCCGACTTCGGCAAGCCGATCATCGCGGTGGTGAACTCGTTCACGCAGTTCGTGCCGGGCCATGTCCATCTCAAGGATCTCGGCCAGCTGGTCGCCCGGGAAATCGAGGCCGCCGGCGGCGTCGCCAAGGAGTTCAACACCATCGCGGTCGATGACGGCATCGCGATGGGCCATGACGGGATGCTGTACTCGCTGCCGTCCCGGGAGCTGATCGCCGATTCCGTCGAGTACATGGTCAACGCGCACTGCGCCGACGCGATGGTGTGCATCTCGAATTGCGACAAGATCACCCCTGGGATGCTGATGGCCACTTTGCGCCTCAACATCCCGACCGTGTTCGTCTCCGGCGGCCCGATGGAGGCCGGCAAGGTCCAGCTGCCGGGCATCGCCAGGAAGGTCGACCTCGTCGACGCGATGATCGCGGCGGCCGACGACCGTATCTCCGACGAGGACGTCGCCGTCATCGAGCGCTCGGCCTGCCCGACCTGCGGCTCGTGCTCGGGCATGTTCACGGCGAACTCGATGAACTGCCTCACCGAGGCGCTGGGGCTGGCGCTTCCGGGCAACGGCTCGGTGCTCGCCACCCACGCCGACCGCAAGCGCCTGTTCGTGGAGGCCGGCCACCTGATCGTCGATCTGGCGCGCCGCCACTACGAGCAGGACGACGCGAGCGTTCTGCCGCGCGCGGTGGCGAGCTTCACGGCCTTCGAGAACGCCATGACCCTCGACATCGCCATGGGCGGCTCGACCAACACGGTGCTGCACCTGCTGGCCGCCGCGCACGAGGGTGAGGTGCCCTTCACCATGACCGACATCGACCGCCTCTCCCGGCGGGTGCCGGTGCTGTGCAAGGTCGCCCCGGCGGTCGCCAACGTCCACATGGAGGATGTCCATCGAGCCGGCGGCATCATGGGCATCCTGGCCGAGCTCGACCGGGCCGGGCTGATCGACACCACGGTCGGCAACGTTTCTGCCGGTACGCTCGGCGGCGCGCTCGCCCGCTGGGACGTGCGCGGCGAACCGGCCGCCTCGGTCCAGACCTTCTACCGCGCCGCCCCCGGCGGCGTGCCGACCCAGGTGGCGTTCAGCCAGGAATCCCGCTTCGACGAGCTCGACGTCGACCGGGAGGGCGGCGTCATTCGCGATGCCGCGCATGCCTACTCCCGGGACGGCGGCTTGGCGGTCCTGTTCGGCAACTTGGCCGAGGACGGCTGCATCGTGAAGACCGCAGGCGTCGACGCTTCGAACCTGGTCTTCGACGGCACAGCCCGGGTCTTCGAGAGCCAGGACGCGGCGGTGGACGGCATTCTCAACGGCAAAGTGACGGCCGGCGAGGTGGTGCTGATCCGCTACGAGGGACCCCGCGGCGGTCCCGGCATGCAGGAGATGCTGTACCCGACGAGCTACCTGAAATCGAAGGGGCTGGGTAAGGCCTGCGCCCTGGTCACCGACGGGCGGTTCTCCGGCGGATCCGCCGGTCTCTCGATCGGCCACGTCTCCCCGGAAGCGGCCGAGGGCGGGCTGATCGGTCTCGTGCGCGACGGGGACCGGATCGCCATCGACATCCCGAACCGACGCATCCACCTCGACGTGGACGCGGCGGAGCTCGACCGGCGGCGTGTTGCCCAGGAGACCGCGGGTTGGCAACCGGCGGCTCCGCGCAAGCGCAAGGTCAGCGGGGCGCTCCGCGCCTACGCAATGCTCACGACCAGCGCGGCCAAGGGCGCGGTCCGGCGGGTCTGAACTCGACCCGCCGGATTGGTGGCCTGACGCTCAGCGGGACAGCAGCCAGATGGTTGCGACCGCGATGACAACGATGGCGATGCCGGTCACGACGGCACGCGGAAATGGCGCTCCCTCCGCACGGCGCCGTTCCAGGCGTCCCATCTCGTCTATGTCCCTCATCTCGGGATCGGGATCGTCCTGGGGCGACTTGGCCATCAGCTTCCTCCTTCGACGGCGTGCAGGTTTGGTTCCAGGGACGTCTGCGACAGGACGGCAGTGTCAGGAGCCAGCGTGTAGAGGCGCATCGCGCAGGTGGGCAGCTCAAGGTCCTCGACCTCGTCCGGGGAGAGGCCGTCCAAGGCCATGACCAGGGCCCGCAACGAGTTCCGGTGGGCGACGACCAGGGTCGTGCCGCGCATGGCCGCCGGCAGGATCTCCCGCACGTAGCCGAGCATGACGCGCGCCGCCGTGTCGCGCAGGCTTTCGCCCCCAGGCGGCGCTTCCGCGTAGGAGCGCCGCCATCGCTCGACTTGGCCCGGCGGCCAGCGTTCGCATGCCCCGTCCCTGTCCATGCCGCTCAACTCCCCGTAGTCGCGTTCGACCAGGGCCTCGCAGAGACGCGGGCGCACCTCCGCTTGACCCAGTGCCTCCAGTACGAGGGCGCAACTAGCCACTGCCCGCAGCAAGGGCGACGCGAAGGCGGTTCGGACGGACAGTCCCTGTGCGGCGAGCGTGGCGCCTGCCGCACGGGCCTCCGCGATACCCCGTGCCGTCAGCGGCGGGTCGAGCCACCCGGTGAACCGATTGTCTCGGTTCGCCTCGCTCTCGCCGTGCCGCACGCGGACCAGGTTCGGCGTGCCCGCAGGCCAGCCGGGGTTCACAGGAAGGTTACCTTCTCCCGATGCCGCTGTTCGGCGGCGGCGACCAGCTCGCGGGCCCGGTCCGCATCCGCCCAGCCGGTGATGCGCACCCACTTGCCGGGTTCCAGGTCCTTGTAGTGCTCGAAGAAGTGCTGGATCTGCTGGCGGGTGATCTCGGGTAGGTCGGTGTGCGCCCGGACGCCGTCGTAACGCCGCGTCAGCCGCGCGGCCGGCACGCCGATAATCTTCTCGTCGGGGCCGTGCTCGTCCTCCATCAGGAGAACCCCGACCGGCCGCACGGCGATCATGGCGCCGGGCTGGATCGCCCGGGTGTTGGCCACCAGCACGTCGCAAGGGTCCCCGTCCTCCGACAGGGTGTTGGGGATGAACCCGTAATTCCCGGGGTAGTGCATGGGGGTGTAGAGGAAGCGGTCGACGACCAGGGCGCCGGACGCCTTGTCCATCTCGTACTTGATCGGCGGGCCGCCGATGGGCACCTCGATGACGACGTTAATCTCGTCGAACGGTGCCGTACCCGGGCTGATGGCGGCGAGGTTCATGACCGTGCGCTCCCGGCGGAGGCGGGACGGCAGAACTCAATAAATGATCCGGGGGGACGGGCTGGGGACAAGGCACACTCCTATCGCGCGTTGGCAACGATAGGAGTCATCAGCCCTGAGGGCGGTTGTACGGGAGACCCCATTCCCGAGACTGTACGTAACAGCCAGTCCGTCCAAATCAAGTGCGCAACCCAGTGCGATCGTGGCAGGAACTAGCCAGTGTGCTGCCTCCGAGCGACAAGCCGAATGGAGCCTGGTGCGTCCGTTTTTTGAATTTGGGCGTGGTCGGAAGAATGATTGGATCGGGTAGAGGCTGTGTCAAAACGCGGATGTGCTGCGAAGTCAGAGAACAAACGTCGCCGCAGCAACCGCGAGGGATCTCCAAAGCGACTGACCGATGGTCACAGGAAGCCCGTCAGGCCGATGTCACTCTCCTTCGAAAGAACATTTTTCCACAACGGCTGACAGCATTCAAGTTTTGACACAGCCTGGGTCGCCAGCGGAATGGCGGCTTGGAGGTGGATCTCTGCCGGTTTATTTGAGGGTAACCGCAAGTTGAAATCGCTGTCCTCGCCACACTGCGGTGCGGCCGAGATCGTGGACAGCACCAGCTTGGCCGCTGTCGGGAACGTGAAAACCTCAGCGTCTGCGTTGACCTACACTTTCACGTCAGATCCAACAAATATGATCTGCCAGCGGTTCGAGCGATCTCGTTCGCAGATCAAAAAGATCTGATAGTTCTGTTGGAATGAAAGCTTCCCGGTAACAATGATGGGTCGTTGCCCTGGAGCTGACTGCCATGCCGCGTGACGCCACCGCCCCTTCCATCGCTCAGTTCACCAGGCGGATCTTGCCGGGGTTTGGCCTTTGCCTCGCGGTCACGGCTGTCGCGATCGGCTTGGAGACCATCGAGGAGCGTGTGTTCGGCCGCGCGTGGCTAGAAGCGCTGGTACTCGCCATCGTGCTCGGCACGGCGCTCCGTACGGCCTGGAACCCTGGTCCGCGGTTCTTCCCCGGTATCGCCTTTGGCGCCAAGACCGTGCTCGAAGTCGCCGTGGTCTTGCTCGGAGCCTCACTCAGCGTCGGGACCCTGCTTGCCGCCGGCCCCGGTCTCCTCATCGGCATCGCCGGCGTCGTGCTGCTGGCCATCGCCGTGAGCTACGGCATCGGTCGCGCCTTGGGCCTGCACCCGCGGTTGGCCATCCTAGTCGCTTGCGGGAACTCGATCTGCGGCAACTCGGCAATCGCCGCGACCGCGCCGGTGATCGGCGCCGACGGTGAGGACGTCGCGTCCTCCATCGCGTTCACCGCCGTGCTCGGCGTCCTCGTGGTTCTCGGCCTGCCGCTCCTCGTGCCGCTGCTCGATCTGTCACCGATGCAGTACGGGGTACTGGCGGGCCTGACCGTCTATGCCGTGCCGCAGGTCCTGGCCGCGACCGCGCCGGTGGCCGCCCTCAGCGTTCAGGTTGGCACGCTGGTCAAACTCGTCCGCGTGTTGATGCTGGGTCCGGTCGTGCTGGCCCTGTCGCTCGGTGCCAGCCACTTGCGCGAGGAGGCGGACGAGGCCGCGCCGCACGTCACAGCCGGCGTGCGTCCGAAGCCCGGCCGCATCGCGGTTCACCGCCTGGTTCCGTGGTTCATCCTGGCATTCCTGGCGATGGCGGGCCTGCGCTCCGGCGGGTTGATCCCGCAGGTTGCTCTGCCATCGACGGCCGCCACCGCCAATCTGCTCACAATCGTCTCCATGGCCGCGCTCGGGCTCGGGGTCGACGTGCGCAGCGTCGTCGGCGCGGGTCCGCGGGTGACGCTAGCCGTGATCGCCTCCTTGGCCGCTCTCACCGCCGTCAGCCTCGGCTTAATCCGGATCCTCGGCATCGCGTAACGCCGGGCCTCAGCCATCGCCGTCAGCCTCGGGCGGCGGCGACGCCACGACCGCGACCTCTGCCGATGTGCCTACGGAGCACCAATCTTGGATGATCGGACCGAACTTCTAGCGTATGCGACCGCCTGGCTTTCGGGTGAAGGGCGATTTGCAAGGGATGCCGGGGCGCTGCTCGAAGGGCTGTCAGCAGCCCTGATCGAACTCGGTCTGCCGCTGGATCGCGCCACCTTCCACGCGCCGACCCTGCATCCCTCCCACCGGTGGGTGATGCGAGTATGGCTGCCCGGCGTCGAGACCCGAACGCTGCTCCGACCGCACGGCATCGAGGGGACACCGACCTTCCACGGCAACACCGTCGAGCACGTCGTCGCCACCGGTCGTCCTTATCGGATGCGCCTCGACGAAGGCGGATCACTGGATTTCCCCGTACTCGACGAGCTCCGGGACACGGGCCTGACCGACTACCTAATCGTGCCGCTGCCGGCGGGGTCGGGTCGGACGGGGGCTGCATCCTGGGCTACCGCGCGACCCACGGGCTTCACGGCGTCGGAGATCGCTGCCCTGACTCCGCTCGCCGGTCCACTCTCCCTGGTGTTCGAGTTGAAGGCGCAGGAGGGCATGCTCGCCGATGTGCTCGCCGCTTATGTCGGCCGTGATCCGGCCCGGCGCATCCTCGCCGGCGGAGTCCGGCGCGGCGACACGCGCCGAATGCGCGCGGCGATGCTGCTCGCCGACATGCGCGGCTTCGGCGCCCTGTCCGACGCGACGACGCCCGAGCGCGTCGTCGCCGTGCTCAACCGCGTGTTCGACGCCGTCGTCCCGGCGATCGAGGACGCGGGCGGCGAGGTACTGAAGTACATCGGCGACGGCGTGCTCGCGGTGTTTGACACCGCCGGTGACGAAGCGCGGGCGCGCCACGCCGCATTGCGGTCGGCGCGGATCGCACTCACTGCGGTGGCCGAGGCGGGCGACCTACCGGCGATCGGCATCGCGCTGCACGTCGGCACGGTCGCGTACGGCAATATCGGTGCGGGCGATCGGCTCGATTTCACCGCGATCGGTCGGGACGTGAACGTGCTCGCCCGGGTCGAGGCCCTGTGCAAGGTCTACGGCCAGCCTCTTCTAGCCACCGGCGCGTTCGCTGATGGCCTGTCACCAGCGCTGACACCGATCGACACGGTCACGCTTCGCGGCTTCAACGAGCGGCAGACGCTTTTCGCACTAGGAGATGATTGATCTAATCAATTGAACGGAACGAGCATATCATTCTATTGGACCGCGCGGTGAAGGAAAGATATCTCTCCCATTGAGAGGTGGGCATGGGACGCCCTACCCATACGCGGAGGAATGCACGTGAACAATTATGCCATCCCTCGCCGTGCCGTGCTCGCCGGTCTCGGCCTCGGCGGTCTCGCGGCCGCGGCACCGGCCTGGGCCGCAGGCTCGGTCAAGCTGCCGCTGCGCGGTGGTCCCGACGCGCGCGACCTCACGACCGCTTTCCCAGGCAAGGGGTCGATGATCCTGCAGCGCACCCGCCCGCCGTTGTTGGAGACGCCGTTCGAGGTGTTCGACCAGGGTTTGTTCACCCCCAACGACCGCTTCTACGTGCGCTGGCATTGGGCCTCGATCCCCACCGAAGTGGACGCGAAAGCCTTCCGGCTGAAGGTGCGCGGGCACGTCGAGCAGGAACTGTCGCTGTCGCTTGACGAAATCGCCCAGTTGCCGCGGTTCGAGATCGCCGCGGTCAACCAGTGCTCGGGCAACTCCCGCGGCCTGTTCGAGCCGCGGGTGCCCGGGGCGCAGTGGGCCAACGGTTCGATGGGCAACGCCCGCTGGACCGGTGTGCGCCTGAAGGACGTGCTCGACCGTGTCGGCGTGAAGGCGGGGGCCGTGCAGGTGCGCTTCAGCGGCCTCGATGAGCCGGTCGTGGACGACGCGCCCGACTTCAAGAAGTCACTCGACCTCGACCATGCCCGGGACGGCGAGGTCATGCTCGCCTACGCGATGAATGGCACGCAGTTGCCACTGCTCAACGGCTTCCCGCTGCGCCTCGTGGTTCCGGGCTGGTACTCGACCTACTGGGTCAAGATGTTGTCCGACATTGAGGTGCTGGACAAGCCCGACGATCAGTACTGGATGAAGACCGCCTACCGCATCCCGGACGTGCCGGGGGCGAACATCAAGCCCGGCCAGACCGGCTTCAAGACGGTGCCGATCAACCGGATGGTCCCGCGCTCGTTCGTGACCAACCTGCAGGACGGCGCCAACGTCGCCGCCGGCGCACCGGTGGCCGTGCGTGGGATCGCTTTCGGGGGCGATTGCGGGGTGAGGACAGTCGAGATCTCCGGAGACGGCGGCACGACATGGAAGCCGGCACAACTCGGGGCTGACGAGGGCCCCTACAGCTTCCGCCGCTTCGAGGGCAGCCTTCCGGCACTCGCAGCCGGCAGCCACGCGATCATGGTCCGCTGCACCAACACGAACGGTCTCGCGCAGCCGATGGACCAGGTCTGGAACGGGGCTGGGTTCATGCAGAACGGCGTCGAGACCGTGTCGCTCCAAGTCGCCTGAGGGAGAGAATCATGTTCAAACCCCGCACCATATTCCTGCTCGCCGGGCTCGTTCTCACCCCCGCCTCGGCGCTTGCCGCTCCGGCGCCCGAGCCGATGCACTTCACCTCACAGCAGGTCGAGTTGCCGAGTTCCGACCGGGTGTTCCCGGACGGACCCGGGGCGGAGGCGGTCAATAACAACTGCCTCGCCTGCCACTCGGCCGGGATGGTGCTGACCCAGCCCAAACTGTCGAAGGCGCAGTGGACTGAGACCGTCAACAAGATGGTCCACATCTACAAGGCGCCGGTCGATCCGGCCGACGTCCAGGCCATCGTCGACTACCTCGCCGCGATGAAGCCGAAGCCCTGAGACCGTCGCGCCTTGCCGATCCCGTTCCCGCTGGCCGCTCGTCGATCCGCCGGGCCAACATATCCAACCCACGCGCCGCGGACCTGCGAGCGCGGCTCCTGACCCGAGAGACCTTACCATGAAATCGATCCGCTCCGGCCTGCGCATACTCATGGCCGGCTCCGCCCTGCTTCTCGCCGCGACCGCCCCAGGGATCGCGGCCGGTTTCGACGGAGCGATCAGGAACAACTCGCTCGCTCTGAGCCCCGACGGGCGCACCGCCGCCGTCTCGAACAGCGAGGAGAGCCGGGTACTTGTCTACGACGTCACCTCCGGCAAGCTCGCGCGCACGCTCGACGGTTTCGTTACCCCGCGCAACATCGTGTTCGCCCCCGACGGCTCCCGCTTCTACGTCTCCGACAGCGGTACCGGTCGGATCACCGCCTACGACACCGCGACAGGCCAGGAGGTCGCGATGATCGCGGCCGGACCCGGGGCGTTCGGGACGGCACTGTCCGGCGACGGGGCCAAGCTCTACGTCAACAACGAGGCAGCGAGCACGGTGAGCGTGTTCGATACCAAGTCCGGGCTCGCGTTGGCGGTGGTGCCGGGCTTCAGCCAGCCGCGTCAGGGGGTGCGGCTCGCGCCCGATGGCAAGACGCTGTTCGTGACCAATTTCCTCGGCGACAAGATTACCCTCGTCGATACGGCGAGCAATAAGATCGCCGGCGAGATTACTGGCTTCGACAAGCTTCGGGCAATCTCGATCACGAAGGACGGCAAAACCCTGTTCGCCGCCAATAGCGGGCGCAACACCGTCGGCGTGGTCGACCTGGCCGAGAAGAAGGTGGTCACCGAGGTGCCGGTGGGCCAAGATCCCTACGGCGCGGCGCTGACGCCGGACGGCAAGTTCGTCTACTCGGGCAACCTTAAGGACAACACGCTGTCGGTGATCGACACCGCCACCCGCAAGGTCGTGGCCACCGTGACCGGTCTGAATGAGCCCCGGCAGGCAATCGTATTCTCGGCCGACAACACCAAGGCCTACGCCCTCAACCGCGACCTCAGCGTCGCGGTGATCGACCGCGCGAGCAACGCCATCACCGCGACCATGAAGCCGTGAGCGAAACGTGCCGGGATCGGATCGACCCCGGCACGTTGTACCCCGGTACACGAACATGGAGATACACATGTCGAGCTTGGCCGAGCGCAAGGCGCGCCTGATCGTTCACGGGGATGCGCCGTACAACGCTGAGCCGCCGCTCGAACGGCTGCGTTCGGCCTACCGCACGGCGGCGGACGACTTCTACGTGCGCTCGCACGGCGATCTGCCCGAGATCGACGCGGACGGCTACCGACTCACGCTCGACGGCGCACTCCCGACCGCGCTGGAGTTGTCGCTACATGGATTGCAGAAGCGCTTTCCACAGGTCACTGTGACCGCAACGATGCAGTGCGCGGGCAACCGCCGGGCCGATATGCGGGCGGTGGCGCCGGTCTCGGGCGACCCCTGGGATGGGGGCGCGATAGGCACAGCCGACTGGACCGGGGTCCGTTTGGGCGACGTGCTGCGGGAGGCCGGAATTACCGAGGGCGCCAATCTCCATGTCGCCTTCGAGAGCCACGATACGGTCGAGGGTCATCCCTACGGCGCCTCGATTCCACTCGCCAAGGCACTCTCCCCTGAGACCCTGCTGGCCTTCGCGATGAACGGCGCGCCGTTGCTGCCCGAGCACGGCTTTCCGCTGCGCGCCGTCGTGCCAGGATTTGCCGGGGTGCGCAGCCCGAAATGGCTCAAGCGCATCACCGTGCAGGATCGCCCGTCGGACAATCCGATCCAGGCCGGCGACTACAAGCTGTACCCGGCCGATGTGACCGCGGAGACGGCGGACCCGGCCACGGGGCACACCATCAACATCATGCCCCTCAACGCGGTGATCTGCGAACCGGCGCGGGGCGCGAGCCTGCAAGCCGGGGCAAGTCGCATCACCGGCTACGCCGTGTCCGGTGATCGCGCGGTGGTCCGGGTCGACGTCTCGGGCGACGGCGGCAGAACGTGGGCGCAAGCCGCGTTGGAGCACGATGCGGGTGCACCGTTCGCCTGGACGTTCTGGATGATTGACCTCGAACTGCCCTCAGGCGAGCACGAGCTGGCGGTGCGCGCCTGGGATGAGGCCGGTCAGACCCAGCCGGCCGCCCCTGACGACACGTGGAACTACAAGGGCTATCTCAGCGCGTCATGGCACCGTGTGCGCGTGACCGTGGATTGAGCGCGTTCAAACGCGCCAGAGGGTGACGGCCGCAAGGCTTGCAACGGCGCAGAGCAGCAGCGCGATGCCCAACGTCAAGGCGCGGGGCATCAGGCCCACCTGTGCCGAGGCTAGGCGTCGCCGGAGGGTATGATCGCGCCACGCTGCCGCGCAGAAGCACCCCAGTGCGCAGACGACCAGGGCCAGGGCCATGACCCGGAGGGGCCAGCCCGGTAGCGCCTCGGCGAGGAAGCGCTGAGCGGCCAAGCCCACGCTCAGGAACGCCAGCCCGGTACGCAACCACGACGCGTAGGTGCGCTCGGCGGCGAGCACGGTCCGGTCCTCGGCGAGCCGTACGCGCGGATCGTCGGGGGCGACGCCGCTCACGATTGACTTTTGTGGATTACGTCGAGCAGGGCATCGGCAGCTCGGCTTCGGTAGCGTTCCTTGTGGCGCAGCATTCGGAAGGTCCGGGTCGGCAGCGGGAACGGCACCGCGACCAGCGCACCATTGGCGAGCTTGCCCGCCACGACGACCTCCGACAGAACGCTCGCCCCAGCTCCGGCCTCGACTGCGGCGAGGACGGCCTCGTTCGAGGGGAGTTCCAGCGCGACCGTAAGGTCCCGAGGCAGAATGCCCTGTGCAGCGAGCGCTGCCTCAAAGACAGAGCGGGTGCCCGATCCCTCCTCGCGAAGCACCCAAGGGAGGGCAGCAAGATCGGCCGCCTTCAGCGCGTCGGTGGCGGCGAACGGGTGGCTCGGCGGCACGACGAGGACAAGACGATCCTCCGCGACCGCCGTGCTCGCCAGAGCCGGATCATCGATCTCACCTTCGACGAAACCAAGCTCGGACGCGCCCTCGTTGACGGCCTGTGCCACGTCGGCGGTATTGCCCACCGCGAGACGAACCGTGATCTCCGGGTAAGTAGCCCGAAATGCGACGAGGTGGCGAGGCAGCCAGTGGCTGGCGATGGTCTGGCTCGCATGGACGCGCAGGACCCCGCGGCGGAGGCCACTGAGATCGGCCAGCACCAATTCGGCTGCCTCCGCTCTGGCGAGGACAGCGCGCGCCTCGCCGAGGAAGATGCGCCCGGAGTCGGTTAGCTCGATTCCGCGGCCTACCCGGTGAAACAGCTTGACGGCGTGCCGCCCCTCTAGTCCCGACACCGCGGCGCTGACCGCCGACTGGACGATGTTGAGCGCCTCGGCCGCGCGGGTGACGTGCTGACGTTCGGCGACCGCCACGAAGATGCGCAACTGATCGAGGGTCATCGACGGGCTCGCTGGCTTGGAGGGAGCCGCGAGCGTACCATGCCTCAGGTACGTTTCGGTCGATGGGTCGCTTCCACGCGGCGCACTCTTGAGCTGCACGATGTTATCACGATCTCCAAGGTATCCTGATTGGTTGCCTTTGCTAATGCGATAGGAGGACGGATCAACGCACTCGGGCGTTGCGTGGGCAAACTGCTATGGCGAGGTTGGGCTGAAGACGGTGCGTCCACATTTCAGCAAACCCTGATCTGAAGTGGACTAGCCGCTTTTGGCTAGTTTCGGCTGGTGCCGCTGGACCTGCAGGCGTCCAAGACGAATGCGTTTCGAACCGCCCGCTTTCGGCAGAATTGCTCGTTAAGCGGCTGCCCTAGCCGGTCCAACTTCAGTCGTAGTGGGCGCCGTCACGACGCCCGTCAACGGATGATCAAGACGTCGATCCAGCGGGTGCCCGGAATGATGTCTGTACGGGTTGTTTGGTCGAACGGCGGGTCGGAGGGATCCTGCGGAGGTGCGGCGATGTCGTTGAGGTCCACCGCCATCGGCCTCCCGACGAGCCCGTCGTTCGTCGCCTGGAGGGCGTAGTAGAGTCCGTTGCTCAGCTTGGCTCCGTATTCGGCCGGCGCTTTGTAGAGGAAGAGAAGTGCGTGCTCCAACCACACATAATCGCCCGGGCGGACCGTTCCCGGGTTCGCGTAGGGATAGGGGACATGGCACTGCACCTCGGGCCCCTCGACGCATTTAAACTCGCGCATCGACAGGAAGAAGTCCTTGAACTTCGCCCGGTCGAGGGTGACGACGAACCGCGTGGCGTCCGCCCCCGGGGTGAACGTCACGGTGCCGATTGGGATGTACATACCGTCGCGGGTGCGGAGCTCAAGCTGCTTCGTGCCGACCATTTCCCAAGCATGCGCCGGACCTGCCATCCCGAGGAGGATGGCAGCGTAGAGCAGGCAGGCCCGGAGAAGGTAGGGTCGCGTGGGGCGGGCTCTGGAGGCAAATACCATCGTGGTCACAGGCGGGTCGTCAGATTGGTGAGCCAAGCAGGCAAGGCATTGACCAGGACGGTCTCCGCGGCCTTGTCGTAGCCCGTGGCGATCATCAGGCCGGTGGCCACGAGGATGGCGCCCAAGGCAACCTTCAGCCCCTTGCCGAGCCCCATCATCCGGTTGCGCCAGCGCACCAACACCTCGCGGGACAGCGTGCCGAGGAGCAGGAGCGGCAGCGTGGCGCCGACGCCGAACAGAAGCATCGTCGCAGCTACCGTGCCCAGGTCTCGCCCCTGCGAGGCGAGGAGGGACGCGGCCCCGAGGGTCGGCCCGACGCAGGGGCTCCAGACCGCCCCGAGCAGCAGCCCGACACCGAACTGGCCCAGAAGCCCAGTGGTCGAGAAGCCACCGAACCGGCTCTCGGTCCAGTTACTCACCGGGCCGGCGGCTACGGCGAGACGGGTCTGGGCGGCAGGAACCATCAGGACGAGCCCCATCAGGACCAGCATGATGGCCGCGACGGTGCGGAAGACATCGACGTCGAGGCCGATGGCGAACCCCACGGTCGCCACGAATAGTCCGATGGCCACGAAGGACAGCGCGAGACCAGCGGCCAGAGCGGCGGGGCCGAGCCTATGCTCCGAGGCCGCCGCGCCCAGAACCAGCGGCAGCAGGGGCAGCACGCAGGGGGACAGCACCGAGAGGATCCCGGCGAGGAACGCGAGGCCGAACGTCGTGGCCATGACAGACCTACAACGCCTTCTCGACGGCGCCCTCGATCCATTCCGGCTGGGTGTCGCCGACCGAGCGGCCCGTCTCCTTCTCGCCCTTGAAGGTGATCAGGGTGCTCTTCCTCGTCACGCCGAACCGCTTCAACACGTCCTTGCGGCTGTCGAAGTCGACGTCGAACACTTGCAGGTCCTTGAACCGGGGCTGGGCCTCCAGCTTGGCCAGGATCGGCTTCTGCGCCGCGCAGACGGTGCACCACGGCGCGGTGACGTGGACGAGGATCGGCTTGCCCGCCTTCTGTGCCGCCTCGAAGGCATTGGGTGTGAACACCGCCTCGGCGGCTTGGGCGCCTGTGCCGAACAGCAGGGGAGCGGCGGCCAGGGCGCCGAGCAGGAAGCGTCGGGTGGTCATGGGGGTGTCTGTCTCCTTGGTGATGGATCGAGGCGAACGGGTGGCTCAGTTGGTTGCCTGGGTGACGGCGCGGTCGATGTTCACGCGCTCGGCCCAATCCTTGGCTTCCTGCTGCCCCTTGAGATCGATTAGCCGGGCACCGCTGACGTCGACGTTCTTGAAGTCTGCGCCCGTGACCGTGGCGCCGGTCAAGTTGGCCCCGGACAGGTCCGAGCCGATCAACACCACGTCGGTGAGGTCGGCATCCTTCAAGTTGGCGTATTCGAGCCGCGACCGGCCTAGGTTGGCACCCTTCAGGTTGGCGCCGGAGAGGTTCACCGACACAAAGACGGCCCGCATCAGGCCCATGGACTGATTCTTGATGTCGGCGCCCCCCTTGAGATCGACCAGCGTGGCACCGCTCATGTTGGCGCCCTTGAAGTCGCCGATGGGCATGGACCGGCTGAGGTCGGCCCCGCTGAAGTTCGCGTCGCGGGCGGTGATGCCGAACATCTTCGCGTCCGCGAGCTTGGCGCCGGACAGGTCGGCCTTCAGGAACCACGCCTGTTCGAGGTTCGCGCCGCTGAGGTCGGCGCCACGGAGGTTGGCCTTGTTCAGGCGGGCGGTCCGCAAGTTGACGCCCCGGAGGTTCAGACCGGAGAGGTCGAGCCCGGATAGGGACTTGTCGTGCAGGTCGACCGGCTTGCCGTCCGCGGCCTTGATCAGTGCTTCGACGTCGGCGCGGCTCATCTCCGCCTTGGTCATCGCGGGCGAGGACATGTCCGCCCCCAGCAGCAGGTCCTGTTCGGCCGAGGCGGGGCCGGCGGCGAGGGCGGCCAGCATGAAGCTGAGGGCGAGGCGGCGCATCGGTACACTCCCGGTGGGCACCGCGCAGGGCGGGCGCCCTTATCGTGTTCGTTGTGTCGCGATGCTATGCGGAGCCTCCGCACCCGGTCGGTGACCCAGGTCACACAAGTCCGGCGCGGCGGGAGAAAAACGCAACGCGAGCCGGACGATCACCCGTCGTCACGGCCGGGGGGGACGACGCCAACCATGACGGACGCCCAGAAAGTCGAACGTTGGATCGACCGTTTCCCGCTGCTCCAAGCTCTCAGCCCGGCGCACCTACAGATCGCCCGGGGAACCGTCCACTTCCCGGTTCTAGATGCGGGCGCCGTCGCCTACGAACTCGATGGCGAATGCGCCAACTACCTGATGTGCCTGGAAGGGCGCACGCGCATCTTCCGAATGTCGGAGGGCGGGCGCGAGGTCCTGATCTACAAGGTCGGCCCCGGAGGTACCTGCGCCCTGACGACCCAGTGCCTCTTGTCCGGCGGCAACTTCCCGGCGCAGAGCATCGCCGAGGAGCGAACCGAACTCGCGGCCCTGCCGGTGAGCACGTTTCAACACTTGATGGGCGAGAGCGCCGCCTTCCGCAGCTTCGTCATGGACGACTACACACGGCTGATGTCCGGCTTGTTCACGCTGATCGACGAGGTCGCTTTCGCGCCCCTCAAGCAGCGCCTCGCCCATCGGCTCCTGGCCGAGGCGGACCCACGGGGCGTGGCCGCGGTGACCCATCAGAAGCTCGCGGACGACATCGGCAGCGTGCGGGAAGTGGTGAGCCGCATACTGGGGCAATGGGCCGAGGCGGGCCTGATCGAGGTCCGGCGTGGCGCGGTCGAGATCGTCGACCGCGCCGGCCTGGAAGCCACCGGTCGTAAGTGACAACGGCGAGTGGCGCCAGCACGGAGGCCGATGCGGATCGCGCTTCTCGACTGTGCGGCCGAGCCGCCCTGGTTTCGCTCTACGGTCCCGCGATGCCGAGAGCCGTCGCATCGCACGCCAGGGTCTCGACGAGGAAGTTACGCGCCCGGCTTGCCCGGCTTTTCACGGTGCCGACCTGGCAGCCCAGGCGGACCGCCGCCTCCTCGTACGTGAAGCCCTCCGCCCCTACGAGGAGGAGGGCCTGGCGCTGGGCCGCCGGCAAGGTCCCGATCACGTTCATCACCGAGCCGAGGGTGACCGCGTGCTCCTGGTCCGGGGCGGCCAGCAGGGTGGCCGCGTACGCCCCGTCGCCGTCCTCGACCTCCCGCTTGGCCTTGCGGATCTCGCTGTAAAACTGGTTGCGCAGGATGGTGAAGGTCCAGGCTGTGAAGTTGCTGCCGGGCGTGAACCGCGTCCGGTTCGCCCAGGCCCGGATCAGCGTCTCCTGGACGAGGTCGTCCGCCCTTGCCTCGTTTCCGCACAGCGACACGGCGAAGGTCCGCAGCATCGGCAGGCCCCCCGGATGAGGTCGGCGCGGAAGCTGTCGGCGAGCCTTTGGCCCGATTCCGCAAGGGCGGCCTCGAACCGCCCGATGAGGACCGACAGCCTCGCCGGGACCGGAACCTGTTCGGCGAGGGCGAAATAGTCCCGCAGCGGCCCCGTGAGGTGGGAAACGATGGCCGCCTTGCGGCAGCCGTCAACCGGCGCGGCCTTCGGCTCGGCGACGGGCGATGTCTCGGTCACGGATCATGGTCTCCAATGGACGGCGCGCCACCCCCGGCGACGGGCGCAGCCTTACGCGTTCAGGCTGGCTCGACGGTCGCCCCGGCCTTCGCCAGGGCCGGGAAGCCACCGGCGACATGAGCGACCGGGCCGAGGCCCATGTCATTCAGGGTCTTGGCGGCCAGGGCCGAGCGGTTGCCGGAGCCGCAGTAGAGCACCAGGCGCTTGCCCCCGCCGAGCTCGGCCCGGTGGGTCGGGCTCGCGGGGTCGGCCTGGAACTCCACGAACCCCCGGGGCACGTGGACGGCCCCGGCGATCCTGCCGGTCTTGGCCAACTCCTCGCCCTCGCGCACATCGACGAGCACCGTGTTCGGCTGGCCCAAGCGCGCCAGCGCCTCTTCGGCCGACAGGGTCTCCACCTCCCGGTTGGCCTGCGCCACCAAGTCCTTGGCGCTGATCGTGGTCATGGTCGTCTCCGTCATTCGCCCCACGCCGCGCCGTCGAAGGCGTCGAGCGGGATCTTCAGGTAGCGGCGGCCGTTCGCCTCGGGCTCGGGCAGGCGCCCGCCGCGGATGTTTACCTGCAGGGAGTGCAGGATGAGCTTCGGCATCGGCAGTTCGCGGTCGCGGGCCTCGCGCATCGCCACGAACGCCTTTTCGGTCGGGGTCACGACGAGGTGCGGGTTCTCCGCCCGCTGCCGGGCGACCGTACTTTCCCAGGCCGCCGCCCGGCCGCCCGGGCGGTAGTCGTGCCCGGTGAACAGCCGCGTGTCGTCCGGCAGGGCCAGGATGCGCTGGATGCTGCGCCACAAGGCGTGCGCGTTGCCGCCCGGGAAGTCCGCCCGCGCCGAGCCGCTGTCGGGCATGAACAGGGTGTCGTGGATGTAGGCGGCGTCGCCGATCCGATAGGCGATGGAGGCCATGGTGTGACCCGGCGTAAACATGACCTCGACGTCGAGGTCGCCGATCCGGAAGCGCTCGCCGTCGGCGAAGAGCCGGGACCACTGCGAACCGTCCGTCCGGAACGCGTCGGGCAGGTTGTACAGACCCTTCCAAAGCCGCTGCACGTCGACGACCTTCTCGCCGATGGCGGTCGGGACGCCGGTCTTGTCGTGCAGGTAGCCGGCCGCCGAGAAGTGGTCGGCGTGCGGGTGGGTGTCGAGGATCCACTCCAGGACGTAGTCCTCCCGCTCGATATGGGCGAGCAGGGCGTCGGCGGAGCGGGTTGCGGTCGCGCCGGACTTCGGATCGAAGTCGAGCACCGGGTCGATGATGGCGCAGCGCTTCGTCTCGGGGTCCGCGACGACATACTGAATGCTGCCGGTCGGCTCGTCGTGGAAGCCGGTCACGATGGGACGCCCGCGCAGGGCTCCGACGGTCTGGTTCGACATGGATCTCCTCCTTTCCGGGATCAGGCGCTCATACCGAGGAGCGGCAGGGCCCCGCGGGCGACGACGTACAAGCCGACCAGGATGACGAGGCCGGCGAAGGTGACGGTGAGGGCGCGCTTGCGCCCGGCGAGGCGCTGGCCGAGCCTCGATCCGACGAGGCCCCCGAGTACACCCCCTAGGATGAACAGGCCGGCGAGCGGCCAGTCGATCAGGACGGAAGCGGCGTAGCTCGCGGCGGTCGCCGCCCCGAAGGCGCTGACCGCGACCAGCGAGGTGCCGATGGCCATGGGCAGCGGCATCGACGTCGCCAGCATCAGGCCCGGCACGATCAGGAATCCCCCGCCGATCCCGAAAAAACCGGAGAACAGGCCGACCGCGAGGCCAATGCCGAGGAGCCAGGGCAGGAGCATCGGGGCGCTGGCCTTGGTCAGGCGCACGTCCGGGTCGCCCTCGCCGCGCCGCTTGCGCAGCATCAGGCCCCCGACCACGAGCATGACGACCCCGAACAGAGCGAGCAGGCTCCGCCCGTCGACCGCCTTGGCGGCCGCCGAGCCGACGAGCGCGCCCACGACCCCGGCGAGCGAGAACGCCGCCGCGCACCGCCACTTCACGTTCCCGGCCCGCCATTGCGGGACAAGGTTGCCCGCCGCGCTGACCGAGACCGCCAGGGCGCTGGTCCCGATGGCGACGTGGGGCGAGGACACGCCTACCACGTAGGTCAGGAGCGGGACCGCGAGGATCGAGCCGCCCCCACCGACGAGGCCGAGGATCACGCCCACGACCCCGCCCGAGCCGGCGGCGAGACCGGATGTGAGGGGACCGGGCATCATGCGTCGGCTCCCAGCACGGCCGTCGGCTTCAGGCGCGCCGCCGGCACCAGGCGGAACAGCAGCATGCCGGCGACCATCGCCGCCACGAAGGTCACGGCCTCGGCCGGGGCCACCGTCAGGATGGTGAGGGCAGGCCCGGGGCAGAGGCCGGCCAGCCCCCAGCCGAGACCGAAGATCGCGGCCCCAGCTATCAGGCGTCCGTCGAGGTCGCGCCGGGCCGGGACGTCGAGCCTGGGCGCGAGCACAGGCCGTCCGCGCCGCCGCGCCAGGCGGTAGCCGGCGGCCGAGACCGCGACGGCGCCCGCCATGACGAGGGCGAGGTTGGGGTCCCAGCGGCCAGTCACGTCCAGGAAGCCGAGGACCTTGGCCGGGTCGGCCATGCCGGAGACGAGAAGGCCGAGGCCGAACAGGAGGCCGACGGCGAAGGCGGAGGCGGTCTTGGCCATGGCTCAGGCTCCGACGAGATGGCGCGCGACGAGGACGGTCAGGACGGCGATGGCAATGAATGTGCCGGTCGCGGCCAGGGAGCGGGGCGAGCCACGGCCGAGGCCGCAGACCCCGTGGCCGCTGGTGCACCCGGCACCGAGGCGCGCGCCGAAGCCGACCAGCAGGCCCGCGAGGATCAGAAGCGGGAACGATGCTCCGACCGTCACCGGTGGCAGGCGGCCACTCAGGCCGGCATAGGCGAACGGCGCCAGGACGAGGCCCGCCACGAAGGCCGCGCGCCATCCAGTCTCGCGCGAGGGTGGGGCGAGCAGTCCGCCGAGGATGCCGCTGATGCCGGCGATGCGTCCGTTGAGGAGCAGGAACAGGGCCGCGGACGCGCCGATCATGGCACCGCCGGCGAGGGCGCTGACAGGCGTGAAGCCGTTCATGGAGATCCCTTCGGAGATGCGGCTGAAGAAAACCCGCAGGCGGCGCTTGATCCCCAAGGCGCCTGCGAGGTTGACCTGACACCGGACGCGTCGCTTCCAAACGCCTTAATTTCGATTATGCTAATTTAGTATTATCTAATGTAATGTCAAGAGGGAGACGTCCGATGGTGCCTAGAACTGCGCAGCGGGTTTCGCTTCAAACGGGTGCGCGGGACAACCGACGCATCGCCGCCGAGCTCGATGCGAGCGTGCGCTGGCACGCCGAGCACCCGCAGGTCATCGGCCGTCGGCTGCGCGAGCTCGACGCGGAATGGGACGTCGAGCGGACGCTGGAAGCCAACGCCGCGACGCTGGCGCTCACGGGGACGGTCCTGGGCATGACCACGGACCGGCGGTGGCTCGCCCTGCGGCGGTGACCGCCTTCCTGCTCCAGCACGCCGTCCAGGGCTGGTGCCCGCCGTTGCCGGTGCTCAGACGGCTCGGCTTTCGCACGGCCCGGGAGATCGAGGTCGAGCGTAACGCCCTGAAGGCGCTCCGTGGCGATTTCGGGCCCATCGGACCCGGACCGGGCGATCATGACAGCCGGCCTGGCCACGCGCTCATGGCGGCCAGGCTCTGACGGACGGCGTTGGGGAGGCAGCCACACTCCCCGAACTAGTGATAAAACCTTCGGCTTGATACCGGTTGTGAGGGTCTGCTTGCAACCCAACTCGGTCATGCGCCTACTCGTTGGCGGCCCTCCCCAAGCAGACCTGCTTCGGGTAAGTGCGAGGGCATAGTATATACCAAGCGCCTAATGAGACGATGACGTTGGTTGGCTCTCCCTACGGCCAAATCCGAGCGCAGCGATTGGGTGAGCGCCCCTTCGCTGGCCATTCGACAGAAAGCCTGCATCGAAAGCTGGCTTGTGGCTCGCTTCTCCAAAAGACTGAGGAGAAGATCCGTAATGAGATTGAGTGGCGGGCTCGCAACGAAATTCGTGGCCGCTCCTAGATAAAGATCGGCTCAAACGAGTTACAAGCCCCAAATGCTGGGCAATAGTTTCTCAACCTGGGGTCATCGTCGCCGAATCTCAATAACAAAAATTCTAATTTTTCGGAAGATAAATATAAGAAAATTATTGGTGTCATCAGCGTGCAATGCTTCAACAAAATCATCTAAACCGCTTTTGTAGCCTATCAAAAGGCTCAAAGGCGGCATTGTTTGTGAAGAGGTTGCTGCAATTATCTGCGCTGATTTTCGTGTCGGCAATCAGTTTTCATACTGCGTCGGCAGCGCAGATACAGATGCCGACACATGGGTGTCAGTCCCAAGCTGATGCAGAGAACCTTGAGAATATTCTTAAGAGCAGCAATTTCGATAAATACCAGCGCGAGTTGGGTCGGAGACGACGCGTCGGTGTCTGTCGTATGTGGGCGATGGGTGAGATCGTATCTGTCAAAGACCGAGACGATACGCTCGTATGTCTTGCTGCCAAATCTGGAGGCATCTGCTATTGGTCATCCCTACGATCCATTGAGTGATGTCCATATCCTCCGGAAATCCGCCGCAGAGCGGACTGTCGCAAATCCACCCTGAGCGGCCCTCTCGCTTCCGAGGCATGCCAGCCGCTCGCAACGCACTCGGCGTTTCTCGAAAGCGGTCGTTCGTCGGCTGTCCCGCAACTTCGGTTAGGGCAGAAATTACCCATGTTCGGCTGGGCTGGTTGCTATGATCCCGAGCAGCAGGGTGCAAGCTGGCCGCTCTCGCGGGCCTCTTGGATTGGCGGACAGGGTACGTCACCGAAGGAACAGAATACGCAGCAGTCGCCTAAATTCGGACGCAGGAGCGTGCCGCAGCCGGTGCACTCATAGAAGAACTGACAGGCGTCAGTCGGCATCGTTTCCGTCGCCTGCTGGCCGCAGTGCGGGCATGTGAGAGTGGACTGAAGCTGCATCCGCCTTACCGCATGGCCCTGAGCACCATGGGCTCAAGGTAGGGTTCCCAGACAATCGCCAGGGCAACCAGCGCCGTCCCGACCGCGAGAAGGGCGGCTGTGCGCCGTGATGGTCCGGGGCTGGCACATGGGCCGGCCGTGTTGCAGACCACTGCCCGCCGACGAAAGAACAGCCACCAGCCCACAAGGAGGGCCAGTGCAGCCCCGCTGAGCAGAAGTGGTCGGATGCTCGCCAGCATCGCCAACCCGCCGAACGCCGCTCCTGTAGCACCGAGACTGGCGAGCGCCACCGGCAGGGCGCAGCAGGACGATGCCGCTAGAGCCCCCAACCCGGCGACCGTACCCAGCCCGGCGAACCAGCCTCCTGAGGGAGCTGGTAGGCTGTCCCGCGGACGCGGAGCGGACCTCACAGGGGTTGCTATGGATGGTGTGTCTGTCATGTCCGTGCCACTCTGCATCCCGTAGCCACTACAGGATCAAGCGAAAAATGGTCATGGGTCCGCGTGGTTTCACCATTGGGCAGCTCGCGGCGGCAACCGAGGTCAATTTAGAGACGGTCCGCTACTACGAGCGCATCGGGCTCATGCCGCCGCCTGCCCGCACCGAAGGCGGACACCGGGCGTACGAGCCGGCTCACGTCCGACGCATAGCGTTTATCCGCCACGCCCGTGCGTTGGGCTTCGGGATCGAGGACATCCGGGCCTTGCTGACGTTGGCCGCGCCCGGTCACCGATCTTGTGCCGAGGTCCGGGACATTGCCAGTGCGCACCTGTCCGAGGTTCGCACCAAACTTGCCCATCTTACGCGGCTTGAGCGCATCCTGAGCGCCACGGTCGACCAGTGCAGCGGCGCGCCAACGCCTGCCTGCCCAGTTCTCGACATGCTCGATGCTCCGATGTGAGGCGGCACCCCCTTTGAAGATTCGAGGACAATCGCGAGCGGACGCGGAGAGTATGTCCCCTTCGATGCTTCTCCGATCAAAAGCGGACCGGCTGAAAATTACCCCTCGCGGACCCTGCGAACTGGTACCAAGCTTCAGATCATGACCACTAGGGATGGATGTAGGCGAAGCCCATGCCCTGCAGGCGCGTCAGTTCGGCGACGCCGCTCGGCACGAGGTCGTCCTCGCCGACGCCGTACAGGGTGGTGCGGTCGATTTTCCGCTCGCGCAGGGTGTTGGCGCAGACCAGGAACCGGACGCCCATTCCCTTGAGGGCGTCGATGCGGCCGGCGAGTTCCTTGTCGTTCGCGGCCGCCTGGAAGAGGCCGACCCCGTCGCCGAGGCTCACCACGCGGATCTCAACACGCGTCCTGCCCACGGCATCGACGTGATTGCGCAGGTTGGCCAGCAGGCGCTTGAAGTAGGCCGCTCCGTCCGGGCCGCCTCCGCCGTTGTGGTAGACCACCTTTTGGTCGGCGTAGTGCCCGGCTGGCGCCTCCGAGCCGGCGTGAACCGTACCGATGCCCATGATCGCGAGGGCGAGCGCGAGCATCAGGTTCCTAAAGACCGTCGTCATCCGCCACTCCGTCGTCCGTCAGGGGTTCGGGCGCCTCCGAGGCGCCGCGGGAAACGTCGTCGAGGCGCACACGGTCGAGGCTGCCGATCGTCTCCGGCGCCGCCGGCCGCGCGGCCTGGGCGGTGCCGTGAGACCCGAGCACGACGACCTTCGTGCCGGTCGGCACGCGTCGATGCAGGTCGATGACGTCCTGATTCAGCATGCGGATGCACCCTGAGGATACCGCCTCGCCAATGCTCCACGGCTCTGTGGTGCCGTGGATGCGGTAGAGCGTGTCCTTGCCGTCCTTGAACAGGTAGAGCGCCCGGGCCCCGAGAGGATTGCGCGCCCCACCGGGCATGCCGCCGGCCCAGCGCCCGTTCCGTTCCGGGTCCCGGCGGAGCATGTCGGGTGTCGGCGTCCAACGCGGCCAGGACGCCTTGCGGGCGACCGTCGCCTCCCCGGTGAACTCGAAGCCGGCCTTGCCCACCCCGACCCCGTAGCGCATCGCCTTGCCGCCCTCCATGACGAGGTAGAGGAAGCGTCCGTAGGGATCGACCACCAGCGTGCCTGGTGGCTGCCTAATCGGATAGTCGACGACCTGGCGGACGTTGCGGGCCTTCAGGTCGCGCGGCTCGACCGCATCGACCGGGAACGGCTCGTCGGTGATGGCCGCGTAGCGACGGACGGCATCGGCCGGAAGGTGCGGCCCCGCCTCCGTGACCGGGCCAGGGGCGCCCATCGATGCCGAACAGGCCCCGAGCGCCGCGGCGAGTGCGAGAAGCGCCGGGAGGCGCACAACCGGCCGCATCACGAGCGACCCTTGGCGCGCGCCTGTGCGACCGCCTGCTTGAAGCCGTCGTAGTCAAGGGCGGCCGCGACCTTCAGCGGGCCGATGAGGAAGACCGGCGTGCCCTGCAGGCCGAGGGCGTCCGCCTGGTCGAGGTTACGCTGGAGTAGGGCCGAGATCTCGCCCTGGTGGGACGTGCGGTCCGCCTCCAGGCGGGCCATGTCGACGCCGGAGGCGGAGACCGCCTCCAGCATCCGCTCCTTCGGGATCTTGCGGCCGGGGATGCCCATCAGCGCGCGATGCACGTCGTCGTAGCGGCCCTGGTACTTCGCCGCGAGGGCGAGCTGGGCGCCGTAGACGGAAGCCTCGCCGAGGATCGGCCAGTCCTTGTGAACAAGGCGGATGCGATTGTCCGACTTCACCAGCCGGAGCAGGTCGGGCTCGGCCTTCTTGCAGAAGGGGCAGTTGTAATCGAGGAAGGCGACGATGGTCAGGTCGCCCTTCGGGTTGCCCGAGATCGGCGCCTCCGGATCATTGAGGATTGCGTTCGGGTCGATGCCCTGGGCGAAGGCCTCCCCGGCGTGGGACACCAGCGACACCAGGGCGGGCGCAAGCGCGACGGCGGGCAGTAGGGCGAGCAGGGTCCTGCGGTCCATGACGGTCTCCGTGGGTATGGGTAGTTCGAGAGGGGGGAGCTCAGGCTCCGACAAGGGCGAGGCGGCGCTTAAGGTCCTCGACCGTGAGCTCGCCCTCGGTGCGGGCCTCCCAGACCTCGCCGCCGTCGGGTCGCATCAGGACGAGGGTCGGCTGGCCGACCACCTCGAAGCGGCGCATCAGGGCGCGGGTGGCGTCGTCGTCGCGGGTGACGTCGGCCCGGATGACCGAGACGGCCTTGAGCCGCTTCCGGATGTCGGCGTTCGCCAGGACCGTCCGCTCGTTCGTCCTGCAGACGGTGCACCAGTCGGCGGCGAACTCGACGAGCACCGGCTTACCCTCGGCTCGGGCTGCAAGGAGGGCGGCCTCGAAATCCGGGACGGAGGAGACCGTACGGGCCCCGGCGATGTGGTCCGGTCGAGACGGGCCGAGGCCGGCAAGGGGCCGTAGCGGGTCGTCCGCGCCCGTGGCAGCCCCGAGGAGGAGGAGCCCCCCATGGGCGAAGGCCAGCAAGCCCGCCGCGCGACCGGCGCGTGACGGGCGGCCGTTCGTGGTCACCGCCGCGAGCGCCAGCCCGGTGCCGATGGCGAGCGCCGCCCAAAGCAGGAGGGACAACCCGTCCGGCAGCAGGCGTGTCACGAGCGAGGCCGCGAGAGCGAGGAACACGAAGCCGAAAGCCTGCTTCGCCCGCTCCAGCCACGGGCCGGACCGCGGCAGGATGCCGGCGCCGAACGCGCCGACGAGCACCAGCGGCGCGCCCATCCCGAGGCCGAGGGCGAAGAGGGCCAGCGCCCCGCGCAGGACGTTCCCCGTCTGGGCGACGTAGAGAAGGGCGGCGGCAAGGGGTGGCGTCACGCAGGGCCCGACGACGAGGGCCGAGCTGAACCCGAGGAACGCGGCTCCCGCGACCGATCCACCGTGGGCCGCCGGGGCGCCGAAGCGGTCCCGCCACCAGCGCGGCGCCTGCAGGTCGAACAGGCCGAACATCGACAGGGCGAGCGCGACGAACGCGGTGGCCATCAGGCCGAGGGCGAGCGGGGTCTGGAGCGCGACCTGCAGGTTGCGGCCGAGCCAAGCCGCCGCGACGCCGAGGCTGGCATAGGCCGCAGCCATGGCGAGGACGTAGCTTCCGGACAGCGCGAGGCCTCGTCCGGGCGTGAGCTCCTGGCCCGAGCGGGCGATCATGCCCGACAGGATCGGCACCATCGGCAGGATGCAGGGGGTGAACGCCAGCAGGAGGCCGAGCCCGAACATGCCCGCCAGGACACCGGCGAGGTCGCCGACAAGAAAGAGAGCCGGTCCGGCGGGGAAGACATCCTGGCGGGTGGGCGCGGCGACCGTCCCGCCCGCGGGCCCAGCGGCGGTGGTGGCCTCGTCGGCTGGGGACGCGCCAGCGCTTGCCAGGGAGGCGAGGTCCAGCCGCTTCGTGACCGGCGGGTAGCAGATGCCCCTCTCGGCGCAGCCCTGATAGGTGACCCGGACCTCCCGCAGGCTGGCCAGCGCCGCGCCGGGAACGATGGCCTCCACGGAGTCGTGATAGACCTCGGTCGGCCCGAAGTTCGGGTCGTCCTTGGTCTGCGCGGGCGGCGTGCTGATGGGAAGCTCCGTGCCGGTGCCGGCCTCGGCGCGGATCCTGTCCCGGTAGAGGTAGGTGCCGGGCGCGATGGTCCAGCGCAGGTGCAAGGCGAGGTTTGCGTCGCGGGTCGCGACGAGGGTGAAGGGCGTCTGCCGCACGGTGGCGTCCTGGGACCATCCCGGCGACCACGGCGCGGCGCCGGCCCAGACCAGGGCGGCCAGGATGAGGTGGGCGAACACGTTCGGCATGGGCGGGGTCCGGATCGGCCCGCCGCAGGTCAGAAACGCAGCTTAAGCCAGGCTTAAGCCAGGCCCGGAGGATGAGGGACGGTCAGGGGAGACACGCATGCGCATCCTCGTCGTCGAGGACGATCCCATCCTCTCGGACGGGCTCAGGGCGGGGCTCGGCCTCGGCGGGGCGACCGTTGACTGCGTCGCGACCTGCGCCGACGCCGAGGCGGCCATCGCCACGAGCGCGTTCTCGGCCATCGTCCTCGACCTGATGCTCCCCGACGGCTCCGGTCTCGACGTGCTGCGTGGTCTGCGCCGCCGGAAGGACCGGACGCCCGTCGTCCTGCTCACGGCGCGCGACGCGGTGGCTGACCGGATCGCCGGGCTCGACGGCGGCGCCGACGACTACCTCGGCAAGCCCTTCGACCTCGACGAGCTCTCGGCCCGCATCCGCGCAGTGGTCCGGCGGGCCTCGGGGCGGGCCGCCGCGCTCCTGGAGCACGGCGGCATCCGGCTCGACCCCGGGAGCCTCGCCGTCACGGTGGACGGCGTGCCGGTCGGCCTGTCCCGGCGCGAGGTCATGGTCCTGGCGGCGCTGATGGAACGCCCGGAGGTCCTCCGTTCCAAGGCCGAGTTGGAGGAGCGCCTCTACGGCTGGCAGGAGGAGGTCGAGAGCAACGCCGTGGAGGTCCACGTGCACAACCTGCGGGCCAAGATCGGCAAGCACGCCATCGAGACGGTGCGCGGCCTCGGCTACCGGATGAGGGCGCCGGCATGACATCCCTGCGCGTCAGGCTGTTCGCCACCCTGCTCCTCGCGACCGGCCTGATCTGGCTCAGCGCGGTCGCCTGGATCTACCTTGGCTCGAAGCGCGAGGTGGAACAGGTCCTCGACACCCGCCTGCAGGAAGCCGCGCGCATGGTCGGCTCCTTGGTGGGCGCCGTCGGCGGTACGGCCCCCGACGGGACGCTGCCTACATTCCCGGCGCCGACCGCCTACGAGCGGCAGCTCTCCTGCCAGATCTGGTCCCTCGACGGGCGCATGGTCGCGCGGTCGAGCGGGGCCCCGGAGCGGCGCCTGTCAGACGCGCCGGCCGGCTTTTCCGAGCGCGAGGTCGACGGCGAGACCTGGCGGGTGTTCACGGTGGAGGACGCCGAGAAGGGCGTGCGCGTCATGGTCGGCGACCGCCTGGGCCTGCGTGAGCGCCTCGTCACCGATCTCATCATGGGCCTCGTCACCCCCGCGCTTCTGGTCGTGCCGTTCCTCGGGATGCTGATCTGGGCGAGCCTCGGGCGGGGCCTTCGCCCCTTGCGCCGGATGGCCCGCGACCTCGCAGGCCGCGACGCCGACGACATGAGCGCCATCGATGCCGGCCGGGCCCCCGCCGAGGTGCGGCCGTTGGCCGATGCCTTGAACGGCCTGTTCCTCAAGGTCGAAGCGGCGCGCCGGCACGAGCGGGAGGTGACGGCCTTCGCCGCGCACGAGTTGCGCACGCCGCTGGCCGGGCTGAAGACCCAGGCCCAGGTCGCCATGGCCACCACCGACCCGGACGTGGCCAAGGCGGCGCTGCGCCAGATCCTGGCGGCCGTGGACCGCACAACCCGCCTCGTCCGGCAATTGCTCGACGCGGCCCGGCTCGACGCTGCCGGGGAGACGACGGCCCTGGCCGAGGTCGACGTGGGTGCGCTGGTGGCCGAGACCGTCGACGGCATGCGGTTGCCGCCGGGGGTCCGCACCCTCATCGACCCGAGCCTGCGCGGCTATTCCCTACGGGCCGATCCCGAGAGCCTGCGCCTGGCGGTCCGCAACCTGCACGAGAACGCCGTACAGCACATGAAAGCCGGCACGGTGGAATGGCTGGCGCGACCCGGCGGGGAGGGCGTCCTCGTGCGCGACGAGGGCCCCGGGATTCCCGCCGAGGAACTGCCCCACGTGACGACGCGCTTCTTCCGCGGGCGCCACAAGAGCGCGACGGGGAGCGGGCTCGGCCTCGCCATCGCCGAGATGGCGTCCCGCCGGAGCGGCCTGTCCCTGCGGCTGCGCAACCGGCCGGATCGCCCGGGGCTTGAGGCGGAGATCCTCCGCGCCTGATGCGGTCAGCAGAGTTCCGGGCAGAAGATATCCTTGAGCGTCGCCAGCACCCGGGCGGCGCGGGGATCCTCAAGCCTGTAGTGGAGCGTCTGGCTCTCGCGGCGGTACGCGACCAGCCCGTCCTCGCGGAGCTTGGCGAGATGCTGCGACAGGGCCGACTGGCTGAGCTCGACCGCCTCGGCGAGGCTCGTCACGTCCATCTCGCCACGGGCCATGAGCAGACACAGGATGAGCAGGCGCTTCTCGTTGGCGAGAAGACGGAGCAGGCGCGCCGCGTCGCCGGCCTTGTCCTGGAGCCGCATCAGTTCGCTCGGTGTGACGGCGTCCATCGGTGTCGTTCCTGAATCGATGATCCCAGCTTATTTAGCTGATCCTAATATAGCGTGTGCTTTCCGTCTCGCCATACCGACGTGTCCCGCCCGCCTCGCCGGTCCGGCCCTACGCATTGTCGACGCCCGCGGTCGCCTCGGCCGACGCGGACGCATTGCGTCTCTTTCCCGTCGGCGACGTGATGCTCGTCCAGCCCGGACGCTTCCTGTAGAGCGCTTCCTTCTTTTTCTTCTCGAAAAAGCGGGAGTGGTGATCTCGCAAGAACATCTGGCGGTTGACGCGGCCGGGCGTCAGCGCCTTGTCCAGGACGAGCGCCTCCTTGGCCAGACTGGGCGGCAGCCGGCGCACGATCTCCTCAATGGACATCCAATCCTTCTCCGGCAGGATCTCCGCGATCTCGCGGATGACGTGGTCCCAGAATTCCGACCTGCGGAGGTGGGCGACCTCCTTGCGGAGCGCGACGACCTCCGCGCGGAGGGCGGCGGTCGTCGTGTCCTTGACGACCTGGCGTGCCCGGAGGGCCTCGTTTTCCCGTGCCGTCTCCTCGGCCCTGATCTGCGTCTCGTTGAGGAGTTGGCCGGCGGCTTCTCGCTCCCGCTCCAGGTAGGCCCGGCGCTCCTCCAGGCGGGCGTTCGCCTCGGCCATGGCGGCGTCCCACAGGCCTTCCATGAAACCGGCCAGGCGCGTCGAGAGCGGCCCTGGAAGGTCCAGCACCGCCAGCCGCGGGTTGTAACTCCGCGTAGCCTTCCATGCGATCAGGTGGGCGTCGATGGTTCTTTCGGTGCAGCCGATCTCCGCCGCTCGCAGGTGATCGAGCACGCGTTTCTGCGTGACGCGCTCGCCCGTCGTTTGGACGTGGTCCGCGGAGGCCCAGACCTGCTCCCTTGTCGGCATGCTCGCATCCCTGCTCTTGCGGAATGATGTGGGGTCCGCCGTTAAAGAGGCACCAACGAAGGGAAGGAAGCGGGAAGCGCTTCCCGCTTCCTTCCCGCGTCCCCGAAGTATGCGGCACCCGTTCGCGGCGGGCCGAATTAAGCATGCGCGGCGTTTGTCCCCGCAATCCTTTTCGGGACTACTTGCGAACCACGCCGTTCACCTGCATTTAGGCAAACATGTTCGCGTACGATAAGCATCCGGCGAACCGGACGGGGATCCCCGTGCCGACCGGCGCCGATTCCTCCCGCGGCTAGCCGCGCGCATCGTCGCGCGTACCGGGAGCCCGTTTGACGGAAGCCTCCCGATGACCAGACCCCATTCCCTCCGAAAACACGCTGCCGTGCCCGCGGCGGGGCTCACCCCGGCCGCACGTCTTCACCGGCGCGTCGAGCGCCGCCCCGACCTCGACCCCCGCGAGGGCTGACCCGGCGCCGATGGACGCGCCCGGCTGCCTCGCGCTCGGAGGCCGCGATGATCCAAGGCCTGAAGAGACGCTCCGCCAAGGCGGTGGACCAGTACCACGCCATCCTCGATGAGGAGGAGGCCCAGCAGGCCGCCTCATCGCCCATGCAGGCAGCCCCCTCGGCCCATGCGGTGCCGTTCGGGCCATTCTCCCGCAGTCGACGAGCTAGTCCAGCTCGTCAAGCGTGCGGCGCAGTTCCGCGTGGGCAGGCTCGTCGGTCATTCGACGACACAACGTGAGGCAGGCCGGCACCGATGGGACCGCAATTGTCTTCGCCCAAGATTCCGGCATCGACCATAACCTGTGGCGCTTCGTGGCCCCTGCCTTCGAGGACCGATACCGCACGGTGCCGTTCGACCACATCGGCGCCGGCGGATCGGACCTGTCCGCCTACGACGTCGAGAGGTAAGCCATGCTCGGACGGCTATGCCGACGACGTGGTCGCGCCCTGCCGCGAGCTTTCGGCGACCGGGGACGTGCTGGTCGACCATTCCGTCAGCGCGACGACCAGGGCGTTGGCCTCGAACAACCCGCATGTGGTCGCGCCTGACGGTCGATAGCGGCTCGCTGACGCACGCCGCGTTGATCGCACTTAGCGCTCCGACTCAGCCTGTTCGGCGGCGAGGCATCCGCGCTGATGCCGGCTTCGAGGTAGGATACACATCCCTGGGTCGTCGACGCCTTCCAGGCGCAGCAGCGCCTGTGCCTCGTTGCGCCGCGTCGGGAAGCAGGCCACCAGCCACGTCGATCGCGCGCCAGACTGCGGAAACGCCGCGCGCCGCATCCGAGCGTACGACCGGGGCGACGCCGGCGTCGTCTAGCATGCGGACGACCGCTTGCGTGCTGGTGGCGTGCCGTCGTGCCAACGCGCTCGCCATCACGTAATCCCTTCGAAAATTCCGGACCGAACGCTCATCCACGCCGTTCCTGGCGAGGCGCCCGTGATGCCCGCCGCCCGCCGCCCGGAGGCATCCGGCGCGTACCAAAATCGGCACCATCCGCGTCGCCAGCCCCAAAGCCTTGGCCGCGCGCCGGACGTCGAGGGACCGGCTGCCGTCCTCGTGCAGACGCGTGCCCCATACGGCGTCGAGCGCCACACCAAATCCCGCGAGCGAGAATGGGCCATCGAAGCCAGGCAATCGATGGACGGGGTAGACTCCTTGCAGGATACCCTGAATCACCTCGGACAGCTTGCGATGCTTCGAGCGGTTCACCCGACAGAGCGAGGTGACGCCCAAGGGACCGCCCGGCGTCGCGAACGCCGCGATCCGGGCGACCAATCCATCCGTATCTTCCGGACTATAGGCGCTGCCGATACCGTTCCCGCACGATGGCCGCACGAAAGCCAACAGGCCCGCATGGCGCAGGTCCTCCAGCGCATGCCGGGAGATACCAAGCCGAGCCGCCGCCGCCTCAGGCGTCAAGGATGCGGTGAGGCGTTCGCCGGTTCGCGCCACGGATGCCGCACAGATCCGGAATTCCCGGCGCCCGCCCACGCGGCGAAAGCGGCCGACGAGCTGGCCTGCCTCCAACATCGTTGCCACCTTGGCAGCGGTGGTGCCGAGGCGCGTGGCCGTCGCCGTGGCGTCGAGCCAAGTCGGTTCCAGCTCCTCGCCGCGAACGGCGGCCCAGCCCTTCGCCGGCCGTCCCGGAAATTTAGAGAGCTGTTGGCGCACCTCGTCCACGAAGCCGCGAAACACCGCGTCGTCCAGGGCGGCGCGCATGCGCAGCATGGTGCGACGAAGGCCCTCATCGCCGTGGTGGGCCTGGATGCCATCGAGCCACGGCCCGACGCCGGCAGGCCAGTTGAGGAGCGCAGCCGCGGCCTTCCCCATGACGGCCTCCGTCTCCGCGGTCTCGGGTCTCGAAATGAAACGGCTGCGCCAATCCTGACCGGCGTCCGACGCGGTGCCGGTGAACCAGGCCAGCCGGGCCGCGGCATCGAACGTCGGGACAGGAGCGAATCCCTGCGGCCGACTTCCCTGCCGATCGCCGCGGAGCAGCCCCTCCAACGTGACGAGCAAGGGCAGCGCTCCCGCGGCTGCGGTCGCGGCCGGCGCAACCGCAAGATCCGCACGGCAGCGGCACCGGCTTGCCGAGCGCCGGTCCCAGCTCAGCGGCCCGACGCAGTCCGGGCATCGGTCGACGAGACGGAGCCCGTGCCGCGTGCACGCCGTGAGCAGGCGGCAGTCCCAGGCCGGCCGAAGGCGATGGCCCTCCGCCAGGCAGGACGGGCAGACCCGGGCCCGGACGAGGTCCAACAAACTCGGCGACATGCGTGTCCCCTCGACCCCTATCCGGCCGTCCGGCCCGGGCCAGCTGGCGAGGGCGGCAAGCTCCGGCGCCGGCACCGCGCCGCCGAGAGCCGCCTCCAGCCCGGCCAGGTCGCAAGGTCGGGTGGCGAAGGTATGCGGCAGGCCGGCAAGCCGCCGGATCCAGGCCGAGCCGGGATGCGCGTTCGCCTCGACGAGACGGAGCACGAATGCATGCAGCGTCTGGCCGTGCGCCGGAAGAGCGCGGGCCGCCAGCCTGTCGCGGATCGCCTTCATTTGGTGAGCGCCTCCGCCAATGCGTTCTTGCGCTCGGCTTTCGTCGATTTGTCGCGGGTGTTCCGCGCCCTGCGAAGCTTATCCTTGCGCCGCTTGTCCTTCGCCGTGGCCGTTACGTAGTTCTCCTCGGCGATGGCGGGCGGAAGCCGGCCGTCCCATTGCGGACCGAACGGGTTGATCAGCCTCTCGTTCGCCTTCTGCGTCCGGAAGGCCTTGTCGAACGCCTCCCGCAGGAGCGCGAGATCGATGACCGGCTCCGGCGGCGGCTTGGCTCGCCCGGCCTCGCGGCTCCGCGCGAGGATGATGCGCATCGCCCGCGTCAAGAGCTTCTTGAGGCCCCCTGTCAGGCCCCTGGACGCGTAGAAGAAGCGTTTCGCGGTCTCGTCGTCCATCACGTCGACCTCCTCCGCGAACGGAACGGGCGACTCGGCCCGGAGGCCCGCCAGCAACCCGATGAAGGCGTCACGGCTCGAAACGTCGTCGTCCGCGTCGTCGCCCCAAACGTACGGCGTCATCTCCAATTCCACGTCCCAACGCCGGTCGAACTGCCCGTCCTGCTCAAACAGGGGTTTCATCCGGTTGAGGCCGAACAGGAAGAAGCATGCATTGTTGTTCGCATGCCGGTCCTTGATCCAATCGATCAGCTTCTCGGCGGTCAGCACGCCCGCGCGGTCGACCACGCGCTGCCCCTCGTCGATCAGCACGCCCTTGACGCCGCAACCTCGTGTCAATCGGTCCAAGCGCTCGTCCAGACCCTCCGGCTTCCCGAGGGAAGCATGGGGGTCGCCGAGCTCCTTGAGCATCTCCCGCCCCAATCGCTCGACCGAGATCCTCGCCGCGGGAAGCGTCACGCAGAGCAAGGGGACGCGGTCCGCGATGATCACCGTGCCGTCGGGCATCTGCACGCGCCGGTCGTCCTTGACGCGGGGATAGGCCGCCTTGATCTGCTTGAACACGGTCGTCTTGCCGACTCCCGAAGGACCGACCACGGGGATGCAGGGCAGCGTCGCGACCTCGCCATCCTCCTCGTAGAGGTCGAGGGCGTCCTCGATCTCCTGGACGACAGCCTGGTAATTGGGATGCTCCACGAAAGCGGCGTGCATCTCCCGGTGGATGTTGCGGCGGCGCGGCGTGCTGGCGGTCATCTGGTCTCCTTCAGAGGGAATGCGACTTCGGGCTGCGAGCCGCTACAGGCTGGCTGCCGGGCCCCGGACCAAGGGGCGCCCGTGACCCGCTAGGATTGGCCGAGCGACTTATTCGACCTGAAGACGGGGATCTCACGCCGTCGGGTCGGACCGGCACCAATGGCCGGGGGTGACGCCGGCCGTCCCGGTTCTGCCGCCGGGGGCGGTAGCGCGGGGCGGCCTGTCGGATCGACGAGGACAGGCAGCCGGCCATCGTGGTCGAGCGTGGCGAAGACGCGCGGCGTCCCGAGGCCCATCGCGCGCGCGATCTTCGACTGGATCCCGGTGCCGAGCGCGTCCCCGGCCGAAGAGGCGATCAGGCTCTGCAAGTGCGCTTGACTCTCGATCCAGCCCTCAAGGTCGTCGCGTCCGGAAAGGCGGTCGGAGTGGCGGCGCTGCAGTGTGTGGCGATGAAGGTCGAGATCCTCCGTATAGGCCAGGTCCCGGGCGTAGGCGGGAATCCAGATCTCCTCGTCCGGATCCCAGACGTGGACCTTGGACAGGTTCAGCGGATTGACCTTGACCTTGACGAGAAGCTTCGCGCCCCGCCGGCGGCGCAGGATGTCGACGCCGTCCGAGTAGTAGTACAGGCCCTCGTAGACGACCCCGCGGTTATCGAGCCGGCGCCCTTCGCGGACGATGCCGAAGAGGAAGTCCAAGTCCATGCCGCGTTCGATGAAGGCCGGCTTGACCCGGCGCGTCCCTTCGAGCCACCGCTCATTGGGGCTCATCCTCATGCCGTTGCGGGGCGCGTTCGCGTGATAGACGTCCAGCAGCCAATGGTGCCATAGCCAGAGCAGGTGCCTCAGTCCGATCACTGCGTTGGCCGTCGGGTCGTAGTCGTGCTTGTCGAGTTTGAGTTCCCGCGACAGCACGTAGCCCGGCATCTCCTGGAGGAAGGTCTGGTTGGCGACGGCGAATGCGCCCTCGACCTCGCCCTTGACCCATGGGCAGCGCGGGGGCGTGAAATCGTACGGCACGTCGAGGTCGGACGTGATCTGCAGGATCGAGTCGCCGTGCGCCTGCAAGCTGTTGTCGAACGTGTAGAAGCGACCGACGCCGCCCGCCAGATACGGGTTTCGGATGTCGGGGTACTTTTCCGCGACGTACGACTTCATCAGGCAGCCGTGCCGCATGGTGGCGGACAGGACGAGGTCCCCGGGCGGCTCGAACCCGATGTAGAAGCCGACGATGCAGTTCGAGTAGACGTCCACCAAGATCGCCAGCCACGGACGCCCGAGCGGGATGCCGAGAGTGTCGTGCACGACGAAGAGCGGCAGTCTCGTCTCGTCGAACTGCAGGTGGGAGAGCGCCGCCTCGGGAGCGCCCCCCTCGCCTGGCCCGCGATGCATCGAGCGCGCTCGCGTCGCACCGTATTTGGCGATGTTGCGCAGCTGTGCCGGGAACTGGTTGTAATAGACGTAGAACGTCGACCGATCAGGCAGCTTCAGCGGCCGTTCCGGATGCCTCAGGCGCTCGACCTTCACCTCCTTCAGCGAGGCATCCATGATCTCGCGCATGGTGAGGACGGCCTTGCCGCCGACCTGACGCCGGTATTTCGAGGCTTCGAGCAGGCGGGCCATAACGCGCTTGATGGCCGCCGTCACCAGGGGATCGACCTGTGGCGTCCTGCCCCGCTTATCGAAGTCCCCACGCAAATCGCGCTGGTCTTCGTGCTCCCCAAGGATAGACAGCCAGCGGTAATACGACGCCGCGCTGCATGGCTTTGGCGTGCCATACACCTCGATCCCCTGCTCGGAACCGACCTCTGCGCAGATGCGGTCGAGGGCGGTGATCGGACGCATCTTGCCCTTGCGCTCGACCCAGGCGACCACCGCGTGCGCGGAGCCCGGTGCGATGCGTCTTTGGACCTCCCGGATGACACCCTTTCGGTAGCGGATGCGCATCTGCGCCGGCTTCGGCATGTCGGACAGGGGCACGCCATGGTTGCGTCGCCTCCGACGCCTCTCCTCCTCGGTCTCCGGCTCCAATCGGCTGTCGAGGGTCGCTTCGCCCTGGTCGTAGGCCCGGCGCACCTCGTCCGAGCGGCGCGGCATCACGATGCCGGTCGCGAGCGACTTCGCCTGCCAGTGCGACACGCCGTCGACATCGTGCTCGACGACGAGCTCGTACGTGCCGTCCTCGAACCGGACGACCGCTCCCGGTCCGAGTTCCACCTTCCTCATGACCGGTCCCCTCCCGCTGCCAACCCGATCCTTCGGAACGGACCCGTCCCTCGCCGCACCCCCATCTCCGGCCCGGCCGCGACGCCTAGGTCGACGGCAAGGTGGCCGTGCCGCGCGAGCGCGAAGACGGTATTGAGGTCGAGGCAATCCGCGAAGGCGGCGATTAGGTCGCCGGCGGACACGATTCCCCGCTCGGTGACGGCGTCCACGATGGCCCGGATGTCCGTCGGCTCCGGGAGGCGCGTCATCCGCTGCTCGAACACCGCGAGCGCGGTCTCGGCCCGGAGCGAGTCGATGACGTGGCGCTCCGTGAGCACCCTGTAGCCGAGGCCCATCGAGTTGACCGCATGGGCGATCCACGGCCAACGGGCTTCGTTCTCGGCGCTGGCCGCGTCGTCCTCGTATTTGAGCTCGACGAACTCGCCTGACTGCGTTGCCTGGACGTAGGCGTCGACGCGATGCGTGGCGAGCCGGTCGCCCAGCCTGTAGCGGATCACGACCGGCTCCTCGCAGAACCACGTGACGTCGCCGTCCAACTCACACAGCAGGGCATGCCGGTACTCCAGCGTCGACCGAAGCCGCATGTGCCGGCACGCCTTGAGGCTCGGGAAACGGGTCTGGCGACCGCGCGAGGCCGAGCGCGACGAGCGACCGATGCGCCGGACCGGCACATCCGGAAACCGCGCCGTGAAGGCCGGATGGCACGAGAGCACGCGGGCGTCAGGGGCATGCGGCCGAACCGCGGGCAATGGCCAAGACCTTTCGTTGGGCACCGGGCGACGCCGAGCCAGCGGCGGCGGCGGTGCGGCGTGCGCAAGTATTTGGAAGTAGGCGCGCAGCGCTGCCTCATCCGTGTGTGCGCTTACCGCGATGTCCCGTCCGAGCATGGAAGGCTCGGCGTTCCCGTCCTTTAAGGTCGGGCCGGGTTCGCCGATCAGCCGCTCGGCACCGCGCGGGGGGGCGCTGACCTCATGGGGCGGGAATAGGCGTTGCCGCTCGCCCGGCAAGCAATTCTCCATGGCGCGGATGGGGGGTCGGGTCTTCATCGCTGGTGGCCTATTTTCGGGCAGGAGACCGCATCGGTCGGAAGGCTGCGGATGTCGAAAACTTGGGTCATCGCGGAGGTCGTCGTGCCGACCCGCCCGGCCCACGTTTCCGCGCGGCCGGGCGATCAAGGGAGGCTCGCTACCGCGACATCTGCCCGAGCTTCGAGGCTTCCACTTCCGCATCGATTGCGGCACGCCACTCCCGCGTGGCCGCGACCGCGTCCTCCGGGGTGACGAGCGCGGCGCCGTTGGCGTCGCGACCGGCGGCACCGCGCTTGATGGCGGCGCCGATCGACCGCGCGATGGCCGAGAAGCTCTGCTGCACCCGCTGCCTGTCGGGCCCGGCAGGCGACTGGGCATAGACGGCGGTTCCCCGCTCGGCGAGCCACCCGCGCATCGCGTGGGCCTGCCAGAGGACGGCGTGGTCCACGATGACGGCGGCGGCCGCCCGGCAGGTCCACTGCGGCCCGAGCCCGTCGGCGTCGGCGGGGCCGTCGCCGAGGAGCATCATGAGATCGCCCACGGTCGGCGTTTCCCGGTACAGGCCGAGTGCGGCCGGGCAGTCGTCGGCGTCGAGCGCCACCGCCATCCATAGGGGCAGGGCGAACCCTTTCTCGGCGATCGCTGTCTTGTGCACCATACCGACGACAAGGCGGAGGTCGGGGCCCTCGCCCAAGTTAGGAGTGCCGGTGGCGCTGGATTGCTGGTTCATGGTGGCTCCTCACAGGGAGCCACGCGAAAATCCGACAGAAGGACTTGCTATGCCTGCGGTAGCATGGCATAAGGGTGATTCGGACCGGATTCGGGCGTGGCTCTCCAGGCTCGTTAGGGTGCCGCCAGCGCAGTCTGTCGAAGAACCTTTTGCGCCGGCGGCGGGACGTTCCGAAACGGGCGCGCGGTCTTGCAGGGCCGCGCGTCCCCTTCGGCGCGACACGCATCGTCCAACCGACGCGGCCACGAAAGACCATCATCGAGTTTTCATGATCGTTCGTCAAGCGACATACGTCGCTGAGCAGTCGTGCCTATCCGATAGAACGGTGATGGCGGCCTGAAAGCGATGGAGCCGCAATCCAAGACCTAAGGATTACTTATCCTATTCTTGAAGGACCGGATTGGCGATCCTTGGGTGTCAAGGTCCTCGCCTGAAGGAAAGGCCGAGCGAACCTTGATCCCGAACCTCCGCCGGGACAGGAGTGTCAGGCCAGTTCTTCGTCGCGCTACCGGCAGTTACGCTTCGAGGACGACGGCATGCGGTGCCCCGGCTACACCGCCGGCGTATCTTTCGCCCGGGCGGCCGACGAACGCCGAGCGCTGGGACGACGGCTTCTGCCACTCATCGAGGAACCGGCCGAGGTGCGGCCGCCCAGTGCGTTCGCGCCGCAGGAAATCCATGACGCCGCGCACGGCGTCGTCGTGCGATGAGGCGTCCAGGCAACCGCTCAGGTGCTGATGGCGGAGGTAGACGACGTAGGTGTTCAGGACGTCAGTTTCGCAGTAATTCCGCACCCGGCCGATCTCGCCCTGCGCGACCATGTCGGAGACCAGCGACCCGTGCTCGCCGCCCTTCCCGGGAAGTCCGATCATGGCGCAGGCCTCATCAAGCGTGAGGCGTGACGAGGCTCCGTAGGTGGACATCATGTCCATCAGGTCCGCATGCCACTCCCCCGAGTACCGCGTGCCGTAGCCCGACCACCGCGTTCCTTGGCCGAACCATTTCGGCGCGGCGACGCCATGCAGCATGGAGCGGTGGAGCAAGACGGGGATGTCGAACGACCGCCCATTCCAGGAGACGCACCGATAATCCCGCGACGAGAAGCGCTTCCAGAAGCCCCTCAGGAGCCGCGCCTCGCCCCAGCCTTCCTCGCCTCCGCTGCGACAATCGGCGAACCGGTACGCCTCGCGGCCGCCAGCGGCGTCACGCAGGATGTCGGCCTCGACGAACGAGATGGCGACGATCCGGTGCCAGGCAATTTTTGGAAATTTGTCGTTGGGCCAATCGGCGGGAAGCAGGGTTTCGTCGGGCGTCGTCTCGATGTCGACGACGAGCAGTGCCTCCGGCGCCGGCACGGCCTCGGCCCGGCGCGACGCCGGTCGGCGCGCGGCCTCCATGGGAACCACCTCCGCGCTCGACGTTGCGGGAGGCTGCTCCCGGGTAAGGTGATCGCGCGGGGGATGGGACGGCGGAGCGCGCTCATCGGACCTCATAGGCTATCTCCGGGGCGGTCGGTTCAGACGAAGATCGTGCGGCGGGGATCGAACCCCGCCGTCGGGTCGCGGACGTGCGGGTTGCTGACAACGCGGGTGCGCCCGATCCGCAGGTCGCAGGCCGCGGGCACCTGGCCATGCACCCACGCGACCGGTGCGCCCCACGCCTCCATCACGCCGTCGAGGTCCGACACGTGCCAGCAGACGCGCCACGGATCGAGGAGCGGCCGGGCGAGGGTCGGCGGCAGGCACGACCGCGACGGAGGATAGGCGGTGACGACCACCGCGCGGTCGCCGCCGCGGATGCCGGCGACGACCGGATCGGGCGTGTGGCCGTAGCCGCCGGCGACGACGGATGAGAGCGCGTCCTCGATGTAGGCGCGCGACCGATGATGACCGCCGGCCGCATCGTGCGGATAGAACGGGACGCCCGGTGCGCTTGTCGCCCGGGCCCTGACCGACCAGCGGTGGCGGGCGTGGGCCCGTGCTTGCCGCTCGTTGGCCGCCCCGTCGACGGCGAAGCTCGGCCACAGCGTCGCACCGAGGACATGAATGCCGCACGAGGTGGGATCCCCAAGACGGACGGAGGCATCGTGCAGGAGCGCGATTCCCAGGCTCCGCGCGAGCGGCACGGCCTCGGCGAGCGCCTCCGCGACCGGAACGCCGTCGAGGAACTCGGCCGGACCCGGGACGAGCACGACCGGCCGGTCGCGCCGATGCCCGTCGAGCGCCTGGGCGAGCCAGCGCACCGACCGGGAGAGGCCGGGACCGATGCCGCCGGCTACGATGACGGCGTCGAAGTCAGGGGGCGTGTCGGGCAGGTCGAAAGGCGCAAGATCGACGCGGAGGTCCGACATGATCCAGAGCCGCATCGGAACGGGCTCGGATGATGCCGGTCCGAAGGAAACGGCGCCGGGTTCGATGCCGGCGCCGACCGGCCCGCCCGGCGCGGGCACCTCGACCCGAGCGGAAGGATGGGGAACGTCCAGCATCACGCATGTCCTCCGTCGCGGGCGGCACGGGTTTGGTCCGCCTCGGCGATCAGCGCCCGAAGCGTGTCGCCGGACACGACGCGCCCCTCGACCAGCAACTCGGCGACCGCCTCGACGACGGCGCGGTTGGCCTCCACGAGGGCCAGCGCCTCGCTGCCCAACCGGGCGAGATCGCGCTCCACCGCATCCAGGAGCCTGGGATCGAGCGTCAGCCCGACCGCCACCTCGTGCGGGGCCCCGCGGTAGGCGAGCCCCTCCCCGAGGCCGAGGGACGCGTGGGCGCCGGCGAGCAGGGTCGTAGCGCGCGCGAGGTCCGAGGTGACATCGCCGCCCGCACCCGCGCTCGGTTCCCCGAGGAACGCGATCTCCGCCGCGCGCCCGCTCAGCAGCGCCACCACGAGGCCCTCGATCTCCTTCCGGGTGGGGGACGGGCCGAGGCCGGGCACCGCGGACGTGGCGCCGACCGAATCCCGGCGCTGAACGAGGTCGACCTGGACGACGTGCGCGGAACCGGTCCGCTCGAAGCCCAAGCCATGACCGGCCTCGTGATACGCGCTCCGGCGCAGGTCCGCCGCGCCAAGCCGGCCAGTTGTAGCCGTTGATCCAGATCGTATCGATGGGGCGCCGGCTCCGGACGGGTGCTGCGGACGCGCGCCGAGGCGCGCCCGGCGATGCCGAAGGGGGTGGCCAGGGGGCGCGGGTCGCCCAGCGCGGCGGCGCAGTCGAGGAGACGCTCGCGCAGGTTCCCATCCACGTCCGCCGATGCCAGGAGCGCGGCCAGGTCGCCCGCCTCGAAGCGCTCGGCATGCGGGTCGGCCGAGAGTGCCAGAAGGGTGGCCGTCAGCGCGACCGCCATATCCCGCGCGGCGGCGTCGAGGTCGCCCGCGAGCAAGCGCACCTGTTCGAGCGGTGAAAGCCGCGGAAGGCGGAGCGGCAGCACCCGCGGGGCCTTGCGCCAGGCCGGGTGGCCGGGCCCGTCGTCGCAGCGCAGGTGCCACGCGCCCGACACGTTCGCGTGGAGGGCCTGGGCCGCGGTCAGCCGACAGGCCGTGGCCACGAGGCGCACGTGGTCGCGACGGTCCGTCCCGTTGCCGCCGAGCAGGTACGTGGGCAGCACCGCGACGACGTCGCCGGCCCGACGCGTCGCCAACCCGGACATGACGGTCGCGACGTCCCGCGGGTCGGGGCGGAGCAGGTCGAAGGGACCCGCGAGGCGCGCCAGGCCACAGGCCTGGGCCCCGTTGGCGGCGACGGCGACCACGGTCGGGCGGCCGCCGGTGGCCGCGAGGCCGCCCGCGACCAGGGCCGCGGCCAGCAGGCCGGTACGGTCATCGGAATGGATGGTTGCGATCACGGCGTCCTCCTGTAGGCCGTTGCATCGTTGGAATCTTGACACGTCTATTTCTATAATTCAAGAAATAAGGAATAAGCTGGTTACCGGATCCCTGGGCTTTCTGCCGTTCGGCCGGATCGCCATCGGGTGCGGTGAGCGTCGGTGCCCTCCGGGTCGGGGCTGGCGCGGTCGCCGTGCGCGTGAGGCCGCGCGGCGGTGGCGGGCCGGCGAACCTCCGCGACCGGGATGGCGGCGCTTAGGGCGGCGGCACTCCGGGGGCGCATCGAGCCATCATCCGGCGCGCCTTCCCGACCTCGAACGAACGCCGACGGCCGTCCCACCGGGACCGACCCGACCCATGCCGCGCGCGACGACCATTTCTTCATCGGCGGCCCGCAGAATGCCCGGATCGTGCGGGGACGGCGGTCATGGTCGCGGAGAACGAGGTCTGGCAGGCGGCGGACCGCATACGGGTCAGGCAGGCGCCGCCCGGCGGCGTCAAGGAGCGCGTCTCGGTCCGCACGGTCAGGAAGGAGCTCGGGGGAGGCTCCTTCGGGGACATCGCCCGGTCGCTGGCGCGGTGGAAGGTGCGGGAGGACTACCTGCCCGTCATCGAGCAGGCGGATCTGCCGGAGGCGTTCGGGCGACGCCTCGGGACCATCGGGCGTGAACTGCTTGAGATGGCGCGCGTCGAGGCCGCACGGGCGAGGCTGGCCGATTTCGTCGAGGCGGATCAGCGTAGGGCCACGGAGCGGGACGTGCTCGACGAGGCGCTGTCTCGGGTCGACCTCCTGGAGGAGCGGATCGCAGCCATGCAAGCCGAGTTGGACCGGCTGCGCGCCGCCGCGCCCGCTCCCGCCACGGGGGCGCTCCGAGACCCAGCGCCCGAGGGGCGGCCCGCGGCCTCCGGGCGCGAGGGCGTCGGGCTCGTCGATGCGGCTCACGGGGGGAAGCTCGCGCGGGAGGCGGACGTCTTCTGGAGGGAAGTGTGGGAGGCGGTCGAGAGCGTCGTGGGCCAGCGCGGGCCCCTGGCGATCCACCCGCTGTTCAAGGCGCTGCCGGCGTCGTTGAAGGCGGACGGCGCGCGGATGGGTTTCCCGCTGACGCCGGCATGGCTGCGCTACCACCTGCTGCGGATGGCGGAGGATGGCGATGGCCTGGCCGTGGTGGGCCACCGCTTCGCCCTCGCCGGGACCGAGGCGGAGGAGGCTGCGCCGCCGGGGCCGCACGCCGCGGAACGGGTCGAGGCGCCGAGCGGCCGGCGCTTCTGGCGCGAAGTCATCCGCGAGGTCCACGCCCTCCTCTGCCGGGATGGACCCAAGACGGCGGAGGCGGTGCTGGCCGGGATCGAGCCGGGGCGGGTCGACGCGGCGCGGCGCTTCCAGGGGCTCACGCCCGGTCTCCTCCGGTGGAAGCTGCGCCAGCGCATCAAGGAGCGCAGGCCGTTCCGTGAGCTTGCCGATGGGCGTTTCGCGGCCATCCCGTGCGACGGACCATGGGACGGCCTGGCCCCGGCGACCGGGGTACAAGCCGGCCGGCGCTCCGCCCAGGGGAAAGGGACCATCGGGGCGTGAGCGGTGCCTGCGACTTCGCCGGTGGCGATCGACCGGCCCGTTGCCTGCGTATCGCGACGTCCCTGCCCGGTGGGCCTCGCAGCTGCTCGGTGTTCCGGCGGACCGCGCGTTCCGGCTCCGGGCCGATCTGAGGGGGGCGGAGCGGCGGACGCGACCGCATCCTCGATTGGGGCCGATGTGGAAAGGGCCGGTACCATCCACGTGTTATTCGAAATTACCGGAAATACGAATTGCGGACGTTCGAAGCCTGCGCCATAGCGGCTGCATGGACATCGAACTCGCGGCCCGGCAACTCGAAGCTCTCGGCAACCCGGTCCGCCTGAAGGTGTACCGCGCACTGGCCGGCACGGGCCAGGAGGGTCTGCCGGTCGGGGAGCTCCAGCGGCGCGTCGGCATCCCGGCCTCGACGCTGTCCCACCACCTGCGTCGCCTGATCGAGACGGGTCTGGCCGTGCAGGAGCGTCAGGCCACGACACTGCTGTCCCGCGCGGTCCAACCCGCGATGCGTAGCCTCGTCTCATTCCTGGCTGAGGATCTCGGCGAGGATTAACGGCATGGGCGCGCCCGCGGAAGGTCCTATGGACGCCCGCGGGTCTCCGTGGCTGCGCGACGGTCGGTGGAGGCCTCGGGGGACGCTGCCGGAAGTCCTGAAGACGCGGGATCTCGCCCGGCACCTCCCTGGCCATGGCACGGCACCCGAGATCGCGCCGTCCTAACGCGAAGGACGTACTTCTCCGCACGCTCCCGGCGCCTTAACCTGAGCATCCGAGACCGTCGCGGCGGCGGTCTTGACAGGCGGCATGGGCGAAGAGTGCGGCTCGGCCGGGCGACGCCGCGTTGACGTTCCGGCTCCGGCCGGTGGACGGCGGGCCATGCTCCTATCGAAGTGCCATCGCTGCGGACGGCCGGTCAGCTTGGATGCATCGCGGTGCCCGACATGCCTCGCCGCCATCGGGCCCGAGCCGCAGCCGTCCCCTCAAGACGAGACGGGCTACCGGATCGCCATGCTCGCGGTCGCGTGCGCGATCCTCGTCTACCTCGTCCTGATCCGCCGGTAGGCGCCGGGCGCTCTACATCCGCTCCTTGATGCCGGAGCCGACGAGCCACCAGTTCACCGGGTAGCTGGTCAGGAATCCCGCCACCATGGCGACCTGCATGGCGAACCAGAACTCGACCGAGTTCACCGGCGCCCGCTGCCCGGCCAGGTGCGGGTACAGCCAGAACTGCACCAGCGCCATGAGGCCGTACATGCCGACCTGCCAGGCGATCAGCGACGCCGTGTCCGCCTTCACGGCCGCCACTACCCCCTCGCCCGGCGAGAGGCCTCGCATCGGCACGATGGCGTAATACTGGAACACGATGCCGAGCGCGTAGGCGAAGACGAAGTCCAGCACCCAGACCGCGTACATCTTCTCCTCGAAGAGCGAGTGCCAGCCGAACCAGACCGCCACCGTCGGCACCAGGAAGGCGAGCCACTCCGCGGCGACGTCGCCCAGCATGCAGCCGCTGCCGCAGTGGAGCGCGCCCTTGCCGACCATCACCGGGAACGGCGTGCCGGTCATGTTCGGTGGCTTCTCGCCCTGTTCCTCGGCGTGGTGGTGCGCCTCCATGGTCGCGAGCCGTCCGTAGCGGAAGTAGGCCCAGACCACGACCAGCGTCCCGAACAGGGCGCTGACCGGCCAGACGACGTTCATCACCGTCATGTGCTGCGGGTGCCGGATCACCTGGACCGAGAGCAACAGAGAGCAGGCCGCCCCGAGCAGCAGGGCCAGGATCGAGACTGCGTGGAACCATTCCGGGAACATGCGGCACCCTTTCGGCAATGCCCGTGCAACATACCCCCTAGGGGTAGGGTTCCGTGATATGGCGCAACCCACCCATGCTGTTCAACCAGGGTCAGCGCGGCGGGTCCCACGAATACGGGAAGCTCAAGGAGTGCTGCAGGCCGGCCGTGACCCTGAAGTCCTGGCTGCGGTCGCCGCCGAAGCCGACGCCGACCGCCCCGACCAGCACCGTCTGCGGGGTTGCCATGTAGCGTGCGCCGATCTCGGCCAGGTTCACCGCCCGGCCGCGTTCCCGGTCGGTCTCGCGGTAGACGTCGGCGACGAGGACGACGGAATTCGAGATCGGCTGGCTATAGGCGACGCCGACGCGGTATCGGTCGCGTCTCTCGGCCTCCCGGCCGGTGGTCGGGTCGTAGTTGTGGTACCACGATGCGTTGAAGTGCACTTGGCGCGGCACGTAGGAGTACGGCGACAGCCCCTCCGGATCTGGCGTGCCCAACGACTTCGTCGCCAGGAACTTGAGCTCGGTCTCCGTGCCGCTGGCCATCCGGCCGTAGGGCGTGTTCACCCCGAGCGCGACTGCCATGGCGGGCAGGACCAGCCCCTCCTGGTTGAAGTTGTAGAAGCCCTGCGCCCGGAACTCGCCTTGGTCGGTGTCGCTCGCCGTGCCGACCCGGTAAGGGGCCTCGACCGAGAGCTGGAAGTTCTTGAACGCGCCCCATTCCAGGCGCGGCACCGCCATGAGGCTGCTGGCACCCCGCGGATCGTTCCGGATGCGGTTGTATTGGAAGTAGGACTGCACTTCGAGGCCGTTCTCCTTGATCGGATAGGCGTCCTCGATGGTGATGGGCAGCCCCTCCTCCAGGTTGGAGTGGTCGGCGGCGAGCGCCGGGCCGGCACAGAGGGCGAGGAGGGTCGCGAGGGCGGCACGCGTGGTCTTCGACATCGGGCGCCTCCTCAGCGAATGGCGATGCGGGCCGGGCCGAGGCTCGGCTCGATGGTCATGTCGATCGGGGCGACGTCGGGCATGCGGGCGGCCTTGGCCTTCCAGGCCTGGACCATGTGCTCGACCATCATGGACGGCGCCTCGCCCGGCTCCGTCGAACCGGGCATCATCCGCATGCCGGGGGCGACCTGCATCATGGCGTCGTGGAGCGAACCGGGGACCTCGCCCGGCTCGATGCCGAGGCGGCCGTTCATCATCATCTGCCGCATGATCGCGGCTCTCTGCGCCTTGGCGAGTCCCTGCGGGTACATCATCGGCAGCATCTCCATGAGCATGTCCATCATGATCATGCCCATGGCGCCTTGCGGGGACCGCACCCAGGCGGGATAGGTGCGCGGATCGAACGACGGATACGGCTCGCGGAACTTACGGGTGAAGGCCTCGTCGCCGGGCTGATAGCCCATGGCCTCGATGACCCGGTACATCTCGGCCCGCTTCTCCTCGACCGACCAGCCCTTGTAGGCGAGGATCGAGTAGGCGATGCCGTGGAGCATGTGCAGGTTGTCGAAGATGTTCGCGCTCTCGGGCGACATCCTCGAATAGCGCGGCATGATCTCGCGCGAGAGCAGCATGCGGGCGGGCCGGTCGGCCATCACCTCGCGGTACATGAGGTCGATGGTCTGGGCCATGGCGACCTCCTGGTCGCGGTTGCCCGAGATCATCTGCGTCTCGTAGGCGGCCGGGTGCCACCAGTGGGCGACGTAGAACAGGCTCTGGTCGAGGGGATAGAAGTTCCGGAAGTAGTTGAAGTAGGGCTTCATCATGATGCCCGCCCGTCGCATGGTCAGCTCCAGCGGGGCGACGCTGCGGGGCACCCCCGGCGTCTGCATCGTGAGGTAGTATTTGACCGCGCGGTCGGTCCAGGCCTTCTTCTCTGCCCAAGGGATCTCCCGGAACGCCATCACGTCGTAGGTCTGCTCGTGATGCATGTGCGTCCAGTCGATGGTCCGGAACAGCGTGTGCATGGCCCGGTCGACGTAGTTCGAGTAGTACGGCATCTCCGGCTCGATGGCCGGCGGATCGCGCAGCCATTCCTGGGCTTCCTTGTCGAAGCGGGCGTCGACCGCGGCGTGGTCCTCGAACCGGGTCAGCTGCAGCAGGTCGTGCTGCTTCGAGTGGAAGAAGTGCATCCCGGCGCCGATGCGGTAGGCCTTGTTGAGCCGGTAGAAGAATGCGAGGTTGTAGGGCCCCCTGAAGAAGCTGACCTCGTTGCGCTGCTCGATGTTCCCGAGCGCCCGCGCGGCAATCCCTCCGAAGGGACCCGCGGCCGCCGACGCGAGCGCGCCGGCCAGGAATGTGCGCCGTCCGATCATGTCGCCCTCCGACTCGATACCCTACAGGGGTATTTTCAGCCGAGGGCGCGGAAAAGGGGGGCGGCGCGCGCTATCCCGGAATTCGCGTCGTTTGCTTCAGGTCCGTTGCAGTTCAGCCACGGCTGCCGCTCCCGACGCCGGTCAGATGACCTTGGCGACGAGGCGGCTCATCTCGTCGGCAAGGCGGCGGCGCTCCTCCTCGGGCAGGTCGCCGGTGAGCGTGGCCTGAACCAGGGCCTGCATGTGGTCGCGCAGCATGTCGGACTGCACCCGCCGGAGCGCGGCGATGACGGCGTCGGCCTGATGGGCGACGTCGACGCAGTAACGACCGTTCTCGATCATCTGCTGGAGACCGCGAACCTGCCCCTCGATGCGGCGCAGCCGGGAGATCTGGCGGGTATGGTCCACGGCCACGCCGCCGTGCCTGTCGTCCGGTTCGCTCATCTCGGGCCCATGTTGCGACCGCCTAGATAGGCGCCCGCGCCGCCCGCCGGAACCCCGGAAGCTAATTCAGGACAGGGAAAGCCCATCCTCCGCGGCCATGTCGACGAAGGCGCGCGCCTCCCGGCGGCGCTCGCCTTCGTCGGTGTACAGGGCCGGCGCATCCGGCGAGCGGCGTAGGCGCAGCGCCTCGTCGACGATGCGCCGCCAGCGTTCCTCGAAGGTGATCAGCCCGTACAGCCCGGCCTCGGACTTCGAGGCGATGCGTCGGAGCGCGAGCAGGTAGTGCAGCCGGCAGGCGCCCAGCACGACCTCGTCCACCTCCGCGGCATCGGCCGACAGACGAAGGGATCCGAGCGCCTGGGCCGCCCAGCCATCGACCTCTGGAACGTCCCACCAGCCGGGCGGCGGACCGCGGAGGGTAAGGGCGTGCTCGGAGAGGGCGAGCCTGTCGACCGGGCGATCGCGGCGCTGGGACCGCGCCTCCAAGCGGCCGGAACGGACGACCAGTCCCTCGATCCCCGATCCCCGCCAGTCAGCCGCGGCGACGTAGTTGCCGTCAAGGGCCGTCCGCTCCGTCGAGGCCAGGGTCGCGTGCATGTCGGCGAGCCGGTCGAGGGCGTCGGCATCCGGGCGCCACGCGGTGACGGCGACGAAGTCGAGGTCGCACCGTCCCGGCACGAAGTCGTCGAGCGCCGCGGAGCCGACCACGTGGAGGCCCGTGACGAGGCCCGGCAGCTCCGCGTCGACCGCCATCAGGAATCGCTCCGCCGTCGTCGCGGCAAGCGGGTGCATCACGGCGAGGGCGTCCGAGAGCGCGGTCACGCGTCGCCCCTCACAAGCGCGCGGCCCGCAGGCGCAAGGCGTTGCCGATCACGCTCACAGAGGACAGCGCCATGGCGGCCGCCGCGATGACCGGCGAGAGCAGGATGCCCAGGAACGGGTAGAGGATGCCCGCCGCCACCGGCACGCCGGCGGCGTTGTAGATGAAGGCGAAGAACAGGTTCTGGCGGATGTTGCCCATCACGGCTCGCGAGAGTCGCCGGGCGCGCACGATGCCTGTGAGGTCGCCCTTGAGCAGCGTCAGGCCGGCGCTCTCGATGGCCACGTCGGTGCCGGTGCCCATGGCGATGCCGACGTCCGCGGCAGCGAGCGCCGGGGCGTCGTTGACGCCGTCGCCCGCCATCGCGACCACCTGCCCCGCCGCCTTGTGGCGCTCGACCACGGCAGCCTTCTGGTCGGGCAGGACCTCCGCCTCGACCTCCTCGATGCCGAGCCGGCGCGCCACCGCCTCGGCGGTGGTGCGGTTGTCGCCGGTCAGCATCACCACGCGGATGCCCTCGGCCCGGAGCGCGGCCAGCGCCTCCGCCGTCGTCGCCTTCACCGGGTCGGCGATGGCGATGACCCCGGCCAACCGGCCATCGACGCCGACGAAGATCGCGGTGGCGCCGTCGCGCCGGAGTTCGTCGGCCTCGGCCGCGTGGGTCGAGACGTCGACACCCTGCTCGCCCAGGAAGGCGGCGTTGCCCAGCGCGACGCGACGGCCCTCGACCGTGCCGAGGGCGCCCTTCCCCGTCGGGCTGTCGAACTCCGAGACTGGGGCGGTCGCGATCCCGCGCTTCCCGGCGACCGCCACGATGGCGAGGGCGAGCGGGTGCTCGCTCGCGCGCTCGACGCTCGCCGAGAGGCGCAGCACCGCGTCCTCGTCGAAGCCTTCGGCCGCCACCACCCGCGTCACCGCCGGCTTGCCCTCGGTCAGCGTGCCGGTCTTGTCGACCACGAGGGTCGTGACCCGCTCCATCCGCTCCAGCGCCTCGGCGTTCTTGACGAGGACACCGGCCCCGGCGCCCCGGCCGACGCCGACCATGATGGACATCGGCGTGGCGAGCCCGAGCGCGCACGGGCAGGCGATAATGAGGACCGCCACCGCCGCCAGCAGGGCGAAGGTGAAGCGCGGCTCCGGCCCGAAGACCATCCAGGCGCCGAAGGCGAGCATCGCCACGCCGATCACCGCCGGCACGAACCAACCCGCGACCTGGTCGGCGAGGCGCTGGATGGGTGCGCGCGAGCGCTGGGCCTCGGCCACCATCTGGACGATGCGCGCCAGCATGGTGTCGCGGCCGACCTTTGTCGCCTCGACGACCAGCGATCCGGACTGGTTGAGGCTGCCGCCGATGACGGGGGCGCCGGCCTCCTTGGCGACGGGCATCGATTCCCCCGTCACCAGGCTCTCGTCGACGGAACTGCGGCCCTCCACCACCGCACCATCGACCGGCACTTTCTCGCCGGGTCGCACCCGCAGCCGGTCGCCGACGGCGATGGCGTCGAGCTGCACCTCCTCGTCCGTGCCATCGGGCCGGACGCGTCGCGCCGTCTTCGGCGCGAGGTCGAGCAGCGCCCGCAGGGCGCCCCCGGTGCTCTCGCGGGCGCGGAGCTCCAGGACCTGCCCAAGGAGCACGAGCACGGTGATGACGGCGGCCGCCTCGAAGTAGGCCGGCACCGCCCCGCCGTGCCCGCGCAGCGCGTCGGGGAACAGCCCCGGGGCCAGCGTCGCGACCACGCTGTAGAGGTAGGCCGTGCCCGTCCCGAGGGCGACCAGGGTGAACATGTTCAGGTTGTGGGACAGAACGGAGTGCCAGGCCCTGACGAAGAACGGCCAGCCAGCCCAAAGCACCACCGGGGTGGCGAGCGCGAGCTGGATCCAGTTGGAGGTTTGTTGGCCGAGACGCTCCGTCAGGCCGAACAGGTGCCCGCCCATCTCCAGAACGAACACCGGCACGGTCAGGACCAGCCCGACCCAGAACCGGCGCGTCATGTCGATGAGTTCCTCGCTCGGGCCGTCGTCCGCGCCGACCATCGCCGGCTCAAGCGCCATCCCGCAGATCGGGCATGCCCCGGGCCCGACCTGCCTGACCTCCGGGTGCATGGGGCAGGTGTAGACCGTGCCCTCGGGCACCGGTTCGGCTTTCGCGGCAGCCTGGGCCGGATCGACGTAGCGGACCGGGTCGGCCTCGAACTTGGTCCGGCAGCCGTTCGAGCAGAAGTAGTACGGGTGCCCGTCGTGCCCGGCCCGGAACTCCGTCGCGTGCGGATCGACCATCATCCCGCAGACAGGGTCCTTCACGCGGGAGGCACCCGCGTCGTTCGCCGCGACGCCGGCCTGAGGGCCGTGGTCGTGGCGATGCCCATGACCGTGGCCGTGGGCGACATGGTCGTGGCCTCCGGAGCAAGCGTGGCCTGCCGGGGCCGGATGGTGTTCCTGTGGCGCGTCGCTCATGACCGATCCCTTCGCGTGGGCCGCCGGGCTGCGCCGTGCCGCGGGCGGCGCAGCCCGGCGGCTTACCGGTTGCCTTCCTTCTTGGCGTTCTTGTCGAGCCAGGCGACGAGCTCCTTGACGCTCTTCTCCTGCTCCTCGATGGTCTTCTCGGCGAGGTGCCTGCTCTCGGCGTTGTCGAGGCCCTTCAGCGCGGCCCGGGTCATGTCGATGGCGCCCTGGTGGTGCGGGATCATGGTGCAGACCCAGGAGACGTCGGGGTCCCCCGCCATCATCCCCTGCATCATCGGGCCGTTCATCGCCATCATGGCCTGACGGAGGCCCTTCTGCGTCTCGGTCATCTCGCCGCCCATGCCCTGGATGGCCTGGGACATGTGCCCCTGCATGTCCCTCAGCTCGGCGTCCTTGCCGGCGGTGGCCGACTTGCAGGCCTCCGGCAGCTTCACGGCGGACTGCACGGGATTGTGGTCGTGGTCGGCCGCCAGGGCCGTCCCGGCGCCCGGGAGAGCTAGGGCCGCGGCGAGGATCAAGGTACGAACCAGCATGATCGCCTCCTCTCGTTGAAGTCGAGGGGCGGCCTCGACCGGCCGCCCCGGGTCCGTCAGGCGGCCATCTTCCGGCAGCTCTCGGCGCAGCGACGGCACTGCTCGACGCAGTGCTGCATGTCGCCGACCTGCTCGCAGCTGCGGGCGCAGTCCTCGCAAACGTCGGCGCACTCGGCACAGGTATGCTTGTGGTGCGAGGTGCCGAGCAGCATGAAATGCGCCGAGGTCCTGCAGATCTCGGCGCAGGCCAGCATCAGCCGGAAATGCTCCGGCTCGACATGCTTGCCCCCGGCCGGAAGGCAGTGGTTCGAGGCCATGCCGACACAGGTCTGATAGCAACGCAGGCACTCGTCGATGCAGGACTGCATCTCGCTCGACATCTGGTGCATTCGATATCTCCTCTGACTAGGTAGTTTTTAGGGCGTCATGAATAATCGTCATGACTGCCAAACGAGCAGTGATAACGACAATGACAGTTGAACAAGTTCGTTAAGCGCAGATTGTTCAATCTTTTTGTTCTGACTAATTTCCTTAATACTTATATATATCAGGGCGTACACCCGAGGGGTGGAAGTGCCCCGTGACCGATGCGGATTGGGGCCCGGCGTGCCGTGGAAGTGCGATGCCCCAAGCTCCGGGACATCCCGAGCCGGTCACCGCCCGCCATACCGGGCGCACTCGCCGTCGCGTTCGCGCAATGCGGATGCGAACCGGGGCTTGTTCCTCGCGGATCGCCACCGGGTCATGGCTGTCGGGATTGCGGCTCCGGGCGCGGCCCAAGGGGGCGGACCCGGACGCCGCGGACACGCCGAAGGCGGCGACAAGACGACCCGGCATGGAAGGAAGCCTCGCGACGGGATGTCGGGGCGCGGGCCGCGTTCACGGGCGCACCTCGGGCGTCGCGCGCCTCAGGCGCGCCTTATCTCACGCGAGGGTTCGTGGCGGTTTGCGTAGCGCCTCGGGGCCGATGCCCGCGCGACCGGGTGCGTCGTGCGGGATCAGCACAGCCGCCCGGAACACGGGGGCGACCAGGGATGCAGCTCCGGCGACGATGCCGACCGTGCCGCAGACCATCGCCCCGCAACAGCCGCGCTTACAGGCGCTGGGGCAGCAGCATCGGTCGGCACCGGCCGCCCGAAGCGAGGCGGTCGACCGACCGGCCGCCGCCTGGAGGCGGGGCGCTGCCAGGAGCTTCACCGGCATCTCTGAGATGCGCGACGACGCGGCGGGACCTGGGTTCTCTTTGGAAGCGGACGCCGTAGGGACCACCGATACCGCGCGCTTGTGGCCGGCGCAGTGGACGTGCCCCTCGTGCGCCTCGACGGCGAACGGCGCGACGAAGGCGATGATCGCGAGGACCATCACCGCCATCGAACGCACGATGTGCCTGTCGAAACCCATGCCGGTCGCTGATCTCGATCCCGAATGCCGGGACTGCGTCGCCCCTGGCACGTGAATGCGCGCAGCTGGGTTTGGTTGCCCCCGCTCGATTCACGCCGTCGTGCCGAGCGGCTCGGCCGGGTAGCCTGCGGCGGCGATGGCCTGGGCGATGCGGTCGCTCGGACCGGCGGCGCCCGATACGGTCACGAGCTTGGCCTCGCGGTCCACCTCGACCTGGGCGCCCGGCTCGATGTCGACTACGGCCCTGGTCACTGACTTGGCGCAGCCGCCGCACCCCATCTTGTCGACCTTGAAGTGATACATGACGCTCTCTCATGGTGGCGTCCCATCCAGATGGGGCTTCCCATGATGGGAAGGTCAAGGGTCGCGAATGTCTTGGAGTTGCTGCGGGTCATCGGACATCGCCCACAGGATCGCGCTCGACCGCGAGCACATCGAGCGGGCGCCGCTTCCCAAACTTGTCACCGCCGAAGGCAAGGCCGCTGCGCCCGCACGGGCCCGATCCGCCGCCCGGCTCCGTCATGCGGGACGAGCGTCCGAAACCCACATCGAAGTCGGGTGCGAGGGGGGCCCGCCTGCGGCAGCGATACCCGAACGCTGAACCGGCCACGGCCTCAGGCCGGCATCTCGCCACGGTACCGGGCGAAAGGGCTTCGGCCTAGCGGGCCGAATAGAACTACCTCGTAGGCGTGGGGCTCGATGCCAGTGACCTCCATGCCGGGCGAGCCGACTGGCATGCCCGGAACTGCCAAGCCCGTTCCCTTGGGCTTCTCCGAGAGCAGGCGCTTGATCGCGTCGGCCGGCACGTGTCCCTCGACCACGTAACCGTCCACGACGGCGGTATGGCAGGAGGCTAGGTCCTGCGGCACGCCGAGACGCGCCTTGACCGGATTCACCGGCCCCTCGGTCACCGCCACCGTGAAGCCGGCCTCGCGCAGGTGAGCCACCCACTTCTGACAGCAGCCACAGTTCGGGTCCTTGGTGACGGCGATCGGCGGCAAACCCTCCGCCAAGACGGGCCGCGCGACAGCCAGCCCCGCGGCCAGGCCTGCGAGCAACACTCGTCGGGACGGCATCTTATATGACCTCATCATCCGCTCCTGTCGGTTCCTCATTCGGCGGCCAGAGGCATCCGTGCCCTATCCTCGGTCTCCACAGCGGCCTGCGGTAGCCCGTGCCCCTTCACCAGCGCGTAGACGGCCGGAATCACGACGAGGGTCAGCACGGTCGACGAAACCATCCCGCCGATCATCGGCACCGCGATGCGCTGCATGACCTCGGAGCCCGAGCCGGTGCTCCAGAGGATGGGCAGGAGGCCCGCCATGATGGCGACCACCGTCATCATCTTAGGGCGGACCCGCTCGACGGCGCCGACCATGATGGCCCGCCGCAGATCTTCCCTCGTGAGCGGGCGATCCTCTCGCCCGCATCCGGCCCTGACCTCGTCGAGTGCATGGTCGAGGTAGACCAGCATGATCACGCCGGTCTCGGCGGCCACGCCGGCGAGCGCGATGAACCCGACCGCCACCGCGACCGACATGTTGAAGCCCATCCACCACATCAGCCAGACGCCCCCGACCAGCGCGAAGGGCAGCGACAGCATGACGATCAGCGTCTCGGTCAGGCGCTGGAAGTTCAGGTAGAGCAGCAGGAACACGACCAGCAGCGTCAGGGGCACCACGATCCTCAGGCGCGCCGCGGCCCGCTCAAGGTACTCGTACTGCCCGCTCCACTGCAGGGTCGTGCCCGGCGGTAGCCTGACTTCGCTGTCGACCGCGGCCCGCGCGTCGGCGACGTAGCTGCCGAGGTCCCGGCCCGCGAGATCGACGAAGATGTAGACCGCGAGCTGCCCGTTCTCCGTGCGGATCGAGGTCGGCCCCCGCGTGAGCTCGACCTTGGCCACCTCGCGAAGCGGCACCGTCCCCCCCGCCGGCAGCGGCACCTGCACCTCGTCGGCGATGGCCCGCGGATCCGAGCGGAAGGCGCGCGGGTAGCGAACGTTCACCGTGTAGCGCTCGCGACCCTCGACGGTGTTCGTGACGGACTGGCCGCCGAGCGCCGTCGCGATGACGTCCTGCACGTCGCCGACGCTCAGGCCGTAGCGCCCGAGCGCCTCGCGGTCCGGCGCGATGTCGAGGAAGTAGCCGCCGATGACCCGCTCGGCGTAGGCGCTCGAAGTGCCTGGCACCTTCCGAACCACCGCCTCAACCTGCCGAGCGACGCCCTCCATCTGCTTCAGGTCGGTCCCGAGGACCTTGATGCCGACCGGCGTGCGGATGCCGGTCGAGAGCATGTCGATGCGGGCGCGGATCGGCTGCGTCCAGGCATTCGACACGCCCGGGAACTGCAGCGCTTGGTCCATCTCGGCTTTGAGGCTCGCGAGCGTCACGCCCGGGCGCCACTCCGCCTTCGGCTTGAGGCTGATGATGGTCTCGGCCATCTCCATCGGCGCCGGATCCGTCGCCGTGTTGGCGCGCCCGGCCTTGCCGTAGACCGAGGCCACCTCCGGGAAGCTCTTGATGATCCGGTCCTGGGTCGCCAGCAGTTCGGCGGCCTTCGTCACCGAGATGCCGGGCAACGTGGTCGGCATGTACATCAACGTCCCCTCGTTCAGCTCCGGCATGAACTCCGAGCCGAGCTGACGCGCCGGCCACACCGTGGCCGCCAGCACGCCGAGGGCCAGCACGATGGTCAGGACCCGGGCCCGGAGCACGCCGGCGATGAGGGGCCGGTAGAGCCAGATCAGGAGCCGGTTCACCGGGTTGCGGTGCTCCGGGACGATGCGCCCGCGCACGAACAGCGTCATGAGGGCCGGGACCAGGGTCACCGACAGGAGCGCCGCCGCCGCCATGGCGAAGGTCTTGGTCAGGGCGAGCGGCCCGAACAACCTGCCTTCCTCGCCTTCCAGGGTGAAGATCGGCAGGAAGCTCACCGTGATGATGAGCAGCGAGAAGAACAGGGACGGGCCGACCTCGGCGGCGGCCTCGACCAGGATCTCGACGCGCGGCTTGCCCTCCGGCGCCCGCTCCAGGTGCTTGTGGGCGTTCTCGATCATGACGATGGCGGCGTCGATCATGGCGCCGACCGCGATCGCGATGCCGCCGAGCGACATGATGTTGGCGCCCAGCCCCAGAGCCTTCATGCCCGCGAACGCCATCAGGATGCCCACCGGCAGCATCAGGATGGCCACCAGCGCGCTTCGGACGTGCAACAGGAACACGATGCAGACCAGGGAGACGACGACGCTCTCCTCGACCAACGTGTGCCGCAGCGTCTCGATGGCGGCGTCGATGAGCTGCGAACGGTCGTAGACCGGCAGGATCTCGGTGCCGGCGGGCAGGCTCTTGGCCACCTCGGCGAGCTTCGCCTTCGCGTTCTCGATGACGCTGAGGGCGTTCGCGCCGAACCGCTGCAGCACGATGCCGCCGGCGACCTCACCCTCGCCGTTCAGCTCGGTGATGCCGCGGCGCTCGTCCGGCCCGAGCTCGACCCGGGCGACGTCCCGGACCCGCAGCGGGGTGCCGCCCGAGGTCTTCAGCACGATGTTCTCGATGTCGGCGACGCTCCTGAGATAGCCGCGCCCCCGCACCATGAACTCGAACTCGGAGAGCTCGACCGTGCGCCCGCCGACGTCGGCGTTGCTCGTTCGGATCGCGTCCCGGAGCTTGTTGAGCGAGATGCCCTGGGCGCGCAGACGGTTCGGGTCGACGACGACGTTGTACTGCTTCACGAACCCGCCGACGCCGGCGACCTCGGCCACGCCCTCGGCGCGCGAGGCCCCGAACCGGACCACCCAGTCCTGCAGGGACCGCAGCTCGGCGAGCGTCCGCTCCCGGGCCACCACCACGTACTGGTAGACCCAGCCGACGCCCGTCGCGTCGGGGCCCAGCGTCGGTGTGACCCCGGCCGGCAGGCGGCTCGCCGCGCCGTTGAGGTATTCCAGCACCCGCGAGCGGCCCCAATACGGGTCGGTGCCGTCCTCGAAGATGACGTAGACGAAGGAGACCCCGAAGAACGAGAAGCCCCGCACCACCTTCGCCTTCGGCACCGTCAGCATGGCGGTGGTCAGCGGGTAGGTGACCTGATCCTCCACCACCTGCGGCGCCTGACCCGGATACTCGGTGTAGACGATGGCCTGCACGTCCGAGAGGTCGGGGATGGCGTCGAGCGGCAGGGTGCGCAGGGCGACGACGCCCGTCGCCACGGCGAACACGGTCCCGACCAGCACCAGGACGAGGTTGCGGGCCGACTATCCGATGAGGCGCGCGATCATGGCTTGGCCTCCATGTTCGCGGCCTGCCGGTCGTCCGACTTCGGGGCCGCCATCGATTGCAGCGCGGCCTTGAGGTTGCTCTCGGCGTCGATCAGGAAGTTCGCCGCCGTGACCACCCGGTCGCCGGCCGCGACGCCCTCGCGGATCTCGGTGTAGCCCGGGCCGCGTGCCCCGATCTTGACCTCGCGCGGCTCGAACCGGCCCTCGCCGCGGTCGAGCAGCACCACCTGTCGCGCGCCCGTATCGATGACCGCGTCGTCGGGGACCGCCACGACGGGCTTTCCGGTTCCCGTGGCGATCTCGACCTCGGCGTACATGTCGGGCAGGAGCGCGCCGTCCGGGTTCGGCAGCTCGATGCGGACACGTGTGGTGCGGGTGTCCGGGTTCACCTGCGGGTAGATCACGCCGACCTTGCCCGAGAACGTGCGCCCCGGGGCCGAGCGGACCCGAAGGGTCACCGACTGTCCGACGCGCACCCCGGCGAGGTCGCGCTCGGGCACGTCGGCCAGCACCCACATCACCGAGATGTCGCCGATGCGGAACAGGGTGTCGCCGGCCGCGGCCTTCATGCCCTCGACGGCCGTACGCTGCAGGACCACGCCGTCCCGGGCCGACGACCAGGTGATGGCCATCGGCACCTTCCGGGTGCGCTCCATCTCGTCGATCACCGCCTCGGAGACGTTGAGGTTCTGCAAGCGCCGCCGGGCGCCGTCGAAGCCGGGATTGGCGATGAGCTGGGAGGCGGCGGCGTTGATGTCGGGCGAGTAGATGTGGACCAGGGGCTGGCCCCTGCGGACCCGGTCGCCGGTCGTGACGTCCTCGACGTGGTCGACGTACGCGTCCGAGCGTGTCGCGATGACCGTCACGCGCCGCTCGTCGAGGGCGACGGTGCCGGGCACGCGCACGGGCTGGGCGACGACCCGGCGCTCCACGGTCTCGGTCCGGACGCCGGTGCGCTGGACCTTGCCGGGGGAGACGGTCACGACGTTGCCGCCCTCGTCCTCGCCGGCGTAGACGGGGATGTAGTCCATCCCCATCGAGTCCTTCTTCGGCACCGGCGAGGTGTCGGGCAGGCCCATCGGATTGCGGTAGTACAGGACGCGTCGGTCACCGGAGCCGGGCTTGGACGACCCGGCTGGCTGGCCGCCGTCCGCCATGCCGTGGGCGGCCATGTCGGCGGGCATGGCCTCCACGGCCTCGCCGTCGAAGCGGACGTCCTCGCTGGCGCGGACGGCCCGGAACTCGCGTCCGTCCGTCGTGACCATCGGCGCGAGCGAGTAGACCGGCTTTCCGTCCGGGTCTTGGTAGTAGACGATCGGGCCGGACGGGGCGGCCCTCGCGGGGCCCGCCGCGGGAGGCAGGAGATGCGCGAGCCCGTCGCGAGCCCAGTCCGCGAGCGCGGTCGGCAGCGCCGAGACCGCGCGTCCGGCGAGTTCGGACACGGCGGGGCCGTCGTGCTCCGCCCAATACCCGACGCCCGCGGCCGCGAGCGCGGCGAGGGCCCCGGCCAGCCATCCGGACCGGCTCATTTCGCGGCCTGGACGATCAGGTCGCCCTCGACCGTGCCGGTCTCGCCCTGGACCTTGGCGGCCAGCGACAGGCGCCAGCGGCCCTGCATCCCCAGATGGGCCTTGAAGCGGTAGATGCCGGGTTCGGTCGACGGCACCTGCTCGACCTTGGTGGCCATCTCCTCCATGGCGTCCGGAGCCATATCGAGGCGCTTGGCGAAGATCACGGCGTCGGTCACCGGCTTGCCGCTGCGCTTGTCGACGAGCCGGACGGCGAGGACGGCGTCGCCGACCTTGGCGTCCTGCTGCACGAGCTGGAACTGATAGTCCTTGATGCCGGCGAGCGCCGGCAGGGCCTGGGCCGACAGGGTGGCGCCGAGCAGCGCGGCCGTAAGGGCGCGCACGAAGGGATTCCTGGTCACGGGTACGGTCTCCTGAACGCGATGGTCGCCGGCGCGCGGTCGCGCGCCATCGTGCCGGCGCTTACGCCGGCGGCATCGGGTTCAGGCTCGGGGGGGCTCGGGTAACGGTGGCCCGTGCATGCTGGCGAAGGACGCGGCATCGGGCCACGCCCGGCTCGTCCGCGTCGCGACCGGTGCCGGCACTGACACCGCGGACGGCGGGAGGGAAGCGATGCCGGCGAGGCAGAGCGCCAGCAGCGGGCAACCCGCCTTGGCGCAGTCGGGCTTCGCCGTCTTCACGGGCGGACAGCATGGCATCTCGGCCATGTCGACATCCGCCATGTCGGCGGGGTCCGCGACCGGCATCGCCTCGTGCCCGACGCCCACCTGCGCCATCACGGACGCGCGCATGCCCGCGACGGCCGCGGGGGCGGCCACCGGCGTCAGGGCGAGGCTGAGAACCGCGAGAAGCGGGATCAGCCGCCGAAGGGCGAGCCAGAACGTCACGGATTCACGATGCCAGCTTTTCGGTCCGGGCGGAAGGCCAAGTGATCCGACGGCGTCAGAAGTCCCGGGTGGAACGCGCCGGCCGCTCAACGGAAGGGCGCCGGCGCATCTCGGTGATCGACCCGGTCGTCGAGCCGACCTCCGCCGATCCGACAGGACGGGGCGGCGTTCGATGCGTCTGGGGTATGAAGCGGGACGGGACGTTATCCATCCACCCCGCGAGCGCATAACCTGGCAGTGCGGCAAGCATTGCAATGCCGGCGAAGACGGGAAGGATCTTGGTTCTCATGGCGGAACTCGATCATTACTCGGAAGCTCGCGGCTCCTTTCCTTGAGTCCGTACGTCCCGCGCTCATTGTTACGACATTGCGCGAATTCTTTTTCGTGCTGCGGCCGGCGCCGCGAGACACAGTCATCTTCGCCGACCGCCTTGGTACGCCCTTGGCTTGTTCGCTACCATCGGAGCAGGCGCGGTCCCAGGAGCGCCCCCGCCAGCGTGCACAGCGCGATGGTCCCTCCGTACCAGACCGCGACGAACGGCACGGTGTCGTCCATGCAGTGCAGGGAATAGCCGAGCGCGCTGACCGCGCCCGAGGCGAGGCCAACCAGGGCCCCGGCCCGCACAAGGTCCGTCGGCGCCCCGAACCGCCGGACCGCCCACGTGACGACGGCGAACGGCACGACGGCGATTAGGGGGATCGAGACGAGGCATTCGAGCCAGGTGTGGCCCGAGATCAGGCCATGCCAGTGCTCGCGCGGGGTCATCGACAGGCTCGCCCCCGCGAGCGCCGCGACCGCGACGAACGGCAGGGCGGCGACCCCGAGATGGACGCGGCTCTCGCCGCCGGGCCTCGCGGCCCTGACGAGATACCGGAGCGCGAGACCGCCGACCGCGGCCGCGAATGCGAACTTGAACGCGAGGAACACGAGCGGGCGGGCCTGCATCAGGCCGGGACGAACCCCCAGGACCGCGAGCGCGAGGCAGAGCGCGGCCGCGGCGCCGACGGCCACCGCCAGCCCGAGCCGGCGGGTCATCCACGGGGTCCGGACAGGCTCGCGCTCGAAGCTGCTGCCCAGGAGGCCGATGAGTTCGTCGGTCTTCATCGCGTCTTGCCTCCCACCAGGTTCGCCAGCGCCTTCAGGCCGCGATGGACGCTCACCTTGACCGCGGTCTCGGTCATGCCGGAGCGTTCGGCCGCCTCCGCGGTGCTCAGTCCCTCGACCTTCGTCGACCGGATCGCACTCCTCATCTTGGCCGGCAGGTGCGCGAGGAGGCGCTCGACGTCGAGCGAGCTCTCCGCCGCGACGTGATCGTCATGGGCCACCAGCACGCCCGCATCCTCGACCGGGACGTCCGTCGTGGACGCGCGCGTGCGCCGGAGATGGTCGATGAGCTTGTACCGGGCGATGGCGTGGATCCACGGCGTCACCGGTTGCGTGACGTCATAGGTGTGCCGGCGCGTATGGATCACCATCAGCGTCTCCTGGACGAGATCCTCCGCCTCGGTGTCGCTCCGTCCGGAGCGGACCAGCTTGCCCTTGTAGTAAGCGCGCAGATGCGAGCCGAGACGCCCGAGGAAGCGCCGGTAGTCGGCCGCGCTACCCCCGAGGCTGGCGATGAGCAGCCCACGCAGTTCCTCCTCCGCCCGGGGCACCAGGGCTAGCCGAGCCGGTTCGTGGATGCCGGGCCAAAGCTCGAAGTCCGTCGCGTCATCCACCACCCCGCAATGCCCCTCGCGACCGCCGCGTCGTGCCGCATGGGGCGCGCACGTCGTCCGCCGGCCCGCGTCACGCGGCCCGTCGCCCGAACGCGAAGGGGAACCGCCACGGCTCGAAGGTCAGTCCGCAAACGGGCCCCGAAAGGTTACAGCGCTCGGGGCATGCCACTACCCGCAGGCATGTGCGGCTAATTATTGCCAAGCCTGGGCGCCGTTCTTAGACCCGAGTTGGGTACGACGGGAGGGGGCGGGCACGGGGCTTCCGAACCTCCCTGCGGGCGTGACCCCGTCCGCGGGGATTGGTCGTCCGGGACCGTATCCGGGAACGTACCTCTCCTCCGACTCGGCGACGACGGCTGGTTCGCCCCGGCACGACGCCCCGCTCGACGCCCTTTGCCCATCCGAACCGGTCCGGGCGGAAGCCGACCGTCCCATCATCGACGTTTTCCTGGGAGTACGGTCATGATCGAGGTGATCCCGAACTGGCATCCGGTCGCGGTCCATTTCACGATTGCCCTCCTCATCACGGCCACCGCGCTGTTCGCCGCAGGAACCCTGTTCAGGAAAGCGCCGTCCGGGGCCGCGCTCACGACGGCCGCCCGTTGGAACCTCGCGATCGGCATCGCGGTCACGGTCGCGACCCTGGCGACGGGCTGGTCGGCGTACAACACGGTCGCGCACGACGCGGCCTCGCACGAGAACATGTCCGTCCACCTCCGCTGGGCCGTCGCCACTGCGTTGGTCTTTCTCGTCGCCGGAGGTGTAGCCTGGCTGGAGCGGCGGAAGGGCGCCGGCGCGGGCATCGCGCTGCTGGCGCTCCTCGCCGGGGGGGCCGGGGCGCTCGCGGTCACGGGCTGGCTCGGCGGCGAGAACGTCTACCGCTACGGCCTGGGCGTCATGGCGCTCCCGAAATCGGGTGACCACGTCCACCCCGGAAGCGGCGGCCAGCCCCACGTTCATGCCCACGACCATGACCACACGCAAACGGACGGTCCGGCCACGCCCGAAGCAGCCGCGGGCAACGCCGGGACGGCTCGGGCGCCGGACGCCGCCGCTCCGCACGACCATGGCCATGGGCACGACCACGACCATGACCACGGCCATGAGCCCGGCCTACCGCAGGATCAGGGCCCCGCGGCCCCCGCGCAGGGGCCAGCGACGCCCGATGCCGCCGCGGGCAAGGCCGGTACGGCTCAGGCTCCGGATGCCGCCGCTCCGCATGACCACGACCACACGCATTGACCGGCGCGCCGCCGGTCCGGTTCGCGCTCAAACAACTGTGTCGTGCATGTCGGCGCGTTCGCGGTAGCCTTCTTGAAACTGCCTTGTGGCGCAAATCCAACAGACTGTTGTTCCGCGGCGTGCGCCCGCCGCATTGGATTGCCGCTTCCGCCGGGCCGTGCGAATGTACGCCAAGATTGGGCAGGGGCCCTGATCATTGAACATCGTGCGCACATTGCTGCTTGCCGTGCTCGCCTTGGCCCTGGCCATCGCGCCGGCCGCGCCGTGCACGATGGGCCGGCATGCCACGATGACCGACCGCGTGCTCGCCGACATCTCGGGCGCGGTGCCCCAGGCACGCCACGCACACACGCGACTGGTGTACGACGGTTCGGATGATACCGGGCACGCCGGCATTCATGCGGGTTCCCAGGACGTGCCGGCTGCGACCGCCAGCGATGATGGTTGCCCGGGACACCGGCACCGTTCGAAGCGCCCGGCCTGCCCGTCGCCGTGTTGCACCCTCGGCTGCCAAGCGGCGCTCCCGGTGGCGGTCTGGTTGGGTACGCCTACGGACTACCGCCCTTCCGACCGGGTCCTGATCGTCCAGGAGGACGGGGCCGTCGACGCGCATCCGCTCCGGATCGAGCGACCGCCGAGGCTGGGCGCCTGACGCACGGGCGGTTCTAGCACGCGCCCACGGCCGCTTCGGCGGGACGAGCAACCATTCCGTTCGACGACCCGACGCCTCGGTCGGGCGCGACGCCGTCGTGGGCCCCGGCCGCGCGACCGGCGCCGCGCCGGGCCTCGCCCGCGGCCGTCCGCCTCAGTCCGGGAAATCCACGATGTTCAAGTTGCCGAGACCGGCCGCGCTCGCGGCGGTCCTGCCGCTCGCCGGCTGCATGCCCGCCGCCGTTCCGGTCGGGCTCGTCCTACCCTCGGAACCGCACGTGCCGGTCCCGCCACCCCGCTACGCGAAGGTGACCGCGGGCGTGCAGGATTTCCGCGTCGTCGAGCCCAAGGACTGGCGGGAGCTCAACCGGCAGGTCGCACCCAAGACGGGGTCCGACGGGATGGAAGGCATGCCCGGCATGGACGGGATGCCCGGAATGGGCGGCAAGCGCGATTCCGGAGGCCGATGATGCTCCGTCGCTGTAACCGAACCGGCTCCCATCCCGGACTACCCGACATGGGACGCACCACGACCGCGCCGGGACGAGGCGGCAAGACCGCGCGCGCGCCGGACGAGACCGTCCGGGGGCGTTCCGCGCGCGTGGCCGCGAGCTCGGCCGTCCTGGCCGCGCTCCTGGGAGGCTGCGCGAGCTTCTCGCCGGACGCGGGCCTCTCGGTCGCGGGCGACTACGCCTCGCTCGAACTGCGCAAGGACATCGTGAAGGGGGGCGACCAGGGGATCGCGCCGACCGCGGAAGCGCGGGTGGACGAGCTGCTGCGTCGTCCGCTGACAGCGGACGGCGCCGTGCAGGTCGCCCTGCTCAAGAACAGGGGCCTACAGGCCGCGTTCAACGACCTCGGCGTGTCCGAGGCGCAGTACGTGCAGGCCACGCTGCCGCCCTCCCCGCGCTTCTCCATCACGCAGTGGGGTCTGGGGTTCAACACGGACATCGAGCGCTCCGTAGCCGCGAGCGTCCTGGAACTGGCGACGCTGCCGGTGCGCGCCGAGATCGCGCGGCAGCGGTTCAGGGCCGACCAGTACAACGCGGCGGAGCAGGTCCTGCGGCTCGGGGGCGAGGCGCGGCGTCAATACTACCGGACCGTGGCGGCCAACCAGGCGACCGCCTTCCTGGAGCAGGCCTTGGCGGCTGCCGGATCCGCCTCGACGCTCGCCACGCAGCTGGGCGAGACGGGCGCGCTGAACAAGCTGGAGCAGGCGCGGGAGCACGCCTTCTACAGCGAGCTGGGCGCGCAGCTGGGGAAGGCGCGGGTCCAACAGCGGGCGGAGCGCGAGCGCCTGACCCGCCTGCTCGGCCTCTGGGGGCGCGAGATCGACTTCCGACTGCCGAGCGGTTTGCCGGCCCTGCCGAAGCGTCTCGTGGACGGCCGCGCCATTGAGGCCGAGGCGGTGAGCAAGCGGGCCGACGTGCAGGCGGCCCGCTTCGAGCTGCAGTCGCTCGTGGGGCAGTTGGGGCTGAACCAGGCCAGCGGCTTCGTCAGCGTCTTCGACGTGGGTTTCGCCAACCAGTACACGCGGTCGAGGACGTTCGAGAGCGGCTCCGCCCCGAAGGTCGACAAGAGCAGCCTGAACGGGTTCACGGCCGATCTCACCATCCCCATCTACGATTTCGGGACGACGGCGGTCCTCGGCGCGAAGGAGTCTTACCTCGCCACCGCGAACCGCTTGGCGGAGCGCGCGGTCAACGCCCGCTCGGAGGTCCGCGAGGCGTACCAGCGCTATCGCGGGCAGTACGACATCACCCGGCACTACCAGACCAGCGTCCTGCCCCTGCGCAGGACAATCCAGGACCAGGCGCTGCTGCAATACAGCGGCATGCTCCTCGACGTGACCACGCTGATCGTCGACGCCCGGGCCAGGATCCTGAGCAACATCCAGGCGATCGAGGCGCAACGCGACTTCTGGATCGCGGCGACCGACCTCAAGGCGGCCACCGTCGGCGGCGGGTTCTCGGCGGACAACTACGGCGGCGAAGCCGCCGGAGGCAGCCCGGGCACGAGCCTCGCCGTCGCGACGCCCGGCGGTTGAGGTCGGGACCCCGGTCCGCCCATGGCATTCGGAGAAGCATCATGACCGACATCTCGCGCAGAGGGATCCTGGGAGCGGGCGGCCTCGTGCTCGCCGGCACGTCCATGATCAGCGGGCGGGTCCAGGCCGCGGGCCTGCCGGAGGCCCCGATCATGGACAAGGCGACGATGCAGCCGCCGCTCTATCCGACCAGCGGGCCGGACTACCAGCCGGTGGTGACGCTCAACGGCTGGACGCTGCCCTGGCGGATGCGCGGCGACTGGAAGGAGTTCCACCTGATCGCCGAGCCGGTCGTGCGCGAGATGGCGCCCGGCATGAACGCGCGGCTCTGGGGATACAACGGCCAATCTCCGGGACCGACCATCGAGGCCGTCGAGGGCGATAAGGTGCGCATTTTCGTCACCAACCGTCTGCCGGAGGCGACCGCAGTGCACTGGCACGGCCAGACGCTGCCCAACGGCATGGACGGGGTCGCCGGCCTGACCCAGCCCGGCATCCCGCCGGGCAAGACCTTCGTCTACGAGTTCATCCTGAGGCGCTCCGGCACCTTCATGTACCACCCGCACTCGGACGAGATGGTCCAGATGGCGATGGGCATGATGGGCTTCTTCGTCGTGCATCCGCGCGATCCGGCCGAACGTCGGGTCGACCGCGACTTCGTCTGGCTGCTGAACGCCTACGACATCGAGGCCGGGTCCTACGTGCCCAAGGTCAACACGATGCTCGACATGAACATGTGGTGCTTCAACAGCCGCGTGTGGCCGGGCATCGACCCCATGGTCGCGCGTCAAGGCGACAAGGTCCGGATGCGCTTCGGCAACCTGACCATGACCAACCACCCGATCCACGTCCACGGCGTCGACTTCAAGGTCACGGGCACGGATGGCGGCTGGATCGACGAGAGCCGCCAATGGTCGGAGGTCTCGACCGACGTTGCGGTCGGGCAAATGCGGGCCATCGAGTTCAACGCCGACAATCCCGGCGACTGGGCGATCCACTGCCACAAGTCGCACCACACCATGAACGCGATGGGTCACTCGGTCCGGACCTATATCGGCGTCAACCTGAAGAGCACCGCCAAGCAGATCCAGAAGGTCGCGCCGGGCTACATGCCGATGGGCTCGACCGGCGGCGGCATGATGTCCGAGATGGAGATGCCGCTCCCCGAGAACACGCTGCCGATGATGACCGGCGCCGGCCCGTTCGGGTCCGTGGAGATGGGCGGGATGTTCACGGTCCTGAAGGTCCGCCCGGGCCTGGCGGCCGGCGATTACCGCGACCCGGGTTGGTACCGGCACCCGGAAGGCACCCTGGCCTACGAGTGGACCGGGGAGCCGATGCCCGAGCCGGCCCGCGCCCCGGACACGCCCAAGGGCCGGCGCGCCCGCCAGACCGACCTGCGGGTCGTCGATCCGCGCACGCGCCGCACCGCGTCGAACGCGGGCGGCCACGAGCACTGAGCCGGCGGCCGCGCGCCGCCCGACGGCCTGCCGGGGGCGTTGCGCGCGCGGCGGGCAGACCCGTTCGGAGCGGGAGCGATCCCTTCCGAAGTCCGCCGCGCCGGTCGCCGATCCCCTCAACGGCGCCGGCGCGGCGGTTCGATGGACCCAAGGAGTAGAGAAGCCATGAGACGCAAGATCACGCTCGCCTTCCTTTCGGCGGCCTTCCTGGCGGTCGCGGCACCGGCGTGGGCGCAGTCCGTGAAGGGGACTGTGACGAAGGTCGACCCGGCCGCCGGCAAGGTCACGCTCGACCACGCCGCGATCCCGAAGCTCGACATGGACGCGATGACGATGGCGTACCCGGTCAAGGATCCCGCGATGCTGAAGGATCTCAAGGCCGGCGACAAGGTCGACTTCGACGTCGCCGAGGCGGGCGGGGCCTACACCGTCACGAAGATCCAGAAGGCGAAGTAGCGCCCTGTGGGCGAGTCCTCGCGCGGCTTCCGCCCGGTCGCGCGCGCGAGGGCGCCGAGCTTTTGAGATGGAGCGACCATGCGACGCCTGATCCTGTCCGCCGCGCTCGCCGCGGTCCTTTTCTGCTCGGTTTCGGAGCGCGCCGGCGCACAGCCCGCGAAGGGTGCGCCGGCCGCCCTGGAGAGGGCGCGCGAGACGATGGCGAACCGTTTCCGGGACACGAAGCTGACCGGCGACCCAGACCGGGACTTCGCCGAGTTGCTCATCGCCAGCTACGAGGAGACGCTGTTCCTGGCCAAGACGCAGCTGGATTACGGCGGGGACCGGCAGCTGCGCGAGACCGCGCAGAAGATCCAGGACGAGCAGCAAGGGAAAATCGACGACCTGAAGCGGTGGCTGGTCCGCAGCCGCGAGGCCGGGTACCGGCCGCAGCCGAACCAGACGCCCTCGGGCGAGGGACCGCTCGACCGTCAAGCGAAGGCGGCCCCGGCCCAGGCCCGGCCCGAACCGCCTCCCGCTGAAAAGGCGGCCTCGCAGCCGGCGCCGCCGGCGACGCCGTCCAATGCACCCCTCGTCGCCGGGACCGTGAAGAAGGTCGACGACGCCGCGGGCAAGGTGACCCTCGACCATGAGACCATCCCGAACATCGGGATGGACGCGATGACCATGGCCTACAAGGTCCAGGACCCGGCCATGCTCAAGGGCTTGAAGCCCGGCGAGCGGGTGCGGTTCTCCGCCGACCGGGTGAACGGGTCCATCGCCGTCACCCGCATCCAGAAGGCCAAGTGATGGGGACCGGCCGGCGGCGCCCAATCCCGGCCGCGGCGCCTCGCGCCCTCGGCGTCCTCCTCAGCCTCGCCGCGGCCGCCGGCGCGGCGAAGGCGGCGGAGGGGCCGGGGGGCAACGCGGGAGCGACCGCCACGGGCGTCGACGTCGGGAACGTCACGGCCGGCGGTCGAGCCGCCTATGGCGAACTCCTGGCGCGGGAGGCTTCGGCGCGCGGGATCCCGCCCGCGCTCGCCGAGGCGGTCGCGTTCGTCGAGAGCGGCTACGACGCCGGGGCCGTCGGAACGGTCGGCGAACTCGGGCTGATGCAGGTCCGGCCGGCGACGGCGGCGATGCTGGGCCATCGCGGGCCGGCCGCGGAACTCCTCGACCCGGCCACGAACGCCCGCTTCGGCGTCGCCTACCTCGCACGGGCCTGGAGCCTTGCGGGCGGCGACGTATGCCGTGCCCTGGCCAAGTATCGCGCCGGCCACGGCGAGGAGCGCATGACGCCGCGCTCCATCGACTATTGCCGGCGCGTCCGCGACCGCCTGGCCGCCGTGGGGTCGTCGCTCGCGACGGTCGCGGCGACTGCCGGTCCCGGCATCCCGCGGACATCCGCAACGAGACCCCGCGCGGCGCCGACGGCCGTCTCGCTCCTGGCGAACCGGTTCTGGACCGCCCACGTCGCGCGGGTCCGCGCCGTCGAGATCCGGACCGCCCGGATCATGGGGGGCGGCTGATGCGGCCCTCAAGGGCGGTGTCCCCGCCGTCGAACCAGGTGCGCCGGAGACAGCCGGGGACCCGTGCCCTTCGGTGCACGGTCGCCTTCGCGCGTCTCCGGACAGGCGAGGCAGGCCCGGCATGACGTTCAAGCCCTATCCGCAAGCGCGCGGCGACGGCTCCCTCGGCGATGGATGGGCCATGCTGCGCGCCAGGTTGGCCCGCCGCATGGCCCTCGGTCTCTACTCCGAGCGCGTGTCCATAGGTTTCGAGCGGTATCTGACGGTCCCCGTCGAATCGCCGGCTGCCAGGATCCCGGTCCGGCTGCGCGATTTCCGACTGGACGACCTGCCGGCCCTCTTCCCCGTCGGGGGCGACGAGGCGGCCGAGCGCGAGCGCGACGACGTCATGTGGCGATTGCGCGCCGCCGCGCATGGCGTCCTGCCGAGCCGCTGCTACGTGCTCGCCGACGCCGGATCTGACCGAGCTTGTCACATCCAGTGGCTTACCGGGCCGGGTTACGGCGACGCGGTCCGGCGTTCCGGCGCCCTGCCGGTCCTGGCGGCCGACGAGGCCATGCTGGAGAACGCCTTCACGCCGCTGGGCTTCCGCGGCCTGGGCGTCATGGCGGCCGCCGTGCACCTGATCGCCGAACGCGCCCGGTCGCAGGGCAAACGACGCTTGGTGGCCTTCGTCGACGCCGACAACGCCGCCTCCCTCAAGGCCGTCGAGCGGGCGGGCCTCACGCCCTGTTCGATCCGCACGAGACGCCAGTTCGCCTTCGGGACATTCCGGACCGTCCGGTTCGAACCGAACACGGGGACCGTAGGTCGATGGGCGCGCCCCGCTGCACGGGACGTGAGCGACCGCGCGCCCGTCAAGGACGGCATCTCCTCGGAGGGCGACGCACGAAAGGCAGGGCCGCCGGGTGCCGACTGAGACCATCGCGAACGCCGGACCACGAACCGCGCCCTCACTTCCCGGAAATTCGAACCGAGCTGCCCAGTGACGGCAATCGAAGCCATCCACGCCCTCGCCCACAGGCTCACGGGCCTCGACTACCCGCACGGCCACTGGTGGATCGTCGCCGACGCCGTCCTCATCTTCGTCGTGGCGCCAGCGTGGACCGCATGGCTCCTCGGCCGCGCCGCGTTGCGCCGCCATCGGCGTTCGTCGGACGGTCCCGGTGGCGGTGCTGGGGGATCCACCGATGGCCGGCGGATCGCCCCGTCCCGCGGCCGTCGGCATCGCGGCGTCGGGCTCCGACCGGGCCGGCGCCTGGAGGCATACGTCCTGGACGCCACGCTGGGCATCCAGGTCCGCTTGGTCTTCCTGTCGCTGGCGACGCTGCCGGCGGCCTGGCTGACCCTTGAGATACCCAAGCACATCGTCAACCATGCGCTCGCCGACGCGCGAGGCGACGGCCATCCCGGCATGACCTTCCTCGGCCTTCCGCTGGGCCGCACGGAACTCCTGTTCGCCCTGTGCGCCGGCTACCTCGCCGTCCTCACCCTGAACGGGCTCACGAAGTACACGGCGACCCGGGTCCGCGGACGCGTCAACGAGCGCGTCGTGCGGCGCCTACGCCTCGCCGTCCTGCGGCGCGTGCGCACGGAGCGCTCGGCCGACCGCCGAACGACGCTCGCCGCCGTGGCGGTCCAGGAGGTCGAGCCCATCGGATACTTCGGCGGCAGCCTCGTCGCGGTCCCCATCGTGCAGGGGGGCGTGCTGGTCACGAGCGTCGCCTTCCTCCTGCTCCAGGACGTCGCCCTGGGCTTCGCCGCGCTGATCATGCTGCCGGTGCAGCTCACGGTCCTGCCGCGCCTTCAGCGACGCCTGAACGCGAAGGTACGGCAGCGCGTCCTCGCCACACGCACCCTGGGGGCCTTCGTCACGACGCCCGATGCGGACGGGCCGCCGGGCCCGACCACGTCCGCGGCGGGCCGCGATCCGCACGCCTCGTCGTTGCGGCGGCGGATGGCCCACGTCGAGGAGCTTGAGCGGGTGCGGGTCGCCATCAACGACATGAAGGGCGGCATCAAGAGCCTGTACAACTACACGTCCAACCTCACGCCGTTCTTCTTCTTCCTGATCGGCGGGTACCTCGTCGTGCAAGGTCGCCTTTCCCTCGGGGCCCTCGTGGCGGCGCTTGCGGCCTACAAGGAGATCGCGCCCGCCCTTAGGGAGCTTTTCGATTTCGCCCAGGATTGGTCGGACGCCGCCGCGCGCTTCGCCGAGGTCACGCGGGCCGTCGAGTTCCCGGCCGGCGTTCGGCCGGGCATCGCGAGGTCGGTGTCGACGCGGGAGGCGGCCTAGCCGATGCGCGCTCTCGCCCTGCGTTTCCCCGATTGCGGACACGCCCCTTCCCCCTACCCGGCTTGCGCGCCGGACGCGTTTCCGGTGCGGCCGCACCCGGGCGTGAAGGCGGACGGGCGCGCGGCGCTCGGGGTTCCACCGCCGTCCATCACTGCCCCGGCGGCGACGCGGGACCTGCGGCCGCGCGGACCCGGTCGGCCGCCCGCGATGCGACCGCGCCTCGGGTTCTTCCCGGGTTCACCCGAGCCGGGCGTTCGCGGGGCCGGGTCGGTCGTGGCGTTCGGGCCCGTCCGGGCGCGCATAAGGGCCTCGACGAACCGGGAGGGCGGGCGATGAGGATCGGGGAGGCGGCACGCGCCTGCGGGATCTCGCCCAAGATGATCCGCTATTACGAGCGCGCGGGCCTGATCCCGGCGCCGACCCGGTCGGTGTCGGGCCATCGGGTCTACGCCGAGGACGAGGTGCGCACGCTGCGGTTCGTGCACCGGGCCCGCCTGCTCGGCTTCTCCGTCGCCGACACCGCTATGCTGCTGCGCCTGTGGCGCGACGAGGCGCGTGCCAGCGCCGGGGTGAAGGACCTGGCCCTCCGGCGCGCGACCGACATGGAACGACGCGCCGCCGCGCTCGCGGACGCCGCGGCCTCGTTGCGGGATCTCGCCGGGACCTGCCCCGGCGACGAACGGCCGGAATGCCCGCTGCTCGACGCCCTCGCCCACGACCCCGCGCGGACGGGGGGCGGGTCCGCTCCAGCCCCGTCGACGGGCGCCGCGGCCGGCCCGACGAAATGACGGGCTCGGTCCGGATCGGATGGCGATCCGGGGCTCCGGCGCGCCAGCCGCACGTACCTGGCGGACGTTCGCGTCGGCGGCCCGCGGGTCAGCGCCTTTGGGCGGTGTTGCCCGGCTGGGTCCGGAGCGAACGCCGGAGTTGGTCGCACCGCGCGGCCAACAAGTCCGGGGTCTCGCCCGGAGCGAGGGCGGCCTCGCCTCTGTCGGCGGCGGCGCAGCGGCCGAGCATCTCGGGAAGCGTCCTCCCTTCCACCGCCCTGATCCCGAAGCCCTTCATCCCCGGCTCCGTGACGGCCTGCGCTTGCGCGGAGCAAAGGCCTGCCAGGAGCCACAGCGCAGAGATGATCGGGCGGGAGGCGAGCGGCACGGTCGATGTCCTTGGTTCTGTGGAGGACGGCATCGCGTCGGGCGCGCCGGACAGGTCCGATGGGGTCGCCTGACACGTTGGCCGTGGTGTTCGAACGATATGCCGCGGCCTCGGACGCCTTCGCGGCATCGGGCGGCCACCCGGCGCCCCGGCTTCGCGACACCGTGGGGTGCGTCGGGCCGTCGGGACGCGGCTCAGTACCAGAGGCGCAGGCCGGCCAGCGCCCGCAGGTCCCCGTTCCCCTCGCCGGACCGGCGCCGGTAGTCCGCCGTTCCGCCGAGGAATTGCTGGTAGGAGAGGCCCACGTACGGCGCGATTTCGCGGGTGAATTCGTAGCGCAGGCGCAGGCCCATATCGATGTCCGAGACGCCCGAACCGAGTTCCCGGCCGCGGTCGGCCTTCGAATAGGCGTTCATCTCGATCTGCGGCTGCAGGATGAGGCGCTGCGTCAGGTAGAGGTCGTAGGAGGCGTTGCCCCGGAAGGCGAAGCGTCCGTTGTCGCTGGCGTAGCCGGTCAGTTCGAGGTTCCAGAACCCGATGGCGAGGCCCTGGATGCCGAAGGCAGCCCAGGTCCGGTTGCGCAGGCTGTCGATGTCCGAGCGCACGCCGACCTGCATGTCGAAGTAGGTCGAGATCGGCCGGGCGTAGAGCGCCTCGTGGTCGCCGTCCGAGAAGCGGCCCCGATTGTCGGCGTTGTAGCGGCCCTCCGACTTCAGCCAAAGCTTGTTGTAGTCGTCGCCGATCCAGGCCTGACCGTCGTAGCGGAAGTAGCTCTCGCTCCCGAGGCGGCCTTCGAACTGGTCGAAGAAGGCGTGGGCGTAGACCCGGTCGTCGCGGATCGGATTGCCGTAGGGCGCCGCACCCTGGAGCGTGTCCGGCCCGAGGCGGGTACCGCCGTTGAGAAGCCCCGTGACGCTCTGGGCGAATGCGGCCGAGGAAGCGAGGGCGAGGAGCGAAGCCGCGAGGGCGAAGATTGCCGGCGCGCGCATCAGGCCCCCTTCGGCAGGACGCGGAGGGTGCGGAACATGCCGGCCTCGAAATGGTACAGGATGTGGCAGTGCAGTGGCCACTGCCCGGTCGCCACGGGCGTGACCAGCATCGACAGCTTCTCGGCCGGCGCGACGCTGACGGTGTGGAGATAGGGCCGGTGCCGGCCGTGGCCGTTCTCCAGCTCCATCCACATGCCGTGCAGGTGGATCGGGTGGCTCATCATCGTCTCGTTGACCATCACGAGCCGGAACCGCTCGCCGACCGTCACGTCGATGGGGCCGACCTCGGTGAACTTCTTGCCGTCGAAGCCCCAGATCATCCGCTGCATGTTGCCGCTGAGCCTGAGCACGATCTCCTGGGTCGGCGGGCGGTCGTCGACCGCGGGGTTGATCGAACGCAGGTCCGCGTAGGTCAGCACGCGGCGGTCCAGCTGGTTCAGGCCGTCGCCCGGGATGCGGGTCCGGTCCGTCAGCATCTTCGGCTTCATCTGGACCTCGACGCCGGTCTCGTCGAGTTCGACGCCCGGCGGCAACTTCGCCATGGGTTGGTGGCCGGCGAGGCGACGCTTGTCGGGGACGATCTCGTGGGCGTGCTCGCCGAGGATGCCGCCGATGCGCGAGCCGTCGGGGTGCGACGCGCCGATCTGGTCGCGGCCCATCATGCCCTGCATGCCCATGTCGGTCATCGTCCGCAGGGGCCGCGGGTCGAAGGGCGGGATCTCGGCCTCCATTCCCGGCCGGGGCGCGAGCGTGCCGCGGGCGTATCCGGAGCGGCCGAGGTCCTGCGCGAAGATCGTGTAGGCCCGCGCCTCGCGCGGGCGCACGATCACGTCGTAGGTCTCGGCCACGCCGATGCGGAACTGGTCGACCTGCACCGGGACGACGTCGTTGCCGTGGACATTGACCACGCTCATAGTCAGGCCGGGGATGCGCACGTCGTAGTACGTCGCCGCGGAGGCGTTGATGATGCGCAGCCGGACCCGCTCCCCGGGCCGGAACAGCGCCGTCCAGTTGGCCCCGGGGGGCTGCCCGTTCATCAGGTAGGTGTAGGTCTCGCCGGACGGCGCCTCCAGGCCGGAGGGGTCCATGCGCGACTCGGACTCGTGCCAGCGCTCCTTGATCGTGTCGGCCAGCCCGCTTCGCTCGGCGTCGGCGAAGAACGTTCGGACCGTGCGCTTGCCGAAGTTGTAGTAGTCGGCCTGGTACTTGAGCTTGTTCTGGATGCGCTCGGGATCCTCGTCGGTCCAGTCGCTGAGGAGCACGACGTAGTCTCTGTCCGCCTGGACCAAGTCACGGCCGCGCGGCTCGATGATCAGCGCGCCGTAGACCCCCTTCTGCTCCTGGTAGCCCATATGGCTGTGGTACCAGTAAGTGCCGCTCTGCAGCACCGGGAAGCGGTAGGTGAAGGTCTCGCCCGGCTGGATGCCCGGGAATTCCAGGCCGGGCACTCCGTCCATGTCGTTGGGCAGGATGATGCCGTGCCAGTGCATGCCCGTCATCTCGGGCAGTTCGTTGCGGACGTTGATGGTGACGACGTCGCCCTCGCGCCAGCGCAGCACCGGCCCGGGCACGCCGCCGTTGATGGTGTTGGCCCAGGTCGGGGTGCCGGTCTTGTCAACCGTTCGGCGGGTCAGGGTGAGGTCGTACGTGGCGGCCCGCGGAACGGTAGCTTCGCCTGGACTCGTCAGGGCGAAGGCTGAGCGGTCGTGCGCCGCGAGGCCCACGGCGGCGCAGGCGCCCAGGCCGGAGACGAACCTCCGACGCGTCGGAGTGGAATTGTTTTGCGGGATCGATGCCACTTGCGGTTCCCCAGATGGGCCACGGCGTGGGGCCGGGCGACATGTCAGGTTGCCGCGAGGTTGCCGCCTTCCCACGTGGGAGGATCAAGCCGGCCGTCGCGCCGTGAGCGCGTTCCGCGGCCGATGTGATCGCGGGGCAACACCGCCGCCGGCCGCGCGGCCCGGCGTGTCGGCGGGGCGCCGTGCGTCCCCGCCCGACCCGATGCGTTCCGGGACGGGCCTCGTCGGCGCGCGCCGCTTCCCTCCTTCATGTCGTGAGGGACCGGGCGGACGACCGAGCCGGGGTACGACCTGCGTCGAGCCGGCGTCTGCGCTACGAGAGGTACGCCCGTGGCCGCGGCCGATCCGGCGACGTCGCCGGTGACGGCCGACGGCGGGAGTGCCGTGGGCCGAGCTCGGGCCTCACGCCCCTCGCGAGATCGGCTTGGCGATGGCGAGCACGCCCTTCAGGCCGCTGCCGAAGCGGGCGATGGCCTCGCGATGGCCGCGGAGCTCGCTGTAGGGCAGATAGCGCAGGTCCAGTTCCGCGACGCGGGAGAACGCCGGCCGCGCGAACTGGGCGCGGACATCGCCCTCCCGGTCGTCCGGTGCGACCAGGAAGAAGTTGCGGGCCGTGGCGCCCTCGACGCCGAGTGCGAGGTCGAGCATGCGCACGATGCCCGAGTAGATGCTGGTCGTGTGCTCCACCTCGAACGCGGCCGCCACGTCCGCGGTCCCCTTGCCGATCCAGAGCACGTCGATCAGGCGCACCGTCTCCGTCGACCCCTTCGCGGCGAGGCTCGCCGGTAGGCGGTCCAGGCAGCCGTCGGAGAGCCGCCCGGACCCGTAGGGCCGGTTGCCGTCGTTCGAGGCGATCCAAACGTCGTAGCCGAGGGCGAGCCCGAGGTTGCGCAGCCAGCCCTGGACCTCGGTGTGCGTATGGTCGGCCTCGCGCCCGGCCTGGACCGACCGCGACGCCGTCGCCGCGGCTTCCGCGCGGACGCGGTCGAGATCCTCCCGCCAGCGCGCCAAGGCTCCGTCCGCATCCAGGTCGGGCAACGGATAACGTCCCGATCCGACGTCGAACAGGAATCCCGCGGCGGCCCCGAAATCGTTGGACAGCAGCGCCCGGTGTGTTTCGTTGAGTTCCACGATGCCCCGCCGCATCGCCAGGTACTCGTCCCAGCGCCCGAGCTTCACCTTCGCGCCGGTGAGCGCGTTGTACCCCTTGACGATGGCGGTGTTGAACGGCGGCACCCAGGTCGGGTGCAGGAAGTAGAGGAGGTTCGCCGCGGCCGGTCCCAGGCCCTTGATCCGTGCTTGGTCGAGCGCGTGGACTGCGGCGAGCACCTGGGCCTCGGCGTTGCAGCACAGGCAGGCATCGAGGAAGCGCCCGAACGCGACCTGGTTTGCCCGGTCCTCGTAGATGTCGGGGATGCGCAACTTCGGCTTCCACAGAAACGCGTGGTCCGCCCCCTTGAACACCTGCCGCTGCTCGGCGACCGAGTGGACGACCGTCTCAAGGGAAGAGCCCCGGTAGGCATTGCCGAAGGTGTCGGCCCTGATCTCGTCGACCACGGCCTGCAGGCCGCGCCGGATCGAGCGGAAGTTCTTGATGCGCTCCTCCCAGAGGAACCATGTCCTGTAGGACGCCCCTGGGTCCTCCCGCCAGTGCCGGATGAGATTGGCGACCAAGTCTCGGTTCACGCGTCCGGTCCGTCCTATGTCGATGGGGTGGACTATGCCGGGTGCCGTCCCGTGTCGCCATCGCGCCGTGGGTACCCCGCGGGGGTTCCCCGAGGATTGTGCCGTTCTGTCTCCGCTCGGCAACGTCGGATGAGGGTGCTGAACTTCGGTCTTCGAAAGGGGCGGTCGAGGACCGCGCGGCCCCCTCTCACCCCTTGAAGGCGACCAGGACGGCACCCGCCGCGATGAGGACCACGCCGACCCAGTTCGGCGCCGAAAGTCGTTCGCCGAGGAACAGCACGCCGAACACGGCCACCAGCACGACGCTGAGTTTGTCTATCGGTGCGACACGGGCCGCATCCCCGAGCTTCAGGGCGCGAAAGTAGCAAAGCCAGGACGCGCCCGTCGCCGCGCCGGACAGGAGAAGGAACAGGTAGGTCCGCCTCGACACCGAGCCGGGCGTTTGCCAGCCGCCCGTGACAGCCAGGATGCTGGCGATCACGGCGAGGATGACGAGGGTGCGCACGAAGGTGGCGTAGTCCGAGCCGACGTTCTGGACCCCGACCTTGGCGAAGATCGCGGTGAGGGCGGCGAACCCTGCCGAGAGCACGGCCCAGAATGGCCAGGATGACGTAAGCTCTTTCACGGACAGCCGTCGTATCGCTGCAGGGGGAACCGCGTCCCCCGTCATCCTATCATCCCGGGCCGGCGACGGTGAGCGGCCCGTCGAACCACGAGCGAAGACTGAGAGCGGCGTTCGAGAATTCCGCCCGGTCCGGTTTACGTGCGAAAGCGGGGAACCGTGAAACACCGCGACCTGGATGGTCGTCACCGCGGCGGGCATGCTGGCCCCGTGCCGACGGCGGGCCGGCAGCGTCGAACGTCGAACCATTGTGGCCTGCGCAGGGCGGGCGGGAACTCATCCGATGCGCCTTCTCCTCATCGAGGACGACCCAATGATCGGCGACGGGCTACGCCGCAGCCTGTCGACGGAAGGCTATGCCGTGGATTGGGTGCGGGACGGGGAAGGCGCCGAGGCCGCCTTGCGGGCCGGTGGCCATGCCCTTGTCCTGCTCGACCTCGGCTTGCCCGACGCCGACGGACTTAACCTGCTGCGGTCCGCCCGAATGGTCGGGAACGACGTTGCGGTCCTGATCCTCACCGCCCGCGACGGCCTCGACAGCCGCGTCGCGGGTCTCGACCTCGGAGCGGACGACTACCTCGTCAAGCCGTTCGAGACGCGCGAGCTCCTTGCCCGGATGCGCGCCGTGCTGCGGCGGCGTGCGGGCAGGGCCAGCGCTCGACTTATCACCGCCGACACCGAGCTCGACATGGAGAGCCACGCCCTCACCCATGCTGGCGCGACGGCGGTGCTCAGCGCACGCGAATACGCCTTGATGCATGCCCTCATGGAGCGGCCCGGCCGCATCCTGTCGCGGGCCGAGATCGAGGAACGCATCTATGGCTGGGGCGAGGAAGTCGAGAGCAATGCCGTCGACGCGCTGATCCTGTCGATACGCCGCAAGGTCGGCAAGGGCGTGATCCTCAACCTGCGCGGCGCCGGCTGGATGGTGGCGAAGCCGTGAGCGGGGCCTCGCTGCGCCGGACCGCGCTGGGCTGGATGACCGCGCTCCTCGCCGGCATCGGCATCGCCGCCATGCTCGCGGCCTACCTTCTCGCGCGGGGCGAGGCGGCCGACTTCCTCGACGGGCAGTTGCGGCAGGTCGCCCTGAATGCCGGGCCTGGCCTCGTCGATGGGCGGAGCGCCGCGCAAGCCCCGCCCGCCGCCGACGAGGATCCCGAGGACCAGATCGCGGTGACGATCTGGCAGGACGGCCGGATCCTGCGCAACGATCCCGGCGTGGACATGCGCCGGCCCGAAAGGCTCGGCTACGCCGAGGCGGTCATGGGCGGCGAGACCTGGCGGACCTACACCAGGGCCGCGGGCCCCGTCACGGTGCGCGTCGCCCAGCGCGACGTGGTCCGCTCGGAATTCGCGCGCAACGCCGCGCTGGGCGCAGTGACACCGTTGCTTCTGCTCGTGCCCCTGTCCTGGCTCGTGGTCGGCTGGGCGATGAACAGGGTGCTCGGCCGGCTCGACGTGCTCGTGGGAGACCTCGCCGGGCGCAGCGTGTCCGCGACGACCCCGTTGCCGACGCAGGACGTGCCGGTCGAGGTCGCCCCCCTGGTCGGCGCGATGAACGGGCTGATCGGACGCCTGCAGGCGGCGCTCGACGCGCAGAGGCGCTTCGTCGCCGATGCCGCGCACGAACTGCGAACGCCGCTCGCCGCGATGCAGGCCCAGCTCGACGTTCTCCCCGCATCCGACATGTCCGGGAGCCGCGACGCGCTGGCCGAAGGCTTGCGCCGGGCGAGCCGGCTCGTCGACCAGTTGCTGCGCCTCGCCCGGCTCGACGGGCAGGAGGGCGCTGCGGAACGCCTCGACCTGGCCGCGGTGCTGATCGATTGCGTAGGCGACCATGCGGTCCTGGCGCAGGCGAAGGAGATCGATCTCGGCGTGGCGATCACCGCTTCGGCGACGCTGCACGCCCCTGCAGACGAGATCCGGACGCTCATCGCGACCCTGCTCGACAACGCCCTGCGCTACACCCCGGCGGGCGGCGAGGTCGAGGTAAGCCTGGGACGGGAGGCGGGGATGCCGGTCCTCGCCGTGCACGACACCGGCTGCGGCCTTCCTCCGGGCAGCGAGGCGCGCCTGTTCGACCGCTTCTACCGCGCCGCGCCCCCGGACATCGAGGGTACCGGCCTCGGGCTCGCCATCGCCCGGCACATCGCCGAGCGCCATGGCCTCGGGCTCACCGTCGAGAACCGGCGGGACGGCCGCCGAGGCGTCCTCGCCCGGATCGTGCTGCCGGCCTGACGCGCCGCTCATTCTGTCCTCATTTTAGCAGGCTATCGCTCTCCCGGACGGCGGCCCTGCGCGGGTGCGCCGCGTGATTGCCCCGTGATCGAACCGACGTGGAGAGAAGCGATGACGACCAATCGTCCGAGGTGGCACGCTGCTGCGGTCGTGGCCTCACTTCTGGTGGCACAGCCTGCGCTGGCCTTCACCGGCCAGGAACTCTCCCGCGAGGCCAAGATCGGCTTGCCCGAGGCGCGGGCCATCGCCCTCAAGGCGCATCCGGGGAAGGTCACGGACGAGGAGTTGGAGCTTGAGCCCGGCGGCAGCGGCCTCCGCTACTCGTTCGACATCAGGAACGGCTCGGTGACGCATGAAGTCGGTGTCGACGCCGCGACCGGTCGGGTTCTCGAAAACAAAGTCGAAGGTCCGAACCCCGACTGACGATGAAGTCTGATGCCTCCATTTCATCGAGGCGGATGTCGCCGCATAAGAGTTCAGCCGCATGGATATCGAGAGCAGAGCGACGCTGAGCAAGGTCCCGGAGGTCAACCTCGGCTTCTGGGCCATCAAGATCCTTGCAACCACGCTGGGCGAGGTCGGCGGCAATGCGGTGACGCTGACGCTGGGCCTCGGCTACCTCGCCGGGACCGCGATCTTCGGCGGCATCCTCGTCCTCCTGCTCGTCGCACAGCTCCGGTCGGACCGCTTCCATCCGCTCCTGTACTGGGCGGTGATCACCGCCACGACGCTCGCGGGCACCACGCTCGCTGACTTCTGCGACCGCTCGCTCGGCATCGGCTATCTCGGGGGCTCGCTGATCCTTCTCGTCTCGGTCCTCGCGACCCTCGTCCTCTGGAAGCGGACGCTCGGCACCGTTGCCGTGGAGACCGTCGGCACCCCGAAGGCCGAGGGCTTCTACTGGGCGACCATCATGTTCTCCCAGACGCTCGGGACCGCGCTGGGCGACTGGATGGCCGACAGCACCGGCCTCGGCTACGAGGGCAGCGCCTTCCTGATCCTCGTTGCCCTGGCCGGGGTCACGGCGCTCTTCTTCGTCACCCGCGTCTCCCGGCCTGCCCTGTTCTGGGCGGCCTTCGTACTGACGCGTCCGCTCGGGGCGACGCTGGCCAACTCGCTGGACAAGCCACCCGCCTCGGGGGGCCTCGGCATCGGCGACATCACGCTCTCGGGTCTGCTCGCCCTGGCGATGGTCGTCTGCGTCCTCCTCGTCCCGCAGCGGGCCGGCCAGCATCCGGCGCAAGCCGACGTGGCCTGAGCCATCTTACGAAAGGGATCCCGAGACGGATGAGCGAACATCTTGAACGCACCCTCAGCAAGGTGCCCGCGGTCACGCTCGGCTTCTGGGTCATCAAGATCCTGGCCACCACGCTCGGCGAGACCGGCGGCGACACCGTGACCATGACCCTCGACTGGGGCTACCTCGCCGGCACCGCCCTGTTCGCGGTGGTGCTCGTCGCCTTGGTCGTCGCCCAGATCCTGGCGAAGCGGTTCCATCCGGCCCTGTACTGGGCGACCATCGTCGCCTCGACTACCTTCGGCACGACCATGGCCGACTTCGCCGACCGCTCCCTCGGGATCGGCTATACCGGCGGCGCGACGCTGCTGCTCGCCTGCCTCGCGGCCGTGCTCGGGCTCTGGTACGCGGTCGAGGGCACGGTGTCGGTGGACACGGTCTCGACCCCGCGGGTGGAAGCCTTCTATTGGGCGGCCATCACCTTCTCGCAGACGCTCGGGACCGCGCTCGGCGACTGGCTCGCCGACACGGGCGGCCTCGGCTACGAGGGCGGCGCGCTCGTCTTCGGGGCTGCACTCGCCGTTGTCGTGGTGCTCTACTACCGGACGCGGGTCTCCCGAGTGGGCCTGTTCTGGGCCGCCTTCATCCTGACCCGGCCGCTCGGGGCCACGGTGGGAGATTTTCTCGACAAGCCGGTCGCCCAGGGCGGGTTGAACCTGAGCCGGCCGCTCGCCTCAGCCGTCATCGCGGCCTTCATCATCGCCCTGATCGTGCTCCTGCCGCAGCGGGCCGGCCGGCATCCGGGCGCCGATCCGCAGGTCTCGCGATGAGCCGCGACGCATCCCTTTCGGCGCAGCCGCCGGCACGCCGGCCGGTCTTCGCCTGGCTGGCTGCGCTGTTCGTCGCATCCGCCCTCACGCTCGGCTTCGGTTAGCTCGCGGAGGCGATGGCGGAGGGCGATACGATAGCCTTCGACCGGCACGTGCCGGTCATGTTCCGCCAGCCGGGCGATCCGGCTCACCTGCTCGGGCCGCCCTGGTTGCCCGAGACCGTGCGGGACCTGACGAGCCTCGGCAGCACCGTGTTCCTGGGGCTCATGCTATTGCTTGTCCTAGGTTATCTCGCCGTGGCGCGCCGTAGGCGAGCGCTCCTGCTCGTCCCCGTCTCCGTGCTCGGCGGCCAAGTTCTGTCAACCATCCTGAAGCTGATCTTCGCGCCCGCGCCCGACACCGGTCCCGAACGCGCCGGAGGTGTTCACGGCGGGTTTCCCCAGCGGCTAGGCCACGCTCGCCGCGGTGACCTACCTGACGCTCGCCGCGCTTCTCGCCCGCATTGTGCCGCGCCGCGCGACCCGGCACTACTTCGTAGCTGCCGGCAACGTCATCAGTCTGACGGTCGGCATCAGCCGGGTCGCACTCCGCGTGCATTGGCCGACGGACGTCCTGGCCGGTGGTGTTTGGGAGTCGCCTGGGCGAAGGCCTGCACCGCGATTGCGGACTGCTTGGCTCAGCGCGGTCAAATCGAGGCCGAGGCCTCTAAGCCGATGTCCGCTGTGGAGATACCTGCGATGGCATTCGAATGACTGTAGCGGACGCGAAGCGGCTGACCGTAGCCTGATCGCCCTGGTTCCGCAGCGGGCGGGTCGGTGCACAGGCGTCGCCATGGCTCAAAACGTTGCCATTCGCGCGTCGAACGGCTGAGAATCGCATCACTCGCGAGCATGAAAACGTTAGGTCGGCTCCGCGAGCAGCCCCGCAAAGCAGCCGATGATTAACCAGCGGGAAAGACGGAACACGCCTTCGAAAGGTCGGAGCGGTTAGAGGCACCCTGAGACGGCCACTTCACAGGCGGAGGCCGCCGTGTCATCCCCGCGGCGTTCCAGCGGTGCGCCCGTGACCACGGCATTCCAAGAGTCGACCCCTAATGGCCGATGCAGCGACGACCGGACGTTTGCCAACCGCGGCCGGCCCGCGCCCGGGCGAGACGAGCCAGCGCCTGCTCCGGAGCTTCCGCGCGAACGAGCTCTTCATCGCGGTCGTCGGACCGGGCGGTTCCGGGGCAGGCCGGGCAGCACAGATCGTCAAGGAATTCCTCGAAACGCAGTCGGTCGGCGACGGCGGATACGAGGTCCGCATCGTCAAGGCGAGCGCTGAGATCAAGGCCTGGGCCCGGAACAACGGCCGCGACCTCGGCCCGGTCGGCGGCCGCAAGACCCTCGCCGGCGTGGTGCACATGCAGGACCTGGGCGACGCGATGCGGCTCGCCTTCGGCGACAACGCCGCGGTCGCCCGCGCGGTCGTCGCGCGCATCCGCGCCCTCCGCGCGGAGGCGAGCGGCAGGCCGGAGGGCGAGATCGACGGCAGGCCCCGTGCCTACATCATCGACTCCCTGCGCCACCCGGCGGAGGCGCATCTCCTCCGCAGGATCTACCAGGACGCCTTCACGCTCGTCGGGGTCGTATGCGACGACGATGCCCGCCATGGCCGGCTGACCCGTGAGCTGTTCGACTTCAACGACAGAGGCCGTCCGGAGACGCGCCGCGCCGTCACTGCCTTCATGGATCGCGACGGCGACGCGCCGGAGAGCCACGGCCAGCACGTCGTCGACACCTTCCACGAGGCGGATTTCTTCGTCGACAACTCGAAGGATGCCGGCGACGACCCGAAGAACACCGGGATGAACGAGCCGCTGCGGCGCCTGGTGCGGATCCTCACGGCGTCCGACGTCATCCGGCCGAACGTCGCCGAGACGGCGATGCATCAGGCCCATTCGGCCCAGTTGAGGAGCGCATGCCTGTCGCGGCAGGTCGGCGCGGCGCTCGTGGACGCCAAGGGCAACATCGTCGCGACCGGCACCAACGACGTGCCCAGGGCGGGCGGAGGGCTTTACGGGACCGACCTCGACGGGGAGGCCTCCGACCATCGCTGCGCGTTCCGGCCGGACAAGTTCTGCAGCAGCAACCGCGAGCAGAACGAGATCATCGGCGAACTCATCGACAAGTACCCCGCGCTGGCCGAGGGACGGGAGAAAGGCCAGGCGGTGGCCGAGCTCCGGCGCACGAAGATCGGCGGCCTGATCGAGTTCAGCCGGGCGGTCCACGCGGAGATGGACGCGATCCTGACCGCCGCCCGGACCGGCACCTCGCCGAGGGGATGCCGTCTCTACGTCAGCACGTTCCCCTGCCATTACTGCGCCCGGCATATCGTCGCCGCCGGGATCGACGAGGTCCAGTACATCGAGCCCTATCCGAAAAGCCGGGCGATCAACCTCCATTGCGACGCCATCACGACGGCTGTGGACGGCTGGGAACCGCCCTCGGGCGTACAGGGTTCGGGATCTGTCGGCCCCGCACGGCCCGGTGTCCCGGCCCCCGCGGCCAACGCCAAGGTCCTGTTCCATCCATTCGTCGGGGTCGCACCGAGGATGTATGCCCGCGCCTTCCTGAAAGACCGTGACTACAAGGACAAGCTGACCGGGGATTACAGGGTCGGCGAGCCGGTTTGGGGTGGTCACTCAGAAGTGCTGCGGGTACATTATCTAGATCTCGAATCGGGCCTGGGAGCGCTGCAAGCGTGAGCAAACCACTCCTCCGCCTCGTCGAGACAACGTCCTGGGAAACCGACGGTTTTCCTGCCCCGTCTGCGCCGGTGCGGCAGCTCTCGCTCTTCGACCATCGTCCTGTTCGCCGGATCTCGTGCCTGCCCATGGCCGACATCCACGGCGTGACGTTCACGCGCGCGGTCTCAATGAGCCGGCACGCGCTGGTGGTCGATGCACGGCTCTACCCGTACTTCGACCTGCCCGGGCTGAGCAGGTTGTCGGTCTTCCGCCTGTTCGAGGATCTGTCGTGCCTCTACATGCACGCGCCGGTCGACCTGCGTCCGCCCAGGGACCAGTCGGCACGGTGGCATCGGCGACAATCCGTGCGGGAGGCGATGGCGCGCGTCGTCGGCCAGGACGGCGCTCATGGTAGGGCGTCGACCATCGTGTTGGTGAACCGCATCACCGAGGTCGATGTCCTCGACGAGGCCCTGCGCGGCGTGGTCGGCGACGGGGAACATATCTGGAACGTTCAGCCTCACGACGCCCTCGTCCTTACCGGAAACGGCGGATAAGCTGACCAAGGCGCCCCGAAACCCGCCGGATGGATCGTCGGAGCGATGCCGGTGCCGTCTCCCAATCGGCCGACTTTCGATGCCTCCGTGTCGATGACGACCGGGAGCAGGGCCGGAATCCAGACACCACATCGGCGCATGTACCGTCTGACGGGACCGGGCGGTGCAGGCGGGATCAGCGGACCGGCACGTGCCGACCTGCCGGGCCAACCGATGACGTGGTCCCCGCCTCAGGTAATGACTCGGGCTTATCAGGGACCCCTCACAAACGAAGTGCGATTTCTCGAAACGCTCGCCTGGCAAGCCGAAGGTCGACGTACGGGACCCTTCGACTTTGTTCGCTTAGAGGTTTCGACGGCATAGGGTGTGGACGGCCGCGCGGCAGGACGGTTGCGGCTCGTCTTAACGTGACTGCCGCGTATAGTGCGGCATGGCTTTCCGTCCCGGCGAAAGGGTCCGTCCGCAGCTCGCCCTGAACGCGATCCACGTCATGACGCCTCCGGGAACGATCCCGGCTTCGGTGGCCCCGTTCGACCGCGCGCTGCTCCACGCCTATCTCGACCGGCCGGAGAACGACGTGTTCGCGACGCGGCACGGCGAGACGGACATGGCCGTGGTGCCCCTCACCCCCGGGGCGAACCTCCCGACGGACAGGATGGGACTGCCCGCGGCCGAGCACCTGCGGCTCGTGTCGGCGCTGACCCGCGAGGCGGTCTTCCGGTTGCTCGCGGCCTCCCCGGAGGCAGACCTCCTGATCCGTAGGAGGCCGCCGACCGTCGCCGGCAAACGGGAGAACGTCCTCGCGGAGGAAATCGGCCTGCCCGACTGGCTGAAGAAGCGGCTGGTCCTGGAGTTCGACACGCGCATCCTGCGGCCGCCCCGGGGCGACGCCTACGTCGTCCTGACCTGCTCGAAGCGGCTGCGCACGATCATCGACGCGTCGTGCCGGACGCTCCTCGAACTCGGCGTGCCGCTGACCGGTGCGGCGGTCTCGTCCTGGCGCGAGGATCCCGACCCGAAGGTATCGCGGCGGCTCGCCTACGCCGGTCGCGTCGTCGAGGTCGGGCAGGACACGCTGACCCTGGACGATCACGGGGCGGGCCCCTCCGTGGTGTCGAGCGGGGACGTCTTCCTCGAACCCACGCGGGCCAACTTCAACAAGGTGGTCGAGGTGATCACGCAGGGGAACTCCGAGCGGGCTTTCAAGGCGGTCCAGAAGGCCGAGGCGGAGTGGCATGGCGGCCGGCGGACTATCGAGATCGTTCACGGGGTGCTCAACCAGCTCGGGAACCGGTCGATGGACTTGGCCGACGGCGTCCCGCTCCGCCTGGGAGGGCTGATCGACCAGGCCGCCGACGCGGACGCCTTCCCGCCCGCCGAGGCTGTCTGGAGGCCGAAGCTGTCGTTCGACCCGGTCCATTCGCCCGAGACCTCGAACAGCTGGAAACAGCAGAGCCTGGACCGCACCGGACCGTTCGACCGGCAGACGTTCGAGCCGAAGCGACCGCGCATCGCGGTCGTTCACGAGGCCGGCCGTCGCGACGAGGTCGCCGCGGCCATGCGGGATTTCCTGCACGGCAGGCCCGACATCGCGAGCGACGCGGGCCTCGTCCCCCACGGCAGCGGGCTGCTCGGCCGGTTCAGGCTGGACGAGCCCGAGGTCCGTTACTTCGAGGCCGCCGGCCGTGGCGGCCCGGCTTATGCCGACGCCGCGCGGTCCGCCCTCAGGGACGCGGCTTCGCGCGACGAGCCTTGGGACCTCGCCATGGTGCAGGTGGAGCGGGCCTGGCAAGACCGGCCGCACGCCGATAGCCCGTACTGGATGAGCAAGGCGACGTTCCTCAAGCGGGACGTGCCGGTCCAGGCGCTCTCGACCGAGATGCTGGGCCTCGACGCGTTCGGCTACGCTAACGCGCTGGCCAACATGAGCCTGGCGACCTACGCGAAGCTGGGCGGAGCCCCCTGGCTGCTGGTCGCGCGGTCGCCGACCGATCACGAACTCGTCGTCGGGCTCGGGTCGCACACGGTCAGGGAGGGTCGTCGCGGGGCCGGCGAGCGGTTCGTCGGAATCGCGACGGTCTTCTCCAGCCAAGGCCACTACTTCCTGGACGCCCGGACCGCGGCCGTGCCGTTCGAGGCCTACCCGGCCGCGTTGAGCGATAGCATCGTCGACGCCATCAAGCGCATCGGCCGGGAGGAGGCGTGGCGTCCCGGCGATGCGGTCAGGCTCATCTTCCACGCGTTCACGCAGCTTAGTCGTGAGACGGTCCAGGCCGTCGAGAGGGCTGTCGCCGGGATCGGAACGACGAACGTGAGCTTCGCATTCCTGCACGTCGTCGAGGATCATCCGTTCACGATGTTCGACCGCGCCTGGCCCGACGGCAAGGGAGCGTTCGCCCCGGAGCGGGGGCAGGCGCTGCGGTTGAGCGAGGCGGAGTGGCTCCTGACGCTGACGGGACGCAGGGAGGTGAAGGCGGCCTCCCACGGTCTGCCCGGCCCGGTGCTCCTCCGCCTCCACGACAGCTCGACCTATCGGGACATGCCGGTCCTGGTGCGCCAGGCATCGGATTTCGCGTTCCATTCCTGGCGCACGTTCGGGCCGTCCGGCCTGCCCATCCCGCTCGTCTACGCCGACGAGATCGCCAAGCAGCTGTCGGGCCTGGAGCGGACCCCCGGTTGGGACACGGATGCCGCCGAAGGCGGCCGCGTCATGAGGAAGCCGTGGTTCCTCTGAGCGACGGACCCGGTATCGCCGACATCCGAGCCGGCCTCGCCTCCGCCGCCCGCGGAGCCGACGCATCCCCCCTCGCCCAGGCCTTCCGGGCCTGGGTGCTTGGGATCGCGGATCCGATGGTGGAACTCGCCAAGGGCGCCGCGATGGCGTTGGGGTCGCCCGGCGCGCGATCCGCCGGCCACGTGGCGATTCTCGGCTACGCCTCGACCGATCCACGCCTTGCCGAGGTGTTTTCCGTCCCATTCCGCGATGGCGTCGTGTGGCTCGGCAGTCGAAGCTGGTTCAGGCCGCATCAGCCGCCGACCCTTGAGGCCGACGGCCCATCCGCCCTCGGCCTCGCGCTGGGCGTGCGCCGCCTGCTCGACCTCCGGGATGCCGAGTGGCTCGGCGTGCTGGTCGTGCGAGGCGCTTCGGCCGCGGGGCTCTCGGACTTCAACCGTTCCCTTATGACCGCGGCGGCGCACATCTTAGAAGCGCCGGCCCGGCGCGACCTCGCGGCGATGTTGCCGGAGGCAAGGGTCGCGCTCGCCGAACTCGGCGTCGTCCCGGCCGACCCGGATTGCCGTCGGCCCGCGTGGAGCAACGCGTTGCGCTTCGAGCCCGCCATGGGCGGCCCTGCGCACGCGTCGATAGCCCTCCGTGCGTTCGACGCCCTGTGCGAGACCAACATGCCGGCCCGCCTCGGGCGCCTCGAACCGGACGACGTCCTGCGGGTGCTGCAGGGCGTCGAGAGGTCGTTGAGGCTCTGGACCTGGGAGGAGCGGCCCCGCACGACCAAGTCCCGGCTCGTCCGTTGGGAGATCGAGAGCGAGTACCACGTCCAGAACATGCTCTGGGCGATCCTGGCTCCGCTCTTCCCCGACCTCAACGCGGAGGAGTACACGCCCCCGGTCGGGCACAAGAACCCCCGGATGGACCTGACGGTGCCGAGCCTCGGCCTCGTCATAGAGGTGAAGTTCGTCCGTCCCGTCGTTTCGTTCGCCAAGGTGGTTGAGGAGATCGCGGCGGACGCGGCGCTATACCGCGTGGACCCGAGATGGCGCGTGCTGATCCCGTTCGTGTGGGACGACACCTTCCGCACGGAGGAGCACCCGAAATTGATCGAGGGTCTCCGTAAGCTGGAGATGGTTCACGACGCGGTCGTTGTTTCGCGCCCCGGCAAGATGGCGAGGGATGACCGGGCCCGCGCCCGTCCCGGGAGGACAGAGACCGGTCGCCGTTCGCCTACCCGAGCCTCGGCGACGACAGGCACTCCTCCGTCGACATTCTCCGCGGAGACCGCTTCGCTCGTTTCGATTAAGGAAACGGAATAGGACCCCCGAGATGATTATGTGGCCGAGCAACTTGGATCAAATCGAGCAGCGCCACTACTACAGCCGTTGAGCGGGCCTTCCGATAGGTTGACCTCTTCGTTCGGAGCGGAAATTTCTGAATATAAGCATGAGATGGCCGATGATTGCTTCGATCTCGCAATGCAGGCCACCGATTAGCCTTTGTCGCCGACGGCCACGCGCCTTTTCCCGACCCGGCCCAGCAATCGCATTGTATCTTTTTGACGCCAGAACGTCGTGCTGACTCGTGGATCGGTTGCAGACAATACTGGCTCTACTTCCATCTTCCGGAAGATTTGTTCGATATTATTCGTCGTGGTGCCATGCTTTCTCGCAAACGACCGACTTGAAATATAATTGGATCTGAACTGCTGAATGCTTTCAGCGTCCACGTCAATATCTGTTTTTCCTTGTCGAAGAAGGCTCATCGCAATCAGCCGTCGCACGTCTATATTGTAACAATCCAACAGGCGGGCCACGTCGGAGATGTGAACACATCCAGCCGATTTCCGATGGTCCCGTTGAAATCGTGCGACCTCCGTGCGCAGGAAACCGATCCGCCGCAGTCCGGTACCATCGATCAAGATGAGCCTCGGACGTAGTTTACCTGCCAGAACCGCGCGGACGATAGACGCCACCCCGAGACCTCGCACGCGTTGGACGACTTCACACGTGTCGTAGGTAATCCGTCGGTCCGCGTGGCTGCCGCCATCGGGCAGCATGGCTTCCATTTTTTCGATCAATCGAACGGCTGACGTCCGGCTGATGAATCTTCCCGATGTCCCGTTTATGCCGGTTAAAAGGCCGTCGTTCAATAAAAGCGCTACCTTGTCGGGTTTGACCCCCAGCAATCGGCCCGCACTTCCGTGGGAAATGGCTTCGCCAGCGACGCGAAGGTCCGTGAGCGTCTTGCCTGACCCGTTTGCTTTCAGTCGTAACTCGATTTCGTGGCGATCCACGAACATGAACGTCTTGTCGTTCTGGACAAGTCGTGTACCTACGAGCGACCCGTCACCAGCCATACGTGCCAGCGTCCTCCGGTCGATCCCGAGCGCCCGAGCCGCCTGCGGGCGGGTCATCCATCGGTCAGAATACTCGTCGCCCGCAAGGGCCTGCCGCAGGGCCGGGGCGCGACCATCTCCCATAACGTCCAAGAAGTTCTGGAACTCCTTCGCAAAGATGAATCTAGCCTGAGCGGGCAAGAGGAACTCACCGTTCCCGCTTTGCCGGAGCAGGAATGCGACCTCAGGATCCTGAGCCCCCCCGCCCGCCGTCGAGGCGGACGCGAAAACTCTCTGTGACTTGATGAAGTCGTGGAAGCCCGACGGCCAGTTGGACAACATTCGGGCAGCCTTCATCGCAGCTTCCGCGTTGTCGGCAGCGGTGGGGCTTCCGCGGTAAGTCTCGCGCATGCGTCTGAAGCCGAGCCGGCTTGCCATGGTTACTATATCCTGAGGCGGCAACATGCCGAACGCATCGCTCAGGGCCGAGCGGCGCGGGAGCGCGTCCGAACGGAGTGCCTCACCCAGGAGAAGGGCCAACTCAACTTCCTCATCGCTGGCCCTCGTGATTGCCGAACAGGAGTAGCGGCCACAGCAGCTAGGGTTTGGACAAAGATCGATGTGTCGACGCCTCCAAGTGATCGGCGAGCCGCAGCGCGGACACGCGCTCACGAGCCTACATTCATGGTACGGACAGCAGCTCCAGATACGAAGCCCCCAAGCCGCTTGGACGAACCCCATTTCAACCAAGCAGATGGGGCAGACCTTTGGCCTTCGTGCGTCGAATAGGGCCACCGAGATGTCCATCCCCGGTATTTCCGCCCACCGCCAACCTGCGGTATCCATTCGTGGGACGAGCGTCTGCAGATCACGCGTAGCTACTTCGGTCATCGAGTGCAGACGCTCTATTACGCCTTCACGCGCGAGAAGGTCTGGCGCTCTCATGCCCGCCGAACGTAAGATCCATTCAGAAAATTCGTAGCCGTTGATTTGGGTCAGTCGCAGCACCCACCCAAGAAATCCCTCGCCCTTCTCCGGCGATGTTCGGACGACTAGACGCGGATTGTAGCCCAGTATCGAGGCGTACCTTCGTCTAAGCATTAGATTTTGCCGTCCAAGGCGAGATTTACAGCTTTAAAGCGGCTGGAAGTGTTGCGGCTGCCAGCGTGATCGGCGTAGGCCAGCCCACGTCACCTCCCGCGGGTTGTGCCCCGGTATCCGGCTCGCCAGTGGCGAACCGGGCCATTTCCCACGTAACCAATGCAAAAAAATCAAGCGATTTTCGACTCTTAGGTCAACCCGCCTTCCTTAAACGAGTAGCCAGAAAACCTCGCATTATTTCCTGACACTCTCGCATTTTCGGAACGACAGACCACCGGCGCGCTGTCGGTCCACCCATAAATCCGGACGGCTACGCCAATCCGACAGAGTGACGGTGAGCTTCCATCACCCGAGTTCTCCGGACGCCCTGCACCCATAAAGCCGGATTCATGGCCTCCTCTACACCCATAAATCCGGATTGACCGTCGCGCGGCTTCACGCCCAACCGCTCACGGCTCCGTTCAAGCTACGTGCTGGGACATCTCACCAGTGGTCGGCATCTGCCTGGCCCACTTGGTTATAGCTGCCTCCGCCGCCGACCGCTCGTAGAAGGTCATCTGGCAGCGGTCCCGCCCGATAGCCGGCACCACGCCGAGCTTCGCCAACTCCCGCGGAGCCCACTTCCAATGCAACCCCATGAGACTGGCCGCCTCCGGACCACGCATGTAGCGGGCCTCGAACGCGGCGACATCGTCCTTCTCGATCCAGCGCACGTCGCCTCGGCGCTCGGCCTTGAGATAGCCCATCGTGACAAGCTGACCGACCGCCTCCCACTTCGTGCCGAGGCGCTTGGCGACCTCGTTGATGCTCATCCCGAACCGCTCCCTCTTGCGGACGCGGATGACGTCGTGGGTGCGCACCAATAGGCGCTGGAGACCGATGGCAGCCTCGTCCAGCCGGACCACCGTCACCCTCCCATCCCTGATCCAGCGCAGGACGTCAGTCAGGGGCACGCCCACCGAGCGAGCGACCTTCGTGACCGGATAGGCGTAATCGCCAACGACGTGGCTTGTCTCCTTCGGCGCAAGGCTTGCCAAGAGGTCGGCGAGGGCAGCGCGTTCGACCGTGTAGAAACCCTTGGCGCGCCGAGCATGGTCGACGTGGGTGGGCAGCAGGTCGGAAGAGACGATCTCGGCCGCGCGCTTGCGGTGAACCCCGAGGATGGCGGCAGCCCCAACTACGTTAATACTGTCGAGGAGCCTGGCCTGAATGTCCCGAGCCGCGCGCTCGGGCAGCCGGTGCGGTCGCCCCTGGCGCGTCGTGGCGGGATAGAGCCCGGCATCCTGCGCAATGCGCCGGAAACGCTCAGGGCTGATACCGCACAGCTTCCCCCCGGACCGGAGACCGGCCCCGCTCGGCTGTACCTTTCGCCCGAAGACGGTGGAACCTGACTTCAGCAGCACGTTCCGCTCGGCATGGTCCGCCGCGATGGCGGCCATCGCTGTATAGCTGCCCTTCTTGACGCCACCGCGCAGCCACGTCCCGAACTCGCCGTAGGCGCGCTCCGCACCCCAGCCGCCCGCGCCGTTTCCGACGTTGGCCTTGCGCCCCTCTTGATGGGCAATGAGATGGTCGAGGAAACCGTCGAGGGTGGCTCGACCCCCGGCGGCGATCCGAAATCCCTCACGCATGATGACCCGGTCGTCCTCGGCTCGCCAGGTTGAGGCGTAGTTTCCGACGGGGTGGAGCGAGTGGGCCCCGAACCTCTCACAGAGGGCGATGGCGTCGGAGAGGGAAAGATCCGCGAGCAGGCCCTCCTCGGTGGCCGGACACTGGCCGATGCGCCCCATCAGCCAAAGGTCGAAGTCATGGTCACCGTTGTCCACGGCATCGCAGGTCACCTTGGTCAACCGCGCCCGGCAGATGCAACGGGTCAGGTCGAGCCTGTCGAAGCGGAGTGTCCTGCGGCAATCGGGGCATGCCCGTTCGAGCGCACGACTGTGCCGCACGCAATGGGTCATGGCTGTCAGGTCCCAGAACGACCGGTGATACGGAGCCTCAGCGAGGCACTCCGGGCACCACCGGTGCACGTTCCTTCGGATAGCCCCAAAAGGAAGCTCATGACCGAACACCCGCGTGTGCCGCCCCTCGGCATCCACTGGCGACACGTGAGCGAGGGCCACCGGATCGACCCCGCAGATCTCCGCTAGGCGGTCGAGGCATTCCCCGCGCCGAATGGCATCGGCCTTCGTCCCGAGGAACCGCCACAGTCGCGGCGCGGTGCTTAGGCCGGCCACGTGTCCGCGCCGCAGGGCGAGCCCCAGTGCAGGCTCGTCCGCGTAGGTTCCCTGCCGATTGGTGAAGCGGCGGATCGTCAACGCTTCTTCTTTCCGAACGACGGCGCAACGCTATTCCCCGTTCCGCGGATACGGGTCTTTCGGGTCGTGTCGGGGACGGGCGCGTCGCGGAAGCCTGGGTCATGCTTCTTCTCGCGCCAGGGGTTGGCACGGGGGTGGAAGTCGCTGGACCCCAGTTCCCAGGCCAGGGTGTCGAAGGCATCCTTCAGCAGTTCCGGCGTGATACGGGTTTGGCCCAGAGCCAGCGCCTCAAATCCGGCGACCTGCAGGATGGCGGCAATGCGCCTCATCACTCCATCGGTGGCTCGATGCAGATCGAAGTGCACCGTCTCGTCAGCGAAGGTCGGCTCCGGGAACGGCAGCATGCGGTCCACCGCGTGCAGGGTGTCCCGGTAGAGGGCGCGTTGGGCCGGGTCGATCCAATCGTAGGCGGCCAGCGGAAAGACGCCGCGCGCGCGGCTGGCGAGCTGGCCGTTGCCCACGAACATGGTCTGCATGCTGTGGGTCCCGAAGAACGCGGCATGCACGAAGAACTCGCCGATGACGCCATCCTCGTCCGGCTCGCCGTCCTGCTCGTTCAGGATGCCCTTGAGCCAGTCGGCCGCCGCATAGGCGAACTTCTCGGTCCGGTGGTCCGTAAGATGCTGGAACTCGTCGACGAGGACGATCCGGGTCCGTTGCTCCTGCAGCTTGCGGCGGACGCGGCGAGTCTTCTGTCCCTTGTCCCCGAAGGCCGGGTCCTCGTCGGCCAGGGCATGCAGGAACGCCTCGGCGAAGCTGGCCACGGTCACCTCAGGCGGGGTGGGCACCCTCAGGACGGGCCGCCAGTCGCCCCCGGGCGCATCGATGGCGGTCCCGCGGACGGCGTAACCGGCAGTCTTCGCTTCACGCGCCAGGACGTCGTTGCGGATCTTCTTGACCAGTTGGCTCTTGCCGACGCCTGGCCGGCCCGGGATGGCGATGTGCATCCCCTCCAGGGCCGACCGGGTCATGTCCTCGAACCGGTCGAACCGCGCGATGATCGCCTTGGCGAGCGTGTGCCAAACCTTCAAGCGCATCAGCCGCCGCTGCCGCTCCGCCAGCGGCAGCAGACGCCCGGTTGCGTCAAGGTGAGCGGTGCGGGCTTCTGCGACGTCAATCATAGTCCGCCTCCATGGCATCGGGTGGTATCGGTGCCTCAGATGTTGAAGCCGCTCCGGGATCCGGTCCTAGGGAGGCATCGGACCGTTCTGTTGGCTCGACCGCGGGGTTCCTTGGCTTCGCCTTCGTCGGGCGCCGTTGCACGGGTGGAGGGGCTGTTTGTTCGTCTACATCAGCGGATGACGATGGGATCGAGAGCGCTTGGACTTCATCGATCTCGGACGCCGGCGTCAGGACGCCATCGACGTCCTCACTGCAGTCCTCGTCCTCATCATCGAACAATCCCGGAATCCGTGCGCCCATGCCGGTTGGCGGCGTGATTGAGGCCGGGTTGACGCCGAGGGCGAATAAGCGGCCAAGCCGCTTGAGTGTCTTGCGGCGTCCGTTACCCGCCAACAGCTTCTGTCCGCCTAGGATGAGTTCGCCCCAGGCAAGCTCGAAATCTCCCTCAGTGAGAGCCTCGTCCTCTTTCGCGCGCTCCTTCGCGTGCTTCAGGACGCAGAGGTGCTGATGTAATGTCTTGCCCTTGGCATAGGATTTATTGGTGCATGGAACGGGCTGGTACGTAGATACACCCGGGCCGAGTACGTACAGGTACTCGATGTTGCCGGGATTGCAGCGGATCTGGATCTGAGACGGATCGAAATCGGGTCTATCTCGCATCATCGCGAGAAGTGGGGAATTGTAGAGCAGCCCGTTCCACTCGATGCCCCGGCGCGAGACGGTCCGATTTTCTATCTGAGATAGAAGAATATTCAGATCGGCATGGCTCGGCGGAAGCGACGGCGCATGTTCGTTTGCAAGTTCGCGCCACAAGCCGATGGGCGAACGTCGCGTCCCCCTGTGGACGCGCACGTTGTATACGTCGCAAATCCAGTAAGAGATGATCCAGGTTATCTCTTCGAGTGTGAATACGGCGTCGTTCTCGGCGTCGTAATCCTCCCTCTGCTTGGGATTGCTCTTCACGGTTCCACGCAGGTTGTGGATCAGGCTCACGCCGAGGGTGCGGAACCAGCGCTCGATCTTCCCACGCAGGCGCGGACGGCGCGGCGGCAGCCAGAACGGCTCGAAGCCGAGACGTCTCCCGGCCTCGGCCAACGCATTCGACCTATGGGCCTTGCCATTGTCGACCCAGATACCCTGCGGCTTGCCACGACCGGGGTTCGGGTTGCGAACGCCGGGGATGGGTAGCTTCGGCTCTATCGCGTGACGGATCGCCTGCATGATCTGCAGGGTCGATTCACCCTCGAACGAGATCCACCACCCAATGATGAGGCGCGTAGCGCAATCGATCACGGCGGTGATGGTCGGCCGACCCAGCAAGGCGCCGGTCGCCTTGTCGATGACTAGAACGTCCACTGGGGAGCTATCCAGTTCCCAGCGTTCGTTCACGCGTGTCGCGACCGGCCCGATCCCGACCGGCAAGAGTTCTTGCGCAGCCTTGATGGGGTCTTTGCGATAGTACAGACGGTCGTAGAGTTCGAGCTTGTCGCACCGCTTCTCGACCATCGCCCGGCTGGGAAGCGGGATGCGTGCGACGAGCTCGGCGCCTTCCTGCCCAACTTCCTCGTTCAGCGTCGCGATGTGCCGCTTCGCCGCCACGTACATGGCTACCTTGGTACGGGCGACCGGCGTGAGGAAGACGGCCTCGATGAGCTCGTCGAGGATGTCCGACAACGTCTGGCAGACACGGGCGGTCCTGTTCCCACGTCCTGGGTGGTTCGGCAGCAGCGCGCGGATGTCGCGATCCGCCTTCACCCACTTGGCCGTGAACTCGTACAGTTGTGAGCGCTTCGGGGGCGCTTCATAATCCTGCGGCGCGCGCGACGAGTTCCGACCCGCGGCGACGTCCCGGAAAAGATCATCAAGGCTTCGACCGATGGGGGTACGGCCGTTGCGAAAATCGTCGAAGGCCTCGGCGTAGGGCTCCCTGTAGTAGGCGATCCGGCGCATCGCGTCGGTAGCGGCGTCTAGGTCGGAGGTGATGAGGGCTTGCGTGCCGGCGTCGAGTTCGTCCCAGCGCGTGGGCAGGACGACGATCTCCCCGGAGAGCCACCCCTGATCCAGCCAGCCGAAATCCCGTGTCGTGCTTGCACCGTCCTCGACCGCGTCGACGACGAAGCGGGTGTTGTCGACCCGCCGCCGGACCTGGTGCATGACGCCGCGCACGCGCAGGCGCTGCCCCCGCGCGATCTTGACGACGCCGCCGAACTGAGCGGCCTGGAGCTGCGGGACCGCCATCAGTGGGACCAGGCGACGGTCGTGGCCGACCCGATGGGGCGGGCCATGTCGAGTTCCACGGCGCCCGAAAGGGCAAGGCGGCACAGCACGCCGAGCGTCTCGACGTCGCCGCCCATTTCGGAGCGGATCTCGGCAACGGTCATGGGTCCGGGTCGGCGGCTTGTCAGCAGCCGCACATCTGCCTCCAACCGTCGAGCCTCGCTGTAGGCATAGCCGTAGAGGAGACGTGTATTGCCGAGCCGGGGTTCGGCCCGGATCGTGCGTTCGGAGCGCACGACCATGCTGATGCCCTGGACGCGGTAGGACAGCGCCATGCGCCGCAGGCGCCAGCGGACTTCGGGGTCGGCGAGCTCCTTCGCCTCCTTGACCTCGACGAGCATGTTGCCCGCATCGGTCTCGACCCAGAAGTCCCTGGCCGCCCCGGCGCGCCATCCCTCGCCATCGTGCCATGACGGCCCAATCGGCTGCTCGCGCAGGGTGCGCACGGCGGCATCGACCTCCAGCAGGCAGGCCATATCGCTCTCCAGCGTGCTCTCGCAGAAGATCGAGCCCCGGTTGGCCTTTCGCGAAGGGAAGGACGACGTGACGGAGCCGTAGTGCATGCCTTCGGCTTTGCGCCATGCCGTCGGACGCCAATCGGATGGCTTGAAGTCGACGTCGGTGAACGGGCTGATGATGCCGAGCCGCACTCTTCCCTCCGGGCTAAGACGCACGCAGGCCTCCTCGGCGCCCGGGTCACGGGCGTCGACAGGCGGGACTTTGCGGTCAGGAAGGAGAGGCTCGCTGGCCTAGGGTTGAGACGCTTGCGGCCACGCGGCGGCTGTGCGAATCTCAGCCCGTCGCGAAGGCGGCTTCTGCCACCTTCGAGTAAAGCACTCCTCTTGGGAGCGCCGAACTGGTGTCTTTCCAGGATCGACCAGCCGGCGCTTGTGGAGCGTTTACGACGAGCCCCGCGGCCCTTCCCGGCCGCGGGCTTTCTTTTTGGGGCTCAGGCAGGCCCCGGGATTAGTTTCAGGTCATGGCGATCTCCGTGGTCTATCGCGGGTTAGGTTCACTTCGGTGATCATGATGCTCAGTCGCGCTTCCTCCGCAAGTGCAAAGCCAGCCTGAATAATTCACCCTGGCCGCTGTCGGTATCGACGACCTTGACTCCTCCGGAACCGCTGATAACGGCGCTATTTTTGAGCATCCCCCTCCTGGAGGGGCACGTGACGGGTCGATATCGGCCTAGCGACGCCCACGAGTCCCCGCGAAAACGGCGGCAGCGAATCGACGGCTGCCACATGAACTGCCCGATGTCGTTTGCGACGTATGGCCACAGTTTTTGACGCGCCGAGCTCATCAAAACAGGCAATCTGCTCGACTTATCTGCTTGTCCTGAGGCGCCCGCCACACCCGAACCATTGTCGCGACGGTAAGGACCAGCCTTTCGTCGACGACAGAGCGCTGTACGATCAGGTCGATCTGCCGGTCAGTGTGGACCTCGGGCCGGCAGGAACATGCCGAACTGGCAGTCTAAACGCGTACGAGGCGGTGTGCCTTGGCAGCAGCCCATGGTTTCGATCCTCAGGCTAAACTGCTCGACGGCGGCTTAGGTCCGCTCGTATCGGGCTGTGAGATCCTCTCTGAAGCTTCGAGTTCCGGCGGACATAGCCCTATGAAGCGACAGACCTCCTCATTAAGACAATCAGCCGGTGCGGAAGTTATCTCAATCGGTATCCGACGCTAAGCACGTAAGGACACGCACCGCGCGATACGAGGTGCCGGGCAAGCGGCAGCGCCTGGTGCAATTACCCATTACTAAAATGAATCACGGAGTATAGCACATCTTTGCCTGAAAAGCCATCTAGCTTGATCGGTATAGTTAACGTTCGAGCCACTGGTCCATCTGTCTAAATAAAATCAAACCGTTGCCGCGCCTGGTAGATATGACCCACCGAGGAAACCGGCTTGGTCCGCATTCGAAAAAGACTGGTGCTTCCTGCGGTGACGCTGCGAATGGGGCGCCTGCTATAAGTGTCGGAGTAGCCGATGACCCGGCTGGTTGGCCGCCAGGGCGAAGACCGAGCTCAAGCGATTGCCCTGCCGGCTTGGCGGCGGTGGTCCATACGCAGTTTCCCGGTTAGCTGTACGGCTTGGCCGCAGTGGGCCCGACGAACTGCGGGGAGGCGGCCCCCGAAGTGATATGCATTTTTACGCCCAATTCGCAGCGACGGAATGTGCGCACCAATTGCGTGGTTCTGCGCAAATGCAATCACGATGTAATTATATCCAATTGAAGCGACCAATATACTGCCGCTTCAATTGAATCTATAGTGTCCGGCTTTATGGGTTTGAATCCGGCTTTATGGGTGAATCGACACGCGCGCGACCTAAACGTCGAGGTTCGCGACGCTCAGCGCGTTCTCCTGGATGAACTCGCGCCGCGGCTCCACGACGTCGCCCATCAGCTTCACGAACAGGTCGTCGGCGTCGGTCACGTCCTTGACCTTGACCTGCAGCAGCGAGCGCACGTCGCGATCCAGGGTGGTCTCCCAGAGCTGCTGAGCGGTCATCTCGCCGAGACCCTTGTAGCGCTGGAGCTGCAGGCCCTTGCGGCCGAAGGCCATCACGGCCTCGAACAGGGCCACGGGCCCGTGGAGCACGGTCTCGTCGGACTTGCGCATGAGCGTGGCCGGCTCGCCGTAGATCTCCCGGAAGGCGTCGGCCCGCTCGGACAGGCGCCGAGCCTCCTGCGAGCTGATCAGGCCGGCATCGAGGGTCGATACCTGACGCACGCCCCGCAGCGTCCGGCTGAGGCGATACCCGCCCTCGAAGGACTCGCCCTGCCAGCCGCGCTCGATCTCGTCCGCGATCGCGTCGAGCCGGCGGGCGGTCATGTCGGCCAGGGCCTCGGCCTCGCCGGCCCGCGACGCCGCCTCGGCATCGAAGGCGCCGGCCAGAACCGCCTGCTCGACCACGGCGCGGTCGTAGCGCGTGTGCAGACCCTGCAGGATGCTTCGGAACGTCCGAGCCTCCTCGACGAGGCTCTTGAGCTGAGCGCCGGCGAATTCCGCACCGGTGGAGAGGCGCAGGATCGCGCCGTCCGTGCCCTGGTCGATCAGGTAATCCTCGAGGGCGCGCTCGTCCTTCAGGTAGATCGCCCGGCGGCCGCGCTCGGCTTTGTAGAGGGGCGGCTGCGCGATGTAGAGGTGGCCGCGCTCGATCAGCTCCGGCATCTGCCGGAAGAAGAAGGTCAGCAGCAGCGTCCGGATGTGCGAGCCGTCCACGTCCGCGTCGGTCATGATGATGATGCGGTGGTAGCGCAGCTTCTCGGGGTTGAAGCCCTCCCGGTCGGTGGAGGAGCGACCGATCCCGGCGCCCAGCGCCGTGATCAGGGTGCCGATCTCGGCGGAGGACAGCATCCGGTCGGCGCGCACGCGCTCGACGTTGAGGATCTTGCCGCGCAGCGGCAGCACGGCCTGGAAGGTCCGGTCGCGGCCCTGCTTGGCCGAGCCGCCGGCGGAATCCCCCTCCACCAGCAGGATCTCGCACTTGGTCGGGTCGCGCTCCTGGCAGTCGGCGAGCTTGCCGGGCAGCGACGCGATGTCGAGCGCGCCCTTGCGGGTCACGGTCTCGCGCGCCTTGCGGGCGGCCTCGCGCGCCGAAGCCGCGAGCACGACCTTGCCCATCACCGACCGCGCCTGGCCCGGATTCTCCTCGAGCCAGGTGGACAGGCCCTCGTTGAGGACGTTCTCCACGGCCGGGCGGACCTCGGACGAGACGAGCTTGTCCTTGGTCTGCGACGAGAATTTCGGGTCCGGCACCTGCACGGAGATGACCGCGGTCAGACCCTCGCGGCAATCCTCGCCGGTCAGCGAGACCTTCTCCTTCTTGGCGATCCCCGACGACTCGGCGTAGCCGGTGACCTGACGGGTCAGGGCCGCCCGGAAGCCGGCCATGTGGGTGCCGCCATCCCGCTGCGGGATGTTGTTGGTGAAGGGCAGGACCGTCTCGTTGAACGAGTCGTTCCACCAGAACGCCACCTCGACGCGGATGCCGTCCCGCTCGGAGCGGACGACCACGGGGCTGGTCATGCCCTCGATCGGCTTGCGGGAGCGGTCGAGGTAGCGGACGAAGGCCTCGATGCCGCCTTCGTAATACAGCTCCTCGCGCCTCTTCTCGGCGTGCCGCGCGTCGGTCAGGACGATGCGCACGCCGGAATTCAGGAAGGCGAGTTCGCGCAGCCGCTTCTCCAGCGTGCCGTAATCGAACTCGATCATCGTGAAGGTTTCGGTCGAGGGCAGGAAGGTCACTTCCGTGCCGCGCCGGCCGTTGCCGGGCCCGACGATCTCGAGGGGCGCCACGGCATCGCCGTGGCGGAACTCCATCGCGTGCTCCTTGTCGTTGCGCCAGACGCGCAGCTTGAGCCACGACGACAGGGCGTTCACGACCGAGACGCCGACGCCGTGCAGGCCGCCGGAGACCTTGTAGGAATTCTGGTCGAACTTACCGCCGGCGTGCAGCTGGGTCATGATGACCTCGGCCGCCGAGACGCCCTCCTCCTTGTGGATGTCGACCGGGATGCCGCGCCCGTTGTCGGAGACGGTGCAGGAGCCGTCGGCGTTGAGGGTCACGGTGACGAGATCGGCGTGGCCGGCCAGGGCCTCGTCGATGGCGTTGTCCACAACCTCGTACACCATGTGGTGGAGACCGGAGCCGTCGTCGGTGTCGCCGATATACATGCCGGGCCGCTTGCGGACGGCGTCGAGGCCCTTCAGCACGCGGATGGATTCCGCGCCGTAATCGGCGGGCTCGGTCTGGGGGGTGTCGGCCATGAACTTCCTCGGGCAGGCGGGCCTGATCGCGACGGTGGCAGATGCGCCGTCGGGCGCTCGCGCCTGAACTCTCGCTCGGTCCGCCTGATATAGGGGTTCCGCGTTGAGATTGCACGATTTTACGGGCCCGCGGCGGGCCCGTCCCGTCGCTTTTGTGAAGCTCCCCGCTTAACGCTGCGTTAGCCCTCGATGCCGCCCGCGGTCGCCGCGTCCAGCCGGCCGATCGCCTCGGGCGCGAGGGCCAGCCGGACCGCGCCGAGGAGCTCGTCGAGCTGCGCGACCGAGGTGGCGCTGGCGATCGGCGCCGTGATGCCGGGGCGGGCGATGATCCAGGCGAGCGCCACCTGGGCCGGGCTGGCGCCGTGGGCCTGCGCGACCGACTCGAGGACGTCGAGCAGCGCGAGACCGCGCGGGTTGAGGTACTTGGCGACCCGGTTCTCCCGCGGACGTCCCGCCGCGTCCTGGGCGCTGCGGTACTTGCCGGTGAGGAAGCCGGCGGCCAGGGAGAAGTAGCCGATCACCCCGATCTGCTCGGCCCGGCAGAGCGGTTCCAGCTCGGCCTCGTAGCCGCGCTGGGCGAGACTGTAATCGGGCTGGAGGCACTCGTAGCGGGGCACTCCCGCGGAGGCCGCGACGCTCAGCGCCTCCGAGAGCCGAGCGGCGCTGTAGTTCGAGGCGCCGATCGCCCGGACCTTGCCGGCCGCGATCAGGCGCTCGTGGGCCCGCAGGGTCTCCTCCAGCGGCACCGCCGCGTCGTCGAGATGCGACTGGTAGAGGTCGATCCGCTCGATCCCGAGGCGCCGCAGCGAGGCCTCGCAGGCCCGCTCGATATGGGCCGCGGAGAGACCCTGGCCGCCCTCACCGAGATCCATGCCGACCTTGGTCGCCAGCACGATCCGGTGGCGCGCGCCCGGCCGGGCGGCGAGCCACCGGCCGATCACCGTCTCCGACTCCCCGCCGACATGGCCGGGGGCCCAGCGCGAATAGACGTCGGCGGTGTCGATGAAGTCGAAGCCGCTCTCCACGAACCGGTCGAGGATCGCGAACGATGTCGCCTCGTCGGCCGTCCAGCCGAAGACGTTGCCGCCGAGGCAGAACGGCGCGACCGTCAGGTCGGAGAGGCCGATGCGGCGCCTGTCCATGCGCGTCAATCCTGCAGGAAGGGGTTGGACACGCGCTCCTCGCCGAGGGTGCTGGTCGGCCCGTGGCCCGGGATGAAGGCGATGTCGTCGCCGAGCGGCAGGACCTTCTCCTTGATGGCCCGGATGAGCTGCTCGTGGTTGCCGCCGGGCAGGTCGGTGCGGCCGACCGAGCCCTTGAACACCACGTCGCCGACGAGGGCGAAGCGCGCGTCGCGGCTCACGAACACGACGCTGCCGGGCGAGTGGCCGGGGCAGTGGAGGATGTCGAAGCCGAGGCCGCCGACCGTGACGGCGTCGCCCTCGTCGAGCCAGCGGTCGGGCGTAACGGGCCGTGCGTCGCCGAGGCCGTAATTGGCCGCCGTCTCCGGGAGGGAATCGAGCAGGAACTTGTCGGCCTGGTGCGGCCCCTCGATCGGCACGCCGAGGCGCTCGCGCAGCTCGTCGGCGCCGGCGGCGTGGTCGACATGGCCGTGGGTCAGCAGGATCTTCTCGACGGTGACGCCCTGCTCGCGGATGGCCGCCTCGATCCGATCGAGATCGCCGCCGGGATCCACCACGGCGCCGACCTTGGTCGTGTCGTCCCAGATCAGGGTGCAGTTCTGCTGGAAGGGCGTGACCGGGATGATCCCGGCGCGTGGCGTACCTGGCATGTCGTCCCGCGTGTTGGCAGCGCCGCTCCGGACGCCCTCGACCGCAGTTTAGCGCAGAACGCCGAAGGGCGGCACCCTGTGCGGCATGCTCAGGCCGCGTCACCCCTGGGGCGGCGCAGGCCGTCGTGAAGCGCCAGCATTTCGGCCATGCCGAGCGCCCGCGCGCTCCAGCGGGTCTCCGCGGTGTTGACCTGCGTGAACCGGTCGTGGGACCGGCCGCCATAGGCTCCGAACAGAGTCCGGCCCGCCTCGACGGCACCGTCGCCCCGCGACGCCTCGTCCGGCCGGTCGATCCGGTAGGACGGCGTCGGCGACCGGCCGGTCACGCCGATCCGCACCCAGGCGTCGCCGTAATGCTTCTGGCACATCCGCATGGTGACCAGGACCTGGCGCAGGTAATCTTCAGCGTCGGCGAGATCCGGCAGGATGTCGGCGATCGTCGCGTCCGAGGGATAATGCTTCGTCCGGGCCATGCTACACCTTGCTCGGGCGTGTCCTACCGTCTTCGCCGGCCGAGGGCGAGCCGGGCGCCGGACTTCCTCACGCCGGCCGCCGCTTCAGCAGCGCGTCGAGCCCGCCGACGCGGAACCAGTGGTAGCCGTATCCTTCCAGGAACAGGCAGTGTCGGCCGTCGTCGCCGACCTCGCTGCGCGAGCCGGTGAGCACGTCGACCAGCACGTCGTGCTCCGGATCGTCGGATCCGGACGCCATCGCCACCTCGACGGGCTCCGGCGCGAGGTTGTGGACGCACAGGACGGCGTTGCCGCGCCAGGCGTAGCGCAGCGCCAGGACGGTGGGGCGCTCCGTCTCCATCGCGACGACGTCGCCCCAGCCGATCTCCGGCACCTCCTTGCGCTGCCGGATCATGCTCTGCATCCAGTTGAGCAGCGAGCCTTCCTCGTGGCGCTGGTCGGCGACGTTCACGTGCGTGTAGCCGTAGGGCCCGTGGTCGATGAGCGGGAGCACGGTTTGCCGGGCCGTCGAGAAGCCGCCGTTGTGCTCGCTCGTCCACTGCATCGGCGTGCGGGCGCAGTCGCGCTCCGGCAACGACAGCTTGTCGCCCATGCCGATCTCGTCGCCGTAGCGCAGGACCGGCGTTCCCGGCAGCGTGAACATCAATGAGTAGGCGAGCCGGATGCGGCGGGGATCGCCCGCCAGCATCGGCGCGAAGCGGCGGCGGATGCCGCGGTCGTAGAGCTGCATCCCCTTCTCGGGCCCGAAGGCGTCGAACACGGCCTGGCGCTGCTTGCCGGTCAGGCGTCCCAGGTCGAGCTCATCGTGGTTCCGCAGGAAGATGCCCCACTGGCAGGAGAGCGGGCGGGGCTTCGTCTGCTCGATCGCCTTGACCAGGGGCCGCGCGTCGTGGGCCGCCAGCGCGTAGAAGGTCGCCTGATTGACCTGGAAGTTGAACATCATGTGCATGCGGTCGGCGTCGTCGCCGAAATAGTCGAGGTCCTGCTTGGGCAGGATGTTGGCCTCGGCCAGGATGATGGCGTCGCCCTGGCGCCACTGGAGAAACTCGCGCAGGTCGCGCAGCATCTCGAATTGCTCGCGGGGCTTGCCGCCGACATGGGCGCCCTTCTCGGCGATGACGAACGGCACCGCGTCCATGCGGAAGCCGGAGACGCCGAGCTGGATCCAGAAGCCCATGATCTTCAGGATCTCGGCCACCACCTCCGGATTGGCGGTGTTGAGATCCGGCTGGAAGTTGAAGAAGCGGTGGAAGTACCACGCCTTCGCCTTCGAATCGTAGGTCCAGGTGGTCTTCTGCACGCCGGGGAAGACCATGCCCTCGTCGGCGGTGGCCGGCCGGTCCTCCGACCAGACGTACCAGTCGCGGTAGGGCGAGTCCGGGTCGGACCGGGCCGACTGGAACCACGGGTGCTGATCCGAGGTGTGGTTGACCACGAGGTCGATGAGGACGCGTAGGCCCCGCTGCTTGGCGGCGTGGGTGAAGGCGACGAAGTCCCCGAGCGAGCCGTAATCCGGGTCGACGCCGTAATAGTCGGCGATGTCGTAGCCGCCGTCCTTCTTGGGCGAGGGCTGGAACGGCATCAGCCAAACCGCGGTCGCGCCCAGACCCTGGATGTAGTCGAGGCGCCGCTCGAGCCCGGCGAAGTCACCGACCCCGTCGCCGTTGGCGTCCATGAAGGTGCCGACGGACAGGCAGTAGATGACGGCGTTCTTGTACCACAGGTCGGTGATCATTGGCCCCCCGGCGTCGTCCCGCCTCACGAACGTGGGATCCGGTCAAAGCGTTGCCGTTCGGCGTCTCCTTAAATCAGCCGCGTTGTGCACGCCCTGTTCAGGCGCGCGCCCGAATGGTCCGCGCCCGCCCCGTCGCGTCCCCGAACCCGGCCCGTATGAACGCCATCCTGATCAAGCTGTTCGCGACCGCCCTGACGCTGAGCCAGGTGACGACCCGGCCGGACGCGGTCCGGACGCAGTTCGATGCCGCCACGGACGGCCCGGAGGTGGTGCGCCTGCTGCGCGACGGCTGCGCCCACATGCGCAAGGCGTTCGACATCGAGGACATCAATCTCGACGAGTTGATCACCACCGCGATGGAGGATCCGTCGACGGTCGCGGGGCCGGCCGCGCCGAAGATCCTGCACGGCCTCGATCTGAACGAGTTGAACACGAGCTACAAGCAGTTCTGCAAGGGCGAGAACCCGGCGAACTCGCCCTTCGACGCCAAGGCGGTGATCGAGTTCTACGACAACGCCACCAAGGACCTGCCCAGCGCCGAGGCCCTGCGCGACAAGGCCCTGCCGGGCATGACCCGGATCCTCGACGGCGCCGGCAAACCCTTCGCCGAGACCTCCGAGCCGAACGGCCGCCGCATCGTGGTGCCGATCACGGCGGTCCCGAACCTCGTGCAGAAGGCCTTCATCGCCGCCGAGGACAAGCGCTTCGAGACCCACCACGGCATCGACGAGCGCGGGGTGATCCGCGCCTTCATCGCCAACCTCGCCTCGCCGGGGCGCCCCGCGGGCGGCTCGACCATCACCCAGCAGGTGGTCAAGAACCTCTCGGTGGGCGACGACGTCACCTACGAGCGCAAGATCCGCGAGATGATCGTCGCGTCGCGGCTGGAGCGGATCCTCACGAAGCCGCAGATCCTCGGGCTCTACCTCAACGGGATCTATCTCGGCCGCGGTGCCTACGGCATCGAGATGGCGGCGCAGAGCTATTTCGGGAAGTCGGTGGGCCAGCTAACCCTGCCGGAGGCGGCGCTGCTCGCCGGCATGCCCAAGGGGCCGAACTTCTACAGCCCCGACAAGTATCCCGACCGGGCGCGGGAGCGGCGCGCCTACGTGCTCGCCCGACTCAAGGAGGAGGGCACGATCACCGAGACCGAGATGAGCGCGGCGATCAAGTCCGATCTCGGCCTGAAGCCGATCGAGACCGCGCGGCGCGATTCGGGCTTCTACGTGGTGGATTTCCTCAACCGCGAGGCGCGCACCTTCGCGGGGGTGGAATCCCTGACCTCGGGCTCTCTGACCGTCCGCACGACGATCAACGCCGGCCTGCAGCGCGCCGTCGAGGAGGCGCTCCAGGACGGGTTGGCCAATTACGAGCGCGGCACCGGCCGTCAGGTCTTCACCGGGCCCGAGCTCAACCTCGCCGACAGCGTCCGCCGGATCCAGGCCGCGACCCCGGCCCCGGAGGGCTCCGCCTCGGCCGCGCCGGCCGTCACCGGCGCGAGGGCGGAGGCCGCGCGGCCCGACGCGACGAAGCCGCGCCGCGGCGAGAAGGTCGCGGCCGCGCCGCAGAAGAAGCCGGCCTGGCTGCTGGCGCTGGAGAGCGCCCGCCCGGTGCTCTACGACGTCCACTGGCCGATGGCGGTGGTGCTGGAGACCGGCCGCGGCGGCATGAAGGTCGGCCTCGCGGACGGCCGCACCGCCTTTCTCGATCCCGGCATCGCCCGCGGCAAGCTTCAGCCCTACGACGTGATCCGCGTGAAGGTCAGCGCCGGCAAGGGCGGCCCGCGCGCGCAGCTCCGGGTCCGACCGACCGTCCAGGGCGCGGCCCTGGTGATTGAGAACCAGACCGGCCGGATCCTCGCGATGGCCGGCGGCTTCTCCTACCCGCTGAGCCAGCTCAACCGGGTCACCCAGACGGTGCGCCAGCCCGGATCGACCCTGAAGCCGCTGACCTACCTGGCCGCGCTCAATGCCGGCCTGCAGCCGAACACTCTGGTGATGGATTCCGCCGTGACCCTTCCGCCGATCGGCGGGACCGGCGAGTCCTGGTCGCCGAAGAACTACGAGGGCGGCGGCTCGGGGCCCACGACCCTGCGGCGCGGCCTCGAATTCTCCAAGAACCTCGTCACCGCCCGGCTCCTCCAGGGCGGGATCGCCCCGAAGGCGCCGGCCAGCCTGAAGCGGGTCTGCGACATCGCCCTCGAGGCGCAGATCTACGCCGAGTGCGAGCCCTACTACCCCTTCGTGCTCGGCGCGCAGCCGGTGCGGATGCTCGACCTTGCCGGCTTCTACGCGGCGGTGGCCAACGAGGGCGCGCGCCCGGCGCCCTACGCGCTCGAGTCGGTCGAGCGGGACGGCAAGCCGCTCTACACGCACGCCGCCAAGGAGCCGGTGCGGATCGCCTCGGCGGACCGCGTGGCCTTCTACCAGCTCAAGACCATGCTGCAGGGCGTGACCCAGCACGGCACCGCCGCGGCGCTCGCGAAGGTCTCGGCCTACGTCGCCGGCAAGACCGGCACCTCGGAGAACGAGAACGACGCGTGGTTCGCGGGCCTGACCAACGAGATCAGCGTCGTCGTCTGGGTCGGCTACGACAACGCCGACGGCACCCGCAAGACCCTCGGCCGCGGCCAGACCGGCGGCCACGTTTCGGTGCCGATCGCCTCTTCGATCCTCCAGGCCGCCTGGGCGAACGGCATCGCCAAGACGCCGCTGCGCGGCCCCTCCCCCGAGGCGCGGCCGTTCATCGCCGACCTGCCGATCGACCCGCGCAGCGGCGCGCGGGTCGCGGGCGGCGGCTTCGTCGAGCATTTCCGCACCAGCGGCGACGGCCGTATGGCCGACACGCAGTACCGCCTCGTGCCCCGCGAGACGCTCTACGCGATGCGGCCCGACGCGGAGGACGGCGATCTGGCCGGCGCCGACGACGGCGCGAGCGTGGCGGGCGACTATTACGGCAACATGACCGGCGAGCGGCCGCGAGCCGACTTCCTGGACCCGTTCGGCGAGCGCCCCGCGCCGCGCAGCCGCCGCGCGCAGGGCGATGTGGATCTCTACGGGCAGGATCCCTACAAGCCCTGGCCGGGCCAGACGAATCGCTCGCCCTTCGGCGGGGATGACGAGGCGCGCCGCCCGCGCCGCCGCGATCCCGACTACCTGTTCGGCGAAGACCCCGGTTACTGACTGCCCTCCCCGACAGATGAGAATCCCGTTGCGCCAGCAGCTTCCCGCGACCCTGGCGGCCGCCCTCGCGGCCGCGCTCCCGGCCCTCCCGGCTCGCTCCCAAACGCCCGCCGCCAGCACCGCCCCGGCGCCGGGGCCCGATCGGATCAAGGAGGTGCCCTCGGTCGCGGCCGTCGACCCGGCCGCGATCAAGCCGGGCCAGATCCTGTTCACCGACCACCGCGACAACCCGTCGGCGCCGGAGAACGGCCTGATCCCGTATCTCGACTGGTTGAAGGCGCGGCCCGCCGAGGCGGCGGCGCTCGCCCCCTATCCCGGCTATAAGGAGCCCGACTACACCGTCACGGTGAACGGCGTGACGAAGCCGCGGCACGAGACCCTGAAGGTCTACGTCGCCGAGGGCCGCTTCGTCGTCCCGCGGCCGCCCGAGGCGATCGACCTTCAGGCCTTCGCCAACCTCGCCTTCGTCCAGAAGATGGATCCGGCGATCAAGCACCATACCGTGGCGGTCGCCGACGTGACGCCCAACAAGGATCCGGCCGCCGCCTTCGCCGAGCGCCCCGACCGTCCGTGGTGCGAGGGCGCGGGCGCCTGCATCGAGTCGCGCTACGACCTCGAGGGCAAGCTGCCGCTCGGCGTGAAGCTCGCCAACAAGCTCGAGGAAGGCTCGGCCAAGAAGATCGCCGAGTACGTCTCGTTCCAGAGCGAGCTGCGGGTGCTCGGGCCGGACCAGGGTGGCCCGCTCGGGGCGCTCACCAAGATCGACACCGCGGTGACGGGGGGGCTGGAGCAGACGATCTTCTGGGTCAACCAGATCCTGCGCTTCGGCAAGTTCCTCGCCGTGTTCCAGCCGATGCCGAACGACCCGACCAAGACGGTGGTCACAGCCTACATGGCGCTGGCAATCAAGGGCGACGTCCTCGACCGCAAGGCCGAGTACGCCCGTGTGCCGGTGCTCAAGAACCTTCTGCCGGCGCAGGTGCTGATGGGCAATTCCAGCTTCAACACCGGCAACTCGATCAGCGCGGGCCTGCCGGTCTACGCCCGCAACCGGATCGCGACTTTCGCGGACGCGCTCACCAAGCGGTGACGCGCCGCGGTCCCGGTTCTCACATCCCGCGGTTGCCGATCGTCGGCAGCGTCGGCTGGGTGTAGGCGCGGTTCACGTCCCGGCGGGTCTGCGTGCCGTTGGTGTTGCCGGAGGCCCGGTAATTGTCGAGGTTGAAGCTCTCGGCGAGTCCGCTGCGGGAATCCGGGCCCTCGCTGGTGCTGCAGGCGCAGAGGCCGCCGAGGGTGAGTGCCGAGAGGACGAGGAGGGTCAAGCGCATCGGGAATCCTGCAAGCGAGCCGCGGCCGAGCCTCGTCCGGCGTCGACCGGACCGGGCTCTCGCGGGAAGTCTCGCGGCATGGTCAGCGCGGAGGCGTGCCCGTCAAGGTCGCGCGCAAGATGTAAATCGGTTCTGCCGCCTCCGATGCGCAGCGGCCACGGAAAATCCACCACACACCGGAATTGCGGCGGATAGGACCGGCCAATCGTGTTGAGTTCGGCCTGCTCCCCCTGGCGAATCCCGGTCGTTTCGGGCGACAACCCTCCGCGATGAGCAACGTCTTGCCCTTTCGCCCGCGCCCGACCGTCACCCGCCTCGCTCGCTGCGAAGTCGTGACCGTGGCCGGTGATCTCCTCGCCCTGCTGGAGCAGCTCGAGGATGTGAGCGCCCGTGCCGCCGCGATGGGGCGTCCGGCGATCGAGGTCGAGCGCACCGTGCAGCATCTCCTGGATGCCGTGAGCGCCGTGGAGCGCGCCCTCGACTGCATCGGCGAGGGCGAGCAGTCCGCGCCGGGCTGAGCCGCGCCGGACGCGACCGAGCGCTCCCGGCCGCATCGACGATTAGCAATCGCACCGTCGAACTCTGCACCGAGGCGCGCCCGCGCGTCGTTCCTAAGCAGACCCTAAATCATCCGGAACCCTCTACTACGCCTTGCGGTTGAGGGTCGGATGCTCACGTCGGGCGTCGTTTCCGGAGGATGCTATGAGGCTTCGCACGACCAGCTTGCTGGCTGTCATGGCGTCCGGCGGTCTTCTGGTCGGGACGGCGATCCACGCCCAGGCCGCCGAGGTCGGTTTCCTCGAGATGCTGTTCGGCGCGCGACCGGCGCCTCAGCAGGCTCAGCCGACCGCAGCCCCCGCTCCGGCCCCCTCCTACGAAGGCCGCACCTTCGGCCGCCGCGCGACTCCGCGGCTCGGGGCGGCCCGCCGCCGCTTCCAGACCCGCTACGCGGCGCTGCCGCTGAAGATCCGGGTCAAGGAGCGGGAGATCAGCGAGCGCCAGACGCCGATCGACATGAAGGCCGGCGCGACGGCGGCGCTGCTCAAGGACGAGACCCTCCGGCCGGGCGACATCGTGGTGTTGAATTCCGGCGCCCGGGTCTTCACCGGGAATCCCGACAAGCGCCACGCGATCCGGGATTTCAAGCCGGTCCAGTCGTCGCGCTTCGTGAGTCGCGGCACGCGCAAGGTTTTGGCCGGCCTGTTCACGCCGGTCGGCGCCGTGCCCGCGCAGGAGGCGCGGCGGATGATGGCCCGCGCCAGGCAGCCGATGCCCGAGGTGGCGACGCCGATCCCCGCCCAGAAGACCGCCATGCGGGTGATCAACCCGTGGCAGGGCGGGCAGTGACCGGCGCGGCGCCGCTCAGAAGAACCGCTCCTTGATGACGATCGTGTCGCCCGGCCGGACCGCGTAGGTCATCGGGACGATCCCTGAGACCAGCGAGCCGCCGGCATCACGGGTGAGGACGGCGTAATCCCGCGCCGCCCGGGGCCCGAACCCGGCCGCGATCGCCACCGCCGTCTCGACCGTCATGCCGTTGACGAACGGGTACTGGCCCGAGGTGGTGACCTCCCCGAGGATGTAGAAGGGCCGGTAGGCATCGACCTCCACGGTGACGTGCGGCTCGCGCACGAACCCGGATGCCAGCTTGGCCTCGATCGCCTTGGCCGCCTGCGCGGTGGTCTGGCCGCCGACCTGCACGGTCCCGATCAGCGGCATGGCGATCCGCCCGGCCCCGTCGACGGCGTAGATGTTCGACAGGTTGTCCTGGCCGAACACGATGACCCGCAGCTTGTCGCCCGCCGCCAGCGTGTAGCGCGCCGCGATCGAGCCGGTGCCGGTGGCATCGAGCTGGTCGGTGCGGAAGCTCGGGCGCAGACAGCCGCCGAGCGCCAGAGTCGAGCCGAGTGCGAGGAGCAGAGCGCGCCGGTTCATCACCATCGCCGTCATGGATGCAGTTGCGCGATGATCTAGGCCGTTAAGGTTAATGAAACTTGATCACCAGCGCGCCGGCGGTGCCCCGCGGGCGGCCCTCGCGCGCCTTAACTCTTGAGCAACCTTAACATCCACTAATGGCGGCGGGACGGCAGTAATGCCTGCCCGGCCTGTCTCCGCGTCCAGAGCGTCCGCATGTCCACGATCCGTCAACGCTCGACCTACGCCGTGCCCGGACCCGAGCCGCGCACCGAGGACGGCCTCGGACTCGCGCAGTTGCCGCGGATCCTGCGGCGCTCGATCGGCTGGATCGTCGGGCCGACCCTGGTCGTCGCCCTCGGCGCGAGCGTCTTCGTCAACGTGGTCAGCCCGCGGTACACCGGCGAGGCGAAGGTCCTCCTGGAGAGCCGCGACCCGGCCTTCGCCCGCACCGCGCAGGAGCGCGGCGACGCGCTGGCGCCGATCGACGAGCAGGCGGTGGCGAGCCAGGTGCAGGTGGTGATGTCCCGGGATCTCGCCCGCGAGGCGATCCGCCGGCTCAAGCTCGTGGGCAACGCCGAATTCGATCCCGGTGCGGGGAGCATCGGCGCGGTTCAGCGCGTCCTGATGATGCTCGGCATCGGCGCCAATCCCCTGGACCGGCCGGCCGAGGACCGGGTGCTCGACGCCTATTTCGATCACCTGCTGGTTTATCCCGCCGGCAAGTCGCGGATCCTGACGATCGAGTTCCGCGCCAAGGATCCGAAGCTCGCGGCCGAGGCCGCCAACACCATCGCGAAGCTCTATATCGGCTCGCTGGAGGCCGATAAGGTCGACACCGCCCGCTACGCCTCCACCTGGCTCGGCGGCAATATCGACGGGCTTCGCGAGCGCGTGGCCGAGGCCGAGGCGAAGGTCGAGGCGTTCCGCGCCAGGAACGGCCTCGTGGGCAGCACCGGCGTGACCGGCCGGCCTCTCAACGCCCAGCAACTCGGCGAGTTGTCGAGCCAGCTCTCCGCGGCGCGGAGCCTCAAGGCCGACCTCGACGGCAAGGTGAAGGCCATCAAGGACCTGATCAAGGACGGGCGCGCCTTCGAGATCCCGGACGTGGCCAACAACGAGGTGATCCGGCGGATCGTCGAGAACCGGATCACGGTGCGCGCGCAGCTCGCCCTCGAGTCGCGAACCCTGCTTCCGGCGCACCCGCGGATCAAGGAGCTCAACGCCCAGCTCGAGGATCTCGACGCGCAGATCAAGGCCTCGGCCGAGCGCGTCGTGCGCACGATGGAGAACGACGCCAAGATCGCCGGGGCCCGGGTCGAGAGCCTCCAGGCCGCCGTCGACGGCCAGCAGGACGTCGTCGTCCGCGGCAATGCCAGCGAGATCAAGCTCCGGGCGCTCGAGCGCGAGGCCAAGGCGCAGCGCGAGCAGCTTGAATCTTACCTCGGCCGCTACCGCGAGGCGGCGGCGCGCGACGGCGAGGCCGCGACGCCCGCGGATGCCCGCATCGTCTCCCGCGCGGTGACGCCCGAGGTGCCCTCCTTCCCGAAGAAGCTGCCGATCGTCGCGTTCGCGACGCTCCTGACGCTCATGCTGTCGGTCGGCGGCATCATCGCGAGCGCGCTGCTCGCCGAATCCGGCCGCGCCGCGAAAGATCGGGACGGCGAGCCGACGGACGATCGCCGCCGCCGCGAGCCGGTGCTCGACCGCCCGTCCTTCGCCTTCCCGGAAGCCACGCCGGCCGCCCGCTGGTCGGAGCCGTCGGACGCGGCCGCCGCCCTCGCAAGGGCTCCCGCCGCGCCGACGGCCCTCCGGTCCGCCGACGCCTTCGATCTCGCGCCGCTCGTCGCGCGCATCGCCGCGGCGCCCCGCGGCCCGGAGGCGCAGCCCGGTCGGCGGGTCCTGGTCGTGGAGACAGAGGACCGGCGCGGGGTCGCGGCGCTGCCCGAGGCCCTGACCCGCGCCCTCGGTCGCGAGGGAAGCCTAGTCGCCGTCGACCTGAACCTGCCGAAGGACGGCGGGGCGCGGCTCGGCTTCTCGGATCTCGTCGCCGGCGAGGCCGCCTTCCTCGACGTCATCCAGGCACGCCGGGACAGCGGCCAGCATCGGATCGAGGCGGGACTCCAGCCCGGGACGGTCCTGTTCGACGAGCCGGAGGCCCTGGCGCTGACCTTCGAGGCCATGGCCGAGGCCTATGACTGGGTGCTCTGCCGGCTCCACGCCGCGCCGGGGGCCGTCGACCTCCTCGAACTCGTCGCCGGTTTCATGGACAGCGTGGTGATCGCGTCGAACGCCGACGCCGAGGACCCGGCGCTGGCCGACCTCTACGCCCTCGCCGAGGAGGCCGGCGCCGGCCAGATCCTGGTCGCGCAGGATCGTCCGGCCGCATCGGAGGTCCAGGACGCCCGGGCGGAATTGCGCCTCAACGCCGCCTAGGCCGGGACGGTCACGACCGGCGCAGCGTGCGGAGCCGCTTCAGGACGGCGTAGAGGCGCGGGTCGCGCTTGATCCGCCGCTTGGTGCGGGTCAGTCCGCGGCGGAGGGCGCCGTAGGTCCGGCCGCGGAGGGTGATCGGGATGATCGTCTCCACGAGGCTGATCGTCTCGTCGCAGATGCTGGCCTTGTAGCGCGCCTCGCCGACGCCGAGATCGAAGCCCTGCCGGCCGCGCGCGGTCTGATCGCGCACCAGATGCTGCAGCAGCAGGTCGCCGGGACTGAACCGGGCGATCTCGGGATCGCCGTCGAACGCCGTCATCATGCCGCTGAAGCGCCGGTCGCTGACTGCCCCACCGAAGGTTGCGAGGACGCGCCCGCTCCCGGCGAGGCACAGGGCGTAGAGCTCCACGGCGGGCGCGGCGCCGGTCGACGCGGCCGTCAGGAAGGCTCGGATCGCCGGATCGGCGTAGGGGTCGGAGATGCCCATGCCGGCGAAGCGGGCCGATTTCTGCGCGAAGAACGCCGTCAGCAGGTGCGCCGCCTCCTCGGGTGTCTCGGCGCGGCGGTAGGCGACAGCGCCGTGCGCCTCGACGAGGCGTTTCTCCTTGGAGCGCAGCTTCTTGCGGGCATCCGCGCTGAACACCCGGCGCACGGTGGCCTCCGGATCCGGCCCGAGCATCAGGCCGTAGGCGTCGCTGGGCTCCGCCTCGCCGCTCGCGGCGAGCGGGTTCGCCGCCCCGTCCCACATCCGGGGCTGATGCTTCAGGGCGAAGGCGTCGAACCCGCTCGCCCGACCGGCGCGGATGAGGGCCGCGACGATGTCGCCGGGCGCGATGGCCGCCGCATCGCGGGTGGCGAAGAGCGGCAGGTGGAAATTGGCGTGCGTGTCGCCGACCGTGCGCGCGATGCGCAGGCCGTGCTCCCGCTGCAGCGCGAACGGGATGAGGATGCGCGGCCGGCCGTCCGTGTCCCGCAGGACCGCGACGCGCGCGCGTTCGGCTTGCCCCGTCGCCCGCAGGTACGCGCCGATCCAGTCGTACCGCTGGTACGGCGTGCCGAGGCTCGCCGGATCGGCTTCGAGGCGCCGCCAGAGCGCCTCGGCCGCCGCGAGGTCGGGGATGATCTCCGCGACGAGTCCCCCGGCGACGCGCGTGTCGACCATGCCCGTTCCCGCCACCTGGACACCGACCGCCATGACCCGATCTCCCGGGGACCGCTGGCGATCCCGTGCCGCCCGGACTCTGCAGGCGGCGACTGAACAGCCCGTGACTTCAACCGATGATGGTGCGATCCCGGCATCGGCCGGTGCGGCAAAGAACAGTCGTGGCTAACGGCTGCTTGCCGTGATCGCGGTGACGCGGGGCGATGCGGGTTTTCGGGTTTGTTTACCCTGGCGCGCCAAGGCTGTGCCGATCTGGGCCGCGGGCCCGAACGGTTCAGGGCCATGCTGTCGTCGCGTGCCAAGCATCGGGTCTTCGCGTCCGGCTTCCGCGCGATCCAGGCGCTCGGGGCGGATCGCTGGCTCAGCCCCGCGGCCCGCGGCCTCGGCGTGATCCTCACCTTCCACCATGTCAGTCCCGACCCGGTGCCGGCCTTCGCGCCGAACCGCCTGCTCGGCATCACCCCCGACTTCCTCGACCTGACCTTGCGCGAGCTCGATGCCCGCGGCTTCGAGATCGTCGGGCTCGATTCGGTGCCGGAGCGGCTGGCCGAGCCGGATTACGGGCCACCCTTCGCGGTCCTGACCTTCGATGACGGCTACCGCGACAACGTCGTGCATGCCCGTCCCGTGCTGGCCCGCCACGGCGCGCCGTGGACGCTGTTCGTCACCAGCGGCTTCGCCGATCAGGCCGGGCGCCTCTGGTGGATCGAGTTGGAGCAGGCGATCGCGCGCCTCGACCGGGTGCGGGTCGATATCGGGGCGCGGAGCTTCGATCTCCCGTCGCGGAGCCCGCAGGAGAAGGCGCTGGCCTTCGAGGCCCTGTACCGGGATCTGCGCCGCGGCGAGGAGGCGGACCTCCTCGACCGGATCGCCGCCCTCTGCCGGCAGGCCGGCGTCCCGCCCGGACGGCTCGCCGCCGACCTATGCCTGTCGTGGACGGAACTGCGCGACCTCGCCGCCGACCCGGCCGTCACCGTCGGAGCCCACACGGTCACCCACCCGATGCTGGCCAAGCACACCTCCGCGGTCGCGGCGCGGGAGATCGCCGAGGGCCGGGCGCGGATCGAGACGGAACTCGGGCGGCCGGTGCGGCACCTCTCCTACCCGGTGGGTGATCCGACCTCCGCCGGCCCGCGGGAATTCGCCCTGGCGCGGGAGATGGGATTCGCGACCGCGGTGACCACGCGGCCGGGGCACCTCTTCGCCGAGCATGCCCGCCACCTCCAGGCCCTGCCCCGGGTGTCGGTGAACGGCTGCCACCAGACGCAGGCGGCGCTCGCCGGCCTTCTCTCCGGTGTTCCGTTCCTGGCGTGGAATCGCGGGCGACGTCTCAACGTCGCCTGAGGCGACCGCTCCCGTCGCGCCGCCTTAAGCCGCGCCGGTCCAGCCTGCCGTGTCGGTGACGCGCGCGGCGTCAGCGAAACAGCGCGTCGAAGAGGTTCTGCGGCTGCTGCTGCGGCGCCGGAGCCGGCGCCGGGCCCTCGTTCGACGGGAAGAACTTCCGCGACGGCTTCTGGCGGGGCTGGACCGGCACGCCGCGCGGCGCCTCCACGTCCACCTGACCGTTGGCGTTGAGCTGCTGGGCAGTCTTGGTCGCGTCCTTGCCGGGGCGCTTGGCCTTCTCGGGCTTGGCCGCCACCGCCGGGACGTCCTCCTGTTCCTTGGCCTCCGCGATCACGTCGCTGCCGCCCTTACAGTCGACCAGCCAGACGTCGTAGATCGGGTGCTCGATCGCGTGCAGGCCGGGGCTCGACGCGAACATCCAGCCGGTGAAGATCCGGCGGTACTTGTTGTCGAGGGTGACCTCGTCGACCTCGAGGAACGCCGTGGTCTTGGCGCTCTCGGTGGGCGGCCGCGTGTAGCAGACCCGCGGGGTGAGCTGCAGGGCGCCGAACTGCACGGTCTCGTCGACCGCCACCTCGAAGTTGACGATCCGGCCGGTGATCTTGTCGAGGCCGGAGAACACCGCGGTCGGGTTCTTGATCTTGTCGGCGGCGGCGGGGCTGGCGCAGACGGCGAGCGCCAAGCTCGGGGCGAGCGCGCGGCGTGCGAGGGCTGTGATGCGGCTCAAGGCTCGGACCCCTAGACGAGGGTGGCCGGCCGCGCCAACGGATGCGCGGCGGACGATCGGGATTGGCCCGTCATGAACACCGCAACGGTGGCGGCAAAAGGGCGCCGAGCCCGCGGCAGACGGGGGATCTACTCGCCCGGCGTCCAGGACACGTAGTCGCCGGTCGCGGCCGGCCGCTGGCCCCAGGAGAGCTGCGATCCCGCCGGCCGGTACGCGTTCGCCGTGCCGGTCTGGTTCTCCATATGCGGCTTCTGCCACGCCTTCGGCTGGTAGTTCTCCTCGCTCGGGGCGAGGTCGACGTTGTGGCAGAGCCAGCCGCGCCAGCCGGGCGGCACCTTCGAGGCGTCGGCGTAGCCGTTATAGACGACCCACCGGCGCTCCGAGCCCACCGAGCGGTCGATCAGCGCGCCTTCCGCCTTGTAGTACTTGTTCCCGAACTCGTCCTCGCCGACGAAGATGCCGGTGCGCGCGGTCTGGAGCGCGACGGAGACGGTCTGACCGTTCCACCACGTGAAGATGCGCAGCAAAGTGTCCTTCAGCGCCATCGCCGGTCCCGGAATCGTGCCGCGCCGCGAGGGCGCTTCTCGGCGCCGTTATGGTGACCGCGCGCGTGTGAGTCCAGCCGCATGACGGAAGTGTCGCTGCGCGGCAACGCTCGGTCCGCGCCTGCGGCGTCCGATTTTGGCGGCGCGCCGGTTCCGCTCCCTAGGGTTGTGAATCTAAAATTTTCCGGATCCGATTCCCGAAAGCCGGAAGGACACTTATCCCGGCCGGGGACGATATCCACAGACTTTTGCGAGCCGGCACAACATCTAGCGGGGAACAAGGCCGCCGAACACCACTTGTTGACGTGAGAGTGAAGGCGGCGGTAATCTCCCTGCATCGGTCGCGCCCCGCGGAAGTGGTGCGTTGGGCAGGGGCGACCGTTCCTAATTTTCGTTCGCGGGACCGGGGCACGCCTCTCAGCCGGGCGTGGTCGGCCGCGAATCCCACTATCGGGCTAGACCCCGCGTCGCGCGGGGCCGGGACCCTCGTGTCCCGTCGGGAGAGGTGTGTTTCATGCGGTTCGAGCGTCGCTACACCACGGCCGGACAATCGCCCTACGCCGGCATCCCCTTCCGCAAGGCGCTGAGCGAGATCCGCAACCCGGACGGCTCGGTGGTGTTCCGCCTCGACGGCATCGACGTTCCGGAGAGCTGGAGCCAGGTCGCGAGCGACGTGCTCGCGCAGAAGTACTTCCGCAAGGCCGGCGTCCCGGCCCGGCTGCGCAAGGTCGAGGAGAACGCGGTCCCGTCCTTCCTGTGGCGCTCGGTGCCGGACGACGCGGCCCTGGCCGAGATCCCCGAGGACGAGCGCTTCGTCTCCGAAGCCTCCGCCACGCAGGTCTTCGACCGGCTCGCCGGCTGCTGGACCTACTGGGGCTGGAAGGGCGGCTACTTCTCGTCGGAAGAGGACGCCTCGGCCTTCATGGACGAGCTGCGCTTCATGCTGGCCCGCCAGATGGTGGCGCCGAACTCGCCGCAATGGTTCAACACCGGCCTGCACTGGGCCTACGGCATCGATGGCCCGAGCCAGGGCCACTACTATTGCGACCCGCAGACCGGCGTGCTGACCAAGTCGGCCTCGGCCTACGAGCACCCGCAGCCGCACGCCTGCTTCATCCAGTCGGTCCAGGACGACCTCGTCAACGACGGCGGCATCATGGACCTGTGGGTGCGCGAGGCGCGCCTGTTCAAGTACGGCTCCGGCACCGGCTCGAACTTCTCGATGCTGCGCTCGGAGAACGAGAAGCTCGGCGGCGGCGGCAAGTCCTCGGGCCTGATGAGCTTCCTGAAGATCGGCGACCGGGCGGCCGGCGCGATCAAGTCGGGCGGCACCACGCGGCGCGCCGCCAAGATGGTGATCGTCGACATCGACCACCCGGATATCGAGGCCTTCATCGACTGGAAGGTGAAGGAGGAGCAGAAGGTCGCCGCCCTGGTGACGGGCTCGAAGGTCGTCTCCAAGCACCTGACCCTGGTGATGAAGGCCTGCACGCAGTGCGAGGCCGAGGGCGACGCCTGCTTCGATCCGGAGCGCAACCCGGCCCTCAAGCGCGAGATCAAGGCCGCCCGCCGCGCCTCGGTGCCGGATTCCTACATCAAGCGCGTGGTGCAGTTCGCCCGCCAGGGCTTCACGAAGATCGAGTTCCCCGTCTACGACACCGACTGGGATTCCGAGGCCTACCTGACGGTCGCGGGCCAGAACTCCAACAACTCGGTCTCGCTGACCGACGACTTCCTGCGCGCCGTCGAGGCGGATGCCGACTGGCAGCTGACCGCCCGCACCACCGGCAAGGTCACCAAGACCCTCAAGGCCCGCGACCTGTGGGAGCGGATCGGCGAGGCCGCCTGGGCCTCGGCGGATCCGGGCCTGCACTTCAACACCACGATGAACGACTGGCACACCTGCCCGGCGGGCGGGCGGATCCGGGCCTCGAACCCGTGCTCCGAGTACATGTTCCTCGACGACACCGCCTGCAATCTCGCCTCGGCGAACCTGCTGACGATGTATGACCGGGAGACCAAGCGCTTCGACGTGGAGGCGTTCGAGCACCTCAACCGCCTCTGGACGGTGGTCCTCGAGATCTCCGTCATGATGGCGCAGTTCCCGTCGAAGGAGATCGCGGAGCTGTCCTACCGCTACCGGACGCTGGGTCTCGGCTACGCGAATATCGGCGGCCTTCTGATGACCATGGGCCTGCCCTACGATTCCGACGCGGGCCGGGCGCTTGCCGGCGCGCTCACCGCGATCATGACCGGCGTGGCCTACGCCACCTCGGCCGAGATGGCCGCGGAGCTCGGCACCTTCCCGGCCTACGAGGAGAATGCCGACGCGATGCTGCGGGTGATCCGCAACCATCGCCGGGCCGCGCACGGCGAGGCCGAGGGCTACGAGTTCCTGAACGTCGCGCCGGTCGCCCTCGACCACGCCAACATCCCGCAGGCCGATCTCGGCGACCACGCCCGGGCGGCCTGGGACCGGGCGCTGAAGCTCGGCGAGGAGCACGGCTACCGCAACGCGCAGGCCACCGTGATCGCGCCGACCGGCACGATCGGGCTCGTGATGGATTGCGACACGACCGGCATCGAGCCCGACTTCGCCCTGGTGAAGTTCAAGAAGCTCGCCGGCGGCGGTTACTTCAAGATCATCAACCAGGCCGCTCCGGACGCCCTGCGGGCGCTGGGCTACCGCGAATCCGAGATCGCCGAGATCGAGGCCTACGCGGTCGGCCACGGATCGATGGGTCAGGCGCCGGGGATCAACCCGACGACGCTCCGCGCCAAGGGCTTCACCGACGACAAGATCGCCGCGGTCGAGAAGGGTCTGAAGTCGGCCTTCGACATCAAGTTCGTGTTCAACCGCTGGACCCTGGGCGACGACTTCCTCACCCAGACCCTGAAGGTGCCCGCCGAGAAGCTGTCGGACCCGACCTTCGAGCTGCTGCCGTTCCTCGGCTTCTCCAAGAAGGAGATCGAGGCCGCCAACACCCACATCTGCGGGGCGATGACGCTCGAGGGCGCGCCTGGCCTGAAGGTCGAGCACTACCCGGTCTTCGACTGCGCCAATCCCTGCGGGCGCATCGGCAAGCGCTACCTCTCGGTGGACAGCCACATCCGCATGATGGCGGCCGCGCAGCCCTTCATCTCGGGCGCGATCTCCAAGACCATCAACATGCCGAACGACGCCACGGTCGAGGATTGCAAGGCGGCCTACCTGCTGTCCTGGCGCCTCGCCCTGAAGGCGAACGCCCTCTATCGCGACGGCTCGAAGCTGTCGCAGCCGCTGAACGCCGCCCTCATCTCGGACGAGGAGGACGAGGCGGATGAGGGGATCGAGGCCCTGATCCAGGCACCGGCCGCCGCCAAGGCCGCCGCGGCCGCGGAGAAGATCGTCGAGCGCGTGATCGAGCGCGTCGAGCGGATTCGCTCCCGCGAGAAGCTGCCCGCCCGCCGGAAGGGTTACACCCAGAAGGCGGTGGTGGGCGGCCACAAGGTCTACCTGCGCACCGGCGAGTACGACGATGGCCGCCTCGGCGAGATCTTCATCGACATGCACAAGGAGGGCGCGACCTTCCGGAGCCTGATGAACAACTTCGCCATCGCGATCTCGCTCGGCCTCCAGTACGGCGTGCCGCTGGAGGAGTACGTGGAGGCCTTCACCTTCACGCGGTTCGAGCCGGCGGGCTTCGTGCAGGGCAACGACGCGATCAAGAACGCGACCTCGCTCCTCGACTACGTGTTCCGCGAGCTGGCGGTCTCGTATCTCGGCCGCGCCGACCTCGCGCATGTCAGCCCCGCCGAGATCGGCGGCACGGTGATCGGTGGCGGCGAGAGCGGCGACACGACCCGCGAGGGTCCGAAGCCGGCGCCGGCCTCCTCGGTCGTGTCCCGCGGCCTGCTCCGCGGCTCGGCCGACCGGCTGACCCTAATCCAGGGCGGACCGGCCGGTGCCAGCCTCGGGGTCGGTGCGGCGAGCGCCGGCCAGTTGGCCCCGGCCGGCGGCACGGTGCACGCGATCCGCGGCAGCACGGCGCTGAAGGCGGAGCCGGCGACGGCCGGTCAGGCCGAGACGATCGCCGACACCCTCCCCTTCGCCAAGGCGGAGCGGAGCGTCGCCGACCGCCGGGCCGAGGCGAAGATGAAGGGCTATGTCGGCGAGGCTTGCCCGGAATGCGCGAACTTCACGCTGGTCCGCAACGGCACCTGCCTGAAGTGCGACACCTGCGGGTCGACGACGGGCTGTTCCTGAGGCGCCGCGTCGCCTCCGACAGGGCAGAATGAGCGAGGCGGGCGGGCATCAGAACTGATGCTCGCCCGCACCGCTGAGACGGTTCCACGTTCGACAACCCGGCCGCGCCCGGCGCAGCTCCGGCCGCGACGGTGCCGACGCGCCGACACCTTGCTGGCTGCCGCGCGCTCGACGGGGCGTCGCGCGATCTACCGGCGGTCGGGCCACGCCGTCACGCAGCGGCTCCCGCTTCTCGCGCCGCTCGCCCGACGACGACCGAGCGCGTCGCTCCCGTCCGGTCCGCACGCTCGCTGCGAAGCTTCGCTGCGGACGGAGGTGCCGTGGCCGTCGGCCTGCACACCGTGTCGCACCGGTAAATCTTTCGGCAAGCGCGCGAGCGGGAACCTGAGGTCGAGGGCCTTGGGCGAGCATCGTCGCCGTGCCACGAACACCAGGGATTCCTAATCCGGCTGGCCGTGCGGCGTGCCTAGAATTTCATCGTACGTAGCTTTTCTGTAGGCCGGATCGTACAATCTGTATTAATCGTCCGGGATCAGTCGAAATCGCAGCTTGACGGCCCGACCTGAGTCAAAGAGATCTGCCTCTCAGAGTGCCACGGTGAAGGGCACACCGCGCGAGCGGAAGCTTGGAGAGGAAACGATGGTCTTCGCAGGTCGCGCCGCAGCCGCGGTGCTGTTATTGGCGATGGTGGCGGCTCCGGCGCGCGCCGCGGACCCGATCAAGATCGGATTGAGCGGTCCCTATACCGGGGGCTCGTCTTCGATGGGCGTCTCGATGCGCGATGGCGCGAAGCTCGCCGCCGCGGAGATCAACAAGGCTGGCGGCGTGCTCGGGCGCCCGATCCAGCTCATCGAGCGCGACGACGAGGCCAAGAACGAGGTCGGGGCGCAGGTCGCGCAGGAGTTGATCAACAAGGAGAAGGTGGTCGCCACCGTCGGGTTCATCAACACCGGCGTCGCGCTCGCCGCCCAGCGCTTCTACCAGGAGGCCGAGATCCCGGTGTTCAACAACGTCGCCACCGGGACGATCATCACCAACCAGTTCAAGGAGCCGGATTACGACGCCAACTACGTCTTCCGGAACTCGGCCTACGACGTGCTCCAGGCCGGCCTGATGGTCGACGAGGCGCTCGCGCAGGGCCACAAGAAGATCGCGATCCTCGCCGACTCGACCAATTACGGCCAGCTCGGCCGCGAGGACATCGAGAAGTACCTCGCGACCAAGAACGTGAAGCCGGTCGCGGTCGAGAAGTTCAACATCAAGGACGTCGACATGACGGCCCAGCTGCTCAAGGCGCAGCAGGCCGGGGCCGAGGTGATCCTGGCCTACGGGATCGGGCCGGAACTCGCCCAGATCGCCAGCGGCATGGCGAAGCTCGGCTGGAAAGTCCCGATGATCACCAGCTGGCCGTCCTCGATGCAGAGCTTCATCGACATCGCCGGCCAGAACGGCAACGGCGTGATCATGCCGCAGACCTTCATCGAGGACCAGACCCTGCCGAAGCGCAAGGCGTTCCTGGAGAACTACTACAAGACCTACGGCGTGACGAAGATCCCGACCCCCGTGGCCGGCGCCCAGGCCTACGACTCGATCTATCTCCTCGCGGCGGCGATCAAGCAGGCCGGCAGCACCGACGGCCCGAAGATCCGCGCCGCGCTGGAGAACCTGAACGAGAAGGTCGAGGGCGTGGTCACCACCTACGACAAGCCCTTCAGCGCCAAGGACCACAACGCGATCTCGCGCAACATGGTCGTGTTCGGGAAGGTGCAGGACGGCAAGATCGTCTACGCCAAGGACGAGGACGCCAAGAACGCGGGCGTCGTCCGCCTCAAGGAGAAGTCCGCGAACTGAGGTTCCGGACGCCGCGCCCGCGCAGGGCGCGGCGTCTCCTCCGGGTCCGGCGGCCTCTCGGCCGACCGGCGCCGCGCAGAGCGGTCCCGCGGCGCCCGCCGCGCGACCGGACGTCCCTCCGGTGACAGCGATCCCATGGAAATCCTGCTCCAGCTCATCGCCTCCGGCGTCGCGGTCGGCATGATCTACGCCGCCATCGCGTTCGGCTATCAGCTCACCTTCGCGACCTCGAAGACGCTCAATTTCGGCCAGGGCGAGGCGCTGGCGCTCGGGGCCCTGTTCGGCCTGACCCTGGTGCCGTTCGTCGGCTACTGGCTGATGATCCCGCTGGTCCTGGTCTTCGGCTTCGCCCTCGGGGCCGTGGTCGAGCGCCTCGGCGTGCGCCCGGCCGTGAAGATCAAGTCCGAGTACGGGTGGATCATGGCGACCATCGCGCTCGGCATCATCTTCAAGAACGTCGCCGAGAACGTTTGGGGCCGCGACGACCTGAAATTCCCCTCCCCGCTCCCCGAGACGGCGATCCAGGTCGGCGGCGTGCGCGTCCTGCCGATGGAGCTGCTGATCGTCGCGGGCGCGCTGCTGATGATGCTCGCGGTCGAGATCTTCAATCGCAAGTCGATCTGGGGGAAGGCGGTCGTCGCCACGTCGAACGACATCGACGCCGCCGGGCTGATGGGCATCAACACCCAGAAGGTGATCACCCTCTCCTACTCGATCAGCGCTATGACGGCGGCCTTCGCGGGCGTGCTGGTGGCGCCCGTGACGCTCACCGGCGCCACGATGGGCTCGGTGCTGGCCCTCAAGGCCTTCGCGGTGGCGATCATCGGCGGCCTCGAATCCGGCCTCGGCGTCATCGTCGGCGGCCTGATCCTCGGCGTCGCGGAGACGCTGACCGGCTTCTACATCTCGACCGGCTACAAGGACGTGCCGGGCCTGATCCTGCTCCTCGTCGTCCTCTCCATTCGCCCGGTCGGCCTGTTCGGCAAGGCCGTCATCAAGAAGGTCTGACCGTGACCGCCCGCGCAACCCTCACGGCAGCCTGAGCCATGGCGCAGACCCTCGCCCCCGCCGACGCGCCCGCTCCGGCGGCCGCCCCCGGCCTGTCGCGCCATATCGGCGTCCTCGGCGCCGTGCTGCTGGTCGTCGGCCTCGCCGTGTTCCCGCACGTGGTCACGAGCTCGTACTACATCCACCTGATGGTGGTGATCGCCATCTACGCGATCCTGATCCTCGGGCTCGACATCGTGGTCGGCTATACCGGTCAGGTAAGCCTCGGCCATGCCGGCCTGTTCGGCGTCGGCGCCTACGCGGCGGCGGTGCTGTTCCTGCACTTCAAGCTCGGGATCTGGTGGGGGATCCTGGCCGGGATCGGCGTGACCTCGGCCTTCGGCGTGCTGCTGGCCGTGCCCGCCCTGCGGGTGACCGGCCCGTACCTCGCCATGGTGACGCTGGCCTTCGGCACGATCGTCCAGATCTTCATCAACGAGCTGACGCCGCTGACCAACGGCCCGCTGGGCATCACCCTGCCGCCGGCCCGGGTGCTCGACTTCTCGCTCCTCGGCCTCCAGGCCCCCTGGGGCGCGGCCGGGCGCAAGCTCGAGTTCTACTACCTCGTCTGCCTCGCGCTGCTGGCCACCATCCTGGTCGTCAACCGGGTGGTGCGCTCGCCCTACGGCCGCGCCTTCGAGGCGCTGCGCGACTCGCCGATCGCCTGCGACTGCATGGGCGTCAGCGTCTACCGCTACAAGGTCTACGCCTTCGTCATCTCGGCGGCTTTGGCCGGCCTCGCCGGCGCGCTGTTCGCGTGGTCGGAGCGCTACGTGGCGCCGAACTCCTACGGGTTCGAACTCACGGTGCTGTTCCTGCTCGCCGTCACGATGGGCGGGCGCAAGTCGCGGGCGGGACCGATCATCGGCTCGGCGATCATCGTGATGATGCCGAACGTGCTCGCCGATATCGGGCTGGTGCGGATCATGGCGGGGATCATCGCCGGCGCGGCGCTGGTCGTGGGCGTGCTCGCCTTCCTGCGCCGCCAGGAGAACCGGTTCGCCCTGCTGGTGCCGGTCGGGCTCTGCCTCGCCTTCTTCCCCGCGACGCTGGCGCTCGAATCCGTCACCGACTTCCGGCTGACCGTGTTCGGCCTGATGATCCTGTTCGTGGTCTACTACCTGCCGGACGGGATCGTCGGGTTCTTCCGCGAGAAGATCCCGGCCCTGCGTCCGGCCCACACCGCCGAGGGCAAGAGCCTGCACGCCGAGGGCGCGGCGCTGAGCGCCCAGAGCGGCGGCAGGGGCGCCGACCCTCTCCTCTCCGTCGATCAGGCGCTGATGCAGTTCGGCGGCCTCAAGGCGCTGGCCGGCGTCGACCTCACGGTGCGGCCGGGCACGATCCACGGGCTGATCGGCCCCAACGGTTCGGGCAAGAGCACGATGATGAACGTGCTCACCGGCATCTACCGGCCGACCGGCGGCAGCGTGACCCTGGCGCGCGGCCAGGGGACGAGCCGCCTCGACGGGCGCACCCCGTCGGAGATCGCCGCCGCCGGCGTCGCCCGCACCTTCCAGAACGTGCAGCTCTTCCGCGAGATGACGGCGCTGGAGAACGTTCTGGTCGGCCTGCACCACAGCTTCCGCGGCAACCTGTTCGACGCGATCCTCGGCACGCCGCGGCGCCGCCGGGAGGAGCGCGAGCAGCGCGCCCGCGCCATGGCGATCCTCGACTTCGTGGGTCTCGGCGCCCTGGCGCAGGTGGAGGCCCGCAACCTGCCCTACGGCAAGCAGCGCCTCCTGGAGATCGGGCGGGCGCTCGCCCTCGACCCGGTCCTGCTCCTCCTCGACGAGCCGGCCGCGGGCCTGACCGCCCCCGACATCGCCGAGCTGACGGCGATCATCCGCAAGATCCGGGACGCCGGCATCACGGTGATCCTGATCGAGCACCACATGGACGTGGTCATGGGCCTGTGCGACCGCGTCAGCGTCCTCGATTTCGGCCACAAGATCGCCGAGGGCAGCGCCCGCGAGGTCCAGGCCGATCCGAAGGTGGTCGAGGCCTATCTCGGCAGTCCCGTCGCCGACGAGGAGACGACCCATGCTTGAGGTCACGGGACTGTCGGCCGGCTACGGCCAAGTCGAGGTGCTGCACGGCCTCGACTTCCAGGTTCCCAAGGGTCAGGTCGTGGCGCTGATCGGCTCCAACGGGGCCGGCAAGACCACCACGATGCGCGCTCTGTCGGGCATGATCCGCCCGCGGGCCGGCTCGATCCGCCTCAACGGGCGCGAGATCGGCGGTCTCGACAGCCACGACGTGGCCCGGTCCGGCCTCGCGCACTCGCCGGAGGGCCGGCGGGTGTTCCCGACGCTCTCGGTCGAGGACAACCTGACGCTGGGCGCCTTCCCCCGCCTGACCGGCGCGCGGCCGAAGGGCGACGTCGCGGCCGACCGCGAGCGCGCCTTCGAGATGTTCCCGCGCCTGAAGGAGCGGCGCGCGCAGCTCGCCGGCACGCTCTCGGGCGGCGAGCAGCAGATGCTCGCCATGGGCCGGGCCCTGATGCTGCGGCCCGAGATTCTGCTGCTCGACGAGCCCTCGATGGGGCTCGCTCCCAAGCTCGTGGAGGAGGTCTTCCGGATCATCCGGCTGCTCAAGGCCGAGCAGGTCACGATGCTGCTCGTCGAGCAGTTCGCCATGGCGGCGCTCGGCGTCGCCGACCACGCCTACGTGCTGGAGAACGGCCGGATCCGCTTCCAGGGCCCGGCGCAGCAGATGCGGAACGACCCGGCCGTGCGAGCGGCGTATCTCGGCGGCAGCCACTGACGCGCCCGGACCGGCGCGTCTACCGCGCGCCTGCCGGCAACGGCCGGCGCATCACCCTGTGCCGGACCTTCAGCGGCCTCATGGCCAGCCCCACGGTCCTCTCTTGCCGGACGAGTCCCTTCGCTCCCGCGTCGGCCGTCGCGGGCGATCCGAGGACCCGCGGCGGGCATAATGATCGGCTCGCGGGCGGTCGTCGCGGAGAACGTGCGGGCCCGCCCGGGGCGGATACCCGTAGGCCGCGCCGCCTCTCTCCTGTAGAGACCGTCACGACGCGGGCGGCACGGCGGCCACAGGGGAGGTGTCGATCTTGGATGACGGTTGGGCGACTGCCTTAGGGTTGTTGGCCGTCCTCGCCCTGGTTCTGGCGAACGGTTTCTTCGTGGCAGCCGAATTCGCCCTCGTCGCGGTGCGCAGGAGCCGCGTTGCCGAACTCGTCGCCGAGCGGCGCGTGAACGCGAAGGCGCTGCTCTGGGCGACCGACCACCTCGATGCCCACCTCGCCGCGACGCAGCTCGGCATCACCATCTCGTCCCTGGCCCTGGGCTGGGTCGGCGAGCCCGCGCTGGCGCACCTGATCGAACCCGCTCTGACGTGGCTGCCGGACATGCTCTCGACGGCGGCCGCACACACGGTCGCGGTGGTGATCTCCTTCGTCATCATCACGGCGCTGCACATCGTGCTGGGCGAATTGGCGCCGAAGAGCCTGGCCCTTCAGCGCAGCGAGCGCACGGCCCTAGCGGTGATCCGGCCGCTCAGCGTGTTCCTGTTCGTCTTCCGCCCGGCCATCCTGTTCCTCAACAGCCTCGGCAACGGCGTCCTGCGCCTGTGCGGGTTGCAGCCCGGCCACGGCGAGGGCGGCCACCACTCGACCGCCGAGCTCAACCTCCTGGTCGAGGCGAGCCGCGAGGCGGGTCTCATCCGCGAGGCGCAGCAGGAGGCGGTCGAGCGCATCTTCAGGCTGGGGGACCGCCGGGTCCGCGAGATCATGACGCCGCGCCACGAGGTCGAATGGGTCGATCTCGACGGGTCGGTCGATGAGATCACCCGGGCGGTCCGCGCCTGCAGCCACGCCCATGTCGTGGTGAGCCGCGGCGGCATCGACGAGGTCGTGGGCGTGCTGCGCAAGCAGGACCTGCTCGATCAGATCCTCGACGGGAAGGTCCTCGACATCGCCACCGCCATGCGGCCGCCGAACGTCGTCCACGAGGGCATGACGGTGCTCACGGCGCTGGAGAGCTTCCAGCGCAACCCCGTGCAGCTGGCCGTGATCGTGGACGAGTACGGCAGCCTGGAGGGCATTGTCACGCAGACGGACCTTCTCGAGGCCATCGCGGGCGACATTCCCGAGCCCGGAGAGGATCCGGCCGTCGTCGAGCGCGAGGACGGCTCGCTGCTGATCGACGGCATGATCCCGGCGGAAGACGCGTTCGAGCGCCTCGCCTTCACCGACCCGCCGGACACTGACGACTACACGACGCTCGCCGGCTTCGTCATCTTCCAGCTGGGCCGCATTCCAGCGGCGGGCGACGCCCTCGTGGCGCAGGGCTGGCGCCTCGAGGTGGTCGATATGGATGGTCGCCGCATCGACAAGGTCCTGGCGACCCGCCTGCCGGATTGGGCGCCGGCCGGGGCGGTGTGAGCGCGCGGCGGGCCCCGGATCGGCGCCCGCGCCGCCCGACACCTGGGACGGCGCGCCGCGATCAAGCGATCCGTCGGATTGCGCGACACGGGCGGAGCGCGTCCGTCGTGATGGTCGGGGACATCGTCCGCCGCGGCGAGGCGGGCGCCCCGCCGATCCGGGCGGCGCGCGACGGTGCCGACGAGCGACCGCGAGCCCCGAAGTGGTGCAGCCGACCTGAGCGGCCGACGATCCGCCGCGTCCGGGGCTCGCGCCAGGGATGTCGGCCCGATGGCCACGTCTTACGCCGTTGCGGCGGGCGGGCATCCCGCAGACCCGCCGGCCTCGCTCACAGGATGACGACGCCACCGGCGCGAGGGCCGCGGCCGCAGCCGCGGTGCCCCTGAAGCCGTCGTCTGAGACAGGCCAGCAGACGTGAGGCCGGCGGCCTGCTGCGCGCATCTCCGGCCGCGAGCTCGCCCCAACCCTCAATAGCGATTGTAGCGGTAACCGCCGTAGCGTCGCTCCTCGAAGACGCGCGCATCCCTGCGTCCGTACCCGCCGAATTCCCGATGGCGACGGTAGCCGTGAGCGGGCGCCCAGGGCGGCGGACCGCCGTGGCGGAAGCCGCGCTCTCCGCGGGCCCAGGGTGGATCGGCCTTAGCGGCCGTAGACGGCCCGAGGAGGCCCGCGACCAGGGTCAATGTACCGAGCAGGATCACCGTTGGCGTGCGTATCATGGATGCCTCCCTCGCGGCGGGCATGGCCGCGCTTCGGACCAGATACGGCGCTCGGCCTCAAACCGTTCCCCATCGAGAGATGTCCAAGAGGCTGCTCAGCCTCCTCCATCCCGGAACAACAGCCCAGTATTCGGGATCGCACAGCAGCAGGCCCCGCCATGTTCGGCGACGTACCTGTTCTCGCCGGGACAAAACGTGCGCGCAGAGCTTGAGCGCGCGCAGTCATCACGTCGGAGGCTCCGATTTTCTTCGGAACGGTCCTGGCGATGCTGCCGTTGAGGGGCACCAAAACAGGAGATGCTCGATGACACGCTTGCCGATGATCGTCCTCGCCACCCTCGCTCTCGGGGGCAGCGCGATCGCCGCCGAACAGGGGGCTTCGTCCAAGAGTCCGGGCCACGAGATGCAGGATCGCGGGAGCCGCGCCGGAAGCCCGGGCGCGTCCGGCTACGCGCCTGGCCACGAGATGAAGTCCGGCGGGACGGAATCGACCGGTTCGACCACGCGGAGCGGCACCTCCGGGACCGGCACGACCGGGACCGGCAGCTCCGGAACGAGTTCGACCGGCACCCGTCGCTGACGAGATCGCCCCGTCCGGACCCGTCGGCCGGACGGGGCGCGCTGACCGAGGACGCGCCACCGGCCGGCTCCACGTCGATTGGCCGGCTACGAAAGCTGTTCTCGGACAAACGGGAAGACGGAATTCGAACCGGTGAACATTGCTGGCGGGCCGTGCTGAATATGAAATCGATAAGTTCTGCCCGCGTTGTTAGCGATAGATAGCAAGCAAGGACGCATCATGAAGAAACTCATCATGACCTTGACCGCTGGTGCCGCGCTCCTGGGTGCTGCCTCCGCCGCCCAGGCTCACGAATGGGGGAGCGGCTACGGCTACGGACCGGGTTACGGCCATTCCCGCGTGATCGTGCGCGAGGGCTATCGCGACGGCTATCGCGGTGTCCGATTCGGCCACCGCGACTGGGATCGTCCCGGTGTTCGCGTGATCGAGCGTCGCGGCCACGGTTACGGTCACCGCGACCACGATTGGGATGACTGAGTTCGACCCGGTCTCTCAGAGAATTCAGGGGGGCGCCCGGCCGGGCGCCCTTTTTCGTGCTGTCGAAGGGCTCGGCGCGTGCAACGATTGTCCGCCCCTCCGGCTTTCTGAGCAGTTCACCGAGCTGAGGAACAGCATCGCATGCCGCTACGCCTGATCACGACCGCTCTGCTTCTGTCCACGGGAGCCACGGCGGCTCTCGCCGCGCCCATGTCGGCCAACGACAAGTCGGCGCTTCAGCAGCAATGCATGGGTGACTTCACCACCTTCTGCGGTGACATGCCGCCCGACGAGGGGCCCGAGACTCAGGCCTGCTTCGAGAAGAACATGTCGAAGCTCTCGCCGGGCTGTCAGGGCGCCATCCAGAGCTACAAGCAGGGCAAGAAGGGCTGATCGGACGGGAAAGTCAGATCGCATAGAGGGGCCGCTCTCGCGCGGCGGGGCGCTGCCGGCCGAGGATCGACGGTACAGCCCTCCGATGATCGGCGCGGTTCCGGGACCGCGCACGGGCGACGCCGGTCGCGCCGACACGCGTGCAGGGGCGGCTCAGGCCGCCCCTGCGGATACTCAGTAGCTGTAGGAGCGCCGCGGGTAGCCCTGGGACGGGCCGTACCCGGTGTCGCGCGGCTGCACGCGCGAGCCGTACTCGATCTCCCTGCGCCGAGCCTGGCGGTTGGCGAGGTAGCGGCCGCCCAGGCAGCCGGCCACGGCGCCGACGACGCCGCGCTCGGCGAGATAGTGGCCGGCCAGACCGCCGATGATCGCGCCCTTGATACAGCCCTTCGCCTCAGCAGCGCCGACGCTCATGAGCGTCATGAGTGCGATGGCGGATGCTCGTCCAACGATGCGCATACTGATGCTCCTCTTCGATCCGGAGGAGAATGCACCTGCGCGAGGACCGTTCCGACCACGGGCGGCGCCCCGAGCGCCCTCGCGCGCGTCCGCGACGATCGTGGGGAGCGCAGCCGCGGACACGTTCTTGGAGCGCGACGCCGATCTGCCGACCCGAACGCCGTGTGTTCCGCAGCGGCGCGCTGCGGAAGATCTGCGGGACCATCCCGGGCGCCGCGCTCGCGAATGCCGGAAACGATGTCGGAAGAGCGCCGAACAGCTTCATCGGCCCCGACAACGATGCGCCCGGCCCACGGCGATCCGCGGCGGAACATGGGCGTGTGAGCACGCCGGCGGCGCGATCACGCTGAGCGGTCGAAGACCACGAAGCCGTGAGACCGCCCGGTGAGGTGCGCCCGCGCGATGACATCCTGCGGTTGATTGATTGTATTGCCTCATAATCCGCGCGGACATTGCATTGGCGCGAGATTTCGGGCCGCACCCGGAAAGGCAACGCTTCTCAGGGGAGAATTGTCTGTATATGGATCGGCTCAAGAAAAGGGTCCGTGTCCTGATTCCTTGGGGTCATGGGTGATGTCGAGCTTTGACGAATCGGCCGCGCGCCAGCAACGCTTCATGGGCCCCCTCCTCGTGGCGGCGATCCTGTTCGGTCTGGCAGGGCTGCCGGTCGCGGTCTGGCTCGACCTGCGCGGCCTGTCCGAGCGCATGCTCGCCACCCAGGCGATCGAGACCGGCCGGATCATCGATCAGATGCGGAGCTTCTACGCCAGCGACGTCGTCCAGGCGGTCAACGCCGCGACCGGCCGGGTCGAGACGCGCCACGACTACAAGGGCGTGCCGAACGCGATCCCGATCCCCGCGACGCTCTCGCTGGAGCTCGGCGAGCGGATCAGCGGCGGGGACGGCGCGGTGAAGTATCGTTTCGTCTCCGATCTCCCGTTCAAGGACCGCAAGCCGCACGATCTGGACGCCTTCGAGATCCAGGCCCTGGCGGACCTCCGGGCCCACCCGCAGACCGGCTTCGTCAGCGAGACGACGGGCGCGTTCTTCGACCGGCAGGTGCGCATCGCGGCGCCGATCCGCATGGAATCCGCCTGCGTGCGCTGCCACAACGCCCATCCGCTCAGCCCGAAGGCCGACTGGAAGGTCGGCGACGTCCGCGGCATCCAGGAGATCGTCCTGCACCAGCCGATCGCCGCCAACGTCTTCGCCTTCAAGTACCTGCTCGGCTACTTCATCCTGGCGGCACTCGCCGGCACCACCTTCCTGCTGCTGCAGGCGCGCCAATCCCGCCTCATCGACCGGATGAACCGCGAGCTGACGGAGTCGAACGGGTTCCTGGCGTCGGTCTCGGTGCAGATCGCCAAGTACATCTCGCCTCAAGTCTACAAGAGCATCTTCAGCGGCGAGCGGGACGTGTCGGTGGCGACCGAGCGCAAGAAGCTGACGATCTTCTTCTCCGACATCAAGGATTTCACCGCTACCACCGAGCGCCTGCAGCCCGAGGAGCTGACCGTCCTCCTGAACGAATACCTGACCGAGATGACCGCCATCGCGCTGAAGCATGGCGGCACGGTCGACAAGTATATCGGCGACGCAATGCTGGTCTTCTTCGGCGATCCGGAGAGCCGAGGCGTCCGCGAGGACGCGCAGGCCTGCGTCCGCATGGCGATCGACATGCAGAAGCGCCTGGGCCAGCTGAACGCCCGCTGGCGGCGATCCGGCATCGAGCGCCCGTTTCAGGCCCGGATCGGCATCAACACGGGCTACTGCAACGTCGGAAACTTCGGCAGCGACGAGCGGATGGACTACACGATCATCGGCGCGGAGGCGAACCTCGCCGCGCGCCTTCAGGCGGCCGCGGTCCCGGGCGGGATCACGCTGAGCTACGAGACCTACGCGCTGGTGAGCGACATCGTCCAGGCGAGTCCGCAGGAGCCGATCCGCATGAAGGGCATCAGCCGCGAAGTCGTCCCCTACGCCGTCGAGGGCGATCTCACCGCCGAGGCACCGGAGACCATCTTCTCCGAGCACGCCCGGGGGATCGACTTCTACGTCGATGTCGACGCCCTCGAGATGGAAGGCGCGGCGCGGCTCCGGAAGCGCCTGCTCGACACGCTCGCGGCCGTCGACCGCCGGATGACCGGCGCCCCGGAGGCCGGCGCGCCGCAATCCGTGGCCGGCTGAGGACCGGCGCGAGGGCGGCAGCGGGCGATGGCAGGTGGCCGGGTCCGCGCGCGAGCCCGGCGACGGCATAGAGACCTGCGGGGAGCGGGCAGCGGGGCTGGTCGGGGCCGACGCTACCGTCCATCCTTCGCGCGGCGCGCCTGGATGAAGGGGGCCGGTGCAGGTCGTCGGCTTCCACGGCTATCCGAGCATCGAGATCTTCGGCGGCGGCGCGCCGGGCGAGGCCAGCGGCGACCCCGTGGCCGTGATGGAGCGCCCCGCCACGCGATCGTCGCCGGGCTTCGACGTCGCCCGGACCGGGCCGTCTCTGCGGGAGAAGCGGTTGGGACGTCGGGCGGTCGACCTGCTGGTCCTGGCGCTGCTCCGCGTCTTCCTCGGCGTCGCGGCGCCGTCCGAGAGCCGGGCCGTCCCGCCGGCGGTGCTGCTCGCGGTGCCGACGGGCGTGGTCGGCGCGATCTTCGAAACGCTCGTCCGCGGCGTGCCCAACGACGTCCAGTTCAAGGTCGGCCTGATCACCGTGATCGGCCTGACAGCGAAGACCGCGATCCTGATCATCGAGGAGGCCGGGGAAGCCCTGGCGAAGGGCCGAGACGTGCAGCAAGCGGCGCTGGAGGCCTGCGGGCCGCGCTTCCGGCCGATCATCGTGGCCTCTCTCGCGCTCATCCTCGGCGCGGTCCCCGCGCCGGCGCCACCGTGAACAGCCGGCGGGCGATCGGCACGGGCGTGCTCGGCGGGATGATCACCGCGACGGGGCCCGCCGTGTGCTGGGCGCTCGGGCCGCTCCGGACCCGCCGGGCGGTGGCGCGCCGGCCGTCTCCATCGCCGGTCTCGCGCCCGCAGCTCCTTGATGGCCGCGCGGCGAGATCGGATCCGACGCAGACCCGGTGCGCGGGCCCGGCTCGCGTTCCGCAGCGCGCCGGATCGCGGGCGATGCCGGTTCCCTAGTCTATGGGCGGCCCCATCCACGAACCGGCGGCACCGCGATCTGCCGCCGCGGGCGCGATGGTCGCACACCAGTGTCTCCGGCGCGCCGGAGCCATAGTGTCGACATTTACACCTAACGCCGGTGCGGTTGTCGAACGTCCGACGGCCCCAGACCTGTTGCGGCGATGCAGCTTGAGACCTGGAATACTGAGGAGATCGCGCGCAAAGCTGGTGAAACCGTGATCGAACGGGCCACCGAACGATCGCGTTTGCCAGCTGTTAACCTTCCGCCGGCCCTCCTGCGCGCTCACGATCACGTGGTTGAAACGGCGGGTTGACGGTGTTGACGTTCCTCGAGCGCTATGGTGCGGCGCTGCTGGCCGGAATGGCGTTCTCGATGCCCGCGACGGGCGGGCGCGCCGAGGGGGTCCCCTGGGGCCTGTACGCGGACAAGACGGCCAGCGTCACCATCCCGTTCGTGTCCAACATCATCTTCGCGCCGGAGACCCCCGAGGGGAAGCCGAGCCCGGGTGCGGTCCTGAGCGTCGGCTTCGACGGTCAGAGCCGCAGCGATTTCCAGGTGGATACGGGGTCCACCGGCATCGCCATCGGCAAAGACTCCCACGCCTGGAGACCGGCGCCCGGCCAACAGCCGATCGGACAAGGGCAGATCACCTACAGCAGCAGCCAGCGGGTGCTGTCGGGTGATCTCTACGAGACCACCGTCCAACTCTTCGATCCGGCCACGGGCGCCGTCCTCGCGGCGACGCGGGTCCCGATCCTGCGGGTGATGTCGGAGACGAAGGGCAACGTCCCGGTGACCGGCCCGATCACGACGCAGATGTTCGGTATCGGCTTCGGTCGTGAGGCCGCGGGCTTTCCGGACGGGACGCCCAACGCGAATCCGCTGCTCAACATCAACTACATCGCCACCGGCGACGCCTCGAAGCTCGTCCGCGGCTACATCGTGAGCCAGACCGGGATCCAGCTCGGCCTGACGGCTGCCAGCACGCAAGGGACAACCTTCCTGCGCTTGGCGGCCGGTCCGGATACCGGGAAGGGCATCGAGTGGCAGATGACGCCGGGCGCTCTGCAGGCCGGGGGCGCCATCGGCTCGGGAACCGTCTTGCCCGATACCGGTGTCTACGATTCCTACATCAAGCTTCCGGACGGGAGCAGCGTCGAGACGGGCGCACCGATCCCGAGGGGAACGCTCGTGACCGTCTACATGCCAGGGCGCACGGATCCGCCCGTGGCGCTCTACAGCTTCAGGGTCGGCGACACGAACAATCCGCTCGCCCCGGTCGGCGTGGTCCATGCCGAAAGCGCGAAGCCGACCGACACGGGCGCGACCTACATCAACACGACGATCACGATCCTCCGGGGCTTCAATCTCATCTACGACGCCGATAGCGGCTTCGCGGGCTATCAGCGCATTCTTCCCGAGAGCGCGGATCTCGTCGCGAAGCCGATGATCGCGCTGCAGGGCAGCCTGAGCTTGGCCTCGCAGTTCACGACCGGCCTCCCGGTCTTCCTGATGAGTACGACGGCGTTGAACCCGCTCGATGTCGCGAGCCTCGGCGGCGACATCTCCGGGCCCGGCGGCCTGATCAAGGTCGGGCTCGGCACGCTCGAACTCGCCGGCACCAACACCTATGCCGGCGGCACCGCCGTCTACGGTGGTACCCTGGCCGTCTCCCGCGACGCCAATCTCGGCGCCGCCGGCACCGGCCTGACCCTCGGCGGCGGCACCCTCGAGGTCCTCGCCGACGGCTTCGCCACCGCCCGCCCGCTCACGCTCGCTGGCCCCGGCACCCTGCAGATCGATGTCGGCACCGCCACCTTCGCGGGGCCGATCGCCGACGGCGGCCAGCCGGGCGTGCTCGTCAAGACCGGCCCCGGCACCGCCGTGCTGTCGGCGGCCAACACGTTCACGGGCGGCGTCCTGCTCGGCGCCGGCACCCTGGCCCTGACCGCCACCGGCAGCCTCACCGCGCCCGTCCTCGTGGGCGCCGCGGCGAGCTTCCTCAATGCCGGCCTCGTCTCCGGCAGCGTCGCCAATCTCGGCGTGCTCGCCAACAGCGGCACCGTCACGGGCGGGCTGACCAATGCCGGCCTCGCGTCCAACACCGGCACGATCGGCGGCGGCGCGGCCAACACCGGCAGCCTGGTCAATGCCGGCACCATCGCGGGCGGGCTGACCAATGCCGGTCAGGCGCTCAACAGCGGCACGGTCGGCGGCGGCGCGGCCAACAGCGGCAGCCTGGTCAATGCCGGCACCCTCGCGGGCGGGCTGATCAATACCGGCACGGCCCTCAACACCGGCGCCATCGCCGGCGGCGTCGCCAACACCGGCCTCCTCGCCACGAGCGGTACGGTCAGTGGCGGCCTGTCCAATGCCGGCACCGTGCTCGCCAGCGGCGGCCGCCTCGACGGCGCCATCGCCAACGAGGCCGGCCTGCTCGCCGTGTCCAGGACCGTCACCAGCAGCGGCTCCTTCGCCAACGCCGCCGGCGCGACGCTGGCCGTCACCGGCAGCTACAGCCTCGCCGGGCCCCTCACCAATGCCGGCCTCGTCGCGGTCGCCCCGGCCGCCAGCCTCACGGCGCCCGCCGGCCTCAGCAATGCCGGCCTCGTCGCCAGCGCCGGCACCCTCACCGCCGACCTGACCAACACCGGCATCGCCCAGCTCTCCGGCCAGCTCAACGGCACCCTCACCAATGCCGGCCTCCTGCAGATCACCGGCCCGCTCGCCGGGCTGACCAGCCTGACCAACACCGGCGCGCTCGACCTCGGCGGCACCGCCGTCGCGGTGGCGCGCCTCGCCGGCTCCGCCTCCGCGGTCCTGGGCAACGGCGCCCTGACCGTCACGGGCGCGACCGCCTCGACCTACGCCGGCGCCATCCTGGAGACCGCCAGCCCGACCAGCCTGACCAAGGCCGGGACCGGCACGCTCGCGCTCACCGGCCTCGGCCGCTTCTCCGGCCCGACCACSGTCCAGGCCGGAACCCTCTCGCTCGACGGGCTCTGGACCTCGCCGGTCACGGTCGCGGCCGCCGGCACCCTGCGCGGCATCGGCACCGTCGCGGCCCCGGTCACCGTCGCCGGCGCCCTGCGGCCGGGCAAATCCCCCGGCACGCTGACCGTGCTCGGCCCGGTGGCGCTCGCGCCCGGCAGCAGCCTCGGGCTGGACATCGACGGGCCGGGCACCGGCACCGGCGCCGGCAGCTACGCCCGCCTCCTGGCGCTCGGCTCGACCGGCACGGTCTCGGCCAACGGCACCCTGGTGCCGGAGCTGCGCGGCATCACCGGCAACGCCACCAACAGCTTCACCCCGGCGCTCGGCCAGCGCTTCGGCGTGCTCACCGCGCAGGCCGGGCTGTCGGGCACGTTCACCGGGCTCGCCCAGCCGGCGGCGGGCCTGCCGGCCGGCACGCGCCTCGACGCGCTCTACGCCGCCACCGGCCTCGACCTCGTGGTCACGCCCGCCGCCTACGGCAACCTCGCCGGGCTCGGCCTCGCCCAGACCGGCAACGCCCGGGCGGTGGGCGCGGCGCTGGACACCGGCGCGCACGCCGCGCCGCCGCGGCGCGACCGGCTGCTGCGCAAGATCGCCTCGCCGATCGGCCTCACGGAGGTGATCTTCGTGCGCGGCCGGCCGGACGGCGTCGAGCCCCTCGGGGGAGCCGAGCTCCCGCTGCGTCGGTTGATCGAGGCAGACGGGGTCGTGATGGTCGCACCGGAGCGCGAGGGCTATCCGGCCGGGGAAGAGATCGAGGTTTGGCCGCTGTGAGCCCGGATTCGAACTCGGAAACCGAGACGGCCTTCGCCGAGCGGCTCGCGGCCGCATCGCGACAGGAGCAGTTCCTCACGGTGATGAGCCGCGCGGAGGCCCTCGCGGCCTTCCGGGCCGCGGTCCCGCACAGCGCGCTGGCGCCCGAGACCGTCTCCCTGCCCGACGCGCTCGGACGGGTGCTGGCCCGCGATGTCGCTTCGCCGCGGGACGTTCCCCCGTTCGATCGCGCGCTCGTGGACGGCTTCGCGCTGCGCGCCGCCGACACCGAGGGGGCGTCGCCGGCGAGCCCGCGACGGCTCACCCTCAATCGGGAGATCCTGGCCTGCGGCGTCGCGCCGACCCTGGCGGTGCGGCCCGGCACGGCCACGCCCATCGCCACGGGCGGGGTGATCCCGCGCGGAGCGGACGCCGTGGTCATGGTCGAGCAGACGGAGCTCGACGCGGACGCGCTCGCCATCGACGTGGCGGCGGCCGCCCGGCCCGGGCAGTTCGTCGGCTATGCCGGCGCCGACATGGCCGCCGGCGAGACCGTGCTGCGCCGGGGCCTGCGGATCACGGCCCGCGAGATCGGGATGCTGGCCGCCTGCGGCCTCGCCGCGGTGGCGGTGGTGCGGCGTCCGCGCGTCGCAATCCTCTCCACGGGCGACGAGTTGGTCGCCCCCGGCGCGCCGCTGCCGCCGGGCTCGATCTACGACTCGAACGGGGCGATCGTGGCGGCGGCCGTTGCCGAGAACGGCGGCGAGCCGGTGCGGCTCGGGATCGTGCGCGACGACGCGCCAATCCTGGAAGCGATCCTCGGTGACGCCCTGCGCGCTCACGACCTCGTCGTGCTCTCAGGGGGGACCTCCAAAGGGGCCGGCGACGTCTCGCACCGCGTCCTCTCCGGTCTCGGGGCGCCCGGCATTCTCGTTCACGGGGTCGCCCTGAAACCCGGCAAACCCCTCTGCCTGGCTCTGGCCCAGGGCACGCCGATCGTCGTGCTGCCCGGATTTCCGACCTCGGCGATGTTCACGTTCCACGATTTCGTCGTGCCCCTGATCCGGGCGCAGGCCGGGCTGCCGCCCCGAGAGGAGGAAACCGTCGCGGCGCGCCTCACGCAGCGCGTCGCCTCGGAACTCGGCCGGACGGAGTTCGTGATGACCTCCCTCGCCCGCGGGCCGGAGGGACCCATCGCCCTGCCGCTGCCCAAGGGCTCCGGATCGGTCACCGCCTTCTCGCAGGCCGACGGGTTCTTCGCCGTGCCGTCCGAGCGCCCGGGCCTGGAGCCGGGGGAGGGGGTCTCCGTCGTGCGGCTCGGCGCCGGCATCGAGGCGCCGGATCTCACGATCGTCGGGAGCCACTGCGTCGGCCTCGACCGCGTCGTCGGCCTGCTGGCCGATCGCGGGTTTCGCGCGCGCACCATCTGGGTCGGCTCGGCCGGGGGCCTCGCGGCGCTGCGGCGCGGCGAGTGCGATCTCGCCGCCATGCACCTCTTCGATCCCGAATCCGGGCGCTACAACGCGCCGTTCCTCGAACCGGGCATGATTCTGGTCCCGGGCTGGCGTCGGCTTCAGGGCATCGTGTTCCGGCGCGACGATCCGCGCTTCGCGGGTCGCGCGCCGGCCGACGCGGTCGCGGCGGCCCTCGCCGACCCGGACGCCGTGATGGTCAACCGCAACGCGGGTTCCGGCACGCGCCTGCTCCTCGACGGGCTGCTCAAGGGCGCGAGACCGGCCGGATTCTGGAACCAGCCGCGCTCGCACAATGCGGTCGCCGCCGCGGTGGCGCAGGGACGGGCGGATTGGGGCGTGGCGATCTCCAGCGTCGCGGAGACCTACGCGCTCGGCTTCCTGCCCCTGACCGAGGAGAACTACGACCTGGTCCACCGGGGCAGGGCGGAGGACGTCCCGGCGCTCGCCGCGTTCCTGGCCATCCTCAGGGAGGGGGAGGCGAGACAGGCCTTGCGGGGGCTCGGCTTCGCGCCAGCAGACGGCGGGCCGTGAGCGGAACGCGTCTGACGGTCCCGCCGCCTGGTCCGAGGCGGCAACGGGGCAGGGGCCCGACGTACCACGGCGCCTGACGCGCGGCCCCGCCCGCATCCTGACCGCGGGGCCGCGGGGCCTTGGCGGTCGCTGCGGGGCTCGACGGGGCGGCACGCAGCGCCGATATCGTGGTAACCCGGGGCGCGGGCGCCGGGCAGGGTGCCGGCCCGGTGCGGGCATGAGCCGAGAGAGTGGCAGGCGGTGGCACAGCTGACCGACGATTGCTTCGCCTTCGGGGGCAAGCTCATGCGGATCGAGGAGGCGGTCGCGCTCATCGCCGAGCGCATGCCGGTCCTCGCCGACATCGAGACCGTGCCGCTCGCTCTCGCCGACGGCCGCATCTGCGCGCAGGATGTCCTGGCGAAGCACGACCTGCCGCCCTTCGCCAATTCGGCGGTCGATGGTTACGCGGTGCGCCACGCCGATCTGGCGCGCGAGGGCGAGACGCTCCTGCCCCTGGGCGGTCGCCTCGCGGCCGGCGCGGTCCCGGGCAGCGAGGCGATCGCGGGCGCCGTGCGGATCTTCACGGGTGCGCCGATGCCGAACGGCGCCGACACCGTCTTCATGCAGGAGGACGTCCGCGCCGACGGCGATCGCGTGTGCCTGCCCCCGAACTTGAAGCGGGGCGCCAACACGCGACCGGCGGGCGAGGACCTGCCGCGCGGCGGTCTGGCCATCCCCGCGGGGCGGCGCCTGCGTCCGCAGGATCTGGCTCTCGCGGCCGCCACGGGGCATTCCGAGCTCGCGGTGCGCCGCCGCCTGCGGGTCGCGCTGTTCTCCACGGGCGACGAGCTGGCCGAGCCCGGCGCACCGTTGCGGCCCGGTCAGGTCTACGATTCGAACCGCGCCCTGCTGGCGGGGCTCCTGAAGCGCCTCGGCGTCGCGGTCGACGATCTGGGGATCATCCGGGACGACCCGGCCGCCCTGAGGGCCCGGCTGGACGCGGCCAGCGGCGGCCACGACCTGGTCCTGACCTCCGGCGGCGTCTCGACGGGGGAAGAGGACCACGTGAAGGGGGCGGTCGAGGCGCTGGGACGGCTGGCCGTCTGGCGGCTCGCGATCAAGCCGGGGCGGCCGATCGCCCTCGGCCAGATCGGCGACAAGCTGTTCGTCGGGCTGCCCGGCAACCCGGTCGCCGTTTACGTCACGCTGCTCTTCGTGGTGCGGCCGCTCCTCGCCCGGCTCGGCGGCGGCCTGACCGAGACCCCGGCCTCGTGGCCCGTGCGCGCGGCTTTCGCGTACCGGAAGAAGCCGGGCCGACGGGAATACGTGCGGGTCTGCCTCGAGCGCGACCCCGACGGTGCCCCCGTGGCGCGCAAGTTCCCCCGCGAAGGGGCGGGCGTGCTCACCTCCCTGACGGAGAGCGATGGCCTCGTCGAGCTTCCCGACGACGCGACAACGGTCGCCCCGGGCGATATGCTCACCTACTATCCGCACGCGCTCCTCTGGTAGGCATGACAGGTCCATGCCGCCGAATCCGCGCTTCGAGGCCGGACTTATCGGCTGATCCCGCCATCCGCCTCGTCCTATCCCAGGGGACCGGCCCGGGCGCATGATGCAGACGCTCCAGGAAATTCTGTCCCGGCTGTTCAGCCTGGATCGTGACGTGCTGGCGATCGCGTGGCTGTCGCTGCGCGTCAGCCTCACCGCCGTCGGCATCGGTCTCGTGCTCGGCATCCCCCTGGGTGCCCTCGTGGCCGTCGCCCGCTTTCCCGGACGCGGCGCTGCGGTCGGCCTGCTGAACGCCTTCATGGGGCTGCCGCCCGTGCTCGTCGGCCTCGCGCTCTACCTCGTCCTCTCCCGCTCCGGACCGCTCGGGCCGCTCGGCCTGCTGTTCACCCCCGGCGCGATGATCGCCGCACAGACGACGCTCGCGACTCCGCTCGTCGCCGCCCTGACGCAGCAGGTCGTCGCCGACGCCCGGGTGCATCTCGGCGAGCAGTTGCGCTCCCTCGGGCTCTCCGCGCCGCGTCAGGCCGGGGCGATGATCTACGACGTGCGCTTCTCCCTCGTGACCGCGGCGCTCGCCGCGTTCGGCCGGGCGATCTCGGAGATCGGGGCGGTCCTCGTCGTCGGCGGGAACATCGACGGGTACACCCGCACGATGACGACGGCGATCTCGCTGGAGACCCAGAAGGGCGATCTCAGCCTCGCCCTGGCGCTCGGCCTCGTGCTGATCGGCCTCGTCCTGGTGGTGAACGGCGCCGTGGCCCTGCTCCGCCGCCACGCCGCGCGCGTGTACGGATGAGCGCGGCGCCGGCCATCCGCCTCGAGGACGTGACCCTGTCCCTCGACGGGCGAACGGTGCTCGACCGACTCGGCCTGGAGGTCGCTCCGGGCAGCGTCACGGCCGTCATCGGCCCGAACGGAGCCGGCAAGAGCGTCACCCTCAGGGTCATCGACGGGCTCCTGCGACCCGACGCCGGAACGGTCCGGGTCGGCCCGCAGCGGCGGGCCTTCGTGTTCCAGCGGCCCGCCCTGATCCGCGCGACCGCGGCCGCGAACGTCGCGCTGGCTCTCGGAGGCCTCCCCCGTCCGGCGCGCGCCGCGCGGGTGCAGGAGGCGCTCGCCCGGGTCCGCCTCGCGGAGCGGGCACGCGATGCCGCGACCCGGTTCTCCGGCGGCGAGCAGCAGCGCCTAGCGCTGGCCCGCGCCTGGGCGGTCGAACCCGACCTGCTTCTCCTCGACGAGCCGACCGCGAACCTCGACCCCGCCTCGACCGAGATCGTCGAGGGCCTGGTGTCCGCGATGGCGCGGGCGGGCACCACGGTTTTGCTCGTCTCCCACAATCTCGGGCAGGTGGCGCGCCTCGCCGACACGGTGATCGTGCTGGCCTCCGGCCGCGCCGTCGAGCATGGTCCATCCCGCCAGATCCTGTTCTCGCCCCGCACGTCCGAGGCGCGGGCCTACCTCGCTGGGGAATTGCCGTGGACCCCTTTCGTCGCCGCCTCCTGACCCTGGGATTGGCCGCGCTCCTGAGCGCGGCCGGCCGCCTGCCACCGGCCCGCGCCGACCCGGCCTCGATCGTCGTCGCCTCGACGACCTCGACCGAGCAGTCCGGCCTGTTCAAGCACATCCTGCCGCTCTTCCGGGAGGCGTCGGGGATCGACGTGAAGGTCGTCGCCCTGGGCACGGGCCAGGCGCTCGACGCGGCGCGCCGCGGCGATGCCGACGTGGTGCTGGTCCACGACCGGCCGGCCGAGGACAAGTTCCTCGCCGACGGCTTCGCGAAGACGCGGTACGACGTGATGTACAACGATTTCGTGCTGATCGGCCCAGCCTCCGATCCGGCCGGCGTGCGCGGCCTGGGCGTGCGCGCGGCCTTCGCCAAGCTCGCGGCCAGCAAGGCGGCGTTCGTGTCGCGCGGTGACCGCTCGGGCACCCACAGCGCCGAGCTGCGCAGCTGGAAGGAGGCGGGCGTCGATCTCGCGGCCGCGCGCGGACCCTGGTACCGGGATGTCGGCCAGGGCATGGGCCCCGCGCTCAACACGGCCTCAGCGCTCGGTGCCTACATCCTCGCCGACCGGGGGACGTGGCTCGCGTTCAAGAATCGCGCCGACCTGGTCATCCTGGTTCAGGGTGACCCGAGTCTGTTCAATCCCTACGGCGTGATGCTGGTGAACCCCGACAAGCACCCCGGCGTGAAGGCGAAGGAGGGGCAGGCCTTCATCGACTGGCTTGTCTCACCGGCGGGGCAGCAGGCGATCGCGGGCTACAAGGTCGGCGGCGAGCAGCTGTTCTTCCCGAGCGCCGGCGCGCCCGCGACGCGCTGACCGGGTCTCAGCGGGGTGGCGGGCCGGACTGGCGCCGACGCGCGATGTACCAGAGGGCCAGGACCACGACGGCCACGAGCAGGCTCAGCCAGACCCAGTTGAAGTCGATCGCCGCGGCCGTGGCCGCGCCCGAGCTGGATTGCGCGGGGCCCGTCTCCGAGATCGGCGGCGCCGGGTTGGTCTGCTGTGCCAGTGCGCCCTGGAGGCTCGAAGCCCAGATCATGCCGGTGAGAAGGCCGTTTCGCATGACACTCTTCCTGGTGGGGCGTGGACGCTAGAGGCGGGACTTCCCGGCGCGGAACGCCGGCGCGGCTTCCAGTTGCGCCCGCGTCAGGCGGATCTCGGCGCGCCAGGGCTTCCCACCGACGAGGACCGTGGCCGGCGTGCCGCTGGGCCGCTCGGCCTCCACGGAGCCGGTCGCATCGGTCACGCGACCGCTGTGCTGGTTCTGAACCGCAGCGAGAGCATCGCGGGTGGTTCGCGCCCCCGGCATCGTGTCCGGCCCTGTCCGCGCGGCCGCCTCGGCGCTGGGCGCGGTCTCGGGCGTCACGATCGAGCTCGGACCGCTCGTCAGCGACACATCGCTGAAGTTCCAGGCAATCTGGTCGAAGGGCAGGGCCACGGATTTCTCGCCGATCCCCAGGAAGCCGCCGACCCCGATGACCACCGCCCGGACCTGCCCGCCGCCGTCGACCAACACGTCCTCGATCTTGCCGACCCCGACGTGGTCCATTCCGATCACCGGAACCCCGATCATCTGCGAGGCCGGTATGGTTCCGGGCTCGGGTCCTTCGATGAACCGGGCCGCGGGTGCATCCGGCTGCTGCGCCGGCGGGGCCGCCGCCGCAGGCAGCGCGGCGGTGACGAGGAGGACACCCAGCATGCTGGCTTCGAGAAGGGCACCGCGCATCCCAGGTTCTCCGCACCCGCGCCAAGACACACGACCAGACGCACACGACGAGAACGGTGGACTGCGCCCTTGGGTTCATCGCCGGCGCGATCGGCGGCCCGTCGACCGTGCCGACAGCGCCCGGACTTTTCGGAAGGCCCGCCGTGACGAGAGCCCGAACAGGCATTTTAAGCTGACAACAGCGTTATAGCCGTGCATAAATATCGGACTTCGTGCGGCGAAGGGCCCGCAAGGCTGGAAGTCTGACGCACCGATGTTTGAGGGCTTGTGGCGTAGCGCGACAGGCGCCGAGATCCGCCTCCTGCAATGCGGCGATGCCGTGTCCGGCACCTATACCGCCAAGCCGTCCGAGCGGGACGTGCCGCGGAGCTGCCGGATGCTCGTCGGAGCGGTCAAGGGCGAGAATATCGGCTTCGTGACGAGTTCCGCCGCATCGCGATCGATCAAGAGCTGGACAGGTCACCTCTTCCAGGACGACGCGGCGGACGTCCCCGAACTGCATGCCGTGTGTCACTCGACCGACTGGTCGGTGCCGCGGCCCGATCGGGACCGGACGGTGACGCTGACGACGATCGTTTTCAGGAAGGCGGCCCCCTGAGCCGGGCGGCCCGCCCGGCCGGTGCGCGCGGTCAGCCGAGGCGGGCCGGTCATCTAGGTCGTCCTCTGCGCCTCCAGATCCTTCAGCACCCGATCGATGGGCCTGGCGGTGTCCCGCATCAGCATCGCCGCGGCGTCGGCATCGTTGAGATCGACGACCGGGACGTCGGCGTTCTCGAAGGGCGTGTCGCTGGCGACCGCGACGATCAGCGGGTCGTGCGGGTGCAGCGGTGGCCGGCCGTTCGCCACGCGATAGACCTCGATCTTGGGAATGGCCTCGCGCTTGAAGCCCTCGACGACGACGAGGTCGCAGGGGCTGATCCGCTGGAGCAACTGGGCCAGCGTCGCTTCCGGCTCGTCCCCGAGCTCGTGGACGATCGCCCAGCGTCGGCCCGACGAGACCAGAACCTCGCGCGCGCCAGCCTTGCGGTGCTCGTAGGAATCCTTGCCCGGCTTGTCGGTATCGAAGTCGTGGTGGGCATGCTTGAGCGTTGCGACCCGCACGCCGCGCGCGACGAGCGCCGGGATCACGCGGACCAGCAAGGTCGTCTTGCCCGATCCGCTCCACCCGGCAAGACCGATCACCCGCATGACCGACACCGCTTCGCAGCCTTCACCATCACCGGTCAGTGCCCCGCCCCGCCGGTCCCGGCAAGGCTGAAACGTGCCCGCGGCCGGGGCCCCTGCGGTGCGGCACCGATTTGAACCCGCGGCAAAAGCAATATACCAACGCGGCTATAACGGCTGTATAATGCATGCTGAAGCGAACGCCACGCCACCGACCCGAACGGGCACGTCATGCAGCGTAGATCGACGAGCGAGCGGACATGAGCAGGGATGCCACGACGCGTGCTCCCCAGGACCCGGACGCCATCGTGCAGGCCTACGCCGCCGAAGCGAAGCCGCCGCTCACGGAGGCGCTGACCGCCCGCCTGCGCGCCGCCCTGGCCGACGCCCTTCGCGATCAGGCTGGAGGCGCTCCTGCGGCGCCGCTGGAGCGGCTGAACGCCGCGCTCGACGAGTTCGAGGCCGATCTCCGGTCGGTCGTCGGGCCGCGCGTCTCGACGCTGGACGAGGCCACGGGCGCGGTCTCGATGGAGCACCGTTCCGAGGCCGGCCAGCCGCTGCGGGCCTTCGGCGGCCAGTAGGCGAGACCGCGCCCGCACACACCCTTTCGTCCGTCGGACACGCTGGAAAACAGATCGCGTATGAGTGAGGCACCAGGGACTATCAGGAACTTCGCGCATCCCGGCCGCGGGCGGAACAAGGCCCGCCCGGTGCCGAAGGGGCGTCAGGTCGAGCCGCGGGCGAAGGTCGAGATCGAGGAGCTCCTCGGTTCGCGCTCGCGTCAGCGCGACCTGTTGATCGAGCACCTCCACCTCGTCCAGGACACCTACGGTCAGATCAGCGCCGAGCACCTCGCCGCGCTCGCCGACGAGATGGGGCTGGCCTTCGCGGAGGTCTTCGAGACCGCGACCTTCTACGCCCATTTCGACGTCGTGAAGGAGGGGGACGCCGCCATCCCGCGGCTCACCGTGCGCGTCTGCGACAGCCTCACCTGCGCGCTGTTCGGCGCCGAGGACCTCCTGGAGACGCTGCGGCGGGAGCTCGCCTCCGACGCGGTGCGCGTCGTGCGGGCGCCCTGCGTGGGCCTGTGCGACCACGCGCCGGCCGTCGAGGTGGGACACAATTTCCTGCACAAGGCCGACGTGGCGTCCGTGACGGCGGCGGTCGCGGCCGGAGAGACCCACGCCCACATCCCCGCCTACACCGACTACGATGCCTACCGGGCGGGCGGCGGCTACGCCACGCTCGAGCGCGTCCGGAGCGGGGCGCTGCCGGTCGAGGACGTCCTGACGGTGCTCGACGACGGCGGCCTGCGGGGCCTGGGCGGGGCGGGCTTTCCCGCCGGGCGCAAGTGGCGTTCGGTGCGCGGCGAGCCAGGGCCGCGCCTGATGGCGGTCAACGGCGACGAGGGCGAGCCCGGCACGTTCAAGGACCAGCTCTACCTCAACACCGATCCGCACCGCTTCCTCGAAGGCATGCTGATCGGTGCCCACGTGGTCGAGGCGCCGGACGTCTACATCTACCTGCGCGACGAGTACCCCATCGCCCGCGAGATCCTGACGCGCGAGATCGCCAAGCTTCCGGCGGGCGGGCCGCGCATCCATCTCCGCCGCGGCGCCGGCGCCTACATCTGCGGCGAGGAATCCTCTCTGATCGAGTCCCTCGAGGGCAAGCGCGGGCTGCCGCGGCACAAGCCGCCGTTCCCGTTCCAGGTCGGCCTGTTCAACCGCCCGACGCTCATCAACAATGTCGAGACGCTCTTCTGGGTTCGCGACCTGATCGAGCGGGGGGCCGGCTGGTGGAAGAGCCACGGCCGCAACGGCCGCGTCGGCCTGCGCTCGTACTCGGTCTCCGGCCGCGTGAAGGAGCCGGGCGTGAAGCTGGCGCCGGCCGGTCTCACCATCCAGGAGCTGATCGACGAGTATTGCGGCGGCATGGCCGAGGGGCACGCCTTCGCGGCCTACCTGCCGGGCGGCGCCTCGGGCGGCATCCTGCCGGCCGCCATGAACGACATCCCGCTCGATTTCGGGACCCTCGAGAAGTACGGCTGCTTCATCGGCTCCGCGGCCGTGGTGGTCCTGTCGGATCGGGACGACGTGCGCGGTGCCGCGTTGAACCTGATGCGGTTCTTCGAGGACGAGTCCTGCGGGCAGTGCACGCCGTGCCGGTCCGGCACGCAGAAGGCCCGCATGCTGATGGAGAGCGGCGCTTGGGACAGGGAGCTGCTCGGCGAGCTGGCGCAGTGCATGCGCGACGCCTCGATCTGCGGTCTCGGCCAGGCCGCCTCAAATCCCGTCAGCACCGTGATTAAGTATTTCCCTGACCTCTTCCCGGAGGGCCGGGCCATGGCCGCCGAATGACCGTCGCGCAGCGCCATTTGAAGCCCGAGCTTGGAGCGGACGTATGAGCAACGCCCCCGATACGCACGGCGCCAGGACCGAGCGGCCCGAAATCCGGGCGGACGGCCGGCAGGATGCCGGCGGACCTGCCCCGAGCGCGCAGCCCGGCGCGGGCGGTGCCTACTCGCAAGGGTCGAAGTCGGGCGGTCAGGCCGCCCCGGAGCCGTCCGGCCTGTTCGGTCTCGAGGACCGTCCCGCCGCCCCGCCCACCATCGCGTTCGAGCTCGACGGCGCGCAGGTCGAGGCGCGCCCCGGCGAGACGATCTGGTCCGTCGCCAAGCGGCTCGGCACCCATATCCCGCACCTCTGCCACAAGCCCGCGCCGGGCTACCGTCCGGACGGCAATTGCCGCGCCTGCATGGTCGAGATCGAGGGCGAGCGCGTCCTGGCCGCGTCCTGCAAGCGCACGCCCGCGATCGGCATGAAGGTCAAGACGGCCACGGAGCGGGCGACCAAGGCCCGCGCGATGGTGCTGGAACTTCTGGTGGCCGATCAGCCGGAACGCGCCACCTCGCACGATCCGACCTCGCATTTCTGGGCCCAGGCCGATTTCGTCGAGGTCGCCGAGAGCCGCTTCCCGGTGGCCGAGCGGTGGACGGGCGACTTCAGCCACCCGGCCATGAGCGTCAACCTCGATGCCTGCATCCAGTGCAATCTCTGCGTGCGCGCCTGCCGCGAGGTCCAGGTCAACGACGTGATCGGCATGGCCTACCGCTCGGCCGGCACCAAGGTCGTCTTCGACTTCGACGATCCGATGGGGGGCTCGACCTGCGTGGCTTGCGGCGAGTGCGTCCAGGCCTGCCCCACCGGGGCGCTGATGCCGTCCGCCTATCTCGACGCGGAGCACAACACCCGGACGGTCTACCCGGACCGTGAGGTCAAGTCGCTGTGCCCGTATTGCGGCGTCGGCTGCCAGGTTTCCTACAAGGTCAAGGACGAGCGGATCATCTACGCCGAGGGCGTTGACGGTCCCGCCAACCACAATCGGCTCTGCGTCAAGGGCCGGTTCGGCTTCGACTACGTCCACCACCCCCACAGGCTGACGGCTCCGCTGATCCGGCTGGAGAACGTCCCCAAGGACGCCAACGACCAGGTCGACCCGGCCAATCCGTGGACGCATTTCCGCGAGGCGACCTGGGAGGAGGCGCTCGACCGCGCCGCCGGCGGCCTGAAGCGGATCCGCGACACCAACGGCAGCAAGGCGCTCGCCGGCTTCGGGTCCGCCAAGGGCTCCAACGAAGAGGCCTATCTCTTCCAGAAGCTGGTGCGGCTCGGATTCGGCTCCAACAACGTCGACCATTGCACCCGGCTCTGCCACGCATCCTCGGTCGCGGCCCTGATGGAGGGCCTGAACTCGGGCGCCGTCACGGCTCCGTTCTCGGCGGCCATGGACGCCGAGGTCATCATCGTGATCGGCGCCAACCCGACCGTGAACCATCCGGTCGCGGCGACCTTCCTCAAGAACGCGGTCAAGCAGCGCGGCGCCAAGCTGATCGTGATGGATCCGCGGCGGCAGACGCTCTCGCGACACGCCTACAGGCATCTCGCCTTCCGTCCGGGTTCGGACGTCGCGATGCTCAACGCGATGCTGAACGTCATCGTCGAGGAGAAGCTCTACGACGAGCAGTACATCGCGGGGTACACGGAGAACTTCGAGGCCCTGAAGGAGAAGATCGTCGATTTCACTCCGGAGAAGATGGCCTCGGTCTGCGGCATCGACGCGGAGACGCTGCGCGAGGTCGCGCGCCTCTACGCGCGCGCCAAATCGTCGATCATCTTCTGGGGCATGGGCGTCAGCCAGCATGTCCACGGCACGGACAATTCTCGCTGCCTGATCGCGCTCGCCCTGGTCACCGGTCAGATCGGCCGCCCGGGCACGGGGCTGCATCCGCTGCGCGGCCAGAACAACGTCCAGGGCGCCTCGGACGCCGGCCTGATCCCGATGGTCTACCCGGACTATCAGTCGGTCGAGAAGGACCTCGTGCGCGAGCTGTTCGAGGAGTTCTGGGGCCAGAAGCTGGACCCGACGCGGGGCCTGACCGTCGTCGAGATCATGCGCGCGATCCACGCCGGCGACATCAAGGGCATGTTCGTCGAGGGCGAGAATCCGGCCATGTCGGATCCCGACCTCAACCACGCCCGGCACGCGCTGGCGATGCTCGACCACCTCGTCGTGCAGGACCTGTTCCTGACCGAGACCGCCTTCCACGCCGACGTGGTGCTGCCGGCCTCGGCCTTCGCCGAGAAGGCCGGCACGTTCACCAACACCGACCGCCGCGTGCAGATCGCCCAGCCGGTCGTCGCCCCGCCGGGTGACGCGCGGCAGGATTGGTGGATCATCCAGGAACTGGCCAAGCGCCTCGGGCTGCCCTGGACTTACAATGGGCCGGCCGACATCTTCGCCGAGATGGCGCAGGTGATGCCGTCGCTGAACAACATCACCTGGGAGCGCCTGGAGCGCGAGGGCGCGGTGACCTACCCGGTCGACGCCCCGGACAAGCCCGGCAACGAGATCATCTTCTACGCCGGCTTCCCGACCGAGAGCGGACGCGCCAAGATCGTCCCGGCGGCGATCGTGCCGCCGGACGAGGTGCCGGACGCGGAGTTTCCGATGGTGCTGTCGACCGGCCGCGTCCTGGAGCACTGGCACACCGGCTCGATGACGCGGCGCGCCGGTGTCCTCGACGCGCTCGAGCCGGAAGCCGTAGCCTTCATGGCGCCGCGCGAGCTCTACCGCCTCGGGCTTGAGCCGGGATCGAAGATGAAGCTCGAGACGCGCCGCGGCGCGGTCGAGCTGAAGGTGCGGTCCGACCGCGATGTGCCGGCCGGTATGATCTTCATGCCGTTCTGCTACGCGGAAGCCGCCGCCAACCTGCTGACCAATCCGGCGCTCGACCCGATGGGTAAGATCCCGGAATTCAAGTTCTGCGCGGCCCGGGTGTCGCCGGCCCAGGCGGCACCGATGGCTGCGGAGTAGAGGCCGCCTTCACGATCCGGTCGGCACGCTCCGGCGTGCCGACCGGACTCGTAGTGCTGGACCTTGGAGAACGGCGGCCCGCGCCGACGTGTCCGCCAGCGTGCGCCGAGCCAACCGGTAGGCCGTCACCGCCCTCGCGGCCGTCCATGCGCGATCGCCGACGCCACCGGACACGGGCGGGAGCGAGCCGCAGCGCGAGGGTATTCGCCTCGGGGCCCTCGCAGGTGTCCGGGTGCGGGAGTCGCCTCGGCCCGCGCACGCCATGAGGCAGCGACGCTCTCGACCTCTGGCTCACTCGATCAGGGGCAGGTCATCACTGCGGGATCTGGACCATCAGAGAGCCGAGCAGATCGAGCTCGCCCGCGACCGCCTCCGCGGCGAGCCGCTCCATGCGCAGGTAGCTGTCGAGGATGGTGCCGCCCATCGGCGTGAGCTGAGCTCCCCCGCCGGCCCTGCCACCCCGGTTCGCCGTGACGAGCGGCCCTTTGAAGGCGCTGTTCAAAGTGTCGATCAAGTACCAGGCGCGCTTGTAGCTCATCCCCATGCGTCGGCCCGCGGCGGCGATGGAGCCGGTCTCGCGGATACCTTGCAGTAGGGCGGCCTTGCCCGGCCCGAGCAGGGTATCGGCCCCCAGCTCGACCCGGAGGACGATGCTCGCTCTCTCCACCTTGTCCTCGTCAACTGGCCGCTATCACGATGGATGGCGCCATCGATCGCCGAAGGCATGACCGAAGGCAACCGGCCCCACCCGGACGGCGACCAGGCCGACCGCATCCTGCACAAGGGCGGTCGCTGCAGGGCAGCCGTTTCCTGCTCGTCGCCAGCATAACCCTCGCGCTCGGCATCGCGGCCGACCTCGGAATCGTGGTGGCGACGGTCATCGCGGCCGAGACGGCCGGCATAGTCGCCTCAGGCCTCGCCCGGGTCGTCCCGGTCGGTCTCCGGCACGTGGGCCCGGCGCTCCTGCATATGAGGCGACCTCCACCTCCCGGGCACGGAACGCCGGATGAGGTGACCGCTCTGCGCTGACGACGCGATTCTCGGAGGCGCAACTCGCGCCCGCGCACGCCATCCTGCGAACCAGCGAGGACGACGGGCGTTGCCGGACACAACCGGAGGACGAACGTCTCATGCAGCAGCGCTGGCCGACCCGGCTGTGGATCGTGCGCCACGGCGAGAGCGCCGGCAACGTCGCCGCCGACGCCGCGCACGGCGCCGGTTCGGACCGCATCGACATAGCGGAACGGGACGTGGACGTGCCGCTCAGCGCGCGCGGCGAGGGGCAGGCCGACGCCGTTGGGCGCTGGTTCGCGCGCCTGCCGGCCGAGGACCGTCCCGAGACGGCGCTGACCTCGCCGTATCTTCGGGCTAGGCAGACCGCCGAGCGCATCCGTGCGGCGGGCGGCTTGACGGGGGGCGCGCCGGACTCGATCGTCGACGAGCGCCTGCGCGAGAAGGAACTCGGCACTCTCGACCGGCTGACGCGGACCGGCGTCGAGCAACTGTATCCCGAGCAGGCCGAGATGCGCCGCCGCCTGGGCAAGTTCTACCACCGGCCTCCGTCCGGCGAGAGTTGGTGCGACGTGATCCTGCGCCTCAGGAGCGCGCTGGACACGGTCTCGCTCCACCACGGCGAGAAGCGGGTGCTCATCGTCGCGCACCAGGTCGTGGTGCTGTGCCTGCGCTACCTGATCGAGGAGATGACCGAGGGAGAGATCCTGGCCATCGACGCCGCGGGCGACGTCGCGAATTGCTCGGTGACGGAGTACGTCTTCCAGCCGCACGAGGGCACCACCGGCAAGCTGGCGCTGGTGCGCTACAACTTCGTCGCCCCCGTCGCCGAGGGTGGGGCGCCGGTTACCTCCGAGCCTGACGCGAACGTGGCTGCCCGATGACCCACGAGATCCTCACCGCCGGCAGCCTCAAGGCGATCCCGCTGCCGATCCCTCACGAGGGCAGCAAGGACGAGCGCGGCAGCGCGCTTGTGCTCGGGGGCTCCAGGTCGGTCCCGGGCGCCGCCTTGCTGGCCGGCATCGCCGCCCTGCGGGTAGGCGCCGGCAAGCTGAAGATCGCCACCGTCGGCAGTGCGGCTTCGGGCATGGGGCTGGCGGTACCGGAGGCGATGGTCGTCGGCCTTCCCGAGACGCCGGAGGGCGGCGTCGACGGCGCGCGCGCCTCGGACGATCTGCTCAAGGTGACGAAGGGCTGTGACGCCCTCCTGGTCGGCCCCGGTCTGGTCGAGGAGGGGCCGACCGCCAAGCTGGCCGTGGACCTGCTGGAGGCACTGCCGGACGCGCGCTTCGTCCTCGACGCGGCCGCGATCTGCGGTCTCGCCCAGCATGCCGGCGACGTCCGTCGGCACGGGGAGCGGGTGTTGATCACGCCGCATGCCGGTGAGATGGCGCAACTGCTGGACCGCGGTCGGGAAGAGGTCGAAGCGGACCCGCTCGACGCCGCAAGCGAGGCGGCCGCCCTGCTGGGCACGGTGGTGGTGATGAAGGGCGCCCAGACCTGGATCGTGAGCCCGCAGGGCGCGCGCTGGCTCTACGAGGGCGGCGGCGTCGGCCTGGCGACTTCGGGCTCGGGCGACGTGCTGGCCGGCCTCGTCGTCGGCCTGCTCGCGCGCGGGCTCGCGCCGATGGCCGCCGCCCTCTGGGGCGTGTTCCTGCACGGACAGGCCGGCAAGCGCCTCGCCGCCACGGTCGGCCCGGTCGGCTTCCTGGCCCGCGAGTTGTCCGGCGAGGTACCGAGGCTTTTGCGCCAGGCGGCTGACTGAGCGCGAAGACGGTAGCGTCGGCCAAGCGCGTCGATCGAGCAGAGCGCAGCGACCCGCGCTGCGTTGTCACGCGCCGGACACCAGCGGCGCGGCTCCTCACCGGTTCCCGAGACTACGGGCCGCCTCGGCGTGCCCGGCTCATCATCGGAGCAGGCATTTCTCCGGCCCAGCTGGAACATGCCGGACGCGACGAACTTGTCGCTCCACCCCGCTCACGTCTCGATGAAATGGTTTGGAGGCCGAAAGCCGATGCACATCGAAGTCGTCTTCGCTGCCGCCGTCTTAGCCGGCTTCGTCGAGTTTGCATGTCTCTGCGAAGAGGCCCCGATCTCTTCCGACGACTAAGCGAGGAGTTGCGTGCCCACGACGCTGCGGGGAGCCGGCCTCGCCCGCGAGGGCGGCGCGCCCGCCGCCGGGCGCGCGGCGGCGACGTCCCTCCAACGCACGCGGCGTGACGGATCGGGCGTGTACCGCGCGGCTCGCCGACGCGGTCGTTTCCGTTTCCACGGCCAACGCTCTCACGCTTTCCGAGCGCGACGAGGTCAGGTGTCACCGCTTCGTCGCGCGAATCGCGGATAGGACAGTGTAGGCCATTGCTCGGCCCGGTCGTCATCGCGGCCGCCTGATATTGTCATCGCCCGCCCGGCCCAGCACCGTGGCGGGCTTTTTCCGCGCGCCCCTCATAAACCGGTGATGACGCCGCAAGCTCGCCCGGTCGCGCGACGAAAACCCGAGAACCGGCATCGCAGTCCCGCCGGGCGGCGGCTTTCTCGATCGCGCTGCGGTGACGCAACGATCCCTCCCCGCGAACGCCTCGGCTGCTTCGTGCGTCAGATCGTGGCCACAAGCCCGGGCGCATAGACCGTGCCGCGGCGGTTATTGCCCTGAGACTTGCGGATCTCGACCACCGCGGCTTTCCCTGTCTCCGAACAGAGCCCGGGGATCGGGCTGCGAATGTCCCGAGGAAGATCAGGAACCGCTCACGTTGCCGGCGGTCTCGGTCGCAGGTCCCGCCGCGGTCACGCCCGTCTGGCTGCCCTTCGGCGTGCACGGGCCACCGGTGCGGGCCGTTTTGCGCGACGGATCCTAGCGCAGGTGAATGCAGGTCAACGCGTAGCGTGTGAGAGCGGCCCATCGTCGGCGGGACAGCCCGGGCGCTGGCGGCAGTAAACCGCGCGCCCGCGCGCCGGCGGAGACCGAAATGCCGCGTTACTTCTTTCACTTCCGCGATGATCACGGCTCGCTCGGCCATGTCGATACCGTCCTCCCGGACTCGGGCGCGGCACGCCTCGCGGCGATCAAGATGATGGGTAAGGTGCTTTCGGGCGAGGCTGAGAAGATGACGCTCAGCGAGATGTGGCACCTCGAAGTTGTGGATGGAGCGGAAGCACCCGTCTTCGCGCTCCAGATTCACAGCAGCTCGACAGGCCGCAACAGACGCCTGGCGAACTGATCGGGCCTCGCTGATGCGAACAGGCGTCCGCCCCGTGAGCAGATCGGGGCGGGGCCGAGCGGGTTCAACGGCCGAGCGACGGGCCGCCCGACGCGCCTCCGGTGCCGGGCGGGCCGCTCGTGGAGGTGCCGCCGATGTTGACGCCCGGCGTCGTGCCCGGGATCGGCGAATTGCTCGGGTTGGCCTCATTCCCGCGGGTGATCGGGCTGGGGCCGAGATCCCGAGCATGTGGGCCCATGCCCCCCGCCGTGGCCGGTGCGGTGACCCCGGTGTTTCCCGCGCCCCCCGTCACCACTTGGGCCGAGGCCGGTTCGACGAGAACGAGGGACAGAGCTCCTGCGAGCGCCGTGAGGGTGCGGTTCATGAGGCCATCCGTGTGATCACTGCGCCACGGGAACGGCTGATATCCGGCTAAGTTCAGAGGATGGTCACAGTTGCAACGTGACCGGTCTCGTGGTGGTTCACGATGCGGGCGGCTTGGCTTCGCAGGACCGCGGCGCAGGCCGTCCGGCTCGCCAGCGCCCCGGACGCCGGCCTATCCGCGGCGACGATCGTGCATGTCTGCCGTGCCGCCGCGGGTGTGGCGACTGGCGCAAACCGCCATTAAGCCGTCCGGCCCTACCGGCGGCGCGGCCTGTCGCCGGGCTCGGCCCATCGGGATCCCCATGAGAAAGTTGCTCGCGTTCACCGTGGCCATCGTCGTGTGCGCGGGCCCCACGCTCGCCCTGGCCGATCAGCCGGCTCGGGATTGCGGCCAAGATCCCGAGACGACGGGCGCGCTGCCCGGCGATCCGCGCAGCCTGTACCTGCCCGGTCAGCGCCCGGTGAAGGCCGACCCGGACCCGCCCGAGATTAGCTGGCAGGACGAGGCCCGAGAGACTTCCGAGCAGCGCAGGCGCCATCTGCTCGATTGCGGAGTGGACTGACGCTGGGGAGGCCCGCCTCCTCGGAAGGGCCGGCCGCATCCGCGCCAGCCCGGGACATCGTCGGACCGGGGCTGGTGACGGCCTCCTAACCCGGCCTCGGCATGATGCCGGCGGGCCCCGTCACGTCTCGGCCCATCGCTGGTGAGATCGGACGCTCCCCCGCCTCGTGATCAGATCGGGGCGGGGCCGAGCGGCCGAGGCTTTCGGGGCATGCACGCATGACGGACGAGCCAGACCAGACGCTCTCGGACGAGGAGCGGGACCGTCTGGCGCGTGAGCTGTTCGCCGAGGTCCGAGGGGAGTACTCGGAAGCGAAAGTGGACCGTGCCCTCAAGACCGCCGGTGAGGTGGCTGGGGAGGTGCTGCCCGGGATACCCGACTGGCTGCTGGACGCCAGCGACGACGCCAGAGCCGACGACGGCGGGACCTGAACCCCGCCGCGACGCGGCCAGCACCGGGAGAGGGTGGGTCCCGCTGTAGAGGGCATCAGGCCCGCGTGCCGAGGCCGGGGCACGACGCTGCACGCTACGACGCCGCACGCTGAGCCCGGCTGCGCCGGTTGCAACGCCATCGTCGCAACCGGCGCCGACGGGAAGCGGTGCGAGACGACTTGGATCCCGCCGCGCCGGCGCCCGTTGCGGCGCGGCACCGTCAATCCGGCACAGGCCCTATGCCCCGGGCCGCTAGCACAGCACGCAGTGCGCCAGTCAGCCCCTCGGGTGCGAACGGCTTGCGCAGGTAGCGGGCGCCCATCGGCATCTGATCCTCGACCGGCCATGCCACACCCGACACGATCAGGATCGCCAGTTCGGGCCATCGTGCCGCGACGGCTTTGGCGAGGGTGAAGCCACTCAAGGGCTCGCCGGCGAGGTCGACATCCGCAACCATGGCCACGAGTTCGGGACGGGCCGCCAGATGAGCCTGGGCGGCTTCAACAGTGGCCGCCTCGGCGACTTCGTAGCCCGCGTCACGGAGGGTTGCGGCCGCTCCCATGAGCTGCACGGGATTGTCTTCGACAATCAGCACGGCAAGGTGCGGCGCGGGGGCGTCGGCCATCCTGGATCTCCACAATTCGGCGCCGCAGTAACGCGGCCGGCCCCGATTGCGTCCCACGCAAACCTGCCCGATGCGGTGGCATTCTCCGGAACTCGCGGATCGGGCAGCGGGCCGGGAACGGGCCGACCGCGGGGCGGCCCGGCTGCGCCGGGGCCCCGAGAGGCCCGCGCGCCTGCTCGGCCTCCTGGCGGAACCACCGTGCGAGCGCGTCGGCAGGCTGCACCGGCCACAGGGAGAGCAGGATCGGCCTGCTGGCGGCCGGTCGGCCCGGCCTCCGTCACCGACACGTTGCCGCGTCGGTCGTTGCAGAAGCGAGGATTCCCGTCCCGCACCTCGATGGCGTCGGCGGACCTGGATCCGACCGGGAGCGGACGCTCTCAACCAAGTCTCGGGAGACGCGGGGCAGGCCGTGGGCCGCGTTGGCGCCGTGCAGGATGGCGTCGCGCAGACCGCCCTCCCGCATCGCTGTTGGTGCGCTAGACGCGGATCTCCTCGACAGCGAGGCCACCGACACGGAGATGGTCGGGAATGTCGGAATGATCGTAGTACCCGGCCTCGTGGGCCATGGCGTCGAGGGCGGCGAGCGGGTCAGGGGCCGCGCCGGTCCAGAGGATGGCGCCCGTCACCTCGTGCCGAATCTGAAACACCTTCACCGCAGGCCTCCCGTGCTCGATGGCCGCGCGAGCGTAGCGTCATCTCCGGGATCCGCAGGCTACCTACATCGGTCAAAATCCGGCCGCCCGGATTCGCGGCCACAGCGTCGCGCATGTCCCCGACCTCGTGGACCGCCCCGCGGGTCAAGTCGAGGCGCGCGAGGGTGGCGGGCGCGTTCCCTCCGCGGCACGCGATCGCGAGCCCCGTCGTGCGGCCGGACCGCTTCGCCCCACGACGTCCCACTTCTGCGCAGCGTCGTACGCGTCTGCGAGCCGGGGCTCGGCCCGCGCACTCGGCCCTCTGCCGGCCGGCCTCCGGCCTTCGGAGGCTCTGTTTCCGGCCGGTCCGGCAACTTGAAACGGCCGGGCCTGGCCGAGAACCGTTTGGCCGCCAGGGGCAGCTCACGCCGGTGTCCCGGCTCGGGACGTCCACCAGGAACGCAGCCGTTGCAGCTTCGCCCCCTCTGGGCCACAGACGGCAGCCGGTGCCCCTTCCACGCGGCGGCCCAGAGAGGTCATGCCGATCCCGCACGCGGCTCGAGGAGCGGGCGCCCGCCGAGCGGCCGACCATCGCGTCGAGGCAGCCTCGGATCGCGGCGAGCCTCGGTCACGACGCTCGGGCGAGTCGTATCACCGACCTGTCGGGGTCGCGTGCTCCGCCACCGCACCCGACGGTCCGAGCTCGGCCATGAACGCCGCGAGATAGGGCCGCCACAGCTTGGCGTAGCGCAAGGACTGGTGACCATGCGTCTCGGGGGAGGCCGGGACCAGGACGAACTGCGCCCCCGAGACCCGCCGGATCGCCGGCTCCATCACCCCGAGCTCGACCGGATTGAGCGCGTCGTCGGCGAAGTTGATCGCCAGGAGCTTCGCCTTGATCTCCCCGAGCCGGGGGTACGGATCGTAGTCGAACGAGGAATCGAACCAGTACAGCCAGTCGTTGGCGTCGACCTTGCTCGCGTAGTTGGCGGCGAGCCGGCCGTAGAGCTTCGCCGCCTCCGCGTTGGTCGGCGCCTCCCGCTGCTGGCCGAGCACGCTCTCGGTCATGATGTTGAAGATCGGCAGCACCTTGGTGAACTGTGTCGGCTCGCTGTCGTACTCGCCGCCCTTGAAATCCGGGTCCGAGCGGATGGCCTCGATCAGAAGGCGCCGCCAGAGCGCGTTGCGTCCGCTCACCGGGATCGGCTGGCTGGCGACCGCCACGAGGCCGTCCATCATGTCGGGGTGGCGTTCGCCCCACATCCAGGTCTGCATCCCGCCCATCGAGGTGCCGATCACCGCCCGCAGGTGCCTGATCCCGAGCCCCTCGGTGACGACGCGGTACTGCCCCTCGACCACGTCGCCGTAGCCGTAGCGGGGGAAGCGTGCGCGCAGGCCGTCGGAGGGTTTCGACGAGCCGCCGCGCCCGAGCCCGTCGGTCAGGACGACGAAATACGTCGCCGCGTCCAGCGGTGCGCCCGGCGCGAACAGCTCCGGGCCCATCGTCGGGGCGAGGAACTGCTTGCCGGTGCCGGTGGTGCCGTGGAGCACCAGCACGGCGTTGTCGATGTTCCCGTTCGCGTCGCGGTGCGGGCTGCCCAGCGTCGTGTAGTGCAGCCGCGCCTCCGGCAGGACGGCGCCGCTCTCCAGCCGGAAGCCTGCGACGACGAGGTCCGCCTCGTGCTGGTTCGGATAGGGTGCCGGTTCGCCCGCAGCGCCGGTCGCGAACGCGACCGCCCAGGCGGCGAAGATCGCCCGCGGGAGACCGGACCGGCCGGCCGAGGCTGTCGTCGTCATGGCTCCAACTCTCTTCCCTGGCGGCGAGACCGGTCGCCTCTCACGTCGTGCCGAACGCCTCCGGCGGATCACCGCGCCCGGTAGGAGACCCGGATCTCGCCGACGCCTTCGCAGGTGCCGTGCAGGACGTCCCCGGGCCTGACCGCACTCACCCCGGCGGGGGTGCCGGTCATCAGAAGGTCGCCGGGCAGAAGCTCGACGGCTCGCGACAGGCAGGCCAGCGCCTCCGCGACCGACCAGATCATCTGGTTGAGATCGCCGCTCTGGCGGACTTCGCCGTTGACGGCGACCTCGATCCGGCCCTCGGCCGGGTGGCCGATGCGCGCGGCGGGGACGATCGGGCTGATCGGGCAGGAACGGTCGAAGCCCTTCGCCAAGTCCCAGGGACGCCCGAGCTTCTTGGCCTCGGCCTGGACGTCGCGCAGCGTCATGTCGAGGCCGACGGCATAGCCGTAGACGAGGTTCAGGGCCTCCGCGGCGCTGACATTCGCGCCGCCCCGGCCGAGCGCCGCCACCAGCTCGATCTCGTGGTGGAGGTCGTCGGTCTGGTCCGGGAACGGCAGTTCGCCGCCGCCGGCGACGACCGCGTTGGCCGGCTTGGCGAAGAAGAACGGCGGTTCCCGGTCGGGGTCGTGGCCCATCTCCCGGGCATGGGCCGCGTAGTTGCGGCCGACGCACCAGACCCGCCGCACCGGAAAGGCGGCGGAATCGCCGCCGACGGGGATGGCAACGACGGCGGGCGGGTCGATCACGTAGCGCATGACGGGCCTTCTAACCAATCCTGTAGATTGGTTAGAAGACGGGGCGAGGGGCGTCAAGCCGCCCGTCCTCGGCTGGCGGTCCCGGCCCGCACCGCTAGACTGGAGCGCATGGATTCCGACGCCGCCCCGGTTCTGACGCTCCTCCAAGCCTACCTCGCGAAGACGCGGCTGCCGGCCGATGGCCGGCTGCCGCCGGAGCGGGTCCTGGCCGAGGCGCTCGGGACGTCGCGGGGGGAATTGCGGAAGGCGCTGGCGGTGATGGAGACCGACGGCCAGCTCTGGCGCCATGTCGGCAAAGGCACCTTCCTGGGATCGCGCCCTCTGGCGGCCATCGACGAGGTGGCGGCGCTGGCGACGCGTGCGGCGCCCCGCGACCTCGTCCAGGCGCGCCTGGTGGTGGAGCCGGAACTGGCGGCGCTGGCCGCCCTGCGTGCAAGCACCGCCCAGGTCGCCGCGCTATCCGAGGCCCTGCGCGCGAGCCGCGCTCCCGGGCAGACCTGGCGCGGCTACGAGCTTCAGGACGCGCGCCTCCACCGGGAGGTCGCCCTCGCTGCCGAGAATCCGCTTCTCCTGTTTCTCTACGATCACCTCGCCGCCATCCGGCGCGTGATGACCTGGGATCGCCCGCGTTCCGGGGGCGACGGCCCGCCGGCCGATCACCCGTCCTTTGCCGAGCACGACCGGATCGTCGCCGCGATCGCCGCGCGGGACCCGGCCGCGGCCCGACGCGAGATGGCTGCCCACGTCACGACGGTCCACGCCGCGATGGCGCCGGCATGACCCGACGGTCACGAGGCGCTCAGGCCGAACCTGATTGTACCGCGCGTAGGAGGGCAGGGCCCCGAGGTCCGATGTGCGCCTCGGAAGAGGCGTCTGCTCCGGAATAGGGGCGCACCCGGCCGAAGCGGCGTCTCCGGGCACGAAGCGCCCGACCGAGGGGGGCCGATTGCGGCCCGTCCGCTGCTCTCCTGGAGATCGGAGACGCGGCCGCCGCTGTGTGACAGCCCGCTCACGCCCCCTCTTGAACCTTCGCAGGTCCGCTTCCCAGGCGCAGTGACGGGCCCGGAACCACCGAGCGCGGCTGCATTGACCGTCACTGCGCCGGTCGATGACCTACGCCGACTTCGGTTTACGGAGCAGATAGACCTGCCACGTCAGCATCATGCTCGACGCCATCAAGACGGTGTGCAGCAGGTAGAGGAGAAGCGGCTCGTCTTGCATCGGCTTGATCCTGCGGACTCGCGTAGCCAGGGTTGCCAGCCCGGCAGCAACAACCGGGCCAACGTCCGCAAGGCGCCCCGCATCGACCTCCTTTCGCCGAGCGATCGCGCGGCGCGTCCAGAGCCTTCGAGTGGAGGTCGCAAGTCGGCGGGCGCACGCCTACGCGAGTACCGCCACGGGAGACGTGACGGCCTTCGCCGAGAGCAGGCGCGTCAGGGTGGCGAGCAGGTCGGTCTGGGTGATGATCCCGAGGACGCGCCGGTCCTGGTCCACGACGATCACCGCATGGGTGCGGCCGTCGGTTAGAGTAGAAGCCAGGGCGACAATGGGATCGTCAGGCCGGGCCGTGCGGGCCTCGGACATGACCTGCCCGATGCCCACTTCGCCATGCAGCGTCAGCTCGCGCAGGCCGAGCGTCCCGGCAAGTTGGCCGCCTCCATCGACCACGGGCAGCGTCCGGATGTTGTGTGCGATGAGAAGCTCCCGTGCGCGCTCAGCACTCCCGGCGATCCCGATGGTGACCACATCGCGTGACATCACCTCGCCGCAGGTGAGGTCGCCCCGGGTGCGCACGAGCGCGCGCAGCTCGACCTCTCGGAGAAGCCGGTCGAGGTCGGCGCGATCAATGTCGAGTGTTTCGTGCAAGTCGACCAGGGCCGCGTCCACGTCCTCCGGTGTGAAACCGACCCTGAGCGGAGCGGGCAGGTCCGCTGTTCCATGCGCGTTGACCGGTGCCCCCACCGGGACGTGCGGGTAGTTGCGGCGCGAGATCTTGTGGAAGACGATGCCAAGCGCGACCAGGATCACCGAATTCACGCAAACCGGAAATAAGGGGAACAAGAACCCTGCGGAGGTGACGGCCGGACCACCGATGAGCGCCGTCAGGGCCGCAGCGCCGCCGGGCGGGTGAAGGGAGCGGGTGAGCGACATCGCGGCGATGGCCAGCGAGACGCCGACGCCGATCGCCATGACCGGGTTCGGGATGAAGTGAGCGGCGAGCACACCCATGAAGGCCGAGATCGTGTTGCCACCGATGATCGACCAGGGTTGAGCGAGCGGGCTGGCAGGGACGGCGAACAGCAGCACAGCAGAGGCGCCCATCGGCGCGACGATGAGCGGGATGTGCGGCCCCTGGCCGAAGACCAGACCGCAGATCAGGCCGGTGAGCGTGATGCCCGCGAGCGCGCCGAGGCAGGCGATCAGACGCTCCCGGAGGGTCGCGCCCGCCAGGATCGGCCTGAACAGCCGAAACCCGGACGATTTTCCGGATTGACGGTCGGGGCGAGCCACATTCGACATCCTCACGCGTCCCTCGCTTGCTCCGCCCTCGTCGAGCTTGCCTGTTCGATGGGCAAATGCACCTGTGAACGGCGTCGCCACTGGTATACCAGGCTCACGTTCACGAACAGCCACCAAAAGTGCGACGGGGATAGGCACCCTGCCCGTCGATCGAGCGTTCCGGATCGGAAGCTTCGTCGATGACATGAAGGACATCGTCGCCACCGCCATCCTCACGGCTGCCGCGTCGCTCGGCTGCGTGCCCTTCGTGACGATGTTTGCGGAGGGGCAGCGCGCGACCGCCTCGGAGCAGGTCACCACCGCCGTCGGAGTCGTGGCCTTCCTGGCAGCGGCCGGACTTACGGTCGAACGCGGCGGGCTCGCAGCCGCCGTGCTGCTGCTGTTCCTGACGGGGCTCGTTCATGACACCGCGCAACGCCGCGCACTGTCCCGGTATGTGCGCGCGTCCTGCGCATGGGTCAGCGTCGCATTGCTGCTCTCTTACATCGGCCTCGACCGCGGCTGAGGTTGTCGCACCTCACCTGCCGACCGAGGCGTGAAACGGAAGGCGCAGAGCGGGACGAGCGAGTCCTGACCGTCAAGCGGCTGGCCGGATCTGGCCCCAGGCGGCCGATCTCCGTCCGCCCCAAGCGGCCGAATGGGACAGCCGTTCCGTTTTCCTCAAGGCGGCCCTCTATGAGTCCCCCCACATCATGGGTGAAAGCGTGCGTTGCAGACCGGGACACGGTGCTCGAGGAGAGCCTTGACTTAGAGCGCGCTCGAACCCCTAGCGTCCGAGGCGTTGTGGCGAGAAGGGCGCTCATGAAGATTGGGGAACTTGCAAAGCGTTCGGGATTGTCCGCCCACACGATCCGCTACTATGAGCGGATCGGGCTACTTCCCTATGCCGACCGGGACCAATCGAGTCAGCGTGACTACGACGCGTCGATCCTGACTTGGATCGCGTTCCTCGGCCGTCTGAAGACGACCGGAATGCCGATCCGGGAAATGCTGCGCTACGCAACTCTGCGAGAGCGCGGCGTCGTCACGGAGACAGAGCGTCTCAACATGCTGCGGCAGCACCGTGAGCGCGTCCGTGCTCACGTGGCTGACCTCCAAGCGTGTCTTCTCGTCCTCGACACCAAGATCGCCGGCTACGCCGGGTCGGATGAGAGGACACAGACCTATGACGCATCCCCCTCACCACGCCGGCGAAAGCCGGCTGGAGCGCGGTCGCCGAGCGCTCGCTGAGATCGACGGCCATGCTGGAGAGAAGGTCGTCGCCGCGCTCGCCGACATTGCTCCTGATTTCGCGACCTATCTACTCGAATTCCCCTTTGGCGACATTTACAGCCGCCCAGGCCTCGACCTGCGCGCGCGTGAGATCGCTACAATCGCAGCCCTCACAGCCATGGGCAACGCAGCCCCACAACTCAAGGTCCACATCGAGGCCGGCCTGAACGTCGGTCTCTCGCGCGGGGAAATTGCCGAAATCATTATGCAGATGGCTGTCTACGCGGGCTTTCCTGCGGCGCTCAACGGACTGTTTGCTGCCAAGGAAGTGTTCGCGAAATGACGTCCCAACCGCTGTGACTACGGCGGGTCGAACGCAGATGTCGCTGAAAGGTCCGCTTCGACGCGTCTGACGCTCGGAAGCGGACCGTTTCGAGCCCACCCTGCGCGGCCGCAGGCCGCGCTCTCGCCGACAGCCTGGAAGCGGTCCTTCCCGCGTCGCATGAAGGGTCGCACGCAGCCGTGGAATGTCGCGGCGCGCCTTACTGGTAAACTGCCTTTACTCAAATGGCTCGACTCGGCACCCGTACCGATGCGTGTCCGCCATGGAGGAGCGGCCGAGGCTGCTTCGATGACTGGGATGGGCACACGGCGGTCGGCCAGAATCGGCCGCGAGCCGCTGACCCGCTTCGAAGTCAGTGAGACTCCGAAGTAGACCTGAAGAGTACCGTCCGGCCCGTTGTTGACGTGCAAACCTGGAGGCGGCATTCGATACCCACGTCTCGACATAGCCGTGCGCCAACGAGCGTCAGCCCGCGCAGGCGCCGCTCGGTCCACAATCGAACAGTGGGACGCGCGGTCGTTCTCCGCGAACTTGCGCCGGAGCAGCGTCAATGACGCCATCGCGGGTTCTTCGAACCAAAGTTAAGCGCCCCTAACATGCGTTAAATGCAGAGCGCGCGTCGAAAGCTAAACAGCAACGTCCGGCGACGTGCCGTCCCATTATCGGCCCAACGGCTGCCCATCAGGAAGTACAACGTGCTGGCCCACGCAACGGGTCGAACGATTGGGCAACCATCCACGCTGGGCGCTATTGCTGCGCGTCGTGGTCGGTGGTTTCTCACTGCCGCCCGCGGTCCAGACAGCTGCCGCGTTGGGCCATCTGCATCGACCCTGAAGGTGTGTCCGAATGACGCCGACCACGTCGCAGTTGGAGCCGAAGCTCCTCCTGAAGAGTCTCCGCGCCTTTCGGAAGGGCGACTTCTCGACCCGCTTGCCGCTGGATCTGACAGGCATCGACGGCGAGATCGCGGAAGCGTTCAACGACATCGTCGAGCTGAACCAGGGGCTCGCGCGGGAGCTCGACAAGGTCGCGCGCGCGGTAGGCAAGGACGGGCGCATCAACGAGCGCGGCAAGCTGCCGGCGGCGACAGGGGGCTGGAACGACTGCGTCGACTCGGTCAACACGATGATCGGCGACCTCGTTCAGCCGACCACCGAGGTCGCGCGGGTCATCGGGGCGGTGGCCAAGGGCGATCTCGGCCAGACCATGCAGCTCGAGATCGAGGGCCGCCCGCTGCGGGGTGAGTTTCTGCGCATCGGCAAAGTGGTCAACACGATGGTCGACCAGCTGAACTCCTTCGCGTCCGAGGTGACGCGCGTGGCACGCGAGGTCGGCTCGGAGGGCAAGCTCGGCGGTCAAGCCCAGGTCAAGGGTGTCGGCGGCACCTGGAAGGATCTCACGGACAACGTGAACCTGATGGCCGCCAACCTCACCGGTCAGGTCCGCAACATCGCCGAGGTCACGACAGCCGTGGCCAACGGCGATCTGTCCAAGAAGATCACCGTCGACGTGAAGGGCGAGATCCTCGACCTGAAATCGACCATCAACACGATGGTGGACCAGCTCAACTCCTTCGCCTCTGAGGTGACCCGCGTCGCCAAGGAAGTGGGCTCCGAGGGCAAGCTCGGCGGACAGGCGCAGGTCAAGGGCGTCGGCGGTGTCTGGAAGGACCTGACCGACAACGTCAACATGATGGCCGAGAACCTGACCGGCCAGGTCCGCAACATCGCCGAGGTCACCACCGCGGTCGCGCGGGGCGATCTGTCCAAGAAGATCACCGTCGACGTCAAAGGCGAGATCCTGGCTCTGAAGCTGACCATCAACACGATGGTGGATCAGCTGAACTCCTTCGCCTCCGAGGTGACCCGCGTCGCCCGCGAGGTCGGCACCGAGGGCAAGCTCGGCGGCCAAGCCCAGGTCGAAGGCGTCGGCGGAACCTGGAAGGACCTGACCGACAACGTCAACATGATGGCCGCCAACCTGACGGGCCAGGTGCGCAACATCGCCGACGTCACCACGGCTGTCGCCAACGGCGACTTGTCCAAGAAGATCACCGTCGACGTGCGCGGCGAGATCCTGGAGCTCAAGAACACCATCAACACGATGGTGGATCAGCTGAACTCCTTCGCCTCGGAGGTGACGCGCGTCGCCCGCGAGGTCGGCTCGGAGGGCAAGCTCGGCGGACAGGCGCAAGTACGCGGCGTCGCCGGGACCTGGGCCGACCTGACCGACAACGTCAACCTGATGGCGGCCAACCTCACGGGCCAGGTGCGCAACATCGCCGACGTCACCACGGCTGTCGCCAACGGCGACCTGTCCAAGAAGATCACCGTCGACGTGCGTGGCGAGATCCTGGAACTCAAGAACACCATCAACACGATGGTGGACCAGCTCAATTCCTTCGCCTCCGAGGTGACCCGCGTCGCCAAGGAAGTCGGCTCGGAGGGCAAGCTCGGCGGACAGGCCCGCGTCGAAGGCGTGGCGGGCACCTGGGCCGACCTGACCGACAACGTCAACCTGATGGCGGCCAACCTGACGGGCCAGGTACGCAACATCGCCGACGTCACCACGGCCGTCGCCAACGGCGACCTGTCCAAGAAGATCACCGTCGACGTGAAGGGCGAGATCCTGGAGCTCAAATCGACCATCAACACGATGGTGGATCAGCTGAACTCCTTCGCCTCGGAGGTGACCCGCGTCGCCCGCGAGGTCGGCACTGAGGGCAAGCTCGGCGGACAGGCGCAGGTCAAGGGCGTCGGCGGCGTCTGGAAGGGCCTGACCGACAACGTCAACATGATGGCGGCCAACCTCACCGGGCAGGTGCGCAACATCGCCGAGGTCACCACGGCTGTCGCCAACGGCGACCTGTCCAAGAAGATCACCGTCGCCGTCGAGGGCGAGATCCTGGAGCTCAAATCGACCATCAACACGATGGTGGACCAGCTCAACTCCTTCGCCTCCGAGGTGGTCCGCGTCGCCCGCGAGGTCGGCATCGAGGGCAAGCTCGGCGGCCAAGCCCAGGTCCGCGGCGTCGGCGGGACCTGGAAGGATCTCACCGACAACGTCAACATGATGGCCGCCAACCTGACGGGCCAGGTGCGCAACATCGCCGACGTCACCACGGCCGTCGCCAACGGCGACCTGTCCAAGAAGATCACCGTCGACGTGAAGGGCGAGATCCTGGAGCTCAAGTCGACCATCAACACGATGGTGGATCAGCTGAACTCCTTCGCCTCGGAGGTGACCCGCGTCGCCCGCGAGGTCGGCTCGGAGGGCAAGCTCGGCGGGCAGGCCCAGGTGCGCGGCGTCGGCGGAACCTGGAAGGACCTGACCGACAACGTCAACATGATGGCGGCCAACCTCACCGGGCAGGTGCGCGGCATCGCGGACGTCGTCACCGCGGTGGCGCAGGGCGACCTCAAGCGGAAACTCTCGGTCGACGCCAAGGGCGAGATCGCCGCCCTGGCCGACACCGTCAACGAGATGATCGAGACGCTCGCCACCTTCGCCGACCAGGTCACCAACGTGGCCCGTGAGGTGGGTGTCGAGGGCAAGCTCGGCGGTCAGGCCCGGGTGCCGGGTGCCGCGGGCCTGTGGCGCGATCTGACGGACAACGTGAACCAGCTCGCGGCGAACCTCACGACCCAGGTGCGCGCCATCGCCGAAGTGGCCACCGCGGTGACGAAGGGCGACCTCGCGCGCTCGATCTCGGTCGAAGCCTCCGGCGAGGTGGCGTCGCTGAAGGACAACATCAACGAGATGATCCGCAACCTGCGGGACACGACCCTCAAGAACGCCGAGCAGGATTGGCTGAAGACGAACCTCGCCAAGTTCACGCGCATGCTGCAGGGCGAGCGCGACCTCGCCACCGTGTCGAACCTGATCCTGTCCGAGATCGCATCGCTCGTGAACGCCCAGCGCGGCGTGTTCTACATGGTGGAGGACGAGGGCGGAGAACCGGTTCTGGACCTGATGGCGAGCTACGCCTTCACGGAGCGCAAGAACCTCTCGAACCGGTACCGCCTCCGTCAGGGCCTCGTGGGTCAGTGCGCCTTCGAGAAGAAGCGCATTCTCCTCACCCACGTGCCCGGCGACTACATCACGATCGGCTCGGCGCTCGGCGAGGCGCCGCCGCTCAACATCATTGTGCTCCCCGTCCTGTTCGAGCAGGAGGTCCGGGCGGTCATCGAGCTGGCCTCGTTCAACCGGTTCAGCGAGACGCATCAATCCTTCCTCGACCAGCTGACCGAGTCGATCGGCATCGTGCTGAACACGATCGCCGCCAACATGCGGACCGAGGGGCTCCTCAAGCAGTCGCAGCTCCTGACCGGCGAGTTGCAGAGCCGGCAGGAGGAGCTGAAGAAGACCAACGACCGCCTGGAGCTCCAGGCGGCCTCGCTGCAGCAATCCGAGGATCTTCTGAAGAGTCAGCGCGAGCGCCTTCAGCAGACCAACGAGGAGCTCGAGGAGAAGGCGCGACTTCTGGAGATCCAGAAGCGCGAGGTCGAGGGCAAGAACCGCGAGGTCTCCGTCGCCAAGACGGCCCTGGAGGAGAAGGCCGAGCAGCTGAGCCTGACTTCGCGCTACAAGTCGCAGTTCCTGGCCAATATGAGCCACGAGCTGCGCACGCCGCTCAACAGCCTGCTGATCCTCTCGAAGCTTCTCTCCGAGAACCGGGACGGGAACCTCACCGACAAGCAGCGGGAATTCGCCAAGACCATCAACGCGGCCGGGACCGACCTCCTGTCGCTGATCAACGACATCCTCGATCTCTCCAAGATCGAGTCCGGGACGGTGTCGCTCGAGATCGGCGACGTGGCGCTGCAGGACCTCGTCGAGAACCTCAACCGGACCTTCCGGCAGCTCGCCGAGGAGCGCCACCTCGCCTTCGTGATCGATGTCGAGCCGGGCCTGCCGCGCGCGGTCCGCACGGATTCGAAGCGCCTGCAGCAGGTTCTCCGGAACCTCCTCTCCAACGCCTTCAAGTTCACCGAGAAGGGCACCGTCTCCCTGAAGATCGGCTCCGCGGAGGGTTCACCGCTGCGCGCCGGGAGTCAGTGGATGGCCCTGTCCGTCACCGATACCGGGATCGGCATTGCCGAGGACAAGCAGCGCATCATCTTCGAGGCGTTCCAGCAGGCCGACGGGACCACGAGCCGCAAGTACGGCGGCACCGGCCTCGGCCTCGCGATCAGCCGCGAGATCGCCCGCCTGCTGGGCGGCGAGATCGTGGTGGAAAGCCGGGTCGGTTCGGGCAGCACCTTCACCCTGTTCCTGCCCTTCGAGCCGCCGGTGCAGGCGGCCCCGGGCCGCGGTTCGGAGGTCCCCGAGGGGAACGGGACAGCGGCGCTCATCGGCCGCCAGCCCAATGCCGCGATGGCGCTCTCGGCCTCGGCGGATGACCGTCATGCCATCCATCCGGGTGATCATATCGTGCTCATCGTGGAGGACGACGCGATGTTCGCGTCGGTGCTGCTGGAACTTGCGCGCGAGCGCGGATTCAAGGGTCTGATCGCGCAGGACGGCGCGGCCGCGCTGAGCCTCGCCCACCGCTTCAAGCCGCACGCCATCACCCTCGATATCGGCCTGCCCGACATGGACGGCTGGGCTCTGCTCGACCTTCTGAAGAACGATCCGCGCACCCGGCACATTCCGATCCACGTCATCTCGGTCAATGACGAGAAGAAGCGCGGCCTGCGCGCGGGCGCCTTCGGCTTCCTGGAGAAGCCCGTGGAGCGCGAGGGCCTGATGCGGGCTCTCGAGCGCTCGAAGGAGTTCATCACCCGGCCGGTGCGCAACCTCCTGCTCGTCGAGGACGACGAGAACCAGCGCGCCAGCATCACGGCGCTCCTGAGCGAGGAAGACGTCAAGATCTTCGGGGTCGGTACGGCCTCCGCTGCTCTGGAAGCGCTGACCGGCGGCCGGTTCGACTGCGCGATCATCGATCTCGGCCTGCCCGATATCGGCGGTTCCGAGCTGATCGAGCGGATCCGCGCCTCGCAGGAGGGCGAGGAGCTGCCGATCATCGTCTATACGGGCCGGGAGCTCACGGCCACCGAGGAGCAGCAGCTCAAGCAGACCGCCTCAACGATCATCCTCAAGGACACGCGCTCGTCGGAGCGTCTCCTCGACGAGACCGCCCTGTTCCTGCATCGCGCCATCGCCAGCGTTCCGCTCGACGAGCAGATCCGCGTCGAGCGGAAGGACGTGGCGTCGCTCCAGGGATGTCGCGTCATCCTGGTCGACGATGACCTGCGCAACATCTTCTCGCTGACGAGCGCCCTCGAACAGCACGGTCTGGAGGTCCTGTTCGCGGAGAACGGGCAGGACGGCATCGCGCTGCTCAAGACCAACCCGAACATCGACGCGATGTTGATCGACATCATGATGCCCGGGATGGACGGCTACGAGACGATGCGCGCGATCCGGGCTCAGCCGGCCTTCCAGAGCCTGCCGCTCGTCGCGGTGACCGCGAAGGCCATGAAGGGCGACCGCGAGAAGTGCCTCGAGGCGGGCGCGTCCGATTACGTCTCGAAGCCGATCGACATGGACCAACTCCTCGCCGTGCTGCGCGTGCAACTGGCGCGGCGTGGGGAGGTCGTGAACGGTGCCGCGCCGGTTCGCGGCGGCGCAAGCGACCTCGAACGGCAAACACAATGACGGACCGACCGGATTCCCATCCGACTGGTACGAAGGCCGTCGCCGGGCCGCGGGCCGCGCCCGCCGCTCCGGATGCGATCCGAGCGAAGATCCTGATCGTCGATGACGATCAACGCAATCTGCTCGCCGCCTCGGAGATTCTCGCCGATCCGGCGATCGACCTCGTCCTGGCAAACTCACCGGAGGAAGCCTTGCGCCGGGCCCTCCGGGAAGACTTCGCCCTGATCCTGCTCGACGTGCAGATGCCGCGCATGGACGGCTACGAGGTGGCCGCGCTCATCCGCAGCCGCTCGCGGACGTCCCGTGTCCCGATCCTGTTCCTCACGGCGCACAACAAGGACGACATGCACATCTTCCGCGGCTACTCCGCGGGAGCGGTGGACTACGTGTTCAAGCCCATTCAGCCACTCGTCCTGAAATCGAAGGTCGACGTCTTCGTCGAGCTGTACCGCAAGACCGAGGAGATCAAGCGCCAGGCGGCGGCCGAGAAGCGGCTGCTCCTGGAGAACCTGCGGGTGCGCGGCGAGAAGCTGGAGGCCGAACAGGCGCTGCGCCGGCAAGCGGAGCATCAGGCCGCGGTGCTGCGCGGACTTCCCATCGCGCTCTACACCTCACCGCTCGGCGTCGAGGACCGGCGGCTTCACTTCACCAACGACAGCATCGAGCGCATCACCGGCTTCGCGCGGGAGACCTTCGCCGCCTCCGGCCTCTGGGCGTCCCGCCTCGAGGCGGAAGACAGGGACCGCGTCTTGGCAGATCTGCGCACCGTCTCGGAGGCCGGTGCCTTGGCTCTGGAATATCGCTGGCGCAACGCGGACGGCACCGAGCGGCACATCCTCGATCAGATCGCGGTCAATCGCGACGGGAGCGGCACGGCGATCGAGCTCTTCGGGATGTGGTTCGACGTGACGGAGCGCAAGGAGCTCGAGCTCAGCTTGCAGCACGCCTCGAAGCTCGAGGCGGTCGGCCGGCTCACCGGCGGGATCGCCCACGACTTCAACAACATGCTGAGCATCGTGATCGGCAATCTCGACTTGGTGAAGGGCTCGCTGCAGGGGAACGAGAAGGCGCTCCGCCGCGTCGAGAGTGCCATCGATGGGGCGCATCGCTGCGCAGAACTTACCAGCCGGTTGCTGGCCTTCTCCCGGCGCTCGCCTCTCCAGCCGAAGGTGCTGGATCTTTCGAGCTTCATCCCCGGCCTGATCAAGCTCCTCGAGCGCACGCTCGGCGAGCGGATCCAGATCTCTGCGAACGTGGAAGAGGGGCTGCCGGAAGTCTGCGTCGATCACGCCCAGTTCGAAGCCGCCCTCATCAACCTGGCTGTGAATGCGCGGGACGCCATGCCGGACGGCGGGACATTGAGCATCGACATCGGGCAGCGCGACGCCGGTGCGCAGGACGGCATCGAGGCGGGACGCTCCGTGGATGTCGCGGTCACCGACTCGGGAACGGGAATGCCGCCCGACGTCCTGGCCCGCGTGTTCGAACCCTTCTTCACGACGAAGGAGGCCGGCAAAGGCACCGGCCTTGGTCTGAGCATGGTCTACGGCTTCGTGCAGCAGAGCGGTGGAGCCATCACGGTTCACAGCAATCCGGGCCACGGCACGCGGTTCGTCATCACGTTGCCCGCGCTCGCCAGCGGGAGCGTCACGTCGGAGGAAGCCGACCCGAGCGCGACCACCGGAGCGCCGGATCCGATGAACGGCGCGGGCAGGGCCGTGCTCGTCGTCGAGGACGACGCCGACGTTCGCTCCACTGTTGTCTCAACCCTTGAGGCGCTCGCCTTCAAGGTTCTGAGTGCCCCTGACGGGGACGAGGCCCTGCGCCTGCTGCAGAAGGATTCGAATATCACCCTCGTCTTCAGCGACGTGAACATGCCCGGGGCGATGAACGGCATCGACCTCGGGCACCTCATCCGTCAGCGGTGGCCGGGCATGCCGATTCTACTGGCCTCGGGCTATCTTCGAGACGATCAGGACACAAACGGCTTCGCCTTGCTGCAGAAGCCATACCGAGCGGCCGACCTGGTCGAAGCGCTGCGAGGACTGATCAGCGACGCCAGCGAGGCGCCGACCGCCGAATAGGGGAGACGGCAGACCGCCACGACTGCGTCGTAGGCTGCTCGCCGGCGCAGGCTTTGCGGCCCGGGAGGAGAGCGGCACCCGCGGACTGGCACATGCGTGGCGTGAGAGCGCTGCCGTCGACAGACCGAAAGCGCTGACCTTCCCGCCCGAGGCCGGCGCGCCCATCACGCCGGACGGAGCGGCCAGACGAGCGCGATGAGCGGCACCCCCACCCCGACGACGATCAAGGAGAGCGGTAATCCGAGCCGGGCATAATCGCCGAACCGGTAGCCGCCCGGTCCCATCACCAGGGTGTTGCACTGGTGGCCGATCGGCGTGAGGAAGTCGCACGCCGCCCCGAGCGCGACCGCCATCAGGAAGGGGTCCGCGTTGAGCCCCAGCCGCGTGGCCAACTTCGCCGCGATCGGCCCCATGACGAGCACGGTTGCGGCATTGTTGAGGAAGGGCGTCACCGCCATCGCCAGGATCAGGATGGTGGCGAGCGCGGCCACCGGTGAGAGGTCCTGAACGACGGTTGTGAGTTTCGCGGCGATCAGATCGGCGCCCCCGGTGCTGCTCACGGTCTCGGAAATCGGGATCAGGGCACCGAGCAGGACGAGCACGGGCCACTCCACCGCTTGGTAGGCTTCGTGCGGGGTCATCGAGCGCAGGAGCAGCACCGCGACGACCGCGCCGAAGAAGGCCACGGCCACCGGCACAACGTGGAGCGCGACGAGCCCCATCGCGACGAGCAGGATCGCGGCTGGCAACCAACTCCGGTCGTTCCGGCCGAGGGCGATCTCGCGGGCGGCGAGCGGCAGGACCTTGAGGGCTCCGAGAGCCGGGGCGAGTGCGGCAGCGCGCCCGCGCAGCACGACCACGTCGCCGGCCCGGAAGCGGACAGCCGCGAGCCGCTGCTCAACGCGCCGGCCGCGGCGGCTGACCGCCAGGATGTCGATCCCCGACGCGCGCTGCAGGTCGAGCTGCGCCGCGGTTCGCCCGACGAGATTGGATTCCGCCGTGACGACGCCCTCCATGACCGCGGCCTCGGCGGTCGGTGTGGTGCCGGCGAGGACGAGCCCGGTGCGCGCGACGAAGCGCTCCAGAGCGTCGGGCTCACCGGTGAGGAGCAGCACGTCGTCGGGTTTGAGGCGGAAGTCCGCGCTTGCCGGGTAGCGTCGGAATCGCTCGCGCAGGACGGTCGCGATGCGGGTCTCGCCGTCGCCCTCGGCCTCGACCGTGGCGATGGTGGCGCCGACGGCCCAATGACCGGCGGGTAGACGCGCCTCCGTGGTGTAGCGCTCCAGCGTGAAGGCCGCCTCCAGCGAGCGCGTGCCGCCATCGCGCCGTGGCAGGAGGCGCCAGCCCAGGCAGAGGAACGCGAAGCCCGCTGCTGCGACGCAGAGCCCGACGGGCGCATAGTCGAACATCCCGAACGGATGGCCGGTCAGGTCGGCGCGGACCTTGGAGACGATGACGTTCGGTGAGGTGCCGACCAGGGTCACGATGCCGCCGATGAGCGAAGCGAACGCCATGGGCATCAGCAGGGCTGAGGGCGGCGTGCCGCTTCGGCGGGCGAGTTGGAGAGCAATCGGCATGAAGATGGCGAGCGCGCCGACGTTCTTCGTCACCATCGAGAGGAGCAGCACCCCGCCGACAAGGATCGGCACTTGCCGTCCCGTGCTGGTCAGGGAAGGCATGAGGGGGCGCATCAGGGTCTCGACCGCACCCGAGCGGGCGATGGCGGCGGAGAGCACGAGGGCGGCGCCGACGATGATCACGATGTCGTCCGAGAAGCCGGAGAACGCCTTGTCGGCCGGCACGAGGCCGATCACGATCCCGGCGGCCAATGCCGTGAGCGCCACCACGTCATAGGGCAGGCGGTCCCAGACGAAGGCGGCGACGGTGATGCCGATGAGGCCGAAGGCGAGCACTTGATCGAGGGTCATCCGGGAGGCACCTGATCGGAGCACCACAGCGGAGGTGCAGGTTGAGGGAGCGCGTGGTGCAGCCAAACGACAGCGGTTCCGGCCGCCAGCCGTCCGAGGCCGGACGAGAGGCGGTCAGCCGTCGCAATCGGGAAATCGCGCCCGGGCGCCGCCAGATCTCCGAGGCGATTGGCCAGAAGGTGCTGCACGGCTTTCTGCAGAACAGGCACCAGACCCTGATGCCGCTCAGCATCAGCCTTGGGCGGATTGCCGACGCGGAGCGGGCCGCCATCGCCCGTTTCGCCGCGGTAGCCGTGCGTGCCGGTAGTGCGGACGCAGCGCTCGAACCGGTACGCGCGTGCCTGATCGGCTTCGCGGCAGACGCTGAGATGCTCGCCGCCTTCGAGGCCGCCCTGCAATCGCCGCCGCCTCTCGATGCGGCTCTCGGCGGTCTTACAGACCCCGAAGTCGCGCTGATCGCCTTCATCCTGTGCCTGGTCGCTGCGCGCCGTGCGGGGCCGGCGGCAGGGGCCTTCGCTGACTACGTCGCCCTGCACCGCGGATTGCCGACGGCAGCGGTGCGCGCGGCGGAACGGCGCTACCGAACTTGACCGGAAGACGCGTCGGCGATGCGGAGATCGGCCTCTCACAAGGCTTCAACGCGGGTCGGCGCCTTCGAGAAGGCCCTGAAGCGAGACCTGCAGGGCGTCATCGTTCACGAGCAGGTGCCGAGAGATGTCAGCAAGGGTCAGCCAGCCCACGGCCGTCCCGCTCCTGTCGAGGACCGGCAGCCGCCGGACGTAGTTCGCCACCATGACGTCCAGGGCTCCGCGCAGCGTGTCGTCCGGTCGGCAGGACAGGACGGGACGCGAGGCAACCTCCTGTACGGAGACGGCTGTCGGATCGCGGCCGCGCGCCACCACCCGGTACAGCAAGTCGCGGTCGGTGACGATGCCGACGACCTGGTCGGGTGAGCCCACCGGCAATGCGCCGACCTCGATCTCCCCCATCAGGATGGCGGCCTCCTGCGCACTCGCTTGAGGCTCGATGAACTCGACGTCCCGGGCCATCACGTCGGAGACGCGAAGTTGTTCGGCAAGGAGGTTGGGCAGTGCCGGCTCGATCAAAATCTGGTTCCCCGGAAAGGCCCGTCGGAGGGCCCCCTTGCGTCAGCGACCCGCCCCGTCCGCGTCGGCGCACCGCGTTCGGAAGCGTCGGACAACGAAACACCGGATGGCATTCCCGAGTTCGTCGCCTGCCGCTCAGAGGAGCCGCGTTTCCTGCGCCCGGACGACGATGCTGTCCTGCCTGAAACAAGCCTCCAGTCTGCGCCGGTAGGCTGCCCACCACGCGGGGTCGAGCTCAGACGTCATGACCTCGAACACGACGATATCGTCGCGTGCCGTCTCGCTTTTCTCCTCCCAGAAGCCCTCGGCCGGAGCGCGCGTAAAGGCCGTGAGCCCGCCGAACCGCTGGCTCAGTTCCGCGCGCACGCGCCTGTAATCGGAACGGGGACAAGGCTGCCCCTCGTTGTCGAACAGGGGCAGGAGAAGCTGGATCAGGTGATGTGACATTGAACGGTTGCGTGTGTCAGGCGGCCTTGCCGGGCTGAACGGCGGACCCGCCGCTATCGCGCGAAGACCCTGCTGCTGCGCGATTCGGGCTGCGCATGAAGGAAGGCCGCGATGGCCTGAGCAATCTTCTGCCCGCCTTGCACCGACGGCTCGATCGGATTGGCGAAGTCGGCGTCCGCACCGCAGAGGACACGCAGATCAAGGAGCGTGAGGCGCCGGGCAAAAGCCTCGCGCGTGATGACGTCGTTGAGCAAGGTGAGCGCTGTGCCGGCCAGTCGCCGGCGCTGGGGATCGGGGTAGCGCGGATCGTAGATCGTGCAGAGCGCCGTCGGCCGTGTCGTCGCCTGGACCGCATCCAGCATGTCCCTGTACGCGGACTGAAACCGCTCCCGCACCTCCGCGAGGAGGTCGAGCGCCCCGCCCACGGATCCCGCGGCGCGCTCGAGCACGCCGGACATTCTCAAAGCGTCGTTGCCGCCGACGCTCACCACGAGGTGAGATGCCGAGACCGGAAGGCGCTCGAGTTGGCGGGCGAAGTCCGCGATGACGTTCCCGTCGACCGCGAGCAGCGTCGCCTGCCAGCCGCCGGGCAGCACCGCGCGGAGCTGCTGCAGGACCTCCGGTCCTCCGCCGACGTAGGCGGCATTGTCAAAGACGGAATCACCGAGGAGTACGACGTGCGCCATAGATACCCTGCCTGGTGTGGGGGTCTCGGACCGAGCGCTGCGCGGAAGAAGGGCGGCCACGGTCGCGAGGAGTTCCCGCCGGCGGACGGATCTGTTTCGCGGCCTCACCGGCGTCGTCCCGGGACACAGAAGGAGTTCGGCCGCTACGCCCAGTTCCGGAGCAGGGTGTCGGTCGTGACCGTCTCCACCTGTTGTCCGTAGCGGCCGTGATAGAGCGTCAACATCGCGTCGTGAGCCTCGTCGGACGAGCTGCAGAGCCCGTCCGTGACGATGATGACGCGGTAGCCGAGGTCGACGGCGCCCAGCACGGTGCCCAGAACACACACGTCCGTCTCGCCGCCCGTGACCACGAGCGTGTCGATCCCGCGGGCGCGCAGACGGCGATGCAGGTCGGTTTCCAGCCAGGGAGAATAGACGTGCTTGTCCAGGATCTCTGCCGGAGGCACGAAGGGGGCAAGCTCCGGGACTAGGTCGAGCTGCTCACGCCCCAGTTGTTCGATCGTCATGGACGCCCAGCGTTCGTAGTAGCGCTTCCACGTTCCCCCACCGTCGCCGGGTTTGTCCGCGGGGATGAAGCGCGTGAACACCGTCTGCCGCGGATGAGCCGCTACGATCCTGCGCACCTTCGGGAGGACACGCGGCATCCAGGGGGTGCACCAATCCGTGCGCTCGGCGAACATCCTCTGCATATCGACGCACAGATGCGCGCAGCTCTCGCTAAGAGGGCCGAAGCGAAGCGCGTTATCTCCTGCCATAGTGTCTCTCCGAGAACACCTGAAGAACCTTGAGCGAGTAGAGCGACGGGCTCAGGGGACCCGACGGGTGTGGAGCACCGTCCTGGCCGAACAGGCACCAGTGCCAGGAAGGCACCGGGCCCTGCCAGACGAGAGAACCAACCCGAACCGTCTGCGGCGTGAGATCCGTCTCCGGCGTGATACGTCGACAATAGGCGACCATCAGCCGAACGCAGTTGTGCAAGTCGGTCAGGTCCGACAACTCGCAAGGTGTGTGCATGTACCGGGCTGCCACGCCCAGCAGGCCGACGGCCATTCTGCCTCTATTGATCTGCATCGCATTTGCGTCCGTCGGTGTCGCGCTCGGGAACACGCTCACCTGAAACGGTATCTCTTCCGCTCTGGCCGCCTCGGTCAGGAGAGCGAACACAACCGGATTTGTGTTTGGGCCACGGGACATGCTCGGGGCCCTACCGACGTCGAGCTGCTCGTATCGCACCTCACGCACACCGGGGTAGTCCCCCGCCCGAGGAGGCTTTCGACGATACCGTCCTGCTGGACCCAGCGCCGGCGAGACGGATCTCGACGCGTCGGTCTTCGCCCATGCCTCGACTGCGCCGGACCTGCTCCTCAGGGCAGCCCTCACTAGAGCGCTATCGTCGCCGGCATTACGCGCGCATGACCCCATGAGGGCGGAGCGGGACCTCAAGCCCGGTGTGCGGTCCAATCACCGTTGCAGGTCAGCAAGCTGCCATCCTTCGTCCGCCACGTGCCGCGACCGATCGCATCATCGTCCACTCTACCTGTCACGAGAGCCATCGTCGCCGCGGTCGAGATCATGCCTCGGACAGACCCGCCCGGTGTGATGCCGCCATTGACCGAGTACAGGATGCTCGAGGAAACGGTCGCCTCTCCTTTGGCGACATGCATCTCAAGGCTCAGGGTCGCCGGGCAAGCTCCACTTTTCGTGATCGCCTCAATGACCCACCGACCGTCATACTTGGCGGGGACAGAAACCGGATCGCCGGCTGCCTGCACCGGAACACCACTCAGCAGTAACAGGGCGGCGGCCGAGATCTTTTCGAGGCGCAGCACGGCGGCCGCTATCGAGTTGCTTGCGAAGACGGTCACCTTGCGCCTCAGATTTTCTTCTTGCCGAACGGAACGTCGGTCGCTCGGTCAACCTCTGTGTTCCAGTACGGCTCGGTGTTGAAGTAGCTATGGACATGCTCCTCCCACGCCGGGTCGAATGTGGGATCGGCGGTTGTCGCGGTGTATACAGGACCAGACCTGATACGCTCGTCGGTGCTGTCGATGACATACGCACGTTCATCCACGCTGTAAGCGAGAACCTTCCAAGGAATGGCGCGGTCGCTCGCGGCCTGGTCGGGTGAGGACGTCATTCGGACAATGGCATAGACGATACGGCCGGAGGGTTTGTCGATCATCAAACGTTCGATGCGGCCGATTGAACTCGCACCGCTTAGATGGACCGCCGTTCCCTCGACTTTATCGCTCGCGATGAGATTGCTTGCTGTCGCGTCTCCGCTTCTTGCGTCAACGCCAATGGTTTTAGGGTCGATCATGGCGCGGCAAACTCCGGGAGAGCGATCCGTCCTTCTGGATGAATCCTGCTTCCGGGAACGAGTTCCGGTGCTGGGCCCTATCTCGCCATCGCCCGCAGAGCTCCGGCGCGTGCGTGGCGTCCAAGGGCGGCTCCGGCACGCTGTTTGAGCCCCCGTGGTCGCCGTCGTCGGCCAGCCCGCCCCCGACCGGCGAGGTCGGCATCGCTTTCGTGCGGCGGCGTCCGGGTGCTGAAGTGACGAGGCAGCACTCACTGCCTTCTGCCCCCCGCGCCCGGCCTCCGACAGGGTCCCGCGCCTCTGGCGGCTCGGTCGACCGCCTGCCGCAGTCGGCATCCCGGAACGTTCGGAAATCCGTCTGGCCGATGTGCAACGTTACAGACGGTCCGCAGGGCTTCTCGCCTGCCAAGACGACGCGCGGATCGATCGCCCGCACTGCCGGGCGCCTCCGACGCATCGGGTCGGGGCCTCAAGCGCAACACCCAAGATCTGCGGCACCGGGCGCGGTGCAAGCTCGGGCACCGATTGGTCCACGCTCGTCAGCGCGGCGAGACGACAGTCGAAGCATGCTGAAATCCGCTCCCCAACATCCGCCGAGCAAGGTTCTCGCCGATCATCACGCAGGTAAAGTGCAGGTTGGCCCGGCAATCGCTCGGCATGATGGAGGCGTCGCAGACCCGCAATCCGTCGATTCCGCGAACCTTGAGATCGGGGTCGACGACACCGGACGCGTCCTGCCAGCCGGTCATGCGGCACGTGCCGGCCGCGTGCTGGATGTCGCCGGCTTCGGCAAGCATCAGATCATCGAGTTCCTCATCCGAGAGGCGCGCGGCCTCGCCGATCGGGAGCGGGCTGTCACCGAAGCGGATCGACGTCGCGAGATCGGCCAGTGCCGGATGCTCCGCGAGGCGCGCGAGGCGTCGGACCGCGTCGCGCATGCGCACCCGATCCCTCGGATCGTCGAGCATGTTCTCGTCGATGACCGGGTTGGTCTCGGGATCCGCCGCGGTGAGGCGCAGCGTCCCGCGTGAGAACGCGTCGTAGAGGCCGACACCGACGGCCCCTTGCGGCGTCGGTTCCGGCCCGGTCAGGGTTCGGTGATTGTAGGCGACGAGGATCATGTCGCGCTCGCCGCCGCCCGCGAGACCGCTGGAATATGTCACGCAGCAGTTGGTGTGGCGCGCATCCGGGCCGAGCGCCCGGCGGCTCGGCTTCAGATCCATCGTGGCCCGCAGGATCGGGTGATCCATGAAATTGCGGCCGACCGCCTCGTGAGCCTGCCGGACGGGGATGCCGAGGGCGCGGAGCGGCTCGGCCGGACCGATCCCGGACCGCATCAGGATGGCGGGGCTGTGGACGGCGCCGGCGCAGAGCGCGATCTCGCGGGCGCGGATCTCGGTCCAGGGCTCGACGCCGAAGCGGACACGGAGCCCGACCGCCCGTCGTCCCTCGAACAGGACACGGTCGACCAGCGCCGCGCAGCGGATCTCGAGATTCGGCCGGCCGCGGGCCGGTTCGAGATAGCCGTCGTTGGTGGTGACGCGGTGGCCGTTGCGGCTGTTGATCGGATTGCACGAGATGCCCTCGCCGGCCGGCGCGTTGAGATTCGCCTTCCAGCGGTAGCCCGCGTCGAGAGCGGCCTCCCGTAACCCCAGATCCACCGCGCCCCAGGATTCCAGCTTCGCGCGGTAGACCGGGAGCGGCCCGCCGCGACGGGTGCCGTCCTCGGTGCCGAAATCGGCGTCATCCTCGATCCGGTCGAAGAGCGGCAGCACGTCTCGGGCTGACCAGCCGGTGCAGCCCTGTTCCGCCCACGCATCGAAGGCCGCCGGGACACCGCGGATCGCGATCTGAGCGTTCACCGTCGAACTGCCGCCGAGCGCTCGACCGCGCCAGTAGAAGCGCGGCTCCTGCACGCGGGTCCGCCGGCTCATCAGCCCCGGCCATTGCCAATCCCCCTGATGTCCCGGGTCGTACATGAACGGGATGATGTTCGCCGACCGCAGGGCCGCCGGGGCCTCGTGCGAGCGCCAGTCGCGCCCGGCTTCCAGCAGGAGCACCCGGCGCTCCGGATCCTCCGAGAGGCGGGCCGCCAGGGCCGCACCGGCGGAGCCGGCACCGACCACGATGACATCGTACAGCGCTGCGCTCATTGCTTCTCAACGTTCCAGAACAGCGGGACGGCCGAGGGGATCAGGCCGGTGAGCGAAGTGCGGTAGGCCGCGGGCTGCGCAAACTGGCCGAACGGGACGACCAGCCCCTCGCCGTAGACGATGGCCTGGATCTCGCCCGCGATGGCGCGCCGCTTGTCCAGATCGGGCTCGCGGGCGAAGCGGTCGAACAGGCCGACCATGCGCGGGTCGCACATGAACCCGGAGCTTGCCGCGTCCTTGCAGTTGAAGTTGATGGCCGAGTTCGTCAGCGGCGAGCTGAGATCGAGGCCCAGGGCGTGGATGCCGAAGAGGCTCCACCCGGCCTTCTTGGTGCGGCGCGCCAGCAGGGCTGCCCAGTCCATGACTTGCAGATCCACGGTGAAGCCGGCCTGCTTCAGCCGGTCGGCCAGGATGGTCGAGGACACGCGCGCCGCCTCGAGATCGTTGGCCACCATCACGATCACCGGCTCGCCCTTATAGGCGGTCGCCTTCAGGGCGGCCCGTGCCGCCGCCACCGACGGATCGTGGAGGAGCTCCGTTCCGACATGCGTCTCGTAGGGCGAGCCGCAGATGAAGAAGGCGTCGCAGGTCTGGGAAAAGCGCGGCTCGAGGCCGAACCCGTCCAGGACCTCGCGCTGGTCGACGAGCCTCAGCAGGACGCGCCGGATCGCCGGGTCGTCGAACGGCTTGGCCGCCGTGTTGATGCGGTAATGGCCCGTGAACCGATGCGCGCCGGTGAAGTTCATCACCGCCAGGTTCTTGTTGCCCTCGATCTGCTCGATCAGATCGAAGGGCGCGTATTGCATGAAGTCGATCTCGCCGGCGCCGAGAGCGCCCGTGGCGGTCGCTCCGTCGGGAATGACGCGGATGTCGAGGGCGTCGACCTTCACGACCTTGCCGCCCGCCAGGAAGTCGGCGGGCTCGGGGCGCGGCCGATAATCGGGATTCCGGCGCAGCAGCATGTGGTCGCCGGGGATGTGCGCGGCGCGGTCGTAGACGAAGGGACCGGAGCCCACGACCTCCGCGAGCTGCGTCGCGGGCGGCGTCGCGGCGAGCCGGGCCGGCATGATGAACGGCGCGGGGCTCGACGTCGTGCCGAGGGTGTCGAGCACGAGGCCGTAGGGCTCCCGCAGCGTCAGCACGAAGGTTCGGTCGTCCACGGCCTCGAGGGCGGCGGTCACGTCCATGAGCCGGCCGCCCAGCGCACTGCGGGCCGCCCAGCGCCGCAGCGACGCGACGCAGTCAGCGGCCCGGACCGGCGCGCCGTCGTGGAAGCGCAGCCCGTCGCGCAGGGTGAACCGCCAGGTCAGGCGGTCGTCCGACACCGACCACGTGTCGACCATCTGCGGCCGAAACACGCCTTTCGCGTCCGGCGCGAACAGCGTGTCGTAGACCATGTAGCCGAAGGTGCGGGTGATGTAGGCCGTGGTGAAGTAGGGATCGAGGGTAACGATCTCGGCTTCCAGCACCGCCTTCAAGGTTGTTTCCGCTCCGGCGGAGGCCGGCGCGAACCACATCGCGGCCGCGAGCAGCCCGGAAAGCCTGGATCGTCTCATACGCATTCACCCTCTGCCCCGGGCCCGGTAGGCAAGCCGGATACCAACCGTTCGCACGCCGCCGCCGGTCGTGCCGGGTCGCCGGCGAGTGCCGGGAGACGGCGCCGGGCGCGATTTGCCGACTCGGACGCGTCCACCTGCCCCGTCAGCCGGGCAACTGGCCTGGTCGATGCATCGGGCTGACGCGGCCCCGGTCAGCCCTGGGGCCCGCAGGATCGCCCCGGCCGTGCTCCGAGGCGCTGGAAAGGTCACGGATGAACCGTCGCGATTTCGCCAAGCTCGCTCTCGCCGCCGGCGCGGCGGGGCCGATCCCGTTCGGCATCACGCGCGCCTTCGGACAGACCCGCGGCGGGATCCTCAACACCGTGATCCAGCCCGAGCCCGCCATCTTGGTCTCGGCCCTCAACCAGCAGGCGCCGACGCTCACGGTGTGCGGCAAGATCTACGAGAGCCTGCTGACCTACGACTTCGATCTCACGCCGAAGCCCGGCATGGCCCAGAGCTGGGAGCGCAGCCCGGACGGCCTGACCTACACGTTCAAGCTGTTCCCCGGCATCACCTTCCACGACGGCTCGCCGATGACCGCCGAGGACGTGGTGTTCTCGGTCACCAAGGCGCTGATGGAGGCCCATGCCCGGGCGCGCGGCACCTTCGCGCGCCTCGCCTCGGCCGAGGCGCCCGACCCGCTCACGGTGGTGTTCAAGCTGAAGGCGCCGTTCGCGCCGTTCCTGCACGCCTTCGACGCCACCACCGCGCCGATCATCTCGAAGGCGCTCTACGAGAACACCGACCTGCGGCAAAACCCGAACAACGCCCGGGCGATCGGCACGGGGCCGTTCAAGCTCAAGGAGTGGGTCAAGGGCTCCCACATCCACCTCGTGCGCCACGAGGGCTACTACCGGAAGGGCGAGCCCTACCTCGACGAGATCTACTACCGGGTGATCCCCGACGCCGCCTCCCGGGCGGTGGCCCTGGAGAGCGGCACGATCCAGCTGACCCAGTGGAACGATGTCGAGGCCTTCGACGTGCCGCGCCTCAAGGCGCTGCCGAACCTCGACATGACCACGAAGGGCTACGAGTTCTACGCGCCGCATCTCTGGCTGGAGATGAACACCCGCATCGCGCCGATGAACGACAAGCGCTTCCGCCAGGCAGTGCTCTACGCCATCGACCGGGAGGCCCTGCGCAAGCGCGTGTTCTTCGGCCTCGGCAAGGTCGCGACCGGCCCGGTCTCGTCGAAGACCCGGTTCTACGAGCCGGACGTGCCAAAATACGAGTACGCGCCCGCCAAGGCGGTGGCGCTCCTCGACGCGATGGGGCTGAAGCCCGGCGCCGACGGCAAGCGGGTCACCCTCAAGTACCTCGTCCCGCCCTACGGCGAGATGTGGCAGCGGGTGGCCGAGTACGTCCGCCAGTCCCTCGGGAAGGTCGGGATCGACATCGTGCTGGAGGGCATCGACGTCGGCGGCTGGGCGGCGCGCTGCGGCAACTGGGAGTTCGAGATGTCCGCCCCCTGGACCTACCAGTACGGCGACCCGGCGCTCGGCGTGTCGCGCTCCTACATCGCCTCGAACATCCGCAAGGGCATCCTGTTCTCGAACACCTCCGGGTACAGCAACCCCGAGGTCGACCGGCTGTTCGAGGAGGCGGCCGTGGCGCAGGACGACGCGACCCGGCAGAAACTCTACAGCCAAGTCCAGAAGATCCTGGTCGAGGACGCCGCGGTGGCGTGGCTCATGGAGCTCGACTTCCCGACCTTCACCGACAAGCACGTCCGGGATCTCGTCGTCACGGGCAGCGGCGTGAACGACACCTTCGCCCGGGCCTACCGCGCATGAGGATGCTGGCCGGACTGGCCGCCTGGATCGCGCGGACGCTGGCGGTGATCCTGGTCATCGCCAGCGTGAACTTCGCCCTCGTCCACGCGGCGCCGGGCGATCCCGCGCAGGTCATCGCCGGCCAGTCCGGCGCCTCGGACGAGACCCTGCTCCGGCAGCTCCGGGCCGAGTACGGCCTCGACAAGCCCTACGCGGTGCAGCTCGCGACCTATCTGGGCCGGGTGCTGCGGCTCGACCTCGGCTACTCCTACCGGCAGCAGCGGCCGGTCCTCGGCCTCGTCCTGGAGCGCCTGCCCGCGACCCTGCTGCTGACCGGAACCGCCTTCGCCCTGGCGCTCGGATTCGGGATCCTGCTCGGCACCCTCTCGGGCGTGCGGGCGGGCCGGTGGTCGGACACGCTGATCGGCCTCGTGGCGCTGGTGCTCTACGCCATGCCGGTCTTCTGGCTCGGCCTGATGCTGGTGCTGGTCTTCTCGGTCCAGCTCGAATGGCTGCCGGCCTTCGGCTACCGCAGCGTCGGCGCGCCCCTCTCGCCGCTCGGACAGGTGGGCGACGTGCTGGCGCATCTGGTCCTGCCCGCCCTGTCGCTCGCCGCGGTCTACCTCGCGGTCTACGCCAGGCTGATGCGGACCGCGATCGTCGAGGTCGCCGCCCAGGATTACGTGAAGACCGCCCGGGCCAAGGGCCTGAGCCGCGGCCGGGTGATCCGCGACCACATGATCCGCAACGCGATCCTGCCGGTGGTCACCGTCGCCGGCATGCAGGCCGGGGCGCTGGTGGGCGGCTCGGTGGTGGTCGAGACCGTCTTCGCCTGGCCGGGCCTCGGCCGGCTGGTGTTCGAGGCCCTCAACCAGCGCGACTACCCGGTCCTGCTCGGCCTCTTCCTCGTCATGTCGGTGCTCGTGATCCTGATCAACATGCTGACCGACCTGCTCGCGCGGCTCATCGACCCGCGGATCGGCGCCTCCGCGAGGGCCGCGTGATGGGCTTCGTCCGCGCGTTCCTGCGCAATCCCGGCGGCCCGATCGGCCTCGTCCTCCTGATCGCGGTGGTCGCGGTGGCGCTGCTCGCGCCGCTCCTGGCGCCGGTCGATCCCTGGGAGATGGTCGGCGCCCCGTTCGAGCCGCCGCTCAGCCCCGACCTGCCCCTGGGCTCCGACACGATGGGCCGGGACATCGCGGCCGGCCTCGCCCACGGCGCCCGGGTCTCGCTGGCGATCGGCCTGTCCTCGACGCTCGCGGCCCTGCTGGTCGGGGTCGTGATCGGGGCGGCGGCCGGATGGTTCGGCGGCCTCGTCGACGCCGTGCTGATGCGGGTCGCCGAGCTGTTCCAGACGATTCCCGGCTTCATCCTGGCCGTCCTGCTGGTCGCCACCCTGGGGCCGTCCCTGTCCCACGAGATCCTGGCCATCGCGGCGATCAGCTGGCCGCCCCTGGCGCGCCTGACCCGGGGCGAGTTCCTGCGGCTGCGGAACCGGGACTTCGTGCGCGCCGCCGCCTGCCAGGGCGAGCGGCCGGCCACCCTGGTCCTGCGCCACATCCTGCCGAACGCCGTGGCGCCGCTGATCGTCACCGGCGCGCTCACGGTGGCCACCGCGATCCTGATCGAGAGCGCGCTGAGCTTCCTCGGCCTCGGCGACCCGAACCTGATGTCCTGGGGCTACATGGTCGGGGCCGCCCGCACGGTGATCCGGCAGGCCTGGTGGATGAGCGTGTTTCCCGGCGCCGCGATCCTCGTGACGGTGCTGGCCATCAACCTCGTCGGCGAGGCGCTCAACGACGCCCTCAACCCGCGGCTCGCCCGGGGGGACCGCGCATGAGCGCGCCGATCCTGTCGATCACCGACCTCTCGGTCAGCCTGCCGGCGGGGGCCGACCGCGCCGAGGCGGTGAGCGGCGTCTCGCTCACCGTCAACGCCAACGAGATCGTCTGCCTTGTGGGCGAGTCCGGCTCCGGCAAGTCGATGATCGCTCACACGATCCTCGGCCTGCTGCCGCCCGGCGTGGCGGTGGCGGGCGGCGCGGTCACGCTGTGCGGGCGCGACGTCGCCGCCGCCACCGAGGCGGAGCTGCGGGCCGTCCGGGGCCGCGACGCCGCGATGATCTTCCAGGAACCGCTGAGCGCGCTGAACCCGCTGAAGCGGGTCGGCGCGCAGATCGCCGAGGCGATCCGGGTCCAGGCCCCCGCGACGCCGCGCGCCGCNGCGACGTCGAGACCCCGCTGAGCGCGGAGGCCGTGCGCGCTCTCGCCCCCCGCGGCGCCAAGGTCGCCGCCGCGGCCGACTGCTTCGCCTGCCACACCGCCCGGGGCGGCGCCCCCTGGGCGGGGGGGCTGCCCCTGGAGACGCCCTTCGGCACGATCCACGCCACCAACATCTCGCCGAGCCCACAGGGCATCGGCGGCTGGAGCCGCGCCGACTTCCACCGGGCCCTGCGCGACGGGATCGCGCCGGGCGGCCGCCACCTCTACCCGGCGATGCCCTACACCTCGTATCGCGGCCTGACGCCGGAGGATGTCGACGCCCTCTACGCCTACCTGATGACCCGCGCGCCGGTCGCGGTGGAGAACAGGGCCAATACCCTCGCCTTCCCGTTCGACCAGCGCTGGACCCTGGCGGCCTGGAATCTGCTGAGCCTGCCGGCCACGGTCGCCGCGCCCGATCCGGGCCGCTCCCCCCTGTGGAACCGGGGCCGCTACGTCGCCGACGCCCTCGGCCATTGCGGCGAGTGCCACACGCCGCGCACCGTGATCCAGGCCATGCGCCCGGACGCCGTCTATCGCGGCGCCACGATCGAGGGCGTCGAGGCGCCCGACATCACGCCCGCGGGCCTCGCGCGGATGGGCTTCACCCCGCACGGGCTCGTCGGGTTCATGCGCACGGGCCTCTCGGCCCAGGGCGGCGCGACGCACCAGATGTTCGACGTCGTGCATTTCTCGACGCAGCACATGGACGAGGTCGACCTCACGGCGCTCTCCGCCTACCTGTTCGACCGCGACGCCCTGCCGGCCGAGCCCGAGACGCCGGTCGCCGCCACCCCCGCGGCGATCCCCGCGGCGGTCGCGGCCCGGGGTCGGGCCAGCTACGCCGGCCTCTGCGCCGGCTGCCACGGCGGGGCGGGGGAGGGGATCCCCCACGTCTCCGTGCCGCTGCGGACGAACACCGCGATGCGGGTCGCGGGCGCGGGCGGTCTCCTGCGGGCGATCCTCGTCGGGCTCCCGGCGCAGCGCTTCCCGGGCAACGAGCGGATGGAGGCCATGCCGCCCTTCGCCGCCCTGATCGACGACGCGGCGCTCGCCGACCTCGCGACCTGGATGCGGGCCGAGTGGGGCGGGCAGGGTCAGGCGGTCACGCCGGACGAGGTCGCGCGCCAGCGCGCGGGTTTGCGGGCCGACGCTTCGCACTGAAGGCGGCCGGGAGGAGGGGGCGGACATGACCATGGCTTGTCGGATCGCGGCCGCGCTGCTGCCGCTCGGGATGACGTGCGCGGCGGGGGCGCAGGACCTCGGGACGGCCTCCTCGGCGCCGGTGGCGCCCGAGGCCACGACGGTGGTGGAGGACGGCCCGTTCTTCCTCTTCGCCGACACCCAGATCAGCTACCGCTACCAGTTCCCTACCGTCTCGCCCGGAATCCAGATCCAGCGCCCCGACGGCAGCTTCGTCTCCCGCGCGGCGCCCAAGCACATCCTGAACATTTCCCACGCCGATGCCTGGGCCTACGGGACGAACTTCTTCTCCCTCGACATCCTCAAGTCCGGCTCCCAGTTCCCGGCCGGCACCACCAACGCGCCGGGCTCCGTCGGCGCCCCGTTCTTCGCCGATTACGGCAATACCGAAGCCTACGGGCTGTATCGCGGCACGCTGAGCCTCAACGCGCTCACGGGCACGAAGGCCTTCACCGTCCCCGGCCTCTTCAAGGAGGTGTCGCTCGCCTTCGGCTTCGACGCCAATGCCCAGAACGACGCCTTCGGCTCGAAGAAGCGCGACATCGTCGGCGGCCTGAACTTCGCCTTCGACGTGCCGGCGGGCTTTCTCAACCTTTCCGTGCAAGCCTACAAGGAGTGGAACCGGAACGGGTTCAATCTCCAGCCGGACCGCGACCAGAGCTTCGACACGGTCCCGGAATTCGAGCTGGTCTACAACTTTCCCCTGACCTTCACGGGGCTGCCGCTCAGCCTCGTCGGCTTCAACAACATCGTGCTGCCGAAGGGGCGGGGCGTGAGCAACCCGGCCGCCTTCGCCTTCAACCCGCCCCGCGGGCTCGAATTCCTGTCGCGCACCAACCTCGTGCTCGATCTCGGCAAGCTCGTCTACGATCAGCCCAACCGGGTCGATGTCTTCGTCGGGTTCCAGTACTGGCACAACAAGTTCGGGAACGTCGAGACCGCGACCTTCAAGGGCACCGAGGAGAAGAGCTTCCTCGCCGGCGTCGCGTTCCACGTCTTCTGAGGGCCGGCGGCGCCCGCAGCGGGGCGATGCCGGCGCCGTGTTCGATCGCGCGCGGGAAATTCCATTGACAGCTTCCGAATGGGTCTGAAGATCGCGGCGCATGATCTCGCTCGAGAGCATCCGCATCTTCCTGCGCTCGGCGGAGACGGGGAGCTTCTCGGCCGCCGGCCGCTCGCTGCGGCTGTCACCGTCGGTGGTGAGCTACCGGATCCAGACCCTGGAGGAGCATCTCGGCTGCCTCCTGCTCACCCGGACGACGCGGCGCATGAGCCTCACGGAGGCCGGCCGGATCTTCTACGACCGCTGCCTCGACATCACCGCGGCGGTCGAGCAGGCGGAGAAGAGCGTCGAGACCGCGGGCGCGGTGCCCCGCGGGGTGCTGAAGGTGACGGCGCCGCTCGGCCTCGGCCGCCGGGTCGTCGCGCCGCTCGTGCCGCGCTTCCGCGCCCGCCACGGCGAGACCGATGTCCGGCTGCGCCTGTCGGAGCACCTCCTCGACCTCGTGCAGGAGGCGGTCGACGTCGCGGTCCGCCTGTCGCAGATGCGCGATTCCACCTTCACCCTGCGGAAGGTCGCGGAGATCGAGCGGGTCCTGTGCGCGGCGCCGGCCTACCTGGCCGGGCACCCCGCGCCCGCCGAGCCGGCGGACCTGCTGCAGCACGATTGCCTGCTGCTGCGCTATCCCGGCGCCGAGCAGTTCCGCTGGACCCTGGTCGACGGCCAGGAGACCGTGACCCTGCCGGTCTCGGGGCACATCGACGCCGACGACGGCGACACGCTCACCGCCTGGGCGCTGGCCGGCGAGGGCATCGTCCTGAAGCCGCTGTTCGAGGTCGCGGCGCACCTCGCCGAGGGCCGGCTCGTCCCGGTCCTGGAGCACACCCCGCCGACCAGCGTGACGCTCGGCCTGCTCTACCCGTCCCGCAAGATGCTGTCGGCCCGGACCAAGACCTTCGTCGACATGACGCACGAGGCCCTGCGCCAGCACGTGAGCGAGCAGCTCGCCCTGGTCGGCCGCCGGGCGGTCTGAGGCGGCCGCCTCAGGCCGCGACGAGGTCCTCCAGGCGCAGGGCGGCGATCCGTCCGACCTGCCGCAGGGCCTCGGCCCGCTCGGTCTCCGGCGGGTTGCCGAGCCGCTGCTCCAGGCGGGCGAGGATCGCGTCGCGGTCGAGGCCCCGGACCGCGATGATGAACGGGAAGCCGAAGCGCTCGGCGTAGGCCCGGTTGAGGTCCTGCAGCCGCGTCACCGAGGGGGAGGGGCCGCCCAGCAATCCGCTTCCCGCCTGCTCGCGGCTGGAATGCGCGGTGAGCTCGCCGCGCTGGGCGGCCCGCCCGGCGAGTTCGGGATGCGCCCGCAGCAGGGCGAGCTGGCGGACCCGGTCGGCGCCCGCCACCGTCGCCTCCATCGCCGCGTGCAGGTCCGCGCGCGCCGCGAAGGGCCCGCGGTCGAAGGCCGCCTCGGGGACCCAGGGGGAATGCTCGTAGACCTCGGCGAGGAGGTCCACGAAGGCGTCGCGCGCGAGCGCGTTGAGCGCGGCGATGGTGATCACGGACCTGTCCTCTCCGGGGTCGGTCCCGCCGCCGGGGCGCCGGGAGGATGGTGGGCCGCCCAGTGCCGGGCGATGTCGATCCGCCGGGTCACCCAGACGTCGGGACGGGCCAGGACGTGGTCGAGGAACCGGGCGAGGGCCGGCAGGCGCGCCGGGCGCCCGACGAGACGGCAATGCAGCCCGATCGACAGCATCTTCGGGGCGCTCGCCCCCTCCTCGTAGAGGCAGTCGAAGGCGTCGCGCAGGTGCGCGAAGAACTGCTCGCCCGACGGGAAGCCGCCGGGGATCGAGAAGCGCATGTCGTTGGTGTCGAGGGTGTAGGGCACCACGAGGTGGTCCCGGCCGGCGACGCGGACCCAGTAGGGCAGGTCGTCGGCGTAGCTGTCCGAATCGTAGAGGAAGCCGCCCTGCTCGACCACGAGCCGCCGGGTGTTCGGGCTGTCGCGGCCGGTGTACCAGCCGAGCGGCGTCTCGCCGGTCAGGCTCCGGATCGTCTCGACCGCGCGGCCGAGGTGCTCCCGCTCGATCGCCTCCGGGACGTCCTGGTAGGGCAGCCAGCGCCAGCCGTGGCCGGCGATCTCGTGGCCGTCGCGGAGAAAGGCCTCCACGGCGGCCGGATTGCGGGCGAGCGCCTGCGCGACGCCGAAGACCGTCAGGGGGACGCCGCGCTCGCGGAACAGGCGCAGGATCCGCCAGACGCCCGCGCGCGCGCCGTACTCGTAGAGGCTCTCCATGCTCATGTGCCGCGCGGGGAAGGGCGTGGCCCCGGCGATCTCGGAGAGGAAGATCTCGGCGTGGGGGTCGCCGTCGAGGACGGAGCGCTCGCCGCCCTCCTCGTAGTTCAGCACGAACTGGACGGCGACGCGGGCGCCGCCGGGCCAGCGGGCGTCGGGCGGCGCCGCGCCGTAGCCGACGAAGTCGCGCGGGGGGCCGTCTGTATCCGGTGCGGTCACGGGCGGGATCCTGCGTTGGCGCGGAAGGGGTCCGACGGTTATCGCGCGGCGAGCCAGCGGGCGAGCGCCGCGCGCTCCTCGGGCTGCATGTCGGTGATGTTGTTCGGCGGCATCGCGTGGGTCAGGACGGCCTGCAGGCGGATGGCCGGCGCGAAGCGCGCGACGTGCTCGGGGCTGTCGAGGAGCACGCCCTTGGGCGGGCTCGTCAGGCCCGGCCAGAGGGGCTCGGCGGCGTGGCACATGGCGCAGCGCGTCCCGACCACGGCCATCACGGCGTCGTCGACCGCGGGGCCCTCGAGCGCGCCCGTCCCGGCCGCCGCGAGGCTGATCGCCGGGGCCGGAGCCGGGGCCGCC
>NZ_MLCA01000009.1:0-127704 GCF_036441375.1 Methylobacterium oryzae
AACGCGGCGCGCCGCCCGCCCCTGACACCGCGCCGCTCCCGGAGCCGGACGCGGGGGTCGCCGAGGCCGCTGCCATCGCGCCGGAGGCCGGACCCGAGGCACGGCCGCCGATACCGGAGCCGGCGGACGATGCGGTGGTGGAGCTACCGTCCCTCGAAGCGCTGACCCCGGAGACCGATCTCGTTCCCTTCCTGCGGGCCGGCGTTCCGGCCGCCCTGCGCAACGCGGCCCTGCGCCGGATGTGGTCGCTCGACCCCGCCATCCGCGACTTCGTCAGCGAGGCGCGGGAATACGCTTACGACTGGAATACCCCGGGCGGCGTCCCCGGTCTCGGTCCGCTCCTGCCCAGCGACGACGTCCAGGCGATGCTCGGGCGGCTCCTGGGCGGGTCCGCCCAGGCGACGCCCGAGGGGGTTGAGACCCGCGATCGCGATGCCGAAGGTTCGCCGGGGCCCGGTCAGACGCCGGATCATCCCGATGCGGCGGATCCCTCCTCTCCCGAGCCCGACCCGCTGGAACACTTGCCGGCCCTGCCCACCCCCGAGGCCACGGTGTCGTTCCAGCAACCCGCTCCGGCCTCACCCGATCCGACACCCGCGCGCGATGCTGTGCGGGCCGTCGACGGAGCGGGGGCGGGTCCGGGACCAGGGCCGGGACCGCGCCTGCGGCGTCACGGCGGCGCGATGCCCCATACGAGTTAGGAGTTTTGGATTGCGGGCGATAAGAGCCTTTCTTATTGTCATTCCAGAGAGCGGGATCGGTCCGATCTCGAGCGAGTAGAAAACTTCGTGGCGTCGGCGTTCGGACCTGTGGAATCGGAGGCGCTGGGCGGCGCCCGCGTGGACGACGTCGACGGGCTTCGCGCGCGGCACTACGACCTCTTGGCCGTCCTGCTCGGACGTCCGCCCGGCCAGGACCTGCTCGGCACGCTCGCCGGCCTCGCGGGCGGCGAGGGGATCCTCGGCCAATCCGTCGCGGATCTGAGCCGCGCGGCGGCGGAGGCGACGGCCGCGGAGGTCGAACGCGAGTTCTTCGCGCTGTTCATCGGCGTGGGCAGGGGCGAGCTCCTTCCTTACGCCTCCTACTACCTGACCGGCTTCCTCAACGAGCGCCCGCTCGCGCTGGTCCGGGAGGATCTCGCGGCCCTCGGTCTGTCGCGGGCCGAGGCCATGAGCGAGCCGGAGGACCACTTGGCCTTCCTGCTGGATGTGATGGCGGGGCTCGCCGGCGGGCGGTTCGCGGCCGGGCCGGACGCGCAGGCGCGCTTCTTCGGGCGGCACCTCGTCCCCTGGGTAGACCGCTTCTTCGGGGATCTCGAGCGGGCGAGGAACGCGCGCTTCTACCGCGCGGTCGGCAGCCTGGGGCGCGTCTTCATGGAGGTGGAGGCGGAAGCCTTCACGATGGATGCGTGACGGGGATGCGGTGCCCGGTGGTCGGAGCGTGACCGGAAGACGTGACGTGAGTTTGCTATCCAGCGGGTGTCGCTGAGGGAGTTGGATGATGCGGCAGGATCCGAAGACGCTCGGTCGTCGCCAGTTCTTTCGGGCGCTCGGCGGAAGCACCGTGGCGGCCGCCGCCGCGGTCGCGTCGCCGATGGCTGCGACGGAGGCCCAGGCCTACGATCCGGGCCAGGACGAGACGCGCAGCCGGTACCGCCTGAGCGATCACGTGAAGGCGTTCTACCGGACCAACGGCTACGAGACGCTCCTGAAGAATCCCGATCCTGCGCCGGGAACGAAGTGAGGCTGCCATGCTGACGAAGCGGAAGAGCGGCGAGGCCAGCCGCAGCAAGCATCAGGCGGTCGCTGCCGGTCTCGCGGCCGGCGTGCTCGACCGGCGTGCGTTCCTGCGCAAATCCGGGCTCACGGCCGGAGCGCTCGCCGCCGCGGGCTCGATCCAGCTCGGCGCCGTCCGCAAGGCCGAGGCCGCCGGCTCGTCGGCGGTCGGACCGGGGACCGTCATCAAGAAGAACATCTGCACGCATTGCTCGGTCGGCTGCACGGTGACCGCCGAGGTCGTGAACGGCGTGTGGGTCGGCCAGGAGCCGTCCTGGGCGAGTCCCATCAACCGCGGCACCCACTGCGCCAAGGGTGCCGCCATTCGCGAGCTGGTCTCGTCGGACCGCCGCCTGAAATACCCGATGAAGCTCGTCGGCGGCCAGTGGCAGCGGATCTCCTGGGATCAGGCGATCGACGAGATCGGCGACAAGCTGCTGCAGATCCGCGAGAAGTGGGGTTCCGATTCCGTCTACTGGCTCGGCTCGGCCAAGTACACGAACGAGGCCGCGTACCTGTTGCGGAAATTCGGGGCCTTCTGGGGCACCAACAACGTCGACCACCAGGCGCGCATCTGCCACTCGACCACAGTGGCGGGCGTGGCGAATACCTGGGGCTACGGCGCCCAGACCAACTCGTACAACGACATCCGCAACGCCAAGACCATGATCATCATGGGCGGCAATCCCGCCGAGGCGCACCCGATCTCGATGCAGCACGTGCTGTCCGGGAAGGAGATCAACCGCGCCAACCTGATCGTCATCGACCCCCGTTTCACCCGCACGGCGGCGCACGCCACCGACTATGTGCGCATCCGCTCGGGGACCGACATCCCGGTGGCCTGGGGCATGCTCTGGCACATCTTCCAGAACGGCTGGGAGGACAAGGACTTCATCCGCCAGCGCGTCTACGCGATGGACGACGTCCGCAAGGAGGTCGCCAAGTGGACGCCTGAGGAAGTGGAGCGCGTGTCCGGCGTGCCGGGCGAGCAGCTCCGCCGCGTGGCGGAGAAGTTCGCCAAGGAGAAGCCCGCCACCATGATCTGGTGCATGGGCAACACGCAGCACACGGTCGGCACCGCCAACGTGCGCGCGCTCTGCATCCTGTGCTTGGCGACGGGCAATGTCGGCAAGCCGGGCACGGGCGCCAACATCTTCCGCGGGCACACGAACGTGCAGGGCGCGACCGACCTCGGCCTCGATGTGACGACCCTGCCGCTCTACTACGGCCTAGTCGAAGGCGGCTGGCGGCACTGGTCCCGCGTTTGGGAGGTGGACTACGCGTGGCTGCAGTCGCGCTTCGATGAGGTCCCCGCGGCCGCCGGCCGCAAGGCGCGGTCCCGCAAGGAGAACATGGAGACCCCGGGCATCACCTCGACCCGCTGGTTCGACTCCGTGAACCTCCCGCCCGATCAGATCGATCAGCGGAGCCCCACGCGGGCGATGATGATCTCGGGCCATGGCGGCAACACCGTCACGCGCCTGCCCGAAGCCCTCGAGGGCCTGAACAAGCTCGACCTGATGGTCGTCGCAGACCCGCATCCGACCACCTTCGCGGCGCTCGATACCCGGCAGGACAACACCTACCTGCTGCCGATCTGCACCTCGCTGGAGATGGACGGGTGCCGCACGGCCTCGAACCGGTCCCTGCAATGGGGCGAGCAGATCGTGAAGCCCGCCTTCGAGTCCAAGAACGACTACGAGTTCCTCTACCTGCTCTCGAAGAAGCTCGGCTTCGCCGACCCGATGTTCAAGAACATCAAGGTCGAGAACAACGTGCCGGTGGCCGAGGACATCCTGCGGGAGATCAACCGCGGCGGCTGGTCGACGGGCTACTCCGGACAGTCGCCCGAGCGCCTGAAGGCGCATATGCGCAACCAGCAGAAGTTCGACCTCGTCACCCTGCGGGCGCCGAAGGACGATCCGGAGGTTGGCGGGGACTATTACGGCCTGCCCTGGCCCTGCTGGGGTAAGCCCGAGATCCGCCATCCCGGCTCGGCCATCCTCTACAACACGGCTTTGCACGTGAAGGAGGGTGGCGGCACGTTCCGCGCGCGCTTCGGCACCGAACGCAACGGCGAGACGTTGCTGGCCGAGGATTCCTACTCGAAGGGCTCCGACCTCACCGACGGCTATCCGGAATTCACCCTCGGCGTGTTCAAGAAGCTCGGGTGGGACAAGGATCTCACGGCGGACGAGCTGGCGACGATCCTGAAGATCGGCGGCGACAAGCCCGACACGGTGAGCTGGGCGACCGACCTCTCGGGCGGCATCCAGCGCGTCTGTCTCGAGCACGGCGTCTCGCCGTTCGGCAACGGCAAGGCGCGCGCGAACGCCTGGAACCTGCCCGACCCGGTGCCGGTCCACCGCGAGCCGATCTACTCACCGCGCCCCGATCTGGTCGCCAAGTACCCGACCCGGCCCGATGAGCGGCAATTCCGCATGCCCAATATCGGCTTCTCGGTGCAGAAGGCGGCGGTCGACCGCAACGTCGCCCGGGATTTCCCGATCATCCTGACCTCGGGCCGCCTCGTCGAGTACGAGGGCGGCGGTGAGGAAACCCGCTCCAACCCGTGGCTCGCCGAGCTGCAGCAGGACATGTTCGTCGAGATCAACACCGGTGACGCGGCCGAGCGCGGCATCAAGGACGGTCAGTGGGTCTGGGTCACGGGCGCGGAGAACAACTCCAAGACGAAGGTGAAGGCCCTCGTGACCGACCGCGTCGGGAAAGGAGTCGCGTTCATGCCGTTCCACTTCTCCGGCTGGTACCAAGGCAAGGACATGCGCGACTACTACCCGAAGGGCACCGACCCGGTCGTGCTCGGCGAGAGCGTCAACACCGTCACGACCTACGGCTTCGACCCCGTCACCGGTATGCAGGAGACGAAAGCCACCCTGTGTCAGATCCGAGCGGCCTGAGAGGAGCGACCTGATCATGGCGCGCATGAAGTTTCTCTGCGACGCGGATCGTTGCATCGAGTGCAACGCCTGCGTCACCGCCTGCAAGAACGAGCACGAAGTGCCGTGGGGCATCAACCGGCGGCGGGTGGTGACGCTCAACGACGGCAAGCCCGGCGAGCGCTCGGTCTCGATGGCCTGCATGCACTGCACCGACGCGCCCTGCGCGGCCGTCTGCCCGGTGAACTGCTTCTACACCACTGCCGACGCGGTGGTGCTGCACTCCAAGGACATCTGCATCGGCTGCGGCTACTGCTTCTACGCCTGCCCGTTCGGCGCGCCGCAGTACCCGCGCGTCGGGAACTTCGGGTCCCGCGGCAAGATGGACAAGTGCACCTACTGCTCGGGTGGCCCCGAGCCCGATCTCTCGACCGCCGAGTACGAGAAGTACGGTTCGAACCGGCTCGCGGAGGGCAAGCTGCCCCTCTGCGCCGAGATGTGCTCGACCAAGGCTCTGCTCGCGGGCGACGGCGAGATGATCGCCGAGATCTACAAGCAGCGTGTGATCAAGCGCGGGTACGGCTCGGGGGCCTGGGGCTGGAAGACGGCCTACCGCGAGACCATCGCGATCTGATGTGGGGCTGCTCCTCGGCTGAGGGGCGCGCAGGAACAGGGACCGCGGCAGCGTCCGCGGACCGCTCGACCGATCTGAAAGGAACGCCGATGCGGCGGGCATGGACGCTTCTCAGCACTCTCGTCCTGGCAACGGCGCTCTGGACGGCGCCGGGTGTCTACGGGACCGCGCAGGCGCAGAACCCGATCCAGGCCGATGGCCGGAACCCGACGGGCGCGAATCCCACGGCGGATTCGATCAATGAGGAGCTTCTGTTCCGGCAGGCCCCCAAGATCAGCGGGCGCATCAGCATCCCGGACAGCAAGGCCGCCAACCTGATCCAGCCGCAAGGCCGCGCGTACCAGATGTTCCGCGAGGGATGGCTGCCCTGGATCGGGGCGCTCGTGATCCTCGGCATGCTCGCAGCCCTGGCGCTCTTCTTCCTGTGGCGCGGCCGCATCATCACGGATCACAGTCAGGAATCCGGCAAGAAGATCCTCCGGTTCAACGCGTTCGAGCGGTTCACGCACTGGATGACGGCCGTGTGCTTCATCATCCTGTCCCTGTCCGGCCTGAACTACATCTTCGGCAAGCGGCTTCTGATGCCGCTGGTCGGGCCGGATGCCTTCGGTGCGCTGGCCCAGTACGCGAAGTACAGCCACGTCTATCTCGCCTGGCCCTTCATGCTGGGCGTCGCCTTCATGGTCGCCGTCTGGATCCGCGACAACATCCCGAACCGGATCGACTGGGAATGGATCAAGGCCGGGGGCGGCTTCATCGGCAGCAAGCACCCGCATGCGGGCCGCTTCAACGCGGGCCAGAAGGGCGTGTTCTGGATGGTGGCCGGCTTCGGCGCCGCCATGGGCGCCACCGGCCTGATGATGCTCTTCCCGTTCGCGCTCTTCGACGTCAACGGGATGCAGATCATGCAGGTGATCCATTCCCTCATCGGTCTCGTCTTCATCGCCGGTATCCTGGCCCATATCTACATCGGCACGCTCGGGATGAAGGGCGCCTACGACGCGATGGGCAGCGGCCAGGTCGATCTGGCCTGGGCACGCGCGCACCACGACCTCTGGGTCGAGCAGGAGCAGGCCCGCACCGCCAGCGGCCCGCAGCTCGGATCCCGCCCGGCGCCGGCCGAGTGACGGGCCGGGCTCCTATCAGGAATCGCTGACATGAAAGCTTTCATCGCCGCCGTCCTCGCCGCCGTTCTCCTGGGCGTCGCGGCCATGCTGGCGCTCACGAGCAATCAGAAGTTCGCCTACCAGGCATTCGCCACCTCCGGTGCGCGGGTCTCCGAGCCGGGCACCAATCTTGTTGGCCCGCGTTGGAACGGCGACCCCGCCCCCGATGAGTTCGCCGGCGAGCCGCACGGGAAAGCCGAGGGCGCCGCCTCGCAGCCGAAGCGCTCCTGAGGCTCGGCATTCGAGCGCCAGCTGCGACGCGACCAAGTCTTCTGGAGGAGCGCATCCGATGAAGCGGCGACTGACCACCTTCGTCCAGGCGATCGGCTTGGCGGGAGCCCTGCTGGCGGCGGGCAGCGCCCGCGCGCAGGAGAGCGGCGCAGCCGCCCCGACCGGGCGTCCGGCCAATCTCTGCCAGGAGCTCCTGGCCTTCGTGAAGCAGCCGGCGCCGGCGAAGGAGGCCGCAGCGACGCCTCCGCAACAGGCGACCGCCGTCTCGAATCCCTCGGGGGCAAGCCAGGGGACGGCCTCCTCCGCGGGCGGCGACGTCCAGCAGAAGTCCGGGCTGAGCGGTCCTACCCCGGGAGGCTCGCCCAATCAGGCGGGCACCGATGCTCAGCGCGGGCCGGCGAGCAAGGCTGCACAGGATGCGCCGACCGCCGCCAAGCCGGCATCGGCACCTCACCCGGACGCCGCCACCGTCGCGAAGATCGAAGCCGCCGCCGCAGCCGACGACCAGCTCGAATGCCGTTCGGCCGCGCGCCTGATGCGGGTGCACGGTGTTGCCCTCCCGCCCCCGTTGCTCGCGCTCGCTGCGCTCGACCCGAAGTTCTACGGCCGATAGCTCTCGGTCTTCAGCCCCTGATGTTGCGTTGAGGGAGCGGCTGACAGAACCCGTGCGCAGCGCGTGCCTTCGGCCAGATGCGGTGCACGCGCCCCGGCCGTTCCGTGGTCGGGCCGATCGCGCGGGTGCTGCCGGGCGAGCCGTGCCGCGCTGGTGAAGTTCGCCCGGAGTCTCCCGCCGGCGCGACTGGAGAATCACGCCGTTCACCGCTGGGCCGACGATCACGCGGCGGCGCGCGCAGGCGCGTCGAGAACCCGTTCCGTCTCAGCCTCGGGTTGCTCCTCCTGCCCCTCGGTCATTGACTGGACCCGGCCACTGCGATTTCGCCTGGTCCAGATCCGTGAGGTCAGGGACGCCTCGGCGCCGCCTACCGGCAGGGAAGTCCGTGCACGCTCCTCGGGGGCTACGTCGTGAGGCTTTTGCACCAGCGGCGCCGGGTCCAGCGGCGCGCCGAGGGCGTAGCGGAAGGCCACCGGCACGAGGTCGGCGGCCGCCCCTCCTGTCGCGGGCCGCGCGCCCGCGATGTGCGTCAGTGGAGGTGAAACTCACTGCCGATCGCCCGCAATTCTGCGGGCTTGATCAGGCGGCTATGGGCCACCTTCACCGAATGGAGCGGTCCATCGAGGGCATCCCGCCAGAACGCCAGGAATCGCCTCAGCTCCGGGAATACGGGGAATAGATCGTGCTGTTGCCAGATGAAGGTCTGCAGCAGATGGGGATGGTCGGGCAGGTGATACAGGATCTCGGCTGTCGTCAGGCTGTAGCCGTCCAGCTGACGGCGGAAGGCGGTCGAAACGCTCATGGCGGCACCTCCTGCACGCATCGTGAGAGTGACTCACGGCGAAGCAAGAAGGTTGCCGGCTGGGTTGTTAATAATCGGCAAATCGCCTGTGTCTTCAATCGGTTAGCACTCATCGATAACGACGGCTGCCAAATCCGCGCGGGGCTGCTAGCACTCTCACGCAGCGAGTGCTAAATTTCGGCCGCGGTTCTGGCGCGTGGCCTCGAGACGGCGCCGCCTCGCCGCGGTCAGGCCGCCCATGAGGGGGTCTGGCGAACTTCTCAACCTGTCGCGTTCAGACTGGAGCCAGCTCATGAAGTTCCGTCCGCTGCACGACCGCGTGGTCGTCCGTCGCATCGAGGGCGAAGAGAAGACCAAGGGCGGCATCATCATCCCGGACACCGCCAAGGAGAAGCCGCAGGAGGGCGAGGTCGTCGCCGTCGGTCCCGGCGCCCGCGACGAGTCCGGCCGCGTCAACGCGCTCGACGTGAAGGCCGGCGACCGCGTCCTGTTCGGCAAGTGGTCCGGCACCGAGGTCAAGATCGACGGTCAGGACCTCCTGATCATGAAGGAATCCGACATCATGGGCGTCGTCGCCGCCTGATCGGCTCCCAGGCGGCGAGCCCGGCCCGGTCCGCGGGCGTCAGCCGGGGCAGCGCCATGGGCAGCGCGCGGGTGGCGAACGGCAGGCGCAGGCGGCCGGAGGCGGACAGCATCGCCTTCGTCCGCAGCTCGGACTGCCCGGATCCGGGGAGGAACCAGGCCGGCGCGGTCGCGTCGACCTGCTCGTCCTCGGGCGACGCCACGTACCGCGCCGTCCGCAACGCGCGGGCGGCGGCCGCCTCCCCGGCGCCGACGGCGACGGCGACGTCGAACCGATCCCGCACGCCGCGGTCGCGGGAAGCCACGAGCGGCAGGGCGACGACGAGGTCGTCGGCCGCGTCGAATGCCGATCGCCGCGCCCGACCTTCGGCGAGGGCGTCGAGACGGGCGGGCAGCGCCACAACCGACACGGCCGCCGGCGCGGCGATCGGCGGCGACGCGGCCACGACGTCGCCCGGCAACGCCAGGGTCGTCGTCCCGTCCAGGGCGGTCAGGCCGAGGCAGGTCAGGCGCGCGCACAGCACCCCCGCCTCGTCGTCGGAGAAGAAAGCGATCCTGGCCATCTGGGCGTCATCCTCGGTCTCGGCGTCCGCTCATCGGGACGATCGAAATATACCCCCACGGGTATTCTGGATCACCGGGTCGAGCTTGGCCACGGCGCAATAGGAATCACGAGGTCGATCCGCAGACGCTATGATTTTAGGGATCGCGTTCCGGCGACCGTTCACCACGTCTTTCCGCGCCGAAGCGGTTTCGAATGTCCGACGCGTGACCGCTGCCGGCGTCGGCTGCCGGCGACCCGGGACATTGATTCGTTTCGAGAAGCGACGCCCGCAAGGATCGGATGACTTTCTCGAAGACTTGCTTCTGCTCGCGCCGCTTCGCATTCGAACGCTCGACGCGCGGCCTTGTCCCGACGTCACGCCGGGGATACTTGCTTACGCTTGGATTGGGCCAGCGCGGCGTTCATCGTGCGCCAGCCTATGCTTCGACGATACCGCAGCAATAAATCGCGTGGATCTCAGTCTATCCACAGGGCAGCCCCAATTTAGAGTGTATCGATTTGGCGTTCGACAGCAATGCGGAAGCCGCATCGTCATCCTGTACGGTCGTTGGCGCCGGTCCGTGCCCTCGACGGCGGAGCACCGGTCGGATCGCGGCATCCTCCGGGGCACCGCGGCGGGTTGGCGCCTCGCCGAGCCTGTCGAGCGCCGCGCATCGGGTAACCAGCAGTTCCGAGGGCGGGCATGGCCGGCCATCGGCCGTCGACGGAACCATGTCGCCGCCCTCGGCGCGCGCAGGAGGTCCGGCATGCCTCGCGGGAGGGCTACCGGGGGCGCGCGCGCCGGGAACCATGAGCGTGTCACCATCGCCGCGGCCAAGCTGGTGGCGGCGGCAAGGCCGGCCGCGGCGCGGGTTGACGCCGCGCCGATCACGAATCCCCGGCCGCCTGGCCAACGAGCAGGATGGCGAGGCGGTCGTCGAGCTGCGATCCGGTCGCCAGGATCGCCGGATCGAGGACACCGGGCCCGTTGATCGCGCCGACGACCACGTCCCCAACCCGGCGGCCCGACCGGGCCAGGCCCTCGTGCGCCGCACTGGCCATGCGGATGCCGTCGCGAAGGTGTTCCGCCGGAAATCGGCCTGTCCCCGAGGAACCCGATTCCGGCGATGGGGGCCACGCACGCGCCCGGTCGGGCGCGTGCGGAGCATCGCCGAGGCGAAGTCGCCGCGGACGGCGACGAGGCAGGGCGCCCTCCCCCCGCACTGGCGGGTTCGGGGTCCGGCGCGTCGGCTGCCTACTGCAGGCCGGCATCCGGCTCGCCGGCCGTCGAGCGCAGGACGTACCAGCGCGACAGCGTCCGGGCGTACGTCCTGCGGTCCGTGAGGTAGACCTCGCTGGTCCGCACGCGGTGTCCCTCGGCGATCCCGGGATGGCCGCTGACGCGACCCTTCAGGATCGGCGCCGCGACGGCGTCGCACGACCAGCCATCGAGGACGGGGGCGTCGGCGAGATCGGACGCCTCCGGCTTGAGCCCCGCCTCCACGGCCTCGACGTCGTCGGCGAGGTCGCGGAGCCGCTCCGGAAAGGAGCGGACGTCGGCGGCGACGGCGATCCTTCCGGCCTCGTCCGGGGCCGCCGCCTCGAGGGGGGCGAAGCGTCCGGCCACGGCGCCGTGCCGCATTGCGGCCATGAGGAGCAGCGCCGTGCGAAGGGTACGCCCGCGCGGCGATCCGTGGTTCAACGCGGTCGCCTCGCCCCGGCCCAACGGGGGCAAGGCGTAAGGCATCACGGCCGCACGTGGGTCCAGCTCCATGATCGCGGCAGCGAACCGCGCCGCAGCCGGTCCCCCACCGGCGCGGCGGCACCCGAGGTACCAGGTCGGGAAAGTCTCGCCTCCGTCGGCGGACCAACCCGCCGCCTCGCGCTCGTCCGCCGCATGGGGACCGACGACCAGGACCGCCGCGTCGAGGTGGGCGCGTAGGGCCCCGTCCCGCAGCCAAGCCGACGGCAGGTCCGCGACGGCGGTGCCGCCGCCGTCGCGGCACGCGTCCGCGACCCGCCAGATCCGGTCCGCGGCCTCGGCCGCCGAGACACGGACGACGTGCAGCCCGGCGCCGGCCTGGGGACCTGGGGCGTCGTCCGGCAGCACAAGCGTGGCGCGGCCATCGACGACGAGGGCCGCGTGCGCGGCCAGGAGGGACGCGTGCGAGGCGTCCGTGCGCCCGGAGGCACCGGTGAAGGCGATCAGCATGTTCGGGCTCCGCACGCGCGCGGCCGGCCCTCGACGCGGGCTCCGGTCACGCATGGCTGCAGGGGGGCGCGGTCCGTCCGCGGGACGATGCTTCGACGGCCGTCCGGCGACGTCGGGATCCGCGATATGAGAGACAGCCGCGGCGCGCCTGTCGGCCGCCGAGGAATCCGTAATCTTAAGGCAAAACTCGCGAAAGGTCGACCCTATCCAGAACGGCGGATGCTGTTGATTGCGGGGATTTCGGACGGCTCATCTTCGGATGGCCGTCCGAGTACGCGGCCGCTCCGAGCCTTGTCCTTGGTTCCACCGCCCCTGCTCGCGGAAGGCGGTTCGCCGGCACGGGCGCGGAACGCCGTCCCGCACGCGGGGCCTGGCGGCGGCGGGACCACCGACGGGAAGCACGTCCGACGGGCCATGGGAATGCCCGGGGGACGGCGGGCGGCATCATCCCTCGACACGATCCAGCCCCGCCGCCCGACTCCGGGAAGTCGATCCGACGCAATCGGTGCCGAACGCTGAACCGGTCGACCGGGACGCCAGGAAGGGCGTGGCGATCGAAGCCCGGCTTCCGCCGCGGCCGGCGTGGCCCCGTCGATGTCGCCCGCGCCTCGGCCGGCGCGTCGTACCGGGGCCGATCCACAGCGACGCACCGACCGAACCCGCCGGGTAAGGGTCGGAACGTATCCCGGCCGACTGCCGGCATGCTAGGCTCCGCCCCATGGATTCGCTTTCGATCGACCAGGATCCGAGCAGGATGGCGGGCGACATCGTCGCCCCGCCGTCCCGCAAGGCGGACGGGGCATACTTCACGCCCGAGGCGGTCGCCGCGACGTTGGTCGCCTGGGCGGTGCGCGGACGCGAGGACCGGCTGCTCGACCCGTCGTGCGGCGACGGGATCTTCGTCGCGGCACACGCCCGCAGCGTCGGCGTCGAGCGCGACGCCGCGAGCGCTTGCCTCGCCCGGGAGCGGGCGCCGTCGGGGGAGATCCACGTCGGCGACTTCTTCGCGTGGGCGGAGCGCACGGCCGAGCGGTTCGACTGCGCGGCGGGCAACCCTCCGTTCATCCGTTACCAACGCTTCGCCGGAGAGACCCGCGCGCGCGCTCTCAGGGTCTGCCGGGAACTCGGCGCCGATTTCTCGGGCCTGACATCCTCGTGGGCCCCGTTCCTCGTCGCGACGGCCTCGCTGCTCCGGCCGGGCGGCCGCATGGCGTTCGTGGTGCCGGCGGAGATCGGCCACGCCCCGTACGCGGTCCCGTTCCTGGAGTTCGCGCTCGCCCGCTTCTCGACCGTCCACCTCGTCGCGATCCGGGAGAAGCTGTTTCCCGGGCTATCGGAGGATTGCTGGCTCCTGTTCGCGGACGGCTTCGGCGGCGCGACCGACGAGATCCGGCTGAGCGCGGTCGACCGGTTCGTACCGTCCCGGGACCCGCCCGACGCGTTCGAGAGGGTGGACGTGCGCGAGTGGCGGACCGCTTGGAGCAGGCGCCTCCGGCCGTACCTGATGCCGCGCGCCGCCCGACACGCCTACAGGCAGGTCGCGGATTCGGATGCGGCGCGTCGCCTCGGCGAGGTCGCGGCGGTCGGCATCGGCTACGTCACCGGGGCGAACGACTTCTTCCACCTGCGGCCATCGCAGGCCGCCCGGCTCGGCATCCCGGCAACGTTCCTCCACCCGGCGGTCCGCAACGGGCGATCCCTGGCCGGCCCGGTCCTCACCGACGCCGACGTGGCGCGGTGGCGGGCGGCGGACGAGCCGTACCTCCTGCTGCGCCTGCCCAGGGTCGGCGCCCTGCCGCGATCGGTCGCCGCCTATCTCGACGGCGAGGCCGGGCGGCTCGCCCGGACGGCCTACAAATGCCGCGTTCGGTCCCCCTGGCACGTGGTCCCGGACGTGGCCGTGCCCGACTACCTGCTGTCGTACATGTCCGGCGAGAGGCCGAGCCTCGCACGCAACGACGCCCGGTGCGTCGCCACCAACTCCGTCCACTGCGTGCGCCTGCGCGACCCGGGGGCCCGCGAGCGCCTGGAGGCATGGGGCAGCCCTTTCATCGACCTGAGCTGCGAGCTGCAGGGCCATCCCCTGGGAGGGGGCATGCTCAAGCTGGAGCCGCGCGAGGCCGCGCAGGTCGTGCTGCCGGCGCACGGACAGGTGCACGACCTCGACCGCGCGGCCGTCCGCGAGGGTTTGTCGGCCATGCGCGCGTGGCGTCATCGTGCCGGCTGAGCGCGGCGCGGCCGCCCCGTCCGTATGCCGCTGGATGGACGAACGCGACGCGTTCCGCGCCTTCGCGACGTCGGAGGACGCGACCCAGAGCCAGCGCCACATCAAGCCGATCCATTGGTACGTCGCATGCCGGCTGGTGGTCGAGGGCGGCTTCCTGCCCGAGGACATCACCCCGCGGCCGCCCCTCGCCGTCGACCCGCGCAGCGGTCGCCTCCGATACGAGCCCGACGCGGCGACGGGCGGCGAGCGGACGATCCTCGGCGGCCTCAAGACGAAGGACATCGACGTCACGGTCCTGAAGCCGGGGCTCGGCCCCGTCCTGGCCGTGTCGTGCAAGGGCGCGATCAAGGCGTTCAGGAACCTGACCAACCGCCTGGAGGAGGCGGTCGGCGACTGCACCAACATCCACATCACGTACCCGGCCCTGGTTGCGGGCTACCTGTTCGCGTTCCGGGCCAACCGGCAGGCCGCCGCGGTCGCGGAGGAGGGCGCGGTCGCCGGGGCCTCCCCGAGGCGGCAGCTGGCCGCCAACGACATCGCGGTCGGTCGCGGCGGCGCCCCGGTCGAGGCCGTCCTCCGGTTCCACCACGCGTTGAGCGAGCTCTCCGGACGCAGGAGCATCCGCGATGATGTGAGCCGCTACGAGAGCGTCGCGCTGACCCTGGTCGAGCCGGAGGGGCACGAAGCCGGCGGGGTCCTGGAGGGGTTCCCGCCGCCCGACAGCCGGATCCTGCTGCGGGACTTCTTCTCGACGCTCTACCTCCGCTACGACGAGCGGTTCGTCTACGGCGCGCCGGACCTGAAGTCCGTGACCCGACGACGGTTCTGGACGGAGGATTCCCCGGCCTGGACGGCCGGCCCGGGAGGCCTGCCGGACCGTCCGGCCGGCTACGACCCGCGGATCGCCGAGCCGATGGACGACGAGGCCCCGTCGCCGCCGTAGGTCGATCGCCGCGGGCTTCCCGCCAATCCCCGCGACCGCATGTCCGAGCCTTCGGCGACGGGACCGTCCCCACGGACGCGCGGCATCGCCCAGAGGATGCCGAGGAACGACGGAATCGGGGTTCTGCCGGGTTTGGTGGACTGGTTACGGCCATTCGTCATTTGGGGTCGAAGATCCCCACGCGATGTTGGCGGAGAGCCAACCCTGTTCGACATTCCACGCGCGAAACACCTTGGCCACGAGCCGAGTGAATCACCCTCTGGATTCGGACAGGCCCCTAGCTGTTCATGACGATCTCCCAGGCTGCGGCGCCGGGAGATCGTTCAGGGCTCACGGATCCGTCGGGTTCCACGCCATCGAAGCCGTCGGCCGTCATGAGGAGCAGGCCATGGCACTCTCCGTCCAAGGTAAAGACTTCCCAGGCCCTGAGCGCATCGCCTTCGCCGTGCCGTCGGGCCAGGTAGGTCGGATGGTTCGACCAATCGGCCAAGGGGTCGAGCAAGACGGTGACTGCCGACCCGGCGCGCGTATCCTCGTCGTAGCTCCCGGGTGCGACGGCCCGCAGATGGCCGCGGCCCGCCTGCGCGGCGAGGTCGACGTCCGTGAACCATTCGACGGGCCGCTCGACGACCCGCACGGCGGAGTGCGAGGGAAACAAGGCCAACCCGCCGGCGTCGCGCTGCATGGCCCTGCGGCGCCCCGCGAACGTGACCCGTGCCGTGACCCTCCCCGGACCGGGTCCTGGCTCCGCAGCCGCGATGCCGTCGAGCTCGAACGCGCGGAGGATGCATGCGAAGCGCGCCATGGACCGCCTGTCATCCCCATGTTCGACGACGACGGTGCCGGCCCCCGCCTTCACGGCGCGCTCGACGCGCCGAAAGGCTTCAACGCGGTCACCATGCAGGGGTGCGTGCGGATCGTACGGTTGAATGTCCGGCATTTGGAAAAGTCCTGGAATTTCGGACGCTATCGGCGGGCCCGGGCCAGGCCGGGCGAATTTGAACCGATTCCCAGATCGGCGTCATCCCGTCCGCGCCAATTGAAGCGATGGCGCATCGAGCGGAGGCCGACGATATGGGTTTGCATTCGATGTGAACCCCGGCAATGGCCGCGCCCGGTCGGCCATCGCATACTGGATTGACGTGCGCGAACCGGTCCGGGTCCGGCGATCGATCGCACCAGGGCCTGCCGGTCCGCCCACCTCAGCCCACGGCCGGACGTCCGGCATCAAGGCGCGAACGCGGAGGCGATCCCCGTGTCGGGCGGTGCCCCCGGGCGGCGTCACCGCATACAAGTGGATGCCCCCGGGCATCGGCATCGTCGAACGCGACTGCACGCAGCGGCGAGCTTGCGGGGGCATGCCGGACTACCGCAGTGTCACCGCATGCAACGCAACCCATCGGCGCCCTGCGAGCAAGATTCCATTCGCGCGACGTGGCGGGTCTGGGAGCGCGCTCGAAGGCTTCTGCACGACGGGCCAGCCCACGTCGTGCCCCGTCGGCACCGCTTGCCGCCAAGGCCCGGCGCCGACCGCTCCTCAATCCGCGTGCCAACCTGATCCCCGCACGTGGGGAAGGCGTGCCCGTGCCCCTCCGCGGGTCGGATGGCCCGGCATCCGACCCGGGCCTCGCGGGGTTGCGCCTCGGCTTCAGTTCCACGAGCGCATCAGACACGAAGGCGACGCGCGCTCGGCAGGAGCCCGGCAGCGGGCATGTCGGCGCGAGCGAGTCTTCCCAGATGCGGGACGACCAGCTCCACCCCGGCCGCCGCGAATTCCCGCATCAACGCATCCAGGACGATGACATCGCCGGACAGGCTCTCGATCCGATCGACGACCACGACCTCGACATCGCCGGCGCGGACCATGGCTCGCAGCTCCGCGATCGTACGCCGATGGTCCAGCGCATCGACGAGGACGCGACACATGCCGGGGATGACGCCGATCGCCGACACCGCGGCAAGGGCGGTGCCCACCCGCGCGCCGATGTCCGGGCCGGACCGGTCGCTTCGGTGCCGGACGTAGACGACCACCCGCGTGAATGGCAACCGTCTCGGAAGCATGCCGCAATCCGGCGTCCGGGCATCGGGAGAAGCGCTGCCGACGGTGTCACCCCCGCGCCCGATGCCCTGGCCTGACCGGCCGGCCATGTCGTCCGACGGCAGGTGCGTCGTCCGTTCTCCCGCGCGCGACGTCGCGTCGGCCCTTGGCCGCCCTGGCCCGGACGGCAGGTACCGCGCCACGGCCGCCCGTGCGATGGCCGGCCCTTTTTGGTGCCCGGGCATGTCGCCGACATCGGTCCCCACCGCGCCCGGCTTGCGCTCGGCGGAAGCGACGCGATCGTCGGGACGATCGCCCTCCGCGCCGGCACGGCGGACGCCCCGCCTCTCGCGCGGGGGCACGTCGCCCGGGTCTCCGCCCTTCCCCGGAGCACCCTTCGACCTACCCCCGCCCCTGCCCGAACCCGCGCTCGTCATCCCTGGCCTCCGGAACGTACGTCTCCAACGACGGCCTTATATTGCGTGTTCCGACTGCGTAACAAGGGGGGCGAGCGAACTGAGGCGACATGCACGTGCAGCTTGACCGTCGATCAGGAAGGTTTGGGCAGCAGCGCGACCACCGTGCCCAACACATCGCCCGAGCTATCGGCGGTGGAGCGGAAAAGCCGGACGCCCCCTCCGGGCGCCGCCCGCGCCATGAGTCCGAGACCCTTGGTACGGCCCGTGTCGACCAGCACGCGGTCCCCGGCCCGAAGGTACTCGCCATGGACGGGGCCAACGACCTCGGCCACGATGAGCGGGCGCACGGATCCCTCGGTGAGCGAGCCGAGAAGCGCCGCCAGATCGACCGGTGAGACGGGCGTCGCCGGGTGGGGCGGGATCACGCTCGAGGGACGCCTTGCCGCGCGGTACTGCGAGACCAGTTCCGCGACGCGGTCGGCGTCGGCCCGCTCCCCCCGGGTCGGACCTGCGCGTCCGGCGGCCGAGCCCGTGAAGCGGCCGGTCATCAGCCAGTCCACGTCCGCACCATAGGCGGCGCCATACATCCGCGCCGCCGCCACGCCGACACGGGTACGGCCGATCTCGTGGGACTGCAGCGTGCTGATCGACAGGCGGAGACGGCGCGCGGCGCCCTGCAGCGTACGGAAGCCGGCGTCCAGCCGGGCCTGCGCCAGGCGACCTCCCGCTCCGGCGACGGCCACCGCCGCGACGTCGGGCGAGGCGAACTCCAGCGGCACCTCGGCGACGGCGACGGCGTCGAGGCGAACGGCCCGGCATGCGGCGTCGGTGCCCGCGTCGTTCGGCTCACGGCCGAGCAGCCACTCCGCGGGGACCGAGAACGCCTCGCCGTAACGGGCGGCCCGCTCCGGGGTGAGCGGTCGGCGTCCTCCCTCGACGGCGACGTAGGTGCCGACGGGCCAGCCGTGGGCCTCCGCGGCCAGATGGCCGGTGCGAAAGCCGGCAGCGAGCCTGGCCTTCGTCAGGCGGTCGGTCGCCCGGCCCTCTCGATGAGGTGGGTTGAAGTCGCGCACGGCTGCGCTTCTAGCACCGGTCCCGACCTCGTCCAGGGGGGCGTCCCGACAAGGATCGCTTCCCTTTACTTTACGTTTCGTCGGTCGGCGCCCGGGCCCGTTCCGCGGCGTCGGAAGTTCGACGGCTTGCGATGTCGGGCCAGGACGAGCCTTTCCGTCCTTGCCGGGGCTCGTGTCGGTCATGCGTGCCTCTCGGCGGGTTGTCCTGCGAGAATGGGGGCCTGCCGTCCAACCGGGATGTGCCCGGACCTCGCGCTGGTCCTCGTGCGGAAGCCGGACGGCGGTGCTCCGATACCCGGCGACGCGCCGCCGCCCCCCGCGATCGCCCCGCCGCGGTTGACTGAGCATTGATGCGCGTGGCGGCGGACCGAGCTGCGCGCGGACGGTCCAGGCCACGTCGCGTTCCCGGGATGCGTGGAGTGCTTGGGTGGCTTACGTCGCGATCGGGACCGGCCGGAAGAGGCCGGCTGCGAGCGGGCGGGGACGCGGCGTGGCCTCGTAGGGCGAACCCGATCAAGCGAGGCTCGACCATGCGCGGGAGGGTCGCCGTCGTCGTCCCGCCGGGTCCCTTGGCTCTCAAAACCCTTGGCCGCGTAATGCCTTAACGGCATTCCTGCACGGACCAAGGGTGGGATACGTGTAACATCTCCAAAGCCGGAACGCCTATTGAGGCGTTCCAGGGTCGCATATGTTACACTTCCAAGAAATTAGGACGCTGACGCGTTAGCTGAGACCGACGATGGACCGAGCCAATCGGTTCCGCCATGGCGATCCAAGCTACAGTCCTTTGCCGCATCGTCAACAGAACTCGGCCCGCAGTGAAGGAATGCTTGTGCAGGACGGCACTCGCCATCACGCCCGCTGCCCGCATCGTGCCGTGACGGTCCCACCAAGCCCAGATCCCCATTCCCGCCCACGGAATGCCCCTCGCCCGAACCGACGCGGGTTGTAAGTATTGACCGGGCATTTCATCCCCGTCCGACCGCCGACCCGCTGAACAAGGCTAACCCACGGGCCCACGGCTTGCGGCTTGCGGCTCGCGGCTCGCGGCTCGCGGAAAGCATTCCATTCCAGGGACGCATGCGCGATCCGTGCGAAAGCATTCCACGGATCGAAGCGGGCGTCGAGCATCGACTAAGCATTCCCGTGATCGCCCCCCTCGATCGGGAAGCCTTCCGTGGATCCGCGGGGCGATCGCCATCGTCGGGTCCAACCGACAAACCGTGCCCAGGACGACCTTGCAATTTCCAGGGCCGAACTGCTCCGAGCAGCCTGGGGAGATCACCCATTGGACTGACCGTTCTCTGGCTGACGCGGTCGGGATCTCACCGCGCTCTGCTTAGCGCACCGGGGATGCGCACCGCCTACAGCCGCACCGGACGCGCAGCTTCAAGAGCTCCGCCGACCCCGCCTTCGCGGCGCAGGTGGGGGATATCGCGGGTCTGTACGTGGACCCGCCGCGCCATGCGGTCGTGCTGTTTCCCGACGAGAAGACCCATATCCGGGCACTGGAGCGCACGCGCCCGAGCCGGCGCGTCAAGCCAGGCGGTCCCGGGACCCAGACGCACGACTCCGTCCGGCATGGAACGACGACGCTGTTTGCCGCCGTCAACGTTCTGGAGGGGACCGCGCTCGACCGATGCATGCGGCGGCGTCGCCACGGCGAGTCCCTGCGCTTACTCAATCCCGTCGAGGCCGCGGTGCCGGCCGGCAACGCGATCCACGTGATCCTGGACGACTATGCCACTCACGAGCACCCGAAAGTCCGCGCTTGGCTGGCCAGGCATCCGCGCTGGACCGTCCACCCCATCCTGACGTCGGTCTGATGGATGAACACAGTCGAAGGCTTCTCCCGGTCCTCGCACGACTGCGACTGCGGCGTGGAAACTTCAGCGAGATCGTGGATCTCCAGGTCGCGATCAACCGCTATATCGCCGCGCGCACTATCAGGCCAAAGCCCTTCGTCTGGACCAAACAGGCAGCCACCCTCGATGCCGTCAACGGCAAAGCCGCACCATTCGTCTGGGCCGGTGAACTGGCGGCACCTTGGAGGCGCCCAGCCGAAGGCGGAACCGTGGCGTCCGTCACGCCCGGTTCGGTGCGATGGACGCGTCGTCGGCAAGAACCACCGACGAGTGCCTGCCCAGGGTCCAAGCGCTGCATGGATCGCCCGGGAGCGCCACGGCGCGCCGAGGCCCGTCCGCGCCGACGGCGTGGCGCTTCGATCGACGGCCGGGCCGCGCTGGATCGCCATCGAGCAGCCAGAGCAGAACGATCGGCACGGCGACGAAGGAGGGGCGCATGTCGATCGATCCGGACGCCTTCGCGGCCTGGTATGCGGGGCTTGGTATATCTAGAGCTGCCGCGGTTCGATCCCGTCAGGCTGCTGTCATGCTGTCTTACTGTCTTGTTGGTGGCGGGATCCATCGAAGGCCGCCGCCCTCCCCTGGGAGCGGATCTTAACCGCAAGCTGGCATGACAGCTTGCTGTCCCAAGGATCGAGCCGCTGTCGTGTCCCCATCAAAGCGTGCCTCCGAGATCGACAAGGATCCATCCCCTGCGAAGCGAAAGGTCATGCTGTACGTGCCGCCCGAGCTTCACCGGGCGATGAGACAGGTCGCCCTCGACGACGGCCGATCTGCCAGCGACGTCTATGTAGAGGCCGCGCAAGCCTTGGTGGCCGGCCGAGGCCTGAAGGTTGAGGCTCCCGAAATCCGTGCCGTCGCGGCGCCACAGGGATCGGGCTTGGCCGAACTCGCAGAGGCGATCGAACGGCAGGGACGCCGGATCGAGGAGATCCTCGGCCGGATCGCGCCTTCGTCCGGTGGGGCTCGGCCCGACGACGGTCCTTCGCCGGCCGGTACGACGGCGGCAGCGGCGGTGGCGGCCCTCGTCGGGATTTTGACCGAGGCCGGCCCCGCCGGGTTGACAGCGACGCAGTACAGGGAGGCGGTACAGGCCGCCGGAGTTCGGTCGGGGACCGCGGAGGTCGCCAAGGCGGTTCTCCGAGCCGCCGGGGTCGTCCGGTGCGAAGGACGTCGCTGGTACATCTGCCATTCGTGACAGGCCGCCGCGGCATGCCCTCCGCAGGATGCCGCAATCCCCGAACCATCGCGCGAGAAAAGTCGCCGCCCGTGTCCGTGGGGCGGGGCGCCCGAATCGGTTAGGGTGGTCTCATGGCGACGATCATCCTTCTAGACGAGACTCGATGCCGGCGCATGATCGCGAAGCCGCGCGAGGGTCAACCCTGCACCGGCTGTGGATATTGTTGTGCCGAGAGCGCCTGCGGCCTCGCACGCGAGTACGTCGCCGGCGTAGGGGCCAAGCATGATGGGCCCTGCCCGGCGCTCGAGTTCGAGGACGGACGGTTCTGGTGCGGGCTGGTGCGTCACGCGGGCCGGTACATGGACTTTCCCGAGGACTGGGCGGACACGATGCTTGGCGGCCTGTTCGCGCAGGTGCTGGGGGCCGGACAGGGGTGCGACGCGAGCGATCCCTGATCCGGCAACGCCGACTCTCCCGCCGACCGAGCGATCGGTGCCGCGGGGGGATTAGCGGCTCCGTGCGATCGGTGCTTCACTGCCAGCAATCCCGCCGCCCCGGCGGCGCGCGCCCCCGCGGAGCGTCGGGCCAGGGGCGGGCTGGAGAGCTCGGTCGGCATGGACCGGAGCACGCGGACGGCCGGGGCACCGCCTGAGCGGAGGCCCGGAGCCCCAGGATGGAATGCCTGGTCGAGATCGATGGCGTGCCGCACCGGGGCGCGGCGACGCCGATGTAATCGGTCGATCCCCGGCGTGGAGCCAAGCCGTCATCGCGACGAGGACATCGCCCCTCAGACGAGGTTCCCTCGATGCCTTTCCAGGGCTTCGGCCTTCGACCCATCGGACCTCGTCCAGGCGGCCCTCATCCTGTGATAGAAGAACGGCCGGGTATCGAACGACGAGGGCAGGCCGCGATAGGTCCACCGATCTTCGTCGGGGTGGCTCCCGCCGTTTCCGACGATCAACAGGCACGGGACGCGGTCGAACAGGATGACCCTCGCCCCGAAATGGGGCCCAAGGCGCTTTACCCAGAGTATCTCCTCGATCGGCGACGGCACCCATCGCGGGAATCTCGCCCGGATGAATTCCTCGACCAGCGCCAGATCGTCCGCGTCGACGGGACGGCGGCGCATATACGGTTTGACCTGCCTGCGCATTGAACTGACCTTGATTTGGTTTGAAACGACGATCATCGTGTGCCTGTGTCGACGCCTGGCTCCGTCACAGAGCTTCGACCGCAGCCGGTCGCGTTTCCCCGCCGGGCTCTCACGAGCGCGCCGGGGATGGCGAGGTGTCGGCCGCCCGTGGCCGCCGAGTGCCGGACTCGTCCGATCCCCGTTGGACTCATTTGCGGGGACCCGACCCGGGCATTGCGAGGACCACGTCGACGACGTCCCCCGGGATGCGTGCCGGAGCCGGGGTTCGCCCCGCGATGGCTCGGCCCCGGTCGATCCCGGCAGCAGTGAGTTCGGCGCCGAACACCCGGCCCTCGACCCTGACGACATTCGCCAGGCCGGCCTTTTCCAAGGCCAGGAGACCGCGCACGATCCGCCGCCTCAGCGCACGACCGCCGTCGTTCGTCGCGGCGATGCCGTAGGTGTCGCGTGCGACGGCCTTTCCCAGCATCTCGAGCCCGTAATCCAAATCGCTCGAACCCATGACTTCCTCCTCGCAACGCCTTTCCATGGCGTGACGGGACCATCAGGAGCCATCGTCCGAGGGAGTGAAAGGACGCATATGGTCCGTGGTTAACACCGGCGCGGATGCCACGGGGTTGCCCACGTCTTTCGAACGGTGTCGAGATGGCGATGTCCCGTCGGTGATCACGTCGCGGGAGGGGCGTCCCTGTCCCACCGTCGGCCCGGACGTGGATCGGAGCGTCGGGCCGACCGCCCGATCCGGTCGAACGCGATGAGGTTCAGGCCAGGTCGGTGACGATGTCGCCGTCCCGATGCTCCTCGAACGCTCGGATCTGCGCATCGACGATCGCGCCGCATGGCGATGCGCAAACGTAGGACCATGCGGCCCCTTCGGCGGCCTCGTGGAGCGGGTGGCGTCCATCGGTGGGGCGTACGGTTGCGCCCCGCCGGGCAGGGGTAAGTCGCGGGCGCGGCGGGCCCGGCCTTTCGAGGACCGGATCTTCTTCGCGGGCGAGGCGACGCACCCCTTCGACCTCACGACCGCCCACTGAGCTCACGACGGCGGGCAGAGGGCCGCAGACGAGGCCGTGAGGGCGCTCCGGAGTAGGCGCCGCCTCGGACCGCGAGACACGCTCGCGGCAGCGGACGCGCGGGCCGCCGGATGGCGACTTCAGCCATGGTGACACGGCTTCGCGGCCGAGGACGGCCAGCATCGGTCGCGGCTGCCGCCTCCTCGCATGGTGAGGGTGGCGCCCGGGTGACGGTTCGCACCGATCCCCCGACGCGCGAGCGAGCGTCCGGTCTCCAAATGGACCGCATCCCACAGTGGATAGGGGGCGATACCGAACCGTCCGGCAGGCCTTGGATGAGCGGGCCTCGGTGTCGCACGCCAGATGTCTCTCGACCCGAACCCGCGACCCACGTCCGTCCCTATACACCCCCCCCCCGCCGCGACGCGAGAATGAACGTTCATTGACATGAGAATGAGCGCTCATTATCAGGCTGTGTAGGAATGATGGTGTCGAGCATGGCCTACGCATCCGCTGCCCACGTCGAAGCCCCCGCCGTTACGGCGGCGTTGCGCACCCTCGTGCGTCCGGCAAACCTGATCCTCGGCGCCATGGTGCTGCTGGGATGGGCGTGCCTGCTGTCCTGGACCGGCACCGGTCCGGGTGGCTGGCAGGCCCGGGCCTGCGCCGGCCTCGACCGCGCGCCTCGCGCCTGCACTGACCTCGTCCCGGCCAAAGACCAGTCCAGGGTCGCCCCGCGCGGGCCGGGCTTCGCGTCGTGAGCGCCGGGACGGCAATCGTCGTCGAGGCCACCGACGCCCAGACCGCGCGGCGCGAGCGCATCCTCGACGCGGCCGAGGCGTGCTTCGTCCGGGACGGCTTCCACCGCACCACGATGGCGGACCTCGCCCGCGAGGCCGCGATGAGCCAGGGCAACTTCTACCGCTACTTCGCCTCCAAGGAGGACATCGTCCTGGCGATGGCCGAGCGCGACCGCGCCCGCGGCGCCGCCCTCGTCGCCGAGATGGAGCGCGAGGGTGACCGCCTCGCGTCCCTGAACGGGATCCTCGAACGGTTCTTCACCGGCATCACCCGCGAGACCGCCGTCCTGCGCCTCGACCTTTGGGCGGAGACCACGCGCAACCCCGCCATCGCCGCGTTGGTCGACCGCAGCGAGGCCGAGGCCCGGGAGTGGCTGTGCGGGATGTTCGCGGTGCTCGCGATCTCGCCCGATTGCGACCCCGCTTCCATGTTCGAGGCGGTGAACCCGCTGATGAAGGGCATCGTCGTCGGTCGCGCCATCCTGCCGGGCTACGACCCGGCCCCCGCCGTCGCCCACCTCCAAGCGCTGATCGAAGCGGGCCTGAAGGGTGCGCTACCGCGGGTCACCACTGCCATTCCGGAGACCGGTCGATGACCCGCGCCGCCTTCCTCACCGCGCCCGTGCTGATGGCGATCGGCCTGTCGGCCGCCTCCGCCCGCGACGAGGCCCTCGCCAAGGCCAAGCCCGTCCTCGCACCCACCGTCAGCGTGGTCGAGGCGACCCGGCGCGAGACCGTGGAGACCGTGACGGTGACCGGAACCCTGGTGCCCCGCGACGAGATCCTGGTGACGCCCGAGATCGACGGCTACCGGGTGACCGAGGTGCTGGTCGAGGAAGGCGCGCGGGTCGCCAGGGGGCAGGTGCTGGCGCGCCTCGCCCGCGACCTGATCGACCGCCAGATCGCGCAGCAGGACGCGTTGGTGGCCAAGTCCGAGGCCGCCGTGCCCCAGTCCCAAAGCAACATCGAACAGGCCGAGGCCGCCGAGACCGAGGCCCGGCTCGGGCTCGAGCGGGCGCGCTCGCTCATGACGACCGGCAACACCACGGCGGTGGTGATGGAGACCCGGACCTCAGCCCTGCGCCAGGCCGAGGGCCGGCTCGCCTTCGCCCGCAACGGGCTGGCCATGGCCAAGGCCGACCTCGCCCAGGCCCGCGCCGTGCGTGACGAGCTGTCCCTTCGGCTCGCCCGCACCGAGATCCGCGCGCCGGAGGACGGCATCGTCAGCCGCCGGACGGCACGGGTCGGCCTCGCCGCCTCGGCCTCGTCCGAGCCGCTGTTCCGCCTGATCGCCCGCGGCGAGATCGAGTTGGAGGGCGAGGTCGTCGAGACCAAGCTGCCGCAGCTGCGCGAGGGCGCCCCGGCCTGGATCGAGCTCGGCGACGGCGGCCGCGTCGCGGGCCGCGTGCGGGCCGTCTACCCCGAGGTCGACAAGGCCACCCGCCTCGGCAAGGTTCGCGTGCGCCTCGACCCCGACCCGCGCCTGCGCATCGGGACCTTCGCCCGGGGTGGGGTCGAACTCGCCCGCAGCCGCGGCGTGAGCGTCCCGCAGGCCTCGGTGCTGTACGGCGGCGGACGCCGCAGCGTGCTCGTGGTCGCGGGCGACCGGGTCGAGGACCGCACCGTGCGCACCGGCATCGCCGACGAGGACGCCATCGAGGTCCGCGCGGGCCTGAACGAGGGCGAGCGGGTCGTGGCCCGGGCCGGCTCGTTCCTGCGCGACGGCGACCGGGTCAGGCCGGTGCTCGAAGCCGCGGCCCCCACGCCCGCGGTCGCCGCGTTGCCCGCCCCGCAGGACACCGCCGATGCCGGCGTGCCGTAAGCCGGCGCGTCCCCACCCCCATCCCGACGTCATGAGAGCCAGGGCCGCCCGATGCGCCTGAACGTCTCCGCCTGGGCGATCCGCAACCCCATCGCGCCGCTCGTCCTGTTCCTGGTGCTGGTCGTGCTCGGCCTCGTCAGCTTCCGCGGGCTCGCGGTGACGAAAATGCCCAACGTCGACGTTCCGATCGTCTCGGTGGCCATCACGCAGTCCGGGGCGGCGCCGTCCGAGCTGCAGACCCAGGTCACCAAGTGGGTCGAGGACTCGATCGCCGGCGTGCGCGGCGTCAAGCACATCACCTCGGCCATCACCGAGGGCTCCTCGGTGACCACGGTCGAGTTCCGGCTGGAGGTGAACACCGACCGCGCCGTCAACGACGTGAAGGACGCGGTCTCGAAGATCCGCATCAACCTGCCGCGCACCATCGACGAGCCGGTGATCAGCCGCGTCGAGGTCGCCGGCCTGCCGATCCTCGTCTACGGCGTGAAGGCGCCCGCGATGACGCCCGCCGAACTCTCCTGGCTGGTCGAGGACAAGGTCGCCCGCGCGCTCCAAGGCGTGAAGGGCGTGGGCGGCGTCGAGCGGGTCGGCGGCGTCGCGCGCGAGGTCCGGGCCGTGCTCCAGCCGGACAGGCTGCTGGCGCTGGGCATCACCGCCGCGGACGTGAACCGGCAGTTGCGCCTCACCTCCGCCGACATGGCGGGCGGGCGCGGCGAGGTCGGCGGGCGCGAGCAGTCGATCCGAACCCTCGCCGCCTCCCGCACCCTGCGCGACCTCAAGGCGACCTCCATCGTCCTGCCGGGCGGGCGCAAGGTCCGCCTCGACGACCTCGCCAGGGTGGAGGACGGCATCGAGGAACCCCGCACCTTCGCCCGCTTCAACGGCGAGCCGGTGGTCGCCTTCGCAGTCTCGCGCGGGGCGGGCGCCAGCGACGCCGAGGTCGCGGCCGGGGTGAAGAGGAAGATCGCCGAGTTCGAGGCGAGCTACCCCGACCTGCAGTTCGAGCTGATCGACTCCTCGGTCTCCTCGACCATCGGCTCCTACGATTCGGCCATGCACACCCTGATCGAGGGGGCGCTCCTCGCGGTCATCGTGGTGTTCCTATTCCTGCGCGATTGGCGCGCCACGCTCATCGCGGCGGTGGCGCTGCCGCTCTCGGTCTTCCCGACCTTCTGGGCGATGGACGCGCTGGGCTTCACGCTAAACGGCATCAGCCTGCTCGCGATCACCCTGGTGACCGGCATCCTCGTCGACGACGCCATCGTCGAGATGGAGAACGTCGTCCGGCACATGCGGCTGGGCAAGTCACCCTATCAGGCAGCCATCGAGGGCGCCGACGAGATCGGGCTCGCGGTCATCGCCATCACGGCGACCCTGATCGCGGTGTTCGCCCCGGTCTCGTTCATGCCGGGCATCGCCGGCCGCTACTTCATCCAGTTCGGCCTGACCATCGCGGTCTCGGTGTTCATGTCGCTGCTCGTGGCGCGCCTGATCACGCCGATGCTCGCCGCCTACTTCCTGCGCGATCACGGTCACCACGGCGAGCGCGAGGGACCGATCATGCGAGCCTACTCGCGCCTCGTCGGCTGGTCGGTGCGCCATCGGGTCGTCACGCTGTTAGCCGGCCTCGCGCTGTTCGCCGCCTCCATCGTGTCGACCGGCCTGCTGCCCTCGGGCTTCATCCCGAAGCAGGACAACGCCCGTACCCTGTTCATGGTCGAGCTGGCGCCGGGGGCGAAGCTCGCCGACACGGTGGCGGTGTCCGACCGTGTGGTCTCGCGTATCCGGGCGCTGCCCGAGGTGACCTCGGTCTTCGTCGATGGCGGCCGGCAGGTCGGCGGCAAGAAGGAGACCCGGCTCGCGACGCTGACGGTCAACCTCACGCCCAAGAACGCCCGCGCCAACCGGCAGTGGACGGTGGAGGCCGAGATAGCGGCGCTGCTCGCCGAGGAGCCCGACATCCGGTCCTGGAGCCTGCGGGACAGCGGCCAGCGCGACCTCGCCCTGGTGGTGAGCGGTCCCGACGCCGACGTCGTCACGGACGTCGCCGCCCGGCTGCAGCGCGACATGGCGGCCATCCCGCACCTCGTGGCGGTGATGTCGACGGCGCCGCTGAACCGCACCGAGGTCCGCATCCGGCCTAAGCCCGGCGTGGCGGCCGACCTCGGCGTCTCGACCGACGCCATCGCAGAAACCGTCCGCGTCGGGACCATCGGCGACATCGGCCTGAACCTCGCCAAGTTCAACGCCGCCGACCGCCAGGTGCCGATTCGTGTGCAGCTGCCTGAGAGCGCCCGCGGCGCGGTCTCGCGGCTGGAGAACCTGAAGGTACCGGCCAAGAACGGGGCCGCCGTGCCGCTGGGCGTGGTGGCCGACATCGAGCTCGACCAGGGCCCGGGCGCCATCGACCGCTACGACCGTGCCGTGCGCGTCGCCGTCGAGGCCAACATGGAGGGCTCGGAAGCCCTCGGCTCCCTCATCGCCGAGGCTTTGCAGACCCCCACCGCACGGAACCTGCCGCCGGGGGTGACCATCCGGCAGACGGGCGACGCCGAGATCATGCAGGAGGTGTTCTCGGGCTTCCTGATGGCAATGGGCGCCGGCATCATGATGGTCTACGCGGTGCTCGTCCTGCTGTTCGGCTCGTTCCTGCAGCCGCTGACCATCCTGTTCTCGCTGCCGCTCTCCATCGGCGGTGCCATCCTCGGCCTGCTCCTGTTCCAGATGCCGATCTCGATGCCGGTCGTCATCGGCATCCTGATGCTGATGGGTCTGGTGACGAAGAACGCGATCATGCTGGTCGACTTCGCGGTCGAGGAGATGGGTCGCGGCGTCGACCGGGTCACGGCCATCGTCGACGCCGGCCGCAAGCGGGCGCGCCCCATCGTGATGACGACCATCGCCATGGCCGCCGGCATGGTTCCGTCCGCGATGGCGTTCGGGGTCGGCGGCGAGTTCCGGGCGCCGATGGCGGTGGCGGTCATCGCCGGCCTCATCGTCTCGACCCTGCTCTCACTTGTCTTCGTACCGGCCGTGTTCCTGCTGATGGACAGCCTGAGCAGCCTCCTCGGGCGTCTGCTCGGCCGCTTCGTGGGCCCCCGGGACGACGCGACCGGGCACGCGGCGACCGCGCCGTAGGTCCCATCTTTCAATGATGTTTTTTAGGAATCCGATGACCGCTCCCATCCACCGCCTGGCCACGTTCGCCTTGGTGGCCGCCATCGCAGGTGCCACGTGCGGCAGGCCGAATGCGGCCCGCGCGGCCGAGCCGTTCGGCACCTGGCTCACGGAGGACGGTCGCGCCCGGGTCCGGACCGAGCGGTGCGGCTCCGACGCGACCCGCCTATGCGGGTACGTCGTCTGGGGCCGAGAGCCGAATGGCGAGGACGGCAAGCCGAAGATCGACCGCCACAACCCGGACCCGGCCAGGCAGGCCCGGCCCCAGCTCGGCCACCAACTGCTGCTCGGCCTGAAGCCGAACGCCGAGGGCCGGTTCGAGGGCAAGATCTACAACGCCGACAACGGCAAAACCTACGACGTGACGGTGTGGAGCGAGCAGCCCTCGGCCCTGACCGTGAAGGGCTGCATGCTGGTGTTCTGCGCCTCGCAGTCGTGGAAGCGCGTGGCCGATCTCGTCCCCGGCCAGCTCCAAGGGCCGACGGATGGCCAGGGCGGGCCGCGCTCGGAGCCGGAATGGGCATCGGGCGGCGGCCGCGCAGGCGCCACGCCCGCCGGCAAGCCGTCGGCCTATGGCGTGCCCGCTCATGCGCGGTGAGCGTCCCGTGATGACGCTCGCGTCCGCTTCCCGGACCCGGACGCATCCGGCCTGACGCCGAGGCTGCCGCGGGCGACCTACGGCTTGCCCTTCGGGGCGACGAACGGGTTGGTCTCGGTCGCCGACCCGTTCTTCGCGTAGCACGCCTCCAGCCGGTCCAGGCCCGCGGCGCTCTTATCCAGCGCGACCTTGATGGTCGCACCCTAGCCCTTAACGTCCAGGCCGTCGGCGAGCCTGAGCGACTTCAGGAACCGCTCGTCCTTGACCGGCAGGGACACGGCGTTGCCGGTGGCGGCGACCTCCGCCTGCAGCACGGACGAGCCCGCGGCCAGCTCCACCGGGTAGCTCCTGTCCCGCCCGAGCTTCCACTTCGGCGAGCTCATCGTTAGGTCCAGCCCGTCGCCGTCGCGGGTGAACCGGACGTCGACCCCGTCGTCGGTCGTCCGGGTCATCGTGCACCGCTCGAACTTGTTGCCCTTCGAGACCGCCTCGACCTTCCACGGACCGATGGCCACGGTCCCGTCCTGCGTCTGGGCGAAGGCTGGGGCGGCGAGCACGGTGGTGGCCGTCAGGACGAGGATGGCTGTGGTGGGTCGCATGCGGTTTTCCCGGGTGGTGAACCGGGTTCAGGTCGCGAGCGGGCCCCGGGGTTCCCCGCGCCGCGTCCGGCATCGGCCGTGGCCTGCGTCGCCCATCGGAGCGGGCCGGACGGCTACCCTTCGGCGTCGACCGCCATCCCCTTGTCCGCAAGTTGCCGCCGCGTCTCCACGGCCTTGCCGAAGGCGAGGCCCATGCCGGCCAGCACCCCGGGCGCCCTGGTGAACTGGACGTTGGCGTAGTCGACGATCTCGATGCGGTTGCCCCACGGGTCGAGGAAATCCACGAACGCACCCTCGACGAGCCGCGCGCCGGCGGCCTCGTCGAGAGCCTTGGCCCGGGAGCGGTCATCGACAACCAATCCGAAATGCCCCTCGGGCCGGAAATCGACCGGGCGCGTGGCCGCCGCGGCGGTCTCGGCCAGGGCGAGGAACTGGTCGCCCATGTCGAGGAAGGCCATGTCCGGCGCCCGGCCGCGCTGGGTGAACGCGAAGATCGCCCCGTAGAAAGCGAGCGCCGCGTCGAGGTCGCCGACCTCCAGGGCGACGTGGTTCACGCCGACCAGCCGCGGCTTGCCCACGTCAGCCACGGCCGCCCGATCCCTCGGTCCCGTCCGGTTCCGAGCCGGCGTCGCCGCCGCCGGACCCTGGTGCGGCGGGATCGGGCGCGGGCGGAAGGTCGAGCGGAGGAAGCCGGCCGGGGCTGGGAGGCGTCGGCAGGCCGATGTCCTCGGTGGCCGGCGGCACGCCCTCGGGCAACTCGCGTTCGTCCGGCATCGCATCCTCCTGCAGCACCGCTTCGAAAGTCGGGCGGACGCGGTCGACCGTCAACGCCCCATCACCCGCGGGATCGAGTTCCGCAGCCTCGAGTAGCCTCGCGTCGAGGCGGGCCACGGGATCGCGTTCCGCAGCCTCGAGTAGCCTCGCGTCGAGGCGGGCCACGCCGCATCGTCCCACGGCCGTCGCACCCGGAGGCACCCGTCCGGCAGGGCGTCGGCGGACGGGCCGACGGGCGCCCAGGCCGTCATCACCGGCAGGCCACCCGCCCAACCCTCCGAGGCAGGCTCCGCCGGGCAGCCGAAGTGTGCCGCCGCCCTGGCGAGCGCGTCCCCCATGGCCTCGTCGTCCGCGACCTTTACCGCGTCTGAGGCCCCGTCCGCATGGGTCGTCACGCCACTCACCCGGACCACCCGTGCCGCGCCGAGCGGCAAGCTCTCCGGGTGCAGGTCGTCGAGGTGAAGCAGCAGCGCGACCTCGCCATCCGGGATCGCATCCGCGTCCGGCAGCGGCACCTCGCGCGGGGGCATCTCCTCGTCGAGCGACCGGGCGCCCTCGTCGAAGCCCGCGGGGGCGTGGCGTCCGTCCGTGTGCCGTCGGATGTTGTCCGCCCGCGCGAGGTAGTGCTTGCCGCGGGTGTGCAGGCTGGCGACCCAGCGCCAGGACAGCGTGTTGCTCGCCGGGTCGCCGTCGAGAAGGTGGCGCATGAAGAAGTCCGCGCCGAGCTTCCAGGGCAACCGTAGGGTGAAGATCCAGATCGAGGCGAACCACATCCGGACGCGGTTGTGCAATCGAAGAGCCACGTGGCGGAGTGGAAGGGCGAGAACTTCGACCGCCTGCTCAGCGCCCATGTCGGCTATGCCCGCGCGGCCATCGCCATCGATGAGCGGCGCAAGGACTTCGATCGCGTGAGGTGGGGCCCCACCGAGGCCTGCCCGCCGCGGGCGCCGGGCGTGCCGGACCAGTTCCGGCAGTTCTGGTTCGCCGGCAACCACTCGGACATCGGCGGCGGCTACGAGGAGACCGAGTCCCGCCGGTCCGACATCGCGCTCCGGTGGATGCTGGGGCAGGCCGTCGGCGTCCCGGACGGCCACGAGGTGGACGGGATGCCGGCCGTCGCCGATCCGCGCCACCCGGTCGAGGTGATGCGGATCCCGCGCCTGCGCCTGCACCCGTCCGCCGCCGGAGTGCAGCACTGCGAGGTGTCCGGCATGCGGGACGCCATCGCGGCGCGCGTCTCGGCCTCCTGGGTGCCGGGCTAGGTACGGCGCTGGGCGCCAGGCCGGACCTGGGAGGCCAAGGACCGGGACATCAAGCCCGACGCGACTGTGCACCCGAGCGTGGAGGAGCGCTTCCGCTTAGCCGCGGTGGTACAGTGCGATGGGTCTGCCCCCTATCGGCCGGCGGCACTGGCCCATCATGTGCGGTTCAAGCAATTTTATTGAGTTCCATGGCGGCCGCAGAACAGCAGGAGAGACCTGATGTCCAAGATCAAGGGTAGGAACGATGGCCCTGGAGGCCGCAACGAGCATTACGACGTCGGATCGCGCAAGAACGTCCCACGACGCAACGTGGTCGCGGAGATCAAGCGCGGCGAGCATCCCGACAGCCACGTCGTGAAGATCAACGGAAGGGAATACGCCCGCGACAATCCCGACGACTCCACTCACGACAACGTCAACAGGGACAGATAGTCTGCCTGGTTTCGGGACCCTCACCGAGGGTGGTCCGATGGCAATTCCGGCCGCCGGTCGCCCCGAAGGCCATGCCGCCGTCCGATCGAGGCCGCGACAGACGGCGCGATGGCATCGGCGGGGCATCGGCGGATCCGGCCGGCGGCCTCGTGCCACGCCCTGGACCGCTGCGGCGCTTGGTCGACGAGCCGCATCGGACCTGCCGGTTGCGCTGCATCGAGGCGAGTGGGTAAGGACCATGAAATCCGTCCTGGCCGGCACCTCCCGCGTGCACGGACGCGCCCCCCTTGGCACCGAGGCGCGATCCATCGGGGGGGGCGAACGGAATTTCCGGAACTGGGTTCGATGGATCGGTTGAGGGCCTTCGGAAGGTGGATCGCCGCCACGCGCTTCATGAGATGGGCGCGACGGTACGATTGGCGCGTTTGGACGATCGTCCTCGCGCTCGCCATCTCGGTCGTCGTCACGGCGGCGATCTACTGGCGCTACGGCATTCCGTCCCCGGACACGCACTGGGGATCCGTTTTCGCGTCCTGGGTGGGCGGCGTGGCCCTGTTCCTCGTGGTCGGGGTCGCGAGCGCCATAACGTCGGCCGCGAGACCCGAGATGGAGTCGTTCGACACGCGGGCCCGCATCCTGTTCAGGAAGCAGAGCGGACGTCACATCGATTACATCGTCGGGAGGGTCCACCAGGTCCTGGAGCACTATGCCGACACCACGCACCGGCGGGTCGTCGTGAGCGAGTATCACGAGGGCGAACGCAAGTTCCTCGTATCGGTGGAAACCGCCGTATCGGTGCGGAGCTACATCGACGACGTTCCATCGTCGTACGCATCCAGCATCCGGATCAAGGAGGTGACGGCGGCACCTCCCGGAAGGGCGAACCGGCTGGTGTACCTACGGGCGGACGATCGCTCGCTCGGTGCGGGAACCGAGATAGTGGACCTCGTCGACAAGCCGTTCGAGACGACCATCCAGGCCGGATGCCCTTGCATCGTCAAGAACAAATGGGAGCGTGGGTCTCCGCCGATACGGAGTCGAGCAGGTTCAGGCCGGCCCGGTATTCGCAGGCGGTGTTTCTCGAAATCGAGAACAACCTTCACGATGGCCGCGAGATCGTCGTCAGATTCTACGATGGTCACAACGTCATTAATGAATTGAAAATACCCTCGGGGGAAGTCAGGAAAGCCATCGAAGTCAAGGACGTGCCTCCTGCTCAACAGGTCTACGATTTCCGCATCTCACTCGCTTGACACCATCGAAGCCGCTCCCTAACTTTCCTCTCTAACAGAAGGATCCTGCCATGAAGCGTCCTGACGAAATCGGCATCTGAGCCGTACCGGCCTTCGTGATCATGCACCGTCCCGCTGGGGCGAGCACCATCATGGGCGCGAAGCTATGCAAGGCACGGGTGACCGTGCCTTTTTTTTTGGCCCTTGAGGCTGTCGCGTTCGGCCTCCGGTCGAGCCGGGACGTCGGTCGCACATTAGACGGTTTGGCTCCGGGCATACCGAACCACGCCTGCCAAGTCGTGCTGCGTCCGTCGTCCAAGGCTGACGCTCCCGTGACGAAGCCGGGCGGAGCGGCCTCCCGGTCCCTCCACGGCACCCCGCGCCTCTCATCGGATCGCCGCTTTCCCACGATCCCGATACAGCCGAAGCGGATGTGGTGGCGGGCCCTGTCGACGCGCCGCACACGACCGTCGAAGCCGGGGCGCAGGCCCGTCGGAGGTTCGCCCCCAGGCGGCGCAGGACCGAGCCTCGTCGCCGGGGAGGCGGGGCACCGTGGACGTTTGCTCGAGCTCGACGACGGTCGAGACCACAGGCCCCCGCGCCGCTTCGGCAACGTGCGCCGGCCACACGAGCGGAGCCGTACCCGGCGACGCGCCCTTTCGGCGCATGGGGCGGACACCCGCGGATCCGGGGGGCGCTCGTACCCGACTGCGCCAAACTGGCGGGCCGAGCCGGCAGGGACGGCCAGCGCGTGCATTGGTCCTGGCCGTGCGTCCGCCGCGCATCCGCCGACGGGGCTGAGACCGGGCTTCCTCGTCCGCCTTCAGGAACGCGGTGGGCCGCCTGCCTCATGGACGGGGGCCGATCAACGACGGCCGAGCGGCACGAGCACCTCGCGCAGTCGATCGGGGCGTCCTCGGCGCGGTAAGCGCGCCGGTCGCGGTCCGGCTCTTCGTGTCGGTCCGCCGCCGGGCGCCGGCGAGGCCCTACCCCGTTCCACTCGGCACTCACCCGGCATCGTACGGAGGCATGGACGACCGTGCTTCGACGATGGGGACTGGCCGAGCCTGCCAGCGCGACGCCGGGCGGCGGTACGGTCAGGCCTTGGCGGCTGTCCCACCCGGGATTCGGCGCGGTCCGAGCGGCTTCGCCCGGTCGAGATTGCGCCGTGACGTGGCTGATCGGACAATGCGTCTCGGCGGATTCGCAATCGGGGTCCGTGCCGAGCTTCGCAAGACGGATTGCCGTCCCCATGACCGACATCGACCTCTTCGAGCATCGGCTCGCGACCACGGCCGCGGGTGTCCACCTCTTCATGCTGGCCCATGAGGTCCGGATGGACCCTGGGAACCGGGTCTGGGCGGGGCCTTCGGGGAACGCGAACCACAGGACCGCGCGCGACGAGATGTGGGAGCTGAAGGTCGACCTCCAGCGACTCGAGAGCGGATGGGCCCCGGACGACGACGAACTCGCCGGCACGCCCCGCCTGGAGCTTTGGGGAATCACGTTCCGCGGGGGCGAGCTGCTCTGGCGCCTGATGGGCGCCCCCTACGAGGCCGCGCGCGACCTGCCCGGCGTCGCGGACGGCGAAACCATGTGCACGATGCAGATCCTGGCCATCGACGACGGCTTCACCTGGGCGCGGGACCGCCGGGGCTTCTACCGCTTGGGCGAGCCCCGCGGGTGAACGTCCGCGGCTGACCACGGTCGCCGAACCCTGCCGCACCCCGGAACCGGCGAGACATGCGATCAGGCGTGGAACGATCGCTCGGCCGGATGGCCGGCGGCCTCGCCTGCCTGATCCCGGCCAACACGGCCGTCGACCGGCCGGTCACGCCCGCGGCCTCCATCGCCCGCGGCCTCCATCGTCAAACCGCTCGCGAGATAGTGCGACGGACTCCGTTGTTCCGCCGAGCACCGCCGTCGTCACCCCGCAGGGCAAGCCAACTCCGTGCGCCCGCATCTCGGCAGGGTGCGGCCCCGCCCTCAGCCATGGGGACGGAAGTGAGGTCGCCCGGCATGACGTGGCCGGCGAGGTTGCGGAGGGACGCCGCCCGGAGGCTCGTCGCCTAAGCCACCACGGTTCGGAGCGAAACGAACAGCGCCGTCAACTCGGCCGGGAAGCCCGGGAAGACGAAGCGACCCGTCGAGCCGTTCGGATGCTTCGCGAACAACGCGGCCGCCATCCAGCCGCGCCTGTGCGCTTCGACGCCCGGGGGGCCACGGAAGCTCTTGGCGCCCTCACGGATCGACGCCCACCGCGCCGAGGACAGCGTACGCCCCGACGTCACGTCGCCGGTCCCCCGCCGATGTCCGGAACCAGCGCAGCTTACCCTTCGACGCGTGCGGGTTGGAAGAACGTCACGGCATCGCCATGGACGAAGATCGCGTCCGCGTCGTCGGTGGGCAATCCCGCCGGTCCGAGTCCGCCGCGCACCGTGCCATGCGCGGTGTTGAAAGCCATCTGCTCGCCGATGACGTACCCGTATCGTAGGTATCCCGCCCCGTGGAGGCCATCGGTCCCCCGAGGGTATTTGGCGAACAGCTCCTTGTTGTAGGGCGGTCTCAAAAGGTTCACGAAAGCCTTCTCGGCATCGGCGACGATGCGCTTGCCGTCATAGTTCCCGCTGAAATCCTCCCGGTCGAAATCGTGATCGGGGTCGAACGTCTGGAAGATGAGCGGATCGGCCCTGAACATGATCAGGAACGTCTCGTCGGAGGGGCGCGCGCCGGGATGGCGCTGCGGTTCGCTCGCCAGGATGTTCATTCGGGCGACGTGGCCGCGCTTCAGGAGCCTGTCGAAACTGTCGCCGGCCCTGGCGATCCCCACGTACAACAGATCGTAGGTCGCAAGCTCCCGGGAATTCTCCAAGCCGTAGATGCCGGGTCGGCCACGCGCGGCGTCCCAAAGCAGCTTTTCCGTCGTGAACCACTCGACGATCTCCGACCCGGCCGCATCGGCTGGACCGTCCCAGACCTTGAAGCCGCTGCCAGCCTGGTCGACCTGGATGTGGATCTCCGTGCCTACCATGGCCGCCACACCGGGCAACTCCTCGATATGGATGCGCACCGGCGTCGGATCGCCACCGCCGATCACGAACCCGAAGCTCAGCACGTTGGCCCGGGGATCGACCTCCGGGCCGACCAGTCGCGCCTGCGCGCGGCCAACGATCATGTAGAAGTCGCTCGTCCGAAGGATCTCCTCGACGTCGGGGATGCGTTGCAGCCCGGCGGCGTCTGCATTGGAGATCGGCGGGTAGACCGTACGGAGCGTGGTGAGCTTGGTCTTGGTCGAGGCCATGGCCCGACCATACCAGGGCACCCCGTGCGACGCCATTTGCCTGGCGCCGCCCCCTGCCGGACGCATCAGGCGGCCGCCCCGTCACGGGCATGCATCGCAAGGCTTGGCGGCATGTGGCTCGTCGGCACTTCGGGACGGCCGGCCGTCGCTCGGCGGAGGAATGGCGTCGCGGGTGGCTGGCCATCTGCGGGCTGTCGGGCCGGCCGGAGCGCGTCGGCAGGAGGCAGGGCGGCGTTCCGCGGGCGGCGGTGACGAGGTCACGCCTCGTACCGATCTGGGCGCGATTCGTCGGGCCTCGACCGCTCGCCAAACCCCTTTGCGCCGGATCGGCAGCTCATCACCGATTTCCACAGACGCCGGGCCGGGCCGCAGGTCGACGGCGCCGCGACCCGCCTGTAACATTCGTTCCTAGCCAAGACCTTCCGACGACGTCACACCACGCGCTCGCTGCGCCTTCGGCCCGCGTCCCCGCATGCGTGGCGCAGCCCGCCGTCGTCCATTTGCCGGCCCGTAGTCCCCCGGGACGTGTCCCCCGGCCACATCGGCCCGACGAACGCCATTCGAGAGGATCGACATGAGCCATCGCCCGCAAGGCGCGATGCCGCACGCCCGTGCGGCATCGGACGAGGTCGCCGTCCTGCATCCCGCCGTGGACGAGTTTTTGGACGCGTTGGCGCGGTGGCGCTTTGCGCGGGCCCTGGCCGAGGATGCCCGCCGCGTCGACGACGCCTCCGCCCGGGGGCATCGGCCGGTGCGGGCCCGGACCGCCGGGGACGACGGTCCAGGCTTTCGAACCAGCGACTTCCCGGATGCAATACAGTCGTAAACTTTGCCATGGCGGCGATGACGAAGTTGTTCCAAGGATCGCGTGCGCCGTTCACGCGGACTTGGCTCCGGATCAACTGCCCGGGGCGATCAGGCGCATCCGTAACGGAGACCCCATCCATGCCAAGAACGACCCCCACGCCCGTCGACAGCCCCGTGGACGGGCCGGCGCCCGAGGCACTGCGCACGACCCTGCTTTCGACCGTGCCGGCCGCCATGCGGACCAAGGTGGGCGCCGAATCGTACGTCGCCTTGGTCGACGGGCGCCTGTGCCTCTACTACACGCGCTTCTCGACGGCGCGGCAGACCGACCTCAGCACGGAGCGCCAGATCGAGGACTGCGAGCGGTACCGGGAGGCGGCCGGCCTCACGCTCGCCGAGGACGGGATCTACTCGGACGAGGCCCGGTCGGGCCTCTACATGATCGGGCGGGAGTCCCTCGCCGGGATGCTGGCCCGCGTCGAGAAGGGGGACATCAAGGTCGTCGTCATCGCGGACCCGTCCCGCCTGGCCCGCGACGCGGTCGACCTCGCCTGGCTGCACCGCGAGCTGCACCGGCTCGGGGTCGAGCTGCACGCGGCGAAGGACGGCAAGCTCGACGCCACGAAGATCGCCGTCTACGGCATCGTCAGCCAGTCGACGGTCGACCAGATCCTGCACAACACCAGCCACGCACGCCGTGCGATGGTCCGGATGCTGCTCGTCCCATGGGGCGCCAAGAACTTCGGATTCGAGCGCGACGGCCACGTCCGCGGCATGGTCAAGGTCTGCGAGGCCGAGAGGGCGATCGTCCTGGAGATCTTCCGCCTCGCCAAGCAGGGCGTGCCCTATGCCGAGATCGCGCGCATCCTGAACGCCGAGGGGAAGATCGGCCGCCGCAAGAATCCCTGGACCGGGCAGATGATCGCCCTGGTGCTCCGCAACGTGCTGTATCGCGGCATCATCGCCTACAGCCGCCGCAAGCACGTCAGGGACCACTCCACGCTCAAGTACAAGTGGACGTTCCGCCCGGTGAACGAATGGGTGGTGGGGTTTGCGGAGCACCTGGCCATCGTGGACGACGAGCTCTGGGCGGCGAGCCGGCCGCCGGAGCGTCCGCCCTCGGTCGAGGCGCGTGCGCCGGCCCGCAAGGGCGGTTTCCTCCTGTCGAACCTCGTCAACTGCCCGGAGTGCGGCAAGCACATGAAGGCCATGGGCGACGGTGGCTCCGGATCGGGCAACCGGTTCATCTGCTCGGACTACGAAAACAACAAGGAATGCCAGAACGGCCGCTCGTGGAAGATGCCCTGGATCGAGGCGGCCACCCTGCGTGTCCTGGCCGACACGCTCGACGACCGCTCGCTCCACGAGCCCTACCTACGGAAGCTGGCCGCGGAGGCCGGGCGGGCCGCGGCCGAGGTCGCCGCACGGCGACCGGAGCTGCAGCGGACCGTCGACCGGCTCTTCCAGGAGCTGAGGGACAGCTACGACCCGGGCAACGTCGAGAATCTCCCGAAGGCCATCGTGCTGCAGATCCGGTCGGATCTGTCCGCCCGATACGAGGAGTCGTCGCAGGCCCTGTCGAACCTCGCCTCCCCCCACGCCGCCATCGACGTGGCGGCGCGCGTGGCCGAGCTCGGCGACCTGTCGGACAGCTTGCGGGAGATCTCGTCGGGCGAGGCGATCGACCTCGGCACGCCCGAGGGGCTCCGGCTGAAGGGGGCCATCCGGGGACTGCTTCGGGGCGTCGTCCCGACGCCCGACCCGAACTCCCGGGGCGTCCGGGTCGAGGTCACCCTCGCCGAGATGGGTTTCTACGATGCGTCGCCTGCGGCCAAGGAAGGGCCGTCCCGGGTCGTGAGCGGCACCCACGTGCCGCCGTCCCTGGCGGAGATGCGTCTCGCGACGGCACGGAAGAAGGCCGCGCGCCTGCTGGATTCCGGCGTATGCACCCTCGCGGACGAGACCTGGGAGGCGATACGTCCGCTCGTGCCGGCGGCGGCGGTCCGGGCGCTCGGTCCCGGGGCCGGCGACGGACGTCGCCTCGTCGAGGCGACGCTGCTCCGGCTGCGGCTCGGACGTCCCTGGGCGGCGATCCCGTCGACCTACGGCAGCCCCACCGCCCTGGAGGCGGGCATCGGCAAGCTGGTTGACTCGGACGCGTGGGACGGGATCCTCTCGATCCTCGGAACGCGGGAACCCAGCCTGCTCGACGGCCTCGAACTGGTCCGCGCCGGCCATGTCTCCAAGCCGACCGGCGCCCGACGGAGGCTGTCGACCGGCTCCCTGACGCGCGCGGGGCGCGGCGCCATCGTCAGGCTCGTCTCGCGCCCCCAGGGAGCGACGCTCGAAGAGATCGCCGCCGAGACCGGCCAGGGCAAGCAAGCGATCCGGACCGCCTTGACGCGCCTCCGTAAGCTCGGGCTCCACGCCAACAGGGCCTGGCGTCCCGACGGTAGCGGCGCATGGCACGCCATGCCGATCGAGGCCGGGGCCGTCCCGCGGCCGGGATCGCCGATGGGCACCTCGACGATCCTCCGCCCCGACGGCGGACGAAGCGCCCCCCCGGCAGCTCCCGACAGGCGGCCGGCAGGCGTGGCGGCGCCCCGTGGCCGTCGGGCGGCACGACCGACGAAGGCCCCGGCCGCCAGGCTACCGGCGGCGGCGCGGAGATCCGCATAGGGCCAGGCGGCTCGTGCGCCCGGGAAGGCATGCGCGGGCACCGCCCGTCCGCGTACGCCCTCCCGGGGGGGCGATCCGCGAACGGGCCGAGCCGGGGCGACGGCCGCGACATCACGGGACGACGAAGGAGGACGATCATGGCCCAAGACACCGATGCCGCGCGGACCGCATCGCCCGGGTGCCGGAGAGAGAACACCGGCGCGGCGGCGACGGGGACTGCCGCCGCTCCCCGCGGCCCGGTCAGGCGGGATCGGACGGCCACGCGGCGCCGGCCCCGTGCGGCGATCTACGTCCGCCGGGGGGACCGCGCGGATCCGGAGGCGGGCGCCCGCCAAGTCCGGGCCTGCCGCTCCGCCCTGGCGGACCACGGCCTGGGGTCGCTCATCGTCGACGTGTTCGAGGACTGCGCCCGGGCCCACGCCGCCGCCGCGCGTCCGGGCCTCGACGCCCTGCTGCGCGCCGTTCGCTCCGGCCGCTATCGCGCCAGGCCGTGTCAAAACGCCGAGAATCGGCTTTGTGCTGGGGTGCCGCCCCAATTTTGCGAGAATAGGCGCTCCACCGTTTGGATCGACCCTTTGTGGTCGCGCATCCGTTTGAGTTGAAGGCGCTGCTGGACGGCTTTTCAGCCCCTCGGTGAACGATCAAAGGCCTTCACTCAGGCGGGGATCGCTGCCAAGAGCTTCCGGCTTCCCATGATGTTGAGAACCCGCGTCAGATTGTAGGCCAGGACCTGGAGTGCCATCTCGGTCGAGACGCGCGGCAAGGTCTTGGTCAAGAAGTGCGTCGCCCCCATCCGTGCCTTCAGCGTGCCGAAGGGGTGCTCGACCGTCTCGCGCCGGACCCGCATGGCCAGCGGATCGCCGTCCAACCGGCGCTGCACGGCCTCCAGCACGTCCTCGTGCTCCCACCGGGTCACCCGGCGCTCCTTGCCTGTCGTGCACGCTCCCTTCATCGCGCAGGCCGAGCAGACATTCGTCCAGTACCGATGCAGGGTCAGGCCATTCTCCACCGAGGTGTACCGATGGGACAGCGTCTGACCCGCCGGACACAAGTAGGTGTTGTCCTGACGACGGTAGAGGAAATCATCCTTGCCGAAGCGCCCGACGGCCTTTGCGCCCGAGGTCATCGGTCGGGGCAGCGTCACGGCGATGCCGGCGCGTTCGCAGGCCAGGATCTGTTCACTGGAATAGTAACCCCGGTCAGCCACCGCATCGAGCGTGTCCGCTTCCAGAGCTTCTTTGGCCCGCGCGGCCATGCCGCTGAGCTGCGCCCGGTCCGAGCCGGCATTGGTGACCGCGTGCGCGACGATCAGGTGATGCTCGGTCTCGACCGCCACCTGGACGTTGTAACCCACCACGCCCGATCCACGACCGCTGGTGGCCATGGACCGCGCGTCGGGATCGGTCAGCGAGACCTGCCGGTCGGGCGCGGCCTTCATCTGCTCTTCCAACCCCGCCAGCCGCTCCATCTCCTGTCCGAGGCGGGCGATCTTTTCCTTCAGCCGCTCCACCTTGGTTGCCAGTTCCGGCGTGGGGTCCTGACGATCGGCTGTGTCGAGCTGCGAGAGGTAGCGTGACACGCTCTCCTCGATCTGCTGGCGACGCCGGTCGAGCTTGCCTTGCGTGAAGTTGCGGTCGCGATTGTTGACCGCCTTGAACTTCGAGCCGTCGATCGCGACGCACGTCCCCGTCAGTAGGCCCATCGTGCGGCACAGGGCGACAAAGCGGGCACAGACTCGCCCGATGGCGGGGCCGTTCTGCCGACGGAACTCGGCAATGGTCTTATGATCGGGCGACAGCTGGCCGGTCAGCCACATGACCTCGACGTTGCGGCCCGCCTCGCGCTCCAGGCGTCGGCTCGACGGGACCCGGTTGAGATAGCCGTAGACGTACAGCTTCAGCAGGGCGGCCGGATGGTAGCCCGGTCGACCCGTGCGTGCCGCATCGACACCCGCAAAGCCGAGCGCGCCGAGTTCCAGGGCCTCCACAAAGGCATCGACGACGCGGACAGGATTGTCCTCGGCGATCCAGTCCTCAAGACAAGGCGGAAACAGCGTCGTCTGATCGCGCTCGGCACCGACAACGAACCGTCCCATGCCATCCTCCGGTCGTGCAGAGGAAAGCTACCACCTTCGGGGTTTTGACACAGCCAGGCGCGATGGCCGTCACGGACGCCTCGCGGCTGTCGCGGGATGTCCGCCAGCTCGATTCCCTGCTCGGTGAGTTGGGGCGGACGCGCTTGACGGTCGTGATGGCGGACCTGGGTCGCTCCGTCAGCGCGCGCGACCTTCTCGCCGGGATCCGGCCGGGTCGCCGGCAACGGTCGCGCTCCATCGCTCCGACGACCTAGGTAAATGCTTGAACGTCATCTGGAATGCGATCCGCCGATGGAGCGGACGCCGCCTGGCCTCTGGTTGCAACGATCGAAGGAGGCTCGCGCAGCTTCTCTTTCGTCCCGCGCGAAGGACTTGTCTATAGGGCGTGTAGCCACGCGGGGTCTTGAGCCGATAGGGCGGCTGTAGGCGTCTACGGACAGCCTGAGGTAGGCCCGGAGGGTTTGGTGTGGAAAAATCGAACCCGTCTCTTCAGCGTGAAAGGCTGATGTCCAGTTGTGTCCTTGCGTCAGCCTACCACCGGCTGCCGCCTGACCACGGCACTGCTGGGAGCAATTCGGCACACATCATGGCGGGAGCCGCTCGTGCGGCCTTCACTTCCATCGCCGGAGGCGCTCAGGCCTCCATTCGAACGGGTCCCCGACCCACCCTGTTTCGTTCCGCCGCCTGAACCAGCGCATCAAGGCGGCGACCTCCGCCGCTGAGAAATCCCGAACGTGGTTCCGCAGGACGGTCGTGAACGCTTCGAGGCTGGCGGGCAACGTCGGTGCCTGCTCTCCCCAGTATGTGAATTCCTCGGACAGCAAGACACGGTCGGACATGCCGGTGTCGTTCTTCAGGAACTCCTCGTTCACGACGCCGCCGATCTTGCTGTGCCGGGAATCCGCCTGGATCCAGGGGCGGCTAGGTGAGTCGCGGTGATAGATGTTGTCACCGAACCTCTGCATGAAGCTGCCGTTGACGACGGGCTTTTTCAGCGCGAACCGCGGATCGCGCCAGTAGGCGTCGTAACTCGTGATCTCCGTCACGCGCATGAAGAAGACCGCCCGCCCGCGGTAGCGATACCCTGACGCCCCCATGCCGAGCACCCAGTCACCGACCTGGGCGTTCTTGCGGATGCTTGGCTTGCAAGTGGCGAGGGTCAACACGCCGTAGAACGGGTTCGGCGCGAAGCCGTGGTCCTGCGCGACGGTGTAGCACCAGACGGTCATGGCAACCTCAGCACTTCTTCTTCCGCGGAAGCGTCTGTGCCGGCCTCGGCCTTCCGTTGGGCTCCTCCCACACCGGCTCCTTGCCGAAGACGGCCCTGCGGATCTTCTCGGCCTTGTTCTCCACGGCGCCGCTGCCGACACGGTCGAGAGCCGGCGGGACGGACAATCCCTCGCAACCCGCCAGCCAGACGCCGACGACCCGTTTCCCCGCTCGGACCGCCCCCTGGACCAGATCCGCGACCCTGGGGTCTGCGATGGTTTCCGGGCAGAGCGGGATGACGACGACGTCAGCGGCGGCTACGCACGCCTCGAAGTCGCCCAACCCCCGGCGGTCGGCGCAGACGAGCGCACCGCCCAGGCCCTCGATCAGGTCCCGCAGCGCGGCAACCTCGGCCTCGCGGGCCGGAACCGGGCAGACGAAGACCCTGTCGCCTTCCACATCGATTGGCATTGCTGATCCTTGCCGTGCGCGTACTGCTACCTAAGGTAGGTATGGCTTGGCCGGAGACTCTTCAATGCTGGTGACCTCCCGGAACATAAGTTTTGCGACCGTTGAGAGCATCGGCGCGCTCATGGACACGGGAAAGGAGGTCACGGTCGGAAAAGACAGGACCAAGGAACTGATCCATCAGGTCACGGTCCTGGAACGGCCGCTCGAACGGTTCCTCTTCGTGCCCGAGCGCCGCAACGACGTCTTCGCCCAGATCGCCGAGGCCCTCTGGGTCGCTGCCGGGCGCAACGACATCGAATGGCTTTCCCGCTACCTGCACCGCGCCGCCGAGTTCTCGCAGGACGGGGGACGGACATGGCAGGGTGCGTACGGCCCCCGCCTACGCCGGTGGTCGCACGCCGGCATCGATCAGGTTGCCCACGTCAAGCGCATCCTGAGCGAGGACCCTGCGAGCCGCAGGGCCGTCATGAGCCTGTTCGACCCCGAGACGGACCTGACGGGGACCGCCGACATCCCATGCAACAATTGGTTGAGCTGGATCGTCCGCGACGGTCGCCTCCACCTGGCCGTGGCGGTTCGGAGCAATGATGTGATGTGGGGCTTCTCGGGGGCGAACGCTTTCGAGTGGAGCGTCCTGCATGAGATGCTGGCGCACTGGCTCGGCGTTGCGGTCGGCAGCCAGACTTGGATCGCCTCCTCGTTCCACGTCTACGAGCGGCATTGGAGCCGTGCCGCGCGCATCACCGAGAGCTTCCATCGCCTCACGCCCTACGATTTCGGTGTCACCCGCGCCGAGTTCCGAACCTCGTGGGATGATCTCGACCGGACCCTATCGTCGTGGTTCGAGGCTGAGGCGGCGATGGCCGCCGATCCCGATGCGCCGATACCGCAGGGCGTGGCTGTGACGGATCCATTCCTGAAGGCGTGCCTGCACGCTCTTAGGATCCGGTGTGGATCCGCGTCTTGGGGGGAGGACAGGCTTCGTAAGGAACTGGCGGGACTTCCGCATACGGATGTCGCGGCCGCGGTTTGGGAGCACTTCTCGCGAGATGAGCCGGGTCGGCTGGCCGCCCTGAAACCGGGCGGCCTCGCCGAATTCTTCGCCGCCGGCGCCACGCCGGGCGCCCCGGACCAACGCTTCAGGCAAGGCATCAAACGGTTGCATGCGCGGAAGGACCGCCTCTACGGGGCAGCCTGGAAACGGCGCGGCGAACTCGTCAGCGTGCTTCCGAACGTGGCGAGGAAGGTGGACCGACTGGAGGTGTTCCTGAAGGACGGCATCCGGGCCGGCGACGAAGCCGTCTTAGATACCGCCATCGACCTATACGTCTATGCGACGAAGTACAGGCTCCTCCTGGAAGAGCGCGAGGAGCCTTCCGGACTGCTACCGCCCGATGCGGCGAGCCCGTTCAGCGACCACGACGAGAACTTCGAGGGCCTGGTCGACGGCGACGGCTTCGAGGATGGCGCTGTCGATCCAGGTCCCGGGATACGAAACGGGGTGGACCTCTTCGAGAGGCTTTGGCGCTCGGCGACCGATGGTGCGAGCTTGGTCGTAATACGAGACCTCTCAGACCAGCTACGCGACGCGGCACGCCGCATCGTGGCGGACGCGGCATACGGAAAGCCGGCTGCCGTGAGTGCGTTCTCGGCCACGGAAGCACGCTACCGGGAAGAGGGTGAGCGGTCTTGACCCCCGCGGATCTCACCAAAGTGTTGGACGAGCTGGCGGAAGCGCTGGCGTTGCGGCCGGGCGCGAGGGTCGGCGTGGTCGGGCGTTCGGCCGCGACGTCGAAGGTCATCGGCTTCCTATCGTCGCTTGGCGCCTATAGCCGGATGACCGGGCTATATGCCCCGGATGGCGATGACGCTGCCGGTCCAGCCGAGTCGGGCTACGTCCCCTTCGAACGCCTCGCGGCGGATCGCCCGGACATGGTCGTGGTGGCCGACGACGCCGGGAAGGAGGCGCTCCTCATGGCGATGGTGCCGCATCTCGATCCCGGCACCCGCATATTCCTCGGCGGGTATGGCCACCTGGGGTTTCGCGACGCCGTGTTCGCGCGGATCGTCCGCGACGCGCTGGTCCCCTCGCTCGCGAACGGCTATCCGAACTGTCAGATCCATCTCTACCAATGCCTGCGCTCGGCCGCCCGGCTCGGCCTGAAGGGCGTCGTCGCCGAATTCGGGATGTTCCGCGGGGGGACCACGATGCTGCTGTCCCGCTTCGTCGAGGCCTTGGGCATGGACTGGAAGGTGATCGGCTTCGATACGTTCAATGGGTTCCCCCCTTCTCGCAGCATCCTCGACCTCTACCGGCACCCCGACTGCGTGTTCTTGGACGAATCGGCGGCGCGCAGATACCTTGAGGGCCGCAACGTCGAGATCGTGGCTGGCGACGTCGTGGAAACCGTGGGGCGGCTGGCGACGGAAGAAGTGGTGCTGGCCTTCGTCGACACGGACAACCACGCGTCGGCTTCGGCGATCCTCGACGTGATCGCGGACCGGGTGGCGGTCGGGGGGGCGATCGTGTTCGACCACTGGGCCGGACGCGATCGGTTCCTCTACACGGTAGGCGAACGCATCGCCGCGTCCCGCCTCGTCGACGATCGCCGATATTTTAACCTGCACGACACCGGGGTCTTCCCAAGGGTGGTGTGACGGAGGCCAGTCTCATGCACACGCACGCCCGGTTAGCCCCCCCGGTCCCACGTCGGGGGGTGTATGAGATCTACTGGACGTTCGCGTCCCGTCGCCACGGGGCCTTCGAGCGGCGCGTCGCGGGCGAGCCGGGCCCATGGACGTCCGACCCGATCCTGAATACGTACAAGTTCTGCAACGTCTTCCGGGCTGCGGATCGTGTCTCGCAGTACATGATCCGCGGCGTCGCCTACGCGCACGATGCTGGCTCGTACGCGGACCGCGTGTTCCAGATCGTGGCCTTCCGGACCTTCAGCAACATAGCGACCTGGGAGGGCGTCCGGACCATTCTCGGTGGCGCGCCTCGCCTGGATGACCTCACGTCAGGCCGGTTCGAGCAGACACTGGATCGGGTCAAGGCGTCGAACGGAGGCCTCTACACCGGCGCCTTCATCCTGTGCGCCAACAAGGCGTATGGCTTCGACGAGAAGCACCGCAACCACGTTGCCCTGTTCAAGCACATGTTCGGCGGCGGCCGCCTCCACGATGCCGTGCGGGGGGCGAACTCGCTCGAAGGCGTCGTGCGCGCCCTCGAAGGTTTTCCCTTGATGGGGCCGTTCATGGCCTACCAGACGGCCGTGGACCTGAATTACTCGGACCTCCTGGGCTTCTCCGAGGACGACTATACCCAGGCCGGCCCCGGGGCCCTGCGTGGATTGCGCAAGGCGTTCCATTCGCTCGGTGACTATACGCCGTCCGACGCGATCCAATGGATGGTCGAGCGACAGGAAGCGGAGTTCAAGCGCCTGGGCTTGGAGTTCAGGGGGCTGTTTGGCCGAAGGCTGCATGCCATCGATTGCCAGGGGCTGTTCTGCGAGCTGGATAAATACTGCCGCGAGGCAGTTCCGGAACTTGCGAGCAACCGCTCGCGCATCAAGGCGCGATTCTCGGCGTCATCCCTGGGCATCGACCTGTTTTTCCCGCCGAAATGGCACCTCGACTTGCCGCCGGCGTCGACGTTGCCGGCCGTTGCGCGCGAGCCAGCCGCCCCGCAGATGACCCTTGGGCTCGATGATGTCCATGCCGATCAGCTTGCTCAGACGGACCGCCCGTCCGCTAGGCGCGGGCCACGACGTGAACGTTCCCGGGGAAGGGGGGACGACGGCTCCGGGTCGGCGATGCTGCTCTGAAGCTTAGCCCGGGAAGCCGGATATGGATCGAGCCTCGACCGCGGGACCGCCCAGTCGGTTCTGGCGTTCTTCCTTGCTCGTGGTGTCAGCGGTCGCCTTTCGGACACCTATGCAGGTCATGGACGGGCATCCCCGTTCACGGACTTGCGACCGAGCGGCGTTTCTCGGTTGGCCGGACGTCCAATCCGCCTCGCAGGACCCAACTTAGACGCGGTGGCGACAACTTCTTTACCTCAATCATGTTCGTTCCCAGCACGCCTTGGTTGCGCTGACGGATCTAAGGTCCGTATCTGCCCAAGAGGGGAAACATGACTGAGAACATGGAAACAGCAAATCCGAGCGAGAAAGTTTCCGTCGTCGAGCGCATACTAAGCGCCTTTGTTGCGGCTGTTTCCGCCGAGGAAGGCTTCGAGGAGATTTCGCATCGGCTGCAATTGAAGCTCATTGAGGAGAAAGATCACACTGACGATGCTCTCGAAATGGCCCTGTTTGGGGCTTCTCATTCATGATCAAGGTTGAAGAGCTTCATATCTTCGAATTCCGTGGCATCAAAAAGCTGAATTTGAATTTGAACCGAAGGAACTTTGCTGTCTGCGGCGCGAATGGGACTGGCAAGAGCGGCGTCGTCGACGCCTTGGAGTTCGTGCTGGCCGGGACGATCTCGCGCCTGACCGGGAAGGGCCGCGGTGACATCTCGGTGAAGGTGCACGGGGCCCACGTCGATTGCCAAAGCGATCTGGAGAAGGCGGCCGTCGAGGCCGTCGTATGGATCCCGTCGCTGAACAGGACCGTAAGGGCGCGCCGCACCGTGAAGGCCCCGTCGGTACTGAAACTGACGCCCGACAGCCCCGAGGCGCGGAAGGTATTCCGAAAGCTGGAAGCGCATCCGGAGTTCGCGTTGAGCCGCCGGGAGATTATCCGCTTCGTGCTGGCTGAGCCCGGCCAACGTGCCAAGGATGTCCAGGCGCTTCTCAAACTCGATGAGCTCGAAGCGCTGCGGTTACGTCTTCAACGGATCGCCAATGCGGCGGCGTCGACATCCAAGAAGGCTCTGACCGACCGCAACGCGGCAGGCGCCGTTCTGGCTCGGGCGATGGACATTGCCGAGGTGGCGGACCCGTTGGTCCTTGAAGCCGCTAACATGCGCCGCGCGGTCCTGGGACTGGCACCGCTACCGGAACTGGGCTCGGCGGCATCCCTCCGCGAGGGAATGGCGTCCGTGAATGGCAAGCAGGCTTCGCGCGTCATCAAGGCTGTCGCCAAGGTCGACGTTGCAGCGGCAACGGCGTCCCTTAACTCGCGAGTCGGCGACGATTTCGCGGCGCTGTTGGAGGAGGCGAAGGCGGCGACGTGCGCGCTCCAGGTGGATGAGGCGATGCTCAACGCCGTTGTCCGTGACGACTTCCTCAAGACCGCCCTGGAACTCTACGACGGGGAGGTCTGCCCCGCCTGCGATACCCCGAAATCGCTGGAGGAATTCGGTTCCACCATAGGCCGGAAGCGCGCGAAACTCGAAGAGGTCAGGTCGCTGCGCGAAAGGGCGGAACGGGCAATCGCGCCGTTGAGCGCCGCTATCGAGGTTGACCTTGCCCTAGCCCGGACCGTCTATCCGGATGCCAAGCTTCTGCTTGACGAAGCGGAACTGAAGGTCCTCGCTGACCACGGGTTGGCGCTGAAAGCCGCTGCGGCCCAGCTCCGCGCCTTCCTCCCCCTGAGCCTGACGCTCGGCGTCCTCGAGGAACTGGCGTCGCAAACGGCGGCCATCGAATCCTTCGGGCGGCTCGAAACGCTCATAGACGGGTTGCCCGAGCCGTCCGACCAGGATGCCGCGCAGGAGTACCTGATCGCCGCCCAGCACAGACTGGAAGCCTTTAGGAAGGCGAGCGCCACGGCCGAGGTGGCCGAGGATCGGGCCTTCAAGGCCCGGAGGGTGTTCGACCTGTTCAAGCTGACGTCGGACACCGCGCTGGAGGGGGTGTACGCGGAGGTCCAGCGCGATTTCGCGGATCTCTACAGGCGCATCAACTCGGATGACGAAGGAGCCTTCGAGGCAAAGCTGGATCCGACCCTGGGCCGGCTGGGCTTCGGGGTGGATTTTTACGGCCGCGGCTTCTTCCCCCCTGGGGCGTATCATAGCGAGGGGCACCAGGACAGCATGGGGCTGTGCCTCTACCTCGCGCTGATGCGGCACCTTCTCGGAAGCGGTTTCACCTTCACAGTCCTGGACGACGTGCTGATGTCAGTCGACGCCGGCCACCGGCGGGAGGTGTCCAAGCTCCTTCGCGCCGAGTTCCCAGACACGCAGTTCGTCCTGACGACGCACGACAAGGCGTGGCTCAAGTTCATGGGGACGACCAAGCTCGTCGAACCGAAGGACACGGTGCACTTTCGGAAATGGACTGTCGCCGATGGCCCGACCGTCTGGGCGAAGGGGGATGTCTGGGACGAGATCCGAAGCCTCGCCAGCGGCGACGACGTGTCGGGTGCCGCAGCGCTCCTCAGGCGGTCCCTGGAGCACATGGCGTCCGAGTTCTGCCAGGCGTTGCGGGTCAAGGTCGAGTTCAGCGTCGACGGGCACCACGACCTGGGCGACCTACTCGACCCGGCGATCAACCAGTTGAGGTCCCTCTACAAGGAGGCACGGGTCGCCGCGGATAGCTGGAAGGCCTCGGATCGGATCGAAGCCATCCGACGTCTGGAAAAGGCACTCGAGGAGACGGCGAGCCTGGCGAAGGTCGAGCAGTGGCAGATCAATAGGACGGTCCACTATAACGAATGGGCGAATTTGCACCGGGACGAGTTCCTCGCCGTCGTCAATGCCTTCCATGCGCTATGCGTCCTGTTTGAATGCGACGCGTGCGGCGTTCCCATCGAGGTTAGTCCTCCACGCGGCAGCCGGGAGTACATCCAGTGCCTGTGTGGCGAGGTGAAGTTCTCCTTCATGAAGAAGCCCAAGGAGAGGCCTGCCACGTCATCTCCAGCGGTCTCACGAGCGCTGTCCTGATCCTGCAGGCTGCCCAACCAGCGCGCCGCCGTCCGTCCGTTCAGGGTAGCCTTCAAGAGGCGCGCAGTGAGCCTCGTTCCGTCCACGGATCTTCGCCCTGTCGACTGAGAGGATCGCCGGACGACGGCTCCGTGAGTGACGCAGCCTCGAGGGCATGCTTTGCAAACGCTTCCCTGGATGGTGGATCCCAGCGCCGACAGTGCATGACCAGGAGCCAACGGACGACGATGAGCGGGAGGCCGACGAGGAGGCACAGGGGCAGGCCGAACAGCCCGGCCAGGATCAGGGCCACCTTCGTCGGCGCGAACGGGGACTCCTTCCTGTGGGTGGGATCGCGGATGAGCACCCAGCGGATCGGCGCGACGGGCAGGCCGCCGTGCCGCCACACCGCGGTGTCCGAGGCGATCTCGATCGTGCGCTCGCCCGCCCCGTACCAGCCTGGCACCACGACCGCGTGCCAGCGCGTGTCCTCGGCCGCGAGGGTCGCGGCGAGCGTCGGCCGCCGCGCGCCTTTGGTCCGCAGGCGCCCGATCGTGCCGGGCGGGCGCGGCGGGGCGGGATCGTAGAGTGCTGTGTCGAGCCGCAGGCGGGTGATCGCGGTGATGCGGGCGCGGCGCATCGCGTCGAGGAACAGCAGGGCCGAGAAGCCGCTGTCGCCACCACCACGCGGTCGCGCCCCGGCAGCCACCGGCGGGCCTGGAGGGCCAGTTGGCCACCGATGTCGAGCAACGGCTTGTGCCGGCGGCCCCGTTCGCGACAGGCGCGCTCTGACGGGACCAGCGCGTTTAGGAACGGCAGCGCCCAGACGCGCCCCGCCCGGGGATCGGGGCGAGCAACGTCAGGCTCATCCAGCGCAGCCCACTCGCTTTGGCAAGATGGCTGTCGGAGGAGCGAACCGGATCACGGTAGATCCCCTTGGTCGCGATGCGCTTGCCGCGGCGGCGCTCGATCATGTCCAGTCCCAGGACCACGGGGCCGCGTTGCGCGAACGCATCGACGAGGAGCCCGAGCAGGATACGGCCGCCGGAGCGCGGGCACCACGCCGCCCGGTTGAGGATGCGGTGGACGTTCACGAACCGCCGCTCCTGCGCACGGCCCAGAATGCGCAGGACGCTCGCCACCGTGCGGGGGCCCGGCGCCAGGATCGCGCCGATCAGCAACAGCTGAGCATGGCGCCACGAGCGGTGGACGAACAGCGGCGCGAACGCCAGGATGATCCCGGCGAAGCGGGCAGGCAGGGGCAGCATGGTGGTGTCTCTTGGCGGGGACGCCACCAACCTACCCGCCACGCCCGCTTCGTCACCTCACACCCTAAACGACCCGTCCGATTGGCCAAAGTCGAGCTAGCCCTTACCGCACCTGACACGCTGGCCAGCGCGACCACCGACCGCGGGCCCCGATTGGAGCGGGAACGCGCCGTCCCGACGGGAGCCGAAACCTCGTTGGGACAGCGCCCCGATCGCCAAGCTGCCAACCTCGGTCCGGGCCGACACCCGGCGCCCTGCCCCGCCTACCCGCCGAGCAGCATAGTCCCCTGCTCGGCGGCGGACCCGTCGCACGCTTCGCGCCGGCTTCATCCCATCCGCGGATTCACCGGGCCTTCCCTCGCCCGACGAGGGGGGCCGATGATCGTCGCCTGTGTGCAGACTCACTTGCCCATCGTCGAAAGCCTCGGTTGCAAGGGATACGCCTTATCCGGGGCTTGCCGCTCCGCCCCGGCAAGCGGCCGGTAGGACCGCACGACAGGGACGGCCGGCCCGGAAGCTCGGCCTTCATGCAGACCGGTATCCGCGGCGAGGTCCGGTCCCGTGGCGCCTGTCTGGTGCTGCGGGATCGTCACGAGCCGGCAACGCTCGACCGGTTGGGGATGGATGACGACCGCATCCGCCAGCCCGACAGGATCGTCGTCGGCGATGGATATCCAGGTCCTACCGCTAGTACGCGTGCGGCGGGGCATCAGGGCGTTCCGTATCGGCCGCATTCCCGGGTGTTTCCGCGTCGTCCGGCATCGACACGCGCCCTATGGCGGGCATGGGAATGCGCTGGCCGTCGCGGTACCATTCCTCCACCAAGGTTTGGCCTGAACTCATGACCTTGTATGCCGATTGCCCATCGACTGAGTGAAGTTTGCCGAAGCGCTGGGTGGTGATCACGCCGCGTCCCTCGCCAACCATCCGGTACTTCCTCAGGATACAGCCCTTCTCGGCGAGCCGCCCCTCGAAGCATGAGAACTCGGACGGCGTCAGGATCGCGATCCTGTCCCGGGCCCACAGGGCCAAGGCGGTGAAGGTCCAGTTCGCGGCCTCTCCCTCGAACAAGTCCGCCGGACCGATGACCCATCGCCCGTCGTCGCCGCACCCTGCGCCGACGGCCTCCCAGGCGGCCGCCTCGGAAGCGAAGCGCTTGCCCCGCTTCCGCAGATAGCGCCTACCGATCTCGACGATGGTCGCATGGGTGACGAAGCACGCCGCGAACATCGCCTTCGGCCCTAGGCTTTCCGAGGGATCGAAGTGATTGACGAGGATGTCCGAGGTCGATCCGATGGCTCCGGAAAGCCAACCCACGATGCCGTTGACGGCGAGGACGCCTGCCGCACCCGAAAGGAGGCTTCCCAACCCGACGGTGAACGTGCGCGATGAGGTAGCGTTGGCCGCATCACCGATTTCGAGATTTACGAACGCGCGTTCCGGATCGCTGGGAGGACCGAAGCGGAAGGCCGCCGGCGAACTTGCGGGGCGGACATCCCCGCTCTTGCCGGCAACCGTAAGCTTGAAAAGGTCCATGTCCCGAATCCCTGTGAAATCGCTTGTGACCGGGATGGTACGTGGCCGGCAAGAAAGTCGGAACGGCCCTCCGTCATGCGGGGTCCATGGCGCGATGAACATCATGCGCCGCGGCGGCCGCCCATGAAGGCGGCCCGCGCCCGTCTCCGCTGCGACCGCGCCGAGACGGCGACGACTCGGCAGGCGAGCTCCCGCCGGGATCCGGACCGACGGGTCGCCCGAGCGACCGGCGACGCCAAGCCCCGGAGGACCCGGGGAGTGCGGCTTGCTTCGGCGATGGAAGGCCGAACCGATCGAGGCCGGCACCGACCTGGCGCATGGTCGGGATGCACGGCCGGGCACATCGGGGGGCCAATCGGCCAGTCTCATGTACGACCCGGCACGCATGGCTACCGGCAATGACGCCTTGTCCGGTGTATGGTCAGGGGATGAAGCGGTGCGGGTCGGGCCTGAACCGGTCCGGGTCGTTGGCGGGGCCTGAAAGGTGGCTTGGAACGGGGCCATCCGGCGCGGCGTCTCGACATGCGTGGCGAGGTTGTGGGTTGCGACGAACGCCGGGATATGCGCCTTCCAGCTCGCCGGACGGTCGTGCTCGATGAGCATGGCGATTGCCTTGCCGATCGTCCGGCTTATCCGCTCGGCACGGCCCTCGGTCCAGGGATGGCGAGGCTCGGTCCGACGATGCTCGATGCCGCGCCCGATACAGATACGATCGATGATGTGGAGCCCGGGAAACCGTCGGCACGGCCCTGCTCGTCAGCGCGGCGGCGAACGAGATGCCGTCGTCGGTCACGACCGCGTGGACGTGATAGGGAAGGTCGCCGCGACGTTCCTGTCTCCGCCGCCGTCCTTGTCCCGATCCTCGCCCCCTGCCCAGGGGCAAGGGGATCGACCGGACGAGGCCCGCGGTACCTGCCAGCCTCGACGACGGATCAACTTCGTCTGGGCCATGAAGGCCGGCCCCGCCGCTGCTGCCCACGTCGAGCGTCATTAGCCTCAGCGCGAGTGGATGGGGTACTCACAAGCCCTAGCATCACGATATGTCCTGGGTGAGGCATGCCGATGTGGGCACGGTCTGTTCGCCGTGTGCGTCGCGCGAGCAGCCCTACGCCGATCGGCGCGACCTTGGACAGGTCGGGTCTTATGCCTGACGTGGTTTCTGGTAAGCTCGGTGTTCAGGCTTCAGCGTGAGGGGTGCGCTTGCTAGCGCCTACCGCTCCGGGGACAGGATAACTAGGAATTATGGGTCGGCGCATCCTACGCAACCGCCGTCACGCGGGTTTAAGGGTCTTTCCGGAGGATTTCGACCAAGTTGCCGCACGGTTCAGACACATCATTGATAGCTCCATTCATATCGCTTTGCCGGGCGCCGTGTCCGATACCGTTGTTCCCTCCGAGAGCGACTACGCCCCTCTCGTCCTAACCGCGAGGAGCATGCTCGGCTNGGCCGGTGTCCACCAGCGGGCGAGCGGCACCTCGCCCCGCGCGGACCGGGCGCGGAAATCCGGCAGCGGCCGGGCCTCAGGACGGGCCGAGCGGGAATCCGCGTGGCGTTCCGCGAGGGCGCGGGCCCGCGCCAGCAGCGGCGTGCCGGTCTCCGGCGTGACCATCCGGACGAACTGCGCGAAGCCGATCGCGGCGCGGAGCACGCCCGCCTCGCCGGCCGCGCCCCAGCGGCGCCCGGCCGGACCGTGCCGCTCGAGCCCGTGCAGGAGGGCGCGGAAGCGGCGCAGCGTCTCGCGCGGCACGCCGACCCGCTCGTTCACGGTCAGCCCGGTCACCTCCTGGTGCCGGCCGCGGCGCATCACCCGGGTCTTGTCCGGATGGACGGTGAAGCCCTCCCCGGCGACGATGGCGTGGACGTGTTTGAGCAGCGCGCCGACCTTCCCGGCGGCGGCGCCGGAGGCCGAGAAGGTCAGGTCGTCGGCGTAGCGCGTGTAGGTGAAGCCGAGGCTGCCGGCGAGGCCGGAGAGCCGGGCGTCGAGCCGGGTGCAGACGAGGTTGGTGAGCGCGGGACTCGTCGGCGCGCCCTGCGGCAGCCGGCGGGGCCCCCGGGCGGCGTACAGGCGGGCGCCGTCGATCTCGACCGCGTCCACGTCCGGCTCGGTGCAGAGCAGCGCCAGCACGGTCGCCACCGGCTCGGCGTAGCCCAGGCCCCGGAACTTCCCCTTGATCCGCCGGTAATCGAGGCTCGGGAAGAAGTCCTTGAGGTCGAGATTGACCACGACGTCCCGCCCGACATGGGCGGCGGCGTTGGTGACGATCGAGCGGCCGGGCACGAAGCCGTGGGCCGCCGCGTGCACGGGGGCGTGGGCGAGGAGCGCGTCGAGGATCCAGTACTGCGCCCGCTTCAGGCGCGGCATCGGCGCCGAGATGCGGCGCAGCCCGCCCGCCTTCTTGGGGATGGTGAAGCGCCGGTAGTGGCTCACCGTGCTGAGCGCCCGGTCGTAGGCGAGGAAGCGCAGCTCGCCGAGACCGATCCCCATGGCCTCGGCCAGCGCCTTCGGGCTCGCCAGGGGCGGGAGACCGGGGGCGGGCCCCCGTGCGGGCGCGTCCGCGTTCGCGAGGCCGGCCGAGACGCCGTCGCCGAGATGGAGGATCTCCGCCTCCCGGCGCGCGTGCCACGCCTGCGCCCGGGCGTGGCGGTCGCGAGCGTTACGCAGCCGCGTCTCGCGCCGCCGCTCCAGCGCCGCCTTCTTGCGGCGGCGATGCATCTCCTTGAGGGCGGCCTCCGGGTCGCGCCACGCCGCCTCCCGCCGGTGCAGGTCGGCGAGGGCGCGGGCGATCTCGCCGCGGCGGTGGATCAGGTCGTCCGGCGGGTTGGGTTGCGCTTCCCCGTCCGGCCAGAAGCCGAGCCGGATCATCTCCTCGAGGATGACCTCGTCCTTCGAGCTCTCGCGGATCCGGTCGTAGAGCTGCTGGCGGGTCAGGCTGCCGGGCTGCTGGCTCATCGGCGACCTCCGGCGCAGGCAGGAGGCGTGACGGGGGACGTCGGCCGGGATGCCTTCGTCAAGTCTCGGGACTGGCCCGGTCCACTCGACGCCGGCACGACCACCGGTGCGCGTTTGGGTTCAGCGAACCCAAACCGCGAACGCGCACCGGTGGTCAGTGCCGGCCCAGTGAAGAGCGGGCCAGTGACGCTTTGCTGGGCAGGGTGCAGGGACGGCGAATCGCCGCCCGAAATGCAAGGTCCGCCCCGGCCGACGCCCCTCGTCGCGGTCAGGATAGGCCAGGCGCGCTCCCGCATCAATCGGGCCCGCCTCACGCCTGCCACCGCGCGGGCCTGCCTTCGACCTGGGCGTGGACGAGGCGGCGCACCGCCAGCATGTGCTCGCAGGGGCCGCGGGTCAGCCGGTTGCGGGTGTAGAAGCCGCACTGGCAGCTGCCGCCGACCATGCGGTCGTCGGGATCGAGCTCCACCGCGGGCGTCAGGCTCCGGCCGTCGTCCAGCACGGTCCCGCTCAGGCGCCGCCTGTCGCCGGCCTGCTCGACGGGCCCGAGGGTGACCAGTCCGGCCGCCAGGAACCGGTCGGCCTTGGCCTCCTGCTCGGAGGCGAAGCGCAGGGCGCCCGGCGCCAGCGGCTCCCGGGTCAGCTCCCGCAGGCGGTAGACCCGCTTGTCGAGGTCGAACATGGCGCGGCCCGCCTGCACGTAGCCGCCGAGCGCCGCCTCCACGGTCGACCGGTCGAGGCCGGTCTCGGCGGCGAGTTGCCCGGTGTCGGCGGCGTGGTGGCGCCGGAGCGCCGCGAAGACCCGGGCGGCGGTGTCGGCGTCGACGTCGGCCCGGGGCGCGAGCAGGTCGAACTGCCCGGCCCGGGACCAGTCGTTGGCGGTCCAGCCCGACAGGCCGAGCGTGAAGCGCAGGCCGCCGAAATCCACCACCGCGAAGGCGGGGAGCCCGGTGCCGAGGAGGTGCAGCCGCACCGACCGGGCGAGCGGCAGGGTCCGGGCCAGGATCGCGAGGCGGCGGCGGCCCCACAGGCGGATCTCCGCGGCCCCGCCCCCGCGGTAGATCGAGCGCCGGAAGGTCAGCCGCTCGTTCCAGGGCTCGATCAGCACGCTGACCGGCCGGCCGGGCTCGAGCAGGAACCGCAGGGAGCGCGGGCCGTGGCGCTCCCGGCGCGCGGCGAGGCGGGTCAGGATCGCGTGCATGTCGACCGGGTGCAGGTCCACCACGTGGGCGGGCTGCGCCATGGCGCTCGACACCTGCAGGAAGCCCCGCATCCAGGAATCGGGCAGGTCGATCTTGTCCTCGCGATAGGCGGCCTCGCCGGAGGTCTGGACCGCGAAGCCGGTCGGGTCGATCGCCAGCTCGGTGTCGCGGTAGCTGCGGATCTTCTGGAACTCGTCGTAGAGGGCGTGGCTGTAGTCGATGTTGGTCGTGCCGCAGGCCATGTCGCCGATGCGCGCGAAGGTGTCGTGGTCGCAGGACAGGCGCCCGTAGCTCGACTCGTCGAGGCTGAACGCCTCGAAGAAGACCTCGTCCGGGTGGACCGTGATGACCGGGTCGAGCACGATCCAGGCGTCGAGGTTCTCCCGGTAGAGATAGTCGAAGTACCGCTTCCGCGCGTCGTAGAACGGCCGCATCACCGCGTCGGCGCGGGCCGCGATGTCCCGGCTCTCGGCGCGCAGGGCCTCGATCTCCGCGCGCAGGCTGTCCTTCTCGGCGAGCGCCTCGGCCAGGAGTTCCTGCTCGTGGGCCTGGAGCCACGCGAAATAGGCGGTGCGGTCCTTCGGCTTGAAGCGCAGGTCCGACACCACGACGTGGTGCAGGGCCGAGATCGCCTCCCGGAACGGCAGGTGCCGCGCCACCGTCCCGGCGAAGTAGGTCGGCTCGCGCAACGTGTCGGGGACGAAGCCGAGCCGGGTCGCGTCCGCGTCCGAGACGGCCCGGCTCGCGCCGAGGTAGCGATGGACGAAGTTCATCGGGCCCCTTCCGAGACGGGTGCCGAGGGAGAGACGGGGCCCCGCGCCTCCGGCGGGTGCCGGACGAGGGGCACGGCGAGGCCGGGATGGGCGTCGGCGACGTCGCGCAAGGCCAGGATCGCGGCGCTGCGGTCCCGGGCCGTGCCGCTCAGGGTGAGATCGGTGAAGAGCGGCAGCAGCGCCTCGGCGCGGGCGCGGCTGCGCAGGGCCTCGGCCCGGAGGAAGGCGGCCATCCGGTCCTTGGCGACCCGGCCCCGCAGCACCTGCAGCATCACGATGCGGGCGAGCGGGACCAGCCGCGCGAAGGCCGCCTCGCTCGCCACGGCCTGCTCGGTCAGGAGTTCGGTGAGCAGGAGATGCATGGAGGGAGCGGGGTGCTCCAGGAGGCGCAGGACCTGCGCCTCCGCGTCTCCGGGCCGGAGCCGGGCGCGCAGGAGATGGCGGGCGAAGGCCAGGACCTCGGGCTTGACGCTGTCGGTGACGACGGCGAGCGCCGCGGGTGTCCAGGCGGATTCCGGCCAAGCATCGAACAGGCCGCGGGCGAAGGCGAGGGTGTCGGGCCAGTCGCTCTCCACGAGGAGCACGGCCTCGGCCGCCGCGGCCTGGAACCGGGCCGGATCGGCCGCGAAGGCCGCCATGGCCCAGTCCCGCACCGTCCGGTACGGGTGGCCGCCGAGCCGGGCGATCTGGCGGACGCTGAAGGCCTCCGGCCGCCGGTCGGGCAGGAGCGCGGCGCCGAGGCGGCGGGCGCCGTCGGCGCGGNGTGCGGCGGTCTCCGGCCCGTCGGCCCGCCGGTAGCCGCCGTTGATCTTGGCGACGACCACGCTGTCGAACAGCCGGGCCGCCGCCTCGGCGGTCACGGGCCGGGGCGTCTTGGAGCCCTCGCGCAAGGTCGCGCCGCGCCGGCCGTAGCGCGTGTTGACGAAGAAGCGCTCGGGCGTCCCGAGGGCCTCGTTCTCGATCAGGTCGACGTCGTAGACCTTGTCGGAGGTGGCGTCCCGCAGGTGGAGGCGCGCCGCGCGGACGACCCTCATGCCACCGCGCCGGCACGCGCGGCCGGGCAGGGGTGCGCCGCGCGGGCGCGACGATCGACGGGTCCTCGCATCCGGGCTCCTCGCGAAACGACCGGGACGGGCGGACCGGCGAATCGCGGCGCCCGAGGCTGCGGCAACCTGCCCCAGCGGGGCCGACGGGGCAACCGCGCGCGCACGTTCCCGTGATCGGGCTTCCGCCGAGCCGGGATCGGCCCGCATGGCGGCGACCCGGAGGGCGGCCTGGGCGAAGGGGTCGGGCTCCGCGCCGGTGGCGGACAGGAAGGCCGAGAGCCGGCTCTTGGAGCCGGCTCTTGGCGGTCCCCGCTCGCCGATCAGCAGGAGGGCGCGGGAGGTGGCGAGGGTGACCCTGGCCCGCTCCACCGGCGCCGGGGCGCAGACGACCGTGGCGGGGGTCGCGCCGTCACCGCAGATGGAGCGCCGGACGGCCTGGAGCGCGAGCTGCCTTCGCCTTGCACCTGCCATCGCGCCGCACCTGCCGGCACCTCCTGCGATCGGCAGAGCATGCCCCGGCACGCGCGGGTCTCTCGCGCGGCTCCCAACGCTTCCCACGCGTTTCCCAAGCGTGTCCGCGCATCACCAAGCATCGGCGTCCCGGCGCGCCCGTCGGGCGCGGCTCCGGCGGCCCGGATCCGGTGTCGTCCCGAAGCCAGCCTACATCGATACCAAGCACAGGGTCAGGATCGCGATCTCGAAGACGATCCAGCCGCCGAGGACGACGACCAGCTCCCAATCGGTCCCCTCTTCGGTCTTGACCAAAGCGTACATGTTCGACCTCCTCGCGGAGCCCGATAGGCCGCAAGCGGGTTCAGTTCCCGAAATGGAATGCAACGCGTACGAATATTGAAGCAGATTCTGCCTCGGATTGCAATTGTGTGCACCCGCACGGGCACGGATCCAAATCAATACATCATCACCGGGAACGCACCTCTGCGCGGTCCCCGGCGCGGAAATACCGCATCGCAGCAAGTATTGTTCCGCAACCCTAGTGCCCGCCCCGGCCCGATCCAGGGGGCGTGAACGGGATCCGTCCGGCCGCGTTGCCCTCGGTACGCCCGGAGAGGCGGCCGGGGGAAACGTTCGAGGGTTCGCACATGAAGACGTTGATCAGCCTGACCGTTGCCGGCCTCCTGGCAACGGGCGCGGCCGCCACGGCCGCGGAGAATACCGGCGCCCGCATGCAGGGCTCGCCCAACGCGGCCGGCTATACGGGCAAGGGCGAGATGGGCAAGGGCGAGACGACGGGCACGACGACCGGAGCTCCGGGCTCGGAGATGCCGAAGCAGGACGGCCGGATGAAGGGGCCGCCGAACGCGGCCGGCTTCCAGCCGGGCGGCAGCGATGCCGGCTCGGCCGGAGCCTCGGGCCGGCGCTGATCCGGGCCCGCCCCGGTCGATTCCCGGCGGTCTCCTGGCCCGTCCCCGGCGTCGCGATCGCGGCCGGGGACCGGCCGCGACGGGCCCGAGCGGCGGCCGCGCGGGCTGCGCAGCGCCGGGCTGCGCAGCGCCGGGGCCCCGTCATCCCGTCGTCATCGGGCTGGCCTAGGGCGGCGCCTTCCGCCCACCCGACCGGCTGCATTCACCTGATGGATTGGTTCGACCTGCCCGAAGACACCCAGAACTCGTCGGCCGCCGAAGGGAGCCGGATGCGGCTGTACATCACCGTGGGGCTGCTCGGCATCGGCGCCCTCGGCATGGTCGGGGGGATGCTGCACATCCTCCCGGCCTGACGGCCGGCGCGGCCGCGGCGCGGGAGCCGTCAGGCCGCACGGTCCGCCACCGGTTCGGCCGCGACAGCGCCGCGGATGGCGGGTCCGGCGCGCCCGAACCGCGCGTAGAGCGCCGGCAGCACCACCAGGGTCAGGAGCGTCGCGCTGATCAGGCCGCCGATCACCACGGTGGCGAGCGGCCGCTGGACCTCGGCGCCGGTGCCGGTGGCGAGCGCCATCGGCACGAAGCCCAGGGAGGCGACCAGCGCGGTCATCGCCACCGGCCGCAGCCGGGTGAGGGCGCCCTCGCGGATCGCCGCCCGCAGCGGCCGGCCCTCGGCGACGCGCTGCTTGATGAAGGTCAGCATCACGAGGCCGTTGAGCACCGCCACCCCCGAGAGCGCGATGAACCCGACCGCGGCCGGCACCGAGAGCGGCATCCCCCGCAGCCACAGGGCCGCGATGCCGCCGGTGAGCGCCAGCGGCACCGCGCTGAACACCAGCAGCGCGTCCCGCGCGCCGCCCAGCGCCGAGGCGAGCAGCAGGAAGATCAGGAAGAAGCACACCGGCACCACCACGGCGAGCCGCGCCTGGGCCAAGGCGAGGTTCTCGAACTGGCCGCCCCAGCTCACCGAGGCGCCCGCCGGCAGTATCACCTGGGCGGCGACCTTCGCCTGCGCCTCCGCCACCAGCGAGCCGATGTCGCGCCCGCGGACGTTGGCGGTGACCACGACCCGGCGGCGGCCGTTCTCGCGGCTGATCTGGTTCGGCCCCTCGCTCACCGAGAACTGCGCCACCTGCCGCAGGAGCACGGAGGCGGCCCTGCCGTTCGCGCCCGGGGGCAGGGGGACCGGCAGGTTCTCCAGGGCCTCCCGGTCCTCGCGGACCTGATCGGTCAGGCGCACGACGATCGGCACGCGCCGGTCGCCCTCGAACACGAAGCCGGCGTCCCGACCGCCCATGGCGGCGCCGATCACGTCCTGGATCGCCCCGGTGCTCAGGCCCAGCCGCGCCGCCTCGGCCCGGTCGATCCGGATCTCGAAGACCGGCAGGCCGGCGATCTGCTCGACCTTCACGTCGTCGGCGCCGGGGATCCCGCGCAGGATCGCGGCGATCCGGTTGGCGGTTTCCAGCATCGGCTCGAAGGCGTCGCCGAACACCTTCACGGCGAGGTCGCCCCGGGTCCCGGCCAGCAGCTCGTTGAAGCGCAGCTGGATCGGCTGGGAGAACTCGTAGACGTTGCCGGCGAGCTCGCCTAAGGCCGCCTCGATCCGCTCCTGCAGTTCGGCCTTCGACAGGCTCGGGTCGGGCCAGTCCGCCTGCGGCTTGAGCATCACGAAGGTGTCGGACGCGTTCGGCGGCATCGGGTCGGTGGCGACCTCGGCGGTGCCGGTCTTCGAGAATACGTAGGCGACCTGCGGGAACTTGGCGATCGCCCGCTCCACCTTGAGCTGCATCGCCTGCGACTGCGTCAGGGAGGTGGACGGGATCCGGGTGGCGTTGAGGGCGATGCTCTTCTCGTCGAGCTGCGGGATGAACTCGGTCCCGAGCCGGGTGGCGAGCAGCCCGGCGCCCGCGAGGAGGAGCAGCGCCGCCCCGACGAACGGGGCGGGCGCCCGGATCGCCGCGGCGAGGAGGGGCCGGTAGAGCGCCTTCAGTCCCCGGATGAGGGGGTTCTCCGCCTCGGTGACCCGGCCGGTGAGGGCGACGGCGATCAGGGCCGGCACGAAGGTCAGCGACAGCACGAAGGCCGAAGCCAGGGCGAGGAGGACGGTCAGCGCCATCGGCTGGAACATCTTGCCCTCGACACCCGTGAAGGTCAGGAGCGGGACGTAGACCAGCATGATGATCGCCTGCCCGTAGAGGGACGGCTTGATCATCTCCTCGGCCGAGTCCCGCACGGTCTCCAGGCGCTCCTCCGGCACGAGCGGCCGCCCCAGGGCGCGCTGCCGCTCGGCGAGGTGGCGGAGCGCGTTCTCGGTGATGATCACCGCCCCGTCGACGATGAGCCCGAAATCGAGCGCGCCGAGGCTCATCAGGTTGGCCGAGATCCTCCCCTCGACCATGCCGGTCACGGTCATCAGCATGGCGACCGGGATGACCAAAGCGGCGATCAGCGCCGCCCGGATGTTGCCGAGCAGCAGGAACAGGACGACGATCACGAGGGCCGCGCCCTCCGCGAGGTTCCTGCCGACCGTGCGGATCGTGGCCTCGACGAGCTGCGTCCGGTCGAGGACGGTCTGGACGACGATGCCGGGGGGCAGGGCGCGCCGGATCTGGTCCATGCGGGCGTCGACGGCGGCCGCCACCGTGCGGCTGTTCTCGCCGATCCGCATCAGGGCGGTGCCGATGACGGTCTCCCGCCCGTTCTCGCTCGCCGAGCCGGTGCGCAGGTCGCGCCCGATCCGCACCGTGGCGACGTCGCGGATCCGCACCGGCACGCCGCCGCGGCTCGCCACCACGACGTCGGCGATCGCCTCCGGGCCCTCCAGCCGGCCGGCGGCGCGGACCACATAGCTCTCGCCGTTGTCCTCCAGGTAGCGGGCGCCCTGGTTGGCATTGTTGGCCTGGAGCGCCCGGGCGATATCCGCGAAGGAGAGGTCGAGGGCGGTCAGCTTCGTGGGGTCCGGCTGGACGTGGTACTGCTTCTCGAAGCCGCCGATCCCGTCGACGCCGGCGACGCCCGGAACCGACTTGATCTGCGGCCGGATGATCCAGTCTTGGACCGTGCGCAGGTAGGCGACCTGCTCCAGCTCCGTCCGGAGCGCCTGCCCCTCCGGGGTCCGGTAGCTCCCGTCCGGCTGCCAGCCCGGCCGGCCCGCCGGCACGGCCGCGCGCTCGGAGGGCGGCGCGTACTGGACCGACCACATGTAGATCTCGCCGAGGCCGGTGGAGATCGGGCCCATCCGCGGCTCGACCCCGGAGGGCAGGTCCTCCCGCACCTGGGCGATGCGCTCGGCGACCTGCTGGCGGGCGAAGTAGATGTCGAGGGACTCGGCGAACACCGCGGTGATCTGCGAGAAGCCGTTGCGCGAGAGCGAGCGGGTGTATTCGAGGCCCTTGATACCGGCGAGCGCCGTCTCGACCGGGTAGGTGACCTGCCGCTCGACGTCGGCCGGCGACAGGGACGGGGCCAGGGTGTTGATCTGGACCTGGTTGTTGGTGATGTCGGGCACCGCGTCGATGGGCAGCCGCGCGAGCGCGGCGGCGCCGAAGCCTGATGCCAGCAGCACGAGGAGCAGCACCAGCCAGCGCTGGCGGACCGAGACGGCGAGGATGCGGCTGATCACGGTGCGCTCCTCAGTGGTCGTGGCCGGCGTCGGCCTTGCCGAGCTCGGCCTTCAGCAGGAACGCGTTGCCGACCGCGATCTCGGCGCCGGGCTCCAGCCCGGCGGTGACCTCGTAGGCCTCGTCGTCGGACCGGCCGAGGGTGACCGGCCGCTTCTCGAACCCCTCGGCCGTGCGCACGAAGACGACGCTCCGGCCCTCGATGGTCTGGACGGCCGCCTTAGGGATCCGGACCGGGACCGCGTCCTGCGCGATCTCGACCTCGGCGGTGACGAAGGTGCCGGGCCGCCACGCGAGGTCCGGGTTCGGGAGGGTGACGACCACCCGGGCCGAGCGCGTGTCGGGGTTGAGGAAGGGGCTGACGAAGATCACGCGGCCCTCGGCGTGGCGCCCCGTCTCGCCCGTCCGGCCGGGCGTGACCGTGACGCGGGCGCCCTCCCGGACCTGGGCGAGGTCGAGGGTCGGCACCGACAGCTCGATCCAGACCGTGGAGAGGTCCGCCACCGTGTAGAGGTCGGCCGGATCGCCCTCCTTGCCGACCGCCGTGCCGACATCGACCTTGCGCTCGACGATGCGGCCGGCGAGCGGCGCCCGGAGGGGATAGCGGCGCAGGGTCGACTGGTTCGGCGTGGCCTCGTCGCGCTTCTGGGCGGCCGCCACCTCGGCGGCGTCGAGACCCAGGGCGGAGAGCTTCTGGCGGGCGAGGTCGACCCGGAGCCGGTTCTCCAGATAGGCGGCGCGGGCGGTCTCGAAGGCGGCCTCCGAGGCGCTGCGCGAGGCGAGCAGCTTCTGCTGGCGCTCGAAGTTGATCGTCTGCAGCTCGGCCTGGACCTGGGCGGTGAGGTACTCGCTCTTGGCGTCGGCGACCTCGCGGCTGTCGAGGATGGCGACGACCTCGTTCGCCTGCACGGCGTCGCCGAGGCGCTTGCGCATCTCGGCGACGGTCCCGACCACCCGGGCCGGGACCCGGGCGATCCGGTCGGTGTCCGGCGTGATCGTGCCGGGGACGAGGAGGTGGCGCGCCAGCGTGCCGCCCGCGACGGGCCGGGTGACGATGTCCTGGCCGGCGACCTGGTCGGGCCGCATCCGGATCGTGCCCGCCTCGTCGGCCTCGTCGGCGCCGTGCGCATGGTCGTGCGCGTGATCGGCGCCCGCGCGCGGATCGGGCGCGACCCTCGGCCGGTCCGGCGCGGCGGCCGCGTAGCGATGATCGTGGTCGTCGGCCGGGGCCCGGGCGAGCCCGGCGGCCGCGAGGGTCTGCCGGAGGCGGTCGGGCAGGGTGGGGACGGCGGGGATTGCGGCGCTGAGGGCGATGCCGGCGGCCAGGAGTGCCGCGGCGGCGGCCACGGACAGGACGATGCGCATGGGAAAGCTGCTCGGCCGGGACGGCGGGGTGCCGCGCGCGGCGGTCCCGGGAGGTCCCGTTCAGGTGTCACGTGAGGGCGAACCCGGAGCCGGTTCGGAATCCGGGCGGAGCGCCGCCTGCGGGCGGCGTCAGCTCACGCGCGCGGAGGCCGCGGCAGCCGGTCGGGACTGACGGAAGGGTGGACCTGGGCGAGGGCGCCCGGCAGCAACCGGCCCGGGGCGGCCGGGGGCGCGAACTCGGTCGCCTCCAGCCGGGCCGCCTGATGGCAGCCGCAATGGAGGTGCTCCGAGAGGCCGGGATCGGCCGCCGCGGGGGCCGCCGGCGCGTCGAGGGCCGGGCCCTGGCTCCGGTCGTGATGGCCGCCCGCGTGGAAGGCGAGATCCGCCGCGAGGCCGGCGCCCGGGGCGGCGACGGCCAGCGTCAGGACGAGCGCGAGCGTGCGGGCGACGAGCGCCCACCAGCCCCGCGCCCCGGCCGGGCGCCTATGCCGAACCCCGAAGGTCATCGCGGCCCTTATGGTCCATCCGAGGCCGGAGGCACAAGGTCCGTCGACCGGGGGCCGCACCCGCTCAGGCCGCCAGCTTGAGGACCCAGTTGTAGAAGTCAGCCCAGGTCTCGGCCGGGGCCGGCGGCTCCGCGGCGGGCGACCGCTCGGGCTCGGTCACGGCCTGGGCGCGGACATCCCGGGGCGCGCAGCCGAACTCCGCGCGGAAGGCCTGGGTGAAATGCGCGGGGCTCTCGAAGCGCCAGCGATACGCCACCTCGGAGATGCGGGCGAAGCGCCCGTCGCCGGCGGCGAGGTCGCGATAGGCACGGGCGAGCCGGCGCTGCCGGATGTAGCCGGACACGCCCCCGAGGGGGACGAACAGCCGGTACAGGGCGCTGCGCGAGACGCCGAACCGCCGCCCGACCGTCTCGGCGCTCAGGTCCTCGGAGGCCAGCTCGGCCTCGATGTAGCGCCGGATCGCGACGAGCAGCGGCGCCCGCTCGGGCGGCTGGCCGCCTTCGTCCTGCGGGAGGCCAAGGGTCGCCGCCCCGAGCAGCGCGGCCGTGGCCTCCGCCGCCGCCGCGGCCTCCGGCTCCGAGAACCCGGCCGCGTGCGCGCTCAGGGAGCGCAGATGGTCGTTGACCATCCGGCCGAACGGGGACGTGCCCCGGATCACCGACCCGTGCAGGGCGTCGAGGGCGCTCTGCCGGGACCCGAAGAGCGGGCGCGGCAGCACCACCGTGATGGCCTCGTAATCCGTGGAGGCGGCGGAGAGCGGCTGCGACAGGTCGAACAGGCAGACGTCGCCGGGGGCGCAGTCCCGCTCCCGGCCCCCGATCGTGAGCCTCGACTGCCCGGAGACGCGCATATGGGCGACGATGTGATCGATCCCCATCCGGGCCGTCAGAGCCCGCGCGCGCTCGAACCGGAGCCCGGAGGCGCGGGCGCTGCAGACGATCGCGGTGCCGAGGTGCCGGACCCGGGACTGCCCGCGGAAATCGGACAGGTCCTCCCGGCGGATCGTGAAATCCCAGAACGGCGCGACGGCGTCGCGCCAATCGTCGGCCTGACGATGACCCGGGCTCTCGCCCGTGAGCTGCAGGATCGGTTTCGGTCGCATCGCCCGCGTCGGTTCTGACCGGGCGCAGCCCGGTCACGGCGACAGTATGGCGATTCTGCCTGCCCAGAAAAGTGGCACTCCGTTCCAATCACCGGACTCTGGGCTTCCACCTTGTCGCGGTCTCACGACGGCGCGGCCGGAGGCCGGAAACGGACCGTCCCGCAGGCCGGGTGGCCGCGGGACGGGAAGTTGCACGGTCGTGAGGATCGAGGGCTTCGACCCTCGTGGTTAACCGGAGATTACCGACCGCTCGGAGCCGCGCCGCTGCCGGTGGCGCCGTTGCCGGTGCTGTTGTCGCCCGCGGGGGCGCCGGGGGACGAGGTGTTGCCGTTGGGCGTGCTCTGCGCGGCGGCCATCCCGGCGCTTCCTGCCACCAGGGCGAGGGCGAGCAGGGCGGATTGAACGGTGCGGCTGGTCATGGCTCTCCTTGGGTCCCGATCGGGCTCTCGACGTGCCGGCCCATGCCGGCGATGTCTGGAGAACCGACGCCCGGCGCAGCCCGTTCCCGCAGAGGCCCGGCCGGCGCGAATCGGCCGCAGTCCGCCCTGGACCGTGCGCCGGGAACACCCGCCGGGCCCCCAAGCTTGTCCGAGGGTCGAGACCGGGAGCGTGGCGTGAAGGTGTTCCGGATCATGCAGGCGGCGACGGGGGCGATCCTGTGGAGCGGTTCGGCGCTCGACCCGTTGACGGCCCTCGACGCGATGGCGCGCGCCGCCGGCTTCCGCGACCGCACCCGGATCCCGACTCATCTGCGGGCCGGCGGCCTCCACATCGAGGAACTGCAGCCCTGATCCGCGCCGCGCCGGCGGACGTATCCGGAGGGAGACCATGACCAAGCTGTTCATCGCGCAGGTGCGCGACGCGGGCGGCGAGCGGCCGCTCGTGACGGTCCGGGCCGAGGCCGAGGGCGAGGCGCGCCTGTTCCTGTCGGCCGCCTATCCGGACGCCGAGATCGCCCAGGTCGTCGAGCCCGGCGACTGGACGAGCGACGCCGATACCGGATCCCGGGCCGGCGACGTCCGGGAGCATCCCGGCGTCGCGTGGCAGGCTCCCTCCAGCCTGGCGGGCTGAGGCGCGTCCGCCGGGGCGGAGAGCCGGCACCGGAGAACCGGGCGATGCCGACAAGTCGAGCGATGCCGTTCACGCGTCCGCAGGGCTCCGGACCGAGGGTACCGCATGCATTCCGCCGATCCGACAGCGCGCCTGTTCGCGGCCGGGGCCGCCCTGACCGGCACCGGGATCCTGATGTGCCGGACCGAGCCGTCCTGGGACGGGATCCTGATCGGCCTGTTCTGTCTCGGGCTCTGGGCCCTCGGAACTTGCGCGGCGCGGCCGGGACGTCCGGCGCGGCCCGCGCCGGCGAGGCGGCCCATCGTGCTGGAGGCGATCGTCGTCGAGACGCCCCGGTCCCCGCCGGAACTGCTGCCCGCACCCCGGCCCGCGGCGGCCCGGGACCGCACCCCGTCGGGATTCTCCCGCCTGCCGGAGGTGCCGACGCATCGGCAGCGCGTGGTCGAGCGCCACACGCGGAAGCGTGGCTAGGCGCGATCGATCGTGACGCGCCGGTCGCGAGCTTCTGCCGCACCGCCGATCCCGGTCTCAGCGCGTTGCCCGCAGCCACTCAGGAGATCAGCATGGCCGACAAGTCCGACGTGACGACCTACACGGTGAAGCAGGCCCTGGCCGCCAAGGTGGCCGACCACATCGAGATCGCGGTCGAGGCGCAGGACGGCACGAAGCTCAAGCTCGTCGCCACGGCCGATCAGCTCGATGCCCTCGTGGGCGACTTGGAGACGATCCTGGACGCCGACGACGCGGAGGGCGAGGCGGCCTGAACGGTCCCGACCCGGACCTGACCCGGAACCGCGTCGGCGCGCCGAGGCGGTTCCGGGCACGGTGCTCACCGCACGAGCGGCCACCCGCGCGAATCCCGCGCGGACGGCCCGAAAAGGTCGCTGGTGGCGAGCGCGCGCGGCGGCACGCAAGATCGTCCGCGGCCCGGACGGATCTGGTATGGATCGCGCCCGACGCGTCGAACCCAGGAGGGCCGATGTTCCGCGGCGTCCCCGCCATCCGAGCCGGCAGATCGCCGGCGCCCGGGATCCTGCTGCGCCACGCCGGCCCCGGTGGCGCGCCAGCACCGTGACCGGACGGGAGATCGCCATGGCACTGCCCGAGACCCCCGCGCCCTACCGGCTGCAATGCGTGGTCCACCGCGAGAGCGCCGGGGGCATCATCATCCACGACGAGCAGATTCCCGGCCCCCTCGAGGAGGCGGCGGTCACCGCCGCGAAGGCGCGCTTCGCGCAGCTGCGCGCCGGACGCGCGGGCTCGGCGGCCCTGCGTGATCCCGCCGGCCGGGTCGTCTGGTCGGCCCGGCACGACGCCCCGGCCCCCGGCGCGGCGGGATCCGCGTCCCGTTAGGTTCCCGCCGGTCGATTGCCGCGCAGCGCGTCAGGTGAGGTGGCGCGGCTCCAGATCGATCACCGGTCCGCCCACGTCGAAGAACTCGTCCTCGTACGGGAGCGCTTCTTCCAGTTCCTCACCGTCGCGCCGCCCGAACGGGATGAGCGCGGACAGGATTCCGAGGCAGAGTGCGCCGGCAACGAAGGCAATCAGGATCGCGATGCTCATGGCGGAACACTCGGGCGCGGCCGGCGGCGGAATCGGGCCACCGGAAGACTAAGGCCGGGTTCCCGCCCGCCGCAATCGAAATCGCCGCCGGCGCGGCCCGGATCGCCCCACCGCCGACTCGAAGCGTCGCCGCAGGATCTCGCCCACCTTCGCCGGGAAGAGCGGGCGGCGGCACCCGGTCGCTGAGAGCGTCCGGGTGATTCGGCGCGAACTCACTGCGGCGCCGACACCTGATCCTGCTGGTGGTCGACCGCGTCGCGGATGCCGCGACCGGCCATGAGGATCTCGGTCATGAAAGCCGCGATCGCCGCGACGGTGCAGACCAGCGCCGCCCCGAAGCAGGCGAACAGGACGGACGCGGTCGCCGCGTCGCGCAGCGCGCCGACGAACAGCGTCAGCACGGCCAGGCCGATCAGGCCGCCCGCCAGCGAGGCCAGGACCACCGCCACGTCCAGCACGAAGGAGCGCCGCCGCAGGAAGGTCAGGCGGCGGGAGAGGCGGGCGGCCTCGGCTTCCGTCGCCCGCGCGGCCTCCGCCGAGAGGCTGTCGACCTTGTCGGAGATCCGGCCGAGGCGGGTCGAGAACACGTTGAGCAGCGTCGCCAGCGCCGAGAGCAGGAAGGCGGGCGCGAGCGCCACCTGGATGATGTGGGCGATGCTGTCGGGTTCGGTCGCGCTGAGGGAGAAGCCGAACATCGGCGGGCTAGGCGCGCGGACGCGTCACGTGCCGACCCCGCCGGCGACCGGGACGGTCGGCGGCGACGCGGTGCGACGGACCGGGCGGATCACCACAGGAGCCCCTCCGCCTGCAGCCCGGCCACCAGCAGGAACAGCGCCGAGAGGAACGCCACCGCGAGGTACGGGGCCGGCGTGTCGGTCACCGGAACCCCCCGACCGGCGCGGGGCCGACATCTCCGATCCTGAGCCGGGCCCCGAGGGCCGGCATCGAAGGCAGCGCGACGGGGTGCATGCGCGTCTCCTGAAATCTCCACCGACGACGCCGGCAGATAGGGCCTGCGGCGCGCCGGGAAAGCCGCGCTCGCCGCACCGGCCCGTGCGCGGCGGCTTCTCCACAGGGATCGGCTGCGGCGGCTCCGCGCCGGCGCGCCGGCGCCGTTCGCCGACGAGATCTACCGGCCCCCAGGAGATCGATCCGGTCCGGGCGGCGCGACAAGACTCGGCCGCGCGCGCCGAAGACCCGCACCGGATCGGACGCAGGATTCATCTGCGCAGATCCGCGGGTGCGAGCGCGAATAGACGCGGCGCCGATGCGCGGACGCCTCCGGCACCACCGCGATACGGGGCCGGATCGGGCGACATCTGCGGCACCGCCCGCGGGCGGTGCCCGGGCACGGACAGGGGCCGGACGTAAATTAATGTTAACCGCTCGCGGGATCGCGATCGGGCTTGCGGGGCGCCGGCCGGTAGGATCTATTAAATCTCGAAGCTTCCTGGTTGGTCCTGGGAACGTTCACCAACAAACTGAAGCCCCGTCCGCTCGCGCGCGACGGGGCATTTTGTTTCCGGACACATTCGGATACGAGTTCTCTTCTTCGGTTCGGTGGTTCGAGTTCGCGACGTGCTCCAACGCACCTCGCTGGTTCGGCTCGAAAGCCGCGATTCCGGGCTGTTGCAGCGATGCACTATCGCCCCGGCGCGTCCTGGCGTTCTGTCCGCCCCGCACACATCCCGTCCAACGGGAGACAGAGGACCAGATGATCAAGAAGCTTCTTCTCGCGAGCGCCGCCACGGCCCTGCTGACCGGCGCCGCCTCGGCCGCCGACCTGCCGCGTCGCGCCGCCCCGCCGCCGGTGTTCACCCCCGTCCCGGTCTTCACCTGGACCGGCGCCTACTTCGGTATCAACGCCGGCTACGCCTTCGACGCCAGCAGCAACAACACCAACAGCTTCGGCGTGCCCGCCCCCTACGGCAACGGCACCACCGCCTTCTTCAGCCAGCGCAACCAGGAAGGCTTCTCCGGCGGTGGCCAGGTCGGCTACAACTTCCAGTTTACCCCGGGCTCCGGCATCGTCGTCGGCGTCGAGGCCGACGCCCAGTACCTCGACTTCGGCCGCAGCCGGAACAACGCCTTCCTGGTCGGTCCGCTGGCTCCCGGCTACTACGTCACCGACCCGCGCGGCCTCTCCAGCCTCGACTTCTTCGGCACCGTCCGCGGCCGCATCGGTTACGCCTTCGACCGCGTGCTGTTCTACGGCACCGGCGGCTTCGCCTACGGCTCGGGCAGCGCCGACCGCTCCTTCGGCGGCTTCGCCGGCAACGACAGCTTCCGCACCGGCTACGCGGTCGGCGGCGGCATCGAGTACGCTCTGCCCACCGACTCGTTCCTGAACTTCTTCCGTTCGAACGCCGTGACGCTCAAGGTCGAAGGTCTGTACGTCAACCTCGACCGCAACACCCGCAACCAGGGCGCGTTCGTCATCAACGCCGCCAACAACTTCCCGGTGGTGTACAACAACATCGGCCGCCGCGACGACGAGTTCGCCGTCATCCGCGCCGGCCTGAACTACAAGTTCGGCTCGTACTAAGGTCCACGCGCGATCGCGCCCCCCCGCGGCGCGGGGGGCTGCGTCCCGGTCACCGGGACAGCGCGGGTCCCTGGACAGGCCGCATCCTCTCTCGACCTGAGCATCCCCAGCCCGATCAAACTGGCCGCTTGAGCCGAGGAGCGTCCCGGGAATCCTTCCCGGGACGTCTTGCGTTGGGGCGCCGGCCCGCCGCGTCATGCCTCAGGCGTGGACCGCGTGCTCCAGCTGCGCCTTCGACATCCGCGACCGGCCGGGCACGTTCTGCGCCCGGGCCTTGCGCATGAGTTCGGCCTTCGTCGTCTCCGACTTGCCGGACGTCTTGCCGGCCCCCTTGCCCGACGACGCACCCTTGCCGGAAGCCTTGGCGGCGGACTGGCCGTCCTCGCGCGCCGCGGCGGCCTTCTCGGCGGCGGCCTTCGGCTGCTTCGAGAACTGCTTGCCCTTGCGGGTGTCGGCCCGCTTCTTGGCCGTGCTGGCGGCGTACTCCTTATCGGTCAGGCTCTCGCGGGCCTTCTTGGGCAGGTAGCGCTCGCCGGTCTTGCCGCTCTCCTGGCCCGACTTCGTGCCCCACTCCTCGTCGGTCCATTGCTGAAGATGGTTGTCGGCCGCCTTCTTGCCCGCGTAGCCGCCGCCTTCCTTCTTGTATTCGGCGGTCGCGATCTGCGCCTTGCGCGCCGACCACTGACCAGCCTTTCCGCCCTTCTCAGACTTCGTGACCTGCGTCTTGACCTTCTCCCACAGTTTGGGGTCGGTCTTCTTGGCAGTTCCTGACATCGGCGCGCCTCGCGAAAAGATTCGGCAGACAACACCGGCCCTGCGGCCGTGTTCCTGCGGCGCGTTCGCCCCGCCCGGGCGCTTCGCCCACCCGACCCGCGCACGGCGACCGCCGTCGCCGGATACGCCGGCCGCCTGACGGGTTGGCCGTCAGGGGATCGGCCGCGCGGTCCGATCCGCCGGAGGGCTCCGTCGCGGCGCGCGGCGGCGCCCGTGGAGCAACCCCATCGCGCGGGATCAGAGCCATGGCCGACGTGCCGGACGACACCCAGGCCCAGCGGATGCCTCACGGCAAGCCGAAGAGTGCGGGCTTGGCCAACGCGCCCCTCGACACCGCCACCGGCACGGTCAAGCCGCAGGACGGTCCGATGGAGCGGGCCGGCACCGAGAAGGAGGAAGCGCGCCGGGGCGGGACCAGCCTCGGGGCGGAGCGCGACCGGCCGGGGGGCGGCGCTTGAGCGCGATCCGCCCGGAACCAGCACATGAGAGAGGAAGACGCGGCATGCAGATCCGGCACAAGCCCCTGCGCGAGCAGGTGATCGTCATCACCGGCGCCTCCAGCGGGATCGGCCTCGCCACGGCCCGGGCGGCCGCCCGCCGCGGCGCCCGCGTCGTGCTGGCGGCCCGGAACGCCGCCGCCCTCGACGGCATCGTCCACGACCTCCAGGAGCACGGCGGCGAGGCCCGGGCGGTGGTGACCGACGTCTCCAGCCGCGCGGATGTCGAGGCGCTGGCCGCCGAGACCGTGCGCGCCTACGGCGGCTTCGACACCTGGGTCAACAATGCCGGTCTCTCGATCTTCGGCCGCCTCGAGGAGGTCTCGGACGAAGATCACCGGCGGCTGTTCGACGTCAATTTTTGGGGGATCGTCTACGGGTCGACGGTGGCGCTGCAGCACCTGAGGCCGACCGGCGGCGCGCTCATCAACCTGGGCTCGGTCGCCTCCGACCTCGCCTTCCCGATCCAGGGCATGTACTCGGCCTCGAAGCACGCGATCAAAGGCTTCACGGACGCGCTCCGGATGGAGCTCCAGGAGGAGGGCGCTCCGGTCTCGGTGACGCTCATCAAGCCGGCCTCGATCGACACGCCGTTCCCGGAGCACGCCAAGAACTACATGGCGCAGGCGCCGAAGCTGCCGCCGCCGGTCTACGATCCCGCGGACGTCGCGGAGGCGATCCTCTACGCCGCGGAGCACGGGCCGCGCGACCTCTATGTCGGCGGCGGCGGCAAGCTGATGAGTTCGCTGCGCAAGCGGGTCCCGGTGGTGACCGACTGGATGGGGGCCCAGGTGGTTTCGAGGACCCAGAAGGGGGGCGTGGCCGGCAAGGATCGGGACGGCGCCCTCCACGCGGCCGGGCGCGACGGCGCCGTGCGCGGCGGCTCGCCCCACCACGTCATGCGCAGCGCCTACACGCAGGCCTCGATCAACCCCGTCCTGACCGGGATCCTGCTGGCCGGCGCCACCGCGGCCGCGGCCGCCTTCCTGGGCCGCGCCGAGCGGCGCTAGAGCCTTGCCGTGACGCGCCTCCCGCCGGAGCGGCATCCGCTTCGGCGGAGAGGAGTCCCGCGCGGATACCGGCCGGAATGTTTGTTTCCAGACGATTATGGCGGAGGTCAGCCCACATTCAGGCTCGAGGACCATCCTGTCGAAGTCTTGCGCCGGGCCGTACCGGCGCGACACCGAACAGAAGGTCTGATGATGCACGTGAAGATGATCGCGGCCGCCACGGCTGTCGTCGGCGGCCTCGGCCTGGCCTCCGCCGGTGCGGCGCCCCTGGCGCCCACCGGCGCAGCGACGCTCACCGGCCCCGCCGCGGTCAGCACCGTCGCCTTCGGCTGCGGCCCCGGCTGGGCGCCGGGCCCGTACGGGCGCTGCCGGCCGATCTACCGGCGGCCGCGCTTCTACGGCCCGCACTGCATCTTCCGCCCGACTCCGTGGGGACCGCGGCGCGTCTGCCGCTGATGACGCGCATCGCGGCGCAGGCACGCGCGGGCACGCGGTGGTCCGGCGCCGATCGCGGCGCCGAACCGTGACACGGCCCGCGGGTTGATCCAGGGGCAGGTCCCGTCTCCGAGGAGGCGGTGGCCTGCCCCTTCCCATCGGTGGCAGGCGCGCGGATCGGGTGGGGGGACGGTGCGTCCGGCCCCTGTTCGCTCCGGCCGCCGGCGGCGCCGGGGAAGCCACGCCCGGGACCGCGGTCGGTCCCGCTCCGGTTGGACATGGCCATGGCCCAGGATCAGAGCGGCGGCGCGAACCCCTCGGCGGCGGAACAGGCGGCGGCCGAGCGCGTCGCCCGCAAGCGCCTCGGCCCGGACGGCTGCCCGGAGCCGGCGCCCGACCCGCGATCGCCGGCCGGACAGGCCCGCGGGACGGAGACTCCGGCGCCGGGAAATCGCGCCGCCGGACGTCCCCGAGGCGGCCGGTAGCGGCGCGCCATCGGCCCGAGAGGCGTCCCGAGGCTCCTGTGCCTGGACGCGGGAATAAACCCCGTCGCCGCCCGGTTCCCAAATCTGTGGCACACCGCTGCAGGCTGGAGCACCAGGGCAGGGACCCCATGGCTTCGCAGGCTCTCGACGGGGCGGGCTCGACCCGGCCGCCGGCATGACGACCCTATGACGACCCTGGCGCGGGCGCGCTTCAGCCAGCTCGTTCTCCCGCGCCTGGACGAGGGCTACCGGCTCGCGCACTGGCTCACCGGCAACGCCACCGACGCCGAGGACGTGATGCAGGAGGCGTGTCTGCGCGCCTACCGGGCGATCGAGGGGTTCGCCGAGGGGAATGCCCGGGCGTGGTTCCTGACTATCGTCCGCAACACCGGCTATTCCTGGCTGCAGCGGCACCGGCCGCGGGCGGTGGTCTTCGCCGAGGATCTCGCCCCCGAGGCCCGCGCCGAGCTGGAGATCGGGGGCGCCCTGGCCGAGGCCCCGGAGACGCCCGAGGCGACCCTCATCGCCCGCGACGATGCCGGGCAGCTCGCCCGGGCGGTCGAGGCCCTGCCGGTGCCCTTCCGCGAGGCGCTGGTCCTGCGCGAGTACCACGGCCTCAGCTACCGCGAGATCGCCGCGGTGACGGATGTCCCGATCGGGACCGTGATGTCGCGCCTCGGCCGCGCGCGGCAGCACCTGCTTGCACGGCTCGCGAAGGACGGGCGATGACCGACGACGAGACACTCCTGCTCCTCAGCGCCTACGCGGACGGCGAGCTGTCGCCCGGCGAGGTCCTGGCCATGGACCGCCGTCTGGCGGCGGACCCCGATGCGCGGGCGATGGCCGAGCGCCTCCGCGACCTCTCGGGCACCCTGCGCGCGACTCTCGCGGGCCCGCCCGCCCCGGAATCCCTGCGGGCGCGCGTGATCGAGCAGATCGGCTTCTTCGACCCGCCCCAGTCCCACAATCGCCTCGGAGGCCCGCTCGGGTCCCGGCTCGGATCGTGGCTCGAGTCCTGGAGCGGAACTTGGCGCGGATCCTGGCAAGCGCTGGCCGCGACGCTGCTCCTCGGTCTCGTCGGCGGGGCCGGGCTCGGCGGCGGGGCCGTCTATCTCGACCGCCCCGGCGGCGCCCCGGATACCGGCGAGGTCGTGCTCGCCGGCCATCTCCGCGGCCTTGCGGCCCCGCAGCCCTTCGACGTCGCCTCCTCGGACCGGCACGTGGTGAAGCCCTGGTTCAACGGCCGGACCACCATCGCGCCCGAGGCCCCCGACCTGTCCGACAAGGGCTTCCCGCTGGTCGGCGGCCGGGTCGACATCGTCGGCGGCACGCCCGTGCCGACCCTGGTCTATCGCCGCGACCGGCACGTCATCAGCGTCACGGTGATCCCCGCCGCCGACGGCCCCGCGGCCGGCGAGGAGCGGCGCGACGGGTCGACGATCGAGCGCTGGCGCCTCGGCGACCTCACCTACTGGGCCGTCTCGGACCTCAACCGGCGCGACCTGCGCACCTTCGTCGACCTGTTCCAATCCCGGACCGGGGGACCGCCCGGATGAGGCGGGAATATCGGCGGTCAATATCGGGTTATTACTGATATCGTGATGTCGATCCGGCGAGGGTCCCAGCGTGATCAGTCAGTCACACCTGAACACCCGCGGAGCCGAAAATGTATCCGAGATCGGCGCCGCGCAGGAGCGGCGCTCCCAGGCCGGCGGCGCCCCGGCCTTCCCGGACCCGTCGCTCGTGGAGGCGGCGCTCCACCTCCTGGCGGAGCATCTCGAGCAGGGGCTGGCGGTGACCGACCGGTACGGGCGGGCCCATTTCCTGAACCGCGCCGCGCGGGCCTTCGTCGCGCGGGGCCTTCTGTGCCTCGAGCATGGCGGCCTGCGCGGCGCGGCGCCCGCGGACAGCGCGGCTCTGCGCCGGGTCATCGCCCGCTGCGCCGCGGGCCACCGCGGCGGCTCGGTCCGCCTGGAAGGCGCGGGCGGGACACTCCTGGTCGCCGCCTCCGCGCTTCCCGGAACACTCGGCCCGATCGCCGAGGGCGCCGTTCTCCTGCGCCTCATCGACCCCGGGACCCCGCGCCTGCCGGATCCCGGTATCCTGCAGGATCAGTTCGGCTTCACGCCCGCAGAGGCGGCCCTGGCGGTCGACATCCTGGCCGGGAACGACCTCGCAGCGAGCGCGACGCACCGCGGGATCACCCGGAACACGGCGCGCGTGCACCTGCGCCACCTCTTCGAGAAGACGGGGACGCGCCGTCAGGCCGAATTGATGCGCCTGCTCCTGCTCTGCCCGCAGCCGATCGCGGACGCCTAGCGCGGGCCGGTAAAAATATTCGCCCCATGCGCGCACGTTAATCCGAACGGAGGATGCGAGTATTCCACAATAAAGCGACGCTGATCCGGCCGATCGTGGACGAACCACGGATCTTTCGGCGCAACGGAGGCTGGATCATGATCCTCTCTTTCCTCAAATCCGTCCGGAACAACCGTGTGGCCGCGCGAAATCTTCGGATTCTGTCGGCCCTCGACGACGAGATGCTGAGCGATATCGGCCTCGACCGTCGCACGCTCCGCGCCTTCTGCGAGAACGGCTGCTCGCACGTGCCGCCCGCGCCGAGCCAGGCCGAGGCGTCCCGGGCGACCGTGATGCCCGGAGCGCTCGGGATCGCCTTCCGCTGAACGCCTCCAGCCACGCCCCGAGCCGCCCGCGACCCGGCCGAAGCGCTCAGATCTCGACGCAGATCTTGCCGAAGTGGCGGTTGCTCTCCTGGTGGCGGAACGCCGCGACGAGGTCGTCGAGGGGGAAGCGGCGGTCGATGACCGGCCGCAGCCCGCAAGCGTCGATGCCGCGGATCATCTCGATCTGGTGGCGCCGGCTGCCGACCAGCACGCCCTGCAGCCGGATCTGCTTCAGGAGCGCCGGCACCAGCGGCAGCTCGCCCGCGACGCCCGAGAGGATGCCGATCACCGAGATGTGGCCGGCGACCCGCACGGCGGCCATGGACTGCTCCAGCGTCGCCGGCCCGCCGACGTCGAGGACGTGGTCGACGCCGCGCCCGTCGGTCAGGCGCCGGGCGGTCTCGCCCCAGGCCGGGTCGGCGCGGTAGTTGATGACGTGGTCGGCGCCGAGCCCGCGCAGGCGCTCCAGCTTGTCGTCGCTGGAGGAGGTGGCGATCACCGTGGCACCCGCCGCCTTGGCGAATTGCAGGCCGAACAGCGACACGCCGCCAGTGCCCTGCACCAGCACCACGTCGCCGCTCTTCAGGCCGGCATCGGCGTGCAGCGCCCGCCACGCGGTCAGCGCGGCGGTGGTGAGCGTCGCCGCCTCGGCGTGGTCCCAGCCCTTCGGGGCGCGGGTGAAGGCGGCGGCGGGCGCGGTGACGCGCGCCCGGGCGTAGCCGTCGACGCCGTCGCCCGGTACGGTGGCGAAGCCCTCGACGAGCGGCGTGCCCTCCAGCCAGGTCGGGAAGAACGTGCTGACCACCCTGTCGCCCACGGCGAATTCGGTCACGCCCGGCCCCACGGCCTCGACGTCGCCGGCGCCGTCGGACATCGGGACGCGCGGCTCGCTCGGGCCCCACATCCCGCTGACCACCGCGTAGTCGTGGTAATTGAGGGAGCTCGCCCGCAGGCGGACGGTGATCGCCCCGGCCCCGGGCTCCGGCACGGGCCGCTCGCCGAAGGTCACCGCGTCGAAGCCGCCGCCGGGCTGGACGATGACGGCCCGCGCTGTCGATCCGGTCATGACGCACCTGTCGCTCCGCGGCCTCGGCCGCCGGGAGGCGGACACTGGCAGGCCCCGCGCGCCGCGTCGAGACGGTGGAGCCGGGCCGTCCGCCGCGGGGCCGGGGAGGGCGGCCCGCGACCGCAACCCCTTCCCGCCCGCGCCGCCCTTGCCGCTGCGCCGCGCCGGCGCCAAGGTCACGGATCGCATCCCGTCCCCGGAAGGAGGCAGTCCGTGTCGACCGAGCGCGTCGTTCTGACCGAAAGCATAGCGCCGACGGCGTCCAAGATCTTCGCGCAGGCCGGGATCGGCGCCGTCCGGCAAGTGTCGCGCGCGGTCAGCGCCGCGGACGCCGGTGAGCTGGCCGACGTCACCGTCCTCGGCATCCGCTCGCGCACGCAGGTCACCGCCGCGCTTCTCGACGCCCTGCCCGATCTCGCCGCCATCGGCTGCTTCAGCGTCGGGACCAACCAGGTCGACCTCGAGACGGCGCGCGCCCGCGGCCTGCCCGTCTTCAACGCGCCGTTCTCGAACACGCGCAGCGTCGCCGAACTCACGATCGGCGAGATCGTGATGCTGCTCCGGCGCATCGTGCCGCGCTCGGTCGCGGCCCATGAAGGCGGCTGGGACAAGTCGGCCACCGGCGCCTTCGAGGTGCGCGGCAAGACGCTGGGCATCGTCGGCTACGGCAATATCGGCGCGCAGCTCTCGAACCTCGCCGAGGCGATGGGCATGCGCGTCATCTTCTACGACCTCACCGACAAGCTGCGCCACGGGAATACCGAGCCGGCCGAGAGCTTCGAGGCCCTGCTCGCCTTGAGCGACGTGGTCAGCCTGCACGTCCCGGAGACGCCGCTGACCCACGGGCTGATGGGCGCGGACCGGATCCGCGCGATGAAGCCGGGCGCCTACCTGATCAACAACAGCCGCGGCACGGTCGTGGACCTGGACGCCCTGGCGGCGGCGCTGCGCGACGGGCACCTCGCCGGGGCCGCGATCGACGTCTTCCCGGTGGAGCCGACATCCAACGCCGAGCGCTTCGTCTCGCCGCTCCAGGGCATCCCGAACGTCATCCTCACCCCCCATGTCGGCGGCTCGACCGAGGAGGCCCAGGACCGCATCGGCGCGGAGGTGGCCCGCAAGCTGGTCGACTACGTCCAGACCGGCTCGACGCTGGGCGCCGTGAACTTCCCGCAGGTCCAGCTGCCGCCGCGCCTGTCCGGCGCGCGCTTCCTCCACGTGCACCGGAACGTGCCCGGCGTGCTCGGGCAGATCAACGCGATCTTCTCGGGCCGGTCGCTCAACATCGACGCGCAGTACCTGCAGACGGACGGCGAGTTCGGCTACGTCGTGGTGGACGCGTCGGTGCCGCCGGGCGAGGCGGACGCGGTGCTCCGCGCGCTGCGGGCCATCGACGGCACGGTGCGGACGCGCCACCTCCGGCCGAAGGCGTAGGGGTTCCGCCCGCCGCGCTGGACGTCGGCTACAGGGCGCGACCGGCCCCTCTCCCGCTCGGGAGAGGGGACCCGCGCGATCCTGGACGCGTGGGTCGTCACGCCCGCAGGGACGGGTTCGGCGCGGACACGACGCCCCGGCGCCCACCGGCCGGCGCCCCGCCGGTCACTGTCGCGGCAGGGTGTGCAGCGCCCTCAGGAAGGCATCGACCTCCGCGCGGGTGTTGTAGAAGGCGAGCGAGGCCCGCACCGACTGGTCGACGCCGAACCGGCGCAGGGCCGGCAGGGCGCAGTGGTGGCCCGAGCGCACCGCGATGCCGTGCGCGTCGAGGTGGTGGGCCACCGCCGCGTTCGTCTGCCCCGCGATCACGAAGGACAGCACGCTCGCCTTCTCCCAGGCCGTGCCGATCAGGCGCAGGCCCTTCACGTCGGCCAGCCCGTCCTGCGCGTAGTCCAGGAGGTCGTGCTCGTAGGCGGCGATCGCCGGCATGCCGATGCCCGCGAGGTAGTCGAGCGCCGCCCCGAGGCCGACCGCCCCGGCGATGTCGGGCGTGCCGGCCTCGAACTTCTCGGGGGCACCCTTGTAGACGGTCCGCGCGAAGGTGACGTCCTCGATCATGTGGCCGCCGCCCTGCCAGGGCGGCATCGCCTCCAGCAGGTGCGTCTTGCCGTAGAGCGCGCCGATCCCCGTCGGCCCGAACACCTTGTGGCCGGAGAAGACCAGGAAGTCCGCGTCCAGGGCCTGCACGTCCAGCGGCATGTGCGGCGCGGATTGCGCCGCGTCGACCAGCACCGGCACCCCGTAGGCGTGGGCGAGCTGGATGATCTCCCGCACCGGGTTCACGGTGCCGAGCGCGTTGGCCACCTGCGTCACCGAGACGATCTTGGTGCGGCCCGACAGGAGCGCCGCGTACTGCTCGAAGATAATCTCGCCGCGGTCGTTCACCGGGATCACCCGGATGGTCGCCCCGGTCTGCTGCGCCAGCAGCTGCCAGGGCACGATGTTGGCGTGGTGCTCGATGGTCGAGACGATGATCTCGTCGCCCGGGCCGATCTGGGCCCGGCCGTAGGAGTTCGCCACGAGGTTGATCGCCTCCGTGGTGCCGCGCAGGAAGACGATGTCGTCCTTCGTGGGCGCGTTGAGGAAGCGGCGCACCGCCTCGCGGCCGCCCTCGAACAGGTCCGTGGCGCGCGCCGCCAGGGTGTGGGCGGCCCGGTGGATGTTCGAGTTGTGCCGGGCGTAGAAGTCCGCGGTCGCGTCGATCACGGCCTGCGGCTTGTGGGTCGTCGCGGCGTTGTCGAGCCAGACCAGCGGGTGGCCGTTGACGCTCTGGTGCAGGGCCGGGAAATCCCGGCGGACATGCTCCACGTCGAAGGGCGCCGCCACCGGGCTCGAGCCCTGCGCGGCCAGGCGCGGCGCCGGGCCGGGATCGCGGGCCGGCTCCACCCGTGGGCTCGCCGGCGCCCTGCGGGCCGGGCCCGGTCCGAGGTTCAGGAAGTAGTAGTCGGCGGCCGGCGCCTCGGGGGCCCGGGACAGAGGGCCGGTCTCCGCGAAGCGCTCCTGCGCCGCGTCACCGCCGGCCTTCGACGGGTCGGCCGGCACACGGTGCGGGACGAGCGCTTGGGCGAAGGCGTGGGCGCGGGGATGGTCCGCGGCGATCTGCCGGAGCAACTCCGGACCGCCGGGGAGGGCGGCCGCCAGCGCCGGGGCACCGGCGAAGGAGAAGTCCGGCAGGGCGGGGCGCGGGCTCGCCGGGTGGACCGGCGGGATCGCCGTCACATCGGCGAAGGCCGGGCTGCCCGGCGCGAGGTTCGGCACGGTCGGGCCGGAGAGGCCCGGCAGGCCGATCGGCGGCGCCCCGAAGGAGCGCGCGCCGCCAGNGAGCGCGCTTGCACCGTGCCTGAGCCGGCCGGGCCGCGGGTGTCCGGACGGCCGGGCGCCCCCGAGGCTACGCCCGGACCGGGGGCCGCGCCGCGAGGCCGCGTTTCGCGGCGGCGGGATCCGGATGCGGCACGCAATCCCTACGACGAACAAGGAGAATGACCATGGGTGTTTTCGATATCGCCGCCCGCCGGGGCCCCCGTTCCCAAGCGGCTCGCCCCCCGACCGATCGCCGCCGTCCGGGCGCGCCCGCGGCGCGGCGCAAGGTCGAGCCGTCCCACCCGCTCGCCGGGCGGAGGCCGCGGAGGCTTATGCGGACGGCCGCCGAGTGGTCTCCGTTCTCCGTCCCCTTCGACGACGCCCTCGACCCGGCGTTCGACGAGGTCGGCGACCTCGACGGACACCTCGACGGGCTGGCGGCCCACCTGAGGGCGGACCGCGCCTGGCCCGGGGACCGGGCCGATCCGGACGCTTGACCTTCCCATGCCCGACCGGGCGGCGCGCGCGCGGCGCCCTTCACCGATGGGGCTTGGCCGATGCAATCCGGTTTCGCGTCCATGTCGGCCGCGCCGGCGTTCACGGCCGATCCCGCACGCCGCCGCGCGCCCGTCCGCGCGTGGGGGCACCGGACGGGCGGTCCATGAGCCCTGCCCGACGGGGCGCACGACGCGCTGCACGTGTCGGACATCGAGACCGTGCCGGACGCGGCGCCGGTCCCCGCCGGGTGGCCGGAGGGCCGCGTCCCGGAGGCGACGTGGCACAGCATCGTCGCGTTTTCCTCCCCGGCGGCCGACATACGCCGCGGCGCGGACGGCTCGGAAGCCTACGCCCTCACGGATCGCCGGAGCGGCGGCGAGCCCGGATGGAACGAGGGACGGCCGAAGGCCTTCTGGTGTCTCTTCGACGCCGGGTACTACCCCGTGGTCACCTGGAACGGCCAGGCCGTCGACATGCCGACGATCCTGGAGCGCTCGATGATCCACGGGATCGGCGCGGCCGCCCGGTTCCGCCGCGACACAGGGTGGGAGGGCTACCGGCACCGCTTCGCTGGCGACTGGCACATCGACCATACCCTGCGGCGCACGGCGGCGACGTGGCTGCGGATCGCCCGGGTCGATGTGCGAGCTGCGGCCGACCTGCTCGGCATGTCGGTCCAGGCGGCGGTGAAGATCTACGGCCAGTGGACCCTGGAGGGGCAGGACGCGGCCGCCGACGGCCTGGCGTGGTCGCGCGGGGTTAAGGCGGCGCACTGCTTCGCCATCACGGTCCCCGCCTCGATCGAGGTCGCGGTGCCGCGCGGCCTGCCCCCGCGCGAGCATCCGGCCCAGACCGAGCGGAGGAAGCGGGAGCGGATCCGGGCGCAGGATCACGCCGGCCGCAAGAGGATCGGTGCTGCCTTCCTCACCCTGCGTGCATGAGGGAGAGCCCCGAGCGACGGCACTCCCTAGCCTCGAAGATGGTGCCTGATCCGGGCACCATCCACGCCAGGCGGCTGGGTTTTTGATCGCTCGTCTGGGTCGCGAGCGGGCAGCGCCAGCCGATCCAAAGTCGACCTCACCACCTGTCTCCGCCCGCGTGCCGTGGCCCCGACCTCCACGGCGTCAGGCGGCGTGGGAGGGGCCTCTGTCGAGGACGGCGTCGGAACCGGAGAGCCGTCGCAGATTCGCGAGAAGCTGATCGGTGACCGTCGCCTCGCCGATGCCCCAGGCATTCGCGAGTGAGGCGGCCATCGCTCCGGTGTCCTCCGGTCTCAACGGACGCCCGTTCTCCTGCGCGAACGGGCCGTCCGTTTCCGTGAGCACACGATCCCGGGGCAGGTGCCGGAGAAGGGCGCGCCCGGTGGCCGACCGCGTCATGGGCGGCCCGACCGAGAACCAGCAGCCTTGGTCGGCGGCCCGAATCAGCTGCGCCTTGCTGCCCGAGAACCAGTGCAGGATCGGGGTGCCGGCATCCGGTTGCCGTCGCAGACAATCCAGGACCTCGTCACAGGCCCGGCGACTGTGGATCGAAAGGACACGGCCACCATGGAGAGCCGACATCCTCAGCACGGTTTCAAAGACGCGATGCTGAACGGCCGCATGATCCCGGAACTCGGGGGTCCCGTCCAATCCGACCTCTCCGACGTAACGTGTCTCCGGCAGCAAGCCTTCGAACAACGCGAGCTCGCGATGGCGCTCGTGCGCGAGCTGCGGGTGTAAGCCCAGGGCGGTGCGGATCCGGCTGCGCCCTTTGGCGAGTGCGGAGGTGCCGTGCCAAGCCTTCGGCGTGGTGGTCACCGACAGGACGTAGACGCGCGCCGCGTCCGCCTGCCTTACGGCCGCCGTCGGATCTGGATAGAGATCGAGGTGGCAGTGGAAATCGATCACGGCAGTCCATTGGCTTGGAGGAAGCTCCGCAGCTCATCGATACCACGCTCGAAAACCTCGATACACCCGTCCCGCTCCAGCGGCTCCTCGGGAAGCGGGCCGGCCTGGAGCACCCACGGCTCCATCGCCGTTCGCGGCGCTCTCCTGACAGCCGAGCGCACCGACGCGAGATCGTCGCGCAGATCGATGTCCCCGAGGACGGGGGCGAGCGCTTGGCTGCGATACTCGGTCGTGTCCGCGATGCCGGCGGCGTGGAAGGACGCGCGCCGGATCAGGCACGGGACGCAGCGGCCGCACTGTGTGCCGTCGCGCTTCCATTTTCCGCAGGAGACGGTGCGGACCGCTTGGGCAACGAAAGCCGGGTCCCCCGCGTGCCGCAGTACCATCTCGCCTTTCGTCTGGTGGCGCAGCGGGTTCACGATGGCCACGGGGAGGCCGACCGCATCGAGGACATCCTGCATTGATCGCAGGAAATACGGATGGGTCGTGCGCGTGCTGTGCGAGCCGATCCGGCGCGGGGTCAGCGGCGCGTTCAGGGCGATCAAGCCGTTCTCGGGAACCCACAGTGTGACCCGGCGCCCCGCCCGCGCCTGGGATATGGCTGTCGCCGCTGCGGCGCCGTAGGCGAGAAAGTTGTAGCTCCGTGTCCGCATGGAAACGTCGGTCGACCCGGACCAGGTCGGGTGCGCGTTGGCGGAGAACCGGGGGCAGGCCACCGGTAGCGCGTGGGCCGTACGGTCCTGATATCCCCGATCCCCCCGGTAGGCATGGCTGACGAGGAGGGGGCGTTCTCCCTGGGCGATGAGGTCGAGGGCGCCGACATAGCTGTCCAGGCCGCCCGAGAACAGGCAGGCGCTTTCGGATCGGGACAGGTCGATGAGGCGCCGCCTGCCATCGATCACTGCCTGGGAGGGACGCCGCGGCCCGCCACGGGGGAACGACAGGCTCCATGAATCGCCGCTCAGGAAGCGTAAGGCCTCTTCCAACCGCGCCCGCACCGCGACCCAGGGCCGGGGATCGATCAGGGGAACCGAGAGTTCCAGCCTGCGGCTCCAACGGTCCTCCGCCAGCTCGCGCAGGACGAAGGTGTCGGCTGCCGTCACTGCCAGGGCGATGGTCAGGAAGTCGAAAGCGTCCTCGCGCAGGGCGAAGCCGATGCGGCTGACGGCGTCCATCACCCCGGCCCCGAGCCGCGCAATGCCGTCGGGCATGCGGCCCCGGCCGTAGAGCACCACGTGGACGTCGCCCGCGTCGCGGCGGAGGGGCACGTCGGCGGGATCGGCGTGACAGACCACCCGTGTCATGCGAATTTCTCCCAATCCCGCCAGACGTCGTCCATGGCGCTGCGCTGAAGCCGCTCGACGTCGGCGCGCGGGAGGCGGCCGCCGGCAGCGGCGAGCCGGGGCCCGAGGTGCCGGTCCATGGCGATCCGTATCAGGTCGAACAGCTCGCCTTCCGCCTGCGCCGTGCGGGCATCGGACGGCGCCCTGTTCCAAGCGGAGCCGGCATCCTCGACAACCTGCTGGAACAGGATGCGCGTCAGGAACTCGATCAGGATCGCGATGATGTCGTCGGGCGTCAGGGCCGCCGGATCGAAGATCTCGACATCGGGCAGCACCTCGGCGATCGCCTCCTGGATCGCGATGCGGATCCGGTCCGCATCCCCGTTTTCCGGCGCGAGGGCGCGGGCGATCTCCTGCGCGGCGTAGCCGAGGGTACGACCGGCGAGGCCGGACATGTCGATCCCGACGAAGGCGGCCCCGTCCCCGCCTCCGGCCAAGTCGCCGAGGAGGCCGAACAGCCCGCCGCCGGCCTGATAGGCCGAACCGAACCGGCGCGGGCCGACGGCCTGCCCGGCGGTGGCGGTTCGGGCATAGTGTCCGAGGGCGCTTCGCAGCGAGCCGCCCTCGCCGCCGGAATAGCGACCGAACTCGGTTCGGAAGGTCCGGAAACGCAGCGCGTCGGGTGCCGGCAAAGGCGCCCCGGGGTCGGCATCGGCCCACGACGGAACGAGGGGCGAGCGTCCGCTCGGCCCCCTGCTGGATGAGGAAGTCCCCACGGCGATCCTCCTAGCCTTCGGCCCACGCCTTGCCGGCGAGCAACGCCGACATCCATGGCAGCCGTCTCGGCAGTTCGAGGGAGCGTACGAAGCGGACCAGGACGACCGCGGCTTCGGGCGCTATATCGGCGAGGAGCGTCGCACCGAGGAAGTCCCGCCGACTGCGCATCCAGTCGGGATTCCGGCGCATGTCGCGCACGAGAGCGTCCATCATCGGTACGTGTTCGATCGCGTCGACGGCGGCGAGCGCGTCCCGCGCGGACGGGGAACTGGCCGTCCTCACGTCGCGGAGCACGTCGAGCGCCCGGAGAGCCGAGGCAGACAAGGCCGCGGCGATGCTGCGGAGGGGGACCGTCTCACGCGCCAGATACACGGCGGGCCGCAGATCGATGTCCGCCAGCGGCGGGTCGAGGGCGCCCCAGTCGCGGATGAATGTCATGTACGGCCGCATCGGCTCCGGGCATGCGCCCTCGGTGTCCGCGGCAAGGGCGTTCGCGTCCTCCAGGAGCGCGAAGAACTCGGGCTTGCCGGCCGATGCGTTAATGGCATCGTGGAGGGCGTCCACCGCGGCGGCTGCGGTGCAGCGCTCGAAGAGGACGAACTTGGCGATGATCGCCTCGTCGATCGGCATCCCGCGCTTGCGTGCCACCGAGGCGCGCATGCGCACGACGTTCAGCATGCGCTTGATGATGCGCGGGTTGCCTTTGACGTTGGCGGAGTACGCCAGCAAGGGAGCCATGCGGTCCGCGAGGTCCAGCGTCACGCGCAGGGCGGCCGGATCGGCCGGCTGCAGGACCCTGAGGACGTCGTCGACGCCGAAGCCCGCGTCCGGCCTCCATGCTTGCCGGAGCTGTTCGACCAGGAAGGTCCGCAGGACTTCGAGCCGCTCCGCCCCCACCTCGGCCGCCTCCGCGAAGAGCAGCAGCATGTAGGCTCGCACCTCCTGCACGCCGAGCCTCGGGACGCGGACGGGCACCTGGATGAGCTTGTCGAGGTAATCCTGGATCAGGCGCTCGGAGGGATTGCGGAAGTGGGTCGAGACCGCGTGCCGGACCATATCCTCGTCCGCCGCGATGACGAACGCCGTGCGCGGCAGGAACAGGAAAAGCCGGATGGCCTCCAGCGTGTGGATCGCGTTCGGGGGCGTGCAGCGGTCGATGTTGTCGATGACGACGACGAGGGTCCTGTCGAGAGCTTTCAGAACCTCCTTGAACTCGGCTCGGAACGCGGTGATCTCCTCCGGAGGGCTGCGCTTCTCCTTGGGCGCCAGGAGCCCCTTCGTCCTCTCCTTGACCTCGCCCGCCGCGTCCTTCACGGCCTTGGCGTCCGCGTCGTCGGCATCCCCGGCGACATAGTCGCCGATTCCCTCGATGCCCTTCCTCAGCAAGCCGAAGGTCGGCAGGCCCATGAAGGCCGCACCGCCCTCGGCGGCAAGCCCCAGGAGCCTCAGCTTGTTCACGCGGCCGTAAAGGCTCTCGGCCTTGTTCCTCAGCCCTTCCGGAGCGGCGTCGAGGAGGACCTTGGCGATCACCGCCATCAAGGCGGCTCGGGCATCGTCAAAATCCTGATAGAGCCACGCATCGAACTCGACGAAGACGTAGCGGCCGGCGTCGACGGCGAGGTCGGCTTGGACCAGCCGGAGGATCGACGACTTCCCGGTACCCCAAGTGCCGAACACCCCGAGCGACAGGGGCAGCATGCGCTCGCTGCCGACCATCTCGGCGACGAGTTCGGCGACTTCCGTATAGTTCAGGTAGTCGACGTCGGTATCGGTGTCGGCCCACATGCGTCCACTCCCGGAGGCCGGACCGCGAGCTATCCCGCTCGTTCCGTTGCACTTCCGGGGGGCGCCCCAGCGCTCCCGGGAGGTTTCGCCATCCGCCATCCCGAGGATAGCGCAACCTGCGGTCTCCGCTACGCCGCCTCACGCGTGCAGGCGAGTTGTCCTCAGGCCTATCAACCAGAGTTTGTGCTGGTCCAAGCCCCCGTAGCCCCGGCCCGCCCGCAGCCCGCGTCCGAGACGACCGCGCGCATCGTGAGCGACGCCGGTGCCGTGCCTTTCGGAACCGTCGCACCCTGTCCGGATGGCCCGTCCTGCCCCGCTCGGGGGACGCACGGCGGCTGGATCTCCATGCCGAAGGTTCCCCGGAAGCATCCCCGGACCCGGACGGACGGGGCCACGCCGGACCATGCCGCTTTCGCCGGCACCGTCGCGGGCCGACGCTTGGGAACGGGCTTCGACGGTCCACCGGCCAGTGACGTCGACGAGCAGGGCGGCGGCGCGCATGCTCGCCTAGCGCCGCGCCGCGCCGCCGCCCCCGACCTTACCTACCGCCGTCACAGCGCGCCGAAAAACGGGAATGACGTTCCTTTAAAGAGATCCAGAGCCGCCATCCCTATCCTTGTCCCGGGCGCGGCGGGGGGCGCTGCGACCGCCGACAGGTCGAGCCGCACGTACCTTGCCTGACGCCGGCGTGGTGGGCTCGCCGGGATGGCCTGCGGCAGGCTGCCGAGGGTCCGCTCGCCGGCCGAGAATGGCTCCCGCAGGTTTCACCGGATCCAGGGGGATCAGCCCGTGCCGGGGCCGGACCGAGCCGGTCCCGATCGAGATCGAGGGTCGGGACAGGCGTTTTCCTCCCTCGACGACAGTGCGGCTGTTGACGCGCTGGCCGAGACCATAGGCGACAGCGTGGACCGGCTCGCCTCGACTGAGACTGCGCGGGCGAGCGCATGGCGGAGGCGGCTAGCCGGCGTTGCCTGTGCCTCATAGCCTCCCTCATCTCGCTCCTGCGCCGAGCCGCCCTTGCCGCGGTCCGTGACAGCCTTCGGGCCGGAATCCGCTTGGCGCCTGTGGAGGGGATTGCGCTCCGAGGTCACAGCCGTCATCGACCGTTCGGCCTATGGCTTGGCGGGGATAAGCTCGGTTTGCGCAGATCGTCTCATAACCGGCGCTCGATCGTCTGGACGGGCAGTAAGCATGGCGCCCGCGCGACGCGCTTCGCGCTCGACCTCTCGGACGAGGACGTCGCCCGCCTAAAGCGCGGGCGGACCGTGCGGATGTACGGTGGGGGTGATACCCTTGTCCTCAGGATGAAAAACGGAACGATCGTCGTTGGCCGTGCACTCCACGGTATGGCCGGATCGTATCGCTTGTCCCGCAGGGGCGGCCTGAAGGACGAGGAGCCGGAGTAGTTCTGACCCACGGTCGGCCGTGTTATGGTGAGCCTTGACCATTTTGTCGGAGAGGCGATCTTGGATCAGATAAGCGAACATATGTGGGCGGTCGGCGTGGGGGCGGTCGTCTTCGCCTTTCTCGTGCTGTCCCTCGGGGCCAAGCTGGTTACCGGCAGCTTCAACATCGCCGGTTTGATCTCGGGCAACGCCGCGGGGCGACGCGGCGCCACGGTCAGCAAAGTCCGGATCAAGGGAGAAGAAAACAAGCTGGGTGCCAAGGGGACCGAGGCCACTGTCGAGCGAACTGACGTCAAAGGTAAGCGGAACGAGATCAAAGCTGAGACCTGAGCCGACCACCGTGGGTCTGAACGTCGCCGACTACCACGCGGATCGTGCGGCCCTCGATGCGTTCGCGCGCGCCTCGTGTGCGAACCGCGCCTTCTTCCTCGATGGCAGCCCGGGCATGGGCAAGAGCTACATCCTCGAATGGCTGTGCGGCGTCCTACCCGCCGCCCACCGCGTCGCCCTGGTCGAACTCGATCGGCCGCAGGGCGGCCAGTCCCCTCAGCTCATCCTGTGCGAGATAACGGACCAAGTCGGCCGCGATCGCTTCCCGAGGTTCTTGCAGGTCGAGCACCGCGAGGCGGAAGGAAGGCGATCGCGCAACGCCGTGGCGATCGTTCGAGACGTGCACATCGAGGGCGACGGCAACTTTGTGACCGCATCGACCGCCGAGACCCCGCGCGACAAGGAACTCGTCACGAGGGACCTCACCAACGCCCTGCTCGACGACCTGCGGCAGATGTCCGTGCCCGCCGGGCACACCGTGGTCGTGGCCCTCGACGGGTATCACGATCTGGACGAAGCTATCCACCGCTGGCTCGTGGCGGTCCTTGTCCCCGGCTTGGCGCGGGTGGATCATGTCCGGGTCATCGTTTCCGGAAGGACGGCCCTGCAGCCCAACGCGAAGCGTCGGATCGGGACGACCCACACCTCGACCCTCGGCGGGGTCACGGAGGTGGAGGAGTGGGAACGGGTCCTCGACGCGGAGGGCAGGTTCGCGCCGGCCGAGCACACGGGTTCTTATCTTAAGGCCATGATCGATTACTTCGAGGGGGCACCGAACGATATTATGCGTTGGATGATGTCGCTGCCGCGCAAGGAGGGGTGACGGACATGGCGGCTCTACTCGACGAACTCACTGAACTCGTATCCGTCAGCCCGGGCCGGCGTTGGCTGCGCGGGGGCGGCGCTTACAGCGCCGGACAGCTCGCCGCCATGATCTTCGTCTCGGTGCCGCATTGGCTCGACCGCGACGTGTTCGTCGAACTTCGAAACGAACTCGGCGGCCGCACGCCGGACGAAGTCCTCGCCGAGGTGACGAACCTTCGCCTCGTGCGCAGGCACCGCGGCGACGTTCTCGCAGCCGAGAAGGTGGCGCGAACGATGCTGTTGAACGCCCTCGCACGCGACGCGCCTGACGTGTTCGCACGGCTCAGCGACGCATACGCGGGGGCTTTCGGCCGTCGCGAGCCGGGCTTCGGGGCGCGGCTCGAACAACTCTATCACGGCGTCGCCGCAGACCCGCCTCACGGATGCGCGGAGTTGCTGCGCGCCGCGGTGACCTGGGGATCGGACCCTTACTTCGAGACGGGAGCCGTGGCCGACCTCACGGGTCGATTGCAAGAGCAGGTGGACCGTGGCGTCGCGGCCGCGGCGGGGATGCGATACCTCGCGCTTTGCCGCACCTATCTGCCCGGCGGAGCGGCCGCGGCCGACGCCGATACGTTGCGCTCGGCCCTCGCCCACGAAATCGATCCGCTGTTCCAGGGAGAGGCAACGATCCGGGTGGGCGCGGTCGACCTCAAGGCCGGCCATGTCGAGACAGCCTTGGCCGCGTTCGACTCGGCGTTCTCGATTTTCAAGGGGATCGGGGATGAGCGCGGTTGCGGCGAGGCCTTGTGGCGCCGCGCCGGCGCCCTCGTGAGGCTGGACATGTACGACGCCGCTGCGGGGTCTTACGAGGCCGCCGCAGTGGCGTTCGACCGCGTCGGCGGGTCGGTCAGGAAGGCACATTGCGTAAAAGGCATGGCCGACATCGAGCTCTACAGGGGGCGCCTCGGCGAGGCCGCGGGCGGATTTGAACGCGCGCTCGCGTTTTTCGCTCCGACGAACGCCCGGATGGGTGAAGCCAGCACGCGGGTAGCTTATGCCAACCTCAAGATACTTCGCGGACGGCTAGATGAAGCCCTCTCGGATATCAAAAGCGCGTTAGCGGTATACGAAGCCGTCGACGAGGAACTCGGGATCGGAAACTGCCTACAGGCGACGGGCAAGATCGAGTTCGAGCGTGGCGACTTCTCGCGGGCCCTCGATATGTTCACCGAAGCGCGATCCATGTTCGAGGCGGCTCGGAGAAGGTCGAGCATCATCAACGCCTCGTTCCTCCAGGGCGCATCGTTGACACAACTCGGTCGGCCAGACGCCGCGCTGCCGCTGATTGAGGAGGCCCTGCAGGGGGCCACCGACATCGGCGATCGCGGCGCGCGCGCCTGGGGCCTGCGGCAGTTGGGGCTGGCGATGGAGAAAGTTGGCGCCCTTGGCGAGGCGCTGACGGCGCTCGCGGACAGCGCCAGGGGCTTCGATGAGCTAGGCGATCCGGTCGAGGGCTCGATTACGGGGTTGGCGCTGGTCCGCGTGGCACGCTCACTAGGTTTCCCGGATCCATTTGATACCGAAGACGCCAAATCCCGTGTCAACACCGCGTCGCGCCTATTCGAGGAAGCGGACATGCCCCGCTATCTTTGGCAAGCGAAGGAACTGGCGGGGACGCTTGCACCGCGACCCGCGAACCCGATCGGTTTCGCGTTCGACGGCTGATCGCACGAAGCCTCAGCGCTTGCAGGATCAATGCGGCCCAGGAGAGGGTATTGATCTGGATGATCCTTTATGCCGCGCCCGAAACATCGCCTCGGGCCGAAGGCGACTTAGTGCCTCCGACCGCAGCGCCGATCGCCCGGGTCCGAGCGCCGACGGACACCCCCTCCTAGCCGTGGCACCTGAATCGATTCATGGCCGCTCCCACCGGCTCACACCCGCCGCTTTAGGCGAACCCATTCGCCGGCGAGAGGGCAAATCAAGGTCCGGCGGCCGAAATGGATGCCGGTGATCCGGCCTCAGCCGAAGCTCGCAAGGCATCGGTCTATCAGGCGCGAGAGCGACCCCTGGCCCCTCTGTGCAGCAGATAGGGGCGAGTTCGGCATGCAACGCGGCCAGCTTCGGCTCATCGGGTTCCCGCGCGAACGCGTTGTGGGCGGCCATCAGTCCTTCGGCCACCGACGGATCGAGCAACCTCGTGAAGACTAAGGATGCCGAGTTCGCGAATTGCGGCTATCGGGAGAGATGGGGTGATGGCCGCAACCGGCGTGGAAGTCGTAGCCTCGCGCCCGCAGAAGGGGCGCGAGGCTGTCGACCATCTTCCAGGCGACGGCAAACCGCTTGTCGATCCTGGCAGCGCAGAACCGCTCCGGCCGCGCGCCAACCTCCCGGGCGAGATCCAGGAATTGCCGGCGCCCGCGGACGCCTTTCAGGATCGGCCCGGATTTCAGTTCGGTGCCTTGTCGCCCGGGGAAACAGCGCGCCACGATCTCGGCGGCCTTCGCCTCGTCGACGTCAGTGCTCGCCAGGGTGAACCACGGCTGCGCCTCGTCGAATAGGTGCGTACCGGTCTTCCCGCTCTCGTCGAAGAAGATCCTCCGCATCGGGATCGCCCTCCATGTGTCGTCGCATTCCAAGCGAGATCGAGGACGGAGCGATCCCTTCCCTCCGTCCAGGCGGCGCCTCTCCGCAGCCACGGCGATGCCATTGAAAGTTCGCCGGGAGGGTGAGCGGGCCGCCGAAGCGACCCGCCCCCTCGCATTCAACGGACGCGGATCGTCGTATCATCGTCCGCGGCCCGATCCCATTCGGCGGTCGGATCGGCGTCCTCGACCTCGTCGTGCGACGGTGCCGGATCCCGGTGCTGCCCCTTGGCAACCGCGTGGGCGCGCTTGTGCGTGCGAGACCAGAGGACCAGCTCGTCCTGCACGGTGGAGAGGATCTCCCGCCAAGCCGCGCAGGCGCGCTGGTCGACGCCCTTGACGTCAACCAGCGGCCGCCCGTCGTCCCCGAGCACCGCGCCGAGGTCGTCGAAGGCCGTCTTCAGGGCCTCCATGGCATCGGCCAGCGTCCCGACAGCGTTGTCGTAGCGATCGGTCGGCGTGTCCCCGGGGCGGCGGGCCTTGGACTTCCCGGGGGGCGGGAATTCGCCGCGCAGAAAGACGTCGTTCACCGCGATCTCCTCGCCGGTCCCGTCCTCAAGGGGGCGCGTGCGACCGTCATCGTCCACCGCCCGGATCGAGACGCCGGCGGCGAAGTCCCGGAGCGCCTGGCCCAGTTGGTGGATGCCCTGCGGCAACTGCCGCATGGCGTCGAGGACCTCCCCCGGCGTCCGCCGGTCGGGCTGGTCGTTGCCGGAGGTGCCGCGGTCCGCGTTGAGGCGCCCGTCGACCACCAGCGGATAGGCGGCGCGAACCGCCAATTCGAGCGAGGAAGGCCCGGGCTCGTCGGGCGTGCCGGCCGCGATGGAGGCCCGCACCTCCGCCATCGCGTCGGCGACCAGCTGGTCGGTGCTACGTCCGGTTACCGCCCACTCACCGCCGTGCACGGCCTTGCCGAAGGCGTGCCGGAGGTAGCGCCGGGCTTGGTCGACCTTCGTCGCGTCGCCGTTGTAGGCCCGGAGGATGAGGGCCGTCGCTAGCTCGTTCGACAGGCGCTGATTCACCCGCTTGCGCGAGGATTGGCTGGTCACGGCGCCCCGGATCGCGTCGCGGAAGCGGCCGTCCGGGTTGGAGAACAGGCCGACGATCGCGGCGGCACGCTCGGCCGGGTCGTCCGACAGGTGCGCGTCCCGCGCCTCCTTCTTCGTGCAGGAGCCGGCGTAGTACGCCGCCTGCGTTGCCGAGATGAGCGAGCGCCGGGCGAGCTCGTCGAGCACCTCGTCCGCCAAGGCCTCGTTCTCCGGTCCGTCGCCCCACGCGGTCGGCGGATCGACGTGCCGAAGCGCGACGAGAGACCTGATCGCCGTCGGGAAAGCCGTCTTGCTCTTGGCGAACGGCTCGAATCCGACGATCACCAGCGCCGGTACCCGCTCGCAGCGAAGCGCGACAAGGTCTTCCTGCGTCGGACCTGAGGCAAGGGCCTCGTTGAGGCGCTTGATGCGGCCGCGGAACTTCGGCCCAGGCTCGTCGTAGGGCACGTCGGCCGAGCGCTGGCCGAGCAGGGTGTGGACCGCAGTCATGCGGGACGACCCCTCCGCCGTCGTAAGCGCCGTCACCTCGGACCCGTCCTCGTGGCGGTAGGTCGTGGGAACGATCCAGACCGCCTCCATCACGCCCTGGTACGTGATCGACTCGGACCAGTCGTTCGTCGACCTCACGTAGCTTGCGGCCTGCTGGCATGCCCAGTTCAGGTGGTGGTTGCTCTCGATGTCGACCGCCAGTTCGGCCGCATTCAGCGAAGCATCCACCGGGGACTTGGGCTCCGGAACCGGCCGGAACTTCGAGTCCTCGGCTCCGGTGCCTGGATCGACCGCGAAGGGATGGCGCCGGGACGGCAGCGTGCGGGGGTTGCGGGGATCCGGCATCACGCGGCGGGCCCAGACGGCAGTCCGGATCCCGAACAGGGTGCCGCCAGGGACGGCGATGCGCTCCGCGTTCGGCGCAGCCGGATCGCCGATGCCCTTGCGGACGGCGGAGGGATCGACCACCGCGTTGGCGATGGCGCGCGCGCTACGCTCGGAGTGCCCGAACGCCTCAGTCAGCTTGACCGCGAGGTTGTTGCGGGCTGGCGCGGAAGCATACTCCGGCAGCGCCTCGACGGGCCGGGGCAGGATGTGGATGTCGTTGGACTTCGTCACTGGCGTATTCCTTGGCTGTGCGACCGAAGGCTCGAAGCTCTTCGGAGCCTCGGACGCGACTACGGGGTCGATCCGAGGTGCCAAGGACCACGCGGGTCCCAGCGCTCCCCCCTTCCACTTGCCGGGCGTACCCGGCGTCGTCGAAGGCGGCGACAGCCACTTGGGACCTTGTCGAGGCGTGCCGGGCAGGGACCGTTTGGTCCATCGTCCGGCGTTGCCGCCCCCGCCCACCGTGACGGTGGAGGAGTTGAGGGTTCCGCATGCCTGCGTCGCAGACACGCTAGGATTGCGATGCCGTTGAGCAATGGTCAAGCGATTTCGGCCACGGTACGGCGCATTGTTCGACCTCAAAGCCGCACGTCGAGCGTGGTCCGACGAAATCTGCCACTCAGGCGAGAAGGCAATCGCGGCGCCATGCCGCTCGGCGACCAAGCAGCCGCCGCGGTTGAGGCTTGTTGCTACAACGTACAGGGCGCGTTGCTGGATGCCAGGCTAAACCAGCGTCATGCGGAACCCGCACGGCTAGCTACCGGGGACGACGTCGTCCCCGGTGGATCGAGGGCGGCAACGATACCATGTCCGCATAGGTCACGTGGTCGGGGTGGAAGTCCCGGGGAGGGCGCCATCGCCGGGCAATTCAACCCACTGGGGAACTGATCATGTATTCCTCGGAATGAACATGACCTTGCTGCTTCAGAACTACCAGGACGGCTCCAGATGATGCGCGGTGCTGCCCCCGGCCGACCGGCGTTTTGGCGGCCAAGCTTGGTTCAGGCGCCTCCCCCTGCCTCGGCCGCTGCAGCAAGCGGTGCGTGCGGAACGACCGTCGGCGCCGCCCGCTTGTCGAGCATGTAGTCGAGATCGAAGGCATGGCGGGAGATGGAGCCGACGTAGCGGTCGAGGATGGCTCCCGCATATGGCATGCGCACGCGCCCGCAACGGCGCAGGCGCCATGTCAGCCGGTCCAAGGTGGTCGTGGTGACCCGGTTCGCCTTGGTCGTGGTGCCGGGTTCGTAGGTACCGTGCGCGACGTGCTTGAACACGGCCGATGCAGCGAAGGTGAGCTGCGTGTTCCGGCGTGCGGCCTCGTCGAACGTGGTCGCCGGCTCGCCTTCAGGGGGCATGATGCGATTCGCTTTCGACGCCCAAGCGGCAAAGACTTCACCCTGCCCAGGCAGCAGCCCGGTGACCGCCTTCTGCCCGCGTTCGAACCGGACGAACCCGTCGGCCCGGAACGAAGCGAGGTCGAGGATCGAGAGCTGGACGGGAGCTGCTTCGCGAAGGTCGCAGACGAGCGCCTCATCGTCGAGCGTGAACGGGAGCGGGTAGCTCTTGACGGCCCCCTCGTCGGCCTCTCCGTCGCGGGCCGCGGGAGCGTCCCGCGACGGCTTGACCTTGAGGGGGATTAGGATCCCGGTCTGGGGCATCCGGGACTTGCCCGGCCGCAGCATGAGATCGCAAGGCTGGCCGATGAGGATGAAGCGGCGCTTCGAAACTGTCTTGGTCGAAGCCTCCGAGGTGTCGATCTCGAAGACGTCCCCGCATGCGATCGGGGCGAACGCGGCGTTGATAAGTTCCTCGCCCTCCCAGATCTCCGCCTTCCTGAACGCGGTCAGGTCCGGATCGGGAGCATCCGAGATGTGCCTCAGGGGGACGGCCCGGAGGTTGCGCAAGCGATCGATGCTGAGACGCACCTGCGGATCATGCCCGAACATGGTCCGGATCTGTTGCGACATCCGTGCGGTGAGCGCCCTCTCGATGACATGGAGTTCCGACACGCCCTCCTGATAGCCCCGCTCGACGACATGGTCGTCCAGCTTCTCGGGCGTGACGCGCAGGAGGGCCTCGGCAGCGCCACGGAAGGACGCCTTGACCTCCTCCTCGGCCCGGACCAGCACCTCGTGCACGCTTTTGCGAAGGCCGGCCCGCTTGACCGCGACGCGCAGCACCTCCTCCATCTCCTCGTTCTCGATGTCCCCATCTGCGAGGCGCTGCTTCGAGACGACGCAGATCGGGACGCCACTGAGCACGCCGAGATCGCGCAGGTCCGCTTGGTACTCGGTCTCGCGCTGGGCCTCCTCCGCGATCGTGGCCTCGTGTGTCAGGATGAAGGCGGTCGCCTTCGACTTCAGGCCTGCCAAGTTGCGGAGGACATCGAGGCCCCGCTTGCCGGCGCCAGGGACCGCGTCGGTGTCCTTCAGGTCGACGATGTAGGCGATTCCACCGTCTCCGTCTGCGTGCGCGGTCCTTAGCTTGGCTTGGTACCCCTGGAAGGACCAGCGGTCGTCCTCATGCACCCCCAGAAGCGCGCAGGCCCGCTCGAAGATCCCGGTCGGCAGTTCCCGCGTCGGAACCCCTTCCGCTTCCTGCTGCCGCCGCAGGAAGATCTCCGTCATCTCGTCGCGCCGGACCTGTTCGAGCGTCTCAAGGACGGCTTGGATCGCCCCGGCTGGGTCGGCGTCGTCGGTATCCTCCGCGAAAGCCCTCGCGAATTCGGGGAAGGCGCAGGCCTCGGTGAGTTCGAGGTTCGCCACCAACATATGGGCGAGGAGCGGTGGCGTCTCGTTGAAGTGGTCGTCGATCCAGATGACCCGATCGGCACCAAGGCACCTCAACGTCGCGTCGAGCTTCATCTGTCCACTCAGGCATTCACGGAGATGGGGGCAAGGTTCACGGCGAACCGGTAGCGCCTGCCGTTGGCGTTCCGGTCTTCGAGGAGTGCGACGTCGCAGGCGTCGAGCGCGAGGAGTTGGGTGATGATGAAGAGGCCGAGACCTTGGCCGACGTCTCGGTCAGGCTTGTCGGAGACGAAGATCTCGAAGATCGCATCCTCCAGATCCTGTTTCACCCCCGGTCCGGTATCGGACACGACGATGCCGAAGTCGGTCAGCTCGATGTCGATCGATTTCGGGCCGGTGTTGAGCTTGGCCTTTTCCCCGACCCTCAGCCAGTAGAGGCTGTTCCGCACGATGTTGTCGAGGACCTGAAGCAGCCTCGCGCGATTGGCCCGGACGGTGAGCCTGGGTGCCCGCGGGGAGACCGTCACCTTGACGCCTTCCTGCTCGAACGTGAGGATCCGGTTGGCGATGTAGTCGCGGACGAAATCGGCGAGCTTGAACGTGTCGCGCACGGCGCGTGAGCGAGGGAGCATCGGGTCGATTTGCGAGGCCGCGCCGGAGATCGACGCGCACGATCCGCGGATCGCCCGCAGGTGGGGCATGACGGCCGTCTCCGTGCCATCGCCCTTGGCGACGTTCTGGATCGCGGTCGCGCGCCGGCGGATCTCGCTGAGATGAGTGCGGAGTTCATGTGCGAGGCCCCGAGCGCTTAGGCCCACCGCCGCGCTCTCGAACAGGGCAACGGCCTGCTCCTCGCCAGCCTCGACCTTTTCCTGGATCCTGCGCAGGGTGAGCTCGGCCGGCGGCGCCGCTTCGAGCGTCCTTCGGGCGTCCTCGATCGCCACGATCGCGTCACCCGCAAGCTTCATGGCCTGCGTCCGGGCCGAGCTGGCATCGGCCGGGGAGGCGCCCGCGCGTTCGAGAACCTCGAAGCCGTCCTGCAACTCACCGAGTCTGCGCCCCAGCAGGGAGCGCGCATCCTCCGTGGTCTGAAGATTCCTCTCGACGGCCGCTAGGGGGTCTATGGACACGGCGGCTGGATGCTCGTCGTCCAGCTTCTTGGCGTATTCGTCGAGGGACCGACGCACGGCCTCCATGGCGTCGTTGGCGAAGTCTCTGCAGCGCGTGGCGAGCTGAAAAAAGCCACGGTAGGCTGCGTCCTCGACGAACCCCTCACGGTCGGATTTCTCGGTCAGCGCGAAGTTCTCGGCTCCCGTCAGGGCGAAGTACCCAACGGTGTTGTCGACGCGCATCCCGTAGGTGCTGCCCGACGTCATGCCAGCCGCGATTCCCAGCCAGTCGCCCTGTGAGCGGACCCTGAACCCGTCCCGGAGGATGGCGATGCCTGCGACGCCCTTGATGAACCCCCTGGAGATTGCATTGCCTGCCGCCGCGGCCGGCCATTCATCGAGATGGAAATAATGGAATGCTGCCCTGAATGGGCCAGGGTCGAGCATTGAGGCATCGTTGTCCAGCTGGAAGTCGGTCCAGGGATAGATGCGTGTCATCTCGACGTACCAAGGAGCGGTCTGGGAGACCTTGCTCTTGAAACCTCGCATACGCTTCATCCCCGGGAGCGCATCGGCGAATTTCGCACCCTCGTCCGCACCCTCGAAGATGCGCTCCGTCCGCTTGTTCTTGTCGCCACGCTTCGAAGCGAGCAGACGCTTGCGGAACTGGGCGACGGCGACAAGCCGCCCGGTGTCGGTGGTCGGATCACGTTCCCATCGGAACGTGAATTCCGCGACCGCGCCTGCGGCGATGTCCTTGGTCACCGTCACCAGCGACCGCGCATCGTCATCGAGCTTTACGGTCACGGGGAACGTGGCGGCGGCCTCGAAAGGCGAGATCAGCCTCGCGAGGCTCCGGGTGATCTCGTCGATCCGACCCTTCCTGCGCCATTCCGGCATGTCCGACAGGCCGAGGACAGATACCTTGGTGCCTTGGAAACGCTCGGTGTTGTCCTCCTCTTTGACGACCACTGGGATGTCATCGATGATGGTCGCCCTCGTGCAGTCACCCCAACGGAAGTAGGCCTTGGCCAAGGGAGCGGTCGGGGAGGTTGCGGTCTCGATCAACAGGATGTCGCCGAGCTTCATCGTACCGAGCCGTCCGAGGCCCTTATCGCCAAGCGGGGTGCGTCCGGTCTTCTTCGATACCGCCTTGCGCGTCCCGGAGGCCGTGCGCTTGATGGACTGGCTGATGACGAGCCATGAGGTGTCTAGCTGTTCACGGGTCAGGCCGACGCCGTGATCGATGATGCTGATCCGCCCGGTGTAGGACAGGCGGCGCACCACCGGATCGTCGAGGTCGACGGCGTCGCGGTCAATCGGGTCGCCGGCCGGATCGCTGAGCGTTATGTTCACGCTTTCCGCCGGCTGCGTAAGGTGACCAAGCCTCCCGAAAGTCCCCGCCTCGACGAGGGAGCCTTCTTCCCGCGTCAGAATCTCGATCTTGCAATCCTCGGAGTCCGCGTCGTAGGCGTTCTTCACGCATTCGAGGATCGCCTGCTCGACGTCGGTCACCAGCTCGCTGCCGAGCTGGATCAGGACATGGGCGCCGACGCGGAGCCTGGACTGGGTTTCTGTCAAGCGAACTCGACGACGACCGTCGTCTCCGTCGTGATCATGGCCCCCATGTTGTTCCTCGATGGCATCCTCTTGCCCGGCAAGCGGCGCTGCAGGGACGCGATGTGCCTCGCGCCAAGAGCGCATACCATCTCGCGACAGATGTCGTCGAACGGCACTTGCATGCTAGCGGCTGTCCGGTTGCCTGTGGTCAACACCCAATGAGCCGGCCCCGGCGACGTGGCCCTGATGTGCTTCAGTGCCGCGAGGAAGTCGGCCATGAAGATCGCGACCTTGCGGACCCCGTGGGAGCGGCCCTCTTTGGCAGCCATGGCCATGAAGGCGTCGAGGCTGGGCGACGCTCCCCTGACCGCATCAGCCTTGGCCTGGGTTTCCTTGAGCGATCCCCCTAGGCTCGCGGTGTCGAGGGCATGCGAATTAGCCATCAGCGGCTCGACGGGGCCGCGGAGATCGCACGCTGGGATCCAGCGCATGGCAAGGTAGGAAAACTGCCCGTAGGGGATGGTGGTGACGTTGTCGCCGTAAGGTGGCGACGTCACCAGGATCTGGTGCTCACCACACCTGTCGCCGACCACTGCGTTCCGGACGTCATCGCAGATCAGTCGCACCTCTGGATCCTTGCGGGCCCGGGTGGCGATGAGGGCACGATAGGCCGCGATGCGCTGCAGGGTCTGCCGGAGGTTGAGTTCGAACACCGTCACGATCCTGTCGGCCTCGATCCGGTCGCCAGGGGCCCGCATATGAAGCTTGTAGGTGCTGGTCCGGCTGTTCGAGCATTGTCGGATCGTCTCGGCGAAGACGGTCCACATCACCTTGCGGGAGGCGCTGTCGTCGATCCTCATTATCCCGCGCCTGATGCGGGACAGTCGGGACGCGCAAGGATTATCGAACCACTTCGATAGGCCCGGGAAATCAACGTCGATCGTTTCGTCGACATCGAACCGGACGGCATGAAGCAGCTGTTCGGCAGCGCCCTCGACGTTCGCGCCGCCGTCGATCGCGGCCTTAGCCTCGCAGACCAAGACAGCGAGCGGATTGATGTCGATCCCCGTGAAATCGAGACCGCGCAGCAACGCCTCGGTCATGATGGTTCCCGACCCGACGAAGGGGTCCATCACTTGCGAGCCACGTCCCGTGCCGGCCATGATCGCATCAATGATGTCCCCCTGCATTCGCGGCACCATCATCGCCGGATAGCGAAGCAGGCCATGAAGGTTCGGACGGGCGCCCGCCCCGATCTCACACCATGCGGAAGGCTGGTGATTCTCCAAGTCCTTTAGGCGGCCCCTGAGGGATCTGGACACTGCGGGGGTTCCTTTGAGCCGCGTCGGAAGCGCCGGATTTAGGCGGGCGTTCCTGGGTGCATTTTACGGCTCAGCTCGTAAAAGGCCAGGTCATTCGCGCCACCGATGGATACTTGTTCCTGGGCTGCGTGCGAATTGAGCCACACCCGCCCGCGCTTTACGATCGCGAGTGGCGCGGCCGATGGGGAGACCGGTCGGGAACGGACATGCCGCGTCGCGAATCGGTGAGCCGGTGATCGCGGGCGAAGCGACCGATCCGGAGGTGGAGGGACGTAGCGGGGTTTCGCACATTCCGTCGGCCCATAGCAGCGAGCGCCCGGGATCGGCCGCAGCGGCACCGCGACCGGGACGGTCGGGGGAAGAAGCGAACCCGCGGCGGATCGCTCCGGGCGGGGTGGGTCATCGTCTGGGGGAGATCCGACGTAACCGCATCGCTGCTGGCATGCCGTGCCGAAGAGGAATGGCAGGTCGGCGACCGACCGTGTTGCGAGGGGGGGGGCTGCTCGAACGGAGGCGCTCGTACCGCCCGAAAGGGGTTCGTTCCATGCCGAACCTCGGGAACCTCGGCGCGCCGTCGACCGCCGGACCGCGGTGGTCAACGGCAACGTATCTGGTTCGCATGTCGCGTGCGGGCCATCGAGGCGGGAACCGCCAAACTTCTGAATGCGACCGCGTGCAAGCGCTTGGATTTCACAGCCGTCGGGTTTGGCGATAATCCCGACCGACATCCGGGGGGCGGTCGCGAATGTCTCGAGATTCCAAGATCAAGTTGCTGGCTCGGGTACGCCGCCTGAAGGGGCAAGTGGAGGCGGTCGAGCGCGCTGTCGAGTCGGACCTCGACGCTCCGGGTCTTCTCATGCTGCTGGCGGCCGTTCGGGGTGCAGCCAACGGCATCACCGTCGAGGTGTTGGGCGAGCACATCTACGAGCGCGTCGCCGTTCCCGGTTTGGGCGAGGATCGTGCCAAGGGAGTCGACGACGTCCTGGGAGTCGTTCGAAGCTACCTCAAGTAAGAGCATCAGCCACGCCGCGGGCCGAACGTCCGACCGGAGTTCGCCGATGGGCGCCCGAAGGCATCGGAGCCGCATGCGGCCTGCCGCAGGAGCCGCTGAGGAACGCCTCCGTGCCCGACCTGTCGCTCGCCGAGAACATGGCGTTGCGCAACTACGGCAGTCCCCCGCTGCACCGCGGCATCCTCCTCGACCGGGCGGCCATGGCGCGCCAGGCGGAAGGGTTTGTCTGCGAATTCCGGGTGAAGGCCTCGGAGCTGGGCGCCCGGAAGGCGACCCTGTCCGGCAGGAACGTCCAGCAAGCCGTGCTGGCGTGCGAGCTCAGCCACCCGGTCCGCAGCTGATCGCCTCGAACCCGGCCTTCGGGCTCGACTTCGTCGCCTGCCGGGAAACCCACGCCCGGATCGTGGAGGCCCGCGACGCGGGCGCGGGCGTGCTGCTGATCTCCGAGGACCTCGACGAGTTGCTCGAGCTCGCGGAGCAGGTGGCGGTGACGAGCGACGGCCGCAACGTCCACGAGGGCTTGGCCGAGCGGGCCGTGAGGTCTGAGTTCGGGCGGTACATGGCCAGCGGATGAGCGGGGGGAACACGGGCAGCGGGCACGGTACGGCCCCGGGTGCCGCTCGTATGGGAGCGCCGGCGCGGATCGGGAGGGCGGTAGAGGTCGACGGCGTCGCCAGGGCCCGGGATCGCGCGGGACGCCCGGGGCACCGCGATCGATCGCCCGGCTCATCGGTGCGGGGTGACCGGGCCGCCGGACCGGGAGCGCCGCGCGGGTGTCCGCGGCGCGCCGGCGGCACGATGGGATCAGGCGGCCCGTCGTTTCTCCTGCGCGCGGTCGGCGAGCGCACCGGGTTGCCCGAGACCGATCTGCCTCGCGAGGGCGGAACGCCGCCGCGCGTAGTCGGGGGCGACCATGGGGTAGTCCGCCGGCAGGCCGTAGCGCTCCCGGTAGCTCTGCGGGTGCAGCCCGTGGGCGGTCAAATGCCGCTTCAGGGTCTTGTAGGCCTTACCGTCGATGAAGCTTACGATTCCCTCTTCCTGGACCGACGTGCGGATCTCCGTCGCGCTCGGACGGGAACCGGCCGTGAGCCCCGTAGCGTCGCCGGAAGAAAATCCCTTGATCGCGTCGTGCATTCGATCGATGAACGCCGGCAGGTCCGAGGCCGGAACGGCATTGTTCGACACGTAGGCCGCAACGATTTTGCAGACCAGCCAGGATATCTTTCCCCGATCCATCGAACTTGCAGGCATTGTGGCATCCTTGTGGGCATTATATTTACAGACTGAGTGTAGTCATTACAAATATTTGTTCAAATACAATCTTGGTGCTGAGGCATATCGTCCATGGTATGCCTAGCGAGGGAGGGATGCGATGCGCGAGGGTCCGGTCGGGCGCGGTCGGTTCAAGATGCGGCACTTGCTGTTGGTGGCCGGCGTGGGCGAGACCGGGAGCCTGGGCCTCGCGGCCCAGGGCATGCGCATCACGCAGCCGGCGGCTTCGCGGCTGCTGTCCGAGATCGAGACGATCGTCGGCGCGCAGGTGTTCGATCGCCTCCCGCGCGGCCTCAGCCCGAATGCCTACGGCGAGGTCCTGCTCCGCAGGGCCCAGGGCGCCCTGTCCGAGCTCGACGCCGCGACGGACGAGATCGACGCGTTGCGCTCGGGACTGAGCGGATCGGTGACGCTCGGAACCGTCACGGGGCCGGCGGTCACGGTCGTGGCGCAGGCGTTGACCGACATACAGGTGCGAAGCCCGAGGCTGCAGATCGCCATCGAGGTCGCCCCGAGCCCCGTGCTCGTGCGCATGCTGCTCGACGGCAAGCTCGACCTCGTCCTGGCCCGGATCCCGGGCGACGTCGACGCCTCCCTGGTCGACTACCGGCAGGTCGACGACGAAGAGCTGTCGTTCCTGGTTCGCGAGGACCACCCCCTGGCCGCGCGCGACGACCTCCGCCTGGCCGACGTCGCGGCGATGCCTTGGGTGATGGAACCGCCAGGAAGCTTGCTGCGCAGGCGGATGGACGCGGTGTTCCGCTCCGCCGGCCTCGCGCCGCCGATCCAGGTACTCAACACCTCGTCGCTTGTCCTGGCGATCGCCGTGATGGCCCGCGGCCGCCATGTCGGGGCGCTGGTCAGCCCGGTCGCCGACATGTGCCTCGGCTACGAGGGGCTGCGCCGATTGGGGCCGCTCGCCGACGTCGGCCGCATAACCATAGGGCCCTTGGGGCTCATGCGCCGTCGGGACCAGGCCATGTCGCCCGCGATCGCGTACGTCCTGGCGTCTCTCCAGGAGTGCTACTTGACGGGCGGCGGCGCGACGGGCCCCGACGCGTGACCGACCCGCCGCGCGGACGCGCGCCGTCGGTCGACCCGAGCCCGGGCGGTCACGCATTCAGTCGCAACGCCTGCCCGGGATCCCGTCGACGGACTCGCCCGAGCAGGTCGGCGATCGGCATTACGCGCCCAGGAGATGGCGCTCGAGGTGCCGACAGCCGCATCGTGTGTTGATGCCCCCTGTTTGGCAAGCATGATCTCTGAGGTTTCGGTGGGGTCTTCGATCGGACGTGTCTCAGGCCTCATGATGTGGCCTTCGATGACGCCACGGGCCGGTATGCTGTTCGGAAGGCTGGGTTCACATCGGTTCAGAGAGTTGCATGCGCTCGAGCGCCGGGTCTGAATGTCCCTGCCTTGAACTTCGAAGTCCGTGTCGCCTACTCCTCGTCGATCGCTCGCCCCGGCCTCGCGGCCACGACGTGCCTTCGCCCGCTCGGGGCTCCGGTCATGCCATCCGGTAATCTTCCTGCTTCGTCGTCCCGGCCCAGATCATCCGCGCCATCTTGTTGGCGAGCGCGACCGCCGCGACCATCTTTGGTTTGCGCGTGACGAGGGTCGCGAGCCAGCGGTTCGCGTTCCAGCCCTTGCGAACCACCCAGCGGATCACGCTCATGGCCCCGACGATAAGCAGCCGTCGGATATCGGTCTGGCCCATCCTGCCGACGGAACCGAGCTTGGCCTTACCGCCCGTGGATCGCTGCCGCGGCACGAAACCGAGCCAGGCGGCGAAGTTGCGTCCGCTGTCGAACGTGTCGAGATCCGGAGCGAAGGCGGCGACGGCCCCTGCGGTCACCGGCCCGATCCCCGGTATGGTGCATAAGCGTCGCAGGTCGGTGTCCGTCCGCGAGGCCGTCTCCAGCTCGTCGGCCAGCTGCTCGATCACCTGTGTCAGCCCCGCGATCTGGTTGAGATAGATAGTCCCCACCGCTCGCACCGCGACGGGCAGATCGGCGACCTCGTCGGCCAGAGCCTCTTCCAGCACCTTGAGGTTTGCTGGCCCCTTGGTAGCGATGACGCCGAACTCGGCAAGATGGCCGCGTAGCGCGTTGATCAGCTGCGTGCGCTGACGGACCAGACACTGATGCGTCCGGAGCGCCACCGCGCGGCCGTGCGTCTCGGCGATCTTCACCGCCACGAAGCGCATCCTCGGGCGCGCGGCCGCCTCGGCGATCGCCTCCGCGTCTGCGGGGTCGTTCTTCCGGCGTTTGACGAACGGCTCACGTAGACCGCCGGCACCAGCCGGACCTCGTGACCGCTATTCTGGGCCACACGACCCCAGTGATGCGACGTCGCACAAGCTTCCATCGCCACGACGCAGGCCGGCTGATCGGCAAGGAGTGCGGCAAATCGAGAGCGCGACAGCGCGCGGTTATAGAGAACCGTCCCGTCCGGACCTACTGCGCAGACCTGAAAGCTGCCCTTCGACGGATCGACTGCCAACATGCTGATCGTCGTCATAGATGACCCCTATGATCGGTTCCGATCCAACCGTCAGGCATACGAGATGCCGGTCAGTGGGGGCATCCACCGCATCGGTTCAATCAAGTCATGGTCCTGGTCCACCCGGTTGGCGACATGGTTGAATCTCATCGTCGCGTCCGAGCGCGCATGGGCGGGGACGCCTCCGCGAGCACAGGCCCGCCGGAGGTGCGTCAAACCTGGGAAACCGCACGATCGCGGCCGCCTCGCCCCGCCCGGGGGCCCCGCGACCGCCGATCCCCTTCGTGCGCCGGACCGCCACGGCATCCGTCCGCGCCCAACATATGCCTCCCAAGGGCCGATGGCCTACCTCCGCCGCGCCGTGGGCGGGAACGGCATGCACGCGGGGGGACGTGTCGCCCCGTGACCCGGTCGTCGTCCCGGCGAGGCGAGCCTTCCCCCGGGCGCCCATCGGCACGCGTCCGATCCGGGACCTCAGCTTTCCGCTCCGGCCGAACCCTCCGACTGTGCCGCCGGAGCCAAGGGATCCCCCCGTCGCGCCGGAAGCGCGAGGCAGAGCAGGCCCGCGATCACCGGCCCGAGCGACAGAGCGAGAAGGGCGGGGGTGAAGCTGTGCGTCGTGTCGCGGATCCAGCCCACCAGGTAGGGACCGGAGAAGCCGGAGACCTGCGCGAGGCCGTTGATCATCGCCAGGCCACCCGCCGCCGCGGACCCGGTGAGGAACTGCGTGGGCAGCGCCCAGAACACGCCGAGGACGGCCCAAATCCCGAACGCGGCGGCGCAGAGCAGGAGCAGGCTCGTCAGCGGCGACGGCGCCAGGGCGCTCGCCGCCAGGAACACGCCGCCCCACACGGCCGAGGCCGCGGTATGCAGCTTGCGCTCCCCGGTCCGGTCGGAGCTGCGCGCCACGGCGACGAGGCCGAGCGCCGCGAACACGAACGGGATCGCCGTCACCGCCCCGGTCTGGAGGTCGGTCAGGCCGCCGATGCTGCGCACGATCTGGGGCAGCCACAGCACCACCCCGTACAGCGCGAAGGCGTTGAACATGTAGACGAGGGTCAGCAGCCAGACGCGCGGGTCCCGGAAGATGGCCCGGAACTCGTGGGAGCCGGCGACGCCGACGGCCCGCTCCTCCGCCGCGAGCCGCGCGGTGAGCCAATCCCGCTCCTCTCGGTCGAGCCAGCGTCCGTCCTGGGGACGATCGACGAGGTAGAAGTAGGTGACGATCCCGAGGATCACGGCCGGCGCGCCCTCGAGGATGAACAGCCATTGCCACGCCGCGAGTCCGAACCAGTTCGGCTCGGCGGACAGGATCCAGCCCGAGAGCGGCGCGCCGAGCACGCTGGAGAGCACCGTCGCCGTCATGAACCCCGCGGTCGCCTTGGCCCGGTCGCGGGCCGGATACCAGTAGGTCAGGTAGAGCAGGACGCCGGGTACGAAGCCGGCCTCGGCCAGCCCGAGCAGGAAGCGCATCAGGTAGAAGCTCGTCTCTCCCCGCACGGCGGCCATGCCGCAAGAGATCAGGCCCCAACTCACCATGATCCGTGCGATCCAGCGCCTCGGGCCGACGCGATGCATGATCATGTTGCTCGGGATCTCGAACAGCACGTACCCAAGGAAGAAGATCCCGGCGCCGAACCCATAGGCCGTGGCCGAGAGCCCGAGGTCCTTGTTCATATGCAGCGCGGCGAAGCCGACGTTCACGCGGTCGAGGTAATTCACCAGGAACAGCGCGAAGCAGTAGAGGACGATGCGCGGCCGCAGCTTCGATAGGACACGCGCTCGGATCGCATCCTCTACCGGCCCCGCGTCGAGCGGGGGTGCAACGCCTGCGTCGGTCACGGTACTTCCTCCTTCGGTTTCCACGGCGCGGGCAACGTCGCCGCGCACGACTATCTGGACGGCCCTCCATCGCCCGGGTCGAGGGGCCACCGCGAGCGCCTCCCGGGCTGCCGCTCCCGAGACCGCGCCCCGGGCGCGCGGGACGCCTTAGCCGGGCCGACCGTCGCGAAGCCGCGGGACCGCCGTCGGGCCGTCGTCCCGCAGCTCTGGAGGCAGCAAGTCGTCGGGGATGTCCTGGTAGCAGACGGGCCGCAGGAATCGGCCCACGGCGAGGCTGCCGACCGAGGTCGTGCGTCCGTCGGAGGTAGCTGGGTAGGGACCGCCGTGCACCATGGCATGGCCGACCTCGACGCCGGTGCCGAAGCCGCCGGAAAGGATACGCCCGACCCTGCGCTCGAGGAGCGGCATCAGGCTTTGCGCAGCCGGATGGTCGTCGGCGTCCATGTGCAGGGAGGCGGTGAGCTGGCCCTCCAGACGCTCCAGAATCGCTCGGACCTCGCCCATGCCGCCGCAGCGCACCACGAGCGAGGCCGCGCCGAACACCTCAGCGGAGACGGCCCGGTCGGCCAGGAAGTCGGCCGCGTGGGTCGAGAAGAGCACCGGCCGCCCCCGATGCTCGTCCCCCGCTCGGCCGCGGGCCACCACCGCCACCGCCGGGTTGCCCTCCAACGCGGCCACCCCCGCGCGGTAGGCCTGGGCGATGCCGGGCGTCAACATGGTCTGCGCTGCGACGTCCCCGATTGCCCGCGCCGCGCCGTCAAGGAAGTCGTCGAGACCCGACCCCTCGATCCCCAGCACGAGGCCCGGATTGGTGCAGAACTGGCCCGAGCCCAGCGTCAGCGCCGCCACGAACGCCCGGCCGATCTCGGCGCCGCGGGCCGCCGCCGCGGCGGGAAACAGCACCACGGGGTTGATCGAGCTCATCTCGGCGTAGACCGGGATCGGGACCGGGCGCGCCGCGGCGATGCGCATCAGCGCCATGCCGCCGGCCCGCGAGCCGGTGAAGCCGACCGCCGCGATGCGCGGATCGGCCACGAGCTGCTCCCCGACCGTGAATCCGTGGTCGAACAGCAGCGAGAACACGCCCGCCGGCAAGCGGCACCGGGCGACCGCGTTGGCCACCGCGCGGCCCACGAGCTCGGACGTGCCGGGATGGGCCGGGTGGGCCTTGGCGACCACCGGGCAGCCGGCGGCGAGCGCGGAGGCCGTGTCGCCGCCGGCCACCGAGAAGGCCAGCGGGAAGTTCGAGGCCCCGAACACCGCCACGGGGCCGACGGGGACGTTGCGCAGCCGAAGGTCCGGCCGGGGCGAGGGCCGGCGCTCGGGCAGGGCCGGGTCGACCCTGGCCCCCAGGAAGCCCCCGGACCGAACCTCGCCGGCGAACATCCGCAGTTGCCCGACGGTGCGGGCGCGCTCGCCTTCCAGGCGGGCGCGCGGCAGACCGCTCTCGGCCATGCAGCGTTCGATCAGGGCATCGTCGAGGTCGAGGATCTCGGAGGCGATCCGCTCCAGGAAGGCGGCGCGGGCCTCGTGCCCCATCCCCCGGTAGGCGTCGAGCGCCGCGTCAGCCAATACGCAGGCGTGCTGGACCATGCCGGGCGTCGCCGAGGTGAAGCAGGGCTCCATCCCGCGGCCGGTGGCCGCCTCCAACGCCCGCCACGGCTCGCCCCTGCCGGGCAGGGCCTCCGGACCGATCAGATTCTCGCCGCGCGGTTCCATGGTCCATCCTCTCGGGTGCGTCTCGGGTCGTGGATCCCGCCGCCCTAGCGGGCCCAGCGGAGAACGAGGGGATCGGCGCGCCGCGCGAGCTCGACCAGGCCGGCACGGGTCGCGGCATGCAACGGCGAGACCGGGTGGCGCGTCATGCCGGAGCTGATCACGCCGCCTTCCTCCATCAGCGTCTTGGCGGCGACCGGGCCGCATTGCCGGTTCTCGTAGTTGATCAGCGGCAGCCAGCGCTCGTAGGCGGCGAGCGCCTCCGCGCGGTCGCCGCCCGCATGCGCATCGACGATCGTGCGGATGCCGTCCGGGTAGCCCGCGCCGGTCATCGCACCCGTCGCTCCCGCGTCCAAGTCGGCGAGCAAGGTGATGCCTTCCTCGCCGTCCCAGGGGCCGATCACGGCCTCGCCGCCGAGCGCGATCAGCTCGCGCAGCTTGGACGCGGCCTGCGCCACCTCGATCTTGAAGTAGGCGACGTTGGCGATCTCCCGGGCCATGCGCGCCAGGAAGGCGGCCGGGAGCGGCGTGCCCGCCACCGGCGCGTCCTGGATCATGATCGGGATGGCGATCGCGTCCGAGACCGCGCGGAAGAAGTCGTAGACGCCGGGCTCGGGCACGCGGATCGTGGCGCCATGATAGGGCGGCATGACCATCACCATCGCGGCGCCGGCTTCCTGCGCACGGCGCGAGCGCGCGGCACAGACCTGCGTGGCGAAGTGGGTCGTCGTCACGATCACCGGCACGCGGCCGGCCACGTGCTCCAGCACGGCGTGCATCACCGTCTCGCGCTCGTCGTCGGCGAGGGCGAACTGCTCGGACCAATTGGCAAGGATGCAGATGCCGTCGGATCCGGCGTCGATCATGCAATCGATGCAGCGCCGCTGCCCGTCGAGATCGAGCTCGCCGCGCGCGTCGAACACCGTCGGCGCTACCGGGAAGACGCCGCGATAAGGCGCGCGGACCATGGCCGCGCCCTCCGAAGAGTCACGGCGCGGCATCGGCGCCTCCGCCGCGCGGCCCGCCCCGCGCGATCGAAACCGGCGGGCGGAGCGTGGACCGACGACGGGGACGGGTGAGCGCTTCCGGGGGGACGCCGGCGGTTCCGGCGACCGTCGCGCCCGAGCGGCGCGCCGAGACCGCATATTTAGACGTCGACGAACCGCCGCAGGAACGCGACCCAGGAGGGCGCCGATCCGCGGACGGGGCTCGTTCGATCTTCGACGCCACCTCGATGCCTCCCGTCGCACGATGCCGCCGTCGGTGGGGATCGTCCCCCGTTCCGACGCGTGGACTACTTCGGCGTGCGTTGCGGGTCACTATGCCGCCGCGTCATACCGGTCAAATGCCGTTTTCCGGACTTTGCATATCGTGATTGGTATGTCCGCGATCGGAGCTTGTCGCGGCTCGGTCGGCATCGGGTCGCGCCGGACGACGCAAGCGGCCGGTCGCGGCGAGCGAAGGAACGCGGGGCCGGCCGAAGCGGAGAGGGCTGGTCGTGCCGACGCGGCGCCGGCAAGCCGGGTAAGGTCTTACGGCTCCGCCGGACGCAAATCCCTGGTCCGGGGCGAATGGGTCGACCTCCCAACCACGCGCATCCGGGTTCGACGCGCAGACCGCCCCCGCAGGGCGCGTGCCTCCCGCCACAGGTGAGACGCGCGCCGTCCTTAGGCGGGGACGGGCACGTGTACCTCCGCGACGTGGACGGACGCGGGGCCGCGCATCGCAAAGACGAGCAAGCGGTCGCCCGCCGCGGTCGCGACGGGGTCATCGTCGACCGAGACGAGGTCGACCGCTCCGTCCGCCTTGATCACCAGGAGGCGGATCGCTCCCGGCTCCGCGAGGGCGTCCGCCGAGGCGATCTCGAACCGCCAACCGACCTCGTGCCGTCCGGCCAGGGCATCGAAGTCGGCCGTGCCGTCGCCAAGCACCTTGCCGCGCGCATCCCGGCTGACGCCGGTGTCCCGGTGCAGGAGGTGGTTCGCAGACGGCGCGAGTTGGTAGACGCGCTCGCGGCCGATGTCGGGGGCCAGCCGGGTACAGATCAGGGCGTTATAGAGCTCGTCGCGCGTCGCGGCGAGGAGGTGGTCCGGCGGATGGTCCGCCAGGCCCTCCTCGGCATGGCGGGATAGGAGTTCGGCTTGCAGCGTCGGCACGCCCGCGTCGCGTGCGGCGTGCAGCGCGCCGGGATAGGTGTCGATGAGGACGACCGGCACGCCCGCACGGTGCAGCGCGACGACCATGTCGCTCGCCCAAGGGGATGCCCCGACGACGGCCAGCCTTTGGCCCTCGGCCGCGACGGACAGGCCGAACCGACGCGCCAGCGGGCCCAGGGAGAGGCCGTGGAGGAGCACCGTCGCGACGATGACGGCGAACACGGTCGGTTGGATGAGGTCGCCCCCGGCGTAGCCCGCCTCGCTCAGACGGGGACCGGCCAACCCGGCGACGGCCGCGGCGACGATGCCGCGAGGACCGATCCAACCGACGAAGACGCGCTCCCGCCGCGACAGGCCGCTTCGCAGGGTCGCCAGCCAGATCGCCGCCGGGCGGACGGCGAACAGGACCGCCGCCGTCAGTCCGACGATGGGTAGCGACAGCTTGCCGAGGACCTCGAGGTCGAGGTCGGCGGTGAGCACGACGAAGAGGCTCGATACAAGTAGGACGACGAGGGATTCCTTGAACCGGCGCAACTCCGAGATGCCCGGCACATGGCGATTGGCGAGCGCGACGCCGAACGCCGTCGCCCCGATCAGCCCGGCCTCGTGCATCAGCAGGTTAGGCACGACGTAGGCGACGAGGGCGAGCGCGAGCAAGACCGGCGTCTTCAAGGTCTCCGGGACGAAGTCGCGCCGGAACCCCCAGGCCACAAGGAAGGCCGAGCCGACGCCGAGCGCGCCCGCGGCCAGGACACCCTCGGCGAGGCGGACGGCGAGCTTGGCGACCGGGACGGCATCGGACCGGCCGGGCGTGCCGACCAGGATCTCGAGGACGACCGCCGTGAGGATGGCGCCGACGGGATCGTTGACGATGGCCTCCCATTTGAGGAAGGCGGCCGAGCGCCGCTCCAACCGGGCATGGCGCAGCAGCGGCAGGATCACCGTCGGACCCGTCACGACGAGGATGGCGCCGAACACCGCCGCGGGTCCCCACATCAAGCCGCCGACGAGGTGGGCGGCGAGCGTTCCCAGCGCGAAGTTGACCGGCAGGGCGAAGGCGGTGAGTCGGAGCACGCCCTCGCCGGAGGCCCTGAGCTCGCGGAAGTCGAGAGCGAGGCCGCCCTCGAATACCACGATGGCCACCGCGAGGCCGACCAGCGCGCGAAGGTTCTCCCCGAAATCGTGGGTCGGGTGCAGCACGCCCAGCACGGGCCCGACCAGGAACCCGAGCCCGAGCAGCAGCACGATGGCGGGGATCCGCAGGCGGGCGGCGAGGACCTGGGCGGCGACGCCGCCGCCCACGATGGACAGCACCGCGGTGGCCAGCCCGTGTTCCATGCGCGATGCTCCAAGCGGCGTCGGACCTGCCCGATGGCGTCCGAACCGCGGGTTCAAGGTGGGCCGGGACGGTGGAGGATCGCGCCATGTCCACCGGACGGGCGAGGACCTGGCACGCGTGACAGGGCCAATCGCGAGGCGGCATCGCGGTTCCCTCGGACGCCTCGACCGCCTCCCACCCTGGTGGCATCGCTGCGTTCCGGCGCCACCGCGCCGCGCCCGCCCCGCCGCCCCATCCGACCGCGCCCGGGCTGGGCCCGACACGATCGCGTCGTCGCCTGAAGTAATCGCACGCCCGTGATCGACGGAAACAGGCTTCGTTAACCGATCAAACAAATCCTGCGGCTGCAACGCCAACCCGATCTGACCGTGGGGGCGGCGGACCTTGTTTCCGGGACACGACCCATGCGCACCCAACACTCCATCCGGTCCGCGCTCGCCGCCGCCTTCGGCGTCCTGGCGCTCATCGCCGCCGGCCAGGGGGCGCTGTCGCTCTACGAGCTCGCCGGCATCCGGCGCTCGGTGACCGAGGTCTCCACCGATTGGCTGCCCTCCGTCGTCGCGGTGAACGAGATCAGGGGCGCCGCCTCCGAGGTCCGGATCAAGCAACTGCGCATGCTCAGCCTATCCGACACCCCGACCCGGCTGGCGGAGAACGAGGCCAAGCTGGCGGCGGCCCACGACAGGCTCGCCCAGGCGCGGAAGGCCTACGAGCCGCTGGTGTCCTCGCCCGAGGAGCGCGCGTTGTATGACGCCTTCGCCGCCGTATGGACGCGTTTCGAGCAGGCCGACCTCGAGGGCCGCCGCCTGATCGAGTCCGGCCGGCAGCCAGCCGCCCTCGCGCTGATGAGCGGCCCCGAGACGGCGAATCTCTACGACGAGGCCCGTGCTGGCCTGCAGCGCGACGTCGAACTCAACGAACGGGGCGCCCGGCGCGACGTGGACGCCGCCAAGCAGGGCGCCGATGCCGCCACGCTTGCCGCCTACGTGGCGGTGGTGCTCGCTCTTTCGGCCGCGAGCGCCGCCGCCGCCTTCGGACTGCTGCGCGTCTCGCGCCCGATCCAGGCGATGACGGCCGCGATGTCGGTCCTCGCCGGCGGCGACGCCGCCGCCGACGTGCCGTACCGGGGCCGCGGCGACGAGATCGGTGCGATGGCCGCCGCCGTGCAGGTGTTCAAGGACAACCTGATCCGGACCCGTGCGCTGGAGGCCGAGACCGCCGAGGCGCGGCTCGCGGCGGAGGAGCAGCGCAAGGCCGGCATGCGCGGGATGGCCGACGGGTTCGAGGCGGCGGTCGGCGGGGTCATCGGGATGGTGTCGTCGTCGGCGTCCGAGCTGCAGGCCACGGCGCGGACGATGACCGCGACGGCGGCCGGGACCGCGGGCCAGTCGACCACGGTGGCGGCCGCCGCCGAGGAGGCGGCGTCGAACGTCAACACCGTCGCGGCGGCGGCGGAGGAGCTGGGCTCCTCGGTGCAGGAGATCGGCCGGCAGGTCGCGGGCTCGGCCGAGCTGGCGCGGCACGCCGTCGACGAGGCCGACCAGACCGGCGCCCTGGTCCACGAGTTGAGCGCGGCAGTGGCGCGCATCGGCGACGTCGTGGCTCTGATCCAGGGCATCGCCGGGCAGACCAACCTCCTGGCGCTGAACGCCACGATCGAGGCGGCGCGCGCGGGCGCGGCCGGCAAGGGCTTCGCGGTGGTCGCCGCCGAGGTCAAGGCGCTGGCCGAGCAGACCGCCAAGGCGACCGGCGAGATCTCGGGGCAGATCGCGCGGATCCAGGCCTCGACGGGTCAGGCGGTGGCGTCGATCGCCGGCATCACCGGGCGGATCCGGGAGATCAGCGGGGTGGCGACCTCGATCGCGGCGGCGGTGGAGCAGCAGGGCGCGGCGACCCAGGAGATCGTGCGCAACGTCGCGCAGGCGGCGATGGGCACGGGCGAGGTGACGGCCAACATCGCCGGGGTGGCAGGCGCGGCCGAGGAGACCGGGGCGGCGGCGAGCCAGGTCCTGGGCGCGGCCTCCGAGCTGTCGCGCCAGTCCGAGCACCTCTCGGCCGAAGTCGACCGCTTCCTCGCAACCGTCCGCGCCGCCTGACCGTCCCATGTGATCGAGCCAATTCGCCCGGCGCGGCTCCCGATCGGACGATCCCGGCCCGATGGTGGGCGGGACGCCGTCGAGGCCGGGCTCGGCGAACCAGTGCGGTCGACACCGGATCGCTGGCCGGTCCGTGCCGGGACACGTCCCGCACGCACGGTGCTCGGCCGAGGAGGACGATGCGCGCACTGGGCGACCCCGGGGGCCGGGATCGTTCCCCGGCGGTTCGGGGGACCGCGTCGCATCGCCCGCGTGCCTCAACCGGAGCGGCCTTTTCCTCGTTCGAAAGACGCGACGGCCCGAGGCGACCCAGCCCCGCCGGGGGAGGGGACCCGATGGTCGATGAGGAGATTTGCGGTGACGCCCGGTCCCGCGATAGCGACCGGCGCGTTCGAGCGCCGCCCCGACCCGACTCTTCGGCGGCATCGTGCGGCCAGGGGACGGGCATCGTCGCTGCCGCGGGCGGAGATGTCCGGGCCGAACCGCCGGCGGCCGGGGTCGAAGCCCGGATCCGGCGCCGGCTGGCGACGGAGGGATCCCGACCCGCCCGCGTGCGCCCCGCTAGACGAAGCTTTGGTCGAGCCCCCTCTGCCGGGCGCGGTCGATCATCTGGAGGGCACGCGAACGGTCGATGTCGCGGGCGAGCATCGCCTCGAACATCGTCGCGTACTCGATGTCGGTCCGGGTGCCGAACAAGCCCGGGTCGTCCGTGTTGAACGAGACCAGGGCATTCTCGCCGAGCGCGTCGTCGAACCGGAAGAACGGGTGGTCCCGCAGGTCGTCGATGGTGCCGGTGGCCAGGTTGCTCGACGGGTTCGCCTCCACGCTGACGCCCTTCGACCGGATGGATTCGATCACCAGGACCTGGGCCCGCCCGATCTGCTCGGCCAGCCGGGACATCGCCGCCGCCTCCTCCGACGGGGCGAACGCGGCGCGCGCGGCCATGGTGCCGGGATCGTAGGTTTCCCGATGGACCAAGCCGCGCGCCGTGCCCGCGCCCGACCAATCCGGATCCGGCATCTCGAAGCGGAGGTCGAGGACGCGGTCGAGTTCGTGCGACGGCGGGTGGGCCCCGTAGATCCGATGCGAGAGGTCGGTGACGACCCGGTCGGCGTCCTGTACGGCCCGGCCAGACCAGAATCCGCCGGCCCGGGCCTCCCGCCGCAGCCAGACCAGGTTGTCCAAGAGCACGCCCTGGGGGAGCGGACCGATGCGACGGGTCTGCTCGAACCGCCCGATGTCCCATCCGGCCGCGAGGCCGTGTCCGATCCGATCGCCCGGCTCCAGGACGTTGTCGAGCAGGCCCGCCATCGCCCGCAAGCCGTCGAGGGGATGATGGAAGTCCTCCCCCGCGTGGTAGGTCAGCCCGAGGTGGCGCAGGCCCGGCGGCGGCCGGTCCTGCGCGGCGTCGGCCAGGCGACCCCAATGCGCGAAGGCGGCATGGGGACGGCGGCGGACCGCGGGACCGGCCCCACGCAGCAGCCTCAGGTACGGCGCGAAGACCTCCGGCGGGCATCCCCGCTCGAGGTTGGCGACGTCGATGCCCACGACGTGCCGGGCGAGCTCGGGATGACGGTGTCGGAAGCATTGGAAGACCGCCGACAGCTTGTCGAGCCTCTCGCGCAGGCGTCCGAAATGCATTGGGACGGCGACGCTCGCGGCGGGGTCGGCGTCCCGGATGAAGTGGACGACGAATGCCGTCTCGATCCCGTCGAACGGCGCGCGCCCGCTGAAGCGATCCTCCCAGAGCTTGCCGAACTGGGCCCATTCCCGGACCGACTTGAACGGGGCCAGGCGCAGCTCGAGCTTGCGTAGGTTCGGGGCTTCCGCGGCGAGGGACAGCATGCGCCGGTACCGTTCGTAGCGGACGCGGGCCGATCGCTTCTTGAGCCTTTGCTCGTTGATCGTCTCGCCGCGGTCCAAGAACTCGCGGAACCGCATCAGCCCGAGGCCGGCCCCGTGGGATTGGAGATGGCGCTGGATGAACGTGCTCTTGGCAACCAGGTAGCGGTCGAGCGCGTCGCGGACGTCGGTGCGGCCGGACCGCACCGCAAGCCAACCCGAGACGAGCAGCGTGCGTTCGGTACGGGCGGCCTCCGGCCCCGCGAGCGGCGCGGCCCCCAGGATCGGCGATCCGGGCAGGAGAAGCTCCATCCCCCGCCTGACGCCGACGGCGCCAGCGACGAGGGCCTTCTCCCGCTCCCGCCGCCGATGCGTCTCGCCGTCGTCGACGAGCTCGCCCAGCGCTTCCGGGACGTACGACCGCAATCCGTCGACGGCCACCTCGCCGGCCATGACGCGCAACCACAGCAGCGGGACCGGATCGCAGGCCTCGATGTGGACGTGGCTGTCGGCCAGCCCCTTGCTCAGGACCTGGTCGAGGCCGCGGTCGTGGACGCTCAGGTACGTGCCCCATCCCGGCAGATGTCCGACGAGCTCGGCCGCCGGGACCCCCTGCGGCGCGTCCCGCGCGATCCTCCGGGCCACCAGGCCGTCCGCGTCGAGGCGCGCGGTCAACCGTCGCCATTGCGCGAGCGCCCCGACCGTCAAGCCGGGCGAGCCGGCGCGGAAGATAAGCGCGCGCTCGAACGGCCGAAGGACGTGATCGTACCACTCGGACAACGTGGTGTCGTCGGAGGCGAACAGCTTGGCCGCGGACGCGACGTCCTCGGCGTTCTGCGCGGGCAGGCGACGCCTGAGGTAGGCGGCGAAGAGCTCGCCGAGGGATCGGCTGCCCGGCCAGCGGCCGACGGCATGGTCGAGCCGCGGCGACCAGAACAGGAACTCGAGCGCGACCTCGTCAAGCGTGAACGACATGCGCGCCCGAGATCGCCTCCACGGTCATCCCGAGCAGCAACGCCGCCAGCTCTCGGGGATCGGACGGCCAGCGGCGCTCCGCCAGGTTCGACGCGGTCTTGCGCAGGGTCTCCGCGCGGTCCTCGAGCGCCGCGACGCACTGGGCGACGTCGCGGGCCATGATCCGGCGTTCCGTCGCCTCGACGTCCGGGAACAGCCAGCGACGGTCGGGACGACGTCCTTGGCCGGCCCGCTCCCGTCCCGTCGAGGCCCGCAAGCCGTCGCCCGCCGCCCGGAGCGCCTGGAGCAGGCGATCCCAATGCTCGGGTTCCGCGGCGACGTTGCGGGCGGCGAAACCGTAGTCGAAGACGGGCAGGGCACAGGCGCCCAGGCTCCAGGCCAACAGGGCGGCGCCGCGCGGGTCGGCGGAGTCGGACAGCACGTCCGCCGACTGCGCGATCAGGTTGGGTCCGTTCACGAAGCTGGGACCCTCGTCGGCGACCGCCTCATAGGGCAGGGTGCCCAGCGTCTCGGTCCGCCGGGCGATCTTGAGCGCGTTGATCCACGTCTGAAGCGCGGTGCGCCGCGTCCAGTCCGCGAACGCCAGGAAGTCCGGAAGCGCCGCGGCGGCGTCCCGCGGGCCGGAGCCGCCTTCGGCGGCACGCAGCGCGAACACCAGGTCGTCCCGCGTGCGGCCCTCGCCCCTGGCCACGGCCCTCAGGACGAGCGAGAGCACCTCCGGGGCGACGGCGAAATCCATGGCGACCCGATTGAGGATCACGAACCTGTCGTCCGCGCGGGATACCCGGCGGACGTTCTCGAACTGATAAACCAACCACTCCAGGGCGGTGCCGTCGTCAGCGCTCGAGAGGATCTGGATGGACGCCTCGACGTCCGCGCGGACCCGGTCCTTCCCGGACCGTCCTTGCCCGGAAAGCTGGGCCACCCAGGGGGCGGCTTGGGACGGCGGCGTCCGGTCCGTGTCGGTGAGAAGCCGGAGGTCCGCGAGGTAGAGGCAGTTCCTCGGTAGCGGGAGTTCCGGGAACAGGGCTGCCACGCCCAACGTACGCTCGGGCGCGGCGTGGTCCGACTGGTTTCCCCGGGGCGCGGCCTCGACCCGCGCCCCGTTTCGACCTTCGCCCTCGAGCCAGCGCCGGAGTTCGGGGAAGGCGGAGGCGTCGAGGTTCCGCAACGCGAGCTCCCTGTCGAGGCAGAACTCGACGAGCAGCGCCTCGACCGCGGTCGCGACGTGTTCGGCGTAGCCGTGATATTCGTAGCTCGGCCGGTCGACGAGTTCCCGTCGCCGCAGTCGGCCGTCGAGGATCGCGTCCCGGACGCCGGCGAGCCGCCCGCCGATGACCGGTTTCAGCTCGTTCAGCTTGGCGTACGACAGCAGGGCGTCGTCGATGTCGTGGTTCCGGGCGGTCGCGGCGGCGTGCATGGCGACCATGCGCCGCGCGGTGTCCGACACCAGCGCGGCGTACGGTCCGGCAAGCAGCCACCAGGAGACCGCCCCCCGCCGTCCGTCCGGGACCGTCGAGGCCCGCTGGAACGCCTGGCGGCAGAATTCCCCGTAGTTTCCGCCGAATATGAGGTCGAGCTGGTCCGGGCCCGTCTCGAGCCGGTGCCGGAGGTTCGTCGGCAGGATCTTGTCCAGCTGCGCCGCGATGTTCGACTTCTCGAGCTCGACCAGGCCCCGCAGGAGGGTCGAGTCGCCGACCAGCAATCCCGGCGACCGCTGCGTGAGCTTGAAGAGCGACAAGGTCTCATGGAGCGTGCGCAGCTCCACCGCCATCAGCGACACGATCCGCGCGTGGCTGAGGTACACCCGGATCGAGCGCATGATGTCGTCGGCAGCCTCCGGCACCAGGTCGGAGTCGTCGAAGCTCAGGACCAGGACCTCGTACCCGAGCGCGTCCAGGAAGCGGTCGACGAAGGATCGCCACGTGTCGATCCGCGTGTAGGAGCGTCGGTTGTGCTCGGCGCGGCGGACCACGAACTCGTCGTAGGTCAGCGCGTCGTTGGTGAGCGCCTGCTCGCCGATCTTGCGGGAATACATCCACGCCGCCCCGATGCGTCGACGGAGCCAGTTCTGCAGCTCCTCCAGGCGGCGGTGCCGCTCGTCCTCGATCCGGGTGGCCTCGAGCGCCCCGACCAGGATCTGATCCATGTGCGCGAACACCGCCTCCATGGCCGACTCGTGCGGTTCCATGGTCTCGGGGAAGACGATCGGCAGGAGAAGCGCGACCCGCCTGTTGCCGACCTCGCCGGAGATGGGAGGGAGGTCCATCCGCGCCAGGTCGGCCCGGATCGTATCGTCCGCGCGCTCCGGCGCGGGGGCGAGCGCGTTGTCGAAGCGCATGGCCTTTATGTAGCCGTAGAGGGTCAGCAGCACCGTCGTCTTGCCGCTGCCGCGCTCGCCGTCGATCACGAAGGCGTGGTGGGGGCGATCGAAGTAAGCCCCCTGGTCGAGCGACAGCAGGTCCTTCTCGCCGGGCGGCGTCTCGGACCTTCCGCGCCTGCCGCGGTACGACTCCGCCGCCACTTGGTGAACCGCCTCGACGATGGCCACCAAGGCGGCCCGTTGGCTGCCGAAGAGTTTCTGGAGGCTCGCGAACTTGAAGGCGCCGAACCGGGAACCGGTCAGGGCGTGCCCACCATTCGACTCGTCGGCCACGGCTTTCCCCTGTCGGTCTTGCGGCCACGCTTAAGCCATGGCCGCGGGAGCCCCGCAAGGGTCGGGGATCGACCGCCTGACCGGCCATGGCAGCGGACGTCGCACGGTCGGACGCGCCCGCCGCCGGCGGACCCGGGAGGCCGGGCGCATGTGGTCGAACACGGCCCCGGGCCCCAGGGGACCGCGCGTGCGCTCGCGTGGACGCGGGACATCGCGTCGGGGCGCACGCGGACGTCCTGTGCCGTGTCCGGCGGCCGGCCGGGGACCCCGGCGGCACCCGCCCCTGGTGAGGCGACGGGGCCGGCGGGTCGCCACGATCGCGGCGTCGCCTGCGGCGGATCGAATCCGGCCGCGCTCCCGCGCGGCTTGCGGCGTTGACTCATCGTCAACCCTCGTGTGGCCTTGTCGACGTTTGCACCGTATGCGACCTTGTCCGGCGAGGCGGGCCGGAAACCGAGGTGCCGAACGCGCGGACCTCGAAGCGGGAGCTGAGCCTTTGTTTCGAAGCCCCGCATCGCCCGGCGCGCCGCGCCATCCCATGGGATTCGCCGTCCAACCCGCGATCATGAACACCTTCACCGTCGCCGAAAGGCTACCGGGAGCGACCCGCGGGCGACCGACGGATCCCGATGGGAACCGGGTTCTCCTCGCGTCGCACGACAAGGACTTCCTCGACCACGCCCTGGCCAAGCTGCGCGGGACATCGATCCATGCTTGCGTCGCCACGGACACGAACGGCATCCTGGGCGAGATCGCCCGCGCCAATCCGCATGCGGCCATCATCTCGGACAACCTGCTCGAGGACGACCCGGCGCTTGGGCAAACCCTTGCGAGGCGATACCCGTCCCTGCCGGTGCTGGTCGTCGGTTCCGAGGGACGTGCCCGGGGCAAGCAGGATTGGCGGATCGTCAGCTGGGGGGGCGTCGGCCTGGTGCCTAAGGAGGAGCTCCTGCGCGGCCAGGTCTTGGCCATGGTCATCCGCGAGCTGGCGCAAATGCGCTCCGGCGGGGGATCGTCCCCTCCCTGACGACCCGACCCGCACCGGATCGGCCTCCGCGTCGCCGGAACGACCGAAGCGGGCGCCGCACGTCCCGGGCTCGAAGTGCGACGACGGACCCATCCCCCCTTGCCGTAAGATCTCGAGAAGCCCCGGTCCGCCCGGAAGGGCATCGTCCGGCCCGCGAAGGCGATCGCAACCTCAACGACTCCGGAGCGAGATCCTCGTCGGTCCGCGTGCCGGAAGGCTCGACACGAGCCTGCCCCGGGGGATATCCGTTCCCGCGCGTCGCGATCGGCGCCGCCTCGACGCCGAACGCCGCCGCGTCGAGGACGACGGTGCGTTCGATCGGCCTCGGGGGGCGGCGATCCTGTGCGGATGCGGCGGCCGTAATCCCGCGCGGCATTGCCCGGCGGTGGTCGATTTCCACGCCGCCGCCCGATGACCCCGTCGGGACCAGCGCGAGGCGTTCGCCGGGGCGGCGCCTACGACCGGTGCTTGCCGTGTGGGTGTGCGGCCTCCCGGCGCAGAAACTCGACCAGCGTATCCATTGGATCGATCGGCGCACGGCACAACAACGTCGTGGAACGGCGCTCCTGCGTGACGAGGCCGACTTGGACGAGCTGCCGCAGGTGGCTCGAGAACGTCGACTTGGCGTCTATCTCCAACCGCTCCCTGATGGCGTTCACGGACAGCCCGGTGTCCCCGGACCGTCGGAGCTCGATGAGAATCCGGAGGCGCGTCGGGTTGCCCAGCGCTTCGAGGATGCTAGCCGCGGTGGTGACGTCCATGGCCTCGGGTTCATCCGCAAGCGTCGTGCGAGTCAAGCCGGCACGGCTCGGGGGTCGGGTGTTCGATCCCAGAGCTATGGTGCGGACTTCCCGCCTGCGTGGAGGCGCGCGCCATGGGCCGAGATTGCCGCGCAGTGCCCGCACTACGGAGCGGCGGTATTGAAGGTCGAGCCTCGAGTGGCCGCCAAGGCGTGCGGTCGCGGACGATGGTCCGCCCCGGTACCACCCAACGCCGCGCCTATCGGAGTTTCGACCATGCGGTTGAGTGGACGTATCGAACCGAACGGCGATGGCGTTGCCGCGGCCTTGCGCGGATTGCCGGGATCAAGCCCATGACTGGGCAGCGACAAATCTCTTCGCACGAGAGGGGCAGACCAGCGGAGCTTTTTTTGCAGCCGCCGGGATTTACGTGCCCACGGGCTGGGATTTATCGGGATTAATCCGGGAAGTAAGCCCCGCTAAAACGTTCATGCCACACAATTATTTCTCGTAAGAAATAAGTGGTGGAGCTGAGGGGATTCGAACCCCTGACCTCCGCAGTGCGATTGCGGCGCTCTCCCATCTGAGCTACAGCCCCGTCGAGGCGCCGGCCTTGTAGGCGCGGGCGGCTCAGCCTGTCAATTCCCTGTTTCAACGTCGCCCGCCGCGCGCCGCTCCGGCGCTGGGGTGCGGGCGCCCCGAGGATACGCGCGGACCCGCATGAACGCCCTGATCTGGCTCTTCGACACGGTCGTCCAGCTTTTCATCTACGTCCTCATCGCAAGCGCGGTTCTCAGCTGGTTGGTGGCGTTCAACGTGGTGAACGTGCGCAATCCGATCGTCGCGCAGATCGGCGAGGTGCTCTACCGGCTGACCGAGCCGGTGCTGCGGCCGATCCGCAACCTGCTGCCCAATCTCGGCGGCGTGGACATCTCGCCGATCATCCTGATCCTGCTGCTGCTGTTCATCAGCCGCCTGCTGCACGAGTACGCCGTGCCCGCCACCTACGTTTACGCGCAGTAGGACCGCCGCCCCGTGAAGACGAATCCCGGCCGCTTCTTCGAGGATTTCCGCCTCGGCGAGACCATTCGCCACGCCACCCCGCGCACCGTGACGGTGGGCGACGTGGCGCTGTACACGGGCCTGTACGGGCCGCGCTTCGCCGTGCAGTCGTCGGACGCCTTCGCCCGGGCCATCGGCTACCCGAAGAGCCCGCTCGACGACCTGCTCACCTTCCACATGGTGTTCGGCAAGACCGTCCCGGACGTCTCCCTCAACGCGCTGGCCAATCTCGGCTACGCCGAGGGCGGGTTCCGGCGGCCGGTCTATCCGGGCGAGACGCTCTCCACCGTGTCGGAGGTGATCGGCCTCAAGGAGAGCTCGAACAGGCAGACCGGCGTGGTCTATGTCCGTTCGGTCGGCTCCGACGAGCGCGGCGAGACCGTGCTGAGCTATTGCCGCTGGGTGCTCGTGCGCAAGCGCGACCCCGAGGCCGCGATCGCCGAGGAGCACGTGCCGAGCCTCGCCAAGGTGGTCGACCCGCAGGATCTCGCGGGCGCCCTGCCGAAGCTCTCGGCGGCAGCCTACGACACCGACCTCGCCGGCAGCCCGCACCGCTTCGCGGATTACGCGGTGGGCGAGAAGATCGACCACGTCGACGGCATGACCGTCGAGGAGGCCGAGCACCAGATCGCCACGCGCCTCTTCCAGAACACCGCCAAGGTCCATTTCGACGGGCTGGCCGCCAAGGACACCCGCTTCGGCCGGCGCCTGATCTACGGCGGCCACGTGATCTCGCTCGCCCGGGCGCTGAGCTTCAACGGGCTCGGCAACGCCTTCGCCCTCGCGGGCATCAATGCCGGCCGCCACGTGGCGCCGCTGTTTTCCGGCGACACGGTCTATGCCTGGAGCGAGGTGCTGGCGACCGCCGATGTCGGCCGCGACGATGTCGGGCTCCTGCGCCTGCGCACGGTCGCCACCAAGAACCAGCCCTGCGGCGCCTTCCCGGACCGCGCCGGCGACGGCTACGACCCGGCGGTGATCCTCGATCTCGACTACTGGGCCTTCGTGCCGAAATAGGCGCCCGCGCCACGGCGCCGCCGCGAGGCGGGGCCGCCGGGGGCCGCCTCAGCGGATCCCGCCGCCGACCACGCCCGCCTCGACCGCCAGCGAGAGGCGGTCCGTGACCGCCCACTCGACGCCCACGCCGGCGACCGGCCGGACCGCGATGTCCTGGCGCGTGAACGGCAGCGACCCCGGGGTCGGCCCGACGCGCAGCGTCTGGTGCAGGGCCAGGGCGCCGGCCTTGGCGTAGACCAGCACGTCCGGCGCGACGAGGGTGCCGACCTTCACCTCCAGGGATCCGGCGAAGTCGTTGGAATAGGCGAGGCGCCCGTAGCCCGGCGTGAGGTTGCCGCCGAGGCCGGCCAGGTAATCGAACCCGCCGCTGATGCCGTAGAGGATCGGCCCCTCCTGCCACATCCGGCCGCCCTCGAGCCCGATGGTCGGTCCCGAATAGCTGCCGAAATGCCGGGACGTGCTGACCGCGTAGCCGGTCGAGAGGCGGGCGTAGGAGCCGGTCCAGCGGCCATACGCGTCCTCGGGCATCTGCGGCCACGCGAAGGAGGGCAGCGGCGCGAAGCCGATGGACGGCCAGACCAGCGCCTGGGCGGCGGCGGGGCCGGCCGGGAGCCAGCAGGCCCCGAGCGCGAGGCCGGCCGCGAGGCGGCGGAACGGACGGGAATCGGCGCGTCTGCTCATGCCGCCATCCTAGCCGAAGGCGCCGGGCCGCGACAGGCTTGGCCGTGGCCGCCCGCGGGATCGTGCGCGCCCC
>NZ_MLCA01000010.1:0-880676 GCF_036441375.1 Methylobacterium oryzae
GGCGCCCAGGCGGCCGTGCCGCCCGCCGGTGGTCCGACGGTGATCGCCGAGCCGGTCGCCCCGCCGGCGCCGCCGCCGCCGGTCGCCACGGGCGGCCGCTCCTCGGTGGTCGGAAGCTGGGATGCCCGGGACGCCACCGGGGCGAACTGCAAGGTCACGCTCTCGAGCACGCCGGCCCTCGACCTCTACCGGGCGACGGCCTCGGGCTGCGCCAACAAGGATCTGGCCCGGGTCTCGGCTTGGGATTTCCGCGACGGCGAGGTCTACCTCTACCAGCCGGGCGGCTCGGTGGCGGCGCGGCTGCGCCAGGGCGGTGGCGGCCTGGAAGGCGCGCTGACCAAGTCCGGGGCCGCACTCGCACTGAACCGCTGAGGTCGCGCGGCGCGACCACGCCGCACGGTTGGCACCCGGCGGGAGGCGCTTACATGAGGGGCTCCCGCCGCGTCACGCCCTCCCAGATATGTTCCTTGATTGGCTTGAGCGCCGCGTCGATCCCTTCGCGCCCTTCGACGAAGCGCGGATGCCGCCGCGGTCAGTTCTCGGTTTCGCCTGGTTCTACCTGCAGCCGATCCGCGCCCCCCTGGCGGCGCTGTTCGTCATCGCGGTGATCGCCGGCACGGTCGAGGCCTCGCTCTACCTCGTCATGCGCTGGTTCATCGACCTGCTCGGCTCGGCCGACCGGGCGACGGTGCTGTCGGACCACGCGGTCGAGCTCGGCCTCGTGATCCTCCTCGTCGCCGTAGTGCGGCCGCTGTCGATCTGGGCCCACGAGGTGCTGTCCAACCAGCTCGTCGTGCCGCAATCCACCAGCCAGATCCGCTGGCGGGCGCATCTCTACACCCTCGGGCACGCGCTCTCGTACTTCCAGGGCGACTTCTCGGGTCGTCTCGCCAACCGCGTCGTCCAGGTGGGTCCGGCGGTGCGGGAACTCGCCGTCGTCTTCATCGACACGCTGCTCTACGTGGCGATCTACGCGATCACCGCGGTCGGGCTGTTCAGCGCGATCTCGCCGTGGCTCGCCGTCCCGGTGCTGCTGTGGATCGCCGCCTACGCGGCCCTGACGGCGTGGTTCGTGCCCCGAGCCCGTTCGCGCTCGCACAAGACCGCCGACACCCGCTCGACGCTCATCGGCCGCATCGTCGACAGCTACACCAACATCCTGACGGTGAAGCTCTTCGCCCGCGACCGCGAGGAGCGGGCCGCGGTGCAGGACGCCGTGGAGGTCCATACGGCCGCCTACCTCCACCAGTTTCGGCTGGTGACCCTGACCACCAGCCTCCTCGGCCTGCTCAACAGCGCGCTCCTGATCGCCACCGGCGCCGCCTGCCTGGTGCTCTGGCGCGGCGGCGGCATGACGACGGGTGAGGCCTCGGCGGGCCTTGCCCTCGTGCTGCGCCTCATCGCCATGTCGGGCTGGGTCATGCAGACCGTGCGCGGCGTCTTCGAGAATGTCGGCGTGGTCCAGGAGAGCATGCAGACGATGGCGCGGCCCCACGCCCTGGTCGACGCGCCGGACGCGAAGACCCTGGTGGTCACCGGCGGCGAGATCCGCTTCGAGGAGGTCGGGTTCCACTACGGCCGCGGCGACGCCACCGTGATCGAGGATTTCTCCCTGACGATCCGGCCGGGCGAGAAGGTCGGGCTGGTCGGCGTCAGCGGAGCGGGCAAGTCGACCCTGGCGGGCCTGCTCCTGCGCCTCTACGACGTCGAGAGCGGGCGCATCCTGGTGGACGGCCAGGACATCGCGACGGTGACCCAGCAATCCTTGCGCGAGGCCATCGCGATGGTCAGCCAGGACACCTCGCTGCTGCACCGCTCCATCCGCGACAACATCGCCTACGGCCGCCCCGGCGCCACACAGGCCGAGATCGAGCGCGCCGCCCGGCTCGCGCATGCCGACGCGTTCATCGCCGATCTCGTCGACCACAAGGGGCGGCGCGGCTACGACGCCCAGGTGGGCGAGCGGGGCGTCAAGCTGTCCGGCGGGCAGCGCCAGCGCATCGCCATCGCCCGCGTCATGCTGAAGGACGCCCCGATCCTGATTCTCGACGAGGCGACCTCGGCCCTCGACAGCCAGGTCGAGGCGGCGATCCAGGAATCGCTCGACACGCTGATGGCCGGGAAGACCGTGCTGGCGATCGCGCACCGCCTGTCGACCATCGCGGCCCTCGACCGGCTGGTCGTGATCGATCGTGGCCGGATCATCGAGGTGGGGACGCATGCCGAGCTGGTCGCCGCCGGCGGCGTCTATGCCGGCCTGTGGTCGCGCCAGTCCGGCGGATTTCTGGACGACGGGACGGCCCGGTACGACAGCGCCGTCGCCTGATCGGCAACCTGGCGTGGTAGCTGGCAACATACCGCTACGATCCGCCCCCGACCTTATTGCCGCGCCGCACACAGCGGCTTGACTCGGGGGCGGCAGACGGTCTCATTGCTCAGATTAGAACCATAATGCTTTGTTCCCGGACTGAGCCGGGACGAGGGCACCTGCGGCCCTGACGCCGACGCATGGAGTTCCGAACCTTGGCGAACACATCAGCCGCCGCTCCCGCGGCCTCTGGTCATGAGGGAAGCCGCCGTGACTTCCTGTTCCTGGCGACGGGCGCCGGGCTCGCGGTCGGGGCCGCGGCCGCGGTCTGGCCGCTGATCTCCTCCATGGCGCCGGACGCCGACACGATCGCGGCGGGCGCGCCGATCGAGGTCGACCTGACGCCGATCCAGGACGGCCAGATCGTCAACGTCTTCTGGCGCGGCAAGCTGATCTTCGTGCGCAAGCTGACCGCCAAGGAAGTGACCGACATGAAGGCGGTCCCGCTCTCGGCGATGATCGACCCGGCCGCCTTCACGACGCGGGTCAAGAACGGCCACGACCAGTGGCTCGTCGTCTACGGCAACTGCACGCATCTCGGCTGCGTGCCGATCGGCCACCAGGGCAATTTCGAGGGCTGGGCCTGCCCGTGCCACGGCTCGCAATTCGACGCGGTGGGCCGCGTGCGCCACGGGCCGGCGCCCATCAACCTGCCCATCCCGCCCTACGCCTTCGAGACGGATTCCAAGATCCGGATCGGCGAGGGCGGCAAGGAAGCGGCCTGAGGAGGACGGAAGCATGAGCGGAACGGCCAGCACCTACGTCCCCAAGAGCCGCGTGGCCAAATGGTTCGAGGCGCGCCTGCCCATCGTTGGGCTGGTGCACTCCTCGTTCGTGGCCTTCCCGGTCCCGCGGAACCTCAACTATTTCTGGACCTTCGGGGCGATCCTGATCGCTTTCCTGGGCATCCAGATCGTCACCGGCGTCTGGCTGGCGATGCACTACGAGCCCTCGGCGACGGGTGCCTTCACCTCCGTCGAGAAGATCATGCGCGACGTGAATTACGGCTGGCTGCTGCGCTACGCGCACGCCAACGGCGCGTCGATGTTCTTCGTCGCCGTGTACCTGCACATGTTCCGCAACCTCTATTACGGGTCCTACAAGGCCCCGCGCGAGGTGCTCTACATCCTCGGTGTCGTGATCTACCTGCTGATGATGGCGACCGCCTTCCTCGGCTACACGCTGCCCTGGGGTCAGATGAGCTTCTGGGGCGCCACCGTCATCACCAACATCCTGGCGGCGATCCCGGTGGTCGGCGACACGATCCAGACCCTGCTCTGGGGCGGCTACTCGGTCGGCAACCCGACGGTGAATCGCTTCTTCTCGCTGCACTACCTGCTGCCGTGGATGATCGCCGGCGTCGTCGTGCTGCACGTCTGGGCGCTGCACGTCACCGGCCAGAACAACCCCGTCGGCATCCCGATCAAGTCGGGCAAGGACGCGGTGCCGTTCACCCCCTACGCGACGATCAAGGATGTGTTCGCGGTCTGCGTGTTCATGATCCTGTTCTCCTGGTTCCTGTTCTACCAGCCGAACTATCTCGGCCACGCCGACAACTACATCCAGGCGAACCCGGCGGTGACGCCCGCCCACATCGTGCCGGAATGGTACTTCCTCCCGTTCTACGCGATCCTGCGCGCGGTCCCGAGCAAGCTCGGCGGCGTCATCCTGATGTTCTCTGCGGTGATCATCCTGGCCTTCGCGCCGTGGCTCGACACGTCGCGGATCCGCTCGTGCAACTACCGGCCGCTGTACCGGCAGTTCTTCTGGGTCTTCGTCGGCGCCACGCTGCTGCTCGGCTGGCTCGGCTCGCAGCCCCCGGAGGGCGGCTACGTGCTCGCCGCGCAGGTCTGCACCGCCTACTACTTCGCGCACTTCCTGATCGTCATGCCGCTCTGCGGCCTGTTCGAGACGCCGAAGAAGCTGCCGGGCTCGATCCTCGAGAGCGTGACCGGGCCGGGCAAGCAGGTGAGCGGATCCGGCATGCCGGCCGGCGCCGCCGCCGCTCCGACCACCAAAGGCTGACGGGCTGACGACAGGACCATGATGATGACCCGCGTCCTCTCGACGACCGCCGCGGCCGCCCTGGCGGCCCTGCTGATCGGCGCCGTGCCGGTCTCCGCCCAGGAAGGGCATGGCGGGCCGATCCCGGCCCGCGTGAACTGGAGCTTCGCCGGCGTGTTCGGCCGCTTCGACACCGCGCAGCTGCAGCGCGGCTTCCAGGTCTACAAGGAGGTCTGCTCAGCCTGCCACTCGATGAAGCTGGTCTCGTTCCGCAACCTCGCGCAGGAGGGCGGTCCGGACTTCTCGGCCGCTCAGGTGAAGGCCCTCGCGGCGACCTACCAGGTGAAGGACGGGCCGAACGATTCCGGCGACATGTTCGAGCGGCCCGGCCGTCCGGCCGACACCTTCCCGCCGCCTTTCCCGAACGATCAGGCGGCGGCCGCGGCCAACGGCGGCAAGGCCCCGCCGGACTTCTCGGTCATCGCCAAGGCGCGCACCTTCTCCCGGGGCTCGCTGTACTTCCTGACCGACTGGCTGCCGTTCGTCGGCTACTCGGAGCAGGGGCCGGACTACATCCACGCCCTGCTGAACGGCTACGAGGAGGCGCCTGAGGATTTCGCGGTGCCGGAGGGCGGCCACTACAACAAGTACTATCCCGGCCACATCATCGCGATGCCGCCGCCGATCACCGACGGGCAGGTCTCCTACCCGAAGAACGATCAGGGCCAGCCGGTCGTCCCCGAGACAATCGATCAGTACGGCAAGGACGTCTCGGCCTTCCTGATGTGGGCGGCCGAGCCGCACATGATGGACCGCAAGGCCCTGGGCTTCCGGGTGATCCTGTTCCTGATCATCCTCTCGGGCCTGCTCTACTACGTGAAGAAGAAGGTCTGGGCCGATGTCGGCGGCGAGGTCCACGGCCTCCAGCCGGAGCTGCACAAGACCTACTGAGGCGGGCCGGATCGGTTCGCTGTTCGGATGGGCCTCCCTCGGGAGGTCCATCTTTTTTTTGGTCGGCTCTCCATGCTACCGCTCGGCCGCCGCGACGGTCCTCCTTCCGACACCGCCCGTCCCCTGCACCACCTCATCCTGAGGTGACCGCGTCAGCGGGCCCCGAAGGAGGGTTCCAGGGATCAAAGCGGCTTCCGGAGGTCTCCTTCGAGGCCTCCACATGGCTCCGGCACCTCAGTATGAGGTGTCGGGTGGGACAGGCCGCGCTGCCGAGGCGTCGCGCGTTGAGGGATTCCGGCATGAGCGCAGCGGTACTGGGTGTCATGGGTGGCTCCGGCGTCTACGACCTGCCAGGGCTCGAGGACGTGCGCGAGGAGCGCGTGGCCTCCCCCTGGGGCGAGCCCTCGGACGCCCTGCGCATCGGCCGGATCGGCGACACCAAGATCGTGTTCCTGGCCCGCCACGGCCGCGGGCACCGGCTCTCCCCGTCGGGCATCAACTACCGCGCCAACATCGACGCCCTGAAGCGGGCCGGGGTCACCGACCTCGTCGCGCTCTCGGCCTGCGGCTCGTTCCGCGAGGATCTGCCCCCGGGCCTCTTCGTGCTCGTCGACCAGCTCGTCGACCGCACGCTCGGGCGCGCCTCCTCGTTCTTCGGCGACGGCTGCGTCGCCCACGTCTCCCTCGCCCACCCCGTGGGCCCCGGACTACAGGCGCGGATCGCCGTCGCCGCGAAGGCCGAGGACATCGCGGTCCATCGCGGCGGCACTTATGTCTGCATGGAGGGGCCGCAATTCTCGTCGCTCGCCGAATCCCGCGCCTACAAGGCCCAGGGCTTCGACGTGATCGGCATGACCAACATGCCGGAGGCCAAGCTGGCCCGGGAGGCGGAGATCACCTACGCGACGATCGCGATGGTGACCGACTACGATTGCTGGCACCCCGGTCACGACGCCGTCGACGTCGCCTCGGTGATCGCGGTCGCCCGGGCCAACGCCGAGAAGGCGGCGCGGCTCGTCGCACGTCTGGCCCGCGACTTCCCGGCCGTGCGCGAGCCGTGCCCGGCGGGCTCGCACCGCGCGCTCGACGGCGCGATCATGACGGCGCCCGCCGTCCGGGATCCGGCGCTGCTCGCCAAGCTCGACGCGGTGGCGGGGCGGGTGCTCAACGGGTAATCCGCCGCCCTTTCCATTCCGCGACGAGTCCCTCTAGAAGGCGCGGGCGGCCGCGGCCGCCCCCGACGCGAAGTCCAGACCGAAATGCGCAGCGCCTCCATCAGCCGAAAGACCGCGGAGACCGATATCGCGGTCACCGTCAATCTCGACGGGACCGGGCGATCCACGATCGCCACCGGCATCGGTTTCCTCGACCACATGCTGGACCTGCTGGCGCGGCACGCCCTGTTCGACCTAGACGTGAAGGTCGACGGCGACCTGCATATCGACCAGCACCACTCGGCCGAGGATTGCGGCATCGCCCTGGGCCAGGCCTTCGCGAAAGCGCTCGGCGACAAGCGCGGGGTCACACGCTACGCCGACATCCACCTGCCGATGGACGAGGCGCTGACCCGAGTCTGCGTCGACATCTCGGGCCGGCCCTTCCTGGTGTTCCGCACCGTCTTCCGGGTGGAGAAGATCGGGACCTTCGACACCGAGCTGGTGCGCGAGTGGTTCCAGGCCTTCGCGATGAACGCCGGACTGACCCTCCACGTCGAGACCCTCTACGGCGACAACGCCCACCACATCGCGGAGAGCTGCTACAAGGGGCTGGCGCGCGCCTTGCGGAAGGCCGTGGCGATCGATCCGCGGGAAGAGGGGCGCGTTCCCTCCACCAAGGGCTCCCTGTAGACCTGTTGTCGTCGGGCGCCCGGATCGGCCACGCGGCCGTCGCGGCGCACGCTGTCGGAGTTTCGCGATGCGGATGCGCAGCTACACGCTCCACCTGCCAGACGACGCACGGCCGGGCGAGTCGGTCGGGCTCGACCGGGCGCTGCTGGTGCGGGACGGCTTCTCGTGGCCGGCCTTCGCCTTCACGGTGCTGTGGTTCCTGTTTCACCGCCTCTGGCTCGCCGCCCTGCTCGTGCTCGTCGGCCTCGTGGCTCTGGCCGCGGCCGGCATCGCCCTCGGGCTGCCGGCCGGCGCCGGGCTGATCGTCACCCTGCTGGCCGCCTGGCTGATCGGCCTCGAAGCGTCGAGCCTGCGCCGCTGGACCCTGGCGCGGCGCGGCTGGCCGGCGCGCGACGCGGTGGTCGCCGCGACGCCCGAGGAGGCCGAGGCCCGGGCGCTGAACCGCTGGATCGAGGCTGTCCCGAGCGCCCCCCGGGCCCCGTTCCCGAGCGGCCCCAGCCGGCGGGCCGAGCCGGTGATCGGGCTGTTCCCCGCCCAGGAAGGCGCTCGGTGAGTTCCCGGGCGAGACGCGCATGAGCACCGAGACCGTCGCGATCATCGATTACGGGTCGGGCAACCTCCATTCCGCCGCCAAGGCCTTCGAGCGCGCCGCCCGCGAGGGCGGTTCCGACGCGCGGATCTGCCTGACCTCGGACCCGAAGGTGGTGGCCGCCGCCGACCGGGTCGTGCTGCCCGGCGTCGGCGCCTTCGCTGATTGCCGCCGCGGGCTCGATGCCGTCCCCGGCATGGTCGAGGCGATGACGCAGGTCGCCCACGGGGCCGGGCGCCCGTTCCTCGGGATCTGCGTGGGGATGCAACTCCTGGCCAGCCGCGGCCTCGAATACACGACTACGCCGGGGCTCGGCTGGATCCCCGGCGATGTCGGTCCGATCCGGCCGTCGGACCCGACCCTCAAGGTCCCCCACATGGGCTGGAACACCCTGCGGACCGAGCGCGACCACCCGCTGCTCGCCGGCATCCCCACCGGCGAGGACGGGCTGCACGCCTACTTCGTGCACAGCTACGCGCTGAACGCGGAGCGCCCGGACGATGTCGTGGCGCGCGCCGAGTACGGCGGCCCGGTCACCGCCCTCGTCGCCCGCGGCAACGTCGCCGGCACGCAGTTCCACCCCGAGAAGAGCCAGCGGCTGGGCCTCGCGCTCATCGCCAACTTCCTGAACTGGCGCCCGTGAGCGCCGTTCGGCCCAGGCAAGAAGGACGGAAGCGCCCGTGATCCTGTACCCGGCGATCGACCTGAAAGAGGGGCGGTGCGTCCGCCTGATCCAGGGGGACATGGCGCAGGCCAAGGTCTTCGGCGACGATCCGGCCGCCCAGGCCGCGATCTTCGAGGCGCAGGGCTTCCCCTGGCTGCACGTGGTCGATCTCGACGGCGCCTTCGCGGGCGCGCCGCGGAACGCGGAGGCCGTCGACGCCATCCTCGCGCGGGTGACGATCCCGGTCCAGCTCGGCGGCGGCATCCGCGAGATGAAGACCCTGGAGGGCTGGCTGAGCAAGGGCGTCGCCCGGGCGATCATCGGCACCGCGGCGGTGCGCGACCCCGGCTTCGTCCGGGAGGCCGCCCGCAAGTATCCCCGCAAGATCGCCGTCGGGATCGACGCCAAGGACGGCCGCGTCGCCGTCGAGGGCTGGGCCCAGACCTCCAGCATGACCGCGGAAGAGCTGGGGCGCCGGTTCGAGGACGCGGGCGTCGCGGCGATCATCTACACCGACATCGCCCGGGACGGGATCCTGAAGGGCCTCAACGTCGAGATGACCCTGGCGCTCGCCCAGGCCGTGCGCATCCCGGTGATCGCGTCGGGCGGCCTCGCCTCGATCGACGACGTCCACCGCCTGCTGCAGCCGGACTGCGCCCTGATCGCCGGCGCGATCACGGGCCGGGCGCTCTACGACGGCCGCATCGATCCGGAGGCGGCCCTGGCCGCGATCGGTGCGGCGCGCGGCCCGGCTTCGTGATAGACCAGCTGCCGTTGAGGCACCGAGGCGGGAGGCTTCGATGACGGCGTTGAAGACCCGGCCGGCCCCGGCCGGAACGGCCTACGCGGACGATTTCTACACCTGGACCCAGGAGCAGAGCGCGCGCCTGCGGTCGGGCGACCTCTCGGGCCTGGATCGCGAGAACCTCGCGGAGGAGATCGAGAGCTTGGGGAAGAGCCAGTACGACAGTCTCGTCAGTCTCTGGCGGGTCGTCATGCTTCACATGCTGAAGTTCGACTATCAGCCGGAGCGTCGGAGCCGCAGCTGGACTGTCTCGATTCGCACCCATCGCAACCGGGCGGCGGACGTGCTTGAGGACAATCCTGGACTTCAGAGCAAGTTGGCGCAGGCTCTGGCGCGCGCCTACCGTGACGCACGGGAAGAGGCGTCGGCGGAGACAGGACTTCCGCTGAAGATCTTCCCGAAGGAATGTCCGTACACGCGCGAGGAGCTGCTGACGCGGCCCTTCTCAGCGGACCCTGAAGACACGTCAGACTGAAGAGTCGAACTTGCTCAAGACCCGCATCATCCCCTGCCTCGACGTGAAGGACGGGCGCGTCGTGAAGGGCGTGCGCTTCGAGGGCCTGCGCGACGCCGGCGATCCCGTCGAGGCCGCCAAGGTCTACGACGCGGCCGGCGCCGACGAGCTGTGCTTCCTCGACATCACCGCGAGCCGCGAGGCCCGCGGCACCCTGCTCGACATCGTCAGCCGGACCGCCGAGGCCTGCTTCATGCCGCTCACCGTCGGCGGCGGCGTCCGCACCGTCGAGGACGTGCGCGCGCTGCTGCTCGCCGGCGCCGACAAGGTCGCGATCAACACCGCGGCCGTGAAGGATCCCGACCTCGTGGCCCGGGCCGCCGAGAAGTTCGGCGCGCAGTGCATCGTGGTGGCGATCGACGCCAAGCGCGTCTCGTCCCCCGGCGCGCCGGGCGCCTGGGAGATCTTCACCCACGGCGGCCGCGACCCGACCGGGATCGACGCCGTGGCCTTCGCGCGGCTGGTGGCCGGGAAGGGCGCGGGCGAGCTGCTCGTCACGTCCATGGACAAGGACGGGACACGCTCCGGCTACGACCTCGCCCTGACGCGGGCGATCAGCGACGCCGTCACGGTACCGGTGATCGCCTCGGGCGGCGTCGGCGGCCTGGACGACCTCGTGGCCGGCGTGGCCGAGGGCGGCGCCAGCGCCGTGCTGGCCGCCTCGATCTTCCATTTCGGGCAGGCGAGCGTCGCCGAGGCGAAGGCGCACATGGCGGCGGCCGGCCTCGCCATGCGCCTAGACGGCCCGGCCTCTTCCGCGAGGACGCCCCTGTGAGCAGCTACCTTCTGGCCAACGCCAACCTCCTCGACCCCGCGACTGGCCGCGAGACGGCCGGCGCGGTGCTGGTGCGGGACGGCCGCATCGCCGACATCGCCGCCGGCGCGGCGCCGGGCGCCCCGGCCGACGCGAAGCGCGTCGACTGCGCCGGCCGCGTCCTGACCCCCGGGCTGATCGACATGCGCGCCTTCGTGGGCGAGCCGGGGGCCGAGCACCGCGAGACCCTGGCCTCGGCGAGCGCCGCGGCGGCCGCGGGCGGCGTCACGACGCTCGTCTGCATGCCCGACACCAACCCGGTGATCGACGAGCCGGCCATCGTCGATTTCGTGCTCCGGCGTGCCCGCGACACGGCGAGCGTCAACGTCCTGCCGGCGGCCGCCATCACCAAGGGGCTGGCCGGCCGGGAGATGACCGAGTTCGGCCTGCTCAAGGAGGCCGGCGCGGTTGCCTTCACGGACGGCCTCCGGTCGGTGGCGAACGCCCAGGTTCTGCGCCGCGCCCTGACCTACGCCCGGGATTTCGACGCGCTGATCGTGCAGCACGTGGAGGAATCCGCCCTCGTCGCCGAGGGCGTGATGAACGAGGGCGAGCTCGCCTCGCGTCTCGGGCTGATGGGCATCCCGCGCGAGGCCGAGACCGTGATGCTGGAGCGCGACATCCGCCTCGTGCGGCTGACCGGCGCCCGCTACCACGCGGCGATGATCTCCTGCGCCGATTCGGTCGAGATCGTCCGCCGGGCCAAGCAGGACGGATTGCCGGTGACCTGCGGCGTCTCGGTGAACAACCTCGTCCTCAACGAGAACGACATCGGCCATTACCGCACCTTCTGCCGGCTCTCGCCGCCGTTGCGCCACGAGATCGATCGCCAAGCCGTGGTGCAGGCGCTCGGCGAGGGCGTGATCGACGTGGTCGTGTCCGACCACAACCCGCAGGACGTGGAGACCAAGCGCCTGCCCTTCGCCGAGGCGGCCGACGGGGCGCTCGGCATCGAGACGCTCCTCGGCGCCGCCATGCGCCTCGTCCACACCGGCGACCTCGCGCTGCCCAGGCTCGTCGCCGCGCTCACCCTGAACCCGGCGCGGATCCTCGGCCGCGAGGCCGGACGGCTGGCGGTCGGCGCCCCCGCCGACCTCGTGCTGATCGATCCCGATCTGCCCTACGTCCTCGACAAGCGCCGGCTGAAGTCGCGCTCGAAGAACTCCCCCTTCGACGAGGCGCGCCTCCAGGGCGCGGCGGTGCTGACGCTGGTCGGCGGCCGGATCGTCCACGCGGTCGACGACCTCGCGGCCGCCGCATGACGCCGCCGGATCTCGCGACCCCGGCCGCGCTAGCGGCGCTCGCCCTGGGCTACGCGCTGGGCTCGATCCCGTTCGGGCTGATCCTGACGAAATTCGCCGGCCTCGGCGACGTGCGGGCGATCGGCTCCGGCAATATCGGCGCCACCAACGTGCTGCGGACCGGCCGCAAGGGCCTCGCCGCGGCGACCCTGCTCGGCGACGCCCTCAAGGGGACGGCGGCCGTCCTCGTCGCCCGCCAGCTGGGCGAGGGCCCGGCGCTCGCCGCGGGGCTCGGCGCCTTCCTCGGACACCTCTTCCCGGTCTGGCTCGGCTTCAAGGGCGGCAAGGGCGTCGCGACCTTCATCGGCGTGCTCCTCGCCTTCAGCCCGCCCGCGCTCGGCGTGTTCGCGGCGATCTGGCTCGGGCTCGCCTTCGCGCTCAAGTACTCGTCGCTGGCGGCGCTCGCCGCCTCGGCCGCCACGCCGCTGGTCCTGTGGGCGCTCGGCGCCCCGGCGCAGGCGTTGCTGTTCCTGCTCCTCGGCCTGCTGCTATGGTGGAAGCACGCGCCCAACATCCGCCGACTCGCGTCCGGCACCGAGGGGCGCATCGGCCAGAAGGGCTGAGCGCCGGCGCGCCGCGCCGACCTTCGGGCAGGGGTGGGGGTGTTGGATGCAGCTCACCGAGGCCCAGCGGCTCGACTGGCTGCGCCTGATCCGGACCGAGGGCGTCGGACCGCGCACCTTCCGGCGGCTCGTGAACCGGTTCGGCGGCGCGGCCGCCGCCCTCGAGGCCCTGCCTGACCTGACCGGCCGCCAGGGGCGGCGGGTGGTGCCGCCCGCTCGCGGTGAGGCCGAGGCCGAGCTGGCGGCCCTGACTCGTCTCGGCGGCCGGCTGGTCGCCACCGGCGAGGCGGAGTACCCCCGGCTCCTCACGCAGGCCGACGCGGCGCCGCCGCTCCTGGCGGTGCGCGGCGCCCCGATCCTCAACCGCCCCGCCGCCGCCCTCGTCGGCTCGCGGAACGCCTCGTCGGCGAGGCTCGCCTTTACCGAGCGGCTCGCCTGCGGCCTCGGCGAGGCCGGCCTGACGGTGGTCTCCGGCCTCGCCCGGGGGATCGACGCCCGGGCCCACAGGGCCAGCCTGCGCACCGGCACGGTCGCCGTCATGGCCGGCGGCCAGGATCGGATCTACCCGGCGAGCCACGCCGCCCTGGTCGAGGCGATCCTGGCGGAGGGCGGCGCCGTCCTCGCCGAGATGCCCATGGGCTGGGAGCCCCGCGGCCGCGACTTCCCCCGGCGCAACAGGATCATCTCCGGCCTGTCCTACGGGACCGTCGTGGTCGAGGCCGCCCGCCGCTCCGGCTCGCTGATCACGGCGCGCTACGCCCTGGAGCAGAACCGGGAGGTCTTCGCGGTTCCCGGCTCGCCGCTCGACCCGCGCGCCGAGGGCACCAACGACCTGATCCGCCAGGGCGCCACCCTCGTCGCCGAGGTGTCCCACGTGCTGGAGGTGCTGGGCCCGATCATCGAGCGCGGCCCCGACGCGGAGGCGGCACCGGCGCGCGGGCGGCCGGACCTCGCCGAGCAGCCGGATTTCTGGGACGAGATCGCGCTCGACGCGGACGGCGCGGCGCTCGACCCGGTCCCGCAGTGGCGCACCTGCGCGGCTGCCGAGCGCCCGGCCGGCGACGACGCGCCGCCCGAGCCGCAGGACGACCGGGCGCGGATCGTGGCCCTGCTCGGACCGAGCCCCGTAGGCACCGACGAGCTGGCGCGGAGTGCCGGAGTCGGCGCGCGGATCGTGCAGAGCGTGCTGCTGGAACTCGAACTCGACGGGCGGATCGAGCGTCACGGCAGCGGCAGCGTCTCGCTGGTCAGTCGTTGAGGGACTCGTCCTCGGGATCGGCGTCCGCGTCGGCGAGGTTGCGCATGACGTCGAGGCAGCCCTGGAGAATGTAGGCGGCGGCGAGCTTGTCGACGAGCTCGCCGCGCCGCGCCCGCGAGGCATCGGCCTCGATCAGTGCGCGGGTGACCACGGCGGTCGAGAGGCGCTCGTCGAAGAAGACGTGGGGGAGGGGGAGGATCGGCGCGAGGTTGCGCATGAAGGCGCGGGTCGACTGCACCCGCGGCCCCTCGCTGCCGTCCATGTTGAGCGGCAGCCCGACGACGAGGCCGCCGACCGCGTGCTGCCGGCACAGGGCGGCGAGCCGCTGCGCGTCGGGGGTGAACTTCACCCGGCGGATCGTCTCCAGCGGCGTCGCGATCTGGCGGCCGAGATCCGACAGGGCGAGCCCGATCGTCTTGGTGCCGAGATCGATGCCGATCAGTCGGGCGCCGCCGCGGGACTCGGCCGCGAAGGCGCGGATCGCGTCGAAATTCATGACTCCGCCCGCGCGGTGCGCGCCAGAATGGCCTCGGTGACGCCCTCGAATCGGGCGGGGAGGGGCTCCGCGCCCGGTCCCAGGACCAGGGCGGCGGACGGCGCCGTGACCCGGGTGAAGAAGTCGTCGAGGCTCTCGCCGCCGAACCGCACCGTCTCGAGATCGGGCGCGAGCAGCCAGACATCGTACTCCCCGTCGGTGCCGGAGACGTCCCAGAACAGGAAGCTGCCGTCCTCGCCGGTGCCGAAGAAGCACGCGCGCTCGACGACGCTCGCGTCGCCGTCCTCGACGTCGAAGCGGTGCGGCTCCGCGCCCGCCTCCAGCATGGCGACCGCGGCGCCGACGCTGTGCGCGATGAGACCCGCCTGGGTCACCAGATCGCAGGCCTCGTACGGCGCCGGCACAGCGATGCGGAACTGTCCCCCCGCCAGGCCGACGCCGCAGGTCCGGCAGAAGGCGCGATAGGAATCCGGAAGGGCGAAGCCCAGCGCCTCGGCCGCGCGGTCGAGGGCGGTCGCCTCCGGCACAAATCCCGGCTCGAGATCCGCGAAAACCTGCTCCCACATCGCTCCCGCTCCACCGTCCACAGACTTCAGCTCCTCCGCAGATCACCCCCGGTGCGCGCGGAGCCGTTCGCGTCTAGGTAGGTTAATGTTCCGTTAAACCGCGCTCCAGGAGCCCGCCTTGTCGACGTACGGCCAGCTCTCAAGTTCCGCACCGTCGGGGCACCGGCGGGCGATGCCGCGCAAGCACCGCTGGATGCTGCTCCTCGCCTTCGAGATTCTGGTCGCGGGCTTCACCCAAGCCATGATCCAGCCGGTCCGGCAACCGGGAATCACCATCGAGATGTCGGTGACGCCCCACCACGTCGTGACCTGATCCACCCGCGGGAGCCCGTCGTCCGACGGTCGGCGCCGGCTCCCGCCGGGCCCGGCGGCAACACTGCGCGCCGGCGCCGAGACACGCGCCGGTTCGTCCACCCGCGTTGCGGCGCGTCGAGAGCCGATGCTATAGCGCGACCGACTTCGGGACAGTGCTCCCGGGCAGGGACGAACGGGACGGCATGTCGGTCGACGAGAAGACGGTTCGGCGCATCGCGCATCTGGCGCGGATCGCGGTCACCGACGACGAAGTCGGGCCCCTTCAGGGCGAGCTGAACGCCATCCTGGCCTTCGTCGAGCAGCTCGGCACGGTCGACGTCGCCGGCGTCGAGCCGATGACCTCTGTGACGCCGATGGCGATGAAGAAGCGCGAGGACGTCGTCACGGAAGGCGGCCGCGCCGCCGACGTCGTCGCCAACGCGCCCGAGACCGAGGACAATTACTTCCTGGTCCCGAAGGTGGTCGAGTAGGCGGAAGCGGCCCGGACCTTGCGGACCGGATTTCTGGCGGGCAGGCGCGCGACGGCGCGCGCGGGGACGTGAACAGCGTGGATCCGAACGAACTTACCCTGGCCGAAGCGCGCGACGCCCTGAAGGCGAAGCGGATCTCGGCCCGCGAGCTGACCCAGGCGCATCTCGACGCCATGGCCAAGGCCCGCGTCCTGAACGCCTATATCCGGGAGACCCCGGACCGCGCCCTGGAGATGGCCGAGGCCTCCGACCAGAAGATCGCGTCGGGCGAGGCGCGGCCGCTCGAGGGTATTCCCCTCGGCATCAAGGACCTGTTCTGCACGCACGGCGTGACGACCACGGCGGGGTCCAAGATCCTCGAGACCTTCGAGCCACACTACGAATCGGCCGTGTCGGCCAACCTGTGGCGCGACGGCGCCGTGATGCTCGGCAAGCTGAACCTCGATGAGTTCGCCATGGGCTCGTCCAACGAGACCAGCGCCTACGGCAACGTGGTCTCGCCGTGGCGGCGGACGGGCTCGGACGCGCAGATCGTGCCCGGCGGCTCCTCCGGCGGCTCCGCCGCGGCGGTCGCCGCGCGCCTCTGCCTCGGCGCCACCGCGACCGATACCGGCGGCTCCATCCGGCAACCCGCCGCCTTCACCGGCACGGTCGGGATCAAGCCGACCTACGGGCGCTGCTCGCGCTGGGGGACGGTGGCCTTCGCCTCCTCCCTCGACCAGGCCGGCCCGATCGCCCGGACGGTGCGCGACTGCGCCATCCTTCTCGGCTCTATGGCGGGCCCCGATCCCCGGGATACGACCTGCACCGACCTGGCGGTGCCCGATTTCGAGGCCGCGGTGTCGCGGGGCGTGAAGGGCCTCACCATCGGCATCCCCAAGGAGTACCGGGTCGACGGCATGCCCGCCGAGATCCAGAAGCTCTGGGACGAGGGGGCCGCGTGGCTGAAGGCGGCCGGCGCGACGATCAAGGAGATCTCGCTGCCGCACACCGCCTACGCGCTGCCGGCCTACTACATCGTGGCCCCGGCCGAGGCCTCCTCGAATCTCGCCCGCTACGACGGCGTCCGCTACGGCCTGCGCGTGCCCGGCAAGGACATTGCCGGGATGTACGAGAACACCCGCGCCGCCGGCTTCGGCCGCGAGGTGAAGCGCCGCATCATGATCGGCACCTACGTGCTCTCGGCCGGCTACTACGACGCCTACTATGTCCGCGCGCAGAAGATCCGCACGCTGATCAAGCGCGACTTCGAGGCGGCCTACGCGGCCGGGGTCGACGCGATCCTCACACCGGCGACCCCGTCGGCCGCCTTCGGCATCGGCGAGAAGGCCTCGGCCGACCCGGTGGAGATGTATCTCAACGACGTGTTCACCGTGACGGTGAACATGGCCGGCCTCCCGGGCATCGCCGTGCCGGCGGGTCTCGACGGGCAGGGGCTGCCGCTCGGCCTGCAGCTGATCGGTCGGCCGTTCGACGAGGAGACTCTGTTCGCGGTGGCGCAGGTGATCGAGGAGTCCGCCGGCCGCACCGTCCTGCCCCGGCCGTGGTGGTCATGACCGTCCCGTACTACCCCTGGACGGTCTGGATCTGGGCCGGCTTCGACCCGGCGCTGATCGTGGTGGCGTTCTATCTCGGTTGGACCGCCAGCCAATTCGGCAAGGTCTTCATCGCGGCGATCGCGGCACTCGGCTTCTCGGTGCTGTTCTCCTACGCGGTGAGCGCCGCCGGCATCCCCTGGCCGGCGCCGATCACCCATGACGGCCCGACTTTCTTCCCGGTGCGCGCCGTCGCGGCCCTACTCTGGGCGATCCTCGGCTACGGCGCCCGGCGGGCGGTCGGACGCCGCGCTTGATCTTTTCGCGACGCCGCCCGTAAGTGACCGGACGACATCCACGCCCACCCGCGCCCTCATCCTGAGGTGCTCGCGTGAGCGGGCCTCGCAGGAGGCCTCCAGCCGGCCGCGCGATCCCTGGAGCCCTACTGCGAGGCCGCTGCGCAGCACCTCGGAACGGGGCGTGGGTGGGAGGATCACGCCAAGCTCCTTTCCTCGGCCCGGACGACCATGAACGCACCCGTCGACCCCAAGAAGCTGATCAAGGGCGGCCTCCACGACTGGGAGGTGATCGTCGGCATGGAGATCCACGCTCAGGTGTCCAGCCGGGCGAAGCTGTTCTCCGGCGCCTCGACGGAGTTCGGGGCCGAGCCGAACGACCACGTCTCGCTGGTCGATGCCGCGATGCCCGGCATGCTGCCGGTCATCAACGAGGCGTGCGTCGCCCAGGCGGTGCGCACCGGCCTCGGCCTGAAGGCCAAGATCAACCTGCGCTCGGTGTTCGACCGAAAGAACTACTTCTACCCGGATCTGCCGCAGGGCTATCAGATCTCCCAGTACAAGGACCCGATCGTCGGCGAGGGCGAGGTCCTGGTGGACCTGCCCGACGGCGCGTCGATCACGGTGGGCATCGAGCGCCTGCACCTCGAGCAGGATGCCGGCAAGTCGCTGCACGACCAGGATCCGACCCGGAGCTTCGTCGATCTCAACCGGTCCGGCGTGGCGCTGATGGAGATCGTCTCCCGGCCCGACCTGCGCTCCTCCGAGGAGGCGAAGGCCTACGTGACCAAGCTGCGCACGATCCTGCGCTACCTCGGCACCTGCGACGGCGACATGGAGAAGGGCTCGCTCCGCGCCGACGTGAACGTCTCGGTGCGCCGCCCCGGCGAGCCGCTGGGCACGCGCTGCGAGATCAAGAACGTCAACTCGATCCGCTTCATCGGGCAGGCGATCGAGACCGAGGCGCGGCGCCAGATCGCCATTCTCGAGGATGGCGGCAAGATCGACCAGGAGACGCGCCTGTTCGACCCGACCAAGGGCGAGACGCGCTCGATGCGCTCCAAGGAGGAGGCGCACGATTACCGCTACTTCCCCGATCCCGACCTGCTGCCGCTGGAATTCGACCAAGCCTACGTCGATGCCCTGGCCGAGGGGCTGCCGGAGCTGCCGGACGCCAAGAAGGCGCGGTTCGTCTCGGCGTTCGGCCTCTCGCCCTACGATGCCGGCGTGCTGGTCGCCGAGCGCGCCTCCGCCGACTACTTCGAGGCGGTCGCCAAGGGCCGGGACGGCAAGACCGCGGCCAACTGGGTGATCAACGAGCTGTTCGGGCGCCTCAACAAGGAGGGCCTGTCCATCGAATCGACGCCGGTCTCGGCGGAGCAGCTCGGCGCGATCATCGACCTGATCGGCGAGGGCGTGATCTCCGGCAAGATCGCCAAGGACCTGTTCGAGATCGTCTGGACCGAGGGCGGCGACCCGCGCGCCGTCGTCGAGAGCCGCGGCATGAAGCAGGTGACCGACACGGGCGCGATCGAGGCGGCGGTGGACCAGATCATCGCGGCCAACCCCGACAAGGTCGCCCAGGCCAAGGAGAAGCCGACCCTGCTCGGCTGGTTCGTCGGGCAGACCATGAAGGCCACCGGCGGCAAGGCGAACCCTGCCGCGGTGAACGCGCTGCTCAAGGCGAAGCTCGGGATCGAGTGAGCGATGGGTGGCGCGTGCCCCTCCCGCGCGTGACGCCATCCTGAGGCGCCCGCGCCGGGCCGGCCTCGAAGGCGGGCTGCAGGGGCCGCGCGGCCGGATGGAGGGCTCCCTCCAGGCTCGCTGCGCGCGCATCTCAGGAGGAGGGTGCCGACCGGCTCGCTGGCGCTTCCAGGTGGCCGGACATGACGGTCCGCCGCACCTTCTGCGTCGCTTCGGTCACGACGAGATCCCGCCACGGCGCGGCCGGGCAGGCGACAGAAGAACAGATCCTGGCGAGACAAAACCGCGGCGGAACGGCTCGAAGTGGGGCCTTTCGCGCATTCGAAGGCGTGCCATGTGTGGCCGCTTCTGCGCCCCTGGAGCCGCGTCCGTCCGGCTGTTCGTATCGCGCCGCTAGGTCTCGGGCCGAACCTGTCCCTGAACCGTCTAGGCGGCATTCCGCTGCGGTGGAGTCATCCCTGTCTCCTACAGCTTCCGGCAACCGGCACCGCTGCGAAACCTGATCGCGTCAAGGTTTCGTGCCGGTCCGTGCCCGCTCTCGCCAAGCACAGGGAGAGACTGCTCCCGTCCTCCGGGTCGGTCAACAGCTATTTTCCCGGCAACGAGCCTTTTCGATGCACTTGGCCACGGTGGCGCGCCGCAGCGCGTGCGGGCTCAACGACTTGGATCGATCCTGCGGCGCTGCGAAATATTGCGTCGCGCGCGAGCTACGTGCCGGCGCCCATATCGGTCCCGACCGGAAGGCGGATACCGCGATCGAAGGCCGCTTCCGTGTCCCCAGGTGGACGCTGCCGGCCGTCGCGGACGCGATGCCTGTGCCGCCCGTGTCGGCGCGGCGCTCGCGGGCGAAATCAACCGCGCGACGGTCTAGCGACGCTCGGCCTCCTGACCCGGCCCGGCCGCCGGCGTCGTCAGGGCGGAGACCCGGTCGCGCAGGTCCATGAACCAGTTCGGCGTCGGGCCGCGCCCGCCGTTGACGAACACCGTCGCGGTCATACCCGCGATGAGCGGGACGCCAGCGGGAACGTGGTCGATGCGGATCCGGACCGGGACCCGCTGGGCGAGGCGGACCCAGGTGTAGACCGGGTTGACGTCGGGCAGGCCCTGCGTGCTCGCGGCGGCGTTCGCCGTGGAGATGCCGAGCGTGATGCTGTGAACCGTCCCGGTCAGGTGCGGGTCGAAGCCCATCAGCTTCACGTCGGCGGGGTCGCCGACATGGATGTTGGGCATCTTGGTCTCCTCGAAATAGCCGTCGATCCAGAAGGAGTCGGTATCGACCACGCTGATGTTCGAGGTGCCGGTCCGGGCGTAGTCGCCGACGCGCATCAGCAGGTTGGTCACCCGCCCGTTGACGGTGGACTTCACCTGGGTGCGCTCGAGGTTCACTTTCGCCTGCCGCAGCTGCGCCTGGGCGCTCTCCAGCGACGCCTCGGCGACCTTCGCCGCGCCGGCGAATTGCTGCTTCTCCTCGATCGAGGTCGAAACGGTCGAGAGGGCCTGCCGGCGGGCCGACTGGGCGTTCTTCACCTGCAGGTCGGCCTCGCGGTTCTTCACCTCGGCATCCGCCGAGGTGACCGCGACCTCGAAGTCGACCGGGTCGATCACGTAGAGGACGTCGCCCACGCGGACGGCCTGGTTGTCCTGAACCCGGACCTCGACGATCTGCCCGGCGACCTGGGGCGCGATGTTGGCGACCTGAACCCGGACCGTGCCGTCGCGCGTCCAGGGCGCCGCCACGTAGAATTCCCAGACGAAGGCCGCGGCCAGCATCGCCGCGAGCAGGATCACGCCGGTGGCCGCGAGACGGAACACCTTGGCGGCGCGGCCCCGGCGCGGCACCGCGGGCAGCGGGTCGCTCCGCCCGGGCGCGCTGTCGCGGGAGGCGGACTTCGGATCGTCCTCGTCGGCAGTCGTGTCGGGCATCAGATGAACGCGATCAGGAGGGCGAGGACACAGACGTAGAGGCCGGCCTCGGCGAGCGGGGCGTTGGCGACGTAGCGGCTGAAGTGGATGCGGGCGAAGACGAGGCGCAGCACGATCAGGATCACGAAGGCGGCCAGCGCGTAAGCGACGAAGGCCGTGATCAGCACCCCGCCGACATGGATGTCCTCGTGCATGGTGATCCCGGAAGAAGCGGCGTCAGAACAGCGCGATGTCGAGGCGATGGAGGAATCGCCGGTGGCGGCGGATGGTTCGCGACGCGGTGACGAGGTCGCTGGCGGCGCGGGCCGTCGTCAGCCGCACCGCCCGGTCCTGGCCGGTGGCGGCGCGGATCAGCTCGCGCGCCGCCGTCTCGAGCCCGCGATCGTCGCCGGCCGCGAGGGCGTCCCGCGCCGGCNCGGCGCCCTTCACCGATGGGGCTTGGCCGATGCAATCCGGTTTCGCGTCCATGTCGGCCGCCACCGAGGCGACGATCAGCGCCATGACGCCGGCGAGCGCCCCGAAGCCGATCGCCTTCACGAACAGGATCGCCACGATGATCGGGTGGAACGACCGGCAGAGCGCGATCAGGATGCGGGTCGGCCACGTCACCCAGGGCGGCATCAGGTTGCGGGCCGCCAGGAAGCCGATCGGAAGGGCGACCGCGATGCCGACCACCGTGGCGATCACGGCGATCTGCAGGCTCTCGAGGATCCCCGACTGGATCCGCGCCGCGGACGGCTCCGACCGACCAGAGGCGGCGCAGCTCGGCGTGGGCCCGGGCGGCGGCGGCCTCCAGCCGGGCGAGGGCGAAGGCGTGGTGCAGGTTCGCACGCCGCACGGCGCCGCTCCCCGAGCTGTAAGTCGCGAACTGGAGCAGCCGGTCGGCGTTCAGGCTGGTGCGGGTGGTGGCGTCGCCCCCCTGACCGATGAGGGCGTCGGCGAGCGCGCGCCGCGCCGAATCGAGGGCGAAGACCCGCTGCTGGGCGGCCGTGATCGGCAGGATGAGGCGGACGACGATCGACAGGATCACGGCCGCCGCGACCACGAGGAAGGCGTTCAGGAGGAAGGTCAGGGCGTCGTACGATTGCGGGTTCGAGGGCCCGAGCAGCACAGGGAAGAACACGATCACGATGAAGCCGATGCCGAAGGTCTTCGGGTTGAGCGACAGGAAGCAGCCGAGGAAGATCACCGGGGCCATCACCATGGCCAGCATCGGGAAGCCCTGGACGCCGTTGAGGAGCGCGAACCGGGCGATGCCCGCGAAGGTGGCGGCGAGCGTCATCCCGATGACGACGCCGTTGGCGAACTTCTTCGGATCCGGCGTGACCGACGAGAGCGCCGCGGTGGCAGCCACCTGGACCAGCGCGAAGGAGGCCTGCGGCAGGCCGAGCGCCACGAAGGTGGCGGCCGTCACCGCGAAGCTCAGGGCGACCCGCATTGCGCCACGCACGGCGACCGGGAAGTCGCGATGGGTCGGCAGCTTGGCGTCGCGCAGGGGTTTGTGCCCGTCGGCGACGGCGCGGATGCCGTCCTGCGCGAAGGTCGCGGCGCAGACGAAGTCGAGGGCGCGCTGAAGCACCACCACCTCGTCGAGGGGACGGCTCCCGTCGCGCATGGCGGCGTCGACCAGGTCGCGCAGCCGCTCGTCGTCCCGGTCAAGGGCGTCGGGATCCGGCGCGTCGGCAACCCGACGGCAGATCGCCACGGCCTCCGCGACGGCCGGGCTCGGGTTGCGCAGGCACGCCGCCGCGGCCGCGACGCTGCGGATCGCGGCCGCCATCACGTAGAGCGCGGCGATGCAGCTGCGCGCGCCGGCCGCCCGGAAACGGCCGTCGTCGAGTTCGCCCGCGATGGCGCTGGCATCGGCCCGCATCGGCGCGATGGTGCGGATCAGCGCCGCCGTCCGCGTGGCGCCGAGATCGCCCGCCGCCAGCGTCTCGCGGGCGTAACCGCGCGTCTCGTCCCAGGCCTTGCGCAGCTGCGGCAGCAGCGCCCGCCACGTGCTCGGCGAGGCGAGGGCGTCGTTGATGAAGGTGATCACGACGATGCCGAGGACGATCACGGCGACGCGCGACACGGCGGCGTCGAAGGTGCCCTGCGGATCGTCGATCTGGCCCAGCGCGACGATTGCCACGGTGTAGCCGGACAGCATCGCGCCGTAGGCCCGCGTGTCCTGCAGGAACTGGGCGACGAAGACGCAGAGGCCGAGCCAGACGGTGAAGCTGAGGAGCAGCAGCACCCGGTCCTGGCCGAACAGGGCCATGAAGACGAGCGCCACCACGGCACCGATCAGCGTGCCGAGGAGGCGGTAGACCGCCTTCGAGATCGCCTGTCCGCGCTTGGGCTGGGCGAGGATCGCCACGCAGGTGGCGGCCGACGAGGCGCTGTCGAGCTGGAGCCAGAAGGCGGCCGCCAGCGCCAGCATCATGGCGATCCAGATCCGCAGTGCGAACGCCCAGGCGGCCGGCTCGGGCACCCAGGAATCGAGGAGCGCCAGGAGGCGGTCGAGGACCGGCTCGCCGCGGCGATCCGCGGCGGAGGCGGCAGGGGTCTCAGCCATGCCGGACCCTGCGCGGCGCGCTGCCCACCGTCCCTCGGGACGGAGAAGGGTTCGTCATCGCCTCTGCCTCCCGCCTACCCGCCGCGGATGTCTGAACAAACGGAACGCTCCGCGGTTCGACCCGCTCAGGCCTTGTCGCCACCTTTCAGGCGCCTGTTGCACTTGCTCCAGTACTGCGGCCACTTCGGCCCCTGCGCGGCCTTCTGCGCGTCGGTGAGGGCGCGCCACTCGGCGCCGCAGGCCTTCTGGCGATCGCGGGTGGCGGACTGGCCGGGGCCCGGCGTCCGGCCGGCCGGCGCGGCAGGCCCCTCGGCGGCGGGCGGTGCCTTCGCGGGCGCCTCCTTGGCAACCGCGTCCTTCGCGGGCGGATCCTTGGCGAGAGCCGGACAGGCGGCGAGCAGCGGCACGGACAGGATCGCGATCCTGACGAGACGATCGATCATCGGATATTCCCCCTCGGGCGTCGGTCCGACGCCCGAGCCGCACTCTCGCCGCTCGCCCGCGGAGCCGGCAAGCCCGCCCCGGCAGCCGCCAACAGCTCCGGCGCAGCTTCGTCGAATCGACGGCCCGCGGGCCCGGCGCCCTTGAGCGCGGCCGGGAAATCGTCTTCACTGTTCGGGTTGTCCGGAAACGGCGGAGGACCACCGCGCCGCCGACGATTGGGTCCAGGAGCAGGCAGAGCATGGCAGCGGTGTCCGGGCGGCCGATCGACGTCCATACGTGGAGCACGCCGAACGGCTGGAAGATCCCGATCATGCTGGAGGAGTGCGGGCTCCCCTATCGCATCGTTCCCGTGGACATCGCCAAGAACGAGCAGTTCGCGCCCGATTTCCTGGCGATCTCGCCCAACAACAAGATCCCGGCCATCGTCGACCCGGATGGCCCGGGCGGACAGCCGATCTCGGTCTTCGAATCGGGCGCTATTCTGCAGTATCTCGGCCGAAAGACCGGGCAGTTCTACCCGGCCGACGAGCGCGCCCGCGTGCTGGTCGACGAGTGGCTGTTCTGGCAGGTGGCGGGGTTCGGGCCCATGCTCGGGCAGACGCACCACTTCAAGATCTACGCGCCCGAGAAGCTGCCCTACGCGATCGACCGGTTCACCGCCGAGGCCAGGCGCCTGTACGGCGTGCTCGAGCGGCGCCTGGAGGGCCGCGCCTTCCTGGCCGACGACTACTCCATCGCCGACATGGCGACGTTCACCTGGGCCAAGCTGAACTTCAAGCAGGGCGTCGACATCAACGCCCTGCCGAACGTGGCCCGGTGGCTCGACAGCATCCTGGCGAGGCCGGCGGTGCAGCGCGGCCTCGCGTCGATCTGACGAGTCCTCAGTTCTTGTTGGCGGCCTGCTGATTCACGTCCGGCACGCGCGTCCAGGTCTGGGAGCCGCACAGGATCTTGAGCATGCAGCCCGAGATGTTGAGCTCGGCCTCGCTCTCGCGCTCCAGGCTGACCGTGTAGATCTTGCCTTCCTCGATATTGTAGAGCTCGCCGGTGAACTTCGCGTCGTCCGGCTTCAGACCTTCGATCAGCTGGAGACCGATCACCGGACGGGTGCGCTTCTTCGGATCGGGATTCTTGAGGTCGGTGCGCGGGGCGCCGTTGTCGAAGGTCGGCGTCTTGAGCCAGACCACCTTGCCGCAGACCAGCTTCTGGCTGGGGCCGCAGCGATCGATCCGGATCTTGGCGCGGCCGTCGCCGGTGAGCCACGTGCCGGACGGGTCCTTGCCCGTGTCGGCGGCGGCGGCGGTGAGGCCGGCGAGAAGCAGGCTGGCGCCGAGAGCGAGTCGCATGGTTCGTCTCCGGGATAGGGGCGTCTGCGGACGCCCGAGGGGTGGACGAAGTCGGTTGGTGCGCGAATGAGCCGTCGCAATCGGGCGATTTTTCGGCGGTGTTGCGGCAGAGCCACGGCCGCGCTTGTCCCGTCCGGTCGCGCCGCGCGGCTTGAGGCACGGTGGGGCGCCCGCTATAAGCCCGGCGCCGAAGCGAAATTCTCGCTGCCGCGGCGTGTCCGGCTGGCCGGCGCGCCGCAAACCTTTTCCACTGACAGACCGGACGCACCATGGCCACCGAGCGCACCTTCTCGATCCTGAAGCCCGACGCGACGCGGCGGAACCTGACCGGCGCGGTCAACGCGGTCATCGAGGAGGCGGGCCTGCGCATCGTCGGCCAGCGCCGCATCCGCATGACCAAGGAGCAGGCCGAGAAGTTCTACGAGGTGCACAAGGAGCGCCCGTTCTTCGGCGAGCTCGTGACCTTCATGACCTCCGGCCCGGTGGTGGTTCAGGTGCTCGAGGGCGAGAACGCCGTCGCCAAGTACCGTGAGGTCATGGGCGCCACGAACCCGGCCCAGGCCGCCGAGGGCACGATCCGCAAGAAGTTCGCCGAGTCCGTCGGCGAGAACACCGTGCACGGCTCCGACAGCGCCGAGAATGCCAAGATCGAGATCGCGCAGTTCTTCAAGGATTCCGACATCGCCGCCTGAGGCGAGGCGCGGTGGCGGGTTGGGCACACCGACCCGCCATTCGCGCGCACCGCACCCGGCGGCGCGGGGAATGCCGCCCGGTGTGACCGGGTCGTCCTTGACGGGACGGAGCCCGGGAGCGTCCAACGGCCGAGCTTAGCCACCTCAGCCCCCGGACGACCCCGACCATGACGATGCGCCGCCTGCCCCTGCTGATCGCGACCGGCCTGATCGCCCTCGGCGCGACCGCCGCCCACGCGGGCGGATCCACGGCCCCGTTCCAGCAGTACGAGCCGGACCCGGCCCTCAAGACCGCCAGCAAGACCAATCTCGAAGGGCGCGTGCGCCACGCCTGCACGGTCGTCCAGGCGCGCCTGACCAGCGCCCCCGAGGCCTCCCTGGAGCGCCCCTGCGGCTGCTACGCCCGGCAGACCCTGCGCAGCCTCGACGCGTCCGAGATCGAGGCCTACCGCACCACCGGCTACTTCAACGATTCCGCCCGCGCCAAGGCGCTCTCGGCCCTGGACAGCTGCAAGCTGCAGCGCCCGGTCTGAGCGCCCGAAGGCTCGGAGGCTCCTGGGTCTGCGCGCCGTCCTGGCGAGCAGAGCGCAGCAACCCGGGAGGCGGGAGATCGGCGGGGGCGGCGCGGCTGGATGGCTTCGCTCCGCACGCCAGGATGGACACCGCCCGTGCTGCCGCCGGCTAGAGGCTGAACAGCACGCCGTCCGGCGCCGCGTCGGCGATCACCACGCGGTCGCCCTCCAGGCGGGCTCGGCCGCCCGCCACCAGGGCGAGCACGGCCGGGTAGAGGCGGCGCTCCTGCACGATCACCCTTTCGGCGAGACTGTCGGGGTCGTCGTCCTGTCGGACCGGAACCGCCGCCTGGGCGACGATCGGGCCGGCATCGAGTTCCGGCACGACGAAGTGGACCGTGCAGCCGTGCAGGCGCACGCCCGCCTCCAGCGCCTGGCGGTGCGTGTGCGTGCCCTTGAACAGGGGCAGGAGCGACGGGTGGATGTTGAGCATCCGGCCGGCCCAGGACGCCACGAAGTCCGTGGTCAGGATCCGCATGAAGCCCGCGAGGCAGACGAGGTCGATCTCGGCCGCCCGCAGCGCCGCGTCGAGGGCGGCGTCGAAGCCGGCCCGGTCGGCGAAGGCCCTGTGATCGATGGCCTGGGTCGGGATGCCGGCCGCGGCCGCCCGGGCGAGGCCGGCGGCCTCCGGGCGGTTCGACAGGACCAGCACGATCTCGGCCGGGAAGGCGGGATCCTTCGCCGCCTCCAGCAGCGCGACCATGTTCGAGCCGCGCCCCGAGATCAGGACGGCGACGCGGGTCTTGCGGGCGGCTGCCATCAGAGGGCGAGGCGGCCGGTGAAAGTCACCGGCTCGGCGCCGCGCGCCGTGACCCGCCCGAGGCGGACCGGAGTCTCGCCGGCCCGGGTCAGGGCCTCGTCGACGTCGTCGACCGCGTCGGCGGCGGCGATCACCACCATGCCGATCCCGCAGTTGAAGGTGCGCAGCATCTCGGCCTCGGCGACGCCGCCCTCGCGGGCGAGCCAGCCGAAGACCGGCGGCGGGGTCACGGCGTCGAGGTCGACGGCGATGCCGACCTCGTCCGGCAGGACCCGCGGGAGGTTGTCGGGGAAGCCGCCGCCCGTGATGTGGGCGAGCGCCCGGATCCCGTCGGTGGCGCCCAGCGCCGCGAGCAGCGGCTTCACGTAGATCCGGGTCGGCTCCAGCAGCGCCTCGCCGAGGCTGCGGCCCGGAGCGAACGGGGCCGGCGCGTCCCAGCCGAGACCAGTCTTCGCGACGATCCGGCGGACCAGCGAGAAGCCGTTGGAATGAACGCCGGAGGAGGGCAGGCCGAGGACGACGTCGCCGGGCCGGATGCCGGGCCGCGGCAGCAGGGCGCCGCGCTCGGCGGCTCCGACCGAGAAGCCCGCGAGGTCGTAGTCGGACCCGTCGTAGAGGCCCGGCATCTCGGCGGTCTCGCCGCCGATCAGCGCGCAGCCGGCCTGCCGGCAGCCCTCGGCGATGCCGCGCACGATGTCGGCGCCGACGCCCGGCACCAGCTTGCCGGTGGCGTAGTAGTCGAGGAAGAACAGCGGCTCGGCACCCTGGACGATGATGTCGTTCACGCACATCGCCACGAGGTCGATGCCGATCGTGTCGTGGCGGCCGGTCTCGATGGCGATCTTGACCTTGGTGCCGACGCCGTCATTGGCCGCCACCAGGATCGGGTCGCGGAAGCCCGCGGCCTTCAGGTCGAACAGGCCGCCGAACCCGCCGATCTCGGCGTCGGCGCCGGGGCGCCGGGTCGAGCGCACCAGCGGCTTGATCGTCTCGACCATGGCGTTGCCGGCGTCGATATCGACGCCCGCCGCCGCGTAGGTCAGCCCCGTCTTCGGCTCGTTGCCGTCCTTGGCCGTCATGCCCGCGCCACCTCGTTCCATCCTGGCCCCGCTCTAGCGGCTTCGCGCGCGCCGCGCGAGTCGGCACCGCGGCGGCTTGATCGGCGCGCCCCGCATACCCACTCTGCCCGCTGGCGGGTGTGCTGCGGGGGGAGCGTCATCGTGCGCGCACGGGCTGTGATCGGGCTGGCCGCTGTCGTCGCCCTGGGGTTGGTGATCTACCTGCTCCGGGAGGTGATGCTGCCCTTCGTGGCCGGCATCACGCTGGCCTATCTCCTCGACCCTCTGGCCGACCGGCTGGAGCGACTCGGCCTCGGTCGGCTGGCGGCGAGCCTGCTGATCCTGGCGCTGTTCGTCGTCGCCCTGGTCGTGACGCTGCTGATCCTGATCCCGCTCACCGCCAACCAGGTCGTGGCGCTCGTCAACGCGCTGCCCGGGATGGTGTCGCGGCTCCAGGCGATCATCGCCGAGCGGTCCGGGACCCTGCTCGAGCGTGTCGGCGGCGCGAACGTTCTCAACGAGCTGCAATCCTCCGTGGGCACGCTGGCCACGCAGGCCGGGACGTGGCTGCTGGCCTTCCTGAAGTCGCTCTGGTCGGGCAGCCAGGCGCTGATCTCCATCGCGTCGCTGCTGGTCGTGACGCCGGTCGTCGCGTTCTACATCCTCGTCGACTGGGACCGGATGGTCGCGGCCATCGACGGCTGGGTGCCGCCCCGCCACCGGGCGACGGTGCGCGAGCTGGCCCGCCAGATTGACGGGGCGGTCACCGGCTACGTCCGCGGCCAGACCCTGGTCTGTCTGATCCTGGGCAGCTTCTACGCGGTCGGCCTGTGGCTGGTCGGGCTGAATTTCGGCGTGCTGATCGGGCTGATCGCCGGATTCCTGACCTTCATCCCGTATGTCGGAACCCTCACCGGCTTCCTACTCTCCGCGGGCGTCGCGCTGGTCCAGTTCTGGCCCGCCGCAGACTGGCTGCATCTGGGTCTCACGGTCGGCGTGTTCCTGGTCGGACAGTTCCTGGAGGGCAACGTCATCTCGCCGAAGCTCGTCGGCGACTCCACCGGCCTGCATCCGGTCTGGCTGATGTTCGCGCTGCTGGCCTTCGGGACGCTGTTCGGCTTCGTCGGGCTGCTGCTCGCCGTCCCGATCGCGGCCTCCATCGGCGTGCTGGTCCGCTTCGCCCTGGCCCGCTACCTGGAGAGCCGACTCTACCATGCCGGGCAGCCGATCCTGATCGAGCACGACGGCAAGGACGCTTCGGTCTTGACCTCCGCGGGCGCGGGGTGATCCTGGGCCACGCATGCGCGAGAACGCACCACCCCGCCAGCTGGCCTTCGACCTGCCCCTCGACCCGCGCTACGGGCGCGAGGATTTCCTCGTGGGACCGGCCAACGAGTCCGCCTACGCGCTGATCGAGGCGTGGCCGGACTGGCCCGACAGCGTCCTGGTCCTCACCGGTCCGTCCGGCAGCGGCAAGAGCCACCTCGCGGCGATCTGGGCCGAGCGCGCCCACGCCTGGTCGCTCCCGGCCGCCGAGCTGGGCGCCGACGCGGTCCAGCACCTCGTCTCGAACGGTGCCCTGGTCATCGAGGATATCGATCGGGCGGAGCGGCTCGACGAGGCCGCTTTGTTTCACCTGCTCAACCGGGCCCGCGAGCGCGCCTGCCCGATCCTGCTGACGAGCGGCGCCGGGATCGACGCCCTCGGCCTCGCCACGCCGGATCTGCGCTCGCGGCTGCGCTTGGCGCCGCGCATCGCCATCGAGGCGCCGGACGACGCCCTGTTGCGCGCCGTCCTGGTCAAGCTGTTCGTGGACCGGCAGCTGGTCGTCGACCTCGGCGTGATCGATTCACTGGCCCTGCGGATCGACCGATCGCTGGGCCGCGCCCGGGACGTCGTCGCGGAGCTGGACCGCGACGCCCTGGGGCGCGGACGGCGGATCAGCCGGCCGCTCGCGCTGGCCGTTCTGCGGCGCATGGGGCTGGAGGACGAGCCCGACCCGGCCGGCTGAGCGCGGAATGCGGTGGCCGTCACGAAACTGTCGTGAAGGCCGCCGGTCTGGGGTGATACAGGCTCCGCCGCCGCGAGGAGCAGAAACAGGGATCCGGGATGGAATCGACGCAGAAGCCCGTGGACCGCGACGCTGCCGATGAGGCCGCCGAACCGCGTCGGCGCGCGGCGGCCAACCCGACGACCCGGCGTGCACCCGCAGCGCGGCGCGCGGTGGCAGATCCGGCCGGCGCCGCCGCCGTTTCGGGACCGGCCGCCGACGCCAACGACGAGTGGCCGGCCGCCGCCGCTCCGGCGGAGCCGGCAACAGGCGCGGCCCGTGAGCCGGTGCTGGAAGCCGGGCGGTCCCTGCGGCACACGCCGGAGCGGTTCGTGAACCGCGAGCTGTCCTGGCTGCAGTTCAACCGGCGCGTGCTGGAGGAGGCGTCCAACCCCAACCACCCGCTCCTGGAGCGGCTCCGCTTCCTGTCGATCTCGGCCAACAACCTCGACGAGTTCTTCATGGTCCGCGTCGCCGGCCTGATCGACCAGGTCCGGGCGGGGATCACGGTCCCGTCGCAGGACGGCCTGTCGCCGTCCGAGCAGCTGGTCCGGATCGGCGCCGAGGTCTCGCGCCTCGCCGCCGACCAGCAGGCCCGCTGGCGGGAGCTGCGCGCGGAGCTGCACGCGGCCGACATCGACATCGTCGAGCCCGCCGCCCTCACGGCCGAGCAGGCGGCGTGGCTCGAGGAGTACTTCCTCAACCACGTTTTCCCGGTCCTGACGCCGCTGGCAATCGATCCGGCCCATCCGTTCCCGTTCATCCCGAATCTCGGGACCACCATCGCGCTGATGCTGGTGCGGCCGAAGGACGGCCGGCTGCTGCGCGCGCTCATCCGCCTGCCTGGCGTCATCGACCGCTTCGTGCGCCTGCCGGTGAGCGACAGCGAGACCTCGGCGCGCCTGATCACCATCGAGCAGGTGATCGGGATGTTCACCGGGCGGCTCTTCCCGGGCTACCTCGTGAAGGGCAGCGGCGCGTTCCGCGTGGTCCGCGATTCGGACCTGGAGATCGAGGAGGAGGCGGAAGACCTCGTCCTGCATTTCGAGACCGCCCTGAAGCAGCGCCGCCGCGGCGTCGTGATCCGCCTAGAGGTCGAGGCGGGCATGTCGGAGGATCTGCGCAGCTTCGTCGCCGACGAGCTCGAGATCGCCGCGGACGCGATCTTCCTCGTCGAGGGCATGCTCGCCCTGAACGAGCTGTCCCAGGTCGTCGGCATCGACAGGCCCGACCTGAAGTTCAAGCCCTACAACCCGCGCTTCCCCGAGCGCATCCGCGAGAGCGGCGGCGACGTCTTCGCGGCGATCCGCCAGAAGGACTTCATCGTCCACCACCCCTACGAGTCCTTCGACTCGGTGGTGCAGTTCCTGGCCCAGGCCGCCCGCGACCCGAACGTCGTCGCGATCAAGCAGACGCTCTACCGGACCTCGTCGAACTCGCCGATCGTCGCGGCCCTCGCGGAGGCCGCCGAGCTGGGCAAGTCCGTCACCGCCCTGGTGGAGCTGAAAGCGCGGTTCGACGAGGAGGCCAACATCCGCTGGGCGCGCAATCTAGAGAAGGCCGGCGCGCAGGTCGTGTTCGGCTTCGTCGAGCTGAAGACGCACGCCAAGCTGTCGCTGGTGGTCCGGCGCGAGGGCGACAAGCTCGTCACCTACTGCCACGTCGGCACCGGCAACTACCACCCGATCACCGCGCGCATCTACACGGACCTGTCCTTCTTCACGGCGGATCCCGCGATCGCGCGCGACGTGTCGCGCATCTTCAACTTCATCACCGGCTATGCCGAGCCGGCCGAACTGGAGCGGATGGCGGTCTCGCCGCTGACCCTGAAGAACCGCCTCCTGGAGCACATCGAGGCGGAGGTGGCCCACGCGAGGGCGGGGCGCCCGGCGGCGATCTGGATCAAGTGCAACTCCCTGGTCGACAGCCAGATCATCGACGCCCTCTACGACGCCTCCGAAGCCGGCGTTCAGATCGACTGCGTGGTCCGCGGCATCTGCTGCCTGCGCCCGGGCATCCCGGGCCTGTCGGAGACGATCCGGGTGAAATCGATCGTCGGGCGCTTCCTGGAGCACGGGCGCATCTACGCCTTCGGCAACGGCGTCGGCCTGCCGCACCCCAAGGCCACGGTCTACATCTCCTCCGCCGACCTGATGAGCCGCAATCTCGACCGCCGCGTCGAGGCGCTGCTGCCGATCACCAACCCGACGGTGCATCAGCAGGTGCTCGATCAGATCATGCTGGCCAACCTGCTCGACAACCGTCAGAGCTGGCGGCTCCTCGCCTCGGGCGGCTGTGAACGGATCCAACCCGCCGACGGCGAGGAGCCGTTCAATGCCCACAAGTATTTCATGACCAATCCCAGCCTCTCGGGACGCGGCAAGGCCTCGAAGAAGTCGAGTCCGCGGGCCCTGAGTCGCCGGGCGCAGCGCAGCTGAGTTTCGCCGCGCGGCGTCGCTGGGCTAAACCTCCCGCACGGCGCGCCGGCAGGCGCGCCGTGCTGATGAAGGACTCGGACGTTTGGGCAGCCCTCTCGCCAACCTCAGCCTCGCGCGTGACGCGGAGGCGACCGACAGCGCCGCGCACCTTCCGGTGGCGATCATCGATATCGGCTCCAACTCGGTCCGCCTCGTCGCCTATGACGGCCTGACCCGCGCGCCGACGCCGCTCTACAACGAGAAGGTGCTCTGCGGTCTGGGCCGCAACGTCCTGACGACCGGCCGGCTGAACGAGGAGGCGGTGGCCCGCGCGCTCGCCGCGTTGGCCCGGTTCCGGGTGCTGTGTCAGACGATGCGCGTCAGGCAGGTCTTCGTGCTCGCCACGGCGGCGGCGCGGGACGCCGAGAACGGCCCCGACTTTCTCCGCGCCGCCGAGGCGGCCTGCGGCCAGGAGATTCAGCTGCTCTCCGGGCGGCGCGAGGCGGAACTCTCGGCGCTCGGCGTGGTCTCGGGCTTCCACGCGCCGAACGGCGTCGTGGGCGACATGGGCGGCGGCTCCCTCGAACTCGTGGACGTTCGCGGTGCGGTCGTCGGCCAGGGCGTGACCATGCCGCTCGGCGGCCTCGCCCTTCAGGATCTCTCCGGCGGCTCGGTCAAGAAGGCGGCCAAGATCGTCCGCGAGTACATGCGAAAGGCGGCCCCGCAGCTCGAGACTCTGCGCGGCCGGACCTTCTACGCGGTCGGCGGCACGTGGCGGGCGATCGCGCGGCTCCACCAGGCGGCCCGCGGCTACCCCGTCCACGTGATGCACGGCTACGCGGTGGAGCCCACCGACGAGCTCAGCTTCCTGCAAGTCGTCGAGCAGACCGACGTGGCGCTGCTGCAGGACGTCGACGCGATCTCGGAGGCGCGGCGCCCGCTGCTCGCCTACGGAGCCGTGGTGCTGGAGGAGATCATCCGGGTCGGGCGGCCCCGAGAGGTAGCCATCTCGGCATCGGGCGTGCGCGAGGGCCTGCTGTTCGAGCAGCTCGACCGGGACACCCGGCTCATCGATCCGCTGCTGGCCTCGGCGGGGGAATTCAACGTCCTGCGCGCGCGCTCGCCCCGCCACGGGGAAGAGTTGATCACCTGGACGGATCGGTTCGTCACGACCTTGGACGGTCACGAGACCGCCGACGAGCGCCGTCTGCGGCACGCGGGCTGCCTGCTGTCGGATGTCGGCTGGCGGGCGCATCCGGATTACCGCGGTGAGCAGAGCATCGCGGTGATCCAGAATGCCGCGTTCGTCGGCGTCGATCATCCGGGCCGGGCCTATCTCGCCCTGGCGGTGTCCCTGAGGCATACCGGCTTGGCCCCCGAGAAGGCGAACGCGATGCTCCGGAGCGTGGCCGGCCCGCGCCTGTTCGAGCGCGCCCGGCTGCTGGGTGCCCTGCTCCGGATCGCCTTCCCGATCTCTGCCGGCATGGACGGCGCTCTGGGACGCGCGCCGCTCACCGTCGAGGATGGCCGCGTGGTGCTGCGTCTGCCGCGGGACTGGGAGGCTCTGAACGGCGACCGCCTGTTGAACCGCGTTCGCGGTCTCGGTCGCATCATCGGGCTCGACGGCCGAGTCGAGATGACGGACAGCGCCGCCTGATCGCCACGGCCCACCGCGTGTCCGGCGTCGCGCGGCGCGCGCCGCTCGTAGCCCCGTGGCGGCCGGTCTGCGGGTTCCAGGCTGTAAGCCGTTGTCCGCTGCTGCGTTCCGGAACCGGCCCGTCGCGAGAACCATCGCGCGCGCGGTCAATTTCAAGATCAAAACCGGCGCTGTGACCGTCGCGCGCGTTCTCGCCGGGCAGCGCAAGGGCAAAAGTGAGGCCTGTTCGGATCAATACATTCGCAATAACTTCAGTTTAACTCAAAGAGTTCATTTTTCATTTATCATTTTCCGACCATTTCTGTATTTTCACCCGTTCATTTATCGTAACCCGCATTTTGCAACCGGGATTATTATTGAATAATTTCTTACCGTAAGGTGATTTCGGGCGCCCATCGCCCTATGATGCGAGCAACACACTTATCAACCTCGCAGTACAGAATGAACGCGCGATGAGATCGCTCGGCCACGTCTCAATTCGGGTCGTCATGTGTACGACCATATTGGCAATGGCATTGATGTTATTAGGCTACGCGGGAAATGCTTTGGTCGATGCGCAGCTCCAAACGCAGCAGGCCCGAGACGCGGTCACGTTGAGCCGCGCGAGCCGCCAATTGCTCAAGACGATCCTCGCAACGCGCCTCGAGCGGGGGGCAGCCCTCGTTCTGGGCGGAGAAGCAGCTGCCGACCAGGACAGCGTGAAGGCCTACACGACGAACCGCGAGGCGATGGTCGCGGGTTTCAAAGGCCTTCAGGATCTGTTGCGCGACCACGATGTGCCCGCGGTCACAGCGACGATGGCGAGGCTGAACGCGGCCCAGGACGCCGTGAACATGCTCCGTCCCCGGATCGACAACGACCTACGCGTCGCGAAACCGAGGCGCGAGCCGGCGCTGTTGCCCGCCGTGCTGACGGCCTTCCAGGAACTTCTCGACGCGCTGACGGCCACGACGGATGCCGTGGATTCGGCCATTCCGCGCACCGACGCCATCCTGCAGCGCTACCTCGTCCTCAAGCGCTCAGCCTGGACGACCCGCGTCGCGATCGGCAACGTCGCCCTGCGCGTGCAAACATCGCTGGCAGCGGGAACGTCGTGGTCGTTAGCCGAGACCGTGGCAGCGGCCGAGGAGCGGGCGCGGCTGCAGTCGGCTTGGGCGAGCACCGCCGAGGCCGCGGCCCGTCTCTCGGACGCCACGCGGGCGGCGTACGAGAGGGCCAAGCGCAGTAACTTCGAGGGCGAGGCAGCGGACGCGGCGAGGACCGTCTTCGATGCGCTCAGCCAACAGCGGGCGTCACCCTACTCGTTCCAGGACATCCGCAAACGGAACACGGTCGAGCAGATGGCGATCGTCGATCTCGCCGATTCCGCCCTCGACGAGATGGTGGCGCGCGCCGAGACCCTGGCCGCGACGGCGGACCATGTTCTGCTGCACAACACCGCGGCGCTGCTGGTCGCCTCACTGCTCGTCGGCGTGGGCCTCGCCGCGCTGTTCGCGGGCGTGTTGCGGCCGATGCGGATCATCGCCACCGCGATGCGTGCGCTGACCGGCGGCGAGACCGCCATCGTCCTCCCGGTGCACGCGTACCGCAACGAGTTCGCGCCGATCATGGTGGCCGTGCAGGCGTTCCGGGACAACCTGATCCGCACGCGCGAACTCGAAGCCGAGGCCGAACGGGCGCAGCTGGACGCCGACGACCAGCGCCGAGACAGCTTGCGCCAGATGGCGCAACGGTTCGAGCACGCGGTCGGAGGCATGATCGGCCAGGTCGCGGCCTCGGCCACGGCCTTGCAGGGCACGGCGCAGACGATGACGGTGACGGCCACTCAGACCGCCGGACAATCGACGACGGTCGCGGCCGCCGCCGAGCGAGCCTCCAGCAACGTCAACACCGTGGCGGCGGCCGCCGAGGAACTCGGCACCTCCGTGGAGGAGATCGGTCGGCAGGCCGACGGCTCGGCGGATCTCGCGCAGAAGGCCGCGGCCGAGGCCGACCGGACCGCCGCGCGCGTCCAGGACCTGAGCAGCGCCGTCGACAAGATCGGCGCTGTCGTGGGGCTGATCTCATCGATCGCCGAACAGACCAACCTGCTGGCGCTGAGCGCCACCATCGAGGCGGCGCGCGCGGGCGCCGCGGGCCGCGGCTTCGCGGTCGTGGCTTCCGAGGTGAAGGCTCTGGCCGAGCAGACCGCCAAGGCCACCGACGAGATTGCCGGGCAGATCGCCCAGGTGCAGGCCTCCACCGGTCAGGCGGTCGAAGCCATCGCGGCGATCACCGCGCGGATCCGCGAGATCAACGGCGTGGCGACCTCGATCGCGGCCGCCGTCGAGGAGCAGGGCGCCGCGACCCAGGAGATCGTCCGCAATGTCGGGCAGGCGGCCGCCGGCACCGGCGAGGTCACCAGCAACATCACCGGCGTCGCGCAAGCGGCCGAGAGCACCGGTCTCGCCGCCAGCCAAGTGCTCGACGCGGCCTCCGCCCTGTCGGTTCAATCCGAGCACCTCACGGCGGAGGTCGGACGGTTCCTGGCGAGCGTTCGCGTCTCCTACGCGGTCTCCGCCGCGCAGGTGGCGCTGGTGCAGGGCAGCTTCGCGGCGGTGCAGCCGATGGGCGATTCCGTGGCCGACCTGTTCTACGACCGCCTGCTCGAGACCGCGCCGCAGGTCCGGTCCCTCTTCCCGCACGACCTGACCGCGCAGAAGCGGAAGCTGATCGCCATGCTGGCGCTCGCGGTGGCCAATCTCGACAAGCCGGAGGCGCTGGTCGCGACCGTCCGCGATCTCGGGGATCGGCACGTCGGCTACGGCGCCCTCCGGGCGCATTACGAGCCGGTCGGCGCGGCGCTGCTCTGGACCCTGGAACACGTGCTCGGACCGGATTTCACGCCGGAGATCCGCGCGGCCTGGTCCGAGACTTACCGAGTCATCACCGATCTCATGACGATGACCGGAACCGCGAAGGCCGCGTGATCCGGCCGGTCCGGGACGGCGTCGGTCGTCGCGGCCGGTCGTCGCGCTGTCGGACGTCAGGCGACGCGATCGGAGAAGATCGCCTTCTTGACCACCGCGTGGACGCCCCAGTTGCCGTCCACGACCTGCGTGATCCCGAAATCGACCGCCACCGACATCAGCGAGATGGCCTCGTCCTCGGTGAGGCCTTTCGCGTGCATCAGGAACTGGCGCATCTTCCGGAACGCGTCGCGCATGGCGAGATCGATGGAGGATTTCTGGAAGATCGCGCTCTGCGCGTCGGGACCGAGATCCCGCAGGTAGTTCGGGTAGCTGAAGCCGGACAGAACCCAGTCGTCCCGGGTCTCGATCATCGGGAAGTCGAGGGCCTCCAGCGGCGTGCCGGGCAGGTCGGCCTTCTTGTGCAGGATGAACTGGAAGGTGCCGGTGAGAGAACACTCGATCGCGGTGCCGCACAGCTCGGAATCGCCCTGGCTGGCATGGGGATCGCCCACCGAGAACAGGGCGCCCGGCACCGCCACCGGGTAGTACAGTGTCGCGCCCTTGCCGATCCGCCAATTGTCGATGTTGCCGCCGGTGTAGCTCGGCGGGATCGTGTTCACCCGGTCGGCCTCGGCGGGCGCGACGCCCATCGTGCCGAAATGCGGCCGGATCGGCACGCGGATGCCCTTCAGCACCTCGAAGGTCTTCTGCGTCTTCGTGTGGTCGACCGGCAGGCCGGGATAGTCGATGGTCGGGTGGGCGACGCCGAACGGGTCGGTCACGCCCGGCCAGCGGAAGCTGTAGACCGCCCGCGCCCAGTCGCGCGCACCGGTGGCGTCGACCTCGTAGATGGTCACGACCTCCCGGGGTTTATCGCCGGTGAGCAGATCGTTGTAATGGTAGCCCCACCAGGCCGCCGCGTTGCTGCCGAAGGCCAGCCCCTTGTACTTGGGATTGGCGGAGGGCCTGGGGGCGACGTCGAGGATGCGCACCTCCAGGACGTCGCCGGGCTCGGCGCCGCGGATCGCCACCGGGCCAGTGCAGATGTGCACGCCGAGGCCGCCGCCGGGGCCGACCTTGGCGTCCATGGCGCCGGCCCCGCGGGGCGAGACGCCCATCTTGTCCTTGGTCCACAGATAGACGCTCTCGGCCCCCGGATCGCCCTGGATCATGCGCTCGGCATCGTCGCTCGCCTGATGGGTGAGCGTCTCGATCGTGACGAAGTCGCCCGAGCCGATCTCGACCTTGGGCTTGAGGCTGCGGCTGAAGAAGCCCCAGTGCACCGTCTCGGCATTGGCCGGCAGGTGATAATGCGTCGTGGCCGCGATCTTGGCGCCGCTCGCCTCGGCCAGCGCCGGGCTCGCGAGCGACGGGCCGCCGGCAGCCAGGGCCGCCGCGGCGGCGCCGGTCGCCGCGAAGCCGCTCTTCAGGAAGGCGCGCCGCTCAGGCTCCAGATCCCGCCGGAACCGGCGGCGGTGCTCCTCGAAGGCGTGGCAGGTAGGATCGTCGCCCGCGCACATCGCGTCATCTCCCGGTCGTTTCGTGGCCCCGGGACCGGGAAGCAAATCGACGGCCACGCTCGCGGCCGCCGACGGGCGCTCCTCATTCCGAGATCATGCCGACGCCGCTCTCCTCGGCTCTCGGGGCGGCCTCGTCCGCCTGGGCCTCGACCACGGCCGCGGCCGTGACGTTGACGATGCCGCGGGCCGTGACGGACGGCGTCAGGATATGGGCGGGCTTGGCCGGACCGATCAGGAGCGGGCCGACCGGCAGGGCATCGGCCAGCACCTTGGCGAACTGGAAGGCGATGTTGGCCGCGTCGAGATTCGGGAAGATCAGGACGTTGGCCGCGCCCTTGAGCCGCGAGCCCGGCAGCACGCGGTCGCGCACCATCTCGCTGAGAGCCGAATCCGCCTGCATCTCGCCGTCGACCTGAAGCTCGGGGTCGCGCCGCTGCAGAAGCGCGAGCGCCTCGCGCATCTTCATCGCGGAGGGGGAGTCGGACTGGCCGAAATCCGAGTGGCTGAGGAGCGCGATCTTCGGCGTCATCCCGAAACGGCTGACATGGCTGGCGCAGGCCTGCGCCACGTCGGCGATCTCCTCGGCGGTGGGGTTCTGGCGGACATGGGTGTCGGCCAAGAAGTACGCGCCGTTATGCGTCACCACGAGGCTCATCGCGGCGCATTGCTCCACGCCCGGCGCGAGCCCGATCACGTCGCGGATGATGCGCAGGCGCGTCTCGAACCGGCCCTCCAGGCCGCAGATCAGCGCGTCGGCCTCGCCGCGGCGGACCGCGATGGCGCCGATGACCGTGTTGTTGGTGCGGACCAGCGTCCGGGCCGCGTCCGGCGTGATGCCGCGGCGACCGGCGACCTCCAAGTAGGTCTGGACGTAGGCGCGGTAGCGGGGATCGTCCTCGGGATCGATCAGCTCGAAGTCGCGGCCGTGCACCATCGACAGGCCGAAGCGCTTCAGGCGGGTCTCGACCACCCGCGGCCGGCCGACCAGGATCGGCAGGGCGACCTTGTCCTCGACGATCGCCTGGACGGCGCGGAGCACGCGCTCGTCCTCGCCCTCGGCGTAGATCACGCGCTTGGGCTCGGCCTTCGCCTTCGAGAACAGCGGCTTCATGATCAGGCCGGACCGGTGCACGAACCGGTCGAGGCTCTCGACGTAGGCGTCGAGATCCGGGAGCGGCCGACCAGCGACACCCGAATCCATCGCGGCCTTCGCCACCGCGGGGGCGATGCGCAGGATCAGGCGCGGATCGAACGGGCTCGGGATCAGGGATCTCGGCCCGAACGGCCGGGCCTCGCCGCCGTAGGCGCGGGCGACCACGTCCGAGGTCGTTTCGTGAGCCAGACCCGCGATCGCCTTCACGGCGGCCTTCTTCATCTCCTCGTTGATCTTGTGGGCGCCGACATCAAGCGCGCCGCGGAAGATGTAGGGGAAGCACAGGACGTTGTTGACCTGGTTCGGGAAGTCAGACCGGCCGGTGCAGATCATCGCGTCCGGCCGCTCCTTCTCGGCCAGATCCGGCATGATCTCCGGATAGGGATTGGCCAAAGCCATGATGAGAGGCTTCTCGGCCATCTCCTTCAGGTACTCGGGCTTCAGCACGCCGCCGGCCGAGAGGCCGATGAACACGTCGGCTCCCGGGATCACCTCGGCGAGCGTCCGCTTGTCGGTCTCCTGCGCGTAGACGTCCTTCCACCGGTCCATCAGCTCGGCACGGCCCTTATAGACGACGCCCTTGATGTCGGTGACCGTGATGTTCTCGCGGGTCGCGCCGAGCGACACGAGCAGGTTGAGGCAGGCGAGCGCCGCCGCGCCCGCGCCCGACGTCACGATCCGGACGTCGGCGAGGTTCTTGCCGGCGAGTTCCAGGCCGTTGAGGACGGCCGCCGCCACGATGATCGCGGTGCCGTGCTGGTCGTCGTGGAAGACCGGGATGTTCATCCGGGCCCGGCACTGCTCCTCGACCTCGAAGCACTCGGGCGCCTTGATGTCCTCCAGGTTGATGCCGCCGAAGGTCGGCTCGAGGGCGCAGACCACGTCGACGAGCTTGGACACGTCCTTCTGGTCGACCTCGATGTCGAAGACGTCGATGCCGGCGAATTTCTTGAACAGGACGGCCTTGCCCTCCATCACGGGCTTCGAGGCCAGCGGCCCGATATCGCCCAGACCCAGCACGGCCGTGCCGTTGGAGAGCACCGCCACGAGGTTCTGGCGGATCGTGAGTTCGGCGGCCTGCTGCGGGTCGTCGTGGATCGCCATGCAGGCGGCGGCGACGCCGGGCGAGTAGGCCAGGGCGAGGTCGCGCTGGTTGCCCAGCGGCTTCGTCGCCTGGATCTCCAGCTTCCCGGGCTTGGGCAGGCGGTGGTAGACGAGCGCCCCGGCCTTGAGGTCCTCGGACATGTTATCGGCCATCGCCCACGCTCCCGCTCACCTTTTTCACCGAGGACGACGCGGTCGCGCAGCGCGCGGGCTCGCGTCATGACCGGTCTGTTGCACCGGCTGCGCAGGGGGCGCAACCCGCACAACGAGACCCGGGTCCACCTCGCCAAGCTGGCGAGAGCCCACGGCTTCTCCATAGGCGCTTATTCGTACGGGCGTCCAAAAGTCCGCTTCCCGGAGAGCGGGCGGCGGCTGACGATCGGCCGCTATTGTTCCATCGCCGACAAGGTCGAGATCCTGCTCGGCGGCGAGCATCGCCTCGACTGGGCGTCGACCTACCCGTTCGCGGCGATGCGGGCGCTGTTCCCGGACGCCGCGGCGCCGGAGGATTATCACGCCTCCCGGGGCGACGTGGTGATCGGACACGATGTCTGGCTGGGATCGGGCTGCATGATCCTCTCGGGGGTCACCGTGGGGCACGGGGCCGTGGTCGCCGCCCGCGCCGTGGTGACCCGCGACGTGCCGGCCTACGCCGTCGTGGCGGGCAACCCGGCGCGGGTGGTGCGCCGCCGCTTCGACGCGGCGACCGTCGAGGCGCTCGTGGCGGCGGCGTGGTGGGACCTGCCCCACGAGGCGGTGACCCGGCTCGTGCCGCTGCTCCAGAGTGGGCGGATCGCGGACCTGCTCGCGGCGTTGCGCGCGGGCGCGGATTCCCGTACCGGCGGGACCGAACACGAAGACCATCCGAGATCCGGACGATGACCGACACGCCTCCCGACCGCCTCGCTTCCAACCCGAACAGCCCGTTCTACGACGAGAAGGTGCTGGAGCGCGGGGTCGGCGTCCGATTCAAGGGCGTCGAGAAGACGAACGTCGAGGAGTACTGCGTGAGCGAGGGCTGGGTCCGGCTCTCGGCCGGCAAGACCCTCGACCGGGCCGGCAACCCGATGACGGTCAAGCTGAAGGGCGCCGTGGAGCCCTACTTCCGCGAACCCGCCGCGGACGCCTGATCGGTCACCCGCGCCAGCGCGGCGTCGAAGTTCCGGACGGCCTCTCGGACGAGCTTATCGATCCGAATCTGAGAGCGCGGCCCGTCGATGACGAGGCTCGCGAGAATATCGGTGCGACGGGCGCGCTGCTTGGCGGTGCGCGCGTGGTTCGAGAGCCGCAGGTGCCAGGCGGATCCGGGTCGTCGCAGGTACAGGCTGTCGCCGCGCTCGTTCCGGGCCACCGTCGCGAAGCCGTGATCCTCAAGGGCTCGCGCCGCGAGGGTCAGCGCCTTCAGCGGCGGAAGCGGATCGTCGGCGCTCACGGCCCAGCCGGCTCGATCGTGCCGAGGCGCCGCCGTCCGAGCGCCCGCGCCTTGAGCGACAGGGCCGGCCGCTCGACCCCGTACCAGGACAGGGCCGCGACCGGCAGCGTGAGCGCGAGCGTCGGCACCAGGAGCGCGGGCCCGGAAGCGGTCGGCCACAGGGCGTGCAGGCTCTGCTGGATCGGCCAACCGTAGAGATAGACCCCGTAGGAGAGGTCGGCCGACGGGTCGAACAGGCCGCGCGCCAGGGGGCCGAGGGCGAGCCAGACCACGCCGTAGGCTTCGACCAGGAACAGCAGGGCCGGGTAGGCCGGCGTCCGCGCGAGGACGAGGGCGCCGAAAGCCAGGCAGGCGAGGGCGGCGGCCGAGACCCGCAGGCTGTCGCGCCACAGGTAGAGGCACGCGCCGGCCGCGAAGATCAGCGGCAGGCGCAGCGCCGTCTCGGTGCCCTTGGGCAAGTCCGCCCCGCGGATGCCGCAGGCGATCGACAGCGCGAGGGTGAGTCCGGCCACGATCAGCGGCGCCGACCACCGTCGTCGGAGCAGGCCGCACAGGGCAGCGGCGAGGACGCCCAGGTAGCAGAGCACCTCGTATTTCAGTGTCCAGACCGTGCCGAGGGGCGCCCGATAGGGGTTGGACTCGAAGACCCCGGGCAGGGCGGCGTTGCTCTTGAAGGTCGTCAGCGTTCCGCGGATGAACGACCACAGACCGGGATCGCGCCAGTACTCGGCGGCGGGCAGGCGGGTCAGCACCGCGCCGAGCCCGAGCGCGACGACGAGCGTCGCCGCCACCAGGCCCGGCAGGATCCGCAGGGTCCGGGCGATGGCGTAGTCCCGGATGCCGCGGCGGTCGCAGCTCATCGTGACGAGGAAGCCCGACACGGCGAAGAAGCCGTTCACCGCGTGCTCGCCGAGCGTGTAGCCGGTGAGCCGCGCGAGGGGCTCGTCGCCGGCCGCACCGGTCGCGACGCTGAACGCGTGGGAGACCACGACGGCCAGCGCCAGCATCAGCCGCAGGCCGGTGAAGCCGTTGCGCCCGCGCTCCAGCGCGGCCGCGATCGTCGAGGCTCTCATCCGGCCAGACCTTCGCGGGCCAGGGCGGTCCGGCCGCGCAGGAAGGCGAGGGCGCCCGCCGCCGAGCCGCCGTAGCGCTCCAGCCCCGCCCGACGCAGGACCAGACCCGACAGGAGAGCCTTCGGGATGCTGGTCATCAGGTCGGCGAGGCCGGGGTCGGGGAGACCGTACTTCCGGCTGACATAGGCGCGCGACCACGCCTGATGCCAGCGCGCGCGGAACACCCGGCCGGGCTCCGGTGCCGACGAGCGGCCGCGACCGTGCAGCGCTTCGGCGCGGTGGACATGGATCAGGGCGCGCCCGCGATCGGCGACGCGCCGGCACAGGTCGTCGTCCTCGTAGAACAGGAAGATGTTCTCGTCGAAGCCGCCGAGATCGAGGAACAGGGCGCGCGGCATCATCAGGCAGGCCCCCGAGAGGAATGGCGCGCAGGCATCGCCCTGCGGCAGCGCGAGCCGGCCGGCGGGATTCGTCAGGTAGGGCGCGAGCAGGGACCGCGCCTGGAAGAAGAAGCGGCCGTCGGGCTCGACGAGGCGCGGGGCGAGCAGACCCGCATCCGGCCAGGAGCGGGCCGCCTCCAGCAGGGCATCCACGGCGCCCGGACGCAGCACGACGTCCGGGTTGACGATCAGGACGTGCTCCGCCGTCGCGGCCGCGCGGACGCCCCGGTTGTTGGCGCGGCCGTAGCCCTCGTTGCGGGCGTTGCGGATCACCTGCGCGCCGGCCGCCTCCGCGACCGACGCGGAGGCGTCCCGGCTGGCATTGTCCACGACGATCGCCGGCACATGCTCGCCGGCGAGGGCCGCGAGGCAGGCCGGAAGCACGTCGGCGCTGTCGTGGGCGACGACGATCGCGACGAGGCTCGCCACCGCGCGGCGGGACTATCGGCGCCTCAGGCCTTCTTCTCCGGCAGGTTGAGGCGGATGTGCAGCTCGCGCAGCTGCTTGGGGGACGCCTCGGAGGGCGCGCCCATCATGAGGTCCTCGGCGCGCTGGTTCATCGGGAACAGCACGACCTCGCGGATGTTCGGCTCGTTGCACAGGAGCATGACGATGCGGTCCACGCCCGGCGCGATTCCGCCGTGCGGCGGGGCGCCCATGCGCAGCGCGTTCAGCATGCCGCCGAACTTCTGCTCCAGCACCTCGTGGCCGTAGCCCGCGATGGCGAAGGCCTTCTCCATCACGTCCGGACGGTGGTTGCGGATCGCGCCCGAGGACAGCTCCACGCCGTTGCAGACGATGTCGTACTGGAACGCCTTGATGTTCAGGATCCGCTTGGTGTTCGCGCCGTTCTCGTCCTCGCTGGCCAGGGCGTCGAGGTCGAGCGCCAGGAATTCCTCACGATCGATGTTCGGCATGGAGAACGGGTTGTGGGAGAAGTCGATCCGCTTCTCCTCCTCGCTCCACTCGTACATCGGGAAGTCGGTGATCCAGCAGAACGCGTACTGGTCTTTGTCGCAGAGGCCCAGCTCGTCGCCGATGCGGATGCGCGCCTTGCCGGCGAGACCGGCGGCCTTGCCCTCGGGACCGGCGGAGAAGAACACCGCGTCGCCGGCCTTGGCGCCGGCCCGCTCAGCGATCAGCGCCTGCACCTCGGCGGGGATGAACTTGGCGATCGGGCCCTTGCCGGTGAGCTGGCCGTTCTCCTCCTCGAACACGACGTAGCCGAGGCCGGGCGCGCCTTCGGAGCGGGCCCAGTCGTTGAGCCTGTCGAAGAACGAGCGCGGCTGGCTCGCCGCCCCGGTCGCCGGGATCGCCCGGACGACGCCGCCGGAGGCGATAACGCCCTTGAACGCCTTGAAGGCCACGTCCTCGCGGGCGAACAGGTCGGAGACGTCGGCGATGATCAGCGGGTTGCGCAGGTCCGGCTTGTCGACGCCGTACTTCAGCATCGAGTCCGCGTAGGTGATCCGCGGAAATTCCTTCGTGACGCGCTTGCCCTCGGCGAATTCCTCGAACACGCCGCGCAGCACCGGCTCCACCGCCTGGAACACGTCCTCCTGCGTGACGAAGCTCATCTCGATATCGAGCTGGTAGAACTCGCCCGGCGAGCGGTCGGCGCGGGCGTCCTCGTCGCGGAAGCACGGGGCGATCTGGAAGTAGCGGTCGAAGCCCGCGATCATCGTCAGCTGCTTGAACTGCTGCGGCGCCTGCGGGAGCGCGTAGAACTTGCCGGGATGGACCCGGGACGGCACGAGGTAGTCGCGCGCGCCCTCGGGCGAGGAGGCGGTCAGGATCGGGGTCTGGAACTCGAAGAAGCCGCCCTCGCGCATCCGGCGGCGGAGCGAGTCGATGATCGCGCCGCGCTTCATGATGTTGGCGTGGAGCTTCTCCCGGCGCAGGTCGAGGAAGCGGTACCGCAGCCGCGTCTCCTCCGGGTACTCGAGGTCGCCGAAGACCGGCAGCGGCAGCTCGCCCGCAGGGCCCAGCACCTCGAGGTCGTCGATGTAGACCTCGACCGCGCCGGTCGGCAGCTCGGCGTTCTCGGTGCCGGCCGGGCGGGTGCGGACGCGCCCGTCGATCCGAACGACCCATTCCGAGCGCACCGCCTCGGCGGCCTTGAAGGCCGGGGAGTCGGAGTCGATCACGCACTGCGTCAGGCCGTAATGGTCCCGCAGATCGACGAACAGCACGCCCCCGTGATCGCGGATGCGGTGGCACCAGCCGGAGAGGCGGACACTCTGCCCGACGTCGGACGGGCGGAGCGCCCCGCAGGTGTGGGAACGGTAACGGTGCATGACGGGCTTCTTCTGAGGGAAGGCCGGCACCATTCACGCGAGGCCCCCCAAGTCAAGCGCGGGGCGCGCAGAATGGCGCCGAAAGCCGCGCGCGGCTCCCCGGCCGGCCTACCGGAACGGCCACCGAATCCCCATATGATCTCCATGAACGACAACGTCTTTTTCGATCTGGAGGGGCCCGTGAAGCCGGCGCCCGAACGCGCCCCGGCCGGCTGGCGCACGCTGCCCCTCGAGGGCCGTTTCGACCTCGTCTACGAGGACGCGGCCGGGGCCTGGAGCAACCGCTCCCTCGACGCGCGCGAGCTCAAGCTCGGGCCCGGGCGGACATTGCTCGGCGGCATCGACGCCCGGCGCGGCGGCTATCGCGGATTCCGGGTCGACCGGATCCGCCGCCTCGTCGACGGGGCCACCGGCGAGCGCATCGAGACCGGCATCCTCGACCGCCTGCTCGGGCGCGCCGAGGCGCAGCGACGGGCCGACGCCATGCGGATCCGCCGGCAGGCGCGGGCCCGCCGGAAGGCGGCCGTTGCGGCCGTGGCGTGACGGCGCTCACCAGGCCGTGACGATGCGTCGGACTTGGGAAAGCGCGAAAGGTGGGGACCTGCGAAGGCGCGTCTCCCCATGGCCGTCGCGGTTGCGTATAGCCGGTGCATGGACCTGATCACCACCACTGACGCGCTGCGCCAGATCTGCACACGTCTCGCCGAGCAGCCCTTCGTGACCGTCGACACGGAGTTCATGCGCGAGACGACGTATTATCCAAAATTGTGCCTGATCCAGATGGCGGCACCGGACGGGACCGGCGTCTTGGTCGACCCGCTGGCGCCGGGACTCGATCTCGCGCCGTTCATCGCGCTCATGGCCGACGAGCGCACCGTCAAGGTGTTCCACTCCGCCCGCCAGGACCTGGAGATCATCTGGCTGATCGGCGGGATCCTGCCGCATCCGTTCTTCGACACGCAGGTCGCCGCGATGGTCTGCGGCTACGGCGATTCCGTCTCGTACGAGCAGCTGGTCAACGACGTCGCCAAGGCCAAGATCGACAAGTCGTCCCGCTTCACCGACTGGTCGCGGCGCCCGCTCTCGGAGGCGCAGCTGACCTACGCGCTGTCCGACGTCACCCACTTGGTGAAGATCTACGAGGTCCTCGTCGCCGAGCTGCTGCGAACCGACCGCGGCGCCTGGCTCGACGAGGAGATGGCAGTTCTGACTTCGCCCGAGACATACCGCGCCGATCCCGCCCAGGCGTGGCGCCGGCTCTCCGGCAGGATGCGCAAGCCGCGGGAAATCGCCGTGCTGATGGAGGTGGCGGCCTGGCGCGAGAGCGAGGCCCAGACGCGCAACGTCCCGCGGGGACGCGTCCTGAAGGATGAGGCGGTCATCGATATCGCGTCGGCGGCGCCGCGGAGCGCCGAGGCGCTCGGGCGCCTGCGGACGATCCCTGCGGGCTTCGAGCGCTCCCGGACGGGGGCCGACATCGTCGCCGCGGTGGAGCGCGGCCTCGCCCGCGACTCGAGCGCCGTCCGGATGCCTGAGCGTGTGCGGCGGAGCGGCGGCAACGGCGCGATCGTCGAGCTACTGAAGGTTCTGCTGAAGGCCGTCTGCGAGGCCGAGGCCGTCGCGCCGAAGATCATCGCTACGGTCGACGATCTGGAAGCGATCGCCGATGACGACGCCGCCGAGGTGCCGGCGCTGCAGGGGTGGCGTCGGACGCTGTTCGGCGAGAAGGCGCTGGCCTTGAAGCAGGGCCGGCTGGCGCTCTCGGTCGAGTCCGGCCGGATCGTGGTCCGGCCTCTCGACGCGGAGCCCGGCACCGGCGGCGCCGACGCGACCGGATGACGGCCGGACGACGTCCGCAGCACAATCCGCGCGGGCGGGCGTGACTCGCCGCGGGTCCGGGATTAAACGGCAATTGGATTGCCGTTTAATCCCGCCTCCTGCGTCCCGCGTATGTTCGAGCCGAACGAGATCCTGAAGACGCTGACCGGGCGCGGTCTCGTATCGGCGGAAGGGTGCGAGTCCGTTCGCGTTCGCTACCGGGTCGTCATCGAGAGGCGCGAGAGCGGTGTCGTCGCCTACGGCAACCTCTACGGCAGCTACGCTGGCCTGCGACCGGTCTGGCTCGAGCCGGATGCCCAGCTCCGGCTCTCGAACGGCCGTCGCCTCAACATCTCCGTGACGGACCTGATCGGCGACGTCGCCGAGTTCGAGAGCACCGGTCCGGTCGGCGCCCTCTGACGGCGCGCTCGGAGATCCGGCAAGTCTCTGAGGGCGGGGGTCCCAGCGGTCACGAGTGCCCAACCTCGAACCCTTGAGAACGGGACGATTCGGCAATTTGTCGCGCGCGACAACACGCGCGCAGCTCGACGGATCCACGAAAACAGCGGATGCGGCGACTCGGCGCAGAGGCGAAATTTGGGACGATTCGGCAACCGATGGACGCCGAGGCGTGTCGCAGTGCGATCAGAACGCCGGCCTCAGCCGCGCACAGGACAGGGCATTCTACCGCGTGCCCAGGCGAAACACGCATGCTCACGCACAGCAAAGCTCGCTCGTTTGCAAGCTCTGCATGGGAAACGCGCACGTTCCCGTGAGGTTGGAGCGAATGAACCGGCCGATCCTTGTGCGTCGCAACATTTCTTTTCGCAAAAGCATGACAACGACCGTGTCTGTGTCACGCGAAAAGAAGCTTTCACCGTGTGCCCACAGGGGTCGAACAGCGAGTTGACGGCGCTCAAAAATCTCTTAAGGTCCGGGCAAGCCTCGGTTTCGAGGGAGCCGCCTCAGGGATGGCGGTTCCTGGCTTAGGGGATCTGTAGATCTCCTCGAAGTCCACTATGCCCGCTACCGAGGCGTCCATCCCTGTCGCAAACAGTCAGGTCGGAGTCCGAGCGACGCCACTTTTCGCGCGCGTCGCAAGTACTCTCAAGACTTGTCGGAGGAACCCATGAGAGCGGTACATCTCCTTGCGCTCGGCGCAGGTGTCGCGGCCGTCGCCGCGCCGGCGCTGGCCAATGAAAGCGTCATGAAGGGCATCGCCAACCCGGCGGAACAGGTTCTTCAGACGGTGGACTACGCGAATACGCGGTATTCCAAGCTCGACCAGATCAACGCCAAGAACGTCAAGGACCTGCAGGTCGCCTGGACGTTCTCGACCGGCGTGCTGCGCGGCCACGAGGGCTCGCCGCTCGTCGTCGGCAACATGATGTACGTGCACACGCCGTTCCCGAACATCGTGTACGCCCTCGACCTCGACCACGAGGCGAAGATCGTCTGGAAGTACGAGCCGAAGCAGGATCCGTCCGTGATCCCGGTCATGTGCTGTGACACGGTCAACCGCGGTCTGGCCTACGCCGACGGCGCGATCCTCCTGCACCAGGCCGACACCACCCTCGTGTCGCTCGACGCCAAGACCGGCAAGGTCAACTGGTCGGTCGTGAACGGCGACCCGAAGAAGGGCGAGACCAACACCGCGACGGTTCTGCCGGTCAAGGACAAGGTCATCGTCGGCATCTCGGGCGGCGAGTTCGGCGTGCAGTGCCACGTCACCGCCTACGACCTGAAGACCGGCAAGAAGGTGTGGCGCGGCTACTCCGAGGGCCCGGACGATCAGCTGATCGTCGACCCGGAGAAGACCACCTCGCTCGGCAAGCCGATCGGCAAGGACTCCTCGCTGAAGACCTGGGAAGGCGATCAGTGGAAGACCGGCGGCGGCTGCACCTGGGGCTGGTTCTCGTACGATCCGAAGCTCGACCTCGTTTACTACGGCTCGGGCAACCCCTCGACCTGGAACCCCAAGCAGCGTCCGGGCGACAACAAGTGGTCCATGACCATCTGGGCGCGTAACCCGGACACCGGCATGGCCAAGTGGGTCTACCAGATGACCCCCCACGACGAGTGGGACTATGACGGCATCAACGAGATGATCCTCACGGATCAGAAGATCGACGGCAAGGAGCAGCCGCTCCTGACGCACTTCGACCGTAACGGCTTCGGCTACACGCTGAACCGCGCGGACGGCACCCTCCTGGTCGCCGAGAAGTATGACCCGGCCGTCAACTGGGCGACCAAGGTCGACATGGACAAGGGGTCCAAGAACTACGGCCGTCCGCTGGTCGTGTCGAAGTACTCGACCGAGCAGAACGGCGAGGACACCAACTCCAAGGGCATCTGCCCGGCGGCCCTCGGGTCGAAGGATCAGCAGCCTGCTGCCTTCTCGCCGAAGACCAACCTGTTCTACGTGCCCACCAACCACGTCTGCATGGACTACGAGCCGTTCCGGGTGACCTACACCCCGGGCCAGCCCTACGTCGGTGCGACCCTCTCGATGTACCCGGCCCCGAACTCGCACGGCGGCATGGGCAACTTCATCGCGTGGGACGGCGTCAACGGCAAGATCAAGTGGTCCAACCCCGAGCAGTTCTCGGTGTGGTCCGGTGCTCTGGCCACCGCTGGCGACGTCGTGTTCTACGGCACGCTTGAGGGCTACCTGAAGGCTGTCGACGACAAGACCGGCAAGGAGCTGTTCAAGTTCAAGACCCCGTCGGGCATCATCGGCAACGTGATGACCTACCAGCACAAGGGCAAGCAGTACGTGGGCGTCCTCTCGGGCGTCGGCGGCTGGGCTGGCATCGGCCTCGCGGCCGGCCTGACGGACCCGAACGCCGGTCTCGGCGCGGTGGGTGGCTACGCGGCTCTGTCGCAGTACACCAACCTCGGCGGCCAGCTGACGGTCTTCGCTCTGCCGAACTAATCGGCCGCAGGGTTTGACGTGAAAAACGGTGCCGGCGCGGGTTCCCGCGCCGGCATCCTTATGATTAGACTTTCTCGCAAGAGGCTGCGGCTCGGAGGGAGACGAAGAGCCTCGATCCAGGGAGACACATGCGTTGCTCAACCTCAGCAAGATCGTAACGCGGCCGGTTATCGCCGCCCTCGCCCTAGCGACCGTCTCGACGGTTGCCGTACATGCTGAGGATGCCAAGCCCGCCGACCCCAAGCTGGCCAACTCGCTGAACGCGAACGACCGGACAGCCGAGCAGGATCCCAAGCTGCTGAAGCAGGATGCTGCCGTGAAGGTCGAGGACGGCAAGTACATGGACGCCGAAGGTCACCCGACGTTTCACGTGACCCAGGACGGCAAGATGCTCGACTGGTATACCTACTCGGGCTACCGCCGCTACCACGCCGAGTGCCACGTCTGCCACGGCCCGGACGGCATGGGTTCGACCTACGCGCCGGCGCTCAAGGATTCGCTGAAGCACCTCTCCTACGAGGAGTTCATCGGCATCCTGGCGGGCGGCAAGCAGGACGTGAACGCCGCCGAGCAGAAGGTCATGCCGGCCTTCGGCGACAACAAGAACGTCATGTGCTACTCGGACGATCTCTACGTCTACCTCAAGGCGCGCGCCGCCGGAGCGATCGGGCGTATTCGCCCCTCGGAGCACGAGGATAAGCCCGAAGCGGCCAAGAAGGCCGAGAAGGAATGCATGGGCTTTTGATGGCGCCGTTCGCCCGGATCCTCGCTCTCTGCGCTCTGTCGTTGGCGACGGCGCAGGGGGCCCGCGCCCAGCATCTTCCGGATACGGTCACCACGGACGTGCTGCGCGTCTGCGGGGATCCGGGCAACATGCCGTTCTCCGAACGCAAGGAGGACGGTTTCGAGAACAAGATCGCGGCGATCATCGCCGACGAGTTGAAGATCAAGGTCCGCTATTACTGGCTGACCCAGGGTCCGGGTTTCGTGCGCAACACGCTCGGAACCGGTCTCTGCGACGTCATCATGGGCCAGGCCTTCGGCAGCGACCTCGTCCAGACCACCAATCCGTACTATCGGTCCGCCTACACGCTGGTCACCCGCGCGGGTGAGTTCGACGGCGTGACGGCCCTCGACGACCCGCGGCTGAAGGGCAAGAGCATCGGCGTGATCGCCGGAACGCCGCCGGTCAACCGGATGGGCGAACTCGGCCTCGTCTCGGCCATGAAGGCCTACGCGCCCTACCAGCTCGACCCGTCGCGGAAATACCAGACGGTCGCCGCGGAGATCGTCGCGGCGCTGGCCTCCAAGGAGATCGACGCGGCGGTCCTCTGGGGCCCGGCCGCGGGCTGGCTCGCCAAGCAGTCCGGCACGTCCATGACCGTCGTGCCGCTGCTCAAGGAGCCGGAGCGTCCGCCGATGGCCTACCGGATCGCCATGGGTGTCCGGATCGGGGAGAACGACTGGAAGCGCTCGCTCAACGCCGTTCTGCGCAAGCGCAAGGCCGACATCGACAAGGTCCTGCGCGACTACGACGTGCCGCTCCTCGACGAGGAAGAGAACAAGCTCGTCGCGCCCGGCGAGCGCTGAGGCGCCGCGCGGCCGGGCGCAAGCCAGGCGGGCCGCTTCAGGCGCGCGTGATACCGGTCCGATCGAGCTTCGCCAGGGCCTCCGCCACGCGCTCGCCGCCGATCACGAGGTCGGGCGCGATCTCGGCCAGGGGAACCAGCACGAAAGCCCGCTCGCGCACGTAGCGGTGCGGCAGGACGAGGCGCGCATCGTCGATGCTGGCGCCCTCGTAGGCCAGGACGTCGATGTCGATCACCCGCGGTCCCCAGCGCTCCTCGCGGATCCGGCCGAGCTCGTGCTCCACCCTCAGACAGGCATCGAGCAGGCCGTGCGGATCGAGGTCGGTCTCCACCGCGAGGGCTCCGTTTAGGAACCACGGCTGGTCGGTCTTGCCCCAGGGCGGTGTCCGATAGTCGGACGAGCGCGCCACGACGGTGATCCCCGGACTCGCGGCGAGGCCGCTGACCGCGCGGTCGAGCATCGCGGACATGTCGCCGACATTGCTGCCGATGCCGAGATACGCCCTCATCGGCCGGCTCCCCGGCGGCGCGTGATGGCGACGCTGACGCTGTCCAGAATGGCGGGAACTGGCGCACTCGGCTTGTCGACCTGCACGGTGATGGCGTCGACGCGCGCGAAGCGCGCGAGGATCTCAGCGGCGACCGTCTCGGCCAGGGCCTCGATCAGGTTGAACCGTCGCTCGGTGGCGATCTCAGCGGCCACGGCGGTGAGATCCGCGTAGCTCACCGTACCGGCCACGTCGTCGGAGCGGCCTGCGGGGCCCAGATCCAGTTCAGCTTCCAGGGAAATGTAGAAGCGCTGGCCGAGCACCGCCTCCTCGGCCAGCACGCCGTGGCGGCCGAACACGGCGATCCGGGTGACGCGGATCAGGTCGCGCGCCATGGTCAGCGCACCTCCGGCCGCATGACGGCGTCGACGACGCGCATCGCGTCGATATGCGCCGCCACATCGTGCACGCGCACGAGATCGGCCCCGAGAGTCGCCGCGACGGCATGGGCGGCGAGGGAACCGTACAGGCGATCCGCCGGACGCGTCTCGCGGTCGTGCAGGCGTCCGAGGAGCGACTTGCGGGAAACGCCGACCAGGACCGGAAATCCGAGGGCCCGGATCTCCGGCAGCCGCCGCAGCGCCTCCAGATGCTGGTTCCAGGTCTTGCCGAAGCCGACCCCCGGATCGAGCACGATCTCGGAATCCGCGAGGCCGGCCCGGTGGGCGATCGCGAGGGACCGCTCGAAGAAGGCCAGCATGTCGGCGACGATGTCGAGATCCGGCTCGATCGTCTCGCGGTTGTGCATGATGATGACCGGCGCGCCGTGGGCGGCCGCCACGGCGGCGATGTCGGGCTCGCGCTGGAGGCCCCAGACGTCGTTCACGATCCGGGCGCCCGCCTCCAGCGCGACGCGCGCCGTAGACGCCTTGTAGGTGTCGATGGAGATCGGCACCGGCAGCCGCGGCGCCAGCGCGCGGATGACCGGCACGACGCGCGCCTGCTCGTCCTCGGCGGTGACCGGAACGTGACCCGGCCGGGTCGATTCCCCGCCCACGTCCAGGATCGCCGCGCCCTCGGCGACCAGCCGCTCCGCCTGGGCCACCGCCTCGGCCTCCCCGGCGAACAGGCCGCCATCCGAGAAGGAATCGGGCGTGACGTTGAGGATGCCCATGACCAGCGTCCGGCCGCCGAGGGCGGGCAGCAGGTCGGAAAGGCGGGAGGAGGGGGTCACAGGCGGGTCCCGTTCACGAGCGCGGTTCGGGAGCCGGTGTGCGCGAATCGGGAGGCCGGCGCAACGCCGGCCTCGCCGTTCAACTCAGCCGTGATAGCAGCGGATCTCGGCCTCGGCCTGGGCGCGGCGCAGCTCCGCGACCTTGTCGTCGAAGATCTTGGTCGACTTGAACTCGTTCGCCCGGTTGCCGATGCCCTGCCGCATCGACAGGATCGTGCTCGCCTGAACGTACTTGTCGTAGGGCAAGATCGCGGCGAGCTGGTCGAGCGAGCACGAGCATTTCTGCACGCTCTCCCGGGTCTGGCCGTTGGCCGCCATGCAGCCGAACACGTAATCGACCCGCGCGTCGGTCGGGTAATCGTTCTCCTCGGCGGCCCAGCCGGCCAAGCCCGACAGCGTCAGGGCAAGGGCGGCCAGGGCGCCCCGTTCAGCCAGCCTTCTGATCATAATTTAGCTTCTCCTCAAGCAGCTCGCCGCCATCCGGGCTCTTCGACGACGCCTCGATCGAGACGATCTCGCCCGGGACGGAAGGGGCAGTGACGAAGGTATAGGTCATGTCGTCCATGCCGCGCATGCGCTGCGCCATCGCGTCGCCGGCGAACGGCTTGGTCACGACGCGCCAGCCGTCGACCTCGCGGCCGCCGACACTCACCTTCGTGGGCGTCACCGTCGCCTTCTCGCGCAGGCCCTTGCGGATCGCGAGCTTCAGGTAGCGCGGGTTGGCTTCCAGAACCTTCGCGAGCCCCCGGAGATGGTTCTCCAGGAACAGCGAGACGACGGGATTGCCCGACATGTCCTCGAACGGGCCGGCCGGCATCCGGTTCAGCCCGGAGAACATCACCACGCCGATGTCGCGGCCCTCGGCGCTCTTCCCGGGGGCGATCTTCAGCTGGACCGTGTCCTCCAGCGGCGCCCCGAACGGACCCTTCGAGATCCCCGAGCGGCGCAGGTAATCGTAGGTCAGCGTCGAGCCCGGCGCCGTGTTCTTCATGTGCGGCTGGTCGAACAGAAGGTCCGCCGCGGAGGGCGGGGCAGTGGCGTTCGCCTGGGTGACGGTGGCGGGCTTCGGCGCGTCCTCGGCGAGGGCCGGCAGCGCGGCCAGAGCCAGCGCGACCGATGTTGCGGCGAGGCCCCTCACGACAAGACTTCTCACGAGTGCACTTCCTCCTTGAGCGGCGACCGGACGTTGCTGCCGATCGTCCGGTAGACGTAGTCGGGCGGGTTCTCGGCCGCCTCCTCGGTGGCGAGAGCCCGCACCTTGGCGTGGAGCGGGGAGAGGGAGCAGGCCGGATCGGTGGCCGCCGCGTCGCCGGCGAGCGCCAGCGCCTGGCAGCGGCAGCCGCCCCAGTCCTTCTCGCGCCGGTCGCAGGAGCGGCAGGGCTCCTTCATCCAGTCGGTCCCGCGATAGGCCGTGAAGGCGGGCGAGTCGCGCCAGATCTCGCCGAGCGAATGGTCGTTGACGTTCCAGAATTCCAGTCCCGGAATCGTCTCGGCCGCGTGGCAGGGGAGGACCTTGCCCTGCGGCGTCACGTTCATCAGCTTGCGGCCCCAGCCGCCCGCACAGGCCTTCGGGTATTTGGCGTAGTAGTCGGGCACGACGAGGTCGATCACGAGCTGGCCCTTCAGCCGCTCGCGGGCCGCCTCGACGATCCGGATCGATTCGTCGACCTGCGCCTTGTCGGGCATCAGGGCGGCGCGGTTGACGTAGGCCCAGCCGTAATACTGCGTGTGCGCTACCTCGAGTCGCTTGGCGCCCATCTTCACCGCGAGATCGATGAAGCCGGCCACCTCGTGGATGTTGCCGCGGTGGATCACCGAGTTCAGCGTCAGGGGCAGGCCGAGCTCGACCACCTTGGCGGCGAACTCGAATTTCTGCGGCTGGGCGTTCTTCAGGCCCCCGATCTTCTCGGCGTTCTGCGCGTCGACGCCCTGCACCGAGAGCTGCACGTGGTCGAGCCCGACATCGTAGAGCGCCTGCAGCTTGGCCAGCGCCCCGCCGACGCCCGAGGTGATCAGGTTCGAGTACAGGCCGAGATCGGCACAGGTCTTAGTGATCTCGACGATGTCGTTGCGCGCCGTCGGCTCCCCGCCGGACAGGTGCACGTGCAGCACGCCGAGCGCCGCCGCCTCCCCGAGCACCCGCTGCCACGTCTGCGTGTCGAGCTCGCCCGACCGACGGTCGAGCTCCAGCGGGTTCGAGCAGTAGGGGCAGCGCAGCGGGCAGCGGTGGGTCAGCTCGGCGAGCAGACCGACCGGGGCCGGCGCATCGGGGCGGTTCGGCGTCAGCGCGTTCATCGCTCGAGAACCCGTTTCTCCGCGAGGCCGTCGAGCATCACCAGGATGTCGGCCTCGATGGCGCGGGGATCGGCCGCGTAGGTCTTGCCCAGCTCGTCGGCGATGTCGGACACACTGCGCGCGCCGTCCACGAGCTTGAGGACCGCCACGGCGTTGTCGTCGAGGTCGAAGGTGCGCTCTGGGGCGAGCAGGACCCACTTGCCGCGGGTCTCGTCGTTGCGCAGCCGAACGCCGCGCGGCAGCCGCGGCCGGTCGCCGGGCGCCATCTTCCCGCCGGCCGCACCCGGCTTGGCCCGCGAAGCCTCGGCCACCAGGCCCTCGCCGGGCTGCCACGCGTCCGGCGGGACCATGCCGGGGGCCACGTAGGCGAAGTACAGGGCGTCGAGCTGCGTCCACAGCACGGTACACTTGAACGTCAGCGCCGCCATCGCCTGCCGCTGCAGCTCCGGCGTCGTGGCGTGCTGCTTAACGTAGTCCAGGGCGAAGTCCGCGTCCCGCGGCGCCTGGGTCAGGCGCTTGTCGAAATAGGCCAGCGTGTCCTTGGTGATGAAGTCGTAGTTCTTCAGCATCCCGGCGACGCGCTCGGAGATGATGGTCGGCGAGAACATCTCGGTCAGCGACGATGCGATCGCCTCCAACAGCGTCTTCTCGGAGACGAAGTGGACATAGGCCTCCACCGAGAACTTCGTGGCCGAGAGGATGCCGCGGGTCGACAGCACGTAGTCGCGGTCGAAGCCGACGCCCTCGGCCAGCTTGAGCCAGCGCTCGATGCCGCCGTCGCCCTCGTGGTCGCCGTCATGGTCGACGATGCGCTGGCGCCAAATCCGCCGCAGCGACGCGTCGGTCATGCGCGCCAGCACGGCGGCATCCTTCACCGGGATCATCGCTTGGTAATAGTAGCGGTTCAGCGCCCAGGCCCGGACCTGATCCTTCGACAGCTTGCCATCGTGCAGCAGGCGGTGGAACGGGTGCAGGTTGTGGTAGCGGCGCGCACCGATGTCGCGCAGGGCCGCCTCCAGCTCGTCGGGGCTCAGCAGGCGCGCGCTGTCGGTGGCGTCGGGGGTCGGGAAGATGGCGTTCATGGCGTTTCCGGCGTCCGTCCTCAGGTCGCGTGTCCTGTGTTCCGATCCCGCCCTCGTCCGCGGGGCGACTGTCCGGGCTCAGACACGATATAGTGCCGGCCCTCGGGGTACCCAACACTCCCCGCCGCCGGCCCGGCGGACGTAAGGCCGCGGATCGTGGATCCAGCCGCCTCTGCGCGGGCGCCTCACAGAGTCAGGCCGAGCCCGTCGTGCGCCACGGTCCAGCCGGCCGCCTCGACATCCAGCCGCTCGGCAGACCCCTCGACCAGGACCGGATTGGTGTTGTTGATGTGCACGAAGACGCGGTGCCCGATCTTCACGGCAGCCAGGGCGTCGATCGAGCCGTTCTCGCCGCGCATCGGCACGTGGCCCATGCGCCAGCCGGTCTTGGTGCCGACGCCGGCACGGATCATGTCGTCGTTGTGCAGGACGGTCCCGTCGAACAGCAGCGCGTCCGCGCCGGCGATCCGTTCGCGCAGGCCGTCGGTCACCCGGGCACAGCCGGGGATGTAGGCAAGGCGGCGCCCGCCGGCCTCGATGAGGGCACCGACCGTGGTCTCGGTCTCGGCGCCGATCTCCATGGTCTCGTCCTCGAGCCAGAGCGGCACCTTGCCGGGCACCGGGAAGAGGGTGACCGACAGGCCCGGCAGGGGCTCGAAGCGCTGCTCCATCCCGATCGGCTGCCGGGCGACCACGCCCTCGGCCATCACGTCGAAGACGCGGTTGGCATTGACCGAGTCGAGGATGCCGCGCGTCCCGTAGAGGGTGAAGGGCTGACCCTCGCGCAGAGTCAGGAGTCCCGCCACGTGATCGACGTCGCCGTTGGTCAGGAGAACGGCGCGGATGGGCGAGTGACGCAGGCCCTCGCGCGGGTGCATCTGCGGATTGTCGAAGAGTTGTTGCCGGATGTCCGGCGAGGCGTTGATCAGCAGCCAATCCGACCCGTCCGCGGAGACCGCGATGCTCGACTGGGTCCGGGGCCGCACCCGGTCCGGCTCGGACCGCGCCAGCGTGCAGATGGGGCAGCGGCAATTCCACTGAGGAAGGCCGCCGCCGGCCGCGGAACCGAGGATCACGACGCGCATGGTGCGGCTCCCGAGATCCCCGGCCCGTAAAACTCAGTTGAAGGTGTCGATCTCGGCCGACTCGTAGCTCGTCACTTCCATGCCGACGCAGATCTCGGACACGATCGGGGCAGCCCACTTCATGGTGTTTCTCCTCAGGCGATGTCTTCACCGAGTGTCGCGCGGTTCCTAAGAGGACCCTAAGACACTGATGGCGCTCTCATTTCCGGCGCGAGAGAGGTATCGTCGATTCACGCGCGGGCTTCAAGCACTAACTTGCCGGATCCTCCCAAATTTTTCGTGAGAGACTTCCTAAACGCCCGGAAACCATCGAGAAACGCCGGCCTGGGACTAAAGTACGGTGTCTCACTGCCGGAAGTCGGGACCGCGCAACTCCAGCATGAATCCTTTGCCGCGCACCGTGACGAGGCCGGGACCGCCGTAGCGGACGAAATCCGCCATCTTCGAGCGCAGGTAGCCGATATAGACGTCGACCACGTTGAGCGAGAGCCCGCCCTGGCTGGCCCAGAGCCGATCGAAGATGTCGGCGCGGGAGACCGGCTTGCCGATATTCTCCATCAGCATGGCGAGCAGGTCGGCCTCGCGGGGGGTGAGCCGGGCACTGGCCTCGCCGCAGCTCGCCTGCCGGGTATCGAGGTCGAGCATCAGCTTGCCGACGGTGATGCGCGAGCGCGGCGCCTCGGCCTGCTCGCGCCGCATCAGATGGGTCCGGAGGCGGGCGACCAGCTCGTCGAACTCGAAGGGCTTGATGATGTAGTCGTCGGCGCCGAGCGCCAGCCCCTCGGCGCGGTCGCGGATCTCGTCCCGGGCCGAGAGGAACAGGATCGCTCCCGGGAAGCCACCCTCGCGCAGGGACCGGCAAACGTCGTGGCCCGAACCGTCCGGGAGGTTGATGTCGAGCAGCACGGCGCCGGGGGCCGGGTCGTGGGCGGCCTTCAGGGCCTCGTCCACGCAGGCCGCCGTGCCGACCTCGAATCCCTCGGCTTCGAGGCCCCGGGCGAGGAGGCCGCGGATGTCGATATCGTCCTCGACGATCAGGATCCGCGTCATGCGGCCGACTCCTTCACCTGCGCGCCCACTTGGGCGCCGACGGCAGCACCGTCGACCGGGCCCGTTTCCCATGCCGGATCGCAGGCCGGGATGTCCAGGGTGACCCGGGCCCCGCGCCCGTCCGGCCCGGGCCCGAGCCGGATCGTGCCGCCGTGCTGCTCCACGATCCACCGCGCCAGGGCGAGCCCGATGCCGAACCCGGTCTCGTCCGGTCCCGCGCCCGAGCCGCGCTTGAACCGCTCGAACAGGTCGTCCTCCGACGCGCCGAAGCCGGGACCGTCATCCGTGACGGTGATCCGTCCGACCGGTCCCGGGCCCGCCGCAAGGGCGACCTCGACCCGGGTGAGGCCGGCGGCGTGGCGGAGCGCGTTGTCGACGAGACTCTCGACTGTCTGGCGCAGCCACTCGCGGTCGGCGAGGCTCTCGACGTCGACGGTGCCGGGATCGAGGTTGAGGCCGACCCGGCGGCGCGTCGCCTCGGAGCCCATATTGTCCACCGCCTCCGCGAGGACCTGGGCGAGCCCCAGACGGCGCTTGTCGAACTCGATCTGGCCCGATTCTGAGCGCGCGACGCGCAGAAGGTCTTCGACCCGCAGCTTGAGGCGCTGCGCCCGCTTCTTGATCGTGGCGAAGACCGGCCCCGGATCGGCGCTTCGAGAGGCGCCGCGCAGGGCGAGATCGCACTCCCCCAGGATCACCGTCAGGGGCGTGCGCAGCTCGTGGCTGACATCGGCGAAGAAGCGGCGTCGGGACTGATCGACCGCCTCGAGCCGGGCGTTGGCGGCGCGCAGGTCGGCGGTGCGCGCCGCCACCGTGTCCTCCAGCGCCGCACGGTCGGCCGCGACCCGCGATTCCCGCCGGGCGAGGCGGGCGGCCATGCGGTTGACGTTGGTCATCAGCAGGCCGAGCTCGTCGCGGGTCGCGACGGAGAGGCGCGTGTCGAGGGCGCCGTGGCCGATGGCGCTCGCGGCCCGGCGGACCTCCTCGATGCGGGCCAGGGTCGGCCGGGTGACGCCGCGGTAGAGGATCGCCAGCAGCACGAGGGCCGCCGCCACCGCGGCGGCCGCGGCCACCCGCAGGCGCTCCGAGAGCGCGCGGGCCTGCTCGGAGCCGAGCGCCATGCTGCGCCGTTCGGCCTCGATCAGGAAGGAGAGCGGCTGGCCGGTCATGGCGCCGAAGCCGTTGAGCGCGCCCTTGATCGCGTCCTGGCGCCGCTCCGGATCGGTCTGGCGGCTGATCAGCGACACCTGCCGGTCCAGCACGGCGCGGGCCGCGCGGAGCTGCGCCATGGGACGCGTGCGGGCGGCGTACTGCATCCGGTCGGCGGGGTCGTCGCTCGGCGGGAAGCTCTTGGCGAGCGCCTCGTCCACGGTGGTCAGGGCGCGGTCCGCATTGTCGCGGGCGATCGCCATCGCCTCGGGCTGGCCGTCGGGATTGCCGACCGTCTCCACGGCCGCGAGGCCGAACTGCGTGAGGCGGCCGGACAGCTCGGCCAGCAGTTCCAGACGCCGCTGGGCCTCGAGCGTTCGGTCGACGGTCCGCTCCGCCGCCCCGATCGCCGCCAGCGCGGCCGCGGCGGCCAGGACCACCACGATGGCGGTGCCGCCGAGCAGCAGCGCGAAGCGGACCTTCAGCGAGCGCATCGTTCCCGTCCCGCCCTCATTCCCGCTGTCCGGGCGGGGCCGAGCATGTCACTGCCCGAGCGCGGAACCAAGGCGCCGTCACAGGTCCTTCGGCAGGCTGCCTTTGGCGGCGCAGCGCCAGCGTTCGACATGCCACTCGGGATGGGCGGCCTGCCAGGTCGCGAGGGCGCTCTGCGAGTTGCGCAGGCAGACGAACGGGCTCGATTTCTCGAAGGACATCTCGATCCGGTCCTCGCGACAGGTCGAGGGCTGGGCCACGAGACAGATCGACAGAAGCAGAAGCATGGGCGCCTCCCCGGGCTGCCGGCCTCGACTGGGCCGGCTTGCCGGGGAGCATAGGACGCGTCCACGCCCCTTGCCCAGGCGGCGTCAGGCCGCGACCCAGATCTCGCCCTTGGCGATCGTCGCGAGGTCGCCGGAATAGCGGCGCAGCGGCTTGCCGAGGAGGTCGGCGTGCTCGGCGCTCAGGCCGCGCAGGGCCTTGGCCAGCAGCCGCAGGAACACGAGGTCGTGCGTCCCGGTCTCCACGAAGGTGGGCGACATCCGGCCGTGACGGCCGACGAGGAGCGTCCCGCGGCGCATGCCGAACCCGGGGTGGTCGCCCACCGCGAGCGCCGCCAGGGTGCCGGCGATCATGCGCGAGCCCGCGAAGGCACCCGCGCGCCCGGCAACGATCGTCCCGCGGCGCATCCGGTCGCCGAGATGCGCGCCGGCCGCGCCGCGGATGATCAGCGTCGCACCGTCGAGGCCCGCCTTGGCGGCGTAGACCGCACCGCCGGCATAGTCTCCGGCATCGCCCTCGACGGTGATCGTGCCGCCGGTGGCACCGGAGGCCGCGTAGGGCCCGGCATTGCCGGCGACGATCAGGGTGCCGCCCGCCATGCCGGCGCCGAGGCGCTGGCCGACATCGCCGGCGACCCGGATCGTGCCCTCGGACAGCGACGCGCCGACCCGGTCGAGGCGCTCGTGGCCGCCCTCGATGGTCAGGGTGTCGGACCTGTCGAGCGCGACCGCGAAGCAGTCGCCGAGACGCACGCCGGTCCGGGTCGTGCCGATCTCGAGGCGCTCGGCCTCGCCCTGGGACAAGCGACTCAGGGCGAGCGGGTTGATGTTCAGGAGGTCCAGCCGCTCGGGCGGGGCCGCGCGCAGGGTGAGGGTGCTCACGGCTCAGCCCTCCAGCTTGGCGTCGTCGCGCGCGATCAGGTCGCGCAGATGGTAGTGGTGGCGGCCGAGATTGCCACCGTAATTGCCGGCCGTCACGGCGATCAGCCCGTGCTTGCCGCCGATCTCCGTGGCGGCGTGCAGGCCGGCGCGCATCGAGTCGGACACGCCCTGGGAGGTGAGGGCGTCGATCACGATCTCTAGCACCACGCCGCACTCGGCCGGGAGCGCCGAGCCGGCGCGGCCCTTGAGGGTCGGGCAGTAGGCGTCGTTGGTGGATGCCATCATGCCCTTGGTCCGGCCGCCGACCTTGGAGCCGGACCGGACGATGCCGCCCGGGAACGGCAGGATCGCGCCCGGCACCGCCTTGGCAGCCTCGACGGCGATCTCGGCGACCTTCAGCGTCTCGGCGTGGTTGCGCCCGAGGAACAGCAGGTTGCCGCCGCCGACCGCGCCGTCGACGGCCCGGACAGAATCCTCGCAGAGGAACTCGCCGTCCATCACCGGGATGCGCCAGTAGCGCCGGGCCTTGCCGGTGGCGTCGGGCAGGCGCTTGGCCACCGCGAAGCCGTCGCCGAAGTAGCGGATCGCGCCGCCGAGCTTGATCTTGGTCGGCCCATCGACGCCCGCGTAGCATGCGGTGCCCGGGCAGGTCAGGATGCACTGGCCGACGCGCTTGATCAGCTGGTCCTTGAGGCCGTTCGGCTCGAAGCCGAACAGCAGGATGCGCACGCCCGGCCGCCCGTCCGGAGTCTCCTCCGGCGACAGCTCGGCGTCGATGCCGGCCTCGGCCCCGCAGCCGATCACCGAGGTGGCGAAGCCCGTCATCGTGGTCGCGGCGATCATCGCCCACTTGGCGGTGTCGTTCGTGACGATGATGGCCGTGCCGGCCACGTCGAACGCCTCCGCGAAGGTGTCGACGACCGGGATGCCGTTGAGGGTGAGGTCAGACATCGTACTTCCCGCGGCTCGCCCCGCTGATCACACCCGGCATGGCACCGCCTCGAAATTCTCCCGACCCTCGCCGAAGGCCGCGTCGGGCACGGCGAAGCTGTCGAGGCCCTCGCCGAACCGCTCCGTCAGGTAGGTGTCGGCCCGCTTCGCCATGGCCTTGTCGGACTCGACGGTCAGCGACAGCGTGCGGCCCGCCCGCCACTCCACGACCTCGCCGTCCTCGACGATCGGCACGCCGTCCTTCAGGACGAGCTTGGCCGCGGTGAACATCGCGGTGCGATTGGCGTCGTCGCGGTAGACCGCGACGTCGGCCCGGGCGCCGGCCCGCAGGTGGCCGCGGTCGGCGAGGCCCAGGAGCTTCGCGGGTCCGGACCGGGTCAGCTGCGCGATCTCCGACAGCGTGTACTCGCGCTCCAGCCCCGGCAGGCTCGAGCGTTCGCCGACCACGCTCGGCAGCGTCGCGATCTCGCGGTCGCGCTCCGACTTGTCCATCAGCAGGTGGATGATGCGGGGATACTGGGTGAACGGACCGCCATTCGGGTGGTCGGTGGTCAGGATCGTCCGCTCCGGGTCGGTGGAGAGCAGCATGATCTCCAGGCCAATCGCCCATTGCAGCGAGCTGGTCGGACCCCGGGGCCGGTACAGGAACGGCACCACGCCGCCGCCCTCGGCGTCGCCCGCGTTCAGGACCCACTTCTTCGGCTTGGCGCCCTTCCGGCCGGCGAACTGGCGCAGGATGTCCAGGGACACCGTCACGGTCTGGCCGAACACCACCTGCCCGATATCGAGGGTGGCGTTCGGGTTGTCGGTGATCGCCTGCGCGATCCGCTCGGCGGCCGAGCGGAAGCCGCCGGTGCCGGGATTGGCCGGGTCGACCGCGCCGTAGGCGTAGAACTGCGCGTGGGCGAAGTGGATGCGCCGGCCCTCCGCCGCGTCCAGCGTCGCCATGAAGCTGTCGTCGGCCCCGGGCAGGCCGAGGTTGTTGCAGTGGACGTGCAGCGGGTGCGGGACGCCGATCTCCTCGACCGCGTCGAGGAGCGAGCCCATGATCTGCCGGGTCGAGAGCCCGTAGCAGGGAATCTCGTCGTCGAGCGACAGGCGCAGGGCCCCGTCCTTGAAGGCGGAGGCGCCGCCGGCATTGATGCACTTCACCCCGAGCCCGCGCGACTGGGCGACCGACAGGGCGACGAGGTCGCGCACGGCGTTGCCGCCCTGGCGCTCGCGCAGGAGCTGCAGGAGCTGGTCGTCGTTGCCCATCACGGTCAGGGCGCCGCGGTCGAGCAGCGGGATGTCGGCGAGTTCGAGCTGCGTGCCGAGCGCGTGGGTCGGCGGCATCGCCGGCTCGACGGCCGTGGTGTAGCCCATCCGCGCGTAGGTCGAGCCGATCCAGGCCGCCGCCCCGCCCGCGTGGGCGAAGGGATGGCCGTCGGGCGCCGCCTCGCTGACGTAGAGGTCGGGCAGCAGCAGCCGCGAGGTGATCACGTTGCCGCCGGCGATGTGCGAGTGCACCTCGACGCCGCCCGCCATCACCACGCAGCCCGCGGCGTCGATCACCGCGTCGGGCTCGCGGCCCGGCGGATCGATGACGCGGCCGTCCTCGATCCAGACGTCGCCCACGGAATCGCGGGACGCGGTCGGATCGACGACGCGCCCGCCCCGGATCACGCTCAGCATGCGGGTTCACTCCTCGACGCGGCCGGGCCCGTGACTAGGCGCGCCTTCAGGGCGCCCAGCACCGACGCGGCCGACGGCAGATCCGACGGCGCCGAGGCCGGCCAGAAAGTCAGCGCGGCGCGCTGCTCGTTCCACAGCACGCCGCCATGGTCGCGGCCGGGCTGGCCGACGGCGATCACCACCTCGGCGGCCTGCGCCTCGCCGTCGGCGACGAGCGCGACGGACGGGACGTTCGACAGCCAGTCCGGGCGGGACACCGGGACGGCGCCGAGCCACAGGACGGCGTCGACTTCCCCGGCGGCGACCTGCCGGGCGGCGTCGAAGCGCCAGGGATCGTGTTCGGGCACGCGGCGCCCGAAGCCGCTGCGCGGCGCCTGCCCGGTGAGCCAGGCCGAGACCGGCACCACCGCCCGGTCCTGACCGGTGCCGCCGACCGCGAGGGTGAAGCAGCGCGTCGTCTCGCTGAGCTCCATGGCGAGGCCCTGGAGCATCTCGATGCCGACCTCGCCGAGCTCGGCGGCGTCGTAGAGGAGGACGCTGTACTGCGCGGCGGCGAGGCGGGCGGCGATCTGGGCGGGGAGGTCATCGCCGGCGAGGTGGCCGCGGGCGTGGGCGCGCAGGACGCCGACCGCCTCGGTCAGCCCGCCCTCGGCCGGCCAGGACAGCGACGCGGTGGCGTTCGCGCCGACGGCCAGCAGGGCGCGCTCAGACCCGGCGGCGCGACCGCGGCTCGGCTTGGCGTCAATCAGGCGCTTCAGGAGCGGCGCCTGCCAGGGGGCAGCGCCCACCACCAGCACCACGTCGGCGCGCCCGACGGCTTCGGCCGGCGTCGAGGTCAGCGCCCCGACCCGGCTCAGCGCCCCGAGTTCCGCGTAGGTGCCGGCCGAGCCGGCGGTATCGACGGAGGCGCCGATGCGCCCCGCGAGATCGTAGGCCGCGCGGATCGCGGCCACGTCGGCGCTGAGGCCGGCGATCACCGGCGCGCGCGCTTTTGCGAGCAGGGATGCGGCCGCCTCGATGGCGGTGCCCGCGTCCGTCGCGCCACCCTTCACCCAGGCTGCCATGCTCCCTCTCGCAACGTTCTTGCTTGGTTTCGGAGCGGGCGACGGCCGTAAGACCGGACGAAGCGGGTGCCCCTCAAGCCCGAGGGTTCCCGCCAAATCGGAATGGCTCATCCGCCCGGCATGTCCGGGCAGGCGGCAAACTCGGCGCGCCGTCGCGGGCCTAGGTTTGCCTTCATCCGCGCACCGCGGCAAGGGGGTCCGGCGGCGATGCGCGTCGGGAAGTGAGTTGCGCGTCCCGGTTTGCGGCCCCGCGCGGCCCTGCAGCCGGGTCTCGGACCGCGGCCCGTCGGCGCCGCGGACACGGTGCTGCGATCGATCCTGGCAATCTATACCGCGCCGCCGCGGGCACGATCCGCGCGCGCCCACGTTGCCCGGTCCCGGTCCGCGTGTGAAAAGCGCGCCGCGCAGGTGCCGGACCTGTGAGATTCGAGGATAGCGTGTTGGGCGAGGTCCCCGAACGGAACCAGGTGACGGTGGACGGCACCGTGCGGGTCGAGGCGCCGGCGCGGCTGCATTTCGGCTTCCTGGACCTGCATGGCGGGCTCGGCCGCCGCTTCGGCAGCATCGGGCTGGCCATCGACGCGCCGTCCCTGGCTCTCACCGCCCGCCGGGCGGCCCGGCCCGACGTCACGGGGCCAGAGGCCGAACGGGTGCGCGGCTACGTCGAGGCCGCCGCCGCGCATCTCGGGTGCGGCGGCGATGTGGCCATCGATGTCGAGCGCGTGATCCCGGCCCATGCCGGGTTCGGCTCGGGCACGCAGCTCGCCCTCGCGGTGGCGGCCGCGATGGCGCGCCTGAACGGCGAGCCCTTCGCGGCGGATGCCTTCGCGGCGACCCTGGACCGGGGCAACCGGTCCGGCGTCGGCTTGTGCGCCTTCACGGAGGGCGGCCTGATCGTCGACGGCGGCCGCGGCGCGGATGGCGGGCCGCCGCCCGTGATCGCGCGCCTGCCCTATCCCGAGGCTTGGCGGATCGTCCTGATCCTCGATCCGAGCATGGCGGGCGTGCACGGGACGCGCGAGGTCGAGGCGTTCCGCGACCTGCCGCGCTTCCCCGAGGCGCAGGCGGCCGAGATCTGCCGGATCGCGCTGATGCAGGTCCTGCCCGCGGTGGCCCTGGCGGAGCCCCAGGGCTTCGGCGCCGGCATCACCCGGATCCAGACGCTGATCGGCGACCATTTCGCGCCCCACCAGGGCGGCCGCTACGCCAGCGCCGCGGTGGCGGAGGCGCTCGCCGGCGTCGCCGCGCAGGGCATCGCGGGCTACGGCCAGTCCTCCTGGGGGCCGACCGGCTTCGCGCTGGTCCCCTCCGAGGCCGAGGCCCGCGCCCTGGTGGCCGGCCTCGACCGGGGCGGCCCCCTCCGCTTCGTCATCGCGCGGGGCCGCAACGGTGGCGCTTCGGTAACCGGTCCGGCGTGAGCCGGCCGCCCCGGGCTTGACCCGGGGCACCGCTCCGGGTTTGGACGGAGGGTAAGGCGCCTCTGTCGCGCGCCGCACGAGGATTCCATGGCCCGCTCGATCCTCCACATGCTGACGCCGCTCCGGCACATGAGCCCGTTCGACGTGAACATGGCCGTGGATGCCGGCTTCGAGACGGTGGTGACCTACACGGAGGTCAGCCTCGCCGACGTGGTCTCGCTGACCCAGGATTCGATCTTCTCGCGGTCGCCGGCCGACGGGACGCGGACGGGCATCTTCATCGGCGGCAAGAACGCCGAGGACGCCCTCGACATGGTCGACCGGGCCAAGAAGGCCTTCGTGCCGCCCTTCGTGAACCACGTCTTCGCCGACCCGGCGGGCTCGTTCACCACCGGCGCCGCCATGGTGGCGCAGGTCTCCCGCGCCCTGCGGCAGAAGTTCAACACCGACCTCACGGGCAAGCGCATCGTGATCTTCGGCGGCGCGGGCGTCGTCGCCTACGTGGCCGCGGTGATCGGCGCCCTGCAGGGCGCCACCACCGTGCTGGTCGGCCACGACGGCGAGGAGCGCGTCTCGAAGATCGCCTTCACGATGAAGTGGCGCTTCGGCATCGAGGTCGGCGCCGTCGACGGCACGACGCCCGAGGATCGCCGCGCCGCCATCCGCGACGCCGACGTCATCCTCTCGGCTGGGCCGGCCGGGATCCCGATCCTCACCGCGGAGGATCTGGAATCCGCGCCGAAGCTGCTCGTCGCCTCGGACGTCAACGCCGTGCCGCCCGCCGGCATCGCGGGGATCGACGTCAACGCGGTGGACGTCGCGCTGCCCACCGGCAAGGGCGTCGGCATCGGCGCGCTGGCCGTCGGCAACGTGAAGTACCAGACGCAGCGGCGCCTGTTCGACCGGATGCTCGCCTCTGACACGCCGCTCTGCCTCGACTTCCGCGACGCCTACGCGCTCGCGGTGGAGATCGCCGGCTAGGCCGCTTCCGGACCGGATTCCGATGGCGGATGCGGTCCTGATCGCCGCCCAGGCCGGGCGCGCCCTGGCCGAGGCGGCGCGGCGCGCCGGGCTCCGCCCTTACGTCGCCGACCTGTTCGGCGATTCCGACACCCGCATGCTGGCCGAGGCCTACCGGCCGTTGCCGGGCCGCTTCGGCACCGCCCCCGCCGCCGACGCCACCCTGGCGGCCCTCGACGACCTCTCCGCGCGGGCCGGGCGCCCGGTCGGCCTGATCCTGGGCAGCGGCTTCGAGGACGCGCCCGACCTGATCGCGCGCCTCGCCGCGCGTCACCGGCTGATCGGCGCCTCGGCCGGGACCGTCGCCGCCCTCAAGGATCCCCTGACCTTCGCGGCCCTGTGCGCGCGCCTCGACGTGCCGCATCCGGCCGTGGCGACAGAGCCGCCGCCGGATCCCGCGGCGTGGCTGCTCAAGCGGGCAGGGGGCTCCGGAGGCAGCCACATCCGCCCGGCCACCCGGTCGTCCGCGCCGGCGGGCCACTATTTCCAGGCGCGCGTTCCGGGGCGGCCGCACGCCCTGAACGTCCTCGCCGACGGGCGCACCATCCGCATCCTCGCGGTCACCGAGCAATGGTGCGCGCCGTCGCCGATCCGCCCGTTCCGCTACGCTGGGGCGCTCGCCCGCGGCGCCGGCGAAGCCCCGGCGCTCCCCGCCCACGTCGTGCAGGCCGTCGCCGCCGCGACCGAGCGGATCGTCGCCGCGACCGGCCTGCGCGGCCTCGCCAGCGCCGACCTGCTGGTCGACGGGACCGAGTGGTGGCTCACCGAGATCAACCCGCGGCCCGGCGCGACCCTGGACATCCTCGACCGGCGCGGGACGCCGCTGCTCGCGGCCCACATCGACGCCTGCCTCGGCGCGATGCCGGATCCCGGTGCGCATCCGGCGGGTGCGGCGGCCGCGCAGATCTGTTACGCCGACCGTGAGCTTGCGCCTGTGCCGGACCTCGCTTGGCCGGACTGCGTGCGCGACCGCCCGTGCCCCGGCTCGGTGGTCCGCCGCGACGCGCCGCTCTGCACGGTGCTGGCCGAAGGCGCGGACCGGGCGGAGGTGCTCGCCCTGTTGGAAACGCGGACGGCACAGCTGCGGGCCGTCTGCGCGGCGAAGAAAACACACCCCGAGGAAGCCCCGTCATGAGTGCCAGCCAGTCCTATCCCAGCATCAACGCGCTCTCAGGCCCCCTGGTCGAGCGTCTCGTGGCCGACGCCGCGACGCTGCGGCTCGCCGTGTCGCAGGCCCCCGGCGGCGCCCGCATGGTCGATGCCGGCGCGCAGGCGCGGGGCTCGATCGAGGCCGGGCGGCGCATCGCCGAGATCTGCCTCGGCGGCCTCGGCACGGTCACCATCGCGCCGAGCGGGCCGATCGCGTCCTGGCCGTACTCGGTGACGGTCCACGCCGCCGACCCGGTGCTCGCCTGCCTGGGCAGCCAGTACGCCGGCTGGAGCCTCGCGGACGAGACCGGTGATTCCGGCTTCTTCGCTCTCGGCTCGGGCCCGGGCCGCGCGGTGGCGGCCGTCGAGGACCTGTACCAGGAACTCGGCTTCCGCGATTCCGCCACCAAGACCGCCCTCGTGCTGGAAGCGGCCGGCGGCCCGCCCGAGAGCGTCGTCGCCAAGGTCGCCGAGGCGTCCGGCGTCAAGCCCGAGGACCTGACCTTCATCTTCGCGCCGACCCAGAGCCTCGCCGGCTCCACCCAGGTCGTGGCCCGCGTCCTCGAGGTCGCCCTCCACAAGGCCCACACGGTCGGCTTCGACCTGCACGCCATCGTGGACGGGATCGGCTCGGCGCCGCTGTCGCCGCCGCACCCGGACTTCATCAAGGCGATGGGCCGCACCAACGACGCGATCATCTACGGCGGGCGCGTGCAGCTCTTCGTGGATGCCGACGATGCCGACGCCAAGCAGCTCGCCGAGCAGCTGCCCTCGACGACCTCCAGCGACCACGGCGCGCCCTTCGCCGACATCTTCGCCCGGGTGAACGGCGACTTCTACAAGATCGACGGCGCCCTGTTCTCGCCGGCCGAGGCGATCGTCACGTCGGTGCGCTCCGGCGCCACCTACCGCGGCGGCCGCCTGGAGCCGACGCTGGTCGACTCGTCCTTCGCCTGAGAGGCGAGCCGGGCTCCCTCTCCCGCGCGGGACGGGGAGCCCGGACCCGCTCAGTGACCTCTCCCTGGGCCGCCCCGGAGGCGGGCGGCGCCGTGACGATCAGGACCCCCATGCGCATCGGGCTCGCGGCCGATAACGGCACCTGGCATAAGAACCGCCTGCTCGCGGCCCTGCGCGCGAGCGGCGTCGAGCCGGTGCTGTTCTCGCTCGCCGACGTGGCCGTCGTGACGGGCGGCGGCGAGCCCCTGCGCGTGCCGGGCTTCCCCGACGCGCTGCCGGACGGCGTGCTGATGCGGACCATCGCGGGCGGCACCTTCGAGGCGACGACGATGCGGCTCGGCGTGCTGCACGCCCTCGTCGCCGCGGGGGTCACCGTCTGGAACGCGCCGAGCGCGATCGAGCGCTCGGTGGACAAGGCGGCGACCTCGCTGCTCATCGACCGGGCCGGGCTGCCCACGCCGGCGACCTGGGTGTTCTCGAAGCGCGAGGCGGCCGCGGCCCTGGTCGCCGCCGAGGCGCGGCCGGGCGCGCCGCTGGTCCTGAAGCCGCTGTTCGGGTCGCAGGGGGAGGGGCTCGCCCTGATCGAGCGCCCGGAGGACCTGCCCGACGAGGAGGCGGTGGCCCGGGTCTACTACCTCCAGCGCTACGTGCCGCGCCGGGACGGCCTGTGGCGCGACTACCGGGTGTTCGTCTGCGACGGACGGGCGATCGCCGGCATGATCCGCGAGGGCGACGGCTGGATCACCAACGTCCACCGGGGCGGCCGGCCGCTGCCCTGGGCGATGCCGCGCGCCGCCGCCGAGCTGGCCGAGGCCGCCGCCGCCGCGGTCGGCGTCGACTATTCCGGCGTCGATCTCGTCGAGGACGGGGAGGGCGGGTTCTCGGTCCTCGAGGTCAATTCCATGCCGGCCTGGTCGGGGCTCCAGACCGTGTGCGAGACCGACATCGCCGCCGCGGTGGTGCGCGGCTTCCTCGCCGCGGCCCGCGGTGCCAGTCGCCCCCGGCTCGTGGTGGCATGAGCGGGGCCGGCCTCGACGCGGCGCTGATCGGCACGCTCTACCGGGCGGCCTGCCTCGCGGAGCTCGACGCCCTCAAGCCCGGCAACGTCCACGCCTACGCGCCCGGCCACCGCATGGTGCTGGCGGATTTCGTCACGAGCGCCGACGTCTCGGCCCCGCCCCTGGCCCGGCCGGGCACAGGCGTCGGGGCGCGGGTCCGCGACGGCGTCGCCGCCACCGTGGCGGCGGTGGGCCAGAACACCAATCTCGGCATCCTGCTGCTCTGCGCGCCGCTCGCGGTCGCGGCCGAGGAGGACCGGACCGTCGCTGCGGTGCTCGACACGCTAGACGGCGCGGATTCGGATGCCGTCTTCGCGGGCATCCGCCGCGCGAATCCGGGCGGCCTCGGCCAAGCTCCCCGGCACGACGTCGCCGAGGCGGCGCCCGGCGCACTGCGCGACGCCATGGCGGAGGCCGCCGACCGCGACCGGATCGCCCGCGCCTACGTCACGGGTTTCGCGGACGTGCCGGCGATCGGGCTCGCGGCCCTGCGCGAGGCCCGCGCCGCCGGGCTCGACCCGACCTGGTGCACGACCGCGATCCACCTCGCCTTCCTGCGCGCCGTCCCGGACAGCCACGTCGCGCGCAAGCACGGCGCGGCCGCGGCCGAGGGCGTCCGCCGGGAAGTCGAGGCGGCACTCGCCGGGATCGACCTCGCCGCGCGGCCGGTCGACGCGCTGCTGGCCCTCGACGCGTCGCTGAAGGCGCGGTCGATCAATCCCGGCACGAGCGCGGATTTCACCGTCGCGACGCTGTTCTGGGACGCGCTCGCGGGCGCCGGCGCCCGGCTGGCCTGAGTCGCGTGCACGATCCGGTGTCCATAGCGCCGGGCGGATGGAAATTCCTTCGTGTCAGGGCCTTGCGCGGGTTGTGAGCCGCAGGGCCCCGCTGTAGGGTCCGCCGCGCTGTCCGGCCCAACCGGCTCGGCCCAACCGGCTCGGCCGGCATGGTCGGGCGCCGATAACAAGGATGGCTTCCCGGCCGCGGCACCGCCCGGCGCGCGGCTCTATTTCGGAATCCAGGGAGAGACACCGAATGGCGAAGATCACCAAGGTTCAGGTCGGCGAAGCCCTCGTCGGCGACGGCAACGAGGTCGCCCACATCGACCTCATCATCGGACCGCGCGGTTCGCCGGCCGAGACGGCCTTCTGCAACGGCCTCGTGAACAACAAGCACGGCTTCACCAGCCTGCTCGCGGTCATCGCGCCGAACCTGCCGTGCAAGCCGAACACCCTGATGTTCAACAAGGTCACCATCAACGACGCCCGTCAGGCCGTCCAGATGTTCGGCCCGGCCCAGCACGGCGTTGCCAAGGCCGTGCAGGACGCGGTGGCCGAGGGCATCATCCCGGCGGACGAGGCCGACGACCTGTACATCCTGGTCGGCGTGTTCATCCACTGGGAGGCGGCCGACGACGCCAAGATCCAGAAGTACAACTACGAGGCCACCAAGCTGTCGATCCAGCGCGCCGTGAACGGCGAGCCGAAGGCCTCGACGGTCACCGAGCAGCGCAACTCCGCGCAGCACCCCTTCGCCGCCAACGCTTAGATCGGGGACGGTCCTGGGCAGAGCGAGCCTCCGCCCGCACCGCGGGGCCTGCTCCAGCGACTGGCTTCGATCTTCCTTGGCCGATAATTAGGCCCCTGAACGGGACGGCGCGAGCCGTCCCGTTTTTCGTTCGTTGCGCCGTCGCGGCGACCGCGCAGGCACCATCGACGCCGCGTCAGGCGTCCGCGCCGTGCCTCCGCCGACCGCGACGAAGAGCCGAAGCGCCGCGCGGGTACTCGGTTGGTGCGCCCACCCCGAGCACAGCCGCGAGATCGGGTCAGGACCTCGTCCGCCGCGGCGTTCGCGGATTCGCGCGAAGACTGGATACGCTGCGGGCGGCGGGTCATCGCCGCGGACCTCGAGCCGCCGGATCATGCAGTCATCCATACCCGGCCGCGCGACGTCATCGCGGGCCATAGGACGACCTTGATCAGGACGGCGTAAGCGGCCCGATCATCACGGATTGATCTTCGATAGTCCGCTCTGAGCGACCGGGCGCGCGCGGCTCGACGTCCGGTCACCGCGTCGCGACGCTGCCGGTGCCGCCGGTGCCGCCGGTGCCGCGACCCGTCCCATGGTCGAGCGGCGCCTCGCCAAAAGAAAAGGGGCCGCCTCTCGGCGACCCCCTTCCGTGGTCTCGACGGGTGGCGTGGACTCAGAAGTCCATGCCGCCCATGCCGCCGCCCGGCATCGCCGGAGCAGGGCTGTCCTTCTTCGGCGCGTCGGCGACCATCGCCTCGGTGGTCACCAGCAGGCCGGCGACCGAGGCCGCGTCCTGCAGGGCGGTGCGCACCACCTTGGCCGGATCGACGATGCCGGCCTGGATCATGTCGACGTACTCTTCGGTCTGGGCGTTGAAGCCGAACGTCTCCGACGAGGTGTTGTCGGTGATCTTGCCGACCACGATCGAGCCTTCCACGCCCGCGTTCTGCGCGATCTGGCGCAGCGGGGCCTCGAGCGCCTTCAGCACGATCTTGATGCCGGCCTGCACGTCCGGGATCTCGGACTTCAGCTCGGCGACCGCCTTCTTGGCGCGCAGCAGCGCGGTGCCGCCGCCCGGGACGATGCCTTCCTCGACCGCCGCGCGGGTGGCGTTCAGAGCGTCGTCGACSCGGTCCTTCTTCTCCTTCACCTCGACCTCGGTCGCGCCGCCGACGCGGATCACCGCGACGCCGCCCGCGAGCTTGGCCAGACGCTCCTGCAGCTTCTCACGGTCGTAGTCCGAGGTGGTCTCCTCGATCTGCGCCTTGATCTGCGCGATGCGGCCCTCGATGTCGGACTTCTCGCCGACGCCGTCGATGATCGTGGTGTTCTCCTTCTCGATSCGCACGCGCTTGGCGCGGCCGAGCATGGGCAGCGTCACGTTCTCGAGCTTGATCCCGAGATCCTCGGCGATCATCTGGCCCTTGGTCAGGATCGCGATGTCCTCGAGCATCGCCTTGCGGCGRTCGCCGAAGCCCGGCGCCTTCACGGCCGCGACCTTCAGGCCGCCGCGCAGCTTGTTCACCACGAGSGTGGCCAGSGCCTCGCCCTCGATGTCCTCGGCGATGATCAGCAGCGGCTTGCCGGTCTGAACAACGGCCTCGAGCACCGGCAGCATGGCCTGGAGCGAGGACAGCTTCTTCTCGTGGATGAGGATGTAGGGGTCCTCGAGCTCGGCGACCATCTTCTCCGCGTTCGTGATGAAGTACGGGGAGAGGTAGCCGCGGTCGAACTGCATGCCCTCGACGACGTCGAGCTCGGTCTCGGCGGTCTTGGCCTCCTCGACCGTGATCACGCCCTCGTTGCCCACCTTCTGCATGGCGTGGGCGATCATCTCGCCGATCTCCTTGTCGCCGTTGGCGGAGATCGTGCCGACCTGGGCGACCTCGTCGGAGGTCGAGACCTTCTTGGCGCGCGCGATGATGTCCTTCACGGCGGCCTGGGTGGCGAGGTCGATGCCGCGCTTCAGGTCCATCGGGTTGATGCCGGCGGCGACGTACTTGGCGCCCTCGCGCACGATCGCCTGGGCCAGCACGGTCGCGGTGGTGGTGCCGTCACCCGCGATGTCGTTGGTCTTCGAGGCCACTTCGCGCACCATCTGGGCGCCCATGTTCTCGAACTTGTCGGCGAGCTCGATCTCCTTGGCGACCGTCACACCGTCCTTGGTGATGCGCGGGGCGCCGAAGCTCTTCTCGATCACGACGTTGCGGCCCTTCGGGCCGAGCGTCACCTTCACCGCGTCGGCGAGGATGTCGACGCCGCGCAGCATCTTATCGCGGGCGTCGGCGGAGAAACGAACGTCTTTCGCTGCCATGGTTTGCCTCTTGTCTGGTTGGGTTCGGCCCCAAGGCCTCAGGCGGCCTCAAAGGGCGGGGGCGGGCGATCCGATCAGGCGGCGACGACGCCCATGATGTCGGATTCCTTCATGATCAGGAGGTCCTGACCGTCGATCTTGACCTCGGTGCCGGACCACTTGCCGAACAGGACGCGGTCGCCGGCCTTCACGTCGAGCGCGTTGACGCGGCCGGACTCGTCGCGGGCGCCGGGACCGACGGCGACGACCTCGCCCTCCTGCGGCTTCTCCTTGGCGGTGTCCGGGATGATGATGCCGCCCTTGGTCTTCTCTTCGCCCTCGATGCGACGGACGACCACGCGGTCGTGCAGCGGACGGAACTTCATGAGCTGNCTCTTCTCGATCACGACGTTGCGGCCCTTCGGGCCGAGCGTCACCTTCACCGCGTCGGCGAGGATGTCGACGCCGCGCAGCATCTTATCGCGGGCGTCGGCGGAGAAACGAACGTCTTTCGCTGCCATGGTTTGCCTCTTGTCTGGTTGGGTTCGGCCCCAAGGCCACAGGTGGCCTCAAAGGGCAGGGGCGGGTGATCCGATCAGGCGGCGACGACGCCCATGATGTCGGATTCCTTCATGATCAGGAGGTCCTGACCGTCGATCTTGACCTCGGTGCCGGACCACTTGCCGAACAGGACGCGGTCGCCGGCCTTCACGTCGAGCGCGTTGACGCGGCCGGACTCGTCGCGGGCGCCGGGACCGACGGCGACGACCTCGCCCTCCTGCGGCTTCTCCTTGGCGGTGTCCGGGATGATGATGCCGCCCTTGGTCTTCTCTTCGCCCTCGATGCGACGGACGACCACGCGGTCGTGCAGCGGACGGAACTTCATGAGCTGCCCTCTTGCTTCAGGTCTGGAGTTGGCGTTGATGCGGCCGGCGGGACCGCTCGCGAACTCGACTGTTAGCACTCTGTCTCGGCGAGTGCCAAAGACGGCCGCGAGATAGGCTCGGGCCCGTTTCGAGTCAAGGCTGTCGCACCCCGCCGCGACGGTGCGATGACGCGCCGAGCGCCCTCGCTCCACCCTCTCTCTCGCCATGGATAACGCGCCGTCATGCTGAGCCTGCACGGACCCGAAGGCCCGGTGGCGCTGCAACCCGGCAGCCCGATCGCGCCCGACACCGTGTGGCTGGACCTGAACGATCCCACGCCCGAGGAGGCCGCGGCGGTCGAGGCGGCGACCGGCCTGCGCGTGCCGTCCCGGGCGGCGCTCTCGGAGGTCGAGACGTCGAGCCGTCTGCGCCGGGTGAAGGGTGGACTCTCGCTGTCGACGCCGATGATCACCTTCGAGCAGAGCGCGTCGCAGCTCAAGCCGCTGGGCTTCCTGCTGACCAAGGACCACCTCGTCACAGTCCGCTTCCACGAGCTGCGTGCCTTCGACTCCTCCGCGAAGCGCGTCGCGGACGGCGACGGCAGCACCACCCCGAGCGAGATCTTCCTCGTCGTCCTGGAGGAACTGGTCGACAGTCTCGCGGACGCCCTGGAGGATATGGGATCCGAGCTCGACACGCTCTCCACCCGGATCTTCGACTTCGATATCCGCGGTCCCGAGCGGCGGCGCCTGGAAAGCCCGCCACCCCGGCGCCGCGACCTCGCCCTGCGCCGGATCCTGCGCGGCATCAGCAACCGGGGGAAGGTTCTGGGGAAGATCCGCGCCAGCCTGCTGGGACTCGAACGGATCGTGCCGTTCGTCGCCGCCGCCTGCGACGGCCTCGGCCTGCCGGAGGATGCCCGTTTCGAGACGATCAAGCGGGACATCGAGTCTCTCGACGAGTTCGAGACGCGGCTCGCGGAGAACGTGCAGTTCCTGCTCGACGCCGCCCTCGGGCTCATCACCATCGAGCAGAACAACGTCTTCCGGGTCCTCACCGTCGTCTCGGTGGTCGGCGTCCCGCCGACGCTGATCGCGTCGATCTACGGCATGAACTTCAAGCACATGCCCGAACTGGACTGGGCGCTCGGATATCCATACGCGCTCGGCCTGATCCTTCTGAGTGCCGTCGCGCCGATTGTGTACTTTCATATCCGCGGATGGTTCTAGTATTGACCATAAATAATCTGGTAATCGAGAGCGGTTTTCCGCATCGAATTCAAACAACGGCGCGCTCACAGAGATCGGCACACAGACACCGCGGCGAGTCAAGAATTCGATCCGGCGACGCCCATCCGGAATCTGTTACAAACCCGAAAGAAGGACTTCATTAACGCTGCAACGCTAGACCCTGCCACGGGGAACGCGAGCAGTACCATGTTCAGTCGCAACGTCTTCAACGAAGCCCAGGCCAAGATCGACGCCCTGGATCGTTCGCTCGCGATCATCGAGTTCGCGATGGACGGAACCGTCCTGCATGCGAACGAAAACTTCTTGCGATTGATGAAGTACGGCCTCGGCGACGTCCAGAACCGGCATCACCGAATCTTCGTGGACAAGGCCTATGCCGAGACAGCGGAGTACGTGGCGTTCTGGGACAAGCTGAAGGACGGCCAGTACGTCACGGGCGAGTTCCTGCGCCTCGACAAGGCGGGGGATTCGGTCTGGCTCGAGGCGACCTACAATCCCGTCCTCGACGCGCGCGGCAAGCCCGTCAAGGTCGTCAAGTTCGCCGCGGACATCTCCGCGAAGAAGAAGGAGATCAACCGGCTCCTGACGATGATCGACAACGTGCCGGTGGCGGTCATGACGGCCGATCTGAAGAACGATTTCAAGATCGACTACATGAACGCGACGTCGCGCAGGACGCTCGGAACGATCGACCAGCATCTGCCGGTCAGGGTCGGCGACATGCTCGGCCGCTCCTTCGACATCTTCCACAAGAATCCCGGCCACCAGCGCGCCATGCTGGCGGATGCGAGCCGGCTGCCGCACACCACCAAGATCAAGGTCGGGCCCGAGACGCTCAACCTGCGGGTCACGGCCGTGACCGACGAGAAGGGGCAGTATCTCGGCCCGATGCTGACCTGGGCGGTGGTCACCGCGCAGGTGAACATGGAGACCGACGTCAAGCGGGTGGTCGAGGCCGTCGGCTCCGCCATCCAGGAGATGCAGAATTCGGCCGAGGGGCTGATGCAGTCGGCCGAGTCGGCGCGCCACAGGGCCTCGTCGGTCGCGTCGAGTTCCGAGCAGATGAACGGCGCGATCCAGGAGATCTCCGGTCAGGTCGGGCGGGTCTCGGAGCGCGCGCAGCAGATCGCCGCGCAGGCCGGGACCACCGACGCCACCATGCGCCAGCTCGCCGAGAATGCCCGCAAGGTCGACGCGGTGGTGGGCATGATCAAGTCGATCGCCGACCAGACCAACCTGCTCGCGCTGAACGCCACGATCGAGGCGGCCCGCGCGGGTGCGGCGGGGCGCGGCTTCGCGGTGGTGGCCTCCGAGGTGAAGGCGCTCGCGGAGCAGACCGCCAGGGCGACCGGCGAGATCACCCAGCAGGTCTCGGCCATCCAGAGCGCGACCGGCGACGCGGTCGGCGCCATCGAGATGATCACCGCGGCGGTGGACGAGCTGTCCAAGCTGACCCTGGCGATGGCGAGCGCCGTCGAGGAGCAGGCGGTCTCGACCCACGAGATGGCGGGCAATATCGGCGGCGTTTCCGAGGCCGCCAACGCCACCGGTCAGCTCGCCCAGGCGGTGCAGGGCATCGCCGAGAGCCTCGCCGGCCACTCGACGAGCCTGTCCGACAGCGTGATCCGGTTCATGAAGACCGCCTGACCGCGCCTCAGTCCCGGGCGAGCTGCGCCCGGCCGATGGCGAAGACCCGCCCGTCCCCGAGGAGATGGGCGGTGAAACCGCCGGGGAACAGGCCGTCGATCGCCTTGTCGCGGACGTTCAGGCCGCCCGCATAGGCGCCGAAGGCCGGCATCACGAGGCGGGAGCCGTCCGTGACGAAGCAGCGGCGGCGGACAGCGCGCCCGCGCATCGCCACCTTCCCGCAGGGGTGGAGATGGCCGGCGATCTCGCCGGGCACGGGCTCGGGGCTCGGCTCGTGGCGAAGCACCAGGCCGCCCAGGGTCAGCGCGTCGGCGTAGCGGCCGCCGAGACCCTCGTTCACGGCCGCGTCGTGGTTGCCGGCGATCCAGACCCAGTCCCGGCCTTCCTGGAGGGCCGCCACCATCGCGCGGTCGCCGGGCTCCATGCGATCGGGACCGCGGGCGTCGTGGAAAGAATCGCCCAGCGCGACCACGCGGGCGGGATCGTGGCGCACCACCGCCTCGTGCAGGCAGGCGAGCGTCTCGCGGGTGTCGTAGGGCGGCAGGAACTGGCCGGAGCGGGCCGCGTAGGACGAGCCCTTCTCCAGGTGGAGGTCGGACACGATCAGCGTTCGGTGCTCGGGCAGCCAGAGGCCGCCGCAGAGGTCCAGCACCAGGGTCTCGCCCGCGAGCATCAGGGTGGGGTGCTTGTGAGTCTTCTCGAGTCTCAGGCCGGCCGCCAAGATCGCATCCTCGGTGTCGTCGGGGGAGGGCGGATCGGCGGTCAGGACAGAGCCTCTTGGAGAAGCTCCGCCTCGGCCTCGGCCAGGATCTCGTCGGCGCCCTCGCCGTAGACCCGCTCGCGCCCGATCTCGAGCATCACGGATACGGAGAGCGGCGAGACCCGGTCGAGAGACCTGTGGATGATTCGCCCCTGGATGCGCTCTAGCATCATGCCGAGGCGCCTCACGTCGAGGAGTCCGGTTGCCGCATCCTGCCGCGCCGCCCGCAGCAGGAGGTGGTCGGGCTGGTGCTTGCGCAGCACGTCGTAGATCAGGTCGGTCGAGATCGTGACCTGACGCCCGGACTTCTTCTGCCCCGGATGGTGGCGCTCGATCAGCCCGGCGATCACCGCGCATTGCCGGAAGGTGCGCTTCATCATGGCCGATTCGTCGAGCCACGCCTCCAGGTCGTCGCCCAGCATGTCGACCGCGAACAGGTCGCCGATGAAGTCCGGGTCGAGGGCGGCACGCTCGGAGACGTCGCGGGTCGTCCAGATGGCGATGCCGTAATCGTTGGCCGCGAAGCCGAGCGGCCGCAGGCCGGCGCGCTCCAGGCGGCGGGTGAGCAGCATGCCGAGGGTCTGGTGGGCGAGGCGCCCCTCGAACGGGAAGGCGGTCAGGTAGTAGCGTTTCCCCCGGGGGAAGGTCTCGACCAGCAGGTCGCGCTCGCCCGGCAGGACCGAGCGGCGGCGCTGCTGCAGCAGGTACTCGCCGATCTGCTTCGGCAGCCGGTCCCACGCGAACGGGTCGGCGATGAGCGCCCGCACCCGCGCGGCCAGGAAGGTCGAGAGCGGAAATTTCGAACCGGCATAGGAGGGGATCGCCGGATCGGTGCCGGCCGGCGCGCGGGTCACGAGGCACTCGTCCTCGGCGAGCCCCTCGAAGCGCAGGGTCTCGCCGGCGAACAGGAAGGTGTCGCCGACGGTGAGCGTCTCGGCGAACTCGTCCTCGATCTCGCCGAGCACGCGCCCGGTCTTGGGCAGGACCGTGCCGGGCTTGCCGCGCAGGGTCCGGCCGAGGCGCACCCGGACCCGCGCCGCCTCCACGATCGTCCCGACATTCATCCGGTAGGCCTGGGCCGTGCGGGCGTCGCGCACCCGCCAGAGCCCGTCCGGCCCGCGCAGGATCTTGGCGAAGCGCTCGTAGGCGCGCAAAGCGTAGCCGCCGGTGGCGACATAATCGACCACCTGCTCGAACGACTCCCATGTCAGCCCGGCATAGGGCGCCGCCGAGACGATCTCGTCGTAGAGGTCGAGGGGATCGAAGGCGTCGGCGCAGGCCATGCCGAGGACGTGCTGGGCGAGGACGTCGAGGGCGCCCTGGCGGGCGTCGGGCGTGTCCTGCGCGGCCTCCTCGACGGCGTCGAGCGCCGCCTGGCACTCTAGCATCTCGAAGCGGTTGCCCGGGACCAGGTAGGCCTTCGAGGGCTCGTCCATGCGGTGGTTGGCGCGGCCGATCCGCTGCATGATGCGGCTCGCCCCCTTCGGCGCGCCGACATTGACCACGAGGTCGACGTCGCCCCAGTCGATGCCGAGGTCGAGGGTGGCGGTGCAGACGATCGCCCGCAGCTGGCCCGCCGCCATCGCGGCCTCGACCCGGCGGCGCTGCTGCGCGTCGAGCGAGCCGTGGTGGATCGCGATCGGCAGCGCATCGTCGTTGAGCCGCCACAGCTCCTGGAACGTGTACTCGGCCTGGAGCCGGGTGTTCACGAAGACCAGCGTCGTGCGGTGCTCCCTGATGAGTTCGTAGATCGCCGGCATCGAGTGCCACGCGGTGTGGCCGGAGATCGGCAGCGCCCGGCCGAGGTCGAGCATGCGGAGGTCCGCCTTGGCGCCGCCGGCCACGATGACGAGGTCGGCCATGGGCGGCGGGATCTGCCCCCTCTCCGGTCCGGGAGAGGGTTGGGGTGGGGGACGAGAAGGTTCAGGATCGGGCGCGCCGGCGCGGCGGGTGCTAATCGCGCCGCGCTCGGACGGACCTGATCCCTCACCCTGGCCCTCTCCCGCACGGGAGAGGGGATTCGCGCCCGGTCCCGAAACCGTGTCGGCCATCTCTGCGTGCGACCTCGAAGGCGCGCCCGCGGAGGGGGACGAGGGAAGCGGCCCCTGCGGCACCAGGTACTTCCGCAGCTCGTCCGGCTCGCGCACCGTCGCCGACAGCCCGATCGCCGCCAGACCCGGGCTCAGCCGGTGCAGACGCGCCAGGGCGAGCGACAGCAGGTCGCCGCGCTTCGACGTCACCAGCGCGTGCAGCTCGTCCAGCACCACGCAGCGCAATCCCGAGAAGAACTCCGCCGCCTCGCGATGGGCGATCAGCAGGGCCAGCTGCTCGGGCGTGGTCAGCAGGATGTCCGGCGGCCGGCTGATCTGGCGGGTGCGCTTGTGGGCGGGGGTGTCGCCGGTGCGGGTCTCGACGCGCACCGGCAGCGCCATCTCGGCGACGGGCGCGTCGAGGTTGCGGGCGATGTCCACCGCCAGCGCCTTCAGGGGCGAGACGTAGAGGGTGTGGAGCCCCGCCGCCCTCTTCTGCGGCCCGCGCTCGGCGAGGGCGACGAGGCTCGGCAGGAAGCCGGCCAGCGTCTTGCCGGCGCCGGTCGGCGCCACCAGCAGGGCCGAGCGGCCGGCGCCCGCGATCCGCAGGAGGTCGAGCTGGTGCGGACGCGGCGCCCAGCCGCGCGTCGCGAACCAAACCCGGAACCGCTCCGGCAGGATCTCGGACGGGTCGCTCAGGCGAGCGCCATCAGGAAGCGGTCGATCAGCTCCAGCGCGCGCTCGCTCATCGGGCTCGGATATCGGGCGAAGACGTGGCAGCCGCCGGGATAGATCGCCGTGTGACCGCCATTCCCCGCCGCCGCCCAGCGCGCCGACATGTACAGCGTGTCGTCGAGGAGGGGATCGGCGGTGCCGATGGTGAACAGGGCCGGCGGCAGGCCCTTCAGCTCGGCGTAGATCGGCGACACGTCCGGCCGGCGCCGGTCGATGCCCTCGCGGACGTAGCCGTCGGCGAACTTGGTCAGGTCGCGGGTGTTCACGACCAGCCGCTCCTCGCCCCAGTTCCGCACCGACGGGGTGAGGCCGAGATCGAAGAAGCCGGCATTGAGGTTGGCGCCCCGGAAGGCCCGCGGCAGGTTGTGCTTGTCACGCAGCCGCAGCAGCACCATCACGGCGAGGTGGGCGCCCACCGACTCGCCGCCGATGGTCAGCGCGTGGATGCCGAACTCGGCTTTCCCGGGACCCGCCAGCCACAGGGCGGCGGCCTCGCAGTCGAGGAGGGCCGCCGGGTAGGGATGTTCGGGGGCGAGCCGGTACTCCACCGACAGGGCGACGAAGCCGCAGGTGTCGGCGATCCGCTCCAGCCAGGGATCCTGCTCGTCGGCCGAGCCCCAGACCCAGCCGCCGCGGTGGATGTGCAGGTAGGCGCCGCGCAGCTTCGTGCCGGGCTTGGGCCGGACCACGCGGAGCTTGAGCGGACCGCCGGGCCCGTCGATCGTCAGCCACTCCGCCCGGGCGCTGTGCGGCATGGCGGGCGCCGCCTTGGTGCCCATGCGACGCCGCTCGCGCACCTCGGCGATCGGCAGCGACCAGGGATCGGGCAGCGCGGCGTGCGCCGCGACGATCTCGGCATTCAGCCGGAGCGTCTCGGGATCGATCGTCGCCGGGTCGAACAGGGCGTGGTCGATCATCGTGCGTATGGTCCCGTCGGCACTCAGAGCCTCTCACACCAATCCCGATACCCGGGAGTTGTCCCTTCGGACGAGGCCGCTCCGCGCGAGTCCCGCGTCGCATTCCACCCCGTCCGGCATCTTGGCGCGCGCGACGCCGCTTGCCATCTGCACGGCGCACGAGAAACCCGGCAACGCCTGATCCGCGCTCGGGTTTCGACGCGGTGTGGTGCGCCGGCCACGGTTCTGCCCGCTTCGTCGCCGATCCGAGGGCCCTGAGGCTTCACGAGGACGCAATGCTCGTCGATCACGACCGGCGCCGGCAAGGCTATCAGCAGGGCGCCCCGCCGAGCGCCCCGTACGGGGCGGACGGCCACCGGTCGCAGCCCTCGGCGCTGCGGCGCTTCCTCGGTGGCTCGCCCGCCGGCGTGTTCCTGCGGCTCCTGTTCCTGTCGGTGCTGGTCGGCGCCTTCATGTCGATGCTCGGCCTGACGCCGGGGCGGCTGTTCTGGCACGTCTACGATTCGGCGCGGGCGCTGGTGGAGGTCGGGCTCGCATCGCTCCACGATTTCGGCGGCTGGATCGTCGCCGGGGCGATCGTGGTCGTGCCGCTCTGGCTGATCGCGCGCCTCTTCGCCGTCTCCCGGTGACCGGATCGGCGGCCGATCCCGCGCGGTCGTGCCCCGACATTCCGGCGCGCCGTGGGTTCGGGCAGATCGGCCGCCCGTCACCGCAACCCGCCGATGCGATCACCCCGCTTTGCGCGGACGGCGCGGCTTCTTAGCGTGCGGCATGATTGACACCGTCGCCAGCTCGGGCCGCCCGACGAACCGCCGCGTCCTGGCCCTGGCGCTGCCCATGACGATCGCCAACGTCACGACGCCGATGCTCGGCTTCGTCGGCGCGGCGGTGATCGGGCGGCTCGGCGACGCGGCCCTGCTCGGTGCCGTCGCCCTCGGCGCGGTGATCTTCGACGCGATCTTCTGGTCCTTCGGGGCGCTCCGTATGGCCACCGCCGGCCTGACCGCGCAGGCGGTCGGCGGGCGGGACGACGCCGAGGTCGACCGCATCCTGGCGCGCGCGCTGGCGGCGGGCGCCCTGATCGGCCTCGTCCTGGCGGTCGTGCAGGGCCCGCTCGCGCAGCTCGCCTTCGCGATCAGCGGGGCGAGCGCGGCGGTGATCGCCGGTCTGGCGACCTATTTCCACATCCGCATCCTGTCCGCGCCCTTCGTGCTGGCGAGCTACGGCGTGCTGGGCTCGGTCCTGGGGCGCGGGCGCACCGATCTCGGCCTGCTGCTGCAGATCGCCATCAACCTGACCAACGTCGCGCTGACGCTCATCCTGGTCCTGGGCTTCGGCCTGGGCCTCGCCGGGGCGGCTCTGGCGACCCTCGGCGCCGAGGCTTTCGGGCTCGGCCTCGGGCTGGTTCTCCTGGCGCGGCTCGGCTCGCGCCCGTTCCGGGTGCCGCTGCGCGATCTGCGCGACGCCGCGGCGCTGCGCCGGACGCTCAGCGTCAACGGCGACGTGATCCTGCGGACGCTCGCGCTGATCACCGGCATCGTGCTGTTCTCGGCGCTGGGCGCCCGCCAGGGCGACGTGGTGCTGGCGGCCAACTCCGTCCTGTGGAATCTCTTCCTGATCGGCGGCTTCTTCCTCGACGGCTTCGCCACGGCTGCCGAGACCCTGTGCGGCCGGGCGGTGGGCGCCCGGGACCCGGAGGCGTTCGACGCGGCCGCTTCGCTGAGCCTGCGCTGGTGTCTCGGCTTCGGGCTGGCGGTCAGCCTGCTGTCGCTGACGGGCGGCGCGGCCTTCATCGACGCCGTGACGACCAACGGGCCGGTGCGCGAGGCCGCCCGGTCCTACCTCGTCCTCGCCGCCCTGGCGCCGCTCGCCGCCGCGGCGCCCTTCGCGTCTGACGGGATCTATATCGGCGCGACCTGGACGCGGGCGATGCGCAACCTGATGGTGTGCGCGCTGGCCGCCTACTGCGCGATCCTCGCGCTCGTCGAGAGCCTGGGCCTCGGCAATACCGGGCTGTGGCTCGCCTTCGTGAGCTTCCTCGGCGCCCGGGGCCTCGGACAGGCGATCGCCTTCCCGCGCCTCGCCCGGGACACGTTCCGGACACCCGCTCCCGCCGCCCTCGCACCGGCGGCCTAGGCGGCTTCTGCGCGCTCGGGCAGAGGCGCGCTGAAGCCGTCCCAGTCAGGTGCGGACGGGGGTGCTCGCCGACCGCGTGCCACACTTGCCGCGGGTCCCTATTCCCGCGCGGAAGACGGGGCGCGGCGCGGCTGTCTCGGCCGGGATCGCCCCGTCTCTCCGGACCGCTGCAGCACGAACGGGAACGGCGCTAGCGCGGATCCTTCCAGGTCGTGGGCTGCGCCGGCGGCGCGGCGCGGGCCACGGAGATCAGCCCCGTCGGCGCGATCGTGAACGGGCTCGAGGTCCTGGAGGACGACCAGGACGAATCGATGCGGACCTTCGCCCTGGAGCTGATCGGGAAGAGCGCCCGTCAGGCCTCGGCGCGGCTGAAATTCGCCCGCATGCGTCAGGGGCGGCGTCAGGGGCGGCGTCAGGGGCGGCGTCAGGGGCGGCGTCAGGGGCGGCGTCAGGGGCGGCGTCAGGGGCAGCGTCAGGGGCAGCGTCAGGGGCAGCGTCAGGGGCAGCGTCGCGGGCGCCCTCGCGTGCCGTACCGCCGAGGAGCTGCTCGAGCTCGGCCAGGATGGCCTCGCCGATGATCGGGGCGCTGGCCTCGGGCTCCTCGATCAGGCCGCGGATGTAGTCCTTGGCCGAGAGGGAGACGTCGACGAGGTCGCGGCCGACCGGGACCTCGCCGCGGCGGACGCGGTCGAAGGCGGTCTCGAAGTCGTGGGTGAAGGCGGCGACCTGCTCGAAGCCGAACATGGCGCCCGAGCCCTTGATCGTGTGCAGGGCGCGGAAGGCGGTGTCGATCAGGGCCCGGTCCTCCGGACGGTCGCCGAGGTCGAGCAGCGTCGTCTCCAGGCAGGCGAGCAGCTCGGCGGCCTCGGCGCGGAACACCTCCGCCGGATCCAGAGCAGTCATGTCGCAGTCAGTCCCGGTCGCGCGCGGCGCAAGAAAGGCTTGAACCGTCGATCCTTCAGCGCGAGACCACGTCTCCACTGTCGAGCCCGACGGCGCTCATCGAGAGCGAGACGACGCACCAATCCCGAGCACGCTCGCAACCCGTGATTGAGATTGCAATGTCCGCCTATCGAGCACCGTCTTCAGTGCCTCATCTACTACTTGACCGAAAAATTTGAGTTAACGAGGCGAACAACTTCCGTAAGAGCGGGCTCTGAAAGATGTACTCAGATGATCATTCGATACGAAGCTCATCTGAGTCGGGGATCACAGGATCACGCGCGGCGATGGGCATGCGTCGACGGGCGGCGCAGGCCGGATCTCATTCCTCTATGACCCGAAAGGGGCCAGTCGCGGGCCGACCCGACATCGTCATTCCGGCGGCGCTGCGAGCTTCCCGCGAGCGGTCACGGCCGGAGTGCCGCTGCGACCGCCGCATCGAGCGACGTGCACGGCCCGTCGCCGAGGAGTTCGGTCAATCGTCGTTCGTCGAGGCGCACCGGATGCGTCCAGAACGGACGAACCTCCATGACCTCGTGCGGAAACCCGCCGAAGGGCGCGAGCGCGCGCATCACGCCCCAGGGAAAGCGGCGCTCGGGAAGGTCCGGACGTCCCGAGGCCCGGCGGATCGCGGCGACCATCTCGCCCATCTCGGACAGATCGTGGCCAGGGAACTGCAACCGCTCGCACGGCAGCAGGCGATCCGAGGGCAGCTCGATCAGGCGCGCGATGACCTCGGCGAGGTCGGGCAGGAACGCGAAGGCGTGGCCGACGCCGGGCGTGCCGGGGTTCACGATCCGTGTCAGCGGGCGCTTGGCCAGGGCCTGCGCGAACCAGCTCTGTCCGGCTCCCGGGCCGAAGAAGTCGCCCGCCCTGACGATGAGGCTTCGCACCTCCGGAGCGGCCTCCGCCAAGCGCCTCTCCATCTCGACGCGGATCGCCCCCTTGCGGCCTCGCGGCCGTTGCGGGGTGGTCTCGTCGATCGTGGAGGCGGTCGCCGGATCGTAATTGTAGATCGTTCCCGGCAACACCACCCGGGCACCGGCCGCGCGCGCTGCCGCGAGCGTGTTGTCGAGCATCGGAAGGACCAGCCGGTCCCAGCCGCGATAGCCGGCCGGGTTCACCGCATGGACGATCACGCTCGCCCCCTCCGCCGCGCCGACAACCTCCGCCCGGTTCATGGCGTCTCCGCTCCGCCAATCGGGCGCGTCCGATAAGCCCCACGCCTTCGCCGAACGCGCCGGATCGCGCGCGAGGGCCGTGACGCGCCAGCCTCGCGCCAGCATCGCGCGGGTGACCGCACCGCCGACTCCGCCGGTCGCCCCGAGCACCAGTACCGTCCGCATCGTCATGCTCCTTCCGCCGTCATCGGACTGATGCCTCCGGGCCGTCTCGGATGAAATTGACCAGTCTTGATGGTCCGCCTATCGAAATTCGATGCGCGGCGACGACGCGAACTGGGATGATCAGCGGGCCTTTCTGACCGTGCTCGAGACGGGCAGCCTGTCTGCCGCGGCGCGGGCGCTCGGCCTCACGCAGCCTACCGTGCGGCATCGGGTCGAAGCGCTGGAGCGCGCCATCGGCCAGCCGCTCTTCGTCCGGGGTGTGAACGGGCTGGCGCCGACACCCGAAGCGCGCGGGCTGGCCGAGCATGCGCGTCGCATGGCCCACGCGTCCGAGGCGTTCCGGCGGGAGGCCGCCGGGGCGGCATCCGAGATCGCGGGTCCGGTTCGGCTCAGCGTCTCGGATTTCGTCGGCATCGAGGTCGTGCCGCCGATGCTGGCGAGCTTACGCGAACGCCACCCGCGCCTCACGGTCGAGCTGCTTCTCACCAACGTCAACGCCGACCTTCCGGGCCAGGAAGCGGATGTGGCGGTGCGTATGGCGAGACCGAGCCAAGCCGCGCTCGTGGCGCGCCGTGTGGGGAGCATCCCGCTCGGCTTCTTCGCCGCGCCGGCTTATGTCGAGCGAAACGGCGTCCCGGAAACGGTCGCGGACCTGCCCCGGCACGCCCTGATCGGGCCCGACCGCGCCCAGGCTTATCTCGCCGTCCTCGACGGGCTGAGCCGGGAGGCCGGCGGCCCGTTGCACGTCGCCCTGCGCAGCGACAGCCATCCGGCTCAGCTCGCCGCGGTGCGCGCCGGCCTCGGCATCGGCGTCGTGCAGGTGCCGGTCGGCGATCGGGACCTCGTGCGCGTGCTGCCGGAGCGGGTCGTGCACGTCCTCGACACCTGGATCGTGGCGCACGAAGACGTGCGGCGCAGCGCCCGGATCGATGCGCTCTTCACGCACCTCGTCGCGACCTTCCGAGCGTACTGCCCGGACGGCTCTCCCGGTCGCCGGACTGCATGAACCGGGCGGACCGGGCTGCGAACGGGCCGGAGGTCGATGCCGGCTTCGCCCTGCCGGCACCTTGCAAAGGGCCGTCGCGCGCCGCCCGCCCAGGCCCTGGGCCCCTGCCCCGCCGAGCCTCCCGCGAACGGGCGTTGCCGGCTCCTGCAAGAGGTCGCGCGTGGGCAGGATGGCGACATCCGCTGCGGTGCCCGCGCCCCTCAGGAGCGGCCACCGGGGCATCGATTCCGGGCGGCTTTCCGCGGGCTCGCGTCCGTCGACGCGGTCTGGAAGCCAAAGTCCGGTCAGATGCTTCTCTCCCGGATCAAACCCTTCATATGGCCGGCGCGGCGGACGGTATGGGAAACGCATGAGCGAGGGGAAGCATCGACCGACCGACCGTGGAGGCGCGCGGATTTCAGCGACGCGATCCACCGAGGTGGGGCCTGCCTGCGGGCATGGTCACCCCGGCAGCGGTCCGCCAAGCGCGACGAACTCTGTCGCGCATTCGGGGGAACGGCCGGCCCCGTCGTCAGCATCGACGATCTGTTCGCCCGCGTGCACGCCGAGGGTCGGGACACCATGATGCGCGACTGGCTGGCGAGCGCAACGGAAACGCAGCCCTACAGCTTCGGCTACCGGATCGGTGACGAGGCGGGCGCGCGCCGGGTATCGGCACGGGGCGCAAGCGGGCCGAGGAGGCCGAGCGGCTCCTGACGGTCGCGCTGGCCCATCGAGTCTCGAACATGCTCACCGTCGCCCGGGCGCTCACCGCCATCGTTGCCCGGGATGCCCGCTCCGCCGCGACCTTCGCCGAAGACCTCTCGCGCCGGTTCAGCGTGCCGCACGAAGCGACCATACCGGCATCGCGCTCGCCGCTGGGCGATCAGGGCGACGTCGGATTGCAGCAGCTCGCCGAGCGTATCCTAGCGCCGTACCGTGACGGCGCCGACCTTGCCGTCACCATCGCTTCCGACGTGTTTGCCGTCCCTGGCCAGCTCAACGACCACGCCATGATCTTCCACGAACTGGCGATCGACGCGGCCAAGTACGGAGCGCTGTCCGAGGGTGGCGTCCTCCGGGTGCGCGGCAGCGAGGTCGGCCGCACCCTGCGCCGGACCTGGGACGAAGGACCTGCGCGGTCGGGGACGCGGAGAGCGGGGGCGCCGGCTTCGGCTCACGCCTCCTTCGGCAAACCATCGAGCGCAGCCTCGGCGGTCGGTTCGCGCGCGACATAGGCCCGAGTGGTTTGCACTTCGAGAGGACGGTACCGGCCGGATAGACGCGCACGCACGGACGCAAACCGGGTCCTGTCGCAGGTGGGGACCTGTTGCGGCGTCGATATCAGGCGGTGCGGTCACGTGACAGCGTCGTCTGCCTCCGCCGCGGCGCGGGTGGCATCCCGGAAGCGCCCCACAGCAGCCGGAGCCCACAGCCCGCGCCGGCGCCCGAGGCGGACATCCGCTCTGAGGCGGCGCCGGGATCCGCTGGATCAAGGAGCCGCGACTCCTCCGGGCGAAGGAACGATGGCAGACCGTCGGCATCGCCTCCGGTGAAGGTCATCGCCAACTGCGACAATCGTCCAACGCAACGATCTCGCCGGAGGCCGATTGGGCAGGGGCTGCCACGTTCGTGCGCATGACTTTCATCCCTGTCCCAATGAGATATCGATGACGCCTCAATTCTGGCTGTGGCTCGGCTTTGCAGGCATGGCTGCCGGAGCGGCCGCGATCCTGTTCATGGCGAAGCGGCGGACGCCCGCCGAGGAGGCCGACGGGATCATCCACGGGATCGTGCCGATCATCGCGGCCTGCTCCTACTTCGCGATGGCTACGGGACAGGGCAGCCTCGCTCTTCCCGCCGGCCCCGACGCGGCCGAGGCCGCGCGACAGTTCTACTTCGCGCGCTACATCGACTGGACTTTCACGACGCCCCTGCTGCTCGTCGGTCTCTCTCGCACCGCGATGCATTCCGGCATGCGTCGGCCGGCCATCGTCTGGGGGCTGATCGGCTCGGACCTGATCATGATCGTGACGGCCCTCGCCTTCGGCCTGTCCGACGTCGCGGCGGTGAAATGGACGTGGTTCGCCATCTCCTGCGGCGCCTTCCTGGCGGTGTTCTACGGGATCTTCGTGCAACTGCGCGAAGAGAATGCCGGCGAGCGGGCCGACGTGCGGACCGCTTTCCTGCGGAACGCCGTGTTCCTTACGGGGGTGTGGTCGGCCTATCCGATCGTGCTGCTCGCCGGGCAGGACGGCCTCGGCTTCCTGTCGCCGACCGTCGCCTTGGCGGTGGTCGCCATCCTCGATCTGACCGCCAAGGTCGTCTACGGCGTCATGGCGACGCTCGAGACGACGCGCGCCGTCGATCGCGATCTGAAGGACGGCCCGGTCGCCGCCGCGCCGCTTCGCCGGGCGGCCTGACGCGGATGGCGGCTCCATCGTTCGTCTCCCTGCTCGGGGATGCCGGCGGTGCGAGCCGCCCCCGCGCGCCCTCACCGGGCACGCTGCTGCCCTGCGGCGTCGGTGCGCTGATCACGCTCGGGCTCGTCGCCTCGGCAAGTCTGCCGCGTGACGCCTCCTGGCTGGTGGCCCTGACCGCCGTGATCGTCCTCGGGGTTCCCCACGGGGCGCTGGACGGCGCGGTGGCGGCGCCGCTGCTGCGCCCCCGCTATGGGCGCGCTTGGTTCGGGGTCTTTGCCGTTCCCTATCTCGGCCTCTCCGCGCTGGTTCTTCTGGCGTGGCAGATCGTGCCTCTCGCAACCCTGGCGGCATTCCTGGCCGTGTCGGCCCTGCATTTCGGTGGGGAGGATGCGGGCCCGGGGCGGCCGATCGAGGCGCTCGCGCGCGGGGGCCTCCCGATTGCGCTGCCGGCGCTGCTGCGCCCGGAGGAGACGGCCGGGATCTTCTCGGTTGTCGCACGTGTGCCGCTGTCACAGCTTCCCGCATGGTGGTCGGCCGCGGCGTGGTTCTGGCTTGCCTTGACGGCGGTTTGGCTTCTGACGCACCGCCCGCGCCTCGCGGTGCTCGCCGAGATGATCGTCCTGTCTGCGGCCTTCCTGGCACTGCCGCCGCTCACGGCCTTCACCCTGTACTTCGTCGGCCTCCATGCCCCCAGGCACATGCGGGCTCTGGTGCGCGACCCGCTCAAGGCCCCCGGCATCGATACGATGCGGAGGGCTGTCCGCGCTTCGCTGCCGATCTTCGCTCTGACCCTTCTGCTGGGCGCTGGTCTCTGGCCGCTCTACGCATCTGGCTCATCCGATGTGTCGGCCCACCTTCTGACCGTCACGCTCCAGATGCTGTCGGCCTTAACCGTGCCGCACATCGTCCTCGACCACATCGCGGCCCGGTATCGGAGCCGTTGAGAGTACCGGCCGACGCGCGCGTCACGTCGGTTCGTGGTTCCTGTCGGCTCACGCCCGAGGCAGGCTTCTGAGCTGTCCGTCTCCTTCCCGCCCCGAACCGCCATTCCGGTAGCTCCTGGCACCGCAACGCCCCCGCCTTGCAGGTCATCCTTTTCGCGGACATCCTGCGGCGGAGGATGCGGCACCAGGGACGATCAGGCCGGCATGTTCGAGGTCAGAGAGGATGATCTGTCCGGCGAGCAGACGCGCGCGCTGCTGGCGCTTCACCTTGCAGGCATGCACGCATCCTCCCCGCCTGGATGCGTGTTCGCGCTCGATCTCTCCGGTTTGCAATCACCGGGCGTGACCGTGTGGGCGGCGTGGCGCAAGGAGCGAGTCGCGAGCGTCGGAGCGCTCAAGATCGCGGCAGAGGGCACTGCGGAAGTGAAGTCGATGAGAACCCACCCGGATTTTGTCCGTATGGGCGCCGGCTCGGCTATCCTGGAAACCATCATCGCGACCGCGAAAGCGCGCGGCATGCGACGCCTCAGCCTTGAGACTGGCAGTGGACCCGCATTCGAACCCGCCCTCCACCTGTATCGGCGACGAGGCTTCATGAATGGAGCAGCATTCGGGTCGTACACCGAGAGCGCGTTCAATCAGTTTCTACATCTCGAGCTAAGCTGACGAAGCACGTCCGCCCTCGCGAGTCCTCGACGAAGGCCGAGGCAGGAAACCACCCTGGCGGCCCCGCCGCTTCCGAACCGGACGCGCCGTGCGGACGCTGTGGGCGCTTGCCGAGAGGGGTGCTTCGTGGACGCCGAACAACCTCAGTCCCGGGTCCTGAGCGGACGGTACCGCGTGTCGGACCGGCTCCGTTGAGGGGGCACCGCGGACCTTCCCGGGATCTTACCGGCCGATCCCCCGTCGATCCGGATCCCGGCTTCGCCGGCAGCGGCTACTGCGCTCGTCCTGGCCCGTCCCTCAAGCCCAACCGCAAGGCCATCGCGAACAGGGTGCTCAGCGTGATCCAGTCACCGCCATCGATCCGCCAGCGGGCGAAGTCGTCATCCGCTTCAACCGTGTAGCCGTGGCACTGCAGGACCGCGACCGCGTCGAGGACCGGGTCATCGCTGTCGCCCGGGCCGGCGTCCTTTCGGTCAGGGGAGTGGGTCATGGCTGAGGCTCAACACATCCGCGAGCTGGAACAGGAGGTCGCCCACGACGCCGATCGGCAGCAGGACGCAGAACTCACTGTCGTCCGGCGCGCGCAATCGGACCGCCAGCGTGTCGCCGCCGTCGACGATCTCGACCGATCGCACCATCGCTGCCCCCAGCACGTAGGGGACCCTGTCGTCCGACGCAGTCATCCGCCGGGGCCTATCACGCGAGTTCCATCTCGAGGGCGACGTCGGCGAGATAGGCCGCGATGCGCGCGCTCGCCTGGGTGTCCGACGCTTCGATGATGAAGCCCGCACCGCCGGGCAGGTTGTCATACCGTCGAATGACGGATTCGGCCTTGAGCGCCGCCTCTCGCTCCGACACGGCGAGCAGGATGCGCCGATCGCCGTTGATACGGATCGTGATGCGGAATGGCGCGCGCTTCATGCCTGGACCGCCTCGGCCTTCTCACCCGCGCCATCGCGGCGCGATCGACCGAGGTACGGCCAAGTTGGCGAAACCGTTCCGCGATCGGCGCGGATTTCCGGTCGGATGATCGTCAGTCACGGCGTCCGGCTCTTCGCGCGCTCGACGGTTCGGGCCCGTTCCGGCGAGATCCCTGCGCGCTCAGGCATTTCACGCGAGCGCCGCGCATCCGCGCCGGGCTTGGGCCTCGGGGACTGGTGCGGTGAAGATCGTCCGCAACGGATCGTGAGCGGGGACCACGTCCGCCTCCGCGCAACGGCGCTTCGACGCGCGCCGGGCGAGATACGCCCGACGGCGACGCGCGACGCCGGGATGCCGCTGCTCAGGCAGCCCTGATCTGGTCCGAGCGGTCGGCGGCAATCTGCAGACAGGCCTCGACACCGTCGCGCAGCGAGGAAACGTAGACATCCGCCCCGACTTCGCGACCGAGCGCTGCGTCGGTGAGGACCTTCTCGCCCACCGGCCAGAGGCCCACCAGGACCGGAACCCCCGGAGCGCGGCGCTTCAAGCGCTCCAGCAGGTAACGCAGGTGTGCCGGGTTCCCGCTGATGTCGAGGTAGGAGATGCACAACATCGCCACACCCGTCAGGTCGAGGTCGCGGATGCTCTCGCGCGAGACCGCTTGGTAAGGGGCCACGCGCGCGCCGAGCCCGTGCTTGCGCAGCAGCTGGGCCAGCATCGCCGAGGAGGCCTCGTCGAGGGGGCCGCGCCCCGCGACGCACAGGACCGGCGCCTCCCCGCGCCAAGCCTGCGGAAGGGCTTCAGGCGGCGGGGCTTGTCCAGGTACAGCCTCTGTCCGCGTGTGCGTCCGCTCGGCCAGGGTCGGGGTCTCGCTCGGATTGACCGCCCTGTCGTCGCGGGCCGGCTCGGCGTCAGAATGATCCTCGAAATCCTCCACCAGCGAGCGCGCGGAGGCCCGGATGTTGTCGAGTTGCGCCGGCGTGACCACGCCGCGCGCGTAATCGTTGGCGGCGAGCTGCAGGCCCTTGAGCGCCACCTCGTCGTAGTACGAGGACAAGGACCGCTCCTTGAGCATCGCCTCCGCCACGTCACGCACCTCGTCCGGGTCGCCCGCCAGCATGCGCTGGTAGAAGTTCTCGACCGGGGTCAGCGGCGGCCGGTCGCCCAGCAGCACGTCGAAGAACTCCAGGCTGTCGACGTGGCGGCCGAGCACGACGAGGCAGACGGTGAACGGGGTGGCCAGGATCAGGCCGATCGGTCCCCACAGGAAGCCCCAGAACAGGGTCGAGACGATCACCGCGAAGGGCGAGAGGCCGGTGGAATGGCCGTAGAGCAGCGGCTCGATCACCTGCCCGAAGATCGGCTCGGCGATCAGGAACAGGGCCGCGGTCGCGATCACCATCGTCCAACCCGGGTCGACGGCGGCCGCCAGCGCCACCGGCAGGATGCCGGAGGCGATGGCGCCGATATAGGGGATGAAGCGCATGATCGCCGAGAACACGCCCCAGAGCAGCGGATTGGGCACGCCGATGAGCCACAGGCCCACCCCGATGATCAGCCCGAACGTCGCGTTCATGCCGAGCTGGGCCAGGAAGTAGGTGCCGAGCCGGCCCGCGGCGTCGTCCATGGCCACCGTGGTGCGATGCAGGTCGCTCGACCCGAACAGACGGATCATGCGGTTGCGCAGGTCCTCGCGCTGCATCAGCAGGAACACGACGACGACCAGCACGATGCCGACGTCGGTCAGCGGCGAGACGATGGGCCCGAGCACCTTCTCGGCGAGAGCCAGGGGCGAGGGCTCGGGCTGCTCGACGCGCACGAGTTGCGCCTTCGGCGTGTCCCCGGCCGGTCCTGCCTCGGCAGTCGTCCCGGCAGCATCCGCCTTCTGGGTGGCATCGTGGACTTGATGGTTGAACCTCTGCAGGACGCGATTGGCCTCTCCGAGCCAGCCCTGCTGAAGCCCCGCGATCTTTGCCTGCACCGTGGTTCGGTACTGCGGCAGGTTGCCGGCGAGCCCGGCCACCTGGGTGCCGATGACCGCGCCGATCCCGCCGAGCACCGCCAGGGCCAGCAGCACGGCGATGATGACGGACGGCACGCGACCGAGCCTGAGCCGACGCAGCAGGCTGACCACCGGCGCCAGTACGAAGCTGAGCAGGATGGCCAGAACGAGGGGGATGAACACCTCGCGGCCGAAATACAGGGCCGCGACGAGCACGACGCCGACGGCGAGGGTCAGAAGGCCGCGCAGGCCGGGCACGAGGGGCGGGGGAACCTGCGCTGGCTGACGTGGTGCGGCTTCGTTGGCGGGCATGCGGCGCGTACTCCTCGTCGCTGCGCCGACGTCGCGCGGCACACAGACGGGGTAACGCGGCTACGCGTGTTTTAGCTCACAGGCGGTCGGCGTGCTGGATGTGGCGCACCTGCGCCCCCGGTCGCCCGGCCATCAGACGAGATCGGCCGTCACGGGAACGCTCGGTTCCGCAGGGGCGTGAACAGCGGACGGGCTCCTGTCGACCCGCGCGGCGCGTCAATGCCGCAACGGTCGAGTCATGGGCATGGCGGGCTGGGACGAGTACGGATTCGACGGCGGGGGCATCATGTTGGAATTCATGTTGCTCATGATCCACACGGAGCCGCCGATCAGCAGCACCACGAACAGGACGCCGAAGGCCAGCGCTGAGCGGACTGGCCGACACCCACCCGACCGTGACGTGACGCTCGCGCGGCCTCCGACTACGGCAGAAGCTGGTCGAGAGCTGCCTCACCGCTTCAGGCTATGCTGCGCGGTAAGTGCGCAGCCTCCGTCGGGGCAAGGAACCGGGTGGCTCCGCATCGATATCGTCCGTGCCTGCCGCCCGATCCGGGGATCGCTGCCGATGCTGAATCGAGTCCAGTCGGCCTTCCGCGCAGCCGCCGAAGCCGGCGTCGGCCTGTTGGCGGCCTGCAACCGGCTGCGCCTGCCCAGACTAGGGAACCCCTTCCTGGTCGGCGTCCACGCACCGATGCGCGAGGAGCTGACGCTGGAGAACCTGCCCGTCTCCGGGGCGATCCCGCCCGGCCTCGACGGCCTCTATCTCAAGATGGGGGCCAACCCCGTCCGAACGGCGGTGCAGGGCCACGACTGGTTCCTCGGCGACGGCATGGTGCACGGTCTCGCGATCGGGGGCGGCAGGGCGCTGTGGTACCGCAACCGCTGGATCGGCTCGCGCGCGGCCGCCAGGGCGCTCAGGCGTCCTGCAGCGCCCGGGTCGCGGCGGGGTGGCAACGACACCGTCAACACCAACGTCGTCGAGATCGGCGGCCGGATCTTCGCGGTGGTGGAGGCTGGCAGCTTCCCCGTCGAACTCGCGCGGACCCTGGAGGAGCAGCGCTACAACCCGTTCGACGGCACGCTGGCCGGCTCCTTCACCGGGCACCCGCACCGCGACCCACTGACCGGCGAGACCCACGCCGTCGCCTACGACGGCCGCGTCTGGGACAGCGTCCGCCACGTCGTCCTCGCGCCGACCGGGCGGGTCGTGCGGGATGTGCCGATCGCGGTCGCGCACGGCCCCTGCATCCACGACTGCGCGATCACGGCGCGCTTCGTGATCGTGCTCGACCTGCCCGTCACGTTCTCGTTCCGAGCGCTGCTCGCCGGTTATCGCTTCCCGTTCCGCTGGAACCCCGATCACAGGGCGCGCGTGGGCCTCCTCCCCCGACAGGGCCGGGGCGCCGACATCCTCTGGTGCGACGTCGAGCCCTGCTTCGTGTTCCACACCGCCAACGCCTACGACGACAGGGACGGGCGGGTGATCCTCGATGTCATCGCCTACGAATCGGTGTTCACCTCGCCCGGTGGCGGGCTCGACGCGCCGGGCTGGCTCGAACGCTGGACGATCGATCCTTCGACGGGTGGGGTCGAGCGGCGCGTGGTCGATCCCGCGGCGCAGGAGTTTCCCCGCATCGACGAGCGGCGCTTCGGGCAGCGCCACCGCTACGTCTACACGGTCAGTGTCCCGGCCGACGGCAATACGCAACTCGCCGGCGCGACGCAGCTCTACAAGCACGATCTCGAGACGGGAGAGCGCCACGTGCACGAGTTCGGTCCCGATCACATCCCGGGTGAGTTCGTCTTCGTGCCGGCGCATGCCGGGGCCGATGAGGACGAAGGCTGGCTCGTCGGCCTCGTCATCGACACCGCGCACGACACGACGGACTTCACCGTCCTCGACGCGCGATCCGTCGATGCGCAACCGGTCGCTACGGTCCGCCTCGGGCACCGGATCCCGCCGGGCTTCCACGGCAACTGGTTCCCGGCGGGCGCCCCGGTTTGAAAGGCCGAGTCCGGCGCCGATGCCGGACTCCTCACGCCGCGGCGGTCCAGCCGATCATCGCGGTCACGGGGTCGCCGGCGCCTCCCTCGGGCTTGAGGACCCGCCTCTCGATGCGGGTGAAGCCGGCGCGCTCGAGATACAGACCGACGAGCCGGGCATGCCCCGCGCCGTCGAGGGCGTTCCAGATGGCCACCGCCTTGGTCGGGAAGCAGCGGTTCGAGAAGCTGATCACCGCCGGGGCGCCCGGGCGCAGCACGCGCGCGATCTCGGACAGGACGGCCACGGGTCGCTGGAGATACTGGACCGAGACGCAGATCAGCGCGGCGTCGACGCGGGCTGTCTCGACCGGCAGGCGCCACTCGGCGTTGAGGTCCTGCACGAAATGCCGGGTCAGGCGCGGATTGGCGGCGAGTTCTGCTGCGTTGAGGCCATGGCCGGTGGCGCTGGCATACGCGACGTCGTCCGGCAGGTGACTGACCCAACTCGACATCAGATCGAGGATGTCGCCGCCCGCCGGGACGATCTCCCTGTAGAGGCCGGTGATCGCCGCGACCGCGGCGGCATCGATATGGGTCACGAAACGCGGTTGCGCGTAGAACAGAGGATCGGGATCGCCGTCGTGCTTGGCGAATGCTTCCGGTGGGAAGTCCGGTAAATCCTGAGCCATCGTCGAGCGCGCCTTCGGATCGAGCGGCACGCCGACCCCGATAGCCGGCGCGCAAACCGTGGATTGCGTGTGTGTTCAGAAGAAACTCGGCCGACCGCCGGGCTGACGTACCGGTGCGCTCAAGGCCGGCCGCCGGCCGCGCTCACATGCGCCAGGAAGAAGCGGATCATTTCCCGGCTCGCGTCCGGGCCGCGCGGGCTGGTGAACGAGCCGGCCGGGCTGCCGCCCGACCACGCGTGCCCCGCTCCGCGCAAGACCCACTGCTCGACGATGGCGCGGCCGCCCGCGTCCGTCCGGATCGTGCGCGTGTAGTCCACCCCGTCCGGTGTCCGGCCCTCTGTCACGGATGTCCGGAGTTCCGGGTCGGACGGCCCCTGCGCCACGACCCGATCGCCGTTGGCCGCATGCACGGTGCGGTCGCGGTCACCGTGGAACACGATCAGCGGCACGGTATGGCGTCGCCCCGTCCCGCTCGCGCCGTCCCCCTTCATGGCCGCGAAGGCCGAGGGTACGTCCCGCGCGGAACCGCAGGCCAGGCCGGAATGGACGCCGATGGCCGCGAACAGATCCGGGTAGGTCACAGCCAGGATTGCGGCGGCGGCCCCACCGGCCGAGAGTCCCGCTGCGTAGACCCGCCTGTCGTCGGCCGAGAACTCCGCGATCACCTCCCGGACGATGCCGGCGATCACGGCGGGCTCGCCCTCCCCTCGCCGCTGGTCACCGGGCTCGTACCAGTTCCAGCACCGCTGCATGTTGGCCGAACGCGACTGCTCCGGATAGACCACCAGGACGGTGCGCTCCTCGGCGACCGCGTTCATCCGCGTGCCCGCGGCGAAGTCGTCCGGGTTCTGAGTGCAGCCGTGCAGCATCACCACGACGGGCAGCGCCTGGCCGGTGTAGCCGCTCGGTATGTAGACCTTGTAGTTCCGGGTCCCGACGGCGCCGGTGAAAGTGCGACTCTCGAAGCGCGCGCCCTCCGGAAGCCGAGCTGGCGCAGGCGTCGCGCTGCCCCTCCCGAGGTGATCCGCGCCGACGCCGGCCTTCGCCAACCCCTCCTGGATCGTGCGCATCACAGTGTCGGCGATGTCGCCTCCGAACGCCTTGTCGGGATGCCTGCCCGAGGGTCCTCCGGTGGTCTCCGAGGCCGCCCAGGCTCCTCCCGGACTGGCGGGCGCGACCATGTCGAGGATGTCGGCCGCGTCCGCGGCCCGCGCATCCGCCGCGCCCCGGCCCGCCTCCGACCACAGATGATAGGCTGCAGCCTGCCGCCGATGAAGTTTGGCCATCGCCTCCGCCACACGGGCGACACGGGCTGGGTCGACCTTCGGGAAAGTGAAGCGCGACGAGGCGGTCTTCGTGGAGTGATCCATCGGACGGGTCCTGAGTGGCGGGGATCGGGAGAGGCGGGATGTTTGGCCTCGTCGGCGGACAGACGTGGGGCCGTCAGGCCGTACGGTCGGCAAGCGCCGCCTTGACCGCGGCGCTGGCCTGAAAGGCGCCGAGCACCTCGACCGAGGCAATGGCAGCGCGCGCCAGTTCGGGCGTCACGTCCGGAGCGATACTGGCCAGCCCGAGCACCTGGATGTGCAGCGGCGCGCCGGCGTCGCGCGCCGCCTCGAGCGCCTGCCGCGTGTAGTGCGACAGGCCGAGGCTGAGCTGCTTCCGGGCGACGGACTGCCGAACGGCCTCACCCTGACGCTCGATCTGATTGCGCACGGCGGTTCGAATGAAGTCGGCGCGGTTGGCGTAGAAGCCGTCGCGCACCATCAGGTCGATGTGGCCGAGATCGACGAAGCCGAGGTTGAGCGTGATCTTCTCGCTGTCCGGCAGCTTGGATCGCAGATCATGCACGTTGTCGGCCATTCCACCCATCCCCAGACCATCCCGTTGGATGGTTCTTAGATGGTACCTGGATCCGTCGGCGCAATGGCGGCCGGTTCGCGAGCCCCATCGAAGCTGCGCGGATCGCACCGGCTTCACGCGCCGACCTCGGGCCTGCGGCCGGCAGCCAGGTCGCGGCCCGGTGCCCCGAGCACGGTCACGTCAGCCCGAGCCACGACGTGCGGAGATGGCGCGACGGCTCGCCACCCGGCCCGCTACGGCACGGATGGATCGATTTCAGGCCCCGGTGGTCAACCTCAAGGTGGTCAACCTCGACGCCGGGTGTTGGTCGGCGCCGCGTCTTCCCATTCACGGTCCTGCTCCGCCAGCAGAGCGGCGCGACGGGCGGCGCCGGCCTCGGCGCCCCCCGCCGGTGCTGCCCTGACCTTCCCCGAAGATCGCGGAGTGAGCGGATCGGCCCCCCGAGCAAGGTGCGTGAGCGTCGCGACGACTTGATCGACGTCACCGGATGACACGATTCCTGTTCTGAGGAGGGTGAGACGCGAACAGGCGGCTATGTCCGCGCAGGATGCCTCTCCGAAGCGGAGCGCTGTGATCTGATGCCCGTCGAGGGGAAGACGTCCCGCTGGCATTTCCCGCAGCCGGTCGAGCCTTCGCTCACGCGTGGCCTCGGAGGTGTGCATCACCCGTGCCTGCGGCAGCCAGCGCGCCAGTTCATCGAAGATGAAACTTCGAACGCGTTCGACGCGAACAGGGCCAAACTTTCTGGTCCTGGCGATCGACACCGGGGACGACTGGGCCAGATGCCCGAGATCAAGAAATTCGGCCTTGCGCAGACGGGCGCGCAAGGAAGCCGTCAGCAAACCGCGGCCGAAACCCTGGGCCGAGAGCCGCTCGATCGTGTCCGGCGACAGGTCATCGAATAGGGGGAGGCGGACGCTGACCTCCGCGATGAGGCTGTCGGACCAAACGGAGCGAGAAGATCGGTCGGGCATCGCCGCCGATAAGATGCTTTCAGGTTGTCCGCAACGGTCGGTCGTCACGGGCATGCGGACGCCCGGTCGCCGCTCATCCGATGGGTCTGGACCGACAAGATGGATCGAGAGCGTCTGTCTCGCCTTCAAAGAAGACGCGCCGGAACAGCGGACGGCCGCGCATCGCCCGGCCTGATCTTCAGACGCCGACCCGATGTGATCTCGAGACCGGCCGAGGTCATAGAAGACTTGGCTTTCAGCCGGCGCTTCGACTCAGTCATAGAGGCGAAATCTCGCCTATCGAGAATGGAAGGCGAGGAGACGGATCGCCGATCCCGGGTTGGGCTGACCGCTCGGGGGCAGCCGGCCACACAATGCCCACGAGTCCCCGTGTGCGAGCGCCGCGACCGGGGCGCCCCTGACGGCGTGATGCGCTGCGCGACACCCTCCGCCGGCTGCGGACCGACATCTGGCGCGATGCAGTGGATCGCGCCGCGGCAAACGCGCTCACGACCCAGGCCGACGACGAGGCAGGCAAGCTCGTGATGAGCGCGAGCGCCAGCTTCTCAGAAGAGGACCCGAAAACTGATCGCTCCAGCGGCGCGGCGACCTTCCATCACGGCCAGACGATGCCCGAGGTGGATAGCGTCGGAGGACGAACATGAGCCAGCGCGTCGAGACGGGTCGTCGCGCGATCACCGCCTACAGGACAGGAGGCGGGCGGAGCCCCTCAATCACGCGCAGCCTCGGCGCTCGCGCGATCGACCACGGCTCGCAGTGCCTCGCCGCCCTCCATGACGAACCAAGCCCGCAGCATGTCCGTGGTCTCAGGCGTATCGCCCGGACGCTCACGGAACAGGTCGGCGCAGCGGGCCAGCTCGCGCTCCACGAAGAGATCGAGAAAGGAAACACCCCGGGTTCTCGCGAGTTCGGCGAGAGCGTCTTCCAGAACGCGCCGCATCATCTCGCCGACCATGGCCGAGATGTAGACGGCCTCGCCGCTACCCTGTTCGGGCTCGTTCAAGCAATTCTCCAATCTGCCCAGCCGCGACCTTGAGCCGACAAGGGGCAGAATGGTCAAGGCGGGTCCCGAGGCCGAAGCCTCGGGTTCTGTTGCTAGGCGTACCCACGCCCCGGAAGATTACGCCGCGAGGCGCATCTCCATGCCGACGTTGTCGTTGGCATTTAGAGTTTTGGTCAGGTGCTCGGAACGAGGGTTACCCGCGCCGAACCGGTCGAGTCCTTACCGAAAGCCGCATCTTACCCTGCCGAGGCAGGACAGAACTCGCGATCCCTTTACCGTCCAGTCGAACCTATTTCACCCCCAGCAGAAGCACCCTGGCAGCGCGCGATCCGCAACGCCGGACGCTCGCCCTCGTCCCCGTGCGGTACCCGGGGCAGGATGCTTCTGGTGGAGGCGCCGGGTACCGCCCCCGGGTCCTGAAACGTTATTATGAACCGGTCATCAACCTCACGGCCACCGTACATCATCGTGGCGCGCTGGTCCACCGCGTGCGAGCCGCCGGCCCGGGCTGAGCTTGGTGGCACCTTGCCCGACGAAGGCCCATATGAGTCCGATCCCTCCGCGCAATCCCGTGCTCTGGGCGACGAAGCGGAGGCCGAGATGGCACGCGAACTTAAAACCGGCAAAGCACAAGGTGTCTCGCCGGAGGACTTCAACGCGCGCGTGAAGCGCCTGCTGGCCGACAAGCCGGATCCCCGCAAGGCCGAACCGGCGCGCAAGAATTTCAAGGCGAGCAAGCCCCTCACGAGGAGCTGAGAGGCCGATCCGGAGACGTTCGCTCAGCAGCGGACGTCTCTCTCCAAAATTCTCGATCCTGCCCGTGCCGTTGGGGACTACGCCGGCGCGGCTGCCGCCGCGCGCACCTGAGCCTCTCTCGACCGCGCCCCGAGGCGGAACGGTCGCGGATCGCCTCCGCGTCACGGAATCAGCTTGCCGGGATTCATGAGGTTCCGGGGATCGATCGCCCGCTTGAGGGTCCGCATGAGGCCGAGCGCCTCCGGTCCGTGCTCGCTCTCCATGAAGCGCATCTTCTTCTGGCCGATCCCGTGTTCGCCCGTGCAGGTGCCGCCCAGGTCCAGCGCGCGGGCGACGAGCCGGTCGAGAAAGCCGGCGACCGCGGACATCTCCTCGGCGCTGTCGGCATCGACGAGCGGGAGGGTGTGGAAGTTGCCGTCGCCGACGTGGCCGGCGATCGGCGCCGTGAGCCCGGTCGCGGCGATGTCGCGCTTCGTCGCCTCGACGCATGCCGCGAGCCGCGAGATCGGCACGCAGACATCGGTCGACATGTTCCTGATCGTGGGGCCGGGCCGGAGCGCGATAGCGGCCCAGTACACGTCGTGGCGCGCCTGCCAGAGACGCGAACGGTCGTCGGCCCGGGTCGCCCAGTCGAACGGGCCGCCGCCAAGATCCGAGGCGATCTCGTCGAACCGCTCGGCCTGTTCGCGCACGCCCGCGTCCGTGCCGTGGAATTCGACCAGGAGCAGCGGGGTCTCCGGGAGGGTGAGCTTCGAGTAGCGGTTGCAGGCCGCGACCTGCACCTCGTCGAGCAGCTCGATGCGCGCGACCGGGATGCCGGACTGGATCGTCAGGATCGTGGCATCGCAGGCCGCCTTGATCGAGGGGAAGGGGCAGATGCCCGCCGAGATCGCCTCGGGGATGCCGTGCAGGCGCAGCGTGACCTCGGTGATGACCCCGAGGGTGCCCTCCGAGCCGACGAGGAGCCGGGTGAGATCGTAGCCGGCCGACGACTTGCGCGCCCGCCGGGCGGTCGTGACGATGTCGCCGTTCGGCATCACCGCGGTGAGCGCGAGCACCGCATCCTTCATCGTCCCGTAGCGCACGGCGTTGGTGCCCGACGCCCGCGTCGCCGCCATCCCGCCGATCGTGGCGTCCGCCCCGGGATCGATGGGGAAGAACAGGCCCGTATCGCGCAGGTGCTGGTTCAGCGCCCGGCGGGTGACGCCGGCCTCGACCGTGCAGTCGAGGTCGTCGGTGTTGACCGCGCGGATGCGATTCATCCCGCCCGTGTCGATCGAGACGCCGCCGAACGGCGCGTTGACGTGGCCTTCGAGGGATGTGCCGACGCCGTAGGGCACCATCGGCACGTCGCGCTCGGCACAGGCGCGCACGATAGCCTGCACCTCCGCGGTGGAGTGCGGGAAGACCACGAGATCCGGCGGCTCGCACGGCGCCCAGGTGAGCTGGTTGGCGTGCTGCGCGCGCACGGCCGGGCTCACCGTCACCCGCTCCCCGAGCACGGCGCGCAAGGCCTCGGTGAGACCCGCGATCGTCGCCGCGTCCGGGCGGGCTCGCGGGGCGGGAGCGGGTGCGTTCATGGGCTGCTCCGTGAGGTCGTAACTGCGGCGTCGCCGGGGGCGGAGTGTCCCCGGAGTTGTGCGGCCCCGCAACACCGCACTCCGTCCGATCGGCGCTCCGACGCTGCCATAGGTCGATCGGCCGCCGGCCGCCACGCGGCCGCGTCCCCTTCGCCGCATCTACTCCGCGGCTTGCGCACCGCGCGTCGCGGCCTGCTCCAGGTGCCCGTCGTGGGAGAGGCAGAGGACCGTCACCGCGGCCGCGAGCCCGGCCGCCGCGATGAGCAGGAGACCGCCCGTGAAAGTGCCGGTGGCATCCTTGATCGCGCCGACCGCGTAGGGGGCGGCGAAGCCGGAGAGGTTGCCGAGGGCGTTGATGATGGCGATCCCGCCGGCCGCCGCGGCGCCGGACAGGTAGGCGGTGGGCAGAGTCCAGATCACGGGAAGGCCGCCGAAGATGCCGAAGGCCGACACGCTGAACAGGGCCATCTTGGCGTAGGGATCGGCGACCAGAGCCGCCGCGGCCGTACCGCCCGCCGCGAGCAGGAGCGCGACGGCCGCGTGCCTCTTGCGCTCGCCCCTGCGGTCCGAGGAGCGTCCGAGGGCGAGCATGCCGATGATCCCGATCGCGAAGGGGATGAGGCTGACGAGACCGGTCTGGAAGTTCGTGAGGTCGAAGCCCTTCACGATCTGCGGCAGGAAGAAGCTGAGCCCGTAGAGCAGCGCCACGTTGCCGAAATAGACGAAGGCGACGGCGAGCACGCGCCTGTCGAGGAGCGCTTCGGTCACGCTGTAGCGGCGGGCGGCTTCGCGCGTGCGCCGCTCCTGCGCGAGGCGCTCGGTGAGCCAGGCGCGCTCGTCCTCGGGCAGCCATTCCGCCTGCGCCGGCCGGTCCGTGAGGAAGGCCAGGACGACGCCGGCGAAGATGACGGCGGGCAGGGCCTCCAGGACATAGAGCCACTGCCAGCCCTTGAAGCCCCAGACCCCGTCGAGGCCCAGCAGCGCCCCCGAGACCGGCGAGCCGATGACGCTCGAGAGCGGGATCGCGGCCATGAAGGTGCTGATGATCCGCCCGCGGTACCGGGCCGGGAACCACAGCGTGAGGTAGAAGATGATGCCGGGGAAGAACCCGGCCTCCGCGGCGCCCAGCAGCAGGCGCACCGCGTAGAAGCTCTTCTCGCCGACGATGAAGGCCATCGCGCCCGACAGGAGACCCCAGGTCAGCATGATGCGGGCGATCCACACCCGCGCCCCGACCCGCTCCAGGAGCAGGTTCGATGGCACCTCGAAGACGAAGTAGGTCAGGAAGAAGATGCCGGCCCCGAGCCCGTAGGCCGTGGCGGAGATGCCGAGGTCCTTGTTCATGGTCAGCGCGGCGAAGCCGACATTGACCCGGTCGAGATAGGAGATGAAGTAGCAGGTAATCAGGAGGGGCAGGAGCCGCCCGCTGACACGCCGGATGGCGCGCGCTTCCAAATCCATCGGTGGGGCTCCTTCGCGGATCCAGAACGGACGCTCGGCGCCCGATCCGACCGGTTCTCCGATCGGTTTGGGGGAGACATAACCGGGTGGTCGGCGACCCGATAGCGGAGGAAGCGGTGCGGCCGCGGGCGATCGCGCGACCGCGCCTCGCCATCCCAGACGGTGCCTCGCCGGTCTCTCGCCCGCTCCTTCGCCGGGTCTTTCGCCCGGTCTTTCACGAAGCAATCCGCGGACACGATCACGAAGGGGCGGCGGAACGCGACGGTCGCGCCCGGTCCCGCGTCGCCCGGCCCGAGCGTCGACGCGCGCTCCGGAGAGCGGAGGCGGTGCGCCGGGAAGATCCCGCGGCGACGCCCGCGCGGCGCCGTCCCGGTGGTGCAGCCTCACGCGCCGGCGCGGGATCCGGCCCTGCTGCGCCCGAGCGCGTCGAGCAGAAGGTCCGCGACGGCCTGGGGCTGTTCCTGCTGGACCCAATGTCCCGCCCCCGCGACGAAGTGGCAGCCGAGCATGCCCGCGCCGGCGGCCTCCGCCATCCGCTCCAGCGCGCCCGGCACCTGGAACGGCCCCCAGTCGCGCGCCCCGGATACGAACAGGAGGGGGATCTCGATCCGCCGACCGGCGAACCGCGCGAGGTCGCGGTCGAGACTGCCATCCATGCGGCAGCGGTAGCCCTGGAGCGCGCCCTGGAAGCCGGAGCGCGCGTACTCGCCGGCGTAGACGGCGAGTTCCTCTTCCGTGAGCCAGGCGCAATCCGCGCCGCCACGCGGTGGCATCTCCGGCGCCACCGTCTCGGGCATCGTCCGGCCGCGCTCCATCACGTAGTAGGTCGGCAGCTCGGCCAGGGTCTCGGCCGTCCAGCCGACGAGCGCGCGGGGCCGATTGCCCGCCCAGTCCGCACTCTTGTGGTGGAAATAGGCGCGCAGAAACCCGGCGAGACCCTGCGGGCTCCGCTCCATGTCGGCGGCAGCCTGTGCGGACGCGTAGTAGAGCTGGTAGTGCGCGCGCGGGCGCGGCAGGGCAGCCAGCGCCGCGTGGATGGGGTCGTCGGCCGGCGTCCCGAGGCCGCCGGCCAGGGCATCGAGCGCCGGCGCCCCGGCGAAGGGCGCGCTCATGAGGGCGACCATGCCGAAGAGGTCGGGCCGCGCCAGGGCGCAGTAGCCGCAGACCCAGGACCCGAAATCGTGTCCGACCAACGCCGCGGCCGTGTCGCGCTTCAAGGCGCTCATCAGGCACAGCAGATCGAGGAGGTGGTTGTGCAGGCGGTAGGGCGCGAGGTCGTCCGCGAAGGCGACCGGCGCGGCCGCGGTGCGGCCGTAGCCCCGGAGGTCGGGGGCAACGACGTGGTAGCCCGCGGCGGCCAGCGCCGGCATGACCTTCCGCCAGGAATAGGCGATCTCGGGGAAGCCGTGCACCAGTAGGATGAGGGGACGGCCAGAGCCGGCCTCGCCTGCCTCGAGCACATGCATGCGCAGGCCGTTCACGCCCTCGATGAAGCGGGGACGGATGCCGGCCGGGAGCGGGGCGTCATCGAGCGGGCGCAGGACGTTCGTGACCATCGCCGTGCGCTCCCGAGCCGATCGTTCGACGGCCTCGAACTTACACGGTGCCCGCTCCGATCGCGAACCCCGGCACGCGACGGCTCATGGGCACGCCGGGACGGTGGCGGGCTCGATCGGCGATCCACACCGTCGCCGTGCCGGCTCTCCGATCCCGCCCTGCCACGCTCGTCGACCCGCGCGCCTCGACCCGCGCGCATCCGGCTGCCGGCCTCCTCCGACCTGCACCGCTCGGCGCGCGGTCGCGCGTCCGGCGGGCGGCTGAACCGTCAGGCCGTCAGAGCGCCCCGAGCCTCCCGGCGCGCGGCCTCGGCCCGCCACGCGTCGCGTTCGGCCTCCAGCCCCTGGATCCGGGCATGGAGCTGCCCGGCATCGATGGCCGTCTCCATCAGCATGTCCTGCGCGCCGGCGAGCTGCTCGCGCAACTCGGAATTCTCGGTCACGAGGGTCAACAGGATCGCAGCCACGTCGTCGCCCATTCGTCCACCTGCCTCACCGTCCGGGGTCGCGGCTGGTAGGACCGGCATGGTTACCGCCCCGGAAAGGATGGCGGCCGGGCGGCCGCGCCGAAGCTCCTGTCCACAGCAGGTTTGCGTCGACCGCCGGGCCGCCGTTCGACCGGTCGCCTGCGGGACGTCGTCCGCGCGGGCCGCTGCGCCACGGCCCCGCGGGGAGCCTCACGCGCGGTTCCGCTCACGCGCATGCCCGCGCGCTGGCGCTCAAGAAGCTGGCGGGCGTCGAGGTCGGGACGATGCGGCCGGCCGGACCGTCGCTCTCGACACGATCCCCGGATCCCGGAAGACTCGACGGGCGGACTCGCGCCGGCGGCTCTGCCGCTTCAGCCCGGACGACGGTACGGGAACGGCCGGCGTCCGGTCACCGACGCGGTCGCGCTGCCCGGCGATCCGCCCGGCGGCTGGAGGCCGCCGACGGCCTGCCGGAGGGTGGCAAGATCCCGGAACGCGACGGCAACTCCGGAGCCGTCGCGCCCAGCTACGCCCGTGAGGAGATCTCGAGATCGCGGGCAAGCTCACCGGGACGGGGCGCTGAGCCGCGCAGAGCCTCACGGTTTCAGGATCGTGGAGGCCGCAATCCTCGGTCAGTACCAGTCGTCATCGGCGGGCGACCCCGGCGGGAGCGGATCGTCACCCATGACGCCGGGATCGCCGTAGTTGAACGGAGGCCCGTCGAAGCCCACCACGCCGTCCGGATTATCCGGCGTCACATTGGGGTCGACCTTCAGCTCGGTGTCCTCGCGTCCGAGCCGTTGATCGAGGCGATCCATGCGCTTGAGATCCCGTTGGATCGGGATGTCCTGCTGGGCCTGCGCAACAATCGCGGGGCTCATCAGGGCGAACATCAGAGCGGCGACGGTCAAGCGTGTCATTTTCATCGGCCCTTCGCGTCCAATCGCTCTGCTGGAGTTGATGCATACCGTAGACGCACCATCGATCCCAGCATTGACGGCCGTCAACACTAATCGTGTGTGGACCTCGGCCAGATCCGCTCGCGGCGAAACCCCGTCGCTACTCGGTACGCAGCGATCGGCGCCCGCCCCGCGCACGCGATCCACAGAGCCCCAAGGTGCCTCTTTGGCGCCCCGGAGGCGCCCCGGACGCGCCCGCGGCCGCCGCGCGGTGAAGCGCGCTCTCCACGCCAGCCCTCGCGGAAGACCGGCAGGCCTGGCGGCCGCGGCGTCCCGCCGAGCGTGATCCGGGATGCCGGGTGGGCCGCGATCGACCGGTTTTCAGCGGGACAGCCGACCGGTTGTGCTGCCCGCGTGCGGGCCGGCGTAGCGGTTGGTCGGCGCGGGCCGATGATAGGTCACGGAGATCTCTGGCAGCATCACGGCCGTGATGCCTGACAGGCCGTGCCGTGGGGCGGATCCTTGCGCGGAGGCGGGCGTCGCGAGGGCAGCGGCGAGAGCGGCGGCAGCGAGCATGCGGACGGTCATGGCAAACCTCTATGACTTCGGCACGAAGTCATCCGGTCAAGTGTCGCGAGTGAGGAAGATCGTCGTTCCGGCGGTCTTGATCGCCTCGGCTTTGTCTGGCCGAATGTCAGCGTTCGACATGAATACTAGGCCGATGGTTTCTGCGAATGCGTGCGAGGCCGCACAATCGTCGATATCGAGTCGGGCCTGACAGGGTCGAAGCGGCGGACAGGTGACCACGCGACCGTGCCAGGCACGACGGCTCGATCCGGCACGACGGAGGCGGCCGGAGCCCTGCGGCGATCGCAAACATCCTCGCGGGGGCCGCGCAGGTCCGAGGAGGCGCGAGGGGTCGAGCTTCACGCCCGCGCCGGAGCGCTCCTGTCGGGACATCGTGGACGGATGGACGTTCGCTTTCCGTACTCATGTGGCATCGGGGTGGCAGTCAGCGCACCGCGGCTCCGCTACGGTGCGGACGTCTCCGTGAGGCGCCCTCGATGCTCATCCCCGCCCTGACCATCCGCCGCCTCCTGATGCTGGGGTTCGTGCTCGTCGGCCTCGTCGCGCTCGCGGACGGCGTCGCCCGTCACGAGTTGCGCACGGCCACGCGCGCGATGACCCTTGCCGATGCGGATCCGCAGGCCGGTCGCGCGTCCGATGAGTAGGCGCTCGTCCTTCGCCGCGGGCATGGCGCTCCTCGCAGCCCTCGCCGGGGCCGAGCCCGCCGCGGCGCTGGCAACAGAGCCGGCCGACCTGCCGGGCCCGGAGCGGGCTTGGCACATCTGCGTCCGCGAGGCCTTCGACCAGCAGCTGACGGACAGGAGCAGGCCCGGTCGAGAGCGGAGCGCCCTGGACCTGTGCAAGCCACAAGAGGACGCCTACGTGGCCGCCCTGATGGCGGCCGGTCCGATCGATGCGAACCGCCCTGCCCTGGCCTGGGCGCGAACCTGGATGGCCTATGTGGTGGATCCCCTGAGAGACTGGATCGCCTCGCTGCATCGCTGAGGCGCCCTACGCGGAAGGGCGAGGTCGGCGAACTGCTCACCGAGCGCATCCCGGCACGGACGACCGCGCCCCCTTGCCCGGCGGCCGGCATTCGGCCGGCACGTCCAGCGAGGACGCGCAGCGGCGCTGAGCCTGGATCCACTCACGGGGCGGCCGGACAACACGTGCCGCGGCCCAGCCCCGAGCCGGCCGATCGGGCTCTTGCGCAGGGTAGGATGCCCCAGGTCCCGTACAGTTCTATCGCAGGTGCGCTTCGAGCATCCACACCAGTATTTTGCATCCCTTTCCGGCGTTCGCGCGTTTCAACCCAGAACCGGCCGATATCTCGGTGCGATTGTTGACATAGAGGAGGCGCGAATGCTGCGCGGTGGATTGCTGTGGCTTCTGGGAATCCCGCTGCCGATCATTCTGCTGTTGTATTTCCTCGGCGTGTTCCACTAGTCACCAGCGGGCGAACGTCGTGCCCTACACGGTCGAAATCACAACGCCGCCAATGGAAATTGACGGCGCCGAGCAGGCATCGCGGATGTACCAGCTGCCGGATCCGTTCAGCACGCTCGCCGAAGCCAAGGAGGCGGCCGTCACGCATATAGCGGGACTCGGGCTCGATCCGGCCGGCGTCCTCTACAACGTGTTCGACCGCGAAGGCTTCACGGTCGCGTCCAACGCCGAACAGCGCGTCGAGGCTGGATAGATCGGTCCTGCGGAACCGGGTTCCGTTCCGGGCCGCGCGTTCCTCGGAGCCCGGTCGCGAAGAGCGGTGCCGGGCAGGACTGCGTGCGCCGCCGCCGATCGGCCGCCCTGTCGAGGCTGACGGGCGGCCGCGCGGATTTCGGTGCGTCATCGATCCTGTTCGGCCTGAGCCACCTCGCGGCGACAGGCGGCGGCCGGCGTATCGGCCTCCGCGCGAGGCGCGGCCCGGAGCCTTGCTCGAACAGCTGCTCTACAGGTGTTCCAGGACACGCCGACCCTGAAAGCTTGGGCCTACATCAGGACCACAGCGCGAACACAGTCGCGAACCTGATGGAGACGACGATGACCTGGACGAACCGCATCACCCTGGCCGCGACCCTGATCGGCGGCGCGATCGCCCTCGTGACCTACGCGCAGGCGCTCAGCCTGCCCGCGCATTTCGCGTAACCGGAACCGGCGGGACGGCTGTGCCACCCGCCGAGCGGGGGAGAATTCGAACGCCCTCGGCTTCGCGGGCCCTATCCCCTCCCCTCCCCGACCGTGCCGGCGCTCCCGTCTTCGCGGCCCGATCGTCGGACGCCCGACGAGGGCGCGGCGCCTCTGGCGGCTCAGAGCACAGCGCCGCGGCTCGATGGCCGCGATCGCCCGCGCGTTTCGGATCCTCCATAGGAGCGATTTCGGGCAGCGCTACCGCCGCTATGGCTGCACACCCTCCGAGTCGCGCCGCCGGCACGAGCGCGCGATGAGATCCGCGGGTCCCGCCGCGGCTCGGGCCGAGTTTGCGCTCACGCGACCGGGTCCTCCCATCCGATGGCGCGGCGCAGGAAGGTGAGCCCCAGCGCCCTGAACGCCGCCGCCTGCTCGCTGTCCTTGCCGGCGCCGTGCCCGCCCGTCGCGGGCTCGTAGAAGGCGACGTCGCAGCCGAGGACGCGGAGCTTCTGCGCCATCTTGCGCGCGTGGCCGGGATGAACCCGGTCGTCGCCGCGGCTCGTGGCCAGCAGGATCGGCGGATAGGGCCGCCCGGCTTCGGCGGCGTGGTAGGCGGAGATGTAGGACAGGAACGCCCAGTCCTGCGGGTCGTCCGGATCACCGTATTCCCCGACCCAGCTCGCACCGGCCAGGAGCTTCGTGTAGCGGCGCATGTCGATCAGCGGGATTGTGCAGGCCAGAGCCCCGAACCGCTCCGGGTAGCGGGTGAGCATGTTGGCGATCAGCAGACCTCCGTTCGAGCCGCCCTCGGCCGCGATCCGCCCCGGCCGCGTCACGCCGCGCGCGACCAGATCGGCGGCCACCGCGGCGAAGTCGTCATGCGCCCGGGCCTTGCCCTCGCGCCGGCCCGCATCGTGCCAGCGGGTGCCGAACTCGCCGCCGCCGCGGATGTTGGCGGTCACGCAGGTGCCGCCGCGCTCCAGCCAGAGCTTGCCCAGCACGGGCTGGTAATCCGGCAGGCGCGAGAGCCCGAACCCGCCATAGGCGGTCAGGTAGACGGGCGCCGAACCGGTCTCGGCCTGCGGCCCGACTTGGACGTAGGGCACGCGCGTCCCGTCCGCCGACCGGGCCTCGTGGCGCGTCACCCGGATGTTGCGCGCATCGAAGGCCGGGAGCGTCTGACGCAGCACGGCCGGGGCGTCGAGCGCGGGCGGGAAGGCGAGCAGGGCCGGCGGCGTCACCGGATCGTGGGCCAGCGCGAGCAGGGCTCCGTCCGCCCGCTCCGGATCGCCGTCGAGGGGCCAGAGATGGACGGATCCGAGGGCCGGCAGCCCGGCGAGGGGCCGCTCGGTCCAGCCGCCCGGCCCCGGCTCGAAGACGCGGTAGGTGGGACGCAGGTCCTCGAGCACGTCCACGATCAGCCGCCCGGCCGACCAGAACACCCCCTGGAGGGCGCGCCGCTCTTCGGGCTGCCAGAGGACCGTGAAGCCGGAGCGGCCCGCCAGCAGGTCGGGGAGCGCGATCGTCAACACCGTGTCGGCGGCGTACGCGACGCCGTTCACCGTCCAGGGGCGCCGCGGCCGCACGGACAGGTGGTTCCGGTGCAGCTGGACCCCGGCATGTGTGGGCAGGTCGAGGCGCGCGCGCGGGCCGGTGCGGTCGCCGATATGGATCGCCGCGTCGAAGAAGCCGAGCCGCTCGACGAATGTGATCCGCTCCGACCCGGTCTGCCGGTCGGACGCGCCCCAGACATCCATGCTGGTCTCGGCGGTCTCGAACAGGACGGGCGCGTCGAGCGGATCCGTGCCGCGCGGCCAGAGCCGGACGGTGCGCGCGTATCCGGACCGCGTGGCCATGCCTGGGCCCAGGGCGCTCGACAGCAGCACGGTCTCGCGATCGAGCCACGTCGCACCGCCCTTGCCTTCGGGCAGGATGAAGCCGTCCGCCACGAAGGTGCGCGTGTCGAGATCGAACTCGCGCATCACGGCCGCGTCCTTGCCGCCGCGGCTGAGGCGCACCAGGGCGCGGTCGAGGTCGCCCTTGAGGATCGCGGCTCCGGCCCAGACCCAGTCCTCCCCCTCGATGGCGGCGAGGCTGTCGAGATCGAGCAGGATCTCCCAATCCGGGACCGCGGCACGATAGCCGGCCTCGTCGACACGCCGCCACAGGCCGCGCGGATGCGCGCGATCCGTCCAGAAATTGTAGAGCCAGGTGCCGAAGCGCTGAACGAACGGAATCCGGCCCGGCCGGTCGAGAAGGTCGCGGGCGATGTCCCGGTCGCGCAGGAAGCCGGCATCGCCGTAGCGGGCGAGCGTCTCCGCGTTGCGCGCCTCGACCCAGGTCAGCGCGTCGGGTCCATCGACCTCTTCCAGCCAGAGGTAGGGATCATCGTCGGGCCGCGCGAGCGTCGGCCGGGGATCGGGATGTGGGTCGGTTGCAGCGGACATCGTCGGGAGCGTAGCCCGTGCGCGCCGTCCTCAAAAGTGACGGGGCGAGCCCCTGATCAGCGGTCAATCGTCTCGGACACCCAGCGTTTCGGGCGCTTCGCGCAGGTGGAGCGGATGACCGGGTCGCGCGGATCGGGACTTTCCGCATTCGGCCGGCAGATCCATCTCTCCGAACGTCGCCCTCTCGCCTATCCTCGACCCGACTCGATCGCGGCGCAGGTCTTTATCTCGGATCTATACTGATCATACAGCCAGAAAAAAGATCACTTAAAAACTTTGACTGTTTTCGAGGAAGCGAACCATCAATCTACGGCTTGCATCCGAGCCACTGATGGTTTTAAATAAATCGGCATTCGCGCACGCTCTCTCACGTGCTTCGAGTTCCTTGGCTGCCCGGGGGTCGCGACGATGCGCGTCGTCGAGCAAGGGTCACGCTGGCGTCGACGGGATGGTCTCCGGTCGTCCCCGGGCCGCGGCAGGGCGGCTGTGGTCTGCGTCGGGAGCGCTGCCGTTCTGATCGCGAGCGGACTCGGCATCTCGGCCGGACGGGCGCTGGAAGCGGATGCGGTCGTCGGAACGTGGCGCCTCGTCACGGCCACGCGCAAAATCGTGGATACGGGAGAAACCGTCGACGCTTATGGCGGCCCGAATCCGACCGGATGGATCAATTACGGCCGCGACGGTCGCATGATGGTGGTCTGCGCCTACGAAGGCCGGGACAGACCGGTCGCCAACGACAAGATGTCCGACGCGGACCGGATCAAGCTCCACAAAACATTCTTCGCCTATGCCGGGACCTACCGGTTCGAAGGCGACCGGATCATCCACGACATCGATACGTCCTGGAACGAGGCCTGGACCGGAACCTCCCAGGTGCGTCACGTCGCGCAGGAGAACGGGCGGCTCATCCTCAGGACGGTGCCGTTCAAGTTCAACCTCGATGGTAGGATGAGCGTCATCACCCTCACCTGGGAGAAATACCCTTAGACAGACTCCGCGGTTCCTGAGCTTTCGCGTTCTGAACGACCAGAACAATCCACGATGGAGGAAGACATGCTGCGCCCCCACGCTCTGCCTGCGACGCTGTTCGCTGTCGCGCTCATGACGCCGAGCCTGTGCCGGTCGGAGACCTTGCAGGCCGACGCGCAGAGCGTCGCGAGCAAATGGGACGCGGCGTATAACGGCGGCGACATGGACACGCTGGCCAAGCTCTACGCCCCCGACGCGATCGTGGTCACGAAAGGCGGAGCCCAGACAAGCGACGGCATTCAGAAGTTCTTCGCTGGGCTGAAGGCGAAGGGATGGGATGAGCACAAGACCACGGTGAAATCGGCGCTGCCGAAGGACAATCTGCTCATCGTCTCCGGCCGCTGGGAAATGACCGGGCCCGGCGACGGCGGCGCGAAGAAGAAGTTCGAGGGCAACTGGGTGAACGTGCTGGAGAAGCGCGACGGCGTATGGCGCACGGTCCTGCACACTTGGAACTGACCCCTTCAGCCGGGCGGAAGGCGCGGCCCCAGGGTCGGAGGATCGGGCGCGGGACGGCGTCCCGCGCACGGGAGGCCGGGGCGCCCACGCTCGGCACAACGCCGGCCTCCGGGCTCTCCAGGCTCCGGCTGCGCGGCGCCGAAGACCGCGACCGACGCGGTCTGCAGGGCGAGCGGCGCGAACACCGGGCCGGTCACGCCCGCCGAATGATGTTAGGCTCGGCCGCTCCGACGCGATCGGCAGCCCCGAGCCGCGCGGCCGCGGCGCCGTGCCATCGAACGAGACGGACATGAAAACATTTTTCGTGCAGATCAAATGCGAGATCGGGAAAACCTACGCGGTGTCCGATTCGCTCCTCGCGATGGAGATCGCCTCGGAAATCTACTCTACGGCCGGACGCTTCGACATCATGGCCAAGTTCCACGTGGACAACGACGTCGATATCGGATTGTTCGTGAACGATTTTCTCCTGCGCCTCAGCGGCGTGAAGGATTCCGAGACGATCATCGCCTTCAAGGCCTTTCACTGACGCGCCCGATCCGGACCTGTCGCGCCGTCCGAAGTCCGCGGCGCGGGGCGGGCGAACGTCCCCACGCGCAGCGGTCGCGCTGAGGCCGCGCTGAGGCCGCGCGCGGTCCGCCGCGCGTGCCGGGGTCTTCGCGACGCTCACGCCGCGGAGTCCCGCGGAGCCTCGGCTCAGCGAACGCGCGACGGGTCGATCACCAGGAAATACTCGCACGCCTCCGTGCCGACATTGGCGAATGCGTGCCCGGCATCGGCCTCGAAATACAGGCTGTCGCCGGTCTCCATTATGACCGCGCGCTCGCCGATCACCGCCCGCAGGCGGCCGCGCAGGACGTAGATATACTCGGACACACCGCGGCGATGGGCGGTGAACTCGCCGGTGCTGGCGCCCGGCGGCAGCGTGTTGAGCACCCAGTCGATGCCGCGCCCGGGCAGGACCGGGGAGATGCAGCGCCGCAGGTAGCCCGACGCCTCGTCGCGCAGGATCGGCTGGCGGCTCGCCGGGATCAGCAGGATCTCGCGCTCCGTCGCGGGCGCCATCAGCCGCGAGAAGGTGACGCCGAGCGCCTCCGCGAGGCGGGACAGCACCACCGTCGACGGCACGGCCTCGGAGCGCTCGATCTTGGAGATCATCGAGCGGCTGACGCCCGAGCGCGCCGCCAGCGTCTCCAGCGACAGGCCCTGCTCCCTGCGGCGCCGCCGGATCTCCTCGGCGATGTGGATCTGCGGGGACGTCTCCGTCGCTGCCGGGTCCGCCCCGATGATCGTCCTCGCCGTCATGCCCCGTCTTCCGCGCCCGCGACCGGGCCGCGCGACCGGGGCGCGGCGCCGAGAGAGTCGCCCCCGCCTAACGCAGGGGCGGCCGAATTGCACCTTGCGCCGCACTGTTCGCTGCACCGCGCCGGGACGCGAGACGGGTCGGGTCCCGGGCGGCGCTGTGCCGGGCTGGCACGCCGTTTGCCTCCACATAAATGGATTTTCATCCAATAGAGTGGAGGATGTGCCGTGGCCGATACCGCGTTGCCCCTGCAGGCGTCTCCGGCTCTCGAGGCCGGCCCGGCGCCGGCTGCCGACCGGCGCCAGATCGTCTGGTCGAGCGTCATCGGCACGACGGTCGAGTGGTACGACTTCCTGATCTACGGAACGGCCACGGCGCTCGTGTTCAACAAGCTGTTCTTCCCGAGCTTCGACCCGCTGGTCGGCACCATCGCGGCGTTCGGCTCCTACGCGGTGGGTTTCCTGGCGCGTCCCCTCGGCGGGGTCATCTTCGGGCATTTCGGCGACAAGATCGGCCGCAAGGCGATGCTGTCCCTGACCATCATCATCATGGGCCTGGGCACGTTCCTGATCGGATGCCTGCCGACCTACGCGCAGATCGGGCTTTGGGCCCCGATCCTGCTCGTGGCGCTGCGCCTGATCCAGGGCATCGGGATCGGCGGCGAGTGGGGCGGCGCGGTCCTGATGGTGGTGGAGAGCGTCCCGGCGGAGCGGCGCGGCTTCTTCGGCAGCATCGTCCAGCTCGGCTACCCCCTCGGCGTCATCGCGTCGATCGGGGCCTTCGCGCTGTGCGGCTTCCTGCCGGAGGCGGAGTTCCTCGCCTGGGGCTGGCGGATCCCGTTCCTGGCCAGCGCGCTGCTGGTCGGCCTCGGGCTGTTCATCCGCCTGCGCCTGCACGAGACGCCGGCATTCCAGCGGGTGAAGCGGCAGGCCGCGGTGGCGCGCCTGCCGGTCATGGAGATCCTCACTGAGCACCCGCGCACCTTCCTCAAGGCCGTGGGCCTCAAGGTCTCCGAGATCGCCTACGTCAGCGTCGTGACCGTGTTCTCGATCTCCTACGTCACCGGCCAGCTCGGACTGTCGCGCAGCATCATCCTGAACGGCATCCTGGTGGCGGCGCTGATCGAGCTCTTCACCCTGCCCGCCTTCGGCTGGCTGTCGGACCGCTACGGCCGCCGGCCCCTGTTCGTGGCCGCCTGCCTGTTCTCGATCGCCTTCGCGTTCCCGCTGTTCACCCTCCTCGACACGCGCGACCCGACGATCATCACGCTGACCGTCGCGGTGGCCCTGAGCTTCGGCCAGGGGATCATGTTCGGCACCGGCGCCGCCTGGATGTCCGAGCTGTTCGACGCGCGCCTGCGCTACAGCGGCGCCTCGCTGGGCTTCCAGGTGGGTGCGGCCCTGAGCGGCGGCTTCACGCCGCTGATCGCAGCGGCCCTGCTGGGCTGGAGCTCCGGCGCGACCTGGCCGATCTCCGTCTACCTGATCGCCCTCGCCTGCATCACCCTGACAGCCACGCTGCTCGCCCCGGAAACCGCGCGCAAGCCGATCGACTGACGAGCGACAGACCGGTCGAGCGACAGCCCCGCAGGCGCGCGCGATCTTCCCATACAGTGGATTATCGTCCACTATCTGAAACAGACCGACGTGAGACAAACCGCATGACGAAGCGCACCATCCGCACCGAGAAGGCCGCCCCGGCGGTCGGGCCCTACGCTCAGGGGATCCGGGCCGGAGGCTTGGTCTTCGCCTCCGGACAGCTGCCGATCGATCCCGCCACCGGCGCGTTCCCGGACGGGATCGAGGCGCAGACGCGGCGCTCGCTGGCCAACCTCGCATCCGTGCTCGAGGCGGGCGGCGCCAGCCTCGCGAGCGTTGTGAAAACGACCGTGTTCCTCAAGGACATGAACGAGTTCGCCGCGATGAACGCGGTCTACGCCGAGCACTTCCCGGGCGAGGCACCGGCCCGCTCCACCGTCGAGGTCGCGCGCCTGCCGCGCGACGCCCGGGTCGAGATCGAGGCGATCGCGCTCGCCACGGAGGCCGCATGACCGGCGAGACGGCACCCCGCATGGTCGAGGCCTTCGCGCACGCGGCCGGATCCGCCGCTGTCCGGGTTCCGGGCGGCGCCGCCGGCTGGATCGGCGCACTGACCCACATCCACATCGCGCCCGCCGCCAGCTACGAGATGGAGGCGCTGTCCGAGGCCGTGTGCGTGGCCGGCCGTGGGATCGAGGGCGACCGCTACTTCCTCGGCACCGGCACCTACTCGCCCAAGCCGGACGTGCGCGAGGTCACGCTGATCGAGCAGGAGGCCCTCGACGCCCTCAACCGCAACGACCCGCCGCTGCAGGAGGGGCCGCTGCGCCTCCTGCCGGGGGATCATCGGCGCAATCTCACGGTGCGCGGCGTGCCGCTCAACCACTTGGTCGGCCGGCGCTTCCGGGTCGGCGCCGTGATCCTGCGGGGCGGACGCCTCAACTTCCCCTGCCGCTATCTCGAGGAGCTTCTCGGGATGCCGGTCTACCTGCCGCTCTACAATCGCTCGGGCCTGAACTGCGGGATCGAGAGCGGCGGCGTGATCCGGCCCGGCGACACGATCGCGCTGCTGGACTGACGGAGCTGCGCGCGATGACGGCCCGCCTGATCATGAAGCTGCGCGTCGCCGACGCGGTCGCGACGACGCCGGAGGTGCTGCACCTCGGCCTCGTCCATCCCGCGCGCCCGGAACTCCCCGCCTGGACGGCCGGCGCGCACGTTGACCTGCGCCTGCCGGATGGTCGCGTGCGGCAATACTCGCTGTGCGGGGACCCGGCCGACCGGAGCCGCTACGAGATCGCGATCAGGCGGGAGGAGGCCGGCCGCGGCGGCTCGGCCTGGGCGCACGACACGCTCGCGCCGGGGGCGTTCGCCCACGTCTCGGCGCCCCGCAACAACTTTCCCCTCGACGCAGGTGCGCGTTGCCACCTGCTGGTAGCCGGCGGGATCGGGGTGACGCCCCTGCTCGCCATGGCGCGCGCGCTCTGCGCGTCGGGGGCAGAGTTCGCCTTCCATCTCTGCGCCCGCTCGCCCGAAGAGGCGCCGCTGCTGGCGGCGGTGCGATCGGTCTGCGGGCCCCGCCTCAGCTGCTGGTTCGGATCCGAGGGGCGGCGGTTCGATCCGGCGTCACTCGGCCCGGCCGAGCCCGGGACCCATGTCTACGCCTGCGGGCCGCAGCGTCTCATGGATGCGGTGCGGGCGGGTCTGGTCGCGCGGGGCTGGCCCGTGGAGCGGGTGCACAGCGAACATTTCGAGCCGCTTCGCGACGAAGGCTTCGCGCCGGAGCCGTTCGAGGCGCGGATCGCCTCCACCGGCCAAGTGCTCCACGTGCCCGCCGACCGATCGCTGCTCGAGGTGTTGCGCCGCGCGGGGTTCGACCTGCCGTCGTCCTGCGAACTCGGCGTCTGTGGCTCCTGCGAGTGCGGCTACCGCGACGGCACAATCATCCACCGCGACGCGGTGTTGCCGCTCGCCAAGCGCGGGAACCGCATGATGCCTTGCGTCTCGCGCGCGCGGGATGCCGTGACGCTCGAGCTCTGACGACGGGACCCGAGCCGGAGCATTATCAGACGTACAGCCTCGCGCGGGCGGCGATCCAGGCCATGGCCGGACCGCGCAGGCGCGAATGCCGGCCCGTCGACTTGCCGGAGCGCCGACGCCGGCCGCTTCGCCGCAAGGCCCGCTTCCGCCGGTGGGCTGCGCCAGCGCGCCACACGCTTCGGATCCGCGAACCTCATGCGGCGGATGGCGATGCCGCTCAGGCTGGGTTAGCCCGCCTCGCTCGTGCCATCGCCGTGCGGCAGTCCCCCGCCCGCCAAGAGGAGGTTGTGACAATGAGCCGATCCACGCTGTCCATCAGCGCCGGTCTGGCGGCGGCCGCAGTCGTCCTGGCGGGCCTCTGGGTTTCCTACGGGCCCCGTCCTCAGGCGACCCGGGACAGGCAGGCATCCACCACGACACCCTTGTCCAAGCAGGACCGATCCGCGATCGATCCGCAGGGTGACACCATCCGGACCGTGTATCCGGGATCGAACTCCGGGTCCGCCCAGCGCGCCGCGCCGGCCCCGCGGAACGGGACGGCAGCACCCGCGCCGTCCTCGGCGGCAATCCCGGCAGCAGCGCCGGATGCTCCGACCGCGAGCGGGGGGGCGGCAACGCCGATGGCGCCGCAGCAGGTCGAGAGCGCGTCCGGCTCGGGCCAGCCGCCGGCCCCTCCGGGTCAGGGCGTCGACCTCAACACGGCGTCCGTCGAGGAGCTGAACGCCCTCGGGGCCGGCATGATCGGACGCCGGATCATCGCCTTTCGGCCCTACGACTCCCCGGAGGACCTCGTGACCAGGCGTGTCCTGAAGAAGGCCGATTACGAGGCGATCAAGGCTGCCGTCGCGGTGCGGCAGACCGACGCCACAAGTGCCGGCCGCCCGGATTGATCGTCGAAGTCCGCCGAGGCAGAGCAGGGTCCCCGGCACCGCCGGAGGTCGGCTCTCCGCGCGACGCGCGTACCTTACGACTGAGACGCGCGCGTTTCCCGCGGCGCCGAGCCGCGCCGGACTTATACGCGCTCTCTCGGAGCGGGCTGTTTACCGGCGAGACGTTTTCCGAGCCGCTCGATGTCGACGATCATCCGCTCGTGCGTCCCGGCCCCGATCTGCTCCGCCTCGTCCCAGGCCGCGACGCGGAACTGGATCTGACGTCCTGCCACGCCGACCACTTCGGCCTCTGCGCGAACCCGGTGTCCGACCGGGGTCGCCGCCATGTGAGTCACGTCCACCTTCGTTCCGACGGCGCTCTCACCGGGATCGAGGTACTGGCGGACGGCGTTCAGCGCCGCGTTCTCCATGATCAGGACCATCATCGGCGTGGCGAAGACCGGCGGCAGTATGTTGTCCTTGAACTGGCTGGCCAGATGTGACGGCCCGACCAGCATGGCGAAGCTTCCCTTCGCCCCCAACGGGATGTCCTGCATGCGCGCTCTCCAGATCCGTTTCAGCCCGGCCACCGATAGGTAGGGCCGAGCGACCGCCCTCGGCCAGTCCCGGGTTCTCGCCGCGGGCAAACGCTCCCCGGCGCGCCCCTCGGCCCGACACAGGCCAGGACCCCCGAGACGGGACGGCGGGCCGTGCGCGCCCGTCACGCGCGGCCCGCCGCTCAATCATGGTGCCCGCACTCGCAACCCGGCGCGTGGGCGCTGTCCGGCCAGCGGGAGGCCCGGATCACGCTGCAGAAATTGCCCCTGCGGAAACCCGGCTCCTTGTCGGCGATCACGTCGGCCTTGACGTTGCCGAAGGTGGTGGCGGGCTTGTGCCGGATGCCGTCGTAGAAGGCCTGGATGATGCCCTCCTTGAAGTCCGGCTCCCGGGGGAAGGCCGCGACAACGGCGGCGCGTTCGGCGTCCGCATACGCGTCGTAGGTCAGGCCCAGCACGTCCATCTCGACGCCGGCCGTGACTAGGGCGACCACCGGGTGCATGTGGACCGGGATGCCGGGGGTCGTGTGGAGGGCGATCGCGGTCCAGACGGTGTAGACGTCCGCCTCCGGCACGCCGTGCGCCTTGAGGAAATCGCGGGCCGCGTTGGCACCGTCCACCTCGAAGCGCTCTCCGGCGCTGCTGTGGTCCGGCATCAGGCCGAGGTCGTGGAACATGGCGCCGGCGTAGAGCAGCTCGCGGTCGTAGCGCAGGCCGCGTCGGAGACCGGCCAGGGCACCGAACTGATAGACCCGACTCGAATGGTTGAAGAGCAACGTCGTCTCCGTGTCCCGGACGAAGGCGGTGACGGCCCGGGCGAGCGCACTGTCGGGGACGGCGGCTTCGGCCGGCATGCTGGCGGTGCTCACGGCGGTCATGGCGGATCTCCTTTGCTCTGAGCGTCCCGACGAGCTACGGAGCTTCCCGGATGGCATCAATCATCGTTTTGCGGCGAATTCTGCCATCTTACGCGCAGCATCGGCCACGAGGCGCCTATGGCACCGCGATCAACGGCAATCCTGGCTCTTCCCGGTGTCCAACTCCTGGATGTGGCGGGTCCCCTCGACGTCTTCGCCGAGGCGAACACCCAGAGCGGCCGGGACGCCTACGATCTCGCCATCGTCGGGACGGAAGCGGGTCACATCACCACGTCGTCCGGCCGCGGCTTGATCGCGGATCTGGTTGTCGCGGGCACTGAGCCGACGCGCTTCGACACTCTCCTGGTCGCGGGCGCACCCCGGATCCGTGAGCTGGAGGTTCCGGCCGGCCTGCTGGCATGGCTGCGTCGGGCTGCGGGACACTGCCGGCGCTACGGCTCCGTCTGCAGCGGCGCCTTCCTCCTCGGACAGGCCGGCCTGCTGGATGGCCGCCGGGTTACGACGCACTGGGCCGTCGCGGCGGCCTTGGCGGAGCGGTTTCCCGAGGCCTCCGTCGAGCCCGACGCGATCTGCCTGTTCGACGGGCCGCTCCGGACCGCGGCCGGGGTCACGGCCGGGCTCGACCTTGCCCTCGCCCTCGTGGAGGAGGATCTGGGCGCGGAGATCGCCCGCCGGGTCGCGGCCCATCTGGTCATGTTCTTCAAGCGCGGCGGCGGCCAGATGCAGTTCAGCCGCCGCGGGGTCAGCGCCCCGGTCGGCCGCTCGGCGCTGCAGGCGGTGCAGCGCTGGGTGGCCAGTCACCCGGGCGAGGACCACGGTGTCGATCGCCTCGCCGAACGGGCAGGGCTGAGCCTGCGCCATTTCGCGCGCCTGTTCCGCGCGGAGACGGGCCTGACACCGGCCGCCTATGTCGAGACCGTCCGGATCGAGGCCGTCCGCCGCCTCCTCGAGACCGAGGACGTCGCGCTCAAGCAGGTTGCCGGGGCCTGCGGCTTCCGCGACGCCGACACGCTCCGGCGGGCGTTCATGCGGCGGGTCGGCACGACCCCGGCAGAGTACCGGCGTCGCCACGCGCGCCCCTGACGGGGGGCTTGCGGCGGGCCTCGGAAGAGTGAGGACAGCGAGGGCGGCGCGCCCGCTCCGGCGAGACGTGAAACCGGCCGCCTACCCTGCCCTGACGGCGGGTCCGGCCTTTCGGGGCGATCGTTGCGCCGCGGGACGGTGTCCACGTCGACAGGCGATGCCGGGCCCCTCTCGGATATCCGGCTTCCTAGACGGCAACACCGCATACCCCCGGCGGCATCCGCGGCTTCCCGGGAACAGGAACATCTCGGCGCAAGCGTAGCGCGGTGAAGCCCGGACATGCTGCGTGATGCTGGACGAGGATGGCCTTTCGGCATCTGATCGCGGAACGAATTGAATAAAAACTGGGAGAGGAAACCGAGATGCTGCGACGCGTCCTGCGTCGGCTGACGGCTGCGGCCGCGCTGACATTCGCCGTTCCGGCCGTCGCCGAGGAGCCGCTGCGCTTCGAGGTCGACCCGGCCTGGCCGCAGCGCCTGCCGAACGACTGGATCATGGGTCAGGCGGCGGGTGTCGCAGTCGACGCGCAGGACAATGTCTGGGTCATCCAGCGGCCGCGCACCCTCACCGACGACGAGAAGGCCGCCAGCCTCGATCCGCCCCGCACCCGCTGCTGCAAGCCGGCGCCCCCGGTCCTCGTCTTCGATCAGGCCGGGCGCCTGGTGAAGTCCTGGGGCGGCCCGGGTGAGGGCTATCAATGGCCCCAGAACGAGCACGGCATCCACATCGACCACAAGGGTTTCGTCTGGCTCGCCGGCAACGGCGACACCGACGGCCAGATCCTGAAGTTCACCCCGGACGGCAAGTTCGTGTTGCAGATCGGGAAGCAGGGGCCGCAGACCGACAGCCGGGACACGAGCCGCCTCGGCAAGCCCGCCGGCATGATGGTCGATCCGGAGACGAACGAGCTCTACGTGGCCGACGGCTACTACAACCACCGCGTCATCGTGTTCGACGCGGAGACCGGCGCGTTCAAGCGGATGTGGGGCGCCTACGGCAAGCCGCCGACCGACGACAAGCTCGGCCCCTACGATCCGGCGGCGGCCCCCTCCCAGCAATTCGCCAATCCGGTGCACTGCGTGCAGATCGCCCGCAACGGCCTCGTCTACGTCTGTGACCGGACCAACGACCGGATCCAGGTGTTCAAGAAGGACGGCAGCTTCGTGAAGGAGATGATCGTCGAGAAGAACACCCGGGCCAACGGCTCGGTCTGGGAACTCGCCCTGTGGCCGGACGAGCGCCAGACCTACCTGCTCAACGCCGACGGCGCCAACAACGAGGTCCGCACCCTGAGCCGCGAGACCGGCGAGGTCCTCGGCCGATTCGGGCGCAACGGCCGGATGGCCGGTGACTTTCACTGGGTCCACAACCTCGCCATCGATTCCAAGGGCAACGTCTTCACCACCGAGGTCGACACCGGGAAGCGGGCCCAGAAGTTCCTGTTCCGGGGCGACATGGTGCTGCGCAAGCGCGCCGCCCTGCCCGAGGGCAGCCCGCGATGACCGTCGCAGCCGAGCCGGTCGCCACCGCCCGGTGCGCCTGCTGCCTGCCCCGCCGCGGCTTCCTGGGCCGCCTCGCGGGGCTGGGCACGGCGGCGATGGTGGCAACCGCGGCACGGGCCGAGCCGTCGCCCTACACCGGCTTGGTGATCGATTGCCACGGGCACTACACCACCGAGCCGCCCGCCATGCTGGACTGGCGCAAGCGCCAGATCAGCGCGCTCAACGACCCGGCCCAGTCCCCCGCGCCGTCGGAGCTGCGGGTCAGCGACGACGAGGTGCGCGCCAGCGTGGCCGGACGGCAGCTCAAGCTCCAGTCCGAGCGCGGGATCTCCCTGGCGCTGCTCTCGCCGCGGGCCGGCGGGATGGGCCACCATATCGGCACGGCCCGGACCAGCCTCGACTGGTCGATCGTGTCGAACGACATGATCCACCGGGTGACGAGCCTGATGCCGCAGAACTTCGTCGGCGTCTGCCAGCTGCCGCAATCGCCGGGTGTCTCGCCCAAGACCTGCGTGCCCGAACTGGAGCGCTGCGTCCGGGAGCTCGGCTTCGTCGGCTGCAACGTCAACCCGGACCCGTCCGGAGGATACTGGACCGATCCGCCGCTCTCCGACCGGTACTGGTACCCGCTCTGGGAGAAGATGGTCGAGCTCGACGTGCCGGGCATGGTGCATGTCAGCGCCTCGGCCAATCCCAACTTTCACGCGACGGGGGCGCACTACATCAACGGCGATACCACGGCCTTCATGCAGTTCGTCATCTCGGACCTGTTCAAGGATTTCCCCACGCTGCGCCTGATCATCCCGCACGGCGGTGGCGCCGTGCCGTATCACTGGGGGCGCTACCGGGGCCTGGCCCAGGACATGAAGCGGCCGCCGCTGTCCGAACTCATGCGCAACGTCTTCTTCGACACCTGCGTCTACCACCAGCCCGGCATCGACCTGCTGCTCAAGGTCGTTCCGCGCGAGAACGTGCTGTTCGCCTCCGAGATGGTCGGCGCGGTGAACGGCATCGATCCCGAGACCGGTCACGCCTACGACGACACCAAGCGCTACATCGAGGCCGCCGCGATTTCGGACGGGGACAGGACCAAGATCTACGCCGAGAACGCGCTGCGCGTGTATCCGCGCCTCGCAGCGCGGCTCCGGTCAACCGGAATGATGCCGTAACCCGTTGCGCCGCGGGCGTGAGATACGGAAGCGGCTGGCCTACGCGACCCACCCCTGGTGCTTCGCGCCCGTTCCGGTCCTTCCGAACGGGCCGGCGCGGTCCCGGGCACGGCGGAGATGCGTTGGTCGTCGGCCGTCTCGGCTCGTCCGCGCGTGCGCGATGGCGCCCGCCGGCCGGTCCGCGTGAGCGCCAGCCTCCCGCTCGGCGCTGTCGCAAGTGATGTCGGGCTGTCCCGCTCGGTGCGGCTGGCTTGGACGGTGTTCCGCCCTCCCCTGCCCGCGGCTGACCCACGCGCGTGAAGGCGCCATGCCCGGATGGCGACAGGAACGCAGTTCCCAGGCAATCTGCCGAGCCCGCGCGTCGGTGAACGCATCCTGGCTTCGCGCGAGAAGCTCGAGCGCGTCCGGGCGACTGCGTCCCGCTCGGAACAGCCGGTGGACCGCGCCTTCGGCGAGGTCGCGAGCGGCGCACGGAGGATCTCCGCCATCTTCGCCACCGCGTCGTCGGGCACGCTCCGGGGCTGATCCGGCTCCGCGATAATCGGTCGGGAGAATCTCGACAGGCCGCCCCCTCCCCCGGCTTGCGCGATGCCGGCCCGCGACGTGAAGCGGGGATCACAGCGCCACCGTGATGGCCCCGCAGGCGGCCAGGGCGGCCTGCACGCGACCGGGCAGGCGCGGATCGCCGGTCGCGTCTCCCGTACTCCACGCTTCTTGAGACCCCCGACCAAGCGTTCCAGAGACGATCTCGGCCGAACCGTCCCGATCGGTGAGCATCTGGGGCGCGGCGTCGAGGTCGCGCATGCCCGGAGAGGGCGGCGTGCCGATCACGCCCGGATCGACGTTAGGACCGCGCCGGCCAGATCGCCGCGCCCCCGTGACCGCGGCGCCAACCCCGCAGCTTCAGAACCGACGAAGCGAAGAGCGCTCGGCGGCGACGTCAGCCTGCGGACTGATCCGGGCCTCGCGCCTGCTCGCGCTCGTACGCCGCGAAGAGCTCCGGCAGGCGCGCGACGAGGAAGTCGCCGAAGGCGGGATGAAGCGTCTCGTCGATGATCAGACCCAGGGTCGTCGGCGTTCGCTCGATGCGCGCCAAGCGGCGTCCGTCTTTCGCCAGACCCGCTTCCGGCACGTGCACCGCAGGAGCCGGCGGCGGTGGCGGGGAGGGGACTGGTGTCACGGCCGCGAAGACGCGGACGAACCGCTGGTCCGAGCTGAGGGTCGCGAAGGCCTCCTCGGCGACGATCTCGGTGACCCGCGCCTGCATCTCCGGACTGGCGAGGCGGTCCGCCAAGCTCATCCACCGGCGTCGACCGGCCTTCGGTGCCGGACCGATGGCAGCGATCACGAAATCCGGTAGGGCGCGTCGCGCCGTGATCAGGCGCGACAATTCGGTCTTGTCGACGAGCAGGGCGGCCATGATCACGTCGCGTCCGTGACCGAGCCGCTCCAGCGTCAGGGCGAATGCGGCCCGCTCGATGAAGCTGAGATCGGCACGGGCGTTGTTCTCCTGACCTTGGGCGACGACGAGTTCGGCATCCGTCAGTGTCTTCACCAGCGCGCGGACCGGACGGCCCAACGCGGCGGCAGCCCGCAATCGGCGATGGCCGAAGGCGACCTGGTAGCGCCCGCTGACCGAGGGATGCGGCCTGACCAGAATCGGGGTCTGCTGCCCCTGCGCCTGGATGACCGCGACGAAGGCCTCCTCGCTCGGTCTGTCGATCACCGGCAGCCGATCGGGAGCCGGTGACGGGTCGACGAGGTTCGGATCAAGTTCGACGGCGACGCTGCCGGACTTGAGCTGGTCCTCCGCGGCCCGCGCCGAGACGACCTCGGAGGTCAGACGCTCCAGGGACCGGCTCATCGCGCCGACCGCGCCGCGGCCGGTGAAGCTGGGGGTGAGCGGGGCCGGGCGCCGCTCCGGTCGGGCCGCCCCCGGAGCGTCGCTGGCCGAGTTGACCGCGGTCAACTCGTTCGGCTCGGCCGGATCGAGCAGGCCGGCGAGGAGGTTCTTGCGCGCCATCGGATCAGCGTCCCCAGGCCGTGCGGATCAGAGCTTCGATCTCGCCATTGACGGCGTCCAGGCTCTCCATCGCCCGATCGTAGGTCGCGCGCGTGAACTGGTCGCGACTGACCTCGAACAAGGTCTGCTTGGTGATGCCGGCATCGGACACCGCCGTGCTCTTCAGCATCGCGTTCGTCAGCACGCGCTCGCCGAACAGGGTCCGCATGAAGGCGACCATCTGGGTCTGCGGGCCGTCGGTCGGCTCGTAGCGCGTGACGAGGTAGCGCATCCAGTCGTAGTTCATGTCACCACCGGCCTTGGCGACGACCCCGAGCATCTCGGAGGTCATCAGCAGGAATTGGCACATCGACATGACGTCGAGCATCTGGGGATGCACCGTGACGAGCACGCTGGTGGCCGCACACAGGGCCGAGAGGGTCAGGTAGCCGAGTTGCGGCGGGCAATCGACCACGACGACGTCGTAACGCTCGGCGACCGGGTCCAGGGCTTGCGCGAAGCGCGTGAAGAACAAGGAATCTCCGTCGCTGCGGCGCTGGAGGAGGGCGCGCGGCGTCTCGTGCTCGAATTCCATCAGCTCGAGATTGCCCGGCACGAGGTCGAGGCCCGGGAAGTAGGTCTGCTTGATGACGTCGGCCAAGGGACGCCGTGCCTCGTCGTACCGGATCGCGGCGTAGAGGGTCTCGTTGTCCTGCACGTCAAATTCGGGCTGGATCCCGTGAAGCGCCGACAGGCTCGCCTGCGGGTCGAGGTCGACGGCGAGGACGCGATAGCCCTGCAGCGCCATGTGCTGCGCGAGGTGGGCCGCCGTGGTCGTCTTGCCAGAGCCACCCTTGAAGTTCACCACCGCGATGACTTGGAGATGCTCCTCGGCCCGCCGCTCCTTCCGGTACCGGCGGCCGGTCTTGGCCCCCTCGTCCAGCATGACGCGCAGCGCCTGGATGTCGGCACTCGAGTAAGAGCGCCGGCCGGACGGCCCGATCTCGGGGGCGGGGCCCTTCCCGTCGAGCGACAGACGTCGCAGGTAGCCGTCGTCGACCCCGATCAGCTTGGCGGCCTCGCCGGACGAGAAGCGCCGCAATTGCTTGCGCGCCTCGGGTGGGAACAGGCGCTGCCGGTGTGACTGCAACTTGGCCGACAGAGCCTGCGCGTCGCCGGCGATCAGGTCGTGCATCGCTGTGGAACCTGACACTGAAGAGGGTAGGGCGGCGAGTGCCGCGGAGCTGGCCACGGTTTGGAACTCCTATCACGGATTTTGCGGATGCAAACGCCGCCGCACCGTGACAAGAGCAGGAGGAATATGAACAGAATGTTGATGCCAGTGCCAGCGCTGGTCCACCCGACCCGGCGAGTTGACCGCGGTCAACTTCCTGGACGGTGCCGGGGAGCGTGCAAGCTGCCGGACGTCGCTCCCTGGCGCAGCCGCCAGAGGGCGAAGAGCATCGGCCAAGCGGAAAATCCGCCCCCGCGGGCCTTGTTCGCCAAGTCGCGCAGGTAGGCGCCCGGGACATTGATCGCCGCGGCGCGCTGGAGGATCGCCGCCAGCGCCACCAGCGCGTGATCCCGCCCCATCGCGGCCACCGTCATGTCCCAGACACCCGCACTGATTCGTAACGTGGGGCGAACGACCTCGGCCGCGGCTGCAAGATCGGACCAGCTCCGGATGCCGTCGCGGGCGTACAGGACGATGTCGGGGCAGGCTTCGAGCACCATCGGCAGGGGCAGAGGGCGCGGCAGGCACCGCGCGGGCTCGGCTCCCGGTCGCGGGTCTTCACCCGGGCTTCGTCGGACATCCCGTTCAGATTCGAGGGCAGGATCTGGATCTGAATTCTGATGGTGGCGCTCACTGTGAGACGCATTGCCGACCGTATTCGCCGAATACGCTGGGTCTGGCAGCCACTTGTCCAAATCCTGCCGCAACGCGCGCAGCGCCTCGGCGGCGGCTTGCAATGGGGGCTCGCCGGCGGTCCGGCCCGGCATGCCGCCGCAGGCCGCGAATCGATCCGCGAACGCAGCCCAGGGCCCCGGCCAGCCGGACTCCGCGGCGAAGGCGAGGGTCTTGGCGAGGTCACGGCGGTGCAGGGCGATCTCCTCGCGCAGGAGACGGCGCCTGCGCGCCGCCGCCCGCACCTGCTGGGCGAGCGTCGCGAATTCCGCCGCGCGTGCGAGAAGCGGTGTCAGGTCGAACCCGAAGGCGCGCGCGATCGCGCCGGCGCTGTCGCGGCGCGCGTAGCGCTTGCCGTTCGGGCTGTCCCGCCGGATCACCAAGCCCGCCTCGACAAGCTGGGCCAAGGCTCGCCGCAGCGTCGCCGGGGAGGGGCCGTGCGACCGCGTCGACAGCTCACGGTTCGAGGGGAAGACCACGAGCGGCAGGCCGGGCGACAAAGTCGTCTCGGGATGAAACGTGAGCAGCGCGCTCAGCACGGCGAGCGCGCGATCCGAGACGGCGAGGTGCTCTTTCGCCTCGGTCACGTCGCGGAAGATACGCCATTTATGCCCGATCGCTTCGTCGGGGCAGGCTTTGGCCGCCGCCTGCGTGGCCATCATGCCGAGCGAGAGCGGTCGCCGCCCGAAGGGCGTCGTGGGTTCGAGTTCGAGATGCATGGTCCTCGCCTGCGATGAGGCAAGAGATCAGCGCCCGCCGTGGCGATGGCCGCATCGCACGCGCTTGACAGCGATGTCCGGGAGTGATTCTCTGACGTTGTCCAGACGACAGAGAGGGCTTCCGGGGCGATCGACTCGGGGGCCTTTTCTTTTGCCGGGTTGCTCCGTCTTGAGCGGTGAAGATGCCCAGGTGTCAGTCGCGCGCGTGGGCGCGGCCGATCTGGGGTACGTCGGATGAGGSCCGGCCCGTCGCGTTAGTCCGGTCGCGATCGTGCACTCTTCAGCCGCGAGCGGCTCCGGCCGGCGTCAACAGGTCCGCCCCGCCCTCGCACGGGCCGGCCTGATCCGGGCCTCGCGCGGCCTTGCGCGAGCGCGGCGCCGCGCGGGCGCGACGGGTCGGGCTCCCGGTGACGGCGACGAAGGCGCGCCGCAATTCGGCGGGCTCGGAGTGCCGCAGCACCAGACCTTCCGCCGTCATCGCGACGTTGGCCTCCGGGTAGGCGTCGAGCGTGCGCTTGATCGACTCCGAGAAGGCCTGCTTGAAGCGCGAGGCGAATTCGGAGGAGCCGAACTGCGCCATCAGATCGCGCCACGTCAGCAGTTCGCTCTCCCCGCGCGACAGCAGCGGCAGCCGGTAGCAGAGATATACGAGGATATCGATCGCCATGGCGTTGTGGGCGACCTGCCGCAGCCGGGCGGTCGGCACCGGGATCGAGTGGCGCGTGAAGCGGTCGTAGGCGTTCTGGCTGAGCATCAGGGCTTCGGGCCAGCGCATGGCGCTGTGCCCCCCGGCGGCCCAGACCTCGAGGTCGTCGTCCTTGAACGCCCCACCCTCGATCAGGCTCTCGCGCTTGAAGACGTGACCGCCCTCGTCGCCGTTGAGGAACATCGTGAAGATGGGAAAGCTCAATCGGACGAGCTGATCCTTGGTCGGCCCGATCGAGCCCCGCTCGCCACCCGTGACCGGTAATCCGACGGCCTGGAGCCACTCGGTGATCCGCCCCATCTCCATCCAGCGGTCGCCGGCACTCCGGCGCGGGTCCCGGGCTTCCGTGGCCAACCACATGGAGAGGAGGCGGGCCTTGGGCCCGAACGGGACGCCGACCTCGATCTGGCGTCCGTTCGGCAGGACGAACCGCGCCGGCTCGACGGTCAGCGAGAACCGCCCGTCGCGTCGGTTCCACGGTTCCATCGTGTTCTTTGGGCGACGCAGCGGAAGTCCGGCGATGCAGAAGCCCTTATGGAGGAACGACACGTCCATGCGGCCGTCGAGCGCGGGGCCGAGCCCGTTCCGCGGTCTGTCGGCCCCGGTTTCGGGGCGCAGCAGGCTCTGCTCCCACAGGCTCAGCTGGCGGGTTTCTGCCGCGTTCATGCCGGTCTCGCTCTCCTCGTGCCGAGCACAGGGCAACTTGGAGACCATCAGGCGGGAGTCGCCGCGCCGGCGCAATCATCGGGTTTCCAAATCTCAGCGCGCCGACCGGGAATCTTTACAAAACTCAGCGTCGGCGAGCGTCCCCGCCCACCGGCGCAGCCGCCCCGAACGGCGCGAGTGTGAAAAATCAGCGCCGGCGCGCGGCCCGCTGGCAAAACTCAGCGTCGCGCGCGCCGGCCGGACTCGCGTGCGCGCCGTGGATCCTGCCGAATCGCGGGTCGCATGTCCATCCACGCTGATTTTTGTAAGGCGGTGCGGCTGCCGCGGCGGAACGGAGGCCCGGGACGCCGCCGAGGCCGCGCTGATTTTTTTCAGACCCGGATCGACCGCGCTGATTTTTGTAAGGCACCGCGTCGGCGCGGACCGGCTTCACCCCGAGACACGCGGCGACATCACCCATCGCTCGCCGCGGCGCGCGGGACCGAGATGCGGAGCGCCTGCGCCTTGCCGGCCCGGTTCTCCGAGCGCGGGCGTCCTACGAACGCCGTGACGCGGACGGGCGGAGCCGCGAGCAGCGCGTCGTCGCGCACGCGCGGTGCGGGGCGCGATCCGGCTCGTCGGGGAAGGGCGGGTGACCGAACAGCCGCAGGGCGGCGATCGCCTCGGCCGCCGGGCAGGCATAACCCTCAGCGGAATCGGAGCGGCGGCGTTCATATCCGGCTCCCGTTGCTGTTCGAGCCGCGGCCGTCGGGGGCGGCCCTCGGCCGGAAGGGGAGGGGCCTGCACCGGCTTGCGGGCCGCGCCGCGGCGGAGGGCGCCGCGCCGAGATGAACTCAATCCGGCCGACCTCGCCACCCACCGCTTCCCGCCTGCGGACGGGCCGGGCGGCTACGACATGTTCAAGCATGAGACGGACGGCTGCGCGCGCGGTGTTCGCGCCGCAGGAGCCGCCGGCCTCTCACGGGCGCTCTTCTCCGGCGGCGCGCGCCTCGCGCGGCCGCGTCCGCCCCTGCGCAGGGGCGCGGCTCCCTTGCGGCTCCTGGCGCGCTTCGAGCATCGAGTCACGGGAGTGACGGCCGCAGCGGCCACAGCAGCCGTTGTGCCGGGTGGGTCCTGCCGCTCGGATCAGCGACCGTGCCGTGCTAGACTCGGTCACAGCCCCGCACTCGCTGCCGAGCTGATGGAGGCCTGCTCCATGAGGCTTACCCTCGGCCTTCGAGGCGACTGGATCATCGATCCCCGGGAGTTGGCGGCGCGGCTCGACGTGAGCGCCGATGACCTGAAGCGCATGGAACGGCAAGGGTACGTCGATGCACGGATCAAGGCCGTTGAAGGCGACGACGCGGGCCAAACATGCGTGACCGTACGCCTGCTGAACAAGGGCTGGCGCGGCACCTTCGATCGAGGCGGCGCACTCATCCGCGAAGAGATGTGGTGAAGCCGACTGCGTCGGGCGCTCACACCTTGCGCGGTCGAGCCACCCGGTTGCGGCGGATGCGGCAGCCCTGCATAGTTCGGCCATGGCGGCCGACATGCCGCACGCCTCTTGCGTCACCGGTGCGCCGCCGCAGAAGCCGCGCGGGTGGTTCGGATGAGCGCCGCGCCGGATCGGCAAGCTGATCGAGCGCTCCGGATCGGGCGCTCACCGGGCGGTATCGACCTGAGAGCGCCTTGCGGGCGATCACGTTCGACACGGGTGTCAAAGCCCGCCTCTCGCCGACGGCGCAGTTCGTTGGCCGAGTATCGGGACCTTCGATGCTCGAGCAGCCCGCGGCCGAATTTTGCAAACTTGACCGTATCGTATATCCTTCGGCGTGGCCGCTGCTTCGGCTACGACCTGAGGAGTTTGGATGACGTTAGACACGCAGCCCGATCGCTTTGTTGCGTCGCTCGCCTCTGTCTCAGACCAGACACAATCAGAACACCTGGAACCGTCGCTCGACAAGACATACGAGAGCGACGAAGCGACTTCTGAGAAGCCGGCACCCGTCGCGAAGCCAACCAACGCCTTCGAGGGCTTTGGGTCGTTCTCTGGCTGACGCTCAAGCAGGCCTGCTGCGGCTGCGTTGAACGCTGCAGTGGGCCGACACGCCCTCTTGGGAACTGGCTCGACGGCAAGCTCTCGTTAACCGAATCGACCTCTCTGAAGGGGAGCGTCGGAACGGCGGGTTCGGGCTGGCGCGGCAATTGCAGTTCTCAGCGCAGGAGAGGTGCGATGGATCAGCAGTACGGCGGCGACCACGAAGACCGTCAGCAGATGGAGTGACGTGCCGGACGGCGCGGCTTCCCTGTCAGCGCCCCGCGAGGCGGGGCAGGGAGCGCCATGATCAGCATGTCTGCACATCTTGCCGTCGCCACGCTCGGCATGGTCGTGGCGGTCGTGCGAATGGCGCGGAACGTCGTGATCTCGGCCCAGTGACCAGATCGCTCGGCGCACAGGCACTGTAGGCATGCGCGGCAGTTCTTCGCGCCGACTCATCGATCCAGGCTCGCGCGCCGCGACTGTGTCCCGGTCAAGATGCACGCCATGCGGGCATCCGCACGGCGATCGCGGCCATTCTGCTTTGGTTGATCGCGCTCACCTTGCATGTGGAAGCCCGACCAACGCCCGGTTCCTGCAACGGCGTCCGACGCAGATCTACGGGCTGCAGGGATCGATACAATCTTCCTGCCGCCCGCGCGCGTTCATGGGAATGGGAGCGCTGCATGAAACGCGATCTGATCACCCTCGCCGAAGCCCGGACCAGCGACCATGCGTCGTTCAAGAAAGAGCTTCAGGATGCGTTCGCCGTCGCGGTCGTCGATGCGTTCGGAGAGCTGCCCGATGGCCCGATCCCGTCCGATGAGGTTCTCGACGCCGCGCTCGATGCGCGCGATGCCGTCGTCCTGCATATCCTCTGCGACGGTCGGACAGTCGGTGGGGCCGTGCTGAGGATCGACTCCGAGACCCGTCGCAACTCGCTGGACCTGTTCTTCCTCAAGGTTGGCGAGGAGGGGCGCGGCCTCGGCGTCAAGGCTTGGCTTGCCATCGAGCAGCGTTACCCCGAGACGATCAGCTGGCAGACGCACACGCCCTATTTCGAGAAGCGAAATATTCATTTCTACGTCAACAAGTGCGGCTTCAAGATTGTCGAGTTTTTCAACTCATATCATCCGGACCCGAACCGGGTGGACGAGCCGGACGACTTTCCTGGAGGTGGAGAGGCGTTTCAGTTCGAGAAGGTGATGAAGCCGTCTGAGCCGATACTCTGAGCAGACTGGATTGCCCGCTTCCCACCCTGCGCAGAAGCTGCCGGTTGGCCGACGCCCGACCGTTTCAGAGGCGGCCGAGGGAAGTCCAAGGACCATCTATCTGGCGCGAAGGGTATGTCGCGCGACGAAGCCGAGGGTCGAGCCCTGCACGATGATGGTGAAGAGAACCACCGCGTAGGTCGCCGCCAGGACGGTGGACTTGGCCTCGCTCTCCAACATCGAGAGTGCGAGCGCCACCGAGATGCCGCCGCGCACGCCCGCCCAGGTCAGGAACGGCACGTTGCCGAGCGAGAGGTTGCCGCCCCAGCGGAATAGCAGGACCGGTGTCGAGACCGCGACGAGGCGGGCTGCGAGCACGATCGGGACGGCGCACGCCGCCAGCGCCAAGCCGGAGACCTGGAAGCGCAGGACGAGGACCTCCAGGCCGATCAGGAGGAACAGGACCGAGTTGAGCACCTCGTCGACGAGCGTCCAGAGCGCCGAAACGTATCTCTGCGTGGTGTCGCTCATCGCGTAGCGCGGTGCGCGCTCGCCGACGAGCAGCCCCGCCGCGACGACCGCGAGGGGGCCGCTCGTGCCGAGCTTCTGAGCGACGGCGTAGGTCCCGGTGACGAGAGCCAGAGTGATCAGCACCTCCACGGGGAAATCGTCGATGGCCTTCATCGCCCGGTAAGCGACGTAGCCGGTGGCGATGCCCAGCAGCACGCCTCCGCCGGCCTCATGGAGAAGAAGCGTCGCGACACCGCCGACGCTCGTCGCCTCGCCCCCTCGGCCGGTCGCGTAGGCAAGGAGGACGGTGAACAGCACGATGCCGATGCCGTCGTTGAACAACGCCTCACCCTGCATCTCCACTTCGAGGGCCTCCGGCACCTTCACGTTCTTCAGGGTGGCCAGCACCGCGACCGGGTCGGTCGGGCTGATCAGCGCCCCGAACACGAGGGCCCAGGCCAGCGGAACCGACGTGCCGAGGGCCTGCGCAACCGCCCAGAACGCTGCGCCGACCACGGCGGTCGAGATCACGGTCCCGAGCAGCGCGAGGGTGGACACGGCGAAAGCTCGATCGCGCAGGGCGCCGAGGTCGAGGTTCAGGGCCCCGGCGAATAGCAGGAAGGCCAGCATGCCGTTCATGACCACGCCGGTGAAGTCGACCTGATCGAGCACGCGGGTCAGATCCTGGTAGAGATGCTGCTGCGGAAAGGCGAGGTCGGCGAGCACCAGCGCGAGCGAGGCGAGGAGTCCCATCACGAGCAGGCCGATGCTGTGCGGCATGCGCAGGAAGCGTCGGTTCAGCCAGCCGAACAGAGCCGAGAGGGTGAGCAGCAGCGCGGCGAGGTCGAAGATCGAGATCAAGAGGTATCCTTCCCGCTCGCGGTCTTCCGGCCCGGGTCGGACCGAACCGGGCGAGCCGCCGCTTCCGATCTCCAACGACCGGAACGCCCCATCGTGCCGGTTGTCGTCGGCGCCGGGAGCTGTCAGGTCGCAGCGATGAGCGCGCGCGTCAAAGCCTGGTTGGAGATCCTCGGCGACCTGTTCTGGCTTCGCCCGGCCCTGATCGTACTCGGCTGCATCCTGCTGGCGCAGTTCGGGGTCTGGCTGGAGACCGCCCACGTCGCCGGGTACGACCCCTCCTCGCCGGACACGAACTGGGGCTATTCGGGCGGGGCCGAGGGCGCACGGGCGCTCCTCAGCGCCATCGCGTCCTCCAATATCGGGGTCGCGGGCACGACCTTCTCCATCACCATCGCGGCCCTGACCTTGGCCTCAGGCCAAATGGGTCCCCGACTCCTGCGCAACTTCATCCGCGATGGCCGCAACCAGGCGGCTCTGGGCATCTTCCTCGGGACCTTCGCCTACGCCTTGATGGTCCTGCGCACGGTGCGCACGGTGGAGGAGAGCCCGTTCGTCCCGCACCTCGCTATCACCGGCGCCCTTGTCCTGGCGCTGGTCGCGGTCGGCACCCTGGTCTGGTTCGTCCACCACATCGCCACGAGCATCAACATCGAGACGGTGGTCGATGCCGTCCAGCAGGATCTCTGCAAATCCATCGCGGCGCATACGCGCGACGAGCCGGGAGCAGCCCGTCCCGCTGAGACGCCAAGCGGACGCGCCGTCGCCGCGACCGGCGGCGGCTACGTGCAAGCCATGGACGCCGACGCGCTGGCGGCATGGGCCCACGAGAACCGTGTCACGGTCACCCTGCGAGTGCGGCCGGGCGATTATGTGCCGAGCGGCTATCCGCTGGCGTTCCTGTCCGCGCAGATCGAAGGGGCAGAGGCCGCCATCCGCGACGCCGTAACCCTGGGGCGGCGTCCCGCCGCGCTCCAGGACCCGGAATACTCGATCCGGCAGCTGGTGGAGATCGCGGTACGGGGGCTCTCGCCGGGCATCAACGACCCGTTCACCGCCGGCAGCGTCGTTGACCATCTCGGCGACGCCCTGTGCCGGATCGCCCCGCAGCACCTGCCCACCGGCGTGGTCGTGCGCGACGGGCGCCCCGTGCTGGTCCACCCGGTGACGGACTACGACGGGCTGTGCGACGCCATGTTCCACATGATCCGGCAGAACGCGGCCGGCTCGGTCCACGTGCTCGGCCGGATGCTGGACGTGCTCGCCCGCGTCGCCGAGGTCGAGAGGCTGCCGGATAGGGCGACCGAACTCGCCCGGCACGCGGATCTTGTCGTCGCCGCCGCCCGACGCGACGTGGCGGACCCGTCCGATCTCGCCGACCTGGAGGACCGCTACCGGCGATTCCGCGACATCGCGTCGGGCGTCGAGTAGGCGCCCTCGTCGGGGATGTTCAGGAGGTTGCCGCAGTCCTTGCAGCACGGCGTCGGGCTCGTGATCCTGCAGCCCGGAGGCATGGCAGGGAAAACGCACCTCGTAGAGTCGGAACACCAGGAGGCGAGGCGGAAGAAGGGCGTCAGGCCGCAGATCATCGCGAAGACCGAGAGCAGCCGGCCGGTCGGCCCCGGCAGGGTGATGTCGCCGTAGCCCGTGGTCGTCAGAGACGCGAACGCGGAGGAGGATCAAACGTCAATCAAGCGACGCTCGACCATGAAAGCTAATTTAATCGCCGCCTCGGTCCCGCTGCGCGATCCTCCGGTGTCGTCCTCGGCCAACACGAGGGCGGCAGCCAACCCGGCGGCGCAGCGACTGTCCCTCGCCTGCGCCGCTTGGTTGGTTCTTCCTATGCAGTCGCAAGTTCTAGCATCCGCAGAGTTATGACGCCTGGGAACAGGATGACATTGTCGGGCAGATCTTCCGCCCGCTCGGACGCGCAGTCTCGGCGAAAATTCTTCAGGAATATGCGGATCGGCCCGAGATCACTGCACCCTCGCGCCAATCGGCGCTCAATTCGCCGCCTTATCCAGACCGGCGTTTCGTCCCTGCTCATGACCGCTCCCTGAGAACGGGCGAGATCGCGTACTGGCACCGGCCAACCTCACCAAATTGCATACATTATCCGGCAGCTGGAGTGAACGGAATGCGCGCGCTCGTGGAAATTACATAGGTTGCGCTCGCTCAACGAATATTGTGACGACCTCAATCTAATTCGACGCGATACATTGAACTCACCGATTAATTCGGGCCACCCGAGCGTCGACAACAAGTTTGTCCGCCCTGCCTTCGTCCGATCCGAACTGCTTTACCGGAGCGGTGACGAGCCCTTGGAGCGGCTTCGGCCGCGCCAAGCCGAAGCCGATCGGGGAGCACAGCCGGGCTTGCTCGGTGCTGCAGGTGGTCGAGCGCATCGACAGCCTGGCCGCGATCGGGGCTGGCCGATGCGATGTGCGGCACGCCATCTCCGAGCACATTCACTGCGTCAGTGGCCAAGCGATAGTCTCGCAGGCGTTGCGCATGTGGAGCGCCCAGACGGCTCGATGCATCCCGTCCGTCGCACCGCGCCCGTCGTGGCAGAACCCACGCTCTACGAGCGCCAGAGACAATCGTCGCGCCGCCTGACTGAGGCGGGAGATCGTCCACCCGCCCAGGAAAGCCCCACCCGGGTCGGATTCGGGCAATACACCGACAACCGCGTGCGGCCGCACGCGTCCTTGGGCTATCGGTCGCTCACGCCGGTCACCTGCCTGGATCCCGCCTTCGGGCGACCGCCGGCAGGCGCCATGTAGTCGCTTCCTAGTCGGCCCGGTTCTAAGGACCGGTTAGCTCAGCCCGTGACGCGACTTCGCCCGATGCGCCGATCGGACCGTCGCTCGTCTGGACAAGGCGCGGGAAGGTACGGATTGAAGGCACCGTTCGTGGATCAGCCCCCGTCCTGATCGCCTCACGCGCCCGGACAAGGCGCCGCTCGCGCAGGCGGGTGTGGGCTCGCTGAGCCGAATTCGGCCGTTGCCCCTCCAGAAGAGCGGACAGCCTGTCGATCACGGGGGCGGGGGCCTTCCAGGGATCGGCTCCCGTGGCCGGCCGGCTCAGACGGGGCGTTCACGCCGACGGGGCGGCCCCGGGCGCATCGACCCGCAACGACTCCGGAGCGGGATTGAACGAGAGGTCGTCGGTGAAGGGCGAAGTCCGCCCCAGATCGGCACGGTCGCCGAGCACCCGGCGCGCCGACAGGATCTTCTGGAATGCCTGCCGCCCGGCGCCGGCATTGCGTGCCAGATCTTCCAGCCGGCGCAGCTTCTCGACCGTCAGGGCAGTCGCCGCTTCAGCCGAGGTCGGGCCGTTGCTCACGAGTTGCAGAACCAGCCAGGCCGTGTGGTCGTCCAAGTCGATCGGATCTTCGCTCATGGCGACTGGCCCCGTCGAACGTCATCGTCGTTGCGGACATATGCCGCTGAACAGAGCATTTCATCAGCCTATTGAAACAATATAGCTGCCGACTATACTGTGTGCGGTTTCCGACTGTTCCGATGCGTCTCGGCGCTGGCCCGGCCACTGCCCATCCGCGCGGAGCTCAGCGCAGCCACGATGCCGCGGATGGTCAGGAGCCGGCACAGCTCTGTTCCAGGGCGCGGTTTTCCATGAGCCTGCCCCGCACCGGACGCCCGGCTTCGATCTCTACGGGGTAGACGGAACTGCGATCACGGGAGCGATGTAGCACCCCCCCGGCCCTCGCCGCGCCAGAGCCGGTCGCCGGGTGAGGAAAGCCTACCGGGTGATGCGCTGCGGTGAGATCGGAGCACGCGCCGGACAGGTCTCTTCGATCGCCTCGTCCAGCAACGCGTCCTGACGCTGCCTCAGATCTTCGCCAGCGCGCCGCGGCTCCGGCAAGGCTTCCGCAGCCCGATCGGTCTTGAACGGACCGCTTGAACGGACCTCGTCCTCGCGATCGGCCTCGATCTTCGGGCCGGAAGAAGAGGGATTCGGATGGGAGCTCGCCACCAGACGCATCCTGCGGCTTGAAGTTACCAACGCCTGCGGGGACCGGTTGTTCGGGCCGTTATCGGTCGCTCGAGGCGCCTCGGCCGAGGGGCGGCACCGTCGGCCAGACCTCAGAGGATCCCGTCCGCCTGGTCATGAGCGGGCTCAGCAGCGGTGCCCCGCGGTTTCGTGTCGAGAACCCGCGATTGACCAAGAACGCGGCACGTGAAGCGCCGGCTCGTTGACGCGGACTTGCCGAACAACGGGTCGAAGCCGCGCGACGTCGATCGGCTGCGCCGGCAATCCGAGACCCTTCGCGGCCTCCACCCGGGCGGCGATCTCCTCGATCGCCGCGACGCGGCTCTCGCAGCCGTAGTCCGACAGGTGGAGGTGGAAACCCTTGAAGACGAAGCGGGCGCCGCCCTGAGCGGGCCGGCGAAGCCCCCCTCTCACACAGGTTCAAGGCGAGGGGGCGTCGCGTGTCAGCTCACGGACGAACATCTCGGCCTGATCGATGAGCAGGTTCATATGAGCCACGCTGTTGCTCATCTGGCCGATCAACTCCGCGGTGAGCTTGGTCAGCTGGGTCTCGGCACTCGGCTGCACGCTTTGCAGTTTGGCGATCTGGGCGTTCAGCTCGGTCCGTCTCTGACGCAGCACGTTCAGGAGCACGCCGATCCGCTCCGCGACCAGATCCGCGGTGAGCTCGTCCGTCCCTGCGACGACGGCGGTCTCGCCGTCCTCGGGGCGAAGTGGGATGATCGTTCCGGTCATGGCGACTTGGTCTTGCCTCGGGGAGAAGCGGTTTAGGCCGTGACACATTCCTCAGGCTGACCGGCGCCGGCGATGAACGCTCGGATGGCTGAATTTCGCATCGCGCCCGATCCGGCCGCCGGCACGCCGATCGACGGCAACAGCTTCTACTGCTCGTGCGAGCGCGTGTTCGACTCGAAGCTTGCCGCCGTGCCGGCGATCGTGCTCACGAACACCGACGGCTGCGCCTTCGCCCGAACCGCCGAGGCCGAGGCGCTTGGCATCGAGACGGGCGACCCGTACTTCGAGATCTGCGCCCTGTGCCGCCGCCGAGGCGCGCGGGTCGAGCTCGCCCGGGACCTGCGCGCCACGGCGCGGGGCCGGACCGGGATCCCGACCTGCCTCGGGATCGGCGCGACCAAGACGCGGACCGGGCTCGCCGGCCACATCGCCAAGAGCGTTCCGGCTCGATGGCGTACGCGACGATCTTCTATGACACGAGCGAGCACGACCGGGGCGAGCCGATGCGCTCGGTCTCGACCACACTGCGCCTGCATGAGCACAGCTCCGACACGCCGATCCTGATCCGGGCGGGGTGGCGCGGACCTGGCGCGAGCCGGGTACGCGGCCGGCGCGGTATGCGAGAACCGGGATCGTCACGAAGGATCTCGTGCCGCTGTCGCGCAGCCCGCGGCCGCTGATCAACGCGCTGGACCGCGAGCGATCGGGCCCGTCGATGGCGGCGCTGGGGCCGGGGCGCGCCGGGCCGGCGAGCCGGCGCGACTGGAACACGAAGTTGGAGATGCGCACGCCGCGCCACACGAGGCCGGTTGGGGAGCTGCCGGTGGCCTGTGCCTGAATGCGAGCGCGCGGGCTGCGACCCATACGGGGACGGCGGTCCCGATCAAGTCTTCGGCCTGCGCGGCGGATCCACCTGTGGCCGAAGAGCCGTGAGGCAGCGGCGTCGCGTCGGGGCCGATACTGACGCTTCGGTTTGTCTCGACCGCGAGCGAGGCCAATGGAGGAAAACGGTCAGGTTGACCTTGGATCTCTGGCCTCTTCGTCATCGAAGACGAGGAAGGCTTCGAGGGCTTCATCGCGGAGGGGTGAGGCCGAACCTGCGCCGATGAGCGGGTCCTCAGCTCTGAGCGCCTCTGTCTCCCCAATGCAGCACTCGATCTCCGGGACAGCCGAGATACGACAGGGCCAGGATGCCGCCGCGAGGGCCCGATCGGGACGCGGCACTCACCATTGCCGCCGGGATGCGAACGGAGGCGCAGAGCCCGGCAGGCTTGGGGCCTCCTGGAGACCCGGGTCGCGGCCGGAGCGGCGGCTCGGGGGAGAACACTGACGCGGGGCCGTCTGGCGCTCGGTTCGCGGCTCCAGCCGCATCTCAGTGCGGTCGCGATCCGTGGCGATGATAGAGGTTGAACAACAGGAGGACGCTGATCGCGGCCGCATTGACGCACAGGGCCCAACCGTAGCTCGCGATGTGGTGCCATCCGGGCGAGTAGTCGATGGCGCCGCTTCCGAGAAGCGAGCCGAAAACGGCCGCAGCGGCAAAAAGGCAAGCGAATGCAAGCATAGACCGCCTCCGATCCGGAGTTTTTCACCCAGTCGGCTCGCGCCGGCAAGCGAATGCTTTCACTTTACCCGTCATGGAGCGCGGCTTCAATAGCTCTGACGGCGAGGTTCGGGATGCATTGCCGAACTTCTCTTGTATTGCCTTGGCGCGAGAGCAGCATAATGAGTTCATAATGCGCGTCAGCCGATGGTGGCAGCCTCGAACGTCGCGAACTTCGACGGCCTACGAGAGGGTCCGACGCCAAGTTGCCGCGCAGCCGATCATCGTCGGCAAGGGGCCGCTGCTCGACGCCTCCACCGCTCAGAGCGGCGTCACAGGGAACACGGTCTTCGTGGAGAAGGGGCTTGCCCAGCGGGTCGGCGCCGAGGGCGCGCGCTCGTCCGCGGACGTCATCATGACGGTCGATATCGGCAATCTCGTTGACCTCGTCGATCGCGACCTGACCCAGCCGGTGCGCTCGCCGGCGCTCGAAGCGCCGGTGCCTGTGCCCTTACGCGACGCGGACGGACGCTGGTTCACCCTCTCGATGCGCGCGTGCTCTACGCCGACACGGGCCTGACCGATCTGGCGGCCGCGACCTACGAAGCGCTCGCCGATCCGCGATGGAAGTGCGAGGTGTGCCTGCGTTCGGGCCAGCATCCCGACAACACCGCCTTGATCTCGGCCTTCCTCGTCCGCCACGGCGCGGAGAAGACGGAGGCCCGGCTGCGGAGCGTGAAGGACAACCTCGCCCGCGAGGCCACAGGCGGCGACCGGGACGTCGCCCGCGACATCGGGGCCGATCGGCGCGCGGAACCTACGAGGATGGTGCCGTCGCCGCCCTGCTCATCGTGATGATCGGCCTCGTCCCGGTCACGCTTCTCCTGAAGCTCGACCGGACCGTGATCCGGCCATGAGGGTCTGTCGGGGATCGGCCGACCCTCCGCACGGGGCGCCGCAGGCCGACCCCGCACGCATCCGCGACAGCGACGTCCGTTCCGGATGTCCACGCCCTCTATGTCGGCCACGCGCGCTCGGCGCTGCGCATCCGAAGTTTCGTCGATGCTCTCGCCGCCCGCGCGACAGTGGATGGGTAACATCGTCGCGATGGAACAACCCACGCCCGTTGCATCACGTCTATAAAAATCGACGTCGTCGCGCGAGTACGCGCAGATCTTCGATCCGGTTCGGACTTGAGCGAGACGATGTTCGGCAAAGAAAAGGGGCCGCCTCTCGGCGACCCCCTTCCGTGGTCTCGACGGGTGGCGCGGACTTAGAAGTCCATGCCGCCCATGCCGCCGCCCGGCATCGCCGGCGCGGGGCTGTCCTTCTTCGGCGCGTCGGCGACCATCGCCTCGGTGGTCACCAGCAGGCCGGCGACCGAGGCCGCGTCCTGCAGGGCGGTGCGCACCACCTTGGCCGGGTCGACGATGCCGGCCTGGATCATGTCGACGTACTCTTCGGTCTGGGCGTTGAAGCCGAAGGTCTCCGAGGAGGTGTTGTCGGTGATCTTGCCGACCACGATCGAGCCTTCCACGCCCGCGTTCTGCGCGATCTGGCGCAGCGGAGCCTCGAGCGCCTTCAGCACGATCTTGATGCCGGCCTGCACGTCCGGGATCTCGGACTTCAGCTCGGCGACCGCCTTCTTGGCGCGCAGCAGCGCGGTGCCGCCGCCCGGGACGATGCCTTCCTCGACCGCCGCGCGGGTGGCGTTCAGCGCGTCGTCGACGCGGTCCTTCTTCTCCTTCACCTCGACCTCGGTCGCGCCGCCGACGCGGATCACCGCGACGCCGCCCGCGAGCTTGGCCAGACGCTCCTGCAGCTTCTCACGGTCGTAGTCCGAGGTGGTCTCCTCGATCTGCGCCTTGATCTGCGCGATGCGGCCCTCGATGTCGGACTTCTCGCCGACGCCGTCGATGATCGTGGTGTTCTCCTTCTCGATNGGCGGACGTGCCGGCGCCCGCGCTCCGACGAGTTCCCGACGAAGCCGCCGACCACGGCCCCCGCGACGGCGCCGATCGGGCCGCCGACCAGCGCCCCGGCGACCGCGCCGGAGCCGACGCCGAGGGTGGTCCGGCTCTGGGCCCGGGCCGCCTCGGGTGCAGCCAATGTCCCGAGCAAGGCGAGGGTGACCAAGACTTTGCGCATCGTAGAGATTCCGGACCCCGAGAATTGGTTTCGTCCGGCCTTTAAGCGGCGGAACATGACCAAACCGCGGCTTCGATCTGCGGAGCGGCGCCACGGTATCAAACCGTGCGGGGACTCACCCGCCCCGACCTTTGGGGTGTGGCGCGGCCGGCCTCGTGCTTTAGGGTGCAGCGCAACGACGGGAGGCCGCGCGACGGCCCAGGAGGGAGAAGCCGATGGCGACGACGACCGATCTGCGCCTGCGCCGGAGCGTGCTGTACATGCCCGGCTCGAACCAGCGGGCGCTCGACAAGGCCAAGACTCTTCCGGTCGACAGCATCATCCTTGACCTCGAGGATGCCGTCGGCCCGGAGGAGAAGGAGATCGCCCGCGAGCAGGTCTGCGCCGCCGTGAAGAGCGGTTCGTACGGCAGCCGGGAGCTGATCATCCGCGTCAACGCCCCCCAGACACCCTGGGGTGAGGCGGATCTCCACGCCGCCATCGAGGCCAAGCCCGACGCGATCCTGATGCCGAAGGTCTCGTCCCCCGCGGTTCTGGAGAGCATCGCCGACCGCCTCGAATCCCTCGACGCGCCCGACGGCATCGCGATCTGGGCGATGATCGAGACCCCGGCCTCGATCCTCAACATCCAGGAGATCGCCCGGGCGAAGCGCGACCCGCGCAACCGGCTGACCTGCCTCGTCCTCGGGACCAACGACCTCGCCAAGGACACCTGGGCCAAGATCGTCCCCGGCCGCGTGCCGATGCTGCCCTGGATGATGATGGCGCTCGCCGCCGCCCGGGCGGAGGGCTTGGCCATCCTCGACGGCGTCTACAACGATATCGCCGACACCGAGGGCTGCCGGGACGAGTGCCGGCAGGCCCGCGACCTCGGCTTCGACGGCAAGACCCTGATCCACCCGACGCAGCTGGAGCCCGCCAACACCTCCTTCGCGCCGACCGAGGAGGAGGTGCGCAGGGCCAAGCTGGTGATCGAGGCGTTCGAGCGCCCGGAATACGCCAAGCGCGGCGCGATCAAGCTGGAGGGCCGGCTCTACGAGCGGCAGCATCTCGGCGTGAACCGCCGGGCGGTCACCTGGGCCGAGGCGATCAAGGCGAAGGGATTCTGAGCGCGGCTCCGTCCGACGTCCGCGCGCCCGTCCTCGCGAGCGGAGCGAAGCAATCCGGGGCAGCGCCACATCCTGATCCATTGGCTGCCCCGGGTCACGTCGCTACGCGCGTGGTGAGGGCACCGAAGGTCCTAGATCGGAGGTCGTGTAGCGCGTCCGCTGGGTGCGCCCGTCGCGCGCCGTGACGGCGACGAGCCCAGCTTCCTCCAGGCCGGCGAGGGCGCGCAGCACGAGGGCGTGCTCCACCCCGAAGGTGCGGGCGAAGGCGCGGCTGTCGCCCGGCAGGCCGAGATCCAGCGCCGCCAGGAGACCCGCCGACAGCGGGTCGAGATCGGGCCGGGCGGCCGACACCCGGTCGAGGGCGGCGACGAACGCCGCCTCGTCGGGTTCGGCGCTCACGCGGCGGCGCGCGCCTGCAGGGTGACCAGCACCGACTTGGAGGTCGGCGTGTCGCTCTTCTCGCCGAAGGTCGAGAGCGGCACCAGGACGTTCAGCTCGGGGTAGTAGCCCGCGAGCGAGCCGCGCGGCATGTCGAAGGGCACGAGGCGGAAATCCTCGGCCCGGCGGGTGATGCCGTCGTCGTGCGTGCCGAGAATGTCGACGCGCTCGCCGAGCCGGTCGCGGATCTCCGCGAGGTCGTCCGGATGGGCGAAGACCACGCGGCGCTCGCCGTAGACGCCGCGGTACCGGTCGTCGAGGCCGTAGATCGTGGTGTTGTACTGGTCGTGGCTGCGGAACGTCTGCAGCACGTAGGTGTCGCGGGTCTTCCGGGCGGCTTGGTGGTCGGTCTCGGCCGGGAGGGCGTCGGCCGAGAAGTTGGCCCGGCCGCTGGCCGTGTCGAACACCCGCTCGGCGGCGAGGTTGCGCAGCATGAAGCCGCGCGGCTTGCGCACCCGGCTGTTGTAGCCGGTGAAACCCGGGATCGTGGCGGCGATCGCCTCGCGGATCCGGTCGTAATCGGCGGCGAACCCGGCCCAGTCGATGGCGGCGGAGCCGACGGTGGCCTGCGCCATGCCGGCGATGATGGCGATCTCGGAGCGCAGCTCCTTCGAGGCCGGCTTGTTGATGCCGCCCGACCCGTGGACCATGCTCATCGAATCCTCGACGGTCACGATCTGGATCTTGCCCTCGGCGCCCCGGTCGATCTCGGTGCGGCCGAGGCAGGGCAGCAGGTAGCCGACCGCGCCGGGCACCAGATGGGCGTGGTTGAGCTTGGTGGCGATGTGCACGGTGAGCCGGCACGAGGCCAGCGCCTGCGCCACCACCGGCGTGTCCGGCGTCGCCCGCAGGAAGTTGCCGCCGAGCCCGATGAAAGCCTTCGCCGTACCGTCGCGCATGGCGCGGATCGCCGCCAGCACGTTGTGGCCGTGCCGGCGCGGCATGGCGAGGCCGAAATGCTGCTCCAGGGAATCCAGGAAGGCGGCGGCGGGGCGCTCGTTGATGCCGACCGTGCGGTCGCCCTGCACGTTGGAATGGCCGCGGACCGGGCAGAGGCCCGCGCCCGGCCGGCCGATATGGCCGCGCAGGAACAGCAGGTTGGCGATCTCCCGGATCGTCGCCACCGAGTGCTTGTGCTGGGTCACGCCCATCGCCCAGGTGGCGATCACCCGCTGCGCGCCGAGATAGACGTCCGCCATGGCGGCGATCTCGTCCATCGTGAGGCCCGACTGGTCGAGGATCGCGTCCCAGGACGTCGCCGCGACGGCGGCGCGGTACGCCTCCAGCCCGGCGGTGTGGTGCTCCAGGAAGGCGCGGTCGAGGAGCGAGGGCCGGCCGGCCGCCAGCGCCTCGGCGTCGCGGGCGAACACGACCTTGGCGATGCCCCGGAACGCCGCCATATCGCCGCCCGAGCGCGGCTGCAGGTAGTGGCTGGCGATGGGGCGGCTCGAACCGCGCAGCATCTCGACGGTGTTCTGCGGGTCGGCGAACCGCTCGAGGCCGCGCTCGCGGACGGGGTTCAGCACCACGACCTTAGCGCCGCGCTCGGCCGCCCGGCGCAGGTCGCCGAGCATGCGCGGATGGTTGGTGCCGGGATTCTGGCCGACGCAGAAGATCGCGTCCGCCTTCTCGAAATCCTCCAGCAGGACCGTGCCCTTGCCGATGCCGATCGCGTCAATCAGCGCGACGCCGCTGGCCTCGTGGCACATGTTCGAGCAGTCGGGGAAGTTGTTGGTCCCGTAGGCGCGGGCGAAGAGCTGGTACAGGTAGGCCGCCTCGTTGGAGGCGCGGCCCGAGGTGTAGAACTCGGCCTGATCCGGATGGTCGAGCCCGCGCAGGGTCGCGCCGATCTCCGCGAAGGCCTCGTCCCAGCTCACCGGCAGGTAGCGGTCGCTCGCCGCGTCGTAGCGCATCGGGTGCGTCAGGCGGCCCTGGCCCTCCAGGGCGTAGTCGCTCCAGCCGCGCAGCTCGGTCAGCGTGTGCTTGGCGAAGAAGGACGGCTTCGTGCGCTTGTCGGTGGCCTCCCAGGAGACCGCCTTCACGCCGTTCTCGCAGAACTCGAAGGACGAGCCGTGCTCCGGGTCGCCCCAGGCGCAGCCGGGGCAGTCGAACCCGTCGGGCTGGTTCGCCTTCAGCAGCGCGCGGGCGCCGGTGAGAGGCGCGCGGCTGCCGAGCAGGTGCTTGCCGCAGCTCTTCAGAGCACCCCAGCCGCCGGCGGCGGAGGAGCGCTTGGTGGACCCTTCAGACTGGGCCATGAACCGTCCTGGATTGGCTGACGCGATGTGTCTCGCAACCGCGAGATAAGCGCCTCTCCAGGGCGCTCACAATGGCGTGCCGGCGCAGGCCCCTCATGCGCGGGGCACAGGCTAAGCTCCGGCTCTGCAAAGCCTTTCTAAACTGGGACACGAAAAAATTTAGCCGCTCCGCCGGCGGCAACGCGCCTTGTCGCGATCGGCGGCGGCGCCACGGCGCGCGGCGACACCGGGGCGGCGACCGATGCGGTGCAGGAACGCCCGCGCCGCGTTCGCTCAGTCGCCGCGGGCGAGATCCACGGCGTCGCGCCCGACAGCCTCCCGGAGCGAGCCGATCCCGGCCTCGTTAATGCGCCGCAGGAGGCCGTCCTTGATGCGCCCGACCAGGCCCGGGCCCTCGTAGACCAGCGCCGAGTAGAGCTGCACGAGGCTCGCCCCGGCCCGGATCTTGGTCCAGGCCGCCTCGGCCGAATCCACGCCGCCGACCCCAACGAGGGGCAGCGCGTCCCCGACGCGCAGGCGCGTCTGGGCGAGCATCCGGGTCGCCGGACCGAAGAGCGGCCGCCCCGAGAGGCCGCCGGTCTCCCGGGCGAGACCCTGCTCGCGCAGGCTCGCCGGGCGGGCCACCGTGGTGTTGGACACGACGAGGGCCTGGACCCCGCGCCGCCGCGCCGTGGCGCAGACCGCGTCGAGGGCGTCGAGCGCCATGTCGGGGGCGATCTTGAGGAGGATCGCCGCGCCGGCGCCGGCCGCGTCCCGGGCCTCGACCGTCCGGGCGAGCAGTTCGTCGAGGAAGGCCTCGCCCTGGAGGTCGCGCAGGCCCGGCGTGTTGGGCGACGAGACGTTGACGGTGACGAAGTCGACGAGCGGCGCGAGGGCGGCGGTGCAGGCGGCGTAGTCGGCGAGGCGGTCGGCCGACTCCTTGTTCGCGCCGATATTGACGCCGACGATACCGGGCCGGCCCTTTCGGGCGCGCAGCCGGTCGGCCACCACCTGGACCCCCTCGCTGTTGAGGCCGAAGCGGTTGATCACCGCGCGGTCGGCGGCGAGACGGAACACCCGCGGCCGCGGGTTGCCGGGCTGCGGCCGCGGCACGACCCCGCCGACCTCGACGAAGCCGAAGCCGAGGCCCAGCAGCGCGTCGGGAACGCGCGCGCCCTTGTCGAAGCCCGCCGCGAGGCCGACGGGGTTGGGGAAGCGGCGGCCGAGCAGGTCGACGGCGAGCCGCGGGTCGTCCGCCGGCCGGCCGCCCTCGGGCAGGAGCGCCAGCGCGCGCAGCGTCAGGTCGTGCGCGCGCTCCGCATCCAGGCGATGGAGCAGCGGCCGGACGAGGGGGAAGGCGGCCTCGATCATGCCGGCCGGATCCCGCTCGGGAGGACGTGACGCCCGTCGGCGCTCAGCGGCATTTCGTCCACCGCGACCACGGCGGAGAGCCGCAGCGGGCCGTAGAGGTGCGGGAACAGGTCGCCGCCGCGGGAGGGTTCGTAGCGCAGGGCGTCGCCGAGCGCGTCGGCCTCGACCGCGACGAGGAGCAGGTCGTCCTGCCCGGCGAAGTGCCGCGAAGCCGTCTCGGCGACCTGGGCGGCCGTGGAGAAGTGGATGAAGCCGTCCTGGCGATCGACCGGCGCCCCCGTGAACCGGCCCACGGCCTCGGCCTCGCGCCACAGGGCGCGCGGACAGATCTTGTAGATGAGCGGCATCGAAGCTCCCCGGAAACGACGCTGCGATAGAGGCGCCGGGCGCCGGCGGCAACCGCGATGCGCCCGGCCCGATTCGAGGAACGATTGCAATCTGCCGCCTGTAGTTCTACTTTCCTACGACTAGGCTGGACGTCACACAGCCCTGACCGGACCGGCAGAGCCGATCCGGAAAGTGAATTGTCAAGTATCTCCGCGCGTACCCGGCGGGTGTCGAACGGACCCGGTGGGTGAACCGTCTCCGTGCCTCCGAGGCAGCCGGATCCCGGCTGGTGAGACGGGGGTGCCGGCCCGCTCAGGGTGAGCTTCCGAGCCCGCTATGCTGTCGCACGAGCAGATCTGGAACGCCATCGACCGGCTCGCAGAGCGCCACGGCTACTCGGCCTCCGGGCTCGCGCGCCGCGCCGGCCTCGACGCGACCAGCTTCAACCGGTCGAAGCGCGTCGGCGCCGACGGCCGCAAGCGCTGGCCGTCCACGGAATCCGTGTCGAAGGTCCTGGCCGCCACCGGGTCGAGCCTCGACGAGTTCCTGCGGCTCATCGAGGCGCGGGAGATCCCCGCCCGCACCATGGTCCCGCTGATCGGCCTGACCCAGGCCGGCGCCGGGCGCCTGTTCACTGACGAGGGCATGCCCACCGGCGGCGCCGGCTGGGAGGAGATCGAGTTTCCGGACCTCGGGGAGGAGCGGGCCTTCGCGCTGGAGATCCAGGGCGATTCCATGCTGCCGCTGTTCCGGGACGGCGATGTCCTGATCGTGTCGCCCACGGCCAGCGTCCGCAAGGGCGACCGCGTCGTGGTCCGCCTGCACGGCGGCGAGGTCCTGGCCAAGGAGCTCCGTCGGCGCACCGCCCGGACCGTGGAACTGGCCTCCCTGAACCCCGAGCACGAGGACCGGGTCCTGAACCTCGGCGAAGTGGCCTGGATGGCCCGGGTGATGTGGGTGCGCCAGTAGGGGTTGCCCGCGCGGATCCACGCGCGGATCCACGCTTGGCCGTGAGGCCGTTCATCGTTATCGCTGGCCCGTCGCGGACCTTCCGCATCCGCTGAGCGCGAACGCAGCATGGCGCAGCCCGGGACGGATCACAGCGCGGCCGAAGGCGGGCCGCTGGCGGGCGAGACCCGCACGCTCCTCGACGCGCTGCCGACGCCCAGTCTCCTGCTCGATCCGCAGGGCCGTGTCCGCCACGCCAATCCCGCGCTCGAGCTGCTGGCCGGCTACCCGGCGGAGCGGCTCGTCACGCAGGGACTCGACCTGATCCTGGCGCAGCGGACGACGCCGCTCGACACCGCCGGCACCGAGCCCCAGGAATTCCTCGCCGCCCGCTCGGACGGGACGAGCTTCTGGGCCCGGCTTGAGACGGCTCTCCTGCCCGGGACCCCGTTCCGCATCGGCCAGATCCGCGACGAGACGGCTCGGCGAGAGGCCGAGGGCGCGCTCGCGCTCTCCCGCCAGCGGGAGGCGCTCGGGCTCCTCACCAACAGCGTCGCCCACGAGTTCAACAACTTCCTGCAGATCCTGATCGGCTACATCGACGGCCTCAAGCGCCGGCTCGGCGACCGGCAGGAGCCGTTCGTCCAGCGCGCGATCGCCCGCTCGGCCGACGCCACCGAGCGCGCGGCGATCCTGACCCGGCACCTGCTCGCCTATTCCCGCCGCATCGCCCCGGACGTCCGCGCGGTCGACCTCGACGCGATCGTGGCCGACCTCGCCAAGCGCCTCGAACCCGATCTGCCGCCGGGGATCCGCCTCACCGTCGCGGCGACGCCGGGCCTGCCGCGGGCGATCAGCAATCCGACGCAGATCGAGTTCGCCCTGCGGCATCTCGTCGCCAACGCCTGCGAGGCCATGCCATCGGGCGGCACCCTGACCCTGTCGACCTTCCGGGTGGATCCCGGCGACCGGTCGCTTCAGCAGCCGGGCCAGGGCAGCGTCGGGATCGCGGTCGGCGATACCGGGCAGGGGATGTCGCCCGAGATGCTCGCCCGGGCGCTCGCGCCGTTCCAGACCAGCCACGAGGCGGGGCGCGGCGCCGGCCTCGCGATCGTGCACGGGCTGATGAAGCGCCAGAACGGAACCATCACCCTCGACAGCCGGAGCGGGGAGGGAACGCAGGTGCGCCTCTCCTTCCCGGCCGCCCCCGACCGGACCCTCCATTAGCGCGATTCCGCCCCCGGAGGCGGGGCGAACCGGCGGAAAACGTCGTTCCGGCGCCGCCGGGAAGGACTAAAACCGCAGCCAGACCGTTCCCATATCGTCACTGGCGCTCCGCGCCGCCCGGTTCTCGTCCTCTGAGGCGTGTACATGTTTACTGAGATTTCGCGCCGCCGGCGTGTGGCCGCCCTCCTGGCGCTGGCCGCTGCGCTGACCGTCGCGGCACCCGTCGCGGAAGCCCGTCCGGGCGGCGGCGGGTCCTTCGGCTCCCGCGGCTCGCGCACCTACACGGCGCCCTCCGCCACGCCGACCGCCCCGGGCGGCGGCATGACGATGCAGCGCTCGCAGACCGCGCCGTCCCCCGGCATGGGCAGCCCCGGCATGCAGGCTCCCGCCGCGCCGGGCCGCCGGTTCGGCGGCGGCTTCTTCGCGGGCCTGCTCGGCGCCGGCCTGCTCGGCGCGCTGCTCGGAGGCGGCTTCTTCGGCGGCCTCGGCGGCCTCGCCTCGATGATCGGCCTGCTGTTCCAGGTCGGGCTCGTGGTGCTGGTCGTGATGCTGGCCCTGCGCTTCTTCCGCCGCCGGAACGAGCCGGCGGGCGCCGGTGCCCCCTACGCCCGGTCGTCGCTCGACGGTCAGCCGGGCGCCCGCGGCCCGATGGGCGGTGCTCCGGGCGGCCCCGCTCCCGGCGGCATGTTCGGCGGTGGGCAGCGCCCGCCGCAGACCCGCCCGGTGCAGATCGGCCCGGCCGATTACCAGGCCTTCGAGCGCCTGCTCGGCGACATCCAGGACGCCTATTCCCGCGAGGACCGGGTGACCCTTGGCAACCTGTCGACCCCCGAGATGATGGGCTACTTCGACGAGGAGCTGCGCGGCAACGCGGCCCGCGGCGTGGTGAACAAGATCTCGGACGTGAAGCTGCTGCAGGGCGACCTCGCGGAGGCCTGGGGCGAGGACCGCACCGACTACGCGACCGTGGCCATGCGCTACGCCCTCAAGGACGTGATGGTCGAGCGCGCGAGCGGCCGGGTCGTCTCCACGGACTCGTCCGAGGCGACGGAGCTCTGGACCTTCCTGCGCCAGCCCGGCCGCGGCTGGGTGCTCTCGGCGATCCAGCAGACCCGCTGATCCGATTGCGCTCCGGCCTCCGGGCCGGAGCGCCGACGCTCTCTCAGGCCGGCGTCCCCATCGGGGCGCCGGCCTTTCTGTGCGCGTCCCAGCGGTTGGCGAGATCGACGAACCCGGACACCGGGATCTCCTCGGCCCGCGCGGTCTCGGACAGGCCGGCGGCGGCCAGCAGGGCACCGGCCTCGGGCGTCAGCGCCTTGAGGCTCTGGCGCAGCATCTTCCGGCGCTGGCCGAAGGCGGCCCGGGTGACCGCCTCCAGCGCGCCGGCGCGGCAGGGCAGCGGTCGCGCGCGGGGCACCAGCCGGACCACGCTCGAGGTGACTTTCGGCGGCGGCACGAAGGCCGAGGGGCTCACGTCGAACAGGATCTCGGCCTCGGTGCGCCAGCCGCAGAGGACGCCGAGCCGGCCGTAATCGGCGCGCTCCTCCGGGCCGGCGACGATCCGCTCGGCGACCTCCCGCTGGAACATCAGCACGGCCTGATCCCACCAGGGCGGCCAGGCCTCGCCGTCGAGCCAGCCGGTGAGCAGGGCGGTGCCGACATTGTAGGGCAGGTTGGCGACGATCCGCGCCGGGGCATCGCCCACCAGCGGCCGCGGGTCGAAGGCGAGGGCGTCGGCGTCGACCACCTCGAGGCGGCCGGGATAATGGGCGGCGATCTCGGCGAGCGCCGGCAGGGCGCGCGGGTCGCGCTCGATCGCCACCACGCGATCGGCCCCCTCGGCGAGGAGCGCGCGCGTGAGACCACCCGGCCCCGGCCCGACCTCCACCACGGTCACCCCCGCGAGGGGACCGGCCGCCCGTGCGATCCGCCCGGTCAGGTTCAGGTCGTAGAGGAAGTTCTGGCCGAGCGCCTTCTTCGGCTCCAGGCCGTGGCGGGCGACGACCTCGCGCAGCGGCGGAAGCCCGTCCCCGGCGCTCATGCTACCACCGTCACAGCTCGTCCTCGGGGTCGAAATGGCGCGCGCCCGCGGGCCGGGGCCGGCCGGCATAGACGCTGAACGGGATGATCTCGGCCCCGCCGGGCGGCTCGCCCAGCGCGGCGTTGGCGGCCAGCCGGTCGGCGAGGCGCAGGGCCGCCACGAGGCTGTCGGGGCGGGCAATGCCCTGGCCGGCGATGTCGAAGGCCGTGCCGTGGTCCGGGGAGGTGCGCACGAAGGGCAGGCCGAGGGTGACGTTCACGCCGTCGTCGAACGCGATCGTCTTGATCGGGATCAGGGCCTGGTCGTGCGTGGGCGCCAGGGCGACGTCGTAGGTCTCCCGGGCGCGGGCGTGGAACAGGGTGTCGGCGGGGAGCGGCCCGCGGATGTCGATGCCCTGCGTCCGCAACCGCGCCACCGCGGGGGCGAGGACGTCGCGATCCTCGTGGCCGATCGTGCCGGCCTCGCCCGCGTGCGGGTTCAGGCCGGCGAGGACCAGGCGCGGCTCGGGCAGGCCGAACCGCTCCCGCAGGTCGCGGGCGACGATCGTCGCGGTCTCCTCGACGAGCTCCTGGGTGAGCAGGTCCGGCACGTCCTTCAGCGGCACGTGGATCGTCACCGGCACCACCGAGAGCCCGGCGCTCCAGATCATCATCACCGGCCGGGGCGGCGTCCGGCCCGGCGGCACCGAGAGGGCGGCCAGGAACTCGGTGTGGCCGGGATGGGCGAAGCCCGTGCGGGTCAGCACGAACTTGGCGATCGGGTTGGTCACCACCGCGCCCGCGCGCCCGGCCTTCACGAACTCCACCGCCGCCGTGATCGACTCGATGGTCGCGCCGGCGTTGACGGAATCCGGCACGCCGGGCTCGGCGGCGACGCGCGCGCCGCTCGGCAGGGGCACCACCGGCAGGGCGCGCGGAAACACCTCGGCGGCCGTCTCGGGATCGACCTCGGCCACCGGCACGGGGCGGTCGAGGCGATGGGCGAGGCGCTCGACGAAGTCGGGATCCGCCACCAGGAAGAACGGCGGCAGCGGGTCCGCGCCGCCCCGCCCGAGCCACGCGCTGAGCGCCAGCTCCGGACCGATGCCGGCGGGATCTCCGAGGGTGAGGGCGAGGGGCGGCATGGGCGCTCTATAGCGCTCGCGCGGCGCGGGCGCATCCTCGGCGCGTCGGGACGAAGGGCGGGATCGGGTCCGATGAGGCGCCGAACCGGCGATCCGCCGGTCCCGGTCCCTCAACGGATGGAGGCGATGCCGTCCGCGGTTGTGGCGGTGCCGACGTTCTGGCGCAGGTCGGCCTCGCCCAGAGTCTTCAGCTCGACCCGCAGCAGCACCGTCTGATTGCGCTCGCGCACGCCCGTCGCGGTGGCGATCGGCGAGTTGATGTAGTTCAGCGAGACGGTGGTGCACTCGTCCTGGTAGCCGCCGCCGAAGCTCGCGCCCGACAGGTAGAAGCGGCCGGGGTTCTGGTAGAGCGGAACGGTGCCGATCGGGTTCGCGAGGTACGAGGTCAGCGCGTCCGTGTAGGTGTTGCGGACGTCGAGGTAGTGGGTCAGGTCGACCAGCAGCGAGCCCGAGACGAACCAGTTCGGCGTGATGTTGTAGGTCGCGGTGGCGGTGATGCCCTCGCGGTAGTGGCTGTAGCCGAGCAGCGGCTGCGCCTCGTAGTACGAGTAGAAGGCCGAGACGGTCAGCGGCAGGAACGGCGCGAACCGCGCCGTCGCGCCGGTCTCGAACCGCGCCACGTGGAAGTCGGACTGGTTGAACCGGGCGCGGCTGATGAACGTGATGTTCTGGTTCGGCGAGACCTGGAAGCGGCCGACGAAGTCCGACCGCTGCGTCTCGAGCCCGGAATCCAGGCCGACATTGGCGATGTCGCCGCGGCGGAACGAGTTGACGCCCGCGAGCTGGATCGACTCGCCGAACAGGATATTGGCGTACCAGCCGGACGGCGTCACGACGGAGTACTGGCCGCCGAGGTTGGTGCGCACGCCGCCCTCGACCCGGTCGTAGCCCGAGAACTTGTCCCACTCGAACAGCGAGGTGTCGTCGAAGACGAGGCTCTGCGCGTCCTCGTTGGGCAGGCGGCCGATCCGGGTCTCGGAGGGGCGCGCGATGATCTGGCCGATCGGCTCCAGGGTGTGGACGCCGAGCGCGCCGAAATTGGCGACGAACGGGTAGCGGTAGTCGAGGCCGACCGCCGGCATGACCCGGCCGGCGAAGCCGTCGTCGATCTTCGCCACCTGCGGCGCGAGGTCGTTCTGGTAGCCGGAGAAGCTCGGATTTGTGAAGAACGCGTCGGTGCGGAGATACGCGAACGGCGTGAACTTCTGGCCCCAATCGTCGATGAAGCTGCGGCGCCAGGACAGCTCCGCGGAGGCGCGGGTGTTGGTCCCGGCGAGCCCGTCGATGGCGCACAGGCCGCGCTGGAAGACCGTGCAGGTCTGGTAGAGCGGGAAGCTCACGCCGTTGACGCTCGGCGAGAACAGGTAGCTCGAGGTCCGCGGCAGGCCCTGGTACTGGGTGGTCTCGCGGGTCAGGCTGGTGATGTTCGCCTGGAAGCGCACCTCGCCGCCGATCTCCGACGGGCCGTTGATCCGCTTGTCGTAGTCGATCACCGGCGCGACGATCGGCTGCTGCTTCTGCCAGTCGAAGCTCGACAGGCCCTTGAAGTAGTAGCCCCGCGCCTCGAACCACGACCGGTCGCCCTGGCCGATCAGGAATGCGGTCGAGGTCGCCTCACGGAAATAGTCCGTGGTGATGTTCTGGTTGCGGATCCGGTAATTGTCGAGGAACCACTTGTCGGTGACGCCGACGAGGTCCCAGCCCGTGCGCCAGCGCGGGTTGATGTAGAACCGGCCCTGCGATTCGACCGAGCCGCGGAAGTCGCGCTCGCCGGCGCCCAGCGGGCTCGGGAGGAAGGCCGAGGGCGTCGTCTGCGAGATGCCCGACAGGCGGATGTTGTAGAAGCCGTTGTCGATCCGCTGGCGGAACTCGCCCTGCGCAAGTAGGCCCTGCCGGCTGAGCAGGGTCGGCGTCAGCGTCAGGTCGTAATTCGGCGCGAGGTTGATGAAGTACGGGAGCGACACGCCGTTGCCGAGCGCGGTCGTCGTGACGAAGCGCGGCGTCAGGAAGCCGGTCTTGCGCTTCACCGTCGGGTCCGGCGCCTCGAAATACGGCAGGTAGGCCACCGGGATCCCGGCGATCTCGAGCGTCGACTCGTCGAAGTAGACCGTGTGGGTCTCGTTGTCGTGGATGATCTTCTTCGCCTTGATCTGCCACAGCGGCGGCGTCTCAGGGTTGTCCTTGCACGGCTCGCAGGCCGTGTAGCTGCCGGACTCGAAGCTGGTCTGCTCGCCGTTCAGGCGCTCGGCCCGCGGCGCGGAGAACCGGGTGCGCACGGTCTCGAACTTCCGCTGCACCGTCTGCTGGCCGCGGAAGGCGTCGACGAAGCCGGTCTTGAAGTCGTCGGTGAGCTCCATGCGCGCGCCGGTCACGACGCCGCCATCGGCCTCGGTGAGGCGGACATTGCCCTCGGCGAAGACCCGGCCGGAATTCCGGTCGTAGCGCACCCGGTCGGCCTGCAGGGTCCGCGGGCCGTAATGCAGCTCGGCATTGCCCCGCGCCGTCACGGTGCCGTGGTCGTTGTCGTAGATCAGCTCGTCGGCCTCGACGAGGAGCTTGTCGCCGGGCTTGCCGGCCGTCACGGCGGGCAGGCCCTGGGCATGGGCGGACAGGCCGCCGGCCAGCGGCGCGGCGAGCGCCAGCACGGTCCGGAAACCAGCCTTCCGCAGGATGTCGGTGACCTTACGCAACGCGCGTCCCAACCCCTGTGACGTCTGCCGCCACCAACCTCAACACCCGTCTCCCGTCCCGCGAAGGATCGCGGATGTCAGCCGTCTTCCTGGTACAGAAGCGTGAGCGTACCGAGAAGACTGCCTACCACGGCCGGGAACCAGGCCGCCACCGGTGCGGCGACGAGTCCGGACGCTCCGAGCCCCTCCATGACCTGTCGGACCACGTAGAGGGCGAAGCCGGCCGCGACGCCACCGAGGACGAGTTTGCCGACACCACCAAAGCGGAAGAACCGTAAGGAAACGGTTGCGGCGACGAGGACCATGGCCACGAACAGCACCGGACGCGCCCACAGGACATCGTACTGGAGACGGTAGCGGGTGGCGTCCAAACCGGCCCGCTCGGTCCGCGCGATGGTTGTGGGAAGTTGCCAGAAAGGCACAGATTCCGGGGGGGTGAACCCCTGGCGCACCTGCGCGGGGTCGAGGTTCGACGCGATCAGGTAGGTGTCGAACGACTCGGGCGGTGCGTCCGGTGTGAGAACGCGCACATCGGAGAGTTCCCAGTAGCCGTCGTGGAGCGTGGCGCGGGCCGCGACGAGCTGCTCGGCGAACTTGCCGGCACCGTCGAAGGTGAAGACCGACACGCCCGCCAGCGTGGTCGTGCCCTCGATGGCGGTCTCGGCGCGGAGGATCGCCTCGCCGTCGAGGCCCTTCTGGCGGATCCAGAGGTCCTTGCCCGAGCTCGCCCTGGTGGCTTTGGCGAAGATCTTCGCCTCGATCTCGGTGGAGCGCTGCTTCAGCAGCGCCGAGACCGGATTGTAGACGCCGACCGCGACCGCGCCGAGAGCGAGGGCCACGAAGAAGCCGGGCTGCAGGAACTGCCAAGCCGAGATCCCGGCCGCGCGGGCGACGACCAGCTCCAGCTTGCGCGAGAGCTGGAGCAGGGCCGCCATGGAGCCGAACAGGACCGCGAAGGGGAGGACGCCCTCCGCCACCGCGGGGGTGCGGTAGAGCGAGAGCTGCGCCATCAGCCCCGCGGAGGCCCCCTGGGCCTCGCCGGCGCGGCGGAGCAGCTCGACGAAGTCGAGGGTGTAGACCAGCGCGAACACGGTCACGAACACGCCGAGCACCGTGCGGAGGAAACGGGCGGCGAAGTACCGCCCGAGGGTGGGGCCAATCAGCATCATCGGCGTCAGGCCGCCGGCGCGAGGCGCGGGCCGCGGAACCGGCCGCGGACGGAGCGGGCCAGGGCGGCGTTCAACGCGCGCACCCGCGGCCCGTAGAAGATCAGCAGGCTCGACAGGAGGATCGCGAGCAGCGGCACGCCGTAGACAGCCAGGACCGCAGCGGGGCTGCGCGCGGCGGCGCTGACCGCCGCGAAGCCGCCGATGCGCAGGGCCACGACGGCGACGATCGCGCCGGCGACCGCGACGCCGCGCCCCTGCCGGGTCGTGCGGGGATCGCCGAGGGCCGCGAAGGCGATGAAGACCAGGGCCAGCGGGTAGAGGCAGGCGGAGAGCCGGTCGTGCAGCTCGGCCCGGAACCGGCCCTTCTGGAGCTTGTAGTAGCCCTCGGTCGTGTCGGGGAACAGGAGCTGCGCCGTCGAGCGCTCGCGCGGCTTGTAGATCGTGTCGGAATCCGGGGGCGCGAAGGCCGCGAGGTCGATCGTGTAGCGCTCGAAGGTCAGGATCGAGGAATCGCGCGAGTCCTTCTGCTGCTGGTGGACGCTGCCGTTCTCCAGGATCAGGTAACTCTGGCCGTCGACGTCGACCGCGTTGCCGCGCTCGGCGAGGTAGACCTTGGTCTTCCCGGCCTCGCGCCGGTCCTGGATGAACAGCCCCTTGAGGGTGCCTCCCGGTCCCCGCTCGCGGAAATGGAAGGTGATGCCGTTGTCGAGCTGGGTGAACTGCCCTTCCTTGACGACGTTCGCGATGAAGTCGCCCCGGACCCGGGTGATGACGTCGCGCAGCTCCTGGAAGCTCGCGGGCATCACCACCACGACCAGGAAACCCACCAGGAAGCTGACGAACAGCGCCAGGGTGAGGAAGGGCCGCAGGAGCGCGCGCGGCGGCATCCCGGCCGCCGACATGACGATCAGCTCCGAGTCGCCGTTCAACTTGTTGAGGGCGTAGATCGTGCCGATGAACAGGGCGACGGGGGCGATGACCACGACCAGGGTCGGCAGCGACAGGCCCGTGACGAACAGGAAGACCAGCAGCGTCTGACCCTTGGCGGTCACGAGATCGAGCTCGCGCAGGGCCTGCGTCAGCCAGATGGTGCCCGTGAGCCCGATCAGGCAGGCGAGGGTGGCGCCCAGGGCGATCCGAAAGATGTAGCGCTCGATCTGCCTCATCGGCCCGGCAGTCCCGCTCGTCCTCTCGCGCCCTCGGAGCGGCAGGGACCCGACAAAAGGGGCGATTCCAGGGCTGTCGCGCCGCGTTGCGTTCTCCGTCTCAGCGGCTACACAGGGCGGACGGCCCGCGCCTCGGCGCGCGGGTGCGTAGTACGGCTCCGGGATAACGGGCAGGGCGACGGGTATGGCGGACGGTATCGAGATCGGTTTCGGTCCCCTGGAGCAGAGCGGCCAGGGCCCCGGCGGATCCGGCGATCTCGTGGTCTTCGTCGGCGACGACCTGTCGCTCGGGTCGGCGGCCCGGGAGGCGCTCGGCACATCCGGGGCGGATCTCGTCGCCCGCGCGGCGGCCTCCGAGAAGTTCAAGGGCCGCTCGCTCAGCGCCCTGACCCTGCCGGCGCCCGCGGGCGTCGGCGCCGACCGCCTCGTGGTCGTGGGCCTCGGCTCCGACAAGGACCGCGCCAAGACCGACTGGCCGGCGCTCGGCGGCTTCACCGCCAGCAAGGTGGCGGGCCGGACCGCCCGGGTCGTGCTCGACTGGCCCGGCGCGACGGTCACGGCGGCGCAGGCCGGCGAGTTCGCCCTCGGCGCGCGCCTGCGCACCTACGCGTTCGACCGGTACAAGACCAAGAAGAAGCCCGACGCCGACGACAAGTCCGGCACCGCGCTGACCCTGCTGCTCGCCGATCACTCCGCGGCCGCCCGCGAGGGCGAGGGCGCCCGGAGCCTGTCCGACGGCGTGATCCTGGCCCGCGACCTCGTGAACGAGCCGCCGAACGTGCTCTTCCCGGCGGAGTTCGCCCGCCGCGCCTCGGAGCTCGCCAAGCTCGGCGTGGAGATCGAGGTGCTGGAACCCGCCCGGATGCGGGAGCTCGGCATGGGCGCGCTGCTCGCCGTCGCGCAGGGTTCGGCCCGCGAGCCGCGGATCGTGATCATGCGCTGGAACGGCGGCCCCGCGGCCGAGGCGCCGGTGGCGCTCATCGGCAAGGGCGTGGTGTTCGATTCCGGCGGCGTCTCGATCAAGCCCGGCGGCGGCATGGAGGATATGAAGGGCGACATGGGCGGCGCCGCCGCCGTGGTCGGCGCGCTCCACGCGCTGGCGGCCCGCAAGGCGCGCTGCAACGTGGTCGGCGCCATCGGCATCGTGGAGAACATGCCGGACGGCGGCTCCTACCGCCCCTCCGACATCCTGACCTCCATGTCCGGCCAGACCATCGAGGTGATCAACACCGACGCCGAGGGCCGGCTGGTGCTCGCGGACGTGATCACCCACGTCATCCGCAGCACCAAGCCAAAGGCGATCGTCGACCTCGCGACGCTGACCGGCGCGATCATCGTGGCGCTGGGCCAGGACATCGCCGGCATGTTCTCGAACGACGACACGCTGGCGGGCAACATCCACGCCGCCGGCGAGGCGACCGGCGAGAAGGTGTGGCGGATGCCGCTGATCCCCGCCTACGACAAGGCGATCGACTCCAAGTTCGCCGACATGAAGAACACCGGCGGCCGCCACGGCGGCGCCGCCACCGCGGCCTCGTTCATCAAGCGCTACGTCGAGGACGTGCCGTGGGCGCATCTCGACATTGCCGGCGTGGCGATGTCCTCGAACGCCAGCGAGATCAACCGCAGCTGGGGTGCGGGCTGGGGCGTGCGCCTCCTCGACCGCCTGATCCGCGACCATTACGAGGGCCGTTAGGCCCGTCGCGGCGCTCCTGACGCCGCGCCGGTCCGGGCACGTCGAGCATGGCCGCACCCACCAACGCCGCGCGCGACCGGTCCGGTCCGGGCGCCGGGACGTCCGGAGGCCGCGCCGGCGGCCTCCTGGCGGCGTCGGGGCCGGTCCTCGCCATGCTGGCCGCCCTGGCCCTCGTGGCGGCGACCGGTCTGAGCCAGCGCGACGCCGTGCCGGAAGCCCTCGAGCCCTGGATCTTCGGCTACTACATCGGCCGCTACCCTCTCTTCGCCTTCGCGCTGGTCTACGGGCTGGGTCATCTCGCGCGGGTCGCGACGGCGCCGGGCCCGGCCTCGGCGCCGCGCCGGATCCTGTTCGGCCTCGCGGGGGCGGCGGCGCTCCTCGCTGCCGGGCTCTACCCGACCTTCGGCGGGCTGATCATGCGCGGGGCCTTCGCCACGGGCAGCATGGCCTTCCTCACCCATCAGCCCCTGTGGCTGGCCTACGGGCTCGGCGCCGCGGTGGGCGCGCTGATGTTCGGCGGCGTCCTCGGCCTCTTCGCGGTGGCGGCCAACCGGCCGCTGCGGCCGCGCCTGCGCCGGGTCGGATCCGGGTCGCTCGCCTTCATCGCCCTGTGGTTCGGCGCGGTCCTGATCGGCCTCGGTGGCGACCTCGGCGTCGGCCCCTGGCCGCTGCGCGCGATGCAGCCGGAGGAGGCCGCCCTCGCCGCCTGCCTGCTGATCGCCGCGGCGCTGCCGCACACGGCGCTGGCGACATTGCGGCGGCATCGTCGGACCGTCTGATCCCCCTGCCTTGCGGGCGGGCTTCCGTTCCCGCAGAGTCGCGTGACAGGCGTTGCGGGACTCGGCCTCGAGAGTCGGGCCCGCGGGAGGCATCGCGATGCATGAGGCGAACGTGATGGAGCACGGCGCTCGAGCCGCCACGGCCGGAGCGATGCCGGCCGCGCCGGGCGGCGGGTCCTCCGACCGGCCCTGGCTGGCCTCCTACCCGCCCGGCGTGCCGGCGGAGATCGACGTCGCGGGCCTCGGGACCCTGGTCGACCTGTTCGAGACCAGCGTGGCGGCCTTCGCCGACCGGCCGGCGACGCTGTGCTTCGGCTCCGCCATGACCTACGCGACGCTCGGCCAGCAGGCGCGCGATCTCGCGGCGTGGCTGCGCGGGCAGGGCCTGGCGAAGGGCGACCGCGTCGCCATCATGCTGCCGAACGTCCCCGCCTACGCGGTGGCGATCTTCGGCGTCCTCCTGGCGGGCGGGACGGTGGTCAACACCAACCCGCTCTACACCCCCCGGGAATGCGCGCAGCAGATCAACGATTCCGGCGCGCGGATCCTGATCGTCCTGGAGAATTTCGGCGCCACGATCGCGGCTTCCCTGCCCGACGTGGCCCTGGAGCGGGTCGTCCTCGTGGGTCCGGGCGACGGGCTCGGGCTCAAGGGCCAGGTGATCAACCTCGCGAGCCGGCACGTCCGCAAGGCGGTGCCGCCGTTCCGCCTGCCGGAGAGCCTCGCGATCCCGTTCGGCACCGTGCTCCGTCAGGGCCGATCGATGCCGCGCGCCTCCGTGGCGGTCGAACCGGAGGATCTCGCCTTCCTGCAATATACCGGGGGCACCACGGGCATCGCCAAGGCGGCCATGCTGAGTCACCGCAACATCATGGCGAATGTCGAGCAGTCGCAGCTCTGGTTCAACTCGAAGGACCCGAGCGTCGCGCGCTGCGTGGTCACGGCCCTGCCGCTCTACCACATCTTCGCGCTGACCGCCTGCTTCTTCCAGTTCATGCGCAGCGGCGGCGCCTGCCTGCTGATCCCGAACCCGCGCGACTGCGACGGAATGGTCAAGACGCTCAGCCGGACGCGCTTCACCCACCTGATGGGGGTGAACACCCTGTTCAACGTGCTGATCAACCATCCGAAGATCGGCACGGTGGATTTCTCCAATCTCGACTTCGTGGTCGGCGGCGGCACGGCCGTCCAGCGGGCGGTGGCCGAGCGCTGGAAGGCCCTGACCGGCAACACGATCATCGAGGGCTACGGCCTGTCCGAGACCTCGCCGGTCGTGTGCGTCAACCCGCGGGGGATGCGCGATTTCTCCGGGACGATCGGCTACCCGCTGCCCTCCACGGAGGTCTCGATCCGCGACATCTCCGGCCAGCCCCTCCCGAACGGGCAGCCGGGCGAGATCTGCGTGCGCGGGCCCCAGGTGATGCGCGGCTACTGGAACCGGCCGGAGGAGACCGCGCGGGCGATGACCGCGGACGGCTTCTTCCGGACGGGCGACGTCGCCATCCTGCAGGCGGACGGCCAAGTCCGGATCGTCGACCGGATGAAGGACATGATCCTCGTCTCCGGCTTCAACGTGTACCCGAACGAGGTCGAGGACGTGCTGGCGGCCCACCCGGCCGTGCTCGAATGCGCGGTGGTCGGCGCGCCGAGCGAGGAGACCGGCGAGATGGTGGTGGCCCACGTGGTCCTGAAGGATCCGTCGGTCTCCACCGATATCCTGCGGGCGCACGCCCGCACCCAGCTCACCGGCTACAAGGTGCCCCGCCGCGTGGTGCTCCACGAGACCCTGCCGAAGACCAATGTCGGCAAGGTGCTGCGGCGGATGCTGCGCGACGAGACGCCGCCGGCCTGAGCGTCGCCCGCGCGGGGGAGGACGGCCTGCGTCCCGGTGCCGCTCGCGGAGGGCGTAACCCCTGCGCGCCGTTCGCCGAAAGGTGAGGCTGCGGCGCTTGCGCCCCTGTCGGCCGCGGCCGATCTGTGGGTTGTGCGCGCAGGAGATCCGAGGAGACGGCCATGTTGATCAAGCGCGGGCGCGGTTGGGAGATTCCGGAGCATCTGGCGACGCCGGAGGCCGTCTTCCTGAATCGGCGGGCCCTGATCGGCGGCGCGGCCGGGCTCGCGGCCGGCTCGTTCCTGGGCGGCCGCGCGGCCCTCGCTGCCGCGGGCGACCAGCCGCTGTACCCGGCACCGCAAAATCCTGCCTACACCCTCGACCGCCCCCTCACGCCGGAGCGCTTCAGCGCCGACTACAACAATTTCTACGAGTTCGGCACGTCGAAGACGGTGCTGCCGGCCGCCAACGCCCTCAAGACGCAGCCCTGGACCCTGAAGATCGACGGCCTCGTGGAGAAGCCGTTCGAGATCGGCGTCGACGACCTGATCCGGAAGGTCGGCCTGGAGGAGCGGCTCTACCGCCACCGCTGCGTCGAGGCGTGGTCGATGGCGGTGCCGTGGACCGGCTTCCCGCTGGCGAAGCTCGTGGCGCTCGCCAAGCCCACCTCCGGCGCGAAGTACATCCGCTTCGAGACCTTCATGGACAAGGCGATGGCGCCCGGCCAGCGGGCCTTCTTCTATCCCTGGCCCTACACGGAGGGCCTGACCCTCGCGGAGGCCGGCAACGACCTCGCCTTCATGGTCACGGGGATCTACGGCAAGCCGCTGCCCAACCAGTTCGGCGCGCCGATCCGCGTCGCGGTGCCGTGGAAGTACGGGTTCAAGTCGGCCAAGTCGCTCGTGAAAATCTCCTTCACCGCCGACCGTCCGAAGACCTTCTGGGAGGGCCTGCAGGCCTCGGAGTACGGCTTCTGGGCCAACGTGAACCCGGCCGTGCCGCACCCGCGCTGGAGCCAGGCGACCGAGCGCGTCCTCGGCACCGATCAGCGGGTGCCGACGCTGATCTACAATGGCTACGGCGAGCAGGTCGCCGGCCTCTACAAGGGCCTCGAGGGCGAGCGCCTGTTCGTGTGAGCGCGGACCCGCCGGAGCCGCGCTGGCGCGGCTCCGGTCCAGACGAAACGGCGCCTACGTCGCATCACCATCCGCGCCGTCAGCCCGCCCCTCAGCGCGGGCAGGCATGGGCCCGCTCGAAGGCCTGCAGATCCGCAACGGCCGCCTGCTCCTGCCGCGAGAGCGGCACGCGGTCCATGGCGTCGTACCGGCAATCCGCGTTGCCGAAGGTCCGGATCGCGCGAGGCGTGGTGAAGCAGTAGCCGGCCTGCTTGTAGATCAGGTTGCGCTGGTACCAAGCTTCCGCGCAGTCATCCGCCATCGCACCGGTCGATCCCGCGACGAGGATCAGGGCGTAGAGAGCGGCGCGCATCGAATCGTCTCCGTGATAATCCGGAGTCAACCATCGGATGCTCAGTAGGTCCAGCGCTGCGCCTTCGAGACGAGGAAGTCGCGGAACGCCTGCACGCGCGCCACCGAGCGCATCTCCTCGGCGTAGACGAGGTAGCTCTCCAGGCTCGGCATCTCGGTCTCGCGCAGCACCTGCACGAGCTGCTGGCCGCCGTCCACCGCGTAGTCTGGCAGGATCCCGATGCCGGCTCCGGCCTCCATCGCGCGCTGCAGGGCGCCGATATTGTTCACCGTCAGGTGGACTTGGCGCCGGTCGCGCCCCTCGCGGCCGGCATCGGCGAGCCAGTGGGCCGCCAGCAGGTACGAGGGCTCGTTGCCGCCGAAGGAGACGAGGCGGTGATCGTCGAGCTCCTCGATGGTCTTGGGCTCGCCGAAGCGCTTGACGTAATCCGGGCTCGCGAAGGCGTGGTAGTGCACGGTGAACAGACGCCGCTGGATCAGGTCGGGCTGCGCGGGGCGGCGCATGCGGATCGCCACGTCGGCCTCGCGCATGGCGAGATCGAGTTCCTCGTTGGTGAGGATCAGCTCGATGCGCACGTCCGGGTAGAGGTCGAGGAACTCGCCCACCCGCTGCGACAACCATGAGGTGCCCAGGCCGACCGTGGTGGTGACCTTGAGATCGCCGGTCGGCCGCTCGGAGGTTTCCACGAGGCGTGCCCGGGTATTCTCCAGGCGCAGCTTCATGTCCCGCGCGGCGCGGAACAGCAGATCGCCCTGCTCGGTCAGCAGTAGGCCGCGGGCATGGCGGTGGAAGAGCGGCGCCTTCAGCTCGCGCTCCAGGGCGCTGATCTGGCGGCTGACCGCCGATTGGCTGAGCCCGATATCGTCGCCCGCCTTGGTGAAGCTCCCCGCCTCCGCGACGTTGAGGAAGATCCGGATCTTGTCCCAGTCCAAGGCGACAACCCCTACCAGCGCGCGCCCGCGGGTCGCACCCGCGATCGAGAGTGGGCGCGAGGCGGCGGGCAGATCACCGGGCGAACTGCGCGGTACCGTGCGCGGATGGCCGCCCTCGGCACCGCGCGGGCATGCAATCGGTGCATCCCGGCGCAGTCAGCACTCCTATGCACAGAGTGCATGGTCCTGCGCAAGCGCAAGCCGCGCGAACTTGTTGAAATGCCGGGTGCCGCGGCTCCGCGCGGAGGGCGCGGAGACGGGAGCGGGCGTCACTCCGCCGCCGCGGCCTGGACCGGGCTCTCGCCGATCTCCAGGTTGGCGAGGAATTTCTCCGCCTCCAGCGCGGCCATGCAGCCCATGCCGGCGGCGGTGATCGCCTGACGGTAGACGTCGTCCGTCACGTCGCCCGCGGCGAACACGCCGGGGATCTCGGTCTCGGTGGTGCCGGGCTTCACGGTGAGGTAGCCGCCGTGGCGCATGGGCAGCTGGCCCTCGAAGATCGCGGTGGCCGGCTGGTGGCCGATCGCCACGAACACGCCGTCGGCCTTGACCTCGCTGATCTCGCCCGAGCGCGGATCCTTCAGCCGGACATGGGTCACGTTCGGCGCCGGCTTCTGGACGCCGCAGATCTCGGCGATCTCGCGGTGCCAGAGCACCTCGACGTTCGGGTGCTTGAACAGGCGCTCCTGCAGGATCCGCTCGGCGCGGAAGCTGTCGCGGCGATGGACCACCGTCACCTTGCTGGCGATGTTGGCGAGATACAGGGCCTCCTCGACCGCGGTGTTGCCGCCGCCGACCACCACGACCTCCTTGCCGCGGAAGAAGAACCCGTCGCAGGTCGCGCAGGCCGAGACGCCGCCGCCCTGGAAGGCCGCCTCGGAAGGAATACCGAGCCACTTGGCCTGGGCTCCGGTGGCGATGATCAGCGCGTCGCAGGTATAGGTCTCGCCGGAATCGGCCTCGAGGCGGAACGGGCGCTGCTTGAGGTCGACCTTGGTGATGTATTCCGAGACGATCCGGGTGCCGACATGCTCGGCCTGGAGACGCATCTGCTCCATCAGCCACGGCCCCTGGATCGCCTCGGCGAAGCCCGGGTAGTTCTCGACATCCGTGGTGATCATGAGCTGGCCGCCCGGCTGGAAGCCGGAGATCAGCAGCGGCTCGACCATGGCGCGGGCCGCGTAGATCGCCGCCGTGTAGCCGGCGGGCCCCGAGCCGATGATCACGAGCTTGGCGTGGGTATGGGCCATCTGTCTCGGTCTCCTCAGGCCGGTCCGGCCGCGCGGCGCGCGGCATAGGCGTCGGCGAGCGCCCGGGCGATCACCGGCGTCGCGTCGATCGGCTTGTACGTCAGATCTGCCAACTGACCGGTGAACGGCCGCAGCGCTCCGGCGATCGCCAACCCGGCGAACATGCGACGATGCCGGATATAGGTACGCGGCAGGTCGAACAGCAGGACTGGCGCGCCGGTGGCCACCGCCTCGCTGACCATGTTGGCCGAGTCGGAGGTCACGACGATCGCCTCGGCGAGCGCCAGCATGGCCACGTAGGGATTGTCGCCGGTGCCGTCCCAGAGGAACCCGCCGGTCTCGGCGGCGAGCGCCCTCACGGCGTCGCGGAGCGGGTTCGGCGTCCGGCGGGAGATCGTCACCATGAGCCGGCAGCCCTGCTCGGCCAGTCCGCGCAGATCCTCCACGAGGCGGATCATGTCGGTCTTGCGGTAGCTCAGATGCCGGCTGTCACCGCCGACCAGCACCGCCACACGCGGGCCGTCGAGGCGCGCGAGCCGGGGATCCGGCCGGGCCCGCGCCGCGGCCAGACGCGCCGCGGTGACGAGGTGCGGCGCCGTGAGGGTCGTGAAGACGTTGGGGCCGCGCAGGTCGTCGTAATCCGGCACCCAGATGAAGTCGGCGCTGTCCGCGCCGGTCCGCGGATCCTTCAGGAAGGCGGTGAAGGTGCGGCCGCCGGTGGCGCGCCGCACCGCCCGCAGGTACGGAACGGACCGGCGCCCGGAGGCGATCAGGATGTCTGGGTAGGGGCCCGACAGGGCCCCGGCGCGGCGGCGCGGCCCCTCGCGCGGATCGATCGGTCCCCAGGGCGCCATCCAGCCGAACGGTCCGGAGGCCGGAACCTGCCGGATCTCGAAACCGAGGCCCAGGGTCTCGGCGATTCCGACGCACTGGTTCTCGTCGCCGGCCTTGCCGTCCGTGACGATCCAGGCGCGGGCGCGGGCGAGTTCGGGCAGGCGCTCACGCCGCGGGTCCGGATTGCTGACCGGCGCGGTCTGCGCCTCCGACACGTCGATGCTTGCCATGCTCCTCACCGGTTACGCCCCACGCCGCCGGCCGGGCCGGCGGCCGTCTTCTAGTCCCGCGGCAGGTCGCGGGCGAGCCACTGGGCGTAGATGTCGGCGATGGCGGCGAGGCGGCGTTGCTCGAATTGCGGATCGTACCACGCGCCGCCGTAGCTCGACGGCGTCGCGGTCATCTGCGGGTAGCGCCCGAGCACCTGCCCCTTGGGCCCCACGAGCAGTGCCTCGCCCTCCATGTAGTCGGTCTGGAAGTTGCCGCCGAAGCCGCGCAGGCCGCCGCTGCCGACATAGGGCCGCAGCGACAGGCTCGTCACCACCACCACGAGGCGCGGTCCGCGGCCGCCGATCCGGCCGGCGAAGTTCTTCCGCAGGGCGTCGGTCAGGTCGCCGGCCAGCGCCTCGGCCTGGGGACCGGCGCCCTTGTCGAGGAGCGGCCGCACGTCGACCCGGACGTCGGAGAAGACCGGGGTCGGGGGAAAATCGCTCGCCGCCGCGGATCCCGCGACGGCACCGAGCAGCAGGCCGGCGAGCCGGCCCCAGGAACGCGAACGCATCCCTCAGCCGCCGTACTGGACGGCGACGACCTCGTAGGATTTGCCGCCGCCCGGCGTGGTGACCTCGACCGTGTCGCCGACACCCTTGCCGATCAGCGCGCGGGCGATCGGCGAGGTGATGGAGACGCGGCCGGAGCGCACGTCCGCCTCCGGCTCGCCCACGATCTGGTAGGTCTTCTCCTCCTCCGTGTCCTCGTCGACGAGTTTCACGGTGGCGCCGAACTTGATCTTGTTGCCCGAGAGCTTCGTCACGTCGATGATCTCGGCGCGCGCGATCATGCTCTCCAGCTCCATGACGCGGCCCTCGTTGTGGGACTGCGCCTCCTTGGCGGCGTGGTACTCGGCGTTCTCCGACAGGTCGCCGAGCGCGCGGGCCTCGGCGATCGCCTGGATGATGCGCTGGCGCTCCACCTGTTGACGGTGCTTCAGCTCCTCCTCGAGGGCTGCGAAGCCGCGCACCGTGATCGGAACTTTGTCTATCGCCATCGTCTCGCGCCACAATGAAGAGGCCCGGCCGAGAGTGCAGCACTCTCTCCGGGCCATGAAATGAAGTCAGCGGAACCCTGAGGTTCAGGCCGCGAAGTATTCCTGCAAGGCGCGGACCTTGAGATCGCCCTCTAGATAGGCCTTGATCCCCTCGGCCGCGGCCATCGCGCCGGCTAGAGTGGTGTAATACGGCACCTTATGCAAGAGGGCCGCGCGCCGGAGCGAGCGCGAGTCCGACAGGGCGCCGGCCCCCTCGGTCGTGTTCAGGACGAGGTGGATCCCGCCGTTCTTGATCGCGTCGACCACGTGCGGCCGGCCCTCGAGAACCTTGTTGATCCGCTCGGCCGGGACGCCGTTCTCGACCAGGTAGCGCTGCGTGCCGCCGGTCGCCAGGATGGTGAAGCCGAGATCGGACAGGAGCTTCATGGTCGGCAGGATTCGGGCCTTGTCGGCATCCCGCACCGAGACGAACACGGCGCCGGCCTTCGGCACCTGCGTGCCGGAGCCGAGCTGGCTCTTGGCGAAGGCGACGCCGAAGCTCGCGTCGAGCCCGATCACCTCGCCGGTGGAGCGCATCTCCGGCCCGAGCAGCACGTCGACGCCGGGGAAGCGCGCGAAGGGGAAGACGGCCTCCTTCACGGCGATGTGCGGCAGGGCCTTGGGCTTCAAGCCGAAGGTCGCCAGCGGCTCGCCCGCCATGATCCGGGCGGCGATCTTGGCGATCGGCTCGCCGATCACCTTGGCCACGAACGGCACCGTGCGCGAGGCGCGGGGGTTCACCTCCAGCACGTAGATGACGCCGTCCTTGATAGCGTACTGGACGTTCATCAGGCCGACCACGTTCAGCGCCAGCGCCATCGCTTTCGTCTGCCGCTCCAGCTCGTCCATGGTCTCGGGCGAGAGCGAGCGCGGCGGCAGCGAGCAGGCCGAGTCGCCGGAGTGGATGCCGGCCTCCTCGATGTGCTCCATGATGCCGGCGATGAACACGTCCTTGCCGTCGCAGACCGCGTCGACGTCCACCTCGACCGCGTCCGACAGGTAGCGGTCGAACAGGAGCGGGTTCTTGCCCAGGACCGTGTTGATCTGGCCGGTCTTGTCGTTCGGGTAGCGGGCCTTCACCTCGGAGGGGATCAGGCTCGGCAGCGTGTCGAGGAGGTAGTCGGCGAACTGCGTCTCGTCGCGGATGATCGCCATGGCGCGGCCGCCGAGCACGTAGCTCGGGCGCACCACGAAGGGCAGGCCGAGATCGGCCGCGACCAGGCGGCTCTGCTCCACCGAGTAGGCGATGCCGTTCTTCGGCTGCTTCATGGCGAGCTTGTCGAGGAGCCGCTTGAACTGGTCGCGGTCCTCGGCGAGGTCGATGGCGTCGGGCGAGGTGCCGAGGATCGGCACGCCGGCGGCCTCGAGCGCCCGAGCCAGCTTCAGCGGGGTCTGGCCGCCGAACTGCACGATCACCCCGTGCAGGGTGCCGGCCTGCCGCTCGGTCTCGATGATCTCCAGCACATCCTCGGCGGTCAGCGGCTCGAAGTACAGCCGGTCGGACGTGTCGTAGTCGGTCGAGACCGTCTCCGGGTTGCAGTTGACCATGATGGTCTCGTAGCCGGCGTCCGACAGCGCGAAGCAAGCGTGGCAGCAGCAGTAGTCGAACTCGATGCCCTGGCCGATCCGGTTCGGGCCGCCGCCGAGAATCACCACCTTCTTGCGGTCCGAGGGCTGCGCCTCGTCGACGACGGTGCCCGCGAAGGGCGCCACGTAGGTCGAGTACATGTAGGCGGTGGGCGACTTGAACTCCGCCGCGCAGGTGTCGATCCGCTTGTAGACCGGGCGCACCGCCAGGGCGCGCCGGGCCGCGCTGACGGCGCCCTCGTCGGTCCTGGCCAGCACCGCGAGGCGGGCGTCCGAGAAGCCGGCGGCCTTGAGCTGGCGGAAGGCGCCGGCCGTCTTCGGCAGGCCGTGCGCCTTCACGCGGTTCTCGAGATCGATGATCGCCTGGAGCTGCTCGAGGAACCACGGGTCGATCTTGCAGGAGGCGTAGATCTGCTCGTGGCTGACGCCGAGGCGCAGGGCCTGCGCGACCTTCAGGAGCCGGTCCGGCGTCGGGGTGCCGATCGCCGCCTTGATGGCGTTGTGGTCGTCGCCCTTGCCGAGCCCCTCGATCTCGATGTCGTCGAGGCCGGTCAGGCCGGTCTCGAGCGAGCGGAGGGCCTTCTGGAGCGATTCGGCGAAGCAGCGGCCGATCGCCATGGCCTCGCCCACCGACTTCATCGCGGTGGTGAGCGTCGGCTCGGCGCCGGGGAACTTCTCGAAGGCGAAGCGCGGGATCTTGGTGACGACGTAGTCGATCGTCGGCTCGAACGAGGCCGGGGTCGCGCCGCCGGTGATGTCGTTGGCGATCTCGTCCAGGGTGTAGCCGACCGCGAGCTTGGCCGCGACCTTGGCGATCGGGAAGCCGGTGGCCTTCGAGGCGAGGGCCGAGGAGCGCGAGACGCGCGGGTTCATCTCGATCACGATCATGCGCCCGTTCTCGGGGTTGATCGCGAACTGCACGTTCGAGCCGCCGGTCTCGACGCCGATCTCGCGGAGCACCGCCAGCGACGCGTCGCGCATCACCTGGTATTCCTTGTCGGTGAGCGTCAGCGCCGGGGCGACGGTGATCGAATCGCCCGTGTGCACGCCCATCGGGTCGATGTTCTCGATGGAGCAGACGATGATGCAGTTGTCGTTCCGGTCACGGACGACCTCCATCTCGTACTCCTTCCAGCCGAGCACGCTCTCCTCGATGAGCACCTCGTTGGTCGGGGACGCGTCGATGCCGCGCTCGACGATGTCGAGGAACTCCTCGCGGTTGTAGGCGATGCCGCCGCCGGTGCCGCCCATGGTGAAGGACGGCCGGATGATGGCCGGCAGGCCGACCTCGGCCAGCGCCATCAGAGCCTGCCCGATGGCGTGCTCGCCGTAGCGCTTGCGCCGCTCGGTCTCGCCCGCCGCCCAGCTCTTCTCGTAGGCCGCCAGCGCCGCCTGCCGCGCGGCCGGATCGGCGTTCGCCGCCTCGATCCTGGCGATCTCGGCCAGGTAGGCCTGGCGGTCGGCCTTCTTGGCCGCGGAGGCGTTGGCGAGCGCCGATTTCGGGGTGTCCAGCCCGATCTTGGTCATGGCGTCGCGGAACAGGCTCCGGTCCTCGGCCTTGTCGATGGCCTCGGCCGTCGCGCCGATCATCTGCACGCCGTACTTGGCGAGCACGCCCATCTTCTGCAGCGACAGGGCGCAGTTCAGCGCCGTCTGGCCGCCCATCGTGGGAAGGATCGCGTCGGGGCGCTCCTTCTCGATGATCTTGGCGACGATCTCCGGGGTGATCGGCTCGACATAGGTCGCGTCCGCCATGTCCGGGTCGGTCATGATGGTCGCGGGGTTCGAGTTCACCAGGACGATGCGGTAGCCCTCCTCGCGGAGCGCCTTGCAGGCCTGGGTGCCGGAATAATCGAACTCGCAGGCCTGTCCGATGATGATCGGACCCGCACCGATGATCAGGATCGAGGAGATGTCGGTGCGTTTGGGCATCGTGGGCCTTCTCAGGCCAAGCGCGCCCGATCGGGCACGGCTTGACTGAAGCCCTGCTCCCGGACGCGCGTGGCGGGAATGTCGTTGAGCCCCGCGTTTACACGGGCGACGGGCGCATTGGAAGGCCGGGGCAACTGCGCAATCTGGCCGCGCGCCCGGCGCATGGATGCGGCACCGCTCCGATGATCTGGAGGATTTATAAATTCCCGCAAGAATTCATCGATTGCTTGCCGGAGGTCTGAGCCGACCCGTAAGGCTTGTTGGATCGGCTAGCCCGTCGATTGACATCATAATCGTTCGAGACTGAAGATGCCCAGGCCAGCCCCACTCCTCGCGATGCTTCTGATCGGCTCCATGGCGAGCGCGAACGCTTCGGAGGTCTCCATCAAGACCTTGAACAGCGGTCCGGGCGGGATGATGGTCTTCGACTCGGCCTTCGTGAAAATTCAGCCCGGCGACACGGTGCGGTTCGTGCCGACCGACAAGGGCCACAATGCCGAGCTGATCAAGGGCATGGCGCCCGAGGGCGCGGCGCCGTTCAAGACGGTGGTCGGCAAGGAGGAGACCGTGACCTTCGAGAAGCCCGGCCTCTACGGCATCAAGTGCTCGCCGCACTACATTATGGGGATGGTCGGCCTCGTCCAGGTCGGCGACAAGCCCGACAATCTGGAGGCGGCCAGGGCGGTGCCGCAGAACAAGCTGGCCGCCAAGCGGTTCGAGCCGCTGTTCGAGAAGATCCAGTAAGTCGGCCGTCGGGGCGGCGCGCGCCGCCCCGTCCTGCCTCAGAAGCCGGCGTGGAGCGCCGCGACCGCCCGGTCGATCGAGAGATAGAACATCCCGAAGGCCACCAATGCGGCGGCCGCGAACTCGACGGCGACGTTCGAGAGCGTCTGCGCGCGGCGCAGCGCCTCGCGGCCGAAATAGACGGATACCCAGGCGAGGGTGAGGACCGCCGGCATGGCGAACAGGTAGGACACCGTGCTCTCGACACGGTCGAAGCCGCCGGTCGGATCGATCAGGGCCCGGATGTTGCGCACCCAGGGGGCGTAGAAGGCGGCGTAGAGGGCGGTCAGCCAGGACAGGCCCACGGCGACGCCGAGATGGAAGGTGAAGCTGCGGTGCAGGCGGGAGAAATCGTCGCGCGCCTCGTCGATGGTCATCCGGCAATCCCCTGCGACGGGCCGCCGTCGACGGGCGCGGATGCGCCGCCGTTCACGGGCCGTCGTGGGCTCTCTTAAGCCGTCGGATCTGGCGGATTTTGTGGCCCCACCGCGGCCCGATTGGGGTCGCGGCGGCGGCCCATCTGTCCCACGCCGTCACCGCGCGGTGATGACGGCGGGTCGATGGCCGTACCGGGCCTCAGGCGCCCTTCGCGGTCTCCGGCGCGCCGGAGCGCATCAGCGTCACGAAGCGCTCGAACAGGTAGTGGCTGTCGCGCGGGCCGGGCGAGGCCTCCGGGTGGTGCTGCACCGAGAAGGCCGGGCGGTCGGTGAGCGTCAGGCCGCAATTCGAGCCGTCGAAGAGCGACACGTGCGTCTCCACGGCCGTCTCCGGCAGGCTGTCCGGATCCACCGCGAAACCGTGGTTCATCGACACGATCTCGACCTTGCCGGTGGTCTTGTCCTTCACCGGGTGGTTCGCGCCGTGGTGGCCCTGGCCCATCTTCACGGTCCGGCCGCCGAGCGCGAGGCCCATCAGCTGGTGACCAAGGCAGATGCCGAAGGTCGGCACCTTCTCGTCGAGGAGCTTGCGAATCACCGGGACCGCGTAGGCGCCGGTCGCGGCCGGGTCGCCGGGGCCGTTCGACAGGAACACGCCGTCCGGCTTCAGCGCCAGGATCTCGTCCGCCGTGGTGGTCGCCGGCACCACGGTGACGTCGCAGCCGGCCTGGGCCAGCAGCCGCAGGATGTTGCGCTTCACGCCGTAATCAATGGCCACGACCTTCAGGCCCTCGCCGGAGGCGCGCTTACCGTAGCCGTTGCCGAGCGCCCAGACGGTCTCGGACCATTCCGACGGCGCGCGGCTGGTCACCGGCGGCACGAGGTCGAGCCCCTCCATGGGCGCGAGGGCCGCGGCGCGGGCCTTCAGGGCCTCGCGGTCGAACTTGCCCTCGGGATCGTTGGCGATCACCGCGTTCGGCATGCCCTGGTCGCGGATACGGGCGGTGAGCGCCCGGGTGTCGACGCCCGTGATGCCGACGATGCCGCGGGCCCGGAGCCAGCCGTCGAGATGCGACGAGGACCGCCAGTTCGACGGATTCGTCACCGCCGAGGCGATGACGGTGCCGCGGACGCCCGAGGCCGGCGCCGCCTCGAGGCTCTCCAGATCCTCGTCGTTGGTGCCGACATTGCCGATATGCGGGAAGGTGAAGGTGACGATCTGACCGGCGTAGGACGGGTCCGTCAGGATCTCCTGGTAACCGGTCATCGCGGTGTTGAAGCAGACCTCACCGTCGGCCACGCCGGTCTGGCCGATGCCGAATCCCTCCAGGATGGTGCCGTCGGCCAGGACCAGCAGCGCCGTCGCGACGGGCTCGGCCCAGGGCTCGGGAGCCTGAGGCTCGGGGGCATGCGCGGCGGCGTCTTGCAGCATGGGCTGAGTCTCGCTTATGTCCGGCCGAAGGCGGGCGCCGGGTCGCGGCGCTCTCGGCTTGCGGCATGATCGTGTGCGGCGCTCTTAGCGAGCGGCCCGCGATGGGGTCAATGTGGCTCCGCCTCCCGCAGGGCTCAACACCCGCAAACCGCAGGCCAGCCCCCCGCTCCGATCGTTGGAAGGTCACCCAGATGCTGCGCGCGCGCTTCACCACCGAGATGAAGGAGGCCATGAAGGCCGGCGACAAGGACAGGCTCGCCACCGTCCGGATGATCCAGGCCGCCCTGAAGGACCGGGACATCGAGGCCCGCGGCAACGGTAAGGAGCCGATCTCCGACGAGGAGATCCTGTCGCTGCTCCAGAAGATGACCAAGCAGCGCACCGAATCGGCCGCGGTCTACGAGCAGGGTGGGCGCCCGGAACTCGCCGCCAACGAGCGCGCCGAGATCGCCATCATCGAGAGCTTCCTGCCGAAGCAGATGGACGAGACCGAGATGAAGGCGGCCGTCGAGGCGGCGATCCTCGAGACCGGCGCCGCCGGCCCGAAGGACATGGGCAAGGTGATCGGCGCCCTGAAGGGCACCTTCGCGGGCCGCATGGATTTCGGCAAGGCCAGCGGGCTGGTGAAGGCGGCGCTGGCGGCCAAGGGCTGAAGCGCGACCGGTCGATCCCCGGCGGTCGGCTCGGCGATCGGTCGGGCAGGGCGGTCGCAGGGGCCGTCTTGCGGACGGGGCGCGCGGACATCTGACCCGTCACCCCGGGGCCGCGGCGCGGAACCCGGGATCCCGAAGCGCCCAGGATCCGCGCGGCCGGGGGCCGCGCCCCTCCGGAACGACGACCCGGCGCGAGAGATGCCGCGCGGCGTTGTCCATGCAATCCCCACCTGACATCGCCGCGTCCGAGGCGCGGGACTCCGCGCCCTCCACCGCGCTAGGATACGCGGTCCCAGAACCCACCCAGGCCCCGTGCGCTATCCGCCCCACATCCTGGAAGAGATTCGATCCCGGCTGCCGGCCTCCTCGGTGGTCGGCCGCCGCGTGCAGCTGAAGAAGGCCGGCCGCGAGTGGCGCGGCCTGTCGCCGTTCAACGCCGAGAAGACGCCGTCCTTCTACGTGAACGACCAGAAGCAGTTCTACCACTGCTTCTCGTCCTCCAAGCACGGGGACATCTTCACCTTCCTGATGGAGACGGAAGGCCTCAGCTTCCCCGAGGCGGTCGAGCGGCTGGCGGGCGAGGCGGGCGTGAGCCTGCCGGCGCCCACCGAGGACAACCGCGCCAGCGAGCAGAAGCGCGCGGGCGCGATCGAGGTCATGGAGATGGCCGCGCGCTGGTTCGAGGAGCGCCTGCGGTCGGGTCAGGGCAGCGAGGCCCGCGCCTATCTCGAGCGCCGCGGATTGCGGGACGAGACCCAGCGGGCCTTCCGCCTCGGCTACGCGCCGAACGAGCGCTACGCCCTGCGCGACCATCTCGCCGGGCAGGGCGTCGAGAAGGCACTGATGGTCGAACTCGGCCTGCTCGCGGCCGGGGAGGGCGTCTCGGTCCCCTACGATTATTTCCGCGACCGGGTGATGTTCCCGATCACCGACGCGCGCGGCCGGGTCGTGGCCTTCGGCGGCCGGGCGCTCGCCAAGGAGGTGCGCGCCAAGTACCTGAACTCGCCTGAGACTCCGCTCTTCCACAAGGGCCGCACGCTCTACAACCTGCAGGGCGCGCGCAAGGCCGCCCACGAGCGCAGTTCGATCATCGCGGTCGAGGGCTATGTCGACGTCATCGCCATGACGCTCGCGGGCCATGCGGAGACGGTGGCGCCCCTCGGAACCGCGCTGACCGAGGATCAGCTCGGCCTGCTCTGGCGCCACGCCGACGAGCCGATCCTCTGCTTCGACGGCGACAAGGCCGGGCAGCGGGCGGCCTTCCGGGCCCTCGACGTCGCGCTGCCGCTCCTCGAACCCGGCCGCTCGCTCCGGATCGCGCTGCTGCCGGGGGGCCAGGATCCGGACGACCTGCTGCGCTCGGGCGGTCCGACGGCGATCGATCAGGTGCTGGCGGCGGCGCTCCCCCTCTCGGAGCTGCTGTGGCGGCGCGCCCTCGAGGCGGGGCCGGTCGACACGCCGGAGCGCCGCGCCGGCCTGACGCAGACCTTGCGCACCACCGTGGCGACGATTCGCGACGAGACCGTGCGGCGCTACTACCGCGACGACATCGAGGAGCGACTGCGCGGCCTGTCGCCCCGCAGCAGCCGCGCCGCCGCCGGCGCGGCCCCGCGCGGGCGCCAGCGCCTTGGAGAAGTTGCCCGCGAGCTGGATGCCCCAGGGGGCGGCCGGTCCCTCGTTGAGGCCGAGGGCGAAGCGGTCGCCGCGCGACGGGATGCGCAGGCTGGCGGTCACCTGCAGGCAGGTCTGCNCACCTGGGCGCACGTCACCTCGGACTTCTCGGTCCAGAACGTCGTCGAGAACTCGCACACGCAGAAGCCGCTGATCTACAAGATCTCCGGCGTCTGGGGGAACCACGAGGGCTCGATGCTCCTCTGGGTGCTGATCCTCACGCTGTTCGGCGCCTGCGTGGCGGGCTTCACGGGCGCCGCCGCGGTGCGCGAGGCGGTGATCGTCGGCACCCTGCTGGCCCATCCCGAGATGATCGCGGAGTTCGGCGAGGAGGCGGCCGAACTCGACTTCGAGGATCCGGACGCGCGGGCGCTTCTGTCGGTCCTTCTGGCCTGCGCGGCCGAGGACGAGCACACGGCGCCCGAGGTGTTGCAGAACCGCATCAACCGCGCCGGACTCACAGGGGCGGCCGACAGAATCCTCGCCCTGGCCCGCTCGCGAGACCGCACGACCCTGGCTCCGCACGCCGATCCCGCACACCGCGCAGACGCGCTCCGACAAGCGATGATCTTGCACCGGCAGGCAGGAGCGCTACATAGCGAACTTCGCGAAGCACGGCAGGCGTTTGAGGACGATCCGACCGATGCCGGGTGGGCATGGCTCTGCGAAGTGAAGGCGAGGCTGGAAACCGTCATCGCTGCCGAGGCGGAGGCCGATGCGCCGGTGTCGAGCGACTCGACGGCCGTGTAATGCCTGTGTCATGGCGGTGGCGGGGGGCCCAGTCCTGCCATAGTTAACAATCGGTCAAGCCTCAGGCTTGCATACGGAAACCGACGACTCAAGGCGACCGGAGCGATCCGGCGCCGACCTCATACAGCGGCGCCGACGGCGTGGACCGGCCTCATCGGGGCCTCCGCAACGCGCCGCGTGCGAAACAATAGGCTGATCATGGCGACGAAGGCAACGGAACGGGACGAGACGGACGCTGCCCCCGAGCAGCAGACCGACGGGCCGCTCCTCGACCTGACGGATGCTTCGGTCAAGCGGATGGTCAAGCTCGCCAAGAAGCGCGGCTACGTGACCTACGAGGAGGTCAACGAGGTTCTGCCCGAGGGCCAGTCCGACCCTGACCAGCTCGAGGACGTGCTCTCGCAGCTCTCCGAGATGGGCATCAACGTCGTCGAGGCCGAGGAGACCGACGAGGCCGCCGGCGAGAAGGCCGCCGAGGGCGAGGACGAGGAGGCCGAGGGCGGCGAGGTCGCCGAGGTCGCGCCGACGCGCGCCGTCGCGGTCACCACGACCACCAAGGAGCCGACCGACCGCACCGACGATCCGGTGCGCATGTACCTGCGCGAGATGGGCTCGGTGGAGCTCCTGTCCCGCGAGGGCGAGATCGCGATCGCCAAGCGCATCGAGGCCGGCCGCGAGGCGATGATCGCGGGCCTCTGCGAGAGCCCGCTGACCTTCCAGGCGATCATCATCTGGCGGGACGAGCTCGTGGAGGGCAAGGTCCTCCTGCGCGACATCATCGACCTCGAGGCGACCTACGCGGGCCCGGACGGCAAGAACGGGCCGCAGATCGGCGAGGGCGAGGGCGAGGAGGGTTCGGAGGACGGCGAGCCGGCGGCCTCCCCGGAGGGCGGCGACGACGAGGACGACCTCGAGAACAACGTCTCGCTCGCCGCCATGGAGGCGGAGATCAAGCCGCGGGTCCTGGAGACCTTCGACGCGATCGCGGCCAACTACCGCAAGCTGCGCAAGTTCCAGATCGAGGGCACCGAGCGCAAGGCCGCCGGCGAGCAGAACACCCCGGCCCAGAACCAGAAGCAGATCGAGCTGAAGGACATCGTCGTCGCCGACGTGAAGTCCCTCTCGCTCAACAACAACCGCATCGAGGCCCTGGTCGGCCAGCTCTACTCGATCAACAAGCAGCTGATCGGCCACGAGGGCCGGCTCATGCGCTTCGCCGAGAGCCACGGCGTGGCCCGCGACGAGTTCCTGCGCCACTACCAGGGCTACGAGCTCGATCCGAACTGGATGGAGCGCGTCGGCACGCTCGGCGGCAAGGGCTGGAAGAACCTGGTCGAGCGCGGCTCGAGGCAGGTCGCGGAGCTGCGCGCGCAGATCCTCGACCTCGCCTCCGAGACCGGCCTGGAGATCGGCGAGTACCGCCGCATCGTCAACATGGTCCAGAAGGGCGAGCGCGAGGCCCGTCAGGCCAAGAAGGAGATGATCGAGGCGAACCTGCGTCTCGTGATCTCGATCGCCAAGAAGTACACGAACCGCGGCCTGCAGTTCCTGGACCTGATCCAGGAGGGCAACATCGGCCTGATGAAGGCGGTCGACAAGTTCGAGTACCGGCGCGGCTACAAGTTCTCGACCTACGCCACGTGGTGGATCCGGCAGGCGATCACCCGCTCGATCGCCGACCAGGCGCGCACGATCCGCATCCCGGTGCACATGATCGAGACGATCAACAAGATCGTCCGCACCTCGCGCCAGATGCTGCACGAGATCGGCCGCGAGCCGACCCCGGAGGAGCTGGCCGAGAAGCTGGCCATGCCGCTGGAGAAGGTCCGCAAGGTCCTGAAGATCGCCAAGGAGCCGATCTCCCTCGAGACGCCGATCGGCGACGAGGAGGACAGCCACCTCGGCGACTTCATCGAGGACAAGAACGTCGTCCTGCCGATCGACGCGGCCATCCAGTCGAACCTGCGCGAGACCACGACGCGGGTGCTCGCCTCGCTCACGCCGCGCGAGGAGCGCGTGCTGCGCATGCGCTTCGGCATCGGCATGAACACCGACCACACCCTCGAGGAGGTCGGCCAGCAGTTCTCGGTGACCCGCGAGCGCATCCGCCAGATCGAGGCGAAGGCGCTGCGGAAGCTGAAGCACCCCTCGCGCAGCCGGAAGCTCCGGAGCTTCCTGGACAACTGAGCCTGCGCCGCGGACCGCGCGGCGCTTCCCCGTCGCCCGCGTCGCCCCGGTGCTGCGCGGCATCCAATCTGGCGCCATGCTCGAACGCCGCCCGCCAACGCCCGGATCCCCGACGGCCTTCGCGGACGGCTCGGAGGCCGACGACGTGCCCTTCGGCGCGCTCCAGCCCTCCGTCGGCATCCGCGACTGGCTGCTCGGCGAGGGGGCGCGGATGCCCAACGCCGAGGAGATGCTGGCCGGGCTCGCCGAGCGCCTGATCGCCATCGGCGTGCCGGTGGACCGGGCCTCCACGGCCATCGACACCCTGCACTCGGAGTATGCCGGGGTCGGCCGGATCTGGACCCGGGACGGCGGCACCACCGTGCGGCTGTTCCCGCACGGCGCCCGCTCGACGGACGCCTATCTCAACAGCCCGTTCCACACGGTCCACGAGACCGGCGAGTGGCTGATCCTCGATCTGTCGAAGACTCCGGACGACGCCTACGCGATCGTCCCGGACCTGAAGGCCGGCGGCTACACCCACTACGTGGTGGCGCCCCTGTTCTTCACGAACGGCACCCAGAACGGCATCACCTTCGCCACGCGGGCGCCCGAGGGGTTTCGCGACGACGACATCGCGATCCTGCGATTCGTCATGCCGGCACTCGCGGCCGTCATGGAGATGCGCGTCCTCAACAAGCAGCTCGACCACGTGCTCCGGCTCTATGTCGGCGACGAGCCGCACCGGGCGATCCTGGCCGGCGACATCCGTCGCGGGCAAGTGACGCGGATCCGCTCGGCGATCCTGTTCGCCGACATGCGCGACTACACCCGCACCTCCGCCGACATGACGCCCGAGGAGGCGGTCGGCCTGCTCAACGTGTTCTTCGACTGCCTCGTGCCGCCGATCGAGCGGGAGGGCGGCGAGGTCCTGAAGTATCTCGGCGACGGCCTGCTGGCGATCTTTCGGGAGTCCGGCGACGACCTGGGCGGTGCGGCGAAGGGCGCGCTCACGGCGGCCCAGCACGCCCTGGCGGCTCTCGACGAGGCGAACGCCCTGCACCAGTTCCCGGTGCCGGTCGCGGCCGGCATCGCGCTGCACCACGGCGAGGCCGCCTACGGCAATGTCGGATCCGGCTCCCGCCTCGACTTCACGGTGATCGGCCGCGACGTGAACCTCGCGAGCCGCATCGCGCAGCTGAACCGCGCCCTCGGCGAGCCGCTGCTGATGTCGAAGCCGTTCGTGGATTTCCTCTGGGGGGACCCGGTCCCGCTGGGCGAGCACCGGCTCAACGGCTTCGACGAGCCGATGGCCGTGTTCCGCCCGAAATTCCTGCGCCCGCGCAAATCCAGCTGAACAGGTTTCCGATCCCGCCATCGACCGAGCCCGGCGTCGCGCGGCCGTCGCGCGTCCCGCCAGCCCGCCGTGGTCTCCGTCCCGCGGGCGGTCGGTCCGCAGTCGGCCTCACCACGACGGGACGTAGGGCATAGCGTAGGGGGTTTGCCGGCAACCCCAGACCGGGTCGATCATCTTCGCCATCACGTCGCGGGCCAGGGCGCCGGCACGTATGGAGACGTCCTGCGGGACATTCGTCCGTTCGAGGATCTTCAGGCAGGCCTGTCCGCAGGCGCCGTATCGACCGAGATGGTACGCGTTGAGGGCGAACTCATCGAGCAGGCCGTACTCGTAGACCCACGGATTGAGGGATATCCCCTCGCTCGGAAGCTCGAACTCCAGGCCCGCCTCGGCGTATCGATACCCGTCCGCGAACCGCTTCCTCAGCCTGCAGAACCGACTGGCCCCGTGGCGCGCCTCCGCCCGCGCCGGACGGACGGCGGTCGCGCGCTCGTAGAGCTGCAGCACTCTCTCCTCCGGCTCATCCAGGCGCTCCGCGTTCACGGCGGCCATCAGCAGGTTGAAGTAGATTTCCTCGTCCCAACCGCCCAACTCGGCTCGCTTCAGGAAACAGTCGAGAGCTTTCCGGTATTGGCCGGCGGCATCGAAGGTGGTCCCGAGGTACATCGTGTACCGCGCGATCATGAAGGGATCCGTCTCGACCGCCAACGCCGTCTCGAGAACGGCGATATCCCGCGCGTCCGCGGTCGTGTCGCGGTGACGGGCCCCGTCGTCGCCCCGGCGCATCGCGAGGGGAAGGATCGGTGTCTCGGACACGCCGGGACAGCTGAGAAATTCGTGCAGGACGCCCCGGTAGCGCCAGTTCTCCCGGCTGCGGACCAGCTGGTTGCGCCAGTATCGCGTGTGCTCGTCGATGATCTCGAGCCGGTAGCCGGGCGCACGCAGCTCCGGCATCGTGAAGTCAGCCGGGATGATCAACTCATCATCGGCGTCGATGATCAGGGCGTACTGCGCGTGAGGCCGCGCGAGTTTCAGGGCCTCGTTGCGATTGAAGGCGAAATCGACCCAGGGGCGCTCGACCAGGGCACCCGGTATGTCCGCGAGCGCGGCGCGGACGATATCCTGAGTTCCGTCCGTCGATCCGGTATCAACAATGACCCAGTGATCGATAATCGGCCGCACAGAGTCGAGACACGGACGGATCACGTGGGCCTCGTCCTTCACGATCATGGACAAACAGATGGTCGATCCGCGAGTCTTCATCCCGAGGCCGCTCCGTCGTGCGCCCACATCTCGGATGCGCAGTGTTGAACGCTCCTAGCACCGCCCAATGCCGTTGACAAAACAATTGATGGTTTCAGCAAAATTTCGATTAAGCGATATCTATATTGTAGCTGCGGCACAACAAATATAACTACACACATCCAATGAGAATATATCTGCAGATATGGCCTCGGAAGCCGACCCTTTCACTTGATGTGGAAACCCCCTCATCGTGGGCTCGAGGCCCGCGCACCGAAGACCGTCGGCGCAGGACAGAGCGCGAGATCACCCCAGTCTCTCGGCGGATCCGCAGGGTCTGGCCCGGCGCGGCTCCCGCCGGCGCGCCGCGTCCAGAGCGATCCGCAGGGGGGGGGCCAGGGCGCCTCAGCCCCTGAGCGTCATCGTACTGCCGGAGACGCCGAAATCGCGCAGGCGCCTGAGGAATGACATGCCCAACAGGCTGGTCGACAGGAGCCCGCGCGGGATCACGACCGCCTCGACGTCCCGCACCGTGATCGACCCGATCTGCACGATCGCGATCCGGATCGGCGCAACCCGGACCGTCCCGTTCGCGGTGTTCCAGACGCGGGTGAAGTCGGACGGACCGACCTGGATCCCGATCCGCGCGGCGTCCTCCTCGGAGAACGCGCAGGCGCTCGCCCCGGTATCCACCATCATCGGCAGCGAACGGCCGTCCAGCAGGGCGTTGACGAAGAAGTGGCCGTTGCGGCCGGCCTGGAGAGCCACACCGGCGGCGGCACTGCCTGCGAGATCCGGCTCCGCCGGCGGAGTGATGGCGAGTGCGACGGGCGCCGGCCGCGTGGCTTCGCGCACCTTCAGGACGGCCGTGACACCGAGGAAGCCGAGCATGCAGATCAACAGGATTGTGCGCACGCAGATTCGCCCGTGACGTGGAGTGCCGGCAACCGGAGGAAGCCCGGGATCCCGGCGATGACATGTCAGATCCGTGAAGGGATGGTGCGGGTCGGCTGTCGCTGCCGCTGCCCGCGGGCGGATTTCGCTCCGCTTGGTGTCCAGAGCGTCACCGCGATCGGCGGATTGTCGCGAATTGGGCGCGCCGGCCGCGGCGCGGGGTTGACCGCCCCCGGCCGGGAGGCCACATCTGCGTCTGTTCCAGGGAGATCCCCGGCAAGGGGCTGAGAAACCGCTGGCACGTCCGTCAGGACCTGCGGCGCGGAAATCCTTCGAACCTGATCCGGCTCATACCGGCGTAGGGATTGGACCGCGGCCGCCCGAAAGGCAGGCCACCGCTTCTCACCGAAGCAGACGGCCCGGTCCCCGCGACGGCACTTCGCGGAGATGACCGTGCCCCTCGACCGCCCCGCCTCACCGATCGGCCGCCGCCGCACGCCCGACGGCGGCGCCGCGCCAGCGGCCCTCCCGACGCGGACCGACGTCGCCGTGGTCGGCGGCGGGCTGATCGGCCTGTCGATCGCGTGGCGCCTCGCCGGGGCCGGCCGCGCCGTGACGGTGCTGGAGCGGGAGACGATCGGGGCGGGCGCGAGCCTGGCGGCCACCGGCATGCTGGCCCCAGCCGCAGAGCACGAGCCGGGCTCCGACCCGCTGCTCCCGCTCGCCCTGGAATCGCTCCGGCTCTGGCCCGAGTTCCGCGACGCCCTCGAGGCCGAGTCCGGCCGCGCGATCGACTACCGGGCCGACGGCACCCTGGTCCTGGCGGTCGGCCGCGACGAGGTCGAACGTCTGCGCTTCCGCTACGACCTGCAGCGCCGCTCGGGGCTCGACGCAACCTGGCTGCCGGGCAGCGAGGTGCGGCGCCTGGAGCCCGGCCTGCGCCCCTCCGTCACGGCCGGTATCCACTGCCCGCTGGACCATCAGGTCGATCCTCGTCTGGTCATGGACGCCCTCACCGAGGCCTGCCGCGGGGCCGGCGTCGTGCTGGCGGAGCGGACCGCGGTCACCGCCCTCGACTGGTCTGCAGGCCGCGTGACCGGGGTCCGCGCCGGCGACCGCGTCGTGGCGGCCGGGACCGTCATCCTCGCTTCGGGAGCCTGGAGCGGGGAGGGGGGCCTGCTGCCCGACGCGCTCGGTCTGCCGGTCCGCCCGCTGAAGGGTCAGTCCCTGGCGCTGCGGACGACCGCCCGCACCGGCACCCTGGCACGGATGGTCTGGACCGAGCAGGTCCACATGGCGCCGAAGAGCGACGGCCAGCTCATCGTCGGCGCGACCGTGGAGGATTGCGGCTTCCGGCCCGGTGTCACCGCGGGCGGGCTGTACGCCCTTCTCGAGGGCGCGCGCCGAGTCCTGCCCGGCATCGAGGAGATGGAGGTCGAGGCGGTATGGAGCGGCTACCGCCCGACTTCGGACGACGACGCGCCGATCCTCGACACGATCGCCCCCGGCCTCGTCGCCGCCACGGGGCATCACCGCAACGGCTACCTGCTCGCCCCGGTCACGGCCGACGCCGTCGCCGCTCTGGTGTTGCACGGCGCCCTGCCGGAGGTCGCCCGTCCTTTCACCCGCGCGCGGTTCGGCCAGCCGGACGCGCTGAGGGCCTCGGCATGAGACTCGTCATCAACGGTGAGCCGCGCGAATGCGCGGTCGAGACGGTGGACGCCCTGTTCCGCCTCGAGGCGGAGGAGAGCGGTCTCGAGAGCCCGCAGGGCGTCGCCATTGCGCTGAACGGCCGCGTGCTGCGCCGCCGCGACTGGCCCGAGACCCCGGTCGCGGAGGGCGACCGCGTCGAGATCGTCCGCGCCATGCAGGGAGGTTGAGGATGGACCAGAGTCACGCGCCGCGGCACCCCGAGCCCGGGGACGACAGCCTGACCATCGCCGGGGTGACCCTGTCGTCCCGGCTGTTCATCGGCACGGCCGGCTATCCGACGCAGGCGATCATGCGCGACGCCGTTCAGGCGAGCGGCGCCGACGTGGTCACGGCCTCGATCCGCCGGGTCTCGCTCCAGGGCCACGGCTCGGACACGGTCAAGATCCTGAAGGGCAAGCGCTTCCTGCCGAACACCGCCGGCTGCGAGACGGCCCGCGACGCGATCATGACCGCGGAGCTCGCCCGGGAGGCGCTCGACACCAACTGGATCAAGGTCGAGGTGATCGGCGACCGGGAGACGCTCTACCCGGACGTGACCGAGCTGATCGAGGCCTGCCGCCACCTCGTGGATGACGGCTTCGTGGTGCTGCCCTACTGCAACGACGACCCGATCGTGTGCCAGCGCCTTGAGGATCTGGGCTGCGCCGCGGTGATGCCGATGGGTTCGCTGATCGGCTCCGGGATGGGCGTCGCCAACCCGGCCAATCTCGAGCTGATCTGCCGCCGGGCGAAGGTGCCGGTGGTGGTCGATGCCGGGATCGGCACCGCCTCGGACGCGGTGATCGCCATGGAGCTCGGCGCCTCCGCCTGCCTGATCAACACGGCGGTCGCCAAGGCCGACGATCCGGTGCGCATGGCCCGCGCCATGGGCCGGGCCGTCGAGGCTGGCCGCGATGCCTATCTCGCCGGGCGCATCCCGCGCCGCGGCCGGGCCGAGCCGTCGAGCCCGCAGCTCGGCCTCGTCGGCTCGTGAGGGCGCCGCCGTCGCCGCTGCTGGCGGTGACGGACCGGCACGGCCATACGCGGCCCCTCGCCGAGACCGTGCAGGCCATCCTGGACGGCGGCGCGCGCTGGATCTGGTTCCGGGACAGGGACCTGACCCGGGATGCGCGCTTGCCCTTCAGGATCTTGACCGTGTCCGAGCCGTGGCCCTGGAGCGAGACCCGGCGGATCGAGGCCGTGACCACGTCGGCGCCGCTCGCCTGAACGGCGTCGCGCATGATCGCCTGCGTCGGATAGCCGGCCGTGCCGATGAACAGCCGGGACGACAGGGTCACCCCGGCGATGGTCAGGCTGTCGTCCCCGGGCTCGGGGTGCCGCGGCGCGTGACTCTGGTCCATCCTCAACCTCCCTGCATGGCGCGGACGATCTCGACGCGGTCGCCCTCCGCGACCGGGGTCTGGGCCAGTCGCGGCGGCGCAGCACGCGGCCGTTCAGCGCAATGTCGTGCGCCCACATCTCGGATGCGCAGTGTTGAACGCTCCTAGCACCGCCCAATGCCGTTGACAAAACAATTGATGGTTTCAGCAAAATTTCGATTAAGCGATATCTATATTGTAGCTGCGGCACAACAAATATAACTACACACATCCAATGAGAATATATCTGCAGATATGGCCTCGGAAGCCGGCGCGATCGCCGAGTGCCGCCGGGCCGGTGCGGCCGCCGTCGCCGTCCTGGGCGGGTTGATGCGGGCCAGCGATCCGGCCGGTGCCGCGCGGGCCCTCCTGGCAGCCTGGGAGGACCGAGACCCGCGCGACCCGGAGGGCGGTAGCCCGGTACATCGGGGATCCCGTCCATCCTCCTCATCCTGAGGTGCCGGAGCGCAGCGGAGGGCGCCTTCGCGGCCCGCTGACGCGGGCAGCTCAGGATGAGGGGGATGGATCGGATGACCCACGCTCCGCGGTCTCCGCACCGCGTGGCCCGTCCCACCGGGCTCCCTACTTGTCCGAAGGTCCGTAGGGCGGCCGGGGAATCGCCCGGTGCGCGGCCCGAAGCGCCGCCGACCAGCGCTCGCGCAGGTCGTGGAAGTAGCCCTCGCCGGCCTCGATCCGGTGATTCACCTCGAGCGTCAGCGCGTTCCGGCGGGCGACCGCGATGTCGATCGGCAGACCGACGCCGAGATTCGACCGCATGGTCGAATCCATCGAGACGAGGCTGACCTTCAGGGCGTCGTAGAGGTCGGTCGTGTACTTCACCGCCCGGTCGAGGATCGGCTTCCCGTACTTGTGCTCGCCGATCTGGAGGAAGGGCGCGTCGGTGCTGCACTCGATGAAGTTGCCGGCCGAGTAGATCAGGTACAGTCGCATCTCGCCGTTCCCGATCTGGCCGCCGAACAGCAGCGAGATCGAGAAGCGGATGTTGGCCGCCTCGAACCCGTCCTTCTCGATCGAACGCACCCGCCGGATCGCCCGGCCGATCAGCTGCGCCGCCTGGAACATGGTCGGCGCCTCGACGAGCTTCTGCGGCGGCTCGCCCTCCTCGCCGGGCACGCCCTCCTGGAGCAGGCTGAGCACCGACTGGGTGATCGAGAGATTGCCCGCGGAGGCGAGCATCATCACCCGCTCGCCCGGCACGTTGAAATGGTGGAGCTTGCGGTAGGTCGAGATGTCGTCGAGCCCCGCATTGGTGCGGGTGTCGGCGACCATCACCAGCCCTTCCTCGACCAGGACACCGACGCAGTAGGTCATCGTCTTCGCGCTCTCGTGCGGCCGGCGGACCGGTGTCGGAGGAATCAGGATTGGGCGGAGGCCCTGCCTTGCTCGACCCGGAGCTTCACGTCCAGTGTCTCGGTGCCACCCCCGGTGCGGCTGCCGCGGATCGGCGCCGCGCCGAGATAGTCGAGACCCGTGGCGACGCGGATGTAATTGTCCGCCGGGCCGACGTCGTAGCAGGGGTCGAAGGCCACCCAGCCGAGATTCGGCACCAGAGCCTCGACCCAGCCGTGGGGCGCCTCCACATCCGCCTGCCCGTCGTCCCGGGCCCGATAGCCCGCGACGTAGCGGGCCGGAACGCCGATGTGGCGGGCAGCGGCGATGAAGACGTGGGCGAGGTCCTGGCAGACGCCGCTGCCGGCGGCGAACGCCTTGCCGGCCGGAACCGCGTTGCTCGCGGGACCGGGTTCGTGGACCACCGCGCCGTGGACGGCGCCCATCAGCCGGTGGAGCAGGTCAAGGACCGCGCCGTCGCCCTCGGCGGCGACACGCTCCGCGAAGGCGTGCAAATCCGGGCTCGCGGCGCACAGGTCCGTGTCGCGCAGGTAGAACTGATCCGGCAGGCGCTCCACCGTGCCGCGCACGACGCCGTGCGTGTCGTCGGTATCGACCTCGCCGGTGACCCGGATGGTCAGGGCGTCGGCCGCCTCGTCCGGCGTGAACCAGTGGACGATGTTGCCGAACCCGTCCTCGCGGGCGGTCAGCCGGCCGTCGACGGTGGTGTCGATCCGCCACGTGCGGACGTACTGCCCGTCATGGTCGCGCGGCGTCAGCCGCAGGACCTGCACGAGCCCGCGGGCCGGCTGCTCGTAGGTGTAGATGGTCTCGTGAACCACGCGGATGCGCATGCGCTGTCCCGTCCGTCTCGTTCAGCCGACCAGATACTGCTTGGCGATCGCTTCGCCTACGCTGTTGTTCTCGGCGATGAACGCCTCCACGAACTCGTGCAGCCCGCCGGCGAAGACGCGGTTGATGTCCTCGCCGTCGAGTTTCGCGAGCATGTTGCCGGCGAGCCGCTGGCTCGGGCCCCGGCGGCCGTACGAATCGGCGATCAGGTCGAGGTACTCGACGATCACGCCGTAGCAGTTCGCGAAGGAGCGCGGCATCTGCTTGTTGAGCATCAGGAGGTCCGCCACCAGCAGCGGCTTGATGCTCTCCCGGTAGACCCAGTGATAGGCGTTGAAGGCCGAGACCTCGCGCAGGATCGTGGTCCACTGGAAGTAGTCGAGGCTGCCGCCCACCGTCTCGTCGTGCGGCAGCAGGATCTGGTACTTCACGTCGAGGATGCGGGCGGTGTTGTCGGCCCGCTCGATCGCGGTGCCGAGCCGGGTGAACCAGAAGGCGTCGTTGCGCAGCATCGTCCGGAAGGCCGAGCCGTCGAAGGTCAGCGAGACGGTCTTCACCCAGTCGAGGAAGCGCCCGAACTCGTCGCGGTTGAGGTCCTTGCCGGAATAGTTGCGCAGCTCCAGCCAGGCGCCGTTGATCGCGTCCCACATCTCGGTGGTGAGCGCCGTGCGCACCGAGCGGGCATTCTCGCGGGCCGCCTCGATGCAGGAGCGGATCGAGGACGGGTTGTGCGGGCTGAAGGCCAGGAAGTCGCAGACCGTGTCGGCGTTCACCGCGCTGTAATGGGTCTTGAACGCGTCGGGGTCGCCGGCCGAGGCGAGGGCCGAGTCCCACTCGTTGCTCCCGCCGCCGCCGTAGCTCGTCGGCAGCGACGCGAAGCGGTGCGCCGCGTCGAGGATGCGGGCGACGAAGTCGGCCCTCTCGACGTAGCGCGAGAGCCAGAAGAGGTTGTCGGCGGTCCTGGAAAGCATCGGTCTTCAGCCAAGTCGTGCGGACCACGATGTCCGCGCCTCGGAACGTCGGGACGTCGGGGGCCTCAGGCGTCGAGCACCCAGGTGTCCTTCGTGCCACCGCCCTGGCTGGAATTGACCACCAGGGAGCCCTCCTTCAGCGCCACCCGGGTCAGGCCGCCCGGGACGATGCGGATCTTGTCGGCCCCGCACAGCACGAACGGCCGCAGGTCGACGTGGCGCGGCGCGACGCCCGAGGCCACGAAGGTCGGGCAGGTGGAGAGCGACAGGGTCGGCTGGGCGATGAACCCGTCCGGGGCGTGCTTGAGCTTCTTGGCGAAGTCGTCGAGCTCGCGCTTGCTCGCGTGCGGCCCGACCAGCATCCCGTAGCCGCCCGAGCCGTTCACCTCCTTGACCACCAGCTCGGACAGGTTGTCCATCACGTACGCGAAGGCGTCCTTCTCGCGGCAGCGATAGGTCGGCACGTTGTGCAGGATCGGCTCCTCGCCGGTGAAGAACTTCACGATCTCCGGCATGTAGCTGTAGACCGCCTTGTCGTCCGAGATGCCGGTCCCGACCGCGTTGGCGAGGGTCACCGAGCCGCGCTCGTAGGCGTTCATCAGCCCCGGCACGCCGAGGACCGAATCCGGGCGGAAGACCAGCGGGTCGAGGAAATCGTCGTCGAGGCGGCGGTAGATCACGTCGACCTTCCGCGGCCCCTCGGTGGTGCGCATGTAGACGACGTCGTCCTTGGTGAAGAGGTCGGACGCCTCCACAAGCTCGACGCCGAGCTTGTCGGCCAGGAACGAGTGCTCGTAGAACGCGGAATTGTAGCGCCCGGGCGTCAGCAGGACGACGGTCGGGTCGCGGGTCGCCGAGCCGGGCGCGAGGCTGCGCAGGGTGGCGAGCAGGGCGTCCGGGTAATTCTCCACCGGCGCGACCCGGTGCTTCGAGAACAGGTCCGGGAACAGGCGCAGCATCACCTCCCGGTTCTCCAGCATGTAGGAGACGCCGGACGGGATGCGGGCATTGTCCTCCAGCACGAAGAAGTCGTTCTCGCCGGTGCGGACGATGTCGATGCCGGCGATGTGGACGTAGAGGTCGTGCGGCACCCGGAAGGACCGCATCTCCATGCGGTAATGGGCGTTCCGGTAGACGAGATCGGCCGGGATGATGCCGGCCTTGATGCATTCCTGGGCGCCGTAGATATCCTTCAGGAACAGGTTGATGGCGGTGACCCGCTGCTTCAGCCCGCGCTCCAGGAACGCCCATTCCGGCTTGGTGATCACCCGGGGAATGATGTCGAACGGGATCAGGCGCTCGGTCGACTCGTTGTCGCCGTAGACCGCGAAGGTGATGCCGATCCGGCGGAACAGCAATTCGGCCTGGCTGCGGCGGGTGTTGAAATGCTCGGGGGGCGTGGAGTCGAGCCACGCCTTGAGCTGGCCGTAGGCGTCGCGGACGGCGGCGGCATCGGCGGTGCCGGCGCCGAATCCGTTCATCTCGTCGAAGGCCGTCACCGCCATCTCGCTCCTCCCGTACGCTCCCGCTCTTGAGGCAAGAGGCGCGCCACGCGTTCCTGGCTATATCCGCCGGCGATAACGCTCAAGGCGGCCGGAGGATCAGATCAGCTTCAAGCCTTTCAGGCTGGCGTGACCGTTTCGGCCGAGGATCACGTGATCGTGCACCACGATCTTGAGCGGCGCCAGGACCGCCACGATCTCGCGGGTCATCGCCACGTCGGCGGCGGAGGGCGCCGGGTCGCCGGACGGATGGTTGTGCGCGAGGATGATCGCGGTCGCCGAGAGCTCGAGCGCCCGGCGGGCGACCTCGCGGGGATAGACCGGCGTGTGGTCGACGGTGCCGCGCCCCTGCACCTCGTCGGCGATCAGGTGGTTGCGCTTGTCGAGGAACAGGACGCGGAATTCCTCGCGCGGCGCGAACGCCATGGTGGCGCGCAGGTACTCGTGCAGCGCGCTCCACGAGCCCAGGAGCGCGCGCTCCCGGATCGCGCCCCGGGCGAGCCGCCGGGCCGCGGCCTCGATCACCTTGAGGTCCGAGGCCACCCCGGCGCTCACGCCCTCCACCTCCATCAGTCGCGCCGGCTCGGCGCTGACGACCTCGGCGAAGCTGCCGAAGCGGGCGACCAGCGCCTTGGCGAGGGGCTTCACGTCGCGCCGGCGGATGGCCCGGAACAGGACGAGTTCCAGCAACTCGTAATCGGGCAGCGCGTCGGGGCCCGCGGTCGAGAATTTTTCCCGCAGGCGGTCGCGATGGCCGTGATAGTGCGGCGCCTCCTTCTCGACCGGGGACGGGGCGGCGCTGTCGGCGAACAGCCCCGCCTCACCGTCGTCCTGCCGCGCGGGCACGGCCGGTCAGGCGGCCGGGTTGACGGGCTGGTGCAGCCCCTTCGGCGAGATCGTGAAGATCTCGACGCCGGTCTCGGTGACGCCCACGGTGTGCTCGAACTGGGCCGAGAGCGAGCGGTCCCGGGTCACGGCGGTCCAGCCATCGCCCAGGACCTTCACGGCGGGCCGGCCGAGATTGATCATCGGCTCGATCGTGAAGAACTGGCCGGGCTTGAACGGCACGTCGTAGCTGGCCTCGACGTAGTGCAGGATCGTGGGCGCGTCGTGATAGGTGCGCCCGAGCCCGTGGCCGCAGAAATCGCGCACGACCGAGCAGCGCTCGCCCTCGGCGTAGGACTGGATCGCCCGGCCGATATCGTTGGTCGAGCCGCCGGGCTTCACCGCCGCGACGCCGCGCATCAGCGCCTCGTAGGTGATCTCGCACAGGCGCTGGGCCTTGCGCGGCACCTCGCCGACATAGGCCATCCGGCTCGAATCGCCGTGCCAGCCGTCGAGGATCAGGCAGATGTCGAGGTTGACGATGTCGCCCTCGCGCAGCGGCTTGTCGTTGGGGATGCCGTGGCAGACCACGTGGTTGATCGAGGTGCAGATGGACTTCGGGTAGCCGCGGTAGAGCAGCGAGGCCGGATAGGCGCCGTGATCCATGGCGAAGGTGTAGGCGAGCTTGTCGAGCTCCTCGGTGGTGACGCCGGGCTGCGTCGCCTCCATCAGCAGGTCGAGGGCCTCGGCGGTGAGCCGCCCCGCCCGGCGCATGCCCTCGAAACCCTCGGGACCGTGGATCGGCGGTTCCGGGGCGCGGCGCGCACCCTGCGCACTGGCCTGTTCCTGCTGCATGGTCGGGACTTTTTTCGCGGCGGCGTCAATCGGGCGTTCCTCTATGTACGGTGCGGGGCGCGGGAGGCCAAGCCGCGTCGGCGACAGGTCGGGCGAGGCTTGCGCCGGCCGCGGGGCTGGCGGCATAAGCGGCCGCGAGGCGCCCGGGAGCGCGCGGGCAGATTCGCCGCGCGGTCGGTTGCGGGGCAGGCGAGGGCCGGATGGCAGGCAAGGCGGTACCGCACTTCCACAACGAGCCGGGCGTGCCGGTGATCACCGTGGGCGTGAAGGAATTCATGTGCATCGGCGCGCTGCCGCCGTTCGACCACCCGCACGTGTTCCTCGACATGGGCGCCGACACCGAGATCATCTGCCAGTACTGCTCGACGCTCTACCGCTACCGGGCCGGCCTGAAGGCCGACCAGGCGGAGCCGCAGGCCTGCGTCTGGCAGGACGACGCCAAGCTCGCGGCGGAGTAGGCGCCGCCCGCCGTGCCCTCTGGCAGTCCATCTCTGCGGATCGGGATCGTCGGGGCTGGGATCGGCGGCCTGACGGCGGCGCTGGCGCTGTCGGATGCCGGCCACGCGATCACGGTGATCGAGCGCCGGACCGGCTTCAGCGAGGTCGGGGCCGGGATCCAGATCTCGCCCAACGCCAGCCGGGTCCTGGCCGCGCTCGGCCTCTCGGCCGCCCTGCGTCGCGCGGCGAGCGAGCCGCCGGGCGTCGAGGTACGCGCCCTCGACAGCGGTCGCCGCATCGGCGGCGTGGCGCTCGGCGCGCGGGCGCAGAGCCGGTTCGGCGCGCCCTACTACGTCATCCACCGGGCCGACCTGCAGACGCTGCTGCTCGACGCGCTCCGCAGCCGCTCGACGATCCGCCTGCTGATGGGTCGCACCGTGACGGCGATCGCGCGGACGGCCGCCGAGGCCGTCCTGACCGTCGAGGGGGCGAGCGGGGCCCAGCCCGTGGCCTTCGACCTCGTGATCGGCGCGGACGGGCTGCGGTCGCGCCTGCGCGCGCATCTCGATCCGGCACCGCTGCGCCCCGGGCATGCGGCTGAAGCGGCGCAGGTCGCCCGCCTCGTCCAGGATGGTCAGGGCGTTGATCGGGCCGATGCCGGGGATCCGGCGCACCAGCTTGTGGTCGGGGCGGTCCGTCAGGAGAGCGTCGGCCATGGCCTCGATGGCGTCACGCCGGTGGATCGCCTCTCGCCGTTGACGAGCNGGCGCTGGTGCCCATGGAGGCGGCCCCGCCGGACCTGCGCGGCGCCGCGACCGGCCTGTGGCTCGGCCGCGGCCGGCACGTGGTGCATTACCCGGTGCGGGACGGCCAGTTCCTCAACGTCGTGGCGGTGGTGCCCGAGGCGGTGGGCGACGAGGGCTGGGGCCGGCTCGGGGAGCCGGCCGTGCTGCGCGGGCATCTCCGCGGATGCGCCGCGCCGCTGCGCGATCTCCTGAGCCTGCCGGATTCCTGGCTGGTCTGGTCGCTCGCCGACCGGGCCGTGGCGCGGCCGCTCGCCCGCGACCGGCTCGCGCTGGTCGGCGATGCCGGGCATCCGGTGCTGCCCTACCTCGCGCAGGGGGCCGCCCTCGCGATCGAGGACGCCGCGGTCCTCACCCGCGCCCTGGCGGACCGCGCGGACGTCCCGGCGGCGCTCGCGGCCTACTCGGATGCGCGGGCGGCGCGGGTGCGCCGCGTCCAGAAGGCCGCGCGGAGCAACGGCCGGACCTACCATGCCGGCGGCGTGGTCGCGCTCGTGCGCAACGCCGTGATGGGCCGCCTCGGCCCGGACGGCATGCGCGACCGCTACGCCTGGCTCTACGGCTGGACGCCCCCCGCTTGATCGGGGCCGCGCCCCCGGCTACCGAGGGCGCATGCGGACGTGGCGGAACCGGTAGACGCACGAGACTTAAAATCTTGCGGCCGCGAGGCCGTGCGGGTTCGAGTCCCGCCGTCCGCACCAAATCCTTGAAATCGGCAATGATCCCAGCAACATGCTGGCCTCATGATGCTTTTCGGCGCCCGCCGCTACAAAGGGCGCTACAAAATGGCCGTGCCGATGACCTCATTGAACCGCGCCACGAACGGGGATTGGTTCGCCCGTAAGGGCATCCCGAAGGACGTGCGCGAGGCGTATAAGCGGGCCTACGGGGTCTCTCAGGAGGAGCGTTTCCGCCGCCCAGCGAGCCTGTCCACAGGGAGCGCGAAGGCTGAGCTGCGGGATTGGGACGCGACGATTACGAGCCGCATCGAGGCTCTGAGGGCTGCTGCGTGGGGTGAAGGCAGGGGTCTGACGCACCGCGAAGCGCATGGGTTGGCCGGGCAGTGGTACGGCTGGTTCGTCGGCCGGCATCAGGACGAGCCGGGTGAGCCTGAACGATGGGAGCACCTTCACGAGAAGCTCGAGGAAGCCCGTCAGCGCCTCGCGGGGCAATCCGTGGGCGCTCCTGATGAAGACGACGACCAACCGGCCAGTCCCGCGGCTCGACGCCATGTGCGAGCGACCGTCACCGAACTCGGCCACGTCGCGACGTTCCTGGGAGAGCAGGGCTTCAGGCTGACACAGGAGGCTGCTGACACCTTCCTCGACATCGTCGAAGGCGAACTTGATGCGGCCGCTTACGCCCTCAAGCGCCGGGCAAAAGGCGATTACGCCCCCGACGAACGCTCCATGCGGCATCCTGAGTACAAGGTGCTGCCCCGGACGAAAGCCGCGGGTCTGACCTGCTGGAGCCTCTTCGAGGCGTGGATCAACGAACGGCGCCCTGAAGCAGCTACGGTAAACCGCTGGCGTGCCGTGTTCCGTGCCCTTGAGACGTACTTTGAGGGGAGGGACATCGCCACCGTCACCAATGGGGATGCCCTTGGGTGGAAGAATACCCTGGTGACCCCCAATCGGACGGCTGGAGTGGTCAACGATGTGTGGTTGCGTGCCGCTCGTGTGGCCTTCGGTTGGGCTGCCGACAACAAGCGCATCCCGTCGAACCCCTTTGAGGGGGTCAGCGTCGCGGTCGGGAAGTCAGCCCCCAAGGTGCGGGAACGGGAGTTTCAGGATGAGGAGTGGCGCATCATTCTGAAGGCGACCACCGCCCCTGTGGCCGGTCGCATGGCCACTCACAACATGGCTGCTCGACGCTGGGTGCCCTGGATCTGCGCCTACACCGGATCACGACCCGGTGAGGTGACCCAGCTCCGTGCAGAGGATTTCACGCGCCACAAGGCAGGCTTCTGGATCATGCGGATCAGCCCAGAAGCCGGCACCGTGAAGGGTGGCCAGGCCAGGACCGTGCCTCTCCATGAGCACCTGATCGAACAGGGGCTCATTGAGTTCGTCGAAGGGGTGGGCTGCGGGCCGCTCTTTTACGACCCTGACGGGCAACGGGTGACCCGAGACGACCCAACGAACCCAGTCAGGGCACCGTGGGTGAAGCAGCGAGACAAGCTGGCGGTTTGGGTCAGAGGGCTCGGAGTGATCGATCCTAACATCAGCCCTAACCATGCTTGGCGACACACCTTCAAGCGCCGAGCGGCACGCGCCAAGATCGAACGGCGCATTCGGTTTGCCTTCTGCGGTCATACCACCGACGATGTGGGGGATGACTACGAGACGCCCACTGTGGAGGACATGGCGGAGGAACTTAAACTGTTCCCCCGCTTCGACCTGTAAGGCCCTAGGCAGTCAGGCATCGTCCCGCTGCTCTCCGCGGGCGACCGCTTGATCCTGCACTAACTTGAAACCTAAGCCATCGCATAGGGCCAAATAACAATCGTGCTCTAAGTATGATTTCGCCTTCAGATATGTCATTGCGAGGCAACAATACGTCGCCGACCATCCACTAATCGCAAACCCAACGCACCAAAACAGGTTTTCAAAGATATGTATAATTACCGTGAGACCGAAGACCTACTTGGCAAAAGAGTTTATTTTCCAAATGTTAGCGAGGAAGCTCATTTCGCACCGCAATCTCAGACGATACACCTGCGGAGAATTACAGCTGAGAGCTTCAATGACGCATTGCGTCGGCAAGACACGCCTAAACTTCGCATTCAGTTTGGCACGATGCTGCACGAATTGACACATTGGGCTGACATGGTGGGAACTCTGTGGGGAAGAGAGTATATCCGCTCCGTATATGGCGCCCTTCGCTTGATGCCCAATATATCAACTACCGGCACTGAATCTGAATTTTATAAGTTCATAGATCTACACGATGCGACTCGGCGCATGATGATGCCGAAATATTTTCGTGTCGTCAACAAAGATGCCAAAGTAAGCGATCCTCGGAGGCCCTGGCGCATCCAGCTTAGTGCTGGCCGCGAGTATGATCCCAGCGGCCGGCTTAACGTTGGCCGACCTATTCTGTTCACACGCTTTGACGATCACGACAGCGGCGACCAAGTAGCCCGGCAGCCTATCGTGAGTGGTGCGTTGTTAGAGGTCAACGCAATCTGGTCAGAAATCGCTACGAACTACGAAACCCTCGCAGGCATGACCGGAATAGACAAAATCATCGAAGAAAAAGAATTCCATCGGGAACAAAATCATCAACTTTATCATCCAGATTTGACTTTGTACACGGCGCCGGCACATCTATTGGCAATGACAGCAAAGACGAAGGAGGTCGCAGCAGCATATCATCTGGCATCAAGGGTCGCACATTTGGCTATGAATCTACGTGAAGATGATTTCAATAGATTGGAACCACCCCCTAGTTGGGAGGCTTGGACAGGACTCTTTGAAGGATTCAAAAAGTCCCGCGATCGTGGCTTTGCCTATGGCGTTATCTGCGCGTGGGCAGAACCCTGGGAAGAAGGACAACCGTCCATAGCTTGGTTGGATGAAGCGTTAAGACGCGCAGGCTTAGATTCTTCGACAATGATATACGCGGCCGCGCTCAGGCAGATGAAAAGCGAGCCATTAAACAAAAATAACGATGCGTTAGCTCGTGCCGAAAACTACATCCTCTCTCTTGGCGCGGAGCTGCTCGTTCCTCGAGGATACGCTTCAGAGTTGACCCCACAACGATTGGCCAAAGAGCGCATTGTTGCTCCGCCAATGTTTGATCCAGATGGCAACTTGATTGATCTTTCGTCAGGCTTGTTTGATCGAGCGCTCTTTTCACCGGAGGAGGCGCATGATCGAGAAGCGGCCCTTTTCACGTGGACACAGAATTTCCTGGATGCGTGTCGCTAGTTGTAGCAGCATCCTACGCAGTAGATCTACGGCGACCAACTGCGAAGCGTTTGTAGTATATGCCAGAAAGTAATACGCTAGGTTCATCCACTTGGCGCAGACGTTCAGACCGCGTTCCAAAATCAACCGCAAAGATTGAAAGCGGTCTAAGAAACTGTAAAGGTCTGTGCCAATGGTTTGTTGGGGAAGTATCCGCTGAACCATCCAATGGGCCGGGAAGGGAGGGGAGCTGGCGTGAAAAGCGTCCGGGGCGACAGCTTCAGTGACTTGCGATGGCCAAAAAACTCGATGCAAAAATGTGAGCCGGCATCGACAAACTACCGGAGCGCAGTGTCCCCCATGCCCTGCCGCGAGCTCCGCAGGGATCGCGCGTTCTATTGCGTTCAGATGCTCAAGGGGAGCATGCGCAAGCGATGGCGGAACGCAGCCTTAGCTTAATCAAGCAGCCATCTCCTCTGCAGCCTATCCGTTAGGGGCGGGTGCGGGGCAGATATATAGGTGTTGTGTTCATGCGCATCGAAAGCATCAAGTCACACCTAAAGGGACAGACAATAATGAGCCGGAAGAGCACCTTCTCTGCGGCTTTTGCTTCGGCGCTCGCGCCCTTTGATGCATATTCTCGCGAGGCTGTTGCTCAGGGTATCCGAGACTTGGGACAAGACCCGGAAGGTGACCTCTCATGCGTCTACTGTGGGACAGAGGCAGCTACCTGGGATCACGTTTTTAGCCGGGTAGTGAACGGTGAGTTCTCGGGACACGGCCATAGGGTTCGCAACCTCGTTCCTTGCTGCCGAAGCTGCAACGAGAGGAAAGGCAAGCGCCAGTGGCGATCATGGCTCGATATCGTCGCTCCCGGAGACGCCGTTGAGCGGGCTTCTAAAATCGAGCATTTCCTCTCCCATGCTGCGGCAAGTCCGATGACGGCAGAAGCTATGGATGCTGCCGCCCCGGCGGAGTACGAGAGGTACCGTGAGATCCGTTCTCAGGTGTTCGCCCTCATGGCCGAAGCTGATGCGCTGGCTGTAACGATCCGTGGCAAGCTGGTCGCTGCTGCATCCGATCCAGTGACCCAGCAACAAAAGACCTGAGAGCTGTCCGCATAGGTATGCCGTAACGGACAGCGGCGGGGCGCCCAATATGATGTCCGTAAGGGTTGACATCGCCATACGGACAACACTCTATGCGGACACCACCCCACCGGACAGGTGCCGCCGTGAGCCAGACCATCCTCTACGCCCGCGTCTCAACAGCCGAACAGACCCTTGCCCACCAACGCAAGCAGGCCGAGGCTGCAGGCTTCGTAGTCGATGAGGTGGTGGCCGATGAGGGCGTGTCCGGCCTCACCACTGCCCTTCGAGACCGCCCACAGGGACGCCGCCTGTTCGACATGCTCCGGCGGGGTGACGTGCTGGTGGTGCGTTGGGTGGACCGCCTGGGACGCAACTACGCGGACGTGACCGAGACCATCCGCGAGTTCATGCGCAGGGGTGTCATCGTCCGCACTGTAATCAACAGCCTTACGTTCGACGGGGCAACCACCGACCCAATGCAACAGGCCGTGCGGGATGCTCTCATCGCGTTCATGGCCGCGACCGCCCAAGCCCAGGCCGAGGCCACGAAGGAAGCCCAGAGGGCTGGTATCGACCACGCTAAAGCCCGGGAGGACGCGTACAGGGGCCGCAAGCCGAGCTTCACACGGGGGCAGTTCGACGCTGTTCGGGGCAGCCTGGGGCAGGGGCTTGGGGTCAGCGAGATCGCCGCTGCCACGGGACTGAGCCGACAGACGGTCTACCGCATCCGGGACAATGCCGTGGAGGCAGAGGCGGCTCTGGCCCGATGGAGTACGGCAGCCTGATGAAGGAGTAGGAGCTACTGCTCCAGCCCTCGGCTCTTAGCGAAGCCAGCCTTGCCGAGGGTCCGGCGTCTGGCCAGCTTTCCCATCCGCTCGTTGACGGTGTCCACCGGCACGTCGTCGGGGTCGAATGGCCCTCCGTACCACTTCAACATTGCCTTGTGCTCACGATGCCGGGGCTTGGTGACGGCGTCCACGAACTCCTCGAAGCCTATCGTGCCGCCCACGTCCTCCGGTGGGGCCCGTCTCGCACCATAGAGGAACCGCGGGTACTCGACTGAGGGGTCGGCAGAGCCGATGGCCTCGACCCTCACGGTGTGCTGCCAGTTGTCCCCGAAGTCGTAGACGTACACGAACGTCTCGACCGCGTTCTCCAGCACCGTGCCGAGCTTGGTGGTCTTGGCGTTGCGGGTCTTCGGATCAGGCCATTCGAGGTCGGGCAGTGCGTACCGCTGATCCCCGAAGCGGAAGGCGAACAGGTGGTAGTCCTCGAACGGCATGGCCGCCTGGATGACCTCGTGCAGCCCCTTCAGGGTCATCGTCAGCGGCACCTCGACGGTGCGCCAGATGGCTGGCTCGATGTCGTCGAGGGTGATGCGCAGCCGGGCGATGCGGTCCACGTAGCTCATAGCGGCACGATAGGCGGCCTGACGGGGCTGTCGAGTGTGCGTATTCGGGCCAGCGAGACACTCGTCCGTAGCGCCATTTTGAAGTGTCAGATCGGCTCGAAAAGCCATCTAAGGCCAGGATCGCCTAAAGCTTTCTGATCATTGATAAAATCGCCCTAGAGGCGAGTCATGGCCACCACTAGGAGAAGTACGCTCGCGTTTGAGGCGGGACGTATCGGTTTTCTGGCAGTCTCTCCCCGCGTCCTTCTCCGTCCACCTTCCGGGTGACGACACCCCAAGACCATCTCAGCACCGACCATCCCCAGGCGCCTCACGGCGTGTGGCGACCAGCTGTGCCCTTTCGTGCCTCGTCTGCCTCCGGCGGAGCTGAGGTTCATTACCCAAGCCCACAACCAACGAGGATTATACATGGAATACGTTCAGCATGTTCTGAATCGAAGCACAGGGGAGCTGGTCGAGATCAGCTCCGGGAATTGGATCACGATTACCGAACTAGGGGAGGGGAAGGGCGTGTCTTCCCGAAGGATCAGAACGATACTTCGGGCGATGGGCTTCCTGTACGTTGAAGGCGGTCGCGCCCACAATCGACATCGGCTGATGCCCTGGGTCGTTCAGCAGGGCTACGGAAGGCACAATCCGGCTCGAAAGCCAGCAATTCGCTTCCCGTTCGACGTGGTCAGCCCTGCAGGGCAGGCGTGGATCGAGGCTCGATGGTCTGAGACCGTTGCGGCCTTGGATGCACAGCCCCATCGTCAGGTGGTCGTTCAAGCACGCGGGGCATTGAACGACTTCGTGGCAGGCCGCCTTGGTGGATTGAACATTCCTGGCAAAGTGCGCTGGCTGCGCGACCACTTTGATGACCTTACAGACACTGAGGTGGCAAGCATCCTAGAAGTGTCACAGCAGATCGTCAGCAAACATGCCCGAGTTCAGGAAGCACAGATACGGTCCAAGGGGTTGAGGAGACAGGAGGATTTGCCAGACCTTGGGAAGGTGCGCTTCTCGTTGTACCAAGATGACGATACGGGGTACCTGGAAGATGAAACCATGGCCTCCGGCGGAGCTGAGGTTTATTACCCAAGCCCACAACCTTCAGAAAAACGTACCGAGCAACGCCTCCGATCGAGTGCAGCATCTACCTGCCTTGCTCTTGACCCCTGGACCGCGCCGCAGAGCCTCATGGAAGGCTGCTGAGCCGATCTGCGTGAGATGCGTGGATGGGTGCTCAGAGCCACCAAGCCCTGTCAGTGGGCCGCTGAGGCTATCCAGGGGCCATTTAAACCCTGCACTCCCACCAGCGTCCGACTACGCCTCCCAGCCCTCGAAGAAGTCCTCGTCGAGTTTCTTGATGACCACCGTCCGGTCCACCTGAACGCCCACCCCGAAGCGCACCATCAGTTCAGCGAGCTTGTCCCCGTCGATCAAGGCGATCTGCTTCTGGCTGGCCCGACCGGACCGCTGCGCAGCCTCACTGAACCTCGCCGTCGTGATCACGACCCCTCGTGTCGCTCCCTTATCGTCAAGCGCACCCTTAAACGCCTGGATCTTCTCGGGACCGATGCTGCTGTCCCGGTCATAGCATTTGGCCTGGACGTAGACCGGATCGAGCCCGAGGGCGTCTTGGTGGATCACCCCGTCAACGCCACCGTCCCCGCGGCCTCCCGTGTGGAAGGCAGCCTCATCCCGTCCTCCGCCGTAGCCCATCGCCACGAGGAGCCGGATCACGAGTCGCTCGAAGAACCGGGCTCTCGTGGCTTGGGGCTCGATGGCGAAGATGCGGTCGAGAAGGTCCCCTCGAAGCTCGGCTTCCAACTCCTTGGCTGCTCCGTCGATCCTCTCGTCAGGCGGCGCAATCGCCGGGCTACTGTCGATCTGGAGGACTGCGGCCGCTGGCATTGTGGGAGCTGAGGAGGGCAGATCCCCCGAGGCAGTCAGCTTGGTTTTGGCAAACGCTCGAAACTCCTCGAACTCAGCCAGCACCGAGTTATCGATGCGCTCCAGGTTCCTTTGGAGCACGTCAATGCCACGGGCTGTTGCCTTGAACACCCCCCTACGCGGTTGCTCCAGCAAACCAGCCTTGGCGAGGTACGTCTTGGCCCAGTGCGCTCTGTTGTTGACGAGCTGGATGCGACCGCTCGGAAGCAGCTCGGCCATTTGGTCAGGCATCAGGCCGAAATCGGCGCCGATGCGCTCTACAGCCTTCGGGATGGTGGTCTCACCTTCAGCTGCAAGACGCAGAACCGGCAGCATTAGGGTCTGGTAGTCAGGGATGTCGGGCAAGATCGGTCCAGGGCGTTCCTCAGGGCCAGGATGCAGAAGTTGGCACCGTGCAAGCAAGCCCGAGCTGAGCTGCTGAGCTGGTAGAAATGTGTGGGTCGGCATCGAATGAAGGGTGGAAAGCCGCTTCCGCACGAGTTGATGCCGACTTTTAGAACTCCACACTGCGTCAGCGGTGTCAGGATGGAAGCTGCGGGGCAAGCGTGCCGCAGGGGCAAGCCAATAGCGAACGTTGAGTTGTGTCAGCTGCTTAAAGCGGCTTTAGCGCGACACGAGAGGTGGCCTCGGTGGTAGGCGCCAAGGTATGCCGGACATAATGTGAACAAGTGACGAGACAGGATGGCGAGAAGGAGAGTGACGCCTTAAAGAGGGTGGGGAGCGGCCAAAGCGAAAAACTCCAGTCGGCCTGCAGCTTGGCTTCTTCCAAACCGCCGACTCCATTCCCATCTATGGTTGCGCTCTCGGGAGGCTCGGTGATCGTGGACGTAAGTTTTTTGTCGCCCGCCAACCTGCAAACCCTTCTCGAAGCTGGCGCCGCGGCGGTTGCCACCGCTGGCATCGGGGAGATGACGAAGGATGCTTACGCGGCGGTGAAAGCGAAGATGCGGGACATCTTCGGTAAATCGGGCGAACGCGCACTGACCGCACTCGAAGCTGCTCCCACATCGGAAACGGCTCGGCAGCAAGTAAGCACGGTGATCGCTACCATCGAGCCTGATGACCGGGAGGACCTCCGCCCAGTTCTCGAAGCTCTCATAACTGCGATCAAGCGCGATGCTGCGGCACAAGTCGCTATTGAGCGGGCGCAGATCAGGATGGATCTTGATGTTGGTAGAACGGCCAACATCGAGGATCTGGAGGGCGTCGAGAGCATAGATTTGCGAGCTAAGACCGGCGAGGATTTCAACTTCAAGCGCGTCTCTATGTCGAAGAGAGGTGAGCCGGGAAAATAGACGGCGCGCCCATTCAAGGGGCAGACGGCGCGCCAACTTACGACCCGCTCAAAGACGGTGGACAAAACTCAACCGTCTCTTTTGCGCCTAACATCCTAGCAGGCGGCAACGTTACGCTTGACGGTGTTTCCGTCAGTGTGAATCAGCATTTCTATCCGAGCCAAACAGACGGTGCTGCGCAGACCGCGCGAGATGCAGTTGCGGTCAGGTCTGAGGAGAAAATCGACGATCTAAGAGCGCAGATCGAACAACTGGCTCGGCTCACTACTGCAGGGTTCAACCAACGTCCGGGTCCGCTTGTTGCAGAGGATCGCGGATACGACAGCTTTGACGTCGAGCCTTATCTCAATGCGCAACTCGACGATTTACGCGATCGTGGCGACAAGCTCCCGCCCGACCAAGCCATTCAGAACGCTAAAAGCTTTCTGGCCACGCTACCTGCCGCCGCTGCTCCGGTAATTCAATCCCGCGCACGCAACATCCTCGGTCATTTTCACCTACGAGTGGGCGACCGGGCCGAGGCACGCCGTCTACTAGACGAGGGCTATGGACATGCACCTGATGACCGGCGTGCCATAGCCAACCGCGTGTTGTCGCTCTGGTTGGCCGACACACCGGCAGAGGCGTATCGCTTTGGGTGTGCGGCGGCTCAGGCTGACCCAGGCAATGAATGGGCGGCGGCCTATGCGGTGCAGGCGGCTTCGGACGCCCCGGAGGTAACCGACCCGCTCGCCGGCCTGCCTGAAGTCCTTAGGCGAAATGCCGCCGTGTTCACCGGCCTGCTCATCTTTCTGCGCAGGCGGGAGATCGTCCCAGAATGGTGGGATCGCGCGCGAGAAGCCGCTGCCCTCCACCCTGACAACAAGGAGCTTATCCGGGCTGCAGCCCTGGCCGATGTTGATGAGGTTTCTCGCGACCCTACGCCGGTTCTTACCGGGCTCCTAAGCCAAGAGCAGCGTGCAAAGTTGGTACCCGCGGTCGCATGCTTGGACGCGGCTTGGCGAGAGCAGCGCGCCCACCTCACAGACCCGCACTCCATGGCAGCACAAAACCTCGTTGCCGCCATGGCTGGTGCACACCTCCTGGGCGAGCGAGACCTCGCGATCGAACTAGCGACCGTCGTCGCGGATGAGGGGCTGACGGACTGGCATCCGGTTGTCGCGGCCGCTCAGACCACGATGAACAATGACGAGAACGCTCTCCTGGCTCGTCTCGTCACTCTCTGCCCCGAAAACCCGGCGCTCAAGTTCTACGCGGGGATTGCTGCGTTGCATCGCGGCGACCTTCCCGCAGCAGCCGATGCGTTCGCAGAAGCCGCCATTCCCGAAGCTGAGAAGGTCCTCATCGAAACCTTTAGGCGCATACAGAAGGCAAAAGAAGGAGGGCGAAGCCCAACGGAACGCGATTTTGCTGATGCGCTCCGTCTGCGGCGGGGAGATGCGAGAGCCGCCGTCGTCATCTCGCATGAAGCGGCCAGAGCCGGGTGCTCGCAAGCGGAAGAGAGTGCCTACGCCTCGGCCATCGACCTCGCCCGTCGTGAGTCGTCATTTGCAGCCCGTTCGATGGCAGCGAAGCTGGCGGCGGATAAGGGACGATGGGCCCATGTCATCGAGTTGATCGACGGACGTGTCCCGCCTGGCGCCAGCATGGAATCATGGCGGCTTCTGACGACCGCACATGCAGCGGAATGGCCCAAGCGGCTCCGAAATTGCCGCTTCATCGAGAGCATCCCCGAGGATATAACCGACGCTCAGGTGCTGTCTAATAAGGCGCTGCTCTTGTCGCAGCTGGGCGAGACGGAAAGTGCGCTAAGGATAGCAACTTCTCTGTCGGAAGCCGATCCTAACGACTCGTTTGCCCGACTGCTGCGCGTGAACGTCTTGCGGAGGCTAGGTCGCACCGAGGACATCAAACGGGATCTGGAGACCATCGACCTTCTCAGCCTGCGCGGCGGTTCGAGGCATCGCGTAACACTGATCCACTGCGTCGCTCGGGAGTGCGGCATGAGCCGCGCGTTGGCGGCTGCCTATGCTCTTCTGCGCGAACGTCCCGGAGATGCCGAGGTAGCATCCGGCTATCTCGGGCTCTTCACGCTTGCCATGCTCGGTGAGCCACAATTCGCGATGGAGCCGGAACCCACGACCGTCGCCCTCGGCACCTGGGTCGAACTGACGCCGAAGCACGGCGCGTCCCGCAGTTTCCTGATCGAGGAAGGCGATGACTTCCTCGGAATAGGCGTCTTCCCACCCAACCATGAACGAGCCCGTCAAGTCATGGGACGCCGGGTCGGAGACCAGATTACACTCCCGCGAGCGATCGTTGGCCCGGAAAATTTGCAGATCACGGCTATTAAAAGTCGAACACTGCATGCCTTCCACGTTCTATCTGCCGAGTTTCAGGAAAGGTTCCCCGGGCATGGTGCGTTCGTCAGCCTGCAGCTCGAAAATAACGATCTCACCCCCATTATCGAGATGGCTAACCGGCAAGGGGAGGCGGTGGAGCGCGCCTTGTACGCTTATGCCGTGGGACCGATGCCATTGCCGGTCATCGCGCGAGTTCTGGGCGAGACGGTTCTGGAGTTTGCCGATCGCCTGAAAGGCCCGAGGCATCGTCTCCAGACATGCGCTGGCACCATTGAGGAACTGCGGGATGCCATGGTGTTTGCCCATCGTAGGCGAGGCAAGGGCGCCGTACTCGATCCGTACACAGCCGTTGTTGCTGCTACCGCTGGCCTTTTGCCCGCCCTACGAGACTTTTTCGGAACTCTGTACACGCCTATCTCAACCCTGGGACTGATCGAGCGTCAAAAGGCGTTGTCGCTGCACACTCGGCAACTTGTTGAGGACGGGATCGCAGAACTAATCGAGGCCCATTGTTGCGTCGAAGTCGCGCTATACCCAGACGATCCGAAAAGCCAAGCCCTCGAAGCAGCTCGGCGACTTGGATCGCAGTACATGGATGCCGCGATCCTGTCGCAGAAACATGGCGCCATTCTGCTCTCAGATGACGGCTACTATCGTTTTCTGGTCCGCAACACGATGAGCGTGGAAGGACTGTGGTTACAAGCCGCGATGAATGCCGCGCATGAAGCGGATCTTCTCGCGTTTGGAGTGTACCTTACGGCATTAGTCGAACTTGCAAGCAGAAATCACGGCCATGTGATGCTCAACTTGGACCTCATGGTCGGAGCATTCGAACAAGCTCAGAGTCATGATCTAAAAGAGTTTAAAGCCCTTGCTGATCATGTGGGTACGCCAGATGCCAATCGAGCCGCACATTTCCAATTTGTGGTCTCCATCTTCCGACGTTTGTGGGTTCTAGGGACCACATACGACGTCCTACGGGTAAAGCAGGCAACCAGCCTCATCCTCGAAAAGCTCCTAAGGTGCTACCCACCCCGTCATTGGCCCCTCGTCATTTTGGAGATGTTTGAGCAGGGCAAAGGCCGGTCCAGGCTGCAACAATTCTTGGCCGAATGGATCAGGGGTCATTTCCTCATGGAATCAGTCGCCCCGAAGGCTGTAGCCGAGCAGATCACCAAGATGTCGACGCCACCAAGGTTGGCGCGTCGTGGCTCAACAAATTTGCGAAAGGCTGCACGGTCGAGGCGGATGGTAGGTGATGCCGCAGGAAAAAGGCCGCGATCCGTAGGAGGCGCGCAAGACAGGTGGTCGTGAGTCCACCGACCTAGCGAAGTGTCGCGCGCCTCAACGGTAGCGTCCCCGCGTCTTTCAATTGAGAGGAGCGGCCTGTCTGTGGAAGGTCAATGCACCTTCCTTTGAGCCATTGTGCAGCAGGATACTGTGTCGGAGAACGCCGCCGTTAGACCGTGCCAACCCCTCGCCAGCCGCTACAAAAGCCGCTACAAACGGCATGGAAGGTGACCGGAAAACATCAACGATTGCAATGGTGTGGAGTGGTGTAGCGGGTCTCCCGCCGTCCGCACCAGCACGCAGAGCGACGCCGGACCGGGGCGCCGGAGGGGAATGGCGTGGTCTACGTGCTCATCATCATGCTGGCCGGCTCGGACTCCGCGATCGGATCCGTCGAGTTCAACACCAAGCCGGCCTGCGAGGCCGCCGCGAGGCAGATCGCGGAGGCCGAGCGGCCCTATGGCGGGGCCTATCCGGTCACCGTGTGCGCGGCCAAGGGTTGACGCGGCGGCGCCCGGCATCGCCCGGGATCGGTCGCATTCGAGGGATCGCCGCAACCGGCTCTTGTCGAATCCCTGCGAGGATCCGGCCGGGGAGATTCCGGCATGATCGACGCCCTTCAGACCGCCGCGACCGGCATGAGCCGGGCCACCGATCGGCTCGGGACGGCCGCCGAGACCATCGCGGCGAGCGGCGCGCCGGTCGGCGACACGGCCCTTCCGCCGGCCGCGCAGGTTGACCTGTCGGGGGCCGCGCTGGACCTGATCGGGTCGCGATCAGCCTTCGCGCTGAACGCCGCGGTGGCGCGCACCGCCGACCGCATGATTGGCCGGCTCCTCGACGTCACCGCCTGAGGGCGGGGAGGGCGAGGGCGGCCAGGATCGCGGCCGCCGCGAAGAGCAGCGCCACGCCGACGAGGCGGTAGGCCACGACCCCCACCACACCGCCCGCCAGGAAGGCGCCGACGGTCGAGAGGTAGAGCCGCAGCCGCACGGGGTCGTGGGCCCTCAGCGGGTCGGCGCCGGGCGCGCCGCGATCGAGCCAGCGCGCGAGCTCGATGCCGATATCGGTGATCATGCCGGTGACGTGCGTGGTCCGCACCCGCGCCTCGGAGATCTTGGTCACGGCCGCGTTCTGGAGGCCCAGGACGAAGCTCAGGCCGAGAACCAGGGCGTGACCCCGCGCCGGCTCGTGGAGCGGCAGCACGAGCAGGCCGACGGCGACGAGGAGGATCGCCTCGGCGCAGACCCCGTAGGCATAGGCGCCTGCCCGGGACCTGCGGCGGCGGCGGCGGATCAGCAGCGTCGCGGTGGCGGCGCCGAGGACGAACAGGATGACGAGCAGGCCGGCCTGCGCGGCCAAGATGAGATCGCCCGTGCCGGTGCGGTCGGAGATGGCCGACACGTTCCCGGTCATGTTCGAGGCGTAGAGGCCGACCGCGTAGAAACCGGCGGTGTTCAACGCCCCGGCCACCCCGGCGAGGGACAGGGCGAGCGCCCTGTCGGCCTCCGGGGTGCGCGTCTCGCCTTCGTGGACCAGCATGGCTTCGTCGGTTGGTTGCGGAGACCGGATCCGGCCCGGCGCCGCCGCCGTGTTAAGCCAAGCGCCCGGGCGCCGTCACGGCGCCCGGCGCAACCCCGGCTCACCAACCGCGATAGCCGTAGCCGCCCTCGTAATCGGCGCCCCAGTGGCGGGCGGGGCCGTAGCCGACGGGAACCCGCTCGTAGGTCACGGTCCGGCGGGTGGCGTAGACCGGAGCGTCCTCCTCGTAGACGCGGTAGGCCGGCGCCGGCCGCACGACCACGGGGGCCGGGGCGTAGCCGTAATCGGCCCCGCCGTAGCCGTAGCCCGGCGCCGCGTGGGCCTGGGTCGCGGCGCCGATCAGGGCGCCGGCCGCGAGGCCGCCGATGATGCCGGCCGCGATGGCGCCGCCGCCGCGGGCTTCGGCGGTCGTGGAGGCCAGGGTGCCCGCGCCGATCAGCGCGGCGGCCGAGAGCAGAGCGATGCGTGTCATGACCTGTCTCCAGAGGAAGCGCGGAGCCCCTGCGGCGCCCCGGATCACGAGAGACACAGTGCCGGGCCCGCGCTGCACCAAGGCTGAAGCCGCCCTGCAGCCACTGTTCAGCTTGTCGGCCCCGCGTCCGGATCCGGGGCGGTCCGGATGTAGCCGCGGGAGATCAGGCGGCTGCGCTCGCGCGTGCGCCGCTCGGCCTCCATCAGGTCGGACAGCGCGTCGGCGATCGCGCAGCGGAGAGCGATCCCGGCATCCCCGCCGGCGAAGCCGAGATACGCGGAGCTGATCGCCTCGACGGGGCAGGCGTGCTCGTCGCGCTGGGCCAGGACCTGGGTCAGCATCGGGTTCTCCTTCGTCGCATTCGGGAACGAAAAGAGAACAAGCCATAAGGGTTAACGTTACGTCAACGCCGCCCGGGCCTCCCGCGCGACTCCGGCCAAACCCTGTGGAAAACGCGGAATCCGCCCGCGGACGGCTGTGGATAAGCCGGATCATTCGGGCATCCGCGGCAGGGGCTTGCCGTCCGCGGGAATCGGGTAGCGCGCCGCGTTCAGCTCCATGGCCAGGAACGTGTAGTAGCCGGAGATCGCGGCCAGATCCACGACGCCGGGCTTGCCGAACCGGGACTCGGCGCGCGCGAAGGTGGCGTCGGAGACGCGCTTCGTGTCCTGAAGCTCGGCGGTGAAATCGTACACGAGGGTCTCGTCCTCGCTCATCCTGGCCGGCCGGCGGCCGTCGCGGATCGCCGCGATGATCTCGGGGGCGATGCCGGCCTTCTCGGCGATCGGCGCGTGGACGTACCACTCGTAATCCTGCGTCCAGCGACGGGCGGTCATCAGGATCACCAGCTCCGAGAGCGTGGTTCCGATCTTCGGCTTGAACCGGAGGTAGTCGCCCATCGACCGGGCGAGCGTCATCACCTCCGGCGAGTACATGAGCGGCTCGAACGGCCCGAAGGGCGGCTTCCCGCGGGCCTGCGCGAAGGCCTCGGCCGCCTGCTTCTGCTCGGGGGTGTAGTCCTGGGGCGGGATGGTCGGCAGCCGGTCCTGCGCCCGCGCCGCGGCGGTCGCCAGCGGCAGGGCCAGGGAGAGGGCGGCAAGGGTCAGCGCGCGGCGGCGGCGGGTCATGGTTTCGCTCCCGTTGGATCTGTGCAGTCGCGCCGCACGATTACGGCCGCGGCGCGCGGCCGCCAGGGCCCGGGCGGGAAAGCCCGTATCGAATCCCGCGCGGCGTCAGCGGAAGGCCCGGCGCGTCGCGGAGCCGGGTTCGGACCGGTTGCGCTCGGCGCCGCGCCGCGCCATCAGCGGCCGCGATGGCCGGTCCCGCTCCCGTGCTGCCGATCGAGGCGGCGCTCCCCGATCTGCGCCGCGCGCTCGCGGCGCGGAACGCCGCCGTCCTGGTGGCGCCCCCCGGCGCCGGCAAGACGACGCGCGTGCCCCTCGACCTCCTCGCGGCGCCCTGGCTCGACGGGCGCAAGATCATCCTGCTGGAGCCGCGCCGCCTCGCCGCGCGGGCCGCCGCCGCCCGGATGGCGCAGACGCTCGGTGAGCCGGTCGGCGGCACGGTCGGCCTGCGGGTCCGCCTCGGCTCGAAGATCACCGCGCGGACGCGGATCGAGGTGGTCACCGAGGGCGTCTTCACCCGGATGATCCTGGACGATCCGGAACTCTCCGGGATCGGCGCCGTCCTGTTCGACGAGTTCCACGAGCGCTCCCTCGACGCCGATCTCGGCCTCGCGCTGGCGCTCGACGCGCAGGGCGGCCTGCGGGAGGACCTGCGGATCCTCGTCATGTCGGCGACCCTCGACGGCGCCCGGGTCGCGCGGCTGATGGGCGACGCCCCGGTCGTAGCTTCCGAGGGCCGCGCCTTCCCGGTGGAGACCCGCTACGCCGAGCGCGATCCGAACCGGCGGATCGAGGATTCGGTCGCCGAGGTCACGCTGCGGGCCCTGCGGGCCGATCCGGGCTCGATCCTGGTATTCCTGCCCGGGCAGGCGGAGATCCGCAGGACCGCGGATCTCCTGGCCGAGAAGGTCGGCCCCGAGGTGCAGCTCGCCCCCCTCTACGGCGCGCTGAAGCCCGCCGAGCAGGACCGCGCCGTCGCGCCGGCCGCCGCCGGCACCCGGAAGGTCGTCCTCGCGACCAGCATCGCCGAGACCTCCCTGACCATCGAGGGCGTCCGGATCGTTGTCGATTCGGGACTGGCGCGGATTCCGGTCTACGAGCCGGGCCTCGGCCTGACCCGGCTGGTCACGGCCCGCGCCTCCCGCGCCTCGGTGGACCAGCGCCGAGGCCGCGCCGGCCGGACCGAGCCCGGCCTGTGCTGGCGGCTCTGGTCCGAGGCCGGCACCAACGCCCTGGAGCCGTTCACGCGGCCCGAGATCCTGTCGGCGGACCTCGCCGGGCTGCTCCTCGACTGCGCCGCCTGGGGCGTGACCGACCCGTCCGCGCTCGCCTTCCTCGACCCGCCCCCCGCGCCCGCCCTGGCGGAGGCGCGCGCCCTGCTGACCGAACTCGGCGCGCTCNCGATCGAGCTTGGCCTCCTGCAGCCAGGCCAGCAGCTCCTCGAACTCGGCCTCGGTCTCGCCGGGGAAGCCGACGATGAAGGTCGAGCGGATCGCGAGGTCCGGGCAGGTCTGCCGCCAGCTCCGGATCCGGTCGAGCTGGCGCTCCTGGTTGCCGGGGCGGCGCATGCGCCTGAGCACCGACGGTTCCTCCACGCCGCCGAGGGCGCGGCCTGGCCCGACCTCTCGGACGACGCGCTGGCCCGCACGGCGGAGACGTGGCTGGCACCGTCCCTGGTGGGTCGCGCCGCCCTGGCGTCGGTCACGGCGAGCGACCTCGCGGACGCCGTCCAGGCCCTGCTGCCCTGGGACCTGCGCGCCCGGCTCGACGCGGAGGCGCCGACCCATGTCGAGGTGCCGACCGGCTCCCGCATCCCGGTGGATTACACGGCCGAGGAACCGGCGCTGGCGGTCCGGGTCCAGGAGCTGTTCGGCCTCGACCGGCATCCCAGGGCCGGCGGCCGGCCGCTGGTCCTGCACCTGCTGTCGCCGGCCCAGCGGCCGATCCAGATCACGCGGGACCTGCCGGGCTTCTGGCGCGGTTCCTGGGCGGCGGTGCGGTCCGAGATGCGCGGGCGCTACCCGCGCCATCCCTGGCCGGAGGACCCGCTCAGCGAGGCCCCGACCCGCCGGGCCAAGCCCCGGGGAACCTGATCACCGCCTCACGAAGCCTCGACGCGAACGGACCCGACGCGATGACCACCGACACGGATGCCCACGACCCCGCCGCCGACGGCTGGACGCTGGTGGAGGACAAGGGCTTCATCGCCCATGTCGGGCCGCTGCATGTCCGGGGCGCGGACGGCGCCTACGCGTTCCGGGCCGATCAGAAGCACGCCAACCTGATCGGCGTGGTCCACGGCGGCATGCTGATGAGCTTCGCCGATCGCGCCCTCGGCGAGACCGCGATGCGCGCCGCCGACGGCGCCAACTGCGTGACCATCCAGCTGGAGATGAAGTTCATCGATGTCGGCCGGCTCGGCGACTGGATCGAGATCCGGCCGCAGGTCGTCAAGCGCACGGGCTCCCTCGTGTTCATGCGCGGCGACGTCCGCGACGGCACCCGTCTCCTCGCCTCGGCGGACGGCGTCTGGAAGATCCTGCGGCGCCGGCCGAGTTGACCGGATCAGGACAAGTGTCCTAGCCTACCGGCGCGCGTCGCGGCCCGTCGTAGGATGCGCGGGGGAGGATCGTATGCGAGCGTCGCAGACCGATGCATCCGGGATCGCGGCCGAGCGCGGGCATGTCCCGCCGTCCCGGCGCACCATCCTCGCGACCCTGGGAGCACTCGCCGTCACGGCCGGCGACGCGGCGGCGCAGCCCGCGCCGCCCAGCACGGTGACGAATCCCCCGCGCGACTTCCGGCCGCGCGCCGCCCCGACCACCTACTTCACCGATCCGGACATCGTCACGGTCGACCCGGCCTTCGAGCCCTACATCGTGCCGAACAGCGCCATCCGCCGGCTCTGGACCGGCGCCCTCTGGGCGGAGGGACCGGCCTGGAACGCCGTCGGCCGCTATCTCGTCTGGAGCGACATCCCGAACAACCGGCAGATGCGCTGGCTGGAGGAGGACGGGCACGTCTCCACCTTCCGGATGCCGAGCAACAATTCCAACGGCAACAGCTTCGATCGCCAGGGGCGGCAGCTCAGCTGCGAGCACGCCACCGGGCGCGTCGTCCGCTACGAGCTCGACGGCTCGGCGACGGTCCTGGCCGATTCGTTCGAGGGCAAGCCGCTCAACTCGCCCAACGACGTCGTCCAGCACCTGGACGGCGCGTACTGGTTCTCCGATCCGCCCTACGGCGCGCTGCTCTACGAGGGCCTGCCCGACGCGGCGGGCGGTCCGAGCAACCCGCGGGGCCATCTCGATCCGCGGCTCGGCCAGCCGGCCGGGACCGTCCCGCGGCGACGCGCGCTCCCGAACGCGGTCTACCGCATCGACCCGTCCGGCCGGGTCGACCGCGTGCTCACCGACGACGAGGTGCCCGACCCCAACGGCCTCTGCTTCTCGCCCGATCACCGGACGCTCTACGTCTGCTCCACCGGGAAGGGGCCGGGGGATACCGGGCCGGGCGGCAAGGGCGAGATCTACGCTTTCGACGTCGGGACCGGGGCGGCGCTGTCGAACAAGCGCCTCTTCTCGGACTGCGTCGTGGACGGCGTGAAATGCGGGCCCGACGGCCTGCGGGCCGACGTCGACGGCAATCTCTGGGTGTCGAGCAATGCCGGCCGGGCCGTGGGCTACAACGGCGTCACCGTCTGGACGCCGCAGGGCAGGCTCATCGGGCGGATCCGCCTGCCGGAAGTGTGCGGGAACCTCACCTTCGGCGGGCCCAAGCGCAACCGCCTGTTCATGGCGGCGAGCCAGTCGCTCTACGCCCTGACGGTGAACACCCAGGGTGCCGGGCCGGCCTAGGATCGTGCCTCCGCGATCCGGGACGGAACCGGCGCCGATCCTCCGGTCGGCCATGGCTGACAGGACACCGGCACGCTATCTGTCACGGGCATGAGCGAGGATCCCGCCCCCGACCCGACCTTGAGCCGCCTCAGCGCGGCCTTGGGGGATCTGCCGAAGCGCGGGCTGCCGCCGGTGGAGCGCTGGGACCCGCCCTATTGCGGCGCGATCGACATCCGCATCGCCGCGGACGGGACGTGGTTCCACAACGGCTCGCCGATCCGCCGGGACAAGCTGGTCAAGCTCTTCGCCACCATCCTGCGGCGCGAGCCGGACGGCCGGACCGTCCTGGTCACGCCGGTGGAGAGTGTCGGCATCACCGTGGACGACGCGGCTTTCGTGGCCGTCGAGATGGCGGTGGACGGGAGCGGGGCGGACCGGCGCATCTCCTTCCGCACCAACGTCGACGATCTAGTGAGCGTCGATGCCGAGCACGCGCTCCGCTTCGAGGAGGCGCCGGACGGGGCGCTGAAGCCCTACCTCCATGTCCGCCGCGGGCTGTGGGCGCGCGTGACCCGGGCGCTCACCTACGACCTCGTGGACTTGGCCGAGGAGCGTCTGGTCGACGGGAAGCCCTGGCTCGGCCTGTGGGCCGGGGGCGCCTTCCACGCGATCGCGCCGGCGGCGGCCGCGTGAGCGACCCGCTCGCCGACTTCCTCGCCCGCGCCGCCGCCGGCCTGTCGCCGGACCCGCCCGGACCGGACGATCCGACCTCCAATCCCCGGGGCGATCACAGCCTCGACCCCGACGGGACGGCTGTGATCCCGCCGCCGCCGCACCGCCGGGCCGCCGTCCTCGTGCCGGTCGTGCTGCGCGCGGACGGCCCGACCCTGATCCTGACGATGCGGGCCGCCAACCTGCGCGACCATTCCGGGCAGGTGGCGCTGCCGGGAGGCAAGATCGATCCCTCCGATCCCGGCCCGGCGGACGCGGCCCTGCGGGAGGCGTTCGAGGAGATCGGGCTGCCGCCCGATTCCGTGCGGCTGCTCGGCTACCTCGACCCGTACCTCTCGGGCACCGGCTTCCTCGTGACCCCGGTCATCGGCCTGGTCGATCCCGGCGCCGCCCTGACGCCCAACCCGGCCGAGGTGGCCGACGTCTTCGAGGTGCCGCTCCCGTTCCTCATGGACCCGGAGCGCTACCGCCTGCGCTCCCGCGCCTGGCAGGGTCGCGAGCGCTGGTTCTACGCCCTGACCTTCGGCGAGCGGCTGATCTGGGGCGTCACCGCCGGGATCCTGAACAATCTGCGGGAACGGCTCTACCCGGAAGCGGCGCCGGGCGACGCCAGCCGCCCCGCGCGTTAGGCTGGCCCCATGCTCCGCCGCGTCCTCGAAGAGTTCGGTCTCTTCCTCATCCCCTTCGCGCTGTTCCTGGTCTACCTGCTGCTGTCCGGCCGCAATCCCCTGCGCCGGGTGCACTGGGACGCGCACCTGTTCCGCCTCGTCCTGGCGGGGCTCGCGGTGGTGATCGGCACCCTCGTCTACGAGGGCCTGTTCTCGGAGCGCCGTCCCGGCGGCTACGTGCCGACTCACATGGAGAACGGCCGCCTCGTGCCCGGCGGGTTCCGGTGAGCCGCGCCCTCGATCCAGAGGGCTTGGCGGCCCTGCTCGAACGCCCGGGCGTGCGCCGCGTCCTCGCGGCCCTGGACGCGCCGGGCGCGGAGACCCGCCTGATCGGCGGCTGCGTGCGCGACGCGCTCCTCGGCGCGCCGACCGCGGATATCGACATGGCGACGACGCTCCCGCCCGAGGCGGTGATGCGGGCGGCGCAGGGGGCGTCCGGCCTCAAGGCCGTGCCGACGGGCATCGAGCACGGGACCGTCACCCTGGTGACGGAGGACGGCCCGATCGAGGTCACGACCCTGCGCGAGGACGTCGAGACCGACGGGCGGCACGCGGTCGTCCGCTTCGGCACGGACTTCCGCCGCGACGCCGAGCGCCGGGACTTCACCGTCAACGCGCTCTCCCTCGCCGCCGACGGAACCCTCCACGACCCGGTGGGCGGCCGGCCCGACCTCGCGGCCGGGCGGGTGCGCTTCATCGGCGATCCGGCGACCCGGATCCGCGAAGACGCACTGCGGATCCTGCGCTTCTTCCGCTTCCACGCCCGGTTCGGCGCCGGAGCGCCCGACGCGGCAGCCCTGGCGGCCTGCGTCGCCGCCCGGGACAGCCTGGACCGGCTCTCGCGCGAGCGCGTGCGCGCGGAGTTCCTGAAACTGCTCGCGGCCCCCGGGGGCCCGGCCATGGTCTCGACGCTGAGCGCGACGGGCCTGCTGCAGCGGATCACCGGCGGCGTCGGGGAACTCGGGCGGCTGGAGCGCGCCGCCGCAGCGGGTCTGTCCCCGGTGGCGCGCCTCGCGGCGCTCGCGGTCGGCGCCCGGCACGATGCGGAGAGGCTGCGCGAGCGGCTGCGACTGTCGAAGAGCGAGCACGGTCACCTGCTCGGCTACGCCGCGGCTTTGGCCGATCTTCACGGACGCGCGGTGCTGGATGCGGCCGCGGCGCGGGCCCTGGCGGCGGATCACGGCCTGTCGCGCCTCGTCGACGCGCTGGCGATCCTGGCCGGGGAGCCGCGGCCGGCCGTGACGGCTGCGGCGGCGAGGGCCCTTCGGGCGCTGGAGGGGGAGGGGGCGTCGCCGGCCTTCCCCCTGGCGGGGGCGGATCTGGTGGCGGCCGGGATAGCGCCGGGGCCCGGCATCGGGCGCGGCCTGGCCGCGGCGCGGACGCTCTGGCTGGAGCGGGGCTGCCCGACGGATGCCGCGGCGCGGGCCGACCTTCTGGCGCGGGCGCTGGCGAGCGCCCGCTGACCGGGATCAGAGCTTGAGGAGCGCCTTGGTCTCCTGGAGCTGGACGATCTGGCCGTTCAGCTCCTCGCGCTTCTGCAGGTCCTCGGTGGCGTCGCGCTGCATCTCGACGGCCTCGATGTCCCGGTCGAGGGATTCGTGGGTCAGCTCCTCGATCGGGGCGGCGCGCTCGGCGAGCACGGTCACGGCCGTCGGGCCGATATCGGCGAAGCCGCCGCGGACGTAGATCCGCTTGCCGCTGCCCTGGCTCTCGGTGACCACGATGACGCCGACCCGCAGGGAGGTCAGCACGGGCGCGTGGCCCGGCATCACGGTCATCTCGCCCTCGGTGCCGGGCAGCTGAACGGCGGTCACCTCGCCGGAATACAGCGTCCGCTCGGGGCCGACGAAATCGAAGTGGAAGGTGGCCATGGCCTGACGTGTTCCCGGATCGGCGGCGCGCTCTCCGCCGCGCGGGCGGAGTTCTCAGGAAAAGGCTGCGCGGACGGCACCGGTACGGGTCGCCCGCGCAGCCTCTGTCCCCTTCCCGCGCGGGGAAGGGGGGTGTCGTCTTACGCGGCCTTGAGCTTCTTGGCCTTCTCCTGGGCCTCCTCGATGGTGCCGACCATGTAGAAGGCGGCCTCCGGGAGGTCGTCGTAATCGCCGTTCACCAGGCCTTTGAAGCCCTTGATGGTGTCCTCGAGGGCGACCTGCTTGCCCGGCGAGCCGGTGAACACCTCGGCCACCGAGAAGGGCTGGGAGAAGAAGCGCTCGATCTTGCGGGCGCGGGCCACGGTCAGCTTGTCCTCCTCGGACAGCTCGTCCATGCCCAGGATCGCGATGATGTCCTGGAGCGCCTTGTAGCGCTGCAGGGTCTGCTGGACGCGGCGGGCGACGTCGTAGTGCTCCTCGCCGAGGATCGCCGGCGACAGCATGCGCGAGGTCGAGTCCAGCGGGTCCACCGCCGGGTAGATGCCCTTCTCGGCGATCGAGCGCGACAGCACGGTCGTGGCGTCGAGGTGGGCGAAGGAGGCGGCGGGCGCCGGGTCGGTCAGATCGTCGGCCGGCACGTAGATGGCCTGCACCGAGGTGATCGAGCCCTTGGTCGTGGTGGTGATGCGCTCCTGGAGGGCGCCCATGTCGGTGGCGAGCGTCGGCTGGTAGCCCACCGCCGACGGGATGCGGCCGAGAAGCGCCGACACCTCGGAGCCCGCCTGGGTGAAGCGGAAGATGTTGTCGACGAAGAACAGCACGTCCTGGCCGTCGTCGCGGAACTGCTCGGCGATGGTCAGGCCGGTCAGGGCGACGCGCGAACGGGCGCCGGGCGACTCGTTCATCTGGCCGTAGACCAGGGCGCACTTGGAGCCCTCGGCGGAGCCGTGCTCCTTCGGGTCGACGTTCACCTTGGACTCGATCATCTCGTGGTAGAGATCGTTGCCCTCGCGGGTGCGCTCACCCACGCCGGCGAACACCGAGTAGCCCGAGTGCACCTTGGCGATGTTGTTGATCAGCTCCATGATCAGCACGGTCTTGCCGACGCCGGCGCCGCCGAACAGGCCGATCTTGCCGCCCTTCGCGTAGGGGGCGAGCAGGTCCACCACCTTGATGCCGGTGACGAGGATCTGGGCCTCGGTCGACTGCTCGGCGTAGGAGGGGGCCGGCTGGTGGATGGCGCGGTAGGTGGTGGCCTGGACCGGGCCGGCCTCGTCGATCGGCTCGCCGATGACGTTCATGATGCGGCCGAGCGTGTTCATGCCCACCGGAACCTTGATCGGCTCGCCGGTGTCGGTGCACTCCTGGCCGCGGGTCAGGCCCTCGGACGTGTCCATGGCGATGCAGCGGACGGTGTTCTCGCCGAGCTGCTGGGCGACCTCGAGGACGAGGCGGGCGCCGTTGTTCTTGGTCTCCAGCGCGTTCAGGATCTCGGGCAGGTGGCCCTCGAACTGCACGTCGACCACGGGGCCGATGACCTGGGTGATCTTGCCGACCTTGTTGGAGCCGGTGCCGGGGAGTGCGGTGTTCGCCATCGTTAACCTACCCTTCAAGCTGTGCGGTCGGGTCGCGGTGCCTCAGAGGGCTTCCGCACCCGAGATGATCTCGATGAGTTCCTTGGTGATCATGGCCTGACGCGTCCGGTTGTAGATCAGCGTCTGCTTCTTGATCATCTCGCCCGCGTTGCGGGTCGCCGAGTCCATGGCGCTCATGCGCGCGCCCTGCTCGGAGGCGGCGTTCTCCAGGAGCGCCCGGTAGATCTGCACCGTCAGGTTCTTCGGCAGCAGCGTCTCGAGGATCGCCTCCTCGGACGGCTCGAATTCCAGGGCGGCGTTGCCGGCCGCCGCCTTCGCGGTCGTGTCGACCGCCGGCAGCTCGGCCGGGATCAGGCGCTGCGCGGTCGGGATCTGCGAGATAACCGAGCGGAACTCGGAGTAGAACAGGGTCGCGACGTCGAACTCGCCGTTCTCGAAGCGGGTCAGGATCTTGTCGGCGATCGAGGCCGCGAAGTCGTAATCCACCGGGCGGTTGCCGCGGATGTCCATGCTCTCGACGATCTGGTCGCGGTACTGCCGCCGCAGCGCGTCGAGGCCCTTCTTGCCGACCGTCATGATCTTGACGGTCTTGCCCTCGGCGGCGAGCTTCTGGGCGTGCTCGCGCACCGCGAGGCGGACGATGGACGAGTTGAACGCGCCGGCCAGGCCGCGGTCGCCGGTGCACACGACGAGCAGGTGCGTCTGCTCGGAGCCGGTCCCGGACAGGAGCCGCGGCGCGCCGACGCCGCCGACGAGGTTGCCCGCGAGGTTGCCGAGCACCGCCGACATCTTCTCGGCGTAGGGACGGCCAGCCTCGGCGGCCATCTGCGCCCGGCGCAGCTTGGCGGCGGCGACCATCTGCATGGCCTTGGTGATCTTCTGCGTCGCCTTCACCGAGGTGATGCGGTTGCGCAGGTCCTTCAAACTCGCCATCGGGTGAGGTCCAGGTCCGTTCTATGGGCCTCTCCTTCCCTCGGCGGGAAGGAGCCGGAAGTTCGGGCGGTGCGGCGAGGACCGGGTCCTCCCGCACCACCCAAGATCCCTCCCCGCGGGGAGGGGCCTCACATCAGCCGATCGACTTGGCGACGCTCTCGACCACGCTCTTCAGCTTGCCGGCGTTCTCGTCCGACAGGTCCTTGGAGGCGGCGATCGAGTCGAGCAGGTCCTTGTGCTTGGTGCGCAGGGTCGAGAGCAGCGCGTCCTCGAAGGGACGGACCTTGCTGACCGGCATCTTGTCCAGGTAGCCGTTCACGCCGGCGTAGATCACCGCGACCTGCTCTTCCATCTTCAGCGGCGAGAATTGCGGCTGCTTCAGGAGCTCGGTCAGCCGCGAGCCGCGGTTCAGGAGCGCCTGGGTGGAGGCGTCGAGATCCGAGCCGAACTGCGCGAAGGCGGCCATCTCGCGGTACTGCGCGAGCTCGCCCTTGATCTTGCCGGCGACCTTCTTCATCGCCTTGGTCTGGGCCGAGGAGCCCACCCGCGACACCGAGAGGCCGACGTTCACCGCCGGGCGGATGCCCTGGTAGAACAGGTCGGTCTCGAGGAAGATCTGGCCGTCGGTGATCGAGATCACGTTGGTCGGGATGTAGGCCGACACGTCGTTGGCCTGGGTCTCGATGACCGGCAGCGCGGTCAGCGAGCCGTTGCCGGCGGCGTCGCCCATCTTGGCGGCGCGCTCGAGCAGGCGGCTGTGGAGGTAGAACACGTCGCCCGGATACGCCTCGCGGCCCGGCGGGCGGCGCAGCAGCAGCGACATCTGGCGGTAGGCCACGGCCTGCTTGGACAGATCGTCGTACACGATCACGGCGTGCATGCCGTTGTCGCGGAAGTACTCGCCCATGGCGCAGCCGGCGAACGGCGCGATGAACTGCATCGGGGCCGCGTCGGACGCCGTGGCGGCGATGACGATCGAGTACTCCAGCGCGCCCTGGTCCTCCAGGACCTTCACGAACTGGGCCACCGTCGAGCGCTTCTGGCCGATGGCGACGTAGATGCAGAAGAGCTTGGCCTTCTCGTCGCCGCCGGCGGCGTGACCGGGCTTCTGGTTCAGGATCGTGTCGAGGGCGATGGCGGTCTTGCCGGTCTGGCGGTCGCCGATGATCAGCTCGCGCTGGCCGCGGCCCACCGGGATCAGCGCGTCGATCGCCTTGAGGCCCGTCGCCATCGGCTCGTGCACCGACTTGCGCGGGATGATGCCCGGAGCCTTCACGTCGACGCGGCGACGCTCGGTGGAGACGATCGGGCCCTTGCCGTCGATCGGGTTGCCGAGGGCGTCGACGACGCGGCCGAGCAGGCCCTTGCCGACCGGCACGTCCACGATGGCGCCGGTCCGCTTGACGGTCTGGCCTTCCTTGATCTCGCGGTCGGAGCCGAAGATCACGATGCCGACGTTGTCCTGCTCGAGGTTCAGGGCCATGCCGCGCACGCCCGACTCGAACTCGACCATCTCGCCGGCCTGGACGTTGTCGAGGCCGTAGGCGCGGGCGATGCCGTCACCGACGGACAGGACCTGCCCGACCTCGGAGACCTCGGCCTCCTCGCCGAAGTTCTTGATCTGCTCTTTCAGGATCGCGGAGATCTCGGCGGCGCGGATGTCCATACTCGGGCCTCTGTCGCTGATGCGTCTATGCGTGTTCGGGTCGGATGGGGGCGCTTACCGCGCGGCCCGCATCGCGAGGCGGATACCGTTGAGCTTGGTCTTGAGGGAGGCGTCGACCATGCGCGAGCCCATCTTCACGACGAGGCCGCCGATCAGGCTCGGATCGATGACCAAGTCGACGTCGACGTCGGCCTTGGCGATGTCGCGCAGCGACGCCTTGATCTCCTCGATCACCCCGTCGGAGGGCTTCTCGGCCACCCGGACCTGCGCGCGGACGATGCCCTTCGAGTCCTGGACCAGGGCCCGGAACGCGTCGATCATGTCGGGCAGGGCGAAGAGCCGGCGGTTCGAGGCCGCGAGGCGGATGAAGTTTCCGGCGAGGCCGCCGATCCCGGCCTTGTCGAGCACGGCGCCGATCGCGGCCGCCTGCTCCTCGGCGCTGAAGACCGGGCTGCGGACGAGGCGGCGGAGATCCGCGCTCTCCTTCAGCAGCGTGTCGAATTGATTGAGGGACTCGGCGACCGCGTCGACCTGGCGCTCGTCGCGCGCGAGCTCGAACAGGGCGGAAGCGTACCGGCCCGCCACGCCTGCGACCAGGGGACCAGCCTCGGAACCGTTCTGCGCCACCCGTCGCTCTCTTCTCTGGTTGCCCGCCCGCTCCGCGCGCTCCGGCTGGAGCGCGGTGCGAGACCGTTCGGGACGTGGGATCGCGCCGGCAACGGACAGGTCGAGAACTGTCCTCGCGGCGCGGCGACCGCCTAGCATGCCAGCATGGCCGCGCGCAACACGGCAGGCGCGCCTCGCTGCGCGTGAGGACGGCGGAAGTGTGACGCGGGTCCCGCTTCAGCAGGCGAGCCGGTCGCAGCGCCGGACGCTCGCGATCATCTTCGCCATGGCGCCGGCGCCGGGATGGCCGAGGATCCCGCTGTTGCCGAGCACGTAGGACGGCGTCGCGTAGAGGCCGAGATCCGCGGCCATCCGCATCTGGCTCTTCAGCGCCGCGCGCACCTCCTCGCTGTCGGCGATCTCCTCCACCTCCGCCTGCGGGATCCCGAACGCGGCCGCGGCCGTGAGCGCACCGGGCCCGTCGATGCGGCCGGGCTTCCCGAGCAGCGTCTGGTAGAAGCGCCACGCGGCGTCCGAGCCGAGCCTGCGCTGCACCGCCAGCATCACCTTCGCGGCCTGCGCCGATTGCGGCGACAGGATCGGGTTGTGGACAAGCCCGATCCGCAGCTCCGGGTCGCTGTCGTGCAGGGCGACCACGTCGGCGGCCGCCTTCCGGCAGTAGGGGCAGTTGAAGTCGAAGAACTCGTAGAGCGTGGTGCCGGCATCCCGGGGCCCGACATAGGTCACGCCGCGCAGGCCCGGGATCTGCCCGGTGATCTCGCCCGGCAGGACCGAGTTCGCCACCGCCCGCCCGTCGTCGCCCGTCACCGCGACCCGCTGGCCGTAGGATTGCGCGGAGGCGCCGGTCAGGCCGGCGCCGAGGCTGGCGGCGGCGGCGAGGAGGAGGCGTCGCGAGACAGGCTTCGAAACAGGCATGGGACTCGTCCGGGGCATCGCTGTCCCGCTCCGGCCTTGCCGAAGCGGAGCCGGACCGGAACCATGAGGTCGAGTCGGTTTGATGGCCGAGCCGCGTGAACGGGACCCTACCGCGGGGCTAGCGCAGCCCCTTCGGCCGGTCGCCGGTCGCCCAGGCCAGGGCCTGCTCCAGCCGGTCATTGCCCCAGAACAGCTCGCCGTCATCGGCCAGGAAGGTCGGCGCCCCGTAGATACCGCGGGAGCGCGCCTCCTCGACGCTGACCCGGAGCTTGGTCTTGTTGGTCTCGGCCGCCGCCGCCCGCACGGTCTGCGTGCCGTCGAGCCCGAGCGTATCGAGGATCTCGGCCACCGCCGCCGGCTCCGCGATGGAGCGCCCCTCGGCGAAGCTCGCGGTGAACACCGCCTTCGAGAAGGGCACCAGCCAGTCCTGGTCCTGACCGAAGACGGCGACCCGGACGGCGCTCAGGCTGTTCTGCGGGAACTGGGCCGGGCGCGTCAGGGGCGGCAGGCCGAGGCGGGCGGCCTCGCGCTCGACGTCGCGCCACATGTTCTTGCCCTTGGCCGCGTAGAGGTTGAACGGCGAGGTCGTCCAGCCCTGGGCGGCGAAGAGCGGACCGACGAGGAACGGGCGCCACCGGATCGCCACGTCCGCCTCGGCGGCGGCGGCCTCGACGCGCATGGCCGCGAGGTAGGAGTAGGTGGAGGCGAATTCGTACCAGAACTCCAGAATTGGCTGGCGCGCCATAGACTTCGCTTCTCCGATGCACTCTCGCGGCGATGACGACTGGCAACGCCCGCGCCGTTTCTGACACAGCCGCAAGGCCGCCGTGAGGCGAAACCGGGCCGATCCTCCAACATCTGGGCTACGCGCGAGACCGCACCCCGGTTGCAGGCCGGTGACACCCGCGATAAGCCGCAAACGCCGAGCCAGATCCCTCGCCCAGTTCCGGAAGCCGCATGTCCGTCACCCCGAAGAGCCCTGTGAAGAAGGTCGTGCTGGCCTATTCCGGCGGCCTCGACACATCGATCATCCTGAAGTGGCTGCAGACCACCTACGGCTGCGAGGTCGTGACCTTCACGGCCGATCTCGGGCAGGGGGAGGAGCTGGAGCCGGCCCGCCGGAAGGCGGAGCTCCTCGGCATCAAGCCCGAGAACATCTACATCGAGGACCTGCGCGAGGAATTCGTCCGCGACTACGTCTTCCCGATGTTCCGGGCGAACGCCGTCTACGAGGGCGTCTACCTCCTCGGCACCTCGATCGCCCGGCCGCTGATCGCCAAGAAGCAGATCGAGATCGCCGAGCGTGTCGGCGCCGACGCGGTCTGCCACGGCGCGACCGGCAAGGGGAACGACCAGGTCCGGTTCGAACTCGGCTACTACGCGCTGAAGCCCGACGTCACGGTGATCGCGCCCTGGCGCGAGTGGGACCTGCGCTCGCGCGAGCAGCTCATCGCCTTCGCCGAGCAGCACCAGATCCCGATCGCCAAGGACAAGCGCGGCGAGAGCCCGTTCTCGGTGGACGCCAACCTCCTGCACGCCTCCTCGGAGGGCAAGGTTCTGGAGGACCCGGCCGTCGAGGTGCCGGACTACGTCTACTCGCGCACGCTCTCCCCCGAGGAGGCGCCCGACCAGCCGACGATCATCACGATCGGGTTCGAGCGCGGCGACGCCGTCTCGATCGACGGCGAGGCCCTGTCGCCCGCGAGCCTCCTGGCCAAGCTCAACGAGCTCGGGCGCGCCAACGGCATCGGCCGGCTGGACCTGGTGGAGAACCGCTTCGTCGGCATGAAGAGCCGCGGCATGTACGAGACGCCCGGCGGCACGATCCTGCTCCCGGCGCACCGCGCCATCGAATCGATCACGCTGGATCGCGGCGCCGCGCACCTGAAGGACCAGCTCATGCCGCAATACGCGGAGCTGATCTACAACGGCTTCTGGTTCTCGCCGGAGCGCGAGATGATCCAGGCCCTGATCGACAAGAGCCAGGAGAAGGTCACCGGCACGGTGCGGCTGAAGCTCTACAAGGGCGGCGTCCACGTGATCGGCCGCGAAAGCCCGCACTCGCTCTACGACCAGGACCTCGTCACCTTCGAGGAAGGCGCCGTGGCCTACGATCACCGCGACGCGGCGGGCTTCATCAGGCTCAACGCCCTGCGGCTGCGCACCCTGGCGCAGCGCAAGAAGCGGGAGGGCTGAGCCGCTCGGGCCCGCCGGCGCCGCGCGGCGTCAGGCGGGCTCCCAGCCGGCGGGCGCCCGACGGAAGTCGCCGGGTCCGAGATCGGCGTAGCGCAGGAAGATCTGCAGGGCCGGCTGCAATTCGCGATGGAGGCGCACGAGCCGCGTCTCCGAATCCTCGTCGTCGTTCGCGGCCGCGCCGGGGACGGCGGCGAGATGCCGCTTCATCGCCGCGGTGTAGGTGCCGTCCGCGCCGTAGGGCCGCTCCGGATCGACGTGCGGCACCCCCTGCTCGGCATTCCACGCGATCTCGAGTCGCGGGATCAGGGCGAGGTGCTCGGGCGTCACCGCGAAGGTGATCACGTCCGGCGTCTCGCCGGTGACCGCGTCCCGGAAGACGTCGCCGACGGCGCCCGGGTCGAGCTTCGCCAGACCGTTGTGGTACTGGTACCGGCCGGGCTTCAGCTGCGCGTTCTGGACGAAGACCGCGAGGCCGTCCTCCAGCGCCCGGTGCTCCTCCTCGGCGCCCTCGTCGTCGCCGGTGACGTTCGCGATGTCGCCGTCGCGGTCCAGGCTGCCGTAGGGCGCCGCCGGGTGGATGGTCGGCGCGCCCGGATCGGCACCGCCCCAGGCGACGACCATCCGGCGGATCAGGGCGATGCGCTCCAGGCTCAGGTCGTAAACGGCATCGCTCATCGTGGGTCGGTCCCGGGTCTCACGCTTGGAAGGCCCGTCTTACAGAGGCGGACCGCCCCCTGCTACCGCCGCAGGCAGCCCGTGAGCCCGTCGATCTGCCCCATCATGGCCTGGATCCGCGCGGCCCGGCGGCGCACGCCCGGAGACGGCCGACCGGCGCTCCGGGTGATCGGGTTCGGCAGGACGGCGGCGAGGAGAGCGGCCTCGTTGCGGGTCAGCCGGCTCGCGTCCTTCCCGAACCAGTGCCGGCTGGCGGCCTGCGCGCCGTAGATCCCGTCCCCCCACTCGGCGACGTTGAGGTAGATCTCCATCATCCGGCGCTTGCCCCACAGCGTGTCGAGCGCCAGCGCCAGGGGAATCTCGACGGCCTTGCGGATGTAGGACCGCCCGGGCCACAGGAAGACGTTCTTGACCGTCTGCATGGCGATCGTGGAGGCGCCGCGGCTCGGCGAATCCTCGTCCTCGACCACGTCGCGGATCGCGCCGAAATCGACGCCGTGATCCAGGCAGAAGCGCTGATCCTCCGAGGCGATCACGGCCTGGGGCAGGGCCGGCGCGATGGCGGAGAGCGGGACCGGATCGCGGCTCACCGGCTGAAGTGTCAACCACCGCCCGAGCATCAGGGTCGACGGCGGCATCACCGCGCTATAGACGAGCGCCAACGTCAGCGCGAGGACGAACCCGACGGCGGGGAGCAGCAGCAGCGCTCCCACGACCTGGCGGACGCGGCGGGAACGGCGCGGGCGCGCGAGCGGGAGGTCGCGACCTGCCGTCTCCCGCCTGCGTCGAGCCCCATCCACCGTGAGTCCGTCCCCGCCCAACTGACACCCGATTGGTTTTCGCAAGGCCAGGACCGGACGTAGCGCCCGATGACCCCGACCCCCTCAACGCAGGCACCGACCGGTTCGGTCAAGGCAGTCACGCCGGCCGCCGATTTTACCCACAGGTTGACGGAGGTCGCCGGCACGGTCGAGACCTTCCTAGTCGAGCGCCTCGGCCCCGCGGTCGGGCCCGGTGAGATCGTCCGCCCGCCGCGCCTGATGGAAGCGATGCGCCACGCGGTGCTCGGCGGCGGCAAGCGCCTCCGGCCGTTCCTGGCGATCGAGACCGCGCGGATGCTCGGCGGCTCGGACGCCGCCGCGCTGGCGGCCGGTGCCGGCGTCGAGCTGGTCCACTGCTACAGCCTCGTCCACGACGACCTGCCGGCCATGGACGACGACGACATGCGCCGCGGCAAGCCCACGGTCCACAAGGCCTACGACGAGGCCACCGCCATCCTGGTCGGCGACGCGCTGCAGACGCTGGCCTTCGAGATCGTCGCCGACCCGACCTGGCAACCCGATGCGCGCATCCGCGCCGATCTCGTGCTCGGCCTCGCCCGCGCCTCGGGTCTGGGCGGCATGGTCGGCGGCCAGCTCCTCGACCTCACCGCCGAGGGTCGCTTCGGCGCGGCCAACATGGACGTGGACGACACCCTGCGGATGCAGGCGATGAAGACCGGGGCGATCCTGGCCTTCTCGGTGGAGGCCGGCGCGATCGTGGGCGGCGCCGACGCGAGCCAGCGCGCTGCCCTGCTGCGCTACGGCCTCGCCCTGGGCCAGGCCTTCCAGATCGCCGACGACATCCTCGACCGGGAGGCCTCGCCGGAGGCCATGGGCAAGGCCACCGGCAAGGACAAGGACGCCGGCAAGGCGACGCTCGTCGACCGTCTCGGCATCGACGGCGCCCGCGCCGAGTGCGACCGCCTCGTCGGCGTCTGCGAGGACGCGGTCTCGTCCTGGGGGGAGGGCGCCCGCGTCCTGCGCGACGCCGCCCGCTTCACCGTCGCCCGCAAGACCTGATCGCGCCGGCCGGGGAAGTCCGCCTGTCGCTTGAGACGGCCGGCCGGTCCCGGCCCGGCGGCCCGTTCATCGTCCGTGGCGTGACACGGAGGAGGGTCGCACCGTACGGACGGTCGCGGCGCACCGGAACGCTGCGCTGCGCCCGTTGAGACGGGCCCGCGTGGTCCCGAACGAGGCCGTCCGAATCGGACGCGGCGCGGCGTCCCGGAGCGCGCGGCGCCCTTCAGAGCCGGTTGTTCTTGTTGTGGACGTCGAGGCACACGGCGGCGAGCAGGACGACGCCCTTGATCACCTGCTGCCAGTCGACGCCGATCCCCAGGATCGACATGCCGTTGTTCATGATGCCGATGATGAAGGCGCCGATCACGACGCCCGACACTCTGCCGATCCCGCCGGCCGCCGAGGCGCCGCCGATGAAGCAGGCGGCGATCACGTCGAGCTCAAGCCCGACGCCCGCCTTCGAGTTCGCGGTGTTGAGGCGGGCGACGAAGATCATGCCGGCGAGGCCCGCGAGCGCGCCCATGTTGGCGAAGGTCAGGAAGGCGAGCCGCTCGGTCTTGATGCCCGAGAGGCGCGCGGCCTTGATGTTCCCGCCCAGCGCGTAGATCCGGCGCCCGATCGTGGTCCGCGCGGTGACGAAGCCGTAGAGCGCAACCAGCGCCAGCAGCACGAGCAGGACGTTGGGCAGCCCCCGGTAGGCGCTCATCTGCCAGGCGAAGGCCAGGATCAGGATGGCGGTCACGCCGTTGCGTCCGATGAACGCCGCCGTCGAATCGGCCGGGCTCCCGTTCCGCAGCCGCGCCTGCCGCCGTCGCCAGCTCAGCCCGATCAGCGTCGCGACCAGGGCGAGGGCGAACAGGACGGAGGTCCAGGGTCCGGCGACGTTGACCATGAAGCCCTTGGCGAGGAGCTGGAACACCTCCGGAAACGGTCCGATGGAGGTGCCCTGGAGCAGCACCTGCGTCAGGCCGCGGAACACCATCATGCCGGCCAGGGTGACGATGAAGCTCGGTATGGCGAGATAGGCCACGAAGTAGCCCTGCAGACCGCCGATGACAGCGCCCACCGCGAGACACAGGAGGGCGGCCGAGAACGGGTCGACGTGGAAGCGCACCATCAGCAGGGCGGCGAGCGCCCCCACGAATCCGACCACCGAGCCGATCGACAGGTCGATATGCCCGGCCACGATGACCAGCAGCATCCCGAGCGCCATCACGACCACGTAGCTGTTCTGGAGGATCAGGTTGGTCAGGTTCAGCGGCTGGAACAGGACGCCGCCCGTCGCGACCTCGAAGAACAGCGTGATGACCGCCAGCGCGACGATGAGCCCGTAGGCGCGCAGCTGCGCCATCGGCAGGCGGCCGCGCCGGGCCCCGGCCCCGCGCGCGGCCCTCGGGACGACGTCGCTGCCGGGGCTCATGGACTTGCTCACTGTGACGTCGGTCATCCGTTCAGGCCCTTGGAGCGCATGATCGCGCGCATGATCGCTTCCTGGCTGGCCTCGGCGCGGTCGAACTCGCCCACGAAGCGCCCCTCGTTCATCACGTAGATGCGGTCGCAGAGGCCGAGCAGCTCCGGCATCTCCGACGAGATCATCAGGACGCCGCGCCCGTCCTCGGCCAGTTCGTTGATGATGCTGTAGATCTCGTACTTGGCGCCGACATCGATGCCGCGAGTCGGCTCGTCGAGGATCAGCACCTTGGGCTGCGTGAACAGCCACTTGCTCAGCACGACCTTCTGCTGGTTGCCGCCCGACAGGTTCACGGTCTGCTGCGTCACCCCGAAGGAGCGGATGCGCATCTTGGTGCGGTAGCCGGCGGCGACTCGGTGCTCGGCCACCGCGTCGATCACCGCGGCGGTGGAGATCCCGGGCAGGTTCGCCAGGGTCGTGTTCCGGGCGATGTCCTCGCCCAGCACGAGCCCGAGCTGCTTGCGGTCCTCGGTGACGTAGGCGAGGCCCGCCGCGATCGCCCGGTCGATAGTCGAGACGTCGACTGCGGCGCCGTCAATCCGGACGGTGCCGCTTATGCGCTGGCCGTAGGACCGGCCGAAGAGGCTCATGGCGAACTCCGTCCGGCCCGAGCCCATCAGGCCGGCGATCCCGACGATTTCGCCCCGGCGCAGGCTCAGGCCGACCTCCCGCACCACCGCGCGGTCGGCATGGACGGGGTGGTGAACCGTCCAGTCGCGCACCTCCATCAGCACGTCGCCGATCCGCGGTGCGCGGACGGGGTAGCGATTCGCCAGCGTGCGGCCGACCATCGCCCGGATGATGCGGTCCTCGTCGATCCCGCCGCCGCGGCAGTCGAGCGTCTCGATCGTGGTGCCGTCGCGCAGCACCGTGATCCGGTCGGCGACCTTGGCGATCTCGTTGAGCTTGTGGGAGATCAGGATCGACGCGATGCCCCTCGCCTTGAAGCGCAGCAGGAGCTGCAGCAGGGCCTCGCTGTCCGTCTCGCTCAACGACGCGGTCGGCTCGTCGAGGATCAGCAGCTTGACCTCCTTGGAGAGCGCCTTGACGATCTCCACGAGCTGCTGCTTGCCGACGCCGAGATGGGTGACGAGGGTGTCGGGGTTCTCGTCGAGCCCCACCATCGCCATCAGCGCGCGGGCGCGGGCGTGGACACGGTCCTCATCGATGATCCCGAACCGGGCCGGCTCGTTGCCGAGGAAGATGTTCTCGGCGATCGACAGGTACGGCACGAGGGCCAGTTCCTGGTGGATGATCACGATGCCGAGGCGCTCGCTGTCCGTGATGTCCCGGAAACGACCCGGTTGGCCCTCGTAGGTGATGTCGCCCGTGTAGGACCCATGGGGATACACGCCGCTCAGGACCTTCATCAGCGTCGACTTCCCGGCACCGTTCTCGCCCACCAGGGCGAGGATCTCGGCGGGCTCGACGGTCAGGTTGACGTCGTCGAGGGCCTTCACGCCGGGGAAGGTCTTGGAGATTCCTCGCATCTCGAGAACGGGCTGCATGCGGCGCCTATCAGCTCAGATTTCACGTTCGGCCCCGCACGGGCCATCGCGGCGCGGGGATGCGATCGGGCCGGGCCGCCGGGCTCGCCCCGACTTCGGTCACTTGAGCTGGTCGAGCGTGTAGTAGCCCGTATCGACCAGGGCCGGCTTCCAGTTGGCCTTGGTGACGATCACCGGTGTGAGCAGGTAGGAGGGGACGATCCTCTTGTCGTTGTCGTAGGTCTTCACATCGTTGACCTCGGGCTGCCGGCCGGCCTCGATGGCGTCGATCATCGCCACCGTCACCTTGGCCAGATCCCGGGTGTCCTTGAAGATGGTCGCCGTCTGCTCGCCCGCGATGATCGACTTGACCGATTGCAGCTCGGCGTCCTGGCCGCTGATTACCGGCAGCTTCACGTCGCCCGAGCCGTAGCCGACGCTCTTCACCGACGAGAGAATCGCCGTGGAGATGCCGTCGTAGGGGGAGAGCACGGCGTCGAGATGGGCGTTGCCGTAATAGGCCGAGAGGAGGTTATCCATCCGGGCCTGGGCGGTGGCCGCGTCCCAGCGCAGCGTGGACACCTTGTCCATACCGAGCTGGCCCGACCGCACCACGAGCTTCTTCGCGTCGATGTAGGGCTTCAGAACCGACAGGGCGCCGTCGTAGAAAAAGTATGCGTTATTGTCGTCGGGCGAGCCGCCGAACAGCTCGATGGTGAAGGGCCCCTTTCCGTCCTTCAGGCCGAGGGCGTCGACGATGGATGTCGCCTGCTGGACGCCGACCTTGTAATTGTCGAAGGTGGCGTAGTAGTCGACGTTCGGCGTCCCCCTGATGAGCCGGTCGTAGGCGATGATTTTGACACCGCGCTCGCTCGCTTTCGACAGCACGTCGCCGAGGGTCGTGCCGTCGATCGAGGCGATCACCAAGATTTTCACATCCTTGGTGAGCATGTTCTCGATCTGGGCGAGCTGCGTCGGGATATCGTCGTCGGCGTATTGCAGATCCGGCGCGTAGCCCTTGGCCTCGAGCAGCCGCACGATGTTGTTGCCGTCGTCGATCCAGCGCTGCGACGACTTCGTCGGCATGGCGACGCCGATCCTGTCACGGCTGGCCGCCTGCGCCGATGTCACGGCGGTCGCCCCCAGGAGCGACAGGCCCAGGATGCATTGGAGAACCATCTGCCTGGCGATCATAAGCCCCCCTTTCACGGCCGACTTCGACATCAGACGAAGCAGATCCGCGGTGCATTTCTGTTGTTATGTAATTACATAGTTTTATTATAGATCTAGGTTTTCGACTGTATTTTCTACGCGGCCACATCTACTCGAACGCCGGCCGATTACTGCGGGCAACGATGAAGCGCACTGGTCTGGCCCGGCCGTTCGGAGCCGTACGCAGACCTTCAGATTGCTCCGCCGCGGTCCCGGTAACCGTCCCGTGCGGCTTCGGCGTCCGATTTGTATGAGTTATGTACCGGGCCGTCAATCGGCTCGGGCAGTGCGGGGGACGGCGGCTGGCGCGGACGGACGGCGAAGCGGCCTGAGGCTCGGGCAGGAGCGACCTGTCCGCTCCACGCAGGCGCGTGCGGGAAGGCGCAGGGCCGGGCCCAGCACCTGCCCGACTCACTGAGGGGCGCACTGCGCCCACAGGGCCGGGCAGGGGCTGACGGCGCGCGGCCGCCAGACCGCGGCGGCCAGGCCCGATCTGTTCGGCCGGATCACGGCCGGCGGGGTCGGGCCTCCGACTCGCGGGCCTGCGTCAGCGCCGCGTCGACCGGCGGTCGCGGCGCCGTGACGCCGCGGCGCGGTTCGGCAGCGCCCGAAATCCGCGGCGGGTCAGCCGCGGCCGACGAACGGCATCTTGGTGGCCATGATCGTCATGAACTGCACGTTGGCCTCCAGCGGCAGGCTCGCCATGGAGAGCACGGCCTGACCGACATGGTCCGGATCCATCACCGCCTCGGCCCGCAGGGAGCCGTCCGCCTGCGGGACGCCGGCCTTCATCTTGCCGCCCATGGGCGTGTCGGCGTTGCCGATATCGATCTGGCCGCAGGCGATGTCGTAGGCCCGCCCGTCGAGGGAGGTCGCCTTGGTCAGCCCGGTCACGGCGTGCTTGGTCGCCGTGTAGGCGATGGAGTTCGGGCGGGGCGCGTGGGCCGAGATCGAGCCGTTGTTGATGATCCGGCCGCCCCGGGGATCCTGGTCGCGCATGATCCTGAAGGCGTGCTGCGTGCACAGGAACAGCGCCGTGAGGTTGGTGTCGACCACCTGCCGCCACGTCTCGAGGGGCAGGTCCTCCAGGGGAACCGCCGGGGCGCCGATCCCGGCATTGTTGAACAGGAGGTCGAGCCGGCCGAACTCCGCCTTCGTGCGCGCGAACAGGGCGGCGATCGAGTCGGGATCGGTCACGTCTGTGGGGACCGCCAGGGCCCCGTGTCCGATCCGCGCGGCGACCTCGTCGAGGGGGGCCTGGCGCCGCCCGGAGAGGACGACGCGCCATCCGGCATCCGCGAGCGCGAGGGCGGCGGCCTTGCCGACACCCGTCCCGGCCCCGGTCACGATCGCGATCCGCTCAAGCCCCGACATGCGTTCCTCCCGGTTCCGGTATTGCCCCGCCTGTAGCGGATGGCCGCCACCGCGCGAAGGCGTCGGCGTTTCAGATGCGGGCCGCGGTCACGGGGCGTGTCGGCGCCCGCCATGCGTTATGGTGGTGAGAAACAGACGGGACACGGGGACGGGAACGGAACGATGGGGCTGGGTTCACCGGCAGGCCTGCGCAGGACGATCGACGCTGCGGTTCCGGCGTGAGCGCAGCCGAGATCCCGTTCCTGGCCGGGCTCGACGCGCCGGCGGTCGCGGCCGTGCGGGCCCGCATGGTGCCGGTGGCCGTGCCGGGCGGCCGGACCCTGTTCGAGCAGGGCGAGACCGGGGACGCCCTCTACACGCTGGTCTCCGGCGCGGTGGGCGTCTCGGCCCGCGACCATGCCGGGCGGCCGACCCGGATCGCGCGCCTGCGGCCGCCCGAGACCTTCGGCGAGATGGCCCTGCTGTCGGACGCCCCGCGGGCGGCGACCGTGATGGCGCTGCGCGATTCGCACCTCCTGCAGCTCACCCGCGGCGCCTTCGAGGCGGTGATCGCCGAGCACCCGCACACGCTCCTGTACTTCGCCCGGATGCTCGCCGACCGCCTGCGCGCGATCTACGACGGCTACTCGGTCCACCACGCGCCGCGGATCTTCACGATCCTGGCCGTGACCGAGGGGCCCGATCCGGCGCGGGTGGCGCGGCAGCTCGCCGCCGCCTTCGACGCCCTGCTGCCCGGGAAGACCGGCTGCCTCACCGACTGGCCGGAGGGGGCCGACGAGGCGTGGTTCCAGGCCTTTGAGGGCGACCACGCGCGCACGATCTTCGCGGCGCACGACATCGACTGCCCCTGGTGCCGGCAGAGCCAGCGGCGGGGCGACCACGTCCTGCTCCTGGCCGAGCCGGGCGCGCCGCCGCGGCCGGGCGCGGCGGCCTATCTGGACCGGGTGCGCTCCGACTGGATCCGCATGGATCTCGTCGTGCGCCAGGATCCCGGAGCCCGGCGCCCGAAGGCCCTCCATCCGGAGGTCGCCGCGCTGCCCGCGGCCATGCGAGTCCAGGTCCGGGACGGCGACCGGGCGGACCTGCATCGCCTCGCGCGGCTCGCCAGCGGGTCGGCGCGGGGCCTCGTCCTCGGCGGCGGCGGGGCGCGGGGGCTCGCCCATCTCGGGGTGCTCAAGGCCCTCGACGAGGCCGCGTGCGCGCCCGACTTCGTCGGCGGGACCAGCATGGGGGCGATCATCGCGGCGAGCCTCGCCATGGGCTGGAGCGTCGCGGAGATCCAGGCGCAGATCGAGGCGTTCTTCGCCACCAGCAACCCGATCAACGACTACACGCTGCCGCTGCACGCGCTGACCCGCGGCGCCAAGGTCGATGCCGGTCTCGCGGCGCGCTACGGCGGCGTCCGCATCGAAGATCTCTGGCTGCCGTTCTTCTGCGTCTCGTCGAACCTGACGACCGGCAACACCATGGTGCACCGCTCGGGCGACCTGCCGAAGGCCCTGCGCGCCAGCATCGCGATCCCCGGCCTCCTGCCACCCGTGCTCTGCGACGAGGGCGTCCTCGTCGATGGCGGCATGATGAACAACCTCCCGGCCGACGTCGCCGCCGCGCTGGAGCGCGGCCCGGTCCTGGCCGTCGATGTCGGGACCGACCGGGCGTTCCAGGACATGCCGCAGCGCGGCTGGAGCGGCCGGCTCATGCGCAAGCTGATCGGCTCGCCGCTGGCGATGCCGGGACTGGCACCGCTGCTTCTGCGCGCCGCCACCGTGTCGGGCGACGCGCAGAGCCTGATGGCGGCGGCCCACGCGACCGCCGTGCTCAAGCCTCAGCTCTCCGGCATCGACCTGCGGGCCTGGTCGCGCTTCCGCGAGTCGGCGGAACTCGGCTACCGGGAAACCCGCGCCGGCATCGCGACCGGCGCCCTCGCGCGCTGGCTCGACCCTGTGCGCTGAGATGTCCGCGTGCGAAGGCGCACGCCCGGCATCCTCGGCCCTGTAACCCCGGGCGTCCGGCGACGATCTCTGCCGCGAGACGTCCTACGGAGATCGGAGCCATGACCCACCTCGCCACGCCCCTGACCGGCACCGCGCCCGAGTCCGCGCGGGACCGGAGCACCGCGGCCGACAGATCCGCACCGCACACCCTTCTCCACGGCGCCGCCTTCGTGCTGCTGTGCCTGTGGACGCGGACCGCGCCGGACCGCCTGCGCGATCAGCTCTCCCCGGAAGCCGGCGGCTGCGCCACGCTCGGCTTCTGAGCGGATCGGACCGGCAGACGCGCGCGTTCCCGCCGCAGGGGAGAGCGGGCATGACGGAGCGCGCGAGGGGATGAGCGTCGCGGGAGTGAAGTTTCGCCGGATCGCGTTACCGGAGGTCGGCCTGCACGTGGCCGAGGCGGGTCCCGAGACGGGGCCGCCGACCATCCTCCTGCACGGTTTCCCGGAGTTCTGGTACGGCTGGCGCCACCAGATCGGGCCGCTCGCGGAAGAGGGCCTGCGGATCATCGTCCCGGATCAGCGCGGCTACGGACTCAGCGACAAGCCCGCGGGGATCGCCGCCTATCAACTGGACCGGCTGGCAGCCGACGTCCTGGCGCTGGCCGACGCCTGCGGCGCTCCCACCGTGCGGCTGGTCGGCCACGATTGGGGCGGTCTCGTCGCGTGGTGGGTGGCGAGCCGCTACCCCGAGCGGATCGACCGGCTGGCCATTCTCAACGCGCCGCATCCCGCCGTCGTCGGCGCCTACATGCGGCACCATCCCGGCCAGTGGCTGCGCAGCACCTATGTCGGCCTCTTCCAGCTGCCGCGCCTGCCCGAACGACTTCTCACGGCGGATCGCTGCCGTGCCCTGCGGCGCGCGCTGACGACCTCCAGCCGGCCCGGCGCCTTCGCGCAGGCCGATCTCGACCGCTATGTCGCGGCGTGGCTCCAGCCCGGTGCCATGACGGGCATGCTGAACTGGTACCGGGCCCTGGTGCAGCTGCCCCGGGAGCAACCGCCCCGCGTGCGGGTCCCGGTGCTGATCCTCTGGGGGCGGCGGGACACCGCGCTGCAACCCGGCCTGGCGGAAGCGAGCCTGGCATTCTGCGACTCGGGGCGGATCCGCTGGTATGAGCAGGCCAGCCACTGGCTCGCCCACGAGGAACCCGAGGCCGTCAACGCGGACCTCCGCGCGTTCCTGCGCTGAGCCGCCTGCACCCCGCGGCTTCGCGCACGGCGCGGGACGCTTCTCGCGGGCAAGTTGCAAAAATAACCTTCGGTGCCCGCAAAGATTTCGACAGACACGGGGGCTGCGCGCCCTGTCACGCGCGGCGCGCAGCGGTAATGGTCGCGCCGTGCACAGGCCGCGTCTTATTTTTCACCCCACAGCCCGGAACATGTCGAGCATTTGTCTCTTAGGTGGTGGCTCATAACGGCTGATCGGAGCTACTCCACGATGTCTTTTCGTTCTCTCCTGACCGCGGGTGTGGTCTTCGGCGGCCTTCTGGCCGGGACCGCGGCGTCGCAGGCCGCGCCCGCGATCGCGCAGCCGAACTTCGCCGGGTCCGACATGGTCGAGACCGTGGCGATGCACCGGCACCACCGCATGCATCATCACCGGATGCACCGCCATCACTCGACCCGGCACGAGCGCCGGATGCGGCGCATGAACACGATGCGCCACGGCAACCCGAACGCGCGGAACCCGTCGCGTCCCGGCTACCAGCAGCAGCTCGGCAACACGACGGGCGGCCCGCGCTACTGAGATCCGAACCGCGCCCGGACCCCGCGCCGCGTGTGCGGGATCCGGGCGCCATCCACCGGTGATGCGCCTTCGGAGCGCCTTCTCCCCAGCCGCGTCGGTTCGCGCAGCCTGATTCGCCGGCGACGCTCTGCTAAGAGGCGGCATGGCCCGAACCGCCGTCCGCCCCGCCGCCGATACGACGCCCACGCCCGGCCTGGACCCGGCCGGCGCGACGCCGATGATGGCGCAGTACATCGAGATCAAGGCCGCCAATCCGGACTGCCTGCTGTTCTACCGGATGGGCGACTTCTACGAGCTGTTCTTCGAGGATGCGGAGATCGCGTCCCGGGCGCTCGGCATCGTCCTGACGAAGCGCGGCAAGCACGCGGGCAGCGAGATCCCGATGTGCGGCGTGCCGGTCGAGCGGTCCGACGACTACCTCAACCGCCTCATCGCCCTCGGCCACCGGGTCGCGGTGTGCGAGCAGACCGAAGATCCGGCCGAGGCCAAGAAGCGCGGGCCGAAATCCGTGGTCCGACGCGAGGTCGTGCGCCTCGTCACCCCCGGCACGATCACCGAGGACAGGCTCCTCGACCCGGCCCGCGCCAACCTGCTCCTGGCGATCGGCCGCCGGAAGACCGGGGAGGGGGCGGTCGCCTACGGGCTGGCCGCGGTCGACATCTCCACCGGGCGGTTCTCCCTGAGCGAGGTCGCGGGCGGCGACCTGTCGGGCGCCATCGCCCGGCACGATCCGCGGGAGATCGTCCTGTCCGAGGCGATCCACGCCGATCCTTCCCTCGCGCGGATCTGGCAGGACAGCCGCGCCGCCATCGTGCCCCTGGCCCAGGCCGAGCTCGAGCCCGCCGCCGCCGAGCGGCGCCTGCGCGAGCAGTACGGGGTCTCGACCCTGGAGGGGTTCGGCCAGTTCACCCGGGCCGAGATCGCGGCGGCCGGGGCGGCGCTGCTCTACATCGCCCGGACGCAGCTCGCGGCCCGTCCGCCCCTGGCGGTCCCGACCCGCGAGGACGGCGGCGCGACCCTGGCGATCGACGCGGCGACGCGCGCCAACCTCGAACTCACCCGCACCCTGTCGGGGGAGCGGGTGGGGAGCCTGCTCGCCACGATCGACCGGACCGTGACGGCGAACGGCGCGCGGCTGCTGGCCGAGCACCTCGCCGGCCCACTGACCCATCTCGACGCCATCGCGCGGCGGCACGCGGCGGTGGCGTATCTCGTGGACGACGCGCGCCTGCGCGGCGGCCTGCGCGACGCCCTGGCCCGGGCCCCCGACCTCGCCCGGGCGCTGTCGCGGACCGGCCTCGGCCGCGCGGGCCCGCGCGACCTCGCGGCCATCCGCGACGGCCTCGCGGTGGCGGCGGATCTCGGCGCCCGCCTCGCCGCCATTCCCGAACTCCCGGAGGATCTCGCCCGGCTGGCCGAGCATCTGGCAGAGGCCGACGCCGAGCTCATCGCCACCCTCGCGGCGGCACTCGCCGACGACCTGCCTCTCAGCCGGCGCGACGGCGGCTTCGTGCGCGCGGGCTACCACCCCGAGATCGACGAGGCGCGGACCCTCGGCCAGGATTCCCGCAAGGTGATCGCGGCCCTGCAGGCGCGCTACGCCGAGCAGACCGGCTGCCGGACCCTGCGGATCAAGCACAACAACCTGCTCGGCTACTTCATCGAGGTCCCGCAATCCGTCGGCGAGGCGTGCCTGAAGGGCCTGCAGAGCGAGTTCGTCCACCGCCAGACCATGGTGGACGCCATGCGCTTCACCAGCGTCGAGCTGGGCGAGCTGGAGTCGAAGATCTCGGGCGCCTCCGACCGCGCGCTGGCCCTGGAAGCCGCCGTCTTCGACGACCTCGCGGCGCGCGTGCTGGCCCGGGCCGAGCCCATCGCCGAGGTGGCCGAGGCGCTGGCCGGGCTCGACGTGGCGGCGAGCCACGCGGAGCTCGCCGTCGAACTCGACTGGCGGCGTCCCGTGGTCGACGAATCGCTCAGCTTCGTCGTGGTCGGCGGCCGCCACCCGGTGGTCGAGGCGGCCCTGCGCCGGGCCGGCGAGCCGTTCATCGCCAACGATTGCGACCTGTCCGGCGATACGCGCGGCCGGATCCGCCTGATCACCGGCCCGAACATGGGCGGCAAGTCGACCTTCCTGCGCCAGAACGCGCTGATCGCGGTGCTCGCCCAGATGGGCGCCTTCGTGCCGGCCGCGGAGGCGCGGATCGGCCGGGTCGACCGGCTGTTCTCCCGCGTCGGCGCCGCCGACGACCTCGCCCGGGGGCAGTCGACCTTCATGGTCGAGATGGTCGAGACCGCGGCGATCCTCAATCAGGCGACGAGGCGCTCCCTGGTGATCCTGGACGAGATCGGCCGCGGCACCGCGACCTTCGACGGCCTGTCGATCGCCTGGGCCTGCCTGGAGCATCTCCACGAGGTGAATGCCTGCCGGGCACTCTTCGCCACGCATTTCCACGAGCTGACGGCGCTCGGCGACCGGCTGGCGCGGCTCGAGAACGCGACGCTGAAGGTGGCCGAGCACCGGGACGGCGTCGTGTTCCTGCACGAGGTCGTGCCGGGGATCGCCGAGCGGAGCTACGGACTGCAGGTCGCACGGCTCGCCGGGCTGCCCGGCAGCGTCGTGACCCGCGCCGGGGCGATCCTCAAGAGCCTCGAGAAAGCCGAGCGGGGCCGCCCCGCCCGTGCCCGGATCGACGACCTGCCGCTCTTCGCCGCCCTGGCGCCCCCGCCGCCGCCGGAGCCGCCGGCGGAGGATCCGCTGGGCGCGCTGCTCGACGCCATCGATCCGGACGCGCTGACGCCCCGGGAGGCCCTGGACGCGCTCTACCGGCTGAAGCGCGAGCGGACGGGCAGGGGCTAGGGCCGCGAGGCGCCGCGGCGGCGACCGGGGCTAGGGCCGCGAGGCGCCGCGGCGGCGACCCGCCCGGCGCCGCCTCAGACCGGCGCGGGCGAGAACCCGTCCGGGCAGGCCGGTCCGTCGCGCCCGGCCCGGCGATCGGCGACGTAGTCGAGGGTGCTGGCCACGACGCGCTCGGAATAGGGCTTGGCGATCACCCCGATCGCCCCGGCGAAATCGGCCGGGATGCGCTTGGCGTTGGCGGTCATGAACACCACGGTGGTGCGCCGGTCGGCCGAGAGCGCCCGGGCGACCTCGATGCCGGTCGGGCCGTCGACGAGATGAATGTCCACGAGGGCGACGTCGGGCGCGGTGGACCGGCCCATCGCGATGGCCTCCGTCGCGTTGCCGGCGACGCCGACCGTGACGTGCCCGAGATCGTCCAGCAGGCACTCCAGCTCGAGGGCGATCAGCGCTTCGTCCTCGACCACGAGGATGCGGAGCGCGGCGTCCGCGGCGGCGTTTCCGGTCCCCATGCGATCTTCGTCCTTCGGCCCCGCGGCCGGCGAGCTTGAAGCCTCCACGTCGATTTCTCAAGCCGGCGGCCGGAGCGGGATGTCGATCTCGACGCTCGTGCCCGGACCGGCATCCGCCCAGGCGATGGTCCCGCGCATCTGCCGGACCACCATCTCCACGAGATTGCGCCCGAACCCCGCCGGGTTCGGAGCCGCCGCGGCGACGCCGACGCCGTCGTCGCGGATCGTCATGTGCATCCCGACCTCAGTGCGGCGGGCGACGATCGACACGCGGCCCTCCCGCTGGTCCGGGAAGGCGTGGTGCAGGGCGTTCGCCGTCAGTTCGTGGATCAGCAGCGCCAGCGGCGCCGCCATCGCGGCGGCGACCGCGATCGGCTCGACATCGGCCTCCACCCGCCGCAGCGCGGGGTCCAGGCCGGCATTCATGTCGGCGAGGAACTCGGCCGCGAAGTCGCCGAGATTGAAATGCGTGCAGTCGCCCTCGGAGTAGAGCATCCGGTGCGCCGTCGAGAGGGCGCCGATCCGCTCCGCCATGCCCTGGAGCGCGTCCCGCGCCTCGCCCTCGGGCGTGCGCCGGGCCTTCAGGAGCATCAGCGAGGAGATCACCTGAAGATTGTTCTTCACCCGGTGATCGACCTCGTGCAGCAGGGCGGTCTTCTGCTCCAGCGCCGAGGTCAGGTCGTGGGTCCGCGCCGCGACGAGGCGCTCCAGCTCGTCGTTGGTGCCGCGCATCGAGACTTCCATCTGGTGGACATGGGTCATGTCCGCCTGCGCGGCGTAGAAGTAGGCGAGCCCCTCGGCGTCGCGCACCGGGGTGATGGTCATCGCGTTCCAGAAGGACGACCCGTCCTTGCGGTAGTTCAGCAGTTCCACGGAGATCGGCTCGGCGGCCTCGACGGCCGAGCGGATGCGCTCCACAGTCGACCGGTCCGTGGCCGGGCCCTGCAGCATGCGGCAGTTGCGCCCGACGATCTCGTCGGCGGCGTAGCCGGTGGCGGTCAGGAACGCGTCGTTCGCCCAGGCGATCGGGTTGTCGGGGGCGCGGGCATCGGTGATGACCATCGGCGACGGGCTCGACGCGAACGCGTCGACGAGCGTCGCGAGGGGCGGACCGGTCTCGGATCGGGCACTCAACGCATCATTCCACGGTCAGGCGGTGGCCCCGTTCGTCCGGCGGCGCCACCATCGCGCTCCGACCGCGGGACGTGGACACCGCGTTAAGCAAGCTTCTACCAAGATTGGGGCGCAAGACAGCACGATCCAGCGAAGACAGGTGCGGCGTAAGGCTGCCACGATTTCGCGGGATCAAGGCCACGCAGGCTCAGGAGTTCCATGCCATGGCGAACCAGCCACAGGCGATGCGTCGCTTCCGGCTCCGCGACATCGTCGAGGACCGGCGGATCGCGCTCATGCTGGCGCTCGGATTCTCGTCCGGCCTGCCGCTGCTCCTCGTGCTGGGGACCTTCACGCTCCGCCTCGCCTTCTCGGACATCGACGTGCGGGCGATCGGCCTGTTCAGCTACGTCGCGCTGCCCTACTCGCTGAAGTTCCTCTGGGCGCCCGCGATCGACCGCCTGAACGTGCCGGTGCTGAGCGCCCGGCTCGGGCGGCGGCGCGCCTGGATGGTGACCACGCAGGCCGCGGTCGCGCTGTGCCTGATCCTGATGGCCTTCTCGGACCCCAAGACCAACCTCGCGCTGCTGGGCCTCGGAGCCTTCCTGGTCGCGTTCTGCGCGGCCAGCCAGGACGTGGTGATCGACGGCTGGCGCATCGACGCCGCCGGCAGCGACTTCCAGGGCATTCTGGCGGCGACCTCGAACCTCGGCTACCGCCTCGGCCTGATCTCCGCCGGCGCGGGCGCGCTGTTCATCGCCTCGGCGGGGGGCTGGACGCTGGCCTACCTGATCATGGCCGCGCTCATGCTGGTCGGGATGATCGCCGCCCTGCTGGCGCCGGCCTTCGACCGGCCGCGCACGGTTCAGGCGGAAACGCTAGGCCGCTCCCGGTTCTGGTCGATGCGCCACGCCGTGCTGGAGCCGCTGACCGAGCTGCACGGCCGCTTCGGCGGCGCGCTCTGGGGCATCCTCCTGCTCGTGGCCCTGTTCCGGCTGCCCGACTTCCTGTCCGGCGTGATGGCGAGCCCGCTCTACCGGACGCTGGGTTTCGACCTGAAGGAGATCGCCACCGTCACCAAGCTCTACGGCATCTGGGTCGGCATCGCGGGCGGCTTCGCGGGCGGCTGGGCCCTGGCCCGGCTCGGCCTGTTCCCGACCCTGCTGCTCGGCGCCTTCCTGGCCGCATCCTCGCACCTCGCCTTCGCGTGGCTGGCGGCCGGCGCGCCCGAGATCTGGCGCCTGACGGTGGCCATCTCCGTCGAGAATTTCTGCGGCTCCTTCGCCGGGATCGTGCTCATCGCCTACATGTCGAGCCTCACCAGCCCGGCCTACGCGGCGACGCAGTACGCGCTGTTCTCCTCGCTCTACGCGCTGCCGGGCAAGCTGATCGCGGGCTCGTCGGGCTTCGTGGTCGCGGCGATCGGCTATCCGGCCTTCTTCGTCATGACCTCCCTCGTGGGGATCCCGGTCCTGGTGCTGTGCGTCGCGGTCGGGCGGCGGACCGGGCAGGCGGAGGCCGCGGCGCCGGCGCGGGAGGCCCAGGAGACGGGGAACCGCATCCCGGGGCCCGAGCTTCCTACCACGGCGCGCGCCCCCGGGGCCGCGTGAGCGGGACAGATCCAGGGATCCACGGATGAGCACGAGCGACCTCACCCTCGCCGGCGAGACGCTGCCGGCGGAGACATCAGAGACGGTGCTGAGCGACGCGGACCTCGCCGCCCTACGCCGGGCCGTGGAGGTGCTGGAGCGCCCGAGCCTCGCGGCGCGGCTCTCCGCGGCGGCCGGCGCCCCCCTCGACATCATCGGCCGGTCGCTGCCGGCCCCGGTCACCGAGGCAGTCAGCCGCAGCACCGAGGTGGCCATGCGGGGGGCGCTGCGGGTCGCCCTGGCGACGCTGCCCCGCAAGGAGCTCGTCCCCGCCGAGGGCGAGGGTCTCGGCGCCGTCGCCGCGAAGGCCGAGGGCCGCCTCGCGCGGCTGCTCGGCTCGGGCGACGCCAAGCACAAGGCGATGGCGGCGCTCTCGGGCGCGGTCGGCGGCGCGTTCGGGCTCGCCACGGTGGCGGTCGAACTGCCGGTCTCGACCACGCTGATGCTGCGCTCGATCGCCGAGATCGCCCGGGAGGAGGGGGAGGATCTGGAGACGCCCGAGGGCGCGCTCGCCTGCGTGCAGGTCTTCGCCCTCGGCGGCCGGGCCGTGGCCGAGGCCGAGGCGGGCTCCGCGCTCACCGAGAGCGGCTACTTCGCGGTCCGGGCCGCCCTGGCCAAGACCCTGTCGGAGGCGGCCCGCTACGCCGGGAGCAAGACGCTCCTCGACCAGTCGGCGCCGGCGCTGATCCGCTTCACCGCCCAGATCGCGGCGCGCTTCGGTCTGGTCGTCTCCCAGAAGGTCGCCGCGCAGGCGGTGCCGATCCTCGGCGCCTTCGGCGGCGCGGCGGTCAACACCGCCTTCATGAACCACTTCCAGTCGACCGCGCGGGCGCATTTCACCGTGCGGCGCCTGGAGCGCGCCTACGGGGCCGCCGCGGTGCGGGCCGCCTACGAGGTCGAGAAGGCGGCCCTCGGGATCGCTTGATCCGCCCGCGGTAAAGCCGCAAGGATCCGCGCAATCCGCACGGGGCGGAGGCACGGAGGCGGCTCTGATCGGCAACGGCGAGATGGTGGCCCGGCTGGCGCTGGCGGCCCTGTTCGGCAGCGTGGTCGGCCTGGAGCGCGAGCGCCTGCTCTGGGCGGCCGGCCTGCGGACCCACATGCTGGTCTGCGTCGGCTCCTGCCTGATCATGCTGGTCTCGGCCTTCGGATTCGCCGACGTGCTGGGCGCCGAGCACGTGGTGCTCGACCCCTCCCGTATCGCCGCGCAGGTGGTCTCCGGCATCGGCTTCCTCGGCGCGGGGACGATCCTGCTGCGCGGCGAGGTCGTGAAGGGCCTCACCACGGCGGCGAGCCTCTGGGGCGTGGCGGCGATCGGGCTGGCGATCGGCAGCGGCCTCTACGTGCCGGCGCTCGCCGCGACGGCGCTCATCGTCGGCATCCTGGCCGGCGTGAAGCCCTTCGAGGAGCGCTGGCGCGACCGGATGCGCGCCCAGACGCTGCGGCTGACGGTCCGAAAGGGCACGATGTCGATCGACACCCTCCAGGCGGCGACCGGCGAGCGTGCCTCGCGCGTCCGGACCTTCACGGTCCATCCGGGCCCCGACCCGGACCACGACGAGGTCACCGTCACCTTCGTGCGCCTGTCGCGCACGAGCTTCGAGACCATCGCGGCGAAGCTGCGGGCGATGCCCGACGTCACCTCGGTCGACGTGGCGGAGAGCTGACGGCGGGTGACGTGGGGCGAGCCGCCGGTGCTCAGATCGCCCCGGAGCCCTCGCCGTCGAGGAAGAGGCGGTAGGCCGGGTTCTCGGTCTCGTCGGTGGCCGGGTAGCCGAGCGCCTCGATGACGGCGTCGAAGCGGGCGCGCTCGGCCGGCGGCACCGCGATCCCGGCGAGCACCCGGCCGTAATCGGCGCCGTGGTTGCGGTAGTGGAACAGCGTGATGTCGAAGTCCGGGCCCAGCGCCTCCAGGAACTTCATCAGCGCGCCCGGCCGCTCCGGGAACTGGAAGCGGAACAGGCGCTCGTGCGCCACCCCCACGGCCCGGCCGCCGACCATGTAGCGGACGTGGACCTTGGCCATCTCGTTGTCGCTCATGTCGAGGACGCGGTATCCGGCCTCGCGCAGCGAGCCGATCAACTCCTGCTTCTCGCGCTTGCCGCCGCCGACGTTGATGCCCACGAAGATCTGCGCCTCGGAGCCCGGGGCGTGGCGGTAGTTGAACTCGGTGACGGCGCGCGGACCGAGCGCCTGGATGAAGGCGCGGTAGGCGCCCGGACGTTCCGGGATCGTCACGCCGATCAGGACCTCGCGCTGCTCGCCGATCTCGGCGCGCTCCGCGATGTGGCGCAGGCGGTCGAAGTTCAGGTTCGCCCCCGACGAGATCGCGATCAGCGTGCCGTCGCCACCCTCGCGCTCGGCGTAAATCTTGGCGCCGGCGAGGCTCAGCGCCCCGGAGGGCTCGGAGACCGCGCGGGTGTCGTCGAAGATGTCCTTGACCGCGGCGCACATGGCGTCGGTGTCCACGGTGATGACCTCGTCGAGGTGCTCGCGGCAGAGCCGGAAGGTCTCCTCGCCGGCCTGCCGCACGGCGACGCCGTCGGCGAACAGGCCGACGCTGGGCAGGCTGACCCGGGTGTCGGCCGCCAGCGCCGCGGCCATGCAGGCGGCGTCCTCGGGCTCGACGCCGATCACCCTGGTGCCCGGCCGCAGGTACTTCACGAAGGTGGCGATGCCGGCGGCCAGGCCGCCGCCGCCCACCGGCACGAAGATGGCCTCGATCGGGCCGGTATGCTGCTCCAGGATCTCCTTGCCGATGGTGCCCTGGCCGGCGATCACGTCCGGATCGTCGAAGGGGTGCAGGAAGGTCAGGCCCTGCTCGGCCTCGAGGATCTTGGCCTGCGCCAGCGCCTCGTCGAAGGCGTCGCCGTGCAGCACGACCTCGGCGCCGCGGGCCCGGCAGGCATCGACCTTGATCGACGGCGTGGTGCGCGGCATCACGATCACGGCGCGCGCGCCGAGCTTGGCGGCGGCGAGTGCCACGCCCTGCGCGTGGTTGCCGGCGGACGCGCAGACGACGCCGCGGGCGATCTGATCCGCGCTCAGGCCCGACATCTTGTTGTAGGCGCCGCGCAGCTTGAACGAGAAGACCGGCTGGAGATCCTCGCGCTTCAGCAGCACCGGCCGGCCGAGCCGCTGCGTCAGGCGCGGCATCGGATCGAGGGGACTCTCGATCGCCACGTCGTAGACGCGGGCGGTGAGGATCTTGCGGATGTAGTCCGTCACGGTGTGGAGTCTCGGCCGATGCGCAGGGCTGTGGGGGCCAGATAGACCCTCCGGCCCCCGGATGCGAGCGCGCCCGGCGCGAGGCAGATCAGCCCAGCCGCTCGACCAGCGCCGCCACCCAGACGAGCAGGGCCGCCATCTGCGCCATGAAGGTGCCGGCGGAGGCGAGGTCCTTCACGGTGCCGATCATCGGGTGATGACCCGGATGGACGTGGTCGCAGAGCTTCTCCACGGCGGTGTTGAGGAACTCGGCGGCCAGCATCAGCAGCAGGCTCACCATCAGGGCGACGCGCACCCAGAGCGTCGCGCCGAGGAGCAGCGCGACCGGGATGCCCAGGGCCAGGAGCACCAGTTCCTGCCGAACGGCGCGCTCGGTGCGCGCCCCGTGGCGCAGGCCGCGCCAGGAATTGAGGAAGGCGAGAACCAGGGCGTTCATCGGATGGCGGCCTCCGGAACGGACCGGCTGATCCACTTGGCGAGCAGCGGGCCGGTGAGCAGCACCACGAACAGGCGCAGCGTCTGGACCGCCAGAACGAAGGAGACGTCGGCTTTCGAGCCGACCGCGATGATCGCCACCGAGTCGAGGCCGCCGGGACTGGTGGCGAGCACCGCGGTCAGCAGGTCGATGGGCAGCAGCAGGGTCAGCCCCCAGCCCCAGGCGGCGCAGAGGGCGATGACCGAGAAGGTCGCCGCCAGGATGCCGGGCAGCGCGGTGACGGTCAGGCGCAGCGTCTCCCGGGTGAAGCGCAGGCCGACATAGATGCCGATGCAGGCATAGGCGAGCTCGAGGAGCGGCACCGGCAGCGCCATGCGCACGAGCCCGGTGGCGTGGAGCAGGCTGCCGAGCACCATCGGGCCGACCTGCGCGCCGGCCGGCACCCGCAGGGCGAGGGCCGCGCCCGCGCCCACGACGGCGACCGCGAGCGTCGCGAGCAGGGAGAGCGGGCCGGTGACCTCTCCGGCACCGGCCGACGCCCCCGGAACCGGCGTCTCCATCAGGAAGCGGGCCGCCAGCGAGGCCGAGAACACCACGGCGGCGACGCGCACATACTGCATGAAGGCCACGAGGCGCGGATCGGCGCCGAAATCCTCGGCCATGGCCACCATGGCGGAGGCCCCGCCGGGGGAGGAGCCCCAGGCCGCGGTCGTCCCGGGCAGGACGCGCAGGCGGGTGAGGATCCAGCCGACGAGGCCGCTGACCGCGACGGTCACCATCACGACCGCGACGATGAGCGGTCCGTCCTCCATCAGCGTCTGGGCGATCTGCCCGGTGACGGCGTGCGCCACGAGGCAGCCGATCGCCGCCTGCGAGGCCTGGAAGGCGGACCGGGGCACGCGGAGGCGCGAACCGCCGACACCGAAGGCGATGGCCGCGACCATCGGCCCGAGCAGGAGCGCGGCCGGGAACTGCGCCTGTATCAGGCCGTACGACACGGCCGCGGACGCGGCGGCGAGGGCGGCCCAGAGGCCGAGAGTGCGGAGAGGGGGCAAGGCGACCGATCGGGAGAGGCCCGCGTCAGCCGGCAGGCGTCAGCCGCGCGCTATACCGCAATATTGGCCCTGTCACGGCAGAGTTTCGGCGCGGCGCCCCCGCGCCGGGGTCAGGGCTCGCGCGTCAGGGCCGCGAAGGCCGCGTCGAGGCGCGCCCGGGCCTCCGCCAGCGCCTTGTGCCGAGCGTCGACCCAATCCCGGTCGGCGTCCAGCCGGGCGCGCGCGCCGGCCAGCATCCGCCGAACCTCGGCGGGCTGCGGGCCGCCGAGCCCCTTGGCGGCGTCGATCATGCCCCTGGCCGACAGAGCCGCCCGGAAGCGGGCCTCGTCGAGGGGCAGGTCCGGCTTCAGCCCCGACCCGGCGGCGGCCTCGGCGTAGATCCGCCGGACCTCGGCGAAGGGCAGATCGGCCGGGCGCAGGTCGTGGCCGCGGCCGTAGCTCACGAGTTCGGAGGCGAAGTGGTGGCCGAGCCGGAACGGCACGTCCGCCTCGCGCTGGAGCGTGTCGGCGAGCTCGGTGGTGGTGGAGTAGTCCGCCGCGACCTCGTCGGCGGCGCGGGCGCGGTCGACGACCAGCCCGTCGAGGACGCGGGTCCAGCGCCGACACATCTCGGCGGCCTCGGCCAGGGTCCGCCCCGGCGGCTCGGCCTGGTTGCGCTTGTAGTCCGGCATTCCGGAATCGACGTTGTGCGCCACGATGACGAAGGCCTGCGCGGCCCCCACGACATCGCTGGCCTTCATGCGCAGGCTGTACAGCGCGACCGGATTGCGCTTCTGCGGCATGATGCTGCTCGGCCCGGTGAGCGCGCCCTCCCGCAGCAGGATCCAGGGCCGCGTCTGGTGGTACTGGGCGTAGAGATCCTGCGCGAAGCTGCCGGCCGTGGTGGCGAGGTTCGCCGCGAGCCCGGTCAGTTCCAGCCCCATATCCATCGGCGCGAGCTGGCCGGCATCGTAGCTGTTCTCCACCGGCGCCGCGAAGCCGAGGAGCGCGGCCAGCCGGTCGCGGTCCACCGGGAAGCTGGACGTCCCGAGGGCGGCCGCGCCCAGGGGCGACAGGTTCAGGCGCGTCCAACTCTCCCGGACGCGGTCCGTGTCGCGGGCGAGCACCGCCGCGTAGCCGAGATAGACGTGGCCCAGCGTCGTCGGCTGGGCCTGGACCCCGTTGGTGTAGGCCGGCACGACCGTGTCGGCCTCGCGCTCGGCCACTGCCAGCAGGGCCGCCCGGGTCTCGTCGAGCGCCTTGGCCAGGTTCAGGAGACGGTCGCGCTGCTCGAGCTTCAGCACCGTCGGGATGATGTCCTGGCGGCTGCGCCCGGAATGCATCCGCGTGGCGTCGGCCCCCGCGATGGCGGTGATCAGCGGCTCGATCCGCAGGTAATCGTCCGGCCGCTCGGCGCCCGGCTTGGCGGCGTCGGCAGCGACCTGGTCGAGGGCGCGGGCGACGGTCGCGCCCAGCGCCCGCGGCACGATGCCGGTCTCCACCGTCATCACCAGGGAGGCGCGGTTGATCTGGTCGATCCGGGCGAAGCTGTCCTTCGGCTCGGCCCGCGCGCCCGCGGGGATCAGCAGCGCCAGTACGGCCCAGACCATCGTGCGCCGCATCGAGCCGCTCCCTGTCATCACCCCTCCTGATAGACCGGTCGCGGCCCCTCTTCCTATTCACAACCGCTCAAGGTGGGCGTCCGCGGCGGCTCAGGCGACGGCCTCCCCATCGCGGCAGGCGGCCGTGCCCGCTGGCGCGTGCGCCCGGAAGAAGGCGCCCAGGCTCGCGAGGCCGGCGGCCCGCGGGTCGCTCGCCCGCCAGACCAGCGCGATGGTGCGCCCGGGACCGTCGACGTCGAAGGCCCGGGTGACGGTCAGCCCGCTGGGATCGGGATTGGCGGGCACCGCCAGCGCCGGAAGCAGCGTGTAGCCGGCGCCGGCCGCCACCATCGAGCGGAGCGTTTCCAGGCTGGTGGCGTGGCGGCCCACCGACGAGCCCGCGCCGCAGGCCGCGATCGTCTGGTCGCGCAGGCAGTTGCCCTCGTCCAGCAGCAGCAGGTCCGGCCCCGCGATCTCGGTCGCCGAGAGCGCGCCGCCCCGAGCAAGGGCGTGCTCGGCCGGGCAGGCGAGCCAGAACGGCTCGACGAAGAGCGGCGAGACCGCGAGCCCGTGCGAGGCCAGGGGCAGCGAGACCAGGGCCGCGTCGATGCGGCCGTCGCGCAGACCCTCGACGATGTCGGCCGTCCGGGATTCCGACAGCGACAGCATCAGCAGCGGGTACTGCTCGCGCAGCGGCCGCAGCACCAGCGGGAAGAAGTAGGGTCCGAGCGTCTGGATCGCCGCCAGCACGAGCCGCCCGGTGAGCGGCGAGCCGCGGCCCTCGCTGGCCAGTGCCAGAAGCCGCTGCGCCTCGGCCAGGACGATCCGCGCCTGCCGGACGATGGCTTGCCCGGCCTCGGTCAGCAGGATCCGCCGGTTCGAGCGCTCGAACAAAGTCAGGCCGAGGGCGGTTTCCAGTTTACGGATCTGCACGCTCAGCGTCGGCTGGCTAACGTTGCAGCGCTCGGCGGCCCGGCCGAAATGCCCCTCGTCGGCGACGGCGACGACGTATTCGAGATCGCGGAGCGACAGGCCGGCCAGGTTCATAGGCTACGCCTATCAGAACCTTTGCAACGATGCATTTGCCTCGGGGTCATGGCGCGGTCATAACCCTTCACCAGAACGGTTCCAGGCTGACCCCGTTGTCCACCCAGAGCCTTCGCAGAACGGAGAGACGGTACGCATGAGCGATCAACGCCCGATCCTGACCACCCGCCAGGGCCATCCGGTCCGCGACAACCAGAGCACCCGCACGGTCGGTGAGCGCGGCCCCGCGACGCTCGAGAACTACCAGTTCATCGAGAAGATCACGCATTTCGACCGCGAGCGGATCCCGGAGCGCGTCGTGCATGCCCGCGGCGCCGGCGCCCACGGCTACTTCGAGGCCTACGGCAAGATCGGGAACGAGCCGGCCTCCAAGTACACCCGCGCCCGCGTGCTCAACGAGACCGGCGTGAAGACGCCGATGTTCGTGCGCTTCTCCACCGTGGCCGGCGCCAAGGAGAGCCCCGAGACCGAGCGCGACCCGCGCGGCTTCGCGGTCAAGTTCAAGACCGTCGACGGCAATTGGGACCTCGTGGGCAACAACCTCAAGGTGTTCTTCATCCGCGACGCGATCAAGTTCCCCGACATGATCCACGCGTTTAAGCCGGATCCGGTGACGAACCGCCAGGAGGCGTGGCGCTTCTTCGACTTCGTGGCCCAGCACCCCGAGTCGATCCACATGGTGACGCACCTGAAGTCGCCCTGGGGTATCCCGGCCAATTACCGCGAGATGGAAGGCTCGGGCGTCAACACCTACAAGCTGGTCAACGACCAGGGCGAGGCGGTGCTCTGCAAGTTCCACTGGATCCCCAAGCAGGGCGTCCGGAACCTGACCTCGCAGCAGGCGTCGGAGATCCAGGCCAAGGACGTCGGCCACGCGACCCGCGACCTCTACGACAACATCAAGGCCGGGAATTTCCCCGAGTGGGAGTTCGCCGTGCAGATCATGCCGGACGGCCCGAACGACCACCTGTCGTTCGACCCGCTGGACGACACGAAGCTGTGGCCCGTGGATCAGTTCCCGCTGCTGCCCTGCGGCCGGATGGTGCTCGACCGCGTGCCGGACAACTTCTTCGCTGAGGTCGAGCAGTCGGCCTTCGGCACCGGCGTGCTCGTCGACGGCATCGACTTCTCGGACGACAAGATGCTCCAGGGCCGGACGCTGTCCTACTCGGACACGCAGCGCTACCGCGTCGGCGCCAACTACCTCCAGCTGCCGATCAACGCGCCGCAGCCCGGCGTGAAGGTCTACTCGAACCAGCGCGACGGTCAGATGGCCTACGGCGTCGACGGCACCGGCCCGAACAAGCACATCAACTACGAGCCGTCGACGCTGGCCGAGGGCCTGCGCGAGGCGCCGAAGCCCGCCAAGGACTACCACCAGCCGGTCCGGGGCAATCTCGGCCGGTACCAGACCTCGCGGACCGAGGACGACTACACCCAGGCCGGCGTGCGCTACCGCTCCTTCGCGGATTGGGAGCGCGACGACCTGATCGCCAACCTCGTGGGCGACATGAAGCAGTGCCCGGAGCCGATCCAGCTGCGGATGGTCTGGCACTTCTGGCACGCCGACGAGGATTACGGCCGCCGCGTCGCCGAGGGCGCCGGGATCGATCTGGAGAAGGCCAAGGCGCTGCCGCCGCTGCCGGGCCGCGCCGCCCCGGGCAAGCGCCTGCAGTCCGACACCTACACGGACGGCTCGCAGGCCCATAAGGTCGCCGCCGAGTAAGTCTCGCGGTCTCGACCGGCATCACGCCCCGCGCGGTCACTCGGCCGCGCGGGGCTTTCTCATTCGGCAGGATCGGAGTGAGGGCGGCGATGGCGAGCCTCGTGCACCGTGGCCCGGGCCCGAACGCCGTCATCGGCGGCATGCGGGTCTCCTACCTCGCGCGCAGCGACGAGACCGGCGACGGCCTCGGCATTTACCGGATCGACATGGATCCGCGCGCGCCGGGGGCGGGGCTGCACAGGCACGCCCGGCTGACCGAGACGTTCTCGGTCGAGGCCGGACGGCTCGCGCTCCACGTGGACGGCGCGGATCACGACCTCGGCCCCGGCGATTTCGCGCTGATCCCGCCCGGCGTCGCGCACGCCTTCGCCAATCGCGGGGACCGGCCGGCGCGGTTCACCCTCAGCTTCGCGCCGGCCCTCGGTCGCGAGGGCTTCTTCGAGGGGCTGGCCAAGCTGGCCGCGGAGGGGCGCCTCTCCGATCAGGCCGCGATGACGGAGCTGATGGCGCGCTACGATCAGGAACCGCTGGCCGGGTTCGCGGGCTGGAGCGACATCGGCGGCTGAGACGCCGCGTCCAGCCCTCCCGGCTCGGCCGCGCTGACCTTCCGGTCGCGGCCGGCGGCGAGGCCGATCAGGATCGCCGCAACGGCGATGCCGGCGAACAGGGCCGTGGGCGCCCCCCATCCCCCGGTGACCTCGTGGGCGAGGCCGAAGATCAGGGGGCCCAGGCAGGCGCCGGTATAGCCGATCCCCTGCGCCATGGCGGAGAGGCCGGCCGCGCTCGCCGCATCGGCGGCGCGGAGCACGATCAGGGTGAGCCCCAGCCCGAAGCAGCCGCCGATGCCGAAGCCCAGCGCGCAGGCCGCGGGGATCCGCAACGACTCCGCCCCGAGGGCGAGGACCAGGAAGGCGGCGGCGGTGAGTCCGGGGATCGCGACGATCCAGGCGCGCTGGTCGCGCGCGCGGGCGGCCAGCATGGCGACCAGCAGCGCCCCCGGCGCCTGAACCAGGGTCGCCAGGGAGGCGTAGAGCCCGGCATTCAACGGCGTCAGGCCGCGGCCCTGCAGCAACAGCGGCAGCCAGCCGAACAGGATGTAGGCGAGCGACGATTGCAATCCCATGAACCCCGTCACCCACCAGGCCAGCGGGTCGCGGAGCAGCCGCCCGGCGGAGGGCGCCGCGGTCGAGGCGGTGCGGCGGGCGAACGGAACCCACACGAAGGCCGCGGCGAGGGCCGGCAGCGACCAGACCGCCAGGGCGGAGGGCCAGCCGCCCCCGAGGGCGTGCTCTACCGGCACCGACGCCCCGGCGCCCGCGGCGGCGCCGAGGCACAGGGTCATGGTGTAGAGGCCGGTCATCAGGCCGCCGTTGCCGGAGAAGTCGCGCTTCACCAGTGCCGGCAGCAGCACGTTGTCGAGCCCGATGCCGATGGCCGCCAGCGCCGTCCCGGCGAAGAGCGGCACGAGGCCGCCGAAGCCGCGGAGGGTCAGGCCGGCGACCAGGATCGTCGAGCCGGCGAGCACCGCGAGATCGGGCCCGATCCGGCGGATCAGCGGCGCGGCCAGCGCGCAGGCGATGCCCAGGCACAGGACCGGCAGCGTCGTGAGGATGGCGGCACCGCCGGCGCCGAGGCCGGTGCCGTCCCGGATCGTCGCCAGCAGGGGGCCGACCGTGCTGAGCGCCGGACGCAGGTTGAACGCGACCAGCATCAGCGCGAGGCCGAGCAGGAAACGGTTGGCGATGGCGCGCTCCGAACTCACGGCCGCCGCCGCGCGATCACGGCTCCGCCGAGGCAGGCGGCGAGCATCAGAGCGAAGGCGGCGTCGCCGAACCGGCCGTAGAGCGTGCCGCCGACGATGCGGGCGGGCAGATCCGCGTCGAGCCACGTCTCCTCGTCCAGCTTCGTGCGGGCGACGATGCGGCCGTGCGGATCGATCACCGCGGAGATCCCGGTATTGGCGTCGCGGACGAGGGGCAAGCCCTCCTCGACGGCGCGCAGGCGCGCCTGGGCGAGGTGCTGGCGCGGCCCGGGCGTGTCGCCGAACCACGCGTCGTTGGTGACGTTCAGGATGAGGCCCGGCGGCCGCAGCGACGGCGCGGCGCGGCCGGCCGGCAGGATCGCGCCCGGGAAGATCGCCTCGTAGCAGATCGTCGCCGCCACCGGGGGCAGACCCGGGACCGTCAGGATCCGCTGCCCGGCGAGCGACCCCGCCGAGAATCCTCCGGGGATCGCCACGAACTGGCGCAGGCCCACGGCGCGCAGGGCGGCGTCGAGGGGCGCCGGAAGGTACTCGCCGAAGGGAACGAGGTGGACCTTGTCGTAGCTGTCGGAGATCCTGCCGTCGGGCCCAATTACCATGACGGCGTTGAAGAAGCGCAGGCGCTCGCCCGGCAGCGGCTCCTCGGCGCGGGCCGCTCCCGTGATCAGCTGCTGTCCGGGCCTCAGGCCCGCCGCCACCTTGGCCAGCGCGTCGGGATCCCGCTGGATCAGGAACGGGAAGGCGGATTCCGGCCAGACGATGTGGGTCGGCTCCGGCGCACCGGCCTCCGTCGGGCGCTGACTCAGCTCGATGTAGCGGTCGACGATGTCGGCCCGGTTCTCCGGCCTGAACTTGGCATCCTGGGGCAGGTTGGGCTGGACCAGCCGCAGCCGGACACCGGACACCGCCGGGTCGGGCGGACCCAGCCGCTCGGCGCCGTAGAGCGCCATGCCGATGAGCACGATGGCGGCGGCGGCGCTCGGCCCGAACCGGGCGCGGGGGTTCGCGCCGGTGGCGAGCGTCGCGGGCGCCGCGCAGACCAGCACGGCCAGGATGCACAGGCCGTAGAGCCCGATCACGGCCGCCCACTGCATCAACCAGAGGTTCTGGGCCAGCGCCATCCCGAGGGTGTTCCAGGGAAAGCCCGTGAACAGGTGGCCGCGCAGCCAGTCGGCGGCGCCGAGCCCGAAGCCGAGGGCGGCGATCCGCGCCGCGCCGCGGCCCCACAGCAGGCCCGCGGCGCCGAAGCCGGCGCCGTAGAACAGGCCGAGGACGAAAGGCAGGCCGATTACGCCCAGAGGGAGGGCCCAGAGGAACTCGTCGGCCTCCACGAGGAAGGCTTGGCCCAGCCACCAGAGCCCGGCGGTCAGATACCCGAAGCCCCAGGCCCAGCCGATCAGGAAGCAGGGCCAGAACCGACGGAGGGTGGTCCGGTCGGCGGCGGCCCCGTCCTGCAGCCAGACCGCGACCGTCAGCGAGACCGCGAGGGCCGGAAGGATACCGTAGGGCGGCATGGCCAGCGCGCCGAGGGCGCCGGCGAGCCAGGCCAGCCCGAGCCGGCGCCAACCGGTCAGGCGCGCGATCGCCAGCGCGGCGCCGGGCACGCGCGCCGGCTCCGGACCGGACATGGGCCCCCGCATCGGCCCGCGCATCGGTGCGCCGGCCGCCGCGGACGAGCGGGCGAAACCGTCCGCCAGACTGGTCACGCCGCGACCGTCACGGGTGCGGCGTCTCGGGGACCGGGCTGCTCGCGGGCGGGGGCAGGGCGAGCGGCACGACATTGCCGATCCGCGCCGCGCCCTTGTGAAACCGCAGGCGCTTCAGGCGCCGCGGATCCGCGTCGAGCACCTCGAACTCGAGATCGCCCGGGCCGGCGATCAGTTCGCCGCGCGAGGGAACGCGGCCCGCCAGCGTCACGATCATGCCGCCCAGCGTGTCGATCTCCTCGGCCATCTCGCCGACGGCCGCGACGAGGTCGACACCCGTCACCTCCGAGACCTCGGCCAGCGGCGTGCGCGCATCGGCCACGAAGACCTCGCCCTCGCCGTCGACGCGCTGGACGTGCTTGGCCTCGGCGACGTCGTGCTCGTCCTCGATGTCGCCGACCACGACCTCGATCAGGTCCTCGATGGAGATCAGCCCGTCGGTGCCGCCATACTCGTCGATGACCAGCGCCATGTGGGTGCGGGTCGCCTGCATGCGCACCAGCAGGTCGATCGCCGGCATCGACGGCGGCACGAACAGGACGGGCCGCTGGATCCGCGCCGCCGCCAGCGTCGTCGTCAGGTCGACCTTGCCGAGGTCCAGGCCGCGCGGCAGGCGCGCGGTCGTCCGGCGCGGGCGCGGCGCGGCAGCCGCATCCGCATCCGCCGCGCCGTCGGCCACCGCCTCGACGGGCTTCGCGACGGCCGCCGCGCTGCGCCGGGCCGGCTCGGCCTTGGCGGCGATGTGATCGACGAGGTCGCGGATGTGAACCATGCCGCGGGGATCGTCGAGGGTCTCGCCGTAGACCGGCAGCCGGGAATGGCCGGCCGTGCGGAACAGCTTGAGCAGGTCACCGAGATTCGTGTCGTTCGAGACGGCGACGATGTCGGCCCGGGGAACCATCACGTCGTCGACGCGCACCTTGTGCAGTCCGAGAACGTTCTTGAGCATGACCCGCTCGAGCGGGGTGAGGCCGCTCTCGCCGGCATCCGGCTCCGCAAGAGCCTCCTCAAGACCTTCGCGCAGCGAATCGCGCGGCTTGAGGTGGAGTGCCTGGAGCAGGCGGTCGTACCAGGGCTCCCGGTGCTGGGATTCACCCTCATTGGAACTGGGCGCGGCCAGGGCCGCGCCGCGACTTCGATCGTTGCTCATGTCTCTCGGGTCTGGGGTCGCTCGGGCGTCGCGCGCTCAGGCATAGGGATCCGGGATGCCGAGGGTCGCGAGAGCCGCGACCTCGAGGGCTTCCATGGCATCGGCCTCGGCCTCGCCGATCTCGTGGTCCTGACCGAGACAATGCAGGGTGCCATGGACGAGGAGGTGGGCGAGGTGATTCTGGAGCGGCTTCGACTGCTCCGCACTCTCGCGCACCAGGGTCTCGTAAGCAAGGACCACGTCGCCGAGCGGCGTGGCGATGCCGGCATGCCGCGGCTGCGGGGCGGCGGGAAAGGACAGGACGTTGGTGGGCTTGTCCTTGCCTCGCCACGTCCGGTTGAGCTCGCGGACGGCGGCATCGTCGGTCAGCAGGACGCTGACCTCGACGGGACCGCCCGGCTTCTCGGGGGCGACGGAGAGTCCGGCCTCCACGGCGCGGGTGACGAGGGCCTCGAGGTCCGGAACCGCCGTCTCCCAGCGCGCGTCCTCGACGGCGAGATCGATCTCGTGGGGCATGGTCACGCCAGCGGCCGGCGGCGCGGATTCGGGTTGCGGTCGGCCTCCGCGTCGCCGTGGGCGGCGCGCTCGTAGGCGGTGACGATCCGGCGGACGAGGTCGTGGCGGACCACGTCGACGTCCTTGAACCGCACGTGCCCGATCCCCTCGACGTCCTCCAGCACGCGGACCGCCTCGACGAGGCCCGACTTCTGGCCGGGCGGCAGGTCGATCTGGCTCGGGTCACCGGTGATGATCATGCGCGATCCCTCGCCCAGGCGGGTGAGGAACATCTTCATCTGCATGGAGGTCGTGTTCTGCGCCTCGTCGAGGAGCACCACCGCGTTGGTGAGCGTCCGGCCGCGCATGAAGGCGAGCGGCGCGATCTCGATCGTCCCGGTCTGCAGGCCGCGGTCGACGTGGCGCGCCTCCATGAAATCGTAGAGCGCGTCGTAGATCGGCCGGAGGTAGGGATCGACCTTCTCGCGCATGTCGCCGGGCAGGAAGCCCAGGCGCTCGCCGGCCTCGACCGCGGGCCGGGACAGGATCAGCCGCTCGGCATGGCCCTGCTCCAGGAGCGACACGGCGTGACCGACGGCGAGCCAGGTCTTGCCGGTTCCGGCCGGCCCTTCGGCGAAGACCAGCTCCTTGGTACGCAGGAGCTTGATGTAGGCGTCCTGCGCCGGGTTGCGCGCGCGGACGGCCCCGCGCTTGCGGGTGGCGATCTGCTCGAAATGCGGCGTGTCGGCCTCGGCGGCGATCGTTTCGGCCGGGAACAGGGTCGCCTGGGCCGTGGCCTCGCGGATCGCGCCGTCCACGTCGCCGAGCGTCAGCGTGCTGCCGCCGGTGCGGACCCGCGCGTAGAGCTTCTGGAACACCCGCCGCGCCGTCTCGACGGCGTCGGCCGGCCCCTTGATCACGAGGTGGTTGCCGAGCGCCGTGGCGGTCACCTCCAGCCGGCGCTCGATATGGGCGACGTTCTGGTCGTACTGGCCGAAGACGAGGCTCGCGAGGCGGTTGTCGTCGAAGGTCAGCGGCACCTCCACCGCCTCGTCCGATCCGGCCGGCCGCGCCGCCGGTCCCCGACCCCGGAGCGCGCCGCGCACGCCCGCACCGTCCGACGCGCTCAAGCCGCCATCCTCGCCATCATCCCGACCGCTCCGCTCCTCACGCCGCCGCAGCCTCGGGGAGGAGTTCCCCGAACAGGCTGTTGGCCCCCGCCGCGGTGATCCGCACGGGCACCACCTGTCCGATATGGTGAGGCGGGGCGTCGAACTGGACGGCCAGCAGGTGCGGCGTCTTGCCCGCGACCTGACCGGGATGCCGGCCCGGCTTCTCCACGAGCACGTCGAAGACCTGGCCCTCGGCCGCCCGCTGGTAGGCGTGGCGCTGGCCGTCGAGGAGCGCCTGCAGCTCGGCCAAGCGCGCCGCCATCACGGCCTCCGGCACCTGATCGGTGCGGTCGGCGGCCGGCGTGCCGGGGCGGGTGCTGTACTTGAACGAGAACGCGCTCTCGAATCCGACGTCGCGCACCAGCCGCAGCGTCGCGGCGAAATCCGCGTCGGTTTCGCCGGGGAAGCCGACGATGAAGTCGGAGGACAGCGCGATGTCCGGCCGCGCGGCGCGGATCCGGTCGATCAGCCGGCGGTACTGGTCACCGGTGTGCCTGCGGTTCATCGCGGCGAGGATCCGGTCCGAGCCCGACTGCACCGGCAGGTGCAGGTAGGGCATCAGGGCCGGCACCTCGGCGTGCGCCCGGATCAGCGCGTCGTCGAAATCGTTCGGGTGGCTGGTGGTGTAGCGGATCCGCGCGATGCCGGGGATCGCCGCCACCGCGCGCACCAGCTCGGCGAGGCCGGCGGGCGCGCCGTCCGGGCCGTCGCCGTGATAGGCGTTGACGTTCTGGCCGATCAGCGTGATCTCGCGCACGCCCCCGTCGGCGAGCTTCTCGGCCTCGGCGAGCACGGCAGCCACCGAGCGCGAGACCTCGGCGCCGCGCGTGTAGGGCACCACGCAGAAGGCGCAGAACTTGTCGCAGCCCTCCTGCACCGTGAGGAAGGCCGACGCCCCGAGGGTTCGCCGGCGGGGCAGGTGGTCGAACTTGTCCTCGACCGGGAATTCGGTGTCGACGACGCGGCGCTCGCGGGAGCGGGCCAGCAGGTCCGGCAGGCGGTGATAGCTCTGCGGTCCGACCACCACGTCGACGGCGGGCTGGCGCGCCTGGATCTCGGCGCCCTCGGCCTGGGCGACGCAGCCGGCCACGACGATGCGCGTGTCGAGCCCTTGCGCCCTCCGCTCGCCCTTGAGCACGCGCAGGCGGCCGAGCTCGGAATAGACCTTCTCGGCGGCCTTCTCGCGGATGTGGCAGGTGTTGAGGACCACGACGTCCGCGTCCTCGACCGTGTCGGTCGCCGTGTAGCCCTCAGCGCCGAGGACGTCGGCCATGCGGGCCGCGTCGTAGGCGTTCATCTGGCAACCGTAGGATTTGACGTAGGCCTTCTTCAACGCGCGCCGTCCCGAACCAATCCGCTTCCGGTCTCGCGCCCGCCCCGCGGGGACGGGCCGCCGGACGGCCTGTAGCACGGTTCGCGCGGGCCGTCGCGGCGCCGTTCGAACGCGACCGGCCGCCCGTGGGCGGCCGGCGCATGGCTTCCGGGGAGGGACACTCCCCGGTCCGTCTCAGTGGGCCGCCGGCGCCGCGGCGGGCAGATCGATGACCATGTGCTGGAAGAACGGCACGTAGGCCTGCAGCATCACGAAGAGGCCGACGAGGCAGGCGAGCGCGATCGAGTGCCAGAACACGAAGCGCAGGATCTTGCCTTCCTGGCCGAAATAGCCGGTGGCCGTGGAGGCGACGACGATCGACTGGGCGTCGATCATCTTGCCCATCACGCCGCCCGACGAGTTCGCCGCCGCCATCAGCACGCCCGACAGGCCGAGCTGCTCGGAGGTGATCCGCTGCAGGCCGCCGAACAGCACGTTCGAGGCCGTGTCCGACCCGGTGAGCGCCACGCCCAGCCAGCCGAGCAGCGTCCCGAAGAACGGGTAGAGGATGCCGGTGCCGGCGAAGGCGAGGCCGAGGGTGGCGTCGACGCCCGCGTAGCGGGTGAGGACGCCGAGCGCGAGCATCGCCGAGATCGTGATCAGCGAGTAGCGCAGGGCCCAGATCGTCTCGAAGTAGGCCGTCACGAGGCGCAGCGGCGAGAACCGCATGATCAGGCCGGAGATGATCGCGGCGATCAGCACGCCCGTGCCCGTGTAGGACATGTAGGTGAACAGGAAGACCGCGCCCTCGGGGGCGGGCTTGGCCACCACCGGCGGCACCTTCATGATCACGTTGTGCAGGCCCGGCACCTCGTACTTCCAGGTGAAGAGCGGGTTGACGATGCCCTTGAACCAGCCGGTTCCCCAGACCGCGACGATGATCGAGAGGACGATCCACGGGACCCAGGCCATCAGGATCTCGCCCTGCGAAGCGGTGCGGGCGCCGACATGGACGGGGGGCGTGCCGGGCACGCCGGCGCCGAGCGCCACGGGCCGCGGGCCGGCGACGGCGAGCGACGGATCGTGGCCGCGCAGGGCCGGCGACGACCAGATCTCCTTGGGCTGCCAGACCTTCAGGAACAGCACGAGGGCCAGCATCGAGACCAGCGAGGCGCCGATGTCGACGATCCACGGGTTGACGTAGTTCGAGATCAGGAACTGGGCGACCGCGAACGAGGCGCCGCAGACCAGGATCGGCGGCCACACCCGGATCATGCCGCGGAAGCCCGCGAACACCCAGATCAGCCAGAACGGCACGATCAGCGAGAACAGCGGCAGCTGCCGGCCGATCATCGCGCCGAGGATCTCGGGCGGGTAGCCGGTGACCGAGGCGAGGCCCTGGATCGGCGCGCCGAGCGCCCCGAAGGCCACCGGGGCGGTGTTGGCGATCAGCGACAGGCCGGAGGCGGCCAGCGGCGAGAAGCCGAGGCCGATCAGGATCGCGCCGGTGACGGCGACCGGCGTGCCGAACCCGCCCGCGCCCTCGAAGAAGGCGCCGAACGCGAAGGCGACCAGCAGGAGCTGCAGGCGCCGGTCGGCCGTGATCCCGGCCACCGATTGCTGCAGGATCGCGAACCAGCCCTTCTCCACCGTGAGCCGGTAGAGGAAGATGACGTTGAGAATGATCCAGCCGATCGGGAAGAAGCCCGTGACCATTCCGAGGATGGCGGCGCGGGCGGCGAGGTCGGTCGGCATGCCGAAGCCGGCGATGGCCACCAGCATGGCGAGGCCGAGGGCGATGACGGCCGCGATATGGGCCTTCACGCGCCCGCTGGCGATCATGGCGAGCAGTGCGATGACCGGCACTGAAGCGGCGAGCGTCGAGAGCCACGGGCTCCCGAACGGATCATAAACCTGGTTCCAGGTTTGCACGCGGCGTCCTCCACAAGTCCCGTCTGTTCCGGGTTGCGGCCTAGCTAGCAGAGGCGTTCCGACCGCTCAATGCGTTGCATCATGTATTCTGGCGTTGATTCTTACGGATTACTCTTGCCCGGGCCGCCGGATCCACACCGCGTAACAGCGCCCGTCCGGCCTTGAGCGGATCTGACCCGTCGACAACAGGCATACAATCAAGACCTGAGACCGGATTCCGCGCCGGTTCAGGACCTTAGCCCTCGAGCAGGAGGAGATCGCGCCGGCCGTGGCGCTCGGTCCGACGCTGCGCCCGCTCGGAGCCCCGACGCCCGACCCGGCCCGCGCACCGCGCCGATCGGTCAGATCGCCGCGATCTCCGGCCCCTGAAGACCGATCCCCGGGGCAGCCGGCCGCGCGTCCAGGGCGGGCGCGGCCCCGACACCGGTGCCGACGCCCCGCAGGGCCGCGCGCACCTCGGCCTCGGCGGCCGCGGTGGCGACCTTCCGGTCGGTCGTCGCCTCGAAGGTGATCGGCGCCCCCCAGACCACGTGCACGTCGACGGGGCCGCCCTGCAGGAAAGCCGCGAGGTGCGGCGCCAGCTCCATGTCGCCGTACCACGCGATCTCGGCGCGCTCGGCGCGCGTCACGGGCAGCCCGTTGCGCCGGGGATAGGCGATGGCCAGCGGCTGGAGGCGCACGCGGCCGCGCCCGGCCTCGGCGTGCAGCGCCGCGCGGGCCGCACCGACCAGCGAGGAGCGGAACGGCAGGAGCCGCGTGCCGTCTCCGGTGGTCCCCTCGGCGAACAGGACGACCAGCTCTCCCTCCGCCAGGCGATGGCCCATGGCGGTGCTGACGGTGGCGGTCGCGCCGCGCCGCTGCCGGTCGATGTAGATCGTCCGCTGCAGACCCGCGAGGGCGCCGATCAGCGGCCAGCCGGCGATCTCGGACTTCGCCACGAACGAGAGCGGCCGCAGCGCGCCCACCGCGATGATGTCGAGCCACGAGACGTGGTTGGCGAGCACCAGCGCCGCCTCGCCGGGGGCCGGGGGCGTCCCGCTCTGCGTGACGCGCACCCCGAACAGGCGCAGGAAGACGCGGTGGAACAGGATCGGCGCCAGGCTGGCGCGGCGGCCCAGGAGCCGCAGGGCGATCCAGTGGGGCGGTCCCAGCACCGCGAAGGCGAGGGCGAGGGCCGCGACGCGCCAGGCGATGCCGAGGCGGCTCACGGCGTCACAGGTCGGCGCTCATCGTCAGCGCGGTCGCCCGGCTGCCGTCGGCCTTGAGATAGTAGCCGGTGCGCGAGCCCACCTGCTTGAAACCGTGCCGGGCGTAGAGCCGGAGGGCGGGGGCGTTGCCCTCGTCGACCTCCAGATGGACCCGGGCGACGCCGTCGAGGGCGAGGCTCGCCAGGTGCTCGCGGAGCAGCTTGCGGCTGTGGCCGCCGCCGCGCAGCGCCGGAGACAGCACGACCGTCAGGATCTCGGCCTCGTCGGCCGCCCGGCGCGAGAGCACGAAGCCCTGGAGCACGCCCGCGCGCCAGAGGGCGTGCGCGTGGGTCGAGCGCTCGCAGAGCATCCGCTCGAACTCGTGCGCGTCCCAGGGCCGCGCGAAGGCGGTCGCGTGGAGACGGGCGAGGGCGGGGGCCTGCGCGGCGTCGCGGAGCGGGGCGACGTAGGGCTCCGGGGTCAGCGCGTCCCACCACGCGAACCACCAGTCGAACGGCCAGAAGGGCAGCGGGCGCGTCATCGCCGCGCGATCCGCGCGTGGTCCTGCGGCCGGGCATCCGGCCCGCGCAGGTAGAGGGGACGAGCCAGGGCCTGGGCCGGGTCGGCCACGAGACCGAGGGAGGCCACCGACGCGATGTCGGGGCCGCCGACGGCGGCGACGCGCGCCGCGACGCCGCGCTCGGCGAGCGCGGCGGCGAGCATCGGCGCGCCGGAGCCGGTGAGCACGACCGGGCCGGCGCCGAGCTGCTCGGCCGCCGCCTCGACGGCGAGATGCGCGGGGGCGAGGCCGTCGCCGGGTCCCAGGGCCTGGACGTAGACCGCGCCGTGGCGGGCATCGATCACCGCGGCCATCGTCCCCTCGACGGACTCGGCCAGGAGCGGCGCGAGCAGGGCCGACAGGGTACCGACGCCGACGACCGGCTTGCCGGTCGAGAGTCCGATGGCACGGGCCGCCGAGAGGCCCACCCGCAACCCGGTGTAGCTGCCGGGCCCGACCGTGACGGCGATCCGGTCGATCGCCTCAAATCCGCCCTCGACCCGGGCGATCACCCGCTCGATCAGCGGCAAGAGGGATTCGGCGTGGCCGCGCGCCATCGGCAGCGACTCGGCGGCGAGCGGCGCCTCGGACTCCTCCGCCATGACGCAGGCGGCGCAGGTGTCCAGCGCTGTGTCGATGGCCAGGATACGCACGCTCACTCCCACGGGCCGGTCCGCACCGGCTCTGCCTCCCTGCGCCGCGAGGGGCGCGAAGAGCCTCAAGCGTTAGAGCAAAACCGCCGCGTCGTCAGCGGCGGGGCGGCCGCTCCGGGCCGATCAACGGTGGAGTGTTGCCGGCTTGCGCCGGTGCGCGCCCGCGGCGCGAGGGCCCGCGCGCCGCGCTCGCCCTGGGGCCATGCCGGACGGCATGGCCCTCACGGCACGGCCCTTCACGCCACTCTGCCGACTTGGATCCTCAGATCGCCTGGACCTCGCGGATCTCCGGCAGGAAGTGCCGGAACAGGTTCTGCACGCCGTGCCGCAGGGTCGCCGTGGAGGAGGGGCAGCCCGAGCAGGCCCCCTTCATTTCCAGGTAGACCACGCCCTCCTTGTAGCCGCGGAAGGTGATGTCGCCGCCATCCCCCGCCACCGCCGGGCGGACCCGGGTCTCGAGCAGGTCCTTGATGGTCACGACAGTGTCGTGGTCCGCCTCGTCGTAGAACTCGTCGCCGGGCTCGGCCTCACCGTGGCCGCCCTCGGCCATCACGGGCGCGCCGGACTGGAAGTGCTCCATGATCGCGCCGAGCACCGCCGGCTTGACCTGCGCCCATTCCGAGCCGTCCTCGGCCTTCGTCACGGAGATGAAGTCGTGCCCGAAATAGACGCCCGCCACGCCCGGCACGGTGAACAGAGCCGCCGCCAGGGGCGAGCGGGCGGCAGCCTCCGCGTCCCGCGCCTCGAACGTCGATTCCGCCAGGACGACGCGGCCGGGCAGGAACTTCAGGGTGGCCGGGTTCGGTGTGGCTTCGGTCTGGATGAACATGGTGGCCTCACTCCGCTGCGCCGGTTCAAGGCCGGCCGGGACAGGCGCCCGAGGCGCCGCCTTCCATGTGGACCGGCAACCGGATTTTCTCAACCTGTCGTCGGGTCAGGCCCGCCCGCGAGAGTGGACATTCGGGCGGCGGCGCGACAGGACGAAGGCCGGGATGCCAGAGGAGCCGGCAGTGGACGTGACCGCGGACCAGACCCTCGCGCAGGACTTGCTGAGGGATCTGCGCGAGGCCCAAACCAAGCTGGACGCTGCGCGGGCGGAAGCGGCCTCGCTCAAGGTGCTGCTCGCGCTGCGCACGCACCAGCATGACCAGGCCTGGCAGGAGGGGCAGCGCCTCGCGGCCGCGCTCGCGGAGGCGCAGGCCCGCGCGGGGGCGGCGGTCGTCGCCCAGGCGGAGGCGCAGGTGAGCGCGGCCACGGCCGAAGCCGTCGCGGTGGCCGACGAGCGCACCGAGGCGGTCCGCACCGTCCTCGGCGCTGTCCTCGCGAGTATCGGGCACCGCGCCCTCGACCGGCGCCGGTTTCAGGAGCTGATCGCCCGGGCCGGCCGCGAGGCACCGGACCAGGGCCCCGGCGCGGCCCGGCACGCGGTCCTCCTGACCGAGGCGCGGCGCGTGCTCGGGATCGCCGAGTAGGCCGCCCGAGGGCACGCGGGCCGCGTGTGCCCGCCGACGGCGAGGGTTAACCGACGCTTAACCCGGCTCTCCCATCGTCGTCCCGGGACGGACAGGAGATCGACCGCATGCTGATCAGCGAGCACCACGTGCGCGAGTGCGCCTACTACATCTGGGAGAACGAGGGTCGGATTCACGGGCACGCTGCCGCCCACTGGATCCGCGCCGAGGCCGAGCTGCGCGCGAACGCGCTGCTCGCGGCCGGGACGGTCGAGGCCGCGAAGCCCGTCAAGGCCGCCGCGAAGGCTGCCCCGGCGAAGACGGCCGCCGCCAAGCCGGCCGCCGAGCCCGCCACTGCCAAGCCCGCCGCGCCGAAGGCCACCGCCAAGCCTGCGGCCTCCAAGACCGCTTCCGCCAAGCCGGCGACCGCGAAGGCCGCCGCGAAGCCGGCAGCTCCGAAGCCCGCCCGCGCCTCCAAGGCCGCGGTGACTGCCGGCCTCGCCGCCAAGGCGAAGCCCGCCCGGACCCCCGCCTCGATGCACTGACGGCCGGCGCTTCGGCGCTGCCGGGACCTTCTCCGAAGCCCGCCCCTCGCGCAGGGGCGGGCTTCCGTCGTTCATGCGCCCGGTACGGAACAGGCCGGCCCCCGACCGGTTGTCCGGCCTGATGCGGGCGCCGGGCTCCGCGACGGGGCTGTGATGCGCGCGGTGATCTTCGACATCGACGGAACCCTGCTCGACAGCGTCGACCTCCATGCCCGCGCCTGGGTTGAGGCCTTCGCGCATTTCGGCGTGACGACCGACTTCGCGGACGTCCGTCGGCAGATCGGCAAGGGCGGCGACGAGCTGATGCCCGTCTTCCTGTCCGAGGAGCGGATCGAGCGGGAGGGCGAGACGATCGAGGCCTATCGCTCGGACCTGTTCAAGCGGCGCTACCTGTCCGAGGTCCGGCCCTTTCCCGGCGTCCGGCCGCTGTTCGAGCACATCCGCTCCGCCGGCCTGAAGATCGCGCTCGCCTCATCGGGCAAACGGTCCGAGGTCGAGCACTACACCGAGATCCTGGAGATCGGCGATCTCGTGGACGTCGCCACGAGCTCGGACGACGCGGACCGCTCGAAGCCGCATCCCGACATCTTCGAGGCCGCGCTCGAGAAGCTCGACGGCGTGGCCCCCGACGCGATCATCGTCGTCGGCGACACCCCTTACGACGCCGAGGCTGCCGCGAAAGCGGGCCTGCGCACCGTCGGCCTTCTGTGCGGCGGATTTCCCGAGGCGGACCTGACTGCGGCGGGCAGCGTCGCGATCTACCGGGATCCGCAGGATCTGCTCGACCGATTCGCGCAATCGCCGCTGGCCGACGACTGAGCGGCGTCCCGGCAAACGGATTCAACGTCCGATCCGATGCCGTCCACACTTTCCCGCCACGCTGTTGCCGCGCAGTGACGCGGAGCGATGCCGGCTACGTAATCACGCGAAAGGGACTGGTGCCGGTCGAGCGAAAGGCGTAGCGACCCGGCCGCCAATCTGGATTCTTTCGAAGGACGAGCGCCTCGCATGCCCCAGACTCACCAGGCCGGCCCGGCACCGCGCTTCGTACCGGCCGCCAAGACGCTGCCGGAGCAGATCGCCGACGCCGTGGAGAGCCGGTCGACTCCGCTCAGCCAGCTGCTTCGCCTGATGGCCGCCCTCGACGCCGAAGGTGGCAACGAGGCCCTGCGTCTCCGGCTCCGCGCCCGGATCGGTGCGCCGCTCGACGCCTGACCGCGGCGTCGCGGATCAATGCCGCCGGTGCCGATGGCGCCGGCCGCCACGCTTCGCGGCCGGCGCGGCCGCCTTCGCGACCCGGTCCATGCAGGCGTAGTAGATCCGGCGCCCGATCTCCTCGAGTTCCAGTCCCTGGGGATTGGGTGCGGAGAACACCTTCGCCCGGGCCTCGTTGCGGCAGGCCGCGTCCTCGGGGCTCCGGATCGGCGGCTCGGCGCGGGCGGCGCCGCAGGCCAGGGCGGAGACGATCCAGGTCGCTGCGATTATCGATACTCGCGTGCAGGCCAGTGTACTCGGCATACTGACGTTCGGACCTCGCTTGCTCAGGACCGAGATAGAGCGTCTCGATCACCCGTGAAGCTTGGTCAGAGTGCTGGCTCCGGCAAAAATCGTATCGCCCCGTCTCAGGGCACGATCCAGAGGCACCGGCCCCCGTCGGCGATGGTCATGCACTCGTAGGGGGCGCCGCCGATCAGGGCCCGCTGCTCCACGGCGCCGATCGCGCTGCGCGGTATCCGCCGGCAACCGGCTTCCGAGGGAGCCGGACCGCCACCACCGGCAGCCGCATCGATCCGGCGGGCGGCGATCAGCGTCTCGCAGGCGACCACCGAGTCCGCCCCCTGGGCGCGGGCTTTCCGGGGCGCGACGGCGAGGGGCAGGGCGACGGCGGTGAGCGCCAGGATGAGCGCCATTCGGGTTCGGGATCGCATCGCGGCCTCGGCTGCCCGCGCCGCCTGAGCGCGGCGCGGGTTCGGCCGCCCTCAACGCTCCGCCGCGGAGGTTGGTTGCCGGATGCGAAGGCCGTGTCCGAACGCGACGACGCCCGCCTTCCCGGCGGGCGTCGTGGGCTTCCGAGGCTCGAACGAGCCGCCGGTCCGCGCTCTCAGCGCTTGGTCTTGACCTTCGCCTTGCGGGCCGCGTAGCGCGCGTCGCGCTGGGCCTTCTTGGCGGCCAGATCAGCCGACTTGCGCTCCTGCGCGGCGGCCAGCTCGGCGGCCTCCCGGGCGAGCTGGGCGGCGAGTTCCGCCTCCTCCCGCTGACGCTTCTCCTCCGCGGCCTGCCGCTCGGCGGCGATGCGGGCGGCCTCGCGCTCGCGGGCCCGCTCCTCGCGGGCCTGGGCGACCTCGGCGCGGGCCTTGGCCTTGGCAATCACCTCCGGGTCATCGGCCGGGGGGCGCGCCTTGAACTTGGCCAGCAAGGCAGCCTTGGCGTTCTGGGAGTTCTGGCGACGGTCGTCGAAATTTCTGTAGTCGAATGCGCTCATCTGACCTTTCTCAGTTGGGTACGTCTCGCGCGTCACGGGGACATCCGGCGGGGCCGGGCACGTACTGAGTCTGCCGATTCCGACGCCATCCCCGCGCCTCGAAACCGCACCGATCCATCGGCTGTGCCGATGGTCCGACCCGAGCGCTCGGCCTGCGTCTGAACGCTCGGGTCGGACCATTGTTCGAAGAACGCAGAGCCCTTAATCAGAGCTTCACGCGAGATGCAATCGGCGACACCTGCGCGGCCGGCCGGCACAGCGACAATCCCGGCCGTCTCTGTAAAAGTTTCGTCCGGCGATGCGGAAAAACCTCAACCCGACGGATGACCGAGGCTCAGCGCCTGAACGCGCGCAATGCATTCGTTTCAAAGACATCGCCGTTGCTGGAAGATAGGTCGCGCGCAAACTGACGACAAGGTTCACGGCAGATCCGCCAGGGGCGTGCGCCGGTGGAACGAGGCTGGCGGGGTCTCGGCACGCGCGGCTCGCCTGTGTTGCGGGCTCGGGCATTCTTTCGGCACAAAGCAGATCTGCAAAATGGTCAGTGTATTCGCGGTCGCTGCGCCGATGCGCGGCACCGGTCACTTGTCGGCTACGGGTGCATCCGCGTGCCCAGAAACTGTCCATCCCGGACAGCCTAAATCCTGTGCAGAGCGGTGAGGACACCGCGACTCCGTCGCCACGGCGCCAGGATTTGCCTAAGATGCGGGCAATCGGCAGCGCCGCTGGGCCGCGCGGCCGTGTCGCCCGCGGCACGGGGCCTGCTACCCGATCGATCGCGCCTGGCGCGAACGGCCTGAGGATTTCCATGCCCGAGACACGCACCCCCTACGAGCCCGAGAGCTACGCCGCGGCCGCCGCGGCCCTTCTCGGCCTCGTCCTCGATCCCGCCTGGATCGCGCCGGTAAACGCGAATCTGCGCGTCCTGGCCGCGGCGGCCGAGCTGGTGGAGGCCTTCCCACTCGCCGACGAGATCGACGCGGCACCGAGGTTCGAAGCGTGAGCGCGACCGGGTCCCCGACGGCCGCCACGATCGCCGCAGCGATCGCGCACGGCCGGACCACCGCGCGGGAGGTCGTGACGGCGGCGCTCGACCGGATCGGGCGGCTGGACGGCCGGGTCGGCGCCTTCACCGACGTGCTGTCCGCCCGCGCCCTGGCCCGGGCCGACGCGCAGGACGCCGCGCGCCGGCTCGGCGCGCGGCGCAAGGTCGAGCTGCCGGAGGCGCACCGCGCCCGCGCGGCCGCCTACCTGATCACCGCGGCCGAGGGCGCCACGCTCCACCTCGACCGTCTCCGCACCCGGCCGCAGGATTTCGACCCGGCGGTGCGCGACCGGCTGATCGCCGGGGCCATGATCCCGGCGCCCCACGTGGAGCGGGCGCAGCGGTTCCGCCGCTGGTACCGGGCGCGGGTGCTGGAGCTGTTCGAGACCGTCGACGTGATCCTGGCCCCGGCCACGCCCTGCCGCGCGCCGCGGGGCGGCCAGACCCACTTCGTCCTCGACGGCGTGACGCTGCCGGTGCGCGCCAATATCGGGGTGTTCACGCAGCCGATCTCCTTCATCGGCCTCCCGGTCGTGGCGGCGCCGATCCGGCTCGACGCCGGATTGCCGCTGGGGGTCCAGATCATCGCCGCCCCCTGGCGCGAGGATCTCGTCCTGCGCGCGGCGCGCCACCTCGAACGGACCGGCGTCAGCGCGGCGCCCATCGCGGAGTTTGACCGATGATCATCGACGATCCCGCCGTGAAGGCCGAGGTCGAGGCCGCGTTCCGGGCCTACGAGACGGCGCTGACCACCAACGACGTCCCGACCCTGGAGGCGCTGTTCCGGGACGATCCGCTGACCATCCGCTACGGGATCGGCGAGAACCTCTACGGCATGGACGCGATCCGTGCCTTCCGCCGGGCCCGGTCCCCGGTGGGCCTGGAGCGGACACTGGCCCAGACGCAGATCACCACCTACGGGCGCGACTTCGCCACCGCGATGACGCTGTTCACCCGCGCCAGCGCGCCGGGCAAGATCGGCCGCCAGAGCCAGACCTGGGCGCGCTTCCCGGAGGGCTGGCGGGTGGTGGCCGCCCATGTGAGCCTGATCGACGCGGAGTAGCCGCGGAGCGGCCCGCGCCCCGCTCGGGGCGTGTGGCCGCGGGCTTGCATAAGGTCGAGCGTATTCCGCGCCGTCTGGCGCGGACCAACGCGAGTACCCGACCCAAGATGCTGTCCCGTCTGAGAAAACTGGGCGCCCGTGCGGCGCTGGCCGGCGCCCTGGCGCTCTCCGCGAGCACCGCTGCCCTCGCGCAGGGGACGCTGCGGATCGGCATGACCGCCTCCGACATCCCGCTGACCACCGGCCAGACCGACAATGGCGGCGAGGGCATGCGGTTCATGGGCTACACGGTCTATGACGGCCTCATCAATTGGGACCTGTCGAGCGCCGAGCTGGCCTCCGACCTCGTGCCGGGGCTCGCCACCAGCTGGGGCGTCGACGCCACCGACAAGACCAAGTGGACCTTCAAGCTCCGGCCGGGCGTCAAATTCCACGACGGCTCGGACTTCACCGCCGACGCGGTGGTCTGGAACCTCGACAAGCTCCTGAAGGCCGACGCGCCGCAATACGACCCGCGCCAGTCCGCGCAGGGCAAGACCCGCATCCCGGCCGTCGCGAGCTACCGGGTGGTCGACCCGCTGACCGTCGAGATAACCACCAAGGCCCCCGACGCGACGCTGCCCTACCAGATCGCCTGGATCATGATGTCGTCCCCGGCGCAGTGGGAGAAGCTCGGCAAGTCCTGGGACGCCTTCGCCAAGCAGCCCTCGGGCACCGGCCCGTGGAAGCTGACCCTGTTCGCCCCGCGCGAGCGCGCCGAGATGGTCCCGTTCAAGGAGTACTGGGACACGAACCGCGTCCCGAAGCTCGACAAGCTCGTGCTGATCCCGCTGCCGGAGGCCAACGCCCGGACCGCCGCCCTCCGCTCCGGACAGGTGGACTGGATCGAGGCGCCGGCGCCGGATTCCGTGGCCTCGCTGAAGAGCGCCGGCTTCACCATCGTCACCAACGCCTACCCGCACAACTGGACGTGGCACCTGTCGCGGGTCGAGGGCTCGCCCTGGAACGACATCCGCGTCCGCAAGGCCGCGAACCTCGCCATCGACCGCGATGGTCTGAAGGAGCTGCTCGGCGGCCTCGCGATCCCCGCCAAGGGCTTCATGCCGCCCGGTCACCAGTGGTTCGGCCACCCGACCTTCGACATCAAGTACGACCCGGACGCCGCCAAGAAGCTGCTGGCCGAGGCGGGTTACAGCCCGGCCAAGCCCCTGAAGCTGAAGGTCGCGATCTCGGCCTCCGGCTCGGGCCAGATGCAGCCGCTCCCGATGAACGAGTTCGTGCAGCAGAACCTCGCCGACGTGGGCATCCAGGTCGACTACGAGGTCGTGGAGTGGAACACGCTGATCAACATCTGGCGGGCCGGGGCCAAGGCCGACATCTCCCGCGGCGTCTCGGCGATCAACTACTCGTACTTCATCCAGGACCCGTTCACCGGCTTCATCCGCCACCTGCAGTGCAACTTCGCGCCGCCGAACGGTACGAACTGGGGCTATTACTGTGACCCGGCGATGGACAAGCTGTTCGATCAGGTCCGCAACACCTTCGACAAGGCCGAGCAGACGAAGGTCCTGGAGAAGGTCCACGAGAAGTACGTCGACGACGCGCTGTTCATCATGATCACGCACGACGTCAATCCGCGCGCGATGAGCCCCAAGGTGAAGGGCTTCGTCCAGGCGCAGAACTGGTTCCAGGACTTCTCGAAGATTACGATGGCGACCGCGGGGCGGTAGCGTAACGGGGCGCCTCTCTCCTCCCCCTTGTGGGGAGGAGCCGGAGGTGGGGGTGGTGCAGGATAGGGCGTTGCGGTGCCTCCTGAACCACCCCCACCCCTGACCCCTCCCCACAAGGGGGAGGGGAATAGTCTCGGCTGAGTAGACAACAGGCCCTTGAATGCTGCTCTACATCCTCAAACGGCTGGTCTACGTGACGCCCGTGGCGTTCGGGGTCAGCGTCGTCTGCTTCCTCCTCGTCCACCTCGCGCCGGGCGACCCCCTGAGCGCGGTCCTGCCGGCCGACGCCACCCAGGCCACCATCGACGAGATGCGGTCGGCCTACGGCTTCGATAAGCCCCTGCCGGTCCAGTACCTGATCTGGCTCTGGCACGTGCTGCACGGCGATCTCGGCACCTCCATCGCCACCGGTCGCCCGGTGCTCGGCGAGGTCAGCCGCGCCGTGGTGAACTCCCTGATCCTCGCCTCGGTGGCGACCGTGATCGGCTTCACCTTCGGAACCCTGTTCGGCTTCGTGGCGGGCTATCACCGCAACTCGCTGGCTGACCGGGCCGCCTCGGCCGTGTCGGTCTTCGGCGTGAGCGTGCCGCACTACTGGCTCGGCATGGTGCTGGTGATCGTGTTCTCGGCCAATCTCGGCTGGCTGCCGCCCACCGGCGCCGGGCCGGACGGGTCCGGCAACTGGCGGCCCGATTTCGAGCACCTGCGCTACCTGATCCTGCCGGCGATCACGATGTCGGTCATCCCGATGGGCATCATCGCCCGCACGGTCCGGGCGCTGGTGGCCGACATCCTGTCCCAGGACTTCGTCGAGGCCCTGCGCGCCAAGGGCATGGACGAGCGCGGCGTGTTCCGCCACGTCGTGCGCAACGCCGCCCCGACCGCGCTCGCCATCATGGGCCTGCAGCTCGGCTACCTGCTCGGCGGGTCGATCCTGGTCGAGACCGTGTTCGCGTGGCCCGGCACCGGCTTCCTCCTCAACGCCGCGATCTTCCAGCGCGACCTGCCCCTGCTGCAGGGCTCGATCCTCGTGCTGGCGATGTTCTTCGTGGTCCTCAACCTGCTGGTGGACGTGATGCAGACCGCCCTCGACCCGCGCATCGAGCGCGCCTGAGCCGGAGCCCGACGATGACTGTTCCCGTCACCGCGGCCTCGGTCGCCCTCGACGGCGGCGTCCTCGCCGCCGAGGACGTGACCCACGGGCCCGAGGCCGCCTTCGTCCCGTCCCGCGGCTTCTGGGGCCATGTCGGCCACCGGCTGGTGCGCGACCCGGTCGCCATGGGCGCCGGCGCCGTGATCCTCGCCGTCGTGCTGATCGCGATCCTGTCGCCCTGGATCACCCCGATGGATCCCTACAAGGGCTCCATGCTGCGCCGGCTGAAGCATGTCGGCGACGCCACCTACTGGCTGGGCTCCGACGAGCTCGGGCGCGACATGATCAGCCGGCTGATGCTGGGCTCGCGGCTGTCGCTGTTCATCGGCGTCACGCCGGTGCTGATCGCCTTCGTGATCGGCTCCGCGATCGGGATCCTCGCCGGCTACGTCGGCGGCTGGACCAACACGATCCTGATGCGCACCATCGACGTCTTCTTCGCCTTCCCGTCGGTGCTGCTGGCGATCGCGCTGTCCGGGGCACTCGGCGCTGGCATCTTCAACTCGATCGTCTCGCTGACCTGCGTGTTCGTGCCCCAGATCGCCCGCGTCGCCGAGAGCGTCACCACGGGCATCCGCAAGCGCGACTACATCGACGCCGCCAAGCTGTCGGGCGCCTCGGCCCTGACGATCATGCGCGTGCAGGTGCTCGGCAACGTCGTCGGGCCGATCTTCGTCTACGCGACCAGCCTGATCTCGGTCTCGATGATCCTGGCCTCCGGCCTGTCGTTCCTCGGCCTCGGCGTGCGCCCGCCCGAGCCCGAATGGGGCCTGATGCTCAACACCCTGCGCACGGCGATCTACGTGAACCCGGTCGTGGCCGCCCTCCCGGGCGTCTGCATCTTCGTCGTCTCGATCGCCTTCAACCTGTTCTCGGACGGCCTCCGGTCCGCCATGGAGATTCGCCAGTGAGCGTCATCCCGGACGCCCCCGACCCGTTCGCCCGCGACCGCGGCGGACCCGCCCAGCCGCTCCTGTCGGTCTCGGGCCTCGTCAAGCACTTCCCGGTCCGCAAGGCCGGGGGCAAGAAGCAGGTCGTGCGCGCCGTCGACGGCGTCGACTTCGACGTCCTGAAGGGCGAGACGCTCGGCATCGTCGGCGAGTCCGGCTGCGGGAAGTCGACGACCGCCAAGCTGCTCATGGGCCTGATCGAGCGCGATTCCGGCACGATGCTGTACGACGGCCAGCCGGTCGGCGAGCGCGCCATGCCCTGGCGGTCCTACCGCCGCCAGGCCCAGATGGTGTTCCAGGACAGCTACGCGTCCCTCAACCCGCGCATGACCGTCGAGCAGTCGATCGCCTTCGGCCCGAAGGTCAACGGCGTGCCCGCCCGCGAGGCGGTGGAGCGCGCCCGCGGGCTGCTCGCCCGGGTCGGTCTGGAGCCGAAGCGCTTCGCCGGCCGCTACCCGCACGAGATCTCCGGCGGCCAGCGCCAGCGGGTGAACATCGCCCGCTCGCTCGCCCTGGAGCCGCGGCTGGTGCTCCTCGACGAGGCGGTCTCGGCGCTCGACAAGTCGGTGGAGGCGCAGGTCCTGAACCTTCTCCTCGACCTCAAGGCCGAGTTCGGCCTGACCTACATCTTCATCAGCCACGACCTGAACGTCGTGCGCTTCATCTCCGACCGGGTGATGGTGATGTATCTCGGCCGGGTCTCCGAGATCGGCCCGTCCGACACGGTGCTCGACGCGCCGGCGCACCCCTACACCGAGGCGCTGCTCGCCTCGATGCCGTCGCTCGATCCCGACAACCGCACTCAGGCGGCGCTGCTCGCGGGCGACCCGCCGAACCCGATCGACCCACCGTCGGGCTGCCGCTTCCACCCGCGCTGCGCCCTGGCGGAGGACGTCTGCGGCCGGACGGAGCCGCCCCTCGACACCGTCCGCCCGCTGCACCGCGTCGCCTGCCTCGCCCGCCAGCCCGGCTCGGGCCACTCCGCGGCCCCCGCGAGCGCGCTCGCAGCATGAGCACCCCGATGTCCGGTTCAGAACCCGCGGTCGCCCTCGAGAACCTGCGCGTCGCCTTCGGCAAGGTGCAGGTCGTCGACGGCGTCGACCTGAGCCTGGAGCGCGGTCAGGCGCTGGCGCTCATCGGCGAATCCGGCTCCGGCAAGAGCGTGACCCTGCGGGCGATCCTGCGGCTGTTCCCGGAGGGGCGCAGCCGGATCGAGGGCGGCATCCGGGCCGCCGGCAAGGACGTGCGGGCGCTGACCCGGCGCCAGCTCGCCGATTTCCGCGGCGGCGACGTCTCGATGATCTTCCAGGAGCCGCTGCTCGCCTTCGACCCGGTCTACACGGTCGGCCGGCAGATCACCGAGGCCATCCTGCGCCACGAGACGATCTCCAAGGACGCGGCCCGGAAGCGGGCGCTCGCCCTGTTCGAGCGGGTGCGGATCCCGAGCCCGGAGCGGCGGCTCGACAACTACCCTCACGAGATGTCGGGGGGCATGCGCCAGCGGGCCATGATCGCGCTGGCGCTGGCCTGCCGGCCGCAGGTCCTGCTCGCCGACGAGCCGACCACGGCGCTCGACGCCACGGTGCAGATCCAGGTTCTGCTGCTGCTCCGCGAGCTGCAGCGCGACCTCGGCCTGTCGATCGTGATCGTCACCCACGATCTCGGCGCGGCGGTCGAGGTCGCCGACCGGATCGCCGTGATGTACGCGGGCAAGATCGTCGAGACCGGCACGGCGCATCAGGTGGTTCTGAACCCGCACCATCCCTACACGATCGGCCTGCTGCGCAGCCGGGCCGAGGGGGCGCTCGCCAAGGGCTCCCGGCTCCAGACCATCCCGGGCAGCCCGCCCGACCTCGCCAACCGCCCGCCGGGCTGCCCGTTCGCGCCGCGCTGCTTCCTGGCGGAAGAACGCTGCCGCCGGGAGATGCCGCCGGTCGCCGAGATCGCCGCCGGCCACCGCGTCGCCTGCTGGCGGACCGATGAGGCCTCGGCGGCCTACCGGGCCGGGCCGACCCCGGTGCGCGCCGCCGAGCCGGTCCCGGCCTGACCTCGACGCCCCCGCGCCGAGGCTTTATCCGGCTCGGCGCGGTCCCGCGGCGGACCGCGTCCGAACCGGCCGCGCGGGCGTCACGATGAGCCAAGTCCTATCCGGGCCAGTCCCGTCCGAGATCCTGCTCGTGCCCCGGGGCGAGGCCGGGCACTTCCTGCCGGCGGCGCTCGGCTGGATGGGCAAGCGGGTCACCGTCACCGTCCAACCCGGCCCGGCGAACCACGTCCTCTGCCTGCCGGTCCTCGATTTCGTGCGTCTGGGCTTCCCGGAGGCGAGCGGGCGCCTCGACCTCCTCGAACCGGGGGACGCCGAGAACCTCCGCGCCGGGCGCGCCGCGCTGCTCCTCGACCTCTCGAACGAGGGGCCGGGCCTGCACGCGCCGACCTTCGAAGCACTGCACCGCAACCTCGAGGAACGCGGGATCCCGCGCGAGCGGGTCATCCTGGTCACGCAGAACCGGCTGCTGCGGCTCGACTACGAGCGCCTCTACGGCGAGGGCCTGCGTTTCTGGACCTTCGAGTTCTTCCCGCTCCAGGTCGCCCTCTGGCTGGACGACGCCGAGGGTCCGCGGCTCTTCCCCCAGCATCCCCTCGACCGCACCGGCTACGCGCCCTTCGCCCGCGCCGCCGGCCCGGCCCGGTTCCTCTGCCAGAACGCGGCCCTGCGCTGGCACCGGGTGCTGCTCTACCGCTGGTTCCAGCTCAGCGGGCTGGACCGCGACGGGCTGATCTCCTTCCACGGCATCGGCGAGGACAATCCGAAGGCGGGCGGCATCGAAGTCTTCCACGCCCCGCCGGAGATCGAGGCGGCCTTCGGGCCGCTGCTCGCCGATGTGGGCAGCTGGATCCCGCGCCGGGCGCGGCGGATCGATGCCGATCAGGGCACCGACATGGTCATGACCCTCGACACCCAGGCCTACGCGGCGTGCGACCTGACCGTCATCTCGGAGACCGACTTCTTCGAGCCGGGCGTCGAGCGGATCACCGAGAAGTCGATCAAGGCGGCGGCGACGGGCCTGCCCTTCGTGACGGTGGGCGCGCCGCGCGCCGTCGCGCGGCTGTCCGAGCTCGGCTTCGAGACCTTCGGCGGCCTGATCGACCACCACTACGACCTCGTGCCCGACCCGGCCGAGCGGCTGCCGCTCGTGTTCCGGTCGATCGAGCGGGCCTGGGCCGCGTGCCGGGACGATCGGGCGCGCTGGCATCGCCTCGCCCGGGAGCAGGCCGAGGCCAACGTGGCCCACGCGCGGCGCGGATTGCTGCCGCAGTACGAGCGGGTGATGGTCGCGCCGCTGATCGAGCGGCTGAACCGGTTCATGGAGACGGGCGCGATCGTGCACTGACCGCGCCGCGGCCGTGACCGTCCGGGCGGGGATCCGGCGCGGCCCGCAGGACTTCCGCCATGCGCCGCACGGCCGGCTCGATCGCCCGCTCGGGCACGGCGGCGTAGCCGAGGAGCAGGCCCGGCTCCGCGGGCCCGGCATGGTAGGCCGAGAGCGCCACCGCCGAGATTCCCGCGCGCGCGAGCGCCGCGGCGGCGGCCGCGTCGGCGAGGGTTGGGCTCCAGGCCGGACCCGGGCGCGCGATGACGTGCATCCCCCCCTCCATCGGGGCGATCGCCGCGACGTCCCCGGCGTGGCGGCGCGCGGCCTCGATCAGCGCCTCCTGGCGCAGCCCGTAGAGACGGCGGGTCCGCCGGAGATGGCCGGCGAGGTGGCCGTCCTCGATGAAGCGCGCCAGCGCCCACTGGCCGATCCCGGGCGGGGCGGGTCCCGTCTCGGCCAGCGCCTGATTGACCGGCGCGACGAGGCCGCGGGGCAGGACGAGGTAGCTCAGGCCGAGGGCGGGCAGCAGCAGCTTGGAGAAGCTGCCGACATAGATCACCCGGCCGCCGCGATCGAGGGCGCGCAGCGGCGCCAGCGGGCGCCCGGCGTAGCGGTAGGCGCCGTCGTAATCGTCCTCGACGATCCAGCCCGAGACCGCCTCGGCCCAGGCCAGGAGGTCGAGGCGGTTCTCCAGGCTCATGGCGTGCCCGAGGGGGTAATGGTGGGCCGGCGTCACGACCGCGAGCCGCGCGCCGGGTACCGGAGCGGCAGTCGGGGACACCGAGAGGCCGCCGGGGCCGACCGGGACCGGGACCGGCCGGAGTCCGGCGCTGGCGAGGGCCTGCGCGATGCCGGGGAAGCCCGGTTCCTCGACCAAGGCGGTCTCGCCGGGATCGAGGAGCAGTTCGGCGAGCAGGCGCAGGCTCTGCCGGATGCCCGCCGTGACGATGACGTCGTCGGGCTCGCACGCGACGCCCCGCGCCTGCGCCAGGTAGGCGGCGACGGCCGCGCGCAGGGCCGGCGAGCCGCGCGGATCGGGCCGCTCCGGCGGGCCGTGGCGCCACTCGGCCTGGAGCAGGCGGCCCCAGACCTCGAACGGGAAGGCGTCCTGCGCCGGCCGGCCGAGGGCGAAGGCGTCGGGCACGCTTGGACCCGCCATGTAGCGCCGCGCCGGGGCGGAGACGAGGCGGGTGCCCCGGCGGGACAGGTTCGGGACCGGATCGGTGCCGGGTCGCCGGATCGGGCCGGGCGCGGGAAACGCGTCGTCGGGCAGGGTCGCGGCGACGCGCGTCGCCGAGCCCGGCCGCGCCGTCAGGTAGCCCTCGGCGGTGAGCTGCTCCAGCGCCAGGACGACCGTGCCGCGCGCGCAGCCGAGATCGGCGGCCAGGACCCGCGAGGCCGGGAGCCGGGCTCCGCGCGGCAGCAGGCGATCGAGGATCGCCGCGCGCAGGCCTTCCCGGAGCTGCGCGTGCAGAGGCGTCGCGGCCGCGTCATCGAGGGTCAGCGTCAGGGGCAGGGGGCTCCGGGCCATGGCGCAGACTGGTCCAGTCACGGTTCGAGAATTGGACCTTTCGCCTGGACCGCTGAACCGTCAAGCACGGGTCCGAGAGACCGCCGCAGGACAGGCCCATGTACCAGCCGCCGCATTTCCGGGACGATTCGCGTGCCGCGCACCACGCGCTGATCCGCGCCTATCCCCTCGGGCTGCTGGTCACCGCCGGCGCGGGCGGCCTGGCGGCCAACCCGATCCCGTTCCTCCTGGACGACGACGGTCCCCACGGGGTGCTGCGGGCGCATCTCGCCCGCGCCAACCCGCAGGGTCGGGATCTCGCCGAAGCGGAGGAGTGCCTGATCGTGTTCCAGGGTCCGCAGGGCTACGTCACGCCGAGCTGGTACGCGAGCAAGCGCGAGCACGGCCGGGTCGTCCCGACCTGGAACTACGCCACCGTCCACGCCTGGGGTCGGCCGCGGGTGATCGAGGATGCGGACTGGCTCGGGCGCCAGATCGCCGACCTCACCGCCCTGCGCGAAGCCCCCCGGGCCGCGCCGTGGGCGGTCGCGGACGCGCCGGCGCCCTTCGTGGCCGCGCAGATCCGAGGGATCATCGGCATCGAGATCCCGATCACGCGGATCGAGGGGAAGTGGAAGATGAGCCAGAACAGGCCCGAGGCCGACCGACACGGGGTCATCGCAGGGCTGCGCGCCGACGGCGAAGCGGGTCTCGCCGGGCTGGTCGCCGAGCGGAGCGGCCTGTGAGCGCCCGCCTCAACGGTTTCGGCCAGCCCGTCGGCCCGGCGCTGCCGGACTGGAGCCCGCGCCCGCGGCCGCCGCGCGCMCCCCTGGAGGGCCGCTCCTGCCGGCTCGTGCCGCTCGACGCCGCCGCCCACGCGGACGCGCTCTACGCCACCTACAGCGCCGCGCCCGACACGCGCGGCTGGACCTATCTCGGCGACGAGATGCCGGAGAGCGCGGAGGCCTACCGGGCGCGCCTGGCGACGCAGCAGGCGAGCGAGGATCCGCTGTTCCACACGATCCTGGATCCGGCGAGCGGCGACGCCCTCGGGATCGCCTCGTATCTCCGGATCGATCCTGCCAACGGCGTGATCGAGGTCGGCCATCTCCACTTCGGCCCGCGGCTGCAGCGCGCGCCGGCCGCCACGGAGGCGATGGCGCTGATGATGGCCCGGGCCTTCGACGAGCTCGGCTACCGGCGCTACGAGTGGAAATGCGACAGCCTCAACGCGCCGTCCCGGGCGGCGGCGCTGCGGCTCGGCTTCACCTTCGAGGGCATCTTCCGCAACGCCGTGGTGGTGAAGGGTCGCTCCCGCGACACGGCGTGGTTCTCGATCACCGATTCCGAGTGGCCGCGAGTCCGCGCCGGCTTCGCGGCGTGGCTGGACCCGTCGAATTTCGACGGGGCCGGCCGGCAGCGGCGCGGGCTCACGGACCTGCGCGCGGCCGCTGGCTGAGGCGCGTCAGGCCCTGCCGGACAGGAACGCCTCCGCGCTGCGCAGGCTGAGCGCCATGATGGTCAGGGCCGGGTTCGCGGCGAGCGAACTCGGGAAGGTCGAGCCGTCGCAGATCCACAGGTTGTCGATGTCGAAGCTGCGGCCGTGCGGGTCGACGACGGCGCTCGTCCCGTCGCGGCCCATCCGGCAGGTCCCGAGCGTGTGGGCGACGCGCTCCAGCACCCAGATGTCCTCGGCCCCCGCCTCCTCCCAGAGCCCGCGCATGACTTTCGTGGCGTGCGCGTTGAGGCGGTCCTCGTTGGTGCTGTAGCCGAAGCTGATATGGGCCTTGCGCATCCCGTGCGCGTCGGTCTCGTCGGCGAGGGTCAGCACGTTGGCGTCGCAGGGCAGCGTCTCGCCGTTGATGCCGATGCCGGCGAGGCGGTTGTAGCGGTCGAGGTAGTCGAGCAGCGGCTGCCCCCACAGGCCGCGCCCCCGCGCCGCCGCGTTGCCGAAGGTCACCGGCACCACGCCGAGGCTCTGGATGAGGTAGCCGCCGGCGAAGTCGGCGCCGGTCCGGATGAAGTCCTCGGTGATCAGCGAGGACGGGTAGCCCCGGTTCATGCGCACCTCGTGGTCGAAGGTGCCCCAGACCTGGGTCGCCACGTGGCCCATGTAGTTGCGCCCGATCTGGCCGCTGGAGTTGGCGAGGCCGAGATGGAGCAGCAGGCGCGGCGTCTCGACGGCCCCGGCGCAGAGGAAGACGGCGCCGCAGTGCTGCCGCCGCTCCTCCCCGTCCTGCCGGTAGATCACGCCGGTGATCCGGCCGTCGGCACCGCGCTCCAGGCCGTGGACGAAGGCCTCGGCCCGGATCTCGGCGCCGCGGGCCACCGCGTAGGGCAGGTAGGTCACGTCCATGCTGGCCTTGGCACCCGTGCGGCAGCCCTGGTGGCAGAAGCCGCAATTGATGCAGGCGTTGCGGCGGGGCCCGTCCTCGGACTGGAAGTCCTGCGAGACCACGGCGGCGGGCGCGTCCGCCCACCGGATGCCTCGGGCTTCGCAGGCCCGCGCCATGATCTGCGCCGGCCCGTTGCGCGGGACCGGGGGCAGGGGATAGCGGCGGCCGGCGTCCCACGGGTAGCTCTGCGCGCCCGAGACGCCGAGGAACCGCTCGACCCGCTCGTAGAACGGGAGCAGGTCCTCGTAGGTCAGCGGCCAGTCGACCCCTTCGCCGCTCTCCGTGTGCAGTCGGAGGTCGCGGGCGTCGGCCCTCGGCACGAAGGCGCCCCAGTGCAGCGTCGAGCCGCCGACGCCGGTGCCGCTGTTGTTCGCCCCGAAGGCCTCCGGGGTCGAGCCGCCGCTCAGCCGCTCCTCGGTCCAGTAGATCTCATCCGCGAGGGTCTCGTCGAAGGCGAAGCGCTCCGGGGTGAAGTTCGGTCCGGCCTCCAGGGCCACGACCTTGAGCCCCGCGGCGGCGAGGCGCGCGAGAAGCGGCGCGCCGCCCGCGCCGGTCCCCACCACGACGGCGTCGACGACCTCGTCCGCGTGGTAGGTCCGCATATCCGCGAGGTTCATCGTCCCGCCTCCGTCCGCAGCGACCGTGGCTCCCAGGGTTCCGGCGCGTCGAGCCCGACGGCGTGGAAACCCGGCAGGTCGTCGGCGATCGCGCCCGTCCGGTCGCCGCCGGCACCGATGCCCGAGAAGCCGATCCGCGCCAGGGCTGCCGGGTGGCCGAGCCAGAGGCGGGTCGCGTCGGCGCGGAGATCCTCGAACCAGAACCGCATCCGGTCGGGATCGAGGCGGCCGCCGAGACTCTCCGGGACGGTCAGCTCGGCCCGCTCGCACAGGGTGAGCAGCGCGTCCTGCCCGGCCGCGTCGAGGGCCACGTACGGGCGGCCGGAGGCGGCACGGGCGGCGGCATCGAGGGTGCGCAGGGCGGCGCGGTAGGCCTCCGCGTCCGGCGGCAGGGCCGCGAAGCGCCAGCCATCGCCGTCGCCGGAGGCCAGCCGCCGATCGAGGCGGGCGGCCAGATCGAGATGCGGCACCGGCACCACGCGCGTGAGGGCGGCTCGCAGAATCGCGAGCTCCACCGGGTCGAGCGCCGCCGGTCGATAGGCGGGATCGTCCGGCGCGGCGCGCTCCGCGAGGGCGCCGCGCAGGCGGCTGTTCACCCGGTCAGAGGCGATCAGCGCCGCGTAGTCCGGCGGGACCGCCGGGCTGGCCTCGACGCGCGGGCGGGGCCGGTCGGCGAGATGGGCGCGCAGGTGCTCGGCCAGGACGGCGGGCCGCTCGAGCGGCAGGAGATGTCCGACGCCATCGACGGTGACGAGATGATGGTGCGCGAGATGAGGCGCCGTTAGGGCTCGCTGCGCGTCCGGGCCGAGATCGGCGTCCTCCGATCCGGCCAGGATCAGCGCGGGGGTGCGCAGGATCCCGACGCGGCGGCACCAATCCTCGTTGGCGCCCTCCCCGAGCCAGGCCTTCCAGGCGGCCGGCTCGGCCCGCAGGACGTCGGTTACCGCCCGCGCCTCGGTCTCGGGATCCAGGCCGGCACCCACGTTGGCGCGCACGAAGGCCTGCGCCTCGCGCCGCCGGGTCTCGGGATTCGCGTCGATCCAGGCGAGCATCTTGGCACGCCGGTCCGCCGGAATCGGCTCAGGGCTCGGCGGCGAGCCGGAGACCAGGATGAGATCGGTGAGGCCGGTCAGTCCCGCCTCGCCATCCTCGGACCGGCGCGCGAGCGCCAGGGCCACCTTGGCGCCCATGCTGTGCCCGGCGAACCCGAAACGCGCCGGAGCCCGCGCGCGGACAGCTTCGGCCACGTGATCGGCCATGGCGGCGACGGAGTAGCCCGGTCTGTCGGCGGCGTCGCCGAATCCCGGCAAGTCTACCGGCACGCAAGTCAACGGCGTCCCGTCGAGGGCGCGCGCGAGACGCTCCCAACTTCGGGCACTTCCGCCCAGAAAGTGCAGGCAGAACAGGACTTCGGGCTCGGACATCGGCGAGACATCGCGCGGCGTCACAATGCTTCAAGCGTACGCGACGCCGCATGGCCGAAGTCTTGGCGCGGACCCGTTGGCCAAGTCGTGACCGCGTGCGATCAGGGGGACCGGAGGAGGCGGCGATGGCGGATCTCGAACAGGCCTGGCGCGTGGAGGAGGCCTGCCTCAACGCTTGGCCGAGCCCGCGCGAGCTGCTGGTGCACGGCTACCTTCTGCGCGCGGCCGGAGGCCGCTCGAAGCGGCAGAACTCCGTGAACCCCATGCGCGGGAGCGGTGCGCCCGGACCGGCGATCGAGGCCGCGCGCGCGATCTACGGACGCCTGGGACAGCGCCCGATCTTCCGCGTGCCGACGATCGCCTCCCAGATGGAGCCGCTCCTCGCCGGCGGGGATTACACCGTGGCCGACGAGACCTGCACGCTGATCCGCGACCTCGACGACCTGCCGACCGCGCCCGATCCGGCCGTGGCGGTCGCCGCGGCGCCCGGGCCGGACTGGCTGGCCCTGCGCGACGCGGTAAACCGAGCGGATGCCGCGGCCGCGCGGGTGTTCCGCGACACCGTCGCCGCCCTGGTCCTGCCGCGGGCCTTCGCGGCGGCGGCGGCGGAGGGCGGCATCGGCGCCATCGCCTTCGGGGTGCTCGACCGCGAGCTGATGGTCATCGAGGNCGGCGAGGTCGAGCCGCTGGCGCTTGGCCGCCAGCAGGGCGTCGGCGCTCGGCAGGGCGCGTCCGAGGGCGCGCAGGTCCGACCGGTCGCGGTCGATCCGGCGCCCGACGGCCCCTCTGCCGCGGGCCGACAGGTCCGCTACCGTGGCGATCAGGTCGGCGCGGACCGGCACCGCCATCTCGGCGGCGCCTGTGGGCGTCGGCGCGCGGCGGTCCGAGACGTAGTCGATCAGCGTGGTGTCGGTCTCGTGACCGACCGCCGAGATCAGCGGGATCGCGCTCGCGAAGGCCGCCCGGACCACGCACTCCTCGTTGAAGGCCCAGAGATCCTCGATGGAGCCGCCGCCGCGGGCGACGATGAGAACGTCCGGGCGCGGGATCGGGCCGCCGGCCGGCAGCGCGTTGAGGCCGCGGATGGCGGCCGCGACCTCCTCGGCGGCGCCGTCGCCCTGGACCCGCACCGGCCAGACCAGGACCGGCCGGGGAAAGCGGTCCTCCAGCCGGTGGAGGATGTCGCGGATCACCGCGCCGGTCGGCGAGGTGACGACGCCGACGACCCGGGGCAGGTAGGGGATCGGCCGCTTGTGCTCCGGAGCGAAGAGGCCCTCGGCGGCGAGCTGCTTCTTGCGCTCCTCCAGGAGCGCCATCCAGGCGCCGAGCCCCGCAGGCTCCAGGTTCTCGATGACGATCTGGTACGAGGACTTGCCCGCGAAGGTGGTGATGCGGCCGGTGGCGACGACCTCCAGCCCTTCCTGGGGCCGCTGGCGCAGGCGCCCGAACACGCCCTTCCAGACCACCGCGTCGATCCGCGCCTGCCCGTCCTTCAGGGAGAAGTAGGCGTGGCCGGAGCCGTGCTGGCCGCGATAGCCCGAGATCTCGCCGCGCAGGCGGACATGGCCGAAGGCGTCCTCGAGGGTGCGCTTCAGGGCGCCCGCGAGCTCGCCCACCGACCATTCCGGCTGGTTGGCGTTGAGCACGCTGGTCGGCGGGATGTCCGCCGCTTGCTGAGCTGCGGGGCGCGGGGGCGGCACGAGGGGCATGGCCGGACGCTAGGGGGCCGCGACGGGACAGTCAAAGGTCCGCTGTGAGGACGGAGCCGTTCGGCCGACGCCACTCCGGCGGCGCCCGCGATCCGGCGAATGCCGCCGCCTACTCCACGGCAAGCTCGTGCGGCCGGTCGGAGATCGCCACCCGCGGAACGAGGAGCGACAGGAGGAGCGTCAGGACTGCGACGGCGAAGACCGTCCAGAACGTACCGTGCAGCGCGTGCTGGAGGCCGGCGCGGATCGCCGCGCCGCCGGCCCCGAGGCTGTCCGGATCGTCGAGCAGGCGGCGGAGCTGGTCGGAATTCACCGCCGGGCCGGACGCGGGGTGCGCGAGCCGGTAGTTCAGCACGGCCCCGAGGACGGTCGCGCCGAGCGTCGAGCCGAGGTTGCGCGAGAAGATGTTGGAGGCCGTCGCCGCCCCGCGCTGCGCCCAGGCGACGCTGTCCTGGATGATCACGATGGCGGCCGTCGACAGGAAGCCCATGCCGAGCCCCATCACGACCGAGCCGCAGGCCGCCACGACCGGAGAGCTGTCCGACCCGAGGGCCACGAAGGCGACCGCGCCGAGGGGCAGGAGCGTCGCGCCGACCAGCAGGATCGGGCGCAGGCCGAACCGCACGAAGCTGCGCGCCGCCGTGGTGGCGCCGATCGGCCAGCCCAGGACCATCAGGGTCAGCGTCAGGCCGGCGATCAGGGGCGATTGCCGCAGGACGCCCTGGACGTACATGGGCAGGAACGCCGTGAGACCGATCACCGTCATGCCGGAGAGCAGCGTCGCCGTGTTCGCGGTCGCGATGGGGCGCTGCATCCACAGCCGGATGTCGAGCATCGGGTCCGGGGCGCGCCGCTCTTGGACGACGAACAGGATCGCGGCCACCACGAAGGCCAGCGCCGGCCACAGGGCAGCCTCGGCGGATTCGCCCGCCGCGGTCAGCGCGATCATCAGCGCCGCGATGGCGGCGGTGAACAGGGCCGCGCCGATCGCGTCGATCTGGCGGCTGCGCCGCTCGACGCCCTCGTGGAGGAAGCGGAGGAACAGGGCGGCCGCGACGACGCCGATCGGCAGGTTGATCCAGAAGATCCAGGGCCAGCTCAGGTGACCGATGATCAGGCCGCCGACCAGCGGGCCGGCCACCGACGAGATTCCCCAGACGCTGGCGAGGTAGCCCTGGACCCGGCCGCGCTCCCGCGCCGCGTACAGGTCGCCGACGACGGTCAGGCTCACTGGCTGGATCGCTCCGGCGCCGACGCCCTGCACGAGCCGGAACAGGATCAGCGAGGGCATCGACCACGCGAGCCCGCACAGCAGGGAGCCGACCAGGAACACCGCGATGCCGAACAGCAGGACCGGCCGGCGCCCGTAGAGGTCCGAGAGCTTGCCGAACACCACGGTGGTCGCCGTCTGGGTCAGCAGGAAGGAGGCGAACACCCAGGCGTAGAGGTGGAGGTCGCCGAGCTGGCCGGCGATCTGCGGCATCGCCGTCGAGACGATCGTCGCCTCGATGGCGATCATGAACATCGCCGCCATCACCGCGGCGAGGACCAGCGGGCGGCGCGTCTCTGAGGGCGTGGGCATCGGGCCGATCTAGGCTGGCCGCACCGACCCACCTAGCGTTGAACGCGGCAACCGGCTTTCCCGCGGCGAGATCCGTGCGCGAGCGCACATCACTGAGGCGCCGGCCCCGCGGCGGGCGCATGGGTGGCGCGCCGCGATGCAGCCCGTGCATACATAATTCAGCGGGCTGCGCCCGCGGCGACTCAGGCCTCCGCGTCGGCGTCGAGGTCGCGCCCGCGGGTCTCGGGCAGGAGGATCGCGGCGATGGTCCCGACGAGGCTGAACGCGGCGAGGTAGTAGGCCGGCGCGAGCCGGTCCCCGGTCGCGGCGATCAGCCAGTTCACCACGTAGTTGGTGCTGCCGCCGAACACGGAGACGGAGACCGCGTAGACGATCGATAACCCCGCGCTGCGCACCGCCCGGGGCAGGGCCTCCGGAATGCCGACGATCACCGCCGCCGCGTTGATGGACGACAGGGCCGAGAGCAGGAAGGTGACCGCGTAGACGCTGGCGGCGCTCGGCGCCCGCACCACCCAGGCGAAGGCCGGGACCGCCAGGATCAGGATCAGCGCCCGCGGCCAGATCATCACCGGGCGCCGCCCGTACCGGTCGGCCAGCCAGCCGCCGAGCAGCGGGAAGATCACCGAGGCGAGCCCGAGGGCGATCGGGACCGCGGTCGCGGCGATCTCGCTCAGGCCGAGCGTCGCGCCGGCGAAGACGGGCATGTTGGTCCCGACCGCGTTCGACACGGTCGAGGCCGCGATGACCAGGAAGGTCAGGCCCAGCAGGCGGCCATGCTCGCGCAGGAGCCGCCGGACCACCGCCATCGTCGAGGCCGCCGCGTGCGGATCCTCCTCGGCGCCGGCGGTCTCGGGCAGGTGGCTGCGGATGACGAGGCCGACCGGCACCACGCACAGGCCGAGGGCGAACATCAGCCGCCAGCCCCACTGCGCCATCGCCTGGTCGCCGACCGCGAGCGCCAGGGCGGTCGCGACGATCCCGGCGAACAGCGCCGCGCAGCCCTGGCTGGCGATCTGCCAGCTCGTCACGAAGCCCCGCCGGTCCGGCGGCGCGGCTTCGAGCAGGAAGGCCGTCGAGGGACCGACCTCGCCGCCGAGGGCCAGCCCCTGCACGAGGCGGCCGGCGATGACGATGACCTGCGCCCAGCCGCCGATCGTCGCGTAGGAGGGGCAGGCGGCCAGCATGACCATGCCGACCGCCATCAGCGCGATCGTGATCAGCATCGCGGGCTTGCGGCCGGCCCGGTCGGCGAAGGCGCCGATCAGCACGCCGCCGATCGGCCGCATGACGTAGCCGATGCCGAAGAGGGCGAGCGAGGCCAGCAGGCTGTGGGTCGGGTCGTGCGCCGGGAAGAAGGCCTCGCCGATCGGCTTGGCGAAGAAGGCGTAGACCGTGAAGTCGTAGAATTCGAGGGCGTTGCCGAGGACGACCGCCCCGACCGACTTGCGGTCGAGGCCGGGGTGATGCGCGCCGGGATGCGGCGCGGTCCGGGCGTCCATCAGCGGGCCGGCCCGTCGACCGGGTGCTTGGCGAGACCGCCGGTCACGGGCGTCTCGCCCGCCGCCAGGGCCTCGTCGTAACCGGACAGCCAGAGCGTGCGCGCCTCCGTCCCCTCCGCGTAGGGGCAGGCTTCGCGGGCCAGCCCCTTGGCGGGCGCGGCGCGGCCGAGCGCGCGGGCGTCGAGATCGTTCGGTGGCGAGTCCATGCGGGCGCAGCTCCGTTCCGGTTGGCTGCGCCGCGATGTAGGGCGCGGAACGCGGGCGTCGCCGATCTCAGTGACGCGTCGGGCTCTCGTCCGTCGGCAGCGCGACGGCCTCGCTGAACGGGAATTCCAGCACGACCTCGCCGTCGGCATCCGCGACCACGAGGCACGCGGTGATCAGCCGGGCCTGATCCTGCGGATGGCGCAGGGCGGCGCGGATCGTCTCCCGCGCCGCCTCCCAGGCCGCGTCCGGATCCCGCAGCTCGATCCCGGTGGGATCGGAGATGACGTCCTCGCCGATCTGCGTGTGGAAGAAGTAGCGCGGCATGGCCTTCACCGGTTCAGGGGTGCCGCCCAGGGCGGAGCGACCCGTTACAGGTGGGGATGGCCGTTCGACGAACCAGACCGCGCCGCGTCGGGCCTCAGCCGTTCGCGGCTCGGGCGTCCGGCGCGGACGGGACGGGGCGGAGCGCCCGGACTTGGCCGGTGGCGCCGCCCGCGCGGTGCTGCTTCTCCATCGCCATGAGTGGCCGCAGCTCGGGCTCGGCGAAATCGAGGAGCTTGGCGTTGCGCCAGCGCGGCTTGCCGGAGCCGCGGCCGAACCAGCGGGGGCGCTCCTCCTCGACCAGGAGCACCAGCCGACCCGTCCAGGTCTTCCGGAACCAGAAACGTCCCGTCAGAGACATCGTCGCATCCTCGCCGTCGAGCCGCCCCCGGTCTGGCCGCCTCCATAGCGAACTTGGCCGTTCGCGTACTGATTGAAGACGCCGGTGGACAGGCGCACCACCGATATCCACAGCCCCGCGCGCGAGGGGCGGGAAAAGCGCTCAGCGCGCGATGTGCCGGACCGAGAGCGCCAGCACGGCGAGCCAGACGAGCGCCGAGAGACTCACGACGAACCCGCGCAGGATCGCCGTCTCGAGCGCCGCGTGCGCGGAGCGCTGATCCGGCGCTCGCGGCGCGCCGTCCTTCCGCGCAGGCGCCGGACGCGACGGGAGCGGACGCCGCTCCGGCACGGCGAGCAGGCGCGTCAGGCTGTCGGGGAGCGGTCTCGGTTCGGGCTGCACGGCACCGCGAGCCTACAGGGCACCGGGCCGGGGCGACAAGCCGGGGCAAGGAGCCGGGCGCGGCGACCCGATTTGTCGCGCTCCGGCCCCATGCTACAGCTCGCCGCCGGGGCGGCCAGTCAGCCCGTCGGTCCGCGCGCATGTCCCTGCCACCTGTTCTGATCACCGGCGTCGCCGGCTTCATCGGGAACCAGCTCGCCCTGCGCCTGCTCGAGGCCGGCCGACCAGTCGTCGGCCTGGACAGCGTCAACGCCTACTACGACGTGCGGCTCAAGGAAGCCCGGCTGCAGCGCCTCGCGGGCTTCCCGGGCTACAGCTTCGCGCGCCTCGACCTCGCCGACCGCGAGGGGCTCGACGCGCTGTTCCGCCGCCACGCGTTCCGGACGGTGATCCACCTCGCGGCCCAGGCGGGCGTGCGCCACTCGCTCACCGACCCGCACGCCTACGCGGCGAGCAACCTCGTCGGCTTCCTGAACATCCTCGAGGCCTGCCGCCACGGCGATGTCGGGCACCTGCTCTACGCCTCGTCGAGCTCCGTCTACGGCGGCGTCACGGCGATGCCGTTCTCGGTGCACCAGAACGTCGACCATCCGCTCAGCCTCTACGCCGCGACCAAGAAGGCGAACGAGCTGATGGCGCACAGCTACAGCCATCTCTACGGCCTGCCGACCACGGGCCTGCGCTTCTTCACCGTCTACGGCCCCTGGGGCCGGCCCGACATGGCGCTGTACCTGTTCACCCGCGCCATCCTGGCGGGCGAACCGATCCGCGTCTTCAACGAAGGGCGGATGCTCCGGGACTTCACCTACATCGACGACATCGTCGCGGGGATCCGGGCTCTGGCGGAGCGGCCGGCCGCGCCGGACCCCGCGTGGAGCGGCGCGGCGCCGGATCCCGGGACCAGTTCCGCCCCCTACCGGATCTACAACATCGGCAACAACGAGCCGGTGGCGCTCCTGGAGATGATCGCGCTCCTCGAGGACGCCCTGGGCCGCAAGGCGGAGAAGGTTCTTCTGCCGATGCAGCCGGGCGACGTCCTGGCGACCTACGCCGACATCGACGATCTCGTGCGTGACGCCGGCTTCCGGCCCGCGACGCCGCTGAAGACGGGGATCGGGCACTTCGTCGACTGGTATCGGAGCTATCACGGCGCCTGAGGCCCGCGGGGCTCTCGGCCGCCCCGGGAGCCAATCCGATCACGCCGTGTTGAGGAGGGCGGAGACCTGCGACGGCCTCCGCTCTGCACACCGGCGCCGGCTTTCCCAGACTAGGCCGTTGCGCCCGCCGGGCAGATTCCTTTAGAGCTGTTCCAGGCAGGCAAGCTCTGCCAGCATCGCTGCCGCGACGGCGGCCAACAGGAGGAAATCCATGCGTTCACTCGTTTTCGGCGCCGTCCTTGCCGTTGTCATGCCTCTCGCGGCGCAGGCCCAGGAGGCCGGCGACGCCGCCGCCGGCGAGAAGGCGTTCGCCCCCTGCAAGGCGTGCCACAACTTCCAGAAGAACGGCGTGGGTCCTGACCTGAAGGGCGTCGTCGGCCGCAAGGCGGGCACCTACGAGGGCTACAACTACTCGGCCGCGCTGAAGAACTCGGGCATCACCTGGGACGAGGCCAACCTGCACGAGTGGCTGAAGAACCCGAAGGCGAAGGTGCCGGGCACCAAGATGATCTTCCAGGGCTACCCGGACGACAAGAAGATCAACGACGTGATCGCCTACCTCAAGACGCAGTCCTGAGGCGCAGGCCAGCACGAACCGGGAGCGGCCGCCCGGCCGCTCCCGGCCCTCGCTCAGCCTCCTAGTCGGGCATCAGCCCGGCCTGCAGGCTCAGCCTGAGCGTGACGAGATCGTGCAGCAGATCCTTGCGGCCCTGGATATCGAGACCGGTCAGGCCGCCCGCCTCGTCGGGAAGGCAGGCCAGCTCGTCGCGCAGGGACTCGCCGTCCGCGGTGAGGAAGATGCTGACCTGACGCTCGTCGACCCGGTCGCGGGCACGGCGCACCCGGCCGGAGGCTTCGAGGCGCTTCAGGAGCGGCGTCAGCGTCCCGGAATCCAGGAACAGGCGGTTCCCAATCTCCTTCACCGACAATCCGTCCTGCTCCCACAGAACCAGCAGGACGAGGTATTGCGGGTAGGTCAGTTCGTGGCGGCCCAGGAGGTTGCGGTAGGCGCGGCCGAAAGCGTGCGCGGCGGCGTACACTGCGAAGCATAGCTGGTTGTCGAGGCGCTGCCGTTCCTGCTGCGAAAGCTGGTCGGCACGCGTGTGCCCCGCCCGATCCGGCTTGGTGCCGATCTGCGAGACCGTGGGGCCTGACATAGGAAAACTCTCTCTGGTAAAGGCGGGCTCGCGTACCGGTATGGCGAGGGGCTACTCTTAGGCAGTTCGCTAAACCTATACAATTGGGGCGATCCACCAGGAGTTGCCACGCGTTCCGCGCGGGATCGCTCAGCGATCCATCAGCGGATGCAGATCGCGGACCATTGCCTTCAGGCGCTCGTCGAGCACGTGCGTGTAGATTTGCGTTGTCGAGATGTCGGCATGGCCGAGAAGCTCTTGGACGATGCGCAGGTCGGCGCCGTTCTGCAGAAGGTGACTGGCGAAGGCGTGGCGGAGCACGTGGGGGCTCACGCGCTCCGGGTCGAGGCCCGCTGCCGCCGCCAGCACCTTGAGATCGCGGGCGAAGGCCTGGCGGGTGAGATAGCCGCTGTCGCTGTCGGCTGGAAACAGCCACGCGGATTCCTCCGGCACGGCCGGAAGATGCGCCGCCATGGCGGCACGGGCCGCGTCGGTGAGGGGCACCAGGCGCTCGCGGCCACCCTTGCCCTTGACGATGAGGTAGCGCTCCTGACTCGCGCCCGCCGTGCGGGGCAGGGCGACCAGTTCCGAGACGCGCAGGCCCGTGGCGTAGAGCAGCTCGAGCAGGCACACCATCCGGCGCGCCCGCCGGGCCGGTCCCGGGGGCTGGTCGGCGCCGGCGGCCGCCTGCGCCGTGGCGAGCAGGCGGTCGACCTCGGCGATGGACAGCACCTTGGGCAGGGCACGCCCCCGGCGCGGACCGGATACCGCGACGCTCGGATCGCTCTCGGCGCCGCCCTCGGCGTAGAGGAACTTGTGGAAACCGCGCACGCAGGACAGGCGCCGCGCCGCCGAGGACGCCTTGAGGCCCCGGGTCTCGAGGTCGATCAGGAAGGCCCGGAGCGTGCCGGCATCCACGTCACCGAGTGCCGTTCCCGACCGCGCGAGGTAGTCGAGGTAGTCGTCCAGGTCCCGCCGGTAGGCGCTCAGTGTGTTGAGGCCGGCACCGCGCTCGGCGGCCAGCATGTCGAGATACTCGGCGACCTCGGGGCGGAGGGCCCGGGCGGCGTCGCCGCCGTCCTCCGGCTTGCTCAACGGTTGCCCGGCTGCAGCTTCGAGGCGGGGATGGTCACGCTCATCTCCCGCGGCGTCGGCTGCACGAAATTCGCGAGCGCGAACATGGCGGCGTAGACCAGACCCGCCAGGATCGCGATGGTGGCAAAGAAACGGAACAGGGTCGGCACGTCGGTCGAACCTCGGGCAGACGGGCGCTGGCGGCGGGAAGGGGCGGGCGGAGGCCTTCTGCGAGCCGCCGCCGGTGCCCGGGTTCGACCACGTGAACAAGGCGCTGACAAGGCCCACAACGACACAGCGATGCGTTTCGCAGGCCGCTTGAATCGCGCTAAGAGCCTGCCGCAGGATGTAGGGCTGCCCGGCGACAGACGACGGGCGCCGGTGACGAGGCGGGGACGCCACACGGATGCGATGCACGAGTCGATGCAGGAGGCCATGAGCGGGGAGGAGGCGGGGGAACCGATCGAGGCGCGTCTGCGCCGCGCGCTCGGCCTGCGCTCGATCGTGCTCGTCGGCCTCATGGGAGCCGGCAAGAGCACCGTCGGCCGGCGTCTGGCGAGCCGCCTCGGCCTCATCTTCAAGGATGCCGATATCGAGATCGAAGCCGCGGCCGGCCTGACGATCCCCGACATCTTCGCCATCTACGGCGAGCCGAGTTTCCGCGACGGCGAGGAGCGGGTGATCTCGCGGCTGCTGCGGGCCGGCCCGCTGGTCCTGGCGACCGGCGGCGGCGCCTACCTGCGCGAGGCGACCCGCGCCCGCATCGCGGAGTCCGCGGTCTCGGTCTGGCTGAAGGCCGACCTGGACGTGCTGATGCGGCGCGTGCGCAAGCGGGGCAACCGTCCGCTGCTGCAGACCGAGGATCCCGAGGCGACGATGCGGGACCTGATGGCCGTGCGCCATCCGGTCTACGCCGCCGCGGACGTGATGGTCATCTCGCGGGAGGTGTCGCACGATCGGGTCGTCCAGGACGTGCTGGAGGCGCTGGACGCCCATCTCAGCGGCGAAGGATCCATCCCCGTGGCCGCCCAGTGAGACCCGAGCGAACCGACCCATGACCGTGCCCCGTCCGGACCTCCTGACCGTCCACGTGCCCCTCGACGCGGGCCGCGCCTACGACATCCAGATCGGGCGCGGGCTGATCGACACGGCCGGCGCCGCCGTCGCCGCGCTCGGGGGCCGCCGGGCGGCGATCGTGACGGACGCGACGGTGGGCGCGCTCTACGCGGCGCGGCTGCGAACGAGCCTGGAGCGCGCCGGTCTCCAGGCCGGCGTGGTGACGGTGGCGCCGGGCGAAGCCTCCAAGTCCTACGCGGGCTACGCGGAGGTCTGCGACGGGCTGCTGGCCCTGAAGGTGGAGCGCGGCGACCTCGTCGTGGCGCTGGGCGGGGGCGTGGTCGGCGACCTCGCGGGCTTCGCGGCCGCCACCCTGCGGCGCGGCGTGCGCTTCGTGCAGGTGCCGACGAGCCTGCTCGCGCAGGTCGATTCCTCGGTCGGCGGCAAGACGGGGATCAACGCGCCGCTGGGCAAGAACCTGATCGGCGCCTTCCACCAGCCGCGCCTCGTCCTCGCCGACACGGCCGCCCTCGACACCCTGTCCGAGCGCGAGATGCGCGCCGGCTACGCCGAAGTCGCCAAATACGGGCTGATCGCCGATCCGGGATTCTTCGACTGGTGCGAGGCCAATTGGCGCGGGATCTTCGCGGGTGGCCCGGAGCGCGAGCAGGCGGTCGCGTCCTGCTGCCGGGCCAAGGCCGCGGTGGTGACCCGCGACGAGCGGGAGGACGGGGAGCGGGCGCTGCTCAATCTCGGCCACACCTTCGGCCACGCCCTGGAGCGTCTGACCGGCTACGAGTCCGCCCGGCTGGTTCACGGCGAGGGCGTGGCCATCGGGATGGCCCTGGCCTTCCGGTTCTCGGCCCGGCTGGGGCTCTGCGCCGGCCAGGATGCCGGGCGCGTCGCCAACCACCTCGCGCTCGCCGGCCTGCCGACGCGTCTGCAGGCCGTCCCGGGCGGATGCGGCGATGTCGAGGCGCTCCTCGACGCGATGACCCAGGACAAGAAGGTCCGCGACGGCGCGCTGACCTTCATCCTCGCCCGCGGGATCGGCCAGAGCTTCATCGCCCCGGGGGTGGACCGGGCGGAGGTCGCGGCTTTCCTGCGGGAAGAACTGGCCGCGGACCGGGCCGCATGAGGCCCGCAAGAGCCTGCTGTGGCCTTGCCTAACGCGGGCCGGGCCGCTATGAGCCTGCCACGTCCGGCGCCGGACACCGCGCGTCGCTGACGGTCCCGTGAGGGCCAGGGCCGCAATAGCTCAGCTGGTAGAGCACCTCATTCGTAATGAGGGGGTCGGGGGTTCGAATCCCTCTTGCGGCACCACTCCTTTCCAAGCCGGAAGCCTGTTCCTGCAAGCCCTGCAGCGCCCGAGCCGTCCCGACGGCCCGCGCCGGTTCGAGCCCGCAGCCCCTGTATCCGGCTCGCGGGCCGCGTCACACGCTCATGCCATGGCGAGCACTGCCGCGATCACCGCCACGCCGACGGCGAGCCACGTCGCGCAATCGCCGATCAGGCCGCTGTGGAGGACCTCCAGAGCCCGGGTCGGCGCCGACTGCGAGGCGCTGAGCGGCCGCACCACCTGCGCCGGAAGATGCCGGCGGAACAGGCCGTAGCCCGCCCCCGCCAGCGCGGCGGCGACCGAGGCCCAGGGCAGCCAGCCGGGGCCCTCTGCCAGCGCAGCCACGGTCGGCCGGTGCATGAAGGCCGACACCGCCCGGGGAAGGGCATGCTCGATGACGCTCGCGGGCAGTCCGACATCGAGGGCGAGCAGGACGCAGCACGGCGCCAGCATCAGCCACAGCGGCCGGTTGGCCTTCTCGCGCTCGTCCTCGCTGGGGGCTCCGGCCTCGTCGCCGGGATCGGGCCCGAGCCCGAGGAAGATGCGGCCCGCCGCCCGCAGCACCGCCGCGCCGGTCAGTGCCGCGCCGATGACGCCGGCCGCCAGCGCGAGCCCGTGCCCCTGCTGCGCCATCGCCCCCTGGACGAGGCGCGTGCCCTGGTCGAGCACGCCGAGGGGCAGGCCACAGAGCAGCAGCCCGGCGAGAGCCATGGCGACCCCGGCCGGCCGGATCTCCCGGCCGAGGCCGCGCAGGGCGATCTCGTCGACACTGGCCTGGGTGGCGAGCAGGATGCCGGCGACCATGAACAGGGCGCCCTTCACCAGCCCGTGGCCCACCACGTAGACCAGCATCCCGCCCGTCCCGTCGACCGAGAGGGCGCCGAGACCGGTGAGCATGATCCCGGCATGGGAGATCGTCGAGAAGGCGAGCAGCCGCTTCAGGTGCCGCTGCAGCAGGGCCATCCAGCCGCCCAGGAGGGCGGTGAAGCTGCCCAGGCCGATGAGGAGCCCCGGCAGGGCGTGCTGGACCTGATCGGAGCCGCCGAACACGACGGCGCTCACCTTCGCGAGGCCGAAGAGCCCGAGGGACACCATCGATCCGGAGAAGATTACCGAGACCGGGCTCGGCGCCACCGCGTGGGCGTCGGCGAGCCAGAACTGGAACGGCACGATCGCGCCCTTGATCATCAGGGCGGCCGCCACGAGACAGAACGCCCCGGCCACCACCGGATCCCGGCCGCCCCGCGCCACCGCGGCCGCGATGCCGTCGAAGTCGAGCGTGCCGGTCTGGGCGTAGATCAGGCCGATGCCGCCGAGCATCAGGAAGCCCGCGAGGCTGTTGATCACCGTGAAGTTGATCGCCCCCGCGAGCGACGATTCCGCCAAGTGGTAGGCGGTCAGCGCGAAGGCGGCGACGCTCATCACCTCGAACCACACGAACAGGTTGAACATGTCGCGGGTGAAGCAGAACCCGACCATCGCGGCCAGGAACAGCAGCATCAGGATGTGGAAGTGGCCGTGGGTGCGGTCGAAGAAGCCCCAGGCGAACACGAAGGTCAGGGCGTAGAGCAGCCCGATGAAGGCCGCGACCCAGCCGCTGGCCTCGTCCACCGAGAAGCCGATCCCGAGATGGACGCCGTCGCGCGGCTCCCAGCCGCCGAACCAGTAGACCAGCGGCCCGTCGGCGGCGTGTGTGGCGATGACGCCGCAGAGCACCGCGACGGTGAGCGCCGCCAGCGTCGCCAGGATGTCGGGCAGGCGGCCGGGCAGGACGTGCGCGGTCGCCAGCATCGCGGCGCAGACCACGAGCGGGACGGCGACGGGCAGGGGCAGGAGGGCGGCCGGGAAGGCGGTCACGCGGCGTTCCGCTCCGAGTCGCGCACGCGGCTGGATCCCGCATCGCGCCCGGACTTGCCGCCCGCGCGCATCGGCCGGAGCTTCTCCGGGTCCAGGCTGCCGCCGCGCTTGTAGGCCTGGATGGTCAGGACGAGGAGGAGGGCGGTGAGCGTCGCGCCGACCACGATGTCGGTGAGCACCAGCGCCTGCATGACCGGGTCCACGGCGGGTGTTCCCGGCGGGTGGTCGTAGAAGATCGGCGCGATGCTGCCCCAGCGATAGCCGAGGCCGAGCAGGAGCACGTAGGTCGCCGACTGGCAGACGCCGAGGCACCCCACGAGGTGGATGAAGTTGCGGCTCGTGGCGATGCCGTAGAGGCCGATCCCGAACAGCCACGCGGCGACCGCGTAGGGCAGAAAACTGGTGACCGCACTCACGCGGATTCCTCCCCCGGCTCCTCGGGCGCGTCGGCCTCGCGGGTCTCCTCCATGAATTCCAGGAAGAGCTGCGTGAAGCCGCCCGTCACCGCCAGGGCGACGCCGAGATTCTCGACGAGCATCAGGCCGCCCGAGAACAGGTCGCGGAAGGTGCCGAGCGGCAGGATGTTCTGCATGAAGGCGGCACCGGTCAGCATCGGCGCCAGCCCGCACAGGGCGAAGAGCAAGGCGCCGCCGCCCTCCAGGGCGTCGAGCCAGTGGCTGCGGATGGCGTCGCGCCAGCCGGCATAGCCCTCGCCGAGGTAGATCAGCAGGGTCCCGGAGGCGAGGATGACGCCGCCCTGGAAGCCGCCGCCCGGCGTGACGGTCGCGTGCAGCACGACGTAGAGGCCGAACAGGGCGGTGAGCGGGCCGGCGATCCGGCAGGCCAGCACCACCGCCTCCGAGCGCGGGATCACGGCCCGTCCGGGCCGGCGCATGGCGCGCCCGGTCGTGCCCTCGCCGCGCCGCCCGCGCAGCAGCACCACCGTCCCGGTGATGGCGGCGAGCAGCATGAACTCCTCGCCGAGGGTGTCGAGGCCGCGCAGGTCGAAGTTGATCGCGCTGACCATGTTGGCGACGTGCCGGGCCTCCGGGGTGATCGCGTTGATGCGCGCGCCGTACTGGGCGATCGTCGATCCGAAGGGCGGCAGCCCGGCGATCACCTCCGCCGCGCCGGGAAGCAGGACGAGGCCCGCGAGGACCAGCAGCGCGACGCGGAGGCGCGGGCTCACGATTTCTCCTCGGGCGGCTGCGTCCGCACCGCCATCAGGGCCACGAGGAAGAGGAGCGGCACCGCCGCCGAGCCCACTGCCAGCTCCGAGAGCGCCACGTCGGGGGCCTGGAGCGCGTCGAACAGGATCGCCAGGACGAGCCCGTTGACCGCGATGGCGAAGACCTGCCGCGCGGGATCGCGCACGAGGACCACGGCGGTGCCGGAGATAGCGGTCAAGAGGAAGAGCAGCGGCAGGATCACCGTCATGCCGAGCGGCCCTCGCGCATCAGCACGGCACGGCCGGACACGTGCGACAGCACCGCCGCCCAGCCGAGGAACACCACCATCATCACCAGGATCTTGAGGGAGCGCCCGGAGATGCCGTCGGCCAGGAAGGCCGCCACCGTGACGGAGATCGAGGCCGCGACGTTCAGGAAGGCGACGGCGTGCATGCGGTCGAGCGCCCGGGGCAGACGCCAGAGGGCGAGCGCCGCGAGCCACGCGGCTGCCACGGCGACAGCCAGGACCGAGCCGATCACGACGCTCATATCCAGCGCTCTAGGAAGACCGCGAGCAGCATCGTGCCGGGCAGGTTGAGCAGGACCAGGGTGAGGGCGAGGTCGGTGATCGACGCCTGGTCGGTGGCGAACGCCATGAGCGTCAGGATCAGGACCGTGACGCTGCCGACGAGCTGGTAGGCTACGAAACGCTGGCCGGGCGGGCCCCGCCACGCCAGGACCGCGGCCAGGGCGAGCGGCGGCAGCAGCGCTAGGATGGCGGCGGTCCAGACGCTCATCGCGCCTCCTCCAGGCCGTGCGTCACCACCGTTCCGTGGACGCGGTCGAGGGTGAGCACGTAGCTGTCGGGGGCGAGGGAGGCGGTCAGGAGCCCGACGGCCCGCGTGGCCGGCGCCGCCTCACCGTCCGGCGTGGCCCAGGCGAGGTCGGCGGCGCTCCGCTCGCGGGTCGCGCCGCCGCCGGCGGCGCTCCGCTCGCGGGTCGCGCCGCCGCCGGCGCGCCCGAGAACGGCGCGCAGGAGGTGCAGCCCGACGCGGGCGGTCTGGCGCGGCATGGCGAGGATGGCCGGAGCGAGCGGACGCAGCGATTCCCGATCGAAGCGGAAGCGCAGCCCGCCGCGCCGCCCGACGCTCCACCACCAGAGCGTCCCGAGACTGGCGCACCCGACGGCGGCCAGCCCCTCGTTCAGGCTCACCGAGCCGGCGAAGACCATGTAGGTGACGGTGAGGACGACCCAGATCGCCGCGCCGTCACGCCTCGAACGCTGCCTGATCCCGCTGATCGGTCCTGCCCGCATCGATCCTGACCGGCGCGCCCCGCGGAAGCGTGACCATGCGCATGTCCGATCAAACGTGGCCGCGGGCGTCGGCGTTCCCGGAACCCGGAGACACGGTTCCGTGTAGGGCGATGAGGGGTGGGAGTGCCCATGAAAGCTGAGATCCTCACGATCCGCTTCGTCCACGAGGGCTGGAGCCGCTTCGGAATCGCGCGGGTGCGCCTCGCCGACGGCGCCGTCGTCGAGCGCGAGATCGAGGACCACGGCAACTCGGTCGGGATCCTGCCCTACGACCCGGAGCGCAGGGTCGCGACGCTCGTGCGCGAGCTGCGCGTGCCGCCGCTGTTCGCGGCCGGCGAGCAGGTCCAGCTGGAAGCCCCGGCGGGGATGATCGACGCCGGCAGCCCGGAGGAGAATGCCCGCCGGGAGGCGATGGAGGAGGTGGGCCTGCGCCTGGGGGCGCTCGAGTTCGTCGGCGCCACCTATTCCTGCGCCAGCCTGACCACCGAGAAGATCCACCTCTACCTCGCGCCCTACGGCCGGGCGGACCGCGTCGAGGCTGGCGGCGGGGCCGAGGATGAGCACGAGAACATCCGGGTGATCGAGATGCCGCTGGCCGAGCTCGCCGCCCGCGCCGACCGCGCCGAGATCACCGACCTGAAGACGCTCACCCTGATCCTGGCGCTCCGCGCACGCCATCCGGAGCTGTTCGTCCCGTGAGACGCCGCCCCGCGCTCGCCCGCGGGCTGCTGACCGCGCTGGTGCTCGTCGGCGTCGCGTGGATCGCCTTCCACCTGCGCTGAACGCGGTCCTGGCGGGCCGCGCCGGACGGGTTCGGCGCGTCGAAGAAGCGGCGTCCTGTCTTGATCGCCGGCCGCGGCGGGCCCATCGTCTCGGTCGGACTCGGGAGGTCACCGGATGACGCGCGCCTGCATCGTGGGCTGGGCCCACACCCCCTTCGGCAAGCTGGAGGAGCCCGATGTCGAGGGGCTCATCGCCCGCGTCTCGGGCGACGCGCTGGCCCATGCCGGCGTCGAGGACTCGCAGGTCGACGGCATCTACGTGGGCTCGATAAACACCGGCTTCTCGAAGCAGGGCTTCGAGGGCTCGCTGGTTGCGGTGAACCGGCCGGGCCTCGCCCACGCCCCCGCGACCCACCTCGAGAACGCCTGCGCCACCGGCTCGGCGGCGCTCTACGCGGCCCTCGACTTCGTCGACAGCGGCCGCGGCCGCGTCGCCCTGGTGATCGGAGCCGAGAAGATGACGGCCAAGACCGTCGCCGAGACCGGCGACATCCTGCTGGGCGCCTCATACCGGAAGGAGGAGGCCGACATCGAGGGCGGCTTCGCGGGCGTGTTCGGGCGGATCGCGGCGGGCTATTTCCAGCGCTACGGCGACCGCAGCGAGGAGCTGGCCCGCATCGCCGCCAAGAACCACCGCAACGGTGTCGGCAACCCCTACGCGCAGCTGCGCAAGGATCTCGGCTTCGACTTCTGCAACCGGGTCTCGGAGAAGAACCCCTACGTGGCGGCGCCCCTGCGCCGCACCGACTGCTCGCTGATCTCGGACGGCGCCGCGGCCCTGGTGGTGGCGGATGCCGAGACGGCCGAGGGCCTGGAGCGGGCGATCGGCTTCCGGGCCCGGGCCCACGTCAACGACATCCTGCCCCTGTCCCGCCGCGACCCGGCGGAGTTCAAGGGCGCGCGGATGGCCTGGGAGAAGGCGCGGGCCCAGGCCGGGATCGCCAACGAGGACCTTTCCTTCGTGGAGACCCACGACTGTTTCACCATCGCCGAGCTCATCGAGTACGAGGCGATGGGCCTCGCCGCGCCGGGCGAGGGCTACCGCGTGGTGCGCGAGGGGCTGGCCGAGAAGGGCGGCCGGCTGCCGATCAACCCGTCCGGCGGCCTGAAGGCCAAGGGCCATCCGGTCGGCGCCACCGGCGTGTCGATGCACGTCATGGCCTGCCTCCAGCTCATGGGCGAGGCGGGCGAGATGCAGGTGCCCGGGGCGGAACTCGCCGGGATCTTCAACATGGGTGGCGCGGCGGTGGCCAACTACGTGTCGATCCTGGAGCGGCGGCGCTGAGGCGATTCCGGGCGCGTTCCGGCGTCACGCTTCGCCGGTCGCAGGATAACGCTGTCGGCTCCAGCGTTTCCCGAACGCCTGCGGGGTTGTCGAAACAAGCTGCGGGTCCGGTGACCTCGGCTCAGGGTTGAGCGCGGGGCCCCTCTCCCGGGCGGGAGAGGGACAGGGTGGGGGATCAGGTCTTTCCGGATGGCGCGCGATGTCGGCGCGTCGGTGGCGCACGCGATCCTGAACCCTCTCATCGCTTCCCCCCGACCCTCTCCCGCACGGGAGAGGGGGCCTGTCGCCCCGCTCAGCCCAGCCGATCGAGGGCCTGCTTGAGATCGGCGATCAGGTCGGCCTCGGTCTCCAGCCCGATCGAGAGCCGGACGGTCTCGGGCCCCACCTGCGCGGCGGCCTTCTCGTGCTCCGGCAGCTGCCGGTGCGTGGTCGAGGACGGGTGGATCGCCAGCGACTTGATCTCGCCGATATTCACCAGGTGCGAGATCAGCTCCAGCCCGGCGATGAACGCCAGTGCCGCCGGCTCGCCGCCCTTCAGCGCGAAGGTGAAGATCGAGCCCGGGCCGTCCGGCGTGTAGCGACGGGCGAGCGCCTCGCCGGGCTGGCCCGGCAGCATCGGGTAGCTCACCCACGCGACCGCCGGGTGATCCTTCAGGAAGGCCGCCACCGCCCGCGCGTTGGCGCAGTGCCGCTCCATGCGCAGCGGCAGGGTCTCGATCCCCATGAGCGTCAGGAACGCGTTCATCGGCGACAGGCCGGGGCCGAGGTCGCGCAGACCGAAGAACCGGCAGGCGGCGGCGAACGGCGTCTCCGGGAAGGCCTCGGTGAGCACCAGCCCGTCGTAGTCCGGCCAGGGCTCGGTGATCAGGTTGTAGCCGCCCGCCTTCGCCCAGTCGAAGCGGCCGGCGTCGCAGATCACGCCGCCGATGGTCTGGCCGGAGCCGCTCAGGAACTTCGAGGTGGAGTGCCAGACGATGTCGGCGCCGTGCTCGATCGGCCGGATCAGGGCCGGCGAGGCGAGGGTGTTGTCGACGACGAGCGGCAGGTTGTGGCGGCGGGCCACCGCGGCGATCCCGTCGAGGTCCACCACCGACGCGCAGGGGTTCACGATCGATTCGCAGAAGATGGCCCGGCAGTCCGGCGTGATCGCCGCCTCGAAATCCTCCGGGGCCATGCCGCGCGCGAAGCGCGGTTTCAGGTCGTAGCGCCCGTCGAGGCGGCGCATCAGGCCGAGCGACCCGCCGAACAGGCGCGGGGACGCGACATAGGCGTCGCCGCTCTTCAGCAGCGTCATGAGAACCAGCTGCATGGCCGACTGCCCGGAGGACACCGCCACCCCGGCCTTCGCGCCCTCCAGGTCGGCGATGCGGCGCTCCAGCGCGGCGACCGTCGGGTTGGAACCGCGCGAGTAGGAGAAGCCGGTCCGGCGTCCGGCGAAGATATCGGCGGCCTGCTCGGTCGAGTCGAAGACGAAACCGTTGGTGAAGTAGATCGGCTGGACCCGCGCGCCCGTGGCGGGGTCCGGCGCCGCGCCGGCATGGATGGCCCGGGTCGCGAAGCGGTGCGGTCGGTTCTGGTCCGTCATGGCTCTCGGTCGGGTGTTCGGGGCCCGGACCGGGTGTCAGCCCGAGCGGATCCGGGCGTCAAGCCGCGCGGTGGATGAAGGCCTGCAGGGTCCGGACCAGCGTGGTCGGCTCGTAGGGCTTCGGGATGAACCGGGCCCCCTCCGGCATGTCGTTGGGGCCGGGCGTGCCCATGCCCGACACGACCAGCACGGGGATCGACGGCCAGCGATGCGCCACGAGGCGCGCCAGGGCGAATCCGTCCATCGACCCCTGCGGCATGTCGACATCGGTCATCAGGACGCCGACGTCGTCGCGGTTCTCCAGGACCTTCAGCGCCTTGTCGGCGTGCGTCGCCTCGACGACGGTGAAGCCCGCATCCGCGAGGGTGTCCGAGGCCTCCATCAGCAGGAGGCCGTCATCTTCCACCAGGAGAACCACGGGTTGGTCGGACGGGCTATCTGACATCAGACCTGCGAAGGTGAGTCCTAATTCCGAAGTCCGCGCCCTATTCCTCCGGGGCTCTCCCCGTCAAGGCGCGGCCGGATCGCTCAGGCCGCCTCCTCGCGCTTGCCGAGGCGCTTGTCGAGGTAGGTGTCGACCGTCTGGGTCAGTTCCTCGACCTTCCCGTCGAAGAAATGGTTCGCGCCCTCGACCATCTGGTGCTCGATGATGACGCCCTTCTGGGTCTTCACCTTCTCAATCACCGGCATGACCTCGCGGGCGGGCGCCACCCGGTCTTCCGAGCCGTGCACGAACAGGCCGGAGGAAGGGCAGGGGGCCAGGAAGGTGAAGTCGTAACGGTTCGCCATGGCGGCGATGGAGATGAAGCCCTCGATCTCCGGGCGGCGCATCAGGAGCTGCATGCCGATCCAGGAGCCGAACGAGACGCCCGCGATCCAGCAGGACTTCGCCTCCGGGTTGACGGACTGCACCCAGTCGAGGGCGGCCGCGGCGTCCGACAGCTCACCCGAGCCGTGGTCGAACGATCCCTGACTGCGCCCGACCCCGCGGAAGTTGAAACGCAGGGCCGCGAAGCCGCGATTGGCGAAGGTGTAAAACAGGTTGTACACAATTTGGTTGTTCATCGTACCCCCGAACTGGGGGTGCGGGTGCAGGATGATGGCGATCGGTGCGCCGCGCTTCTTGGGGGCTTGGTAACGGCCTTCCAGGCGGCCGGCCGGGCCGGTGAAGATCACTTCGGGCATCGCTCGTCTCTCGCTCCGGAGATCGCCCGCCGGGCTATCGGCCCGGCGGCGCAGCAGCCTTGACTCGTCGCGCGCGCACCATAAAAGCAGTCTTAGAACAGTTCTAGGCGATTAGAACTGTTCTAAACAACCCGTCCGAAGCACCGCGTTGGCTGCCACGCCGACCGTGCCGGGTCGGCGGGATCTCATTTTCTCGGCGCGCCTTAGCACGGCGAGCCGGGGCGCGGGCAAGGAATTGTGACGCGCCGCAGCAGAGGGCTTAACGGAACGCGGATGAGCCGGGCACGGGCCTATCTCGACTACAACGCCACCGCCCCGGTTCGGCCGGCCGTCGCGGAGTCGGTCGCGCGCGCGCTCACGCTCACCGGGAACCCGTCCTCGATCCACGCGGAAGGCCGGGCTGCCCGGGCCGCGCTGGAAGCGGCCCGCGCTCAGGTCGCGGCCCTCGTGAATGCCCGGCCCGAGCAAGTCGTCTTCACCAGCGGCGGCACCGAGGCGGCGAACGCGGCCCTGTCCGGCGCGCTGCGTCGCCGCAGCGAGCCGGCACCGACGCGCCTTCTCCATTCGGCCACGGAGCATCCCTGCGTCGCGGCCGGCCACGGGTTCCCGGAGGCCGCCGCGGAGGCGCTGCCGGTCACGGCCGACGGCGTGGTCGACCTCGCTGCCCTAGAGGCACGTCTCGTCGCGCTGACGGGCGAGCGCCTGCTGCTCTCGGTCCATGCCGCCAACAACGAGACCGGCGCGGTGCAGCCGCTGGCCGAGATCGTCGGGCTGGCCCGGGCCCACGGCCGGACCCTGGTTCACAGCGACGCGGTGCAGGCGGCCGGCAAGATCCCCCTCGACATGGCACGCCTCGGGCTCGATGCCCTGACCCTGTCGGGCCACAAATTCGCGGCGCCGAAGGGTGTCGGCGCGCTGGTCCTGGCAGAGGATGTCATTCTGGCGAACGCGTTCCTGCGCGGCGGCGGCCAGGAGCGGCGGCAGCGCTGCGGCACCGAGTGCCTGCCGGCGATCGTCGGCATGGGCGAGGCCGCCCGGATCGCCCGCGAGGCGCTCGACCCCGAGGCCGCGCGCCTCTCGGCGCTCCGCGACCGGGTCGAGGCCGGCGTGCGCGCCATGGCGCCCGACGCGGTGGTGTTCGCCGCCGGCGCGCCGCGCCTGCCCAACACCCTGAGTTTCTCGGTCCCGGGGCTCGACGCGCCCTCGACCCTGATCGCCCTCGACCTCGCCGGCGTTGCGGTGTCGTCCGGCTCGGCCTGCTCCTCGGGCAAGGTCGCGCGCTCGGCGACGCTCGCCGCGATGGGCGTCGGTCCCGACCTCGCCGGGGGGGCGCTGCGCGTCAGCCTCGGCTGGAACACGGTGGACGAGGAGGTGGCATGCTTCCTCGACGCCTTCGAACGGGTCTTGCAGACCCTATATAGACGGCGAGGCCAGGCGGCCTGAGCGCCGCACCCCCGCTTTCCGACAGACGCTTCCCGGCCCTTGACGCCGGAGATGCCTAGGAGACGCTGATGCCTGCTGTGCAGGAAACCATTGATCGGGTCCGCTCGATCGACCTCGACCAGTACAAGTATGGGTTCGAGACCACGATCGAGATGGAGAAGTCCGAGAAGGGCATCTCCGAGGACGTCGTCCGCTTCATCTCGGCCAAGAAGAACGAGCCCGCGTGGCTGCTGGAGTGGCGCCTCGACGCCTACCGGCGCTGGCTGACCATGAAGGAGCCGGAGTGGGCCCGCGTCTCCTACGACAAGGTCGACTACAACGACATCTACTACTACGCCGCCCCGAAGCGGCAGGGCCCGGAATCGCTCGATGAGATCGATCCCGAGATCCTGAAGACCTACGAGAAGCTCGGCATCCCGCTGCGCGAGGTCGAGGTGCTGGAAGGCATCGCGCCGGAGCGCCGCGTCGCGGTCGACGCCGTGTTCGACTCGGTCTCGGTCGCCACCACCTTCAAGAAGGAGCTCGAGAAGGCCGGCGTGATCTTCATGCCGATCTCCGAGGCCGTGCGCGAGCACCCCGAGCTGGTGCAGAAGTACCTCGGCTCGGTCGTGCCGGTGACCGACAACTTCTTCGCGACGCTGAACTCGGCCGTCTTCTCGGACGGCTCGTTCGTCTACATCCCGCCGGGCGTCCGCTGCCCGATGGAGCTGTCGACCTATTTCCGCATCAACGAGCGCGACACCGGCCAGTTCGAGCGCACGCTGATCATCGCCGACAAGGGCTCCTACGTCTCGTATCTCGAGGGCTGCACCGCCCCGAAGCGCGACGACAACCAGCTCCACGCGGCCGTGGTCGAGCTTGTCGCCCTGGACGATGCCGAGATCAAGTACTCGACGGTCCAGAACTGGTACCCGGGCGACAACGACGGTAAGGGCGGCATCTACAACTTCGTGACGAAGCGCGGCGACTGCCGCGGCGCCCGCTCGAAGATCTCGTGGACGCAGGTCGAGACCGGCTCGGCGATCACCTGGAAGTACCCGTCCTGCATCCTGCGCGGCGACGATTCCCGCGGCGAGTTCTACTCAATCGCGGTGTCGAACGGCATGCAGCAGGTCGATTCCGGCACCAAGATGATCCATCTCGGCAAGAACACGACGAGCCGGATCATCTCGAAGGGCATCTCGGCGGGTCGCTCGCAGAACACCTACCGGGGCCTCGTCTCGGCGCACCGGAAGGCCAAGGGCGCGCGCAACTTCACGAACTGCGACTCCCTGCTGATCGGCGACCAGTGCGGCGCGCACACCGTGCCCTACATCGAGTCGAAGAACGCCTCGGCGGTGTTCGAGCACGAGGCGACCACCTCGAAGATCTCCGAGGAGCAGAAGTTCTACTGCCAGCAGCGCGGCCTCTCCGAGGAGGAGGCGACCGCGCTCATCGTCAACGGCTTCGTCCGGGACGTGCTGCAGCAGCTGCCCATGGAGTTCGCCGTCGAGGCCCAGAAGCTGATCTCGATCAGTCTGGAAGGCTCGGTGGGCTGACCGCCTGGGCAGATACGACGACGGCGTGCTGCGCGCGGCCCATCGGCACAGCGCGCGGCACGCCGACGAGGTCAGGAGCAGCGTCCTGTGCGGGTGCTTCTTCTGCCTCGAGGTTTTCGCGCCGGACGAGATCGCGGGCTGGATCGCCGATGAGGGCACCGCCCTCTGTCCCCGGTGCGGCATCGACGCGGTGATCGGCGACCTCTCCGGCTACCCGGCCGGGAGCGCCGCGTTCCTGCGGGCGATGCGGGACGAATGGTTTTGAAGGACTTGGACTGACATGCTGGAAATCAAGAACCTCGTCGTGCAGATCGAGGACAACCGCATCCTGAACGGCCTCAACCTGACCGTGAACGACGGCGAGGTCGCGGCGATCATGGGCCCGAACGGCTCGGGCAAGTCGACCCTCTCCTACGTCATCGCCGGCAAGGAGGATTACGAGGTTCTCGACGGCGAGATCCTGCTCGACGGGCAGAACGTGCTGGAGATGGCCGCCGACGAGCGCGCCGCGGCCGGCATCTTCCTGGCCTTCCAGTACCCGCTGGAGATCCCCGGCGTCGGCACCATGACCTTCCTCAAGGCCTGCCTGAACGCGCAGCGCAAGGCGCGCGGCGAGGCCGAGCTGTCGACCCCGGACTTCATCCGCGCTGTGAACGGCGCGGCCGACAAGCTCGAGATCAACAAGGAGATGCTCAAGCGCGCCCTCAACGTCGGCTTCTCCGGCGGCGAGAAGAAGCGCATGGAGATCCTCCAGATGGCGCTGCTGCAGCCGAAGTTCTGCGTGCTCGACGAGACCGATTCCGGCCTCGACATCGACGCCCTGCGCATCGTCTCGGAGGGCGTGAACGCGCTCCGTGACCAGGGCCGCTCGTTCCTGGTGATCACCCACTACCAGCGGCTGCTCAACCACATCGTGCCCGACACCGTGCACGTCATGTCGAAGGGCCAGATCGTGAAGACCGGCGGCAAGGAGCTCGCGCTCGAGCTCGAGGCCTCCGGCTACGCCGAGTACCGCACCAGCGAGGCCGCCTGAATCATGGCCGACGTCACCAACCTCCGCTCCCCCGCCGAGGCCGGCCTGTCGAAGCTGTTCGAGTCGGCCCGCCAGAGCTTCGCCAGCGAGAAGGCGATCGCCCGCGAGGAGGCGTTCCGCTTCTTCGAGGCGACCGGCCTGCCGAGCCGGCGGGTCGAGGCGTTCAAGTACACGGACCTGCGCGCCGCCATCACCGAGGCCGCGCCCCCGGCCGAGGCGCCGAGCCTCGACGTCGCCCGGGCGGCCGTCGCCGGGGCGAAGGGCTTCTCGGGGATCGAGGCCGCGCGCCTCACCTTCGTGAACGGCCATCTCGTTCGCGAGCTGTCGGACCTCGACCGAATCCCCGAGGGCGTCACGGTCGTCCCGATGGCGGAGGCGCTGACCGAGGCGCATGTCGACCTGAAGCAGCTCGCCCCGGTGGCGCAGGCTCGGGAGAACCCGGTCTACCAGCTCAACACCGCTTTCCTGGCGGACGGCGCGCTGATCACGGTGGCGCCCGGCGCGAAGCCGGCGCGGCCCCTGCACCTGCGCTTCGTCGGCGCCGGCGCCGCGCCGTTCTCGACGGCCACCCGCGTGCTGATTCAGATCGGTGAGGGCGCGGAGTTCGGCCTGCTGGAGAGCCACGAGGGGCCGGACGGGCTCACCTGCCAGCCGAACGACGCCCTCGACGTGGTGGTCGGCCCGAAGGCCGCCTTCCGCCACACGCGCCTGAACACGGAGGGCGACGCCACCATCGCGCTCTCGACGCTGTCGCTGAAGGTCGAGGCCGAGGGTCAGGTCGAGACCGTCAACCTCGTGACCGGGGCGGTGCTGTCGCGTCACCAGATCTTCGTCCACGTCGCCGGCGAGGACACCAACGTCGTGGTCAACGGCGCCGCCATGTTGCGCAAGGGTCAGCTCGCCGACTCGACGCTGCTCGCCGATCACGCCGCGGTCGGCGGCGTCGGCCGCGAGCAGTTCAAGTGGATCATCGACGGCGACGCCACCGGCGTGTTCCAGGGCAAGATCATCGTCCGTCAGGCCGCGCAGCAGACCGACGGCAAGATGAAGTCCGACTGCCTCCTCCTCACCGATGAGGGGCAGATGATGAACAAGCCGGAGCTGGAGATCTTCGCCGACGACGTGGCCTGCGGCCACGGGGCCACCTGCGGCGCCCCGGACGAGGATCTGCTGTTCTACCTGATGGCCCGCGGCCTTCCGCGCGCGACCGCCGAGAGCCTGCTCGTGCAGGCCTTCGTGGGCGAGGCCGTGGAGGCGGTCACGCACGAGGGCGCCCGCGCGGCGCTGATCGGCGAGATCGAGGCCTGGCTCCAGGCGCGCGGCTGATCGTCCCGGCCGGTTCCGCTCCGCGGACCGGTCCTTCTCGAGACCTGATCCCGTCCCGAGGTCACCGCGGCAGCGGGCCCTGCGGGCGGGATCCGGGGATCGCAACGCTAGCTGGAGGCCTCCTTCGAGGCCTCCGCTTCGCTCCGGCACCTCAGGATGAGGGCTGTTCCCGGGATCGGCGAAGTCTTCGGAAGGTCGCGACCATGAACGCACCCGTCCTCACCCCCGCCTACGACGTCGAGGCGATCCGGAAGGATTTCCCGATCCTGGCGCAGCAGGTCTACGGCAAGAAGCTGGTCTACCTCGACAACGCCGCCTCGGCGCAGAAGCCCAGGCAGGTGATCGACGCGATGGTCTCCTGCATGGAGACCGGCTACGCCAACGTCCACCGCGGCCTGCACTACATGGCGAACGCCGCCACGGAGGGCTTCGAGGGCGCGCGGGAGACCACGCGCCAGTTCCTCAACGCCGCCTCGACGGACGAGATCATCTTCACCCGCAACGCCACCGAGGCCTACAACCTCGTGGCCTCGTCGATGGGCTGGGCCGGCCTGATCGGGGAGGGGGACGAGATCATCCTCTCGATCATGGAGCACCACTCCAACATCGTGCCCTGGCACTTCCTGCGCGAGCGCCGGGGCGCCGTGATCAAGTGGGCCCCGGTGGACGACGCGGGCAATTTCCTGGTCGAGGAGTACGAGAAGCTGTTCTCGCCGCGGACCAAGATGGTGGCGATCACCCACATGTCGAACGTGCTCGGCACGGTGACGCCGGCCGCCGAGATCGTACGTATCGCCCACGCCCACGGCGTGCCCGTCCTGCTCGACGGGGCCCAGAGCGCGGTGCACCAGCCGGTCGACGTGCGGGCGCTCGACTGCGACTTCTTCGTCTTCACCGGCCACAAGGTCTACGGTCCAACCGGGATCGGCGTGCTCTACGGCAAGAAGGAATGGCTGGAGCGCCTGCCGCCCTACCAGGGCGGCGGCGAGATGATCCGGACGGTGAGCGAGGACGCGATCACCTACAACGATCCGCCCCACCGGTTCGAGGCCGGCACCCCCGCCATCGTCGAGGCGGTCGGTCTCGGCGCCGCGCTCGAGTACATGATGACCCTCGGGCGCGACGCGATCGCCGCCCACGAGGCGAAGCTCACCGCCTACGCGCAGGAGCGGCTCGGCGCGATGAACGCCCTGCGCCTGATCGGCACCGCGCCGGGCAAGGGCGGCGTGATCGCCTTCGAGATGAAGGGCGCGCACGCCCACGACATCGCCACGGTGATCGACCGGCAGGGCGTGGCGGTGCGGGCCGGGACCCACTGCGCGATGCCGCTGCTCAAGCGGTTCGGCGTCACCTCGACCTGCCGGGCCTCGTTCGGGCTTTACAACACCACCGCCGAGATCGATGCCCTTGCCGAGGCGCTCGGCAGAGCAGAGATGCTGTTCACCTGATTCTGGGATGAGGCTGGATCCGCCCGCGCGGGTCCGGGGAGAGTGAAGCGATGAGCACCGACGCCACCATCACGGGCGGCAAGAACGCCCCCGACGTCGCCGGCGACTCGACGATCCCGCAGGCGGAGCTCGACCGCCTGACCGACGACATCGTCGCGGCGCTGAAGACGGTCTACGATCCCGAGATCCCGGCCGACATCTACGAGCTCGGCCTGATCTACAAGGTCGACATCGGCGACGACCGCAACGTCGCGATCGACATGACGCTCACCGCGCCCGGCTGCCCGGTGGCGGGCGAGATGCCCGGCTGGGTCGAGAACGCGGTGAGCGCCGTTCCGGGCGTCCAGTCCTGCGCGGTGACCATGGTGTTCGATCCGCCGTGGGACCAGAGCCGCATGTCGGACGAGGCCCGCGTCGCCCTCGACATGTGGTAGGGCCTCGGCCGAGCCTCACGGCTTCCTGAACACGCTCCCGGGCGCGGCGCATGCGTGGCGCGGCGCCCGATTGTTGTTCAACGGGAGGAGCTTGCGCCGCGTGTTTGATGCCGGGGTCGCGCGTCGATCCCGGCGCGATCTGCGGCCATCTACGTAGCCGTTAAGGTCGCGCTAACCATGACCCGACAGATCGGAGGGCGGCCGCCGCGAGCGCGGCCACTCCCTCGATATGGTTGGTGGAAGCGGATGGCTGCGGGCTACGTGGTCGCGGCGTTCTTGGAGGCGGCCGGGCTGGTCGGCCTCGTGATCGCCGTGCTCAAGATGCGGACGGAGCGGCAGGCGCGGGCCGCGGACTTGCGAAGCTTCCTTCGTTCCGGGCAGAGCCCGACCATCGACACCGCCGGTATGCGCCGTCCTGCGGACGCCGCCTCGCGCGCGATCGTTGTTCCGTACACAGCCGGCCGGGGCGACGGTTCGGCGGCCGGTCCGTCGGCGGCCCGCGCGGCGCTCGGACGCGCCTTCATGACCGGCGGCGCGGCGCCGCGGGCCGGGCTGAGCGGCGCGATCAGCGCAGGATGATGTCGAGGCCGCTGCCGAACAGGACCACGGCGCTGAGCGTCAGCATGAACTTCAGGTCTTCGAGACGCGCGTTCATAATCGATCCTCGATGTTCGGCTGATTGGCCGCCGCTCCGATGACCGATAATCACCCGATTAACGAAACTTTCGCGAGTCCTTTCAGGTTCCGTTAGGGATTTACCGACGGTTTCTGTTTACTAACGTTACCGATGTGTTAAGGCGCCTTCCGCCGCAATCGGCTCATTCTGGTCCGGCGACGCGCCACGGCGCGGGCCGGTCGGAACTCACGAAGGTTCGAGCCATGTCGCCACCGCCGCACACGGCCTTCGGGCGGGCAGTCGATTGGATGTTTCGCGACCGGACCACCGGCGCGATCACCGTCGCGCAGTGGCCGAACCTGCCGCTCTGGCTGTTCGCAGGCCTCAGCCTCGCGGCCTGGCTGGCGCAGGACAGGGCAAAGCTGGCCTCCTGGCTGCCGACCTCCTCGCTATCCTTCGGGGCCGACGTCGCACTGACATGGTGGGCGGTCGACGAGCTCGTGCGCGGCGTGAATCCCTGGCGCCGGATCCTCGGCGCCACGGCCCTTGTCGGGCTGGCCGCCTGGATCACGCTTCGGCGAGCGACATAGCGCCGGAACCTCGCCACCGGCAATTGTATTTCTCCACGGTAATTCAGCACGGAGGCTGCGCCGACTCTGTCGATTGCAGATGAGCGTCACAATATCTCCCCGCCGGCCCGCTTTCATAGGGCTGCGCGTGAAGCGGCCGTGCCGGGGCGAAACCATAACGGTAGGTTGCACCGGCGGAGAAAGTGTGAATGGTCGTGCCGCGCACCGCGCGAATGGCGTCTGCTGCTCATCTCGTGGATCCGGGCTCGACCGAAGGATTGGTTTCGAAGAGATCATGACGGACGCGGGTGGATTCGATCTCGACGGTACGGCGAAATCTGCACACGAGCGGGAAATGCTGCTGCGCCAGATCGCCGACGCGCTGAACATCCCGGTCACCACCTTCCGGAGACGGACGGGGTCTTCGGTGGCCCGCGGTCCGAGCGCCGCGGAATGCGCCGCTCTGCTGACGGCCTTCTCGCGCATCGACGATCCGGATCTCCGCAAGGAGTGCCTGGCGCTGGCGGAGCGCTACAGCCGCACGTGAGCGGCGACCGTCCTCGCGGTGCGGTGGCACACACAGGATCGGTCAGCGCCGGGAAGGCAGCGTGCTATAGGGGCGCCCGCCACCGAAGGCGTTTCGCACGGTCGGCCCACCGCGGTTCCGGCGCCGGGATCGTGGCTGCCGGCCCCGTGCATGCCCCCGCTCGCTCCAGGCCCTGATGCCGATCATCTCCATCTCGAAGCTGTCGAAGACCTACACGTCCGGCTTCACCGCCCTGCGCGACATCGACCTCGCCATCGAGCGCGGGGAGATCTTCGCGCTGCTCGGTCCGAACGGGGCGGGCAAGTCGACGCTCATCAACATCGTCTGCGGCATCGTCACCGCGAGTTCGGGGACCGTTCATGTCGACGGCCACGATATCGTGGCGGATTACCGTGCCGCGCGCCGCACGATCGGGCTCGTCCCGCAGGAACTCACCACCGACGCGTTCGAGACGGTGCTGAACACCGTGAGCTTCTCCCGCGGCTTGTTCGGGCTGCGACCGGATCCCGGGCATATCGAGCGGATCCTCCGGGCGCTGTCCCTCTGGGACAAGCGCGACAGCCGGCTCATGACGCTGTCGGGCGGCATGAAGCGCCGGGTGCTCATCGCCAAGGCGCTGTCGCACGAGCCCCGGGTGCTGTTCCTGGACGAACCCACGGCGGGCGTCGACGTGGAACTGCGCCAGGACATGTGGCGTCTCGTGCGCGATCTGCGCCAGCAGGGCGTCACCGTCATCCTCACCACCCACTACATCGAGGAGGCCGAGGAGATGGCCGACCGCATCGGCGTGATCCGCCGGGGCGAGATCATCCTGGTGGAGGAGAAGGCCGCGCTGATGCGCAAGCTCGGGCGCAAGCAGCTGACCCTGCATCTCCAGCAGCCGATCGCCGCGGTGCCGCCGGAACTCGCCGATTACGGCCTGGCGCTCGCCGGGGAGGGGAGCGAGCTGGTCTACACCTACGACACCCGTGCCGAGCGCACCGGCATCACCGGGCTTCTGACCGGCCTGTCGGCCGCGGGCATCCGCTTCAAGGACCTCCACACCGAACAGAGTTCGCTGGAGGACATCTTCGTGGGCCTCGTGCGCGAGGAGGGGGCACAGGCATGAGCGCGGCGTTCCGCATGAACTGGCCGGCCATCCGGGCCATCTACCTGTTCGAGATGGGCCGCTTCTGGCGCACCGCCGGGCAGAGCATCCTGGCCCCGGTCATCTCGACCACCCTGTATTTCGTGGTCTTCGGCGCGGCGATCGGCTCCCGGGTCTCGGCGGTCGACGGCGTGCCCTACGGGCTGTTCATCGTCCCCGGCCTGATCATGCTGTCGCTGCTGACGCAGAGCATCTCGAACGCCTCGTTCGGCATCTACTTCCCGCGCTTCGCCGGGACGATCTACGAGATCCTGTCGGCGCCGATCTCGCCGCTGGAGGTGGTGCTGGGCTTCGTCGGGGCGGCGGCCTCCAAGTCGATCCTGATCGGCCTGATCATCCTGGCGACCTCGGCGCTGTTCGTGCCGCTGCGCATCGACCACCCGCTCTGGATGATCGGCTTCCTGCTGCTCACCGCCGTGACCTTCAGCCTGTTCGGCTTCGTGATCGGCCTGTGGGCGGACGGGTTCGAGAAGCTGCAGCTGGTGCCGCTCCTGGTGGTGACCCCGCTCACCTTCCTGGGCGGCAGCTTCTACGCGATCGGCATGCTGCCGCCGTTCTGGCACGCGGTGAGCCTGCTGAACCCGGTCGTGTACCTGATCAGCGGCTTCCGCTGGGCGTTCTTCGGCAAGGCGGACGTGAACATCGCGATCAGCCTCGGCATGACCGCGCTGTTCCTGGTGATCTGCCTCGGCCTCGTGACCTACATCTTCCGCACGGGCTACCGGCTGAAGAGCTGAGGCCTCAGGGCTGCGCGGCCAGGAAGGCCAGCACGCCGTCCCGGTGCGGCTTGGCGCCGACCGCCGTGGAGTGGTCCTTGCCCTCGATCTCGAGGGCGCGGGCGTCCGGGATCAGGGCGGCGAGGCCCGGGCCCGAGCCCGCGACCGTGTCGAGGGTCCCGACCGAGACCAGGACCGGCACCTCGATCTGCGCGAGCTCGCCCCGGCTGAGCGTCTGGCGCGAGCCGCGCATGCAGGCGGCCAGCGCCCGCAGGTCGCTCCGGGTCTGCTCGGCGAACATCCGGAAGGCCGCCGCCGTCGGGTTGGGCGCGGGCGTCCCGGCGGGCGCCTCCAGGGCCTCGGCAATGCCGGAGGGCAGGCCCTTGCCCTCGATCAGGTGCATCCCGAGGCCGCCGATCAGGGCCGAGCGCACCCGATCCCCGTGATCCAGCGCGATGTGGGCGGTGATCCGCCCGCCCATGGAGTAGCCCATGACATGGGCGCGCGCGATGCCGAGATGGTCGAGGAGCCGGATCGCGTCGCCGGCCATCGCCTCGGAGCTGTAGGCGGCCGGATCGTAGAGCTTCTCGCTCTCGCCGTGGCCGCGGTTGTCCAGCGCGATCGCGCGGTAGCCGGCCTGGGTCAGGGCCTTCACCCACTGCGTGTTGACCCAGTTGACCGCGTGGTTCGACGCGAAGCCGTGGATCAGCAGGATCGGCTTGCCCGGACCGTCCGCCGGCGGCACGTCGATATAGGCGATCCGGACGCCGTCGGAATTGAAGGACTCCATGCCGCGCAACCTGTGTTCATCAAGCTCGGCCACGGCTTAGACCACCCGGGCGCGAAGGAGCAACGCGGCTCGGCCCGCTTGCGGGTCGCGGCGCCGGCTGGCAAACCGCCCCGGTCATGACGGACACGCAGCCCTACGGCACCTATGAACCGTCCGGTCTCGTGGCGGCGATCACCCGCCGCACGAACCGGATCCCGGCCGAGTCCTGGTACGGGCGGCGCCTCGCGCTGTTCCTGCGCCGGATCGCGATCGCGCGGCTCGGGGGCAAGCCCCTCGACGTGACCCGTTACGGCGCGCGGATGCGGCTGCACCCGTACAACAACAACTGCGAGAAGAAGGTGCTCTTCACCCCGCAGTTCTTCGATCCGGAGGAGCGGGCGCTGCTCCGGGAGCGCCTGCCGCAGGACTGCGTCTTCCTCGACATCGGCGCCAATGTGGGCGCCTACGCGCTCTGCGTGGCCGCGTCCGCGGGCCCGGGCGCGCGGATCGTCGCGGTCGAGCCGCAGCCCGACGTGTTCGACCGCCTGACCTACAACATCGCCCAGAACCCGTTCCACACCGTGAAGGCGGTCGCCTGCGCGGTGGCCGACAAGGCCGGCGAGCTGACCCTGTTCATCGATCCGCGCAACCGCGGCGAATCGAGCCTGCGCATCGTCGGCACCAACGAGGGCGCGCGGATCACCGTGCCGGCGGTGACCCTCCTCGACCTCCTGCGCAGCGAGGATCTGAGCCGGGTCGACGCCATCAAGCTCGACGTCGAGGGCGCCGAGGACCTGATCCTGGAGCCGTTCCTGCGCGAGGCGCCGGACGCGCTCCTGCCGCGGATCCTGCTGATCGAGAACGGCACGGGCCAGTGGCAGCTCGACCTGCTGCAGCACCTGGCGAAGCACGGCTATCGCGAGATCGCGCGCTCGCGGCTGAACCTGATGTTCGAGCGCGGCGCCGTCAGGGCGGCGTGATCACCGGAATCTCCTCGGCGATGGCGACGCCCTCCGGCGCGACGGCGCAGCGGTAGGCACGGACCGCCACGCCCGCGGCGCGCGCCTCCCGGAACGCACGGTCGAAGGCGGGATCGATGTCCCGGGCGATATCGAAGGCCTCGGCCCGCATCTGCACGACGATGATCACCAGCGCCCGGCCGCCATCGGCCACGACCTGCGCCAGATCGCGCATGTGCCGGGCACTGCGGGCGGCCGTGCAGTCCGGAAACTCGGCCAGGCCGGCCCGCCGCATCAGGTGACAGTTCTTGACCTCGACGTGGCAGGGTCCGGCCGGGGCGCCGCTCGCGAGGAAATCGACCCGGCTGGCCGCGGCGTAGCGCACCTCGGGCCTCAGCGTGCCGTGGCCGGCGAGCGCCGCGATCGCCCCGGTCCGGAAGGCCTCGGCCACGAGCGCGTTCGGTCGCATCGTGTTGATCCCGACCCACTGCGCCCCGCCGGGGAGGTCGGCCTCGACCAGCTCCCAGGTGAGCGGCAGCTTGCGCGCGGGATTGGTCGAGCGCGACAGCAGCACGCGGGCGCCCGGCGTTTTCAGCCCGAGCATGGCACCGGGATTGGGGCAGTGGACGGTGACACGGCCGTCATCGGTGTCGATATCGGCGAGGAAGCGCTTGTAGCGCTGCACGAGCCGACCCGGCACGAGCGGCGCGGCGAACTGCATGGGTTCCTCGGGGTTCACGTAGTCGCGGGCTGCGGTTGCGCTATCTGCCTGCAGGACCCGCCCGACGCCAGAGTTCCATGAACCAGCCTTCCGAATCCGTCACCGCCGCGATCCTCGTCATCGGCGACGAGATCCTCTCGGGTCGCACCAAGGACAAGAACATCGGCACGATCGCCGACTTCCTCACCGCCGCCGGCATCGACCTGCGCGAGGTCCGGATCGTGCCCGACGAGGCCGCCATGATCGTCGAGGCGGTCAACGCCCTGCGCACCCGCTACACCTACCTGTTCACCACCGGCGGGATCGGCCCCACCCACGACGACATCACGGCCGATTGCGTGGCCGAAGCCTTCGGGGTCGGCATCGACGTCGACGAGCGGGCCCGCGCGATGCTGCTGGAGCGGCACAAGCCCGAGGATCTCAACGAGGCCCGCCTGCGCATGGCGCGGATCCCGTTCGGGGCCGACCTGATCGCCAACCCCGTCTCGAAGGCGCCGGGCTTCCGCATCGGCAACGTCCACGTGATGGCCGGCGTACCCAGCATCATGCAGGCCATGCTGGACTCGGTCGCCCCGACGCTGAAGGGCGGCGCCGCGATGCTGTCCGAGACGATCGAGGCGGCCGGCCTGCCGGAGGGCACCTACGCGGGCGGCCTCGGCGAGATCGCGAAGACGCGCCACTCCGTCTCGATCGGCTCCTATCCGGCGATCACCCCCGAGGGGTTCCGAAACCGGATCGTCGTGCGCAGCCGGGATCCCGACGCGCTCGCCGAGGCGCGCAGCGCCGTCGAGGCGCTGCTGGCGCGGCTCTCGGCCTGACTTGTCCCATCCGATCGATCGGGTTGCGTAGCGGAGCTGTCGGATGGTGCGGGACAAGGACAAGCGGGCCGATCCCGAGGCGCGCCGGGACGAGCTGCTGAAGGAGGTCTCCGAGATCGGGCGGCCCGATGCCTACGTCCTGCACGAGGTCATCCGGCTCGAGGGCGACGAGGAGCTGCGGCGCCACGGCCTCGCGCTGTTCCTCTCGGCCTTCGCGGCCGGTCTCAGCATCGCCCTGTCGCTGATCGTGCCGGGCGTCCTGCGGAGCCACCTGCCCGAGACCGACTGGGCCAAGATCGTCAGCTCGATGGGCTACGCGGTCGGGTTCCTGGTCGTCGTCCTCGGGCGCCAGCAGCTCTTCACCGAGAACACGATCACGCCGGTCCTGCCGCTGCTGCACGACCGCTCGGTGAAGACGGCGCTCCGCGTCGCCAGGCTCTGGACGATCGTGCTGTCGGGCAACATCCTGGGAACGCTCGCGATCGCGGCGTTGCTGGCCTATTCGGGCGCCTTCGAGGCGCCGGTCCTCAAGGCCTTCGCGGAGATCAGCCACGACGCCGTCGCGCACGACTTCTGGGTGACGTTCATCAAGGCCGTCTTCGCCGGATGGATGATCGCCCTGATGGTCTGGTTCCTGCCGGCGACCGCCGGCGCGGCGCCGTTCGTGATCCTCCTGATGACGTGGCTGGTGGCGCTCTGCAGCCTCGCCCACATCGTCGCCGGATCCGTCGAGGCCTTCTACCTCGTGGTCACGGGCGCCGCGTCGCTGCACGATTACGCGTTGAAGTTCTTCCTGCCGACCCTCCTGGGCAACACCTTCGGCGGCGTGACGCTGGTGGCGGTGCTGAACTACGGACAGGTCGCCCCCGAGGTCGAGGAGACCAAGGCGGTGGAGGGCGAACGGCCGGATTGAGGCCGCGGACGCGGATCGGCGGCGGCACCGCGCGACCCGAGGCCAGACGGTCCCGCGCCGGCCGCGTCAGTCGAGCCGCACCGGCGGGCTGATCAGGTGGTCGAGATCGTCGAGCACCCAGGTCATCGTTCCGCGCAGCGGCCCGTAGAGTCCGATCTGGTGCTGCCGGTACAGAAGGTCGTGCGTCAGCCGCGCCGAGAGTCCGTTCAGGCGCCCGCCGCCGAACGTGTAGCGGCCGAGGGTCCCCCAGCCGTTGAAATCCGCCAGCGACACGATCGCGCCCTTCTCGACGTAGTGGAACGGCGGCAGATCCGCGGCCGGCATGTCCCCGCGGGCCAGGGCGCGGCCGAGATGGCGCGCGAGATGCTGGGCCTGCTGGCGGGCGGCCTGGGCGGTTGCCGGAACGGGCTTCCCGGTTCGCGGATCGGTGAGGCTGGCACAGTCGCCGAGGGCGATGATGGACGAATCCCGGGTCGTGCGCAGGTCCGGGCGGACGACGAGCTGCCCGGTCCGCGAGCGTTCCAGCCCGTCCAGGCCGGCGAGCACGTCCGGCGCCTTCACGCCGGCGGCCCAGACCTTCAGCCCGGCCGGGATGCGACTGCCATCCTTGAGGATGAAGCCGTCCGCGTCCGCCGCCGTCACCAGCGCGCCGGTCCGGACCTCCACGGCGAGGTCCGACAGGGTGCGGCCGGCGGCCCGGGACACCTTCTCGGGAAACGCCGGCAACAGACGCGGACCGCTCTCGATCAGCGTCAGGCGCAGGCGCCCCGGCAGGTCGGGCGAGCCGTAGGCCGCGAGGAGGTTGATGGCGTGCTTCAATTCGGCGGCGAGCTCGACCCCGGTGGCACCGCCGCCCACGATGGCGATCTCCAGAAGACCACCGCCATCGAGCCGGGCCAGCAGGTGGCACCGGAGCTGCGCGTGGAAATGCTCGGCCTCGGTCAGGTCGTCGATGGTCAGGCAATGCTCGGCCACGCCCGGGGTGCCGAAATCGTTGGCCCGGCTGCCGACGGCGAGGACGAGAAGGTCGTAGGCGATCTCGACCGCGGGCCGCCCCTCCGCGGCCTCGACGGCGAGCCGGGCGCGCCTGGCCTCCCGGTCGATGCCGACCAGGGCGCCGGGCTGGAAGCGGAAGCCGTTGCGGCGCGCCTGGGCGAAGAAATCGACCTTCTGCCGGTCGGCCCTTGCCGTTCCGGCCGCGAAGGTGTGCAGCATCGGCTTCCAGACATGCGAGAGGCTGCGATCGGCCAGGGTCACGTCGGCGCGGCCGCCGCGCCCGAGGCTGGTGGCCACCTCGATGCCGGCGACGCCGCCCCCGACGATCACGATCCGCGCTCGATCCGCCATGACGTCTCCGCTGTCCCACGGTCCGGGGAACGCCGGTCAGGGCGCCGATGTTCGCCGCGGCCGGCGCGGGCGCGGCCCGTCCCGCGAGCGCGGCGGGCGGATCCGGGCGCCGCACCGCCAGTTCTCGCGCTGGCCTGGGTCGCGTCGCGCATGAAAAAAGCCGCCCGGAGGCGGCTTTCTCGACGATCGCGGTGCTGCGTCCGGATCAGGAGCGCATGCGGGTCCGCACCTCGCCGAGGCTCGCGCGGATCAGGTTCTGGGCGGCGTCGCCCTGCATCCGCTCGCGCAGGATCGTCTCCGAGACCTTCACGGCCGCCTCGGCGGCGGCGGCGCGGACCTGGGCCTCCGCCTGGGCCTCGGCCTGGGCGATCTTGGTCTCGGCGGCCTTGGTGCGGCGGGCCAGGAAGTCGTCGAGCTTGCGGTGGCCCTCCTCGGCGGCGCGCTCGGCCTCCTCGCGGGCGCTGGCGACGATCGACTCGGCCTCCTTCTCGGCCTCGGCGCGGCGGCGCTTGTAGTCGGCGAGCACGGCGGCGGCCTCCTCGCGCAGGCGCTTGGCCTCGTCGAGCTCGTGGCGGACGCGGTTGGCGCGGCCATCCAGGCCCTTGGTCATGGCCGAGAAGGCGCCGACCTTCCAGGCGATGCCCATGAAGATGAAGAACGCGACGGCGACCCAGAATTCGGCTTCGAGCAGCATCGTGGGATCCCGTCTAGTGTGCGGTGGCGTCGAGGGCGCGGTCGAGGCTCGCCCGGTCCGGGGCCTGCCCGGTCAGGCGCTCGACGATGGCCGACGCGGCCTCGCCCGCGATCGAGCGGACGTTGCCCATGGCGGCCTCGGTCCGCGTGCGGATGGTCGCCTCGGACGCGGAGAGCTTGGCGTTCAGCTGCTCCTCGAGCGCCTTGCGCTTCACCTCGGCCTCGGCGGCCAGGTCGTTGCGGGTGGTCTGCGCGATGTCGCGCGCCTTGCCCTGGGCGTCCCGGAGGGCGGTCTCGAAGGCCACGCCGGCGGCATCCGCCTCGGCCTTCATCGCCTGCGCCTGGTCCAGGTCGGCGCGCAGGCGCTCGGCACGGGCGTGCAGGATCGACTGGATCCGCGGCAGCGCGATCTTGTCCATCAGGTAGTAGAGGAGGCCGAAGGCCAGGGCGAGCCAGATCAGCTGCGCCAGGAAGCCCGAGGTCTCGAAGGGCGGGAAGGCGCCCGAATGCGCTTCCGTATGTTCGACATGGCCCGGCACGACCTGCGTGTCGGCGCCCGGGGGCGGCGTGGTGAGGGGATTGGGCTGCGCCATGAGACCGCTACACTGACACCGTTCGCTGAGGCCACCGCCGGCGCGGTGACGGACGAAGGCGGACGCCCCGTCGCGGGAGCGTCCACCCGTTCATCGGGCGGGAGCCCGGGGGGAGACCGCGGGGACCGCGGGCTCCGGCGCCGATCAGACGGCGAAGAGCAGCAGCAGCGCGATCAGCAGCGAGAAGATGCCGAGCGCCTCGGTGAGGGCGAAGCCCAGGAGCAGGGTGGCGCGCTGGCCGTCGGCCGCGGACGGGTTGCGAAGGGCGCCGGCGAGGAACTGACCGAACAGGTTGCCGAGGCCGATGCCCGCACCCGCCATGCCGAGGCAGGCGAGGCCGGCGCCGATGTACTTCGCAGCGACGGGATCCATGGTAACTCCTGAGGTCTCTTCAGATCGAAACGTGCAGTGACGTTTGCGGCGGGTGGAGCCGGCCGATCAGTGGCCGGGGTGAAGGGCGTCGTTGAGGTAGATCGCCGTCAGCGTCGCGAAGACGTAGGCCTGAAGCGCCGCAACGAGGAACTCGAGAGCGGTCAGCGCGATCGTCAGGAACAGCGGGAGCGGCGATAGCACGCTCCAGGCGCCCGCGAGAAGAAGCTGAACCACGAAGAACGCGAAGATCTTCATCGCGATGTGGCCGGCCAGCATGTTGGCGAACAGACGGACCGACAGGCTGATCGGGCGCGAGATGAAGGAGATCACCTCGATCGGCACCAGGATTGCGAGAAGCGGCTTCGGCACGCCCGACGGCACGAACAGGCCGAAGAAGTGGGTGCCGTGCTTCATCACGCCGAAGATCACCACGGTGGAGATCACCAGCGCCGCGAGGCCGAAAGTGACGATCAGGTGGCTGGTCACCGCGAAGGCGTAGGGGATCATCCCGAACAGGTTCAGGATGAGCACGAACATGAACAGCGAGAACACGAGCGGCATGAACCGCTTGCCGCCGTCGCCCGTCGCCTGGTGCACGGTATCGGCGATGAATTCGTAGAAGATCTCGGCCAGCGACTGCATGCGGCCCGGAACGACCGAGCGGGACGCGGTCGCCACGATGGTGATGAGCGCGATCACGCCGACGGCGGCGAACATGTAGAGGGCCGACTGCGTGAACGCGAGCTGCTGGTGGCCGATATGGCCCAGCGAAACGAGCGGCTTCAGCTCGAACTGATGGATCGGGTCGATCGTGACCGCCATTCCCGCTTCCGCCCTTCTTGTCCGGCGCGCCGACGGGTGTCGGCCGCCCCACATTCCCCACTGACCGGCGCGCCTTATGGCTCCTGCCGATCGCGCCGTCCCGGACGCGCGCCGGCGAAACCCGACACCCGCATCACGTTGTAGACCCCCGCGACGAACCCCAGCATCAGGAGGACGATCAGGCCCCAGGGCTTCGTCCCGAAGACATGATCGACGATCCAGCCGAGTATGCCCCCCGCGATCACGCCCGCGACGAACTCCGTGGAGAGCGTCATGGCCTGGCCCAGCGAGGATGGCCCGCCGTTCCGAGGGCGCGTGGAAGGATCGGGAGCAGCCTGCGGCCGCTTCCGTTCGATCTGCGTCTCGAGACGTCTGAGCCTCGCGGAGAGGTCGCTGTCCGTCGGCGTCTGCTCGGCCCCTTTCCCGTCCCTCGGATCGTCGCCGTTCACGGCTCAAAACTCATCGGGCGGGAGATTGTGGAACCGGCTGGACACCCCCAGCAAGCGGGGCGCACCATAGTTTCGCCTATCTTGAGTGTCAAGGCGAGCCCCATTCACCGTAAGTGTCTGATTTTGATCTGGTATTCCAATCCGGAGCGATGCGCCGGAGCCGCGCCGCGCGCGAGGCCCCGGCCGGCCGTTCAGGCGCCGATGATCGGCTTGATCACCTTCTCCATCCCCTCGACGGTCATCTCGCCGGTGTAGCGCTCGCCGTTGATGAAGAAGGTCGGGGTGGAATCCACCTTGAAGACGTCGAGGCCGCGCTGCTTCACGGCGTTGACCGCGCTGTAGATCTTCTGGTCCTTCAGGCAGGCCTCGAAGGTCTGCTTGTTGTAGCCCGCCTGCCGGAGCATCTGCTCCAGCGCGTCCACCGGCTTCGGCGTGAAGGCCCAGGCCGGCTGCTGGTCGAACAGCAGGTCGGTGATCGGATAATACTTGGAATCGCCCTGGCAGCGCGCGAGCATGAAGGCCGCGGTGGCCAGCGGGTCGAGGGGGAATTCGCGAAGGGTGAACCGCACCTTGCCGGTGTCGATGTAGCGCTCCTTGAGGGTCGGCCACGTGGTCCGGTGGAAGGCCGCGCAGTGCGAGCAGGTCATCGAGGCGTACTCGATGATCGTGCACTTGGCGTCCGCCGGGCCGAGCCAGACATCGCCGAGGGGACCCGGCTGCAGCAGGGCCGCCATCTCGGAATTCTGCGCCTGGGCGGGTCGTCCGAGATAGGGCAGGGCGAGGCCGGCGCCGAGGGCGAGGCCGGAGAACTTGAGAGCGTCGCGTCGCGTCGTCATCGGTCAGGCTCCGCCGGATTGATCAGTCGTGGCGTCCGGATGCCGGTACTCGGGCGCGACCGTCCTGGCAAGGTGACCGAATCGACCGTTCACCGCTCCGGGCGCGTCGCCACGGCGGCGGTGCCGAGGCGGTCGAGGGCCGCGCGCAGGCCGTCATCGGCGATTCCCGCCACGGCGCGCTGGACCTCGCCGGCGGCGGCCGGGTCGATGCGGGCGGGCGACGGCAACCGTCCGCCGCGCCCGACCCGGTCCTGCTGCAGCACGATCCGGGACACGCAGGCCCAGCCGTAATGGGCGTTGATCCGCTGGATCACCACCGGCGCGAGATGCTGCAATTCGAGCGCGAACACGCCCTCGACCCGAACCACCAGCGTGCCGGATTCGGGCGCGCCGCCCTCCTTCCGGCGGCGCTTCGGCCATTCGAGCTTGGACGGCCGGCAGTAGCGGGCCAGCCGCTCGCCGACGATCTCCGGCCAGGCGGCCAGGATGTCGGTCGAGGCGAAGCCCTGCGCCGCGAAGGCCGGCCCGATGCAACTCTCGATCAGCTCGGCCAGCGGTTTGACGCGCGCCATGGTGGTTCCGGCCCTGTGGATCCGCGAAGGTTAGCGCAGGATGGTTGACGAAGGGAGCACGCGCCGGCGCTTTCGCCGCCCTATGATCGCCGCGGGGCTCCGGCTATGCAGCGCGACCCCTGACGACCTGCCCATGCCGCCTCGCACAGCCACGGATCCTGAAGCCGGTCCCGGACCGCGCGCCGACGACCTGCTCGCCTGGTACGACCGGCATCGGCGGGTGCTGCCCTGGCGCGCGCTCGCCGGCGCGGTGCCGGATCCCTACCGGGTCTGGCTGTCGGAGGTGATGCTGCAGCAGACCACCATCGCGGCGGTGCGGCCGTATTTCGAGCGCTTCCTGACGCGCTTCCCCGACATCTTCGCCCTGGCCGACGCCCCCGAGGAGGCGGTGATGTCGGCCTGGGCCGGCCTCGGCTACTACTCCCGCGCCCGCAACCTCCACGCCTGCGCGAAGGCGGTCGCGGCGGCCGGCGGCCGCTTCCCCGACACCGCCGAGGGCCTGCGCAAGCTCCCGGGGATCGGCGCCTACACGGCCGGCGCGATCGCCGCGATCGCGTTCGACCGGCCGGAGGCCGCCGTCGACGGCAACGTCGAGCGTGTCCTGAGCCGGGCCTACGCGGTGGAGGCCCCGCTCCCGGGCAGCCGGACGGAGATCCGGCGCCTCACGCAGGCGCTCGTGCCGCAGGACCGGCCGGGCGACTTCGCCCAGGCGCTCATGGATCTCGGCGCGACCATCTGCACGCCCAAGCGCCCCGCCTGCGCGCTCTGCCCGTGGATGCGGCCCTGCCGCGCCCGGTCGCTCGGCACGCAGGAGACCTTCCCGCGCAAGATCAGGGTCGCCAAGGGCGCGCTCCGCCGCGGCGCGGCCTTCGTGGCGATCCGCAGCGGCGACGAGGCGGTTCTGCTGCGGACGCGCCCGACCGAGGGGCTGCTCGGCAACATGGCCGAGCCGCCGGGCAGCGCCTGGGAGCCGGATTACGACGTCGCCGCCGCCCTGCTGGACGCGCCGCTCGACGCGCGGTGGAAGCGGCTCCCGGGGCTCGTCCGCCACGGCTTCACGCATTTCCCGTTGGAGCTGACGGTGTTCGTGGCCCGCGTCGCGCTGGCGACGCCGGCTCCGGCCGGCACGCGCTTCACGCCGCGCAGCGCCCTCGACGACGAGCCGCTGCCCGGCCTGATGCGCAAGGTCCTGGCCCACGCCTTCGACCCGAAGCCGGAGCCCGAGAAGAAGCCGCGCGGGCGCCCCAGGAAGGAACCGCCGCCGATGCCGCTGCTGGCGGCGATGGAGGCGCCGGTCTCGATGCCGGATCCCGAGCCGCGGCCGCGCGTGCGCGCGGTGCCGAAGCCTCAGCCGAAGGCGCCGCCGGCGCCCCCGCCCGAGGCGGACGAGCTGTTCGACGGGGAGGTCGAGCCCTCGCCCGCACCGGCGCCGGCCCGGTCATCGCCGCGGCGGCCGGGGCCGGCCCGGAAGCGGTAGCCGACCGTCATCGCGAGCGCAGCGAAGCGACCCAGGGCGGCGCGAGGCCTCGAGACGTCGCGCGACCGGCTCGCTTCGCCGCGCTGGCGAAGACGGCGGCGAGTCAGCCGTTCGCCATCGCCTGCCGGAGACCGGCCCGGTAGCTGTCGATCACCACCGGCTTGCCGCCGCGCTCCACGTGCCAGAACGTCCAGCCGTTGCAGGCCGGGAGGCCCTGCACCAGCGCGCCGATCTTGTGGATCGAGCCGATGACGAGGCCGTTGTCGAGCTGGCCGTCCGGGCGCACCGTGGCGCGGAACCGGCGGCGCTCGTCGGTCACGGTCTCGCCGGGCCGGATGTGGCCCGCCTCGATCACCGACAGGAACGGCACCCGCGGCTCGGCGCGCTTGGTCGGCGCCACCATCAGGGTGGCCTTCGACAGGGTCTCGACCGCGGCGATCCGCGCGCGCGCGGCCTCGGCGTAGGTCGTCTCGCGCTCGATGCCGATGAAGCGGCGGCCGAGGCGCTTGGCGACGGCGCCGGTCGTGCCGGTGCCGAAGAACGGGTCGAGCACCACGTCGCCGGGATTGGTCGCCGCGAGCAGCGTCCGGGCGAGCAGGGCCTCGGGCTTCTGGGTCGGGTGGACCTTGCGGCCCTCCGCATCCTTCAGCCGCTCCTCGCCGGTGCAGAGGGGAATGAACCAGTCCGAGCGCATCTGGAGGTCCTCGTTGCCCCCCTTCAGCGCCTCGTAATGGAAGGTGTAGCCCTTCGACTCCGCCGAGCGCGAGGCCCAGATCAGGGTCTCGTGCGCGTTGGTGAAGCGCTTGCCGCGGAAGTTCGGCATCGGGTTGGCCTTGCGCCAGACGATGTCGTTGAGGATCCAGTAACCGAGATCCTGCAACGCGCTCCCGACTCGGAAGATGTTGTGGTACGAACCGATCACCCAGAGGGTCGCGTTCGGCTTCATCACGCGGCGGCAGGCGGCGAGCCAGTCCCGGGTGAAGGCGTCGTAGGCCTCGAAGGTCGCGAACTTGTCCCAGTCGTCGTCGACTGCGTCGACGCGGCTCTGGTCCGGGCGCAGGAGGCCGGCTTCGCCGAGCTGGAGATTGTAGGGCGGATCGGCGAACACGCAGTCGACGCTCGACGCCGGCAGGGCGTTCATGGCCGCGATGCAGTCCCCGACGAGAACCTGGTCGAGGGGCAGGGAACGCTGGGTGGGTACGAGACCCATCCGTGGCGCCGACGCGGGCCGCCCGGCACGCGAGACCTGTTTCCGGGCGACGGCGTCGGCAGCCACGGTACGCGGGGAAGCCATGGCAAACACCGGTTACGCGACTGACCGGCAGACCATGCCCCCGGTACGGTAAAGGTCACGTTGTCGATTTCGCCGCCGGCGCGTCCCGTTCTGGGGCTGCAGATTCTGCCGGCCGGGCACCCGGACAATGCTCAGACAGATTAAGCAATCGTTACCCCGCGAGGCCGCGCCTGCTGGACGTGGCGAGAACACTCTATCGCCGCGGCCTCCGCGCGGCCGAGGCCGTCTGTCCTTCGGAGACAGCCGATCACGACAATCATCGACCGCGTGACCGTCTCGGAGCGTCCCGCTTCCACCTCAGCGGGACGCAGGGTCACACCCGGCGCAGGGCTTAGGAATGCCCGCCTATTTCGCCCCGGCACGGGCCGACATCGACAGTTCTTAGCGAATACGCGGAACGACACGCCAATGCATCACCTGCAACAAAAGCGGAAACAAACTGAAATAAGCCCTCATGTAATCGGCATGACCAGCACGAAATCGGCTAAAATGTGGCCCCGACAGCCCGAAAATGCCTGCCATATTCCGGCCGATTTCGGACACGACTGGCGCCGCCCCGACAACAACAAAGGGAATGCGTCGAGAATGTCGTTTGGTTTCGGAAAGCTCGTTGTCTCGCTTGGAATGCTGTCCACCGTCGTCGGAACAAGCCTCCCGGCCGCCGCGCAGAGCGGAGCGGCCTCCTGGTACGGGAGCGGCCATCGCACCGCGAACGGCGAGCGTTTCAACCCCAACGGACTGACCGCCGCCCATCGCAGCCTGCCGTTCGGAACCCGGGTCCGCGTCGAGAACAAGCGGACCGGCCGCTCGGTCATCGTTCGCATCAACGACCGCGGCCCCTTCGTGCACGGCCGCATCATCGATCTGTCGCGCGGCTCCGCCCGCGCCCTCGGCATGGGCGGCACCACCTACGTGTCGCTGCAGGTCGTGCACTGAACCTGCGCGAGCAGCTCAGGCGCCGGGCCGCCTCCGTCCCGCAGCGGGCGGGGCGGCTCCCGGGCCGTTGTCTGCCGCGCCCCGACGCACCATCTGCTGCCGGGTTCAGCCCGGATCAGCCCCATGCCCAAGCCCCTCATCGTCGACATCCCGCACGACCTCGGCCGCGACGAGGCCAAGCGTCGCCTCGAGCACGGCACGGATCAGGCGCGGGCCTTCCTGGCCAAGAGCGGCATCACCGTGGACCAGCTCGCCTGGACGGGGGACCGCCTCGATTTCGGCGTGTCCGCGGTGGCGCAGAAGATCGCCGGCACGATCGACGTCGGCGCGGAGAGCGTCCGCCTCGAGGTGAAGCTGCCGTTCCTGCTCGCCCTGTTCGCCGAGAAGATCCAGAAGGTGGCGAGCAAGGAGGGCAATCTCCTGCTGACGAAGAAGTAGCGCTCCGGAACCGGATCGACCGCACTCTGTTTCCGCCGGACCGGTGCCGCTGAGCACCGTTGGTCTCGCGGAGGATAACGGTGCCCGATTACACCCTCGCCGACCCGGGACAGGTTCCCGAGGTGCCGCCGCAGCCGGCGCCGGTGCCGGACCGCCCCTACGACCCGCCGCAGGCGCCGACGCAGCCGCCCGGACCGGAGATCCCCGGGAACACGCCGGCGGAAGCGCCGGGCATCCAGCCGCCCGAGATCCCCGTCAACGATCCGGGCGCGCCGGAGATCAGCCCGCCGACGGGACCGGCCAACCCGATCGCCTGACCGGGAGGCGACGCACGGGGGCGGCGCCGTTTGAACAGGCCGCCCCACGCTGCCATAAGCCGGCCCATGGCCGCTCCCCCGCTCCTCACCCTCCAGGACGTCGCGCTCACTTTCGGCGGCACGCCGCTGATCACGAGCGCGAGCCTCGCCATCGCCCCGGGCGAGCGCACCTGCCTCGTCGGCCGGAACGGGTCGGGGAAGTCGACGCTCATGAAGATCGCCGCGGGCCTCGCGGAGCCCGACCGGGGACGGCGCTTCCTCCAGCCCGGCACGACGATCCGCTACCTCGCGCAGGAGCCCGATTTCACGGGCTACGCCACCACCCTGGATTTCGTCGAGGCGGGACTGCCGCCGGGCGAATCGACCCACCGGGCCCGCTACCTCCTGGAGAGCCTCGGCCTGACCGGCGCGGAGGATCCGAGCAAGCTCTCCGGCGGCGAGGGGCGGCGCACCGCGCTGGCGCAGGCGCTCGCGCCGGAACCCGACGTGCTGCTCCTCGACGAGCCCACCAACCATCTCGACCTGCCGGCGATCGAGTGGCTCGAGACGGAGCTGAAGGGCACCCGGGCGGCCCTCGTGCTCATCAGCCACGACCGGCGGTTCCTCTCGGCCCTGTCGCGGGCCACGATCTGGCTCGACCGGGGCGAGACCCGCCGGATCGACCAGGGCTTCTCCAGCTTCGAGGCGTGGCGCGACGCCTTCTTCGAGGAGGAGGAGCGGGACCAGCACAAGCTCGACCGCAAGATCGCCGCCGAGGAGCACTGGCTGCGCTACGGGGTCACCGCCCGGCGCAAGCGCAACGTCCGCCGGCTCGGCAACCTGCACGAGCTGCGCCAGAACCGTCGCGAGGTGCGTCGCCCGGTGGGCAGCGTCAGCATGCAGGCCTCCGACGCCGAATCCTCCGGGAGCCTCGTCGTCGAGGCCCGCGACATCGCGAAGAGCTACGGCGAGCGGAAGATCGTCGACGGCCTGTCCCTGCGGGTGATGCGCGGCGACCGACTCGGCATCGTCGGGGCGAACGGCGCGGGCAAGAGTACCCTGATCAACCTGCTGATGGGCCGGCTCGCGCCGGATGCCGGGCAGGTGGTGCTCGGCACCAACCTGCTGCCGGTGGTGCTCGATCAGGCCCGCGCCGTGCTGGAGCCCGGCATGACCGTCACCGACGTGCTGACCGGCGGCCGCGGCGACAGCGTCACGGTGAACGGCCAGAGCCGCCACGTGATCGGCTACCTCAAGGACTTCCTGTTCACGCCCGAGCAGGCGCGCACGCCGGTCTCGGTTCTCTCCGGCGGCGAGCGCAACCGGCTGCTGATCGCCCGCGCCCTGGCCCAGCCGGCCAACCTCCTCGTCCTCGACGAGCCCACCAACGACCTCGACCTCGAGACCCTCGACCTGCTTCAGGAGATGCTGGGCGACTACCAGGGCACGCTGATCCTGGTGAGCCACGACCGCGACTTCCTCGACCGCGTGGCCGGCAGCGTGCTGGTCTCGGAGGGCGCCGGCCGCTGGGTCGAGTATGCCGGGGGCTACAGCGACATGCTGGTCCAGCGCGGCCAGGGCGTCGAGGCGCGGGCCGTCGCGCCGAAGGCCAAGGAGCCGCGCGAGCGCGCCGCCCCCGCGGGCCAGCCGGCGGGCAAGCCGAAACTCGGCTTCAAGGACCAGCACGAGCTGAAGACCCTGCCGGCCCGCATCGAGAAGCTGGAGGCGGCGATCGCCCAGCTCCGCACGATCCTGGCCGACCCCGAGCTCTACGCCCGCGACCCGGCCCGGTTCGACAAGGCCTCGACCATGCTGGCCCAGGTCGAGACCGAGCTGTCGCAGGCGGAGGACCGCTGGCTGGAACTGGAGATGCTTCAGGCGGGGTGAGAGCCGCCGCATCGCGCCGCGAGACGTACCGGACCGGAGACCGCATGACCGCCTATCAGACCCTCGAGCAGCGCTTCGCCCGGCTCGCCGCCCTGGAGGGCGCGGCCGGGATCCTCGGCTGGGACGCGCAGACCCTGATGCCGGACGGCGCCGCCGAGGCCCGCGGCGACCAGCTCGCGATCCTGCGCGGGCTCGCCCACGGGATGCTCACCGCCCCCGAGGCCGCCGAGGAGCTGGCGGCGGCCGAGCGGGGCGGGGACCTCGAGCCCTGGGCCGCCGCCAACCTGCGCGAGATGCGCCGCGCCCAGGCCCACGCCACCGCGGTGCCCCGCGACCTCGTCGAGGCCAGCTCCCGCGCGGTGTCCCGCTCGGAGATGGTCTGGCGCGAGGCGCGGCGCGACGCCGATTTCGCCCGCCTCGAACCCCACCTCGCCGAGGTGCTGCGGCTCCAGCGGGAGATCGGCCAGGCGAAGGGCGCGGCCCTCGGCCTCGACCCCTACGACGCGCTGCTCGACGGCTACGATCCCGGCATGCGCCGGGCGACCATCGACCCGCTCTTCGCGGACCTGACCGGCTGGCTGCCGGCCCTGATCGCCCGCGCCCGGGAGATCCAGGCGTCCCGGCCGGCGCCGCTCCCGCTCGCCGGGCCGTTCGACGTGGCGGTGCAGCGGGAGCTCGGCCTGAAGCTGATGGAAGCGGTCGGCTTCGACTTCACCCGCGGCCGGCTCGACATCAGCCTGCACCCGTTCTGCGGCGGCGCCACCGACGACGTGCGGATCACCACCCGCTACGACGCGGCCGATTTCGGCCGGGCGCTGATGGGCGTTCTCCACGAGACCGGGCACGCCCTCTACGAGCAGGGCCGGCCGGCGGCGTGGCGGAACCAGCCGGTCGGCGCCGCGCGCGGGATGAGCCTGCACGAGAGCCAGTCGCTCATCGTCGAGATGCAGGCCTGCCGGAGCCGGGAGTTCTTCACCTTCCTGGCGCCGCTCCTGCAGGCGGCGTTCGGGCGGTCCGGGCCCGAATGGTCGCCGGAGAACCTGCACGCGCTCAACACCCGGGTCGCGCCGGGCTTCATCCGGGTCGATGCCGACGAGGCGACCTACCCGGCCCACATTCTCCTGCGCTACCGGCTGGAGACCGCGATGATCGCGGGCGACCTCGCGGTGCGCGACCTGCCGGGGGCGTTCAACGACGGCCTGCGCGACCTCCTCGACCTGACCGTGCCGGACGACCGGGTCGGCTGCCTCCAGGACATCCACTGGCCGAGCGGGGCGTTCGGCTATTTCCCGACCTACACCCTCGGCGCCCTGGCGGCCGCGCAGCTGTTCCGGGCCGCCCGGACCGCCGAGCCGGCGCTGCCGGGCTGCCTCGCGCAGGGCGATTTCGGGCCCTTGCGGGACTGGCTCCGCACGAACGTCCACGCGGTCGGCAGCCTGCTCGAGACCGACGACCTGCTCACCCGCGCGACCGGAGCGAAGCTCGGCACGGCGGCGTTCCGGGCGCATCTGGAGGCCCGCTATCTCGGGGCCGAGAGCGCCTGAGAGGCGGCGGGCGGGGAGGGGACGGAACAGCCCCCTCCGCCGGTGACGCCTAGAGCGTCACCACGTCGACGGACTCGCCGAGCCGGTCGCGGGCGATATCCGCGACGTGGCGGTGGTGCGTGAACAGGATCGGCTGGACCCGCGTGCCGATCGCGGCCAGGGCGTCCAGTCCGTAGCCGGTCCGGGTCTCGTCGAAGGTCGAGAACAGGTCGTCGCCGATGAACGGGGCCGGCTCGGCGCGGCCGGCGTAATCCTCCAGATAGGCCAGCCGCAGGGCGAGATAGAGCTGGTCGCGGGTGCCCTCGCTCATGCCCTCGATCGTGACCGTGCCGCCTCCGGCGCGCCGCCCGGCGAGCTTCGGTGTGTCGGCCTCGTCGTAGATCTGCGCCAGTCCGGAGAACGCGCCTCCGGTCAGCGCGCAGAACAGCGCGCCCGCCCGGGCGACGAGCGGGTCCTGCTGGCCCGCGCGGTGGCGGGCCACCGCCTGCCCCAGCATCAGCCCGGCGAGCCGCAGCACGGCCCAGGACCGCGCCGCCGCCTGAAGATCCGCCTCCGCGGCCTTGCGCTCCGCGAGGGCGAGCTCGGCGCCGGTGCCACCCTCGAGCTCCGCGCGCCGCCGCTCGGCCCGGTCGCGGTCGGCGAAGATGACCTGACCGCGCTCGGCCTGCTCCTCGGCCTCGAGGACCAGACGCGCCAGCTCCGCCTCGATCGCCTCGGGGGACAACGTCTCCAGCCCGGCGCGCAGCTCGCCCTCGGGAAGTCCGTCGGCCGCACCCGCGAGGTTGCCGCGGAGCCGCAGACGCTCGGCGCGCAGCGCCTCCCGCGCGCTGAGGCGGCCGAACAGACGATCGATCTCCGGCGTCGGTGCCGCGGCGAGGTCCGGCATCACCTCGGCGACCTGCCGGACGAGCGTCGCCCGCGCCGCGTCGCGCCCTTCGGCGGCGGCGCGATGGGCCGCCTCGGCCTCGTCGCGGCGACGGTCGAGCTCGGCGCGCCGCGCCTCGCGGGCCTGCGCGGCGACGAGGCGCCCGTGGAGCGACCGGATCGCGCCGGCGGGCGACGTCTCGGCGAGATCGGGGGCCAGGGCCTCGACCAGCGTGGCCGCCGTGTCGCGGAACGCCTCCATATCCCGGCGGATCCCGGCCGAGCGGCGCTGCAGTGCGGCTCGCTCCGCCAGCCGGTCCGGCACGCTCCGCCACGCTTCCAGCGCGCCCTCGGCCTCCTCGGGGCCGGCCGCACCGTCGAGGCCGAGGGGCAGGAGCGCCGCCGCCCAGTCGGCCTGCCACGCGGCGCGGCGGGCAGCGGTCTCGGCGAGGCTCGCCTCCAGCCGCTCGACGGACAGTCCGGCCGCGCGCAGCAGGCCACCGGCCTGCAGATTGGCCTCCCAGCGGCTCGCCAGGGCGGCGATGCGCGCTTCGAGACCGTCCAGCGCGGCGGCGATCTCGAGGTCCGGCGCGGCGTCGAGCCCGGCGCGGGTGCGCAGGTCGGCCAAGGGCCCCCGCACGGTCTCGATCCGCGCCAGGAGGCGGTCGGCCTCGATCCGCTGCGCGGCGAGGCGCTGCTCGGCCTCGATCAGGCTCTCCACCTCGGCGAGCCAGGCCGCCATCTCGGCCGGCGGTCCGGGCACGAGGCCGGCGGGCCGCCAGGCCTCGCGCCACGCCGCCTCGCCCGCCGCGATCTCCGCCGCGAGACCAGCGAGGACGCGGTCGGCCTGCGCGGCCTCCGCCTCCTCGGCGGCGAGCCGCTCCAGTGACGGTAGCGCGCCACCGTGTCGGGGGCGGGTAGGGGCGTCCGGACAAGGGCGGCGAGGTCGGCGACCGGCGGCGACAGCCGCTCGGCCGGGTTGCGCAGCAGCGCCGCCTCCCGGCGGATCGCGCCCTCGAGGGTGTCGCGGGCGGCGATCCACTCGTGCAGCCGGGCCAGGGGTTTCAGCGCCTCGCGGAGCGGGGTCGGGTCCCGGGCCGCGTCCGCCGCCTCCATTTCGCGGGCGAGGCGGTCCCGCTCGGCGCGGGCGGCGGCGAGGTCGCGGGCGAGCTGGTCCTCGGCGGCCGCCGAGGTCCGGCCGTCGCGGATCAGGCGCTCGATCCGGGCGCGCGCCGCGTCCGGGGGCTGCCGGGCCTCGAGCGCGGCGAGGTCGGGCACGCCGATCCGGGCGCGCAGCCGCTCCAGCTCCAGCCCGACCTTGTGGGCGTCGCCCTCGATGCGGGGCAGGTCGGTGCCGCCCTTCTCGAACTCCCGGGTGCCGCTGAACGCCGCCAGGATCTCGTCCGCCCGGTGGGTCAGCCCCGGCTCGACCGGGACGGATTCGGCCTCGCCCCGGGCCCGGTCGAGCGCGGCCGCGGCCCGCTCCGCCTCGGCATCCGCGACGCGGCACGCGTCGAGGGCGGCCCCGAGACGGGCGACCCGGGCGGGATCCGCGTCGACGAGGTCGGACTCGGCGGCGATGCGCTGCTCCAGCGCGTCGATCTCGGCGATGATCGGCCGGACGCGCTTGAGCCGCTCCAGCCGCGCGCGCGCGACCGCGCCGGCCTTCTGATCGCTCCTGAGCGCGTCGAGCTGCGCGGCCGCCGCGGCGATCTCGTCGTTCAGGGCGCGCCAGTCGCCGGCGCGCAGGCCCCGCTCGCGGATCGCCCGCCGGGCCGTCTCGTGGCGCTCCAGCGCCTGGTAGAAGGTCCGGTGCTTCGCCTGGCGCGGGGCGAAGATGGCGTCGGCCTCCGCGTCGAGCGTCGTCTGCAAGTCCGTGAGACCGCGCAGGCCCGAGCCCGCCGCGAACAGGCTCGCGCCGACCTCCCCCTCCACGTCGACCATCTCGCGCCCGCCCGCCCGGAGGCTCGCCGCGTCGAGGCCGAAGGCCCGGCAGAACACGGTGCGCGACAGGCCTCCGAGGAACGGGGCGAGCGCGTCGTCGGCGAGCGGCGCGTCGGCGGCGTCGATGAGGGTGCGGCTGTTGCCCTTCCGGCGGCGGAAGGAGAGCCGGCGACCGTCGGCGGCGGCGATCTCCGCGCCGAGGCGCAGCTGCGGCATGTCGTGCAGGAAGGCGTAGGGCGTGCTCTTCCCGAAGCCGAACAGCAGGTCGGTGACCGCGGCCAGCGCGGTGCTCTTGCCGGCCTCGTTGGCGCCCAGCACCACGTGCAGGCGCGCGTCCGGCCGGAACGCGACGGTGCGGTCGGTGAAGGCGCCGTAGCGCTCCAGGGCGAGGCGGATCAGGCGCATCGGGCTTCCTCGGGCGCTCGCCTCAGCAATGCCGGCCGCCGAGGCGCCCGAGGACGAGCGCCTCGGCCTCGGCGCAGAGCGCGTCGAACTCCGCGTCGAGGTCGGCCTCGGCGGCGGCGGTCCCCGGCATCCGGCCGCCGATCTCGGCCAGCGCCGCCTTCGCCCGGGCGCGGAACTCGGGGTCGCGGTCGAGGTCGGCGAGCAGCGCCGCGGGGTCGATGGCGGCCCCGGACGGCTCCGCCGCGGCGCGCGGGCGGCGGGTCTCGATCTTCAGGCGCTCCAGCCAGATATCCTCGTGCAGCCGGTGCGCGGCCGCCTGGATCTCGGCCGTCAGGGACTCGCGATCGGCCGCGAGGGCGTCGTGCGCCCGGGTGGTCCCGGCGAGGTGGACGCGGACCAGGAGCAGCCGGCGCGCCGCGATCGCGGCCAGGGGCCTCAGCGCCGCCTCGACGGCCTCCACGGCGCCGCGCGCGTCGGCCACCGCCGCGAGGTCGACCGTGACCCGCTCGAACCGCGCCCGGTCGAGGGGCAGGCGGCTGACGCCGGTCACCCGCCCGTCGGCGACATCGACCACGACGGCGCCCTTCTCGCCGCACTCGCGCACGCTGCGGCCCTGGAGATTGCCGGGGAACACGATCCAGGGATCCCGGGACAGCTCCGCGTATTCGTGGATGTGGCCGAGCGCCCAGTACTCGTAGCCCCGGGCCGCGAGGTCGGCGACCGAGCAGGGGGCGTAGGTCTCGTGGGCGGCGTGGCCGGTGCAGGAGGTGTGCAGGACCCCGAGGTTGAACCAGCCCGGCACGGCGGCCGGGTAGGTGAGCGACAGGTTCTCCTCCACGGCCCGGCCCTGGAAGCTGCGGCCGTGGATCGCGACGCGGAGGTCGTCGAGGCGCAGGGTGCCGGCGCGGGCGGTCGGGAAGACGTGCACGGAAGCCGGCAGCGTGATCGAGCGCGTGATGACGCTCTCGGCGTCGTGGTTGCCGCGCACGAGGATCGTCGGGATGCCGGCGCGGTCGAGGCGCGCCACCTGCCGGGCGAAGAACAGGCCGATCGTGGTGTCGGCCCAGTCGCCGTCGTAGACGTCGCCGGCCACCACCACGAAGGCGACCGACCGCTCGATCGCCTGGCTCACCAGATCCTCGAAGGCCTGCCGGCCGGCCGAGGCGAGGCGCCGGGCCAGCTCCGCGTCGCGCGCGGCGAGGCCCGACAGCGGGCTGCCGAGATGCAGGTCGGCCGCGTGGATGAAGCTGAACGCCGTCATGGCCTCCGGACGGGATCGGTGGGGTCTCGGTGCGCGGCGCTCCGCGGAGCGACCGGCGCCTCGCCGTGCCGGCTCTTAGGCCGCCGACCGGGTTCGCCTCAAGCACCGTGCGGCGATGGGCTGTGGGGCGAAGTCATCGACCCCGGGCGCGCCCGGGATCGGCACCGCTATCGCGGACCCTTTCCGATCCCGGCAAACCCGATCCCGGCGTGGCAGCGGTCGAACGTCCCGGCTCCGGGCGCGTTAGAGCGTGGCGGTGGCGGGAGCGCCGCGCGTTGAGGTACGAGACCGGCCCGATGAATCCTGCTGCACGCCCGGCCCGCTCCAACCCCGCACCGTCGCCCGTCACGCCGATCCGCCCCGCCGACCGGCCGCACCAGCCCTTCAAGATCGTGAGCTGGAACCTCCTGCGGCGCACGGGCGCGGCGGTGGACGACGTCGCGGCCCTCGTCGCCCAGGAGAAGCCCGATCTGCTGCTGATGCAGGAGGCGACCCGCGCCATCGGCTTCCTGCTGGACCGGATCGGCGGGCACTATGCCTGGGCTCCCCTGCCGGGCCGGATCCACGGGCTCGCCATGTGGAGCCCGAAGCCCTGGACGGCCCCGCCGCGGGTGATCGCACTCCCCTCCGGCGCCCTCGTGCACAGGGTCTGCCAGATCCTCGACCTCGGCGAGTTCGGGGTGGCCAACGTCCACCTGTCGCACGGACAGATGCTGAACCGGCGCCAGCTGCGCCGCATCGTCAGCGAGTTGCCGCCGCGGGCCGCCGTGCTCGGCGACTACAACATCGTCGGGCCCGCGCTGATCCCGGGGTTTCGCGACGTCGGACCGCGGCAACCGACCCACGCGATGGTCGAGGTCCTGCCCCTGCGGCTCGACCGGTGCCTCGCCCGCGGCCTCGTCTGCCACGCGCACGCGGTGCTGCCGCGGGGGCGCTCCGATCACCGGCCGATCGTCGTCCATCTCGGCCCGGCGCCGGAGGCGCACGCCCCCGGCCGGTTCAAAGGTATGGCAGCAGCAGTCGCACGCCTGCGTCGCGCAGACGGATCGGCAGGCCGCGCGCGGCGAGATCCTCCCGGCTGAGCCGCGCCTCCATCTTGCCGCGCATGAACCGGTCGAGATCGGCGGCGAGGTCCGCGTCGATGATCTCGACGTTCAGCTCGAAATTGAGCCGGAAGCTGCGCATGTCCCAGTTGGCGCTGCCGACGAAGCACCAGATGTCGTCGACCACCATCGCCTTGGAATGGTCGAAGGGCGGCTCGTCGAGCCAGACGCGCACCCCGGCCCGCAGCAGCGGCTCGAGATGTGCCCGGGTCGCCCAGTCGATGTACGGATGGTCGCTCACCCGCGGGATGATCACGTCGACCCTGATGCCCCGGGTCGCGGCCTGCGCCAGCGCGCCGGTCACCAGCTCGTCGGGCAGGAAGTAGGGGGTCACGAACCGGACCGTCCGGCGGGCGCAGGCGAGCGCCTGCAAAATGACCTGCTCGATCTTCTCGACATCCGCGTCCGGGCCGGAGGTGACCGCCCGGGCGACGCTCGGTCCGCACGGCTCGAGGTCGACGAACCACGGAGGGCCGTCGAGGATCTCGCCGTCGACGAAGGCCCAGTCGGCCGCGAAGGCGGCGGCGAGCTGCTCGACCACGGGGCCGGTCAAACGGAAATGGGTGTCGCGGATCGGGTGCTCGGGCTTCAGGGAGACACGGTTCGGGTGCGAGATGTTGAGGCCGCCCGTGAAAGCGGTGCGGCCGTCGATGATCAGCAGCTTCTTGTGCGAGCGCAGGTTGAGGAAGGGCATCCGCCAGGGCAGGGCGGAGTGCATGAACAGGGCCGCCGGAACCCCGGCGGCCGTCAGGCGGCGGTAGACGGGCGCCCGGAAATAGCCGCCGCCGATGCCGTCGATGATGACGCGGACCTTCACGCCCCGGGCCTGCGCTTCGACCAGGGCGTCGCAGAACTCGCCGCCGGTGGCGTCGTCCCGGAAGATGTAGCTCGACAGCCCGATGCTCGCCCGGGCCTCCCGGATCGCCGCGAGCATCACCGGATAGGCCGCATCGCCGTTGCGGAACATCTGCACGGTGTTGCCCTCGAAGGCCGGCAGGCCGGTGATCTGCCGGATCGCGCGGTCGAGGGGCCAGAGCGCCTCCGGCACCACGGCGTCGTCGGTGTCGGGCAGCTGGGTCGCGTCGGAGGGCTTGGTCCGCAGCCGCCGCGCGCGGCGCGAGACGCGGTTGATGCCGAAGATCAGGTAGAGGGCCGTGCCGAAGATCGGCGACAGCCACGCGAGGCCGATCCAACCCACCGCCACACTGACCCGGCGCTTGCGCAGCAGGGCGTGCAGGGTGACGCCGATCGCCAGCGCGATACCGATCAAGGCCTCGACATCCGACCGCATCAGGGCGGTCGACTGGACCCAGCGGGTGATCGCGTTTTCCAAGGTGAGGCTATCCGGGTTCGCGTCGGGAGGCGCCGGACTTTCCCGAAGCCCATGCGGCGGGCGGATTAATCCGCCGGCTCGGCCGGATGTGCAATGGCTGCGGCGGCAGTGGGCCGCTCGCAACGATAGGGTCCGCTGCCGTCGAGCGCCCCGTACAGGACCCGGCCGCCGGACGCGATGCAGCGCGCCTTGGCCTCTGCATAGGGCCTGTGGAAGCTCCAGATGGTGATCATGGGCCCGATCGTCGCGACGCAGACGCCCCCGAAGATCACGGCGGCGGCCCAGGTCGCGCCGTTGCGATTCGGCCGCGGCGGCCGCGGCGGCGGCATCGTGCCGTAGAAGGCCAGCGTCAGACCGAGCAGGTCGATGGTGCTCATCAGCCGTTCCGCGTTGCGGCGCCGAGCCCGGCAGGATCGGACAAGTCCTTCATCCTAGGGCAGGGCGGCGCCATCACCTACGCGTGTGGCGCCGAACCGCCTGCGTCGTATCGCGCCAGGCGCGGGCTCAGGGCTCCCAGCGGGGCGGCCGCTTGCCCAGGAACGCGTCGATCCCCTCCCGCGCGTCGGCCATCATCATGTTCCGGGTCATGATTTCGGCCGTGTAGCCGTAGGCGTCCTCCAGGCCCATCTCGATCTGCCGGCCGAACGCCTCCTTGCCGATCGCCAGGACGCGCCGGGCCTTCCCGGCGATCCGGGCCGCGAGAGCGCCCACCGCGGCGTCGAGATCCGCCTCCGGAACGACCCGGTTGACGAGGCCGATCCGCAGCGCCTCCGCGGCGTCGATCGGCTCGCCGACCAGCAGCATCTCCATGGCGGCCTTGCGCGACACGGCCCGCGACAGGGCGACCATCGGGGTCGAGCAGAACAGGCCGATCTGAACGCCCGGCGTGGCGAAGCGCGCCGTCTCGGTGCAGACCGCGAGATCGCAGGTGGCGACGAGCTGGCAGCCGGCGGCCGTGGCGATCCCGTGCACCCGGGCGATCACCGGCTGCGGCAGGCGCGCGAGGCTCAGCATCAGACGGGCGCAGGTGCGGAAGACCGCCTCCGTCGCGGCCGGGGACGGATCGGCGCGCATCTCCTTGAGGTCGTGCCCGGCGCAGAAGGCGGCACCCGCCCCCTGCAGGATCACGACCCGCACGGACGGATCCTCGCGGATCGCGTCGAGCTGCGCCTGGAGAGCGCCCATCAGAGCCATCGACAGGGCGTTGCGGGCCTGCGGCCGATTGAGCGTCAGGGTCGCGACCCCGTCGGCGTCGCTGCGCAACAGCACGGGCGCCTCCGGGGCAGCGGCGGTGGCCGTGGCTACGGCTGCGGTCATGGCGGAGTCTCCCGGCACCGGCCTCCCTTGCACGGGGCCGGTCGCGTGGTCGGACGGTAGCACGCCGGTTTCCGGTTCGCGACGGCGCCGCGGCGGGCGATGCGCGATAGGCGGCCTGTCAGACGGGCGGGCTGTCAGGCCTGCTCGGCCAAGGCGAGGTCGAGGCTCGCGTAGTCGGCGCCCGGGCCGTTCCACCACAGCGCGGGATAGGCGGCGAGCCGGCCCATCACGCCGGCATAGGCGTGGGCGAGGGCCGTATCGACGACGACCAGAGCGGCCCCCGCCTGAGAGAGACTGTCGGCCAGCGCCTGGTCGCGACCGGCGCAGTCGAGGCAGGCCACGCGCAGGCCGAGGCGGGTGAGGCCGAGGCGCATGGCCTCCGCCTGCCCGAGATCCTGCACCATGAGCGCCACGGTCTGGCCGGCCCGCAGGCCCTCGCCCCAGGCCCAGCGCGAGAATCGGTGCGGACAGATCGCGGCGGCCGGCAGGACCGGACCGGCACGCCGTTCCGCGTTGACGGCACCGGTGGCACCCGGCCGGGCGCGCCGGTCGGAGTCACGAGCCGGGACAGGGATGGGGGCCGCCGGGGAATGGACGCCGAACATGCGATGCGGACCGCCTGAATCTGGACACACTGCAGGTCCTGGCGTGACGCGAGCAGGTTAACACTCTCTCACGCGCCGGCGTTCCGCCGAAAAACGACCGCGTTTTCGACGCCGCGCGGCTTGGTGACTGGGCCTATGGCCAACGGGCCGTGAACAGCGACGCGCGAATTGCCGGCACCCGGGGCCGCCGTTTCGGTCGCATTGGCGCGCGCGCGGGTCCGGCCTATGTCCCGCCCGCCAGAGGCGGCCCGCGAGAGGCCGCCCCCGATCGAGGAACCGCCGCGCATGCGCCCCACAACGACCCGGATCTCACTCCTCGCCGCCGTCACGCTCGCGGCCCTGCCGGCGCAGGCGCAGATCCGGAACGCCCCGGCACCGCGGGCGCTGGAATTCGCCGCCTACATCTTCGCGGCCTCGAATGTCTGCGGCTACCGGATCGGCAGCGACCAGTTCGAGGCGCTGCTGGCGAAGCAGAACGTGCAGATCGCCGACGTCCAGCCGCGCGGGCCGTTCGGCAACCGGGTGCAGACCATGTTCACGCTGATGTCGAACCAGATGGCGCAGAACCGCGACCGGGCCTGCATCGCGGTCGCCGGGGAATACGGGCCCGAGGGCACGGTGGCCAAGAACGTGCTCCTGCCGGCGGGCCAGGAGCCCGCCCCGGCGGCGAAGCCGGCCGAGCCCGCCAAGCCGCAGTGAGTCACGATCGGGGCCGCGGCCCGCCTCAGCCGAGACGCCAGTCGATCGGCGGGCGCCCGTGGGCCGCGAGCCAACCGTTGGCCCGGCCGAACGGATCGGAGCCGGGAAAGTCCCGGGCCCGGTTGAGCGGCGAGGGATGTCCGCTCTCGAACACGCCGTGGCGGCGGGAGTCGATCAGCGCGGCCCTGGCCCGCGCCTGGGCGCCCCAAAGCAGGAACACCGCGGGCTCCGGACGCGCCGAGACGGCGGCGACCGCCTCGTCGGTCAGCGCGGCCCAGCCGTATCGCAGGTGCGCCCCGGCCTTGCCGGCCTCGACCGTGAGCGCGCTGTTGAGCAGGAGCACGCCCTGCCGCGCCCAGGGCGTCAGGTCGCCGCCCTTGGCGCGGTCGGATCCCGCCTCCGCCAGGATCACCTTCAGCGAGGCGGGCAGGCGTCCGGCCCCCACGAACGAGAAGGCGAGCCCGTTGGCGTCGCCCGGGGTCGGGTAGGGATCCTGCCCGAGGATCACGGCCCGCACGTCCTGCAGCGGCGTCTCGGTCAGCGCGCGGAAGACGCGGTCCGGTGACGGCAGCACGCGGGCGCCGGCGGCGATTCGCGCGTCGACCCGGTCGGCCACGGCGTCGGCCTGCCCGCCGGCGAAGAACGGAAGGCTCAGCCAGGACGAGCCGGAGGCGCGGAAGGCGGCGAGGGCGTCGGAGACGGGCGTGTCGGTCATGGTCTCTCGCGGTCGGGCTTCGCGCCCAGATAGGGGGCGCGGGTGCCCCGTCATCGGCGCGGCGGTTGCGGCCCGGGGCCGCCCGTGTTTAGGGACACGGGTGGCGCGTGCCGCACGCTGCGGTGCGGCATGTCGTGTCCGGTCTTCGCAGGGCGGCTTCGCACCCTACATGGAAGCGCACCCGACGGGGTTTTAAGCCTCCGGCCCGGTTCAGGCATGATCGCCGGCCGCCGGATATCGGAAACCAGAGGAAGGATCGCGGCGCGCGGCGCCGGAACGCTGCCATGAACGAACGCGTCGAACCCGCCGCGCTGGCGAATGGCCGGCCCCTCGCTCCGCTCCAGCCCGCGGCGGCCCCCCTGCCGTCCGACCACCCGAAGGTGGCCTGGGGCCGCGTCGGCGTGCTGCTGATGAATCTCGGGACGCCCGAGGGCACGTCCTACTGGCCGATGCGCCGGTATCTCAAGGAGTTCCTGTCGGACCGGCGGGTGATCGAGGTGCCGCGCCTGATCTGGTGGCCGCTCCTCAACCTGATCATCCTGACGAAGCGTCCCGGACCGAAGGGCCGCGACTACGCCAGCGTCTGGAACAACGCGCTGAACGAGGGGCCGCTCAAGACCATCACCCGGGGCCAGTGCGAGCGCCTTCAGGCGGCCATGGGCGAGTCCGTGGTGGTCGACTGGGCGATGCGCTACGGCAAGCCGGAGGTCGCCGGCCGGATCCAGGCCCTGCTCGACCAGGGCTGCGACCGCATCCTTCTTGTGCCGCTCTACCCGCAATACGCCGCCGCCACCTCGGCCACGGCCTGCGACCAGGCCTTCCGCGCGCTGATGGACATGCGCTGGCAGCCGACGGTGCGCGTCTCGCCGCCCTATCACGACGACCCGGTCTACATCGCCGCCATGGCCGATTCGATCCGCGAGGGTCTGGCCAAGCTCGACTTCGAGCCGGAGGTGATCCTCACCTCGTTCCACGGGGTGCCGCGGAGCTACCTGCTCAAGGGCGACCCCTACCATTGCCAGTGCCACAAGACCGGGCGGCTGATCCGCGAGGCGCTCGGCCTGTCGCCGGACAAGATGCGGGTCACCTTCCAGTCGCGCTTCGGCAACGAGGAATGGCTGAAGCCCTACACCGACGAGACCGTGATGGAGCTGGCGAAGTCGGGCGTGAAGCGAATGGCGATCGTCGCCCCGGGCTTCACGGCGGATTGCCTGGAGACCCTCGAAGAGCTCGACGGCGAGAACCGCCACTACTTCGAGGAGAATGGCGGCGAGCGCTTCGCCTACATCCCGTGCCTGAACGACAGCGACTTGGGCATGCGGGTGATCGAGCACGTGGTGCGCCGCGAGCTTCAGGGCTGGATCTGAGATCCGAGCCGGGACGCCGCTTGCGGCGCGGCCCGGCCCGCCTATTCTTTCCCTCAGCCGGACGGGCACATCGGTTCGGCACGGGAGGCTCCCATGGCGTTCTTCATCGGCATCGCGTGTCCGTGGCTGCTGATCGCGGTGCTCGACAGGGTTGCCGAGGGGCGCCGCAGCGCCGAGCTCGCCGCCCTCGGCGTCACGCCGCACTCGGCTCCGGAGCGATCCAGCTACCTCGTTCCCGACCGGCCGTACTGACGGGGCGCGGCCCCGGGGGCCGCGCCGGTCGGGCTCTGACCGCTACTTCTTCGGCTCGGGCGCGGCCTGAGCGGCCGGCGGCGCGTCGGTGCGCTCGATCTTGGCCTCCGAGCGGAGCTTCAGGATCATGTCCTGCTGCGACTTGCGGATCAGGTGCTGGTCGATCTGCTCCTTCAGCTCGTCGAAGGTCGGTTGCGGCTTGGTCCGCTTCTCCTCGACCTTGATCACGTGCCAGCCGAACTGGGTCTTGATCGGGTCGGAGATCTGGCCAGCCTTCATCGCGAAGGCGGCGTTGGCGAAGTCCGGGACCATCCGCTCCTTGGTGAACCAGCCGAGATCGCCGCCCTCGGCCTTCGAGCCCGGATCCTTCGACGCCTCGGCGGCGACCTTGGCGAAATCCTCACCGCCCTTGATGCGCGCGGCGATCTTCTTGGCCTCGGCCTCGTTGTCGACGAGGATGTGGCGGGCGTGCACCTCCTCCTCGGGCTTCATCAGCTTGACGGTCTGGTCGTAGATCGCGTGCTCCGCCTCGGGCGTCACCGCGCGCTTGGCCTCCTGCTCCAGGTAATCGTCGAGCAGGAGCTTGTCGCGGAAATAGGCGAGCTTGCGCTTGAACTCCGGCGTGTCGCCGATCTTGGCGGCCTCGGCCGCCTGCGCGCCGACGCGGAGGTCGACCATGTAGTCGACCAGCAGGTTCTTCTTCTGGGCCTCGTCGACGCCGGGCAGCGACAGGGCCGGGTCGTCGGCCGCGATGGCGAGGTCGCCCTGCGTGATCGGCTTGCCGTTCACGCTCGCCACGACCGAATCCGTGCTCGGCGCGGCGGCCGGGCTCGCGGCGGCGGCCGGGGTGTTGGCGGCCGGGGTGTTGGCGGCCGGCGTCGGGGCCTTCTGGGGTGCCTGGGCCAGCGCCAGACCCGGCATCGCGATCATGACGGCGAGCGCGCTGACGCGCCGGAGAAGGGCGGTGTTCGGCATACGGGCGAAGTCCTCGGCTCACGTCTCGGCGTCGCGCCGGATGGGCCGGGCGGCGCGCCGCGGCACAGGTGGCCCGCGTCGGGCGAGAAGGCAAGCGCGGCCATTTCACCGATGCCGGAACCGTGACCGTACCGGCGCGCGTTGAGGGCTGCCCCTTCCAGGTGCGCCGGGCGATGTTTACCTCTATAAGCCCGGCCAACTCCGCCCAGGCCGGCCCGCCACGCTCACCCGTGGGCGGGCTCGCGCGTCCGCAGGTCTATGATGCTCGGCTCCATCGCCAAGAAGATTTTCGGCTCCTCCAACGACCGCCGCGTCAAGGGCTACCGCCCCCGCGTCGCGCAGATCAACGCGCTGGAACCGGAGATCCAGGCCCTCTCGGACGAGGCCCTGCGCGCCCGCACCGACATGCTGAAGGCCGAGCTCGCCGCCGGCAAGAGCCTCGACGACATCCTCGTGCCGGCCTTCGCCACGGTGCGCGAGGCGGCCAAGCGCGTCTTCGGACAGCGCCACTTCGACGTGCAGCTCATCGGCGGCATGGTGCTCCACGAGGGCGGGATCGCCGAGATGAAGACCGGCGAGGGCAAGACCCTGGTGGCGACGCTGCCGGTCTACCTCAACGCCCTGGAGGGCAAGGGCGTCCACGTCGTCACCGTGAACGACTACCTCGCCTCCCGCGACGCCGAGTGGATGGGCCAGGTCTACCGGTTCCTGGGCCTGTCCGTCGGCACCATCGTCCACGGGCTCGACGACGCGCAGCGCAAGGACGCCTACGCCTGCGACATCACCTACGGCACCAACAACGAGTACGGGTTCGACTACCTGCGCGACAACATGAAGTACGAGATGTCCCAGCTGGCGCAGCGGGGGCACAACTTCGCGATCGTCGACGAGGTCGATTCGATCCTGATCGACGAGGCGCGCACGCCGCTGATCATCTCCGGCCCGGTGGATGACCGGTCGGAACTCTACGTGTCGGTCGACGCGCTGATGCCGCGCCTGCGCAAGGAGTTCTACGACCTCGACGAGAAGCAGCGCACCGTGTCGCTGACGGAGGAGGGCAACGAGTTCATCGAGGAGGCGATGCGCGAGGCGGGCCTCCTGAAGGAGGGTGACCTCTACGACGCCCACAACGTCACGCTGGTTCACCACGTGAATCAGGCCCTGCGGGCCCACACGCTGTTCACCCGCGACAAGGACTACATCGTCAAGAACGACGAGGTGGTGATCATCGACGAGTTCACCGGCCGCATGATGCAGGGCCGGCGCTACTCGGAGGGGCTCCACCAGGCGCTCGAGGCCAAGGAGCGGGTCACGATCCAGCCCGAGAACCAGACGCTCGCCTCGATCACCTTCCAGAACTACTTCCGCCTGTACAAGAAGCTCGCCGGCATGACCGGCACCGCCTCCACCGAGGCCGACGAGTTCGCCGAGATCTACAAGCTCGACGTGGTCGACATCCCGACCAACAAGGAGGTCGAGCGCGTCGACGAGGACGACGAGGTCTACCGCACCGTCGGCGAGAAGTACGAGGGCATCATCGCCGAGATCGACAAGGCGCACGCGCGCCACCAGCCGATCCTGGTCGGTACCGGCTCGATCGAGAAGTCGGAGCACCTCGCCGAGATGCTCAAGAAGGCCGGCTACAGCCTGCTCGACTACTCCGACCCGAACGCGCTGACCGACGTCTACGCCGCCGCCCGCGAGGGCCGGGTCACCAAGCGCTTCGCCGTGCTGAACGCGCGCTTCCACGAGCAGGAGGCCTACATCGTGGCCGAGGCGGGCGTGCCGGGCGCGATCACCATCGCCACCAACATGGCCGGCCGCGGCACCGACATCAAACTCGGCGGCAACCTCGAGATGCGAATCGAGAAGGAGCTCGGCCACCTCGCGGACGGGCCGGAGCGCGACGCGGCGATCGCGGCGATCAAGCAGGAGATCGCCGAGAACCGCGCCAAGGTGCTGGCCTCCGGCGAGCCGGCCGACCCGGAGGCGGGCCGCAAGAAGGCGCTGCCCGGCGGCCTCTACATCATCGGCACCGAGCGCCACGAATCGCGGCGCATCGACAACCAGCTCCGCGGTCGCTCCGGCCGCCAGGGCGATCCCGGCCGCTCGAAGTTCTACCTGTCGCTTCAGGACGACCTGATGCGGATCTTCGGCTCCGACCGCATGGACGGGATGCTGCAGAAGCTCGGCCTGGAGCAGGGCGAGGCGATCATCCACCCCTGGATCAACAAGGCGATCGAGAAGGCGCAGCAGAAGGTCGAGGCGCGCAACTTCGACATGCGCAAGAACGTGCTCAAGTACGACAACGTCATGAACGACCAGCGCAAGGTCGTGTTCGAGCAGCGCCGCGACTTCATGGGCCAGGACAGCGTCCGGGAGACCGTGGACGAGATGCGCGAGGGCGTGATCGACGATCTCGTCGCGCGCCACATTCCCGAGAACGCCTACGCCGAGCAGTGGGACGTCACCGGCCTGCGCGATCAGGTGAAGGAGATCCTGAATCTCGACGTGCCGGTCGAGGACTGGGCCAAGGAGGAGGGCATCGCCGACGAGGAGATGCGCGAGCGCCTGCTCAAGGCGGCCGAGACCGCCTACGCCGAGCGGACCGAGAAGAACGGCGCCGAAGTGACGGCCTATATCGAGAAGCAGGTCCTCCTGCAGACGCTCGACCACCTCTGGCGCGAGCACCTCGTGACGCTGGACCACCTCCGGCAGGTGATCGGCTGGCGCGGCTTCGCCCAGCGGGACCCGCTGAACGAGTACAAGTCCGAGGCGTTCGACCTGTTCAACGGGCTCGTGACCGCCCTGCGCGAGCAGGTGACCGCGCAGCTCTCGCGGGTCGAGATCATGATGCAGGAGCCGCAGGAGGAGTACCCGCCCGGCGGTCCGGCGCTGCCGCCGATGTTCGCCCAGCATCTCGACCCGGTCACCGGCGAGAACGAGATGGACTACGCCGGCCTCGGCTCGGGCAGCGACGGCGGCGGGGGGCCGGCCTACGGCTTCGCCGCGCAGGGTCTCGCGGCGGACGGCGCCGTGCTGGAGCGCGACCCGAACGACGCGACCACCTGGGGCCGCGTCGGGCGCAACGAGCCGTGCCCCTGCGGATCGGGCAAGAAGTACAAGCACTGCCACGGCAGCCTGCAGGCCTGAGGCCGGGATGCCCGCGCGGGCGCTGTTCATCGCCGGGGCCGGCACAGAGATCGGCAAGACCTACGTCACCGCCGCCCTGACCCGCCGCCTGCGGGCGCAGGGCCGGGCGGTCCGGACGGTCAAGCCGCTCGCCAGCGGTGTCCCGCCGCTGAGCGATCCCGGCTTCATCGAGAGCGACACAGCCCGGCTGCTGGACGCCCAGGGCCTGGCCCTGGACGAGGAGGCCGTGGAGGCCTGCTCCCCCTGGCGTTTCGCGGCGCCGCTCTCGCCCGATCAGGCCGCCGTGCTGGAGGGGCGGTCGCTGGACCTCGCCGACCTCGTCGGCTGGTGCCGGGATGAGATCGCCCGCGCCGAGGGCACGCTGCTCATCGAGGGTGTCGGCGGCCTCATGAGCCCGGTCACCGAGACCGCCACCGGGCTCGACTGGCTCCGGGCCCTCGGCCTCCCGGCGCTGCTGGTATCCGGGAGCTATCTCGGGGCGATCAGCCACGCGCTCACCGCCTGCGAGACCCTGCGCTTCCACGGCGTGAAGCTGCGCGCCGTGGCGGTCAGCGAGAGCCCGGGCGCACCGGCGCCCGTCGCGACCGTCGCCGCCGCGATCGCCCGGCACGCCGGCGCGCCCGTCTTCTGCCTGCGCCGCGGCGATGCCTGCCCGGAGGAACTGGCCGGGCTGATCTGAGCGCCGGCGCGCCGTTGCTGGACGGCGCGGCCGGTGCCCCTAGCTTAAGCGCTGCGGCGTCGCACCCGGCGCCCGAATCGTTCGGGCCGGGCAGTGCCCTGGGGAGCCCTGCGGTGAGTCAGACCCTTGCGCCGGCGGCGAGTCCCCGATCCCAGCCCGGGCCGGTCGATGCCGGAGCGGCGCGCGACCGGCTCCGACCGGCCCTCGTCCTGGGCGCGCTGGGCGTCGTGTACGGCGACATCGGCACGAGCCCGCTCTACGCGTTCAAGGAGGCCGTGAAGGCGGCGACGGCCGGCGGCGCCGCGGTGCCGGCGGCGGCCACCGGCGCGGTCTCGCTGATCCTGTGGTCGCTGATCCTGATCGTGTCGCTGAAATACGCGGTGCTGATCCTGCGCGCGGACAATCGCGGCGAGGGCGGCATCGTCGCCATGCTGGCGCTGCTCGGCGCCCGTCAGGCCCGGCCGGGCACGTGGAAGGCGCTGCTGCTGGTGGTCGGGCTGGTGGGGGCGGCGCTGCTCTACGGCGACGGCGCGATCACGCCGGCGATCTCGGTCCTGTCGGCGATCGAGGGCCTGAAGGTCGACGCGCCGGGTCTGGGCTCGTACGTGGTGCCGATCACGCTGGTGATCCTGGTCGGGCTGTTCCTCGTCCAGCACAAGGGTGTGGCCGCCATCGGCCGGGTGTTCGGACCCGTCATGCTCGTCTGGTTCGTCGTCCTGGGGCTGCTCGGGATCGCCGGCATCGTCGCCACGCCCGCGATCCTGGCGGCGGCCAACCCGTTCCGGGCCGTGGACTTCATGCTTCATGCCGGCTGGCACGTCAGCTTCGCGATGCTGGGCGCGGCCTTCCTGGCGGTGACCGGCGGCGAGGCGATGTACGCCGATCTCGGCCATTTCGGCGCCCTGCCGATCCGCGCCGCGTGGTTCGCCCTCGTGCTGCCGGCGCTGGTACTCAACTATTTCGGCCAGGGGGCCCTGCTGATCGCCGCGCCCGACGCCCTGGAGAACCCGTTCTTCCGCCTCTGCCCCGACTGGGGCCATCTGCCGCTCATCGCGCTGGCCACGATGGCGACCATCATCGCCTCGCAGGCGATCATCTCGGGCGTGTTCTCGCTGACCCAGCAATCGGTTCAGCTCGGCTTCCTGCCGGCCATGCGCATCGTCCAGACGGCGCACGAGGAGCGCGGCCAGATCTACGTGCCGGCGGTGAACTGGCTTCTCGCCGCCGCGACGCTGACGGCCGTGGTGGTGTTCGGCTCCTCCGACGCCCTGGCCGGCGCCTACGGCATCGCGGTGTCGATGCTGATGGGCATCACCACGCTGCTCGCCGCGCTGATCGCGCTCCGGTGGGGCTACAACCCGGTCCTGATCGTCGCGGTCAATGGCTTCTTCCTCGTCATCGACCTCGTGTTCTTCGCCGCCAACAGCGTAAAGATCCTGGAGGGCGGCTGGTTTCCCCTGGTGCTCGCCGGCGCGGTCGCCGCGATGATGCTGACCTGGAAGAAGGGGAACGAACTGGTCGAGGAGGCCCGGGCCGCCCTGCGCCTGCCGGAGGACGTCTTCCTCGCCGGCCTCCAGCATCGCGACCTGCTGCGCCTCCCGGGCACGGCCGCGTTCCTCTCGGCGGCCGAGCACGGCATCCCGCTGCATCTCTCGCGATTCGTGGAGCGCAACCACGCCCTGATGGAGCGCATCCTGATCATCACGGCGCTCTACGAGGAGACGCCGACCGTACCGCGGGATCAGCGCGCCCACGTGACGATCCTGGCGCCGGATTTCTACCGGGTGATCCTGCGCTACGGCTTCATGGAGGAGGCCTCGATCCCGGAAGGGTTGGCCTGCGCGGTCGAATCGCGCCACCTGCCGCCGCACGTCCTGGACGACATGACGATCTTCGTCGGGCACGAGACGATCATCCCGCGACGGAACGAGCGGGGTATGGCGCCCTGGCGGGAGAACCTGTTCGCCTTCATGCAGCGCAATGCCGAGCGCACCGGCGCCTTCTTCGGCGTGCCGACCCGGCAGGTCGTCGAGGTCGGCACCGAGATCGAGATCTAGGCCTGCGCCCGAGACATCTCCGCGCCCCGGCAAGTCTCCGCCGCGAGGCGCTCGAGAACAGGCCGAATCGCGCCGAGAGATGAGCGGGTCGGAGCCCGGCGCTGTGCATTCCCCCTCCGCCCGCGATCAACGCGACAGCGCTCGTGGACCTCCCGCCGCTCCGGACCTGCTTCCGGTGCCGGTCGGGACGAAGCACGAAAACTTGAGGCCGCGTCGCCGGACCGCCTGGAACCGTCGGCTCCCGCCACCGTTCCGCCCCGACGCAGGCGGCGCCCCTGGGGCGCCCGCCGGATTGGAGAGACAGCATGAACAGGGATCATCTCGAGGGCGGCGTCCGCCATCTGCGCGGCCGGATCAAGACGGCGACGGGCGCGGTCCGCGGCCGGGCCGGCGACCAGTTCGACGGCGCCTACGATCAGGCCGCCGGCGCCGCCCAGTACGCCTACGGCGAGGCCCGGGACAGGGTCCGCGACCTGCGCCACGGCGGCGAGAACCTCCTCGAGGAAGGCCGCACCCGGTTCCGCGACGCCGGCGCGCGCGGGCACGCCCTGGCGGACGAGGCGCTCGAGCGCGGCCAGCATTACCGCGAGCGCGCGGTGCGCCACGGACGGACGCTCGCGGCGCGCGCGGACGAGAACCGCGGCACGACCCTCGCCCTCGTGGCGGCCGTCGCATTCGGCCTCGGGTGGCTGGCGCGGCCGAGCCGCTGAGCGGCGGACCGGCCCTTGCCGGAAGCGGGGCGGGCGCTCGCGCGGCCGCCCCGCCAACGAGAACGCATAAAGACATCTTTATGTCTTGATTGCTTCGTAGGACGCGCGGTGGTAGGGGTTGCCCCGACCCGAAACGCGAACACGGAGCCATCGACTCATGGCCAAGGATTACATCGTCAAGGATATCGGGCTGGCCGATTACGGCCGGAAGGAGATCTCGATCGCCGAGACGGAGATGCCGGGCCTGATGGCGGTCCGTGAGGAGTACGGCGCGGCGCAGCCCCTGAAGGGCGCGAAGATCGCCGGGTCGCTCCACATGACGATCCAGACCGCCGTCCTGATCGAGACCCTCAAGGCGCTGGGCGCCGACATCCGCTGGGTCTCGTGCAACATCTACTCGACCCAGGACCACGCCGCCGCCGCCATCGCGGCCGCCGGCATCCCGGTCTTCGCCGTGAAGGGCGAGACCCTGGAGGAGTACTGGGACTACACCTCGCGCCTGTTCGACTGGCACGACGGCGGCATGCCGAACATGATCCTCGACGACGGCGGCGACGCGACCATGTTCGTCCATCTGGGCCTGCGCGCCGAGAACGGCGACACCGCCTTCCTCGACAAGCCGGCCAGCGAGGAGGAGGAGGTCTTCTTCGCGCTGCTCAAGCGCAAGCTCGCCGAGAAGCCGAAGGGCTGGTTCGCGGGCCTCGCCGACAGCATCAAGGGCGTCTCCGAGGAGACGACCACGGGCGTCCACCGCCTCTACGTGCTGGCCAAGGAGGGCAAGCTGCTCTTCCCGGCCATCAACGTGAACGACTCGGTCACCAAGTCGAAGTTCGACAACCTGTACGGCTGCAAGGAGTCGCTGGTCGACGGCATCCGCCGCGGCACCGACGTGATGATGGCCGGCAAGGTCGCGATGGTCGCGGGCTTCGGCGACGTGGGCAAGGGTTCGGCCGCGTCCCTGCGAAACGCCGGCTGCCGCGTGCTCGTGTCGGAGATCGACCCGATCTGCGCGCTCCAGGCCGCCATGGAGGGCTACGAGGTCGTGACCATGGAGGATGCGGCCCCGCGCGCCGACATCTTCGTCACCGCCACGGGCAACAAGGACATCATCACCATCGACCACATGCGGGCGATGAAGGACCGGGCGATCGTCTGCAACATCGGCCACTTCGACAACGAGATTCAGGTCGCCGGCCTGAAGAACCTCAAGTGGTCGAACATCAAGCCGCAGGTGGACGAGATCACCTTCGCGGACGGCCACCGCATCATCCTCCTGTCGGAGGGACGCTTGGTGAACCTCGGCAACGCCACCGGTCACCCGTCCTTCGTGATGTCGGCCTCGTTCACGAACCAGACGCTGGCCCAGATCGAGCTCTGGTCCAACCCGGGCAAGTACCAGAAGCAGGTCTACACCCTGCCGAAGAGCCTCGACGAGAAGGTCGCGGCCCTGCACCTGGAGAAGATCGGCGTGAAGCTCTCGAAGCTCCGCCCCGACCAGGCCGCCTATATCGGCGTCTCCGAGAACGGCCCGTTCAAGCCCGAGCACTACCGCTACTGAGCCCGGGTCGCGGGCGACGCGGTCGGCCTCCTGTCAGGGAGCCGGCACCGCGCAGCCGCGATCCGGCGGAGCGGTTCGGTCGACGGACCCGAAGGCCCGGCGCGCTGCGCCGGGCCTTTCTCGTTTGTCAAGCGCCGTCGGCTAATTCGAACTGTGTCTTCTGTGTGTCGTTAACGGCTGATGATGCCGACTTCGCCCAAAGCCACGCTTCGTTCCCCTTCCGGGGCGATTCCGCCGCACTGTAGAGTGCGGGCGAATCTTAGATCGATGGGGCTGCGGCAGTTCGGGAGAATCGCCGCGGGAACGGTGCGTTCTGCGCCGCGCGGCGACGCGCGCCGGTCGAACCGCCATCGGGTACCGGGGCGGGGCAAACCATGCGTGTCGGTCGTGCGACACACGTTCGGATCGGCGTGGGCGCACTCGCCCTGACGACGGCGAGCGCGGCCTTCGCCGAGCTGCCGGAGGCCGCCGCCGCGCATCCCGCGCGGGAGATCCACAGCGTGGCCGCCCTGGCGATCTTCGGCGGGCTCGTGGCCTTCGCGGTGATCCTGTCGCTCCTCCACCTCTACGAGCGCGGCCGGTGGACCCGCCGCGAGCGCGAGCTCGCCGCGACCCTCGACGTCCTGCGCGGCGCCCATGACCGGGCCGAGATGCTCCTGAACGCCGAGCGGCAGATCATCGTGACCTGGGATCAGCGGAGCGAGCCGGTGGTCGAGGGCGACATCAGCCTCGCGATCCACGGCGAGCGGCCGACCTCCGGCTATGCCCGCCGGGTCCTGGCGTTCGGGACGTGGCTCGTCGCCGCCGATGCCACCGCGGTCGAGGCCGCCGTGGAGACCCTGCGGGCGCGCGGCACCAGCTTCGCGCTGAGCCTGCGGAGCCAGACCGGCCGCAACATCGAGGCCCACGGGCAGGCCGTGGCGGGGCGCGCCCTCCTGCGCCTGCGCGAGACCAGCCAGGAGCGCTGCGAGATCGCCGACCTGCGCGCGACCCTGGATGAGACCCGCCGCGGGCTGGCGGCGCTCTCGGGGCTCCTCGACGCGATCCCCCAGCCGGTCTGGCGGCGCAACCGCGACGGCGGGCTGAGCTGGGTCAACGCCGCCTACGTGGCGGCGGTCGAGGCGGAGAGCCGCGAGGCCGCCCTCGGTGCCGGCCTGGAGCTGTTCGACCGGCCGGCCCGGGAGACGATCGCCCGCGAGGAGGCGGCCCGGTTCGCCGGCCTGACCCGGAGCGTCCCGCGCCTCTCGGCCATCGTGGCCGGCAACCGGCGGATGCTCGACGTGTTCGAGACCGGGCTGGAGACCGGCCGCGTCGGCATCGCCATCGACGTGTCGGAACTCGAGAGCGTGCGCGCCGACCTGCAGCGGCAGATGAACGCCAATGTCCGGACCCTGGACCAGCTGCCGACCGCCGTCGCGATGTTCGACGTCTCGCAGCGGCTGATCTTCCACAACGCCGCCTACCGGCAGCTCTGGGACCTCGACCAGGCCTTCCTCGACAGCCGCCCGTCCGACGGCGAGATCCTGGACCACCTGCGATCGGAGCGGAAGCTCGAGGAGCACGCGGATTTCCGCGGCTGGAAGCAGGGCGTCCTGTCCGCCTATCGGGCCGCGGAGGCGAACCAGACCTGGTGGTACCTGCCCGACGGCCGGACGCTGCGCGTCGTCGCGGATCCGAACCCGCAGGGCGGCCTCACTTACCTCTTCGACGACGTCTCCGACCGCCTGAACGCCGAGTCGCGCTACAACGCTCTGCGGCGCCTGCAGGCCGAGACCCTGGACACGCTGGCCGAGCCGGTGGCCGTGTTCGGCGCGGACGGGCGCCTGTCCCTCGCCAACCGCGCCTTCTTCACCGTGTGGCGGCTCGACCCGGAGATGGTCGAGGAGCGCCCGCACGTGGACGCGATCATCGCCGCCTGCCGCGCGCTGGCCCCAGCCGAGGAGCCGTGGCTCGACATCCGGGACGCGGTGGTCGGCCTGGAATCGCGCACCGCCCGGACGTGCCGCCTGGAGGTGGTGGACGGCACGGTCCTCGACTGCGCCGCGCAGCCGCTCCCGGAGGGCGCGACGCTCCTCACCCTGATCGACGTCACGGCGAGCGTGAACGTCGAGCGGGCGCTCACCGAGAAGAACGACGCCCTGGAGAAGGCCGCGCAGCTGCGCGACACCTTCGTGCACCACGTCTCCTACGAGCTGCGCTCGCCGCTCACCAACATCATCGGCTTCACCCAGCTCCTCGGCGACGAGACCGTCGGCGCGCTCAACGAGCGGCAGCGCGAGTACGCCGACCACATCATGCGCTCCTCGGCGGCGCTGCTCGTCATCATCAACGACATCCTCGACCTCGCCTCGATCGATGCCGGCTCGCTGGAACTCCAGCGCGAGGAGGTCGACGTCCAGGCCACCGTCGAGGCCGCCGTCCGCGGCATCGAGGACCGGCTCGCGGAATCGCACATCACCCTCGCCCTCGACGTGCCCGAGGATATCGGCAGCGTCCACGCCGACGGGAAGCGGGTGCGCCAGATCCTGTTCAACCTGCTCTCGAACGCCGTCGGCTTCTCGGATGCCGGCCAGCGCGTGGAGGTCCACGCCCGCCGGACCGCGCAGGAGCTGCTCCTGAGCGTGCGGGACCACGGCCGCGGCATGCCGCCCGAGATCGCCGATTCGGTGTTCAACCGCTTCGAGAGCCACACCCTCGGCACCCGCCACCGGGGCGTCGGCCTCGGCCTGTCGATCGTGCGCTCCTTCGTCGAGCTGCACGGGGGCCGGGTCCTGCTGGAGACGGCGCCGGGCAGCGGCACCCGCGTCACCTGCACGTTTCCGACCGACCTCGCGGGCGAGGCCCGGCACGCGCCGCCGCTCGAACCCAAGCCGCCCGTCCTGTCGCCGCCTCCGCCGCCACCTCCCCCGCGCAAGCCCACGCTGACGCTGCAGTCGAGCCGGCCGGAACCCGCGACACCCGACCGGCGAACGTCGCCGTAGCGCTTGATTCTTCGGCCGGTCCCGCGCAGCAGGGTGCATGTCCGCGCATGATCGTTCCGGCTGGGCCGTCTTCGGCATCGGCGATTTCCGCCTGTTCGGCTCGGCCCGGTTCCTCACCGGCCTCGCCTACCAGATGCAGGCGGTGGCGATCGGCTGGTACGTCTACGACCTGACCCATTCCGCCCTGGCGCTGGGCCTCGTGGGCCTCGCGGGCTTCCTGCCGGCGGTGCTGTGCGCGCTGATCACCGGCCACGTCGCGGACGCCTACGACCGGCGCCTCGTCGGCGCCGCCGCCTTCGCCCTCCAGAGCGCGGCGAGCCTCGGTCTCCTCACCTGCGCCCTCACGGGCGTGCACTCGGTCTGGCCGATCTACGCGCTCGTCATCGTCGTCGGCACGGCCCGGGCCTTCGCCAATCCGGCCCTGCAGGCGCTGCTGCCGACCCTGGTGCCCGGACCGCAATTCAGCTCGGCGATCGCGTGGAACGCCTCCCTCTGGCAGAGCGCCTCCGTGATGGGTCCGGCGCTCGGCGGCTTCCTCTACGCCCTCGGCCCCGCCGTGGTGTTCGGCGTGGCAGGGGGCAGCTTCGCCCTGGCCAGTTTCCTGACGCTGCTGATCCGCTTCCGGCCGGCGGCGACGAGCGAGCGGCCACCGATCACCTGGGCGGCACTCTCGGCCGGCATCGACTACATCCGCTCGCAGCCGGTGGTGCTCGGGGCGATCAGCCTCGACCTGTTCACCGTGCTGCTCGGAGGCGCCACGGCGCTCCTGCCGATCTACGCCGGGGAGGTGCTGCACGTCGGTCCCCTCGGCCTCGGCGCGCTCCGGAGCATGCCGGCCTTCGGGGCGGTCGCCATGGCGGTGCTGCTGGCGAACTACCCCCTCCGGCGCCACGCGGGCGTGCGCATGCTCCGCGCCGCCGCGGTGTTCGGGGCCGCCACGGTCGCCTTCGGGCTCTCGACGTCGCTGCCGCTCTCGATGGCCTGCCTGTTCGTCACGGGCGCTGCCGACATGATCTCGGTCTACGTGCGCCAGACCTTCGTGCAGGGCGAGACGCCGGACGCGATGCGCGGCCGCGTCTCAGCGGTGAATACGGTGTTCATCGGCGCCTCGAACGAGCTCGGCGAGTTCGAATCGGGGCTGCTCGCCGCCGCGATCGGCGCGGTCCCGGCGGTGGTGGCCGGCGGCGTCGCGACGGTCGGGGTCGCGCTGCTCTGGGGCCGGCTGTTCCCGGCCTTGAAGGCCCGCGACCGGCTGATGGTGCGGGGCTAGCGCGCCGTCGCGCGGCTCCGGACGTGACGCGTCCCGGACGACCGCGGTGGCGATCGTAGCTCCGCGAGCCGGCGCCGGACGGAGCGCGGGTCCGCTCTCCCGCACGGGAGAGGGGGCATGGACGAGCGGGCATGGCGCGGCTGTCTCGACCGGAGCCGTCGTCCTTTTTGAACCGTTGCACCACGATCGGGAACGGCCCCGGAGCCCGCCTCGTGAGCCGGGCTCCGCGACGGGCTCAGCGGCCCGACAGCAGCGGCGACCAGGTCGGGTCGGACGCGTAGGCGGGCGTCGGGACCGGCTGCTCCACCTTGCCGGTGATGTCGACCATGAACAGCTTGCCGCCGCCCTGGCCGCCCGGATCGCGGAAGAACAGCACGTACTGGCCGTTCGGCGCGAAGGTCGGGCCCTCGTTGTGGAAGCCCTCGGTGAGCACGCGCTCGCCCGAGCCGTCGGGCTTCGAGACGCAGATGGCGAAGCCGCCGTTGCGCTGGCGGGTGTAGGCGATCAGGTCACCGCGGGGCGAGAAGGCCGGCTGCGAGGCCGAGCCGGGGCCGAAGGTGATCCGGTGCGGGTTCGAGCCGTCCGCGCCCATCACGTAGACCTGCTGGGAGCCGCCGCGGTCGGATTCGAAGGCGATCTGCGATCCGTCGGGCGAGTAGGTCGGCGAGGTGTCGATCGCCATGCCGTTGGTGATCGAGCGCTGGGCCTTCGAGGCGAGGTCCATCGTCACGATGTCGGCGTTGCCGCCCTGCTGGACGCTCATCACGATCTTGCGGCCGTCCGGCGAGAAGCGCGGGCTCGCGCTCATCGAGTCGACGTTGCCGAGCGCCTGGCGGGAGCCGGTCTCCAGGTTGATCATCTGCACCCGCGGCTGGTGGCCGGTGGCCTGGGCCATGAAGGCGATGTCCTGCGTGGCCGGCGAGTAGCGCGGCGCCACGATCGACATCTCGCCGGTGGTGATCGCCCGGACGTTGGCGCCGTCCTGGTCCATGACCATCAGGCGCTTGCGGCGGTTCTCCTTGGGGCCGGTCTCGTCCACGAAGGCGATGCGGCTGTCGAACCAGGGCCCGAGGCCGGTGATCTTGGTGTAGACCCCGTCGGAGATCAGGTGGCCGGTGCGCCGGACGTTGGCGGCATCGGTACCGTATTGCTGGCCGGTCATCTGCTGGCCGTTGGTCACGTCCCAGAGCCGGAACTCGACCTTCACCCGGCCGCCCTCGCGCACGACGCGGCCGGTGACGAGGCCCTGGACGCCGGTCGCGCGCCACTTCTCGAAATTCGGGGCGGCGTCGAAGTTCGGCTGCTCGGGGAAGCGGGCGTGATCGAGCGGCGTGAAGTAGCCGGAGCGGCGCAGGTCGTTGGTGACCACGCCGGAGACGAGGCCGGCGAGGCTCGGGTCGCCGCCGAAATCCGCGATGGCGATGGGCATCGGCTGAAAGTTGCCGCCGCCGATGCGCAGCTGCAGCTGCGCCTGGGCGGGCCCGGCCAGGACGGCCGTCAGCAGGGTGAAGACCGCGATCAGGCGCGCGGCGAAGGACGTCGGGAGGCGCCCGACGGAGGGGAGGTGCAGCATGGTGGGTCGGATCCGAGTGACGATCTGACGAGGCGGCCGGATCAGGGCGGAAGAAGGGCTGGAAGCCCTCAAGTCGCCGTGAACTCGAACTCCGCGTTGATGGCCTTCCAGTCGTTGTAGTACGGCGCGTAGGTGGCCGGGATGTTGTACGGCGCGCAGCGGCGGACCGCCCGGAGCGCGGCCTGCGCGATCGATTGGTCGACCGCGCTCGCCCCGCCGCGCATGATCCGCGGCTCGGTGCTGAGCGAGCCGTTCGGGTTCAGGCGGATGTCGAGCACCGGCAGGACGACGCCCTGGGCCGCGCCGGGCGGCGCCGAGTAGCAGCGCTCGATCTGCTGCTGGAGCAGGCCGACCAGGGCGTCGCGCAGCGACGGCGACAGGCGCTGCGCGTTGCCGGTCGCGGCGCCGAGGGCCGCCACCTTCTGCACCGCGTGGCCGGTGGCGCCGGTCGACTGCGACGGCGCCTTCGAGGCGAGCATCGAGCGGATGTCGCCGGCGTTGAACTTGTCGGCGAGCTCGGCCTGCTTGCGCGCCTTGGCCTCGGCGTCGGCCTTGGCCTTCGCGTCCGCCATGGCCTTGGCTTTGGCCTTCGCGGCGGCCTCCGCCTTGGCGGCGGCTTCGGCCTTGGCAGCCTCCGCCTTCGCCTTCGCGGCAGCCTCCGCCTTCTCGCGCTCGGCCTCGGCCTTCGCCTCGGCGATCTCCTTCTGCCGCTCGGCTTCCGCCTCGGCCTTGGCCTTGGCGTCGGCGGCCTTCTTGGCCGCTTCCTTGGCAGCCTCGGCCTTCTTCGCGGCGGCCGCCTTCTGGGCGGCGGCCTCGGCCTCGGCCTCCTGCTTCTCGATCAGCTTCTCGAGCTGCTCGCGCTTCTCGGCCTCCGCCTTGGCGGCGGCGGCCTCGGACTTGGCCTTGGCTTCAGCCTTGGCGGCCGCAGCTTTCTCGGCCGCGGCCTTGGCGGCCTTCTCGGCGGCCTTCTCCGCCGCCTTCTCTGCCGCCTTCTCGGCGTCGCGCTTCTCCTGGGCCGCCTTGGCGGCCTGCGCCGTCTCCTGCGGGTCCGGCTCGGCGCGGAGCGGCATCTCCTCCGCGTTGGCGAGCTTCATCTCGGCCGTGCGCGTCGGCGCGGTGGGCGCGTCGGTCTTGGAGTTCTCCGGCTCGCGGTCCTCGAACTTCTCCGCCTTGCGGTCGGCCCGCGACGTGGCGTTCGGCATCGGCTTGTCGGCCTGACGCTCGCCCTTGGTGATCTCGGAGAACTGGTTCTCGGTGATCACCTCGACGGGCACGCCCTCCTGGGCCTCCGGCAGGGCCGGGGCCGCGACGCTGACCAGCGCCAGCGCGAGGAGCGCGACGTGGGTGCCGGCGGAGATCCAGACACCCGGTTCCTTGCGGTCGAAGCGGAACTCCACGGGACGGCCCTACTGATGCTCAGGCTCGGTGACGAGGGCGACCTTCTTGAAGCCGCCGCCGGTCACGATCGCCATCACCTGCGCCACGCGGCCGTAATCGACCCGCTTGTCGCCGCGCACGAAGACGCGCTCCTCGGTTCCGGTCTTGGCGGTCTCCATGAGCTTCGGCACGATCGAGTCGTCGGTGAGCTCATCCTCGCCGAGAAAGACCTGGCCGGTCTGGCGGATCGACAAGGTGATCGGCTTCACGTCGGAATTGAGCGGCGAGGCCTTGGATTGCGGCAGGTCGAGGGGCACGCCCACGGTCATCATCGGCGCCGCGACCATGAAGATGATCAGGAGCACGAGCACGACGTCGATGAACGGCGTCATGTTGATCTCGTTGATGGGTCCGCCGCGGCGGCCCCGGCGCCGGCGGCGCTTGCCGCCCTGCGATGCGCCCGCTGCCATGCCCATGGATCGGTCTCCTCTGGATCAGCCGGTTCAGGCGGCGAGCGGCAGGCGCTCGTCGATCTGGCGGGAGAGGATGGCGGAGAACTCGTCGGCGAAGCTCTCCAGCCGCGACTGCGCCTTGGAAACCTCGGCCTGGAGCTTGTTGTAGGCGAGAACCGCCGGGATCGCGGCGAACAGACCGATCGCGGTGGCGAACAGAGCCTCGGCGATGCCGGGGGCGACGACGGCGAGCGAGGTGTTCTTCGAGGCCGCGATCGACGTGAAGGCGGTCATGATGCCCCAGACCGTGCCGAACAGGCCGATATACGGGCCGGCCGAGCCGATCGAGGCGAGGAACAGCAGGCGCGACTCCAGCCGCTCGACCTCGCGGTGGATGGTGACGTCGAGCTGCTTCTCGATGCGCTGCGACAGTGACTGAATCTGCCGGCCGGAGCCCTCGAACGAGCGCTTCCACTCGCGCATGGCGGCGACGAAGACGGCGGCGAGGCCCGTCGCCGGCCGGTCGTTGAACGAGCGGAAGAGCTCCTCCAGGGAGCGGCCGGACCAGAACGCGTCCTCGAACGCGTCCATCTCGGCCTTGGTCCGGCGGAACAGCAGCGTCTTGTCGACGATGATCGACCAGCACCAGATCGAGGCGCTGAGCAGCCCGATCATCACGATCTTCACGACGAAGTGGGCCTGCAGGAACAGGCCGAGCAGCGTCATGTCGGCGACAGGCGCGGCCTGCATCGCGTCGGCTGGGTTCATCCGTCGAGGTCTCCTGCTCCGGATCGCGATGCGCCGGGCGAGGCCCGCGTCCGCCGGATCCGTGAGCGATATCAACGCTGTCGCCCGCGAATCTGTCGAAAGTAAGGGCCGTTGGCGGCCCCGCGCCCCGCCGTGGCATCGCCTCCGTTAAGGGCGCGGCAGGGTTAAGGATCGGTTTCGATCCGGGCGATCCTGAGGCGTGCGGCGTGGACCGTCGGGCCGTCCGGGCTGGACCTGCCGAAAGTGCCTCCCGTATGGTCGTGGCCCGCGGCGCCGAGTCGAGAGCCCTGAGAGACGCAGGACGCGCATGACCCTCCCCGTTCCCAGCCTGCCCGATCTGCTGCCCACCGGCCCGGCCCGGTTCCTGGGCTGGTCCATGATCGCCGACCCGATGGTGGCCGGCTTCCTGGCGCGCGCGGGGTTCGACGCCGTCCTGCTGGATCAGCAGCACGGCACCTACGACTACAAATCGTCTTGTGCGGCGATCACCGAGGTGGCCCTGGCCGGCAAATCGAGCCTGGTGCGCGTGCCGGTGGGCGACTTCGCCATGGTCTCGCGGATGCTCGACGCGGGCGCCGCCGGGGTCGTGGCGCCGATGATCAACACCGTCGCGGATGCCGAGGCCCTGGCCGCCGCGGCGAAGTTCCCGCCGGTCGGTCAGCGAAGCTGGGGACCGGACCGGGCCATGTGGCTCTCCGGTCTCCGGAACGGTGCGGACTATCTCGCGGGCGCCAATGACCGGGCGCTCACGATCGCCATGTGCGAGACCGAGGCGGGGATCGCCGACCTGGAGGCGATCCTCGCCGTCCCGGGCATCGACGGCATCCTGGTCGGCCCGGCAGACCTGTCGATCGCGCTGTCGAGGGGGGCGGCCATCGATCCGCTGGGATCGGCGGTCACGGCGGCCCTCGGCGAGATCGCCCGCAAGACGCGGGCGGCGGGAAAAATCCCCTGCGCCTTCGCGCCGTCGCCGGGCCGGGCGCGCGAGATGGTCGGGATGGGCTACCAGCTGGTCTCGGTCGAGTACGACGCGCTGACCATCGTGAACGCTTTCGCCCGGGTGCTCAGCGAGGCCGACCCGTCGCGGGCCGGCTGAGGTGTCTGTCTAGCCGGGATCGCCCGGCGCGAGCCGCCGCCGGAGCGCGTCCGGCAGGCGGACGGCGCGGCCGTCGCGCACGCAGGCGACCGTGACCTCCGCCGAGACCAACACGTCGTCGCCGCGCCGAACCTCCTGTGCGAGCTGCATCGACGCACCGCGCAGCGCGCGCGTGCGGGTGACGATCGTCAGCAGATCGTCCATCCGGGCGGGGCGGATGAAATCGAGGCTCATGCGCCGCACCACGAAGACGAGGCCGCAGGCGTCGCGGTGCAGATCCGACTGGTCGCCGGCGAGGTCCCGGAGCAGTTCGGTGCGGCCGCGCTCGAGGAAGCGGAGATAGCTGGCGTGGTAGACGAAGCCCGAAAAATCGGTGTCCTCGTAGTATACGCGCACGCCCAGCCTGTGCGGCGGGGTGCTCTCCCCGGCGGATCCGTCGGTGTCGGGCTCGATCGCGCTCATGCGCCCCTTTAGCGACGGGCGGCGCGACGGCGCAACACGACGAGGGCCGCCCCGGGGCGGCCCTCGTGCATTTCACGCCGTGCGCGTCGTTCAGCCGCCGATGCGGGCCGCGATGGTCGCCGAGTGCGCGTGCTCGTCGGCGATGTAGGGCAGGGCCTCGGTGGCGAACTTGCGGCCCTGGGCATTGTCGCCCTGCCTGGCGTAGGCATCGTAGAGCGCCAGGGTGCGGGCGTCCGACCGGGCCTGTTGATCGATGTAGGTCCGGTCGAAGGCCCGGCCGTTCGGAGCCGCCTGGAGCTGCGCCAGCCGCGCCTGACCGCGCTCTCCGAGGGCCACGCGACGGCCCGGCTCGGCCGGGCTGTTGTCGACGAGGCCCACCGCGCCGAGGGCGCCGCCGACGATGCCGGTGCCGATATTGGCGGCCACCGTCACCGGCGCCAGCACGAGCCCGACCGGGTTGCTCAGGTCGGTGCGGATACCCTGGTTGTCGGAGACCACCGAGCCGTTGCGCGACAGCGAAGTGTTCGGCGGCAGGAGCGCGTCCGTGGTCGCCCTGCGCTCGACGAGGACCCGGTTGGCATAGTTGCGGACGTGCGGGTTCCGCGACCGCTGAAGGGCGATGCGGCTCGCCTCGATGCTGGCGGCGTCCGAACGCAGCGCCTCGGCCCGGAAAGCGGGCGTCTCGGTCGCGGCGGCGCCGACGCCGTCCTGGTTGGCGAAGGGCTGCACGCGGATCGGAAGGGCGTCCTGCGCGAAGGCGGGCGCAGAGATGGCGGCGACGGACAGGCCGAGCACGGCGAGCGTAAGCTTCTTCATGACAGAAGTTTATCCCTGACGTTGTTCTTGAGATCGCGAAGATCCGCCGCGATCGCAGAGACAGGGCCTCGGCCGCGGCAGCCTTGCCGGCACTCAGCGAACTGGGTGCGGTCGCCTCCACAACTGACGCGATCTGGGCCTGTTCCGTCCGAGCGCCCACGTTTTCGCGAGCGGATCGCCGCTGCTACTCCAGGATAAGCTTGGCAATATTGCCGCGTGAGCGCGCAAAAGATCAACTTACTGAGGAGCTTGCCAGTGTCGCGTCGCACAACCGGATCGGACGCATTACGGAAAACCGGGCCCTCACTTCATGTGGGAAGCGAAAACCTGTCCCCACACCAGCGCATGGATGCCGGAGCCGCCCGCTTTACGCCTCGCCCTCGCTGAAGAAACCGAATTGGCCGTTGGGATCCCGCGCCGGCTCGGCGAAGCCCATATGCCGGTAAGCGTGTCGGGTGAGGACGCGTCCGCGGGGGGTGCGCTGCACGAAGCCGCGCTGGATCAGGTAGGGCTCGATGATGTCCTCGATCGCGTCCCGCGGCTCCGACAAGGCCGCCCCGATCGTCTCGATCCCCACGGGCCCGCCCCCGAACGAGCGCGCGATCAGGCTCAGGTACTTGCGGTCCATCACGTCGAGCCCGGCCCCGTCCACGTCGAGCAGCTGCAGCGCCCGGTCGGCGATCGCCCGCGTCACCGTCTCGGCCTCCGCCACCACCGCGAAGTCCCGCACCCGCCGCAGAAGCCGCCCCGCGATCCGCGGCGTGCCCCGCGCCCGCCGGGCGATCTCGTTGGCGCCCTCCGCCGACATGCCTAAGCCCAGGACCCGCGCCCCGCGCGCCACGATCTGCTCCAGCTCGTCGATCTCGTAGAACTCCAGCCGGATCGGGATCCCGAACCGGTCGCGCAGCGGCGTCGTCAAGAGGCCCGCGCGCGTCGTGGCGCCCACCAGGGTGAACTTCGGCAGCTCGATCTTGACCGAGCGCGCCGCCGGGCCCTCGCCGATGATCAGGTCGAGCTGGTAATCCTCCATGGCCGGGTAGAGGATCTCCTCGACCGCCGGGTTGAGCCGGTGGATCTCGTCGATGAACAGGACGTCGCGCTCCTCCAGGTTGGTGAGCTGCGCGGCCAGATCGCCGGCCTTGGCGATGACCGGTCCGGAGGTCGAGCGGAANCCCAGGACCCGCGCGCCGCGGGCCACGATCTGCTCCAGCTCGTCGATCTCGTAGAACTCCAGCCGGATCGGGATCCCGAACCGGTCGCGCAGCGGCGTCGTCAAGAGGCCCGCGCGCGTCGTGGCGCCCACCAGGGTGAACTTCGGCAGCTCGATCTTGACCGAGCGCGCCGCCGGGCCCTCGCCGATGATCAGGTCGAGCTGGTAATCCTCCATGGCCGGGTAGAGGATCTCCTCGACCGCCGGGTTGAGCCGGTGGATCTCGTCGATGAACAGGACGTCGCGCTCCTCCAGGTTGGTGAGCTGCGCGGCCAGATCGCCGGCCTTGGCGATGACCGGTCCGGAGGTCGAGCGGAAGTTCACGCCGAGCTCGCGCGCCACGATCTGGGCCAGCGTGGTCTTGCCCAAACCCGGCGGCCCGACGAACAGCACGTGGTCGAGCGCCTGGCCGGTCTTGCGCGCCGCCTCGATGAACACCTGCATGTTCGCCCGCGCCGCCCGCTGACCGATGAACTCGGACAGGCTCAGCGGGCGGATCGTCTGATCCACGTCCTCGGCCCGCTTCTCCGGCGTCAGGAGCGTGTTGGTCGGAGGCTTCGGCTTGCTCATGAACCCTGCTTCGTGGACCGTGCCGCGCGGCCCGCGATGGACGGTCTCGCAGGACGGCTGGGCACCGGCGCGTCCGGTTTTGTTCTTCCTTACCCGCGAAAGCCGGGAAGTCTAAGCGCCGTGGCCGGGGATGTGAGCGCGCGCACGGCCCGCCGCCGTCGATGCAACCGCGATGCAACCGAACCGCCGGCCCGCGCATTCCTCGACCGATCCCCAAGCACGGCCGCAGAGCGCATTTCGCCCATGAAACTCCCGATGATCGCTGCCGCCGCAGCCGGCGCCGCCTGGCTCGCCCTGCCGCTCGCGGCCCAGGCCGCCAATGCCCCGGCCGAGACCAAGGTCGCCGAGGCCAATCCGCAGGTTCATCCCGTGTCGGTGGAGCGCGACGACGACGTCACCTGCAGCCGGGCCCGCCGCCGCCTGTGGATCGAGGGCGAGGGCTGGGTGGTCCGGCGTATCACCACCTGCCGGTGACCCGACCGCGCCGGCAGGCCGATCGGCCGGGCGTGACGGCGCCGTTACGCACTCTGCGCGACTGGAGCCGCGGAACGGTGGGTGGTCCTGTCTGTTGGCCTCGCATCCGGCGCGGATCGCGCGCGCCGACCCGCATCGGAGCCGGCCCCATGGCGAACCGGATGATCCTGACTCTGATCGCCCTCGCGGCGGCCGCGCCCGCTTCGGCGCAGACCTTCCGGAGCGCCGATCCCTACGCGCCGGTCGCCTACGCACCCGGCTATGGCGGCGATCCGGGTTTTGCCAACGCGTTCGTGCACGGGACCTATATCGGCGCTCCGCTGACCCGCGTGCCGCGACCGACCCAGATCGTGCCCAGCCCGTGGAGCTACGGCACCTACGGTGTTCCGACGGTGACGGGCATCCCGGCCGCTCCTGCGGGTCAGCCGACCCTGACGGTGATCAGCGCCGCCCCCCACGGGCGCCGCGGCGCGCGCCCGGTCAGCGCCGACCCGGGCGCGGGGGCCCGGATCATCGCGGTTCAGGTTCCCCGGCGCTGAGCGCCGCGAACCACGCCGCGTAGGGCGTGTTGCGAACGAGGTGCCGGTTGAGGTCGGGGGCGCCGTCCGTCCACCAGACCGGCCCGCGCTCGCCGAGCGCGGTCTTCGCCGCGTCGACCTCGGCCCTGGCGGCCGCGAGCGATTCCGCGGCGCCCTTCTCGCCCGACCGCTCGGCCTGCTTGGCCTCTTTCACGCCCCGCCGCGCCGCCATCAGGCGCTTCACCAGCGCCGCCCGGCAGGATTCCGACAGCTCGGGATTCGCGCGGCGCCACAGCCGTTCCCGGACAACGATGTAGCGCCGGTCCGGAGTGGTGATGGCCACGCTCATGCCGGGATCTGCTCCGTTGGAGTGAATTAAGCCTTCCAGCTTACACGGCGGATGTCAGTTGCGGGTCAGGCCATGCAGATCGTCATCGTCGACTCGAGCCGCGTCGTGCTGCAGATCATCGCGTCCCTGATCGAGCCTCGGGGCCACGCGGTGCACCCGTTCACGGATTCGGAACGAGCACTGGAATTCCTGGCGGCGACGCCCACGGTCCGCGTGCTGATCACCAGCCTGGAGGTGCGGCCGCTCTGCGGGCTCGAACTCTGCTGGTCGGCCCGGCTGCTCGCGGAATCCCGCGGGCCGCTGCACGTCATCACCATGTCGTCGGCCCGCAACGTCCGCAACCTGGCCGAGGCCCTCGACAGCGGCGCCGACGATTTCATCGAGAAGCCGCCGAGTGCCGAGGAGCTGAACGCGCGCCTGCGCGCGGCCGAGCGCCTGACCACCATGCAGGAGGAGCTGATCCGCCTCGCCGAGACGGATCCTCTGACCGGCTCCTATAACCGGCGCGCCTTCTTCAACCGCGCGCGCAGCGCTGCGGGGCAGAGCCGTGGCCCGGGCGCCGTCTCGGCGATCCTCCTCGACATCGATCATTTCAAGCGCATCAACGACGAGCACGGGCACGATGTCGGCGACGTGGCGATCAGGGCCGTGGCCGAGGTGATCTCGCGGGCGGGGATCGCCGGACGCCTCGGCGGCGAGGAATTCGCCATCATCCTGCCGGGCTGCGGCCTCGCGGAGGCGGTGGCGCATGCCGAGCGCCTGCGGGGCGACGTCCAGGCCCTGCCGATCCGCGGGGCGAAGGGCCCGATCGGGCTGAGCTGCAGCTTCGGCGTCAGCACCTGGCGGGACGGCGACAGCGTCGAGGCCCTGGTCAAGCGGGCGGATGTCGCGCTCTACGCGGCCAAGGGCGGCGGCCGGAACCGGGTCGTCCCGGACCAGGGCGAGGCCGCGCGCGCCGTCACGGGCTGACACGGACCGCTGCCCCAGATTGGCACAGTGCGTCGAGCGATGTCCCGCCGGCGTCCCAGATCGGCGCATTGATTCGCCGAGTATCCGTTTCTCGGCAGCGATTCTGCCAATATAAAGCTTAATATTCGCGAGTCGTTGCTGGAACGGATCTTGGAACTTCGCCTTCGATCCCGGCCGCCTGTATCAAGCCGGGAGAGCGAGGTGCGAGGTCATGAGTACGGCCGTTGGCGTCCTGATCCTGGATGAGCCGGAGGACCTGAGCGCGACGGTTCGCGCCACCCTCGAGCACATGCCCGAATTCCACACCATCGGCGAGGCCGACCTGGACCGTGCCGACGCCGGCAGCAGCGTCGCCCTGGTCTTCCTCGACGAGATCCGGCTCGCCGACGGGATCGCCCGCATCGTCGCCCTGAAGGAGCGGCAGCCGAAGCTCCGCACGCTGGTCGCCTTCGGCGCCCTCACGGCGGACGATCTCCGCGCCCTGCTGGCCGCGGGCGCCGACGCCTTCGTGGCGCGGTCCAAGTCGCCGCGCGAACTCGGCGCGGCGCTGCTCGCCCTGGCGGAGGGCTCGGACTGCCTGGTCCCGCCGGAGCAGCCGGTGACGATGGCGCCGGACGCGGGCGAGAGCCTCGGGCTCACGCCCCGCGAGGCGGAGGTCCTGCGCTTCCTCAGTTCCGGGTTCAGCAACAAGGAGGTCGCGCGGCGTCTGGCCCTCAGCGTGCGCACGGTGGAGACCCACCGGCTCAACCTGCGGCGCAAGACCCAGACCGGCCGGCTGAAGGATCTGGTCTCGCTGGCCCGTCAGCTCGGCCTCGCCCCCGTGGTCGACACCGGCGATCAGGCCCGGCGCGGCACCGACAGTCGCTCACCGGGCAACGACAACCAGTCCCGGCACTGACAGGGGGTCCGGGCGGTCCTAACCCGGGACCGCCCCCTAAGCGGCCGCGGCCGCCTTCCGGGCCGCGCCGGACGCGCGCTTGGCCGCCGTCCCGCTCTCGGACCGCTCGGGCGCCCTGGGACCGGACGCTGCCGGCGCGGGCATCTTGCTCCGCGGCGTCTTCGCCCCGCGGCCGCGCGTGCCCGCCGGCTTGACCCGCCCCCCGGCCTTGACGTCGTCCTCGACGGTGGCGAGGCGCGCCTGAAGCAGCCCGAGCACCGCCGCCTCCTCGGGCCGGAGACGCGCGAGGTCCTCGCTCAGCTCCGATTCGACCGCGTCCTTCACCTGCAGGAGCAGGCCGCCCTCCAGGTAGCAGTCGAGGATCTGCGGGTGGATGTAGCACTTGCGGCAGATCGTCGGCGTGTTGCCGAGACGACCCGCGACGTTCTCGATGGCCGCGCGGATGTTGCGCTTGGCCCCCGCCTCGCTGTCGAAGCTCTCGAACTCCCGCAGCGCCAGCGCCGCCAGCACGGTGCCGGCCCAGGTCCTGAAATCCTTGGCGGTGAAATCCTCGCCGGTGATCTCGCGCAGGTACGCGTTCACGTCGGAGGAGGTAACGTCGCGCTGCGTGCCGTCCGGGTCGATATACTGGAACAGCTCCTGACCCGGCAGATCCTGGCAGGCCTTGACGATCCGGGCGACGCGCCGGTCCTTCAGCGACACGTCCCAGGTCTTGCCGCTCTTGCCCTTGAACCGGAACGACAGGGCCGATCCCTCGACCCGGACATGGGGATCGCGCAGGGTCGTCAGGCCGTAGCTCTTGTTGGTCCGCGCGTAATCGTCGTTGCCGACGCGGATCAGCGTGGTCTCCAACAGGTAGACCACGGTGGCCAGCACCTTGTCGCGGGGGAGGCCCGGCCGCTTCATGTCGGCGTCGACGCGTCGGCGGATCCCGGGCAGCGCGTCCGCGAAAGCCATGATCCGCGAGAACTTGTCGGCCTCGCGCGCCTGCCGGAAATCGGGATGGTAGCGGTACTGCTTGCGTCCCTTGGCGTCGCGGCCCGTCGCCTGGATGTGCCCGTTGCGGCGGGGACAGATCCAGACATCCGTGTAGGCCGGCGGGATCGCGAGGCTGCGGATGCGGGCGAGCAACGCCTTGTCGCGCACCGGCGCACCCTTCGCGTCGAGGTAGCGGAAGCCGGTGCCGCTGCGGCGGCGGGTCAATCCGGGCCGGCCGTCATCGACGTAGACGAGCCCGGCCTCCTCGGCCGCCGCGCGGAGATCTCCGCCACTCTCCGCCGTCTCGACGTCCGCCATGAACAGCCCCTCCCATCGACGCCGCCCGGCTGCTTCGCCCGGCGGGAAGGCCTTGGACAACCGCCGGTGCGGGAGAGCCGTTCCGGGTCTGCACATCCGCCGCAGGACGACCCGCGGCGCCGTGCTAGAGGGACCGGATGCAGTCCGATGACGCCCCCGGGAATCTGCCCGTTCCGATGCGCCGCCTGGTCTTCGTGGTGACCGAGGACTGGTTCTTCGCCTCGCATTTCCTGCCGATGGCCCGCGCCGCCATCGGCATGGGTCTCTCGGTCGCGGTGGTCACGCGGGTCCGGGCGCACCGGGCCGCCATCGAGGCGACCGGCGTGCAGGTCGTTCCCCTGGAGGCCGAGCGGGCGAGCCTGAACCCCATGGCCGCGGGCTACGCGGCCGGGCAGCTCGCGGCGATCCTCAAGGCCCTCAAGGCCGACATCGTCCACTGCATCGCCCTTCGCGGCATCCTGGTCGGCGGCACGGCCGCCGCCATGGCGGGCATCCCGTCCCGCGTCTTCGCGCTGACCGGCCTCGGCCTCGTCGGCGCCCGGAGCGACCGGCTCGGGCGCGCGGCGCGCCTCGCCCTGCGGGTACTGATCCGGGGCCCGCTGGCCTCGTCCCGGACGCGCTTCCTGTTCGAGAACCCGGACGACGCCCTGGCCCTGGGACTCGACCCGCTCGACCGGGCGGTGACCGTGGTGGGCGGGGCCGGGGTGGATCCCGCGGTGTTCGTCCCGCGGCCGCTACCGCCGATGCCGCCGCTCCGCGTGGCGGTGGTCGCCCGCATGCTCTGGTCGAAAGGGATCGACGTCGCCGTCGAGGCCGTCCGCCTCGCCCGGGCCCAGGGGGCGCCGGTCGAGCTGTCCCTGTACGGCGCGCCGGACCCGTCGAACCGACGGGCGATCGACGAGACGACCCTGCGCGGCTGGAGTCGCGACGGCGTCGCCTGGCACGGGGCGACGACCGACGTGGCGGGGGTCTGGGCCGGGCACCACGTCGCCTGCCTGCCCTCCCGCGGCGGCGAGGGTCTGCCGCGGACGCTGCTCGAGGCGGCCGCCTGCGGCCGGGCGCTGGTCGCGTCCGACGTCCCGGGCTGCCGCAGCCTCGTGCGCGACGGCGTCGAGGGGCTGCTGGTTCCCCCGGAGGACGCGCCGGCCCTGGCGACCGCCCTCGCGCGCCTGTGCGGCGATGCCGGTCTCGTCGCCGCCCTCGGCGCCGCCGCGCGGGCCCGGATCGAGACCGGAGGCTTCACCGAGGATGCGGTGACCGACCGCGTGCGCGCCGTGTGGCGCGACCTGCTGGAGGCCTGATCGTGCGCGCACCGGACGATCCCGCCGGCTTCATCCGCGCCAACACCCGCCTGCGGCCGGTCCCTCACGCGCCCGAGATCCGCCTCCACGTCGCCGACGAGGCGACGGAGCTCTGGCAGCGGACCGAGGAGGAATTGCAGGAGATCGGGCTGCCGCCGCCGTTCTGGGCCTTCGCCTGGGCGGGCGGCCAGGCGCTCGCCCGCTACGTCCTCGACAATCCGGGCGTCGCGGAGGGCGCACGCGTTCTGGATTTCGCCTCGGGGTCCGGCTTGGTGGCGATCGCGGCCGCCCGCGCCGGCGCGCACCACGTCCTCGCCAGCGACCTCGACCCCTTCGCCATGGCGGCGATCCGCCTGAACGCCGCGGCCAACGGGGTCGGCGACCGCGTCGCCCCGGTCTCCGACGATCTCCTCGGCACCGTGCCCCGGGTCGACCTCGTCCTGGCCGCGGACGTGTTCTACGAGCGCGACCTGGCCGGAGCCGTGACCGCTTGGCTCGTCGGCCTGCAGGCGCGCGGCGTGACGGTCCTGATCGGCGATCCGGGCCGCACCTACCTGCCGCGCGACCGCCTCGACTGCCTCGCGACCTACGCGGTGCCGGTCTCGCGCGCGCTGGAGGATGCCGAGATCAAGCGCAGCCATGTCTGGCGGCTGCGCGGATGACGGCGGCGTCGAGGCGGTCCTGCCGGACCGCCGGCCGTGCGGCCCCGCCGAGGCTTTATCCGGCGCGGGAATGCGCTACCGTCGAATCGACGCGTGTCGCGTGCCGCGCATGCGCCAGAGTGTTCGAGGGCCCGGATCGGGGCGTGCTGCGGCGGAAGGTTTTCTGGTGAGTGTCGAGTCGAGTGTGAAGCCGAGCCGTGCCCGCGTCGTCGCCTTCTCGGGCAGCGCCAAGCGGCCCTCGCGCACCCGCATCCTGGTCGAGTCCCTCGGCGCCGAACTCGGGCGCCTGCGCGGGATCGATCTCGCCGTCTACGACCTGATGGATGCCGGGCCGGGTCTCGGCGCGACGCAGCGGGACGCGCTGTCGGCGCCGGCCGCCCGCCTGATCGAGGCGATCGAGGGGGCGGATGCCCTGATCGTCGGGACGCCGGTGTATCAGGGCGGCTATGCCGGGCTGTTCAAGCACGTCTTCGACTTCGTCGACCCCGCCCGGATGATCGGCATGCCGGTGGCGCTGACCGCCACGGGCGGCGGGCTGCGCCACGCCCTCGTGGTCGAGCACGGACTCCGGCCTCTGTTCGGCTTCTTCGCGGCCCACGTCGCGCCGACCTCGGTCTATGCCGGCTCCGACGATCTGGTGGACGGCCGCGTCGTCGACGAGACCGTGGCGGCCCGGCTCCGCGCCGCGGCAACCGAGCTCGCAGCCCTGCTCGACGTGCCGCGGACGGCCGCGACCGGCACGCTCGTCTGACGGGAGACTCCCCCACGCCGAGGCCGACCCTAGATCGGGAACGGACCACGCTCACGCGCGAGGGATCATGTCAGGCTCTCCGATCACGGCCGGCAAGGCGGCGCCGACCGCGCTGCCCGCCACCTACGTCACGGCATCCGGCCTGCCGCGCTACCATCCGGTGTCGCAGGCGCTGCACTGGCTGAACGCCGCCCTGGTCCTGGCGGTGCTTCCGCTCGCCTGGGTCGCGATCAGCCTGCCGCCCACGCCGGCCAAGGGCAGCGTGTTCGTGCTGCACAAGTCGGTCGGCCTCACGATCCTGGCGATCGTGGTCCTGCGGATCGTGTGGCGGATGATCCGACCGGCACCGCCGGACCCGCAGGCGCCGCGGCTCCTCACCCTGATCGGCCGCATCAACCACTATCTGCTGTACGCGATCTTCCTGATCATGCCGATCAGCGGCTACCTGCTGAGCGCGCTGTCCGGGCGCGACACGCCGTATTTCTGGCTGTTCACGATCCCGGGGCTCCCGAAGGACGACGCGACCCAGAAGGTCTTCGAGTCGATCCACGTCTTCGGTCAGTGGCTCGTCTACGCCCTGGTTCTCCTGCACATTGCCGGGACGGCGTGGCACCTGATCATCCGGCGGGACGGGCTCCTGGAGCGGATGCTCCCGGTTCAGGACGGCCGCGGATCGATCCGCTGACGCGGCATCCGGCGCGCGGGACGAGACGGACCGCCGCCCTGCGGTGCGCTCAATCGACGCGGCGCAGGATGAAGGCGGTGCCGATCTCCGGATCGCGCCGCCAGCGGCCGTCGCCGCTGGACACGAGGTCGATGCTGTGGCCGCGCTTGGCGGTCAGCGTCATCCGCCCGTTCGCGTAGCGCCAGCGCACCGGATCGAACACCTCCAGGCCGCTGTCGTGGCAGCCCGGGACGATGTGCACGCCGCCGCCGGTGCCGTCGAGGGTGATGCGGCAGGTGTCGCGCTGCTGGAACCGGTCGAGGGCGTAGAGCCCCGGCGCCGGGCCAGCCGAGGCGGTCGTCGCCGGCTGCAGCTCGGCCGGAACCGGGGCCGCGGTCTGGAGCGGGGAGGGGCCGGGGCTCGTCGTGACCGCCGGTTCGGCTCCGGGTGAAGTCGCGGCATCGGCCGGGCGCATCGCGACGATGTCGAGGGGAACGAGACTGTAGCGCTCGCCGCCCTCGGCCTGGGCAACGAGGCTGCGCTGGTCCGGCCGCTTGGCGAAGTCGAGAACCGGGCGGACGTTGCGATCGACGAGGCGAACGGTCCCGTCGACGAAGAGCCAGCCGGCGACCCCGTTGAGGATCGGCAGGGCCCGGCGGCATCCGGCCGGGAAACGCAGCCGCTGCCCCGCATCGCCGCTGTCGAGCACCAGCGTCATGACGCAGCGGCGGTTGGTCCCGTCCCGCGACAGGTCCCAGGTTCCCGGCGCCTGCCCGAGCCGCTCGGGCAGGCTGGGCGGCGCGGCCGGAATCGGGGGCGCCGCGAGCGTCTCCGCGGCCGGAGGAGGAGCCGGAGAGGGCACCTCGTCGGTGGCAGCGGGCACGTCCTGGGCGGCGGCCGGCCGAACGGGAGCGCCGGTCGCGATGAGCGCCGTTACGGCCAGCAGGGCGGCCTGAGCCTGTCTCACGCGGTCGGTCTCCAGGGTGTCTCGGCGACGGGCGTCAGCGGGCCCCGTCCCTCGAACCACGAGACGACGTTGTCGACGACGAGCTGGGCCATCGCCGCGCGGGTGTGCTCGGAGGCCGATCCGACATGCGGCAGCAGCACCGTGTTGTCGAGGGCGGCGAGGTCCGCGGGCACGTGCGGCTCGTTCTCGAACACGTCGAGGCCGGCGCCCAAGATCGTGCCCGCCTTCAGCGCCGCGGTCAGCGCCGCCTCGTCGACGAGCGTGCCCCGGGCAACGTTGATCAGGATGCCCTCGGGGCCGAGCGCCTCCAGCACGGCCGCGTCCACGAGATTGCGCGTGTCGGGGCCGCCGGGCGCCACCACGATGAGGATATGGACCGCGTGGGCGAGGCCGATCAGCGTATCGTGATACGTGTAGGGGACGTCCGCCTGCCGGCTGCGGCCGTGATAGTCGATCGCGACGCCGAAGCTCTCCAGGCGGAGCGCGATCGCCCGCCCGATCCGGCCGAGACCGAGAATGCCGACCCTCCGCCCACGGAGGGAGGCCGTCAGCGGGAAGGGCGCCTTGGGCCAGTGGCCCTCCCGCAGGTAGCGGTCGGCCTGGGGGATCCGCCGCAGGGTGGCGAGGGTGAGGCCGAGGGCGAGGTCGGCGACCTCGTCGGTGAGGACATCCGGCGTGTTGGTGACGACGATGCCGCGCCGCTGCGCCCCGACGGCGTCGACGGCGTCGTAGCCCACGCCGAAATTCGCGATCAGCTCGAGGTTCGGCAGCCGGTCCATCAGCGCCCCGTCCACCGCGCCACCCGCGCAGAGCGCGCGGATCCGCGGGCCGATCTCGGCGAGCAGCGCCTCCGGATCCGCGGCCTCCGACAGCCGGTGGACTCCGTACCGCCCCTCGAAGGCCTTCTCCACCAGCGGGTGCATCTTCCGGAGCAACAGGATCTCGACCGGGGCCTCAGCCATCGTTCACTCCCACGTTCGGCCGCACGTCGGTGTCGGCCGCCTCCCTCGTCCCGGCATAGAGCCTGTGCGGGGTGGCGCGCCAGCGCGCCGGGGCCACCGGCGGTGACAACCGCGCGGATCAGCCGGGCGGCCCATCGACCGGCACAGGGCTCGCCTCTTTCGAAAACCGCGCGCGATGCCTACTAAGGACCACGCATCATCGCGAGAGTTCTGCACCGACCCCATTCGCCGAAGACGAAGACCGATGACCAGCCCGCGCACCCTCTACGACAAGATCTGGGACGACCACGTCGTCGATGTCCAGCCGGACGGTTCCAGCCTCCTCTACATCGACCGGCACCTCGTCCACGAAGTGACGAGCCCGCAGGCGTTCGAGGGTCTCCGCGTGGCCGGCCGCAAGGTGCGCCACCCGGAAAAGACCTTGGCCGTCGTGGATCACAACGTCCAGACCTCGGACCGCTCGCAGGGCATCGAGGATCCCGAGAGCCGCACGCAGCTCGAGGCGCTCGCCGAGAACGTGCGCGACTTCGGCATCGAGTTCTACGACGCCCTCGACCGGCGCCAGGGCATCGTCCACATCATCGGCCCCGAGCAGGGCTTCACGCTGCCCGGCCAGACGATCGTGTGCGGCGATTCGCACACCTCGACGCACGGCGCCTTCGGCGCGCTGGCCCACGGCATCGGCACCTCGGAGGTCGAGCACGTGCTGGCCACCCAGACGCTGGTGCAGCGCAAGGCCAGGAACATGCGCGTCTCCGTCGATGGCACGCTGCCGCCCGGCGTGACCGCGAAGGACATCATCCTGGCGATCATCGGCGAGATCGGCACCGCCGGCGGCACCGGCCACGTCATCGAGTATGCCGGCGAGGCGATCCGCGCCCTCTCGATGGAGGGCCGGATGACGATCTGCAACATGTCGATCGAGGGCGGGGCCCGCGCCGGCATGGTCGCCCCCGACGCGACGACCTTCGCGTACGTGAAGGACCGCCCGAAGGCGCCGAAGGGCGCGGCCTTCGACGCGGCGCGCCGCTACTGGGAGAGCCTCGTCACCGACGAGGGCGCCTTCTTCGACCGCGAGGTGCGCCTCGACGCCGCCAACCTGCCGCCGCTGGTGAGCTGGGGGACGAGCCCCGAGGACGTGATCTCGATCCAGGGCCGCGTGCCGGACCCGTCCGAGATCGCCGACGAGAACAAGCGGCAGTCGAAGGAGAAGGCGCTCGCCTATATGGGCCTGACGCCGGGGACCCGGATCACCGACATCACCCTGGACAGGATCTTCATCGGCTCCTGCACCAACGGCCGCATCGAGGACCTGCGCGAGGTCGCGCGAGTCGTCGGCGACCGCAAGGTGCATGAGGGCGTCTCGGCGATGATCGTGCCGGGCTCCGGCCTCGTGAAGGCGCAGGCCGAGGCCGAGGGTCTCGACAGGATCCTGAAGGCGGCCGGCTTCGACTGGCGCGAGCCGGGCTGCTCGATGTGCCTCGGCATGAACCCGGACAAGCTGCGTCCGGGCGAGCGCTGCGCCTCGACCTCGAACCGCAACTTCGAGGGTCGTCAGGGTCCGCGCGGGCGCACGCACCTCGTATCCCCGGCCATGGCGGCGGCCGCGGCGGTGGCCGGACGCTTCGTCGACATCCGAGAGTGGCCGCAGGGCTGAAATCCCGATTGACGGCGGCGGCTCGGTTGCCTAAACGGAGCCGTCGCCGGCCGATGGCCGACGGCGAGCCCAGGTGGCGGAATTGGTAGACGCGCTGGTTTCAGGTACCAGTCTCGCGAGAGGTGAAGGTTCGAGTCCTTTCCTGGGCACCAAATGCCTGACAGCAGCCCGCCAAGGCATTGGCGGGCTTTGTTGTTTCCGGGGTGCCGAAACCCCGAGCGCCTCGCCCGGCCTTCGACGCCGGTCCGTCCGGCGCGTAAGATACCGGTGATTCCGCCGCCGGATCGGTCGGCATACCCCAATGCGCTCGGCGCAGTATAAGGACCCGCTTCGGTTCTCGGCGAGGTCGATTCACGTGCGCTCCGGTTCAAGGCTCTCCGAACGCTGGTTCAAGCTGGCGCTCTGGCTCGTCGCGCTGGTCTTCGCGTGGTTCCTCATCGGTCTCGGATCGCTGGTCGTCGGCGACCTGCCTCAGGTGGAGCACCGCTACACCCTCGAGCAGTTCCTCGACACCGATCAGGGCACGGCGTCGGCCGAGGCCCTCAAGCAGATCCGCCGTGAGCAGGACGACACGCGCCGGCAGGTCGAGCAGGATCAGCTCGCCCTCGAGGCGGCGCGGTCCGCGTCCGAGGGCGCGCGCGAGACCTTCGCCAACTGGCTGAAGACCCGGGACGCCACGCAGCGGGTCGATCAGGATCCGGGGCTCATCGCGCGCACGCAGCAGCTCGACGCGCTGAAGGCCGCCGAGCGCAGCATCGAGGAGCGGCTCGCGGCCCTGGCGCGGACGGGCTTCGACCTCTCGGAGCGCGAGGCGGCCCAGCTGCGCGTGGACACCGAGCTGCGGGCGGCGGCGCAGAAGCGGCTCGACGCGGCCGAGCGCGGCCAGGAACTGCGCGTCTTCGCCTACCGGCTGGCCCTGACGCTGCCGCTGCTGGCCCTCGCCGGCTGGCTCCTGCTCAAGCGCCGGCACACCCGCAACTGGCCGTTCGTCTGGGGCTTCGCCCTGGCGGCGGCCTTCGCCTTCTTCGTCGAGCTCGTGCCGTACATGCCGAGCTACGGCGGCTACGTGCAGTACGGCGTCGGCGTGATCGTCACGCTGATCGCGGGCCGCGCGGCGATCAACGCACTGCACGCCTACCGCGCGCGGCAGGCCGTGGTGGAGACGCGGCCGGACGCCGAGCGGCGGACCGAGATCGCCACCGATCAGGCGCTGGCGCGCCTCGCCAAGAAGGCGTGCCCCGGCTGCGAGCGGCCGATCGCCCTCGACGACGCGACCACGAACTTCTGCCCCCATTGCGGCCTCGGCATCTTCGCGCACTGCCCGTCCTGCGCGCAGCGCAAGAGCACCTTCGAGCGCTTCTGCCGGGCCTGCGGCACGCGGAGCCCGGATCTCGTGAGCGAGGTGCCCTGAGGCCGCCCCGGCGTTTGGGCCGGGCGGGAGCCCGACTACGCCGAGCCGGGGCGCCTCAGGCGTTGTCGCCCCGGATCGCCGCGATGACCGCGTCGGTGACCTGACGCGTCGTCGCGTGCCCCCCGAGATCGGGCGTGTGCAGGCTGGGATCCGCGGTCACCCGCTCGACCGCGCGCATCAGCCGGTCGGCCGCCGGCTTCTCGCCCAGGTGCTCCAGCATCTGGCAGGCGGTCCAGAAGGTCGCGACCGGGTTGGCGATGCCCTTGCCGGTGATGTCGAAGGCCGAGCCGTGGATCGGCTCGAACATCGACGGGAAGGTCCGCTCCGGGTTGATATTGGCGGTCGGCGCGATTCCGAGCGACCCGGCGAGCGCCGCCGCGAGGTCCGACAGGATGTCGGCGTGCAGGTTCGTCGCCACGATCGTGTCGAGGGACTCGGGCTTCGTCACCATACGCATCGTCATGGCGTCGACCAGCATCTTGTCCCAGGTGACGTCGGGGAAGTCCCGGGCGACCTCGGCGGCGATCTCGTCCCACATCACCATGGCGTGCCGCTGCGCGTTCGACTTGGTCACGACCGTGAGCAGCTTGCGCGGGCGGGAGCGGGCGAGCTCGAAGGCGTAGCGGATGATCCGGTCGACACCCGAGCGGGTCATCATCGAGACGTCGGTGGCGACCTCGTTGGGGTGGCCCTGGTGGACCCGGCCGCCGACGCCGGCGTACTCGCCCTCCGAGTTCTCGCGCACGATCACCCAATCGAGTTCCGGACCCGAGACGTTGCGCAGCGGGCTGGTGATGCCCGGCAGGATCCGGGTCGGGCGGACATTGGCGTACTGGTCGAAGGGCTGGCAGATCGCGAGCCGCAGGCCCCAGAGCGTGATGTGGTCGGGCACGTCCGGCGCCCCCACGGCGCCGAAGAAGATCGCGTCGTGGTTCCGGATCTGGTCACGGCCGTCGGCCGGCATCATCGCGCCGTGCCTCTTGTAGTAGTCCGATCCCCAATCGAAATGGTCGAACTGGAAAGCGAAGGAGCCGGTCTTCTCGGCCAGCGCGTCGAGCACCTCGATGCCGGCGGCGATGACCTCGACGCCGATGCCGTCCGCGGGGATGGCCGCGATATTGTAGGTCTTCGTCATGGGTGTCTTCTCGTGTGTCTTCGGGGGCGAGACGAGAAAGCGAGCGCGTGACGGTGGGCGCGGGCTCGGTGTCCGGATCGGGACGTGTAACGTTTTGTGACACTGTGCAGTTTCGCGTTGCCGTGCCACCGGCCGCCCCTATGCTCGCCCCATGCACGAGGGCACCACCATCGCCATCGTCGAGGACGATCCCGACATCCGCGCCCTGCTCGCCGGCTACCTGGAGGGCGAGGGGTTCCGCGCCGTCGCCCTCGACGGGGGCACCGCCCTCGACCGGCTGCTCGCTTCCGGACCCGCTCCGGACCTCGTCGTCCTCGACTGGATGCTGCCGGGCGAGGACGGCCTCTCCATCTGCCGCCGCCTGCGCGGGGCGGGCGGGCCGCCCGTCGTGATGCTGACCGCCAAGGACGAGGACATCGACCGGGTCCTCGGCCTGGAGATGGGCGCCGACGACTACGTCTCGAAGCCGTTCAACCCGCGGGTCCTGCTGGCCCGGATCCGCGCGGTGCTGCGTCGCGCCCACGGCGCTGGGGGGCATGCCGCAGAGGCCGCGCCCGAGCGGCTGAGCGTCGCCGACCTCGTCGTCGATCTCGCGGCCCGGACGGTGATCACCGGCGATCCCGCCGCCGAGATCCCGCTGACCAGCGCCGAGTACGACCTGCTCCACTGCTTCGTCACCCGGCCGCAGCGGGTGCTCTCGCGCGACCAGCTCCTCGACTGGACCCGGGGCCGCACCGCCGACGCCTTCGACCGCACCATCGACGTCCAGGTCAGCCGCCTCCGGCACAAGCTCGACGCCTCGGGCAGCCAGGCCGCATCCCTGCTCAAGACCGTGCGCAATGCCGGCTACATCCTGGCCGCCCCGGTCCGCTCCGGAACGCCGTGATGGGCCGCGTCGGGCTCCTCGGGCGCATCATGCTGCTCCTGCTCGGCGCCCTCTCCCTGCTCGTCCTCGCCACCGTGGCCCTGGATCACTGGCAGCGCCGGGAGGAGCGGTGGCCCACCGGCTCGCGCTTCCCGCGCGTCGACCAGGCCGCCGGCATCGTGGCTCTGCTGCGCGACGCGGATCCCGCACAGCGGCCGGCCATCCTGAAGGCGGTGAGCGGCGAGGTGCTGCGGGCGGAGATCGTCGACACGCCGCCCGAGACGGCCGACCTGATCCGCGAGCCGCGCCTGGAGACCCGGCTGCGCCGCATGACGGCCGAGCCGGCCGACCGGGTCCAGGCCTACACCGACACCGCCCTGCTGCGCCGCGGCGTCGATCCGGACAACGTCGAGCAGGCGGAGCGCGCCGGACCGGTCGGGCGCCTCGCGCTCGCGACCTACCGGCTGCCCGACGGCCGGTACGCGGTGATCACGGCGGCCCAGCACCGCCGCTCGCTGATGCCGTGGCTGTTCGGCCAGCCGCTGAGCCTCTGGGTGGCGGTGCTCGGCGCCGCGGCGGCCGGTCTCGTCCTGGTCGGCACGCGCCACGAACTCGCGCCGCTGCGGCGCCTCACCGACGCGGTCTCCCGGTTCGACGGCCGTGCCCCGGAGCGGGTGAGCGCGCCGCGCGGCGCCCCCGAGATCCGGCGCCTTGCCCAGGCGGTGCAGGGGATGCAGGAGCGGATCGCCGGCCTCATGGCCGAGCGCTCGCTGCTGATCGGCGCCATCTCGCACGACCTGAAGACCTACCTGACGCGGCTGCGCCTGCGCGCGGAGGCGGTGGCGCAGCCAGCGCTCCGGGAGAAGCTGGTGGCGGATCTCGACGCCATGACCGAGCTGATCGACGCATCCCTGGGATTTGCCCGCGGCACCGCCGTCGAGGCGGCCCGGGCGCCGGTGGATCTCGCCGACCTCGTCGCCGTCGAGGTGGCCGAGCACGCGGCCCAGGGCGCGACCATCAGCCTGACCGGCGAGGAGGTGCGGGACGCCACGGTGGCCGGCGACGCGGTCGCCCTGCGCCGCGTGGTGGCCAACCTGATCGGGAACGCCGTCAAGTTCGGACGTTCCTCGGTGGCGGTGGCGGTGAGCCGGACCGGGACGGTCTGCCGGATCGTCGTCGAGGATGACGGGCCGGGCATTCCCGAGGCCGAGCGGACGGCGGTGTTCAGCCCGTACTACCGGGTCGAGCGCTCGCGCAGCCGGCAGACCGGCGGGACCGGCCTGGGCCTCGCCATCAGCCGGCAGATCGCCGAGGCCCATGGCGGCACCGTGGTGGCGGAGGCCGGTTCGGGCGGCGGCGCCCGGCTCGTCGTGACCCTTCCCAGCCTGTCCTGAACGCGGGCGGCAACGGGGCCGCAACCGGCCGTTACACATCGTTACAGGACGGCGCACCCCGGTCACATCCGGGAAGCGCGCGCCGACGAACCTTCGCTCACACGCCGCGGCGGATCCTCCGCCCCGGCGGGGCCGCCGGCCCCGGGCCGGACTGCCCGATCGAGAAGAAGGAGATCATCGATGTTGAAGGTTCTCGCCCCGGCCGCACTCCTCGTCGGCCTCGCGGTCCCCGCCTCGGCGCTGCCGCTGGTCCAGGACGCGGTCTCCGACGGGACCGACGGCGCCCGGATCATTCAGGTCTACGGCGGCTGCGGTCCCTACGGGCATCGCGGCCCCTACGGCGGCTGCCGCACCGGCGGCCAGTGGGGCGGCTACGTTCGCGGCCGCTCGTGCCCGGCGGGCTTCCACATCGGCCCCTACGGCCGCCGCTGCTGGCCGAACTGAGCCGCCCCGCCCCCTGGCCGCATCCCCCGTTCCGTGTCCCGCCCCATGACCGGGCGTCCTCGAAGACTTCCTCGGAGTTGAGTCATGATCCGCACTCTCGTCATGCCCGTGGCACTCGCCGCGGGGGTTCTGATGGCCGGTTCGAGCGCCGAGGCGCGCGACGGCTGCGGGCCCGGCTTCCACCGCAACGTCTACGGCTGGTGCCGGCCGAATCTCGGCTACCGGCCGTTCGTCTACGTCCCGGTCTATCCGCGCGTCGGATATCGGTGGCACTCCGGCTACCGCTACCACTGGCACCGCCGGTTCGCGTGGCACGGCGGCTACCGCTGGGGCGGGTTCCGCCATGCCGGCTGGCACGGAGGGTGGCGCGGCGGCTGGCACGGTGGATGGCATGGCGGCTGGCATCGCGGCGGCTGGCACCATCGCTGGTGATCCCGTTCCGGATCCGGCCGCGCCCGTCCCCTACGGCAGGACGAGGCCCGACGCCGCGTAGGTCAGGGCGGCGACCAGGGCCGCGGCCGGCATCGTGATCACCCAGGCGATCACGATGCCCTGCGCGACGTTCCAGCGGACCGCCGAGACCCGCCGCGCCGCGCCGACGCCGACGATGGCGCCCGTGATCGTGTGGGTGGTCGAGACCGGGATGCCGAAGGCCGTCGCGGCGAACAGCGTCGCGGCGCCGCCGGTCTCGGCGCAGAAGCCCTGCATGGGCGACAGCCGCGTGATCTTGGAACCCATCGTGTGAACGATGCGCCAGCCGCCCAGCAGGGTGCCGAGCGCCATGGCGGTCTGGCAGGACAGCACCACCCAGAGCGGCACGTGGAAGGCCCCGCTCTCGCCGTGGGCGTAGAGCAGGGCCGCGATGATGCCCATGGTCTTCTGGGCGTCGTTGCCGCCGTGGCCCAGGGAGTAGAGCGAGGCCGAGACGAATTGCAGGCCCCGGAACAGCCGGTCCACGGCGTGCGGGGTCGAGCGGACGAAGATCCACGAGACGGCCAGCATCAGCAGCAGCCCGAGGGCGAAGCCGAGGGCCGGCGAGAGGACGATGGCGGCGCTGGTGGCGATGACGCCGGGCCAGACGATCACGCCGACCCCCGCCTTGGCGATGCCGGCGCCGAGCAGGCCGCCGATCAGGGCGTGGGAGCTGGAGGACGGGATGCCGGCGTACCACGTGACCAGGTTCCACGTGATGGCGCCGCCGAGCGCCCCCATGATGACCCGGTCGTCCACCGTGGCGACGTCGATGATGCCCGAGCCCACCGTCCCGGCGACGTGCAGACCGAAGACCAGGAAGGCCACGAAGTTGAAGAACGCCGCCCAGAACACGGCGTAGCGGGGCGCCAGCACCCGCGTCGACACGATGGTGGCGATGGAGTTCGCGGCGTCGTGCAGCCCGTTCAGGAAGTCGAAGACCAGGGCGAGGACGATGAGGACGACGAGGAGCGTCACGCGGCGACCTGCGGCTCAGACGTGTTCGACGACGATGCTGCTGATCTGGTTCGCCACGTCCTCGAACCGGTCCATGACCTTCTCCAGATGGCCGTAGAGTTCGGACCCGACCAGGAAGGCCATGGGATCCCGTCCCGAGGCCTTGAACAGGGCCTTCAGCCCGTCATTGTGCAGGTCGTCGGCCCGCCCCTCCAGCTCGATGACGCGCTCGGTCAGGCTGTTCAGCGCGGCGGCGTTCTCGCCGAGGGCCCGCAGCTTCGGCAGGGCCTCGGCGGTGACCTGGGCGGCCTCCTGGATGACCGCCGCCATCTCGCGCATCGCCGGCTCGAAGGTGGCCACCTCGAAGAGCTGCACCGCCTTGGCGGTCTTGAGCATCTGGTCGATGGCGTCGTCGAGGGAACCGACCAGGGCCTGGATGTCGCCGCGGTCGAACGGCGTGATGAAGGTCCGGCGCACCGCCAGCAGCGCCTCCCGGGTGATCGCGTCCGCCGCGTCCTCGTGGGCCGCGATCGCCGCGTAGGCCTCCGGAATGGGTTGCGTGCCGTCGAGAAGCGCCCGGAGGGCGGCCGCGCCGTCCTCGAGCGTTCTTCCGTGACGCTCGAAGAGATCGAAGAACCGGTCCTCCCGCGGCATCAGGGCGCGAAACCAAGCCAGCATGTCGTGTCCGGATCGAGAGGTCGGCGTGTCGGCCGGGCGCGAGAACACCCGGCAGGCACAACGGGCGAGGACGCCGACCCGATCCGGCAGCTGGCAAACAATCGTCCGGCGGCCCTGCCGGCCGGCGGGCGGCCCCGCTCAGCGGGCCGGACTGGCGGCAGCGTGGAGCCAGCCGAAATCCACCGGGTAGCCAAGCCCGTGCAGCATCTTGACCCGCTTCCACGAGGCCGAGCGCGCCGAGGCCGCGTCCTGCCCGGCGTCGATCTCGGCGCTCTCCATCTCCTGGAGCTCGCGGCTCAGCGCCTCGCGCAGGCCGGCGGCCTTCATGTTGCCGAGGGCGGCGGTGAAGGCCTGCTCGGCGATCCGAACCTGATCACAAATCTGACGCACGCTCATCAGTACCGATTCCTCCAGCACGGCGTGAACACTGCATTTCCGCAGTCTCCCGGAGGCTAACACGCGTGCCGGCAGCGGGAGATGTACGTCTTTGGTGCAGCGGCCGTCACCGGAGGGGGAGCGGGCCGGGGCGCCGCATCGTCCGCGGCGGGCGCGTCCAGCGCCGCTTGCGCCCGAAGGTCCGGTGCGAATCGGAGAGGCGGGGATCCACCTCCCTCGTGCGCCCCGACCGCGGCTGGACGCTGGCGCCGATCGCCACCAAAGCGGCCGACCCGATCAGCGCGACGAGCACCGCGCCCCAGAACACGCTCTCGAACATCAGGCACTCCCGGACCGGAGCCCCGCCGCGGACCGTTCTGGGCCGCGGGCGAGTGCGGATGAAGCTAGACCATTCCCGCGAATGCAATCAACGCCCAGTATCACGCTGTATTCGACTGTCGACAACGGATTGCGTCGCGCCGATGCGCCTGCGGCGGACGCCGCCGCCCTGTCCTTGCGCAGGATCAATGCGCGCGCCGCTCCGGTCTCCGACGATCCTCGGGCCGAACCGGAGCTCGAACCATGCGCCTCTATCGCGTCACCTTCTACACGACCGTCGCGGACGATACCGGGCACGAGCACCGGGTGCGGCAGCACGCGATCCTGGTCCAGGCGCTGTCCGAGGTGTCGGCCGTCTGGCAGGCCAAGGCGCTTCTCTGCGCGGGCGCCCAGGTCGTCGACTGGCGCCTGCGCGCGGATAGCTGCGAGGTCGCGGCCCTGCCGGTCGCCGCGTAGGTCTGCCGCCCCGGCCCCGCACAGGTGGGCAGGCGCCCAGCAGCGCGAGCGGACCGGAGCTACGCCGGCCGAGCCGAGATTGCACAAGCTTCGGAGGCAGGCCGATCTCTAGCGTTCGACATCGCGCCCGGTCGCCCTCGACCCGAGACGGCGCGATGACAGATGGCACGCCTCAACCGTCGCAGTACGTCGTCACGGCCTCGGCCCGGCGCGGCGATCTCCGGCAGACCCGAGAGCGGGCCGCGAGCGCGGTGGTGCTGGCGCGATCGGGGATCGCGGCCGGCTACGAGGCCGTGCGGATCACCGACCCGTCGGGCAGCGTCCACGGTCCGGGACGGCACCGGATCGAGAGCATGAACGGCGGCCGGCCCTTTCACTAGGGCCTGCCGGCACGCCGCCCGGCGCGGATGCCCGCGCGGGCGGTGGTCCCGCGCGCGCTCGGGACATCCCGGCCCGGACCCGCCTCGGCGCAGTCGCCGCCGCGTCGCTGTCCTTCGCCGGTCGATCCGCGCCGTCTTCTCGGGTGCCCGGGGCGCGCCGGGAGGCGGCGAAGGCGCCCCCTGCCGGCGCCTCGGCGGATCCGGCTCCCCGGTGCGGCACCGCACGCCGCGAGGCCGGGCCCGTCCCGCTGCGGCCCCATTCCGCTGCCACGTCGTCCAGATCGGCGTCCCGGTCGACGGCCCCCGCTGCCGGTGCCTCGCGGCGGCGGCCAATTCGACGCCGGGCGTCGCTCTACCGGCCGCGGTCACGGGCCGGAGGCGGGGCGCCGGTCGGGGCGGTTTTACGAAGCGTTCATCCTCCGGGTGTCCGATCCGGAGGGGGCAGAGGCAGGAAAGCGGAAGCGATGCCGAGCGAGACGAACAGAGCGACCCAGAACGCGTCGGCGCAGGAGCCGATCCTGGAGCTGTGGCGCATCCTCGCCCTGGCGCTGATCGTCGCCGCCGGGATGCTGTTCGTCCATCTGGTCGTTCCCGCCGAGGCCGACGCGTCCGTGCCCCCGGTCGCGGCGGTCCAGAACACCGACGGCCACGCGTTGCGGTGAGGCGCGGCCCCGGTGCGCCCTCGACGCGGCGCCTGAGCCGTCCGCGCGCCGCGCCGAGACCGGACTGATCGAGGGCAAACGCCGCCCTGAGCGCGCGGGGCCTCGGCGGTCGCCGTCGCCTTCTCGTCCCCTCGGGCGTTCAGAGTCTCCGGGAAGGCGGCCCCGTCCGCGCGGGCGCTGCTCGGGATCTGGCCGTCGCGTCTCCGGCGCAGCGGGGCGACGGGCCCCTCGGGTGCGACAGCCGGGTCTGCGGGGTCGACCCCGTGCACACCGACCGAGCAGGTCCGGTCGCCAACCCGTCGGCCTGTCCCGAACGCAACCACTCTTGTCGAAACGGCACGATGAGAGACCCGTCAGACTGGATTGGCAATCATCCTGACCGGTCTTGACGGGACGACCAGCGCCACCCCGCGTCACTGCATCGGCAGCGGGACCGCCTCGACGGCGACGTCGCCGATCCCCCGCGCCGCGAGGGCGGTGCGCAGGGCGTCGGTCAGGCAGGTGCCGGCCGTGAAGGCGCCGAGCGCCGCGCCGTGCCGGTCGGCCTCGCGGGGCAGGGGGCCGATCAGCTGCACGACGCGCCGGGCGATGGCGGGCGCCGGATCGATCCAGGTCACCGGCCAGGGCGCGACCGCCTGGAGGCGCGGCAGCAGCAGGGGGTAATGGGTGCAGGCGAGGCAGACCACGTCGGTGCGCCGCCCGTCCGCCGCGGCGACGAAGCAGGGGGCGATCTCGGCGGCGAGGGTGGCGTCGTCCACCGGCGCGCCCGCGAGTTCGGCCTCCGCGAACCCGGCGAGGTTCTGCGAGCCGACCAGCGTCACCGCGCAGGCGCCGGCATAGGTCGCGATCAGGTCGCGGGTGTAGGAGCGCGCCACGGTGCCGGGCGTCGCCAGCAGGGTCACGAGCCGCGTGCGCGTCGCCTCCGCGGCCGGCTTGATCGGCGGCACGACCCCCACGAAGGGCGTGGTGAAGCGCTGGCGCAGCGCCGGCAGCACCAGGGTCGAGGCGGTGTTGCAGGCGATCACCACGAGGTCGGGCCGGTGGGTCGCGACCAGCCGCTCGATCACGGTGAGGACGCGGGCGACGAGGGTCGCCTCCGAGAGGCGGCCGTACGGGAAGGCGGCGTCGTCGCCGACATAGACGTAGCGGGCATCCGGCCGGGCGCGCCGCACGGCGTCGAGGACGGTCAGGCCGCCGAGGCCGGAATCGAACACCAGGATGGTCGGCTCGGCGGCGCAGCGCAGAGCGGAGGCGGACAGGCTGGCCCCGGCCATCAGATCGATCCGCATGAGAACCCCGGACTCCTCGAAGAGCGTCCCAAAATCTCGGCAGCGAGGGTTAAGGCAATCTCACTGCGGCGACAGAAAGACTCGTGATCCCCAACCCGTTCCGTTAACCGCCGCGCCGCCGCGGCGAAGAAGCCGACGACGCTCCGGGGGGCGCCCGGCCCGCGACCCCGAGCGAGGGCGCTCTCGCAGACAGCGCTGTTGCAGAGGTTGTCGGAACACGGCCGGAACATATCTTCTGCGCGCCGGCCGAGGTCGAGAAGACGGTTCTCGGTCAGGCCCGAAAAAGGGGACCATCGTCATGGCAGCGACAGCCGCACTGCGCCCGGACGAGACGCGCGACTCTGCGGCGCCGGCCTTCCCGCCGCCGCACGTCACCGCCCGGCCGATCGACCGGGCCGCCTGGATCGCCGCCTACCGGCAGGTCCGGAGCGAGACCGAGCGCCGCGCCGCGCCGCTCTCCCCGGAGGACCAGCAGGTCCAGTCCATGGCCGATGCCAGCCCGACCAAGTGGCACCGGGCGCATGTCACGTGGTTCTTCGAGCAGTTCCTGCTCCGGGAGCACCTGCCGGGCTACGCGATCTTCGACGCGCGGCTGCACTACCTGTTCAACTCGTACTACGTGGCGGCGGGTCCCCGTCAGCCGCGCATCCAGCGCGGCATGATCACCCGCCCGACCATGGCGGAGGTCGCGGCCTACCGGGCCCATATCGACCGGGCCGTCGAGGCGCTGCTGGGCCAAGCCTCCGAGCGCGCGCTGGAGGCGGTGCTGCCGATCCTGGAGATCGGCCTCTACCACGAGCAGCAGCATCAGGAGCTCCTGCTCACCGACATCCTGCACGCCTTCGCGCAGAACCCGCTGAACCCGGCCTACGACCCGGACTGGCGATTCCCGAAGCCGGCCGCGCAGGCCGGGCAGGTCACCCTCGACCGCGCGATCGCCTGGATCGGGCATGCGGGGGAGGGGTTCTCGTTCGACAACGAATCCCCGAGGCACGAGACGCTGATCCCGGCCGGCCGGATCGACCGGGCGCTCGTGACCAACCGCCAATGGCTCGCCTTCATGGAAGACGGCGGCTACGCCAAGCCGGAATTGTGGCTCTCGGACGGCTGGTATGCCGGGCCGGCGGAGGGCTGGGAGGCCCCCGGCTACTGGCGCCGCGACGGGGAGGGGTGGGCGACCATAACGCTGGGCGGCGAGCGCCCGGTGGATCTCGACGCCCCCGTCACCCACATCAGCTACTACGAGGCGGACGCCTACGCCCGCTGGGCCGGCCGCTTCCTGCCGACCGAGTTCGAGTGGGAGGTCGCGGCCCGCGACGGCGGCCTGCCGGACGCCTTCGGCCTCGTCTGGCAATGGACCCGCAGCGCCTACGTCCCCTATCCGGGCTACCGCCCGCTCCCGGGGGCGCTCGGCGAGTACAACGGCAAGTTCATGGCCAACCAGTTCGTGCTGCGCGGCTCGTCGGTGGCGACCCCCGAGGGCCATGCCAGGCTGCCGTACCGCAACTTCTTCTATCCGCACCAGCGCTGGCAGTTCACGGGCCTGCGCCTCGCCGATGCCGCCTGACGCGCCCCGGAGCCGCCCTTGACCATCAAGCCCACCTTCACCGACGCGACGCCGGTCACGCTGGAGGCGCCGCCGCTGAGCTTCCTCGACGATGTCCGCGCGGGGCTCTCGAAGCCCCAGAAGGTCCTGTCGCCGAAATACTTCTACGACGAGGCCGGGTCCGCGCTGTTCGAGGCAATCACGCAGCTTCCGGAATATTACCCGACGCGCACGGAGATCGGCATCCTCGACGCCTGCGGCTCCGAGATCGCCGCGCTGCTGCCGGAGCACGCGGCGCTGGTGGAGTTCGGCAGCGGCTCGACCGTCAAGCTCCGCCGGCTCCTGCATCACCTCGACACGCTCGCGGCCTACGTGCCGGTGGACGTCTCCGGCGAATTCCTGCGCGGGCAGGCAGAGGCGCTGCAGGGCGACTTCCCGGACCTGCGGGTCGAACCGGTGGTGGCCGACTTCACCCGCGACTTCGACCTGCCGGAGAGCCTGAACGGCCTGCCGCGCGCCGGGTTCTTCCCGGGCTCGACCATCGGCAACTTCGATCCGCACGAGGCCGAGGCGCTGCTGCGCCGCTTCGGGCGGATCCTGGGGCCGGGCGCTCACATGATCGTCGGGGTCGACCTCGTGAAGGATACCGCGGTGCTGGAGACCGCCTACGACGACGCGCAGGGCGTCACGGCGGCCTTCAACCTCAACCTCCTGACCCGGATCAACCGGGAACTCGCCGGCCGCTTCGAGCCCGACGCCTTCAGCCACCGGGCGGTGTTCAACACCGACGCCTCGCGGATCGAGATGCATCTCGTATCCTGCGACGCGCAGGCCGTGCGGGTCGGCGCCGACACCTTCCGCTTCGCGGCGGGTGAGACGATCCACACCGAGAGCAGCTACAAGTACACGCCGGCCACGTTCCGGGCTCTCACCGAGCGGGCGGGCTGGACGTGGCTGACGGTCTGGACGGACCCGGAGGCGCTGTTCTCGGTCCACGCGCTCCGGCTTGACTGAGGGACGACCGGGCAGGGGACGCGACCCATGCGTTTCAGCCCGCGCTGGTTCCTGCTGGTGGCGCCGGGCCTCGGCGCCCTGGCCGGGCTGCTCTACGGGGCGATCTTCGGGATCGCCCCGCTGACCGGCACAGCGATCCGCGGCGCGATCATCGGCACGCCGATCCTGCTCTACGAGCGCCGGATGCTGGCGCCGCACCTGCGCGACCGCATCCGCGGCCTCGCGACGCCGCTGTTCCTGCTCGCGACGGTGGCGCTCTACATCGCGCTGATCGTGGTCGGGAACGCCGTCGCCAGCACGGTGCTGAACCAGCTGTTCCGCTTCATGTACAGCGAGCGGAACGCGATGCTGATGTCGCAATCCGGCCTGCTCTACGCGCTCGGCATCTCGGCCCTGGTCGTGTTCGTGTTCCGGGTCCGCGACCTGATCGGCCCCGGCGTCTTCGCCAACCTGCTGATCGGGCGCTACCACCGGCCGATCAGCGAGGAGCGGATCTTCCTCTTCCTCGACGTGACCGGGTCGACGCGCTTCGCCGACCGCTACGGCGACCGGGCGGCGCAGGCCTATCTCGGGCAGGTCTTCAACGCCCTGGCGCTGCCGGTGGCGCGCGCCCGCGGTTCGATCGACGACTATGTCGGCGACCTGGCGCTGGTGACCTGGACGATGGAGCGCGGCCTGCGCGACGCCGCCTGCCTGCGCTGCGTCTTCGCGTTCCAGGAGCGCCTCGCCGCCGAGGCGGAGAGCTGGCGGGACCGCTTCGGGCAGGTGCCGCAATTCCGCGCCGCGCTGCATTGCGGCCCGGTCGTGACCGCCGAGATCGGGCTGGAGCGGCACAAGATCGCGTATTTCGGCGACGTGGTGAACACGACGGCCCGGCTGGAGGCCCTGTCGAAGACCCTGGGCGTCGACGTCCTCGTCTCGGCCGACCTCCTCGCCCGGATGGGGCCGCTGCCGGACGACCTCGTGGCGGAGGATCTCGGCGCCCACGCCCTGCGCGGCCGCGCCGAGCCCCTGGCGGTGGCGGCGATCCGGCGCCGGCTCCCCCTCGCGGCGCCCNGTCGGCGTCGCACCGGTGTAGCCGATGAACACCGGGGCCGGCGAGTTGCCCTGCGCGAAGTTGGCGATGTTGGCGTTGACCGTCACACCCGCCGGGTTGTTGGTCGGCGAGAAGCGATCGTCGAGTCAGTGTCATGGGCGCGCCCGCGCGGATCTGTCGGGAGGCCTCGGCCTCCGCGCGCGGGTCGCGCGGCGGCGCGCTAGCCGCGCGCGCCCTGGCTGCCCGAGCGCTTCTCCATCATGGCCTTGACCTGCATCAGCTGGTCCCAGACCTGGCCCGGCGAGGTGCCGAAGAAGTCGAAGCCGGCGGCGATACCCCAGTAGATGCCGAAGCAGATGAACGGCACGAGCACCCAGGCCAGCACCTCCTCGCCGCGGCGGCGCCGCTGGCGACGCCGGCGCCGCTCCTCCCGCCGGGTGAGCTTCTTGGGGGGCGCCGGCTGCGCGACGGGGGACAGGGGTCCCTCGTGCAGATTGTCAGTCATCGGGCGCCTCCTCGCCGCGGCGCATGCGCGTCGCGGCGGTCATAGACCGGCGGCCCCCGAGTCCGGAAGGCCGCCGGCCGGCATGCACACCATTAGGCGCGCACGAGTGGCACCTTCGGCACGGTCCGGACGCCGCCGCCCGAGCTGCCGCCGCCGCCCTTGTTGTCCTTCGGCGTCTTCTTCCGGGCCGCGGTGCGGGGCTTGGCGCGCTTGTGGCGCTTGGCGGCGTTGGTCACGTCCTTCTCGGGCTTGGGCGTCACGGGACCCGCCGGGAAGTCGAAGCCCAGGCTGTCCTTGGCGCCGGCCTTGGCCTCGCCGTCCTCCGGCTTGCGGACGACCACGCGGACCGCGCCGCCGTCCTTCAGCTTGCCGAACAGCACCTCGTCGGCGAGCGGCGTCTTGATGGTCGACTGGATCAGCCGGGCCATCGGGCGCGCGCCCATCGCGTCGTCGTAGCCGTGCTCCACCAGCCAGTCCCGGGCCTCGTCCGAGAGCTCGATCGTGACGTTGCGGTCGGCGAGCTGCGCCTCGAGCTGGAGGACGAACTTGTCCACCACCTTCGCCACCACGTCCTTCGGCAGGTGGCCGAACGAGATGATCGCGTCGAGCCGGTTACGGAATTCCGGCGCGAACAGCCGGTTGATCGCCTCGACGTCGTCGCCGGAGCGCTTCGACTGGGTGAAGCCGTAGGCCGCCTTCGCCAGGTCCGAGGCGCCCGCATTCGACGTCATGATGATGATGACGTTGCGGAAATCGACCTGCTTGCCGTTGTGGTCGGTCAGCTTCCCGTGGTCCATCACCTGCAGCAGGATGTTGAACAGGTCCGGATGCGCCTTCTCGATCTCGTCGAGGAGGAGCACGCAGTGCGGGTGCTGGTCGATCCCGTCGGTGAGCAGGCCGCCCTGGTCGAAGCCCACGTAGCCGGGGGGCGCGCCGATCAGGCGGCTCACCGTGTGGCGCTCCATGTATTCCGACATGTCGAAGCGCAGCATCTCGACACCCAGCGACGCGGCGAGCTGCTTGGCGGCCTCGGTCTTGCCGACGCCGGTCGGGCCCGCGAACAGGTACGAGCCGATCGGCTTGTCCGGGTCGCGCAGGCCGGCCCGGGCCAGCTTGATCGCCGAGGTTAAGGCCTCGATGGCGTTCGGCTGGCCGTAGACCACGCGCTTCAGGTTCGCGGTCAGGTGCTGGAGCACCACCGCGTCGTCCTTGGAGACGGTCTTCGGCGGGATCCGGGCCATCGTGGCGATGGTCGCCTCGATCTCCTTGATGCCGATGGTGCGCTTGCGGCGCGCCTCCGGCACCAGCATCTGCGAGGCGCCGGTCTCGTCGATCACGTCGATCGCCTTGTCGGGCAGCTTGCGGTCGTTGATGTAGCGGGCCGACAGCTCCACCGCGGCCTTCACGGCCTCGGTCGTGTATTTGAGCTTGTGGAACTCCTCGAAGTACGGCCGCAGGCCCTTCACGATCTCGATCGTGTCGGGGATCGACGGCTCGTTGACGTCGATCTTCTGGAACCGCCGCACCAGGGCGCGGTCCTTCTCGAAGTACTGGCGGTACTCCTTGTAGGTGGTCGAGCCGATGCAGCGCAGCGTGCCGGAGGCGAGCGCCGGCTTGAGCAGGTTCGACGCGTCCATGGCCCCGCCCGAGGTCGCACCGGCGCCGATCACCGTGTGGATCTCGTCGATGAACATGATCGCGTTCGGGTGCGCCTCGATCTCCTTCATCACCTGCTTGAGGCGCTCCTCGAAGTCGCCCCGGTAGCGGGTGCCGGCGAGCAGCGTGCCCATGTCGAGGGAGAAGACGGTCGCGTCGGCGAGCACCTCCGGCACCTCGTGCTGGATGATCTTGCGCGCCAGACCCTCCGCGATCGCGGTCTTGCCGACGCCGGGATCGCCGACCAGCAGCGGGTTGTTCTTCTGCCGGCGGCACAGGACCTGGATGGTCCGCTGGACCTCGCTCTCGCGGCCGATCAGCGGGTCGATCTTGCCGTCGCGCGCCTTCTTGTTGAGGTTGACGCAGTAGGCGTCCAGCGCGTCGCCCTTCTTCTTCGCGCCGCCGCGGGGATCGCCCTCGTCGCTCGGACGCTCGGACGCGCCCTCGTCCTCGGCGCCGCGCACGGGCTTCGCCTCGGAGGCGCCGGGCCGCTTGGCGATGCCGTGGCTGATGTAGTTGACCGCGTCGTAGCGGGTCATGTCCTGCTCCTGCAGGAAGTAGGCGGCGTGGCTCTCGCGCTCGGCGAAGATCGCCACCAGCACGTTGGCGCCCGTCACCTCCTCGCGGCCCGAGGACTGGACGTGGATCACCGCGCGCTGGATCACGCGCTGGAACCCGGCCGTGGGCTTGGCGTCCTGCCGGCCGTCGCCGGTGAGGTTGGAGAGCTCGGTATCGACGTAGTCGACCAGGCTGCGCTTGAGCGTCTCGATCTCGACGTTGCAGGCGCGCATGACCGCGGCCGCGTCTTGGTCATCCACCAGGGCGAGCAGGAGATGTTCCAGCGTCGCGTATTCGTGCCGGCGCTCCCCGGCGAGCGCCAGGGCGCGGTGGAGGGCTTGTTCTAGGCTGCGTGAGAAGCTTGGCAAAGCTGGCCTCTGTCCTTCGTGCCTACCGCGAGCGGCGCCTATTTCTTTTCCATAACGCACTGGAGAGGATGTTGGTGTTTGCGTGCGAAGTCCATGACCTGCGTCACCTTGGTCTCCGCCACCTCGTAGGTGAAGACCCCGCACTCGCCGACCCCGTTCTGATGCACGTGCATCATGATGTGGTAGGCGTCCTCGTGGCTCTTGTTGAAGAACCGCTCGACCACCAGGACCACGAACTCCATCGGCGTATAGTCGTCGTTCAGAAGGAGTACCCGGTACAGACTCGGCCGCTTGGTCCGCGGCTTCGTGCGCGTGATGATCGCGGTGTTGGACCGGTCGTCGCCCCCGGGCGCGCGCGAACCGGATGCCGTGACCGCGATACGCGCCGGCCGGTGCTCCCTCGTCGAACTCGCGGTGCCCTGCATGGGGACCTGTGTCATGTGCGTCGAACCGATCCCTCGCTCGGAGCGGGCGCCGCCGGCCCTGACGGCCGATCCTGATCCTGGCCTGCCGGGAGCAGCGCTCAGCTCCACGGCCGTTAATCTACAGACGGTGAGCCGACTTCGCCAGACGCCTGTGCGCACTTGTCCGCCCTGCACAGCGCGTCCTCGCCGCATGGCCGCCGACCCGCTAACGCGCCGGGCCGGGACAGGTCGCGGCCGCCGGCGCCGGACCCGACGCCGCCTGCGGCCGCGGAAGCGCGCCGGTCAGGCCCAGCGTCGTCAGGCCCAGCATCGCGTCGCCCGCGGCGGCGGAGCGGGCCGCGGCGCGCGCCCCGGCCCGGTGCAGATACGCGGTCTGCACCGTCAGGATCTCGGCCGGGCCGCGGGCCGTCGCCAGCGCCGCCCAGGTCGCCCCAAGATCGTCCAGGGCCTTCTTGAACGAGTCGAGATACTCGATGCCGAGGGTCTGGGCCGCCCGGCTCGCGATCCCGAACCGCCGCAGCGGCGTGCCGACCCCGAAGACGGCCGGGCCCAGGGGGAGGGCAGGGGGTCTCTGCATCGCCGATCTCCGGACCGCCGCCGAACCGGCCGGCCATCCGCGACCGAGCGTTTCGGATCGACGCGAGAGTGTGCGGCGCGACAGCCAGCGTCAAGCTCGGGCCGGTAAGACCTGTCGGCCGCGGCCGGCAACGGATGGCCGGCCGGCAACGGCAGGTCGAGGACGGCCGGTAAGCGATGGCAGGAACGACACGATCCGGCACGCGCCGCGATCGCATTAACGGGCCTGTAACTGCACCTGCCTAAGTCTCCACTGATGCAGCGGGGCCACGCGATCGGCGGGAGGCTCCGCAGGGGATACGACCGGCCAGACCGGTCTCGCGAGGCAATCAGGCGTGATGCGTAGCGTAGTAGGCCGCTCCCGGACGATTCCAGCGCTCCCGGCCGCGATCCTGGCCGCCGCGGTCCTGACGGCCCTGGCCTCGCCGGCCGAGGCCAAGCGCGGAAGGCACCATCACCACGCCCGCGCCACCGGCGGCTACAACCCGCCCTACGCCGCGATGGTCGTGGACGTGAAGAGCGGCAAGACCCTGCACGCGGTGAACGAGGACGCCCTGCGGCACCCGGCCTCGATCACCAAGGTGATGACGCTCTACCTGCTGTTCGAGCAGATGGAGCGGGGCAAGTTCGCGCTCGATTCCGACCTCACCATCTCGGCCCACGCCGCCGCCCAGGCGCCGTCGAAGCTCGGCCTGCGCCCCGGCCAGACGATCTCAGTCGAGGACGCCATCAAGGCGATCGTGACGAAGTCGGCGAACGACGTGGCCTGCGCGATCGGCGAGAACATCGCCGGCTCCGAGGAGCGCTTCGCCCAGATGATGACCGCGAAGGCCCACGCCCTCGGCATGAGCCGGACGCACTACGCCAACGCCTCGGGCCTGCCCGATCCGGAGCAGCTCACCACCGCGCGCGACCTCACCGTGCTGGCCCGGGCGATCCAGGACCGCTTCCCGCACTATTACCGCTACTTCCAGACCCGGTCCTTCGCGTTCCGCGGCCGGGTGATCGGCAACCACAACCACCTGCTGGGCAACGTCCAGGGCGTGGACGGGATCAAGACCGGCTACACCCGCGATTCCGGCTTCAACCTGATGACCGCGGCGAAATCCGAGGGCCGCCAGATCGTGGCGATCGTGCTGGGCGGCAAGTCCGGCGCCGGCCGCGACCGGATCATGGCCGATCTCGTCCGCTCCAGCCTGCCGCGCGCCTATGCCGGCGCCCGGATCTCGGCGCCCGTCACCGAGGTCGCCGAGCGCGCCCGCCCGGCGGTCGTCGCCGACGCGGTCTCGCGGACCCGCACGCAGGTCGCCTCCGCGGACGACGAGGATGTCGAGACCACCGGCACCACCGGCGAGCCCCTCGACCTGTCCCCGTCCAAGACCACGACCCCGGGCGGCACCTGGAAGCCGGGTCCGCAGGGGATCCCGAAGGCGGCCCAGGCCTATGCCGGCGGCAACGCCCAGCCGCCCTTCCCGGGTGCGTCCAAGTCCACGGCCCGGGTGGCCTCCCTCGAGCGCGACGAGCCGCCGAAGGCGGTCTCCGGCGCCCGCGTCGTCCCGACCGCCTGGGTGATCCAGCTCGGCGCCATGGACGACGAGACCAAGGCCCGGTCGATGCTCTCGGAGGCCCGCGCCAAGGTCGGCGGCAGCCTGTCGAAGGCCGCGCCCTACACGGTCAAGGTCGAGCACGGCGGCACCACGCTGTTCCGCGCCCGCTTCTCGGGCTTCGCAGAGCAGGATTCCGCCCAGGAGGCCTGCACGGCCCTGAAGCGCAGCGGCTTCAGCTGCTTCGCCACCCGGAGCTGAGACCCGCCGGCGCGCCCGCGCGCCGAGTTTCGTGACCCACCGGCGCGCCCGCGCGCCGGATACGGAACGGCCGCGACCGAGTTCGCCCGCGGCCGACGATCGGTAACTCTCTGACAACGCGCGTGGAGTTCAGCGATGTCGGTTCAGAAGCCTGTCCCGGGCCGCGTTGACGCGCGCCGCTCCCTCGGCGCTGCCCCCCTGGTCGGGGTGGGCGCGCTTCATGAGAGACCGGTGGGCCGACCGGATCTGCTCAGCGGTCGCCCCGCGCTGAAGCCCCAGGATCTCGTACGCCTCCTCCTGCGTCATCGTCCCTGGGTGCGGCGGACGGCGCGGCCGCGGGTCGCGATCGCCCTCAGCGTCTACACGCCATCCGGGCGCCCGGCGGTCGAGATACGGCTCTAGCAGGGCGGCGCCCGCGGCGTCGCGGAGGCGGCAGAGCCGGAGCAGCTCGACCACGGCCCCGGTGGGCATGGCGTCGAGCCACGCGCCGGCGCCCGGCCCCGCGATGACCCGGCCGGTGCGCAGGCTGCCGTCCGGGCGCAGGAGGGCGTCGATCAGGATCGTGCGGAAGCGGCGATCCTGCGGGTCGCGCGGGCGCTCGCCGGATCCGGGCCGGATGAGGCGGCGGAGCCGCGCGGTCATGGCGACCTGTCCCTCGATCATCCAGACGCCGCTGAGCCCGAGGAGCGCCGCGAGGACGAGGTTCCCGCGCAGGAGCAGGAACCCGGCCGCGAGCAGCGCGAAGGCGCCGAAGGTCGGCAGACGCGCCCGCCCGACAGCGGCGCCCAGGCCCGCCCGGAACCCGCGCCGGAGCCGGCGGCCGAGGCCACCCGAATTCTTCGACAGCCACCACAGGGTGAGGCAGGCGAGCAGGCCGGCGAACAGCGCCATCGCTCAGCGCCGCACGCCGTAGGTGGCCGACGCGCTCCCGCCGATCTGGATGCTCGTCCCGTCGCCGAGATCGAAGTGGCCCGGCCGGCGCGGCCTCTGCGGGCGGGCATCGGCGTCGCAACCGGGCTGAGGCGGAAGGCGCACGCCCTCGGGGAGGTTCTCCGGGCAGAGGCGCGCGCGCGTCGCCGGCTCGCCGGCCTGCGCGCTGCCGGCGAGGAGCAGGAGGGGGAGGGCGAGGCGCAGGCGCGTCATCGCCGGTTCTCCGCGACCTCGGCGGTGGTGACGCGCACCTGCCGGATGCGGCCGTCGCGCGCGACCTTGAGGGTGACGCCGGCGCCGAGGCCGGCCTCCTCGATGGCCGCCGTCAGGTCCGCGAGGCGGTGGACGGGGCGGTCGTTGGCCTCGACGATCACGTCGCCGATGTCGCCGGTCTGCGGGTCGACGCCGCGCAGCCCGGCCTGCGCGGCCGGGGAGCCGGGCAGCACCCGCACGATCACCACGCCGTCGATGCCGAGCCGGGCGGTCGCCGCCTCCTGGGCGGCGATGATGCCGATGCCGGGATTGCGCACCCGTCCGGCCTTGATCAGCTCCGGCACGATCCGGTTCACCACGTCGACCGGGATCGCGAAGCCGATCCCGGCGCTGGCGCCGGACGGCGACACGATGGCGGTGTTCACGCCGATCAGCCGGCCGGCGGAATCGAGGAGCGGCCCGCCGGAATTGCCGGGATTGATCGCCGCGTCCGTCTGGATCACGCCGGACAGTTCGCGGCCCTCGCTGGTCGGCATCCGCCGCCGCACGGCGCTGATGACGCCGGTGGTCAGCGTGTGGTCGAGGCCGAACGGGTTGCCGATCGCGAAGGCCGACTGCCCGACCTTGAGATCCGCCGAGGTGCCGATCGCGAGCGGCGGCGGCATCCGGCGCACGCGCCCGAGCTGCAGCACCGCGAGGTCGTAGGACGGCGCCATCCCGACGAGGGTCGCGGGCACGACCTCGCCGTCGCTCATCCGGACCGAGACCGTGCCGCCGCTCTGCGCGGCGTTCTGCACGACGTGGGTGTTGGTCACGATGTGGCCGGCGCCGTCCCAGACGAAGCCGGTGCCGGTCTGCGTCCCGCCCTGCTCGCCGCCCTGGTCGTCGAGGTCGAGCAGGTCGCGGTTCTGCGCGGCGCTCTGCGCGAAAACGTGAACGACGGACGGACTCGCGCGCTCGAACAGCGCCACCGTCGAGGCCTCGGCCGGCGCCAGATCGCCGCGGGCCGTCACCGCGCGGGGGGTGTCGGCGGAGTAGAGCAGCGGCTGCAGGTAGGGCTGGGCGACGTAGAGCGCCAGCAGGACCAGGACCGCGGCGAGGACGATGCGCACGGTACGATCCGGCACGGGTGTCTCCGAGACAGGCGCGCGGGACGCGCGCGGGCAGCCCGCGACGGGCGGAGCCTTAAGTGCGCGTTCAGGATCGGGGCGTCAACACAGAGGGGCACCGACGCCGACAGGCCCCTGACGTGTTCTGGCGCACGTCGGCGACCGGCGCAGACTGGCTAACGGAATGGTCATCATTCAGGAGCCACAATTCTCACAAGTCCAGGGCAGCTCAGTCGCGCTCAATACGGACATGGAACACCGAACCCCGCCTGAACTCGTGCCTCGGCACCGGGTGCTGGTTTCGAGAACCGCCCGAATTGATCGCAAAGCTGCCGCAGAGATGCTTGCATTGACGCTCAGACACTCGGTCGCCGCAGCCCCTCGGCAGAGCCCGGCGGCGGCGGTCTGAACGGTCCAAAACGGTTCGGAAGGACGAGTACCCATGGAAACCGAAGCTCTGGAACGGCCCGCGGATCTGACGATCTGGCGCACGGCCCCGGCGAGCACCCCGCTCGCGCAGCCCGAGCGCTACCAGACCCTGCGGGAGGCGATCGCGGCCGCCGCCGGCGCCCTGGCCGACCCGGCCAAGCAGCCCTGGATCATCACCGAAGAGGGCGAGATCCTCTCGCCGAACTGGATCCGCACCTACCTGAACTGACGATCGCCCGAACTGACGGTCGCCCGAACTGACGGCCGACCACCCGGAGAACGGGGATACCGGGGACGGCGGCGCGAAGCCCCGCCCCGGTACCCCGCGGGCTCACTCCGCCGCGTCGGACTGGCGGAAGCCCTCGATCCCGACCTGGTCGGGGTTGATCGCGTGCAGCGCCCGCCGGGCCGCCTCGAGGGGGTGCTCGGCCTCGATCCGGACCGAGGTGAGATCCGGGCTCTTGTAGACCGTCACGATCGTGTCCATCACCTCGGTCAGCGTCGTGCGCTTGTCCTCGGGGGCGGCGATCAGCAGCTGCAGCCCCCAGGCGCGGTAGAGATCGACCAGCGCCTGGCTGTTGCGCACGTCGAGCTTCGAGAACGCCTCGTCGAGCAGGCACAGGCCGAGCCCCGGATTCTCGTCGCCCGGCCGGTCCCCCGGATAGTAGGCGCTGGCGAGCGACGCGGCGATCGCCACGTAGAACGGCGCCTGCGCCTCGCCGCCGGAGCCGCGCAGCGCCCGGGCCGACATCGTGGTGCGGTTGCCCGCCCCGTCGCGCATGCCGATCTCGTACACGAAGTAGTTGCGGTAATCGGCGAGCCGCGCCGCGTCCTCCGCGCCGGCGATCAGGGCGGTGATCTCCTCGAGCGCGGCCGCCATCGGCCCCTCGGCCTCGCCGGCGAGCAGCGCCTGCGCGGCCTCGGGCGAGCGGGCGGTCTCGGTGGCCAGCGCGTGGACGGCGGCGTAGCGGCGGTCCACCGCCGCCTCGAACGCGTAGGTCTGGCCGGTGAAGCTGCGGGCCGAGAGGCGCTCGTTCAGGGCCGCGAGCCGGGCATGGACCCGCTCGAACCGGTCGGCGAGGCGCGTCAGCAGGTCCTCGGTCATCAGGCGGCGCATCTCGGACTCGGCCCGCTCGGCCTGCGCCCGGTAGCGGCGCAGCTCGTGCCCCTCCACCGCCTCGTATTCCCGCCGCACCCAGGCGAAGCCGTCGATCGCCGGGGCGTCCCCCGAGGCCAGCGGGTTCTCCACCCGCCAGGCGGCGCAGGCCTCCGCCAGCTCGCGCTCCGCGATCCGCCCGTGCGAGCGGGCGGCCTCGGCGGAATCCCGGGCGAGGCCGCGCTCGGCGCTCACCCGCGACCCGGCCGCCTTGGCGTCGAGGCGTCCGGGCGGCCTCGCGCAGGACCGCGGCCTCGCCGCGCAGGCGCCGCGCCTCTGCGACGGCGATCTCGTGGGCGCGGCGGCTGTCGGCGGTGGGCCCGCGATGGCCGCGGGTCATCAGCAGGTCGACGCTGCGGGTCACCGTATAGGCCATGCCGGCCGTGGTCCGGCCGCTCGGCGCCACGGCTCGGGACAGGCGCGCCAGTTCGGCATCGTCCCGGGCGAGGTCGTAGCCGCCGAGCCGCACGCCGAGGAAGGCCTCGGCGTGGGGATCGCTGGTCTCGATCACGGTCAGCGGCCCGTCGTCGTAGCGGCGCGAACGCTGCTTGGCGGTGTCGGTGGTCTTGACCAGGATGCAGCGGCTGAAGCGGTCGCGGCCCGACTGCAGCACGCCGAGCGCCTCGTTCAGCCGGTCGGGGGCGACCACGAGAGCCTCGCGGGCGCGCCCGAGCAGACCTTCGAGGGCCGGGCCCCAGGTCGGATCGACGATCTCGGCCAGCTCGCAGATCGGCATCGCGTCGATGCCGCGCCGCTCCAGCTCGCCGCGGAACGCCACCGTGTCGGAGGACAGCCGCGCCGCCGGGCCGCCGCCGGTGCGGGGGGCCGTGCGCTCGGCCTCGCTCTCCTGGGCGCGGGCCTTCAGCGCCGCGTCCTCGGCGGCCCGCTCCAGGGCCTCGTCGAAATCGGGCAGGCGGGCAAGGCCGTCGGCCAGCTCGGCCAGCGGCCCCTCGGGGCGCAGGATCTCCTCGGGGGAGGATTCCCGGCGCAGGCCGGCCCGGGCGCAGGCCTCGGCGAGGCGGGCCGCCGGCGGGCAGCTCTGGCGCAGGATCGGCGCGACCGGCTGGAGCTTGGCCATCTGCCCGACGAGGGCGACGAGGTCGCCGATCCGGCCGACCAGCTCCTTCCGGTCCCGCTCCAGCATGGACAGGCCCAGCGTCGAGGCGGCGAGCCGGCCCTCGGCGGCGCTCGCGGCGGCCAGCGCCTTCTTCTCGGCGATCTCGCCGTCGATCTCGCGGACGTAGCCGCGGCTCGCCGCGACGCGCTCGCGGGCGATGCGCAGGGTGTCGGCGCCCTCGCGGAGCCGGCTCCGGACGGCGACGAGGTCGAGGCTGCGGCGGCGGAGCTCGGCGCTGGCCGCGCGCAGCTCGTGGGTCGCGGCGGCGAGGACCGCCTCGCCCCAGGCCTCGTAGCGGTCGCGCAGGCGCCGCAGGCGCCCGAGCCGGCTCTCCAGCTCGGCGATGGTCTCCAGGAGGCGCCGCCAGTTGGCGATGGAGTGGCGCACGCGCTCGACGTCGAGGGGCTCCGGGTCGAGCACGAAGGCGCGCACGAAGGCGCTGGTGTCGAAGATCGGCTTGAACGCCACCGCGTTGGCGAAGCTGCGCAGGAAGTGGCGCGGCTCCGGCGCCGGCGCGCCCTCGCGCAGGGTGGCCAGCACGTCGGCCGTGAAGCGCTCGCCCGAGGTTCGGTACTCGGTGAAGCTCGCCGCGCGGGCGCGCAGGTCGGCGGCGATCTCGCTCCAGGGCGCCGTGTAGGTGCCGCCGGGGGCGGTGCGGGCGTAGTCGGAGACCTCGAACCGGTGGCCGACCGCGATGAAGCGCGACAGCACCGTCTCCTTCGGCTCGACGGCCCGGGCCGCGAGGGCGAGGCCGACCGAGACCACGCGGCCGGAATCGGGGTTCTCGAAGACGAGGACCAGGACGGTCTCGCAGGATTCCCGCGTCGGGCGGCCGCCCTCCGCCGGGTCGCTGATCCAGCCGAGGCAGTAATCGCGCACGGTGCGGGCGCTGCGGCCGGAGGCCGAGGCGTTGAGGGCGAGGCGGCTGGCATTGTTGCCGGCCAGCACCGTGCCGACCGCGTCGAAGATCGTCGACTTCCCGGCCCCGGTCGGCCCGACCAGCGCCGCGGCGCCGCGCAGGCGGATCTGCTCGCGGCGGATCAGGTACCAGTTCGAGATGGCGATGTCGGTGAGGACGTACACGATGTCGGTGAGCTTGGCCGGTGATGGGGCGTGATCGGCCCAGTTGGCCGGACTCGGCCGCGTATGCAAGCCGACACACACGCAGCCCTGAAGCCCGGTTCCACCACAGGTTATGACACTGTTAGCACAAGCTGTTCATGCCGTTCCGGTCCCGACCGCACGACCGGAAATACCGATGCGCCTCAGTCTCAGAGCGAAACTCAGCGGCCTCTTCGCCCTCCTGCTCCTGGCGTCCGCGGTTCAGGGCGGCGTGACCCTCTACAAGATGCAGGCGGTCGACCAGCGGCTCGCGGAGTTGATCGACAACGCCGTGCCGTCGATCAACGAGGCACAGGCGATCAACGCCCTCGTGATGCGCTCGAGACTGTGGCAGTTCCGCTACGTGACGGCGGATACGGAGGCCGAGCGCGAGACCAGCCTCAAGAACGCCGACGAGATGATGCGGAACCGCCAGGCGAAGGCCGAGGCCTACCGCGGCCTGGTGGCGTCGAAGGAGGAGCAGGCGATCTACGACGACCTGCTCGCCAAGCTGGCGGTGCAGCAGGCCGACTGGACGCGTCTGCGCGCCTTCCCGGCCGATCAGCACGATGCCGCGCTCGCCTATTTCCGCGGGCCGATGAACGCCAACTACCTCGCGGCCTCGACCGCGACCCGCGCGCTCGCCGACCTGAACATCAGGAGCGGCGAGGCGGCCGGGCGCACGGCCCGCGACAGCCAGGCCGACGCGGTCCGGGCCACCGTCGTGAGCCTGCTCGTCAGCCTCGTGGTCGCGCTGGGCGCCATGCTGTACGCCTTCACGGGCGTGTCGCGGCCGCTCGCCGGGATGACGCTGTCCATGCGGCGCCTCGCCGACGGCGACACGCAGGCCGAGATCCCCTACGCGGCGCGGCGGGACGAGATCGGCGCCATGTCGGCGACCGTCGCGGTCTTCCGGGAGAATCTGCTGCACGCCCGCGCCCTGGAGGCCGAGACCGCGCAGGCCCGGGCCGGCGCCGAGGCGCAGCGCCGGCAGGCGAGGCGCGACCTCGCCGACCGGTTCGAATCCGCCATCGGCGGCATCGTCGGCACGGTGACGTCGGCGGCGACGCAGCTCCAGGCCACGGCCCAGAGCCTCACCGCGACGGCGACGCAGACGGCCGGCCAGTCCACCAGCGCGGCGGCCGCCGCCGAGGAGGCCTCCACCAACGTGACCACGGTCGCGGCGGCGGCCGAGGAGCTGGGCGCCTCGGTCAACGAGATCGGCCGTCAGGTCGGCTCCTCCGCGGATCTGGCACAGGCCGCCGTCCGCGAGGCGGCCGCCACGGCCGACCTCGTCCAGGCCCTGAGCACCGGTGCGCGGCGGGTCGGGGAGGTGGTGGACCTGATCTCGGCGATCGCCAGCCAGACCAACCTGCTGGCGCTCAACGCCACGATCGAGGCCGCGCGTGCCGGTGCGGCCGGCCGCGGCTTCGCGGTCGTCGCCACCGAGGTGAAGGCGCTGGCCGACCAGACCGCCAGGGCCACCGCCGAGATTTCGGCCCAGATCGCGCAGATCCAGGGCGCGACCGGTCAGGCCGTCCAGGCCATCGACGGCATCGCCGGCCGCATCCGGGAGATCAGCGGCATGGCGACGTCGATCGCCGCGGCGGTGGAGGAGCAGGGCGCGGCCACCCAGGAGATCGTCCGCAACGTCGCCGAGGCGGCGACCGGGACCGGGTCCGTCACCGCCAATGTCAGCGGCGTCGCCGGGGCCGCCGAGGAGACCGGCGCGGCCGCCGCCCAGGTCCTGGCCTCCGCCTCGGAGATGGCCCGGCAGGCGGCCCATCTCGGCAGCGAGGTCGAGCATTTCCTGGAGACCGTCCGGGCGGCCTGACCGAAGACCGGCGGGCGGCCTCCGGGTGCCGGGCCCGGCGGCCCCGTCACCGCGGGCGCGGAGCGGCGGCCCAGGTCGAACGGCTTCGGAGCGTTCGGCGTCGGCCTCAGGCCTCGCCGGCCTCCGACCAGGCCCGGAGACGCTCCATCCAGGCGTCGGAGGCCAGCACCGTCAGCCCCGGCAGGAGCGCGAGCGGCGTGACCCGCTCGACCCGGTCGCGCTCGCCGAGGCGCAAGGCCCCGCGCTTGGCGTAGAGGCGCAGGATGTCGGCGAGCCGCCCCTCCTCGGGGGGCTCGTTGCGCGCCACGGTGCGGATCTTCTCGACGATCTCGTCGGTGGTGCAGTCGACGATCCCGTCCGTGCCGGCCCGGTGGTCGCGCAGGCCCTCCTCGTAGAGGAGCCGGAGCGCGAGCAGCACCAGCGTCTCGTCCTTGCGCAGGCGCTCGGAGACGATGTCGTGGCGCGGGGCGTCGGCGGCCGGGCTCAGCGAGACCATCTGGTCGCGGTGCGAGACCGTCAGCGCGTAGCCGAGGCAGGCGAAGTAGTCGGTGAAGAACGGCGCGTAGTGCCGGGCGAGCTCGTAGGAGCGGCCGATCCCCTGGGTCTCCGCGTAGATCACCTGCCCCTTCAGGAGCACCTGGAGGGCGCGGCACAGCTCCTCGGCGTCCGGCGCCCTGGCGCCGGGCGGCGGCGGCTCGTCGCCGTCGATGATGGCGCGGAAGCCCTCAAGCACGGGGGAAGCCCTCAGGCACGGGGACGGCGCTCCAGCAGGAAGTCCGGGCAGTCCAGCCAGCCGTTGACCACCCGCTCGGGCAGCCGGGTCAGGGCGTAGCGCGCGCCGAGCTTGGCGTCGAACAGCACGTCGATCTCGCGCAGGCGCTGGAACACGATGAAGTCGTCGACGCTTGCGATCGCGATCTGCGACCCGCGCAGCCGCACGGCCTTGCCGAGGCGGCCCTCCACGAAGGCGCTCATGCTCTCGGGCGTCACGGTGGTGCGGCGCCGGAACTCCGCCTTGGCGGCCGCGAAGGCGTCGACCACGGGGTCGTCCTCGATGTCGGGCAGGGGCTCCATGTCGATCGCGGCCTTGCGGGCCCGCGGCGCTTGGAGATGGGCGTGGCCGATCGGCGGCCGCAGCAGCGAGACGTCGCCCGGCACGTCGGGGGCGATCTCCGACCCGCCGACGGCGCGCAGCATCGCGGCGACGCGCTCGACCCCGCTCGGGTCCGGGCGGTCCATCACGTGGAGGGCCGAGGCGATCCGGCGCTCCAGGCGCGCCACCACGGCGTCGACGGCGTCGAGGTGGTTGTCGAGCCCCTCGAACACCGCCAGGATCTGGGCGAGATCGGCCCGGACGGCCTTCTGCGCCGCGTCGAGGTCGGCGCTCCGCCCTTCCCGGATCAGGCCCTCGGCCAGCGCCCGCACCGTGAGGGCGTCGCGCAGCGCCCGGCCGGCCTCGCGCACCACGCTGGCGCGGAAGCGGAACGGGTTGAAGCGGGTGTGCAGCGTCCGGTAGTCGCTGATCAGGTGGCGCTCGACGAAATCCTCGAAGAACAGCCGGAAGGTCTTGGCGCGGTCGGGCTCGCGCAGGATGCGCTCCTCGACCTTGCGCATGCCGGCCGCGAGGCCGCGCACGTGCGACAGGAAGGCGGCCGCGCCCCGCGCCGCGTTGGACAGCGCCTCGGAGCGGTTCGCCGGGTCCGACAGGGCGCTCTCCAGGCCGCCCAGCACCTCCAGCACGGCCCCGCCGTAGGAGCGGGTCTCGCCCCGCTCGAGCCGCGACAGCTCCTCCAGCAGGAGGCGGGCCTCGGGGTCGAACTCCGCGACCGGGACGTAGCGCTCGCGGCGCTCGATCAGCCAGCCGGTGTCGAGGAGGCGCCGGTAGAGCGCCGTGCGGCGCTCGGTCGGGTCGGCCGAGATCGGCTCGTCGCCGCTGACCTCGGGGTCGCTCCAGCCGGCGGCGAAGTCGCCGATCTCGGCCAGGAGCTCGGCCTTGCGCACCGGCTCGGCCCCGAGGACGCGCCGGTGCAGGTGCAGGAGCAGGGCGGCGTTGAAGCCGCGGCTCGGCGAGGCGAGCGGCTTGAACAGCTCGTCGGACAGCTGCGCGAACAGCATGGTTCTGGAAACTCTCGCCGTCGCGCAGCCGTGCCGATTACTTCGCGCCGAGGAGCTCGACGTCGAAGATCAGCGTGGCGTTCGGCGGGATCACGCCGCCGGCGCCGCGGGCGCCGTAGCCGAGCTGCGGCGGGATGATCAGGGTGCGCTTCCCGCCGGTCTTCATGGTGGCGACGCCCTCGTCCCAGCCCTTGATCACCTGGCCGGCGCCGAGGGGGAAGCTGAAGGGCTGGTTGCGGTCGCGGGACGAGTCGAACTTCTTGCCCTTCTTGCCGCCCTCGTCGAGCCAGCCGGTGTACTGGACGGTGACCTGCTGGCCGGCCTTCGGCTCAGGCCCGGTGCCGACGACCTCGTCCTGATACTTGAGGCCCGACGGGGTGGTCACGGTCTCGGCAGTGGCGGCTGTGGTCATGGCGATCAACGCGGCTCCGAAGAGGGGGGACAGGCGAGGCATGGTTTCTCCCTGGAGCCGGCGCCGTGCGCGCCGGCCGTCGGGAGGCCTTCTATCGCCTCGAACCCGTCCAGGCCAGGGAGGCCGCCGACCGCGGCTCCAGGCGCTCAGGCGGCCCGGACGCCGTCGAGGAAGCGGCCGACCTCGGCGGTCAGGCGCGCGGCCTGGGCCGACAGGGCGGCGGCCGCGCCCAGCACCTCGCCGGCCGCNGAGGCCGCGGCCACGCCGGCGATGTGGCCGGTGACCGCGGCCGCGCCCTGCGCCGCCTGCCCGACGTTGCGGACGATCTCGCGGGTGGCCGCGCCCTGCTGCTCCACCGCCACCGCGATCGACGTCGCCACGCCGTCGATGTCGCGAATCCGGGCCGTGATGGTCCCGATCGCCGCCACGGCCTGGCCGGTCGAGGCCTGGACCCGCCCGATCTGGCCCGCGATCTCCTGCGTGGCCCGGGCGGTCTGCTCGGCCAGCGCCTTCACCTCGGTGGCCACGACCGCGAAGCCGCGACCGGCCGCACCGGCACGCGCGGCCTCGATCGTGACGTTGAGCGCCAGCAGGTTGGTCTGGCCCGCGATGGTCGAGATCAGCCCGACGACGTCGCCGATCCGCGTCACCGCCTCGCTCAGCTCCTGGACCAGCGCGCCGGTCTGGTCGGCCTCCGCGACGGCCGCCCGCGCGAGGCTGGCCGAGCCGTCGACCTGCCGGCCGATCTCCTCGACCGAGGCGCCGAGCTCCTCGGCGGCGGCCGCCACGGTGCCGACGTTGCTGGCCGCCTGCTCGGCCGCGGCCGCGACGGTGGTGGACTGCCCGGCGGTCTCGGCCGCGGTCTCGGTCATGCTCCGGGCGGTCGCCTGCAGCGCCGCGGCCGCGGCCGAGACCTGCGCGATGACGCCGCCGACCGCCCCCTCGAAGCGCTCGGCCGTCTCGCGCACGCTGCTCCGGCGCTGCGCCTCGGCGGCCTGCCGGGCCTCGTCCGCCTCCGCCTCGAGGCGCCGGGACCGGACCAAGTTGTCCTTGAACACCTGCACGGCGCGGGCCATGGCGCCGATCTCGTTGCGCCGCCTCAGGCCCGGGACGAGGACGGCGGCATCCCCGGCCGCGAGGGCCTCCATGGCCGCGGTGATCCTCCGGATCGGCCGCAGCACGCCGCGGAACAGCGCGAGCATCCCGAGCGCGACGAGCAGCAGGGTCGCGCACAGGGCCACCCCGTCGCGCAGGAGGGTGCTCCGCGCCGCGCCGGAGAGGGCCTCGGCCCGGGCGCTCATCTCGTCGAGACAGACGAAGGCGAGGTCGACGAGCGTGACCTGCTCGGGGGTGTCGAGGCTGCGCGCCTCAGCGAGCGTCAGTCCCGGCGGCGCGCCGCGACTCAGCGCGTGCGCCACGGCGCGCCGCCGGGCGAGGGGCGCGCCGTCGAAATTGTTGGCCTGCGCCCGGCGGAACGCGGCCCGGACCGTCTCGGACGCGTCCGAGGCGGCCTCGGTCGCCGCCTTCCAGGCCGCGTCGAGCCGTCCCCGCTCCTCGGCGGCCGCGATGGTCTCGTCGAGCGACCAGGACACCCCGGCCGCCAGGGACGTCTGCACGCGCAGCGCGACGGCGCCGTTGGCCATGCGCGTCGACCACGCCGCCCGCTTCAGGGCGAGGTCGCGCCGGAGGATCCCGTCGGACAGCGGGATCGCGGCGTCCACGGCGTCGCTCGTGGCGATCAGGGCATCCAGCATCTCCTGGAAGGCGGCCTTCGCCTCGGACGAGACCGCGCCGTCGCGCCGCGCGCCCGACAGGTTCAGGGCCGCGTCGACCCGCGGCCGGAGGCGCTCGACGCGTCCGCTCGCCTCCTGCAACCGTCCGAGGGTCGCGGCCACGGCGGAGAGATCCAGCCCGTCGAGCAGCGGCTGCGCCGCGGCGAGCCCCGCGATCGCCCGCCGACGGTCCGCGTAGAGCGACGCGCGGGTCCCGGCCTCGACGGGCTCCGCGGCGGCGAGGAATTGCAGCGTCGCGCCCCGCTCGAACCGGGTCACGTTCAGCGTTTGGAGAAGGGCGCGGCTCGCCCGCACCAGGGTGATGACCCGCTCGGCCTCGGACGCCCTCTGCCGCGCCCCCCGCACGGCGCCCGTCGCGTAGCCCAGCATGATCGTGGCCATGACGACGAGGACGAGACTCATGGTCGTCCGGATGGACAGGTCCCGTACGCGCATCGTGCTCCGGCTCCGGCCGCCCGATCGGCCGGGCGCACCAGATCATAGCAAGTTTTTCTCCACACAAACCGGACTCCGCGGACGAGCACAGGCGCCGGCGGACATTGAACTGCCGTCTCTCGAACTATCGTCTCGCGTCGAGACCCGACAGCGCCCGAACAACCGCGCCGATACGCTCGGCCTATTCTTGACACACCGCGGATACGGCGCGAAAGAAACTTCTATCTTCCCTGTGCGCAAGGACGTCCATCCCCGGAACAGGACGCCCCGTCCGGGAGCACCCGCGCCGGAATCGGGGGCGAGCCCGCGGGGCCGTGTCAGCCGGCCAGAAGCCCCGCGAAATGGGCCACGAGCCGCCGGGCGACCTCCTCCTTGCCGAGGCGCGGCCAGGTCTCCACCGCGCCGTCCCGCCGGATCAGGTGCACCGTGTTGTCGACGCCGCCCATGACGCCGCCCTCGGCCGACACGTCGTTGGCCACGATCAGGTCGCAGCCCTTCCGGGCGATCTTCGCCCGGGCGTGCTCGACGACCGTGTCGGTCTCGGCGGCGAACCCGACCACGAGGGGCGGGCGCCCGGAGGGCAGGCGCGCGACGGTGGCGAGGATGTCGGGATTCTCGACCAGCGGCATCGGTGCCGGCCCGGTGCCGTCCTTCTTGATCTTCTTGCTGCCGGCCTCCTGTTCCGGGCGCCAGTCGGCGACCGCGGCGGCGAAGATCGCGATGTCGGCCGGCAGCGCGGCCTCGACGGCGGCGAGCATCTGGCGGGCGGTCTCGACACGGACGACGGCGACGCCCGGCGGGTCGGGGAGCGCCACCGGCCCGGAGACCAGGGTCACGGCGGCACCGGCCGCGGCGGCGGCCTCGGCGATGGCGTGGCCCTGGCGGCCGGAGGAGCGGTTGGCGATGTAGCGGACCGGATCGATCGGCTCGTGGGTGGGGCCCGAGGTCACGAGCACCCGCCGACCGGCCAGGGGCCTGTCCCCGGCCGGGACGCCGAGCATCCGCTCGAGCGCGTCGGCGATCTCGTTGGGCTCGGCCATGCGGCCGGGACCGGATTCGGGCTCGGCCATCCGTCCGGAATTCGGGCCGACGATCCGGACGCCGTCGCCCTCCAGGCTCGCGCGGTTCCGGCGGGTGGCCGGATGGGCCCACATCTGGACGTTCATGGCCGGCGCGATCAGGATCGGCAGGGTGGTGGCCAGCAGGATCGTGGTGGCGAGGTCGGCCGCGTGGCCGCCGGCCATGCGGGCCATCAGGTTGGCGGTGGCGGGCGCCACCACCACGGCATCCGCCTGACGGGCGAGCTTGATGTGCCCGATCTCGGCCTCGGAGGCGCGGTCGAACAGGTCGGTATGCGCCCGCTCACCCGCGAGCGCGGCCGCCGCGAGCGGCGTCACGAATTCCTGCGCCCCCGCGGTCAGAACGGGGCAGACGCTGGCGCCTCGCTCGCGCAGCCGGCGGATCAGGTCCAGCGCCTTGTAGGCCGCGATGCCGCCGCCGATGACGAGGAGGACGCGGCGATGGGCGAGGGTCTCGGTCATGCCGCCGACCCTCTGCGCGCCGGCGCGCGCGCGTCAAGCGGCCTCAGGCCGCGGCCGGGACCGCCGGCGCCTTCAGGCCGCCGAACCGGCGCTCGCGGCGGCCGAACTCGGCCACGGCCTCGGCGAGGTCCTCGGGCCCGAAATCGGGCCACATCCGCTCGGTGAAGTGCAGCTCGGCATAGGCCGCCTCCCACAGCATGAAGTCGGAGAGGCGCCGCTCGCCGCCGGTGCGGATCAGCAGGTCGACATCGACCGGGGAGCCGTGCATCGGGCCGGCGACCAGATTGCCGAAGCTCTCGCGCGTCGGCTCCTCGCCAGCGAGGCGCTGCGCCGCCGCGATGATCGCGTCGCGGGCCGAGTAGTCCACGCAGATCCGCAGATGCAGCCGGGTCCCCGCCGCCGTGGCGGCCTCCGCGGCCGCGATCGCCTGGGGGATCCCGTCCGGCAGACGGTCGCGCCGGCCGACGACGCTGAGCCGGGTGCCGGTGCGGGCGAGGCGCTGGGTCTCGTTGCGCAGGTACGAGCGCAGGAGCCGCATCAGGCCGCCGACCTCCTCGATGGGCCGCTGCCAATTATCCGCCGAGAAGGCGTAGAGCGTGAGCGTGCCGATGCCGTGATCCGGGCAGGCCTCGGCGGTGCGCCGGATCGCCTCGACGCCCCGGTGGTGGCCGGCCAGCCGCGGCAGGCCGCGCTGCGTGGCCCAGCGCCCGTTGCCGTCCATGATGATCGCGGCGTGCAGGGCTCCCGGCACCGCTTCGCTTTGCATCGTAAAGTCTCCCGGCATGGGCGTGGCGGAGAAGTCTATCGAGATGGGGTTAACATTCCCGGCGGGACGGGCAGTCTCACGCCGTTTTCGTGGCCGGATCGAGGCCGCGGACGCCGGCTTCGGGGCCGCGCTCGGCCGCCTCCGCGGCGTCGCGCACCACCTGTTCCAGCACGCCGAGATAGCCGATGAAACGCTGCCGCCCGACCGGGGTGAGGCGGCAGATCGTCTGCGACCGGTTCTGGGCGAAGCGCTTCTCGAGGCTCACCAGATCCGCCTCGCTCAGCACGGCGAGGTGGCGGCTCAGGTTGCCGTCGGTGAGCCCGCACAGGCGCTTGAGATCCGGGAAGGGCAGCCCTTTCGGATGCGCCACCAGGGAGGTCAGCACGCTCAGGCGCGCCCGCTCGTGGATGATCCTGTCGAGCCCCTCGTAGGAGAATCGCCCCTCGGAACGGTCAGCGGCCGTCATCGAAGGCCCGGGCTCCGTGATGGATGATCCCGGCCAGCCACGCTTGGCCGATCAGGAAGGGCAGGCCCATCGTCCAGGGGGACAGGGCCCGCGTCTCGGCCGAGACCGCCAGCACGGCGAGCCCGGCGAGCAGGTACCACGCGCCGACGCCCTGGACCGCCCGGGGCAGGATCCGCGCGGAGGCGAACAGGCCGAGGCCGACCAGCACCTGCCAGAGACCCGGCAGCATCCAGACCTCCCCGGGGGCGAAGCGGGCGATGACCAGGGCGAGGCAGGCCCCCGCGCCCGCGGCCGGCAGAAACACCTCGATGGCGTTCCACACCATCGCGTCGGCGAGGCCGGAATGCAGGCGCCGGCTGCGCCGGACCGCCTCGACGCCGATCATCGCGAAGGCCGCCAGGGCCGCCGCGATCCAGAGGCCGAAGAACAGGCCCGGCCGGGCCGCGGGATCGCCGAGCCACAGGGCCTGCCCGGCCGCGCAGGCCAGCGCGAGGCCGCCGGTGCCGGCCACCGTCGCCGCCCCCAGGCCGCGGAACGCCGTGTCGCGGGCGATCTGCGACCGGATCGCCACGATGTCGGCCAGCGCCTTGTCCAGGTCCTGCATGTGCCTCAAGCCCCCGGCTGCAGCATGCTTCGCACCCCACTTTGCATCGCAAAGTATCGCCCAGGTCGGCTCACCGCAAGCCGATTTCCTGCGTATGGATGCGGATCTTCTCAGCATCCGGGAGCGCGGTCGAGGTCGCCCCCGGGTGAATTCTACCGATCGGTTGTATTCGCCACACCGTCTTTAGTGGAAAGGCGGTTCGCCGATCCGCCGGCCATCCCCCCGGCGATCCGCAAGGCGATCCGCCCGGCCGCGGCACGGCCGGCCGCCCACGAAAGCCGTCAAACCGCACCCGCGCAGGGTTTCTCCGACGACGGTCCGGGCCCATATTGTTCTCATGCCCGCACCGAAGAAACCGCGCGCCGCCTCCGTCACGGCCACGTCCGCGAAGGCGTCGAAGCCCGAGCTGAAGCCCCTGGACACCTATCTGGCGGAGCTCCTGAACCCGGCGCTCAACCGGAACCGTCCGGCCGCCGTCGCTCCGCCGCCCGAGCCGCCCGCACGGCCGGGCCGGAAGGCGGGCGGCGAGAAGGCGGGCGCCACCAAGGCCGCGACCCGGCGGGCCGAGATCGCCCGCGACGGCTTCGCGGAGGCGCCGCAGGCCGGCTACGCGCTCGGCGACGCCGCGGATGTCGACCCGCGCCTCGCGCAGGCGCTCGGCCTGACGCCGCCCGAGGACGGACCGGTGCCGGAGGGCGCCGACCTGCCCGATCCCGGCACCGACGGCGGCGCCTCGGCGACGGTCTCGGCGCTGGAGCGGCTGCTCACCGAGGGCAACCCGCTGTTCAAGGACGGCAAGACCTGGACGCCCCACCGCCCGGAACGGCCGCAGAAATCCGAGGGCGGCGTCCGGTTCACGCTCAAATCCGACTTCACGCCGGCCGGCGACCAGCCCAGGGCCATCGCCGAGCTGGTCGGCGGCGTGCAGGCGCTGGAGCGCGACCAGGTGCTGCTCGGCGTGACCGGCTCGGGCAAGACCTTCACGATGGCCAAGATCATCGAGGAGACGCAGCGCCCGGCCCTGATCCTGGCGCCCAACAAGACGCTGGCCGCGCAGCTCTACGGGGAGTTCAAGGCGTTCTTCCCCGACAACGCGGTCGAGTACTTCGTCTCTTACTACGACTATTACCAGCCCGAGGCTTACGTCCCGCGCTCCGACACGTTCATCGAGAAGGAATCCTCGATCAACGAGCAGATCGACCGGATGCGCCACGCCGCCACCCGCGCCCTGCTGGAGCGGGACGACGTCATCATCGTCGCCTCGGTCTCGTGCATCTACGGCATCGGCTCGGTCGAGACCTACACGGCGATGTCGTTCACGGTCTCGCTCGGCGAGCGCATCGAGCAGCGCCAGCTGATCGCCGACCTCGTGGCCCTGCAGTACAAGCGGATCCAGTCGGATTTCGCCCGCGGCACCTTCCGGGTGCGCGGCGATTCGATCGAGCTGTGGCCGGCCCACTTGGAAGACCGCGGCTGGCGGATCGGCCTGTTCGGCGACGAGGTCGAGAGCATCGTCGAGTTCGACCCGCTCACCGGCAAGACCATCTCCGAATTGAAGTTCGTGAAGGTCTACGCGAACTCGCATTACGTGACGCCGCGCCCGACGCTGCAGCAGGCGATCAAGGGCATCAAGCACGAGCTGAAGGGCCGGATCGAGGAGCTGACCAAGATGGGCCGGCTGATCGAGGCGCAGCGCATCGACCAGCGCTGCACCTTCGATATCGAGATGATCGAGGCGACCGGCGCCTGCAACGGCATCGAGAACTACTCCCGCTACCTCACCGGCCGGAAGCCGGGCGAGCCGCCGCCGACCCTGTTCGAGTACCTGCCCGACAACGCCCTGGTCTTCACCGACGAGAGCCACGTCACCGTGCCGCAGATCGGCGGCATGTACCGGGGCGACTTCCGCCGCAAGGCGACGCTCGCCGAATACGGCTTCCGGCTGCCGTCCTGCCTCGACAACCGCCCGCTGCGCTTCGAGGAGTGGGACGCGATGCGGCCGATGACGGTCCACGTCTCGGCGACGCCCGGCAAGTGGGAGATGGAGCAGACCGGCGGCGTCTTCGCCGAGCAGGTCATCCGCCCGACCGGCCTCGTCGACCCGGTGATCGAGGTGCGCCCGGCCCGCAGCCAGGTCGACGATCTGCTGGGCGAGGTCCGGGACGTCGCGCAGGCCGGCTACCGGACGCTCGTGACCACGCTGACCAAGCGCATGGCCGAGGACCTCACCGAGTACCTGCACGAGAACAGCGTGCGGGTGCGCTACATGCACTCCGACATCGACACGCTGGAGCGGATCGAGATCATCCGCGACCTCCGGCTCGGCGCCTTCGACGTGCTGATCGGCATCAACCTGCTGCGCGAGGGCCTCGACATCCCGGAATGCGCCCTGGTGGCGATCCTCGACGCCGACAAGGAGGGCTTCCTCCGCTCGGAGACCTCGCTGATCCAGACGATCGGCCGCGCGGCCCGCAACGCCGACGCGCGCTGCATCCTCTACGCGGACAACGTCACCGGCTCGATGGAGCGGGCGATGGCCGAGACCGAGCGCCGCCGCGCCAAGCAGCTCGCCTACAATGAAGAGCACGGGATCACGCCGCAGAGCGTGAAGCGCGGCATCGCCGACATCCTCAGCAGCGTGTTCGAGCGCGACCACGTCCAGGTCGATACCGGTCTGGCCAAGGACGCGATCACGGTCGGCCACAACCTCAAGGCCGTGATGGCCGACTTGGAGAAGCGGATGCGGGCAGCGGCCGCAGACCTCGACTTCGAGGAGGCGGCGCGGCTGCGCGACGAGCTCAAGCGGCTCCAGGCGACCGAGCTCCTGGTCTCGGACGACCCGATGGCCCGGCAGGGCGACGTGGAGCGCGAGGCCGGCAAGTTCGGCCGGAAGCCGCCGCGCGGGGCAGGGGGCAGCCGCATCGCCAAGCCCGACCTCGACCATATGGGCCCGGGGACGGACCGGGAGCTGCCGGTGGGCGGCGCCGCACCGCTCTGGCAGGAGCGGCCGAAGCCGCGCTCGACGCAGGGCCTCGGCGGGCAGAAGCCCAAATACAAGGGCGGCGGCGGGCGGCGGCGGGGCTGATCCGGCCGCCGATGCCTCAGGCGGCCTCGCTGCCCCGGCCGAGGCCGTGTCCCGGCCCGGCCTCGCCGGCGTCGACGATGGCCTGCGCGATCCGGACCACGAGGACGTTGCAGGCCTCGTCGTAGGCATGGGGATCCGCGCGGACCGCCGCCTCGACGATCGCGCCCGCCTGCTCGCGGACGATGTCACGGGCGGTGCGCAGCGCGTCGGCAAACGGCTCAAACGGTCGGGGCATCGTCGCGCTCCGGAAGCGCCGGGCCTTCGAGCCCGGATTGGCGCCAGGAACGGGCCGCGCGGCGAAACTGTTCCCGCCGCCGCTGGACGCGGATGCCGCACCGGCCCAGATCAGCCGCGATGAGAGACGAGCACGCGATGGCCTCAGAGACGAACACGCTTCCGACCCTCGACGACGAGACCCTGGCCTTCGCGGCCCGGGTCTTCCAGTACGCCCGGATGGGCCACGCGGAGGACCTCGCCGCGCTGTTCGGCCAGGGGCTGCCGGCGAACCTGCGCAACGACAAGGGCGACAGCCTGCTGATGCTGGCCGCCTATAACGGCCAGGCGGACGCCGCCCGGGTGATCCTGGAGGCCGGCGGCGACCCGGAACTCGCCAACGACCGCGGCCAGACGCCGCTCGCCGGCGCGGCCTTCAAGAACGATCTCGCCGTCGCGCAGCTCCTGCTCCGGCACGGGGCCGCGGTGGACGGGACCGGCGACGGCACCCGCACGGCGCTCATGACCGCCGCGATGTTCGACCGCACCGAGATGGTGGACCTGCTCCTCCAGCACGGCGCCGACCCGGACCGCCGCGACGCCTCCGGCCAGAGCGCCGCCGACATGGCCCGGGCGATGGGTGCCCAGGCGACGCCGGCGCAGCTCGACGGGGCGGCCCGGCGGCAAGCTTAGGCCCGCCCCTCGAGAACAGGCCTGATCGGGCGCGACGGTCGCCGCACATGGGAGCACAGCTTTGCCGCGATGGATTGGGGCCGCCTTGCTGGCCTGCCTTGCAGGACCCGCCGCCCTCGGTGCGGCCTCCGCCGCCGAGACGCCCTGGCCGGCCTTCGGGCACGACCCGAGCAACCGCAACTTCTCCGACTTGGCCCAGATCAACCGCGACAGCGTCGGGCGGCTGCGCCCCGCCTGGATCTTCCAGACCGGGATCACCGGCTACTTCCAGGCCCAGCCGGTGATGGTGGACGGCACCCTCTACGTCTCGACGACGCAGAACAACGTCGCCGCCCTCGACGCGCGGACCGGCACGCCCCTCTGGACCTACACCCACAAGCCGCGCACCGAGAAGATCTTCGGTCCGCCCTCGAACCGCGGCCTCGCGGTGTCGGGGGGCCTCGTCTTCGAGGCGACGATGGACGGGCAGCTGATCGCGCTGGACGCCAAGACCGGCAGGGTCGTCTGGGAGAAGGAGGCGGTGCGCCCGGAGGAGGGCGAGACCGAGACCGCCTCGGGCCTCGCCGCGACGCTCGGCGGCAAGCCCGTCCAGGGGTCGAGCCGCCTCGGCTTCAAGATGCCGCCGCTGGTCGCCGACGGGCTGGTGATCGTCGGCGTCACCGGCGCCGGCTACGGCCTCCATATCGCGGACGAGGCGGGCGGTCTCGACGGCGGCGCGGTGGTCGGGATCGAGGGCGGCTACGGCCGGCGCGGCTGGCTCGCGGCCTACGACGCGAAGACGGGCGCGGAGCGCTGGCGCTGGTACGTCACGCCGTCGGAAGGTTGGGAGGGCGGCTTCGTGGCGCAGACCGCCGACGGCACGCCGCTCCACCGCGACATCGCCGCCGAGAAGGCGGCCGCACCCGCCAACCGCGACGCGTGGCGGGTCGGCGGCGGCTCCCTCTGGATGACGCCCGCCTACGACCCCGCTCTCGGCCTGATCTTCCTCGGCACCGGCAACCCGGCGCCGCAGAATTTCGGCCTGTCGCGCCCGGGGGACAACCTCTACACGATGTGCCTCGTGGCGCTGGACGTGAAAACCGGCACGCTGCGCTGGTACTACCAGCAGGTCCCGCACGACGAGTGGGGCTACGACGTCGCCGCGCCGCCCTTCCTGCTCGACATGCCCGGCGGCGCCAAGGCGGTGGCCTCGGCGAGCAAGACCGGCTGGATCTACGTCCACGACCGCGCGACGGGCCGACTGATCGAGCGCTCGGCCCCGCTCATCGACCAGAAGAACCTGTTCGCGCCGCCGACCCCGCAGGGCACGGTGGTGGCGCCCGGACCCCTCGGCGCCGTCTCGTGGCCGCCCACCGCCTATGACGGGACGCGCGCCTACGTGCAGGTGCGCCACGGGGCGACGACCTACACGGTGAAGACCGTGCCGGCCGCCGGCGGGCGTCCGGAGATCCGCTACACGGAGACCGGCGAGGCCAAGGGCGAGCCGTCCTTCAGCACGCTCACCGCCGTCGACCTCGCGGATGGCGGCAGGATCGCGTGGTCGGTCCGCGGCGGGAGCCGCCTCTCCGGGGGCACGCTGGCGACCGCCGGCGGCCTCGTCTTCTCGGGCGAGGAGGACGGCCATCTCGACGCCCACGACGCGCGGGACGGCCGGATCCTCTGGCGCTTCCAGTGCGGGGCCGGCATCAGCGGGCCGGCGATGACCTACGCCCTCGACGGCAAGCAGTACCTCGCGGTGGCGGCGGGGGGCGCGTCGTTCACGCGGGCCTCCGGGTTCGGAACCGGCGACGCGCTGCTGGTCTTCGCGCTGCCCGATTGACCGCGGCCGAGCTCGTCCGGACGCGCCCCGCTTCCGGCCGACGATTGGCCATCGCCGACGACGATGGCGGGTCGGCATGAGGAGAGCGGGGGCGAAACGGCGATCCGGCGGGCGGATCGCAGGCGCCGCCGGCGACCCGCGCCGTCGCGATGCCCGAGCGGATCGGCCCCGCCGGCTTCATCTTCGGCGCCTCGCGGAAGGCGTGGATGGATCGCGCGGCCCGCCGGGCGCTCCGCCGTGCGGCGCGCGGCGTGACGGGACACCCCGACGGAGCGGCCGCCGCGCGCCTTCATCCGCGGCACGATCGCTGTCGCGGCCCCGGGCCTAGCGCGTGACGAGGAGGGACAGCGCGCACAGGGCGCTCACGCCGAGCGCGAACGTCACGTTGGTCCAAGCGAAACGAGCCCTGCCCGGCATGCAGATTCTCCGCGCCTTCTCCGCGTGAATGCCGACCAACGAATTCGCGGAGAAGTTGTTTCCGCCCGCTGCCGGACACAATCCGACGGACGGGGTGCCGGGCCGTTCGCGGAGAGACGCGCGCCGCGGAAGGCGCGCACGACGCGCGGCCGCCGCGGACGGTACAAGACTCTCGGGCGACCGGACCGCCTCAGCGCGCCGCGACGGCGTAGCGGGTGCGCAGGCGCAGGCCGAACACCGCCATCATGAACATGCAGCAGGTGGCGTTGTTGCCGTTGTAGAGCACCGTCTCGAAGGAGGCCGAGACGAGCCCGAGAAACCACAGCCTCAGGAACAGCATGGTCTCCGCGTCGAGACGCGTCCCGCCGGCCACGCGCTGCAGGTCGCGCACCGGGGCGAGCACGAAGGCCACCACGGTCAGGGCGAGGAACGGCAGGCCGCCGATCAGCGCGGTGTCGAGATAGGCGTTGTGGGCGTGGTCGACGGTGTTGACCCAGGTCAGCTCCTCGGAGCCGGCATACATGGTCCGCTCGGTCATCCAGAAGGCGCCGATGCCCCAGCCGCGCCAGGGCCGGATCATGATGTTGTCGATGGCGAACTGCCAGATCTCGCTGCGGCCCGTGAAGGTCGCGTCGGTGAGCAGCGACCCCACCGCGTCCTGGATCGGCGGCGCCAGCACCGAGCCGATCGAGATCAGCGAGAACCCGATCACGGGACCGAGGAGCAGCAGGCGGCGCAGGAACCCGCCGGTCAGGACCTGGCACAGGCCGGTGACGGCGAGGATCACCGGCAGGAGCAGGATCGCCGTCTTGGAGCCGCTCGCCACCAGGAATCCGGCCGCCAGGAGCACGATCGCCCAGCCGAGGACGCGGCTCGCCACGGTGGCGACGTAGAGGCCCACGATCACCAGGATCACCATGGCAGCGCCGGCCTCGTTCTTCTGCGGGAAGATCCCGCGCCAGAGGCCCGGATGGCTTGGGTCGGAGTTGACGTCGAAGGCCGAGTGGATCGCGAGGTTCGGCACGAAGGCCACCGCGAGGTAGGAGGCGAGTACGATCACCAGCGCGGAGCCGGCCATGGTCAAGGCCAGCTGTCGGGGCGAACGGGCCACGATCAGCACGCCCGCCGAGAGCATCGCGGCGATGGCGAAGAGCGCGAGCCGCCGCAGCGACAGGCTCGGCTCGACGGAGAGCAGCGCCGTCGCCCCGAGCCAGACGGCGCACAGCACGAGCGGGCGCGTCATCAGGGGGCGGAGGTGGCGCACGCCGATCCGGTGGATCGCTGCCGCCATGGCGGCGCCGGCGGTGAGGAATAGGATCTGCGTCAGCAGGCTGCCGTCCTCGGAGGCCGCCAGCATCGACCGGTCGGACAGGTCCTTCAACCAGACGTGGTTCCAGAGCAGGACGAAGACGGCCCCGTTCAGGATCACGCGCAGCACGTCCGGCACGTCGCGGCCCGCGACGCCGCGCTGCCGCCCGTCGGCCGGGATCCCGATCACCGCGTCCGCAGAAGCCATGCCGTCCCACCGCGTGGCCGCGCCGCGCGGCCGGTACCATTCTAGCGGCGCGCGGGTGCGGGGCGATGGAAAATCGGACGGTCGCGCCCGACGATCGCGCGATAACCTTGACGCGAGCCGGAAGCGATCAGCGCCGCATCGTGTACTGCGAGCGGCCGGCGGATTGCCGCATCAGGAACGACGCCATCTCGGCGAGCTCCGGCGCCTTCGAGCGGAAGGTGACGGACAGCGCGAGCAGCGTGTCCTTGTGGTCAAGGCCGGGATAGATCCGCTCCTGGACGGGAACGTGCTCGGCGCGCAGCTTGGCGGCGAGGCTGACCGTGTGCCGCGGCTTCACAACCGTGTCGGCGTCGCCGGTCGCCAGGAAGGCGGGGGGCGAGAGCGGGCCCGCGAAGGCGATCGGCTGCGTTGCCTCCGGATCGGGGGCCTTGCCGAACACCTTGATGGTGGTGTCCTGATCGAGCGGCAGGAAGTCGTAGGGTCCGGACAGGCCCGCGACGGCCTTGATCGCCTTGGGGTCGACCCCGGCCGCGATCACGTAGCGCGGGTCGAGGCCGAGCATCACGGCATTGTAGGCGCCCGCCGAGTGGCCGGCGAGCACGATGCGGCGCGGGTCGCCGCCATAGGCCGCGATGTTGTCGCGGACCCAGGCGATGGCCTCGGCGCCGTCCTCCAGGAAGCCCGGGAACGGTGCCTCCGGGTAGAGCCGGTAATCCGGCAGGACCGTGACGAAGCCCTGCGCGGCGAGGGCGTGCCCGACGAAGGCGTAGTCGTCCTTGGCGCCGCTCTGCCAGGAGCCGCCGTAGAAGAACACCAGGACCGGCGCGTTCTCGGCTGCCGCCGTGGGAACGTAGACGTCCAGCCGCCGCCGCGGCCCCTCGCCGAAGGGCTGGTCCTTCGCGGCGAGCCGCCCCCCCGGATCGCGCGGGCCAATCGCGTCGAACAGGGCGAGCGGCGAGGCAGCGGTGAAGCCGAACGCGGCGAGCCCGAGGCAGAGGAGGCTAGCGAGCGCGGTGAGGAGTCGTGTCATATCCCATCCGGTTGTCCCGACCGGGCCATACCGCACCGCCCTCGGGGCGGATTGATGACGGTCCCGCGGCGGATCGCGAAAAATCAGGTCCGGAGCACGATGCAGGCGCCGCCGACCTTGCGGATGCGGCCGCACAGGTCGTCGGCCGCCTGCCGGCTCTGCGCCGGGATGCGGATCCGGTAGAAGGCGCGGGTCCCGCGGTTGCGCAGGCGCGTGCCGATGATCATCGGCCGCACTTCGCCGATCACCCCCGCGTAGGCGCTCCGGGCGCGGTTGAAGCTCTGGAGCGCCAGCGCCTTGGAGAAGTTGCCCGCGAGCTGGATGCCCCAGGGGGCGGCCGGTCCCTCGTTGAGGCCGAGGGCGAAGCGGTCGCCGCGCGACGGGATGCGCAGGCTGGCGGTCACCTGCAGGCAGGTCTGCGGCGCTTCCGGCTTGGCGTCCTTCTGGTCCTTCGCGTCCTTGGCCTCGGGCTTTGCGGGCGCGCCGCCCTCCGGGAACTCGATCCCCTTGGCGGGACCGGTCCGCCAGTCGTCCACCGGCTGGCCCGTGATGGCGGCCACGTAGGCCCGGGTCTCGGCCGGCAGGCCGCCGTCGCCGGCGAGCCACTTGCTGACCCGCGCGGCGCCGCCGTTATAGGCCGCGGCGGCGAGCCCCAGATTGCCGAACTGGGTCTTCAGGTCGGCGAGCAGGTGGGCCGCGTGCGGGATCGCCTGCTCGGGGTCGAACGGGTCGAGGAGGCCGCGCTCGCGGGCCGTCCCGGGCATGAACTGCGCGACGCCCTGCGCGCCGGCCGGGCTGACGACGCCCACGCGAAAGCTGCTCTCGCGCCAGATCAGCCGCGTCAGGAACGGCACCGGCAGGCCGCGGGCCTTGGCGGAGTCGTCGATGAGGCGGCACAGCGCCTGCTCGACGGTCTCGGTCGCTCCCTCGGACGGGGCGGCCGCGGCCGGAGGCGCGCAGGCGAGGGCGAGGAGCAGCGCGCCGAGGCGCAGGGGCGGGGCGTTCACGCCGCGCATGTAGCGACGCGCCGGGGCGGATCAATCCGCGCGGCCAACCTTCCTGGGGGAACATCCGGCCCGGACGCCCGAGCGTTGCACCTTTGCGCACTGGCGCGACCGGGCCGCGCCGTCGTAGCGTTCCGGCTTCAGAGAGCCGCCTGCGAGGCGGCCCCATGGGAGATGCGCCGATGTCCGATCTGGCAACCCTGCGCGGCCTGTCCGGCCTGAGCCCCGCGCCGGCCCCGCTCAAGGGCTCGGCGCTCGTGATGATCGACCTGCAGCAGACTTACCGGGAGGGCGTGATGCGGCTCGACGGCGTCGAGCCCGCGCTCCGGGAGGCGGCGGCGCTCCTGCGACGGGCCCGCGACGCGGGGATCCCGGTGATCCACGTCCGCCACGATGCCGGGCCGGGCACGCCCTACGACGTGACCGCGCCCATCGGCCAGATCAGCCCGGAAGTCGCGCCGCAGGGCGACGAGCCGGTGATCACCAAGGCCTATCCGAGCTCCTTCGTGGGCACCGACCTCCAGGCGCGGCTCGAGCAAGCCGGCGTGAAGGACGTCGTCCTGGCGGGCTTCATGACGCATATGTGCGTCAACTCCACCGCCCGGAGCGCCTTCAACCTCGGGTTCCGCCCCACCGTCGTGGCGTCCGCCACGGCGACGCGCGACCTGCCCGGACCGGACGGCGGCGTGGTGCCGGCGGCCCAGCTGCAGGCCGCGAGCCTCGCGGCCCTCGGCGACCTGTTCGCCGTGGTCGCGCGCAAGCAGGGCGATATCCCCGACTGAGCCGGACTGAAGACTGCGGAAAGGTCCCGGCCCCGGCCGACATCGCGCGGCGCCGCGATCAGGCCAGGAGCCGGCCGATCTCGGCGATCACCGCCCCGAGCCCCGGCCGCCCGTCGGGATCCGGCCCCGTGCAGGCCTGCGCCAGGGCGCGCAGCGAGTCCGGCGGCGCGGCGCAGCGGTCGAGCGTCGCGGCTGCAGCTCGCGAGGCTCGGCGGCCCGGCGAGCGCGCGCCAGTGCGCCGGCAGGAGCCGGAGCAGCAGTCCCGTCGCGCCGTCGGGATGGCCGGCGAGCCGGCCGAGCGCGCCGGTGAGGGCCGGGTGCGTCCCGGCGGCGAGGCAGGCCTCCATCTCCCGCTCGGGCAGGCCGTCGCTGGTCATCGCGCCCTTGAACAGCTTCAGCGCCACGTCCTGCCCGCCGGACGGCCCCCGCCAGCGGGCCCGGTGGACCCGCCCGGAGGCGCCCTCGCCGAGCAGGTCGCCGAGGGTCAGGTCCGTCCACGGCACCGCAGGGGCCGCCACCGGCGCCGTCGCCGGCTCGGCGGGGTTGCCGGCATAGGCGATCCAGGCGAGGCGGGGCAGGCGCGCGAGCCACGGCGGGATCGCCGCGAGGCGATTGCAGGCGAGCCGGATCAGCTCGAGGTCGCCCGCCCCCGACAGGCTGTCGGGCAGCGCCGTGAGCCGGTTGCCCGCCATCATCAGCTTCTGCAGGCGCGGCCGCTCGCCGAGGGCGGCGGGCAGCGCCGCGATCGCGTTGTCGGTCAGCGTCAGCCAGCGCAGGTCGCGCGGCAGCGATTCCGCCGGGACCTCGCGGATGCCGCAGCCGCGGAAGCCCAGCTGGCTCAGCGCCGGGCAGGCGCCGAGCACCGGTGGCAGGCGCGGGAACGGGTTGCCGGAGCAGAACAGCACGCGCAGGCGGTGGAGGCGGGCGAGATCGTCCGGCAGGTCGGCGAGGCTGCCCCGGCCGAGATCCAGCACCTCCAGCGTGTCGGCGAGGGCGAAGACCTCGTCGGGCACCGCCGCGAGCCCGTCGGGCAGCCGCAGCTCGCGCGCGCCGCCGAGATCGCCGCGCCGCAGGGCGGCGAGGGTTTCGCTCCGGTCCAAGCCTCAGCCCCGCTTGAAGAACGCGTCGGCCGCGCCCTGCGCCGCCTGCTTGGCGGCCCGCGCCGCCTCGAGCCGGGCGATCTCGGCGCGCAGGAGCGCGACGCGCTCGTCGAGATCCCCGAGCGAGAGCGTGTCGAGGGGCTGCCCGATCTCGTGGGCAACGGCCTTGCGCGGCCGGTCGTCGTCGTCCCGCACGTCGTGTCCTCCCTACAGGAACGGTGTTCCGGCCCCGTCCCGGTCGAGGCCGAGATGGGCCGCCACGGTGGCGCCGATATCCGCGAAGGTCTCCCGCCGCCCGATCGGCCGGGCGGCCACGCCTGGGCCGAAGGCCAGGACCGGGACCTGCTCGCGGGTGTGGTCGGTCCCGGTCCAGGTCGGATCGTTGCCGTGGTCGGCCGTGACGACCGCGAGGTCGCCCGGCGCCAGCGCCGCCAGGATCTCGGGGATCCGGGCGTCGAACGCCTCCAGCTCCGCGGCGTAGCCCGGCACGTCGCGGCGGTGGCCGTGCTCGGTGTCGAAATCGACGAGGTTGACGAAGATCAGGCCGCCCTCCGGGAGCGTCGCCAGCGCGTCGAGCCCCGCGGTCACGCAGGCCGCGTTCGGGCCCGGCCTGATCTCGCGGCCGGTGGCGCGGTGGGCGAAGATGTCGCCGATCTTGCCGACGCTCACCACCGCGCGGCCGGCCGCCGCGGCGCGGTCCAGCAGCGTGCGCCCGGGCGGGGCGACGGCGAAATCCTTGCGGTTGCCGGTCCGGCGGAAGCCGGTCTCCGGCGCGCCCACGAACGGCCGGGCGATCACCCGACAGACGCGGTAGGGGTCGCACAGGCGGCGCGCCACGCGGCACAGGTCGTAGAGCCGCTCCAGCCCGAACGCCTCCTCGTGGGCGGCGATCTGGAACACGCTGTCGGCCGAGGTGTAGCAGATCGGCCGGCCGGTCCGGAGGTGCTCGGCGCCCAGCGCGTCGATGATCGCGACGCCCGGCGCGTGGCAGTCGCCCAGGATGCCCGGGAGACCGCCCTCGGCGACGAGCGCGCGGGTCAGCTCCGGCGGGAAGGCCGGGCGGGTGTCGGGAAAGTGCCCCCAGGGCTCGGTCAGGGGCAGGCCGGCGATCTCCCAGTGGCCGGAGGGCGTGTCCTTGCCGGCGGCCGTCTCCACCGCGTGGCCGTAGGCGCCGCGCGGCGGCCCGGCCGGGGCGAGGTTCGGCGGGATGCGGCCCGAGGCCCCGGCGGCCGCCAGGCCGAGCCCGAGTTCGGCGAGGTGGGGCACGCTCAGGGGACCCGCGCGCAGCCCCGGCCGGTCGCCGCGGCCGTCCGCGCACCGCTCGGCGATGTGCCCCAGCGTGTCGGACCCTGCATCGCCGTAGCGGTCCGCGTCCGGGGCCCCGCCGACGCCCACGGAATCGAGGACGATGATGAGGGCGCGCGCCACGGTCAGGCGGACTCCAGCTCGGCGGGCGCGTCGCTCTCGAGGGCGAAGGCGGCCTTGAACAGGGCGCGGGTGTAGGGGGTCTGGGGATCGGCGAAGATCGTCTCCGCGGCGCCCTCCTCGACGACGCGGCCGTTCTGCATGACGATCACGTAGTTGGCGAGCGCCCGCACCACCTTCAGGTCGTGGCTGATGAACAGGTAGGCGAGGCCCCGCTCGCGCTGGAGGTCGCGCAGCAGGGTCACGATCTGCGCCTGGACCGAGCGGTCGAGGGCCGAGGTCGGCTCGTCGAGGACGACGAAGCGGGGATTGAGCACCATCGCCCGCGCGATGGCGATGCGCTGGCGCTGGCCGCCGGAGAATTCGTGCGGGTAGCGGTCCATGGCGGCCGGATCGAGCCCGACATCGGTCAGCGCCTTGGCGACCACGGCCCGGCGCTCCGCCCGGGAGCGCGCCGCGCCCTGGACAACCAATCCCTCGGCAACGATGTCGGCCACCGACATGCGCGGCGACAGCGACCCGTAGGGATCCTGGAAGACCACCTGCATGTCCTTCCGCAGCGGGCGCATCTGCGCCGTGCCGTAGCCGTCGATCGCCCGGCCGAGGAAGACGATCGGCCCCTCCGAGCCCGTGAGCCGCAAGAGGGCGAGGCCCAGCGTCGTCTTGCCCGAGCCGGACTCGCCAACGACCCCGATGGTCTCGCCGGTCCGGAGCCGGAGGGAGACGCCGTCCACCGCCCGGACGTGGCCGGTGACGCGCCGCAGAAGCCCGGATTTCAGCGGGAACCAGACCTTCAGGGGGCCGGCCTCCAGGAGCGGTTCGGCGTCGGCCGGGACGGGGTTGGCCCGGCCCTTCGGCTCGGAGGCGATCAGGCGGCGCGTGTAGGCGTGCTGCGGGTCGGCGAAGACGGCCTTGGTGGCGCCGGACTCCACGATCTTGCCCTTCAGCATCACGCAGACGCGGTCGGCGATCCGCTCGACGATGCCGAGATCGTGGGTGATGAACAGCATCGCCATGCCGAGGCGCTTCTGCAGGTCGGCGAGCAGTGCCAGGATCTGCGCCTGCACGGTCACGTCCAGCGCCGTGGTCGGCTCGTCGGCGACCAGGAGGTCCGGCTCGCAGGCGAGCGCCATGGCGATCATCACGCGCTGGCGCTGGCCGCCGGAGAGCTCGTGCGGGTAGGCGCCCATGCGCCGCTCGGCGTCGCGCAGGCCCACGAGCTCCAAGAGCTCCAGGATCCGCCGGCGGGCCGCCTTCCCGGCGAGGCCGCGGTGCAGGCCGAGCACCTCGCCGATCTGCCGCTCGATCGTGTGGAGCGGGTTCAGCGAGGTCATCGGCTCCTGGAACACCATGGTGATGTCGGCGCCGCGCACGTCCCGCATCGCCCGCTCGGGCAGCCGCGCGAGGTCGCGGCCCGCGAACAGGATCCGCCCGTCCTGACGGGCCGCGGTGTCGAGGAGGCGCAGGATCGCCAGCGCCGTCACCGACTTGCCGGACCCCGATTCGCCCACGAGCGCGACGGTCTCGCCCCGGCGGATGGTGAAGGAGACGCCGTCGACCGCGACGGTCTCGCCCTCCCGCGCGCGGAACGCCACGGACAGGTCCTCGACGGCGAGGAGGGGCTGGGGATCGGCCTCTGACATGAGCCCCTTATAGCGCGCCCGGCCCCGGACCCTAGCCCGCGCGGACGCCGCACGGGGCCGATCGGGGAGGGGCGAGCGGGCGGAGCCGGCCGGACGGACCCGTCGGCGGCCTCGGCAGACCGGCCCGGCGCCCCGCGGCGCCGGGGACCTACCGCATCGGCGCCCCGGGATCGATCGCCGGCAGCTCGTTCGCCGGGAGGCCGGTTCCCGCCTGGGCCTGCGGCCCCGCGGCGCCGCGGGCGCGGTTGGCCAGGGCCACGGTCAGGCGCTCGGCGGTCTCGGGCTGCATCACCGCCAGGACCTCGGACATCTTGCGGGGATTCATGGCCAGCACGATCGGGACCAGCACGTCGAGCCCGAGCCGGTCGAACACCCGGGCGGCGTCCTTGGGCTTCATCGCCTCGTACATCGTGACGATGTTCTTCAGGCCCTGCTTCTCGGCCTCCTCCTTCGCCTTAGCGACGGCGTCGACCTTGTCCTCGGCCTTCTTGAGGTCGCCGAGGCCGGTCTCGAGCTTGCGCTCGGCCTCGCCCAGCATCTTCTCGCGCAGCTCCAGCTCGTCGCTCTTCTGGCGCAGGGCGTCGCGCCGGGCGCCGAGCTTTTCCAGGAGCAGGCGCTCCGTGGGCGAGGCCGAGCTCCCGGGCGCGGGCGGTCTGGGCTGCGCCGGGGCCGGCTCCGGCGGCTTCTCGGCCGCGGCGGCCGGCGCCTCCTTGGCGCCCACCGACCCGGTCGTCACCGGGTCGAAGGGCTCGAAGCCCGTGCGCGCCCGGACGACCGCGCGCCCGTATTCCGGCAGCGCGCCGGTCTCCGGCAGACCGGCCTGGAGCAAGCTGAGCAGCTTGAGGACGAGCAGCCCGCCCGCCGCGAGCGCCACGGCGTCGATGAGGCGCAGCCGGAACTGCCGGACGGGCTTCCGGCGCGCGTTCCGCAGCGGCGCCGCGGCGCGGCGCATCCTCTCCTCGGGATCCGGCTTCGGCGGCGGGATCTTCGGCGCCTTGACCCCGGTCACGCGGCGCGCGCCCGGACGCGGGCGAGGGCGCGCTCGCTCATGGCGAGGGCCGCGGCGGCCGCCACCCCGAGACGCTCCCCGTTCGGACCGGCGTGCTCCGGCCGGCGCTCGGCCGGGATCTCCNGCCGGCTCGGGAGCCGCCTGCGGCGTGGGCCTCGGCTCCGGCGCGGGCTCCGGACGGACCGGGACGGCGCGCATCTGCGCCACGATGGCGCCGACGCGGGCGATCACGCCCTCGCCGGCCTCGACCTGCAGCCGCAGCTCGGCCGCCCGGACCGTGGCGGTCTCCAGGCTGGCGTTCAGGGTGCGGTCACCCTCGTCGATCGCCGCCCGCAGGCCCGCGATGGCCCGCTCGGCCGTTCCCGTCGCGACCATCAGGTCGCCGATGGTCTGGCGGAGGGCGGCCTCGTCGCCCTTCATCTGGCCGATGCGGCGCGACAGCCGGAGGGACGTGACGATGGTCGCCGCCAGGAGGACGGCGACCAGGATGTCGGCCGCGAGGGTGACGAAGAGACTCATGACCGGACCTTCATCGGCACTAGCTGTCCGAGCGGTTGTTCATCGAGGCCTCGTAGGCCTGGATCGTCGTGCGCGACCGGCGCAGCGGCCGGGTGACCTGGACGGCGATGTGGCCGTCGACCCGGCCGATCCGCCCCTGCGTCAGCGCCCAGTCGCCGCAGCGCACGGTGATGAGGTCCGACGGCTTGGCGTCGAACATCAGCGTCTCGCCGACCTTGAGGCTCATGACCTGCTTGAGCGGCAGCATCATCTCGTGCAGCACCGCGTCCATGGTCACGTCGGCCTGCCAGATCTCGGTGGCTAGATGGCCCTCCCAGACGTGGTCGCGGCCGAGCTTCTCGCCCATGAAGCTCTGGGTCAGGAGCTCCCGGATCGGCTCGATCGTCGCGTAGGGAAACAGGATCTGCAGCATGCCGCCGCGCCCGTCGACGTCGAGGCGCAGGCTGATGAGGATCGCGGCGTTGCCCGGCCGCGTGATGGTGGCGAAGCGCGGGTTGGTCTCGATCCGGTCGATGCCGAAGCTCACGGGCGAGAGCGGCTGGAACGACAGCTCCAGGTCGCCCAGCACGATCTCGACGAGACGGCGCACCAGCGTCATCTCGATGGCGGTGAACGGCCGCCCGTCGAGGCGGCTCGACAGGCCGCCGCGCTTGCCGCCGAGCAGCAGGTCGAAGGTCGCGTAGGCGAGGTTCGAATCGACCGTGACGAGGCCCGAATTCTCCCACTGCTCGGCCCGGAACACGCCGAGCAGCGTCGGCAGCGGGATCGCGTTGAGATAGTCGCCGAAGCGCACCGAGGTGATGTTGTCGAGGGTCACCTCGACGTTGTCCTGGAACAGGTTGCGCAGGGAGGTCGACAGCAACCGGATCATCCGGTCGAAGACGATCTCCAGCATCGGCAGGCGTTCGTACTGGACGACGCCCGAATCGACGATGGCCTGCACGCCCCCGGCCCCGGAGGCCGAGAGCTCGCGCATGGAGAAGCCGAGGACGCCGTCGATCTCGTCCTGGTTGAGCACCCGGTCGTTGCCGGCGAGTTCGGGGAGGTTGTCGCTCTCCCCGTCCTCGATCATCGTCGCCCATTCGGCGGCGACGTCGCCCGCGTTGCGCGTGGTGCCCTGCTCGGCGAGCGCCGCGCCCCACTCCTCGGCCAGCGACGTGTCGCCGCCCTCGGCGCCCTGCTCCAGGAGGGCCGCCGACCAGTCGTCCTCGGGAAGTTCGTCCTCGGGTTCCATCAGGCGTGCTCGATCGGGGCCCGGCGCGACGCGGCGCTCGAAGGGGGGGACAGGATCGCGGGCGCGCTCACTGGACGATCACGTCCTTGAACAGCACCGCGTCGACCTTGGCCGGATACAGGGCGATGTTGACCCGGCGCAGCAGCTCCTCGCGCAGCCGGAACAGACCCACCGAGTTGGTGATGTCGCTGGCGCGCAGCTCGCGCATGTAGACCTGCAGCGCGTCCTCCACCCGCGGCATCAGAGGCTTCACCTCCTCCTCGACCTTGGCGTCCTTCAACTCCAGGGTGATGCGGACCTTCGCGAACCGGGCCTTGTCCTGGGGCAGATCCGGAGAGAGGTTGAGGAGCATCTCGCGCACGTCGACGAAGACCACGGGCTTCTTGCCGTCCGGGCCGGCGCCCTTGGCGTCGCCGCCGCCGTGCCCCCCGCCGTGGCCGCCGCCCTCCGCGGCTTCCTTGCCGCCGCCGTGCCCCATCATCATGTAGGCGCCGGCGCCGCCGCCCGCGACCAGGACCAGGACCGCGACGGCCACGATGATCATGAGCTTCTTCTTGCCCTTCGGGGCCCCTCCGGCTCCGGCCTCGCCCTCCTCGGCGGCCTTCTTCGGCGTCTTGGCCATGGAATAAAGCTCTCTCGCGGGAGACTGCGCGCCAGGTACACCTGGATATCGGAGCATCACGGTTAACGCGCCGTTAAGGAGGCAATTCCTGCCGGGTCAGGTTTGCCGCGGCGCAGACCCGGCGCCGGCGCGGCGCCCGGGCGCTTCCGATCAAGCCCTTGTCAGATCGATTGAATTCGGCGCGACGGGCTTTGGCACAGCGGATGCTGAATGGATCGTTGCCGCCTCCGCGGCCCGCGAGTCTCAGAGTCCACGATGCAGAATGCCCTCTTCGTCGGCGTGTCGAGCCAGATGGCGCTCCAGCGCGAGCTGGACGTGATCGCCAACAACATGGCGAACGTCTCGACCACGGGGTTCAAGGCCCGCAACACCCGCTTCGAGGAGTACCTGATGCCGGTGGCGAGCGCGGATTCGTTCGCGCGGCCCGACCGGCGCCTCTCCTACGTCATCGACCAGGGCACCACCCTCGACCTCGGGCAGGGACCGATCGAGCAGACCGGCAACCCGCTCAACGTGGCGGTCAAGGGCGCGGCCTTCATCGCCGTGCAGTCGGCCCAGGGCGAGCGCTACACCCGCAACGGCGCCTTCGAGCTCGACGCGCAGGGCACGCTCGTCACCAGCGACGGCTACAAGGTCGTGGGCGAGGGCGGCCCGATCAGCATCAACCCGCAGGAGACCGGGCTCGCCATCGGCCCCGACGGCACCGTCTCGACCAATCTCGGCATCCGCGGGCGGATCAAGCTCGTGACCTTCGCCAACCCGCAGCGGCTGACCAACGAGGGCGCCAACCTCTACGCCTCGCCGGAGCCGGCCCGTCCGGCCGGGATCGACGGCCGCCTGGAACCCGAAGCGCTCGAGCGCTCCAACGTCCGCCCGGTGATCGAGATGACCCGGCTCATGGACGTGAACCGGTCCTACGCCATGGTGACGAGCATGATCTCGCGCCTCGACGACCTGCGGGGCACGGCGATCCGCCGCCTCGCCGACGTCGCCTGAGGAGGCCTGACCGATGCGCGCCCTCTACTCCGCCGCCACCGGCATGGCGGCCCAGGAACTCAACGTCCAGGTCATCTCGAACAACATCGCGAACCTGCGCACCACCGGCTACAAGCGCCAGCAGGTGCATTTCCAGGATCTGCTCTATCAGAACCTGCGCCGGGCCGGTGCCTCGACCTCGCAGCAGAACACCCAGCTCCCGGCCGGCCTCAGCCTCGGCTCGGGCGTGAAGACCACCTCGACCGCCCGCGTGATGTCGCAGGGCACGCTCTCCTCGACCGAGAAGGATTACGACGTCGCGATCCGCGGCGACGGGTTCTTCCGTGTGACGCTGCCGGACGGCCGCACCGCCTATTCCCGCGACGGCTCCTTCGACCTCTCGGCCCAGGGCCAGCTCGTCACCCGCGACGGCTACCTGCTCGATCCGGCGATCACCGTGCCGCAGAACGCGACGTCGGTGACGATCAGCGCCACGGGCGCCGTGCAGGCGAACATCCCGGGGCAGACGGCGCCGCAGGCGCTCGGCCAGTTCCAGCTCTCGCGCTTCGTCAACAAGGTCGGCCTCGAGTCGATCGGCGACAACCTGTTCGTCGAGACCGCGGCTTCCGGACAGGCGATCAGCGGCCTGCCGGGGGCGGACGGCTTCGGCAACCTCCAGCAGAGCTACCTGGAAGAGGCGAACGTCAACGCCGTGACGGAGATCTCGTCCCTGATCGCCGCGCAGCGCGCCTACGAGATGAACTCGAAGGTCGTCACCGCCGCCGACCAGATGCTGTCCACCACCACACAGATGTTCCGCAGCTAAGCGCGCGACCCGCACCCGCTTCAGGTCCCTGAACATGTATGCCGGCATCCATCCCGACCCACTCGATCCCGATTTCGGGACCCTCGACCTGCCCCGCCTCGTTGGCGCGGACGGGAGCGACATCAGCCCGATCGTCCGGCGCGTCCCGCCGCGGGTGATGCCCCTCGGCACCGCCGTCATCCTGCGCGCGGTCCTGGCCTTCCTGACCTTCGCGGTCCTCGGCGCCCTGGCGATCCCCGCCATGGCGCGGGCGGAGAGCCTGCGGCTGCGCGGCGACGTCACCGCCCGCGGCGACATCCTCACGCTGGCCGATCTCGTCGAGGGCGCGCCCGAGCGCCTGGCCGCGCGCCCGCTCTTCCGCGCGCCCGCCCTCGGCGCCACCGGGACCATCCAGACCCGCCGCATCGTCGACGCGGCCGCCGCCCTGGGGCTCAACGGCCTGGAGACCGGCGGACGGCTGCAGATCGCCGTGCAGCGCGCCGCCCGCCGCCTCGGGCCGCCGGAGCTCGAGGCGGCGCTCAAGCGCGGCCTCGAGAGCGGCTACGGGCTCGACCCCCGCAACGTCGCGGTCCGCTTCGACGGGGACGGCCCGACCCTGCTGGCGCCCCTGGACCTCGAGGGGCAGGCCGTGGCCCTCGATCTGACCTACGACGCGCGCACGCGCCGCGTCGCGGGGCTCGTCAGCCTCGGCGAACGCCAGGCCTCCCAGCGGGTCTCGGGGGTGGTCGTCGAGCTGCGCGAGGTCGCGGTGCTCGCCCGGAACCTCAACCGCGGCGAGCCGGTGAAGGAGGGGGACGTCACCCTGGAGCGGCGTCCGCGCGAGGCCGTCGCCCCCGACGCGCAGGGGAGCACCACCGCCATCCTCGGCGAGGTCGCCCAGAACACGCTGACCGCCGGCACCGTGCTGCGGGTCACCGACACCGCCCCGCCCGAACTGGTCGCCCGCGGCGAGAACGTGACCATCGTGTACGAGACGCCGAGCATCAGCCTGTCGATGCGCGGCCTGTCGAACGATTCGGGCCGCATGGGCGCCGTCGTCAACGTCGTCAACGTCGCCTCCAAGAAGATCCTGCAGGCCACCGTGATCGGCCCCGGCCGGGTCTCGGTCAGCCCCAGCCCCGCGGCGCAGCAGGCCGCCGCCGGCGCCCCCGTCCAGGCGACCGCCTCCCTGCGCTGACCGCCCGCCCTGCACGCGTCGAAGAGTGATTGCCCGATGGCCCGTCGCACCGTCCTGAACCCGCTCGCCGCCGCCCTGATCGCCGGCGCGCTCGGGGCCTGCAACACCGCCGACCGCCTCTCGCAGGTCGGCGCGACCCCGGCACTGTCGGCGATCGAGGATCCGACCAGCGAGCCGGGCTACAAGCCGGTGCGGATGCCGATGCCGGACGTGCAGCCGGTCTCCTACGCCCCGAACTCGCTGTGGCGCACGGGCTCCCGCGCCTTCTTCAAGGACCAACGTGCCGCCAAGCTCGGCGACATCCTGACCGTGAAGGTCAAGGTCACCGATCAGGCGAACATCAGCAACGAGACCAAGCGCTCCCGGGCCAATACCGAGAGCTTCGGACTGCCCAACGCCCTCGGATTGGAGAACAACGCGGTCGGCAAGTCCTTCGGGGTCGGCAGCACCGCGCTGCTCTCCGCCACCTCGGCCACGGCCAATGACGGCGCCGGCTCCGTGCAGCGCACCGAATCGGTCACGACGAACGTGGCCGCGGTGGTCACCCAGGTCCTGCCCAACGGCAACCTCGTGGTCGAGGGGAAGCAGGAGATCCGGGTCAATTTCGAAGTGCGCGAGATGATCGTCGCCGGCGTCGTGCGGCCGGAGGACATCGAGTCCGACAACACCATCGACTCGGCCAAGATCGCCCAGGCCCGGATCGCCTACGGCGGCCGCGGCCAGATCACCGACGTGCAGCAGCCGCGCTACGGCCAGCAGATCGTCGACATCCTGCTGCCGTTCTGAGGTGCCTCAGCCCGGCTCCTCGGGTTCCGGCCCGCGGGTGACGTCGAGGCCGGAGCCGGCGCCGGGGGGCGGCCCGACCTTGACCGCCGCGCCGGTCCGGGCGGCCTCGTAGATCGCCTCCATCAGGACCTGGTCCTGCAGCCCCTCCTCGCCGGGCGTGCGGGGCCTCAGGTTCTCCTGGACGCACCGGGCGAAGTGGTCCAGCTCCAGGGCGAACTGGTTCTTCGGGCTCAGGACCTTCTCGTCCCGGGCAGCGTTCTTGCCGTCGCGGTGGCCGACATAGAGGCGCTGGCCCTGGTACGCGAAGGCGTTCTGGAGATCGACCGAGGCGGTCCCGGTGTGCAGGGTCAGGCTCCGCGCCTCGTAGACCCCGTAGCTCGACAGGCACTGGGCGATCACGCCGGACGGGAAGTGGAGGGTGAAGCTCACCGTCTCCTCGACCTCGCGGTACTTGGGATCGTCGGGCGGGGAGTGGATCTGGGCCTGGATCAGGTTCGGCTCCTCGCCGAGAACCGCGCGGGCGGTGTTCAGGCAGTAGAGCCCGATATCCGGCAGCGAGCCGCCACCCGCCAGCGCCTTCCGCAGGCGCCACTGCTCCGGCAGCCCGGTGGTCTGGCCGTTGAAGGCCTGGATCAGCCGCGGCCGGCCGAACTCGCCCGAGCGGGCGAGCTTGATCACGGCCCGGTTGTGGGGCTCGTACTGGCACCGGTAGGCGATCATCAGCTTGACGCCGGCCTTCGCGCAGGCGGCAATCATCTCCCGGCACTCGTCCGAGGCGACCGCCATCGGCTTCTCGCAGAGCACCTGCTTGCCGGCTGCGGCGGCCGCCACGACGTTGTCCCGGTGCACGCCGTTCGGCGTGACGATGTAGACCGCCTGGACGTTGGGGTTGGCCTTCAGCCGATCCCACTCGTCGTAGCCGTAGACGGCGTCGTCCGGCAGCCCGTACTGCCGGGCCACGAGCTTCGCCTTGTCGGGCGAGCCCGACATCACCGCCGCCAGGCGGGCGCGCTTGGCCTCGCCGAAGGCAGGCAGGATCTCGTCGAGGCTCAGGCGCCCGAGACCGACGACGCAGTAGCCGACGCGCTGGCCCGGCGGCTGCGGCGCCGGGCTCGGGGCGGGCGGCCTGTCGCCGGGACCGCGCCAGTTCGGGAACATCACCCGTCCGCCCTGCACGGCGCCGGTATCGGCCGGGACCGAGGGCGCCGGCGGGGCAGCCTGCGCGCTGCCGCCCATCGCGGCGCCGGCCAGAGCACCTCCGGCCGCGAGGAGATTGCGTCGTGAGAGCCGGGTTTCGTCCGCCATGTGCCTCGCCGTTTCGCCGGATCGGGAGGGCGGCGCCCGGGGCGCCGCCGTTTGCGCCGGAGCCGCCGGGTGGCGGAACCGCGCCCTCAGTGAACGCGACCCGGCTCCGGGCTGTTTCCGTCGAGGAGCGCGGCGCGCAGACGCGCCACCTCCGCCTCGCTGGCGGCGAGCCGGCGCGCGACCGCCTCGGGCTCCGCCGCCGCGCGGGTCTCGGCGAAGCCGAGCCCGACCGACTCGCCCGCGCGCCAGGCCACGAAGGCGCGCCGGGTCTCGCCGCGGCAGGGGACGGACAGCTCGACGCGATCAGGGAGCGCGGCCTCCGCCGGCAGCCGGACCCGCGCCCCGTCGAGGGACACGTCGCGGACCGTGCACTCGATCTCCGGCAGGAAGGCCGCGACGCGCAGCCGCCCACCCAGGCAGACGCGGCGTCGGGCAGTGCGGCGGCGCTCGACCACGATGGCTCGACCCTGACGGTTTCGGTTGCGGGGACAACCGGCATCCAGCCCGGTCGGACCCCGCCCGTCCACCTTAACCGTTCGTTTACCCTAACGCCGGGCTCAGGCGGGCGGCGGCGGGTCGGGCGCCTCGACCTCACCGCGGCGCTGCAGCTGCAGGGCCACGAACCAGCACAGGGAGGCCCAGGCGGCGCCGATGCACCAGCCGGCCAGGACGTCGCTCGGCCAGTGCACGCCGAGATAGATGCGGCTGATGCCGACCAGCAGCGTCACGCTCACCCCGAGCGCCAGGACCAGCGCCTTGGCGCGGCGGTTGCGCTCGACCCGGGCGATCAGGGTCGCCAGGGTCAGGTAGGCGATCGCCGACATGGTGGCGTGGCCGCTCGGGAAGCTCGCCGTGAACACCTCCATGCCGTGGGGCACGAGGTCCGGCCGCGGCCGATGGTAGAAGACCTTCAGCACCGTCGAGACCAGCTCGCCGCTGCCCACCGCGACGAGGACGTAGAGGCCGATGCGCCGGCGCCCGGACACGCCGAGATAGGCCGCCACCGCGCAGGTCAGGAACAGCACCGTGAAGACGCTGCCGAGCCCGGTGATGTCGCGCATCGACTCCTCGAGCCAGGGCGGCCCGATCGGGTCGGCGAGATCGGCGGGGTTGCGCAGGGCGAGCAGGATTCGCCGGTCGAGGGCCGCGGTGGAGCCCTCGCCGACCTCGTGGGCGAGGTAGAAGAACCCGTAGCCGAGGATGCTCAGGCAGAGCAGGGCGACGAGGGGACCGACCTCGTTCAGGCGCAGGCGCAGCCACACCGCGAGGGCGGGCTCGATCAGCCGACGGGTCCGCTGCTGGCTCGGCGCCCTCATGCGGCGCGGTCCGGGGCGGGGGCGGACGTCATCAGGCATTCTCTCCGAAGGGCAGGCGAGCGACCGCGTCCCAGGGGCCGCCGCGGTAGCGCCAGAGCAGCGTCGCCGGCGCGGTGAATCGGAACGGCGCGAACCCCGCCGACAGGTCGGCGTGGAGGGCCCGGGCCTTGTCGGGGGACACCTTGTTCTGCACCGTGACGTGCGGACGCCAGCCCTGCCGGTCCTGGGCGGTGAGGTGGGACGTGAATTCCTGCGCGAGACGGGACCGGAAGCGCGCCAGCGCGTCGGATTCGAGCGCGTAGGCGACGCCGCGGCCGGTGAAGCGCAGGCCGGTCACGGCGACCTCCGGCGGCGGCACCGTGCGGGCGAGGGCGGTGATCGCCTCGATCACGCCCCGCTCCCGGTCGCCCGGCAGATGGTGGAACAGCGTCGCGTGCGCCGGGATGCGGTTCAGGGCCTCGGGGAAGTGGCGGCGCCGCTCGCCGTCGAACCGCGCGAAGGTCGGTTCGTCGAAGGCGAGCGTCAGGATCAGGGGGTCCGCGTCGATCATCGGGGCCAGATGGCGCCCGCGGGGGCTCAGGTCCAGTACAGGACCCGCGCCGCCGGCAGGTCGCGGGCGAGGCAGGCGGTGAGGTGGGCGCGCATCGCCTGCATGAGGGGCTTCGGGAAGACGTGCTTCACGGTGCCGAACTTGGTGCGCTTCTCGACGCGCTCCGCCTCGTCGAGGGGCAGGTCCGAGCCGGGATACCAGCCGCGCAGCACCGCCTTCGAGCCCGGCGTGAACCGGTGGGTGATGAGTTCGGCGGTGAGGTCGAGATCGGGCACGCCGGCCAGCGCGTCGGCGGCGGCGCGGATCAGCCCGGCATAGGCGGCCTCCCAGCCGGGGACCGGCAGGATCGGCGCGACGGTCAGGCCGACCGGGTAGCCGGCCCGCGCCGCCGCCGCCAGGGCGGCGAGCCGCGCGTCGAGGGGATCGGTGCCGCCCTCGTAATGCGCGGCCGCCCGCGGATTGACCGAGAAGCGGATGCGCGTGCGCCGGTTGTGCGGCAGGTCGAGGAGCGGCTCGACCGCGGCGAACTTCGTGGTGAAGCGCAGCTGCACCGGCGCGTCCCAGGCGCCGAAATGCCGGATCGCCGCCGACAGCGAGCCGGTGAGGTGCTCGATGCCGAGGGGATCGGTGTAGCAGGACGCCTCGAAGGTGGTCCCCTCCCGCGCCCGCTCGGCGGAGGCCGAGGTCACGGCACCGCGCCCGGCATAATCCGCGAGGTTGCCCAGGATCGCTTCGAGATTGGCGTAGGCGCGGGTCACCGGCGGCCCCTGGAGCGAGCCCGCGAGGTAGCAGTACTGGCAATGGGCCGGGCAGCCCTCGGCGAGGTCGAAGCGCCAGTCGGCCGAGGGCGGGATCGGCTGTAACCGCAGCTTGGTCGGCGGCGCGACCGTGAGGGCGAGGGTCGCCTTGGCGGCCGCGTAGGCCCGGCGGGGATCCGCCTCGCGCGCGCTCGGCAGGCGATTCGACGCGAGGCGCTCCACCGGCAGGCCCAGCGCCTCGGCGCGGGCCAGCATGGCCCGCCCGTGTGCGTGCTCCAGGGCTGCCGGCATCACCAGCACCCGGCGCGGGCGCCACAGGCGCGCCGNGCGGCCTCGGGGCGGACAGGGTCCGGCCCGGCGAGCTCGGGGCGATGGCGGGTCTGGACGGCCTGGGCGGGCACGGCCTGGGCGGGCGAAGGCGGCATGCCCGACGAACGCGCGGCCACCGGCGCCGGGTCCGGCCTAGTCGCCCGGTCGCGGTGCGGCTAAAGCACCGTCATGTCTGCAGGCAGGGAGAGCGTACATGTCGGCCGCGACGGCTGGTTATTCCTCATCGGAGGAACCAACCGGGTCCTGGACCGGTATCGCGGCGGTCTGCGGCACTGGCTGCTGCTGCGCGGCTGGACGCGGCTGATCAAGGCCCGCGCGCGGAGGGCCGAGGATCTCGGCATCCGCTGCCTCCACGTGATCGTGCCGGAGAAGCTGTCGGTCTACGACGACAAGACCGACGGCCTGCGCTACGCGCCCGGCAAGGCCTCGACCCGGCGCCTGGCCCGGCGCCTCGCCCGGCACCCGGCCTATCTCGATCTCCTCGCCCCGCTCCGCGCCGCCCGGAACGGGCCGGTGCCGCTCTACCTGCGCACCGACACCCACTGGACCGCGCAGGGCTGCCTGCTGGCCTATCGCGAGATCATGCGGGCGCTCGGGGCGATCCCGCCGGCCGATATCGGCGCGCGCCCCGGCATCGTCTCGGACCAGCTCATGGATCTCGGCGAGAAGCTGCCCGGGCGGCCGCGCGAGCGCCTGGAGCGGTTCATGCTGCAGCGCGACGCGATCCGGGTGGAGACCGGGCCGCTGCTCGCCGCCTACGAGGCGGAAGGGCGCGACCGGGAGGTGCATGTCGGCGCGCATGTCGTCTACCGGAACGCGTCACCGGCGGCCGATCCGCGCCGGCTCGTCCTGTTCGGCGATTCCTGCGCCCATTTCGACCCGTTCCTGCTGACCGGGCTGCTGGCCGAGAGCTTCAGCGAGGTTCACTTCGTCTGGTCGTCGAGCCTCGACTGGACCTACATCGAGCGGGTGCGCGCCGACATCCTTCTGTTCGAGCTGGCCGAGCGATTCCTCGCCAAACTCCCGAAGGACGATTTCGACGTGGCGGTCGCCGGTCAGCGCGGGACCGGCGGCCGGCTCGCGAAGCTCCGGACCGGCGGCCACGGCGCCGTCGGTCGCGAGGCAGCGCCTCAGTAGATCGCCGGATCCAGGCGGGCGAAGTCGGTGACGCTGGCCGCCTGATACTTGGCGAAGGATTCCGGCGCGCAGGCGATGCCGATCATCAGGACCAGGAGCGTCGCGAGGCACGCGAGCGTCGCCGTGACCACGTCGGCATGACGCCGCAGGGCGTGGATCACCAGGCACCCGAACGTGAACAGGGCCGCCTCGGCCACGGGCACCAGCGCGAACGACATCACTCCACCTCCATCGATCTCCCACCGGGTCGGGCAGCTGCGGCACGCGCACGGCGACGGGTGGGTGACGCGAGGAATGGCGGAGTTTGCTGCACCGCAACAGACAGGCAGGCGCAGGCCTGCCTTGCGTGGCGTTCGCGGGCGAACGGGAACCCGTTTCCGGACCGCCGGGGCGGGAGCCTCGGGGCATATCCGGCGCGCGTCTTCACGCGCGTCTTCACATGTGCGGCGCGCGGTCCATCTGGTGGGATCGCTCAGGCAAGCGGAGACGACGATGGGCCTCCTCGTGGACGGTATCTGGCGCGACCAGTGGTACGACACCGCCGCGACGGGGGGGCGCTTTGAGCGCAAGACCTCGGCGTTCCGCAACTGGGTCACCGCCGACGGGTCGCCCGGCCCCTCGGGCGCGGGCGGTTTCCGGGGCGAGCCGGGGCGCTACCATCTCTACGTGTCCCTGGCCTGTCCCTGGGCGCACCGCACGCTGATCGGCCGCGCCCTGAAGGGGCTGGAGGACGCGATCTCGGTCACGGTGCTCGACCCGCATATGGGCGCGGAGGGCTGGGTCTTCGGCGACACGCCGGGGGCGACGCCGGACCCGATCCACGGCGCCCGGCGCCTCTACGAGGTCTACCTGGCGGCAGATCCGTCCTACAGCGGCCGGGTCACCGTCCCGACCCTCTGGGACCGGCAGCGCGCCACCATCGTGTCGAACGAATCCGCCGAGATCCTGCGGATGCTGAACGGCGCCTTCGGGGGGACGGGTCCCGACCTCTACCCGCCGGACCTGCGCGCCGAGATCGATACCGTGAATGCCCGCGTCTACGACCGGGTGAATAACGGCGTCTACAAGGCCGGCTTCGCGACGACGCAGGAGGCCTATGCCGAGGCCTTCGCGGCGCTGTTCGCGGAACTCGACGCGCTGGAGGCCCGCCTCGACCGGAGCCGCTATCTCTGCGGGGAGCGGCTGACCGAGGCCGACATCCGGCTGTTCACGACGCTGGTGCGGTTCGACGCGGTCTATGTCGGGCACTTCAAGTGCAACAAGCGCCGGATCGCCGACTATCCGAACCTGTCGAACTACCTGCACGATCTCCACGCGCTGCCCGGCGTCGCGCCGACCGTGAACCTCACCCACATCAAGCGGCACTATTACGAGAGCCATCCGACCATCAATCCGACCGGGATCGTCCCCCTCGGGCCGGAGCTGGATCTCGCCGCGCCGAACGACCGCGCCCTCCGGTTCGCGGGCTAGAGCGGTCCCGAGCGCCTTCGCGACGGCCTGCACGACCGGCCTCTCCGGTCTGGACGGCTGCGACATGCCCTCTCTGCCGCACGAGAGGTGGGACCCGCGCGTCGTTCCGTCCGGCGCGTCTCCGGCTCACCTGCCGTCGAGCCGGTTCTCGGGCCACGACCCTCGACGACGTTCGCGGCGCGCCTAGTTCGGCTCTGAACCGGAGGATGTCCGACACGCCATGACCAACAGCCTGCGCCTCGCGCTGCTCTGCGCCCTCGTCAGCCTGCCCTCCGCGGCGCGCGCCCAGGCGGCGCTGCGGCTGGAGGGGACCTGCGAGAAGCTCGTCATCGGCACGCAGGATCTGAGCAAGGCCTGCAGCAACGTCCTGACGAACGCGGTGAGCCGCAACCGCACGAGCTTCGACTTCACCACCGCCGACGGCCAGACCCTGAGCTTCAGCGGCAACGGTGCCCAGCAGGAAGCGACCGAGGAGACCGATCCGCTCCAGCCGATCAACGTCGTCACCACCGGCAAGGACGGCGCCCCGATCCTAGCGATCGGCGCCTGCCGCTTCTCCACGCCCGAACCCGGCCGCACCGCGATCACCTGCGAGGCCAGCGCGGCCGACGGGCGCCCCTTCGCGGGCACGTTCGTGACGGCCGCCAAGGCGGCGGCGGGAGCGCCGGCCGCCGCGCCGCCGCGCTGAGGATCCCGGTCTTTGGGCTGGTCAGATCGTGGCGGAAGCCCCATTTAGAGGCTCCACGCAAAAGGTTCCGAAGCCAGACCGATGCTCAACGACACCCTCGCCGCGGGCGGTGCCCCGGCCGGCGACACCGGCTCCCTCATCAAGGACACGACCACCGCGAGCTTTCGTCAGGATGTCATCGCCGAGTCGATGCATCGACCGGTCCTGGTCGACTTCTGGGCGCCCTGGTGCGGTCCGTGCAAGCAGCTCACGCCGGTCCTGGAGAAGGTGGTCCGGGAGGCCGCGGGCGCGGTCGCCCTGGTGAAGATGAACATCGACGAGCACCCCTCGATCGCGGGTCAGCTCGGGATCCAGTCGATCCCGGCGGTCATCGTCTTCCAGAAGGGCCAGCCCGTCGACGGCTTCATGGGCGCGGTCCCCGAGAGCCAGATCAAGGAGCTGATCGGGCGGGTGGCCGGACCGCAGCAGGACCCGCTGGAGGCGGCGCTCGCCGACGCGGCCGCCCTGATCCAGGAAGGCGACCTCGCCGGCGCCGCCGAAATCTACGCGGCGGTCCTGGAGCAGCAGCCCGACAACGTCACGGCGCTGGCCGGCCTGGCCAAGATGCAGCTCGACGCGGGCGAGATCGAGAACGCCAAGCGCGTGCTGGAGATGGTCCCGGAGGCGAAGGCCGGCGACCCGGCGCTCGTCGGCATCCGCGCCGCCCTGGAACTCGCCGAGCAGGCGGCGTCGCTGGGCGACCTCGCGGGCCTGCAGCGGGAGGTCGAGACCAATCCCGACGCCCACCAGGCGCGGTTCGACCTCGCGCTCGGGCTCGCCGCCCAGGGGGAGCGCGGCCAGGCGGTCGATCACCTGATCGAGCTGCGCAGGCGCGACAAGGACTGGAACGAGGACGGGGCGCGCAAGCAGCTGCTGCAGTTCTTCGAGGCCTGGGGCGTGATGGACCCCGACACGATCCGCGGTCGGCGCAAGCTCTCGGCGCTTCTGTTCTCGTGAGGCACCGGCTCGCGCTCCGGCCCACCAATCGGCCCCTCTGGGAGGCGCCATGAGCACCCATGCGAGCTACAAGGGCCCTGCGGACTGCCCCGCCGTCATCCCGGTCTTCCCCCTGTCCGGCGCGCTGCTGCTGCCGCGGGGGCAGATGCCGCTGAACATCTTCGAGCCGCGCTACCTCGCCATGGTCGACGACGCCATGCGCACGGACCGCATCATCGGCATGATCCAGCCCGATCCGGACGGTTCGGGCGGGTCGAACCCGAAGCTCTACCGCGTCGGCTGCGCGGGCCGCGTGACCCAGTACGCCGAGACCGGCGACGGCCGCTACCTGATCTCGCTCACCGGCATCACCCGGTTCCGGGTCGAGAGCGAGCTGGCCTCGATCGGCCCCTATCGCCGCTGCCACGTCTCGTACGACGAGTTCGCGGTGGACTTCGAGCCGCGGGCGGGCGAGGAGCAGGTCGACCGCGAGGGTGTCCTCAAGGCGCTGCGCGATTTCGTGGAGTCGAACGACCTCAAGGTGGACTGGGCCGGGATCGACGAGGCGCCCGACGAGGCGCTGGTCAACGCCCTGTGCATGATGAGCCCGTTCGGCGTGCGCGAGAAGCAGGCGATGCTGGAGGCTCCCGACCTGAAGACCCGGGCCGAGATCCTGATCGCGGTCACGCAGATGGAACTGGTTCGCGGCTCGAGTCCCGAGTCGCCGATGCAATAGGTGGCCGCACCGATGTCGAACGATCTCACCGCCCCCGTCGAGGCGACCCGCGTCGACCCGAAGCTCCTGGAGATCCTGGTCTGCCCGCTGACCAAGGGCACCCTGGAATACGACTCCGCCCGGCAGGAGCTGATCAGCCGCTCGGCGAAGCTCGCCTACCCGATCCGCGACGGCATCCCGATCATGCTGCCCGAGGAAGCCCGGCCGCTGACCGACTGAGCGCCGCCAGTCGCTCCGGCCGTCGCGCGCGGCGGAGCGGCCCGACACGACGTGGAAGACGGGCAGGGGTGCTGGATCGCTGCTCGGGCCCGCGCACCGATCCGGGCGCGGGCCGCGCGAACCTATCGGTGCCGGCCCACCGAGAGGCCGTCCGGCCCCAGGCGCCCGGTGCTCTCCAGCCGAGACCCCGACAGGAACACTACCGAGAGAGCTTCTCTGCGGGCGCGGCGATCCTCGATGTGCTGCGTGGAAGTCCTGGACCGCCTTCGCCGCCTTCGTGATCAGCGGAGACCTGGACGGCCCGGTCGGCAGATCCGGCGACAGCATCGTCCGTATCGAGCTTGACTATTCGGGTCGGCCTCGCCGACCGTAATCTATCTTGAACAGGCTGGAGCCGGCCATACTCTTGCCGCTTCCATCGTTCAGCGTCGAGTCATCCTCAATCGATGATTCTGACCGTGCCCGCCGGCTCCGGCGGTGTCCGCCTCGCTGAAAGATTGCATTGCATGATCAAGCTGACCGCGGCCGCGGCCCTCGCCGCCGGCCTGTCCCTCCCGACGTGTCTGCCCGCCAGCGCGGGGCCGAGCACGCATAACGGGCGGTGGTCGGTGGAACTGGTGACGGAGAGCGGCCTGTGCAGCGCCCGCTACACCTACGCGCTCGCCATCCGCGAGGGGCAGATGCAGCTCATCTCCGGCACCGCCGGGGCGCAGGTGAACGGCCATGTCGGCCCCGACGGCAGCGTCGGGATCACCGTCAGCAACGGGACGGCGAGCGGCACCGGCACCGGGCGGCTCCAGGCCGGCAGCGGTGCCGGCACCTGGAAGGTCTCGTCCCTGTGCTCCGGCCACTGGACCGCGCGGCGCAGCGACACCCGCACCGCGCAGGCCGATTGAGGTCGCTCAGGCCGCCGCGGCGAGCCAGCTGCGCGCCTCGTCGATGCGGGCGCGCTCGAACACCTTGATCTGGGTCGGCGAGACGAAGTTGAAGGTCTCGGCGAGCGCCTTCAGCCAGGGCGCGTCCGTCACCAGGGCGACGTGGCTGACGCTCTTCATCATCGAGAAGCCGAAGCGCGGATCCTTGAAGAAGGCCGCCGGCTCCATGCCCTCGAAGGCGCGGATATCCTCGAGCAGCTTGATCTTGCCGCCCTTGTCGAGGTCGGCCTTCATCGCGGTCATCGCCGCGTTCATCTCCTCGTCGGTGATCTTCCCGTCGACCACGATCTCGGCGACATTCGAATCCGGCGTCTTGGTGTAGGTCAGCACTGATCGCTCCTCCGGGAACCGCATGCGTCCCGTAGCCGGTCTCCGACCAGGGTCCGCCGCCCGTGACCCGAGCCATACCCGATCGCGGTGCGAACCGGTATGGCTCCGAACCCTCGCTCTGACGTGCCCCGGCGGCGAACCGGCGTTCGCGTCGCCGGGAAGCCGGCGAAGTCTCCTACAAAAAGCTCTGCGGGTCGACATCGATGGCGACCCGGACGTTGCCGCGCACCTTCGGGCCCCGGGCGATCCAGGCGCGCAGATAGGCCTGGAGATCGACGTTGCGCTCGGTCTTCACGAGCAGGCGGAAGCGGTAGCGGCCGCGCACCAGGGCGAGCGGCGCCTCGGCGGGCCCGAGGACCATCACGCCCTCCGGCGGCTCCGCGGCGCGGGCGAGCGCCTGCCCGTGCGCCTCCGCCACCTCGCGCTCGCTCGCCGAGACGATCAGCGCGGCGAGCCGCCCGAACGGCGGCAGGCCCGCCGCCTCGCGGGCCTGGATCTCCTCCGCGTAGAAGCGCTCGGCGTCGCCCGACAGCAGGGCGGCGATCACCGGGTGGTCCGGCTGGTAGGTCTGGACGAGGGCGCGCCCGGGCTTCTCGCCGCGTCCGGCGCGTCCGGTGACCTGCTGGAGCAGCTGGAAGGTCCGCTCCGCCGCCCGGGGATCGCCCGAGGTCAGGCCGATATCGGCGTCGAGGACGCCGACCAGCGTCAGGAACGGGAAGTTGTGGCCCTTGGCCACGAGCTGCGTGCCGATCACGACGTCGCACTCGCCGGCGGCCACCGCTTCGAGTTCCTGCCGCAGGCGCTCGGCGCCCCCGGGGAAGTCGCTCGACAGGACGACGATGCGCCGGTCCGGGAACATCTCGGCGGCCTCCTCGGCGATCCGCTCGACGCCGGGCCCGCAGGCGGTGAGGTTGTCGAAGGTCCCGCACTCGGTGCAGGCCTCCGGCCGGCGCTCGGCGTAGCCGCACTGGTGGCAGACCAGCGCCCGGCGGAACCGGTGCTCCACGAGCCAGGTCGAGCAGTTCTTGCACTGGTAGCGGTGGCCGCAGGCGCGGCAGAGGGTCAGCGGCGCGTAGCCCCGGCGGTTGAGGAACAGCAGCGCCTGCTCGCCGCGCTCCAGGGTGCTCTTCACCGCGTTGACCAGCGGCGGGCTCAGGAAGCGGCCGCGCTCGGGCTGGTCGAGGCGCATGTCGATGGCGGCGATGTCGGGCAGGCGCCGTCCGCCGAAGCGCTCGGGGAGCAGGACGTGCCGGTAGCGCCCCCGCGCGGCGTTGACGCGGGTCTCGATCGCGGGCGTCGCCGAGGTCAGGACCACCGGGCAGTTCTCGAGGCGCCCGCGCACCACCGCCATGTCGCGGGCGTGGTAATGGACGCCGTCCTCCTGCTTGTAGGCCGTCTCGTGCTCCTCATCGACCACGATCAGGCCGAGCCGCGCGAAGGGCAGGAACAGGGCGGAGCGCGCGCCGACCACCACGAGCGCCTCGCCTTCGGCTACGGCGGCGCGCAGGCGCTCGCGCCGCTTGCCGCCGATCCCAGAATGCCACGCCGCCGGCCGGACCCCGAACCGGGCGGCGAACCGGTCGAGGAACTGCGCCGTCAGGGCGATCTCGGGCATCAGGATCAGCGCTTGCCGGCCCGCCCGGACGCAGGCCGCCACCGCCTCGAAATAGACCTCGGTCTTGCCGGAGCCCGTGACGCCCTCCAGCAGGACCGGGCGGAGATCGTCGGAGTCCTGCGCCTGCGGCCGGTCCCACGGGAACGGCGCGACGAGTTCCGCCACGGCCGCGGCTTGGGCGGGCGAGAGCGGCGCCCGCGGGAAGTCCGGGTCGGGTCGCGGCGCGACCGGCTCCGGCTCGACCGCGACGGTCTCGAGGACGCCGTCGTCGATCAGCCCGTCGACCACCGAGAGCGAGACGCCGGCCTCCTTGGCGAGCGCGCTCTTGCCGCGCAGGGCGCCGTCGGCCGCCGCGGCGAGCACCTTGGTGCGGGCCGGGGTCGGCCGGGACGGGGGTTTGTCGGTGAGGCGCACGGCGACGCGGGCGGTCTCGCCGGCCGCCGCCTCGTCGGGCAGCCGCAGCACCATGGCGAGCGCCGAGCCCTTCGGCGCCAGCGTGTAGCGGGCGATCCAGTCGACGAGGCTGCGCAGCGGGTCCGACAGGGGCGGGAAGGGCAGGCGGCCGGTCACCGGCCGCAGGTTCGAGCCGCCGGCCGTCTCGGTGACGCCCCAGACGACCCCGACGATCTCGCGCGGGCCGAGGGGCACCTGCACCACGTCGCCCGGGGCGAGGTCGAGCCCGGCCGGCGCCACGTAGCTGTAGGGCGTATCGAGGGCGAGCGGGATCAGGATCTCGGCGACGACGGGCATGCGGGGCTTTTCGGGCGGGTCCGTTCCGGGTCCGTACCATAGGCGCGGGAAAAGAACCCGCCGCTTCAGCGATCCCGCAGCGCCGGCACGAGCGGCAGGGCCGCGAGGCTCAGCGCCGCCATGGCCCAGAAGGCCGGTGCGCCGAACGCCCCGTAGAGCGCCCCGGAGGCCAGCGTCGCGGCGACGCCCGACAGGCCGAGGCCCAGCGTTCCGTAGAGCGCCAGCGCGGTCGTCCGCAGATCGGCCGGCGTCGATTCCTCGATGAGCGCCAGGCAGGCGAGGTGCAGGAGGGCGAAGCTCAGCCCGTGCAGGGATTCGGCGGCGGCGAGCCACGGGATCGCGGTCGTCGATCCCAGCAAAGCCCAGCGCACGCCCCCCGCGCAGGCCGCCACCGCGACGCCGGCCACGGGGCCGATCCGCGCCAGCAGGGGCGGTCCGACCAGCAGGAAGACCAGCACCTCGGCGGCGACCGAGACCGACCAGAGCAGGCCGGCGGTGGTCGCCGCGATCCCGGCGGACCGCCACAGGATCATGGCGAAGCCGTCGTGCATCGCGTGCGCGCCGATCACCAGGGCGGCGACCAGCACCGTGCGGCGGAAGCGCGGCAGGGCGACGAGGGCGGCGAAGCCGTGCCACGGCGCCCCGGCCCGAGCCGCGCCGCCCGGACCAGCCAGGGCCAGCGCGTCGGCGAGGGGGGCCGGGGCCGCGGTGCCCGCCGCGTAGAGGAGCGCCGGCCCGATCATCTGCACCAGGCCCACGACCGGCAAATGCGCCAAGACGCTGAGCCCCGCCAGCGCGAGGCTCGCCGCCAGGACGGAGCGGCCGGCCCGATGACGGTCGGCGAAGGCGCCGGCCAGGGGTCCGACCCCGAGGCGCAACGCGCCCGCGGCGGCGAGCAGGAGGCCGATCTCGCCGGGCGTCAGGCCCCGCGCGGCCAGGAAGCCCGGCAGGACCGGCGACAGGACGCCGTAGGCGCCGTAGAGCGCCGCGTACAGGACGAGAAACCGGGCGAGCCGGCCGCGCCGTTCCGCGCTGCCCAGCCCCCAGCGCATCAGGGTGCTCGCACCGGGAAGGTCCTCGCCCGGTCGTGCCGCGCCGCGGGGGGCGAGCCCGGGATGACGGCGCGCGGAGCGGGTCGCGGAGATCGGTCCGGCGTCACGGCGCCCCGACCGAACGGGCGGCGCTTAGCACCGCGGGACGGGTCCGCGTCGGGGCCCCGATGCAGGGCGCTCAGCAGGGTCGGCGGACGGCGTAGCGGTAGCGCCGTCCCTGCGCGTCGAGCAGTTCGCTGTCCGGTCCCTCCTGCCACACGACCTCGTCCTCGGGACCCGCCGCATCGGTCAGGGTCGCCCCGCGGACGATGTCGAGGCTGAGGCCGAATCCGTAATTGGTGGCGGTCGCGTCGGTGATCGCGGCCGTGATGTCGGACTCGTCGGGCAGGCAGGCGAACAGGACGCCGTCGGCGATGGCGAGGGTGTAGGTTTGCACGGATGGCCTCCAGGAGGCTCGAAGAGCGTGGACCGGCATGGGAGCGCCCGAACCTAGGCATCGCGGCCGCGATGTGAACCCTTCCGACCGAAATGCTGCATTGCACCATTTCGTGAGCGCAAGCTTCGCGCAAGCCGGCCCTGCCGCGCTTCAGCGCCCGAGATGCCCGTCGAAGAAGCGCGCCATCTCGCCGAACACCTCCTTGGTTTCGGGCGCGTCGGGCGTGAACAGGTACTGCGCGTGGGACATGCCCTCGAACACCTGGAGCGACGCTTCGATCCCGGCGGCGCGCAACTTCCGGTGGGTGCGCACGGTGTTCGACAGGAACAGGTCGCGGGTGCCGGTGATCAGGATCGCGGGTGGCAGGCCGGCGAAGTCGCCGTAGATCGGCGAGAGTTGCGGATCCTTCAGGTCGCGGCCGGCGGCGTAGAGCTTGGCGGCCGGCGTCAGGTAGCCGGAATAGCTGACGAGGACGTTGTCGAGCCACTCGTTGGTCCGGTAGCTGTCACCGGTCTCGGTCATGTCGGACCAGGGCGTGCCGAGGCCGATCGCGGCGGGGAGCGCCAGACCCTCGGCCTTGGCGCGGAGCATCAGGGCCAGCGTCATCCCGCCGCCCGTCGAGGTGCCGAAGACCGCCATGTTCTGGGGCTTCTGCATGGTCAGCATGGCCCGCCATACGGCGGTCGCATCGTCCATGGCGGCCGGGTAGGGGGCATCCGGCGGCATGCGGTAATCCACCGAGATGACCTTGTAGCCGCCGAGGCCGGCCATCAGGATCGCCTCCAGCGTGCCGGACTCGCCGGGATTGTAGACGTAGCCGCCGCCGTGGATGTGCAGGAGCAGCCGGTTGCGGTTGGCCTCGGGCATCTGCCGGGGCTGGATCACGAAGGCCTTCACGCCGCCGATCACCGCGGCCTCGCTGGTGACGCCGAGCTTCTCGCGCAGGGCCGGGAGCGTGGCGGCACCGGCCGCGGCCAGCCGGTCGACCAGCGCCTTCCAGGCCGCGGCATCCGGCGGGTTCGCGTTCCAGGCCGGCACGCGGTAGGGCGCCGCCACGGCGGCTCGGAATTGCGGGCTCGTCGTGTCGGGCACAGGCACGACCTTGGCCGGGACCGTCCGCGGACCCGGGGCGGCGTTGGCGGCCCCCATCTCGGCTTCCAGTTGCTCGAAACGCGGCGCCGGCCTCTCCGCCGGCGCGGCCTGCCCGAAGGCGGCCTGGGTGCCGCAGGCGATCATCAGCAGCGCGGACAGGCTCGAACGCATCTCTGTTCCTCCAGCGGCAGCCCAGTCTGCGAACCCGCCTCGGCGGGTGCCCGCTGCGCAGGCCCGGACACTATCGGACGGGACGGACCGCGACAGCGGCCAGGGTTACGATCGCGGCCGCGCGTTCACGCACCGAGCCGCGGCAGGGCCGCCGGCGTCTCCGGTTCGACCACCAGCGTCGCCGGCACGCTGCCGTCGCCGGCGAGCGCCTCGGCGATCGCCTCCGGCGCGACCGGGTCCTCGGCCGCGGCGGCGCCCGACGGTTCCGGCGTGATCCGGGCGGTCTCCCGGCGCGGGCCGGTCTCNGCGATCAGCCCGATGGCGGCCGCGTGCTCGGCCATGGCGACGCTGTCGGCGGCGAGCACGAGGCTCGACCCGGCCCGGGCGACGGCGCCGGCGAGGCGGACGATCTCCTCCACGCGCGCGGAATCGCGGGACACGTTGCGGATGTAGACCGCCAGCACCCGCCCGGGATTCTCCTCGACGACCTGCGCGTAGACCTCCGGGTCGTGCTGGCCGCTGTCGCCGATCAGCACGAAGGGCAGATCCCGGTAGAGGGCGAGCATGTGCCGGATCAGCGCCTGCTTGTGGTCGGTGGCCCGGCGCGGCAGCGGGTGCGTCCAGGACAGGCCCCATTCCCGCAGGAACAGCACCGGGCCCGCCGGGATGCCGTGCCGCTGGAAGAACTCCGACAGCATCTCGTAGAGGCCCCAGGGCGCGCGGGACACGTAGAGCATCGGGTTGCCCTCGTCGCCGCCGGCGCCCGCGTGCAGGGCCCGGTACAGGGCCGCGACGCCCGGGAAGGCGACGCGGCTCTCGGCATCCTCGACGAACAGGCGCCAGAGCATCTTCAGCTTGTTGGCGACGCCGGTCCGCATGACCGTGTCGTCGATGTCGCTGACCACGACGCACCGGCACCGGTCGGGCGGGATGAAGACCGCGCCCTCGGCGGGGATCGGCGGATCGGCCTCGAGGAGGAGATCGACCGTCTGCCAGTCGCCGGGCTCGGCCGGGGGCGAGCGCGGGTGCAGGTGCACGCGGAAATAGCCGTCGCGGTCGGTCTCGACCCGGACCGCGTCGTCGCCGAACCGGGCGGTCACGCCCGCGCCAGCGATCGTCCGCCGGGCGATGCGACGCCGCAGGTCGCGCCACTGCGCCCGCACCGATTCGGGATCCTCGCCGGGAATCCCCGGCGATTGCCGGAAGACGCGGCCGATCAGGAACACCTCGTCCCGGGATCCGTAACCGCGGTAGGGCTCGACCACGAGCCCGCCCCGGCCCTTGCCGCCCCGTCCCTGCGCGCGGCGGACCGGCCGGATGAGGACGCGCAGCGCCTTGGTGGCGCCCTTGCGCACGCGCGAGACCACGGGGCCGCCCGCCGGTCGGACGCTCAGGCCTGCGGAAGTTCGGGGCTGAGCCCCATCGCGTCGAGGCCTTCCTCCAGCAGATCCCCGGCATCGGGGGACCCCAGCAGCTCGCGCACGGCGCCCTCGCCGGCGGCCTCGCGCTCGCGGGCAAAGCGCACGGCCTCGCTCCACTCTTCCGGCTCCATGTCGCCGCGCCCGACATAGAGCAGGGCGAGCAGCTCGGCCCGGGAATCGTCGTCGAGCCCGGCGATCAGGCCGCGGACCTCGGATTCCGTGGCGTCGTCGGTGCCGGAGATCAGGACGTCGGTGGCACCGTCGTCGATCGGGTTCGAGCCCGAATCCGGATCGGTGTTGCCCTCCTTCACCTCGATGGCGCGCAGCCGCATGACGATGTCGGTGACGGTTTCGACGGCGATATCCATGCGCTGATCTCCGGACGCTGACGGGGTGGGGCAAGCGGGGCCCTCAAGCCGCGACAACGGGCGAGCGGGCCCCGGGTTCGCGCCATCCCCACCGAACGCGGCGTGCGTGGTCCGCGCCACTTCCCGGCTCATCGACTGTGGGATAGAGGCTGCGAGACTATTCCGACAACCGGATCGACATCGGCGATAGACGTGGTTTCCAGAAAGACTGCCGGGACCCCGCATGCCGATACCGTCATTCCCCGCACGCGCGACGTAAAGTCCCGGCGCTCGGCCGCGCACGGCTGGCGCATGCCGGCTCTCGCGGGCTTCTGCATGATAGCGGGATCTGCGCTGTTGGGGCCGGGGGGCGCCGAGGCCCGGCCCGCGAGCTACGAGGGCAGCGCGCCGAGCTGCTTCCTCACCGGCGGCGGCGCCCTCGAGATCTGCCGCGAGGGTTCGGAGGCCGAGGGCGTCCTGATCGCGCCGGCACCCTGCGCCTTCGTGCGCGGCGTGCAGATCCTGCGGCTGGCTAGGTCCGAGGCGCCCGGCCCGCTCCAGGCGGTGTTCCAGGGCCAGACCCCGGTCGTGGCCCGCCGGGACGAGCCCTGCCCGGAGCGCCGCGCCACGGACAGCCGCGACGGCGGGGCCCTGCGCACCGGCCGCACCTTCGAGGCCCTGGCCACGACGCTGCCGCCCTCGGCCGACCGATTCTGGGTCGACCTGCCGGAAGAGCGGGCGCGGACGCGGGGCTGGTCCGAACCGACGCCGACCGCCGAGGGGATCGGTCCCCGCGACCCGATCGCCGTGACGGGCCGGACCTGGGCCGGGGAGGCCTACAGCTACGTCTTCCTGCTCGGGCAGGAGCGCGTGGGCGTTACCGGCGGCGACGAGGCCGATACCGAACGCCGTGGCCGGCGTCGGCGCCGACGGGCCGAGCGGGATGAGCAGGATGCGCCGGCGACCGGGCCGGCCGATGTCCGGCGCCGCGTCCAGATCGAGGCCCGCACCCTCGACTTCCAGACCTTCGAGATCCGGACCCGCACCGCCGACGGCTACGGGCTGACCTGGACACCGTTCGAGTCGGGCGCCGGCCGCGGGCGGCGCGGCGATCCGCTGATCCCGGCCGCGGTGATCGACGAGGCGGGCAAGCCGGTCACCTCGGCCTGCACGGCGCCGGCCTTCGAGACCCACGGGCTCGCCGGCTCGATCAGCGTCGTCGACCGAACCTACCACTACATCTACACCGACGTGCTGCCCGAGGATTGCGGCCTCGCCCCCGAGAAGCGCCGGACCGGTCTGTTCCTGCGCACCGCGCGGGACCTGTCCGGGCCGAAGGTCTGGTCGACGGCGCGCAAGCTGGCCGGGCCGCTGCCGCCCGGGACCCTCGTGCGGGTGGCGCGGGCCAAGGGCATGTCGCGCTGGGCGGTCTCCTACACGTGCCAGCGGCCCGCCAACGCCCCGGGCGGCCCGGTCGCCGATATCTGCCTGCAGTACACGGCCGACCTGAGCCTCGACGGGATCGGCGCCCTCAAGCTCTACGCCGACCCGGTGGAGGCGGGCCGCTCCTCCGCGTATCTCGGGCTGCGCTCGGGGGGCGACGGCAGCGGCCGGTACGACCGGAGCGCGCATTTCTGGATGACGGACGCGGAGGGCAACCTCGACACGCCCGCGATCTACCCGAACAAGGCCGGTTTCCTGACCTGGCTCGACCGGCTCGCCCCGACCGCCTCCGGGCGCGACACGTCGAGCCTCTACGGGCGGCCCGTCTACTGGGCGACGTGGACGGTGCGCCAGATCGGCGCGCAATAAGTCGCAGGAGGCGCTATATGGGCGGCCGACGAGCCGCTCGAGGCGTGCCTGACGGACCCGATGGAAACCCATATCGACCTGTGGTTCGCCGCGAGCATCGTGGCGATCTCGTTGCTGCTCTCGGCCTTCTTCGCGGGCGCGGAGACCGCCTTCACGGCAGCCTCGCGGGCCCGGATGCACGCCCTCGAGCAGGCGGGCGACCCGCGCGCCGCGATCGTCAACCGCATCCTGGCCATCCGCGAGCGCTTCATCGGCGCCATGCTGATCGGCTACAACATCGTGGCGATCGGCGCCTCGGCCTTCACCACCAGCGTGCTCACCGCGCTGTTCGGCAAGAGCGGCGTGATCTACGCGACGATCGGCATGTCGGTGCTGGTCATCGTCTTCGCCGAGGTGCTGCCGAAGACGCTGGCGATCTCGAAACCCGACAAGGCCGCGCTGCTCACCGCCAGGCCGGTGGCCTTCGCGGTGGCGCTGATGGGCCCGCTGGCGATCGCGATCGAGCACGTGGTGCGGCTGATGCTGAAGCCGTTCGGCGTCACCATCGGCGAGCACCAGTCGATCCTCACCGCCGCCGAGGAGCTGCGCGGGCAGGTGGCGCTGATGCACCGGGAGGGCGGCGTCGCCAAGGCCGAGCGGGACATGCTGGGCGGCCTCCTCGACCTGTCGGACCTGTCGGTCTCCGACGTGATGGTCCACCGCACCAAGATGCGGGCGATCGATGCCGACCAGCCCTCCGAGGACATCGTCCGGGCGGTGCTGTCCTCGCCCTACACCCGCATGCCGCTGTGGCGCGGCACGCCCGAGAACATCGTCGGCGTCCTCCACGCCAAGGACCTGCTGCGGGCGCTCGACGCCGCGGGCGGCGACGCGTCCGGCCTCAAGGTCGAGGCGCTGGCCCTGGAGACGTGGTTCGTGCCGGGCACGACGTCGCTGCGCGCCCAGCTCAAGGCCTTCCTGACCAAGAAGACCCACTTCGCGCTGGTGGTCGACGAGTACGGCGAGGTGATGGGGCTCGTAACCCTGGAGGACATCCTGGAGGAGATCGTCGGCGACATCGCCGACGAGCACGACGTCACCGTCTCGGGCGTGCGCCCGCAGGGGGACGGGTCGGTGAACGTGGACGGCGGCGTGCCGATCCGCGACCTGAACCGGGCCATGGACTGGAACCTGCCCGACGAGGAGGCGACCACGATCGCCGGCCTCGTCATCCACGAGGCCCGAACCATCCCGGATCAGGGGACGGCCTTCAACTTTCACGGCTTCCGCTTCCAAGTGCTGCGGAAGGCCAAGAACCGCATCACCACGCTGCGGATCACGCCGCTGACCTCGGCCGGGATCCAGGCCGCGGCGCTGCCGGACGCGCAGCGCGACGCGGTGTGACCCCGGACCGGACCGGCGATCGCGCCACCGCCATCCTCGCGGCGGCGCGCGGCCGGCGATCGAAGGGGAAGCGCGGCCCGAAGACCGCGCGTGCCCAGGCGCGCGGGATTCCGGCGCCGGTCAGCCCGGCATCGCCTCCAGCCCCTCGGCGCGGATCCAGTCGCGGGTGCGGTCCAGCGCGCGGCCGAGCCGGTCGAACAGGGCGTCGATCTCGTCCGGCGCGATGATCAGCGGCGGGCAGACGGCGACGCGGTCACCGGCCAGCGCCCGCACGATCAGCCCCTCGCCCTGCGCGAAGGCGACGCAGCGGGCGGCCACCCCCTTCTTCGGGTCGTACTGCCGCTTCGTGGCCTTGTCGGCGACGATCTCCAGGCCGCCGATCAGCCCGATCCCGCCGGCCTCGCCCACGATGTCGTGCTCGGCGAGGGCCGCGAGGCGGCGCTGGAACTGGGGCGCCCTCTCGGCCGCTCCCTCGATCACCCGGTCGCGGCGGTAGATCTCGATCGCCTTCAGCGCCACCGCGGCGGCCACCGGGTGCCCGGAATAGGTGGTGCCGTGGCCGAAGGTGCCGATCTTCTCGCTCTGCCCGATCAGCGCCTCGTAGAGCGGCTCGTCGATGCTGACGCCGCCGAGCGGCATGTAGGCCGAGGTCAGGGCCTTGGCGAAGGAGATCGAGTCGGGCCGGGCCCCCATCGCCTCGCTGCCGAACCACGTGCCGAGCCGGCCGAAGCCGCAGATCACCTCGTCGGCGATGAAGCGGACGTCGTACTTCGCCAGCACCGCCTGGATCGCGGAGAAGTAGCCCCGCGGCGGCACGATCGCGCCCCCCGCGCCCATCACCGGCTCGGCGATGAAGGCCGCCACCGTGTCCGGCCCCTCGCGCAGGATCGTCTCCTCCAGCTCGGCGGCGAGGCGCGCCGAGTAGGCCTCCTCGGTCTCGCCCGGCTCGGCGCCCCGGTAATGGTGCGCGGGCGAGACGTGCAGGAAGCCCGGCAGCGGCAGGTCCCAGTCGGCGTGGTTGGCGGCGAGCCCGGTCATCGAGGCGCTCGCCACCGTGACGCCGTGGTAGCCCTTCTGGCGGGCGATGATCTTCTTCTTCTTCGGCCGGCCCAGGGCGTTGTTGTAGTACCAGGTCAGCTTCACCTGCGTGTCGTTCGCCTCCGACCCCGAGGAGGTGAAGAAGATCTTCGAGGTCGGGACCGGCATCAGCTCCTTGAGCGTCTCGGCAAGCTCGATACCCGGATCGTGGCTGCGGCCGGAGAAGAGGTGCGTGAAGGGCAGGCGCGCCATCTGCGCCCGGGCCGCCTCCACGAGTTCGGCATTCGAGTAGCCCAAGGCCGTGCACCACAGGCCGGACATGCCTTCGATGTAGGAACGCCCCTCGGTGTCGAAGACGTGCACACCCTCGCCGCGCTCCAGAACCAGCGGGCCGGTCTGTCGGTGCGTCGACAGGTTGGTGTAGGGATGGAGAAGGGTTTCGACGTCGCGGGTCGCGAGGTTCGAGAGCATGGTTCGCAAGGTCCTCGTGCGAGGGTCACCGCCGCCACACTACCGACCCGATGCCCCGGCAGGTAGCCCGCAGGATCCGCGTCCGGCCGTTGCCGGACGCATGCCGCCAGCACCGCCCCTCGCCGCGCCCGACCGATGCTCAATCCGGAAGCCTTCGTCGCACAACCCGCCCCCGGCCGCGCCTGCGGCCCCTGCACGCTGTGCTGCAAGGTCTACGACGTGCCCGCCGTCGAGAGCGTCGCGGGCCAGTGGTGCCGCCACACCAGGGCCGGCCAGGGCTGCGCCATCCATGCCACCCGGCCGGACCATTGCCGGGCGTTCCACTGCCTCTGGATGACGGAGGGCTGGCTCGGACCGGAATGGAAGCCGGACCGCGCCAAGATGGTCCTGAGCCTCGACCCGCTCACCCGCAACATGAACGTGCAGGTCGATCCCGGACAGCCGGGCGCGTGGCGGCGCGAGCCCTATTACGGGCAGCTCAGGCGCTGGGCGGTGGCCTCGGTGCCCCTGCGGCGGCACGTGCTGGTCCACGTCAACAAGAGCACAACCGTCATCCTGCCGGACCGCGACGTCAGCCTCGGAATTGTCGGCGCCGACGAGCGCATCGTCACCACCGATCGGATGACGCCACAGGGCCCGAGCTTCGACGTCCGGAAAGTGCCGGCCTGAGCCGCCGACCCGGGCCGAGCCGGCTCGTGACGGCTCAGGAACCGGAGCGGCTCAGCGTTCCGTGGCGGATTGCCTCCGCATCACCGGAGATTCGACCACCGGGAAGGCCATCTGGAACAGGATCAGCCCCGTCGCGTCCGTGTGCTCAAGCCGCCGATCCGTCCCGAGGGCGATGCGCTGGGCGTCCTGCTTCGGGATGTCGCCGGCGCGGCGGACGGCCTCCGGCCGCGCGGAGTGCCAGTCCGGCAACTCCACGCCCGCCGCGTTCAGGATCGTGGATCCGTCGTGGATGTGGAAGTGATAGCGCGGCATCCACGCATCCCGGTCGAATCCAGGCGCGGGATGCGAGGCTCCCTCACTCGCGACCGTGCCGAGGATCGTCGCGACTGGCGGATCCGTTACGCCACCCGCGCGGTCCCGGCCATAGACGGGGCTCGACTCCCGACCGGGATCTCCGAACCCCGCCGCCGACGCGATGCCGCGTCGCGCGAGCCTTGCGGATCCGGCCGGTTTGCCCGAGTGATCGGGCATGACGACCGTTCACGATTTCAGTGTCTCCGCGGCCGACGGAACGCCGTACCCGCTCGCGCAGTATCGCGGTCGGGTGCTGCTCATCGTGAACACGGCCTCCCGCTGCGGCTTCACCCCGCAATACGAGGGGCTCGAGGCGCTCTGGCGCCGGCACCGGGAGGCGGGGCTGACGGTCCTGGGCTTCCCCTGCAACCAGTTCGGGGCGCAGGAGCCGGGCGACGCCGCCGAGATCGCGAGCTTCTGCGCGCTGCGCTACGACGTGAGCTTCCCGGTGCTCGCCAAGATCGCGGTGAACGGGTCGGGGGCCGACCCGCTCTACGCCCATCTCACCCGGGCGCGAGCCGGGCTGTTCGGCACGCGGGCGGTCAAGTGGAACTTCACCAAGTTCCTGGTGGGACGCGACGGACGGGTCATCGCCCGGTTCGGGCCCGGGACGAAGCCCGCGGCCCTGGAGGCGAAGATCCAGGCTGCCCTGGCCAAGCCCGCCTGAGCCGCGCCCGCGTCAGACCGCGTCGAGATCCGCGGCCGCGGCCGGGGAGACGCGGCGTCTGTCGCCGCGTTCGCGGGCGCGCAGCACCGTCCGCAGGGGCGCGATCGGAAACGGGCGTACCGACTCGCGCAGGATGCCCGTCAGGAACCGGATCTCGGCGATCTTGCGCAAGGTCAAGTCGGGCGCCCCGGCGCTCTGAGCACGGCGCTCGAGGTCCGAAAGAGCGTCGAAGAGCGCGTATCGCGCGTCAGGATCCTGGGAAGACTTCTTCGACGCGACCAAATTAGCCAGCTCGCCCTCAAATCTGCATCGGACAGGCTGATCGGCACGCATCGTCGACTCGAACACAATGTGCGCCAACCCTAAAACAGTGTTCGCGCTTTGTCAGCCGCCGACGCGGGGCGGGCGTCGCGAATGCGGGATTGTTGCGCAATTGCATCTGCGCGGCCGCTGCGGACGGCGGCCCGGCTCAGGCGCCGGCGCCGACGAACGCGGCGGCCGCCTCGAACTCCGTCCGGCGCGCCTCCAGGCGGGCCGCCGCCTCGGTGTCGCGCCCCCAGACGGCGGCCTGGTAGGTCTCGTCGACATGGGCCGCCGCCCAGGCCTCCGCTGGTGTCAGCCGGCCCTTGAGAACCGCCAGGGCGATCAGCAGGGAGCCGCTCAGCGTCGTCAGGGTGTGCAGGCCCGCCAGCTGGAACGGGTCCGTCACCGCGTTCACCGCCGCGGAGAGGGCCGCGACCGTGTCGGCCGGCTGCGCGACATGCATGACGCCTTCGCTCAGGATCACCCGCGCGCCGAACGCGTCGCGTGCCCAGGCGAGGATCGGATCCCAGGCCGCCGCCTGGGCCGCCACGAGGCGCTCCGGGTCTCCGGCCCGGTAGGCCACGAGATCGGTGCCCGCGTAGGCACAGAGATCGGCCGCGACCTCGGCCAGCCGGGGCGCGACGCCGTCGATCGCTGTGTTGGCGAGCCGGGTCAGGGGCATCCGCGCCGGGTCGATCGCGGTGTCCTGGGCCTGCCACTCCGCCGCGACACGCTCGGCCAGACCCCGGTTGGGAAGGCGCAGCGGGTTGCGGGCCGGCGTGTTGGCCGGACGTCCGTCCAGTGTCAGCCGGTATCCGCCCTGGTCCTCGGCGAAGGCGGCCTCGCCGTAGAACCGCCGGGGCAGGGCCGGCTTGGCGTGGCCGCGGGCCGCCCGCACCGGATCGGGCTTCTCGCCATCGCTCGGCTCGCCGAGCCAGTCTGTCGTCTGATCGCTCATGCGGGCGAGATAGGCACTTCCGGCCCCGCGCGCGAGCCTTTCGCGATCACGCGCCGGTCGCGAGCCCCTCCAGAAGCAGCGCCTCCAGCGCCGCGGCGCTCGGGACCACCGTCGCGGCCCCGGCCCCGTAGAGCGCGTCCGGCGGGTGGTAGCCCCACGCGACGCCGATCGCGGTGGCACCGGCCGCCACGCCCATGGCGACGTCGAAGGTGGTGTCGCCGACCATCACGGTGGCCCCGGGCTCGCAGCCGGCCTCGCGGATCGCCTGCTGCAGCATGGTCGGATCCGGCTTCGACGGCGCGTCGTCGGCGCTCTGGGTGGTGGCGAACCAGCCCGCCCAGCCGTGATGCGCGATCAGCCGGTCGACACCGCGCCGCGACTTCCCGGTGGCGAGGCCGATCAGCACGTCGGAGCGCCCGTGCAGCCGGGTCAGCAGGTCGGCCATACCGGGGAACAGGGGTTCCTCGTGGGCGGGGTCGAGCCGCAGGCGGTTGTAGGCCTGCTTGTAGCTCTCCGAGAGTTCCGCGACCGGGCCGTCCTCGCCGACTAGGCGCCGGAAGGCCTGCGGCAGCGACAGGCCGACCACCGACAGGGCCTCCCGCCGCCCGGGCGCCGGCAGACCGTTCTCCGCGAACGCAACCTCCTGGGCCGCCACGATCAGGTGCTGGCTGTCGACGAGGGTGCCGTCGACGTCGAAGACGACGAGCCTCATCGCGACCGACGCGCCGCGAAACGCGCAGAAAGCCGCCCCGACGGCGCGGGCGGAAAGATGCGGGTCTCCGTCACGGCTTCCGGCCCGGCTGTGCCGGCGCGGCCGCGGCGGGCTGCCCGCCGGGGACCCGGGTCCGCTCGTAGCCGAGCCGGCAGCGGATCAGGAAGCGCCGGCGCTTGCCGCCGCGCAATCCGCGCTGGTGCGAGGCGCGATTGCAGGCCGCATAGGAGCGCCGCCGGCGCTCCGCGCGGGCACTGTTGGCCCGCGGCCAGGATCAGGCCGAACAGGACCGAGATGCGGAAGCCGTAGATCACCCGCGCCAGCACGTCCCGCGTGGTGTTGTCGGTGCCGAGCCAGTGCCAGGGGATGTCCGCGCAGGTGCTGCCNCTGCGCGGGCGCCGCGCTCTGTGCGGGCGCCGCCGGATGCGGGGCCGCCGTCTCGGGCGGGTGGGTGCCGTTCGCCGTCGGCGGCGCCTTGATCGTCTCGCCCGGTGCGGCATGCGCGGTCGGCCCGGTGAGGCACAGGGCGGCGAGGCAGGCCAGCATCGCGAGCTTCATGTGTCAGGGTCTCGAACCGCCGGGAACAGGCCCCGCGGCGGATCGGCGGGGCGCGGGGCAGCATATGAGGCGGCGCGGCCGATTGCCAAGGCATGCGCCGCACCGGATGCTCGGGCGGCGCCCCACTTCCACCGGGGATTCCGCGGCGCGGCGGGGCGCTCGCGTCACGGTAATCCAGGTGATGGCAACGGTGATCCGGCGATGAACCTCGTGCTGCTGCCCGGCTTCATGACCGATGCCGACCTCTGGTCGGACATCGTCGCGCGCCTCGCCGAGGTCGGTCCGGTCGCGCACGGCGACCTCGCGCGGGACGCCGCCATCGCCGACATGGCGCGCCGCGTCGCCGCGGAGGCGCCGGCGCGCTTCGGGCTCATCGGCTTCTCCATGGGCGGCTACGTCGCCCGCGCGGTCGCCCCGCTCGTGCCGGACCGGGTGGAGGCGCTCGTCCTCGTCGCCACCTCGTCGCGGGCCGACACGCCCGCCCAGGCGCGTCGGAAAGCCGCCGCGGTCGCCCATATCCGCCAGCAGGGCTACCGGGGTCTCAGCCGCGCGGCGATCCTCCAGTCGGTGCACCCGGACCGGGCCGGCGACGGCCCCCTCCTGGCCCGGATCCGGCAGATGGGCGACCGTCTCGGCGGGGAGGTCTTCCTGCGCCAGGCCGGGCAGGCGCGGGAATCCGACCGCGACCGCCTCGGCGCGATCGGCTGCCCGACCCTGGTCGTGGCGGCGGCTCAGGACGCCCTGCGCAGCCTCGACGAGGCGCGGGAGCTCCGGGACGGCATCCCGGGCGCGACCCTGACGGTGATCGACGGGTCGGGCCACATGCTGCCGCTGGAAGCCCCGGACGCCCTCGTGGACGCGACCGTGCCCTGGCTGCGGGCTCAGGCCTCCGGGGCCTCGACGATCGGGTCATAGCGGGCGGCGTCGAAGCCCAGGAGGTTCCAGCTCTGGGCCATGTGGGGCGGGAGCGGCGCGCTCACGTCGACCGGCTTGCCGGTACGCGGGTGCGGGATGACGATCCGCCGGGCGAGCAGGTGGAGGCGGTTCTGGATGCCGCCCGGCAGCTCCCAATTCTCCACCGAGAAGTATTTCGGGTCGCCCACGATCGGGTGGCCGATATGGGCCGCGTGGGCGCGCAGCTGGTGGGTGCGGCCGGTGACCGGCTTGAACGACAGCCAGGACAGCTTCTGGGCGGCCTGATCGACCATCGCGTAGTAGGTCAGCGCGTGGCTCGCGCCCTCGTCGCCGTGCTTGGCGACCCGCATCCGCGCGTCGGCGTCGGTGGGCTCCTCCTTGGCGAGGTAGGTCGAGACGCGCCCCTGCCGGACCCGCGGCACGCCCGCGGTGAGCGCCCAGTAGATCTTCCGAGCCGCCCGCGAGCGGAAGCTTTTCGCCAGCGTCGCGGCGGCGAGCCGGGTCTTGGCGATGATCAGGCAGCCGGCCGTGTCCTTGTCCAGCCGGTGGACGAGGCGCGGCTTCTGGCCGTCCGGACCCGTGAGCGCGGCGAGCAGGCCGTCCACGTGCCGGACCGTCCCCGACCCGCCCTGGACCGCGAGGCCGAAGGGCTTGTTGAGGATCATCATGTCGGCATCCTCGTAGAGGATCAGCGACCGGATGAACGCGGCGTCGTCCTGCTCGCGCGCGGCGCTGCGCGGCCGCTCGGTGGGCTGGTCGAGGCGCAGCGGCGGCACGCGCACGCTCATGCCCGGCTCCAGCCGGTCGTTCGGCTTGGCGCGCTTGCCGTCGACCCGCAACTCGCCCTTGCGCACGATGGTCTGCACGCGGGTGAAGGGCAGGAGCGGGAAGCGGGCGGTGAGGAAGCGGTCGATCCGCATCCCGGCCTCGTCCGGCTCGACCGTCAGGGTCTGCACGCCGGAGGCGAGCGTCGCGGAGGCGGCGGCGCGCTGCTCGCGCCGGGTCGGACCGGGAGCAGAAGCGGGGGCAGGGGCTGCGGCAAGCGCGGGGGCGGGGGCCGCCGGGCGCCTGGCCGGAGGCCGGCTNGCCGAGCGCGCGGCGCGGGCCCGCGCCGAGGCGCTCCTCGACTGGGTCGGGCTCGCCGGCCGGGCGCACGAGAAGGCCGGCGCCCTCGCCTACGGGGAGCAGCGCCTCGTCGGGGTGGCGCTGGCGCTCGCCACCGAGCCCGCCATGCTGCTCCTCGACGAGCCGGTCTCGGGGATGAACGCCTCCGAGACGCGGGTTTTCGTTCGGCTGATCCGGCAGATCCGCGAGCGTGGCGTCAGCATCCTTCTCGTCGAGCACGACATGCCGATGGTCATGGAGGTCTCCGATCGCATCGTCGTCCTCAATTACGGCCGCCTGATCGCGGAGGGGCCGCCGGACCGGATCCGTACCGACCCGGCGGTGATCGAGGCCTATCTCGGCCAAGGCAGCGCCGCCCGTCAGGCCGCCGCCGCTCAGGAGGCGGTCCATGCTTGAGATCCGCGACCTCGTCTGCGGCTACGGCCACGTCACGGCGCTGAAGGGGCTCACGATCGAGGTGCGCGAGGGCCAGCTCGTGGCCCTCGTCGGCGCGAACGGGGCCGGCAAGTCGACGACGCTCCGGGCGATCTCCGGCCTCGTCGCGCCGCGCGCGGGCGCGATCCGGTTCGCCGGCCGGGACATCGCGGGGGCGGAGCCCCGCCGGATCCTGGCGGCGGGCATCGCCCATTGCCCGGAGGGGCGGCGCGTCTTCCCGCAGATGACGGTCGCCGAGAACCTCGCCATGGGCGCCTATCTGCGCCGCGACCGGGCGGCGGTCGCGGCGGACCTGACGCGCATCTACGGGGAGTTCCCGCGCCTCGCGGAGCGCCGCGACCAGGCGGCCGGCACGCTGTCGGGCGGCGAGCAGCAGATGCTGGCGATCGGCCGCGCGCTGATGGGGCGCCCGAAGCTCGTGCTGTTCGACGAGCCCTCCCTGGGGCTCGCCCCCAACATCGTCGAGCGGATGTTCGCGGTGATCGGGGCGATCCGCGATGCTGGCACGACCGTGCTGCTCGTCGAGCAGAACGCCTTCGCGGCCCTCGAGCTCTGCGACTACGCCTACCTGCTGGAGACCGGCCGGATCGTCCTCGAGGGACGCGGGCAGGACCTCATCGCCGATCCCCACGTGCGGGACGCCTATCTCGGTGGCTGACGGGCGCGCGCCGGGGCGGATCCGCCTCGGCCCGGCCGACCTGCTCGGCGACCGGGACCTCCTGCCGGTCACGGTCGCCGGCCGCCAGCTGATCCTCGTGCGGGCCGGCGCGCGGATCGTCGCCGCCGAGCGCGCCTGCCCGCACGAGGGGGCCGACCTCGCTCGCGGCCGATGCGTGGCAGGGCGGCTGCTCTGCCCCCGGCACCGCGCCTCGTTCGACCTTCGGGACGGCTCCGTCTCGCCCGGCTGGTCGTTCCGTGCCCTGCGCCTGTTCGCGATCGAGGCGGCGCTGGACGGGCTGTGGCTCAGGACGGGAGCGGGCTTCCCCGGGCAGGCTCCATGAGCGCCCGATCGCCTGCGACAGACCTCGGACAGCGCGGTCCCGCTGCTTCGCAAGCCGGTTCGACCCGACCTTCTCCGGAGCGCGCTCGTCGCGTTGAACCCGCAGGGACAGCCACCCGGCGCCGCCGCGATGCGACAGATCCGGCAGGCTCCGGGTCGGAGGAACTGGTCCGCGGGGGGGCAGCCGGCTCGACATGCCGGGCGGCCGGTAGCCTAACGACGAATGCGGGCGGACGCGGTTGTATGTGTTTCGCCATAGACTGATCACGATCCGCGCTTCCTTCAGCGAGCAGAAGATCTCCTGACGCAGGCACGCGTCGCGCAGCTTTCCGTCGAAGCTCTCGCAAGACCCGTTCTCCCACGGCGAGCCGGGTGCGATGTACTGGATCTGCGGCCCCGTCCTGGCGACCCATTTGCGTAGCGCCTTCGAGATCATCTCCGGGCCGTTGTCGCAGCGGATGTGCTCCGGGATGCCGTGCAGGCACATCGCATCGGCCAGGGCCTCGATCACGCCGACGCTGTCGATCCACCGTGCGACCTTCAGCGCCAGGCAGGCCCGGCTGTGCTCGTCGATCAGCGTCAGGATGCGCAGGCTCCGCCCGTCGCGGGTCTGCGCCTGTACGAAGTCGAAGCTCCAGACGCGATTGCGGTGGAGCGGACGCAGCCGTTTGCCCGAGCCGTTGTTCAGCTACAGGCGGCTTCGGGGTCTATGGCGGCTCGCGACCTTCAATGAAGTTTCGGCAAAGTTTTAGGAGCGTTCCTATCCGCATTCGGCAGGCCAAGCACAGCTCGATCAGCGCATGACGATCGAGGCCGCAATTGGAGACCTGTGACCCTGAAAAGCATTCCGGCGAGCCTTTTCTACATTTTTCGACGACGCTGATACGTGGATCCGGTGGGTTGTGAGTCCTTGCAAGATACCGGGCCGGGTGCCCACCCAATCATGGCGTGTTCAAGCGGCGTCTCGCGCCGACTCCGCCCCCAGTCAATCGCGGCGATGAGCCAGTCAAGCCGACGAAGGATCGAGCTTACGGCAGGGTGTGGAAACGGCCGCTCCCGTCAGAGCTATCTTTACCGGTTGCGAAAGCGCAGAGTGCCAACATCACCGGATCGGTTGATCCAGGCTCCGGTGGCTGAGGGTCCATGCCCCCGCCTGCAACGGACAGGCGCGCATGGCGGACATTATCACGTTCTCCACAAAGCCCCGCTCTCGCCACGCGCGCCGAGCCTATCAGGTGCATCGGTTCGCTCAGGGTGGCGGTGTGCTCAGGTCCTGCATCATCACCGCTCGCGACGACGGTGACGCCAAGCGGCAGGCGGCGCGACTGATCGACGGCCATCGCACCGAGCTCTGGGCCAGTGATCGGCTCGTGGCCGTCTTCGGCTCGGTCGAGAGCCCGCTCGCGACCGCGATCCAGCTTGCGGACCACCCCACGACCGGACGGTGAGAACGGCTCCGTCCGGCCGCGCAGCATATCCAGGAGCAACACGGTGGCGACGGAAAAGAAGCGCGGGAATCGCGAGACCAGGAAGCCGAAGAAGCCCGTGCCCAAGACCAACGCCGCGGCGCCCTCGAGCAAGGGCACGGTCGCGACTGCCATGAAGACCAGCGGTCGAGGCTGAGGCGATGTCCGACCACGATGGCTGCTCGGTATGGTAGAGCCTGTTCGAGCGCGGATGTGCCCGGTGATGCAGAAGCTGATCGGGATAACCGTCTGCATGTCACAGCGCCCGGGCCTTCAGGAGCGAGGACAGCTGATTGACCGGCTCACGGAGCTCGAAGCCGAGGGCGTAGCCCGTGACGTTCCCCGGCGCACCGTGGAGGCAATCCGGGCCACCCGGTTGAAGCTGCGCGTCGAGGGCCTGATGCCCAGGACGCCACTCCCGCACGTTCACTGACCGCTAGTGGTGCATGACCGGACACGAAGCGTGCTCGAACAAACGTCGCGCGCTCGTCAGCAGGGCGGATCGGGATGACCTCGCCGCCCAGGAGATCATGCTGCGAGTTATCTCAAGCGCGGCCGGTAAGGGATAACGCCAGAAGATAAGGCCGAGCAGTCCGGCGGAGCCCGGCGCTCCCCGGTTTCGATTAGATGCCGATGCTCGCCGCCCCAGCCTGGGCGGCCTGTTGGACGGTGGCACCGTTCCGCAGCGCCATGGCGATGGCGATCGACATGGTGTCGATGGCGAGGGCACGGTCCTGTCCGTAATCGTACGAACTGTTCCGGCCGGAGCTCAGCCTCGCATAGTAGGCATCCGGAAACTCTTTATCGATCCGGGTCCTGAGGAGTCGTGCAGCCGCAGCGTAGTTTTCCTCGAACTTCCTATCCTTGCTCGCGGACGCGCCCTCGAACGTCCCGTTTTCCTTCCTTTTTGCCGTCTTATCGGACCTGCGCGCGTGTGCGCTTCCCAGGAAAAGCTGGATCGTTTTGGAGATCAGCCACCGGATGACAAGCATCGGAATCTCCTGTTCGGGTATCGACGGACGCACCCTCACGGTTGCAATAGCACACTCTGTCGGTCGCTATGGGCTTCGCATTGTCATGCGGTCAGCCTACGCGGGTTTGTCCGTCTGCGCGGGACACCGGGGGAAGGGTGTCGGGCCGGCAGCGTCATGGCCAAGTTCGGCGGCAGTCAGAATGGGGATCGCGACGGCGGCCTGGGTCGTTCGGAGACCAGCGTCGGGCCAGTCAGGCAGGCGACCGCACCTCGCTCCACGGCGGCGCGATCTGGGGGCCTGGATGCACCAGAATCGCACCGCGATCGGATGCCTTCCACACCGGCAAGGATCCCTCGCGAACGAACATGGCGAAGCCTTCGATCGCATCCGGTCGGTCGAAGTCTTCGACGTCGCGCACGGCACGACCGACGATGCAGGCTGAATTCGGCCCATCCGCCGCGGGAGATCGGCTATCCATCGAGAACATCACGCCGGATCGATCAGGCCTGAGCGCGTCCGGCAGCGCGCTGATCCTGCGCCACAGGCAATGCCACCGGGCGCAGGCGTCCGGGCGCTCGGGGTAGATCCCACACCCCGTTCCGGTGTTGTGCCGGCACAGGATTCCCGCGGGCTTGTCGAGAGCTTGGATCTCCAGAACACGACAACACACTGTGCAGGAGCCGCAGGATCGATCCAGGACGGAGGCTGCGGGAAGCCTCGGGGCCCCGTCTCGTCTGCGGCGGCGGGGGCGTGTTTCGCTTGGGATGAGCCTGACCTCGCTGTTACGCCGCTGCAGTTACAGGCACCGCTCCCCGCCCGCAGCGGTGGCAGACCACCGGAGGCATTCCGCAGCCCTCGCCGCGCGGTCGAGCGACCCCGGGGAACGATCAGAGCGGGACGGGTGACGCCCGCGATCCGGCGAGCACCGCCCTAAAATCTTCTGCGGAGCCCTTCCGGTCCTGAAGTTCCGGATCTTCGGTTCGGGCTTGAACGGCTCAGGCTTGTTGGCCAGAAGTCGTTTCACTCGCTCGTTGAAGTCTTCGGGCGTCACCGCCTGCGCTTTGCCGGTCGTGAATTCGCGAGCCATCTCGGTCTCCGCATCGTCGCCCAGGGCACGGGATTGCGCGGAGGGATACGTGAACTATGCGCCTTCTCGGACCATAGCGCCACCGCCATTTCTCGGATCGGGCGGCGGGGCGCCGGAACGTACCGGGTGCGGATGACTAGGCCCATTCGTACGCTTGGCTCACGCTGCCGGCCGTCTCACATGCCGCCACGCCGCGATCGCGTTCCGTCTCGCCTCGAAGGTCGTGCGCAGCCGCGTCCCGGGCTCACCCTGACGCTCGGCACCGAAGCCGTGGAGCAGAACAGCGTCCGGTCCGAAGACCCGCCGCATCTCGGCGCGCCAGAGGCGATCCGTGACGGCAAGGGCATTCTCGGTCTCCGCGAGGCGACCCATGTCCAAAGCCGACCTCCTCCGTTCACCGCCCCTTTATCACAACGCGATGTCCCGTCCGGAGGTCCAACTCGACCGTGAGAACGCTTTAGCCGGGGCCTATCGCGAAGCTTCGCTGCGTTGCCGGACGTAGCGGTTGCGTCAGAGGGCGCGCGCGAGACCGGCCTCCAGATTGAGGGCGCTGGCCGTCTGCTGAGAAAGGCGAACGCCCGTCGCCTCGACGGTCGCGTCCTCCTTCACCGCGCGGCGCACGATGGCCAGCGCTTCGGGCTCGGATGTGGTGATCGCGACGTAGAACATCACCAACTGCCCGGACAATTCCGCCTCGTCAGGCCGCGTCACCTTGAGGATGAAGGCCGTCTGATTGGGCTCGATCATCGCCGCTTCGGCCGAATGAGTAGGCGTGTTCATCATCGCGAGCTTCAACAACCTCGATCGCGCACTGTCCGTCGCATCTCCACGCAGTCAGAAAACCTTGGCGGATGCACATTGCAGGGCGTTGTCTCTCCGTCCGAAGGGTGGGTCGACCGAGACCACTTAGGTCGCGCGTGTGAGCTCGCCCTCCCGCACGGCGCGCTCGCCGCCCGCAGACCGGATCCGATACGTCGGCTCGCCGGAACGGTCGTCCGGCGTCAGGCGAACCACCTCGAAGAGGCCGTCGACGGTGCTTTTCCCACCGGCGTAGCTGACCCCCAGCTGCCTGACCTGCTGGCCGATCTTGAACTTGTGAGACATAGGCGTCCTCCGGGTGATGGCGTTTGCAGACTGGGGCCGACTTACCGGCGGGCCCGCGCCTTGCGGGCCGCGAAACGCGCGTCGCGCGCGGCCTTCTGCTCGGCCGCGAGGGTAGCCTGCCGGTCCGCCTTTTCTGCAGCCTGACGGACGCGCTCGGCGGCGGCATCGGCCTCCGCGGCCAGAACCTCAGCCTCGCGCGCGGTCTGCGCGGCGAGACGGGCCGCTTCCCGCTCGGTCGACCGCACCTCTCGCGCCTGAACAACCGCGTGACGCGCAGCTTGGCGGGCAAGGACGGCCGGATCATCAGCCGCGGGGCGTGCCCGGAAGCGAGCCAGCGTGGCCTGCCGCGCTTTGGCCGTCGCTTCAAGACGATCGACGAGTTGGTTGCTTTTGAAAGGGATCACGGACTCTCCTGAGGCGTCCCAGAGTTCAGCTCCGGGGCGTGAAATCGAAAAGCCGTTCCGCGATGGGAACGGCTTCGAAGCGCGTCACGGGCGGACCCGCGGTGCTCAAGCGGCCTGCAGGCTGCCCGCTGACTGTTTGCCGCTCCGGCGGTCGGTCTCCATCTCGTAGGAAACTTTCTGGCCCTCGCTCAGGCCCTGCATGCCGGCGCGCTCGACGGCGGAGATATGGACGAACACGTCCTTACCGCCGTCATCCGGCTGGATGAAGCCGAAGCCTTTGGTGTCGTTGAACCATTTAACGGTGCCGATGGTCATAAGTAATCCATATCAAGTTAGGCAAACAACAAGGCCGGGCGCGTGAATCGTACGCGCCCGGTCGCCGATCGTCGAAAATGGGAGAGATGCAGAGCGCTCGCCCTGTTGAGGCGATGCGGCCGGATATCTGGCCAAAAGTCGAGGGATCATCTTTACGCTATCGCTGCGACGATGACAACCGCGCGGCGAAATAAGTTCATTCATACCGATCTGCGCGGAAAATATTTATCCTGCCACTCCGTCCCGAGCGCTCGCGCGGACAGCTCGGACGAGGTTCGAGATCGGCTGCCTGCCAGCTCTGTCGCAGAACCACCTGCTGCGCCAGGTCATCGGTGTCAGTCCGTAATTCCTGCCTGAGAGCGACGATCGGCGCCGCACCCATACCAGTCGCTCCGCAACGTCGGCCGACTGCCCGGAAGCGGCTAGCGGCATAGGTTGAGATGCAGAGGCTTGGGATGCGCTCGGCGGACATAAAGCAGCGATGCGTCCTCAAAACGGTCCGGAGGCTCCACAAGCACGCCTAGGGCGCTACCCGCGGCGTGGTGCGCCGCTGCTCCCGCCTGAGGCCACCTGAGGCCGCCGACACCGACCTACAGGACGAAGGCAGCGGGCAGGCGGTTGGGACCTCGCACAGCTGCGCCGCGAAACCGGTGCGCTGAAGGAAGCGTAGCCGACCTCGTCCTGCAGAATCGCCCGCTGAAAAAAGTATGATTGGGGGTGGGGCGACGTGGCATGAAGTACCTGGCCTCTGAGAAGCTGGAGATCATCCAACTGGTCGAGCCGTCTCACCTGCCGGTGCGTGCCACCTTGGAGAAGCCCACCATCCGGCGTGCTACCTTCTACCGCTGGTATGACGCCTTCCAGTGCGGCGGCCCGTAGGCATCGGCGGATCGTTTGTCCCGGACCAGTCGGGTCTGGAACCGTCTGCCCGCAGAGATCCACGAGCAGATCGTCGCCCTCGCGCTGGAGCAGCCGGAGCTCAGCCGGCGCGAGTTGGCGTTGCGATTCACCGATGAGCGGCGCCACTTCGTCTCGGGGGCAACCGTCTACCGCCTGCTCAAAGCCCAGGACCTGATACCAGCCCGGCCTACATCGTGGTCAAAGCCGCCGACGCATTCTGCGACAGGACGACCGCGCACAACCAGCTCCGGCAGACGGATTTCACCTACCTGAAGGTCGTGGGAGGGGGGCTACTACTCTCTCTCGACGGTGCCCGACGATCTTTCGCGCCCTATCGTGGCGTGGAAGCCGTGCGCGACGATGCGGGCGTGCGACGTCACCGTCACGCTAGGTAAGGGACACATTCAGGTCCAAGCGATGACGCAAGAAATGAGCGCGACGGCGGCCAGATAGTTGCAGGCTAAGCGATCGTAGCGGGTCGCGACGCGCCGCCAGTTCTGAGGTGGCCAAACAGCCGCTCGATCCGATTGCGCCGCCGGTAGGCGACCCGGCTGTGCTTGTAGGGCACCGTCCGGGTGGCCGTGGACGGGATGGTGGCGATCAGCCGCCGGCTCTTCAGCCAATCTCTCAGGCTCTGCGCGTCATAGGCCCTGCCGGCGACCGGACGCTTCGGAGGCACCACAGCGCACAGCAGAGGCAGCGCCATGGTGATGTCGACCACGTTGCCGGGCGAACGCAACCGGTCGGCCACGACCATCGGCCAAGCAATGGATCTTGCTCATGAACCCGCCGCGCGAGCGGCCGACCGCCTGGCTCCAGGCCCCTCCTTTTCCGCCAGCTGCCGAGCGGCGGGCCTTCACGTGGGACACGTCGAGCATCAGACCGTCTGGAACGGAGCCTGCAACCGCGATCTTGGCAAACAGCCGCTGCCAGATCCCGCGCTGAGACCACCTGTTGTAGCGGTTGTAGATCGTCGTGTGTGGGCCATAGGCGGAGGGCGTGTCCTGCCAGCGGCAGCGGACCTTCCGGACGTGCAGGATGCCGCCGATCCCACCCCTGTCGTCGACCCCAGGTTTGCCCGGTTGGCCGTGCGGCAGGTGCGGCTCGCTCCGCGCCCCGGTGTCATCCGAGAGCCAGAACAACCGTGCCATTTACCTAGAGCCGTCACGGTCCGGGGTCGTTTTTCGGCTGGTGAGGGGGGCGATTGACAGCCGATTTGGGGCGCCCTATACGGCTGCTCCCGACGCGGTGCCCGAGCAGGGCGGGCCGCCCGGACAGACTTCCCGAGACGAGCGCGAGCAACTGCCGGCGAGAGCTGGAGTGGTTTTCCGTCGATCTCGAATGGTTCCTGCGCGAGCGGGCGCCGCTCTTTGACAAGTGAATACGAGAAAGAGAAGCGTGGACGGCGCTTGTCCTTGCGGATCCGGCGAAAGCTGGATCATCGAGAGAAGCGAGCTGTNGCCGTCACGGTCCGGGGTCGTTTTTCGGCTGGTGAGGGGGGCGATTGACAGCCGATTTGGGGCGCCCTATACGGCTGCTCCCGACGCGGTGCCCGAGCAGGGCGGGCCGCCCGGACAGACTTCCCGAGACGAGCGCGAGCAACTGCCGGCGAGAGCTGGAGTGGTTTTCCGTCGATCTCGAATGGTTCCTGCGCGAGCGGGCGCCGCTCTTTGACAAGTGAATACGAGAAAGAGAAGCGTGGACGGCGCTTGTCCTTGCGGATCCGGCGAAAGCTGGATCATCGAGAGAAGCGAGCTGTTCAACGCTTCGGAAGCTCACACTATCCGGGCAGGGATGCCTGGATGATTGTGAGCCTCTGTCAAGATGTTGTGATCAGCTTAGATCAATCTCTTCAACGTGAGAGTTTGATCCTGGCTCAGAGCGAACGCTGGCGGCAGGCTTAACACATGCAAGTCGAGCGGGCCCTTCGGGGTCAGCGGCGGACGGGTGAGTAACGCGTGGGAACGTGCCTTCTGGTTCGGAATAACCCTGGGAAACTAGGGCTAATACCGGATACGCCCTTATGGGGAAAGGTTTACTGCCGGAAGATCGGCCCGCGTCTGATTAGCTAGTTGGTGGGGTAACGGCCTACCAAGGCGACGATCAGTAGCTGGTCTGAGAGGATGATCAGCCACACTGGGATCGCGCGCAGCGGCATCCTCGCCGCGGTTGCGGGCCGCGCGCTCGGCGGCGTCTCGGGCGCTGGTGCGCGGGCCCGTGCGGGCGCGCCCGTCGGCCTGGGCCTTGCCGCCCCTGAACTTGCCCGCATCGAACTTGCCGGCCTGAGGCTTGCGCCCCTTCGGCCCGCCGCTTCTGGGAGGTCGTGTCGTCATGCTTCCGCCGGCACCCGTCTCCGCGTCGGACGGAGCGTCCGGGCGCATGGGCCGCGGCGTCGCGGACGTCCGGACCGATGGGATTGCCCGGCTGTAGCACCGCCCGCGTCGAGCGGCAAAGGCGGCGAAGCGGTTCAGTCCGTCAGGACTCCGCGTTCCACGCGTCGCGGAGCCGGGCCTCCAGGCCGGCGGGGAAGAGATCCGGACCGCCCGGCACGTCGAGCCCGTCCAGGTCGCACCACCGCGCCACGCAGGCGGTGCCGCAATCCTCGTGGAAGACGAAGCGCGCCTGCCCGTCGAACCGCCCCGGCGGCAGGCCGACCGGGAACAGGAACAGCACCTCGTGCCCGACCTGCCCCTCGTGCGTGAAGATGTTCTCCACGACGCGAGGGCTGCCGAGCACCGAGACGGTGACGCCGAGCTCCTCCTCGAACTCGCGGATCAGGGCGTCCTCGGCCCACTCGCCGAACGCGACGCTGCCGCCGAGCGGCCGGACGCCTTTCAGCCGCCCGTCATCCGCGCGGACCTCCGCCACGCGCGGGCTGTCGCCGCGCCGGGGCAGGCCCAGCGCCTTCACGCGGATCTCCTGAGGGGGCCTCCAGACCGTCATCCCGCAACGACTAGGCCGTCGTCGGCGCGGCCGCAACGGACCGGCGCGCCGCGCGCCGATCCACGGCAACAACCGGACACACGGTTGACGCCCGCGCCCGCTACGGCCAAGCTGTGCCCGACGGTTCCCCTCGGGGATCAAAAGGGAACGCGGTGAGGGGTTCGCCCCGAAGCCGCGGCTGCCCCCGCAACTGTAAGCGGCGAGCCCTTCACCACCACGTCACTGGGTCACCCCGGGAAGACGGTGCGAGGGCGGCGACCCGCGAGCCAGGAGACCTGCCGTCAGCCGTGGTCACACGCGAAACGCGCTGGGCGGGGTGTCCTGGCGAGTGTCGAGGCGCCGCCAGTCCCGAGGGAGGCGGTCGCCGAGGCCTCGTTCGCGGTGACGTGCCACAGCAAGCGCGCCCGCGTCGCCGTTCCCCATGCCCGTCGCCGCCGTCCTAAGACTCTCTTTCCCTGTCCCGGGACGCCGTCGCGCGCCCGCACAGGCTGAGGCTTCCGGACGGCCGAAGCGTTGTAATGTTATTACAATGCATGTACGGGGTGGGGGCCGGCGCGCGCCGTGCACGGACCGCTTCTCCCATGTCTCCATCGACCTATCGCTCCCGCCTCGACGGGCGGGCCCCGCTCTGCGGCGTTCTCCTCGCGCTCCTCGCCGGTCCGACCGCCGCCCAGGAGGCGGTCACCCTGGATGAGCTGTCGGTCGCGGGCGCGGGCGGCGACCCGAGCCGCCTCCCGCCGAACGGCCTGAACCTGCGCACCCCCGACCGGACCGCGAGCCGCCTCGGCCTGACGCCGCTGGAGACGCCGGCCAGCCTCGACATCGTGTCGGGCGAGACCGCGCGGCTGCGCGGCCAGGACACGATCGCCGAGGCCGTGACCCAGGACGCGACCGGCATCACCACCATCGCGGCGCCCGGCAACGGCAACGGCGCGTTCACGTCCCGCGGCTTCGCGGGCCCGAACTCGATCCAGCAGCTCTACGACGGCACGCGCTTCTACGTCGGCGCCAACACCGTGACCTTCCCGTTCGACACGTGGAACGTCGAGCGGATCGAGGTGCTGCGCGGGCCGTCCTCGGTGCTCTACGGCGACGGCGCCATCGGCGGCGTCATCAACGTGGTGCCCAAGAAGCCGGTCTTCGTGCCGATCAACGCCGCCCGCGCGGTCATCGGCACCGATGGAGTCGCGCGGCTCGCCCTCGATTCCGGCGGCCCGCTGGGCCAGGCGGAGTACGGCGACACCTTCGCGTACCGCCTCAACGTCAGCGGCAACCGCGCCGACGGCTGGATCCGGCCGGAGGGTGATTTCCGCAACCTCGCCGTCTCCGCCGCGCTGCTGTTCCGGCCGAGCGCCGACCTCGCGTTCACGCTGAGCCACGATCTCGGCTACCAGGAGCCCGCCCGCTACTGGGGCACGCCGCTCGTCGAGGGACGCATCCCGGATCTCATCCGGTTCAACAACTACAACGTCCGCGACGCGAAGATCACCTGGGCCGACAACTGGACCCAGTTCAAGACCGAGTGGTCCCCCTCGGCCGACATCACGATCCGCAACACCGCCTACCGGCTCACCAGCCGGCGCCACTGGCTCGACGTCGAGCAGTACAGCTACAACCGCGGCACCGGGCTCGTGGACCGGGGCGACTACCTGGAGATCTACCACAGCCAGGAGCAGGTCGGGGACCGTCTCGACGCCACGTTCCGGGGCGACCTGTTCGGCCTGCGCAACCAGTTCGTGGCCGGTTTCGACGTGAACCACATCGATTTCCGCCACACCAACAACTTCTACTTCGACCAGACCACGAGCGTGCCGCTCACCGGCTACGATCCCGGCCTGTTCCCGCAGAACGGGCGGGCGCGCCCAGCCTACGCCACGCAGACGAGCCAGGCCTCGGTCTTCGCAGAGGACCGGCTGATCCTGTCGGACAAGCTCTCGTTCCTCACCGGCGTGCGCCTCGACGTGCCCACGCTGAACCGCGAGGATCTGCAGACGGGATCGCGGTTCGAGAAGACCTACCGGGCGCTCGGCTACCGGTTCGGCCTCGTCTACAACCCGACGCCGGACAGCGCGCTCTACGCCCAGTACAGCTTCGCCACCGACCCGGTGAACAGCCTGATCACGCTGTCTCAGTCCCTGGCCGGCTTCAAGCTGGCGACCGGCGATCAGGTCGAGATCGGCGCCAAGGGGCTGGCCTTCGACGGTGCCGTGGAATGGACCGTCGCGGGCTACCGGATCGTCAAGGACAACCTGATCTCGGCGATCCCCGGCCAGCCGACGCTGTCCACGCAGGTGGGGCGCCAGTCCTCGCAGGGCTTCGAGCTGGCGCTGGGCTGGCGGTTCGCGCCGGGCTGGCGCCTCGACGGCAACCTCGCGCTCCTCCACGCGCAGTACGACCGGTTCGACCAGACGGTGGGCGGCGCCACGGTCTCGTACGCCGGCAACCAGCCGATCGACGTGCCCGAGCGCGTGGCCAATCTCTGGCTGACCTGGGACGTCACCCGCGACTGGACCGCGCGGGTCGGGCTCCAGAACGTGGGGCAGGTCTACAGCGACTTCGGCAACACGGCGCGGCGCCCGGCCTACAACCTCGTCAACCTCGTCCTCGACCATCAGGTCACGGCGGAGTCGCGCCTGTCCGTGCGGGTCTACAACCTGTTCGACAAGGTCTACGCGATCTCGGGCAACGCCGTGAACGGGACCGGCACCAACTGGCTGCTCGGCCGCCCGCGCTCGGTCGAGGTCGCCTACACGGTGACGTGGTGAGCCGGCCGCGCCGGCTCGGCAAGGCGGGACGGCGCTGGCTGCTCCTGTTCCACCGCTGGGCCGGGATCTCCGCGGGGCTGTTCTTCGCCCTGTGGATCGGATCGGGGCTGGTGATGCTCTACGTGCCGTTCCCGGCACTCACCGACGCCGAGCGCCTGTCACGGCTCGGCCCGATCGCCTGGGACCAGGTCATGGTCTCACCGGATGACGCTCTTCGCGCCGGCGACCTCGGCGGCGTGCCGGCCGCCTTCGGCCTGGAGATGCGGGGCGGCGAGCCCGTCTACCGGATTGCCGACCGCGACGGCGCCCGGGCCACGGTCTCGGCGCGGACCGGCGCGCGGCTCGGCCCGCCGACGCCCGAGGACGCGCGGCGTCTCGCGGCCGAGGGGGCTCCGGATGCGCGGGTCGAGCCGGTCGACCGCGACCAGTGGACCGTCACGGCCCGGTACGACCCGCTCCGCCCATTCCTGAAGGTCGCCCTCGGCGACCCGGCGGGGACCGAGCTCTACGTCTCGCAGGTCACCGGCGAGATCGTCCTCGACACGACACGGTCCGAGCGGGGCTGGAACTGGGTCGGCGCCGTCGCGCACTGGATCTACCTCACGCCGCTGCGCGCCCGGCCGGAGCTGTGGCGGGCGGTCCTGCTCTGGCTGTCGGGCTTCGCCGCCCTGGGGGCACTGAGCGGGCTGGCGATCGGAATCTGGCGCCTGCGCCTCCGGCGGCGGTACGCAGGCGGGGCGGTCACGCCCTATCGCGGGCTCGGCCGCTGGCACCACCTGTTCGGCCTCGTCGGCGGGATCGGGCTCAGCACCTTCATCCTCAGCGGCTGGATCTCGATGAACCCGAACCGCTGGTTCTCGTCGAGCGCCGCGCCCGCCACCCTCCGCGCCGCCTATGCCGGGCAGCCTCAGGCCCTCGGCCTCACCGCCGAGGCCCTGCGCGGCTTCGCCGGGCCCGGGACGCGGGCGCTGCGCTTCGCCGCCATCGGCGGATCGTGGTGGGTCGTCGCCGGCAGTCCGGCCGAAGGCCCAGCGCGCCGCGCGGATGACGGCGCGGCCCTCGACNGCAGCGTCCGCTCGGACAGCACCCGCTCGATCCCGCCGACGATCTCGGCCGCCGCCGCGTGCTCGCCGAGATGCTCCAGCATCATCGCGCCCGACCAGATCTGGCCGATCGGGTTGGCGATCCCCTGCCCGGCGGCGGGTTGCGGACGGCGGAGCGCCTGCGTGCCTACGATCTCTACTGGTACCCGCACGGGTCCGATCCGCGCCCGCTGCCGGTGCTGCGCCTGCGGTTCGGCGACCCGGACGCCACCTGGCTCCACGTCGATCCCCGGGACGGGACCATCCTCCAGCGCCTGGATCGCGCGGGCCGGATCAATCGCTGGCTGTTCGACGCGGCGCACCGCCTCGACCTGCCCGGGCTCACCGGCAGCCGCCCGCTCCACGACGCGGCCCAGTGGATCCTGAACCTCCTGGCGGCCGGGATCGCCGTGACGGGGATCGTCGCGGGCGGGCGCAGGCTGCGCCGCGGCCTGCCGGCTCAGAAACCTCGATGACCGACGCGGCGCTCAGAACCGCGCCGTCAGGAACAGCCGCACGTTGCGCCCCGGCAGCAGGATCTCGTCCTTCTTGAACGAGGTCGAGTTGCGGATGTCGTCGTTCAGGAGGTTGCGGCCCTGGACGCCGAGGGTGATCGCGCTCGCCCCGTAGACCGCGGGATCGACGGCCTTGGTGTAGCTCAGCTCGGCGCGCAGGTCGTCGTAGCCGGGGGTCGGCGTCTCGTACACGGCCGTGGCGTCGTGGCTGAAGGCGTGGAGCAGGTTCACCCGCGCGAACCAGCCGTCGGCCCGCAGGTAGACGCCGCCGCCGACCCGGTAGGGCGGGATGCGCGGCACGTTCGCGCCGTTGTCGAACTGGGCGCGGACGAAGTCGAACTGCGCCTCGACGCCGGCGAAGCCGTTGCCCACCGGCACGAGGTCGTACTGGCCGATGATCTCGGCGCCGTAGAAGGTCGCGTTCTGCTGCTGGTAGACGATCTGCCGGTTGTCGGTGCCGACGCCGCAGGACGCGAAGTCGTCGTCGCAGGTCAGGCCCGTGTAGTTCCGGTAGATGAAGCCGGTATAGCGGGTGAAGTAGCCGGTGGCGTCGAGACGGAACGGCCCCTCGGCCCGCCGGATGCTGGCCTCGACGGTCCGGGCGCGCTCCTTCTTGAGGTTCGGGTTGCCGATCTCGAAGGTCGCGGTGGCGTCGTGCGGGCCCTGCGAGAACAGCTCGTAGCCCGTGGGCCCGCGCTCGACGTAGGAGCCGGTGAGGCTCGCCACGAACCCGTAGGGCAGGTCCTGCAGGGCGCCGATGCTGGCGCTCTTCGGGGCGAAGCGCCGGGTCCGCGCGTACTGGAACGGCTCCTGGCCGTCGACCGGCACGTAGTCGGCGGGGAACTGCGCCGCCGTGCTCGACAGCCGGTCGACCTCGTAGCGCCCGGCCGCCTGCAGCCGCGTGCCCGGGCGCAGCTCCAGCTCCTCGAACAGGTAGACCGCGTTCGCGCGCGACTCCGTCTTCGGCAGGAACGATTCGAGCTGCGTGTTGATCACGCGCCGGTCCGACTGGAAGCCGAGCGCGCCGGTGAGTTTTCCGAACTCGGTGATGACCGGGACGTGCTGGAGTTCCAGGCGGCCTTCGGCCTCGCGGTTCTTGAAGATCGCCTGGACGCCCTCGATCCCATCGTCGCCGATCCCGACCTCGTTGTGGCGGTAGACCGAGTAGCCCGCCCAGTAGCGGATCACCTCGAAGGGCCCGTCGAGCGGGCGGTACTCGCCCCGCGACAGGACCCGGTCCTGGTTGGGGGTCAGGCGGGTCCGGTCCTGCTCGGCCACGCCGCCGGGGATCGCGTAGACCGCGTCGTAGTGGCTGAACGAGATACCCACGAAGCCCCGGTCGCCGATCGCCGAGATGCCGACCGCGCCGCCCTGCGACTCGTTGTAGGAGTTGCGCTGGATCCCGCCGGGGATCGCGTAGCTGTCGTTGGCGGTCTTGAAGCCGTCGGCGTGGACCGCGATGCCGTCGCCGCCGGCATCCACCGTGGCGGCCCCGAGCCGGCCGTTATCCACGCTGGAGAAGCCGCTGGTGACCTGGCCCTGCACCCCGTTCGCCGGGATGAAGGTCGGCACCCGGTTGTTGTCGGCCGAGACGACGCCGCCGATGGCCCCCGAGCCGTAGCGCAGGGTCGCGGGACCGCGGATCACCTCGATCCGGTCGGAGACCAGCGGGTTGACCGGCACGGCGTGGTCCTCGCCGAGGTCGGACACGCCGCCGTTGACGATGCCGTTCTCCTGGATCCGCACCCGCGCATTGTCGAGGCCGCGGATGATCGGCCGGGACGCCGCGCCCGGCGCGTAGGTCGTGCCCGAGATGCCCGGCCGGTCGAACAGGGCGTCCCCCAGCGTCCGCGGCTGGTCGCGCGCGATCTGGTCCTGGGTCACCACGGTGACCGGCGAGAACGTGTTGGTCGCCACCGGCAGGACGCCGATCGGCACCGCCGCATCCGCCGCGACCGCGCCGCGCGACGGCTGGATCGGGCTCGGGCTGGTGACGCTGATCTCGTCGAGGGCGACGGCCTGCTGCGCCCGCGCGGCGGAGGGCGTGAGGAGGCCGGCGCAGACGGTCGAGGACAGGACCGTGCTGGCGAGGAAGCCGAAGCGGCGCGAGGGAAGCATCGAGACTCACACAGTGTTATATCGTTTCATTGTTGCGGTGCCCCGGTCCGGTGCAAGCGTTAATCCCGCCGGTGTCCGACACGGTGGAGAAACGTTACATCGTTGCAACAGCGATCCGGTCGGCGCGCCTGCACAAGCTCACGACGCCGGTTGACTTCGAAACGTTATAACATTTTGATCGCGTCATGACCCAGCGCGACACCCGCCTTCCCGTCACCGTCCTGTCCGGCTTCCTCGGGGCCGGGAAGACGACCCTGCTCAATCACGTGCTCACCAATCGCGACGGCCGCCGCGTCGCGGTGATCGTCAACGACATGAGCGAGGTGAACATCGACGCGGATCTGGTCCGCGCCGGGGGCGCCGACCTGTCCCGGACCGACGAGACGCTGGTCGAGATGACCAACGGCTGCATCTGCTGCACCCTGCGCGACGACCTGCTCGCGGAGGTGCGGCGGCTGTCGGAGACGGGGCGGTTCGACTACCTGCTGATCGAGGGGACCGGCATCGCCGAGCCGCTGCCGGTCGCCTCGACCTTCTCGTTCCGCGACGAGGCCGGCCGCTCCCTGTCGGATCTCGCCCGGCTCGACACGATGGTCACGGTGGTCGACGCGGTGAACCTGCTGAAGGATTACGGCTCGGCCGCCTTCCTGCGCGAGCGCGGCGAGACCGCCGGCGCCGAGGACACGCGCACGCTCGTGGACCTGCTCGTGGAGCAGATCGAGTTCGCCGACGTGGTGGTGATCAACAAGGCGCACGACGTCTCCGCCGAGCATCTCGCGCTGGTCCGCTCCGTCGTGCGCGGCCTGAACGCCGACGCCCGCATCCTCGAGACCGATCACGGGCGCGCGCCGCTCGCCGCGATCCTCGATACCGGCCTGTTCGACGAGGAGAAGGCCCAGCAGCACCCGCTCTGGTTCAAGGAACTCTACGGCGCCCACGCGCACGTGCCGGAGACCGAGGAGTACGGCATCGCCTCCTTCGTCTACCGGGCCCGGCGGCCCTTCGACCCGGAGCGCTTCAACGCCTTCGTCAACGCCACGTGGCCGGGCCTGATCCGCGCGAAGGGCCACTTCTGGCTCGCGACGCGGCCGGACTGGGTCGGCGAGTTCTCCCTGGCGGGCGCCGTGGCCCGGGTCTCGGCGATGGGGTTCTGGTGGTCGGCCGTGCCGCGGCGGCGCTGGCCGGAGGCGCCCGAGTTCCGGGCGCGCCTTCAGGACGTCTGGAGCGAGGTCTGGGGCGACCGCCGCCAGGAGCTGGTCTTCATCGGCACCGGCATGGACGTGGCGGCGCTCACGGCGGCGCTGGACGCCTGCCTGATCGAGACAGGCGCGGACCAAGAGCCGTTCGATCCGGCACCCTATCGCGGCCTGCCGGACCCGTTCCCGGCGTGGCGGCGCGCGGCCTGAGGCCGGCGGTCAGGTCGCCACCGCCTCGGCCTCGTCCTCGGCCTCGATCTCGGAATCCGCCTCGGTCGCCTGACCGGAGGCGCCGGCCGCCTCGGCGAGACCGCGCGCCGCCTTCCGCAGGAGCTTCCGGAGGCGGCGGCGATCGGTCTTGTCGAGGTGGTCGAGCAGCTCGGCCTCGACCTCTTCCTGGATCCGCTCGATGGCCTCGGCCTTGGCCCGGCCGGCCTCCGTGAGCTGGACCCGGACCACGCGGCCATCGCCCGATTCGGCCCGGCGCTCGACGATGCCGAGGGCGGCGAGCCGCGTGACGGTCTTGGAGGCGGTGGGCGGCCGGACGCGCAGCAGCGCGGCGAGATCGCCCATCGTCATCGTACCGGCCGCGGCCAGTGCCTGCACCACCTGCTCCTGCCCAGCGAACAGGCCGAGCTTGGCCAAGCGGTCGCCGGTCCGCGCCCGGTGCAGGCGCGCCGCCTGGACCAGGGCCCAGCCGACGCTGCGCACGCCGGGTGGCCGCAGCTTCTTGGACGGGAGGCCGAGCACGGCGGTCGCCTCGTCCTGATGATCGCGCTTCTGCTTGTCGCCCACCGGAGCGCCCGAATTAGTGCCGGCGGCCGCCGGACGATCCTGAACCTGCACCGTCCACCCCCATCAAGCGGCCGCCCCGGTCCCTGTGGCGACGACCGGTGACGGTGCGATGACGGGGCTCGCGCGGACGACCGCTCAGCAGTGCATGAGACGCTCGAGCCGGTCCAGGATGTCCTCGCCGGTGCAGGGACGGGCGATGAACTCGGCGTGCTTGGGCATGCGGGCCGGGTCGGGGGACGCGCGCCCGGACACGATCAGGATCGGCAATTGCGGCCGCGCCTCGGCCACGGAACTCGCGAGGTCGAAACCGTCCGTCTTGCCCGAGAGCTGCACGTCCGTGACCAGCCCGCAAATGTCCGGGCGCGCCTGCAAGATGCTCAGCGCCCGCTCGGCCGAGGCGCACTGAACGGTGTCGTAGCCGCCTTCCTCCAGCACGTCCCCGAGGTCCATGATCGTCAGCGCCTCGTCCTCGACGAGGAGGATTACCGGCCGATCGCCGCTCGAACCCGTCTGCTCGCTCGCCACTGTGTACTCCCTCCGGCAGCACCCGGCCGCGCGGGCCGCCGCACGCATCTCCAGCCGTAGGCCCAACGGCAGAAACGGTCCCGGGTTGCAGGCCGACACGGGGGCTCGTCACGGGAAAGTGGTGCGCGCGGGCGTCACGGCGATGACGGGGCCAGCTCGGTCACCACCCCGGCGACGGCCTCGATCAGCCGGTCGAGATCCGCCGCATCGATCGTGAGGGCCGGGGTGAGGTAGACGATATCGCCGAAGGGCCGCACCCAGACGCCGCGGGCGAGCAGGGCCGCCTTCAGGACGGCCAGATCGGGCGCCCGCGCGAACTGGACCGCGCCGATGGCCCCGAGGACCCGGACATCGGCCACGCCGGGCACCCGCCACAGAGGCTCCAGCCCCGCGGCGAGGCGCTCCGCGATGGCGCGGGCCTGGGACAGGCGCGGCTCGGTCTCGAACAGGTCGAGGCTCGCATTGGCCGCCGCGCAGGCGAGGGGATTGGCCATGAAGGTCGGGCCGTGCATCAGCGCCGCCGCCGGATCCTCGGACCAGAACGCCGCGAACACCTCCGTGCGGGCAATCGTGGCGGCGAGCGCCATCGTGCCGCCCGTGAGCGCCTTCGACAGGCACAGGATGTCGGGCACGATTCCCGCCTGCTCGCAGGCGAACAGGGTGCCGGTGCGCCCGAAGCCGGTGAAGATCTCGTCGGCGATGAGCGGCAGCCCGTGGCGGCGCGCCAGGCCGGCGACCGTCGCCAGCACCTCCGGCGGGTGCGTCCGCATCCCGCCGGCCCCCTGCACCAGCGGCTCGACGATCACCGCCGCCAGGGTGTCGCGATGGGCCGCGAGGGCCGCGTCGAGCGCCGCGGTCTCGGCGGCGCTCCGCGGCAGGTCGCAGAAGATCTGGCTCGGCAGGTAGGCACCGAAGCGGCGGTGCATGCCCTCCTCGGGGTCGCAGACCGACATCGCCCCCATCGTGTCGCCGTGGTAGCCGCCGCGGAACGCCAGGACCTTCGTCCGACCGCTGACCCCACGGTTGATCCACATCTGCGCCGCCATCTTGAGCGCGACCTCGACGGCGACCGAGCCCGAATCGCTCAGGAAGACGTGGTCGAGATCGCCCGGCAGCAGGGCGGCGAGCCGCCGGGCCAGCGTCTCCGCCGGGGCGTGGGTGAGGCCGCCGAACATCACGTGCGGCATGCGCGCGAGCTGCTCGGCCACCGTGCCCGCTATGTGCGGGTGATTGTAGCCGTGAACAGCCGTCCACCAGGAGGCGATGCCGTCCACGAGCTCGCGGCCGTCGGCGAGGCGGATGCGGGTGCCGTGGGTCGCGACCGCCTCCAGGGGCGGCGCCGCGCGGCGCATCTGCGTGTAGGGCCGCCAGAGATGGCCTGCGGGCGTTGCGAGGGTCATGCCTCCGGCATGGTGGGGCCTCGGACGGGGGTCAAGGGTCCGGCAACCGCCGCTTGACTTTGCCGGCGCGGCACCGCCCATCCCCGTCCCCATGGACAGCCTCGACGCCTTCGCCACCGGGAAACTCGACGCCCTCGATTCCGGCAGCCTGCGCCGCAAGCTGGTGCCGACGGAGCGCGGCGCCGGCGCCGCGGCGGCGCGGCTGGGGCGGGCGCTCATCTCCTTCTCGTGCAACGATTACCTCGGCCTCTCGCACCACCCGCGGGTGATCGCGGCGGCTCAGGCGGCCGTGGCGTCCCACGGCGCGGGGGCGGGCGGGTCGCGGCTCGTGACCGGCGATCACCCGTATCTCGGCGCGCTGGAGGCAGGCCTCGCCCGGCACAAGGGCACGGAGGCCGCCCTGGTCTTCGGCAGCGGCTACCTCGCCAATCTCGGCATCACCCCGGCCCTCGCCGGGCGGGGCGACCTCGTCCTGCTGGACGAGCTGTCCCACGCCTGCATGTGGGCCGGCGCGCGGCTCTCGGGCGCGCGGGTCCTGACCTTCCGCCACAACGATCCCGGCGACCTCGCGGCGCGGCTCGCCGAGCACCGGCCGCACCACGGGCGCGCCCTCGTGCTCACCGAGCGGGTGTTCAGCATGGACGGTGACCGGGCGCCGCTCGGCGACATCCTGCGCGTCGCCGAATCCTTCGACGCCTGGACGCTGGTGGACGATGCCCACGGCATCGGCGTGGTCGAGGACGGACCGCGCGCGCCTCTGGAGATGGGTACCCTGTCGAAGGCGCTCGGCTCGTACGGCGGCTATCTCTGCGCCTCGCGCCCGGTCGTCGACCTGATGACCAGTCGCGCCCGCAGCTTCGTCTACACGACCGGCCTGCCCCCGGCCTCGGCCGCCGCCGCCCTGGAGGCGCTGGCGATCCTGGAGGCGGAGCCCGACCGCCGGGCCCGGCCGCTCGCCCTGGCCCGGCGCTTCACCGCCCGCCTGGGCCTCCCGGAGGCCGAGAGCGCGGTCGTGCCGGTCCTGGTCGGCGAGGCGCAGGCGGCGCTCGACATCTCGGCCGCGCTGGAGGCCTCCGGCTTCCTGGTGGTGGCGATCCGGCCGCCGACCGTGCCGGCCGGGACCGCGCGGCTGCGCGTGGCCTTCTCGGCCGCCCACGACGAGGTCCAGGTCGACGCCCTCGCGGAGGCGGTGGCCGCCCTCACCGGGCGCGCCTGAGAGCCGCTTCCCGTCCGCGCGGCGCGCACCTATACCGAGGCCCTGACGGAGCCGGAGCGCTCCGGCCGGCCCGCCGCCGAGAAGCGGGCCAGGATCCGGGATCGAGAGGACGACGCCATGGACGCCACCGCGCTGCGAGCCCTCCAGGCTCCGATCAAGGACAAGTACCGCACCGCGCCGGACGCGGCGGTCATCACCTTGAAGGCCAGGGGCACGCTGGACGACACCAAGATCGCCTGCAAGGTCGAGACGGGCCGCGCCATCGCGGAGGCCGGGCTGCATCCGGCAACGGGCGGCTCGGGCGCGGAGCTGTGCTCGGGCGACATGCTGCTGGAGGCGCTGGTCGCCTGCGCGGGCGTGACGCTCAAGGCGGTGGCGACAGCCCTGGAGATCCCGCTGCGCGCCGGCACGGTCAGCGCCGAGGGCGACCTCGATTTCCGCGGCACCCTCGGGGTCGACAAGGAGGCGCCGGTGGGCTTCCGGAGCATCCGCCTGTTCTTCGAGCTCGACACCGACGCGCCGGAGGACAAGCTCGCCCAGCTCCTGAAGCTGACCGAGCGCTACTGCGTGGTCTTCCAGACCCTCAACCACAAGCCGGAACTGTCGGTCGCTGCGACGACCGCCTGACGGAGGGCACCATGGCGGGCGGCATCACCCAGGCCGAGTACTGGAACGGCGAGGTCGGGACGCGCTGGGCGCGCAATCAGGCCGTTCTCGACGCGATGTTCGTCCCGCTGACCGAGGCGCTCTTCGCCCGCGCGCCGCTCGTTCCGGGCAAGACGGTGCTCGACATCGGCTGCGGCGCGGGCGCCACGACCCTGGAGGCGGCGCGCCGGGTCGGGCCCGGCGGCGGCGTGACGGGCGCCGACATCTCGGCGCCGCTCCTCGCCGTGGGGCGGGATCGCGCCGAGGCGGAGCCGCCCGGGGCCGCCCCGATCCGGTTCGTCGAGGCGGATGTCGAGGCGGCCGATCTCGGCCGGTTCGACCAGGTCGTGTCGCGGTTCGGCGTGATGTTCTTCCCGGATTCCGCCCGCGCCTTCGCCAACGTGCGCCGGATGCTCCGGCCGGGCGGCCGGATGACCTTCCTGTGCTGGCGGGTCCTCTCGGAGAATGCGTGGGTGCGCGTGCCGCGCGACGCGGTGCTGCCGCTCCTGCCGGAAGTGCCGCCGCCGCCGCAGCCCGACGCGCCGGGGCCGTTCCGCTTCGCCGAGGCCGACCCGCTCGTCACGCTCCTGCGCGGCACCGGGTTCGACAGCGTGACCTGCGACGCCCTCGACCGGGACATCGTCATCGGCCAGGGCGAGACCGACGCGGCGGCCATCGCGGCCGCCACCCACGTCTCACTGAACCTCGGCCCGAGCTCCCACCTCGTCCGCGAGGCAGCACCGGATCTCCGGGCGCGCGCCGAGGCGGCAGTCGCGGAGGCCCTGCGGCGGCACGCGGCGGGCGGCGCCGTACGCCTGCGCGCCGCCTGCTGGCTCGTCCAGGCGGGATAGGTTCTGCGCCGCTGTCGCGGCGAGGGCGGTTCTCGGCCGTCGCTTCGGTGACACCGTCTTCGCGGGCGGCGCGAAGCGATCCAGCCAGCGCTGCGATCCCGGACGTCCCGCTGTCCTGGGTCACTTCACTGCGCGCGTGATGACGAACGGCGTGACAGCCGCCGAAGAGGTCGATCGGAGGCGGTATCAGAGGCCCAGGGCGCCGCCGTCCGAGCGCGGGTCGTGGGTCGCCTCGATCCGCCCGTTCCGGGGATGGCGGACCAGCATGCCCGCGTGCCCGAGCGAGTCGATGTAGGGGCCGCCGAGCTCCTCGATCTCGTGGCCGAGGCGGCCGAGGGCCGCGATGCGGGCCGGATCGAACCGGTCCTCGACCTTCACGCTGAGCGAGGGCGCCCCCCAGGTGCGCCCGTAGAGCAGGCGCGGCGCGTCGACCGCGTCCGCCACCGACATCCCGTAATCGGCGTAGCGGGTGAAGATCTGGGCCTGGAACTGCGGCTGCCCGTCGCCGCCCATGCTGCCGTAGCTCATCACCCGGCCGTCGTCGAAGGCGGCGAGCGCCGGGATCAGCGTGTGGAAGGGGCGCCGGCCCGGCTCCAGGGGGTTCACGGCCTTCGGGTCGAGGGCGAACGACATGCCCCGGTTCTGCCAGCAGATGCCGGTGGCGGGCAGGACCGTCCCGGAGCCGTACTCCCAGTAGACCGACTGGATGTAGGAGACGGCGAGGCCGTCCTTGTCGATCGCGCCCATCCAGACCGTGTCGCCGTGGCCCGGATCCGGCAGGGGCACCCGGGCGGCGCGGCCCATGTCGACGAGCGCGGCCTCGCGGGCGAGCCGGTCGGGCGCGAGGAAGGCGGCCGGGTCGTGCCGCAGGCGGGCGAAGTCGGTCACCACCCGGTCGCGGATCGCGAAGGCCCGCTTCGTCGCCTCGATCAGCCCGTGGTAATGTCCCGTGCTCTCGGGCTCGGCGATGTTCAACCGGTCGAAGATCCCGAGGATCAGGAGCGCCGCGAGCCCCTGGGTCGGCGGCGGGAAGTTGTACAGCGTCGCGTCGCGGCGGCGGATCGACAGGGGCGCCCGCTCGACCGCCGCGAAGGATTCCAGATCCGCCCGGGTCACCGGGGCGCCGAGGCGCTCCAGGTCGGCGGCGATCTCCCGCCCGATATCGCCGCGATAGAAGTCGCCGAGGCCCGCATGGGCGAGCTGTTCGAGCGTGGCGGCCAGCCGGGGCAGGGCGCGGGATTCGCCGGCCGGGTAGGGCTTCCCGTCCTTCAGGAAGGTGGCGGAAAAATTCGGGGCGTCGTGGAGGGTGTCGAGTTCCTGGGGCACGTAGCGCGCCTCCGAGGGCGAGACCGGGACGCCGGCCCGCGCCTGCGCGATCGCGTCGGCGAGCAGGGTCTCCAGCGGGAGGCGGCCGCCGAGCGCCCGCGCCAGCTCGAGGGCGAGGCGCCAGCCGCCCACGGCCCCCGCGACCGTCACCATCGCGTCGGGGCCGCGGGCCGGGATCGCGTCGTAGCCCTTCTCCCGGTAGCGCGGGATCGTGGCGAGGCGCCCGGCCGGACCGCAGGCCTCGATGCCGCGCACGCGGCCGCCGCGCTCGCGCACCAGCCAGAAGCCGTCGCCGCCGATGCCGTTCATGTGCGGGTAGACCACCGCGATGGAGGCGGCCATCGCCACCATCGCCTCGATGGCGTTGCCGCCCTGCGCCAGGACGGTCTGGCCGGCCCGGGCGGTGAGGCTGTGGGGCGCGGCGACGGCGGCGGACGTGAAGACGGGAGTCTCGGGCATCGACGGTCCTGTGCTGTACGGCCGCAGGGTTAGGCGAGCCGGTGCCTCCTGCAAAGGCCGGCCGTGTACAAGCGGTACGCCGTGCTATGCTGCGCGCGCGCTGTCGCCCAGAAGCGGCCCATGGTCCCGAAGCTCACACCCTGGTTCGCCCTCGGCCTGTCGGTCTTGCCTGCCGCGGCTCAGCAACATGTCCCGTCGGTCCTCGAGGGAGCGGGCGCCGATCCCCGCATCTCGGTCTCACAGCCGGAGACGACCAGCCAGGCCTCCGGCGGTTATGTCCGGTCGGTGGAGCCGTCTCTCGGACCGCTCGGCGACCCGCTGGCGATCCGCCCGGCTCTGAAGGCGCGGGGCATCGAGTACAGCCTCACCTACATCGTCGACGTCCTCGGCAATCCGGTCGGCGGCCTCCGCCGGGGCGCGATCGTCGAGGATCGCCTCAACCTGCGCCTCAACCTCGACCTCGACCGGCTCGCGGGCTGGCAGGGGGCGACGGTCCACGCCAACGCCTACTTCATCCACGGCACGGGCCTGTCGCGCTACTATGTCGGCAATCTGCTGACCACGAGCGTCATCGAGGCGCTGCCCTCGAGCCGCCTCTACGTGCTCTGGCTCGACCAGAGCCTGATGGACGGAAAGCTCGGGATCCGGATCGGCCAGCAGGCCGCCGATACCGAGTTCTTCGTCAGCCAGACCGCGACCCTGTTCGTGAACTCCACCTTCGGCTGGCCGGCCATCACCGGGCTCGACCTGCCGAGCGGGGGCCCGGCCTACCCGCTCGCGGCGCCTGCGATCCGGGCCAAGTACGTTCCGGGCAACGGCTTCTCCCTGCAGGTCGGGCTCTACGATGGCGATCCGGCGGGTGCCAACCGCCCGGGCGACGATCCGGAGGCGCAGCGTCTCGACCGCACGGGTACGAATTTCCGCCTGCGCGATCCGGCCCTCGTCATCGCCGAGGCGACCTACGCGTACAACATCGCCCCCGGATCCAAGGGCCTGCCCGGCGACATCACCCTGGGCGGCTGGCAGCATTTCGGCCGGTTCGACAGCCTGCGCTTCGACATCACCGGCGTGCCGCGCGCCGACCCGAACGCCACCGGGATCGGCCGGCCGGTCCGCGGCAATGCCGGCCTCTACGCGATCTACGACCAGACCCTCTACCGGGAATCCGGCAAGGACGACGAGGGCCTCGGCTTCTTCGTGCGCGCCGCGTGGTCGCCCACCCGCTCCAGCCTGATCGACGCCTACGTGGATACCGGCCTCGCCTACAAGGGCCTGTTCGACGGGCGCGACGACGACACGGCCGGCCTCAGCTTCGCCTACGCCCGAATCGGCGACGACGCGCAGCGGGCCGACCGGGACACGATCCTCTACACGGGCCTGCCGATGCCGCGCCGCCGCGCCGAGGCGGTGATCGAGGCGACCTATCAGGCGGTGGTCGTGCCGGGCTTCACGGTGCAGCCCGACGCGCAGTACGTCATCCGGCCGGGCGCCGGTATCGCCGGTCCGGACGGCCGCCGGCTGCGCAACGCGGCGGTGCTCGGCCTGCGCGCGACCGTGCAGTACTGAGCCGGCCTGCGACCGCGGCACCCGGAACGCTCCCGGGGCCCAGCCTCTTTCAGCAGCATGTTGATTTTCGAGTGGGTCGTCGGCGTCCTGTTCGGCGCCGTCCTCCTGGCCGGCGTCGCGCGCCGGCTCGGGGCGCCGTATCCCGCCTTCCTGGCGCTGGGCGGCGTCGGCCTCGCCTTCGTCCCCGGCGTCCCGAACCTGCGGCTCGATCCCGAACTGGCGCTCGCCCTGTTCCTAGCCCCGGTCCTGCTCGACGCCGGGTTCGACGCCTCCGTGCGGGACCTGAAGGAGAACTGGCGCCCGGTTTTCGGGCTCGCCGTCGGGGCCGTCGCGGTGACGACGCTCGCGGTCGCGGTCGTGGCGCGGCTCGTCGTGCCGGACATGCCGCTCTCCGCCTGCATCGTGCTCGGCGCCGTGGTCGCCCCGCCCGACGCCGTGGCGGCGCTGGCGGTGCTCAAGCACGCGCCGATGCCGCACCGGCTCGCCACGATCCTGCGCGGCGAGAGCCTGCTCAACGACGCGGCCTCGCTGCTGATCTACCGGCTCGGCGTGACGGCCGCGATGGCCGGCACCTTCCACCCCGCGGAGGTGGCGCCCGCGTTCCTCCTGGGCGTCGTGGCGAGCCTCGTCGTCGGCCCCTGCCTCGGCCTGCTGTTCGTGGCCGTGACCCGGCGCGTGACCGACCCGGCGAGCGCGATCGTGATGCAGTTCGTCGCGGCTTTCGGGATCTGGCTCGCCGCGGAAAGGCTGGAGCTGTCGGGGGTCCTGACCATCGTGACCTTCGCGGTGACGGTCGCCCGCTGGGCGCCGGGCATCACCGCACCCCGGGCCCGGGTGATCTCCTACGCGGTCTGGGACACGGCGGTGTTCGTGCTCAACGTCCTGGCCTTCGTGCTCATCGGCATCCAGATCGACCCGATCCGGGAGCGGCTGAGCGGCGCGGACGCGTGGCAGGCCCTGATCCTCGCGGGCGCGACCTTCGCCACCGTGGTTCTGACGCGCCTCGCCTGGGTGCTGCCGACCACCGGGATCCGCGGGTTCGGCCTCCGGCAAGCCGGTGCCCCGGCGCGGCTGGGACCGGGCCTCGCCCTGTCCTGGGCGGGCATGCGCGGGATCGTCACCGTGGCGGCCGCCCTGGCGCTGCCCGCCCAGTTCCCGTACCGTGACCTCGTGGTGGTGACCGCCTTCGTCACGGTGCTCGGCACCCTGATCGTCCAGGGCCTGACCCTGCGGCCGCTGCTCGCCCACCTGCGTCTGGAGGACGACGACCCGGTGGGCCGCGAGACGGGCTGGGCCCGCGCGGCCGCCTACGAGGCCGCTCTCGAGAGCCTCGCCGACGCCGAGGACGAGCCGGCGACCGACGCCCTGCGCGCCGAGTTCCGCGCGGCCCTCGCCGAGGCCGAGGCGCACGACGAGGGCCTGGCGCCGGAGAGCCTGCCGGCGGATGCCGCGCGGCGGCGCGCCGTCGAGGCCGCCCGCGACGCGGTGCTCGCCCTGCGCCGCCAGGGTCGGATCGGCGACGACGCCTACTACCTGCTGGAGGAGGAGTTCGACTGGGCCGAACTCAGCGCGACGCCGCGCGCGGAGACGTGAGGGCGCGCGCCGTCAGACGCCCTTGCGCGCCGCGACTCGGGCCTCGATAGCGTCCCAGACGGCGACCGACAGGTCGGGCCCGCCGAGCCGCTGGATCGCCCGGATGCCGGTGGGGGAGGTGACGTTGATCTCGGTGAGATGGCCGTCGATCACGTCGATCCCCACCAGGATCAGACCCCGCCGCGCCAGTTGCGGACCGATCGTGGCGCAGATCTCGCGCTCGCGGTCGGTCAGTTCCGAGGCGGAGGCGGCGCCGCCGCGGACCATGTTGGACCGGATGTCGTTGGCGGCCGGGACGCGGTTGACCGCCCCCATGGCCACGCCGTCGACCAGGATGATGCGCTTGTCGCCCTCCGTGACCCGGTCGAGGTAGCGCTGCACGACCCAGGCTTCCCGGAAGGTCGTGGCGAACAGGTCGAACATCGAGCCGAAATTCGGGTCCTTCTCGGTGACCTTGAACACGGCCGCGCCGCCGTGCCCGTGCAGCGGCTTCATCGCCACGGTGCCGTGCTCGAGCCGGAATGCCTCGATCTCGGCCTTGTCGCGGCTGATCAGGGTCGGCGGCATCAGCTCGGGAAAGTCGAGGACGAACAGCTTCTCGGGCGCGTTGCGGACCTCGAAGGGATCGTTGACCACGAGAGTCTCGGGGTGGATCCGCTCGAGCATGTGGGTGGCCGTGATGTAGGCCATGTCGAAGGGCGGATCCTGGCGCATCAGCACCACGTCGGTCTCGGCGAGGTCGAGTCGTTCCGGCGGCGCCAGGGTGAAATGCGCGCCCTCGACGTCCTGCACGGTCAGCCGCTCGACGCGGGCGGTCACGCGCCGGCCCTGCATCGAGAGCCGGTCCGGCGTGTAGTAGACGAGCGCGTGCCCCCGCCGCTGGGCTTCCAGCAGCAGGGCGAACGTGGTGTCACCCGCGATCCGGATATTCTGGATCGGGTCCATCTGAACCGCGACGGTCAGGCTCATACCAAACGCCCCTCGCCAACGGCGGGCAACTCGACCGGGTCCGGTCTCAATCGTCGGAGAGAGACTTGCTGCCCGTGCGCTTGTCGTAGTCGCCGATCGCGGACCGGCACTCCGGCGACAGGCGCTTGCGGTTGCGCATCATGCAGCGATCCGCGTCCTGGCTGTTCGGGTCGACACCCGCGCAGAGGCGGAAATAGTCGTTGGCACAGCCGAGCTGCAGACCCTGGTCCTCCCGTTGGGCATAGGCGGGGCCGGCGGTCAGCGCGATCAGCGCCAGCGCCGCAGTAGCCAGCCCGCGACGGCGGGAGGCGCGCAGGGATCGTTCCGGAACCAGTCGCATTCAGCGGTGTCCTCAATCTCGATCGGGCGGAGAACCGACGCGGCGGTCCCGCCATCGCCCGTGTCCGGCATATCGGTCGGGCCGGGCGGTAGGCAAGCGTCGGAGGTCCCGACGGGTTCCGCGTGCGGACGTCGCGGCCACGCTTCGCCGCGGTGTGGCACGCCGGCCGCACAGCGCCATCCGAGGAGACCGGCCGCTCATAAGAAGGCCCCGTCCGGGATCGGACAGGGCCTCAAGTCGAGGGAGGAAACGCCCGCCATGGGCGCAGACCGCCACGCAATTCACGCGCCAACTTCCGCCGGACGCCCATTTCGCGGCCGGAGGCCGGAAAGACTCCGTTAACCACGCCGTGCTGGATTGTTTCGGTAGCCCTTGCCGACGCCCTCCGAAGGGCCCGGGCCACACGCTCGGACCGCCGACAGGAGCCGGAGACCATGACCCTTTTCAAGCCGCAGGAGACCTGCGAGACCCGCTCGTCGCAGCCGGCCGCCGATCAGATTCGCAGAGCGGCCCCGACCGCGTCCGCCACCCTGATCGCGTTTCCGGGCGCGGAGGCGCGGCGGACCTGCCGGATCCCGCGCTCCGACGAGCGGCGCGGCGAGATCCTCCTGTTCCTCGGCGTGCGCTACGAGCGCCTCGCGTCCTGAGGACGTCTTCGCGCATGTCACCCCGGCCGCGCGACACCGCCGACGGTTCTCCCATGTCAGCCCCGGATCGCCTGCCGCTCGACCGCGCGCGCGCTGCGACGCGGCTCGCCCCCGCCGCCGCCGCGCTGGCCCTGCTCGCGGCCTGCACCCAGAGCGGCGATTTCGGCCGGCCGCGCACGGGTGTCTGGAACGGGCTCATCGATACCACCGGCAGCTTCAGCACCCGGGATCGCGGGCGCCTCCTGCTCGATTCCGGCCTCACCGACGACGAGCAGGCCCTGCGCGACCGCGCTTGGCGCTTCGTCGAGCCCGCCAGCAGCTTCGCGGCCTTCCAGGACACGGTGTTCGGCCTCGCTAGCGCCCACGCGCTGCCACCGACATGGCGCTACGAGGAGGTCGGCGCCTATTACGAGGCCCTGACGGCGGAGCCGTCCCGCTCTCCGGTCTCCCGCTACCGGAAGCTCAGCGACGACGCGACCGCCGATGCTCGGCTGATCCCGATCTTCGTGGCGCTGGCCGCCCGCGTCATCGACGCGGATGCCGCGCGACTGCGCAGCCTGCCCTTCGCCAAGACCCTCGACGATGCTGCCGTCCGGGATGCCGTCCAGCGGGTCGCCGAGAACCGCTGCCTGATCGCCTGGGTGCGCTTCGAGGCCGGACTGCGGCTCGCCCGCTACCGGTTCGCCCTGGAGCACCTGTTCGCCGCCGCGCCGGCGCCGGAATCGGTCTCGGCCGAGCGGTCCATCCTGATGCTGGCCGCGCGCCGCAACCTGCTCGACCCGCTTCTCCCCCCGGATGCTGCGGCCCGATGCGGCCTCGGGCCGGTTCCGCTGCCGCCACCGCCACCGGTCGCGCAGGCGGAGCCGCTGGTGGTCAAATACTGAGCGGCCGGGGCGGTCTCGCCGACGTCGCCATAGCGTGAAGCTCCGGCTTCACGGATCGCCGGAAGCCAGACCTAGTAGTTCAACCCGGTGTCGCAGAGGACGGTCACGGCGGTCGCGTCGCGGGGCGGCCGCCCGGATGACAGCAGCGCGACTGTCGCGGCAACGTTGGCCGCTCGCCGCACGTCGGCTCCGGTCACCTGTCCCGGAACGTCGTCGGCCGGGTGCACCGGCACGACCTCCGCCGCGAGCATTCGGACTCGCGGGGGCTGTTGCCGGGCGACATCGTGACCGCGGGCGGGTGCCCCGGAGCAACGAAGGGCCGCCGAGTTTCGACATCCGTCGACCGACGCAGTGAACCCGTTCGACGTCATCCCTCAGCGCCCAGCCCCTCTGCCGGACGCATCCTTGCCGGACGCGTCCTTACCCGCCGGCGCGTCGTCCGAAGGCGTGTCGGTGGTGCAGGAGACGGCCTGAACGGCGGCGTTGGCGGCGGGCCGCTGGCTCGGGAGACCGGCGATCACCCGCACCACCACGAAGCCGCGCGCGTCGGGCGCGACGATGCGCACGTCGCGACTTGGATCGTTCTCGTCGTCGTCGGCGAGGGCCTCGTCGTACTGGGCGCGGGTCAGGATCACGAGGTCGAGGGCGCCGCGGACCGCGGCCTGATCGGTCACCGCGTAGAACGCCCCGCGGCGGGCATGCGCGGCGAGCGACAGGGACAGCGGTCCGGTGCGGGCCGAGACGCGCATCGGCCCGTCCGCGAGGTTGTAGGCACAGACGCCCACGGCGACCGCCGGATCCGGGATCGGCAGCCAAGCCTCGGGCGGGGAGGGGTCGTCACCGGTCGCGACCGTGTAGATCGATTGCGGGTGGTCCAGATTCTCGCTGGTGCGGGCGCGCGAGACGGCGTCGGCCTCGGACAGGCCGGGGATCACCAGAACCGCCGCGATATGGACGATCCCGGCCAGCACGAGGCCGACCAGCGTGGCGTAGACGAAGCGCAGGCTCACGGGGCGCATCCCAGGCGGGTGATCGCCGGCACGGAACTCCGGTCGAGAGACCCGACGCTGGCGGCGACGGGCGTATCGTAGAGGCGCAGGGCCAGGCGGACCGGGCCGGTCGCCCGCGGGCTCGGAAGCCAGTTGCCCGGCTGGACATCCGGCGCGAGCGTGATCGCGAACCGCCCGTCGGCCGTGCGCAGCACCTCCGTGGAGGTGAATCCCTCGCGCAGGGGCGCGCGGCCGGGGTCGCGCGGACCGCGGCCGGCCACCGTGATGGTCCAGGCGCGCGCGGGCGGCGTGGCGCCGCCGATCTGGTAGGTGCAGGCGGCGTCGAGCGCCTGCCCGGACTCGTCGGCCGCCGCCGTCAGGAGCAGGCCCTCGCCGACCGCCAGAGGGATCTCGCCGCGCCGCGCGTTGACGGCGCGGGTGTAGGGATCCGCGTTCGCCGCGCCGGCCCGCGGCCACGCGGTCCAGGCGCCGACCTGCACGCCGCCGAACGGGTAGCCGCCGCTCGTGGCCCAGTCGGCGCTGGCGAGTCCGAGGACGGCGCCGAGCGCCAGGGTGTAGGCGGCGAGGCCGGCGACCGAACTCTTGCGCCAGAGTCGCAGGACGAAGCGCCCCGCGCCGCGGCGCGGGGCGCCGGCGAACGCGGAGGTCCGGCCGAACGCGTCGGGGATCGTGAGCTTCATGCGCTCACCGCAGCTCGGTGAAGCCGCCGACCGGGCGGGCGCCCTCGGCGACCTCGCGCAGCTGACCCGACGGCGCCGCCGCCCGATCGCCGGGCTTCCGGCCGGTCTTCGGCGCGTCTCCGGCGCCGGAGGGCGCGTCCGTGGCGGATCCGGGGGCGCGCTCGACGGTGCGGAACAGGCCGTTCAGGCCGCTGATCACCTCGAAGGAGCGGCGGGAGAGTTTGCCGTAAGCGCTGGCATTGGGATCGGTCGGCGCGGTCGAGCCGCCGGCAGCCTGCTGCTGGGCGGCGCGCGGGCTCTCCTTCAGGCCGGGCAGGCCCTTGATCTCGATGCCCTGGTGGGCCGGCTCCATCACGTCGTGCCAGAGCTGGGCCGGGAGGGAGCCGCCGGTGAGCTTGTTGGTCGAGGTGTGGTCGTCGTTGCCGAACCAGACGGCGCCGACGTAATTGCCGGTGTAGCCGACGAACCACGCGTCCCGGTAGGCGTTCGTCGTGCCGGACTTGCCGGCCACCTTCACGCCCTCGAGCTGCGCCCGCTTGCCGGTGCCCTCCTCGACCACCTTGTTGAGCATGAAGTTCATGTCCGCCACGACCTGGGGCGCGAGCACCCGCTCGGGCGCCTCGTCGGCGTGGCGGTAGATCACCTCGCCGGACGAGTTCTTCACCTCCATGGCCGCGTAGGGCTTGGCGCGGAAGCCGCCGTTGGCGAAGACCGCGTAGCCGGCGGCCTGGTCGATCACCGTCACCTCGTCCGAGCCGATCGGCATCGAGACCGTGTCGATTAGGTTCGAGGTGATGCCCATCTTGTGGGCGAGTTCGATGATCTTCGCGCGGCCGGCCTTCGCGGCCCTGGCCTCGTGGGTGATGCCCATCGCCTTGCCCAGCGCGATGGAGATCTTGATCGGGATCGTGTTGATCGACTTCGCCACCGCGAGCCACATCGGCACCCGGCCGGCGTAGGAGCGGCCGTAATTCTGCGGGCACCAGTTGCCGATGCAGACGGGGCTGTCGACCACCGTCGTGTCGGGCTTGAACAGGCCCGAATTCAGGGCGGCCGAGTAGACGTAGGGCTTGAACGACGAACCGGGCTGGCGCAGCGCGTCGGTGGCGCGGTTGAACTGGCTCTCGCCGTAATCGGCGCCGCCCACCATGGCGCGCAGCGCCCCGTCGGGATCGAGGATCACCATCGCGGCCTCGTCCACGTCGTAGGCGTCGCCGGATTTGCGCAGGATATCGGCCACCACCTCGTCGGCGCGCTTCTGGATCGCGAGGTCCAGCGGCGTCTTCACGATCAGCACGCGGTCGTTGCGGAGCTTGCCCGCGTCGGCCATCGCCTTGATCTCGCCGAAGGCCCAGTCGAGGTAGTAGTCGGCGGTGATGTCGCGGGTGCGGGTCACCGGGGTCGCGGGGTTGCGGAGCGCCGTCTGGATCTGGCCCTCGGTGACGAAGCCCGCCTCCACCATGTTGTGCAGCACGTCCGCCGCCCGGGCGCGGGCCGCGGGCAGGTTCACGTGCGGGGCGTACTTGGTCGGCGCCTTGAAAAGGCCCGCCAGCATGGCGGCCTCCGCGAGGCTGATGTCCTTGAGCGGCTTGCCGAAATAGTAATCCGCCGCCGCCACCGCGCCGAATGTGCCGCCGCCCATATAGGCGCGGTCGAGGTAGAGCTTCAGGATCTCGTTCTTGGTGAGGTGGCTCTCGAGCCACAGGGCCAGGAAGGCCTCGTTGACCTTGCGCTCGAGGGAGCGCTCGTTCGTCAGGAACAGGTTCTTGGCGAGCTGCTGGGTGATCGAGGAGCCGCCCTGCGTGCCGCTGCCGCCGCGGGAATTGTTCACCAGCGCGCGCAGCGTGCCGATCGGGTCGATGCCCCAGTGCTCGTAGAAGCGCCGGTCCTCCGTCGAGACCAGCGCCTTGATCATGATGTCGGGAAACTCGTCGAGCTTCAGCGAGTCGTCGTGCTTGATGCCGCGCCGACCGACCTCGGTGCCGTAACGGTCGAGGAAGGTGACGGCGAGGTCCTGCTGCTTCAGCCAATTCTCGCTGGTCAGGTGGAAGGCGGGCTGCGCCAGAGCGAGCATCAGGATGGCGCCGCCGGTCCCGATGGTGACGCCCTCGCTCGTGAGGTCGAGGGCCACGCGCTTCCAGCCGCGCACCGCGAAGCGGCTCATGACGCGCCGGAAACGCTCGTAGGCCTCACCCGTCGACTGGCCGCCGTCGTACAGGCTCGCATTGACCCAGGCGTCGAAGGCGAGGGCGGCGCGTTCGAGGCGGACCTTGATCTCGGTGAACGTCGGCAGGCGCACGATGTCGAACCCGGCTTGTCGAGCGCCTCTGCGGCGGATCCTGGCGGCGGATGGTCGAGCGCCCGCGCCGCGGACACGAACCCTGCGCCGGCGCCACCGCGCGGCATCCGTCGTCCATAGCAGGATCCGGAACCGGCGGCGAGGCTCTGCGCAGTCTCGCGATTCGCCGCGGACGAGCTTGGGCGTAACGCGCGACGGGGCGATCCGGTCGCATGGGGCTTATCGACGGTCACGCTTGCAGCGGTGCCGCGCCTCGGGCAGAGAGGCGCCTTCCCATCCGAGAGACTTTTCCGATGCCCAAGCCCGAGGCGCCGCGCCGCGGGGCGGTCGAGCCGTTCTGGCGGACCAAGACGCTCGAAGCCATGACCCCGTCCGAGTGGGAGAGCCTGTGCGACGGCTGCGGCCGCTGCTGCCTGATGAAGCTCGAGGACGAGGATACCGGCGCGGTCCACCACACCGACATCGGCTGCACGCTGCTCGACGGCCTCACCTGCCGGTGCCGCGACTACGCCCGACGGCAGAAGCGGGTGCCCGACTGCGTGCGCCTTACGCCGGAGGCGGTGCGGTCGATCGCCTGGCTGCCGCCGACCTGCGCGTACCGGCTCGTGCGCGACGGGCAGCCGCTCTACCCGTGGCACCCCCTGGTCTCCGGCCGGGCCGCGAGCGTGCACGAGGCGGGCATCTCGGTCCGCGGCCGGCTCAGTGGCAACGAGGAGGAATTCTCCGAGGACGAGCTCCCCGACCGGATCGTGGACTGGCCGGGCCTCGATCCCACCGCCGCCTGAGGCGACCGCGCCGGACGCCCGCAGACCCCCGCAGGCCCGGCGCTCGCGATCCCGCGCCTCGACTGGTGCGCGCTAGCCCATCCCGGATGGCCGGACGAGCAGCCGGCCGCCGGCCAATCCGTTCGCCGCGATCACGATGGCGACCGCCGCCGCGTGGAACAGCAGGTCCGTGGCGGTGGCGTCGTGCGGGTGGACCGGCATCAGCAGCGCCGCCGCCGCCGCCGCCACCGCCAGCCCCCCGAGGGCGGCCGTGAGGTTCGGCCGCAGCGGGCAGGCGCGCCGCAGCATCACGACGATCAGGACGGACAGCGGCACCGAGACGCAGATCAGGAAGCTGAAGCAGCCCGTGATCGTGTGCTCGCCGGGCAGGTCGGCCCCCGGCGCGATCCAGTCGCGCAGGCAGCCCAGCCCGCTCGCACCGATCCAGAGAGCCAGGGGCGGAAGCGGCAGCAGCGCCCAGCGGCTGGAGCGGCCCGGCACGCTCGTGGCGAAGGCCGCGAACGCGGCCGTGATCGCCGTCAGCACGGCGCCGACCGCCGCGAGGGCCAGATCCGGCACATGCATGCGCAGCATGAACCCGCCGGTCCCGATCCCGCCGGCGAGGACGACGCCGAGCACCAGCGCGACGCCGAGCCAGAGGGCGGCGCGGGCCTCCGGGGTCGGCAGGGGCCGCACGGGTTCGAGCCCGCCGGCGAGTTCCTCGACGAGCCGCTCGTGACGGGACAGGTCGCCGCCGGCCCAGTTGCTCCCCTCTCCGGCCATCACTCCCGCTCCTGCGTCAGGCTGGCCCGGAGCGCCTTCAGCGCCCGGTGCAGGTTCACCTTGAGCGCCCCCTTGCTCCGGCCGGTGAGGGCCGCGGTCTCGTCGAGCGACAATTCGCGCAGGCCCAGATGCTCCACCGCCTGCCGCTGCCCGTCGGGCAGGGCCGCCACCGCCCTGGCCAGGGCGGCGGCCCGGTCCCGCGCCTCCAATCCCTGACCGGGAGCCGGGCCCGGATCGACCTCCGCCTCGTAGGCCAGAGGGTCGTTGACCTCCCGGGGGCGCCGCCCGGCCCGGCGCAGCCGATCGATCGCCCGCCGCTGGGTGATGGCGCGCAGCCAGGGCAGGAAGGGCCGGGCGGGATCGTAGCTCGCCCGGGCTCGGTGGACCGTCATCAGCGCGTCCTGCACGACATCGTCCACCGCCTCGCCGCGCACGCCCTGCGCCCGCGCGATGGCCGAGACCACGGGCAGACAGGTCTTCAGCAGCGCGCGGTAGGCGGCCGCGTCACCGCCCTGCGCGGCCACCATCAGGGCCGCCAATTCCTGTTCGAGCGCCATCCGGGCTCCGCCGTCGTTCCGTCCCTCGGCACGCGGTGTGTCTACCCCACGCTCCGATCTCGACGCCAGCGCCCAGCCGCCCGTGGGCATCCCGCCCGGCACGGCGAGGATCATCGCACGGCCTCCGGGACCGTTTCTTCGGGGGAAGCGGCGAGGCGCGCGGCGCCGAGGATGCGCCCGTCGTCGGACTGGAGCAGCAGGGCCGCCGTCTCGCCCTCGGGACGGGCCGACGCGAGGGTTACGGCGGGACCGGACCAGCGCCCGATCTCGTGCAGCGATCGGACGATGTTGGCCTGCTCGATGGTGCGCCCGGCATTCTCGCCGCGCAGCACCCGGGTGGTGTGGCCCGGATCGTAGCCGACCAGCAGGACGCGCCCCGCGGAGCCGCCGGGCCCGGCTCCGATCTGCGCGACGACGCGCGCGCCGTCGCGGACGAGCGCCACGGAAATGCCGGAGCCGGTCTCACGGGCGCGGGCGATCGCGGCCCGCAGGCCGGCCTCGTCGGAACCGACCAGGCCGACCTGCCCGTCGATCACCGCCTGCGGCGTGAAGGTGGGTCCGCCCAGGCGGGCCGCGTAGGCCTCCTGGCGCGCGGTGGCGGCCGGCAGGGCGTAGCGATCCCGCCAATTGAGATGGTTCCAGTAGGTGACGTGGAACGCGAGCGGCAGGACGTCGCCCTGCGTCCCCGCCGGCTCGTGGGCGAGGCGGCCGATCAGCGCCTCCGCGGGCGGGCAGGAGGAGCAGCTCTGCGAGGTGAACAATTCCACCACGACGGGGCGCTCCGCCGCGTCGGCCGGGTAGAGGCTTCCGCACAGCAGGGCGGCGGCGATCAAGAGGGTAGGGCGCATGGCCGGAACTCCCGCACGCCGGCGGTTCGAGCCCGGCGTATCGGCTCTTTCGGCGATGGCGCGGCGGTGGTTACACCGGAGCGAGTTCGAAGGCGTCAACGTCGCGCAGCAGCGCGACGAAGGCCCGGGCGCCGTGGTCCAGCGCCGCGCGGCCGGCCTCGGCCGTGCCGAGCCGCGCATCGCCCATGGCGCCCGAAGCCTGGAGGTCGCCGGCCTTCCACGCGAAGGCGGCGGGGCGGCCGGCGCGCAGGTGGGTGAACGCGCGGACCATCGACAGCGTGCGCGGCGGGAAATCCGCGACCCGGTCGGTCCGGACGAGATCCGGCCGCAGGGCCAGCATCAGTGCCGTCTCGATGCCGCCGGCATGGATGCCGTGGGCAATCTCGTCCGCCGGGAACAGGCCCTCGGGATAGCCGAGCCGCGCCCAGGACGTCGTGACCGCGACCATGCCGAACCGGGCGCGCAGCTCGCCCGCCACGAGATCGATGAGCGCGCTATTGCCGCCGTGGCTCGTGACGATCACCAGCTTGCGGCAGCCGGCGCGATGGACGGCCGCGCCGATCCCCGTCCAGGCGGCGAGGGCGGTGCCGGTCTCCAGCGAGAGCGTGCCCGGAAAGGCGTCGTGCTCGTCGGACTTGCCCACCATCTGGACCGGCAGCAGCAGCACGTCGAGATCCGCCGGCACATCCCCGCGCACCCGGGCGAGATAGCCCTCGGCGATGTAGGTGTCGGTAGCGAGCGGCAGGTGGGGCCCGTGCTGCTCGATGGCGGCCACCGGCAGCACGGCGATCGCCCGCCGCATGTCGCGGCCGGCCAAGTCTTCGGTGGTCAGCTCGGTCCAGAACTGCGCCGTCATCCCTGCCGCGCCCTCCTCTCGCCCCGCCGCGCGGCGGGTCCGAGAGGCGATCTAGCCGGCAGGCCGCCGCCAAGTCGACCGCCGCGCCGAGGGCAGGCCCTGCGCCGGCCGGGATCGCGTCAGGCGAACAGCGCGTCGATGTCGTCCTGGGAGGGCATGGCCTCCACGGCCTGCGGGCCGTTCAGCATGAGGTCCTCGGCCCGGGTCCGCCGGGCCCGCTCGGCGGGATCCATGGAGGCCGCGTCGCGGGCCTTCACGGCGCCGACGAAGCGGGCGAGACGCTGCTCGAACAACCGCAGCGATTCGACCACCTTGGCGATTCGCTGGCCGGTGATGTCCTGGAACGCGCAAGCCTCGAAGATCGTGTTGATGCGCTCCTCGACCGCCTCGCGGTAGCCCGGCCCGTCGGGCAGGCCGAGCATCGCCTCGGCGGCTTCCATGATCGTGTTGGTGGCGCCGGCCGTCGCCTCGACGACGCTGCCGAGCTCCTCGTGCGCCATGGGGATCCGGTCGCGACTCATCTCGTTCGCGCGCAACGCCCCGATCTCCTCGCGGAGATGGGCGATGTAATCCGCGATCTCGATCAGCTCGGCGATCACCGTCTGCGGTTCCCGAAGCCGCAGATCGGGCTGCCGCGCGGCGGCTGTCGACATGCTCTTCTCCTCGGATCTGTGGCCGTCCTGGCCGGCCACGCCACGTCTCGGCGTCCGGCGGCGCCGGAGCGATCCGACCGGACGGCGTGGGGGACGAAGAAGGGGAGCCGATCAGCTCCCGCAGACCGCCTCGATCTTCGACTTCAGCGTGGCCGCGTTGAAGGGCTTGACGATGTAGTTGTTCACGCCGGCCTTCTTGGCCGCGATCACGTTCTCGGTCTTCGATTCGGCCGTCACCATGATGAACGGAGTCGTCCGAAGATTTTCATCGGCCCGCACGTGACGGAGCAGCTCGTAGCCGGTCATCGGCTCCATGTTCCAGTCGGAGATGACCAGCCCGTACTTGCGACCCTTCAGCCGCGCGAGGGCCTCCGTCCCGTCGGAAGCGTCGTCAACCTCTTCGAAGCCGAGCTGCTTCAGTAGATTGCGGATAATGCGGACCATCGTCTGGTAATCGTCGACAACGAGGATCGGCATGCTCAGGTCGAGAGCCATCGAACAACTGCTCCGTATTGCCCGGCGGGAAGCCGCGGCGGCTCCCGGATAGATTAACGCTTCGCTAACGCTGCAATTTAGCTGCGCTGCACAGCATTTCAAATAGGGCATGCGCATTGCGAAGCCGTTAATCGGCGCGGCCCGCGCATGGCCGCGCACGCGGCGCCGCTGCGGCCGGTGCGAGCCGGCACGAGGTCCGCGACGCGTCGCTTGACCCTCCGGGCGCCTTTGGGCAGGGTCCGGCCGCGTCGGGCCCCTCGCGGACATGTCAGGCGACCCATCCGACCCCTCCGACACTCGACCCCGAACCGATGGCCCCAGGCGACGACACGGCCGCGCGACCCTGCACGATCTGCCGCGCCGACGCCCCCGTCCCACCGGCCCTGGCCGGGGCCGTGGCAGCGATCGGCAACTTCGACGGGGTCCATCTCGGGCACCGGACGCTCGTCGACGACGTGCGCGCCGCAGCCCGCGCGGCCGGCCGGCCGTCCGCGATCCTGACCTTCGAGCCGCACCCGCGGGCGTACTTCACGCCCGACGCGCCGATGTTCCGGCTGACCGACCTCGCCGCGAAGGAGATCGTGTTCGCGCATCTCGGCCTCGACGGGTTGATCGTGCGCCGCTTCGACGGGGTCCTGGCGGAGACCGGCGCCCGCGCCTTCGTGCTCGACTTTTTGAAGGGATCCCTGGGCCTGTCCGGCGTGGTCGTCGGCCACGATTTCCATTTCGGCCGTGGCCGTGAGGGCACACCCGCGATCCTGGCCGACCTGTGCCGGGAGGCGGGGATGAGCTGCCGCATCGTGGCGCCGGTCGCCCTCGGCGCCGAGACCGAGCCGGTCTCCTCGAGCGCGATCCGCGCGGCCCTCGCGGCCGGCGACGTCGCCCGCGCCAACGCGCTGCTCGGCTATCGCTGGTTCGTCCTCGGGGCCGTCCGCCACGGCGACAAGCGCGGCCGCCAGCTGGGCTTCCCCACCGCCAACATGATGCTGGCCGATTGCGGGCTGGCGCACGGCATCTACGCGGTGCGGGTCCGCCTCGCCTCGGGCGCGTTCCGCGACGGCGTGGCGAGCTACGGGCGGCGCCCGACCTTCGATGACGGCGCACCGCTGCTGGAGACCTATCTCTTCGACTTCTCCGGCGATCTCTACGGGCAGGACATCGCCGTCGAGTTCGTCGGGTACATCCGCGGCGAGGCGCGGTTCGCCAGCGCCGACGCGCTGGTCGAGCGGATGCATGTCGATGCGGCCGCGGCGCGATCCATGCTGGCGCGGGATGAGACCCCGTCGATGCTGACCTGAGCCACGCGGGCATCGCGGGGCGCGCGGATCGTGTAGAAGGCATCAACGGGCAGGAGGCGGACGTGCTGGGTCGTTACGAGCGCGCGAACAACGGCGAGGCCGTCGTCGAGTACGGCGACGGTACCATGCGGGTGGTCAAGCCCGGCAGCTTCGTGCGCTGCGCGGTGACCGGCGAGCCGATCCAGCTCGACGCGCTGCGTTACTGGAGCGCCACGCGCCAGGAGGCTTATGTCTCCCCGGAGGCGATCCTGAAGCGGCTGAAGGAAACCGGCCGCCCCTGACGGTCACGGCGCACCGAGCGCGCCGCGGATCTGCCGGCGCAGGGCCTCCGCGTCGTCGAGCGCGAGGCGGACGCGCAGGACCCGCACGCGCGCCGCGAAGGCCGGCGGGAGGCGCACCGCGTCCTTCTCGGTGGTGACGAGCTCGGCGTCGAGGCGCCGGGCCGCCGCGGCGAGAGCCGCCAGCTCGCGCTCCCGATACGGATGATGATCGGGGAACGGGCGGGTCCCGACGATCACCGCCCCCGCTTCGGCGAGGGTCGCGAAGAATTTCTCCGGGCGGCCGATGCCCGCGAAGGCGAGGCAGCGGTGGCTCGCGAGATCGTCCGCCTCCCGAACGAGGCGCGCGCGGTGGACGGGCAGGCCGCGCTGCTCGGCCGCCCGGGCGACCGCGTCGCCCCCGGCCCCGTCGCCGATCACGATCAGACCGCCGACATGCGGCCATTGCCGGGCGAGCGGCGCGCGCAGCGGCCCCGCCGGGAACGGCAGGCCGTTGCCGAGGCCGGCCGGGCCGTCGACCACCGCGAGGCTGAGATCCTTCGCCAGACTCGGGTTCTGGAGGCCGTCATCCATCACGATGACGTCGGCGCCGAGGCTCCGGCACAGGGCAGCCCCGGCCGGCCGGTCGCGGGCGACGATCGCGGGCGCGCGGCGGGCGAGGAGCAGCGGCTCGTCGCCGACCTCGGCAGCGGTGTGGCGCTCGGGATCGACCAGCACCGGGCCCGCGTGCCGGCCGCCGTATCCGCGCGACAGGAAGGCCGGCGCGGCGCCGAGTTCGGCAACGAGGCCCGCGACCGCCAGGGCGGCCGGCGTCTTGCCCGCACCGCCGAGGGTGAAGTTGCCCAGGCACAGGACCGGGCAGCCGGCCGGCGTGCCGGAGCGATCCATCCGCCGGGCCACGAGCACTCCGTGCCGGCGGCCGCATCAGGCCCGCGCGAGCGGGCGCGCGGGGCTGCCCCTGTCGAGGCGCTGGAGCTTCATCTGCGCCACGAACGGGTCGAGGACCGCGAGCGTGCGCGCCACCGCGCCCTCGAACGGTTCCAGGGCGCGCTGCCCGGCGCGGGCCATGTCGGCGAGGCGCTCCCGGTCACCGAGGAGTTCGGCGGCGACCGCCGCCAGCTCGACGCCGTCGCGCACCGGCATCGCTCCGCCGGCGCGGTCCAGGGCTTGGTAGATCACGCCGAAATTCTCGGTGTGCGGCCCGTGCAGCACCGCCGACTCGAGGCGCAGGGGCTCGATCGGGTTCTGGCCGCCCCGCGGAACGAGGGAACCGCCGAGGAAGACCAGGGGGCTGAGGCGGTAGAACAGCCCCAGCTCGCCGATCGTGTCGGCGACGTAGACCTCGATCGAGGGATGGGGGCGCCCGCCGGTGGACCGCTGCGCGCTGCGCAGGCCGACGGCGTTCGCGCAGGCGACGGCCTCGCCCCCCCGGGCCGGGTGGCGCGGGGCGACGATGGTCAGGAGCTGGGGAAACTGCGCCTTCAGCATCGCGTGCGCGTAGGCGACCATGGCCTCCTCGCCGGGATGGGTGCTCGCCGCGACCCAGACCGGTCGGCCGGCCACCATGGACCCCAAGTAGGCGAGCTGCTGCGCGTCGGCCGGCGGCACCGACGCGTCGAATTTCAGGTTGCCGGCGATGCTCACCCGCGGTGCGCCGAGCTTGGCGAAGCGCTCGCCGTCCTCCTGGGTCTGCGTGAGGCAGATCGCGATCCGCGCCAGGAGCGCCTTCGCGGTGCGCGGGCAGCGCTCCCACCCCCGGAACGAGCGCTCCGACATCCGCCCGTTGACCAGGATCAGCGGGATCTCGCGCTCGTCGAGCGCCAGGATCGTGTTCGGCCAGATCTCCGACTCGGCGATCACAGCGAGGTCCGGCTGCCAGTGATCGAGGAACCGTCCGACCCACCGCGGCGCGTCCAGGGGCATGTACTGATGCACCGCGCCCGGGGGCAGCCGGACGCCGACCAGTTCGGCGGCCGCGCGCGTGCCGGTGGTGACGAGGACCGAGAAGCCGCGGGCGATCATGCCCTCGACGAGCCCGATCAACGACAGGGCCTCGCCGACGCTCGCGCCGTGCATCCAGGCCAGCGGCCCGACCGGCCGGGCTCGCCCGGGCAGGCCCCGCCGCTCCGGAAGCCGGCGCGGATCCTCCTTGCCGCGCTGCGCGCGCCACGCGAGCAGACCGGTCAGCGCCGGCTCGCCGATGCGCAGGCCGGCCCGGTAGGCCTGCAGCGGCAGGGTCACCGAGGGGCGCCTCACGCGAGGTCTCCCGCCGGCACGGAGCCTGTCACCTCGGGCGCCTCGCGGTAGAGCGCGGCCCGGTCGGCGCGGCCGACCAGCGCGTAGGCGCGAGCATGGACGCGGTTCATCTCGGCCTCGACGTGGCGCCGAAGCGCCTCGAACGCCTCACCCTCGCAGTCGCGCGCGACGTAGACGGGCTCGCCAAGCACGACCGCCCCGCGCCCGAAGGGCAGGCCGAGGCAGGCGCGGTCCCACGACTTGAAGCGCAGGTGCCGGCTCGTCACGACGGCGGCGGGAACGATCGGCCGGCCCGAGAAACGCGCCAGCGTCAGGATCCCGGCGTCGCACCGGCGCGACACCTTCGGCACGTCCGCGCTGAAGGCTACCGACTCGCCGGCCTTGAGGGCCCGCAGCATCGCCCGGAAACCCTCCGCGCCGCCCTTGGCGCGGGTGTCGCTGGCCCGGCTCCGACCGCGGGCGCCGGAGGCCCGGATCACGCGCACGCCGAGGCGCTCCAGCGCAATGGTGTTGATGTTGCCGTCGGGATTCTTGGAGATGATCGTGGCGACCCGATCGCCCGGCCGGCGCATGAACGGCATCATGATGTGCTGCCCGTGCCACATGCCGGCGATGAGCGGCAGCCGCGCGTCCATCCAGCCATCCACGCCGCCCGGGGCCACCCCGGCCGCGTGGACCTCGAAGCGGTTCGTGACCTGCACGAGCCGCAGATAGGCCGCGGCGACGCGGCCGAGGACGTGCTGCACAGCGGGATGACGGAGGATACGCTTGCCGAGGCCCATGTCACGCCTGAGGCGGCTCGACCGCCATCGCCCGATCAGTTCCGGATCGAATCCGACCGCGCATGGTCTAGCTCCCGCGCCCGAGACGAGACAATCGGCCTCGCCCACAACCACACCGATAGGCTGCCGGGATCGGCCGCCTGTCCGGCCTGGCGGATGCTCCTGCGGCGCGGCGAAAACACGGCAGCGGCCTTGTTTAGACCAATTCCAGACTATAGATTGGAACTGGTCCAAAGAAGGAGACTCGCATGGCCGCCGTCCTCGAAAGCGCCGCCGAACTGCACGCCGAGGCGCGCCGGACCTTCGTGCTGCGCTACGTGCAGCCCGGCCTCGCGGGCCTGATCGACGGCTCGGTCTCGACCCTCGCGCCGATCTTCGCGGCGGCGTTCGCGACGGGCCACAACGGCGCGACCTTCCTGGTGGGGCTCGCGGCCTCGGTCGGGGCCGGCATCAGCATGGGATTCACCGAGGCCCTGTCGGACGACGGCGCCGTCACGGGCCGCGGCGACCCGTGGCTGCGCGGCCTCGTCTGCGGGGCGATGACCGCGCTCGGCGGCCTGGGCCACACGCTGCCCTACGCGATTCCGGACACGCTCCCGGCCGGCTGGCCGAACCCGTTCGTCCTGGCCACCAGCCTCGCAGTCTTGGTGGTGGTCGTGGAACTCGCGGTCATCGCGGCGATCCGCACGCGCTTCATGGCGACGCCGTTCTGGCGCGCGGCCCTGCAGGTCATGCTCGGCGGCGCGCTGGTGCTGGTCGTCGGGATGCTGATCGGAAGCGCTTGACGGGACGCGCCGCGCCCGCGATGCGGGGCGCCTCCTGTCCCCGTGTCGAGGGTGACCACCGGCGTTGACCTTTCGCCTCGCCCATCTCAGCGATCCGCATGTCGGGCCCCTCGGCCGGGTGCGCCTCCGCCATCTCATCGGCAAGCGCGTCACCGGCTACGCCAACTGGCGGCGGGGGCGCTCGCGCAGCCACGACATGACCGTGCTGGAGGCGCTGGTCACCGACCTGAAGGCACAGGGGGCCGAACACGTCGCCTGCACGGGCGACCTGTGCAACATCGGCCTGCCGAGCGAGTGGGAGACCGCCCGGACCTTCCTGGAGGCGCTGGGCGCCCCGGAAGCGGTGAGCTTCGTGCCGGGCAACCACGACGCCTATGTCCGCGGCTCCCTGGAAGGCCTGCTCGCCGCGTGCGGCCGCTACACCGGGGACGATTCGGGCTCCTGGGGCCACTTCCCGTACCTGCGGCGGCGCGGCCCGCTGGCCCTGGTCGGCCTGTCCAGCGCGATCCCGACGAAACCCTTCGTGGCGACCGGCCGCCTCGGCGCGTCGCAGCTGGCCGCGACCGAGACCCTGCTCCGCGCCCTGGCCACCGAGCCGGGACGGCCCTTCCGGGTGGTGATGATCCACCACCCGCCGCAGCCCGGGGGCGCCTCGCCGGGGCGCGAGTTGAAGGACGCCGCCGCACTCACCGCGATGATCGCGCGGGCCGGGGCGGACCTGATCCTGCACGGTCACAATCACGTCACCAGCGCCGCCCGGATCGCGGGGCCGGACGGACGGGGTGTTCCGGTCATCGGCGCGCCTTCCGCCTCGGCGCGCCCGGACGGCCACGGGGCGATCGCGTCGCGCCGGGCCTCCTACCTGCTGTTCGAGATCGACCGGGCGGAGCGGGGATTCTCGGTCACGGCCCGTCGGCGGGGCCTCGACGCGTCGGGCGCCGTGAACGATCTCGGCACACTGGATCTCGACGGTCCAGATCCCGCCTGAGATCGTGAGCCGGCACGGCCGCCCTGGCGGCGGCGCCGGCCCGGTAATCGGTAACAGTGCGGATCAGATGCCGGCGACCGCGAGGTCGGCGCGCTGCTGTCGGCTGAGACTCGCTTCGTAGCGCTCGGCCTGGAGGCGGGTGAGACCGCATATCAACGCGAGTGTCCCGCGATACACGGTATAGGTGCCGTCGTGAGTCGGCCTGACGCGAATCACCTCTGCCATGGGAGCCTGCCTTATGCTGGAGATTGCCTGCCTTCGTCTGAGGAAATCGTCCCTTCTCGTTGGATTGGCCGGTCGAACGCGCGAACGAGGCCGAGGTTAACAGTCGTTCCAGGGGTGGCAAGGGCCGTATACGTCGAAATGCTTAGGTCTTTCCGCTGCAACGCGGCAAAGCCTTGTCCGGGCTCGCAATCCGCGGATGCGCAAAAAAGCGGCCGCCGTCTTGCATTTTGAATATGCTGCGCGCGCCGGCCGAGAGCCGCTCGGGCGGTGCGAATCGTAGGATGGACCCCGCCCGTCCGGGCGCGAAAGGAACCCCCATGCAGCTCTGGCGTCTGACGGCGACCGACCTCGCGGCCCTGATCCGCTCCGGCCAGGTCTCGGCCCGGGAGGTCGCGCGGGACGCCCTCGACCGGCTGGAGGCGGTCAACGGGCGGATCAACGCCGTGGTCGAGCACCGGCCGGAGGACGTGCTGGCGCAGGCGGACGCGGTGGACGCCGCCCGGGCGCGCGGCAAAGACCCCGGCCCGCTCGCGGGCGTGCCGGTCACCGTCAAGGTCAACGCCGACCAGCGCGGCTTCGCGACGACGAACGGGCTGCGCCTCCAGCGCGACCTCGTGGCCACGGACGACAATCCCGTCGTCGCCAACCTGCGCCGGGCCGGCGCCGTGCTCCTCGGGCGCACCAACACACCGGCCTTCTCATTGCGCTGGTTCACCACCAACCAGCTCCACGGCGACACCAAGAATCCCCGCGATCCGGCGCTGACGCCCGGCGGCTCGTCCGGGGGCGCCGGCGCCGCGGTTGCGGCGGGGATCGGGGCCATCGCCCACGGCACCGACATCGCCGGCTCGGTGCGCTACCCGGCCTATGCCTGCGGGGTGCACGGGCTGCGGCCGAGCCTGGGCCGGATCCCGGCCTGGAACGCGTCCTCGCCCGAGCGCGGCATCGGACCCCAGCTGATGGCGGTCTCGGGCCCGCTCGCCCGCAGCATCGCCGACGTGCGCCTCGGCCTCGAGGTCATGGCGGCGCCGGATCCGCGCGACCCGTGGTGGGTGCCGGCACCGCTGGACGGGCCGCCGGTCGCGCGCAAAATCGCCCTCTGCGTGCGGCCCGGAGGGCTCGCAACCGCACCGGAGGTCGAGACTGCCCTGCGCGAGTCCGCGCGGCGCCTCAGCGAGGCCGGCTGGGCAGTCATGGAGATCGCCGACACGCCGCCGATCCGCGAGGCGAGCGAGCTCCAGCTCCAGCTCTGGCTCGGCGACGGCTACGCGGCGGTCCGGGCGGCGGCGGAGCGGGAGGGGGATCCGGCGGCGATCGGTCTCCTGGAGAGCTTCCGGCCGAGGGCCCAGGCGATGGCGCCCGACGCCATCGCCTGGGCGCTGACCCGGCGCGCGACGCTGGTGCGGGACTGGGCGCTGTTCCTCGCCGAGAACCCCGTGCTGCTGGTCCCGGTCTCGGGGGAGTTGCCCTTCCCGGACGGTCTCGACCGCACCGGCGAGGCCGGGATCGCCCGGGCCTTCGAGGCGAACCTGCTGCAGGTCGGGCTGGCGCCGATCGGCGTCCCGGCGCTCACGGTGACGACCGGCCTCGTCGGGCGGACCCCCGTCGGCGTTCAGCTGGTCGCCGCCCGCTACCGGGAAGACCTCTGCCTCGCGGCCGGCGCGGCGATTGAGGCCGGCGGCGTGCCGGAGATGCCGGTCGACCCGGCCTGAGGCGGAACCGCGTCCGCCGGAACCGAAGCGTCGCTGCCCCGCTTTTACAACCATTGGTTGCAGAAGGCGCAGCATGTCGATGATCGCCACCGCCGGGTGCCTGGGAAGCACCCTGACCTGCCTCTTGGCCGCGCCGTCGGGGCCGCTCCTCGCCCTGGCGGGCTTCTTCGGCGGCGGCACCGCGGGTGGCCTGCTGGGCGCGCTGGCGGTCGCAACCCTCGGCCTGGGTCGCGCCTGACACCGGCGCGGCCGGCCTCAGGGCCGGCCGGTGCCGCCGAGATTTGCCAGCAGGGCCGCGAACAGCCGGGCACGCTGCGGCAGGGTCTCGATCAGCACGTGCTCCTCCAGGGTGTGGTAGCCCTGGCCCAGCGGTCCGAGCCCGTCGAGGGTCGGGACGCCGTTGGCGCCGGTGAAGTTGCCGTCCGAGCCGCCGCCGGCGCTGCGATGGGGCAGGGGCTGCCCGAGCGCCTTGCTCAGCGCGCGCGCCCGCTCGTAGAGCGCCATGCAACCCGCGTCCGGCTCCCAGACCGGCCGGGTCACGCCCCGGGACACGGTGAAGCGGACGCCGTCCTCCTCGCCCGACAGGGCCAGCATCCGCTCGACGCCGCGGTCGAGGTCGGCCTGCCGCTTGGCCATGCTGAGCGCCTGCCCGCGGCAGACGGTCGGGACGCAGTTCACCCACTGCCCGCCCGAGACGATCCCGGTCGAGACGGTGCAGTCGGCATCCGACAGCGCGTCGATGGCGAGGATCTTGCGCGCCATCGCGCGGATCGCCGAGCGCCCCTCGTGGGGCGATGCGCCGGCGTGACTCGGGCGACCCAGGGCCTCCAGGTCGAAGCGGGCGATGGCGTAGCGCCCGGTGACCACGCCGTTCTCGGGCTGGCCGGGTTCGGGCACCAGCACGAAGGCGTGGCGGGCGGCCTCCGCCTCGATCAGGTCGCGGGTGGAGGGGCTGCCGACCTCCTCGTCGCCGGTGAACAGGACGGTCACCGGCAACGGCGTCTCGATCCCGGCCGCCGCCAGGGCACGGATCGCCGCCAGCGCGACGACGTTGCCGCCCTTCATGTCGAGGATGCCGGGACCGTAGGCGCGGTCGCCCTCGATCCGCCACGGCAGGCTGCCGAGGGTGCCGACCGGATGCACCGTGTCGAGATGGCCGAGCACCAGGATGCCGGGCGCGTCGCGGTCCCGGTGCGGGAACCGGGCGCGGACGCAGTCGCTCAGGCCCATGCGGCCCGGGATCGTCTCGACGGTCGCCCCGAGGAGCGCGAGATCGCGGGCGGCGACGCCCATCATGCGGTTGACCGCCGCCGCGTCGTGGGTCGGGCTCTCGCACAGGACCCAGGGCTCCAGGGTCGCGAGGATGTCGCGCGCGTCGAAGGGCAGGTCCGGGATCATCTCCGGTATCATCGGGCTTTCTCCTCGGCGAACGGATCGGCGACCCGCGGCCAGTAGAGACCGGACCGCTTGGTGTAGGGGATCGCGCCGTAATCGGGCGGGACGGCGCCGGGCGCCGCGACGTAGCGGACCTCGCTCGCGATCGGCGCGAAGGCGGCGTAGAAGTGCTGCATCGACTTCACCACGACGATCCGCTTGTCGTCGAGGCTCAGGCCGAGGCCCGTGAAGGCGTCGGGCGCGAAGGCCTGCTGGCGCTTGTGGGTCAGCACCACGTGGATCCCGTCCGCCTCGACCCAGGCCGCGGGGCCGAGATGGGCCCGGCCGCCGCTGAGGCCGGTCTGGCTGTGGTCGTCCGAGAGGCCGCGCACGGTGACGCGCAGGTTTACCGGGTCACCCGAGGTGACGCCGCACTTGCCGCCGATGCGGAGCGTGAAGGTCGCGCCGAGTCCGGCCTCGTGGCAGATGCCGACCGCGCCGGGATCCCAGATCAGGCCGAGCGCCACGTCCGCGATGCCCCGCTCGGCGAGGCGGGCGAGGATCGCGGTGTTGTCGGAGGGCGCGCCCGCGCCGGCATTGTCGGCGAAATCCGCGAGCACCATCGGGCGCGGGTCGCCGGAGGCGAGCGCCCGGTCAATGGCCGCGTCGATCGTGTCGCAGCGGCTCGCCGCCTCCTCCCGCATCGCCCAGACGGCACCGGCCAGCTCGTTGGCCAGCGCCTGTGCCTTGCCGGCATCGCCGTCGGCCACGACCAGCATCTTGGCGCCGACATCGGCCACGTCGCCCCAGGGGAAGCCGTGCCCGAATGAGACCGACAGGATGCCGTCGCGCCCCTCCAGCGCCTCCATCCGGCGCACGAAGCCCGCGACCGGCTCGCGGCTGGTGCGCCACATGTTGACGATCCGGCAGTCGGCGTAGGCCATCACCGGGCGGATGTCCTTCGCCACGGTCCGGACGACCAGCGGGTACAGGTCGCGGGCGCGGTCGACGATGTCGGTGTGCGGGTATTCCTTGTAGATCACGATGACGTCGGCGCTGGCCCGCATCGTCTCGGTGAGGTGGCAGTGGAGGTCGAGCTCGACGCCGATCGTGGCGTCCGGTCCCACGATGGCGCGGACCCGCTCCAGGGTGTCGCCCTCGCAGTCGTCGTACCCCTCGGCCACCATGGCCCCGTGCATGAACAGCAGCACCGCGTCGACCGGCATCGCGGCCTCCAGGTCCTCCAGCAGGGCGTCGCGCAGCTCCTCGTAGACGCCCCGCAGGGTGATCCCGCCGGGCTGCGCGAAGGTGGACAGGCTCTCGACGACGGTGTGCCCGTCCGCCTCGGCCAGCGCGCGCCAGGCCTTGAGGCCGATATTGCTGAGGCTCGGCGGGTTCCGGCTGCCGTCCCGGCGCGCGTAGTCGGCGAGGAATGCCGACCGCCCGGTGGGCAGCGGCGCGAAAGTGTTGGTCTCGGTGGCGAGGCCGGCGATGAAGATCTTCAAGGTCCTGTCCCAATCCGTCCCGGCCGCCGGGTCAGGCGGGGCTCGGGGTCAGCGTGATGACCGTCTCGGTCGCCGCGTCCACGGCCGCGCGGCCGTAGAGCATCGGCACGTAGTCCTGGCGCCCCCAGACCGGGGCCAGGTCGGCGTAGTGCGGGCTTGCCGGGTCTCCCGACTGGCCCGGCACGTTGATGAAGACCGAGCGGTCCCAGTCCCCCACGTCCACGACCATGCGGAACGAGGCGCCGTGGGTGAGCCGGAACGTGTCGGTCCGGTACTCCGCGTGCATGACCGATGCCGCGGCGCCGCCCACGGGCAGCGGGCCGACGTCCCAGCCGGATCCGGGCGCCAGGGCCGTCAGCGGGTGCGCGAACAGCGCGCGGTGCAGGCGGCCCCAGGACCAGCCCGCCGCATCGGTGCCCATCCGCTCCCGGCAGGTGCGAAGGCCGGCGCCGAGGGCGTCGGTGAGCAGGGACGCGCGGGTCGCCGGGTCGAGACCGGTCTCCAGCCGCTCGATCAGGCTCTGCGTGTCGCCGGGCGGGAGGTGGCGGCGCGTCCCGGCATCGGGCACGAGCGCCGCGACCAGGGCCGGGCGGAGGTGCCGGACCCAGACCACCTCGATGAGGGCAGCCGCGGCGGAACCGTGGTGCAGCGCGCCGTCGAACGCGGCCAGCAGGGCCTGGGCCGCGGCGGCGTCGGGATCGCCGGCCGCGGGCAGGGCCCGCACCAGGTCGGCCAGCCGCCGGGCCGGCTCGGAGACGACGTCGCCCTGGAGCGCCCGCGAATCCGCGAGGCTGTGCCGGTCCTGCCCGCCGAGGACCGCCCGGATGCGGCGGGCGCGCCAGGGCTCGGCCCACTCGAACCCGACCCTCCGGTCCTCCGCGGGATAGTCCGGCGGCAGGTTCATCTCGTTGGCGGTGGCGAGCCAGCCCGCTTCCGGGTCGACGCTCCGGGGCAGGGCGGCGGGATCGTGGAAGCCGGCCCAGTCGTAGCGGCCGTCGCCCGGCACCGGCAGCAGGCCGTCATGGCCGGGCCGCACCGGCGCCTTGCCGGCCATGAACCACGCGATGTGTCCGGCCGTGTCGGCGTAGAGCTGGTTCACCGAGGGCGCCGACCAGTGGTGTAGGGCCTCGCCGAAGGCCTCGAGCGTCGTGGCACCGAGATAGGCGAGGCTGCCGAGATAGGCAGCAGCGCCGGGCTCCGACCACACGGTCCGCAGCGCGAAGGCGCGGCCCCCGTCCTCGCGGAGCACCGGCCCGTGCCGGGTGAAGCCGAGGATGACGGTCTCGTCCGGCCCGCCGCGCACCGGGATCCGCTCCGCGACGCGCGCGATCGGGGCCCAGCCGTCGCCGGAGCGGTAGCGGTCGGGATCGGCCGGGTCGGTCGCGCAGACGAACAGGTCCTCCTGATCGATCGGCGCGATGGTGAGGCTGAAGGCGGCCCGGCCGTTGTGGCCGATGGAGATGCCGGGCAGGGCCGGCTCGCCCGCCCCGATCACGTCGAGCCCCGGCGCAGTGAGGTGGACGGCGTAGCGTAGCGAGGGCTGCAGGTAGACCCGGTGCGGGTCGCTCGCCAGGATCGCCCGCCCGGTGGCGGTGCGGGACGGCGCCACCGCCCAGTTGTTCGAGCCCTCGGCCGGCTCCTTCGGCGCGCTGCGGGGGCCGCGCGTGACGGTCCCGTGCGCGTCGACCTTCGACCAGTCCCAGGCCTCCGCGCGGGACGCCGCCATCCGCTCCGGGCTGAACCCCACCGTCGCCGTCGCCAGCCGGAAGGTGTCGAGGAGGTCGTCCGGCCAGTCGGCGGCGTCGAGCCCGTCCGGGACGAAAGGCTCGTGGGGCGGGCTGATCCGCTTGCGCAGGTCGTCCACGGCGAGCCCGTCCGCCGGGCTCCGACCGCGGGCGAGGACCCGCGCGCGGGCGACCTCGGACAGGACGTTGCGGATCAGCGCGTGGCTGCGGATGCGCACCACGTCCTCCGGCTGCCACAGGGCCGGGCGCGTGTCCGTCACGGCGAATTCCGGCGGGCGCAGGTCGGGCCGCGCCTCGGTGAGGGCGACGTAGGCGTTGATCCCCGCCACGAAGGCGGTGACGATCGCCCGCGTGTCCTGCGGCCCGTAGGCCGCCCACTCGGCCGCCATGTCGCCGCGGTAGAGGAACAGCCGGGCGGCCCGGTCCTGGGCGAGGTAGCCGGGTCCGAAATCCGCCGCCAGCAGGCCGAGGCCGCGCTTGCGCCACAGGTCGAGCTGCCAGAGCCGGTCCCGGGCCGCGTTGAACCCCTGCGCCCGGAAGGCGTCGAGCGCGGTGCCGGCACGGATATGCGCCAGCCCCCAGCGGTCGACGCGGATCTCCGCCGGCCCGTCGAGGCCGGGGAGGGCGTAGGACGTCCCGCTCACAGAGCCACTTCGATGAGGTGCGGCCCCTTGCTGGCCAGCGCGTGCTGGAACGCCTCGACGAAGTCGGGCAGGGTCTCGACCCGCCGCCCGGCGACGCCGAAGCCGCGAGCGAGGCTCACCCAGTCGATGGCCGGATCGTCGAGGCTCAGCATGCCAAGCGCCTTCGGGCCGGGATTGAGCGCGCCGACATTGGTGAGTTCCGCCCGCAGGATCGCGTAGGAGCGGTTCGACCAGACGAGCGTCACCACGTCGAGGTGCTCGCGGGCCTGGGTCCAGAGCGCCTGCACCGTGTAGAGCCCGCTGCCGTCGGCCTGCAGGTTGATAACCTTGCGATCGGGGCAGGCCACGGCCGCGCCGGTCGCCATCGGGATGCCCAGCCCGATCGAGCCGCCGCTGAGCTGGAGCCAGGTGTGGGGCGCGGCGTCCCGGGTCAGGGCGAAGAAGTTGCGGCCCGTGGTGATCGACTCGTCGCAGATCACCGCGCCCTCGGGGATCAGCGCGCCGAGTACCTGCCCGATCGTGTCCTGGTCGAGGGGACCGGAGGTCGGGAGCTTCGGGCGCGGCCCGACGGCGACCGGCTCGGCGGGCGGGGCCGCGACGGCCTCGGCGAGCCGCACGAGGGCGTCGATCTGGTCCTCCTCGGGCGTGGCCAGCGTGATCGTGGCGCTGCCTTCCGGCGCCAGCAGGCTCGGCTTGCCCGGATAGGCGAAGAAGCCCACCGGCGGGGTCGCGCCGACCAGGATGATGTGGCGGAAGTCCTTCAGCGCCGCGATGCCCTGGTCGATCGGGTAGGGGAGGCGCTCGATCGGCACGGTGCCGGCGCCGCGGTCGATCCGGGCGTTGGACGTCATCGCCATCAGCCGGGCGCCGGTCTTGCGGGCGATCCGGTCGGCGAGGACTCGGCCCTCGCCGCGCACGGCCCGGTCACCGAGATGCAGGAGCACCGGCTCGCCGCTCTGCAGCGCCGTCACGGCCGCCGCCACCGCGTCGTCACTCGCTCGGGCGCGCTCGGGGATCGGCGGCACCGGCGCGGGTCCGGCGCCCGGATCCCAGGCGGTGTTGGCCGGCAGGATCAGGGTCGCAACCTGTCCCGGGGCGGTCCGGGCGGCCGCGATGGCGGCGGCGCCGTCGGAACCGATCTCGGTCGCGCTCATGCCCGTCCGCACCCAGGAGGACATCGGGTGGGCCAGCCCCTCGATGTCCGAGGTGAGCGGCGCGTTGTACTCCCGGTGGTAGGTCGCGTGCTCGCCGACGATGTTGACGACGGGGGTGCGCGCCTTCTTGGCGTTGTGGAGATTGGCCAGCCCGTTGGCGAGGCCGGGCCCTAGATGGAGCAGGGTCGAGGCCGGCTTGTCGGCCATGCGGGCGTAGCCGTCGGCGGCGCCGGTCGCCCCCCCCTCGAACAGGAACAGGACGCAGCGCATGCCCTCGACGCGGTCGAGGGCGGCGACGAAGTGCATCTCGGAGGTGCCGGGATTGGTGAAGCAGACCTCGACCCCGCCCTCCACGAGAGTCCGGACCAAGCTCTCGGCCCCGTTCATGGGGCGCGGCGTCTCGTCGGTCACGGGCGTCTCCTTCACGGGCCGGCCATCCCGGCTGGCGAATCGCATTTTTTATTATCGTGGCGCAGCCGGCGCCACGCGCAAGGGGCGACGACCGGCATCTTCTGTTCGCCGGATGCAGGGCGTAAGCCTGAGCGTGGCGCGGGAATTGCGCTTGGCGCGCCGCAACTTCGACGATTGGGATCCGGATGACATTTCGCCGCCTGATTGCCGCCGCCCTGGCGAGTTCCGTGGCCCTGACGGGATCGGCCAGCGCCGAGAGCGTCCTGCGCATCGCCATGACGGCGAGCGACATCCCCACGACGACGGGCATGCCCAACAACGGCTTCGAGGGGATGCGCTTCCTCGGCTACCCGATCTTCGAGGGGCTGGTGCAGTGGGATCTCAAGAGCACCGCCAAGCTCGCCGGCGTCATCCCCGCTCTGGCCGAGCGCTGGGAGCAGGACCCGAACGACAAGGCGGTCTGGACCTTCCACCTGCGGCAGGGCGTGAAATTCCACGACGGGACGCCGTTCAACGCCGACGCGGTGATCTGGAACCTCGACCGCTACTTCAAGAACGACAGCCCGCAATTCGAGCCGCAGGGCGCGGGCATCTCCCGGGCACGGGCGCCGCTGGTCGGGGGCTACAGGAAGATCGACGATTCGACCGTGCAGATCACCACCACGCAGGTCGCCTCGTACTTCCCCTACATGGTGGTCTACCTGCTCTTCACTTCCCCCGCCTCCTTCGAGAAGGCCGGGCGCGACTGGAGCAAGGTCGCGGCGCTGCCCGCGGCCGGCACGGGCCCGTTCAAGATCACCCGCGTCGCCCCGCGGGAGGCGGTCGATCTCGCCAAGTTCGACGGCTACTGGGATCCGAACCGGATGGCGAAGGTCGACAGGATCCGGCTGCTGCCGATCCCGGAGGCGAATGCCCGGGTCGCCGCCCTGCGGGCCGGCCAGGTCGACTGGATCGAGGTGCCGGCGCCCGACGCGATCCCGTCGCTGAAGCAGGCGGGCTTCACCATCACCACGGGCTCGTACCCGCATGTCTGGCCCTACTTCTTCAACATGGGCGCCAAGGACAGCCCGCTGAAGGATGTCCGCGTCCGGCAGGGCCTGAACTACTGCATCGACCGCGCCGGCATCGTCGAACTCCTCAACGGCACCGCCGAGCCGGCGACCGGGTGGCTGAACGACAAGGATCCGAATTTCGGCAGCCCGAAGAACCGCTACACCTTCGACGCAGCCAAGGGGAAGGCGCTGCTGGCCGAGGCCGGCTACACCGACAAGAAGCCGCTGAGCCTCAAGGTGATGATCTCCTCCTCCGGCTCGGGCCAGATGCTGCCGATGCCGATGAACGAGTACCTGCAGGAGAACCTGAAGCAGGCCTGCAACGTCGACCTGACCTTCAACGTGGTCGAGTGGCAGGTCCTCCTCAATGCCGGCCGCGCGCTCCCCGACGCGCCGACCCTCCAGGGGGCGATGGCGCTGAACGTGTCGTCGCCCTCGTCGGACCCGGCCGTGATGGCGCGCTACTTCGCGGGCGACCGGTTCCCGCCGAACGGCTTCAACTTTCCCACTTGGAAGGACGACCAGTTCGACGCGGCTCTCAAGGCTCTGGCCGAGACCACCGACGCCAAGGTGATCGACGCCCAGACGAAGGTCGCCCACGAGCGCCTCGTGGACAATCCGCCCTGGCTGTTCGTCGTTCACGACCTCAATCCCCGCGGGATGTCCAAGAAGGTCCAGGGTTTCGTCTCGCCGCAATCCTGGTTCGTCGACCTCACCCTCGTCAGCGTGCAGTAGAACCCATGTCCGACATCGATCCTGTACACGCCTCCGCGGCCGAGCTGGCCCGGGCGATGCAAGCCCGGACCCTCTCGCCGGTCGACGCCGTCGACGCCCTGCTCGGGCGAATCGAGCGGCTGGAGCCGAAGCTCCAGGCCTTCACGGAGGTCTTCGCCGCCGACGCACGCCTCGCCGCCGAGGGGGCCGACCGGGCGATCCGGTCCGGCCACGCCGTGGGGCCGCTCCACGGCGTCCCGGTCGTGCTCAAGGACCTGATCGACCTGGAGGGCCGGATCACCATGGGCGGCTCGGCCGCCCACCGGGCGCGCCGGGCCGAGCGCACCGCGACGATCGCCCGGCGCCTCATCGGCCAGGGCATGATCGTGCTCGGCAAGACCCACACGGTCGAGTTCGCCTACGGCGGCTGGGGCACGAACCAGCATCTCGGCACGCCGTGGAATCCCTGGGATCCGGAGACGCCGCGCACCCCCGGCGGGTCGAGCAGCGGCACCGGCGTGTCGGTGGCGGCCCGGATGGCGCCCTGGGGCATCGGCACCGATACCGGCGGATCGGTGCGCCTGCCGGCCTCCTTCTGCGGGCTGACGGGGCTCAAGGTGACGGTCGGGCGGGTCTCGACCTGGGGGATCGTGCCGCTCTCCACGACCCTCGACACGCCCGGGCCGCTGGCCCGCACCGTCGAGGACACCGCGCTGCTCTACGAGGCGATCTCCGGCCCCGATCCCCGCGATCCGACGACGCGCGGGGTCCAGCCGGACGCGCCCTGGCCGGCGCTGAACCACGGCGTCCGCGGGCTGCGCCTCGGCCGGATGCCGGCCTCGGAGCGGGACGGGGTCGCCCCCGACATGCTGGCCGCCTACGACGCGGCCCTCGATCTCCTGGCCGGTCAGGGCGCCGAGATCGTCGACGTCGCCCTGCCGTTCCGGTTCAGCGACTGCGTGGCCATGAGCCAGATCACCAACGCGGAGGCCTACTTCGTCAACGGGGCCCTGGCGGAGGATCCGTCCGCACAGCTCGGCGACGCCGTCCGGGCGCGGATCCTGGCCGGCGCGAGCGTCTCGGCCCAGGAGTATCTCGGCACGCTCCACCGCCGGGCCGCGATGAAGCAGCAGTACGACGTTGCCCTCGCGGGCATCGACGCCCTCCTAACGCCGACCACGGAGAGCGCGGCCGTCGCGCTCGACGCCGTCGACGAGGCGCACCTGCCGTCGCGCTTCACACGGTTCGGCAACCTGCTCGACCTCTGCGCCCTGGCGCTGCCGAACGGCTTCACCGCGTCCGGGCTGCCGCTCTCGCTGCAGATCGTCTGCCGCGCTTACGAGGAGACGACGGCCCTGCGGATCGGACAGGCCTACCAGCGCGCGACCGATTGGCACCTGCGCCGACCGCCGGTGTGAGTGCCAGGGGCGTTCGGGGGCGCCCCGCCGGATCGATCATCGCCTGACCGGTCGGCGCGGTCGACAGACGACGCGCCGGCCGCACCGCGGATCAGGGATCGAACAGACCCCAGATCCAGACGACATGAAGCGAGACCGCTTTCTCGACTCGGATCAGCGCCCTGAACCCAAACGACGCGAGAGCGCGACACGCGGCGACACCGGGGAACGCGCTCATCGGGGCGGGATCCTCGGTGACGGGACCGCACCGCCAGCTGGCCCAAGAGCAAGCAAGAACGCGTAAGAGCAGGCGAGTCGAGCGAGCAGAGACCGAGGGCGACGCCCGCCGGTTGCGCCGGCTCCCGGGGCATCGCGCAGCTGTCTTGCCGAGACGAACGTCCCATGCGCGCGCCCGAGCCGCGGAGATCCGCACGATCCTGTACGGCCGCAGCTTACGCCCCCTCAACGGAGAAGACCGCTCGCGCCGACGGTCCAAAATTCCCCTTCCAGGCCGGTCCGGAACCCGCGCCGGGCCGCCCGTTCAGACGGCCGGTGCCTGCCCCGAGACGACGACTCCGAGGGTGTCGAGGAGCGACGACCGGGCCCGGCTCACCCGGCTCTTCACGGTGCCGACCTGACAGCCGAGCATGACCGCCGCCTCCTCGTAGGTGTGGCCCTCCGCGCCCACCAGCAGCAGCGCCTGACGCTGCGCCGAGGGCAGGTCGCCCAGACGCTCCCACACGACCTTAAGGGTGCTGGCATCCTCCTGGTCGGACGGGCTGGTCATCTGACCGGCATGCGTCCCGTCCACATCCTCCACCTCGCGCCGCGTCTTGCGCAGGTCGGTGTAGAACTGGTTGCGCAGGATCGTGAAAAGCCACGCGGTGAAGTTGGTGCCAGGCCGGAAACGCTCCTGGTTGGCCCAGGCCTTCACGAAGGTCTCCTGCACCAAGTCGTCGGCCCGGCTCACGTCGCCCACGAGCGACAGGGCGAAGGTGCGCAGGGCCGGAAGGGCCTTGATGATGTCACCGCGGAAGTCGAAGGGGACCGTATCGCCGTGCGCGGTGACCGCCGCCTCGAAGCGGGACACCAGCGCCGCGAGCTGCGCCGGCAGGGGCTCCTGCTCGACGACCTGGAAATACTCCCGGATCGGCAGGGCGAGGTGCTGGCCGATGGCTGCGGCGTAACCGATTTCGTCCCGGGCGCCGGCATGTGCATCCGCATCTGACCGGTCCGCAGCGTCCTCCGTCATGAACGTTTCCGCCTCCGAGGCTGGCATACTGGAATAGCTCTAACGTCGGTAGCGGTGAAATTCTGAACCGATGCCAAACGCTCCCGAATGTGACAGGAAATTTAGGCAGAGCGTCCGGGGTAACAACGCCGCCCGGATCCGCGCGCCCCGGGCTGGCAAGGCCGCCCCGGGCGATGCAGAGTGCGGGCAGTCAGGAGAGCGGGATGAGTCACGATCACGCGCAGCACGAGCATGATCACCACGATCATCACCACGGCAGCGACTTGTCGCCGGTCGAGGCCCGGGTCCGCGCCCTGGAATCCCTGCTCACCGAGAAGGGCTACGTCGACCCGGCGGCCCTCGATGCCCTTGTCGAACTCTACGAGACCAAGGTCGGTCCGCACGCGGGCGCCCGCGTCGTGGCGCGGGCCTGGACCGATCCCGCCTTCCGGGCGCGGCTCCTCGCCGACGCCACGCCGGCCATCGCCGAACTGGGGATCGGCGGTCGCGGCGGCGAACACATGGTGGTGGTCGAGAACACGCCGGAGACCCACAACCTCGTCGTCTGCACCCTGTGCTCCTGCTACCCCTGGCCGGTGCTGGGCCTGCCCCCGGTCTGGTACAAGGCGCCGCCCTACCGGGCCCGGGCGGTGATCGACCCGCGCGGCGTGCTCGCCGAGTTCGGGGTGACGCTGCCGGAAACCACCCGCATCACGGTCTGGGACTCGACGGCCGAGACCCGCTACATGGTCCTGCCGATGCGGCCGACGGAGACGGACGGCCTCTCCGAGGAGGCACTGGCCGCCCTCGTCACGCGCGATTCCATGATCGGCACGGGCCTGCCCAAGGCGATCCCGGTCTCGCCCGCGGAGATGCCGGTATGAACGGAGCCCAGGATCTCGGCGGCGCGCACGGCTTCGGGCCGGTGGTGCCGGAGCCGGACGAGCCGGTCTTCCACGCCGATTGGGAGCGCCGCGTCTTCGCCATGGCGATGGCCATGGGCTACACGGGCGCCTGGAACCTCGACGGCAGCCGGGCCAACCGCGAATCCCTACCGCCCGCGGAATACCTCGCGTCGAGCTACTACGAGATCTGGCTGAAGGCGCTGGAGAAGCAGGTCGCCGCGACCGGGCTGGCGACACCGGCCGAGATGGCGAGCGGCCGATCCGCGGAGCCGGCCAAGCCCGTCGCGCGGGTCCTGGCCCGCGAGGGTCTGGAACAGCGCTTCAGGGCCGGCTTCCCGAGCAGCCGCGCCACCGATGCCCCGGCGCGCTTCGCGGTGAACGACGCCGTCCAGGCGCGCAATTTCCACCCGACCGGCCACACGCGGCTGCCGCGCTACGTGCGCGGCAAGCGCGGCCGGATCGTGCGCGTCGACGGGATCTTCGTCTTCCCCGACACCAACGCCTACGGGTCGGGCGAGCACCCGACCTGGCTCTACACGGTCGCCTTCACGGCGCAGGAACTGTGGGGTGAGAGCGGCGACCCGGGCGGCATCGTCACGGTGGCGGCCTTCGAACCGTATCTGGACCCCGCGTGACCGCGCCGTCGCCCAGCCCCTTCGCGGCGCCCTGGGAGGCGCAGGTCTTCGCCCTGGTGGTCTCCCTGCGCGAATCCGGGCTGTTCACGTGGTCGGAATGGGCGGACCGCCTCGGCCGCCAGATCCGCCCCACCGAGGCCCCCGAGCAGGCGGCCGATTACGGCGCGTGGCTCGCGACGCTCGAAGCACTCTTGGCCGAGCGCGGCGTGGCGGGCCCCGAGAGCGTGGCGGCGCGGACCGAGGCCTTCCTGCGGGCCGCCGAGGCGACGCCGCACGGCCAGCCGATCCGCCTGGAGAACGACCCGCTCTACCGGCCCTGAACCCGCAGGCTGTCGAGCGGCACCGGCGCCGCGTGCGACCGGCCGCTCATCAGCTGGTCGAGCAGCGCCAGGACCTCGGGCCGCCCGCAATTGCGCGCGGGCTCGAAGGGCGTCCAGGTCTGGATAAAGTCGAGGCGCTCGAACACGTCGCGGTAGCGGCGCAGCTCGCTCGGTGTGAGCGGCACCCCGCGCACGAAGGCCTTGTGGGCCGAGATCGTGGTGGCCCGGCGGAAATCCGCGGGGTCGAGCTCGAATTTCAGCGCGTCGCCGCAGAAGCAGATCTTCCGCGCCCGGTCGTATAGCACCGCGTGGCCGTCGAAATGGCCGGCGGTGCGGTGCAGCTCGAGGCCGGGCAGCGGCTCGAGGAAATCGTCGTAGGGCCAGCTCACCTGGAGCGCGGCGCTCCAGGTGAAGTCGGCCGCCGGCAGGCACAGTTCCGGGTCGAACCGGTCCTGGAGCTGCGGCAGCGCCCCGTAGGAATGCGGGTGCGAGGCCGAGAGGACGGTCATCCCGCCGAGCCGCTCGATCTGGTCGAGGGCGGCCTCGCTGAAGACCGGGCAGCCCTCGAAGCCCATATTCCCCTGCTCGGTCTGAATCAGGTAGGCGGACGGCCCGATGCCGGAGACCGGCTCGTTCCAGAAGCGCCAGACGCCGGGCTCCAGCTCCTGCCAGTGGCAGGGAAAGGCGTCCTGCGCCTCGCGGGCGGTGCGGAAGCGCCAGCCGTCCTGCGGCACGACGTGCCGGGCGTCGAGGCACATCGGGCAGGCGGCCGGCGCCTCGAAATGCCGCTGCCAGAAACCGCAATTGTCGCAGGTATAGGCGGGCAGCTTCAGGGCGCCCGCGAAGGGCAGATAGCCGGGCATCGTCGTAGACCTTTATGGGGGCGGCGCGAGTGATACGGCCCCAGTTGAACTCGCCGTCTCCGTCCTCGCGAGCGTCGCGAAGCGACCCAGGGCAGCGGGCGTTCTCCGAGCGGAGCGCCACCGTGGATTGCTTCGCTCCGCTCGCAACGACGGTGGCAAGCCTATCAATTGGCGCGGGCTCAACAGCCGTCAGGTCCGCCCGGGCAGACGGCGCGCCGACCGGGCGGCGTGGACGGTGCCGGCGAGGCCGACGAGGGCCAGCCCGACGAGCCCGCCGACCACGACGTCGCGGGTTCGGCTCGTGACGAACTCTCCGCGGCTCGCCTTGGTCCGGCCGATGAAGCGCCCGTCGATCCCGACCGGGCCGGGCACGGATTCGTAGAGGTTGCCGTCCATCTCGGGGATGGTCTCGTCGGAAAGCTGCGCCGCCCACATGGAGGCGGCCTTGCGGTCGGCAAGCGCCGGCGCCAGCGCCTGGGCGGCCGCCATCATCACCGACGACCGCCCGACCCAGACCTCGCGGCGCGGGTGCTCGACCGCGTACAGGATCGCCTCGGCGCAGAGCCGCGGGTCGAAGACCGGATCCGGCGCGTACTGGCGATGCCCGGTGCGATTGCGCGCCCAGTTGAACTGAGGCGTGTTGACCGCCGGCAGGTAGACCACGCTGAGGCTGACATCGACCCGGTCGTGCAGCAGCTCGCAGCGCAGGGCGTCGGTGAAGCCCGAGACCGCGAACTTCGCCGCGCAGTAGGGCGCCTGCAGCGGCGCCGCCCGGATCGCGAGACCGGACGAGACCTGGATGATCGCGCCGCGGTTGCGCCGCTTCATGAAGCGCAGGGCGGCGAGCGTCCCGTAGACCTGGCTGAGATAGGTGGTCTCGGTCACCCGCCGGTACTCGTCCGGGGTGATCCGGTCGGCCGGATTCACCACGGTCGACATGGCGTTGTTCACCCACGCGCGGATCGGGCCGAGTTCGCGCTCCACCCGCTCGGCCGCCGCGTCGACGGCCTGCGACTCGGCGACGTCGGCACTGATCGCCAGCACCGGCTGGCCGTAGGCGGCGAGCGCCCGCTCGGCGGCGGCGAGACGGCCGGGATCCCGCGCGATCACCGCCACCGACCAGCCGCGCGCGGCGAATCCATGCGCGGTGGCGAGCCCGATTCCGGCCGTGCCCCCGGTAACGACCGCAACCCGTGCCATGCCCACCTCATTCTCGAGAGACCGAACCGGCAACACGGAGCGGCGCGCTCGGTTGCGCCGCCGGACCGGGCCGCAACGTCACGGGGATGCCGATTCCGCGGTCCGGGACGCAACGTCCGACGGTGCCCGCTGTTGACTGGCTGTACCGCGTCATGCCGAACCACCGAGGGTCGAAGCCATGCGCACTGGACGACACTTCTCGCTACTCTCGCTGCCGATCGATCCCTGGCCGCAGGCGTCCCTGGCCGAGCGGACCGCCGTCGGGATGGTCCTGACCGGCCTGCTGCTCGTGCCGGCCTGCGCGGTCGGGGCCGTGCTCCTCGTGATTTCGGCGGTCGCGGCCCACGTCTACTGGTCCTACGATCTCGGCGCCGCCCTGCACACGTTCATCGCCCGGCACGCCGGGGCCGCCGTCGCGCGGCGAGGCCGCCACGGCCACAAGGCCTGACGGCGTCGATCGACGGCCGAGCGGCGCGGCGGCAAGCGGTGCCGGTCCGCACGGCTCGACGCCGCGAGGCCCGTGATCCCTGTGCGTTCGCCTCGGTCCGATTTGACCTGACCGTCTCTCGTGGGCCAGTCAGGTTCGGAACCGAGAGATCGCCATGTTCCGTACCCTGATGACTGCGCGGCGCTTCGCGCCGCTGTTCTGGTGCCAGTTCTTCTCGGCGTTCAACGACAATTTCCTCAAGAACGCGCTCGCCTTCCTGATCCTGTTCGGGATCGGCGGTCAGGCAGATGCCCATGCCGGCGTGCTGGTGACTCTGGCGAGCGCGGTGTTCATCGGGCCGTTCTTCATCCTGTCGGGTCTCGGCGGCCAGTGGGCCGACCGCTACGACAAGGCGCTCATGGCGCGGCGGCTCAAGTTCGCCGAGATCTTCGCGGCCGGCACCGCCGTGCTCGGCTTCCTCCTGCACTCGATCCCGGTGCTGTTCGTGGCGCTGGGCCTGTTCGGGACGATCGCGGCGCTGTTCGGCCCGATCAAGTACGGGATCCTGCCGGACCATCTCCGGCGCGAGGAGCTGCCCGCCGGCAACGCCCTCGTGGAGGCCGCGACCTTCCTGGCGATCCTGCTGGGCACGATCGCGGCCGGCGCGGCCTCGGCGATGGGCGGCTCGGGCCTCCTGTTCGGCGTCCTGGTGATGGGCTTCGCGATCCTGTGCTGGCTCTCGGCCCGGATGATCCCGGCGACCGGGGAGGGTGCCCCGGACCTGCGCGTCGACCCGAACGTCGCCCGCTCGACCTACGCGCTGCTGCGCGACCTCTGGGCCGACACGCGGCTGTGGCGGGGCTCTCTCACCGTGAGCTGGTTCTGGCTGGTCGGCGTGGTGGTGCTGTCGCTGCTGCCGGTGCTGGTGCGGGGCGCCTTCAACGGCACCGAGACGGTGATCACGCTGCTTCTGGCGCTGTTCTCGATCGGCATCGCGGTCGGGTCCGGCCTCGCCTCGTGGCTCGCCAGCGGCCGGATCGTGCTGCTGCCGACCCCGGTCGGCGCGGTGCTGATGGGCCTGTTCGGCCTCGACCTCGCCTGGACGGTCGGCCACCTGCCGGCACCGCCGGCCGAGCCGATCGGCCCCCTCGGCTTCCTGCAGACCGGCCACGGGCTGCGCACCGGGATCGACTTCCTCGGACTGGCGATCTCCGGCGGCCTCTACATCGTCCCGTCCTTCGCGGCCGTGCAGGCCTGGGCCGAGAAGGCGATGCGCGCGCGGATCATCGGTGCGGTCAACGTCATGACGGCGGCCTTCATGGTCGCCGGCACCCTGGCGCTCGCGGCGCTGCAGGGCGCGGGCCTCACGATCGCGAGCCTCCTCGCCGTGGTCGCGGTGCTGAACCTGATCGTGGGTGCGGTCGTATTCGCGACCCTGCCGACCAGCCCGTTCCGCGACGCCCTGTCGATCCTGTTCCGGGCCTTCTACCGGCTCGAGGTCCGCGGCTTCGACAATCTCGCGGCGGCCGGGCCGAACGCCATCGTGGCGCTCAACCACGTCTCGTTCCTCGACGCGCCGCTCGCCCTGTCGCTCCTCGATCAGGAGCCGGTCTTCGCCATCGACAGCGGGATCGCCCAGCGCTGGTGGGTCCGGCCGTTCCTGCGCGTCACCAAGGCGATGCCTCTCGACCCGACCCGGCCGCTCGCCACCCGGACGCTGATCAACGCGGTCAAGGGCGGCGAGACCCTGATCATCTTCCCCGAGGGCCGGCTCACGGTCACCGGCAGCCTGATGAAGGTCTATGACGGCGCCGGGCTGATCGCCGACAAGTCCGGCGCGATGGTCGTGCCGGTGAAGCTCGACGGCCTGGAGCGCACCGCCTTCTCGCGGCTGTCGCGCGGGCAGGTGCGCCGGCGCTGGTGGCCCAAGGTGACCGTGACGGTGATGCCGCCGGTGCGCCTCACGGTGGATCCCGCGCTCAAGGGCAAGGCGCGGCGGCAGGCGGCGGGCGCGGCTCTCTACGGGATCATGTCGGACCTCGTGTTCCGCACCGCCGACATCGACCGCGGCCTGATGGCGGCGCTGATCGAGGCGGGCGAGCGCCACGGCTGGGGCCGCAACGCCCTGGAAGATCCGGTCGGCGGCCGCCTCAGCTACAGCCGGCTCGTGATGGGCGCCAACATCCTCGGCCGCAAGCTCATGCCGCTGGCGCCGGTGGGCGGTCGGATCGGCGTCATGCTGCCGAACGCCAACGGCGCCGCGGTGACGCTGTTCGCCCTCGCCTCCGCCGGCCGGGTGCCGGCGATGATCAATTTTTCCGCGGGCCCCGCCAACGTGCTCTCGGCCTGCCGGGCGGCGGAGGTCAGCAAGATCCTGACCTCGCGGGCCTTCATCGAGAAGGGGCGGCTGGGGCCGCTCGTGGAGGCGATCCGCGGCTCGGTCGAGCTGATCTACCTGGAGGACGTGCGGGCCGGGATCACGACAGGGGACAAGATCCAGGGTTTCCTCGCACCGCGCCGCCCTCTGGTGGCACGCTCCGGGGAGGATCCAGGCGCGGTGCTGTTCACGTCCGGTAGCGAGGGCACCCCCAAGGGTGTGGTGCTCGCCAACCGCTGCATGCTCGCCAACGTGGCGCAGGTGGCGGCCCGGATCGACTTCGGACCGATGGACAAGGTGTTCAACGTGCTGCCGGTGTTCCACGCCTTCGGCCTGACGGCCGGGCTGGTCCTGCCCCTGGTCTCGGGGGTGCCGGTCTACCTCTACCCGTCGCCGCTGCACTACCGGATCGTGCCGGAGCTGATCTACGGATCGAACAGCACCGTCCTGTTCGGGACCGACACGTTCCTGACGGGCTACGCCCGGTCGGCCCATTCCTACGACCTGCGCTCGCTGCGCTACGTCGTGGCCGGCGCCGAGGCTGTGAAGGAGACCACCCGGAAGACATGGGCGGAGAAGTTCGGGCTGCGCATCCTCGAGGGCTACGGCGTCACCGAGTGCGGGCCGGTCGTCGCCCTCAACACGCCGATGTTCAACCGGTTCGGCACCGTCGGGCGGATCCTGCCGGGCATCGACACCCGTCTCGATCCGGTTCCGGGGATCGACGAGGGCGGCCGCCTGTCCCTGCGCGGGCCGAACATCATGCTAGGCTATCTGCGCGCCGAGAAGCCCGGGGTTCTGGAGCCGCCGCCGGGAGGCTGGCACGACACCGGTGACATCGTGGCGATCGACGCGATGGGCTTCGTCACCATCAAGGGCCGGGCCAAGCGCTTCGCGAAGATCGCGGGCGAGATGGTGTCGCTCGCCGGCATCGAGGCGCTGGCCGCCGAACTCTGGCCCGACCGCCCGAGCGCGGTGGCGGCGGTGCCGGACCCGCGCAAGGGCGAGCGGCTGATCCTGTTCACGCAGGAGAAGGGCGCGACCCGGGCCGCCTACCAGGGCTTCGCCAAGGGCCGCGGCGCCTCCGACGTCGCGATCCCCGCCGAGGTGGTGGCGCTGGACGCGATCCCGATGCTCGGCACCGGCAAGGTCGACCAAGTGGCCGTCACCAAGCTCGCGCTGGACCGGGCGAAGGAGAACGCGGCGGCCTGACGGTCATGACCCCGCGCCCCGCGTCACCCAAACGGGGGATGCGGGACTTCCCGGGATGCGATCGTATCGCGAATACAGCCGTGATTCGAAACGCTTGACGCGTTCCGGGCGCGGGTCTGGAGGGGGACTCGGGCGCAACGGCGAGGGACAGATCATGCAGAAGAGCGGGCGAGTTCCGGCTTGGCTGGCGAGGCGGACCTACTTCAAGCGGATCGAGCGCTGGGCGAAGCCCGGAAAGGCGCGCGCCGCGGCGCAGACCCCTGAGACCTCCGCCGTCCCGACGCCCTCCAACGTCGTGCCCTTCCCGATCCGGGTGAACCGTCCGGAGCGCGCCGCCTTCGAGGATCTGAGGGACGTCGGCACGGCCTAGAGGCCGGCCGCGGCCGAGCCGCCGACCCGAGACACCGATTGCTTCCGGGGGCTTGCCGGCGGCGCGGGAACACGGAATCCTGCGCCGTCGGAGCCGAGACCGGGAGGACGCGTGCCGCACGACGGGTCGGATACGCGCGGACCCGCGACTTCGCGGGGGCGGTCCGGGGGCCTGCGACGGGCGCTCGGAGCCGCGGCGCTCGGGCTGGGTTTCCTGCTGGGCCTCATGGGAGTCGCTGCCGGTGCGCTCTGGCGCTACGCCGCCGCGCTGCCCCCCCTCGACCTCGCCGGTGCCGAATCGCGCTCCACGGTGGTGCTGGACCGGTCCGGCACATTGCTGCGGCCCTTCGCGACCGCGGACGGGCGCTGGCGCCTGCCGGTCACCGCGGAGGCGGTCGATCCGCGCTACCGGGCGATGCTGCTCGCCTACGAGGATCGCCGCTTCGCCGACCATCCCGGCATCGACCCGGCCGCCGTGCTGCGCGCCGCCCTCCAGTGGCTGACCCGCGGCCGCATCGTGTCCGGCGCCTCCACCCTGTCGATGCAGGTGGCGCGCCTCGTCGAGCCGCGGCGCGCGCGTTCGGTCGAGGCCAAGCTCCGCCAGATGGTGCGGGCGGTCGCGCTGGAGCGGCGCCTCGGGAAGTCCGGGCTGCTCGATCTCTACCTGGCGCTGGCCCCCTACGGCGGCCCGCTCGAGGGCGTGCGGGCGGCGAGCGTCGCGTATTTCGGGCGCGAGCCCGTCCGGCTGACCGCCGCGCAGGCGGCCCTGCTCGTCGCCCTGCCGCAATCGCCCGAGACGCGCCGCCCGGACCGGTTCCCCGAGCGCGCCCGCGCCGCCCGCGACCGGGTCCTCGCGGTGGCCGTCGCGCGGGGCATCCTCACTCCGGCAGAGGCCGAAGCCGCCCGGGCCGAACCGGTGCCGACCGCGCGCAAGCCGTTCCCGATGCTCGCGGCGCACGCCGCCGAGGAGGCGGTGGCGGCCGATCCCGGGGCCTCCACGATCCGCCTCGCGATCGACGGGCGCCTGCAGGAGCGGCTGGAAGCTCTGGCGGCCGAGCGCGCCGCCGCCGCCGGTCCGGACCTCTCGGCCGCGATCCTCGTCCTCGACAACCGCGACGGGCGGGTCCTCGCCCAGGTCGGCAGCGCCGGCTACCTGGACCCGTCCCGGCGCGGCGCCATCGACATGACCCTGGCGGTGCGCTCCCCCGGCTCCGCGCTGAAGCCCTTCGTCTACGCGATGGCCTTCGCGGACGGTCTGGCGCATCCCGAGACCCTGCTGGAGGATCGTCCGGCGCGCTTCTCGGCGAGCTACGCGCCTGAGAATTTCGACCTGACCTTCCAGGGCACGGTCACGGCCCGACGGGCCCTGCAGCTCTCGCTCAACGTGCCGGCGGTCGAACTGATGGATGCGGTGGGCCCCGCGCGGTTCATCGCACGGCTGCGCGCCGCCGGGGCCGGGATCCAGCTCCCGCGGGAGGCGGCCCCGGGGCTGCCGGTCGCGCTCGGCGGCCTCGGCATCACGGTTACCGATCTCGCCCGTCTCTACGCCGGACTGGCCCGCGGCGGTGCCGTTCCGGAACTGCTGCGTCGCGCCGACGGGGTCGTGGCCGAATCCCGGCACCGCGTCGCGGAGCCCGTGGCGGCCTGGTACGTCGCCGACATCCTGCGCGGGACGCCGCCGCCGGACAACGCCCTGCCGAATCGCATCGCCTACAAGACCGGCACCTCCTACGGGTACCGCGACGCCTGGGCGGCCGGCTTCGACCGTCACGCGACGATCGTCGTCTGGGCCGGGCGGCCGGACGGCGCCGCGGTGCCGGGACTCGTGGGCCGCACGGTCGCGGCGCCGATCCTGTTCGACGCCTTCGCGCGCCTCGGGATCGAGCCCGAGCCGGTCCCCCAGCCGCGGGACGCGCTGGTCGTCGGGACGGGGAGCCTGCCGCCGCCGCTGCGGCACCTGCGCCGCGAGGCGGCCGAGGCCGCGGGCCCGGCCCTGCGGATCGCCTACCCGCCGGACGGGGCGCGGATCGATCTCGGCCTCGCGGCGGACGGGCACGGCGCCGCGGAGGGCAGCCCGGGCCTCGCCCTCAAGGCCCTGGGCGGCGTGCCGCCGCTCACCTGGCTGGTCGACGGTCAGCCGGTCGTCCAGTCGCCGCGGCGCCGGGCCGAGTGGGCCCCGGGCGGCGCCGGCTTCGCCCGGATCTCGGTCCTGGACGCGACCGGCGCCAGCGACAGCGTGTCCGTCCGGCTCGAGTGAGTGCCGTCGCCGCGCTTGCCGGCGCGATGCGCGGGATACGGTGGCGCGTTCCTGTGAATCAGCGACCGATGCCGAGCCCGCGCTGGGCGCCGGCCGGGCCGCGCGACTCGCAGGCCTCCAGCGCCGCGGCGAGGCGCGTCGCGCTGGTCGCGGAGCCTTGAGAGAGGTTGAGGACGGTGCCGAGGATGCCGGCGCTCACGAGCACGCCGAGGGCTGCCACACCGAGCAGCACGTAGGCGATCAGCCTGTTGCGGCGCAGATCGGCCGTGAGCGCCTGGATGAGATCCCGATTGTGTTCGGCGAGACTGTTCCGCGCCGCCACCAGCTCGTTGTACATGTTGGTGATGGCGTTGGTGGACATGTACACCAGCAGCAGGTGGACGACGAAGTCGTCGTCCGTCGTGGTGTTCAGGGCGGCCGCGATCCGCACGGCGAGCTGACGCTCCCAGGGCTGGAGATCGCGGCCGTGGACCGACCGGTAGAACCGCTCGAGATTGGTCACGGCCGGAGCGCATCCCGCCACGCCGTGTGGAAGTTGCGCCGCAGGCGGCGGCCCTCGACTCGCAGGCGCATCGGCGCGCTGCTCGCCAGGACCTGCCAGGTCATGTTCCGGACCCGCAGGGCCTCGATCAGCCGCTCGCCGATGCGCTCGATCTCGAGGACGCGAAAATTCGACTGCTTCCGCAGGGATCGCACGAGATCGGACGATTCGAGGTAGTCGAAGTTGGTGGCCTGGGCGGTGTTCTTCGCCAGGATCGCGCGATCGCACTCGATCAGCATCGGCCGAAGTTCTCTCAGAACCTCCAGGGCGGTGGGATCGACCGCGCCGGCCGCCACGACCACGGCGAGGCGGATATTCGCCTCGCGGCAGCTCTCCACGATGATCTCGGTGCAGCGGCGAGTCGTCTCGGTGTCGCCGGCCGGGAAATCGACCACGACGAAGCGCTCGGCCGCCTCGGTCACCCGCTCGATCAGGTCCTGGCACAGAGTCGGGTCGACGCGGCCCGTGCTGTCCTCGGCGCGCAGGCGCTGCCGGACGGCGGTGATGCCGGGACGGCGCGGGACGAAGTTGTCGCTGCCGGGGGTGGTCTCCTGCATGAGCGCCGTGTGGAAGTGCCGGTTGGCCGGGTCGGTGTCGATCGCCAGCACCGGACCGACCTCCGCGCAGAGATCGGCCACCTGGAGGGCGATGGTCGTCTTGCCGACACCCCCCTTGCCGCCGAGGCAGAGAACGAGAATCTTCGCGGCGGCGCCCAGCACGTCGCGCTGGATGTCCTGAAGCTCGTCCGGGCTGTACCAGGCCGGAACCTTGATCTGCGTCGTGTGGTCATGCGGTGTCTCCTTGCTGATGCCTGCAGGCCGGTGCCGCGCACGCGCGCGTCGTGCGGCACCGGCCTGCGGGATTTCGAGGGCTCACGGGGTCGGATCTGGACGCGCGATCCGTGAGGGCGGGACGCGCGACCCGACGGAGCGGTCGCGCTCAGGGCTCCCGGGCCTCCTCACGAGAGGGCCCCGCTCTTGCGCGGGCCGGCAGCAACGCGGCCGCCGTCGCGCGCTCGCCGATCCGCTGCCGCCAGCTTCGTACCCATGCGGCCGCCATCCGATCGGGGTCCGGACGGGGACGGCCGACGATGGGATCTCGCAATGACGTCCGTCGCCACGATCTGCACTCCGTTGCTGGATCTGCTTCGCCGGCGGTTTGGCCCAGAAGCTTTCCTCGCTGCGGCCGAGTGCCGATAAGATCTTGCGCGGCGCCAAGCCGGACGCAAGCCTCATTCGACTGGTTTAAGTCCCAATAATCTCTCTAGACCGAGATCATTAACAAACATATATTCCCAATTATACTTCACTTGTAAGGCAGTAACGGCGCACGAATGCGATATAATATGGATATAAACAATAATAACAGGCAATTCGGGCGATTCGGCCAGCTGAACATCTGACCCGCGCTCAGCGCCGTTGCCAGGCGGCTTGATCCGCCCGGCGGCCCGAGAGTCGCGGCGATTCGGATCCGGGGCGGCCCGCAGCCTTCCGCGCATAACGGCCGCGTGCGGGCCTCCGCGGGACGGTGCCGGAACCCGCAGACTTACCCTGGCACGCGGGGGTCGCCCGGCCGTGTCCGGCGGTTACCCGGACCTCACCGGGCCGCGGCGATGGGCGCGAACACGTCGATGAGGCCGTTCACCAGGATCTGCGTGCCGACGCACAGGAGCAGGAAGGCGAAGAGGCGGCCCATCACCCGGGCGCGGGCGGGGCCGATGAACGCCACCACCCGGTCGGCGGAGGCGTAGAGAACCGCGACCGTGGCGGCGACCACGAGGGCCGCCAGCGTGACGCCGACGTAGAAGCCGAATCGCTCCGCGTAGGCTTCCGGCCGGTTGGCCCCCAGGGTGATGGCGACAGCGATCGTCCCCGGACCCGTGGTGAACGGGAGCGTCAGGGGGAAAAAGGCGATGTCGGCGAGGGGGCCGGGCGCCGGATCGCCCGGCGGCTCCGCTGGGACCGCCCCGCGGGCCGCCGAGCCCGAGGCCTCGGCCTGCTTGCGCGCCTCGCGGGCCTCCGGCCGGTTCAGCTGGGTCCAGGCCGACGACATGACCACGAGGCCGCCGGCGATGCGCAGCGCGCCCAGGGTGACGCCGAAGAAGTTCAGGATCGGCGTGCCGGCCCAGAGGGCGCCGAGCATCACCAGGGCGGCGTAGACGCCGATCCGGCGCGACAGCAGCACGCGCTCGGCGTGGCTGAAGGCGCCCGCCACCTGCGCGAAGATGAAGGCGCCCCCGACCGGGTTCACGATCGAGAACAGGGCCGACAGGGCGAGCAGGAACTGCTGGGTCGTGAAATCGAGGCTCATCGGGGTCAGCCCGGGGAGGGGGCCGGCACCAGGACCCGGGCCGGCGCGAGGCGGCGGGCGCGCCGCACCTGCTGGACGGCCACCGGCCGGTAGAGCTGCTTCGTCGCGTGGACCACGTGCAGGCCCGCGAAGGGCAGGGACAGGCCGGTGCCGAGCCACTCCCAGGCGGGTCCGGTGCGCAGCATCAGGCGCGAGCGGGCCGGCGGCATGTACAGCGTCTCGGCCCAGCTCACCGGCGAGAACAGCGTGTCGCGCATGAGCCGCCCGAGCTGCGAGCGGCTGTAGGGCTGGCCGTGGCCGAACGGCGTCGCCTCGCGGCGCGCCCAGACGCCCCGGCGGTTCGGCACCACGAGGATCATGCGGCCGCCCGGCGTGAGCGTCCGCCAGACCTCCTGCAGCAGCTCCGTCGGGCTCTCCACCGATTCGAGGGCGTGGACCAGGATGACCCGGTCGATGGCGGCCTCCGGCAGCGGCATCATGGTGGGATCGGCGAGCGCCGCGCAGGAGCGCCCGGTGCCCGGCCAGTTCACCACGCCCTGCGTGGCCGGCATGAAGGCGAGGGTGCGCTCGGCGATGCAGTGGACCGGCCCGAGATACGGCGTCGCGTAGCCGATCCCGAGAACGCGCAGCCCCGAGACCGAGCCAAGGAAGTCGTGGAGCGCGCGGCCGACCACGCGGTGCGTCGTGCGGCCCAGAGGGCTGGCGTAGAAGGCCCGCAAGCCGTTGACGTCGAGACGCATGGGAGAACAGGAGATCGCGGACGGAACGGTCGACGTAACCAATGGTGAGCCGCGCGCCGCGCGGCAAGCGCCGGAGGAACCCGGCCGGGCCATCACCTGTTCACGGCAACAGATTTCGCGCCGCCTTGTGCCCGTCCGCGTTCCTGGGAGACCCCGTCCGATGGCCGCCGAGACCGAGATTCGCACCTTCCTCTGCCGCAGCGACAATATCGGCGTGCTGATCCGCGATCCGCAGACCGGCGCCTGCGCGGCGATCGACGTGCCGGAAGCCGGGCCGGTCCTCAGGGCCCTCGACGAGACGGGCTGGCGGCTCACCGACATCCTCGTGACGCACCGGCACGGCGACCACGTCGAGGGCATTCCGGAGGTGAAGCGGGCGACCGGCGCCCGGGTGGTCGCCCCCGCGAGGGCCGGCGACGCGGTCCCGCAGGTCGACGCGACGGTCCGGGAGGGCGACACGGTCGCGGTCGGCCGCCTCGAGGCGCAGGTCTGGGAGACGCCGGGCCACTGTGCCGACCACGTGACCTACTGGTTCGCGCAGGCCGGCCTCGTCTGCGCCGGCGACACCCTGTTCACCCTGGGCTGCGGGCGGGTGATGGAGAGCCCGCCCGAGACCCTCTACCGCTCGTTGCGGCGCTTCGACGACCTGCCGGACGCGACGCAGGTCTTCAGCGGGCACGACTACGTACTCTCCAACGCGCGTTTCGCCCTGGCGGCCGATCCGGACAATGCGGACCTGAAGGCCCGCTTGGCCGAGGCCGAGCGTGCCCAGGCGGAGGGCCGCTTCCTCGTCCCCTCGACCATGGCGGCGGAGCGCGCGACCAACCCGTTCTTGCGCAGCGGGCAGCCCGCCCTCGCGAAGTCCGTCAACCTACCGCCGGAAAGCGATCCCGAGTCGGTGTTCGTCGCCTTACGGGCGTGGAAGAACCGCTTCTGACGCAGGTGATAACGAGAAAAATTTGTTGCCTTCTCAAGCCAAACTGACACATAGGGGTGTTTAAGCGGTCATAATCCGCTCAGGTAACCGGGCTCCCGGGGGGAAGCCGTAACGTCAACGCGAAGCGCCGGGACGCTTCAGCCGGTATGATGGGGGTCCGTCTCGCCCTACCACCTGTCCACTTCCCGCCTTCCGCTTCCTTTTCTCAAGCCAGAGTCCGACGGGTCCAAGGAGGAGGCGCTCAGCGCCAAGGCCAAGATCTCCGTCGCCGACGCCGAATCCGGCGCACTCCGCGAGAACGGTGACGCGGCCAGTCCCGCGCGCCCGCGGGCCCCGGTCGCGGCAGACGTGCGGCTGCTCGGGATCGCCACCGAGCATCTCTCGCGGCTCGGGCCCAAGCGGGTGACCGTCGTGGCCGTCGCCGCCGAGGCCGGCATGACGCATGCCAACGTGTATCGCTACTTCCCGTCGAAGGACGCGCTCCTCGACGCGGTGGCGGGCCGCTGGTTGCGCGAGGTCGAAGCCCGGCTCGCCGGCATCGCCGACGCGCCCGATCCCGCCGACGATAAGATCGAGCGCCTCCTGACCGCCCTCGCGACGGTCCAGCGGGACGCCCTGTTCGACGAGCCGAACCTGTTCGCGGTCCATCTCGACGCCACCGTGTCGGCCCGGCCGATTGCCCGGCGGCATCGCGTTCGCCTGCGCAGCCTCGTCGAGCGCGTGGTCGAGGAAGGGATCACTTCCGGGATCTTCTCGGCCCGGGATCGGGAGCGGGCGATCGCCTACATCTTCGACGCGAGCTACCGCTTCACGCATCCCCTGGCGATCCAGCACGATGCCGAAGTGCCGCGCGACCTGATCGAGGCCCGCTTCGGGGCCGTCATCCACGCGATTCAGCGGGTTCTGCGCTCCGGCATCCTCTGAAGTCGGCCGCAGCAGCGCGACATCTTCCCAGGCCCGGACCCCGTGTCCGGGCCTTTTGCGTCCCCGGCCGGCACGATGTGGGAGGCGCGCCGCGAACCCGAAATGACAGCTTTTCGGATCTGTCATCGGACATTCGCGGGTTCGGCGGCGGCGCGTGCACTGCACCTAAAACCTTCGCGACGCAGGCGTTTCTCCGGCGACGTCCCGTGCCCCCCTGGCCACCCCACCCGGAAGAGGGGGGCCCTGCGGGCCGCGCGTCGGGTTGAAGCGGCGGTGCTTTTCGGCCACACAGCCGCGCAGATTTCCAGAGCGGCGAATCCGGCCTCGAACCCGCGTGGGCGAGGAGTCCCGGTCCCCGCGGAAGACCCTTGAAGTCGACACGCAGCGGAGACGAATCCGACATGGCTCGCAACAAGATCGCCCTCATCGGTGCAGGCCAGATCGGCGGCACCCTGGCACTTCTCGCGGGCCTCAAGGATCTCGGGGACGTGGTCCTGTTCGACATCGTCGACGGCGTGCCGCAGGGCAAGGCCCTCGACATCGCCGAGGCCGCCCCGGTCGAGGGCTTCGACGCGACCTACGCGGGCGCCAGCGACTACGCGGCGATCAAGGGTGCCGACGTGGTGATCGTCACCGCCGGCGTGCCGCGCAAGCCCGGCATGAGCCGCGACGACCTGATCGGCATCAACCTGAAGGTCATGCAGGCGGTGGGCGAGGGCATCAAGACCCACGCGCCGGACGCCTTCGTGATCTGCATCACCAACCCGCTCGACGCGATGGTCTGGGCGCTGCAGAAGTTCTCGGGGCTCCCCACCAACAAGATCGTCGGCATGGCCGGCGTGCTCGACTCGGCCCGCTTCCGCCACTTCCTCGCGGAGGAGTTCAAGGTCTCGGTGGAGGACGTCACGGCCTTCGTGCTCGGCGGCCACGGCGACGACATGGTCCCGCTGACCCGCTACTCCACGGTGGCCGGCGTGCCGCTGACCGACCTCGTCAAGCTCGGCTGGACCACCCAGGAGAAGCTCGACGCCATGGTCGATCGCACCCGCAAGGGCGGCGGCGAGATCGTCAACCTGCTCAAGACCGGCTCCGCCTTCTACGCCCCCGCCGCCTCCGCCATCGCCATGGCCGAGAGCTACCTGCGTGACAAGAAGCGGGTCCTGCCCTGCGCCGCCTACCTCGACGGCGAGTACGGCGTGAAGGGCATGTTCATCGGCGTGCCGATCGTGATCGGCGCGAACGGCGTCGAGCGCGTGCTCGAGGTGACCTTCGACGCAGCCGAGAAGGCCATGTTCGACAAGTCGGTCGCCTCGGTGACCGGCCTGATCGAGGCCTGCAAGGGCGTCGACAGCAACCTCGCCTGACCGGTAAGCGGAGACCGGGCAGCGCGTAGCGTTCGGAGATTCGAATCCCAATCGCTCGATTTCTCTACGCGCCGCCCGCTGCCACCTATTCGCTCCTCCCTACGAGGCTCCGATGAATATCCACGAATATCAGGCCAAGGCCGTGCTGAAGGAGTTCGGCCTGCCCGTCTCCCGCGGCGTGGCCATCTTCAATCCGTCGGAGGCTGAAGCCGCCGCCAAGGAGCTCGGCGGCCCCGTCTGGGTCGTCAAGAGCCAGATCCACGCGGGCGGCCGCGGCAAGGGCACCTTCAAGGGCGCGCCCGAGGGCGCCAAGGGCGGCGTGCGCGTCACCAAGTCGATCGACGAGGTGAAGCAGTATGCCGGCGAGATGCTCGGCGAGACGCTGGTGACGATCCAGACCGGCCCGGCCGGCAAGCAGGTCAACCGCCTATACATCGAGGAAGGCGCCCAGATCGCCGAGGAATTCTATCTCTCGATGCTGGTCGACCGCGCCACGGGCGGCGTCGCCTTCGTGGTCTCCACCGAGGGCGGCATGGACATCGAGGCGGTCGCCCACGACACGCCCGAGAAGATCCACACCATCGCGGTCGATCCGGCCACCGGCGTCATGCCCCATCACGGCCGCGCCGTCGCCAAGGCGCTGGGCCTCTCCGGTGCCCAGGCCAAGGAAGCGGCCGCGCTGACCGAGAAGCTCTACGCGGCCTTCGTGTCCAAGGACATGAGCCTCCTCGAGATCAACCCGCTGGTGCTCACCGCGGACGGGCACCTCAAGTGCCTCGACGCCAAGATGGCCTTCGATTCGAACGCCCTCTACCGGCACCCGGACATCGTCGCGCTCCGCGACGAGACCGAGGAGGACGCCAAGGAGATCGAGGCGTCGAAGTACGACCTCGCCTACATCGCGCTGGACGGCACGATCGGCTGCATGGTCAACGGCGCCGGCCTCGCCATGGCGACCCTTGATATCATCAAGCTCTACGGCGAGGAGCCGGCGAACTTCCTCGATGTCGGCGGCGGCGCCTCGGAGGAGAAGGTCACGGCGGCGTTCAAGATCATCACCGCCGACCCGAACGTGAAGGGCATCCTCGTCAACATCTTCGGCGGGATCATGAAGTGCGACGTGATCGCCAACGGCGTGATCGCGGCCGTGAAGGCGGTGGGCCTGCAGGTGCCGCTGGTGGTGCGCCTCGAGGGCACCAACGTCGAGCAGGGCAAGGCCATCATCCGCAACTCGGGCCTCAACGTGATCCCGGCGGACGACCTCGACGACGCCGCCCAGAAGATCGTCGCCGCCGTGAAGGGAGCCTGATCATGTCGGTGATGATCGACGCCAACACCAAGGTCATCTGCCAGGGCTTCACCGGCAAGAACGGGACCTTCCACTCCGAGCAGGCCATCGCCTACGGCACCAAGATGGTCGGCGGCACGAGCCCCGGTAAGGGCGGCTCCAGCCATCTCGGCCTGCCGGTCTTCGACACCGTCGCCGAGGCGCGCGAGGCCACGGGCGCCGAGGCCTCGGTGGTCTACGTGCCGCCGCCCGGCGCCGCCGACGCGATCTGTGAGGCGATCGCCGCCGAGGTGCCGCTGATCGTCTGCATCACGGAGGGCATCCCGGTGCTCGACATGGTGCGGGTGAAGCGGGCGCTGACGGGCTCGAAGTCGCGCCTCGTCGGGCCGAACTGCCCCGGCATCGTCACGGCCGGCGAATCGAAGATCGGCATCATGCCGGCCAACATCTTCCGGCCGGGCTCGGTCGGCATCGTGTCCCGCTCGGGCACGCTGACCTACGAGGCGGTGTTCCAGACCTCCAATGCCGGCCTCGGCCAGACGACGGCGGTGGGCATCGGCGGCGACCCGGTGAAGGGCACCGAGTTCATCGACGTGCTGGAGCTGTTCCTCGCCGACCCGAAGACCGAGTCGATCGTGATGATCGGCGAGATCGGCGGCTCGGCCGAGGAGGAGGCGGCCCAGTTCCTCAAGGACGAGGCCAAGCGCGGGCGCAAGAAGCCGATGGTCGGCTTCATCGCCGGTCGCACGGCGCCTCCCGGCCGCCGTATGGGCCATGCGGGCGCGATCATCTCGGGCGGCAAGGGCGGCGCCGAGGACAAGATCGCCGCCATGGAGGCCGCGGGCATCCGCGTGTCGCCGTCGCCGGCCCGGCTGGGCTCGACCCTGGTCGAGGTCCTGAAGGGCTGAAGCCCGCGCGCCAGCGTTGCGGCCATCGCAGGGCCGCAACGCCCATATCGGGCGTGACGATTGATGACGGCGGGGCGGTCACCCGCCCCGTTTCGGTTTGAGGGTGATCCGCCGCGCTGACGGAAAGCCCGGAGGGCAGGGCAGCCTGCCCGCGCGACAGGATGGACGCACCATGGCACGCCAGGACGTGAACGAAGCGCTCCTCGAAACCTCGTTCCTCTACGGCGCCAACGCCGCCTACATCGAGGAATTGCAGGCGGCCTACGCCCGCAATCCGTCCTCGGTGGATCCGGAGTGGCAGACCTTCTTCAAGGGGCTCGGCGAGGACGAGACCCTCGTCGAGAAGAACGCCGCCGGCGCCTCCTGGGAGCGGCCCAACTGGCCGGTGCCGCTCAACGGCGAGCTGGTCTCGGCCCTCGACGGCAACTGGGGCGCCCTGGAGAAGGCGGTCGGCGACCGGATCGTCGCCCGCGACGCCAAGGAGGCGAAGCCCGGCAAGCCGCAGGACAGCGTCACAGCCACCACCGGCGTCTCGGTGGAGCAGGCGACGAAGGATTCGGTGCGGGCGATCATGCTGATCCGCTCCTACCGCATGCGCGGTCACCTGCACGCCAAGCTCGACCCGCTGGGCCTCGCGCCCCGCGGCGACCACGAGGAGCTGCACCCGCAGCATTACGGCTTCACCGAGGAATCCGATTGGGACCGCCCGATCTTCCTCGACAACGTGCTGGGCCTCCAGTTCGGCACGATCCGCGAGATCGTCGACATCCTGGAGCGGACCTACTGCCAGACCCTCGGCGTCGAGTTCATGCACATCTCCGATCCCGCCGAGAAGGCGTGGATCCAGGAGCGCATCGAGGGCAAGGACAAGGAGATCTCCTTCACCCCCGAGGGCCGTCGCGCGATCCTCAACAAGCTGATCGAGGCCGAGGGCTTCGAGAAGTTCCTGGACCTCAAGTACACCGGCACCAAGCGCTTCGGCCTCGACGGCAGCGAGGCGATGATCCCGGCGCTGGAGCAGATCATCAAGCGCGGCGGCGCGCTCGGCGTGCGCGAGATCGTGCTCGGCATGGCCCATCGCGGCCGGCTCAACGTGCTCACCAACGTCATGGCCAAGCCCTTCCGGGCAGTGTTCCACGAGTTCAAGGGCGGCTCGGCCTCGCCGGCCGAGGTCGAGGGCTCGGGCGACGTGAAGTACCACCTGGGCGCGTCCTCGGACCGCGCCTTCGACGGCAACAACGTCCACCTGTCGCTCACCGCCAACCCGTCGCACCTGGAGATCGTCGACCCGGTGGTGCTCGGTAAGGTCCGCGCCAAGCAGGACCAGTGGGCCAAGCCCAACATCGAGCGCCGCACGGTGCTGCCGCTCCTGATCCACGGCGACGCCGCCTTCGCGGGCCAGGGCGTGGTGGCGGAGTGCTTCGGCCTGTCGGGCCTGAAGGGCCACCGCACCGGCGGCTCGGTGCATTTCATCATCAACAACCAGATCGGCTTCACCACCGATCCGCGCTTCTCGCGCTCGTCACCGTACCCGTCCGACGTCGCCAAGATGGTCGAGGCGCCGATCTTCCACTGCAACGGCGACGACCCCGAGGCCGTCACCTTCGCGGCGAAGGTCGCGGTCGAGTACCGGCAGAAGTTCGGCAAGCCGGTCGTGATCGACATGCTCTGCTACCGCCGCTTCGGCCACAACGAGGGCGACGAGCCGGCCTTCACCCAGCCGAAGATGTACCAGCGGATCCGCAAGCACCCGTCGGTGCTGGAGAATTACGGCCGCAAGCTCGTCGAGAACGGCTCCGTCACCCAGGAGGCCCTCGACGCCCGCAAGGCCGAGTTCCGCGGGATGCTCGACAGCGAGCTCGACGTCGCCAACAACTACAAGGCGAACAAGGCCGACTGGCTCGACGGCCGCTGGTCCGGCGTGAAGGCCGTGCACGAGGACGTGGACGATCCGCGCCGCGGCCGCACCGCCGTGCCGGCCGAGACCCTGCAGGAGATCGCCCGCAAGATCACCCAGGTGCCGCCGGGCTTCCACCTGCACCGCACGATCCAGCGCTTCATGGACAACCGCGCCAAGGCGGTGGAGACGGGCGCGGGCGTCGACTGGGCGACCGCCGAGGCCCTGGCCTTCGGGGCGACGCTCCTCGACGGCAACCGGGTCCGCCTCTCGGGCCAGGACGTCGAGCGCGGCACCTTCTCGCAGCGCCACGCGGTGGTGATCGATCAGGAGAACGAGCAGCGCTTCACGCCGCTCAACGCCATCCGCGAGGGGCAGGCCTCGATCGAGATCATCAACTCGATGCTCTCCGAGGAGGCGGTGCTCGGCTTCGAGTACGGCTACTCCCTGGCCGAGCCCAACGCCCTGGTCCTGTGGGAGGCCCAGTTCGGCGACTTCGCCAACGGCGCCCAGGTGGTGATCGACCAGTTCATCGCGTCCGGCGAGCGCAAGTGGCTGCGCATGTCCGGCCTCGTGCTGCTGCTGCCGCACGGCTACGAGGGGCAGGGGCCCGAGCACTCCTCCGCCCGCCTGGAGCGCTACCTCCAGGCCTGCGCCGAGGACAACATGCAGGTCGCCAACGTCACGACGCCGGCGAACTACTTCCACATCCTGCGCCGGCAGCTGAAGCGCGACTTCCGCAAGCCGCTGGTGCTGATGACGCCGAAGTCGCTGCTGCGCCACAAGCGGGCGGTCTCCAACCTCGACGCGCTGGCCGAGGGCTCGACCTTCCACCGCGTCCTGTGGGACGACGCCGAGGAGGAGGGCGCGCAGAACAAGCTGGTGCGCGACGACAAGATCCGCCGCGTCGTGCTCTGCTCGGGCAAGGTCTACTACGACCTGCTGGAGGAGCGGGAGAAGCGCGGCCTCAACGACATCTACCTGATGCGCGTCGAGCAGCTCTACCCGTTCCCCCTGAAGGCGCTGGCCAACGAGATGGCCCGCTTCCGCAACGCCGACGTGATCTGGTGCCAGGAGGAGCCCAAGAACATGGGCGCCTGGTCCTTCGTCGAGCCCTACCTCGAGTGGGTGCTCGGCCAGGCCGGCTCCGCGGTGAAGCGCGCCCGCTACGTCGGCCGTCCGGCCTCCGCCTCCACGGCGGTCGGTCAGATGTCGAAGCACCAGGCGCAGCTCCAGGCCTTCCTCAACGAGGCCCTGGCGGTCTGATCGTCCGGCCATGGCCTACTTCCTGCTCCGCCTGGAACCGCCCCGCCCGAGCTTCCCGTTCGACGCGACGGAGGCCGAGAAGGCGCTGTTCTCTGCGCATTCCGGCTACTGGATGGAGCAGGCGGAGGCGGGAGCCGCCATCGCGGTCGGGCCCGTCTTCGAGCCCGGCGGCACCTGGGGCCTCGCCTTGGTCGAGGCGGCCGACGCGGCACAGGCCGAGGCGCTCGGCGAAGCGGATCCCGTCCTGATGGCGCAGGCAGGCTTCCGGTACACCGTCTCGCCCGTTCCATCCCTGATCCTGCGGCGCTGACGTCGCGGCCCGACATCCAGAGGAGGCCCCCCGCGGGGCAGAAGAGCATGGCAACCGACATCCTCGTCCCGACCCTCGGCGAATCCGTGAGCGAGGCCACGATCGGCCGCTGGTTCAAGAAGCCCGGCGACGCGGTCGCGGCCGACGAGCCGATCGTCGAGCTCGAGACCGACAAGGTCACCCTGGAGGTGAACGCGCCGGCGGCCGGCGAGCTGGGCGAGATCTTGGTCAAGGACGGCGAGACCGTCGAGCCCGGCGCCCTGCTCGGCTCGATCGTCGAGGCCGGTGCCGGCGGCGGCACGGCGAAGAAGGCCGCCCCGAAGGAGGCCCCGAAGGAGGCCGCCGAGACCAAGGCCGAGAGCCGGAGCGAGGCCCCGAAGGCCGCCGCGCCCGCGAAGTCCGAGGCGCCGGCCCAGGAATCCTCAGCCGGCTACGGCAACCACGGCGATGCCGCCGCCCCCGCGGCCCAGCAGCGCCCCGCCGGCGACAACGGCCCGGCCGTGGCGAAGCTCGCCCGGGAGTCGGGCGTCGACCCGTCGTCGGTGAACGGCTCCGGAAAGGACGGCCGCGTCACCAAGGGCGACATGCTCGGCGCCATCGCCAAGGGCCCGGCCCCGGCCGCGCCCGCCAGGGAGGCCCGCCCGACCCTGCCGCGCGCCCCCTCGGCGCCGGACGACGCCGCGCGCGAGGAGCGCGTGCGCATGACGAAGCTGCGCCAGACCATCGCGCGCCGCCTCAAGGACGCGCAGGACACGGCGGCGATGCTGACGACGTTCAACGACGTCGACATGTCGGCCGTGATGGCGATGCGCAGCCAGTACAAGGACATCTTCGAGAAGAAGCACGGCACGAAGCTCGGCTTCATGGGCTTCTTCACCAAGGCGGTGATCGGCGCCCTCAAGGACGTGCCGGCGGTCAACGCCGAGATCGACGGCCAGGACCTCGTCTACAAGAACTACTACCACATCGGCATCGCGGTCGGCACCGATAAGGGCCTCGTCGTGCCGGTGGTGCGCGACGCCGACGACCTGTCGATCGCCGGGATCGAGAAGAAGATCGCCGGCTTCGGCAAGAAGGCCCGCGAGGGCAAGCTCTCCATCGAGGACATGCAGGGCGGGACCTTCACGATCACCAACGGCGGCATCTACGGCTCTCTGATGTCGACGCCGATCCTCAACGCGCCGCAATCGGGCATCCTCGGGATGCACCGCATCGAGGAGCGCCCGGTGGTCCGCGCCGGCAAGATCGAGGCGCGGCCGATGATGTACCTCGCCCTGTCGTACGATCATCGCATCGTCGACGGTAAGGAGGCCGTGACCTTCCTGGTGCGGGTCAAGGAGGCGCTGGAGGATCCGGCGCGCCTCGTGCTGGACCTCTGAGGCCGTCATGTCGGGCGCTGAGAACAGGGTCGCCATCGTCACCGGCGGCGGCCGCGGCATCGGCCGCGCGGTGGCGCTGCTCCTGGCTGAGCGCGGCTACGCGGTCTGCCTGAACTACGTGTCGGACGCCGCCGCGGCGCAGGACGTGGTGGACGCGATCGCGGCCAAGGGCGGCCAGGCGCTCGCCGTGAAGGGCGACGTCGGCAGCGAGGCCGACGTCCTCGCCCTGTTCAGGGCGGCCGACGGGCTCGGCCGCCTGACGGCGCTCGTCAACAATGCCGGCGTGGTCGACGTGAAGTCGGACGTCGCCGACATGAGCGCGGAGCGGCTGCAGCGGATGATGACCACCAACGTGGTCGGCAGCTTCCTGTGCGCCCGCGAGGCGGTGCGGCGCATGTCGACCAAGCGCGGCGGCGCTGGCGGCGCCATCGTCAACCTGTCCTCGGTGGCGGCGCGCCTCGGCGGACCCGGCCAGTTCGTCGACTACGCCGCCTCCAAGGGCGCCATCGACTCGCTGACGATCGGGCTCGCCCGCGAGGTCGCCGGCGACGGCATCCGGGTCAACGCGGTGGCGCCCGGCATCATCGCCACCGAGATCCACGCCAGCGGCGGCGAGCCCGACCGGGTGGAGCGCCTGGGACCCGGCGTCCCGATCGGCCGGGCCGGAACCGCCGAGGAGGTCGCCGCGCCGATCGTGTGGCTCCTCTCGGACGAGGCCTCCTACACCACGGGCGCCATCCTCGACATCGGCGGCGGCCGCTGAGGCCAAGCCCCATCTGACATTCCCTGCCCGTCTCGCACGCGGCACGACCGAGCGGAAGCGAACCTCCATGTCCTACGATCTCGTCGTCATCGGCACCGGCCCCGGCGGCTACGTCTGCGCGATCCGTGCGGCGCAGCTCGGCCTGCGGACCGCCGTCGTCGAGAAGCGCGCGACGCACGGCGGCACCTGCCTCAACATCGGCTGCATCCCGTCGAAGGCGCTGCTCCACGCCTCGGAGGCGTTCGAGGAGGCCAACAAGCACTTCGCCGATCTCGGGATCGATGTCGGCACCCCGAAGCTCGACCTGAAGAAGATGATGGCCTTCAAGGCCGAGGGTGTGGCGGGCAACACCAAGGGCGTCGAGTTCCTGCTCAAGAAGAACAAGGTCGACACCTTCCACGGCACCGGCCGTATCGCCGGCGCCGGCCGCGTCGAGGTCATCGCCGAGGATGGCGGCAACCAGATGCTCGAGACCAAGAGCATCGTCATCGCCACCGGCTCGGACGTGACGCGCCTGCCCGGCGTGACCATCGACGAGAAGGTCGTGGTCTCCTCCACGGGCGCCCTCGAGCTCGATCGGGTGCCGAGGAAGCTCCTCGTCATCGGCGCCGGCGTGATCGGGCTGGAGCTGGGCTCCGTCTGGCGCCGGCTCGGCGCCGAGGTCACCGTGGTCGAGTACCTCGACCGGGTGCTGCCCGGCATGGACGGTGAGGTCGGCAAGCAGTTCCAGCGGATCCTGACCAAGCAGGGCATCGCCTTCAAGCTGTCCACCAAGGTGACCGGCGTCGAGGTCGGCAAGAAGGGCGCGAGCGTCACGGTCGAGCCGGCCGCGGGCGGCGCGGCCGAGACCCTGCAGGCCGACGTGGTTCTCGTGGCGATTGGCCGGGTGCCCTACACCGAGGGCCTGGGCCTCGACACGGTCGGCGTCCAGCGCGACGACAAGGGCCGGATCCTGACGGATTCGCACTACGCCACGAACGTCACCGGCATCTACGCCATCGGCGACGTGATCGCCGGCCCCATGCTGGCCCACAAGGCCGAGGACGAGGGCGTGGCGATCGCCGAGATGCTGGCCGGTCAGTCCGGCCACGTGAATTACGGCGTGATCCCCAACGTGGTCTACACGTTCCCGGAGGTCGCCTCGGTCGGCAAGACCGAAGAGGAGCTCAAGAAGGACGGCATCGCCTACAATGCCGGCAAGTTCCCCTTCACGGCGAACGGCCGGGCGAAGGCCAACGGCACCACGGACGGCTTCGTGAAGGTGCTGGCCGACGCCCAGACCGACCGGGTGCTCGGGGTGCACATCGTCGGCGCCGACGCCGGCAACCTGATCGCCGAGGTCGCGGTGGCGATGGAGTTCGGCGCCTCGTCCGAGGACATCGCCCGCACCTGTCACGCGCACCCGACGCTGACCGAGGCCGTCAAGGAAGCCGCGCTCGCCGTGAACAAGCGCGCCATCCACGTCTGACGGGCGGAGGCCCACGGCTACACAAGCTTGACATCTCGGCAGGCTCGGCCGTCAGCGCGAAGGGGCGAGGGTCCCCTCTCCCGTGCCGGAGAGGGACCTGTCGCGCTCCGTCACAAGCCGCGCGCCTCGAATCTGTGTGGCGCTTACGGAGAAGACCCGGAGCGGGATCAGGCGATCTTGCGCCGGGGATTGGGCAGGTCGGCGATCCGCAGCAGCGCGCTCGGCGCAGGCGGGGCCGTGAGGGCGTTCAGCAGGTACGGCCGGCGCAGGCCCAGGGCGTTGTGCAGGGCGAGGTCGATGTCGCGGGCGTAGAACGGCATCCGCAGCACCGCGTCGACGCCGAAGTAGCGGCCTGCCTGTGCGACGGGCTCCAGCTCGGACGTGGTCAGCAGGGTGATCCGCGTCGCGAGGCCTAGGGGTTGGATTTGGCAGGCCAGTTCGAGCCCGTCGATGCCGCCGAGCTTCACGTCGATGAAGGCGAAGTCGTAGGCGGCGAGCTTCAGCTGCTTGAGGGCGTGGCGGCCATCATCCGTCTCGTCGAGCTCGATCGCGAATCCGCTGCGCGCCACGACGCGGCTGATCGCGGAACGCCCGGCCGGAGTCGAGCAGGCGAGCAGGGCCCGGGTTGGCGCGCGACGGCGGGCATCCGCGTGGAGCAGCGGCTCGATATGGCTCGGGTCGAGGGGCGTCTTCAGGACCTCGTAGGCCCCGAGGCTCGTGGCGATCTCCTGCCAGTGCGGCAGCACGCGGGTCGCCACCAGCACCAAACAGGGGGGCTCCGCCCCCTTCCGGCGCGCCACGGCGACCGCCTCCGGGCCACTGAGATCGTCGAGCTGCAGCCCGACGAAGGCCAGGGTCGGACGGTGCCGGAGGAGGATGTCGCAGAGCGCCTGGCCCGAGGTCGCTTCGTCGATCACGGCGCGGGGATCGAATCGCAGGACGATCTCCCTCAGGGAGGCGCGTCGGCCCAGATCGCAATCCGCGATCACAACACGTGCCGGCGCCCTCCCATCCTCAAGATCCATGACGCCCGCCCAAGCCGATCCCGTTCGTTGGTCATAATGGCCGAAGATCGTGACGAAGCTCTTAAAGGGCGTGGCTCTGCACTGGACGGACACGATGACGCGCCTATAGCCGATGATCAGCGCTCTCGAAGTCGAAGTTCTTAGCTATCTTGGTCAATGGCGGGCCCTCGGATGGGCCGCCGCGTAGGCGCTCATGAGGCGGGCGGCATCGACCTGCGTGTAGAGCTGCGTGGTGGAGAGAGAGGCGTGGCCCAGAAGTTCCTGGATCGCGCGCAGCTCCCCCTGGCGGGCCAGAAGATGCGTGGCGAAGGAGTGCCGCAGGGCGTGCGGCGTGGCGCTCTCGGGCAGGCCCAGGGCGCCGCGGGCGCGCGCGACGGTGTACTGGATGATGCGCGGTGAGAGCGGGCCGCCCCGGGTGCCGAGGAAGAGCGGTCCCTCCTGCGGCAGCGGCAGCGGACAGGCGGCGATGTAGTCAGCCACCGCCTGCGCCACGACGGGCAGGATCGGTACCATGCGCTGCTTGCCCCCCTTGCCGAGCACGGTGACCTGATCGACGCCCGGCACAGGCGCGTCGCGGCGGGTCAGACCCAACGCCTCGGAGATGCGCAGGCCCGCGCCGTAGAGCAGCGCCAGCACGGCGGCGTCCCGAGCGAGGACCCAGGGCTCCCGCTCCTCGCCGGCGCGGATCGCGGTCTCGGTCAGCGCCACGGCGGCGGAGACGGGCAGCGGCCGGGGAAGCCGCCGCGGAACCTTGGGCGAGCGCACGCCGCCCAGGGCCGAGACGGTGCCGAAACCCTCGCGCTCGAGGAAGCGCGCGAAGGAGCGCAGGCCCGCCAGCATGCGCATCAGCGAGCGCCCGGAGACCTCGTCGGCCCGGCGCGCGGCCATGAAGGCGCGGATGTCCCGCACCTTGAGCCCGACCAGCATTGGGATCGTCGGCACCCCCTGGCGGGACGCGAGGTGGTGGAGGAACTGACGGAGGTCGCGCCCGTAGGCCTCGACGGTGTTGGGCGACATCCGGCGCTCCCGCGCCAGCCCCTCGATCCAGGCCAGGACGGCGTCGCGAAGGCGGGCATCCCCCGGAAACAGCAGCCGGTCGCCCTGAATCTCGTGCGTGCTCGCATGCGTGCTCATGGCCACACTCGACCGGATCATCATTGCTGGGAGCTTAATGCCGTTTGCCGTCCGCCCCTACGGCCGGGCTCGTCCCGCGCGGCGCGCCGTGCCAAGCTGAGCCGATGATCCTCCTCGCCTACGCGGCCGCCGCCCTCGCCGAGATCGCCGGCTGCTTCGCGTTCTGGGCGTGGCTCCGGCTCGGACGGTCGGCCTGGTGGGTGCTCCCGGGTCTCGCCTCGCTGGCGGCCTTCGCAGCCCTGCTGACCCTCGTGGACAGCCCCGCGGCGGGGCGCACCTTCGCGGCCTACGGCGGCGTCTACGTGGCGGCCTCGGTCCTGTGGCTGTGGCTCGCGGAGGGCCAGCGGCCCGACCGCTGGGACCTCGCGGGCAGCGCGGTCTGCCTCGCCGGAACGGCGCTGATCCTCCTCGGCCGCCGGGGATGAGATCGACCCGGCAGCGCAGCGTGCCGGGACGGCCACAGGCGACAACCTCCGCGTCCGGAACCTTGGTGAAACCAAGTGTTCACGATACGTACGGCAGCCTCGGGCCGTTCACCGAGCCGTGGAGCCCCATGACCAGCCTCGTCCGCATTCTCGGCATCGATCCCGGACTCCGCCGCACCGGCTGGGGCCTGATCACCGCGCAGGGCACGAAGCTCACCTACGGCGATTGCGGGGTCGTGACCTCGGACGGGGAGCTTCCGCTGGCCCTGCGTCTGCGGGAGCTGTTCGAGGGGATCAGCCGCATCGTCGAGGCCGTGCGGCCCGACGAGGTCGCGGTGGAGGAGACCTTCGTCAACAAGGACGCCCAGGCGACGCTCAAGCTGGGCCACGCGCGGGCGATGGCGCTGCTCGTGCCGGCTCTCGCCGGCCTGCCGGTGTTCGAGTACGCCCCCAACCTGATCAAGAAGACCGTGGCGGGCTCCGGCCACGCCGAGAAGACGCAGATCCAGGCGATGGTGCGCTTCCTGCTGCCGAAAGCGGAGTTCCGCGTCGCGGACGCGGCCGACGCGCTGGCCATCGCGATCACCCATGCCAGCCACCGGGACAGCCACGCGCTGCGGCAGGCGCATCTGCCGGGGGGCAAGCGCCGCTCGCTTACCGGCCAGGCGGCCGCGGGACAGGGGCTCGAAGGGAAGGGCTTCTCCGCCGCCGCGGCCGCGCGCATCGAGGCCGCGCTGGCGAAACAAGGCTGACAGGGTCGGGAAGAACTTGGTGGGGGAAGTAGGACTCGAACCTACGAAGCTTACGCAGCGGATTTACAGTCCGCCCCCTTTGCCGCTCGGGACATTCCCCCAAGGCGGGCATCGCCCGCGGCGCCCTTATGGTGAGGGGTGGGCCGGGTGTCAACGCTTATGGTGCACCGATCCGCTCGCCGGGTGCGGCAATCGTGGAGAGCGGGGCTGTTTCGGCCCGGAGCGCCGCGTTCGCGGCGGTTCCTGCCCTGGGCACCCGAGCGCCCGGCACGCGATCCGGGCAGCGCCGCCTAGGATGAAAACGCGAACGTTCCGCGACTCCGGGGATTCACAAAGGAATCCGGATCGGCCACGGTGTGCCGATGTCGCCCTGCTTCGCCGGCCCTTGACCCGTCCCGCCCCGTCCCTGCGGTCGCACCAGCGCACGCTGATGGCCCTGGTCGCGGCCATGGCGAGCGGGGAGGCGGCGCATGTCCGGAAGATCCTGGCCGCGGTCACGCCGGGCGGCGGCAAGTCGCTTCTGCCGGTCATCGCCGCGCACCGGCTGATCGAGGCGGGCCTCGTCGAGCGCGTGGTCTGGGTGGTGCCGCGGGATTCCCTGCGGTTGCAGGCCGAGGAGGCTTTCGCCGATCCGCTCTGGCGCGCGGCCTTCGGGCACGCCCTCAGCGTGCGGGCAGCCGACAACGAGCGCGACCCGGCGCGGGGTCTGGCCGGCTACGTCACCACCTATCAGGCGGTCGCCGCCGCCCCGGCGCTCCATCTCGCGGAGGCGCGGGCGCACCGCACCCTGCTGGTGGTCGACGAGGTCCACCACCTGCCGGTACCCGGACGCCCGGGCGCCGACGAGACCTCCGCGGAGGACGCGGAGGCGGGGGCATGGTCCCGCGCGATGCTGCCCGTCATGGAGGCGGCTTCCGTGCGCCTGTACCTGTCGGGGACGCTGGAGCGGGCGGACGGGCGGCGGATCCTCGGGCTGCCCTATCAACCCGCCGCGCTCGGCCGCGGGCCGGAGCTCGACCTCGGCGCCCCGGGCCTCGCGGTCATCGGGTACTCGCGGGCGCAGGCGCTCGCCGAGCGGGCGGTTCTGCCGGTGACGTTCGGCGCCATCGACGGCGAGGCGAGCTGGCTGGAGGGCGGTCGGATCGCCGGCGACAGCCCGCGGGTCGGGCCGCACCGGCTGGGTGCGGGCTCGGTCCGGATCACCACCCGGCCGGCCCTGTTTACCGCGCTGAGGACCGGCTTCGCCCGCGACCTGCTGAGCGAGGCGTTCTTCGCCACGAAGCGCCTGCGCGCCCGGCGCCGGGCCGAGCGGGATCTCCCGCCCGGCGAGCCGGCCCGGGGGCTCGGCAAGCTCCTCGTGGTCGCGCCCGATCAGGCGAGCGCGCGGGCCTACCTCGCGACCCTGCGCGACTGGATGCCGGCCGGGCAGGGCGCGCGCGACGTCCGCCTCGCGACCTCCGGCCAGGGCGACGCCCACGCGGCCCTGGCCGCGTTCCGGCTCACGCCCGAGCCGGCCGTGCTGGTGACGGTGGCGATGGCGTATGAGGGACTCGACGCCCCGGAAGTCGCGGTGGTCGCGGCCCTGACGCATATCCGCTCCCGGCCCTGGCTCGAGCAGATGCTCGCCCGGGCCACCCGGGTCGATCCCCATGCCGGGTCTTACGACGGGCAGCAGGCACTGATCTTCCACCCCGACGACCCGCTCTTCGCCCGGTTCCGCCTGGAACTCGAGACCGAGCAGGGCAGCAGCGTGCGGCCGCCCCGCGAGCGGCCGGCGAGCGCCGTCGTGCCGGAGCGGACCCGCTGGCGCGACGACGAGCCGGCCGGCATCACCCCGCTGGAGAGCAATGCGATCGGGATGCGCTACGCCCTGCTGCGACCGCGTCTTCCCGAACCGGTCTCCGCGGCGCCCGCGCCCGAACCGCCCTCGATCACCGAGCGAACCCTGCGCCAGCGGCTCGCCGCCGCGGTGGCGGCGCAGGCGGTGGAGGACGAGACCTCCCTGCGCGTGCCCCGCGGCGGCAATCTCGCCCACCGCTACAACGCCGTGCTCAAGCGCGTGCTCGGCAAGGGCCGCGCGACCATGACCCTCCCGGAACTGGAGGCGGCCCTGTCCTGGCTCGAGCGCAACCGCCTCTCCGACCATCTCGACCGCCTCGACGGCGATGCCCGCTACGCGTGGTCCGCCCGCCAGCGCCGCGGTCGCTGGCAGCCGGAGCGCGCCGCCGGCCGCTGAGACGTCCGGGAGGGTGAAAGCCGTGACCGAGAGCCTGCCCGCCGCCTTCGCGGCGACACTCGCCGCGTCCGAGCCGCCGAACGGCTGGGCCGCACCGCTCGCCGCGCTCTGGTGGCTCGCCCGCGACGCCTCCGGGCCGGCCTCCGTCGCCTGGGAGCGGGCGCACCGCCTCGTCCAGGATGCCGGCGGAGCCGACGCGGCCTGGGTGCACGCTCATCTCCACCGGATCGAGGGGGACGACGGCAATGCACGCTACTGGTACGGGCGCGCCGGCCGCACGGTCCCGAACGGCACGCTCGCCGAGGAGTGGACCGCGCTCATCGTCGCTCTCTGGACGCCGTCCTGATCGCCCGGAATCGCGCCGCGCCGGCCGCCACGACCCCGTCGAATCGCGGAACGCCAAGGCTCACAGCCAGTTGAATGGCCGCCCGACGCGGAGATCGGGCCTCGATTATCGGAGCGGACCCATGAGCCTCCTCGGCAGCATCGTCAGCAAGATCCTCCACCCGTTCGGCGGGGGAACCGCGGACGCCGCACCCGCGCCCAACGCCGGCTCCGGCGGCCCGGCCGGCACGAGCACCCCCTCCACTCCGTCGGCCCCCGGCACGGCCGGCGGCAGCGAGCCCGTGGATGTCGAGGCGGTGCTCACCAGCCTCGCCGAGAAGACCCCGCAAAAGCTCGACTGGCGCCACTCGATCGTCGACCTGATGAAGCTTCTGGGCCTCGATTCCGGCCTCGCCTCGCGCAAGCAGCTTGCCGATGAGCTCCACTACACCGGCGACAAGGACGATTCCGCCAGCATGAACATCTGGCTGCACAAGCAGGTCATGCAGAAGCTCGCCGAGAACGGCGGCAAGGTTCCGGACGATCTGAAGCACTAGCGCGTCGGTCCCGGGCTCTTCGAGAGCATCGCCGCGGACGGTTTCGACCGGCTCCGCGGCGATGTCTTCGCCCCTACCGGCGGACGTCCTTGGCGTGTCCTGCGCCTGCGGCTCGCCCGTCCGGCGACACTTGCGGGGTGCCCTTCGCCGCGCAGCTGTCTGTCCCGGTCCCAAGGATCGCGTCACGCAGCGCCGGATCCGTCGGTACGGAGGAGCGATCGGTCATACAGACCCTGACCGGGGATCACGGCGGCGCCTTCCGGGCGTCCGCTCTCGCCGCCTTCGCTAGCGCCCGGCCTGGATCTCTCCCTCCGCGGCGACCGAAATTCCTCACCAGCCCCGATCGCCGGCTCAACGACGCCGCGCGCGACTCGTCCGCCACGGCATCCCCGCGGATGCGGGCGCTGACTGGCCCCGGCGGGGGTCTGCGTCAGCGGCCGGTACGGACCCGGGTCCAGAGGCGGGTGACGTAGCGCTGGGTGCGGTCGTCCCAGGCAGTGTTGATGGAGAGGCGCTGCATCGTCGCCTCGTCAGGGTAGATGCCGGGATTGCTCAGGATCTCGGGCTTCACGAACTTCTTCGCCGCGAGGTTGCCGCTCGCGTAGGAGACGAAGTTGGTGTTGGCCGCCGCCACCTCAGGTCGCATCATGTAGTCGATGAAGGCCATCGCCTCGGCCGGGTGGGCGGCATCTTTCGGGATCGCGAAGGTATCGAACCACATCAGCGCGCCTTCCTTCGGCACGACGTAGGCGATGTCGATCCCGTTCTTGGCCTCCTCGGCCCGGCGCTTGGCCTGCATGATGTCGCCGGAATAGCCGACGGCCAGGCAGATGTCGCCGTTGGCCAGCGCCTGGATATATTCCGACGAGTGGAACTTCCGCACGGCGCCGCGCACCTTGTAGAGCGCGTCGGTCACCAGAGTCATGTCGTCCCAGCGCTTGGAATCGGCCTTGGCACCGAAAGCCGGCAGCATGCTGGGGATCAGGTCCTCGGGGCTGTCAAGCATCATGATCCCGCACTCCTTCAGCTTGTTCGCCGAGGCGGGATTGAGGACGACGCTCCAGGAATTCACCGCCGCGCCGGCGCCCAGGCGCTCGCGTATGGCGGCAACGTTGTAGCCGATGCCGGTCGTGCCCCACATGTAGTCGACGGCGTAGGTGTTGCCGGGATCGTAGGCCGCCAGCCGGCTGGTCACCTCGGGCCAGAGGTTGCCGAGGTTCTTCAGCTTGGACTTGTCGAGGGGCAGGAACGCGCCGGCCCGGATCAGCCGCTGCAGGTAGGGCCCTGACGGCACGACGATGTCGTAGCCTGACCGGCCGGCCAGAAGCTTGGTCTCCAGAATCTCGTTGTTGTCGTAGGTGTCGTAGACGACCTTGATCCCGGTCTCGCGGGTGAAGGCCTCGAGCACCTTCGGGTCGATATAGTCCGACCAGTTGTAGATGTTGACGACCCGCTCCTCGGCGGCCGGGGCCGGCCGCACGAGGGGGAGGGCCGCCATGAGCCCTCCCGCGATAACGGCCGCGGCGGCCGTCAGAACGGTGCGGCGCGCGCCGATCACCGGCTCCTCGCGGCCACGACCACGATCTCGACCAGATACTCGGGCGCCGCGAGCTTGGCCTCGACGGTGGCGCGGGCCGGCGGGTTCTCCGGGGAGACCCAGGCGTCCCAGGCAGCGTTCATCTCCGCGAAGGTCGCGATGTCGGCGAGGTAGACGGTGGCCGAGAGGATCCGCGCCTTGTCGCTGCCGGCCGCGGCGAGGAGGCGGTCGATCTCCGACAGGATCTGCTGGGTCTGGATCGTGACCCCGGTGCCGACCGTGTCGGAGGCGACCTGCCCGGCGAGGTAGACCATGTCGCCGAAGGTGACGGCCTGCGACATCCGCTTGCCCGGCTCGATCCGCTGAATGTCCATACCCGTCTCCACATCCTCGAGAAGCGGCGTATCTGCCGCCCCACCGGCCTAGCCGTAAAGAGCCGCGCGCGCACGCACCGCGGGAACCCGAGGAAAATCGTCATCGCGGGGCGGGGTGCGGGCAACCGTCGCGGGTCTCGAAGCGTTCTGCCGCCATCGACAGTCACGCCTTGGGGTTTGTTATGGGTATCCTCTGGACCATCATCATCGGGTTTCTCGCCGGCGTCATCGCCAAGTTCCTCATGCCGGGCCCGAACGAGCCCGCCGGCTTCATCCTGACCACGATCCTCGGCATCGTCGGCGCCTTCGTGGCGACCTTCCTGGGCCAGGCCATCGGCTGGTACGGCCCCAACCAGGGCGCGGGCTTCATCGGCGCCATCGTGGGCGCCGTGGTCGTGCTGTTCATCTACGGCCTGATCGCCGGTCGCCGCACCACCACCTACTGACCATCCGGCAGCCGGATAAGTCGAGGGGCGCCCCGCGGGGCGCCCCTTTTGTTGTCTGGCTGACGCATTGCGGTTCGGGATCCCGCCACGGCGCCCTCCGTCATCACGAGCGCAGCGAAGTGACCCAGGACAGCCCGACGATGTCGAACGTTGCGCGGACTGGACTGCTTCGCTTCGCTCGCAAGGGCGGAAGCGCCGAAGCCCTCAAGGGGCAGGGGCTCAGAGATGCTCGGACGCGGCCTTCACGGCGCAGTGACCCGTGGCACCGCGCACAGCGAGGCCCACGCCGACCACGAGCGCCAGCAGGCTCAGGAGCTTGTTGGGACGGGGCTGCGCGGCGGCCGCGGCGATGCCGAGGCCCAGGGCCACCGAGACGGCGCGCTCCGTCGTCGACAGGTTCGGCTGCCCGCTGAAGATGTCGTGCATCATGTCGTTGGCCATGGGGGTCTCCGGTTGGGAAGTCGCGGGGGAACGCGGCATCCGGCGCCCCGTTCCCGGCCGACGGTCGGAGGAGCCCTCTCCCGGCCGGGCAACAAAAAAGGCGCGGCCCCGGAGGACCGCGCCCGTTCGAGACATCCCGCGACGGCCGTGGCCGGCGCGGGCGTCCCGCGTGCTTACTCGCCGGCCTCGCGGCGGCGCTCGCCGCGATGGCGGCCACCCTCGCGGGGCTCGCGCGGCTCGTCGCCGCGCTCGGCCCGCTCGGCGTCGCGCTGGGCCTTCACCTTCTCGGTGATGTCCTCGCCGGTCTGCTGGTCGACGACCTTCATGGACAGGCGGATCTTGCCGCGATCGTCCTGGCCGAGGAACTTCACCTTGACCTTGTCGCCTTCCTTGACGACGTCCGTCACCTTGGCGACGCGGTTCGCGGCGAGTTCCGAGATGTGGACGAGGCCGTCCTTGGCGCCGAAGAAGTTCACGAAGGCGCCGAACTCCATGCACTTCACGATCGTGCCGTCGTAGATCACGCCGACCTCCGGCTCCGCCACGATCGAGCGGATCCAGTTGTAGGCGGCCTTGATGGCCTTCCCGTCCGAGGAGGCGATCTTCACGACCCCAGTATCCTCGATGTTGATCTTGGCGCCGGTCTTCTCGACGATCTCGCGGATCACCTTGCCGCCGGTGCCGATCACGTCGCGGATCTTGTCGGTCGGGATCTGCATCGTCTCGATGCGCGGCGCATACTCGCCGAGCTCCGGACGGGCCGCGGTCAGGGCCTTGGCCATCTCGGCGAGGATGTGGGCGCGCCCGTCCTTCGCCTGGTCGAGGGCGACCCGCATGATCTCCTCGGTGATGCCGGCGATCTTGATGTCCATCTGGAGCGAGGTCACGCCCTCGTCCGTGCCGGCCACCTTGAAGTCCATGTCGCCGAGGTGATCCTCGTCGCCCAGGATGTCCGACAGGACCGCGAAGCGCTCACCCTCGAGAATGAGGCCCATGGCGATGCCGGCCACCGGACGGCGCAGCGGCACGCCGGCATCCATCAGCGACAGCGAGCCGCCGCAGACCGAGGCCATCGAGGACGAGCCGTTGGACTCCGTGATCTCCGACACGACGCGGATCGTGTAGGGGAACTCGTGGGCCGGCGGCAGGACCGGGCGGATCGCCCGCCAGGCGAGCTTGCCGTGGCCGATCTCGCGGCGGCCCGGCGAGCCCATCCGACCGGTCTCACCGACCGAATAGGGAGGGAAGTTGTAGTGGAGCAGGAAGCGCTCCTTGTAGGTGCCTTCCAGCGCGTCGATGAACTGCTCGTCCTCGCCGGTGCCCAGCGTCGCCACGACGAGCGCCTGGGTCTCGCCGCGGGTGAACAGGGCCGAGCCGTGGGCGCGGGGCAGAACGCCGACCTCGGAGAGGATCGAGCGGACCGTCTTCACGTCGCGGCCGTCGATGCGGGCGCCACTGTCGAGGATGTTCCAGCGGACCACCTTCGACTGGGCCTCCTTGAAGGCGGCCTTCACCTTCTCGGCCGGGTACTTCTCGGCGCCCTCGGGGCAGAGGGCGGCCATCACCTTCGCCTTCACGGCGTCGACGGCGGCGTAGCGCTCCTGCTTGACGGTCTTGGTGTAGGCGGCTCGCAGCTCGGCCTCGCAGACCTCCAGGACGGCCTTCTCGACGTCGGCGTTCTCGGGGGCCTTGAAGTCGCGCGGCTCCTTGGCAGCCTTCTCGGCCAGGCGGATGATCGCCTCGATCACCGGCTGGAAGTGCTTGTGGCCGAACATCACGGCGCCGAGCATCACGTCCTCGGAGAGCTCCTTGGCCTCCGACTCGACCATCAGCACCGCGTCCTGCGTGCCGGCGACGACGAGGTCGAGGCTGGACTCTTCCTTGGTCTCGGTGACCAGCGGGTTCAGCCGGTAGCCGCCGTTGATGTAGCCGACGCGGGCGCCGCCGATCGGGCCCATGAACGGCACGCCCGACAGGGTCAGGGCCGCGGAGGCCGCGACCATCGCGACGATGTCGGGATCGTTCTCGAGGTCGTGGGTCAGGACGGTGACGACGACCTGGGTGTCGTTGCGCCAGCCCTCGATGAAGAGCGGGCGGATCGGGCGGTCGATCAGACGGGAGACCAGGGTCTCCTTCTCGGAGGGACGGCCCTCGCGCTTGAAGTAGCCGCCCGGGATGCGGCCGGCAGCGTAGGCGCGCTCCTGGTAGTTCACGGTGAGCGGCATGAAGTCGATGCCGGGCTTCGGCTCCTTGGCGGCGACCACGGTCGCGAGCACCGAGGTCTCGCCGTAGGTGGCGATCACGGCGCCGTCGGCCTGGCGGGCAACCTTGCCGGTCTCCAGGACGAGCTTGCGGTCGCCCCACATCAGCTCTTCGCGTTGAACGTCGAACATTCTTTCGTCTCTTCCTTGCCTGCGGCGGGCCCAAGCCCGGCGCCGCCCGGGGGCAAGACGGCGAGACACTCCGCGGCGTGAGTGTCTCGCGATCCTGCCCCGACGCTGGCGCCTCGAAGCGGCCCGCTTGACGGACGGCCGGACCCATTCCGGCAGCCCGCGATGGTGAAACGCGGCCCCGGGCCGGGCCCGGAACCGCGCGATAGACGCCTTAGCGGCGGATGCCGAGACGCTCGATGAGGGCGCGGTAGCGGGCCTCGTCCTTGCGCTTGACGTAGTCGAGCAGCGAGCGGCGCTGCGAGACCAGCTTCAGGAGGCCGCGCCGGGAATGGTTGTCCTTGGCGTGGGTCTTGAAGTGGCCGGTGAGGTTGGTGATCCGCTCGGTCAGGATCGCGACCTGGACCTCGGGGGACCCGGTGTCCTTGGCGTCCTTGCGGTGTTCCTTGATGAGCGCGGTCTTGCGCTCTGCCGTGATCGACATCGCGTGCCTTTCGGGTTGTGCTGGTCGGATGCGGCGCCCCAAACGGGCGCGCGCGGGCTCGGCGTTCGGCCGGTGCCGGGATGTCGTCCAGCACGGTCACAGCGCCAAGCGGCTCAAGCCCCGCCCGGAAATCCGGGTCGAGGCCGCGCGATCCATACACGAAACTGCCGGTTATGCCAGTCCCGGACGGGATGGGTTGCGGCGGTGCGGCGTCGCGGCGGCCCGTCCTCGCTCCAAAGAACGGTTAACGCCCCCGTGCTACCCGGATCCGCTTACGAAACGCGGCCCGGCGATGAACGGCACCTTCTCGGATGCGTGCGGCGTCGTGGTCGCGGCACTGATCGGCATTCCCCTCGTTCTCCTGCCGGGCTACGCCCTGGGCGGCCTGACCGGCATCCTCGGCTTCCGCGCGCTCGCACCCGGCGACCGCGTCCTGTGCGCGGCGCTGCTCGGGATCGGGCTCCTGCCCGCCCTCGGCGGGCTGCTGATCCAGGCGGCCGGCGTCCCGGTCGCGGCGCTCGGCACCGGCGCCCTGGGGCTCGCGGCGCTGCGGCCGGCCCTGCGGAGCCTGCGAGACTCCCTCGACCGCGCCGTCCTGGCCCTCGCAATCCTGTGGCTCGGCGTCGTGGCCTACGCGCTCATCGATATCGACACCGGCACGGCCCTCTACCGGCCCGTCACGGTCATCGACCTCGTCAAGCACGCGGCGCTGACCCGCGCGATCGTCGAGCACGGGCTCCCGCCCGTCGACCCGTTCTTCGCCCGGCCCGAGCGGGCGGGTTACTATTACGGCTTCTACACGCTCACCGCCCTGGTCGACTGGGCGGGCGGGCGGCTGATCGATGGCCGGACCGCCTTCGCGGGCCTGGCCTTCTGGACTGGCCTCGCGCTCCTCGGCCTGCTGGACCGGCTCCTCGCCGCGACCGGCCTCGTCGCGGACGCCGTGCCCCGGCTCGTGCGCCGCGCGGTGCTCCTGCTGCTGCCGGCCGGAAGCCTCGACATCCTGCTGGTCCTCGCCGACCGGGCGACCTCCGGGACCTGGCTGCCGATCCCGGAATGGCTGAACGAGCAGGTCCTCAACTGGCCCGCCTCCCTGGTCTGGGTGCCGCACCACGTCGCCGGCGCCCTGGCCGGATGGCTCGGTCTCCTGGCCTTGGCCGAGGCCGCCGACAGGGCGCGGCCGGACCGGCGCGCGGAGGTCGCGGCGATCGGCGTCGCGGGTCTGGCCTTCGCGGCCTGCGCGAGCCTGTCGGTCTGGGTCTGCCTCGGCACGGCGGGCGCGGCGGGAATCTGGCTGGCGCTGCTCGGCCTGGAGCGCCGCTGGCGCGCCGCGGCCCGGCTGGCGGTTTCCGGCCTGCTCAGCGCCGCGCTGGCCGCCCCCTACCTGCTGAGCGTCCTGGCCAACCGGACCGACAGCGGCTCGCCGATCCGGCTCTCGATCCGGCGGTTCGGGCCGCTCGACGGCCTCGTGGACGAACCGGCCCTGAGCGCGCTCAGGCTGCTCCTCCTGCCGCTGAATTACTACACGGCCCTGGGCATCTTCGCCGCCGGTGCGCTGCTGTTCTGGCGCCTCGTGCCCCGCCGCGAGGCCCATGGCCGGGAGGCGGGGCGGCTGCTCACCCTCTGCGCGGCGGCCGGCCTGATCCTCGGCGGCGTCCTGCGCTCGGCGATCCTCAACAACGATCTCGGCGCGCGCGTCGTTCTGCTCGCGCAGGTCGCGACCCTCGTCTGGACCGTCGTGGCCCTGACCCGCCTGGCCGAGGCGCGGCGGCTCCGGTTCCCCCGCCTCCTCGCGGCCCTGCTGATCCTCGGTTACGCGACGACCCTCTACGGCTTCGTCGGGATGCGCGCCTATTCCGCCTCCGACCGGCCCGCCTTCGCACGCCTCGCCGGCCGTCCCGATATCGACCGGGCGCTGCGCGCGGCCTACGCGTGGGCCGGCACGCACCTGCCCAGGGACCTGGTGCTGCAGCAATCGCCCCTGCCGCGCCGGGTGTTCGATTTCGGGCTCTACGGCCTCCAGCCGACGGGCGTTGCCGACGCGGAGGCCCGGCTGTTCGGCGCCCCGCCCGAGGCCGTGACGTCGCGACTCGCCGCCGTCGCGCCGCTCTTCCGCGACCGCCTGGACGGCGCCGAGGTGCGGCGGCGCGCCGAGTCGGCCGGGATCGGCGCCCTGGTCGTCACCGCGCAGGATCCCCCCTGGAGCAGCCCGGATTCCTGGGTCTGGCGCAGCCGCGCTGTCTATGCCGATCCGCTCGTCCGGATCCTGCGGGTCGAGGATCTCCGTGGAGAAACTCCATGACTGAAGCCGGCTCGACGACACCCGCCCGCCCGCGCACCGGGCAGGCCCTGCGCTGGCTCGGCGCACAGGCGCTGCTGCAGGCCGCAGCGATCGCCCTCGGCTTCGGCTGCTTCGTGCTGCTGTTCCAGACGGATCTCTGGGCCGGCGTGACCATCCTGTTCTACCGCGGCCTGATCCTGCTCGCGGTCGCCTTCCTGCTGACCCTCGCCGTCACCGCGACCCTGGCCGGGCTCGGCCGGGCCTGGGGGCTGCGCCGGCGGGACGCCCTCGGCGCCTGCGTCCTGTCGCTGTCCCTGAACCTGAGCGCCTTCGTGATCCTGCCGGTGACGGTCGACCGGTCGATCAGCGTGTTCCTGCTCGGCCAGATGGCCGCCCGTCCCGAGGAGCGCTTCACGCCGGAGCGGGCGCGGACGGTGTTCGAGCGGATCTATCTCGGCGAGTTCCGGCAGATGGAGCGGCGCCTGGCCGAGCAGCAAGCGTCCGGCAACGTCGCGCGGGCGGAAGACGGCTACGTCATCACCCCGCAGGGCAGCGCCTTCATCCGCTTCTGCGGCCTCGTCGCCCGGGCGTTCCGGACGGATACCCGGATGATCGGGGGCGCGACCGCCGCCGGGCATCCGTCCGTCGCGGGCGATCCGGGAGCTCAGGACAAGGTCGCCGATGCAGCGCGGCAATAGGCGGTCCCGTCTGCGACCCGGCCCGGCGCGCGGCGTGCTGGACAGCGACGCCGGGAACAGCGCGCGGTCCGACAAGCGTGGTGCAACCCGGGACTGCTTCGCTCAGCGTGCGGCCGGAGGCCGGTCGAGCGGATTCCGCTTCGGGCGCCGTCCGGGCATGGAATATGCCGGGTAATCGTCCGGGCGAGGGAGAACGGACGCGATGGCAGAGTCCGCGGTGACCATTGATGAACGGACGGACGCGGGCGCGGAGCGCGGGCTCGCCCGGAGCCTCACCGCGCCGGGCCTCGTCGCCATCGGCCTCGGCGCCACGATCGGCGCCGGCATCTTCGTGCTCACCGGCACGGCGGCGGCGCAGTATGCGGGCCCGGCGCTCAGCCTCTCCTTCGTGATCGGCGGCATCGCCTGCGGCCTCGTCGGCCTATGCTACGCCGAGCTGGCAGCCATGATCCCGGAGGCGGGATCGACCTACACCTACACCCGCGCGAGCCTCGGGCGGTTCCCCGCCTGGATCATCGGCTGGGACCTCGTCCTCGAATTCGCCGTGGCGGCGGCGACCGTGGCAGTGGGCTGGTCGGGCTACGCGCAATCCCTCGCGGCGGAGTTCGGCCTGCATCTGCCGCCGGCCCTGGCCCGGGCGCCCGGCGACGGCGGCCTCGTCAACCTCCCGGCGGTCGGCATCGTGCTGCTGCTCAGCGCCCTGCTGATGCGCGCCACCAAGGAGGCCTCCCTGGTCAACGGCCTGCTGGTCGCCTGCAAGGTCGCGATCATCCTGGCCTTCGTGGGCGTCGGCGCGGCCCATCTCCAGCCGGAACTCTGGCACCCCTTCGTGCCGGAGAATGCCGGCACCTTCGGCGCCTATGGCTGGAGCGGCGTGTTCCGCGGCGCAGCGGTGGTGTTCTTCGCCTTCGTGGGCTTCGAGACGGTGGCGACGGCCGCGGGGGAGTGCCGGGCGCCGCAGCGCGACGCGCCGGTGGGCCTGATCGGATCGCTGCTGATCACCACGATCCTGTACGTGGCCATGGCGGCCGTCCTCACCGGCCTCGTGCCCTACCGCGATCTCGACGTCGCCGACCCGGTGGCCAAGGCGGTCGACGTGATCGGCCTCTCGGGCTTCTCCACGATCATCAAGGTCGGCGCCCTGATCGGACTGACCACCTCGGCGCTGACCGCGCTCTACGGGCAGAGCCGGATCTTCTTCGCCATCGCCCGGGACGGCCTCCTCCCGCGGATCTTCTGCCGCGTCCACCCGGTGACGCGCGCGCCCGTGGCGAGCCAGCTGGTAATCGGCCTGTTCACGGCGGCCGTGGCGGGGCTCGTGCCCATCGACGTCCTGGGCGAGATCGTCAGCATCGGCACGCTCCTGGCCTTCTGCCTCGTCTGCGCGACGGTGCTGATCCTGCGCCGGACCGATCCGGACCGGGCGCGCCCGTTCCGCGTGCCGGCGGTGACACTCACGGCGGGGCTCGGGATCCTGTCCTGCGCGACGCTGATGGCCTCGCTGCCGGCCGACACCTGGATCCGCCTCGCGGTCTGGCTGGCGATCGGTCTCGCGATCTACGCCGGCTACGGCCGGCGGCACGGCCGGTTCAGCTGATCAGGTTGATCGTGGCCTGCGCGAGCGTGCTGATCGAGGCCGAGGCGCTGAGGCTCAGCTCGTAGTTCCGGATCACCCGCTGCAGGTCGGCCGATTCGACCGCGATGTTCACGTTCGGGAGGCGGACATAGCCCCTCAGGTCCGCACCGGGGCTGGTCGGGTCGTAGCGGGTGCGGAAGCCCGTCGTGTCGCGGACGATCCGGCCGACCGGGTCGCCGGAGCTGTCGGCGACCACGGGCGCGAACACCGCTATCTTGCGGGCGTAGGGTGGACCGCCCGGGTTGGTCGGCACCGAATCGGCGTTGGCGAGGTTCTCGGAGATCGCGCGGATCCGCCCGCTCTGCACCTGCCGGCCGGCGGCCAGGGCGTCGGAGGCCGAGTGGAGGGCGCTGGTATCCGGCATGCGCGGGCCCTGTCGACGGCGAGGATCTGACCGAGTCCTTGCCGAACAGCCTTAACCGGGGGTTAAGACGCCCGCGCGGACAGGCTCAGCGCGTCCCGCAGGTCCTGCCCGTCGGTGAGCCGCAGGCCGCGGCGGCGCAGCGCCGCCAGCATCGCGCGGTCCGGGAACGGGCAGTAGGGCAGAACCGGCGCGGTCCGCCCCTCCGGCAGGGTACCGGTCCGGGCGACGTCGTCGAGCAGCCGGTCGAGCATCCCCCGCCCGTGGGCGTGGAGCGCCACCGAGGCCCGGGTCGCGGTGGTCCCCTCGGGCAGCGCCACCGCCTCCTGGGCGAGGATCGCGCCGGTGTCGATCGCGGCGGCCAGCCGGTGCAGGGTCATGCCGAACTGCCCGGGCCCGTCGGCCAGGGCGTGGATCGTCGGCACCGGACCCCGGTGGCGCGGCAGCAGGCCGGGATGCCCATTGATGCCGCCGAGCCGCGCCAGCCCGATGGTCTCGGGCTTCAGGATCTGATCGAAATGGTAGGTGAGGATCAGGTCCGGCGCCGCGTCCCGCAGCGCCTGCGCGACGTCGGGACCGTTGACGTCGTCGACCGTCAGGGTCGGGATGCCGAGGCGGCGGCACAGGGTCCTGAGCGGCGTCGCCTCCGGCGCGTCGCCGCTTCCGGACGCAGCCTGGGTCAGGGGTGCCAGGGGCCTCAGCAGGTCCGGCAGGCCGAAATTGACGGCCAGATACGGCAGGATCCCGGTGCCCGAGCGCGCGAGGTGCCGCCGGATCTGCCCCGTCAGGCCGCCGCTCGACGGCCGCTCGGCGTTCGAGAGCCCCACCAGCGCGATGTCGGCTCGGAGATCGGCGACGAGCCGGCGCACCACGCGGGCGTTCGGCAGCGCCTCCAGAACGAACAGCGCGATCCGGGGCCGCGCCATCAGCGCCGCTTCCGGCGCTGGAACCGGAAGGCGTAGAGGCCGGCCTTGCGGACGTTCTCGGGCAGGAGCAGCACGGTGCGGGCGAGCGCCGTGAGGATGAAGGGGAAGGCAATGACGTCGCGGTTGGCCGCGATGCCCTTGGCGATCCGCACGGCCGCCTCCTCGGCGCTGATCTCCAGCGGCCGCCAGCCCTTGAGTTCGCCGCCCATCGGCGTCTTCACGTAGCCCGGGGTGACGACGTTGACCTTCACGCCCCGGGGCGCGACCTTCTGGCGCAGGGCGAGGCCGTGCGCGACGAGGGCCGCCTTGGCGCCGCTATAGGCCGGCGCGTCCTGGAGCGGCGCGTAGGCCGCGAGCGACGACAGCAGCACGATCTGGCCGCGCCCGCGCTGGAGCATCAGCGTCAGGGTCGGCAGCACCACGTTGAGCGAGCCGGTGTAGTTGATGTCGGCAGTCTCGAAGGCGACGTCCTCGGCCTCGACCTGCCCCTCCTGGTTGCCGCCGTTCACGGCCGCGTTGGCGATGACGAGGTCGAGGGGCGACTCCGCGTCCGAGCGGTGCACGAGCGCCGCCGCGGCGGCCCGATCGCGGGTGTCGAGGCGGGCCGTCTCGGCGGTGGCACCCTTGGCGCGGCAGTCGCGGGCGACCGCCTCCAGCCGTTCGACGTTGCGGCCGACGAGGATGAGGCTCACGCCGGTTTGCGCGTAGTGGCGCGCCAGCGCGGCGCCGATGCCGCTCGACGCGCCGGTGATCAGAATGCGGGGCATGGGGCGGGTTACGCCGCTGCGCGGGGAAAGATCAAGGCCGGGAAAGGCTCACCGGCGCTGAAAGCCGCTTCAAAGGACGCCGACCGATGCCGACCCGGGCCCCCGCCGACGCCGGTCAGTAGACCGGCGCGAGCTCGCCGTCGCGCTCGGCCGCCTCGGTGACCGCCCGCGCCGCCGCCAGCATCGAATCGGGCAGGGCGGACTCCATGCGCGGCACCGAGCCGGCCACGGCGCGGTCGATCGCCTCCTTCGAGAAGAAGCCGCCGTTGACCTGGGTCCGGTGCAGGACCACGCGGCGGAAATCCGCCATCAGGTCCATCTCCGGCGGCGTCGGGCTCTTCCAGAAGCTGTCGAGGTCGCCCTGATGGGTCAGGCCGGCCATGTTGTAGATCGCGGTGCCGACCGCGTGGGTCGGGCAGCCCATCTCCAGCGACAGCATCCCCACCGTCGAGTTGACGATGACCACGCCGCGGGCACCCTTGATCAGGGCCGGGAGGTCGCCGCCGTCGATGAAGTCGAGCCGGTCGCTGACGCCGTGGCGCCGGGCCGAGGCGCGGGCGAATTTGCGCCAGTTGATCAGGCCGCTGTCGAGCGGGTGCAGCTTCACCAGCAGCCGGGTCGGCGCCGAGGATCCGTCCGCGAAGGACTTGATCACCCGGTCCATGAAGCCTTCGACGCCGAGGAACGGCGAGTGGACCCGGATCTGGTAGTCGCTGTCGAGCTGCAGCGGCAGCAGGAAGTAGTCGCAGCCGACCGCGCGGTAGATCTCGTCGCAGCGCGCCGCCTCGCGGCGGGTATGGGCGCGGCGGGCGAATTTCTTGATCCACCCGGCATACTCGGCCGCGATATGGGTGGGCCGGTGGCTGCGGAAATGCGGGAAGAGGTACGGGAACAGGACGTTGGCGAGGTTGTAGCCGACGTCCCAGACGCTCCGGCGCGCCATGTCGCCGGTCGAGGGCATCGCCCGGCCGGGCTGCGGCAGGCGCCGCGCCAGGGACCGGATCTCGGCGGCCGTCCGCGGGAGGGACGAGAAGCCGTTCACGCCGCCCAGCTCGCAGGTGATCCAGTTCGGGCGGATATAGCCCTCCTCGAACACGTGCACCCGCAGGCCCCGATACTCGGCGATCATGCGGGCTGCCTTGTGGAACGGCCGGCAGTCGCCGAACAGCACGATATCGGTCACGCTCTCGCGGTCGAGATAGGCCTCGAGATACTCGCCCCAGGCCTCGCGGCGACCGCGGTAATTGTCGGCCTCGCCGCTCCAGAACAGCCAGTCGCCGGGGCAGAGATTGATGCGCCGGACGTTGTGTCCCCGCGCGCGCAACGCCTTTCCGAGGTCGGAGAAGAACGGCGTCGCGATGCCCTGCAGGAAGAGGAAGGTCGCGGGGCGGTCGCGGAGGGCGTCGGGGGCGGGCTGTTGCATTCCGCGGCGCTTCTGTCCTTGACCCTTGGCCGGTTGAACCCAACCGGCGAGAGACTCTTGAGGTGGCACGGCGCCCGGCGGGCCCGCAATCCGAAGCCATGCCGTGGCATGGCGTTTCCGCGCTGGCGTGGCCCGTCTGCAACGGTCCCGCGCCTGCGGCTCAGCCTCCGGATTAGGCGGGCAATCGCGGCGACGATATGTCCAAATCCTTTCCAGGACGTGGCGACGGCGACGCGCGCTCAGGTTGTCCCCGCGTTGCACCACCATCCCACGCCGGCGAAAATGCGCTACAGGCAGGGTCCGCCCCTCGCCCGACCGGAGCCGGACGCACCGACCATGCCCGCTGACCCGACCCCGTCGCTCTACGCGACCGGCCGCACGATCCGCCGCCTGCGGGCGGAGATCGAGGGCGCGACGGGCCTCGCCTTCGGCCCGGTGCGCCCGGGCGCCATCGGCGCGGCCTGGGGCGCGGGCAGCCTCGCCGGGCGCCTGCTCGCGCTGCAGCCTCGCCGGGCGCCTGCTCGCGCTGGCGGGGCGGCGCCGGCTCGTGGTCGCGCCCGGGCCGGTCCTGAGCCCCTACGACGCGCCGGAGGCCGGCTTCGCGTCCCTGCGGCTCACCCTCGACGGCGCCCCCCTCGGCGGGGAGGGCGGCGTCCACTACTTCGACCCCTGGAGCCGGGCGCCGATCGACCGCGCGGCCTGCGCCGAGCGGGTGGCGTGGCTCGCCGCCCGCTTCGCCGAGAACGACCGGCGGGTCATCTATGTCGGCATGTCGCGCTGGAAGCGGCCCGCCCTCGACGTCCTCGGCGCGGGGCCCGCCGGCCGGCCGATCCACACCATGACCACCGAGGCCGCGATTGCGGCTGGGCAGCGCCACGACGGCCGCCTCCTCGCCTGGGCGACGCGGGCCCCAGGCCAACTCGAGGAGGCCTGCGCGCGGGCAGGATTGCCGCTCGCCCGCGTGGAGGACGGATTCCTGCGCTCGGTGGGGCTCGGCGCCAGCCTGCAGCCGGGTGCCTCCATCGTGGTGGACGACCTCGGCATCTACTACGACCCGCGGCGCGAGAGCCGCCTGCAGCGGCTGCTCGCCGAGGCCGACTTCACCCCGGACCTCGTCGCCCGGGCGCGACGCCTGCGCGAGGAGGTCGTGGCGCGCCGGCTCAGCAAGTACAATGTCGGCCTCGACGCCGCCGCGCTCGACTGGCCGGCGGGCCGGCGGATCGTGCTCGTGCCCGGTCAGGTGGAGGACGACGCCTCGGTGCGCCACGGCTCGCCGCTGGTCCGCTCGAACCGGGCGCTGCTGGAGGCGGCGCGGCGGCGCAACCCGGACGCGTTCCTGCTCTACAAGCCGCATCCGGACGTGGAGGCCGGGTTCCGGCCCGGCATCATCCCGGAAGCGGAGGCCCTGACCCTGGCCGACCGGATCGTGGGCGGCATCAGCATCGTCGATCTCCTCGACCGGGTGCACCACGTGGAGACCATGACGTCGCTCGCCGGGTTCGAGGCCCTGATCCGCGGCCTCACCGTGGCGACCCACGGTCGGCCGTTCTACTCGGGCTGGGGCCTGTCGGAGGATCTCGCGCCGGGCGCCGACCGGGGCCGCCGGCTGAGCCTCGACGAGCTGGTGGCCGGCGCCATGATCCTCTACGCGCGCTATCTCGACCCGGTGGTGATGAAGCCGTGCACCCCGGAGCAGCTCCTCGACCGCCTCAGCGCGGCCCGGGCGGCGGCGCCGCGCAACGCCCTCTCCCTCGGCCGGACCGCTCACCTCGTGATGCGCGCCCGCTACGGCCTCCTCAATCCCGTGGTGCGGGCCCTGCGCAGCCGGCGCGGCGTCGGCCGCGAGGCCGGCGGCGGACCGCGCTAGGCCACGCTCCGCGGGACGAATCCGGTTCCACGAGACCCTGATGTGACACCAAAGTGATAGCGCGCGCTGCTAGAGTCCGCCCGCAGCTGCCCCCCGGAGACCGTTTCCGATCATTCCGCATCAGGAACGGCTCGCAAGCCCTTGCTCCCGCGCGCTGTTTCCCGCCGGATCGGATCCCGGCGGCGAGCAGGCCCGCCCCACGCCGAGTGCCCGTATCTTGACGACGTTCCTCATCGCCACCGGTCTCGCGCTCGCCGCGTGCCTCGCCCTGGAGGTGTTCGCGGGCGACTCGATCACCCGGGCGAGCCTCGCGCCCCGGGATCTCGGCCTCCGGCTGCTCGGCTACCTGCTGATCCTGCTGTTCTGGTTCGAGTTCTCCTGGCGGCCCTGGCTCGCCGGGCTGACCTGCGTGATCACCGTGGCGATCCTGATCGTCGTCAGCCGCGCCAAGCGCTCGGTGATCGGCGAGCCGCTCCTGTTCAGCGATTTCGCCCTGCTGCCCCAGGTGCCGCGGCACCCGCAGCTCTACTACATCCCGCCCCTGTGGGACCCGCGCATCGCCGTGCCGGTCCTGCTCACCCTGGCGGTCACCGCCCTGTGGTACTGGATCGAGCCGAGCGTGCTGCCCGCAGCGACCCTGCCGCGGGTGCTGGCGATGCTCGGCCTCCCGCTCGCGCTGTGGCTGCTGGTCAAGGCCGTCCCGCGCCCGCCGCTCGCCCGGCTGATCGCCCGCTGGTTCCCCGAGCCCGACCTGGAGGCCGACGTGACCCGGGTCGGCCTGCCGGCGAGCCTGCTGGGCTACACCGCCCGCGCGATGGCGGGCGGCGTGCCGGTGCCCGCGGCGCCGGCGCTCCCGGACGGGCCGGGCGACGACGTCGTCGTGGTGATCCAGCTCGAATCCTTCGTCGATCCGGAGCGGCTCGGCGGCGCGAAGCTGCCGGCGATGGACCTTTTCCGCGCCCGGGCCGCGCAGTACGGACGCCTGCGGGTCCCGGCGCACGGGGCCTACACGATGCGCAGCGAGCACGCGGTGCTCACCGGCCGACCGTCCGAAAGCCTCGGCTTCGGCCGCTACGACCCCTACACGTCCCGCAGCGGCGACGAGCCGACGAGCCTCGCCCGCCTCGCCGGGGGACGGGGCTACGGGACCCTGTTCCTGCACCCGTTCCACCGCGACTTCTTCCGCCGTGCGCGGGTGATGGAGGCCTTCGGCTTCGCCGATCTCGTGATGGGGGAGGCCTTCGCGGAGGCGCCGCGCGTCGGCCCCTATGTCGGGGACGTCGCCCTCGGAGCGCGCCTCCTGGCGGAGGTCCGGGCCCGGCGCGCGCCGCTGTTCCTGTTCTGCGTGACCATGGAGAACCACGGCCCCTGGAAGCCCGGGCGGCTGCCGGGCATCGACGACCCGCAGGCGCAGTATCTCCACCACGTCGCCCATACCGGGCGGATGGTCGAGGATCTCGTCGCGGGCCTGGACGCCGTCGCCCGCGAGCGCGGCCAGACCATCACGCTGTGCGTGTTCGGCGACCACGCACCGTCGCTTCCAAGCTGCAAGCCGGGCTTCGGCGGGCGGACCACCGAGTACGCCCTGTTCCGCTTCGGCCGCCCGCAGGAGTCCCCGCGCCGCGCCGACATCGCCGCCGACGAGCTCGGTCGGGCGCTGCGCGGGACGCTCGCGACCGGCCCGGCGGACATCGCCGCCGGGACATGATAAGGTTAAGCTTGCGTGCCATAAGCGTGGCGGTGCCACGCTGGTGACGCATTGGCCCCGGATAGCGCGACCGTCCGCGGGGCGGCCGCCGGTCCGCCGCGGCCGTTAAAGCGATCGCAGCGTTTGGCGGTCAAACTGGGTGTCCCGGCCCGGGCCAGCGATGGCGCGGGCTCGGCGAGGAGAAGTCTTTTGATGCTGCGTAAGACGGCGTGCACCGCCCTGATGGCCGCCCTGGCGGCTGGATCTGCCGGCGGTTGCACGTACCTGCCCGCGGCAGGTCCGACGGCGAGCGCGATCCAGGCCGGGGCTGAGGTCGCCACGGCCGACGGCGGGATTCTTGCCCGCTACGAGATCATCGACGTCACCCCCTCCGTGGTCGAGGCCCTGCGCGGCCGGCCGCTCGACAGCCTGCTCGCCTCCTTCGGCGATCACCGTCCCTCCTCCGAGCCGGTCATCGGCATCGGCGACATGGTCTCGGTCTCCGTCTGGGAGGCCGGATCCGGCGGCCTGTTCTCCGGGCCACTCGTCGCCGACCGCTTCTCCGCCGGCTCCAAGTCCGCCCTCATCCCCGAGCAGCCGGTCGGGCGCGACGGCGCCATCTCGGTGCCCTATGCCGGCCGCATCAAGGTCGCCGGCCGCCGCACCCAGGACGTCCAGGCGCTCATCGAGAACGAACTCGCCGGCAAGGCCATCCAGCCCCAGGTGCTGGTCTCGGTCACCCGCCCGATCTCCCAGGCCGTGACCGTCACCGGCGAGGGCGCGGCCGGCGCCCGCCTGCCGCTCTCGGGTCACGGCGACCGCATCCTCGACGTCATCGCCGCCGCCGGCGGCAACCGCGCCCCGGTCAACGAGACCTTCGTGCGGCTCTCACGCGGGCCGGTGACCGCGACCGTGCCGCTGACCACGGTGGTGTCGAACCCTAAGGAGAACATCTACCTGCGGCCCAACGACGTGCTCACGCTGGTGCGCGACCCGCAGACCTTCATCGCGGTGGGCGCGCTCGGCAACAGCACCGAGCTGCCGTTCCAGGCCGACGGCATCACGCTGGCGCAGGCGCTGGCCAAGGCGCGCGGCCTGTCGGACTTCGCCGCCGACCCGGCCGGCACGTTCATCTTCCGCTTCGAGCCGGCCAGCGTGGTGCGGCGGCTCGCCCCGGGCTCGAAGCTCCTGGGCACGCCCCTGGTGCCGGTGGTCTACCGGATCGACATGCGCGACCCGAACAGCCTGTTCGTGTCCCAGGCGTTCCGCATGCGCAACCGCGACCTGATCTACGTATCGAACGCGCCCTTCACCGAGGTCCAGAAGGTGCTCACCGCCTTCAGCGGCGTTACGGGTCCGGTTTCGTCGCTGTCGACCGCCTACTTCTACACGAAGTAGGCGCCCTACGCTTCGCGACGGCGGCGCCCGCCCCACCGCGAGGCGGGTGCGAAGATCGCGCCGTTCCGGTTCCGGTCGCGTCGATCCTGGTGACGCGCGCGTCCGACAGACGCCGCGAAGGCCTGCCGCCTGAATGCCGAAGGGGGCGCGGATGTGATCCGCGCCCCCTTCGGCTTCGTAACGCTCTCGGGGTACCGGGGCGCCCGGCCTCGGCCGGGCTCAGACCCGCTTGGCCAGCAGCTGCTCGATCAGCGAGCCGCCCTTGTCGATGGCCGCCAGCTCCTCGGCCACCGCGTTCACGGTGTCGCGGATCTGGTCGGGCGTGTGCTCGGAGGTGAGGAAGAAGCGCAGGCGCGAGGCCCGCTCCGGCACCGCCGGGTGGATGATCGGCTGCACGTTGATGCCCCGGCGGAACAGCCGGTCCGACAGGGTCACGGCCTTGAGCGAATCGCCGACGATGATCGGCACGACCGCGAGGCCGAGGCTGAAGCCGGTGTCAAGGCCGAGCTTCTTGGCGGTGGCCAGGAACAGGGTGCCGTTCTGGCGCAGGCGCTCGACCCGCTCCGGCTCGGCGTGCATCACGGCCAGCGCCGCCTCGGCGGCGGCGGCCAGCGGCGGCGACATGCCGACGCTGTACACGAAGCCGCCGGCCGTGTGCTTCAGGTACTCGATCAGCGCGATCGGGCCGCAGATATAGCCGCCGCAGGTCGAGAGCGTCTTCGACAGCGTCCCCATCCAGATGTCGACCTCGCGCGGGTCGACACCGCAATGCTCGAACAGGCCGGCACCGGTGCGGCCGGTGACGCCGAGCCCGTGGGCCTCGTCGACCATCAGCCACGCGTCGTAGCGCTTCTTGAGCGCGACCAGTCCGGCGAGATCCGGCGCGTCGCCGTCCATGCTGTACAGGCCCTCGACCACGATCAGCGCGCGGCGGTGCTCGTGGCGGGTGGTCTGGAGCAGGGTCTCCAGCGCGTCGAGGTCGTTATGCGCGAAGGAGCGGCGCTGGGCGCCCGACAGCTGCGCGCCGGTGACGATGCTGTTGTGGGACAGCGCGTCGTGGAAGATCACGTCGCCGGCTTCCAGCAGGGCGCCGATCGTCGTGACGTTGGTGGCGTGGCCACTCACCATCACGATACAGCCCTCGGACTGGTAGTGCTTGGCCAGCGCCTGCTCGAGGCTGATATGCCCGGGCCGCTCGCCCGCCACCACGCGGCTCGCCGACGCGGAGGTGCCGTAGGCCTCGATCGCCTCGCGGGCGGCGTTGCTCACCCGCGGGTGGCCGTTCAGCCCGAGGTAATCGTAGGACGAGAAGTTGGTGAAGCTCTTCTGGTCGATCCGCGTCGTGGCCCCGGCCTTGGCGTCGTGGACGCGGAAGAACGGGTTGCCCAGGCCGATCAGATCGGCCGCCTGACGCTGGAGCTTCAGCTCGCGGTAGCCCGGCAGGTTCTCGAAGTTCTGCGCCGCCGACTTGCCGGCGGGAGAGGCCGTCTTGACGGGGGCCGGGCGCGGCGTCGCGCGCCCGAGCCGGTTGGTCACGAAGCCGGCGAGCGCCGCGCGCCCACCGTCCGGCCGTGCCGTGTCGGTCATGAGTTGGTCTCTTTGATCTCGCTGGACGTCTGCTCGATGAGTTCCTTGAGAGGCGCGAGGATCTGCGCATCGACCTCACCGCCGACATGCTTCGAGACGAGGCTCATCGCGACGCCGGCCGTCTCGTCCATGGGCGCGGAAACCGCCTGAATTAAGGACTCCGACAACTCATTGACGGTCATGCCCGACGAAAGTCCGGCGGGCGGCGCGTCGAGGGCGAAGCGCTCCTGCAGGCTGGCGCCGAGTTCGACGCCCATCAGCGAGTCGAGGCCGATCTCCGAGAGCTGGCGCACGCGGCTGATGTCGTCCTTCGGCAGGCGCAGGATGCGGGCGATGTCCTCGACGATCGCGTCCGACACGGTCTTGCGGACCGCGTCGAGGTCGCCGCCCTTGAGGAGCGCGGCGATGTTGATCGCCTGGACGCCGCCAGCCTCGGCCTGCTGGTCGGAGCCGAGTTCGGCGTAGCTCGGCGAGCGCATGGTGGCGAGACGCTCGCGCGCCTTGCCCCAGTGCATCGCCGCGATCGCGATGACGGCTTCGTCCGGGGACGCGCCCTGGCTGCCCAGCGCCTCGGCCATCAGGTCGAGGCAGCGGCGGGCCTCCATCGGCGTGACGCCGACGCGGCCGGCGAGGCCTTCCATGACCGCCTTGTTGCGCGCGAGCATGCCGACATCGCCGATGGCGCCCCAGGCCACCGCCAGCGCGGGCAGGCCGCGGCGGCGGCGCTGCCGCGCCAGGCCTTCCATGAAGCCGTTGGCGGCCACGTAGGAGCCCTGGCCCGGATTGCCGATGAAGGTCGTCGCCGAGGAGAACAGGACGAAGTAGTCCAGGCTCCGGTCGCGGGTCGCGGCGTCCAGGTGCTGGGCGCCGATCACCTTCGGGCCGATCACCGCGTCGAGCGCCGCGGCGTCGATGTTGGAGATCAGGCCGTCCTGCAGCACCGCCGCGGCGTGGAGCACGCCCGCGAGCTTCTTGCCCTTCTGCTCGATCTCGGCGAGCAGCCGGTCCACCGAGGCGCGGCTCGTGATGTCGACGGCCTTGGCCTCGACGGTCACGCCCCGCGCGGTGAGCTCCGCCACGATCGCCTTGGCCTCGTCGGTGGCCGCGCCCTTGCGGCCGGCGAGCACGAGGTGCTTGGCACCCCGGTCGATCAGCCAGCGCGCCGCCTCCAGGCCGAAGCCGCCGAGGCCGCCGGTCAACAGGTGGACGCCCTCGGCCGAGACCGTGAACGGACGGCTCGTGTCCTTCATGATCGTGCCGGCCTTGGGCGGGCTGATCACGATCTTCCCGATGTGACCCGACTGCTGCATCAGCCGGAACGCGTCCGAGGTCTCGGCCGCGGTGAAGGGCTGGTACGGCAGGGGCTTCAGGCCGCCGTCGTTGAACAGGGCCATCACCTCGCGGAACATCCGCGCGCCGTCGTCGCCCTGGTGCTGGATCACCTGATCGAGGTCGACGCCGAAGTAGCTGAGGTTCCGCCGGAACGGGCGCAGGCCGATATGGGTGTTGGCAACGTAGTCGCGCTTGCCCAGCTCGACGAAGCGGCCGAACGGCCGGAGCGCGTTGAGCGAGCGCTCCATCGCCTCGCCGAACAGGCTGTTCAGCACGATATCGACGCCGTCGCCGGTGATCGCCCGGACCTCGTCCACGAAGGCCAGCGAGCGGGAGTCGAGCACGTGCTCGGCACCCAGCGCCTTCACGAGGGCCCGCTTCTCGCGGGAGCCGGCGGTGGCGATGACGCGCGCACCCTTGAGCTTCGCGATCTGCAGGGCGGCCAGGCCGACGCCGCCCGCGCCGCCATGGACCAGCACCCACTCGCCGCGCCGCATCCGGGCGCAGGAGACGAGGCCGTAATAGGCGGTGAGGAAGGCCACCGGCACGGTGGCGGCCGCCATCGGGTCGAGGCCCTGCGGCATCGGCGCGACGACGAGATCCGGCACCACGATGTGGGTCGCGAAGCCCGACTGGGCGAAGGCGACGACCGGGTCTCCGACCTTGAAGCCCTTCACGCCCGGGCCGACGGCCGTGACGCGGCCGGCACACTCAAGGCCGAGGCGGGGACCGGCGAAGCCGTCCTCCAGGATCTCCTCGGGGAGCATCGAGAGCGCCCAGAGAACGTCGCGGAAGTTGAGGCCGGTGGCCTCGACCGCGATCTCCATCTCGCCCTTGCCGGGGGTGCGGCGCTCGGCCGGGCCCCAGACCATCTCGCTGAGGCCGCCGGTGTTGCTGCGCTCGAGCCGCGCGGCCTCGGCCGGGACGGCGTCGGCCGGATCCCGGTGCTGCGGCCGGCCGGCGTGGAAGCGCACGACCTGGGTCCGCTCGTCGTCCAGCACGATCTCGGTCTCCGGGGTGCCGGAGAGGATGAGGTCGCGCAGGCGCTCGGAGGCGCGCTTCGACGACATCTCGGGGGAGAGGTCGATGCGCCGGACGTCGAGGTTCGGGGCCTCGTTGGCGAGCGTGCGGGAGAAGGCCCACACGCCGGCCTCGATGTTGGTGGTCTGGCCGCCGCGGTCGCGGGTGGCGCCGGGCGCCACGACCCAGAGGCGGGTCTGGCGGGCTCCGAGATGCTCGGTGCAGCGCTTCAGGCTGAGGCAGCGGTCGCGCAGCCGCTCGGCCGCCTCGCCGCCGCGGGTGAAGGCGCCGGCCAGGAACACCACCGTGTCGGGGGTCTCCTTCTCCAGCTCCATCAGCGAGGTCTCGGAGTCGAGGATGATCGAGACGTGCACGCCGCCCGCGACCAGCAGGGTCGCCAGGGACGAGGCGGTCTCGGCCGCGAACTCGTCGTCCGAACCGATGATGAAGGCGAAGCTCTGCGCCGGGGCAGGACCCGGGCGCACCGGCGCCTCGGCGGTCAGCAGCAGGTCGTCGCCGTTGGCGGAGGCCGCCCGCTCGACCTCGACCTTGACCAGGCCATGGGCGCTCAGGATGCGCTGCCAGCCCTCGATATCCTCGAGCCGGCCCACGGGCATGCCGCCCGCGGCCTCCTCGAACCAGCCGGTCGTCAGGCCGAAGACGAGGTCGCGGAACAGCGACGCCCCCGGCTCAACGGCAACCAGCAGTCCGCCGGTGGCGAGCGCCCCGGCGAGCTGGCCCGGCAGGGCACGGTCGCCGCGGTGCAGGCTGCCGGACGCCAGGATCAGGTCGAAGCTGCCGGGAGCGAGCTCCTCGGCGGTCTCGACCACGGCGGCGGCGCGGCCGAGCGACAGGCGGGCGCGCTCGGCGAGGCGGCGGTCGGTCTCGAACACGGTGAGCCGAGCCTCGGCGGCGGCCGCGAACGTCGTGGTCTGGGCCGAGAGCGGGCCGAAGCCGACCTGCAGGACCCGCAGCGCCCGCTCCTTCGGGAGCTGGGCGCGGCTCCGCTCGATCAGACCGGCGACCACGTCGGCGCCGTGGCGCGCGGTGGCCGAGCGCAGCACGAAGGCGTCGATCGCCCCCTGCGGCAGGGCCGGCGCATCGGTCAGCGTGCCGGCGAGCAGCCGGTCGACCAGGGCGCCGACATCGGCGATCAGCACCAGCTCGGCCGAGAGATCCGGATGGTCGCCGGCGATCCAGCGCATGATCTCGTCGGGCGCCGGGAGCGCGGAGCCGTCACCGAGCGTCCAGTTCTGGCCCGCGCGCTCGGCGAGGCCGCTGCTCTCCAGGGCGTAGAGGGCGTTGAGCAGCCAGGGGCGCAGGGCCTCGGGCACGCGGCTGTCGGTGACCGACACGGTCTCGCCCTGCGCCAGCCCGGAGGCGAGCCGGTAGGCGAGCGAGGTCGCCCAGCCCTCCAGCAGGAGGTGGCCCGGCGACAGGGCGGCGTCGGCCGGCCCCTTCGCCTCGGCGGCCAGCGGGCGCAGCCGCGCGGCCACGCTCGGGCGGCGCTCCATCGGGATCGCGGTCGGCTCCGTGGCGAGTTCCGGCACCTGCGAGATCGCGAAGGCCGAGAGGTCGCCGCCGCTCTTGGCGCGCAGGGCCTGGAACCGGCCCTCGCGGATCGTGGCAATGACCGCGCCCTCGGGATCAAGGAGCGTGAAGTCCGCCAGGATCGAGCGCTCGTTGCAGCGGCGGGTGCGGATGATCGAGCGGGCGATCACCGCGCCGGGGCGCAGCAGCCGAACCTCGCCGAAGCGCACCGGAATGTAGGCCTTGCCGCCGTTCTCGCCGAGCAGGTCGGCGAAGAGCAGGATCAGCCCGTGGAAGCAGGCGTCCAGGCGGTTCGGCACGAGGCCGTAGCGGGTGTCGGGCTCGGCCGGCAGCAAGTCGGACACGATGGTCGCGTCGTCGAGCCGGGCGCTCAACGCCACCTGCTGGAAGCTCGGGCCGAAGCCGAGCCCGGAGGCGAGGGCCTTGGCGTAGAGCGCGTCGCCGGAGAGCACGTGGTCGCCGGCGGTCTCGAAGCTGAAGCCGTCGAGATCCGGCGCCTTCGGGGCCGAGAAGGTGCCCTCGACGATCTTGGCCTGGGCGTGGAGCTGCCAGGGGGTCTGCGTCAGGCGCGGCCGGCTCAGCACCTGGATGCCGTTGCCGGAGCCCGACAGGCGCACCGCGACCTCGCGCAGCGCGTCCTCGGCGAACACCATCGGCGCCACGATCTCGAAATCGGCCAGGACGACCTCGTCGTCGCGCAGCGCCTCGCGGACACAGGCCAGCGCCATCTCGACGAAGCCGGCGCCCGGCATGATCACTTGGCCGTCGACCTTGTGATCCTCGAGCTCGGGCACGGTCACCGGATCGACGAAGCCGTTCCATTCCAGCCCGTCGAAGGTCGTGCGCGACCCGATCAGCGGGTGATAGGGGCGGGGGCTCATCGCGCCGACGCCCTCGGTGGTGTCGGCGAGGCGGAACGGGCGGCGCTGCCACGGGTAGGAGGGCAGGCGCACGTCGCCCTTCGGCGCGTCGCCGAACAGCACGGCCTCGTCGACCTGCGCGCCCTGGACGAGGGCAGCGCTGACCGCCTTGGCGATCGGGTCGCCACCCGACGCCTTGCGGTGCATCACGCCGACCGTGGCGGTCTCGATGCCCAGCGGCTCGACCGCGTCGCCGACGTGGGACATGAGGGTCGCGCGCGGGCCGACCTCGACGAAGACGCGGGCGCCGCGGCGCGTGGCGTCCTGCACGGCCTCGCAGAAGCGCACCGGCTCACGGATGTTGCGCCACCAGTAGCCGGCGCCGAAATGGGAGCCGTCGAGCACCGAGCCGCTGACGGTGGAGACCATCGCGGTGGTGCCGGTGCGCGACTTCAGGCCCGCGAGGTCGCGCAGGAGCGGCTTCTCGGTCGGGTCCATCAGCCTTCCGTGGAAGGCGTAGGCGAGGTCGAGCTTGCGGCCGCGTCGGCGCTTGCGCGACAGGGCCTTGATGGCGGCGTCGATATCGGCCACCGGCCCGGCGACCGTGACGGCCTTGGGGCTGTTGTAGGCGGCGATGTCGAGGGTCGGGTAATCCTTGAGGAAGGTCTCGACCTCCTCGGCCGGCATCAGCAGCACCGCCATGGTGCCCTGACCGTGCGTGGTTTCCTGGTGATGGCTGCGGTAGTAGATGACCCGGACCGCGTCCTCCAGAGTCAGGATCCCGGCGGCCTCGGCGGCCGCGATCTCACCCACGCTGTGGCCGAGGACGTAGGACGGGATCAGGCCCTTGGCCTTGAGGGCGGCCGTGGAGGCGCTCTCGATGGCGAAGATCAGCGGCTGCGAGACGCTGGTCAGCGCGAGGCGCCCGTCCAGATCGTCGGCGTAGAGCGCCTCCTTCAGCGACCAGTCCGAATAGGCCTGGAACAGGGTGTCGATCCGGTCGAAGGTCGCGCGGAAGACCGCGTTCTCCTCGTAGGCCTCGCGGCCCATCCCGGCCCACTGGCTGCCATTGCCCGAATAGATGAAGGCCACCTCGGCGACGCGGTCGACCGCGGTGCCCGTGAAGGCGTCCTGCGTGTCCTCACCCTCGCCGACGGCGCGGAGCGCGGCGGCGACGTCGGCCTTGCCGTCCAGTGCCACCGCGAGGCGGGCGGGCATGCGCTCGCGGCGATGCGCCACCGCGGCCGCCACGGTCGCGACCTGCTCGGGGGCGGCCTCGAGGCGCTCGGCGTAGTCGAGGGCGAGCTCGTTCAGCGCGGCCCGGCTCTGGGCCGAGAGCAGCAGCACCTGGGCCCGGGGCTCCGCGGTCGCGGCGGCGGGCTTCGCCCAGGCGGGGGCGTCGGTGATGACGACGTGGGCGTTGGTGCCGCCGAAGCCGAAGGAGTTGACGCCGGCGAAGCGCTCGCGGGCACCGCGGCCGATCTTCAGCGGCGCGCGCACGACTTCCAGGTTGAGCTCGCCGAAGGGAATCTCGGGGTTGAGCTCGGCCGCGTGCAGCGACGGCGGCACGAGGTCGTGCTCCAGCGCCAGCGTCGCCTTCATCAGGCCGGCGAGTCCGGAGACCGGCTCGGTGTGGCCGATATTGGTCTTGATCGAGCCGATCGGCAGCGGCGCCTGACGGCCACGGCCGAGCTTCGAGCCGATGGCCGAGGCCTCGATCGGGTCGCCCACCGGCGTGCCGGTGCCGTGCGCCTCCATGAAGGCGAGGTCGTCGAGCCGGATCTCGGCCTCGCGGTAGACCTTCTCCAGCAGGGCGCCCTGGGCGTAGCCCGAGGGGAGGGAGATGCCGGTGGTCCGGCCGTCGGAGTTGATGCCGGAGGCGGCGACCACGGCGCGCACGGTGGCGCCGTTGCGCCGCGCGGCCTCGGCCGATTGCAGCACGAACACCACGCCGCCCTCCGAGCGCACGTAGCCGTCGGCGTTCTTGGAGAACGCCTGGCACAGGCCGGTGCGCGAGAGCATCTGCGCGGTCGAGAAACAGATGAAGTTGAACGGGCTCGCCAGCACGTTCACGCCGGCGACGACGGCGGTGTCGACGCGGCCCGACCGGATCGCCTGCACGGCGTTGTCGAAGGCGACCAGCGAGGACGAACAGGCCGTGTCGACCGTGAAGCTGGGGCCCTTCAGGTCGAAGATGTAGGAGATGCGGTTCGAGATGATCGAGAGCGTGTTGCCGGTGGCCGCGTAGGCGTCGCCCGACGGCGCGTCGAGGATGCGCAGGTTTCCGTAGTCGAGGGACGAGGCACCGACGAACACGCCGATATTGCTGCCGGCCACGCTCGACGGGCGCAGCCCCGCATCCTCGAGGGCTTCCCAGGTCAGCTCCAGCAGCATCCGCTGCTGCGGATCCATCTGCTCGGCCTCGCGCGGGGAGATGCCGAAGACCGACGGGTCGAACGACCAGACGTCGTCGATGACACCCGCCGCCCAGGTGTAGCTCTTGCCGCGCTCATGGGCGCGCGGGTGGGCGAACCGCTCCAGGGAGAACCGGTCGGCCGGCACCTTGCTGACGGCGCAGCGCCCTTCGGAGAGGAGGGACCACAGCCCATCGACGCTGGGGGCTCCGGGCAGTCGGCATGCGCGTCCGACGATCGCAATGTCTGTACGTTGTGTCACGTTCGGTTCGCACACGCTCGTTATCGGAAGTCGGCTCGGCTCTCGACGAGTGAGTACCCTCTCACCCCTTACTGTGGCACCATTGCGGTGTCCAACCAGCCCCAACGCGAGGTCATCCCTGCGTGGCAAAATTGCCAGAGGCTGTGACATGTATTCATCAGAAGCTTATCCAATTCCTGCGGCCAAAACGCCAAGTTTGAATCGCAGGACCGGCTGTCGAGACGCGGGCTCGATCACGAGAAAGCCACAGTTGCGCCTCCGCGGCCGCGGCCCGTCTAGCGGCACCCGGGCCGATTCCGGAAGAAATCTTCGCGATCCGGCGCCGGTCCCGCACAGGAATCCGGGACCGTCGGCCGGCACGGCGATGATCAAGACCCGATCCGGGCGACGCTCTCCTTGGTTCGTCCGACCCCGCAATAGGTGAAACCGTGGCGCGCGGCGCTCACGGGGTCGTAGATGTTGCGCAGGTCAATCAGCACCGGGGCTGCGTCACCGGACGACATGGTCTGACGCAGCCGGTCGAGGTCGAGCGCCCGGAAGGCGTTCCATTCGGTGACGATCACCACGGCGTCGGCACCCTCGGCGCAGGCATAGGCATTCTCGGCGTAATCCACATCCGGCATCAGCGCTCGCGCCTGCTCCATGCCCTCCGGATCGTAGGCGCGGACCACGGCGCCGGCGTCCTGCAGGCCGGCCACGATCGCCAGCGAGGGCGCGTCGCGCATGTCGTCGGTGTTCGGCTTGAAGGTCAGCCCGAGCAGCGCCACCGTCCTGCCCCGCACCGAGCCGCCGCAGGCCCTGATCACCTTGCGCGCCATGGCGCGCTTCCGCTGGTCGTTGACCGCCACCACCGTCTCGACCAGCCGCAGCGGCGTGCCGGCATCCTGGGCGGTCTTGACCAGCGCCAGCGTGTCCTTGGGGAAGCACGAGCCGCCGTAGCCCGGCCCGGCATGCAGGAACTTCGACCCGATCCGGTTGTCTGATCACCTTGCGCGCCATGGCGCGCTTCCGCTGGTCGTTGACCGCCACCACCGTCTCGACCAGCCGCAGCGGCGTGCCGGCATCCTGGGCGGTCTTGACCAGCGCCAGCGTGTCCTTGGGGAAGCACGAGCCGCCGTAGCCCGGCCCGGCATGCAGGAACTTCGACCCGATCCGGTTGTCCAGGCCGATGCCCCGCGCCACCGCCTGCACGTCCGCGCCCACCGCCTCGCACAGGTCCGCGACCTCGTTGATGAACGTGATCTTGGCCGCCAGGAACGCGTTCGCCGCGTACTTGGTCAACTCGGCCGTCCGGCGGCTCGTCACCATGATCGGCGCCTGGTTCAGGTAGAGCGGCCGGTAGACTTCGCGCATCACCGCCTCGGCCCGGGCCTCCTCGGCGCCGACGACGATGCGGTCGGGGCGCTTGAAGTCGGCGATGGCGGCGCCCTCGCGCAGGAATTCGGGGTTCGACGCGACCGCGAACTGCGCCTCGGGATTGGTCTCGCGGATGATGCGCTCGACCTCATCGCCGGTGCCCACCGGCACGGTCGACTTGGTGACCACCACGGTGAAGCCGGACAGCGCCCCGGCGATCTCCCGGGCGGCGTCGAACACGAAGCTCAGGTCGGCGAAGCCGTCGCCGCGGCGGGAGGGGGTGCCCACCGCGATGAACACGGCGTCCGCCTCGGCCACGGCCTCCCGCATCGACGTGCTGAACGCGAGCCGGCCCTGGCGGACGTTCTCGGTGACGAGGACGTCGAGGCCCGGCTCGTAGATCGGCATGCGGCCGGCGTTCAGGCTGGCGATCTTGTCGGGCTCCCGGTCGATGCAAACGACCGTGTGGCCGAAATCGGCCAGGCAGGCTCCGGAGACCAGGCCGACATATCCGGCCCCAATCATCGCAATCCGCATCGGGCCCTCCCGGCAGCTCGCCCTGCGGCTTGCTGCGATGCAACATGATCCCGGCCGCACGCGGATGCAACCCGGGCCAGCCTGGATCTGCTCCAGTCTGTCACGGGAATGCAACACCCACGAAGGATGACTGTAGTTTGACAGCGGACCCGGGGGCGCCCCGCATCGACCGCCGGGCCGCGCGCCGCCCGTCCGAGATCGCGCGCGGGGCGGCTTCGCAGGGCGGGCGGCTTCCTGTAGAAGCGCCCCCGCCCGACGGGGAGGCCCGGATCCGCCCCCGAGGACCCGACCCAAGGATCGGTGAAGGACCGCGATGACCGAATTGCCCAACGTGCATGTGCGTGCCGAGGTCCTGGCCCAGGCGCTGCCCCACATGCAGCGCTACGACCAGGAGATCGTCGTCATCAAGTACGGCGGCCACGCCATGGGCGACCGGGCCGCGGCCGAGGATTTCGCCGAGGACGTCGTCCTGCTGGAGCAGTCCGGGCTGAAGCCGATCGTCGTGCACGGCGGCGGACCGCAGATCGGCAAGATGCTCGATCGGCTCGGCATCCAGTCCGAGTTCCGCGGCGGCCTGCGCGTCACCGACGAGGCCACCGTCGAGGTGGTCGAGATGGTCCTGGCCGGCCTGATCAACAAGCAGATCGTCGGCTGGATCTCCGCCGAGGGCGGCCGGGCTGTCGGCCTGTGCGGCAAGGACGGCAACATGGTCCGGGCCAAGCGGGCGATGAAGACCGTCGTCGATCCCGAGAGCAACGTGGAGCAGACCGTCGATCTGGGCCTCGTCGGCGAGCCGGACCACGTCGAGCGCGGCGTCCTCGACGCGGTGCTCAAGGCCGAGCTGATCCCCGTTCTGGCACCGGTCGCCTACGGGGCGGACGGCCAGACCTACAACGTCAACGCCGACACCTTCGCGGGGGCGATCGCCGGGGCGCTCCGGGCCAAGCGCCTGCTGCTGCTCACCGACGTGCCGGGCGTGCTCGACAAGGACAAGAAGCTGATCCCCGAACTCACCGTGGAGGATTGCCGGCGCCTGATCGCCGACGGCACCATCACGGGCGGGATGATCCCAAAGATCGAGACCTGCATGTACGCGATCGAGCGCGGCGTCGAGGCGGTGGTCATCCTCGACGGCAAGGTCAACCACGCCGTGCTCCTCGAGCTGTTCACCGATTACGGCGCCGGCACCCTGATCCGTCGGGGCTGAGATCCGGACCGCCCGCGCACCGCGCCGAAACCCGGCGCGCTGCGCGGGCGCAACCTCTCCACGCGCAGCGCATTGTCGTACCCCACCCGCCCCGGAGGGGGCCGCCCCGCAAGCTCCGGACAAGTGTCAACTTGCGAGCTTGACCGTTCCGGTCCAGATTCCGGGGCAACAGCAACCTGAGGGGTTCCGGTGCACCACCCCGACAAGGCCCAGTTCACCACAGCCGCGGCGCGCGGCTTCGCCGATGTCGACACCTGGGTGTTCGATCTCGACAACACGCTCTACCCGAGCGACGCCGCGGTCTGGCCGAAGGTCGACGAGCGCATAACCCTCTACGTGATGCAGCTCTACGGGCTCGACGGGATCTCGGCGCGCGCCCTGCAGAAGTATTTCTATCACCGCTACGGCACGACGCTCTCGGCGCTGATGGTGGAATCGCGGATCGATCCCCACGACTTCCTCGATTTCGCCCACGACATCGACCACTCGTCGATCAAGCTCGACAAGAGCCTCGGCGACGCGATCGAGCGGCTGCCCGGGCGCAAGCTGATCCTGACCAACGGGTCGCGCCGCCACGCCGAGAACGTCGCCGCCAAGCTCGGCATCCTCGACCACTTCGAGGACGTGTTCGACATCGCCGCCGCCGACTTCGTCCCGAAGCCGGAACGCACGACCTACGAGCGGTTCCTGGAGAAGCACGCCGTCGAGCCGACCCGCGCCGCCCTGTTCGAGGACATCGCCCGCAACCTCGCGGTGCCGCACGACCTCGGCATGGCCACCGTGCTGGTGGTGCCGAAGGTCACCGATCCCTATCGCGAGGCCTTCGAGCAGGAGGCGGTGCGCGAGCCGCATATCGACCACATCACGGACGATCTCGCCGCCTTCCTCGCTACCTGCGTGCTGCCCGAAACCGGATCCGCAACCGAAGAGCGCCGCTGACACGGGAGCCCGGGCGCGTCCTGTGCGGGTCACCGCCCGCCGCGTGTCCGGACTTGGCACGGGGCGACGTCCGAGCCAGGCCCTGTCCCGGCCAGACGGCGCGAAGCGGGCCCTGATCGGCGATCGAGCACACGACATGCCGCGCCGGCGGCGCTACGGATCGATCGCGTCGCAACCCAATCGACAAGCCGGTGACGATCCTGTAGAGACCCGCCCAACTCACAACAGGATCGCCGAAATCCTGGCGCCGATCGCCCATGAGGGGCGGAACGGCGCGACGGCCGGAGCTATGCCATGAACATCATCGAGCAGCTGGAGCGCGAGGAAGTCGCGCGCCTCGCAAAGACCATCCCGGACTTCGAGCCGGGCGATACGCTCATCGTCAACGTCCGCGTGAAGGAAGGCGAGCGCACTCGCGTCCAGGCCTACGAGGGCGTCTGCATCGCCCGCTCGGGCGGCGGCCTCAACGAGAGCTTCACGGTCCGCAAGATCTCGTACGGGGAGGGCGTGGAGCGCGTCTTCCCGGTGCATTCCCCGATGATCGACTCGATCAAGGTCGCGCGTCGCGGCAAGGTGCGCCGCGCCAAGCTGTACTACCTGCGCGACCGGCGCGGTAAGTCGGCCCGCATCGTCGAGCGCACCGACCGCTACAAGGCCAAGGACACCCCGGCCCAGGCGCCCGCCGCCGCCGAGTAAGCTGTCCGATCCGCTCCGCAGGCCGGAGCGGTCGCCTGCTTTCAGACCGGTCCGGCTCAGCCGGGCCGGTTTTTTCTTGGCCGACAGTCTCGTCCAGGCCGCCGGCACGCCACCTCAGGCAGCCCGGATCCCGTCGAGGAAGCGGTGGATCTCGGCGGAGAGCTGCTCGGACCTGCGCGACAGGTCGATCGCGGCGCCGAGAACCCGCTCAGCCGCGTCGCCCGTCGCCTCGGCACCCTGCGAGACGTCGGCGATGTTGCCGGTGACGGCCTCCGTGCCGGCCGCCGCGCGCGCGACGCTGCGCACGATCTCCTCGGTGGTCGCGCCCTGCTGCTCGATCGCGGCCGCCACGGTCGCGGCAAGCGTACTGACCTCACCCATGGTGCGACCGATCCCGTGGATCGCCTCGACGGCCTGCCGGGTCGAGGCCTGGACCGCGCCGATCCGCGCGGCGATCTCCTCGGTCGCGGCCGCGGTCTGCTCGGCCAGCGCCTTGACCTCGCCCGCCACGACGGCGAAGCCCCGGCCGGCCTCGCCGGCCCGGGCCGCCTCGATCGTGGCGTTGAGGGCCAGGAGGTTGGTCTGTCGGGCGATGCCCGCGATCATGCCGGCGACGACCCCGATCTGCTCGGCCCCGTCGGCGAGATCGCCCACGAGGGCGTCCGTGCGCTGCGCCTCGGTCGCCGCCCGCGCGGTCTTGGCCGACGATTGCGCCATCCGTCCGGAGATCTCCTGGATGGTGATCGCCATCTCCTCGGTGGCCGCGGCGACGCTCTGCACGCTCCCGGCGGTCTCCTGCGCGGCCCCGGCGACGCGCGTCGCCCGGGCACTCGTGCGCGAGGCCGTCCGCGCCATCGCCTCGGCGGTCGCCTGCATCTCGGTCGCGGCCGCGGAGACGCCCGTCATCAGCGCACCGGCCTGGGCCTCGAACGCCCGGGTGAGCGCGTCGAGGCTCTGCGCGTGCCGGGCCTTGGCCTCCGCTTCCTGCGCGGCCGCCCGGTCCATGGCGGCCTTGGCGACCAGGGCCTGTCGGAAGACTTCGACGGTCCGGGCCATCTCGCCGATCTCGTCCGTCCGCTCGAGCCCGGGTATCGGCTCCGCGCCGTCGCCCTGAGCCAGCACCTGCATCCGGCGGCCGAGCCGGTCGAGCGGCCGCGTGATGCCGCGCCCGATCAGGAGCGAGCCGATCACTCCCAGGGCGCCGAGCCCGAGCAGAAGGCCGACCGCCGCGAGGGCGAGCGCCCGGAAGGCGGCCTTGATGTCGTCGGTGTAGGTCCCCGCCGCGATCAAGATGTCCCAGGGCGCGAACCTGACGGCGAGCGTCGTCTTCGGAGACAGGCCTTCATGCCCGGGCCGGGGGTAGAGATAGCTCATCGTAGCCGTGTCGGACTTCTTCAGCAGATCGATCAGGGTCCCGGCCACGCGAACGCCGTTGACCCGAGTCTCCAGCTGATTGCTGCCGACGAGTCGGCGGTCGGGAACCGCCAGCGCCGTGCCGTCCATCGCGTAGATGGCGACGTAGTTGGTGCCCGTGTCGAAGCGCATGGACATGGCGGTCTCGACCAGTGCCGCCAGGGCCGCCTCCCGGGACAGAGCGCCGCTCCTGACCCGGGTCTCGAGGCTTTGCGCATAGGTGGTGAACAGCTCCGTGACCGTGCGCAGGGACTGCAGCCTCTCCGACAGCATTTCCTGATAATACATTCGCAACCCGGCAGCGCCGATGACCGCGATAAGCATTGTTATGAGTTCAATCTGCGCCATCATTCGACGTGAAAGGCTTTTACTGAAAAATATTCTGATCATAACACATACCGCAGGAGCGCCAGCATCGGCGATGCTGCGGTGAGACCTGATAAATCTGCGCGTACATGTCAACGCAAGCCCGGGGATCCGGGGCGAGATCTGAAAGAGGATAGGATCAGCGGTGCAGAGCGGACGAAGAGGTCGTCGGCCACGACGCGGTCTGCATCGGGCGGAGGAACGGGCCGCGGAACGGCGATGGAGAACCTGAGATCTTGCCCGCGGCGCGCGGACGAAACGTCCCGGCCGTCCGCGACAGCTGGGCGAAGTCGGCCCATTGCGGGCGCCGGTCGGGCGCGATCGGGGATGATATCGGCGGCGGATCGGCGTGGCGCCGCGGCCCGGCACAACCGCGCGGCCGGGTCGGCCGGGATCGGGGTCAGGCGTCTAGCCGATCCGCGCGGTCACCTCGATCTCGACGCGCATCTCGGGGCGCAGAAGGCTCGCCACGACCACGATCGTGGCGGCTGGCCGGACCTCCGCGAGCACCCGCCCGCAGACCGCCAGCACGGCCTCGGCATCGTCCCGGTCGGTGACGTAGTAGGTGGCGCGCACGATGCCGGCGAGGCCTGTCCCGGCCTCGGCGAGAACCGAGCGGATCGTGCGCCAGCAGGCCTCGGCCTGCGCGGCGGCGCCCTCGGGCATCGTCATGGTAGCGTAGTCGTAGCCGGTCGTCCCGGACAGGTAGACGGCGTCACCGTAGACCACCGCCCGGGAGTAGCCGTAATCCCGCTCGAACGGGGAGCCCGACGTGATCAGCCGCCGGCTCATCCGCCGCGCAGGGCCTCCAGCACCTTGCCGCCGGGACGGCCGGTGGGCGTCATGCCGAGCCGGCGCTCCACGTCCTTGATGGCGTCGCGCGTCTTCTGGCCGACCTTGCCGTCCGGCTCGCCGACATCGTAGCCGCGGGCGGCCAGCCGGGTCTGGAGGTCGCGGCGCTCGGCCCGCGACAGGGGCGGGTCGTCGGTCGGCCACGCGGCCTGGACGCCGGCCTTGCCGCGCAGCCGGTCCGACAGGACCGCGATGGCGAGGCCGTAGGATTCGGCGGCGTTGTACGAGTAGATCGCGTCGAAGTTCTTGGTCACCAGGAAGGCCGGGCCGTCGATGCCGGCGGGCGCGATGATCCCCGCCAGGCCCTCGCCGGAGAGCGAGCGCCCGTCCACACGGGTGACACCGAGCGACGCCCAGTGGGCGATCGGCTTCTTGTTCTTGCGCCCGGCGGCCCCGACGTTGAAGCCGCGGGGCAGCTTCACCTCGTAGCCCCAGACCTGGCCGTGCTGCCACTTGGCGACGTGCAGGAAGTTGGCGGTGGATGCGACCGCGTCGGCCACCGAGTCGACCACGTCGCGCCGGCCGTCGCCGTCACCGTCCACGGCGAGGCGGTGATAGGTCGTCGGCATGAACTGGGTCTGGCCGAAGGCGCCCGCCCAGGAGCCGGTCAGCCGCTCCGGCGCGATGTCGCCGCGCTCGATGATCCGCAGGGTGGCGATCAGCTCGCCGCGGAAGAAGTCCCGACGGCGGTTGCTCGAGCAGGCCAGCGTCGCCAGCGACTGCACCAGCGGCATCTTGCCGAGGTTCTTGCCGAAATTCGACTCGACGCCCCAGACCGCCGCGATTGTGTAGCGGTCGACCCCGTAGCGCGACTCGGCCTGAGCAAGCGCCGCCGCGTTCTGGCGCATGGCCGCGCGCCCGTCCTCGACCCGCTCGTCGTCGACGAGCGCCGCCATGTAGTCCCAGATCGGCGTCTTGAACTCGGGCTGGGCCTGGGACAGCTCGATCACCTTGTCGTCGTAGTTGATGCCGCTCGTGGCCGCGCGGAAGGTCTGCGCCGAGACGCCCGCGGCCGCCGCCTGTGACTGGATGCCGGCGAGGCAGCTGTCGAAATCGGCCCGCGCCGGCAGGCTCGCCAGGGGCAGGACCGCGATGCCGGCGAGCAGCCCGAGCGCGCGCGCCGTCCTCGGTCCCGTCGGGTGCTTCGGCATGCTGACGATCCTCACGATGCGGAGCGGAGTCTGGGCGCGGATTCAGGCGACATGTGGGTTAACGAATGGTGAGGAACCCGAGCAGACCTTGACCCGCTTGCCTACCAACCGGTAGGTTGACTTGGAGCCGGCCCGTCAGTGGCCGGCCCACTGAGCAGGGAGACGGGACGCATGATGAAGGACTGGAATCAGTACGGCGCCGAGCTCGTCAGCACGCTCGGGCGAATCGGTGCGGTGAGCCCGGACCTCCTCAAGGCCCATGACCAGCTCGCCGCGGCGGCCCCGACCGAGCGCAAGCTGGACGCGAAGACCCGCGAGCTGATCGCCCTCGCGGTGGCGGTGACGACCCGGTGCGACGGCTGCATCGCCGTGCATTCCGACGCCGCCCGCAAGGCCGGCGCGAGCAAGGAGGAGGTCGTGGAGGCGCTGGGCGTCGCGGTGGCGCTGAACGCCGGTGCCGCCCTGGTCTACACCGCCCGCGCCTTCGAGGCGTTCACCGGCGAGTCCGGCTGAGCCGGCCAACCCGGGGCCGCGCCCCGGAAGCTCCGGCGGGGCCGGGGGCCCGTCATCGGGACGGCCCGACGGCCCGCCCTTCGCCTCCCAGGCGGTCCAGATAGGCGCAGAGCATGTCGGCCAGGGCGCCCGCGAAGGCCTCCATGGCGGCCTCGTCCCGGATCGCCTCCGAGATGCGCTCGCCGACCGTGCACAGCGTCATCGCGATAATCTCGCCCGCGACCTGAAGATCCGCCTCGGGAACCGCCGGAAGTGCCGCGTGCAGGAAGTCGCGGAAGGCCTGTGAGCCGGCGAGCTGCGGCTCCGCGGCCTCGGGCGCGTCGCGATAGGCCGGGGCGGCCGCGTCGAGGGCCCGGCGCATCGCGGCCTCCGCGCATTCCGAGCGCACGAAGGCGTGGACGGCGGCGCGCAGACGCGCGCCAGGCGCCATGTCGGGATCCGTCAGGATGCCGGCGAGGAGCGCGGACGTGTCCCGCCACTCGTCGCTCTGGAGCTGGAACAGGATCGCCGCCTTGTTGGGGAAGTACTGGTAGAGCGAGCCGATGCTGACGCCGGCACGTTCGGCGACCCGCGCCGTCGTGAAGCGCGCCGCGCCGACCTCCGCCAGAACCTGAGCGGCGGCCTCCAGAACGGCCGCGACGAGGTCGCTGGAGCGCGCCTGCCGGGGCTGCTTTCGCTTGGAGATTCCGAGACTTGGCCGGTCGGGCATGGGGCGGTGCTCGGAACGCGAATAGGCGCGGGCAGGGGGCGCCGGTACTCTGCGTCGTGTTCAGTTGAACACGCAAGACGGAAAGCAACGCGCCATGTCACGCTCAGCATCCACGCTCGCCGAACCGCGTATCGCCTCGCTGTTGGACAGTCTCTTCGCGCAGGCGGAGGCCTCCTCACCCTTGAACGCCATCGGCGATCTCTCGGCGGACGAGCGGGCGCGCCTGATGGGGAGCCGCACCGGCTACCGGGACTTCTACAGCCGGCTCAAGGACATGCCCCTCGCGGTCTCGCGGGAGACCGGCCGGCTGCTCTACATGCTCGCGCGGACCCGCCGGGCGCGGATGATCGTCGAGTTCGGCACGTCCTTCGGTCTCTCGACCCTGCACCTCGCTGCGGCCCTGCGCGACAACGGCGGCGGCCGGCTGATCACCTGCGAGTTCGAGCCGTCCAAGGTGGTGCGGGCGCGGGCGAACCTGATGGAGGCCGGGCTGGCGGACCTCGTCGAGTTCCGCGAGGGCGACGCACTCCAAACCCTCGGCCTCGACCTGCCCGACTCGGTCGACCTGCTGCTCCTCGACGGGGCGAAGGGGCTCTATCCGGAGGTTCTGAGCCTCGTGGAGGGCCGCCTCGGACCGGGGGCCCTGGTGGTCGCCGACAACGCGGACCACAGCCCGGACTACCTGCAGCGGGTGCGCGCGCCGAGCCGCGGCTACCTGTCGGTGCCGTTCGCCGAGGACGTGGAGCTGTCCATGCGGCTCGGGTGAGGCAGACCCTGGACTCGGACCGGCGATCGCGTCAGCGCGACGCGACCGCCGTCGGGACGCGGGTCCGGTCGCTCAGGCCCATTCGCGCTGGGCGAGCTTCTGCTCGTAGGCGTCGATGGAGGAGACGCGCTCCAGCGTCAGCCCGATCTCGTCCAGGCCGTTCAGCAGGTTGTGCTTGCGGCCCTCGTCGACGTCGAAATGCAGGGTGCCGCCGTCCGGCCCCCGGATCGTCTGCGCCGCCAGGTCGACCGTCAGGGTGGCGTTCGCGCCGCGCTCGGCGTCCTCGAACAGCTTCTCCAGATCCTCGGGCGACACGACGATCGCCAGGATGCCGTTCTTCGCGCAGTTGTTGAAGAAGATGTCGGCGAAGCTCGTGGAGATCACGCAGCGGATGCCGAAATCGGCCAGCGCCCAGGGCGCGTGCTCCCGGGACGAGCCGCAGCCGAAATTGTCCCCGCAGACCAGGATCTTGCTGTTCCGGTAGGCGGGCTGGTTGAGGATGAAGTCCGGGTTCTCGGAGCCGTCCTCGCGGTAGCGCATCTCGGCGAACAGGCTCTTGCCGAGGCCGGTGCGCCGGATCGTCTTCAGGTACTTCGCCGGGATGATCCGGTCGGTATCGACGTTGATCGTCCGCAGGGGCGCCGCGACGCCCTCCAGGGTGGTGAACTTTTCCATTGTCTGACGGCTCTCGCGGTTGCGCTTCCTGTGCGTCCCGTCCTCGCGAGCGGAGCGAAGCAACCCAGGATAGCTCGACATCGGCGAGCGTGGCGCCGCTGGGTTGCTTCGCTCCGCTCGCAAGGACGAAGGGAGCGTCGATATCTCTGCTGCAGCCTCTTAGCAGCCCGTGTTGCCTGCCGGAAGCGTCAGGCCAGATCCGCCGCGACGGCTCGGGACAGCGTGCCGTCGTGGAGGGCCGAGGCGACCAGCGCCCCGGCGATCCCGGCCGCCCGCAGCGCCCGCAGGTCGTCCGGGCCGCGCACGCCGCCCGCCGCGTAGAGGCGGCGATNCCGGGCCGCGCACGCCGCCCGCCGCGTAGAGGCGGCGATCCGGCGCCCGCGCGCGCAGGGCTCCCAGGGCCGCGAGGTCCGGGCCGGACCCGGCGCCGACCTGCGCCAGCGTCATGGCGATCACCTCCGGGGGCCAGAGCGCGGGATCCTCGTGGAGGGCCGCCGGGCCGAGGCGCTCCGCGCCGCGCGTGTCGAGGGAGAACACCGCCCGGTCGCCGAGCCGCGTCACGAGGTCGGCATCCGCCTGGCTCTCGCTGCCGATCACCGGCCGCCCGAGTCCGGTGTCCAGGAACGCCGCGACGCCGGCCGGCTCGGCGAAGCCGGCATCGACCCACAGGGCGATTCCCGGGCAGGCGCGGGCGATCGCCTCCAGGGCGCGGAGGTCGGGCGCGGCGCGGTCGATGATCGCGTCGAGATCGGCGACGTAGAGGATCGCGGCGGGCCACGCGTCGACCAGCCCGCGGGCCACAGCGTCCGGCGCCGAGCCCTTTGCCAAGGGCGTCTCGATCGGGGCATAGGAGGAGCGCTCGCCCCGGCGCGCCCGCACCACGCGGCCGTCCCGGAGATCGAGCACCGGGATCACCGCGAAGCCGGGGCGCCCGATCCTGTGGTCCATCGAGGCGCTCATCGCGGTCCCATGCGCTCATCAAACCCAACGACGATCGGGTGGGACCTCGGCGGGGTCCACGTCAAGGTCGCCCTGGTCGAGGACGGCCGGGTCGCGGCCGCCGCCCAGGTGCCGTGCCCGCTCTGGCAGGGCCTGCCGGCCCTCGACCGGGCGCTGGAGGCCGCCCCCGACTGGGCCCGCGGCGCGGCCCTGCACGCCGTGACCATGACGGGCGAGCTGACCGACTGCTTCGCCGACCGGCGCGACGGCGTCGCGGCGCTCGCCGGATGGGCCGGGTCGCACCTCGCCGGCACCGTGCGGATCTACGCCGGCCGCTCCGGCTTCGTCGCCCCGGAGGCGGCCGCCTCCCTGTCGGCGGACGTGGCCTCGGCCAACTGGCACGCCACCGCGGCGGTGGCCGGCCGGCACGTCCCGGACGCGCTCTTGGTCGATATCGGCTCGACCACCGCCGACCTGATTCCCGTCGTCGGCGGGCGGCCGGCCGCGACCGGCTACAGCGACGCCGAGCGGCTCGAGACCGGCGAGCTCGTCTACACCGGCGCGGTGCGCACGCCGGTGATCGCCCTGTCCGACCACGCCCCCTTCGCGGGCCGCCGGACCCGGCTGATGACCGAGACCTTCGCCCACATGGCGGACGTCTACCGCATCCTCGGCCTGCTCCCCGAGGGCGCCGACCAGCAGCCGAGCGGCGACCGCAAGGGCAAGACGGTCGACGAGAGCGCGACCCGGCTCGCCCGGATCGTCGGGCGGGACCGGGTCGAGGCGCCCGAGACGGCCTGGGCGGCGCTCGCCGCCCATTTCGCCGAGGCGCAGCTGCGCCTGCTGCACGACGCGGCGGCGGAGATCCTCAGCCGGCCCGACATCGGCGCGGACGCGCCCCTCGTCCTGTGCGGCGCCGGCGCCTTCGTGGGCGCCCGCCTCGCCGAGCGGCTCGGCCGGCCGTCGACGCCTCTGGTGGCGCTGCTGGCGGACCGGATCGGCGGCGCGCGCGACGGGATCTCGACCTGTGGACCGGCGGTGGCGGTCGGCCTCATCGCCGCGGAGGAGGCAGTCGCATGAGTGCAATCAAGATCCTGGCCCGGATCCTGACCGCCCGGGTCGGGCCGCATATCGAGCTGGCCGTGGAGACGGAGACCGGGGAGGTGCTGAAGGTGCTCGCCACCGAGGACCAGGTCGACCGGCTGGTCGACGAGCTGGAGGACATCCTCAACTCGCCCGCCGACCCGGAGGATGACGGGCCGCCCCAGGCGGCCTGAGACCCCGGGCCCCGCCGGTCGCCATGAGCCTGATCGCCGCCAAGATCGTCGTCACGCCGACGCTGATGTGGGCCGTGTCGGCGGCCGCGCGCCGGTGGGGCAGCCTCGTCGGCGGCCTGCTCTCGGGCCTGCCGCTGACCTCGGCGCCAATCTCGATCTACCTCGCCGCCGAGCAGGGCGAGCGCTTCGCCGCCGACGCGGCGATCGGCTCGGTGGAGGGGCTCGGCGCGGTCACCGTCAGCTATCTCGCCTACGCCGTCTCCGCGCCGCGGACGGGGATCCTCGCCTCCGTGGTCCTCGCCCTGGCGGCCTTCGTCCTCGCCGGCGCGCTGCTGCACGGCGTGATCCAGCCCGGCCTATGGCTCGCCACGGCGATCGACCTGCCGGCGATGGCGCTGGCGGTCATTCTGTGCCGGCCTGCCGCGGGGACCGCGGCGCCGGTCCGCCGGGCGCGCCCGCCGCGATGGGACATGCCGGCCCGGCTCGCGGCCGCCACCGCCCTGGTCCTGCTGGTCTCGGGGCTGGCGCCGCATCTCGGCTCCGGGCTGAGCGGCGTCCTGGCGCCGATCCCGATCATCTCCTGGCCGCTCATCGTCTTCGCCCGGGCGCAGGACGGGGTCGGCGCCGCGCTGGACGTGGTGCGCGGCAGCGCCCAGGGCGCGTTCGGCGTGCTGGCCTTCTATGTCTGCGTGCACCTGCTGCTCGGACGAATCGACCCGGTCGCGGCCTACGCCGCCTCGATCGCGGTGTCGGCGGCCTGCGTGCTACCGTGGCTGGTCGCGCGGCGCCGCCCGCTCGCCGCGTGACCGGGCCGCGCCGACGCGACCGCGGAGGAGAGTCATGCTGCCGGATACGGGGATCCCGACCCTCACCCCGGGCTTCGCGGCGGTGCCGCCGGGCCACATCGCCACCATCGTCACCAGCCTGGAGATGCTCCGCCCGCCGCCCTCGCGTCCCGGACGGCCGTTCCCGCCCGGGCTGGCCCTCGCGCCGCTGGAGCGCGCCGATCCGGAGACATACCGGAGCCTGTACCGGGAGGTCGGCGCCGAGTGGCTCTGGTTCTCGCGGCTCACCCTGGCCGAGGACGCGCTGGCGGCGATCCTGTTCGACCGGGATGTCGAGATCTTCGCGCTCCGCCAGGACGGGCGGAACGTCGGCATGCTGGAACTGGATTTCCGCCAGCCCGGCACCTGCGAGCTGGTCTTCCTCGGACTGACCGGGGACGCGGTCGGAACCGGGATCGGCCGCACGCTGATGAACGCGGCGATCGGCCGGGCCTGGGCGCGCCCGATCGCGCGATTCTGGGTGCATACCTGCACCCTGGACCATCCCGGCGCGCTCGCCTTCTACCGGCGCTCGGGCTTCGTCCCCTTCGCGGTCCACGTCGAGGTCGCACCCGATCCGCGGCTCGACGGGACCCTGCCGCGGCACTGCGCCCCGCACGTGCCGCTGCTCGGCTGACGCGCCGAGGGATCCGGACACGAAGAGACCCGCGGCCTCGCGGCCGCGGGTCTCGTGTCGTCAACCGTGCGCGCCGGTCAGGCGGCGGTGCGCTTGCGGGCTTCCTGCTTCGTGTCGACGCCGGCCGCTTTGATCTCGGACAGCTTCTGCGCGACGTTGCGCGAGAACACGAACTCGGCCGGGCGCTGGTTCTCCAGGCTGACCTCGGGGGCCATCTTGCCGTCGGTCTTGATGCCGCGAATCGCGTGCACCAGCGGCTTCCACGGCTTGCGGACCGAATCGACCACCGAGGAGGCCTCGTAGCCCGAGTGGACCATGCAGTCGGCGCACTTCTCGTAGTTGCCGGTGCCGTAGGCGTCCCAGTCGGTGGTCTCCATCAGCTCCTTAAAGGTCGCCGCGTAGCCCTCGCCGAGCAGGTAGCAGGGCTTCTGCCAGCCGAACACGGTGCGGGTCGGGTTGCCCCACGGGGTGCAGTGGTAGGTCTGGTTACCGGCCAGGAAGTCGAGGAACAGGCCCGACTGCTGGAAGGTCCACTTCTCGCGGCCCTTCTCCTTGCCGTGCCGGAACACGCCGCGGAACAGGTCCTTCGTCGCCTTGCGGTTCAGGAAGTGCTTCTGGTCCGGCGCGCGCTCGTAGGCGTAGCCGGGGGAGACGGTGATGCCGTCGATGCCCATCCGGGTCACGCTGTCGAAGAAGTCGGCGATCTTCTCCGGCTGGGAATTGTTGAAGAACGTGCAGTTGATGGTGACGCGAAAGCCCATCTCTTTGGCCTTCGCGATCGCCGCCACGGCCTTGTCGTAGACGCCGCGCTGGCAGACCGACTGGTCGTGCATCTCCTTGTCGCCGTCCAGATGGATCGACCACGTGAAGTACGGGCTCGGCTTGTACTCCTTGATCTTCTTCTCGAGGAGCAGCGCGTTCGTGCAGACGATCGCGAACTTCTTCTGGGCGATGATGCCCTCGACGATCTGCGGCAGGTCCTTGTGCAGGAGCGGCTCGCCGCCGGCGATCACCACCACCGGGGCGCCGCACTCGCGCACCGATTCGAGCGCGTCGGCGACCGGCAGGCGCTTGTTCAGGATCTCGTCCGGGTAGTCGATCTTGCCGCAGCCGGCGCAGGCCAGGTTACAGCGGAACAGCGGCTCCATCATCATCACAAGCGGGTAGCGCTTGCGGCCCGTGAGGTGCTGCTTCAGGATGTAGCCGCCGATCTTCGCGACGTACCGGAGGGGGATACCCAAGATTGCGGCTCCTTACTTCGTCGACCCCGGGGCATCGGGGTACCTAACGCGAAAAAATCTCGAATTCCAGCGATCTAGCTTGGAACTAATCTGAAACGACCCCGTTTGGGCGGGGCGATGACATCTTATTCCGTTCCTGACGCAACGGCGCCACATGGACCGTGCGTGCAAAGTCCGTCGGCGGAAGCGTCCGATCGTTGAGGACAGCACGTGCATTGCGTCGGCAATACGACCGGAATCCCAGGATTCGGGTGGCAGCGCCAGAATCGCCGTGCGCTAGCGCACACGGACGGGCGCGGGATGCGCGCCGTGGCGGCCGCGTTGCAATCTGGCATCGCCCTCTTTACTGAGCCTCGTGGCCGCGATGCAAGTCCTGGCCCGCGGTGGGCGACCCGACCGCGGACCGCGTCGCGCGGAGTCAGTCGGGCGCCGCACGCGGCCGGCGCGTCAGGATCGGGCGGTGCGGCGTTCCTCGAACCCGATGCGCACCCGACCGAATCGCGGAGCAATCGATCGGCGGAGCCCTGAGCCCGCCCGTGTCGGTGGTCCCGGTTCGGACCGGACAAATGGCAGGAGCCGGCCGCGCACGGGGCGCGTCCGATGCGAACAGGCAGGGTGCTCGTGATCGAAAGTCTCGTCGCGTTCTCGGTGCGGTATCGGTGGATCGTGATCGCCTTCACGGCGTTCCTCACGGTCGCGAGCCTCGGAGTCGCGGCGCACCTGTTCCGAATCAACACCGACGTCGAGCGGCTGATCGACCCGAAAGAGCCGTGGCGGCAGGACGAGATCAATTTCGAGAAGGCGTTCCCGCAGCGCAGCAACACGATCGTGGCGGTCATCAACGGCGAGACGCCCGAGGAGACCGAGGAGGCGGCCGCCAACCTCGCCAAGGCGCTCACGGCGCACAAGAACCTGATCGAGACGGTCTACCGGCCCGACGGCGGCCCGTTCTTCAACAAGAACGGTCTGCTGCTGATGTCGCAGGCGGACCTCGATAAGACCCTGGAGGCGCTGACCCAGCAGCAGGGGCTGCTCGGCCCGCTCGCCGCCGACCCGTCGCTGCGCGGCGTGATGCGGGTGCTGACGCTGGGCGCGCGCGGCGTGAAGTCCGGCGACGCCAAGATCGAGGATCTCGAGAAGCCCATCGGGCAGATCGACGCCACCCTGCAGAAGGTGCTGACGGGCCAGCCGGCGCGGATGTCGTGGCAGGAACTCCTGTCGGGGGGGGAGACCAGCGTCACCGACAAGATGAAGTTCGTGGTGATCCAGCCGGTCCTCGACTTCAACGCCCTGGAGCCCGGCTACCAGGCGACCAAGCTGATCCGCAACGTCGCCAAGGATCTCGGAATCGACGCGCAGAACGGCCTGCGGATGCGCCTGACCGGCACGGTGGCGGTGGCGGACGAGGAGTTCGCGACGCTGTCGGAGGATGCCGGCCTCAACAACAGCATCATCGTCGGCGCGATCGTGCTGTTCCTGTGGCTGGCCCTGCGCTCGGGCAAGCTCGTCGGCGCCGTCCTCATCACCACCTTCGCGGGCCTCGTGGTCACGGCCGCGCTGGGCCTCATCATGGTCAAGGAGCTGAACCCGATCTCGGTGGCCTTCGCGGCCCTGTTCGTCGGGCTCGGCATCGATTTCGGCATCCAGTTCTCGGTGCGCTACCGGGCCGACCGCTACGAGCAGCCGACGCTGCAGAGCGCGATCCGCGCCGCGGCGCGGGGCGTGGGCTGGTCGCTGACGCTCGCCGCGGTGTCGCTGGTGGCGGGCTTCTTCGCCTTCCTGCCCACGGCCTTCCGGGGCGTGTCGGAACTGGGCCTGATCGCCGGCGTCGGCATGATCGTGGCCTTCCTGTTCTCGCTGATCCTGCTGCCGGCGCTGATCGCGGTGTTCAAGCCGGTGGGCGAGAAGGCGGCGGTCCAGACCGACTGGCTCGTCGGCGTCGACCCGTGGATCATCCGGCACCGCAAGCCGATCCTGATCGGCGTCGGCCTCGTGACCCTGGCCGGCGCGCCGCTGCTCTGGCATCTGCCGTTCGACTCGAACCCGATGCACCTGCGCAGCGCCAAGACGCAGTCCATCGCGACCTACCTGGACCTGATCAAGAATCCCGAGACCAGCCCGAACTTCATCGACGTGCTGGCGCCCAGCGCCGAGGCAGTCCCGGCGCTGTCGAAGACGCTCCTGGCCCTGCCGGTCACCGCCTCGGTCAACAGTATCGACACCTTCGTGCCGCGGGATCAGGACAAGAAGCTGGCCCAGATCGCCGATACGGCCCAGCTCCTCGACCCTGTGCTCAATCCCGGTCGCCGGCCGCCGCCGCCGACCGACGCCGAGAACGTCAAGGCGCTCAAGGATGCCGCGACGGCGCTCAACGGCCTGTCCGCCGACGCCAAGGGGGACGCGAAGGGCGCCCAGGAGGCCAAGCAGCTCGCCGGCACCCTCGACAAGCTCGCCGCCGGTCCGGTTCAGCTGCGCGAGGCGGCCTCGGTGGCGCTGACCAAGGATCTGGTGCCGCTGCTCGCGCGCCTGCGCGACCTGCTGCACCCTGAGAAGATCACGCTGGAGAACCTGCCGCCGCAGCTCAAGGCCGACTGGGTGGCGGCGGACGGCCGGGCGCGCATCGAGGTTCACCCGAAGGGCGACTCGAACGACGACACGGTGCTCCGCCGCTTCTCCGACGAGGTCCTCAAGGTCGCCCCGCACGCCACGGGCGCGCCCGTGGCCACGACGCAGTCGAGCTACACGATCCTGGGCGCCTTCGTTCAGGCGGCGGTGACGGCCTTCGTGCTGATCTTCGTCATCCTGTCGGTCGCCCTGCGCAAGCCGTGGGACGTGGCGATGACGCTGGGCCCGCTGGTGATCGCGACGCTCTGGACGCTGATGGCGATGCGGATCGTCGGCATGCCGCTCAACTTCGCCAACATCATCGCGTTGCCGCTCATGCTCGCGGTCGGCGTCGCGTTCCACATCTACTACGTCATCGCGTGGCGGGCGGGCGTGACCGACATGCTCGCCTCCAGCCTGACCCGGGCGATCTTCTTCTCGGCGCTGACCACGGGCAGCGCCTTCGGGTCGCTGGTCCTGTCGAGCCATCCGGGCACCGCGAGCATGGGCAAGCTGCTGGCGCTGTCGCTGTTCTTCACCCTGGTGGCGGCGTTCTTCGTCGTGCCGGCGACCCTCGGTGAGCCGCCGGCGCAGCCCGACGATGACCGTCCGGAAGCCGAGAAGGCGGCCGGCGCGGCCCTGCGCAAGACCGCCCCGCACCAGGATCCGGTGCCGGCCAAGTAGGGCGAGCCGGCCGACCGAGCAGGGCCGACCGAGGAGCGGTCGGCGCCTCGGGAATCTTCAGAGGGCCTTCTCGAAGAAGTGGTCCGGGTAGGGGTCGTCGTTGAACCGGTCGATCTCCACCCAGCCCGATCGCCGGTAGAGCGCCAGGGCCTCGGGGAGGGCGCTGTTGGTGTCGAGCCGCAGCGTCCGGATCCCGAGGTCGCGGGCGGCGGCCTCGGCCTCCTGCATGAGCCGCTTGGCGAAGCCCAGCCCGCGGGCCGCGGGATCGATCCAGAGCCGCTTGATCTCCGCCACGGCGCCGCCGCTCCCCTTGAGCCCGACGCATCCGACCGGCAACCCGTCAGCGACGGCGAGCAGGAACACGCCGCGCGGTCGCATCATGGCGCTCGCCCCCGGGTCGCAGGACAAAGCGACGTCGAAACCGCCCGCGAATCGGGCGGCCAGCTCGGCGTAGTAGGCGGCGAGGCAGGCGCGGGACGCCGCGCCGGTCGGATCAGCCTCCGTGATCGCGACGGCGTCGTGGCCGAGGGCCAGTGCGACCCGGTCCATGGCGTGCAGCAGCGCGTCCACCCGCGGCGCGCGCTCCAGCAGGGCAACGGCGCGGGCATCCGACAGCGCCTCGTAGGCCGCGAACTCGCGCCGCCCGGACTCGGTCAGGGACGCGACCCGGCGGCGGGCATCCGCGGGATGCGGCGCCGTCGCGACCAAGCCCTCCTCCTCCAGGCCCCGCAGGAGGCGGCTCATCAGGCCGGAATCGAGGCCGAGATAGGTGCGGATCTCGCCGACCTCCGTGCGTCCGGCACCGATCGCGTTCAGGACGCGCGCCGCCCCCAGGGGACGGCCGCGGCCGAGGAACGAGGAGTCGAGCGCGCCGACCTCGGCGGTGACGGCGCGGGCGAAGCGACGGACGCGGGCGATCTCGGCGGGACCCATGTTATCTGACTAAAGTCAGATAACGACCCGGGTCAACCGAGGAAGTCGGAGAACCCACCTCGGACGGCGCCCGACGCGTCGGCGGCCAAACGGGAAGCGGGGGCGATCAGCGCGTCCCGCTCGGCGGCGTAGCGGTAGCCCGGCGCCTCGCCGGGGAAGCCGCCGGCTGTGGCCGGGTGGGTGTAGAGCTCGGTCAGCCCGTCCGGGAGTGCGGTCAGCAGGGCCGCGACACGGGCGGGCGTCATGGCGCCGGACCACGCGAGGCCGAGGGTGCGGTCGGGGATCAGCAGCCCGGCCTGCCGGGCGCGCACGGCGAGGAGCGCCGCCCAGGGGGCGATGTCGAGGGCCGGCCGCGGACGGGCGCGGCGCGGCGCAGGAGCTCCCGCGGCTCCCGCGGCACCCGCAGGGCGCGCATCCCGAAGTCGCGGCCGACGCGCAGCACCGCGCCGGCGATCAGCGGGTGGACGTGGAAGTGTTTGTGGGCGTTGACGTGGTCCAGCGGCAGGCCGGTCGCCCGGTAGGCCTCGAACTGCGCGCGGATCTCGGCGGCGAGCTGGCGCCGGGCCGCGGGCCGGCGGGCGAAGTCGAGGCCGAGGCGGGCCATGTCGGACCGCATCAGGCCGGCCGCGTCCGTCAGGTCGGGCAGGTCCGCGGCGGGAAGGGTGGGCCACGCCTCCACGAGGACGAGGTGCAGCCCGACCCGCAGGGACGGCATCCGGCGGGCCCGCGCCACGGCGTCGGCGGCGGCCGGCGCCGAGACCATCAGGCTCGCCGCCGTGAGGATCCCGTCGCGATGCGCCTGCTCGACGGCCTCGTTGACCTCGGGGCTCAGCCCGAAATCGTCCGCGGTGACGACCAGACGCTTCACGGTAACCTCGTAACGGGTGTCGAGAGGGCTCGCCCTCTCTCGGGTCCAGGGCGGAGCCCTGGAAGAGGTGCGGGGCTCCGCCCCGCTCCCCGCCGGGGCCGCAGGCCCCGGACCCCTGACTTTAGGCCGCCTTGGCGGTGCCCTGACGCTCCTTGAGGAAGCGGTAGAACTCGACGCCCTCGCGCAGTCGGCGCTTCATCATGTCGGGCGAGCGCACCATCTCGCTGACGATCGAGGCGATCTTCGGCGCCCGGAAGTAGAACTTCTTGTAGAACTCCTCAACCGAGGTGWAGATCTCGGTGTGCGAGAGGTGCGGGTAGTGCAGCGGCGCGACCTGCACGCCGTTCTCGTCGACGAGCTCGGCGTTCTCGATGTCGAGCCAGCCGTTCTCCACCGCCTGCTTGTACAGGAAGGTGCCCGGGTAGGGCGCCGCCAGCGAGACCTGGATCGTGTGCGGGTTGATCCGCTTGGCGAAGGCGATCGTCTCCTGGATCGTCTCCTTCGTCTCGCCCGGCAGGCCGAGGATGAAGGTGCCGTGGATGGCGATGCCCAGGTCGTGGCAATCCTTGGTGAACTTCTCGGCGACCTCGACCCGCATGCCCTTCTTGATGTTGTGCAGGATCTGCTGGTTGCCGGACTCGTATCCGACCAGCAGCAGGCGCAGGCCGTTCTCCTTGAGCACCTTCAGGGTCTCGCGCGGCACGTTCGCCTTGGCGTTGCACGACCACGTGACGCCGAGCTTGCCGAGCTCGCGGGCGATCTCCTCCGCGCGCGGCAGGTTGTCGGTGAAGGTGTCGTCGTCGAAGAAGAACTCCTTGGTCTGCGGGAACTCCTTCAGGCAGTACTTGATCTCCTCGATCACGTGCGCGACCGAGCGGGTGCGGTAGGTGTGGCCGCCGACCGTCTGCGGCCAGAGGCAGAAGGTGCAGCGGCTCTTGCAGCCCCGGCCGGAGTAGAACGAGATGTAGGGGTGCTTCAGGTAACCGATGAAGTACTTCTCCATCTCCAGGTCGCGCTTGTAGACGCTGGTGACGAAGGGCAGCTGGTCCATGTCGGTCATGATCTCGCGGTCCTCGTTGTGGACCACGACACCGTTGGCGTCGCGATAGGACAGCCCCTTGATCTCCGACATCGGGACGCCCTCGGCGACCTCCTTGACGGTGAAGTCGAACTCGTTGCGGGCGCAGAAATCGACCACCGGGGCCTGGGCCATCGCGCCGGCGGCGTCGACCGCGACCTTGGCGCCGATCAGGCCGGCGATGAGCTTCGGGTTGGCGGCCTTGAGCGCCTCGATCGTCTTCACGTCGGACTTGAAGGACGGCACCGAGGTGTGGAGCACGACGAGGTCGAAGTCGTTGGCCTGGGCCACGATCTCGGCGAGCTTGATGTTGTGCGGCGGCGCGTCGATCAGCTTCGAGTTCGGCACCAGGGCGGCCGGCTGGGCCAGCCAGGTCGGGTACCAGAACGACTTGATCTCGCGTTTGGCCTGGTAACGGGAGCCGGCACCGCCGTCGAAACCGTCGAAGGTGGGGGCCTGGAGGAAGAGCGTGCGCATGGGGTTCAAGGCCTCAGGGCAATGCCGGGGGAGGGGCGGAGGACGAGGAAGCCGGGTTCAGCGGAGCGGCGCGCCGGCATCGCGGCCGAGTTCAGCGTCCGGGATCAGGGTGCCATCCGCAACCACGTGATAATCGTGACCTTTCCATGTCACCGCCCCCGACACGAAGGCCCAGGAGAAGTTCAGGAAGGAGAGGATGTCGCGGATCGGCAACAGTCCGTAGGGGTGCGGGGCGAGGCCGAAGGCCCGCTCCAGCTGCCGGCAGAGCAGGACGCGGCTCGCCAGCGCCGCCGCGGCGACCCAGAGCGCGCCGGTCCCGGCACCGGGCAGGAGCGCGCCCAGCAGGGCCAGCGGGAAGGCGTGGGTGACGATCGAGCCGGCGTAGCCCGCCGGGTCGACGGTGCGGATCGTCCGGTTCCAGCGCAGCTCGTGGCGCCACAGGCCGGAGAGATCGGTGTCGACACTGGTATGGCCGATCGTGAAGCTCGGGATAACCACGCGACCGCCGAGGCCGCGCAGGGCGGCGCCGATGGCGTAATCGTCGGCGAGATCGTTGCGGAAGGTGCGGAAGCCGCCGACCGCCTCCAGGCTCGCTCGGGTGAAGGCCACGGTGGAGCCGAAGCAGGGCTTGGCCAGCCCGAGGCTCAGGCCCATCACGACGTTGGGCAGGAAGTGGGTGTCGATCGCGAGCGTCGAGAGCTGGTCGTAGAGGCCGCGGAAGGCCGGGACGCCGTGGTACAAGCAGGTGACGCCGGTGACGCCGTCCTGCGACAGCTCCGCGACGAGGCGCTCCAGGTAGTCGGGCCCCACCACCATGTCGCTGTCGGCCAGCACCACCACGTCGTGGGCGATGGCCTCGGCCATGTTGATCAGGTTGGAGACCTTGCGGTTCGATCCGTGCTGGCGGCCGTCGATCACGAGGTCGATGCGGGCCTCGGGATAGGCCTGCTGCAGGCGCTCGACCACGCCGATCGCGGGATCGCTGGGCCTCTGGACGCCGAACAGGACCTGGACCGGCCCGCCGTAATCCTGGCGCAGCACGGTCTCGAGATTCGCGTAGAGGTTGGGCTCGAGGCCGCAGAGCGGCTTCAGCACGGTCACGGAGGGCCGCGTCGCGCCGGCGGGGAGCACCGGCGGGCGGCGGCGCGCGTAGCGGCCGGCGCAGAAGGCGGCGGCCAGCCCGTAGACGCAGCCCGCCGCCGCCAGGATCAGGCAGAGCAGCGAGAGCCACGAGAGGCCGAGCAGCGCCAGGGAGGAGACATCCATCCGGTCGGATCCGTGCGGTCGTCCGGCCGCCGAGGCGGCGATGGCCGCGAACGGCCGGGTTCAGGTCGGCGCAGGCGCCGACGCCGCTCAGGGCGTCGGCTTGGCCGCGAGCATGCCGTCGGTCCGCGCCCGGAGGAACTTCACGACGCCGTCGGCCCCGCCCGACTTCAGCGGTGCCGACAGGGCGTTCCGCTGCGCGGCGATCTCGCTGACGTCGCCGTTGAGCAGGACGTCCTGAATACGGTTGTCGGCATTGACGACGAAGTCCACGGCCGAATCGTCGCCGTCCGCGGCGGTGACGCGGGTCGGCACGACGCGCTGGGCGCCCCGCTCCTCGACCTTCGGGGTCACGTCGAACTTGCCGCCGGCGGCGCGGGCCAGCCGGTTGGCGTAGGTGACGGTCAGGCTCCGCTTGAAGGCGTCGATCACCGCAGCCTGCTGCTCCGGCGTGAAGCTCGACCATTTCGAGCCCACCGCGATGCGGGTCATGGCGGGGAAGTCGAACGCCCTGTCGAGCGCGGGACCCACGGCCTCGACCCGGGCGGGCAGGGGGCCGGGCCCGTCCTTCAGCGCGGCCGAGAAGGCCGCGTAGAGGTCGCGCACGGTCTGAACGGCCGGATCGTCCGCGGCCCATGACGGGACCGGGACGAGCAGCGGCAGGGCCAAGGGAGCGGCGATGAGGGCGGCCGCGAGCCGGCGGGTCAGGCGCACTTCTTCAACTCCTCGCCGTCGCCGAGCCGCGCCCCCATGCGCGGCGGGGCGTAGCTGTAGAACGGGCCGAGGGTGGCGGGTTGCGCGACCCTCTTGGCCTTGCGCGCCGCCTCCGGCTCCGGCTCGCGCTCCTCTTCCTCGGGTGCCTCGGACCGGAGCTTGGACTCGATCCGGTGCCAGAGCAGGAGGCTCGGGAGCCCGACGCCGAGATCGGCGAAGCGCTTGACCAGCGACAGGGCGAGCGCCGCCTCGGCCGGGATATTGAACAGGCCGCACAGGGCGATCAGGCCGCCCTCCTGCGCGCCCAGGGCGCCGGGCACAGCGAAGGCCGCGCCGCGCACGGCCTGGGCGAGGCTCTCGATGATGAGCGCCTGCGCGAAGTCGATCGGGTAGCCCATGAACCGCAGGCAGACATAGACTTCGAGCGTGCCGATCACCCAGCCGGCCAGATGAACCACCAGGGCCAGCGCGAACCGGCCGTGATTGCCGTAGAGCCGGCGCAGGCTGCCGTAGAGCTGATCGATGGCGCCGAAGGCGCGCCACTCGCGCCCGGAGGCGAAGCGGCTGAGCAGGCCCTGGATCAGGCGGTGACCGGCCCGGCGCTGGATCAGGTAGAAGGCGCCGAGCGCCGGCACCGCCAGGGCCAGCCCGCCCTCGACCGTGTGGGCGATCGGGCCGTCGCCGGAGATCAGGACCAGCAGGGCGAGGCCGAGCACCGTGAACAGGAGCTGCGTCAGCGCCTGGGTCATCAGGTCGACGAACATGCTCGCGCCCGCGAGCGCGCCCGGGACGTCGCGCTTCGACAGGAGGCGGGCGCCGACGAAGTCACCGCCGACGGTGGCGACGGGCAGCAGCGTGTTGATGCCCTCGCGGACGAAGCGGAGCGAGACGCAGTCGGCGAGCTTGGTCGCGCCGGCGGGGAACACGACGTACCAGCCGAGCCCCGCCCACGCGACGGCCACGATACGGGCCAGCACCACCAGGGCGGCGCCCCAGCCGGCACTCACGACGGCGGCCGACACGTCCTCCAGGCCGGAGGACATGAACAGGCCGACGACCGTGCACAGACCGGCGATCGAGGCCAGGGTCGTCAGGCGCTTCATTGTCGTCTTTCAAGCTCGCAAAAGGCTTGATGCGGGAAATCGGTCACGGTCGCGGCAGAAATAGGTCCGTCGGCCCGGGAACGTTTCTGTCACGTTGCAGCACGGATTAGCGGTGTCTATCACCCGTTTGACACACCGGGGGCCAAAGCGGCGGCGGGGCTGACAAGCCCGCGCAGAAGGCCGCGGCACGTCGCAGAAGGGGCACACGTCATGGAGCGCGAATCACCGATCACGGCCCTGGAGGCCGTGACCGACGACACGCACGCGGGCGGCCTCCAGGGAGGGACCGGACCGGGCGTGCCGGCGCCCCAGTCCCCGGTGATGGCCTGGAACGAGTGGGATCCGCTGGAGGAGGTGATCGTCGGCTCGCTCGACGGCGCCACGATCCCGACCCACCACCTGACGGTGATCTTCAACCTGCCGCGCGCCGCGCAGCCGTTCTACCGGCTGGCGAGCGGCTGGAAGTATCCGAAGTTCATGAAGAAGCTCGCCCAGGCCGAGCTCGACAACTTCATCACCATTCTCGCCGGCGAGGGCGTGAAGGTCCGCCGCCCCGACGCGGTGGACTTCTCCAAGAAGTTCAAGGCGCCGCGCTGGTCCTCCCGCGGCTTCTGCGTCGCCTGCCCGCGCGACCCGTACCTCGTCATCGGCGACGAGATCATCGAGAGCCCGATGTGCTGGCGCTCGCGCTACTTCGAGGGCGACGCCTACCGGTCGCTGTTCAAGGAGTACTTCCGCGCCGGCGCCCGCTGGACCTCCGCACCGCGCCCGCAGCTGACCGACGACCTCTACAATTACGATTACCGGGTGCCGAACCTGAAGGCCGGCGAGCCCATGCAGTTCACGGTCAACGAGTTCGAGCCGGTCTTCGACGCCGCCGACTTCGTGCGCTGCGGCCGCGACCTGTTCGTCACCCGCTCCAACGTGACGAACCTGATGGGCATCGAGTGGCTGCGCCGCCATCTCGGCCCGGGCTTCCGCATCCACGAGATCGAGAGCCGCTGCCCGCAGCCGATGCACATCGACTCGTCGTTCATGCCGCTGGCCCCCGGCAAGGTGCTTGTGAACCCGGACTACGTCGACGTCGAGAAGCTGCCGGCCGTGCTCAAGAAGTGGGACGTGCTGATCGCCCCGCGCCCCGACCCGGTCGAGGGCTTCATGAGCAAGATCTCGATGTGCTCGCCCTGGACCTCGATCAACGTCCTGGCGATCACCGAGAAGAAGATCGTCGTCGACCAGAGCCAGCCGACACTGATCAAGGCTCTGAAGGACTGGGGCTTCGATCCGATCCCGGCGCCGTTCCTCAGCTACGGCCCGTTCGGCGGCTCGTTCCACTGCGCGACCCTCGACGTCCGCCGCCGGGGCGTGCTGAAGTCGTACTTCTAGGATCGGCCCGCCCGACCCGTCGTCGTTCCGGGGCGCCTCGAGCACCCCGGAATGACGGGAGATGTCACGCGTCGCTTAATGCGCCGCGATCCCCGCGATCAGCGCCGTGTTGAACCCCTCCGGGTCGGACATCTGCGGCGCGTGGCCGAGATCCGGGAATTCCACGAGCCGCGCGCCCGGGATGGCCCTGGCGGCCGCCTTGCCGAGTTCGGGATAGTTGCCGAGGCTCGCCCGCGCCTCCGGCGGCGCGAGGTCCTTGCCGATCGCCGTGTTGTCCTTCTGGCCGATCATGAGCAGGGTCGGGACGGCAATCTGCGGGAACCGGTAGACCACCGGCTCGGTGAGGATCATGTCGTAGAGCAGCGCCGAGTCCCAGGCGACCGCCTCCTTGCCGGGGCCGGCGTTGAGGCCCGCCAGCATCGTCACCCAGGGCTCGTAGCGGGGCTCCCAGGCTCCGGCATAGTAGGTCGCGGTCTCGTAGGCGCGGATCGAGGCCGCCGTCACCTTCAGCTCGCGCTGGTACCATTGCTCCACCGAGGTCGGCGGCACGCCCTTGGCGGCCCAGTCCTCCAGGCCGATCGGGTTGACCAGCACGAGCTGCTCCACCGCCTTCGGGTAGAGCAGGGCGTAGTGCGCGGCGAGCATGCCGCCGGTGGAATGGCCGACCAGGATCGGGCGCTCGACCGCGAGCTTCTCCAGCAGGGCGTGGGTGTTCTCGGCGAGCTGCCGGAAGGTGAACTGGTAGGCCGCCGGCTTGCTCGACTTGCAGAAGCCGACTTGGTCCGGCGCGATCACCCGGTACCCGGCCGCGCTGAGCGCCCGGATCTGGCTCTCCCAGGTGGCGGCGCAGAAGTTCTTGCCGTGGAGCAGCACCGCGGTGCGGCCGTTCGGCGTCGCCGGCCGGACGTCGAGATAGGCCATCTGCAGCGGCTGGCGCTGCGACGTGAACTGGAACCGCTCCACCGGGAACGGGTAGGCGAAGCCCTCGAGCTCCGGCCCGTAGGTCGGCTGCGGCAGAGGCTCCGCGGAAGCGGGTCCCGCCGGCAGCAGGGCCAGCGGGGCCACCAGGACGGAGGCGAGGAGGATTCGGAGCATGGCCGCGTCGGAGCCTGATCTGCGTGCGGCGTGCGGCGCCGCGCCGCCCGCTCAGATCGGTCATCCGGGCGCCCCTGTCCACGCCCCGCGGAGCGGCGCGGCTTCGCGCCCGCCGCTCCGCGCGCTATCTCCCGGGCGCGACCGTCGCCACCGCGGATGTCCCGATGCTGCGCCTCACCACCCTGACCGCCCTCGCCGGCGCGCTCCTTCTCGGGCCGGCCCCGGCCCGGGCGGCGGATGCCTGCGACGTCCTCGCCGCGCGCGTNCATCCGGGCGCCCCTGTCCACGCCCCGCGGAGCGGCGCGGCTTCGCGCCCGCCGCTCCGCGCGCTATCTCCCGGGCGCGACCGTCGCCACCGCGGATGTCCCGATGCTGCGCCTCACCACCCTGACCGCCCTCGCCGGCGCGCTCCTTCTCGGGCCGGCCCCGGCCCGGGCGGCGGATGCCTGCGACGTCCTCGCCGCGCGCGTGATCCGCACCACCGGCGCCTCCCTGGCCGGGCGGGCCGGGCCGGTCGCGGTGTTCCGGGCGCAGGACGCCGAGCGGCTGAGCCTCGATTGCCGCGCCCCCGCCCGGATCACCGTGGCCTCCCGCGACCGCGAGCCGTCGCCGGCCTACTTCGTCCTGATCGGCCGGGCCGCGCAGGCGCTCGCCGGGGCGGACGCCGCCGCGGTCGAGGTGCTGGCGCTCAACCTCCACCAGGCCAGCCTGCTGGCGGACGCCCCGCGCCGGGGCGGAGCCGGCCGCATCCTGATGCTGTGCGAGACCGGCCCGCGCACCGACGCCCTCCGGGACGATCGCACGGTCTGCCGGGTCGCGCCCCGGCCCGGGCTTTCGCGGATCCGCCGCGCGGGCTAGACCGGCCGGCATGTCGAAGATCGAGACACCCGGCCCCGTCGTTCAAGTCGGCGACGCGCGCTTCGCCAATCACCTGCCGCTGACGCTGATCGCCGGCCCGTGCCAGCTCGAAGGGCGCCAGCACGCCCTGGAGATCGCCGCCGCCCTCAAGGAGATGGCCGCGGGCCTGGGCCTCGGCCTCGTGTTCAAGACCTCCTTCGACAAGGCCAACCGCACCTCGGGCAGCGCCGCCCGGGGCATCGGCCTGGACGGGGCGCTCCCGGTCTTCGCCGAGATCCGCGAGACCCTCGGGCTGCCGGTGCTGACCGACGTGCACGCCGCCGAGCAGTGCGCCCGCGCCGCGGAGGCGGTGGACGTGCTGCAGATCCCCGCCTTCCTGTGCCGCCAGACCGACTTGCTGCTGGCCGCCGCCGCGACCGGCCGGGCGGTCAACATCAAGAAGGGTCAGTTCCTGGCGCCCTGGGACATGAAGCACGTCGCCGCCAAGGTGACGGAGGCCGGCAATCCCAACGTCATCGTCACCGAGCGCGGCGCCTCCTTCGGCTACAACACCCTGGTCTCGGACATGCGCAGCCTGCCGATCATGGCGCAGGTCACGCAGGGCGCGCCGGTGGTGTTCGACGCCACCCACTCGGTGCAGCAGCCCGGCGGGCAGGGGGCGAGTTCCGGCGGCCAGCGGGAATTCGTCGCCGTCCTCGCCCGCGCCGCCGTGGCGGTGGGCGTGGCGGGGGTGTTCATCGAGACCCATCCCGACCCCGACCGGGCGCCCTCCGACGGCCCGAACATGGTGGCGCTGAGGGACATGCCGGCCCTGCTCGAGGACCTCCTCGCCTTCGACCGCCTCGCCAAGCGCCGGGTCGGCTGACGTTCTCAGGCCGTCGCCGGCTCAAGAACCTGGATCCGCAGGGGCTGGACGAGGCCGAACCGCCCGTCGGCCTCGCGGGCGGCCGCCGCGAGGAAGGCCGCCTCCACCACGGGCCGCTGCTCCCGGATGGTCGCCTCGCGGGCCGGGTCCACGGCGCTGACGCGGGCGAGGAAGCCGTCGAGGGAGTCGAAGCGCTCCTCCCGCGCGACGGTCACGTCGCGGAGACACGTGTAGGCGCCGCGGGCGCGGGCGGCCGCGATGGCGTCCTGGGCGCTTGCGCGGACTGCGGTCTCGTCCTCGATCGGCCGCAGCGCGTCGAAGAAGCTGCCCTCGGCCAGGGGCTCCACGACGACGAGCCGGCCGCGCGGCACCAGCACGCGCGCCGCCTCGGCGAGGGCGGCCGCCGGGTCCGGCACGTGGTGGAGGGAATTCAGCATCACGGCGCCGTCGAAGCTGGCCGCGGGAAAGGGCAGGGCCTCGCCGCTCGCGGCCTCGAAGCGCGCTTCCGGCACGGTGTCCCGCGCCCGGGCGAGGACCGCCGCGCCGGGATCGATGCCGGTGAGCCGCGCGCCCGCGTCGACCAGCCGCCGCGCCAATGTCCCGGGCCCGCAGCCGATATCGAGGATGCGCTTGCCGGCCAGCGGCGCGAAGCTGTCGCGGATCAGGGTCAGGGCATCCATCGTCGGTCCTCCGCCGGAATCCGTAGCACGACCGCGCCGGAAGAGGATGGATTTCCTCCGCGCGAACGGAACAGCCGTCGCGGCCTCAGGACAGAAGTCCCGCGCGTCGCAGTCGTCGCCCGCGGCCCGAACGCCCCCGCGCAAGAGTTTGGAGGCTCTTCGCGAAGAGGCACCCGAGCTTGACCACAATCAACGGAGAGCCGGGAACGATGAACGGCGGTTCATAATCCCGCCCGCGTGCGCATCCGCACGCAAGCACGCCGTGAAATCTGGAACTGTCCGGGTGCGGCCACGTTAATGGGCATGTTCGATCGAGGATCGAGAAGGAACACTATGCGCAAGATCGGTATCATCGCCACCGCCGCCGCCATGGCTCTCGGCAGCGTGGCCGTCACGACGAGCGCCGAGGCGCGTCCCTACGGCTACCACGGCGGCTACGGCGGCTACGGCCACGGCTACTACCGCGGCCGTCGCGGCATCGGCACCGGCGCCGCCATCGGCCTCGGCATCGCCGGCCTCGCGGCCGGTGCGATCGCCGCGGGCGCGGCCCGCGACAGCTACTACGGCGGCGGCTACGGCTACGCCCCGTCCTACGGCTACGGCTACGCCCCCGTCTACGGCGGCTACGGCTACGCGGCCCCGGGCTACGGCTACTACGGCTACGGCTACTGAGATCGGAGATCCGAGAGGATCGGGGGCGACCGGCGCGAGCCGGTCGCCCTTTTCATTTGGCCGATCAGCGTCCGCGGTAGGGCGGCACGCCCGGATCCGGCAGCCACGCGTTCTTCGGCAGCTCGCCCGTCTGCCAGAACACGTCGATCGGGATGCCGCCGCGGGGATACCAGAAGCCGCCGATGCGCAGGAAGCGCGGCTCCAGAAGGTCGCGCAGCCGCTTGCCGATCGCCACGGTGCAATCCTCGTGGAACGCGCCGTGGTTGCGGAACGAGCCGAGGTAGAGCTTCAGCGACTTCGACTCCACGAGCCAGGCGCCGGGCACGTAGTCGATCACCAGGATCGCGAAATCTGGCTGCCCGGTGACCGGGCAGATCGAGGTGAATTCGGGCGCGGTGAACCGGGCGACGTAGTCGGTATCCGCGTGCGGGTTCGGAACCCGGTCGAGCCGCGCCTCCTCGGGTGAGGTCGGGAAGGGCGTCGGCTGGCCGAGCTGGAGATCGTCGGTGGAGGTCATGGCGGGCATATAGAGCCTGCCGACGCGGCGCGCATCCGCCTGATCCGCGACGCTTTCCCGGGCGGACCCGGCTGTGCGCCGTCACCGTCCCGGCGCTTGCCGCCGGCCGCGGCTTGACGGATAAGCCGCCGCGATGCGCCGCACCCCTGATTTGGGCGCGGCCGCCGACCCGCGGCCCCCGCGAGAGGACGTTCCATGACCGCGATCACCAATATCAGCGCCCGCGAGATCCTCGACAGCCGCGGCAACCCCACGGTCGAGGTCGACGTCATCCTGGAGGACGGCTCCTTCGGCCGCGCCGCGGTGCCGTCGGGCGCCTCCACGGGCGCCCACGAGGCGGTGGAGCTGCGCGACGGCGACAAGAATCGCTTCCTCGGCAAGGGTGTCCTGAAGGCGGTCGAGGCGGCCCAGACCGAGATCCTCGACGCGATCGGCGGCATGGAGGCCGAGGACCAGGTCGCGGTCGACGAGGCGATGATCGAGCTCGACGGCACGCCCAACAAGGCCCGCCTCGGCGCCAACGCGATCCTGGGCGTGTCGCTGGCGGTGGCGAAGGCCGCGGCCGAGGCCTCGGGCCTGCCGCTCTACCGCTACGTCGGCGGCGTGCAGGGCCGGGTCCTGCCGGTGCCGATGATGAACATCATCAACGGCGGGGCGCACGCCGACAACCCGATCGACTTCCAGGAATTCATGATCATGCCGGTGGGCGCCGATTCGCTCGCCGAGGCCGTGCGCATGGGCTCCGAGGTGTTCCACACCCTCAAGGGCAAGCTGAAGAAGGCCGGCCACAACACCAATGTCGGCGACGAGGGCGGTTTCGCCCCGAACCTTCCGTCGGCCGAGGCCGCCCTCGACTTCGTGATGGACGCGATCAGCGCCGCCGGCTTCAAGCCGGGCCAGGACATGGCGCTCGCGCTCGACTGCGCCGCCACCGAGTTCTTCAAGGACGGCGCCTACGCGTACGAGGGCGAGGGCAAGACCCGCACCATCGAGGCGCAGGTCGACTACCTCGCCCAGCTCGTCGCGACCTACCCGATCGTCTCCATCGAGGACGGCATGTCGGAGGATGACTGGGCCGGCTGGAAGCTCCTGACCGACAAGATCGGCGACCGCTGCCAGCTCGTGGGCGACGACCTGTTCGTCACCAACGTCGAGCGCCTGTCCCGCGGCATCGCCGAGGGCACGGCCAACTCGATCCTGATCAAGGTCAACCAGATCGGCTCGCTCACCGAGACGCTGGCGGCGGTCGATATGGCCCAGCGCGCCGGCTACACCGCGGTGATGTCGCACCGCTCGGGCGAGACCGAGGATTCGACCATCGCGGACCTCGCGGTCGCCACCAATTGCGGACAGATCAAGACCGGCTCGCTCGCCCGCTCCGACAGACTGGCCAAGTACAACCAGCTGATCCGCATCGAGGAGGGCCTGGGCCCGCAGGCGCTCTACGCCGGCCCGTCGGCGCTCAAGCAGCTCGCCCGCCGCTGATCCGGCGGATCCTGCTGGCCGGCCTGCTCGGTCTCGGGGCGGCCGGCCCCGCCGGCGCGGACCCGCTCTGCGACGGCGCCCGCACGACGCTCAGCGCGCAGCTGCTGTTCGGCCTGTCGCGGCCGGACGGCGGCCGCGTCCCGGGCGCCGCCTTCGACCGGTTCCTCGCCGAGCGGATCACCCCCCGGTTTCCGGAGGGGCTGACCGTGTTCGCCGGCCGGGGGCAGTGGCGCGGGCCGGACGGGCGGATCGTCCACGAGGCCGCCCGCATCGTCCTGATCGTCACCGAACAAACGCCCGAGGCGGTCGCGGCCCTGCGTGAGATCCGGGAGGCCTACCGGCGCCGCTTCGTGCAGGGCGCGGTCGGGCTGGTGCTCCAGCGGAGCTGCGCGCTGTTCTGACGACGCCGGCGCGGCGCTTCCCACTTTATCCCAGGGCGCCGCAGGCGAGCCCGGAAGACGGCGCTCGCCTCAGGTCATCGCCGCACCGGACGACTCCCCCGGCACGGTCCAGACCCGCATCGGCCGCGACAGGCCGCGCAACTCGATCGTCCCGACCGGCTCCAGCCGCCGCGCGCAGCGCTCGGCGAAGGAATCCGACACGAGGAGGTCGTGACCGAGGGCCGCGCACTGGCTCTCGATGCGGCTGGCCTCGTTGACCGCCCGTCCGATGATGGTGAAGTCGAGCCGCCGCTCGGTCCCGACATTGCCGTAGATGACCGTCCCGAAATGCACGACGCACTCGGCCGGGAGTTCGGGCAGATCCGCGGCGCGGCGGCGGGCGTTGAGCGCCGCGTTGGCGGCGAGCCCTTCGGTCGCGGCGTCGAGGGCGCCGCCGCAGACCGGGCAGGGGAGGGTGCCGGCGTCCGGGACCGGGAAGATCGCCAGGAAGCCGTCGCCCAGGAATTTCAGGATCTCGCCGCCGTGCCGCGCCACCGGGTCGCCGAGGGCGTCGAAATGCTCGTTGAGCCACGTGACCATGTCGGCCGGATCGACCCGGTCGGCCAGGGCCGTGAAGCCGCGCAGGTCGGTCAGCAGGATCGCCGCCGGCACCGCCCGCCCCTCGCCCCGTCGGATCTGACCGTCGAGGATGCGCTCGGCGGTGGACCGTCCGAGATAGGTCGCCGACACCTCGCGGAACGTGTGGGCGAGGCCCATCTTGGCGATCGCCAGCGTCAGGAACGGCAGCACGCCGGCGATGGCCGACAAGTGCGCCGCGGTGAACCCGGCGGCCTCACGGGTGCAGAACGAGACCGCGACGCCGCGCAGGGCGGTGCCGGGCGCGAACTCGACGATGTGCAGCACGTAGTCGACGCCGCCCTGCGCCCCGAGGGCCTTCAGGACCGGAAAGTCGACCGCCAGTCCGGGCGCGTCGAGGCGCCAGCGGCCGAAGGTCTCGCCCTGTTCCACCAAGGCGTAGACGGGGCTCAGGAGCCAGTCGCTCTCCTCGTCGGCGCCGTGGGCGTTGGCGACGAAGGACATCCCCTCGCCCGCGTGCCAGTTGAGGCTGACGCCGCGCAGCGTCGGGTCCAGGGCCGGCGCCATGACGCTGACCCGCCAGACGGGGATGCCGGCCTCGACCAGCGCCTCGCAGAAGCCGGTGAGCAGGGTATCGTGGTCGTCGGTCGCCGTGGCGTGCGCGGCGATCCAGCGCCCCAGATGCGTCAGGTCCATGCCTCGGGCTCGCCCCTGTCGGTACCGGCCGCGGTCCGGCCCTGTCCCGGCCCTTGTCTCGACCGCGGCGCGATCGAAAAGAACCGTTAACCTTTCCGCGCGAGGGTCGCGCCATGGTCGTGCGCCGCCGAGTCAGAATGGTCGTGTTGCCGCTGGGTCTCTGGACCCTGTCGGCGCTCGTTGTCGGCTATTTCGTGTGGCAGGCCGAGAGTGGCAACCGCGGCCTCGAGGCCAAGAAGGCCCTGAAGATCCGCGCCTACGGCCTCAGCCAGGAACTCGCCGCCGTGAAGGCCGAGCGCGCCGTCTGGGAGCACCGGGTGAACCTGCTCAAGAGCGACCAGATCGACCGCGACCTCCTGGAGGAGCGCGCCCGGATCGTCCTGGGCCGGGTCCACGCCAACGACGTGGTCATCATCACGCCCTGACCATTCCGCGAACGGTCCCGCGCTCGACCCGCGCAAGTCCGGGAGCCGGTTTTCCTTAGTCCCGAAAGCCCTCTGACAAGAGCGGCTTCCTGTCAGAGCGGCAGCCCTCGCTTTCCCATCCTCGCTGTCCTACACCCCCACGAAGTCGCGTGGAATCACGGGGAGAGCGCCGATGGACGCTGCCAAGGAGCCTGCCAAAGAGCCCGCAAAGGACGCGTCGTCCGCGCCGGCGCAGGCCGCGAGCCCTCAGGCCGCCGAGGCGCACCGCCCCGCGCCGAACATGCCGCAATTCACGCGGGACGAGGATCTCCACGCCTACCACGAGATGCTGCTGATCCGGCGCTTCGAGGAGAAGGCCGGCCAGCTCTACGGCATGGGCCTGATCGGCGGCTTCTGCCACCTCTATATCGGCCAGGAGGCCGTGGTGATTGGCATGCAGATGGCCTCGGTCGAGGGCGACCAGGTCATCACCGGCTACCGCGACCACGGCCACATGCTCGCCTGCGGCATGGACCCGAAGGGCGTCATGGCCGAGCTGACCGGCCGCCGCGGCGGCTACAGCCGCGGCAAGGGCGGCTCGATGCACATGTTCAGCCGCGAGAAGCAGTTCTTCGGCGGCCACGGCATCGTCGGCGCGCAGGTCTCGCTCGGCACCGGCCTCGCCTTCGCGGACCATTACCGGGAGAACGGCAAGGTCAGCCTGACCTACATGGGCGACGGCGCCGCCAACCAGGGCCAGGTCTACGAGAGCTTCAACATGGCGGCCCTCTGGAAGCTGCCGGTCGTCTACGTGATCGAGAACAACCGCTACGCCATGGGCACCTCGGTGGCCCGGGCCTCGGCGCAGACCGACTTCTCGAAGCGCGGCCTCTCTTTCGGCATCCCGGGCGAGCAGGTCGACGGCATGGACGTGCGCACCGTGCGCGAGGCCGCCACGCGGGCGATCGAGCATGCCCGCACCGGCCAGGGCCCGTACATCCTGGAGATGCAGACCTACCGCTACCGGGGCCACTCCATGTCCGATCCGGCCAAGTACCGGACCAAGGACGAGGTCTCGAAGATGCGCGACGAGCACGACCCGATCGAGATGGTGCGCAAGCGCCTGCTCGAGCTGCACGGCGTGCCGGAGGCCGATCTGAAGGCCACCGACGCCAAGGTCCGCGAGACGGTCAACGCCTCGGCCGAGTTCGCCACCAACGATCCAGAGCCCGATCCCTCGGAGCTGTGGACCGACATCCTGCTGGACGCGCACGCCTGAGCTCGTCGCCGACGACGCTGGCCGCCCCTTAACGAGACGACGACCGCAGAGCTGAGCATGGCGACCGACATCCTGATGCCCGCCCTCTCGCCCACCATGGAGGAGGGCAAGCTCGCCAAGTGGCTGAAGAAGGAGGGCGACCCGATCAAGTCCGGCGACGTGCTGGCCGAGATCGAGACCGACAAGGCCACCATGGAGGTGGAGGCGATCGACGAGGGCATCCTCGCCAAGATCCTGATCGCCGAGGGCACCGAGGGCGTCGCGGTCAACACGCCGATCGCCGTCATCGCCGGCGAGGGCGAGGACCCGTCGAGCGTGCAGGCCGGCGGCGGCGCCAAGCCCAACGGCGCCGGCGGCCACCCGGCCCCGACGCCCGACATGCAGGCCGAGGGCTTGGCCGACAAGGCCGCCCCCGCGGCCAAGACCGGCGACGACGCTCCGAAGGCGCCGGCCGCGCCGGCCGTCATCACCAACAAGGCCCAAGAGCCGGTGATGGAGGAGTTCCCGGCCGACACGCCGATGGTCACCCAGACCGTCCGCGAGGCCCTGCGCGACGCCATGGCCGAGGAGATGCGCCGCGACGGCGACGTCTTCGTCATGGGCGAGGAGGTCGCCGAGTACCAGGGCGCCTACAAGGTCACCCAGAACCTGCTGCAGGAGTTCGGGCCGAAGCGCGTGGTCGACACCCCGATCACCGAGCACGGCTTCGCCGGCATCGGCGTGGGCGCGGCGCTGGCCGGCCTGAAGCCGATCGTCGAGTTCATGACCTTCAACTTCGCCATGCAGGCGATCGACCACATCATCAACTCGGCGGCCAAGACCCTGTACATGTCCGGCGGCCAGCTCGGCTGCCCGATCGTGTTCCGCGGCCCCAACGGCGCGGCCGCCCGCGTCGCCGCTCAGCACAGCCACGACTACTCCGCGTGGTACTCCAACGTGCCGGGCCTGAAGGTCATCGCGCCCTACACGGCGTCCGACGCCAAGGGCCTGCTCAAGGCCGCGATCCGCGACCCGAACCCGATCATCTTCCTCGAGAACGAGATCCTGTACGGGCAGTCCTTCCCGGTGCCGAAGCTCGACGACTTCGTGCTGCCGATCGGCAAGGCGAAGATCCACCGCACCGGCAGCGACGTGACCATCGTGTCCTTCGCCATCGGCATGACCTACGCCCTCAAGGCCGCCCAGGCGCTCGCCGAGCAGGGCATCGAGGCCGAGGTGATCGACCTGCGCACGATCCGCCCGATGGACACCGAGACGGTGGTGCAATCGGTCAAGAAGACCGGCCGCTGCATCACCGTGGAGGAGGGCTTCCCGCAATCCGGCGTCGGCGCCGAGATCGTGGCCCGCCTGATGGTCGACGCCTTCGACTTCCTGGACGCCCCGGTCCTGCGCATTACCGGCAAGGACGTGCCGATGCCCTACGCGGCCAACCTCGAGAAGCTGGCGCTGCCGACGGTGGCGGAGGTCGTCGAGGCGGCCAAGAGCGTCTGCTACAAGTGACGGGCGCGCGGGCGACGGCGTCGCCCGCCCCGGCCAAATCGAGGGACAGCCGGCGCGCCATGAGCCAGGATTCCAGCCGCGACTTCGCCGAACTCGCCATCCCGCCCGACGCCCTGGAACAGGGCGGCATCGAGGTGCTGCGCGCGGCCGTGGTGGACGGCGCGGTGAGCGTGGCGCTCCGCCGCTCCTTCGACGATCCGGCGACCTGGGGCCGCCTCCTGGCCGACCTCGCCCGGCAGGCCGCCCGCGCCTACGCGCTGGAGACCGACATGTCGGAGGACGAGGCGGTCGAGCGCATCCGCGCCGGTTGGGAGGCCGAGGGGCTCGACCCCGGCGGCTTCAACTGACGATGGCGGCCGACCATGGCTGAGGCGGCTGTCCGGCAGGCGACCTACGCGGATCTGGAGGCGGTCCCGGAGCATCGCGTCGCCGAGATCATCGACGGCGTGCTGGAGACGCATCCGCGGGGACGGCCTCCTCTGCTGGGGGCCACCGTGTTCTCCCTGGCAGCTCTGCTCGGCTCCCGCATGCCGCGCAGGCGGGTTGATCCGAGCGCGTGGATCTTCATGAGCAGGCCGGAACTTCGTTTCGGCCCGCACGTGGTTGTTCCTGACCTCGCGGGCTGGCGCCGCGAACGGCTTCCGACCGAGCCCGCGGATACCTTCATCGAGACCCCTCCGGATTGGGTGTGCGAGATCCTCTCGCCGTCCACGATCCGCCTCGACCGCGGCCGCAAACGCCGCATCTACGGCGAGGCCGGGGTCCATCACCTCTGGCTGCTCGACCCGGCGGCCGGCGTGCTCGAAGGCTTCGCCTTCGCGGACGGGCGCTGGGTGCTCCTCGCCACGGTCCAGCGCGGCGAGACCGTGGCCCTGCCGCCCTTCGACGCCGTCCCGTTCCCCCTCGACGACCTCTTCCCCTTCGACGATCCGGCCGCCCCGGCCTTGCCCGAGACCTGATGCCATGCCGATCAACGTGCTGATGCCCGCGCTCTCCCCGACCATGGAGAAGGGCAACCTCGCCAAGTGGCTCAAGAAGGAGGGTGACGCGATCAAGTCCGGCGACGTGCTGGCCGAGATCGAGACCGACAAGGCCACCATGGAGGTGGAGGCCATCGACGAGGGCGTGCTCGCCAAGATCCTCGTGCCCGAGGGCACCGCGGACGTGCCGGTCAACGACCTGATCGCCATCATCGCCGCCGAGGGCGAGGACCCGTCGAGCGTGCAGGCCGGCGGCGCGCCGAAAGCCGCCGCGAACGGCGAGGCCAAGGCCGAATCCAAGCCCGCGGCCGGCGCCTCGGCGGCCGACCAGAACACCACGCCCGGCGGCGGCCACATGTCGTACGAGCGGGTGAACGCCGCGCCGGAGGGCGCGCAGCCGAGCGGTGCACCGCAGGGCGGCGCGCAGGCCGGATCGGGCGGCCGGGTCTTCGCCTCGCCGCTCGCCCGGCGCATCGCCAAGCAGGAGGGCGTCGATCTCGGCGCCGTCCAGGGCAGCGGGCCGCACGGCNTCCAGGTCGCGAAGGCCTCCGGCGCCACCAAGGCACCCGCCGCCGCGCAGGCCGCCGCCGAGGCGCCGAAGGCGGTCGCACCGGCCCCGAAGGCCGCCCCCGCGGGCGGCGGGCCGGCCGGCCTCACGACCGACCAGGTCAAGGGCTTCTTCGCCAAGGATGCCTACGAGGAGGTGCCCCTCGACGGCATGCGCAAGACCATCGCCAAGCGCCTCACCGAGGCGATGCAGGTCGCCCCGCACTTCTACCTGACGGTGGATTGCGAGCTCGACGCGCTGATGAAGCTGCGCGAGACGCTGAACGGCTCCGCCGGCAAGGACAAGGACGGCAAGCCCGCCTTCAAGCTCTCGGTGAACGACTTCGTCATCAAGGCGATGGGCCTCGCCCTGACCCGCGTGCCGGCCGCCAACGCGGTCTGGGCCGAGGACCGGATCCTGCGCTTCAAGAACGCCGAGGTCGGCGTCGCGGTGGCGATCGACGGCGGGCTGTTCACCCCGGTGATCCGCCGGGCGAACGAGAAGACGCTCTCGACCATCTCCAACGAGATGAAGGATTTCGCCGCCCGAGCGCGCGCCAAGAAGCTGAAGCCCGAGGAGTATCAGGGCGGCGTCACCTCGGTGTCGAACCTCGGCATGTTCGGGATCAAGCACTTCACCGCGGTGATCAACCCGCCGCAATCGAGCATCCTGGCGGTGGGCGCCGGCGAGAAGCGCGTCGTCGTGAAGGACGGGGCGCCGGCGGTCGTCCAGGTGATGACCTGCACCCTGTCGTGCGATCACCGGGTGCTCGACGGGGCGCTCGGGGCGGAGCTGATCTCGGCCTTCAAGGGGCTGATCGAGAACCCGATGGGCATGCTGGTCTGAGCCGGAGCACACGATGTCCGACACCTACGACGTCCTCATCATCGGCGCCGGGCCCGGCGGCTACGTCACGGCGATCCGCGCGGCGCAGCTCGGCTTCAAGACCGCCGTGGTCGACCGCGAGCATCTCGGCGGAATCTGCCTGAACTGGGGCTGCATCCCCACCAAGGCCCTGCTCCGCTCGGCCGAGATCTTCCACTACTTCCAGCATCCCGGCGAGTACGGGCTGACGGCTGAGAAGGTCGGGTTCGACACCGCCGCCATCGTGAAGCGCTCTCGCGGCGTCTCGGCCCGCCTCAACGGCGGCGTCGGCATGCTGCTCAAGAAGAACAAGGTCGACGTGATCTGGGGCGAGGCCGCGGTCGACAGCGTCGCGAAGGGCAACCAGCCCGGCCAGGTCACCGTGAAGGAGACCAAGCGCGCCGAGCCGCCGAAGGGCGCCAAGGGCGCCGGCACCTACCAGGCCAAGCACATCATCGTGGCGACCGGCGCTCGCCCCCGGGCGATCCCCGGGATCGAGCCCGACAAGAAGCTGATCTGGACCTACTACGAGGCCATGGTCCCCGAGACGATGCCCAAGAGCCTGCTGGTGATGGGCTCGGGTGCCATCGGCATCGAGTTCGCCTCGTTCTACCGGACCATGGGCGCCGAGGTGACCGTGGTGGAGCTGCTGCCGCAGATCCTGCCCGTGGAGGATGCCGAGATCGCCGGCCTCGCCCGCAAGCGCTTCGAGAAGCAGGGCATCAAGATCCTCACCGGCGCCAAGGTCACGAAGGTCGAGAAGGGCGCGAACTCCATCACGGCGACCATCGAGGGCGGCGACGGCAAGACCCAGCAGATCACGGCCGAGAAGCTGATCTCGGCGGTGGGCGTCGTCGGCAACATCGAGAATATCGGCCTCGAGAAGCTCGGGGTGAAGATCGACCGCGGCATCGTGGTGACCGACGGGCTCGGCCGCACCAACGTGCCCGGCCTCTACGCCATCGGCGACGTCGCCGGCCCGCCGATGCTCGCCCACAAGGCCGAGCACGAGGGCGTCATCTGCATCGAGACCATCAAGGGCCTGCACACGCACCCGATGGACAAGGCCAAGATCCCGGGCTGCACCTACTGCCAGCCGCAGATCGCCAGCGTCGGGCTCACCGAGGCCAAGGCCAAGGAGCAGGGCTTCTCGGTGAAGGTCGGCCGGTTCCCCTTCGCGGGCAACGGCAAGGCGATCGCGCTCGGCGAGCCGGACGGGCTGATCAAGACCGTGTTCGACGCCAAGACCGGCCAGCTGCTCGGCGCCCACATGGTCGGCGCCGAGGTGACCGAGCTGATCCAGGGCTACGTGGTGGCGATGAATCTGGAGAGCACCGAGGAGGAGCTGATGCACACGGTGTTCCCGCACCCGACGCTCAGCGAGATGATGCACGAGAGCGTGCTCGATGCGTATGGGAAGGTGATCCATACGTAGTCGGGATCTGCGCGTCTGCGGCCGTACTCGGCCGCAGCGCCGTCCTCAGCCACCGACCGCCTCCACCGGCTCCGCCTGCTCCGGTGACGGCACGTAGGCACACCATTCGCAGATGCCCTGCTCGGCGCCGCGCTGCGCGTTGCGCTGCGAGCAGAGCGGGCAGACGAGCAGGATCAGCCGCGTACCGGACCTCAGTGCCAGCCCGCGGCCCCGGAACGTGACTGCGGTTGCCCCGTCGTCCAGCGGCCGCTCGCGGGCCCAGGCGCTCACGAGACTCCCTCGCAGGCTGACGGGCCAACCGAAATTCTGTCCGCGACTTCCATCTGCATGGTGACGCCCCCCAGCGTTCCGGCCAAGCTGGCCTTGCCGGGATAAGCCGTGAGCGGGCGAATGGCTCCGCTTCCGGCTGTGCATGAGCCTGGGATGCGCGCGGGCCCGATCGCCCGTATGAGTCGCGCTCACGCAGAGCGGGAACGAGGCGGGATCCGATGCAGGGCGAACACGGCGCGGCGGTCACCGGCCTGCCCACCTATGCCGACGTGGCGCGCGCGGCCGAGCGCATCGCGGGGGCCGCGCACCGCACGCCGGTGCTCACCTCCCGCACCGCCGACGCGATGACCGGCGCGAAGCTGTTCTTCAAGGCCGAGAACCTGCAGCGGGCCGGGGCCTTCAAGTTCCGCGGGGCCTACAACGCCATCAGCGCGTTGCCGGAGGCGGAGCGCGCCCGCGGGGTGATCACCTTCTCGTCGGGCAACCACGCCCAGGCGGTCGCCCTGGCCTGCCGCCTGCTCGGCGCCCCGGCCACGATCATCATGCCGGAGGACGCCCCGGCGGCGAAGATCGAGGGCAGCCGCGGCTACGGCGCCGAGGTGATCCTGTACGACCGCTACAGCCAGGACCGCGAGGCGCTCGGCCGGTCGATCGCGGGGCCCCGCGGCCTGACGCTGATCCCGCCCTTCAACCATCCCGACGTCATCGCCGGGCAGGGGACGCTGGCGCAGGAGCTGATCGAGACCGTGGGCGACCTCGACGTGCTGGTGGCCTGCCTCGGCGGCGGCGGCCAGCTCGCGGGCTGCGCGCTCGCCGCCGCGGACCTGTCCCCGGGCTGCCGGGTGATCGGCGTCGAGCCCGAGGCCGGCAATGACGGGCAGCGCTCGTTCCGGGAGGGGCAGGTGGTGACGATCCCGGTGCCCCGCACCATCGCCGACGGCGCGCAGTCGACGGCGCTGGGCGACCTCACCTTCGCGATCATCCGCCGGCACGTCGCCGACATCGTCACGGTCTCGGACGCCCAGCTCGTCGAGACCATGCGGTTCTTCGCGAGCCGGATGAAGATCGTGGTCGAGCCCACCGGCTGCCTCGCGGCGGCGGCGGTGCTCAACGGCCTGGTGAATGTCCGGGGCAAGCGGGTCGGGGTGGTGATCAGCGGCGGCAACGTCGATCTCGCGACCTTCGCGCAGCTCACCGCCGGGGCCGCCTGAGCCAAGTTGAGACGGGGGGCCGCACGGCAACCCTTTGGAAGCCCGAAAAGCGGCGATCCGACCCACCGCCTCATCCTGAGGTGCCGGAGCGCAGCGGAGGCCTCGAAGGAGGGCTCCAGGGATCGCTCGGCCAGCTGGAGGGCTCCTTCGAGGCCCGCTTCGCGGTCACCTCAGGATGAGGGAGTTGGGTGGGATCACCCAAGCCTTGTGATCGGGCACGGCGCTTCGGCGCCGAATGCCGGGCCGGTGTGACCCCGGCGCGGTGGACCGGCCTCAACCCAATGCTTATCTTGAGCGGGTCAGAATGCGCGTCCCCGGGCCTTGAACCCGGATGGGCGGGAGGGTGACGATGTCCGCAGGTTTCAAGGTTCTCTCGCTGACCGATCGGGCTGCCGATCGGATCAAGGCGATCATGGCGGAGGCCGACCGGCCGATTGCCGGGCTCCGCGTCGGTGTCCGCAACGGCGGCTGCGCCGGCATGTCCTACACGATGGAATATGCCGAGGCGGTCAAGCCCGGCGAGGACGTGGTCGAGGATCGCGGCGTGCGCGTCTTCGTCGACCCGAAGGCGGTGCTGTTCCTGCTCGGCACCGAGATGGACTTCACGACCAACAAGCTGGCGTCGCAGTTCGTGTTCAACAACCCGAACCAGACCTCGGCCTGCGGCTGCGGGGAGTCGGTGGCGATCACGCCGGTCTCGGCGGACCGCCTGCCCGCGCAGGTCTGAGAAGCTCCCCGCCACGGAGCGGAGCGGGCCGGCAGTGCGCCGCCGCCCGGCCCTTCGTGCGCGGATGCGGGGCGTCGCCGCGGCGCGCCCTCAGGCGACCTGCGACAGCGACTCGGCGGCGTCGTCGAGGAAGCGGTTCCGGCCGGAACGCTTCGCCGCGAACATGCACAGATCGGCCCGCTCCATCAGCGAGGCCGGCGTGTCGCCCGGGCGCAGCACCGCGACCCCCAGGGAGATGGTGATCTTGCCGAGCGACTCGCCGGTCGAGCGCTTGACCAGCTCGCGCCCCATGACGCTGGTGCGGACCGTCTCAGCCACCTGCTTGGCCACCGCCCGGTCGGCCCCCGGGAGGATGATGCCGAATTCCTCGCCGCCGAACCGGGCGAGCTGCGCCTGCTTGCCGGCATTCTCGCGCATCACGATCGCCACGAGCCGCAGGACCTGGTCGCCCGTGAGGTGACCGTAGAGGTCGTTGAATCGCTTGAAGAAGTCGATGTCGAGGATGATCAGGCTCATGGGCGTGGTGCGCGCCCGCGCCGTCTCCATCGAGGCCTTCAGCGACTCCTCGAAATGCTTGCGGTTCGCCAGCCCCGTCAGGGCGTCCGTCAGGCTCTCGCGCCGGGTCGCCTCGAGTTTCTCGCGCAGGGTCTCGATCTCGCTGCGGGTCTCGCGCATCCGGGCCTCGAGGATCCGGTTGTTGGCGGCAACCTCGCGGGTCGTGGCGGCCAGCGTCGCGACGATCTCGCCGAACCGCACCCGGCTCGGGACGCCCTGGGAGAGGTCCTGGGCGACCCCGCGCAGCGACTCGCTGTACTGCGCCGTCGAGCCCAGGGAGAGGTCCAGGATCTCGGTGACGGCCGCGATCTCGCTGAGGACGATGCGGCTGACGTCGTCGGTGGTGCTCGCGAGGCGGCGCCCGTCGAGATAGGTCTCGTGAAGGTCGTCGATATCGCCCTCGGTGAGGCAGCCGTTCTGGGTGGTGAGACGCTTCACGGCGTCGGCGAGGAGCGGCAGCTCCCCCGAGACGTAGGCGTACCAGACGGCATAGGCGCGCGGCGTCGCGGAGGGGCCGTAGTCGCGAATCAGATCGTGGCTGCGCTTCGCCAAGGCGAAGCTGCGATCGCGATCCGAATAGGTCTCCTGGCTCATCCGTATCCCGTGGTCCGGGGCGACCGGCGCGCATGCGCCGTGGCCCTGACCTGATATACGGCTGCCTGGTAGCCGGACAGTTAAGCCCGAACGACGTCTGTTACTTATCCTTCTTCGCCAAGACTGGTCGAAGCAGGAAGGCCGGGACGTGGGAGCCGAGGCCCACGGGCGTGTCCCCATCCGCCTCGATCCGGCGCCCGCGCTCCTCGCGCGCGGACTCACCGCCGCGTCCTGTCGAGCGGCCCGACGCGCGCGGCTCCGGACGGTTCTCGGAGCGGCTCTCGGCACGATCGTCCGGACGGCTCTCCGCGCGCGCCGCGCCGCGGCCACCGCGAGACCGGGTCGGACGCTCGCGGACCTCCTCGGTCTCGCCGGCGCTCCGGGCGCTCTTCTCGACGACGCCCTTGTCAGCGCCCTTGTCGGCGGCGCCCTTGTCGCCGCTCCGGCCACCGCCCTTGGCGGAGCGCGTACCCCGGCGCCCGTCGCTCGACCGGCCGCGGTGCCGCGTAGCGGTGTCGCCGGACGATTCGGCCACGCTCGACAGGTCGCCGTCCAGCCAAGGGATCGGCTGCCCGATCAGCGCCTCTATGGCGCCGAGGGAGCGGGTGTCGTCGGGGGCGACCAGCGTGTAGGCCGTGCCGCTCCGGCCGGCGCGGCCGGTGCGGCCGATCCGGTGGACGTAATCCTCCGGGTGATGCGGCACGTCGAAGTTGAAGACGTGGCTGACCGCCGGGATATCGAGGCCGCGCGCCGCCACGTCGCTGGCGACGAGCAGGGCGGTCTCACCGTTGCGGAACCCGTCGAGCGCCGTCGTGCGGGCGCGCTGGTCCATGTCGCCGTGGAGGGCGGCGGCGTCGAAGCCGTGGCTGACCAGGGATTTCTGCAGCAGCGCGACGTCGCGCTTGCGGTTGCAGAAGATGATCCCGTTCTTCAGCTCGCCCTCGCCGCGGATCAGGGTGCGCAGGCGCTCGCGCTTGGCGTGGCCCTCGGCGCCGGTGGCGACGAGGCGCTGGGTGATCGTGGTCGCCGTGGAGGCGGGCCGGGCCACCTCGACCCGCTGCGGGTTGTGCAGGAACATGTCCGCCAGCCGCTCGATCTCCGGCGGCATGGTCGCCGAGAAGAACAGGGTCTGCCGGGTGAACGGTACCATCTTCACGATGCGCTCGATGTCGGGGATGAACCCCATGTCGAGCATGCGGTCGGCCTCGTCGATGACCAGCAGCTCGACGCCCGTGAGCAGCAGCTTGCCGCGCTCGAAATGGTCGAGGAGGCGCCCCGGCGTCGCGATCAGCACGTCGGTGCCGCGCATCAGCTTGGCGTCCTGGTCGGCGAAGGAGACGCCGCCGATGATCAGCGCCACGTTGAGCTTGTGGTTGGTGCCGTAGCGGTCGAAATTCTCGACCACCTGGGCGGCCAGCTCGCGGGTCGGCTCCAGGATCAGCGTGCGCGGCATCCGGGCGCGGGCGCGGCCGTTCTCCAGCAGCGTCAGCATCGGCAGCGTGAACGCCGCCGTCTTGCCGGTGCCGGTCTGGGCGATCCCGAGGACGTCGCGGCGCGCCAGCACGTGGGGGATGGCCTCGGCCTGGATCGGCGTCGGCTCCGTGTAACCCGCCGCTTCGACGGCGTTCAGGACTTTCTCACTCAGTCCCAGGTCGGAAAAAGGCATCTGCGTTCAGGAACCGTTGCGCGCCCGGCCGGCGCGAAGGACACCGTCGCGGCAACGGCTGGGAAAGGCTCGCGCGGGGCGCTCGGACGCTCCCGGGGCCGCGGGGCGCATGCTGCCTGTCAGTTAGGGCCTTGGCGCGACTTGTCAATCTCGCAATGGCAATAGCGGGCGGCCACGCACAGAGGATCGGCCCTGGAAACGGCCTCCGATCAGGGCCGGAGACGAGCGTTCGCGGGGGCGAGACAAGGGTCCAGACGGGTGGACCGCGCGGAGCGCGCCGCCGCGATCGCGCCGGTCGTCTCGGGCTCGGTCACCGGCGGGAGCGTCGCCGCGGCGAGGGCGGTCCGGGCCGGCGCTGCGTCGGGTTGGCTCAGCCGCGCGAGCTGGTAGGCGGCGATCACCGCGACGACCCCGACGAGGCCGGCCATCCGCAGCGCCCAGGGGAGGGGGCTCGCGGTCCGGCCCGACCGGGCACGCGCCACCCGCGCGACGGACGGACCGGCCTGAGCGCCGAGCGCGGCTTCCGCGGCCCGGCGCTTGCCGAAGGTCGTCCGGCTCCGATCGTCGGGGATCTGCATGGATAGCGGTCTCCGCCGGCCGAGGACCGGGTTCGGTTCGGGGCGCAACGGGGGATCGGGGGCGGGCCCTCCGCACGCCGGACCATCGGGGAACACAGTTAACCGATCGCTTACGGGTCGGCACCATCTCTCCTCAAAGTTGTGCCGGAATAAAACGTCGGCCGCCGCCTGCCTATCCCGAGACCTTCGGCGCTCTCCCCGAAACCGCGGCGACGTCCGCCAATATGCACGGCGCGCAAGGCAGCTCGTCTTCCAGGCTTTTGCAGCTGTCTAGGGCCGGTCCACCAGTGCGGACGCGCCGACTATTCCGGCACACGACCGTCTAGTCTTCATCTTTCGTTGACGAGATGTCCCTAGCCTGAGGAGGCTTGTTGCAGGAAAGCGACAGACCCGCCATCCGAGAGCGCCTAGAAGGCTGCCGGCTCAAGCTAACCCCAGGACCGAACACCATCATGAAGAAGCTTCTCCTCGCATCCACCGTCCTCGCCGGCATGACCGCCGCGGCGTCCGCCGCCGACCTGCCGCGTCGCGCCGCGCCGCCGCCGGTGTTCACCCCGGTGCCGGTGTTCACCTGGACCGGCTTCTACTTCGGTGTGAACGCCGGCTACGGCTTCGACGCCAGCAGCCGCAACACCAGCAACTACGCCCTGCCGGGCGGCTCGCTGATCAACTCCCCCGGCACCGCCGGCGTCGTCAGCGTCAACAACCGCAGCAACAACGACGGCTTCTCGGGCGGCGCCCAGATCGGCTACAACTACCAGTTCACCCCGGGCTCCGGCGTCGTGATCGGCTTCGAGGCCGACGCCCAGTACGTCGACTTCGCCCGCCGCGCCAACGCCACCCAGAACTACGCCTTCGGCGGCGCCCCGGGCATCGCCTTCGCCGCTCCGCGCGCCTTCGTCGCCACCAGCGGCAACGGCCTCGACTACTTCGGCACGGTGCGCGGCCGCCTCGGCTACGCCTTCGACCGCACTCTCGTGTACGGCACCGGCGGCTTCGCCTACGGCTCGGGCCAGGACGATCAGAACTTCTCCGGCAACCGCTTCCGCGACAGCTTCCGCACCGGCTGGGCCGCCGGCGGCGGCATCGAGTACGCCCTGCCGACCGACTCGTTCCTGAACTTCTTCCGCTCGAACGCCGTGACGCTCAAGGTCGAAGGCCTGTACGTCAGCCTCGACCGCCAGAAGAACGCCGCCGGTGGCGTGTTCTACGGCAACCTCCTGCCCCCGAACGGCACCGCCTACCTCAACGGCGCCGCCGCCAAGACCGAGTTCGCCGTCGTCCGCGCCGGCCTGAACTACAAGTTCGGCTCCTACTGAGATCGAACGCCGGAGCCGGCTTGGCCGGCTCCGCGCCTCGGAAGGGCCCGGCCGCAAGGCCGGGCCCTTTCGCGTTCCGGGGCCGCCGTTCGGCCGGTCCGGGTGCGACAGGGAGGGCCGGAACCGCGCGCGCCGCCCGCGATTGAGACCGCGGCGCCCCACGGGGACCCGGACAGGGCCTTCCACGCAGGGACCGGGCGCGCGGAGCGATCAGCCATGCGAAGCCGAATTCTTCTCCTGTCGCTCGCCGCCCTCGGCCTCGCGGGCGCACCGGCATCCGCGCAGGACGCCACCGTGATCGGCAAGGACACGATCCTGCCCGGCACGGGGCCGGGGACCTCGACGGACGGGAAAGGCGTCGGGAGGCTGATGGAGGCGGCGAGCGCCGAGGACGCCGCCAAGCGTCAGGGACTCAGGCCCGTCAGCTTCCTGACCACGAAGATGATCGGCGTGACGGTGCGCAACGCCGCGGGCGACAGCGTCGGCAAGATCGAGGACCTCCTCATCACCGATGGCGGGACGCTCAGGGCTGTGGTGATCGACGTCGGCGGCTTCCTGGGCCTCGGCAGCAAGCTCATCGCGGTCGAGCCGGGAGCCCTGGTGCTGCGGCCCGGCGGCGACCGGTTCTCGGCGGTCCTCAACATGGGCAAGGACGCGGTGGCGGCGGCCCAGCCCTTCGACCCGGCCAAGGTGATCCCGGCGCCCCGCTGAGCCGCGGCCGCGATCCATTGGCCGACGCGGCGGGGCCGCGTCGGCGCGCCTGTCTCGACGGCGTCAGATGTCGAGGTCGGCGCCCTCGGCGAAGGCCGCGCGCTCGCTGATGAAGGCGAAGCGGGCCTCGGGCTTGTTGCCCATCAGCCGCTCGACCGTGTCGCCCGTCGACTCCCGGGCCTCGTCCAGGACCGCGACGCGCAGGAGCGTGCGCTTCCTCGGGTCCATGGTGGTCTCCTTGAGCTGGGCCGGCATCATCTCGCCGAGGCCCTTGAACCGCCCGATCTCGACCTTGCCGCCCTTGAACACCGTCTTGATGATCCGCTCGCGATCGGCGTCATCCCGGGCATACGCCACCTTCGAGCCCTGCTGCAGCCGGTAGAGCGGCGGGATCGCGAGGTAGAGGTGTCCGCGGTCGATCAGCTTCGGCATCTGACGGTAGAAGAACGTGATCAGCAGCGAGGCGATGTGGGCGCCGTCCACGTCGGCGTCCGTCATGATGATCACCTTGTCGTAGCGCAGGTCCGTCTCGCGGAAGGCCGTTCCGGTGCCGCAGCCGAGCGCCAGGGTGAGATCCGAGATCAGCTGGTTGGCGCCGAGCTTGTCGCGGGAGGCCGAGGCGACGTTGAGGATCTTGCCGCGCAGCGGCAGGATCGCCTGGGTCGCCCGGTCGCGCGCCTGCTTGGCCGAGCCACCGGCGGAATCACCCTCGACGATGAAGATCTCCGAGCCCGCGGTGCCGGCCGCGGAACAGTCGGCGAGCTTGCCGGGCAGACGGAGCTTGCGGGTCGCGCTCTTGCGGGCGACCTCCTTCTCCTGGCGGCGGCGCAGGCGCTCCTCGGCCCGGTCGATCACCCAGTCGAGGAGCTTATTGGCCTGGGCCGGGGAGGCGGCGAGCCAGTGATCGAAGGCGTCGCGCACCGCCGTCTCGACGATGCGCTGGGCCTCCACGGTGGCGAGCTTGTCCTTGGTCTGCCCCTGGAACTCCGGCTCGCGGATGAAGACCGAGAGCATCGACGCGCAGGTCGCCATGACGTCGTCGGTGGTCACCGCCGTCATGCGCTTGGCCTGGTTCACCCGCTCGGCGTGCTCGCGCAGGCCGCGCAGCAGCGCCACCCGCAGGCCCGCCTCGTGGGTGCCGCCCTCGGGCGTCGGGATCGTGTTGCAGTAGGAGTGCGAGATCCCGTCCTCGGCGACCATCCAGGCCACCGCCCATTCGAGCGACCCGTGCGAGCCCGGCTTGGTGATCTTGCCGGAGAACATCGCCTCGGTGACGAGCTCCTTGCCGTCGATGTCGCGGGCGAGATAGTCGCGCAACCCGTCGGGGAAGCGGTGGACGGCCTCCGCCGGCACGTCCTCCAGCCCCTCGAGGAGGGCGGGGGCGCAGCGCCAGCGGATCTCGACGCCGCCGAACAGGTAGGCCTTCGAGCGCGCCATCTTGAACAGGCGGCGCGGGTCGAACTTCAGCGAGCCGAAGATCTGGGCGTCCGGGTGGAAGCGGACCCGGGTGCCGCGCCGGTTCTGGACCCGGCCGACCAGCTCCAGCGCCCCCTGCGCGTGACCGCGCGAGAAGGTCTGGCGGTAGAGGGTCTGGTTGCGCGCCACCTCGACCTCGAGCAGGTCGGAGAGCGCGTTCACCACCGAGATGCCGACGCCGTGCAGGCCGCCGGAGGTCTCGTAGACCTTCGAGTCGAACTTACCGCCGGCGTGCAGCGTGGTCATGATGACCTCCAGCGCCGACTTGCCGGGGAATTTCGGGTGCGGGTCGACCGGGATGCCGCGGCCGTTGTCGGTCACCACGAGGGCGCCGGATTCCTCCAGCTCCACCTCGATGAAGCTGGCATGGCCCGCCACCGCCTCGTCCATCGAGTTGTCGATCACCTCGGCGAAGAGGTGGTGCAGCGCCCGCTCGTCGGTGCCGCCGATATACATGCCGGGCCGGCGCCGGACGGGCTCCAGCCCCTCCAGCACCTCGATGTCGGAGGCGGTGTAGCCGCCCTCGGGCTCGGCGGCCGCGAGCGTCGCCACGGAGGCCGAGGCGTCCAGGCGCCGCCGCGGCTCGGGCGGGCGGGCCGCGGCGCCCTTGCCGCCCGGCCCGAACAGGTCCCGCGCCGGATCGCTCACGCGCGGCCTCCGCGCGCGCGGCGCGTCGGCCGGCTCGGGGTCGCGCAGACGGGTGTTGGGTCGTGGAGCATGCGCCTTCATCCCCGCATGATAGCGGAACAAACCATAAACATCAAAGCCGCTCGCCCTGCGGCGAAGCGGTCGCATCATCGCATGCTGCGCCGCCGCGAGCGAGGGCCGCGGCGGTATCGGGACGCCGGTCCGCGGGGCGGTCCGTCATCACGACGTTGCACAACAATGGGTTAAGGCTTTCTCGTGACCCGACGGCCCGGCATCCACAGGCGACGCCCGGAACAGAACGGGCCGATCGACGTTGATGGCGGAGATAAATCTTGACCGTGGTCAGGGAGCCGCAGTCCATGAGCGACGCCGCGATCGAGGCCCGCCGCCTCACGCTGATCCGATTCGAGCACGCGGCCGGCGCCGCCTTCGGCTGCGATGACGACGCGGCCGTCGTGCCGGCCGGGCGGGCGCTGGTCAATGCCACCACGATCACCTTGGCGACCTTTGCGACCGCGGTCGCGGCGACCATCACCTATCTGGTCTGATCCCGATCGCTGACCGCACCCCGCGGTGAGAGGGCGGCAACGCTGCCTCACCCGCGTCTCTGCGAGCGGAGCGAAGCAACCCAGTCGGCGCACGGTCGAAAGCCTCGCGCTGCACTGGATTGCTCCGCTCCGCTCGCAAGGACGGGCGGACTCGCCGGCCTACCTCGTCCTCGTCCACGAACGCTTCAGCCCGCGCCCGACGTCTTCGCCGCAGCCTTCTTGGCCGCCGGCTTCTTGGTGGCGGTCTTCTTCGCCGCCGGCTTGTCGCCGCTCGACGCCCGCGCCGAACTCTTCCGGACCGCGCCGCGCTTCGCCGGCTTGCCGCCACCCGCGGCGCGCTTGGCGTTCACCAGGGCGACCGCCTCCTCCAGCGTCAGCGCCTCGGCGCTCATCGTCTTCGGCAGCGTGGCGTTGACTTCCCCGTCCGTGACGTAGGGACCGTACTTGCCGGCCTTGACCACGAGGTCGCGGCCGCTGGCCTCGTCCTTACCGAGCGGCCGGCCCGGATCGGCGGCCGGGCGGCCTCGGCCGCCGCCCTGCTCCTTGGCGACGATCAGGTCGATGGCGCGGTTAGCCCCGATCTCCAGCACGTCGTCGTCCTTGCCGAGATTGGCGTAGGTCTTCCCGTGCTGCACGTACGGACCGAACCGGCCGAGATTGGCCAGGATCGGCTCGCCGGTCTCGGGGTGGCGCGCGACCTCGCGGGGCAGCGCCAGCAGGGCCAGCGCCTTGTTCAGATCCACGTCCGAGGGGCTGAGTCCCTTGGGCAGCGACGAGCGCTTCGGCTTCTCCGCGCCCTTCTCGGCGGAGGCCTCGCCGAGCTGCAGGAACGGCCCGAACCGGCCGTCGCGCAGCGTCACCGGCAGGCCGGTCGCAGGATCGTCGCCCAGCACCCGGACGCCCGGCTGGCCGCCCTCGGCCGAGGAGCCCTCTCCCTCGCCGTCGACGCCCGAGGCGGAGAGCTGGCGGGTGTACTTGCACTCCGGGTAGTTCGAGCAGCCGATGAAGGCGCCGAACTTGCCGAGCTTCAGCGAGAGCTGGCCGGACCCGCAGGTCGGGCAGGTGCGCGGGTTCGAGCCGTCACCCTTGTCGGGGAAGATGTGCGGCCCGAGGAGGCCGTTCAGCGCCTCCAGCACGTCGGTGACGCGCAGCTCCTTGGTCTCGCCGATCGCCGCGGAGAAGTCGCGCCAGAAGTCGCGCAGCACCGCCCGCCAGTCGATCTCGGCGTTGGAGACGCGGTCGAGCTGCTCCTCGAGGCCGGCAGTGAAATCGTACTCGACGTAGCGCCGGAAGAAGCTCTCCAGGAAGCCCGTGACGAGCCGTCCCTTGTCCTCCGGCTGCAGCCGCTTCTTCTCGATCTTGACGTACTCGCGATCGCGCAGGGTCTGCAGCACGGCCGCGTAGGTGGACGGACGGCCGATGCCGAGCTCCTCCATGCGCTTCACGAGGCTCGCCTCGGAGTAGCGCGGCGGCGGCTCGGTGAAGTGCTGGGTCGAGCTGATCCGCTCGCGGTCGAGGGGATCGCCAGCCTTCATGGGCGGCAGGCGGCGGCTCTCCTCGTCCTCCTCGTCGTCCTTGCCCTCCTGATACAGGGCCAGGAAGCCGTCGAACTTCACCACCTGGCCGGTGGCGCGCAGGTCGATCCTGCGCGGCCCGACCTGCGCCGTGACGTCCACGGTGGTCCGCTCCAGCTCGGCCGATTCCATCTGGCTCGCCATGGTGCGGGTCCAGATCAGCTCGTAGAGCCGGGCCTGCTCTGGCTCCAGATGGCGCGCCACCGCCTTGGGCAGGCGGCCCATGTCGGTGGGGCGCACCGCCTCGTGGGCCTCCTGGGCGTTCTTGGCCTTGACGCTGTACTTGCGCGGCACGTCCGGCACGTAGCGGTCGCCGAACTCCTTGCCGATCACCCGGCGGGCGTCCTGGATCGCCTCCGGCGCCATGTCGACGCCGTCGGTCCGCATGTAGGTGATGATGCCGACCGTCTCGCCGCCGATATCGACGCCCTCGTAGAGGCGCTGGGCGACCCGCATGGTCTGGGCCGGCGCCATCCCGAGTTTTCGCGATGCCTCCTGCTGGAGGGTCGAGGTGGTGAAGGGCGGCTGCGGGTGGCGCTTGGCGGGCTTGGCCTCGACGCTCGCCACCTGGAAGGTCGCGAGTTCAAGGTCGCGCTTGAAGGCGGCGGCCTCCTCGCCGGTGCCGACGTCGAGGCGCTGGATGCGCTTGCCGTCGGCGCCGACGAGGCGGGCCTCGAAGGTCGCGCCGTCGGCGGTCGTCAGCGTCGCGATGAGCGTCCAGTACTCGCGCGGCTTGAACCGCTCGATCTCCATCTCGCGCTCGACGACGAGGCGGAGCGCCACGGACTGCACGCGCCCGGCCGAGCGGGCGCCCGGCAGCTTGCGCCACAGGACCGGCGAGAGGTTGAAGCCCACGAGGTAGTCGAGCGCCCGGCGCGCCAGGTAGGCGTCGACCAGCGCCTGGTCGATCTCCCGCGGCTTGCGCATCGCCTGCTCGACCGACGCCTTGGTGATGGCGTTGAAGGTCACGCGCTCGACCGGGATGCCCTTGAGCGCCTTGCGGGCGGTCAGCGCCTCGAGGACGTGCCAGGAGATCGCCTCGCCCTCGCGGTCGGGGTCGGTGGCGAGGATCAGCTTGTCGGCGCCCTTGACCGCCTTGGCGATCTCCGAGACCCGGCTCGCCCCGCGGTCAGCCAGCTCCCAGACCATGTGGAAGTCCTGCTCGGGATCCACCGAGCCGTCCTTGGGCGGCAGGTCGCGGATATGCCCGAAGGAGGCGATGACTTCATAGTCGCGGCCGAGATACTTATTGATCGTCTTGGCTTTGGCCGGCGACTCGACGACGACGACTTTCATTCAGACCTCTGCCCCTGACGGAGCCTGGGCGCGACGGACGAATTCTGTTCGAGATTCGCGTGGGACGTATGCCCGCCGTCGGGCCGGGGCCGCGCGCCGGGCACAAGTGGGTCACGGGCGGCGGGTTGTCAAATCGCGAGTCCGCGCAAGCCTCGCCCGAGGGACTCGTCGTATGCCGCGCGAGCGGCTTATATGAACGGGGCGCGATGGCGGTCACCTACGATCCGGCCAAGCGCAGTCGGACCCGCGCGGAACGCGGGCTCGACTTCGAGGATGCGGCACTGGTGTTTGCGGGCCGGACGTTCACGTTCGAGGATGTCCGTCAGGACTACGGCGAGATCCGTCTCGTCACGGTCGGCCTCCTGGCCGGCCGCATGGTCATCGTGATCTGGACGCCTCGGGACCAGGACCACCATGTTTTCTCGATGAGGAAGGCCAATGCCAGGGAGCAGAAGCGCTACGCACCGCTCATCCGCTGAGGCCCCGGTGAAGAGCGACCTCGTCAAGATGGACGCGCACGCGATCACGTCGGAGGAGTACGACGAGATCCCCGAGCTGACGGATGCGATGCTCGAGCGCGCCGACTTCTATTCCGGCGACCGGTTCGTGCGGCGCGGGCCACCCGACATGGCCCCTGGAATGGCTGACGGACCGGACACGATCCGTCTCCTTCCGGACGTGGCCGCGCATTTCCGCGCTCAGGGGCCCGGCTGGCAGGCCCGCGTCAATGCCGTCCTGATGGAGGCGGTCGAACGCGAGCGCGGGGAGACGCCGCGCTGAGCCGTCAGATTCCCGCGTACCACTCGTAGCCGCGATCCTCCCAGTAGCCGCCGCCGCCCTGGCCGATGCCTTCGAGCGACTCCACCATCTCGACCCGCATCACGTACTTGGCCTGCTTGTAGCCGAGCTGGCGCTCGACCCGCAGGCGCAGGGGCGCGCCGTTCGAGACCGGCAGCGGCTTGCCGTTGAGGTCGTAGGCCAGGATCGTCTGCGGGTTGACGGCGTCGTAGAGGTCGATGCTCTCGTAGTAGCGGATCGGTATCCCAGTCGCCTCGGGCTCCGGGGCCGGGCTGCCCTGGCCCCAATCGTCCTTGGGCGCGTCGGTGGCGGTGGCCGGGCCGCCCCAATCGTCGGCGGCGGCGAGCTGGATATAGGCCTCGCGAACCGCGCCCGGATGGGTCGGGCGCCGCAGGGACGCCCCCTGGCCGCGCCCCTTGCCCCCGCCCTTGGGCCCGGCCTCGAACTCCAGCGTGTCGGCGCAGTGGAACACCGCGTAGCGCGCCTGCGGCTTCAGCCCGGCCTTCTTCAGCACCTCGGCGAGCGGCACGCCGCTCCACTGCCCGATGCAGCTCCAGCCCTCCACGCAGTCGTGGCGGGTGATCTGGGTGCGCGAGGGCAGGGCGCGCAGGTCCACGAGGCTGAGCGCGAGCGGCGTCTGGACCAGCCCGTCCACCGTCAGCTTGAAGTCCGAGAATGTCCGCGCCGCCAGCGCCCGGTAGGCGCGGTCCGGCGGGTCGATGGTGCCGTTCGGCTTGAACCAGGGCGAGATCATCGAGGCCGGGAATTCCCGGGCCAGGGTCGCGGGCGACATCAGCAGGCGCTGGACGTATTCGTTGGCGTCCTCGCCGACCTGGAGGGTGCGCTGCCCCGTCCCGGTCCCGGCGAACCGGTCGCAGCCGCCGAGGAGCGCGGTGCCCATCAGGCCGGCGCCCGCGGTGAGGAGCTTGCGGCGGTGGAGGATCATCGGGCGGGTTCCTTCTCGGGACGGCCGAGGCTGAACCAGCCGGTGAGCATGCCGCGCATGTTGTTGACGAGGCCGGAGACGATCACGAGCAGCACGTGGACCACCACGAACAGCACGATCAGCCCGGCCGCGATGAAGTGGACGCTGCGCGCCGATTGCCGGCCGCCGAACAGCTCGGTGAGCCAGGGCCACGCGGCGTCCATCCCCGGCGACATGGCGAGGCCGGCGAGCACCATCGCGGGCAGCAGGCCCAGCACGAGGACGAGGTAGGTCAGCTTCTGGATGACGTTGTAGCGCTTGGCCTCCGTACCCTCGGGGAAGCGCAGGAGCAGGTGCTCCTTCACGGAGCCGCCGAAATCGCGGATCTGGTCGCCGTCCGGGATCAGGCGGCGGCGGAGCTGGCCGGAGAACAGGCCGTAGAGGAGGTAGACCGCGCCGTTGATCACCAGGAGCCACGCGAACAGGAAGTGCCAGCGTCGCCCGGTCGCGAGGTCCTGATCGGCCGGCAGGGTCGCCCAGGACGGGAAGGCGCGCTCCACCTCGGTGCCGCCCTCCTTCGAGAGGCCGAGCACCCCGGTGGTTTCGAGGCTGTGGGAGCCGACCGTCACGACGCCGCGGCTCGTGCCGTCGCTTCCCTGCTCGCTGGTGATGGCGAGCGCCGGGCTGTCGAAGGTCGAGACCGACCCCCAGTAGAGGGCCGGGTGGGCGTTGAAGATCTGCAGGCCGCTCATCAGCAGCACCAGCAGCACGGCGGCGTTGATCCAGTGCGCCAGCCGGATCACCAGCGGATGGCGGTAGAACCAGCGGCGCCCGTGCCGGTCGACGGTCTCGGGGGCTTCGAGGGCAGGGGAGGCGGCCAAGCGTCTGGATCCCGGGCGTGCGGCGCGGAGCCGGGAAGCGTCTGCTTTCCGACCGTTCGGGCGAATACGTGGGGCAGGACTCCTCGGTTACCATCCGCCGGGAAAAAGGCCGCAGCCGCCTCTCGGAGTAGGACCGCGCCAATCGGCGCACGCGGTTGATGACGGACCGCGACGCGCCCCCTCTCCCGCGCGGGAGAGGGGACCCGCGCATCATCCTGCCGACGGACAGACAGCCCGGGCCTCGAACCCGTGGTGCCCGCAGGCCCTGACGAAGTGACCGTCATGACTGAGCCGGGATGAGCGCCGAACAGCCTTGCCCGCCGGGCGCGTCGCACCTACACCCGGGCCTCATCATGACGAGCCCCGCGCCCCCGGCCTTCCCGCACCGGCACCTCCTCGGCATCGAGGGCCTGACCCGGCCCGACATCGAGGCCCTGCTCGACGCCGCCGATTCCGCCGTCGACATCTCGCGGCAGGTGGAGAAGAAGCGCACGACCCTGCGGGGCCGCACGCAGATCAACCTGTTCTTCGAGCCCTCGACACGGACGCAATCGTCCTTCGAGCTCGCCGGCAAGCGGCTCGGCGCCGACGTGATGAACATGTCGGTCGCCTCGTCCTCGGTGAAGAAGGGCGAGACCCTGATCGACACCGCCGCGACGCTCAACGCCATGCGGCCCGACATCATCGTGGTCCGCCACGAATCGGCCGGCGCCGTGCACCTGCTCGCCCGCAAGGTCGATTGCGCGGTGGTCAATGCCGGCGACGGCGCCCACGAGCACCCGACCCAGGCGCTCCTCGACGCGCTCACCATCCGCCGCAACAAGGGCCGGATCGAGGGCCTGCAGGTGGCGATCTGCGGCGACGTCCTGCACTCGCGGGTGGCGCGCTCGAACATCATCCTGCTGCAGGCGATGGGCGCGCGGGTCCGCCTGATCGCGCCCTCGACGCTGCTGCCCGCCGGCATCGAGCGCTTCGGCGTCGAGACCTTCACGGACATGCGCAAGGGCCTCGTCGGCTGCGACATCGTGATGATGCTGCGCCTCCAGCGCGAGCGCATGAACGGCTCGTTCGTGCCCTCCGTGAAGGAGTACTTTCGGTATTTCGGCCTCGACGGCGAGAAGCTGGCGCTGGCCAAGCCCGACGCCCTGGTGATGCACCCGGGCCCGATGAACCGGGGCGTCGAGATTTCCTCGGAGATCGCCGACGGGGCGCAGTCGCTGATCCGCGAGCAGGTCGAGATGGGTGTCGCCGTGCGCATGGCGGTGCTGGAAGCGCTCGCCCGACACCTGCCGAACGAGTGAGCCGCGGACAAAGCCCGCCCGCCTTCACCGGCCCGGCTTGCCCGCGGGCCGGCCGTAGCGCAGTTTCCTGCCGAAATCCGGCCTCAACCCCGCGACGAGACCGGCCCACCATGCAGATCGCTTCATGACCGCCTACACGCTCGCCGACCTCGCCGCCCTGGTGGCGAGCCGTGCCGGGACCGATCCCGCCACCTCCTACACCGCCAAGCTCCTGTCGGAAGGCCCCGCCAAGGCGGCCAAGAAGCTCGGCGAGGAGGCGGTGGAGGCGGCGATCGCGGCCGTGCAGGGCGACAAGACCGGGCTTCGGAACGAGGCCGCGGACGTGCTCTACCACCTCGTGGTGCTGCTCCGGGCCGGCGGCGTGGAGCTGGACGCCGTGATGGCGGAGCTCGAGCGGCGCACCGCCCAGAGCGGCATCGCCGAGAAGGCCGCGAGGCGCCCCGCGTGAACGCGGCCGCGCTGCCCGGCACGGTCGAGGCGATCCTCGAAGCGTCGGACCGGCTCTCGCCCTATCGCCGCTTCAGCCGCGAGGAATGGGCGCAGCTCCGCGCCGACACGCCGCTCACCCTCAAGCAGGAGGATCTGGAGCGGCTGCAATCGATCAACGACCCGATCTCGGTGGAGGAGGTCGAGGCGATCTACCTGCCGCTGTCGCGGCTGCTCGCCCTCTACGTCGCGGCGACGCAGGGGCTGTTCAAGGCGACGCAGCGCTTCCTGCTGGCCGAGCGCGAGACCAAGGCGCCCTACATCATCGGGCTCGCCGGGTCGGTGGCGGTCGGCAAGTCGACCACGGCCCGCATCCTGACCGCCCTGCTGGCGCGCTGGCCCAACACCCCGAAGGTCGACCTCGTCACCACCGACGGGTTCCTGCTGCCCAACGCCGAGCTCGCCGCCAACGGCCTGATGGAGCGCAAGGGGTTCCCGGAGAGCTACGACACCGCCGCGCTGCTGCGCTTCCTCCACGACGTGAAGGCCGGCCACAAGCGCGTGACCGCGCCGCTCTACTCGCACCTCGTCTACGACCGGGTGCCCGGGGAGGAGCGGGTGGTGGAGAGCCCCGACATCCTGATCGTCGAGGGCCTGAACGTGCTCCAGCCCGCCCGCCTGCCGCGGGACGGGACCGCGATCCCGTTCGTGTCCGACTTCTTCGATTTCTCGATCTATCTCGACGGCCACGAGGACGACCTGCACCGCTGGTACGTCACCCGCTTCATGAAGCTGCGGCAGACGGCGTTCCGCGACCCGCGCTCGTACTTCCGGAAATATGCCGAGATCCCCGAGGCGGAGGCGCTCGACATCGCCGACCGGCTCTGGACCACGATCAACCTGCCGAACCTGCGCGAGAACATCGTGCCGACCCGCCAGCGGGCGAGCCTGATCCTGACCAAGGGCGCGAGCCACCGGATCGAGAGCGTGGCCCTGCGGCGGTTGTGAACCGATGCAAGACGATCGCGCGATCGGCTCGCCTGAAGAGCCAACCTCCGTCATCACGCGCGACGCGAAGTGACCCAGGGCAGCGCGACGTTCTGGGGCGACGTTCGGGGGCATGTCGCCGACCCTGGATTGCTTCGCTTCGCTCGCGAGGACGTGAACGACCGAGCCCAGGCGCGTCACGCGAACGGGAACTCGGCCTCCGCCACGTACGGACCGCCGCCGGTCGAGTCCCGTGCCGAGAACAGCGTCACCCGGTCCGCAATGTAGCTCAGCGGCGCGAAGACCGGCGCCTGCGACAGGTACATCGCCGTCGCCTCCGGCGTCGCGTCGCGCCGCAGCCGGGCCAGGGTGACGTGCGGGGTGAACTTCCGCCGCTCCGGTTCGACCCCGGCGCGGCGCACGAGCCGCTCCTGCTCGGCCTGGAGATCCGTCAGCCCCGCCTCCGGCACCACCGACGCGTAGAGCGCCCGCGGCCTGTCGCCACCGAAGATGCCGAGGCCGTCGAGCGTCACCGTCAGGGCCGGGCGCGCCCGCATCTCGGACAGCGCCTCGACGACGTCGTCGGCCACGGTCGCCTCGACGTCGCCGAGGAAGCGCAGGGTGACGTGGAAGTCGCCGGGCTCGATCCAGCGCGCGCCCGGCAGCCCGCCCTGGTAGGCCCTCAGCGCGTCGGCGATCGCGAGCGGCACGGCGAGGCCGGTGAACAGGCGCGGCACTACCGCGACGCCCCCTGCCGGAGGCCTCCCACGAACGTCTCCACGGTCGGGAGCATGCGGGCCGCGATGGTCTCCACGCCCTGCCGGTTCGGGTGGAGCATGTCGTCGAGGTGCTGCGCCCGGTCGCCGATGATCCCGTCGAGGAAGAACGGGTAGAGGGTCAGGTCAAAGCGCTTGGCGAGAGCCGGGTAGATCGCGTCGAACCGGGCCTTGTAGTCCGGCCCGAGATTGGGCGCGGCCTGCATGCCGGCGAGCAGGACCGGGATGCCCCGGGCCTTCAGCCGCTCGATGATCGCCGACAGCGCGCCCTCGGTGACCTTTGGGTCGGTGCCGCGCAGCATGTCGTTGGCGCCGAGTTCGAGGATCACGCCCGCGGTCCCGTCCGGGACCGACCAGTCGACCCGGTCCAGGCCGCCCGTGGCGGTGTCGCCGGAGACGCCGGCATTGGCCACCGTCACGTCCGCGCCCTTGGCCTTGAGCAGGCGCTCCAGCACGGTGGGGAAGGCGGCGTCGGCCGGAAGCCTGTAGCCGGCGGTGAGGCTGTCGCCGAGGGCGACGAGCTTGATCGGGCCGCCCGGGGCGGCCTGAAGAGCTGTCATGAAAGGGACCATGAGGAGCGCTAGCGCTGCGGCAAACAGGGTTGTGCGCCGGAACACGCCGCGTCCGTCATGGCGCGGCCCCAATGCGGAACCCATATCGCGGTGCAACCGCGGCCCGTACAGCCAAGATCGACCCCACGTGAGGACCTCGCGCGCCATGCTCGTCATCGCCCACAGATCGGCTCACCGGTGAGCCACGGCAAGGTGCTGCGCGAGCCCGCGATCGCGCTGTCGGACATCGATCTCAGCCTCGGGCGCGGCGCGGCCCGCGTCCACGTCCTGCGCGGCATCTCGCTGACCGTCGACCGCGGCGAGGCGGTGGGCCTCGTCGGCCCGTCCGGCTCCGGCAAGTCGACGCTGCTGATGGTCATGGCCGGTCTGGAGCGGCCCGACTCCGGCGGCGTCGTCATCGAGGACACCGACCTTGTCCGCCTGGACGAGGACGCGCTCGCCCGGTTCCGCGGCCGGCGGATCGGCATCGTGTTCCAGTCCTTCCACCTCGTGCCGACCATGACGGCCCTGGAGAACGTGGCGCTGCCGCTGGAACTCGCCGACCGGCCCGGGGCCCTGGATCGCGCCCGGACCGAGCTGGAGGCGGTCGGCCTCGGCCACCGGCTGCACCATTACCCGGCGCAGCTCTCGGGCGGCGAGCAGCAGCGCGTCGCCATCGCCCGGGCGGTCGCCCCCGACCCGGCGATCCTGGTGGCCGACGAGCCCACCGGTAACCTCGACGAGGCCACCGGCCGCCAGATCGTCGACCTGCTGTTCCGGCTGAAGCGGGACCGCGGCGCGACGCTGGTCCTCGTCACCCACGACAACGGCCTCGCGCGCCTGTGCGACCGCACCGTGCGCCTGCGCTCGGGGCGGATCGAGGAGGCGGTGACCGCCTGATGCACGGCACGCTCGCCCGCCCCGACCCCGCGCCCCGGCGCGTCCCGCTCACCCTGCGCCTCGCGCTCCGCGAGCTGCGGGCCGGCCTCAACGGCTTCGCGGTGTTCCTCGCCTGCATCGCGCTGGGTGTCACGGCCATCGCGGGCGTGGCGTCGATCTCGCGCTCGCTCTCGGACGGGCTCGGCCGCGAGGGCCGGCGCATCCTCGGCGGCGACCTCGCCTACAACCTGATCAACCGCGAGGCGGCCGACGCGGAGAAGCAGGCCCTCGCGCGCGAAGGCCGCCTCGACATCGTCGCCTCCCTGCGGGCCATGGCGGTCGCGCCGGGCGGCGACGCGGCCCTCGTGGAGCTGAAGGCCGTCGATCCCGCCACCTACCCGGCCGCGGGCGACCTCGCCACCGACCCGCCGGGCCGCCTCGCCGACCTGCTGGCGGCGCGCGACGGGGTGCCGGGGGCGCTCGCCGACCAGGCCCTGCTCACCCGCCTCGACGTCAAGGTCGGGGACCGGATCACGCTCGCCGGGCACGATGTGGCGCTCCGCGGCACCATCGTGTCGGAGCCCGACAAGATCGCCGGCGGCATCGGCTTCGGGCCGCGGCTGATGGTCTCCGAGCCGACGCTCCGGGCCACCGGCCTCGTCCAGCCCGGCAGCCTCAACCGCTGGAGCTACCGCCTCGTCCTGCCGGCCGGCACGCCCGATGCCGACCTCGACGCCGCGCAGGCCCGGATCCGCGCCGCGACGCCCGAGGCCGGCTGGGAGATCCGCTCGCGCACCAACGCCGACCCGCGCTTCGCCAAGAGCATCGAGCGGTTCACGCAGTTCCTGACCCTGGTGGGGCTGACCGCGCTGATCGTCGGCGGCGTCGGGGTCGGCAACGCCGTCCACGCCTTCGTGGAGCGCAAGCGGCCCTCGATCGCGACCCTCAAGAGCGTGGGCGCGCCGGGCTCGCAGGTGGTCGCCCTGTACCTGACGCAGGTGATGCTCATCGCCGGGCTGGGTACCGGGATCGGCCTCGCGATCGGCGCGAGCCTGCCCTTCCTCCTCGACGCGCTGTTCTCCGCCGACCTGCCGCTGCCGCTCAATCCCACGCTCGCGCCGGGGGAGCTCGCGCTCGCAGCCGCCTACGGGCTGATCACCGCCTTCGCCTTCGCGATCACGCCGCTCGGCCGCGCGCACGACGTGCCGGTCTCCGGCCTGTTCCGCGACACGGTCGACCCGGCCCGGGTCAGGCCGCGCTGGCGCTACCGGATCTGGCTGGGCCTCAGCCTCGCCGCCCTGGTCGGCCTGTCGGTGGCGACCGCCTTCGACCGGCGCGTGGCGCTGATCTTCATCGCGGCCGCGACCATCGCGTTCGGCCTGCTCCACGGGGTGGCGCTCGGGCTGATGGCGGCGGCCCGCCGGCTCCCGCACCCGCGCTGGCCGGCGCCCCGGATGGCGCTCGCCAATCTCCACCGGCCGGGCGCGCTGACGCCCGCCATCGTCCTGTCGCTGGGCCTCGGCGTGACGCTCCTCGTGACGCTCAGCCTGATCGACGCCAATGTCCGCCGCACGATCAGCGCGACCCTGCCGGCCCGGGCGCCGAATCTCTTCTTCCTGGATGTCCCCTCGCGGGACGCCGCCCAGTTCCGCGAGTTCCTGGCGCGCTCGGCGCCCAACGGCAAGGTCGAGGACGTGCCGATGATGCGCGGCCGGATCGTCGCCCTGAACGGCGTGCCGGCGAGCAAGATCCGGCCGCCGGAGGACGCCGCCTGGGTGCTCGACGGCGACCGGGGCATCACCTACGCCGACACGGTGCCGGAGGGCTCCAGCCTCACCGAGGGGGCGTGGTGGAGCCCCGAGCAGGGTGCCAAGCCGCTCGTCTCCTTCGAGGCCGACCTCGCCCGCCAGCTCGGGCTGAAGCTCGGCGACACCGTGACGGTGAACGTCCTCGGCCGCGACCTCACCGCGACGATCTTCAACCTGCGCCGGGTGGAGTGGCGCAACCTCGGCATCAACTTCGTGATGGTGTTCTCGCCCGGCACCTTTCGGGGCGCGCCGCACTCGGACCTCGCCACCCTGACCCTGCCCGGCGGCACCGACGCGGCCACCGAGAACCACATCCTGCGGGATGTCGCCAAAACCTTCCCGTCGGTGAGCGCCGTCCGGGTCAAGGACGCGCTGGACGCCATCGGCGACCTCGTCGGCCGGCTGGTCCTGGCGATCCGCGGGGCGAGCGCGGTCGCCGTCCTGGCGAGCCTGTTCGTGCTGGCGGGCGCCATCGCGGCCGGGCACCGCGCGCGGCTCTACGACGCCGTGGTGCTGAAAGTCCTCGGCGCGAGCCGGGCCCGGCTGCTCACCGCCTACGCGATCGAGTATGCGGCGCTCGGTCTCGCCACGGCGCTGTTCGGCCTCGCGGCCGGCACGCTCGCCGGCTGGGTGATCGTCGCCAAGGTGATGCACCTCGACTTCCGGCTCGACCTGTCGGGGGCGCTTGTGGCGGCGCTCGCCGCCGTGGCCCTGGCGATCCTGCTCGGGCTCGCCGGCACGTGGCGGATCCTGGGGCAGAAGCCCGCGCCGTATCTCCGGCAGATCTGAAGCGCGCGGGCGCCCGGAACCGCCCCGGCCCGGGCGGCCGACCTCGGCGCCAGGACCGCCACCGCGGCGTTCGGGACATGACGGTCTCGCGATGGCCGGTTCCCGAGGAGCCGTGCCGGACATCCCGGCGGCGCGTTGGCCTGTGTTCGCGGGTCTCGCGAGCGGCTTCGCCTCGCCGAGCAGGAGCTCCGCGATCAGGAAAGCGACGCTCCGGACCCGATAATCACCGTCGCGCGTCCGGAGCCTCCGCTCCGGACAGACAGCCGACACGACGCGACAGGTCTCGCCGTCCTGCCGCAGACCGGCCTTGTAGGCGCCGAAGCCGGTCCAGCTCCGGTGGACGCGGAGATGAAGGCCGTCGAGATCGACAAATCACTTGTCCTCCATCACGTCGGGAGGCAGGCCCTCGGCACAGCTCGGCGAGATGTGCGCGGTCGAAGGAAGCCCGACCGGGAATCGGCACCGTCGCGCCGGAGGGAGGCGCCGCAATCGTCGGGCCCCGCGCTCACGGGTCCCCACGCCCCGCCGTCTCCGCGGCGCGCGCGCAGCCTTCCGCCGAATCGGGGGCGACCATCGCGAGGACCGCTTCGCCGAACCGCGTCCGCGCGCCGGGATCGAGCTGGCGCAGATGGACTCCGACCAGCACCAGCAGCCGCTCCGTTTCCCGCTCGATCGTCCGCCGGTCGACAGGTCCGCGGTGATCGGGACCGAAGAACGCCTCGACCGGCAAATCGAGGGACTGCGCGATCCTGTCGAGCGCGCGCGATGAGGAGGATTCCGCCTTCCGGTCGGCAATCTTGCGCAGAAATTCGAGCCCATTCTCATCCATGGCGGTCCCTCGAACTTCTGGCGACCGAGGATGATTTCCCAGCCGCGACAAGGGGTGCCCGGATGAAGGGGTATTCGCAAGTGAACTCTTTGTCATTCCGGCAGAAGATTGGTACGGGGCTAGACATTCGGATTTCGAGTGGCCGGGGGGACCATCCGCCATGCGCATCAACGTCATCGATGGCTACGCGGAGAACGTCGACCGTCTCCGCGCGGCTCTCGAAGCCTCGTGCGTTGTGGGCGCCTGGGAGTGGGACCATGTCCGCGGCGTGGTCGTCTACGACGCGGGCGCGGCCCGCCTGCTGACCGGGAATCCTGACCTCGCCGATCGTCCGATCAACGGACCGATGGCCCTGGCCGCGGTGCATCCCGAGGACATGACGTGGCTCATGGACCACATGCTCCGGGCCGTCTGGTCCGGCGGGCTGGTGCTGGCCGAGTACCGCGTGTTCAAGCCGGACGGCTCCGTGCGCTGGCTCCTGAGCCGGGGGCGGACCCACCGGGACGAGGATGGCCAGCCGCAGCGCTCGCACGGCATCCTGATGGACATCACGGAGATCCGGGACGGCGGCGACCGCTACGTGCTCGGCAAGCCGGTGGCGGGCGGCGACGCGCTGGAGCGGGCGGCGGATCTCGCCCTCGCGCTCAGGGAGACGCTCACCGACGATGCGCCCGCGGAGGTGCGTGCCGCCGCCGAGCTGATGCTGATACGTCTGGGCCGCGCGCTCGCCCGCAGGATGACGCACTGAGCCGCCGCTCCGGTTCGAGCCGCCCGAGGCCGCCTCTCGGAACGGCCCAGATCCCGCGCGCGCGAAACCGGATTTCGGAGTCCGCGGATCGCCCGCGCAGCCTCGAACGCGCCGCGCCGCGCCGGTCCGCACCGGAAAATTCCCGGCGCGCGCGGGCGCGCGTGGCATAAGGAAGCCGTTAAGACTTTGCGCAGGCGCGTCGAAACGGCTGGATCCCGGCAACCGTCAGTCGAACACACCGGCGACGGAGCGGAATGCATTTTAATCCCGGCCCAGATGGACAAAAATACATCCGCCGGACACGGAAAAGCGGCCCTGCAACCGTGGCCGGGGACTTGTGTCTCGGCGGCCGGCGCAACATATTCCCGATCGAGGCGCCAGCCTGGCGCCAGAGGTCCTGCGTGGGCCTCGCCCGAACACCACGCTGAGAGAGCCTCCGCAAGGAAACTCCCATGGCATTCGAGAACAGTCCCTTCCGGTACGGCGCCCAGCAGCCGACCGGCTACGCCGGCACCCAGGTCGAAGTCGACCAGGGCCTGCGCACCTTCATGCTCGGCGTCTACAACAACATGGTCGTCGGGCTCGGCATCTCGGGTCTCGTCGCGCTCGGCCTGAACATGGCCTCCGTGGCGGCCTACCAGGGCACCCGCCCGGTCCTGACCCCCTTCGGTCAGACCCTCTACCTCAGCCCGCTGAAGTGGGTCCTGATGCTCGCCCCGCTGGCGTTCATCTTCGTCTTCTCCATGCGGATGGATCGGATGTCGGCCTCCTCCGCGCGGACGATGTTCTGGGCCTTCGCGGCGGTGATGGGCGCCTCGATGTCCTCGCTCCTGCTGGTCTTCACCGGCGGCAGCGTGGTGCAGGTGTTCTTCATCACGGCGGCGGCCTTCGGCTCGCTCAGCCTGTGGGGCTACACCACCCGGCGCAGCCTCTCCGGCATGGGCTCGTTCCTGATGATGGGCCTGATCGGCATCATCCTCGCGTCGCTGGTGAACATCTTCTTCGCTTCGTCGGCCCTCCAGTTCGCTATCTCGGTGCTGGGCGTGCTGATCTTCGCGGGGCTGACCGCCTACGACACCCAGAAGCTCAAGGAGATGTATCTCTACGGCGGCTTCGACGGCGAGATGGCGGCCAAGATGTCGGTGAACGGCGCCCTGACGCTCTATCTCGACTTCATCAACATGTTCCAGTTCCTGCTGAGCCTGATCGGCGACCGCCGCTGAGCCAGCGAGACTGAGCGTTGAGAGAGACTCCGGCGGGCAACCGCCGGGGTCTCTTTTTGTCTGGCCGCCGCGGGCGGATGCGCTAGGCTCGGGCCATGCCCGCAATCTCCGGCCTCTCCGCCTTCCCGATCACCCCGAGCGACGCCGACGGCCGCGTCGACGCCGACGCGCTGCGCCGGCTGCTGGAGCCGCTGGCGGCCGCCGGGGTCGATTCGATCGGGCTCCTCGGCAGCACCGGCACCTACGCGTATCTGAGCCGGGACGAGCGGCGCCGGGCGGTGGCGATCGCCGCCGAGGCCGTGGGCGGGCGGGTGCCGCTCCTCGTCGGCATCGGCGCCCTGCGCACCGACGACGCCGTCCGCCTCGCGCAGGACGCGCGGGCGGCCGGCGCGGATGCCGGGCTCCTCGCCCCGGTCTCCTACACGCCGCTGACCGAGGCCGAGGTCGAGGCGCATTTCGCCGCCGTGGCGGAGGCGGGCGGCCTGCCCCTCGTCCTCTACGACAACCCCGCGACCACGCATTTCCGCTTCACGCCGGCGCTGATCGGCCGGATCGCCCGCCTGCCCGGCGTCATCGCCGCCAAATGCGCGGCGCCGGAGGCGGCGCAGGCCGCGTCCGGCGTGGCGGCCCTGCGGGAGGCCGCCCCGGCGGGCTTCCCCGTCGGCTTCAGCGGCGACTGGAACGTGACCGAGGCGCTCATCGCCGGCGGCGCGGCGTGGTTCAGCGTGGCGGGCGGGCTGTTCCCCCGAACCTGCCTGGCGATCGTCCGGGCCGTCGCGGCGGGCGAGACGGAGCGGGCCCGCGCCCTCAACGCGGAGCTGGAGCCCCTCTGGACATTGTTCCGGACGCATTCGAGCCTGCGGGTGGTCTACGCGCTGACCGATCTCATGGGCCGGTGCCGCGCCGAGCCGCCGCGGCCGATCCGTCCCCTGGCGCCGGAGGTGGTGGCCGAGATCGCCGCGACCGTCCGGGGCCTGTCCCTCTCCTGAGCGAGCGCGCCGCTCCCGTCACCCCGAGGCGGCGCCGCGCTCAGACCGCCTTCGGCGCCGGCTCCAGCACGGCGAGCACCCGGACGAGCTCGGTGCCGCGCTTCAGGATCTGGCCGCTCGCGGCGATGACCGCGTAGGCCCCCTGGCGGCGGGCGAGCTTGGGATCCTTCTCGATCCGGTAGAGCGGCATCTCGGAGGAGCGCCGGTAGATCGAGAACACCGCCTTGTCGCGGCGGAAATCGAGGGCGTAGTCGCGCCACTCGCCCGCGGCGACCTGCCGGCCGTAGAGGTTGAAGATCGTGCGGAGCTCGTCCCGGTTGAAAGCGATCTGGGGAGGGGCCGCGCGGGTTGGGAAGGGGATGACATGGCCCGCCGCCTCGTCGGGCCTCGACCCGGCGCTCGTCCTCTCGGTCATCACGGCTCCCGTGCGTCAATGCTTTGCCGGATGATGGGCTTCGCCGCTGCGGCCCGCAAGGGTGGCGGTCGGGGCGGCGGCAGCCGTGTCCCGCGAGACACGCCCAAGCGACAAAAAACACGGTTTGGCCCGATTCACGCCTTTTGCAGGCCGCGTTGCAGCGCGACAACAGGCATCGAACCTCGCCGGGTTCTGCCCGGTCGGCGACCGACACCCAGCTCCCCAGCCATCGGCCGCCGCACGGGATCCCAGGATCCGGCACTCCGAGGTTTCGAGACCCAAGACTTCAGGCCGCCCCTCGGGCGGCCTTTTTTCTGTTTCCCGTCGGGCCGGGGTTGCGGCTATGCCAGCCGCACCATGGGCTCCCCCGCCTTCGACGCCGCCTTCCTGCACGACCTCGACGCGCTGTTCGCGTGGCGCCGCGACGTGCGACGGTTCCGGACCGACCCGGTGGACGAGGCGTGCCTGCGCGCCTGCCTCGCGGCGGCCCACAGGGCGCCCTCGGTCGGCAACAGCCGGCCCTGGCGCTTCGTGCGCGTCTCGGATCCGGAGCGGCGCCGTGCGGTCGCGGAGAACTTCGCCGGCTGCAACGACGCCGCGGCCGCGAGCTACGCGGCGGACCGGGCCGCGCAGTACCGCAACCTGAAGCTCGCCGGCCTGCGCGAGGCGCCGGTGCATCTCGCCGCCTTCTGTGACGCGGCCACCGAGACCGGCCTCGGCCTCGGGCGGGCCAGCATGCCGGAGACCCTGGCCTACTCGGTGGTGGGGGCCGTGCAGTGCTTCTGGCTCGCCGCCCGGGCCCGCGGCCTCGGCGTCGGCTGGGTCTCGATCCTGGAGCCGGACGCGGTCACGGCGATCCTGGCCGTACCGGGGACGTGGCGGCTCGTGGCCTATCTCTGCGTCGGGTACCCGGTGGAGGAGCATCTCGACCCGGAGCTGGAGCGCCACGGCTGGCAGCCGGAGGACCGGCGCGGCAGCGAGCTCCACGAGCGCTGAGCGGCGGCCGATCCGGCCCGCAACGGCCCGTACACCCTGGATCGTGGTTGCTCTTTTACCGTGCCCCGCGGATCCGCGGAATGACGCCGCGTCAACCATAGCTTTTCTTGGAACGGTAAGCCCGGCCGGGGATTACTTGCCCGCGTCAAGTCTAGCTTTGCGAGGATCGCGGTGATGTCGGGTCGGGTGACGGCTCTATTCGGTTTGGCCGGCGCGATGCTGGCCGGTTGTTTCCAGACGGCGCAGGCGCGCGAGATCGTGCCCTTCGCGAACGGCGTCGCGCCGGGCTCGGTGGTGATCAGCGTGTCGCAGCGCAAGCTCTACCTGGTGAACGGCGACGGCACGGCGATCCGCTATCCCGTGGCGGTGGGCCGTCCCGGCAAGCAGTGGTTCGGCATCAAGCCGATCGACGGCAAGTACGTCGCCCCCGCCTGGTCGCCGCCCGCGGAGGTGAAGCGCGACAACCCGCGCCTGCCGAACCTCATCGCGGGCGGCTCGCCGCACAACCCCATGGGGGCGGCGGCGATGACGCTCGCGGGCGGCGAGTACGCGATCCACGGCACCAACCGGCCGAGCTCGGTGGGCACCTACGCCTCCTACGGCTGCATCCGGATGTACAACCAGGACGTGGTCGACCTCTACGCGCGGGTCGATGTCGGCACGCAGGTCTACATGACCCACTGAGGCCCGTCGGCCTCACCCGGCCGGCGGGGCGGTCGCCTCGACGGCCGTGAAGGTCTCCAGGATCCGGTAGGTGTGCGCGGCGCCGGCCGGCACGCAGTAGGAATCGCCCGGCGCGAGCGCCACGGTCTCGCCCTCCAGCACGAGCTCGGCCCGGCCGCTGACGACGTAGCCGACCGTCTCGTGCGCCGAGGTGGTCATCGGCTTGTCGGCGTTGGGCTCCTCGGCCCGCCACATCCGCATGCCGAGACGCTCGCCGCGGGCGAGGGGGATCTCGCCGTGCGGGCCCGCGGCCGCGCTCCGGGCCGATACTGTCGTCGCCATCTTCGCCTCCCTCAGGTGAACCTGCCCAACGGGGCCCGGCGCCCGACGTTCCGCGCCCGACAGCGCGACACGTTCGGCAAGCCCCGCGCCGGCGCGCCGCTTGACGGCCCGCGCCGCCCCCCGACAGGATGACGCACCGGTCCGAGAGGCGCCCGACAGAGGCGCGGTCCGGTGCGGCGCCTCGGATCCGCCCGGGTCCGGCGCGTCGGCGGACGACCCGGATCGGGAGGGACGCGCCATGCAGATCAAGGCGGCGATCGACAGGATTCCCGGCGGCCTGATGCTGGTCCCGCTCCTGCTCGGAGCGCTGTGCAAGACCTTCGCGCCGGGCGCCCCAGCCTATTTCAAGGGCTTCACGCAGGGGATCATGACCGGCGTGATCCCGATCCTGGCGGTCTGGTTCTTCTGCATGGGCGCCTCGGTCAGCCTCAAGGCGACCGGCACCGTGCTGCGCAAGTCCGGCACGCTGGTGGCGACCAAGCTCGTGGCCGCCTGGGCGATCGTGCTGGTGTCCTCGCTGTTCATCCCGCCCGACGGGATCCAGACCGGCTTCTTCGCCGGCCTGTCGATCCTGGCGATCGTCTGCGCGATGGATATGTCCAACGGCGGCCTCTACGCCTCGCTGATGCAGACCTACGGCAGCCGCGAGGAGGCGGGCGCCTTCATCCTGACCTCGATCGAGTCCGGCCCGCTGATGAGCATGATCATCCTCGGGGCCTCCGGGGCGGCGCATTTCGAGCCGCAGATCTTCGCGGGCGCGGTGCTGCCCTTCCTGGTCGGCTTCGCCCTCGGCAACCTCGACCCGAAGCTCCGGGCCCTGTTCGCCCCGGGTGGCCAGCTGATGATCCCGTTCTTCGCCTTCGCGCTGGGGAACACGGTCGACCTGAACAACCTGCTCTCGCCGCTCGCGGGGCTCGGCATCGTGCTGGCGCTGGCGGTGATCGTCCTGACCGGCATCCCGCTGATCCTGGCCGACCGGGCGATCGGCGGCGGGACCGGGACGGCGGGGCTGGCGGCCTCCTCGACGGCCGGGGCCGCCGCCGCCAATCCGCTGGCGATCGCCGCCGTCGCCCCGCAATTCGCCCCGTCTGCGCAGACCGCCACCGTGCTGGTGACGATCTGCATCATCGTCACCTCGATCCTCGTGCCGATCCTGACCGGGCTGTGGTACCGGCGATTCGGGGCGGGCGTCGCGGAGGCCCGGACCGAGGCCGAGGCCGGCGCGCCGCTCGCGGTCCCGGCCGAGTAGGCGCCCCGCGACAAGTCCCTCAGAAGTCGACCGCGAGGCCCTTCACCTCCCAGTCGTCGTAGCGGACCGGCTCCAGGCCGCCGCGTCCCTGGCGCTCGGGCTTGGCGCCGATCTCGGCGGCCCGAGCGTCGATCGCCGCGCGGCGCTCGGCCGCCTCGGCCAGGGCGCGCTGCGCNGGCCATCCCCGAGCTGCCGGGCTTCCAGGAGGGCGCGTGGTGGGTCCAGGACGCCMCCGCGGCGCTGCCGGCCCGGCTCCTGGCGCCGCGGGAAGGCACCCGCGTCCTCGACCTCTGCGCGGCGCCGGGCGGCAAGACCCTGCAGCTCGCCGCCACCGGTGCCCGGGTCACGGCGGTCGACCGGTCCGCGCCGCGGCTGGAGCGCCTGCGCGAGAACGTCGCGCGGCTCGGCTTCGCCGTCGACGTCGTGGTCGCCGACGCCCTCGCCCTGGAGCCGCAGGACCACGACGCGGTGCTGCTCGACGCGCCGTGCTCGGCCACCGGGACGATCCGGCGCCATCCCGACGTCGCCTGGACCAAGGCGGAGGCCGATATCGGGCGGCTCGCCGCGCTCCAGGCCAAGCTCCTCGACCACGCGGCCGGGCTGGTGCGGCCGGGCGGGCTCCTCGTCTACTGCACCTGCTCGCTGGAGCCGGAGGAGGGCGAGGCGCAGGTGGCGGCCTTCCTGGCCCGCGATCCCCGCTACGCGCGGGTTCCGGTCCGGCCGGAGGAGGTCGGTGGCGAAGCGGCGCTGATCGACGACCACGGCGACCTGCGGACCCTGCCGTGCCACCTGCCGGAGATCCCCGGCGCCCGCGGCGGCCTCGACGGCTTCTTCGCGAGCCGCCTCCGGCGGACGGACGGAGCGGGCGCGGCTCCGGACTGACGGGGTGAGGCGGCGGTGCGGTGCCGTGCTCCCGACGCCGATCGGCGTGCGGGGACGACGACGCATGTCGGGGTCTTCGGGGCCGAATCGATGCCCGGCGGGGCGGGTCCCGGCGAGGGCGCGCGCGGCGCCCCGCGGCGATCCGCAACCCCTGGAAAGTTGACGGCGGCCCGGCGGACTGCCATCCGCGCGTCCGACAAGTCCGCCCGCCCGCGGCCCCGTTGAGTCCAAAGAACCCATGACCGACCTGATCGAGACGATCCGCCGGACGCTCGTGCCGATCCACAAGGAGGGCTATCCCTTCATCCTGATCGGCATCGTGCTGACGGTGCTGGCGGGTTACTTCTCCCAGTTCTTCGGCTGGATCTTCCTGATCCTCACCCTGTGGGTCTGCTACTTCTTCCGCGATCCGGAGCGCGTCACCCCGGTGGCGGACGGGCTGGTGATCTCGCCGGCCGACGGGCGCGTCAACCTCATCGCCACCGTCCTGCCGCCGCCCGAGCTCGACCTGCCGCAGGTGCCGACGCTCCGGGTCTCGGTGTTCATGAACGTGTTCGACTGCCACGTGAACCGGGTGCCGGTGGCGGGCCGGATCGGCCAGATCCACTACACGCCGGGCCTTTTCCTCAACGCCGAGCTCGACAAGGCCAGCGACGACAACGAGCGCAACGGCATGGTCATCGAGACGACCCATGCCGGCCAGCCGAAGCGGGTCGGCGTGGTGCAGATCGCCGGCCTCGTGGCCCGGCGGATCGTCGGCTTCGTGTCGGCGGGCGACGTGCTCGGGGTCGGCGAGCGGTTCGGCCTGATCCGCTTCGGCTCGCGGGTGGACGTGTACCTTCCGGCCGGCGCGACCGTGCTGGTCGGCCTCGGCCAGAAGGCGGTGGCCGGCGAGACGGTGCTGGCCGATCTCGGCGGCGGCCCGGAGCGGCTGTTCAAGCGGATCTGAGGCGGCCATGGACGATCTCTTCCCGCCCTTCGCGCCCGATCCCAACGAGCCGCGGCCGCGCCGGTTCAAGCCGGTGCCGTTCCGGATGATCGCGCCCAACATGATCACCCTGATGGCGCTCTGCCTCGGGCTGACCGCGATCCGGCTCGCCTTCGAGGGCAAGTTCGAGCCCGCGGTCATCGCCGTGGTGGTGGCCGGCGTGCTGGACGGCATCGACGGGCGGGTGGCGCGGCTGCTCAAGGGCACGTCGCGGTTCGGGGCCGAGCTCGATTCGCTCGCCGACTTCGTGAATTTCGGCTGCGCCCCGGCGCTCATCCTCTACGGCTTCGTGCTGTTCCACCTGAAGTCGGTGGGCTGGATCGTGGCGCTGATCTTCGCCATCGCCATGGCGCTGCGCCTCGCCCGCTTCAACGCGATGCTGGACGACCCGAACCGGCCGGAATGGAAGAAGGACTTCTTCGTCGGCATGCCGGCCCCCGCGGGGGCGCTCACCGCGATGCTGCCGCTCTACCTGCACTTCCTGGGCTTCGGCATCGAGACCTGGGCGGCGCCCGCGGTCCTGATCTACGTGCTGTGCATCGCCCTGCTGGTCGTCTCCACGGTCCCGACCTACTCGGGCAAGACCATGGGCAAGCGCGTGCCGCGCAGCCTCGTCCTGCCGATCTTCCTGTTCGGCGTGGCGGCCTTCGGCATCCTGATCAGCTACCCGTTCGAAGCCCTGGTGGCGGTGAGCGGCGGCTACCTGCTGACCATCCCGGTCGTCGCCGCCCAGTATCGCCGCCGGCTCAAGGCGGAACTGGCGGCCGCCCCCGGCGAGGGACCGGTACAGGTCAATCCGGTCGGCCAAGCCTAGCGGGCCGCGCGAGGACCGGAAGCTATCCGCGACGCGCTGGACGACGCCGGGCCGGCTCCTATCTCCGCGGCGTGCGGCGGGGGATCCGGAAATGCTCGAGGAATTCAAGAAATTCGCGCTGCGCGGGAACGTGGTCGATCTCGCGGTCGGCGTGATCATCGGCGCCGCGTTCGGGGCCATCGTCACTTCGGCGGTGCAGGACATCTTCATGCCGGTGATCGGCGCGATCACCGGCGGGCTCGACTTCTCGAACTACTACATCCCGCTCTCGTCGAAGGTGCAGGCCGGGCTGCCCTACGTGGACGCGAAGAAGCAGGGCGCGGTCATCGGCTACGGCCAGTTCCTGACCCTGACGCTGAACTTCCTGATCGTCGCCTTCGTGCTGTTCCTCGTGATCCGCGCGATGAACCGGCTCCAGACCTCCGAGGCCAAGAAGCCCGACGAGGTGCCGGCGGACGTGAAGCTGCTCTCCGAGATCCGCGACATCCTGGCGACGAAGCCGCGCGTCTGACGGGTCAGACCGCGCGCCCGTCGTCGTCCTGCGGCTTCACGCCGAGCGCGTCGAGGATCTGATCGAGGGCCTGGCCGACGGCGCCGGTGCCTTCCTCGTGGGTCTTGAGGCGGGTCTCGAGCCGGCGGATCTGGGGCTCGAAGGCGTCCGGCACCGGGTCGTCGCCGAGGAAGCGCGGCTTGTCGGGCCCGACCGGCAGGACGCTGCGCAGCTGCTGGCCGAGATGGTCGCGCACCGGCTCCGGCAGAGTGGATTTCGGGTCTGTGGGGGTGTCGCTCATGATCGCCTCACGGGTCGAACCGTCATCAACGGCCGGACGGATGAAGCGTTGCGCCGGCGGCCGCGGCTGCGGGAAAGCCCCCGGAGCCTGGCTCCGGGGGCCCCTGGGCCGGCACGAGGCCGGCCCAGGGTGTTAGTCGATGACCTCGACGATGCGGTGACCGCGATCGACCAGGACCGGGCGGTCGTTCACGACCGTGTAGCGGTAGCCCGGCTGCACGCGGTACTCGCTCGGCACGTCGTAGTAGGTCACGCCCGAGGCCGGCAGGGTGGTGCCGACGGCGACGCGGCCGTCGTAGTCGTAGGAGCGGACGTTGCGCTCGCGGACGTAGCTGCGGAAGCGCGGGGCCATGTCGACGCCGAGGATGCCGCCCACCGTGCCGGTGGCCGCACCGACCGCGCCGCCGACGATCCCGCCGATCGGGCCGGCCGCATCGGCGCCCGCGGCCGCGCCGCGCTCGGCGCCCGGAATGGTGCCCTGGGCCTGGGCCGCCAGCGGCAGCGAGAGGGCGAGGGCCGAGGCGGCGATCAGGGTCTTGAAGGTCATGCGGTGCATCTCCGTTCCGTGGTGTCTCGCCGCGCGGGCGCAGCGAAGCTCGGGCCGGTAACGCCCGACCCCCGGAATCGGATGCATCCTTTTTTGTGGACCGCCGGCCTGAGGCCGGCCGAGCCCCTAAGCGTCCTTGGGCATCGCCGACTGGATGAACCGGTCGGATCCGAGATCCTCCTCGTCGTAGCCCAGGAGTTCCGCGAGGCGGCCGCGGGCGCGGCTGACGCGGCTCTTCACGGTGCCGACCTTGCAGCCCATGATCGTCGCGGCCTCCTCGTAGGAGACGCCCTCGGCGCCGACCAGCACCAGCGCCTCGCGCTGGTCCGGCGGCAGCTTGGCGAGCGCCGATTGCAGGTCCTCGACGTCGAGCCGGTCGCCCTGGTGCGGGGCCGTGGCGAGCCGGGCCGCGTAGGAGCCGTCCTGATCCTCGACCTCGCGGACCCGCTTGCGGTGGTCCGAGTAGAAGATGTTGCGCAGGATCGTGAACAGCCACGCGTTCAGGTTGGTCCCCGGCTGGAACCGGGCGCGGTGCTGCCAGCCCTTGAGCAGGGTGTCCTGGACGAGATCGTCGGAGCGGGCCGGGTTCGAGGTCAGCGACAGCGCGAAGGCGCGCAGCGACGGCACGGCCGCGAGCAGGCCGTTGCGGAATTCCGGCTCGATCGCCTCGCCCCGGGCGCGCAGAGCCGCCTCGAGCTTCTCGATCAGCTCGGCGAAGCGGGACGGCAGCGTCTCCTCGCCGATCCGCTCGTAGACCGTGCGCAGGTGCTCCCCGAGATGCGTGCGGATGCCGGGCGCCAGGTTCGGGCGGCCATCCCGAGTCCCGTCCTCCTGGGACAGGACGGTGTCGGTGTCGTCGCGGGTCATGCGTATCGCGCTCGTCAACTCATCGTGGCTCGACCTGTGGTCCCGAGCGGGTCGAGGCGGAGCGCTTGCCGGCTCGAACCGGTGGGGAAGTCCGGCCGATGCGCTCCTGTTACGGGAGTTCTAGCGCATCGGGCGCGGGCATGCACCCTCAGGCAAAACACACTTAAGCTAAGTTCGCCGGTCTCAACAGCCGGATTGCCCCGTCGCGCAGGGTCAGGACGTCGCCGTGGGCGAGGTCGGTCCAGCACTCGTCCCGGGTCAGCGCCTGGGTGGCGATCACCGTGACCACGTCGTGCTCGGTGGTCTCCTGGGCGAAATCCACCTGCCAGTCCTCGTCGATCAGGGTGGCCTTCCCGAAGGGCGCGCAGCGGGTGAGGTAGCAGAGGCGCTTGCCGCAATGGGCGTAGAGGGTGCGGCTGTCGGTCAGCAGCATGTTGAACACGCCGAGGGCGTGCAGCTCGCCCGCGAGGTCGGCCACCGCCCGGTCGAGGGTCTCGGGGCGGGGCAGGGCGCGGAACCGGGCCTGGAGCCGGCCGAGCATCCAGCAGAAGGCGTGCTCGCTGTCGGTGGAGCCGATCGGCATGAAGCCGCCGAGCGGCAGCCGCTTCACGCCCTTGAGCTGGCCGTTATGCGCGAAGGTCCAGCGCCGGCCCCACAGTTCGCGGGAGAACGGGTGGGTGTTCTCCAGGCTGACCCGGCCGCGATTGGCCTTGCGGACATGGGCGACGACGATCCGGCTCTTGATCGGCATGTCGCGCAGGAGCCGGGCGAGCTGCGAGCGGGCGCTCGGCTCCGGCTCGTGGAAGCTGCGGCAGGTGCGCCCGTCGTAGAAGCTGATGCCCCAGCCGTCGGCGTGGGGACCGGTCTCGCCGCCGCGCCGGGCGAGGCCCGCGAAGGAGAAGCGGATGTCGGTCGGCACGTTGGCGCTCATGCCGAGCAGTTCGCACATCAGGTTGCAGCCGGGCTCTGCGGGGAAGCGGCGACGTTTAGGAGTGTTCCGCGGTCCCGACAACGGCTTTCGCGCGGCTCAGCGGCCGAGATAGTCGGTCAGCGTCATGCCGACCAGGATGGCGACCCAGAAGAAGCCGAGCCCCGAGAACAGCCGGATCAGCGGCGGCTCGTGGATCACCTCCATCGAGACGAGGAGGATCAGCGCCACCATCACGGCGACGACGGCGAGCTCGACGATCCAGACCTGCGCGAAGGGGAGGGTGGCGCCGAGCGTCACGTTGATGGCGAGCAGCGCCAGCAGCGCCAGGAAAGTGAGGAAAGGCGTGCGCAGGCGCTTCCGGAGCAGGGCGCGGTCGTCGGCGCTCAGGGCGGCGAGGGGCTTCCGCATCCTACCGATTCACCACGTAGAGGATCGGGAAGGCGAGGATCCAGACGAGGTCGATGAAGTGCCAGTACAGGCCGTAGACCTCAATCCAGTTCTGGTGCCGTGACAGGAACCCGGCCCTGGCGGCCATCCAGGTCATGCCGAGCAGGAGCGCGATGCCGGTGAACAGGTGCAGCGCGTGCAGCAGCGTCGCGACGTAGTAGAGGTTCACGAACAGCCGCGCGGCCGGGGTCTCGGCCAGCGCGAAGGGTCGACTGCTGAGGAACGGCATCATGTGCTCGTCCCAGTCGGCGTAGTACTCGTAGCCCTTGAGCACGAGGAACAGGCCGCCGAGCGCGGCGGTGGCGAGCATCGCCCGGACCATGGCGCGCTGCCAGCCCATCCGCGAGAATTCGATCGCCATCGACATGGTGAGCGATGAGCAGATCAGCACCACGGTGTTGGTGGCGCCGATCCAGAACTTGAGGTGCTTGGCCGCCGCGACCGTCGCCTCGGGATGCTGGATCCGGGTGATCAAGGCCACCAGGAACAGCGCCGAGAACAGGAGCAGCTCGGTGATCAGCCACGCCCAGATGCCGAGCGTCGCGGCTTCGCGCTGCTGCGCGACGCTCTCGAAATGCTCGGCGCGGGCGACCCCGACCCCGTCGGCCAGCGGCGCGCTCATCCGTGCTGGTCCCGGGATTCCTGGGCCTGGATCGGGTAGTCGTAGGGGATGCGCGGCACCTCGGGCGGCGACAGGAAATTGTGCGTCGGCGGCGGGGACGAGGTCTCCCACTCGAGCCCCTTCGCGTTCCACGGGTTGGCGGGCGCCTTGCGCCCGAACCACAGGGAATAGACGAGGTAGAGCATCGGGAAGAGGTAGCCCGCCGCCAGGATCGTGGCGCCCGCCGAGGACAGGACGTTCAGGAGCTGGAACTCGGCCGGGTAGGTCGCGTAGCGCCGCGGCATCCCGAGATAGCCCAGGATGAATTGCGGGAAGAAGGTCACGTTGAAGCCGATGAAGATCAGCAGCGCCGAGACCCGGCCCCAGGGCTCGCTGTACATCCGGCCGGTGAACTTCGGCCACCAGAAGTGCAGGCCGCCGAGGAACGCCAGCACCGTGCCGCCGACCATGATGTAGTGGAAATGCGCGACCACGAAGTAGGTCGCGTGGATGTGCTGGTTGATGGCGAGCGTCGCGAGGTAGAGGCCGGTGAGCCCGCCGAGCACGAACAGGCCGATATAGCCCATCGCGTAGAGCATCGGCGTGTCGAGGCGCAGCGCCCCCTTATGGATCGTGGCGGTCCAGTTGTAGACCTTCACGGCCGAGGGCACCGCCACCGCGAAGGACAGAGCGGAGAACACCAGCGAGGCCAGGTCGCTCTGGCCGTTGACGAACATGTGATGGCCCCAGACGAAGAAGGTCACCGAGGCCAGCCCGATCGACGCGTAGGCGACGAAGCGGTAGCCGAACAGCTTCTTCTGCGCGAAGGCCGGGACGATCTCGGAGATCACCCCCATGCCGGGCAGGACCATGATGTACACGGCCGGGTGCGAGTAGAACCAGAACAGGTGCTGGAACAGCACCGGGTCGCCGCCGTAGGCCGGGTCGAACACGCCGATATGGAAGGCGCGCTCCATGATCAGCAGGATCAGCGCGGTGGTGATGACGGGCGTGGCGAGCAGGAAGATCAGGCTCGTGGCGTAGTGGGCCCAGACGAAGATCGGCAGCTTGAACCACGTCATGCCGGGCGCCCGCATGGTGTGGATCGTGACCACGAAGTTGAGCCCGGTCAGGATCGACGAGAAGCCCACGATGGTCACCCCGATCAGCGCCGGCAGGACCCAGGTGTTCGAGAAGGCGGTCGAGAGCGGGGCGTAGAAGGTCCAGCCGGTGTCGACGCCGCCCAGCACCACCGCGACCAGGGTGAACAGGGCGCCCGCCATGAACACGTACCAGCTCGTCAGGTTGAGCTTCGGGAAGGCGAGGTCCTTGGCCCCGATCATGAGGGGGATCAGGAAATTGCCGAAGGTCGCCGGGATCGACGGGATCAGGAAGAACCAGACCATCACCACGCCGTGGATGGTGAAGGCCTTGTTGTAGGTGTCGTTGGTCATGATCGCGCCGTTCGGCACGATCAGCGCGAGGCGCACCACGCCCGCCGCCAGGGCCCCGATCACGAAGAAGCCGGTGATCGACGCGAGGTAGAGGATCGCGATGCGCTTGTGGTCGGTGGTGAGGAACCACGAGCGCAGGGTCGATTCCGCGTGCAGGTAGTCGGCCTTGCGCCCGATCGTGGATTCCGGGGCGTGGGGTTCCCGGCGGGCGGTGCCGCCGATGCTGCCCGATGCGCTCATCGTGTCGCCCCCGCCGGCGTCGCGTCCGCGGCCTTGCCGGTGGCCGGGCTCGAATAGGATTTGAGGAAGTCGATCAGCGTCGTGAGCTCGTCCGCCGGGATCCGGCCGGCGAAGCTCGGCATCACCTGCTTGCCCCCGCCGGCGAGCCGGTCTCCGTTCGGGTTCAGGATCTTCTCGCGCAGCCACCCCTCGTCGGCCGTGACGGTGCGGCCGTCGGCGAGCGTCACCCGGGACCCGTAGAGACCCGCGAGGCTCGGGGCCTTCACGGACGAGCCGGGCTCGTGGCAGCCGGCGCAGCCATAGGCCTCGTAGAGGGCCCGGCCCGCCGCGACCTTGCCCTGCTGGGCGCCGGCATGGGTCAGCCAGTCCTGGTAGTCGCCGGGATTCATGAAGGTGACCTCGCCGCCCATCACGGAATGGTCGGTGCCGCAATATTCCGAGCAGTAGAGGTGGTAGGTGCCGGTCTTGTCGGCCTTGAACCACAGGTCGGTGTAGCGGTCGGGCAGGGCGGCGACCTGCAGGCGCACGGCCGGCAGGTAGAGGGCGTGGATCACGTCCTGGCTGATGATGTGCAGGCGGATCGGCTGGCCGATCGGCAGGTGCAGGTTGTTGATCTCGGACTGACCGGTCGGGTGCTGGAACTTCCACATCCACTGCCGCCCGACCGCCTCGACCACCATGGCGTCGGGGGGCGGGTTCTTCGACTGGATGAACAGCCGCGCGCCCCAGACGAAGAAGATCAGCGTCAGCAGGAACGGGATCAGCATCCAGCTGATCTCGATGAGGTTCGAGCGGATGCCCGACGGGCTGCGATCCGCCTCGGAGCCCTCGCGGTAGCGCAGGGCGAAGGTGGTGATCGCCACGAAGACCGGCACGGTCAGCAGCAGCGTCAGGACGGTGAAGGCCAGGATGAGCAGGTCGGTCTCGCTCGCGGTGGCGGAGACCGCGGCGGGCCAGAGCTGGAGGGAATCGTGGCTCGACGTCATCGCGCAGCGGGCTCCGCCGGTTCGAGGGAGCGGCCGACGATCAGGTCCATGGCGCGCCCGATCGGGATGCGGGCGCGGGTGCGGGACTCGTCGCGGTAGCCGTAGCCGGAGACATGCGCCGCGGTCGCGGCCCGCTCGCGGTCGAGATCGGCGAAAGGATCGGCCTGCAGGTTGGGCGGCGGCGGCGCCAGCCGCGTCGTCTGCTGCGGCGTCAGGGCGGGGAGCGCCCGGCGCTGGCTCGCCGCGAAGGTGCCCATCAGCCAGACCATCGTGCCGACGACCGCCAGCGCCGTGAGCGCGAGGCCGGCCATCACCAGCACGGTGTTGCGCACGTTGACGTCGCGCGTCTCGTGGCCGGGATCGTTCGGATCGCGCTGGGAATTGGCCGCCGGGCGCGGCGGGCGCCCGTTCAGGAGGCCGCTGCCGCGCAGGGTCAGCCCGGCGAGGATCGCGGGGATCAGCCCGGAGGGCCCGCTCGCGCTCATGCCGGCCTCCCGGCGCGGCGGGCGGCGGAGGCCGNAGCAGCGGCCGCAGCGCGGCCGCGAGGCCGGCCACGGCCCCGGCCGCCAGCACGTCGCTCGGCCGCAGGACGAAGCGGTCGCGCACCGCCGGGGTGACCAGCCAGAACATCTCCAGCGCGTGGATTGCGAGGGCCGCGCCGGCCAGGATCCGGGTGGTCGGGCGACCGGGCCGGAGGGTCGCGAGACCGGCCAGCACAACGACCGCGCCGGCCACGATCGCCAGCGCCCGCCCGACCCAGCCGCCGCGGGCGAAGTACCACGCCACCTCGGGCGGCAGGTTGGCCGACCAGACGATCAGGAACTGGACGAAGTGCAGGTAGGCCCAGAGGGCGAGGAGCACCACGAGGGGCACCAGACGCCCGCGCCCGGGCGCGGTGCGGCCGCGGCCCACGGGCTCCGGCTCCTCCCAGGCCAGCAGGATCGCCGCCGCGAAGGCGAGGCCGCTCCAGGCCGTCATCACCAGGAGGCCGAGCAGGGTGGAATCGAGCCGCGGATCCAGGGAGGCGACGACGTCGGTGACGAACAGCGTGCCGATGACCGCGTGCAGCCCCACCGCCGGCACGGTCCGACCCTCGCCGGGCGCGTCGAACGGCTTGGCGAAGCGCAGCGCCAGCCAGGTCCAGGCCGCGAGGTAGACGATCACCCGGGCCGCGAAGAACGGCACCGTGAACCACAGGGCGGCCAGCGGCGTGCGCGCCGGGGCGCTCACCCAGGGATAGAGCAGGGGCGCGGCGGCCAGGAGCGGCAGCGCCAGCACCGCGGCGACCGGCATCAGCGCCGTCAGCCGGCGCAGCCCCGCCAGCATTTCCACGCCGCCGCGCTCGCGGACCCGCTTGCCGAAGCGCTCGGCGACGATGACCACCGGCAGGGCGCCGACCGGCAGGGCGAGGAGGACCAGCCACGCCGCGAGATACGAGGCCGCGGCCCCGCGCCAGCCGCCCGCGATCAGGCAGACGGCCAGGAGGACGAGGCCGGCGAGGCCGAGCAGGGCGGGGCGCCTCACGGCGTCGCCTCCAGGTGCGCGCGATCCGCCGCGGGCAGGCTCGCCACCGGGGCGTCCTGGCTGAGCTGGAGGGCGCGGACATACGCGACGATCGCCCAGCGGTCGGCCGAGGGGATCATCTGGGCCATGCCGAACATCGCCTTCCGGCCGTTCGAGATCGCGTCGTAGAGGTCGGACGCGGAGGCCGCGCGCGCGGGCCGCGCGGTGAGGTCGCCGGCGTGCGGGAAGCCCCGGGCCACGATCATCCCGGCGCCGCGGCCGTCCTGCCCGTGGCAGGGGGTGCAGAACACCCCGTAGCGCTCGCGGCCCTGGTCGAGCAGCGCCCGGTCGATCGTCTGCGGCTGCGGCGCCGCGCGTGCCGGATCGCTCCGCGGCACGGTGCCGGCCACCGGCTGGCGCATGGTGATCTCGCGGGGGAAGAACGGGTTCTTGTCCCAGGTCTTGGCCCGGGCCTGATCGGCCATGTCGGCCTCGCCGCAGCCGGCGAGGGGCGCCAGGGCGAGCAGGACGAGCGGCACGGCGCGGGGGGCAGCGCGCCTCATCGCGGGATCCGCTGGATCTCGAGGGGGCGCCCGGCCTCGGCCGGCAGCGCCGCGAGCCGCCGCTCGATCCGGCCCGCGTCGAACCGGTCGCCTCGCGCCTCAGCGGAGAGGAAGAACCGGTCCTCCGAGGCCCGCAGGAAGCCCGGGATGTTGAAGGCGGGGTGATTCAGGCGGGGCAGCCGGTTGAGCACGAGGAGCGCGAGGTGGATCGCCACGCAGCCCGCCATCATCGCGAAGGAGACGCTGGGGACCACGAAGGAGGGCCAGGACAGGCGCGGGCGGCCGCCGATCAGGAACACGTAGTCGTAGGCCGTGGCGTAGACGCACATCGCGAAGAAGCCGAAGCCGCCGAGCAGGGCCCCGGCGAGGGCGTATGGCAGGATCGAGCGCCCCTCCAGGCCCAGGGGCCGCAGGGTGCGGGGCATCGGCACCGGGCCGTGCCCGTCGAGATGGACCTGATCCGGGCTGATCCCGGATACCGCCTGGAGGGCGGCGGCGAGGTCGCCCTGGCTCGCGAAGGTGGCCGCCACGCCCCACAGGGGCGCGGCGACCGGGTTCTCCTCCGGGCGGCCCGTGGCCCGGGACGCCGCCATCCGGGCGGCCTCCTGGGCGGCCGGCGACACCGTCAGGGCGAGGCGGCGGCTCTCGACGATCGAGACGGCCGGCAGGTAGCGCAGGAACAGGAGCAGCAGGGTCAGGAACAGCCCGACGGAGCCCGCGAAGGTGGCGATGCCCCAGATGTCGGTCGTGTAGGGCAGCCTCGAGGAGGGCAGGAAGTCCTGGGTCAGGGTGACGACTAGGACCATGACGTGGTCGGCGTAGGCGCCGATCGCCACGAGGAGGCCCACCGCGGCGATCGCGAGCGGCGCCGTGCGGGCCCGGGCCGACCACAGGATCTGCGCGGGCAGGACGAGGCACAGGATCGCCGTCCAGGACACGAGGGCGTGGGCGCCGGTCATGCGCCGGACCAGGACGCCGCGCCCCTCCGGGTCGCCGTTGAGGAACGTGTCGAAATACTCGGCCGCGTAGCAGTAGGCGCTGGCGCAGCCGAGGCAGAGCAGCAGCCGCCCGAGCACGTCGAGATGGCGGTCCGTCACCAGGGCGTCGAGGCCGTAGACGAGGCGGATCAGCATCACGATCACCGCCGTGACGCCGACGCCCGAATAGACCGCGTTGACCAGGAAGCTCACCGGCAGCAGCGTGCTGTGCCAGCCGGGCATCAGCGAGCCCGCCAGCATCACCGAGGCGCCGGTCTGGACCGAGACCACCAGCAGCACGCCGAGGAGCGCCACCGTCCGGTAGGCCTGGACCCAGATCTGCCAGTGGGCCGCCGAGCCGCGCCAGCCCGAGGCGAGGATGCCGTAGACCTGCGCGCGCAGCAGCGCGAGCTTGCGGGTCGGCGCCTTCGCCTCGACCTGGCGCAAGGCCTCGATGTGGGCCCGGTCGCGCAGCGTCGCGAGGTCCGGCAGCAGGCCGATGAACCAGAGGCTCACGCAGATTACCAGGAAGGACACGATGTCGATCGCGTCCCAGAGGAGAGGCGAGCGGAACTGCGGCCAGAGATTGTAGGTGTTGGGGTAGGGCAGGTTCCAGAAGAAGAACCACGGCCGGCCGAGATGGATGATCGGGTAGAGCCCGGCCGCCGCGGTGGCCAGCAGCGCCAGGGTCTCGGCGATGCGGTTCACCGCCCCGCGCCACTCGGCTCCGAGCAGGAGCAGGATCGCCGAGACCAGCAGGCTGCCGGAGGCGACGCCGATCCACCAATCGTAGCTCGCGATGTCCAGCGCCCAGACGACGGCGTTGTTGTTCGCCCAGATGCCGGGGCCGGCGTAGAGCAGGTAGCCGAGGGTGAGGGCGAACAGGCCGAGGAGCGCGGCCGCCCCCGCGAAGGCGATCCACCAGCGCCGGTTGCCCGGATGGGTCAGCGGGATCGCCGTGACCGCGCCGCCGATCCCCGGCAGGGTCTCGTCGGGCCGGATCAGGGGCCCGGGCTGCGTGCCGCCGGAGAGGGCGCCGGACATGCTCAGCCCTCCCGCCCGTCGGACTCCGCGGCGGGCGCGAGCCCGGCGAGGTAGGTGGTGCGCGGCCGCGTGTTCAGGTGGCCGAGCAGCGCGTATTCGCGGGGATCCCGGCGGGCGGCCGAGACCCGGCTCCCCGGGTCGGCGACGTTGCCGAAGGTGATCGCCCGGGTCGGGCAGGCGCCCTGGCAGGCGGTCTCGACGGCGCCGTCGGGGATCGGCGCGTGGGCGTCCTTGGCCGAGGTGATCCGGGCCGCCGTGATCCGCTGGATGCAGTAGGTGCACTTCTCCATCACGCCCCGGGACCGGACGGTGACCTCGGGGTTGCGCTGCTGCTGCTCCACCGGGGTCATGCCGCCTGTATAGTCCAGGTAGTTGAAGCGGCGGACCTTGTACGGGCAGTAGCTCTGGCAGGTCCGGGTGCCGACGCAGCGGTTGTAGACCTGCAGGTTCAGACCCTCGCTGTCGTGGAGCGTCGCCTCCACGGGGCAGCCGAGCTCGCAGGGCGCCTGCTCGCAATGCATGCAGGGCACCGGCTGGAAATGCGTGCTCGGCGCGTCGAGGTCGCCCGCGTAGTAGCGGTCGATCCGCAGCCAGCCCATCCAGCGGCCGAGCTCGACCTCCTCGCGCCCGACGACCGGGATATTGTTCTCCGCCTGACAGGCGGTGACGCAGGCGTTGCAGCCGATGCAGGCGTCGAGGTCGATCGCCATGCCCCATTGCGCGGCGACCCAGCGGTCCTGGCTCTCCGGGGGCGGGTAGAACGAGGCCGGCGCCGGCGCGCCCTTGGGGTCGCCCGCGGGCGCGGCGCCCAGGGCCTGCACGCGCACGAGGTCCTGCCCCTCCATCGTGCCGAGATGCTGCGTGGTGACCGGCCTGCGCTGCCGGCCGGTCTTGGTCAGCCGGGCGCCGGCGAGGCGCCAGGATGAGCCCGGCGGCCGCAGGGGCGCCGAATCGTAGCCGAGGCCGCGGGCGAGGTGGTCCGGGACGTCGCGGCCGTAGCCCAGGGTCAGGGTCACCGTGTCGTCGGCCTGGCCGGGCAGGATCCAGGCCGGCCCCTCGACCGCGCGACCGCCGGCCTCGACCCGCAGGACGTCGCCCGTGGCGATCCCCTCGCGCTCGGCGAGGCGCGGACCGACCGCGACCACGTTCTCCCACACCACTTTGGTCAGGGGCTTCGGGAGTTCCTGCAGCCACGCGAGGTCGGCGTGGGTGCCGTCCCAGATCGTCGGATCCGGCCGGAACAGCACCTCGACCCCGCCGGCGGGTGCGGCGGACGGAGCGGCGGCTTCCTGCGTCAGCGCGACGGTCTCGGGCTGGGGCGCGCTGCCCGCCCAGAAGCCGAGGCGCAGGGCCTCGGCGAAGCGGGTCTCGAAGGCCGCGTCGTCCTCGCCGGCGTTCCGCGCCTGCGCCTTGAGGAGGCCGAGGGCGTCCTGGGCGCTCTCCCCGCCCTCGCCGCCGGCCAGGAAGGCCAGCATCTCCGCCGGCGTGCGGCCGTTGTAGAGGGGGGCGACGGTCGGCTGGATCAGCCCGACCGTCCCGTCGAGGGACCGGATGTCGCCCCAGGATTCCAGCGGGTGGGCGGCGGGCAGGTGCCAGTCGGCGTGCGCGCCGGTCTCGTCGTAGTAGAGCCCCGCGTGGATCTTGAGCGGCACGCGCGCCATCCGGGCGGCGAAATCGAGGGCGCCGGGCGCCTCGTAGACCGGGTTGGCGCCGAGCACGACGAGCGCCTTGACGGCGCCCCGGTCCATGGCCTCCGCGAGCTCCGCGAGCGTCCCGGCGCCGGTCTCCATCGCGGGCGCCGTGTGGACCAGGGTCGAGCCGGTATTGCCGAGGGCGCCGTTGAGGCGGTGGACCAGCGCGTGCAGCTCCGGGCTCGCGGTCAGGCCGGCCGTGACGATGCCGGCGCCCCGGGCTTGGTCGAGCGCCGTCCCGGCATTCCGCGTCCAGCGCGCGACGGGATCGTCGCCCGCGGGGGCGGCGCCGCCCGCGGCCAGGGCGAGCAGGTCCCGGGCGAGGTCCTCGAGCCGGCCGGCCGGCACCACGAGGCCGCGATCCGCCTTGGCGCTGGTCAGCGTCGGCGTCGGCGCCGCCGCGTGGAGAGTGAGGAGGCGACCCTCCGCGTAGGCCGCGCGCCGCGCCTCGCTCCAGCGCCGCGACAGGCCGACCTGGCCGGGACCAAGATCGAGGAAGTCGCCGTCCAGCGCCACGATGGTGCGGGCGCGGCCGAAATCGGGAATCGTCTCCAGCGGCCGGCCGTAGGCCTGGCGGGCGCCCGCGTAGATCCCGCCGCGATCGGCGCCGGCGCCGGTGTACCAGCGCAGAGCCGGGTAGGCGGCCCGCAGCCGCGCGATCTGCGCGGCCACGCCCGGCGAGGTCACCGGGCCGGTGAGCAGGGCGAGACCCTCGCCCCGGCTCTCGCGCCAGGCCGGCATTCGCGCCTGGAGGTCCGCCCGGAAGGCGGCCCAGGAACTCGGCCGGCCGAGATGCTGCACCGCCTGGGAGCGGAACGGGTCGTAGAGCCCGAGCACCGAGGCCTGGGCCAGCACGTCGGTGCCGCCGCGGCTCCAGGGATGCTCGGGGTTGCCCTCGATCTTGAGGGGCCGGCCGTTGCGGGTGGTGACCAGGATGCCGTTGCCGAATCCGTCGAACACCGCTGAGGAGGCGTAGGACAGGTTCGTGCCCGGCACGATCCGCTCGGGCTGGTTGACGTAGGGCACCTCGTAGTCGCGGCCGCCGCCCGCGCCGCAGGCGGTGAGGCCGCCGAGCGCGAAGGAGGCCGCCATCAGCTTCAGGAAGCCGCGCCGCTCCGGGGCGGCGGCGAGCCGGGACGCCGACGGGAACTCGGCCGCCAGATAGGCGCGGAACTCGGGGCTGTCGGCCACGGCGTCGAGGCTGCGCCAGAAGCGCGGGCCGTCGCCGCCGGCGAGCTTCTCGCGAAGCGCCGCGATGTCGGGAGTGCCGGTCATCGGTGGCAGATCCCGCATTCGGTCAGCCGCTCCCCGCCGCGGATATGGTACTGGGCCACGAGCTTCGGACCCAGGGTCGCCTGGTCGGACGGCGGCGTCCAGGTCATGTTCCAGACCTGATCCGGCGTGCGGACGTACTTCTCCGGCGCCCGGTGGCAGTCGAGGCAGAACTGCATCTCGAAGGCGTTGGCCCGGTAGGTCATCTGCATCGACGTGACGTCGCCGTGGCAGGTCGAGCAGCCGATGCCCTTCGTCACGTGCACCGAGTGGTTGTAGTAGACGTATTGCGGGAGCTTGTTCAGCCGCTTCCACTCCAGCGGCTTGTCCTGCGCGTAGCTGTCGCGCACCGGCTTGAGCATCTCGGAGCCGGTCCAGATCTGCGAGTGGCAGGTCATGCAGGTATGCGTCGGCGGGATGCCGGCGGTGGCCTCCCGGTCGACCGTGGTGTGGCAGTAGCGGCACTGGATGCCGAGCTCGCCGGAATGGTGCTTGTGGCTGAACGGCAGCGGCTGGGCCGGCGCGATCCCGACACCCGTGACGTAGTTCGAGCGCACGATCCCGGCGGCCAGGACCGGGAGACCGACGAGGCAGGCGACGCCGGTCATCAGCGCGAGGCGGTAGAGCGCGTCGGCGCCGGGGGTGAAGAGCTGCGCCATCAGGCCGGCCCGCGCCAGGCGAGGGCCGTGAGATGGCGCTCGGTCGTCTCAGCCCCTCGCCGCAAGCCTCGCCTCACCCTCTGGTCCCGGTCGACATCGTGCGGCACGCCGGACGCCCGCGCGATACGACCGGGGCGCCCGCGGCGTCGCCGGCCCGGGCCTCACCGATCCGAGCCCCGGCGGCGCCGCGCCCCACCGTGCCCGATGGTTTTAACGCTGGAGCGCTTCTAAACCAGGGCCACGACCGGAAACAGGCCGGCCGACATGTCGCAGCGGCCCGCGGCAGGGCCGCCCGAGGCCCGCGACACTTCCCGTGACCGGCGCGAGCGCCTATTCCCCCGCGACGGTCCCGACGCCCGAGCCTGTCCGGAGACGCATGGAATCCGACCCTCTCCTCCTGACCTGGCGCGCCGCGCGGCCGCAGCACGCCGTCGCGGCGGCCCTCGCGGTCGGGATCGGCGCGCCGCTCTGCGCGCTCGCGCTCCTGTGCCTGCGCGACCTGATCGCGGTCCTGCCCCGCGACGAGGCGCCGGAGCTGCCGTTCCTGCGCGTGGCGGCGGAACTCCCGGGCGGGGAGCTGGTGCTCGCCCCCGGCATCCCGATGCGGCCCGCCGAACTCGAACTCACGGCCTTCCTGTGCATCGCGGTCTGCGCCCTGGCGCTGGCGGGCGTCGGCTGGTTCGTGGCGCGCCTGTGCTTCAGGGCGCAGAACAAGGCCGGGGACGCCGTCCGCGAGGGCGTGCTCCAGGCGATCCTCGACGCGCCGGCGGGCGCCCGGGACGAGGCGCGCAGCCTCACCCGGATCGTCGGCGAGGTGCTGGCCCGGGCCGACCGCCTGCTCGCCGCCGGCATCGTGCTGCCGGCGATGACCCTCGCGGCCCTGATCCTGGCCCTCGGCTTCGCGACCCTGGCCGCGCCCCGGCTCATCCCCGCGGCGGTGATCGGCCTCGCGGCGATCGGCCTCGCCTACGGGCTGGTGCTCGAGCGGGCGCGCGACCGGCAGGAGCTGCGCCTGCGCTCGAGCGCGCGCGCGGAGGAGAGCCTGAACGACCTCGTCCGGCGGCTGCCCGCCGTGCGCAACCACGGGGCGGCGGCCATCGAGCGCCAGCGGATCGCGGCCCGCGTCGCAGCGATGCGGGCCAATGTCGGGCGGGCCGAGGCGCGGCTGGCCTATGCCCGGGCGCCCGCCCTGGCCCTGGCGGTGAACCGCCCTGCCGCTGCCCCGGTCCGGAACCCTGGCCACCGAGGGCGTCGGCGCCTTCGACCCGGCCACGGGCGAGCGCCTGACCGGCGTCGACGTGGCCATGTCGATGCCGGGCCACGTGGCGATCACGGGCAGCCGCGGCAGCGGCGCCCGCGCGCTGGCGGCGGTGCTGGCCGGGCAGGTCGAGCCGACGGCGGGCGCCGTCACCTACGCGGGCACGGACCTGCGCGACTTCGACGCCGCCGAGCGCGCCCGGCGGATCGCCTTCACGTCGGGCGAGGCGATCCTGATGGAGGGCTCCCTCCGGCAGAACCTGCTCTACGGCACCGATCCGGCGACCGCGCCCGACGACATCGCGCTGATCGGCATCAGCCGGCTCACCGGGCTCGACGGCTTCGTGTACGCCCGCGGGCTGACCGGGCGGCTCGATCCGGCCGCCCAGCCGCGGCTCGCCGCCGCGATCGTCACCGCGCGCCGGACCATGCGGGTGGCGCTGGCCGCCAAGGGCGCCGAGCGCCTCGTCGAGCCCTTCGATCCCGACCGCTACAACAACCAGGCGAGCATCGGCGAGAACATCCTGTTCGGCGAGCCGGTGGGCGGCACCTTCGCGCCCCTGCGCTTCGCCCGCCATCCCTATCTGCGGGCGGTCCTGGAGGCCGAGGGGCTGGTCCGCCCGCTCACCGAGATCGGCCTGTCGGTGGCCCGCAGCACGGTCGAGATCTTCGCCGACCTGCCCAACGACCACCCCCTGTTCGACGCCTACTCGCTGTTCCAGGCGGCCGAGCGGGGCTATTTCGAGGATCTGGTGGTGCGCCTGCCCAGCGCGGCGAGCCTGCGCCGGGGACCGGCGGGCCAGCGCGACCGCACGCGGCTGATCGGCCTCGCCCTGCGCTACAACGAGTCCCGGCACCGCTTCGGCCTGATCGACGGCCTGTTCGAGGAGCGCCTCGTGCAGGCGCGCCGGTCCTTCGCGCGGATGCTGCCGCCGCACCTCGCCGGCGCGGTGGTGTTCCACGATCCCTCGCGGGTCAATCCGGCCGCGAGCCTGGAGGAGAACCTCCTGTTCGGCCGGATCAGCCTCGGCGAGGCCAACGCCGAGCCGCGGGTGCGGGAACTGGTGCGCCGGGTCCTGGCCGACGAGGGCCTCGAGGCCTCGGTCTACGGCCTCGGCCTCGACAGCAAGGTCGAGATCCAGCCCAGCACCGGGGCGCTGGCGGACGGCGCGATCAGCGCCCGCGAACGGGTGGCGATCGAGCTGAGCCGGTGCCTCGCCCGCGACCCCGACATCCTCGTGGTGGCGGTCGCGATGGACGAGCGGAAGGCCGAGGGCGCGCGCGAGCGCCTCGCCCAGCTGCGGCAGGCGCGGGCCGGGCGCGGCCTGATCGTCTGCCTGCCCGAGACGGGCCTCGCGGAGAGCGCCGCGCCGTTCGACGCGGTGATCGCCGTGGAGAACAGCGCGGTCGTCGCGGCCGTGCCGGCGGATGCCGAGCTGGAGAAGGCGCCGGCGGCCTGACGGGAGGCCGTCGGCGATCCGGCCGCGCCATCGTCCCGCCCCCGTCCGCGGAGGGAGCCGGCGAGGCGGCGCCGGGCTGACCGGACGCGCAGCCTCACGGCCGCCGCAATACTCCGTCACGTCGCGAGGCCGCGCCCGTCCGGCAGCCATCCCGGCCGATCCAGCGCGGACGGTTCATGCCCCTGTCGACCTCGCTTCCCCTCGCCGCCGGCCTCGTCCTGCTGGCCCTCGCCGCCCCGGCGGCCGCCCAGGCCGGCAAGGCCGAGGCGCCGATCCCGGCCGCGACCCTCGCGCTGATGGCGCAGAAGGGCGTGACGGCCGCCTCGCCGGTCCTGTTCCGGGCCTACAAGAAGGAATCGGAGATCGAGGTCTGGAAGAAGGGACGCGCGGGCTACGTCTACATCAAGACGTTCCCGATCTGCCGCTGGTCCGGCCAGCTCGGGCCCAAGCGCAGGAGCGGCGACCGCCAGACTCCGGAAGGGTTCTACACGGTGCCCCGGCGCCAGATGAACCCGAACTCGCACTACTACCTGTCCTTCGACGTCGGCTATCCCAACGCCTACGACCGGGCCCATGGCGGCACCGGCTCCGCCGTGATGGTGCACGGGATCTGCTCGTCCATGGGCTGCTTCGCCATGACCAACGGCACGGTCGGCGAGATCTACGCCATCGCCCGGGACGCGCTGAACGGCGGGCAGGCGGCCTTCCAGTTCCAGTCCTACCCGTTCCGGATGACGGCCGAGAACATGGCCCGCCACCGGACCGACCCCAACATCGCCTTCTGGCGGGACCTCAAGGCCGGCTCCGACCGGTTCGAGGTCAGCCGGGAGGAGCTGCAGGTCTCGGTGGTCGCCGGCCATTACGCGTTCGCGCCCGCGCGGGATCCCGCGGTCGAGGCGGCCGTCACCACCCGCCGCGCGGTCGAGGAGGCGCGGATGACCGCGCTCGCCGAGGCGGGCGAGCCCGCCGTGCGCACCACCTATTCCGACGGCGGGCAGAACGCCTTCTGGGCGGCCTACACAGCCCGGGGCGGGGCGGTGGGCGATATCAGCCGGCCGGAAGCCCTGGCCTTCGCCGGCCAGGAGGTGGTGGTCGTGCCGGGCCACCGCACCCATCGCCCGGTGCCCGACACGGTCTGGGCCAGCTGGGCCGGGCCCGAATCGGGCCTGTCGCCGCGGCAGATGGCGGGCTTCGTCCCGGTCTACGAGCGCGCGCCCGATCCGTTCGGCGCGCTGGTCGCGCCGCTCCCGACGCGGTACAGCGACGCACTGCCGTCCTGGCTGGCCGCCGGGCTCGCCGGACCGGCCCCCGGCCGGCCGTATCTGGCCGGATCGCCGGCCGGCCTCCTGGCCTCCGCGGAGGCCCTCTGAGCATGCGGAGGCCCTTCGCGGCGGCCCGTGCGTGTGCGCGGACGCACATCACGGCCGCGTGCGGCACACCAATTCATGATACGGCAGGGGATGAGCGGTACACCTGCTCCGTCGGCCTGCCGTATTCAAAGCTACCTTCCCGGAACGGCGACGGGGTTTCGATCATAACCGATCGGGACCGACTGTCCGCGGATTCGTGATCGCCATGTCGAACAGTTCCGAGCCGACCATCCTGGCGGCCGACCAGGACCTCGCACTGCGCTTCTGGGGCGTCCGCGGCTCGACGCCCGTCAGCGGCCCGCAATACGCCGAGTTCGGCGGCAGCACGCCCTGCATCGAGGTGCGGTGCGGCCAGCGCATGTTCATCGTCGACGCGGGCTCGGGCATCTACAATCTCGGGCAGGGTCACCGGACCGACCTGCCCCAGGAAGTCGATCTGCTGTTCAGCCACCTGCATCTCGATCACACGGCGGGTCTGCCCTTCTTCAAGCCGGTGGTCCTCGATTCCGACCGCGTGATCAACACCTACTGCGGCAACCTCGGCGGCGAATCGGCCGGGCCGACCCTCGACCGCCTGTTCGCGCCGCCGCTCTTCCCGGTTACGCTCGACAAGCTGTGCTGCACCTTCCGCCATCACGGCTTTCAGGCGGGGCAGACGCTGGCCTTCCCGGACGGGACGCGGGTCGCCACGATCCTGCTGAACCATCCGCAAGGGTCCGTGGGCTACCGGTTCGAGCATGCCGGCAAGCGCCTGTGCCTGATCAGCGACATCGAGCACAGCGACCCCTGGCCCGATCCGGACCTCGCCGCCTTCGTCGCCGACGCCGACCTGATGGTCTACGACGGCATGTTCACCGACGGCGAGTACCCGACCTGCCGGGGCTGGGGGCACTCGACCTGGCAGAAGGGCGTGGAGCTCGCCCGGAACGCGGGCGTCAAGGCGCTCGGGATCATCCACCTGCACCCGGCCCATTCCGACACGGCGCTGCGCGACATGGAGGCCGACCTGCAGGCCGAGATGCCGACCGCGTTCATCGCGCGCGAGCGCCAGAGCCTCGTGGTCGGCGCCCCCCGGGCGGTGAGCGGCCGGCAGAGCGGCCGCCCGGCCGTGGCGCGGGAGATGCGCCGCCGGATCAAGGTCGCCTGAGGCGCGGGATCAGGCGGACCGCCTGCGCGTCCGGCTGAACCGGGCCCAGGCGAACAGCACGAACAGCGCGACGCCGATGATCAGGATGCTCCAGCCGTAATTGCTGACGAGCTGCGCGTCGATCGGGTGGCCGACGAACCCGAGCGCAACCAGCAGACCGAACACCGCGATCGCCGCGGAAACGAGCATCCCTACAATCATCGAAGTCCCCGGCGCGTCCCATCCGCGCGATTCGGCAGGGCGGTGTGGTGGGGAGGAATGCGCGGCGACCGCGCGCGTTCCAGGACCCTGCCAAGACCTGTGCTCAGCCTCCTGCTTAGCCCTGTGCCCGGCCCGCCGGCGGCCGACGCCCCGGTCATCTGCCGCGCGCTGTTCACCGGAATGGCGCGGCGTCGCATTCGGCGGCTCCCATCGCGCCGAAGTTAGGCTAAGTAGGCCGCCTGACGGCGCCCCGGGGCGCGCGAGGAGCTCGAGACCACGGCGATGAGCGGCCAAGACAACACGACGGCGTCCGCGGCGGCGCATCCCAGTCCGGAGACGCGTCCCGCCCCCGTCGCCGCGCCCGGCCCCCTGCGCCCGCAGGACCAGCTCGTGACGATCTACGGCGGCTCCGGCTTCCTGGGCCGGCACGTGGTGCGGGCGCTGGCCAAGCGCGGCTACCGGATCCGCGTCGCGGTGCGCCGGCCGGACCTCGCGCTGTTCCTGCAGCCGCTCGGCAAGGTCAACCAGATCGTCGCCGTCCAGGCGAACCTGCGCTACCCCGATTCGGTGGCCCGGGCCGCCGAGCGGTCGGACGTGCTGATCAACCTCGTCGGCATCCTGCAGGAGACCGGCTCCCAGAGCTTCGCGCGGCTGCAGGTCGACGGGGCCGAGGCGATCGCCCGCGCCGCCGCGCGCCAGGGCGCGCGGATGATCCAGGTCTCGGCGATCGGCGCCGATCCGGCCTCGCCGTCGCTCTACGCGCGCACCAAGGCCGAGGGCGAGGCGCGGGTCTTCGCCGCCTGCCCGGACGCGGTGGTGTTCCGGCCCTCGCTGATCTTCGGGCCGGGCGACAGCTTCTTCAACCGCTTCGCCGGCCTCGCCCGGGCGCTCCCGGTCCTGCCGCTCGCCGGCGGCCAGTCCCGCTTCCAGCCGGCCTTCGTGGGCGACGTCGCCGAGGCGATCGCCCGCGCGGTCGACGGCACCCTGGCGCCCGGCAAGGTCTACGAGCTCGGCGGCCCGGAGGTGGGCACGCTGGAGCATTTCGTGCGCTACATGCTGAAGACGATCCGGCGGAAGCGGGTCGTCGTGGACCTGCCCGTGCCGGCGGCCAAGCTCCAGGCCCGCATGCTGGAGATCGCCGACACGCTGACCTTCGGCCTGCTGCCGGATTCGCTGAAGCTGACCCGCGATCAGGTCACCCTGCTCCAGAACGACAACGTCGTCTCGGAGGCCGCCAAGGCCGAGGGTCGGACCTTCGAGGGGATCGGGATCACCCCGACCGCCGCCGAGGCGGTGGTGCCGGGCTATCTCTGGACCTTCCGCAAGGCCGGCCAGTTCGCCACCGATCGGGACGAGGAATACCTCTCCGAGGTGCCCGACACGATGGCGTCGAAGCCGCTGGCGGCCGGCTCGCAGCACCGGCCGAAGACCGCCTCCGGCCCGGCGATCGGCGCCGATGCCGGCAGCTCGCCGGGGGCCGGCCAGGGCAGCATGGGCGTGCGCTGGGGAACCCGGAACCGAGGCTAGGGACGGTCCCCGCCCGGATCACGCCATGAGCGCGCCCTCTCCCCATCGATCCGGCGGCCCGGTCGCGCGGCGCGTCCTCGTCACCGGGGCGGCCGGCTTCGTCGGGGGCCACGTTCTGCCGCTCCTGGCGGACTCGGCGGCGCGGGCGGGCGATCGCGTGGCCGGGATCGGGCGGGGGCGCTCGCCGCGCCTGCCGGAGGGCGTCACCTACGCGGCGGTCGACCTCCTCGACGAGGCCGCGCTGGCAGGCTTCGTGGCGCGGTTCCGGCCGACCGCGATCCTCCACCTCGCGGGCCTCGCCTCGGTGGCGGATTCGGCGAGCGGCCCGGGCCAGACGTGGCGGGTCAACGTCGACGGCCTGATGAACCTCGTGGCCGCGGTGGAGGCGGTGCCGGGCTGCACCTTCTTCTTCGTCAGCTCCGGCGAGGTCTACGGCAGCGCCTTCCTGGCCGGCCACGCCCTCAGCGAGGCCGCCGAGCCCCTCCCGCGCAACACCTACGCCCGGTCGAAATGGGTGGGCGAGCAGCTGCTCCGCGACCTGCTGCCCCGGATCGGCGTGAAGCTCGTCGTGCTGCGGCCGTTCAACCATATCGGCCCCGGCCAGGACGAGCGCTTCGTCGTGGCCTCCTTCGCGGGCCAGATCGCCCGGATCGAGGCCGGCCTCGTGCCGCCCTGCCTGGAGGTCGGCAACCTCTCCTCCTACCGCGACTTCCTCGACGTCGCCGACGTGGCGAGCGCCTACGCCGACCTGATCGGCCGCGCGGACTCCCTCGCGGACGGGAGCGTGTTCAACATCAGCTCGGGCCAGCCGCGGACGATCGCCAGCGTCCTCGAGGACCTGCGCGCCCGGGCCCGGGTGCCGTTCGAGATCCGCGTCGCCCCGGAGCGGGTGCGGCCGACCGAGATCCCCCTGGCCGCGGGCGATGCCGGCCGCCTCCACGCCGCGACCGGATGGCGGCCGCAAGTCTCGTGGGACGCGGCCCTGACCCGGGTTCTGGACGACGCGCGGGCGCGCCTGGCGAACGCCCGCGGATCCGGCTGAGGCGCGGAGTCTCGCACCGAGGCGGCGCTCAGCGCTCGGCGACGGCGATCAGGGCGGTTGAGGGGATCGGCAGGACGGGTCGTCCGGCCGCCATGCGCCGCGCCTCCGCGATCACCGCGGCCCGGTCGTCCGCGCTCAGGTCGACCCAGTCCGGCGACAGGCCGAACACCGTGTCGGGGTCGTCGAGCAGCGCGACGTCGAGCACGTAGTCGAAGGTCACCCGGTCGATCCGGGGAGCTGCGTACCCGGCCGCGACCAGTTCCCGGGTGAACCCGGCCGGATCGCCGAGCGCCCGCACCCCGTCGGGCATCGCCCGGCTCTCGCGTTCGGGGAACAGCCGGCGGCGGATCTCGCCGAGCAGCAGGAACGTCGCCGCGCCCTGGTCCTGCCACGTCGCGACGACGCCCCGTCCCCCGGGCCGCGTCACGCGCGCCATCTCGGCGAGACCCTTCCGCCAGTCGGGGAACATGATCACCCCGAAGATCGAGAACACCGCGTCGAAGCCGCCGTCGGGCAGGGCGAGGGCCTGGCCGTCCATGACCCGCGCGGCGACGTTGGGCAGGCCCGCCCCGGCGATGCGCGCGACCATGCCGGGCGCGAAGTCGACCGCGAGGACCTGCGCCCCCGTCCGCGCCGCGGCCAGCGCGAGGGCGCCGGTGCCGGCCGCGACGTCGAGGACGCGGCTGCTCTCGGTTAGCGGCACCCGCGCGAGCGCCGCCTCGGCGAAGCGCGCCGTGAACGGGTGGGCGGTCGTCGCGTAGTGCTCGGCGACCTTGTCCCACCGATCGGGGTTCTCGAACTCGCGCACCGCTTCGGCTCCGCTCTATCACGTAACTTGATAAGTATCGTGATGCGGCACGGTTGCCAATCCCGAGCCCGGTGTGATGGATCGACGGGTGCGCACCGACAGTCGCCTCTCCCGAACGCTCCATGTGCTGCTTCACATGGCCCGCCACGACGGACCGATGACGTCCGAAGCGATCGGGCGGATGCTCGGGACGAACCCCGTGGTCGTCCGCCGGACGATGGCCGGGCTCAGAACCGCGGGCTACGTGAAATCGGAGAAGGGGCACGGCGGCGGATGGACCATCGCGGCGGACCTGAACGCGGTCTCGCTGCTCGACGTCCACCGCGCGGTCGGCGGGCCCCGCATCTTCGCGATCGGCAGCGATCGCGCGAACCCGGCCTGCGCCGTCGAGCAGGTCGTCAACGCGGCGGTCGAGGACACGCTGCGCGAGGCCGAGGCCCTCCTGGTCGCGCGGCTCGGTTCCGTCAGCCTCGCCCAGCTCGCGCGGAGCTTCGACGCCCGGTGTCGCACCGAGGGGCCGTCGGACGCCGCGACCTGCGCGTGACGGCGGGCGCGGCGCCGGGCATTGCTGCGCGCGATCGGGCTCGCGGTCGGGCCGGGATGTCGGATCGCGGCGGGCGGTTGCCGCGCCGACGCTCAGGCGCCATGCTCGGCGTCGACGCGGACCCGCACGAGATGATCGGCCATGGGCCTTCTGGACGGATTGCTCGGACACGGCTCGGCCGTCGACGCGGCCTCCCTGGAGCGCCGGCTCGACGGTATCCTGATCGAGGGCGAGACGGCGCGGCTCGCCTTCAGGATCATCCGGGACGTGTTCGTGTTCACCGAGCGCCGCGTCATCCTGGTCGACGTCCAGGGCGTGACCGGCAGCAAGGTCGAGTTCCTGTCGGTGCCGTACCGCGCGATCGTGCGCTTCTCGGTCGAGACCGCCGGCACGTTCGACCTCGACGCCGAGTTGAAGATCTGGGTGTCGGGGGCGGCGGAGCCGATCCAGCGGACCCTGAAGAAGGGTGCGGATGTCCGGGGTATCCAGCGGGCCCTCGCCGAGGGCGTGCTGCGCTAGCCCACGGCGCGGACGTCGGCTGCCCCTGAGCCGCGCCGTCCAGCCCACGGCACGCGACAGCCGGCGACGGCCTCCCTACCGGACCACGCCCTTGGCCCGCAGCGCGTCGCGCGCGTCCTCCGGATACTCCAGCTGCTCGGCCAGGATCTCCGCGCTCGAATCCCCGAGGCCCGGCGGCATGCGCCGCACCGGCAGCCGGCGCCCGTCGAGCCGGTAGGGCGGGGCGATGACGTGGGCGTTCTCGGGCGCCGCGACCACCAGCCCGGCCTCCTGCGCCCGGTCGCAGGTGAGCGCCTCGCGCAGGCCCATCACCTCGCCGCAGGGGATGCCGGCGGCCCTGAGCCGCGCGATCAGCGGCGCGCGCTCCCACTTGGCGAGCTCGGCCTCCAGCACCGGGATGAAGGCGGCGCGGTTGCGCGACCGGTCGAGGTTGGTGGCGAAGCGCGGGTCGGCGACCCAGTCCGGGCGCTCCAGCACCTGCTCGCAGAAGCGGCGGTACTGCCCGTTGTTGCCGACCGTGATCACCACCGGCCCGTCGCCGGCCTCGAACACCCCGTAGGGCACGATCGACGGGTGGGCGTTGCCGTAGCGGGGCGGATCGATCCCCCGGGCGAGCGCCTCAAGGCCGTAATAGGAGGTCAGCGCCACGCCGCAGTCGAACAGGGCGAGGTCGACGGTCCGGCCGCGCCCGGTCCGCTCCCGCTGATACAGGGCCGCCAGCACCGCCTGGGCGGCGAACTGGCCGGTGAACAGGTCGACCGCCGCGACCCCGAACTTGAGGGGCGGCCGCCCGGCCTCGCCGTTGAGCGCCATCACGCCGGACTCGCCCTGGACCACGAGGTCGTAGCCGGGCCGGCCGGCCTCAGAGCCGTCGGAGCTGTAGCCGGCGATCGAGCAGTAGATCAGGCCGGGGTTCTCCGCCGCCAGCGCCGCGTAGCCGAGGCCGAGCTTCTCGGCCCCGCCGGTCTTGAAGTTCTGGACCAGCACGTCGCTGTCGCGGGCCAGGGCCCTCACGATCGCCAGCCCCTCCGGCGTGGCGAGGTCGACGCCGATCGAGCGCTTGTTGCGGTTGACGCTGTCGAAATACGAGGTGTTGCCGGGGCTCGTCGGCACGCCCCAGTCGCGGGTGTCGTCGCCGCGCTCCGGGTGCTCGACCTTGATCACGTCGGCCCCGAGATCGCCCAGCACCTGCGCGCACCAGGGCCCGGCCAGGACCCGGGACAGATCGAGGACGCGGATTCCGGACAGCGGCAGGTCGGCAACGGCATCCATCGCGAAAGGTCCTCAGGCTCCCATGACGCCGTCGAGACTGCGCACGGCGTCGATCAGTTTCGGGCGCGCCACCTCCAGGAGGAAGCGCGCGTCGGTGATGACGGTGGGGGCACCGCAATTGACCGACATGGGCGGCAGGCCGCCGCCGGGATGGAACCCCACCGCGATGGCGCAGACCGTCTCCTGCCACTCGCCGAACGAGGTGCAGCAGCCGAGTTCCCGGTGCTCCTCCACTGCCCGGTCGAGGCCGGCGCGCAGCGCCGGCCAGGCCACGGGATCCAGCGCCTTCAGGTCCTCGTAGATGCCCGCGCGCTCCCGGTCAGGGCAGACCGCCACGTAGGCGCGACCCATGGCGCTGCGGGCCAGCGAGATGCGCGAGCCGGTGTCGAGGTTGAGCGAGATCGCCGCCGGGCCGCGCTGGCAATCGACGTAGCGCATGCTGAGCCGGTCGCGCACCCCGAGGCCGACCGAGGCGTTGGCCGCCTCCGCGACCGCGCGCAGCACCGGCCGGGCGATGGCGCGGACGTCGAGGCCGCCCAGGGCGGCCGAGCTCAGCGCGATGGTGGCGGTGCCGAGGCGGTAGCGGCCGAGTTCGGGCATGTGCTGCAGGTAGCCGAGCTTGGTCAGCGTGTAGGTCAGCCGCGACACGGTGGAGCGCGGCAGCCCGCAGGCCTCCGCGATGTCGTGGTTGGCGAGGCTCGTGCGCCCCGGTCCGAAGCAGGCCAGCACCGACAGCCCCCGGGCGAGCGCCGTGACGAAGTGCCGGTCCTCCTTCGCGCCGGAACCGGCGGCGTCGGATTCGGCGAGCAGGCCCGCATCCGCCTCCATCCGCCCGCTCACCGGCCCAGGAACGCCGCGAAGGCCGCCTGCGCCGCCGGACCGCGGCGGAGGGCGTGGAAGACCTCCGCCTCCGCGTCGAGGGCGCGGGCGACGCTGTCGTCGTGGCCGCGCCGCAGGGCCTGCTTGGTCGCGGCGATCGAGACCCGGGGCAGGGCGGCGAGCGCGCGCGCCTTGGCCAGAGCGGTCTCCAGGGCGGTGCCGGCCGGGACGGCGGCGTTGACGAGGCCGGCCGCGGCGGCGTCGGCGGCCGTGAAGGGCTCGCCGAGCATCAGCAGCTCGGCGGCGCGCTTCGATCCCGCGACCAGGGGCAGCAGGTAGCTGGACCCGCCCTCCGGGCTGAGGCCCAGGGCCGTGAAGGGCAGGCGGAACCGGGCCCCGTCCCCCGCATAGGCGAGGTCGCAGTGGAGCAGCAGCGTCGTGCCGATGCCGACCGCGTGGCCCTCCACGGCCGCCACCACCGGGAGCGGGCAGGCGCGCAGGGCCTTGAGGAAGGTCAGGCCGGGGCTGTCGCCCGCGGTCTCGACATCCTGGAAATCCTTGAGATCGTTGCCGGCGGTGAAGCAGCCGCCCGCGCCGGTGAGGACCAGGGCGCGCACCTCCGCGTCCCGAGGCGCCGTCTCCAGGGCGTCGGTCAGGCCCGCGTAGGTCGCCCGGTCGAGGGCGTTGCGCCGCTCCGGCCGGTCGATCGTGACGAGCCGGATCCCGGGCTCCGGATCGGCGAGGCGGACGCTCACGGGGCGGCCCCGCCGGCGCGGTCCGCGGCGTAGTCGGCGGACTGGCCGGCCATCCGCGCCCGCGCCGCCGCGTATTCCCGGGCGAGCCGGGCGACGAGGTCGGCCGTCGCCGGCGCGTCCGCGATGGTGCCGACGCCCTGGCCGGCGCCCCAGACGTCGCGCCACGCCTTCACGCTGGCGCTGCCGAAGTTCATCGCGGTCTTGTCGCGGACGGGCAGCGCGTCGGGATCGAGTCCGGAGGCGCGGATGCTCGGCGTCAGGTAGTTGCCCGGCACGCCCGTGAAGTAGGGGGTGTAGAGGATGTCGGACGCCGCGCTGCCGGCGATCATGTCCTTGTAGGCCGGGGCGGCGTTGGCCTCGCGGGTGGCGATGAACCGGGTGCCCATATAGGCGAGGTCGGCGCCCATGGCCTGGGCGGCCAGGATCGCCGAGCCCGAGGTGATCGCCCCCGACAGGATCAGCGGCCCGTCGTAGAACCGCCGGATCTCGCCGACGAGGGCGAAGGGGCTCAGCGTCCCCGCATGCCCGCCCGCCCCGGCGCAGACCAGGATCAGCCCGTCGACGCCGGCCTCGAGCGCCTTCTCGGCGTGGCGCACGGTGGTGACGTCGTGGAACACCACCCCGCCGTAGGCGTGGACCGGGCGGATCACCGCGTCCGGCGCCCGCAGCGAGGTGATGATGATCGGCACCTGGTGCCGGACGCAGGCCTCGACATCCTGCGCCAGCCGGTCGTTGGAGGCGTGGACGATCTGGTTCACCGCGAACGGCGCGATCCGCCGCGACGGGTCGGCGGCGCGGGCCTGCTCGAGCGTCCGCGTGATCCGCTCGAGCCACTCGTCGAGCAGCTCGGCCGGTCGGGCATTCAGCGCCGGGAAGGCGCCGACCACGCCGGACAGGCACTGGGCGATCACCAGCTCCGGGTTGGAGACGATGAACATCGGGGCGCAGATCACCGGCAGGGCGAGGCGGCCGCGCAGGACCTCGGGCAGGCGCCCGGCCGGGGCACGCTCGGGACCGTCGCTCACCGCCCGCTCCCCGCCGCCGGAATCCGCGCCGGACAGGCGCTCCCGGTCCGCTCGCCCCGATCCTTGCCGCGCACCGCGATCCTCCCCCTGCCTCCGGCGGCCCGGCCTTCGCGCGCCGGGCGGCGTCCGCAACCGAGTCTCGTTCAGGGCCGTTGTGATGGCATGGCCCCGGGCCGCGGGTCAAACGGCCGAGGCGATACTTTTCTGCATTGCAGAACAGTTGGCCGAACCCCGATGACAGACCTTGTCCGTCCTTGACGCTGGCGGGCACTCGGACCAACATCCCGCCGAAATGCAGGCACTTATTCTGCATTGCAGAACAACAGGGAGTCCCGGGTGGTTCGTCAGGAGGTCGATGGCGGCGTGGCCGTGCTCACGCTCGCCAACCCGCCGGTCAACGCGCTGGGCGCCGCGCTGCGGGCGGCCCTGGACGAGGCCCTGACGCACGCCATCGCGGACGCGTCGGTCCGCGGGATCGTGCTGGCCGCCGAGGGCAAGGTGTTCGTGGGCGGCGCCGACATCGGCGAGTTCGGCAAGCCGCAGCACCCGCCGAGCCTGCCGGACATCCTGGACCGGCTCGACGCCAGCCCGAAGCCCGTGGTGGCGGCGATCGGAGGCGCGGCCCTCGGCGGCGGCCTAGAACTGGCCATGGCCTGCCACGGCCGCGTCGCGGCCCCGTCCGCCAAGATCGGCTTGCCGGAGATCAAGCTCGGGATCATCCCGGGGGCGGGGGGCACGCAGCGCCTGCCGCGCCTGATCGGGCCCGACGCCGCCTTCCCGATGATGCTCACCGGCGAGCCCGTCTCCGCCGAGAAGGCGGCCTCGCTCGGCATCGTGGACGCCGTGGTCCTCGGCGACCTCGTGGCGGAGGCCCGGACCCGCGCCCTGGAACTGGCCGATGCGGGGACGCTGCCGCGGGTGCGTGACCGGTCCGACAGGCTGATTCCGGAGGCGCGCGACCGGTTCGAACACCAGGCCGCCGAGGCGGTGAAGCGCGACCCCGACGCCACCAACGTCCACGCCCTGGCGCGGGCCGTGCGCGCCGGCCTGGAGCAGGATTTCGACGCCGCCGTCGCGGTGGAGCGGGCCGAGTTCCGGGCCCTGGTGGAGGATCCGCGCTCGAAGGCCCTGCGCTACGCCTTCTTCGCCGAGCGCGAGGCCGCTCGGGTGCCCGGCCTGCCGAAGGACACGCCCCGCCGCCCCGTCCGCACGGCCGCGGTGATCGGCGCCGGCACGATGGGCGGCGGCATCGCCATGTGCTTCGCCAATGCCGGCATCCCCGTGACGGTGATCGAGACGGAGGACGGCGCCCTGGCGCGCGGCCTCGACCGGGTGAAGGGGCTCTACGCCGGCTCGGCCAAGCGCGGCTCGATCACCGAGGCCCAGCGCGACGAGCGGGTCGGCCGGATCACCGGCGCGCTCGGACTGGAGAACGCCCGGGAGGCCGACATCGTCGTCGAGGCGGCGTTCGAGGATATGGGCGTCAAGCGCGAGATCTTCTCCAAGCTCGACGGCATCGCCAAGGCGGGCGCGATCCTCGCCACCAACACCTCCTACCTCGACGTGAACGCCATCGCGGCGGTGACGGGCCGGCCGCAGGACGTGCTCGGCCTGCACTTCTTCAGCCCGGCCAACGTCATGCGCCTCGTCGAGGTGGTCCGGGCCGAGAAGACCGCCCCGGACGTGCTCGCCACCGCCCTCGATCTCGGCAAGCGCCTCAACAAGCTGCCGGTGACGGTGGGCGTCTGCTTCGGCTTCGTCGGCAACCGGATGCTGGAGCGCCGCAGCCGGGCCGGCGAGCGCCTGCTGCTCGAGGGCGCGCTGCCCCACGAGGTCGACGCGGCGGTCACCGGCTTCGGCTTCCGGATGGGGCCCTTCGCCATGGCCGACCTCGCCGGGCTCGATATCGGCTGGCGCTCGCGCAAGGATTTCGGCGGTCGGGCGCCGGTCGCGGACTCGCTCGCCGAGCAGGGCCGCTTCGGCCAGAAGACCGCACGCGGCTTCTACCTCTACCCGGACGGTGCCCGCACCGGCACGCGCGACCCGGAGGTGGAGGCGCTGATCGCGCGCGTCGCCGCCGAGCACGGCGTCGCGCGCCGCAGCTTCACGGCCGACGAGATCGTCGCGCGGCTCATGTACCCGATGGTCAACGAGGGCGCGCGGATCCTGGAAGAGGGGATCGCGGCCCGCCCCGGCGACATCGATACGATCTGGATCAACGGCTACAACTGGCCGGCTTGGCGCGGCGGACCGATGCACTGGGCCGACAGCGTCGGGCTGAGGACGATCGCGGAGGCGCTGTCGCGCTTCGCCGCGGAGACCGGCGACGACAGCCAGGAGCCGGCGCCGCTCCTGAAGCGCCTCGCCGCCGAGGGCGGCAGCTTCGCCGGCCTGAAGAACGCCTGAGCGGGAGAGAGATCATGACCGACGCGGTGATCGTCGCGACCGCCCGCACGCCCATCGGCAAGGCGCATCGCGGCGCCCTGAACCTCACCCGCGGCGCCGATCTCGCGGCCCACGCGATCCGCGGCGCCCTCGACCGGGCGCGCCTGGAGCCCGAGGCGGTCGAGGAAGTGGTGCTCGGCTGCGGCTATCCGGAGAACGCCACGGGCGGCAACGTCGCCCGGCACGCGGCCCTGGTGGCGGGGATCCCGGTCGAGTCGGCCGGCGTCACCGTCTCGCGCTTCTGCGCCTCGGGCCTGGAGGCGATCGCCAGCGCGGCGCGCCGGATCGTCCTCGACGGCGTGCCGGTGGCGGTGGCGGGCGGCGTCGAGTCGATCAGCCTCGTCCAGCCCAAGGTCCAGCGGGAGCTGACCCGCAACGCGTGGCTGGAGGCGCACCTGCCGGCGATCTACATGCCGATGATCGAGACCGCCGACATCGTGGCGGAACGCTACGGCATTTCCCGGGAGGCGCAGGACCAATTCGCCCTGGAGAGCCAGCGCCGCACGGCCGACGCGCAGGCGCGGGGGCTGTTCGACGACGAGATCGTCCCGATGAGCGCCGTTATGGCGGTGACCGACAAGGCCACCGGCGAGACCCGGGAGGTCGAGACCCGGCTTTCCAAGGATGAGGGCAACCGGCCGGACACGACCCTGGAGGCTCTGTCCAAGCTCAAGCCGGTGCGCGGGGAGGGGGCCTTCATCACGGCGGGCAATGCCAGCCAGCTCTCGGACGGCGCCTCGGCCAGCGTGCTGATGTCGGCCGACGAGGCGGCGCGGCGGGGCCTCACGCCGCTCGGCACGTTCCGGGGCTTCGCGTCGGCGGGCTGCGGGCCGGACGAGATGGGCATCGGCCCGGTTCTCGCGGTGCCGCGGCTCCTGGAGCGGCAGGGGCTGAAGGTCGCCGACATCGACCTGTGGGAGCTGAACGAGGCCTTCGCGTCCCAGTCGGTCTATTGCCGCGACACGCTCGGGATCGACCCCGAGAAGGTCAACGTCAACGGCGGCGCCATCGCGGTCGGCCACCCGTTCGGCATGTCGGGAGCGCGGCTCGTGGGCCACGCCCTGCTGGAGGGCCGTCGCCGCGGCGCGCGCTACGCCGTGGTGACCATGTGCGTCGCCGGCGGCCAGGGCTGCGCCGGCCTGTTCGAGATCGCCCGGAGCTGAGCCGATGGACCTGCGCTTCACCGACGACGAGATCGCGTTCCGCGACGAGGTCCGGAGCTTCTGCCGGACGGAGATCCCGGCCGAGATCCGGAGGAAGGTCTCGGAGGGCCGCAGCCTCTCGAAGGAGGACTACGTCACGAGCCAGCGCATCCTCAACGCCAAGGGCTGGGCGGTGCCGCACTGGCCGCAGGAATGGGGCGGCCGGGATTGGACCCCGATCCAGCGCTACATCTACACGGAGGAGCTGTTCCAGGCGGCGGTGCCGCTGCCGCAGCAGTTCAACTGCTACATGTTCGGCCCGGTGCTGGCGACCTTCGGCCGGCAGGACCAGAAGGCGCGCTTCCTGCCCCGCGCCGCCAACCTCGACGACTGGTGGTGCCAGGGCTTCTCCGAGCCGGGCGCGGGCTCCGACCTCGCCTCGCTCAAGACCAAGGCGGTTCGCGACGGCGACCACTACGTCGTCGACGGCCAGAAGACCTGGACGACGCTGGGCCAGCACGCCGACTGGATCTTCTGCCTCGTCCGCACCGACTTCGAGGCCAAGAAGCAGCGGGGCATCTCCTTCCTCCTCATCGACATGAAGACGCCCGGGATCACCGTGCGGCCGATCCTGACTCTGGAGGGCCGGCACGAGGTCAACGAGGTCTTCTTCGACGCCGTGCGCGTGCCCGTCGAGAACCTCGTGGGCGAGGAGAACCGGGGCTGGGACTACGCGAAATTCCTGCTCGCCAACGAGCGCACCGGCATCGCGCGGATCGGCCTGACCAAGGAGCGGATCGCCCGGATCAAGCGGCTGGCCCGCGAGATGCCGGCCGGGTCGGGCACGATGTGGGACGATCCCGCCTTCCGCGGCCGCGTCGCGGAGGTCGAGGTCGAGCTGAAGGCCCTGGAGATCACCCAGATGCGGGTCGCGGCCAAGCAGGGAAGGGCGGATTCGGTGGAGCCGGACCCGGCCTCCTCGCTCCTCAAGATCCGCGGCTCGCAGCTCCAGCAGGCGGCGACCGAGCTGCTGGTGGAGCTCGCCGGGCCCTTCGCCCTCGCGGCGCCCGTCCGCGGGGCCGGGGCCAACAACCTGCCCGGGGGCTTCGACTGGGTCGACGCCGCCGCGCCGAGCTACTTCAACAACCGCAAGGTCTCGATCTACGGCGGCTCGAACGAGATCCAGCACAACGTCATCGCCAAGGGCATTCTGGGTCTGTGAATCGTCGCGCCCTCCCACCCACGCCCTCATCCTGAGGTGCTGCGCAGCAGCCTCGAAGGAGGGCTCCAGGGATCACGGCGACCTCTGGAGGCCTCCGCCGAGGCCTTCGCTCGCTCCTGCGCCTCAGGATGAGGGGGTGGGTTGGACGGGCCGGTGCCGAAGGCCCCGACTGAAATATCCGCGAGGGGACACCATGGATTTCGACCTGAACGAGGACCAGTCGCTCCTGCGCGACAGCGTCGAGCGGCTGGCCGCCGACCTCTACCCGTCCCTGGAGAGCCGGCAGGCGCGGCTGAAGGCGCCGCTCGGCTTCCCCGCGGTGGGCTGGACGGCCTTCGCGGAACTCGGCGTCGCCGGCCTGCCCTTCTCCGAGGAGGAGGGCGGCCTCGGCGGCGGCCCGGTGGAGACCATGCTGGTCATGGAGGCGGTCGGCCGCAACCTCGTGGTCGAACCCCTGCTCGCGAGCCTGGTGCTCGGCTCAACGGCCCTGCGCCTCGGCGGCAGCGCCGCGCAGAAGGAGCGCCTCGTCCCCGGCCTCGTCGCCGGCGACCTGCGCCTGACGCTCGCCCACACCGAGCGCCAGTCCCGCTACGATCTCGCCGACGTGGCCACCACGGCCCGGCGCAGCGGCGACGGGTTCCTGCTGAGCGGAGCGAAGAGCGTCGTGCCCAACGCCGACGCGGCCGGCCTGATGGTGGTCTCGGCCCGCGTCTCGGGCGAGCGGCGCGATCCCCGCGGGATCGGCCTGTTCCTCGTCCCGGCCGACGCCGCGGGCGTCGCCATCGAGGCCTACCCGACGCAGGATGGCGGCCGGGCCGCGGAGGTGTCCTTCTCGGAGGTGCAGCTCCCCGCCGACGCGGCGCTCGGCGATCCGGAGGACGGCCTGCCGCTCCTGGAGCGGGTGGTGGAGCACGGCATCGCGGCGCTCGCCGCCGAGGCGGTCGGCTCCATGGACGCGCTCCACAAGCTGACGGTGGAGTACCTCAAGACCCGCAAGCAGTTCGGCGTCAGCGTCGGCTCGTTCCAGGCACTGCAGCACCGGGCCGTGGACATGCTGATCCAGCTGGAGCAGGCGCGCTCGATGGCGCTCTACGCCGCCATGATGGTGGACATGCCGGATGCACGGGCCCGGGCCGCGGCCCTCTCGGCCGTGAAGGTGCAGATCAACAAGGCCTGCCGCTACGTCGGCCAGGAGGCGGTGCAGCTCCACGGCGGCATCGGCATGACGCTCGAGTATATCGGCGCCCACCACTTCAAGCGGCTCGCCATGATCGAGTACCAGCTCGGCGACACCGCCCACCACCTGCGCCGGATCACGCAGGACGAGAACGGGCTGCTGGCGGCGTAGTTCGACTCAGGCGCCGTGATTGTCTTTGCGAGCGGAGCGCAGCGATCCGGTGGCGCCACGCTCGAGAACGTCGCGCCGCCCTGGATCGTCGCGCTCCGCTCGCGACGACGGGGCGATCAGTTGAACAGCGACCCGACCCCGCCCTGCACGCGGCCGAGGCCGGCCCGCGCGACGGTGTTGTTGGGGTCGATGGTCGAGGCGCGCTGGTAGTTCTCCATCGCCTCCTTGCGCTGGCCCTGCTTCTCGTAGGCGAGGCCCCGATAGGCCCAGGACGTGGCGTCCTTGGCGTTCACGTTGAGCGCGGCGTTGTAGTCTTCGATCGCCTTCGCGTACTGGTTGGTCGCGATCAGGCTCTGGCCGCGGGCCGCGTAGGGCGCGGCCACGAACGGGTCGCGGTCGATGGCGGCGTCGAAATCGGCGATCGCCTGGGCGTCCTGGCCCTGCTTCTGCCGCACGAGGCCGCGGGCGTGGTAGGCCTGCGCGGATTCGGGGCTCAGGCGGATCGCGACGTTGAGGTCGCTCAACGCCTGGTCGAGGTTGCCCTGCGCGCGCTCGACATTGGCGCGGCCGATATAGGCCGGCCCGTAATTCGGATCGATCCCGATCGCCTTGGTGAAGTCCTGCAGCGCCGGGCCGTCGCGGCCGATCTGGCGGTTCGCCAGGGCGCGGTTGTTGTAGGCGGAGGCGGAGTTCGGATCGAGCTGGATCGCCTTGGTGAAGTCGCCGATGGCGTCGTTGAACTGGCCGGCGCGGGCGTAGGCGGCGCCGCGGGTGTTGTAGGCCGCCGCGTCGTTCGGATTGCGCTGCACCACCTCGGTCAGGGAGGCGATGTTGACATTCGTGGCGCCGGTCGTGTCCTTCTCCAGGACCGCGTATTGCCGCGGGCCGGCCGCGCTGCCGACGGTCTCGCAGCCCGCGAGGCCGGCAGCCGAGACCAAGGCCGCGCCGATCAGTGCCGTCTTCCGTCCCAGCCGGTTGCGTACGTTCATCGCCCCACTCTCCCCGAGGCGTTGCCCGCTCCGCGCGTGCCCGCCCCGCCCCTCACAGTCCAAGAGCCCGCGCCCTGCGCCGGGCACACCCGAGTTCGGGCACCGTCGCGCATCACGGTGAAGGCCGGCTTAAGAAGCGCCGCGTCGTGACCCGGCTCCCCACCGGTCCCGGCGGGACCGAGGCGGCGCGGGCGGACTCGATCGACAGCATTCGGAACCGACCACGGTGTCGTGGAAGCGGCGGGATGTGGCGAAGGTATGGCTCGACCGGCCCGCGGGGCCGCGGACGGCGCTCAGGCGGTCACGCGGCGGCGCCGGTGTGCCTTGGAAGCCTCAGGAACCGGCCGGGGCGGGCCCGAGACGGGTGACGTGACCCATCTTCCGGCCGGGCCGGGCCTCGCCCTTGCCGTAGAGGTGCAGGTGGGCGCCGGGCTCGGCCAGCAGGGCGTGCCACTCGTCGGCCTGGGCGCCGATCAGGTTGCGCATCTCCACGGGGAGGCCGCCGACCCGGTCCGGGGCGCCGAGGGGCCAGCCGCAGACCGCCCGGACGTGCTGGGCGAATTGCGAGGTCAGCGCGCCCTCGCTGGTCCAGTGGCCGGAATTGTGCACCCGGGGCGCGATCTCGTTGACCACGAGCCGCTCCGCCCCGTCCTCGCGGACGAGGAACATCTCGACGGCGAGCACGCCGACATAGTCGAGCGCGTCGGCGATCCGCCGGGCGATCTCCAGGGCGGCGCGGCCGGTCTCGGCGGAGACGCCGGGCGCCGGCACCCGGGTCAGCGCGAGGATGTGGTCGCGGTGCTCGTTCTCGCAGAGGTCGTAGGCCGCGAAGCTGCCGTCGCGCCCGCGCGCGGCCACCACCGAGACCTCGCGCTCGAACGGCACGAAGCCCTCCAGGATCAGCGGCGCGCCGCCGAACTCGGCGAACAGGGCGTTGCGGTCGCCCTCGGCCCGCTCGCGGAGCATGCGCTGGCCCTTGCCGTCGTAGCCGAAGCGGCGGGTCTTCAGCACGGCCGGCAGGCCGATCACCTCGATCGCCCGGTCGAGGTCGTCGGGCGTGTCCACCGCCCGGAACGGCGCCGTGGGGATGCCCAGCCCGTTGATGAACTCCTTCTCGGAGAGGCGGTCCTGCGTGGTCGAGAGCGCGTGCGCGTTCGGGTGCAGGGCGGCGTGCCGGGCCAGGATGTCGGCAGTGGCGTGCGGGATGTTCTCGAACTCGTAGGTCACGACGTCGACGCTGCGGGCGAACTCCGCCAGCGCCGCGGCGTCGTCGTAGGCCGCGCAGGTGGTGCGGGCGGCCACGTCGAAGGCGGGGCTGTCCGCGTCGGGCGCGTAGACATGCGCCTTGAGACCGTAATCGGCCGCCGCGAGCGCGATCATGCGCCCGAGCTGGCCCCCGCCGACGATGCCGAGGATGGAGCCCGGGCCGAGGATCTTGTCCGTCACGCGTTCTGTTCCGTCACCGGCCGTTCGGCCACCGAGGCGGTCTGAGCCGCGCGCCACGCCTCCAGGCGCTCCGCCAGGCCCGGGTCGGTCAGCGCCAGGACGGCGGCGGCGAGCAGGGCCGCGTTGACGGCCCCGGCCCGCCCGATCGCCAGGGTCCCCACCGGGATGCCGGCCGGCATCTGCACGATGGAGAGCAGGCTGTCCTGGCCGGACAGGGCCTTCGACTCCACCGGCACGCCGAAGACCGGCAGACGCGTCATCGCGGCCGCCATGCCGGGCAGGTGCGCGGCGCCGCCCGCGCCGGCGATCACGACCTTGAGACCGGCCGCGACCGCGCCCTTGGCGAAGGCCACGAGCCGGTCCGGCGTGCGGTGGGCCGACACGATGCGCGCGTCGTACGGCACGCCGAGCGCGTCGAGCGTCTCGGCGGCGTGCCGCATGGTCGCCCAGTCGGACTGGCTGCCCATGATGATCGCGACCGGAGGCGACACCATCGTTGATCCCGCGTTGATCCCGGCAAAAGAGGGCGCTTACAGGCGGCGCGGGCCGGCGGCAAGGCGGCGCCCGCGGGCGTCCACCGGCATCAGGCGATGATGTCCGGCGTGAGCGCGTCCTCGATGTGATAGATGCGGTCGCGCAGCGTGAGCTTGCGCTTCTTCAGGCGCTGGATCTGGAGCTGGTCCCCGGCGACGCTGCGCTCCAGCGCCTCGATGGCGCTGTCGAGATCCCGGTGCTCCTCGCGCAGCCGCGCCAGCTCGCCCAGGAGGTCCGACTGCGCACCGTCACCCGCCTCGTCCGCCATCGTCACCTGAGAACCCGAAGACCGTTCGTTGCCCGAGAGCATGCGTCACGCTCCGGCGCCGGACAAGGCGGCGCGGTAAGCAATCATCAGACTTAGCAGCAGAAAACGCTTCGACAGGTCCGACGTCCTGTGCCAATCTCGGTGTGTCGAAACGATGACAGGAGATTCGACTCATGTCGCTGCAGACGCATCTGAACCAACTCGCCCGGAAGCACGAAGCCCTCGAGCGCGAGATTCAGGAAGCGATCCACAGACCTTCGGCGAACGACCTCCACATCGCCGAGCTGAAGCGACGGAAACTCCTCCTCAAGGACGAGATCAACAGGCTCCAGGCGGGCAACGACACGTTGCACTGACCCTGGGCACTGCCCCTTGGGCACTGACGCCTGGCACAGACGCTTGGAACAGACGCTTGGGACTGAGACCCGACCCCGTTCGGGCATAGCGCACCTCTGAGATGACAGCCGCCGCATCGGGAGCCCCGGTGCGGCGGTTTTCGTGCGGCGTCCGCCGCGCCGCCTCCGCGGCCCGGCCGTGATGCGCGCGGCCCATCTCGCCCCCGCGCGAGAATGGGCTAATCTGGGCCGGCCGCCGGAGAGCGGCCCGCGAGGAAACGCCGAACCGATGACGAGAGCCAGCCTGCCGGGCCGCTACCCGGAGATCTACGAATCGGCCCGCCGCGATCCGGAGGCGTTCTGGCTCGACGCGGCCCGGGCGCTCGACTGGGCGCGCGCGCCGGAGCGGGCCTTCGCGCCGGACTCGGGGCCCTACGGCCGCTGGTTCCCGGACGGCACCCTGAACGCCTGCCACAACGCGGTGGACCGCCACGCCGACGGGGCCCGGGCGGACCAGGTGGCGATCCGCTACGATTCGCCCGTCACCGGGACCAAGCGCAGCATCACCTACCGGGCGCTGCGCGACGAGGTGGCGGTGCTGGCCGCCGCGCTCGCCGACCTCGGCGTCGGCAAGGGCGACCGCGTGATCCTGTACATGCCGATGGTGCCGGAGGCGCTGTTCGGCATGCTGGCCTGCGCGCGGCTCGGCGCGGTCCACTCGGTGGTGTTCGGCGGGTTCGCGGCCAACGAGCTGGCGGTGCGGATCGAGGACGCGGCGCCGAAGGTGGTGCTCGCCGCCTCCTGCGGGATCGAGCCGAACCGGGTGGTCGCCTACAAGCCGCTCCTCGACGCGGCGATCGCGGCCTCGCGGCACAAGCCGGAGGCCTGCCTGATCCTCCAGCGCCCGCAAGGGCCCGCGACCCTGGTCGCGGGACGGGACCGCGACTGGGCCGAGGCGGTCGCGGCGGCTCGGGCGGCGGGCCGGAGCGCGGCCTGCGTGCCGGTCGCCGCCACCGACCCGCTCTACATCCTCTACACCTCCGGCACGACCGGGAAGCCGAAGGGCGTGGTCCGCGACACCGGCGGCTACCTCGTCGCCCTGGCCTGGTCGATGCCGAACCTCTACGGCGTCCAGCCCGGCGAGACCTATTTCTGCGCCTCCGACATCGGCTGGGTCGTCGGCCATTCCTACATCGTCTACGCGCCGCTGCTGCACGGCTGCACCACGGTCCTGTACGAGGGCAAGCCGGTGGGCACGCCCGATGCCGGCGCCTTCTGGCGGGTCGTCGCCGAGTACGGGGTCGTGTGCCTGTTCACGGCGCCGACGGCCCTGCGGGCGATCAAGAAGGAGGATTCCGCCGGCGCCCGGATCGCCGATCACGACCTCTCGGCCTTCCGCACCCTGTTCCTCGCGGGCGAGCGCGCCGATCCCGACTCGGTCGCCTGGGCCGAGCGCGTGCTCGGCCGGCCGGTGATCGACCACTGGTGGCAGACCGAGACCGGCTGGCCGATCGCCGGCAACCCGATGGGCCTCGGCCTCCTGCCGGTGAAGCACGGCAGCACCTGCGTGCCGATGCCGGGCTACCGGGTCGAGGTGCTGGACGAGGGCGGCAAGCCGGTACCGCCGGGGACCATGGGCACCATCGCGATCCGCCTGCCCTTGCCGCCCGGCTGCCTGCCGACCCTCTGGGGCTCCGACGAGCGCATGCGGTCGAGCTACCTCGCCACCTTCCCGGGCTACTACGACACCTCGGATGCCGGCGTGATCGACGCGGACGGCTACATCACGGTCCTGGGGCGGACCGACGACATCATCAACGTCGCGGGGCACCGCCTGTCCACCGGCGGCATGGAGGCGGTGCTGGCGAGCCACCCGGACGTCGCGGAATGCGCGGTCATCGGCATCCGCGACGCGCTGAAGGGGGAGGTGCCCTGCGGCTTCGTGGTGCTCAAGGCCGGCGTCGACCGGCCGACCGAGGCGATCGAGCGAGAGCTCGTCGCCAAGGTGCGCGACGAGATCGGCCCAGTGGCGGCCTTCAAGCTGGCCCTGACCGTGCCGCGGCTGCCCAAGACCCGGTCGGGCAAGATCCTGCGGGCCACTATGAAGCGCATCGCCGATCACGAGCCCTGGACGATGCCGGCGACGATCGACGACGCGGCCGCCCTCGACGAGATCGGCGACAGCCTGAAGGGACGGGGCATCGGCGCGGCCCAGTGAGGAGACCGCGGGACCGCGCCGATCGAGCGGGGGACGTCCCGATCCGCCTCAGTCGGCGTCGGGTCCGTCGTCGTCGCTGTCGACATCGACCGTCGGCGTCGGCTGCGACACGGCGGGCGCGTAGCCGCCCGAGGCGGGTCCGGCGACGACAGAGGCCGGCACGCGCCGCGCGCTCGGCTCGGACGGGATCAGGGTCGCGGTGGCCGCCACGAGGCCGGCCATGGACCGGACCTCCTCCGGCTGGCGCGGATCGCGCGAGATCAGCGTAGCCTCCTGCTGGAGGCGGAGGTTGCAGGCCTGCGAGGGCAGGCCCCCCTGCGGCGTGCAGGCGTCGTGGCGCGCGCAGGCCGCGTCGAGGGCGTCGATCGGCGGGAGGGGCGCGTTGTTGCCCGGCCCGCAGTAATTGCCGTGGATCAGCATCTTGGGTCCGCCGAAGGCGGCGGGCTGCGCCTGCGCCGAGGCGGCGAGAGCGGCGCAGCCGGCGGCGAGAACGAGCGGGGCGGCGAGTTTGGTGAGCATCATCTGGACCTCGGGCGATCTCGCCCCCTCAGGCGGTTCGCGTCGAATGCCGCGATGCGGCGACAGGCCGAGAAACGGCCGGCCACATCCGCAAGTTCCGCAACGCACGCCCGCAGGGGTGCTCTGCCGCACCGCACTGGCCGCGGCGCCCGTCCTGGGCCAGAGTGGTTCTTCCACCAGGAGTTGCCGATGACCGCTCGCCTGTTCGAACCGCTGACGCTCGACGCGCTCACGCTCGAGAACCGCATCCTGATCGCCCCGATGTGCCAGTACTCGGCGCGGGACGGCGAGGCGACCGACTGGCACATGATGCATCTCGGTCAGCTCGCCATGTCGGGGGCGGGCCTGCTGACCCTGGAGGCCACCGCGGTCTCGCCCGAGGCGCGGATCACCGCCTGGGATCTCGGCCTCTACAACGACGGCTGCGAGCGGGCGCTGGGCCGGGTGCTCGACGCCGTGCGCGAGTACGCGCCGATCCCGGTCTGCATCCAGATCGCCCATGCCGGCCGCAAGGCCTCGAGCGAGGCGCCCTGGGCCGGCGGCCAGCAGATCCCGCCGGAGCACGCCTACGGCTGGCGCACCGAGGCGCCCTCGGCGGTCGCCCACGGGGAGGGCGAGGTCCCGCCCCACGCCCTCGACGATGCCGACCTGAAGCGGGTCCGCGACGCGTTCGTGGCCACCGCCAAGCGGGCCGTGCGCCTCGGCATCGAGGCGGTGGAGCTCCACGGCGCCCACGGCTACCTGCTGCACCAGTTCCTGTCGCCGATCGCCAACAAGCGCACGGACGCGTACGGCGGCAGCCTCGCGAACCGCATGCGCTTCCCCCTCGAGGTCTACGACGCGGTGCGGGATGTCGTGCCCGCCGGCAGCCCGGTCTGGCTGCGGGTCTCCGCCACCGACTGGGTCGAGGACGGCTGGGACCTCGACGAGACCATCGAGCTGGCCCAGGCCCTGAAGCGGGCGGGCTCGCCGGCGCTCCACGTCTCCACGGGCGGCGTCTCGCCGAAGCAGGCGATCAAGCTCGGACCGGGCTACCAAGTGCCCTACGCCGAGCGGATCAAGGCGGAGACCGGTCTCACCACCATCGCGGTGGGGCTGATCACCGAGGCAGCCCAGGCGGAGACGATCCTGCAGGAGGGCCGGGCGGACGCGATCTCGCTCGCCCGCGCCATGCTGTACGATCCGCGCTGGCCCTGGCACGCGGCGGCCGAGCTCGGCGCGCGGGTGCGGGCACCCAAGCAGTACTGGCGCTCGCAGCCGCGGGAGTACAAGGACCTGTTCAAGGACACGGCCTTCGGGCAGCGCTGACGACGGCCGCCGCGCCTGGAACGGCTGGCGGCGGACCGCACCGTCGTTCCTTGGCGCCGCGGGCTGGAGCCGTTCTCGATCGGGTCGGGACAGAGGCGCCCGCCGAGCCCGTGCCGCACGAGGCGCGGGTCCCCTCTCCCGTGTGGGAGAGGGACAGGGTGAGGGATCAGGTTTGTCCGGACGAGGCGTGCCGTGTCGGAGATCCGAGGGCGCGCCTGATCCTGATTCTTCTCGCCCCAACCCTCTCCCGCGCGGGAGAGGGGGCCTGGCGCGGCCGCCGAGACCGGAGACGCCGTCCGTCCAGACCGCTGCAACGCGATCGGACGCGGCCCTAGCCCCCCCCGTCGCCGTCATGGAAGCCTGGAACCACCCTTCAGCGCGGCAGCGCCCCGACCAGGGGCCCGAGCGGCCGGCTGATGTCCGAGCGTCCGAGATTCGGCGCGTAGAGGCTGGAGACCGAGCCGTCGAGGAACAGGGCGTTGCGGCAGCCGAGATCGTCGCGGAACAGCCGCGCGAAGGCCCCGAAGGTCACCGGGCGCTCGGAGATCGCGAAGATCGCCACGGGCCCGTCGCCGGGCACGCCGACGCCGTTGCGGATCTTCTGGCTCGGCCCGTCGGCGGCGATCTTGGGGTGGATCTGGCCGTCGATCACCAGCATCGGCCCGGACTGTGTCGCGAAGTCCGGGCGGAGCTTGGCGCGCAGGTAGCGGGCGGTGTCGGTCACCCCGGCGCGCTCGCCCTTCACCCAGAAGATCCCGTTGGGCTTGAGGTGGAAGTTGCCGGGCCCGTCCGCCGTGGAGACGCGCTTCAGCTCGCGCCCGTCCTCCACGTAGAGGCCGACCGGCGCCTGATCCTTGTCGTACATGCCGGCATTCATCGCGAAGGCGAGGCGGCCGCCCTGCTTCTCGGCGAGGGTGCCGAGGGCGCCGTAGGGCTTGCCGTCGTCCTGGAGCCAGAACAGCCGCAGCCGCTGCCGCCGGAGATCGATGGTGCAGACCGTGAAGGACTCACCCTGCGCCTCGACCGCGCGGCAGGGCTCGACCGCGGCCGGGCCTGCCGCCCGGGCCGGGGCCGCGAGGGCGAGCAGCATGATCAACAGGGCGTGAGCCGGGCGCAGCATCATCATTCGTTCCAGGCAGCTCGGGGACGGCGAGTCGGGGACGGCGAAGCTCGATCCGCGCGCCCTTCGCTCTGGAAAGCGGCGAATTTCGTGTCCGAGCCGCGGACGGCGCGCCCGGACACGTCCGGGTTTGTCCGGGCGCGGCGCGCGGCCGCGCGCCGCGGGCCGGGCTGGACCGTTTTGCCGGTTCGGGCGTTCTTAGCCGCAGAGGGCGTGTTTCCACGGAGATGACGTGATGAAGGGTGCAGTGCTCGGCTCGGCCCTGCTGGCGGCGGGTGCTCTGGCCTTGGCGCCGGCCAGCGCGGACGCGCGCGGCTTCGGCGGCGGCGGCTTCCACGGCGGCGGCTTCGGCGGCGGCTTCCGGGGCGGCGGGTTCGGCGGGTTCCGCAACGGCGGCTTCGGCGGCGGCTTCCGCGGCGCCGGCTTCCGTCCCGGCGGCTTCGGCTACGGCCGCGGCTTCTACGGCCGGGGCTACGGCTGGCGCGGCGGCTACGGCTATCGCGGCGGTTACGGCTACGGGCTCGGCGGCCTGGGCCTCGGCGTCGGGCTCGGCCTCGCGGCCGGGAGCCTCTACGGCGGCTACGGGTACGGATACCCGGGCTACGGCTACGGCGGCTACTACGCCCCGGCGGCCTACGATTACGGCTACGGCGGCGGCTGCTACACGGTCCCGCGCGTGCGCTGGACTCCCTACGGCTACCGCCGGGTACTGGTCGAGCGCTGCTACTGAGCCTCGCCCGACCGCGAAAAGAACGGGACAGGCCGCCTCCGGGCGGCCTTTTCCTTTCCTGTTCCTTGCGTGACCCGCCGCATCGTTGGACAGCTCTGACCGGGACGCTGATACTGGTATCGGGCGGCGGGAGGCGGTGATGAGTTCAGCAACCGGGCAGGGCGGGACGGGCGTGGACGCGGTCGAGATCCGCGACGCCAGCCTCACCGCCTTCTACCGATCGATGACGCCGCCGGAGCGGCACACCTTCTGGGCGTGCGCCGCCGGCTGGTGCCTCGACGGCATGGACTTCATGATCTACCCGCTGGTGATCGGGACGATCATGGCCCTCTGGCACGTCGATGCCGGCACGGCCGGGCTCGCCGCCACGGTGACGCTGCTGGCCTCGGCGCTCGGCGGCTGGCTCGCGGGCTTCGTCGCGGACCGGATCGGCCGGGTGCTGACCCTGCAGATCACGATCCTGTGGTTCTCGCTGTTCTCGCTGCTCTGCGCCTTCGTGCAGAACTTCGAGCAGCTCCTCGTCGCCCGGGCGATCCTGGGCCTCGGCTTCGGCGGCGAGTGGGCGGCCGGCGCGGTGCTGATCGGCGAGACGATCCGGGCGGAGTATCGCGGCCGGGCGGTCGGCTCGGTCCAGTCCGGCTGGGCGATCGGCTGGGGCCTCGCGGTCCTGTCGCAGGCGGTGCTGTTCTCGATCCTCCCGCCCGAGACCGCGTGGCGCTGGATGTTCGCGGTGGGCGCGTTGCCGGCGCTGCTGGTCTTCTACCTGCGCCGCTACGTGAAGGAGCCGGAGGTCGCCGCCGAATCCCGTGCCCGGGCCGCCGCCGCGGGCGACCGGCCGCAGATCTGGGAGATCTTCTCCGGCCCGATCCTCAGGACGACGCTGCTCGCCTCCCTGGCGGCGGCGGGCTGCCAGGGCGGCTACTACGCGATCACCACCTGGGTGCCGCGCTTCCTGACGACCGAGCGTCACCTGTCGATCGTCTCCTCCACCGGCTACCTAGCGGCGCTGATCGTCGGCTCGTTCACCGGCTACCTCGTGGGCGCGTGGCTCGCCGACCGGCTCGGCCGGCGGCCGCTGTTCCTGATCTTCTCGCTGGGCGCCATCGCGGTGATCGTCGCCTACACGCAGATCCCGCTCTCGAACGGCGTGCTCTGGGTGCTGGGCTTCCCGCTGGGCTTCTTCGCCTCCGGCTACTTCTCCGGCATGGGCGCCTTCCTGACCGAGCTGTACCCGACGCGGCTGCGCGGCTCGGGGCAGGGCTTCTGCTACAATTTCGGCCGCGGCATCGGCGCGCTGTTCCCGGCCCTGGTCGGCTACCTCGCGGAGCGCGCCGGCCTCGCCTCCGCCATCGCGATCTTCGCGGCCGTGGCCTACGGGATCTTCTTCCTGGCGGCCTTCGCGCTGCCCGAGACGCGCGGCAAGGTCCTGCACGCGGATAGCTGATCATGCCCGAGATCCGAGACTGCCCCGCCCCGGACCCGCATCCGGAAGGCCCGACCCGCTACGCCGTGCCGGACGGCGCGGTCGACACGCACGCCCACGTCATCGGGCTGCCGCCGGACTACCCGCTGGTGGCGGACCGGAGCTACACGCCCCCGGCGGCGCCGGCCGAGCGGTACCTCGCGATGCTCGACGGGACCGGCATGGCCAACGGCGTGCTGATCCAGGTCAGCGTGCACGGCACCGACAACCGGCTGATGGTCGAGACCCTGCGCGCCCACCGGCAGCGCCTGCGCGGCGTCGCGGTGATCCCGCTCGGCCTGCCCGACGCCGAGCTCGCCGCGCTGAAGGAGGCCGGAATCGTCGGCCTTCGCCTCAACGTCCTGTTCGGCGGCGGGGTCGGGCTCGACGCGGTCGAGTCCTACGGGGCGCTCGCCCGGGAGATGGGCTGGCACCTCCAGTTCCTGCTCGATGCCCGCGAGCTGCCGCCGATCGCCGGCCGCCTGGCGCGGCTGCCGGTGCCGCTGGTCTTCGACCATATGGGCCACATGCCGACCTCGGCCGGCCTGGACCACCCGGGCTTCGAGGCGCTCCTCGGCCTCGTCGCCGACGGCAACTGGGTGAAGCTCTCGGGGGCCTTCCGGGATTCCGTCACCGGTCCGCCCTACGCGGACACGATCCCCTTCGCGCGGGCGCTCAACGACGCCGCGCCGGAACGCTGCCTCTGGGGCTCGGACTGGCCGCACGTGGCCGCCTGGGACGGGCCGCCGCGGACGCGGGACCTCCTCGACCTGATGGCCGACTGGGTGCCGGACGCGGACCGGCGCCGGATGGTGTTCGTCGACAACCCGCGGCGGCTCTACGGCTTCGGGTAGGGTTGGACCGGGCGGGGCGCGCGAAGCGCCCCGTCAGACCCGCAGGTCGACGCTCAGCCCCTGTCCGAGAGGGGCGGGCGGGCCGGCGCTCGCCGCCTGGGCCGCGCTGTCCGCCACCAGCCCGGCGACCGCCTTGTCGGCCGAGAGCTGCTGCTTGGCGACGGCGATGCCGATCTGCTGGTTCTGGGACGAACCCAGCATCTGGACGGCGGCTGCGGCGATCGAATCCATGGCGGGATCCTAGACTGCCGCCCTGAATCCGGGGTTACCCGGATCCGGCGCTTTCGACCAGGTTGCCCTCACCCGTCCAGGAAGCCCCGCTGCCGCGCCCGGTAGCCGCCGATCGCCGTGACGCAGAGGAACGACACGCCGGCCAGCGCCGAGCCGAACACCGCGATCGGCCACCAATGGCCCTGGAAGCGCTCGGCCAGCACGGTGCCGACGATCGGCGTCAGGCCGCCGGCGAGCGCGCCGCAGAACTGGTAGGCGATGGAGATCGCCGTGTAGCGCACCCGCGTCGGGAAGGCGCCCGCGAGGTAGCCGGCGATCACCGCGTAGAAGGTCCCGGTGCCGATCACGTTGAGGGCGAGGCCCAGCACGATCAGCGGCACCGACTTGGTCTCGACCAGCCAGAACAGCGGGTAGGGGGCCAGCATCGCCCAGATCAGCGTCCCCTGCAGGAACAACCGCTCGTTGCGGATGGCCTCCGCGATCCGGGCGCCCACCGGCGTCATCACCAGTTGCACCACGGCGCCGATCAGCAGGGCGTCGAGGATCGTCGCGCGCTCGATGCCGAGATACTGCGTGGTGAAGGCGATCATGAAGGTGTTGAACAGGTAGACCGAGGCGATCGCGAAGGTGTTGGCGCCCGCCGCCAGCAGCACCGGCTTCAGGCTGGTCGTCAGGACCTCGCGCACGGGCGCCGCCGGGGGACCGCCCGCGGCGCGGGCCTTCTCGAAGGCCGGCGATTCCGCGACGCCGAGGCGGATGGCGAGCCCGACGCCGAGCAGGAGGATGCTGACGAGGAACGGCACCCGCCAGCCCCAGGTCAGGAAGCTCTCCTTGTCGAGGAGGCCCGCGAGCCGGAAGGCCAGCAGCGACAGGATCTGCCCGGCCGGGCTGCCGAGCTGCGCGAAGGAGGCGAAGAAGGTGTTGCGCCCGGCCGGCGCGTGCTCGGCGGCCATCAGCACGGCCCCGCCCCACTCGCCGCCGACCGCGAGCCCCTGGATGAGCCGCAGGACCACCAGCATCACCGGCGCCCACAGGCCGACGGAGGCGTAGGTCGGCAGCAGCCCGATGCACGAGGTGGCGATGCCCATCATCACGAGCGTCGCCACCAGGGCGCGCTTGCGCCCGAACCGGTCGCCGAGATGCCCGAAGATCAGGCCGCCGAGCGGCCGGGCCAGGAAGCCGACCGCGAAGGTGCCGAAGGCCGAGAGCGTGGCGATGTAGGGCGATTCCGCCGTGAAGAAGAGCGGCCCGAACACCAGGGCCGCCGCGGTGCCGTAGATGAAGAAGTCGTACCACTCGATGGTGGTGCCCACGAAGGCCGCGAGCGCCGCGCGGGCGGACTGGTTCTGTCCGGGCCCGGCGGCCGGGGCGGCTGTGGTGACGGCCATCGATCCTCGCATGCGCAGTCGGTATTTTGAATTCAGGGTTACGCGGCGAAGGTCCCCGTCGCAAGGAACCGCGCCGTCTGCGCGATCACGATCGGATGGTTCATCATCAGGGCGTGGCTGACGGGCAGCACCAGATGCCCCCGCAGGCCCGGGATCCTGGTGCGGGCGACGCTCACCCGCCCGTCATTGGGCCGAGGCAGCATCAGCCAGCCGACCGGATCGACGCTGCGCGTGCCGGCGATGACGCCGATTGGGTAGTCGGGATCGGGCCAGGCCGGCACCGTCGCGGTCCCGAGCGACAGCGCGGCCGGCCCGAGCAGGCGGCGGTAGAGCCCGACGTGGCGCAGCCGGTCCGCGATCTCGCTGCCGCGGTTGGGCGGCCCGAGCATGACGAGGCGACCGAGCCGGTCCGGCCGCGCATCCGCGATCAGGCTCCGCGCCAGGATGCCGCCCATCGAGTGCCCGACGAAGTGCAGCGCGCCCGCCGTCGCGCCGGCGATCGCGGCGACCTGCGGACGGAGCGTCGCCGTCAGGGTGGGGAGGTCGTGGCGGGTCGAGGGATAGTCGAGCGCGCACACCCGGTAGCCCTCGGCCGTCAGGGCCGACCGTATCCGGGCGAGCGAGGCGGCTTTTCGCCCGAGGCCGTGCAGGAGGACGACGCTGTCGGTCGGCATGGGCCCGGGGCGATCAGAAGCTCGGCGGCGTGCAGGCGCTCACCACCTCGCAGGGATGGGGCCCGACGCAGCGGAACCGGTGCGGGCGGCGGCTGTCGAAGCTGTAGGCGTCGCCGGGGCCGAGGATCCGGCGCTCGGCGTCCACGGTGACCTCGAGGCGGCCGGAGAGCACGATCCCGCCCTCCTCGCCCTCGTGGGATAGCGGCACCCGGCCGGTATCGGCGCCCGGCTCGTAGCGCTCCTTGAGGATCTGGAGCTTGCGCCCGAACAGGCTGTCGCCGACCTGCCGGTACGAGATCGCCCCCTTGGCGGCCCGGCGGCCGATCTCGGTGAGGTCCTCGGCGGCGAAGAACGCCTTGCGCTCCGGCTCCGGCTCCAGGGCGAAGAACTCGGCCATCCCGATCGGCACCCCGTCGAGGATCCGCTTCAGGGCGCCCACCGACGGGTTCACGCGATTCGCCTCGATCAGAGAGATCGCGGAGTTCGTCACCCCGGCGCGCTTGGCGAGCGTCCGCTGCGACAGGCCGTGGCGGGCCCGGACGAAGCGTAGGCGCGCGCCGACATCGATGCTCATCCGGCGGGCCCCGTTTCAGGTGTTGCGGATCCCGCAACGGTGCCACCCGCGGCCCCGATCCTGCAAGGGGTTGGCGGCGACCAGAAAAGGACTTGTTGCCCGATCGGCGAAGGTGTCCCCTGGTCCCGCCGCCCGATCCGCGCCGCCCGCCCCGGAGAACCGCCCCATGACCGACCATCCGCTCCGCAACACGCCCGCGATGGACGCCTTCTGGATGCCGTTCACGGCCAACCGCCAGTTCAAGGCGGCGCCGCGCCTGCTCGTGTCGGCCGAGGGCATGCACTATACCGCCGACGACGGTCGCAAGGTCCTCGACGGCTCCGCCGGCCTCTGGTGCGTCAATGCCGGGCATGGCCGCCGGGGCATCGCCGCGGCGGTGGAGCGCCAGCTCGCGACGCTCGACTTCGCCCCGACCTTCCAGATGGGCCACCCGATCGCCTTCGAGTTCGCCGAGCGCCTCGCCGAGATCGCCCCGGGCGGTCCGGACAAGCGCCTCGACCGGGTGTTCTTCACCAATTCCGGCTCGGAATCGGTCGACACCGCCCTCAAGATCGCGCTCGCCTACCAGCGGGCGATCGGGCAGGGGACGCGGACCCGGCTGATCGGCCGCGAGCGCGGCTATCACGGCGTCGGCTTCGGCGGCCTGTCGGTCGGCGGCATCGTGTCGAACCGCCGTGTCTTCCCGCAGCTCAACGGCACCGACCACCTGCGCCACACCCACGACCCGGCCCGCAACGCCTTCGTTAAGGGCCAGCCCGCGCACGGGGCGGAGCTCGCCGAGGATCTGGAGCGGCTGGTGGCGCTCCACGGGGCCGAGACCATCGCGGCCTGCATCGTCGAGCCGGTGGCCGGCTCCACGGGCGTGCTGATCCCGCCGAAGGGCTACCTGGAGCGCCTGCGCGAGATCTGCACCAAGCACGGCATCCTGCTGATCTTCGACGAGGTCATCTCCGGCTTCGGCCGCCTCGGCGCGCCCTTCGCCACCGACTTCTTCGGCGTCGTCCCCGACCTCGTGACCAGCGCCAAGGGCCTGACCAACGGCACGGTCCCGATGGGCGCGGTCTTCGCCAGCCGCGCGGTCCACGACGCGCTGATGCAGGGCCCGGACGGGATCGAGCTGTTCCACGGCTACACCTATTCCGGGCACCCGATCGCCTGCGCGGCCGGCATCGCGACGCTGGACATCTACCGGGAGGAGGGGCTCCTCACCCGAGTCGCCGACATCGCCGACGACTGGGCGGCGGCGCTCCACGACCTGCGCGGGCGCAAGAACGTCATCGACATCCGCACCATCGGCCTCGTCGCCGGCATCGAGCTGGCGCCGCGTCCGGACGCGGTGGGCAAGCGCGCCTACGAGGTGTTCGTGGACTGCTTCGAGCGCGGCCTGCTCACCCGGGTGACCGGCGACATCATCGCGCTGTCGCCGCCGCTGATCATCGAGCGCGGCCAGATCGGCGAGATCGTCGACATCCTCGGCGCCGCGATCGACCGGGTCGCCTGAGGCCCCCGTCTTCGCGAGCGTAGCGAAGCGATCCAGGGTCGCGCCACGGCTCGAAACCGCGCGCTGCCCCGGGTCGCTTCGCTGCGCTCGCGATGCCGGTGAAGGCGACGCGATCACACAACCCTTGCGCGTCGCACAGGCACCCCCGCCGCGCAGCGGGGTTGTCGCGACAGCACCTGCGCCCATCTGCCCCGGACCCGGATTTCGGCCGGGCACGAGGGTTTCCATGTCGAACACCGCCCTGATCGTCGGCGCCAGCGGGATCGTCGGCAGCGCCACCGCGGCGCTGCTCCACCGGGAAGGCTGGCGGGTGGCCGGTCTCGCGCGTCACCCGGTGCAGCAGGACGGCGTCGCGCCGGTGGCGGGCGACCTGCAGGATCCGGCCGCGCTGGAGCGGGCGCTGGCCGACCTCGCGCCGAGCCACGTGTTCCTGGCGACCTGGCAGCGGCGCCCGACCGAGGCGGAGATGATCCGGGTCAACCGGGCGATGGTCGAGAACCTGCTCGACGCGCTCCGCCCGAAGAGGAGCGTCCGCCACGTCGCCCTGGTGACCGGGCTGAAGCACTATCTCGGCCCGTTCGAGGCCTACGGCAAAGGCACCCTGCCGCAGACGCCGTTCCGCGAGGACCAGGGGCGCCTCGACATCGAGAATTTCTACTACGCGCAGGAGGATGCCGTCTTCGCGGCCGCGGCGCGCGACGGCTTCAGCTGGAGCGTCCACCGCCCGCACACGATCATCGGCAAGGCGGTGGGCAACGCCATGAACATGGGCACGACGCTCGCCTGCTACGCCACCCTGTGCCGGGAGCTGGGGCGGCCCTTCATCTTCCCGGGCTCGGCCGCGCAGTGGAACGGCCTCACCGACATGACCGACGCGTGGCTCCTCGCCCGCCAGCTGCTCTGGGCCTCGACCGAGCCGAAGGCCGCCAACGAGGCGTTCAACGTCGTCGACGGCGACGTCTTCCGCTGGAGCTGGATGTGGGGCCGGATCGCCGACTGGTTCGGGATCGAGGCGGTGCCGTTCGACGGCACGCACCGGCCGCTGGAGCCCCGGATGGCGCAGGACGGCCCGGCCTGGACCGAGATCGCGCAGCGCTACGGCCTCGCCGAGCCGAGCCTCGAGAAGCTGGCCTCGGCCTGGCACACGGATGCCGATCTCGGCCGGCCGATCGAGGTCGTCACCGACATGAGCAAGAGCCGCCGCCTCGGCTTCACGGCCTACCAGCCGACGGACGACGCGTTCTACGACCTGTTCGCCCAGCTCCGCGCGGACCGGCTGATCCCCTGACGGGGCTCACCGCCGTCATCGCGAGCGCAGCGACGCCACCCGGGGCGGCGCGACCCTGGATTGCTTCGCTGCGCTCGCAAGGACGGCGGCTCACCCGGCCTTGCGCTCGATCCCGCACCACTCGGCCACGAACAGCGCCATGGTGGTCGTGATCCGCTTCACCGAGGCGAGGCTCACGCGCTCGTCGAAGCCGTGGATGTTCTGGGAGGTCGGGCCGTAGCAGAGGGCCGGGACCTTATCGTAGAGGGCGTGGACGCGGGTATCGAGGTAGCCCGCGGTCATGAAACTCTGGAGCGGCGACCCGATCGCCCGCTCGTGGGCGCGGCCGAGCACCGCCTCGGCCTCCGAGCCCTCTTCCAGCACGTAGCCCTCGGCGAAGAAGCCGTTGAAGACCACCCGCGGCGGGCTGTTGGCGAGGAACGGGTCGGTGCGGGAGAAGGACGCCACGGCGGCCTCGATCTCGGCGGCGGCCTGCGCGGCGGTGACGCCCGGGTAGAGCGCGACCCGGCAGTGGATCCGGCACCAGGCCGGGACCGAGGAGGCCCAGTCGCCGCCCTCGATCTTGCCGATATTGAGGTTGATCGGGTGGTCCTCGGTCTCGAAATGCGGGTGCGCGGCCTTCTCGGCGTTCCAGCGGTCCTCGACGGCGCGCAGCGCGCCGATCACCCGGTAGGTGGCGTCGATGGCGTTGGCGCCCGCGCCCATCTCGCGGACATGGACCGGCACGCCCCGCACCTCGACGGTGAACCACAGCACGCCGGTATTGGCGCGCACGAGCTTCTCGTCCTCGGGCTCGGGGATCAGCACGGCGTCGGCCCGGTAGCCGCGCAGGTGAGTCATCAGGGCGCCGTTGCCGGTGGATTCCTCCTCGACCACCGACTGCACCGTCACGGAGGAAGCCGGCTGGAGGCCCAGGCGGGCCAGGGCATCGAGGGCGAACAGGTTGGCGGCGTGGCCGGCTTTCATGTCGCCGGCGCCGCGCCCGTACATCCAGTCGCCCTGGATCACCGGGTCGAAGGGCCGGTGGGTCCAGAGGTCGAGGGGGCCCGGCGGCACCACGTCGACATGGGCCTGCAGGATCAGCGAGCGCCCGGTCTCGGTGCTCGGCCGGTGGTGGCAGACGACGATCGGCGCGTCCGAGTGGCGCGCGTCGTCGATCTTCGAGCCGCCCGGATGGGCCGCGATGGCGGCACGGTCCATGGCGAAGCGCTCGGTGGCGTAGCCGCGGGCGCGGAACTGGTCGAACACGTAGTCCTGGCAGGCATGCTCCTCCCCGCGCAGGGAGGCGAACCGGACGAGCGCCTGCGTGTGCGCGATCTGGTCGGCGAAGCCCGCCGCCACGGAGGCTTCGATCTCGGCGGCGAGGGTGGGGTCGAGGGCCATGGGAACTCCGAACCGTCTGCGGCCGGGAGGAAGCGCCCGGGCTCGGGCCGCTGTCAACCGGCGGTTGCCGAGGGCACGGTTCGTGCCGGAACCGGGTGCTCGCACTGCGAATCCGGGAAGGCCGTCCGGATCTGCTCGGCGAACCGCGCGAAGGCCGCGCTCGGCCGCGCGTCGGCGCGGTGGACCAGCAGGGTCCGGGCGCGGCCGTCCCCGTCGGGCACGGGGTGGATCGAGACGCGGCCGGCGCGGTGCGCCGGCTCCGCCACGGCCCGGGGAACCAGGGTCACGCCCAGGCCAGCCGCCACGCAGCCCAGGATGCCGTCGAGGGTACCGAACTCCATGCGCCGCACGTGCACGAGGCCCTGGCGGGCCAGAAACTGCTCCAGGCGCCTCCGGTACGAGCAGCCGGCCCGGAACACGAGCACTTTCGCGTCCCGCGCGCGGGCCAGCCGGTCGAGCAGCGCCGCGAGGTCGCCGACGGCCGGGTGCGCCACCAGGACCAGCTCCTCCGTGAGGACCGGGATCGCGACGAGGTCGGCCTGCGTGACCGGGCCGGCCACGAAGGCGCCCTCCAGGCTCCGGTCGAGGACCCGGGCGATCAGCAGCTCGGTCGGGCCGGTCTCCAGCTCGATGTCCACGTCCGGGTGGCGCGCGGCGAAGTCGGCGAGCGGGCCGGGCAGGCGCAGGGCCGCGGTCGTCTCCATGGCGCCGATCCGCAGCGGCCCGCGGGGCTCGCCCTCGGCCAGCAGGGCGTGCCGCGCCTCCGCGAGCAGCTGCCCGACCTGGAGGGCGTAGGGCAGGAGCCGCTCCCCGGCCCGGGTCATCGTCACCCCGCGGCTGCCGCGGTGGAAGAGCGGCACGCGCAGGGCCTGCTCCAGGGCGCGGATCCGCCCGGTGACGTTGGACTGGACGGTGTTGAGCCGCGCCGCCGCCCGCCCGATGCCGCCGGTCTCGGCCACGGCCGCGAAGAACATCAGGTCGGTGCTGTTCATGCCATCTGCTTTTCCGATGCCTTCCTTCTGAAGGAATCATTTTTTCCGCATCTCGACGAGCGTTAAGCCCGGTCGGGCGGCGCGCGCAACCGCCCGACCGAGAAGAGCTCCGCGGGGAGGGGACCCATGGCGTTGAGGACCAGACTGACCGACGCCTTCGGGCTGCGGCACCCGATCGTGCTGGCGCCCATGGACCCGGCCTCGGGCGGCGCCCTCGCGGCGGCGGTGAGCGCCGCCGGCGGCCTCGGCCTGATCGGCGGCGGCTACGGCGACCACGCGACGCTCGACCGGGAATTCGCCCGCGCGGGCAATCAGCGGGTCGGCTGCGGCTTCATCACGTGGTCCATGGCCCGGGACCCGTCGCTCCTCGACGCGGCGCTCGCCCGGTCGCCCGCGGCCCTGATGCTCTCTTTCGCGGATCCCGCCCCGTTCGCGGACCGGATCCACGCCGCCGGCGTGCCCCTGATCTGCCAGGTGCACACCCTGGCTCAGGCCCGGCGCGCCCTGGAGGTCGGCGCGGCCGTGGTGGTGGCCCAGGGCACGGAGGCCGGCGGCCACGGCCTCACCGCCCGCGGCACCGTGGCGTTCGTGCCGGCGGCGGCCGACCTGATCGCGCGGGAGCGCCCCGAGACGCTGCTCCTCGCGGCGGGCGGCATCGCGGACGGGCGCGGCCTCGCCGCCGCCCTGGCGCTGGGGGCCGACGGTGTCCTGATGGGGACGCGGTTCTGGGCGACCCGGGAGGCGCTGATCCATCCGGCCGCGAAGCAGCGGGTTCTCGCCGCCACCGGCGACGACACGGTCCGCACGCAGGTCTACGACATCGCCCGCCAGCGGGCCTGGCCGGCGGCCTATACCGGGCGGCTCCTGCGCAACGCCTTCATCGAGACCTGGCACGGCCGCGAGGACGCGCTGCGCGCGGCCTCGGCCGAGCGCCGCCGGGACGTGGAGGATGCCGACGCGGCGGGCGACTACGACGTCGCCAACGTCACGGTCGGCGAGGCCGTCGGGCTGATCGACGATCTGCCGGGAGCCGGCGACCTGGTCCTGCGCATCGCCGGGGAGGCCGAGGCCGCGATCCGCCGGATCTCCGGCATGGCCGCGGCGGCGCCGTGACGGCGCCGTGACGGCGCTCAGCAAAGCGTGACTACGCAGGGTTGCCGCGGACCGGAACCTCGGTGTTGCCGACGGCTTAGCGTGACGGCAAACCGTCGCTGTTCTTCCTGTCGGAGTCGCTCATGCGTATCGGCCTGATCTCCGTCCTGTCCGGGCTCCTGCTGTGCGCGGGCATCCCCGCGACGGCCAGCGCCGACGTGCTCGTCAATGTCGACAAGACCACGCAGCGCATGGAGGTCTCGGTCGACGGCCAGCCCCGCTATTCCTGGCCGGTCTCGACCGGCGTCGCGAGCTACGACACCCCGTCCGGCGCCTACCGCCCGTTCCGGATGGAGCGCACGCACTTCTCGAAGGAGTGGGACGACGCGCCCATGCCCTTCGCGATGTTCTTCACGACCCAGGGCCACGCCATCCACGGCACCAACCACGTCCGCAGCCTGGGACGCGCGGCCTCGCACGGCTGCGTGCGCCTGTCGGTGCGCAACGCCGCGACCCTGTTCAACCTCGTGAAGAGCCAGGGCATGGGCCGGACCCGGGTGGTGATCGAGGGGGCGGATGTCCCGATGGCCGACCGGGGCCAGCGCAGAACGCGCGTCGCCCGGAACCGCAGCCCCTACGGGCCGGACGACCTGCTGGCGGACAGCGATCAGATGGGACGCCGGTCGGTGCCGGCCTATTATCGCCCCGCCGCCCCCTCGGCCTACGCCCCGGCGACGGTCTACGGCTACCCGGCCGAGACCGACGACGTGGACGGCTGGTAGGCCGGGCCATGTCCCGGGCCATGTCCGGGGCGCCGTACCGGCTGATCAGCGCCACCCCGAGCCCCTACGCCCGCAAGGTCCGGATCGCGCTGGCCGAGAAGGGCCTGCCGTTCGAGCTCGTGACCGAAGTGCCGTGGGATTCGTCCACGACGGTCCCGCGCCACAACCCGCTGGAGAAGCTCCCGGTGCTGCTCCTGCCGGACGGCGGCAGCGTCTACGAGTCGAGTTACATCCTGCAATGGCTGGAGCTGAAGCACCCCGAGCCGCCGCTGCTCCCACCCGATCCCGACGGGATCCTCGCCGCGCGCCGCTTCGAGGTGCTGTGCGACGGGATCTGCGACGCGGTGGTGCTCACCTTCTTCGAGCGCCAGCGCGACGAGGCCGGCCGGAGCGCCCCCTGGCTCGCCCGCCAGCGCCGCAAGATCGAGGGCGGCTTGGCCGAGATCGCGCGGCTGCTCGGTGAGCGCGACTGGACGGTCGGCGACCGGTTCACGCTGGGCGACGTCGCGGCGGGAACCGTCGTCGGCTACCTCTCCGTCCGCTTCCCCGAGCTGGACTGGCGCGCGCGGCATCCGAACCTCGCCCGGCTCAGCGACCGGCTGGAGGCGCGCCCCGCGTTCCGGGACTCCGTGCCCTACGCGCAGACGATCGCCGACCGCGTCGTCTGACCACGAAAGTCATGCGCCGCCGCTCCCGCCCATTGCCGAGCGCACCCTCCCGGCCTAGCTCCTGCGCGGCCATCAGAGCCTGCGCGGCCCCTGCCGCGACCTGAGACGGACGGAGACACCCCGAGATGCCCTTCGCTTTCTGCCGGTCCCTTCCCCTTGCCGCCCTAGCGCTCGCCGCGGCCACTGTGCCGGGCTACGCCCTGGAGGTGACGCGCTCGGCCGACATCGCGGCGCCGCCGGCCAAGGTCTGGCAGACCATCGGCGAGTTCTGCGGCATCGGCGACTGGCATCCCGCCATCGAGAAGTGCGTCCTGTCGGACAAGGACGGCATGAAGGTCCGCACCCTCAGCCTGAAGGGCGGCGGCACCATCAAGGAGGAGCAGGTCTCCCGCGACGACAAGGTGATGAGCTACACCTACACGATCCTGGAGAGCCCGCTGCCGGTCTCGGACTACAAGTCGACGCTCTCGGTCGCCCCCGCCGGCTCCGGCTCGAAGGTGACCTGGACCGGGACCTTCAACGCCAAGGGCGCGCCCGACACGGTCGCCACCGACGCGATCCAGGGCATCTACGATTCCGGCCTGAAGGCGCTCGCCGACAAGGCCAAGTAAGCGCCGTCACGATTCGGAGCGCGCGGCCGGCGCCGGATGCCGGCTTCGCGCTCCAAGCCTCTCTGGCATCGGCGTAATCGCGCGGTCCCGGGAACTTCCGCCCCGCGTTCCGCACCCCCACGGCATGTGGCCGGGGCGATTGACCCACTGCCAAGCTCGGCTCAGAACCTCGGCGGCGCAGCCCCCCGCGCCCCAACAGGATGATCGCCGTGCCCGCGTCCCGTCTTCCGATGCGTCTCAGCCTCGCCGCCCTCGCCGTCGCGGCGCTGGGCGCCTGCCAGCAGCGCGCCACGCCCGCCGTCATGGAGCCCGCGCCGGTCGTCCCGGCCCCGCTGGCCCTGCCCACGGGTAGCGGCTGCGGTCCGGAGATCGCGCGCACCAAGGCGATCGTCGACAGCGACGTGGCCACCGGCAATCTCAACAAGCCGGTGGGCGACCGCTTCAACGCCGACCTCGCCCAGGCCGCCGCGGAATGCTCGGCCGGCAAGTCGGGCGAGGCCCTCCACCTGCTCGCCGCCGCCAAGAGCCGCTACGGCTACCGCTGAGCGGCGCGCGGCCGCTCCTCATCCGGAATGGGCGGGATCGGCCACGTTCGCTGGGCGGGATGAATCTGTCCGGTCCTCCAAGCGTCGCCGACCCGCGCCCTCATCCCGAGCTGTGATGGCGCCGGTCTCGCGGGAGGGCGCGAGCCCGTGCGCAGCACCGCGCAGGGGCCGCCGCCCGGAACGGAGATGCGGAAGCCTGGCGAGATCACGATCAGCAGGTTCAGCCCGGCGCGCCGGAAGCCCTCCTCGGCGATCGTCAGATCGAGGCCGCAGGAGGCGATGTCGTCCGCCACCGGGTCGAGGGCTGGCGCCCGGTCCTGGTGCAGGTGCTTGATGTAGCTGTGGCAGGTCGTGCAGGTCTCGACCTGGACGTCCTTCGAGACCTCGTCGAGACCGTAATAGCTGACGCCGTCGCCGTCGCCGCAGGCGGTGCAGCGGATCCGGACGTGGTTCCAGTACGTGCCGCAGAGCGAGCAGCTCAGGTACCGGACCTTGTCGGCGGGGGTCCAGGCGACCACGACGCGCGCCGCGGGCGCCCCGCCGCAGCACGGGCAGACGCCGTCCGCGACGGGCTTCAGCGCCTCGGTGTCGAGGCGCGCGGCCCGCTCGGCGAGGCGGACCCGCAGCGGCGCCGGTGACGGCTCCTTAACCAAACCTTGCAACCGTGCTGGCCCACAGGTGCGAGGATCTCCCGGTCATGTCGAAGCCGCATCCCGAGCGCCCATCCGAGACCGAGCGGACCGTCGACGCGCCGCCGCTCAGCCCCGACATCCGGCGCCATCTCGGCCAGAATCTGCGCACGCTCTTCACCGACACCCTCTCGGCCCCGGTCGACCCGCGGCTGGAGGCCCTGATCGCCCGGCTCAACCAGCCGAAGCGCTGAGATCGATCGCCGCCCCTCGGAAACCCCGGGCCACCACCTTGCGGGACGCGGTGCCGGCGCGCCGCCGGCGACGCGCGAGCGGCGGGCGGAACGCCGCCCTATGTGCGCCAGAACACATAAGATTGTTCGTTCTGAGAAACCCAATTCCGCGCAGCGATTCTTCTCCTGGGCAAGCGATCGGGAGAAGATCCATGCGTTCTGCCCGGCTACTGCTCTGATTTGTCTTGCATTTCCGACACGATCATCGATCCTGATCACGCTACGGCATCGCGCGGGTCCGCATCCGAGGCTTGACTTCGTTCGGTAAAACGAACGATTTCGGGTGTCCCGGGGACGCTTGTCCCCTGCATCGCAACCGCGGATGGCTGGGGGATCGGACGTGATGAAGAACGCTTCAGGTCGGGCTCGGATGGCCCGGGCTATCGGGCTCTCGCTTCTGGCCGGAGCCGGCCTGCTGGCCTGCGCGCCGCCGGCGGCGGCCGAGACCGCGCTCCTCAACGTCTCGTACGATCCGACCCGCGAGCTCTACCGCGAGATCAACGCTGCCTTCGCGGCGGACTGGAAGGCCAAGACCGGCGAGGCCATCACGGTGCGGGCCTCGCACGGCGGCTCGGGCGCGCAGGCGCGCACGGTGATCGACGGCGTCGACGCCGACGTGGTCACCCTCGGCATCCCGTCCGATATCGACGCCATCGCCAAGCTCACCCGCAAGATCCCGGAGGATTGGCGCAGCAAGCTGCCGAACACGGCGACGCCCTACACCTCGACGGTGGTCTTCCTGGTCCGCAAGGGCAACCCGAAGGGCGTCAAGGACTGGGACGACCTGATCAAGCCCGACGTGAAGGTGATCACCCCGAACCCGAAGACCTCGGCGGGCGGGCGCTGGAACTTCCTCGCCGCCTGGGGCTACGCCTACGGGAAGGACAAGGACGCCGCGAAGGCCGACGCCTTCGTCGGGCAGGTCTACAAGAACGTGCCGGTGCTCGATACCGGCGCCCGCGGCTCGACGGTGACCTTCGCGCAGCGCGGCCTCGGCGACGTGCTGCCGACCTGGGAGAACGAGGCGTACCTCGTGCTCCAGGAGTTCGGCGCCGACAAGTTCGACATCGTCTCGCCGCCGACCTCGATCTACGCCGAGCCGCCGGTGGCGCTCGTGGCGGTCAACGCCGAGCGGAAGGGCACCACCAAGGCGGCCCAGGCCTATCTCGACTTCCTCTACACCGACCGCGCCCAGGCGATCTTCGCCAAGCACCATTACCGGCCGATCAAGCGTGAGGCCGCGGCGCCGGCCGACCTCGCGCAGCTGCCCGACATCAAGCTGTTCAAGATCGAGGATCTCCAGGGCTCCTGGGACGAGATCCAGAAGCGGAACTTCGARGCCGGCGGCCTGTTCGACCGTCTGAGCCGGGCCGGCCGCTGAGACTCGCGCCATGGTCGAGACGCCCCGCCCCCGTTGGACATTCCGACGGCCGAGCGTGATCCCGGGCTTCGGGATCAGCTTCGGCTACACGCTGACCTGCCTCGGTCTGATCGTCCTGCTGCCGCTGGCAGGGCTGGTGGTGAAAGCCTCGGGGCTCGGCCTGTCGGGCATCTGGGAGGTCGCCACCGACCCGCGCGTGGCGAGCGCCCTGCGGATCAGCTTCGGCGTCTCGGCCATCGCGGCGCTCGTCGCCTCGGTCTTCGGCTTCCTGGTGGCCTGGGTGCTGACCCGCTACCGCTTTCCGGGCCGGAAGCTCGTAGACGCGGCGGTCGACCTGCCCTTCGCGCTGCCGACCGCGGTCGCCGGCATCGCGCTCGCCTCGCTCTACGCGCCGGACGGGCTGCTCGGCGCGCCGCTGGCGCGCCTCGGCATCCAGGCGGCCTACACGCCGGTCGGCATCTTCATCGCCATGGTGTTCATCGGCCTGCCCTTCGCGGTGAGGACCGTGCAGCCGCTGATCGCCGAGATCGACAAGGAGGTCGAGGAGGCCTCGGCCACCCTCGGGGCGACGCGGTTCGGGACGCTCACCCGGGTCGTGCTGCCGCCGCTGATCCCGGCGGTGCTTACGGGCTTCGCCCTCGCCTTCGCCCGGGGCGTCGGCGAGTACGGCTCGATCATCTTCATCGCCGGCAACCTGCCTTACGTGTCGGAGATCGCGCCGCTCCTGATCGTCATCAAGCTGTCCGAGTTCGACTACGGCGGCGCCGCGGCGATCGCCACGATCATGCTCGGGATCTCGTTCCTGACGCTGCTCGCCATCAACCTGATCCAGGCCTGGTCACGGAGGCGGTTCGGCTATGTCTGAGATCTTCTCGCCCGCCTTCGTCCCCGCCGCCAAGCCGGCCCCGGTCGCCTCCGAGGGGGCCGGCGTGCGCGCAGTCCTGATCGGGATCGCGGTGGCCTTCCTGGCCCTGTTCCTGGTGCTGCCGCTGTTCGCGGTGTTCATCCAGGCCTTCTCGAAGGGGATCGACGCCTTCCTGGACGCCTTCCGGGAGCCCGATGCGTGGAGCGCGATCCGCCTGACGCTGACCGTGGCGGCGATCGCGGTGCCCTTCAACGTGGTGTTCGGGCTCGCCGCCTCCTGGGCCATCGCCAAGTTCGAGTTTCCCGGCAAGTCGCTGCTGATCACCCTGATCGACCTGCCGTTCTCGGTCTCGCCGGTGGTCTCGGGGATGATCTACGTGCTGCTGTTCGGGTCCCAGGGCCTGTTCGGCTCCTGGCTCATCGATCACGGCATCCAGATCCTGTTCGCGCTGCCGGGGATCGTGCTGGCGACGGTGTTCGTCACCTTCCCGTTCGTCGCCCGCGAGCTGATCCCGCTGATGCAGGAGCAGGGCACCGCCGAGGAGGAGGCGGCGCTGACGCTGGGCGCCTCGGGCCTGCACGCGTTCCGGACGGTGACGCTGCCCAATATCCGCTGGGGCCTGCTCTACAGCGTGCTCCTCTGCAATGCCCGGGCGATGGGCGAGTTCGGCGCGGTGTCGGTGGTGTCGGGCCACATCCGCGGCCTGACCAACACCATCCCACTCCACGTGGAGATCCTCTACAATGAGTACAACTTCGTCGCCGCGTTCGCCGTCGCTTCGCTCCTCGCCGTCCTTGCCCTCATCACCCTCGTCCTCAAATCCGTCCTCGAATGGCGCTTCGCAGGCGCACTCGCGCACGGCCGGGCTCACTGACGGCCCCTTGGACCGGGTCTCCACGGCGATCCGGGTCGAGAACGTCTCGAAGACCTTCGACACGGCCGCCGTGCTGCACGACCTGTCGCTGGACGTGCGGGCGGGCGAGCTGATCGGGCTGCTGGGCCCCTCGGGGTCCGGCAAGACGACGCTTTTGCGGATCATCGCCGGGCTCGACGCGCCGGACCGGGGCCGGATCCTGTTCGGGGGCGACGACGCCACCGGCCTGCCCGTGCAGGAGCGGGCGGTGGGCTTCGTGTTCCAGCACTACGCCCTGTTCAAGCACATGTCGGTCGCCGACAACATCGCCTACGGGCTGAACGCGCGCCGCCGCGCCGACCGGCCCGCCAGGGCCGAGATCAAGCGCCGGGTCGGCGACCTGCTGGACCTCATCCGGCTCTCGGGCTTCGGCGACCGCTACCCGTCGCAGCTCTCCGGCGGCCAGCGCCAGCGCGTCGCGCTCGCCCGCGCCCTCGCGGTCGAGCCGCGGGTGCTGCTGCTCGACGAGCCGTTCGGGGCGCTGGACGCCCAGGTCCGCAAGGACCTGCGCCGCTGGCTGCGCGAGATCCACGACCGCACCGGCCAGACCACGATCTTCGTCACCCACGACCAGGACGAGGCGCTGGAGCTGTCCGACCGCGTGGCCGTGCTCGACCGCGGCCGCCTGGAGCAGGTCGGCACCCCGGACGAGGTGCAGGAAAACCCGGCCTCGGCCACGGTGATGAAGTTCCTCGGCGATTCCGTCGAGGTGGAGGCGATCGCCGAGGGCGGGCGGGTGCTGGTCCGGGGGCGGGAAACGCCGGTGGCGGCGCCCGCCAGCCTGTTCGGCCCGGTCAAGCTCTACGTGCGGCCGTGGCAGCTGCAGCTCGCCGAGCCCGACTCCGCGCACCTGTCCGGCACCGTGCGCAGCTCGTACCGGACGCAGGGCCGCCAGCGCATCGAGGTGGCCGACCCCGAGGGGCGGGTCTTCGCGGTGGAGGATTTCGACGGGATCCGCCACCCGGCCGGGCACCCGGTCGGCCTGCGGATCAACGGCGGGCACGTGTTCGCGTGAGGCTCGCCAGCGGCTGCGCGGCATCCTAGGCTGCCGACCATGACCGTACCGAGTCGCGAAACCGCCCCCGACGTCCTGGCCGCCATCGGCCAGACGCCGCTGATCCGCCTGCGCCGCGCCTCCGAGGAGACCGGCTGCGCCATCTACGGCAAGGCGGAATTCCTCAATCCCGGCCTGTCGGTGAAGGATCGCGCCGCGCTCTCCATCGTGCGGGACGCGGAGGCGAAGGGCCTGATCCGGCCGGGCGGCACGATCGTGGAGGGCACCGCCGGCAACACCGGCATCGGCCTCGCCCTGGTGGCCTCGGTGCGTGGCTACCGGACGCTGATCGTCATCCCGGTCACCCAGTCCGAGGAGAAGAAGCAGACCCTGCGGCTCGCGGGCGCCCGGCTGGTCGAGGTCCCGGCCGTGCCCTTCGCCAACCCGAACAACTACGTCCACGTGGCCAGGCGGCTGGCGGACAAACTCGCCGCCACCGAGCCGGCGGGCGCCTTCTTCGCCGACCAGTTCGACAACGTCGCCAACCGGCAGGCGCATGTGGACGGTACCGGCCCGGAGATCTGGGCGCAGACCGGCGGCCGGGTCGACGGCTTCGTCTGCGCGGCCGGCACCGGCGGCACGCTGGCCGGCACCGCCGAGGCCCTGCGCGCCCGGAACCCGCAGGTGCGGATCGCGCTGTCGGACCCGGAGGGCTCGGCCCTCTACGCCCACTACACGACCGGAACGCTGAAGGCCGAGGGCTCCTCGATCACCGAGGGGATCGGCCAGGGGCGCATCACGAAGAACCTCGAGGGCTTCACCCCCGATCGCGCCTTCCGGATCCCGGACCGCGAGGCCCTCGACATCGTCTTCGGGCTGATGCGGGAGGAGGGCCTGTCGCTGGGCGGCTCGTCGGGCATCAACGTCGCCGGGGCGATCCGGCTGGCCCGGGACCTCGGGCCCGGCCACACCGTCGTGACGATCCTGTGCGACGGGGCGGCGCGCTACGCCTCGAAGCTGTTCAACCCGGCCTTCCTCACCGAGCGCGGCCTGCCCGTGCCGGGCTGGCTCGGCGCGCCGGAGGAGGCGCTACCGAGCTGGCACGCCTGAGACCCGGGATGTCATCCGGAATTTTCCTCACAAAAGCGTAGCTTGGCGTTGAACGGAACGGAATGTCGCAGCGTTTGAACGGTCACGCTCGCACCAGCGCGACCGTCCGGAGAACGCGACCGATGTCCCTCGTCACCATCCTGCTCATCATCCTGATCATCCTAGCCTTCGGCGGCGGCGGCTTCCTCGGCGGCGGCGCGTATCGCGGCCCCGGTTTCGGCCTGGGCGGCATCCTGCTGATCGTGCTGATCGTGCTGCTGGTCACCGGGCGGCTCTGACCCGAAGCCCGTCGCCTGAGCGGGCGCGTCGTCCGCTCAGGTCCTGGACGGAAGCAGGTCCCGGACGTGCGACAGGGGATCCGACCCGCGGCGCGCACCCTAGCGGCAGGTGATCCCGACCACGGCCGGCGCGACCGCGCCGGGCCCGCCACCGCGCTGCGGCGCCGCGGCGAGGCCTTGGGCGGACAGCCCCTGGGCGGAGAGGAAAGCGGTGATCGCCCGCGCCGGCACGACCGGCAGGCGCGCCGNGGGGTGAAGCCCTCGAGGTTCTTCGTGATGCGCCCCTGGCCGATCCCCTCGGTGATCGAGGAGCCCTCGGCCTTCAGCGTTCCGGTCGTGTAGTGGGCGTTGAGCGCCTCGAAGGTCCGGCGGCCGAAGGCTCCCGACACCACGGCGTTGAAGTCGCCGGTCCAGACCAGGGCGTCCTGAACCGCCTTGCGGTCGGCCTCCGGCAGGGCCTCGAAGCTCGCCTTCACGGCCTCGAAGGCCGGATCGGCCGGCACCCCGGGCGCCGGCACGGGTCTCGGCGCGGCCCGAGCGGGGGCCGGTCGCTCCTGAGCCTGGGCCTGATCCGGCCCGGAGCCGAGGGCGATCAGGATGGCGAGGGCTGTCGCGCGCCGGGCGCGGCCGCGCGGGGCGCCCAGGACCCGACACCGCGACGCGTCACCCGAATCCATGCCCGCCCTCCGACCCTCGTCGGCCGACCCTGGCAGAAGCCGCCGCGACAGGCCAGATCAATCCGGCCCCGGCCACCGTGCGTCCGGCACCGCGATGCGCTACAGGGCGGAGGTCCGGCCCTGGGCGGCGGCCGGCTCCCGGATCGGTCGTCCGGCCACGCGATGCCGCCACGGTTCGACGCGGGGCCCGGCATGAGCGACACGAGCAACACCTTCAAGAAGGCGCCCAAGCGCAAGGCCGCCAAGGGCAAGAGCATCAGCGTGTCGCCGGAGATGCGGCAGGCCTACGCCGACCTGATCCAGGAGCGCGCGGAGAAGCAGGAGGCCTACGGCCGCCACCTGCCGCAGGACGAGACGCGGCGGAAGTAGCGCGCGCGGATCGGGGTCGCACCGGCAGCACGCGGCCCCGACCGGACCGGCCGTTCAGCGCTTGCGCACGAACTCGGTGCGCAGGACCAAGCCCTTGATGGTGTCGTGGCGGCAGTCGATCTCCTCCGGATCGTCCGTGAGCCGGATCGACCGGATGACCGTGCCCTGCTTCAGGGTCTGGTTCGCGCCCCTGACCTTGAGGTCCTTGATCAGCGTGACCGAATCGCCGTCGGCCAGGACGTTGCCGGCCGCGTCGCGGACGGCCGTCGCCTCGGGGGGCGTGGCCGCGGACCCGGGCGGGAGCCACTCGCCCGTCGCCTCGTCGTAGACGTAAGCCTCGTCGTCGCCGCTCAAATCCGTGCCCCCTGTTCGGATCGGGGCCGGGTCCTGTCAGGATCGCGTGGGCCCGTCATCCGCGCGTCCCGGCACACCGAACCGGCCGCCGAGTCGGCGCGGGACGCCGCGAGCTTAGCCGATCGGGCCGGCCCCGCGCGAGAGCGGCGGGGCCGGCCCGACGGATCGCCTTACCGCTTCAGCGGGCCGGCCTCGATCACGTCCTCGACCGTGCGCAGCCCGGCGCGCGGGGAGTTGACCAGGCAGGCCATGTTGCCCGGCGGGTGCTGGTTCTTCCACATCTTGGTGTGGGCCTGGGGGATCTTGTCCCAGGGGAAGACCTCGCTCATGCACGGGTCGATCCGCTGGTCGAGCACGAACTGGTTCGCCGCCGAGGCCTGCTTGAGGTGGGCGAAGTGCGAGCCCTGGATGCGCTTCTGCCGCATCCAGACGTAGCGGGCGTCGAAGGTGATGTTGAAGCCGGTCGTGCCGGCGCAGAACACCACCATGCCGCCGCGCTTCACCACCAGCGCCGAGACCGGGAAGGTCGCCTCGCCGGGATGCTCGAACACGATGTCGACATCCTGCTTGCCGGTGATGTCCCAGATCGCCTTGCCGAACTTCCGCGCCTCCTTGGTCCAGGCGTGGAACTCGGGGCTGTTCACCTTCGGGAGCTGCCCCCAGCAGTCGAAGTCCTTGCGGTTGATGACGCCCTTGGCGCCGAGGCTCATCACGTATTCGCGCTTCGACTCGTCCGAGATCACCGCGATCGCGTTGGCGCCGGAGGCCGCGCAGAGCTGCACGCCGAACACGCCGAGGCCGCCGGAGGCACCCCAGATCAGCACGTTCTGGCCCGGCTTCACCGTGTGCGGAGCGTGGCCGAACAGCATGCGGTAGGCGGTGGCGAGCGTCAGCGTGTAGCAGGCGGCCTCCTCCCAGGTCAGGTGCTTGGGCCGCGTCATGAGCTGGCGGGACTGGACCCGGCAGAACTGTGCGAAGGAGCCGTCGCCGGTCTCGTAGCCCCAGATGCGCTGCGAGGGCGAGAGCATCGGGTCGCCGCCGTTGCACTCCTCGTCGTCGCCGTCGTCCCGGTTGCAGTGGACGATGACCTCGTCGCCGACCTTCCAGCGCTTCACCTTGGAGCCGACCTTCCAGACGATGCCGGAGGCGTCGGAACCCGCGATGTGGTACTCGCCCTTGTGCACGTCGAACGGCGAGATCGGCTCGCCGAGACCGGCCCAGACGCCGTTGTAGTTGACGCCCGCCGCCATGACGTAGACCAGCACCTCGTCGTCGCCGATCTCCCAGACCGGCAGCACTTCGAGCTGGTGGGACTGTTCCGGGGGTCCGTGCCGCTCGCGCCGGATCGCCCAGGCGTACATCTTGGCCGGCACATGACCCAGCGGCGGGATTTCACCCATCTCGTAGAGGTCCTTGACCTCCCCGCCCGTCGGACTGATCGCAGCGCTCGCCGCCATCTCGCTCTCCTCTCGTCCCGCGTGTTTCTCACGGCCGCGGTTCTCCATCGCGCTATAGCGGCGATGCCGGAGGCGTCCAAGTGGGCCGAAAGTCGAAAGCCGACGGTTTCCGACATGAAAAACGCGCCTGCACAGGGCGGGCAGCCACGTATTCAAAATCGGCTTTCCGGCAGACCAAGTATTATTCGGCGGTGGCCTTGGCCGCCCCGGCCCCGAGACCTTGCCCGGCGCCGTCGCGCCGGGCCTGTGCTGCTCCCACGCGAACCGCGAGCACATGCAGCTCTAAGTCCTTGGCCTGACGTGCTCTCTCGCGCCTGAACAGTGGCAAGTCCCGCCAAGAACAGATCAGGTGGACTTTATACCAGCACTGTGGACGCGGCTCGGGACCGTAACCCGGACCCGCCGCGCCGGGGGTTCGAGGAAGTACGGGGCCCGCGGCGGCCTCAAATCCTGCTGTTCCCCCAGGCAAGTTTTTTCATGAGCCGCGGAGGCCGGGGCGGGCGTCTTGCACTTCCGTCCCGGATGACGCGTGCTCAAGCCTTCGCTACGGTGACCGCAAGGCCGCGCCCCGCGCGGATACAAAGATCACACGGAGGCGAGGAATGGGCGCGAGCGTCGCCGAGACCAGGAGCGACAAGTCGAGCCGCGATAAGCCCTGGATCATCCGCACCTATGCGGGGCACTCGACCGCGGCGGAATCGAACAAGCTCTATCGGGGCAACCTCGCCAAGGGCCAGACCGGCCTGTCGGTCGCCTTCGATCTGCCGACCCAGACCGGCTACGACCCCGACCACGAACTGTCCCGCGGCGAGGTCGGCAAGGTCGGCGTCTCGATCGCGCATCTCGGCGACATGCGGACCCTGTTCCAGGACATCCCGCTCGCCCAGATGAACACCTCGATGACGATCAACGCCACGGCCCCGTGGCTGCTGGCGCTCTACCTCGCGGTGGCCGAGGAGCAGGGCGCGCCGATCGCCGCCCTCCAGGGCACGACCCAGAACGACATCATCAAGGAGTACCTGTCGCGCGGCACCTACGTGTTCCCGCCCGCGCCGTCGCTCCGGCTCACCAAGGACGTGATCCTGTTCACGACCAAGAACGTGCCGAAGTGGAACCCGATGAACGTCTGCTCCTACCACCTGCAGGAGGCGGGGGCGACGCCGGTCCAGGAGCTCTCCTACGCGCTCGCCATCGCCATCGCGGTGCTCGACACCGTGCGGGACGACCCCGAGTTCGACGCCGAGAGCTTTTCCGACGTCTTCGGCCGAATCTCGTTCTTCGTGAACGCGGGCCTGCGGTTCGTCACCGAGATCTGCAAGATGCGGGCGTTCTCGGAGCTCTGGGACGAGATCGCCCGGGAGCGCTACGGCATCGACGACCCGAAGAAGCGCATTTTTCGGTACGGCGTGCAGGTCAATTCGCTCGGCCTGACGGAGCAGCAGCCCGAGAACAACGTCCACCGCATCCTGATCGAGATGCTGGCGGTGACGCTGTCCAAGCGCGCCCGCGCCCGGGCGGTGCAGCTCCCGGCCTGGAACGAGGCGCTCGGCCTGCCGCGGCCCTGGGACCAGCAATGGTCCATGCGCATGCAGCAGATCCTGGCCTTCGAGACCGACCTGCTGGAGTACGACGACATCTTCGACGGCAGCCACGTGATCGAGGCCAAGGTCGAGGAGCTGAAGGCGCAGACCCGCGTCGAGCTGGAGCGGATCGGCGGCATCGGCGGCGCGGTCGCGGCGGTGGAGACCGGCGCGCTCAAGCGCGCGCTGGTTGAGTCGAACGCGCGCCGGATCTCGGCCATCGAGGCCGGCGAGCAGATCGTGGTCGGCGTCAACAAGTGGCAGCAGGGCGAGCCGTCGCCGCTCACCGCCGGGGAGGGGGCGATCTTCTCCGTCTCCGAGACCGTCGAGATGGAGGCGCAGAGCCGGATCCGCGAGTGGCGCGGCCGCCGCGACGAGCGGGCCGTGGAACAGGCCCTCGACGCCCTGGAGCAGGCGGCGCGCTCCGGCGCCAACATCATGCCGCCCTCGATCGAGGCCGCGAAGGCCGGGGTCACCACCGGCGAGTGGGGCGCGCGCCTGCGCGCGGTGTTCGGCGAGTACCGGGCGCCCACCGGCGTCACCGTCGAGACCGTCTCCGCCGGCGCGGCCGAGGAGGCCAAGCTCCTGATCGCCGATCTCGGCGAGCGGCTGGGCGAGACGCCGAAGCTCGTGGTCGGCAAGCCGGGCCTCGACGGCCATTCCAACGGCGCCGAGCAGATCGCGCTCCGCGCCCGGGACGTCGGCTTCGACGTCACCTACGACGGCATCCGCCAGACCCCGGCCGAGATCGTCGCCAAGGCCAAGGAGACCGGCGCCCACGTGGTCGGGCTGTCGATCCTGTCCGGTTCCCACGTGCCGCTGGTGCGGGAGGTCCGCGCCAAGATGCGCGAGGCCGGGCTCGACCACATCCCGGTGGTGGTCGGCGGCATCATCTCGCCCGAGGACGAGCTGGTCCTCAGGAACATGGGCGTGCGCGCCGTCTACACGCCCAAGGACTACGCCATCGACCAGATCATGGTCGGGCTCGCCAAGGTGGTGGAGAAGGGCCTGGAGCGACGCGACGGCCCGGCGGACCAGCCGCGCGCGGAGGCCCAGGTCTACTAGCGGACCGAACCTGCCCTGAGCGCGCGCCCCCGGGCAGGATCCAAACTACTTTAACGTTTGTCGGACAAGCATGGGCTCCGATCCCAAACACGGGATCGGGGACCAATACCTATGCGCGCCGGTATCTCCATCGCGGCCAAGCTCGGCCTGTGTCTCGCAGCCCTGGTGGTTCTGATCGCCGCGACGAGCGGCCTTTCTCTGGCCGAGCTGGGCCGGATCGAATCCTCCGCCGCGCAGCTGCGCGACACGCGCATCCCGGCCACCGACGCGCTCGGTCGGATCGGCATCAACTTCATGCGGCAGCGGGTCAACGCCGTCCGCCTGATCACCGCCGACACGCCCGAGCTGCGGGCCGAGGTGTCGGATCAGATCGCCAAGCGCGACGCGCTGCTCGCGGCCCAGTACGCCCGGTACGAGGCCCTGCCGCTGACCCGGCCCGAGCGCGAGGCCTACGCGGCCTTCCGGCAGCACGTGGCCACCTACGCCGAGCAGCAGCGGGAGGCGGTGGCCAAGGCGGCCGCGGGCGACGTCGCCGGCGGGCAGCGGATCTACAACACGACCATGTCGCAGAGCATCGGGGCCATCATGGCCGACTGGGAGAAGCTCGTCGCCCTGAACAGCGACGGATCTCAGGCGAGCGGCACGCTGATCGCGGACACCTACGCGTCCGCCCAGCGGAACGTGCTGGCACTCGCCGGCCTCGCTCTGCTGGTGGCGATCGGGGCCTTCGTGCTCGTGACCCGCGGCGTCAGCGGGCCTCTCCGGAAGATCGCCGCCGTGACGCAGCGCCTCGCCGCGGGCGACGCGGAGGTGGCGATCCCTGGGCAGGAGCGCCGCGACGAGATCGGGGCCCTGGCCGGCTCCGTGGTGGTGTTCCGCGACAACCTCGTCCGCTCGCGCGCCCTCGAGGCGGAGACGGCGCTCGCCCGCGCCGACGCCGAGACGCAGCGCCGCGCCGCGACCCGGGCCATGGCCGACGCCTTCGAGCAGGCGGTCGGCGGCATCGTCGGCGGCGTCTCGGCGGCGGCCACCGAGCTGGAGGCCACCGCCCGGTCCCTGACCGGCAGCGCCGCCGACGCGGCCGGTCAGTCCGGCACCGTCGCGGCCGCGGCGAGCGACGCCGCCGCCAACGTCAACACCGTCGCGGCCGCCGCCGAGGAGCTGGGCTCTTCCGTGCAGGAGATCGGCCGGCAGGTCAGCGGCTCGGCGGAGCTCGCGCGGGTGGCCGTCGCGGAGGCGACCAACACGGTGGCGCTGGTCCAGGACCTGAGCGGCGCGGCCGCGAAGGTCGGCGACGTGGTGGCGCTCATCTCCGGGATCGCCGCCCAGACCAACCTGCTGGCGCTCAACGCCACGATCGAGGCGGCGCGCGCCGGCGCCGCGGGCCGCGGCTTCGCGGTGGTGGCCTCGGAGGTGAAGGCGCTCGCCGAGCAGACCGCCCGGGCCACCGAGGAGATCACCGGCCAGATCGGGCGGATCCAGTCCTCCACCGGGCAGGCCGCGTCGGCGATCGACGGGATCGGTCGGCGCATCCGCGAGATCGACGGCGTGGCCGCCAGCATCGCGGCCGCCGTGGAGCAGCAGGGCGCGGCCACCCAGGAGATCGTCCGCAACGTCGCCGAGGCGGCCGCCGGCACCGGCGCGGTCACCGGGACCATCGCGAGCCTCGCCCACTCCGCCGAGGAGACCGGCGCCGCCGCGGCCCAGGTGCTCGGGGCCGCGAGCGAGATGTCGCGCCAGTCCGAGCATCTCGGGGCCGAGGTCGCGCGCTTCCTCGCCACGGTGCGGGCGGCGTAGCTCCCCCTGACGGTCGGGCGGCGGATCGCGTAGGACGGCGCCATGCCGCCCGACACGCCGTCCGCCCTCTCGTCCGCCTTCCCGTCCGCCCTGACCGCGATCCTGCTCCTGGCGGTGCCCCTCGCCGCAGCGCTCTCGGCGGGCCTGATCCTGCGCCTGCGCCCGCTGCTGCAGCGCTACGCCCTGGCCCGGCCGAACGCCCGCTCCAGCCACACCGTGCCGACCCCGCAGGGGGGCGGGATCGCCGTGGTCACGGCGCTGGTGACGATCTCGGGCCTGCTGATCGCGGCGCCGGAGATCGGCGGCCGGCCGGACTGGATCTGGCTCGCCGGCGGCGCCCTGGCCCTGGCGGTCCTCGGGGCCGTGGACGACGTCCGGCCGCTGCCGGCCGCCCTGCGGCTCGCCGTGCAGGCGATCGTGGTGGGCCTGCTGGTCTGGCACCTCGACGGGCGGCTGGTCCCCGCCCTGCCGCTCTGGCTGGAGCGGGGCCTCGCGCTGCTGGCGGGCCTGTGGTTCGTCAACCTGACGAACTTCATGGACGGGCTCGACTGGATGACGGTGGCGGAGATCGTCCCGGTGGCGGGCGCGCTCCTGCTGCTCGGCCTCGCCGGGCGCCTGCCGCCGCTGCCGACGCTGGTGGCGGCGAGCCTCCTGGGCGCGGTGCTCGGCTTCGCGCCGTTCAACCGGCCGGTCGCCAAGCTCTTCCTCGGGGATGTCGGCTCGCTGCCGATCGGGCTCGTCACCGCGTGGCTGCTGTGGCAGCTGGCCCTGGCGGGCGGCCTCGCCGCCGCCCTGCTGCTGCCGCTCGTCTACCTCGCCGATGCCAGCCTGACCCTCGCCGCAAGGGCGGCGCGCGGCGAGCGGGTCTGGGAGGCCCATCGCGGGCACTACTACCAGCGGGCGACCGTCAACGGGCTCGGCGTCCCCGGCGTGGTGGGCCGTGTGTTCGCGGCCAATCTCGCCCTGGCTTCGCTCGCCGCGGCGACCTTGCTTTGGCCGTCCTGGCCGGTCACGCTCGGCGCGTCGGCTGCCGGGCTCGCCCTGGTCGCCGCCCTGCTCCGCCGCTTCGCCCGCGCCCCGGCGCCGGCTCCAGCCGAAGGTGCCGCCCAGCCGTGACCGGACTCATCGCGCTCACCGGGGCGACCGGCTTCATCGGCCGCCACCTGCTCGCCGACCTCACCGCGCGCGGCTACCGGGTCCGCGTGCTGCTGCGCCGGCCGACCACCGTGCCGGAGGGCGCCGCGAGCGCGGTCGTCGGCGACCTGACCCGCCCGATCAACATGGCGGCGGCGCTCAGCGGCGTCGACGCGGTGGTGCACTCAGCCGGCCTCGCCCATGCCATGTCGGGGGCACCGGAGGACGACTATCGCACGCTCAACACCGAGGCGACGCGCCGGCTCGCGGAGGCCGCGGCGCGCGCGAGGGTGCGCCGCTTCGTGTTCCTGTCGTCGATCCGCGCCCAGGTCGGGGCGAGCGCGCCGGGCGTGGTCGGGGAGAGCGACTCGCCCCGGCCCACCGACGCCTACGGCCGCTCCAAGCTAGAGGCCGAGCGGGCGCTCGCCGAGACCGGCCTGGACTGGGTCGCGCTGCGCCCCGTCCTCGTCTACGGGGCGGGGGTGAAGGGCAACATGGCCGCGCTGCTGCGGCTCGCCCGCAGCCCCTACCCGCTGCCGCTGGGCGGCCTCGCGGCGCGGCGCTCCCTGATCTCGCTGGACAGCCTGTCGGGCGCCGTGGACGCGGTGCTGGCGGCGCCCGGCCCCCTGAACCGCGCCCTCGTCGCGGCCGACCCGGACTCGCTCAGCCTGCCCGAGATGATCGCCTCCCTCCGCCAGGGCCTCGGCCGCGGCCCGGGCCTCGTCCCGGTCCCGGCCGGGCTCATCCGGCTGGCCTGCCGGATGACCGGCCGGGACGCGCAGTTCGCCCGCGTCGCCGAGGGGCTCGTCGCCCGCGCCGACGGGCTCGCATCCCTCGGCTGGCGGCCGGCCGGGTCGACCCGCGACGGGCTCGCCCGGCTGGCCCGCGACGGCGGCTGAAGGCGGGGCTGCGCTCAGCGGCCGGCGTAGATGTCGGTGATCTTGCCGAGCAGCGACAGGGCGTCCGCCTTCGAGCGCTGGAAGGCGTTGCGGCCGACGATCGAGCCGAACCCGCCGCCCGCCTGGATGGCGCGGATCTCGTCGAGGAACGTCGCCTCCTCGGCATGGGCCCCGCCGGAGAAGATCACGATCCGCCGCCCGTTGAAAGCGCATTGCACCACGTGGCGGACGCGCTCGGCCGCCGTGCCGATCGGGATGCCGGTCGACTCGTAGACCTTCCTGGCCGCCGGCTGCTCGATATGCGCGGTGGGCAGCTTCACCTTGATGATGTGGGCGCCGAGCTGCGCGGCGATCTGGGCCGCGTAGCCGATCACGTCGATGGCGGTCTCGCCCTCCTTCGACAGGGCCGAGCCGCGGGCGTAGGACCAGATCACCACGGCGAGGCCGACGCTCTTGGCCTCCTCGGCGATCTCGCGGATCTGGCCGTACATGGCGTTGCGGTGGGCGGAGCCCGGGTAGATCGTGAAGCCGACGGCGCAGGCGCCGAGCCGCAGGGCGTCCGCCACCGAGCCGGTGATCGCCTGCTCGGGATCCTCCTCGTCGGCCAGGAGGTCGTGGTCGTTGAGCTTCAGGATCAGCGGGATGCGCCCGGCATAGTCGCGCGCGCCCGCCTCCAGGAAGCCGAGCGGCGCCGCGTAGGCGTTGCACCCCGCCGCGAGGGCCAGCTCGAAATGGTAGTGCGGGTCGTAGGCCGGCGGGTTCGGGCCGAAGCTGCGGGCGGGGCCGTGCTCGAAGCCCTGGTCGACGGGCAGGATCAGCATCCTGCCGGTGCCGCCGAGCGTGCCGTGCTCCAGCATCCGGGCGAGGTTGGTGAGGGTTCCGGGGCTGTCGGCCCCGTACCACGACAGGATCTCGGTGACGCGGGGGGATCGGTCCATCGGGCAGCCTCCTGGCCAGAGACCGTCGCGCCGCGGATCGGGCCGCGGATCGTGCGCGGACGGCTCGCGGTCGGAACGGCGAGGGCAAAGCCGCGGTTCCCGCACGCGGCGCTTTCGGCTAACCGGTCGGGGCGGGCGCCGCCCGGTCGGCCGCGCGCGCCGGAACCGGAAGTCCCGAGGCCGGCCCACGACACGCGTCAGAGGTTCGCTCATGCGCAGGCTGATCCTGCTGCGCCACGCCAAGTCGGACCGTCCGCCGGGCGTCGCCGACCACGAGCGCCCGCTCAACGACCGCGGGAAACGGGCCGCCCCGGCGGTGGGCGCCCACCTCGCGCGGGAGGGCCTGCACCCGGACCTCGCCCTGGTCTCCACCGCGGCGCGAACCCGCGAGACCTGGGCGGCGATGGAGGCCGCGCTCGGCAGCCCCGAGACGCGCTGGCACTCCGAGATCTACGAGGCGCCGGCGGATCGGATCCTCGCGGTGATCCGGCAGGCGCCCGATTCCGCCGCCACGCTGATCGTGGTCGGCCACAATCCGGGCCTCGGCGACCTCGCGGCGGCGCTCGCGGGGTCGGGGCCGCGGGCGGCCCGGGACCGGCTGGCCCTGGAATTCCCGACGGCGGCCTGCGCGGTGATCGATTTCGACGGCGACCGCTGGGCGGAGATCGCGCCGGGCCGGGGGCGCCTCGACCGGTACCTGCGCCCCAGGGACATCGACCCGGAGCTCGGCGGCTGACGCCTCAGGCGACCGGTACCGCGACCGCGTGCGCCTCGACCTCCGCCTGGGTCGGCAGGGGCGAGCCCGGCACGAAGGCCTCGAAGGCCGCCCAGAAATCCTGCCGGATCGCGTCGCGCTCGGTCAGGATCTCGTGCCGGGAATCCGGCAGGACCAGGATATGGCCGGCCTTCAGCCGGGCGGCGAAGCGCTCGGTATCCGCCGTGCCGCAGACCGGGTCGGCGCCCGCCGCGACGATCAGGGTCGGCAGCCCGATCCGCGGCGCCGCCCGGGGGTCGCGCAGCCGCGCCATCGCCCGGAACGCCTCGGCGAGCCACGCGATCGTCGGGTCGCCGACCGCGCCGGCGCCGACCTGCCGGGCCGCCGCGGCGTTGCGGGCGTAGCGGACGGGGTCGCGCGACAGGCGGTTGCCCGCGTAGGGGTTGGTGGCGATCGAGACCGGCTTGCCGAACGGGATGTAGCGGCTCCCGAGGCCGAGCCGCTGCAAGCCCCGCGACAGGATCGCGGCGCCGGCCGGCCAGCGGATCATCCGGATCGACAGCATCGGCGCCAGGGTCACCAGCCGCCGGAACGGCAGCGCGCCGTCGAGGGCCGCGAGGAGGGCGACGCACCCGCCCATGGAATGCGCGAGGCCGACATGGGGCTCGGGCATCAGCGGTACCAGGATCGTCTCGGCCACCGCCCGCAGGTCGAGGCGGTACTCGTCGAACCGGGCGACGTGACCCTTGTGCGGATCGTCCACCCGCCGGTCCGATTCGCCCTGGCCGCGCCAGTCGAAGGCCACGACCGCGAACCCCCGGGCGCGCAGCTCTTGGATCGTCTCGTAGTACTTCTCGATGAACTCGGCCCGGCCCTGGAGCAGGCAGACCGTGCCGCGGCAGGTGCGCGCCGTCGTCTGCCAGTAGGCCGCCCGCAGGGTGCAGTCGTCGCGCGTGCCGACCGCGATCAGCGTGCCGCCCGGCGGGACCGGGTTGTCGGGCGTGCTGCGCAGGGTCAGGAGCGGCGGCTCGCGCCCGGTGTCACCGTCGAAGCGTCTCACTGGCCTCACCTCAGCGCCTCCGCGCATCGTCCGACGCACGCTCCGATGCCCTGTCCGACCGTAGCGAAAAAATCTCGTTTCCCGCCATCGCCGGGGGTCTTGAAGCCCGATTTTCCCCCTCCGATATCTCGTCTGTGCCGGCCGTCAGGCGGCACGAGAGACGGGTCCGGCCCATCGGGCGGACCGGAATTGCATGTTGCTCAGACGAGGATATGTCATGCGTCAGTTCGATCTCGCTCCCCTGTACCGTTCCACCGTCGGCTTCGATCGCCTGTTCTCCGCCCTCGACCAGTTCGCGAGCGCAGAGGCGGCCCCGACCTACCCGCCCTACAACATCGAGCGGACCGGCGAGAACGCCTACCGCATCACCGTCGCGGTCGCCGGCTTCACGGAGTCCGACCTGTCGATCGAGGTGCGGGAGAACGCGCTCACGCTGAAGGGCGAGCGCAAGGCCGAGGGCAAGGCGGAGTTCCTGCACCAGGGCATCGCGGCCCGGGCCTTCGAGCGCCGGTTCCAGCTCGCCGACCACGTCCAGGTGACGGGCGCGGCGCTGGAAAACGGCCTCCTCCACATCGACCTCGTCCGCGAGGTCCCGGAGGCGAAGAAGCCCCGTCGCATCGAGATCGCCTCGGCGGCGCGCCCGAGCGCCCCGGTGATCGAGGGCGACGTCCGCAAGGACGCGGTCCAGCAGGCCGCCTGATCCCGCCCCGCGCGGAACCGTCAGGTCCCGATCAGGTCCCGATCGGGTTGTTGGAGCGCCCCGGCCCCGGCCGGGGCGCTTTCTCGCATCGGCTGTCATAATGGCGTGTGGCCTTCGTGCTCTCTGTCGGATTCGACGGTGCACGGACGCGCACCCGGAGTGAACCCGACCATGGTCGCCAATCTCGCCCGCGGAGCCTACAGCGCGCTCGGAGCCGGCTGGCACAGGGGCGTGCAGTGGGGGGTCGGCGCGCCGATCGCGAAGCTGCGCCGCCGGTCGGTCCCGCTGCCGGGCGTCGAGGGTGCGAACGGAATCGGCGACGTCCTCTCGGCCGAGCGCGCGATCCGCCTGCCCGAGCCGTTCGAGGGCCGCAGCCTCGGCCGCATCGGCAGCCTGGAGGTGCGGCTGGCGACGCGGAGATCCGAGATCCGCCGGGCGCAGCGGCTGCGCTACAAGGTCTTCTACGAGGAGATGTCGGCGGCGCCCTCCGGGCTCGCCGCCCTGTCCCGCCGCGACATCGACGGCTACGACGCGGTCTGCGACCATCTCCTCGTCTTGGACCACGCGGCGGCGAAGCGGAAGAAGCCCTTCGTCGAGCCGCGCCCGAAGGTCGTCGGCACCTACCGGCTGCTGCGCGGCGAGGTGGCCGAGCGGCACGGCGGCTTCTATTCCGAGAGCGAGTACGACCTCGCGCCGCTCATGGCCGCGCAGGGGCACCGGCGGCTCCTGGAGCTCGGCCGGTCCTGCGTGCTCAAGCCCTACCGGAGCAAGCGCACCGTCGAGCTGCTGTGGCAGGGGATCTACGCCTACGTCCTGCACCACCGGATCGACGCGCTGATCGGCTGCGCCAGTCTGGAGGGCACCGATCCGGACCGGCTGGCGCTGCCGCTCGCCTTCCTGCACCACCATGCCCGCGCGCCGGAGGGCTGGCGGGCCCGGGCGCTGCCGGAGCGGGCGGTGGCGATGGACCGCCTGCCGAGGGAGGCGGTGGATGCCAAGGCCGCCCTGCAGGCGCTGCCGCCGCTGATCAAGGGCTACCTGCGCCTCGGCGCGACCTTCGGCGACGGCGCGGTGATCGACCGGCAATTCGGCACGACGGACGTGTTCGTCGCGCTGCCGGTCGAGGTGATCGGCGCGCGCTACCGGGGGCACTTCGCGCCGGCGGGGTGAGAGCGCGGCCAATCGGAGGCGAGGGCCCGGCTCGCCTTTGCGAGCGGAGCGAAGCAACCCGGGGCAGCGCGACCTCGCCGAGCGTGGCGACGCTGGATTGCTTCGCTCCGCTCGCAAGGACGGGCGCCGCGGCAGCCCCTTAAAGATCCCCCAGCGCCAGCTGACCCTGGTTGCGCGCCTTCGGCGGCGCGGCCTTGCGCTCCTTGGCCCGCGCGGAGGCGGGGCGGGCGGCCGCCGGCTTCTTGGGCTTCGGTTCGCCGCGCATCCGGGCCACCGCCTTGTCGCGGGCCACGGCCTCCGGCGCGGTGGGATCATCGGTCAGCCACTTGCCGCGCTTGATCACCTCGTTCACGCGGCCCTGGTTGACCCCGACCTTGAAGGCGATCTCCTGCTGGGTCATGCCGGTCGTGGCGTGCAGGTCCAGGATCGCCCGGGCGAGTTCCGGGGTCATCTTCTGCCCCGTCAGGCGCCGGGCCGGCTTGACCGTGCGGGTCGCGCGGTCGCGCTCGCGCAGGCGCTCCAGGAGCGCCAGCGCCATGTTCATGCCGTGCTCGCGCAGGGCTTCCTCGAACTCTTTCAGCGTCGCCATCGGCGCAATCCTCCGCCGGGCTCTCGGGCCGGGTTACTGGCCGGGGAACGTGCCGGGAACGAAGCGGTTGCGCAAGCCGATCGGGCGGGCGCCCTCCGCCCCACCGGTGGATGACACCCGTCGTCCACCGGAAATGCGCGGCCCTGGCCTCCCCCCGGCGGCTCCGCTACAGGGGGCCTACCCGTGACGGCAGACAGCGCGCAGACGATGATCAGTCCGATCCGCAGAATTGCCCCCGGCGCGACGCCCGGCTCCCTGGCGCGGGAGCTGGAAGCCGGGGCGGTGCTGCTGTTCCCGGACCTGCCCTTCCCGTTCAGCGACTTCGAGCGCCGGTTCACCGAGCGGCCCTTCGCGGACGGCAAGGCCAAGAACGTCAACATCCGCGGCGAGGCAGCGGAGCTCCGCGGCGCCGCCGGCAGCCCGGAGGAGCAGGAGGCCCTGCGCCAGCTCCTGATCCGCTACCGCGCCTTCGCCCGGGACCTGATCGGCACCTACCTGCCGGAGTATCGCGACCGGGTGAGCCTCGCCGGCACCTCCTACCGGCCCTTCGACGTCGACCGGCGCAAGCTGAGCTGGCGGCGCGACGACACGCGGCTGCACGTCGACGCCTTCCCGTCGAACCCGATCGGCGAGAAGCGGATCCTGCGGGTGTTCCGCAACATCAACCCCGCGGGCGAGCCGCGCCGCTGGCGGGTCGGCGAGGATTTCGGGTCGATGGCGCAGAAATTCCTGCCGCGGCTGCCGGGCTACTCGCCGCTCTCGGCGCGCCTGCTCGCGGCTCTGCGCATCACCAAGGCCCGGCGTTCCGAGTACGACCACCTGATGCTGCACCTGCACGACGCCCTCAAGCAGGACGAGACCTATCAGGCGTCCGCGCCGCAGGCCGACGTGGAATTCCGCCCCGGCGAGACCTGGGTGACCTTCTCGGACCTCGTGATGCACGGGGCCATGGGCGGCCGCTACATGCTGGAGCAGACCGCCTACCTGCCGGTCGCCGCCCAGGCCGACCCCGCGTTGAGCCCGCAGCGCATCCTCGCGGCCCAGCTCGGCCGCGCCCTTCGCACCTGAGACAGGGACATCACCGATGATCCTCGAAATCGCGCAGATCGAGATCAAGCCCGGCCTGGAGGCCGAGTTCGAGAAGGGCATCACCGAGGCCTCGGCGATCTTCAAGCAGGCCAAGGGCTGCCGGCACTTCGAGGTCCGGCGCTCCATCGAGCACCCGCAGCGCTACCGCCTGCTGATCCACTGGGACACGCTGGAGGCCCACACCAAGGACTTCACCGGCTCGCAGCCCTGGCAGGATTACCGCGCCCTGGTCTCCCACTGCTTCGCCGGACCGGTGGCCGTCGAGCACGCCGAGCAGGTGCTGAAGGCGTTCTGAGCGGGACCGCCGTCCACTGTTCGAAGCGTTGCGAGCCTGACCGCCGGTGCTAGGGTTCCACACGACTGGACCCGAGGCGAATCATCGGGGTTGCGGCTGGTGGGGAACAGGCTGATGGCGCGGCTCGGACGGCTCGCGGGTGCCCTGGCGCTCCTCGGAGGGATCGCGGGAAATCCGGCCCTCGCCCAGACCCCGCTCGCCCAGTCCCCGCCGACGGCCCGCACCGCGCCCCGGCCGGTCACGGCCGTCGCCGCGCCGTTCACCAGGACCTTCGTCCGGCCCGACCTCGCCAGCGCGGCGGTCCGCCTGGAGACCGCGCTCAAGGCGGAGGCCGGGGGCCCGCTCCGGCCCGCCGGCCAGTCCCGCGCCACCGGGCTGGCCCTGCTCGCGGCCGACAAGCCGGACGAGGCGCTGGCGCCGCTCACCGCCGCCGGCACGGCCGCCGACGCCGCGGCGGCGCTGGCCGCGCTCGGCGCCGCGGAGGCCGAGCAGGAATCCTGGCGGCCGGCGCTCGACGCCTACGCGGCGAGCCTCGCCCTGTCCGAGACCGATCCGGTCCGGGAGACCTACGAGACCCTGCGGGCGGAGCACGGCTTCCGCATCCTCGACTACAAGGTCGATTCCGACGCGGCCGCCCCGCGGGCCTGCTTCACCTTCTCTGACGCGATCAAGCCGAAGACCGACTACGCGCCCTTCGTCGCCGTGTCGGGCAGCAGCGCGGCCGCCGTGACCGGGGAGGGCTCCCAGGTCTGCGTCGACGGGCTCAAGCACGGCGGCCGCTACGCCATCGTGGTCCGCCAGGGCCTGCCTTCGGCCGTCGGCGAGAGCCTGCTCAAGGCCGCCGATTACGAGATCTACGTCCGCGACCGCGCGCCCCAGGTGCGCTTCACCGGGCGCAACTACGTCCTGCCCCGGACCGGGCAGGCGGGCGTGCCTCTGGTCTCGGTGAACGCGCCGAAGCTCGACGTCGAGGTGCTGCGGATCGGCGACCGCGGCCTGCTGCCGACCCTGCGCTCCGAGGATTTCCTGGGCCAGCTCAGCGGCGCCACCGCCCGGACGATCGCGTCCGAGAAGGGCCAGCGCGTCTGGAAGGGCACACTCGACACCGCCAAGGCGGAGGTGAACCAGGAGGCGGTCACCGCCTTCCCGGTGCTGCAGGCCGTGGGCAAGCTGGAGCCCGGCCTCTACGTGATGCTGGCCCGTCCCTCGGGCACGGCCGCCTCCGACGAGGAGTACGACACCCAGGCGACCCAGTGGTTCGTGGTCTCGGACCTCGGGCTCACCGCCACCAAGGGCCGGGACGGGGTCACCGTGGTCCTGCGCTCGCTCGCCTCCGCGCAGGTGATGGCGGGCGCCGAGATCCGGCTGGTCGCCCGCAACAACGAGGTGCTGGGCACGCGGACCACGGATTCGCAGGGCCACGTCGCCTTCGACCCCGGGCTCGCCCGCGGGGAGGGCGGCCTGGCGCCGAGCCTCGTCGTCGCCCAGGCGGGCGGCGATTACGGCTTCCTCGACCTCAACCTCGGCGCCTTCGACCTCACCGACCGCGGCGTGAAGGGGCGGCCCGAGACCGGCGGCCTCGACGCCTACCTGTTCCCGGAGCGCGGGGTCTACCGCACGGGCGAGACCGTCCAGCTCACCGCCCTGCTGCGCGATCCCCGCGGCGCCGCCGTGCCGGACCTGCCGCTGACCCTGGTGGTCAAGCGGCCGGACGGCGTCGAGTACCGGCGCGTCTCGGTGCCCGACCAGGGACTCGGCGGCCGCGCCCTGCCGCTGCCGCTCCTGTCGGGGGCGATGCACGGCACGTGGCGGGTCTCCGCCTACACGGACCCGAAGGCGCCCGCGATCGGCGAGACCAGCTTCCTCGTGGAGGATTACGTCCCCGAGCGACTGGAGGTGACCCTCAAGGCCCGGCAGGCGGCCCTGAACCGGGGCGAGGCCGCGCAGGTCGACGTCGCCGCCCGCTACCTCTACGGCGCCCCGGGCGCCGATCTCGACGTGTCGGGCAGCGTGACCGTGCAGGCGGCCGCGACGAGCGGCATCAAGGGGCTGGAGACTTATTCCATCGGTCTCGACGACGAGGCGGTCGAGCCGGCGACCCAGGAACTGCAGGACCACGCCACCACGAGCGCGCAGGGCGCGGCCACCGTCACGGTGCCGGTGCCGCAGGTCGCGGCGCCGCGGGCGCTGGAGGCGAAGATCACGCTGGCGGTCGGCGAGCCCGGCGGCCGGGCGCTGTCGCGCAGCCTGACCCTGCCGATCCTCCCGGCCGGCCCGGTCCTCGCCCTGCGCAAGGGCTTCACCGACCTGAAGGAGGGCGGGATCGCGGGCTTCGACGCGGTGTTCGCGCGCCCCGACGGGGCGCTCCTCGCCCGGCCGGGCGTGAGCTGGACCCTGTCGCGGATCGACTCCTCCTACCAGTGGTACCGGGCGGACGGGCGCTGGTCGTTCGAGGCGGTGAAGTCCGCCCGGCGCGTCGCCAGCGGCACGGTCGACCTCACGGCCGCCGGCCCGAGCCGGATCGAGGCGCCGGTGGGTCTCGGCCGCTACCGGCTGGAGGTCTCGGCCGCGGGCGCCCCGGAGGCGACCGCGAGCCTCGGCTTCGAGGTGGGCTGGGGCGGCTCCGAGACCGCGGAGGCGCCCGACCTCCTCGACCTGACCCTCGACAAGGCCGCCTACGCGGCCGGCGACACCCTGCGGGCCAAGCTCAGCCCGAAGTTCAAGGGTCAGGCCAGCCTGATGGTCGTCAGCGACCGCGTGCACCAGACCCTCGAGGTCAGCGTGCCCGAGGGCGGCACCACGGTCAGCATCCCGGTGAAGGCCGAGTGGGGCGCCGGCGCCTACCTGGTGGCCACCGCCTACCGGCCCCTCGACCAGGCGGCCAAGCGCCTGCCGGGCCGGGCGCTGGGTCTGGCGTGGTTCTCGGTGGACCGGGAGCGGCGCAGCCTCGGCGTCGCCCTGAAGGCGCCGGAGCGGGCGCGCCCGCGCCAGGACCTGACCCTGCCGGTCCAGCTCACGGGCCTGAAGGCCGGAGAGCCGGCGCGGATCACCGTGGCGCTGGTCGATGTCGGCATCCTCAACCTGACCCGCTACGCGGCGCCGGACCCGACCCAGTACTTCCTCGGCCAGCGGGCGCTCGGGCCGGAGGTCCGCGACCTCTACGGCTACCTGATCGACGGCATGCAGGGCTCGGCCGGGGCGATCCGCTCCGGCGGCGACGCGGGCGGCGGCGAGCTCGCCGATTCCCCGCCGACCCAGGCGCCGCTGGCGCTCTATTCCGGCGTCGTGACCGTGGGGCCGGACGGCGCGGCCAGCGTCACCTTCCCGATCCCGGCCTTCAACGGCACCGGCCGCGTCATGGTCACAGCCTGGAGCGGCGACCGGGTCGGGCAGGCGCAGGCCGACGTGATCATCCGCGACCCGGTCGTGGTCAGCGCCACGCTGCCGCGCTTCCTCGACACCGGCGACCGATCGCGCCTGTTCGTGGCCCTCGACAACGTCGAGGGGCAGGCGGGCGAGTACACGGTCGACCTGAGCCCGACCGGCCCGGTCGTGGTCGGCGCCAGCGCGCTGCGCCAGACGCTGCGGCTGGAGGCCGGCGCCAAGGGCCAGTTCGCGATCCCCCTCACCGCCGCCGGACCCGGCACGGCCCGGCTCGACCTCGCCCTGTCGGGGCCCGGCCTTCCGGCCGCCCTCAATCAGAGCTTCGCCCTCGGGATCTCGCCGGGGACGGGCGCCCTGCTGCGCCGCTCGGTGCGCAGCCTCGCGCCCGGGGCGAACCTGACGCTGACCTCGGACCTCCTCGCCGACCTGCAGCCCGGCACCGGCAGCGTCTCGCTCTCGGCCACGGCCCTCCCCGGGGTCGACGTGGCGGCCCTGCTCCGGGCGCTCGACCGCTACCCCTACGGCTGCTCCGAGCAGGTGGTGAGCCGGGCGATGCCGCTGCTCTACGTCAACAAGCTCGCGGCGCTGGAGAAGCTCGCCCTCGACAACGGCGCCGACGAAAGGGTGCGCGAGTCGATCGAGCGCCTGCTCGCCCGCCAGGATTCGAGCGGCGATTTCGGCCTGTGGTCGGCGCAGGGATCGAGCGACCTCTGGCTCGACGCCTACGTGACCGACTTCCTGACCCGCGCCCGCGAGCGCAACTTCGCGGTGCCGCAGAAGGCCTTCGCCCAGGCCCTCGACTACCTGCGCAACGCGGTGGCCAACGCCACCGAGGTGCGGGGCGGCGGCGCCGACCTCGCCTACGCGGCCTACGTGCTCGCCCGGAACGGCCGGCCGGTGATGGGCGACCTGCGCTACCTCGCCGACACCAAGATCGGCGACTTCTCCTCCGCCCTCGGGCGCGCGCAGCTCGCCGCCGCCCTGGCGCTGCTCGGCGACCGCGGCCGGGCCGCCAAGGCGATGGAATCGGCGCTGACCGTGCTGCGGACCGACCGCGACAAGGGTGTCTACCGCGCCGATTACGGCTCCCGCCTGCGCGACGGGGCCGGGCTCATCACCCTGGCCGCCGAGAGCGGGCTGGCGCAGGGGGCGCTGGGCCCCGCGGCTTCCGCGCTCGGCGAGGAGCAGCAGGCCGAGCGGGCGACGAGCACGCAGGAGAATGCCTGGCTGGTGCTCGCCGCCGAGAGCCTGTCGAACGAGGCGGGCGCCCTCTCGTTCACCCTGGACGGCGCCCCGCAGACCGGCCTGCTGGCCCGGGTCTACCGGGGGACGGCCCTGGTCGACCGGGGCGTTCAGCTCACCAATACCGGCCGCAGCCCCGTGCAGGTGGCCGTGACCGTCAACGGCAGCCCCCTGGTGCCGGAGCCGGCGGCCCAGCAGGGCTACACGATCGAGCGCAGCTTCCGGCGGCTGGACGGCAGCGTCGTCGACCCGGCGGGCGGCCTGCGCCAGAACGACCGGCTCGTGGTGGTGCTCAAGGTTACGGAGGCCAAGGCGGAGGCCGCGCGGCTCCTGCTGGTCGATCCGCTGCCGGCGGGGCTGGAGATCGACAACCCGAAGCTCCTCGATTCCGACGCGCTCCAGGGGCTCGCCTTCGCCAAGTCCGACGTGCAGCCGGTCCACACCGAGTTCCGCGACGACCGGTTCGTGGCGGCCTACGACCGCGACCCGAGCCAGTCGGCCTTCTTCACCGTGGCCTACACGGTGCGGGCGGTCTCCCCCGGGACCTACGTGCATCCCGGCGCCACCGTGGAGGACATGTACCGGCCGGCCCGGTTCGGCCGGACCGCCTCGGGCAGCGTGACGGTCGGGGCGGCCAAGTAGGGCGGGCGTTCGGACGCTTCGATCGAGGTGGCTTCGCCGCCATCGCGAGCGCAGCGAAGCGACCCAGGGTGGCGCGCCATCGGTGAGCGTAGCGCCGCCCTGGATCGCTTCGCTCCGCTCGCAAGGACGCGGTGTTGAACACAGCATCCGGCCTCAGCCTCGAACGCGACGGCGCAACCCGGCGGGCCGGGCCGCTGCGTTGCGGCAGGCACATGGTGCGTTGCGGAACCCCCGCGAGCGCCCACCCATTGCCATGGGGTCCCGTTCGGAACCCGTGGAGCGATGCCCGATGCCGGACCTCGACGCGCTCGCCGGCTCCGCAGCCCGCGCGCTGGCCTACCTGCCGTGGTGGGCCGAGAGCCTGATCCTCATCGTCGCCTGCTGCGCCGTGGTGATGCCCCTGCACGGGGTCGTGTATCGAGCGATGAAGCGGGCGGTGGCGGGCAAGAGCCTGTTCTGGCGCTCGCTGGTCTCGCGCACCCGCGGGCCGAGCCGCCTCGGCCTGATCGTGGTGGCGATCAGCCTCGCCTCGACCACCGTGCACCTGTCCTGGGAGGTGCGGATCGCCCTCAACCAGATCCTGCTGGTGGCGTTCGTGACGCTGACCGGCTGGTGCTGCGCCACCGCGCTCCACATCGCCACGGTGATCTACCTGCGCCGGTTCAAGCTCGACGCCGAGGACAACCTCCTGGCGCGCAAGCACTTCACCCAGATGCGCATCCTGGAGCGGGCCGGCGTCACGCTGGTGGCGCTCGTGACCCTGTCGGTGGCGCTGATGACCTTCGAGCCGGTGCGCCAGTACGGTGTCAGCCTGCTGGCCTCGGCGGGCGCGGCGGGCCTCGTCCTCGGGCTGGCCATGCAGCCGGTCCTGTCGAACCTCGTGGCCGGCATCCAGATCGCCATCACCCAGCCGATCCGGATCGAGGACGCGATCATCGTCGAGAACGAGTGGGGCTGGGTGGAGGAGATCACCGCCACCTACGTGGTGGTCCGCCTCTGGGACTGGCGCCGGCTGGTCCTGCCGCTGACCTACTTCATCCAGAAGCCGTTCCAGAACTGGACCCGCGACGGCGCCTCGCTGATCGGCAGCGTGTTCGTCTACGTCGACCACCGGGCGCCCGTCGCGGCGATGCGCGAGAAGCTCGTGGAGATCGCCAGGTCCGCCCCCTTGTGGGACGGCAAGGTGGTGAACCTGCAGGTCTCGGACGCGAAGGAATCGACGATCGAGATCCGGATGCTGGTCAGCGCCCGCAACGCGCCCCAGGCCTGGGACCTGCGCTGCGCGGTCCGCGAGGCGATGATCACGTGGCTCCAGGCCGAGCACCCGGAGGCCCTGCCGCGGCACCGGACGGAATGGGTCGGCGCCGAGGAGCCGGCCCTGCGCCGGGCGGAGGCGCGGCGGTTCGCGGCGTGAGCCGCACCGTCGTGGCGGGCAGCCCTCGCAGGGACGGCAGGTTTCCCGTCCACGCCCTCATCCTGAGGTGCCGAAGCGCAGCGGAGGCCTCGAAGGAGCCCTCCAGATAGAATTGCGATCCCTGGAGCCCTCCTTCGAGGCCCGCTGACGCGGGCACCTCAGGATGAGGGCGGGCATGGGAGAGATCGAGGCCGGATGGTTCTCAGTCGTCGGCGCCGGCGTAGAAGCTCTCCACGCCGATGCCCTCCTCCTGCATCATCCGGGCGCGGGCGCGCAGCTTCTCGGTCTCGCTCTTGAGCTGGCCGCAGGCCGCCAGGATGTCCCGGCCGCGGGGCGTGCGCACCGGCGAGGCGTAGCCGGCGTTGAACACGATCTCGGAGAAGCGCTCGATCCGATCCCAGTCGGAGCACTCGTAGCGGCTGCCCGGCCAGGGGTTGAACGGGATCAGGTTGATCTTGGCCGGGATGCCCTTGAGCAAGCGCACCAGCTCCCGCGCATCCGCGTCCGAGTCGTTGACGCCCTTCAGCATCACGTACTCGAAGGTGATCCGGCGGGCGTTGCTCAGGCCCGGATAGGCCCGGCAGGCGGCGAGCAGCTCGGCGATCGGGTATTTCCGGTTGAGCGGCACCAGCTCGTCGCGCAGGTCGTCGCGCACGGCGTGGAGCGAGATCGCCAGCATGGCGTTGGCCTGCTCGCCGAGCCGCGGGATCTGCGGCACGACCCCCGAGGTCGAGACCGTGATCCGCCGCCGGGACAGGCCGAGGCCCTCCTGGTCGGACATCACGCCGACCGCGTCGACCACGGCGTCGAGATTGTAGAGCGGCTCGCCCATGCCCATGAACACGATGTTGGTCACGAGCCGGCCGACCTCGCCGGCGCCGCCCGCGTCGCGGCTCGGCATCTGGCCGGGCCAGTCGCCGAGCTCGTCCCGGGCGGTGACGAGCTGCTGGACGATCTCGGCGGCCGAGAGGTTGCGCACGAGGCGCTGCGTGCCGGTGTGGCAGAACGAGCAGGTCAGGGTGCAGCCGACCTGGGAGGACACGCAGAGCGTGCCCCGGTCCGGGCCGGGAATGTAGACGCACTCGATCTCGGCGCCGCGATTGTGCTCCTGCCGGTTGGTCGGCGCCATGCGCAGCAGCCACTTGCGGGTGCCGTCGCGGGAGACCTGCCGGCTCGCCACCTCGGGCCGCTCCAGGGTGAAGTGCTCCGCGAGCTGCGCCTTCAGCGCCTTGCCGACATTGGTCATCTCGGAGAAGTCGGACGCCCCGCGGAAATTGACCCAGTGCCAGACCTGGCCGGCGCGCATCCGGCTCTCGCGCTCGGGCACGCCCATGCCGACGAGCTGCGCCTTGAGGGCGTCGCGGGTCAGGCCGACCAGCGACGGGCGGCGGCCGGGCAGCGCCTCGGGGAGGAGATCCGGCGCCTTCTCGATCGCGGCATCGGCCGCGCGGGCGCTGTCGAGCGACGGCGTCGCCATGGCGTTCAAACAATCCATACGTTGGAAAGGGTCTGATATAGGCGATCGCGGCGGCGAATGCGAATGCGCGCCGCCCACAGGGGCCCTGACGGAGAGCCATGGCGACCGACACCCGAGCCGGGCAGGCGATCTACAACCTGCGGACGCTGCAGCTCTACGACCTCGTCGTGCTGCGCCTGTCGAACCCGCTGATCTGGCGCTGCCCGACGGCGCGGATCCTGGACCTCTACGACCGGCACGTCGGCCTCGCGCATCTCGACGTCGGGGTCGGGACCGGCTGGTACCTCGACCGGTGCCGGTTCCCCAACCCGGCGCCGCGGGTCGGCCTGATGGACCTCAACGCCGACAGCCTCGCCTTCGCGGCCGACCGGATCGCGCGCTACCGGCCCGAGACCTACCGGGTCGACGTGCTCGCCGCCCCGGCCAGCGGCATCGCGCCGTTCGACTCGATCGGGATGACCTACCTGCTGCACTGCCTGCCGGGCGACATCGCCGCGAAGGCGAAGGCCTTCGACACGGTGCGGCCGTGCCTGGCCGACGGCGGCGTGGTGTTCGGCGCCACGATCCTGTCGGGCGGCGTCCCGACCACGGGTGCGGCGCGGGCGCTGATGCGGGTCTACAACCGCAAGGGAGTGTTCTCGAACGCCGCCGACACGCTGCCGGACCTGCGCGCGGCGCTGGACCGGCGCTTCCGGTCGGTGGAGATCACGGTCGTCGGCTGCGTCGCCCTGTTCGTGGCGCGGGAGCCGCGCTGATCCGGCCCCCGTCCTTGCGAGCGCAGCGAAGCCATCCAGGGTGGCGCGAGGTCGGCGGATGTGGCGCCGCCGGGTTGCTTCGCTCCGCTCACAAAGACGGCGCCACGAAAAAGGGCGCCCGCAGGCGCCCTCATCCAACGTGCCAAGTCCCGAAACAATCAGGCGGCGGCGGTCTTCACCGGCACGCCCTTCTCGGCGAGGAAGGTCTGCAGCTCGCCCGACTGGAACATCTCGCGGGTGATGTCGCAGCCGCCGACGAACTCGCCCTTCACGTAGATCTGCGGGATGGTCGGCCAGTTCGAGAAGGCCTTGATGCCCTCGCGGATCTCCTGGTCGGCCAGGACGTTCACGCCCTTGAACGGCACGCCGAGGTAGTTGAGGATCTGCACCACCTGCCCGGAGAAGCCGCATTGCGGCATCTGCGGCGTGCCCTTCATGAACACCACCACGTCCTGGGAGGCGATCTCGTTCTGGATGGTCGTGTTTGCGTCGGTCATATGATTCACTCTCGTCAGTTCATATGGGATTGTATGTGAGGCCACGACCCGTCGCGTGAAAGGGCCGCTCGCTCAGCGTTCGACGGTTCCTACAATCGCATGCAGGACGCCGTCGAGGTCGAAGCGACTCGTCAGTAATGCCTCGGGGGGAACTGGGCAGGTGGACGGTAGGTCCGGCAGGAGTTCCTGGCCGTAGACGAGCAGATTGGCTTCGGCGTTTGTTCGCGCGATGGCCCAGATTTGATCCCAGCACAGGCGCCGGCGCATCGATGGCTCGAAACGCAGATACGCCGCCTGCTGAAACGTCAAGGTTTCCTGTCGCCAATGCGAGATCGCAGGCGCGATCGGTGCCGAGGCCTGCTTAAGCAGGTGGGTGAGCACCTGAATCAGAAGGCTTTCAACCGCCCGGACCTGAGACCGCCCCACGCTCTCGATCTCCTCGGCAACGTTCTCCCAATCAACCGCGTTCGACAGCTCAGGCCGCTCGGCCAGCGCGCGCAGTGCCGCTGCCTGCTCCTCGGCCCAGGTCACGATGTCGTCGTCGTAAAGACTCGGTCGATCCATCGGGAGCGCTCCCGTGAGAAGGCTCAATCCTGCGGGACGCCCGTGGTCAACGCAAGGGCGTGGAGCACGCCGCCCATCCGGCCCTGGAGGGCGCCGTAGACCATCTGGTGCTGGGCCACCCGGGTCTTGCCCTTGAAGGCCGACGACAGGACGGTGGCGGCGTAGTGGTCGCCGTCGCCCGCGAGGTCGCGGATCTCCACCTGCGCGTCCGGCAGGGCCTCGCGGATCATGCGCTCGATCTCGCCCGCATCCATCGGCATCGGGAAACTCCTGGGCTTGAAGGGGTCAGGACGCGGGCGCGGCCGGCTGGCTCGCCATGTAGGTGGGCAGCCAGCCCTCGTGCGCCGCGGTGAGGTCGGCGAGCGATATGGTCTCGCCGCCGGGCAGGGTCAAACGGCCGGAGCCCACGACGCCGACCGAGGCCGCCGCCACGCCCTGGGCCGCGGCGGCCGAGAGCAGGTCGGTGGCCGCCTCCGGCCGCACCGCCAGCAGGTAGCGGGCCTGATCCTCGCCGAACAGGTAGGCGTGGGGCGCGAGGTCCACCGGCACGTCGGAGAGCGCCGCGCCGATCCGGCCCGCCATCGCCATCTCGGCGAGCGCCACCGCGAGACCGCCATCCGCGAGGTCGTGGACCGTGTCGACGGTGCCCGCCTGGATCAGGCCGCGGACGAAATCGCCGTTGCGGCGCTCCAGCGCGAGGTCGACGGGCGGCGGCGCACCCTCCTCACGGTTCTCGATCACCGACAGGTAAGCCGACTGGCCGAGCCAGCCCTCGCTCGCCCCGATCAGCACCAGCACGTCGCCCGCGCGCTTGAGGGCGATCGTCGCGTGGCGCGCCACGTCGTCGAGCACGCCGACGCCGCCGATGGTCGGGGTCGGCAGGATGCCGACGCCGTTGGTCTCGTTGTAGAGCGAGACGTTGCCGGACACGACCGGGAAGTCCAGCGCCCGGCAGGCCTCGCCGATGCCCTGGAGGCAGCCGACGAGCTGGCCCATCACCTCGGGCTTCTCGGGGTTGCCGAAGTTCAGGTTGTCGGTGATCGCGAGCGGCTTGCCGCCCACCGCCGTGATGTTGCGCCACGCCTCGGCCACGGCCTGCCGGCCGCCCTCGACCGGGTCGGCCTCGCAGTAGCGCGGGGTGACGTCGCAGGTCAGCGCCAGCCCCTTCGGCCCGTCCTCGACCCGCACGATGGCGGCGTCGCCGCCGGGCTTCTGCACGGTGTTGCCTAAGATGAAGTGGTCGTACTGCTCGAACACCCAGCGCTTCGAGGCGAGGTCGGGGGAGCCGACGAGGCGCTTGAGCGCGTCGGTGAGCGAGGCCGGGGCCGCGACATCGGCGGCCGCGATCACCGGCTGGTGCGTGTTGGCGAGGTGCGGGCGGTCGTAGAGCGGGGCCTCGTCGCCCAGCTCCTTGATCGGCAGGTCGGCCACGGTCTCGCCGTGCCACTTGATGACGAAGCGCAGCGTGTCGGTGGTCCGCCCGATCACCGCGAAGTCGAGGCCCCACTTCACGAAGATCGCCTCGGCCTCGGCCTCCATGCCGGGCTTGAGCACCATGAGCATGCGCTCCTGGCTCTCCGAGAGCATCATCTCGTAGGGAGTCATGCCCTCCTCACGGGCCGGCACCTTGTCGATGTCGAGCTCGACGCCGAGGTCGCCCTTGGCGCCCATCTCCACCGCCGAGCAGGTCAGGCCGGCGGCGCCCATGTCCTGGATGGCGATGACCGCGCCGGACGCCATCAGCTCCAGGCAGGCTTCCAGCAGCAGCTTCTCGGCGAAGGGGTCGCCGACCTGCACGGTCGGGCGCTTCGACTCGGAGGCCTCGTCGAACTCGGCCGACGCCATGGTGGCGCCGTGGATGCCGTCGCGGCCGGTCTTGGAGCCGAGATAGACGATCGGGTTCCCGACGCCGGCCGCGGCCGCGTAGAAGATGCCGTCGGTGCGGGCGAGGCCCACCGCCATGGCGTTGACCAGGATGTTGCCGTCGTAGCGCTTGTGGAAGCCGGTCAGGCCACCGACGGTGGGCACGCCGAAGGAATTGCCGTAGCCGCCGACGCCCGCGACCACGCCGGAGACGAGGCTGCGGGTGCGCGGGTGGTCGGGGGAGCCGAAGCGCAGGGCGTTGAGCGCCGCGATCGGCCGCGCGCCCATGGTGAAGACGTCGCGCAGGATGCCGCCCACGCCGGTCGCCGCGCCCTGGTAGGGCTCGATGTAGCTCGGGTGGTTGTGGCTCTCCATCTTGAAGACGCAGGCGTGGCCGTCGCCGATGTCGATGACGCCCGCGTTCTCGCCCGGCCCCTGGATCACCCACGGCGCCGAGGTCGGCAGCCCGCGCAGGTGCTTGCGCGAGGACTTGTAGGAACAGTGCTCGTTCCACATGGCCGAGACGATGCCGAGCTCGGTCAGCGTCGGGTCGCGCCCGATCAGGCCGCGGAAGCGCTCGTACTCGTCCGGCGTCAGGCCGTGCTGGGCCACGAGCTCGGGGGTGATCGGAACGTCGTTGCGGAACATGGGCGGTCTCGACGAGGGCGGTTCGGGAGCCCCGGCAGGGCCCTCGACCCGATACGCGACCCGAACCGGGGCGCGCGCGGCGACGGTGACGGATTAGTGCGTTCCGCCACCGCGTTGCAATACGCCGGCACGGCTCGCCGTGTATGGGTGCCGGTCACGCGGCCGGCGGATGGGCCAGAAAATCGGCGATCGCCGCCACGAACTTGTCGCCGTAGGCCTCCCGCTTGCGCTCGCCGACCCCGTGGACCGTGCGCAGTGCCCAGAGATCGACCGGCTTCTGGCGGGCCATCTCGATCAGCGTCCGGTCCGGGAAGACCATGAAGGCCGCGATGCCCTCGGCCCGGGCCAGCGTGGCGCGCAGGCCGCGCAGGTGCTGGAACAGCGCCTCGTCGGTCTCCGACAGCGCGATCTCGCCGTCCTCGCGGGGGGCGGCCCGGCGACGCTCGCGGGATTCGGCCTTCGGCTCCGGGTCGGGGCGGAGCTGGACCGGCTCCCGGCCGAACAGGATCGCCTCGCCCTTCTCGGTCATGGACAGGCCGCCGTAGCCGTCGGCGTTCTCGGCGATCGCCCCGGCCGCGAAGAGCTGGCGCAGGATCGCCCGCCAGGCCGCGACCGGCTTGTCGGATCCGACCCCGAAGGTCTTGAGGCTCGCGTGGCCGTTGCGGCGGATCTGCTCGCTCTCCTTCCCGTGGACCACGTCGCAGACATAGGCCGCGCCGAAGCGCTGGCCGGTGCGCACGATGGCCGAGAGGATCTTCTGGGCCGAGACCGTCCCGTCCACGAGGGTCACGCCGCCGCGGCACAGGTCGCAGCGGCCGCAGGGCTCGCTCGCCTCGCCGAAATAGGCGAGCAGCGACTGGCGGCGGCAGGCGGCGCCCTCGCACAGGGTGATCATCGCCTCGAGCTTGCGCCGCTCGACCCGGCGGCGGTCGTCGGAGATCTCCTTCTCGTCGATCTGGCGGCGGCGGAGCGCCATGTCGTCGAGGCCGTAGAGGGTCAGCGTGTCGGCGGGCAGCCCGTCGCGGCCGGCGCGGCCGATCTCCTGGTAGTAGCCCTCGACGTTGTTGGGCATGTCGGCGTGGCAGACGAAGCGCACGTCCGGCTTGTTGATGCCCATGCCGAAGGCCACCGTGGCGGTCATCACCACCCCGTCCTCCTGCAGGAACCGGTCCTGGTTCGCCATCCGCGTCGCCTGGTCGAGGCCGGCATGGTAGGGCAGGGCGTCGAACCCGTCCTTCTTGAGGGTCTCGGCCAGCTGCTCGGTGCGCTTGCGCGACGAGCAGTAGATGATCCCGCTCTCCGCCCTTCGGTGCTTGAGGAACCGCTCGATCTGCCGGGCCGGGTTGTCCTTGGGCTGGAAGGTCAGCCGGATGTTCGGCCGGTCGAAGGAGTGGACGAAGATCTTCGGCGGCCGGCCCTGCGGGAACAGGCGCTCGGCGATCTCGGCGCGGGTCGCGGCGTCGGCGGTGGCGGTGAGCGCCAGGGTCTGGACGTTGCCCAGCGCCGTCCGGGCGCGGGCGATCTCGCGGTACTCGGGCCGGAAATCGTGCCCCCATTGCGAGACGCAGTGGGCCTCGTCGACGGCGAGCCGCCGGACGCCGGCCCCGCGCAGGGCCTCGATGCAGCCGTCCATCAGCAGGCGCTCGGGGGAGACAAACAGCAGCCGCAGGTCGCCCGAGCGCAGGTTGCGCCAGGTCTCGCGGGACTCGGATTCCGCCACCGTCGAGTTGAGGGTCGCGGCCTGGATGCCGACGCTGCGCATCTGCTGCACCTGATCGTGCATCAGCGCGATCAGGGGCGAGACCACCACGGTGAGCCCCGGATCGACCAGGGCCGGGAGCTGGTAGGTCATGGACTTGCCGGAGCCCGTGGGCATGACGGCGAACACGTCGGCGCCGTCCAGCACCGCGCCGATCACCTCGTCCTGGCCGGGCCGGAAATCCTCGTAGCCGAACGTCTTTTTCAGCGCGGCGCGGGCCTCGTCGAGGCGGGTCATCGGGATCCTTGATCGGGGTTCGGGCCGCCCTTGCGGCGGAGGTGTGTAGACACTAGCCTCCCGGTGTCTACACGGGGGCCGCCATGCCGCTCAACATCCGCAGCGAAGAGGTGAATCAGCTCGCCGAGAAGCTGGCATCGCGGGCCGGCGTGAGCAAGACCGAGGCGGTGCGACTCGCGCTCACGAACGAGCTGGAGCGGCGGGAGTCGTGCCTGCCCCTTGCAGAACGGCTGAAGCCCCTCCTCGACAGGATGGATGCCGTGCCGCGCACGGGCCTTGAGGCCGACAAGGCATTCTACGACAGCCTGAACGACGAGTGATGTTCGTCGACGCCTCGGCCCTCGTGGCGATCCTGACCGCGGAAGCGGAGCGTTCTACTCTGCTGAGCCGCCTCGACGGTGCGGTGGACCCTCTTACCTCAGGCCTCGCCGTCTTCGAAACGGCGATCGCGGTGGCCCGCAAGACGGCGATGTCCGTCGCCGACGCCGAGGCGCAGGTCGCGGAATTCATCCGCGTCGTAGGTCTGCGAATCGTCCCCATCGCCGAGGCCGAGACCGCCCTGGCCCTCGCGGCCCATGCCCGCTACGGCAAGGGCCGCCACCCGGCGCGGCTGAACCTCGGCGACTGCTTTGCCTATGCCTGCGCGCGGGTGCACGGCGTGCCGCTGCTCTACGTCGGCGACGATTTCCCGCAGACCGACATCCGCTCGGCCCTCGGCTGACCGCCCCGTCCGCGTCTGCTGTCGGATCGAGGAGCTCGGCACCCTCGTCTTTGCGAGCGAAGCGAAGCAACCCGGTAGCGCCACATCCGCTCAGGTCGCGCCACCCGGGGTCACCTCGCTGCGCTCGTGATGACGGCGAGCGGGGCCTCAGCCGCCGTGGAACTCGGCCACGTGCTGGGCGACGATCGCGTCGAAGGACGCGTCCGCCCGGAAGCCCAGGGCCAGCGCCGCCTCGGGCTCGAACGCCTCCGGCCAGGAGCCGACGATCCGCGCGATGGTGGCGTCGGGTTCGCGCCGGATCAGCGCCACGGCCCTGTCGCCCGCCGCGCGGCGCAGGGCCTCAATCTCCTCGGCGACGGTCGCCGAGACGCCCGGCATGGTCAGGCTGATCCGGGGCCCGATCGCCGCGAGGTCGAGCCCGGCGGCGTGGATGAGGAAGCCCACCGCCGCGGCGGGACTGGCGAACCAGTGCCGCACCGTGTCGGGCACCGGCAGGATCGCCTCCTGGCCGGCGAGCGGCTCGCGGATGATGCCCGAGAAGAAGCCCGAGGCCGCCTTGTTGGGCTTGCCCGGCCGCACGCAGATCGTCGGCAGCCGCAGGCCGATCCCGTCGAGGAAGCCGCGGCGCGCGTAGTCGGCGAGCATCAGCTCGCCCATGGCCTTCTGGACCCCGTACGAGGAGGCGGGGCGCAGGATGTGGTCGTCCGGGATGACCTTGGGGAAGGGCGGGCCGAACACCGCCAGCGAGGAGGTGAAGACCAGCTTGGGCCGGTAGCCGTCCGCCGCGTTGGCCGCGCGGATCGCGTCGAGGAGCAGGCGCGTGCCGTCGAGATTGACCCGGTAGCCGAGTTCGAGGTTCGCCTCGGCCTCGCCCGAGACCACGGCGGCGAGGTGGAAGATCACCCCCGGCCGCTCGGCGATGGCGGCCTCGGCGGCGCCCGGCGCCGTGAGGTCGGCGGCCTCGGCCCGCACCGGGCCGGAGAAGCCCTCCGGCGCCGCGGGCGGCACCACGTCGAGCAGGGTGAGGGCGGTGAGCGGCTGCCCGCCGACCCGGCCGTCCTTGACCAGGGCGTCCATGAGGCGGCGGCCGATCATGCCGGCGGCGCCGAGAATCAGGGCGTGCATCGAAAACCTCCGTCGGGGTGTGGCGTCAGGCCATCATGTCGAGGGCGCGGCCGAAGAAGTCCGGACCGCCGAAATTGCCGGATTTCAGGGCGAGCAGCATCGGCTCGGGCCGTCCCGCGGTGCGCAGGACGGGAACGCCCGCGGCGATCTCCGGACCGAGCAGGAAGGCGGTGAGCCCCAGCCGGTCGACCACCGCGCCGGAGGTCTCGCCGCCGGCGACCACGAGCCGGCGGACGCCGCGGGCGACGAGGCCCTCGGCCCTCGGCGATCGCCGCCAGCGCCGCCTCGATGGCGTGGCCGGCCGCGTCGACCCCGTGGGCGGCCTGGAGCGCGCGGACCGCCTCGGGCGGGGCCGAGGTGGCGATCAGCACCGGGCCCGAAGCGAGGTGCTCATCCGCGAAGTTCAGGGCCTCCGCCACCACGTCGTCACCCGCGAGCAGCCGCGCCGGGTCGAGGCGCAGCACCGGCATGATCTTTTCCGCGGCGGCGACCTGCTGGAGCGTCGCCTGCGAGCAGCTGCCGGCGAGGCAGGCCGAGGTCCCGCCCACGGGCTCGCCGACCGCCGCCCCAGCGGCATCCGTCGTGCCGCGCCCGTCGGCGACCAGGGCCCGTGCGAGCCCGAGCCCGAGGCCGGACGCGCCGACCGAGAACTTGCGGCCGACGATCGCCCGGCCGAGCACTTCGAGGTCGCTGTCGAAGATCGCGTCCGCGATGGCCGCGCCCTTGCCCTCTTCGGCCAGGGCGTCGAGGCGGGCGGCCACGGCCTCCGCGCCCCGCGCGACCGTGGCGGTGTCGATCAGGCCGACGGGGCTGCCGCTCTGGCGCCCCAGCACGCGCACGAGGTTGGCGTCGCGCATCGGGTTGAGCGGGTGGTCCTTGAGCGGGCTCTCGTTCAGCGGCACCGCGCCCACGAACAGGTTGCCCTGGTAGACGCTCCGGCCCGTCTCCGGGAAGGCGGGGGTCACGAGCGCGATCGCCTCGCCGGCCTCCGCCCGCAGGGCATCCATCACCGGGCCGATATTGCCCGCATCGGTCGAGTCGAAGGTCGAGCAGACCTTGAACATCACGTGGGCCGCGCCCCGGGCTCGCAGCCAGGCTTCCGCCTCACGGGAGCGCGCCACGGCCTGCTCGGCGGGAATCGAGCGGCTCTTGAGCGCCACCACCACCGCGTCGGCCTCCGGCAGGGCGCGGTTCTCCTCAGGCACGCCGATGGTCTGGATCGTGCGCAAACCTGCCTTGGTCAACGTGTTGGCGAGGTCCGAGGCCCCCGTGTAGTCGTCGGCGACGCATCCCAGCGCGAGGCTCATCGGGCGCTCTCCTTGTAGGCGGCGAGCCAGCCGAGGCCCGCAACGGTGTCGGCGGCCGGGATGTACTCGCAGCCGACGAAGCCGCGGTAGCCGAGCCGGTCCAGCTCGTCGAACAGGAAAAAGTCGGCCACCTCGCCCGTGCCCGGCTCGTGCCGCTCGGGCACGCTCGCGGTCTGGACATGGCCGACGATCGGCATCAGGTCGCGCAGCCGCACGGTCACGTCGCCGTGCAGGATCTGGCAATGGTAGAGGTCGAACTGGAGCTTCAGGTTCGGCAGGGCGAGCTCGCGGATCAGGTCGGCCGCCCGGCCGAAATCGTTGAGGAAGTAGCCCGGTATGTTGCGGCCGTTGATCGGCTCCAGGACGAGGTCGAGGCCGGCCGGCGCCAGCCGCTCCGCCGTCCAGGTCACGGCCCGGCGGTAGGATTCGACCGCCTTCGGATCGTCCCAGGGGGCGAGGCCGGCCATGAGATGAAGCCGGCCGACGCCGGTCGCCTCGGCGTAGCGCAGCGCGGTGTCGACACCGGCCTTCAGCTCGTCGAACCGCTCGGGGAAGGCCGCGATCCCGCGCTCGCCCTGGGCGAAGTCGCCCGGCGGCAGGTTGAACAGGGCCTGGGTCAGGCCGCTCGCCCGGAGCCGCGCGCCGATGTCTTCCGGCGCATGCTCGTAGGGGAACAGGAACTCGACGGCGTCGAACCCGGCGCGGGCCGCGGCCTCGAACCGGTCGAGGAACGGCACCTCGTTGAACATCAGGCTCAGGTTGGCGGCAAAGCGCGGCATTCTTCTGGAACTCCCTGCCCGGTTCTCGACACCTGTTCGATCCGCTGAGCGGACCGTCGTCCAACCCAAACCCCTCATCCTGAGGTGCCGGAGCACAGCGGAGGCCTCGAAGGAGACCTCCGGTCAGCACCGCGATCCCTGGAGCCCTCCTTCGAGGCCCGCTGGCGCGGGCACCTCAGGATGAGGGCGAGGATGGGATCTGCGGTGATTACTTCGTCCCCGGCAGCGTCGCCCCCGAGACCTGCGCGTAGAGCCGCGCCACCGAGGCGTCGTCGTCCCGGCCCATGCCGGCGCCCGAGGCCATCAGGAACATCTGCAGGGCCGCCGCCGCCACCGGGACCGGGTACTTCTCGGCCCGGGCCATGTCCTGCACGATGCCGAGATCTTTGACGAAGATGTCGACCGCGCTCTTCGGGCTGTAGTCGGCGTCGAGGATGTGCGGCACCCGGTTCTCGAACATCCACGAATTGCCGGCCGACTTGGTGATCACCTCGTAGACGCGCCGGAGGTCGAGCCCCTGCTTGGCCGCGAAGGCCATCGCCTCGCAGGCGGCGGCGATGTGCACGCCCGCGAGCAGCTGGTTGATCATCTTGAAGGCCGCGCCCTGGCCGGCCGCGTCGCCGAGCTCGTAGAGCGTGCCCGCCATGGCCTCGAGGGCGGGCCGCGCCCTGGCGAAGGCCGCCGCCGAGCCCGAGGCCAGGAAGGTCAGGCCGCCGTCCGCGGCGCGGGCGGCGCCGCCGCTCATCGGGGCATCGAGATAGTGGCGGCCGGTGGCCTCCAGCCGCGCCGCCAGGGCCCGGGCGACGGCCGGGTCCATGGTGGCGGAGGAGACGAACACCGCGCCCTCCGGCATCGCGGCGGCGGCGCCGGTCTCGCCGAACAGCACCGCCTCGGTCTGGGCGGCGTTGACCACCACGCTCACCACCACGTCGGCGTCCCGCGCCGCCTCGGCGGGGTTCGCGGCGGCCCGCCCGCCGGCCGTCGCGAAGCGCGCCACCGCCTCCGGGTTCACGTCGCAGGCCGCGACGGAGAAGCCCGCCCGCAGGAGCGAGCCGGCCATGCCGGAGCCCATGGATCCCAGGCCGATCACCGCGGCGCGGTGTGTTGCGTTGGTCATCGGGGGCGGCTCCTGCATGAAGGGGAGGGCGCCTCAGCGTCACCGCGTGAGGCGCGGGCCCCCTCGCCCGTGCGGGCGAGGGGGCAGGTCGTGCCTGGATCGGCGCGTCAGCGGTTGACCATCCGGGCCGGCGTGACGAACACGCAGACCGAGCCGATCACCAGCATCGCGGCCAGCGCGTACATGCCGGCGGCGGTGCTGCCGGTGGCGTCGCGCAGCGCCCCGATCACGTAGGGGCTGACGAAGCCGGCAAGGTTCCCCACCGAGTTGATCAGCGCGATCCCGGCCGCCGCGCCGGCGCCGCTCAGGAAGGCGGTGGGCAGCGACCAGAACAGGGGCGAGCAGGTCAGCACGCCGGCCGCCGCCACCGAGAGCGCCGCCACCGCGATCGTGGTCGAGCCCGCACTGGCCGAGACCACGAAACCGACGGCGCCGAGCAGCGCCGGGATGATCAGGTGCCAGCGGCGCTCGCGCATCCGGTCGGCGGAGAGGCCCAGCAGGACCATCACGATCGCCGCGCACAGGAACGGGATCGCGCTGATCAGGCCGATGTTGAAGTTGCCCTGCACGCCGGACGCCTTGACGATGGTGGGCATCCAGAAGGTCAGGCCGTACTGCCCGGTGACGAAGGCGAAGTAGATCAGGCTCATGAACCACACGCGGCCGTTGCGGAACACGGTGGCGATCGAGTGCGGGCTCGATTCCTTGCCGTGGTTGTCGGCGGCGATGTCGCGCTCGAGGAGCTGCTTCTCGGGCTCGCTCAGCCACGTCGCCTCGGACGGGCGGTTGTCGAGGTAGAGGAACACGGCGACGCCGATCAGCACCGCCGGCACCGCCTCGATCAGGAACATCCACTGCCAGCCGGACAGGCCGTGGGCGCCGTTGAGCGCGTCCATGATCCAGCCCGACAGGGGATTGCCGAAGATGCCCGAGATCGGGATCGCCGCCATGAACACCGCGATCACCTTGGCCCGGCGATGGGCCGGGAACCACGAGGTCGTGTAGAGGATCACGCCCGGGTAGAAGCCGGCCTCGGCGAGACCCAGCAGGAAGCGCATCCCGTAGAAGCTCCACTCGGAGTTCACGAACAGGAACGCCCCGGAGATCACCCCCCAGGTGATCATGATCCGGGCGATCCAGACCCGCGCACCCACCCGGTGCAGGATCACGTTCGAGGGCACCTCGAACAGGAAGTAGCCGAGGAAGAAGATGCCGGCGCCGAGCCCGTAGACCGTCTCGGAGAACTTCAGCTCCTGGGACATCTGGAGCTTGGCGAAGCCGACATTCACCCGGTCGAGATACGCCACCACGTAGCAGAGCATCAGGAACGGCACGAGGCGCCAGAACACCTTCGCGTAGGTGCGGTCGGCGAAGGACTTCTCGTCCGCGGCTGCGGGGGCGCCCCCCAGCGGGGCGGCTTGGACCGGCATGGCGTGCTCCCTGGTCCGGGCCACCGGGCCGTCGGACCTTCGTCTTCACCGCTCGTCGGGGCGGCGCTGGGGCGGTGCCATATCGCCTTTTGGCAGCGCTGCCAATCCGGTTGTGCGAGATAATGCAGGTCGCTATGTCGGTGACGGGCGATGACGATGAGGGGCGCGACGGGCCCCCTCTCCCGTGCGGGAGAGGGTCGGGGTGGGGGACGAGAGGCTTCAGGATGGGGCACGTCATCGACGTGCATTCCGTTCGAGGCTCTTCCGGGAAGGTCGCATCCCTCACCCTGTCCCTCTCCCGCACGGGAGAGGGAACCCGCGCCCGTCCGGAACCGTCCGGGTCATGAGCGATCTCATCGCACGACAAACCGCGCCGGGAGAGCGGGGCCATGGACGACATCCAGACGCCGGGAAGGCTCGTGACCCTCACCGACGTCGCCCGCGAGGCCGGGGTCGGCGAGAGCACGGTCTCGCGGGTCCTGCGCAACCACGGCTCCTATTCCAAGCGCGCCGGCGAGCGGGTCGCGGAGGCGGTGGCCCGGCTCGGCTACGTTCCGAACCGGCTCGCGGGCAGCCTCGCCGGCCAGGGGGCGAGCGCGCGGCTCGTCGGGGTCGTGATCCCGTCGCTCGCCAACGTGGTCTTCCCCGACCTGCTGCGCGGCCTGACCGCCGCCCTCGACGCCGCCGGCATCCCCTGCGTGATCGGCGTCAGCGACTACGACCCGGACCGGGAGGAGGCGCTCGCCGCCGCGCTCCTGTCCTGGCGGCCGGCGGCGCTGCTGCTCACCGGGCTGGAGCACAATCCCGGCACCGTCGCCCTCGCCAGGGCCGGGGGCGTGCGCGTGGTCGAGATGATCGACACGGACGGGGCGGGGATCGACGCCGTGGTGGGCTTCTCCAACCGGGCCGTGGGGGCGGCGAGCGCCCGCCACCTCGTCGCGCGCGGCTACCGGCGGATCGCCTATCTCGGCCACGACCTCGCGGTCGACCTGCGGGCGGGCAAGCGGCTCGCCGGGTTCGAGGCCGCGCTCGGGGAGGCGGGGCTGGCGCTCCGGGCCCGGGAGATCCGGCCGGGCCCGTCCTCGCCGGCCTCGGGCCGGGCCGGGCTGGAGGCGCTGCTGGCGCGCGCGCCCGATCTCGACGCGGTCTACTTCTCCAACGACGACATGGCGCTCGGCGGCTACTTCGCCTGCCTGTCGGCGGGGCTGGCGGTGCCCGGACGGATCGCCCTGTTCGGCTTCAACGGGCTCGACTTCGCGGCGGCGATGCCCCAGCCCCTCTCGACGGTGCGCACGCCGCGCCTGGAGATCGGCCGGCGGGCCGCCGCCTGCCTGAACGATCAAGGCCCGAAAAAAATCGATCTCGGATTCGAGCTGATCGAGGGAGCGACCGCATGAGCGACGAGAGCCGGCTGCGCGAGGAGATCTGCCGCTACGGCCGCTCGCTGTTCGAGCGCGGCCTGACGCCGGGCTCGTCCGGCAACATCTCGCTGCGCCTGCCCGACGGCGGCTGGCTGGTGACGCCGACCAACGCGTCGCTCGGCTTCCTCGACCCGGCGCGGATCGCGCGGCTGAACGATGCGGGACGGCTGGTCTCCGGAGACAAGCCCACCAAGGAGATCCCGCTGCACAGCGCGCTCTACGAGAGCCGGAGCGAGGCGAAGGCGATCGTCCACCTGCACTCGACCCACGCGGTGGCGGTGTCGATGCTGCCGGAGATCGACCCGCGGCAGGTGCTGCCGCCGCTGACGCCCTACTACCTGATGCGGACCGGCGGCACGGCGCTGGTGCCCTATTACCGCCCCGGCGACCCGGCCGTGGCGGACGCGATCCGGGGGCTCGCGGGGAGGTACAGCGCGGTGCTGCTCGCCAATCACGGCCCGGTGGTGGCCGGCGACAGCCTGGAGGGCGCGGTCTTCGCCACCGAGGAGCTGGAGGAGACCGCCAAGCTCTACCTGCTGCTGCGCAACCTCAACCCGCGGCAGCTGAGCCCCGGGCAGGTGGCCGATCTGGTGAGCCATTTCGGCCTGACCCTGCCGGAGCCGGACGACCATGCCGGGCACGTTCACGGGTGAGGGCGGTGGGTCCGCTCTCCCATCAAACCACCTCATCCTGAGGTGCGAGCGCAGCGAGCCTCGAAGGAGCCCTCCAGACGCCGCCGCGATCCCTGGAGCCCTCCTTCGAGGCCTCCGCGACGCTCCGGCACCTCAAGATGAGGGGGAGGATGGGGCCTGCGGTGGTCTGCGCCTCACCCCTCGATCTTCGCGAACTCCGCCACCTCCCGCGTCGCGGCGCGGAGCGCGTTGAGCAGAGCCAAGCGGTTCTCGCGGAGCTTCGGGTCGGGCGCGTTGACGGTCACGTCCTGGAAGAACGCGTCCACCGGCGCGCGCAGCGTCGAGAGCGCCTGCATGGCGCCGGCGAAATCCTCGCGGGCGACGGACGCCGAGGCGGTCTCCCGCGCCCTCGCCAGGGCCTCGGCCAGCGCCCGCTCGGCCGGCTCGCCCGCGGCCGCGAGGGCGGCGTCCGGCGCGGCATCGTAGGCGCGGCCGTCCTTCTTCTCCTCGATCCGCAGGATGTTGGCCGCGCGCTTGTAGCCCGCGAGCAGGTTCTTCCCGTCCTCGGTGTCGAGGAAGGTCGCGAGCGCCTCGACGCGGCGCACGACCATCAGCAGGTCGTCCTGGCCGGGGAGGGCGAAGACGGCGTCGATCAGGTCGTGGCGGGCGCCCTGGTCGCGGAGATAGACCTTGAGGCGATCGGCGAAGAAGGCGAGGAGATCCTTCGCATCCGCGCCGGCCCGCTCGGCGAGGCCGCGATCCGCCGCGCCGACCTGCTCCAGCAGGCGCAGGCGCAGGCCGCGGTCGAGGATCAGCCGGATCACGCCCAGGGCCGCCCGGCGCAGGGCGAACGGGTCCTTGCTCCCCGTGGGCTTCTCGTCGATCGCCCAGAACCCCGCGAGCGTGTCGAGCTTGTCGGCCAGCGCCACCGCGATCGCGACCGGGTCGCTCGGCACCCGGTCGGAGGGGCCGAGCGGCTTGTAGTGCTCCTCGATCGCCGCGCAGACGCTGTCGTGCTCGCCCTGGAGCGCCGCGTATTTCCGGCCCATCAGGCCCTGGAGCTCGGGGAACTCGCCGACCATCTCGGTGACGAGGTCGGCCTTGGCGAGGCGCGCGGCGCGCTCGGCCAGCGCCGGGTCGGCCCCCACCAGCGGCGCGAGGTCCTTCGCCAGGGCGGCGATGCGGGCGATCCGCTCGCCCTGCGTGCCGAGCTTCTCGTGGAAGACGATGGCGTCGAGCTTGGGCAGCCGGTCTTCCAGGCGGGTCGCCTTGTCGGTCTCCCAGAAGAACTTCGCGTCCGAGAGGCGCGCCCGGACCACCCGCTCGTTGCCGGCGGTGATCGCTTGGCCGCCGTCGGAGGCCACGAGGTTCGAGACCAGGATGAAGGCCGGCGCCAGATCGTCCGAGCCGCCCTTGCGCAGCACGAAGCACTTCTGATTCGCCCGGATCGTCGCGCGGATCGCCTCGGCGGGGATGTCGAGGAAAGCCTCGTCGAACGAGCCCATCAGCACGACCGGCCATTCCACGAGGCCCGACACCTCCTCCAGCAGGCCCTCGTCCTCGACGAGATCGAGGCCGCGGGCGAAGGCGAGGTCGCGGGCATCGTGCAGGATCACGTCCTTGCGCCGCTCAGGGTCGAGGACGACTCTCGCCCGCTCCAGCGCCTGGATGTAGTCGTCGAACCGGCGCACCTCGATCGCCTCGGGGGCCAGAAACCGGTGGCCGTAGGTGACCGTGCCGGCCGCGATCCCGCCGACCGAGAACGGCACGACCTCCGGGGTCTCGGTCTCCGGCCCGAAGGTGGCGACGATCGACTGCAGCGGGCGCACCCAGCGCAAGGAGCCCGGCTCGGCCGAGGCCGCGCCCCAGCGCATGGATTTCGGCCAGGGGAAGCTCTTGATGATCTCGGGCAGGAGCTCGGCCAGCACGTCCAGCGTCTCGCGGCCGGGGCGCTCGATCACCGCGAGGTAGAACTCGCCCTTCTTGGGATCGGTGACGGTCGTGGCCTGGTCGAGGCTCGCCAGCCCCGCGCCCTTCAGGAAGCCCTGGACGGCCGCCTCGGGGGCGCCGACCCGGGGCCCTCGGCGCTCCTCGCGCACGGCCTCGCCCCGGGCCGGCAGGCCGGCGATGTGGAGCGTCAGCCGGCGCGGCGTCGAGAACGCCTTGGCGCCCTCGTACAGGAAGCCGCGCGCCACGAGGGCGTCGGTGACGAGCTTCTTGAGATCCTCCGCCGCGCGCCGCTGCATGCGGGCGGGGATCTCTTCCGAGCGGAGTTCGAGCAGGAGGTCGGGCATGGGGCGGCCATATCGCCGCGCCGCACACCTGTCGAGGGTCGGAGCGCGGGGCTCAGTGCGACTCGCCCTTGAGGATGGTCGAGAGCTGCCACTTGCGGTCGCCGATCGCGTGCGCGTCGGAGACCCGCCAGCCGCCATCCTCGCGCACGAGATCGTACACGATGACGTTGGCGCCGTTGCCGCCCTTGCGCTCGACGGTGACCTTCGCCTGGTCCTTGCCCTCGGTGGCCTCCTTGAAGGTCAGGTTCTTCACCGTGTCGGGCTTCAGGGGCTCGCCGTTCAAGCGGTAGTCGAAGTCGAGGTTGCCGGTGGCGCCGTTGGCCTGCTTCGCGTCGGCGTCGAACAGGCCCTGCAGGCGCTTCGAGTACACGGAGGAGTGATTCGGGTGCGGCTCGGCGTAGAGCTTCTTGACCGTGGCCTCAGGTCCGGGATCGGCCGCCAGCGCGGGGGCGAGGCCGAATCCGAGGAGGCTGAGGGCGAGGATCGTCTTCTTCATCGCGTGGTTCCCGCGTCTGCGGACGCGCCGAGGCGCGCCGGTTGGCGGGGGTTGCAACGCACGAGGGCTCAAGGGGCTCCGCGATGGGGGCTGCGCCGTCATCGCGCGCGCAGCGAACCGCGGCGCGCACGGCCTCGGTCGAAGCGCCTCACGCCCCCCCGGCGGCGGTCCTCAACCACGCCGCCCCGCAGGCCTTGGCCAAGTCCCGGACCCGCAGGATGTAGCTCTGGCGCTCCGTCACCGAGATCACGCCGCGCGCGTCGAGAAGGTTGAAGACGTGGCTCGCCTTGATGCACTGGTCGTAGGCCGGCTGCGCCATGCGGTGGCGCTCGCCCTCCGCGCCCGGCGCGCCCGCCGCGAGGTAGGACCGGCAGGCGGCCTCCGCGTCGGTGAACTGGCGGAACAGCATGGCGGTGTCGGCCGCCTCGAAGTTGTGGCGGGAGTACTCCTGCTCGGCCTGCAGGAACACGTCCCCGTAGGTGATCCGGTCGGCGCCCTCGGCGCCGTTGAAGTCGAGGTCGTAGACGTTCTCGACGCCCTGGACGTACATGGCCAGCCGCTCCAGCCCGTAGGTCAGCTCGCCCGCCACCGGCGCGCACTCGAAGCCCGCGACCTGCTGGAAGTAGGTGAACTGGCTGACCTCCATCCCGTCGCACCAGCATTCCCAGCCGAGCCCCCAGGCGCCGAGCGTCGGGCTCTCCCAGTCGTCCTCGACGAAGCGGATGTCATGGAGCTTCAGGTCGACGCCGATGGCGGCCAGCGAGGCGAGGTAGAGCTCCTGCAGGTTCGGCGGGTTCGGCTTCAGGATCACCTGGAACTGGTAATAGTGCTGGAGCCGGTTGGGGTTCTCGCCGTAGCGGCCGTCCTTGGGCCGGCGCGAGGGCTGGACATAGGCCGCCTTCCAGGGCTTCGGGCCCAGCGCCCGCAGGGTCGTGGCCGGGTGGAACGTGCCGGCGCCGACCTCCATGTCGTAGGGCTGGAGGATCACGCAGCCCTGCGCCGCCCAGAATTCCTGAAGCGTCAGGATCAGACCCTGGAAGGATTTTTTCTCGGACATCGGTCTCGGCGGCTCGGGATCGCGCGGCGGCTCGGGCCGCCGGCGGGCCGGTTTAGGTGCGGGCGGCCGGGGGTGCAAGCAGCGGCGCGCGGCGGGGATGTCGGGTGACGGCGAACCGGTGAAGGGCCCTCGGCGCGGGCGGCGCGGCTTGCCTGCCCGGGCCGAATGATGATCCGATCCCGCCGCCCCGGCGGAGAGACGCGGAGAGAATCATGGATACTGGCCTCGCGATCCGTCCGATCGGTCCCGGCGACCGGGACGCTTGGCTGCCGCTCTGGCGGGGCTACCAGGCCTTCTACAAGGTCGACCTGTCGGACGCCGTCACGGACACGACCTGGCAGCGCCTCAACGATCCGGCCGAGCCGGTGGACGGCGCCCTGGCTTGGCGCGGCGCCGAGGCGGTCGGGCTCGTTCACCACATCCGCCACCGCTCGGCCTGGACGATCGGCGATTACTGCTACCTCCAGGACCTGTTCGTGGCGGACGGCACCCGCGGGCTCGGGATCGGCCGCCGGCTGATCGAGCACGTCTACGCGGCCGCGCAGGCCGCCGGGTGCTCGCGCGTCCACTGGCTGACGCACGAGACCAACGCGGACGCGATGCAGCTCTACGACCGGATCGCCGAGAGATCCGGCTTCGTGCAGTACCGCAGGATCCTCTGAGCGCCGTCGCCCCGCGTGCGCCGGGACACCCAAGCGTGGCGGTTTTTGGGCAATAAACCGGAACCGCCGAGCTGACGGCCAAGTTATCAGCGCAACAGGGGATCTCGGCACCTCAGCGCTGCCGAATACAGAACGCTCGGACCACCCGTCATGTTCAATGCTCGCACCCGCAACACCTTCGGCCGCAAGAACATCGCCGTCTTCGCCGCGCTCGCCATCTCGTCGCTGGCGGCCACGCCCTTCGTGATGAGCGCCAGCCGCGCGCTCGCCACCTCCGAGGACCAGCCGGTGGCCGCGACCCTGCGGGTCGAGCCGGTGGAGGTCGCCCCCGTGGCGGCGGCGAGGGCCGAGCCGACCTGCCGGCACAAGGTGCGGGTGGTCTACAGCGGCTACGGCCAGCCGGCGGACGGCTGCGCCGCCCACTGACGGCCCGTCGACGGCCGCGCCCGCGGGACCGTCGCCTAGCCGTGGGCCGGCGCGGTCCCGGCCAGACGCTTGAGATGGAGCTCCTCCAGGTCGATCTCCGTCTCCAGCTGCCGCAGCACCGAGCTGTGGATCCGGTCCTGCCGGTGCAGGTCGATCAGGGCCGACCGGCCCGACCGCACCGCGAGCAGCGCGGCGGCGAAGTGCTCGGTCTTCTCGGCTTCCAGCGCCGTCCGCTCGTCGCGGTCCCGCGAAGTCGCCCGCACCCGGCGGCGGTACTCCTCCACGAGGCGCGGGTGCTGCAGCGCTCCGGTCTCGGAGAACACCAAGCCCTCCAGGGCGGCGAGCCCGGCCTCGTTCACGACCACGCGGGCCATGGGCGCGTCGAGATGGCCGTCGGGGAGGTGCGCCGCGGGGTCGAGGCGCAGCCGCCGGATCAGCGGCCCCAGGGTCGTGCCCTGCACCAGCACGGTGAACAGGATCACCGCGAAGGCCGCGACCAGGATCGCGTCGCGGCCGGGGAAGTCCACCGGCAGCGCCAGCGCGGCCGCCAGGGTCACGACCCCGCGCATGCCGGCCCAGCCGACGATCAGCGGCATGGCCGGGCTCGGGGACGGTTCCTGCGCGCGGAACCGCGGCGACAGGAGCCGCCGCAGGTAGACGGCGGGGAACACCCAGAGCAGGCGGGCGAGGACGCAGGTCGCGGTGACGGCGAGCGCCAGCGGCATCTCCGCCGAGAGCGCCCCCAGCTGGCCGCCGGTCCGCGCCAGCACGCCGCGGAGCGCCAGCCCGATCAGCACGAAGACCAGGGCCTCCAGCACGAAGACCACGAATTCCCACACCGCCACGGAGTGGCGGCGGGCATGCGCGTCGAAGGTCTCGTGCTCCCGGCCGCCCATCATCAGCCCGCAGGCCACCACGGCCAGGACGCCGGAGGCGTGGACCTCCTCGGCCGCGAGGTAGGCGACGTAGGCGGCGAGGAAGCTCAGCACCGTGATGGCGTTGGCGTCGTGCATCCGCCGCATCACGAGGGTCACCGCCACCCCGCAGGCGATCCCGACCGCGACGCCCGCCACCGCGAGCCACGCGAAGCTGCCGGCCGCCGCCCAGGCGCTGAAGCTGCCGGTCAGCGCGGCCGCCACGGCGAAGCGGTAGAGCACGAGGCCCGAGGCGTCGTTGACGAGGCTCTCGCCCTCCAGGACCGTGATCATCCGGCGGGGCAGGGCGACGCGGGCCAGCACCGCCTTGGCGGCCACCGCGTCCGGCGGCGAGACGATGGCGCCCAGCGCGAAGCAGGCGGCCCAGGGCAAGGCCGGCGCCACCGCGTGGGCGACGAGCCCGACCACGAGGGTCGTGAACAGGACCGCGCCGAGGGACAGGGACAGGATCGGGCCGAGGCTCGCCCGGAAGTCGCGCCAGACGGTGAAGTAGGCGGATTCCAGCAGGAGCGGCGGCAGGAACAGGACCATGATCAGGTCCGGATCGAGGTCGAAGGCCGGCAGGCCCGGGACCACTGCCAGCGCCATGCCGCCGACGACGAGGGCCGCGGCCGGCGGGAAGCCCAGGCGCCCGGCCGCCAGCGACAGCAGCAGGGCCGCGCCGAGAAGGCCGAGGATCAGCTCGAACAGGGCCACGGATGTCATCGATCGATCAGCCTCGGCGCCGGAACTCCGGCAAGCGCGGCCGTTCTAGGACGTTTCCGGGTCGGATGAATACCGGGTCGGCCGAGGGTTCGCCGAGGGCCGCGGTGCGGGCCGCGAACTAGAGCGCCCCCTCGCGCACCGCGCCCGGATCGGCCAGCGCGTGCAGGATGCGCGCCGCGCTGTGGGCGAAGCGCAGCGTCACGGCCTTGCGGCGGGCGCCGCTCAGCGGGTGCTCGGGCGGCTCCCGCAGGATCCCGGCCCCGTAGGCGTCGGCGACGATCAGGCCGCACTCCTCCGGGATCAGCGACTCGGGCACGTCCTCCGGGATGGCGAAGAAGAACCGGTCGCAGAAGTCGCGGTAATCCGGCCATTTCCGGTCGGCGCGGAAATCGGCCACGCTCGACTTGATCTCCACGATGGTGAGCTTGCCGGCGCCGCAGAGCGCGATCACGTCGGCGCGGCGGCCGTTGACGAGGGAGAATTCCGGCAGGGTGACGCAGCCCATCTCGGAGAACAGCCGGCGCACGCCGCGCTGGATACGCAGGGCCGTGGGCGATTGCCGCCGGTCGGGCGGCAGCAGCGCCTCAACGGACGGGGGCGCGGAATCGGGAAGGCCGAGGGAAGCGGACATCGAGCTCGGGGATTGCGTCTGCGGGTGCGTCTGTACCGAATCGGGACATCCTGCCAAGTCGCGCCCGGTCCGTCACCTGCGGCGCGGCATCGCTCCACGGCATCGCCCAGCGGCGATCACCCGAGGCAGGCCCGGATCGCGTCGAACCCGTCGGTCAAGGCAGCCGGGCCGGGCTGGAGGATCAGCGGCGACTTGATCTCGTGGATGCGCCCGTCGCGCACCGCCGGGACCGCCGCCCAGCCCGGCCGGGACCGGATCCGCTCGACATTGACCCGCTTGCCGCACCACGAGGCGAGGATCACGTCGGGCGCGGCCGCGATCACCTGCTCGGCGGTGACGATCCGGTCCCTCGCGGCCGGCTGGCGGCTCAGATCCGGAAAGACGTCCCGGCCGCCCGCGAGGCCGATCAGGTCCGAGACCCAGCCAATGCCGGAGATCATCGGCGCGTCCCACTCCTCGAAGTAGACCCGCGGGGGCGGCCGGTCCCGCACCTCCGCGGCGGCGGCGGCCAGCCGCGCCTCGAAGCCCGCCGCCAGGGTCTCGGCCCGCTCCGGCAGGCCCACGAGGGCGCCGAGCGTGCGCACCATCGCGAGGCAGCCCGCCACGTCGCGCTGGTTGAACAGGTGCACCGCCACGCCCGCGCGGGCGAGGTCGGCGACGATGCCGGCCTGGAGGTCCGAGAAGGCCAGGACGAGGTCCGGCGCCAGCGCCAGGATCTTCGGGATGTCCGCGCTGGTGAAGGCGGAGACGCGCGGCTTCTCCCGGCGGACCCGGGGCGGGCGCACCGCGTAGCCCGAGACGCCGACGATCCTGTCCTCCGCGCCCAGGAGGTACAGGGTCTCGACCGTCTCCTCGGTGAGGCAGACGATCCGCTCGGGCGGGAAGCGGCGCATCAGCGGTCGCGCCGGATCGTCGGCCGATCCGGATTCATCGGTCGAGCCAGGTGAGCAGCCCGGCCCCGGGGGCCAGCAGCACGAAGGCCCAGACCAGGGCGGAGGCGACGTTGGCCAGCTGGAACGGCAGCCGCGCCAGGCCGAGGATCCCGGCGAAGAGCGGGACCAGCGCGCGGGCCGGCCCGAAGAAGCGCCCCAGCGCCACCGCGGCGATGCCCCAGCGGCCGATGAAGGCCTCGGCCTTGGCCATCAGCTCGGGATAGCGCCGCAGCGGCCACTTGGTCTTCGCCCCCGGCCCGAGCCAGCGCCCGGCCTCGTAGGAGATCCAGTCCCCGAGGGCGGCCCCCAGGGCCGCGGCGATCACCACGGGCCAGAACGGGATGTCGGCGCCGCCGACGAGGGCCCCGATGCCGACCAGGATGACGGTCGCCGGCACGAACAGCGACAGGACCGCGATCGACTCGCAGAAGGCGAGGCCGCCGGCGATGACGGGGGTCCAGGCCTTATGCGCCTCCACGAAGGCGAGGGTCGCGGTGCGCAGGGCTTCGATGTCCATGGGGCTCCGAACGGGGCTCTGGGGGCAGGGGGAGGGTCGGTCCCATCTGAGGCGCGCGGGGGAGGGCGGCAAGGGACAGGGGTGCGGCCGGCGCGGGAACCGGCTAACCGTAGCGGGACAACAAGCGAGTCCCGCGTTGAACGTCCTGTCGATCCAGTCCCACGTCGCCTACGGCCATGTCGGCAACGCCTCGGCGGTGTTCCCGATGCAGCGGCTCGGGGTCGAGGTCTGGCCGGTCCACACGGTGCAGTTCTCCAACCACACCGGCTACGGGGCGTGGCGCGGCCCCGTCTTCGACGCGGCGACGATCCGCGAGGTGGTGCGCGGCATCGGCGAGCGCGGGGTCCTGGGCCGGTGCGACGCGGTGCTGTCGGGCTACATGGGCTCGGCCGAGATCGGCGCCGCGATCCTGGAGGCGGTGGACGCCGTGCGGGCGGCGAACCCGCGGGCGCTCTACTGCTGCGACCCGGTGATCGGCGACGTCGAGGAGGGCGTCTACGTGCGGCCCGGCATCGAGGCGTTCCTGCGCGCGCGCGCGGTCCCGGCGGCCGACATCCTCACCCCCAACCAGTTCGAGCTCGGCCTCCTCACCGGCCTGCCGAGCGGCACCCTGGCGGAGGCCGGGGCCGCGATCGCGGCGCTCCGGGCGCGCGGGCCGCGGGTGGTCCTGGTCACCTCGGCGCTCTGCGCCGACACGCCCGCCGACAGCATCGACCTGCTCGCGGGCGCGGAGGGGCGGGTGTTCCGGGTCCGGACGCCGCGGCTCGCCATCGCGGTGAACGGGGCGGGCGACTGCATCGCGGCGCTGTTCCTGGTGCACTACGCCCGGACCGGCTCGGCCGAGGCGGCGCTCGGCGCGGCGGCGGCCTCGATCTACGGGCTGCTGAAGCGCACCGCCGAGGCGGGGTCGCGGGAGATCCTGACGGTGGCCGCGCAGGAGGAATACGTGAACCCGAGCGCGCGGTTTCCGGTCGAGGCGGTCTGAGGCGCCCCCGGCAAACCGCTCCGTCCAAGTCCGCAGAGAGCAGCAAGGATCAACACGATGGCGCGCCGCTTCGTCACCCTCGACGTGTTCACCGAGCGGAGGCTCGCCGGCAATCCCCTCGCCGTAGTGCTCGACGGGGAGGGGCTCGACACCGCCGCCATGCAGGCCGTCGCGCGGGAGTTCAACCTGTCGGAGACGGTCTTCGTCCTGCCGCCCCGGGAGGCCCGGCACCGGGCGTCGCTGCGCATCTTCACCCCCGCCCGGGAGCTGCCCTTCGCCGGGCACCCGACGGTGGGCACCGCCGTGCTGCTGGCGCTGCAGGACCCGACCCGGGGCGACGCCCGGGCCTTCGGCCTGGAGGAGGGGATCGGAATCGTCCCCTGCGTGGTCGAGACCCTGGCGGACGGGACCGGCGGCCGGGCCCGGTTCCGGCTCCCTCTCCTGCCGGACTATCTCGGTCCCGGCCCCGACCCCGCCGCGCTGGCGCGGCTCCTCGGCCTCGAGCCCGGCGACATCGGCACCGGCCGGCACGCGCCGAGCCGCCACGGCGTGGGGCCGACCTTCACCTGCGTGCCGGTGGCCTCGGTCGCCGCCCTCGACGCCGCCCGCCCGGCGCAGGCGCCCGATCCGGCCGACGGGCTCTACCTCTACACCCCGGATCCCGAAGGCACCGGCCAGAGCTGGCGCGTCCGCATGTTCGCGCCGAATCTGGGTGTGTCGGAGGATCCCGCCACCGGCTCGGCGGCCTCCGCCTTCGCGGGGGTGCTGATGCAGTTCGAGGCGCTGGGCGACGGCACCCACGACGTGGCGATCCGTCAGGGCGAGGCGATGGGGCGGCCGAGCGACATCGCGCTCCAGCTCACGATCGCGGCCGGCGCCCTGCAGGGCGTCGAGATCGGCGGCGCCGCCGTGATCCTGTCGGACGGCACCCTGCATGTCTGACGGCGTCTCCGACGGCTTCCGGATCACCCGCGTCGCGGACGTGGTGGCGCGGTTCGTGGACCACGACTGGGCCTTCCCCCGGGCGCACGCGGCCGCCATCGCGGCCCACTGGCAGGCCCGGCTGCGGCGCAGCCCCGGCATGTTCAACGGGACCGTCCTGCTGTGCTGCGACCACGCCGTTTCCGACGGGGTCGCCCGCCTCGACCTGTTCGCGACGCGCTACGCGACCTTCACCTACTACCGGGAGGTGCCCCACGCCGAGGCCGGCATCGCCAACGCCTTCGCGGCGATCGTGCCCTGGACGGCGGACGGTGCCGTCCTGCTCGGCGAGATGGGCGCCCACACGGCCAATGCCGGCCAGCTCTACTTCCCCTGCGGCACCCCGGATCCGGACGACGTGCGCGGCGCGCAGGTCGATCTCACCGGCAGCGCCGCCCGGGAACTCGCCGAGGAGACCGGCCTCGCGCTGCCGGACGAGGCCGAGACAGACTGGGTGCTGCTGGAGGGGGAGGGCCAGCTCGCCTTCCTCCGGCCTGTGCGCTTCCCCGAGCCGGCCGCGCGGCTCGTGGCCCGGATCGCCGACCATCTCGGCGCCGAGGCCGAGCCGGAACTCGCCCGGATGCACGTGGTGCGGGGCCGCGACGACATCGACGCCGCGCGGATGCCGGGCTTCGTGCGGGCCTACTTGGCGGACGCGTTCCCGCCCGCTCGCTGACCGCCGCGGCGCGCGGGGAAAGACATTCGTCTCCCCGCGCGGGTCGATCGGATGTCATCTCGCGCATCGACCGCGAGCAATACAGATTTTCTTTTCGTTGACCGCCCTGGCGCCAAGCATAAAATCGACCCTCCACAGAACAGCCCCGCACAACGCGGGCAGCGGATCGCGGCAGGCCTCATGCTCATCGGATCTCACGCGCGTCCCGGCGGCCGCCGGCTCGCCGGGGCGCTGCTCGCCGCCGCACTGACGCTGGCCACGACGACGCTGGCCGCGGTGACCGCCCACGCGGAGGCGGTCGTCCTGCGGGTCGGCGACCAGAAGGGCGGGAACCGGTCGCTCCTCGAGATCGCCGGCGACGCGAAGGATCTGCCCTACCGGATCGAATGGTCGGAATTCCCCGCCGCCGCGCCGATCCTGGAGGCGCTCAACGCCGGCGCCCTCGATGTCGGCTACACCGGCGACCTCTCCTTCCTAACCGCCGTCGCGGCCGGGGCGCCGATCAAGGCGATCGGCGGGACCAAGTCGGATCCGCGGACGCAGGCGATCCTGGTCCGCGCGGATTCGCCGATCCGCTCGGCCGCCGACCTGAAGGGGAAGCGGCTCGCCGGCACCCGCGGCGGCTGGGGCCAGTTCCTGATCAGCGCGACGCTGGAGAAGGCCAGGATCGCGCCGTCCGACGCCACCTTCGCGCCGCTCAACCCGGTCGACGCCAAGGTCGCGCTGATGGCCGGCTCGGTGGATGCCTGGGCGGTCTGGGAACCCTACGTCGCGTTCGCGACGCTCAAGGACAAGGCCCGGCCGATCGCGGACGGCGCGGGCCTCACGCCGACCATCACCTTCGTCGTCGCTTCGGACAGCGCCATCGCCACCAAGCGGGCGGCCCTGCAGGACTTCCTGAGCCGCCTGAACCGGGCGCGGCTCTGGTCGCTGGACCACCTCGACGCCTACGCCCGGAACACGGCCGCGCCGACCAAGCTGCCCGAGGACGTCCTGCGCGCGGCCTACACGGCGCAGCGGACCAGCCCGATCGCGCTCGACGCGGGCGTCGTGAGGGAGGTTCAGGCAGCCTCGGACCGGGCGACGCGGTACGGCATCCTGTCGAAGGCCCTCGACGTCGGGCGGGCCGTGGACCGGAGCTTCACGGCCGCGGCCTCGAACTGAAGGGGACGGTCGTCACGCCCCCCGCGATTTTTGCGGCGATGCGGGAGCTTCGCTGTTTTCGGCACGTTCACCAGGGGCTCCCCGCAGCGGCACGTGGCCGTGCGGGTCGCGTTCCGGAGTGTCCATGTCCGATTCCCGTCGTCCCGCATCGCAGGCCCGCGCGACCCGCTCGCGCATCCAGGAAGGCCGCCCCTATCCGCTCGGCGCCACCTGGGACGGGCTGGGCGTCAATTTCGCGCTGTTCTCGGCCCACGCCACCAAGGTCGAGCTCTGCCTGTTCGACGACCAGGGCGAGCAGGAGATCGAGCGCATCGAGCTGCCCGAGTACACGGACGAGATCTGGCACGGCTACCTGCCCGACGCGCGCCCCGGCACGATCTACGGCTACCGCGTCCACGGCCCCTACGAGCCGAAGGCCGGCCACCGCTTCAACCCCAACAAGCTGCTGATCGACCCCTACGCGAAGGGGCTCGTCGGCTCGATCACCTGGAACCCGGCGCTGTTCGGCTACCAGATGGAGACGGGCGACGACCTGACCTTCGACGAGCGCGACAGCGCCCCCTACACGCGCCGCTCCCGCGTCATCGACCCGGCCTTCACCTGGGGGCGGCACCAGAAGCCGCTGGTCCCGTGGGAGAAGACGATCGTCTACGAGACCCACGTCAAGGGCATGACCAAGCTCGACCCGAGGGTGCCGGAGAAGCTGCGCGGCACCTATGCCGGCCTCGGCACCCGGGACGTGCTCGACTACATCAAGAGCCTCGGCGTCACCTCGGTGGAGCTGCTGCCGGTCCACGCCTTCGTGCAGGACGACTACCTGCAGCAGAAGGACCTGGTGAATTACTGGGGCTACAACACGATCTCGTTCTTCACGCCCGCGCGCCGCTACGCCGCGGTGCCGGACTTCGCCTTCTCCGAGTTCAAGGAGATGGTCTCGCGCTTCCACGGCGCCGGCCTCGAGGTGATCCTCGACGTGGTCTACAACCACACCGCCGAGGGCAACGAGAAGGGTCCGACCCTGTCGTTCAAGGGCGTCGACAACGCCTCCTACTACCGGCTGCTGCCGAACGATCCGCGCTACTACATCAACGACACCGGCACCGGGAACACCTTCAACCTGTCGCATCCGCGGGTGCTGCAGCTCGTCACCGACTCCCTGCGCTACTGGGCGCAGGAGATGCAGGTGGACGGGTTCCGCTTCGACCTCGCCACGATCCTGGGCCGCGAGCCCTACGGCTTCGACGAGGGCGGCGGCTTCCTCGACACCTGCCGGCAGGACCCGGTTCTCAACAACGTCAAGCTGATCGCCGAGCCGTGGGATTGCGGCCCGGGCGGCTACCAGGTCGGCGGCTTCCCGCCGGGCTGGGCCGAGTGGAACGACCGGTTCCGCGACGACGTCCGCGCCTACTGGAAGGGCGACGGCGGGCTCTTGCCGGATCTGGCGGCGCGCATCACCGGCTCGGCCGACAAGTTCAACAAGCGCGGGCGCAAGCCCTGGGCCTCGGTGAACTTCCTCACCGCCCATGACGGCTTCACGTTGCACGACACGGTCTCGTACAACGACAAGCACAACGAGGCGAACGGCGAGGGCAACCGCGACGGCCACTCGCACAACCTCTCGTACAATTACGGGGTGGAGGGCCCCACGGACGATCCGGAGATCCGGGCGGTGCGCCTGCGCCAGATGCGCAACATGCTGGCGACCCTGTTCCTGTCCCGCGGCACGCCGATGCTGCTCGCGGGCGACGAGTTCGCCCGGACCCAGAAGGGCAACAACAACGCCTATTGCCAGGACAACGAGGTCTCCTGGCTCGACTGGGGGGCGATCGGCGACGAGCAGCGGGATCTGGCCGAGTTCACCCAGCGCCTGATCATCCTGCGCAACGCCTTGCCGATCCTGAGCCGCGGGCGGTTCCTGACCGGCCAGTACGACGAGGAGTTCGGCGTCAAGGACGTGACGTGGCTGCGGCCGGACGGCAGCGAGATGGCGGGCGAGAACTGGTCGGACGGCGAGGCCCGGGCCTTCGCGGTCCAGCTCGACGGGCGCGCCCAGGCCACCGGTCTGCACCGCCGCGGCGGCGACGCGACCCTGCTGATCATGTTCAACGCCTACCACGACCTCGTGACGTTCACGCTGCCGGAATCGGTCGGCGGCGTGGCCTGGACGCGTCTCCTCGACACCAACCTGCCCGACAGCCAGGACGTGGAGAGCTTCAAGTTCGGCTCCGGCTACGACGTGACCGGGCGCTCGCTCCTGATGTTCGTGCTGAAGCCCGAGGACAGCCCGGGCGTAGAGGACAACGCCATGGAGCGCTCCTACCAGCACGTGATGCAAGCCTTCGAGCGGGCGAACGTGGAGCATGTCCGCTTCCACCTCGACGACGCCGAAGGGTAAGGAACGCGGCCGGGCGGTTTTCGCATCGCCCGGCCGTCAGCGCCTTGCGCCGGACGGCGCACCCGGCTAACAGCACGGCACCGCGCGGCCCTGGCCGCGCCCGGCGCGCCCCTTGCGCGCCAGGGTGCCCGGTTCGCGGACGGAGGGGTGGCCGAGTGGTTGAAGGCGCACGCCTGGAAAGTGTGTATACCGGAAACGGTATCGCGGGTTCGAATCCCGCTCCCTCCGCCAATTAGCATTGATTTTGTTGAATAATTTTCCGATCTAGTGCTCCTACCCCACCAGCTGCCCCACCAATGAATACGATCCGGCGTCGATCCCTCCATCCTGGACGGCGAACCTCCCATCAGATGATGCGGATTTTGGTCTGATTCGCTCATCGGTTCGGCTTGAAGAGGCGGCGGACCGTTCGAAGGATCTCTCCCGACGTGCCAGGGCCTATCGGACGGCGAGCCCCTTAGCTTAATGTGAGAGGCTTACCGGCGACGGTGCAACGGGCCGGTAGCTGGTCCGCAGCATGACACGGCGGCCGCGTCCTGGGACGGCCACGCAACCGTTTGACGCTCCGTCAACGCACTTTCGCCCGCTTTTTTGCCCAGATCGCTACCGACCGATCGAGGCTAGGTACCATGGAACTTCCAATCGCAGCTCGCTACGAGAAAACCCCTGGCGAGTCGTATCTGCACGTTCTACACGCCCTGATCCTTCGAGACATGCGAACCCGATTTGGGGCGTCGCTGTGGGGATATGCCGTAGTCGTGCTCTGGCCCTGCGTTCACGTTTTCGTGCTGATCGCAATCTATACGTTTCAGAAACTTGCCGCACCTCTGGGTGACAACAGAGCCTTGTTTTTTGCGACCGGTGCAGTTCCGGTTCTAGTTTTCCAGTACGTGTCTCGTGAAGTCATGAAGTCGGTGATCATGAACCGGCCATTGACCTACTACCCTCAGGTAAAATTATTTGACGTTGTCCTGTCTCGTATTCTTGTCGAGATCGTAACGGGCTTTCTAGCACTTTTAGTAGTTGTCTCGGTATTGGTTGCGATTGGCACAAATCCCATACCGGCGGATCCATTTACCGCTATGTGTGGATATGTAGCCGCCATCCTGCTCGGGATTGGAATCGGAACTATCAACGTGGCTATTATTGGCTTCTTCCCAGGATGGATGATTGGGTACGCGCTATTTAGTATTCTCCTCTACGTGTCTAGCGGCGTGATGTTTCTACCAAGTTATATGCCGGATAAAATTTACTATTGGATGAAGTACAATCCAGCGCTTCAATGCGCCGAATGGGTTAGATCAGCATATTATCCATACGCCGGCATCCACGTGGATGGGCTTTACGTGGTAATGTTCGCCTTAACTTCGGCTACTATAGGGTTACTCCTAATCAAGCACGTCGTTAGCAAGTTGAGCGGTTAGAGCGCTGCACCGATATGGGCAACGAACCGGCAGGGTGACCGCGGCAATCGCTTCGGCAGCCGGTGTGTTATCGCCCCAAGTGACAATATCAATGCCGTTCGAGGTCTTAAGGCTCCAGCTGTGCGCCTCAGACTCATGAACTCGCCCGGCGGCCTGCAATAGTCCGCCGGAGCGGCCAAAGAGTCTCCGACCCGCTCCAACTTGCGAAAGGGTGCCGAAGGTTCATGTCAGGAGACCGACCAGGTGCTTACGGATTTAGCGACCGAGGCTTACCCACTTGCGAAGGGCTGAACACTCAACCTCGCTGAGACCGTCCGTACGAGCACCCGCGCGGCCGAGGCGCTGATCACGAACGAGCCGGCCTGGAAGCGCAACAAGATCGGGATCTTGATTCTGGTGGCACAGCCGGTGAAGGTATGAGCAAATACGACCTCGTCACGGAGGCCGCAGAGGTCCCGATCTTCGCCGGCCATTCGGTCAAGTCAGTGAGCGGCCGCTTCGCACTCTAAATCGTCGACAGCGAGGGTTTGAGCAGTGGAGATCAGATCGCCATGGTCGCGCGACTTGGCCTCATCGAACCTTCTGAGCGAATGGCGATAGGCCGCCGCCATGGCAGCACAGCTCGATTTCCCGCCTCCGATGGAGCCGACAGAAGCGCTGAAGCACATTAGAGCTCTCGTCGAGGGCTCGTGCGAGACAACCTACGGACGCCAGCTGAGCCGATCATCCAGATGATCAAGAGCATTGTCGACAAGGCCCTGCCGCCCAAGCGCCGTCGGCGGGCGGTAAAACCATGAGCAACTATCGCGAGCCTTTGCCTGTCGGTCTGCTCATCCGCAACAGGCGTCGCGGGCTAGGGCTTTCGCAGAACGATCTCGCCCGTCAGCTCGGCATTTCGCAAGGCTCAATCAGCAAACTGGAGCGTGGCCTTGGAGGTGAGCAGCACGCTTCGCGCATCCTAGCCGTTCTCGGGATCGACCTCGGCATGAAGACTGCGGCATTGATGGCGCCGGGCTGAGGACGCAATTCGCGCATCAGCGATCCAGATATAAGACGCCTCCTAGACAGATTCGCCCGGTCTCGGCATTGATGAGGCGGCTACATGCCAGACCGTCGAGAAAATTGATACGACATACCGGACCGGTTCATGGACGAGGGGCTTGACGTGGCACACTCACGCATAACCGTCTCAATGGGGTAACACCATGCCAACGACCTCACCGCCCTAAAGCGCCAGACTGCTCCAGCACGAAGGCACGCGACACCTGGCCGCTCACACGTCCGGGCACTCGGCTGCCGCTGGGATCGCTGACCTCGCCGGCATTTCTGGACGAGAGCGCACCACGCATGCCGCCCGCGCGCCGATACGTATAGAAGAAGACGGCGCAACGAGCAGCAATAGTCGCTGGAACTTGACGCGGTGACAGACTCCATCGTGAAGTTCACACGCTCGCGCCCTCAGATTGCCGCAAATCTAATTCGTCCCCGTGCCAATTTTAACACATCTATCATCACAGAAACGTGTAGCCTACCTACAAGTTGTGAGACTGGCAGATCGATGGACAAGCAACCTGACGGCATGGAAAACCGCAACTTGACTTGGCAGACGCTGCAACCTCGTGAGGAGCGGTGGCGCACCCTAGGACAGCGCCCGGTGATTGCCTGGTTCACCGGCCTATCCGGCGCTGGTAAGTCGACCATTGCCAATGCCGTAGACCGTGCGCTGATCGAGGCCGGGCGCCACACCATGGTGCTAGACGGGGACAATCTGCGTCACGGCCTCAGCAGCGACCTGGGCTTCACCGACGCTGACCGCATCGAGAACATCCGTCGGGCGGCCGAGACTGCTCGCCTAATGGCTGACGCTGGCTTAGTGGTAATCGTCTCACTGATCTCCCCCTTCAGCCGAGAGCGCGCGATGGCGCGTTGCATCGCAGGCGACATCCCTTTTCTCGAAATCTTTGTTGATACGCCGCTTCAGGTTTGTGAAGGACGCGATCCAAAAGGGCTTTATCTTAAAGCCCGCACCGGAAAAATAGCGAACTTTACCGGCATCTCCTCCCCGTACGAAACTCCTGAAGCACCTGATCTGGTCGCTTCGACCGACGGACGAACGATTGAACAATCAGCGACATCAATCATCTCTAGGTTGATGGGTAACTCAAGTCTTAGATCAACGATTGATTTGGACTCAAACTCACGAGATCTTGATCGCGATTTGGCATCGAAAGCAGCTTAAAACAAATGGCGATCCATAGTGGAAACGTTCAGAAACATCTAAGTTTCGCCTGAGTTGCGCGCGCAAAAGCGATGTCAGGCACCATCTATGAAGTTTATGCGAAAGCACCTGGAGCTCGGACAAGACTACCGATCAGATGACGGCAGAGTTCAGGGCACAATAATTAAGGTCTGGCCTGTAGAGAACGGTTCAGAAGCATTAATCCGTCTGCATTCCACCTCCGAAGTTGTGCGCGTGTTCGTCCCTAGCGAGGAACAGCCCGAGAAGCGATGACTCTTAAGGCTGACAACGGTCAGTAAGCGTCGTCGGCTTGAAGCACTGGTGCTCCGTGGCGGCAGCCTACGCCATGCTTTACGCACACTCAGTCCGGCAGAGGCACCTCGTGCGTCAGCCACTCGAAGCGCGTCGCCTCGAACTCGACCCTCGCCTTCAATAGCGGTCGGATGGTCGGGTTGTAGAACCCGATGTCGCGGCCGGTCTTCCATCAGACCTCGATCATGCAGGTAAGTCGGCCTGCACATGCACTTTGGTCCGCACGTGCGGCGGCAGCGTGGACGAGACCGAACAGCGGCGCTCAAACCTGAGCGCCAGCGAAAGTCTGGACAGCTCGCCAAAACCGTCCGAGCCGCGATACGCCTCGCCAAAATCTGGCTTCCGCTATTGGTTTTGGTTCCCACCTTCGTTGGGAACGTTCTGTTCCTGGGAAGTGGCGAACCCCTCGACTAGCTCTTCCTCATCCAGCAACTCTGTGCCGCATGGCACGGCGTGTGCAGATAAGCGCACAGTCTGGCCACGCAGGAAGCGACAGCGATCGGAAGGCCGGAGATGCCAGCTTCGGCATTCGCCTGAAATTAAAAGAGTGGCTCTTCAACACACAGAGCCACCAGCGGCTAAACCTATACCTACAATCTCTCTGTCATCCACATATCCGAATGCTCGAGACCGGCTGGTTGAAGAACACGGCTATAGAGCATTAAAAAATTTCGATCCCATGCAGTTTGAACCCTAACTCTCGATCATCTCCAGAATCACCGTAAGCCGACGGCACAAAATGATTATCGGTTGAGACAACAACGTGGCATAAAGAGGGGAGGAGGTGACTTACTGGAACATTCAGACGCACAACACCGGAAGCACCAATGGAAACAACAAAATCGTCGTCGCTCATACCTCTTACCTTTATTGAGGCGTGTGATCGAATTGCGTGATAAACGTAACGTTGTCGAGCGTTGATTGTTATCGTAATCACTTCCGACAACAAGTTAGGATGCAACGGCAACTCGATATCAAACGATATTACACTCGCGTCACCGGTATTAAAAAAAGCCAATTCTGCAGCTTTTCCTCTCGACCAAACGCCTTGCTCTACGTCATACCAGCCTAGATATAAGATATTTATAAACGGATCAACTTTACCGTGAAAATTGAACTTGTAACCAGGCCTAGCTTCTGGAAATGCCCCTAGTGTTGCATTGGGCTGTGGCGCATGACCAGGAACTTTACGCGGGACGATGTTGGAAAAAAGAGCGATATCATCTGAATTAAGCGCTGCAATTTTCTCAGAAAGTGCTTCAAGCGTTTTCAGGCTGTCGATTTGCCGACTGCTTTTGTCTAGATTCCGAATGTCCTTTTCCTTATATATTTTCATTGGTTGACTAAGACCAAGAAAACCCATTAGGTCGGAAACAGAGACTTCGAAGGTTTCCTTGAAGCCAAAAAAATCTATATGGTCTAAGACCATCCATGCTCGGGCAGTTAACAAGCCCTCCTCAGAGAATACCTCAGATCTGTCGTAATTATCTCCAAAAAATGATTTGCAGTAGTAATTAGAGGTATCCTTCATTACAGCAGGGTCCGCCGACTCCAGGCAATCCTCAAATTTTAACGAGCGCATGGCCGTGGCGCCGCGGTCGTTGTTTCGAAAAATCTCGAAATCTGATAACGTCTGCACATAATTGTATTGTGAGACTACTCGACCAATCGGATCTCGCAAAAAGCAAATATTTGTGCCATTCAGTTCAAAGATACTTTCGGCACTGTAGTGCCCGCCCAGGACAGAGAATTGCTTTGCCTGCGAAAATTCCGCATTCCATGGAGCAATCAGTCCTGGCATAATAGCATCGCGAAGCTGTCGATAAACTGACGTACCTGACGTTTTTTTTAAATGCAAAAGTGAAATCTTACGAATGTCAACTGGCTGCTGTCGATCAATTCCAGTTGCGCTTTCATCAGGACGAACGTGATTTTGGCCAGACACGCTATAATACTCCACCAAACAGTTGCATTCTAATCCTGCTGACTAGTTCAGCAGGCCTAGACGAAAGAGAGGTGCCCAGCCCCCGCAGAAGTGGAAACTATGGCCGCTGATCGCAGCTTCTGGCAAGGCCGGCTAATTGCACGCCTGGACAAACGTCGGTCGCTATCGGGGCCGAAGCTGAGCTTCTATGCAGGCAAATTGAAGGTGCTACCATCAGCGGCTACAAGCTACACGCTCGACCATAAATGAAGGCCCGGTAGCGGCTGTGTAGGGTTGTGTCCCCTGGCGTGGTGTAGCTTCGGCGTGGCCACCACGATCACCGGCCGGGGCCGGATTGATCAGGCTGCCAGGGTCGGCAGGCTGACGAGGGGATCATCGCCGATCGGGGCGATGCTATCCAGAGTGATGTAGCGGGAGCGCTGGACGGCCCACTCGTCGTTCTGTTCCAGCAGGATCGCGCCGACGAGGCGTGTGATGGCCGCCTCGTTGGGGAAGATGCCGACCACCTCGGTCCGGCGCTTGATCTCGCCGTTGAGGCGTTCCAGCGGGTTCGTGGAGTGCAGCTTGACCTGATGCTGGGTGGGGAAGCCCATGTAGGCCAGCACGTCCGGCCTAGCCTCGTCCATCAGGGCGGCGAGCTTGGGGACCTTCGGCCGGAGCTGATCAGCCACGCGCCGCCACTGCTGGCGGGCCGCCTCGGCGTCGTCCTGGGCGAATGCGGTGGCGATGAAGGCGGAGACGACACGCCGCCCGCTGCGCCCGGCATGGGCGAGCACGTTGCGCATGAAGTGGACACAGGGGCTGTTGATAAACCCCTTCAGAGCTTTGCGAGCGATTGGATCGGCTGATTCACTGCGGAGGCGGTGGTCGGGAGGCCGGCATGCTGGGGCACAAAGAACGCGATCAGGGCGAGCTGTTCATCACCGGCTCGCTGCGGCAACTGCTTCCTGACGATCACATTCTGGTCCGGGTCGACCGAGTGCTCGACCTGTCATGGCTGCGCGGCGCTGTGGCCGATCTGTACTGCCACGGCAACGGCCGGCCCGGCATCGACCCGGAAGCTGCCCTCCGCCTGATGCTGGCCGGCTTCCTCATGGGGATCGTCCACGATCGTCGCCTACTGCGCGAGGCACAGGTCAATCTCGCCATCCGGTGGTTCGCCGGATACGGGCTCCATGAGACGCTGCCGGATCACTCGTCGCTGACCCGCATTCGGCAGCGCTGGGGCGCGGATCGGTTCCGGAGCATCTTCGAGCGCACCGTACGGGCTTGCATCGCGGCGGGGATCGCCAAGGGCGAGGTTGTGCATGTCGACGCCTCGCTGATCCGAGCCGACGTGAGTTGGGAGAGCTTGGTCGCTCGGCATGTCGAGGGGGTCGCCGAGGTCAATGGCGACGAAGCCCCGATTATCGAACGCAATACGAAGCAGACTGGCCGCTACAAGAAAGTCAGTACAACTGACCCGGACGCGACGATGGCCACCAATGGCCGCAACCGCCGTCTGGAGCCGACCTACAGCAGCGCGCGGTGGTCGATGACGTCCGGGGCATCGTGCTTGATGTGGAAATTACCACCGGCGAGCTGAACGAGGGACAGGTCATCCTGGAGCGCCTCGACACAACCGCGGTGACCACCGGGCAGGCCATCGTGACGGCGACGGCGGATGCCGGCTACGCTTATGCCAAGGTCTACGGTGGCCTGGAGCGACGCGGCATCGATGCCGTCATACCGGCCAAGGCCGAGCCGATCCGCAGCCCGGTCCCGCTGCGCCGCTTTCGCTACGATGCCCGACACGACATCGTCAAATGCCCACGCGGGCGCATCCTAAGACCGACACGGCTCGTCGCCCATGGGCGCTTCTTCTACTCGAAGGCCCGCGACTGCAAAGGATGCGACTTGGCCGCCCTGTGCCTGTCCAAGGGGCGCGTCAACAAGGCGATCGTGATCAGCGAGGATTACCCAGCGCTGCTGCGGGCGCGCCGCCGGCGCGAACGCTGGTCGGAGGAGGACAAGCGCCTTTACCAGCGACACCGCTGGCGGTCCGAGGGTTTCCACGGCGAGGCGAAGACCTGGCATGGGTTGGCCCGCGCCGTCCGGCGCGGCCTGCAGAACATGCGCATCCAGGCCTTCCTGACGGCATCCGCTGTGAACCTGAAGCGGCTCGCGGCCGCGATTTTGTGGCTTGTTCTCGGGTCGGCAGGACGGGCGCTGACGGACGCGAGGTGGATCGTGCTCGTCGTTGGGCCGCCCAGGCTGATCCGGCCAGCGCGCCTCTGAGCGAACACCGGGTCAAACTCGAAGGCGTGTTCTTCAACAGCCCCACGCTTCAGCGCTGCCAGGTCGCGTTCATGACCTTGGCCACTGACGCCTTGATGCCCTCGTGGGCGTCCGAGATCACCAGCTTGACCCCGCGCAAGCCCCGGCGCGCCAGTTTGCGGAGAAAGTCCGTCCAGAACGTCTCGGCCTCGGAGGGGCCGACATCCATGCCAAGCACCTCGCGACGGCCGTCAGTATTCACACCGACCGCCACGATCACGGCGACAGAGACGATGCGTCCGTCCTGGCGCACCTTCACGTAGGTCGCGTCGATCCAGAGCGGGCTCCCATCGCAGCCTGCTGCGATGGGGTTCCCGGTAGGGCCACTCGCCCTCGAGCGGACGGTCGAGGAACGCGCCGACCCGTTCGTCGATCTCCTGGCAGAGCCGGCTGACTTGGCTCTTCGACACGCCCGTACCACCCATGGCTTGGACGAGGTCATCAACCGAGCGGGTCGAGATGCCCTGGATGTAGGCCTCCTGGATCACAGCCGTGAGCGCCTTCTCAGCCATGCGTCGCGGCGAGAGGCAAGCCCGGAAAATAGCTGCCCTTGCGCAGCTTCGGAATGCGCAGCTCGACCGTGCCGGCCCGCGTCTGCCAATCCCGGTCACGGTAGCCGTTGCGCTGGACCAGCCGCTCTGCGCTCTTCTAGCCATGGGCCGCGCCGGTCAGGCCACCAACCTCCAGCTCCATCAGGCGTTCGGCCGCAAAGCCGATCATCTCGCGCAGGAGATCTGTGTCGGCGCTCTTCTCCATCAGCCCGCGCAGGGCCATCATCTCGTCGGTCATCGGGGGTATCTCGGGTTCGAGGTTGGTGCTCGCAACCCGACCCTACCCGGCAACCGCCGATGACCACCCCGCGAGAGAGCCCGCCTGCTACAGCGCTGTGAAGGGCGCGCAGGCGGGCTCTCCCGCTACCGGCGAGCTACACCACCTCCAGGGACACGACCCTGTGTAGCGCCGTGGTTGGCCGTACGACTGGGCCTATCCACCGCTGGCCACGCTCCGGGCCGACGCACTCGACGCCGCGCCCGATCAGAGCTTATGGACGCGCGGCCTGCTGGTGCGGCGCAGCCTATCGGATGGGGCGCTGGCGTACTACACCACCTGGTGCTCGGCCGGTACCCCGGTCGAGACGCTGGTGAGGGTAGAGAGCCGCTCATGGTACGGCTGGCACCGGCACGTCAACCTAGTGATGCTGGCCTTCGCGATACTGGCGCGGGTGCGCCGGCTGGCCAACGGGCCGCCCCCGAAAACGACGCTCATCGCCAAGCTCGCAGGTGCCGCAGTCCATCCAGGAGATCCGGCGCGTGGCGATGAGGCTGGCGCAACGGCGCATTGAACCCGCTTTCGTGCTCGCTTGGTCAGCTTGGCGACGCGCACACCAAGCTACCGCTCGACAGGCCCATCTCAGGGCGAAAATGCAACCGTAATGCTAGTGCCTGTTGTCGCGCGAACGGGCTGGCGAGGCTCGCGTTTTCCTCTCTGCAAAGCAGGAGGTATGATGCTGAGTGACGCGCAATAATCTGAGCTGGAGCCCCTGGTCGAGGCGTGCCGGCCAAAGGCCACAACGCGACCGCAGGACCTGCAACGTACGCTCTCGGCCCTTCTCTGGCGGCATCAGCCCAGCAACCCGAGTTTGACGAAGCTGCGAGAGGAACTCAGTGAAGCGATCCTTCCGGCATGTCGATCAAAGCTGACCGAAGTTGCATGGTCTCACCAAGTGTGAGACCGATGTGATCCCTTGCCTTTGGGTATGGCATAGTGCCGTTAACAACGCTATGCCTGCCTTCGATAAGGATCCACGCTGCTTACCGCATCATTGGAGCCAGCCGCCTGAAAGACCGCAGCGTGAACCCTTAAGGTAGCGCTTATGAAAATCGGTCACGCTCGATGGAAGAACCTATGCAAGGCGTCGATTATATCGGCCTCTTAGAGGCCCTGCATCGTGAAATTGCGCCCAAAGTCTACGTTGAGATCGGTGTTGAGTCCCCTACGCGGATCAACATGTCCTCAAATGTCGCGATCGGAATTGCGCCCCATCCATCATTTACGGGCATGTTAAATGAAAATGTACAAATGTTTGACGAAACAAGTGCCGATTTCTTCCTGAAAAACGATCTGCTACGGTACACATGCGGTAGACCTATTGATTTGGCCTTACTCGACGGCGTTCATCTTTTCGAAAACACCCTTCAAGACTTCATGAACGTCGAAAAATATAGTCACCCCGCAACGGTTGTATGCATTCACGATGTCCTTCCGCAAACAGCGCGCATGGCGATGCGCGAACCTCAGCCCGACGGATGGACAGGTGACGTATTTGGCATTGCAATTGCCCTTAGACAGCACCGGCCCGACTTGTTCGTTGTTGTTTTGAATGTACCCCCAACCGGCATGCTCTTGATTTCCAATTTGGATGCGCCCAATACCAAACTCCATACTGATTTTCAGGAGATTTGCGCCGAACATGCATGTATCGACTACGAAGAAATGCATTCAAGACAATCGGAAATTTTGAAGCCAATTGATTTCTCGTCCATCTTTATAGATTACCTGAAATCCGTAAAATCCTTGAATTCCGAACTTAGGAATCTAGACCGCCTAAAGAGGATCATAAAATCCGACCTTCGAGTGCAGTTTGGATATGACCGTCAAACTGCTGCGAGATAATAATGAACATTAATGTCGCCATCCGAGCATATAAATCACGATCGGCATTCCGCGCCTCCCACGACGTCCCCTACGAGTATGCCTTTCATCGCAGGGACACGACGATAGGCCTAGTTGTAAATCGTCCGGATATAGGCTCCCACCAAACTGAAATCTTGATTCAATCTGCTCGCCGAGTGGCCCAAATGTGTTGCCACGAGGAGCTTCATGAGATTGCTACCCTGATCAAATTCATCGATTATTTAACTTGGAACCATCAGCCCTGTTTGATGCTGGCAAATCGAGGAACGACGTTCGGGCTGGCCGCGCATGAGCTGTATCAGCGCATTGAGTCAAAAATGAGCTGTGCTTTTAAATATATTGATGACTTTGAGCCGGAAGACGCGAGATCCATAAGGTCGGTTGTTGCATTCGCTGATGCGGACAGCTTCCGTGATTGCTTTAGTGATGTTGACATACCTAAGTGCGGCATACTAATTCACGAAAGCTCATCGAATTTATTCAACTACCTGAAGGCCAGCACCAATTATCCAGTTACAAAATTGGCGATCTCGGAGTTCCAACAGAGTGAGACTTTATCCTGCGTTTCGTGGGGGGTCGAGGAGTAATGGACAAAAATCTGGCTTACAGGATAGTTCAGAAACCTGAGTTTATTTCACGAAGCATCAATGACACTGTACAGTGGTTAAATTTTTTCCCCACACGCACACTGAATATGGCCGATCCTTCTGTAATCGCAGGCGCCATCGCGTTTGATCGTGTTGCGAATTTTTACTGTAACAAAATTTTGGCAATACCCGAGGCGGGCTGCATGACCGTTGAGGATTGTTCGATCATTGGCTACGGATTGGTAGAAAAAGGCGGCAATATACTTTCAGATCGCAATCTTACGATGCCAAAAGAAGAAATTGGAAGCTTCGACTATTTCAAAGACGCTCGGGTCGACAACAACGATTTTAGGCTAGGTCGGGATTATGTGAGAGGCAACGACCTTGATAGTGCCGTGCTTTTAATCAGACGCGGCGATGTTGTTCACGGGCATTGGCTGCTTGAGATATTGCCAAAAGTGCCTTTAGCGCAACGCGTTGCTGATGACAGCAGTGTTTATGTCGTTTCCGCGGCTACCCCTGCCTACCAGATCGAGATGCTTTGCCAGCTCGGCATATCAGCCGATAAAATTGTCAAGATTGACAAGCATGAGATCATAAAGTGCAAGAGGTTGATCATTCCAAGTGTCGCGCACGCCAATCAATATTGGCTCAACCCCTTCGCCAACATTGTATATGATCAGCTGATAAATTCTATAGAAAGAAGCGACTCTGTCTCCAACGCAGCGGCCATTTCTAACAAAATATTCGTGACCCGATCTTCCCGGGCCCGCGACCCGCGGCCGGTCGTAGATAATGATCTTGTGGAAGATGTAGCTCGCGAGATGGGTTACACCCTCGTTGATCCCGGCGCGGTCGGTTGGAAAAGGCAAATCGAGATCTTTAGCTCCGCGACCCATATAGTGGGTTATGGGGGCTCAGGACTTCATAATACAGTCTTTACTGGATCTAATGCAACAGTGCTTACGATTCAATCGAACCAGACTTTTAATTATCTACAAACATCGATAGCAACAATACGCGGACACCAGATCAGCTATCTGTTTGGAGAGGCGTTAGATGGGTTCAATTCGAGGTCTTGGGAAACGGCGTTTAAGGTTGACGAACGGCTCCTCCGCGTGGTTTTGGAGCGTCTGTTGTAAGCCGTTGGGATTGGGGCATAGCGTTGCGGAACCTACGAATCCTGCGCCCATCGTACCAATCCATACCGGTCAAGTTCGCAACCAGCTAATGCTTTAGAGAACGACGGCCACAACTCACAGATTGGACAGAGCTATAAGTCCTTTGTCCGTACGCCTCCGAGCAAATGTGGCAAAGTGCCCAAAAGGGACGTTCACTTCTAACTAGTGCAACCCAAAAAACGAGAGATTGCAATGCGTAGCTCCCCCTGGGAAGGCATGGAATATGGTCAATTTATGTCCCATCTTGTCACGGCACGTGAAGCACAGGTCTATTTGGAAGTAGGAGTTCAGCAGGGGCTGGCATTATCACGCATTGCCGTGAAGACTGCATATGGGGTGGACCCGGGCTTTATGTTAAGTGTTGATCCAACGACTAACAAGCAGGCGCTTCATCTATATCGAATGACAAGTGATGCATTCTTCCGCGATCACTCACATGCACTGAAAGCGGCCGGCGGTATCGATTTCGCTTTTCTGGACGGAATGCATCTGTTCGAATATCTGCTGCGTGACGTTTACAATACGGAACGTAACTGCAGGAAATCCTCTGTGATTGCTTTACATGACTGCTTGCCTTTTAACAGCGAAATGATTGAGCGCGTAAACAATTATGCCGCTCGAACCCCGGGGCCTCACGCCGCGGCTTGGACTGGCGATGTCTGGAAGGTGGTTAAGATCCTAGAGAAGTATCGTCCTGACCTCCAGATCACCGCTGTCGACTGCGCTCCAACTGGTCTTATCTGTATCTCTAATCTCGATCCTTCGTCGACTATACTTGAAGACCGATATAACGAGATCATTAACGAGTGGAGGGACGTTCCGAACAATGCCGATGCAATGGAAGATTTTTACAGCAATCGAGTGATTTATTCCGCAGAAGCGATTATTTCCAACTTCAACCAGAGCTCGTACTTTCGTATATAAAAGGCCCGAAAAGACCTAGTTGATAGCGCTAGCTTTAGTATCACTCCGGGCCACAGCGCGCTTGTGCTGATTCGCGGGCGGCCAGTACTCTGGGTAATACAGCCCCGTCCGGTGGTCGCCGGCGGGGCTGGAAGTTATTTCTGAAGAGAAGCGTAGAACGCGCCGGACCAGCCTTGCATGCCCCAAGTCACCTGGAACAGCGCTCAGGGTGTTATACCGCAGCTCCGTAAAGCATCCTTCTAATCAGTCGAATGTTGCCGAGCGCACCGCCAGTCACGTAATGCGCAACGTTGATGCGAGACGCCAGATCTACGGCCGCCATTAGCAGCGGCACCATATCTCTCATTGCGTTCGTGCCGCTCACCTGTGACTGCTCGAGGATGCCGGCGAACGGGGTCTTATGCGGCGCAGCTAAGAACGTGGCTCGGTCGAGATCAGCGGCCATGTCATTCCAACAATCTTAGAGACGTTGATGCATCAGCAACGGAGGAAGGGCAGGCACAATGAACACGATTTCATCGCCCTTTGAACGATTGCGATCCGAGAAACGCGCCTGGTCTCTTGTCGAAATATCTATCGGCAAATAGACTGCGTCCACGAGCTAGCGGGCCTTATCAAACTCTCTGCCCACTGCGCCAGATCACGAGATGGGATCACACCGACAATGATCGACGATAAAGTATTGGATGCTAACCGCCGCGCACTTGATAATGTCCAGGGCTGGGTAGGCGATCAAATACACCATATAGTTGATTTTGCAGGAAAGCTTCATAAAGAGTATTCGATCTCTGGAGCCATCGCGGAGGTTGGGATACATCACGGGGCGCTGTTTTTTATCTTGATTTCAATCGCGACCGGCAACGAGAAATGCCTTGCGATGGATATTTTCGATGATCAACATCTTAATGTCGATAAAAGTGGCAAGGGATCACTCGCCACATTCGAAGGTCATTTGGCTAACGTTTTCCCTGAAAAGAGGAATAGCGTTGATATTTGGAAGGTCGACAGCATGTCGCTGTCGCCGACCGATCTCAGAGAGCGTTTGAGTGGCCAAAGAGTGCGGCTCTTCTCTGTCGATGGTGGCCACACTGTCGCACACGTTATCAATGACTTGAATATTGCTCAGGACAATCTTACGCCGTTTGGTATTGTCGCCTTAGACGATTTCTTCGGCTATCACTGGCCTTCGGTCACTGAAGGTTATTTCAGATATATGGAATTTCATAATCGGCGGCTGGCGCCGTTCCTTATATTTCAAAATAAACTGTTTTTGACCACATTCTCCGAACATGAAATTGTGCTTAAGAAATATCGCGAATATATTGATATCTTATTCGGAGAGGAGCTGCACCACAAGTGGAAGTATTCCATGCTTTCTGGCTTTAAGGTGATCGCTAAAGACAAATGAATGATGTCGGGCGCCCCGATCGGAGCTTTGCCATGAGATCCCTGGCTAAATTTTCGAGTAGCTGCCGTCGCAGTGTTTGATGGATGCTGTTCGGCAACGGGTGATAGTCGTTACTGTCTGGGATACCCACATCATTCCGCTCAATCGGGTTTTTCCATGCAAGCCGGATCTGGCATCTATCTGCCCAGGTGCTTTATCCGGCGTGCAATTTAGATCTCCCACCGCGTTAGAGCCCATGTTTCAGCAATGTCCTGGCTCGCAGCAGCTGTTATGATTGGCCGTCGAGGGCCAATTAATGGCTCTGATAGCCCTCTTTGACCCGACCGGCTGGCTTTGGACCGGGCTGATTGAGAGGATCAGCCAGGACTGAAGGAGTCGGACATGCGGCGAGGTCAGAAGACGAGTGCGGAGCAGGTCGTGCTGAAGCTGCGCCAGATCGAGGTGCAGACGGCACAAGGCAAAAGCTTAGCGCTGGCGTGCAAGGAGGCGGAGATCTCCGAGCAGAGTGACTCACGCTGGCGCAAGGAGTACGGCGACCTCCAAGTCGACCAAGCCCGGAAGATGAAGGACCTGGAGCGCGAGAACGCGCGGTTGCGCCGGCTCGTGGCGGACCTGTCCCTGGAAAAGCAGGTGTTGGCGGACGTCGCCTCGGGAAACTTGTAGCCCCCGAGCGACGCCGACAGGCGGTGGACGGGATCCGGGAGAAGTACGGCCTCTCGGAACGTCACGCCTGCCGGATCGTCGGACAGCACCGGGGCACGCAGCGCTACATGCCGACGGTACCGGCCGACGAGGATGCGCTGACCCGTGCCATCATCGCCCTGGCGTCCGAGTACGGACGCTATGGCTATCGCCGCGTCACCGCGCTGCTGCAGGCAGACGGTTGGCGGGTGGGCAAGGACCGGGTTCAGCGCATCTGGCGTCGCGAGGGGCTCAAGGTCCCGCAGAAGCACCGACCGCGCAGCCGGCTTTGGCTGAACGACGGCTCGTGCGTGCGGCTGCGTCCGCTCCACCGCAACCATGTCTGGAGCTTCGACTTTGTGCAGGCTCAGACCCACGACGGCCGGAGCTTGCGCATCCTGACGCTGATCGACGAGCACAGCCGGGCTTGCCTCGCGCTGAAGGTGGCGCGGCGTATCAACAGCGTCGGCGTGATCGAGGCGCTGGCCGACGCCATGTGCCTGCACGGCATCCCGGAGAACATCCGCTGCGACAACGGCCCTGAGATGATCTCGAAGGCACTGCGCAAGTGGGTCGCCAAAGCTGGCTCGCAGATCCAGTACATCGCACCCGGCTCGCCGTGGGAGAACGGGTACTGTGAGAGCTTCAACGGCAAGCTGCGCGACGAGTGCCTACGCCAAGAGATCTTCTACTCGCTGAAGGAGGCGGAGATCGTGATTGACCTATGGCAATCCACCTACAACCGCGTCCGACCGCATTCGTCGCTTGGCTATCGGCCACCCGCGCCGGTCAGCTTCCCAGATCTGGCCTTCCGGCTACCCATGGCCGCTACCATGCAGTAGCCTTCCACTCGGCTCGGTCCAAAATAACGGTCAGGTCAGATGTTCCGGGCTCTGCGCAGTCAACTGCCCAATCTGCTCACGGGGCGGGGGAGCGTCCGATCTCACCAGCATGTGAGCCGAGCCGATACGCAACTCGGGTCAGGGGCAGGATGGCCGTCGGCGGTTACCGCGCCGTGCCGACACCGGCGGGCGAGCCGTCCCGGGCCGGGACCGATCAGTTGGGGCTTGCGGCGCAGCGCGTGATGATGGATCGAGCGCTGGTCGCCTGATCTCGGATCTCCAATGAAGCTGCGCCTGCCTAACCTCTTCGATAAGCGCTCGCCGCTCGTCCAAGCACCGCTGCCCGGCTTCGATCCAATCTACTACCTCTACTGGTATCCCGACGTGCGCGCGGCTGGTCTGGACCCGTTGCGCCATTATCTCCTCGCTGGCTGGAGGGAGGGCCGGGATCCGAGCGCGGGTTTCAGCACAGGAGGCTATCTCGCCGCGAACCCAGACGTCGCGGCGAGGGACTACAACCCGCTGCTGCACTTCCTGAATGCCGGCTTCTCGGAAGGTCGTGGCGGCTACCTCAAGGATCCTGCGACGCCGGCTCCGCGGCCCAATTCTACCACCGAGCCGGTGAAGCTCCTCTCGGGGCCTGAAGCGCCAGGCTCAGACCCCGTCTTGCAGGGCTACGTCGACGAGATTACGCACACTTACGTCCGCGGCTGGGCGCTGCCGCTTCGCTCGTCAGAAACACCGGCGGAGATCCACATCTTCGTTGATGAGATTATTGTTGGTCGCATAAAAGCAGATCAGCTCAGGGACGATCTTTTAGAGGAAAATATCGGCAACGGAAGATATGGATTCAAATTTCAATTTGATCCAATTCCCGCTCAGTCGCAGCCCAACACCGTCATCGTCCGGCGAGCGGGTGATGGGTATGAACTTGGACGTGCTGTGATCTGAGCAAAAGTGGATCAAACTTGAAAAAGCCCGCGCCGGTGGACCAGGCGTGCCTTCCCAGATCCGAGCTTCGGGAAGCGCGAGGCCGAATCCGCGCGTATCGTACCGCGGCGACGGGCACGAAAAAGCCCCGCGCGGCAGTGCCGGCGGGGCTGGAGGTGATTGCATCAGGGATGCTGGGTAGACCCGCAAGCAGGCCGGCAGTTCCGGTTAGCCGGGCGGCGGCCGCTGCCGGTCCGCGACCCAGCCGCCGACGAACAGGCCGATCGCAAGGCCGAGGCCGACCCACATCATGGTCTCGCCGGCATGGGTCCAGAGCATCAGTGCCGGTGCTGGCGCTCGGCGTTGAGGCGGTGTTCCAGGCGCTGATCTTCGGCGATCTCCTGAAGTAGCTCGGTCTGCCTCTTTGTCTCCTCCTTGATGACCCGCACGCACTCACGGATGTGGGTGTTGTCCTCAGTGCGGCGGCGATCCATGTCCCGCTGCTCGCGCATGATGTCCAGAACCTCGCGCGGGCCTTGGGCAAACGGGACCGCCGGCACGTCGGCGATCGTGCCAGCAGCGGGGGCCGGCAGGCTCTCCTTGTCATTGCGACCGCGCGTCACCATCCAGCCGATCAGCCACATGGTGCAGCCACCGACGAAGACCTGGAAGAACTGCTGGGTCGCGACGATGTTGGCCAGGAACGTCAGGAACGCATCCATCAACCAACCATCCTCTCAAGCTGGTCCAGGGCCTTGCCGATTCGGCTCTTGCGAGCCACCCCATCAAGCGCGGCGATGTAGACGGAGAGCGCCTCGAAGCCGGCCAGTGTGCCGAACACAGGGATGACGAAGCTCGGCGCCTCCGGTCCCTTGAACGCCTCGAAGATCAAGGCGCCTGTCAGCTGCCCCATGATGAAGCAGCCTCCGGCCGCACAGGCGGCACGGATGTAGGCTCCCTTCGGGCCGACCACGATGTTGTTGAAGTGCCCGTTCAGGTAGAGCGCCATAGCGCGCAGGACACCGACTGCGCCGAAGAACAGGGCCATGTTCTCTTCGGTGAAGCCCATGTCGGCGATCGGCTTCAGCGCCGACCGCTCCATCGTGTCGCCAGGCATCACGAGGGTAACGGCGATGAGGATCATCATCGTCGCCATGCACCACTCGAACAGTCGATAGGTGCTGTACGGCCCGGCTGGATGCGCCGCCATCAGCGGGTTCCTGTGTGGCATCAGGGCCGCTCTCCGCACGCCGAGCGCCAAGCGGCATTGAGCGCCCGCAGCCGACGCCGGGTCCGTGGGTCGTCCGTGCGCGCGTACTGCACGGGCGATGTCATCACCTGGCAGAGCCGGGCGGCCGGGACCGCGGGTTGGGCGAGATCGCAGTGCAGGATCGCGAGCCCCAGGGCGAAGCCGATGCAGGTCACGAGGTCGCCTCCGGGAGGATGTCACGGTCGTCATCCGGGCCGTCCGCTGCGGCGTCGGCGGCCGCGCGCGCCCGGGCCTCCTGCGCCTCGGCGACCAGCGTGGAGGCGTTCGCCTGCTGCGCCGCGCCGAGGTCGCGCTGATCCTGATCGTGTCGCAGGCTGTCGACCTCCTTCACGATGGCGTCCGAGAACGTCCGCGCGAGGAGGCCGAGCAGCGTGCTCAGCAGGGCTGAAAGGCTGAACATCAGCCGAGCGACCTGACCGGGTCAGCGGTGGTCGGGCCCACCGCCGTCGGCGTGGCGTGCGCGAGCGAGGCGTCCGGATCCTGCGGCAGCAGCGCGATGATGTGGTCGCGGATCGCGGAGGTGCCGCCGACCCACTTGATGAACCACTCCGGCGCGTGCTGCACGGCGTAGTTCAGGGCGTTGGCGAGGACGGTGCTGCGCACGTCGACGTCCAGCTTCATGTTCGCCGCGGCGCCCTGCACCGTGTTGAACCCGAAGGCGATGGCGCGCTCGACGAGCTGCTGGGTCAGGACCCCCTTGATCACCGTGCCGAGCGCCGCCGGCAGCTTCCGGCAGCCGAAGGCGATCAGGCCCATGACGAGCGAGTCCATGATCTCCTGGATGCCGGCGGCATAGGAGGCCAGCCACGTGCCGAGCGGCACCGTGACGACGGCGGTGTCCGTGGCCGGCTGGGCGACGGTGGTGGCCGTCTGGGCATGGGCGGCCAGCGGCATCAGCACCGGCGCGGCGGCGATGGCGAGCGCGCAGGCGAGCGCGCCGCTGCGAAGGAAGCGGTTCATGTCGGGTCTCGATTATCGTGGGTTGCTCGGCGGGCCCGGCCGGCTCGGGTCGAACTACCGCGGAATCCGCGGAACTTGGGTCAGGCCTCGCTGACGCCGGCCTTCGCACCTGCCACCCTGGTCGGCAGCTTCGCGCCGGTCGGGATCGGCACGTCGGCCGGCCACCGGAATGAGGTGATCTCGGACCGCTTGAACGTCGCCACGTTCACCGCGTCGGCCTGGTTGCCGCCGAGCCGGTAGACGTGCGTCTTGTCGGCCCCGACGATAAAAAAGACGTGCCCCTGCCAGGAGCTGTTGCCGCGCTTCTTGGTAGCGATGCAGCCGAGCACGGGTCCCTTCAGACCGATGCCCCAGCCCTCGTAGGACCGGGCGGCGAGGCTGCCGGACGGCTTGTGACCGGAGCGCTCGAGCATGGCCCCGACGAACGCCGCGCACCAGGAGGTCGCGTCGTCCTTGATGCCCGGGAAGCCCGCATCCCTGAAGTAGGCCACCACCTTCGGGTTGTTCGCCTTGCCGACGCCCTCGTGGGTGCCCTGCTCGTGGCTTGCCAGCGCCAGCCAGCCGGGCATGTCGACGTGGCCTTCTGCTGGGTCAAGTCGACCGAGCCGAGCGCCTTCTGGGTCAGCGGTCCGGCGATGCCGTCCGCGTGCAGCCCGGCCACCTTCTGGAACGCGGCCAGTGCCGCGATCGTCTTCGGGCCCGCATCGCCGGCCGCCCCCGCCTTGCCGAGGTCGTACCCGCGCGCGATCAGAGCCCGCTGGATTTCCTCCACGGTCATGTCGTCCTCACGATGTCAGGGAGTGCGAAAAGTCAGCGCCCGCGGGCCGGCACGAGCATTGGAATGTCAGCTCTGCCCGCGTTCACGGCCGGACGGCGAGGATAGTTGCTAGGACAGAGTACGAGGATTAAGAGCGCCTAACAGAACGGGCACGGGTAGGTGGGTCAGGCGTTGTCCGACATGGCTCGCCCACTTCTACCTGACGATCTCTGGGACGTGATCGCCCCGCTCCTGCCGCCGCCCCGGCCACGCCCGAAGGGCGGGCGCCGTCCGATCGAGAACCGAGCGGCGCTGACCGGGATCCTGTTCGTGCTGCGCTCCGGCCTGCCCTGGGAGATGCTGCCGGCCGAGATGGGCTGCGGCTGCGGGATGAGCTGCTGGCGCCGGCTTCGCGACTGGCAGGAGGCGGGGGTGTGGGGGCGCCTGCATCAGGTCCTGCTGGAGCGCCTGCACGCGGCGGGTGAGATCGACTGGAGTCGGGCGAGCCTGGACAGCGCGTCTGTTCCGGCGAAAAAAGGGGCTCTGCCACCGGCCCGAACCCGACGGACCGGGGCAAGCCGGGCACGAAGCGCCACCTCATCACCGACGCGCGTGGCACGCCGCTCAGCTTCTGCCTGAGCGGGGCCAATCGGCACGACAGCCCGATGCTGGCCCCGACGCTCGACGCCATCCCGCCTCTGAGCAGCGGACGGCGCGGGCGACCGCGCCGGCGGCCCAGCAAGCTGCACGCCGACAAGGCCTACGATGCCAGGGTGAGGCGGCAGGAATGCCGGGCCCGCGGGATCGTGCCGCGCATCGCCCGCAAAGGCATCGAGAGCAGCGAGAAACTCGGGCGTCACCGCTGGGTCGTCGAGCGCACCCACGCGTGGTTCAATCGCTTCCGCCGGTTGCCGGTGCGCTACGAGCGACGCGCCGACATCTACGAAGCCTTCACAAGCCTCGCTGCCAGCCTCATCACCCTCAACCAGATCAGACGGTTCTGTTAGGCGCTCTAATACTACAGTTGCGTATCAAGGCGTGATGTGGTCCGCTGGCCGTCTGCGAGAGCGGAGGCTTGGCGATGTCGGTGGCGTCTTGGTCTGGTTCGCTGTTGGCCTGGGAGCGGGAGCTCGCATCGTTGAAGGATCGCGTTGGGCTGTGCGTGCGGCGGCGCGAGTTGCGAACGTCGATCGGGCACTATCTCGACGGGCTCCTATCCGGCGTCGAACGCAAGACAGGCTGGCTACTGGCCGAGCGCGCGGGTGACGCGCGGCCGCATCGGTTACAGGCCGTCCTGGGACGGGGGCGATGGGACCGGTGCTGGTGGTCGACGAGACCGGCTTTCTGAAGAAGGGCGCGCACTCCGTCGGCGTGGCGCGGCAGTACTCCGGAACGGCCGGGCGCATCGACAACTGTCAGGTCGGTGTGTTCGTGGCCTATGCCAGCCGCTACGGCCAGGCGCTGATCGACAGGCGGCTGTTCCTGCCCGAGGCCTGGGCCGCCGATCAGGCTCGACGCGCCAAGGCCGGCGTCCCCGATACGGTCGAGTTTGCCACCAAGCCGACGATCGCGCGCACGTTGATCGCCGCAGCGCTTGATGCCGGGCTGCCCTGCGCCTTCGTGCTGGCCGACGCGCTGTATGGGTCGGATAAGCGGCTGCGGATGATGCTGGAGACGCGCGCGCAGCCCTACGTGCTCGCGGTGCGTAGCAACGAGCGCCTGATGACGATAGCGGATGGCTTCTCGACCCGCGACGCGTCCGACATCGCCGACGCACTGCCCGCCTCTGCTTGGCATCGGTATGCAGCCGGAGAGGGGTCGAAGGGGCCGCGGCTCTACGACTGGGCGCGGGTGCGTCTCCTGCGCCTACAGACGCCGCCCTGGGACCACTGGCTGTTGATCCGACGCAGCCTGCGTGAGCCGTCTGAACGCGCCTACTACGTCGTGTTCGCACCTATGGAGACCACGCTGGCCGAACTGGCCGGTGTGGCTGGTCTACGCTGGACGATCGAGACCTGCTTTGGCACCGCCAAGGGTGAACTCGGCCTCGATCATTGCGAGGCCCGCTCCTGGGACGGGTGGCACCGTCACATGACGCTGTGCATGGCCGCGCTCGCCTTCCTCGCGCGGCTGCGCGCCGAGTTGGTGCGCCTTGCAACTGGTAAACCGAACGAAACGAGTCCGGACGCCGTCGTCGAGGCCGCCTGAAGCGACGTGCGCCCCGACAATTGTCCGAGCACATGTTGCCGCTCTCCGTCCCAGAGATCAGGCACCTGCTCGCCCGTCTCTGCAACTGTAGTACTAAGGCGCCTCGTACTCGCCGCCGACTGTCAGCACGTAGCCGTTCGTTAGTGGGTTGGTCCCGTCGGTGTTCTTGATGAGGACGGTCGACTGCCCGTTGAATATGACCCCGGCCATGCCGCGCCCGGTCAAGGCAATCTCGGCCCCAGACAGAGGCGATACACCTTTGGCCGCAAACGGAATGGATGCTTTGACGTCTGTCGCGGTGCCTTTGTCTCCGAGGCTCACGGTAATCGAGACAAAGACGCTCTTGCCCACACGGCGATACTTGCCGGTTGCCGAGACGGTAGCAAATGCGCCGCGGCTAGTTGTGACGGCAGGCATGTAGGTAGTCCAAGGCCCTAGCAGCGCAGTCGCATCCAAAACCGCGAAGGTGGGGTCGACGTCAGGGGCGACAGCCCCGGAGGCTGCGCCAGTGAACGACGAGCCTACGACCGAGCCAGAAACCGTGCCCGTACCATTCTTGCTGATGCCGTACCGAGCCGTATTGAAGTCGCTGCTGACGACGAGTCCAGTGATGTTGATGTCCGTGAGAGACCTCGTTCCATTAGGTATCGTGATCGCATCGACGGTTCCGGGTTTTTTGCCGAGGCCAGGAGAGTTGACCGCCATGTTGGCGATCGATGTGCGCGACGCCATCAATATGACGCCCTCGGCCGCGGGCCCCTTGATCATGACGTTGGCAATGGTGGTGTCAGTCGCGAACCCGTCCACCCATAGCCCTCGATAGCCGGCTTTGAACGAATGCAAATTTGAGAACTGGCTTCCGGGCGCGCCGATGTAAAAGGAGTAATTACCTTTCCCTGCCGGGTCATATTTATTGAAAAAACCCTGCAGGTTCGAGAATGAGCCTTGTGCGCCCGCTCCGAGGTCGAGGATGAACGCGCCGTAGGACCCAATATCGACTAGGTCATCGACTACGGTTAGGCTGCCGGACCCGACATCGATACCGGCCCCAGCCTTCGGCGAGGAGCCGACCCCGCAGCCATTCGTTCGAGCTCCCCGAACAGAGACCCTGCGCGGGAAACCTGCGTTAACGGTCGCACCCGCCCCGGCATACTGGGCGATGGCGATGCAGTTGTCGAAGCCGTTGGACGCCGTTATCCGCGTCAGGCTTGTGTCGTCGGCCTGCACAAGGACAGCTGACGAAGCGAGAATGTCGCCGCCGTAAACTGTGCTGCGTGCAAAGCCCTTAGTGTTGGCCTGATGGTCGACGGCGAAATTGTCGAGTCGTGTGCCGCTGGCGGTCTTCTGGATGTCGAGGAGCGGGGTGACTGCCACGCCTGCCGGCGCGTCATATTTGATGCGGGTGCAAGCTCCCGAACCCTGAAAGTCAGCCTGAGCGGTTACGGCCACAGTGGAAACGAGGCGAATAGTCCCGCATGGTGCCGTGACGCGCTTGCCCGAGTTTAGCGCAGCAGTGAGGGCGGCAGTGCTGTTAGCCGCACCTGTCATGTCGACGCCGTAGTCGACGACGGACGGACGCTCCGACAGACGGTCGAGAAGGGTGCGGGTCGCAAGGCTCGGGAACGAGACGGTCCCCCCGTCAACGGGTCCGGTTGTGCCACCAGCTCCAATCTGGATAGCGTAGGGCTGCAAGGTGAACTGGCCGTTCTGATAGGTGCCGAGGGTGGGGCCGCCGGGCAGATCCGGCTTATCGGTGCCGGAGACGATCCGGGCGGCACCGGGGCTCTGATCCGCTTGCGCAGGCAGGACAGCGATGAGCAGCGTCGCTGCGGCAGCGAGAAGCCAATTCTTACGCATTGAACAATCTTCCAGATATCGAAGGCACTCCGGCGCAGCCTGGCGGATGCGATAAGATAAGCCACTATGGCCGCGCCGTCGCATCGGTGCGAGGTGATGCCGCCTTAGCCGGTAGAAAGGACGGTCATGCTCTATCTCAAAGCCGGTTAGGGAGTTCACGCAGACGAACAGCCCGTATTCCGCCGCTAGCCGGCGCGCCTCGATGGCGTAGAGCTGGATTGCCCGATTCTGGTTGGAGTCTGACGCGGTGGGCGGCGTCTTGGTCATCACGGCCGAGCCATGCGCGAGCAGGCCGTCGATCATCGTCATCATGTTAGCGCGGAACTGCGCGGCCGTCTGCCTGCCGGTGTCGCCATAGTTGTTCGGGTCGTTGTAGCTGGACATGAGGATGGTCAGATCGCAGGGGTTCGCATTTGCCCATCGCGTCACGCCCTTCGCGGACGCGTTCCCCGGATCCCAACGGTTGATGATATTGATGGTCCCGATGCCGGCCTACGTGATCGACGAACTCAGGCCCTTGGGATACGTGGTGGGCGAGCGGCTGCCGTATCCGCCGTTGATCGGCGGCTGGGTGCGGAGCCGACCGCCGTAGACTTTGTTCGCCAGGGCCTGCGGATTGTGGACGCAGGGCGCCGCTGCGGCCTCGGAGACGAACCGCGACGGCCAGACCGCCTTGATCCGCGAGGCAGTCGTGTAGGTCAGGTTCTATACCCGCGGGACCATCGCCCCGCCGGTCTCATGATGCGCAGTGGCGAAGCAGTAGGCGAGATCCATGGTCGCCATGAGCGGCGGCGCCATGTCCAGCATCGCGTTCCTGCCGTCCACCTGCGACTGCGCGAGGCGGCCGAACGGGGCCTTCCGCACAGCCGCGTAGAACGTCGCCCGATCCAGGGCAGCGGTCATGTCGTCCTCACGATGTCGGGGTTGGTATTGCGTCAGCGGCCGCGCGCAGGTGGGCAGAGCTGCATGGTGCCGGCGCCTTCAATGAGCACCGGGACGCAGATGCCGCGCGGCTTGTGCCGGCGGCTGGCTGCCTCCCCGGGACCGCAGAAGACGATCCCGAGGAGGCCTGCGATGGCCAGCGGTCGCATGGCCGAGCACATGGATGCCGCCGCTGACATCATGGCGTTTGGTACGTGCCGCTCAGCGCGAGGAAGTTGTTGTTCGCGATGGGCGAGGAGCCGTCGTAGCGCTTGAACGTCGCCGTGGTCGAACCGCCGATGGCCGATCCGGGGACCGACGAGCCGGTGTTCACGATCTCGGTTCCGTTGAAGGCCGTGACGTCGGAGACGGCGAACGGCAGCGTCACCGACACCGCTCCAGTTGCAGTGCCGATGTTCGGCATGTTGACGCTGGCGCGCCACTCGATCGTCTTGCCGACGTGCCTGTAGGCCCCGCTGACGCTCATCGTGGTAGCCGTGCCGCTGCTGAACGTCACGGTCGGAGTGTAAGCGATCCACGTCCCGCCGAGCGCCGAGGCGTTGATCATGCCGAACGTTGCGGAAAGACCGTTGCTCTCGGTCACCGCGCCAGAGAAATCATAGCCGAGCGCGAATCCCGCACCACCGTTGGTGCCGACCTGAGTGATTCCGTACCGGGCCTTGTTGAAGGTGTTCTTGATGACCGGGTTGACCAGATTGAGCCCGGTCAGCGGCCCGGCCGAAGTATCCAGAACGATGGCATCAACGGTGCCGGTCGGCTTCAGATAACCCGGGCCGTCGATCGTCAGTCCAGAAATCGTCGCCTGCGGGCTCTTGATGTACGCCGCTTCTGCTGCAGACGTCTTCAAGAACACATTGCTCATGAGCGTTTGGGTGGCGTAATAGTCCAGCCACAGCGCACGATCGCCCGCGTCGATGGAAACGAGGTTGGTCCAGGTCGAACCACCGGATCCGATGTAGAAGGTCTGCGAGCGCGTGCCGTCTAGGGCATATCGAGACTGGTTGAAAGCCGTGGCGATGCCGGTCAGGTTCGAGAATGTGCCCTGCGCCCCAGCACCGATGTCGAGGATGAAGGCGCCGTATGAGCCGACATCGGTATGATCATTGACAGAGCCGTGCGATCCGGAACCGATGTCGATACCGGCCGCGGCCGCGTATCCGTCCTGGCCACAGGAATAGGTGCGGATCGTCTGGAGAGAATAGTTGACGGGCTTTCCGGGAATCGCCTCCCACGACGGCCCGTTATCCGGGAGCTGCACGACGGAGATGCAGTTGTTGTAGCTGTTCCGTCCCGTGACCCGCGTGAGGCTCGTGTCGTCCGCCTGAACGAGAATGGCCGATCCGGCGATGATATTGCCGCCGTAGATGGTGTTGGCCGTGAAGCCCTTCGTGCCGGCCTGATGGTCGAAGGAGAAGCCGCTGAGCCGCGAGCCGACCGCGCCGGCCTTGATGTTGAGCAGCGGAGTTGCCGGCGAGCCAGCGGGCGCGTCGAACTTGAGTAGCAGGCAATCACCGGGTCCATCGAACAGGGCCTGCTTGGTGACCGTGACCATAGAGACGAGACGGATCGTGCCGCACGGCGCCGAGACGCGCTTGCCGGAATTGAGCGCAGCGGAGAAGGTGGCCGAGCTGTCGGCCGTGCCAGTCGTGTCGACGCCGTAGTCGATGACCGACGGGCGCTCCAGCAGGCGATCCAGCAGCGTGCGCGTGGCAAGGCTGGGGAACGCGATGCTCAGGGTGGATACGTCGCACACCGAGCCCGGCGCGCAGTTGATCGGCCCGTGGGAGGTGAGTTGCCCCACGTTGGGTGCATTCATGTCCGGGGACGGGTAGCGCGAGGCCTTCGACGCATCGAACGCCGAGGCATGGCTGGAGAGCAGCGCCAGGAGCGCCGCGGCGAGCAAACGGGTCCGCATGGCGGGTTCCTTACGACTGAGTCTGCGGGACGAAGGAGATCGTGTCGCCGTTGGCCCACGGCGCGCCGGGCGGAAGGCCATCGGGCGTCGTGGGCAAGGCGGCTTTCACGGCGGCGAGCGCGGCGCCGTTCTGCGCGGTCAGCGCGGCCACGAGAGCGGCGACGCTGAGCGTGGTTGGGGGAATGGGAGGTGCGGCCATGGCTCAGTTACCCTCGAAGGAGAAGATGTCGCCGGCCGTACCCACGAGCCACACGTCGCTGGCGTCGGCACAGGCGAACGAGGCGCCCTCACCTGGCGAGAGCGGGTAGCCGTTGCCGGCGCCGTCGTACTGCATGGTCACCCCCGAGGGGCCGACCATGGCGCTGAGCATGTTCGTGGCGTCCGGTTGCGCGTTCGCCACGTGCGCCTTGATGGCCACGCCGTTCCGGAGCTGGTAGGCCGGGAGCTGCACCGCGGTGCCGGTGGTGACGATCTTGACCTGCCCGGACCGGACGGTGGTCGGGACCGAGGTGGCCACCTTCAGCGCGCCATCGTCGTCGACCAGCAGCGCCCGCTTCTTGCCGTTGGCGTCGATCGCTGCGACGTGCAGCGGGCCCGTGGTCGGAGCCGAGCCCACGGCGCCGGCGCCAGCGACCGGTTGCGTCACGCCGGACCCGTCCACCGACAGGCGGCCACTCGACAGCGACGCCGGCAGCCGCAGCTTGATGTCGCCGAGCAGGTTGCCAAGCCGTACAAGCCCGGCAAGTCCATGCGCCGCGTGCTCGTGCGCATCTGGGGCGTCGACGGCACAACCTACGTCGGCCGGCGGATGACGCTCTACTGGGACGAGGCCGTGCAGTTCGGCGGCGTGGCCGTCGGCGGAATCCGTATCAGCCACATGTCGGGGATTTCCTCGGCGGTGACGACGCCGCTCACCGAAAAGCGGGCGAGCCGCAAGCCCTTCACGGTCAAGCCGTTGCCCGAGGAGCGCGACACGGCCCCGCGTGAGACGAAGGGAACGCCGGAGCAGAAGCAGATCGAGGCGTCTGCACCGACCTCCGCCGGCATGACGAAGCGGGAGCTGTACGCCGCCGCGCGCGTCGCTGCGGCGAAGGGGCAGGACGCCTTCGACGAATGGGTCAACCCGCTTCCGGAGGCCGCGTACGACGCCCTCGGGCAGATCTGGGCCGAACTCCAGGAGCTGATCGCCAAGGCCGATGAGGGCTTCCCGGGCGACACGCCCGCCACCGGGCAGGCCGCGTGATGGCCGCCGGCGCGAGGGAGACCCTCGACCTCTCGACGATCGATCCGGCGCACCTCGCCCTCGCGGCCGAGACCGCGGCCTGGGTCAACCTCGCGGCCGCCGGGATCCTCGGCGCCTGCTCCGAGCGCTCGACCTTGCGGGCGACCGGCCGAGCGATCGAGCACGGCCAGGCGCTGGCCAGCATCGCCCGGCTGATGGGCTTCGTGGCCGAGCACTACGCGAGCCTGCTGCCGGTATTCCTGGCGCTTCAGGAAGGCTCGGTCGTCGCCGTCGAGGAAGCCGTGCCGGCACGCGCCAGCAGGGACGAGCGGCCGCCGCTCGCCGTGGTGGCGCGATGACGGGCTTCCTCCTCTTCATGGCAGGAGTTGGTGCCGCCTCGCTGTTCGCGCTGCTCGCATGGACCTTCGTGTCCAGCATCCGCGACCTCCGCGCGGAGTACACCATGCTCACGGCGTCCGCCGACGATCAGCAGATGGAGGGCGGCCCGTGCGCGTCCTGATCTGCGGAAGTCGCGACCTCAATCCCGAGCTGGTCTGGGACTGGCTTGAGGCGAACGCCACCGAGGAGTGCGCCGACGCGCTCGGCTGCGCCCAGCATGTCCAGATCACCCACGTGATCCAGGGCGGCGCAACCGGCGCCGACACGGGCGCCGACCGGTGGGCCCGGTCGAGCGAGATCCCGGTGACGTGCTTCCGCGCGGACTGGCAGCAGTACGGCCGGCAGGCGGGTGGCCTCCGGAACACCCGAATGCTCGCCGAGGGCCGGCCCGACGCGGTGATCGCATTCCCGGGCGGCGCCGGCACGACCGACATGGTGCGCAAGGCGCGCACCGCCGGGCTGCCGGTGGTGGAGGCGCGGATATGAAGCCGCTCACTCCGCGCCAGATTACGGTGCTGGCGACGATTCGCGAGGCGGGCGTGTGCCGGATTGCGGTCCGCAAGACGCAGCGCCGCCCAGGGTCGCACGGCCAATTACGTATGGCGCGGCCGCAGCTCAGCGACGAGCCGAAATCCTATCGCGCCGAGTGCGGCGGCCGACGCCTGCCGATCCGGACTGTCGTGGCGCTGCTGTGCCGCGGCGAGCTCGTCCCGCTTCGCCGTGGCTGGAGCCTCTGTGTCCGCCTCCGGGCGCGAGATCCGAAGCAAGCACCGGCGAACGGCAAGGAGGCGGCGGCATGAAGCGCTCTCAACCCGCACTTAATCCGAGCACGAGCTGCTGCGCGATGAGCATCAGACCGGCCAGCGCCCCGCCGACCACGAGCACATCGGCGAGGCCGCGTTCCGGCTCAGGCCGGCTCCGAGCTAGAGCACGGCTCGGTGCGCTCGGGGGACGAAGCTGCACGACGTTGTCTGACCGATCCATGACCGCCTCCAGCATCATTGCTGGCTCGTATCTGGGTCGGGTGGTGATCGCTCGGCATGCGCCAGCGCACATTCTCGACTGCCTCTACGACGAAGACGACTCCGGCGTGCTGGCGCTGACCGCGTGCAGGTGCGCGGTGGTGGGGCGGTTCGTGCACGAGGCGGAGAACCGCCCACCCATTACGAAGCGAGGCTCAAGCCTCTTGCGCTTCGCGAAGCACGCTTTGAACGCGACCAGCAGCCAAGGCAAGCGCACCCTCCTGCGTGGAAGCGTCTGGGCAATCCTGCCCAGCAGAAGAGCCAAGCCGGTACACAATCCGGTGCTCTACAGCGCGCAGCAATTCGTTGGCGGAATCTTTCTCGATACTGCGCAACGTCCGCGCAAGATCGAGATAGGCACTGCGCATGAGGCCGAAGGCCAAGCGTGTCGCGGCTTCATCCGCGATCGGTGTCATGTCAGTCATGGCGTGTTCCCTACAAAACACGCTCCCCAGAACGCGGAGTCTATATGTCAGCCGATTAGGATTGTAAATACAGCATTCGACAAGTATCCGCGCATCGCTTTCCGGCCGCTGTGCGGCCGAAGATTTAACATATGACAATCATCAAGAGGCTTGGCCGCCAAGCCTATCTTGGGTGGCCAGAACGAAGCGGCGCTGCACTGCACTCAGGCAAGCGGCGAAGGGGTGGCGGCATGAATGCGCGCACCTCAACGACCCATCATTCGTCCGTCCGGCCTGTAGGATGCGTGCGGCACGCCTCGCGAAGGCTTTGCGATGCTTCGATACTGCCTTGCCAGAACCGTGATCAAAATCACCGCGGCTCCAACAAGGAGAACGACAGCCAGCCACAGCAAGATCTTAGATATAAGTTCGTCCATCATTCGCCGTTAGGTAATCTTTCTTTCTCGAATATTTCTGAACGGTTTCAATTGAAACATTTGCGGGCCGAAGTTTCGGTCTCCGCAATCTACCGCGCGATCAGCTTGGCGATCGCCGATCACGGCCCTTTCTTCGCAGTCCTGGGAGCGGCGGCATGAACGCGCCCGACCTCTTCAACTTCGAGCCGACAGTCCGAACCTTCCCCGTAGTCGAGGTAGAGGGCATCCGCGCCATCGTCGAGCGCGACCGGTGGTGCTGTTTCGATGCCATCGACGCCGGCAAGCCGTTCCCGAGTGAGACCGGCTTCCGGTCGGCCGGCAACGATCGCCCCGGGCCGGCCGAGGACATCCTGGCCGCCGTCATCACGGAGCAGCGGAAGGACAAGAAGGGGCCGTTCCCGATTCCGGCTACCGTGTATCGCCAGCCTTTCGCGGGCGAGGAGCGACCGCAGCCGGCGCGGGGGGCGATGGTCGCCCTTCGGCAGCTCGCCGCCTCCCCGCTTAACGTCGACCTGATCCTGGCCGTCTACGCGAAAGACCAGGCCGGCAGGGCGTGGGGGACCGGTGACCCGGCGAAGCTCGTCGAGATCACGCAGCGGATCCTCGGTGACGGCTTTCAGGCTGAGAGCAGCCCGGACGGTGAAGGCTTCGCAGTGATAGCGCCCAGCGGCCTGCGCCTGCCGGCGAGGGGCTTCTTCCCGGCCGTCCACAATCTGCGCTGCCACGTGGCGCGCATCACCAGGGAGGCGACCCGGGCGACCATGCCCGCGTTCTTCCCGGTCCGGAAGCGGTCAGCCCGATCCGCCCCGGCTACTCTCTTCACGCCCGCGGAGTAGCAGCATGGCCGAGTCCGCCACCATCACGGGCGAACGTGGACCTCTAGGCTACCAGTTCGAGCCTCGAGCCTCGAATTGTGACGTACTTCAGGGAGCTTTGCCTCAGGCATCGGAGCTGTACGCCCCCATCCGGCCCCTGATGACTGCTAAGCACTATCAGAGCTTCGCTGTCACCAGTCAGGCGCACGCGACTGCCAATTTGCACGCGCCAGGAGTTTTTCGCGTCAATCATCGCGCAGTCGCTCCGCCCCCTCCCACACGGTGTCGTTGCACTGTGCCAGCATGCTTTATCAGTTTACATCGAAGCGCAATAATCCGTTCTGATGACTTATTCGCACATAGTTTATGCGGAAAATGCACAACTGAGAGTAGAAAAGTTGGCAAAGTCAGCATCGGAAATGATGTAGCTAAATTTGCTTTTAGGTTGATATCGGGAGCGCCTGCACCCCTCCGTATCCTTGAGGTTGGGCGGGAGGTGGCTCGTGGCTGACCGTCCTATCATCTTCTCGGCGCCGATGATTACGGCGCTGCTCGCCGGCCGGAAGACGCAGACGCGGCGGATCCTCAAGCCGCAGCCGCATCCGCGCACCACGCAGGTATCCGTGTGTCGCGACCTAGGGATGGGCTGCGGCCCAAGTGTCACTGGCGGCACCTCGCAATGGGATCGCTGGCAAAAGTTGCGTTTCGCCGTCGGCGATCGGCTCTACGTGCGCGAGGCATGGCGTGCGCCCTACGACCTCGACTACCGTGTCGAGGAGCTCGGGAGACCGCGGCGGCCGGCCGAGTTCGACCCATCGACCACCGCGGTCGAATACCTCGCCGACGGCGGGCGCGAGTTGGGCGGCAAGGTCCGATCGCCGCTGCACATGCCGCGCTGGGCCTCGCGCCTCACGCTCATGGTGACGGACATCCGGGTTGAGCGACTTCAGGACATCAGCGAGGCGGATGCGATCGCCGAGGGGCTGATCCCGGAGACTTGCGCCGGGCAGCGCATGTGGGGCCCCGGCCCGCCGCACGGCCACTTCGCCCATCCGCAGGTCGCCTACCGGATGATCTGGGAGGACATCCATGGGCACGGCTCATGGGACGCTAATCCCTGGATCGTGGCCGTCACCTTCTCCGTCCACGCGCGCAACATCGACCAGCGCGCGCCGATCGCCGAGGCAGCAGAATGACCGTGGCGTATCACCAGGCCTGCTGCCCAGCGGTTCGAAGCAGCCTTAGGTCCGGCCCCACATCAGGCCGCACGCGCGTCCTGCGACGCCTGCAGGTCGAGCCAAAGATCGAGACCAAGCGGGCCCTGCTTGCGCAGCGCAACGCGCGCACGCCGCACCTCACCATCACGGACGAAGGTGATGTGCTCCGAGATGCCGCCGGTGGTGAGTACGCGCACGTGAGCAGTGGCCTCGGTGGACGAGAGCACCGTGCACGGAACGTCGAAGCTGCCGAGGCGGATCGTAGCCGTCGGGTGCGTGGACGCGTGGACGAAGTGCTTGTTGGCCATGCTGCGTATGTCCTCCATGCGGGAGATACCAGCGTAGGGACTCGATGCTTAACCGTCTGTTGCAGCGCAGCAACGACGGCAGCGGTTGCAGTGGCGAGATCATGACCGCCCGCATCTGCCCAACCTGTCGAACCGCGGCACGCCTCATCGCGTGCGAGGCGGGAGACCGCGAGCGCAGCCGGCAGCGCCGGGCGCCCAAGATGATGGTCGATTTGAATCGGGCGTGCGACGCCTGGCTGAAAGACAAGGGAGTGGACAATGACAAGTGAGGTGAAGCGGCGCCGTGGCATGGTTCTCATGCCCTTGGCCTACCGAGTTGAAGATGCTGCGGCGGCGATCGGCATCAGTCGCTCGGCCCTATTCTAGTACATCAAGCACGGACGGATTCCGTCGCGGAAGATCGGCGGCAGCACCGTCATCCGTCACTGCGATCTGGAAGCCTTCCTCGACGGGACGCCGTTCTCAGCCGCAACGAAGGAAGCCCAGAGCTCCATCAGCTGACGGCGTTTCTCAAGAGGGTCGCCGCGTCGGTAGGCGAGCTCGACCTCATCACCGACCATGTGGGCGAGGGCGGCCTCCATCACCTCGCGCGGGAAATCTGTCTCATCGCCGGCCCAGTCACGGAAGCTGGACCGGAACCCGTGGGTCGTGATGCCTTCGACGCCGGCTCGAAGGTTCAGCCTCTTAAACGCCATGTCTGAAAGCATGTCGCCTCGACCGTTCGCGAAAACGAAGTCGTTGCGGTCGATCACGGCTAGGCGGGGGGCGAGCAGCTCGAGCGCTGCGCGCGACAACGGAACCCTGTGCTGCCGGCCAGCCTTCATGCGCTCCGCCGGCACCGTCCAGACAGCCGAATCCAGATCGACCTCGCTGGCCCGCATGCCGCGGACCTCGCCGGAGCGAGCGGCCGTCAGGATGATGAACTCCAGGGCCCGAGCGGAAGCGGCCACGCGGGTGCGCAGGGCTGCGACAAACGCAGGAACCTCAGCGTAGGGCAGGGCAGGGTGGTGGCCGCGGGACAGCTTGCCGGGCTTCGGTAGCGTGTGCTCCAGATGCCCCCGCCAACGCGCCGGATTCTCGCCCTGCCGGTGACCCTCGACCTTCGCTGCATCGAGGATGCGCTCGATCCTGCCTCGAAGCCGGATCGCTGTCTCAGGCTTCTCGCGCCAGATCGGACGCAGCACGGCCAGAACGTCAGAAGTGCTGACCTCGGAGACCGGTTTTTCCCACAGGCTGGCGGCATAGGTCGTCAAAGTGGTGTGCCATTGCCGGCGATGGGTGGCGCTGCGCCAGCCACCGGCACGCTCATCCATGAAGGCTTCGGCCACTTTGGCGAATGTCGGCACACTCGGTACGGGTGCCGGGCGGGGGGAGGGCGCTTCGGCCTGTCGAGCCTCAACAGGGTCCTGCCGCTGGGCCACCATCGTCCGGGCACGACTTGCTAATTCGCGGGCTTTCGCGAGGGAGATGGTGCGTAGCGACCCAAGTCCCATTTCACGGCGTCGGCCGGCCAGGCGATAGAGAAAGACCCAGCGCTTTCCGCCGTTCTGGTCGACGACGAGGTAAAGCCCATCTCCGTCGGCGTGACGGCCCGGCTCGGCTCGGCGAGCGTCTGAACCGTCCGCGCCGACATTCGGTTGATCGCTCGCGCCATCTACCCCACCATTTACCCCACCAACCCCACCAAGATCGGAACAGATCACGCCGAACCGGTTTGGACCTATGTTCCTATACCACTCGGCAAGAGGTTGATAAAGAAGGGTTTTTTCCCGACGCTATTGGACCTTTGTGGACCGGCCGAGATGGGGGTTCAGTTGACGCTCCCGCATCCATCGCAAGAAGCCGCCAGGTAAGCCGAAGGCGGGGAACGTCGCCCGCGCCAACGATGGGAAGTCGAAGGTCCGCGCCGCTGTCGAGCACGTCTTCGCCCGTCAAAAGTGGCCGATGGAGCTCTTGTGCGCACCATCGGCTTGGCCCCAGCCGCCGTGAAGATCGGGCTAGCCAACCCCGTCTACAACATGAACCGGGCGGCCTGGCTCAACAGCTCCCGAACGAAGACGGTCTGAGGACCAGGAGCGAGGCGATCCGACCCAGATCGGGCTGGCGACGTAGGTCGCGTCAGATCCTCTAAGCTCGACTTTGGCCATTTGCGGCGCGTCGAGGGTGTGAGGTGACGAAGCGGGCGTGACGGATAGGCTGGTGGCGTCCCCGCCAAGAGACACCGCGATGCTTCCCCTGCCCGCCCGCTTCGCCGGGATCATCCTGGCGTTCGCACCGCTGTTCGTCCACCGCTCGTGGCGACACGCGCAGAACCTGCTGGTCGGCGCGATCCTCACGCCGGAGCAGCGCACGGTGACACGCGTCCTGCGCATCATGGGCCGCGCGGCAGGAGCGGCGATTCGTGAACGTCCACCGCATCCTCAACCGAGCGGCGTGGTGCCCGCGCTCCGGCAGCCGTATCTTGCTCGGGCTCCTCGTCGATGCGTTCGCGCAACGTGGCCCCCTGGTCCTGGGACTGGACGACACGATCGAGCGCCGCCGCGGCAAGCGGATCGCCGCCAAGGGCATCTACCGTGATCCGGTTCGCTCCTCCGACAGCCACTTCGTCAAGGCGAGCGGGCTGCGCTGGATGAGCCTGATGGTGCTCGCCCCGATCCCCTGGGCAGGGCGCGTCTGGGCGTTGCCGTTTCTGACCGCGCTGGTGCCGTCCGAACGCGCCTGTCGTGAACGGGGCCGTCGGCACAAGCCGTTGCTCAACGTCGGCGGCCAACTCGCCCTCCAGGCCCGACGCTGGCTGCCGGGGCGCGACCTCGTGGTGGTGGGCGACAGCGACTTCTCGGCCTTGCTGTTCCTCGACGCGATGCGCCGCGCCCGCGTCGCGGCGATCACCCGCCTGCGGCTCGACGCAGCACTTTACGATCCCGCCCCGCCGGGCACGATTGGGCGCCCGCGGACCAAAGGCGCGCGACTGCCGACGCTCGCCGCGATCCTAGCGGCCAAGGACACGCGCTGGCACGCGGTCGTGGTGCCCGGCTGGTACGGGGCAGGCGAGCGCACGATCGAGATTGCCTCGGACACCGCGGTGTGGCGGCACGGTGGCTTGCCCGTCGTACCGATCCGTTGGGTCCTCATCCGCGATCCCGAGGCGCGCTTTCCCACCCCAGGCCCTGCTCTGCACAGATCCGACGCGCGAGCCCGCGCAGATCGTAGGGTGGTTTGTGCGGTGCTGGACCATCGAGGTCACTTTCCAGGAGGCGCGTGCCCATCTCGGGGTCGAGACGCAGCGGCAGTGGTCTGACACGGCGATCGCCCGCACCACGCCCTGCCTGCTCGCTCTGTTCTCGATCGTCACGCTGCTGGCCGCACGCCTCTCGGCTCGCCAACGGCGACGCGTCACGGCGACCGCGTGGTACCCCAAACCGCACCCGACCTTCCCCGACGCTCTGGCCGCCGTGCGCTGTACGATCTGGCGCGAGCGGACTTTGGCAACATCACCGCGCCGACGCCCCCGAACAAAACTCCGCTTCCGTTTGCCAGCGCCCTGGGCCTATGCGCTCTGCTACGCCGCATGAAAGGCCAAAGTCGAGCTTATATGCCACGAGCAGGTTTCTCGCATGAGCCTCGAGCGTATCGCCGAAACAGGTTTTTCCACCGGGCGGCGTCCACACCTTGCGACGAAAGACAGTGGCGCCTTGCGCTAGTGAATCGATCTCACCAATATCGATCATTGCGGGATTGGGCCGGCGCATCACATCTGCGCGCGCCGTCCCGGCGGAGACTCAGCGGTAACCATTCGAGCGCATGGCCCTCGGAGCAAGCCGCGGAGACGTCATGATCAGCCAACGACCGACGATACCCCGCCCGCTGACGGCAGCGCCTCGCATCCTGGAGACGACGATCCTCGCCGCGTGGGTCGCGGCGCCCGCAGCGTGGAATGCCGGCGCCGCGATGGCGCGGGCCGCGACGGTGCCGGAGCCTCGCCCGCCGGCGATCCGGCTGCCGCTCGCCGCCTAGCGTCGCGCGCCCGTCCAGGGACTCGGCAGGGCTCGCCGAGGCGGGCCCTTTCTCGTGCGCGCCGTCCTCGGCTCCCCGGGCGAGACGGATTTTCCGGCGCGGGGCGGATTATCGTGCCTCGGCGCACGTCAACATCGCGACATGCCAAACTTGGAAGAGTTCTCAGGTTCGCCGTCCCCTTCCGTATCCCTCTGCGGGCGAGACGGGCCGTGCGCGGGCGGCGGCCCGCCAACGGGCGGCGGCCGGGCCCGACGGGCTGTACCGCGGCCGGCAAGATTTTCGAGATGATGTGAGACGGCGCACAATATAATCTGCGCTCAGGCTCAGATTTTTTCGCTTGCATCGCGCGTTTTTTCTGCCAAAACCGCGAAGCTTATCTTCTGGATTGGGGTTTATACATGCGTATGCTCGCAATCGGCGCAGTTCTCGCCGTCGTCCTGCCTTTCGCCGCGCAGGCCCAGGAGGCCGGTGACGCCGCCGCCGGCGAGAAGGCGTTCGCCCCCTGCAAGGCGTGCCACAACTTCCAGAAGAACGGCGTGGGCCCAGACCTGAAGGGCGTCGTCGGCCGCAAGGCGGGCACCTACGAGGGCTACAACTACTCGGCCGCCCTGAAGAACTCGGGCATCACCTGGGACGAGGCCAACCTGCACGAGTGGCTGAAGAACCCGAAGGCGAAGGTGCCCGGCAACAAGATGATCTTCCAGGGCATCGCGGACGACAAGAAGATCAACGACCTCATCGCATACCTGAAGACCCAGTCCTAAGTCGGACAGGTTTCGGACCAAGGATACGCGCGGCCTCCCGCCACGCACCCGCCGCGATATACCCCGCCCGGCCCAGCCGAGCGGGGAATTTTCCTTTTACCAGAGGGCGATCGACAAAAATAGTCTTGATTTTTATTCGCCAGAACTTCCCATCCCGCAGAATGGTGTTACTCTGGGCGCAGTCGCTCGGCGTAACGCACCGGGCGTCCTCAACCTTCAGCCCCGCCGGCACCCGCCGCGCGGGGCTTTTTCGTGGCTCAGCGGCCGCTGCCGGAGGAGAGGCTCGACCCGACACTGCCGGAGAGCTGGCTCGGCGTGCCCAGCTGGGTGCCGTTCGGGTTGGTGTCCAGGCTGAGATCGGGGGACACGAGGCCGCCGGGCGCGGGGTTGGTCGACTGGGCCGGCTCGAAGGCCTGCCGGCCGCCGGCCAGCGGGATGATGACCCGCTCCTGCCGGATCGTGGTCTCGCAGAGACCCTGGCAGATCGGCACCGTCAGGTCGGTCTCCTGGCAGATCGCCTTCATCTCGCCCCGGATGCACGTGCAGCGGCAGAGCGCCGAGGCGGGGGCGGGCAGCGCCAGCAGGGCGGTGGCGAGCAGGAACAGGCGCATGGTGATCGACCTCATTGCCCGCGACAGGGCGATCGGGGCTCGGCGGGCCTCATAGCACGACGCGCCCCGGAGCCCGAGCGCGCCGGCGCTCCCGGGGGCCGCGCGTTCGGGCTCCGGGGTGTCGGAGGACCCGTCGCTCAGCCGGCCGTGACGCGGCGGTAGCTCGCCGCGAAGGCCTCGGCGGCCTCGCGCGTCAGGTCCGTCACCACTAGTCCGGCGGTGTAGACGGTCCACCGTCCGTTCTGGTCTTCCGTGATGCAGATTTCGGCCATCGGGCGCCTCCATTCCACGCCACAACAAAGCCGAGCGAACCTGACGAGTTCCTGAACCGCGCCGGGCGATCAGGCCTCCGGCGCGCCGTCCTCCCGAGCAACGTCCTCCCGGAGGATGCGGACGGGCCGGAAAGCGCGCGCCGACACGGCGGCCTCGACCCAGGCGCGGGCCGCCGCGGCCGCGGGGTGATCGGCGAAGGCGGCGGGGCGCGGCGGCCATTCCGACCCGGACTGGACGACGTAGCCGCGGGTGCCCGCGGCGCAGGGACCGACGTAGCCGAAGACCTTTCCGGTCCCGTCGACGAGGTCGGTGCAGTGGACCGGCCCCTCGGTCCAGCGGAGATCAGGCATCGTCACGCCCCATGGTCTCGCCCCGTAAGCGGTCCGGGGCCGCGCACCGCGCGGGCCGAGGCGAGTCGACGCCGGCGCGGACCGCCCCTATACGCGCCCGGCGGCCGGATCGTCATCGGCGCCCTCCGAGCCCGCAGAGGGATCCGGCGTGGCTGACGGAGCGGCAGACGGCTCAGGGGACCGCTCGGCGGACAGCGTGGCGATCGTCGGCCTGGGCTATGTCGGGCTCCCGCTCGCCCTGGCGTTCGGCCGGGGGCGGGCCACGATCGGCTACGAGCGCGCCGCCGACAAGGTGGCGGCCTACCGGGCCGGGTACGACCCGGCCGGGGAGATCGTCGCGGAGGCGTTCCGGGCCGCCGCGCACCTCGCGATCACCGACGACCCGACCGCGCTGGGCGCGGCGGACGTGATCGTCGTCACGGTCCCGACCCCGGTGGACGCGGCCCAGTGCCCCGATTTCGACCTGCTGATCCGGGCCTCGGACCTCGTCGGCCGGCACATGCGGCCGGGCGCGACCGTGGTGTTCGAATCCACGGTCTATCCCGGGGCCACCGAGGAGGTCTGCATCCCGGTCCTGGAGCGCGCCTCGGGCCTGCGCTGGAAGACGGATTTCTTCGTCGGCTACTCGCCCGAGCGGATCAACCCGGGCGACCGGGAGCACAGCCTCGCCCGGGTGGTGAAGATCGTCGCCGGCGACACCCCCGAGACCCTGGAGCGGCTCAAGGCCCTCTACGGGTCGATCATCGAGGCGGGGCTCCACGCCGCCTCGTCCATCCGGGTGGCCGAGGCCGCCAAGGTCATCGAGAACACCCAGCGCGACCTGAACATCGCGCTCATGAACGAGCTGTCGCTGATCTTCGACAAGCTCGACCTCGACACCCAGGAGGTCCTCGCGGCGGCGGGGACCAAGTGGAACTTCCTGCCGTTCCGCCCCGGGCTCGTGGGCGGCCACTGCATCGGCGTTGACCCGTACTACCTGACCCACAAGGCCGCGATGATCGGCTACCACCCGCAGGTGATCCTGGCCGGGCGGCGGATCAACGACAGCATGGCGGCCCACGTCGCCCGCAGCACGGTGAAGCGGATCGTCCGGCGCGGCGGGACCGGGCGGGCGCGGGTCATCGTCCTCGGCCTGACCTTCAAGGAGAACTGCGCCGACCTGCGCAACTCGAAGGTCGCCGACCTCGTGCGGGAGCTGGAGGAATTCGGCTGCGCCGTGTCGGTCCACGATCCCCGCGCCGGCGCGGCGGAGGCCCGGGCCGAGTACGGCATCGCCCTCGTCGACTGGGCCGACCTGCCCACCGAGGCCGACGCGGCCGTGATCGCGGTCCCGCACCGCGACTACGCCCGACTCGGCCCGGAGGCGATCGCCGCCCGGGTGAAGCCCGGCGGCCTGATCGTGGACGTGAAGGCACTCTTCGAGAAGGCGCCGTTCGCGCGGCTGGGTTACGAGGTCTGGCGGCTATGACGGTGGCTGTGACGGCGGCCGCGCCGAGGCCGCGACAGCGGCGCGACGCGCGGCCAGAAACGCGGCACAGAACGCGGCGAGAAGCGCGACACGACCCGCGATCATCCGGACGACGAGGGAACACGCCATGGACGAGACGGGCCACGAGAACCGGCCACCCGCGCCCAGCGACGCGGCAGCGCTCGCGGAGCGGCACGCCCGCTACCCCGACGCGCAGATCCGCACGATCCTGAACGGCACGCGCACGATCGCGCTGGTGGGCGCCTCGGCGAATCCGGCGCGCCCGAGCTGGATCGTCCTGAAATACCTGCTCGACCGGGGCTACGCGGTGACGCCGGTCAATCCCGGCCTCGCCGGCCAGGACCTGCTCGGGCGCCGGGTGGCCGCCTCCCTCGCCGAGGTCCAGGCCGGGCTGGGCGACCAGCCAATCGACATGGTCGAGATCTTCCGCAACTCCGCCGCCGCCGGGCCGCTGGTCGACGAGGCGCTGGCGCTGACGCCGCCGCCGAAGATGATCTGGATGCAGCTCGGCGTGCGCGACGACGCGGCCGCCGCCCGGGCCGAGGCGCGCGGACTGACGGTGATCATGAACCGCTGCCCCAAGATCGAGTACGGCCGGCTCTCCGGCGAGATCGGCTGGACCGGCGTGAACTCCCGGATCCTCAGCGCCCGGAAGCCGGTGCTGGCGGGAAGGGGAGTCCAGAAGCTGACCATCGCGGAGCGGGGCCGGCGCTCCGACGGCTAGCGGTATTCTGGTACCTCAACCGCCAACACGCTGAACAAAATAGCTTTTCCGGGATCTTAAACTTCCCTGTTGACCCAGCGTCTGGGGCCGTCTATGCACCCGGCACCGCCGCCGCGTGTGCCCCACGCGGCGGCTCGTTTTTCGGCACCCCGATGTCCGCGGATCCCGAAGCGTCGGGGTCCGGTCCGTCGGAACCCCTGGGATTTGGCTATGAAGACCACCTCGCTGAAGCCCGCCGAGGTCGACAAGAAGTGGATCGTGATCGACGCGGAGGGCCTCGTCGTCGGCCGCCTCGCGTCGATCGTGGCGATGCGCCTGCGCGGCAAGCACAAGGCCGCCTACACGCCCCACGTCGATTGCGGCGACAACGTCATCGTCATCAACGCCGAGAAGGTGAAGTTCACCGGGCGTAAGTACAATCAGAAGAGCTATTTCTACCACACCGGCTATCCGGGCGGCATCAAGGAGCGGACTGCCAAGTTCATCCTCGAGGGCCGGTTCCCCGAGCGCGTGGTGGAGAAGGCCGTCGAGCGCATGCTGCCCCGCGGCCCGCTCTTCCGCCAGATCCTCGGCAATCTCCGCGTCTACAAGGGCACCGAGCACCCGCATGAGGCCCAGCAGCCGCAGGCGCTCGACGTCGGCGCCCTCAACCGCAAGAACGTGAGCGCTTGATCATGGCGACCCTGCAGTCCCTCGCCGACCTCAACCGGTCGAACACCGGCGCGGTCGACCCCGCCAACGAGGCCCCCGTCCACGTCCAGAAGCTGGACGCGCAGGGCCGCGCCTACGCCACCGGCAAGCGCAAGGACGCGGTCGCCCGCGTCTGGATCAAGCCCGGCAACGGCACGGTCACGATCAACAAGCGCCCGGTGGAGACCTACTTCGCCCGCCCGGTGCTGCGCATGATCCTGCGCCAGCCGCTGGAGATCGCCGGCCGCGTCGACCAGTACGACATCACCGTCACGGTGGCGGGCGGCGGCCTCTCCGGCCAGGCCGGCGCGGTGCGCCACGGCCTGTCGAAGGCCCTGACCTACTACGAGCCGGAGCTGCGCGCCCCGCTGAAGCGTGAGGGCTTCCTCACCCGCGACGCCCGCGTCGTCGAGCGCAAGAAGTACGGCCGCAAGAAGGCCCGCCGCAGCTTCCAGTTCTCCAAGCGTTAAGACACCCGGTCACACCGGTGTCACGGAGAGGGCGGCTCCTGCGGGGGCCGCCCTTTCGCGTTTTCAGGCCGCGGCACGGCCGTTGACAGGCTGCCGCACCGCGCGCACCTGATCCCCGGCCGCGGTGCCCGACTCGGGCGGCAAGGCGTTTTAGAGAGAGCGAGACGAGCGATGTCTGGCGCAGGCGCGACGAAGCCCACCGTGTTCATCGACGGCGAGGCCGGCACGACCGGTCTCGGCATCCGCGAGCGCCTGGAGCGCGACGGGCGGGTCGCCCTGCGCAGCATCGCGCCCGAGCACCGCAAGGACCCGGCGGCGAAGCGCGCGCTCCTCGCCGAGGTCGACCTCGTCGTGCTCTGCCTGCCGGACGCGGCCGCCAAGGAGACCGTGGCGCTGGCCGACAGCCTGCCGGGCGGCGGCCCGCGCGTGCTCGACGCTAGCACCGCCCACCGGGTCGCGGAGGGCTGGACCTACGGCTTCCCGGAGCTGACCCGGGAGCAGGGGGCGGCGGTGGCCCGCGCCCGGCGGGTCGCCAATCCCGGCTGCTACCCGACCGGCGGCGTCGCGCTCCTGCGCCCGCTGGTGGAGGGCGGCCTGATCCCGGCCGACCACCCGATCAGCGTCAACGCGGTCAGCGGCTACAGCGGCGGCGGCAAGAGCATGATCGAGGCCTACGAGCAGGGCGCGGCGCCGCCGTTCCAGCTCTACGGCCTCGGCTTCGCCCACAAGCACCTGCCGGAATTGCAGCGCTACAGCGGGCTGACTCGGCGGCCGATCTTCGTGCCGTCGGTGGGCAATTTCCGGCAGGGGATGCTGGTGAGCGTGCCGCTCCACCTCGAGACGCTGCCGGGCCGGCCCACGGCCTCCGACCTCGAGGCGGCCCTGCGCGACTGGTACGCCGGCCAGCCCCTGGTGCAGGTCGTGCCGGGCGCCGCCACCGGCGCGCACCGCGAGAAGATCGAGCCGGAGGATCTCAACGACACCGACCGGCTGGAGCTGCGGGTGTTCGGCTCGGCCGAGCACGGGCAGGCGGTGCTGGTCGCGCGCCTCGACAATCTCGGCAAGGGTGCCTCCGGGGCGGCCGTGCAGAATCTCGGGCTGATGCTCGGGCTCGACGGCTAGCCGCACGGGCGCCGCGCCCGTCACCGCAGGACGCGGCGGCGGGACCCTCACGCCCGCCTCGACAGAGGGGGGTCGGACGGCGAAGAGAGGGGCTCGGGGCGCGGGCCCCGGACCGCTCCCTGCGCAGCGCGAGACGCGATGAACGGCGACCTGATCGATGCGGCGTTCGGCCGGCCCTGGCACCGCGCGGCCGGCGCGACCGACCGCTTGGCCGGCCCACCGGGCTTCCAGGTCGATCTCGGCTTCCGCTGCCCGGTCCGCCGGGTCGAGATCGCGGCGGCCTGCGCGGCGCCGCCGCGCCTCGCCCTCTCCGACGACGGGCAGGTCTGGCGCGAGCCCGATCTCGACGCGGCCCGGAGCGGGCCCGCGACCCTGGTGCTCGCCGCCGGGGAAGGCGCCTGGGCGCGCCACGTCCGCGTCGCCCCGGACGGCCCCGCGGGAAGCGCGCCGCCGGCGGTGCGGGTGCTGTGCGACCGGGCGGATTTCGACCTCATCGCCCTGCGGCGCGTGCTCGACGTGCCCTTCGACATGGCCGACGAGCGGCCCGGCGCGAACGTTTACGTCTCCTACCGCCTCGTCAGCGCCGAGCGGCCGCGCTCCCGCGCCCTGGTCGGGCTCGCGCTCTACGAGTGCGGCGCCTTCGGCAACTGCCTGATCCAGCTGCTGCTCGCCATCGGCATCGCCCGCAACCTGAACCTGAAATACATCAAGCTCCCGGCCGCCGACCGGAGCGAGGTGATCGGCCTCACCGGCCCCCTGACCTGCGGCGGCCTCACCTTCATCCCCGGCTCGGAGCCGCTGCCGGAGGCGGGCATGTTCCTGTCGGGGATGTATTTCGACCTCGGGATCCAGCAGCTCGCCGGCACCCTCGGCCCGGACGAGACCCGGGACATCGTGCGGACCTGCATCCGGCCGCTGTTCAACCGGCTGCCGCGGGATATCCCGGCCAAGCCCGACGACGAGCTGCTGATCCACATCCGCTCGGGGGACATCTTCAGCACCTGGGTGGCGCCGACCTACCCGCAGCCACCGCTCGCCTTCTACCAGATGGTGATCCGGCGGCTCCTGGCGGGGGGCCGCATCGCCCGGATCAAGATGGTGTTCGAGAACCGGCTCAACCCGGTGATCCCGGTGCTGGAAGCGTGGATCGCCGAGATCGGCGTGCCGCTGACGACTCAGAGCGGCACCCTCATCGACGACGTCGCGGCGCTGATGAACGGGCGCTACCTCGTCTTCGGGCTCGGCACGTTCGGGCCGGGGGTCTGCCAGCTCTCCGAGCACGTCGAGCAGGTCTACTACTTCGCCTCCGGCTGGCCGCAGCATTTCAAGAGCATCCCGACCATCGGACGCGTCGTGGAAGTGCTGGACGTCGCCGGCGGCTACACGAAGGTCGGCGAGTGGGACAACTCGCCCGAGCGCCGCGCGCTGATGCTCGCGTATCCGGCCGAGAACCTCGCCTTCGACGACGCCTGAGCCCGGCCCCGCCGCGGCCGCCTTGCCGAAGCCGGCAAAACCGGTGACAAGCCCTCGAGCCACCGCCGGAGGACAGACTTGGCCAGCGCTGACCCATCCCCGGAGGCCCTGCGCGTCAACGCCTTCGACATGCACCGGGCCGAGGTGCTGATGCGGCTGCGGCGCCGGCTCCGGCCGCGCCACACCACCCTGGTCAGCTTCGCCGCCAAGTACCACTACGTCGAGAGCCAGCGCCGGCTGGTGGCCTCGGCCGCCGCCACGGGCGATTTCGACACGATCGAGAGCTGGTCCCCCGACCGGCTGCGCGAGACGCCTTTCTACCGCGCGCACCGGGAGATCCTCGACCGGTCCCGGGGCGCCGGCAACTGGGCCTGGAAGCCCTACGTCATCGCCGAGGCGCTGGAGAAGCGCCGCGACGGCGACTTCATCGTGTTCAGCGACACCGGCATGCAGGCGGTCGGCGACGACCCGCTGCCGCCGGTGGCGCCGCTGCTCACCTGGCTCGACGGCTCGGAGCGCCGGGTCGCGGTGGGCGTGCTGCACGGCAAGCCGCAGCGGGCCTGGACCAAGCGCGACTGCTTCGTGCTGATGGAGTGCGACTCGGCGCGCTACTGGGACGCCGACCAGATCCAGGCCTCCTGGATCGCCTTCATGGTCAGCCCCGCCACCCGCCGGCTCGTGGCCGAGTGGCTGCGCTACGCCGGCGATCCGCGGGTCGTCACCGACATCCCGAATCAGATGGGCCTGCCGGATCTTGAGGGCTTCATCGACCACCGCTTCGACCAGAGCATCCTGTCGAACCTGATCTACAAGCTCGAGCTGGAAATCCCGCCCCTGCGGCAGCCGTCCAAGCAGATCCGGACGCTGATCGACGAGCTGGAGATGGACACGCTGGTGGCGATGCGCCCCTCCGAGAACATCGCGCTGGGCAAGACCTGGACGGCGAGCTCCGCCTCGCCCTGGTCGGGCACGACCGGCACCTACGGCGCGCGCACCACCGGCGACCCGTCCTTCTTCTTCCACACCGGGCTCGACCGAAACCCCTGGTTCGTCCTCGATCTCGGCGCGGTCGAGCGGATCTCGGAGATCCGGATCTACAATCGCTGGGGGCAGCTCAGCGAGCGGGCGCAGCTGATGCGGGTCTGGCTGGGGGAGACCGAGGGCGACTACAGCCTCGTCTTCGACGCCGTGGACGCCCACTGCCATCCCGGCCTGCCCCTCCACCTGCGGTTCGACAACGCGCGGTTCCGCTACCTCAAGATCGATCTCGACGAGGAGCAGCACCTGCATCTCGACGGGATCGAGATCTTCGCGGCGCGCTGACGCCGCCCCGGATCGCGACGGCATGAGCACGCCGATGCAGGACAAGCCGCTGTTCCCGTTCGGGCCGATCCTCTTCTTCGGCGATTCGGTCACGGCGGAGCTGGTGGCCGAGACACCGCCGCTCTTCTCCGGCCCCCAGACGGTCGCGCGCGGAATTGCCGGGCAGTCGACCCGGGACATGGGGCGCCGGCTTCGCTCCGACATAGCCCTCTACGGAGCCCGCGGCCTGCACCTCATCGGCGGCCGCGACGACATCCTCAGCGGCAAGGCCGCGCCGTCGCTGGACAGCATCGTGGCCGACTTCGCCGCGATGCTGCAGGACGCGCGCGACCTCTACGTGCGGACCTGGGTCGGCTCGATACCGCCGGTGGATCCGGCCTCGCCGGCCGCGGCCGGCTTGCCCGTCCCGCTCATCGGGCAGGTCAACGCGTGGCTGCGCGATCACGTGCAGGCATACGGCGCGCAGTTCATCGATTACGACGCCGTCCTGGCGACCGGGACGGGCGCGCTCAGGCCCGCTCTCAGCGACGACGGCATCCGGCTGAACGCCGCCGGCCACGCGGCGCTCAGGGGCGCGATGATGGCGGCTCTGACCGCCCCGGGCGTCGAGCAGATCTGGGCCCCACCGGAGAGCGAGGACGCCGCGCGGCGGCGCAAGTTCCTGCACCATTTCGGCTATCTCGACTCGAACACGCGCTATCCGAGCCCGTTCATCCAGTTCGCCGGCAAGCCGGGGGCGAGCCATTACGGTGTCCCGTTCGACGCCGACGGCTTCCTGAACGCCGCCCCGATCGTCGCGCGCAAGCCCGAGGGCGAGACCCGGATCCTGGTCGTCGGCGACTCGACCACGATCGACGGCGGCGACATCGCCAACACCCTGCCGGGCCGCATCGAGCGGATCCTGCGGGCGGACGGCCTCGACAGCGCGAAGGTCTACAATTTCGGGGTGATGTCGAGCTGCCTCACGCAGATGACCCACCTGATCTGGTCGCGCCTGGTGACCTACAGCCCCGACGCGATCCTCGTGCTGAGCGGCAGCACCGACCTGTTCCAGCCCTGGACCTACGATCCGCGGCCGGGCCATCCCTACAACGCCTTCATCACCCAGCGGCTCTACGACCACTTCTTCGACACGCACGATCCCCGGGCCCGCGAGGACGGCCTGTCCTACGAGGCGCTCATCACGCTGATCTACGAGGAGCTGAAGCGGCTGCGCGCGGAGGTGGGCTGGCAGAGCCCGGGCTGGGAGGAGGCGATCATCCACCACTACGCGCTGGCGGCGCACCGGCTGACCAAGCTGTCCCACGACCACCGGGTGCCGATCGTCAGCGTGCTGCAGCCGACGATCCTGCGCAAAAGCCACCTCACCGAGGTGGAAAGCGGCGTCGCCTCGGGGGCGTTCCTGGCCTATCTCGACCGGCAATACGCCAAGCTGGAGGCGTTCACCGCGCAGCTCGCGGCGCGGCGCCCGTACCGGCGCACCTTCACGGCCCTCGACCTCAGCGGCATCTTCCGCGACCGGGAGGAGGGGACCTTCTACGACATCGTCCACTACGACGATCCCGCCCGCGAGATCGTCGCGACCCGGCTGGCCGCGGAGATCCGCGGGGCCCTGGACCGGGCCCGCGCCCGCACGCCACTGGCGCGTCTACGGCACCTCCTCGGCGGTCGGCGGCGATAGAGCCCAGCCAAGGGCGTCGCACCGGGGTCGCGGCGCCGCGATTGGCGCAGGTTCCCTCTCTCGTGCGGGAGAGGGGGTACGTCGCGCTGCACGGAGTCGCTTCGCCCCGTCCAATGTCGAAAGTCAGCCCTGCTGGGGCCCCCGCCTCACCCGGTGGGTGAAGATCACCGAGAGCCAGGGCGCGACCTCGTGCTCGACCTCGATGGAGAGCAGCACCTCGAGGTGGAGCGCGTAGGGGAGGGTGAAGCGGAAGCCGCAGCGGGCCTCCTCCATCGTGGTGGGCGTGTCGCCCAGCACCGCGGCGATCACATCCGGCCGGTGGACGTCCGCGGGGATGCGCTGGACCTCGCCGTCGGCCTCCACGATCAGGGTCGCCTTGGCGCGGCTCGCCGAGACGACCCAGCCCGCCAGCACCACCTGCCCGTCCTGGATCTCGGCCCAGACCCGGTCCTGGGGGGCCTCCAGGTTCGCGCGGGCGAAGGAATCCGGCAGTTCGCCGTCGAGCTCGGCGACCGTGCAGCCCACCTCGTACTTCTCGAAGCCGCGCCCCTCCCCGAAGATGCCGGCGAACTCCTTCTGGTACTGGGCGATCCGGGCGTTCTTGATGTCCTCCGGCAGGCCCGACCACTGCCCCTTCTCCTGGACCGTGTAGACCGAGAGCAGTTCCCGCAGGAACGCGATCCGGCCCTTGTCGGCGACGTAGAGGTTCATCAGCCAGTCGGCCGCCGAGGTGTTCGCGTAATAGGCCTCCGGCACCCGGCGCAGGGCCTCGGCGCGGTAGAAACAGCAGGAGAAGTTGGCGGTGAGCGGCGAGTTCGCCAGGACCGGGAAGCTGATCGGGCCGGTCGGATAGCGGCCCTGCTCGTCGTGTGGGACGTAGGAGCCGGTCGCCGGGTAGTGGAGCAGCACCCAGTTGAAGCACATGCCCAGCTTGCGGTCGTTGCGCAGCATCCGCATCTGCATGGCGATCTTGCGGTCCGACAGCCAGTAATCGTCCGCCTCGCAGAAGGCGATGTACCGGCCCGTGCAGGCGGCGAGGCAATCCTGCATGTTGCGCAGCATGCCGAGGTTCTGCGGCCGCGGCCGCACCGCGATCCGCTCCGGGTCGCGTGCCCGGTAGCGCTCGACGATCGCGGCAGTGCCGTCGGTGGACTTGTCGTCGCCGATCACGACCTGCAGCCGGAACAGGCCGCGCTGGCCCAGCACCGCGTCGAGGCAGCGGCCGATATCGGCGGCGTGGTTGTAGGCCGTGACGATGACGCTGACGGTGAGTTGCTCCAGCAGCCACGCGCGCAGGGCCTCCGGCTCTCCTGAAAGGTCATCCGGCGCGTCGAGGCCCATGTCGCTCAAGGCGTCCCGGGCGATGTCGGGGTTGGCCTCGATCAGGCGCCCGAGGCTCGGCACGTCCTCCTCGTCGAGATAGGCCTCGGCCAGCCGCCGGAAGATCGACTTCTGCGCGGCCTCGTAGCCCGCCGCGTAGCGGCCGCCGAAATGGCCGCGCAGCTTGCGGAAGAACGCGATCTCGGAATTGCCGAGCTTCTTGTGGCGGGCGAGCTCGGTGGCGTAGGTCGCCCACATCCCGGCGGCGTGCTTGCGGTAGACCGCCATCACCTCCGGCAGGAAGCCGACGCGCCCGACCTCGGCGTGCATCAGGTGGACGTACCAGTCGCCGGGGGCGATGCCCTCGTCGAACACGAACGCCTCCTCGCCGTGGTAGCGCCAGCGGTAGAGCACGCTGTTGGTCTGGACGAAGTTGTGCGCCACGAGATCGGACAGCGACGGCTGCGGGCTGCACTGCTTCGGGTACAGCTCGTCGACCCCCGGCATGTCCTCGTAGACGACGCGCACCCGGTGGAAGCAGAGGGTGAATTCCGGGCGCGCCCGCAGGAAGTCGACCTGCCGCTGGAGTTTGCGCGGGTCGGTCCAGTAATCGTCGCCCTCGCAGATCGCCACGAACTCGCCGCGGGCGCGTGCCGTGAGGTCGGCGAAGTTCCGGTTCGGCCCGAGATTCTCGCTGCGCAGGACCGCCACGAGATTGGGGTGGCGCGCGGCGTACTCGGCGATGATCTCGGCAGTCCCGTCCGTGGAACGGTCGTCGCCGACCAGCAGCTCGAAGGGGAAGTCCGTGGCCTGGCCGAGGATGCTCTCCAGGGTCTGCCGGATGAAGGCCGCCTGGTTGTAGCTGATGCACAGGACCGAGACGACCGGCCGGTTCCAGGCCGGCGCCGGCTCGGTCTCGGCCCGCGCGCGGAGCCAGGCCGCGAAGGGATTGACGAAGCTGCCGTCGAAGGTCTCGTCTGGCGGCGCGCTGAAGTCGGCACGGGGCCGTCGCCCAAGCCGGGCGCCGTACTTCACGTAGTGCTCGAGGGGCGACAAATCGGTCAGGCCGACATCGGGATAGCGCGTTGCGTACCCAATATGGTCGAACAGTCCGCTGGCGTAGATGGTGGCGAAGTCGTCCTGCCACGGCTCGAGCGCGGGTGCGATCTCTCCTGCACCGTCCTGCATCGATCAGATCCCTTGAACGTGCGCCAGCGAGCAGCTTCCCCAGACTCCCCTCAGAGGGTGCTGGGGAGGCGCCCTTCCTCGGAGCCGTGATTGTAGTAGTGGTGCGTCGGATCGGCCCCGGCATTCGCGACGTCGTCGTTACACGCGAGGTAGAACTGGCGGTCGAACAGACCGGACGTTTCCAGCCAGCCGAGCATCGTTGCCTCGGGCACGACGGGGGCGCGGTCGGGGGCGGCTGAAGCGGCCTCTCGGTAGAGGTGCGCGAACCGGGCGATCCGAGCCGCAACCTCCTTGGCGGCAGGCCTGCGCACCGAGGAGGCGACGACGCTCGACTGCTCGCCGGGACGTCGTCGCTGCAGATCAGCCTCAGCCAATCGCACCAAGCGGGCGAGTTCGCCCTGCGCATCTTTGAGCCGTGCCTGAGTCTCGGCGAGCTCGGCCCGCAGCGCTTCCACGTCCTCGCTCAAGGTCGGCTCCGTCTCAGTCGCGGGGCCCAACTGGTCACGGGCAAGTAGCCGTCAGCGGGATCGGCATGAGGCCGGCGCGACGGGGCACCCCAGTCGGGTCGGGCCGGCTGTACGATCGGCTCCAGGACCGGTCAACCCTACATTCGGGGCGCCACACTCACCAGGCGGGCTGTCACGCCGCCAGCCCAGCAGCCTCCTCAGACTCTGCGTCGAGGTCGTCTTCCGGGCGCGGGAGTCGCCAGCCGACCACCAGAAGGAGGAGTGCGGGGACGACGAGGACCAAGGCGATGCCGAGGATCCCGATATGCCCGATGAGCCGTCCGTAGAGGCCGCCGGTGACGCCGTCATGCCAGGAGAGTACCGCCATGCCGGCGCCGGCAGCGACGAGGAGCACCGGGATCTTGAACCACAGGGGCCAGGGCGCGCGCCGGGTGGGGGCGGCCGCCGGCGCGGCGGCCTGCGGCGCCGCGCGCTCCCGCTTGGCCAGGAGAGCCTCGATCTGATTCTGAAAATCCGCCTGGACCGGGCTGTTCGGGTCAATGCCGCCGTGCTCCAGGACAGGCGCCGGGACAGGCTCGGCTCGCGCCTCACCGAGCCCCCCCCCGAGCGGTCCCGGGATCTCGGCCTCGGCGGCGACCATCAGGCGCGCCTCGTGCCGGCGCATGAACAGCCACAGGACGATGGCGCCCAGCAGGACGAAGGCCAGCAGCCCGAGGCCGACCGGCCCCATCACGTTCTCGATCGACCGGCCGCACAGGTAGGCGCCAAATCCCATGATCGAGGCCCAGGCGACGCCGCCGAGGGCGTTGAAGGCCATGAAGCGGCGAGCGTCGAGCTTGTTCACGCCGGCCAGCACCGCCGCGTAGGCACGGAGCATTGCGGTGAAGCGGCCGAAGAACACGATCTTACCGCCGTGCCGACGGAAGAGATACTGGCCGAGCTTGAGCCGGCCGTGGTCGAGCCCGATCAGGTGCCCCTTGCGGAGGAGCAGCGGCAGCCCCCAGCGGCGGCCGACCCAGTAGCCGGCATTGTCGCCCAGGATGGCGGCGGTCGCGGCAATCGCCACGACGATGGCAATATTGATGTTGCCGGTACTGCCCGCGTAGGCCGCCGAGGTCAGCAGCACTGTCTCGCCGGGCAGGGGCAGCCCGGCGCTCTCCAGGGTAATGATGACGAAGATCGCCAGGTAGCCGTAATGCGCGATCAGGTCGGCGATCGGCAGATCGTGCAGAAAGGACATGGGGTCTCCTCGCGGATCAATGCCGCGCGCTGTCGCCGACAAACGTGGCCGCTCCGGGGCGGATTGAAGATTCGGCCGATCAGCTGGCGCCGGTGGGCGTGCCTGCCGCCAGCGACTGCGCCAGATGAGCGCGCATCCATGCGATGGTGCCGGTGAGCCCAGTCTGCAGGGGGACGCGCGGCTGCCAGCCGAGTTCAGACCGGATCAGCGCGGTGTCGAGGACGTTGGCCGGCACGTCGGCGGCGCGGCTCGGCCGGTGCACGCAGGGGAGATCGTCCCGGCCGAAGGCCACCTTCAGCTCGGTGATGACCTGATGAACGCTTAGGCCCCGCCCGCTGCCGACATTCAGAACCTTGTGTGGGCCCTGATAGTCGACGGCTCCCAGGAAGGCGTCGCTGACATCGTCGATATGCAGGAAATCGCGCACCACCGAGCCAGTGCCCCAGACCTCCAGCGGCTGGTCGGTGAGCACGCGGTAAATGTAGCTCCCGATCAGCCCTTGGTGCTTGGTGCCGAGCTGGAACCGGCCGTACGGATTGGCGATGCGCAGGATCTGGTAGTCGATCCCGTGAAGGTGCCGGTAGAGGTGCAGAGATTTCTCGATCATCAGCTTGCTGATGCCGTAGGCCGAGATCGGGTCAGTCGGCGCTTGCTCGGAGATCGGAATGGCACGGGGAATTCCGTAGATCGCCCCCCCGGAGGACGAGAACACGAGCTTCTTGATCCGGGCGGCGCGGCAAATCTCCAGCAGGTGCAGGGTGGCGATCGGCGCGGCCGAGAGTTCCGCGTTGGGGTCTCGGTTGGAACTCTCGGGAACCGAGCCTGCGATCAGGTGAAAGACGATGTCCTGGCGGTCTACCGCATTGGCGAGGGCGAGGCGGTCGGCGAACTGGCCAACCACCCGTGCCACGCGCCGGTCCAGGACCTCGGCCTGCGGATGGCTGCGGCTGAAACAGGTGACTTCAGCCCCCGCCTCCGCGAGGCGGTTGCACAGGTTCAACCCCAGGAAGCCGCCGCCGCCCAGCACGAGGCAGCGCAGCCCCGACAGGGACGACGCGGATTGGCCGGATCCGACGGGATCGACCAGCCGGGCGCTCGGCCGGATCTCGCTCATGGCCGGCCTGCGGCGCCGTTCTGGCTCGCCGCGGCGGGCGGCTGCGCGCCATCCGATAGCCGGTCCGGATCTGCTTCGCGCACCTCGATCATCCGCTCGATAAGGATCAGCGCGGATTGTTCAAGGGCGTGACGGGTCGGCTCCAGCGAGGCCTTCCCGTACGCCCGGGCCGCCGCGTAGGCGGCAGCATAGGCAGCGTCCCAGCCGGCGGCGAGTATCCGGGGGCCCGCGGTCTCCAGTTGATCCCGAACGGTAGCCCACGCGGCCTGATGAGCCCCGTCCCAGGCCGCGGCCCGGACGGCGGCACCGGTCTGCCGCAGGGTCAGGTTCGCGACCGCTGCCCGCTTGCGCGCCCGCTCCAGATGATCGCACCAAGCGGCGAGATCGACGATGTCGGCGAGCGCCGGCAGGCCGGCCAGCGCGTCCCCTTCCACGTTCAGCTTGGCTAGGCGGAACCACGCCGGCAGGTGGGTGCGGACGAGCCAATCGGCCACTAAGGCGACCCGCCGGCGCTCCAGGGCCTGCGAGCCTCGCGTGCCGACCAAGCGCGGAACGAGCGGCAGGATCAGGGCATCGCGCGCATCCTGCGGCAGGCGATCGCTCCAGGTTCGGATGAAGGCGGAGAGGCTCGGCGACGCGCAGGTGGGCTGATCCGAATGGGGCTCGCCGGCCACGTAGGCCACCGCCTCCAGGGCGCAGAGGCCGGAAGCCGCGTCCGCGTGCGGCCCGGCCGCGAGCGTCCTGACGCGCGCGAGCCGGTCGGGTTCGACGCGGGCGGGCGCGCCCGCCCGAGGGTGAGACCGGACCGCTCGGCGATCCGGTCGACGGATCGGCCTGTCGTCCGCCATCGGCACCGGGAACCCGGCCGGCACGCCGGTGGCGGCCTCGTTCTCAAGGGCGGCCACGGCCGCGACGACCTTGGCCGGGTCGACGGTATAGCTCACGTGGAAGGCGTGCACGCCCGGCCGGTGGAGGGTGCGGCCGCGCAGGAACAAAATCCGCGCGCCGCCCACCTCGATGTAGCTGGCATAACCCCGGAAGTTGAACGCCCGCTCCTCGTGAATCAGACCCAGGATCCGGCACCCAGGCCGGCAGAACAGGGCGTTGCTCAGGGCCGAACTCGACGAGCCCACCACCAGGGCAGCGGAGTGGAACGCCTCGACCTGTTCGAGGAACGACATGGTCTCCGGGTAGATCACCTCGAAGCCCAGGGAGCTGAGTTGCTCGGCGATCTCCGCCTCGTTGACGAGGGCGCGCTGGCTGAAGGCCTTGCGCGAGATGAACAAGCGCCGGTCCGTCCGGCCGGAGAGGACGCCCTGTTCCCGGGCGCGTTCGAGGATCTGTTCGCGCACCGGCGCGAAGATATCGGCCGGCCAGATCGCGTCGTAGACCGGCCGCCCCGGCTTCATCTCGAACGGAAAGAATGCCGGCGGCGGTGCGATCCCGAGACGGCCGAGTGCGACGGGCCGGGGCGGGAGCTTGATCACGGGCCGGTCGCGCGTGTCGAGCAGGCGCAGGATCTGCTCGTGCGAGGCGGGCATGTGGTCGTCGATGCAGAGCGGGATCCCGTCCGGGCAGCGCGCGTCGTTGTAGCAGAGCATCCGCGGCACATACTCGCAGAACCAGTGCCCGTAATTCCGGCTCTGGAGGCCGAACATCATCAGCCCGGCCTCGACCCGGAACGGGTCCTCGGGCACTTCCACGAGGGCGCGCGTCTCACCGAACGCGGCCATCATGATCTGGTCGGGATTGATCCCGTCCTGCAGCAGGATGTCGGGCCGGCGCGCGTGCGCGGCGAGGTCGTAGATGAGCTTGTCACCGGCGATGACGACGTTGCTGCGCGGGAAGGCCTGGGCTTCGTCCAGAAAGGCGAGGTACTGGGCCGGCATGTCGAGCTCGCCCGGCTCGGAGAGCAGGGCAGGGGGCGGCTCGAAGAAGCGCAGGTCGGGCGGCGCGATCCGCCGCCTCGGCCGCAGTTCTGTGTAAGCGGTGTCCCCGCCTGCGGCGAGCGCCTCGGCCTTGACGATGTCGTAGGCGCGCAGTGGTCCCGAGCGGTAGACGTGGCGGGTCGTCTCGTGCAGCGCGATCGCGTCCGCGTAGCGTCCATCCGGGAGCAGCTCGTCGATCTGTAATCGGCGGAGATTCCTGACCTTGATGCTCAGGGCGAAGCCATCCTCGGTCGTGACGCCTTCGTCACCACCGTTCAGCTCGTAGGCCAACCGATAGCACTGCACGCAGGATTCCGGCTCCTGCCCGCACTCGGCCACCCAGCCGAGCCGCAGCAAGGTGGCGAGGCCTTCGCGGATGGCGGCTGGGTTGCCCCCTGCGCGCAGGTCGAGGATGACGGCGGTAGCCTCCGCGTAGCGTCCGCGTTCGCAGAGATCGCGTAGCCGCGCGCTGACGGCGGCCACCGCCCAGCGTTCGCGATCCTCGGGGACGATCGAAGCGATCAGATCGTAGGTATCGGCGACGGCGCCGAGCTGGCCATCGCCCTCAAACCGGAACGCGAGCGTCTCGAGGTGCCGCCGCATCCGGGTGACGCGCGCGTGGGCATGACCTTCGAGGGGGCGATCCTCGGCGGCGACGCACGCGCGGAGCCGATGGAGAACGTCCGACACGTTGTCGCGATTGATCGTCCGGATCAGGTCGATGAACGTCTCCGCCGGCCTCATGTCGGTCTCACGCTCCGCGTGTCCTCGCCCACGCGCCCGGGTGCGACGCGCCGATCTCGGCGGTGTACTGGAACGATGGCACCGTGACGAGGCATCGCCCCTGGAGAGCCCGCGGGGACTCGTGTAGGGCAGAGCCCCGAACAGGCAGGACAGCCCGAGGCAGGGAACCCCGCGCATGGACGTTCGCCCGAGCGGCAGGCAGCCGCCAGCGCCGAGCCAATACCGGTTTCGGCACACGGTGCGATGACCCTTCGCCTCGTCCTTTACGGTGCGGGTGCTCTCGCCCGCGAGATCGTCGACGCCCTTGAGCGCCTGAACGCCCACGGCACGCCGATGGAGCTAAGGGCGAGCATCGTTGATCCCGGCATCCACGCGCCGGAGACGTTCCGCGGCCGGCCGGTGGTCCGCGATGTCTGCACCTTCGCGGGTGACGAAGGTCTGCGTTTCGTCGTCGCCCTTGGCGAGCCGGAGCCCCGAGCCCGGGCCGCCGCGCGTCTGCGGGACGCGATCGGAGCGCGTTTCGCCTCGATCATCGATCCCGGCGTGCTGATCGGCGCGAGTAGCCGGATCGGCACAGGTGCGGTGATCCTCGGGCATTCCTCCGTCACGGCGGATGCCCAGCTGGGCGAGCACGTGCTGATCAATCCGGGCTGCACGGTGGCCCACGACGATGTGCTGGAGGATTTCGCCACACTGAGCCCTGGGGTCCATCTGGCCGGCCATGTCAACGTGGAGGAGGGGGCGTTCCTCGGCACGGGGGCCTGCGTGATCCCGAAGATCCGGATCGGCGCGCGCGCCGTGGTCGGAGCCGGCGCCGTGGTGATCCGCAACGTGGCGCCGGGCCAGACGGTGTTCGGGAATCCAGCTCGGCCCTTGCCAACGCGGCCCAGGCCGCAGACCTTGCCGCGCGCTTGAGGGGTCCGGTCGGCCGGGCGGACAACGGCGCCTTCCGCGGCGATACCCGGGCATGTATAGCGGCCGCGTCACCGGGCATTCGGACGAGGATGGTGGCCGCCGACAGTCAGGACGTGTCTCGACGATGATCCCCGTGCTCATTCCAAGCCTGCCGGAGACGGACGCCATCGTCCCGTACCTGCGCCGGATCGATCAATCGCACATCTACAGCAACTACGGTCCGCTCTCCCGCGACTTTACGGCCAAGCTCTGCGGCTTCGTCTCGGAGCGCGCCGGCGGCGCGCCGGTGGCCGCGACGATCACCGGTAACGGCACGAGCGCGATCGAACTCGCCCTGCGCTACCGGATCGGCGGCCGGCGCGGCGGGCTCTGCCTGATGCCCGGCTACACCTTCATCGCCACCGCGCACGCGGCGGTGAATGTCGGCCTCGAGCCGTTCTTCGCCGACGTCGATCCGGAGACCCTGTCGCTGACCCCCGCCATCGCCGAGCGGGCGCTGTCGCTGGCCGAAGGCGATGTCGCCGCCGTGGTGGTGGTCAGTCCGTACGGGGCACCGATCGACGTCCCGGCCTGGGAGGCGTTCGAGGCGGCGCACGGGATTCCGGTCGTGTTCGACGCCGCCGCCGCAACGCTGAACCTTACCCGGGTCGGCGCGCAGCCGCTCTGCGTGAGCCTGCACGCCACCAAGGCGCTCGGGATCGGGGAGGGGGGCGCGATCCTCACGACCGATGCCGACTTGGTGGCGCAGACCACCGCGATGACCGGTTTCGGCTTCTCGGCGAGCAGCCGGGTCTCGGAGGTGCGGGGCGGCAATTTCCGGATCTCCGAATACGCCGCAGCGGTCGGCCTGGCGGCCTTCGACGGCCTCGATGCGCGCATCCGGCAGTTGCGGGAGGCCTCGCTGGCCTATGTTCAGGGCTTCGACCGGATCGGCGTACGCATGCAGCCCGGCTTCGGCACGGAATGGCTGACCATGACGGTCAACGCGCTGTTCGAGCCCGCAGCCGCCAACGCGGTGACGGCGGCGTTCGACGCGGCCGGCATCCAGTGGCGACGCTGGTACGGGACCGGCTGCCAAGCGCACCCCGCCTTCGCGACCTGCCGGCATGACGGCCTTGCGCGGACCGCCTCCGTCTCCGCCGGCGCCATCGGGGTGCCGTTCTTCCCGGCGATCACCCGGGATCAGATCGGCGAGGTCTGCGCCTGCGTGGAGCGGGCCCTGGCGACGCGCTGAGGCGCTCGGGACGGCGCGGCGGATCGCGTGAAGGAACGGTCGGTATCGATGCGGGACGAATTTAGGCGAATCCTTACGCAAGCCAATCGGACGAACGGCGCCGCCACCCTCGACGCGATCGAAGGCGCCCTCGCAGCGCTGACGGGGGAGCGCACCGAGACCGCCGCGCAGCACCTCGCGACCCTCGCGTTCCGGTATCAGGGCGAGGACAGCTTCGATCTGGCGGCCCGTGCCTACAGGCTGGCGGCCCAGGCCTCGCGCGCGCAGACCGCGCAGTACCATCTCGCCGCCATCCGGACGGACATCGTCGACCGGTGCTGGCGGCAGGAATTCGACAGCGTCGAGGACCTCCTGGAGGCGCTGCGCCGAGCCAAGGCGGCGGTCCAGGATCGCGGGCATGACGACCCGTCGCTGGTCCAGATCGCATGGGACTACGAGCTCGCCGGTGAAGCCGAGAGCGCGGTGCGCAGCTACCTGCTGGCGCGGATCGCGCGGGACACCCTGGGTGGGCAGGCCCTCACGGTCGACGGTGACACGCTCGAGCGGAAGATCCGGAACCTGCGCAGCCTGCAGATGACCGCGCTCGCCGAGGCGGGCCGTCATGAGGAGGCGCAGGCGCTGCACGAGCGGACGCGCGCGACGCTCGGGCTCGGGCCGGTGCGGATCTACGACATCGTCTCCGCGCGTCGGGCCGCCACCGAAGGGGAGGGCACCTATCGCGAGCTCATCGGCCCGCGCCGGATCGCGGAGCCGGAGATCCGCTTCCTCGAAGGCCCGGTGGCGCTGACCTCCGCGTGCGGGACCCTAGATGCCCCGCCGCAATACGTCGCCCGGTTCAAGGACTGCCTCACCTTCCCGCGCAGCAACATCGTGCTTCAGGGCGGCCGCCTGATATATGACCTCGCGGCGCACCCCGACAGCGGCATTGCCGACATCAAGGACGGCAAGAACACCGACCAGATCATGACTGCGGTCTACGGGGGCGGCCGCGCCCTGGTGGAGGAGCCGGCTGAGGTGAGGAGCCTGGAATCCGGCTTGATGATGTTCGGGCTCCAGAGCAAGAACTACGGCCACTGGCTGCTCGAGTTCGTGCCGCGGATGATGTGGTTCAACGATCCCGTCTGCCCCGCGGGCTTCCCGATCTGCATCGACGATCACATGCCGGCGACACATCGGCAGATCGTGGAGTTGCTCGACATGCGCGGGCGAGAGATCCTCCCGCTCCCGGCGCAGGCGGTCCGCTTCCGCGAACTCGGGGTCGCCCCGGTCCCGACCTTCTTCCCGTTCGACGCCCGGCCGGACGTGCCGGTCTACGACTCGGTCTGGCCGAAGGACATCCTCGGCGCCATGCGGCGCGCCGTGCTCGACAGCCTCGCAGCGCGCGGGGTGGACCTGCGCTCCACGGGGCGGCGGATCGTCCTGTCGCGGAAGGGCTTCACGCAGCGCCAGCTCGTCAACGAGGCCGAGATCATCAACGCCCTGGAGCGCTACGGCTTCGAGGTCGTGTACCCGGAGAGGCTGTCCTTCATCGAGCAGATCGCGCTCTATCATTCGGCCGACGTGATCGTGGGCTCCGCGAGCTCCGCGATGACGAACACCATCTTCTGCAACGGCAAGGCCCGCATCGTCGCGCTGATCCACGAGAACCGGTCGTTCAATTTCCGCGGCTACACCAGCATGATCGAGTCGAGCGGCGCCCAGGTCCTCTACATCCGGGGCTCGACGGTGCCGGGTGAGAAGACGCATCCGTTCCACGCCAATTACACGGTTCCGCCCGCACAGGTGCTGCGCGGCCTCGAGCGCGTCGGCGTCGGCCCGTAGCGGTCGGAGACGGAGCGACATGCGGCCGACGGCGACCTTTCTCAACCTTGTCCGGTCTATCGACAGCGGCAACGCCTCGACCCGGCTGGAGACTCTGGCCTCCCTGCTCACCGCTGAACCTCCGTCGGGACCACGTGCGGCCGCGACCCTGCGGCACCTCGAAGCCCTGGGCTTCCGGCTCGAGGGCGGCGCCCAATTCGGGGATGCGGCGCGCGCCTACGCCCTCGCCGCCGCGATCGACCCGCACGATACTCAGCGCTGGCACCAGAACGCCGCCGTGGCACGCCTGCGCGGCTTCATTGAGCAGGAGCTCTGGCCCGACGCTGCGGCGTATATTGCGGAACTCCGAAGCCGGGACGGGGCGGGGGCTATCCCGCACGAGACCGCGCGGACGCTGCTGCAACTCGGCTGGACCCACGAGTGCCGCGGCCGAGCGGAGCCCGCCGTACAATGCTACCGCCTCGCCTACGACCTCAACGGCGGCGATACCGGCCTTGCGACCGTGGACGGGGACAGCCTCAGCCGGAAAATCAGGAACCTGCGCCTTCTTCAGATGAACGCTCTGGCAGAGGCGGGCCGGCACGAGGAGGCCGTGGTGCTGCACGAGAGCACCCGGTCGATCGTCGGTCTCGGCCCCGTCGGCATCTACGGTATCGTCTCGGCCGGGCAGGAAGCCGGGGAGGGGCACGGGCGCTATCACGAGATGCGGCCCGGCCGCAGGATCGCCGACCCCGCCGTGACCTTCCTCGGCGGCCCGATTCCGCTGACTTCCCAGCCGGGGACCCTCGACGCACCACCGCAATACGTCGCGCTGTTCAAGGACTGCCTGACCTTTCCCCGCAGCAACGTCGTGCTCCGCGGCGAGCGCCTGATCTACGACCTCGCGGCCCATCCCCTGAGCGGGGTCGCCGACATCAAGGACGGGGTCAATCCGGGTCAGATCATGACGGCCGTCTGGGGGCCCGGACGCGCCCTGGTCGAGGCGCCCGCCGCGATCAACGACATCGACGCCGGCCTGATGCTGTTCGGGCTTCAGAGCCGGCAATACGGGCACTGGCTGCTCGAATTTGTCCCCCGCATGCTGTGCTTCAACGATCCCGCCTGTCCCTCGGGATTGCCGCTCTGCGTCGATGACGGGATGCCCGAGTCGCACCATCAGATCATCGCGCTGATGGACACCCGCAACCGGCCGATCGTGACGCTGCCGCCGGTCGCGACACGCTTTCGCGAACTCGGCCTCGCGCCGGTGCCGGCCTTCTTCCCGTTCGATACCCGGCCGGGGCTTCCGATCTACGACGCGATCTGGCCGCAGGATATCCTCGCCGCCGTGCGGGACAGGATCCTCCAACGGCTCGCCGCGGATGGAGTCGATCTCCGACGGACCGGACGGCGCATCATCCTGTCCCGGCGGGGGTTCACGCAGCGCCAGCTCGTCAACGAGGCCGAGATCATCGAGACGTTGCAGCCCCACGGGTTCGAGATCGTCCAGCCCGAGCATCTTACCTTCGCCGAGCAGGTGCAGATGTACCACGGCGCCGACATCATCGTCGGATCGGCGAGTTCCGCCCTGATCAACTGCATCTTCTGCCGGCCGGGCACCCGGGTCGTGGCGCTCGCCCACGAGAGCCCGGAATTCTACTTCCGCGGCTTCACCAGCTTCGTCGAGTCCAGCGGCGCGCGCCTGCTGTTCGTGCGGGGGACCACGCTGCAGGCGGAGGGAGTCCACCCGATGCATGCGAGCTATAGGGTCACGCCGGCGACGATGCGGCGCGCTCTGGAGGCAGTCATGGCCGGCCGCTGATCCAGATCCATCGCGTCGAGCCGCCTCTTTCCCGGGCGCATGCAGCGCCAGTGGAATGCGGCCCAGGGATCCAGCACCAGACGTCGCGCAGCGTCGATCTGGATCAACCTAGGCCGCTGACGCGGCGCTTTTCGTGCTGGATCCGGATCAGGTTCCGCTGTCGCTCCACCTGTCCGGGAAAGGGTGCACGCGACGTGAGGCATGGGCGTCGATCCCACGCCGTGCACTCGGCCAAACCAAACACCTGGAAGCGGCGGAGCTGCCAGGTTTTCCATCGGCGGCGCGCGTCGCGTTACGCCAGCGCGGACTCCGTCTTCGCTGCCGCGTACACCTTGTGGATGGGCAGACCACAGAAATCGTCCTCGACACCGAGCAACCGCATCGGTTCGGACGGGGTGGCGATCTGCCCCTGCATCAGCAGGCGCAGGAATTCCTGCGGCCCCTTCGACGGGATCTCGGCCTGGAGCAGTTCCGCCCCGTACAGATCCAGGGTGTCGATGATGTACTGCTCGGCGCCGGCATGGAGCTCGGCGAGGACAGCGTGCTCGGCGGGTGTCCGGGGATCCGCCTTGAACACAGGTGCGATCCGGTCGCTCGCCGTCTCGTAGCCCACGACCTGCCCGTGGGGAGCGGTCAGGAACGCCTCGACGGCGAGGCCGTAGGCCAGGACGGGGAGCGAGGACGTTTCGGGATTCTCGGTGCCCGCGCGGAAGCAGCTGAAGGCCGCGCCGCCATCCGTCTCGACGGCCTGTGCCGTGTCGAAGGTCGTCATGTAGAAGCCGATCAGCGGCTGGCCGAGCGCCAGCTGCATCATCTTCTGGATCGTCGCCGAGTAGCCGACATCGACCACAGCGTGGAGGCCTTCGGCATCGAGCCCCTCCTGCCGGGCATAGGTGCGGAACCGCGCGTTCAGGTCCGCGCCATGGGCGGTGATCTCCGGCTGGAGGGTGGTCATGACGCGCTCGACCACCGCGGCATCGGCCGGAAGCCGCACGTCGAACCGGTCCAGTTCGTGGTGCGCCGGTGCCGTGAAGCTCGCCCGGTTCCAGAGGAGCCCCTGGAGACTGCCCACGTAGCGGCCAGCCCCGATCACCAGATCCGGGCGGAACCCCTGGCCGAGGGCCGCGCCGATCGCCACCTGCCGGGACACGTGGAAGTACCGGCCCTCGGGCAGGTGCCGCAGGCCGTAGCGCTCCCGAATCGAGCGGTAGATTTTGACCAGGAAGTCGCCCTCGCGCGCGAGGAAATACAGCCTTTCGACCCGGCCCAGGGCCTCGTGCCGGATCAGCCAGGACATGAACAGCAGCATCAGCGGCCCGAACACGACGGAGCCGGCCGCGCGGGCCGAGCCGAGCGACAGGTAGGGCGAATCGGCCCGGTCGAGGAATGGGTTCCGGCACAGCGCCAGCATGGCGTGGCCGATGACCAGATCGGACGCCCAGGTCCGCGCCAAATCGCCCTCGTCCCGGACGAAGCCGCCCTGTGCCAGGATCTTGGCCGGGTGCGCGACGTGCAGGTAGGGGATTCGTCGATCGCATGCCGCCTGGATGTCGGAATGCTCGTTGTCGCCGACATGCAGCCAGCGGGCTCGCGGCACCGCCTCGGACTCCTCGACGTGGCGCCACAGGTCGCCCCGGTCCTTGCGGGCGCCGACCGCGTTCGACACGTAGAGCGCCGCGAACAGGTCGGCGACGCCGATCACCTGGAGGATGCCGCGGATGTCGGCCTCCTCGTAGTAGGTGTCGGTCATCAGGACGATGCGCTTGCCGCCTTCATGCGCCGCCTTGAGGATTTCGATCACCTCCGGCCGCGGAAGCAGGGCGCCGAGGTCGATCCGCTTCTCAAGGGCGTGCGCCCGCGCGACGACATCCCCGGGAATCGGCCCTGAGGCGGCGAGCTCCGCGTAGATCTCCGACAGGTTGACGTCGCCCTGATGGTGCTTGCGGGCGCGGACCCGGTTCTCGGCGGCGCGGCGCTCGGTGAACAGCGGGACGGGTCGACCTTCCTCGGTCGCGAGGCGGTGTTCGACGAGCTTCAGCACCGCATCCGGGCGCCGGGCCGGACGGCTGACGAGGGTATCGAACAGGTCGAACGAGACGAGGTCGACATCCTGCAGTGCCCGCATCGCCTGATCCTGCGAACGGGCGCTGTACTGCCGCCAGTTGCGGGCGCTGCTGTCGGTGCGGGCGAGCCCTCGGTCGTAGTCCAAGCAGACCGCGCTGTAGCCCTGTGCCCGGCTCACGATGGGGATCACCCGCTCGATCGCGTGGGCGAGCGTCCCATCGGTCTGGCCGTGCTCCTCGGGGAAATCCTGGGGGGTCAATCCGGCCGTCAGGAGCGGACGCAGCGCATCGACCCGCGCCCAGAACATGCCGCCGACGGGATAGTCGAGGTATTCATCGAACCCGTCGTAGGAAAGGCCTAGGCGGGCGAGCAGGCCGTGGCCGGCGCCGATGTTCGAGAGCCAGGTGTGTGCCCAGTAGACGATGTGCGCGCTGGTCTCCGGGAAGAACAGGCCGATCTGGCGGTCCTCCTCCAACAGCGCCAAGGCGAGGGCGGCGCAGGCGGCGTTCGCGAACAGCGCCCGATAGATCTCGTCGCGCCAGCGCACCTGCTCGGCACCGCTGAACAGCGACTTCTTGGTGTGGACGTGGAGTACGTAATCGTAGCGCAGGATGTCGTGCCCGAACACGGCGACCAGCGGTCCGAAGTTGCGGCCGCGGTTCTCCGCCAGCACGACCCGGCAGCGGTGGACCAGGCCGGCGCGCGCCGCGGCCGCCTCGATCGCGCGCTTCTTCGCGGGCTCGTTGGTCGAGACCAGCAGGTCGAACTGTGGGATCGCCCGCACGAGGTGCGGGAGGAGGTCTTCGAACACGTCGACGTAGAAGGCGTGGACGACGACGACGATGCGTGCGGTCGTGCTCTCACGCAGGACGACAGGGAGCGTCTCGATCGCGCGGGCGCTGGTGTCGCGGGCGTAGGCTAGGCGAATCGGCCGCCCCTCCGCGCGACCGCTCTCCAGATAATGCAGCAGCGGGTTTGAGCCCGTCCTGGCCACGTCGGCGTTGTTGCCGAGATACCACTCTCCATCGAACAGAGGGCCGGGATTCATCCCCAGAGCTGCTCCCTCGCGGAGGTAATGTCGTGCGGCCTGGTTCGGCGCCAGGTCGGGGACGTGAGTCGTCCGGTACCATTCCGCGTCGAACAGGTCGGAGCCTTCGATCCGCGCCAGCGCCACCGGATCGGCGAAGGGACAGATCGGACGCCCCTCTGAGCGCCCATCGTTCAGGTAGTGTAGCAGGGGGTTCTGGCCTGCGGCGGCGACGTCGGCGTTGTTCTTGAGGTACCACGGCCCGTCGAACACCGGGCCCGGGCTCAGCCCACGTGCGGCGCCCTCTTGCAGATAGTGCCGCGCGGCACGGTCCAGCGCCACGTCGGGCGCTTGGGTCGCCCGGTACCATTCCGCGTCGAACAGATCCGAGGCAGCGATCCGCGCCACCAACTCAGGGTCGGCGACTGAGCAGATCGGCCGTCCTTCCGCGCGTCCGCTGTCCAGGTAGTGCAGCAGCGGGTTCAAACCCGCCGCGGCAACGTCGGCGTTGTTCGCCAGGTACCACGGCCCGTCAAACAGCGGGCTGGGGCTCAGCCCGCGCGCGGCGCCATGCTGAAGGTAATGCCGTGCGGCATGGGCTGGCGTCACGCTGGGCGCCTGGGTCGCCCGGTACCACTCCGCGTCGAACAGATCCGAGGCTGCGACCTGCGTCACTGCTTCTCGGTTTACGTAAGGGCAAATCGGCCGCCCTTCGGCGCGTCCGCTGTCGAGGTAGTGCAGCAGCGGGTTGAGACCCGCTCTGGCCACGTCGGGGTTGTTCGCCAGGTACCAGGGCCCATCAAACAGCGGGCCCGGGCTCAGCCCCCGCGCAGCGCCCTGCTGAAGGTAATGCCGTGCGGCTTGGTCCGGCACTACGTCGGGCGCCTGGGTTGCTCGGTACCACTCCGCGTCAAATAGCTCGGACCCTGCGAGCCTCTGCGCGGCCACGAAGTCGAGGTGAACGCTGAGGATGTTGCGCAGCGTCCGGCGGAGCGCGATGTGGCGAGCCATATCGGGACTTTGGATTGGAACTTCGTGGGTCAGGGAGGGACGCCATCTTAGGCGTCAGACAGCGCATTGCCACGGGTCGTACAGCAAGACCGGGGCAGCTCGCAAATCATCAGCGAAGCGCTTACGCTGCCCCACGATGCCTGTTAGACCCCGCTTCCAAACAGGCTGAACAGCTTAGCTGTCGGGTGTGCAGCGGGTATAGGGGGCGTTGGGCAGTGTCTGACGCTACCCCGGATTGCCGATGTGGACGCCCGCCGCCCGCGCCGAGCTTGCGCGCGAGACCCTGCCGTATGCAACTTGCCTGAGGGACGCTGAGTGGACCGGGCTCGCTCCGCTTCTGCCCTCGCCGGCCACGACCGGCCGTCCCTGGCGCTGGCCCATGCGCGCGGTGCTCGACGGCATCCTGTACGTGCTGCGCACCGGCTGTCCGTGGTGGCACTAGGGCGTCTCTGCAAACTCGGGGCGGGCACACGAGATCTACGGGTTCACCTTCTTCGGCGCTTGACAGATCGAGCGAGGCCACTGCCAAATACGCTTGAGGGTAGCAAAAAGCTGACGTGCTCGCACGAGTGAGGCAGTTTGCAGAGACACCCTAGCCGCTGGACTCCCCGCCCTGGAGCACGGTGCGCCCGATTAGCATAACTATCACAACGGACTCTGGCTGCTCCAAGCCACCTCTCGGCCACGGCGACGTGGACGTGGACGTCTTGCACGCATTGTCCAGCCCGCTTATGGAGAGCAACCGATCGCTGGCATAGCGCACCAAACAGAACCACTGCTTATGAACGAAAAATCTGATATTCAAGAAGATTATATTTCTGGCTGTTCATTTTGGAAGCCAGAATATACGCCGCCGAGCTCAGCTTGGATCGGCCATGCGCCGTTCGCATTCTGGTTGATTGATAAACTACGACCCGACTGCTTCGTGGAACTCGGCGTCCACTTGGGGTATTCGTACTTCGCTTTCTGCCAAGCGATTAGGCGCCTCGGCCTAACGACACGCGCCTACGCCGTCGATCACTGGCACGGTGACGACCACGCCGGGTTCTATGACGAGAGCGTTTTCGAAAGCGTCAAACAGCAGAACCGGACTTATGCCGGGTTTTCCACGCTGCTCCGCAAGAATTTCGACGGGGCGCTCTCCGACATCGAAAACGGAAGTGTCGACCTCCTGCACATCGATGGCAGGCACGCCTACGAGGACGTGAGGCATGATTTCGAGACATGGCGTCCGAAGCTGTCGCAGAGAGCCGTGGTCCTGTTCCACGACACCGCGGTCCGTGAGCAGGGCTTTGGCGTCCACCAGTTGTTTGAGGAACTGCAGCATCGGCACAGCACGTTCGAGTTCACACACAGCCACGGCTTGGGAGTCCTATTCCCGAACGACGAGATCCCGGCGGGGCTGAGAAGTCTAACCGGCATCGATAGGGCCCGAAAGGATTTCATCCGCAACGTGTACGCATGCCTCGGCAACAGAATCGAGACGGACAACGGGATCCGCAACGTCGACTCGGCCTCGGAGCGTTCAGGCGAGTCGGTCGGCGCCCCCACTGGGGAGACCCTGCGCGCGGGCTCGAGAGCAAAGCGCGAGTCGCTTAATGACGAGTGGGATCGAGGCACGCAAAATCCTAACAGGGGCGCGGCGACGGATCCGCGCTTGGTTCATGTTGGCGTTGTCCGCGGTCGCGACCTGCGCATCGCACGCTTGCAAGATGAGAACGCCCGGCTCATCCAAGAGATCGGCCGTTTCGTAGAAAGCCACCAGAGCCTGATCGCCACGATCGCGAAGCCAGCTGTGGCGGCGGCCTCTCCCCCCCCAGACGCTTACGATACGATTGTAGCCCGGCTATCGTCTGACCTCCGCGCGCGGGACGCACACATCTCGGATCTGCACAGCATCATAGACCGGATCCGGTCAATGCCGTGGTTCAGGTTTACATCCGGCGACTTGCGTGCCGCCATGCGGGCCTCCGAAGCATCGCGGCCGGATCTGTCGAGCCGTCTGCGCGATGCCGAGACCGCTTGGGTCGTAGACCGAATTGCTGCCAGCGGCCTGTTTGACCCAACTTATTACGCTGAGGTCTACCACCTAACCTTCACCGATCCCAATGAGGCGATTCTCGATTTCGATCGGGTCGGTTGGCGCGCGGGCCGCGATCCCTCGGCAACGTTTCGAACGGGTTACTACCTGTATCGCTACCCGGATGTGCGGGCAGCGGGTACCAACCCGCTAATTCATTACATTGAGCATGGACGCAACGAGGGCCGGCCGTGCCGCCCGACGGACGCCTACAACGATCGATGGCGCGCCGTATTCGCCACGGAAGAGGCATTTTGGAATTTCGACCAAAATGTCGAACTTATTAAGAACTCGCTGCTCTTCGACACAAATTTCTATGCTGCAAACAATCCGGATGTGGTGCCGACCGGAGTCGACCTAGCTTGGCACTACGCCGTCTGGGGTGGACGAGAGGGCCGCGACCCGAGTGCGTTCTTCAGCTCCGCCGCCTACCTCTTAATCAACCCCGACGTTGAGGCAAGCGGCATCAATCCTCTACTGCATTATATAAAGACTGGTCGTCATGAGGGCCGGAGCACAGTGAGTGTGTCAACGGATAATCCAAATGACAATAATTTATCGAAAACAGAATTAGACCTGCGCGAGATTTGCAGAGATATCGAAGAGACTGGCTTGTTTGACCGAAAATATTATCGAGACCAAAACCCTGATGTGGAACAATCCGGCATCGACCCGGTTAAGCACTTTGCACAGATTGGCTGGAAGGACGGACGTCAGCCGAACAGATATTTCGACATGGTCGAATACAATTGGCTGAATCCCGACGTAGCGCAGGCAAATGTTATCCCGATCGTCCATTTCGCCGCCACTGGGATCTTCGAGGACCGGCAACTACGCGGGCCGCGTAGCTCTGAGCCGATGGTAGCTGACTATGCAGAATGGTACAGGTTGTTCGACACGCTCAACGCCGACGACCTGCGCAGCATTCGTGCGCGTATTGAGAGGCTGCGTTACAGGCCTCTCATATCGATTGCGATGCCCGTCTACAACACCGCAGAGCAACACCTCCGGGAAGCCATCGCTTCGATCCAGAAGCAAGTCTATCAGAACTGGGAATTGTGTATTGTCGATGACGCATCGACCGATCTCCGTATTTGGGCGGTACTAACCGAAATTTCATTATTAGACAAGCGCATTAAAATCAGCCGCCGCCAGCAGAATGGCCATATCGTCGCCGCAACCAATGCTGCACTCGACCTTGCAACAGGTGATTTCGTGGCTTTTGTAGATCATGACGACGTGCTGCCAGCGCATGCTCTATTCGAAATTGCCAGTTGTTTGAACGATGACCCGCGGCTTGATCTCATTTACACGGACGAAGACCACATCAACGACAACGGCGAGCGGTCATTTCCTCACTTTAAAACGGACTTCAACCTACCACTGCTACTCAGCATGAATTACGTCAATCACCTATGCGTGATCAGACGAACTTTGATCGAGACTGTCGGCAGATTGAGGCCAGGATACGAGGGTAGCCAAGACTACGACCTAGTGCTCCGCGTCATGCATGCAGTCGAGCCCTCGCGAGTCCGCCACATCCCGAAGATCCTCTATCATTGGCGTATGGCAGCGGGAGCCGACACATTCTCGCAGACCTACAAGGATCGCTGCAGCGCCGCCGCGCGTCGTGCAATTGGCGACTTCCTTGAGGCACGCGGTCTCCACGGCTCGGTTGGTCCTCACCCTTTCGTGCCTGACTGGCACCGCGTGACCTTCGCGCTGCCGGAACCGCAACCGCTGGTGTCCGTGATCGTGCCGACGAAAGATAAGGCGGATCTTCTCGAAGCGTGCGTCGGATCCGTGCTAGAGCAGACCTTCTACAAAAATTTCGAACTCATCATCGTCGACCACGAGTCGGGCGAGCCCGAGACGTTCCAAGCTTTCAATAGATTGCTTGCTGACAGCCGTGTCAGGATCGTGCCTTTCAGCGGCCCCTTCAACTATTCGAAGATGAACAATTTTGCTGCCGACAGCGCCAATGGTTCGCTGCTGTTGTTCCTCAACAATGACGTCAGCGTCATCGACGGCGGCTGGATGGGCGAGATGGTCTCTCTTGCTGTGCAGCCGGATGTCGGAGCCGTAGGTGCCAAGTTGCTCTATCCCGACGGGCGTGTCCAGCATGGCGGCGTGCTCTGCGGAGTTGGCGGCGTCGCCGGCCATCTAGCTCACCTTCTCGATTCGGCGGCTCCTGGTTACATGGGGCGCGCCGTATTGACTTCGCGAGTTTCGGCTGTGACCGGGGCCTGTCTCATGCTGCGTAAGACAATATTTGAGACCGTTGGGAGATTCGACGAGGAAGATCTGAAGGTCGCCTTTAACGATGTCGATCTCTGCTTGAAGGTTGACCAGCTCGGATATAGCAATCTCTTCGCCGCCCAAGTCGTACTTTACCATCACGAGTCAGCCTCTCGCGGCAGCGATCAAACGCCGAAAAACATCGACAGGTTTCGCCGAGAAATACGGTTTATGGTTGAGAAGTGGGGCGACCGCCTCGCGTCGGACCCTTTCTACAATGCGAATTTTAATCCTCGGCGCGCTGATTTTGCCTTGGCATGGCCGCCGCGCAGGCCCGATACTTGGACCGTCTCGGATATCGTGATCTGATGGTTGACTGACAGATAGCACCCGGTTCCGCTCACCCCGAAGTAGAGGACCTAGTGGCTTGAGTTAGAAGAGGTTTGACAGTTTAGTCGGGTGGGCGGATCGTTAGGTGCTTCCTGATGGAGGTGCGCCATGTCGCGTGGTCCAAAGGCCGTCTCTCTCGATCTCAGCGAGCAGGAGCAGGGTGAGATAAAGCGCCTGCTGCGCCGACACGGGACCGGGCAGGCGCTGGTTTCGCGCCTGCGTATCATCCTGGCCTGTGCCGAACCGGGCGCGACCAACCTGGGGGTGGCTACGGCGCTTGGGGTCAGCCGTCAGACGGTTGCGCTGTGGCGGGCCCGCTTCGCCGCGCATCGGCTGGAGGGGCTGGTCGATGCACCACGCTCCGGAGCGCCCCGCAGCATCGACGATGAGGCCGTCGAGCGCCTGGTCGCCCTCACTCTGGAAGAGGCACCGGCCAACGCCACGCACTGGAGCACCCGCACGATGGCGCGCCGTACGGGCATGAGCCAGAGTGCGGTGTCACGCATCTGGCGCGCCTTCGGTCTGCGGCCGCACCAGGCCGACACCTTCAAGCTCTCCGCGGATCCCGCGTTCGTCGAAAAGGTGCGCGACGGGTCCCCATCGAACCCGTTCGATGGGAGCCCTGGTCGTTGGCCTCTACCTCGCTCCACCCGATCGCGCGCTGGTGCTGTGCGTCGACGAGAAGCCGCAGATCCAAGCGGTGCAGGGCACGGCTGCAGCCTTTCCCCTCCGGCCGGGCCGGGCCGAGCGCGTGACGCACGACTATCGCCGGCATGGCACGCTCGACCTGTTTGCCGCCCTCGACGTGAAAGCCGGAACGGTGATCGGGAGCTGCAAGCCGCGTCATCGCAGCGTCGAGTTCCGCGCCTTTCTGGAGCAGGTCGAGAGCAGCGTCGCACGCGATCTGGAGGTGCATCTCGTGCTCGACAACCTGAAGACGCGCAAGACGACCCTGGTGCATGACTGGTTGGTCCAGCACCCGCGGTTCCACCTCCACTTCACACCGACGAGCGCGTCGTGGCTCAACCTCGTGGAGTGCTGGTTCTCCGTTCTGAGCCGGCGTTGGCTGGAACGCGGCGCGTTCACCAGCACAGAGGACCTGGAGGCCGCGATCCGAGACTACATCACTGAGACCAACGCTCATCCCAAGCCATTCGTCTGGACGAAGTCAGCGGACGCGATCTTGGCCAGTGTCGCTCGCTTCTGCGCACAGACTTCTAACTCAAACCACTAGATCCCTCCACGTGTCCGTGGCAGGAGAATGCCACGATTGTTTAGTAAGGGGCGGGCCATCCCATAAGCTTGCACATTGAGAGCGCAGCCGTTCGGGCACAACCTGTTCGTGCAGCCCCGGATGATCTAGAGCCGACGCGTCACACAAGGCTCTCCGAAGACCTCAACCTGATCTAACAAAAGGCCTTTTTCATGTAAGGCCTGTATTCTTATGTAGCGCCCGAAGGTATCCTCGTTCGGGCTCCACCTAAATAATTCTCCAGTGGCGCAAACTGGCTCTGCAGCTCCATCGGATACGAATATATTGGTCCAGTTTAAACCATCCAGGGAGGTTTGGATGCTGAACGACCTAAACCCGGATGCTTCAATCATAACATTTCGACCCGTAAAAATCCGCACTTCATATATCCAGCAAGCCTCAGAGAAATCTACCTGCCACCAAGCAAAGGGTTCTTCGCCAGTCGAAATCTGATACTGCCCAGTCAGCGCACCACTAAGTGCTCCGACTGAGCGCGGCGCATCCACGTTCGTTGTCGAAATGTGACCTTGCGAGCTTTGGCTCTCTACGGCGCCCCGGCAAATATTCTCGCCAAACGGCTCATCGGGGACAGCGGACACAAGCAGGCTTTTCGGTTCGTACGAAATTTTTTGCCCGAGATTAGTGTTCTCGGATTCCAGTAAAGCAATGCACTCTGCAACCGCGTCAACGAAAGCGTCAGGATTATCCAGTAGCATAACTTCAGAGAAATTGCTCGTTGGACCGAATCTCGAGATATGTTGGGAAGCATGGAGATAAAGGTGGCTCTTGCTTCCCATGTAGTCCAATAATACTTGATTTCCGGAAGCTGTCCGATCGTGAGAGATCGTGCAAAATGACGATCGTTTGCTGAACCCAGACATATGAAAAGAGGATCCAGCGAAGCCCATATAACCTTTATATGAGTTCCAAAAAGTGATCTGCTCCGCGAAACTGAGCTGTTCGGGAGATCGTACTTCGATGCCGCGCGCGCGGAGTTTTTCCGCCAAAAATTGCTCGTTGAGAATTCCTCTTACACCTGCTGTGACAAGTTGTTTGGTGACATATACCGCACGACTGCTCGGTCTAATGTCGCCTCTATGGACACCCAGTCCAACGCATATTCTATCAATAGTCTGCAGAAATAGTTTGTTTATTGAATGGTTCTCTACCATAGACGGCTGAACCACCCTGAGGTTTTGAACCGCTACGAAGTCCGTAATCTTAATGATTTGGTCCTCAGATATTCCGATGCCACCGAGAATACTCCTGGTGTAGTCGGTTTCAAAAAGCGCGCGTGGCTCTGGCCCATGTGAGTAAACAAAAATAAAATCTTTGACATTGTGGCGGTATATCGGCCAAAGACGAGAGATCGCCCCAATTAAAAAATGCCCGAAATGCTGATGCATAGGGCCCAACCAAAAATAATTTTTCCCACGCAGAACATGTTTGAATCTGGTCGAAGAAGCGTTGACATGATACTTGTCGACTAGCGCACCTATGTTGGGCACTCCACGCAGATAGCAGCCGTCGAAAATTACCATGCCGGAAGAGTCATATAAATTAAAGCCATCTGAGAATGCGTTTTTGTAATCATTAATCCTCAAGGCGCAATGGTCAAAATTAACTTGGCCAAATGTCCTAACGCATCTCGAAAATATACTCATTTTATCTTCCTTCCTGGCAGCCCGTCATTTTAAATTGATAATATTTATGAATTGTTAAAGATCGGAAGCAAAGCGGAGAATTGCTCAGCTTAGAGTCCGGAGAGAGTCCACAGATAACCGAGGGAGGTATTCAGTCGCCGGCCTCGCGTCAAATCGCGCTGGCACAATATGGCCCGATAGTTCGAAGCGGGTGATTAGAACTTCGTTGCTTTGCCGCTGTCGTCGTCTTGTTTAATAGAGATGCAGTCTGCACGAGCAAAAATTAATCGCTGGGATAACAGGCCTGATGGAACGGGATTGTTGGCCGCCTCGCAGAGGTATGTGACGGCGGCAGGATGCACGAGTCATGACAGCCGCGCAGGGTCATAGTGTAAAGACGCATTCAGAAGGTACAAACCGAACGAAAAAGTCGCGCTGCGATGGCAGGCGCTCGATTAAACTGTTCTGTATCATCCGTGAGCGTCTGTGCACTGGGTCCCAGTACTGCTGGGTCATAAAGTTTGAGTGTAGAGTTGGCGATTCGATCTCGTGATGGAGCGAGGCATGGATCGCTTGAACGCCCCGTTGGCTGCCGACCAGCTGCATTTTGTGAGCTATCTGGAGGCTTTGTCAGGCGCCCTGGGCCATGCTGATCGGATCGCGCCGCTGAAGGCCTACTGTACGGGCCTCTTGCTGCCGGGTGTTCGTAAGAGCATCGAGCCGATAGCAGCCCGGATCGCGCCGGCGCGTGTCCAAGCCACCCATCAGGCGCTGCATCACTTCGTGGCCAAGGGCGAATGGTCGGACAGCGCTTTGCTGGCCCGGGTACGCAGCGAGGTTCTTCCCCTGATCGAAAGCCAGGGCCCGATCTAGGCCTGGATCGTCGATGATACGGGCTTTCCCTAGGTGTTTGGTTGCGGAACGTCGTTGGGATGCGGCGCGTTGGGCGAGCAAAGCCTATGCGTGGCGGTTCGACGGTGTGCGCCGCGGTGCTGCCAGGAGGAGCCGCTGATGCTCGCCATCCACCCCCAGGCGCGCACGACCCCGGCCGTGCGCGCCGAGATCGCCCGCTCACCCGAGAGCTCCGGCGTGCTGGCCAAGCGCTACGGTGTCTCCACTGAGACCATCCGCAAGTGGCGCAAACGCGGTCCCGATGCGTGTCAGGACCGCTCAGCGCGCCCCCACAAGCTCGCGTGGCGCGCCAGCGATGAGGAGCGCGCCATCGTGTGCGCGCTCCGCCGCGCCACCGGCTTTCCCCTCGACGCGCTGACCTTCGTCGTCAGCCACTTCTTGCCACACCTGAACCGGGATGCGGTCTACCGCATCCTCAAAGCCGAGGGCCTCAATCGGCTGCCGCCGGCCGAGAAGGCCCACAAGCCGCATGGCAGCTTCAAGGACTACGAGGTCGGCTTCATCCACGTCGACGTGAAGCACCTGCCCAAGTTGCAAGACCGCGACCGCGTCTCGCGCAAACGCTACCTGTACGCCGCCATCGACCGCGCCTCCCGCTATGTGCACCTGGCCGTCAAGGATGACGAGACCACCGCCTCGGCGGTGGCCTCTCTCTCGGACGCCCTCGGGGCCTTTCCGTTCAAGGTCACGCACGTGCTCACTGACCGCGGCTCCTGCTTCACGGCCGATGCGTTCGAGGCCGCCTGCAAGCGGCACGGTGTGCAGCATCGCAAGACCCGCCCCTACACGCCCGAGACCAACGGCATGGTCGAGCGCTTCAACGGCCGCGTCCAGCGGGAGGTGCTGGGGATCACGCTCTACAGCCACGCTGACCTGGAGATCGTGCTGCGCGGCTTCAACGCGGCCTACAACGGCCGCCGGCAGCGCGTACTCAGTGGGCTCTCGCCCGAGATGGTGCTGCGTCAGCGCCTCGAAGGCGATCCCGCACTCGCCAATTCCACCTACAAGCCACCCAGTCCCAGTCTCATCAAACGCGCCCTCCGCATCGTTGAAGACGCCAAGGAGGTCTCACATCCAGACAGCTAGGGTGCTGCCTCCCCGAGTGGGGTACCGCGGCAGCCGAGATGGGTTGGGTTGCTTGAGACAACCCCCGCATTGCAGCCGCCTTGCGTGCCGACGTAGAGCGGGGTGCCGCCCGAGCCGACGTGAGCGAGGAAGCCGATCGGCCGCGTGCCGGCGTCGAGATGGCGCGGGTTGTTAGTGACAAGTCCTGCGTCGAGCCCGGCCGCTGTACCGGCATAGACAGCCACGTCTCTGGGCGAGGTGCGTCGGGCCAGAGTCGAGCCCACGGGCGCGGTGGCGCACCCTTTGTACCCCGGATCGACCGTGACCTCGCCGGCATTGCAGCCGGGCTGCGTTCCAACAAAGAGCGCGACGCCCCTTGCGGCCTCCGCCTGCGCGGCTGGGGCTGCGTCTAGCCGCGTGACGGGCGCCGAAGTACCAGCGAGCGCCGCGCGCAGGGAGCGCATACCGGCCTTCACGTCCTGTAGCGTGCCAACGAAGACGTAGCAGGTGTAGGCGTGGTCGCCGGCTGAAACGGCGTTCTCACGGAACACGCAGTTCCACTTCACCGTGGCATTGCCGGCCCCTGGCAGGTTGGTGAAGCTGAAGCGACCGTAGCCCGCATTTGGCAGCGTTGGCTGCGGCAAGTCGGGGCTGTAGACGCCCATCGCCCGTGAGCCGTCGGCGTTAGAAAGGATTACCGGCTTTCCCTGCTCGCCAGGGCCCACCGAGAGCGGGGCGGCCTGACCTGTCGCCGGGTCGAAGTTCCAGAACCGCGCGAAGTCGGGCGGCATGTAGGCGGTCGCCACTTCGAAGGTTGCAGAGGCGTGAGCCTGCGCGGTGGTGAAGGTCGCGCGGTACTCGATCGCGTTGGCGATGCCCGCGGCGCCGAGCGTCACGCGCTTTGTCAGCACGTCGTCCGAACGGGGTCCTGCATAGGGGCCGGGCCCGCGTGGACAACCGCCGACCGGCCGGCCCGGCGACATGAAGTAGGCCATCTGCGAGCGAGTCAGCAGCGTCGCCGCACCGAGTTCGAGAGTGATCAGCAAGCTTGAACTGTGCGGGCCGTTGGCGTCCCCATCGCTCCCAGCCTCGGTCGGATTGAGACACTCGCCATAGCCGTCGAACGAGGCGGCCGATTGAAGTTCTCGGCCGTGGTCGTGGGCGTTGATGAACTGCGTGCCGCCCCAGGTCAGGCTATCGATAGCGCCAGCCGTGCGTGACGAGACGCTGACCGCGATGGCCGAGCCTACGAAGGGTTGGCTGATCGTCGCCCGCCCACCGGGCTCCGGCCAAGCGATCGACGGCGCGTCCTCAGCGAGTGCTCTTCCGGCGAAGACGGCCAGCAGCGCCACGGCGCAGAACGTGACGTGATGTGCGTTCGATGCGTACATCCGCCGACCTTAGAGCTATGGCTGATCGTGCCGCAACGCTAATGCCGTTCCCCTGCCTAGCGACTGAGAATGGCAACTGCGGCACTCACCGGCGGTCACTCTGAACGCTCTGGCTTCGGCCGGGGCGCCTTTCGCTGTTTGTGGTGCGGGAAAATGGTGGGCCCCGAGGTCGAAGCCTCGGGTTCTGTTGGTAGGCTTGCCCGAGCCCCGGAAGATTACGCCGCGAGGCGCCTCTCCATGCCGACGTTGTCGTTGGCATTTAGAGTTTTGGTCAGGTGCTCGGAACGAGGGTTGGCCGCGCCGAGCCGCTTCACTAGCCTCGCTGCCACCCACATCACTTTCAACCAGATCAAACGGTTTTGTTAGATACGGTAATCGGGTCGGACTGCGGCTTCAGCCGCAATGGCAATTGTTTCTCTGAGCAGAGCCGAGAAGCTCACGTTTGAGGGAGGCGCTGTGATGACCCATTGCGTCGGCATCGACGTCTCGCTGGATACGAGTTGCGTTTGCATCGTGGATGCGAGTGGACGCGTCGTTCGCGAACTGATGGCCGAGAGCGAACCCGAGGTACTGGCGACCGCGCTGCTCGACACGGGGCTGGTTTTCAGCCGTGTCGGTTTAGAAGCCGGGCCGCTGTCGCAGTGGCTGCATGCTGGACTGACACAGGCCGGCTTGCCGGCCGTACTCATCGAGACCCGTCGACTGCGTGCGGCGACAGGACGATGCCGGTCAAGACGGACCGCAATGACGCGCGTGCCATCGCGCAGATCGTGCGCACAGGCTGGTTCCAGGCTGTGCACGTCAAGTCGGTGCTCTCGCAGGAACTGCGCGGCCTGCTCGGTGCCCGCAAACTGTTGGTTGGCAAGGTCCGCGATCTCGACAACACCGTCCGTGCGCTGCTGCGGAGCTTTGGCCTGAAGGTGAGGCCGATCGGCGAGCGTGCCTTCGCCGAGCGTGCCCACGAGTTGGTCGAAGGCCGTGCAACCCTGCAGACAGCTCTCGCACCTTCGCTGGAAGCCCGCGCCGCGCTCCTCACCCAGCGTGATCGTCTACACCGGCTGATAGCGACCGCCGTGCGGTCGGATCCAATCTGCCGGCGCCTGATGACCGCGCCTGGGGTCGGCCCCGTCACGGCTTTGACCTTCTGCTCGGCTGTTGACGATCAAAGCCGCTTCACCCGCTCACGCGCTGTCGGGGCACACTTCCGTCTGACTCCCCGCTGCTATCAATCCGGCGAGACGGATCTGTCAGGCGACACGGCAAACTGAACCCCTGACGCCATGAGGACCTGACCCCCTCGATGAGCGACGAGGTCGAGATGATCAGGAACGAAGATCAGGCTCTTCAGCGGACGGACGATCCGCGGAGGGCCGAGATGAAGACGCCGGACGACGTATCGGCGATGGTGCGGCTGAAGGCGCTGGGCTGGGGTGCCAAGCGGATCGCGACCGAGCTCGGCTGTTCGAAGAACACGGTCAAGCATTGGCTCCGTCAGGGTGATTGGCGTCCCTCTAAAACGCCCTCACGATCGAAGCGGCTCGACGGCTTGACGGACTGGTTGGCCGAACGGTTCCGGCAGCATGCCGGCAACGCCGACGTCGTGCGCCAGGACCTCGCCAACGAGAAGGACATCCACGTCAGCCTGCGCACCGTGGAACGGGCTGTGGCGCCGTTGCGGCGGGACCTGGTGATCGCCGCGCGGGCGAGCGTGCGGTTCGAGACGCGGCCAGGCGAACAGATGCAGATCGACTTCGGCGAGCGGCGGATCGAGATCGGCGGTGTGCCAACCCGGGTCTCGCTGTTCGTTGCGACGCTCGGTTACTCGCGTCGACTGCACGTACGCGCCTTCGGCCACGAGCGGCAGGAGGACTGGTTCGCCGGATTGGAGAGCGCCTTCCAGGCGTTCGGCGGCGTGCCGCGTGAGGTGCTGCTCGACAATGCCCGCGCCCTGGTCCTGCACCATGACCCGGTCAGCCGCGAGGTCATCCTGCATCCGCGGTTGCACGCCTTCTCCCGGCATTGGGGCTTCCGGGTGCGGGCCTGCGCCCCGTACCGGGCGCGCACGAAGGGCAAGGACGAGCGCGGCGTCGGCTACGTCAAGAGGAATGCTGTGGCCGGCCACCGCTTCGCGAGCTTTGCCGCCCTGGAGGCGCATCTCGATGCCTGGACGCGGGATGTGGCCGACCGGCGCGCGCACGGCACGACCAGTGAGGCGCCGGGCGCGCGGTTCGCTCGGGGCGAGGCCCGGGCGCTGCAGCCCCTGGCGGGCGTGCCGCCGTTCTCCGCCGCACGCGATCTCGTGCGCCGGGTCGGGGCAGACTGCGCGGTCAGCGTCGACGGCAACGCCTATTCGGTGCCGTGGCGGCTGATCGGCGAGCGGGTTCGCGTCACCGTGAGCGGAGCGGTGGTGCGCGTCCACCACGGCGGACGCGAGGTCGCCGTGCACGCCGCGTTGAAGGGGCGCCACGGCCGTGTCGTCGACGATGCCCATCTGGCCGGGCTTGTGGGTAGCCGAGAGCGACCGGCTCACCGGCTCGACCCGTCGCCCATCATGCCGCCGGCCCTGTTGCGGCCGCTGGCCGAGTACGAGGCGGTCGCCGGGGGAGGCTTCTGATGGACCATGACCACCTCACCCTGCTGCTCGACCGCCTGAAGCTGACGGCCATGCGCGATCAGCTCGATAGCCTGATCGACGAGGCTGGCCGGGGCGAGCTGACGATCCGTGAGGCGCTGACCCTGTTCTGCGAGCGCGAGGTCGCTCGGCGTGACCAGCGCCGCATCGACATGGCCTTCGGTCTGGCTCGCTTCCCCTTCGTGCGGGACCTGACCGGCTTCGACTTCGGCGCCCAACCCTCGCTGGACAAGGCGCAGATCCGTGAACTTGCCACCGGCCGCTTCATCGCCAATGGCGAGGCGGTGCTGTTCCTCGGGCCGCCCGGCGTGGGCAAGACGCACTTGGCGGTGGCGATCGGGCGCGCGGCGATCGTGGCCGGCTATGGCGTGCTGTTCACCCCGGCCACGACGCTCGTGGCGCAGCTGGCCAAGGCGCATGCTGAGGGCCGGTTGGAGGAGCGGCTGACGCACTACGCCAAGCCGAAACTGCTGATCATCGACGAGCTCGGCTATCTGCCGTTCGAGCCGGATGCCGCGCATCTGTTCTTCCAGCTCGTCAGCCGCCGCTACGAGCAGGGCGCGATGCTCGTGACCTCGAACCGGGCCGTGGGCGAGTGGGGGAGCGTGTTCGGCGACGCGGTGGTGGCCACCGCGATCCTCGATCGGCTGCTGCACCACAGCCACGTCGTCACCATCCGCGGCGACAGCTACCGGCTTCGTGAGAAGCGTCGCAGCGGCCTCCTGCAAAAGGCGGCTGCGGTCCCCCAACCCACACCCGTCTAGGCGTGGGAAATTAGCATGGGGGTCGGATCCTCATGACGCGAAGGGGTCAGTTCCGGATGTCGCTTGATAGGATCGAACTGGGCATATCAGCAAACAAGGTGATGGCCTGGCGCGCCAAGCCTTGTACGAGGCAGCCAACGTTCTGCTGACCCGCACCCAGAGATGGTCGGCGCCCAAGGCGTGGGCCATGGCCGTGGCCAAGCGCGCCGGCATGCGTCGCGCAAGGGTGGCGGTCGCCCGCAAACTGGCCGTCGTGCTGCATCGCATGTGGCGCGACGGCACCGAATTCCGCTGGAGTCGAGGCGGAATAGCGGCCTGAGCGGCACCCCTCACACCGATCCAGCATCTGAGGTCCCGTCGTGGGGACGAGGTTGGACAAAACCGCAACAGCGCCGGTGCCGACCTCGGTCGAGCCCGCTTCTTAGCTCGACTTTGGCCAATCAGGCGGCTTGGCATAGAGCGTAGGCCCAAGGGCGGGGCAGGACGAAGCGCCGTTTTGGTCTGTGGCGCTGACGGCAAGACAGCACGGAAGCCTGTTCACGCCAGAGCGCGTAGCGCACTGCCGCAAGAGCGTCGACGAAGGTCGGCTTCGGTTTGGCGTACCACGTTGCCGCCGTGACGCGAGTGCGCTCGCGGGTCGGCAGACGGCTGGCGAGCAGTGTCACGATCGAGAACAGCGCGAGCAGGCAGGGAGTGGTGCGGGCGATGGCCTTGTCCGACCACTGCCGCTGCGTCTCCACACCCAGGTGAGCGCGCGCCTCCTGGAAGGTGACCTCGACACTCCAGCGCCGCATGAACCAGGACACGATCTGCACCGGCTCGCGGTCGAGATCTGTGCAGAGCAGGGCCTGCGGTGCGAAGCGGTTCTCAGGATCGCGCACCAGTACCCAGCGGATCGGCACGATCGGGAGGCCGCCGTGCCGCCACACTGCGGTCGCGGAGGCGATCTCAAGGGTGTGCTCACCCGCCCCATACCAGCCGGGCACGACGGTCGCTTGCCAGCCCGTGCTCGCGTCCGCGAGCACGTCAGACAGGCTTGGCAGCCGAGCGCCCTTGGTCCGCGGACGCCCGATCGTGCCGGGCGGCCGTGGCGGGGCCGGCTCGTAGAGAGCAGCATCCAGCCGCAGGCGGGTGATCGCCGTGATGCCACCGCGGCGCATGGCGTCGAGGAACAGCAGTGCGGACAAGCCGCTGTCGCCGACCAGGACAAGGTCGCGTGCGCGCAGCCAGCGGCGGGCCTGAAGGGTGAGTTGGCGACCGACTTCGAGCAGCGGCTTGTGCCGGCGCCCGCGCTCCCGACAGGCTCGCTCGGAAGGGACGAGAGCGGTGAGGAACGGCAGGGCCCAGATCCGTCCCGCCCAGGGGACGGGGGCGAGCAGCATCAAGCTCATCCAGCGCAGCCCGCTGGCTTTGACGAAGTGGCTATCGGAGGAGCGGACCGGGTCACGGTAGATGCCTTTGGCCGCGATGCGCTTGCCGCGGCGGCGCTCGATCGTGTCATCGAGCGCAAGGATGACCGGACCACGCGATGCGAAGGCTGAGATGAGCATCCCGAGCAGGATGCGGCTGCCGGAGCGCGGGCACCATGCCGTGCGGTTGAGGATGCGGTGGACGTTCACGAACCGCCGCTCCTGCGCGCGGCCCGTGATGCGCAGGACGCTCGCCACCGTGCGGCGGCCCGGCGTCAGGATCGCGCCGATCAGCAACAGCTGGGCATGGCGCCAGGAGCGGTGGACGAACAGCGGCGCGAACGCCAGGATGATCCCGGCGAAGCGGGCAGGCAGGGGCAGCATGGCGGTGTCTCTTGGCGGGGACGCCAACAGCCTATCCACCACGCCCGCTTCGTCACCTCCGCCCAATCGACGCGCCGCAAATGGCTAAAGTCGAGCTTAGAGTCCGTCCGAGAAGTCAGGCTGAGCGGGCCAGTCGCCTGACGAGGATCATGACGGCTGCCGCGTAGAGGAAGGCTCTGGCGGAGGCGAGGGTCGCTTCGGGATCCTTCCAGAGGCGGCGATTGCGGCTGATCCAGGCGAAGAACCGTTCGACCACCCAGCGGCGTGGATGCACGGCAAAGCCGACTTGATGGGGCGGCTTGCGCACGATCTCGACCGTGATGATCGTGGCGGTCGCCGGTCTGTTGCCGGCATAGCCTGCATCGGCGAAGGCTTTGGCGATGAACGGGAAGGTCCGACGCGACAGGCGCAGCACCGGCACGGCTCCGTCGCGGTCCTGTACGTCGGCAGGCTGAGGATCGAGGACGAGCGCGCGCCCGTCCATGTCGACCAGCGCTTGGCGCTTGCGTCCCTTGACCCTCTTGCCGGCATCGTAGCCGCGCGGGCCGCCGCTCTCCGTCGTCTTGATGCTTTGGCTGTCGAGGACCGCGGCAGACGGTGAGGCTTCCCGTCCGACTCGCTCGCGATCGGCCATGACCAGGTGGTGGTTGATCCGGCCAAACAGCCCTGTGTCGCGCCAGCGGCTGAAGTAGCCGAACGTGGTCGAGCGCGGCGGTAGATCCTTGGGTATCAACCGCCAGGAGATCCCACCCCTCAGAACGTAGAAGATGGCGTTCAGGACCTCCCGTGTCGTCCAGAGCGGAGGCCGGCCACAGGGCGCTGGCCTCGGCATCAGTGGCTCGATCACCGCCCACTCGGCGTCGGTAAGGTCGGTTTCATAGCGAAGGCCCACGCGGCTATGCTGCCGCCGGGTGGTCGGGGTCCACATGGCGCTTCCAGGTCAGGCTTCAGCACCCTCCTGGAATCATCGCCATCCCGGCCACTCAACCCCGCCTCAGACCCTTACCGGACGGGCTCTTAGATTGGTCCGTCCTGCCTACCTGGCCGTATCCTGTGGCGGCACCTCGCCGACCACGAACAGAAGAGCAGCCCCCGTGACGTGGCATCGAAGGCGGCCATTGACCGACCCGATTACAGAAGCGCTCTTAATCGCCGGGCGGCTCATGCTGATAAACCTCGACCTCGTCAAGGTGGAAGAAATTAGTGTCTCTCAGACGCAATAAAATGAATCTCGCCGTCGCGCCCGGCTTAACGAAGAGCAATGGCTTGCCGACGACTCCTCCAAACACAGTTCCATCATGAGAGTATATTTTCTTCCAGTCAATGCGATCGTCAGAAATAAATATTTCAATATGCCTGCTACGTTCCGGACAAAAAGCGTCCAATCGATTATATATACGTATTTCGTCGAATTTTTGAACAGAGCCCAAATCAAGGCACCACCAAGGCCGATCTTCATGTGCCGTATGGAAGCCGAAGCGGCCAGTTCTTATACCATTAACAGCTCCCTGTGGGGTTTCAGCGTTCGTCTCATAAAAACTGCTTTGATAAGCTCGGCAATGCAAGGCGATGTTCTTGCCTGAAACTGGCAGATGCAAGGCATCGAGTTCACTTCCAGTAATTTTTGCAAATCTAGAGAATAAATCAAATTTCTCTCTGATGACATTCGCTTCTTGTTCAGATCCGTCCGCCTCCGCTAATATTTTTACCGCCGCAGGCGCGTTGACACCGTGTATCAATACGCCCAAACCTGCTGCATGAAGAAAATTGAACCCGGGCCTCTTCTGCCTTATCTCCTCCCAGAATTTCCAGACTCCGAAGTCATTCTTGCGAACATTTGTATCATGAAACAAAATAATGGCTCGATCGCTGAGCTTTGGCATCCAGGTTTCATAATCATGTCGAACCGCTTCGTAAGTGTGCAGCCCGTCAATATGCAAAAGGTCAATCGACTCGTTTTCGAATTCGTCCACAAAATCGTCAAATAATCCTCTCTTGAGCGTGGAAAAATCTGTGAAATGGCTGTTGTTAAAATCTACAACACTGTCATAAACAGAATTGTCATAAAATCCAGCTTGAGAATCACCTTCCCAACTATCGATAGCCACGGCTCTTGAATTAATTCCGAGTTTCTTTATCGAATTACAGAAAGAAAAATATGAAACGCCATTATGGGTTCCGAGTTCCACCACGAGGTTTGGGCGGCTTGCTTCTATGATCCAGTGAGCAAAGGCGACGTGGCCGTGCCATGCGCTAACTTCGTTGGGTCGCACAGAACTCCAGAGCAGGGCGTCAGAGCCGAATATAGAGCGCATGGTTTATCCCAAATTTTTGAGCACTTAGGGCGCCGCGGAGACTGCAGTTGAGCGAATGTGATGTCAAAGTCATTCAAAGAAGAGCTCGCCAGTTGCATATGTACTGCAACGAGACCCTAAGATGAATTCATCACGGTACATTCTTGACTGAAACTAATTGCTCTGTAGCAGAGCTTGAATGCGACATCCGCGCGCTCATCAAGAGCGCGAGCGCGGACTCCAGGTCGGTCTGGCGGCTGAGGTAGGCTGGTGCCATCCTGGGGAGCGTCAGATCTTTTTGCTTGTAGATGCTCAACACCAATCTCAACAATTTAAATCTCCCGTTCTATCTCAGAGTGGAACACTGGCTGTGCCAATTTAACGCGATGCTGCACCCTATGCGCTCGCTGCACTTTGGGCGCTTCTGGAGAGTGCATCGGCCCCAGCCTGAACGCCTGTTGTGCCGAGCAGATTGCCTCGCGTGTCGAGGCCGACGTTCGGGTCCTTCTCGGCCAATTTCTCAAATGCCGGATCAAAGAGCTCGACCGGGCTGAACACCTGCTGCCCGCCCGCGAGCGGCCTTACGACGGTCGCGGGCCGGATCTGATCCTCGCATAGCCCTTGGCAGATCGGCTCGACCAGATCGGTCTGCTGGCAGATCGGCCGCATCACGCCCCTGACGCAGATACACCGGCACAGCGCCCATGCTTGGCTGGGCAGGAGCAGGAGAGTGCAGAGCAGGAGGATCGACCGCATGGCACACTACCTTGATGATGCCGCTTCGACCAAGCTGTGGGAGATGGTAGCAGGCTGGCGCGCCGGTCGCGAGGTGTGGCTTCAGATTGAGAAACCGGCCGCCGAACGTTGAACGCCGCTCACTCTGCCGCTTCAATATCGCGATGGGCCTCTTCGTCGGCCGAGGACTCGTCAGACGGATCGGCCTCCGCGTCAGGCTCCTCCTCCGATCCCGCCGCGACGGTGAAGAAGTCGCCGTTCCGGACAGCCTTTCCACCCGTCACCATCATACTCAGGTAGGTCGACACGTGCACGAGCGGGATTGGCTTGGCCGCGGTCGCGGCCGCCAGGATCGCCGGGGCCAGCGCGTTGAGGCGCCACGCCGCGACCACGTCGGACTCGGCCTTGTCGACCGCCGTGTAGGCGGCGGTGTTGATCACGGTCCGGTAGTCGCGCGCGGCGATGGCCGCCCCGACGGCGTCCGCATCGGTGATGTCGAGCGGGCACGGCTCGGCGCGTGCACGGACACGCCCGCCGGCCAGGACAGGGCCTGCAACTCGGTGCCGACCTGGCCGGCGCCGCCGAGGACGAGGATGTCCATCAGCCGTTGAGCCCCAGGCGCTCGCCCTTGTAGCGGCCCTCGCGGATCGGGCGCCACCAGCTCTCGTTGTCCAGGTACCAAGCCACGGTCTCCTCCAGCGCCTGCTCGAAGGTCTTCTGCGGGCGCCAGCCGAGCTCGGTCTCGGCCTTGGTGCAGTCGATGGCGTAGCGCCGGTCATGGCCCGGGCGATCGGCCACGAAGCTGATCAGCTGTTCGTGGGGGGCGCCCTGCGGGCGCAGCCGGTCGAAGGCCGCGCACAGCGCCTTGACCACCGCGAGGTTGTTGCGCACCGCGCGGCCGCCGAGCAGGTAGGTCTCGCCGATCCGGCCGCGCTCCAGCACGGCCACGAGGCCCTTGGCGTGGTCCTCCACGTGGATCCAGTCGCGCTCGTTCAGGCCGTCGCCGTAGACGGGCAGCTTCTTGCCCTCGAGGGCGTTGAGGATCATCAGCGGGATCAGCTTCTCGGGGAAGTGACGCGGCCCGTAATTGTTCGAGCAGTTGGTCACCAGGACCGGCAGCCCGTAGGTCTCGTGCCACGCGCGGGCGAGGTGGTCGGAGGCCGCCTTCGAGGCCGAGTAGGGCGAGCGCGGATCGTAGCGGCTCTCCTCCGTGAAGAACGCGTCCGGCGGCAGCGAGCCGTAGACCTCGTCGGTGGAGACGTGGAGGAAGCGGAAGGTCTTCCTCTCGGCTTCCGGCAAGGCCTCGTAATGGCCGCGGGCGCCGTCCAGCATGGTCTGCGTGCCGATCACGTTGGTGCGCACGAAGGCGCCCGGGTCGGTGATCGAGCGGTCGACGTGGCTCTCGGCGGCCAGGTGCATCACCGCCTCGGGCTTGAAGTCCGCGAAGGCCTTCTGCACGGCGGCGCGATCGCAGATGTCGGCCTCGACCAGGCGATGGCGCGGGTTGTCGGCGAGCGGCGCCAGCGAGACCGGGTTGGCCGCGTAGGTCATCGCGTCGAGGGTGCAGACGTCGTGGCCGAGATCGTTGACGAGGTGCAGCACCAGCGCCGAGCCGATGAAGCCGCAGCCTCCGGTCACCAGGATGCGCATGGCGGATTACCTCTTCGGATCGATCGAGAACTGAGAAAGCCGCGGCAGCCTAAGACCGGCCGTCGTGACGAAATTGCGGCCGGGCCGCGCTCTTCAGAAGACGCGACCGAGATCGGCGGGCTTCGGCGCCCGGCGATCCTTGTCGGACAGGATCGCCGCCTCGGCCGAGACCGGCCACGGGATCCCGATCGCCGGATCGTTCCAGAACAGCGCCCGGTCGTGCTCGGGGCTGTAGTAGTCGTCGACCTTGTAGGCGACCATGACGTCGGGCGTCAGGGTGCAGAAGCCGTGCGGGAGCTCGTGCGCCCCCATGTCTGAAGGCTATCATTCGCTATGCCGAAGGCGTCCTTCAGTTTGTCTTGAATTGCAGCGATAAGATCGACGACCTCTCCCTGCTTGCAGCCGAAGCGAGTCAGCTCATGCGCCACAGCGAGGTTGAATACGCGATAAGACGTGTACTGAACCTCATGCCCAGTCCCGGCTGGCAACTCGTCGTAGAACGCCAGGGCGGATGCCAGATTCCCATCTTGGCTAGCTGAGCCTGCGCGAGATCTTCGTCGAGGAGACGTCTCACGCTGGCTGCGAGACGAGAGGGGACCGGCTTGTCGAGGCGTAGCCGTGCTGATTCCGGCGCCCCATACATGAGCGGTAATTACCCATGCCCTTGCGCGGGACGGATTTCGCTGATTCTCTCGTGAGATGGGCCGCAGCGAACTGGAACGGCTGAGCCGCGAAGAGCTGATCGAGCTGGTGCTGCGTCTGCAGCGGCCAGAGAAGACCTCGCGGACCTCATCCAAGCCGCCCGCGACCGATCGTAAGGAGCAGCGGGAGCACTCCAAGCCCGGCGGCGCCAAGCCGGGTCACGAGGGTCACAGCCGCGTCGTGAGCGACGATCCCGAAGCTGTCGTCGAGCATCGTCCCGAGGCGTGCGCGTGCTGCGGCGCCAGCCTGCACGCCGCTCTTCCGGCAGAAGTCGTCAGCGTCGCCGAGCAGATCGAGCTGCCCGCGGTGGCGCCGATCGTGACGCAGCACCAGCGTCTCGCGGTCCGTTGCCCGCGCTGTGGGGAGCGGGTGGTCGCACCGGTGCCGGAGGCAGCGCGCGGCACGCCCTTCGGCCCACGGCTGCATGCGGTGGCGACGTACCTGAAGACCTTTCAGGCGCTCTCGTACGAACGGCTGCAGGCGGCTCTCTCCGACCTGTTTGGCCTCACCCTCAGCCAGGGAGGGCTGATGAACCTGCTCCGCCGCGCGCAGGGCTGCTTCCGTCCGGGTCGCGACGCGGCCATCGCGACCCTGCGCCGGGCCGAGGTCGTCGCCTGCGACGAGACCGGCGTGCGCATCGAGGGCTCGAACGCTTACCACTGGCTGTTCCACTCGGCGCAAGCCGTGGTGCACACCGCGTCCCCGACGCGCGGCGCTGTCGTGGTGCGGGAGAAGATGGATGGTCACCGACCGGCGGTGTGGATCTCGGATCGCTACACCGCCCAACAGGGCCACGCGGATGAGCACCAGACCTGCCTGGCGCATCTGGCCCGCGATGTTGCCTACGCTGTCGAGGTCAGCGACGATCCCGTCCCCTGGCGCCTGCAACTCTGGCTACAGAGCGTGTTCGCCCTGGCCGAGCGCGTCACCGACTTGGCTGCCTCGACGCTCTCGGCCAAGCGCCGCAGCCTGGATCGGCAACTCGGCGCCATCCTGGCCACGCCGAGCCGCTGTGACCTGACCCGCGACCTGCAGGCCAAGATCAGCCGCGCGCGATCAGCTCCTGGTGTTCCTCGCCTATCCCGGAAAGGTCGAGCCGACCAACAACGGCTCCGAGCGGCTGCTTCGTCCGGCCGTCGTGCAGCGGAAGGTGACCAACGGCTACCGCGCCATGTGGGCGGCTGAGGGCGAGGCCGCCATCCGCACCGTCGTCGACACCGCCCGCATCACAGGCAGCAGCCCCTTCAGCACCGTCCTCAAAACCATCGGTGCCTGAACCCTGCCAACACAGGCCTGGGTAATTACCATGAGCGCATAGACGAGCTGAATAGCTTGCTGACGTGCCACGGCCATGAGGGACCATATACAAACACCAATCACGGTTTCAATTGCGACCGAGGGCCATTATTGAGCTGATAGGTGTCCGGTGGTGTCTAGTTCGATCCCTGTAACGGCCCGATCATTACCTGCTCAAAAACGACAGGAATTTGAGAGCTACATGATTGATCAACAAGTGCAATTTTTGGAGGAATGCTGCCAGATACCAACGTATGAACGTTCAATTCCCTGATAATCAGGCCTGCCCCTGCCCACTTAAATCAGTCCCAGGCGCTGAGTACGTATGGTTCGCAGCGTGAAGGCGTGATCGACCGCGGCTCATCGCGTGCCGCGCACGGTTGGATGGGCACGGGTCGCTCAATCACCCGAGAGGGCTCGTTGGTGAATCGGCAACCGGGCGAGCCAGCTCGAAGTGCGAGCGGCAGTGCCCTGCAATACGGTGCCGAAGCTATGAGCAGAAAGTCCCCCAAGTCGGCGAGCTGACACGCAGCTCATCGAGACTCGGATGAGTTCAAATGCGGTCCGGCGCGATTGGATTATCGGGCTTCGGCCAAACCGCCGCGTCGTCCGGCACCGCGCGCAGCACGGTACAGCCCATGCCGATCATCGCCCGCTCGCCGACCTTGAGGCCCTGCAACACCTTCGCGAGCGGCCCCACCAGACCGTCCGCGCCGATCATACACCGGCCGCCGATGAAGGCCGCCGGCGAGATCGTCGTGTTGTCGCCAATCTCCGCGTCATGCCCGATGATCGCGCCGGTGTTGACGACACAGAACCGCCCCAGCCGCGCATCGACGTTGACAATGACCCCGTGCGCTACGAACGCCCCCGCGCCCAGCACAACGTCTTGGCTGACAATTGCGTGCGGCGACACCAGGGGCGGGCAGGGCAGGGCGTGGCGATCGAGCCACGCGATGATCTCGGCCCGCGCCTGGATCGCCGCCCGGCTCACGCCTCCCACCGCAAGCGCCACGCCGTCATACTCGGCGCGGTCGGCCAGCAGTTCGTCGAGGTAGCCCCTATAGGTTCCGACCTGCGCGGTCGGTTGGCTCGAATAGGTGGCCTCCACCGTGTAGCCGCGCAACTGTGCGACCTCGGCAATCTCCTTGGAGAAGCCGCCGCCGCCGATTAGCGCGAGCCGCTGCCCCGGCCCGGTCAAAGCACGGCCCCGCCGTCGACGCGCAGGATCTCGCCGGTGACGTGCAGGGCCTGGGACGACATCAGGAACGCGATGGCATCGACCACGGATTCGACGGTCGCGGCGCCCGCGGGGCTGCGCTTCTCCAGCGCCTCTCTGAACTCCGCGCCGTACAGGCGGGCATGGGCCTGGGTCATCTCGGTGTCGAGCCAGCCAGGGGCGACGCCGACGGCGCGCCGGGGGGCGAGTTCCCGGGCCAGCCCCTTGATCAGGGCGTCGAGCCCGGCCTTGGAGGCGGCGTAGGGCACGATCGCCGGCTCGGGCCGCTGCGCCGCGACGGACGAGACCGCGCAGAACACCGCGTCCCGGGTCGAGACGCGGGCGCTACCGAAGGCGGCGGCGAACAGGGTCGGCGCGACGAGGTTGGTGCGGTAGAGGCGCTCGACCTCCTCCACGCCGAGGCTGCGCATCGGCTTGATGACTTGGACGCCCGCGCAGTACACGAGCCCGGTCAGGAGGCCGCGCTCGGCCACCGCCGCCTGCATCACGCCGCCGATCGCCGAGAGGTCGGTGACGTCGGCCGCGACCGCGGCGCAGCCGAGCGCCTCCAGCTCCGCGAGCCGGTCCACCCGCCGGGCCAGGGCGGTGATCCGCGCCCCACCCGCGAGCAGGCGCTCGGCGACGGCGCGGCCGATGCCGCTGCTGGCCCCGACGACGAGGACGTGCCCACCCGACTCCGCGATCGGCTCCGACATCGGCTCAGGCCTGCAGCTTCGCGCCGGCCAGCGCGATCAGGTCGTCGGTGGTCGCCGCCCCGGCGATCCGCTGCGGATCCACCTCGAGCCCCAGCGTGTCGTAGAGCGCCATGATGTTGAGGATGCCCAGCGAGTCGAAGGTCTCGATCGCCCCGAGGCTCTGCCCGCGGGTGAGCGGCCCCGGCTGATCGAGGATCGTGCCGAGTTCGTCCAGGAATGCGCCCTCGGTCATCGGGTGGTCTCCTCGTAGGTCATGACCGGGGGCGCGTAGATCCGGTCGGTGGTGATCGTGCAGGCTCCCCAGCTCAGGCCGACCCCGAAGCCGGCGAGCAGCGAGCGCACCTGCCGCCCCGCATAGGCCTCCGCGAGGAAGCCCGAGATCGTGCCGGGGATCGAGGCCGAGTTCTGGTTGCCGTAGACCGACTGGGTGCCGGTCGGGAGCTTGCTGTCGTCGAGCTTCAGGCGGCGCTGGAGGTTCTTGAGGATGTACTTGTTCGGCTGGTGCAGGACCAGGAAGTCGACGTCCGCGGCGCGCGTGTCCGAGAAGGCCAGGATGCCCTCGATCAGCGGCGGGACGCGCTTGAGGGTGAAGTTGAAGACCTGCGCCCCGTCCATGTGCATGGTGCCGGGCTTGTCCGCATCCTCGGCATCGGCCCGGAGGCCGCTATGCGGGATGAACAGGGCCTTCTCGCCCGAGCCATCGCTGTGGAGCTGGAAGAAGCTCTCGCTCTCGCGCCGCTCGATCAGCACCGCGGCGCCGGCATCGCCCATGATCGGCGTGATCGACCGGTCCCCGGTCGCGACCATGCGGCTCGCGACGTCGCCGACGCAGAGGAGAACGCGGTTGAGGCCGGATTCGACAAGACTGTAGGCGACCGACAGGCCGTAGACGAAGCCGCTGCAGCCGAGACGGATGTCGAAGCAGAGCGTGTCGGTCCGCATGCCGAGTCGGTGCTGCATCCCGATCGACGTGGAGGGCGAGCTGTAATCCGGCGTCTGGGTGACCAGGATCAGCCCGTCGACGGCGTCGGGCTGCAGGTCCAGGCCGCGCAGGAGCTGGCGCGCCGAGTGGAGGCAGAGATCCGCCGTCGTGGTGCCGGGATCGGCGACGACGTGGCGGGTCGAGAAGCCCATGGCCCGCTTGAGGCGCTCCGCCTCCTCGGGGGCGAGCCCGAGGCCGGCCGCCTCGTCGTCGAAGGCCTGGACGCGCGCGCCGACCGTGGTGACGAGCCCCGCGAGGGTCGCGCGCGAGAACCGCAGGTCAGCCATGCTCGACCGTCTCGGCGACGTAGTCGAGCCAGCCCTGGAAGCGGCGGAGCGGCGACTTCGTGCTGTCGAGGATGCTCTCGTTGGCGAGCGGCACGTAGCGGCCGACCGTCCGCTCGATCTCGGACTCTGTCTCGAGGAGGAGCTCGACCACCGCGAAGGAATCGAGCCGCTCGTAGACGTCGTCCTCGGGCCCGAGATTCTCCAGGTCCGGGCGCCCCCAGGTCTCGACGAGCCGCGCGAAGGTGGCGCGGGCAGCCGCCTCGACGGCGCCGCGGTCACTCCGCGACGATGTGGATGTAGGGGGTGTCATCCGGTCCTCGTGTCAGTCGGTACGTCTTGCCCTCGGGGCCAGCGCTGAGGGGTTCGAAGCCGTTGTCGTCGAGGAAGGTCTCGACCATCCGGTTCTTCGCGCTCGGGCGATACTGGGCCTTGAGGTCCCGATCACCCTCCTGCTGGCAGACGTGGCGCAGAATTTGGGCCTCGATGCGGCGTCCGAGGGCCCGGCAGCTCATCAGGAACGTCTCGAGCTCGCCGCCCCGGACGATGGCGACCCCGACGATGCCCATGTCGCCGAACCGGTCGACCACCCGGGCGGCGTAGACGCCGCCCTCGCGCATCGCCGTCGCGACCTCGTCCTCGGTGTAGCGCCGGGTCGTCAGGTTGAACTGGTTGGTCTTGTTGATCAGCTGGGTGACCCGCCGCAGGGAGCCCGGGTTGTTGCGGGCGACGTGCACCCGGATCTCGAGGGAGGCGAGGTAGTCGTCCATCGAGGCGGCGGAGCGCTGCAGTTCCTGGCGCTGGGCCTCGCCGCGGTACTGCTCGGTCTTGGCCAGATCCTCGGCGGTGACGTTCCGGGCGCGCAGCGACGCGATCCCGTCGAGCAGGCTGAGCGCCTGCTCGGGGCGCGTCCGGTCGAACAGGTGGCACTCGACCCCGGGGAGCCGGGCGCGGACCTCCTCGATCTCGAAGGGGTTGTCGTCGAGGAAGACGAAGCTGTCGAGGCCGAGGTTCAGGGTCGCCGCGAGGTCGCGGATGTTCTCGCTCTTCTCCGTCCAGTTGCTGCGGTAGGCCACGAAATCGTCGAGGCGGAGCGGCATCGCGCGCTGGGCGAAGACCGCGCGGAAATCCTCCTCGTTGTTCTTCGTCACCGCGCAGAGCAGGATGCCGAGGCCCTTCAGGCGCAGGAGCTGGCGCTGGAGCTGGGTGTGGACGATCCCCGGATAGTCGCTGTCGACCTCCAGGTTCTCCACCCCGTCCTCGCCGACGACGCCGCCCCAGAGGGTGTTGTCGGCGTCGACCACCACCACCTTGCGCCGCGCCCGCAGCCGCGCCGCGACGGCGTCGGCGTAGCGCTCGTTGAGCGCGTCCACGGCGGCCGGGGCGTAGGGCATCTGGTACATGTACCGGTTGCGCTCGCGGAAGGCGTTGGCGAAGCCGAGCAGCGCCAGGGCGCCGGCGGCGTCGACGACGCTGACCCGCTCCTGCGCCCGGGCGAGGTCGAACAGCACCGCGTTCACCCGCGCCAGCGCCTCCAGCTGGTCGTGGAGGTCGCTCTCGACGGAGGAGACCGGCACGAACGGCACGGTGTTGAGGATGATCGTCCCCGGCGCCCGGGCGAGCCGCGCCGAGACCAGCTCGGCGAGGCCGCGCGCGCGGGCGACGGCCGCCTCGTCCGGGGCGACGTCGAAGAACCAGCGGTGATCGAGATGCACGATCAGGACGTCGGCGGCGGCGGGTCCCGCCAGCACCTGCTCGATCTGTCCGATGGGGAGATGCTCGCACGAGACCGTGGCGAGATCCGCGAGGCGGCCCGCCACCTTCCCGAACGGGTTGGTGACGACGTTTCCGACGAAACCGATCGACAGGGCGCGAGCCGTGGTCATCCTCGATACCGGTCCCTGCGACACCCTGCGGATGCCTGCCCTCCGGCGATCGACCGGCCCCTTTCCGTGCGTGCGAGCGCCGCCCTCTTGCGAGATCGCGTGCCATAAAGCAAGGGGCCGGGCATCCGGCGGCCCGTCAGCCCGACCGGGGCGGGGACCGGCCGAGGAGGAGCTGCGCGATGAACGGATCCGGTTCGGACGAGGCCGCCGCGACGACGCGGACCTGGACCGAGGCCCATCAGGCCGCCTTCGCGCGGGCGACCGGCGACGTGAACCCGATGCACATGGACGCGCGGATGGCCCGGCGGACGCTCGCCGGCGAGCGCGCCGTCCACGGCGTCCACGCCGCCCTCTGGGCCCTCGATGCCTGCGCGGATGCTCACCCGCTCGACCGGCTCGCGACCCTGCAGATGCGGTTCGAGCGGTTCGTGCTGGTCGGGGACCGCACCGTCCTGACGGTCCACGAGGCGGACGCGCGGCAGCTGCGCCTGTCCGTGGCGGTGGACGGCGTCCGCACCCTGACGATCCAGGCGACCTTCGCGGCGGAGCGGGCGCCGGCCCGGCCGGTCGAGGCGGCGCCGACCGCGATCCCCGCGGAGCCGGTCGCCCGCGATCCGTCGGCGCTGACGGGCCTCGCCGGGGCCTTCGCGGCCACCAGCGCGGCCGTCGCGAGGACGAGCAGCGCCAGCACGGCGAGGCCCCGGGCGAGGCGGTCCGGCAGGCCCGCGACGCGGCGGGCCAGAGAGGCGGCGGATCGGATCACGGCTCTGAGATAAGCATGGCCGTCGCCAGGCGCAATCACCCACGGCGTCGCGCCGCCGGCAGGGTGTTGCGCACAGCACACAGCTACGTCCGGAAGTGTCCTTGCCGACGGCCCGGCCTCAACCTTGCCGCGAAGTCCGGGCCGGCTCGCCCGATGCGCGCAGGGTTTCCGCGCAGGTCTGACAAGGCTTGCGCCAAGCTCGCGAAGGCCCGCGCCACGACGAACGGAGGACGGACGACCATGTCGAGACGGATCGCGCTACTTGGGCTCGCGGCCCTGATGCTCGGGAGCGCCCCGGCGGCGGCCGCCAACCCGCTGGACAGGGGTCCGATCGCGGACTTCCTCAACATCTTCCGCGGCCAAGCGATCCCGCGCGAGACGGTGGCGTGGACCGGCAAGGAGAAGCCCGGCACCATCGTGGTCTCGACCCGCCAGCGCCGGCTCTACTACGTGCTCGGCGGCGGCGCGGCGGTCCGCTACGGCGTGGGCGTCGGGCGGCAGGGCTTCTCGTGGTCCGGCACCAAGACCGTCACCATGAAGAAGGAGTGGCCGGACTGGCGCCCGCCGCAGCAGATGCTGGCCCGCCGCCCCGACCTGCCGCGCTACATGGCCGGCGGCCAGGACAACCCGCTGGGCGCCCGCGCCCTCTATCTCGGCTCCTCGCTCTACCGCATCCACGGCTCCAACGAGCCCGAGACGATGGGCGCGGCGGTCTCGTCCGGCTGCATCCGCATGACCAACAAGGACGTGGTCGACCTCTACGACCGGGTCCGCGTCGGCACCAAGGTCGTCGTGCGCGACTGACCGGGCGGGTGGCGGCGTCGACCGCCGCCCTCCCCCTGCGTCGGAGAGCGGCCGCGCCGCGCCCGCGTCGACAGGCGCGGCGGGCCGGTGATAGGAGCCGCGCCGTCGGGCAGTGCCGGATCGCCCGACCTTGACGAGGGACAGCATGAACGAGCGCATCATCCTGCGGGCCGGTGAGGCCCTGGTCGCGGGCGGACCGCCCAACACCGCCTCCGAGCCCGAGGTCATCATCGGCGAACTCGACGGGCCGGTCGGCACCGCCCTGGCCACGCTCACCGGCGATCAGGTCGTCGGCCACAGCCGCGTCTTCGCCCTGCTCAACACCGACATCATGGTCCGCCCGGTCACCCTGTGCGTGTCCAAGGTCAGCGTCACCGAGAGCAAGTACACCTCGATCCTGATGGGCACCGTCCAGTTCGCCATCGCCAACGGCGTCCTCGACGCCGTCCGCGCCGGCTACATCCCCAAGCACAAGGCCAACGACCTCGGCATCATCTGCTCGGTCTGGCTCAGCCCCGGCGTCATCGAGGCCCAGCACGTCGACCACAAGGCGCTGTTCGACATCCAGCGCAGGGGCATGACCGAGGCCATCCGCAAGGCCATGACCAACGAGCCCTCGATCGACTGGCTCCTCGAGAACCAGGACAAGATCACCCACAAGTACTACCAGATGGGCCTCGACGGAAAAATCTGAGCGCTCGGCCCCGCGGCGGTCGCCCGCCCGCCGCCGCGGCTCCGGCCGGCGACGGGCGGGCGGG
>NZ_MLCA01000011.1:0-111308 GCF_036441375.1 Methylobacterium oryzae
GCGGGTGAAGGAGGTCCACTTCCGCTCGCTCACCGAGCAGTTCGACAGCGCCACCGCCCACGGCCGCTTCGCCCTGCAGATGCACGGCGCCATGGCCGAGTACTTCCTCGACCTTAATCGCGAGCGCACGATGGAGGGCCTGAAGGCGGCTCTCGCCCGCGGCCGCAAGGGGGGCCGGCCGAGGAAGCTAAAGGAAGCCGATTTGGAGGCGGCCCGGGCCATGCTGGCGGCCGGCACGATCAGTGTCGCCGAGATCGCCAAGCGGCTCGGCGTCAATCGCGACACCTTCTACAGCTACTTCCCCCGTGCCCGTGCCAACAGCGTGGCCGCAAAGGGCTGAGCACCCGGCCTGTCGGAGCCCACCCTCCTTCTCTGCTGACGGAGTCAGCTGGCAGCCCGCAGGCGCCCCTGCCCGCCCCTGAGCCCGATAGCCGGAGCACCATGCCGATCAGCCCCCGTCTGCTCACCGCCTCCTTGCTTGCCGCCGACCACATCGCTGATCGGCATTTGATCGCCGCCTTCGTCGCCCAGGCCGCAACGCAGCCGGCGCCGAACCCGTTTCCGGAAACCAGCGTCGGCGCCGTCTCTCAGGTCTGGCGACAGCGGGCCGCGGAATTCCAGTCGTTCGCCGTTGAGGTGGCGGGCCTCACCTGCCTGCTCACGACCTTGTCCGACCTTAGCCTCGACGAGCCGCTGATGCAGGAGATCCTACGGGCCGGGCCGCATACGGTGAACGTGTTCCACCGCGGTGATGGGTGCCGGATTGTCGGGGCGGTGCTGTACGGCAAGCCGGGCGTCGCCTTGCCAGTTCTGCCGATACCGAGAGCGAAGCCCTCTGGCTCGGCACCGCGCTCACGTGCTCGCGTCGTGCCTGGTCAGCTCGACCTGTTCACGCAAACCGGCACCTGATGGTCGACCCGGAGCGTGACCGTTCCAGCCGCTGCCGTTCCTTTAGAGCAAGCCCCAACGGAATGCCGCGGCGGTCCTTCTACGGCTTGTGCCCGTGCTCAAAATAGCTATCTATATGCTCAAAGGAGCATCGCATGCCAAACGCCACAGCACCGGCTTCAAAGTCCGAAAAGGCCCCCGTCAGGCCATTCGACTATCTGCACTTTTATCGAACGCCTCCAGTTGAGCGCATTGCAATCATAAAGAGGGGTTTTTCTGCAAAAAGCGCAAAATACATTCTTGGTATGATGCATTTGGATCAAAAAAATATGTTTCGAGCTTTGAATATAAAAACAGCAACTATAAATAAAAAGGCGGCGCAGAATGAAAACTTATCGCTAGGAGATGCCGAGCGAGTTCTTGGTCTCGCAAAGCTTTTGGGACAAATTGAAGCTATGGTTGAAGAGTCCGGAGATCCAGAAGGTTTTGATGCGGCGTCTTGGCTATCAAGATGGCTAAGAGAGCCGTTACCAGCTCTTGGCGATGCACCTATGAACTTCCTTGATACCATGGAAGGTCAGACATTGGTTGCTCAAGCTCTTGCTCAGATGCAAAGTGGAGCATACGCATGAGTCGGTCCCTCTGGCGTATCGCAGCGGATACGCCCGCATATACCGCTGATGATATGACCGGAGCCGGCTCGGAAAAAACTGGCGGGCGCTGGAATGCTGCCGGGACGCCAGTCACGTACAGCTCGACGAGCAGAGGCCTTGCTTGCCTCGAAACCGTTGTTCATCTCAACTCAGGGGGGCTGCCCCTAAATCGTTATTTGGTTGAAATCGAGGTGCCCGACCCCATATGGAACGCTGCGCAACGAGAGACCGTTGCAACGTTAGCTGTAGGCTGGGATGCGGAGCCAGCAGGTAAAGTAAGCATCGACTTCGGTACGAATTGGCTCGGACGCAAAAGTTCGGCGCTACTAGTCATACCCTCTGTGATTATCCCAGAGGAATTTAATGTTTTAATAAACCCGTTGCACTCAGATGCATCGAGTATTACAGCACAAAAAGTCCGTAAGTGGACTTATGATCCGCGACTAATAAAGAAATAAAATTTGCACATGCGTAGGTGAGAAATGGCGAAATGCACCGCACCAGTATATGGCCATCGGTCGGATAGTGCCGCGGCAGACTGTCCAGCATGTGGCGGTCGATTTCGCTACGGATCACGATACTCCTCCGCACCGTCCTATCCCACATCTTACAGCCCGCCCTCGTACTCTTCAGGTGGCAGCGGTGGCGGTGGTCGGAGTGGAGGTGGTCGGTCAAGTAGCAGTTCGAGGCCGCGCTGGTCGCGGGGCGGTTCGACTGTGATCTACACGCCCGCTCAAGTGCGGGCATTGACGCCAATCCGCGAGAAAGTTGAAGTTCTTGCAGAACGGCAGCCCGAACTCTGGGATGCATTCCTTTGTCACGCCTGGGATGACCGGCAGGACTCTGCAAAAGAACTACATGAATTATTGGCTACACAAGGCGTTTCAGTCTGGTTCAGTCAGCAGAACGTCAGCCTCGGCGTCCCATTGATGCGAGCTATCGACAAAGGGTTGGCGAACTCGAAAGTTGGGATCGTGCTGGTGACACCAGCTCTTCTAAACCGCCTGCGAGCAGAAGGCATCGCGGACAAGGAACTCGCGGTCCTTCTCAGGGGTGAGCGGCTCGTTCCGATCTTACATGGGGCCAGCTTTGAAGATCTGAACGATGTTAGCCCAATGCTGGCATCCCGTAGTGGGCTGAGCACTTCGGAGGAGTCGATGGCACAGGTTGCGGCAAAACTCGCCGAGCTGGTTGCTGTCTAGTCCCCATACCGGGTGCGGCTTGACGCGCCCGGAGGTCATGCTCTGCAACCGTCACGAGTGAGATGCAACCTTTGCGGGGTGCGGCTGTTAGGGGACATAAAGTGAACACAGCTCGGACGGAGATGGTAGCTCATGGCGGATAAGAAGGTGGTCTTTATTGCTTTTGCCATCGAGGATGAGGGGCAACGCGACCTTTTTGTGGGGCAACGTCTGCATCCTCGGTCTCCATACGAGTTCATCGACATGTCGGTGAAGGATGCATACGTTACCGGCTGGAAGGATAAGGTTCGCACTCGGATCAAGCGGTCGAACGGCGTTATAGCTCTCGTCAGCAAGAACTCAGCCGCGTCGACGGGGCAGAAGTGGGAAATTGAATGTGCGAAAGAAGAGGGTATACCGATCCTTGGGATCTGGGCTTACTCTAATGATCGCGCAAGCATTGCTGGTATAAAGACGGTTGAGTGGAGCGATGTAAACATTACAAGCTTTATCGACGGTTTGTGAGACTGGCTATGCGGCGGGCACTCATTATTGGTATCGATCATTACGAGCGCATCAAGGGTCTGGGCGGGTGCGTCAAGGACGCGCTCGCGGTCAAGGGCGTTCTTGAGCGCCACGGTGACGGTAGGGCGAACTTCAAGCAACCGAAGATGATGCTTTGCGATGGGCCCAGATCCCTCATCTCGAAGGCCGAACTCAAGCAGGCGGCACGCGAGCTGTTTCAGCAGCCGGCGGAGATAGCGCTGATCTACTTCGCCGGGCACGGCTACGTCGAGGATACGGGTGGATACCTGTGTTCCAGCGACTCCGAGAGCGGGGACGATGGGCTGGCGTTGAACGATCTGGTCCTGTTCGCCAACACGTCGCCCGCGACCAATCGGATCATCATTCTTGATAGCTGCCACAGCGGGGCTGCTGGCACGCGGGGCGGCCACAAACGGACGGCTGAGCTTGAAGAGGGGACTACGATCCTCACGGCTTCGACCGCCATGCAATCTGCGATGGAGGCCTATGGCGGCGGCGGTGTCTTCACGACGCTCTTTGTGGACGCGCTGAACGGAGGTGCCGCCAACCTCGTCGGCGACGTGACGCCGGGCAGCATCTACGCCCATATCGATCAATCCCTCGGGCCCAACTCTCAGCGGCCTGTTTTCAAAACCAACGTTCAATCGTTCATATCGCTCAGGACCGTCCAGTCGCCAATCGACTATGGCGAGCTGATGCAGCTCGCCACTTTCTTCCCATCTGACGATTTCGAGTTTCCCCTCGACCCGGCTTATGAACCGGAACGGAACACTGAACAGTTGGCCGATCCTACAATCCCGCCCCCAGATGCGGCGAAAAATAAAATCTTCCGAATTCTTCAAAATCTCGTCAAAGTAAATTTAGTTGTTCCAGTGGATGCGCCGCACATGTGGCATGCTGCGATGCAGAGTAAGGCGTGCCAATTGACCGTCCTAGGCAAGCATTATCGAAAGCTTGTCGAGTCCGGAATGATCTAGGGGGTGGAATGAGTGATCAATCCGTATCCGACGCTCTCGGTGGCCTCGTCGAGGAACTCGCTGCGATTGAACACGAGCGCTGGGCGCACTGGCAACGATACATGCATGGCAAAGCGGAGAAGCAGGCTGATGGTTCTTTGGTTCTCCCCGCCCACCTAGTCGACCAATGGGAACGCCAAATCGAAACGCCCTATGCCGAGCTAAGCGACGCAGAGAAAGACAGCGATCGCGAACAGGTCCAAAAATACCTACCGACAATAGTCCGTTTTATTTCTGATAGAGATCAGAATTAATATAGTACGGGTGGCGGAATTGAAACTTGACACGTTCATTATTCAATTGGCAATTCTGTTTCTGCCAGGAGTTGTCTGGGCGCGAATAGATGCCAGCTGGACACGGCAGACAAAGCCGTCAGATACCGAATTCTTCGTTCGAGCATTCTTGTTTGGTCTAACATGTCATGCCATTGTATATACGATCTTCACACTGATTGGGTGGCCTTACGAAGTCGTCAAGTTAGAGGCTTCAGCGTTTTTTACGCCTTCAATCATCAAAGAGATCTTTTTTGCTACTGTTGTTGGCTTTTTGCTGGCGGTGCTATGGCTTTACGCCAACACGTACAAGTGGATGGCGCGCTTCTTACAGCTCATTGGAGCTACGAGGCGCTACGGTGATGAGGATGTTTGGGACTTCACGTTCAATAGCCGCGCACCGGCCGTTCAGTTCGCGCACTTCCGTGATTTTGAGCACGAGGTGGTCTACGCAGGGTTCGTAAACGCTTTCTCCGAGCGGGAGGGCATCCGCGAGTTGGTTCTACGGGACGTCGAGGTGTACGATTTCGCGGGCAAGTTGATGTACGACGTGCCGCTTCTCTACCTTTCGCGAAAGGCCGAAACGATCCATATCGAGTTCCCCCATCGGCCGTGAGGCAAGACACAATGACCGATCAACCCAAAAACCGTCCGACAATGGCGCAGGATGGAGCTACGGTGAACCGCAGCGTTCTCACCGAGGGGTACGTCAAGCGGGGCGGTCTTATGGGGCCGGCGACAATCCCTACTCGACCAGCACCTCCGCCGGCCTTCCGGCCCTCGCCGCCAGCTTCGGCTCCGGCGCCCGCTGCACAGCAACCACCCGCCTCGACGCCGACGCCCAACCCCGGAAACCGATCCGGTTCGCGCTGAAGGGTCGGGACACCAGTGATGTCACGATTGGCCGAGGCCGGGCCTGACATGAGGCGGATCTGACGTGGCGAGCGACCTAGCCGACCAAGCTAACCGCGCCAAGGCGTCGGCCTTTCTCTGGATGGTCCAAGCAGGTCTCCTAGCGGAGGCTGGCCGGATCCGCCGGTCGGATCACGTTGGAGATGACACAAAAGCGGCAGACTATTCCGGCTCCGGCTTGTTCATGCGAGCCGATGAAGCCGTGCGTGCCGCCGGTCTGATCCCGGACAATAACGTGACCAAGCACCTGCAGCAGGGCATCGAGAGCGACCACTTCCGAGTGAAACGGGCGATGCCAAGGATCGGCGGTTTCCGGTCCTTCAACACGGCACGGCGGGCGATCTGCGGCTTTGAGGCCATGCTGTGGCTGCGCAAAGGCTTCGGCCTTGCCGGCGCGTGGACGGTCCGGGAGCAGAACCAGCTGCTGGCCCACTGCTTTGGCCTTCCCGCCGCGAACAAAGCGTGAAAGCGGGACGGTAGAAGCTCTCCTATGGCCCGCAGCTGAGTTTGCGACAGGCCCAGAAATCTCTTACGCAAGCGGCAAGGCGGCTCTCTCGATTATCGTAGGCGTCGCCCGTCTTCCGGCACGGCAGCCAAATCGACGTTGTAGCCCTTTGCGGCCAGGGCCTCGAGGACGAGATACTTTACTGTCACGCGGCGGTTCAGCGCTTCCTGACGTAATGCGGTCCAAACTGTGTCAGGCACTTCGAATTTCAGGGTTGCCGCTTTTGAGGGGGCAAGAGGGCTTTTGGGTTCTTGAGTAACCGGACCCATGCTCTTTTGAGCCTCTGTCGCTACTGACGTAGTGGGCTCGGTCGTTAGCTCCGGTGGGGAGGAGGGTCGTGTGAAACCCAGATCTCCGGTAGCCTCGGCGAGTTGTTGTGCGTCCTCAGGTGAGATACGTGGCCGCGGCCGCGGCGCGGGCTGAAAGGAGGGCTTCGCCATTGCGTTCAGGCCTCTTCCTGCTGGACTGCTAAGATTTCTAGGAGTTCGCCGAGGGCTCCGGCAACCTCCTGCAAGGCTTTTGGGTCACCGTCCGGGTGCGATGGTGTGGCGCCAGTGAAATGGATCGCTTGATAGGCCGCGCGCTGAATAATTTCTGTTCGCAGGACCGGGATGTCGGCGGATTGAATTTCTTGCCGTGCATGCTGCGCTACGCGGCTCTGAAGGGGTGACATCTGTGTCAGAGCTACTCGGGCAGGGATTGGTCGACGGAGCATCTTCTCTGCGCGCCGAACGACCTCATATGTGCGAAACACCTCCTGCAGGTCCATGCCCGAGATTTTAGAAGGTATCAGTACTAAGTCGCTTTCGGCGATCGCATAGGTGACTGCCTGCGATGCTGCACCCTCGAGATCTACAAATACGAGGCTATAGCGTGAGGCAGTATCGGCAATTCGGTCGAGGACCGTCTTCTCGGTCACGCCCGTGATTACATCCACACTGCAGTCCTCACCGGCGCGCTCTCGCCAGGAAGAGACGTGTCCGTTTGGATCGGCGTCGATGATGGCAACGCTGCCGCCCTGCCGCGCGTAGGCATCGGCAAGGCAAATCACGAGCGTCGTTTTCCCGACCCCACCTTTGGTACTGCAGACGCTGATGACGGCCATTGCTCAAGCCCTCTGTTGCCCTTGTTCCCCTGAGCTCAAGCGCTCTGTAGCCCAAAGGATCAACGGACCATTAACGCTAGATCCCCAAAACGCAAATGCCCATTTGGTTAGTAGGGCAACTGCTCAAAGAGGCATCGGAGCATATAGGCATCGGGGCCTAAGGCCTAGTGGCCGGTAGGGCGATTGCTCTGCAAGCTGGCATAAGGATATTTGTGAAAAATGCTTATCCTGACTATGCTCAGGTCGACGACGAGGCCTCCATGGCGACCATGACCATCTCTCTGCCCGACCCGATGAAGGAGTGGATCGAGGCGCAGATCAGGCAGGGCGATTACGCCAGCACGAGTGACTATGTCCGCGATCTCGTCCGCCGGGACCGGGAGCGGCGTGCCCATCCCGAACTGACGCTCGAGGATCTGCGCCGGATTGTCGATGACGCTCGCGCCAGCGGACTGAGCCGGCGCAAGGTCCCTGAGATCCTCGCACGGGCGAAGAAGCACGCGCAGGCCGATCAGATGCTGGATGAGTGACTATACGCTCACGAGGAGGGCCGAGGCGGACCTGTTCGACATCGCCGTCCACGGCTACCGGCAGTTCGGTGTCCGCCAAGCCGAAGCCTACGCTGCCGGTTTGGAGCATGCCTTCCAGCTTCTCGCCGACAACCCCGGCATGGGCCGCAAGGCCGACGCGATCCGCCCAGGCGTGCACCGGCACGAGCATGCTGCGCACGTCATCCTGTACGAGGTCGTGGCGGATGGCATCCTGATCCTAGCCATCGTCCACGGCCGCAGCGTGAGGCGGTTCGCGCTGTAGGGGAGGGGAGCGCTGCAGGACCGCGTTGGCCCGGCATCTCTCAGACGGCCTACGAAACCAGCAGGGCCGATACGGCTGGCTCGAAGATCGCCCTTCAGCGCTGTGGCTGTGGCGATTGGCTCTCTGGCCTCCCCACCACGTTCAACGATCCGGACGAAGCCTCAACGTTGACTTAGCCGTGCTCGCCAGCCGACATGCGATGTCCGGCTACGCATCGCCTCGCGCGAGTCGCTGGAACCATCAGGAGACACCGCCGCCGCAAGTCGACCCCTGAAAAGCCAACGGCCCCCCAGTCGCCAAACTGGAGGGCCGTTTGAACCGAAATCGGTCTGTGAGGCTGTAAGCACCCCTCACAAGCCATGAGATGCCCCCGGGCGTCAAGCGAAAGCGCCAACTTTCGCGACGGTGAGGCTTTGCCTGTGGACCGGACGCCCTAACCGGCGGCCCGGAACGACCTGTCGTGGCCCGACGAGGGCCGAGAAGGGATGTTTGCAGACGAGATCCGCCGCGCCATCGAGGCGGCGAGCCGAATCGCCTTGCCTCAGGTGACGGCGCAGCTCTGGCGCGCGTTCGGGGACGGACACATCACCGAGGCCGAGGCCGAGCGCCTCTCAGCCTTGATCGAGGCGCGCATGCTCACCGGCAAGGCAGCTCGTTTCGCGCAGCCGTCGAGCCCTGCAGAGCCGCAGGCAGCCGCGACTACAGAGACCCCTCAGGCGCTTCCAGGAAGCCCCAGGCGGTCGGTGGGCTCACGCCCGCGCACGGGCGCGTCGATGGAACGCCGTCGTCGATGGGCGGCCTCCGGGCGGCTGCCACCGGGGCTGGCGGCCCGGTTCACCCTGGCCGAGCAGGCGGTACTGGCGCTGGTGGCGGCCGAGACCGTCCGCCGGGGCGATTGCCGCCTCGCCATCGGTCACCTCGCGGCGATCGTCGGCGTGGCCGAGACCACCGTGCGCAACGCCATCCGCGAGGCGGGCAAGCTCGGGCTCCTCACCGTCGAGGAGCGGCGCATCACCGGCTTTCGCAACGACACCAACATCGTCCGCATCATCGCGCCCGAGTGGACCGCCTGGCTGCGCCTCGCCCGCAAGACCCATCCCGCGCATCTGCCTCAGCAGGCCGCTGTGGCTGAGGGGGGAGGGTGCAAATCCCCAAAGCGCACGCATACTCAAGTTCTAAACCCGGTAGATTCGAGGATAACCCAGCCGTCGAAAGGCTGCCGGAGGGCAGCGGGCGACCTCGATCGTGCGACACCTTCAAGAATCCGACAGGGTGGTGGGAAGGCCAGAGCCATGCGCTGAGGGTCTGAGCCCGGACGGTCTGACGAACGCCCTCCACCATCACAGCATCCTCGGCTCACCGGCACACAGCCGGCCGATCACCTGTGACCGCGCGAGTCCGCCGACACGCGGACGTGCGTCGACACGGGTGTGTGGCTCGGCTAGACGCGCCGCTCCCGATTCCGGAGCGGCGCGATGCACCATGACAGGAGCGATGACCTGCCGGCCCTGCTCCTCGCCCTGGCTACGGAGAATGCCGAACTGCGCGTGCAGCTCGGCGAGGCCCAGGACCTGCTGATGGAAACCGCCATCGACGCCGGACACCTGCACGCCCGCATCGCGGCCGTGCAGATTGAGCGCGACGCTTGGCACGCCGAGGCCGAGCAGCTGCAAACCCGCCTCCAACAGGTGGGCTGATCGGCGACAAGCCGAGCTTGGCCTGCTACACCGCCGCCTCTTCCCGCCAGGTGCTCGAGGCGTTCGCGACACCGCACGGCACCGCGGCGGGCAAGCGCGCGACGACAGGCGATCAAGGGCCAGTTCCCCTCGGTTCGCCCGTGACGCCTCGGCCGGGCGGTCGCGTGAGGGTCGGCGCCGCGGTGGAACTGGTCACCGCATGCGCCGGCTCATGGCCCGCTCACACGCTCGGCTGAACCCGCGCGGCACGTCCTTGGCATAGGGGCCAGACCCGCCGCCAAGTCAGCCGGCTCATGATGCACGTCGACCTCAACCAACCGGCTGAACTCACGCTCTGGCCCGGCCATGTTCCGGCTCGCGCCGCCGAGATGCGCAGCTTCCCGACCCTGCGCGCCGCCCTGGACGCCGCAGCTGAGGCCATCAACGGTCAGGATGCTACTCCGTGGATCATCACGGACAGCGGCGACATCCTCGCTCCCAACTGGATCCGCGCCTTCACCGCGATGGCGCTGCCATGAGATGGGCAGACCGTCGACTGCGCGGGACTGACGTCAGGCCGGCTGGTGGCTCACGGCCGCCGGCGCAGTGTCGACGGACGCGGCTGCGGGCGTTTCCTGCGGCTGTTCCGCGGCCCGTCGTGCCAGCCGGATCCGGTCCCTGTACGCCCGCACGCCCTTGAATTGACGCCACGCGCCTGTGCGGTGCTCCTCGCTCACCGGCTCCACCGGGTGGCCGGCCAGATCGTACCGCCACGCGCTGGATCGACTGAGGGCACACAGGTAGCCCAGGCCGAGGCAGTAGACCTTCAGAGCTTGCTTCAACTGCTCCGGTGGCACCTGGACGGGTGAGCCGCGTGAGCGCCCGCAGGGTACCGAGCGCCAGCGGCCGGACCGGATCGCCGGGGGCGATCGAGAACACGGGCGGCCGCTCCTGCAGCAGTGCGCACAACTCGGAGGCCCGGGAGACCTCGTAGCGGCCCGCCACGACGGCGCCGGCGGCCGGCCTGGCCGAGGCGGCGGCCTCCGTGTCTGAGGCAGGGGCTGTGACCGACGCGTCGATCATGGAGTGAGGGTAGCGGCACCCGCCAGGATCTTGAAGCCGGTTTTCGTGTGCAGGCGCGCGGTGCCGAAGATCGCGACGATGATGGCCCTGCTGCGTGGAGCAGTTGGGCCACGAGCCGGGCTTCGGCGATTGCAACTTCCGGTAAAAATGAAGCTAAGCCCAGCAACAGCATATTGTATGTCGCATTCTGGTGCCGGAGCGTTAGTTCGTGATAGAAAAGTTTTGACACCTAACACTCGGAGTTATATCGCATTGTGCATATTGTCTTTCATGGAGATGCGTGGTGGACCAAACATCCATGACGAGCGACGGAGAGACCATCGACTACACGCAGATGGCAGTCGATATCGTCTCTGCCTATGTGGCGTACAATCATGTTGCTGTCTCCGAGCTGCCTGAGCTGATCATTCGTATGAGAGAAGCCGTGGCCAACCTCGGCGGTTCGAACGCTGCGGCTGCTACGCCGGTCGAGAGACCAACGGCCGCCGCGATCCGTCGTTCGGTCACGCACGAGGCGCTGATCAGCTTCGAGGATGGCAAGACCTACAAGACGCTCAAACGGCATCTGGCTGCCTGCGGGCTGACCCCGGACGCCTACAGGAGCAAGTGGGGGCTTCCCGCCGATTATCCGATGGTCGCGCCGGGCTATGCCGAGAGGCGCTCGCAGCTGGCCAAGGGGTTCGGCCTCGGGCGGCTTCAGCGGGCGGCGGCTTCAGAACCCGTCGCCTCGTGACGGTCGACGCGCGCACCCAGCGCTGACGTCTGCTCGTTGATGATCGTCCCTTGCCGTTCGGAACTCCCGGGCTCGTCATCGTCGATCGGCTCGCCGGGTGGGGGTTCGTGATCGAGCCAATCGGCGAGCCGATCGACGCTCCACAGGATGCTGCGGCCGTGATCGGCGCGACGATCATCGCGTGAGGGTCGCGGCTCCCAGGCCGGGCATGAACCGCGTCGGCCTCGATCAGCCCGTTAGCCCTCACCCTCTGGCCCAGCGATGTTCCCGTTCGCGTTCCGCTGGTGGGTGGAAGCGGCTTATGTGGTCGGGTTCGCTGGGTTGTGGTTCGGGCTCGAGCGCGGACTTGTGCGGCGGTCGTCGTCGGACCTGAGGCGAGCCAGGGTTGGGCTTACCGGATCCGCGGCCTTCTCCTTGTCGGGGTGATGCTGCCAGCCTTGAGAGGCGCTGTGTGGGACGGCTCGAGGTGTGGATTATGTCCTGCTATCTCCCGTCCTTCTCGTTGCGCCTCATGGGTCAGCCTAGTGACGGCCTGCGTCCCCAGCAGTGCCGCGCCTGGTTGTCGGATGCGGGCTCTCGTTGTCAGCACACACCACGCACCTCCGGAGGGCCATTCGCGGCCAGAACCCGGAAAAGCGATTGTGGCAACGCCACTTGGGCTGGCCAGAAATGGGTTCGATCGCCGGTTCCAGGCCGACGACCGGACGCCGGAGGATCCCTGCGATAACGATGCCGACATGGGTGATCAGAGACGCGACAACCGTCCGATATGACCCGCACACGATCTGCCTCGACGCACAGGCATAGGCGCGACAGCCGCGCCGCGTGCCGGACGCAAGCGGCAGTGATGCCGGGAACAGCTCGGCCATAGTCTGGAGCATAAAGTCGGGCGGCGACGCGTACGATGCGGGTGCGACGTGTGCAGATCGTCCGATATGCTCGGAGCAAGGCCGGCAGAGCCCGAACACGAACGGAAGGCAAACCGGAGCCAAGTCGATCGACATCCGGGAGGACGACCCGACGCACAGTCTGAAGTAGCTTCAGACCTCACACCGTCCGAGAAAGAAGGGAGAGGTGGATCCATCGGGTGATACGGGCTGATTTTTTGCCGGTTCGGCTCGATCGGATGGAGCGCCACGGCTGCCTGCACCTTCAGTGCGTGTGGTGTGATGCCCTTCTTGCTACCGTACCACGACCGTCTTCTACCGCCTCTTGCCGGACCCGGCCCGTACCCTGTCGTGCCGCCACCGACGTGCCACGTCGCCGTTCAGGCTGAGACCGGATCCGACGGCGGCGCCACCCATCCGCTGTAGCGTCTGTGCGGTTGAGGAAGGCTGCGCCCAAGACGGGCTACAAGGACCCACAGGGTGCCAGTCGTTGCCAGCAAGTTTGCCAGTGGTTTGCCATAAGCTTGGACTATCACACCACACGCACTGAAGCGTCTGAGACCCCGTAGGCCTGTCGAGGAACCCGGCTGCGCGGACGGCGTCGATCGAACTGGCCCCGTGGCTTCCAGCCGTCGTCCAGTCTGCTCCACGGACCCTTATCCGCAAACGAAAACGGCCGGCCTCGAAGCCGGCCCAGCGTCCCACTCGGAACGATCCGCCTCACTCGGAACGATCCGCCTCACTCGGCGGCGGTCATCTCGGCGGTGTAGTGGCCGCACCAGTCGCCGGTGGCGACCACCGGCCAGAGGCCCTTGGACTCGGGCGCGGGCTGGCTGACTGGCGGGTTGAAGCGGCACAGGCCGGCATCGTTCTGCGCGACGGCGCCGTTGCCCTTGTGCTCGTCGAAGAAGCGGCAGGTCTTACACTTGGCGTTGGCCATGATCGGGCTCCTGGAACTGGGTGGCAGCTGGCGGCTGCGCTCAGTTATGAATTAGAATAGATCTAATCTATCGGTCAATAGAAGGGTGAGGCCTGTCCGCACGCCGCATCCGTCAGTGGACAGGCCTTCCGTGGCTGTCCGTACTGCTCGGCCTGCCGCTAGGCTCAGGCGGATCCGCCGCTGCGACCGGGATGGTGCGCGGCCAGGGAGAACCGGGACCGCCAGGCACGTGAGCCAGCCCCTCGACTGCATCGCCACTGTCCTCGAAGGCACGGGCGACTACCGCGTACTGCGCCGGCTGCAGCCGCTGGCTGACCATCCGGACGCCCCCAACGAGCCGACGTTCATCGGCCTGGTGGTCGACGTTGAGACCACCGGCACCGCTTCAGTACGGACGAGGTGATCGAGCTCGGGATCCTGAAATTCGAGTACGGCGCCAGCGGGCGCATCTACCGGGTTCTCGACACCCTCAACCAGCTGCAAGAGCCGCAGAAGCCGATCCCGCTGGAGATCACCCGACTGACCGGCATCACCGACGCCGATGTGGCCGGGCAGCGGATCGACGATGCGGCGGTGGCGCGGATCGCAGCCGACGCTGCCGTGGTTATCGCGCACAACGCCAGCTTCGACCGGCAAATGTGCGAACCGCGCTGGCCGGTGTTCCGCGAGAAGAACTGGGGCTGCTCGTGCCACCAGATCCCGTGGCGGGCGGAGGGGCACGAGGGGCTGAAGCTCGGCTACCTGCTGTCCGATTGCGGGTTCTTCCACCGCGGCCACCGGGCGATCGACGACTGCCATGCACTGCTGGCGCTGCTCGCCCGGCCGCTGCAGGCCTCCGGCCAGCTGGCGCTGGCCGCGCTCCTGGAGACGGCGCGCAAGCCGACGGTGCGGTTGTGGGCGCAGGGGTCGCCGATTGAGACCAAAGAGCTTCTGAAGGCGCGGCGCTACCGCTGGAGTGGCCGTCGCCGCTGCTGGTACGTCGACTTGGACGAGGATCAGATCGAGATCGAGCGGACGTTTCTGAGCGAGGCGATCTACCGCCGGCCGATCATCGACCTTCCGGCCGACCGCTTCACGGCGCGGGACCGCTACTCCGCCCGGACCAATCCCGAGCAGGGCACCTGAACAGGAAGGGCTCTGCTGGAGCGGTCATTCGCATAAGGGCACGCTACGGAACCAGGCGCACCGTGATCGTCCGCAGCCGCGTGCGTTCCATTGTGAGCCATGGAAAGGCCCGCCTCTAGGCTGACGAGAGGCACCGGCCTACGGCTGGACTGGGTGGTTTCCTGCCCGTCCGCATTCGGACGACGGATGCAGCGAAGCGGAAATAGTCGCGGCGACCGCTCACGACCCTTTGCGGAAGTTCGGAAGGTCCGCTTCGAGGTGCTTGACGAGGGTTAGCCCCTCCTACCCGGTTGATCGGTATTCTGCTTGCAAGCGGTGGATTGAAGACGGGAATGTCCGACACCTCACGATAGCTCGCACCGCCGGGGGCAATGGCCTAAGTCCCGACGATCTGGCGCATCGCGATGATCGTGCGGAAGCCACGCACGTTCGGCTCGTCGTGGAAGACTTCGCGGGTGAACGCCTCGTATGCCTCCATGCCAGAGATGCGGAGTTGAAGGACGAAATCGGAATCTCCGGTGACGTACCAAGCCGCCCTTACCTCGGGTCGGGCGCGCAGACGGCGAACGAAGGCATCGAGCAGGTCGGATGTCTCCCGTTCAAGCGAGACGAGCACGTGAACTGTCAGGGGCGTTCCCAGGGGCGTGTCGCAAACGTTCGACGGGCGAAATAATATTCTCCGAACAGGGCGTTACGGTGCCTGTTCACCGTCTGATGACCTGCCTCGTCGAGGTCGGTGAAGCCGTTTGATGGGGTCGGAACCGCCTCAGCGGATAGAGGTACCCCCCCGCTGAAAGCAGAATTTTCTGCGGCAAAAATCTTTGCGACAGCCCCAGGACAGCTGATCCAGGAGCCTGCGAAGGCGACGTGCCAGGCGCTGATCGGGCAAGCTCGCGCAGGCGATCTCAGCGTCCTGCCAGCCGGCGTCGCCGGCCAATACACCACCGCTCATCCGCAACGCCTCCGTGATTCGGCGTCACGGACAGAATCACGGCCGGTTCAGGCGAGGCAAACCTCAGACCGACGATGTGGGTAACTGTAAGCCTCACCGGAGGCGTACATTCCAGGCCACCAAACCGCCCTTGAAGCGTCGGGCGCGGACGCTGGCGCGCGACTGGCGCACAGGCGCACAGGCGCAACTGATTGCCTGGCAAATCGTTTCGCCAATGGGCTCAGCGGGCTAGGCGAAGCTCAAGTGGGCTAGATTTACTCCGCCCTACACAGCTGGACATTATGACAAACAAAGCAATTATATAGCATGAAAATCAAACGCTTCACGAACGTATAAATTGATATTGCGATCAGTGGGCGAAAGATGGTCAAGCTCAGCTCCCAGACTTGCTCAGATGGCATCGCGGCGCGCTCTAGACAGACCTAGCAGCAGCCAGACGGCAGCGAGTTGCATCGGAATGCCGGCCAAGAACATGGCGAACCCCGACCACTTCTGGTCGACGAGCGGTGGCACGTCCCAGCGGCAGATGACGTCGAGATAGGGCGTGTAGAGGACGTCGGGGCTGAGCATCCACACGACGGCGACCGCGGTCATCGGGACGCTCGCGACCCAGAGGAGCAGCGCCACCCGCCAGGCCGAGCGGACCTGACGCGTCGCCGGCATCGCCTGCGCCCACATCATGAGACCGGTCCCGAGTTCGAGCAGCCCGAGCGGGGCCGCGTACAGCGCGTTGGCCAGCGTGGGTTCGAAGATGCCGGGCAGGCTGACCGCGACGCTCAGGGTGCAGAAGGCCGTGAACGCCAGGATCGGATCCAGCGTCGCGGCGAGGAATCTCGCCGCGCGCGGTCCCGGGCGGTCGAGGGCGAGGAGAAGGAGGGGGGGAGCGATCTGGTTGAGCGCCATCAGAGCGGCGGTGTAGCTCGCCATCGAGGCAAGCGGGTCGCGTAGACCGAGGCTGGCTACCACCGTCACAGCGATGCCCGTGGCACCGGCCGCGCGGCGGAGGGAAGGAAGCGCTCGCTCAGGCATCGTGCAGAAGGACGCTGAGATCGTGAGCGAGCGCGACCGGATCCTGGGTTTGCGCGTATCCGTAGCGGAGGCGGCGAATTCCGCCCGGATCGACCGCCGTCACGAATGAGCTGTGGTCGAAGAAGCCACCTTCCGCTTTCCGCCACGTGACGTCCCATGCGGCGGCAGCCCGCGCGACCGCCGCGGGCGAGCCGGTCAAGCCGACGAAGGGCGGGCTGGGACCGAAGCTGCCAAGGTAGCCCTGCAATGCCGGGGCTGGATCCGCCGTGGGGTCGAGGCTGACGAAGGCCACACGCACCCTGGTGGCCTCTTCGGAGCTAAGATGGGCGAGCGCGGACGCCAAGTCGGCCAGCGTCGTCGGGCACACGTCCGGGCAGCGCGTGTAGCCGAAATAGACCAGAACCAGGCGACCGTGCTCGGCGGCGAGGTCGAATGGCCGGCCATCGGTCTTCGATAAGGCGAGCGGCGGCGTCGGACCGGAGGGGACCGGCGTACCGATGAGCGCGCCGCCGGAGCGTCCCCACTGCAGCGCGACGGGCGACAGGGTGATAAGCGCAACAGGCGGCAGCGCGCTCAGGACCGCCCGTCGCGTGATGCCGACACCTCTCACCAGACGACCCAGCCGCGGGCGGCGGTGACGTTCCGGAGGAATGGCCAAAAAATCGGCACGTAGGCCGCGGCGGTGGCGAACGCCGTAAATGCTGTGATGAGCCCGAGGTGTTCCAGGGCGCGGGCGAGCTTCGAGACTTCCTGATTGGCGACGATACCGACCGGCTCGCCGCCGTCGAGGGCGTAGCTCTCGCGGCCACCGAAGGCCTGAGCGAAGGGGATCGCCGGGCGCCGGTCGAGGCGGCGCGTACCGAGGCTGCCGAGGAAGACCGTGTAGAAGGCGATTGTGGCGAGCCACAGGATGCAACCGCCGATCGCCACGAGGAATAGAGCGAAGTAGGCGTCACCGTAGACCCGTTCGTAGACCGAGCGCGGCAGCATGGAGATCCAGGCCCGGCGCGGCACGCCATGGAGGCCCGCCCAGTGCATGCCGAGGGCGAATATCGACATCCCGGCAAACCACAGCCACGCGGCCGCGAGCGCCAGTCTCCGGCTGAGGAGCGCACGGCCGGTGAGGTGCGGCAACATCCAGAACGTCACGCCCATGAAGGTCAGCGCCGAGGCGGTCCCGACCGTGATGTGGAAGTGGCCCGGCACCCAGGTGGTGTTGTGGACGATGTTGTTGAGCTCCCAACTCCCGTTCACGATGCCGCCGGCGCCGCCGAAGATGAAGGTGAGCATGGCAAGCACCTGCGCGGCGACGCTGGGGTCGCGCCACGGTAGGGCGGTGAACCAGCCGAGCCAGCCCAGGCCGCCGCGCAGCCGCCCGGCGTATTCGAGGCTCAGCCCGATGGTGAAGGCGGTGACCAGGCTCGGCAGCGCCACCGACAGGGTGAGCGCGGTCAGGATGCCGCGCCAGACCGGCGAGAAGCCGGGATCGGTGAACTGGTGGTGACTGCCGACCGGCAGGGAGAACACGAGCAGCAGCGCGAAGGTTAGCCGCGCCATCGGGTCGGACACGAGCTTGCCGCCGATCTGCTTCGAGAGCAGCCCGTACCAACTCACGTAGGCCGGCATCAGCCAGAAGTAGACGATTGGGTGTCCGGTCCACCAGAAGAGCGTGCGGGCGACGATCGGGTCGATCGTGTCGGTCAGCCCCAACGCCCACGGGTTAAGCTGGACGATGAGTTCAATCAGCGCGCCGCCCCCGGCCAGCGCCCACATCAGCATAGTCGTCAGGCTCATGTAGGTGACGAGCGGCGTGACCTCCCCAGGCCGGCGCGCCTTCCAGCGGGCGCGCAGGTCGAGGAGGATCGGCAAAGGCATCAGGCTGCCGAGGACGACCAGCGTCATGCCGAGGTAGAACCAGGCGCTACCTTTCAGCGGCGGGTAGAACGTCCACAGCACGCTCGACGAGTTGTCGAACATGGCGACCAGCAGCATCAGCGTGCCGAGCGCCATCGCTCCGAAGCAGCCGCGCCACAGGGCCATGTTCGGCGCAAGCCCGAGCTCGCGCGCCGGCAGGTAGACCAGCAGGCCGCAAGTCACGAAGAACGTGAAGATATAGGCGTTGAGCACGCCGTGGATGGTCAGGCCCTGGTAGTAGCTCTTCAGGATCGGCGCGAGGGCCGGGTAGGCGTTGACGCCGCCGTAGTTGAGCGCCTGGAGCGGGCCGATCATCGCCCCGATCATCAGGGCCGAGAACCCCCAGACCAGGAAGGCCAGCATCGTGCGCCGCTGCGGTGCCAGAACGTCGGCGGGCGCGGCGACGGACGCGAGCAGCGCGCCGGGGATAGCGGTGGCGCTCATGCCGGATCTCCCGCGACGACGATGCGCCCGAGCATGCCCTGGTGCTCCAGTCCGCAATACTCGTTGCAGACGATGTTGAAGGTACCGGGGCGGTTGAAAGTGTAGGTGACGCTGCCGGTGATTCCCGGCACTGCCGTGACGTTGACGGTGGTGCCCTGGATGGCGAAGCCGTGCAGCACGTCGGCGCTGGTCACGCGGAAGGTGACGGTCGCACCCTTGGGGATGCGGAGCGGGCTCGGGCTCCAGCGCCACAGGCGCGCGACCACGGTGACGGTGTAGGCGTTCGGGCCGGTCTTCACGACGCTGCCCTCCGGTGCCTCGACCGCCGCCGGATCGCGGCGGAAGCCGTCGGTGCGCACCACGATGCCGTAGGCGTAGACGACGATGAACATCGTGCCGGCGAGCAGCAGGGTCAGCATCGCGACGGCAACGAACACCCAGACGCGCTCGTGCCGCTCGGCGGACTTGTGGAAGGCGTCCTCGAAGGCGGACGACGCGCCGGTCTCGCTCATCGCCGGTCCTCAGCTTCGAGTGTGGAAGACCAGCGCCGCGAGGCACCAGACGACGACGATCGAGGCGACCAGGAAGGCCGCCACCGCCCAGGTGCCTACCGGCCGCACGGGTTCGGTCGGGGCGGACGCGTCCGCGAGCGGCGGGGGGGCCGCGTCCCCGCTCATCGCTTCGGCCCCGCCTTCGCGTCCGGGACCGTGCCGGCCGGGGGCGTCAGCTTCGGATCGCCGAGCACTGCGCCGTCGACCGTGCGGCCGTACATCGAGTTCGGGTTGTCGTGGAACTTGGCGCGCGTCTCGGCCACGTCGCCGGTGAAGCGCGGGTCCTGCGGGCGGACCTGGCTGTCGACGTAGGTCGCCACGTCCCAGGATTGCTGCGGCGTCAGCGTCCCGCCCATGCCGAGCGGCATGTTGGCGTGGATGAACTCGGCCGCGTTCTTGATCGAGCCCATGCCCGCGCCCCAGTTGAACGAGCGCGGACCCCAGAGCGCCGGGAACACGACCTTGCCGTCGGCCGACTGGCCGAGGCCGTCGCCGCCGTGGCAGGCGGCGCAGTTCTCCGCGTAGACCTGCGCGCCGCGGACGTAGTCCGGCGCCAGAGCGGGCTTCGGCAGCGCCGGGAAGCCGCGGCCCTGGGGCTTCTCGCCGGTCGCGAGACCCTTTGCCAGGAAGAAGGAGTAGCTCTCCAGGGCAACGAGCACCGGGTCGCCGAGCGGGGGCACCTTGCCGTTCATGCTGTAGCGGAAACAACCCTGCAGGCGCTCCTGGAAGGAGTTTACGTGGCCGTTCTTCGAGCGGTAGGCCGGGTAGGACACGTAGGCCGCCCACATCGGCGCCGAGCCTGCTAGCCGCCCGGCGTCGAGATGGCAGTTCGAGCAGCGCAGGTCGTTGCCGACGTAGGCCGCTGCGTGTTCTCCCGGCTCGCGGAAGATTTTCTCGCCGAGGCGGACCTCGTCGCCGAACTTGCCGGCCGGGATCGCGTCCTCGGCCGGCGGCGTGAAGGGTGCCGGCGTCTCGGCCGCCCCGGCCGCCCCGGCCGCGTGCGGGAACCACGCCGTTGTGCCGGCGAGACCCACCACAGCTAGGGCCGACATGGCACAGGCGGTCGCAGTCGCTTGCATGAATTTCACGGCTTCCCTCCCACCGTCTTGCCAATGGTCTCGCTTGCCTTGAGGCCGGCCGCGTAGGCGGCCACCGCCTCGATGTCGGTCGGAGGCAGGCGCGCGGCGATCGCCCGCATGTAGGCGCCGCGCGGGTCGCGGACGTCGCCCGCGTGCCAGTTGTGGAGCTGCTCGGCGATGTAGGGGCCGGACTGGCCGGCGAGCCGCGGCGTGAAGTTGCCGACGCCTACCCCGTTCGGGCCGTGGCACTGGGTGCAGGCGATCAGGCCGACGCGCGCGTCCCCGCGCTGGAACAGCGTCTCCCCCCGCTTGAGCCGGGCGGCCGGCTCGGGGATCGGATCAACCGGCGCCGTGAGCGGCAGGTTGGCGAAGTAGTCCGCGACAGCCCGGCGCTCGTCGGCCGAGAGCGATGCGGCGTAGGGGGCCATGATCGCGTTGGCGCGCACCCCCGTGGCGAAGTGGCCGAGCTGGTCGGCCATATAGGAGGCGTGGAGCCCGGCCAGGCGCGGGATGCCCACGTCCGGCTGCCCGGCGCCATCAGCGCCGTGGCAGGCGGCGCAGGCCGGCCGGCCGGAAGGACCGGGCTGCAGCGCGATGGCGGCGCCGACGGCAGGATCGTCCTTAGCCAGGACGGGCACCGGAGCGAGGAGCGCGAGCGTCACCATCAGCGCAGTGCCCGTGCACGACGTCGAGCCGTTCGCGCCTTCGACGCCCCGGGTGCCACGCAATGCCGATGTCTTGGAGCTGTTTACCAACACGGATATGTAAGCTCTCATCGCGCTTCGGTCCATTCGTATGATCCGAAAGAATGTCTCCGATCGCAGAGGCGGGCGGATGCGACGGCTGGCCGACTCAGACGCCTTGCATGCCTCACCGCGCAACGTCCCTCGTGCTCGGCTTGGTCCGCAGCCTCGCGAGGCGCGCCCGGGCGGCATCGGCCCGCGCCAGCACCCCGCGCGCTTCCTCCAGCATCACCGTGCCGTGAGGCGTCAGGCGCAGGCCGCGCCCGACCCGATCGAACAGCGACAGCCCGTACTCGATCTCCAACGCGGCAATCGAGGCGCTGACGGCGGAGGGTGCCGCGTGCAGCGCCGCCGCGGCCTGCGTCAGGTGCTGCCGCTCGGCCACCGCCACGAAGACACGAAACTGGTGCAGGGTCATGATCCTGCCTCCCATCGCCGCCTCCTCAACCGCCGCGGTACGGCTTGAAGCCGTAGCGCTCGAAGATCTGCAGAGCGTCGGGAGACTGGATGAAGGCGAGCCACGCCTTGGCCGCTTCGGGATGGGCCGCTCCCTTCACTTCGGCGCCGGCGTAGACGGCGGTGGCGTTGTCCGCGTCCGGGATGTCGACGTGGCCAATGGGGTTGCCGACCTGCTGCTGGAACAGCGCCTCGGACTGCCACGTCACGCCGGCCTGTGCGCGGCCCTGCATCAGGAACAGCGGCGTCTGGCGATGGTGGATATGCGTGAGGATCGTCGAGCCGTCCTTGACCTTCGTGTCGTAGACCGCTGTCTCCAGATCCTTCCCGCCCGCCTTGGCCAGCGACATCTTGATCTGCCGCGCGATGCCCTCGAACTCGGGGTTGGGCATCGCGAGCCGGATGCCCGGCTTGCCGAGGTCAGCCAGACCCTTCACGCCCGCCGGGTTGCCCTTGGGCACCATGATGGTCAGCGTGTTGGTCACGTAGGGCACTGCCGGCCCGACGAGCTTGTCCTCGTGGATCAGCGCTTCGACCTTCTTGAGCCCAGCGAAATAGGCGTCGGGCTTGACCGTGAAGGTCATGTTGCCCACGGTGACCGTGCCGCCGGCCTCCATCTGCTTGACGAGCAGGCCCGGCGGGATCGTCTCCCAAAAGATCCGGCCCTTGTACTCCGGGTGGCTCGCCTCAAACGCCTTCACCAGCGGCGCCATCGCGAAAAAGTAGTTGCCGCCCACGAACAGCACGAGCTTCGGGTCGTCGAGGCTGCCGTGGAAGTCGGCGAGCACGTCGACCTCGGGCACGGTGAACGGCAGACCGCGGGGCGTGGCGTCGTTGTTGTCGCCGTGCTGCCAGGGCGGGAACGGGCCGGGCGGCCCCTTCGCGTCCTCGGCCCGCGCGGCGGAGGACAGGGCCAGTGCGAAGGCGCAGCCGGCGAGCAGGGCGTTGCGGAAATGGTGCATCGGGCTCTCCTCACTTCGCGTAGTGGAAGCCGGCCTGCTGCAGCTCGGGCAGCGTACCGACGGCACCGGGCGTGAGGATCACGCCGGGGATGAGGTGGTTGGTCAGCTCGGCCGCGAGCGCCTCGTGGCTGAGCTTGTCCGGGTTGACGCCCTTGGCGATCAGGCCGCCGGCCTCCTCCCAGATCGCGTTGTGGCAGGAGGTGAACACCGCGCCGCGCCGCATCAGCACCGGGATCGCGTTGTCCTCGGGCGAGAACACGCCCGCCGGATCCTCGAAGTTCTTCGGGTCGGCCGAGGCCGCCTTGCCCTCGACGATGAGCGTGTTCGACTTGAACTTCGGACCGGCGAGGTCGGCGAGCTTGTACTTTTCCCAGGTCTCCTGGTCGTAGAGCGCGAGATGGGCGGTGCCGTGGGTGGCCGAGACTGCGAGGAAGTCCGGATGGCGGAACGACCAGATCTGCGCGTTCAGGGCGTTGCGCATCAGGTTGAGCCAGGGGCTGGCGATGTCGGTGTTGTCCCAGACCTGCTTGGGCTTGGGTCGGTAGGCCATCACCTCCGTGAGCGCCTCATGGTCCCACTCCTCGGGCTTCGTGAGGATCATCGGCACGGTCTTGAAGTCGCGCCGCCGCGGCGCCTTGGCGAGGCGCTCCATAAGCGCGCGCAGGTCGCCCGCCCCCGCCTCGATGAGGGGAGCCTTGTCAGTCCCCGCGGCCCGAGCCGTGGCCGAAGTCAAGGCCGAGCCGACGGTCGCGCTGGTCGCGAGGCCGAGGCCGAGGCCTATGATCTGCAGCACGCCGCGCCGTCCAGTTTCGACAGTCATGACAGTATCTCCGCTCAGTGATGGGTCGGGTCGCCGATCCAGTCGGTCAGCCGATGATCGCGAGGCCGGCGACCGCCAGTGCGGCCATGGACAGCAGCAGTCCCCACAGGAGGACCCAGCGCATGCGCCCGCTGGTCTCTCCCTCACGGGCTTGCTCTGCGGTTTCGATGATGACTTGCTCCGACATGGCGTCAATCTTCTTCCGCGATCTGCGGCGGTTTCTAAGATGGCGGCCCGATATAATTCTTTCCAATAGAACGTTTAGATCATTGCAATCGTTCTTTAAGAACGTTTTGGCGGGAGATTTCCTTTGTCCCGGTGACCTGACCGGCTGGCTTTGGACCGGGCTGATTGAGAGGATCAGCCAGGACTGAAGGAGCTGGACATGAAGCGAGGTTAGAAGACGGGTGCGGAGCAGGTGGTGCTGAAGCTGCGCCAGATTGAGGTACAGACCGCGCAGGGTAAAAGTTTGGCGATAGCGTGCCGGGAGGCGGAGATCTCCGAGCAAAGCTACTATCGCTGGCGCAAGGAGTACGGCGGCCTGCAGATCGACCAAGCCCGTCGGATGAAGGATCTGGAGCGTGAGAACGCTCGATTGCGCCGGCTTGTGGCTGACTTGTCCCTGGAGAAGCAGGTGTTGGCGGACGTCGCAGCGGGACCCGAAGGGCAGCGTCAGCAAAACTTATAGCCCCGGAGCGACGCCGGCAGGCAGTCGACGCGATCCAGGAGAAGTACGGCCTCTCGGAGCGCCACGCCTGGCGGATCGTCGGCCAGCACCGGGGTACGCAACGCTACGTGCCCACGGTACCGGCTGACGAGGATGCGCTGACCCGCGCCATCATCGCCTTGGCGTCCAGTACGGACGCTACGGCTACCGCCGCGTCACCGCGCTGCTGCAGGCAGCGGGCTGGCAGGTGGGCAAGGACCGGGTTCAGCGGATCTGGCGTCGTGAGGGGCTCAAGGTCCCGCAGAAGCATCGGCCGCGAAGCCGGCTGTGGTTGAACGATGGCTCCTGCGTACGGCTGCGGCCTCTCCATCGCAATCACGTCTGGAGCTTCGACTTTGTGCAGGGCCAGACCCATGACGGGCGAAGCCTGCGTATCCTGACGCTGATCGACGAGCACAGTCGCGCCTGCCTAGCGCTAAAGGTCGCGAGGCGCATCAACAGTCTGGGTGTGATCGAGGCGCTGGCCGATGCGATGTGCCTGCATGGCATCCCGGAGAACATCCGCTGCGACAACGGCCCGGAGATGATCGCGAAGGCTTTGCGGAAATGGGTCGCCAAAACCGGCCCGCAGATCCAGTACATCGCACCAGGATCGCCGTGGCAGAATGGCTACTGCGAGAGCTTCAACGGCAAGCTTAAGGACGAGTGCCTACGCCAAGAGATCTTCTACTCACTCAAGGAGGCACAGACCGTGATCGGTATGTGGCAGAATAACTACAACCGCGTTCGACCGCATTCGTCCTTGGGCTATCGGCCGCCCGCGCCTGTCACCTTCCCGGACCTGGCCTTCCGGCTACCCATGGCCGCCACCATGCAGTAGCCTCTCAATCGGCTCGGTCCAAAATACCGGTCAGGTCAAGAGCAGCACGGCATCGATCAAGAGCATGAGACTTTACTCGTTGAGCGGACGGCTGGACCGTCCGCATTGGAGCGGTATCGACGTCAGGGCACCGCTCAGGCGATGCCGAGCAGGCGGATGAGTGCGAGGCTGACGCCGGTGAGTGCGGCGAGCGAGGCGACCACCGCCAGCGTCACCCGCGCCCCAGCTCCCGCCACGCTGCGCACGTCCACGCCAAGGCCGAGCGCTGCCATCGAGACGATGGTGAGCAGGTTGGCGGTCGCCGCGATCGGGGGCAGCGCGGCCTGCGGGATCAGCCCGGCCGAGCGCAGGCCGGCCATGGCGAGGAACGCCAGGATGAACCACGGCACCAGCCGGTGCAGCGCCACGCGCCCGGGCCTCGGCCGCTCGCCGGCGGTGACGTGCGGGGCCGCCACGTCGGTCTCCTCGCGCAACCGGCTCGCGCCAAGCGAGAGCGCCAGCACCACCGGACCGAGCATCAGCACGCGCACCAGCTTGACCAGAGTGCCGACCTGCACGCTCAACACGGCCACCGGCGCGGTGGCGGCCAGCACCTGCGGCACAGCGTAGACGGTCAACCCGGCAAGCACGCCGTACTGCATCGGCGACAGGCCAAGCAGCGGGACGAGCAGCGGCAGGCCGAGGACGACGAGGACGCCAAGCACGGCGGTGAAGGCAATGGAGGAGGCGACATCCTCAGCCTCGGCGCCAATCACTGGGGCGGTCGCGGCGATGGCCGAGTTGCCGCAGATCGAGTTGCCGCAGGCCACCAGGATGGCGAGCCTGGGGTGTAGCCCTAGCGCGCGACCGATACCGTAGCTCGCGGCGATGGCGAGCGTCACCACGGCGGCGATGCCGACGAGCAGGCTGGGGCCGGCGGCGAGCAGGGTAGTGACGCTGAGCGAGGCGCCGAGCAGGACGACGGCAACCTCCAGCACGGTCTTGGCGCCGAAGGCAATGCCGGGAAAGAAGCGCGGCCCCGGGTTCCAGGCAGTGCGGACGGCCGTGCCGAGCACGATGGCGAGCACCAGCGCTTCCAGCCAGGCGCGGCCGAACAAGTGCTCCTCGGTTGCCTCCAGGCCGACTGCGACGGCAGTGACCGCGAGACAGAGGCCAAGGCCCGGCAGAACGCGGTGCATGGCTCCGGTCGACATGCGGCGCGCGGTTAAAGGCTTGATCTGCATCGTGGTTGGCTCCGGTGCGGTAGCCCACCATTGCGGATCGAAGGGCGCCGATCCAACAGAACGTTACGATCATTCCGATCGTTTTATAGACACGATGCTTGATCGGTTTCGGCTCAACCCGCCTGCCGCCTTTGGTGGTGGCGCCGTACTTGGGGCGTTAGGCGGGCTGAGCCGCACCATGACCTATCCGTCAGGCCGGTGCATCTCACGACCAGAAGCCTTTGACACAGCGCCGTGTCCGTGACCCTGACTCGGTTTGTGGTCCACGACCTATGCAAGTTCTCGGGCTGTTGGAGTTGACCCGGTTTGTGGTCCACGGCCTATGCAAGTTCTCGGACCGTGACAGCTTGGTTGGCGAAGGCTCGGGGCGTCAAGCCGCCCAGGGCCGTATGAGGTCGGTCTTCGTTGTACAACCTCTCAGCACAAGACCCATAGTACCGGCGCTGGCGACGACGGTGTCGTCGTCTACGGATGGCATCCGTGAGCCGGGCGTGCGGTTCGCCTTCACGAGGTGATCGGGCGCGCAGCAGGTACGGCCGCGCGCTGCACACTCGTGGACGCGCCAGCCGCACGCCTGCAGGAGATCCCGGTCTGGATGCTCGATCCCGTCGCGTGCGGGGCGATGCGGGCGACGCCGCAGCCGGTCGCGGCCTTGTCCGCGCTGATGAGCTTGTGCGTCCTGCTCGCTGCGGCGGGCAAAGGCCATGTCCCGCGCCGAGCAACGCTAGCATCGCCCGAGTCCTCGGGAGATTGCCATGCCACAGCCTCCGCGCCGACCGCGCCAGTCGAACCCGCAGCTCGAACTCGGCCTGACGCAAGGGCCGTCGACTCTGACGCCGCCAGCCTGAAGCAGCCTGCCGATGGCGACGCAGCAGACCCTCAGCGGAGCGTTGAAGGGGAACACACTGTGCCCGGCGCCGGCCCGTACATGCTCCACGGCCGACGAGAAACACTGATCTGCAAAATCGATCGAAACGAGCAGGTCATTCTATTGGACGGCCCACAGTGGAGAAGATATCCCTCGCATATCGTGGTGCGGGTGCTCAGTGCGCCGCGCCCGCAAGGCGGAGAACACCCTTGAACCACCGCGCCCTGTCACGTCGTGCAGTCCTCGCCGGTCTCGGCTTCGGCAGCCTCGGTGCCGCCGCGCCTGCCTGGGCCGCTGGCTCGGTCAAGCTACCGCTGCCCGGCGGCCCCGACGCGCGCGACCTCACGACCGCCTTCCCCGGCAAGGGGTCGATGATCCTGCAGCGCACCCGCCCGCCCTTGTTGGAGACGCCGTTCGAGGTGTTCGACCAGGGTGTGTTCACCCCCAACGACCGCTTCTACGTGCGTTGGCACTGGGCCTCGATCCCCACCGAAGTCGATGCCCCGAGCTTCCGCCTCAAGATCCACGGCCATGTCGAGAAGGAACTCTCCCTCTCGCTCGACGACATCGTCCGCCTGCCGCAGTTCGAGATCGCCGCGGTCAACCAATGCTCGGGCAACTCGCGCGGTCTGTTCGAGCCGCGTGTCTCCGGCGCACAATGGGCTAACGGCGCCATGGGTAACGCGCTCTGGACCGGCGTGCGGCTCAAGGACGTGCTCGACCGGGCCGGCGTGAAGGCTGGCGCCGTGCAGGTGCGTTTCAATGGCCTCGACGAGCCTGTGGTCGCCGACGCGCCCGACTTCAAGAAGTCGCTGGATCTCGATCACGCCCGCGATGGCGAGGTGATGATTGCCTACGCGATGAACGGCGAGCAGCTGCCACTGCTCAACGGCTTCCCGCTCCGGCTCGTGGTGCCGGGCTGGTACTCGACCTACTGGGTCAAGATGCTGTCCGACATCGAGGTACTCGATCATGCTGACGAGCAGTTCTGGACGAAAACCGCCTACCGCATCCCCGCCACTCCTGGCGCGAATGTCCGACCCGGGGAGACCGGCTACGCCACCGTGCCGATCAACCGGATGGTGCCGCGCTCCCTGCTGACCAACGTCATGGCTGACGCCTCGGTGAGGACCGGGGCTCCGCTCAATCTGCGGGGCATCGCTTTTGGGGGCGATTGTGGGGTGAGGACCGTCGAGGTCTCCCCTGATGGCGGGCAGAGCTGGCTTGCCGCTGCTCTCGGCAAAGACGAGGGCACCTACAGCTTCCGTCGCTTCGAGGCGAGCCTTCCTGCCCTGGTCGCTGGCCGGCACGAACTGAAGGTCCGCTGCACCAACACGAAGGGCGTGGCTCAGCCGCTGGAGCCGACCTGGAACCCGAATGGCTTCATGCGCAGCGTGGCCGAGACCACGCCCGTCGTGGCATCCTGAGGCGAGGAGCAGAGCATGCCCACGATGATCCTGCCCCGCCTCGCGCTCGCCGCGCTGTTCGCCGTCCCGCTTGCCGGAGGAGCCGCCTTGGCTAGCGAGGCGATGCGGTTCAAGTCTGTCTCGGTCGAGCTGCCGCAGAGCGACCGGACCTTCCCGGGCGGCCACGAGGCCGAGGCAATCAACAACAACTGTCTGGCCTGCCACTCGGCCGGGATGGTGCTGACCCAACCCAAGCGCTCCAGGACTGAATGGAGTGCGACGGTCAACAAGATGATCCACATCTACAAGGCACCGATCGACGATACGGACGTGCCCGCCATCGTCGATTACCTCGCCAGCATGAGACCGCAGCCTTAGCAGTCAGGCTGTCCTCGCAGGAGCGGTCTTGATCAAGTCGAGGAGCGCGTCGGCGGCCCGGCTGCGGTAGCGCTCCTTGTGACGCAGCATCCGGTACGCCCGCTTCGGCAAGTCGAAAGGCACATGACAAAGCGTCTCGGCCTTGAGGCTTGCCGCAGCCACCGAGGCCGAGAGCACGGTTGCTCCGCCGCCCGCCTCGACCGCGGACCGCACCGCCTCGTTCGAAGGCAGCTCAAGCATCACCGTCAGACGTGTCGGCGCGAACCCGCGCTGGGCCAGGGTCTCCTCGAAGGCCGAGCGCGTGCCAGAGCCCGGCTCGCGCAACACCCAGCTGCCCTCCGCAAGCTCGTCCAGCGACAGCTCACTGCGCCCTACCCAGGGGTGGTCAGGGGCGACGAGGAGCATGAGCTGATCCTCGGCTACCGTCGTGCTGGCCAGCGCCGGATCGTCGAGCGCGCCCTCGACGAAGCCCAATTCGGCCCCACCCTCGCGCACAGCGGCCGCGGCCTGAGCGGTGTTGCCGACCGTCAGATTGAGGGTGATCTCCGGATAGGCACGGCGAAAGGCGACCAGGTAGCGGGGCAGCCAGTCACTCGCGATCGTCTGGCTGGCCTGGATGCTCAGCGTGCCGCGGCGTAGGCCGCTGAGTTCAGCCAGCACCAGCTCGGCACGCGCTGCGCGGGCAAGCACGGCCCGCGCTTCTCCGAGGAAGATGCGGCCCGCTTCGGTGAGCTCGATGCCGCGCCCAACCCGGTGGAAGAGCTTGACGGCGTGCCGCCCCTCGATGGCGCTGACAGCCGAGCTGACGGCGGATTGAACGAGATTGAGCGCTTCAGCGGCACGCGTGACGTGCTCGCGTTCGGCGACCGCCACGAAAATCCGGAGTTGGTCGAGGGTCATGTAGCCACCTTGGGTGGGATCCAGGCTCGGGTCCTCGGCTTGAGCACTGAGACGTTCGGCCTGGCGTAACCGAAGGTCACATCGCTGAACCGAGCAGCCTGGATATGATCGAATTTCCAGATCAGAACTAGCATAAAAATGCATTGGATCGAACTACTTCCGGGTGAGATCCTTGTCTGAACCATGAGGCTCCTATGACAAACCGCGGTCCCAGTTTGATTGCCCGGGTCAACGGCTATCCGCCTGGACTGACGCTGTGGGTAGCGGTTACTGCCGCGGCGGCCTAGTTCCGGGGGTAGGAGAGCGGATGTTCGACCGGGCTTAATTCGAAGCCCTGGTTCGCACCGACCTGATCAACACCCACGTGCGCACCTTCTGGACGCCCGCGACCGGCGCTTCTTTACCGGCATTGCGCTTGGGGCGCCCGCATCATGCCGCTTTTCTTTCGGGGCGGTATGATGGCGAAGCCACACAGAACAGGCCCTGATCATGACTGGAACTCAGGCGAACGATCAAGCTGCCGAATGGGCAGCACGATTGACGAAGGGCTGCGCGATCACGGCGACACCCAAGCCGACCTATGCGCAACTGGAGGAGCTGCGTCATGACCTCTATACGGTCGCGGACCGCCTCCTCGTGCTGAATGTACCTTCGGAGAGCTGGCCGGGTTCACTCAATCTGACGATCGAGGATTGGGAAGCGCGGCAAAGCCTAACCTGTCACCGGGTGGCCGCTGTTCAGGTCAACTCCGGATATTTTAAGATGTCGCCGACATACTATTCGATAATTAATAGGCATTTCGAGTTATAGTCGCATCTGAGACGCGCATTTACGGCGAGAAATGACAAACACCTAGGTCAATTTGCCTTCGATCCATCACCTTCTGGACGGGCAATGTCGCTTGCAAGACGTAGCCGCTGGCAGGGCTCAAGCTGGAGGATTGAACTGGGTGCGTCGGGATAAAGGTTTGGTGGATCGGGTGGGACGAACACCGCCCTGCCCGATGGCGGCGCATGAGCGGCCCGGATGCCTCCTGCTCGCTGACGCGGATCCGGTCAGCCGAGAGCAACGAGGGCGGGAGTTGGCCCAGCTGGACTACCACGTCTGGGCGGCCTCATCTCTCGGTGAGGCATTCGCGATCATCACGGCTGAACAACCTCACTTCGCCATCCTCGATTACAAGCTGTCGGACGGCAGCGGAGTCAGCCTGATCCCGAGGCTCATCACAGCAGATCCCGCTGCCCGCATCGTCGTCCTATCGTGCTGTGCCACCTTCCAAGGCGCGGTTACCGCCTTACGCATGGGCGCGACCGATTTCCTGGCTCGGCCGGCAGAAACCGCCGAGATTGATGCGATCTTGCGCAAACTATCGGACGAATGTAGGCTCAGCGGTGCGGCGGACAGCTCGCTGGAAGCTGTCACTCGACGCCACGCTCAGGAAATCCTGCGCATCATGACCGACGACATCTGCGCGACAGCGCGTGTACTGGGTATCGACGCGCGTACGCTACGCAAACTTCTCGCGCGCACCTAGCCACCCAGACGTCAAAACGTGACCGGGCCTTTGACCTCTAATACTACTGTGTCACAAATTTCTTTTGGCAGCAGGGACATCGTTCCAGGGTTCGAGTGAGTGCCCGTGCCAGCGTCAGGCGCAAGGTGGTGATGGAGTTAGGCACGTGTCGCTCCGGCCGGATTGGGAGCACCGCGGGGTCTATAACCGGCGGGTAGCGCAAGCGCCTTCCGCCCGATGATGTCGGGTCCTGAGGGGGGAAAGCGGCCTCGCTCGGAGACCAGGAACCCGTAGGCCGCGATGCACAAGCTGGCGTGATGATGGAAGCCGCGCCAGCTTCGCCCCTCGTAGTGGCCAAGCCCAATCTCCTGTTTGAGTTCCTGGTAGTCCCGCTCGATGCGCCAGCGTAGCTTCGTCTGACTGACCAACTCGGCCAGGGGCGTCTCTGGCGGCAGGGTCGAGAGCCAGTACTTGGTTGGCGCATCCTCGCCCTCCGGCCACTCGATCAGGAACCACTCCTCGGGACGGGGCTCGTGTCGCAGCTCATCCCGATGCGCCGGGCGGGCCCGCACGGCCGCAAAGCGTGATGCTAGAAGACCGTTTGTGCCAGCGCGCCATGTGACATGCTGCCAGGCGGGCTCCGGCAGAGACCGGGCCAGCTTTTCTGCCGAGAGGGGCTTTTGCTCAGGGCTGCGTCGCACCCGAGTGGGTGGGCGCCCGCGTCCGCTCCAGGGTTTGGGCGGCAGGGGTGCCGTTCCGGGGGCCCACAGGCTCGTCGAGGACTGAACGCCCACACTGTAGCGCAAGCCCAAAGCCGTCAGGGCCGTGCGGAAGGCTGTGTCGATCCCGTATCCGGCATCTGCCAGAACGAGGTCGGGTGGCACCCCATCGGCCAAGGCCGCTCGGATCTGATCCAGCGCGATCTCTGGTTTGGTCTGAAAACAAATATCCTCGGGCACGCCAGCCTTGCTGCGCCGCGCGGGATCCTGGACCCAGGCTTCCGGCAGGTAGAGGCGATAGGCCACCGGCAGGCTGGCCTGAGTGTTGGCCACCGAGAGCGTCACCGCAACTTGGCAGTTGTCCTGTTTGCCGATCTGACCGCAGTATTGCCGTCCCACCCCGACCGAGTGGCGGCCCTTCTTGGGAAAGCCTGTATCATCGACGATCCAGGCCTGGATCGGGCCCTGGCTCTTGATCACAGGCAGAATCTCGCTGCGTACCTGAGCCAGCAAAGCGCTGTCCGACCATTCGCCCTTGGCCACGAAGTGATGCAGCGCCTGATGGGTGGCCTGGACACGCGCCGGCGCGATCCGGGCCGCCATCGGCTCAATGCTTTACGAGCACCCGGCAGAAGGAGGCCCGTACAGTAGGCCTTCAGCGGTGCGATCCGATCAGCATGGCCCAGAACGCCTGACGAAGCCTCCAGATAGGCCGCAAAACGCAGCTGGTCGGCAGCTAGCGGGGTGTTCAAGCGATCCATGCCTCGCTCCATCACGAGATTGAATCGCCAACCCTACACCCAAAGTTTGTGACACAGTAGTACTAAGGTTCGCCGTCTCTCCGCCTGGATACCGGTGGCAAAGTCTGGACAAGGGCGGGGCAGCTGCAATATCGCTCCGCCCCGGCAGTTCGGCTGGCATCGCCGATGACATCGCACGATGGCCCACCCTGCTTGTCCTGGCCGCGCCAAGCGACGCGAAGGCCCGCTCTTTCAGCCACACGCGTCAGGCCAGTACCACGGGAGGAGAGGCTTGCACGACGTGCACAGCACCGGATCGTTCCACCGTGACGCGGACCGGCAATAGAGCCGCTTCCTCGGCGGTGTCCGTCACGACCAGAAGACTTTCAGGCGCGAGCGGGCCCGACGTGAGCGCCTCGATCACGCTTGCACAGTCCTCAAGGTGCCGCAGCGTGCCGTCCAGAACGAGGAGATCCGGCTGACGCAGGACGGCACGGGCAAGCTCGATCGACGCTTGCTGCCGCACCGTGAGGAGCCGGCCACGGTTTCCGACGCCATAGTCGAGCCCGCGGATCCGCACGTCGCCTTCAAGCCCGAAGTGCCGCACGGCGGCTCGGACGTGCTCCTGAATATCGGCCTCGGCGTTCATCCGCGTTGTGTCGATGCGTCCGAACAGGAGATTGTCCAGCATCGAACTGCGCATATTGATGCGATCCGGATCGAACGGCTCGATATCAGGCTTGCCTTCCGAACGCAGCTGCGTCTGGAGCGGTTCGCGCGCACCGACGAGCCGCCGGCACAATGCCGGATCGAGCAGCCCGAGCCGCTGGGACGGCTCGACGTAGGACAGCGCCAGGGCGAGGAAGATGTCGTCGCCGGTCCTGTCCGGAAGCGCGCGATCTCCAAGCGCGGCGAGCCGCCGCTCGACCTCGGGTAGAGCCTCCTGCTCAATCACTGGGAAGCAACGAAACAGGGCATGTCCAGGTGGAAGGCCGCGGGAGATCTCGACGAGCGTGCGGGCGACCGCCACACCAAGACATTCGAGGTCATTGAGCAGGCTGTGTTCCGCCAGCACAGCGCGGAAGCGCGGCTCCGACGAGAGGCGTCGGCCAACGAGGGCTGGATCTGTCGGCACGCCAAACAGCAGGTTCTCCGCGATTGTCGCACGCGGATTGTATTCCTCCGACTCGAACGGCAGGACGAGATCAGCCTTGCCGCTGGCGACGAGCCGGCGGTGCAGGTGCCGGCGCGCCGCGATCATGCGTTCGCCCAAAGGCGTGCCGTCGCAGCGCGAGGTCGCGGTCAAACCGAACCGGTAGAGATCCTCATCCATGCCGAGTCGGGAAAGCAGATCCAGCATCCGCAGGTCGAGCTCGCGGGCGTCAGACGCACCGAGCGCGGCGAGGTCGACCCACTGTGTGTCCACCGGGTCTGGGGAGTTGCCCGTCCGGTGTGCCTCAGACAGGTGCTGAGCATCCTTAGGGTGCGACTGTGGCGCCGTGCGCAGTCCATAGACGAGGTTGTCACGGATGGTACCGGGGAACAGGACTGGATCACGACCGGCGTAGCCGATGCGCCGCGCTCGTGCGGCACGCCCGGCCGTTACAAGGTTGAGGGTGCCGATGGAGAGCGCCCCGGCCGCCGGTGATTGCAACCCGGCAAGTGCGCGCGCGAACTGGTGCGCGAGGCTAGTCCCGGGCGAGTGAAGCCCGACCTGCGCCGGCAGGGCGATGTGCAGGTCCGCGATCGTCACCGACCGGCCCTCCTGCGGGTCACGCAGGACGAGTCCATCCGACGTCACGGCGCGGATTTGGTCCTGCGGCAGATCTGATCGAGTCGCATCGGCCAGCCGCAGGCGCTGTGCACCAAAATGTGCGGCGATCGCCTCGTACTTCACCTCGACGTCCAGGCGCTGCTGGTCCCAGTCGATCAGTCCCTTCAGCGGTGGAGGCAAGTCGCGGTAGGCTGCCAAAACCGCGACCAGCTGGCCGATGCTGAGCTCGCCCTTCAGGGCGAGCAGGCCGCCGACAGCATAGAATAGGAACGGTGTCACCTGCGCGAGCAGGTTGTTGAAGTACTTGATCGCGAACTTGCGCCGATAGATCTGTAGGCGCAGGTCATAGAGCCCATGGAGCTGGCCGCTGATCTCAGCTCTCTCCCAGCGGACGCTGTTATTGACCGTCACGGCATCGAGTCCGTCCAGCACCTCCGCGACACGGCCGGCGAGGTTGCGGGAGTCGATCTGACGCTGACGACTGAGGCGTAAGATCGCGTGCCTGAGCCGAGGAATGACGGCTATCTGCACGCCGGCTATCGCGCCGGCGGCCAGTCCGAGCCACACGTTCTGCATCAGAATGAAGGCCAGCGCAGTCGCGGCGTGCGTGCCGAGTTGGGCGGGCACCACGATCGCGTCGCCGATGAAGGAGCCGATCGGCTCGACCTCGTCGCGGATGATGGTCGCGGTTTCGGAGGATTTCACCTCGCGCTGGGTTTCAGGGGTAAAGCGCAACATCAGGGAGAACAGCTGGAAGCGTAGGCGTCGCAGCATGCGCTCACCCAAAACCCCCTTCTGCAGGTTGATCCGGAACTTGAAAGCACCGTTGATCAGGACGAGGATGAGGAACAGCCCGGACAGCCAGAGCAACAGTCCCTGGCGATCGGCGTGGAAGCCATTGAAAAGCTCGGTCCGACCGCCACCGAGGGAGGCAGGCCACGCGATCTCGAAATCCAGGAACGGCGCGGTCGCCTCGCCGTGGGCGAACGCCTTGCCGATGATCGCGTCGTTGACGATGCGCTTGGGCAGGTCGAGGGAAGCGAAGTAGAATGGCACCGAGGCCAGGACGACCATGCAGATGGCAAGTTGGTCGCGCTTCGAGTGGCGCCAGACGTACGGGAACAGCCGCGGCTCCAGGCCGGGTGTCGGGGTGTCCCTGTCTCGGTCGGGGGACCACTCACCACCCTGCGGACACGCGTTCGTCTTCTCCTGTGCCGCCGTAGCACTGCCGCGGCAATGCGGATGATCCTGTTCGGTGACCGGGGACAAAAACGCGGCTTGGATCAAGGGGGGGCTCCACTCTGGCGTTCTCCACCATCGTCGAGCTTGAAGGTTCGATCCAACGGAACCTCTCGATGCTTCCGTTCTGTAAAAACGATCGGTCGACTGGGGGCGCTTCCTCGTGGATGTCGCCCGTGAAAGTCGCCGTGCTGGGCGCTCTGAAGTGGGGCACCATTGCTGAACTGCCAAGTCTTAGCTGAAAAACCGCCGCGGCGTTGCTGTCGAGCATAAGGTCGCTTCGCCGGGATGCGCTCTGTATGAGACCCTGTGACTAATGTCTCGCCGTGCTCGGCGGGTCGATGAAGAACATTGTATTGACCGCGCGCACGGCGACAGCGGCACGGTTCAACTCGGGTTCCACGGCAGCGCAGAAGCCATCGGCCTTGGCGATCCTGCGTTGGTTCGACGAACGGAGCGCAGCTTCGCGAAGCCGCATCCCCTTGGCTTGGAGGCGTTCAATCTCGGCCGATACCGCGGAACTCCACGCCGCGACCTCCGCAGGCGTGCTGAGTGTCGCGGCAGCATCTGTAAGGCGCGCGAGGTGATGGGCGGGATTGGTAGAGGGCATCGTTAATCGGCCTGAGATCTACAAGCGCGTGCTCCCGGAAATCAAGACGCCAGCCCCTTCGCTCCGTGAATACCGCCTGCCAGCCAATGCCGGGCAAAGCACGAACAAGTTCCGCTCGCGAGAGATCCTCGCCGAGCACACGACAGGGCCGCATTCCGGCAGATATGCTCAAGCCAGACCGTGCGCCGGAACCATGTCCGCATCTCGGCAGGCTTCAATTCTTGATCCAAAAAATCACCGGTCTCATCGTATACAAATAGGGCTATAGTCATATAAGGCGGCGCGTCGTTTATTCGATCGTTTTCCCGACCGGTGGGGTTGTTCGTATAGCGCGGGGCTATATGGCCTGCCGCCGGGGCATCACACGACCAATCAGCTCTGATAACCGGCGCTGGCGGCGAAACGTGAAGTTAGAGACGTATGAGTTTGTTAAATGCAATTGTCGCCGGATTAGCTAAGCGCCCATGTACACTCAACTGCCATAGAGTCCGCTCAACGTGCAGGTTCTGGACCGGAATAATTACCAGTGTACCGTTAGCCATTTGATCGCGGATTGTAGCGACCGAGACAATCGCCACACCGAGACCGCTCGCAACGAGTTGCTTGATCGCTTCCGTGCTGCCGACTTCAAGCTGGCGAACCGGGCAGATCTGCATTGTATCCAGGGCAGCGGCGACCACCTCACGTGACCCGGATCCTAACTCTCTCGCAATAAACGTTTCTTGTGCTACGAGAGCCGGGTCGATTGGCTTTGCTGCATTTGCAAGGACATGCTCTGGTGAAGCAATAAGCACCATTTCATCTTTGCGCCAAGCTTCGCTGAGAACACACGGTTCCTCGACGGGTCCTTCGACTAAGGCAATATCTATTTCGTGCGAAACCAATAGTTTGGTTATATCTCTGGTATTGGTGCTGGTGATACTCAATTTTATGCCTGGATATTTTCGATGAAATACTCCTAGGTAATACGGTATCATGTACACCGCGATTGTTGTACTTGCACCTATCCGTAATACGCCGCAGCCCAGTCCTCTCAGAACGTTTAACTCTTCTTCCGCCGCTCGTTCTATTGCGAAGAGGGTTTTGGCATGCCTGAGGAGAGCCTCGCCTTCGCGGGTCGTGCGTACGCCCCGGGTGCCCCGGTCGAGCAACCGACATCCGACCTGCAGTTCGAAGTCGCGCACGCCCTTCGAAATTGCGGGCTGACTGATGTGCAGCTCCTCGGCTGCACGGGAGAAACTCCCGCTCTGAGCCACAGTCGCAAACAGCCGTAGGAGATGGAGATTGAGTGCCATAACCTCTGTCTATAGGGCCAAAATAGAATTATATTTGCGCGAATCGGGTGAAAAAGAGAAGAGCTGCTACGTACGGTGAGCCTCGAGTAGAAAAATGATGCCGCACTCCATCCAGTTGCTCCGATTGGATGAGAGACAGTCTTCAGGCTCAAAATGGCTCGGAGGGCGCTCGCGGCGCACGTCCTGGGCACGGATCAGGAAACGCCTGGGAGATACGCCATGCAACTCGCAACAGACGCCCCCATTGGGATGGGGGTTGAACTCAGCGCTTCTGATAGGGCTGCGGCCGCGGCCACCACAAACATCGCCGGACGCTTGGAGCGGCTGCCGATGTCACGCTACCAGCGTAAGATCTTCGCGATTATCGCCTCCGCCTGGCTCGTCGACCAGGTCGACGTGGCGCTCCTGACGTTTCTGCTCGGCTCGATCGTCGTAGCCTTTGGCCTTACCCCAACCGAGGCCGGCCAACTCGCCGCGATGACCTTCGCGGGCCAGCTCATTGGCAATGTGATCGCCGGAACCGCCTCCGACCGCTTCGGGCGCAAGACAGTGTTCCAGGCCACGATGCTGGTGTGGGGCTTCGCCAGCCTCGCCGCTGCCGCTGCTTGGAGCCTCACGGCCTTGATGGTCTGTCGCTTCCTGATCGGCGTCGGCGTCGGCGGCGAGGCGCCGGTGGCCCAGGCGATGGTCTCCGAGATTGTGCCCGCCAATGTACGCGGCAAGTACATCGCGTTCATGGAGGGCTTTTGGGCGATCGGCTACGTGCTCTCGGGTGCGATCAGCTTTTTTGTACTGCCCTATCTCGGCTGGCGCTGGGCGTTTGCCATCGTGGGCCTGCTCTCGATGGTGGTGCTCGTGGTGCGCCGCTCCATGCCGGAGTCACCGCGCTGGCTTGCCGACAATGGCCGCCATGCCGAGGCGGATGCCGTGATGTCGATGATGGAGCGGGAGGTCGAGCGGGCCACTGGTCGCCCGCTGCCGCCGGTCGCCCCCTCTGTTGTAGCCGCCGTCTCGGCGCCAGTGCCGCATCAGAACCCCATCGCGACCTTGTTCTCGCCCGCCTACCGGATGCGTACGCTGATGGCTTTCGGAATGTGGTTCTTCGCGCTGATCGGCTTCTTCGGGCTCAATTCCTGGATCGCGGTTCTGCTCAAGGAGCGCGGCTTCTCGATCGTCGGCTCGGTCGGCTTCGTGACCCTGATCACTATCGGCGGCATCCCGGGCTTCTTCACCGCCGCACTGATGCTGGAGAAGGTCGGCCGTAAGCCCACAACCGCTATCTTTCTCGTCTGCGCCGCGGTCGCAGCTTACTTCTACGGCAACGCCGTCGATCAGACGTGGCTGTTCGTCTCCGGGTTCGTGATGCAGTTCTTCATGTTCGGCATGTGGAGCTGTCTCTACGCCTACACCCCGGAGCTGTACCCAACCCGGGCCCGTGCGACGGGGGCGGGCTTTGCTTCGGCCTTCGGGCGGATCGGCGCAATCCTGGGGCCGATGATCGTACCGGTGCTGGTTCAGAACTACGGGCCGGCCACCGCCTTCCAGGTCGGTGCGGGTGGTTTTTTGATCGCTGCCGTCCTCGTCCTCACCCTGGGCGTCGAGACCCGCGGCAAGGTACTCGAAGCCGTCTCGCACTGACGTTCTCAATCCGGTGCGCGGTTCCGTGCACCGTCCCTGTCCCGCATACGGAGCCGAAAGTCATGCCCATCGCAGACATGCGCAGCCGTCCAACTTTCCTGCACAAGTTTTTCGGCGCTGAGCCCGACACGCCGGAATTCGGTGTCGTGCGCTGGCTGAATGAACGCGTCGGTACGACGGAGATCGACCATTTCACCCGCGGCATGGATGTCGAAGGCTTTTCCGCCGAGATGGACGGCGCCGGGATCGACGTCGCCGTGATGGTCGCCCGCTCGGTCCCGGGGGTGCGGGTCCCAAACGACGCTCTTGCCGCGGTCGTCCGCCACGATCCGAAGCGGCTCGTCGGCATCGCCTCGGTCGATCCTGTTGAACTCGGCCGCGACGCCGCTCTGGCGGAGGCCAAGCGCGCCGTGACCGAACTGGGCTTCAAGGGGATCAACCTCGATGCCGGCTTCTACGGCGACGCTATGCGCGCCGACGACGAGCGCCTGATGCCGCTCTACGAACTCTGCCAGGATCTTAAGGTCCCGGCCTTCGTGATGTCGGGCCCGACGACGCCAGACCTGCGCCTCAACGACCCGCTCGCGGTGGACCGGGTCGCCAAGACCTTCCCGAAGCTGCCGCTTGTGTGCTGCCACGGGTTCTACCCGAATGTCGCCGACATGGTGACAGTGGCCTTCCGCAACGAGAACGTGTTCGTCTCGCCTGACATGTACACGTTCGCGCCGGGCGGCGGCCTCTACGTGGAGGCGGCGAACGGCTTCATGAAGGACCAGTTCCTGTTCGGCTCATCGTTCCCGTTCCGGCCGATGGGCCAGGGCGTCGAGGACTTCCGCTCGCTCGGCCTCAACGACGAGTCCCTGGAAGCCGCCCTCTGGCGCAACGCCGACCGGCTCCTCGGCCTCGGGCTGCACGCTTGAACGGCATGCGAAGAGAGATGCGAGGAACGAGAACATGCTGAGACGTGATGTGCTGTTCGGCGCGGGCGCCCTAGCCCTTGCCAGCCGCCGAGCGCTGGCGCGCGAAGTAGACCTTCCGTTCGGCAACGGCGAGCGCCCGCTGGTGGCCTACCCGGGCAAGCGTCCGCTCCTGCAGATGACAGCGCGGCCGCCGCAGCTGGAGACGCCGTTCTCCGTCTTTGACGAGAGCGCGATCACACCCAACGACGCCTTCTTCGTGCGCTACCACCTCGCCGACATCCCGACCCAAATCGACCCGGACGCCTTCCGGCTCGACGTGAAGGGTCATGTCGACAGACCCGTGTCTCTGTCCCTCACCGACCTCAAAGGTCTGTTTGGCCCAACAGAGATCGTGGCGGTCAATCAGTGCTCGGGCAATTCCCGGGGCTTCTTCGAGCCACGTATGGCCGGCGGCCAGCTCGCCAACGGCGCCATGGGCTGTGCCCGCTGGACCGGCGTGCCGCTGAAAGCGGTGCTCGACAGGGTTGGCGTCAAGGCGGGGGCGGCCGAGGTCGCCTTCGAAGGGCTGGACGGGCCCGTTATCCCGGAGACGCCCGACTTCGCCAAGTCGCTGAAGCTCGAACACGCCCGCGACGGACAGGTGATGCTGGCCTGGGCCATGAACGGCGAGGACCTGCCCTGGCTCAATGGCTATCCACTGCGCCTCGTAGTGCCGGGCTATTACGGCACCTACTGGGTTAAGCACCTCAACGCGATCACCGTGCTCGACAAGCCGTTCGAGGGCTTCTGGATGAAGACGGCCTACCGCATCCCAGACAATGCTTGCGCCTGTACCGAGCCGGGCAAGCCAGCCGCCGCCACAGTGCCGATCGGGCGCTTGAACGTACGCTCGTTCCTGACGAACCTGACCGACGAGATGCAGGTGAAAGCGGGACCGGTGCCACTGCGCGGCATCGCCTTTGACGGCGGCTCCGGGATCAAGGCGGTGGAGGTATCCGTCGACGACAAGTCCTGGGCACAGGGCAAGCTGGGGCAGGATCTCGGACCCTACGCCTTTCGAACTTGGACGCTCGACGTCGACCTGCCCGCGGGGGCGCATGCGATCCGAGTGCGAGCGACCAGCAATGACGGCGGCGCGCAGCCGATGGAGCCGCGCTGGAACCAGGCCGGCTACATGCGCAACGTGGTCGAGACCACCCGGGTGCGGGCGGCGTGAGGGAGGTGAGGATGAGGAAGGTTCTTCGCGCGGTTCTCACCATCCCGGCGCTCGCGGGCCTCGTGCTCCCGGCTCTGATCGCCGCGGGCTTGACCGGAGCGGTGCTCGCCGCTCCGGTGCGCTACGATGTCCCCGAGCCCACGGCGCAGTTCCGGGCCCCCAAGGACACGGCTCATCAGGCCGGCTTCGAGGCGGCTCAGGGCAATTGCCAGACCTGCCACTCGGTCGACTACATCGCCACTCAGCCGCCGGGGAAAGGTAAGGCCTTTTGGGAGGCGGAGGTGAGCAAGATGATCAAGATCTACCACGCTCCGATCGACGAGGCCGACGGCCGCGCGATCGCGACCTACCTATCCGATACCTATTGAGGGCCGCGCTGCGCGAGGCTCAGCGAAGGGCGACAACCTGGGTGGCGTAGGTGGCGACGCTCTGCACAGCCGGCATGTCGAAGGCGTAGATGCGTCCTGCCAAGATCGCCAGCGCCAGCGTCCAGAACACCGCGCCGCCAGTCCGGCGGGCTATGCGATCGCCGGTCGAGGAGGTGGACGAGTAGGCGCGCGCCACGCCGTCAGCCACAGGCTCGCCGAAAGGATCGAACGTCTTCATGGTCGACCGCTTGTCAGGAATGGTGCGCATGATCGTCAGTGTCGCGCTTGGGACGCGCGTCAGCAATGGACGCGTCTTCCGAAGTTTTTCGCGCCCGGAGAGGCTCCTTCTCTCTTGCGCCCGTGCAGCAAACGTTTTCTCCCCGTTCCGCTCTCAGTACCTCCGGAGAGGCCGTCGTGAGCCCTGAGGCCTCCCCCGAACCAGTCTCGACAAAGATGGGCTCCACGGCGGCGGTGTCGCCTGGCACCGGCACCCAATCCGAGCGCGCGACCTCCATGCTGCCGGGCATCGGCCTGTGCGCGGTGATCACCGCCGTGGCGGTGGCCGCACAGGCGGTCGAGGAGCGCGTCGCCGGCCACCCCTACGTCGAGGCCCTGGTTCTGGCGATCCTGATCGGCATCGCGGTGCGCACCGCCTGGACGCCGCACCCGCGGTTCCGGACCGGCATCGCCTTCTCGGCCAAGCAACTCCTCGAGGTCGCGGTTGTCCTGCTCGGCGCCTCCCTCAGCCTCGGGGCGATCCTCGCCTCCGGCCCGGCGCTACTCGCCGGCATCGTCGGCACCGTCGTGATCGGTATCGCCGCCAGCGTGGCGATTTGCCGGGCGCTCGGCCTGCCGGCACGGATGGCGATCCTGGTGGCCTGCGGCAACGCCATCTGCGGCAACTCGGCCATCGCCGCGGTTGCGCCGGTGATCGGGGCCCAGCCCAAGGACATCGCCGCCGCCATTGCGTTCACCGCGGTGCTCGGCGTGCTGATGGTGCTCGGGTTGCCACTGTTCGTTCCGCTCGCCGGCATGAGCGACAACCAGTACGGGGTGCTGGCCGGGCTCACTGTCTACGCGGTGCCGCAGGTGCTGGCCGCCACCGTGCCGGTCAGCCTGCTGTCGACGCAGGTGGGCACCCTGGTCAAGCTCGTGCGCGTGCTGATGCTCGGCCCCGTCGTGGTGGCGTTCTCGCTGATTGCCCCGCGTCTGCCCCGCGAGCCGGGGATGGAAGGCGCGGTTTCGAAGGGCCGCCCCGGTCTGACCAAGCTGGTGCCGTGGTTCATCCTCGGCTTCCTGATCCTGGCGACGTTCCGGTCCCTGGGCTTGATCCCGGACGTGGCAGTCAAGCCGCTGACGCAGCTTGCAGGTGTGCTGACGGTGCTGTCCATGGCCGCCCTCGGGCTCGGCGTCGACGTGCGCGTGCTCGCCCGGGTCGGCGGCCGGGTGACCCTGGCGGTGACCGCCTCGCTGGCCGTCCTCATCGCGGTCAGCATCGGCCTCATCCGCGGGCTCGGGATCGGCTGAGAGCGGACGTCCTCCTAAAACTGTCGGATATCCGACCGTATTCCCGACAACGAGCAGGAGCCGTCTGCGAGCGGCCTAAAATGGCCCCGTTTTTGTCGGAGAAACGTGTCGGCTTTTCTATTGCCGGAGAAACGTAGCTGTAGCACTGTCCCGACATGCTCGTCGGATATGCCCGCGTCTCGACCCAGGACCAGAACCTCGACCTACAGCGTGACGCGCTCACACGCGCCGGCTGCGAGCGCCTGTTCGAGGAGAAGAAGTCCGGCAAGGCCGGCACCAAGCGCCCCGCCTTCGAGGCGGCGCTGGCGTTCCTACGTCCAGAGGACGTNGCCCTGATCGCCACCCTAGCGGCGATCGAGGCCGGGCCGAAGGCGGGACCGGCGATGCGGGCGCACCGCTCCGCGATGCGTCGCCAGGGCGAGGCGGCCGCGGCGCTCGGCGGATCCGAGGCGCTGGAGGCGGTCCTGCACCAAGTCGCGGAGGCCGACGCGGCGCGGGCCGAGCGGCGCCTCGCGCTCGTCCGCGAGGCCTGGACGGGACTGCCCGGGGGCGCGGCCTGAGAATCCGTTCCGCCCGACAGAGCGGGCCCGCGGCAGATCCGGGTGAGAGGCACTTTGGGCGGCGGGATCCATGCGCTCTGATCGACACAGGTCTTCAATTCTGGCAGGTCTGCCACGCGTCACGCCGTTCTCGGTCTCGTCGGGTGAACCGTTCGCGAGCGGAGAGCCTCGCCGTCCACACCCGACGCCTCGGTCAAAGCCTGTCAGAGAGCCGTTCGATGTCGCTGCCGCTCGTTTCCGTGATCGTGCCGACCCTGAACCGTCTCGAGCTGCTGGCACAGACCCTGAGCTCCGTGTCGGCGCAGGATTACGGCAACCTGGAGCTGATCATCAGCGACAACGCCAGCACCGATGCCACGGGCGCTTTCCTGGCACAGCTTCGGAACGATCGGCTCACGGTCCTCACCCGGTCGTTCACGCTGCCCATGGAGGCGAACGTGACCGACGCGGTCCAGCACGCGCGCGGCAAGTACATGCTGCTCCTGAGCGACGACGATCTCATCTCGAACACCTACGTCTCGACGATGGTGGCGGCGTTCGAGTCCGACGACGCCGTTCAGGTCGGGCTCGGGCGGCGAGTCCTGATCGACGGCGCGAGCCAGATCCTGCATCAGGCCGAGCCGCTCTCCGCGGACGCCCAGGTCGAGGCCGCGGAGCCGTGGCTGACGCGGTACTTCACCAGTCCGACGGCCCACAGCCAGATCAACACCGTGTTCTCGACCTTCTACCGGCGCTCCGCGTGGCTGGACGCCGGCGGCCAGCCAACCCTGTCGGGCTCCTACTTCTCCGACACGATCCCGTTCGTGGGCGTTCTCAACCGCCAAGCGAAGGTGTTCTACGCGCCCGAGGCCGTCTTCCTGTACCGGCTGCATCAGAATCAGGAGAGTCTCCAGGCGACCTCGGCGGCGAAGCAGGCCTATGCGGGCATGTTCCAGTTCTTCGAGCAGCTGAAGCCGAAGCTTGGCGACCTGTCCCATTCGGAACCGCTCAAAGCCGCGCTCATCAGGTATATCTTGATGATGTTCTTCAATGCGTGCGGCCAATTCGCGACGGAGCAGAAGATCAGCGCGCCCGATCTGTACGGGTTCTTCTGGGACGCGCTGAGCCGGCCCTCTCATTCGAGGGCCGGCTCAGCGGGAACGGCAGATCGGAGCCCGATGCGGCCGGCGGATCCGGCCCTCGCGTGAGCCCCGATCGATGCCCAGCCGGACCGGACCGTTGAGATGACCCTCGCGCGCTATCGCGGCACCCGCGTCCTCGTCACGGGCCATACGGGTTTCAAGGGCGCCTGGCTCGTCGCCTGGCTGCTCGACCAGGGCGCCGAGGTGATGGGCCTCGCCCTGGCGCCGCCGACCGACAGGCCGAGCCTGTTCCGCGACCTGGCGCTGGCCGACCGGATGCGGTCCGTCGTGGTGGATATCCGCGACGCCGAGGCGGTGCGCGAGGCCGTCGCGGCGTTCCGTCCGGAGATCGTCTTCCACCTCGCGGCCCAGGCGCTGGTCCGGCGCTCCTACGCCGACCCGCTCGAGACCTTCGCGGTCAACGTCATGGGCACCGCCCACGTGCTGGAGGCGGCGCGCCACACCGACTCGGTCCGCGCGGTCGTCTGCGTCACCTCGGACAAGTGCTACGAGAACCGCGAATGGGTCTGGGGCTACCGCGAGTCCGACCCGCTCGGCGGCAAGGACCCCTACAGCGCCAGCAAGGCCGCCGCGGAGATCGTGGCCGGCAGCTACCGGCAGGCCCTGATGCCGGGATCGCGCCTGCGCCTCGCCACCGCCCGCGGCGGCAACGTGATCGGCGGCGGCGACTGGTCCGCGGATCGGCTCGTGCCCGACCTCGTCCGCGCCATCCGGGACCGCGCGCCGCTCGTGCTGCGCAACCCGGACGCGGTCAGGCCCTGGCAGCACGTGCTCGAACTCCTGCACGGCTACCTGCTGCTCGGCGCGCGTCTCCTCGCCGCCGACGACGCGGCGGTCGGCGCCTGGAATTTTGGCCCGGCCCGCGCCAGCGAGGTGGCGGTGCGGCGGCTGATCGAGCAGGCGCTGGCCGCCTGGGGCGGCGACCCGATCCCGGTCCGGATCGAGGCCTCGGCCCTGCGCGAGGCCGGGATCCTCAAGCTCGACGCGGCCAAGGCGGAGGCGGAGCTGGGCTGGCGCCCCCGGCTCAGCTTCGCCCGCACGGTGCGCCTGACGATGGAGTGGTATCGCGACTACAGCGCGCGTCCCGCCGACGCCCGGGCTCTCGTCGAGGCCCAGATCGCGGAGTATGGCCGGCTCGCGGCCGGCCGCGCAGATGAGGACAGCGCCTGATCATGCACGCACGTCGCCCCACCCTCCGCTCACGCCCCACGGGCCGGGGAGATCGCCGGGGAGACGGCCGGTGAAGGCCGTGATCCTGGCGGGCGGCCTCGGCACGCGCCTGTCCGAGGAGACCGCCACGCGGCCGAAGCCGATGGTCGAGATCGGCGGCCGGCCGATCCTGTGGCACATCATGAAGGGCTACAGCCGCCACGGCATCAACGACTTCGTGATCTGCCTCGGATACAAGGGGTACATCATCAAGGAATATTTCGCGAACTACTTCCTCCACATGAGCGATGTGACCATGCACATCGCCGAGAACAGGATGGAGATCCACCGGAAGACCGCCGAGCCCTGGACCGTGACGCTGGTCGATACGGGCGACCAGAGCATGACGGGCGGCCGCCTGAAGCGCGTCCGGCATCACCTGGAGGGCGAGGAGATGTTCGCGCTCACCTACGGCGACGGCGTCAGCGACGTCGATGTCACCGCGCAGATCGCCTTCCACCGCGCCCACGGCAAGCGCGCCACCGTGACGGCGGTGCGGCCCGACAAGCGCTTCGGCTACCTCGCCCTCGACGGCGATCGGGTCACGGCCTTCGAGGAGAAGCCCGACAATGAGGGCGGCTGGATCAACGGCGGCTTCTTCCTGCTCGCGCCGTCGGTGATCGACACGGTCGCGGGCGACGAGACGGTCTGGGAGCGCGAGCCCCTGGAGCGCCTGGCCCGGGAGGGCGATCTCCAGGCCTTCATCCACGACGGCTTCTGGCAGGCGATGGACACGCTCCGGGACAAGACCAACCTCGAGGCGCTCTGGGCGTCGGGACGGGCACCGTGGAAGACGTGGTAGCGCCGCCCTTCGGCCGGCTGCTCGTCACCGGCGCGACCGGCTTCGTCGGCGGACGCCTGACCCGGGGCTTCGCCGAGGCCGGCATCACCGTCGGCGCCCTGGTCCGGGCGAACTCGGCCACCGAGTTCCTCGACCCGCGCGCGACGATCCTGCGCCACGACGGCGCCACCGACACGCTGCACGCCGCGATGCGCGCCTTCGCGCCCGAGGCGGTGATCCACGCCGCCACCCACTTCGTCGGCGTGCACGGGCCGGACCAGGTCGCGCCGCTGATCCAGGCCAACCTGCTGTTCGGCACGCAGCTCCTCGACGCGATGGCGCGCTGCGGGGTCCGGCACATGGTCAATTTCGGCACGATCTGGCAGCATTTCGCGGGTGATCGCTACGATCCGGCGACCCTCTACGCGGCGACCAAGCAGGCCTTCGAGGATATCGCGGCCTACTACGCCGAGGCGGAGGGCCTCGCGATCCTGACCTTGAAGCTGCCGGACACCTACGGACCGGCGGATCGCCGCGGCAAGCTCGTCTCGGCCCTGCTCCAGGCCCAGCGGGAAGGGCGACGGCTCGACCTGTCCCCGGGCGAGCAGACGCTCAACCTGCTCCACGTCGACGACGTGCTGTCGGGGAGCCGCGCCGCCCTGGACAGGATCCGCGCGGCGCCGCCGCGTACGCAGGAAGCCTTCGCGCTCCGCGGGCCCGAGACGCTGTCGCTGCGCGCGCTCGTGGCGCGGATCGAGCGTCTCGGTGCGCGGCCCGTTCCGGTGGCCTGGGGCGCGCGGCCCTACCGGCCCCGGGAGGTGATGCGGCCCTGGATGGGGCCGCTCCTGCCCGGCTGGTCCGCCGCCGTCGGCCTGGATCGCGGCCTCACCGAACTGATGGCGGCGCAGTGATGTTCGAGATCCGGACCAGCGATCTTCCGGGGGTGCTCGCCCTCCGCGCGCCCGGCAGCCGCGATGCCCGCGGCAGCTTCCACAAGCTGATGCACGCGCCGAGCCTCGCCGCGGCGGGTCTGCGGACCGATTTCGCCGAGGTCTACTGCTCCACCTCGGCGCGGGACGTCATCCGCGGCATGCATTTCCAGGTGCCGCCCCACCAGCACGCGAAGCTCGTCTGGTGCCTGTCCGGCGCGGTGACGGACGTCGTCCTCGACCTGCGCCGGGACTCGCCCGGCTACGGCCGCGCCGTCGCCTTCGACCTCGACGGGGCGGCGCCCGCCGGCGTCTCCATCCCGGAGGGCTGCGCCCACGGTTTCGCCGTGCGCTCCAGCGCGGCGACGCTGCTCTACCTGGTCACGTCGGTCCACGCCCCCGCCGCCGATGCCGGCATCCGCTGGGACAGCTTCGGGTTCGACTGGGGCATCGCGCACCCAACCCTGTCGGACCGGGATCGCCTGCATCCCGGCCTCGACGCGTTCGACACGCCGTTCTGAGCCGTGCGCCCGGTCAGCGACAGCCGCTCCGGCAGCCGCTCCGACAGGGGCGCGGGCCCGATCGCAGCGGGTTCCATCGCCGAAGTCCGTCTCACGCCCGGCCGATCCCGCGGTATAGCTGCCGGAGACCCGGCACCGGACAACAGTGTTTCGCCCCCATGACCGACGCCCTGCGCACCGAGATCCTGAACCTTGCCCGGGCGCATTTCGAGGCCCGGGGGAAGCCGGCCTTCGTGCCGGGCGAGACCTACATCCCGCCCTCCGGCAAGGTCATGGACGCGGAGGATTGCGCCCACCTGATCGACGCCTCCCTCGACATGTGGCTGACGGCGGGGCGCTACGCCGACCGGTTCGAGCGGGAGCTCGCCGCGGCGTTCGGCCGGAAGCACGCGCGGCTGACCGTCTCGGGCTCGGCCGCGAATCTCCTGGCCTTCGCGGCGCTGACCTCGCCGAAGCACGGCGCCCGCCGCCTGCGGCCGGGCGACGAGGTCATCACCGTCGCGGCGGGCTTCCCGACCACCGTCGCGCCGATCGTGCAGCACGGCTGCGTGCCGGTCTTCGTCGACGTCGACGTCGAGACGCACAACGTCGACGTCGACCTGCTCGAGGCGGCGGTGACGCCGAAGACCCGCGCGGTGATGATCGCGCACTCGCTCGGAAACCCCTTCGACGTGGTCCGGGTGGCCGAAATCTGCCGCCGCCACGGCCTCTGGCTCGTGGAGGATTGCTGCGACGCGTTCGGCGCGACCATCGGCGGGCAGGGGGTCGGGACCTTCGGCGACGTCGCCACCCTGAGCTTCTATCCGGCCCACCACATCACCACCGGCGAGGGCGGGGCGGTGCTGGTGGACAAGGGCCCGCTCGCCAAGATCGTCGAGTCGTTCCGGGACTGGGGGCGGGACTGCTACTGCAAGCCCGGCACCGACAACACCTGCGGCAACCGCTTCGGCTGGAAGCTCGGCGACCTGCCCCACGGCTACGACCACAAGTACACGTACTCTCATATCGGCTATAACCTGAAGGTCAGCGACATGCAGGCCGCCCTGGGGGTGAGCCAGCTGACCAAGCTCGACCATTTCGTGGCGCGCCGCCGCGCGAACTTCGCCGGGCTGGAGCGGCGCCTGCGGGAGCGCGGGCTCGACCGACTCTTCCACCTGCCGCGGGCGACCCCGGGCTCGGAGCCGAGCTGGTTCGGCTACCTCCTGACGGTGCGGGACGGGGCCGGCATCGATCGGAACGCCCTCGTCGCGCGCCTGGAAGAGAAGCGCGTGGGCACCCGGCTGCTGTTCGCCGGCAACCTGACCCGGCAGCCCGCCTTCCGGGACGTGACCTACCGGGTCCACGCCGCGCTGACCCACACCGACAAGATCATGCGCGACAGCTTCTGGATCGGCGTCTGGCCCGGCCTGACCGACCCGATGCTCGACTACATGGCCGACACGCTGGCGGCGGTGGTGCGGGAACTCGGCGCCGGCTGACGCCCCCTCCGGCGGCGGCGGTCACGCCCACCCGCTGGCGCAGGTCGCAGGCTTGAGCGGGCCGCGCGCGCGCACCACATCCACGGGCGCGACAGCGCGGGGCCGACCATGTACGACCTCATCCACACCCTCCGCCTCTGGCTCTGGCGCCGCCAGGAGCGGGCCATGGCGCGGAACTGCCGGGTGGCCGGGACCAGCGACGGCGACTGGATCGCCGCCACCGTCGCGGCCTCCGCGACGAGCGCGGGCCCGGGCGCGCCGGCCTCGTATTCGAGCGGCGCCGGCCTGTAGCGGCGCTCCCTGCGCGGACGCGGTCAGAGTTCCGGAGAGGGCTCGGCGGCGGCGGCACCCGGCTCGGGTGCCGGGCCTGTGTCGAGGGTGCCGCTGTGGACCAGAGCGCCGGCCCAGGCGCCCGCGATGATCCGGACCTGCTCGATGGCCTCGGCGCGGGTGAAGGGCCTGTCGCCGCTCCCCGGCCGGCCCTCGTCCCAGTAGACGAAGCCGGTGCGCCGGCCGCCGGCATCTTCGACGCAGGCGGCGTTCTCGAGGACGCAGATCCGGAGCGGGAGCTTGAGGCCGAGTGTGGGCATCGGGCCCATATAGGGCGCCGGTCCCGCGGGAAATCGGCCCCGCCGCGTGACGGTCCGCCTCAGGAGGGCCGGGCCGCGTCGAGCGCCTGCGTCAGCTGCGCCACGACCTGATCGCCCTTGGGCGGCGGCTCGGCCTCCTCGACCCGTCGGGCGACTTCCATGATGAGGTAGGTCACCGACGGCGGCCACGCCACGCCGTTGTCCAGGAGCATCCGGGCGGCGCTCACCAGCATCCGGAACTGCTCCGGCGGGATCGTGGTCCCCGCCTCGTGCTGCGCGAGGATGTGGTCGGCGATCGCGGCCGCCAGCCCGGCAACTTCGGCCATCTTGTTGGGCGGGTCACCAGCCGTCATGTCGGGTCGCGCTCCGTCTGCGAAAGCACGGTGCGGAGCATCCGTCGCCTCTTCGGGGTCTCAGGCCGACACGGTTCCACAAGCAACCCTGGCGAGCAAGCCGTGCGGCCGCGGCACGCCTGCGTCGCCGTGGACGCCGCTTGTTTCGAGGGCCTGCGCGCGCGATCCGGGCGTTTCGCAGCCTCCGGTCGCCGGGAAAGCGGACCCGCTTGCGTGACGGAGGCGGCGCCGGGATCGGCCCGCGGCGCCTACGAGGATGCCGGAGGGTGACGGGGCGCGGTCACGCCGAAGACCGAGCCCCGGTTGCGGCGGGATCGCACGGCGATCGGGTGATCGAGCGCCGCGGCAGTCTGCCGGACGATATGGAGACCCAGCCCGAGACCGGCCCCGTCCCGGCGCCCGGCGCGGTCGAAGGCGTCGAAGATGCCCGCCAGCCGTTCGGGCGCGATGCCGGGACCGCCATCGTGCACCTCGATCGTGACCCGTCCCTGCCGGCGACGGCATCCGACGACGACACGGCCGCCCGGACCCGCATACTTCACGGCGTTCCCGACGAGGTTGCGCAAGATGGTCGTCAGCATGGCGGCCTCGCTCTCGACCGCCAGCGCCGTGGCGCAGACCCGCACCCGCACCCCGACGGCGTCGGCGTAGGGCTGCCACTCGGCCGCCACCGCCTCCAGGAGGGGGGTGAGGGCGACGGGACCGAGCCGGGGCGGCACGGTCCCGGCCTGGGAGGAGCGGGCCAGATCGTCGAGTTCGCGGCCGAGCCGCACCAGCGCGTCGCTGGCGAGGCCGAGCCGGGCCGCGGCCCGGGGTCCGACGCCGTCCGAGACCGCGCGGTCGATCGCCATCAGGGCCACCTGCAGGGGCTGCTTCAGATCGTGTCCGGCGACGGCGAGGAGCCGGGCCATGGCGCTGCGGGCGGTCTCCGCGCGCAGCAGGGCCTCGTCCGACCCTGCACCGCCCCGGCTCGCCATCGTCAGTCCCATCCCCGCCTCCTCGTCCGGCCCGCGTGCGGCGCGCGCCTTCCATGGCGTGACCTTGCACCCTGGCCATTCGCGCCGGAATCATACGGAGGTTTGATGTCCCAATCGGATCGTCCGGCGCGGGACGGCCGCCCGCGGCCCCGTCCCAGGCTCCGGGCGCGCGACGGCGGGACCGATACGGAGACGGCCAACGTTCAAGGGGCCGATCCTCAGGCCGCGATCGTCAGGCCCCGATCGACTCTTCCAGGCAGCGGATCAGTTCGTCGGCCACGAGGGGCTTGCGCAGGAGATCGCGGGCGCCGCCGGCGAGGGCCCGGCGCCGGAGCGCGTCGTCGGTCAGCGCGGTCATCATGATGACCGGCAGGGCCGGGCGCCGCTCCCGGACGCGGTCCTGCAATTCGATGCCGCTGATCCCCGGCATGTTCACGTCCGTCAGCAGGCACGAGACGTCGCTGCCGGCCATCGAGGCCAGGAAGGCCTCGCCCGAGTTGAAGGCCCGCGCGTCGTAGCCCAACGCTTCGAGGAAGCTGGACGTCGCGTCCAGAACCGCCTCGTCGTCGTCCACGACCGCGACCGCTTTCTTCCCGACCGGCACGAATCTCCCTCCGGAGCCTCTCGGAGGCGCGTCGATCCCACCTCTGTGGGCCAGCGGCCGCTCCGACGAAATCATACGATGGTTTGATGGGCGCGCCGGACCCACATCCTGATGAACCAGTCCCGCCACAGCAGAGCGGGCCTCGGAGCGCCGCGACGCGATCCGGTGGACACGGGTTTCGTGCGCCGAGCCGGGACTGTCTCGCCGGAGTCCGATCAGGTCTTGCCGACGACCCTGTCCCGAGCGGGTGCCAACGCGGCGATGCCCGGCATCGTTCCGCGCCGACCGGCCCTTGCCGAAGGCTGCGGCGGGGCGGGCTTCGGGCTCAGACGGCCGCCCGGGCCTTGAGCAGCTCGGTCTTGCGCACGAGGTCGGCCACGGAGCCGGCCTCCATCTTCCGCATGACGTTGCCCCGGTGAATCTTGACCGTGATCTCGCTGATGCCGAGGGCGTGGGCGATCTGCTTGTTGAGCAGCCCCTTGACGACCTGCTCCATCACCTCGGCCTCCCGCACCGTCAGGGTGGCGGCCAGCGCCTCAAGTTCGGCGACCCCCGCGCGCGACGCGCGCCGGGTCATGTCCCGCTCGATCGCGACCGCGATGGCGTCGAGCATGTCCTGATCGCGGAACGGCTTGGTCAGGAAGTCGAGCGCGCCCGCCTTCATGGCCTGGACGGTCATGGGGATGTCGCCGTGGCCGGTCATGAAGATGATCGGCATGCGGTTGCCCATCGCGGCCAGCTTGGACTGCAGGTCGAGACCGCTGGATCCCGGCAGGCGCACGTCGAGGATCAGGCAGCCGGGGCGGTCCGGGAGCGTCGCCGCGAGGAGCTCGCTCGTCGCGCCGTAGGCGAGGGTGTCGAGGCCGACGGAGCGCAGGAGATCCTGGAGCCCCTCCCGGACGCCCTCGTCGTCCTCGACGATGACCACCAGCGGTGAGGCCGTGTCGGCGCCAGTTCCCGCCGCGCCACCCCGGACAGTGCCTGACATCGTGATCGACGAGCCCCCGCGCGCCTCTGCCAGGCTGTCCGAGACGGCAGTGCTTACAGGTTGTGTCCACGCCCGATCAAGCCGACTGTCCGTGGACGGCGCAGCCCGTCCGCAAGGGTCGGATGCAGGGGCCGCACCCGGCCGCGTCTATCGACTTGCGGCCAAGCTTGTGGCTATGAGCGGTTGCACTGTCCCCGGGGCTCGCTCAACCTCCGGCGAGGTCAGCGCGTCTCGGCCCCCGGGCTCGCGGCCACCCCGTCCGGCCGCGCACCCGTATGGCAGGCTGCGGAGCGAGGCGCGGAGATGAGTGCGGTGGGCAACGCGCGTCCCAGGCAGACGACGGCGCGCGTCCTCCTCGCGAGCCTGATCGGCACGACGGTCGAGTTCTACGACTTCTACATCTACGCCACGGCGGCAAGCCTGATCTTCGGGCCGCTGTTCTTCCCGGCGGCGCTGCAATCGGCGGAGCTGATCAGCGCCTACGCGAGCTTCGGCCTGGCCTTCGTGGCCCGGCCGATCGGCGGCGCGGTCTTCGGGCATTTCGGCGACCGGGTGGGGCGCAAGGCGACGCTGGTCGCCTCGCTCCTGCTGATGGGTCTCTCGACCTCGGCCATCGGATTGCTGCCCACCTTCGCGCTCGCGGGCTGGCTCGCGCCTGTCCTGCTCTGCCTCCTCCGGTTCGGGCAGGGGCTGGCGCTCGGCGGCGAGTGGAGCGGGGCCGCCCTGCTGGCGCTGGAGAACGCGCCGCCGGGCTGGCGCGCGCGCTACGCCATGTTCGCGCCGCTCGGGGCGCCCCTCGGCTTCTTCGTGGCCAACGGCCTGTTCCTCATCCTGACCGTGACCCTCAGCGCGGAGCAGTTCGCGGACTGGGGCTGGCGGATCCCCTTCCTGCTCAGCGTTCCCCTGGTCTGGCTCGGTCTCTGGGTCCGCACCAATCTCGGCGAGACCGAGGAATTCGCCGCCGCCGTGAAGGACGCGCAGCCCCCGCGCGTCCCGCTCGTCGCGCTGATGCGCCACCACGCCGGACAGGTCGTCGCCGGGATGTTCGGCGTCGTCGCCTGCTTCTCCCTGTTCTGGACCGCCACCGCCTTCGCGCTCGGCTACGGCACGACGACGCTCGGCTATTCCCGGGCCTCGTTCCTGACGGTCGAACTCGGCGCGATCCTGTTCATGGCCGCCGCCATCGTCGTGGCGAGCTGGCTGTCCGACCGGCTCGACCCGGCCCGCGTCCTGATCGTCGGCTGCGCCGGGACCATCGTGTCGGGGATCCTGCTGGCGCCGATGCTCGGCAGCGGCTCCCTCGCGACGATCTTCGTCTTCCTGGCCTTCGCCCTATGGGTGATGGGCTTCGTCAACGGGCCGCTCGGCGCGTGGCTGCCGAGCCTGTTCCCGCCGCAGGTGCGCTACACCGGCACCTCCGTGGCGTTCAATGTCGGCGGCATCATCGGGGGCGCCTTCTCGCCGATGATCGCGCAGGCGCTCGCCGCGCAGAGCGGACTGACCGCGGTCGGCTTCTACCTCGCGCTGACCGGCGGGATCAGCCTGATCGCCTTCGACACGAGCGCCCGTCAGCGCGCGCTGGGGGCACTCGCGCGGAGCGAGCGGCGCTACCGCGCGCTGTTCGAGCAGAGCCACGTCGCGCTGTGCGAGGTCGATCTCTCCGGGGCGCAGGCCCGCCTCGCCGAGGCGCGGGCTGCCGGAAGACCCGGGACCGAGCTTCGCGGACAGGAAGATGCCGCGCTCGCCGCCGCCTGCGCGCGGGAGATCGCGCTGATCGACGTCAACGACGCGACCGTGCGGCTCCTCGGCTGCGGATCGCGCGACGCCGTCCTCGGCTCGATGAGCCGCTTCCTGCCGCCGGGCTCCGGCCTCGTCCTGCCGCTCCTGCAGCGGATCGACCGGGGAGGCGGGCGCTTCGAGGCCCAGGGCCGCCTCGTTCGCGCCGACGGGCGGGAGGTGACCGTGATCCTCGTCGTGGCGCTGCCGGACGACCCGGTGGCGTTCGACCGGGTCGCCTGCGCGATGATCGACGTGACCGAGCGGGAGCGCGCGAAGGAGGCGCTGCTCGCGGCCCAGGCCGAGCTGGCCCGCGCGGGCCGGGTCTCGACCGTCGGGGCGATCTCCGCCTCCATCGCCCACGAGGTCAACCAGCCGATCGGCGCCATGGTGATGAGCGCCGAGGCCTGCCTGCGCTGGCTGCGGCGCGAGACGCCGGATCTCGAGGCGGCCGCGCGGGCGGCCGAGCGCGCCGTCCGCGACGGCATGCGGGCGAGCCGGATCGTGCAGCGGACGCGCGAGCAGCTCCGCCGCGACCGGAGCCAGCCCGAGCTCGTCGACCTTCAGCCCCTCCTGGCGGAGGTCGTGGCCCTGCTCGACCGGGAGATCCTGGCGGCCGGGGCGACGGTGCGGGTTCTGATCGCCGCGACCGAGGCGCGTGTCCTGGCCGATCGCGTCGAGATGCAGCAGGTCGTGGTCAACCTCGTGACGAACGGCCTGCACGCCATGCTGGCGGTGCCCGAGACCCGCCGCGAGCTGCGGATCGCGCTCAGCGCTCCCGCGCCCGGTCGGCTTCGGATCGCGGTGTCCGACAGCGGCACCGGCATCGATCCGGAGCAGCTGCCCAAGCTGTTCAGCCCGTTCTTCACCACGAAGCGCGACGGGATGGGCATCGGGCTCGCGATCTGCCGGACCATCGTCGAGTCCCACGGCGGCACGCTGACCGGCCGGAACAACGACGGCCCGGGCGCGACCTTCGCGGTCGAGCTGCCGGCGGCCGAGCCGGGCCGGGAGAGCCGCGCGGCGTTCGAGCCCGCCGCCGCGGGCACCTGAGTCTCAGCGGGCGGGCACGGCCGCGAACAGGCTGTTCAGCCCCTCCGCGGTGGTCGGGTGGGCGAGGACCGCGTCGCGCAAGGCCGTGTAGGTCAGGCCGGCGAGCATCGCGACCTGGACCGCGGCCATGACCTCGCCGGCATCCGCGCCGAGCATCGTGAAGCCGAGGATCCGGTCGTCCGGTCCGATCACGGCCTTCATGAAGCCGCTGGTCTGCCCGGTCGTCCGCGTGCGCAGCACGGCCGCCATCGGCAGCGTCGCGACCCGGACGGCGTCGCCGCGGGCGCGCGCCTCGGTCTCGGTCGCTCCGACCCGCGCCAGCGGCGGGTCCGTGAACAGGCAGGCGGGCATCAGCCGCCCCGCGGTCGAGCGCGGGATCCCCGCGAGATTGTCGCGGATCACGCGGAAATCGTCCGCGGAGGCGTGGGTGAAGGCCGGGCTGCCCGCGCACTCGCCGATGGCCCAGACGCCCGGCGCGGTCGTCCGCAGGCGGTCGTCGACCTTGATCACGCCCCGCTCGGTGAGGTCCACCCCCGCGCGGTCGAGGCCGATCCCGTCGGTGTTCGGCGCGCGCCCCGCCGCGACGAGGATGTGGCTCGCGGCGACGACCGCCTCGCCGTCGCCGCCGCGGACCGTGATCGCCACGGCCTCGCCCGAGCGGCCGCTCACGCGCACGACCTCCGTGCCGGTGCGGATGTTCAGCCCCTCGGCCTCGAGGAGCTGCGCGAGGGCGGACGCCACGTCCGGATCCTCGCGGCCCGCGATCCGGGGCCCGTGCTCGATCACCGTCACCCGGCTGCCGAACCGGCGGTAGGCCTGCGCCAGCTCGAGGCCCACGTAGCCGCCGCCGAGGACGACGAGGTGGGCGGGCACGGCGTCGAGTTCGAGCGCCTCGATATTCGTCAGCGGTTGTGCGTCGCGCAGGCCCGGGACGTCGGGGATGGTCGGGCGCGTGCCGAGGTTGAGGAAGACCCGCTCGGCCGTCAGCGCGCGCGACCCGCCCGCGTTCAGCGCGACCGTGACCGCCTTGGGACCCGTGAAGCCGGCCGTTCCCATGATGAGCTCCGCGCCGCTCTCGCGGTAGCGGTCGAGGTGCATGTCGACGAGGCCGCGGACCATTGCCCGCTTGCGCTCGACCACCCGGGCCATGTCCACCGCGACGGGGCCGGTCTCGATGCCGTACCGGTCGGCGTGCCGGGCGAGATGGGCGATCTCGGCGCTCCAGATCTCGTTCTTGCTCGGCAGGCAGTTGGTATTGGGACAGGAGCCCCCGATCCAGCGGCGCTCGACCACCGCGACCCGCTGCCCGACCTTGGCCAGATGCCACGCCAGGAACTTGCCGCCCTCGCCGCTGCCGATCACGAGCGCATCGTAGTGGTCGTCCATCGTACATCCTCCGTGAATCCGAGATCTTCAGAACACGTAAAGGCATCACGATCGGCCGGATATCATGCGTCGGCATGATAGACCGGTCCCGACCGGCCGGTGCGCAGATCTCGTGCGCCCTTGGCCGCGTGCGGCCGCGCGATCTCTGCCGGAGACAGGCCCGGCAGGGGCCCGCATGCCGTCGTCCGCCGAATGAACACAGATGTTTCCCCGACTCTACGGCATCGGTCCGATCGGATACCGGATATTCCGGCCCAATCCGGGTATGACCGAGCCGGACCGGCCCATCATCGAAGTTCCTCCCCTCGCCGCGCGATCGTCCGTCCCGCCCGGCCGACAGCGCCCGCCCCGGCCGCGGAGGCGCGACCGGTCGCGGGCAGCCTTCGGGGCCGCAGCCTTCGGGGCCGATGCCCGTGGCGGCGGCCTGTCTTCGTCCGGACGTGATCGTGAGCGCCGACCACCTGCCGGGATGGATCGATCACGATCGACGGCGTCGATAACGGGCCTCGATCCCGGCCTCGTCTTGACCATCGTGGCGGCCGACGGGAGTTCGATCGACGCGCCCGCGCCGGGCGCCCGGCTCCCGGTGTGCCTGCCGCTCGCCCGGACCTGACCGATCCGCCGCGGGGAACGGGCAGGGGCACTCCGGCCGGGCCGCCACCGCGAGAATCTTCAGGCCGCCGCGGCGCGCGCGACCCGGTACCGGCTCGCCGGAATCGCCGCGCCGAGCTGGGCGGCGAGTTCGAGGCGCGCGGCGTCCAGCGCGGACCAAGCGTCGCCGTTCTCCAGGGGCGGGATCGTGATGACCTCGCCGGCATCGAACCCGGCCAGCGCGGCCGCGACCAGGTCGGCCGGCGTCATGACGATGCTGGCCGGGAGGTTCCGGTGGCCGCCGACGCCGGCCACGTTCCAGAACTCCGTCGCCGTGGCGCCGGGCAGGACCGCCTGGATCCGCACCCCCTTGGGAGCGAGCTCGTGCTGCAGCGACTGGGTGAAGGCCAGGACGTAAGCCTTGCTCGCCCCGTAGACGCCGTTGAGCAGCTCGGGATTGAGGGCGACGGTCGAGGCGACGTTGATGATCGCCCCGTGCCCCCGCGCGACGAAGGCCGGCGCCGCCGCGCAGGCGAGGCGCGTCACGGCCGTGACGTTCACGCCGATCATGCGCTCCATCGCGTCCGGATCCGCCTGGAGCATCGGGGCCGCCGAGCCGAAGCCGGCATTGTTGACCAGCAGGGTGATCGCCGCGTCGCCCCGGAGCCTGTCCTCGACGCGCCGGAGGCCCGGTCCGTCGGCCATGTCCGCCGCGACCGCCTCGACGGTGCGGCCGGAGGCCCCGCGCACCGTCTCCGCGACCGCCTCCAGGCGATCCCTGTTCCTGGCGGTCAGGATGAGATCGTAGCCGCGCGCGGCGAGCCGTTCGGCATAGACCGCACCGATACCGCCCGACGCGCCCGTGATCAGGGCAACGCCCTTCGCGTGATCCGTCATGACACCTCTCCGTGTGTGCTGCTGAATGACGGAAAGGGTAGCGACCGGGACTGCGCCCGACATTTATACCGAGGCGGGTCGGCGACATACCTTGGTATGAGCCGGCCGAGCGGTTCCCGCCCGCATCCGGCAGTCGTCAGCGGGCGAGGGCGGTCGGACGCGGCGCCGGCCCGGTCGCACGCGGACGGCGTCGGGGCTTCGGGACCGGCCGCGCATCGATCCGCGAGAGGTGCGCCCGCGGCATCGCCGTGATAGAACGAAAATGGAACAGAGTATGCGGGCGAGCCGGGCACAATCTGCGGGCGAGAAGTTTCTTCCGGACCGGTGGACGAATGTGAATACGGCTCGAAAACACCTGTCGCGGCGCGGTCTTGGCCGGCGCGCGCGATCGGTGGAGAACCTGTGACAAACCGGGGTGTGGGGCGACGATGGCGATGAAGACGGCGTTCGTGGTGCAGCCCTTCGAGGTGCACCGGAAGCGGCTGCGGCCGGCCCGGCAGGAGCCGGCGCAGACCGAGAGCGGAGCGGTGAAGAAGGCCGAGAACCTGGCCAAGCGGATGCCGGGCGCGGCGGCGCTGAAGGTGGTGGCCGACGATGAGACCGGCGAGCTGGAGGGCATCACCATCCTCGGCCAGTGGGGCGAGATCCCCGACGACTTCGCCGAGAGCCTGCAGGGCGGCTAGGCCGCAGATCACCAGCGGGGCGGGAGAGCGCCATGTCGGCGGTTCGGCGGGTCGGGAACTTCCTCGAGGTGCAGGACGGCGACGGCTGCCGCCACCTGCTGCGCGTCACCAGCGTCCAGGCGCTGAGCGACACGGACCTGATGCGCAACGAGACCTTCATCACCGCGGCGGGACGGACCATCCGGGTGACGCAGCCGCTCGACGAGATCGTGGGCCTGGTGGCGCCGGGCGAGCGGACGGCGCCGGCACCGGCACCGGAGCCGCAGGAGGAGCCGTGGCCGTTCTAGGCCGCCGCGGGCCGCCGACCCGCGGACCCGCGCCGTGACTGTGGCCTCCGATCTCGGCCGCGACGCCCGATCCCGCGCACTCGCCGGGCTCGCCGCGAGAGATCGACCCGGCCTGATGTCCCGGGACGCGGGTCGGCGATCAGCTGCCGCCGCCGCCGTCCCCGCTCCCCTTGCCGACCTGGGGAACGCCGCGCTCCGGCTGGCCGGCATTCCCGCCCGCAGCCGAGTCCGTCGTTAGGGTCGTGGCCCCCGTGCCGGTGGGCGCGACGACGGCGGTGCTGCCCGGACCACTGTTCCGGCTGCCGCCGGGAACGACGACGGTTCCGGCCGGCGTGCCCGGCGTCACCTGCTGGGGCGGCCCAGGCTGCCGGATCGGTGCGGGACCGGTGCTGGTTTGCGCCGAACTCGGCGATGCTGCGACCAGCGCGAAGATGGCGAAGAGGGCATGACGCATCATGTGCTCCCTGGCATCTCGGCCCTGATTGTGCCTCACGCACGGGCCTCCGTGCCCGAACGCGGGAGCGCGGGCAGGGTTTCCGACGCCGCCCATCCTCGTTCCCGGCGCGCAGGGTCTCGCCCGCGGGCGCGGCGCCGATGCCCAGGCAGGCGCACGAAAAGGCCCCGCGCGGCGCTGCCGGCGGGGCTGAAGGTGGGTCTGCCTTGGGAGGATGCAGGGGCGGATGCTTAGCCGGCGTTGCGCCGCGGCTGCACTGGCGGCACGACATGCCGGCCACGCAGGGGCTGCCGGTCACGACGGCGTTACGCTTGCATGCCCGACACTCAGGCCCGGACACTCAGGCCCGGACAATCAGGCCCGGACACTTCCGAGCCCGTGCGGCGGACAGCCGGCGCGGGCCGTGCCCCGAAAGGATCGAGAACGCCGCCGAGCCGGCGGACGCTTCGCGGACCGGGGCTTCGTGCGGGGCCGGCGCGATCGGGCGGCGGCCGCGGACGAGGCGGGGCGCCGCGCTAACCCTCTGGCCATCCTTGGATAACCATGTCGACCGCCGGCCTGTGGATGCCGCGGCGGCGTCATCGACAGCGTCTCGCCGCTGTGGTGCTGATCGGCGGCGAGGAGTTCCATGAAGCACATCATCATTCTGGCGATCGCGGCCACAGCCCTGACGGCCTGCAACGCGGCCAACCGGCCCGGCCGCGGCGAACTCTTCATGAGCGAGGCGGACATCGCCGCGAAGGACGACGCGATCTGCCGGAGCTACGGCGCCGAGCCGGGAACGCCGGAATACGTGCAGTGTCGGGGCACCCAGGATCAGCGGCGCGACGCCGCCCAGGCGCCGCGCCGCAGCGGCTGAGCGCGGCGTCGGCAGCGCGATCCTGCCGGGGCCCGAGGCCCCCGGCTTTCCCGGATCCGGCCGCGGCGGGAAGCCCCGGCGGCCGCGAGACGCCGCCTCGGGGACCAACGCCCGGCTCGCGCGTTGTCGGCGCGGACCGCTTTCCCCGGAGCGCGTGATGCTCGCCCGATCCGCCCTGCTCTTCGTCGTCCTGACATCGGGGGCCCAGGCCGCCGCGTTCGACGACCTCAAAGGCTACCTGGCCTCCTGCCTGCGGTTCGAGATGGGCGGCGCCCAGGCGCGAGGCGGCGGGCCGCTCTCGTCCAAGGTCCGCTCCGCGCTGGATCGGTGCTCCGACGACGTCGCGCGCCTCGAGCGGGCGGACGGGCGCCGGCTGCGCGGCGATGGCGGGATCAGCCCGTCGACCAAGGAGGTCATCCGGAGTGTCGTGGGCGGCGGGGGCGGCGTCCGCAACGTCCGGTACTGAGACCGCGACGGCGCCTGCCCGGTGCAGGGATCGGGCGGGGCGCGGTTCCCCGGCGCCGATCACCGACCGTTAACCCTCCGGCCGCACCCCACGGGCTCCGCTCGCGAGGAGATCCCGGTGCCGAAGCGCCTGACCATCACTGTCCCGCACGACCTCGGGGCCGCCGAGGTTCGCCGCCGCATCGACCTGCACATGGACTGGGCCTTCCGTCGCCTGGAGGCAGAGAAGATCCAGGTCGAGGCCGAGGACTGGGTCGGCAATCGCCGCGTCTTCTCGGGCAGCGGCTACGGGCAGAGGGCGCGCGTCGCGATCCAGGTGGCGGATGACGCGCTCGAGATCGAGGCGCTGGTGCCCTGGATGGTCAGCATGTTCGCGCCCGTCATCGAGTCGGTCGGACGCCACTACGTCGGGCGTCTCCTGTCCGACGCGGGCGCCTCCTGACGCGCGGCAGCCGTTCGACCGGGCGGGCCGGACCGGGACGGGGATCGGTCCGCGGGCGTCCGAGGGGCGGTTGTGGCCCGGTCGCGGCAGGTCTACACGCGCCGGCTCGGTGGCGGCGCAGGGGCCTGGATGAGCGACGACGTGGCGGCCCTGCTCCTCGCGCTCGCGACCGAGAACGCCGAGCTGCGCCAGCAGCTCGCCACCGCGCAGGACATGCTGATGGAGACCGCCATCGATGCCGGTCACCTCCACGCCCGCATCGAGGCGCTTCAGGCCGAGCGCGACGCGTGGCAGGCGGAGGCCGAGCGGCTGGCGCGACGCCCCCCGCGCTCCGTGTGAGCCGTCGCGCGGTCCGGCCTCTCGCCGGCGGGGCGGGACGGGCAAGCCGCGGCGCGCTCGGCCCGGGGGCCGCCTCCGCGAGGCACCCGCTCCCGGCGGACTCACGCCTTCCTGGGCTGGGGCCGGGGCACGCGCACGTCGACCGTCTGGCCGGTCAGGGGATTGAGGATCAGCATGGCTGCCGTCTCCGGTGGATCTGCCGGGAGAACGCCGGGCGAGGGCGCCGGGATCACGCCTCGGGGTGCCGCGGCGCACAGTCGGCGACGCGTCGGCGACGGGGGCGCCGGCCCCGGCCGCAGGGCTCGTCACCGTCGGAACGCCGCCTACCTCAGGGCTTGGCGCCCTGGCGGCCGCCAGGGGCAGAACACCTGGAGGATCGATATGGCCATCGATAGATCCGGTGAGCGTGCCGCGCTCGATGCCGAGGTTGAGGACACCCAGGGCACCATCGCGAAGCTTCGCGAGGCCGCCGACGGAACGCCGCCTGGACACGGTTCGCGCGTGGCGCTGAAGAGGGCCGAAGAGAAGCTGGCCGAGTTGGTCAAGCACATCACCCGGCGCGACCAGACGGGTTAGCGCGGTCCCGGGCGCGGGGATCACCGAACGGGTCCCCGCGGCCGCGAGCCGGCCCGGCGCCCCCCACCGACGCCACTGCGCCGGACGGCCCTCGATCCCGCGGCACGGCGGGATCGATCCGTCGCGGGCTGCGCCCGGATGGTCCGCGGCGCAGCCCGCGCCGCTGCCCTCGGCGCGTTCAGGCCGGACTTGCCCGGGCGGCCACGGTGGCCCTGCCCTCCCTCGAGTTCAGAAATGTCGGCGCGTCGCCCTCGGGCCGTCGGTGCACGGCACCGCCACGGGCCGACTCGGTCGCCGCAGGATCCAGACGTCTCCGGGCACCTCGCCAGAACTTCACCAGTATTTAATTGACCCGACTGAAGTTAATCGAACATTTACTATGTTTTCTCCGACATGATCGCGCCGTGTGTCCGTAAAACTACAGCTATTTTGCTCAGATCCCGGTAGTCTTATCACCAGATCGAAACCCGGATCGCCCGTGATGACCAAGCTTCTCGCCTCGCTGACCGCCTTCACCGCCCTGACCGCCGCGGCGTCCGCCGCCGACCTGCCGCGCCGCGCCGCGCCGCCGCCGGTGTTCACCCCGGTGCCGGTGTTCACCTGGACCGGCTTCTACGTCGGCGTGAACGCCGGCTACGGCTTCGACGCCAACAGCCGCAACACCACCAGCTACGCCCTGCCGGGCGGCTCGCTGATCAACTCCCCCGGCACCGCCGGCGTCGTCAGCGTCAGCAACCGCAACAACAACGACGGCTTCTCGGGCGGCGCCCAGATCGGCTACAACTACCAGTTCACCCCGGGCTCCGGCGTCGTGATCGGCTTCGAGGCCGACGCCCAGTACGTCGACTTCGCCCGCCGCGCCAACGCCACCCAGAACTACAGCTTCCTGGGCTTCCCCGGCGTCGCCTTCAGCAACCCGCCCGCCTTCGTCGCCACCAGCGGCAACGGCCTCGACTACTTCGGCACGGTGCGCGGCCGCCTCGGCTACGCCTTCGACCGCACCCTCGTGTACGGCACCGGCGGCTTCGCCTACGGCTCGGGCCAGGACGACCAGAACTTCTCCGGCAACCGCTTCCGCGACAGCTTCCGCACCGGCTGGGCCGCCGGCGGCGGTGTCGAGTACGCCCTGCCGACCGACTCGTTCCTGAACTTCTTCCGCTCCTCGGCCGTGACGCTCAAGGTCGAAGGCCTGTACGTCAGCCTCGACCGCCAGAAGAACTCGGCCGGCGGCGTGTTCTACGGCAACCTCCTGCCCCCGAACGGCACCGCCTACCTCAACGGCGCCGCCGCCAAGACCGAGTTCGCCGTCGTCCGCGCCGGCCTGAACTACAAGTTCGGCTCCTACTGAGATCGGGCCGCGTCGCTCCCGGCTTCCGAGCCGGGAGACGCGGCGGCGGGCGAGGGGGCGCTGGTCCGCCTCATCGCGCGCCGCCGCCGAAGTGCAGCCGTCCGGTTGACCTTCGCATCCCCAGCCCGATCAAACTGGCCGCGAGGTCGGCAGCACCCTGGGAGCGCGCTCCCGGGGTGTTTCTGCGTTCCGGGGCGGAAGGCGGCGGCGATCAGCCGATCGCCCAGAACAGCGGGAGCGCGCCGGCCAGGAACAGGGCCGAGGAGACGAGCACGGCGAGGCGCTCGCGATGGTCGAGAACGAAGGCGTGGGAGCTGGCGAACATGGCACGGCCGGGTCGGGAGCGAGGACGCCACGCTCACCCCTGAACCTTGACGGATCGGGGGCAGTCCGCGCCGTCCACAGGGGTTCGTCGGCCCGTGTCGCGGCCGCGCCACAGGTGCCTGGGGCGCCGCTACCAGTAGCGGTTCGGCCAGCAGCGCCGCCCGCCGCGACCGAGGTGGAAGCCGCGCGGGCAGGCACGACCGACATACCCGCCCCACTGACCGCCGGAGCGGCACCCGCCATACGGCCCGCGATGGCCGTAGGGCCCGCATCCGCCGTAGACGTGCTGGAGCAGTCCGTCCTGCGCGGCGGGGAGCGGCGAGCCCGCGAACGGCAGCGCCGCGGCCGGCGCGGCGATCCCGACGGCGAGCAGCGACGCGGCGGCAAGAGATTTGAGCATCAACGCATCTCCAGGTCTTGGCTGAGCCGACCTCCGTCGGCGCCGCCCGAATACCTGATGCCGCTCAAGGTCGGGTGTCACAGACTGCCTTGATTGCCGGTATTGGAGGAGCTTTTCTTTAAGATCCGTCTCGATACTGCCGATCCGCCGGCGCAGTCGCGCGGGCCTCGGCAGCGATGACGGTACCGGCCGGACCCGCAGCCCGGCGGCCGCCGGCGCGGGGCCAAGCCGGAACCGAGCCGGGCCCCGCCTCGCCCGCGGTCACCACCCGATGATCGGCCCGCGGGCAGCGGGCCCGCCCGCGATCGCCGCGCCCTACCGCTTGGGCACCACCGTGATCGCCCCGCTGTGCTCCACGATCGCCGACTGCACGTCGTCGATGCGCGAGATCCCCTGCTGGCGCATCTCGGCCATCACGTCGCGCGGGTCGACGCGCATGCGCCGCAACGCGGTCCGGTCCCAGTCGCCGTTCGCGAAGACGACCACGGGATTTCCCTCCGTTATCATCCCGACCACCGGCCAGACGCGCTTTAGGTGAGACAGCATGGTGTGGAGGCCCGCGAGCGTGCAGGCCGCCAGGAGGGCGCCCGTGATCGACCGGTCGTCACCCAGGATCGGCGGCGTCGCGATCCCGCCGAAGAAGAAGATGACCACCATGTCGAGCGGCGTGGCCGAACGCATGATCCGACGCGTCGTGATCCGCAGAAGGATCAGGACGACGAGGTACATGAGGGCGGTGCGCAGGACGATGTCCATGGCTTCCTGACGTGTCGGCCGGGGCTCAGGGATAGACGAACAGTGGCAGCTCCAGCCGCTCACCGTTGGCCAGGAGTGTCATCCCGACCGGCCCTGGCCGGCGGACCGAGAGCTTCAGCGTGATGTGTCCGGCATGGTCGGGGCCGAGGCGGAAGGTGAAGGTCTCCCCCTTCGCCGTCGCGCTGATCGCGGCCGCGCCGGGCCGCGTGCTCCCGATCGAGGCGCGGTCGAGAAGCTCGGACCCGACGCCCAGCTCGAGGACGTCGCCGGGCAGGCGCCCGGTGATCGCCACGATCAGGTCGGCCGGAGCGTTGGCGCGCATCAGGCGCTGATAGGTGACGGCGAGCGGCATGCCGGAGAAATGGCGCGTCGACGTCGACATCCAGCCGTTACCGAACATCCCCAGCAGGCCGGCGCAGACGACGGCGCCGATCACCACCTGCAGGAGAAACTGCGCGCGGCTCCAGACGCTCTCGAAACCCTGGTTGGCTTCGATCTCGATGTCGCTGCCTTCGGGATCGCTGACCATTGCCGCCGCGCGCCTCGCCTCACAGCGCCAACACCGTGAGGCGCGGAATGTCACGCCGGGACAACGATCCCCCACGCCGGGCCGGGCTCCGGCGTCTCGGGCTGGGGGCCACCGCCGCGGTCCGGGCGGCCGGCAGCTTCCCCGGGCCGGCGGCACGATCGCCGACCGGGGCAGCGCTGTCGGTCAGCCGATCACTTCGGGACCGCGATCGCCGATCCGTCGCTCTGTTGCGAGGCGGTGTGCTGCTGGCTGCCGGTCTGCCAAGTCCAGTAGCCCGCGATGGCCCCGGCGAAGACGAGCCCCAAGACGGCGAGCGCGATCACCAGAGGCTTGAGGTCGCGCTTTTCCCGGTCCCTGGATCCGTTCACGAAGCCTCCTCTTGGCTGGCATCGGGCGGTCTGCGTGCCGGAAACGATCGGTGCGCAGCCCGCCTCACCAGGGTCAATCGGCCGGACGGCGGCGCGGATCCGGGGCGGCGCGGCCGAGCGGGCGTCAGTACGGGCATCGTCGAGCCGTGTCCGCCGATCGCCGGTCTCCTGCCGTGCGGATCCGTGGCTTCCGGGTCAGAGCGGCCCGTGGCCGACGCATCTCAGGGGCCCAACCGTCCGCCGCGCCGGAGGTCCCGCCCGGAGGGCCGGTCAGGGCGCGACCGCGTCGTCGCGGAAGCCGCGGGCATCGAAGATCCGCCGGACGGCACCCGTGCGTTTCGCGCCGTCCAGCCACGCCGTGACGCAGGCGAGGGCGGCGGGCCGGCCTTTCGGGACGGCGACGGCGACCTGCATGTGCTGGAAGCCGCCCGCGACGATCCGGGAGACCGGGATCTGCGCGACGACCGGCCGCAGCGTGTCCCGCGAGAGGGCGAAGGCGTCCGCCTGCCCGGCGCGCATGCGCGCGACCGCCTCGGCCACGGACGGGACGGGGATGAGCTGCGTCCGGGTCAGCGTGCGGGTGGCGGCGCGGAAGGTCGTCGTGTCCTCGATCGCCACGACCCGGAGGCCCGTTCGATCCACCCGCGCCACGTCGGTGATGCCCGACCCGGCGCTGGCCAGATAGGTGCTCTCCAGGTCGTAATAGGTCGGCCCGAAATCGATCACCTGCCGCCGGGTCGCGTCGATCGGCATGAAACTGACATCGATCGCCGCGGCCTGGAGGGCCGTCGCCGCGCCCCCCAAATTCGGGAACAGCGTGACGGCCGGCAGCAGGTCGACATAGCGGGCGAGGTCCGCGCTCAGATCGGTCGTCACGCCGTCGAGCCTTCCATCCGCGGCGCGGCTGACGAAGATCAGGCCGGCGGACGGGGCCTCGACGAGACCGACTCGGAGCGTGCCGGTCGGGGCGAGCTCGGCCTTCGTGGCCGCGTCCTGAGCGTGGCTGCGACGCGTCATGCTGGAAGGAGGGGCAGCCGCGCGGCTGACGGCCGGGCAGCGGCTAGAGTAGCCCACCGGACGTCGGCGCAGTCAGCGACTTGCCCGCGCGGGTGACTAGCTTCGAGAAAGCCAGCGCGGCGGCCGACGCCTGCGCCTCGGACGGGAAGGTCCGGTCCGATTCCATCACGGTCAGATGCGCCTCGTCGAGCAGCACCCAGGTCCAGAGGTGGCGGCCGGTGGAGCGGATCTCGAAATGCATGGCTGGCTCAGTATGCAACTGGACATACCGCACCATGCACCCCGAAAAGGCCCGACGCGTTAATGGCTTGGCTGGCGCAACATCCTGCGCCGGCTCACATCGGGCTTGCCTCCGACATCCTCGCAGATCACAGGCGCGATCAGCCGCGCCCCTTGGCCGCGAACTCCCAAACCGGCGGCCCCCAGGTCTGCCCGAGCTTCGTCCGGTAGCCGGAGAACCGGTCGAACACGATCCGGTCGGGCTCGACGGCGACGACCTTGCTGTCGTTGACCATCAGCGCGCCGGCATACTCGACGCGCAGGAAGCCGTGCTCCGGGTGGACGCCGAAGAGCTGCGGTGCGGTCCAGCCGAGCCGGTGCGCCTCGGCGCCGTGCTGGTTGAGGAAGGCCAACGCGTTCGCTCGCATCGCGGCCCACCGCGTCGGGGTCAGGTAGCGGCACGGCAAGGCGTGCTCGGACAGGCGCTCAATCTGATCGCGCCAGGAGGCGACGGCGGGCGGGAGGTCGGACATGACCGGTGGGGTACGGCCGAATGGTTGCCGGTCCGCTAACTGTCCGCTCAGCCCCGCCCCGATCTGCTCACGGGGCGGCGGAGCGTCCGATCTCACCAGCGAGTGAGCCGAGCCGATACGCAACTTGGCTCGGGGACAGGATGGCGGCCGGCGGTTACCGAATTGTGCCCGGCTAGGCGGAAGCAAGCCTTAAGCTTACCGGTCTATATGTCCGATATCGCGTTACGCTTCGATGCCGACCATGACCCTCGCACTATTGACTGTCTTGATCGCTGGGGCAGTGTGTCTCGGGATGATCTCTGCGCTCGTGCCGCTACGGCAGCCGAGAGTAGAGATCGAGTTGGCAGATCTTAACGAAGACGAGTTCTTCGAGATCGGCGGGCCCATTATCGATTTGCAGGCAACGCGCTAGAGGCGCGTCCCGCGCTTTCACAGCTGGTCGGTTGGTAGGTAGGTCGTGAACAAGCCCTCGCCGGTGGACCGGCCAGGTCAGAGCCGGAGGTGCGCCATGAACCCTCAGTCCGTCACCATCGAGACCGAGGCCGAAGCCCAGAGGTATCTGGCCGATCTCCTCAAGAACCCGAAGAACCGGTCAATGAGCGAGATCGCAAAACACTGCGTGTTGCGGGTCCGCCACCCGAAGATCAAAGCGTTCTTCCTGACCGAAGGCGCCACGATGCTCGCCGAGATGAAGGGGTAGAGCCGAGACAAGAAAGCCCGCGCCGGCGGACCGGGCGGGCCTTCCCAGATCCGAGGCAATCGGGGGCATGCGCCTGGATCCGACGCCAGGATGCCGGCCACGGGTTAACGAAAAAGCCCCGCGCGGCGGTGCCGGCGGGGCTGAAGGCTTGGGTCTCGGGCTGCTGCCACCGTAGCGGCCAATCTCGGATTGTAATCCCTCATTTGAGGGTCGAGCGTCACGAAAAACCACACAGCCGGAGCCTGGCGGTTAAGGTCGGTTCAAGCTTTGAGGGCGCTGCGCCAGCCACTCCCGCAGCTTCGTCCAGCGAGGCTTCATCGTGCCACCGCGGACCGCGATGGCAACTGCCTTTCGCTGCCCGAGGAGCACCACCAGGCGCTTGCCGCGCGTCACGCCTGTGTAGAGGAGGTTGCGCGCGAGCATCGTCCAGTGCTGCATAGCCAGCGGGATCACCACTGCGGGGTACTCCGAGCCCTGCGATTTGTGGATGGTCGTGGCGTAGGCCGGCACCAGCGTGTCGAGTTCGCCGTAGGGATAGATCACCTCCCGTCCCTCGAACTCGACGATCACGGCGCCCTCGTCCTCATCAATGCGCGCCACGGTGCCAAGGTCCCCGTTAAACACTTCCCGATCGTAGTCGTTCTGGCTCTCCATCACCCGGTCGCCAGGCGAGAAGCGCCACCCGAACCGCTCCACCGAGACCAGCGGGTTCGGGTTCAGCACCGCCTGGAGTTCGTGGTTGAGGTTGCGCGCGCCCAGAACGCCGCGTTGCATCGGGGTAAGGACCTGTACGTCCCGGACCGGATCGAGGCCGTACCGGACCGGGATCCGACGCGTCACCACCTCGATCAGCGTCTGCACGGCCGGCTCGGGTTCGTCGATCTCGATCCAGTGGAAGTCACTCTCAGTGCCGCGCGGTGCCGCCTCGGGCATCTTACCCGCGTTGATCCGGTGAGCGTTGACCACGATCCGGCTCTCGGCCGCCTGCCGAAAGACCTCTGTGAGCCGCGCCACCGGCACAGCGCCGGAGCCGATCACGTCGGCCAGCACCTGACCGGGCCCGACCGAGGGCAGCTGATCGACATCGCCAACGAGGAGCAACGCCGCATGGTCTGGCACCGCCTTCGTCAGCGCGTTCATGAGCGGCACGTCGACCATCGAGGTCTCGTCGATGACGAGCAGATCGCAGGGGAGGGGGTTCTCCTCGTTGCGCGAGAAACCGCCGTGCTTGGGGTCAATCTCGAGAAGGCGATGCAGGGTCTTGGCCTCTAGCCCGGTCTGCTCGCTCATCCGCTTGGCGGCCCGGCCAGTGGGCGCTGCGAGCAGAACCCGCACACCCTTGGCGCGCACGATCCGCAGGATCGTGTCGAGGGTTGAGGTCTTGCCCACGCCTGGGCCACCGGTGACCACCGCGAGCTTCGTACCGAGCACGAGGCGCACGGCGGCCTCCTGCGAGGGCGAGAGTGTCTTGCCCGTCTTTTCCGCCACCCAGGGCAGCGCCCGGGTGAGGTCGATCTCCGGCCAAGGCGGCATACCCTGCGCGCGGCGCCTGAGCCGCTCGGCGATGGCGCGCTCTGCGGCATGCAGGCCGGCGAGGAAGATGCAGGCCTTGTCGCCGACGATGTCCTGGACGACCTCGCCGGTCTCCAGCACGTCGAGGAGCGCCGAACGAAGCAGGGGCGCTTCAACCCCGAGGAGGTCGACCGCCAGCGCGACGAGCTCTGCCACGGGAAGGGCGCAGTGGCCCGCATCAGTGGCAGTCTGCAGCGCGAACGAGATCCCAGCGCGCAGGCGCTGCGGCGCCTCTTTGGTCAGGCCGAGCTTCATCGCGATGGCATCGGCGGTCTTGAAGCCGATGCCCCGGATGTCCCTGGCAAGACGGTAGGGATCCTCGGTCATGACCGCGATGGCCTCGTGGCCGTAGGTCTTGAAGATGCGCACCGCCCGGGCTGTCCCGACGCCGTGAGCGTGCAGGAACAGCATGATCTCGCGCACGGCCTTCTGCTCGGCCCAGCCGGCGACGATGCGGGCGGCGCGCTTCGGCCCGATGCCGCCGACCTCGATCAGGCGGGCGGGCTCGGCCTCGATGATCTCGAACGTGCCTTCCCCAAAGGCAGCGACGATGCGCTTGGCCATAGCAGGGCCGATGCCGCGCATGTGGCCGGAAGCGAGGTACTTTTCGATGCCCTCGGTTCCCGTTGGCGGCGTGACCTTAAGGGTGTCGGCCTTGAATTGCAGGCCGTGCTGGCGGTCCGTGTGCCAAATGCCGGTGGCGGTGATCCACTCGCCGGCGCTTATCGTGGGGGCGTGGCCGATCACCGGCACGAGGTCGCGCTTGCCGCGCGCCTGGACTTTGAGCACGCAGAAGCCGGTCTCGGGGCTGTGGAAGGTGACGCGCTCGATCGTGCCAGCGAGAGCCTCGACAGGTTGACCGCGTTCGAACTGCTGCGGTCGCCCCCGCTCGGTCATGGAATACGTCCAGAGGGCATACCGACAACTGGGTCCGTCAACTCTATCACATACGCGGCAACGCGAGCTCGTCAGCCGTGAGCAGATCGGCGCAGCCAGACCATGCGACCAGAAGCGGGGTTGCCCGACATGGATTGGGACGGATCAAGCGCGCGCCTTGCTCTCGGATCGCTCCGCTTCCTGACGCGCTATGCTGAGGACCCGGCGTCGGCCCTGTGTGTCCGGTATCGCTGACCACAGGCGCACGAGGGTCAGCAGGTCTCCTGCTTCGCCTTCCGCGGGGGCTCGGAGGAACGCCTCAACCGGGACATTGAGCTCATGGGCGAGCTGTTTCAGCGTCGCGATGGTGCGGGCGGATCGATCGTCAATGGCCATGCTTGGCAACGTGCCGAGCGGTGAAGTGGCCCACATTTGCATTCAAAATTCAGTTGAGCACCACCCTACACAGCAGCGCGCCTGTCCGGGATGCCAATCGGTCCAGCCTATGATCGGGCGCACCGTTGCTCACTCTGGTTCGGCAAGCGGCCTCGGAACGAGCAGCGGCAATGGCGCTTAACCATACGCCGAAGCTTGAGGGTCCGATGATGAAGGTTTTCCAGATCCGTCAGGCCGCGACGGGTGCAATTCTCTGGACCGGCTCGGCCGCCGACCCGATCGCTGCTCTCGACGCCATGGCACACGAGGCCGGGTACTACGACCACGGCGACATCCCCGATCACCTGCGGGCCGGTGGCCTGTCCGCGGAAGAAATCCGCGTCTGACGGCGCAGAACATGCCGGTGGATGAGCCGCTCACCTGCGAGGTGAAGGTCGACGGGTTATGGCAAGCCGTCAGCTTGAACGAAGCCGCCGTTTCCTACTCTGCCGCGCTGAAGCGCTGCCCCGCCTGTCACGGCCGGGTGATGATCCTTGGCACCTACAGCAGGCCTGATGTCCGCCGGTCGATGTCCCATCGGAAATCGATGGGGGCTGCCCGCTAAAGCCGGACACTTACACCGGCACGCCGTCGCTGCATCCACAGGCGCTCACCCGAGATGGGTGGGTCCGTCCCGTGATATGACGATAGAAGCCCGCCCTGGTGTTCCAGGTGCGGGCTTGTTGCGACTGCACCAACGAGGCCGCACCCGGGATTTGGGCGCTGCTCTTCCGGCGCTCAGCCCCCAGCCGATCGCGGGAGCCACCTCGCCCGGTATAGTTAACAGAAGGTTGCCGAAGGTCGAACCACTCGTGGGAGGGGTGCTTTCCGAAGAGCCGCCGGAGCACCTTGTCTTACGGCTGCAGAAGGATCTGCGTAGCCGCTGAAACTATCGAGCCGAGACCTCCGTTCTGCGAAGGCGTGGCCGATCATGGCGCCGCAATCTCCGGAGCCATCGGTGTCACGTACCCTTACCCTGATCCTCGCGGCTGTCCTGACGGCAGGCGCGTTCCTCACAGCGGATGCCGCGACGAAGAAGGTGCAGGTACCGAACCAGTTCGACGGCTCCTGGACCATCGTGGCCACCACTGCCGAGGGACCCTGCTCGGCCAGCACGAGCTACAAGGTACAGATCAAGGACAGCGACGCGTCGATCCCTGGGGAGGAGGTCGACATCGATGGCGGCGTCTCGGCGGCCGGCGCCGTGCAGGCCACGATCACCCAAGGCTCGAACAAGGTGCCGATCGCCGGCAGTCTGACCGCGAAGGGCGGCGGCAGCGGCACTTGGCGCACGTCTGGCGGCTTGGTCGAGTGCAGCGGTAGCTGGAGCGCGAAGCGTTCTAGCTAGGCTTTCTATGGCGAAGCCGCACGGCCCTCAGGAAGCGGAGAGGCGCTTCGTGTTCGCAGCCACGTGCTCACGGTAGCGGGCGATGACCGTTTCGGGGGAGCCGCCGAACATCAGTGTCGTCATTGCCTCGCCGGCGGCGTGAACCTTCTCAATCACCATGGACTGCGCCTCAGCCAGTCCCTCGCTTCCGCCCCAGGCCAGACGAACCAACCGCAGTTCGATGACGCGCTGCGCCTCAAAGGCCAGCATCAGCGACGAGAAGAAGGGATTGTACACGGCACACTCCTGGCCGCTGGGGCGCGGCGGAGCTTGAACACATCACATCGTGAGAGAGATCCGGCGATCGGTCGCATGCCCGCCCTGCGTCTTGGCCCCGTCAGCTCGAGCTGATCACGGGCTGACGGGGCTTGGTGCCGTTCCTCACGGCCGGGGCCAATACGAAACGCGGCCCGAGACGTAGAATGGGGGAGGGTGGTAGCTGAGGTTCAACGAGAGCATGTGCCTGGATCTCAGGTCGAGAACCATCGCCCAGGTGTGAACATCAGCCTCGGCCGCGGAATGCGAGGGCTACTTGCCTCCACCACCCTTGTAGGCCGTGATCGCCCTCCGGCAGTTCTCTGAGAGCTTGTCCATGTTCGTCTTGAAGCAATCGTCCATCTCCGGGCTATCCGGATCTTTGCCGCTGCAGAATGTGACCGCATCGCCGGAGCAGTAGGTCTTCAGATCTTTGTTGCCACGCTCTGCGGCCAACGCGTCTGGGCCCCCAAGAACAGGAGCTGCGACGGCGATAAGGCCGACTGCCAGGATGATGTTCCGCATACCAGAACGAGTGGCGGCTCACGCTCGCCCGGGACATGCTGGTCGCCCGCGAGGCGCGTGTCGGAGAGGTCGCATTACGCGTCGGAGGCAGCCTTCAGCCGCGCCTACAAGGCCATGTTCGGGCACCCGCCGCGAGACGAACCTGCGCCGCCGAGCGGGCCCAGATCACGCGAGTAGGACTGCAACTTGCTACAAGGGCGCTCAGCATAGGCATGTTCGTGCGCGGTGCAGGTTCGACATCGAGCACGGCTTCGTGGGTCGGGGAGCTAATGTGCCCGAACCCGCTTCGGTCAATGCCGCTCGTCACGTCATAGTCGGCCGCCGTACGATTTTACCGTCACAGCGGTCCGGGGCCGAACAAATCTTCGGCCCCAGTCACAGATGTCAGATGCTCGGATGTAGCCCCCGAACCGGGCTCACCGCCTCCAGCACCGAGGCGGCGCGCAGGAGGGTCGTCTCCGCCTGCCAGCTGCCCACCAGTTGCACGTTGATCGGCAAGCCCTCGCGGCTCGTCCCGAACCGCATCGACAGGCCCGGCAGGCCGGTGACGTTCAGCGGCACGGTCGCGCCCTGCAGGTAGGTCAGGTCGACCGTCTCGCCGTTGACCACAAGTTCGCTGATGCCGTGCTTGTGCGCCGGAACCGGCAGCACGGGGGTCAGGAGCACGTCGAAGTCCCGGAAGTAGGCGGCATAGCCGTCCCAGAGCCGCTCCGCCGCCTGCTCGGCCGCCACGTAGTCCTCCACCGACGTGTCGGGGAGCGACAGCATCGTCTTGGCCATCCTGTACATCTGGTCCTCGTGCCCGGCGACCGCCTCGCGGAAGGCGGGCTTCATCTCCATGACGTGGAGCTTGTTGAACACGTCCAGGGCGAAGTCGCGCTCCAGCGCCGGGATGCGCACCTCCTCCGCGTGGTGGCCCTCGCCCGTGAGGGCCTCGGCGGCGGCCCGCACCGTGGCGGCGACCTCCGTGTCGATGGGGCCGAAGCCCGGCCCGACCATCCAGCCGACGCGGAGCTTGCGGTCCGGCGCGGCGCCGAGGCCGGCATCGAACGGGACGGTGCTGGTGGCGAACGCGTCCTGCCCGTCGGGGCCGGCGAGCTGCGCGAAGGCGAGCGCGAGGTCGCGGATCGAGCGCGCCATCGGGCCGACATGCCAGAAGCGGCGGGGCGCCCGGGGCCAGATGCCGGTCATCGGCACGCGCCCGTGGGTCGCCTTCAGTGAGACGATGCCGGTCTGGGCGGCCGGGCCGCGCACCGAGATGGCGAGGTCGGTGCCGAGGCCGAGCGGCGACATGCCCGCCGCGATGGCCGCCGACTCGCCGCCGCTCGACCCGCCGGGCGTGCGGTCGAGGTCCCAGGGGTTGTTCGAGCGTCCGGAGAGCAGGTTGTCGCTCTCGATCCAGTAGGAGAACTCCGGCAGGTTGGTCTTGGCGAGCAGGATGCCGCCAGCCTTCTTCATGCGGGCGACGCTGGTGGCGTCGGCGTCGGGGGTGCGGCCCTTGAAGATCGGCGACCCGCGCTGGGTCATCACCCCGGCGGTGTCGATGGAGTCCTTCACGGTGAAAGGCACGCCGTGCAGCGGGCCGAGTTCGCGACCCTCCATGACCGCCGCCTCGGCTTCCTTCGCGGCGGCGAGCGCACCTTCCGCCACGGTGACGATGGCGTTGACCTGCGGGTCGACCGCCTCGATGCGGTCGAGGTGCGCCTTTACGACCTCGACGGGCGAGAGTTGCTTCGTGCGGACCAATTCGGCGAGCCGGGTCGCGTCGGAGAAGATGATGTCCTGGGTCATGTCCGTTTCCCCTGCCTAACGTTCGGTAGGCAGACAGCTAGGGCTGGATTTCCAGGCCGTCAACCCCTAACTAACGATTGGTAGGTGTCTGATTCGGGGGTGGGGGGCAGGAGTGGGCACGAACGCGAAGGAGACGATCCTGGCCGCCGCACGGAAGACCGCGCAGGCGCATGGCTACGGCGGGTTGAGCTACCGCGACCTCGCCGCGGAGGTCGGCATCAAGGCGGCGAGCATCTACCATCACTTTGCCAGCAAGGCGGACCTCGGCGCGGCCGTGGCCCGGCGCTACTGGGAGGACATCGCGGTCGAGCTCGAAGCCATGCTGGAGACGACCGGCGACCCGAAGGAATGTCTGCGGCTCTACCCGGGCACCTTCCGGCGCTCACTGGAGGACGGGAACAGGCTCTGCCTGTGCAGCTTCATGTCGGCGGAGTTCGCCAACCTGCCGGAGGCCGTGCAGCGGGAGGCTCAGCGCTTCGCCGACGTCAACGTCGCCTGGCTTGCCAAGGTGCTGGTGATGGCCAAGGCGGTGAAGCCCGGGGACGCGGAGGCGCGGGCGCGGGCGATCTTCGCCGCGGTGTCCGGAGCCCAACTCTACGCACGGAGCCGTTCGGACATCTCGCAGTTCGATGCCCTTATCGAGGGCTACCGCACCTCGGGGCTCCTGCCGGCCTAGGGGCCGGGGTCACCCGCGGCCGAGCAAGCGTAGCGTCCCAACCACGACCGCGTCGGACATCGCATCCGTCAGTCGAGATCGGACCGGGGGAAGGGCATCAGCCTGCAAACGCGGAGGGGGCGAGCCGCATTCGACCTCAGAGGCCGTCCGGACCGCTCCCGTCGCTTCTCGACACCGGACGTTCGCCGGGAGCCTGGCGATTTCGTTCGACCCACCCCTACGCGGTGTGCGCTTTCTCACCGTGTCTTTGTGGACTGGTGCATTAGCCAGCCCAGATGAGCATCAGCATCCATGCCGTCAGCGTCCCCGTCTTTGTCAACTCGCTGCGCAACATGAGCGTGTGGCTAGACAAGGCGGCATCGGAGAAGCCGGAGGCTGAGTTGCTCCTCGGCCGTCTTGCGCCGGACATGCGGGCCTTGCCGGCCCAGTACCAGATGGCATCCGACAGCGCGAAAAACGCCGTGGCGCGGATCGCCGGAATCGAGGCGCCTGCGATGCCGGACGTCGAGGCGACCTTTGCCGAACTCAAGGAGCGCTGTGCCAGGACGATTGCCTTCGTTGAAGGCATAGATCCGGCGGCTTTGGCCTCAGGCGCGGAGCGGGAGGTGGAGCTGAAGTTTCCGAACGGTATGGGTTACCGCTTCAGCGGGCAGGCCTATCTCACCGGTTTCGCCCTTCCGAACTTCTTCTTTCACGTCACCACCGCCTACGCGATCCTGCGCAGCGCCGGCGTGAGCCTCGGTAAGCCGGATTTCCTACAGCATCTCGGGCCGCCGAACATCCAGGCTTCGGAGTAGGCGTCGACGCCTTTCGACTTAAGGATCGGACAGGCACGATGCGATGTCACGGGTGTCGTCTGACGGCACCGGGCCGGATCGCCCGACGCAGCCACGTCGGCACTAAGCGCCGCCGAACCTCGGCCTCACGGTGGATCGCCGGCGGGTGTTGTTCGGTCGATTGCCGGTGAGGTGCGTGCCGGTCGGCCTGGGCCCACTTACGGGACGAGGGCAGCTTCCACTGGCATGGCAAGATGCTCTGCATCCGACAACGCGCCGAAAACTTTTCGGCAGTAGGCCGCCAACCGGTCGGCGCGGTCGGCTTCGCCACGAAAGGCGATGTGCCCGTCCGGACGCACCCAAACGAGCTCAGGTCGTCCCTCCAGGCCGTAGGCCCCGTGCGCCTTGCCGTCCATGTCCGAGAGGACGGGGGTGGCCGTGCCATCGGCCATCGGGCCCGCCAGCACTAGGCGCGGCCGCACCCAAGGCCAGGGCGTCACGGCCTCGATGGCGTCTAGCAGCGAAGCACCTGCCTCGGGCGACCTTCCGTCGAAGCACAGAAGCGCCCAGCCGGTCGTGTGCTCGACCGTGACCGTGGTCGAAGTGAGCTGCGCCGTGCATGCGACGCTGCCCCTGGGCCGGGGCTACACCACGCTGGAGATCAAGGTGAACTACCTGCGCGCGGTCACGGCCGCGTCCGGCCCGCTCACGGCGGTGGGAGAGGTCGTCCATGCCGGACGCCGGCAGGCGGTGGCCGAGGCGCGGCTCTCCGACGGGGCGGGACGACTCTGCGCCACGGCGAGCACCACCTGCCTGCTGATCGACCTGCCGCCCCCGGCGACCGAACCGGTCGTGGCGGCCCGGACGCGAGTCTCGTGACGGCCGCTCGTCCCGCCCGGCCGGCGGTCTCGGCGCTCGATCTCGACCCGCCCCGCCTCGGGAGCGGGCCGCCCCCACGGGATGCCCGCACGGAACGCCTGCTAAGGGGCTCGGTCCTCGGGACCTTGCTGCGCCTCGCGGGACCCAACGTCCTGACGACCACCGCCCAGGCCTCGACGGGCCTGATCGAGACCTACTTCATCGCCCGCCTCGGCACCGATGCCCTGGCCGGCATGGCCCTCGTCTTCCCGATGCTGATGCTGATCCAGATGGTCTCGGCCGGTGCGGTCGGGGGTGGCATGCTCTCGGCCGTCTCGCGGGCGCTCGGCGGCGGTCGGCTGGCGGAGGCGAACGGTCTGGTCTGGCACGCGGTGGCGATCTCGGTCGGGCTCGGTGCGCTTACCACCGTCGCGGCCCTGCTAGCCGGCCCGCAACTCTATGCCGCCATGGGAGGAAGCGGCGCCTCGCTCGTGGCCGCGCTGGCCTATTCGGACGTGGTCTTCGCGGGCGCCGTGCTGCTCTGGCTGTTCAACGCGCTGGCCGCCGTGATCCGGGGCACCGGCAACATGCTGCTCCCGGCCGGGGTGATGTGCGCGGGCACGGTCGCCCTCATCCCGCTCTCCCCCGCCTTGATCTTCGGCATCGGGCCTCTGCCGCAACTCGGCGTGGTCGGCGGAGCGGTCGCCGTCCTGGCCTACTACGTGGCCGGGATCGTCGTCTTCGCCGCTTACCTTTGGTCCGGCCGCGGGGTCCTGCATCCTCCGGTCCGGCCGCCGGCCCTTTCCCGGGCCGCGCTGGCGTCGATCCTCCGGATCGGCGCCGTCTCGGCCGTCGTCAGCGCCACCACGAACGTGACCATCGCCACGGCGACCGGCCTCGTGGGCGTGGCCGGGCCGGCGGCGGTCGCCGGGTACGGCACGGGGGCGCGGTTGGAGTACCTCCTCGTGCCCATGGTGTTCGAGAAGCTGCCGTCAGGCTACCGCATCACGGGCGCGGGCGAGGAGGTCCTCGAACTCGCGGACCGGATGGAGGCGACCTCGAACCTGCTGGAGGGCCGCGTCTTCGGACGGGACCAGGGCGTGCGCGGGCTCCTGCGGGTGACGCTCGCGCCGTTCCTCTCGACCCACCTCCTCATGCCCGACCTCGCCGAATTCGCGCGCCTGCATCCGGACATCGAGATGGACATCTTGTCGTCCGGCGAGTTGGCGAACCTGACGAACCGGGAAGCCGACGTCGCGATCCGGGTCGTCTACGACCGCAAGAGCCTGCCGCTCAATCTCCACGGCCTGAAGGGGCCCGACCTGTTCGGGGGCGTCTACGTCTCCCGCGACTGCATCGCCGCGCGGAGTGCAGGCGCGTCCGAACCCATACGCTGGATCGTCATCAGCGCCCATGGGGTCCCGGACTGGGCCGGCGAGGGCGAGGTTCGCACCGCCGTAGTCCCGTTCAGGGTCACGGATGCCGGGTCCCAGCTCGCGGCGGTCCGGCAAGGGCTCGGGATCACGACGCTGCCGTGTTTCGTCGGGGATGCCGACCCCCTCCTTGTCAGGGTGCCGGGGACCGACCTGCACATGTACGGGACGCTCTGGCTCCTCACCCAGGGGGAAGCGCGGAAGACGAAGCGCGTGCGGCTGTTCAACGATTTCCTGGTCCGCAGGCTTGTGGCCCACGCTCCCCTGCTCGCCGGTTTGAGCCCGGCTAGCGACTGACGCGCGGCGGACTCCTGGCGGTAGCTATGGCCGAGAAGCGGACGCTCTGACCGTCGGAGGGCGCTGGCAAGCCGGCGCAGCGGCGACGTCCGCTTCCACGCATGCTTCCCGGTCAGCGGACCAGCGGCTTCCGCCCGAGCCGGTCGTAGGGACCTTCGCTGTCGCATCCCCGAAGCAGCCATCGCAGAGCGCCACTCGAAGTCGGTCCGAGCGGTAGTGCGGTCGGGCGGTTGCCAGCCCGACCGCGGAACGCTCACGTGCGATTGTCGATCTCCGGCACACCGCTGCTACGGTCGGCATACGCGGCGACGAAGGCCGGCCGAGCCTGCCAGCGCCGCCAGAAGGCATCGAGATGTTCGAACCGCTCGTCGAGCGGGGTGGCGTTGACGGGGAACTTGGAGAACGCAATCGCCGTCGCCAACGTGATGTCGGAGAACGTCGGCTGATCGCCACCCAGCAGCCACGCGCGGCCGTCCGCGAGATGCCGGTCCACGAGACCGGCATGCGCCAGCGCCACCTTGCGGGAATGCTCGCCCCAGGCCGGGTTGCTGGTCAGTTCGAGCTTCGGGCCCAATCCCTGGTGCAGGACGTGGAAGGCGGTGACGATGGGATAGAGGACGTGAACCCACACGCGGTTGTCCCACATCTGATCGAGACCGCGCTCGTGCGCCGTCGCCCCCATGATCTTGCGGCCCTCGAACGTGTCGTCGAGGTAGCGGGCGATGGCGGAGGTCTCGCTGAGGTAGGAGCCATCCGCGAGCGCGAGGGTCGGCGTCTCGCCCCACGGGTTCATCTTCAGGTGCCGCCAGCCCCGCTGCTCGCCCACCGGCGACATGTCGTAGACCGTCTCGTCGAAGCGGTCGGCGATGCCCTTCTCGTGCATGAAGATCCGCAGGCGCTGCGGGTTCGGGAACGCCGAGGGGGAGGTGAAGAGCTTGAGCTTGTCGGCCATCGTCGTCTCGCTTTCCTAGCTGCCTGTCTGTCAGATGACAGGTATCAAGCTATGGCGAGGATCTTGTGCCGTCAACCCCTGTCTGCCATATGACAGACGGAGGTTGGACATGGCAGCGACATCGAAGGGGAACGTGAGGGAGGCCATCCTCGTGGCCGCCAGGGAGGCGGCGATGGCCTATGGCTACGGCGGCCTCAACTTCCGCGACCTCGCGGAGATCGTCGGCATCAAGGCGGCCAGCATCACCTACCACTTCGCCACCAAGGCCCAACTCGGCGAGGCGGTCGCCCAGCGCTACTGGGAAGACATCGCCCGCGATCTCGAAGCCATCTCGACGAATGCCCGAAACCCGGCCGAGGCGTTGCAGCGGTACCCGAGCATCTTCCGGCTATCCCTGGAGCGCGACAATCGGATGTGCCTGAGCAGCTTCATGGCGACGGAACGTGACGAGTTGCCTGAGCCGGTGCTGAAGGAGGTCCAAGCGTTCGCCGACGTGAACACCGCTTGGCTCCGCGAGCATTTGGTCGCCGCCGAACTCGCCTCGCCGGCCGAGGGTGAGTCGAGGGCCCGCGCCATCTATGCCGCCGTCGCCGGGGCGCAGATCATCGCCCGCAGCCGAGCGGATGTGAAACTGTTCGACGAGTTGATCGAGAGCTACCGCCGAATGGGCTTGCTCCCGAGCTAGCGAAGTTTGTCATCTGGATGGGCGACGACAAGGACAGGAACGACGAAGCACCCCAGCCGACCGAGGATCTCGGCCTGCCCACCCCGCCGAGCCTCGGCCGGGTGCTGCCTCGCATCTGCCCCCGCCACCGCCCGATGACGCTCCTGCTGATGGACCGCCGCCTGTCGGGCAACCGTGAACGGCGGTCATCCGCAGTGCAGGAGCGCGGACCGGGGCTCAGGATCGCAGAAAGCCCGCGATGGCCCCGGCGATCTCGCCGGCATGCGTCTCCAGGGCGAAGTGCCCCGTGTCGAGGAACCGGACCTGGGCGTCCGGGATGTCGCGGCGGAACGCCTCCGCGCCGGCCGGCAGGAAGAATGGGTCGTTCCGGCCCCAGATCGCCAGCAGCCGCGGCCGATGCGTGCGGAAGTAGGCCTGGAATTCCGGATAGAGCGCCACGTTGCTGGCGTAGTCGCCGAACAGGTCAAGCTGGATCTCGTCGACCCCCGGACGCTGGATGTACCACGCGTCGAGGGCGCTGCCGTCCGGCGAGACCAACGACGTGTCCGGCACGCCGTGCTCGTACTGCCAGCGGATCGAGGCGGGCGTCAGAAGTTCGCGCAGCGCCTGCCGGTTGGCGTCGCTCCGGTCGCGCCAGTAGCGCTGGATCGGGTTCCAACCTTCGCTCAGCCCTTCCTCGTAGGCGTTTCCGTTCTGCGAGACGATGGCGGTCACCCGCTCCGGATGCGCCATGGCGACCCGGAAGCCGGTGGGGGCACCGTAGTCGAAGACGTAGAGACCGTAGGTCTTCAGCCCGATGACCTCGGTGAAGCGCCCGACGACCTTCGCCAGCGCGTCGAAGGTGTAGGCGAAGGCATCGCGCGGCTTGATCTCCGACAGGCCGAAGCCCGGCAGGTCGGGGGCGACGAGGTGGAAGCGGTCGGCCAGCAGCGGGATCAGGTCGCGGAACATGTGGCCGGACGAGGGGAAGCCGTGCAGCAGCAGGAGCGCCGGCTTCGCCGGGTCTCCCGCTTCCCGGTAGAAGACGTTGAGGCCGTCGACGTCGACGGTGCGGTAGGCGGTCTGGGTCATCGCTTGTCCTCCTGTGCCGGCAATGCGGCCCGTGCCGCACGCCGTCGGTGAGGCATGGATACCGCCTTGCGATCTTCGGTATAATCGGGCTTATCCGAGAGTGAACGTTGCCGAAAACGAGAGGATGAAATGGACCGGCTGGAGGCCATGACCCTGCTGGTCGCCGCCGTGGAGGCCGGAAGCCTGTCGGCCGCCGGACGCAGGCTCGGCATCCCCCTGCCCAGCGTGAGCCGCAAGATCGCGGACCTGGAAGCCCACCTCGGCGCAAGGCTCCTCGTGCGCACCACCCGCAAGCTCACCCCGACCGACGCGGGGGCCGCCTACGTAGAGGCGTGCCGACGCCTGCTTAACGAGGTCGAGGAGACCGAGCGGGCGGTGAAGGGCGAGTACACCGAGCCCCGCGGTGAACTGACGATGACGGCCCCGCTGGTCTTCGGGCGGCTGCACGTCCTGCCGGTGGTCTCGGCCTTCCTGTCCCGGTTCCCCGACATCACCGTGCGCCTCGTCCTCACCGACCGAGCCCTGGACCTCGTGGAGGATCACGTGGACTTGGCGGTCCGCATCTCGCACCTGCCGGACAGCGACCTGGTGACGGCGCGGCTTGGCACGGTCACGCGCGTGGTCTGCGGCAGTCCCGACTTCCTCGCCGCCCACGGGACGCCCCGAACCCTGTCGGACCTCGCCGACATCCCGTGCGTGACCTTCAGCGACCTGGCCGCCGGCCCGGCCTGGCACTTCGCCACGCCCGACAGGAAGGCAGTGCAGGTGGTCCGGGTGCGCTCCCGCCTCCAGGTCAACACGGCCGAGGCGGCGCTCGACGCGGCGGCGGCCGGCGTCGGGCTCACGCAGGTCCTGTCATACCAGGCGGCACCCCTCGTTTCCGCCGGGCGCCAAGTCCTCGTGCTGCGGTCGTTCGAGCTCGACCCCGTCCCGGTCAGCGTCGTCCATGTCGGGCACGGACGCCTGCCGCTGAAGCTTCGGGCGTTCCTCGATTTCGCGACGCCCCGCATCCGCGCGTCCCTAGGCGGCGCCGTCCAACCCGCCTGAACGCCGGCGCACCCGTCGGCTTGGGACGACCGTCCACCGGATGAGGAAAGGCCGGCCACGTCAGGGAGGCCAAGCCATCCACCTCTCGGAATCCGTAAGGCTGAGTTTCAAAAACTCCGTGTTCTCGCGATTGCCGAGAGAGTTCATTGTGATCCCACTGTCCGGTCCCGAGCCTGGAAGCCGCGGCACGGTCGGGGGATCGCGGCGACGGCGCGTACACCTCTCCCCGCCATGCGCAATATCCGCGGTCGCGAGGCGAGCCATCCGGACGTTCCCCGGCCCCCATGGATGCGAGTGGAGCAATGAGACAGGACACGGCATTCCAAGAGGGGCCTGCCCGGGCGACGCGGCGGAGCATTCTCGCTGGCAGCGTCATGGCGGCCGGCCTAGGCCAGGTCGGCGCCGACGCGGCGGAAACGCGGCCCGCCGGCCTCGCAGAGGTCCGCCACGGCACGGTCCGGGCCGACGGCGTGGACGTCTTCTATCGCGAGGCCGGCCGGGCCGACGCCCCGGTGTTCCTGCTGCTGCACGGCTTCGCGAATTCGTCCTTTTACTTCCGCCATCTCATGCCGAGGCTCGCGGACCGGTTCCGCCTGATCGCGCCGGACCTGCCGTCGTTCGGCTTCACGGTTGTCCCGGACGACCGCGGCTACGTCTACGACTTCACGTCGCTGTCGCGAACAATCGAGGCCTTCGTCGACGCCCTCGGCCTCCGACGCTACCTCCTCTACACCTTCGACTACGGGGCTCCGGTGGGATGGGACCTGGCCCTCGCCCATCCCGACCGCATCGCCGGCATCGTGTCCCAGAACGGCAACGCCTACCTTGAGGGTCTCGGCGAGGCGGCCTGGGCACCGCTCCGGGCCTACTGGGCGAAGCCGAACGAGGCCGCCGTGGAGGCCATCCGCGCCCGCATGACCCTCGACGGGGTCAAGGCGCCGTACGTCCATGGCGTCCCCGACCCGTCCGTCATCGAGCCCGAGGCATACACGCTCGACGCCGCCATCCTGGCCCGGCACGGCAACGCCGACCGCCAAGTCGCGCTCAAGCTCGACTACAAGCGCAACTTGGAACGCTACCCGCTGGTCCAGGCCTTCTTCCGCGAGCGCCGCCCGAAGCTCCTCGCGATTTGGGGCCGCAACGACCCGTTCTTCATCCCGCCCGGAGCCGAAGCGTTCAAGCGCGACATCCCGAACGCACGGGTGTGCTTCCTCGACACCGGCCACTTCGCACTGGAAACGAACGTGGACGACATCGCCCGGGAGATCCGGGCCTACTTCTGAGCCTCCGGCGCGCCGGGCCATCCTCGCGCGCCCGGCACGCCGTGGGGTGGTTCGCAGTGGCTGTGCGCTCAGGCCTGGGCGGCCATGGTCCGGGCCACGTCGGCGGCGCTGATGCCCTCCAGGGCCAGCCCGTAGCCGGTGCCCTCCTCGACTAGCCGGCGCAGGCGCTGCGTCAGCGCGATCCGGGTGTAGCGGCCGGTGAGCGGCGGCAGGGAGGCGATGCCGTCCGCGATCTCGTGCGCCCGGGCCAGCAGCCGGTCCCGCGGCACGATCTCGTTGACCACGCCCCAGTCCTGGGCGGTCCGGGCGTCCAGCACCTGCCGCGTCAGCAGGAAGTACCGCCCACGGATCGAGCCGATCACCTCGGGCCACAGGATGTGAACTCCGTCGCCGGGCACGATGCCGAACTCGAAGTGCGGCTTGTCCTGGAACACCGTCTCGGGCGTCGCGAGCACGATGTCGGTGAGCAGCGCGTACTCGCTATGCAGCAGGACCGGGCCGTTCAGCGCGGCGATCATCGGCACCTCGATGTCGAGGATGTTGCCGAGCACCTTGCGGCCCTCCCGCAGGATCTTGTCGTAGCCCTGCGGCGTGAAGAAATCGAAGCCCTCGGGGCTGATCGCGTCCATGAACGCGTCGCCCGCCCCGGTCAGGATCACCGCCCGGTTGTCGCGGTCCTCGCCGATGGCGTGGAACAGGTCGACGAACTGCTCGTGGGTGTGGCCGTCGAAGACGAGCTTGCCGCCCTCGGTGTGGAGCATGACCTCCAGCACGCCGTTCGGCTTGCGGGTCAGGCGGGCGTTGGGGAAGGCGTCGCGGTAGTTGTCGAAACGGGCCATCGGTGCTGTCCTCGTGGTGGCCGGCCCCGTTCGGTCGGCATGGGGACGAGGTAGCCGGATCGGTCCCGCGACGGACGACGGCGCGTGGCGATAAGGCTTATGCCGCCGCGGAATGGGCCTCCCGTGTCCCGGCCATGGCCGCCTGGACGAAGTCGGCGAAGCGGCGCGCCTTGGCGCTGGCCATGCGGCCGGTGGGGAAGACCGCCCAGAGATCGATCTCGGGCAAGGCCCAGGGTTGCAGCAACCGCCGGACCGCGCCGCTCGCGAGTTCCGGGGCGAACATCCAGTCCGAGGCGATGGTGAGCCCGATATCGGCCAGCACGGCCGCCCTCAGGCCCTCGGCCGCGCTGACACGAACGCGGCCGTGGACCGCGACCGAGACCTCGGCGCCGTCCCGGGTGAAGGACCAGGCATCGGGCTGCCGGCTGTAGACCACCGCCTCGTGGCCGGCGAGGTCCGCGGGACTGCGCGGCTCGCCCGCGCGGTCGAGATAGGCGGGCGTGGCGAGCACCGAACGGCCCCCGGTGGCGAGCTTGCGGGCGACGGCGGCCGAGTCCGGCAGGGTCCCCATGCGCAAGGACAGGTCGATCCCCTCGCCGACGAGGTCGATCACCCGGTCGTCGAGGACGATCTCGATGTCGAGGTCGGGGTGCTCGGCGAGGAAGCGCGGCAGCAGCGGCACCAAGTGGAGCCGCGCGAAGGTCGTCGCCGCCGAGACCCGCAGCCGCCCCGAGAGCCCGGCGCCCGCGCCCCGGGCGGCGAGCTCGGCCTCGTCGGCCTCGGCGATGGCCGCCCGGGCCCGCTCGTAGAAACGCAGGCCCGCCTCCGTGGGGCTCAGTCCGTGCGTCGAGCGCACGAGCAGGCTGACCTGCAGCCTGTTTTCAAGCTGCGCAACCGTCTTCGAGACGGCGGGCTGGCCGACGTTCAGGAGCCGGGCGGCCCCCGAGAACGAGCCCGATTCCACGACCCGCACGAAGGTCGCCATCGCCTGGTACCGGTCCACGCCATTCCTCCCTGGAATGAGCGTTATCGCCCTGGGCTGCCTGCCCTGTCCATCGGGGAGGGGGCATCAATCCGGATATCCCCGCCGTGCAGTCGCGGTGATGTTTCCGGGAGCTACACCATGACCCTGCAATCCAAGCTCGACGCGTTCAAGGCCGACTTCGAGGCCGGCAAGCCCCCCTACAACGTGCCCCCGTCGGTTATCGCGACGATGCACCGGGCCACCGCGGAGCTGATCGCCTCCGGTGCCGCGACCCGCACCCTGAAGGCCGGCGACCGGGCCCCGGCGTTCACACTGCGGGACCCGGACGGCCAGCCCGTCTCGTCCGCCGACCTGCTGGCGCGCGGACCGCTCGTGATCAGCTTCTACCGGGGCGTCTGGTGCCCCTACTGCAACATGGAGCTCCAGGCGCTCCAGGAGGCGCTGCCGAGCTTCGAGCGGCTCGGGGCGAGCCTCGTCGCCGTCTCGCCGCAGACGGGGGCCAACAGCCGGAAGTCGGTCCGCCAGAACGGGCTCGCTTTCCCGATCCTGTCGGACCCGCACAACGACGTCGCGGCCGCGTTCGGCCTGCGCTTCGCGCTGCCCGACTACCTGGTCGACCTCTACAAGGGCCTGAGGAACGACCTGCCGGCGTTCAACGGCGACCCGAGCTGGACCCTGCCGATGCCCGGGCGCTTCGTCGTCGGGCAGGACGGCGTGATCCTCTACGCCGAGGTGAACCCGGACTACACGCGCCGCCCCGAGCCCGCGGACATGCTGCCGGCGCTCCGCCGCTCCGCCTTAATCGCCGCCTGACTCGGTCGACGGACCCACGACCCCGAGGAGATCCAGGATGTCCCGTACCTTTCTCGTGACCGGTGCCAGCAAGGGCATCGGGCTGGCGTTGGTGCACCGTCTCGCCGGTGAGGGCCACCACGTCGTCGGCCTCGCCCGCGGCGGTGTCGACGGCTTCCCAGGCACGCTCGTGCCGGTCGACCTCGGCGACGGCGAGGCCACTACCGCGGTCCTCGCGGACCTGACCGGACGCTTCGCCTTCGACGGCGTGGTCAACAACGTCGGCCTGGTGCGGCCGCAGCGGCTCGGGGCGGTCGAGATCCCCGCGCTCGACGAGGTCCTTCGCGTCAACCTCCACCCGGCGGTGCAGGCCGTGCAGGCCATCCTGCCGGGCATGCGGCAGCGCGGCTGGGGCCGGGTCGTCAACATCGCCAGCCTGACCGTGCTCGGCAGCGTCGAGCGCACGGCCTATGCGGCCGCGAAGGCGGCGCTCGTCAGCTTCACCCGCTCCTGGGCGCTCGAACTCGCCACGACCGGGATCACCGTGAACGCCGTGGCGCCGGGACCGACCGAGACCGAGCTGTTCCGGGGCAACAACCCGCCGGGCAGCGAGGGCGAGAAGCGCTACCTCTCCGGGGTGCCGATGGGCCGCTTCGGCCGGCCGGAGGAGATCGCCGCCGCCATCGCGTTCCTGATGTCGGACGGGGCGGCCTTCATGACGGGGCAGACGCTCTACGTCGACGGCGGAGCCTCCATCGGCAGGGCGGCCGTCTAGCCCGGGCCTTCGTGCCCGGCGAGCAGCGCCGTGCAGAACTCGGTGAACGCCCGGACCTTGGCGGTCCGGTGTCGGCGCGTCGGGTAGATGGCGTGGAGCGGGAAGCGTTCGTCGGGCCAGTCCGGAAAGAGCTCTTCGAGCTCGCCGGAGCGTCTCAAGCCCGCGCTGCCCAGCGCCATCACCTGCGCGATCCCCACGCCGGCGACGCAGGCGTGGAGCATGGTGTCGACGTCGGACACCATCAGACGCGACGATACGGCGACCGGGACGACCTCGGGGCCGCGCCGGAACTCCCAGGCGAACGGCCTGCCCGTGGTCGGGTCCCGGTAGTCGATGCACTCATGGTCCCGGAGGTCCGAGGGATGCCTGGGCCGCCCGTGGTCGGCCAGGTATGCCGGGGAGGCGACCGTCAGGATGCGCGTGTCCAGCAGCTTGCGGACCGTGAAGCTGTCGGTCGGCGGGTCCCCGAACCGCAGGGCCATGTCGAAGCCGTCCGCGACGAGGTCGCCGACATGGTCGCGCATGACGAGTTCGAGCCTGAGTTCGCGGTGCGTGGACAGGAAGCCGGCGAGGCGGTCCGCGAGCACGAGACGCGAGACGAACGGATCGACGTTGACCCGCAGCCGGCCGCGGACGCGCTGTGCCGTGCCCGCCGCCTCGACGGCGGCCTCGGAGATCCCGTCGAGCAGCGGCCCGACCCGTTCCCAGAAGCGGCGTCCCTCGTCGGTGAGCCGGAGGGAGCGGGTGGTGCGGTCCAGCAGGCGCACCCCGATCCGCGTCTCCAGGCGCTGCACGGCCCTGCCGACCCCGGACGGGGTCAACGACAACGCCTCCGCGGCCCGGGTGATGGAGCCCGCCTCGACGACCGCCATCAACACCGTCACGCCGGCCAGCAGCCGTCCATCGTAGGGCATGGCCATTCCGGATCTCAGGTCCGGAATGTTGTGACAGATCGGCGCTGCAATCCCAAGCGTCGAGGGCGCATGATCACGCTCGACGAGGCGAACGCATGGGAAAGGCGGAGATGGGACAGCATCGGACGGTTTTGGTGGTCGGCGCCTCGCGCGGCTTGGGTCTAGCCCTGGCGGCGGAGTGGTGCGTTCGTGGCTGGCACGTCGTGGGGACGGTCCGAACCCCGTCGAAGCAGTTGGAGGCGCTGAGAAGCGAGCATCCCGGTCGGCTTGAGGTCGAGACGGCGGACATCCTCGATCCCGATAGCATCGAGGCCCTTCGCGGGCGGCTCGACGGGCGGCGCATCGACGTCCTGTTCATCAACGCCGGCATCGCCCGCTCCATCGAGGCGACACCCACGACGCTTCCCGAAGCCGACTTCGTGGACATGATGCGGACCAACGCACTCGCTCCGGTGCGGGCCATCGAGATCCTGGAAGGCTTGGTGGCCGCCGACGGCGTCGTGGCGGTGATGAGCTCGGAGCTCGGCAGCATCGCGCAGAACGACAACCCCGCGTGGCAGGGCTACGCGGCCAGCAAGGCCGCCCTGAACATGCTGATGAAGGGCTATGCCACCCGCCATCCGGGCGATCCCCGGGCGTTGCTGCTGCTGGCGCCCGGATGGGTCAGGACCGAGATGGGTGGCAGCGACGCCGCGCTGTCGGTCGAGGAGAGCATCCCGCATGTCGTCGACACCGTCGATGCCAACCGGGGCAGGCCGGGCCTGCGCTATCTCGACCGGTTCAACACGACCCTGCCTTGGTAAGGTCGCCGACGGACGCCGGAGAGATTTCGACATGGCCCGCATCCTGATCACCGGTTCGTCGGACGGTCTCGGCCTCATGGCGGGGCAGCTGCTCGCCCGGGACGGGCACGGGGTGACCCTCCACGCCCGGGACGAGCATCGCGCGGAGGCCGCGCGCCGGGCGCTTCCAGAGGCTCAGGGCGTGGTGGTCGGGGACGTTGTCACCCTCGCCGGGATGCGCGCCGTGGCGGAGCAGGCGAACGGGATGGGCCGCTTCGACGCCGTGATCCACAACGTCGGGATCGGCTACCGCGAGCCCCGCCGGACAGTGACCGAGGACGGGCTGTCCCACCTGTTCGCGGTCAACGTGCTCGCGCCCTATCTCCTGACCGCCTTGATCGAACGCCCGGGCCGGCTCGTCTACCTCAGTTCCGGCATGCATCCGGGTGGACGGCCGGACATGGACGACCTGCAGTGGGAGAGGCGGCGCTGGAACGGGGCGCAGGCCTACGCCGAGAGCAAGTTCCTCGACGTGCTGCTGGCCTTCGGGATCGCCCGGAGATGGCCGGACGTGCTGTCGAACGCCCTGGAGCCGGGTTGGGTGCCGACCCGGATGGGCGGCCCGGGTGCGCCGGACGACCTGGCCGCCGCGCCCGTCACGCAGGCGTGGCTCGCCACCAGCGACGACCCGCTCGCCCGATCCACCGGCCGGTACTTCTACCACGAGGCCTTGCGCGATCCGCACCCGGACACGCGGGACGAGGCCACCCAGGAGGCGCTGTTGGACGCCTGCGCCCGGCTCTCGGGCGTAACGCTTGCACGTTGACCTTCGAACAGCCGTGAGCCCCGCAGCTCCCGGACCCCGGACGGAGACATGCACCCATGATGACCAGACGAGACCTAAGCCGCGCGCTCGCGGCGGGCGCCGCGGCGGCACTGCTCCCGGGAACGGCGGTCGCGCAGGACCTGCCGCGGGCGCGCAACGTCGTGCTCGTCCACGGCCTCTTCGCCGATGGGTCGTGCTGGTCCGAGGTGATCCCGAAGCTGCAGGCGGCGGGCCTGAACGTCACCTCGGTGCAGAACCCTTTGACCACCTTCGAGGACGCGGTCGCCTCCGCGAAGCGCGTCCTGGCGCGCCAGGAGGGGCCGACGGTTCTAGTCGGCCACTCGTTCTCCGGCATGATCGTGACCGAGGCCGGCGTCGACCCTAAGGTGTCCGCGCTGGTCTACGTCGCGGCCCGGGCGCCGGACGCCGGGGAGGACTACACGGCGCTGGCCAAGACCTACCCGACGCCACCCGCCTCGGCCGGCATCGTGTTTGACGGCGACGAGGGGCGCCTGGGCGAGGCGGCCTTCCTGAAGGATTTCGCGGGCGACCTGCCGGCGGACAAGGCCCGGGTGCTGTTCGCGGTCCAGCAACCGTTCCACAAGGCGTTGCTGGCGGGGAAGACCACCCAGGCGGCATGGCGGTCGAAGCCGAGCTTCTACGCGGTGTCGACCGAGGACCGGACCATCGACCCGGAGCTCGAACGGTTCATGGCCAAGCGGATGAACGCGAGGACCGTGGAGCTCAAGGCGAGCCACCTGTCCCTGATCTCGCAGCCGCAGGCCGTAGCGGACCTCATCCTTGAGGCCGCCGGCCATAGGCACGGTCACCCGTAGGCCGGGCGAGCATGCGGTCTTCACGGGTAACTACACGACCTGAGACTGGCGAAGGGGGGCGGCAGCGCCGTGAAACTCGCTCCCGAAGTGGGTGCTGCCCCCCCGCATGCGTAAGCTCACGAAACGTCGCCGAAGTGTGGTTCTTCGTGCCGTTTCTCGTGCCTCACCGGAAAAAAGCTGAGTCCCGCCCAGGGGATCGATGGTTTGGACGGACCGTTATGAGCGGTCGGCTCTAACCATTGAGCTACAGGCCCCCCGAGCCCGCATAGCCTTCGCTGTCCTGCAGGCGCAACCTGTCGACAGGATAGCGTAGGACTCGTGGGCCTACTCGGCAGCCTCAGCCCTCTCGCTGTCTTCCTGATCGTCTTCATTCCGATCGTCCTCAACCGCGCCTTCGGCCGCTGCGCTTACCGCCTGAGCACCGGCCCGGTACTTATCTCCGTGCCGCTCCAACTCGCCGCTGTTGGCCATCACGCTGAGGTACGTGTTCAGGGTGTTGGCGGCCACGTCCGTGAGACGCTCGCTGAGCTCGGTGTGCGTCAAGCCTTCAGAGCCAGCCTCTTCAAGGAGCGCCTTCAGTCGCCCCTTCGCAGAGTTGGCACGCGGTCCGCGGGGGCCACGGCTACCACGAGGTCGATCCTCGGCAGCCGGAGCGCGACGGCGTGTCGGCAGATCGTCTGCAGGCTCGTCCAGCGGCGTGCCCTCCACGATCGATGCGAGCGACCGCTCGGCAAGGCGGAGTTTCGTCAGCTCGGCGCCAACCCGTTCAAAATCAGCCTCAAGGGTCGCGCGCTGCTGCCTCACGTTAGCAAGCGCCTTCGCGAGCGTGTCGTCATTTGCCATCGGTGAATCGTCTTCCTTGTTCTCGGGACCAGCGCCTTGGGGCGCAGTCGAGAAACGTATCATCGCCCCCCCGCTGGATCCGCGCGATACCGAACGCAGCCTTGGCAGGAGTGTTTCATGCCTCCTCGCGTTCTTGCGCGAGGCGTTGCGCCCGTAACAGCTCAGTCCGTTCATCTAAGGCTTGGCGTTCTTCCTCGATCTCCTCCCAAACCTCGCTCGAAGTCGCCTCGCGGATCTCCGTTCTAACCTGATGGCTCGTGCGGTCAGCGTAGCGGGTTGTTGGGAAGTGAGACATATGCCCTCTTCATTAGCCAATGTCCGGCCGAGATAGGGCACTGACTCGGGCCGTCACCAGCACTTCGCCCTCAGCGCCTCTGCTGCGAGTCCTTGAGCGCCGCAAATTGCTCTGACGTAGATTGATCCGTTAACGCGCGACCGCGTCGTCGCGGAAGCCGCGGGCATCGAAGGTCCGCCGGACGACGCCTGTGCGCTTCGCCTCATCGAGCCACGCCGTGACGCAGGCAAGGGCGGCGGGGCGGCCCTTCGGAACGGCGACCGCGACCTGCGTCTGCTGGAAGCCGCCCGCCACGATGCGGGAGCCCGGGACCTGCGGGAGCACCGGCCGCAACGTGTCGCGCGAGAGCGCGAAGGCGTCCGCCTGCCCGGCGCGCATGCGCGCGACCGCCTCGGCCACGGACGGGACGGGGCGGGGCTGCGTCCGGGTCAGCGTGCGGGCGGAGGCGCGGAACGTCGTCGTGCCCTCGATCGCCACGACCCGGAGACCCGGTCGGTCCACCTGCGCCACGTCGGTGATGCCCAACCCGGCGCTGACCAGATAGGTGCTCTCCAGGTCGTAGTAGCCCGGCCCGAAATCGATCACCTGCCGGCGGGTCGCGTCGGCCGGCATGAAGCTGACATCGATCGCCGCGGCCTCGAGGGCGGCGGCCGCGGCCCCCGAGTTCGGGAACAGGGTGACGGCCAGCGGCAGGCCGACCTGCCGGGCGAGATCCGCGCTCAGATCGGCCGTCACGCCGTCGAGCCCTCCGTCGGCGGCACGGCAGACGAAGATCAGGCCAGCGGACGGCGCCTCGACGAGACCGACCCGGAGCATGCCGGTCGGAGCCAGTTCGGCTCTTGAGGTCGCGTCCTGAGCGTGGCTAGAAAGCGTCATGCTGGCGGAAACGGCAGCCGCGGAGAGGAGGGGCTGAACGAGCATTTCGAGCCGTTCGCTTCCGCAGTGCTTCCGCGGCAATCTCTCAACTGCAGGGCTTAGCCCCCTAAGTCATTGAGAAGACTGGCGCACCCGACACGATTCGAACGTGTGACCTTTGCCTTCGGAGGGCAACGCTCTATCCAGCTGAGCTACGGGTGCATGCCGTGGCCATTCCCTAACCCAACCGCGCGGGGAGCGCAACGGCGCCCGCGCCCTCGCGCGACGCGACCGGCCGCGCGGCCAGATGCCCGGCGGGTGTTGCCCCGGCGTCCTTGCCTTCCCGCACCGTTTGCCGGCCCCTAATCGCCGGGCAGAGGGGTCGCGGAGCGGGCAGCGGTGGCGGAGGCGGCGGGCGGGCGGGATCCGCGGGCGAACAATTTCGGGTCCCTGCGCCTCCTGTTCGCGGGCCTGGTGATCCTCGCCCACGCCCCCGAACTCGTGGACGGGAACCGGTCGCGAGAGTTGCTGACGCAGGTCTTCGGGACCCTGTCCCTGGGGGAGGTCGCCGTCGACGGCTTCTTCCTCGTGAGCGGCTACCTGATCACCGCGAGCTACCGCGCCAAGCGCTCCTTCGGCGACTATCTCGCGCGGCGGGCGCTCCGGATCTACCCGGCCTTCGTGGTCGCGTCCCTGCTCTGCATCGCCGTCGTCGCGCCCCTCGGCGGCGGCGACCCCGCGGCCGCCTCGCCGCTGGAGACCCTGCTGCGGCTGTCGCTGCTGCTGATGCCGGTGGTCCCGGGCGCCTTCGCGGAGCTGCCCTACCCGCTGCTCAACGGCTCGATGTGGACGATCCCCTGCGAGTTCGGCTGCTACCTGCTGCTGGGCCTCGTCGGCACCGCCCGCGCCCTGCGCCGCCGCGGGCGCTATCTCGGCCTGCTCGCGGGGCTCGCCACCCTGCTCGCCCTGCGCTGGCTGTTCCTGCCCGTCGGGCATCCGGGCGACACCCTCGGATCCATGTCGGAGATGATCCGCCTCACCTTCGTGTTCTGCTGCGGCGGCGCCTTCCGGCTGTTCGCCGACCGGATCGCCTACACGCGGCGCGGCGCCGCCGTCGCCGCCCTGCTGCTCCTGCCGCTGATGTTCAGCCGGCCGCTGGCCGAGCCGGCCTTCGCGATCCTCGGCGGCTACCTGATCTTCTGGTTCGCCTTCGCGGTGCGCCCCACCGCCCTCAGCCGCGCCACCGCCCAGGTCGACCCGTCCTACGGGCTCTACCTCTACGCGTGGCCGGTGCAGAACCTGCTGGTCGCGCGGATCCCCGGGATCTCCCCCTGGGCGGTCGCCGCCCTGGCCCTCGCGGCCGCCATCCCCCTCGGCCTGCTGAGCTGGTACCTGATCGAGCGGCCGATGCTCCAGTTCCGGCCCGGGCCGGGCGCCGCCGCGCTCCCCGAGCCGGGCGCGATCCCGGCGACCGGTCCCGCCCTCAGCGCCTAGCGCCGGACCGCCCGCGGCCGCCGGTAACCTGTGCCGCCCGGGCGCGTTCTCGACGGACATTCGGGACGCGGCCGCGGAGGCGGAACATGACACAGGGTCTGGATCGCGGGACGCTCGACCGGCTGGTCGCCCTCGGCCAGGCCCGGGGCACCCTCACCGCCGACGATCTGCGCGCCGCGCTGCCCGTCGAGCGCATGGATGTCGACGCCCTGGTCCTGGTGATGCTCGAGCTGGAGGCGGCGGGCGTGAGCGTCGAGCCGGAGGCCTTCGGTCCCCCGACCGACCGGCCCGTCCCGGTCTCGATCACCCTCCCGAACCCGGGGCCCGGCGCGGCACCGCCGGTCCGGGAAGCGCAGGCGGGGCCGAGCGCGGCCTTCGCGGCACCGGCACCCGCCGCGCCGGCCGCCCGGGAGCCGATCCCGGAGGACGGGGCCGATGCCGGCGGGGCCGTCCTCCTGGCCGGTCTGGCGACCGTGCTGATCCTCGGCGCCGCGCTCCTGCTGCTGTGAGCGCCCGGCGCGGAACGACTCGGGCCGCGGCCCCGTTGGCGTGAGCCGGCCCGAGACGGCCCCGAGGACCCTCGTATCCATGCGTCAGCCTCCCGACGGAACCCTCGCCCTGCTGATCGCGGCCCTGCGCGAGGGGACGGCGCATGTCGAGGCGCTGCTCACGCTGGCGCGGACGGAGGTCGACGGCAATTTCCGGGCGATCGTGTCGCTGATCGCCATCGTCGGCACGATCCCGGTGCTCCTGATCGTCACCTTCTTCCTCGGCCTCGACGCCGCGGTGAAGCTGCTGGCCGTGCCGCTCGGCGCCGAGGCGCCGGCCGCGCTGATCGTCGCCGCGCCGTTCCTGGTCATCGCGCTCGGCCTCGGCTGGATGGGCGCCCGCCGGATGGCGCTCTCGAATCTCGAGCCCTGGCGGACGTGGCGGCAGGTCAAGCAGGACGTCCGCGAGGTGACGCGCGCCGGCGCCTGACACTATGCCGGGACATCTAATCCGCTCAGGAGGATGCGGGGGGATTCTCGCGCACGCTGTGAGCGAGGGCCGGCCGCGCGCCGCGTGAGACCGGTCCCGGCGCGCTCAACCAATCCAACAGGTTCCGGGCCCAAGCTCTTGCCGGCATGGACAGATTCGGCCCAGCCGCGCCGGCTCTAGCCCGTCGGCGCCAGCATCGCGCCGAGGCCCGGATCCAGCGGCACGTCGAGGCGGCAGCGCAGGCCTTCGTCCTCGAAGGCGAGGTCGACGGTTCCGGCGAGTTCGCGCCGGACGCCGCCGGCGATCAGCCGCGTCCCGAACCCCACGCGGGTCGGCGCCCGCACCGGCGGGCCCCCGCGCTCCTCCCAGCTGAGCCGCAGGCGCCGCTCGCCCGCCGCGCCGGGGCCGAGCGACCACACCACCCGGACGCGGCCCTCGCGGACCGAGAGCGCGCCGTACTTGGCGGCGTTGGTGGTCAGCTCGTGGATCGTCATGCCGAGGGCCAGCACCTCGCGCGGGCTCAGCGACACGTCCGGCCCGTCGAGGCAGATCTGTTCCGCGCCGGTCCGGTAGGGGCCGAGCTCGTTCTCCAGCACCTCGCGCAGGGCGGCGCCGCTCCAGTCCTCGCGGGTCAGCAGGTCGTGGGTCTTGGACAGCGCCAGGATCCGCGCCTCCAGGACGTCCGCGGAGCCGCGGGACTGGCGGGCGAGGGCCTGGACGGTGGCCAGGGTGTTCTTCACCCGGTGGTTCAGCTCGTGCAGCATCGTGCCCTGCTGCGTCTGCAGGGCGCGCCCGCGCTGGATCTCCGCGTGCAGCGCGGCGGTGCTGCGCTGGAGGGTTCCGGCCATGGCGTCGAGCTTGCTGCCGAGCCGGTCGAACTCCGCGGCGCCGCGCAGGCCGGTGCGGGCGGCGAGGTCGCCGGCCTGCCACGCCGCCGCGGTGCGCAGGAGCCGGTCGACCGGGCGGCGGATGAACACCCGCCCGGCCACGAGGGCGGCGGCGAGCGCCAGGGCCGCCCCCAAGGCGATCAAAACCAGCCCCCGGCGGGTGGCGGCGTCGATATCCGCGAAGGCGGTGGCGTAGTCGCGCCCGACGACGACGCGCACCCCCGTCAGCGGGCCGTCCGGCATCGCGGTCGCGATGATCCGCAGGCGGCCGTCGAGGCCCGCGGCGACGCGGACGTCGCTCCCCTGCGCCTCCAGCATGGCGACCCGGTCGGGCGGGATCGGCCGGCCGATCCAATCCGCCTCGTCCGGGCGGCGGGCGATGATCAGGCCGTCGCGGTCCGTCACGGTGATCGCCGTCTCGGCCTGATGGAGCGCCTGCTCCAGGTGGCCGGAGAGCCAGTCGAGGTCGACGGCGGCGAGCAGGACGCCCGCGGGGGCGCCCGCCGAGTCGCCGACATGGACGGCCCGGGCGAAGTGGATCGACGGTCGCTTCGTCTGGAAGCCGACCGCGTAGCCGCCGATCGCGTAGCCGCCCCGCTCAAGGGCGCGGCGGTGATAGGTCCGGCCGCGGCTCGAGTAGGAGCCCGAGGGCGCGCCGGCGCTGTCGCAGATCACCGCCCCCTCGGGATCGGTGAGGGCGATCAGCAGCACGTGCGGCAGACGCGCGGCCGCGCGCCGCAGGTAGGCGGTGCAGGCCGCCGGCTCCCGCGCCTGCACGGTGGCGTCCCCGGAGATCAGGTCGAGGGCCTGCTGCATCCGGTCGGCGACCTGCGCGAAATCCTCCGCGACGTCCCGCGCGGTGGCGCGGGCGTCGGCCCGCACGGCCGCGTCGCGGCTCGCCCGCAGGGCGACCTCGTTGTAGCCCTGGATCGCCAGCGCCGGGGCGAGGGCGAGCAGGACGAGCAGCAGGATGCGGGTCGTCAGCGACAGGGGCAGCGAGCGCGGAAACCGGCGCAGCAATGGGCGAGGAAGCGGGGTAGGGAACCGGAAGCGCGGCGACATCGGCGGTCAGTCGAGACCGGCGATCATCGCGCGCACCCGCGCGGCCAGGGCCTCCACGGAGAACGGCTTGGTGATCATCCGCGTCCCCGGCTCCAGGGCACCGGTGCCGAAGGTCGCGTTCTCCGCGTAGCCGGTGATGAACAGGACCTTCAGATCCGGGCGGTGCGGGCGGGCCGCCTCCACCATCTCCCGGCCGCTGAGGCCGCCGGGCAGGCCGACATCGCTGATCAGCAGGTCGATCCGGCCCGGCGCGCGGAGCCGGTCGAGGCCCGCGCGCGCATCCGCGGCCTGGAGCGCCGCGTAGCCGAGGTCGGTCAGCACCTCCACGATCAGGTCGCGCACCACCGGCTCGTCCTCCACGACCAGCACGGTGTCGCCCCGCGCGGCCCGGTGCAAGGCGCCGAGGCCGGAGGCCGCGGATTCGGGCGACGCGAGGCCGTGATGCCGCGGCAGGTGGAGCGTCACCGTCGTGCCGCGACCCAGGCCCGAGTCGATCCGGACATGCCCCTCGGATTGCTGGGCGAAGCCGTAGATCATCGACAGGCCGAGGCCGGTGCCCTGGCCCAGCGGCTTCGTGGTGAAGAACGGGTCGAAGGCCCGGGCGGCGACTTCCGGGCTCATGCCGGTCCCGGTGTCGCTGACGCTGACGCTGACGTAGGGGCCGGCCTTCGCGCCGGCCTGGAGCCGGGCGTCGACGGCGTCGAGATGGGTGTTGCCGGTCTCGATCACGAGGCGGCCGCCCTCCGGCATCGCGTCCCGGGCGTTGATGGCGAGGTTGAGGACCGCGTTCTCGAGCTGGTGCGGGTCGCACAGGGTCAGCCACAGGTCGGGCGCCGTGATCAGCGCGAGCTGCACCCGCTCGCCCAGGGTGCGGCGCAGGAGATCCTCCATGCCGGTGATCAGCGGGTTGGCGGCGGTGGGCTGCGGCGCCAGCGGCTGGCGCCGGGCGAAGGCGAGCAGCCGGTGGGTCAGGGCCGCGGCCCGGTTGGCCGAGGCCGTCGCGGCGCGGGCGTAGCGCTCGACCGCGTCGGAGCGTCCCTGCCGGATGCGCGTCTGCATCAGGTCGAGGGAGCCGATGATGCCGGTGAGCAGGTTGTTGAAATCGTGGGCGATGCCGCCGGTGAGCTGGCCGATCGCCTCCATCTTCTGCGCCTGCAGCAACTGCTCCTCGGCGCGGCGCTGCTCGGTGAGGTCCCGCCCGACGACGTAGAACAGCCCGGCCCCCGGCTCGGGCACCGCGGTCCACATCACGATGCGGCGGTCGCCGTCGCGGGTCAGGATCCGGTCGACGAAGCCCGTCACCGTCTCGCCGGCGGCGAGGCGCCCCACCGTGGCGGCCGCCTCGGCGTGGTCGTCCGGATCGATGAGGTGCGCGAACGGGCGCCCGAGGAGCTCCGCCTCGGTCCAGCCGAGCATGCGCGCCCAGGCCGGGTTGACGCTCTTGAGGAAACCGTCGAGCCCCGCGGTGCCCATCAGGTCGTTGGTGGTCTCCCACAGCCGGTCGCGCTCGCGGGTGCGCTGCGTGACCTCGGAGACCAGCGCCGCCTCGACCCGCTTGCGGTCGGTGATGTCCTGGACGAACACGTGGAATCCGTCGACCGCCCCGTCAGCGTCGCGCCGGGGCAGGTAGCGGATCTCGGCGTCCCGGTGGCGCCCGTCCGCGTGGGGCCACGGCGTCTCGAACAGGACGGTCTCGCCGGCGAGCGCGCGCGCCATGGAGGCCCGGCGCACCTCGGCATTCGCCGGGGTCAGGAGGTCGCGCACGTCCCGGCCGACGATCTCGGAGGCCGGACGGAAGAACCAGTCCTCGTAGGCCGCGTTCGCGAAGCGGTAGACGTAGTCCCGGCCGATGAAGGCGATCAGCACCGGCAGGGCGTCGGTGACGAGGCGCAGCTCCCGCTCGTTCGCCTCGGCGCGCCGCTCCGCTTCCTTGTGGTCGGTGATGTCGCGCACCGCCCCGACGAACCGGACGGCGCGGCCTTCGCCGTCGCGCTCGAACTCGCCGCGGCGGGCGATCCAGCGCTCCGCGCCGGTATCGGCCCGGCGGATCCGGTAGGCGACGTCCCGGGCGGCGCGGCCGGCGGCGCGGTCGGCCTGCCGGGCGATGAGGCCGAGATCCTCCGGGCTGACGAGGCCCGTGACGGCGTCGACGGGCAGCCGGTCGACCTCCGGAAGGCCGTACAGGCGGAAGAAGTTCGGCGTCGCGTGGACTTTGTCGCTGGCGATGTCGACGGAGAAGACGCCGACCCCGCCGGCCTCCTGCGCCCGGCGCAGGCGGGCCTCGGAGCCGCGGAGAGCCGCCTCGGCCTGGGCCTGCGCGCCGATCTCGGCATTGACCCCGAACCAGCGCACCACCCGGCCGCTGGCATCCCGGAGCGGGATGATGCGGGTGAGGAACGGTCGGAACACGCCGTCTGCCCCCCGCAGGGGGAAGACCATCTCGAACGGCTCGCCGGTGGCGATCGAGGCGGCCCAGACCGCCGTGACGCGGGGCAGTTCGGCGGGATCGTGGACCGTCTGCCAGCCCCAGCCCGCCATGGCCTCCTGGGTGGTGCCGCAATAGTCCAGCCAGCGGCGATTGTACCAGAACAGGTAGCCGTCGCTGCGGGCGAGCCAGCACAGGATCGGCAGGTGGTCGGCGAGGTGGCGGAACTCGGAATCGTCGAGCCGTGCCGGGTCCGGATCGGGCAGGGACGCGGCGATCCGCGCGGGCGCGCGCCAGAAGGCGCGGCCGAAGGCGGTCTCGTCCGCCGCCGCGTCCGGGGTGCCGGTGAGAGCGCCGGTAACAGGGTCGGTCGCAGCGCCGGTCGCCACGAGGGCGGCGCGCAGGCGCTCGACCTCCTCAGCGAGTGCGCGGTTGCGCTGCCGGAGTTCCGCCGCCTCGTCGGCGCTCATGAAGCGCCGCCGGATCGAACCGACGCGATCGACGGGCGCGGGCGGGCGGATTCGATGGCGGGACGCCGTCTCATACCGGCGTTGTTGCAGAACCGACCGGCCCTTGCCAGTGCGCCGCGCCGCCGGGGCGGCGGGACCGTGGGACGGATCGTCTCAGCGGCCGCGGGGCCGGCCGGCCTCCGGTCGCAGGTGCAGGAAGCTGCGCTCGCCGGTCGCGGCCTCGGCCACGTGCTGGATCGTGTCGAGCAGATCGGCCACGGCCTGCGGCGCGGCCGGACGGAATCCCGCCTTCGGCTCGACCCAGCGCCCCTGCGTGCGTCCCGCGGCGATCTGCGCCTCGCTCAGCGCGTCGAAATCCCGGCGTCGGGTCATGGCTCAGCCCTCCGCCGGAGACTCTGTCGGGGGCATGGTTGACGAAAGGTTAACGGGGTATCCGCCGGTCGGGGGCGTGACGGCGCGCCGCGTCCGCGGCGGCCCCACCGCGGCGGAAATCCGCCGGCTTGATCCCGGAGACCGAGCTCTCTAAACAGCAAAAACCGAGGCAAATCAATAGATTAGTGTGATTATAAACTGCAGCCTCCGGGCCGGCGCGGATCTCGGCGCAGCGTGCGCGTCGCGGTGACCGGATCCGCCGGACCTGCCATCGGCACCCGGGTCGTCGACGCCCTGGCGGGCCTGCGGCCGCTGGCGCCGTTCTTCTGCCTGTACGTGACTTTCGGGGCGACGCTCGGCTTCCTGTCCGGCGGGGCGCCGCTGATCCTGCGGGCGCGGGGCGTGGAACTGGCCGAGGTCGGGCTGCTGCAGCTGATCAACCTGCCGGTCGGGCTCACCTTCCTGTGGGCGCCGCTGCTCGACCGGCTCCGCCTGCCGGTCCTCGGCCATCGGATCGGCTGGATCGCGGCCGCGCAGGCCGCCTCCGTGCTCCTGCTGGTCGTCCTGAGTTTCGGCGAGACGTGGCCGCTCCCGGCACTGCTCGCCCTGGCGATCGCCGCCTGCGCCGGCGTGGCGACCATGGACATCGCCCTCGAGGCCCTGGTGGTCGAGACCGTGCCGGCGGAACGGCGCGCCTTCGTGGCCTCGGCCAAGCTGTGCGGCGCCTCCCTCGGCGGGATCCTGGGGGTCGGCGTGCTGGTCGGCTCCTACGACAGCCTGGGCTGGCGCGGGGCGGTCCTGGCCTGCGCGGCCCTCGACGCCCTCTGCCTCCTGCCGATCCTGGGCTACGGGGAGGCGCGCCCGCGCGGGGCAGGGGGGAGCGGGGATGGGGGAGGCCCGGAGCGCTGGCCGGGCTCGCTGGGGCGGCTGCGCCGCCTGGCCGGGCGCGTGCTCGTGCTCGGGGCCTACTTCGCCGCCTCCTACCTCGTGGCCGGGCCCAACACCCTGGCGCTCCTCGATCTCGGCGCCTCGCTCGGGCAGGTCGGGACGCTCACCGGCACCGTGCTCCCGGCCGTGAACCTGGTCATGGCGCTGGCGGCCGGGTGGCTCGCCGCCCGGTTCGGCACGGTCCGGCTGATCGCCGTCGGCGCCGTCGGCGTCCTGGCCTCCGGGGGGCTGATGGCCGTCGCCTGCGCGGGCCGGACGGCGGAACTCGGCATCGCCGCCGCGGTGCTGAGCTTCGTCGCGGGCGGGCTCCTGGGCGTGCCGGTCTTCAACATGATCTACCGCTGGGCCCAGGGGCCGAAGCCCGCCACCGACTACGCGCTCCTGTTCGGCGCCGCCTTCTTCGCCGCGATGCCGCTGCGGGTGGCCGCCCCGGCGCTCGCCGGCTGGATCGGCTGGCCGGGCTACTTCGCCGCCACCCTGCCGCTCTACGCGGCCGCGGTGGCGTGGCTCGCCGTCGCGGTCGACCGGACCCTGCGGGCCGACGGGGCGGCGCGATGATCGCCGCGGTCGCCGCCCAGGTCCCCGACACGCTCGCGGCCTACCGGGACGGGATCGCCGAGGGCCCCGGCGGCCCGGAGGCGCTGCCCCTCGGCGCCCTGCGCGACCCGGACGTGTTCGACGCGACGCTCGCGGCCTTCGGGGCCGGGTTCGGCGCGGAGTTCCAGCGTGCGGACCCGCGGGTCCGGGTCTCGTACTGGAGCCAGTTCTACCTCGCGGCCCTGGCGACGCCGGCGCTGACCGCCCTGGTCCGCCTCGGCCGGCCGCTGCCGCTCGCCTTCGACGCGGTGAGCCTCGAACTCGACGCGGCCGGCCGCCCGTGCCGCTTCCGCCTGCCCGCGGACGGGTCCGGCTGCGCGGCCTGCCCGGCGCCCGGCCTGACCGGGCTGGTGGAGGCGCATCTGCGCCCGTTCGTGGAGCTGTGCCACGCCCGGTGCGGGATCGCGCCCCGGGTCCTCTGGGGCAACGCCGCGGTGATCCTCGACTACGTCGCCCGGGAACTCGGGGACCCGCTCGCCGGGCCGGCTGGGGACGGGGAGAGGGCCGGCACCACCTGCGCGAGCGCATGTGCTACCGCTGGCCCCACGGCCTGCCCCACCGCCCGCGCCGCCGCCTGTGACGACGTCGCGGCCTGCCTCGGATGGCGCGCCGGCCCCGGCTGCGCTAGGAGCCCGCTTGAGAGTCCTCTTGCGCAGGCGCTCTGCCCGGGGGCGTCGGGCTGCCGTCGGCGTCGCGTCTGCTGCCTGCGCCACCGCCTGCCGGGGGTCCCGTCCTGCGGCGCGCTCTGCCCCGTCGAGTGCGCCGCCCAACGCTGATCCGAGCCGCGCGATGCTGAAGGCCTTCCTCGCCTATTACCGGCCGTACCGGACGCTGTTCCTGGTCGATTTCGGCTGCGCGGTGCTGTCGGGGCTGCTGGAGCTCGGCTTTCCCGTCGCGGTGAAGGGCTTCATCGACAGCCTGCTGCCGCGGCAGGACTGGGGCCTGATCCTGCTCGCCGCGGCGGCGCTGGCGCTGGTCTACGTCGCCAATGCCGGCCTGATGGTGGTGGTCACCTACTGGGGCCACGTGCTCGGCATCAACATCGAGACCACCATGCGGGCCCGGGCCTTCGACCACCTGCAGAAGCTCTCGTTCCGCTTCTACGACGGCCAGAAGACCGGCCACCTCGTCGCCCGGGTGACCAAGGACCTGGAGGAGATCGGCGAGGTCGCCCATCACGGCCCCGAGGACCTGTTCATCGCCGTGATGACGCTGTTCGGCGCCTTCGCGCTGATGCTCTACGTCCACGCGCCGCTGGCGCTGATCACCGCGGCGATCCTGCCGCTGATCGCCTTCGTGTCGCTCCGCTACGGCGGCCGCATGACCCGCAACTGGCAGGCCCAGTACGGAAGGGTCGGCGCCTTCAACGCGCGGATCGAGGAGAATGTCGGCGGGATGCGGGTCGTGCAGGCCTTCGCCAACGAGCCGCACGAGCGCGCCCTGTTCGCCCTCGACAATGCCCGCTACCGCGACACCAAGCTCGAGGCCTACCGGCTGATGGCGGCGGGCCTGTCGATCAACTATCTCGGCCTGCGCCTCGTCCAGATCGCGGTGCTGCTCGGGGGCGCCGCCTTCGTGGTCCGGGGCGACCTGACGCCCGGCGGCTTCGTGGGCTTCCTGCTGCTGGTGGGCGTGTTCTACCGGCCGCTGGAGAAGATCGGCGCCGTGGTCGAGACCTATCCGAAAGGGGTCGCGGGCTTCCGCCGCTACCAGGAACTGCTGGCCACAGCGCCCGACATCACCGACCGGGCGGACGCCCGCGCGGCGGAATCCCTGCGCGGCGACATCCGCTTCGCGGGCGTGGGCTTCGGCTACGGCCCCGGCCGCCCGGTCTTCAGCGGCCTCGACCTCGCGGTGGCGGCCGGCGAGACGGTGGCGTTCGTCGGCCCCTCGGGGGTCGGCAAGACCACCCTCTGCGCCCTGCTGCCGCGCTTCTACGAGGTCGAGGCGGGGCGGATCACGGTCGACGGCATCGACATCCGCGACCTGACGCTCGCGAGCCTGCGCCGCCAGATCGGCATCGTGCAGCAGGACGTGTTCCTGTTCGCCGGCACGATCCGGGAGAACATCGCCTACGGCCGCCTCGACGCCACCGAGGCCGAGATCGACGCCGCCGCGCGGCGCGCCCGGCTCGGCGGGCTGATCGACAGCTTGGCCGAGGGGCTCGACACGGTGGTGGGCGAGCGCGGCGTGCGCCTGTCGGGCGGGCAGAAGCAGCGCATCGCCATCGCGCGGGTCTTCCTCAAGAACCCGCCGATCCTGATCCTCGACGAGGCGACCTCTGCGCTGGACACCGAGACCGAGCGGGAGATCCAGCGGGCGCTCGCCGAACTCGCCCGCGGGCGCACGACCCTGGTGATCGCCCACCGCCTCGCCACCATCCGGGACGCCGACCGCATCGTGGTCCTGGGGGAGGGCGGCGTGGTCGAGGAGGGCCGGCACGCGGCGCTGCTCGCCGCCGGCGGCCCCTACAGCCGCCTGCACGCGGCGCAGTTCGGGCGGGGCGAAGCCGGGGCGGGCGTCCTCGCGGCGGAGTGAGAGCCGGGGTAGGAACCGAAGCGAGAACCGGCCGCGGGCCCCGCTAGGGCGGCGGCGCCCCGCTCGACTCGCGCACGACGAGGCGCGTGGGAAACAGCTTCTGGGCGAGGTCGTCCGGCGCGCGCGTCCCCTCGATCAGCTCGACCAGGGTCGCGAAGGCGAAGCGCACCATGTCGAGGGTCGGGACATCGACCGAGGTCAGGCTCGGGACCGCGTAGGCCGCCTGGGTGAGGTTGCCGAAGCCGACGACGCGGATCTCCGCGGGAACCCGCACGCCGCCCTCGTGCAGCGCCTTCAGCACGCCGAACGCCGCCCGGTCGCTGGCGGCCACGACGGCGTCCGGCCGGGAGCCGGCCCCGATCTCCGGCCGCTCCAGCAGCGCCCGCGCGGCCCGGTAGCCGCCCGCGGACGTGCCGTCGCAAGGAACCACGAGATCGTCGCGCAGCGGCAGCCCGGCCTCCGCGAGGGCGTCCCGGTAGCCGCGGAACCGCTCGGTGACGGCGGGCGGGCAGCGGCCGTCGCCCGCGAGCAGGCAGATCGACCGGCTCCCCGCCGCGATCAGGTGGCGGACGGCCCCGTGGACCGCGTCGCGCTCGGCCCGCGCGGCGAAGTGCGTGCCGGGCACGTCCAGGCCGAACACGACGAACGGGCACCGCTTGGCCTGGAGCAGGCCGATCAGCGGGTCGTCCCGGCCCTCGGCGAAGACCGCGAGGCCGTCGACCCGGGCCTCGCTGACGAGGCTGGCGATCCGACTCAGGCCGTCCGGGTCGTCGCCGCGGCGGCAGCGGTGGACCAGGGTGTAGCCCTGCTCGTCGGTGACGGTGCCGAAGGTCTGCAGGACGTGGCCGTGCTCGGCCTCCGCGTGCGCGCGGAACGCGTCGGCGGCTGGCTCCGGCGCGAGGGGGAACACGCAGGCGATGCTGCGACTGGGCTTCTTGCGCAGGGACCGGGCGGCGAGGCTGGGCACGAAGTCCAGGTCGCGCATGGCCGTCTCGATGGTCTCGCGCGTGGTCCGGGCGACCTTCTGCGGGTGGTTCAGGACCAGCGAGACCGTCTGGAAGCTCACGCCGGCCCGTCGGGCGACGTCCTTGATCGTCGTCTGGCCCATCGTCACCTCGAGAGCCGGTCCGCCCGGCCGCACGGCCGCAGCCCGGCGGGGCGCGCAGCGCCACCTCGTCCGGTGCGACAATCTAGATCTGTATCGATCGGAGATAAAGCCGCGGGCAGGGCAGCGAAGACGGCACCTTCCGGCGCCAAGGCTTAGCAAGACCGATCATTTGCGGGCGAAATCCGGTCTGTCCGGCGGTCTTCAGGAGCCCCGGTCCCGCGGTTCGGCAGGTCCGCCGGGCAGGAACCTTGTCCGCCCTGTGCGGTTCGCCGGGCAGCACCTCAAGCGATGATCGGGGCGTCGGGTGCCTCACCCAATCCGGAAGCCAATCCCATGATGCACCGTCGCCTGCACCGCCGCGATCTCCTCACCACGATGCTGGGGGCCACCGCGGCCCTTGCGGTCACGCGCACTGCCATCGCGCAAGTCACGCCGGCCGGCGCGATCCCGACCGGCGCCTATCTCCAGATGGCCACCAGCGGCGGCCTGTTCCTGGAGAACACGGCCCGCGACGCCCACGCGAAGACCGGCAATCCCGGCGTCAAGAAGTTCGCCCGCGCCGAGGTGGTCGAGCAGGTGAATCTCGCCCGCAAGATCAACGCCTATACGGGCGGCGCCCCGATTCCCGGCCCGGCCGCGGCGGGCCCGGGCGGCCTGATCGGCGGCCTCGTCGCGGCGCCGGTGGCGGTGGCCGGCACCGCCGTGAACGCGGCGACCGGGATCGCGGGCGGCGTCGCGGGCGGCGTGCTCGGGGGCCCGGCCCCGGCCCAGCGCATGACCACCGACGCGCAGAAGGCGCAGATCCTGGCACAGCTCAGCGCCATGCCGCCGGGACCGCAATACGACGCCACCTTCGTGAACGCCTCGCTCCAGGGCCATCAGGAGGCGCTCGGCATCCACGGCTCCTACGCCCAGTCGGGCGAGGATCCCGGCCTGCGCGCGATCGCCCGCGGCGCCCTGCCGCTGATCAACCTCCACATCGCCCGGCTCACGCGGATGCAGGCGATGATGGGCGGTCAGGCGGGCTGAGCCACCGGCCGACGCGCCCGGTCCGCCGCCCGGCGGACCGGGCTCCGGCCAGGTTCCGAGAGGTCCCCGTCAGCCGGCCCGCTCGCGCAGCCTCTGCATCAACCTGAGCAGCACGCCGCGGATATGGGATCGGAGCTGGGTGTTCTCTGCCATGGGACGCCGTTCGAAGCGCCGGATTGCGGCGCCTCATGAAACACATCCCTTGGACGGACCGTTGCTACGTAAAAAGTGGGATCGATGCCGCGGCGGCGCCGCAGAACCACCCTCCAAAGACGTAGCCGGTGGCCCGGATCGACGACGCCCCGCGGCCCCTATGATGGGACCGGATCGTCGACAGAACGCCCCGGATGTGCGCGCGCAGCTTGTCCTTGCGGAGCGCCGCCGTCTCGGCGCTCGGGTGGGGCGGATTGGCGGAGGTCGACATGTCACGAGGCCCCGGCTCAGGAACGCCACCGCACCAGACCGTCCGACGACGGCAGGGGGACGCTGCGGATTCCTATACTTGATACCGCCGGCGGAATCTCGGCCAGATCGCGCAGACCCCGGCAAACTCCATGTTTTAGATGCATTAAGGTTTATCCGACCCAAGACCTTTCCCAGTCGTTCTTCGCACTACGTAGAGATATCCGGACGATCGCCGCGGGGCGGCAGCAGGGGGGAGGTCGGTGTCCGAGCGCTTCTACTTCGACCTCGAGAGCGGCGAGGAGACGATCCGGGACGACGACGGCGTGGAGGTCGGCAGCCTGGAGGAGGCCATGGCCGAGGCGCGCAGCGTCATCGCCGAGATGGCCGATGAGGTCTGCGCGTCCGATCCCGACCGATCCTGGAGCCTGGTCGTGCGCGATGCCGCCGGGCACGCCCGCCGCCGGCTGTCGATCCGGCGGTAGCGCGCTCCGCGACGCCCGGCCCGGGCCGGAAGGCGCCCGGAGGCGGCCGACAAGAAGCCCGCCGCGGCTGGGCCGGGCGGGCTGGAGGTGATCTCGTCTCGGAGAAGGCCCGACCGTAGAGCCGGGACGGGCCGTCCGCATCCCCCATCCGGATGAGGCCGCTGCACGATCCCGCGACTGCCTGCCCGCGACTGCCTGCCCGCGACTGCCTGCCCGCGACTGCCAGCGCGCACCGGCCAGCGCGCACCGGCCTGCGCGCACCGGCCTGCGCGCCTCCACGGCGGGCGGCCGGCGTGCCGCGGCCTCTACCAGGTCGCGCCCGGCAGCGGCCCGGGGGCGTAGCGGCGAACCATGGCGGCGCAGAACTCCGCGAACTCGGCGCGGACCAGCGGCGCGCTGGTGTGGTGGGGCGAGATGCCCCGGTGCTCCGGGGTGAAGCAGAAGGTGACGGTGACGTCGAAATCCTGCAGCGCCGCCATCTGCCGGTCGAACCAGTCCAGTGCCCCGGGGCGGAAGCTGTCGGCCCAGGACAGGCCGGTGCGCAGGTAGCGCACGCCGAGCCGCTTCATCCACGCGACGGCCTCGTCGAGCCGATGATCCTCGAAGTGGAACCACTGGCACAGGCCGATCTCGGGGGTGTGGCGGGCGAAACTCTCCAGGGCGATCTTCGGCGTGCCGTCCTGCCGCAGCAGCCCCATGTGGAAGTGCCGGTAGTACGAGGAGCCCTCGGCCTCCTTGTGGCGTGTGGTGGCCTCCCATTCCCGCGGCAGGTCGTAGAGGCTGTACCAGTGGATCCGCGGCGCCCGGCCGGAGAGCAGCTCGAGGGTCCGGCGCAGGCCCCAATCCTGCACCTCCTCGGCGCCGAAGGTCGAGACGCCGACCTCCGAGACCCAGATCGGCAGGTCGGTGACCGCGCGGATCTCCTCCAGCTTGGCCGGCCAGTCGTGGATCGACCACAGGTTCCAGTCGAGGGGGAAGCCGTGCACCGCCACGGCGTCGACGGCGTCGAGGACGCCGCGCCCCTCCATGTTGCGGATGAAGATCGGGTCGATCGGCGAGATGCCGCCGAGCACGCGGATCAGGTTCGGGTTCGCAGCCCGGACCGCGTGGCCCGCCGCCTTGGCCATCTCGGCGAAGAGCAGCCAGTCCGGGTCGATCTCCGGATCCCAGTGCGACTTGTTGTTGGGCTCGTTCCAGAGCATCACCGAGTCGATCATCGCGTTCCCCCGCGTTCGTCGGACTTCGACCGCGCGGGGTATTCGGCCCCCAGCCCGTAAGGGACCGGCGCGGTGCGGCACAGATAGACCTCGGCCTCGGGCTGGGCCTCGATGGCGAAGCCGCTCGCCCGCAGCATCGCCTCGATGCCGGCGCGGTTGGGAATCCACCAGTTCGTCCAGTCATGCGCGTAGGCGCGCTCGACGAAGTGCATCCGCGGGTAACCGGGCCGCTCGAACTGGTCCATGTCCCAGAACTCGTAATCCTCGGCGACCGGCTCGACCGCCCGGCTGCCGCGCAGCATCGACTGGAACACCAGGAGGTCGCCGGCCACGTGCTCGCGGATCAGGTCGAGGGCCAGCAGCGGGTGGCGCAGATGGTAGAGCACGCCCATGAACAGCACGACGTCGAACCGCTCGCCGAGCGCGCCGACGTCGTAGACGGAGAGGTTGCGGAACTCGATGTCGTGGCCGAGATGGGAAGCGGCGAAGCGGGCCTGCTCGAGGTAGCGCGTGTCGGAATCGAGGCCGAGCACGCGGGCCGCGCCGCGCTGCTTCATCGCGATGGCGTAGAAGCCGCCGTTGCAGCCGATGTCGAGGACGCTCTTGCCGGTGAGGTCGGCGGGCAGCGCGTCGGCGAAGCGCCGCCACTTCACGCCCGGATAGTCGCCGAGGAAATGGTCCGGGGCGGTCCAGACCCCGTCGCCGAGGTCGATGTTGTGGAACCAGGGGCCGAGGGCGTCGGCCTGCCGGCGCAGCTCTGCAGCCGTCATGGGGCGGTCCGTTCGTTGATCGACACCACCCGCCCGCCGCCGGGCCAGAGGGCGAGTTCGCTGCAGGAGGCGGGATCGACCACGATGCGGTCGTAGGCGTCGAGGCCGAGGCCGAGGATCCCGAGGAGCGCGGCCCGGATGACGTCGCCGTGGCTCACCAGGATCACGGGCGCGCCGTCCGCCGTGAAGCGGTCGAGGACCCGGCCGATCCGCGCTTGCGCCTCCGCCATGCTCTCGCCGCCCGGTGGGCGCGCGGTCGCGCGCTCCGTGTTCCAGGCGGCCCAGAGGGGGTCAACCGCGAGCTCGTCGAAGCCGCGGCCCGTCCAGGCGCCGGTCTCGATCTCGTCGAGGTCGGGCTCGGTCTCGACCGTGAGCCCGAGGGCCGCGGCGATCGGCGCGGCGGTCTCGGCGGCTGCCACGACGGCTGAACCGCCGGCGCGCGACTGTCGGAAGCGATCCTGACCCGCGCCAGGACTGTAACCGTTGCCGCATCGCCGAGCGACGTGCAGAGTTCGATGTCTCCGGCACGGGGGGACTCTGCCATGGTCTCGAGAATCGTCGTGAT
>NZ_MLCA01000012.1:0-58009 GCF_036441375.1 Methylobacterium oryzae
ATCCGCGTCGCGACCGGCGCCGAGCAGATCCCAGAGGCCGTCCTCGTCCTCGCCGCCGGCGCGCGCGGTCCAGAGGTCGGCCGGCGGCTGCCAGCCGGGATGGTGCCGCCGCAGCCGCTCCGTCTCGGCCTCCACCCGCGCGCGCTGGTGCTGGCTCGCGTAGTAGCGCAGGGCGGTCTCGTCCGGCCTGGCGCCGGACTCGGCGGCGGCGGCCGGTGCAAGTGCCGCCGGTGCGGCGGCCAGCAGGGCAGCGAGGATCAGCGCGGTGCGCATGCCGGGTACCGCGCGTTCAGGGCCGCCAGGGCGAGCAGCTGCAGGGTGACGGGGTAGTAGTTCTCGCTCTCGGCGCGGACGCGCGTCAGGGCCGCCGGGAACGGCGTGCCGCGGCTCGCGCAGGCGGCCAGCGCCGGGATGGCGGCGTAGCCGGTCTCGGTCAGCCGCGCCGAGACCCGTCCGGTCCCGGTCTCGACCAGGGCGAGCCCCGCCTCGGGCTTCTGCCACAGGCCGAGGAACGGTGCGTAGAGGTCCGGCTCGGTGACGCCCGCCATGGCGAGGTAGAGCGGGATGCGCAGCGCGTTGTAGCCGAACTCCGCCGGGAACCCGTCGGCGGGGCGGGGCGCGGCCCCGGACAGCGAGATCCACTCCACCGGCAGCCGCTGCGCCCCGAACCGGGCGGCCGCGATCAGCCGGCGCCCGCTGCGCGCGAGCGCCCGCCAGTCGAATTCGGGCGCGAGCAGCCCGACCCGGTCGAGGGCCGGGAAGACCCAGTAGGAGAGGTTCACCACCGGGCCGTCCGTCCGCTCCTCGGCCGAGAACCCCGCCATCGCGGGCAGGATCAGCGGACCCTGCGGCGCGCGCGGCAGGAGCAGCTTGCGCCCGAGCTCGACGGCGATCCGGCGGCCGGCGACCTGGTGCGCGGGCTCGTGCCACGCCTCGGCGGCCTCGGTGAGCGCCCAGGCGACGAGCAGGTCGCCGTCCGAGGCGTCGTTCATGTCGGCCACCGCGGGCCGCTTGTCCGGATCCCACCGCCACGCGATCAGCTGGTCGTCGCGGACCATCAGGTTCGCCCGGGTCCAGGTCCAGATCCGCTCGAAGGTCTCGCGGTCGCCCGCCGCCACGGCGAGCAGCATCCCGTAGCCCTGGCCCTCGCTGTGGCTGATGCCGCCGTTGGCGGTGTCGACCACGCGGCCCTGCTCGCTGACGAACCGGGCCTTGTAGGCCCGCCACGCCTCGGCGTTCCGGAGGGTCCCGGCGAGGGGCGGGGCGGAGGCCGCCGCGGCGCGCGCCGGATGCGCGACCAGATGCGCGGCCAGGAGGGCCAGGACGCAGAGGCCGGCGAGGCCGCGCAGGAGGACGCTCAGGAGGACGCTCATTCCGGTCTCCGGCCGAGGTTGCGCACGAGCAGGTGGGTCGAGCCGGCGAGGCCGCCGGCCAGGAGCAGGCCGGCGAGGCCGAAGAGGCCGGCGTGGAGGGAGAGCCAGCCCGCCGCGACGCGGCGGAGGTTGCCCGGGGCCGGTGCCAGGGTCGCCACGTAGCGGGGCTCGGCCGCCGCCTCGACCGCCACGCCGCCGTCGACCGACGAGAGCGCGGCGAGGCGCCCCGCGGGCCGCGTCCAGACGCGCGGATGGACGAGGCAGGCCACCGCCTCGCGCAGGTCCGCCGCGGTCGGCGCCGTCACCAGGGTCACCAGGTCGTCCGGGGCGGGCCCGGTCACGCCCTGGGCCAGGAGGGCGGCGGCGTCCGCCNGGGCCGGATGCTGCGGCGGGGGCCTCGGCCGCGGCGAGCCTGGCGACCGCCTGCCGCCAGGCCGCTTCCGTGAGGGGGATCGCGACGGAGACGTCCGGCTCGGCCGCCTGGAGCGGGGCCGGCGCGGGCACGGGCACGGGCTTGGCCGGCCCCGGCTCGGCGGTTGTCGGGGTGGCAACCGGGGCGGCGACCGGAGCAGCGACCGAGACGGCAGCCGGTCCCGCCGGGACGAATGCCGCGGCAGCCTGCTCGACGACGAACACGTCGGCGACGGGCACTCGAATCGACGCCGCCTGCCGGATCTCCAACGGCGCAGGGGCGATCGCGGCCGGGATCTCCGGAGCGGTCGCGGGCGCGCCGCCGCGGTCCCGGAGCGCGTAGGTGACGGCCCGAACCGGCTCGGTGAAGCCCCAGGCCAGGAAGCGGAGGCTTCCGGAGAGCAGGTCCTTCGAACGGCGCCGGCCCGACAGGAACGCCTGCAGGGCGGAGAGGTCGCCGTACATCAGCTCGGCCAGCCCGCGGAACAGCGGCGCGTCGGCTCCCGCGGAGGCGACGTCCCACGCGACCTCCCAGGTGTCGCCCGACAGGCCGGCGCGCGGGCGGAAGGCGAGAACCGCGCCGGACCCCTCGGCGAGGACGATCCGGCCCGGGCTCCCGGCCTCGGCGGCGGTCGGCCAGGTCGCCCCGTCGCAGCGGCGCAGGCGGCAGCCCTCGGCGGAGGCGCGCTCCACCACCACCTCGAACACCGCGCCGCCGACCGACGCGACGGCGCGCCGGTTCACCGGCAGGCTGTGGCTGCGCTCGGTCTGGCGGCGCTCGGCCACCACGCCGAGCGCCGCGCCCGCGATGACGAGGTTGAACAGGCACCAGAGCCCGACGACGAGCATCAGGCTGGTGACGCCCGGCTCGTAGAGGTAGCGCCACGCGGCCGTCGCGCAGCCCGCCGCCAGCGCCCCGAAGATCGCGAAGAACGGCCACGCCAGGCCCGACAGGTGGTCGCGGTCGAGCCCGAGCCCCTTGTTGGTGACGGTGAAGCTCGGCTTGCGGGGCGACAGCACCACCGAGACGATGGAGCGGGCGAGGTAGACCCCCTGCACGTACTCGTAGAGTTCGGAGACCCACGGCCAGCGCACGTGGCCGTAGAGGTAGTTCTGCATCATCATGTTGGCGACCACGTAGGTCGCCGTGTAGACCAGCGCCTCGTCGATCGAGGAGACGAAGATCTTGACGTCGAAGAAGATGTGCAGCAGCGGCGCGAGCATGAAGATCAGGCGCGGCAGCGGGAAGAACCAGAAGGTCATGCTCGACAGGTAGCAGAGCCTCTGGATCGGCCTCAGGCCGCGCTTGAACAGCGGATTCTTCAGGAGCATGATCTGGAACATGCCCTGGCACCAGCGCGCCCGCTGGCCGATGAAGTCGGCGAAGGTCTCGGGCTGGAGGCCGGCGATCAGCGGCCGGTCGACGTAGGCGCTGGTCCAGCCCCGGGCGTGCAGCTCGAAGGCGGTCTCGCAATCCTCCGTGATGGTGACGCCCGAGAACCCGCCGACCGCGTCGAGGGCGCTCCGCCGCAGCAGCGCCGCCGAGCCGCAGAAGAACGAGCCGTTCCACTTGTCGAGGCCGGCCTGCGTGACGCCGTAGAACATCTCGTTCTCGGACGGCATCCGGGTGAAGGTCCGCAGGTTCCGCTCGATCGGGTCCGGGTTAATGAAGACGTGCGGGGTCTGCACCAGGAACAGCTTCGGGTCCCGGGCGAACAGGCCCACGGTCTCCCGCAGGAACGGCCGGAACGGCGCGTGGTCGGCGTCGAGCACCAGCACGAGGTCGGCGCGGGCTTGGGTCAGGCCGTTGTTGAGGTTGCCGGCCTTGGCGTGCGCGTTGCGCGCCCGGGTCAGGTAGCGGACGCCCAGCGCCGCGCAGAGCGCCTGCAGATCGGCGCGGCGGGCCCGCGCCGCACCGGCCCTGGCGGGATCCGGGTCGGCGCATTTCTGGTCCGTGCCGCCGTCGTCCAGCAGCCAGACGGTGGCCCGGCCGGCCGGGTAGTCGAGGTTGCGCGCCGCCGCCAGCGTGAGGCCCAGGATCTCGGCGGATTCGTTGTAGGACGGGATGAAGATGTCGACGGTGGGAAGCTCCGCCTCGGGCAGCGCCGGCGCGGCGCCGCGGGCCAGCGGCGCGACGTTGACGATCAGGCTGACCGTGAGGATCAGCACGCAGTAGAGTTCCGCGAGCGCCAGCACGACGCCGAGCCCGAAGCTGACGGGATCGTCGAGGGTCGGCAGCGTGCCGGTCACCCGCCAGTAGACGTAGCGGATGACCACGGCCGTGCCGAGCGCCAGGAACGCCATCCGGGCGAGGCCCCGGCGGGGGAACAGCAGCCAGAGCGCGACCATGCCGGCCCCGGCGGCGGCGCAGAGCACGCCCTGGGCGGTCAGGCCCACCGGCTGCGTCAGGAAGCCGACGGCGAGCGCGGCGCAGAGCGCCCAGGTCGCCCACAGCAGGCCCATCAGGAGGCGCGGGCGCGCCGCCGAGGCGGCCGGGTCGGCCTGGGCGGGCGCCGGGCCGTCGGGAAGCGTCGCGCGGGCCATCAGAAGCCCGTCCGCATGTCGAGGGCGGTGTAGAGGCCGCCCTTGCGCACGTGGTCGTGGACGTAGCCGGCCGAGAGGCCGAGCTGCACCGCGCCGAACTGCATGCCGCTCAGATGCCCGCCGACCCGCCACTGCCGGTAGTAATCGTCCCCGAGAGCGGCGAATTCCGGCCCGACATAGCCGCCCGCCAGCGCCGCGACGCCGAAGCGGACACGGCCGTAATAGGCATTGAACGCGGTGCTGTAGGTGCCGGTGGCGTGGAACATCGTGAAGGCGGTCGGCCGGGCGTAGTAGTCGAGCGCCGTCTTCAGGCCGACGCCCGTGCGGGCCACCGTCTCGGTCAGCCCGGATTGCGCGACCTCGTCGCGGCGCACGGCCAGGCCCACGTAGCCGCTGAGCACGCTGTCCGGGCCGACGAGGGCGTAGCCGGCCATCGCGGCGAGGTCGGCCTGCTGGCCGACCGCGCGGGGGGCGCCGGGGCTCTCGGCGCGGTACGATCCGATCAGCCCGTCGACCCGGAGGCGGACGCCGCTGGTGAGCAGGTCGCCCGCGGGAGCGGCCGTCACGGTGGCGCTGGCGAACTGCGACCCCTGCGACGCGATCGCGGCCGAGGTGTCGACGGCGACGATCCAGGCATCCGGGCCGGCCGGTGTCTCGACGCCGGTGTACCAGTCGGCGGCCCGGGCCGCGGGGCATCCCGCCGCGGCCAGGGCCGCGGCGCACCCGATGAGGCTGCGATGCATGTCGATACGCTACGTGACTTGCAGGACACCGACAGAATCCGGCCTCTATCCCTAACCGGCCCTTTCCGGGTTGCGGACAATACAGAGCAAAGAAGGACTAGGCCGCTATTAGGCGGTCTCCTCGCAGTGAATCCAGTAGACATCGCAAGATCTCGCCGGGACCGCGCAGCACCCGCAGGCATTCGTCCGCGGCGCGGCGATGCCCACAGGCTGTGGACGGAGAGGCCGTGACTAGGTCGTCCGGCCTAGTCCGGCGGCGAGGATCCGCGGGCCGGCGGCCGCCGCGGCCGCCCGGTTGGCGACGCCGAGGGTGCGCAGCAGGGCGGCGACGTGCACCTTCACGGTGCCCTCGCCGAGATCGAGTTCCCGGGCGATCTCCTTGTTGGAGCGCCCGGCCACGATGCGTTCGAGCACCTCCCGCTGCCGGCGGGTCAGCGACACCTCGCCGACCGGCGGCGCGGCCGCGCTGGGCGGCGGGTCCGCCATGAAGGGCGGCACGTAGATCGCGCCGTCGAGGATCGCCGACACCGCGCGCAGCACCTCCGCGGTCCCGAGAGTCTTGGGCACGTAGCCGTGGCTGCCGGCGGCCAGCGCCGTCAGCACGTCGGCGCGGGCGGTGGAGGCCGAGACGATCGCGGCCTTGACCGCCGGGTAGCACTCCCGCACCGCCGCCACGGAGCCGGCGCCGGCCATGCCGGGCATCTGCAGGTCGAACAGCGCCAGGGCGGTCTGGGGCGTCCCCGAGAGAGCGGCCAGCGCCTCGTCCAGGCTCGCCGTCTCGATCACCCGCGCGAAGCCGAGCTGCCGGGACAGCAGCGAGGCCATAGCGAGGCGGAAGAACTCGTCGTCGTCGGCCAGGATCGCGACGCGGCCCTCGGCGGCCGCGCCCGGTCGGGGCGTCGTCATCACCGTGCCCCCGAGGCGGTCCGGAGGGGCGCGGGGCCGCCGGAGAGCAGCGCCCGGGTTTCCGCGACGGCCGCGACCGCGAGGTCACGGGCGCGGGCGAGGTGGGCGTCGAAGGTCACGTCGTCGCCCGCCTGTTCCAGGGCCGCGCAGGCCCGGCTGAGCGGCATGAAGCCGAGGAGCCAGCTCGCGGCCGCGAGCGCGTGCGCCTCGGCGCGCAGCGTCGCGCGCCCGGCCGCCGTGCCGGCGGATCCGGGATCCGCGGCCGCGGANAGCGGCATGAAGCCGAGGAGCCCGCTCGCGGCCGCGAGCGCGTGCGCCTCGGCGCGCAGCGTCGCGCGCCCGGCCGCCGTGCCGGCGGATCCGGGATCCGCGGCCGCGAACGCCTCGGCGGCCCGGGTCTGGAACTGCCCGAGGAGCCGCGCCAGCGTGTCCGGGGCGATCAGCGCCATGTTGTCCGCGTAGCGGGCGCGGTCGAGGGTCGGCTCCGCCTCCGGGCCCGCGCCGGCGGAATCGCCGAGCCACCGCGCCACGGCGGCGCAGAGTTCCTGGGGCTCGAACGGCTTGCCGAAATGGTCGTCCATCCCGGCTGCCCGGAACGCCTGCACCTGGTCCGGCAGGACGTTGGCGCTCATCGCCACGACGGTCACCCGCGCGGCGGGGCCCGGCAGGCAGCGGATCAGCCGCGTCGCCATCATGCCGTCGAGGCGCGGCATCTGCACGTCCATCAGCACGAGGTCGTAGGGGGCCGCCTCCACGGCGCGGACCGCGCCGATACCGTCGGCCGCGACGTCGACGACGTGACCGGCGGCCCTGAGCACGGTGCAGGCCAGCTCGCGGTTGATCTCCACATCCTCCACGAGGAGGATGCGCCCGGTGCGTCCGGGCCGCGCCGGGGCGGACCGGACGGCGGCCGCGGCGGCCGGCGCCCGCGGCAGGGTGAGCGCGAACCAGAAGGTCGAGCCGCGTCCCGCCGCGGAGACGAGACCCATCGCGCCGCCCATCAGCTCGACCAGCCGGCGGCTGATCGCCAGGCCCAGGCCCGTGCCGCCGTACTCGCGGCGGATCGAGCTGTCGGCCTGCGAGAAGCGCCGGAAGAGCCGCTCCTGGCGTTCCGGCGCGATCCCGATCCCGGTATCGGTCACGCTGAACCGGATCGTGTCGCCGCGCGGCCCGGCCTGGTCGAGGCACAGGTCGACGGTGACCCGGCCCTGCGGCGTGAACTTCACGGCGTTGTTCAGGAGGTTCAGCAGGATCTGCCGCAGCCGCCCGGCGTCGCACACGACCCGGTCCGGCACCGCGGCGTCGATCTGGGCGACCAGATCGAGCCCCTTGGCGCGGGCCGGCGCCTCGACGATGCCGAGGCAGGCATCGACGAGCGGGCGCAGAGCGACGGGCTCCGGGTCGAGGTTGATCGCCCCGGCCTCGACGGACGAGAAATCCAGAATGTCGTCGACGACGGTCCGGAGGTTCGCCCCCGCGGTCGCGGCGAGTTCCGCGTAGCGCCGGAGATCACCGTCGAGCCGGCCGGATTCGGCCAGCAGGCCCGCGAAGCCGATCACCGCGTTGAGCGGCGTGCGGATCTCGTGGCTCATCGCCGAGAGGAACTCGGTCTTGGCCGCGTCGGCGCGCTCGGCCTCGGCCCGGGCCGCCTCGGCCGCCGCCTTGGCCTCGATCAGCGCGCGCTCGCCGTCCTTTCGGGCGGTGATGTCGAGGGTCAGGCCGACGATCCGCACCGCGACGCCGTCCCGGTCGCGCTGCGGGCGCCCGATCGCCTGGATCCATCGGCACCCGCCGCCCGCGTCCGGCACCCGGAACGCGACGTCGAAGGTCCTGCGCTCGGCCTCCGCCGTCCGCACCGCCCGCAGGGTCGCGGCGCGATCCGCGGGCACGACGCGCCGCATCCACTCGGCGACGTTCACCACCGCCGGACGGTCCCCCGAGAAGCCGAGGCGGCGCGCGCTCTCGGGCGACAGGATCAGGTCGCGGCTCGCGAGGTCGAGGTCGAACAGGCCGGCGCCCGCCGCCTCCTGGGCCAGGCGCAGGAGTTCGCCCTTCTCCACCAGGGCTTCCCGGGCGTTGACGATCTCGTCGATGTCGAGGGCGGATCCGAGCCAGCCGATCAGGTCGCGCCCCATGTGCAGGGGCCGCACCACGAACTGGTGCCAGCGGAAGCGGCCGGCCCGATCGGCGACGCGGCCCTGGATCTCGCTGGACCGACCCTGCACGCGGGCCTTCGCGTAGGCCCCGGCGATCCGGTCGGCGTCGTCGGGGTGGAACCGGTCCGTGCGGGCCGCTCGGGTGGTGGGGATCGGCCCGCAATAGGCCTCGAAGGCCTGGTTGACGTAGATCGTCTCGCCCGTATCGGCCCGCTCCATCCAGACGAGCTGGGGCAGTGTGTCGACGAGGGCCCGGTAATGGTCGCGGCTCGTGCGCAGGTTCGCGTAGGTCTGTTCAGGCTCCGAGGCCGCGCGGATTGTCACGACGCGATCCGTCGTGCCCGCGATCGCGCGCACGACCAGCACCGTCGCGACCCAGCCCGCTTCCCCGCCGCGCATCCGGACGACCGTCGTATCGGACCGGCCCGCGCCCGCTGCGTCCGCGAGGACGCCCGCATCCTCCGGGTGGAGCGCGTCGCGCAGCGGCTGCCCGAGCAGGGCGGCGGCGACCGTGCCGAGGATCGACAGGCCGCCGGCGGACGCGAAGGTCACCCGGCCCTCGCCGTCGAGGCGCAGGATCAGCCCGGCCGCGGCGTCGACGATCTGGCGCAGGGCTTCGGTCTCCGGACCGGGGGCGCCGGGGCGGGCGGGCTGGGCAAGGGCTGGGTCTGCGTTCATCGGCTCCGACACGGGCGGGCGCGGAACTGTACGCGCGGGCGCAGTGTCGTCTCAGAAGGTTAACCGGCTCTTTACCTTAATCGAGAATGTATTTGTCTCTATTTGGCTTGTCTGAGTGTCTATAGTCGAGATGGAATTGTCCTGCCCTCGAGGGCGACATGCGTGAGGGCGGCGACCGCCGCGCGGCGCCCCGCTATCCGGTCACGCTCACGGCCCGGGTCCGGGACGCTGCGCGCAGCTATCGGGCGGCGATCCTCGACGTCAGCGCGGGCGGCCTGCTCATGGCGATGCCCGACGCGTTCGTGGCCGCGCCCGGAACGGTGCTGGTGATCGATGCGGCGATCCTCGGGACGGTGCGCGCCCGCGTCGTCACGACCAGCGCGCGCGGGGTCCACGTGCAGGTCGACGCGGATGCGGAGGATTACGGCGTCGCCGTGCGGCGGGTCTCGCGGATCGCGCAATCCTGGTAGCGCCGGGCTCAGGTGTTGAAGTCGAGCAGCCGGGAACTCGCGAGATCGGTGTTGCGGGCGCCGTCGCTGCCGTAGCCGATGGTCCGGCTCTGCGCCCGCTGCATCTGCTGGATGAAGGAGGCGAGCGTCTCGCTGGGGCTCAGGCGCGCGTCGCCGGACGCCGCCGGGTCTCCGGACGCGTCGGGCGTTCCGGCGGATGCGGGACGGGAGGATGGCGCGGCCGCGTCCGCCGGGCCGGCGGCCGCTCCGGATTCGGGCGCGGTGAGCAACTGGCGCAGCACGCCGCCCTGATCGCCGGTGATCCGGCCGGCGGTGATCTGCTTGTCGATGAGGGCGTCGATGCGATCCCGGATCCGGGCCGGGTCGAGAGCCGGCGCCGACGGGGCCGTCGCCGCGCTGCTCGACGACGCCCGGTCCGCCTCGCCCGCCGCGACGCCGGTCGCCGGTTCGGAGTGCGGGGTGCTGCCGTCGAGAACGCGCTGCGTCAGGGACGTGCTGAGCCCGGCGGGCGGTCCTGACACGGCATTCATCGCGACACGCACGCACCCCAGAGGCTCTACGACAGCCCCCGTGTGTGATCGGTTAGTGTTAAGGCTGCCTTACGGCGCGCCGCCGGGACTGGCGGGCTCTCGGCTGCCCGCACCCGGAGACGATCGTCTCGGCCTCGCCTTTTTCGTTGTCGCTCCGTCCCAGCTCGGCCGGACCCGGGCCGGGCGGCGACTGGAAAAGTCCGGCGTTCCGAACTCCGCGCGGGTAAGATAAATATCGTGACGCGGTCCCGATGAAAAAGGCGAGACCTGTAGAGATCGTATTGTGTTTACAATCGATATGCGCGCGTTCCGCGACGAGGTCTTGACTTAGATCGTAGTTCGCCTGCTGATGCCGGCTTGCAGGGCGGCGCTGCTGGTCGAGTGGCGGGCGCCGCGTGCAAGATCAATGTTCGGTTGTTTTTCCTCGTGTTTCGCGGAGGCGGCAGGCGCCTGCGAGTCTGTCGCCGCCTCGGTCTCATGGCCGACGGACCGAGATCCCGGTCCGCCGGCAGCGGAGCCTGTTGGCACCGGCACGGGATGGCGCGGCGGCCTCGCTCCCGCGCCTTCCCGGACCCGCCGGGCGGTGACCGGGCGCGGGGCCGGGGGCCGTCCGCCGCTCCGCAGGCGAGCGCGAGTGCTGGCAGCCGTGCAACGGAAGCGCGTGGGTTCATGAGCGGTACCGCAACGTCCGTCAGCATCGTGACGCAGACGACCATCCGGCCGGAGAGCGCGGACGCCTTCGCCCGTTGGCAGACCGAGACCAGTGCGGTCGTCGCGGCCTTTCCCGGCTTCATCGAGCAGCAGCTGATCCCGCCGCGCCCGCCGCTGCAGGTGGATTGGGTGATCGTTCAGCGGTTCCACAGCCTGGAGCAGGCCAAGACCTGGATGGCCTCCCCCGAGCGGCAGGCCCGGATCCAGGGCGCCACGCCGATGCTCGTCGGCCGGGACGACGTCCACATCGTCAAGGACGACGCCGGCGCTGCCCGGACCTCGCCGGTCAGCGCGGTGATCAGCACCCGCGTGAAGCCCGGCATGGAGGCCGCTTACCTGAGGTGGGAGCAGAAGATCGCGGCCGCGCAGTCGAGGGCGCCCGGCATGCAGGGCTACCGGTTCGAGCCGGCCGTGCCGGGGGTGCAGGAGGACTACGTCGCGATCCTGCGCTTCGACAGCGAGGCGAACCTGCGCACCTGGATGGACTCGCCCGAGCGGCAGGCCCTGGTCGCCGAGGCGGTGCCGATGACCGCGGAATTCCACACGCGGACGGTGCAGAGCGGCTTCGAGCAGTGGTTCCGCAACGTCGCGCCGCCCGGGGGGGCGGCGCCCGCGGCGTGGAAGATGAACATGATCGTCGTGCTGACGCTCTACCCGACCGTGTTCCTGTGGGGTGTCCTGGTCGGAACGCCGATCCTCTCCGGGGTGCTGAAGGTGGGTTTCCCGGTCGCCCTGTTCATCGGCAACGTGTTCAGCGTGCTGCTCACCGCGCAGATGGTGCCCTGGACGGCCAAGCGGCTGGGCTGGTGGCTGACGCCGGATCCGGCGCGGCGGACCCGGGTCCATCTGCAGGGCGCGGCGCTGCTGATCACCGCCTACGCGCTCATGATCCTCGTGTTCTGGACGCTGTTTTGACGCCGGCTCTGACCGTCACCGGGGGAGCCGACGGGACGCGCGTTCCACCGGGGCGAGGTCTTCGCCGGGTTCCGGCACTGGCACGGCAAGTTCGGCGTTGATCCGCGGCGCACCCTCATCGTTGAGAAGAAGGCGCTGATCGCGGGGTTGGCCTACCACCTGAAACGAGCCGGCCGGTCGCGGTGTGCTCCCTTCCGCGCGGCGTCAGCAATCCAGGGTGGTGTCGCGCTCCCACTGGGTGAGGTGCTGGCAGTAGGCGTTCCACTCCTCGTTCTTCAGCTTGAGATAGCTCTGCACGAAGGGGCCCAGGGCCTCGCCCAGGATCGCGCTGCCCGACAGGGCGCGCAGGGCGTCCAGCATGTTGAGGGGCAGCCGCTTCAGCCCCTCGACCGTGTGGCCGTCGGTGTACATGTTGATGTCGAGGCGCGGGCCCGGATCCCGGTGGTTGCGGATCCCGTCGAGGCCGGCCGCCAGGATCGCCGCCTGGAGCAGGTACGGGTTGACGGCCCCGTCGGCGAGGCGGAACTCGAACCGCCCCGGACCGGGGATGCGGATCATGTGGGTGCGGTTGTTGCCCGAATAGGTCACCGTGTTGGGCGCCCAGGTCGCCCCCGAATTGGTCCGGGGCGCGTTGATCCGCTTGTAGGAATTGACGCAGGGGTTGGTGATCGCCGCCAGCGCGTCGGCCGAGTGGATCAGGCCGCCGATGAAGTGGTAGCCCACCCGGGACAAGCCGGTCGCGTCCGACGGGTCGGCGAAGACGTTCCGCCCCTCCCGCCACAGGGAGACGTGGGCATGGCAGCCCGAGCCGGTCAGGTCCGCGAACGGCTTGGGCATGAAGGTCGCCCGCAGGCCGTGCTTCTCGGCGATCGAGCGGGTCATGTACTTGAAGAAGGCGTGCCGGTCGGCGGTGACGAGGGCGTCGGCGTAGTCCCAGTTCATCTCGAACTGGCCGTTCGCGTCCTCATGGTCGTTCTGGTAGGGATTCCAGCCGAGGGCGAGCATCGCGTCGCAGATCTCGCTGATCACGTCGTAGCGCCGCATCAGCGCGGACTGGTCGTAGCAGGGCTTCATCTGCCGGTCGGACATGTCGGCCGGCTCGGCGCCGTCGGCGGTGATCAGGAAGAACTCGCACTCGACCCCGGTCTTCATCTGGAGGCCGAGATCCGCCGCCTCCGCGATCAGGCGCTTGAGCAGGTTGCGGGGCGCCTGCTCCACGGGGCGTTCGTCCATGACGAGATCGGCCGGCAGCCAACCGACTTCGGGGCGCCAGGGCAGCTGGATCAGCGCGCCCGCGTCGGGGATCGCCAGGAGGTCGGAATCGGCCGGGCTCATGTCGAGCCAGGTGGCGAAGCCCGCGAACCCCGCGCCGCTCCGGCAGGTGCTGGCGATCGCCGCGGCGGGGACGAGCTTGGCGCGCTGGGTCCCGAACAGGTCGGTGTACGACACGAGGAAATACTTGATGCCGCGCTCCTTGGCGGCGGTCTCGAGATCGAGCGACATCGCATGCACCCTCACTAGGGCCGACGAGGGCCGGAACGGGGAGGGGTCGCCCGTCGGCGGCCCCTGTCTGGCGGAGCGCGGTCGTCAGAGCGCGGCTGTCACGGCGCGGCTGTCACGGCGCTGCGCTCAGAGCCCGGCCTTGCCGGGGATCCAGTCGGTCCCGGCGAGGGGGACCTGTGCCATGGCCGCGGCCTCGATCGTCAGGGCGACGAGGTCCTCGGGCTCCAGGTTGTGGAGGTGGCTCTTGCCGCAGGCGCGGGCGATGGTCTGCGCCTCCAGGGTCATGACGGCGAGGAAGTTGGCGAGGCGCCGGCCGCCCAGCACGGGGTCGAGGCGCCGGGCGAGCTCCGGATCCTGCGTGGTGATGCCCGCCGGGTCCTTGCCCTCGTGCCAGTCGTCGTAGGCGCCCGCCGTGGTACCGAGCGCCGCGTACTCGGCCTCCCAGCGGGGATCGTTGTCGCCGAGCGCGATCAGCGCCGCGGTGCCGATCGCCACTGCGTCGGCGCCCAGCGCCAGCACCTTCGCCACGTCGGCGCCTGAGCGGATGCCGCCGGAGACCACGAGCTGGACCTTCCGGTGCAGGCCGAGATCCTGGAGGGCCTGCACGGCGGGCCGGATCGCCGCCAGGGTCGGGATGCCGACATGCTCGATGAACACGTCCTGCGTCGCGGCGGTGCCGCCCTGCATGCCGTCGAGCACGACGACGTCCGCGCCGGACTTCGCGGCGAGCGCGGTGTCGTAGTAGGGGCGGCTCGCGCCGACCTTCACGTAGATCGGCTTCTCCCAGTCGGTGATCTCGCGCAGCTCCTCGAGCTTGATCGCGAGGTCGTCCGGCCCGGTCCAATCGGGGTGGCGGCAGGCCGAGCGCTGGTCGATGCCCGGGGGCAGGCAGCGCATCCCGGCGACCCGCTCGGTGATCTTCTGCCCGAGCAGCATGCCGCCGCCGCCGGGCTTGGCGCCCTGGCCGATCACCACCTCGATGGCGTCGGCCCGGCGCAGGTCGTCCGGGTTCATGCCGTAGCGGGAGGGCAGGTACTGGTAGACCAGGGTCTGCGAGTGGCCGCGCTCCTCCGGCGTCATGCCGCCGTCGCCCGTGGTGGTCGAGGTCCCGGCGAGGCTCGCGCCGCGCCCGAGGGCCTCCTTGGCGTTCGCCGAGAGGGAGCCGAAGCTCATGCCGGCGATGGTCACCGGGGTCTTCAGGCGGATCGGCTTTGAGGCGAAGCGGTCGCCGAGCACCACCTCGGTGCCGCACCGCTCGCGGTAGCCCTCCAGCGGGTAGCGGCTGATCGAGGCGCCGAGGAACAGCAGGTCGTCGAGATGCGGGAGCGCGCGCTTCGCGCCGGCGCCGCGGATGTCGTAGATGCCGGTCGCCGCCGCCCGGCGGATCTCCGCCATGACCTCGGGGGTGAAGGTCGCCGAGGTGCGCGGCACCGTGCGCGGGGGCGTCTCGGCCATCAGTAGGCTCCGGCGTTGTCGACGTGGAAATGGTAGAGGCTGCGCGCGGACCCGTAGCGGCGGAACTCGCCCGGATCGATCTCGCCCGCGAGCCCCGCCTCCTTGAGCTTGGCGAAGAGCTGCTCCCGGTGCGCGTCGCCCATCGGCTTCTCGACGCAGTCGGCGCCCAGGCTGGTCACCGCGCCGCGGACGTAGAGCCGGGCCTCGTAGAGCGAGTCGCCCAGCGCCTCGCCGGCATCGCCCAGCACCGTCAGGGTCCCGGCCTGGGCCATGAAGGCCGACATGTGGCCGATCGACCCCTTCACGAGGATGTCGACCCCCTTCATCGAGATGCCGCAGCGCGCCCCGGCATTGCCGTCGATCAGGAGCAGCCCGCCCTGGGCGGTGGCGCCGGCCGACTGGCTGGCGTCGCCGCGCACGTGCACGACGCCCGACATCATGTTCTCGGCGACGCCGACCCCGGCATTGCCGCCGATCACGACGGTGGCCTGCTTGTTCATGCCGGCGCAGTAATAGCCGGCGTTGCCCTCGATCTCGACATGGATCGGGGCGTCGAGGCCCGCCGCGATGGCGTGCCGGCCGTCCGGGTTCACGACCGTCCAGCGGGTCTCGTTCGTGTCGGGGCGCAGGGCGTGGAGGGCGCGGTTCAGGGCGCGCAGCGGCTCGGCGCGCAGGTCGACGGTCGGCATCAGTGGCGCTCCCAGGCGTAGACCTTGGCGGGCTCCGGCTCGAAGACCCGGGCGCTCTCGATGCGGGGCAGGCCGACGAGGGCGCGGTACTCGGAGCCGAAGGCCACGTAGGCGTCCGTCTCGGCCATGACGGCGGGCTTGCAGGCGATCGGGTCGCGCAGGACCGCGAAGCCCGTCCGGGTGCCGACCACGAAGGTGAAGAACCCGTCGAGATCGGTCAGGCTCGCCCGCAGGGCCTGTTCGAGGGAGGCGCCGGCGCGCATCCGCCAGCTCAGGTAGCCGGCGGCGACCTCGGTGTCGTTGCTGGTGGCGAAGTGCATCCCCTCCCGGCGCAGCCGCCGGCGCAGGTCGTTGTGGTTCGACAGGGAGCCGTTATGGACGAGGCACTCGTCGAGCCCCGTCGAGAAGGGATGGGCGCCGTTCGTGGTCACGGCGCTCTCGGTCGCCATGCGGGTGTGGCCGATGCCGTGGCTGCCCGCCATGCCGGCGAGGTCGAAGCGGTCCGCCACCGCGGCGGGCAGGCCCACCTCCTTGTAGATCTCCATCCGCCGGCCCGCGGAGACGACGTCGACGTCCGGCGCGTTGTCGGCGAGCCAGGCGCGGACCGCCTCCGTCGCGGCAGCCTCCACGGTCAACACCGTGTGGGTGTCCCGCGCGGCCGCCGCGTAGGAGCGGCCGGTCGCGGCCTCGAGCCGCGCCACGACTGTCCTGAGTGCGCCCGCATCCGGGCCGCGCAAGGTGAGCTTCACACCCGCGGCGGTATCGCCGTAGACCGCGAAGCCCGCGCTGTCGGGCCCGCGATCGGTCATCGTCTCCAACATTGTGGAGAGCAGCGCGCCGAGCTGCGGTTCCAGGCTCGGAGTCTTCAGAAATAGTCCGACGATCCCGCACATGCCGCTGCGAACTCCGTGCCGCCTGCCGGCATACGGCTCGCACGGCGCCCCGGGTTCGTCAACTAAGGATCACTAAATTTTCCTGATGAGAAATTCACCACTGGCTGCGGCGAGGCCGGGCAGACGGGCGCGCCGCGCGCCGCCGTCACTGCCGGGGATAGGCGATGATCGACAGGTAGGTCATCGGCCGCTTGATCAGCGTCTGCGGCCCGTGCAGCGCCTCGGCGTCGAACAGGAGCGCGTCGCCCGGCCTGAGGTGGTAATCCTGCCCGGCATGGCGGTAGCTCACCTCGCCGCTGAGCATGTAGATGAACTCGACGCCCGCGTGGCGGAAGCCGGTATAGACCTCGGCATCCTCTTCCAGGGTGATGAGGTAGGGCTCGAGCACGGTCTCGCCGCGGATGCCGGCGCCGAGCAGCTCGTAGATGTGCCCGACCTTCGTGCCGCGCCGCTCGATGACGACCCCGGTGCCCTTCCTCACGTAGGAGCAGTCGCGGCTCTCCTCGAAGGCGGCGAAGAGGGTGGTGATCGGCACGTTGAGCGCCTTCGCCACCGCGTTGACCGTGGCGAGCGACGGGGAGATCTGCCCGTTCTCGATCTTCGAGACCATGCCGGGCGAGATGCCGGCCGCCGCGCTGAGATCCGCGACCGAGAGTTCCCGCTCGCGGCGCAGGGCGCGGACTTGGTGGCCGAGCGCCCGTTCCAGGCTCTTGCCGTCCTCAGTCGGCGCGTTCGAACCGGTGTTCAGCATGGAAGGCCCGCGAACTGGAAGACCCCGCGGCCGGAAGCGTCCCGGCCGGTCGATCCACGGTCCATAGCCGATTGCACCGCGTTCCGCAGGCCTGCCGCGCTGTGCCGCGCGGGGACTGGCCGTCCCGGCCGCGCGGCCTCAGGCGCGGACGAGCTTGCCCACCACGGCGAGCAGCTGCTCGGGCTTGAACGGCTTGGTGATCCAGCCGGTCGCCCCGGCCGCCTTCGCCTGCTGCTTGATGCCCTCGTCGGACTCCGTGCTCAGGAAGAGGATCGGCACGCCCGTGCAGCTCGGCAGCGTCCGCAGCTGCTTGATCATCTCCAGCCCGTTCATCACCGGCATGTTGAGATCGGTGATGACGAGATTCACGCTCTCGCTCCTGGCCTTCGCCAGGCCTTCGGCGCCGTCGCCGGCCTCGATCACCGTGTGACCGGCCGGGCCGAGCACCACTTTGATCATCTGCCGGATGCTGGGCGAGTCGTCGACGGCGAGGACAGTGGCCATGACACGTATTCCGTTCTTGCGCCTAGAGGAGCGGCGCGCTGGGAAGTGCGATCGCGGCGCGCTGGAACGCGCTCTCCACCGCCGGGGGGACATTGACCAGCGCGATCCCGGCGGCTTGACGCTGCGCCGCCTTGTCGGCCGCGAGCACGATCTGCACGAAGGTGATGTCCGCGCGCTCGACCGCCGCGCAGTCGAGGGTGAGGCGCGCCGCGCCGGCGAGGGCCGCCGACAGCGTGTCCTGCAGCGACCGGACGGTCCGGATAGTGCAGTCGGAACCGAGCGTCAGGACATGGGCCTCGGACATGCGGGTTCGTAACCTCGACACTAGCATTGCGGGGCGGCGCGCCGCTGCGTCCGAGTCAACACCGCGGCGGGTAAATTCTTCCTGAAGGTCCGATCAATCGAGGGCGGCTGACGCGGCAGAGGGTCCAGCACAAGGCGGGGGGCGGTCGTGCATTGAACAGTCTTCCATAGCTAATACTTTGATCTGTGTCTCCAGTTGCAGCCTTCGGTCGGGCGATAACGCTTTCTTTAACGGCGATCCTTAGCCTTGGGCGGGCACCGACCCTCGGATTGCCGCTTGACCCGCGCGTCGGTCGACGCCGAGAGATCTGCCCGCCGATGTCCTTCCAAGTCGCCCACGACATTCTCAGGCAGGTTCCGGCCCGGTTCCGCCGGCTCGAAGACCGTCGCGGATCGGGCGCGGGCCCCGGCGCCGCGATCCTGGCGACGTCGCTCCCGGAGGCGGCCGTCCCCCTCGCCGAGGCCGAGGCACCGCATGGCACCGTGGCGGCCGAGCCGGCGCCCGCCGCGTCCGCGGCCGACCTGCTCCAGGCCTGGCTCGGCCTCTCGGCGCAGCAGCGGACGCTGCTCGATGCCCTCATCGCCGAGCTCGGGATCGTCTCCGCCGACGTGGAGGCCAATGTCCACGGCCTGTCCAACCGCTTTCAGAACATCGCCGCCTCGACCTGCGAGCAGTCGGAGATCGTCCGGGGGCTCGTCGCCTCTGTCCAGACCGTGCAGATCGACGACAGGACCCTGCAGCTCGGCGAGGTCGCCGCCGGCCTCGGCGAGACGCTCACCGCGCTGATCGAGCGGATCACCCTGATGTCGTCCCGCGGGACGACCCTCGCGCAGGGGCTGGCGGGGGTGCTCGAGGGCCTGTCGTCGGTCGAGGGCAGCGTGGCCCAGATCGAGAGGATCAACCGCCAGACCAACCTGCTCGCCCTGAACGCCAAGATCGAGGCGGCCCGGGCCGGTGCCAGCGGCGCGGCCTTCGCGGTGGTCGCCGACGAGGTGCGCGGCCTCGCCACGACCATCAACGCCCTGTCGGACGTGATCAAGCAGCAGATCGGCACCATGGCGGCCGGCCTGCGCAGCAGCCACGCGCTGCTGGGCGACATCGCGGCGATCGACATGTCCGAGGAGAGCCGGACCGCCGAGACGCGCGTCCGCATGGTGATGCGGGCGCTGGTCGAGCAGAACGCGCAGGTCGCGGGCATCCTGCAGCAGACCGTCGAGACCACGCAGGCCATCACCCAGGACGTGTCGGCGGCGATCGTGGCGATGCAGTTTCAGGACCGGGCCAAGCAGCGCATCCAGAACGTCGAGGGCCTGCTGCGCTCGGCCGGAGCGGAACTCGGCCGGCTCTCCGCCGACAGTGCGGACCGCGTCGCGGCGCCGGAGGCCCCGGCCGACCCGGCCTGGATCGAGGCGGCGATCGCCGGCTGCACGCTGGGTGAGGTCCGGGCGCGCCTGACGGAGCGCCTGCTCGGGGGCGTCCCGTCCTCCCAGCTTCCGGCCGCCGGCGCCGCGGCCGTCGACGATCTGGACGGCATCGACCTGTTCTGAGGGCGAGCGCGCCGCACCGGCGCGATCCGTAAGACGGCCCGTCCGGGGCCCGGCCGGGGTTGGCGCCCGGTCGGGCCTTCGGCGCTGGATCCGCCGCGGCCGGCGCTCCTGTCCCGTGACAATCTCCGGCCCGGGCGCCCGGGACGGCGGCGGCGCGTATCCTCCGGGGACGCGCCTCGACGCGCTGTGCCGGACGGGTGCGGGGGCGGTGCCCGAGATCCTGTGATCCGCGTCTCACATGGTCGCTGTATCCGACAATCATGCTCCGCCTGTTCTGGGCAGATATACTGTGCGGTTCCGGCCCAGATCTGGTCGTTAACTGAAAATTTCTGCTCGGATTTTATACAACTTAGGAAATCAGGCGACGGTGGGTCGTCGTTCCGCGCCGCCGCGAGGATGGCGCGCCGCGCGACACTCCTTCCGACGGCCTGATCGCGAGGGACATGGCCCGCGTCCGGACTTGAACCATCCGTTCGCGCTCGGGACCGGGCCGTTCTTCCAGTCACTGCGTTCCGTGTTCGGGGGTCCGATCGTCCCATGACTGTTCTGGATCCGGCGGAGGTGTTCCGCGCCGAGGCCGCCGAGCTGCTCGCCTGCCTGGAGACGACGTTGCTCGACCTCGGCGACCGTCCGGAGGACCGGGCTCTGATCGACACCGCCTTCCGCGCCCTGCACACGATCAAGGGCTCGGGCGCCATGTTCGGCTTCGAGCAGGTCGCCGCCTTCACCCACGACTTCGAGACCGCCTTCGACCGCGTCCGCCGCGGCGAGGTCCCGGTCGGCCGCGACCTCGTCGACGTCTCCCTCTCGGCCAAGGACTACATCCGCGGCCTGATCGAGGAGCCCGAGGCCAGCGCCCCGATCATCGGCGAGGCCATCCTGGCCGAGCTCGAGCAGCTCCTCGGCGCCGCCGCCCGCGATGCCGCCCGCGATGCCGCCCGCGAGCCCGGCCGCGCCGCCGCCCCTCCGNGCTGCGCCTGCGCCCGCCGCCCCGTCCGCCATCCCGTCCTCCGGCCCGCCCGAGCTGCGGGCGCCGGCGGCGCGGCGGGGGGAGGACCGGCCGGCCAGCAGCGTGCGGGTCGAGGCSGAGCGGCTCGACGAGCTGATGGACCGGGTCGGCGAACTCGTCATCGCCCAGGCCCGCCTCGGCCAGCTCGCCGGCCTGCACGCCGATCCCGGCCTCAAGACCGTCGCCGAGGAGATCGAGCGCCTCTCGGCGCGSCTGCGCGACACCACCATGAGCATCCGCATGGTCGCCATCGGCGCGCTGTTCGGCCGCTTCCGCCGCCTCGTCCACGACCTCTCGCGCGACCTGGGCAAGCCGGTCGAGTTCGTCACCGGCGGCGAGGAGACCGAGCTCGACAAGACCGTGATCGAGCGCCTGGCCGACCCGCTCGTSCACCTGATCCGCAACGCCATCGACCACGGCATCGAGGCGCCCGMGCRCCGCGCGGCCGCCGCCAAGCCCGCCACCGGGCGGATCACSCTGACGGCCGAGCATGCCGGCGCCCAGGTGCTGGTGAGCGTGCGCGACGACGGCGCCGGGCTCGACGCGGCGCGCATCCGCGCCAAGGCCGAGGAGCGSGGCCTGTGCGCGCCCGGCGCGGTGCTSACCGACCCGCAGATCTACCAGTTCCTGTTCGCGCCGGGCTTCTCGACCGCGCCGACGATCTCGGCGCTGTCGGGGCGCGGGGTCGGGATGGACGTGGTCAAGAAGACGATCGAGAGCCTGCGCGGCACGATCGACATCACCACCGCGCCGGGGGGCGGGACCTGCGTGGCGCTGCGCCTGCCGCTGACRCTGGCGATCATCGAGGGTCTGCTGATCCGGGTGGGGGCGGGGCGCTACGTGATCCCGCTTGCGGCGGTGGAGGAGTGCGTSGCGCTGCCCGAGAGCGCGCGCGGCGGGCGCGGGCGGGACTTCCTGAACATCCGCGGCGCTCTGGTGCCGTTCCTGCGGCTGCGCAGCCTGTTCGGGGCCGAGGGCGAGCCGGAGGAGCACCAGAAGGTGATCGTGGTGTCGGCGGGCGAGGCGCGGGTGGGGCTGGTTGCGGACCAGATCATCGGCAACCACCAGACGGTGATCAAGTCGCTGTCGAAGCTGCACGCGGACGTGGCGACGTTCTCGGGGGCGACGATCCTGGGCGACGGCACGGCGGCGCTGATCGTCGATGTCGGCCGCCTCGTGAGCGGCGGCGACGAGCGGGGGCGCGAGATCCCGCGCGAGACCCCGCGCGCGTACCAGGAGGTGGCGTGATGGGCGGCGATGTGACGGGCGGCTCCCCGGGGGCGGTCGCGCGGGCGGGCCGGCGGGGCGGGCAGCAGGTGGTGATGTTCCGGATCGGCACGGAGAGCTTCGCGCTGGATGCCGGGATGGTGCGCGAGATCATCGACCCGATCCCGGCGACGCGCGTGGCGGGGGCGCGGGCGCACCTCGACCGGATCGTGAACGTGCGCGGCAACGTCGTGCCGCTGGCCGACATCCGCGGGCGGTTCGGGATGCCGGCGGCGGCGCAGAGCCCGGACACGCGCTTCCTGGTCCTGGAGGTGGCGGTGGCGGGCGATCCGGTCGTGGTGGCGCTGGTGGCCGACAAGGTGTTCGCGGTGACGGAGGTCGACCCGGCCAGCTGCGAGGCGGTGCCGGCGGTCGGGACGACGTGGCGGCCGGAGTACATCCGCGCGATCGTCAAGGCCGGGGACGAGTTCATCATCGTCCCCGAACTCGAGCAGATCCTCTGCTGACGTCCCGGTGCAGTCTTCTCGAAGTGTTGTGTGCGTAGGGGTGAGTACGATGCGTTTCTCGATCAAGGCCAAGCTCGGGGTCGGCTTCGGCGCGATCCTCGTCCTTCTGGGGGCCGCCAGCGGCGTCGGCTACCAGCGGCTCACCGCGGCCGACACCACGATGAAGTACGTCCTGAGCCGCGCCGAGGTGCAGAAGCTGGTCCTCGAGGGCAAGGCGAACGCCATCCGTGCCGGGTTCAACGTCCGCGGCGCCCTGCTCAGCCCGGACGAGGCGCAGATGGCGGAGTTCGCCAAGCGCGTGGCGAACAACCGGGCCGATGCCAACGCGGCCCTGGCCAAGGTGAAGCCGCTCCTCATGTCCGACGAGGGGCGGCGCCTGTTCGAGGACTTGATGGGCAAGTTCGAGAAGCAGACCGAGCTGGGGACGCGGGCACTGGAGCTGACCCGCGACAACTCCAACGGAAAGACCTGGGCCGAGATCAATGCCGCGGGACGCCCGGCGCTGGCCGCGCTGCGCACGGACCTCGACGCGCTGATCGTCACGACGGCCGAGGCCCAGAGCCCGGCCGCGGACCGGCTCGCGCGAGCGGCCGCGGTGTTCAAGAGCCGGGTGGAGCGGGCCTGGGGCCAGCTCACCTCCGCGACCGGGACGACGAGCGCCGACGCGCTGCAGCAGCGCGTCGGCCTCGCCAAGCAGTCGCGCGAGGAGATCAACCGGTCCCTGGAGGAACTCGCCCCGGCGGCCCAGGCGGCGGGCATCGCCATCACGGGCGTCCGCGAGCGGTTCGCGACCTGGGCGGCCTCGTTCCAGCGCGCGCTGGCCGCCGTGGAGACCGGGACCTCGGTGAAGGCGGCCGAGCTGGCCTCGGGTGACTACGCCAAGGTGAGCACGACCGCGATCGACGCGTTCGAGGCCCTGGCGGAGCGGCAGAAGCGCTTCATGGACGAGGCCGCGGTCCAGGCCACCGCGGAATCGGCCCAGGGTCAGACGATCCTGCTGACCGTGGCGGCGGCGGCGCTCCTCCTCGGCCTCGGCATCGCCACCTGGCTCGCCCTCTCGATTTCCCGCGGGCTCGGCCGCGCCGTGACCCTCGCCGACGCGGTGGCCCTGGGCGACCTCAGCCAGACCGCGAAGGTCACCTCGAACGACGAGCTCGGCGACCTCGTCGGCGCCATGGGCCGCATGACCGAGAACCTGAACGCGACGGCCGCGCTCGCCAACGCCATCGCGCGGGGCGACCTCACGGTCGAGGCCAGGCCGCTCTCCGACAAGGACACGATGGGCCTCGCCCTGCAGACCATGCTGACGAAGCTGCGCGCCGTCGTGGCCGAGGCGAGCGCGGCCGCGAGCAACGTGTCGGCGGGGTCACAGGAGCTGTCGGCCTCGGCCGAGCAGCTGTCGCAGGGCTCGACCGAGCAGGCGGCCTCGACCGAGGAGGCGTCGGCGTCGATGGAGGAGATGGCCGCCAACGTGAAGCAGAACGCCGAGAACGCCAGCCAGACCGAGACGATCGCCCGGCAATCGGCCCAGGACGCCGAGGCCAGCGGCGTGGCGGTCGGCCGCGCGGTCGAGGCGATGCAGACCATCGCCCAGAAGATCACCATCGTGCAGGAGATCGCCCGCCAGACCGACCTCCTGGCCCTCAACGCCGCCGTCGAGGCGGCCCGGGCGGGCGAGCACGGGCGCGGCTTCGCGGTGGTGGCCAGCGAGGTGCGCAAGCTGGCCGAGCGCAGCCAGGCGGCCGCGGCCGAGATCGGCACGCTCTCGGCCGACACCGTCAAGGCCGCCCAGCAGGCCGGCGACATGCTCGGCAAGCTCGTGCCCGACATCAAGAAGACCGCCGGCCTGGTCGAGGAGATCACCGCCGCCTGCCGCGAGCAGGATGTCGGCTCGGGCCAGATCAACCAGGCGATCCAGCAGCTCGACAAGGTGACCCAGCAGAACGCCAGCGCCTCCGAGCAGGTCTCGGCGACCTCCGAGGAGCTGGCCACCCAGGCCGAGAAGCTGCAGGCGACGATCGCCTACTTCCGCATCGGCGAGGCGGCCGCGCCGGKCGCGGCCCTGGCRGGCSTCCCCCTGGCCGGCGTCGATCAGGCGGTGACGCGCCTGCGCGCGACGGCGGCGCGGATGGGCACGGCCCCGAGCGCGTCCCGGGGCGGCGGCTTCGCCCTCGACATGGGCGAGGGCGACGCGCAGGACGCCGCCTTCACCCGCGTCGCCTGACGCGCTGCCCGAAACCCGGATCCGCGCAGCGCCTGTCGCCGCGCGGATCCCGCAGCCGCCGGGCCGCCGCCGGGCCGCCGGGCCGAGCCGCAATCCAGCCGGAGATCGCGCATGTCCAGTGTGTGGCAGTACCTGACCCTCGGCCTCGGGGCCGAGACCTTCGGGATCGACGTCGAGCACGTCCACGAGATCCTCGACTACCGGGTGCCGGCGGCGCTGCCGCAGGCGCCGGCCTTCCTGCTGGGGATGATCGACGTGCGCGGGCAGAGCTACCCGGTGGTCGACCTGCGGACCAAGCTCGGCCTGCCGCCGGTCGCGCGCACGCCGGCGACCCGGATCATCCTGCTCAACGTTCCGATGCCGGGGCGCGCGCTGCGGGTGGGGTTCGTGGCCGACCGGGTGATCGAGGTGACGGAACTCGACCGGGCCGAGATGGAGGCAGCGCCCGCGGTCGGCGGGCGCTGGAACGCGCGCTACATCGCGGGCATCGGCCGCCGGGGCGAGGCGTTCGTGGTGGTGTTCGACCTCGTCGCGCTGATGGACGGCGACGGGCCGGCGCTGGGCGCCGCGCCCGAGGCAGCCTGACGGAGCCGGCATCATGGAGGCCGATCCGGGTCACCTCAGCGACCGGCATTTCCGCTCGGTCGCCGACCTCATCCAGCAGCATGTTGGCATCCAGCTCCCGCCAGCCAAGCGCACCATGGTCGAGCGCCGGCCGCGCAAGCGCGTGCGCGCCCTCGAGCTCCCGACGGCGGGACGGCGACGTCGGCCTGGCGCTAGGCCGAGCTCCTGCCCGAGCGATATCTGGACTTCGCGGTCGATCGCGCTGCGCGGCGCGGTGTCCCCACGGGCCACATGTCCATTTGCCCGGCCTGCCGGTCGAGGCGCTCATCCGCGCGGCTGACCGGACCGTCTTGTCGTCCCTCGCGAAGCCGCTCGCCGATCAGGCGCGACGCGCGTTTCGCGAGAAGTAGACGGAACGAGGGAGCGACGGTCCGAGCGCCCGTGACGTTGCCGTTCGCGCGGGACGGCCAAGCCTGCCCGCTGGAGAGTTGCGTTCGAGAAACGATCTCCTCCCGTCAACGATTTCTTCGATTTCTCAACACGGCGCCATCTCTCACGAATCTGCCGATCAACGCGATTGCGGCATGCATCGGTTCCGCGCGATGAACAGTATATCGAGGGGCGACCTGCCCGCCGAAGCCGATGTAGAACAAATTACTACCCTTTGTCCCCAGCCCGTCAAAGTCGAAGATGATGTTCCTCGACGTCGCGTCCAAGATGGCGCGCCACACGAGATAGGCAATGGCACCATTATGCGCCTCTCGGCTTCTCGCAGACATGAAGTAGTATGCGGATTCGTGATCCCATATATAGAAAATCGCAGCGTCGAGCATCCCGAGTTTGTTTCTGATCGCGAGCACGCGGCCTCGATCTCGACCGACGGCTTCCTTGCAGAGATTGATCGAGCATCTGACGTCATAGCTGTTGACCGCATCTCGATCGACCAGATTTCGATCGTAAAAATTGATGAATTCCTCCGGATCGACGTTCTCTGATACCGAGAGCTGTTCGGAGGCTCTGCGGATCACGTTCCGGGTCTTGTCTCGCAGGCCGTTCCACAAGGCTTCCAAGGATTTTGGGTGCAGTTCATACGTGAATTCTACCGATGATTGAAAGCCGACCTGTTGGAACGTGATCACATCCTTGATACCGCGATGCATTTTCTGATAAAAACCGGACGTCTTCGGCAATTTTTCGACGAGCTCCCGGACGATCAGGTCCCGTTTGAGCGCTCTGTTGCAATCGAGTCCGTTGCCGTCGTCCATCCCCGGGCCTAGGAAGTGCGTTAGGTTCGGCATCTGGCACATCGTTCTACGCCCACGAATATTGGTGACGATGAACGGCAGGCGGCCGACAGTCTTGCCGTTAACGTGAATGAGGACCTCGTCGTAATTATTGTTCGTTGCGGCCTTGAGCCACCAATCTTCGTGAAATATTGTGGGCGATAACGGGTCTTTCATGATAAATCTTAGGGTCTCGATATCGCAAGCTGATGACCGGGCTCTCGGTCGGACACGCTGATGCTGGATAGGGTAATCCATTCCGTGCGTATATTCGGGCAGGCAACTGAGATATCCCGATGATTTGCGGAGCGATCCCGGCTTGTCGGGGATCTGCAGGACGCCGCACACGATCCTGGACCGTCGCGCGTTCATGCCAGACTCGCGCGGGTGGATCCTGAGCTCCGGCGGACAGGGCGGCCCCGAGAACGCCGGAGCCGCTGTCTCTGACCCTCGAAGCTGGAACGCTGCGCGCGGCGCGGTCGGGCAAGGCAGCCTTCGTGCACGCCGTGATCGGTTCGCCGGACGATCCGGACCCGAGACCGGGCGAGCGCCCGGAGCGCGCCTTCACCGGGGTGGTGGCGCTGATGGCGGAGGCCGGATCCTGGGCGGCCGCGCCTGCCCCGCCCCAGCGCCGCGGGTGTCGGGCACGATCACCGGACCCGCGGGATGGGTCGTGCCTCGGCTCGACCGGGGGCAGGCGACCGCCGCGGGCGGCGCGATCGCGCCGCGTCAGGTGCCCGTCCGCAGGGTGATCCGCGTCAGCTCGGACGGACGCCCGAGGCGGAGGGCGAAGCCGGGCCAGAGCCCGGTACCGTTGCCGATGTAGAGCCGCATGGTCCCAACCCGGTACGCGCCCGAGACGAACCCGGCATTGCCGCGCGCCACCAGCCGGTCCAGGCCGCGGATCATGCCGCCATGGGTGTGGCCGGAGAGCTGGAGTGCCACGCCGCGCGCCGCGGCCCGCGCGGCGTTCGCCGGCTGGTGGTCCAGCAGAACGATCGGCGCGCCCGGAGGCGCGCCCGCCAGGGCCGCGTCGAGGTCGGGGCCCGGGTGTCCCGTGGCGGGCGCGGACCGATCGGTGACGCCGGCCAGCAGCAGCGCATCACCATCGCGCCTCAGGATCGTGTGGGCATTGGCGAGGATGCGGATCCCCAACCCCGTTAGATGGCGCATCCAGGCGTCGTGATCGAAGAAGTACTCGTGGTTGCCGGGCACGGCCCAGACACCGTCGCGGGCGCGCAGGGCCCGCAGCGGCGCGACGTCGGTCCGCCGGGCCTCCAGCGAACCGTCGATGAAATCGCCCGTCACGACGATCAGGTCGACCTCGAGGTCGTTGGCGCGCGCGACGACGGCCCGTGCCCAGGCGGCCGGGAACAGGCGGCTGATATGCAGGTCCGTCAGGTGCAGGATCGTGTAGCCGTCGAAGCCGGCGGGCAGGTCGGCGATCGCGACGGCGAGGTCCTTCAACGGCGGCACGCGCACGGCCTGCCGCACGGCGGCGGCCGCGAGGCACGCGGCCGCCGCGGCCANCCGGCCGGGGGCGGCGGCTTCGCCCTCGACATGGGCGAGGGCGACGCGCAGGACGCCGCCTTCACCCGCGTCGCCTGACCCGCCGCCCGAAACCCGGATCCGCGCGGCGCCTGTCGCCGCGCGGAATCCCGCAGCCGCCGGGCCGCCGCCGCCGCCGGGCCGAGCCGCAATCCAGCCGGAGATCGCGCATGTCCAGTGTGTGGCAGTACCTGACCCTCGGCCTCGGGGCCGAGACCTTCGGGATCGACGTCGAGCACGTCCACGAGATCCTCGACTACCAGGTGCCGGCGGCGCTGCCGCAGGCGCCGGCCTTCCTGCTGGGGATGATCGACGTGCGCGGGCAGAGCTACCCGGTGGTCGACCTGCGGACCAAGCTCGGCCTGCCGCCGGTCGCGCGCACGCCGGCCACCCGGATCATCCTGCTCAACGTTCCGATGCCGGGCCGGGCGCTGCGGGTGGGGTTGGTGGCCGACCGGGTGATCGAGGTGACGGAGCTGGACCGGGCCGAGATGGAGGCAGCGCCCGCGGTCGGCGGGCGCTGGAACGCGCGCTACATCGCGGGCATCGGCCGCCGGGGCGAGGCGTTCGTGGTGGTGTTCGACCTCGTCGCGCTGATGGACGGCGACGGGCCGGCGCTGGGCGCCGCGCCCGAGGCCGCCTGACGGAGCCGGCATCATGGAGGCCGATCCGGGTCACCTGAGCGACCGGCACTTCCGCTCGGTCGCCGACCTCATCCAGCAGCATGTCGGCATCCAGCTCCCGCCGGCCAAGCGCACCATGGTCGAGGGCCGGCTGCGCAAGCGCATGCGCGCCCTCGAGCTCCCGACCCTGGAGGCCTACGGCCGCCACCTGTTCGAGGGCGGCCACCTCGCGGACGAGTTCCCGCACCTCGTCGACTGCGTGACGACGAACAAGACCGACTTCTTCCGCGAGCCCGCGCATTTCGATCTGCTGCGCGAGACGATCGTGCCGCGGCTGGCGGCGCGCGGCGACCGGCCGCTGCTCAAGGTCTGGAGCGCGGCGGCCTCGACGGGGGCCGAGGCCTACACGCTGGCGATGGTCCTGCAGGACATGGCCGCCGACCGGTTCCGTTACGCCATCCTCGGCACGGACATCTCCTCGGAGGTGCTGGAGCGCGCCCGCACGGCGATCTACCCGGAGGACATGCTGGCCGCGGTGCCGCCGGACCTGCGGCGGCGCTACGTGATGGTCGCCCGCGACCGGGGCCGGCGCGAGGGGCGGATCGTGCCCGAGCTGCGCGCCCGGGTGCGGTTCCAGCAGCTCAACCTGATGGACGAGGCGTACCCGATCGACCGGGACGTCGACCTCATCTTCTGCCGCAACGTGCTGATCTACTTCGACAAGCCGACCCAGAAGGCGGTGGTCGGGCGCTTGGCCGCGCATCTGCGTCCCGGCGGCTACCTGATCGTCGGCCATTCCGAATCCATGGCCGGCGTCGGGGTGGCGGGCCTCAATCAGGTCTCCTCGACCGTCTTCAGCAAGATGAGGGAATCCAGCCGGTGAGCGCGTCCCGACCGATCCGCGTCCTCGTCGTCGACGACTCGGCCTCCGTCCGCCAGACCCTGTGCGGCATCCTGGAGACGGCGCCCGACATCGAGATCCTGGGAACGGCCGCCGATCCGTTCATCGCCGCCCGCCGGATCCAGGAGGAGATCCCCGACGTCATCATCCTCGATCTCGAGATGCCCCGCATGGACGGCCTGACCTTCCTGCGGAAGATCATGGCGCAGAAGCCGCTCCCGGTGATCGTCTGCTCGACCCTGACCGAGGCCGGGTCCCGGATCCTGTTCGAGGTGCTGGAGGCGGGCGCCGTCGACGTGCTGCCGAAACCGCGCGTCGACACCCGCCAGTTCCTGCTCGAATCCACGGTCCGGGTCTGCGACGCGGTCCGGGCCGCCGCCCGGGCCAAGCTGCGCGGGAGCCGGCCGTCCCGGCCGCTGGTGGAGGCGAAGCTCTCGGCCGACGTCGTCCTGCCGCCGCCCGTGCCCGGGCGCGTCGTGGCCGGGACCGACCGGATCGTCTGCATCGGCGCGTCGACGGGCGGCACGGAGGCGCTGCGCGACGTGCTCGAGGTGCTGCCCGCCGAGTCCCCCGGTCTCGTCATCGTGCAGCACATGCCGGAGCACTTCACGGCGGCGTTCGCCAAGCGGCTGAACGGCCTCTGCGCGATCGCCGTCAAGGAGGCGGAGGACGGCGATCCCGTGGTGCGCGGCCGCGCCCTGATCGCCCCGGGCGGGCGGCACCTCATGGTTGAGCGCCGGGGCGGCAGCTACGCGGTATCGGTGAAGGACGGTCCCCTCGTCGCGCGCCACCGCCCGTCGGTCGACGTCCTGTTCCGGTCGGCCGCCCGGGCCGCGGCCGCGAACGCGCTCGGCATCCTGCTGACCGGCATGGGCGACGACGGCGCCAACGGCCTGCTGGAGATGCGCCGCGCCGGGGCGCAGACGGTCGCCCAGGACGAGGCGAGCTGCGTCGTGTTCGGGATGCCCAAGGAGGCGATCGACCGCGGTGCGGCCGCCAAGATCCTGCCGCTGGAGCAGATGCACCTGGAGATCCGGCGCTTCGGCCTGCCCGCGGCGCGCTGAGGCCGGGGCGGGCGCCGGGGCCGGGTTCAGGACTGGTCGCGTTGCCCGGGCTGCGCCTCGGCCACCGCCCGGCGCCCTCGCGTGCGGCTGGACGGCTGGTCCGCTGCGCGCCGCGTCCGGCCGGTACCCGTCTTCACCGACCGGCCTCGAGGAAGCTTCTTGCTTCCGCCGCGCCGCGCGCTGCGCTGCGTGATCTGTTCAGGGTGGGGACCCTGTTCCTGCGTCCCGGAATCCAGCAGGTGCTGAACACCGGGCGGATGCTCGGGCACGCGGAACAGGCGGGCCAGCCCGTCGGCGACGCCCCGAAGAACGGCATCGGCCTGCTCGTGATCGTCCTGGCCCTGTACGACGATGAAACTCATCTGCGCACCCGGATGGTTCGTTCAGATCCTAAACTCGACTCGGTGCGAAGGGTTGCCTGGGCCTGTCGGAAGTCATCCGACGATTATGCGAATCCGCACGTCATGAACGTCATGTAATCAACCGGTGGTCGTATCTCGGTGAATAATGAATGATTGTGCCGGGTGGTGACGGCGACTCGCCACGATTCCCGGAGTCTTGCTCAACGCACGGTCGGATCGCGTTCGGTGCGATACCGGGCAGAGTTGTGCTGGTGCGCCACGGCACGCGCTGCGCAGCGCGCCGGCGGTTCCATGATCGCGCGGCTCGCGAGCCGAGCCACCCCGGCGGGCCGGCTCACGCAGCGTAGCGGTCGAGGGCCAGATCGTCGCTCGCGATCTCCGGCGCCCGTCCGGACACGAGGTCGGCGAGCAGGCGGCCCGATCCGCAGGCCATCGTCCAGCCCAGCGTGCCGTGACCGGTGTTGGTGAACAGGTTCCCGACCCGCGTGCCCCCGACGATCGGGGTGCCGTCCGGCGTCATCGGCCGCAGGCCGGTCCAGAACGAGGCTTTGCCGAGATCGCCGCCGGCCGGGAACAGGTCCTGCACCGAGCGCGCGAGGGTCTCGCGGCGCGGCCCGCGCAGGGCGCTGCTGAAGCCGGCGAGCTCGGCGGTGCCGCCGACGCGGATGCGGTCGCCGAGCCGGGTGATCGCGACCTTGTAGGTCTCGTCCATCACCGTCGAGACCGGCGCGGCCTCCGCGTCGGTGATCGGCAGCGTCAGGGAATAGCCCTTCACCGGGTAGACCGGCAGGGCGATCCCGAGGGGGCGCAGCAGGGCCGGCGTGTAGCTGCCCAACGCCGCCACGTAGGCATCCGCCCGCAGGAGCGCACCGTCGCCGGTCTCGACCGCCGTCACCCGGTCCCCGGCGTCATGCAGGCGCGCGATCGCCGTCCCGTAGCGGAAGGTCACGCCGAGGCCCGCGCAGAGCGCCGCGAGGCGCTGGGTGAACAGGTGCGCGTCGCCGGTCTCGTCGCCCGGCAGCCGCAGCCCGCCGACGAACACGTCGCGCACGGCGGCGAGCGCCGGCTCGGCCGCGATGCAGCCGGCCGGGTCCAGCACCGTGTAGGGCACGCCGTAGGCGTCGAGGACGCGGGTGTCGTCGCCGACGTGGTCGAGCTGCTTCCGCGTCCGGAAGAGCTGGAGCGTGCCCTTCTCCCGGTGGTCGTAGGCGATGCCGGTCTCGGTGCGCAGGTCGCGCAGCGCGTCGCGGCTGTACTCGGCGAGCCGGACCATGCGGCCCTTGTTCCGCTGGTAGGCCTCCTCGGTGCAGTTCGCGAGCATGCGCGTCAGCCATGCGTAGAGGCGGGGCTCCAGGCGCGGCCAGAGCACCAGCGGCCGGTGCCGCATCATCAGCCACTTGAGCGCCTTCACGGGGATCCCGGGCGCCGCCCAGGGGGCCGAGTAGCCCGGCGAGACCTGACCGGCATTGGCGAAGCTGGTCTCCAGGCCGGCGCCCGGCTGGCGCTCCAGCACGGTGACCTGATGGCCGGCCCGCGCGAGGTAGTAGGCCGAGGTGACGCCGACGACGCCGCCGCCGAGGATGAGGACGTGCATGGCGGGCCTCAGGCTCCGAGATAGACGCGGTGGAAGCGGTGACCGAGGCTGGTCAGGACCTCGTAGCCGATCGTGCCGGCCGCCGCGGCGACGGCGTCGACGTCGCGCTCCGGCCCGACGATGTCGACGAGCGCCCCCGGCCCGAGGGTGCCGGGCGCCACGTCGGTGACGTCGAGGACGAGGCTGTCCATCGAGACGCGCCCGACCACGGGCAGCCGGGCGCCGCCGAACCACGCCGCGCCGCCCGCCGTGCTGCGGAAGAACCCGTCGGCGTAGCCGATCGCGACCGTGGCGAGGCGGCTGTCCCGGGCGACGGTCGCCGCGTGCCCGTAGCCGACCGGCGTCCCCGCCGGGACGCTGCGCGTCTGCATCACCCGGGCCCGCAGGCCGATCACCGGCCGCATCGGGTTCTCCGCGCCCTCCTGCGGGGCGATCCCGTAGAGGGCGGCGCCGGGGCGCACCATGTCGAAGTGGAAGCCCGGATCGAGGAAGATCCCGGACGAGGCCGCGAGGCTCGCCGGCACCGCGGGCAGGCGCTGGCGGACGGCCTGGAAGACGGACAGCTGCGCCGCGTTGACCGGGCTGTCCGGCTCGCCCGCGCAGGCGAGGTGGCTCATCACCAGCCGCAGGTCGAGGCCCGCGAGGGCGTCCGGCCGGTCGAGGAGCGCGCCGACCTCGTCCGGCGCGAAGCCGAAGCGGGCCATGCCGGTGTCGACCTGGAGGATCGCGGGCAGGCGCCGCGCGCGCCGCCGGGCCAGGCCCTGCCAGCCGTCGCGCTGGGATCGGTCGTTGAGCACGGGCACGAGGTCGTGGTCCGCGCAGGCCGCCTCGCTGCCCGGGGCGGCGCCGTTGAGCACGGCGATCGCCGCCCCGGGGCCGAGGATGGACCGGAGGGCCACGCCCTCGCCGACCTGGGCGACGAAGAAGTGCCGGCAGCCGGCGGCGGCCAGGACCGGCGCGACCCGGTCGGCGCCCAGCCCGTAGGCGTCCGCCTTGACGACGGCCGCGCAGGTCGCGGTCCCCGCCCGGGCGGCGAGCAGGCGGTAATTCTCGGCGATGGCCGCGAGGTCGATCGTGAGAAGTGCGGAGGCCGTCCCGGCCGGGCCCGGATCGGGCCTGAGATCGCGATCGATCATGCTCATGGCGGCCCCCGGAACGGCGCTCGGATGCGATGCCGAAAGGCTACACGAAGGATCGTCGAACGAGCGTGCGAATTGTCGAAGCAGATTGAGTTTCAAGCTTGGCCGTGCAAGTTTCTGCGGCCAGTTCGACGATCCTGCGAGTCGCGCGTGGACGAGATCGACCGCCGCATCATCCAGGCCCTGCGCGGCGACGGCCGGATCAGCAACGCGGATCTCGCCGCGGCGGTCGGCCTGTCCGCCTCGGCCTGCCATCGGCGCGTGCGGCTCCTCGAGGAATCCGGGATCATCCGGGGCTACACGGCGCTGATCGGCGGCGCGGTCGACGGGCCGGGTCTCGTGGTCCTCACCCAGTTCACCCTCGACCGCCAGACTGAGGATTATCTCAACCGGTTCGAGGCGGCCGTCCGGCGCTGTCCCGAGGTGCAGGATTGCTATCTGATGACCGGGACGGCCGATTACCTCGTGAAGCTCAAGGTGATCGACGCGGCCGATTACGAGCGGCTGCACAAGGATGTCCTGTCGCGCCTGCCGGGGGTCGCCCGGCTGCAATCGAGCTTCGCCATCCGGACCGTCGTGGCCGCCGGCCGGCCGCTCTGAAGGGAGCCCCGCCATGACGTCGATCACCGAACCGCGCGCGGACGCCCCCTGCGACCTGCGCCTCAGCGACGCCGCGCTCGCCGACGGCCGCCGGGCGACGATCGACATCCTGGGCGACCGCGTGGCGGCGCTGCGGGATCCCGGCGCGCCGCTGCCGCCCGCCGGCCGCACGATCGATCTCGGCGGCGCCCTGGTGCTGCCGGGCCTGACGGACGGGCACATCCATCTCGACAAGTGCCTGCTCGGCCTGCCGTGGCGCCCGCACGCGGCGGCGGGGTCCGTCCGCGCGATCATCGACGACGAGAAGGCGTTCCGCCGGGCCACGCGGATCCCGCTCGCCGAGCAGGGCGCCGAGGCGCTGCTCGAACGCGTGCTCCGCGGTGGCACGACGAGCCTGCGGACCCATGTCGATATCGACGACGTCACGCGGCTCGACCACCTCGCCCAGATCCTCGACCTCCGGGCCCGCTGGTCCGACCGGCTGCAGATCCAGATCGTCGCCTTCCCGCAGAGCGGGATCCTGGGCTGCCCGCCGGTCGCGGCCGACCTGGGAGAGGCCCTGCGGATGGGGGCCGACCTCGTCGGCGGCCTCGACCCCGTCGGCATCGACGGCGACCGCGACGGTCACCTGGACGTCGTCTTCGCCCTGGCCGAGCGGCACGGGCGGGGCATCGACATCCATCTCCACGACGGCGGCGCGGCCGGCCTCGATACGATCGCGGCGATCGCGGCCCGCACGGAGGCGTCGGGGCTCGGCGGGCAGGTCACGATCAGCCACGCCTTCGCCCTCGCGGAGGCCGACGACCTGGAGCTCGGCCGGATCGCCGAGGCCCTGAACCGGGCCGGCGTCGCGATCCTCAGCAGCGTGCCGGGCGGGCGCCGATGCCCGCCGATCCCGCGGCTGCGGGACCTCGGCGTCCCGGTCTGCCTCGGCACCGACAACGTCCGCGACTGCTGGAACCCCGCCACGGTCACCGGCATGATCGCCCGCGCCCAGCTCGCCGCCTACCGGTTCGACCTGCGCACCGACGCGGACCTCGCGGCGTTGCTGGCGCCGATCACCGCCGTCCCGGCTCGGGTGCTGGGCCTCGGTCCGGGCGCGGTGGCGCCCGGCGCGCGGGCCGACCTGATCGCCTTCGCGGCCGGCGGCGTGCCGCAGGTGATCGTGGAGCGCCAGGAGCCCGTGCTGGTCGTGGCGCGGNCGACCGGCGCGGCGCGGCCGCCGGGGACCCGCCGCCGTGAACGACCGCGCGCTGCGCTACCTGCTGGCCGTCGTGCGCGCGGGCTCGGTCCGGGCGGCCGCCGATGTCCTGAACGTCGCCGCCTCGGCGGTGAGCCGGCAGATCATCGAGCTGGAGGCGCAGGTCGGCGAGACCCTGCTCGAGCGCCTGCCCCGGGGCGTGGTCCCCACCGAGGCCGGCCGCCTCGTCGCCGAGCACGCGCAGCGGCAAGCCGACGAGGCGGCCCTGCTGGAGGACCAGCTGAAGCGCCTGCGCGGGGTGCAGCGGGGCACGATCGGCCTGCGCTGCGGCGCCGGCTTCCTGATCGACCTCCTCGACAATGCGCTGGCCGGCTTCGCCCACGACCACCCCGGCATCGCCTATCAGGTCGAGATCGGCACGACCGACGGGATCCTGGCGGCGATCGCCCGGGGGGACGCGGATATCGGCCTCGTCTACAACCCGCCCGCGCACCCGGACGTCCGCGGGATCGTCTCCGCCCGGCAGCCGCTGCTCGCCGTCCTGCCGATGGGGCATCCCCTCGCCGACGGGGCGGCCCCCGTCCCGCTGCGCAGCTTCGCCACCGAACCCGCCGCCCTCCTGCCCCCCGACCACGGGGTCCGGCAGCTGATCGGCCGCGTCGAGGCTGACGGCGGATTCCGGCTGGTGCCGCGGCTGGAGACGGCGTCCTTCGAGCTGCACCGCCGCTTCGTGATGGCCGCCATGGGCGTCGCGTTCCTGCCCCGCTTCGTGATCGCGGCCGAGCTGCGCGACGGTTTCCTCGCGGCGGTTCCCCTGCGCGACGCCATCCTGTCGGAGGCGAGCGCCCACCTCGTCGTCCGCGCGGGGCGGCGCCTGCCGGAGGGCGCGGCGCGGCTGCTCGGCTGGCTGGCCGACCACATGGTGGCGTTCCGGCCGCCGCCAGCGTGACGCGAGCGTGCGGAATTTCCGCACGCTTCGTGCAGAAATCGGTTGTTGTCGCAACGCTCGTTTGCCGGAACTATCGTGCCGCTTCGTGAGGACGGATCGGCATGACCATCGCAACGGTAGGCGTCGTCGGGCTCGGCAACATGGGTCTGGGCATGGCCGCGACCCTGGCCCGCAAGGGCTTCGCGGTCCTGGGCTACGACCTCAGTCCGGCCCGGCGCCCCGCCGCCGAGGCGGCCGGCGTCACCGTCCTCGACGCCCTCAACGACGTGCTCGGCCGGGCCGACGCCCTGGTCTTCTCTCTGCCGCTGGCGCGGGACGTGGAGGCGGTCGTCACCGCGGCGGGCGGCCTCCTGTCCCGGACCGACCGGAAGGTCGTGGTGATCGATACCTCGACCTCGGATCCCGGCACGACCCGGCGCCTCGCCGAGCGCCTCGCCGTGGCCGGTCACGCGCTCCTCGACGCCCCGGTGAGCGGCGGCCCGTCCGGCGCCGCCGAGGGCACCCTGACCATGATGATCGGCGGCGCCGCGGCGGATTACGAGCTGGCCCGGCCGGTCCTGGAGGCCATGTCGGCCCGCGCGCCGCATGTCGGGCCGTCGGGCGCCGGCAACATCGTCAAGCTCGTCAACAACCTGCTTGTGGCGGCCCATCTCGTGACCACCGGCGAGGCCCTGCGCCTCTCCGAGGCGGCCGGCCTCTCGGCCGAGGAGGCCGTCAAGGTCGTGAACACCGCCACCGGCCGCAGCGCGATCAGCGAGGTCATGGTCCCGCGCTGGGTCCAGTCCGGCACCTTCGACAGCGGCTTCTCGGCCGGCCTGATGCGCAAGGACGTGCGCCTCGCCCTCGAACTCGCCGCCGAATGCGGGATCGACCTGCCGCTCTCCGCCGAGGTGAAGCGGATCTGGCAGGCGACGCAACCCGCCATCCCCGACACGGCCGACTTCACCCGCATGGCCGATTACCGCGATCCCAAGGGAGCCCACTGATGTCCGGCACGCCGCACTCGCCCGCCGCCGACCGGGTCGCCGCCCTCCTGGCCGACCTGCTGCCGGGTGGCCGCATCGGCAGCGTCGTGGCCGGCGAGATCCTCGCCGGGACCGGCGCCGCCCTCGATCTCACCAACCCCGCCGACGGCGGCGTGCTCGCGACCTTCGCCGATGCCGGCCCGTCGGTCGTCGAGGCCGCCATGGCGGCGGCCCGCGACGCCCAGCGCGCGTGGTGGGGGATGAGCGCCGCCGCCCGCGGCCGCGCGATGTGGGCGGTCGCCGCCCTGGTCCGGCAGCATGCTGGCGCGCTCGCCGAGCTGGAGACCCTCTCGGCCGGCAAGCCGATCCGCGACACCCGCGGCGAGGTCGCCAAGGTCGCCGAGATGTTCGAGTACTACGCCGGCTGGTGCGACAAGCTGCACGGCGACGTCATCCCGGTCCCGACCTCGCACCTGAACTACACAAGCCACGAGCCCTTCGGCACCGTGGTGCAGATCACGCCCTGGAACGCGCCGATCTTCACCGCGGGCTGGCAGATCGCGCCGGCGATCTGCGCCGGCAACGCCGTGGTGCTGAAGCCCTCCGAGCTGACGCCGCTAACCTCGCTGGCGCTGGGCCTGCTCTGCGACCGCGCCAAGGGGATGCCCCGCGGCCTCGTCTCGGTGCTGGCGGGCGCCGGCCCGACCACCGGCGCCGCCGCGGTGGCCCATCCCGAGACGCGGCTCGTCGTGTTCGTCGGCTCGGCCGAGGCGGGCGCGCAGATCGCCGCCGCGGCGGCCCGCGCCATCGTGCCGAGCGTGCTGGAGCTCGGCGGCAAGTCGGCCAACATCGTGTTCGCCGACGCCGACCTCGACCGGGCGCTGATCGGCGCGCAGGCCGCGATCTTCGGCGGCGCCGGCCAGAGCTGCGTGGCCGGCTCCCGGCTCCTCGTGCACCGCTCGATCCACGCGTCCTTCGTCGAGCGCCTGTCCCGCGCCGCCGCGCGCATCCCCGTGGGCGCGCCGACCGACCCGGAGACGCAGATCGGCCCGATCAACAACCGGCGCCAGCGGGACAAGATCGCCGACATGGTCGAGGCCGCCGCGGGGGCGGGCGCCACGATCGCGACCGGCGGGGCCTGCCCCGCCGCCTTACGCGACACGGGCGGCTTCTACTACGGCCCGACCATCGTGGACGGCGTCGCGCCGGACGCGGCGATCGCCCGGGAGGAGGTGTTCGGCCCGGTCCTGGCGGTCCTGCCGTTCGACGGCGAGGACGAGGCGATCGCGCTGGCCAACGGCACGCCCTACGGCCTCGCCGGCGCGGTCTGGACCGGCGACGGCGGGCGCGGCCACCGGGTCGCGGCGGCTCTGCGGGCCGGCACCGTCTGGGTCAACGGCTACAAGACCATCAACGTGGCCTCGCCGTTCGGCGGCTTCGGCCGCTCGGGCTTCGGCCGCTCCTCGGGCCGCGAGGCGCTGATGGCCTACACCCAGACCAAGAGCGTCTGGGTCGAGACCGCCGCCGAGCCGGCCGTCACCTTCGGCTACGTGGGCTGAGCCCGACGCCGGGCGGACCGTTCGACAGGATCAAGCGACAAGACCGGCGATCAAGACCGGCAGGCGGAGCAACAGGCAGGCCCGAGCAGGGCAGGGGAGAATGACGATGGCGGGCGAACTCTATGCGGCGGAGGCGAGACCGGTCGCGCCCGCCGTCTCGGGCGGCGGGAAGCTGACGCTGTTCCTGCTCGCCCTCGTCATCGTCGTCATCGCGGAGGCGATCGGCAACGTCAGCATCCCGGTGGGTTCGGGCAAGATCGTGCTGCTTCCGCTGCTCTGGGCCCTGCTCCTCGGCGGCGCGCTGGGGCTGATGAGCCCGCACTTGCCCGCGCCGCTGCGGCTGTCGGGCGCCCTGCAGAGCGCGGCCGGCGCCTACCTGCAGCCGGCGCTCCTGATCTTCATCGCCAAGCTCGGCCTGCTGGTCGGCGGGTCGCTGCCGAAGATCCTGGCCTCGGGCTGGGCCCTGGCCTTCCAGGAATTCGGCCACTTCTTCGGCACGATGGTGTTCGGCCTGCCGGTGGCGCTCCTGCTCGGCATCAAGCGCGAGGCGATCGGCGCGACCTTCTCGGTCGGCCGCGAGCCGAGCCTCGCCATCATCGGCGAGCGCTACGGCATGGACTCGCCGGAGGGGCGCGGCGTGCTGGCCGAGTACCTGACCGGCACGGTGTTCGGCGCGGTGTTCATCGCCCTGCTGGCCGGGCTGATCGCCAGCCTGAAGATCTTCAACCCGCTGGCCCTGGCGATGGGCGCCGGTGTCGGCTCCGGCAGCATGATGGCCGCCGCCTCGGGGGCGATCGCCGCGCAGCAGACGCCCGAAATCGCCAAGGACGTCGCCACCTTCGCGGCGGCCAGCAACCTCGTCACCACGACGATCGGCACGTACTTCACCCTGTTCCTGTCGCTGCCCTTCACGATCTGGGCCTACGGCAAGCTGGAGCCGATCCTCGGCCGCAACCGGCCGGATGCCGCCCGTCCGGCAGCCGCCGAGCCGCGAGGCGCCGCGCCGGCCCATCAGGAGGTGCGGATCGGCCTCGGCGAGACCGTGCTCGCGTGGATCCTGATCGGCGCCTACGGGCTGATCGGCAACTGGCTGACCTACGGTGTCGTCCCCGTCGCGAGCGTCGTGGCCGGGATGGCGATCATCATCGGCACCGTCCTGGCCGGCTGGGGCCTGTACCTGCTCCTCGGCCGGCGCCTGCCCGCCGTCCTCTGGGTCTCGATCATCGGCATGGCCCTGACCTATCCCGGCACGCCCTACGCCGCCGAGATCGCCGCCCTGACCGGCAAGCTCAACTTCCTGGCCCTGGCCACGCCGATCCTGACCTTCGCGGGGCTATCGGTCGCCAAGGACGTGCCGGCGTTCCGCCGCCTCGGCTGGCGGATCGTCGTGGTCTCGTTCATGGCCAATGCCGGGACGTTCCTCGGCGCGGTTCTCATCGCGCAGTTCTTCATGCACGCGCCGCTGGGGTGAACCGCCGCGCCGATCGGCGTAGGGTCCGAACGGGGGATCGAGGCGCTCCGGCGGCCTCCGGCATTTGAGAGAGATCGCATGCGTATCGAGGCGGAGACCGTGGAGCGGATGGTCGCGTGGCGGCGCGACCTGCACGCCCATCCCGAGCTGGCCTTCCAGGAGGTCCGCACGGCGGATCTCGTCGCCCGGGAACTGGCCGCCTGCGGCCTGGCGGTGAAGACCGGGCTCGGGCGCACCGGCGTGGTCGGGACCCTGAGCCGGGGCGACGGCCCGACCGTCGGCCTGCGCGCCGACATGGACGCCCTGCCCATCCAGGAGGCGACGGGCGCCAGTTACGCCTCCCGGACGCCCGGCGTGATGCATGCCTGCGGCCACGACGGCCACGTGGCGATGCTGCTCGGCGCGGCGCGCCACCTCGCGTCGCGCACCGACCTCTCGGGGACAGTGCACTTCATCTTCCAGCCGGCGGAGGAGTGCGAAGGCGGCGGGCGCGCCATGGTCGAGGACGGCCTGTTCCGCCTGTTCCCGTGCAATTCCGTCTACGGCCTGCATAATTGGCCCGGCCTGCCGCTGGGGACCTTCGCGACCCGGGTCGGCGCCATCATGGCCTCCCTCGACACGTTCGAGATCGCGGTCGCCGGGTTCGGCACCCACGCGGCCATGCCGGAGCGCGGCACCGACACGCTGGTGGTCGCCTCCGAGATCGTCCTCGCCCTTCAGACCATCGTGAGCCGCCGGATCGCCCCCACCGACCCGGTCGTCCTCAGCGTCACGCAGATCCACGGCGGCGACGCCTACAACGTCATTCCCGAGCGCGCGGTCATCCGCGGCACGGTCCGCTGCCTGGACGAGACCGTGCGCAAGCGGGTCGCGGAACTCGTCGAGGCGATCGCGGGCGGAACGGCCGGCACGCACGGCGCCCGCGCGGAGGTGGACTACCGGTTCGGATACCCCGCCACCGTCAACACCGCCGACGCCGTCGGCACCGCCCTGGAGGCGGCCGGGACCGTCACGGACATCACCGCGCGCCGCGGCGAGGTCGGACCCTCCATGGCGTCGGAGGACTTCGCCTACATGCTCGAGGCCTGCCCCGGCGCCTACGCCTGGATCGGGACCGACGGGACGCGCAAGAGCCTGCCGCTCCACAATCCCGGCTACGACTTCAACGACGAGGCCCTCCCGGTCGGCGCCGCCTACTGGGCCGCGCTGGCGGCGCACAGCCTCAGGCCGTGACACGGCGGGCACCCTGAGAGGCCGCCCGCGCCTCCGGCGCGGGCGGTTTCGATCTCGGGTTTCAGGCCGCCATCGGCCCGTAGCGTCGGTGACCCTTCACGTCGAAGCGGTCGAGCATCATGATCTTGTCCCAGGCCTTGACGAAGTCCGCCACGAAGCGCCGCTGGCCGTCGCTGCCCGCGTAGGCGTCGGCGATCGACCGGAGCTGCGCGTTCGAGCCGAAGACGAGGTCGCTGCGGGTCGCCTCGAACTTCGTCTGCCCGCTCGCGCGGTCCTTGAGCGCGAAGGTCATCCCGTCCGAATCCGCCTTCTCCCAGACCAGGTCGACGTCGGTCAGGTTGCGGAAGAAGTCGGTCGTCAGCACCCCGACCCGATCGGTCAGGACGCCCCGGTTCGACCCGTCGTGATTGGCGTTGAGCGCGCGCAGGCCGCCGGTCAGGACGGTCCATTCCGGGGCCGTCAGCGTCAGCAGGTTCGCCTTGTCGAGGAACATCTCCTCCGGCGAGACGCTGCGCGTCATCTGCCCGAAGCCGTCGTCGACGTAGTTTCGGAACCCGTCCACCACCGGCCTCAGCCACTCGAACATCTCGACGTCCGTGAGCGCCTGCGTCGTGTCCACCCGGCCCGGCGTGAACGGGACCGGCGTCTCGACCCCGGCGTCGCGGGCCGCCTTCTCGACGGCGACGCAGCCGCCCAGCACGATCAGGTCCGCCAGCGAGATCTTCTTCCCGTCGCTGCGCCCGCCGTTGAAGGTCGCCATCACGCCGCGCAGGGCCTCGACCACGGGTGTGGCCCGCCGGTTGACGGCCCAGTCCTTCTGCGGCGCGAGCGCGAGGCGGCCGCCGTTGGCCCCGCCGCGCTTGTCGCTGTCGCGGTAGGTCGAGGCCGCCGAGAAGGCCGTGAAGGCCAGATCCGAGACCGACAGGCCGGTCGCGGCGATCGCCTGCTTCAGCGCGGCGATCTCGGCCGCGCCGACGAGCCCGTAGTCGCGCTCGGGCAGCGGGTCCTGCCACAGCAGCCCGTCCTCGATCACCACCTCCGGGCCGAGGTAGCGGTGCTTCGGGCCCATGTCGCGGTGAGTGAGCTTGTACCAGGCCTTGGAGAAGGCGTGGGTGAAGGCGTCGAAGTCGTTGAGGAACTTCTCGCAGACCTTGCGGTAGTCCGGGTCGACCTTCAGGGCGATGTCGGACGTCATCATCATCAGCGGGTGCATCTGGCCGGCGACATGGGCGTCCGGAGTCCTCGGCGCGTCCGGATCCTTCGGCGTCCACTGGAGAGCGCCGGCCGGGCTCTTGGTCTGCTCCCACTCGAACTTGAAGAGATTCTCCAGGTAGGCGTTGTCCCACTGCGTGGGATCGGGGGTCCAACTGCCCTCGATGCCGTTGGTCATCGTGTCCTTGCCGGCACCCGTGCCCTTCGGGTTGTGCCAGCCCAGGCCCATCGCCTCCATCGGCGCCATCTCGGGCGGCGGCCCGATCTCCTTCGCCGGGACCATGCCGTGGCTCTTGCCGAAGGCGTGGCCGCCCGCGATCAGCGCCACCGTCTCCTCGTTGTTCATCGCCATGCGGGTGAAGGTGATCCGGATGTCGCGCGCGGAGGCCAGGGGATCGCCGCTGGCGTAGGGGCCCTCCGGGTTCACGTAGATCAGCGCCTGGTGGGAGGCGGCCAGCGGGTTCTCCAGGTCGTAATCGGCGTCGCCGTTCTTGCCGCGCCAGCGCTTGTCGCGGTTCACCATGTCGTCGAAGCTTGAGACCGATCCCATCTCCACCACCTCCGGGCCCCAGTAGGTGGCGTTGTCCGCCTCCCAGGCGTCGAGGCGTCCGGCGGCGAAGCCGTAGGTCGGCAGGCCCATGATCTCGAGGGCGCAGTTGCCGGTCAGGACCATCAGGTCGGCCCACGACAGGGCGTTGCCGTACTTGTGCTTGATCGGCTGCAGGAGGCGGCGCGACTTGTCGGTGTTGCCGTTGTCCCACCAGCTCGAGATCGGGGCGAAGCGCTGCAGGCCGGTGCCGGCGCCGCCGCGCCCGTCGGCGATCCGATAGGTGCCGGCCGAGTGCCAGGCCATGCGGATCATCTGCGGGCCGTAATTGCCGTAGTCGGACGGCCACCAGTCCACCGACGAGGTCAGGAACTGCTTGATGTCGCGCTTGAGGGCCTCGAAGTCGATCTTGGCGAACTCGGCCGCGTAGTCGAAATCCGGGCCGAGGGGGTCGGCCGCCGGCCCGTTCTGGTGGAGCACCTCCACGCGCAGGCGGTGGGGATACCAGTTCTCCAGAGTCGGCCGGTTGCCGAGGGCGCCGCCGATCCGGTCGCCGCCGAACGGACACTTGCCTTCCATGTGAAACGACGTCGTGTCCGTCTTGTCGATCGTCTCGCTCAACCGGTGGTCCCCCTTGACGTTGCGCCGCCGTCGACGGCCTCGCGCATGCAGGGCGACGGGGACGGCACGGTGCAGTGGTCCGAACCCTCGGGGAATCCCGTCGCGTTCGAAGCTGATGACGAAATGAGGCAGCCCCCCGCGGGATCAAGTTCGGAGTGCCTCGAAGTCTCACCCGAGGCTGTGACCGGATGTCCCGCAATCGAGCCGATGACGTCGTTGTGATCCGGAGTGTGGCGGCACGACCGGAGGATTCGGCCGTGACGCGCCCGGATCTGGCGATCGACGATCCCAGCGCCGCCGTCGCCCAGCAGCACAGGAAGACAACTTCCCCGATCCTTGGCGCGCGGCGGCGTGAGCCGCGTCGGCGGCCCCCGGCCCACGCGACGAAGACCATTGGCGGCCGGCGGCGATGGTCATACAGTCATACACATGACCGCCACGTCTGCGCCGCAGCCCGATCTCCGTTTGCCGCTCTACCAGCGCCTGCGCGACGAGATCGCCTTCCAGATCGCCCGCAACGTCTGGCGGTCGGGCGAGCCGATCCCCACGGAGGCGGAACTGGCGGCGACCCATCGCGTCGCCATCGGCACCGTGCGCAAGGCGATCGACGTTCTGGTCGCCGACGGCCTCGTGGAGCGACAGCAGGGCCGCGGCACCTTCGTGCGACGGCCGCGATTCGACCGCTCCCTGTTCCGGTTCTTCCGGCATCTGGGGCCGGACGGCACCCAGGCGGTGCCGGAGGGGCGGATCCTGTCGCGCGAGGCTCGTCCGGCGCCCGCGGCCGCCCGCCAAGCCCTCGGCCTGGACGTGCGCGGCGACGCGATCCGCCTGATCCGGACACGCCACCTGCAGGGCCACCCGATCCTGTCCGAGGCGATCTGGCTGCCTGCCGCGCGGTTCGCACCGATCCTCGAGGCCCCGCTGGCGGAGATCGGCGACCTCCTCTACCCCGCCTACGAACGCCTCTGCGGCGAGATCGTCGCCCGCGCCGAGGAGACCCTGACCGTCGGCATCGCCGACGCGACCGATGCCGAACGCCTCGCGATCGCCGACGGAGACCCGGTCGTCGTCATCGAGCGCCTCGCCTTCGGCTTCGATGCCCGCCCGATCGAGTGGCGCGTGACGCGCGGCGCGGCCAAGGACTTCCGGTATCACGTCGACATCCGCTGAGGAGCCGGTGCCTTGACGGACCGACAGTGGCGTGCTCATTTATTCATATAAATGACTAGTCCTCTTCGGGGGACGGAGGAAAGCCTGTGTTCCGCTGGTACCGAGAGGTCGGTCCGGCCGAGCGTCGCACCTTCTGGGCCTGTCTGGGCGGGTGGTCGCTCGACGCCCTGGACGTGCAGATGTTCAGCCTCGCCATCCCCGCGCTGGTCGCGAGCTTCGGGCTCAGCCGCTCGGAGGCCGGCCTGATCGGCGCGGTCACGCTCGTCGCGGCGGCGCTCGGTGGTTGGCTCGGGGGGCTCGCGGCGGATCGGCTGGGCCGCGTCCGGGCGCTTCAGATCACCGTACTGTGGTTCGCGGTCGCGACCTTTCTGGCGGCCTTCGCGCAGAACTTTGCCCAACTGCTGACCTTGAAGGCGCTGCAGGGGATCGGTTTCGGCGCCGAGTGGGCGGCCGGCGCCGTGCTGATGGCGGAGGTGATCCGGCCCGAGCACCGCGGCAAGGCGCTGGGCGCAGTCCAGGGCGGCTGGGCGCTCGGCTGGGGCGCGGCCGTGCTCCTGTCCACCGCGACCTTCTCGGTCCTGGATCCGCGGACCGCGTGGCGGGTCCTGTTCGCCTGCGGCCTCGCGCCCGCGCTCCTCCTCCTCTATCTCCGCCGCTCCGTGCCCGAGCCGGCCCGGCCGGTGAACGGCCCGGCCCGGCCGCCCGCCGGAGGACTGGCGATCTTCGCGCCCGGCCTGCGCCGGATCACGGTGATCGGGACGCTGCTCGGCCTGGGCGCCCACGGGGGCTTCCACGCCCTGTTCACGTGGCTGCCCACCTACCTGAGCGTCGAGCGCGGCGCCTCGGTCCTGGGCACCGGGCTCTACCTCGCCATCATCATCGCGGCCTTCGGCCTGGGCTGCCTCGTCGCCGGCGGGCTGGTGGACCGGCTCGGGCGCCGCCGGACGGTGGCGCTCTACGCCGCCGGATGTATGGCCCTGGTCGTCCTCTACCTGCTGCTGCCGGTCGGCGACGCGGGCCTGCTCCTCCTCGGGGCGCCCCTCGGCTTCTGCACGGCCGGCATCCCCGCGAGCCTCGCGGCGCTGTTCAGCGAGCTCTTCCCGGACGGCCTGCGCGGGACCGGGATGGGCTTCTGCTACAATGCCGGCCGCCTCGCCTCCGGCCTGCTGCCCCTCGGCGTCGGCCTGCTCAGCGAGATCTGCGGCCTCGGCCCGGCGATCGGCCTGTCGGCCCTCGGCGCCTACGGGCTCGTCCTCCTCGCCGTCGCGCTCCTGCCGGATCGGCAGTCCGGCGGCGCGCTGATCCCCCGGACCGTGAGATGAACCCGATGAACCGGCGCCTGTTCTGCCGCACCCTGCTCGCGGGCGGCGTCACGCTCGCACTCCCCGCCCGCGGCGCGGCCGGGACTGGCTCCGCCGCCGAAGACGGCGTGGCGGCAGTCGATACCCACGCCCACGTCTTCACCCGGGCCCTGACCCTCACGGGCGACCGGCGCTACGCCCCCGACTACGACGCCAGCATCGCCGATTACCGCGCCATGCTGGACCGGAACGGCATGGCCCGCGGCGTGCTGATCCAGCCGAGCTTCCTCGGCACCGACAACGGCTACATGGTCTCGGCCCTGCGCTCCGCGCCGGAGCGGCTGCGCGGCATCGCCGTGCTGCCCCCGGAGGCCGAGACCGCGACCCTGCGCGACCTCGCCGGGCAGGGCGTCGTCGGCCTGCGCCTCAACCTGATCGGCCGGCCGGACCCGGACTTCGCCGGCCCGGTCTGGCGCGCCCACCTCGCGCGCGTGGCGGATCTCGGCTGGCAGATCGAGGTCCAGGCCGAGGCGCGGCGCCTCGCGCGGCTGCTGCCGCCGCTGGTCGCGGCGGGCGTCCCCGTGGTGGTCGACCATTTCGGCCGGATCGACCCCGCCCTCGGCATCGCCGATCCGGGCTTCGCCGACCTGCTCGGCTTCGGCCGCGGCGGCCGCGTCTGGGTCAAGCTCTCGGGCGCCTACCGCATCGGCAGCGGCGAGGCCGGCCGGCAGACGGCGCTGCAGGCCGCCGAGCGCCTGCGCGGCGCCTTCGGGGCGCGGCGCCTGCTCTGGGGCAGCGACTGGCCGCACACGCAGTTCGAGACCCAGGCCAGCCCGGCCGAGGCCCGGCGCGACCTCGACGCCTGGGTGCCGGACCCGGCCGAGCGCCGGATCGTCCTGGCCGAGACGCCCGCCGAACTCTTCCGCTTCGACCGCTAGGCCGAGGCGGCCCCGCCCGAATTCCAGCGAGGACAGGACCATGGCAACACCGACCACGCCACACGCGGCGGACGCGGCCGCCTTCGAGAGCCGAACGATGCGGAAGGTCGGCCTGCGCCTGATCCCCTTCCTCGTGCTCTGCTACTTCATCGCCTACGTCGACCGGGTGAATGTCGGCTTCGCGGCGCTGACCATGAACCACGATCTCGGCCTCTCCGCCGCGGCCTTCGGCCTGGGCGGCGGCCTGTTCTTCGTGGCCTACGTCCTGTTCGAGGTGCCGAGCAACCTCGCCATGGAGCGCGTCGGCGCGCGGATCTGGATCGCGCGGATCATGATCACCTGGGGGCTCGTCGGCATCGGCTCGGCCTTCGTCACCGGTCCGCTGAGCTTCGCCACCGCCCGCTTCCTGCTCGGCGCGGCCGAGGCCGGGTTCTTCCCCGGCGTGATCCTGTACCTGACCTACTGGTTCCCCAAGGCCTACCGGGCGCGGATCGTGGCGATGTTCATGGTCGCGATCCCCCTCTCCAGCTTCTTCGGCTCGCCGCTCTCGGCGGCGCTGCTCACCCTCGACGGCGCCGCGTCCCTGCGCGGCTGGCAGTGGCTGCTGATTATGGAGGCGGTCCCGGCCGTCCTGCTCGGCGTCGCCGCCCTCGCGCTGCTGCCGAGCCGGCCGGCCGAGGCGACCTTCCTGAGCCCGGCGGAGCGCGGCTGGCTGACGGACCGGCTGGAGACCGAGCGGCGCGCCGCCGAGGCGAGCGCCGCGCACCACGCCCACGGCCTCGCGGCGGTCTGGGCGGTGCTCGCGAGCCGGCAAGTTTGGCTGCTCGCCGTGATCTACGCGGGCAGCTCGGCCACCAGCAACACGCTGTCGCTGTGGATGCCGCAGATCCTCAAGGGGTTCGGCCTCAGCAACCTGCAGACCGGCCTGCTGAACATGATTCCGTTCGGCATCGCCTCGGTCTTCATGATCGTCTGGGGCCTGCGGGCGGACCGCAGCGGCGAGCGGATCTGGAGCACGGCCCTGCCGCTGGCGCTGACCTCGGCGAGCTTCGCCCTGACGCTCCTGACGGGCTCGCTCTGGATGACGCTGGTCCTGCTCTCGCTGGTCCTGCTCGGCAACTACGCGATCAAGGGCCCGTTCTTCGCCCTCGCCACGGAGACGCTGCCGCCGGCCCAGACGGCCGCCGGCATCGCGGCGATCAACACCCTGGCGCATCTCGGCACCGGGGCGATTACCTCGCTGATCGGGGTGCTGCGCGAGCAGACCGGCAGCTTCCCAGTCGCCCTGCTGCCGCTCTGTGCGCTCACGGGCGTCGGCTGCGCCCTGGTCTTCTGGATCGGACGGCACCAGCCGCGGGCGGCGACCGTCGGGGCGACCCCGTCGATCGCCCGGGGCTGAGGCGGCGGTCCGTCAGGTCGGCTGGCCGAGGATCCCCAGGATCTCCCGGCGCAGCCGCACGATCTCGGCATCGTCGCGGTGGCGCGGATAGGGCGCAGCGACGGGCAGCTCGGCCCGGATCGCGGCCGGGCGGTCGGAGAGCACGATCACGCGCTCGGCCAGCACCAGCGCCTCCTCGACGTCGTGGGTGACGAGGAGCGCGGTGAAGCGCTTCTCCTGCCAGAGCCGCAGGATCTCGGCCTGCATGGCGAGCCGCGTCAGGGCGTCGAGCTTGCCCAGCGGCTCGTCGAGGAGCAGCAGCCGCGGCGCGTTGACGAGCGCCCGGGCGAGGGCCGCCCGCTGCGCCATGCCGCCGGAGAGCTGGTGCGGATAGACGTCGGCGAAGCCGGTCAGGCCGACGAGCCCCAGCGCCTGGTCGACGAGGGCCGCCCGCGACCGCCCGACGCCGCGCGCCTCCAGCCCCAGGGCGACGTTGCCGCGCACGGTCCGCCACGGATAGAGCGTCGGGTCCTGGAAGACGAGGAGCCGGGACGGATCCGGGCCCTCCACCAGGTCGCCGTCGACCCGGATCGCGCCCTGGTCGGGCGGCTCGAGGCCGGCGACGAGCCGCAGCAGGGTGGACTTGCCGCAGCCCGAGGGGCCGAGCAGCGCCACGAAGCCGCCGGGCGCCACGTCGAGGCTCACCCGGTCGAGGACCGGCAGGGGCGCCCCGCGGATCGCGAAGGCGTGGCTGACGGCCTCGACCGCCAGGCGGGCCCCGGCGCTCTGGGCGGCGGGGCGTTCGAGGGTCGCGGCGGCTACCATTGCACCAGCCCCTTCTGCCACGCGAGCAGGCGGTCGCGCAGGCGGAACAGCAGCGTGATCAGGGAGGAGCACATCAGCGCCATCACGATCAGCGCCGCGTACATGTTGGCGTAGGCGGCCCAGCCCTGCGCCCACTGGAGGTACCAGCCGAGGCCGGACTTCACGCCGAGCATCTCGGCCACGACCAGCACCGCGAAGGAGCCGCCGAGCCCCATGAACAGCCCGACGAAGACGTGCGGCAGCGCCGCCGGGATCGCCACGCGCAGGATCAGGAAGCCGCGCGAGGCGCCGAGCGTCCGCGCCACGTCGAAATAGGCCTTGTTGACGCCCGCCACCCCCGACCAAGTCAGCACCGTGACCGGGAAGCCGGTCGCCAGCGCCACCAGGAAGGTGCTGGCCGACCACGAGGACGGGAAGACGAAGAAGGCGAGGGGCAGCCACGCCGTGGCCGGCAGCGGCCCGACGAAGCGCAGCACCGGGTGGGCCCAGTAGCCCACCGCCCGGAAGGTGCCGATGGCGACGCCCAGGACGAAGCCGGTCGCCGCCCCGATGGCGTAGCCGCCGGAGAGGAGGATCAGGGAGTTGAGGATGCTGCCGCCGAGCTTCGGCCAGTCGTCGAGGAAGACCTCCAGGATCGCCTGGGGCGAGGGAAAGAACGGCATCGGCAGCAGGGCGAGCTTCGCCGTGACCGCCTCCCAGGCGATCAGCGCCAGGGCCAGCGCCGCGAGCCAGGGGCTCCAGTACCGTAGCCGCGACCCGAGAGGGCCGAGGCGGGTCGCCACGGGCGCGAGCGTCAGGAGGGCGAGGCCGAGTGACGCCGCGCCGGACCCGAGGGCCGCGGTCTCGGGCAGGTCGTCCGCCTCGGGCAGGCCGAGGGTCACGCCGGCCAGGGCGAGCCAGGCGCCGCCCGCGAGGACGATCCGCCAGGGCGGCCGCGGCAGCCTTCGGGACGGGGCGGCGGCCCGCGGGGCGACGCCGGCGGCGATGCTTCCGGACATGGCGCGCCTCAGCTCAGCACGTCGGCGTAGATCCGCTCGGCGAACTTCGCCGTGTCGGTGGACCGCCGCAGGACGTTCACCTGCTTCAGCTCGTCCCCGTAGAGCGCGAGCTGCTGCTTGAGATCGCCGCCGACCGGGCTGTCGCCGTGCTGCTGGCTGCGCAGCATCGCGGCGAGGTCCGCGATCGAGCCCTTGCCGCCGTAGCCGGAGAAGGCCCGGGCCGCGGCCTCGGGATCCCGGTGGACGGCGTGGCCGCCCTCCAGGATCGCCCGGGTCAGCGCGCGCGCCACCGCGCGGTCGTTCCGGATCAGGCTGCCGCGGGCGGCCACGACGCAGCAGGTGCGGGTGGCGAACTCGCCCGACAGGTTGGTGGCGACCTCGGTGAAGCGCGGGTCCTTCAGCCAGATCCAGGTCCGCGGGTCGGAATCGGCCAGCGCCTGCGCCTCGCCCTTCTCCACCGCGAGGTTGAGCAGGTCGGCCGGGTACTGCCGCCACTCGACCCCGCTCTCCGGGTCGATCCCCGCCTTGGCGAGCAGCAGGCCGAAGAAGTTCTTGGCCGGGCTCGCCTGGTCGCTGATCGCGATCGTCTTGCCCTTCAGCCCGGCGATGTCGGCGATGCCGGAGGATTTGGCGCTGAGCAGCCGCAGGCAGCCGCCGTGCAGCCCCGCGGTGATCTTCACGTCGAAGCCCTGTTCCAGGGGCTTGAGCCAGCGCAGGGCCATGCCGATCCCGGCATCGGCCTTGCCCGTGGCGATCGCCTCCAGCAGGGCCTCGGTCGAGCCGCCGAAATTGACGAACTCCACGTCGAGGCCGTGCCGGGCGAAGATCCCCTGCTCCTTGGCGAGCGGCGCGGCCGCCGTGCAGATGGCCGTGGCGTTCCAGGCCAGCTTGACCGTCCGGAGCGGGCCCGCGGGCGCCTCCGCGGCGGCAGGTCGGCAGAGCGGGCCGGGGTCGAACGGCGCCCCCGGTCCGGGTGCCCAGGCGCGGCCGGTGCCCATGCCGAGGCCGAGCGGCAGGGCGGCGGCCGCGGCGCCGACCTGCAGCAGGCGCCGCCGGGAAGGCGATGGATCGGAGGAGGGGCTGCCCGGTCGGGAGGGCGCTTCGGTCATCTCAGGTCTCCGGGCCGCGCGACCGCGCGGCGGGAACGGCGCGCGTCACCGCACCGGTGGCGCGACCGGGCGGATCTGGCGTCCTCGTCTTCGGGAATGATCCGTCGAGGGATCAGGGTGCCGAGTATTCGATCGCTGCTGGACCGAGTCAACCAAAGCGTTTCCTCTATTTTAGCGCGATAGGGTAAGATCATTCACGGATCGGCGCCGTCGCGCGGCGCTCAGAGGCCTCGACTCATCAGCGAGGGGCGTCGTTCGTCTGTCTCTCGATGGCAGGACCCCGAATGACGACCGGGAGAACGATCGATTCCGGTCCTCGGCGGGCGGAAACACGTTCTTCTTCGCCGTCCGACGACGCGGCAACATCCTCCTGCCGATCCATGAATATTCGGAACGGCATTCCGTTGACGCGACCCGGGTCCCGGCGGACCATCGCGGCTCCCGGGATGGCGCCGCGCGGCCGCCCGCCGATCACGTCGCCGAACACCCCATGACCGTCGCCGTCCCGCCCCCCGACATCGTCCGCAGCCTCGCCAGACGGCTCGCCGCCTGCGCGGCCGACCACGACCGCGCGGGGACCTTCCCGCACGACTCCCTCGCGGCGCTCCGGGAGGCCGGGCTCCTGGCCCTCACCGTGCCGCGGCGTCTCGGCGGCGGCGGTGCGGGTCTCCGCCGACGCGGTCGGCGCGGCGGCGGTGGCGCGCGGGGCGCTGATCAACGCCCTGCGGGTCGAGCCCGAACTCGGGACGCCCTCGCGGGGCGGCCTGCCGGCCACGGTGGCCCGCCGCGACGGCGCGGGTTGGCGGATCTCCGGGCACAAGATCTATGCGACCGGGGCGCCGGGGCTCGCCTACGGCCTCGTCTTCGTCCGCACCGACGAGGCGGAGCCGCGCACCGGCACCGTCCTGGTGCCGTTCGACGCGCCGGGCATCCGCATCGCGGAGACCTGGGACCATCTCGGCCTGCGCGCCTCCGGCAGCCACGACGTCCACTTCACGGACGTGCCGATCCCCGGGGACCACGCCGTCGACCTGCGGCCGCCGGGCGGCTGGTCGGGGCCCGATCCCTGGCAGCAGGCTTGGAGCTGCACCCTGCTCGCCGCCCTCTACGACGGCGTGGCCCGGGCGGCGCAGGACTGGTTCACCGGCTTCCTGCGGGCGCGCCGGCCCGGCAGCCTCGGGGCGCCGCTGGCGAGCCTGCCGCGCTTCCACGAGGCGGTCGGCGAGAACGAGCGGCTGCTCGCCGTCAATGCGCGCCTCGTCGCCGGGCTCGCCGCCGAGGTCGATGCGGGACATCCCCCGCCGCCGCGCGAGTCCGGCTTCGTGAAGCTCACCGCCACGGAGAACGCCGTCGCGGCGGTCCAGCGCGCCGCGGAGCTGTCCGGCAACGCCGGCCTGTCCCGGGCGAACCCGCTGGAGCGGCACCTGCGCGACGTCCTGTGCGCGCGCATCCACTGGCCGCAAGGGGACGCCGTCCGCGTCGCCGCCGGCAGGGCCGCCCTCGGCGCCTGAATCCGCCCTCGACCCGGAGATCGCACCATGAGCCTGCTTCCCCCCGATGCCGTCGAGTTCATCGGCTTCGTCGCCCCCCGGCACACCTCCGAGATCCACCCGGCGGCGGGGCCGTCCATCGACCGCGACTACCTGAAGCTCCTGGCGCAGGCGCACGAATGGGGCGGGTTCGACCGGGTGCTGGTGGCCTTCCACGCGACCACGCCGGACGCCCTCCTGCTCGCCGGGCAGGTCGCCGCCGTGACCGAGCGGCTGGGACTGATGATCGCCCACCGCACCGGATTCACGGCGCCCACCGTGGCGGCGCGGCAATTCGCGACCCTCGACCAGCTCACCGGCGGCCGGGTCGCGATCCACGTGATCAGCGGCGGCGACGACCGGGAACTCGCCCAGGACGGCGACCACCTCACCAAGGACGCGCGCTACGCCCGCACCCGGGAGTTCCTCGACATCGTCCGGCAGAGCTGGACCGCCGCGGAGCCGTTCGACTACGCGGGCGATCACTACCGGGTGGAGCGCGGCTTCTCCGAGGTGAAGCCGGTCAACGCGATCCCGGTCTATTTCGGCGGCGCCTCGCCGGCGGCGCTGGCGGTGGCCGGCCGCCACGCCGACACCTACGCCCTCTGGGGCGAGACCCACGCGCAGGTCGCCGAGCTGATCGGCCGGGTGCGGGCGGCGGCCGCGGCCCACGGGCGGGCGCCGCGCTTCAGCCTGTCGGTCCGGCCGATCCTGGCCGAGACCGAGGCGCGGGCCTGGGAGCGCGCCGAGGACATCCTGGCCCGGACCCGGGCCGTCCGGGCGGCCAGGGGCATCGGCCCGGCGGCGACGCCGCAGAACGAGGGCTCCCGGCGGCTCCTCGCGGCGGCGGCCGCGGGGCCGCGCCACGACAAGCGCCTGTTCACCGCCATCGCGGCCGAGACCGGCGCGGCGGGCAACTCGACCGCCCTGGTCGGCACCCCCGAGCAGGTCGCCGACGCCCTGCTCGACTATCACGACCTGGGCGTGCGGACCTTCCTGATCCGCGGCTTCGACCCGCTGGAGGACGCGCTCCAGTACGGCCGGGCGCTGCTGCCCGCCGTCCGGGCCGCNCCGCGCCGCGGCCCTTCGGCGGGTGTCCGGCCGCGGCCGGGCCGGCGGCACCGAGCGCCAGGGCGAGCGCGCAGGCGGCCGTCCCCGTCCGGCGCCTCCACCCGCGGGGGAAGACCGACATGGCAGGTTTCCATCGTTCGTGGTCGGAGAGGCCGGCGCGGCCGGCAGCGGCGCGCCTACTGGAGGTAGGCGACGAACATCTCGGACACGGCCCGGGACGCGTAGGCTTCCGGGCTCTCGCCCCAGCGGATCGGGAAGGCCTCGGCCACTCGGCGGCCGGCGAGGATCCGGGCGACCTCGTCGGGCATCAGGCCGTCGTCGAGGGCGCTCGCGAGGGCGGCGCGTTCGTGGGAGGGATGGGAGCGGACGCTCCGGGACAGGGCTCGGCCGAGGGCGGCGGCCGGTTCGGGGCTCAGGTCGGGACGGGTGTTCCGGGTCGTGTCATAGGTCCGCATCGGTAATCGCCTCGCGTGTCTGATGTCGTGCGCTCGCCTCCTCCTGGACGCGGCAACACGGCAGACACGGCGCAGTCATCCGGGCGATCCGTTCCTTGCTGGCGATCACGGCAAACCTCCGTACGGCTCTGTGTCGACTGCCTGTCGACTGGGCCACGACTGTGGGTCGACACTGTCAATGTAGAGGCCGGGCGCGAGAATGTGCTGCCAAATTGGCGAGGACTTGCAGCGCAGGTTGTTCGTCGAAGGCGCGGCGCGGAGCAGAAGCACGGGGCCGCGCCGGCGTCGCGGCCGCGCTCGATGACGCGTGCCGGCCGGGGGCTGGCCGCGCCCGGGACGGGCCGAAGACCGGGCTTGCCAACGGCGCGGCGATGCTTAAATATCGTTCTACAACAGGCACTTAGCGAAGACGATGCTCCGGTTTCGGGCCAGCGCGGTCGAAACCTTCTCTGCCGGACCGGGGCATCCGGAAAAGACTTCTCGCCGGCGGCGCGGGCCCCGGTGCCGGCGGCAGAATCAGGCCGCCACCGGCCGATCCAGGGGGAAACGACACCATGGGCTCAGCCACGATGATGCAGGGCGACGCGGTCGTGTTCGCGCGGCCCGACCTCGCCGAGATCCTGGGGATCTGGCGGCACGCCCGGGGCCGGGTGGTGGGCGTCCACCGCGCGGGCGACGCCCCGGCGACCGTGGACGTGAAGTTCCAGGGGCACGACACCCTGGAGCGCTACCTGCCCGACCTGTTCCGCCCCGTGGCGTGATCGGCGGCGACCGATGCATCACGCCCCTCTGCCCGCCGCGGGTGCCACGATGGCCCTGGTCCAGCCGCCCCTGCGCGTCACGAGCCGCAGCACGGGGGAGTCCGAGGTCTGGGCGGCCCTGCGCGCCGAGGCCGAGGCGGCCCTGATCGAGGAGCCGCTCTATGCCGGGATCATCCAGGCGACGATCCTCGACCAGCGCTCGCTGGCCCAGGCCCTCGCCTACCGCCTCGCCCACCGTCTCGGGGACGGCGACCTCGCCCGCCTGTCGATGCGCGACCTCTGCCTCTCGGCCTTCGAGACCGACCCGCAGGCCGGCGCCCACGCGGTGCGCGACCTCGTGGCGATCCGCGAGCGCGACCCGACCTGCCGCCGCTACCTCGACCCGTTCCTGTTCTACAAGGGGCTGGCGGCGCTCGAGGCCTACCGGGTCGGCCACTGGCTCTGGCACCGGGGCCGGGCGACCCTGGCGCTGCACGTCCAGAGCCGGATCTCCGAGGTGTTCGGCTGCGACATCCACCCGGCGGCCCGGATCGGCTCGGGGGTGTTCATCGACCACGCCACCGGCGTGGTGATCGGCGAGACCACGGTGATCGCCGACGACGTCTCGATCCTCCAGTCGGTGACGCTCGGCGGCAACGGCAAGGAGAGCGGCGACCGGCACCCCAAGATCGAGCGCGGGGTGCTGCTCAGCGTCGGCGCCAAGGTGCTGGGCAACATCCGCGTCGGGGCGGGCGCCAAGGTCGCGGCCGCCGCGGTGGTGCTGCAGGACGTGCCGCCCCACACGACCGTGGCGGGCGTGCCGGCCCGGGTCGTCTCGCGCCTGCCCGTCGACGAGGAGCCGGCGCTCAGCATGGACCAGTCCTTCGGCTACGGGGACGGCATCTGAGACGCGCGAAAGATTTTTTCTGACAACAAAGTCGTCCGTCCGCCGCTGCCAGGCGCGGATCTGTAGAATTACGTTCTCTGATCTTCCGATCCGAGGGCGATCCTATGCTGGGCAACGTGTATGCCAGAGGATCCATTTCCATGGATCGGTGAAAAATGGGGACATCCTTTCGTTGACCCTCGGACGAATCAAGCTTTATCAAGACTTGGCCGCATCGACGACGGCGTGAGGCCGGACAATCGGTCGACGATGGCCGTCTGTCTGCTGGAAACGACCTGATTTGATCGACGTAAAGGTCGGCCGGACCGTGATCGTCGTCAGGTTCTGATCGGAACGACTTGCGCCCGCCCCGCACGGCCTGCGGGGCGCGCCGCCGCCGCGCGGATCGATGCGGCGCGCCTGCAATCCTGGATGGAGTGAGGACGAACCATGAGCGGACCGGGTCTGAGCGTGAGCGCCACGGCGGCACGCAATCTTGCGACGGCGACCGTCACCTCGGTCCAGAACGCGGCGAACACGCCGCGCTGGCTGCTCCGGCTCCTGCCCTTCGTGGACGTGGCGGGCGGGGTCTACCGCGTCAACCGCCGCGCCGTCGTGCTGGCCCGCCCGGGTCGGATCGATGTCGTTACCGACGACAAGGGTGACGGCAAGGGCCGGGCGGTTCGCCCCGCCTCCCTGCGGGCCGTGCCGCTGTTCAGCCGGCTGGGCGATGCCGAGCTGGCGGCGCTGGCGGCCAAGTTCACCGAGAGCCGGCACAAGGCCGGCGCGGTGATCCACGAGGAGGGGTCCGCGGGCCGCAGCCTCACGGTGGTGGCCGACGGCACCGTCGAGCTGACCCTGTCGGGCCCCTACAAGGGCCGCCTGCGCCAGGGGCTCGCCACGAAGGGCGACTATTTCGGCGACGCCGGCCTCGCCGGCGAGAGCGCCCCGGCCCCGGCCGTGAAGGCCCTGTCGGCCGTGACCCTCCTGACCCTCGACGCCGCCGCGGTCGAGAACGAGGAGATCCGCGCCAAGATCGCCCAGTACCGCGAGGAGCGCGACCGCCTCAAAGGGCACACCAACTCGTACGGCGAGCAGGGCATCGAGCTCCTGGCGGTCCATACCGGCGAGCCGCGCCTGCCCACGACCTTCGTGGATTACGAGGTCGATCCGCGCGAGTACCACCTCTCGACCATCCAGACGATCCTCAACACCCATACCCGCGTCACCGATCTCTACTCCAACGAGATCGACCAGCTCCGCGAGCAGATCCGCCTCACGGTCGACGCCGTGAAGGAGCGCGAGGAGTGGGAGCTCCTGAACAACGCGCAGTTCGGCCTGCTCCACGAGGTCGGCCCGCGCCAGCGCATCCCGACCCGCGGCGGCCCGCCCACCCCGGACGACCTCGACGAGCTGCTGACCCTGGTCTGGAAGAAGCCCGCCTTCTTCGTGGCCCATCCCCGCGCCATCGCGGCCTTCGGCCGGGAGGCGACCCGCCGCGGCGTGCCGCCGGTCGTCGTCCACCTGTTCGGCGCGCCGTTCCTCACGTGGCGCGGCGTGCCGCTGGTGCCGAGCGACAAGCTGCCGATCGACCTCGACCCGGTGACCGGGGCCGAGACCACCGCGATCCTGCTGCTGCGCGTCGGCGAGGGCGAGCAGGGCGTGGTCGGCCTGCAGAAGTCCGGCGTGACCGGTGAGATCGAGCCCGGCCTGTCGGTGCGCTACATGGGCACCAACGACCACTCCATCGCCTCGCACCTCGTGACCCGCTACTTCTCAGCCGCCGTGCTGGTCGAGGACGCGATCGCCCGCCTGGATAACGTGCTGCTGGGCAACTACCATGACTACGCCTGAGGCCTCCGCCCTCGGGCTGCCCGGGGCGAGCCCGGGCGATCTGGCCCACGCGGATCTGGTCGGGCGCCTCGCCCGGGAGATCTACGGGCAGGGGCAGGAAGCGAGCCAGCCCGTCGCCCCGGCGATCCCCGCCGGGCCCCAGGTCCCGCAGGCTCTCGAGAGCCTGCCCCAGGGTCCGGGCGGGGCGCCGCTGCCGAGCGCGCCCCTGGGCGTCGCCTCGGCCCCGGCGGGCGGCCAGCCCGCCAGCCTGCAGTCCGAAGCCTCCGCGCT
>NZ_MLCA01000013.1:0-58285 GCF_036441375.1 Methylobacterium oryzae
GCCGCGAGCGGGGCGACGTCGCGCCAGGACGCCGCCGCGGGCGCCGCTTCGGGCGGGCGGGCCTGCTCCGGCGGCGGCGCGGAGAAGCTGGTGGTGAGCGGGCGCTTCATGACGAACCTCCACGGGCGCGGTATAGGGGGTGATCGGCCGGCGCGGAGCTGTACGAGGAGCGCATGGCCGAAAGGCGGAAGGCCACCGGTTCCGGCGAGGATAGCCTATCGCGCCACATCCTCCCCAATGCCGGCACGATGGTCGGCGTCTGCACCACGCTGATCGGTCTCGTGAAGATCGCCGAGGGCTGGATCGGGCCGAGCCACGTCGACGAGGCCGCCGCCCTGACGGCGATCCTGTTCCTGGTCAGCGCGATCGCGTCCTACTTGTCGATCCGCCTGGGCGACGGCGGCGACCTCCCGGCCAGGCTGGAGCGCTGCGCCGACATCTGCTTCGTCATCGGGCTGATCGGCCTGACGCTGATCGCGGTCCTGTTCGCCTACGAGACGATCTGACGGCGCGCCGCGCGGGGCCGGTCGGGCAGGGCCTCGCGGTCGGTCAGCGCCGCCGCGAGAATTGCGAATAGGCCGAGATGCAGGCCGAGCGCCGCGAGGCCCGGATCGCGCAGGGACCACAATCCGGCCGCCCCGAGCGCCATGAGCGGCGGTCCGGCCACGTAGACGGCGCTGCGCCATCCGGCGGGCCGGCCGAGGCGCCAGAAGCAGCCGGCCAGCGCCGCCAGGGCGAAGCCGCCCTTGAGCAGCGCCATGAAGCGGATCACCCGCACCAGATCGGGGTCGACGGGCGCGGCGGGGGCCCGCCCGGCCGCGACCCAGGCCAGCGGAAGCGCGAGGATCGTCAGCGCGGCCAGCATCCGCCGCGCCGGAGGGGCGCCGCGCGTCGCGCGCCCGGCCAGGGCCGGGATCGTCATCGCCTGAACCCGCATCGGCCTCCTCCTGCGCGCGCCGCGATCGGGCGCGAGTCTAGGCCCTCCCGAAGCTCCGGTCACCGCGCGGGGGCGGGCGGCGGCAGCGCCGCGCCGTCGCAGGGCCGGGTCCGAGGGCGGAGCATACCGCCGCTCAGCAGCCGCGGAACAGCGCGACGCCGAAGGCGGTGAACTTCAGCGGCAGGTGGCAGTGGCGATCGGGGTCGTCGATCCGGAAGCGGATCGCGGCCTCCTCGAGGAACCCCTCCCCCGCCGCCCCGACGACGTCGCCGATGACGAACACGACCTCGTAGAGGCCGGCGGCGAGCCGCGTCCGCACGACCGGATGGTCGAGGGTCCCGTCCGCCCCGAGGCGGCCTTCCGCGATCACCCGCCGCCTCCCCCCGGCCCGCAGGACGCGCACGCGCATCCCCTCGGCCGGCCGGCCCGCGGCGGCGTCGACGGCGTGGAGCGACAGGCCGGTCACGGCGCCCCGTCCTCCCAGAGCATCCGCCAGGGATGGGCCGCCTCGTAGGCCGCCGCCACCGCCACCAAGGTCTCGTCGCCGCCCCAGGGCGCCACGAGCTGGAACCCGACCGGCAGCCCGGCGCCCGAGGGGCGGCAGGGAATCGAGATCCCCGGACAGCCCGCGGCGTTGACGAAGCCCGTGAACGTCGCCGAGCCGCGGGGGCCCACCGGCACCCCGGCGATGCGCGGCGGATGGGTCTCCTCGGCCCGCCAGGGCAGCGCCGCCGCCGCGGGGGTCATCAGCAGGTCGTGCTCGGCGAACAGCGCCGCGAGGTCCTGGCGCAGCGCCAGCGCCATCCGCTGCACGTCGAGCAGGTCGGCCGCCGAGAGGGCCGCCCCGGCCTCCGCCAGGGCGCGGATGTCGGGGCCCAGATCGTCGAGCCGGCCCGGATGCGCGCGCATCAGCCACGCGATGCCGGCCTGGCCGAGGACCGGCCACGCCTCCGTGACGGCCGTCGCCGCGTCGAATCGGCCGGTCATGACCCGGTGGCCGAGGCCGGCGAGGCGCCCGGCCGCCTCGGCGACGCTGTCGGCGATCGCGGGATCGACCGGGGCCGTCCCGAAGGTCGGGACGTGCAGGATCCGCAGCGGGCGCTCCGGCACCGCGGCGCTCCCGAACGGGCCGAAACCGTGCGGCGCGACGGAATCCGGGTCGGCCGCCCCGAGCACCCGCATCGCCGCCGCGAGGTCGTCGACGGTGCGCGCCATCGGCCCGACCACCTCGAGGTCGAGCATGATCGGCGGCAGGCCACCGGTCCGCGGCACCCGGCCGGCCGTGGGCTTCAGGCCGACGAGGCCGGTATGGGAGGCGGGGCGGCGGATCGAGCCGCCCGCGTCGGTCCCGAGCGCCAGCGGCCCGATCCCGGAGGCGACCGCCGCGACGGCGCCGCCGCTGGAGCCACCCGGGGTCAGTGCCGGATCCCAGGGGTTGCGGGTGACGCCGTGGACCGGGTTGCCGGTGTAGCCCTGGACGGTCAGTTCCGGGACGTTGGTCTTGCCCAGGATCACCGCCCCGGCCGCGCGCAGGCGGGCCACCGGCGTCTCGTCCCGGTCGAGCGCGCGCGCTTCCCCCTGCCCCGCGTAGAGCCGGCTGCCCCAGCCGGTCGCGAACCCGGCGACGTTCAGGCTGTCCTTGACGGTCAGCGGCACGCCGTCGAGGGGGCCGAGCGGTCTCCCGGCCCGCCAGCGCGCCGCGCTCGCCGCGGCGGCGCGCTCCGCGCCCTCGGGATCGACGGCGACGAGGGCGTTGAGCGCGGGGTTCACGGCCTCCGCCCGCTCCAGGCAGGCGCGGGCGGCCGTCACGGGGCTCGCGGTCCCGGCGGCGTAGCGGCGGCACAGGGCCGTGGCCGGGAGGGTCCAGAGCGGGCCGTTCGCGTCGATCCGGGTCATGACGCCTCCTCGCGATGCGCGATCCAGCGGGCGAGCGGCCCCGACAGGCCGGTGGCCGGTTTCGCGGGGGGCCGCGCGAAGCGGCCGGCCCGCGGCGGCCGCGTCCCGAGCCGCACTAGGGCGGCGTAGCGGCGGCACAGGGCCGTGGCCGGGAGGGTCCAGAGCGGGCCGTTCGCGTCGATCCGGGTCATGACGCCTCCTCGCGATGCGCGATCCAGCGGGCGAGCGGCCCCGACAGGCCGGTGGCCGGTTTCGCGGGGGGCCGCGCGAAGCGGCCGGCCCGCGGCGGCCGCGTCCCGAGCCGCACTAGGGCCTGCGCCTGGCCCAGGGCGGCCGCCAGCGGGTCGACGAGCGGCACCGGCACCGCGTCCCGCAGGGTCGTGGCGAGGCCGGCGAGCGGCGCCCCGGCCAGGATCACGACGTCGGCCCCCGCCCCGACCGCCCGCTCGGCCAGGGCCAGGATCTCGGGCCGCAATTCCTCCTGCGCCTCGGTCACCGCCGCGAACGGGCGGCGCACCGCGTGGAGGCCGGCGCAGCGGGCCGACAGGCCGGCCAGGGCCACCGCGTCCTCGTACCAGGGCAGCAGGGCGGGCGCGAAGGTGACGATCGCGAACCGCGCCCCGAGCTGGCAGGCGGTCAGCATCGCGGCCTCGGCCATGCCGACCACCGGCAGGTCGAACAGCTCCCGCGCGGCGACCAGCCCGGGATCGCCGTAGGCCGCGATCACCGCGGCGTCGTGGCCGGACTGGTGCGCGGCCAGCGTCTCCAGCACCGCCGCGCCGGCGAGCTGCGCCTCGGCCCGGCTCGCGATGTAGGGCAGGCCCGTCGCCGCGGTGAGCGCGGTGATGTGCGCGTCGGGGGCGAGCGCCGCCGCGGCGGCCCGCGCCATGCGCGCGGTCATCGCCGCCGAGGTGTTGGGGTTGAGGAGCAGGATCCGCATGCGAGGGCTCCGGGTGCTTCAGCCCGCCATCCGGCGGGACAGGCCGGCGGCCCGCTCCATCACGGCGGCGAGCACCACGGTCACGAGGATCAGCAGGCTGGAGGCCGCCGCCACCGTGACGTCGAGGCGGCCCTCCAGGTCCTGCCACATCCGGATCGGCAGCATGTCGGTGGCGGCGTCGCGCAGGAACAGCGAGACCGGGACGTTGTCGAAGCTCGCCATGAAGGCGATGAACCCCCCCGCCAGGATCCCGGGCCGGATCAGCGGCAGGGTCACCCGGCGGAACGTGGTGAGGCGCGAGGCGCCGAGGGAGGTCGAGCTCTCGAGGAGCACCGGGTCCATCTGCGACAGGGCCGCGACCGTGGTGCGGACCACGAAGGGCACGCAGACCACGGTGTGGCCGAGGATCAGGGTCAGCGGCGAGACCGGGATCCCGGCGACGCTGAACAGCATCAGGGCGGCGAGCCCGAAGGCCAGGGCCGGCAGGACGAGGGGCGACAGGAACAGGCTGTCGAGGAGCCGCGCGGAGAGGAGCGGCGACCGGGCGATGGCGAGCGCCGCCGCGGTGCCCAGCACCGCCGACAGGAGGGTCGTCCAGCCCGCCACCACGAGGCTGTTCCAGGCGGCGGCCTGCAGCTGCTCGGCCTCCGCGAGCGCCGCGTACCAGCGCAGGGAGTAGCCGGGCGGCGGGAAGCGCAGGGAGAAGCCGCTGGTGAACGACACGACCACGACGATCACGGTCGGCGCCGCCAGCAGGACGAGGCAGAGCCCGGCGAGCAGCAGCACGGCGCCGTGGAAGCTGAACCAGTCGAAGTCGCGCCGCAGGCTCGTCCGCATGGTGACCTCCGGGTGACCTCAGGCCCGCGCGCGGCCGCGCGACAGGCGGCCCACGAGGTTGAGGAGCGTGACGCAGGCGAGGACCGCCACGAGGAAGACGATCGCGATCGCCGCCGCGAACGGCCAGTTGTTGAGCGAGGAGGCCTGCTGGTACAGGTACATGGGCATGAACAGCATCTGCCCGCCGCCGATCAGCGACTGGGTGATGAAGGCGGTGATCGCCGCCGCGAAGGTCAGCAGGCAGCCCGCCACGATGCCGGGCAGGCAGAGCGGCAGCGTCACCCGGAGGAAGGTGCGCCACGCCCCCGCCCCCAGCGCCGCCGAGGCGTCGGCGAGGTTCGGGTCGATCCGCGACAGGGCGGTGACCAGCGGCAGGACCATCAGGGGCATCTGCACCTGCGCCAGCGCCAGGACGAGGCCGCCCTCGGTGTAGAGGAGCTTCAGCGGCGTGTCGGTGAGCCCGAGGCCGAGGAGCGCGGCGTTGACGATGCCCTGGCGCCCGAGGATCACGATCCACGCGAAGGTCCGCACCACCACGCTCGTGAGCAGCGGCAGCAGCACGATCAGGGTCAGCAGGCCGCGCAGCCGGCCGGGCGCCCAGGTCAGGAGCAGCGCCAGCGGCAGGCCGAGCAGGAGGGTGAGCGCCGTGACCTCGACGCCGAGCCACAGGGTCGCGGCGAGCACCCGCAGGGAGAACGGGTCCAGCAGGAACCGGGCGTACTGGTCGAGGCCGAACCGGGTCATGGCCGGATCGGCGTAGAAGCTGACCAGCACCAGCAGCGCCAGCGGCGCCAGGAAGAAGACGAGGAAGAACCCCCCGAGCGGCAGCGCGAGCCGGATGTCGTAGGCCGCCGTCCAGGCGCGGCCCGGGCGCAGGGGCGCCGCGACCGGGCCCGCCGCCGCCATGGCCGGGCCGGCGCTCACACCCGGATCTCGCGGTTGAAGCGCTCGATCCAGGCCGGGCGGCCGCGGTTGATCGCGGCCCAGTCCTGGAACACCGACTTGCGGTTCAGCTCGTCGGCGTCCTTCGCCAGGACCTTCGCGACCTCGCCCTCGATCGCGACCTTCCGGTTGGTCGGCACGATCAGGTAGGGGCTCTGCATCAGCTTGGCCTGCACCTCCGGCGACAGGGCGGCCTCGATCAGCTTGAAGGCCAGCTCCTTCACGGGCGTGTTCTTGACGATGTGGATCGTCGTCTTGAAGGCGATGATGCCCTCCTTGGGCGCCGCGAACTCCACCGGCACGCCCCGGGCCTTCAGGATCTGGATCGCGTTGAAATTGCCCGGCCCGATATCGACCTGCTCCTGCTGATAGAGGGCCGCCAGGGCGCCCGGATTGGCCGCGACGGCGGCGAGGTTCGGCTTGAGCGCCTCCAACGCCTTGAAGCCCGGCTCGACGTCAGTCTCCGAGCCGCCATGCATCCGGGCGATCTCCACGAGGAAGCCGGTGCCCAGGGTCGAGTTCAGGTTGGTGATGCCGACCCGGCCCTTGAATTCGGGCTTCCACAGGTCGGCCCACGAGGTCGGCGGGGTCTTCACCTTCTCGGGATTGTAGGTCAGGCCGACGATCTGGAAGAACGGGGCCGGGCCCATCGGCTCCTGCGCGTCCGCGATCAGGTCGCCGTAATGGGCCGACTGGGCGACCGGATAGGGCTCGACGAGGTCCTGGGCGATGGCCGTGAGCGCGGGGCCCGGATCGTGCAGCATCACGTCGATCGGCGGGTTGGCGCGGGCGGCCTGGACCTTGGCGATCTGGTCGACCGACAGCATCGGATCGAGGATGACGTCGCCGCCCGAGCTCTTGCGGAAGGGCGGCACCAGCACCGCCCGGTGCGCCTCCTCCCAGCTGCCCGTGAAGGTCGCGAAGACGAGCTTGCGCGCCTGCGCGCGGGACAGGCCCGGGAAAGCCTGGGCGGCGCCGAGGGTCAGGGCGCCGGCGAGGAGGCTGCGGCGGTGCAGGGTCATGGTCGGCTCTCCTGGCTCGGTGTCGGCAGGCTCGGTGTCGACGGGCTCGGTATCGACTGGCGCGGCCTCAGTGGCGGGGATCGGGGAAGACGCTGACCCGCTCGGGGGCGGTCGGGCTCAGGCGCACGCGGGTGCCGGGCGGCCGGGGCCGGGCGCCCGCCGCGCGCGGCTCGGCGGTCTTCAGGCGTGCGCCGCCGTCGAGCCGGATCTCGTGGACCAGGGTGGCGCCGAGCGGCAGGCCGATCTCGACCACGCCGTCGAGGCTGTCCTCGGCCCCTGCCCCCTCCTCCGCGAAGGCGACGTGCTCGGGCCGCAGGCAGGCGGCGACCCGGGTCCCGTCCGGCAGGGCGGTGGCGGCCGGGAGCAGGCCGCCCGCCTCCAGGGCCACCACCCGGGCGCCGCCCGGCCCGGTCGCGAGCCGCCCGTGCAGGACGTTGGCCGTGCCCACGAAGGTGTTGACGAACAGCGTCTCGGGGCGGTCGTAGACGTCGGTGGGGGGCGCGAACTGCTCCAGCCGGCCGGCATTGAGCACGGCGACCCGGTCGGCCATCGACAGGGCCTCCTCCTGGTCGTGCGTGACGATCAGCGTGGTGGTGCCGGCGCTGCGCTGGATGCGCTTGATCTCGATCTGCATGTCGAGGCGCAGGTTCTTGTCGAGGGCCGCGAAGGGCTCGTCGAGGAGCAGGATCGAGGGGCGCACGGCGAGCGCCCGGGCCAGCGCCACGCGCTGCTGCTGGCCGCCCGACATCTCCCGCGGGAAGCGCCCGGCGAGGTGCTCCAGCCGCACCAGCGCCAGCATCTCGGCCACCCGCGCCCTCTGCTCGGCCCGCCCGACCCCCCGGGCCGCGAGGCCGTAGGCGACGTTGTCGGCGACGCTCATGTGGGGGAACAGGGCGTAGTTCTGGAACACGATGCCGACGGTGCGCCGGTTCGGCGGCAGGTGGTCGACCGCATGGCCGCCGATGATGACGCGCCCCTCCGTGGGCTTCAGGAAGCCCGCCACCGCGCGCAGCAGGGTGGTCTTGCCGCAGCCCGAGGGCCCGAGCAGCGCGACGAGCTCCCCGCCCCTGATGTCGAGGGTGACGGTGTCGACGGCGAGGGCCGACCCGTAGCGCTGGGTGATCCCGTCGAGGATCAGGGTGGTCCCGGCGCTCACGGACGGCCCTCCCCGCCCGCCGCGAAGGCGCGGCCGTGGGCGGCGAGGTGCGCGGTCGGGCAGCCCGCGAGGTCCAGGCCCTTCCACAGGGTGACGGCCACCGAATCGACCACCGGCACGCCGAGTTCGGCCTCCAGGGCCGGGGCGAGCGCGGCGCCCGCGAGATTCGTGCAGACGATCGCCACCGCGTCGACGCCCTCGGCCGCCACCGCCCGGACCATGCCCGCGATGGCCTCGGGACCGGCCTCCGCGAAGGCGAAGTTCTCCGACAGGCCGAGATGGCGCTCGGCGCCGCAGTCGAAATCGGCCGCGCCCCAGTTGGCCTGGATCCTCCGCTGGACGTCGCCGGTATAGGGCGTGACGAGGCCGATCCGCCGGAAACCCCGGGCGCGGAACAGGTCGCGGAAGGCGAGCGCGGCGGTGGAGGCCGGGCATCCCGTCCGGTCGGTGATCGCGGCGCTCAGGCGCTCGTCCGCGTCGAAGCCGAGCCAGGCGCCGGAGGTGCCGTTCCACAGGATCGCGGCGACCCGGGCATCGGCGAGCAATTCGGCCGCCGCCAGGATCGGCTCTGGGTCGAACTGGTCCAGGGCCGCCGGCGACAGGCCGATCTCCGTCACGCGGAAGCGGGCGAAGTGCGCGCTCACCCCCGCGCAGCCGGCCAGCAGGTGGGCGGTGGCCGGCTCGAGGACGCTGTTCGACGAGGGCGTCAGCATGCCCAGACGCGTCGTGCGGTTCGGTCGTTCCATCGCATCCATCCCCGATGCACCGAGCATCCGACAGGCTCGGACCGTCGACAAGGCATTTTCTGCATGTTGCATGCAATTTGCGCAAATGCATGATATGGCAGCGTTACAGGCCGAAAAATGGATCATCGACCGGGCGGCCGGACGCGCTAGGCTGGCGTGGTGGAACGGGAGGATCGATGGACGTCGTCGCACGCCGCCGGGGCCGGCCCCGCAAGGCCCTGGTCGTCCCGGCCGCGCAGGTGCCGCGGACCGGGCTGCACGAGCAGGCGGCGGCCCGGCTCAAGGACATGATCGTGCGCGGCGCGCTGCCGGCCGGCGCGACCCTCGTGGAGACCGACCTGTCGGTCGCGCTCGGGATCTCCCGAACCCCGCTCCGGGAGGCCCTCAAGCTCCTGGCGGCGGAGGGGCTGGTCGAGCTGCACCAGAACCGCAGCGCCCGCGTCCCCGACTGGACGCCGGAGGAGATCCTCGAACTGTTCGAGGCCCTGGCCGGCATCGAGCGGCTGACCGCGGAGCTCGCGGCGCCGCGGATCTCCGAAGCCCTGATGGACGACCTGCGCGGCAAGCAGGCGCAGCTCGACCGGATGCACCGGGACCAAGCGCTCGACGCCTATTTCGCCCTCAACCAGGAGATCCACCGGACGATCGTCACGGCCGCCCGGAACCGCCCGCTGGCGGAGGCCCACGCGGCGCTCCAGGCCCGGGCCCAGTGGGCCCGCCTGCGCGCGCTCTCCAGCGGCAGCCGCTGGGAGGAATCGGCCCGGGAACACCGGGACCTGTTCGGGGCCCTCGCCGCGCGGGACGCCGCCGCGGCCGGGACCGTCGCCCATCGCCACGTGCTGCGGACCGGCGTGGTGATCGCCGAGACGCTCCAGGCCCGGCGCGCCGACCCCGCGGCCCGGTAAGGAAACGTTAACCCTGTCGGCGCATCGGTTGCTCACCAGCCGGACGCTGGCCTTCCACGCCCATCCGATCCGCCCCTCAACACGGGTGGGCGTGGAAGCCTCGGCCGCCGCCCTCAGAGGTCGCCGAACGCGACCCCGAGTTCGGTTTCCTGGCGCCACGTGACCCGTGCCGGCCGCCGCTGACCGCCGACCCCGTAGGACAGCACGAACGCGTCGGGCACGCCGATCACGCTGACGACCCTCAGGCGGGCCCCCCCGTCCGATATGTTGCGGATCGTGCAGTCGATCACGCCGCCTCCGGCGAGTTCGATATGGCCCTCGAGCAGGGTCCGTCTGCGGGGCGCGGCGCGTCTGTCGTCCATCCTCGTTACCCTATGGTTGCGAGTCGGATCCCGCCGGATCCTCACGCGCTCCGCCGGCCCGAGGCACGGATGGTCGTTACCCGCCCGCCTCGTCCCGACGCGACGACGTCGGGTCCTCTCCGGGCCGGCCGCCATCCCGCCCAGGAAACCACGGATTTCGTGTCGATTCCGTCAAAGCGCTCCGCGAAAGCGCGCCTTCGTGCGGGTCAGGACGTCCGCACCAATTGAAGGGCTCCCCGCGGGGGCGGCGGCGCGACGCTGCGGGTCTGATTGCGGCCGCCGTTCTTGGCCTCGTACAGGGCGCCGTCCGCCAGCCGGTACGGGTCCGGCAGCGGCGCGCTCCGGTCGCCGCCCGGTCGCACGGCGGCGAGCCCGATGCTCACCGTCACGGTCCCCGCCCCGAGCCCGGCCGACTCGACGGTCAGCTTCGCCACCTCGGCATGGACCGTGTCGGCGACCCGCAGGGCGCCGGCCTCGTCCGTCTCGGGCAGGAGCAGGGTGAATTCCTCACCGCCGATGCGGCTGACGAGATCCTGGGGGCGGTGCACGCTCGCCGCGAGGCAGCGCGCCAAGCCCTGCAGGATCTCGTCGCCCACCGGGTGCCCGTAGCGGTCGTTGAAGCGCTTGAAATGGTCCGCGTCGACGATGAGCAGCGACAGGGGCTGGCCGTCGCGCCGGGCCGCGTCCAGGGTCCGCCGGAGCGCGTCCTCGAAGCAGCGGCGGTTCGGCAGGCCGGTCAGGGCGTCGGTGCGCGACAGCGCGGCCATCTCGGCCCGCATCGCCTCGCGGCGGCGCAGCTCGCGCCCGAACAGGAGCGACAGCGCGATCGTGAGGCCGCACAGCGCCAGCACGATGCCGCCGATGATCGTCGCCTTCGCGGCCCACTCCGCCTCCACGTCCTTGGTGGACAGGGCGACGTTCAGGATCAGCGGCAGGGTCCCGATCCGCGTGAACGTGTAGCTCCGCTCGACGCCATCGCGCACGGAGGCGCTGACGAAGCTGCCCCGCCCGTCCCGCAGGAACCGCCTGAAGGTCGACGCCTGCGCGATGTTCGCCCCGAGATCGGCCTCCACGTAGGGATAGCGCATGATCCGCGTGCCGTCGGTCAGGTACAGGTTGATGGCCCCGCCCGGCCCGAGGTCGATCTCGCTGAACAGGTGCGTGAAGTAGGACAGCTTCACGGTGCCCAGAACCACGCCGCCGAAGCTGCCGTCGGGCTTGTCGATGCGGCGGCTGAACGGCAGCATCCGCTCGCCGTTCAGCCGCGACACGATCGGGCGCCCGACGTGGAGGCCGAGCCCGGCGCTCGCTTGGTGGACCTGGAAGTACTCGCGATCCGCGTAGTTGCCCTTGCGGGGCGGGATGGCCGCGATGTCGGCGACGACCTCGCCCCGCTCGTCCAGGATCAGCATCACGCCCATGTCGCGGGCGGTCGCGGCGCGGTCGAACAGGATGAGCTGGCGCAGGCGCGGATCGGCCTCGGTCAGGCCCGGAAACTTCAGGTTGTCGACGGCGGCGCGGATCGAGAGATCGTACATCTCGATGTTGCGCGCGATGTCGCGTTCGAGAACCTGCAGGAGGTTCCAGGATGTCTGGTCCGCGCTGGCCCAGGCGTCGCGCCGCAGGTCGGCCAGCATCAGGCCGGACGTCACGACCATGCCCAAAGGGGCCAGGATCCCGAGGACGATCCAGGTGCGGGCCGAGCGGAGCCACGGGGCGGCGCGTCGCCAGACGTTCATCGGTCCCCCGCGGCCGGCGCTTCGTTGCCGCGCTCTGACATGGAGAGCCTTAACCGCGGCTTTCGCGGCTTTCCGGCCGAGGCCGGCGGACGCGAATCGCGGTGGACGGCGACCCTCCGCGCCGCGGTCATCGCGCCGCAGACCTCTCGGTATCCGCGCCGGCCGGGGGGAAGCGCAGCGTGACCAGACAGCCGCCGCCCGCCGCCTCGGCGATGGTCACGGGGGCGCCGTGGAGGTCGGCGATCGCCGCCACAAGGCTCAGGCCCAGGCCGTGGCCGGAGGTCCGGCGCGCCGCCTCGGCGCGGTAGAAGCGGCGGAACACCTGGCTGCGCTCCCCCGGCGGCAGCCCCGGGCCGGTATCCGCGACGGTCGCGACGATCGCGGTCTCGGTGCGCTGCAATCCGACCGCGACGCGACCGCCGGGCGGCGTGAATTTCAGGGCGTTGTCGAGGAGGTTCGAGAAGGCCTCGAAGCACAGGTCGCGGTCGCCGTGGACGGCGTGCAGCCCGGGCGGCACCGTGAGCGCGAGGTCGATGTCCTTCTCCTCGGCCAGCGGCGCGTGGAACTCGACCGCGACGGCCACCACCTCGCCGAGATCGACCCGCGTGAACGCGCCCCGCCGCCGGCCGTCCTCCATCTCGCCGATCCGCAGGACGGCGGTGACCATCGCGAGCGTCTGGTCGATCCACGCGAGCCCCTGGTCGATCGCCTCGCGGAATTCCGCCACGGTGTGGGCCTGGGAGCGGGTGCGCTCGAGCCGGGCGCGCAGGCGGGTGAGCGGCGTGCGCAGGTCGTGGGCGACGGCGTCGCCGACGCTGCGGACCTCGCCCATGAGGTGCTCGATCTCGTCGAGCATCCGGTTCACGGTCCGGGTCAGCCGGTCGAACTCGTCGTCCCGCGGTCCGACCGGCAGGCGCTTGCCGAGATCGCCGCGCATCACCTCGGCCACGGCGGCCTCCGTGGCGGCGAGGCGGCGGCGGGCGCGGCTCGTGAGCAGCAGGCCGCCGAGCGCCGCGAGCGCCAGCGTCGGCACGAGCCCGAGGCCCAGGGCGCGCAGGGTCGTGGCCCGCACGCGGTCGATCTCGTCGGTGTCGTGCGCGATCACGACGGTGCTGCCGTCGGGAAGCTCGAGCGCGGCCGCCCAGATCTCGTCCTGAAGGCGGCGCCCGGCGAGGTCGACCGTCGCGCTCACCCGGTACGCATCGCCGTCGCGCGCCAGACGGTCCGGTATCGCCCCGAGATTGCCGGCCCGGCGCGCCCCGTCCGGGGCGAACAGGCCGCCGTAATGGGTGGCGTGGAGGTCCATCGCGATCCACGTGTCGACCCGTGTCGCCGCGGCGGCGGGATCGGCCGCGGCCGCCCGGACCTCCAGCCGGAGGGTCTCGGCGAGCTCCTCGCGCAGGTAGTCGGCCGTCTGCCAGTAGACGAAGGCGAACATCGCCAGGGCGAGCAGGGCCGACCACAGGGCGATGCCGAGCGCCCAACGGATTGCCGTGGAGCGGAACAGGTCCGCCGGGCGGGGCAGGTCAAGCATCGGGCGACAGGGTGAACCCGGTGCCGCGCACGCTGTGGATCAGGGGCGGCTCGCCGGCCGCCTCCAGCTTCCGGCGCAGGCGCCCGACATGGACGTCGATCAGGTTGGACTTGGGCGTGAACCGGTAGTTCCAGACCTCCTCGAACAGCATCGCCCGGGTCACGATCTGGCCGGGGCGGCGCATGAGATATTCGAGGAGCTTGAGCTCGCGCGGCAGCAGCTCCAGGTCGCGTGCGCCGCGCCGGCCCGTGCCGGCGATCAGGTCGATCGCGAGGCTGCCCACGTGCAGGACGGTCTCGCGGCTGTCGACCGGGCGCCGCAGCAGCGCCTCGATGCGCGCCGCGAGCTCGCCCAGCGCGAAGGGCTTGGCGAGGTAGTCGTCGCCGCCGGCCCGCAGGCCGCGGATCCGCTCGTCGACGTCGCCCAGCGCGCTCAGGACCAGCGCCGGGGTCCGGTCCCCGTCCCGGCGCAGATCCTGGAGCACGCTCAGGCCGTCCTGTCCGGGCAGCATCCGGTCGAGGATGATCGCGCCCCAGCCGCCGTCCCGGGCCGCCCGGGCCCCGTCCGGTCCGGTCGCGGCCCAGACGACGTCGTGGCCGCGCCCGCGCAGGTCGGCGCGCACGTCCGCGGCCGTCTCCGAATCGTCCTCGATCAGCAGCAGCTTCGCCACGCGCGGCCCCCGCTCCGGTCCGTGCCCCGCCCCGATGCCCCGACGCGGGTCACCGACGCGCTTCCCTTGTGCCGGACTTCGCCGCGCAAATCGCCCCGGGCGGGCCATCATGAACCCGAATTTAATGGCACCGCATCGGCTTGGCCCCCTTTATTGGAATGACTCTATCGCGTACCGGCGCCCCGCTCGGATGCCGAACTGCGCGCCTGCCGGATACCCTCGATGCCGACCCGATCCCGCCGCCCCTGCCCGCCTCGCGGCCGCACGCCCCCCGCGCGGATGGGGGCGCATGCCTAGGAAGCGGCGCCCCCGGCGCCTGATCAACCGCTACGCCGGAAGCCGCCTCTACGACGTCGAGACCGGGACCTACGTCACCCTCGACCGGCTCAAGGAGATGCGCGGCGCGGGCTACGAGGTCGTGGTCCGCGAGGTCGAGACCGGCCGCTTCGTGACCGAGGACGTGCTCCGGCCCGGCCTCGACGCGTGAGCGCGCGCGGCACGAGCGCGCGCGCGCGGCGGGCCGGGGGAGCCGCCGGTGGCCTGGAGTCCCGGCGGGCGTGCCCATGGCGCTGACCGCCGAGACGGATGCCGGTGACCGCGACGTCGACCGCCGCAACGTCGGGCGCGCCGACGCGGGNGACGCCGGCCGCCGCGGCGGCGCGCGGGTCTGGCTGGCCCTCGTCCTTATCCTCCTCGCGGCGGCGGGCTGGGTCTATCGGGACGCGCTCCGCGAGCGGCTCGGGCTGGCGCCCGCGGCGCAGCACGTGACCAGCGCGGCCGAAGCCGCGCCGGCCGACCCCGACCGCGTCACCCTCGACGCGGCGGGGCAGAAGCGGATCGGCCTCGCCTTCGGGACGGCCGAGACCCGCCGGATCGTGCTGCCGGTGCGCGTCCCCGGCACCGTCGCCTTCGACGAGCGTCGGGTGACCCATCTCAAGCCGCGCACCCAGGGGCGGGTGCTGAGCCTCGCGGTCCAGCCCGGCGACCGGGTCCAGGCGGGCGAGACCCTCGCGACCCTCGACGCCGCCGGCATCCTGGACGCGCGCAACGGCTATCTCGCCGCGCAGGCCTCGCTGGGCGAGGCGCAGGCCTCCGAGGCGGTGGCGGCGCTGCAGCTCAAGCGCGGCCAGGAGCAGCTCAAGTTCGGCGGCGTCGCGCAGGCCGAGGTGGAGCGGCGGCAGGTCGATCTCGCCAAGGCGCAGGCCGCGGTGAAATCGGCCCAGGCCAACGCCGAGATGTACCGGGCGCAGTACCAGCGCCTCGCCCCGACCGAGGGGGCGGCCCCGGGTACCAGCGCCGTCGTGACCCCGATACAGGGCGTCGTGATCAGCGTCGGCGTGACCCTGGGCGAGGTCGTCGACACCACCCGCGACGCCTTCACGGTCGCCGACCCGACCCGCATCCTCGTCCTGGCCAACCTCTACGGACCCGATCTCGGGCGGGTGAAGGCCGGCGACACCGCCTCCGTGGAGAGCCCGGTTCCGGGTCAGGCTCCGCTCGACGGCCGGGTCCGCTCGGTGAACGCCGCCCTGGATCCGAACACCAACACGGCGCCCGCCCGGATCGAGCTCGACAACCCCGGCGATCTGCTGCGCGCCAACATGTTCGTGTCCGTGACGATGGCGGCGGATCTCGGCCGCGACGGGGTCACGGTCCCGGCCGCCGCGATCCAGCAGACCGAGCAGGGGCCGATCGCCTTCGTGCGCGTGGCCGAGGATCGGTTCGAGCGGCGCGCCCTGAAACTCGGGATCCAGCGCTCCGACTGGGTCGAGGTGCAGAGCGGCGTCGCGGCCGGGGAGAGCGTGGCGACGAAGGGCAGCTTCGGGCTCAAGGCGATCCTGCTGCGCAGCCTGCTCGGCTCGACGGATTGAGGCCCCCGATGCGGTCGTGGTTCGCCCTCCTGGTCCGCCGCCGGTTCCTGGTGCTGATGATCGCGCTCGCCGCGGCGGCGGGGGGCGTGGCCAACCTCGAAGGCCTGTCGATCGACGCGGTGCCGGACATCTCGCCCAAGCAGGTGATGATCCTGACCCTGTCGCCGGGGCTCGGGGCGCTGGAGGTCGAGCGCCTCGTCACCTCCCCGGTGGAGAACGCCATGGCGGGGGCGCCGAGCCTCACCGGGATCCGCTCGACGTCGCGGGCCGGGGTCTCAGCGGTCTACGTCACCTTCGCGGACGGGATGTCGATCACCGAGGCGCGCAGTCAGGTGTTCCAGCGGCTGCCGGCGGCCAAGGGCATGATGCCGGCGGGCGTCGGTGACCCGCAGATGGGCCCGATGGCGACCGGCCTCGGCGAGATCTACCAGTTCGAGCTGCGCGGGCCCGCCTACACGCCGATGCAGCTCCGCCGCACCCTGCAATGGACGATCGCGCCGAAGCTGAAGCTCACCCCCGGCATCGCCGACGTGAACATCTACGGCGGCCAGATGCCGACCTACGAGGTCCGGGTCCCGGCCGATGCGCTCCGCCGCTACGGCGTCGGCCTCGCCCAGGTCTTCACGGCGCTGACCGACAACAACGCCGCTCGCGGGGGCGCCTATATCGAGCACAACGATCAGCAGGAGACGATCCGCGGCCTCGGCCTCGCCAAGGGGCCGGAGGACATCGCCAACATCGTGGTCGATACGGGGCCGGGCGGCGTGCCGGTCACCCTCGGGACGCTGGGCCAGGTGGTCGAGGCGCCGAAGGTCCGGCTCGGGGCCGTGACGCACGACGCGCAGGGCGAGACGGTCGTGGGCATCGCGCTGATGCAGCTCGGGGAGAATGCCAGCGCGGTGGTCGGGCAGGTCAAGGAGACGATCGACGACCTGCGCCCGCAATTGCCGCGGGGCATGGAGATCGTGCCCTACTACGACCGCAGCGCGCTCGTAGACCGCACGATCCGCACCGTGGAGCACAATCTCCTCGAAGGCGCGGTGCTCGTGATCGTCGTCCTGCTGCTGCTCCTCGGCAACCTCCGCGCCGGGCTGATCGTGGCGGCCGCGATCCCGCTCGCGATGCTGATGGCCTTCGCGGGCATGCGGCTGCTCGGCCTGTCGGGCAACCTGATGAGCCTCGGCGCCATCGATTTCGGCCTGATCGTCGACGGGGCCGTGGTGATGGTCGAGAACGTCCTGCGCGCCCGCGGCGAGCACCCGGACCGTCCGCCCCAGGACCTGATCCGCGACGCCGCCGCCGAGGTGGCCAAGCCCGTGATGTTCGCGGTGGCGATCATCATCCTGGTCTACGTGCCGATCCTCGCGCTGGAGGGCGTGGCCGGCAAGATGTTCGTGCCGATGGCGCTGACCGTCATCCTGGCGCTCTCCGGCTCGCTCATCGTCACCATGACGCTGATGCCGGCGCTCGCCGCGATCTTTCTCGCCGGACGCGGCGTCGGCGAGCGCGAGACGCGCCTCGTCAACTGGATGCGGGCCGCCTACACGCCGATGCTCAAGGCCGCCGAGCGGCACGCCCTCGTGACGGTGCTGGCGACGCTCGCCCTCTTCGCGGTCTCCTGCGTGCTGGCGACCCGGCTCGGCGGCGAGTTCCTGCCGAAACTGTCGGAGGGCTCGATCGTCATTACCTCCGAGAAGCTGCCGGGCATCGATCTCTCGGCCTCGCTCGCCACGGTGACCCGCATCGAGCGGGTGCTGAAGTCGTTCCCAGAGGTGAAGCGCGTGGTCTCGCTCACCGGCAGCGCCGAGATCCCGACCGACCCGATGGGCGTCGAATCGACCGACAGCTTCATCACCCTCACCGATCCGGCCACGTGGAAGACCGCCGAGACGCAGGAGGGCCTCGTGGCGGCGTTCGACAAGCGCCTCAAGGAGGAGGTGCCGGGGGTCGCCTACGCCTTCTCGCAGCCGATCCAGATGCGCATGGACGACCTGCTGGAGGGCGTGCGCGGCGACGTGGCGATCAGCCTCTACGGCGACGACCTGAAGACCCTCAAGGATACGGCCGACGCCATCGTGCGCACGGTCTCCGGGGTCGACGGGGCGGCGGACGTGAAAGCCGAGGCGCAGGCCGGCATGCCCGCACTCACGATCCAGGTCGATCGCGCCAAGGCGGCCCGCTACGGCATCAACGTGTCGGACGTGCTCGACATGGTCGAGAGCATCGGCGGCCGCACCAGCGGCGTCGTCTACGGCGACGACAATTCGATCACTGAGATCGTGGTGCGGCTGGATCCGGCCGACCGCGGCGATATCGAGCGGATCCGCGCCTTGCCGATCGGCCGGTCCGGCTCCGGCGATCCGGGCCGGGAAGCGGGCAGCCGCATGATGGTGCCGCTGTCGATGGTCGCCAGCGTGGACGTGGCCTCCGGCCCGGCGCAGATCAGCCGCGAGCGCCTGCAGCGGCGGATCTCCGTGCAGGCGAATGTCCGCGGCCGCGACGTTCAGAGCTTCGTGGACGCCGCCAAGGCCGCCGTCGACCAGCAGGTCAAGCTGCCGCCGCGCTACTCGCTGGTCTGGAGCGGGCAGTTCCAGAACCTCCAGGAGGCGACGGCCCGGCTGACCGTGGTCGTGCCCGCGGCGCTCGCGGCGATCCTGGTCCTGCTGGTGGTGATGTTCGGCGACATCCGCCTCGCCGGGCTGATCTTCCTCAATGTGCCGGTGGCCGCCACCGGCGGCATCCTGGCCCTGACCCTGCGCGACATGCCGTTCTCGATCTCGGCGGCGATCGGCTTCATCGCGACCTTCGGCATCGCGATCCTGAATGGCGTCGTGCTGACGAGCTACATTCGGGACCTGGAGGCGTCCGGCCTCGGACGCCGGGAGGCGGCGAAGCGGGCGGCCGAGATGCGGCTGCGCCCGGTGATGATGACGGCCCTGGTGGCGGCGCTGGGCTTCCTGCCGATGGCGCTGTCCACCAGCGCGGGCGCCGAGGTGCAGCGGCCGCTCGCCACCGTGGTGATCGGCGGACTGATCTCGGCGACCCTGCTCACCCTTGTGGTGCTGCCGGCAATCTACCCCGCGGTCGCCGGTCTGCGCCTGCCCTTCGCGCGGCCCACGTCACCCGCCGGGCGACGGCCCGGTGGCTCCGAAGCCCGCCGGCGCGCGGCGGCCGACCCGTGACCGCGATCGGAACGCGACAACGTATCCGCAATCGGTATGTGGATACGCAATTCTGTGCTGATGCCTGGACGATCCGCGGGGGCCTATGCTGGTTCGACACGGAGCGGGAGTCCGGGATGTTGGACGGCGACGCCTTTGCCCACGAGATCGCGGCGCTCCTGATCGCCGACATCAAGACCTCCGGCGCGCGCACGCGCGGCGAGCTCGAGGCGGCCTGCCGGATCTCCCTCGAGAGCCTGCTCGGCGACGCCGCGGTGCCGCCGCAGATCGCCGTGCTGATGCCGATCGGCCTGGAGCGGTGGCCGCGGGTGGTCGTGAAGGGGCGGCCCCTGCCGGACGTGTAGGCCGGCGCAGCCTGCCCGCTCAGCGGCCGATGACGCCGGTGCCCCCGGTCGGGCCGATGGCGTTCGGCCCGGTATTCGGTGCGGGCGTCGCGGCCTGGTTCCGCTGGATGTCCATCCGCAGCGTGTTGCCCTGGGTCGTCTGCTCCTGGCGCAGGGCGCGCATCTGGCCGCTGGTCTCCATGGATCGGTTGGCGGCGTTGGGATTGTTCTGCTGCACCTGGGCCAGGGCGGGCGTCGCGGCGAGACCGAGGCTCGCGGCGGTGAGCGTGGCGATGAGGCGGCGCATGGAAGAGCTCTCGCGCTGAGGGATCCTGCCGTGTTGACCCGTACGGGACCCGCCAAGTTCCATCCCGCTTGCGGTCGAGCAGCGTCTGCCGACCTCGGAAAGGTTAGCCGCTCCCTTTCAGCTGCGCGCGATCTTCACGCCTTGTTAACGCATCGGGGCAAGGCTTGCGGTGGCGTCGAGCGTGGGACGTTGGAGAGGGGCGTGATGCGGGCCTTGTCGGCGGAGGATGAACAGGCTGTCGATCGGCTGACGCTCCAGCTCCTTCACGACGCCTATTGCGACCTCGCGGCGGTCCTGCGCGGCGCCCAGCCCCAGGCGGCCGCGGCAATCCTCGGCGTCATGGAGCAGCGCGTGACCGACGTCCTGACCCGGATCTGCCGGCAGAACTCGGAAGGGGCGGCCTCGATGGAGATCGCCGTCGCCGTCGGCGAGCGGATCGGCGAGATCATGGATCAGGCGCACGGGCGGGACGTGGCCAGCACGCGGGCCGCCTGATTTAAAAGATTGCGGACGCCGGCGTTATCAGCAGGTTTAACGCCCGTGCATAGTCTATCATTCGCGGTTCCATTGAACTTATGGATCGCGCGATGACCAATTTGTGGGCCGTTGCGGGTCAATGATATCATTTAGAAAATTTGCACGTTTGCTTACGGCCCTGTCGAATTTATTATTTGTAGGTTCGGACGGCTGAGATTTCTAGTCGCAAGAAAACTTCTGATTAGGGATGTGTGGTTCGAAAGCACGACGTGCCGCTTCGCAAGCATATCCAGGCATATTTATAACGGACCTAATTATTGAGATTTGAAATTTCGATAGATGTATAAATCGGGCTCTAATACTTTGCGGCACGTCCAGTTTGGTACAACATTTTACCTCTCAAGGTATTAAGCATTCCGTTGAATGAGCTCATTTTTAATATAGTTTCAATGATTCGCCGCTGCGAAGATTCGCTAAGACGTGATGGGGCCAGGCAGCAAGCCGAAGCATGCCAATAGCATTTCCCGGTCCTGACGCGACACGCCTCGGGCGTCGAAAAAACTCCCGATGCGTGAGGTGGCTTCATCAACTTCATCGAGAATCGATGTGGCTTCGGTAGCGGAGAGGCCAAATTTGGGGTAGCCCGCGAATGCGATGCTCAGGTTGCACTCCCGGCTCATACCGGGAGCTGGGGCGCAGACATGCTTGGTGCCTGAAGGATGCGGGACAACATCGAACACCGGTGAAAGACTCCAGCCGGTCCCATCATTGATGAAGGCGTGGTTGCGCAAATGATCATCTGTGTTCCGCAGATAGGCGTTAACCAGGAGCCTGCGGAACATCTCACGTGCCGGCGCCTGAACACCGATCCGGCGCGCGGCTGATGCGATGTCGAGATAGGTCTTGTTTGTGGCATATCCAAAGGCGGGTTCACCCAGCAAAGTGCCAGCGCTGAGGTAAGACAAACGAGCCCCGTCCGAGGATCGGTCGAAGCGCGATATCAAGAGAACCGACCGACCGTTGACGACATGCAGTTTGCGCTCTGGGACTCGAAGTCCTGCGGCCTCAGCAAAATCCAGACAAACCGCTTCAGCCCTGGGATTGTCGAACCTATCGTCCCATGTGGAGAATTTTGCGATCCATTCCTTGTCTGAAATCCAAATGCGGGCCTTCGGTCGAGCTCCTCCAATGTTTGAGCTATGCATGAGTAGCTTGGCGAGTTGATCCGCTGACGCTTCGCCGCCTTCATAGTTTTCTGCTGCGATGAGCATTTCTTCGAGAACGCCCTCGCTTTGAACTAACTCAGGCGCCGCGTCCGTTCTGGGTGTCCACCTTTCAGGAGCCTCCGGCGTTGAGCCGAAGGCCAGATCGCCCGTACGCGACGGGCCGCCCAAAGCCAGAAACTCCGGCATGCCGAGTTCCAGTTCCGGATATGCGTGGGTCAGGATTCCCTTGCCCCAGCCGTCAGGGCCTGCATCGTGAAAGGCCAGATGAACCTCTCCCGGAGCCGCTGGCCGCCACTTGTTTCCGAGCGGCAGGCCAATGGGGTCGATTGGCCTACGTCCTTCTGCAGCTAGATAGTCGGAGCTATAGGCAAAACGACCGATGCGCCTTGAGGAGCCACCCTCGAAGATCAAGAGGCCGATGGGCACGTAGCCGCTCCGCCCTGACCGAAACACGTGCATTTCCTCAACGCGGTTGTACTTAGAGGTCCGCCACATACCCGCTCACAATAATTCTGCGGCGATCCAGCATAAAATCCGCTGTATCTCTGACGTAATCACACAGGCAAATGTCGCCGCGTTGATCTATACCAATCGGTGAGATCAGCGCAGTATGCAAAATTTGCTGGCGACAACCTGCCATCCAGCCGTTAGTCGATCATGCGATGTGGAGCGCAGACCTGCAACAAGGAAAGGGGCGCCAGGCTTCCGTTAACGATCGCGACAGGAAGGGCCGCCTCAAGAACATATCGCCGCCGTTGTGGTCTTCTCAAAGATCCCGATCCGCGCCACGTTCGTCCCTGGCAGACCACACGCACATGCCGCGCCGCTCTTTAGCAGAGAGCGGCCGGCACCGGTGTTAGCAGCACCAAGTGCCGGCCTGACCACGATCCGTATCGTAAGAGGATACCGACCATGGCTGAGACCTTCACTACCGGCGTTATCACGCCGACGAAACTGGCCCGATGCATGATTTCTGGGCAGCGCCAAGCGCCCGTCCCGGCAACCCGCCTGATCGCCTGAAGGTGCGCTCGCACGCGATACGCCGTGCCTCAGCGTCTCCTCGCTATCCCGAAATCCTGACGCCGTCGTCGCCGCAGGCCTGAAGCCGCGGAACCGAGCCCGTCTGTCGCCCTACCGTTTGGTATGGGGGGGCGGGTTGGTGTCCCTGGTCGGAAAAAATCCATGACGATCGTTCCCCACCCCGCCGCCCAACGCGGCGGCCGACAGCGGTTGGCCGCGCGTAGGCAGCCTGGATCCGCGACGCCCAGCCGGATCACCGTGCCGCTCGGGAGCGCCGCGGCCCTCGGCTGCGGCCACGTCCAGCCCGTGATCCCGCAGATCTGCGCACCCGAACTGATGGCCGCGGCCGAAGCAGCGCTCGACGGCGCGTTCCGGGCGACCTTCGTGCCCGATCCCCTGCTCGGACCAGGCTTGTCGCAACTCGGCTCCGTGCTGGCCTCCATGGTCAAGAGGCACGGGGGCCTCATCGAGGCGGCCATCACTGACGTCCTGGAGCGAAGCGGGCGCTACATTGTGCTGCGCAACGTCGCGATGCCGATCACCGTGCCGACCCAGGAACTCGTCCGCGCCAGCAGCGTCGCCCAGCTCAACCAGACCTCAATCGAACTCGCGGGCGCCGTCGCACAGTCGGTATTCCTCGACCTAATCGTGGTCGACCGGAAAAAGAGTCGAGCCATCATCGCCGAGGTCAAAAGAGGCTCCGGAAAAAACGAGGCCAGGAAAATTCACCAAGTTGAATGGGTGTTGCGGTGCGCGCAGGTCCAGGGCCGCTCGTTTCTGACCTCACTCGGCTATGAGGTCGCGCAGATCCGCGCGGTGCTGATCGATGTCTATGGACGGGCCGGGTACAGCGATGACCTTACTGTGAGCGGACCGGCTATAGATCAGCTGTTCGCGACCCCGGTCTTGGCAGCGCTCGAGACCGTGACGGCGGCGCTTCAAGCTCGATTGCGCGCGGCCGTGCCGGACCTGCTGACGATGGCGTTGGCGAGCCTCGCCGGTCCTGAGAACGTCAAACACCCGCACTCGCCCGGGCTGCTCGCGCCCTGATCGCAACACGCTGGCATTGGGTCGCGGCCGCGACCTGATGCGTCCATCCCGCTCGCCATCGATCCCGCACCGTGCGCCTGCGCGCCGGCGTGCTCTCCAAGTCTGCCTCAATGACACTCGCCCGTGACCCTGCTCCCAACTTCTCCGGCACAACTGACGCAGCCAACCTCTCGCTGCCCCTGTCCTGGTGGCGCGTCCTCGCCCCTGAGGCCCTCGATATGGCGGCGCAGCGTCGCCTGTCCGCTGCCCTGAATGCCGCGCAGCCCCTACCGTCCCCTCACTGGTCCGCTGCTTGCCGGGGCGATCCGGCGGCTGCGACCCATATCGCTCTCAGCATCCTTGCCGAGGCCGTCGCCTCTCCTGGGCGCCTCGATCCGGCGATGTCGGCGATCTGTCTGTGCGCAGCGCGGGGTGACGGCTCCTGCATCGATCTGCTCGTGCACGTGCTCGGGCGGCGAGCTCGACGCCGGGCTGATCTCGAGGTGCTCTGCCTTGCCCACGCTTGGTGCTCCGTTCCGCGCCGCGGTGCCGGCCGCGTCTGCGTCGCACGCTGAAAGGGAGGAAGCCGATGGCGTTCTCTTCGACCCCGCCTGCCCTGCAGATCGACCCCGAGGCGGCACGTCGCCTGCTCGAGCCGATGCTTCCACGCCGCCTGCGCGCCTGCCTCGCTCAGGATCTGCGCGTGGCTTCTGCTTGCTCCGAACTCGCCCTCGAGATCACCACCCTTGCCCCGGATGCCGAGGCGCTGGTCTCCGCCTGGATCGCGGCTGCCTCTTCCGAGGGTGACTTGTGGCGCGACCGTCGATGGATCGCCCGACGATCCGCTTTGATCCGGTTCCTCGACGTGTGGGGTGTGGAGCACGATCAGCCGGTGGCGCGGGCGTTGGCCGATGTCGTGACGCTGCTTTCTTGCGCCGGCGATGATCGCAGAGCTGCGGCGCGCTTGGCCCAGCCCCTCTGGCTGGAACGCGAAGCTGTTCTCGACCTCCGGAAAGGGCTCGCGGCCCTGGCCGAGACGCAGACGCGCCTCTGTATCGGACGCGTCGCCGAACAGGGCACCGAGTCGGATAGCACCGGGGCCACCGATCTCGCTGTCGCCCTGCAGGCAGCTTGGCACGACGCGCTCTCGGACGCGCTTCTGACGTTCTCCGAGCAGACGAGCAGCGCCATCGCTGCTGCTGCCACCTTGGCCTGTGGCGCCGATGATGCCTTCGCCAGTGACGTGGCACTCGTCCACGCGCTCGTGCCCGTTGGGGAGGTCTTGACACGACCCGTCGCAGACAGCGCGGCGACGCGGGAGCGGCGCAGATGGAAGAAGATCGAGGCTAAACTCGTCGAAAAAAGCGAGGCGCGCCGGCGCGAGAAGGCGGCAACCGTCGACAGCACGCCACAGCTGGCGGTTGCCGATGCCCCACCCGCGGAAGTGCCCAAAGGCCACGTCCTCGTCGTTCCGGCAATCCAGGTGACCGGGAGCGACCGCGGCCGCTCCATCGCCCGCGGCTATGAGCACATCATCGGCAAGCCGCTCCCGCTGGTCGCCGTGCCGGATCTCGCAGCCGTGCGCACGCGGCTCGTCTTCGAATTTCCTTACGCTCAGGTTACGATCGACAGGCTTCTGGCGGACCTGATCGGACGTGAGTACACCACGTTCCGGCCGACCTTGCTGATCGGCCCGCCGGGAGCCGGCAAGACCCGCCTCATCGCCAGGATTGCCTTCCATCTCGGGCTGGGGTTGTGGCGAGTCGATGCGACGCGCGACGCCGGCGCATCGCTGGGTGGCCTCGACCGCCGTTGGGCGACATCGGAACCGGCGCATCCGATCATGGCGGTAGCTCGGACCGGTAGTGCTAACCCGCTGATGCAGATCGATGAATTGGAGAAATCCGCGACCCGTTCGGATCACGGTAGGCTCTGGGATGCCCTGCTTTCGATGCTCGAACCGGAGACCGCCCGAACCTACCAAGACCCTTGTTTCCAGACGGAGATTGATATCAGCCGCGTCTCGTGGCTGGCCACTGGTAATGAGATCGGCAACTTGCCTGCCCCTCTGCTCGATCGCCTGCGCGTGTTGGAAATGCCGGCCCCGAGCCACGCAGATCTCGATGCTCTGCTCGAACCGGTCATGGCAGGAATCGCGGCCGATCACGAGCTCGCTCCCGCCTTCATTGCGCCGCTCGACGGCGAGGAGATCGCGTTGCTTCGACGATCCTGGCGAGGCGGCTCGGTCAGGCGACTGATTCGCTTGGTCGAGGCTGTTGTCAACGCGCGCGAAACTCTCGCTGTGCGACAGTAGACTAAAATGATTGATTGCGGGAGAGGATATAGCGCTCTCCGATGCTATTCTGTAACTCGCATGAGCCGTGACTTTGCAATGATCGTGTATTCTCCGGTGCCGAAGAGGTTGCGAATTGCTTGCGCAACCATCGAGATAGTAACTTGTATCTATTTCTGTTGAATTATCGTTAATGTTGACGATTGCAATTGATATCGAGATTTCTTCTTCAGATTCGTTTGAGCTCTCTCGGTGCCTCCCTCGAGACACTTTTTCCCCCACGTCGCCATGTGGCGAAACTGCGCCGCCGGAAACACCGACCTTTACGGAAGTTTCGCGCCACAAGGGATCGAATGCTCGTCTGCACGGAACTGTTGATCGTCAGGTTCGAGCATGACCACGACGATAGGTTCCGGCCCATCACGGTGGAGGACCGCTGCGCAGGCGGCTTCCCCGTGTTGTGCCAGGATCGAGGCGCGGATCGTGGATGGCGTCAGTTCGCCTCCCGTGCTGGCGTCGAGCGCCGGCCCGATATCGAAAGTTGCGACCTTCATGTGGGCCGGCAATCGCTTCACGACGCCATTCGTGGTCACGGTCCGAGCCTCATGGACCCGCGCGTCGAGATCAGCGGCATATCCAATGGGGTCGCCAAGGATGGTGATCGAAGCTTGGGCGCCCTCTCCACGTGGACTCAGGATCCGGGGAACCTCCTGCAACGCCGCTGCCTTCGCAACGAAGAAGCGTTTCAAATCGAAGGTTCCGGCAGCCATGGTTAGGACCTCGCGGTATGCCGGGAGGATAGGCACTGAGGGTGATGAAAATCGGAAGCGAAAAATTTAGATCGGCGTGACCTCGGACATGGCGCTTAACTAGGTCCCCTAGTGGGTCCTGGACCTATCCCTGAACCCGCTCGGAACTGGAAAATTTTTTTCACTTCGCATTGGACGCGAGATTTTGCCTGGCACCGATACCTCCAACCATGAGGCACTCATGAACGAGGTCCGACGCCGACCCTTGAGGTTACGGCTCATCAGGGACCATCGCGATTTTCGTCGCACTTGGCCAAGCTAGAGAAACGAACACGCCAGGGGGCGCGAGAACCATGACACATTTCACGTGTGTCCGTGTCGAACGTATCAGAGACCGCAGCGAGCTAGCCCGCATCGCATCGCACGGTCTGCGGCTTGATCCCAGCAGCAAGGCGCGTGTGGACCCGGCTCGAACGCCGCTCAACCGCTCGGGATCGGACTATGCGGAGAACCCGCTGGATCTCTCAAAGGCGCTCGATGGCTTCCTCAAAGCAAACGGTGCCCGACTATACGGACGCGCGCCGATCGGCCTCCACGTCCTCGTGAGCGTCAGCCCCGGCTGGATCACTGAAGTCGGCGAATTGCACGATCCCCAAAATACGCGGAACGTCCAGTTGGCTCAACAAGCTGTGGACTGGGTCCAGCGAGCACTTGGCGGGGGGAGGCCCTGCGTCGTGGCCTGGCGGCAGGATCTCGATGAGAAGGGCGGCGGGGTCGTGGACATCGTGGCCGCGCCGACCCGCGCTGCAAAGCTAAATCGGTTCAAAGATGATGTCACCATCGTGTCGGTGACGGCCGCACTCGAAGCGCACCGTGTTCTACATCCTAAGGACCCAACCGCGTTCGGCGCGCTTCAGACTTCATGGTCAGCTCACGCCGCCAAGACTCTGGATCGCACGCTTCGTCGCGGCACGCGCAAGGTCGATCAGCCCGCCGAGCACCTCGATCCAGAGCGTTACGGCCGGCTGGTAGATGCGGCTCGCGACGAGGCCAGAGCCAGGGCGGCGCGGGATCTCGCTAAAGAACGGGCTGTTCTGGATGCCCGCAATCGACGGCTAGCAATTGCGGAGGACAAAACCGCTCAGCTCAAGGCTAGGCTGGCAGACGAAAGAAAAAAGGTGATGGCGGAGGCCCGAGTTAAGGTTGATGACGCCCTCAACGCTATCGCGATCGGGATCGAGGCCCTGACCGATGGTAGGATCGTCGCCGTCGAGCCTTGTGCAGAGAGCGGCGAACTACTTCTCATTCACGACACCAGCCTTGATGACGCCGAAAAATCCGCGTTGTGGAAGGCAATGAGCCCGGGTCTGCCTGCCGGATTGATGATGGTCCTTGAATACATCCAGGCAAGGACGGCTCAAGCCAGGGAGGACAGAAATAGCCTCCATACTTGGTATCCTTCCATGGGCCAATTTTAAGTTAGGTATTGGTGTCGATGTGGGATGCGCTTCGATCATATCGCGGGATAAGTCGAATTTACGGCTATAGTGACTAGAAAAAGCCCGATGAAGTCAGTCAGATTATCTTGTCTGCCGTAGAATGCAAACCATGCAGCCTCGCGTTTAGGCTGAAGCTCGAGCGCTCCCTTGCGTAAGACAGGATCTGTGCGCTGGAAAATGCTTTGTGGCCGGCGAGCGATGCTGAAATATCCGTCTTCGATTGCGTCGCTCTCGTGCGTGCTGAGATTTTGGAGGTGATGTACCCACTTTCGATCGCGCAATCGATTAAAGAGCGCTCCGCGTCGGCCTGCAGCCTTGCGGAGACGCTTTTGATAATGGACGAGGCTAATTTTCTAATCGCTCTTCCACGGACCCATGTACAAGCCTGCCTACTCCACCGAACAGTCCGCCAGCCCGACAGCGTTCAGAGCCGCGGAGCTGAGATTAGTTTTGCGATCGATCTAAGGCCTGCCGAGTTCTGCCTATGCATCGATATATGACCATATTAAATTGATGGATCGGGTAAAAAATTATATATATTTGCGGTCAAGGAGTGACTTACTAAAGCCGCCGGGCTGCACTATTTTGTATTGAGCGGCCGTTGTAAATTTGGTGTGTGAATTTCTGTTGTGCCACCCTGCTCAACATGTGGTGTCTCATTAAAAATACCTCGATTTGATCGCTTTGTATCCAATCGCGCTTTCGTTTCAATTCTGGCGGTGCGCAAACGCTAGCCCCGAGAGATTTGTTGCTCAAGGTGCGCGCGTAAGATCGAGTAACATTTGACAACCTCCTCGAGCCTCTCGGCGTTGAGGCGCCGCACCTGCTCGGACCCATCGGGCTGCCTGTAGGCCCCCGCATAATAGGCGGCTTGAGCCTTCAACTTCGTGGCGACAAAATCCAAATCGCCCGACCACATCGCTTCGGCGCGGACACGGTGAAGGCGTTGTACGATCTCTAGCCAGTGCAAGTCGAGGGCGATCCCGCTCCCCATCTGCTTGAACAGATCGAACATTGAGTCGAGGATCTCGATCGCGGTCTGTGCTGACATGGCCGGCTCCGTCAGATCGCTGTCGCAACGAGATCAGGTCGGACGTACCAATCATCGAACAGGGAGAGTTGCCGGAACCGTCGGCGATAGCCAAGTCCAGTCAGAAGATCATATATCTTATCGCGGCTATCAGAGAAATTATGTTCGACGCTGATTAGTGCGATGTCGTAGCACGTAAAATCGAAGCTCTTCAGGACGTCGAATTCGCCGCCCTCCACATCGATACTCATATAGTCGATCCGCTTCGGCGCCCGTGCCTCGGAGAGAAAACGGTCGAGCGAGATCGTTTGGACTGGGTATTGTCGTTTATCTTGGCGGAACTGAGAATGAAAATCGCCTGCTGCGAATTCATCCATTCCGGACAGCTCGCCGATATCAACCTCATTGAACAGGACTTCGACGCCATTGCTCTTGTGAACGCACTTGTCAGTGATGTAGCAGTTTCGGTTATCATACAATGCCGCATGCCAAGCGCGGGCAGGCTCGGCGAGAGCGCCCTGCCAGCCATAGGCCTTCTCGAGAAGAAGCGTGTTGCTCAGGCTTATACCATCGCAGGCGCCAAATTCGACGAAATATCCGTTCCGCTTCTCATTCAATTCGTACAGTGCCCAAAGATCCTGTAGCAGCTGTGCGTTGGAAAGGGGCGCTCTCTTTGCCGCGAAGGACAGGAAATCGAGCTCCGAGCTCACGATATGCGGCGGCGCTTCCAGATTGTCCCTGAGATTGACCAGTGCATTGAACACCGTCAGGAGCTCGACATCCATGGCTCTCTGCTCAACCTGTTACTTGGGATCGATGGGGGCGGGTCTGGAACGGGCGGATCGAGGCGCCGTGCCGCGTCTGCAGGATCCGATTTGAGCCGTCGAACAGGACCGTGTGCTGAACCGAATCAACCCCGTGATCGGGGATGGTCTGGGCCGCCCTACGAATAGCGGACAGGAACCCTTTACGGCTGAACCCATAGGGACGAAGGCTCTCCAACAAGGCGTCGATTAGCTTCGTATGGCCTTCGGACCGCGCCTGGGCCAGATCGCGGTCGCGCACGGCGCTGTCGCGTTCGGCCCGCAGCAGCGCCAATTCGATCTGTTGCTGCTGGATCTGGCGAATGAACTTCGTGTCGATGTCGTGAGCGAGATTCTTCGGCATTCGGTAGCTCAACAGGCCCGGGAGGGGACGGGTTCGGAACGCGGTCGGTGACACCTCGGCGTCAAGCGACAGCGGCCTTACGTGATCACAGCCACCGAGGTGGACCGGTTATCGAGATGGCACGGCAATCCCAGTTCTCTAGATCGCTTCGGCCATGGCGGTGGCGGCTGCCGCGAGGCCCCATCGCACGAGATCCTGAGCCTCGGTCCCCGACTTGGCCTCAGCGTAGCAGCGCAACTCCGGCGCGTTGCCGGAAGCCCGGAAGTGGATCGTCCGCCCGCCGTCCAACTCGATCCGGATCCCATCCTGCTCGTCGATGGATTCCGGCGCTCCGATCGGTCGGAGGAACGACACCCGGAAGGCCTCCTCGCGCAAGCGGCCCAGGAAGGCGCTGCTCCGTTCGGACGGCGTGTTGGGGAGCCGGTCGCTCGCCATCTCCCCCGCATCGAGGGAGGTCACGAGGTCGGCCAGCGAGGTGCCGGCCGCGCGCGTCGCGGCCAGTGTCGCCAGGATCGGCAGCATGGCATCGCGCGTTGGCAGGGCCGGGAGGGTCCTGCCGTCGCGTGTGATGTCCGAGCCGAGCAGGAAGCCGCCATTCGCCTCGAAGCCCGCCACGATGGCCGCACCGGAGCGCCGCGCCTGTTCCATGCCGGCGATGACGTAGGGCGAGCCCACTCTCGTGCGCAGGACCTGCTCGAAGCCGCCGGAACGCTCCAACGCCGAACCGGCCGTCACGGGCACCACGACCGCGTCGGCCCCGAGGAAGCGTGCCGTGATCAGGCCGAGCACGTCGCCACGCACGATCCGGCCCGCCTCATCGGCGATGAGAGGCCGGTCGGCGTCGCCATCGGTGGTCACGAGCGCGTCGAAATCGCCCGAGGCCATGGCGTCACGAATGAACGCGATATCCTCGGGCCGATGTGCCTCGGTGTCGATGGGCACGAAAGTCTCGGACCGGCCGATCGTCGTGACCTGTGCGCCGAAGCCGGTGAGCAGATCGGCCAGGAGATCGCGGGCGACGGAACTCTGCTGGTAGACCGCGATGCGCAGGCCTGCCAGCATCTCGGACGGGAATGCGTCGATATAGCGGTGCTGGTAGCGGCCCAGGGCGCGGGGTTCCGGTGTGGCGGGGGTCCGTTCCGCCGACACGCCGGCGTGTGCGCCGCGGTCCAGAGCGGCCAAGATTGCCGCCTCGTCCGCCTTCGTGATCTCTCCGTCGGGCCGGTAGAATTTGAGCCCGTTGCGATCCTCCGGGATGTGGCTGCCCGTGATCATGACTGCCCAGGCGCCGCGCCGCATCGCCTCGAGGGCGAGGGCCGGTGTCGGGAGGGCGCCGCATTCGATCGCCGTGAAGCCCGTTGCCGCAGCGGCATCCGCCACCGTCGCGGCGATGCTCGGGCTACTGTCGCGCAGGTCCCGCCCGATCACGACTGCCCGGGGGGCTTCGCCCGACATGGAGCGGAAGAACGCGCTGGCATAGGCGTAGGCCGGCCCTCCGACGAGGTCCGTCACCAGACCCCTCAAGCCACTCGTACCGAATCTCAGGCTGCTCACGGCGGTTCCGTCAGTGTCGATTGAGTTGGGATCGATCACTGATGCCGCGAAACGCCGTGCATCACAACGTCCCGCGACGGGAGCCGGGCTCGCGCACGGGATCCTTAACGAAGGCGCCGCACGCGCCTCCGCGCAATACCGTTTACCCTCTCTTAACCATGATCCCAGCATTGAGTCCTACGAGCTCACCTCCAAGTTTCGGCTGTGGTCAGGATGCATTCGCAGGGTCTCGATCTCTCGAACGTGGTCAGTTTGACGATTGCCTTGTCGGAGCGTGTCGCCGAAACGTGGCGACTGGGGCACCTCGTGGCGGTCGATGAGATTGAGGCGATCGGGAACGTGGCCTCCTTTCTGCGCCAGAACCTCGACGAGTGGCCCCCTCAATTGAGCCGCGCGATCTGCGACGTGATCACAAGTTCGCCGCGCGGGCGAAGCCGTTCGCTGCTGCTTGTCGAGTACATCCAATCCGGTGCCTTCGATCAGCAGCAGTCGGGGAAGCACACCATGCCGTTCGTGATGGATCTGTACCGTATCGTTCTGGGACGAGACGCGGAGGACGATGCGCTGCGGCATTGGTCTGCCCAGCTGAATGCGGGAAAGATCTCGCGGAGGCAACTTCTGGGGACCGTCATCAGTTCAGAGGAATTCCGTGCGTCGCTGAATTAAGCCAGAACCACCTATATTCGTTGTGTGTAGGTCAATACATGTGCTTTGGATGTTTTTGACAATATGAGGTGCCGCGAGGCCGTATTCGATAGAGCGCTAAAATATGTCTCCCGCGCACAAGAATGTGTTGATAGAGTCGAGATATGGGTCGATGGATCGAGCGCTGTCGCCTTTCGGGTGGGGGCTGTGCGTCTGAGATCTGCCTGGGCGGATAGGAGCAGCGGAATACCTCCATGTTGACCGTGACTCGGACGCCGCTTCGAATAAGCTTGTTCGGCGGCGGCACAGATTACCCGGAATATTTTGAGCGGGCGCCTGGAGCGGTCGTTGGTGCCGCTATTGATAAGTACATCATCATAGCTGCGCTGGATTTGATAGGGTGTCAGGATTACAATTATAGATTGAGCTACTCCCGCGTCGAGCACTGCGGGCACATCGACGAAATTGAGCATCCGGTGGTGCGAGAGGTGCTCAAATATTTCGACGTCAATCGACGGCTCGATATGAGCATCATCTCCGATTTGCCTGCAGCAGGTAGCGGTCTCGGTTCGTCCTCAGCGTTCACCGTGGGATTTCTGAGAACGATATACGCGATTCAAAATCAGAAACCTACGAAGATCGAACTCGCGAAGAAGGCGATACACGTCGAGCGCGAGATCCTGCGCGAGAACGTCGGCGTGCAGGACCAGCTCCACGCCGCCTTCGGCGGGATCAATCGGTTCGATTTCAGCGGCTCCGCCATACGGATCTCGCCCGTCCAGATGAGTTCTGCCGCGATTCAGCAACTCAACGCGTCGATGGTGCTGGTTCATACAGGCATCGCGCGGCGCGCGACGACCACGGTCGCCGCGCAGATCGCGGTGACAAGGGCGCGCGCGATCGACAAGGAATTGTCCGAACTCTACCGCCTCGTTGAGGAATGCGTCTCTCTGCTCGAAGCGGGGACGAGCGGCTGGCTCGCGCAGCTCGGCGAGATGCTCTCCGCCTCGTGGCGCATCAAGCGGACCCTGTCGCATGAGGTCTCGAACGCGGTGCTCGACGATCTGTTCGAAGCGATCATCGCGTCGGGGGCTTACGGGGCGAAGCTATGCGGCGCGGGCGGGGGCGGCTTCTTCCTCGCTCTGATCGATCCCGATCGGCTTCCGGCCCTGATCGAGCGGGTCGCGCCGCTTTCCGTCGTTCCGATCGGCATCGACGTCGACGGGTCCACCCTGATCTATCGCCAGACGCGCTGAGCGGCGTCCTCACAGGCCCCAGCCCGGCCGCAGCCGGGCCGCGGACCCATCGCGACGAGAGGCAACGATGCGAATTCTTATCACCGGCGGCGCGGGCTACATCGGGACGATCCTGGTGCCGATGCTTCTGGAGCGCGGACATCACGTGACGGTGCTCGACACGTTCAAGTCCGGCGCCCCGGACCTGTTCTCGGCCTGCCAGTACGACACGTTCGAGCCGATCAAGGGTGACGCGCGCGACACGCGCATCCTGGACGAGCTGATCCCGAAGCACGACGTGCTGATTCCCCTCGCCGCCCTGGTCGGCGCGCCCCTGTGCAAGGAGGACGCGATCGGCGCCACGACGCTCAACCGCGACGCCGTGGTGGCGCTGGCGCAGCGCGCGGGCGGCGAGCAGAGGATCGTCTACCCGACGACCAACTCGGGCTACGGCGTCGGTGAGGCCGGCAAGTTCTGCACCGAAGAATCGCCCCTGCGGCCGATCTCGCTCTACGGCACCACCAAGGTGGAGGCAGAGAAGGCCGTGCTCGACAGCGGGCGCGGCGTCAGCCTGCGGCTCGCGACGGTGTTCGGCATGGCGCCGCGCATGCGGCTCGACCTCCTCGTCAACGACTTCACCCACCGGGCCGTGACCGACCGGGCGCTCCTGGTCTTCGAGGGCCACTTCAAGCGCAACTACATCCACATCCGCGACGTCGCCAAAGGCTTCATCCACGCGATGGACAATTTCGACCGGATGCGCGGCGAGGCGTACAATCTCGGCCTGTCGAGCGCCAACCTGTCGAAGCTGGAGCTCTGCGCGCGCATCAAGGCGCACGTTCCGAACTTCGTCTACGTCGAGGCCCCGATCGGCGAGGACCCGGACAAGCGCGACTACATCGTGTCCAACGAGAAGCTGGAGGCGACCGGCTGGTTCCCCGATTTCGACCTCGACCGGGGCATCAAGGAGCTGATCAAGGGCTTCCGGATGATCCGCAACTCGCGGTTCGCCAACGTCTGATCGGGATGGGCGGCCTGCAGCGAACGCGCCGCCGGTCGGCCCGACACGGCGGCCGGCGCGGGAACGGACCGAGGTGATCATGAGCGCGATCGTCGATTTTCTCACGCAGACCCGTGACACCTTCCAGGCCGCCCTCGACGATTCCGGCTTCCACGCGACCCTCGCCGCGATCGCCGATCTCGTGACCGCGTCCCTGCGCGGCGGCGGCAAGCTCCTGACGATCGGCAACGGCGGCAGCGCCGCTGACGCTCAGCACATCGCGGGCGAGTTCGTCTCGCGGCTCAACTACGACCGGCCGCCGGCCACGGCCGTGGCGCTGACCACCGACACCTCGGTGATCACCGCGATCGGCAACGATTACGGCTACGAGCACGTGTTCGAGCGGCAGGTTCTGGCCCTCGGGCGGCCGGGCGATGTCCTGCTCGCGCTCTCCACGTCGGGGCGGTCGCCGAGCGTGCTGAAGGCGATGGACGCGGCCCGCGGCCTGGGTCTGCGGGTCGTCGCCTTCACGGGCGCGACGGGCGGGGCGATGCCCGAGCGGGCGGATGTTTGCCTGCACGCGCCGACGGTCGCCACGCCGCTGATTCAGCAGATCCACATCACCGCCGCGCACATCGTCTGCGGCCTTGTCGAGGAAAGCCTGTTCCCGCGCGGGACGGCAGCGTGAGGGGCGGCCTGTGACCGAGCCAGAGCGGAAGGGTGGAGGCCTTGTCCGGCAAGCCATGATCCTGTGCGGCGGCTTCGGCACGCGCCTCGGCGCGCTGACCTCGGCGATGCCCAAGCCGCTGCTCCCCGTGGCCGGGGAGCCGTTCCTGGACGTGCTGTTGTTCGAGCTCGGCCGCCACGGCTTCACCGAGATCGTGCTGCTGGCCTCGTTCCACAGCGAGAAGATCCGCGCCTACGCCGCCGACAACCCGGTCGCGCGACGCTTCGGCATGACGCTGCGGGTCTCGGTCGAGCCGGAGCAGGCCGGGACCGGAGGCGCCGTCATGCATGCCCTTCCTGAGGCCGACGCGACCTTTCTCCTGCTGAACGGCGACTCGTGGTTCGACGTGAACCTGCTGTCCTTGGCCGCCATGGCGGCGCGTCACCCCGATGCGGCGATGGTCCTGTCGCTCCGCCGGGTGCCGGACGCCGCGCGCTACGGCGTCGCGCTCCTCGACGGCGTCCGGATCACAGCCTTCCTCGAGCGGCCGCCTGAGCCGGGACCCGGTCTCGTCAACGCCGGCGTCTACCTAGTGCGCCGCGATGCACTCACCGGCCTGCCACCAGCCTGCTCACTGGAACGGGACGTCCTGCCCGCGCTGGTCGCCGAGGGCCGCGTGGTCGGCGAGGCCCATGACGGCTACTTCCTCGATATCGGCGTGCCCGAGAGCTACGCCCGGGCCCAGGAAGAGATCCCGGCCCGTCGGAGAAGACCGGCCGCCTTCCTCGATCGCGACGGCGTTATCAATCACGACCACGGGTATGTCGGTTCCGTGGACCGGTTCCAGTGGATGGCGGGCGCGCGCGACGCCGTCCGCGCGCTGAATGAGGCCGGCTACTTCGTGTTCGTCGTCACGAACCAAGCGGGGGTCGCCCGCGGCTTCTACACCGAGGCCGACGTCGCCCGTCTGACCGCCTGGATACGGGACGACCTGCGCGAGGCCGGCGCGCATATCGATGATCTCCGCTACTGCCCCTATCATCCGGACGGGACGGTCGAGGCCTACAGAGCGGTCCACGGATGGCGAAAGCCCGAGCCCGGCATGATCCTCGACCTGATGGCCCATTGGGACATCGACCGCGCGCGCAGCTTCCTAGTCGGCGATCAGGAAACGGATCTCGCCGCCGGCCGTGCGGCGGGGCTCGCCGTGCATCACTTCAGGTCGGACGACCTGCTCGCCTTCCTGCGAGAGGTCGCGCTGACGGGGTAGGAAGGGACCCAGGAGGTATGGGCCCTCGCCGGGGCGCGCTTCGCCGTCCGGCACGATCAGTCATGCGACTGGATCGAGAGTTCCGCTTCCGCGGCCTCGCGCATGGCGCGATCCCAGTCGAGCTTGCGCTTGGGCGGAGTCTCGCGCTCCGCGTCCGCGGCTTTCCGATCTCGCGGAGCGACGATCTGGATGTCGTAATCGGGCACGCTTCGATCCGCTCTTTAACCGATGATTAATCGTATTGGCGGAACGCGCGAGTCTTGTCAGCGGTTCGATCGCTCGATCCACAATCCGGTAACGGCCATCATTGTGTGCCGGACAGGCCGATCAGGAGCATGGCGGCGTGCACGGCTCCGACGATGGCGCCCGACTGGGCGAGTTGTAAGGCCTCGGTCCGCGGTACGCGCACGACGGTGATGTCCTCACCGGGATCCGGACGCGCCGGCCCGGCCGCAGTCACGCGCGCGCGGACGAGATGCATCCGGTTGGCGTAGCGGGCCGGATCCGCGTTCAGGGTGACCACGCGCTCGGCATCGGCGAAGATGTAGCCGGTCTCCTCACGCATCTCGCGCTCGGCGGCCGCGAGAATATCGGGGTCGGCGGGGTCGATGGCCCCGCCCGGAAGCTCCAGGCTCGGGCCGCCATAGGCGTGACGGTACTGGCGTACGAGGATGACGTGATCGGCCGCGTCGATGCCCAGCACGAGGGCGATGTCCGGCGTCTCGAGCACGTAATAGGGATCGACGATGTGCCCCGACGGCGTCACGCACGCATCGGAACGGAGACCGAGCCAGCGATCCTTCATGACGTGGTGGGATTTGCGGACTGTCCAACTCGGTGTCGAGATCATCGCTTTCTTCGGGCTCGGGGCTTGTGCTTTCGGATGTCCGCGGCGGTCATTGTGGATCTTCGCCGCTGAAGGATATGCGCGATGGCAAAACTGTCTCGTCTTTCGGCTCTGACTTCGAACGAGCTGCGACCGCGCGTTGCGCTGTCCTCGCCCAGCCGATAAGCCTCTCGGGGTCGTAGAGCGTCGCGCCGCGGATGTCACAGGTCGTAGGATGACGGGAACGAAACTCGCCATGGCATGCCGCGTTTGCGATGGACGCGATGTCGAGCTGTTCCTCGACCTGACCGATCAGCCGCACTGCAACCGCCTGATCCCGCCGGACCTTGCGGACCGCCGCGAGCCGCATTTCCCCCTGCGCGCCGGCTTCTGCCACGACTGCACGCTCGTCCAGATCGATCACACGATCCCGAAGGAGAGCATGTTCAGCGACTATCCCTACGTCTCGGGCACGACGAAGACGCTGGTGGAGCATTTCCGCCAGACGGCGGCCCGGCTCGTGGAGCGGTACGGCCTCGGGCCGCAGGACCTCGTCGTCGACATCGGCAGCAACGACGGTACGTGGCTGCGGCAGTACGAGCCCTTCGGCCTGCGCCGCTGCGGCGTCGAGCCCGCCTCCAACGTCGTGGAACTGGCCCGCGCCGCGGGCGTGCCGACGCTGAACCACTTCTTCAACGCGGAGACCGCCGAGATCGTCCGTGCGCAGAACGGGCCGGCGAGCCTGATCACCGCCGCCGGCGTCTTCTTCCACCTGGAGGAACTGCACAGCGTCGTGAAAGGCATCGTCACGCTGCTCAAGCCGGACGGCGTCTTCGTCGTGCAGGCGATCTACCTGGGCGGCATGATCGAGAACACCGCCTTCGATCAGATCTACCACGAGCACCTGTGCTACTACACGCTCCGCTCCCTGGAGCAGCTGTTCGCGCGCCACGGCCTGGAAGTCTTCGACGTCAGCGTCGTCCCGGTCCATGGTGGCTCCCTCGAGGCGCATGTCGGCTTCCCCGGCGCCCATCCGGTCAGCGATGCGGTCAAGCGCATGCGCGCCGACGAGGAGGCCCGCGGCTACGGCAAGTTCGAGACCTATGTAGGCTTCGCCGAGAACGTCCGGCGCCTGCAGGCGGCGCTGCTCGACCTGCTGGAGCGCATGCACGCCGAGGGGAAGACGGTCCACGCCTACGGTGCCCCGGCCAAGGGCGCGACCCTGCTCAACGCCTTCGGGATCGGCCCGCGGCTGGTCCAGGTCGCGGCCGAGAAGAATCCGCTGAAGTTCGGCCGCCTGATCCCCGGTGCCCGCATCCCGATCGTCGAGGAGGGCAGCGTGCCCGCGCCCGACGCCTACCTGGTGCTCGCCTGGAACTTCATCGACGAGTTCCTGGCGCGCGAGCGCCGCTACCTTGAGAACGGCGGCGCCTTCATCGTCCCGGTGCCGGAACTCAAGGTGATCACCGCCGCCGACCTGCCGAAGGCGTTCTGAGCGTGGCCGCTTTGCCCCGATCCTCCTTGCCCGAGACCGTCGTGGTCGTCGGCGCCACCGGGTTCGTCGGCCGCAACCTCGTCGCGCATCTCGCCGGCCGGGTGCCGCGGCTGATCGCGGTCAGCCCCTCCGGCCGCGCGGTGCCGGGGGCGCATGAGGCCGCGCGCTTCGACGCCCTTGAGGCGCTGTCGGTCCCCGCCGACGCGATCGTCGTCAACGTCGCCGCCCAGCGCTACGACGCCGACAAGTTCGAGACGGCGCAGAGCGACCTGCTCACCGGCAACGCCGAGATCGCCAACCGCCTCTACCGGTTCTGCCTGACGAAGGGCATCCGCGAGGTGCGCGCGGCCTCGAGCGTCGCGGTCTACCCGGCGGCCCTCGATCCCCTCGACGACGCGCAGGCTGTCGACCTTAACGCGCCGCCCAACCGGAACGAGGCCTTCTACGCCTGGTCGAAGCGCTGGTCCGAGGTGATCGCCGACCTCCACGCCGAGCGCTACGGCATCCACACGATCAGCTTCCGCCTGAGCAACCCCTACGGTCCCCACGACTCGACGGATCCGCGCAAGGCACACGTCCTGCCGGCCTTCGTGATGCGCGCGCTGGCACCGGGAGAGCGCTTCGAGATCAAGGGCAACCCGCTGGTCGAGCGCGATTTCATCTATGTCGGCGACGTGGTCGACGTGTTCGCCCGCTCCCTGGCGATGCGGGAGACGAGCGACGCGCTCAATCTCTGCCGCGGCGAGACCACGACCCTGCTCGACCTCGCCCGAACCATCCTGGAGGTGGCCGGGGAGGACCGGCCTGTGCACGCCCCCGACACGGCGACTCACGGCGTGCTCGCCCGCCGCTCGACCAACCGGCGGCTGCGGGAGCGCTTCGGGCTGTCGAGCTTCACGGGACTCGCGGACGGGCTGCGGCCGACGATCGCGTGGTATCGCGAGGCCTGTCGCGACGGGGCTCACCATGCCGGGGCCTGAGCGCGACATCGTCATCGGGGCGGACGGATTCCTCGGGCGCAACCTTGTCCCGCGGCTCCGGGCCGAGGGTCGCGAGGTCGTCGAGATCGGTCGCGCGGCGGGCGACCTCTCCGACTGGGCCAATGTCGAGCACGCGCTGCGCGCGGCGCCCCAGGCCGGCCGGATCTTCCACGTCGTGACCCGCCAGCGCACCGGCGCGGTGCAGTACGACATCCAGGGCGAGCTCCTGGCGATCAATGCCCGGGTCCACCTGAACGTCCTCGAGGCGTGGCGCCTCTACCAGCCGCAGGCCAAGCTCGTCTCCACGGGCTCGTCCTGCACCTATCCGGAATCGGCGGAGCCGCTCCCCGAGGCGCGGTTCGGGCAGGGGCCCACGCACCCCTCGGTGATCGGCTACGGGCTCGCCAAGCAGGTCCTGGCGACGGGCTCGGCGGCCTACGCGCACCAGTACGGCTTGACCTTCCTGCACTGCGTGCTGGCGACCCTGTACGGCCCGCACGACAACAAGGCCTCCGACCGCAGCCACTTCGTCGGCGCCCTGCTCGACCGCGCCGCGCGGGAGAAGGCGGCGGGCGCGCAGCAGTTCGAGGTCTGGGGCAACCCGCAGACCGTCCGCGAGGTGCTGTACGTCGACGACCAGATCGACGCGATCCTGGCGGCCGACCGGGCGTTCGACAACGAGATCCTCAACTGCGCCGCCAACGCGCCCGTCACCGTCGAGGCGGTTGCGCGGGCGGCCCTGGCCGCCCTCGACTGGTCCGTGCCCCTCGTGAGCCCGCCGGGCTCGTTCCAGGGCGCGGCCTACAAGATGCTCGACTCGACGCGCTTCCTCGACCGGACCGGCTGGCGGCCGCGCATCGATCTCGAAGCGGGCCTGCGCAGGCTCGTCGCGGCGGAGTATGCCGGCCGTTGAGACCGCCCCTCGCGCTCGCCGTGCCGCTGATCGACCCATGACGGACGCCCGGAGTCCTGAGGGTATGTCGTTTATGCGCATGCGAAGCTTTATGTTTGAGGTATGTGTAAGTTTACTATACCGACAAGCTTCGGTTCCGAAAGGTAATGCCCGAATTATTGAGATCGTCTCTAGAGTATTGCGCCTGTATATTTTTTATTGCCGCCATAAGCCACTCAAATTGTCGAATCGGCCGCACGGCGGACAACGGGAACGACAAGTAGAGCCTGCAATTCTGCTCGTAAGCCGGAAATTTGATTGGCGATAATCACGCCACGGCAGCGACGGAAATTATCTCGGAAGCTTGGCTCGGCTAATCCTTGGTAGTGAGCGCATTAGATACGGAATTCCACGGCGCCGGCCGGAAAAATCTCCGCGACCCGGGCCTCCTGTTCACGCAGATCCCAGAGCCGAAGTTCGGCGTAACGGATCCGGAGGGTGTCGCCCTGTACGGCCACATAGCAGTGCTCGAAGGCGAAGAGCACCGTATCGAGTTTCGGTCGCGCGTCATGGGGCTCCGCCTCGCCCCGCGCGTCCGTGTCGGCCGAGACCTCCAGCGTGATCGCGGTGTGGCCGCTGGTGGGCATCGTGTCGAATGCGTTCACGAGCAGCGCGATCTCGTCATGGGTCAGCTTGAGAAGGAAGCAGTAGCGCTTCACCGACTCGAACGTGTCACCGGCCGGGAACGCGCGCAGCAGCGTGATCGAGAAGGGACGTCCCTCCTCCGGCAGACTGCGCAGGTGCCGGGACGGCACCGAGCGCAGGGCCAAGATGTTCATGGTCTTGGCCGCCGATGGCTGGGCCACCCGGCCCTCGCGCCGACCATTCGTCCGGTAATGCAGCAGCGGGTTGACGCCCGAGGCCGTCACGTCGGGGTACCGGATCAGGTAGGAGGTGCTGCTGAACCCGGGATGCGGATCAAGCCCAGCGGTGGAACCGAACCGCAGGTAGTGCCGCACTGGGTCGAGGCGGGTCTTGCCGCTCTGGTTGCGGAAGAAGGCCGTATCGAAGTCCTCGGCGGGATCGCGGTTCTCGGCGGCGCCGCGCCAGACGTAGTGGAGGTAAGGATCGATGCCCGAGGCCGCGACGTCGCCATTGTGCTTCAGATAGTAGGCCGTGTCGAACAATCCCGGCACGCGCCCTATGACAACGCGCCGAACCACGCGCGAGAGCGTCCGGATCGCGGCCCGCTTCAAGGATGGCTGGCTCATGCGAAGACCGGCGCCTCGCACAGGGACCGGAGCTTCTCCGCGTAGGCCAAGGGTGAGCAATCCTGCGCCACCTGCGCCAGCCCGGCGCGCTGCAGCCGCCGCCAGGTCTCCACATCCTCATGGAGACGGATCAGCCCGGCGATGAAGGCTTTTGGGTCGCGCCAGTCCCGCGTCAGGTATCCGGAGCCCTCGGGCCAGCCGAGCTGTTCCGCGAGGATCGGGGTGACCAGACACGGGAGCCCCTGCGCGACGGCGGCGTGGACCTTGTGGGGCATACCGGCAGCAAAGCGGGTGGGGGCGACGAAGACGCGCGCCCGGTCGAGGAGCGGAGTCGGGTCCGGGACCCGGCCCATCACCGTGACGTTGGGTGCCGACAGGCGTGCGCGCAGATCTGGGGCGACCTGTCCGATGATGATGAACGGCACGCACGGCAGGGCGCGATGCACGTCCGGCCAGACGGTCTCAAGGAACCAGATCAGTGAGTCGACATTCGGCGAATTCTCGTGTTCCAGCGACCCGATGAAGACGAAGCCCTTGCGGCTATCGAGATCGACGGTGATCTCCGCCTGCGACGCGAAGGCGTGGCCGAGCACCGTGGTGTTGGGCACGCCATGGAACTGCAGCAGGCGCGCCTCCGCCTCCGAGACGCAGACGACATGATCGGCCTGCGCGAAGTTGCGGGTCTCCCGCCGCGCGGAGGCCGCCAAGCGCGCGCCGAATCCATACCCATCCTGCAGAGTCTCTTCCAGGAAGGCGCGCAGACAGAACAGGGCCTCCGAATCAAAGATCACGCGGCTCCTCGCGAAATCGCGCAGCGCCATGTCCCGGTTCTGGAAGATCTGGCAGACCAGATCGATGTTGTGCGGGCGGCTGACCCAGAGCACGTCGTAGTGATCCTGCCGCTCGTCGATCAGCCGCGCGAGCCCCATCCCCTCCTCGGCATCCAGGATCTCGACGGTGTCGGGCAGATCTCGGTACCGCTGCGCGATCTCTGGATCCGCGCGATAGACCGGATACACGGTCACTTGATAGCCGAGCCGAGCCATGGTGGCGACAATGAAGTTCGCCCGCGGCATGCCCGCGCCGAGGTCGATATGGGGCACGCCGTCGTCGATGTAGAGCACCTTGAGCGCCCAGTCATTGTGGGTGCGATCACCGAAATGCGGTCCCGCATGCGGGAACAGCCATGACCGGTGCCGCTCGAGGAAGCGGACCCGGTTGCGATCGATCAGCGCTTCGACGTCGGCGCGAACCGGAGTCGTGGCGTTCTCGAAATGAATCGCGCTCGCCCGCGGCTGGTAGATGACGCGTCGCCCGGCTTGGTGGCAGCGGACGCACAGGTCCGTGTCTTCGAAATAGGCCGGAGCGAAGAGGTCGTCGAAGCCGCCCAGATCCTCGAAGAGTGCGCGCTCGACCATGAGCACAGCGCCCGAGACATAGCCGACTTCGCGCTGGAACGTGCTTTCTGCCAGAAGCGGATTTGTATTCCCACGGAGATAGGGGTGGGTGATCTGCGCATCATCGCGGAAGAACGCGCCGCTCTCCTGCAGATAGCCCCCGGGAAACACGAGGTGGGCTCCGACGATGCCGACGGTTGCATCCGAGAATGGAGACACCAGGGCGCCGATCGCGCCGGGCATCAGTTCCACGTCGGGGTTAAGGAAGAGGAGGTAGCGTCCGCGGGCTGCTCCAGCACCCTGGTTGCACGCCGGGCCGTAACCGACATTCTCCGCATTGCGGATCACCGTGGCCCCGTCGAGCAGATCGAGGACGGTCAAGGTCTCCGCGTCGGAGGCGTTGTCGACGACGATCACTTCGAACGACGCGCCCGCGAAAGCCTGTTGCGTAGCGAGGCGATAGAGCGTCAGCGTCAGCAAATCGCGGGCATTGAGCGACACGATAACGATCGAGACGTCCGGCACCGCGACCGGCGGGAAGGCGATCCGGAGGCCGTTGCGCGCGATGGCGTTCCCGATGAGGCGCGCCTCCGCGATCGCGGCAAGCCTTCCGTAATGTGGATCAACCGCCTCGATTTTTTTCATCAATGGACTTCGAGGTGGGTGTTGCGCGCCGGAGCAAGGCGGATCAGGCCCATGAGGTCATCGCTGAGAAACAGTACCGCCTTCAGCCCGGACGGCGTCTTGCGCGCTGCAGGGATCGGAGAGGCGGATCCGTCGATCTCCAGCAGCTCGAAGGTGAGACTGGCTGGCACTGGTGTCAGCGCGCCTCGAGTCGCGGCAAAGGCGAGGCCGGGAGAGCGCGCCAACGCTGCGGTGCTGGTCAGCCGCAACTCCCGTGCCCTTTCGCCGTCCCCGATGAGGAAGGCCGCGGTCGCCCGCGACCTCCCGACGAGGAAACTCGGGACGCAGGTTACCACCGTCAGCCCGTCGGCCTCGTACCCGATCAGGCAACCGTCCGCCGTCCAGTCGGCCTGGGCATCGCCGAGTGACCCGGCGATCGCCTCCCGGGCCGGCTGCGGAAGAGAACGGCGGTGGATCCATTCCGGGGATAGGCTGACCGGACCTCCGTGAAGGGCCGGGGCCGGGCCCGCAGATTGCAGGCTTCCGTCCAGCTCCGGGCTCACGAACCAGCGCCGCCGCTCCGACGGGTAGCCCGCTTCACGGGCGGTCGCGGGCGAGGGATTCTCGGTCGCCACGAGGACTCCGCCGTCCTCGTCCGCGGTTGGCAAGGAGCGCAGGGAGCGTTCCTCCCGCACAATGATCCCCGCTCCGACAGTGGTCGACACGTCCGGCGCGCGCGCAGCTGAAGGAGCGACGCGTCGCGCGGACCGGCGCGGAATCGCGTTCAGCCACGCGACCTCACAGGCCGTGGCCTTGGCGTTGTAGCGCGCGAGCAGCTCCGCGCAGGCCGCGGTCAGTGTCGCGAGGCCGTCCGGATCGTCGTGCAGGCGTCTGATCGCCGCGACGGTGTCCGCAACGCCGTCCAATCGGTGAGCGGGATAATCGGTGTCGAACCCCTCGAACGCGATTCGTGTGCCGATCACCGGCCGACCCAGCGACAGCGCTTCGGCGACCTTCATTTTGAGACCGCTTCCCATCAGCATCGGCGCGACCACCGCGTCGACGCCCGCGTAGAAGGTTTCGACAGCGTCGACATATCCCGCCAGCTCGACGCCGGGTAGGTCCAGCCCGTTCAGGCTCCCGCAGATTTCCCCGGCGATAACGAGAACGGGCAGGTTTGGCTTCCAGGACGCCGCCCAGCCATGGGCAAATCTGCTGATCGAGAACAGATTCGGATCGTTCCCGTGGCCGATGAAGCCAAACCGAGTCAGCCGGCGGGGTGCGCGAAACTTCGCACGCTCGGCGAAGACGGGCGGAAGCAGGTACACGTCGCGATCGACGAGGCCGCGGAAATAGTCCGCCTCCGCCGATTGAATCGCGAGGATCATGTCCGCACGTGACAGGCCGACGGCTTCCGACGCGCGGTCCGTAAAGAAGAAATTCGGCTCGGCGCGGAAAGGCCGGTACTGGAGATGTCTGTCGGCGAACCGATCATGCGTGTCGATGACACGCAGCACGCCATCCGGAACGGCGTCGAGGCACCGCGACAGAAACACGTAATTGACGACTATCGCGCACGTGTCGGGGTTTCTCTTGAAATACCAGGCCACGAACTCGTCGAGTTCGGGCGGGCACCAAGCGTCGATCGTGAAGCCGCCCGCCCAAGTCTTCAGCGGAATCTGCGCTGCTGCGGGAATATAGAAAACACGGTCGAAGATAGCGTCCATCCCGGCCGCATCCGTCGGCGGATGATTTCCAAAGCGGCGATAGATCTGATCCTCGTGTTGAAGGTAAGCAAAATCGATTGCAAAACCGCTCCGCTGAAGGACTTCGCACAACGCCAAAAGCCGTCGTCGATTGCCAGCGCTTACTGGCGCCGCAGGCATCGGTGTCACTACCAGAACGGTGGGCCTATCAAGAGTCGTCATGCGATTATGCCGCTCAAACGACGCAAGTTGCCACGTATCGGCCATGCCCACTTAGGATGGCTCGACTAAATGAATGCGTGTCGAATAGACCGTCGGCTATAAGTGTTATGGCAGCTCTGTGAGGAGATTGGAACAGAACGGATGTAATAGGCCTGCACGCGTAACCCACTTTTGATCGAACAATCGCGCAATCCGGAATGAAGTCAATCCCATCCACCAACCAAGTGACTGTTGCGTCGCCGCGCGTGATGCTCAGGCTACTTGGTGCACCGTTGACCAAAATCGCGTCCAAACCTACGCTCAAGATCGGTGCTAAAGAATTGAAATATAGGTGGCCCAATGGCCACAGAGAGGAGATAAAAGCATTTGCAATCAAAGAGCTCTCAGCGGCTGATAGGGGCGTCGATCGCGATGCCAAACTGGTGCGCCGGTCACCAAAGTGTGTGCGAATCAAGATCGATGATAGATTCGATAAAGCCACTTCATCTCGAGCGCCCAAGATGAGAAAGCAGCTCGGATCCACAATCTTTCGCCCGGAAAATCCCGCGAAACACCAAGCAACAAGATCAATGTGATCCGGATCTAGTACTTCAAGAGGTACGGCGCAGGACCCATTCATTGAAATTTCGAGAATGGCAGCCTGTCGACTAATATTTAGGATAGATCCATATGCTGGGTCGTCTAGCGATAGCATTGTTACACAGACTCAGCGCTCACTAAGATTGAACTGATCAGCATTTGGCTTGCATCTTTCGAGTCAAGCGACCCAAACACCAAAATATAATCGCCAGAGAGAGCGAACCCCTCCCGGGGACAGCGTATCACACACATTGCAACGCCTCGGCAATAGGTCTGAATTCCTGTTTCTCTAACCCGCCGGAGCGCAAAATGGATCGAAGCATAATTGGTATAGGCGCTGCTTGAGCGAAGAACTCCAAGCTACGCGCCTCAAATGGTATCACTGCTATCAGGGTCTCAACGTGGTTCCGGCGTAAGCGCTTTCGATTATCCCGATCGCGTATAAATTAAGCCTGAAATTTCCCTCGGATCAACAGGACGTGGCTTTGCTCGCGAACGTTGATCGTAACGGTAAAACTATCCCGACGATTGCCTTCATATATAGCGAAACTAGCAAGCGCCACATCACATGAACTCTGTTATTCGCTCTCATTTGTAAGCCTGATAGAAATCTCGTTGATCTTTAGCTTTGTGGATAGCGCGGTCAAATTGAGGAGCCGCACCTCAAAATCTGGAATGTCGTGTCGGATCGGGATACAAAATGTAACTTTTGAGTCTCCCTTGTGAGTGCTATAAAATACAACTTCATGCCCTTCGCTGTGGCATGCATCAAAGTGGAACCGAAAATCGCCTGGCGCTTCGATATCTAATCTTATTTCATAAATACCACTTCGCAAATTAATTTTCGGGCCGAACACGATCCAATCGGTTCCGCATACGAAGTGTCCATCTTGATCCCAGTGTCCGACTAGATTCATGCCCATTGCAAGGATTGGTTTATTGCGCGGCTCCGCTTGATAGATCAGATAACTAGCAATGTTGTGAGAAATCCCGCCGACGGAAATACTCGGTCTCGGCTGGAAATAGTCTGCTCGACCGAGGGAGCGATACAATATGAGGTCGTCCTGGATGAGTTTTCTGACGTGAATAAAATCGCTTTCTGCAACGCTTGCTAATTTAGTGCTTCGCCCAGACTCCTTAAACTCGTCCGACGCGAGAACGTGGTCTATTAACTCATCGCGAGATACTCCGCTTCGCAGCTGCGAGTCGTAATATTGACGACCTGCATCATCGGGGGCCCGGCCCAACAATAAACTATACAGCGCATCTGTAAATATCTCGTCAGACACACAATTGAGATAGCCCCGACTTATGATATTGTCGCTAATTGCAATTCTGCCCTTTCCAAGAAACACGCTCCCCGGCCAGCAACGTTCAAGCATTTTGAAAAACATCATCGGAAACAGTATTCCATTGCGAGATATTGCTCTTTCGAACCAGGGCATGGCTGAAGCATCGAAGATATGCTCACAAGCCCAGATTTTACAGGAAGCTACGTCAGAGAACTGAGATAACGAAGTGGATCGGACGCCTGTGGACCTGGCATTGTCAATAGTTGCCCCTTTCGCTGAAGAGTTGGAACTATACATGCTGACCTCGGGTAATTTCAAAAGAACGACTTTCTATAGAAAATAATTTCGTCAGCCTAATGACATGTTGGATCCATGATGAAAACGATATGTAGTCATTCTGTAACTCGACAAGCCGAGCTGCTTTATTGAAGTTGGTAACAAGTTCTTGGATTGTGTTTGCAGTTGAAATTCTGTCGCTGGTATCAATCTGAGTACATATGCCGGAAAGATCTGCAAAGATGGAGGAAAACGAAGTTATAGTTGGCACCCCACAGCTTAATGGGACCCTTATTGCGCCGCTAGCACCCTCATTAACATCAGCGTAGCAAAAGACCGCAACATTCGATGAACGAGCAATCGCGAAAACTTCCTCAATTGGGAGGAAATCAAAACTAAGATCTACTTCTTTTCTCAGGCCCAACGCATCTCTCAGTTGATAGAGGAAATGGCTATAATCGATGCTCGCGCGATTTTTTGGATCTACCGAGGTCAGCACCTTAAGGCCGACAGGGAGGCCCCTGTGTTTTAACTCGTAAACGGCATAGAGCAAGTGCTCGAAATTTTTGTGACGGCTGCATAGGCCGAAAGTGAATATGTTGTATGATCCGCTGGGCAAGATTGCTTCTTGTTTCACCTGATGCGATGGGTGCGGAAATAGGTATACAAAGCTAGCCTCGCGAAGGCCTTCTATTAATTTCATATAATCAATGCTATTGTGAACGATAAGGTGGGCGCGTCCGCCGACGGTTTTTACAAATCTTTTGATTTGTGCCGCGTCACCATCGGTGGAGTGTAGTTCAACAATCAAACCTGATGCGAAGCTTAGGATCTCGTTGCAAAGATGAGCGAGATCTTCCCAGCCGATAATCCCGGGATGATGTTGGATTATAAAAAGAGACCCGATTTCGCTTCCATGGACCTGCTGCAATAGCTTATTGACGCCTTGTCTCGATCGGTTCCAGTTGCGCTTTACCTTGATGCTATCATTTCGAATAATTTTTTCGCTTGATACTTCCTCGGAATAAATTACAACGTCCAATGAAGAGTCGGCTGACAGATATTTAACAAGATTTCCAGAGAAGGTCGCGATTCCACACTGCTGATTGAAAGTGCTAATTAATACAATTCGCCTGTCTGCTATCGGCTCGCAACGAGCCTCCTTGATCGAGTCTAGTTGCTTAAGTCCTTTGCAATAATGATCCGCCGCCCGCTGCCATGTGTAGGACTTCACTTGAGTGTAGGCTCGCTGCTGTAGCGTTTTGTCTCTAGCTTTGCAAAGCTCATAAGCTCTGCGAAGTCCGGCTCGTAGATCTTCGTGAGTTGCCTCAAGCCAAGCAGCTTTTCCGGAAGAAATCACTGAGGAGGAGCGGGAAAACTTTGTGGGAATAAGTACGCAAGTGTCTGAAGTGCAAAATTCGCGATTGCCGCCTGCGTCAGTTGCGCAGACTAAAGTTCCAAGTAGCATCGCTTCGGCGGCGGGTAGGTTAAATCCCTCTCCTTTGCTAGGCAAAAAGCAGCAATCGGCCGCCATTATCAATTTTTGAACTTCGGCGGAGCTGAGATAGGACTCATCGAAAACGATTTTCTTTTTCGTGGCGGCGTCTAGTGAGGAAAATAGCTCGTATAATTCGTTGTGTGGATTGTAGTGTGTTTTCAATATTAGCCGAACATCGTCATGATCACGAAATTCCTCGATGAAAGCTTGGAGTCCTGCTTTCATGCCTTTCCGCGGCAAGCCGGATGAAACGTGAATAAAACTTACTAATTCGCCGCGTTCCGCGCTAACGTTGGGTTCGGAAGCTAAATCCATGTTCTCAATATGATCAACGCCGTTGCCCATATAATACGTTGTTCCGGTGTAGCCGCTGGAACTCAGTGCTTCGATAGTATACCGAGATGTACAGAATATGGCGTCGAATTTATTTAATTGAGCAATCACTGCTGTAGGGAAGAGGCTCTCCTCCCAAGCGTAGCAGTGGGCTGTCAATATCGGTGCGCAGCGTGGAGCCTCAGCCATCGGCCAGTCGTTTTTCGTATGCACGTCAAATTCGTGCAACAATATTTCACTATACGGTATGTATTTTTCCTTCAGCCTCGGCTCTTGTAGAAAGAATTGATCCGTAGTGGGATCTGGACCTTCTCGTTGAGTGACGAACACATCGAAACCGAAATTGCTTAGAGCAACAGCGAATTTTCTGTTGACTAGTGCTAAGCTGTAAGTTCCTGCTATCGGGCCATCTACAAGAATTTTAATTCGCGACCTCGAGTCTTTTTCTATAGTAGCTTGCTTCATTGTTTTAACTGGCCTGTCCAGGGGTATATATATAGAAGGGGTGGTCTGATTTGTATTGACAATCTGCGTTTGTTATTGTTTGAAAATATCAGTCAAAATGTCATAGGCTTGACCCGTCGCGCTATCTCCATGACGGCGAGCTGTTTATGTTTTGAAATTTTTCTGCGTTGACATCGAGTAGACGACCTAGATAACACTAAAGCACTAGAACCATTTTGGGTAGAGCCATGGAATTCTGCCTGGCATGCTCAAAACAAATATATAAGCTGCTCTGAAAAGATGGTTGTTGCGCGCTGCCATGCAGAGTTTCCCAGTTTAGATCTTAAACTTGGCCTGGAAAAGCACCAGCTTGTCGTTAAGATGTAGGTGCTCAGCTCATATGACCCCAGTCTTAGACCGGGTGGTTAATGGCGACAAGAGGAAGCGGCGCGAGGTGACCTCCGCGGTCTACTCCACCGTCTGAATGTGAGACCTCCTCGGCGTCCGCGACGATGCGAGGAGCGCGCGATGAGAATGGGCGCATTGAGATTGGGTTGGCTGGCGCGGGATCGGTTCCCAGACGTAGGCGCAGTACCATGAGGCCAAGGGCCATTATTGGCCGCGTTGAAGCCGCAGGGCTTGGTCTTGAGGGTGCCGTGACTGCAGAGCGTGATTCGCTGCTCGTCCCGTCGCACGCGATCGTAGCAGTGCTCGGCCGTGCCACCGTTGCGCGGCCGGTGGGGCGTATCTTGGCAAGCTTCACTTGTGTGGCTGGCAAGCCGCCTCAAAGGCATTTGCCGTGAAGCTGGAGCCACGGTAGGTGAGCACGCGTGTGACCCGGAATGGAAAAGGTGAGATCTCTCGTCCAAGAAGGCCACCGGGGCGATGATGTCGTCTGCTTTTGGCAGCCAAGTACATGTAGCAGGGGTACGGTTGGTTAAAACGTTTGGCCGAGCCGCTCCGAAGCGCGTGCGCATGTCGCACAGCATCAACGCATACAGTACATGCAGATAAAACTTGACCGGTCCCTCCAGTGAGTTCAGTTTCGAGATCGCGGACGTCGCCTTGGCTTCGGCGTTGCACCACATGCCTCGACCAAAATTGCTAATTTGTTCATACTTTGCGCACGCCTAAGGCAGCTCCAATTTCCAAGCTGTAATAGACGCCAATCTGATCGGTGTAGGCGCCGTCCTGAATTGTCGCCGAGCTCCGGCCGGAGTTCGCGATTTCGATGTCCAGCAGGCGGTCGTTGCAGGCGGCCGGATCGGTGGCGAGTGCGTACGGGAGGAGGTGACCGTTCGGCGCGTTGCGCAGCTGTTCGGCCGGCGTTCCTAGGTCGAAGGCCGCCACCGACAGACCGGTACGCAGCGCCAGGGTCAGCGCGTACGCGTAGGTCTCGGGCCAAATCGACGGCAGCAGGATCAGGTCGGCCGAGACCTGGGTGATAAGATCGAGCACCTCGTCGCCCTCCCAGTGATGGCCGGTCTCGGCGATCTGGAGGGCCGCCCGGGCGACCCGGTCGAGGGTCGGATCGTCTGTGGAGTAGCGCCCCGTCTCAATGACGCCGGCGCGCTCCAGGCCGCCCGTTAGGGCAGGGTCCGAGTGGCCGACGATCGTGAAGTGCAGCGGCAGGTCCCGGTCCTGCGCGTCGGTGGCCAGCGCCTGCAGCAGCAGGCCGCCTTCGGGGAGGCTGATCGCGCCGAGCACGGCGACGCGGCGAACGCGGCCGGGCCGCTGTAGGGCGGTCGAGCGCACCGACCGCTCCGGCTCGACGTGCGGCCGCACCGTGACGGCGAGGTCCGGGTAGACCGCCCGGATCCGGCCCGCCGTGTCGGAGGACGGCGCGAACACCCGCGCGGCGCCCGCCAGGAACGCCCCGAACGCCGCCCGCCGCTCGCCCGGATCCGGCTCCTCGAACCCCTCCGCGTCCACCGCCAGGCACGACCGGCACTCGGCGACCGGCGCCAGGCCGCAGTAGCGCCCGTCCGGCTGCACCAGGTGGTTGCGGTGGCACACCGGCGAGTAGTCGTGCAGCGTCCACGCGTAGGGACGCCCCGACCCCGCCACCACCGCCATCAGCGCCCGCGCCGCGCCCCAGCGCAGCCCCGCCAGCGAGTGCACGTGGATCAGCACCGGCGCCAGCTGTCCGACGAAGTCCGCGAGCTCGGCCGCGTCCCGCGGCAGGTACAGGCTGTCGAGGTTGGGCAGGTACAGGAACTCGGGGCCGCGGTAGGCGACGTGGACCTCGAGGTTGCGGGTCCGGTCGATCTGCAGCAGCACCACGCTCAGGCCCTCGGCCCGGGCCTGGGCGACCATGTCGTCGATGTGCCGCTGGATGCCCCCGCCCCAGCTGTGCGTCACGTACAGCAGCGCCCGCCCCGAGAAGTGGCGGGCCAGCCGCGCCCGGTCNCCAGCTGCCCGACGAAGTCCGCGAGCTCCGCCGCGTCCCGCGGCAGGTACAGGCTGTCGAGGTTGGGCAGGTACAGGAACTCGGGGCCGCGGTAGGCGACGTGGACCTCGAGGTTGCGGGTCCGGTCGATCTGCAGCAGCACCACGCTCAGGCCCTCGGCCCGGGCCTGGGCGACCATGTCGTCGATGTGCCGCTGGATGCCCCCGCCCCAGCTGTGCGTCACGTAGAGCAGCGCCCGGCCGGCGAAGTGGCGGGCCAGCCGCGCCCGGTCGAGCCGCGCCCGCCCGCGCCGGCCGGGATCGGCCTGGACGAACTGCCCGACCCGGGCCGGGTAGTCGGGGTGCTTGGCGAGCAGCGCCGCCTGGCCCTGGTCGTACTCGCCGCCCGCGTCGAGCCCGAACGAGATCTGGCCGGCATGGTGGACGAACACGTCCTCGGCGAGCAGGTTGACGAAGCCGGCCTTGATGGCGCGCAGGCACCAGTCGTTCTCCTCGCCGTAGCCCTTGCCGAAGGCCTCGGCGTCGAGGACGCCGACCGCGTCGAGGGCCTGCGCGGTCATGTACATGCAGAAGCCGACGCCGGTGGGCACGGGCACGGCGCGGCCGCAATTGACCTGCGCGGCGAGGCGGTCGAGCTCGGGCCGGGCGATCTCCAGCGGCATGGTGTTGTTGGCGTTGAAGCGCGGGTAGGAGCAGATCGTGGCGTTGTTGGACAGGGGCGTGACGCTGCCCACGGGCAGCCCCGCGCCCATCCCTGCCCCTGCCTCCCCGCCGGACCCGGCCTGAGGGTCTGTCTGCGGTTCGGCGTGGGCGACGAGGCGGTCGAGCCAGTCGCCGAAGACCTGGGCGTCGGAGTTGAGCAGGACGACGGCGCGGCCCTGGCGCAGGCCGAGGGCGCGGTTGACCGAGCGGACGAAGCCGAGGTTGTGCTCGTTCTCGACGAGGTGGAACAGGCCGCGGCCGGCGAGGGCGGCGAGGTCTGCGGCGAGTTCCGGGTCGGGGGAGCGGTCGTTGACGGCGAGCAGGGTGAAGGGGGTGGCCTGGGGTGCCGACAGGCAGGCGTGGATGGCGCGCAGGGTCTCGCCGCGGCCCTTGTAGACGGGGACGATGACGACGACGCGGGCCTGATCGATGGGCAGGGCCCGGGGCAGGCGGTCCCAGTCGTGGGACGCGGGGGCTTCCATGGGCGGGTAGGTGCCGAGATCCTCGGGGCAGCCCATCAGCCCGGCGGCCCGGCCGGTGCGCACGTAGTGCAGGAACGGCGACTCCCCGGGACCCAGGAGATGGCCGTAGGTCTCCCTGTAGAACGCGATGGAGAAGGTTCCGCTCGGATCGCGCCCCTCATGCTGGCCGTAGGCGACGAAGTGGGCGAGCGGGCCGCCGGGGGCGTCGGCGGCGTCGGGGTTGCGCTTGGCGTAGAAGGCGGCATCGAAGAACGGCGCGATCGCCCGGGCCTCGTCGGCCAGCGCCGCCTCCCGCGAATCCGGCGTGCCGTAGCGGGGCTGGAAGGCGCCGGGCGATATGTCGGTCCCGTGCATCAGCGCCGTGGCGAGGAGGTGCACGAGGGGCGCCAGCCCGGTCTCGCGCATCCCGGGATGCGCGTCGGCGTAGGCCTGCCCGTCGAAGTCGGGCCTGGGGTTGCGGCCCTTCTTCCAGCCGGTGTCGCAGTAGTCGCGCACCGCGTCCTCCGCCTCCGACAGCCCGTAGCGCGCCCGGTAGAAGCCGTGGTCGAAATGCCCCGCCACCAGCCGCGCCTGCAGGTCCAGGAGCGCGTCCCGGTCGGGGGGCTCCCGCCCGATCGCCCCGAGCCAGGCCGTGTCCTCCACCGGCGCCCGCGCCGGCCGCAGCCCGCAGACCCGCAGCAGCGCCGCCAGCGTCGAGCGCCCCGGCCCGGGATCGCGCAGCTCCCGCCAGCCCGCCTCGGCGAAGTGCAGGAACGGCTCGCGCCCGCCCACGTCCGGGTAGGTCGCCCGGTACCAGTCCGCCTCCACCGCCGGCAGGTTCAGCCGGTGCGGCTCGGCGAACGGCTCGGCCCCCGTCAGCCGCGCCTCGGCCACGGTGCGGAAGAACGGGTCGTCCGCGACCGCCCGGCTGCCGGCCCGCGCCTGCACGTAGCCGGCCGGGTCGAAGTCCGGCCGCGGGCCGATCCGCGCCCGCCAGCCCTCCGCCACGTAGTGGCGCAGCAACTCGGCGTCCGCGGCGCCGGCCAGGGCCTCGGCCTGCGGCTCGGGCAGGCGCTGCCGGTAATGGGCGGCGTCGAAGTAGGGGGCGAGCGTCTCGATCCGCAGGGCCAGCGCCGCCTCCGGGTCGGGCCGGGCCGGGCCGCCGTGGAGGACGTAGTGCACCAGCGGGTTCTGGGTGGCGAAGGTGATCCCGCGGGTGAGGCAGTAGGTCAGGGTGTCGAATTGCGGCGCCGGCTCGCGGCCCTCGCGCCAGCCCGAGGCCATGTAGTGGTCGACCGGGTCGACGCCGGCGGCGGCGAGGTCGGGGTTGCCGGCAAGGTAGAAGGCGCCGTCGACGAGGCGGCGGGCGAGGCGCTGGGCCTCGGCCGTGTCGGGTTTCGGCAGGGCGGCCGCCTCTCCCTCACCGCCGGCCCGGCCACGCCCGGCGCGGCGGCGGGCGAGGGCGTGCAGGAGCGGGTTGATGCCGGCGCGGGCGAGGTGGGGATGCCGGGCGAGGTAGGCGGCGGAGTCGAAGTCGGGGCGCGGGTCGCGGCCCGCGCGCCAGCCGTGGACGAGGTAGTCGCGCACCGGGTCGGCCGTGATCCCGTACCAGCTCGCGTAGAACGCCGCGTCGACGTGCGGCGTCAGCACGGCGACCAGGCGCGCCTCGAGATCCGCGCCGGTCGCCGCACCCGCCAAGCGGCGGTGCAGCGCCGCCGGCCTGGCCAGCGGGTCGCGCAGCCGGCCGAGGCGGCGTCGCATCCGCGTCAGGGCCGAGATCCGGCCGGTCCCGTCGGAGCCGCGGCGCATCTCAGGCCTCTGCGGAGGGGCGTTCGCCGCGGGCCGTCACGGGGCGCGGGATCCATCGGCCGCCCGCCGGGCGGGCGCGGTCGAGGCGCGGGGCTCTGATCGGGTCATGGGCGGCAGCTGGCGGGCAGCGTCGGAGGCGCGAGGCGGCGCGGGAGGATCGTCCTGTCGGACACAAGTCGCACTAACGGAACCGGCCGACTCCGTAAACCGTGGGGTGCCGGTGCCGCCCGTAACGGGGACCGTGGCTCGCGAGGGGAGCGGGAGCCTTGCTGGCGACCGTATTTCGATATATCTGAATTTCAGACATATCGAAAGCGAGTCGCATTCATGCATCGCCGTTTCTCGGACTTCCTCCGCGCCGATCCCTTCGATGCCTTCCGCGTCCGCGCCCATCGGGGCCCGATGGGCGGCGATCCCCACGGGCGGCACGGTCCGCACGGCCACCCGGGCCGGGGGCCCGGCGAGCGCCGGATGTTCGGCCGCGGCGGCCGCGGCGACCTCGCGCGCTTCTTCGCCCATGGCGACCTGCGCCTCGTCATCCTCCACCTGATCGCCGAGAAGCCGCGCCACGGCTACGAGATCATCAAGGCGATCGAGGAGCGGGTCGGCGGCGCCTACAGCCCGAGTCCCGGAACCGTCTACCCGACGCTCACTCTCTTGGAGGAACTCGGCCACGTCACGGTGACCCCCGGGGAGGGCACCAAGCGGCTGCACGCGATCACGCCGGAGGGGCAGGCCTTCCTGGACGGCAACCGCCCGACTCTCGAGGCGATCCTGGCCCGGATGGCGGAGGCCGAGGCCGCCCGGGGTGAGGGGCCACCGCCCTCGGTCGTGCGCGCCAAGGAGGGCCTGAAGCTCGCCCTGCAGATGCGGCTCGCCCGCGGCCCGCTCAGCGCCGAGCAGGCCGCCGCGGTCACGGCCGCGCTGGAGGCGGCGACCGCCGCGGTGGAGCGGGCGTGACGGGTCGCGACCCTCTCGCGCCCGTCACCGCGAACGTCACCGGGACGCGGCCGGTGCCGGACACGCGACCCGGCCGCCTCGTTCTCGGCATCACCCTGTTCCGGCCGCGGCCGGACCAGGTGGAGCGCGTCCGCACCCTGGCCTCGGCCGGCTTCGCCGCGGTGATCGCCTTCGACAATGGCGGCCTTCCGGCCGGGACGGCCGACCAACTCGCCCGGGCCGGCGTGACCCTGCTGTCGGCGGGCACGAATCTCGGCATCGCCGAGGCGCTCAACCGGATCGCGGCGGCCGCCCGCGCCGCGGGGGCCGGGACCCTCCTCCTCCTCGACCAGGACGCCGAGCCGCCCGCGGATCTCGCCGCCGCGCTGCTGGCGGCGCGGGACCGGCTGCGGGAGGCCGGGATCCCGGCGGCGGTGGTCGGCCCGGCCCCGGGACCGGCCCAGGGCCACAAGGCGCCCGCTTACCCGCCCCGCCCCGGCGCGCCGGAACGGGACGGCCTCGCCCCGGTGCAGTTCCTGGCGACCTCGGGCTCGCTCATCGATCTCGACGCCTTCGCGCGGGTCGGGCCGTTCCGCGGCGACTTCTTCATCGACGGGGTCGAGCTCGAGTGGTGTTTCCGCGCCTGGAGCCTCGGCTACGGCTGCTACCTGGCCCGCGCCGTCGCGATCCCGCACCGCGTCGGCGGCGGGACGATCCGGGCCTTCGGGATCACGATGCCGCGCCAGCCCCTGTTCCGCATGGGGACCTACCTGCGCAACGCGGTCTACGCGTGGCGGCTGCCGCACGTGCCGCTGCGCTGGAAGCTCGCCCAGGCCGCCTACCTGCCGCTCCAGGCCGGGCTGTACTGGGCGGATTCGGGCTTCCGGCCCGCCGTGCTGCTCAGGCTCCTCGCAGCCGCCCGCGACGGCGCCCTCGGGCGCCTCGGGCCGCCCCGGGGCCTGCCCGAAGTTGCGCCGAGAGATCGGACGCGAGCTCTGCCCCGGGACCTGCCGTGACCGACCGCCCTGCCCTCGACGTGGTGATCGTCAACTGGAACGGTGGCGAATTGCTGCGCGCCTGCCTCGCGAGCCTCGCGGCCGCCGAGGACGCCGCGGCCGTGCAGGTCACCGTCGTGGACAACGCCTCGACGGACGGCTCCATCGAGACCCTGCCCGCCCTGCCCCGCCCGCTGCGGCTGATCCAGAACACCGCGAATCTCGGCTTCGGCCGGGCCTGCGACCAGGGCGCCGCCGCCGGCGACGCCCCCGCGATCCTGTTCCTGAACCCGGACACGCAGGTCGCGCCCGACGCGCTCGGCGTGGCTCTGGCCGCCCTGACGGCCGATCCGCGGACCGGGATCGTCGGCGCGCGGCTCGTCGACCCGGACGGGCGGACCGCGCGCTCCTGCGCCCGGGCGCCCTCGGCGCTGGGCCTCCTCGGCCGCGCCCTGGCGCTGGACCGCCTCGGCCTCGTGCGGCCGCACTTCCTGCTCGAATGGGACCACGCGGAGGACCGTGCCGTCGACCAAGTGATGGGCGCCTTCCTGATGATCCGCCGCGACCTGTTCCGGGCGCTCGGCGGGTTCGACCCGCGCTTCTTCGTCTACTGGGAGGATGCCGACCTCTGCGCCCGGGCCCGGGCGGCGGGCTTCGCGGTGCGGCACGTGGCCGGGGCGGTCGCCCGCCACGTCGGCCAGGGCACGACCCGGCAGGTGCGGGCCCGGCGGCTGTTCTACTTCCTGCGCAGCCAGATCCTCTACGCCGGCAAGCACCACGGCGCCGCGACGGCCCTCGCCGTGGCGGCGGCGAGCTTCGGCGCGCAGGTGCCCCTGCGGCTCGCCCTGGCCCTCGCCCGCCGCTCCCCCCGGGAGGCCGCGGAGGTCCTGCGGGCGGCGGGCCTC
>NZ_MLCA01000014.1:0-888928 GCF_036441375.1 Methylobacterium oryzae
GCCGCCGGGGCGGGGCGGGGCTTCGCCGCTCGTCCGCACCGCGCCGGCCGGCCGCGCGCTGCGCATCTGGCGGCCGCTGGTCGCCGACGCCCCCGACGAGGCCCCGAGGATCGCCGCCTCCGCGGATACCCGGTCGCTCCCGAACCGGTCGCGCGACCTTGCAGACGACGGAGGCCGTCGCGGCGGGGCTCGGTCCCTCCGCCACCGATCTCGCCGCCGTGCCGGTGCTCGACGGCTGGGGATGCGACCTCATCGCGACGATGGTTCTTAGCGGTCGGGTCTCCGGACACCCGAACTTCGCCGAGATCCACGGCGTGCGGACGAGCGAGGCGTTCCTGACGGACCGCCGAACGTGGGCCCGCACGCTTTCGCGGTGGCCCGTTTCGCGCCCGCCCGCCGGCGCCCCTCCGGCCGCCCTGCAGTAGCTCCCCCGGCCGCCGGCCCCAGACCTTCCGCCCCCCCATCGAGCCGACGTCGGTGCACGGCACCGACGGCAGGAGACGTGCGCATGCGCCTCTGGATCCTCTCCGACCTCCACCGCGGGTTCGCCGTCCTCCGGACGCCGCCGGTCGTCCCCGAGGCCGACGTCGCCGTGGTGGCGGGCGACGTCGGCGAGGGCGTCGGGGCCTCGCTCGCCTGGCTGGCCGAGTTCATCCGCCCGCACATGCGGGTGGTGTTCGTCGCCGGCAACCATGAGTTCTATGGCGAATGCCACCCTGACGGGCTGGCCCGCGGCCGGGCGGCGGCAGCCGGCCTCGGCATCGACTTCCTGGAGGACGAGGTCACGTGGGTCGGCGACGTCGCCTTCGCCGGATGCACCCTCTGGACCGACTACAGGCTCGATGGCGACGAGCGCGAGGCCGCGTCCATGGCCGATGCCCGACGGATGCTCGCCGACCACCGCCTGATCGATCGGGCGCGCAAGCCTGGGCGCGAGCCCTTTCTCCCCGGGGACGCCGCCGCGATCCACCGCGCGAGCCGCATCCGGCTGGAGGCGCTCGCCCACGAGCGGGCCTGGACAGGCGCGCGGGCGCGCGTCGTCGTCACCCATCATGCCCCCAGCGCCGCCTCGCTCGACCCGGCCTTCGCGGACAAGCCGCTCAATCCCGCGTTCGGCTCGCGCCTCGACGGCCTGATCACGCGGCTCGGGGCCGAGTTGTGGGTGCACGGGCACGTCCACGCGAGCCGCGACCATCGCGTCGGCCGCACGCGCATCGTCTGCAATCCCAGGGGCTACGGCTGCGAGAACCCGCGCTTCGATCCGGGGCTCGTCATCGACCCGACCGCCTGAACGGCACCCGGAACCCGAATCCGCCCCCCGATGGAGGATCACCATGGATGCCGTGTCCCCTGCGATCGCGCGGGCGATCGTCCTGCGTCAGCTGCCGCGCGCGCTGCGCGCCGCCCTGGATCCCGACGCCGCGAACGGCGCGCTGCCCGCGCAGCTCGCCGCCGACGCCGAGGCGGCGCTGCCGGGCCTCGGGCCCCTCGTCGCCGCCTGGATCCGCGACAACGTCGGGGATTGCGCGGGGCTGACATCCTGGCTCGGCGACGGCGTGTCCGAACGGCCGGCGGCGAACGACGACCCGGCGGGCGGCGGCCTGGCCGCCCTCGACCGGGCGGCCTCCGCCCGGGACGACGACACCCTTCGCGAGATCGCGGACGCCCTCGTCCTGCTCGGGGCCTACGGACGCCTCGCGCCGCTCGCCGGGCGCGCCTCCGCCGCGACATGGCCGTATCTCGACCGGATGCCGGAGGCCTGGGAATGGCTCCACCAGCTCGGGCTCGCATCGGCCGATGCTTCGCCGGGCGACGGATTCATGCGACCGCCCTGGCCCGATCTCGACGCGTTCGGGCTTCCCGCACCGCGACCCGATATCGAGGACGCCGCAGGGTGCGCGTGGCGCACGGCCATCGACGCCGCGTTCGCCGACCTGCGCCGCGACGCCCGCCTGCTCGCCGTCGGCCTTTCGGCCATCGCCGGCGGGTGCCCGTCGCGGGCCTGGCACCTGGATACGCTCGCCCAGGCCGCGATCGCCGTCGGGCGGTCGGTCGCCGAGCCCCTGACGCTCTCCGCCGCGCGGGACGCCCGCCGGTCGGCCGAAATCGAGGTCCGGTCCGAGATCGAGGACCTGCGCGCGATCGTGCGGCGGCTCGAGGCCCCGCAGCCCGGGTCCGAGCCGGAGCCCGAGGCGGCCCCGACCCCGCCCGGCCACGTCCTCGTGTGCCCGGCTCTCCCGGCGACGGGACCAGGCAAGGGCAAGGACCTCGCCCGAGGCTACGAGCACGCGATCGGGAAGCCGCTGCCGCTCGTCCCCACCCCGGACATGGCTGAGGCCCGCCGGGTCCTGACCGCCGAGTTCCCCTACGCGGCCGGCCCGGTCGACGCGGTCCTGGGAGCGTTCTCCATACGGCCGCACATCCACTCGGAGCCTCTGATCATCGTGGGTCCGCCCGGGGCCGGGAAGTCCCGTTTCGTGCGCCGGCTCGGCGATGCGCTCGGCGTCGGCGTGTACAGGGTCGATGGCTCCAACGACGCCGGCGGCGCCTTCGGCGGGACCGAGCGGCGGTGGTACTCGTCCGAGCCGTGCCGGCCGTTCATGGCGATCGCCCGCCACCGGCAGGCCAACCCGATCGTGATGGTGGACGAGGTCGACAAGGCGGCGACCCGCACGGACCATGGGAGGCTTTGGGATTCGATGCTCCAGGCACTCGATCCGGAGAACGCCGCCCGCTTCCCGGATCCCAGCCTGCAGGTCGAGCTCGACATCTCGTGGGCGAGCGTGATCTGCACGGCCAACCAGCCCGCCGTGCTGCCCGGCGCGTTGCTGGACCGCATGCGGATCGTCCGCTTTCCCGAGCCCGGGGCCGAGCACCTCGACGCGCTCCTGCCCGGCGTCATTGCCGGGATCGCGCGCGAGTCGGGGCTCGATCCGAGGTTCCACGGGCCCCTGGACGGCATCGAGCGGGCGGCCGTGCGCCTGCGGTGGCGCGGAGGCTCCGTGCGTCGGTTGCGCCGCGCCGTGGAGGCGATCCTGCGCGTCCGCGACCGGACCCTGGCCGGGAGGTCGCAATGAACCTTCGGCTTGACCTTCCCAGGCCCGGCATCCCGCACCCGTCGGGCGCGGGACGGCGGTGGCTCGCGCCGGGCCTGCTCGCCGATGTCCTCGCGTCCGCCCAAGCCCAATCGGACGACCGCCGGCGGGCGCGCCGCGCGTTCTGGGTCCTGTCCGACCTGCGGCTGGACCTGGATCCCCGCTACGCACTGCCGGATCCGCCGCCCGACTTCGATGCGGTCCTGGTGGCCGGCAACGTCGCGCCGGGGCTGTCGGCGTCCCTCCGCGGGCTCGACGCGGTCCTCGGGGGGCGCCAAGGCGACAAACCGGTCTTCGTCGTCCCTGGCTGCGTGGAGTATCGCTCCGACGTCCCGCTGGTCGAGGCGCTCGCGAGGGGCCGCGACCTCGCGGCCGAGCTCGGCTTCGTCCTGCTGTCGGACGACGCCGTCCGGTTCGGTCCGCCCCACGGCGACGGGACGGTCGTGATCGGTGCGACGCTCTGGACCGACTGGTCGCTCGGCGCCTCGCGCGAGGTCCCGAGCGCGCGGATCCTGGCCCGCACGGCCTGGGACGAGGCGCGGCTCGTTTTCCTGCGCCGGGAACGGCCGCTGACGCCGCTCGATTCGCTGGCGATGCATGCGCGTTCCCGGGCGTACATCGAGGATGCCCTGACGAGCGTGATCATCCGGTCGCTCGATCTCGGCGGGGGCCCCAACGCCTGCGTCGACTGCGCCCTGCCCGGCGACGTGGCGGTGGTCCTGACTTGCCATGCGCCGACGCCGCGCTCCCTGCCGGCCGATTGGGAGGGTTGGGACGCGGCCCCGTGGGTGGCGGCGTCCCGCGCCTCCGAGGCTTCCGCGTCCATGGAGGCATGGGGCGCGCCCCGGCTCTGGGTGCACGGCCACGTGCCCCGCGCGGCCGACCATGTCGTCGGCCGGACCCGCGTCGTCGCCAATCCCCGGGTCGGCGAGCGCGGCTACGACGCCTTCGACCCGACCCGCGTCGTCAACGTCTGAGCGGTCGACCACCGACCGCACCTTGCCGCCATCGCCACACCCTCGAAACCTCGACCTCGGAGATCGCATGCGAACGCCCCCGATCCGCCGCGACACGCGCCGCGAGCGCACGCATCCGACGCGCCGGACCCGCGCGTGTCCCCTCCCGCTCTGGCGAACCCGGGGTCCGTCCGCCATCACCGCCGCGGAGGTGAGGGTGCTCGCGGACGCGATCTCCGCGACGGCGATCCTGCACGAGCCGCGCTGGCCCGCCGCGCGGGCGGGCGATTCCGCCGCGGCCGCCGCCGTGGCGATCGACAGGATCCACCGGCAGGGGCCGGAGGGACCGCTCGCCGACCTGGTCATGGGTAACCTGGTCGTCCTCGCGCGCCGGGACGGCGACGCCACGGCGCGCGTGATCCTGGCGCACGCCCTGAGGTCCCTCGCCCGCCGATACCCCGGGCGAACCGACCTGCATCGGATCGCGGACGGGTGGGCCGGCCGCCATGGGGGCGCGTGTCGCCGCGTCGCTTCCGGGGGACGCCGGTGACGGCGCGCGCGGGCAGGACCCGCGGCGGACCGCGCGACGGGCGAGGCGGCGTCGGGACCGGCGGCGCGGCCAGGGAATTCCTTGCGGCGCTCGCGGCGGGGTCGGACATGGATCTCGGGGACGCCGTCGATGCCATCCTGGTCGGGCCGGCCGCGTTGCGCGCGGACATCGCCGGTGCGGCCGTCGCCCTCGGCTGCGCCGCCGACGCCATAGGCGGCCCCGACGCGCTCCCGCGCTCGGGTCCGGCGATCCTGGTCATCACGGTCCCGTCGGCGAATTGGGTCGGCCCGGTCGCGGAGGTCGCGCGAGCCAGCCTGCCCCGGTCCGGCTCCAAGGGGATCCGCGGGCGCGGCGGCAGGAACAGGGCGGAGGGGGCGGTCCTCGTCGTGGAGGGCGACGGCACCACCGCGACGCGCGCGCCCGGCCGAAGCGACGAGGAGTTGGCCGAGGCCCTGCACCTCGCCCGCATCGTGGTCGGGATCTCCCAGGACCCGGGCCGTCTGCTCCCTGCCAACCTCATGCGGGCGGCCGATCTGTCGATCAGCGTCGGACCGCTCGATGCCGCCGGCATCGGGACCGTCGTGGAAGCCGTGACCGGCGTCGCCCCGATCGCCCGCCTGCCGGATGGGCTCGCCGCGCAGTGCGACCCGGACGACCTTGCGCTCGCCGTCCATGCCGCACGTGGCGCCGACCCGTCCATCGCCCATCTGGCGGCGATCCTAGCGCGGAAGGCGAGTGCGGCTAGCGACGGGCCGCGCCTGGAGGATCTCCACGGCCTCGGTGCGGCGCGGGAGTGGGGCCTGGCGCTCGTCGACGACCTGCGCGCGTGGAGGGACGGCGGTCCAGGGGCCCCGCGCTGGTCCGACCTGGAGTCGTCCATCCTCCTGTCGGGCCCCCCCGGCGTCGGCAAGACGATCTTCGCCGCGGCCCTCGCCCGCAGCGCTGGCCTGCCGTTCCTGGCCGGGTCGCTCGGCCAGTGGCAGTCGGCGCGCGACGGCCACCTCGGCCACACGCTGGGCGCGATGCGGACGTTTTTCGAGCGGGCGCGCCGCTCGCCGTGCGTCGTCCTGATCGACGAGATGGACAGCTTCGGTGACAGGACTTTATTCCCAGAAAATCACAGGAATTACAGCGTTCAGATCGTGAACGCCCTGTTGGAGCATCTCGACGGCTCCGTTTCCCGCGAGGGCGTCGTCGTCGTCGGGGCGACCAACGACCCGGATCGGATCGACCCGGCGATCCGGCGTTCCGGCAGGCTGGACCGCCACGTCCGTATCGGGATCCCGGACGCGGGGGACATCGCGCGCATCCTGCGGCACCACCTCGGGGACGACCTACCGGATGCCAGCCTCGGGCCCCTGGCAGCGCGCCTCGTGGGCATGAGCGGGGCCGATGTCGCCGCGCTGGTGCGCCGGGCCCGGGGCATCGCGCGGCGAACGGGGCGTTCCCTGACCGTCGGCGACCTGGACGCCGCGGCGGACGAGGCGCGGCCGTCTCTGCCCGACCACGCGCGTGGCCGCGTCGCGGTCCACGAGGCGGGCCACGTGCTGGCGGCGGCGTCGGCCGGCCACGCCGGCCCGATGGCCGCGTCGATCGACGCCGACGGGGGCACGGCGTGGATCTCGTTCGGCGAACGGCTCGGTCTCGCAAACGAGGAGTCGCTCGACGGTTGCCTAACGATCATGCTCGCGGGTCGGGCGGCCGAGGAGGTCGTGCTCGGCGACGTCACCGCCGGTTCGGCGGAGGACCTCGCCGCGGCCACTCGGCTGGCCGTCCTGATGGAGACCCGGCTGGGGTTCTCGCGAGCCACTCCCCTCTTGGCGTTCGGAGGGGACGGCGCACCCGACCTCGCGCGCCTACCCTGGGCGGCGGGCGCGGTGCATCGCCGCCTGTCGATCGCCTACGAGGTCGCGCTGGACCTGATGCGTGTCCATCGCGTCGCCCTCGAACGGCTGTCCGAAGCGCTTCGAGGGAAGGGCCATCTCGGCGATGCGGAGATCCGCGGGTTGCTCGCAGCGCCGAGGAAACGGAAGGAGCGTGCCAAGCGCCCGCACCGACCGCTCAGCTACCCGGATCGTCCGGGCCCCGCGCGACGGGTGCCGTGACGCCCTGGCGCAGTCGCGACGCGCGGCGAACCCGCTGAAGGGCTCCGGGACCTGTGGACAAGGGGAGAAACGACCGCCGTCCGCCGCGTCGGGTTCCGGCTTCCGTTCCTGGCGCGCCCCGGCATTTCGGATCGTCCCGACGTCCGTCGGCAGCTGCCGGAAGGCGTATCCGGCCTGGCACGCATGACTTCTTCGGGGCGCCGGCGGAACGAGCGCTCAAACCCTCCGGCGCAAGATCCGGCCTTCCTATATTTTTCTCAAGGTCGACTCAAATTTATGCTATTCCGGCTGCAAGATCTGCTCTGTCTCCTCAATATAAACCATTGGACCACAATGGATTCTAGCTTACCCGATGATGAAACCGGGATCTTATCCGCGCAATTTTAACGAGTCGCTTTCGAATTGATGCCCCTTGCCGACACGGGGCATCGGCCCTTGCGCTGAAACGGGGTGCGGGTCGCCTTTCCCGAAGCTATTATTCGGTTATTCTAGTAATATAGAACATTGGGCGGGAGACCTACGGATGGACCGGATCGCTTTCTTTTCCGATGACGGCTCGGCGGCTGTCTGTGCCCGCATGGTCTCCGACGGCCTCGCCCGGTTGGAGACACCCGTGACGCTGGCCCTCCAGCCGCATCTCGCGCAGGAGGCGGCGGGGACCGGGTTGCCGCCCGGGATCTCGATCGTCGCATTCGCCGGGCGGTCGAACGGGTTCGACGTCGAGCAGGCGCTGCGCACGGCATCTCGCTCCGGGGGCACCGTCGCGGCGGCGCTGCCGCTGAGCCGGGTGGACGACAACGTCGTGAGAGGCCAGTTCGACGCCGTCATCACCGTCGGTGCTTCCCCGGCCGCGGCCGCCCGGGCCATGCGCGCGGCTCGCTACGACGCGGGTTCCGACGGATCCGCGCGTGCCGGATCGCACGGTAGGGTGCCCGCGTGGTTCCTCGCCTGCTCCGACCAAGCCATTCTCGCGACGAAGGCGCGGCTATCGGCCATCGACGGCCCGGCGTTGCCGCTCGCGACGCGTACGCTGCCCGCCGTCCTGCCGCGAGCGCTGGTCGCCGGCCGCGGATATCGCGATGGGCAGGTTCCGGACGGCGTCGCCGGCGGAACGGCCGTGCTCCTGGCGGCGCTGTCCCTGGCCGTCGCGGCCGATCCCTGGGTCAAGCGGCTCGACGCCGCCGGCTTGGCCAGCTTGATGTCAGCCCGGACGTTGCCGGCGGAACGGGCCCTGTCCGACAGGCTCGTGGGGCTGGCGAACGCCTACGAGAGCCTCCTCGGGACCGCGGGCGCCGACTGGAGTGGGGATGACCTCGCCGTCTCGCCGTCCCGCCCGCGCGACCGTCGCGCCCCGGCCGCACGGGCCGTTCCCGTCGACCGGACCTCCGCGGCCCTCCCCGCGCGTCGCGCGTATCGGGCCTGACGGCTTGCGCCGCAGGGGCCAGCCGGGCCCTGGCGCGAGCGTGCCGACGCTGCGCCCACGGACGACGATCACGATCCGACCGATCGCGGCATGCCCGGCCGCGACGGTCGACGGATGACGCGGGCGTAGGAAACCCCCATGAGCATCAATGGATCGGCGGCCGACAGGGCGTCCGCCGCGCCTCCAAGCGGGCCGGACGCGGATGCCGGTCGGGCCGGGCGGGACCGGCGTCGCCTCGGTGCGCCGGCGCGCGCCCGGCGATCGTCCCATCGGGCATCCCGGCGCCGCGCCGTGAGCAGGCTGGGGGCGCCGGAAGAGTCCCGCGAGGCTCGGGACGAACTCGCCCCGGCATTCGAGGACGGGCTCGACACGGCCTTCGACGAGGTTGGCGAACCGTACGACCACGTCGATGGCCTATCCCGGTGGATGCGCCTCGGCCGCGCGCTTCCGGGGCACCATGACGGCTGACCGGAGGTGGTGACCGGGTCAGGCGAGTTCCAGGCGGCCGGATCGCCGCGACTTCACCGAGGCACGCCCCCGCGCGGCGGGAATCGAGCAGCGTCCGGCATCGCGGCCGGGACGACGGGAGGACCCCCTATGCAGACGCGCTTCGCCTTCACGCAGGCAGCCCCGCCCCGGATGGGGACCGTTCGCGCAGCGACGCGCCGCACTCGGGCGGCGCCGGTCGCGGGCACCGGGACACCTCGATCCCCGCATGACGCCCTCCTCGTCCTCGACGTCGAAACGGTGCCGGACGCCGCCCTCGTTCCGGCCGATTGGCCGGCGGACCGCTTCCCCAAGAACGCCTGGCACCGCATCGTCGCGGTGTCGTTCGTCACCGCCGACATCCTGCACGGCCCGGACGGACGCGAGGGGTACGTCATGACGGCCTGCCGCAGCGGCGGCGGACCCGACTGGGACGAGGGCCGCCTCCTCGGCGCGTTCTGGAGGTTCTTCGAGACCGGACGCTACCGGGTGGTCACCTGGAACGGGCGCGCCTTCGACATGCCGACGATCCTGGCGCGCTCCATGATTCACGGCGTCGATGCCTCCGCCTGGTTCTGCCGCGGAAGCAAGTGGGAAGGCTACCGGCACCGCTTCGCCATCGACTGGCACACCGATCTCATGGATGCGATGTCCGAGCATGGCGCGGCCCACCGCATGACCCTGGCGGAGGCCGCGGCGACGATCGGCCTGCCGGGCAAGCTCGGCGAACATGGGTCGAACGTCGCGGCCCTGGTGGAGGCGGGCGAGCTCGATCGCGTGCGCGGCTACTGCGAGACGGACTGCCTCAACACCTTCGTCCTGTACCTGCGGTGGGCTCACCTCACCGGGCGCTCGGACGCCGCCTCGCATGACCATGCGATCCTGAGCCTGACGGGCCACCTCGCAAGCGCGCGCGCGGAGCGCCCCCATCTCGGCCGCTTCCTGGACGCTTGGCGCGAGGCCGCCCACCGGGGGATGACGCTGCAGGCCCCGCGGACATCCGGGACGCCCGACCGCTGAGGCATCGGCGGCGAGCTGTCCGCTCGCTCGATGCCGAGGCCATCGCAAGGCCGGTTCGGGTTCCCGTACCACGATCCATGCGCCTGCCTCGTACCGTCGAACGGCCGCGACGGCGAGCGCACGGGCTCGAGGCGGCCATCCGGAGGCGCGTGCACGGATCCGAAGGATGGAGCCTCCAGGCCTCCCTTCGACGCCCGCCCCCGACCACGTCGCGATAGCCGGCATGCAACGAAATCTTCGGGTTGCCGCGCCTTCCTATGGGGGCGGCAACCCGGGATCAACCACCGTACCGCGAAGGGAATGCCATGCCGCGCCAGGCCGATCCGAGGAAGGCGTATCTCGAACTGCACGGTGCCGGCTGGCGCGTGGTCGTGTTCGTTCCGGCGGCTGTCCGCAGGACGGTCGGCGCGACGAAGCTGGTGCACAACCTGGGAACGGACAGCCTGCGTGAGGCCAACGTCCTGAAGAGGCCGCACGTGGAGCGGTTCAAGCGGCGGATCGCCGATGCCCTCGCCAACGTCGGCAAGCCCTCGCAGGACGACCTGCAACTCGCCGTCGAGTACTCCCGGATCGCGAAGGATCTCGATCGGGACGGCACGGCGGAGGAGAAGGATGATTTCGAACGTGCCGTGTACGAGCGGCACGCCGAGATCCGGTGGAAGGATGCGCGCTGGGTCCCGGTCGTCGATCCCGACATGGGGCCGACCGAGGTCGAGGAAGCCCTGCCCGAGCAGACCGAGAAGGCGAGGCTCTTCTCCGCCGTTGCCTATGGGCGGGTCACGCCGATCGACCTGAGGCATGGCGAGTACCTCAAGACCCTCGACGTCAAGGACCGCACGCTGGCCGACGACGCGCGGGCCCTGCGGATGCTCAAGGACTGGTGCAAGCGCACCGAGACGCCGCCCACGCTCCAGGCGATCGACATCGGCGCGGCCCACGCGTTCGTGGACGACCTCGTCGCGAACTCGGGCCTCGACCGCGTGACGTGCAAGAAGTACGTCGGCCGGCTCGCAGGATACTGGCAATGGATGGCCCCGCGCCTGCCGGCGGCGGCCGAGCGGAACGTCTTCGCGGGGATCGTCATCCGCAAGCGGAAGGCCAAGGCCGAGACGAAGGAGCGTCCCTTCACCGACCGGGAGGTCGTGGCCCTTCTGCGCGGGCCGGCCAAGCCGCACATGCTGGACCTGATGCTGATCGGCGCGTTGACGGGCGCGCGCCTCGACGCGATCGTCGACCTCAAGGTTTCCGACACGGAGCTCGATTGTTTCCTGTTCAAGGCGCAGAAGCGCGAGACGCACGCCCGCTACGTGCCCATCCACCCCGCCCTTCGGGAAGTCGTCGCGAACCGACGTGCCGGCAAGGACGCCACCGCCGACCTCTTCCCGGAATGGCCCCCGATCAAGAAGGTCGGCTCCATGCGGGAGCGCAGCTTCAAGACGTCGAACCATTTCACCGCCTATCGCCGCGCCGTGGGCGTCGACGAGCAGGTGGCCGGAAAGAGGCGATCGCTCGTGAATTTCCACTCGTTCCGACGCTGGTTCATCTCCCGCATGGAACAGGCCGAGGTGCCCGAGGCCATGATCGCGGCGATCGTCGGCCATAAGCGGGGATCCATCACCCTCGACGTCTACAGCGAGGGCCCGAGGATGCAGGCGGCCAGACGGGCGATCGGGCGCATCGAACTCCCGCCCCTCGACGGCCGTCCGATCGAGGAAGATCCGGTTCTCAAGGTCCGGGGGTAGCGCGCCTCGTCCGGCCGACCGACCATCCCCGCGCGGACACGTCGGAAAGGGCCCCGGTCCCGTCCCGCGAGCGGGTTCCGATGGACCGCCTCGCGTCCCGGGTTCCGGCCGATCGTGGGCCGACGTTCCCGCGTCGAGGCGCGCCGCGACGATCGCCACGCCGCATCCCGCCCGTGCGGCCTGGACGGGAGGGATCCTCTTCCGGATGCGGCTCAGGCGTTGACGACGATCTGCCAGACCGCACCGGCCAAGGTTCGTTCCGGTCTAGCGTCCCCGGACACGTCCACCCCGACGAACTCCCGCTTGGTCTGCAGCACCAGTCCGACCGGTTCGCCGTCGGACGAGAACGCTTCCCAGGCGCGCCGGACGCCCGTCGGACGGCGTTCGTCGGCGTTTAGGACCGGGTGCTTGGCCCACCGTCGGATCGGATCGAGGATAACCCGCGTCTCCGTACCGTCGGTATCGCACGCGTCGTAGTGGTCCGGTGCGACCGCGAGGACCCAAACGGCTTCGTCGCGCGGCAGGTCTGGACCGGACGGGCTCGCCGTTCCCGCAGGCACGATGCATCTGGGCGGCTTGATGCCCCTGGGGCGTCCCGCCAGGGAGCGGAGGGTGACGGAGGTTGCCGCGGCGCCGCCCTCGGGCCATGGGCCTGCGCGCTCCGGCTCCGACCGCGGCGATCCCGGGGTACGGGGCGCGGGAACCGCGGCCGCCCCGCTCGACCCGGACGTGCGGGAGAGGGCTTCGACCAGCTCAGCGAACCCGACGCCATGGGTCCGTCCGATGGCTCGCAAGGCGTCCCCGCTGCGGACGCGAGCCTTGGCCAAATCGAGTGTCTCGAAGCGATCCGGCCAAGGAGGCCCATGATCCTCTCCACAAGCCATGTTCCATCTTCCCTTCTTCGCGGCCATTCGCGGGAACGAGCGATGCTGACGATCAGGGACATGAGAATCCAGGCGAGAGCGACGTCTTGATTAACGCCGACGGGGTGCCCGTGGACCCACCCCGCAGCCCGACCTTCATCCCGTGACCCGATCCATGAAGCGCCGCGGGACAGTAAAGGCCTCGTTCCCTGGCCGGAAGGGGCCTGCCTCGCGGCACACAGGCGATCCGGCCCCGGCGCCGCCGAGATCCGTGGGGTGGGCGCGGGATGCGGCCCACGATCGCCCGAGGTCGCATGGCGCGGGCCGGTGAATGGACGACGCAAGTCGCGCCCCGCGACGCGCTCGGCACGACGGCCGGCCTCGCTTGCGGAGGATGTTTCACCGTGGCGGTGCCGATCGTATGAATGTATGGGCGCGGGCGACCCATTGCGTCGCGTCGATGGTTGTCCCCGGGGGATCGCGCGAGCCGTATGATGCCCGAGGCAGGCCGGCGACCATCGGTCAGGCATGCGGGGCAAACCGTGAAGTTCAAGGAGTTTCCGTGACGGAAATCGATGACCCGGGTCGCTTCGCTGCCCTGCCCGACCAACAACGGCGGGCGATCGTCGATTGGCTGCGTGCTAACTATCTCGCCGCCTCGCCGCCCCAGGGCCTTTCGGCCTACGAGCTGAAACATGTCTTCGAGAGGAGCCTGGACGGCTTCTACACCGACAACGGTACCTTCAAGGGTGCGATGGCCGCCGCGGGCTTCACGCGCGCCTGCCCTCCCGGCGACCGGAACTGGACCTTCCATGTCGAGCGCCGCGACTCGCGGCCGCCGCCGAGCGAGGCCTCGTTCGTGGCGTGGCTGTTCGCCCAGGGCGAGCGTGCGGATCCGGTCGGGGACGTCGCCCGCGATGCCCTGGTCGATCGAAGCTTCCCGACCCAAGCGACGGACCCAGGAGAGGTCGAGGACTATCTGGTCCGCAAAGGCGCCACGGATGATTGGAGGCGATCTCTGGCCCGCGCGATCTCCGAATGGCGCCGGGCCTGAACCTTCATCGTCCGACCCCGCGTTGGCGCCACCGATGGGGGAGGCGAAGGCGCGGCGATAGCGGTGGCGCCCGGGTGTGGGCGCCACGGCCAGGACGGCCCAGTGCGCGCCCTGGCCCGTAGCCTCCGAAACGCGCGTGCGTTCCTGCCGGTGAACGCGTCGACCTCGATCACCACCGGTGCGGGGGCGGGTGAAGACCGATCGGCCGACGCGATCGCCCACGCTCACGATGAGCGGGCTTGCGCGGCCACCCGCAGGGTTGCGTGTGGCCCAGGCTCCGACAGATCCGGCGGATCGGACGCCCCCCTCGGCGAGCGCGCGGATGGCCGCGTCCGCCTCCCCTCAGGAAACCCCGTGCCGGATGCGCTGGTCGCGGCGAGCCTCGCCGGATCGAACGTGGCTGCGCCGACGATCTGCGAACCTGACGCATCGAGCTGCACACAGCGTCGAGGAAGCCATGGCTGGCATTCTCCATCAGATGCCATCGGTCGACGACCTGGATGGCCGGCGGCAGAGCGTGAGCGACGGCCTCACCATAGGCGCCACGATCGCGGGCGACGATCTGGATTGAGGCGTTCGCCTTCAGCCAGATCCGCGCGGTGGCCTGCTCACGGTCCGGCAGGCGCGCCACGATGCGACGGCGTTCGAGATCGCAGACGAGGGTGCCGTAGCGGCGGTTGCGTTGCCACGCGATGTCGTCGATACCGACAATGCCGAGTGGATCGGACCTTGTGGTCGCCCTGCGGCGAATGACGCGCGGGCCGGTAGGTGCGCCTGTGGTTCACCTCCCAGCCCTCGCGCCGCAACGGGATGTGCAGCCGACGGTAGCCGTAACGTACCCGTGCGGCAGCGTGCTCCCTTCAGCCGCATGCGCAGCGCCACCGGCGGGTCGGCACGCTTCCTGTAACGCTGGGACGAGCGGCCGAAGCCGGCGGTTTGGCAGGCCCGACGCTCGCCGACGTCATGGGCCACCTGCAGGTGACCGGCGACCTTCGACGCGGAATATATGTCCGGCCACATGGGCACCACCATGGGCGCAAACCTGTATCACACCGACGGCGACTTTGCGCTGAGGATCTCGGAGATTCTGTTTGGAGGAGAGCGAGCCGGCCGGGTCGGCGCCACCGTCGACGAAAGGCATCTGCAAGCCGCCGACTTCGAGATCATCGATGCCAGCAACGCCGCAACCGGCTTCGTCAAACACGCCCCCCATACAAACGCATCCAAGGTCGTCTGCGACATCCGCGAGCTGCTTCGGGGAAAGCCGCCGAACAGCCGCGGGCTCAGCGCCAGTCCAATCCACAAATTCTGGATCATAGACGCAGAATAGCTCTTTGTGCGCCACCTTGTCCGGTGCGGCCGGGGATCCCTCCTGCTCTCGCGCGAGGGGGCCATGATCCCCCCGGCGATGGGATCGGTCTACCGGGTCGGGCGACGGCTGGAGGGGCCGGCGCTGAACGGGGTGGCCCGCCCGCCGCCGGTACCGATCTGAACCGCGGTTCAATCCGTCGAAGGCGTCACGGGAGATCGTCCGGCCGCTCGCGCACCTGTGCCTGCGCCAGTTCGACCAGCTCGGCCATGCTCCTACGTAGTCCGACCTCGAAGGCGTCCGACAGCTTTCTGACCGACAAGCCGACAATGAGCCTCGGCGCACCCAATCGGGTCTCGTAGAACCTGCCTCCTTTTAGAGAAGGTGACCAAGCGAGACGAGTCCAACACCTCCCTGCAACAGCCGTGAACGCGCCCTGCTCCATCAGCCGACGCCACGTAAACAGCTGGTTGGCGTTCAGCCAATGGCGGCGGGCGACGAGCGAGACGGACTGGCTGGGCAGGTAGCTCTCCTCGACGAGGCGTACCTTCTCCTGCGTCGTCCAGGGCCGCCGAGGCTGGACGGAGGTGATCACCTCGACGCGTTCGGCGCGGGGCGGGTCGTCAGAACTCACCATACGATCGGTCATAGGCACACACGTCCACAAGCGTGAGCCCCTGTCCGGTCATTTCGGGGGCTACTTCGGATCCACGCTCAAGATCGTGGTCCTGGCAGATCCGAAAGAACGTCATCTGGTCCCGCTCAAAATTCTTTAAAATTGCCAATCCATAGGATGATAGAGCGGGGCCTTGCTGCTCTCATAGTATAATATTCTTGCTGTTCCAGGTGCCTTGCATTTCTGCGAACTGATCCCTTAAGCGAGGCCGTCTTCTTCCTATGCTAGGCCGCCATGACGCTCACCAGACGCAGCACTCTGAAGGCCGGCGCGCTGGTGGGGGCCGGAACCATCCTCGGACCGGTGATGAAAGGTCGGGCAGAGGGGCGAGCCACGCCTTTGCATCTGCGGGTCGGGCTGATCCCGATCCTCGCCGCCGCCCCGATCTATGTCGCCGAACGGGAAGGGTGGCTGAAAGAGGCCGACCTCGCCCTGAGCGTTACGACCTTCGAGTCGGGTCCCCACGCGATCCAGGCACTCGCTTCCGGAACGCTGGACGTCTACGTCGCCGGCGTGGCGCCCCTCATCGTTGCCCGGGCGCGCGGCCTCGACCTCAAGATCGTTGCCGCAACCGCCGTCGAGGAGAACGTGTTCGTGGCCGGCCCTCGGCTCGCCCGCCTGGCCGAACCCGGCCTCCCAACCGCGGAAGTCTTCCGGCGCTTCCGGACAGCGGGCGGTGCGCCGGCGCGTCTGGCCACGCAGCCCCTGGGCTCGGTGCCGAACACGACCTTGCAGCATTGGCTCTGGGAGGTGGTCAAGGCAGATCCCAAAGACGTGGCGATCGTGTCGATGGGGATCGATGCGACCCAGCAGGCTATCCTCGCCGGCGCGGTCGAGGGTGGGACCTTGCGCGAGCCGGCGGTGGCGATCGTCACCGGGCGTAACCCCGAGATCCGCCTGATGGCTCTCGGCGGCGCGATGTTCCCCAACCAGCCTGGCACCGTCGTCGCCTTCACGCAGGCGTTCCTCGCTCGGGAGCCCGAGGCCGCGCAGGCGCTCGTCACCGGGATCGTGCGGGCCGTGGACCTGATCGGTCGCGATCCCGAGCGCGCCGCGCCGATCGTCGAGGGCGCTCTCGGAAGGGGGCTCGTCGACCGCGCGACCATCCTTCGCGCACTCGCCTCGCCCGCGACCCGCTTCGCCGCCGATCCGCGCTCCATCGTCGAGGCGACGGGGGCCATGCAGCGCTACCAAGTGAAGATCGGCGCCCTCGACCGCGACGTGCCCCTCGACGGCCTGTTCGAGCCGCGCCTCTACGAGCGCGCGGTGGCGAGCCGGTGAGGTCCGGTCCCGCCGCGGCCCTGCTGCCGCTCGCCGGGCTCGTCGCCTTCTTCGCGCTCTGGGAGGCGTTGCCGCTGACGGGCCTCGTCAATCCGGCTTTCCTGCCCCCGCCCTCGGCCCTGCCGACCGCCTTCCTGCGGGAACTGCGCTCCGGCCAGTGGCTCGCCGCCGTGAGCGGAAGCCTCGGCCACTACGTGCTCGGCCTCGGCCTCGGCGTCGCCTTAGGGATTGCGGCCGGCACCCTGACCGGTCTGTTCCGGACGGCCGAGGGGTTGAGCGCCTGGGTGGTTCGGGTGCTGCGCCCCGTGCCTGGCCTCGCATGGGTGCCCTTCGCCATCATCTGGTTCGGGGTGAGCCCAGCGGCCGCCGTGTTCATCATCTCGGTCGGCGTGTTCTGGATCGTCTACTTCGCGAGCCACGGGGCGATTCGCGGGGTCGACCGCGACCTCCTCGAACTGGCCGAGGCCTTCGGCTTCCGCTCGGCTCCGGAGCGCCTGATCAAAGTGGTCTGGCCAGCCGCGACACCGGGGATCCTGGTCGGCGTGCGCACCGCCCTCGGCCAAGCCTGGATGGCGGTCGTGGCGGCCGAGATCTTCGGCGTGTCAGGGCTCGGCCAGCGGATGATGCAGGCCTCGACCTTGCTCGCGACCGACATCGTCGTCGTCTACATGCTCACCATGGCGCTCCTCTACGGTCTGATCGACGCCGCCTTCACCAACCTCCAGGGACGGTTGCTGCAATGGCGGGCCTGATCGGCATCCGGGGCCTCGCGCTCACCTTCGCGCGCGACGGCATCCAGACCCGGGTGCTGGAGGATCTCGACCTCGACATCGCGTCGGGCGAGTTCCTGGCGATCGTCGGCGCTTCAGGCGTAGGAAAGTCGACGCTCCTGCGTGTCATCGCCGGCCTCGTGCGCCCGAGTACGGGCACGGTGGCGGTGAGCGCGCCGTCGCCGGGGCGCCGGTCCGTGGCGCTCGTCTTCCAGGACGCACGCCTGCTCCCCTGGCGCCGCATCCTCGACAACGTCGCCTTTGGTCTGGAGAAGCTCAAGATCCCGCGAGCGCAGCAGCAGCGGCGGGCGGCGGCCGCACTCGCGCGGGTCGGCCTCGCCAACCTCGCTAAGCGATGGCCGTTCCAGCTCTCCGGCGGCCAGCGTCAGCGGGTGGCACTGGCTCGGGCGCTGGCGGTCGAGCCGCACGTGCTCCTCATGGACGAGCCGTTCTCGGCACTCGACGCCTTGACCCGAGAGGGCCTGCAGGACGAACTCATCCGCCTGTGCCGCGCCAGCGGTCAAACCGTGCTGTTCGTGACCCACGACATCGAGGAGGCGGTCTACCTCGCCGACCGCGTCGTGGTGCTGGCCGGAGCGCCGGGCCGGATCCGAGCCACGCACGCCATCACACTCCGCCACCCGCGCGACCGTATGGCGCCGGCCCTCCAGGAGACCGCCCGGCGGATCCGCCAGGATTTGAGCATTCCGGAGCACGCCGCGGCCTGATGCCAGTTCGCTTCGTACCGGATGCTCCACCGAACGACGCCCGCCATCCATTGAGCGTCGCCGTGAAGCCGACCCAGATCACCGACACGTTATTCGCAGCTGGCCGGACGAGACTGTCCGGAATCGCGGCACCCGCCGAGAGCGGAGCGGTGATGCGGGCGGTTTCGGCAAGGAGATATCCATGACGGTGACCCTGGCGCAGCCGCCCCTGCGCGCCACGAGCCGCAGCACGGCGGAGGCCGAGGTCTGGGCGGAGCTGCGCGCCGAGGCCGAGGCGGCCCTGATCGAGGAGCCGCTCTATGCCGGGATCATCCAGGCGACGATCCTCGACCAGCGCTCGCTGGCCCAGGCCCTCGCCTACCGCCTCGCCCACCGGCTCGGGGACGGCGACCTCGCCCGCCTGTCGATGCGCGACCTGTGCCTCTCGGCCTTCGAGGCGGACCCGCAGGCCGGCGCCCACGCGGTGCGCGACCTCGTGGCGATCCGCGAGCGCGACCCGACCTGCCGCCGCTACCTCGACCCGTTCCTGTTCTACAAGGGGCTGGCGGCGCTGGAGGCCTACCGGGTCGGCCACTGGCTCTGGCACCAGGGCCGGGCGACCCTGGCGCTGCACGTCCAGAGCCGGATCTCCGAGGTGTTCGGCTGCGACATCCACCCGGCGGCCCGGATCGGCTCGGGGGTGTTCATCGACCACGCCACCGGCGTGGTGATCGGCGAGACCACGGTGATCGCCGACGACGTCTCGATCCTCCAGTCGGTGACGCTCGGCGGCAACGGCAAGGAGAGCGGTGACCGGCATCCCAAGATCGAGCGCGGGGTGCTGCTCAGCGTCGGCGCCAAGGTGCTGGGCAACATCCGCGTCGGGGCGGGCGCCAAGGTCGCCGCCGCCGCGGTGGTGCTGCAGGACGTGCCGCCCCACACGACCGTGGCGGGCGTGCCGGCCCGGGTCGTCTCGCGCCTGCCCGTCGGCGAGGAGCCGGCGCTCAGCATGGACCAGTCCTTCGGCTACGGCGACGGGATCTGAGACCCGCCGAAAAATTCTTCCCTTGAAACAAAGTCGTCCGGTCGCCGTCGCGTAGGCCGAATTGACAAAATTAAATTCTCTGATCTCGCCTTAGACAAGCATGATGTCCTATGCGTTGTGCATACTTGAGGATCGCCTTCCAAAAATGCTCGAAAAATAAGGAGATCATTTTGTTGACCAACCGCCGAATCGGACTTTATCCAGATCCTGCCGGAGCGGAAATGCATTGAGGCCGGCTGTGCGGCGGACAAAGATCGTCCGACCGCCGGGAGAGACCTGATTCATCTGGCGATGATGCGGCCTCGACAGGCTGTTGTCGTCATCAAGTCTTGATCGAGACGTTTTGTGCTCGTCCCGCACAGGCTGCGGGACGAAAAGCCGCCGCGCGGATCGATGCGGCGCGCCTGCAACCCTGACTGGAGTGAGGACGAACGATGAGCGGACCGGGTCTGAGCGTGAGCGCCACGGCGGCACGCAATCTTGCGACGGCGACCGTCACCTCGGTCCAGAACGCGGCCAACACGCCGCGCTGGCTCCTGCGGCTCCTGCCCTTCGTGGACGTGGCGGGCGGGGTCTACCGCGTCAACCGCCGTGCCGTCGTGCTGGCCAAGCCCGGCCGGATCGATCTCGCCGCCGAGGACAAGAGCCGGGTGGTCCGCCCGTCCTCCCTGCGCGCCGTGCCGCTGTTCAGCCGGCTGGGCGATGCCGAGCTCGCCACCCTCGCCGGCAAGTTCACGGAGAGCCGGCATCAGGCCGGCGAGGTGATCCACGAGGAGGGTTCCGCGGGCCGCAGCCTCACGGTCGTGGCCGACGGCACGGTCGAGCTGACCCTGTCGGGCCCCTACAAGGGCCGCCTGCGCCAGGGCCTGGCCACGAAGGGCGACTATTTCGGCGATGCCGGTCTGGCCGGTGAGAGCGCGCCCGCCCCGGCCGTGAAGGCCCTGTCGGCCGTGACCCTCCTGACCCTCGACGCCGCCGCGGTGGAGAGCGAGGAGATCCGCGCCAAGATCGCGCAGTACCGCGAGGAGCGCGACCGCCTCAAAGGCCACACCAATTCCTACGGCGAGCAGGGGATCGAGCTGCTGGCTGTCCATACCGGCGAGCCGCGCCTGCCCACGACCTTCGTCGATTACGAGGTCGATCCGCGCGAGTACCACCTCTCGACCATCCAGACGATCCTCAACACCCACACGCGGGTGACCGATCTCTATTCCAACGAGATCGACCAGCTCCGCGAGCAGATCCGCCTCACGGTCGACGCCGTGAAGGAGCGCGAGGAATGGGAGCTGCTGAACAATTCGCAGTTCGGCCTGCTCCACGAGGTCGGCCCGCGCCAGCGCATCCCCACCCGCGGCGGCCCGCCCACCCCGGACGATCTCGACGAGCTGCTGACCCTGGTCTGGAAGAAGCCCGCCTTCTTCGTGGCCCATCCCCGCGCCATCGCGGCCTTCGGCCGGGAGGCGACCCGCCGCGGCGTGCCGCCGGTCGTCGTCCACCTGTTCGGCGCCCCGTTCATCACCTGGCGCGGCGTTCCGCTGGTGCCGAGCGACAAGCTGCCGATCGACCTCGACCCGGTGACCGGGGCCGAGACCACCTCGATCCTGCTGCTGCGCGTCGGCGAGGGCGAGCAGGGCGTGGTCGGCCTGCAGAAGTCGGGCGTGACCGGCGAGATCGAGCCCGGCCTGTCGGTGCGCTACATGGGCACCAACGACCACTCGATCGCCTCGCACCTCGTGACCCGCTACTTCTCGGCCGCCGTGCTGGTCGAGGACGCGATCGCCCGCCTCGATAACGTGCTGCTGGGCAACTACCATGACTACGCCTGAGGCACGCGCCCTCGGGCTGCCCGGGGCGAGCCCGGGCGAGCTGGCCCACGCGGATCTCGTCGGGCGCCTCGCCCGGGAGATCTACGGGCAGGGGCAGGCCGCGAGCCAGCCCTCCGCCCCCGCGATCCCGGCCGGCCCCCAGGCGCCTCAGGCGCTGGACGGCCTGCCGCAGGGCTTCGGCGGCGCCCCGCTGCCGGGCGCCTCGGCGGGAACCCCCTCGGCTCCGGCCGGGGGGCTTCCCGCGGGCTTCCAGCCCGAGGTCTCAGGCCTCGGCGCGCGCTCCTTCGGGGCGCCGCCGATCGGCCTGCCGGGCCTCTCCGGCCCGACCGTGCCGAACCTCGCACCCGCAACCCCGGCCTTCGCCGATGTTGGGGCGATCCCGCCGGTCCACCCGGCGAGCCCGCGCCCCGTCCTGCCGGACTTCTCCTTCGCGGGCGCCCCGGCGCTGGCGGCCGCCCTGCCCGGCGGTCCGGAGCTGCACCGGCAGATCGCCGCGGACCATCCCCGCGCCAACGCCTTCGCGCACGCGCTCGCCCCGCACCTCGTGCCGGCCGACCCGTCGAAGGCCGGCCGCGACGAGGCGCAGGAGCGCTTCGCGCGGACCGGCCGGCTGTCCCGGGCACCCGAGGCGCCGCCTTCCGACTACTACTTCCTGAACCTCGGCCCCGGGCCGGCCCGCAGGGCGCCGGCGAGCCCCCGGGTGGAGCCGGCCCGCTACCCGGGCCCGGCGCCGCGCCTGGCGGCACAGGGATCGAGCCCGGTGGCGGCGCCCTTCGACGTGGAGCATGTCCGCCGCGATTTCCCGGCCCTGCACCAGAGCGTCAACGGCCACCCGCTGGTCTGGCTCGACAACGCCGCCACCACCCACAAGCCGCAGGCGGTGATCGACGCGACCTCGGAGTTCTACGGGCGGCACAACTCGAACATCCACCGGGCCGCCCACACCCTGGCGGCGCGCTCCACCGACCTGTTCGAGGGCGGCCGCGAGGCGGTGCGCCGCTTCCTCAACGCCCCGTCGAAGGACGACATCGTCTTCCTGCGCGGCACCACGGAGGCGATCAACCTCGTGGCGAATTCCTACGGCCGGGCCAATGTCGGCCCGGGCGACGAGATCATCGTCTCGACCATCGAGCACCACGCCAACATCGTGCCCTGGCAGCTGCTGGCGCAGCAGACCGGGGCGACGCTCCGGGTGATCCCGGTCAACGACCGGGGCGAGATCATCTTCGAGCAGTACGCGGCGCTGCTGTCGGGCCGTACGAAGATCGTCTCGGTGACGCAGGTGGCCAACGCGCTCGGCACCGTGAACCCGGTGCGGGAGATCATCCAGCTCGCCCACGCCTACGGGGTGCCGGTGCTGGTCGACGCGGCGCAATCCTCGCCGCACATGCCGCTGGACGTGCAGTCCCTCGACGCCGACTTCCTGGTCTTCTCCGGCCACAAGGTGTTCGGCCCGACGGGCATCGGCGCGCTCTACGGCAAGACCCACCTGCTGGAGGCGATGCCGCCCTGGCAGGGCGGCGGCCACATGATCGAGGACGTCACCTTCGCGAAGACCGTCTACAAGGGCGCGCCCGAGAAGTTCGAGGCGGGCACGCCCGACATCGCCGGGGCGGTCGGGCTCGGGGCGGCGCTCGACTACCTCGCGGGCATCGGCATGCAGGCGATCGCCGCCTACGAGCACGACCTCCTGGACTACGCGCAGGGCGGGCTCGCCGACGTGAAGGGCCTGCGCCTGATCGGCACCGCCCGGGAGAAGGCCAGCGTGATGTCCTTCGTGATCGAGGGGCAGACGAACGAGGCGGTCGCCCACCACCTCGATGCCCACGGCATCGCGGTGCGCTCGGGCCACCACTGCGCCCTGCCGGCCCTGCGCCGGTTCGGGGTCGACCAGTCGGTCCGGGCCTCGCTCGCCTTCTACAACACCCGCGCGGATGTCGACGCCTTCCTGAGGGCACTGCACACCCTGCCGCGACATTGAGCCGAGGGCGCCGGCCGCGAGCCGGCGCCCGCCAGCCGCACCGGCGGAAGGACGGGCTTAAAGGCCGCACGCGCAGACGTTTCGGTCAGGTCCGCGGAGGCGTCCAGACGGCGTCGCGGATCTGAATGGCGCGGGGGATGAGCCCAAGGCGGTGGAAGCGGTCCGCCGTTGCCTGCTGGCTCGACAGAATCGCGTCGGAGAGCGGACGGACCGCGAACTGCGTGCGGTCGGCCGCGACCTTCTGGATTGGGTAGGGGATACCGGTTACGGAAGCTAGCGCTTGCGCCACCTCATCGCGATGTTTGTCGGCCCAGGCCGCCGACTCGGCCAAGGCCGACAGGGTGCTCGCGATGACGCCTGGATGCCTGTCCGCGAAGGTTCTGTTGGCAAGGAAGTAGGCCGAAACGTCAAGGGTACCGCCGGAGGTGGCGAGGATGCGCGTTCTGTTTCGCGCCTGCGCTACGGCAAAGTATGGATCCCAGATCGCCCAGGCGTCGACGCTGTCGTTGGCGAAGGCCGAGCCGGCATCGGCTGGCGTCAGGTAGGCGGGCGTAATGTCCGAGAAGCCGAGGCCGGCCTTCTCCAGCGCGGCGACGAGAAGGTTGTGCGCGCTCGTACCCCTCCCGACTGCGACATTGCGGCCCTTCAGATCGGCCACCGAATGGATCGGCGAATCCTCTTTGACCAGGATCGCCTCGCCGTCGCCGGACGGCGCGGCGGCGCTGACATAGACGAGGTTTCCGCCCGCCGCCTGCGAGAAGATCGGCGGGGCGTCGCCGGTATAGCCGAAGTCGATGCTGCCCGCGTTGAGCGCTTCGAGCAGCGGCGGCCCGGCCTGGAACTCGACCCACTGGACCTTGGTGCCCTCCGCCGCCAAACGCTTCTCGATCGCTCCCTGTTGGCGCGCAACGACGATGAGGCCGATCTTCTGGTAGCCGATCCGGAACTCCTTCGGCGGAGCCTCCGCCGCGGTCGCACCGGTAACGGCGGCGAGCGCGCTCCCGAGGGCGAGAAGCAAGGCCGGGATATGGCGTCTGGTCATGGTCATGCAACGAACTCCTTCCAGGGCGTCCCGACGCGCGTCTTGGTCAGCGGTGGCGGGAAACGACCGCTCGTGCCCGTCAGCCACGAACGCTCCGAAACGTGTCGACGAAGCTTGGGTTGGTCGGGATAACCAAGCTGAAACGCACCTCTGAGCCGACCCGCCATTTCATCCCCCTGCCGAAACGCTAAGAGACGACGTAGCCGCTGACGATCCGCAGGCCGACGTCCCGACCGGCCGTCAGGCGTACGTCGTCGGGCGCCTCGATGACGACCGTCTGTTCTCCGGGCCGGTCGATCTCGATGCGTTGTCGGCCTTGGGTACGGTAGGAGGATCTCACCGTACCGTGCAGGTGAGCGGATTCGGGGTCGGCAAACTGCAATTGCCAGGGCCGCGCGTACAGCTTGACCGGCCCGGCAGCTCCCGCGGGCGCCCGTATCGGCGTGTCGCGGTCGTTCACGAGCAAGCGACCGCCGACTGCGATCGCCTCGACCTCGATCGTATCACCCAGGAACTTCAGCACCGTCGCGGAGGCGGGACGTTCCTGTACCTCGTCCGGCGTGCCGACCTGCTCCAGGCGCCCCCTGCCCAGCACGGCGACGCGGTCGGAGAGTTCCAGAGCCTCGTCCTGGTCGTGCGTCACGAAGATCGTGGTCTGCCCGGTGCGTTCATGGATCTCGCGCAGCCAACGGCGCAGTTCCTTGCGAACTTGCGCGTCGAGGGCGCCGAAGGGTTCGTCGAGCAGCAGCACCTGGGGTTCGACGGCGAGGGCGCGGGCGAGCGCGATGCGCTGGCGCTGACCGCCGGAGAGCTGCGAGGGGTAGCGGTCGGCGAAGCCCGACAGCTTGATCAGATCGAGGAGGTTGCCGACCCGCCGCTTGATCTCCGTGACGGGCGGCCGCTCGGACCGCTTCCGCGCGTTCAGGCCGTAGGCGATGTTGTCCGCGACGGTCATGTGCTTGAACAGGGCATAGTGCTGGAACACGAATCCGACGGCCCGTTGCTGCACCGGCAGGTGTGTCGCGTCGTCCTCGCCGAAGATGATGCGACCCGCATCCGGCTTGTCGAGACCGGCGATGATGCGCAGCAGCGTCGTCTTGCCCGAGCCCGAGGGCCCGAGCAGAGCCAACAGCTCACCCGCTCGGATGTCGAGCGTGAGGTCCTGCAGGACGGCGGCCGTATCGAAGGTCTTGGAGACGGCCTCGATCCGGATGGCGGCGGCCCTGCCGATCGGGTCAGTGGCGGCGTGCGCCCGCCGCGATATCGTCGGCGTAGCGCCATTCCAGGACGGACTTGACGACGAGGGTGACGAGGGCGAGTCCGGCGAGGAGAGTGGCGACGGCGAAAGAGGCAACGAAGTTGTACTCATTGTACAGGATCTCCACCTGAAGCGGGACAGTATTGGTGAGGCCGCGAATGTGTCCGGACACCACCGAGACGGCGCCGAACTCGCCCATGGCGCGCGCGTTGCAGAGCAGGACCGCGTAGAGCAGCCCCCAGCGGATGTTCGGCAGGGTCACGGTCCGAAAGGTGTGCCAGCCGGTCGCGCCGAGCGTCAGCGCCGCCTCCTCCTCGGCCGTACCCTGTTCCTGCATCAACGGGATCAGCTGTCGAGCGACGAAGGGAAAGGTGACGAAGATCGTGGCGAGGACGATGCCCGGAACCGCGAAGATAATCTGGATGTCGTGTTCGATCAGCCATGGGCCGAACACACCCCGCGAACCGAAGACGAGGACGTAGATCAAACCTGAGACGACGGGAGACACCGAGAACGGCAGATCAATCAGCGTGACGAGCAAGTCCCTGCCCCAGAACTTGAACTTCGCGATGGCCCAGGCCGCGGTCACTCCGAAAACGAGGTTGAACGGTACGGCGATCGCCGCCGTCAGCAACGTCAGTCGGATCGCGGCATGGGCGTCGGGCTCCGCGAAGGCGGCGAAGTAGGCGCCCCCACCTTTGGCGAAAGCCTGGGCGAAGACGCTGATGAGAGGGAGCAGGAGGAACAGAGCTAGGAAGACGATCGCGATCGCGATCAGCAGGCCACGCACTCCGGCGCTTTCCCCGACGACGGATTTTGGGCGGCCGATCCCCGATACGGCGATAGGCGAGAAGATCTCAGACATACCCGAACCGCCTCCGGCTCCAGCCTTGGATGAGGTTGATTGCGAGCAGCGTCAGGAACGAGATCCCGAGCATGATCGCCGCGATGGCGCAGGCTCCCGCGTAGTCGAACTCGGAGAGCTTGATGACGATCAGGAGCGGCGCGATCTCCGACACGTAGGGCAGGTTGCCGGCGATGAAGATGATCGAGCCGTACTCGCCGACGCCCCGGGCGAAGGCGAGCGCGAAGCCGGTGAGCACCGCCGGGATCAGCGGCGGCAGCACCACCTTGGTGAGCGTAGCGATGCGCCCCGCCCCGAGAATCGCGGAGGCCTCCTCGATCTCCTTGTCGATCTCGGCGATCAGCGGCTGCACGGTCCGCACCGCGAAGGGCAAGCCGATGAACACCATGGCGATGAAGATGCCGATCGGCGTGTAGGCAACCTCGATGCCGAACTTGCTCAGTTGTTCGCCGACGAGGCCGTTCGGTGCGTAGAGCGAGGCCAGCGCGATGCCGGCGACCGCGGTCGGTAGGGCGAAGGGCAGATCGACCGCGGCATCGATGATCCGCCGTCCGGGAAACTCGTAACGGGTGAGCACCCAGGCGATGACGCTGCCGAAAACCGACGATGTCAGTGCGGCGAGGAGCGATACGCCGAAGCTGACCCTCAACGCGCTCGCGACCCGCGGATCGGTTGCGACCGCCCAGATGCCGGAGGGGCCGAGCCCCGAGGCGCGTACCACGAGTGTCGCGAGCGGCAGGAGCACGATCAGGGAAAGGCAGGTCACCGCGTAGCCCAGCGTGAGGCCGAAGCCCGGGATCACGCTGGGTTGGCGCAGGGGCCGCCTCCAGAAGGGAGCGGAGCCAGTCATCGCCGTCTCAATGGCTGGCTTTGCCGAGCTGATCAAACAGCCCGCCATTGTCGAAATTCTTCTTCTGGATGTCGTCCCAGCCGCCTTGATAGTCCTCGATCTTGAAAAGCTTTATCTCGGGCAGCAGCGCGAGATCCTCTTTCTTGGCGGCTTCTCGCTTGATCGGCCGATAGTGATGCTTGGCGAAGATTGCCTGCGCCTGGTCCGTGTAGAGGAATTGGAGATAGGCCTCGGCCTGCTTGCGGTTGCCCTTCTTGTCGACGTTAGCGTCGACCAGCGCGACCGGCGGCTCGGCATAGATCGAGGTCGGAGGAACCACGATGTCGAACTTGTCCCGTCCGAACTCGTCGAAGACGAGGAAGGCCTCGTTCTCCCAGGTCGGCAGCACGTCGCCGAGGCCGCGCTGGGCGAAGGTCACCGTCGAGCCGCGAGCCCCGGTGTCGAGCACCGGCACGTTCTTGTAGACCTGGCCCACGAAAGCATTGGCCTTCGCGGCATCCTTGCCATTCTGCTCGTAGGCGTAACCCCATGCGGCGAGGAAATTCCAGCGCCCGCCGGCGGAGGTCTTCGGGTTCGGGGTGATCACCTTCACGTCGGGCTTGATCAGATCGGCCCAATCCTTGACGCCCTTCGGGTTACCCTTGCGGACGAGGAACACCACCGTTGAGGTGTAGGGTAGTGCCTCGTTCGGAAGCTTGGTCCGCCAATCCGGCGCGATCTTGTTCGAAAGCCGGGCGATGGCATCGATGTCCGACGGGATACCGAGGGTCACCACGTCGGCAGGGATGCCGTCGATGACCGTGCGCGCCTGCGCGCCGGAACCGCCATGGGCAGCGCGCACCTTGATGGCCTCGCCGGTCTTCGCCTTCCAATCGGCCGCGAAAGCGGCGTTGATGTCCTTGTAGAGCTCGCGCGTCGGGTCGTAGGAGACATTGAGTAGTTCGGTCTCGGCCGAGAACGACGGTGACGCGCACATCGCCGAAAGAGTCAGCGTGGTTAAGGCAGCACGCAAGGCACGTTGGATATATGCACGCATTTCTGCCAATTTTTCTCTCCTACCAAATAAAAATATTTTCGCCGCAGACACTAAGTCTGATGTCGTCGCAGCTTAAGGCCAGCGAGTAACAGGATTTTATTCGAGCGCGAGATTAGTCAATAGCAAATACGCATATCTGCTGTGATTTAGAAGATATCATCACCAGATCCGGAGATTCAGAATAAATCTGATCGTCGACTGAGCCAAATTTGATAAATTTATTCAATCGTTTTTATGCAGGCCAATAGAAGGATTTTCTCGCGAATTTTTAGGGTCTCGCATTGCAAAAGCGCAGGGAATAGAATCAAAAAAGGCCACACCTTGTGAGTGTGGCCCGGGTTGGCCAGTGGTCTCAGAGCCCGTCTGAACTAAGGATCTGAGGCGGGGTTGGGTGGCCGGGATGGCGATGATTCCAGGAGGGTGCTGAAGCCTGACCTGGAAGCGCCATGTGGATCCCGACCACCCGGCGGCAGCATAGCCGCGCGGGCCTTCGCTATGAAACCGACCTGACCGATGCCGAGTGGGCGGTGATCGCGCCTTTGATACCGAGGCCTGAGCCGCGCGGACGACCTTTGATCTGGATGCTCCGGGAGATTCTGAACGCCATCTTCTACGTCCTGCGCGGCGGCATCGCATGGTGGGTGATCCCCAAGGATCTGCCGCCGCGTTCGACCACGTTCGGCTACTTCAGCCGCCGTCGCGACACAGGGCTGCTCGTCGGGATTAACCACCACCTCGTCATGGCCGATCGCGAGCGTGTCGGGTGGGAAGCCTCGCCGTCTGCAGCAGCGCTCGACAGCCGGACCGTCAAAACGATGGAGAACGGCGGGCCGCGCGGCTGCGACGCTGGCAGAAAAATCAAAGGTCGCAATCGCCAAGCGTTGGTCGACACGGACGGGCGTGCGCTCGTCCTCGATCCGCAGCCTGCCGACGTGCAGGACCGGGACGGAGCCGTTCCGGTGCTACGCCTGTCGCGCCGGACCTTCCCGTTCATCACCAAGGTCTTCGCCGACGCCGGCTATGCCGGCGACAAGCCGGCGAGCGCGACGATCATCGCCGTCGGGATCGTGCGCAAGCCGCCGGATCAGGTTGGCTTTGCTGTTCATCCACGCCGGTGGATCGTTGAGAGGTTCTTCGCCTGGATCAGCCGCAACCGACGCCTCTGGAAGGATCCGGAAACGACCCTCCCCTCCGCACGAGCCTTCCTCTGCGCCGCAGCCGTCACGATCCTCGTCCGACGCCTCGCCCGATCTGCCTGTCTTGTCGAACGGACTGTTAGCAAGGAAACCTTCATCGCCGCTGACTGGGATGTCGTCGGACGCAAGGTCGCCAAGGGGCAGTTGCTCGGCGACATCCACGAGACGGCCCGCAGCTCGATCGGCCCGTCGGTGCCGCCTGATGCTCCAGCGGTAAGCATGTTCCGGCTCGTCAACGGCGAGAGGCGATCCACCGGCGTGACGCCATCGAGGCCATGGCCGACGCTCTCCTGACGGACCGCCCCGACCACAAGCTGGTGCGCCGGATCCCCGGCATCGGCCCGATCAACGCCCTGACCATCCTGGACGAGGCGGGCGACCTGCGCCGCTTCAGCCATCATCGGCAGTTCCTGAAGTTCCACGGCCTCGATCCGGCTACCCGGCAGTCCGGTGCCTTGCGCGGCCAGACCAAGCTGTCGAAGTACGGCAACGCCCAGCTCCGGCTGGAGCGACGCGGATGCGACCCATTCCACGCACCCGCGAACGCTGCGCCAAGCACCGAACACCGACGCAGGATATTGCATCCCGGCGCGAGAAGCATCAAACACACGCCAGATTTTCGGACCGTTCGGTGCGCTGCCCTCCGGCGATGCGCCCCGAAGAGTCGGCAGTTCGGCGCCGTCCGGGATCGTCCAGACAACGGGAAGACGTGATGAAGACGCGCGCCGCGGTCGCGTGGGAGGCGAAGAAGCCTCTCACGATCGAGACCATCGACATCGAAGGGCCGAAGGCCGGCGAGGTTCTCGTCGAGCTGATGGCCACCGGCATCTGCCACACCGATGCCTACACCCTCTCGGGCCTCGATTCCGAGGGTAAGTTCCCGGCGATCCTCGGCCACGAGGGCGCGGGCATCGTCCGCGAGGTCGGCGCCGGCGTCACCACCCTGAAGCCGGGCGACCACGTCATCCCGCTCTACACGCCGGAATGCCGCAACTGTAAGTCCTGCCTGTCCCAGCGCACCAACCTGTGCACCGCGATCCGCGCGACCCAGGGCCAGGGCGTGATGCCGGACGGCACGAGCCGCTTCTCCTGCGTCTCCACCGGCGGTAGCCCAGGCGGATCGAACACCGTCTTCCACTACATGGGCTGCTCGACCTTCTCGAACTTCACGGTCCTGCCGGCGATCGCGCTGGCCAAGATCCGTGAGGACGCCCCCTTCGACAAGATCTGCTACATCGGCTGCGGCGTGACCACGGGCATCGGCGCGGTGATCTACACCGCCAAGGTCTGGCCCGGCGCCAACGTGGTGGTGTTCGGTCTCGGCGGCATCGGACTCAACGTGCTCCAGGCCGCCCGGATGGTCGGCGCCGACAAGATCATCGGCGTCGACATCAACCCGGAGAAGCAGGCCATGGCCCGCAAGTTCGGGATGACCCACTTCATCAATCCGAACGAGGTCGGCATCGACAAGGTGGTCCAGGCCATCGTCGATCTGACCGGCGGCGGCGCCGATTTCTCGTTCGACTGCACCGGCAACGTCCACGTGATGCGCCAGGCCCTCGAATGCTGCCATCGCGGCTGGGGCGAGTCGATCGTGATCGGCGTGGCGGAGGCCGGCCGCGAGATCTCGACCCGTCCATTCCAGCTCGTCACCGGCCGGGTCTGGCGGGGCTCGGCGTTCGGCGGTGCCCGCGGCCGGACGGACGTGCCGAAGATCGTCGATTGGTACATGGAGGGTAAGATCAACATCGACGATCTGATCACCCACACCATGCCGCTGGACGAGATCAATCACGGTTTCGACCTGATGCACGAGGGCAAGTCGATCCGTTCGGTCGTGATCTACTAAAGCAAGTTCAATCCGGGGCTTCTCCCTTGTTTCGGGTCGGAAGCTCCGGTGGCCGAGCGAGTCGTCCCGTTTCATGTGACCCGAGAGGTCCGTACGTCCCCAGATTCCCCGAGCCCCAACCACCGAAGCCCTACCCCCAAGCTTCCAAGCCCTCAGCCTCGAAGCCCCTGCACGCCATTCGGCCCTGCATCGAGGCTTTCGCTTCCCGGACAGGAACTCACAGTCGATGGAAACCGTCTCGAAGGCCCGCGCCCACGGCGGCACGCAGGGCGTCTACAAGCACGATGCGCAGACCACGGGATGCCCGATGACCTTCGCGGTGTTCGTGCCGCCGCAGGCGGAGAACGGCCCGGTCCCGGTGCTGTGGTACCTGTCCGGGCTCACCTGCACGCACGCCAACGTCATGGACAAGGGCGAGTACCGCGCGGCCGCCGCCGATCACGGCGTGATCGTCGTGGCGCCGGATACGAGCCCGCGCGGCCCCGGCATCCCCGACGAGGAAGGCAATTGGCAGTTCGGCTCCGGCGCCGGCTTCTACCTGGACGCAACGCAGGCGCCCTACGACCGGAACTACCGGATGTGGAGCTATATCACGGAGGAGCTGCCGGCGCTCATCGCGGCGAATTTCCCGGCCGATCTGTCGCGGCAGGGCATCTTCGGCCATTCCATGGGCGGCCACGGAGCCCTGACCATCGCGCTGACCTACCCGGAGCGCTTCAAGTCGTGCTCGGCCTTCGCGCCGATCGCCCAGCCTTCCACGGCCGGCTGGTCGAAGCCCGCCTTCGAGAAGTATCTGGGGTCCGATCCAGCCGCCTGGCGCGCCCACGACGCCACCGCGCTGATCGAGGACGGCAAGCGCTTCCCTGAATTCCTGGTGGATCAGGGCACCGCCGACAGCTTCCTTCAGGACGGCCTGCGCCCCTGGCTTCTGGAAGAGGCCTGCAAGAAGGCCGGCATCGCCCTGACCCTCAACATGCGCGAGGGCTACGACCACTCCTACTTCTTCATCTCGACCTTCATGGCCGACCACATCGCCTGGGCCGCCGCGCGGCTGAAGTGACATCGTCAGAGCGCGCCGCACATAGTCGGGGGGAGTGCCTGCCCAACGCTGTGTGGATGACGCCACCGATGGCGCGCCTGCAAGCGCGATCGATTTCGCCGCCGCGATACGCCGCGCGGCGGCCACCCCGACACGCGGATGGTGCAGGGACAGCCGAGGGCATTCCCGTCCGGCAGGATACGAAGCTGTGCCACGCGTGGATGCACGGAAAATCGCAGACGCCGGCGAGGCGATCGCGCATCCGAGCTTGAGACCGATGGGGGCGCCCCCGCGAGCGCGCTCACGCATCATGGACTTTTCGCGTCCGGACATCTGCAAGGCCGAGATTGAGACGTCGCTGGGCGAGCACATGCCGTTCGCCCAGATGGCTCTCGGCATCGATGAGCTTCACCGTCGCGACCACGAGCAAACGGATGCGTCGTGAACGGGCATCGTGACGCGACGACGATGGAGACATGGCCCAGGGCCGTGACGTCGTCGCCGGGCGCATGCGTCATGGCCCCGATCGATGCACGGTGCCTGCGATATCGCTCAAACCGCCATGAGCGACATGGGCCGTACATCAATGCAGCGGTGCCGAACGCGCAGCCACTCGGCCGGATTGACGTTCGGGCTCCAGCCCGTGCGCCATGCTGAACGACGCATGTCTCTCCATCAGGTCGGCAGCGAGGCACGCGGCCGCGCGTAACCGCGGCGCCGCCCCGCCGGTGATCTTCCATGCCACCTGGGCCAGCTGCGCGGCCTCCCCAACCCGCGCCGCAGCGAGCAGGCAAACCAATTGCTCCTCCGCGGGAGTTAACCGGCAGCAGCTCGCCGGCATGAACGACCAATCCTCCGGTCGGTCGGCACGGATCGCACGCATGACGCCCGTCATTGCGGCAACGAAAACTGTCCCATCCGCGGCCCCGAGCGCGCGCTCGGCGATGTCATGGGCGGCTTCCCAGCACGTAACGTCGCCGGTCATGTAGCCAGACGCCACGAAGCGCACGAGCGAGAGCGCGAGGATCGAGATGTCGTCGATGCAGGCGTCGCGAACAAGCATAGCCCGATCTTTGAGGACTTGGCACACGGTGGACTCCGGAATGGATTGGTATGGCGAGAGGGGGCGAACGGGCGGTCGCCCCATGGCGAGGCCGATAGAAACGGGGTCTGCGACGGCCGCACCGTCCGCAAGGTCGAGCATCGGCCGCACGGAGTGATGCGTCGCGATCCGGCGGTTGATCCAGTCCGCCCCGAAGCCGAGCGACGGGTCGATGAGGAGCAGGCTCATGCAGGCCGCGCCACGAACGGTTCTTTCTCCTGTGTCGGTGTCGAGGCGGTCGGATCGGGTCGCATCACCATCATCGCGACCACCGAACGGGTCGTCGACCCGTCATCTCGCTGCCGGGGCTTGCGCGATCGCATGGACATGGTCGGAAGTCGCGGCGGTAGCCCCCCAAGTCTGCACATGGGGCGATCCCAGCTCAAGCATCCCGCGTGGCCAAGATGAACCACAAGGGCTGGAGAGCACCGCGGTCATGGTCGCGTGACCGTTCGGCCCACCTGCCTGTGACGCGAAGTCGCCCTGGCGACGCAGGTTGCGGAGCCAAATCCGATGAGGTGCTCTGGCTTGATGGACCAAAGGAAATCCGCTCGATCTCAGAACGGCATCGACGACGTCGTCCGAACACGGCCGTGGGGTCCGTGGCGGCATCGGCAGTCGAGGCTGGATCCTGCCCACCTGAATGCAAGGACGATCGTATTTGTCAATGGCCAAGCGGTCGATTTGGAAAGGATAATATGTACTACAAAGACGCCTTACAATTAGAGTAGTTGCAGTTTTCTGTTCGGTTTAACGCGGCCCGCTCTGAACCGCCGAGTATACTTTCATCATTTCGACCGGAAGGATGGCCAGCGCGCTCGCCCCGGCACACGCCGAACGCGCGGGCCGGCGACGCCGGACGCTCGCGTTTCTCCGGGCGAAGCATCCGAGCAGCTTCACGACGACCCATCCCCGACGCGACATTGGGAATCGACCATCCGTTCTCCAACGGGATCGGCACGTCACGGATGATCAGGCGAGCAGTTCGTCCGATACCAAATGGCCCATCCCGCCCGGATCACATCATACCTGCGACGTCCATCGTCCCGTGAGCGGCTGATGCCATTGCAACAGGCTCGAGGCTCCAATCCTTGTCTGTTATGCGCAGGCTCATTCCTTGCCATGAGCTCTGCGCACCAGGCACTGGGACCATGCCCTGACGGAGTGACTTCTGCCATATAGGCACTTACACTACATTAAAACCGGGGGATGCAATGGCTTATAGGATTTCGTTTCAGAATGATGGCCGCGAAGTGTACTTGAAGGCTTGGCCCATCGATCTCGTGGCGGCCATCGCCTACGCGAAAGCGCAACTTCCGATCCAACGGATCCGTCATGGGGCACGTTCCGTGTGCGTGACCTGCGACCGGACCGGGGAATTGGTATTCAGCCTGGTTGGGCGACCAGACGCGGCCAGCACCTGAATAGGCATCAAGCCGCCACATGGCAGGGGCGGTGGTCCGAAATCCGGGTGATCCTTGGGTGCGGTCGGTAAGACGCCGAAGCTATCTGTCCTTGCCCCGGAGCCGCCCGACTGAACCTGGGCCGTACGGCCCGGGGCGCAAGCCCTGAACGGGCGGCATCCATCGGACCAATACCGCGCGGTCGAACCCGGCCCTCAGCGCCGCACTCCCCGGCTCCGACAGCGCAGGAGTGATGGTCGTCACCAGCCTCTGGTCGACAGGCCAAGACTAAAGGTGGGGGACTGAAGACGCCTCGAAGTCGTCGGAAAAGGCCGCCAGAATCTCGCGCTCCACGTGACGCGCGACCTGAACTCTCGACCGCGTGCACCTCCCTTGGATTAAAAGACATGTCCACGTTTCCAGGATGGAAGCCTGTAGCCATCCGGGATCCGCCTCCGATCGCGCGCCCATCTGCAAGGCGAGATGTCGGCGGCGCATATCCGAGCTGAGACATGATTCGAGCCACGCCAGGGAAAGATCCGAACCGTCGAGTTGCCGCTGCAGGCGCAAAGCCTCGTCGCGAGCGCACACCTGCGTTGCCATCCAGCGCCGTTGACCCTCCGGGAGGCGTCGCACGGCCTTCAGGCACTCTCGAAGATACCAGCAGCGCCACCTCATCGTCAGCCACGACAACACGACGCTTCCCCCCAAATGCCCCGTCGCCGACGACGGACCCGATCCGCTCTGGCCGCGGGCGGCCCGGGACCAAGATGCCGCGATCGACCGACGTTCGACCCTTGACCCCATGCTGCAATCCCTAGGCGCCAGGCTCGATGGCTGCGAGCGAGCTTTCGATGACCTGTCGAGCCTGGGTTTCGGCCGCGTTCGAGGTACGGGTCGATTCCGATCGGGGCGCGGGAATCGACACGCCCGCTTGCGCCGGTTCGACGGCATGGCCAACGTACCATTCCTCCCGATACGCGGGCGCCGACTCGATATGAGACTGGAGCCCCAGAACGTTCAAGCCGAAGCTGAAGGCTTGGTTGATGTGATGCTCGTTTCTCGCCAGCCTGGGCGTGATCCGCCTCGGCGATGATCGTTCAGCGGGAAGGCCGCGCAAGCTCCTTTAGGTTTCACCATACCCGAACCCGCCATGAGACCTCACGCCTGGCTGTAAAGCGTCGGCCGCGTGACGTTGGGGATTTCCGCGCGCGACGAAAATCAGCGAGATGCGCGTCATGCCCCCTCCGTTCGTCCGAGCCTCGACAGCCGTCGGACAGTCCCCTTGAAGATCAGGCCGGCGACGACGATCGTCGTGGCTCCGGTAAATACTGGAACTACGAGGAAGCTCCATCCCGCGCCGGCTAGGAGCACCACGATCGGATCGGCCCCGGCCGGCGGATGCACGGTCCCCGTCAACAGCATGGCGGTGATCGCCAAACCAACGCCGACTCCGAAAGCCAGCGGCGTGGCGCCCAAGGCGGCAAACACCAGAAGACCCATGAGCGTCGAGATGAGATGGCCGCCGATGACGTTGCGCGGCTGGGCGAGCGGGCTTTGCGGCAGGCCGAACACGAGCACGCAGCTTGCCCCGAACGGAGCGATCAGCAGGACCGCCTCGAACCTCGCCGTCAGTTCGGCGAGCATGGTGACGACGCAAGTGCCGCCCAAGCCCGCAAGGAGGCTGGAGCTCAGCTTGTTTGCCGCCATCGAACCCACCGGACGCCGGTGCAAGTCCGTCGCCGGCGTTGCCGCGCCTCCGGATCGATCGTTCATGATGGCCCAGGGATCTGGTTGAGGAGTCGATGCTTGCCCGGGCGACGCTGGGTCGCCCGGGCCCCGTAGCTTCTCAGAGCTTTGCCATCCGCTCCTTGCCGTCATCGCTCACGCTGTAGGAGCGGGCGCCGACGCCGGCGAGCTTGCCGCCCTGAACGATCAGGTACTCGTCGCGGATGGGACGGCCCTCGAAGTAGCATTCGAGGATCTCGCGCGTGCCGGCCGCGTAGCGCGCCTGGGCCGAGAGCGAGGTCCCGGAGATGTGCGGCGTCATGCCGTGATGCGGCATCGTCCGCCAGGGATGGTCCTTCGGCGCCGGCTGCGGGAACCAGACGTCGCCGGCGTAGCCCGCGAGCTGGCCGGCTTCGAGGGCCCGCACGATCGCGTCGGTGACCGCGAGCTTGCCGCGGGCGGTGTTGACGAGGTAGGCGCCGCGCTTGAACAGCTTCAGCGTCTCGTCGTTGATCATGCCCTCCGTCTCCGGATGCAGCGGGCAGTTCAAGGTCACGACGTCGCAGACGCCGTACATGTCCTCGCGGCTGGCGTGCCAGGTCAGGCCAAGTTCCTCTTCAACACTTTCCGGCAGGCGGTGACGGTCGGTGTAGTGCAGGTGCATGTCGAACGGCTTGAGGCGCTTGAGCACCGCGAGGCCGATGCGGCCGGCGGCGACCGTGCCGACATGCATGCCCTCGACATCGTAGGAGCGGGCGACGCAGTCGGCGATGTTCCAGCCGCCCTTCACGACCCACTGGTAGGAGGGGATGTAGTTGCGGACCAGTCCGAGGATCATCATCACCACGTGCTCGGCGACGCTGATCGAGTTGCAGAAGGTCACCTCCGCGACCGTGATGTCGTGCGCGTTCGCGCCATCGAGGTCGGTGTGGTCGGATCCGATGCCGGCGGTGACGATGAGCTTCAGGTTCTTCGCCTTGGCGATGCGCGCCTTCGTCATGTATGCCGGCCAGAACGGCTGGGAGATCACGATCTCGGCGTCGTGCAGATGCTGATCGAGGACGGAATCCGCACCCTCCTTCGAGGACGTCACGACCAGTTCGTGGCCGAGCCCTTCGAGGTAGGGACGCAGACCGAGCTCACCCGAGACGCTGCCGAGCAAGTGGCCGGGCTGGAAGTCGATGGCCTTCGGGGTCGGCAGGGCCTGGCCGTCGGAGTAGCGCTCGATCTTCGGCAGGTCGTCGCGCGCGTAGGATTTCGGCATTCCATCGACGGGATCGTCGTAGAGGACGAGAACGATCTTGGCCATGAGGCTTCCCTTTGTTCGCTGACAAAGGGGACGACGACCGGCAATGCAGCTGGCGGGCTGACTTAAGAATACTTTTATGCCAGACGTTTCCCCGTGCGCCTTCCAAGAACTGTCCATGTCTCGGTCGAAGCGGCACGGCGACAACCTCCATCCCAGGGCTGAATAGGGCAAATTGATTTTCTAAATGGCCTGATCGACGGCATCGATCAAAGATCGCCCCCGTGGATCGAGATCGATCGCCTTCTCGCGAATCCCGAGCGATTCACATGCGAAACCCGAGCGATTGACATGGGTCGGAAGACGGCGCCCGCGAGTAGCCCGGCGCGCCGGGACGTGCCACATGAACTTCGAGCGTTCATGACGAACGGACGTGTGGCCTACCGCGGTGCGTTTCGGCAGGGTCAAAATCGGGCTGGATCGGTGGTGTGCGCGCTACCGTTAGGGACGCGGCGGCGCGGCGGGGCGACCGCTCGGGAGCGGGGCTCCGGCAATGCCCCGACTTCGGCCCGGTTCTTCCCTCGTCGTGCGCCGAGACCTCGCGGCGGCGGTGCCGGAAGAGTTGGCGTCTCTCAGCTCCAACCCAGTGGACGAGGGCTATAAATGCCCTCGTGAGAAATGCTCGATCGCCCTGCCAAGGCGGCGCGACTTCATCGGCGACCCGGATAATCCGTGGGGGTGGCTGGCACATCGGCGTCTTGGCACCATAAATGCCTGTGCACCACGCATCCTGGGCTCCACCGCCACGTTGCCGTGAGCACCGGTCGCGGACGTCGCAGCCCTCCGAGGGGAGCCGAGCGACTGGGCCCAATCCGGCTGCTTCCGGACCTTACATCTCGGTCGATCGCCACACCTGATCCGCTTCGAGGCCGACAACGACGAAGGGCATTCTTGAACTGGCGTGCCCGCTATACGGCTGACCGAAACTTGCCGACCTACCAGGGCAGCAGACGACCCCGAGAGGCGATCGTGCCTACGCAGGCGATCCTTTCCCGTATGGTCTCGGCCATAGGTCACTCGCCGCGTTATCTTGATAAATGCGGTGGTTCGTCGAGAGTTGACGCAAACCGCCAGCACCGCGATCACCTTCGCCGCCGTACGCGGCCCGCGACCGGCCGGCATGCCTATTGACTTACGGCGCGGCCGAGTTCGCCGGCCTATCGAGCAGGCGGGGTGGTTGCGAGCTGGATGCCGACGAACTTCGGGTGGAACGATCGACGGCGGCCGGCGCTCCGAATGACGCCTGAACTCGAGGACGCGTGTTCGGATATACAGAGACGCCTGTCAGTTCGCCTCGTACCGCCGGGGATACCGAACCAACCCGGCGCCCGAAGCAGCGGCAGTCCGCGGACGATCGGAATCTTGAGGCGATCAGACGCGAACGGCGAGCATGGCGCCGGGCGTCGGCATTCTCCGGGGTGGCCGTCGGATCGTCGGCTGTCCTTCGCCCCTGAGTTGGGAGCGTACCGACCTATTAGGATGGCAGACCGTATCGGTGTATCTCGCGGCTCGGCCAACAGGACGGCCGTGGCTCGGGAGTTCGGACTATGTCGGAGATGCAGTTCGGGGATCCGGCCGATGCGCTCGCCCCCGACAAGAACGAAGCTCGTCCGGTACGATCGGATACTCCTTCGAAAGATCGCCCCGCGGAGACGACCGAAGGACCTGACAAGCCGGCTCCCGCGGCGAGGTCGACGAACCCTTTCGAGGGGTTCGGATCGTTCTCCGGATGATCCACGCGGCGTCCGTACCCACTGCCCCGCGCCCGATCCCTTCCCGTCGCTGCGATGGCTTCACCCGCGCGGCGGGATGCCGAGCCGATTACGGGGCGGCGCCCGGGACGCAGCGCCCGGCTCGAAGCGCCCTCATGGATCCCGCGACACCAGGGAGTATCCCGGCAGCGACGTATAGTCGTCGAAATTCTCGCACAACACCTCAACCAGCTTCGCTATACGCGCGATACGGTGCTTCTGCGAAGAATATATTATGAATACTGGAACCGAGGTTGAGCGCCATTCAGGAAGCAGCGACAACAGGGCCCCGGACTCCACCTCGTATCGCACGAAGAAATCGGGCAGGTACGAGACACCCATTCCTTCCACGCAAAAATATTTTGACATCCAGTAGTCGTTCACAGAAAATTTTGCATTTGGTATACAAACCTGCTTCTTTTTATTGCGCTCCACCGACCACATCTCGGAGCAGCCGTTCCGGGTGTATATGATACCAGAATGGCGCTCGATGTCGCCGATGCCATCCACCTTCGGCGCTCCAGACAGGTATGACGGGCTGGCATACAGGCCATACGAGAATTCGCCGAGCTTCCGCCGCATCAAGGGAGAATCCGGCGGCTGGCCGACGAACAACAAGCAATCGAACTCGACCTGTCCGGTCACGATCTTGTCGACCGAACAGAGCTGGATGTCGATCTGCACGTCAGGGTGAATGCGGGAGAAATGAAGCGAGGCAGCCCCAATCACGGAAGTCCCGAATTCAGAAGTGGCCGCCAGCCTGATCGTCCCGCCCACAGCGGAATGTGCCCACTGCGCCGCATTGGCAGCGTTCTCGCAGCTATCAAAAATCGACGAGCACAGGTCGAGGTATTTCTTCCCGGCATCCGTAAGCTCCAAACCTTTTGTCTTACGGATAAATAGCTGCACGCGTAGGGCGTCTTCCAATTTCCTCAGATGGTGACTGAGGCTCGCCTTTGGAACATTGTACATGTTCGAGGCACGCGATAGGCTTCCCGCTCGCGCGACGCGCACGAATGAGCTGATGTCCTTCAACTCGTAATCGTAGTTCATGGTCGTTCCAAATTGGAGACACCCAGTTCCGTCTCGTTGCCTAGCGCCGTGACGGGGGCGACCATACGGTCGGCGTATGCGCAATCGTGGCTAGATCCGCTCGAAAGAAGTTTAGACCTGGAAAGAATCGAAATGACAGAAAAAAATTTGGGAGGATGGTCACCGGTCGGCATGAGCAACGCCTTGTCCGTGAGGGGCGTGCTTCGCGTCGTAGTTGACGGAATGGACCTGGCGGTCTGGCGGGGCGACGACGGGAAAACGAGAGCTTGGGAGAACCGATGCCCTCATCGAGGCATGCGTCTTTCCTATGGCTTCGTGCGGGGGAACCGGCTGACTTGCCTTTACCATGGGTGGGGTTACGACGGAGACGGGGCCTGCGTTTCCATACCAGCTCACCCGACCCTGACCCCGCCTAAGACGATCAAGGTCGCTCGCTATGCATGCGTAGAGGCGGCCGGCTTGGTTTGGGTGGCGGCTGAAGGTGCGAACGACCCATTGCGGGCTCCCGACGGTCGCTGGCTCCCGGCGCAGACGATCGACTTGGACCTGACGCTGGCCGACGCTCGCGCCGCGGTCGCGGCGGCGGCCGTCGAAGCCCAGGCAGCGGATTCCGCATACGCTGGATCCGGCATCGAGACGTCGGACGACAGTCCCTTGGTCACGTTCGTCGACGCGCGATCGGGCAGCCGGGTACTCTGCGCCCTGCAAGCGGTGGCCGACGATCGGACCGCTCTGCACGTCTTGGTCGACGCCTCGGCCGGGGACGTCAAAGCCATGCAGCGGGCCTATGCCGAGTGGGGGCGCAGGATCCGTCGGAACCAAGGTCGGGCATCTTTGCCGGCTTTCGTCCCCCCCGCCGGTACGGTAGCTCCCACCTCATACCTAGCCTGACGTGGGCGACAGGCACTCGCTCTACCTACGAACCTAGAAGACCAACAGGAGGAAGACGCCATGTGCGATGATCAATTCACGCGCTCATATTGGTATGCCGTCGCCCGCATAGAGGACCTACCTGAGGGCCGGCCGCGCGCGACGAAGCTCCTCGACGTCGACATCGACCTCCTCCGCACCCAGGGTCAAGCGACCGCGACGACCCGGCCTTCCGACGGTCAGGCGATCCACCTGCCCACCAAGGAGCAATACGGTCACGTCTGGACAACGCTCAGCGAGAGCCCGCGCGACCTTTACGCGATGCCCGAGTTCGAAGAACCCGGCCGCCGACTGGTGACCGCCGGGGCCATCACGGTCTCCTGTTCGGGACTTCGTGTCGTTGAGAACTTCCTCGACATGGCGCACTTCCCGTTCGTGCACACCGGCATCCTCGGCGAGGAGCCGCACACCGACGTTGCCGCCTACGACGTGGAGTTGCGTGAGGACGTCGATGAGGTCTGGGCGACGAAATGCGAGTTCTATCAACCGAAGGCCGCGGCCGCTGCCGAGGGTGGGCAGCTGACGCGGTACATGTATCGCGTCGCCCAGCCATTCAGCACAGTGCTCTACAAGACCTGCCCAATTCGGGAGGGGGCATGGGACCTCATCGGTCTGTTCATACAGCCCAAGACACAGACAGAATGCGACGTACACTCATTCGTTCTGGTATTCGATGACTCAAATTCGGACAACGCGCTTCTCCAGTTCCAGCAGATGATCTTCATGCAGGACCGGATGATCTTGGAGAATCAGGTCCCCTCGCTCCTGCCGCTCGACCCGAGGCTCGAGCTACCCACACGGGCCGACGCAAGCTCAATCGCCTATCGGCGGTGGCTGAAGGCTCACGGCCAGACCTACGGCGTCCTCCCGCAGGCGTGAAGAGTGGACGCGCACGATGAAACTGTACGACTACGTGCTGTCGAGCGACTGCTATAAGGTCAGGCTGCTCGCCGGATGCCTTGGGATCGAGTTGCAGACGATCCCCGTGAACGTCTTCCCCGGCGAGGAACATCGGTCGCCCGAATTCCTGGCCGTCAGCCCCCTCGGCAAGATTCCTGTCCTATCCGATGGAGGGGTCGTGCTTCAGGACGCCCATGCCATTCTCGTCTACCTGGCGAAACGGCAAGGCGACGCTGGTGCAGCTTGGTATCCGGATGCGGATGCCGCTTCGTGCGCTGCGGTGCAGCAATGGCTCACCTTCGCGACCGAGCTCGACGGGACGATCGGCGCGGCGCGCCAGCACAGCATGCTGGGCAAGCCGCTGGATGTCGACCGGGCCCGCTCGGGGGCCCGGGAGCAGATCACGGCCCTCGACGACCACCTGACCGATCGCGAGTTCGACGGATCCGCCTGGATCGTCGGGAACTCGCCAACCATCGCCGACGTGGCGGTCTTCGCGCAGGTGGCGGTTGCAGGGGACGGTGCCATCGACCTGACCCCCTACAAGGCGGTCGGACGTTGGCTGAAGACGATGGTGTCGGTGCCAGGCTTCTCTCCCATGCCTGGCATCAGCGCCATTAGGTAGCCAATCGAACGCGGGCGGATACCGTTACGGTCGCCGCCCGCGTCCCCATTTTCGCTCAGCCGGGGCTGGCTAGAACGTGGGGGTAGGGCCAGTCGTCGACGTTTCCCAAACGACGGACGATCTCGCTGCGAACAGCGGGCCGAGGAACCTTTGATGCCGGACATGATGAATATCCTGACCACCCGCCAGGGCCACCCGGTCCGCGACAACCAGAGCACCCGCACGGTCGGTGAGCGCGGTCCCGCGACGCTCGAGAACTACCAGTTCATCGAGAAGATCACCCACTTCGACCGCGAGCGCATCCCGGAGCGCGTCGTCCACGCCCGCGGCGCCGGCGCCCACGGCTGGTTCGAGGCCTACGGCAAGATCGGCGACGAGCCGGCCTCCAAGTACACCCGCGCCCGCGTGCTGAACGAGACCGGCGTGAAGACGCCGATGTTCGTGCGCTTCTCGACGGTCGCCGGCGCCAAGGAGAGCCCGGAGACGGAGCGGGACCCGCGCGGCTTCGCGGTCAAGTTCAAGACCGTCGACGGCAACTGGGACCTCGTGGGCAACAACCTCAAGGTCTTCTTCATCCGCGACGCGATCAAGTTCCCCGACATGATCCACGCGTTCAAGCCGGATCCGGTGACGAACCGCCAGGAGGCGTGGCGCTTCTTCGACTTCGTGGCCCAGCACCCCGAAGCCATCCACATGGTGACGCACCTGAAGTCGCCGTGGGGCATCCCGGCCAACTACCGCGAGATGGAAGGCTCGGGCGTCAACACCTACAAGCTGGTCAACGACCAGGGTGAGGCCGTGCTCTGCAAGTTCCACTGGGAGCCGAAGCAGGGCGTGCGCAACCTGACCTCGGCGCAGGCGGCCGAGATCCAGGGCAAGGATGTCGGCCACGCGACCCGCGACCTGTACGACAACATCAAGGCTGGCAATTTCCCCGAGTGGGAGTTCTGCGTCCAGATCATGCCGGACGGCCCGAACGACCACCTGTCGTTCGACCCGCTGGACGACACGAAGCTGTGGCCGGTGGACCGGTTCCCGCTGCTGCCGGTGGGTCGCATGGTACTCGACCGCGTGCCGGACAACTTCTTCGCCGAGGTCGAGCAGTCGGCCTTCGGCACGGGTGTGCTGGTCGACGGCATCGACTTCTCGGACGACAAGATGCTCCAGGGTCGGACGCTGTCCTACTCGGACACGCAGCGCTACCGCGTCGGCGCCAACTACCTCCAGCTGCCGATCAACGCGCCGCAGCCCGGCGTGAAGGTCTACTCGAACCAGCGGGACGGCCAGATGACCTACGGTGTCGACGGCACCGGACCGAACAAGCACATCAACTACGAGCCCTCGACCCTGGCCGAGGGGCTCCGCGAGGCGCCCAAGCCCGCCAAGGACTACCACCAGCCGGTGGAGGGCCGTCTCGGCCGCTACCAGACCTCGCGCACCGAGGACGACTACACCCAGGCCGGCGTCCGGTACCGCTCGTTCCAGGATTGGGAGCGCGACGACCTGATCGCCAACCTCGTGGGCGACATGAAGCAGTGCCCGGAGCCGATCCAGCTGCGGATGGTCTGGCACTTCTGGCACGCCGACGAGGATTACGGCCGTCGCGTCGCCGAGGGTGCGGGCATCGATCTGGAGAAGGCCAAGGCCCTGCCGCCGCTGCCGGGTCGCGCCGGGCCGGGCAAGCGCCTGCAGGCCGAAACCTATTCGGCGGGTACGCCCATGATCAACGCGAACCTCGAAGGCTTGCCACCCTTGGACGGCGATCGACTCGAGGCGTGAAGCGTTTCGGGCGCGGAACAGCGGTGCGCCCGGTCCCCGATCCACGCGTCGCCGACGCGGTGTCGTTCCAACCGCGTGGTGTTACCGTAGCAGTCGAAGCCGGGGGCCGACGCACGACGCGGCCTCGCGATCCGCGAATCCGTACGTGGACTCAAGACGTTGATCTCCCTCGACAGCATCCGCACCTTCATGCGGGCGGCGGACGCCGGCAGCTTCTCCGCCGCGGGGCGGAACATGCGGCTCTCGGCGTCCGTCGTGAGCTACCGGGTCCAAAGCCTCGAGCAGCATCTCGGATGTCTGCTCCTGACGCGGACCACCCGGCGCATGAACCTCACGGACGCCGGACGCCAGTTCTACGAAAGCTGCGTCGATGTCATGGCCGCGGTTGAGGCCGCCGAGAAGAGCGTGGAGACGTCCGGGGCGAGCCCCCGCGGCGTCCTCAGGGTGGCGTCGCCGAGCCTGATCGGAAGCCGCGTCGTCGCGCCCTTGATACCGCGGTTCCGCCAGCGCCATTCGGAAACGACGGTGCATCTACGGATGTCGGATCGCTTCGTCGACCTCGTCGAAGAGGCGATCGACATCGCCATCCGGCTGTCCGTGATGCCGGATTCGAGCTTCACCCTCAGGAAGATCGCGCATGTGGAGCGCGTGCTGTGCGCCGCGCCGGACTACCTCGCGGCAGGTCCGCTCCTCGAGAAGCCGGCCGACTTGCTCCATCACTCGTGCCTCCTGCTCCGCTTCCCGGGAGCCGAGCAGTTCCGATGGACCCTTCGAAGCGCTGACGAGACCATGACGCTGCCCGTCTCGGGCCCGTTGGATACCGACGACGGAGCCGTCCTCACGGAATGGGCCCTGGCCGGCCAAGGCATCGTCGTGAAGCCGCTGTTCGAGGTCGCCTCTCACCTGGCTTCGGGCAGGCTGGTCGAGATCCTCCCGGGAGTGCAACCCGAGTCGGTGACCCTGGGAATCCTCTACCGATCGAGGAAGCTCCTTCCCAACCGGGCCAAGACGTTCATCTCCATGGCCACCGAGGAGATCCGGAATTATGTCGAAGGGGAACTCGACCTGATCGGTCGACGATCTTCCTGACGTGTCGTCGAACCGAGACGAGGCGCCGCTTGGGAAGCATCCGCGTCGGTGATCTCCGACGCTCGACCGGACGACACTACGTCCGTCGCCGGGCGCCGGGGCGCCGTCTCGCTAAAATTTCGGAAGGTGATGGCGAAACGCATCGGCGCGCGCCGGCGCGCCGGGAGCTAAGTTCGCGGCATGCACATCGATCGCCAGTCTTGGGGACCCACATGATCGACTTTCTCTGGGAGTGCGGCAGCCTGCTGCTGCGATGGCTTCACATCGTGGCGGCGATGGCATGGATAGGCTCGTCGTTCTTCTTCATGCATCTCGACGCGTCGCTGCGGAAGACGGCGGAGATCCCGGCCTCGGAGGGCGCGGCGGCTTGGCAAGTCCACGGCGGCGGATTCTACGAGATGCGGAAGTATTTCGTAGCGCCGGGACACTTGGACCCCCACTTAACGTGGCACAAATGGCAGTCTTATTCCACGTGGCTGTCCGGTTTCGTCCTCATCGCGTGGATCTACTATGCGCAGGCGAGCCTATACCTGATCGACCCCGCGGTGCGCGACATATCCCCGGCCGTGGCGAGCGGCATCGGCGTCGGCGCCCTGGCGGCGGGCTGGCTGGTCTACGACCTGACCTGCCGATCCCCCCTCGGGCGCAACGAAGGCACCCTCGCGATCGTGGGCTTGGCGTTCGTGACGCTCGCCGCTTACGGTTTCGCGAACGTCTTCAGCGCGCGCGGCGCGCTGATCCACACCGGCGCGCTGATGGCCACCTGGATGGCCGGCAACGTCTTCCTGGTGATCATCCCTAACCAACGGAAGGTGGTGGCCGCGCTGTTGGACCATCGCCCGCCGGACCCGGCGCTCGGCAAGCAGGCCAAGCAGCGTTCGGCGCAGAACAACTACCTGACGCTGCCTGTCATCCTGCTGATGATCTCGAACCACTACCCGTTCCTGTTCGCCGGGAAGGAGACCCTGCCGCTCATCGTGGCGCTGGCGACGGTGGCCGGGGCCCTCGTCCGCTATTTCTACAACGTCAGGCACGCCGACCACGAGCGCTCCCCCTGGTGGGCCTGGGGCGCGGCCGCGGCCGTGCTGGCCGGTGCCTTCGCGCTCGCCCTCTCGACCTCCCCGCTCGGTCGCCGCATCCTGGATACGGCGTCGGCCGGAACCCATCCGCGGCTGGAGCTCGCTTCCGCCTCCCCCCCGGAGGAGGTCGTCGGCATCGTCCTCTCGCGGTGCTCGATGTGCCATGCTTCGGAGCCCCTGTGGGACGGGATCGCCATCGCCCCGAAGGGCGTGCATCTCGACGACGCCGCCGCGATCGCGCGGCAGGTCGCGGCGATCCGGTACCAAGCGGTCGACACGCACAACATGCCTCCCAACAACCTGACCGGCATCACGGACGAGGAACGCGACGTCCTGGCCGCCTGGGCGCGCACGGACCGGCGATGAGCGCCGCCGTCCGTACGCTCGGCCCGAAACCGTCGATCGTCCAACAAGGAGGTAGAGCTCGATGACAGACCGGTATCACGGACCCGCCGGGGGGCTCCCGGATCAATCCGTCCTGCATACGGGCCGGGCGGTCTTCACGGAGGCCTACGCCTTCATCCCGAAGGGGGTGATGACCGACATCGTGGCCAGTCCCCTGCCCTTTTGGGACGGCACCAGGGCCTGGATCCTCGCGAGGCCGATGACCGGGTTTTCCGAGACGTTCTCCCAGTACCTGATGGAGACCACGCCCGGCGGCGGCAGCGACCGGCCGGAGCCCCGCGCCGACGTCGAGGGGGTCCTGTTCGTCGTGGCGGGGGAGTTGGCGGTCACGCTCGAGGGGACGGACCACCACTTGCAGGTCGGGGGATACGCCTACCTCCCGCCGGGGGCCGGGTGGACGATTCGCAACCCCGGGGACGCGCCCGCACGCTACCACTGGATCCGCAAGCGCTACGAACGGCTCGAGGGATTGGCGGTCCCGGACGCGATCTTCACCTCGGACGCCGCGGTGGCTCCGAACGAGATGCGCGGGACGGACGGCCGTTGGGCAACCACGCGTTTCGTCGATCCTGACGACCTGCGACATGACATGCACGTCAACATCGTCACGTTCCAGGCCGGCGCCTCCATACCCTTCGAGGAGACGCACGTCATGGAGCACGGATTGTTCGTGCTGGAGGGCAAGGGCGTGTACCGCCTCAACCGCGATTGGGTCGAGGTCGAGGCGGGCGACTTCATGTGGCTCCGGGCGTTCTGCCCGCAGGCCTGCTACGCCGGCGGTCCCGGCCCGTTCCGGTACCTCCTCTACAAGGACATGAACCGTCACGCCTCGTTCGAGGCGTTCGGGATCGAACGCCGATGAGCGGCGATCGAATCCTCGTGGCGTCCGCCCTCACGCGAGAGGCGTTCGCCCCGTTCGGGGAAGTGCTGGACGTCGGGGGACGGGACGCCAGGCCCATGAACGGGGACCGGGCGGTCCGGCACCACGCCCTCGCCGCAGCCGAAGCGAGCGGTCCGGACGCGAGGATCATCCTCAGCATCGCCGTCTCCAAGCCCGTCGCCCACCCCGTCCGGGTGACGATGGTCGAACGTCACCCCCTCGGGTCGCAGGCCTTCATGCCGCTGGGCGACGGCACGCTCCTGGTTGTCGTCTGCCCCGACGAGTGTGGCGAGCCGGGCCGACCGCAGGCTTTCGTGACCGCGCCGGGCCAAGGCGTGAGCTATCGGGCGGGGGTTTGGCATGGGATCCTCGCCCCCATCGGCGAGCGGCAAGGATACCTCGTGGTCGACAGGGACGGGCCGGCCATCAACCTGGAGGAGCGTTTCTTCGCCGAGCCCTGGACGGTCCGGATGCCTCCTTCGGACTCCTGAAGCGAAGGCCGGCCCATGGCTTCGTCCGGACCCGGTATCCCGACCCGAGGCGACGCGGACCGACGCGCCGCCTCGACGACACGTCCGATCGGATCGGGTGGGGTGAGCGTGGCCCGGGCCTCCCGTGAAGGCCGGACGCCTCGCGATTCGGCACGTCCGGCGCCAGGACGTCGCCCGTTGCCAGCCGCCGGCCCCCCGCATCCCGACGGGAGCCGGCGATCCGGGACTTCCTCCTAGCCTGCCCGGTCGGGGGAGGCATCCGCCGCGGGGGGGAGCAAGTCCCTCAGCCGCAGGAGCGCGATGCGCTCGATCTGCCGCTGCGCCTCCTCCAACTCCTGCTCCTTGTCGTTCCGAAGGCGGGTCTCGAAGGACGCCAGGATCTCCTCGCGACCCAACCCCCTGATCGCCAGGATGAAGGGCATGTCGAAGCGTTGGCGGTAGGCGTCGTTCAGTTCACCGAACCTAGCGATGTCCGCCGGCGACAGGGCACCGAGCCCAGCGCCGCCCTGTTCCGAAGTGGAGGCGACGGAGAGCTTGCCGGCCTGTGCGAGCCGGCCGGCAAGCTCCGGGTGGGCGTTCACGAGGGCGAGGCGACGACCGCGCGGAAGCGCGCGCATCACCCGCACCAACGCCGCGTGCATGCCGTCCACGGTATCCTCGCGGGACGTCAACCCGTTCTGCCAAGCCCGGGCAGCGATCTCCGGCGTGTCCTCGAATACGTCGCCGAACCGCGCGACGAATTGGTCCTTGCCCATACGGCTGGGAACGACCGGGGTGACGGAATGGTGCGCGCGCCAATGGCGCGCGATGTCGATCCGCCGCGTCGTCCACACGCCCTCGTGAGCGGCTACGTGGTCCAGGAATCGGGCGAGCGCCGCGATACGCCCCGGTCTACCGGCAAGCCGGCAATGCAGCCCGACCGACATCATCTTCGGGGCGGTCGTGCCTTCGGCGTAGAGGATGTCGAAGGTGTCGCGCAGGTAAGCGAAGAACTGGTCGCCACAGTTGAAGCCCTGGATCGTGGCGAAGCGCATGTCGTTGGCGTCGAGGGTATAGGGGACGACGAGACCCGTGCCCGCGGCGCCGTGCAGCCAGTAAGGCAGGTCGTCCGCATAGGAATCCGACAGGTATTCGAATCCCCGCTCGATCGCGAGTTCCAGGGTGTTGACCGACGATCGTCCCGTGTACCAGCCCGCCGGGGGGAGCCCCGTGACCTCGGCATGCATGCGCACGGCCTCATCCATCTGTTCGGCCTCGGCTTGGCGGGTATGGTCCCGATAGTCGATCCACTTGAGTCCGTGGCAGGCAATCTCCCAATCGGCTTCCTTCATGGCCGCGACCGCCTCCGGGTTGCGACGCAGGGCCGTGGCCACGCCGAAGACGGTGACGGGGATCCCACGCCCGGTGAACAGCCGCCAGAGGCGCCAGAACCCGGCGCGCGATCCGTACTCGTAGATCGACTCCATGCTCATGTGACGCTGGCCCGGCCAGGGCTGGGCCCCTACGATCTCCGACAGGAACGCCTCGGATGCATCGTCGCCGTGAAGGATGCAGTTCTCGCCTCCTTCTTCGTAGTTGAGGACGATCTGCAAGGCCAAGCGCGCACCGCCCGGCCATCCGGCCTGCGGCGGAGTGCGCCCGTAGCCGATCATGTCGCGGGAGGTGTGCATGGCGGACCTTCTACGAGGATTGAAGCCCCACCATAGCGTTCGGAACGACGCGGCGGTTGACGACCTCGTCCGAAGCACCTCCCGAAAACGGCGTATGGCTCCCGGGTGGGAACCGCGAGCATGAAGGGGACCGCCGACCACGTCGGCAAGGAGCGGCGGCGAGTACCGGAGGCCAAGCGTGACACAATCGGCGATCGAGACTGCGGCGATGCGGCGCCTGACCACCCACGTCCTCGACCTGAGCGACGGCCGGCCCGCCGCCGGCGTCGGGTTACGTGTGTGCCGGTTGGACGGCGGGCGGTCCGAGGTGGTCGCGACGGCCGTCACCAATGCCGACGGCCGCTGCGACCGCCCCCTGCTGTCCGGCGAGGAGTTCACGGCGGGCCCCTACGAGATCCAGTTCGATATCGGGGCCTACTTCGCTCGACGCCCGACCAAGCACGGGGGATTCCTAGATATCGTCCCGATCAGGTTCGTCGCGACGGCCGAGGTGACCCATCTCCACGTCCCCCTTCTGGTCGCTCCCTTCGGCTACAGCACGTACCGCGGAAGCTGAGGCCTCGCGCCCGATCCCCTGGCGTAGCGCGTCCGGCCGCGCGCCGGCGACCCCTGCAACCGTTCGACCCCGGAGCCGGCCCAATGTGCGACGACGCGGTGGATCCCGTACGACCGCCGTCGGCAGGTGTCCGGAGTCGAGCTTCCGGCGGGGCGCCCTTGGCGCTGCCCGCCTTGGGCTGCGGCCTAGCCGCCGCCAACATCTACTACAGCCAACCACTGGTAGAGCCCATTCGCGCCTCCCTGGATCTTCCGGCGGAGTCGGCGGGGTTGATCGCGATGGCGCCGCAGATCGGCTACGCGCTCGGGTTGGTCCTGCTGTTGCCGCTGTGCGACCTGGTCGAGAACCGACGGCTCGCCGGCGCCCTGTTCTGCGCCTGCGCGCTCTCGGCCGCAATGGCCACCCTAGGGGGGGCGGGGCTGTTCCTCGGGGCCGCCCTTGGCCTGGGGCTGGCGTCGGTGGTCGTCCAGGTGCTGCTCCTCATCGCGGTGAGCACGAGTTCGGAGGGGCGGCGCGGGCAGGTCGTCGGCACGCTAACCAGCGCGCTCCTGGTCGGAGTGATGCTCTCGCGCGCCTTCGCGGGCGCGGTCGCCGAGGCTTTGGGATGGCGGGCCGTCTTCCTCCTGGCCGCCGCCGCGATGCTCGCGCTCGCCCTGCTGATGGTCCGGACGCTGCCCATCCGCCGCCCCGGCGCCGGCGACGACTACCTCTCGACGGTCGGCGCCATGGGCCGCCTCCTGGTCGCGGATCCCGTGCTGCGACGCCGCTCGCTCCACCACGCGAGCGCGTTCGCGGCCTTCAGCCTCTTTTGGACTATCGTGCCGCTGCACCTGACCGATCGCTTCCACATGTCTCAGATCGGCGTTGCCGCGTTCTCGCTGACCGGCACGGCGAGCGTCGTTGCCGCCTTCCTGTCCGGGCGCGTCCCGGATCGTGACCTGCGCGGACCGATCACGGCGGGCGCGCTCGCGGCCGTCGTCGCCGCGCTCCTGTTCGCGGGAGCGCCCGTCCCAGCGTTCGCCGATTCCGTTGCGGCGCTCACTTGCTCCTCGTTGGTCCTTTGCATCGGCCTGACGATTCACGCGGTGCTCGCGCAGAGGGATGTCCTGTCGTCGCGGGAGGACGCACACGGTCGCGTCAACGGCGCCTTCATGGCGGCCTATTTCACTGGCGGCGCGTTGGGCTCGGCCCTGGGGGCTTGGCTGTATGCGACCGGGGGATGGCACTTCGCCGCCCTCGTCGGCGGGCTCATCCCGATGCCGGCGTTTCTCCACGCTGCGTGGCGCGCGCGCAGCCACTGATGCATCCCGGCGCTCCGGGAGCAGGTGTCCAATACCTCGTACGGCGAGTACAGATTTCGGGATGGGACACGCCGTGGAACGATGCTAAATTGACGGATGGTCAGGCGCGACCGGATCGGCGCCGCGGGACCTCCCGGACGGCCGCCCCAAACACGCCGGGCCTGGGAGCGGTCGTTCAGGAGCACGGGGACAGGCCCGGACCCAGGCGACGCCGCGGGCTCGATCGGCGTCCTGAAGCCGGCCGCAGCCTCAGGAGTCCGTCCCGATGCCAGTGACGTCACCCATTCGTTTCTACCATGACGGTCGGATCGTAGAGGTGCAGGATGCGGAGCCGACGGCGACCGTCCTGGACTGGCTCCGAGAGAAGGCCCGGCGGAAAGGCACCAAGGAAGGTTGCGCCGAGGGCGATTGCGGCGCCTGCACGGTGCTGGTCGCCGAGCTTGCGCCCCCGGATCTCCCGTCGGGCGCCGGGAAAAGCGGGGCCGTGCTGGTGGGCGGCCTGTCGATCAGACCGGTCAACGCCTGCATCCGGTTCCTCCCGACTCTCGACGGCTGCGCCCTGCTGACAGTCGAGGACTTGGCGCTCGCTGGCACCGACGCCCCTCACCCGGTTCAGCAGGCGATGATCGATTGCCATGGCTCGCAATGCGGGTTCTGCACCCCCGGATTCATCATGACGCTCGCCGCGACCTACGAGCGGCATTGCGAGGCAGGTACCCGGCCGACCCGCGCCGAGTTGTCCGACGACCTCGCGGGCAACCTTTGCCGGTGCACGGGGTATCGGCCCATACTCGAGGCCGGAAGCCGGATGTTCGACTTGCCCGAATGCCGGATCGACACTTTGCCGATCGAGCGTGCCCTTCGTTCGCTCGCGGGCGAGACGGTCCGCTACGAGGGGCGCGGCGCCCGTTTTTGGGCGCCCCGCACCCTCGAGGAATTCGCCGAGAGAAGGGCAGCGGAGCCGGAGGCGCGCCTGCTAGCCGGCGCGACCGACATCGGCCTGTGGGTGAACAAGCAGATGCGCGAGATCGGGGATGTTCTCTACATCGGCGCGGTCCCCGAGTTGAGGCGCGTCGAGGAAGTGGATGGAGTTCTGCGGATCGGGGCGGCCACGCCCCTCGAGGACGCCTTCAAGGCGCTCGTGTCGCATTGGCCGAGCTTGAGCGAGGTCCACCTTCGGTTCGCCTCGCCACCAGTCCGGCACGCCGGCACGATAGGTGGGAACGTCGCGAACGGATCTCCCATCGGGGACGGGCCGCCGACGCTGATGGCGCTCGGAGCCGAACTCGTGCTTCGCCGTGGCCCCGAACGCCGGCGGATAGCCCTCGACCGTTTCTACCTCGACTACATGAAGAACGAGCTGCGCCCGGGCGAGTTCGTCGAACGGATCGACGTCCCGCTGCCGGTCCCCGGCCAGGAGGTTCGGGTCTACAAGGTCTCGAAGCGGTATGACTCAGACATTTCGGCGGTCTGCGCCGCCCTGGCGATCGAGCGTGGGCCCGACGGCAAGGTCGAGGGCGCCCGCTTCGCCTACGGCGGCATGGCCGCGACGGTGCGGCGGGCATCGGCCGCCGAGGCCGCCGCGGTGGACGGGGATTGGTCCGAGGACGCACTGCGGGCCGCCCAAGAGGCGCTTCGGTCGGAGTTCAAGCCGATGACTGACCTGCGGGCGAGCGCCGACTACAGGAAGCTCGTCGCATCCAACCTCTTGGAGCGGTTCTGGCTCGAGACACGCAGTGGGGCGTTATCGCCCCTTCCGGCTGCGCGGACGAGCGTTTTCGCGACGCTGCGCGGTTAAGGCGGACAGGGGGAGGCGACGATGAACAAGCATGTCGGAACCGAGGACTTCGCGAAGGCGGCCACAGGTCAGGTCGGAGTGTCGCGGGCTCACGAGTCCGCCCACCTGCATGTCGCCGGCCGCGCCTATTACACGGACGACATCCCGGAGATCGATCGGACCCTTCACGTGGCCCTCGGCCTCTCGCCCGTCGCCCACGGCACCATCAAGGCGCTGGACATCGAGGCGCTCCGGGACATGCCGGGCGTCGTATCAGTGCTCACGGCGGCCGACATCCCCGGCGTGAACGATTGCGGGCCCGTGGTCCACGACGATCCCATCCTCGCGCGGGACACAGTCCAGTACCTCGGACAGCCGGTCTTCGCGGTCGTGGCCAGCGATCGCCGCCTGGCACGGAAGGCCGCGGCGACCGCCTCCCGGGTCTTGACCATCGAACCGCTCGAGGCGGTCGTCACCGCGCGAGACGCCCACGCGCGGGAGCAGTACATCCTGCCGCCGATGCACCTCACCCGCGGGGAGCCGGCGGAGGCGATGGCCGCCGCTCGTCACCGGCTGAAGGGCTCCATGGTCCTTGGAGGGCAGGAGCAGTTCTACCTCGAGGGTCAGATCGCTTACGCCATCCCGCAGGACGACGGCGGGATGAAGATCCATTGCTCCACCCAGCATCCCTCGGAGATGCAACTCATGGCCTCCCACGCCCTTGGTGTGGCGGCTAACCTTGTCCAAGTCGAATGCCGCCGCATGGGCGGAGGGTTCGGCGGCAAGGAATCGCAGTCCGGACTTCACGTGTGCGTGGCGGCGGTGGCGGCCTCCAAGCTGGGACGACCGGTCAAGCTCAGGCTCGATCGCGACGACGACTTCATGATAACCGGTCGCAGGCATGGGTTCGAGTACGACTACGAAGTCGGGTTCGACGACGCCGGGCGCATATTGGCAGCCGAGATCACGATGATCGCGAACTGCGGCTTCTCGACCGACCTGTCGGGACCTGTCATGACCCGCGCCATCTGTCACTTCGACAATGCGTACTGGCTTCCCAACGTGGCGATCCACGGCTTCTGCGCGCGGACCAACACCCAGAGCAACACCGCGTTCCGCGGCTTCGGCGGGCCGCAGGGGGCCTTCGCGATCGAGGTCGTCATGGATCGGGTCGCCCGTCATCTCGGATTGGAGCCGCTCGCGGTCCGGCAGGCCAACTTCTACGGTTTCGAAGGCGACACGACGCCGTACGGGCAACGGATCGAGGACAACGTGATCCATGGCCTGACGGACGAGCTCATCGCGTCCAGCGATTACCGGGAGCGGCGGGAACGGATCGCGGCGTTCAATGCTGCGAGCCCCGTCATCAAGAAGGGACTGGCGCTCAGCCCTTGCAAGTTCGGGATCTCCTTCAACCTGACTCACCTGAACCAGGCCGGCGCCCTCGTCCATGTCTACACGGACGGTTCCATCATCGTGAACCACGGCGGGACGGAGATGGGCCAGGGCCTAAATACCAAGATCGCCCAGGTGGTCGCGGAGGAGCTTGGCGTACGCTTCGAACGCGTCCGCTCCACCGCGACCGATACGCAGAAGATCGCCAACACCTCGGCCACGGCCGCCTCGACCGGAGCCGACCTGAACGGTAAGGCTGCCCAGGCTGCGGCCCGCCAGATCAGGGCGCGCCTCGCGGCCCTCGCAGCGGAAACGTACGGAGGGCGCGCTGAGGACGTCGCTTTCGTAGACGGCACGGTGAGCGCCAACGGGACGCTCGTGCGGTTCGAGGAGATCGTGGCCAAGGCCTACGTCGCCCGCATCCAGTTATGGTCGGACGGCTTCTACGCGACGCCGGGGCTCAGCTGGGACCGCGTCACGATGACGGGCAATCCTTTCTACTACTATGCTTACGGCGCGGCCGTAAGCGAGGTCCTCGTGGATACCCTTACGGGCGAGTGGCGCTTGGTCCGTGCCGATATCCTCCACGACGCGGGACGCTCCTTGAACCCGGCCCTGGACGTCGGCCAGGTCGAGGGCGGCTTCGTGCAGAGCATGGGCTGGGTGACGAGCGAGGAACTCGTCTGGCATCCGGGAAGCGGGAAGCTCCTTACCCACGCCCCGAGCACCTACAAGATTCCCACGGCGAACGACGTGCCCGCGGAGTTCAGGACGCGGTTGTTCCTGAACGACAACGTCAAGGACAGCATCTTCCGCTCGAAGGCGGTGGGCGAACCACCGATGCTGCTCGGGTTCTCCGTCTGGCTGGCGATACGCGACGCCGTGTGCGCGGCCGGCGGCCTGGGAGCCGATCCGGAACTGCGCGCTCCGGCGACGCCGGAGGCCATCCTGGCGGGGGTCCAGTCCGTGCGGGCCTCCGGCACGCGCGACCGCTAACGGTACGGCCCGGACGGACGCGAGAGGTCGTCGACCGGCAAGCCCCGACGAACCATTCCTGGACCTGCCGTGGATCCGTCCGGGTGACGCCAGCGACGTCCTCGTCAAGCGGGGTCTTGCGTCCGCGAGCGACCTACCCGTCCGCTCGGCGACACTGCCCGTCCCGATCCGGAGGATGAGCGACGCGGATCCCTGGCCGGGCCGCGTCCCGAACGGGGCGTCGTTGCCGTCGAGGGCAAGCCCCTAATCGGGCGGGTGACCGAACGCCCGTTCGTTCAGGGCTTGCTCGACCCGGCGGAGGGCGATCGTGGCCGCCCGCGACAGTTGTCGCGAGGGCAGGACCCAGAGGGCGAGGTGCATCTCGCGCATCGGTCTGTCGACGATCGGGGTGAACGCCAGTTCGCCCGTCCTCACCTCGGCCATGACGTCGAGATACGTCAAGATGCCGACGCCGACGCCGGAAGCTATCAGGGACTTCAGCATCTGTATGTTGTCCGAAGCCGCGGTCGCCGCGAACCTGACCCCCGTCGAAACCTGCAGGAAATCAACTTCCTTCGACAGCGCCAACGGTGGGGTCGGCGCGACGATCGGGTACTCGATGCAACTGCTGAACCTCGCCCCCGCCCGCCGGCTCAAGGGATGTCGCGGCGGGGTCACGAAACCGAGATCGATGGGGCGTTGGGCGCGGATACCTGTGTCACGCGTCGGGCGTGGGTTAATCATGAGACCGAAGTCTGCCCTCGCATCCTCGATACAGGTCTGAACGTTGTCGTTCTCGAGGATCGAGACCTCCACCAAAAGGTCGGGATGGTCGGCCTTGATGTCGCGCACGACGTCGGGAAGGAAGCCCCGGCTCAAGGCGTCGATCGTGGCAATCCTGACATGGCCGGCCCTGAGGCCCACAAGATCCGAGATCTGGCCGTTGAGCCGATCGAAATCCTTGGCCCAGCGTCGTCCCGAGCCCAACATCAATTCCCCGGCCGCGGTCATGCGCAGCCCGCCCGGGAGCCTTTCGAAAAGCGGGACGCCGAGTTCCTCCTCCACGAGGAGGATCTGTCGGTTGATCGCCGACGCGGACACGTTGAGCGTCTCCGAGGCCCTGCGGATGGAGCCTTGTTCGGCGACCTCGACGAAATACCGCATGAAACGCGAAAAAGCGTACATCGAAGTGTCCGTTTTTTTCGAACGCGTTATGCGAAATTTGCAGTTTGAGATCAACGCCGGGAGGCGTCAGGTTCCCCATCGAGCTGGATCTCAGCGAGCGAACCTGATCGATGACCATCCACACCCCAGTCCCGATGCCGCCGAGCGACCTACGGCTGCCGCGCCACTGCTCTTTCGAAGCCGACGACTGGCATATCCTGGCACGACACTGGTACCCGGTCGCCCGGTGCGAGGACGTGCACGAGAAAGGCCTGGTAGCCGCGCGACTGCTCGACGAGCCACTCGTCGTCTACCGCTCCGGCCACGAGATCGTAGTCGCGAAGGACATTTGCCCGCATCGGGGGGTCCCCCTCACGAAAGGAAGCAATGAGGACGGGAGCGGCGTCGCCTGTTCCTATCACGGCCTGCGGTTCGGGGGCGCCGGGAAGTGCGTGCACGTGCCCGCGCATCCAGACAACAAGATTCCGGCCAAGTTCAACTTGGCGACCTACCCGGTCGCCCTCCGGTATGGCTTGGTGTGGACCTGCCTCCGTCCGTCGGCATCGAGCGACGGCCCGACGATCCCGGAGATGGCGGGCTGGGACGAGCAGGGATTCCAACGCATCGTCTGCCCCTGGATCGACGTTCTCGGCTTCGCCGGACGGCAGATCGAGGGCTTTCTAGACGTCGCACATTTCGGTTTCGTCCACGCCGACACGTTCGGCGATCCCGACAACGTGGTCGTTCCACCATACGACGTCTGCACCACCCTATCCGGGTTTGATGCCATCTACGACAGCACGGTCGCGAACTATCCGATCGGGAACGTGGGCCGGGATCGCCCCGGCTTTCTCTGGCGCCGCCACTTCAAGGTGCACCTCCCCTTCGTCGCGACCCTCGAGGTGCGCTATCCGGAGGATGGCCGCTTGGTGATCATGAACGCGGCGTCCCCCGCCTCGGCCCGCGTCACGCGCTTGTTCTGCCCGATGGCCCGGAACTTCGACACGGACCTGCCCGTACAGGACGTCTACGACTTCAACCGGAGGGTGTTCGAGGAGGACAAGCACATCGTCGAGAGCCAGATGCCCGAACACCTCCCGTTGGATCCCACCCTCGAGGCGCACATCCCCGCCGATAGGAGCTCGATCGCTTACCGCAGGGGCCTGAAGGGAATGGGGTTGGGACAGTTCTTCGTGGCGTGACGTCCGCATGACGCGAGCGCGGCGCGGCCGGGCGAGGTCCTCGCCCCAACCCGGCGTTGACGGCCGACGAAGGAGGCAACCTGATGAAGTCGATCCTGGCCCTGACCGGAGGCACGAGTCTCGCGATCCAGGCGCTCCTGTCGGACAGCGCCCGACGTTGGCGCGATGCCGGGCTTCGCGTCGTCGGCGCCGTGGAGGTTCCGTCCCCCGATGGATCCGGTCATCGGCTCGTCGATGTCGCGACCGGGGGCAGCTACGAGATCCACCAGCGGCTGGGGTCTGGCTCCACCTCCTGCAGTCTTTGCGCCTCAGGCATCGTCGAGGCCTGCGAAGATATCAACCGGCAGATCCTCGCGGGGTGCGACGTGGTCGTGCTGAGCAAGTTCGGCAAATTGGAGGCGGCCCGGTCCGGCTTGGTGCAGGCTTTCTCGGCGGCGGTCTCGGAAGACATACCGATCTTGACCGCGGTTGCGCCGACCTTCGCCGATGCGTGGGAGACGTTCTCCGGCAACCTTTCCGCCTTCGCCGCCCCGGATCCGGATGCGATCGAGGCCTGGCGGCTCGCGTTGCGTGGCTCGCTCGCAGGCACCCCGACCCCGGACCTACGGCGGATCGCCGGGGGTCTCCGGTGAGCCGCGCCGGAGCCGCTCTCCGCGAGGATATCCCCGACCGCCTTCGGCCGACCCTCGTTCACCGGCCGGCGGCGGCGGGATGCGGATCTCGGGCCGGCCTTCGCACGTCGTGGCGTCCCGGACGTCGCGACGTTTCAGGATCGGGGAGCGGCATCGACGATCTCCGGCCACAGGCAGGGCGGCTTCCGGCGACGCGGGCAACGGCGGGGGGGCGAACCTCGGACCTTGGTTCGATCGGAGGCTTGCCTCGTTCCCGTCGGGGCGACCCCGATGCCTAGACGCGTCGGGACCGCCGCCGTGCTCGTGATCGGTGACGAGATCCTGTCCGGTCGGACGCGTGAGGCAAACGCGGCCACGATCGCCTGCAGGTTGGCCGAGCACGGCATCGCCGTGCGCGAGGTCCGCATCGTACCGGACGACGCAGCCGAGATCGCCGCGGCGGTGAATGAACTTCGGCGACGCTACACCCACCTGCTCACGACCGGCGGCATCGGTCCCACGCACGACGACGTGACGGCGGACGGCGTGGCCCGGGCATTCGGCGTCGGGATCGATATCGATGAGCGGGCGCTCGCCATCCTTCGCGCGCGCGTCCAGCCGAGCCGCCTGAGCGAAGCACGCATGCGGACGGCGCGATTGCCGTTCGGCGCGGACCTCGTCGTCAGCCCGATGACGAAGGCCCCGGGCTTCCGCATCGGCAACGTCTTCGTCATGGCCGGCGTGCCGGAGATCCTCCAGGCCATGTTGGCGGCCGCCTGTGGCATGCTCGCCTCCGAGGGCTGGCCCCGGCGCGACGCCGAAGACTGACGCGCGCATGCCGGCGCGACCATCCTCGACAACGCGTCGGGGCTTCGCCTGGCATGCGCGGCCGGCGGGAGCGGCCGATCGAATCGACGGATGCGCCCGAGGTTTCGGATGCCGGATCCGCGCCCGCCGGATGCGTGCGGCGACCGTCCCGCGGTCAGGCGGCCCGCACCGTCGCCAGGAAGCGATGCACCTCCGCGCTTAGGTGTACCGATTGACGAGAGAGTTCCGAGGCGGCGTCAAGGACCTGGCTCGCCGCCGACCCGGTACCCTTCGAGGCATGGGCGACGCCCGTGATGTTGCTGGTGACCTCGCCCGTCCCGGCGGCCGCCTGGGCGACGTTCCGGACGATCTCCTGCGTGGCGGCTCCCTGTTCCTCGACGGCCGCGGCGATCGAATTTGCGACCCCGCTGATCTCGCGGATTCGATTGGCGATATCCCCGATCGCGCCGACGGCCGCGCCTGTCGATCCCTGGATGCGGGCGACCTGACTGGAGATCTCCCCCGTCGCACGCACGGTTTGCTCGGCCAAGGCCTTCACTTCAGCGGCGACGACCGCGAAGCCCCGTCCGGCCTCGCCGGCCCGGGCCGCCTCGATCGTGGCATTCAGCGCCAGTAGGTTGGTCTGGCCGGCGATCGTCGAGATCACCGACACGACGTCCTCGATCCGGGTGGCCGCTTGGTTCAAATCATCGACGAGGCCCACGGTCCGGGCTGCCTCCGTGACCGCACCCCGGGCCAGTTCCGCCGATCCGGCGACCTGCCGCCCGATCTCCTGGACGGAGCTGCCGAGTTCCTCGGCCGCGGCGGCCACGGTGTTGACGTTGACCGTGGCTTCCTCCGCGGCGGCCGCGACGGCGGTCGAACGCTCTGCCGTCTGGCTCGCGGTGCCTGCGAGTCCCTCGGCCGTCGATTGCAACTGGGTGGCCGAATCGCCGATGGTCGTCACGACGCCAGTGATCGTGCCCTCGAAGCTTCGGATCAGGTCGGCCAGGCGTTCCGATCGCCGCATTTGGATCGACCGATCCGCGTCATGCGACTGTTGCAGCCGCTCTCGCTCCAGAGCGTTATCGCGGAATACCGCGACCGCCCGAGCCATTCCGCCGACCTCGTCGTGTCGCTCGGTCTCCGACAAGGTGATGTCGGTGCGGCCTTCCGCGAGGCAGCCCATCTTGGCGCGCAGTCCGTCCATCGGGCCGACGATCGAGCGTATGATGAGCCAGGATGCCGCCGCGAGGACGAGAAGGATGCCGAAGGCGACGGTGGCGATCCGCAGGGCTTGCTCCAGAACGGTCGCCCTGAGATCGTCGATATATGTCGCGGTCGCGACGTAGATCCCCCAGGGCTTGTGCATGCGCAGCACGGAAACCTGGTGAGCGGCCTCGGAGTTAGCCGTGCGTTTCCAGGTGTATTCGACGCTGGCGACCCCGTCTCTGGTCGCCCGCGGCATCACGTCGACGTTGTAGGCGAACCCCTCGGTGTCCTTGGCCGCGCTGAAGTCTTGTCCGAGGAAGGAAGGGTCCGGATGGGCGACGACCACGGTATTCCGATCGTAGACGAAGAAGACGCCGTCGACGCCGTACCGCATCGCCGATACATCGGCGAACGCGGCGGCCATCGCCTCCTTTTCGGGCATCTGGCGGCGTTCCGCGAGCTTCCAATAACGATCGATGACGCTGACCGCCGCCTCCGTCATGGAAGACAGCTGATTCACGCGCTCATTGTACATCGCATCGTATTGATACTTTAACGCGACCACGCCGGTCGCCATCAGGCAGAGAGCAGCCAGCGCGACTAACGAGTAAAGCTTCCTTGGGATATCGAAGGTGGGCATGTGCATGGCAAGGACTCTGGATCATGGCTGTCGCCGAACATCTCGACAGTAAATCATTTATGTTAATAAAGCTTAGCATTAGGGCGAAAGGCTGGATCATCGGCTTAGCTTAGACACGCGGAGACCTAAGATGAGTTTTTGGAACGGCGCCGCGCGCTCGGTCGAAGTTCGCCACGGGGCGAGCCGCCAAGACCCGTACGGAACACTCGAGCGCAGCGACCCTCGACCCCAAGCCGCGACGAAGATCCCATCGCCGGCTTCGAGGCCCGGCGAACGATCGCGTGGGTCGGTCGCCTGAGGAAAAATGGCGCGTCCCGTCAGTCTCCGCCGCCGAGGAATGTCGCGACGATCTCGGCCGCGACCAGCGCAGCGATCACCGCGGGGCGCTTGTCGCGTACGGCCGTTCCGCCGATCGGGCAAACCAAGCGCGCGATCCGCTCCTCGGATATGTCCAAGTCCCGGAACGCACGAACGAACGTCGCTCGCTTTGTCGCCGACCCGATGAGCCCGAGATACATAAAGTCGCCACGCTCCAACAGCGACGCGCAGACCAAGCTATCCAAGGCGTGGCTATGGGTCAGGACGACATGCCCCCCGCCCGGCTCGGCGCTCTCCGCCACCGCGGTGCATGAACCGACGATGCGGTCGACCCGGCTCGCCGTCACGGCGTCGATCTCGGTGCCGCGCGCATCGACGATGCGCGTTCGGAAGGGCAGCGGATCCAGTGCGCGCGCGAGCGCACGTCCGACGTGGCCGGCGCCGTAGATCGTGATCGGCCGGAGGCGTGACCGCTCCTCGTCCTCCCTGGCGACCAGCATGGTCAGGGACTCGGCCGTCGCGCGTTCGACGACGATCGTCACGTGACCGCCGCAGCATTGTCCGAGATCGGGTCCGAGGGCGCGCCGCACCACTTCCCGGTCGACCACCCCGGCCAGCATCCCCCGGGCGATGGCGATGGCGTCCCACTCGATGGTGCCGCCGCCTATCGTGCCAGTGACGGAGCGTTCCGACACAACCATGGCGGCCCCGGCTTCCCGGGGCGTCGATCCCTTGACCTCCGCAAGGGTGACTAGCGCGGCCGCCTCGTCGGCGGCGAACGCCGTTCGAAGGGCTTCCGACAGCGATCCGTTCACGTCGCTCAGCCTTATCCGGGATCGGCTTTCCCCACCCATGGCCTGACACATGGCCTGCGGTCGCACCTCCCCGGCGGATCGCACCCGCTCAGTAGCTATCCGGATCCCGGGTTTTGCCGGGCGTAGTCTCGCCTGGTCGTCTCCGGACCTGAATGTCGTTGACCAGGGAGCGGGCGGGACCGAGCGAGCAGGCGGTCGCGAGCATCTCGACCAGGGCACGGCGCCCCTTCACCGTGATGGTCAGCGTGTCGGCATCGGCCATCCGGCAGCCACCGTCGAGGTCGAGCCGGCGCGAGTAGTGACTCACGAACTCGGCGAACGACGCGGCGTCGATCCGTCCCTTGATGCGGATCTCCACGGTCTCGACCGCCGTATCGTCGGCGACCGGATCTTCCCCCGCGGTCATAGGTCGAGCACCAGGCGGGGACCCTTGCATCGGGAGACGCAGGGCAGCATCGTCTTACCGGCCGAGCGCTCGCTCGGGCTGAGGTAGACGTCTCTATGGTCGGGCTCTCCCTCCAAGACAGTCGTCAGGCACGTACCGCATACGCCCTGTTCGCACGAGGTCAGGATCTCGACGCCCTCGGCGAGCATGGCGTCCGTGATCGTCTGTCCCGGCGCGACGATGATCGACTTGCCGGACCGAGCGAGCACCACCTCCAATGCGGCGTCGTCCGCGGATGCCGCCGGTACGTCGGCGCTAAAGTATTCGAGATGTACCCGGTCGGCGTCCCAACCCGAGTTGGCGGCGGTATCCACCACCAAGGTCATGAAGGGTTTCGGACCGCACGTGTAGAGGTGTGCACCGCCGTCCTTCCCGTCGCCGAGGATCCGGGCCACCACCGCATCTCGCTCAGCCCCTTCCAAACCGGCATGAACGGTGGCGCCGTCGAGGCGCGCCAGCACGTCCTTGAACGGCGTGTGGTCCTCGTTCCGGGAGAACAGGTGGAGTTCGTACGGCTTGTCGGACGCCGCCAAGTGACGCGCCATCGATAGCAGGGGCGTTATCCCGATACCGCCCGCCATCAGGATGTCCTTGGGGGTTCCCTCGACGAGCGGGAAGTGGTTTCGCGGGCCGTCGATGGTGATCACGCGGCCGGGCGACAGACCGTGCATGCCGACCGAGCCGCCGCGAGAGGCAGCCTCTTTCTTGACGCCGATGAGGTACCTTCCTCCGTCATCGGGCCCGTTCCACAGAGAGTACTGCCGAATGAGGCCGCCGCCGACGTGGACGTCGATATGGGCGCCGGGCTCGGCCACGGCCAGGGCCGCACCGTTCTCGGGGACGAGCTCGAAGCATTTGATCTCGCTCGTCTCGTCCCAAACCCGTGATATGTTGACTTGCTGGACCATTTCGATTGCCCCGAATTTATCTTCGAGCACCCCGGGCCACCAGGGGCTCCTCGACCCGGCGAGCCGGGGAACCCGTTCCCGGCCGTTCGCCTCGAGGAGCCGCCCGGTACTACCCCGTGCCCAATGCGCCGGGACTGATCCCGTCGATCCATGTCCGGTAGGCCCGGATCGCGTCCGTTTCGAAGGGTGGCGGCGCGTCGCCCTGCGCGATCGGGCGGCCCGAGCGGATTCGGTCGACCTCCCCCGCCGGCAGGTCCACGATCGCCGCCAGACGATGCACCACCGTCAAGCCCGCCTCCAGGGGCTGGCAGAAGATCGCGAAGAGATCTTGGCGATGCTCCTGTCCGGGAGGCCGCGACGGGTGCCTGAAGGCGAACACAGCGGAGTACGGTGTCACGATGCGCGCCTCGCATGCGAGTTCCGCCCCGAGCGTTCCGAGATTCGCTCGATCGCTGACGATCCGGAGGGCACCGTGCTCGTCCCGGTCGATCCCCAAGCCGCCGACGGCAACCTGTCGGGAGCCGGCGCCGTCCGATTGACCGGAACCATCGAGTAGCCCGACCGCACCCTCCAGCACCTTCGGGCCGGCCAACCCGACCGGCGCCGAGGATACGTTCACGGTCGTACGGTCTACCTCATAGTACTCGATCAATTGCTGAGGCGGACCGTTCGGCCGACCCAGCGTGGTCCAGACGAGTCCCAACCTTTCCGTCACCGGCAGCGCCTGCCCGTCCACGCTGGGTGATATCCAGGTCCGATGGACCTCCAGATCTATCTGGCGGCCCATCAGACGTGTGTGCTCGATCCCGTGACGCCGGATGTCGACCGGCGATCCGAGCGGGTACCAGGCGTTCTCGACGATGCCGTCCGCGAACGTGGTCACGACGCCTCAGACGCTCTCGTAGGTATTCGTGAGGAGCGCCTTCCGGAAGCCTTCACGACCCTCCATCGCGCCCATCGCCAGCTCCCGAAGCCACTTCCGGTACTGGTTGGATACCTTGTCGGTCGGCAGCGACACCTCCTCGAGCGACAGATCCCCCGGTTGCGTCTCGATCACCGGCTGATCCTCCGCCAGGACGAGCTTCTGGAAATCCAGCGGCGTCGAGTCCGGCATGTCAGGATCGGTGTGCGCGATGATCATGAAGTTGCGGCAGTTCTCGTCGTCGATCGGGCTCGACGTGGTCCACAACAGGAACGGCTGGTCGTTCTTATAGAGCCGGATATCGAGGTTCACCGTGAAAGGCATGGCGGCACGATACGTCCACGAGCCGAGCGGGCTGTCCGGCGGCAACGTGTCCAGCATGTCCTTGCCGGGCTCCATGAAGAAGCGAAGTTCGCCATCGACCCTATCCATCGGGACGATCGCCGGCTCGGAATAGGCCGGGTCGTACAGCGTGCCCGGGTGGACGTAGGCGAAATGCGAGAAGTCCGTGAAGTTTTCCCAACGACGCTCCGCGGAGCTCGCCCAGTTGTAGGGCTGCGCCACGATGACCTTCTTGTACTCGTCGTTATCCCACGCTCCGCAATGCGGGATCGTCGTCGCATCCCAAGACGAATCGAGTCTCACCCAGACGATGTCGTACTTCACCTCGCACTCGTAGCTCGGGACGAACGCCTTCCTCGGGATCGCATCGCTCGGGGCGGCCGGGATCTTACCGCATCGGCCGTCCGCGTTGTATTGCCAACCGTGATAGGGGCATTGTAGCCGGTTCTCGACGATCTTGCCGCCCGAGAGCTTGGCGAAGCGATGGGCGCAACGGTCGCGCATGGCGCGCATGCGTCCGTCGAGCTTGACGATGACCAGGGGCTCGCCGAGAAGCTTGGCACCGATGGGACCGGCCCCGTCCGGTCCAGCCGCCTCCAACTCGGCGAGCGTGCACACCGGATGCCAGAAATGCCTGAGATAGGTCCGATCCTCAACCAGCGAGCGAGGATTGAGCATCACGTTCATAGGCGTTCCTTCCGTTTGAATTTCGTAGGCTTCCTTAGAGTCTATCCATTCACGCGTAGCCACGGAAGTTCGGTCTAGGCATATGCAGCGTTCAAGATCTTAGACGGTGCGGCTGCCTGGCGCGCGAGCCTTGCGGCGTGGGCGAGACCCGGCGCTTCGTGTGGCCGGCCGCGCAGCTGCAGATCAAGTCTCACGAGCATCGGTCGACATCCGCTGCCCTCGGGGAGCCGACCAGTAACGGGCGGTGAGGCGCCCCCCCCCCCTGCTTGTTGCGTCGCGCCCGTCTATCCGCCACCTGCCCATGGTTGGTAGCCATGGCACGCGGTGGCTGGTCGCGGCATACGTCATGCCACTTGCCCAGCGTCCGCCGTCGACGCTACGCGCCCCTTAGCCGCGCTTCGATGCTGAGGTACGCGACATCCGGCGGCATCGCGACGGGTCCAGTCGGGCTTACGTCGGCGCGCCCGGGCGAAACCGACGGCGAGCCTTGGCCGCTTCCAAGCAGTCTTGATAGTCGAGATCCGGCGACTGGCCTCCCAGCACGCCGTCGCACCGGATCGGCACTGGGACGACATACGGATCAGGCCGGCGCGGCCCCAAGGACGCAAGCTCCGATCGTTCAATTCGCCCGCAATCGAACAAAAAGTAGCCCGCCACAGGGGGGACTGAGGCGGGCTGGAGTAGGGAGGAACGCGCCCGAGAACGCCTGGACGGGCATTCAGCCGAACGTGAGCGGAAACAAGATCCATCCGCCTCGGGGTTTTGAGAACCTCAGGATTTCGGAAACACCTTCCGGTCCAATCGTCGTTTGAGCGCCGCACGTTCGGCACTGTGCGTTCGCGTACGGGGCCCCTGTGTGTCCATAGGGTATCGATCGTCGCACGATGGCGATCATCCGAGGGGGGCGACACGCGCCCGTCGAGCCCAACCCTGTTCGTCGAAACGTCATTCAATCGTAGCGCCGCCCCCTCGCTCGGCGATGTGCTCGACCGATGACGACAATGCCGACGCAAACCGGCAAAGACATTCCAGGCGGAGCCGAGGCATTTACCTGCAGGAGGACATGCCAGGCCCGGCCGAAGTTTCCCTGATGCCAATCGGCGATGATCATGACCGATAGGCCTGCGCGCGAACCGAGGGACATGATCCCCCAAAGGTCGGCCGATGAGGCAATTTCAAGCGTGGCAGCACTGTTGGACGATGTCGACGCCGGAAGCGGAGATCCGACCGCCGAGCTAATCGTCACGCACGTATTTCCAGACGTTATCCACCCTATTCAGTTTGAGGGCTCAGGGCCGGGGCGTGATCCGGGGGATTTTGTCTGGCACGATGACGTCGTGAGCGGGGGCTCGACGCCGCAGTCGAGCTCGGCCAAGTGCAGGCTCATCGCCCCGTTACAGCAGCGAGGTAGGACCAATCCTGCACCCTCTCCCTCCTCCGGGCAGATTGCCCCGAAGATGTAGACATACGCCGTAGGTTGACCTCGGGAGACGTGGACCCCGTCCCGCTGCGCGCCCAACGCCGCAGCCGGCTTTCTCCTGGCCGACGCGGGCCTCCCTGCCAACACAGCTCGATGGCCTCACAGGGACCAAGCTTGCATGAATCGCCTTTACGGTGGCGGGGAGGTTTTTCGAGCGCGATGAGCGCAGCCCGATCCTGCTCATGTTGGCGCCGACGGACCGTCAGCTCATGGAAGCCAGTCCGCGCGACCAAGCGGCGAGCGTGCTCTCGTCCAGGCTGACACCGAAGCTCGCGTCGACGCGGGCGGCCAGATCCTTCCGTCGCCAGCGCACCACGCCGTGCCGACCTCGATCCGGCCCGTCCGCGACGATGCGTGGCAGCGCCCGTCGCTGTGCCACATTTTGCTTGGGCCGATTGCATGGCGACTTGCGGTCGATCAGCCTGCCCCGACCGTCTGCATTGAGCACCGCACCCGGTCGCGCACCGTCTGCTGGCTCGCCGTCCGCCCCGCCTCCGTGCGGCGGCCACCGTCATAGACCGCGGCCAATGCCAGAAGCCGGCGGCTCTGGCCGGCGTCCCGGCCCATATTGGGTCGCCGCCGAATATCATCGCCAGCGAAATCCTGACGGACGGACACGACAGCCGACGCGGCGGACTCCCCTGGTTCGCCCCATCGAAGCACAACTGCCCCGGTGAAAACCTCGCGAATCATTAAAGCTGTCGATTGGCATAATTGGGGAACAGAGTGATATGGGGTGGGTGGATCGCTGACGCCTTCCCCCAAACGACGACGGTCGGTACATCCCTGGCCGTGGGCTGCGACGGGAAACGAATGAGAATCCTGGCCCCGCCTCCGGGCCGGCCACGGCGCCGATTCCTTATTGCATTTAGGCTGCATCAGTCGGCACCGCGTTGACCGGTCGCACCGTGATCTGCGAATAGGGGCCTATTACCGACCAGAGGCGACTTGAAAGGTTTCAAGGTCGATCCAGATCAAAATTCGCTCGAAACTTGGATCGGGAGTTTGACCCATGCGCGCGAAGACAGCATTATCCGTGGCGTCGCTGAGTTTTCTGCTGACGTCCGGTATACACGTCGGTGCCCAGACCGCGCCGGGCGGGACGTCGCCGGCGACCGCACCTGGTGGAATGGACGGCTTAGCGGGTGCTTCGAACGAGCGGGAGGCGATCCGGTCCGGCGAGGTGGTGGATGGTCCTGCCCTACCTAATCCGCCGATGGACGTGCAGCCCCCCGGTAGTTCTCGCCCTGTGGAGTTGGATCCACCGGTCGCACGCTAGCTTGGGCGTTTGATCTGGCCGGCGTTAGACGTCTTACAGCTGCGCTTACGCTGTCTGGCATGACACAACAAGTGCACCCGAAGCTGCGAGCGACGCCCGGCGTTCGATCCCCGCGGCCAGGTGCTGGCACTCCACGTCGCACCGGCCAACGCCACTCATGGCGACGCCATGGTCGCGTCGGCTGATGCCGTGCAGCAAGCAACCGGTGACTGCGTGGTCCTCGCCTACGTCGATCAAGCATACGTAGGTGATCGCGAAAGCGTCAGCCGATCACGGCATCGCCCTGAGGTCATGAAGTTGCCCGAGGCCTATCGCGGCTTCGCGCCTTTGCCGGGATGACTGCTTTAGTTGCCTTCCCGCGGCTACGAACGCCTGCCCCTCACCCTGCGCGGCTACGTCGCCTTCATCGTCCTGTAGCGTTCCGCTTCTACGCAGGGCCGCCGATTTCGTGGCAATCCGTGACGGACACTAGTTTGAACGCCAATGATGTTTCAGCGATGACGCCCGAATAGTTGATTCCGATATATTTTTTTGGAGACGATACGGCTACTGGGTCTACCGGACGCCTTGCGTCCTTGCTTGCGACAGCATAGGCCCAAGTGGAGGGTTGGACCCGCGACGCGTCTCGGCCTCGCTCCATGAAGGCTGCTTCCTTTCCGATTTGACTTGCAGATGATGAGGTACTTGCATCGTCGCATGACTGTCGCGATGCCGGGCTTGTTGAGAGCTGAAATGGCAGCAGCCCGGTTCGATATCTTGGAGGAAACTTCGCGTCCGGTGATCTTTCGGATGTAGATTTGATGCGCTGATCCAAGGAAAGGGCACCTTCCGTTCGCCGCTGCTCGATCCGCCCGCCTATTGGCGCGCCACGAAGCGTCTCGGGCGACCAGGCACGATCCGCGCGGTCTCGACGGCCTGCGTCGACGGCGCGATTTATCCGGTGTCGCGGTCGTGGACCTTCGACATGGTTGGGTCCCGCGAACCTCGGCACCCGGAGGGACCTGTAATTAATCGTTCCAGGCTCAACCGGGGCCGATGCTTTCGTCGAGTCGATTTACCTCCATGTCGGGTGCACCCAAACGCCGGACCTGAACGTAGCTCCCGTGGCGCCACGAAGGCGCGTGGACTCAGGGGACGTCGGTTGGCTTTGACGCGAAGCCGAGAAGCCGACGACGAAGGGTATGATGATTGGCCTGGCCCTCGGCACGGCCGTCAGGCAGGCGATGCCCAAGGCTGCCTAAACGCTTCTACCTTCGCGACACGAGCGTCGTGTCGTCCTTCGGGATGCACCACTATCAGCAAGGCGACACCGGCACTGTAAGTCCCGTCCGACCAGCGGCGCCTCAATGGGTTCCGGCCCTTGGACGTCGGCGTCCCAGTCACCTCGCGACAGGATGGTTTCGAACTTCGGCCGCACGCCGAGGTCGAAACCAGCACACCGGGGGGCGTCAACGCGAGGACGCGCTCGACCGGGCAACGTGGAGATCTGGCATCGACTTGCCTTGCGGGCACAGCGGTCGGGAGCCTGGTGCACACGCCTTGTGCGGCAGCGCACAAACTTCGGGCGGCGATGCACCAATATGGGCATCACACGCTGTTGGAGGTTTCCACCATGACACGTTCCATTCCATTAATCGTCGCGGCCGTCATCGGCGCTTCGCTCCCGTCCGTTGCTGGTGCCCAGTCGCCTCCCGGAGGCTTCGTCGCCGCGACCGTCCCGGGCGGCACGCAGGGCATCGCTGGTCCGGCCAATGTAGCCCAGGCCATCCGCGGCGGGAACGCGTTGTTCTCGACGCCTAGGTACGAGGTCGATGTCGGACCGATGGTCACCGGCTCGGTTGCCCGGTCCACGAATTGGTCGGCAGGCGGTGCCCGGCCGGCGATCCGGTGACCCCATGGTGCGCCGCGGCAGGTTCCGTGGCACACGAGGCTCTCGATCGTGCCGTTTTACGGCGCGGTCGGGCAGAAACCGTTTCGGGTTTCCGAGAGGCTCCAGATCCTGTGAGGTAGGGGCCATGAGAAAGCGAACAGCCTGGTCCTTCCCGAGATCCGCGAACGTGCGGTGCGCATGGCGATGGAGCGGTAGGGTGGGCACGATTCGCGGCTGGAAACGATCCGCTCGATCGCGACCAAGGGAGGTTGTTGATCCTGATAGCTACCGGATCACGGTATGCCTGTCTCGCGCCGATGCGAATCATGTGAAGCATGACCTGTGCTCTCTCGGAATCGGTCTGGCCCCAACCATTGTGCAGTGCCTTGCGGGTGCGGGCGAGCGCCGTGACGAGATCAGGTACCGAGAAGCCGGTCTCGAGGACGCGCCAGGCGATCGGATGATGGTAGTTGTCGGCCGCCTCGAAGACACAGGTCACCGACCGGTCGAAATCCGACAGGAGCGCGATCAGGCGCCTGTGTTGGACCGGGTTTTGAGGACGCTCAGCCGGCGACGGCAACTAGCGCCGGTCACCTCAATCAGGATCTAGTCGCGGACTTTAGCGACATTGATGGTCACGAGGATGCTGCCGGGTGGAATAAACTGCGGTTTGGTCATGGTGGACCCATCTTCGGAATGAGGCTTCGAGCACCGTCGCACTAGAGGCCTGTCGATCGGCCATGACCGCCCAAGGTGCAGCGTTGTCCTCCGCCCCACGGTTGCTTGAGACACCCCGTTAGCGGACGGTCTCCGCTCAGGGGTGAGAACGATGACGACGAATATCAGGAGCGGTTGCCGGTGCGGTCGGACCTGGCCGGGGTGGGCGCATGTCCCGGCAGCGCAAGCGGGACGCGGTGTTGCGGCTACTGCGTGGTGAGAACCTGGACCTTCTCGCGCGCCCTGGGCGTGACGGCGGCGACCTTGTCGGGCTGGCGCGATGCTTTCCTGACGGCGGGCGAGGCCAGCCTGTCCACCCGGCCCCTCGATGCGGACGCGCTGGAGAGCGGGCGTCTTAAGGCCAAGCTCGGCGAGATGCTGCTGGAGCGCGAGTTGCTGGAGGCCAAGGTCGCCGCCCTGGAGGCGCGTGGCTCCGGCCCTTTGGCCCGCAGGCGGTCGCGGCCATGAGCCGGACCGTCTCGCCGGCCAGCGGCAGCGTCTACGGGCTGGCTCGGGTGTGCCGGATCTGGCGCGTGTCGCGCGCCACAGTCCACCGGCATCTCTCACCGCCCCGCTCGGGGCTCGGATCGGAGGCCGCGTCCGATCCCGCGCGGCGGCCCGGCCCGGTCGGGGCGATGCCAGATGCTGCACTGCTCATGCGGATCCGCGCCATCCTGACCGACAGCCCCTTCCACGGCGAAGGCCATCGCAAGGTCTGGGCACGGCTGCGCATGAAGGGCGTGCGCACCTCCAAGCGCCGGATGCTGCGCCTGATGCGCGCCCACGACCTGTTGGCCCCCACGCGGGTCGGCACGCCGCGCGGTCCGCGCAACCACGACGGCACCATCATCCCGGAGCGGGTCGACACGATGTGGGACACCGACCTGGCCACCACCTGGACGGCCGAGGGGCAGGTCGCGGTGTTCGTGGCCATCGATCACTGCTCGGCCGAGTGCGTGGGCATCCATGCGGCGCGCCGGGCCACGCGCTTCGAGGCGCTGGAGCCGATCCGCCAAGGGGTGCGGCAGCGCTTCGGCGGCTTCGCGGCCGAGATCGCCCCCGGCCTGAGCGTCCGGCACGATCACGGAAGCCAGTACATGGCGGACGCCTTCCAGGCGGAGCTCGCGTTCCTGGGCATCGCGAGCTCGCCCGCCTTCGTGCGCGCCCCGGAGGGGAATGGCTGCGCCGAGCGCTTCATCCGCACCCTCAAGGAGAACCTGTTGTGGGTCGATCACTTCGACACGGTCGAGGATCTGCGCCAAGCCCTGCTGGCGTTCCGGGATCTCTACAATGAGACGTGGCTGATCGAGCGACACGGGTTCCGGCCACCGGCCGAAATCCGCGCCGCGCAGCTACCACCCGCGGCCATCGCCGCCTAAGCTTCAGATCGGTGTCTCACAATCCGCAGGCGGTACAGTTGCGCTCAGACCGGCTTCGCACCCCGCCCCAGAACCGTCGGGTTATTCCCCGATGTGCTACGTCATTCAGCTCGCTTCACGCCAGCAAGACATCTGCAATAATCAACACATCTTCGATCGTATTTTCGTCGAGCATTGCATCGACCAACGGCCGACCAAGATGAACCACCCTTGGACAAACGGGCAGGTCGAGCGCATGAACCGCACGACCAAGGACGCGACGGTCAAGCGCCACCATCGCGACGGTCATACTCAGCTGCAAACGTATCTGCATCAGTTCGTCGATGCACACTACCATGAGCGCAGGCTCAAAATACTGTTCGGCTCGAACCTTCCGGGTTTTTCCTGAACGCCTGGACAAAGGGCTTGAACGCTCCGGGCTCGACCCGTCACGCAACATCCAGGGATCATCAACTTAGGTTTGAGCCGTGTGAGGGAAGGCTGTCACGCTGGGTTACTGGGGGCGAGGACGCAGCAACGCGTCTCCGCCCCCGGCCGGAAGCATCAGATCAGTTCGGCTTCCTTCGCCGCGGCGGCGAGCTCCCCCGCCGCGACGGAGGAGCTGCCGGTGCCATTGAAGAAAACGTTCAGGATGATGGCGGAGATGGCGGTCAGCAGCACCGGGCTCTCCAGGATGGGGGCGAGATCGTGAGGCAGCCTGGAGAAGAACTTGGGGGTTACCACGGGCACCATGCCCAACCCGAGGCTGATCGCCACGACGTACAGGTTGCCCACGAGCTTGAAGTCGACCCTGGACAATACCTTGATGCCGCTCGCGGTTACCACTCCGAACATGACGATGCCGGCTCCGCCGAGGACGAAGGGTGGTATGGAGGCGACCACGACCGCGACCTTCGGGAAGAGGCCGAGCACCATCAGCAATACGCCGGCGACGGCGCAGACCCAGCGGCTCTTGACCCCGGTGACGCCGACGAGGCCGACGTTCTGCGCATAAGACGTGTATGGGAAGGTATTGAACACGCCGCCCAGCAGGGTGCCGAGCCCGTCGGCCCGGAACCCTCTGACCAGATCCTTTTCCGAGACAGGCTTTTCGACGATCTCGCCAAGCGCGAGGAACATGCCCGTCGATTCGATGAACGTGACGAACATGACGATGCACATGGCCGCGACCGCCCATACGTTGAAGGTCGGCATGCCGAAGCGGAATGGCACCACCACGCCGAACCAAGGCGCCGCCTCGAGTTCGTTCATGGTGACCAGGCCGAGCGCAGCCGAGACTCCGAACCCCAACAGGAGGCCGAGGAGTACGGCGATGTTATTCACGAAACCCGTCGCATACCTCAACATCATGACTATGGATACTAGGACGAGCGCCGCGATCGTGAGGTAAAGCGGATTTCCGAAGTCAGGACTGCCGAAGCCCCCGGCGGACCAAGTCGCCGCAACGCTCATCAACGAGAGACCGACCGCCATGATTTCCGTCCCGGTGACGACCGGCGGGAAGAACCTGAGCAGCTTGCCGACGCCCGGGGCGACGAGGATTCCGACTATGCCGGCGGCGATCGTCGAGCCGAAAACCCCGAGCAAACCCAGGGCCGGATCCGATCCGATCGCGATCATCGGCCCCATGGCTGTGAACGTGACGCCCATCATGACCGGCAGACGGATGCCGAACGGGCCGACGCCGATCGCCTGGATGATCGTTGCCAAGCCGCATGCGAACAAGTCGGCGTTGATGAGGAAGGCGACCTGTTCCTTCGGCAGTTGCAATGCCGCCCCCAACACGAGTGGGATCGCCACCGCGCCGGCATACATCACCAGCACGTGTTGGCAGCCCAGGACCAAGAGCGACGTGGCCCCGGGTCTCAGTTTACCGGCGGCGTGCTGCATCGAGTTTTCCTATTATATTGGCGCGTTGGATGACGGAGAGATGCGCTCGCCCGGGATGTGCGATCCCGAGAACTCGTTCCGGAGCGTGTCGAGCGCATCAGGCCTTCGACCAATTTGATGCGGCGATGTAGCGCCAATACGACGCCGGGCACTCCGCGCCGGGCCGGAGAGGGCCTTCGGCCCGAGCGTTTGCATTACAATGGCGCGGACGTACGCTCTTTTCGCCACGCGTGCGTCGCGGGTCTCCGGATTCGCCTTCGTCCCCGGCATCGTCGCGATTTGGATACCTCGTCCCGGTCAGACGGGAGTGGCCGGATATGGCGGCGTGGTCGATACCCCGGACAAGTCTTCCGCCGGGGAGATCGATCGACCATCAACTTTCGGGCGAAGCCTGACCACGACTTGGACGTCGACCACGTGGAGTCCCTCCGGAACGCCCTCGATGGGCCCGAGCTGGATCCCGGCGGCTGGCACGTCCATGATCGAGCCATCGACCTGCGAAACGAAATGGCAATGATCGCTCGTGTTGGTGTCATAGTAGGTCGTCGTCGGATCGACGAACAGCTCTCTAATCAACCTCCGCTTCGCGAACGTATGGAGACAATTGTAGATCGTCGCGAGAGATATCGGTATTTTTATTCTCTGCGCTTCCTCGAACAAGACTTCGGCCGTCACGTGACGGTCGCCCCCGCCGAACAGGAGCGAACAGATCGCCACGCGTTGGCGGGTCGGCCGGATGCCGGCCGCGCGCAAGCGCCTCGCCACGCCATCGGCCGTGGGTGCCCCCACCCCTCGAAGACGATGTGCCGGCTCGGCATGTCGCAGGGCGTGATGCTGCTCGGAAAGGGCCATCATCGGGGACCTCGTTCGTCGGAGCTGAAGCGCCGAGGCAGCGCTCAGACGCGCCGGCCTGGATGGTTCAGTCGAAAGGGATTGCCTTCCGGATCCCGCAGGACCGCTTGGTACCACCCATAGTAAGTCTCGAAGGGCTCCTTCACCACTTCGGCGCCCAACCCTTTGGCTGCCTCCACCAGACGTTCGACCTCGGTCGGGCTCTCGACATCGAAGGTGACGATATTGCGTTCGCCCTCGCCCGTGGGCTGGCGCAACCCGAGGAGCTCATACGCGTCCGATGCGCTGATGCCCAAGGACGCGTCGCCACATCTGAAGCCTCGGAAGATCGAGCTCCGGCTGTCCACGATCTCCTCAAGACCCAGCAAGCCCGAATAGAAGGCGGCGAGCGGCTCCAGTTGCCGGGCGAATATGTTGACGTAGGACAAGGTCGTCATGGGCGATGGCTCTCATGGATGGCGCCGCCGGCGGGATCCGGCGTCCGACAGCCGAGGCGCGTCGAACGTCGCCCGCGCGTATTGAGGCGAAAGGCTTTGAACCCGGAACGATCGCGGCCTTGCCGCTCGGCATCGATAAATCGAGAATCCCGCAGGACGCGCGAAGCGTCGCCGGAAGGCTTTGCCCACACAGAGCGACGAGCCCTACGCATCCAGAAACTCCCTAGACATCCGCGGGACGCTATTTTTGCGATCTCTGTTGTCGCCGCGCCCGTGATCCCGCATCGGCACACCGATTGGGACGTCACAATTAGATTTTGCCGACCATGGATTTGATAGTCCGAAAATTTAGACGGTTCGTTCTGTTTGGTAGACAGCTGGGCTATCGAGGCTCAATGACGTCCATCGGCGGCCGTTTCCGCGAAGCGATCGAGCGCGATCCCAGATCGTGTAGCCCGACAACCAGCGGCACGCACGGATCGGCCAATCGGCATGTGGCCCCTAGCCTGCCATAGCCACCGGAACGATGCAGAGTGGATGAGCGGTCGCTGCTTCCGGAGACGGTCACTTCCGGGGAAGGTTCGGCCCGGAAGTCCCGTTCAAGGTCCCTGCCGGTCGATGGTCACTATGTGGCGGTCGAAGGCAGGACGTGCCCGAAGCCTGAGCTATGCGGGAGATTGGGTGACGAGGGTGTGTTGAAGGCGGCGTATCGAGGCGGGTGTCGAAGCCTGCCAGAACCTCTCAGCGAGAGCGATACGCCATGGAGACACCTACCAACATCGTCCGGCTTCGTCAGCCCGAGGAGATCGACGATCCCCTGACCGAGGTGCTGCGCAGCGGCGCCCGCCGCCTGCTCGCCCAAGCTGTCGAGATTGAGGCGGACGCGTTCCTGAGTGCGATGCAGGACCTGCGGCTGCAGGATGGACGGGCCCGGCTGGTGCGGCACGGTCACGGGCCAGAGCGGGCGATCCAAACCGGCATCGGCCCGGTGCCGGTCGCGCGCGTCCGTGTGCGGGATCGCGGTGCGAGCGGGTCTGAGGACCGGGTCCGATTCACCTCGACCATCCTGCCGAAGTGGGCGCGGCGCACCCGCAGCCTGGATGCGCTGCTGCCGGTTCTGTACCTACGCGGTGTCTCGACCGGCGACTTCCAGGACGCGCTGGCAACCCTGCTGGGTCGTGAACGCCCCGAACCTCTCGCCGGCCGTCATCGCCCGGCTGACCGCGGCTTGGGCGGACGAGTATGCCCGCTGGCAGGGCTGCGATCTCTCCGCACGCCGCTATGCCTACGTCTGGGCCGACGGCGTCTATCTGCAGGCCCGGATGGAGGAGCAGGCCGAGTGCATGCTCGTGCTGATTGGGTCGACGCCCGAGGGTCGCAAGGAGCTCGTCGGCTTCCAGGTGGGCGTGCGCGAGAGTGCCCAGAGCTGGCGGGAGCTGCTCGTCGACGTGAAGCGGCGCGGGCTGTCGATCGCGCCCGAGATCGCGGTCGGCGATGGCGCGCTCGGCTTCTGGCGGGCGCTGGACGAGGTCTTCCCCGGCACCGCTCACCAGCGGTGTTGGGTCCACAAGACGGCCAACGTCCTCGACAAGGTGCCGAAGTCCATCCAGCCGGCGATGAAGGCGGACCTGCGCGAGATCCACGGCGCGCCGACCCGGGCGGCGGCCGAAGCAGCGATGGTCGTCTTCGTCGAGAAATACGGGACCAAGTACCCCCGCGCCGCTGCCTGCTTGACCAAGGATCGGGAGGCGCTGCTGACGTTCTACGACTTCCCGGCCGAGCACTGGGACCACCTGCGCAGCTCGAACCCGATCGAGAGCGTGTTCGCTACAGTGCGGCATCGGACAGTGCGGACCAAAGGGGCGCTCTCGGCCACGACCGCCAAGCTGATGGTGTTCAAGCTGGTGATGGCAGCCGCGAAAACCTGGCGCCGGCTGAAGGGCGAAAACCAGTTGCCGAAGGTCGTGGCCGGCGTCATCTTCCGCGACGGGACCGAGGTCACCGCGAGCCCAGATCACCGCGCCGCCTGACCGCCGCCGTACCTAAAATCCTGCATAGCTCCCGAAGCCTCGTCGTCGCTTCGAGTGCCGGCGCCCGGGACCGATGCCCCCCCCCCCCCAATGTCGAAGGTCCATCGTCTCCATCAAGGAAGGCTTGCAAGCCGGTGGCGACAAGTCAGAGAGCCCGACGAGACGCGGACGCCGGCCCGGACACGGGGCTCAATACCCGAGGCGACCGTCGGTCTCGCGCGGCCCCGATGTTCGGGACCGCCGATCGGTGTTCGTAGGGCCGATCACATCGCTCGGAACGGGCAGGGCAATCATCATGTCGAGGAGCGACGCAGGTTCAGCTCATGCATGGCTTGCCGCTTGACGTGATCCGTCGTCGCCGGACTGAGTATCTTCCGTCGGAGGCTATCGACCGTATGGCCAAGGAACGGACGGGCGGATCGCCACCGTTCGCGAAGGAGGCGTCGTATCGCGCCCTCGGACGCCGAGGTCCCCTTGACTGCCTTCACGGCTTTCCTGGTCCGCGGCGTCTTTCCGTGCGGAACCCGCGGGCGACTTGCGATCGGCGCCTTGGGGGAGGGTTTTCTGGTCGTACGTGCACGCTGGGTCAACGAACGCTCCGAGGTGACGGGTCAACATCCGCGAGATCGCGGTTCCATGCCCTATGCCCCCGAAACCCGGTCGTTGTTGCGATGCGGGAAGACGGAATTTCGGTAGGGTAATTCATCGATCACGGGACCGCGTCGGAGGACCGGTCAGGCGGCACGTCGAAGTGGCCTCGATCGGATCACCCAAGTGTGAGCGATGCCAAGCGGACCTTTTGCCGGCCAAGACTTGCCGGGCGATCGTGTCCGTTCCTGCCGGACGTGTCCGCCGGGAGGAATCTTCGGTCACGGTCGACCTCGCTCGATCGGCGACGAACGTCGCCACCTGTTATGAGCTCGCTTCCCCGATCCGGCGTGTTCGGCCAAGCCACGCGACACCAGTTCCTGGCACGCCGCGCTGATCGCAGCGATCGTGATCGTGCTCGGATGCCCCGACCTGATCTTCAGCACGGAGGGGCTCATGAATTCCTCGCTGAGCGCGGCCAGGACCGAGAGTTCGCAGCCATTGAGCGGGCGCGCAGCGTCGCGAGGGTGTACCGTCTCCACATCGATTGCGTCCGACGGGCATCGACCCGCCCGACCCGCAGTCAGTGCGTTGCCCGGACCCAGGTCCACAGAGACCGAAGTCCTTTCAATCGAGGTCCTCGCGATCATACCTGGACCAAGCGGATGTTGTTGGTGTTGCCGGCCGTGTGGAACGGGATCCCGGCGGTGACCACGATGATGTCGTGCGGCGCGGCAAAGCCCTCATCCTGTGCGTGGTGGCAGGCTTTCGAGGTCATCTCCTCGTAGCTGTCGACATCCTCCGTCAGCACGCTGTGCGCCCCCCAGAGCAGGCTCAGCCGGCGCGATGTCCCGATATTCGGGGTCAGGGCCAGAATCGGGGAGGCCGGACGCTTGCGGGCCACGCGGGCCGCCGTCGTCCCGCTCGCCGTGTAGGCGACGATCGCGGCGGCGTGCACGGCCTCGGCGAGATCGGCCGTGGCGGTCGCCACCGCGTGGGGCGGCGTCTCCTCCTCGCCGGGCTCCAGAGCGGCCACGATCGAGTGGTAGAGCTTGTGCCCCTCCACGCTCCGAATGATCCGGTCCATCATGTTGACCGCCTCCACCGGATAGCGGCCCGTGGCCGATTCCGCCGAGAGCATCACGGCGTCGGCGCCGTCGTAGATGGCGGTGGCGACGTCCGAGGCCTCGGCCCGGGTCGGCGCCGGGGCGTTGACCATGGAGTCGAGCATCTGGGTCGCCACCACCACCGGTTTCACGGCGAGCCGGCAGGCCCGGATCAGCTCCTTCTGTCGCGCCGGGACGTCCTCGTGGGGGATCTCCACGCCGAGATCGCCGCGGGCGACCATGACGGCGTCGGAGAGCCGGATGATGTCGTCGATCCGCTCCAGCGCCTGCGGCTTCTCAATCTTCGACATGACCCCGGCGCGGTCGCCGATGATGCCGCGCGCCTCGATGACGTCGGAGGGCTTCTGGACGAAGGACAGCGCCACCCAGTCGACCCCGAGGTCGAGCCCGAAGGCGAGGTCGGCACGGTCCTTCTCGGTGAGCGGCGAGAGGTCCAGCAGCGTGCCGGGGAGGTTGACGCCTTTGCGGTTCGAGATCGTGCCGCCGGTGACGACCTCGGCGGTGATGGCGGTCCGCTCCGGCCCGGTGACCCGCACGCGCACGCGGCCGTCGTCGATCAGGAGTTCCTGGCCCGGCACGACGGCGTCGAAGATCTCCGGGTGGTGAAGGGGGATCGACTGCCGGTCGCCGTCGGTGCCCTCGAGGACGAACCGCACCATCTCGCCGGCCTCGAGCTCCAAGCGGCCGCCCTGCAGCGTGCCGATCCGGATCTTCGGCCCCTGCAGGTCCTGGAGGATGCCGATCGGCCGGTCGACCTCCCTCTCGAGGCTGCGGATCGCCGCGTGGACCTTGGCGTGATCGTCCTGGGTGCCGTGGCTGAAGTTCAGCCGGAAGGTGTCGACGCCGGCGAGGAACAGGGCGCGGAGCTGGTCCGGGGCGGAGCTGGCGGGACCGACGGTGGCGACGATCTTGGCGTGGCGGTGACGGCGCACAGGACGGTGGGACAAGCTGCTATTCCTCCGGACTCGGTTAGTGAATTTGAGGACTCGCAGGGAACGCCGCGGCCGTGACATGATCCCGCCTTGGGCTGGAAGACGCGGAACTTGTCTTGCGACCGGCAGGGATCGCCCAAGGCGCAGGCGAACCGGGCCGCGGGTCGTCGCCGGGGAGAGTACCGTCGCCGTCTACCGGCGTCCGCGACGGATGCGGATCCGGAAATACCCGGAACGCACGGGGCGGCACTAGGCCGCCCTCAACGGGATCGCCGGAGACGACCACGGAACCGTCCCCGAGCAACGAGGTGCTTAGATCGGCTCCGCTCAACTCGGGGAGCCGGCAAGGCCTGCTGCGCCCGCCGCCGCCGCGGCGGTGCGCGGCCGTGCTTGCCCTCCGGCCCGTTGGCGCAACACGCCGACATGCCAGGCCGGCGCTTGGAAACCCCAGCTTCCAGGGCGCCGTTCGCGGCTTACCGATGCCGGTTCGCGAGCCGTAGGCGAAGGCTTACGATCGGCCGTGACGCCCACGATGGCATCGATCATCAACGTCGCGGGCATCCGCGTTCCCCGACCTCACCTCATAGGGACGGTATCGCCCGGCTCCGCCGGTGGGGATCCCAAAGGATCGATATCATCTATTCCTTCCGGGAATAGGCGATCTTGGTGGAGGCCGCATGAACGCCACCAGCAGCCCTTGAGATGCGGGACGAGGTAGCGGATCAGCGCGTCCGCCTTGCGTGGCACCAGCTTGGGCGAAGGGAACACGGCATAGAGTTCCTGGTCGGGGAGTGCGTAATCCGCCATCACCGCGCGAAGTTCGCTAATGCGCAGCGCCGTTTCCGCGACGTAGCGCGGCAGTATCGCGATGCCCAAACCGGCACGGGCAGCCGACAGGAGGGTCGGCAGGTTGTTCGAGCGCAGGACGCCGTGCACCTGCGTCGCCTCGACGATTCCAACGTCGGCACGCAACGGCCAAACCGCGTCGCCCTGCACGCTGCTGTAGACGATGCAGTCATGGTCGCGGAGGTCTGCCGGGACCCGCGGGCACCCGCGTCTCGCCAGATAGCTCGGAGCCGCCGCCATCACCCAGGGATTCGCGCCCAGGTAGCGGCTGCCCAGAGAAGAATCGGCGAGCCTACCCATCCGCAGGGCCACGTCGACGCCGCGAGATATGAGGTCGACGTAGGCGTCCTCGCACGTCAGCTCGATGCGAAGACTTGGGTTGGCATTGAGGAACGGAACGAGCAACGGTCCGATCACCGCCTCGCCGAAGGCGACGGAGGTCGAAACCCGCAACGTGCCGCTCAGCTCCGCTTGGCGGCCCCGTACGAGCCCATCAGCCTCGTCGAGCTGAGCCAACACCGCCTTGCAGCGCTCGTAATAGGCCAGACCCAGCTCGCTCGGGCCGCCGCCGCGGGTGTTCCTGTTCAGCAGCCGCGCCCCGACATGGGTTTCGAGCCAAGCCACGTTCTTGGTGATGGTGGATTGGGACAAGCGCAAGTCCTCGGCGGCCTTGGAGAAGCTGCCGAGTTCGACGACGCGTACGAAGATGCGTAGGCTCGCGAGCTGATCCATGACGACCTAGAGCCGAAGCCGCTTCCCGCCTGGGACACCGGCGCGGCAATCCCATCGCGCGGAGATCGACCCGTGGTCCCAGAGCAGGGAAAGGACGCCGTTCGAGCGAGGCCGCGCTGCGTACCGCGTCGGTCGAGGACGCACTCTTCCACCGCCATCTGCGGAAAAAGGCCGCGATCGGAAGATCGGGACCGGACACTCGTCATGGCGCCGCACGGCCACGGTCCGACGCCGCGCTCCGGCCAGACCCCGACGGGACCGCATGCACCGCACCCGTATCGCCGTCCGACTCAAGCTCGGTTTCCATCGCTCGAAGGGGCGAGCCCCGTCGGCGCGTCGGAACTGTCGGGGCGAGGCGACTTTGCGACGACCGGGCTGCGGCCGACGATCGAGCCCGGAAGACCTTGCTCGATGGCGACGTCTTCGGGGATGTTCGCGGTATCTTGGATCGAGGCCCGTACGATGCGGAGCGGTGAACGATCACCCTCGGCGGCTTGGTAGACCAACCGCCCGCACTCGATCCCGGACGCGCGCAGCAGGCCGACATTCGAGAGCGCGTGGATGCACCCGTAGATGGTCGCTGGCGAGATTGACGATCCCGCTCTCCGCACCTCGGCATGAAGGTCGTCCACGGAGACGTGACGTTGACCTCCGCCGAGCAACAAGGTGCCGAGTGCCATGCGGTCGACCGTCGGATACAGTTCGAGCCGATCAAACATTTCCCGAAGCGCCTCCGACGGATCCGCTGATTCAGGCCCTTGCCTCGTCCAGGGATGCAAGCGTGGCGTGTTCGAGGAGGGATGCACGTCGGGTCCAGGCATCGTCCGGTCATGACCTTTTCGGCTCGACCGGATGTCGGGACCCCGCACCTCCGACCCCGTCGATGCGGCGCGACATGTTTCCCGCGGCTCGCATCCTTCCGAACGAAGGTTAGATCCGCGAACATCGAGACGGCCGCCGCTACCTCCCACGAGCTTGACCCCGCGGAGCGTGCGTCATCGGCAAAGAACCAAATGCCCCCATTCGATATACACGCCTTCACCATCGTCGGCCCGTAGACGAGGGTTCGGGTGCCGCCGCTCGTCCGCCGACGAGGACGCGACGGAAACCACTGCCGTCTCCGCCCAAGTGACCCGGCAAGATCCTGGAACCAAGCCGGCTCGAATTGAAAGGCCGCTAATTTGGACGCCGCGTTCTGTGAATTGAACGCGTCGGACGGTAGAGTCCAACCGATTCCCCAGGAATGCTCCGGGCGCCTCCAGAGGGTGATCGCGAGCAGCGTGACGGAAGGATTGGCAAGACGGTCGGGACCACTACGCACTCCCGGCGGACCCAAGAGCGCGCGGGCCGAATCGCCGCCGCATGATTCGAGAAATCGGCTTGCGTCGACCACGGTAACATTGGCGTCCGTGAGGCGGGTCAGTCGGCGGGTCTACGGGCGATCCTCGGTCGCACCGAAGCGCTACAGCTCGCCCTCCCCGGTCGGCCTCCCTCCATGAGGCGGCTGGTCGACACCGCTTGCGCCCGGGGCGATCGTCGAACGCCTCGAGACGAAGTCCGAAGTCGCACGGCGATCCGTATGAGCCTCGCCGGTGGTCAGTTGCCGGCGGACTCCGATCCGTGCGCTCCCTCGGATTCCTCTCGCAACTCGTCTTCGAGGTATGCGACGAAGGCCTTCACCTTCGGACTGATCGGACGCCGGGAGGTGTGGAGCGCCCATAGCTCCGTCGGCGGCCCTTCCAGGGCTCCCCAACAGGCGAGCCGGCCGGTCGCGACGTCGATGCCGACCAGGGAGCGTGGGAGCAAGGCCGCCCCGGCTCCTGCGATGGCTGCGTCCCGCTGCATCGGCAGCGACGACAGGCGCAGGACCGGTACGGGTTCGTAGGAACGGCGCGAGCAGCCGTCATGTATGTGCCAACACTCGCCCGGGCGAGGCGGCGACCGCATCACGCTCGGCAGCGGCGTCGACGGGTTGCCGACCAAAGGTTCGGGGCGAGTGGCATCGTGCGCCGCCACGAGCCAGAGGACATCGCGTAAGACGCATCGCCCGACCAAGCGTTCGTCCGGCTTAGGGTTCATCCGGACGACCACGTCGAAATCCTCCTCGACCGGGTCGACGGGGCGGTCCTCCGCGCGTATCTCGAGATCCACTTCGGGGAAAGCCCGGATGAAGCCGGCAGCCGCGTTCCCCAATCGCACGTCGGAGAAAAAGAGCGGCGCGCTCACCCGCAATCGGCCGCGGGGTCGGTCGAGGCCGCCGCCCAGCGCATTGCCGACCTCCGCGATCTCGCAGAGCAACGGGCCCGTGCGGGCGTTCAGTAGCGCTCCCGCTTCCGTAAGCTGCAGGTTTCGCACTCCGCGCTCGATCAACCTCGTCCCGAGGCTAGCCTCGAGATCGGCCACGTGCCGCGATAGCGTAGCCTTGGGTCGGCCGCTGGCCCGGGCCGCCCGGCCGTAGCCGCCGTATCCGGCGACGAGGTTGAAGTCGGAAAGCGCCGTGAGGTCCATTCACCGTCCTGATTTCAAGGTACCCGTCCGCGATCTCGCCGCATCTGATGCGAGAACCGGAGCGGGGGTTTCGAGATCGACGGCGGCGCTGCGCGGGATACCGCTTGCCTCGCGCGCCACTCGAACGCAGAGGCTGCGCGCGTGGCTCGGCCATTCCGGCGAAGACCATGGAATTGAACGCACGCGCACGCCCGATCATACCATCGGCTGCGCCCCCTGGCGAACGGGTCGAGGTCCGGCCCCCGTCTCGTACCGTACCGACTGCACTTCCTCGAATAGGACCGGACGACGCCGCAAACGGCCCATAGGCCGCCGGACCGGGAGCGATGTGCGTCTCCGGCCGATCGTCCGGCGACAGCGGATCCAGCCTTCGGGCATGCGGTCGCCGACGGGCGCCCGGCCGACGCTTGAGGTTGGCGGGATCGGGGCCCGAACTTCCATCGACCGCGAAATCAGGGCGGAACGCCGAGGTCCTGGAGCGCCATGTCCAAGTCCACGTCCAGGACGATGCGGGACAACGCGGCGCCCATCGGAGGCAGCGGGTCGCGCTCGGACAGGACGAGGCCGACGGACTGGCGATGCGCGGGCTCGACGAGGTCGCGCATGGCAAGGTCCGCCGTCCCGCCGAACAGGTGTCGGAAGGTATGCGGGACGATGCTGGCGAAGCCGCCCTGGCGCAGGTGCGCGCAGACCCCGAGGAACGAGTTGCTGGTAACGGCCGGCGTCAGCCGAAGGCCGAGGGAGGCGGCCAAGCCGTCGAGGATGCGTCGGTTCTGCATGTCGTCGCTCAGCAGGCAGAGCGTGCACCGGGCCGCGTCCGCCCACGTCACGGATTGCCTTGCCGCCAAGGGATGGTCGGCGCGCATGGCCAAGACGTAGCCCTCGCGGTAGAGCGGAACGCGCCGCACACGTTCCAGGGGCTCGTTCTCCAGATAGGTCAGCCCGGCCTCGATCTCGAAATTGTCGAGCGCCCGCTGGATCTCGCGGGACGAGAGCGAACGAACCTCGACACCGGCTTCCGGATGGGATCGTCGAAACCGGACCGTGAGGAGGCCGACCGCCCCCATAGCCGCCGGCACGACGCCGAGGCGGAGCACGCCGCGCAATCCGGCCCGCAGGCCGGAGAGGTCCTCGCGCAGGCTGTCGTAGTCGACCAGGATCTGCCGGGCCCAGGCGAGGAGGTGCTCGCCCTCGACCGTCAGGCCGAGGTAGCGCTGACTGCGAACGACGAGCGAGACTTGGAGATCCTCCTCCAGCTTCCGGATCGCGGCCGACAGGGTCGATTGCGTGATGTTGCACGCCTGGGCGGCGCGGGCGAAATGCTTCTCGCGGGCGAGGGCCACGAAGAAATGGAGATGTCGCGCCAACATCGAATGCCGCTTCCCACGCGTGCTGAACTAGTTGGCCAACCCCGTCGTCCGTGCGCTGGCCGTCAGAAGCATGCGCCCGAGGTCGGCAAGCCGATCGTGAGCGAAGCCGAAAGCCAAAGCCGTCGCCCCGACGCCGAAGATCAGCATAGGCTCTCCACGCTCGTCATCGTCCAGGGTGATGAGGTCGACGGGGAAGGGCCGGGCCGGCGCGTCGGATGGCTTCCGCGCCGATCCGCTGCGGCCGAGGGCCTGGCCGCCGAGGGCGATCAACAACGCAACCACGGATTATACGTCGTCGCGGCAAAGGACGATCTCGTTCACCTCGCCATCGTCAACGATGATCTGCAGGCGGATGCGGCTGCCGTCGCTGCTCGTATCGCCCGATACCCGCGTCACGACCGGCATGTGGCCATCCTTTCCCACCGATAAGGCTCACGGAGTCGACACTCCGTTCTCTGCGTGGGCGGCAAGCCCACCCAAGCGAATTCGCGCCGACCGTTATATTCGATGAAATACATCGATCAACCAGGTGGCCGCTGTGGACCGCCGGAGGGCGAGGGTTGCGGATCACGTTAGATCCGGCCGACGCCCCCCTCCCCCGCAACCGTTGCGCTTTAACCATCGGCGGTCGTCCATCGTGCCGGGACGAGACAGTTCGTTCCGTAGCCGAGCATGATGCATCTCATTCACGGGGATCGACGGCCGCACCGATTGACCTTCATCGACGAAGCCCGCTCGATCGACCGGAAGGACAGGGCCGTACGGCGCCGGGACATCGCCGACGGCTCGCCGTCAGCGATGTGAACGCCCACGAGGTATCGGCGAGCCTTTGAGAACGCTCCATCCTCCGTTCGGGACGAACTCGTCTGCGCCACCCGCTTTGACCTCGCCCGGCCGCTCCGTACCAGGGTGGCGATGCCGGGCCGGATCAGCGCCCGCTCGCCGGGACTGGGGCCTTGTGGGGCCCTCGACGACAGGTCGAACGAGGATGGCCGCAGATGGGGAAGATACGCCCGGCGTGGGCATCCTGGCGCCACTTCCAGCTGTCATTGGAGAACCGGGATGCCCATCACGAAGGGTCGGCACCCTGTCGTGGTCGACCGACCTTCGTCGAGACCAGACCGGAGGTCGCAGCAGGCATCCTGTGCCGAGCGCGTCGTGGTCAAGCTCGGAGCGTCGAGCCTGACCGACGCCTCGGGAAGCGGGCCGGCGCGCCGTCGCGGCACCGGAATGTCGAGGGATGAAGTCGCGGATCGGCGACACAACCCTTAGGTCACCTCGACGCGACACGATTCTCCAAGGCGGCCCCCTGTCGCTCGCAGATCGCAAGGCGGCCCACTGTCACGACGGTCGCGGCCATGCGTCTCCCCACAGACCGATCATGCGGCGGCGAAGGCCGCGACATGCTCATCGACCCGGTCCAACCCCGTAGCGCCAAGCCCGCCGTGGATCGCCTACGTGCTGTTCCCCCCAGCGGCGTACGTCCGAGTTTCCGGGCTTTCGCGGACCGATGACCCACCGTAGTTCTCGCGGGCTTGTTCGAACTGTTCGGGGCCCATACCTCGCCGCCGGGTGTGGACTCGATCAGCACCGGACGGCGACGATGGCCGGAGCGAAGGCCGAGGCGTCGTAGCGGGTAAGATTGTCTTATAACGTCGCGAGGTGTCGGAACTCCGTCCGGGCGGCGCAGAACTGCGCAACCCGGAGGGCCGCTCAGCTCGGGACATCGATACCGCACGGTTCGCAAACCACCCAAGCCGCCGCGCCGCGAAGCGCAGTGCTCATCGGTCGCCCGAAGACCCTGCCAGGGACCTCGGCGCAAGTCTGACAGCAAGCGATCGGAGTGATACGACGCTCCGACCGAAGGCGGCTTCGATCACCGCACCGTGATCCCGGTGCGGGGTGATCCTGCCGGCGTACGCCAGCGCCGCCGGATCGCGCGATCCGGATCGACGACAATCGCCGTCCGGCCGCCGTCGGCGGGTGCTGGCCCCGCCGATGCGTTCGCGCCGCGACGGACAGGACCGAGCACATCGGCAGCCCCTCGGAAGAGAGAACGTCGCTCCCGCCATCCGTATCGACTGCCCGGCGTCACTCTAGGCCCAAATGTCGCCGTCGGCGCATCGGGGCGTCGAGGAGACCAATTCGAACATGAGATCCAGTTGTCGAAGAAACGCTTCGACGATCTCCCCATGGTAATATGAATAGACGGCCGCCGATGCCGGGCTGTCGATGGGCTTGAAGATGTTGAAGGCAAGCTTATCCGAATCGATTCGCGGCTTGAGCCATGCTTTGTCGACCCAACCATCCGCCACGTGAGTGAAGGCGGTGCCGTCCTCACTCTTGGCCCAGGTATATATCCGCTTCCACTCGTCGCGGTGTATCAGACGAGCATTGAATTCATCCAGCAAGGCCGCGGGGCGAGCCGTGTAGAAGTAGACAGCCATGATGTCACCTTAGGCATTGAGCTTGGCGGCAAACCGGACGGCCGCTCGCGGATTGAGCACGTCGCGCGATCCCGCATGGCGATCGGCACTAAGGACCGCCGTCGAATTCGCGTTAAGAGCGCACGCGGCACCATTGTCCAGCCCTTCGAAACCGAATCTGGGCCGCGCCCGAAGAACAGTGCCGAGCGCGGCATCGCCCGCGCGCGCAGGCGGATCGCCGCCTGGACCTTAAGGAACAAGGCTTCCGCCCGCTCCGGCTCCGCATCAAGGATGAACCTAGACAACGGTGGTACCGGATCGAGCGCAGGGTTTCAGTGCCCGTTCGATCGGACGAGCACTGGAGCGTTGCACCTCCACGCACTGACGACCGTCAGTTTAGGTGCAGCGCTACGCCTGCCAGGAAAGACTTCTGGTTGGCGCCGGGAATGAAGCGCTGATCAGCGCCGAATTTATTTTGATAGTAGTAGAACCCGACAAAGGCGTTCAACCGATTCGGCTGATTATAGATCAATTTTCCGATATCGAGAACCAAGTCCGTCCTGGACTGGAATTGGAGCCGCGTAGCGTTTCCGAAATCATCGTTTCCGCGCGGCCAAATCATCACGATGTATCCGTTCAAGCTGAGCGGGACGCTCTCGAACGGCAAGGGGATTCCGTAGGTCAACTCCAGCTCCGGGGCCCAGTCATAGACCGTCGTTCGCCTAGCCGGAATGAGCGCGTTGTGATTGTAGCTCTTGTAGGCCTGTGCCGCCAAGCTTACATATCCGGCCGGCACATCGAATGCCAAATTGATGCCGCCCAGCAGGTCGAGCTGATCGTTCCGAAACGATCGACTGTCCTTATCGTTGTTGAACCCGTAGGCTATCGAGACTTCCTTGATCAAGCCGGGTATGGCGAACGCTTTCGTCCCGGTCATGGCATTGAGGCCCAGCGTGCCGCGATAGACCGCGAAGTACTCTAGGGCGCCTTCGCCCGTAGGGATCGTATTAAACGGAAATTTATAGCCGGACGGGTCCTGGGATCCAGATTTGATAAAATCGATGTTGAAGAAATTCGTCCCGTATTCCCAGGCATTGGTGTTGGCGAACGTGATGATGTTCTTTGGTGCGCTGCGTCCGTCGATCGCACGTCCGGCCCCACCGGCGTTGCCGGGCTGCTTGGTGTCGGATTCGTACCGATAAGAGATCACGGAGTCCGAGAATGTGAAGAATGACGGGCTCGCCGGCGTCGCCGCCGCGTTTGTCGAAGGTTGAGCGCCGGGCTGGGTCGATGAGTAAGGATCGAATGCCGGCTCGATCGCGTACGCTTTCGGCGGAAGGACGACTCCTCCGAGGCAGATGGCAGTTGCGAGTACCGCCGAGCTGTGTTTTGACCGCCCCACCGTCATCTCCTGTCGCGTTCGTGGATCGTAAGGACCGGGATCGTCTTCGATCGCGGAGGACATGGATCGGGCGCAGCGCGGCTTCGATCAAATAGCCAAAAGGCTACGATCTTGGGCCTGGCCTGTGCTCGTTCAACGGAGGCCAGTGGGAGGCCAGGGCTGCGCATCGCGCACGAGACGATATGGCAGCCGCGAAGCCGGTTTGTCTTGTACAGACCTTCCGAGTCACGGAGGCCCGGAACCGCGGCTCCCTGTCCTTGCGTTCATCGACCGCGGAGCAAAACGAGCTTATACGTATTCGCGGGGCGATGACCGCTCGCCCTAGTCCGCGCCATCGCGACGGGTGCCCAGGTGAGCGTTGAGGGTTCAGGCGCCCTTGCCTGGATAGTTCAGACGGAATGCGTTGCCTTCCGGGTCGCGAAGCACGCTCTGGTACCAGCCGTAGTAGGTTTCGAACGGCTCCTTCACCAATGTAGCACCGTCGGTCTGCGCGGCCGCGACGAGCCTGCGCACCTCGTCCTGGCTCTCGAGGTCGAACGTGACGAGGTTTTTTTCGCCCTGTCCGCCGGGGCGTTCGAGCGACAGCATCTCGTAGGCGTCCAATGCGCTGAACCCGAGAGACGCTCCACCGCAAACGTAGCCGCGATACAACGGCGTGCGGCTCGCTGTGATCTCCTCGAAGCCGAATAACTTCGAGTAGAATTCGGCCAATCTATCGATATCGTGCGCAAATATGTTGACGTACGAAAGTGTGGCCATGAGTACTCCCCCGTTTTTTATTTAACCGCTTGTTGGTGGCGACGCGGAAATCGGCCCTGTCCACTGTCTCGATCGCACGGTCGCGGATCTCGTCCGGATGGCGAGCCGGCGCGCGGTCCAGCTTAATGCGACACGAAGGCGGACAGTCCGGCGCACGTGGGTGGTTCGACTTGGTGGCGCCACGGCGGAGGAATAGGCAGCACTGGACGCACGCCGATCCTCTCCTCAGATCCCAGACATCACACGATCGCCCGCACCTATAAATCCGATGCGGGCGATCCGAAGTCTTACTCCGCTGCCACCATCATGTCGGGATAAGTCCGGTCGCTTTCGATGACGCTGTTATACAACGCTTTTTTGAAGGCATCCTTACCCTGCTCAGAGGCCAGCTCGAGCTCTTTCATCCACTTACGGTACTGCATAGAGACCTTATCAGTCACAACTGAAATCTCGTCTTCCATGATTTCCTCAGGCCATTGAGATTCAATGACGGGCTGATCTTCCGCGAAGACGAGATTGTTGAAGGCTATATGCGGGTAATCCGGATCGCCGATGCTCGCATCACGAGCGAAGATCAAGAAGTTCTTAGTCCTCTTCGAGCTCACCGGGCATGAAACGTTGAAGAGTACGTGCAGAGTATTTCCAACATACTTCTGAACGGCCAGATTGATGGCGAACGGCATGCTGCAGTGGTACGTGAACGAACCGATTGGCGCCTCGTCGGGGACGTCCATGCCAGCGGGGGTATCGTAGATGAAACGGAACTGTCCGTTCACGCGATCCATCGGCACGATCGGCGGCTCGGCATTGTTGGGATCGAACAGCGTGCCCGGGTGAACGAAAGCGAAGTGGGAGAAATCGGTGAAGTTTTCCCAGCGGCGCGGCGCACTCGCCTCCCACCAATACGGCTCCTGCACCACGATCCTCATGTTGGGGTTGTCGGCGACGCTGAAATACGGGATTTCCGTGACGCCATACGAGCTGTCCAAGCGGACCCACACCAGTCCATACTTGATCTCGCAGTCGTAGTTATCGACCTTGGCGCGAGAAGAGATCTTTTGGGTGGGGCAGGCTGGCATGTGCGTACACTTGCCTTCCGCATTGAACATCCAGCCGTGATAAGGGCACTGGAGCTGATCGCCCTTGACCTTGCCACCCGAAAGCTTGGCGCAGCGATGCACACACTGATCTTTCATGGCGACGATCTTCCCGCCGAGGCGGGCCAGGACGACCTTCTGCTCCAGAAGTTCCACCGGCATCGGACCGTTGCCCGACGCGTTGGCGCTCTCGAACTCGTCGAGCGTGGCGACGGGATGCCAAAAGTGGCGGAGAAAGGACTCGTCTTTGAAGAGAGGGCGGGGTTCGGGCATCGAGGCGTTCCCTGTGCCTATCATTGCGCTCTGACGCTAACCCAATCTCAGTTCGTGGCGTTTCAGCCATCGGATTGTTGATCGCGCCTACCACCCAATTAGATTTTGGACAGTTCCAATTTGATAGGCCGAAATCTTAGACACACTGTCCTGATTCGTGAACACGCGATCGCTGCGTAATCTTCGGGCACGACATGCTTGATTGCAGCGCAAAAAACAAGACCGATGCTTTGCCGCGGTGCCAAAAAATATAGCATCCCGCCGCTTCCTGCATGCCCCCACCGGATTTGAATGCGAGCGGCCTTCGATGCTAGACTTCGTCCTCCGCGCTGCGGCGAGGCCGAGAGCTACTTTAAATGAGTTCCAAGCGCACGGCAGCCGCGTACATGAGCCATCGTCGGGCGGCTTATTGTCAAGCAAATACTTGAACAGAACGTAGCGCCCGGCTGGTGCCCTTTGCCATCAACCCCATCGTTGGTCGACTGACGCCGGATACCATCTCCCTACCGGGCACGCTCAGCGATCTTGGATCCGGCGACCAGAGCGGCCGCTCGTTCACCCCCCACGATCGCTTAGGTTCGATCACCGTCGATAATCGGGTCGGAACGATTGGTCGGGGAAAAGCCGCGATGCGAGGCGTCAACATCCGCGGTCCGTGCTCGTCCCACCCCAACTGCCCAGCTTGGCTGCCGCCCCCGCATCCGGCTTGCCGCGGTCAACGGCATGAATCCGATGCCAAGCGATACGGATTGCCCTCCGGCGATCGAGAAATGAAGGCATCCCGGTGTACGCGGGAGCGATCCGTATCGTGTGAAACGCGGTCGCAGAACGTCGAGCACTCACCTCGAAGCATGCCGAGAGACTGCAGCGGCGATTCCGTAGCGTGGTTTGAGACCGCCGAATAGCGGCTCGGCGCTGACCGTCCGCGTCCCGCCGCCGAGCCCACGTCGACAATGTAGCCCAAGCAGCGGCATGGACGCCGCACGATGGCGTCCCTCTATCCTGCGAGCGGCCGGAACCACCGCCTTGCATCGGGCCGCAAGCATCGACAATCGCCTTTTCGATGCCGTCCGCCTATGCCGACGAGCCCATCGACGTGCGAAACCTTTCGCGTCCGTCCCGGCCGCCGACCATCGATGATCCGCGCGGTCGAAAGTTCAAGCCATGGCGGCTTGACCCTCGCCAATCGCCGCAACGAGAGCCGGCGATTTGTCCGCGGCCGAGTCGCTCGACGCGAGCCCTCGACCGCAAATGGGCCAAGCCCACGACCATCCACTTTGAAGTCCAAGGCGGATTTACGGACCCAGCGGACGCCGGTGCGCCGCAGGAGTCAGGCCGGATAGATCAGGTCACGCAGTAAGACCTCGATCCACGATCGGGGACATCCGGCCATGTTCCTAAGTGGCCGTCCGCGCCATGCCGACGTTGGATCGGCGCTGCTTAGGGTCAGCACTATGCCCAAACATCTCCATCCGTGCACCGCGGCGTCACGTTCACCAGCTCGAAATTCAGGTCGAGATGATTCGTAAACGTCTCTATCAGTTCACCAAAATAATGAGCATAAGCTTTGACGGATACGTATCGATCCTCAGGCCTCACGATGTTGAAAATCAACTTCCCGTCTTCGATGCGTGGCTTCAGCCAAGCTTTGTTGACCCATTCCTCACCGACGTGCGTGTACGAAATACCATCCTCGCCTTTGGTCCATCTATCGATGCGACCAATCGACTCGCTTTGTCGCACGCGCGCGTCGAACGCATCCATCAATGCGCGTGGCTGATCGGTGAAAAAATAAGCTGCCATGTCGAAACCTTCAATGAAAATGTTGAACAGATGCGAGCAAGCAACGGGATGGCGCAATGTGAGCCGCACGTTCCACCGACACCGGGCGCGGGGTGTTGTCAAGGTCAGACCCGTGGACGCCATGTGAGGATTGGATCCGCGGCTCAAGTCGGCGTCTCGCACGCGGCGCTGGCCGGTACGGGGGCAACACTCGTCCCATTGAAATGCACGGCTGGTCCGGGACGGAAGGGGAACCGGGCACCCCGCGCCTGCGGAGCGCGGTCAGGAGCGTTCGTGACCGCAGAACCGTCCTCCGACACCTGGCTCACGGGACTGATCGCTGTCTCCCGATGCACGCCGCCGCGGTCCTGCGCCGGGTCGTCTCCGCCCGATCGCTCTCCCTTCGAGGCCGAGCGGGCGGCACCGGTCCCCTATGCGGGTCGCGTCGACGGCTTCCACGCCGTGCCGGCGGCCGTGTACTCGACGCGCTTGGTCCGCATCGACAACAGCCGGCACTCGGTCACGGCCTCCGCCCTCGGCCGGCCAGTCGAGGTGCGCGCCTATGCCGAGCGGGTCGAGACTCGCCGGGACCGGCGCATCGTCGGCGAGCATGCCCGCGTCTCCGGCCGCAACCAGACGGTTTTCGATCCCTGGCACTACGTCCCCGTGCTCGCCAGCAAGCCCGATGCGCTCAACGCCTACCTGACGCGGCGGCTCTGCGCGATCACACGGACGTCTTACGGGTCCGACGAAGCTCACCCGTGGCCTATCTACCCTGGCCCGATGCCCAGCGAGGTGCTGGCGGCCGCCGCTTGACCGAGCACCGGCACAAGGCGAGGGCGCAGGGCTTCCGGGGATCTCCACGCATGGTAGGGGACGGGCGACGTGATGTCGGCTTACCCAGCAGGCCACTACATCGTGGCGTGTCAGCTGCGCACGACGAAGCAGGCCAACCACGTCACGGCCACGCTAGACTTGGCGCTGACCGCCTCCATGCTCGACCAGATGGAGGCGGTGCACCGCCCACGCGTGCTGACCGACAGCGGGTCGAGCTACGTCGCGGGCGACCCGGCCGATCGACTCGGCAGCCACTGCATGCCCCCATCCGCGGTGCGTCGCGGCATCCTCAGACCCAGAGTAGGAACAAGCGCAGTGAACCGCACCCCGTTTTGACCGGACAGGCGGCATAGCTCACGAAGGCATAGGCGTTGGCCTATGGGTAAGGCTATGTCATCCGATCCGACCGCCCCGCCGGTGCACGGCGAGATCCTGACCGGCGTTCAGCGCCGACGGCGCTGGTCCACCACCGAGAAGATCCGCCTCGTCGAGGAGAGCCAGCAGCCTGGCTCGTCCGTGTCGTTCGTCGCTCGCCGCTACGGCCTCTCGCCCAGCCTGCTGTTCTCGTGGAAGCGGCGCATGCTGGAGGGCGGCCATCAGGCCGTGCACGCCGACGAGGAGGTCGTTGGAACCAGCCGGGTTCGCGAGCTGGAGCGGCGCGTGCGCGACCTCGAACGCCTGCTCGGGCGCAAGACCATGGAGGTCGAGATCCTGAAGGAGGCGCTCGACCTCGCGCGCGCAAAAAAACCGACCTCGCCGCTCAGCTCCTGGAGCGGTTCGACGGGCGGTTCGCGGTGAAAGCGGTCGCCGACACGCTCGGTGTAGCCCGCTCCCACTTGGCCGAGCGCCTGAATCGACCTGCTCGGCCGCGCGGCCTCTACCACAAGCCCGAGGATGCGCAGCTGCTGCCGACGATCCGCGCGATCGTCGATGCCCGCCCGAGCTACGGCTATCGCCGCGTCACCGCACTGGTGAACCGGGCCCTGCGCTCGCGCGGCGAAGCGAGCGTCAATGCCAAGCGGGTGCTGCGCATCCTGCGGGCGAACGGGCTCACCCTCGCGCCGCACACCGCCCGTCGTCCCGGCCGCACCCACGACGGCATCGTGGTGGCGTTGCGTTCGAACGTGCGCTGGTGCTCGGATCATCTCGAACTGCGCTGCCGGGACGGTGCGGTCGTCCGCGTGCTGTTTGCCGTCGACGCTTGCGACCGTGAAATCATGGCGTGGTCGGCGACCACGGCAGGCGTCTCGGCCGAGATGGTCTGCAACCTGATGATCGCCTGCTGCGAGCGCCGGTTCGGCGCGACGAAGACCCCGCACCCGGTCGAGTGGCTGTCCGACAACGGCTCCGCCTACATCGCCAAGGAGACTGCTCAGACGGCCGCCGCGCTCGGCCTACGGCTGCTGTTCACCCCGGTGCGTTCGCCGCAGAGCAACGGCATCGCGGAGGCGTTCGTGAAGACGCTCAAGCGCGACTATGCCCGCCTCGCCATCTTGACCGACGCCGAGACCGTGATGCGGCTTCTGCCGACATGGTTTGAGGACTACAACACGATCCACCCGCACTCCGGCTTGCGCATGCTCTCGCCTCGAGAGTACCTCAGCCGGACTGCCTAAACCCGCCCCGCTGCCTGTCCGGTCAAACAGGGTGCACTCCACGCAGGAAACACACTCCCAAGAATCACAGTCTGCTCGAAAACGCCTACCTGCACGGAGGGGCGGAGGGACGGATCGAAGCCATTGTCGAGAACTGCAACCACGTCCGCGCCCATGAGGGCTCGGGCAACCTCGCCCCGGCCGACGTCGCTGCCGGCCGAGGCGAGGACATCCTGTGCAATGGGGCTTGGATCGAGCGTCGGACCCAGAGCGATCGCCGTTTGCGCCATCAGGTGCAGGACGCACAAGCACCCACCCAGGGTGGAGCGCAGCCTCCGCTCCTGAACGTCACGAACCGGCTCGGATCAACTGACGGCGGACATACCGCGACAGGCCGGAAGTGATCGCGGCCGCCCTGCTCATTGGAGGCGAGGAGCGGACCTGCCTTTCTCGCAATCCGCTCGTCCACCGATTAGGCCCCGCCCCGATCCACGCTCGGCTCCCCGTCGTTTCAGCTCGTCGATATTTGTCCGGACGCATGTCGACGGGAGTCGCCCGAGGCCGCAGATGATCGTCCGCGTTCACCGCGATTGCGCACAGCCGATGCGACGAGAACGTAGAAGAGAGGTGTCGCGAAGATCGCGAGGAGTGTCGCGGCGATCATGCCTCCGAAGACACCGGTGCCAATCGCACGCTGGCTGTTCATGCTCGCACCAGTCGCTATCGCCAAGGGCACGACGCCGAGAATGAAGGCGAAGGAAGTCATGATGATAGGCCGGAAACGCAGTTCGCAGGCCTCGAGCGCGGCTTCTTGGACGGAGCGTCCTTGAGCCACCAGATCCTTCGCCACCTCGATGATCAGGATAGCATTCTTGGCAGTCAGGCCGATGACAGTGATAAGCCCCACCTTGAAGTAGACATCGTTCGGCATTTCACGAAAGAGCACCGCGAGTACCGATCCGAAAACACCGGTCGGGACGACGAGCAAGACAGCTAATGGGATCGACCAACTTTCGTAGAGGGCTGCAAGACACAGGAAGACGCAGAACAAAGACAACGCCAAAAGATAGATGGCTTGGCTGCCGGAAAGCTTTTCCTGCAGGGATTGTCCCGACCAGGCAAAGTCGAAGCCCTGCGGCAACTGAGTGGCCAGTCGTTCCATCTCGGCCATGGCATCACCGCTGGCGTGCCCCGGGGCCGCGCTGCCCGAAAACTTGATGCTTGGATAGCCGTTGAAGCCCACAACCTGGGCCGGTCCCATGGTCCAGCGGATCTGCGCGAACGATTGAAGAGGCACCATCTGTCCTTGTCGGTTCCGTACGTACAGGTCGAGGAGGTCTTCCGCCTTCATGCGACGGGCTGCTTCGGCCTGCACGATGACGCGTTGCATCCGGGCTTGGTTGGGGAAGTCGTTGACATAGGCGGAGCCGAGGCTTGTCGAAAGTGTGCCGTTGATGTCCGCGAATGTAACCCCTAGCGCGTTGGCCTTCTGTCGATCGATGACGAGCTCGACCTGCGGCGCCGTAGGGAGGCCTTCGACGTAGACCCCGGCGAGAACCGGGCTCTGGCCGGCGGCTTTCAGCAACTGGTCTCGGGCTGCGGCGAGGGCGGCATATCCCCGTTGCGCCTTGTCCTGGAGCCTGAAGCTGAAACCGCTCGAGTTGCCGAGCGCCTCGATCGGAGGCGGAGCCAGTGACATCGCGGCGGCATCGGGCATTTCGACGAACGCCGCATTCGCACGCGCGGTGATCGATGCCGCGCTGTCCTCCTTCCCACGCTCCTTCCAGTCCTTCAGCGTCACGAAGGCGAGACCGACATTCTGGCCTTGTCCGGAAAAGCCATATCCGAGGATCGTCGTCCTGCTTCTGACGGCTTGCTCCCCGGCAAAGTGCTTCTCGATGCGCTTCACCGCATCGAGGGTCCGATCCATCGAGGACTCCGGCGGCGTCTGAAGATCGACGATGGCGTAACCCTGATCTTCGATCGGCAGGAAGCTCGATGGCAGACGCTGGAGTCCGAGAACAAGGCCGCAGACCAGCGCGGCATAGACCAGGAGTCCTCTCAGCGGGCGTTTGAGCACGCCGCCGACGCCTAAGCGGTAGGCCTGCGTGCCGGTTCGAAAGGTTCGGTTGAACCAGCCGAAGAATCCGCTTTTGGAATGCCCATGGCCCGCCTCGATCGGCTTGAGCAACGTGGCACAGAGGGCAGGCGTCAAGGACAGCGCGAGGAAGGCCGAGAAGGCGATCGAAGTCGCCATGCTGACCGCGAACTGGCGGTAGATGATGCCGACCGACCCGGGGAAGAATGCCATGGGGATGAAGACCGCGATCAGCACCAGCGTGATGCCGACGATCGCGCCCGTGATTTGTCCCATCGCCTTCTGCGTCGCGATGCGGGGCGGCAGGCCCTCCTCGGACATGATGCGCTCGACATTCTCGACCACGACGATGGCATCGTCCACCAGGATGCCGATCGCGAGCACCATTCCGAACATCGTCAGGACGTTGATCGAGAATCCCGCTAGCAGCAGCGCACCGCATGTGCCGAGCAATGCGACGGGAACGACGATAGTCGGGATCAGCGTGTAGCGAAGGTTCTGCAGGAACAGGAACATAACCACGAAGACCAGCACCATCGCCTCGACCAGGGTGTGCAGGACCTTCTCGATCGAGATCTCAACGAATGGCGTGGTGTCGTAGGGTACCCGGATCCGGACGTCGGGCGGCAGCGTCCGCTGGAGTTGAGCGATCTTGGCATGAACGCCCCGGGCGGTCGCCAAGGCGTTCCCTCCGGGGGCCAATTGAATACCGATGCCGGCGGCCGGATGCCCATCAAGCCGCGTCTGGAACTGATAGGCCTGGCCCGCAAGTTCCACTTCGGCGACATCGCGCAGGCGGACGATCGAGCCGTCGGCGTTTGCCCGAAGGACGATCTCCTCGAATTCGCGAACCGAGCCGAGTTGCCCTCTCACTTGGACGGTGGCGGCAATCCGCTGCCCGTCCTTGGCCGGCATCGCGCCGACGCTGCCCGACGCGATCTGCGCATTCTGAGCCTCGATCGCGGCCGTGACGTCGCCGGCCGTAAGGTTGAGGCCGACGAGTTTTGACGGATCGATCCAGACGCGGAGGGCCTTCTCGGCCGAGAACAGCGTCGCGCGCCCCACTCCGGGCACGCGCCGGAGTTCGCCCAGGACGCGGCGAGCGGAGAGGTCGCCGAGATCCACCTCGCTCATGGATCCGTCGGCGGATCCTACCGTCACGAATTGCAGGAAGGCCGTGCTGGCCTCCTCGATGAGAACGCCTTGCTGCGTCACGGCCTTCGGGAGGCGCGCTTCGATCCGCTTGATGCGGTTCTGGACCGCGACGGTGGCTTTCGACGCATCGGTGCCCGGCGTGAAGGACGCCGTGATCAGGGCTTGTCCCGACGTGTCGCTCGTGGACTCGAAGTACATGAGGCCCGGAATGCCGTTCAGCTCCTCCTCGATGACGCGCGTGACACCGTCGTAGAGACGCTCGGGAGGCGCACCGGGGTAGGTCGCCGTGACCTGGATCGTCACGGGGGCGACGTCAGGATATTGGGAGATCGGCAGGAAGACGATCGAGATGGCTCCGACCAGCATGATGAAGATCGAGATTGCCCATGCGAAAATGGGGCGGCCTATGAAGAAGGTTGTCATAATCAACAGCTCAAGCGAACAATGCGGGGTTATGACCGATTAGGGGTGCGCCGGTGCCTCCGCCCGAACCGGGGCGACCTCGGCGACAGGTTTTACGGTGACGCCCGACTGAAGCTTCTGGAAACCTTCGACGACGACGGTTTCGCCAGGCTTGAGCCCTTCCTCGACGACCCACCCGGCCTCGGTGAGGGCACCGGTTCGAATCGGCCTGAGCATCGCCTTGTTGTCGGGACCGACCACGAACGCCTGCGCTTCCCCGGCACTGCTCCGTTGAATCGCCTGGGGCGGTATGATTGTCGCTTCCGCCTTCATCCCGCGTTCGGCGCGCACACGCACGTAGGTACCCGGCAACAGGGCGGCCTGAGGGTTGGGAAACGTCGCGCGCAGGCTGACCTGCCCCGTGCCTGGATCGACGCTGATGTCCGAGAACAGGAGCTTGCCGGCGCCCGCGTGAAGGGAACCGTTCCTCTCGACGAGCCGAACTTCGATCGCTCCCCGGGCGACACGTGCCGTGATCGGGGAGGGATCGTCCGCCGACTGGGTGAAATCTGCGTAGATGGGATCGATCTGCTGGACGACGGCCAGCTTCGTGGCGTCGCCCTGCCCGACGAGCGTGCCTTCCGTCACAAGGGCGCGACCGATTCGGCCCGCGATCGGCGCTCGTACCGTGGCATGGTCGAGATCGATCTTTGCTCTCGTGAGCTGCGCCCTGGCACTGGCAACGTCGGCGTCCGCTTGATGCAGATTGGCTTGGGCGATGTCGTATTGCGCGGTGCTTGCCGCCTGTCGTTCCAGAAGCGTATCGGTTCTTTCGGCCTGACGTTTCGCCTGGATGCGTGTCGCGTCGGCCCGGGCAAGCGCGGCAGCCTTGGCGTCGACCTCTGCCTTGTAGACAGACGGGTCGATCAGAAACAGGACGTCGCCTTTCTGGACGATGCTCCCTTCCTCGAACGTGCGTTCCTGGATGATTCCGGACACCTGCGCACGAACTTCAGCGACGCGGGTGGATGCGAGCCGTCCAGGCATGTCGATAGAGAGCGGCATCGCGATGGAGCCCACCGTCGCGGTGGCGACCGGAGGGGGGGCCGTCGTATCGGACCTCGAGGAAGCACCTTTCTCGTTCGGCTGGCACCCTATCCCGCCTAGCAGGATCATCGTGGCGAGTACGGTCGGTGCGGTGGCATAGCGGTGTAAGAGCATCGTCCATCCAAGCGGCTGGCGGATCGCCGTGACAAGCGCCTTGCTAACAGCGCGCGCTTTAATAATACATACGTATGGAATTGAAAGGGGAAAAGCGGTGGGACGCTCGCGAACAATCGATCGGGAGAAGGTGCTCGACGTAGCGGAGGAGATCGTTCGCCGAGGCGGCGCGACCGCTCTGACGTTCGAAAATGTAGCCGGAGCGGCCGGCATCACCAAGGGGGGGGTTCAATATTGCTTCGGCGACAAGGACGGCTTGGTGGCAGCGATGATTGATCGATGGGTCGCGGCCTTCGATGCGGAAGTCGAACGCAATTCGACAGCCGGTGGGGGAACGCTGGACATGACCCGAGGCTACGTCATCGCATCGGGCCGTTTCGACGCCACTACGCAAGCGAAGATGGTGGGTATGCTTGTGACGCTTCTTCAGACGAACAAGCATCTGCCGAATATCCGTAAATGGTATGCCGGCTGGATTGGAAAATTTAATACAATTTCTGAATTAGATCGCAGAGCAAGAACAGCTTTTTTCGCGGCAGAAGGCGCGTTTTTTGTGAGAAGTCTTGGGCTCATTGAAATGGATCAGACAGCTTGGGAGGCAATTTTCGATGATATACTAGAGATAATAAGTTCGGAATAATAATTGAGGATCGGATGGAATATGGACGATCGTGCGCGGTCGATGCCGTGGGAATAATCGTTCATGCACGATACGGCCCGCAAAATGAAGCCATACTCGGTCACGCCTACCGCTCGGCCGTCACCCTGATATGACCTCCGTCTATTCGAGCCTGACTACGGGACGCTTGAGAAATTGCTCGGCGTCCCACTCCATCGGAAGGCGCGTGTCCGATCCGTCGTCCCTGCGCTCGCCCTCGACGTGTGGCCGAGCTACGAACTCTCCCGCGCGGGCTTCAAGGCCGATCGCGTTCGGCCGAGGCCGAGCCCCCCGCATCCTCCCCGCGGCGGTCGGGGCCCCGATCAAATGGCTGCCGAGCCCCTTCCGGAAGCTGGTCATGGACCGGCCGGAGAAAGACTCGTCGATTGCCGGCGTTACGCCATCTTGGAGGAGAACCATCTCAAGCAAGTGGACGTGCTCATAACTATCTGTTTACCGGACCCGAACTCCTTGCCTCGACCAATCGGCCGGGCTCCTCGTACTGCAACAACGCGCAGAACAAGGTCGAAGAATGGTATGGCGACGCCGAGAGCCTCAGGCTGCGGCATCCGCGCGGCCTTCGAGTTCGCCTTCGGGTTTCGCTTCGCCATCGTGCAAAAAGAACCGAAGACGGCGGAATGGCTGTTCGACCTGCTCGTCAAACTTCGGCACGAAGATGACGCATACCATGCGACTTGCCTCGTCCTGATGGAATACGCCGACGAGGCCGCAATGCCGGACACCGGCGCCGGCCGACCAAAGCCGGCATATTGGAACCCGGAACCGAGCCCGAAGCCGAAGGCCGGGACGTTCAGGCCGCGATCCCCGCCGCCACAATCGGTCAGGTCATCATCCGCCTCCCGAAGGTGGCCATACGTCTAGATCTCATGCCGGCGGAACTCTCGGGCCCGGCCGGTTCCCTGCCTCCCTCGTGACGAGGGTTCTCGACGCCACACCCGTCAAAACGCATGCAGAAGCGCGTCGTGGCCGGATCGCGCCGAAATCCACCCTCCGCCCCACGCCGTGGCAGGTTTGGCTCGACATCCCGGATCGGCTAGGATTCGGAGGCGTGCTTGTGTGCCCGGGATGGGATCACGGCGGCGCGGTCGAGGATGCTCCTCTCGGCGCGACTTCCACTACGTAGGGAGGGACGGATGACATTGGCTGAGCGTGTCGCCCGCCTGGAGGATGAGCTTGCGTACCTGCGCGCCATCGTGGACGGTGGGGAGGCCGAGGCCCGCGAGGCGATCATGGTCGTCATCGGCCTCCTGGCGAGTTTCGCCGCGAATTCCGGCGTGCTCGACTACGATCGATTGATTGCGTTACTGACCGAGGAAGTGGACCCGCAACCGGCCGTGGACGACCGGACGGGTATGTACGTCCGCGGCATCCGCCTCATCCTCGCCTACTACCGCGACTTTGAGAGGGACGCCCGCGAGCCTTCTGCGCTCGACCTCGACGACTTGAACGCAGACGAGACCAGAGCCTTTCTCCGGCGTGCCGCCGCAACGGTCGAGCTCGAGCGCGGGGCCCGTTCGGCGGAACAAAGAACAGCGCCCTGATAAACAGCGACCGGTGTCGGACGGATCCACGCACTATGGACATGCGGTCCCTCAATCATGCCTGGATATCCCCTCCCCGGGCGAAGTCCGAACGCGGGACAGCGCCCCGGTGGGGCTCGTGCGACCGGTCCGGCAAGGCAGTCCGATGATGTTCGCGGATCCGGCATGGCGATGATGCAGGCCGGAAGCGTCGCGCCAAAGGGCATCACCGTCTCGCGCCGCATCCGGCGTCGCAGAACGACCCGACCAGCAGCATCCTGCCCGACGAGGCTGCAGCTATTCTTGCCCAGATCGATCCCAACTATCGCAATAGCCATCGGTCCGCTCCATTCTTGGTGTGAGCCAAACTGCAAACCTAGCAGTGAAGGCCAGTGAAGAGTGGGCCATCCATAAAGGGGGAACAGAATCAAGCCATCAGCCGCTCGCGGGGCCGGCGCACGACGAAGATCCACACGCTCACCGACCGCTTCTGCAGCCCGTTCGCTTTCCTGCTGACCGACGGTCAGGTCGCCGATTGCGGGGCCGGCGCGCCGCTGCTCGAACGTCTACCCGCCTGCCGCATCGTACGTCAGACATGGGCTATGATAGTGACGTCAACCGTAGGCAGATCGAGTCGACTGCGGCTGTACCGAACATCCCGCTCAAGATCACCGCCGGTGGAAGCCGTGCTTCTCGCCCGTGCTGTATCGCGGGCGAAACGCCATCGAGGGCACGTTCGGCCGCCTCAAGGAATTCCGCCGCATCGCCAACCCACTACGATTGGCTCGCCCGCAACCACCTCGCTGCCGTCTGCATCGCCGCAACCGTCAGCTACTGTTTATGGGTCCTGACCGTAAGATGCGTGCAGCAAGGCGCGTGATCGCCAAGATCAAGCTGCCCCGGTTGGATTGTGGGCCGGACGTCGAGGAGATGGGCCCGAAAGCTGGTGACACCATACCGGAATCCGGCTCCCGCGCCACCGGACGGGCCAGACCTCGTGAGCCGGCCGCAAGATAAAACCACGAGGTTCGGGCTGAACGCCAAGTATGGCAGCACCCCGATTCGCGGGGCGGGGCACGCCGTTGCGCGAGATTAGTCCCCTTGATAAACAGGCGATCGGGCGATGGCCCCGGAGGTGCGTCCGCGGTGTCGGCCCCAAAGCCGCTCATGCACCGCACCGCCGGCGGCCCGGGAGCCACCGCGCATTACATCCGACGCCGGCTCCCGCACGGCGGTGGCGACCGTGGTGGGTTGACCCAGCGGAGCGATCGGTATCCGAGTCGGCGGAATCGCGGCCCAGTCACCCGCGCCGCCCCGCCTGCGGCGGCGCCTGCATCGCAGCAGCTACCGCAAGCTGTGAGTCGCGCCCGCAGAATGGAAGCCCAGGTCCCGAAATCAGTTGTCGCGCGGGGCCTCGGCCATGGACCAAACTTGCCCGATCTCGTGAGCTCGGAGCGCAGCCAACTGCTCGTCAGTCGCACGATGAAATTTTCCATCGCCTTCATGGAATAGCTCTATCGAGACAAAATCATCCTTGGGAATGAGAGGGCGATAGAAGTAGTAATTTGCGACATTGACTTTCCCTCCAGAGAACTCGATTTCAAAGTCATACAGCGCCTGACCGACACGACCCTTTGCCCAGACCACCCAATGCTTAAGCTCTCGGTCCGTCGAAGGGATCTTGACGGTGATGCGTACCACCCGCTTGTTGATGGTCTCGCGCCAACGCGAGCCGCTGCTCCGCGCCGCTAATTCCGCCGGCAGTACCGCCAAGCCGCCGGTCGTCACGCCGCGACAACGCGTCGGATCCGGGTCGGTGGTGAGCCATGTTGCGGTGAGCGTCTGCTCGCCTTGTTCCCCAATGATGACGTCGCCCTTTTGAAGGCCTCCGTGCTCCAGAATCATCGGAAGATGACCGAACGAAGTGAAGTGATAAAGTATCATGATTGCAGGCCAACATTTGTCTCACTTGATAGCAGATTATCGGCGATTATTTTAAGTTATATGAACCTGACCGCCAAATTTGGTCCGAATATCTTTCACTATTACTTTGTATTGGCGAGATATAAACAAATTTGCATTCAAATTGAAGAGGTTTTTTTAGCCTTAACGATCGCTCTTTTAGCCAATGCCATCGAACGCTCTGGCGGGGCGGATCTCTCGAATGGATCGCCGAAGCCCGCCGACACCTCCGTAGTGGGCGAGTTTCAGCTTTGGAATCGGCGGTTTGCATTGCGTCGGCGCATGCACAGGAGCGGGCTGGCGTTTGCGTCCATGACTGCGCCCGCCATCGCCGTGACCTATGCCTTTTTCCCAGACAAGCCCCCCGATCGCCGGATCAAGCGCCCGCCATGGAAGGCCTCCGGTCCTTATCGAGAGGGCACGGGCCGGACGACCTCCATCGGACCGGACACCCGACTACTAGGGCGGCTCTGCAAAGGGTTCACAGGCCGCGGGATCGGCCCCATGTGGGCCTGATGCGACGCTTTGAACTGACTGACGCGCAGTGGGAGCAGATCGCCCCGCTGCTGCCTCCGCAGAAGCCGCGCACGGGCTGGCCCGCCGAGGATCACCGCCAAGTGCTCAACGGCATGCTCTGGATCCTGCGTACCGGTGCTCCCTGGGAGGACCTGCCGGCCCGCTACGGGGCGGTCGGAACCGTGTCGAGCCGGTTCTACCGCTGGCGCAAGGCCGGCGTGTTCGACCGGGTGCTGCAGCGCCTGCAGGCGCAGGCGGACGCCCGCGGCGCCCTGGACTGGGATCTGCACTTCGTGGACGCCACGGTGGTGCGCGCCCACCAGCACGCCGCCGGGGCACGCCGGTCCGGCGCCATCGGGGGGTGAGGCGACCGTCGAGGGCGTGGGCGAAGCGCTCGGGCGCAGCCAGGGCGGGTTCTCCACCAAGCTGCATCTGCGCGCCGAGGGCGGCGGCAAGCCGATCGCGGCGGTGCTGACGGCCGGCGAAAGGCACGAGCAGTTCGCACTGGACGCCTTGATGGACAAGGGCGCGGTGCCGCGCTCAGGGCGAGGCCGCCCGCGCCTACGGCCCCGTAGGACGGCAGGGGACCGGGGTTACTCCAGTCCGCCGGCGCGTTGTCGCCTCAGGCAGCGTCGGATCGAGCCGGTCATCCCGACCCGCAAGGACCAGCCGCGTCAGCCCGACTTTGACAAGGCCGCGTACCGCGAGCGCAACAAGGTCGAGCGGCTGATCAACCGCCTCAAGCAGTATCGCCGCATCGCCACCCGCTACGAGAAGCGGGCTGCCAACTACCTCGCCATGGTCACCCTCGGCATGACCATACTCTGGCTCACATGAGTTTGCAGAGACGCCCTAGGCCCAAACGGGGTGAGCGGGAGCCGTCGCGCGTAGCGGCGATTCAGATGGGATGAATGCCATTCCCGGGCTGCTCGTGCTCCAGCGCCTGCGTCCCCTCATTCCAGCCTCGTTGCGCGTCATCTCGGTTGCGTCCGAGCCCGTGCACGTGACCGTGATGGCCGTGCCGCGGTAGGCGGCGTCGTGCTGCCCGGTTTGCCCAAGACATTCGGATCGAACCCACGGCTCCTATCAGCGCCGCCTCGACGACCTGCCCTGGCAGGGGCGGTCGGTCGTGTCCCTTGGCGTGGTGTAGCTCGTTGAGAGCCATCGCGATCGCCGGCTTGGGCCGGATTGATCAGGCTGCCAGGGTGGGCAGGCTGACGAGGGGATCATCGCCGATCGGGGCGATGCCTTCCAGGGTGATGTAGCGCGAGCGCTGGACGGCCCGCTCGTCGTTCTGTTCCAGCAGGATCGCGCCGACGAGGCGTGTGATGGCCGCCTCGTTGGGGAAGATGCCGACCACCTCGGTCCAGCGCTTGATCTCGCCGTTGAGGCGTTCCAGCGGGTTCGTGGAGTGCAGCTTGACCCGATGCTGGGTGGGGAAGCCCATGTAGGCCAGCACGTCCGGCTCAGCCTCGTCCATCAGGGCGGCGAGCTTGGGGACCTTCAACCGGAGCTGATCAGCCACGCGCCGCCACTGCTGACGGGCCGCCTCGGCATCGTCCTGGGCAAATGCCGTGGCGATGGAGGCGGAGACGACACGCCGCCCGCTGCGTCCGGCATGGGCGAGCACGTTGCGCATGAAGTGGACGCGGCAACGCTGCCAGGTCGCGTTCATCACCTTGGCCACCGACGCCTTGATGCCCTCGTGGGCGTCCGAGATCACCAGCTTGACCCCGCGCAGGCCGCGGCGCGCCAGCTTGCGGAGAAAGTCCGTCCAGAACGTCTCGGCCTCGGACGGGCCGACATCCATGCCAAGCACCTCGCGACGGCCGTCACCGTTGACGCCCACCGCCACGATTACGGCGACAGAGACGATACGGCCGTCCTGGCGCACCTTCACGTAGGTCGCGTCGATCCAGAGGTAGGGCCACTCGCCCTCGATGGGCCGGGCGAGGAACGCGCCCACGCGCTCGTCGATTTCCTGGCAGAGCCGGCTGACCTGGCTCTTCCCTGGCTCTTCGACACGCCTGTGCCGCCCATCGCTTGGACGAGGTCATCAACCGAGCGGGTCGAGATGCCCTGGATGTAGGCCTCCTGGATCACAGCCGTGAGCGCCTTCTCGGCCATGCGTCGCGGCTCCAGGAAGCCCGGAAAGTAGCTGCCCTTGCGCAGCTTCGGAATGCGCAGCTCGACCGTGCCGGCCCGCGTCTGCCAATCCCGGTCACGGTAGCCGTTGCGCTGGACCAGCCGCTCGGCGCTCTTCTCGCCGTGGGCCGCGACGGTCAGGCCACCGACCTCCAGCTCCATTAGCCGCTCGGCCGCAAAGCCGATCATCTCGCGCAGCAGATCGGCGTCGGCGCTCTTCTCCATCAGCCCGCGCAGGGCCATCATCTCGTCGGTCATCGGGGGTCTCTCGGGTTCGAGGTTGGTGCTCGCAACCCGACCCTACCCGGCATCCGCCGATGACCACCCCGCGAGAGATCCCGCCTGCTACAGCGCGGTGAAGGGCGCGCAGGCGGGCTCTCCCGCTACCGGCGAGCTACACCACCTCCAGGGACACGACCCCGTCATCGGCTGCGCCACGTTGAACCCTTGCATACCCGGGCTTCTCCACCCCGAAGATCTTCCTGCCTACATGACGGGATTGAGCGACCGTCACAGCCTGGCCTGTCGCGCCTCGGCAACGCGAGCGCAAAGTTTCGGGGTCGTATCCGAACGGTCGGCAGCCCATACGTCCAACCACTCGCGCGCCTCCCAAGATGCTCGGACGTGTTCTACAAAGGATATTTTAGTTGCATTTTGCACCGCAACACAGCATGTTCTGCACATAGATTTACCAGCCGCTGAAGTGTCCAATAATTTAGACATGGCGTCTAATTTCTCGGCCTACTCGGCAGTTTGATGTAAATATAATCTAATCTTCAGACACACACATGCGTCTAAATCTCGGCATTGAACCGTATTCATACCGAGCATTGAGAAATTAATTGGAATTCGACAAACAAAGCGCTTCAAACGAGCCAATGATCCCAGCCGACGTTCTGCGTCGGTTCGATCGATGTGGTCCGGAGGCATGGATCCTCTGGGCAGGTTCGAGCGAGGCGCGCTCGTCCTGGGGACACGGCTCCGGAACATCAGAACCGGTCATGCCATCGGGGACGGACTCTCGAAACCATCGAGGTCCCGATCGATGCCGGGGCCGACGCGCCAACCAGGACCGTACGGGCCTTCGGGGTCCGACCGTTCCGAACCACCCAGGTCTGACGAGGCGAAATCGATGCTGATGGCTCACGGGCTGGCCGAGCTGGAACGCGGCGCAAGGTCAGAACTGCCCCTGTTGGAGCTGGTCGGGGTAACAAAGCGCTATCAGGGGACGACCGCCAACGACGGCATCGACCTGAGGATTTCGGAAGGCGAGATCCACGCCGTTCTCGGCGAGAACGGCGCCGGCAAGTCAACTCTGATGAAGCTCATCTTTGGGGTCGTGAGACCGGACGAGGGCACGATACGCTGGAAGGGGACGGACGTATCCATCCGGAATCCCGAGCATGCCCGATCTCTTGGCATCAGCATGGTGTTCCAGCACTTCACGCTCTTCGAGACCGTGACAGTGGCGGAGAACATCGCCCTTACGGTGCCCGGGAGCGTCGCCGAGATCTCGAACAGGATCCGGCAGGCGAGCATCGAGTTCGGCCTGCCGATCGAGCCGGATGCGCTCGTTCATTCGCTCTCGATCGGCGAGAGGCAGAGGGTCGAGATCATACGCTGCCTGCTCCAGAATCCCGAGCTTCTCATCTTGGACGAGCCAACATCCGTCCTACCGCCCCCGAGCGTCGAGCAACTGTTCAAAACGCTACGGGCACTGTCGGAACGCGGCATCTCGATCCTGTACATCAGCCACAAGCTGGAGGAGATCCGTTCACTCTGCCATTCCGCCACCATCCTGCGCCAGGGCCGGGTCACCGGGACGGTTGTCCCGGCCGCCAAGACCGCCGGCGAACTGGCGCGCCTCATGATCGGGAAGGACCTGCCCCGGACCAAGCATCCGCCGGCGAAGGCGGGGGGCGCCGTCCGCCTGCGGGTCGACCGGCTGTCCACGACGGACCCGGACCCGTTCGCGGTCAACCTCGACGACGTATCACTCGAGGTCCGGTCGGGCGAGATCCTTGGGATCGCCGGCGTATCGGGAAACGGTCAGTCGCTCCTCATGAAGCTCCTTTCCGGGGAGCGGACCCTACCGGCCTCCCGACGGGACGCCGTCGAGATGATGGGCGAGTCCATCGGGCATCTCCACGCGGCGGAAAGGCGCAACAAGGGCTTGGCCTTCGTCCCGGAGGAAAGGTTGGGACGCGGCGCCGCCCCGTCGCTATCCCTGTCCGACAACGCCTTTCTGACCGGTCACCGTCGCGGGATGGTGGGCATGGGGCTCGTGCGCAACGCCAAGCGCGACAGTTTCACCGACGCGTGCATCTCCGACCTCGACGTCCGCTGCTCGGGGCGGGTGGCCCCGGCCGCCAGCCTGTCGGGGGGCAACCTGCAGAAGTTCATCGTGGGGCGCGAGATATATACGTCCCCGAAGGTCCTGGTCGTCTCGCAGCCGACCTGGGGCATCGACGTGAACGCCGCGGCGATGGTGCGTCAGAGGCTGATCGACCTTCGCGAGGACGGCGTGGCCATCCTCGTCGTGTCGGAGGAACTCGAGGAGCTCTTCGAAATATCCGACCGCCTCGCGGTCATGTCCAAGGGCAGGCTGTCCCAGGCCATGGACGGCCGTTCCGTGGACGCCGAGATCGTCGGAAGGATGATGATGGGCATGTTCGACCAGCGACCGCAGGATACGCATCGATGATACCTTTGACAGTCGAGGTCACCCGGAGGAAAAGCCCGTCGCGGTGGGGCATGGTCATCGTCCCACTCCTGACCGTCGTGCTGGCGGTCGCCTCCGCGGCGGTGATGTTCTCCGCGTACGGGGCATCCCCGGGAGCCGTCCTGTTCGGCTTCTTCGTCGAGCCCCTGTCGTCCGCCTACAACCTTGGGGAAGTCGCCATCAAGGCGGGACCGCTGATCCTGATCGCCCAGGGATTGGCAATCGGCTTCAGGGCCAAGGTCTGGAACGTCGGCGCAGAGGGACAGCTGATCGTAGGCGCGGTCGCCGCCACCGTGGTGCCCGTCTACCTGCCGGACAGCGACTCGGCGCTGCTCCTGCCCGCGATGATCGTGCTGGCCGCGGCCGCGGGCATGTTGTGGGCGGCAATCGCCGCGCTTTTGCGCACGCGGTTCAACGCGAGCGAAATCATAGTCACGCTGATGCTCACGGAGATCGCGAGGCAGCTGCTGTACTACGCCGTCATGGGGCCGCTGCGCGATCCGGGCGGTTTCAGCTTCCCGCAATCCGTGCCCTTCCAGGATGCGGCCCTGTTCCCCACGTTCGGCGAGACCCGCGCAAACGTCTCGATCCTGATCTGTGTCGCGGCCACGGTCTCGGCCTGGATCTTCGTGACGCGCAGCTTCGCAGGCTTCAGACTCCTGATCGGGGGAGTGTCGCCCGACGCCGCGCGCTATGCAGGATTCTCGCAAACGCAGGCGGTGTGGGTTTCGCTGCTCCTCGGCGGGGCGGCCGCCGGGCTGGCGGGGGTCGGTGAAATCGCTGGCCCTCTCGGCAAGCTGCAGCCGATCCTCACGCCAGGCTACGGGTACGCCGCGATCATCGTGGCCTTCCTCGGCGCGCTCAATCCGATCGCGATCGTGCTCGCCGGGCTCTTCATGGCCGTCATCTACGTGGGCGGCGACAACGCCCTCGCCACCGGCCAGATACCAGCCTCGGCGCCTGCGGTCCTGCAGAGCCTGCTCCTGGTGTACTACCTGGCGTGCGCCTTTTTCGTCAACAACGACATCCGGGTTGGGTTCGTCAGGCGTGTGGGGGCCCAGGCATGAGCGACGCACTCGTTTTCGTGCTGGCGGGCGCGTTCGCGACCGCCACCCCGCTGTTCCTCGCAGCCTTGGGGGAGCTGATCTGCGAGAGATCGGGAGTGTTCAACCTCAGCGTCGAAGGCATGATGTCGATCGGGGCCGTGGTCGCCTTCATAACTGTGACGCACACCGGTTCGCACGCGCTCGGTATGGCCGCGGGCATGCTCGCAGCTACGGCGCTCTCGACTGTCTTCGCCCTCCTGACGCTGCGCCTGCTGGCCAATCAAGTCGTGTCCGGCCTTGCGGTCGGGCTACTTGGCCTGGGCATCTCCGCGATGGTCGGGATGCCGTACGAAGGGGCCGTCACCACTCCGATTCAGCGGCTGCACGTGCCAATCCTGGCGGACGTGCCGATCGTCGGCCCAATCCTGTTCAGCCAGGACGCGGTCGTCTACATGTCCGTCGTCCTCGGTGCGTCGGCCGCTTGGTTCCTGCGCAGGACAAGGGCGGGGCTGACGCTCCGCGTGGTGGGCGAGAACCCACGCTCCGCCCATTCCCTCGGCCTCCGTCCGACCCGCGTCAGGTTTCTCGCCGTCCTTTTCGGGGGCGCGATGGCCGGCCTGGCAGGAGCCTACGCCTCCACCGTCCTGACGCCGCTGTGGTCACAGGGGATGATCGCCGGCCGAGGATGGATCGCCGTCGCTCTGGTCGTGTTCGCGACCTGGAGGCCGACGCGCCTGATGGTGGGGGCGTATTTCTTCGGCGCCGTCTCCCTACTCGATCTCGCCGTTCAGGCGATCGGACTCGGGATCCCGTCCCAACTGATGGCATGCGTCCCGTACGTGTCCACCATCGCCATCCTCGCGATCGTGTCGAGCGACATCGCGCGGATCCGCCTGAACGCCCCGATGTCCCTGGGCGAGAGCTACAGTCCCGCGGCCTGATCCCCTAGGAGCGAAACAAACATGAGAAGCAAGCTCATCCTCGCCGCCGCAGCGCTTCATCTCGCGGCGGCGCCGGCCCTGTCCGATCCGCTGAAGGTCGGCCTGCTCATCCCGAACGCCATCGCGGAGGTCGGGTGGGACCACGAGATCGACAGAGGCGGCAAGGCGCTCGTCCAGACGTTCGGCGATAAAATCCAACTCAATTCGGTCACGGGCGTGCTCGAGGGCCCCGACGCGACCCGTGTCATGAACAAGATGGCTGCCGACGGCAGCAGGATGGTGATCCTAGGTGGGTTCGGCCAGATGAACGACGGCCTCCGCCTCGCCCGCAAGGATCCAAAGCTCAGCCTGCTTCACCTGGGCGGCTACATGAACGAGCCTAACTTCGCCACCCTCGCCATACGGCACTACGAAGGATCCTATCTCTGTGGGATGGCAGCCGGGTTCGCCACCAAGTCCAAGCAGCTGGGCATCGTGGCCGCGTTCCCGCTCCCGGAGGTACTGAACATCCTGAACGCCTGGGTGCTCGGCGCCCAGAGTGTCAATCCCGAACTGAAGCCCGTGAAGGTGGTCTGGTTGAATTCCTGGTTCGACCCGACCAAGGAGAAGTCGGCCGCCGAATCGCTCGTCACGCAGGGCTCGGATGTCGTGTACTCGCTGTTCCCGGGCACGGCGTCGACGGTGTCGACGGCCGAGCAGCTCGGCGTCTACGTCACGGTGACCATGTCCGACGCCAGCAAATTCGCACCAAAGAAGCACCTGTGCGCGGCGCAGGCGGATTTCGCGCCCGGTTTCGTGCGGAAGGTGCAACAGGTCCTCGACGGCAAGTTCCAAGGCGATGACACGTTCCTCGGGGTCAAGGATGCGTCCATGGCCGTAGCGGGCCTAAACAAGGATCTGGGCGAGGACCACAAGAAGGCGATCCTGGCCAGGCAAGAGGAGATCCGCACCGGCGGCTTCCAACCCTTCCAGGGGCCGATCATGGCCAACGATGGCAGCCAAGCCGTCGCTGCCGGCGCCGCCCTGTCGGATAAGGAGATCAAAGGGATGAACTTCCTCGTGAAGGGCGTGGACGCGAAGATCCCGGCCAGGAAGTGACGGACCGGGGAGCGGTCGACGAGGCGATCGACCCTCGATCCCGTTCCCCGCGCCTCGGCTACGCCGAACTGCTGACGACGTAGGCGCGAATCGTCCGGATCGCAGTGTCGGGGAAGGATCGACCAAAGCTGGACGAACGGGCGTTCCGGCCAGCCGCAAGGTGACCTTCCCGGAGCCGCGGGCGGGAGCCGGCTCGGGTACGCGACCGGGACCACCCATCGAGGGGCGGAGCTCGTCGCTTCGACGGAGGCGTGGGTCGTCGCCCGCTCGAATTCCCTTCCACCCCGCATCCCGCACGTCGACGTAGAGTGGCACAACGCCCCTGCCGACGTCCGGGCTGCGGGCGAAGTGGTCGGCGCGACGGAAATCGCCCATGCGGGCGCTAAGTCCGCATGGGCGTCGACACGGCGGCGTCCGATGGTGATAACCCCGGTCGCCGCGGACATCCACGCGATGCTTCCTGCGGTCCGGGTCCGGCGCGACCGCCGCGGTCGTCGCCGTCGGGATCGCGCGTAAGTCGCTCAATCAGGTTGGCTTCGTCATGCATCCATGCCGGCTGCCATAGAGCGATCCTTGCCCGGGATCGGCGGCGCCGCCCGACCGTTGGGCGAGCGCCGCCTGAGCCGGCAATCGGACTGCCATGGTCCTCGTCGGGCCTCTTGCTCGGCCCGACTGTCCGGATGCGCGGATCGAGAAAGGGTGGGTCAGAAGGCGACTTCCACGGCGAGCCCCTTGGACACCGCCAGATCGACCGCCGCCGAAGCCACGGCGAGATCCTGCAAGCCCACGCCCGTCCCATCGAAGAGGGTGATCTCCCCCGCGGAGGTCCGTCCTGGGTGATCGCCGTTGATCACGGTCCCGATCTCGACGATGGCGTCCGCCGCGAGGAGTCCGCTAGCCACCGCGTGTTGCGCCTCGCCGATACTCGTCGATTGCGCGACCTCGTCAGTGAACACCGTCGCGGCGGCGAGAAGCTCCGCTTCCACCTCCTGCTTGCCGCGCGTGTCCGTCCCCATGCAGGCGAGGTGCGTGCCCGGCCGGACCTGCGCGGCCTTCAGGATCGGCGCGAACGAGGACGTGATCGTGACGATGACGTCGGCCTCAGCCCCGAGCTGGTCGAGATCGACGACCTCGAACGTCACGCCGTGCTCCCCCGCTACCGTCGCCAGGCGGCCGAACATGCCGGGGTGCAGGTTCCAGGCGAGGACCCGCTCGAACGTCCTCTGTCCCAGGGCTGCACGGAGCTGGAAGGCAGACTGGTGCCCGGCGCCGATCATGCCGAGCACCCGGGAGTCCGGTCGCGCGAGGTGGCGGATGGAGATCGCGCTGGCCGCGGCCGTTCGTAGGGCGGTCAGAAGGTTGCCCCCCACCGCCGCGCGACAGCGTCCGGTATCCGCATCGAACAGGAAGACCGTCGACTGGTGGTTGGTCAGGCCCTTCGCAGCGTTGCCGGGCCAGAAGCCGCCGGCCTTGAGACCGAGCGCCAAGCTTTCCCGGTCGAAGCCCGACTTGAAGCCATACAGGGCCTCGGCATGGCCGATCGCCTCGCGGACGACCGGGAAGTTCCGGGCCGTCCGCCTCGCCATCGCGGCGAAGACCTTCTCGACGGCGGCGAAGCAATCCGCCGCCGTGACCAGGCCTTCGATGGCGCCCTCGGGAACGATGATCATGGGCGTCCTCTCCGTCCGGGCACGGGCCGGCGCCTCAATACGCCTTGCCGCGGGCTGAGACCGGCCAGAGCGTCTCGACCCGGCCGTTGCGGACGCCGACATACCAGTCGTGGACGTTGCAGGTCGGATCGCAGTGGCCGGGGACCAGCCGCAGCTTGTCGTTAACCTTCAGCTTGCCCTCCGGATCGTCGATCACCCCGTGCTCGTCCGAGCACTTGATGTACTTGACGTCGTCTCGGCCGAAGACGAAGGGCAGGCCGGAATCGACCGACTGGACCTTCAGGCCCGCGTCGCAGATCGCCTTGTCGGCCTTGGCGTGGCTCATCACGCTGGTGAGGATGAACAGGGCGTTCTTCCACTCGCCCGCATCGATACGCCGACCGTCCCGGTCAAGGATGCGCCCGTAATCGGCGTCCATGAACGCGTAGCTGCCGCATTGCAGCTCGTTGTAGACGCCGGATCCAGCCTCGAAATAGTAGCTGCCGGTGCCGCCGCCGCTGACGAGCTCCGGCTCGAGGCCCTCCCGGTTCAACGCCTCGACGGCCTCGCGCACCTGGGCGATGGCCGCGTCGAGCTTGGCCCGCCGCTCCTCGTAGCCGTCGATGTGCTGCATGGCGCCCTGGTAGGCCTGGAGGCCGGCGAAGCGCAGGTTCGGCGCGGCCGCGACGGCCTGTGCGATCTCCACCACGTCGGGCGTCGTCCTCACGCCGCAGCGGCCGGCCCCGCAATCGATCTCGACGAAGCAGTCGAGCTGCGTGCCGTGCCGCTGCGCCGCCGCCGAGAGGTCGGCGACGTTCGCCACGTCGTCGAGGCAGACGATGATCCGTGCGCCGTGGAGCGGCAGCCGCGCCAGCCGGTCGATCTTGCCGAGGTCGCGCACCTGGTTCGAGACGAGGATATCCTTGATGCCCGCCCGGGCGAAGACTTCCGCCTCCGAGACCTTCTGGCAGCACACGCCACAGGCGCCGCCAAGCTCCTGCTGGAGCTTCAGGACGTCGACGGACTTGTGCATCTTGCCATGGGCCCGGTGGCGCATCCCGTGCGCCTTGGCGTAGTCGCCCATCTTGCGGATGTTGGCTTCGAGTGCGTCGAGGTCGAGGATCAGGCAGGGCGTCTGGATCTCGTCCTCGCGCATGCCGGGCAGCGCGGGGACATCGAAGCCGACCTCAGGCTCGGCGGTCCGGGCGTATGCGTTCATTCCTGTGCCTCCCTTCGTTGCCAAGGCAACTTGTCGAGATCGACGTTCCCGCCCGTGATGATCACGCCCACGCGTTGTCCGGCGAAGACGGGACGGTTCTTTAACACCGCCGCCAGGGCGACGGCGCTGGACGGCTCCATGACGATCTTAAGCCGCTTCCAGATCAGCTGCATCGCCGCGACGATCTCGGCCTCGGAGACCGTGAGGATGTCGGCGACGTGGTGGCGGACGAAGTGCCAGGTGAGGTCCTTCAGCGGCACCTTGAGCCCGTCCGCGACCGTCACCGGCGCGTCGTCGGCGATGATCCGACCGGCCTTCAGGCTGCGATGGGCGTCGTCCGCCTGCTCGGGCTCCGCCGCGTAGACGGCGATGTGCGGGGCGAGACCAGCCAGGGTCAGGCAGGTGCCCGACACCATGCCGCCGCCGCCGATCGGGGCGATCACCGCGTCGAGATCCGGGACCTGCGCGATCAGCTCGCGGGCGCAGGTCGCCTGCCCGGCGATGACCCGGGGATCGTTGTAGGGGTGCACGAACTCCGCGCCGGTCTCGGCGACGACCTCGGCGAAGACGGCCTCGCGGGAGGAGGTGGACGGCTCACACTCCACCACCCGGCCGCCGTAGCCGCGCACGGCGTCCTTCTTCGCCTGGGGCGCGGTACGCGGCATCACCACCGTGCAGGGGATGCCGCGCCGGCCCGCCGCGTAGGACAGGCAGGTGCCGTGGTTGCCCGAGGAGTGGGTCGCCACGCCCCGGGCGGCCTGCGCGTCGGTGAGGCTGAAGACGGCGTTCGAGGCGCCCCGCGCCTTGAAGGCGCCCGCCTTCTGGAAGTTCTCGCACTTGAAGAACAACTCGGCGCCGGCGGCGGCGTCGATGATCCGCGAGGTCATGACCGGCGTGCGATGGATATGCGGCCCGATGCGCTCGTGGGCGGTGAGCACATCGTCGAGGGAGGGGATGCGCGAGGTGTCCATCGCGGTCAAGCGGCGGCGCGCAGGCCAGGCGCCGCTGCACCCCGGTAGACCGCTTGCGCGGCGGCGACGCCGGAGCCGAGTTCGATGCGCAAACCCAGATCGACCATCGCCATCTCGGCGGCCGCGATGCCGCTCAGCGCCATCACTTCGGTGAGGCTGCCGAGATGGCCGATGCGGAACACCTTGCCGGCGACCTCGCCGAGCCCGACGCCGAAGGCGACGTCGTACTTGCGGGCGGCATGGGTAACGATCTCGGTGGCGTTAAAACCCTCTGGCGTGCGGATCGCGCTGACGGTGTCGGAGTACAGGTCCGGCCGGGCTGCGCAGAGCTCCAGGCCCCAGGCGGCGACGGCTGCGCGGATCCCGTCCGCGATGCGGCGATGCCGGGCGAAGACGGTCTCGAGCCCCTCGGCGAGGAGCAGCTCCGTCGACAGCTTCAGGCCGTTCAGGAGGCCGACCGCGGGCGTGTAGGGATAGGCGTCGTTCGCGTAACCCTTCGCCATGTCGCGGACGTCGAAGTAGGTTCTCGGCAAGGTCGCCTGGGCGGTGGCATCCATGGCCTTGCCCGAGAAGGCGGTGATGGCGAGGCCGGCGGGCAGCATGAACCCCTTCTGCGAGCCGGCGACGGCGACGTCGACGCCCCATTCGTCCATGCGGAAATCCATGGAGGCGATCGAGCTGACTCCGTCGACCAGCAGCAGGGCCGGATGTCCGGCCGTGTCGAGCGCCTGCCGGACCGCAGCCACATCGGACTTCACGCCGGTGGCCGTCTCGTTGTGCGTGACCAGGACGGCCTTGATCGTGCGGGCCTTGTCCGCCGAGAGGATCTCCGCGAAGCGGTCAGCCGGGAGACCCTCGCCCCAGGTCGCCTCGACGACCCGAACGTCGAGGCCGTGACGGCGGGTCATGTCGATCCAGCGGTGGCTGAACATACCATGGCGGGCCGCGAGGACCGCATCGCCCGGGCTCAGGGTGTTGGAGAGCGCCGTCTCCCAACCGCCCGTAGCGGTCGACGGGAAGATGAACACATCCGCGGCATTCGACTTAAGCACCTTCTTCACGCCGGCCAAGGCGGGCTGCAGGATCTGGCCGAACAAGGCTGAGCGATGGTCCAGCGTCGGCATGTCGGCAGCGCGACGCAGGACTTCCGGCATGTTGGTCGGACCGGGGATGAAGACTGGGTTCTGCGCAAACATTGTCGGCGTGCTCCTCCGCTGCCGATACGGTAACACGGCGTCCCACCAATTGAAATTTTTTTGAAAAACTTTTCCATTTGAGGAATCATCCCGAAAAATCAATATTTTAAAAGAGGTTGCATTTTTTCGTTGAACGGAAAACACTTTCACGATAGTCGAGGCTGGCATTGGCCGAGCGAAGGATGCCGTTGTGGAACCGGGATTTCGCCGGAGGGGTCGGCCGAAGGGGATGGGTGGGTCCAAGCCTGCCGAGACGATTCAGGCTCTGGATCGGGCCCTCGACGTGCTCGACCTGCTCGCGGCGGGGGACGGCCTAACCCTGTCTGAGATCGCCGGCCGGCTCGATCAGTCCGTGGCGACCATGCATCGGGTCCTCGCGACCCTGGAGCGGCGGGCCTTCGTGGAAATCGGCTCCGACCGGCAGGAATGGCACGTGGGCGCCGAGGCCTACCGCCTCGGCTCGGCCTTCCTGCGTCGCAGCAACGTTGTCGAGCGCAGTCGCACGATGATGTGGACGCTCATGCAAAAGACTGGCGAGACGTCGAATCTCGGCGTCGAGAAGGATGGCCGCGTTCTCTTCGTGAGCCAGGTCGAGACGCACGAGACGATCCGCGCATTCTTCCCGCCGGGATCGCTGTCCCCGCTCCACGCCTCGGGCATCGGGAAGGCCTTGCTCAGCACCTTCGCGCCGTCGCGGATCGACCGGCTTTTCAAGGGAAAGCAGCTGGAGCTCTTCACGGACAAGACCCTCGGATCCCTCCGCGGGCTTCACGACGAGATCGAGGCGACGCGCGGACGCGGATACGCCGTCGACGACGAGGAACGGACCACGGGGATGCGCTGCGTGGCCGCCCCCATCCTCAACGTCCACGGCGAGGCGATCGCCGGCATATCCGTTTCCGGTCCGACGCACCGGCTGTCGAACCGGAGGATCGGCGAGATCGGCGACTTGGTGCGAGACGGGGCGGCCGCGGTATCGCGGCTCCTCGGTGCCCCCCGCTGATACGACGGGTCCCGCCTTCGCCAAGATGAATGCGGGGCTATCGCTCCAAGGCACCAAAGGCTTTCAAATGCCGACTGCCAATGAATGTCGGGTGATCCGGCTATCCGGGCTTGGCTGTGGAAGAAGATAGTCCTCTTCCGCGCCGTGCCCGGTTCTCCGTGTCGCTCCCGCTCCAGGCAGTCGACCTCGCCAAGCCCCTTCCCCGCGAATGCGGGTTGTCGAGACGTGGGTCGGCGGTGCGCCGTGCGCTCCCGTCTCGGCCCAGGGGACGCAGCACGCGCTCCTGCTGTCATCGCGCGACGTGCCTTTGCACCAGCCCGTCGAGGATCCCACGCCGGCCGTCCGCGGTCCCTGCGCCCTCGACGAGGGAACGTCCCCCCGGGCGGTGCGGGCCGCGTTGACGTCGGCGTGAAGGTGTAGGCCGCACCACACAGGCAGACGAGCTGCGATTGCGAGCGGCAATTGCGCTTGTCCACGTAGCCGCGGCCGGGCCGGGCGCAGTCTGCCGGGTATGAGCGTCAGGCCCGCCCTCCCCCGACCGATGGAGCGAACGGCCCGTGATCCGTTCGAACGCGGCACCTAACGCTCTGCCGGACCCGTAGCAGACGGACGCCGCCGGCCACATGCGCCAGCGTGTCAGATGAGCGACCGGCGGCTCGTACATGACGCGCTCGAACCGCGCGGCGAAGGTGGAGAGCCACGTCCCGCGTCTTGCGTGCGATCGCCCAACATCCGGCAACGGGCGACATCGCCGTTCATGGAGTTCAGCGCCAGCCGCATCGGCGGTTGGGCATGGCCGCGAGCCAGCCGCCGCGAGCGACGCCCTACTTCGATGCACCCTCAAGGCCTCGGCCAAGAGGGCCTGAGCAAGAAGCTCGGCTAGCGAGGCGCCGCCCGGCGTCGGCACGCTCAACTCCCGCATCAAGCACCGCGCCCCGGCCGATAGCCGGGCCTTGCCGGCATCGCCGGGATCAATGCCGACGAGGACGACCGATGGATCGGCGGCGAGCAACGTGTCCGACCCGAAGTCACCGAAGTCGAGGAATCAGGTATCGGGAAGAATGGGGTAATGCCCGCAACCTTCGGTTAAGCACCCGTCCCGACCTTCTAAGCCCACCGCTTGTGCGGCCGAGCCGCCGCACCTAGAACATAGACGGAACGGCGGAGCTTCACCCTGGCCAGGCGCGACGACCAGCGGCAGACGATCTCGGTTCGGCACCGCCTGACGCCGGCCGACCACGCGCGCCTCGACCCGCTCCGCCGCGAGCAGGCCACGCAGACCCGCCTCGCCTACGTCCGTGCCGCCGTCCCCGACGGCACCGCCGTCGAGAACGGCCGCACCGTCACCGCCTGGGCCATGGTCGCGGAGACGGCCGTGCGCCACGCCGTGCAGGCGCTGTGGCCTGCGGTCGTCGGCGACTCGCGCACCCTCGGCCACGCCGTGCAGGCGCTGTGGCCTGCGGTCGTCGGCGACTCGCGCACCCTCGGCCACGTCGTGCGCCGCGACCTCAGTGCGCGCAAGGCCACGCCCGACGGCACCGCCGTGTTCGGCTCGCGCCAGGAGGCGCGCCGCAGGACCAAGGGCTTGATCAGCCACGAGGAGATGATTCGCACGCGGCTGCTGCCGCTGTACCTGTGCGGCGACCGGGTCTGCCGCGGCAACGCCGCCGCCAAGCTGGTCATGCACGATGCCGGCGGCACCGAGATCGCCGCGCCCGCGGCGAATCAGGACCCGCTGCCGAAGAAGCGCGTGCGCCCGCTCAAGGAGATGACGAAGCGGCCGCGGCGCTCGCACGAGCGACCGGGCGCATGGCTGCGGCACGCCGCGCCTGCGGGTGCCGTTCTGCACGACGCCATGCCGGAGGGCACCCGCGTCACCGTCCTGCGCCTCGCCCTGCGAGAAAGCGTGCTGGTGGTGCCGCTGACGAACCACCGCGGCAAGCAGGGGCGACTCCTCACCCGCGTGGCATGGGCCGGGAGCGCCGGACTCGCCAACGTCACGATCAAGGTCGACGACGAACGGGTGCACGTCACCTTCGACCCCGCCGCGGTCGCCGAGCACCCGGAGCGGAAGCCTCCGACCGCGTTCGTGCCGGGCCGGGTGCTCGGCATCGACCGCAACCCGAACGCGCTCGGCGGCACGGTGCTCGACGTCGCCAAGCGCGAGAGCGTGGCCCGGCCGGACCTGCCGGGCGCGGTCGTCGACCACCTGCTCGTCGTGCCGAACCTCGACCGCTACGCGAGCGCCGAGGCGGCGGCCGAGGCGATGGCCAGGGCGGCCGCGGCGTTCGTCGCCCTGGCGCGGAAGAACCGCTGCGGCACAATCGTGGTCGAGTCGCTGAAGTTCGGCGGCGGCCGGACGCGGTCGCGCCGGCTGAACCACCTGCTATCGCGTTGGTGCCGGAGAGATTCCTCCAGAACCTGCGGCGTCGGGCGAGTCTCGCCGGCATCCGGGTGCTGGAGGTGTAGGCGGGGTACTCGACCATGGTCAGAACGTCCTCTACGACCTGCCGGACGCGTGCGCGTCCGGCGCCGAGATGGCCCGCCGCCACCGCGGCGGGAGAGAAGCCACGGTTCCTTCCGGCCTACGATGCAGGCCACGTCCTGGGCAGGTTGAGGAACCTGCCGCCGGCGCCCCCCAAGGCGCCGGACCGACGGAGGGAAGGGACCCGGGCCGCGAGCCGCACGAGCCACGAGGCGCGCATCACGCGCCTTCTGGCGCGGGCGGAGCATGTCGCGGGCTGGAAGGAGCTGCACCGGGCACTATCCAAATCGGGCGTTCGGGCCCGTCGGCCACATCCCACGCGATCGTCCGGTGTCGCGGTGGCCGTACGCCTGGGCCCCTCCTTGAGGGGCCGGTGCTTCCGGCAGCGATGCCGGAGGCCAGACGAAACGCGGGGCCTGGGGTGAATGGCTAGGAGCCTCGCCCGGCACAACCATGAACTGTGCTCGGCCTTGGCCTCAGAAACCATCACCCCAAGTTTCCCGATTTCCGAAGAATCTGCCGACGCTTCCCACCGGCGCGGACGGGAACGGCCGCGTGGTCTTGCCATGAAGCAGGAGTGTCACGTCGCCCGCGGTCAGGCGCCTGGGCCCGGCGTGGTCCACGGCCTGAATTCGGCAGCTTCTCGCCGCGATAGCGAAGCACCGCATGCCGTGCGCCGCCGGGTGTGCGAGTGCCCGGTCACCCGCAGCATCCGGTCCGCGAGAGCCGTAGCCAACGGCTCGCGACGGCGAGGATCCATGCGGCTCGGACGCCGGTCGCGAAATAATCATCGTTCGAACATGGTCGACCTACGCGCGCCGGCATGGCTCGCTGCCATTGCCGCGACGGAACACCCATAAGGGTTTCTCACGCCACTCGGTGATTGTCCGCGAAGTGCACGCATCTTGTCCAAGGGCCCGGCTAGAGCTGCTCCCGGTCAGGTAGCGACGGCCAAGTCGTTCTCGTAGCCAGCTGCGGCGAGGTAGTTGCGGCACTCTTGCGGCGTGAAACGGGTGAATGCCTGACGGATCGCCGCCCAGAGATCCGGGATCGTGCGAGCAGCCGCGCTGCGCAACAGCGCCTTCAGCTTTGCGAACACTTGCTCGATCGGGTTGAAATCAGGGCTGTAGGACGGAAGGTAGAGCAGCCGCGCTCCTGCGGCCTCGATCGCATCCTTCACGCTGGCGACCTTGTGAGCTGGCAGGTTGTCCATGATGACGATGTCGCCGGACTGCAGCATCGAGACCAAGGTCTCGGTGACATAGCTGCAAAAGCGCGTGCCGTTCGTGGGGCCATCCAACAGCGCGGTCGCGCACAGCCCGCTCGTGCGCAGGGCGGCCGTGATGGTCGTGGTTTTGTAGTGGCCAAATGGAGCCGCAAGCCGGCAGCGCTCGCCGCGTGGGGCCCAACCGGAGCGCCGCGCCATGTTGGTGGCGGCCGCCGTCTCATCCAGGAACACCAAGCGGTCCGGGTCGAGCTCGGGCTGGGCCTCGAACCACGCCTCGCGGGCCGCTCTTACGTCTTCACGCTCCTGCTCAGCTGCGTACGTCGCCCCTTTTTCCAGCTGATCCCGTGCCGCTGGAAGAAGCGCGATAGACCGCTCGTGCTGGTCTGCACGCCCTGCTCAGCCAGTCGGTCGCGCAGTTCGCGCAGGAAGAGACGCGGCTCCTGCTTGGAGGTCGCCAGGATCAGCCCGGCATGCGCCTCAATGCGCTTCGAGGTGTGATCGCCGCCCATCGGCTTGGGCGCGACATGGCCCTCTTGGTGGGAGCGCTGCGACCAGCGGCTGGCGCTGGAGACGCTGACCCCAAAGCGAGCTGCCGCTCGGTGGCACGAGGCACCTGCCGCCACGGCAGCCACCACACGCTCGCGTAAGTCGACGGACAGAGGTGAAGGCATCGGCATGCTCCTTCACCCGGCAACGCGCCACCCGCTAACCCGTCGCCATCAGCCCGGGATCGGCTCTAGGTCGACACCACCCGCCCGCCGCGCAACATCAACTGCGTCCGCCGGCTTGGGTCGCGGGAGTTCGACCACCAAGCCCTACAGCGCGCGAGATACTGTCGTCCGCCCTCGGGGACGCCGATGCACCGGTACCGACTCGCTCGGCACGATTTGGCTCGTCGTCTCCGTGGACATCCCGATCGTTTTCCAATGCGAGCGCTTCGTAGCGCAGCGGACGCCACCGACCTCGACCGTCGACGCTCCAGCCGAGCGCGGATGGACGCGTGAGTTCGCTCCGGCGCAGATGGTCCTAGGCGGCCGTCGCAGGGAGAGAGCCATGTTCGCCGTCATCGAAACACCCTAGCGCAGAGAAGCCCCTATACACCGGGTGCTCCCCAACCTTGCGTTATGATGAAATAATAAGCATTAATGTGCCGCAAAAATCGGCGTTTAGCTCACGTGATGAGCGACAGCCTGACCGGTTCGCATGAATGGCTCGCGCCCTCGATACCTCCTTCCTCCCTGATCCGCTTGCAGCGGGCCTATGGCCTTGGATTGATCTCGTCGAGATGGCCGGGGTTGGAATGGGCGCCAAGCTCCGGATGACGGCTGAAAACACCGTGGCGCTTCTTCGGCGCGAGTTGCGGATGACGCCCCCGATTGAAACCGCGTTGCTGGATGCGCTCCACGCCTCCGATACGTTGGCCCGAGACCTCGACCGGACAAGCTTCTTCCAGACCGAAGCTAGAACCGACGCCCTGTTGGCCCTTCATGCCCTAGTCCTGTGGCTACAAGCTGCCAAACTCCAAAGCGGAGACGAATTGTACGAAATTAGTTTTCCTGGCTGATGGATCGGATCGCGGGGATCAACCAAGCTCGCTTCGCATCGGGGCGGATCACGCCCAGCGACCGGTCAAGATCGAACGCTGCACCACCGCCACGACCGAGCGCAACCGGCTGCGAAGGACGAACGGTAAGGCTCGCCGAGAGGCGGCTGTAGCTGACAAGAAGCGCGGTTGCGGCCGGAACGAGGCCAAGGTGGAGGCCCACATGGCGAAGCGTCGGGAGTAGCAGGACCGCGACCACGCCACCCAGGATGAGGGTCAAGCGGCGGGCACGGAGATGCGCAAGGAGCGGCGCGTGTGCCGGGACAGCCCGAAGGCGACCGTGGGAGAGCGTCGGATGAAAGCCGACATGATGGGTTTCGGGCGCTTGCGGATCGACCCCGGCCGGGAGATACCCGCCGACGCGGAGAAGCCCCGGCTCACCATCCGCATACCGGCATGGCGCGGGGCCAGGTCCGGCTGGTCGTGATCGTGCCGGAGCGCGAGCTGGGTCATGACCCGCTGGAAAGCGGGCGGTTGCTGCACGAGGCGCTGCGGCACCTGCCGGCACGCGCCTCGGCGCGGTCGAAGCGGCGCGAGCAACCGGACTGCAGGTGCGCGGGCAGGACCTCGGCTCGCGCAACCCGTCCTGCGACGACCGCGGCATGGCCACGAAGCCGGTGCGGACCCCGCCTCGACATGCAGGCGATGAAGCGCGCCCAGGCGAGCGTGGCTCGCAAGGATGAGGCCCGGAAGAAGGCCGGCGGGGGCAAGTGCCGGAGCGTCAAGGCCGAGCTCCAGCGGGCGGCGATCCTGCGCATCGCCGGCCGCGGGGCTAACTGGGCGAGGACCCGGGCGCAGCAGGACGTGGCGCTGATGATGCGCTACAGGCCGGTGCTCGTCGCCACAGACCCGAAGCGCATGATGCCGTCGCTGCTCAAGCTCGACGGTCCGGCCGTGCGCCGACGTCCGGATGGAGGAGAAGTCGAGGGAGGGGGGCATCTTCTTCGACGCAGTGTCCGATCGACCCTGGAAAGGAGCGCCTCGGCCTAGTCGCCTCGGCCGTGGCGTTCCTATGCTCCGAACCACGGGCGCGTTCCTGAGGGTCGACGGCGGTTCCGTCAGGACCACGGGCGGGTGAGGCGTCCCTCGTGGAACAGCGGCCGCTCGGTGGTGGCGTGCGCACCGAACGGCTACGTACTGCGAGTTATGCCAGCGTGCGGACCTTCGGTTCGCGGTCCCAGTAGCGCTTCTTCGCCGCCTCGACGAAGCCGCCGAGGTCGGTCACGCCCTCGTCCGCCTCCACGCCCGCCTTGTCGAGAAGCGACTTGGCGGCGGCGTTGTGGCCGATCGCCTTCAGGTGTCCGAACGCATCCATCACCCACTGCACCGCAGCCGCCTCCTTCACGAGCTTGCCGGCGGCCTTCTCGGCGAGGATCACCGCGCAGCCATCCACCGTCACCGAGGGCTGGCCGAACAGTTGCGCGTCGGCGGCGATGGACGATCCGTCCGAGAGCGGCACCTTGCCGACCTTCGGTGCGATCGTCATCGCATGGCCACCCGCCGCCTTGATCGCCGCCTTCAGCGACTGCAACTCGCCCGCATCCGTCCCGTCGGCGATCAGGATGCCGATGGTGCGCCCTTCCAGCGTGTGCCGTTCGAGGGGGCCACGGATGATGCGCAGGGCCGGCGACGGCGCCATGTCCAGGACAGGCGCGGCGGTCGGCGAGGCGGCGGGCAGATCCATCGCCAGCCCGTCGGCGACGCGGGCCGCCAGATCCTCATCGACGTTGCGCAGGTTGGCGAGCATCGCCACCCGGATATGCTCCAGGCTGACCTTGGACAGCTCAAACACGAGCGCGGAGGCGATGTGCGCCTGTTCGGCCGGGTCCATCGAGCGGAAGAACAGCCGCGCCTGGCTGTAGTGGTCGGCGAAGCTCTCCGGCCGGATGCGCAGCTTCTGTCCCTCCTCGTCCGAGGGGAAGGTCTTGTAGCCCTTGGACGCATCCTCACGGGCACCGCCCGGCTCGCCGGCCCGGGCGAGGCTGTTCGGCTCGTAGTTGGCGCGGCCCTTTGGCACCGCCATCTGCATATGGCCATCCCGCTGCTGGTTCATGAACGGGCAGCCGGCGGCTGAGGCCCGCCCCTTGGCGGCGTTGATCGGGAGCTGGTGGAAGTTGACCGATCCCAGGCGCGAGAGCTGGGTGTCCGTGTAGCTGAACAAGCGGCCCTGCAGCAGCGGATCGTTCGAAAAGCCGATGCCCGGCACGACGTGGCTCGGCACGAAGGCCGCCTGCTCGGTCTCCGCAAAGTAGTTGTCCGGGTAGCGGTCGAGCACCATGCGCCCGACGATCCTCACCGGCAGGACCTCCTCCGGGATGATCTTGGTCGCGTCGAGGACGTCGTAGGGCTGGCTGTTGGCGAAGGCCTCGTTGAACAGCTGCACGCCGAGCTCCCAGGTCGGGTAGTCGCCGCGACCGATGCGCTCGAACAGGTCGCGACGCTGGAAGTCCGGATCGGCTCCGGCGATCTTCACCGTCTCGTCCCAGATGGTCGAGGCGAGGCCCGCCATAGGCTTCCAGTGAAACTTGACGAAGGTGCTCTTCCCGTCCTTGTTGATGAACCGAAAAGTGTGGACGCCGAAGCCCTCCATGTTGGCGAAGGTGCGCGGGAGCGTGCGGTCGGACATGGCCCACATGATCATGTGGGTCGACTCGGGCATGAGACTGATGAAGTCCCAGAACGTGTCGTGAGCGGTGGCCGCCTGCGGGTAGCCGCGGTCGGCCTCCATCTTGGCGGCGTGGATCAGGTCCGGGAACTTGATCGCGTCCTGGATGAAGAACACCGGGATGTTGTTGCCGACGAGATCCCAATTGCCCTCGCGGGTGTAGAACTTGACGGCGAAGCCGCGCACGTCGCGCGGCGTGTCGATCGAGCCGGCGCCGCCCGCCACCGTGGAGAAGCGGGTGAACACCTCGGTGCGCTGACCCTTTCGTTGAAACAGGTCGGCGACGGTGATGTCAGCTAGGCTGTCGGTGCACTCGAAGTAGCCGTGCGCGGCGGAGCCGCGGGCGTGGACGATCCGCTCCGGGATGCGCTCGTGATCGAAGTGGTTGATCTTCTCGCGGTAGACCTCGTCCTCAAGCAGGACCGGCCCACGGGGCCCGGCCTTGAGCTGGTTCTGATTGTCGGAGATCGGCGTGCCGTGATTGGTCGTCAGCACGGGGTGATCCGCATCGGCGATCTGATGTGTCTCGCCGCCGTGGCCGGCATTGAGTGAGGTCAGTTCGGTCATGGCATCGCTCCTTGGCTGGGGCCAACCAAAATCGGGGCCGTAAGTTTCACCCGTCATGCGATCGTTGCGACGGAACTGTCGCGGTTAGGCCGCGCGCCCTCCGACGAGCTGATCGCGATCGAAGCAGCAGGTCCGCTTCGCTTCTGTCGCCGCCCGGAGGCAGACCGGCGGCATGCGGCCAGACTACGTCACGCTGGCGTCGCCATCGTAGGTGGGACCAGACATTCATCTTGGCGCCCATCTCGGTGGTTCGCGGCCTTCCCGTTCGAACCCAATCGCGGACATCCGGACGCGAAGGCGTAAACTCGCACACCCTGATTCATGAGGGCTGGAATCGTCCCGCGTTACCTTGGGACGTTCGCCCGCGGGCGCTGTAGAATCACTGAGACGGCTGCGTGGTCCGATCCGTGAAGGCGACCCAGTGAGCTTCGAGGAAGACAGGCAGGCCGATCCGTCGGCCGCGCAGACGCCGACCCCGGAGTTCGGCGGCGGCTCGCGAACCAGAGAGCCGCGTTCCTGCGCGAGGGGAGCCGGCCGGTCGCCTCGCGGCTGCGAGACCTCAGCGCCCGGCGAGATGCGGTGAAAGGACGGCGCGAGGACCTCATCGCGGCAGTCGCGGCGGATTTCGGCCATCGTGCCTGGCAGGAGACGCTCGGCTTCGACATCCTGTCGACGGTGAAGACGATCGACTACCTCAGGCGAAACCTGCCGGGATGGATGCGCCCGGAGCGCCGCCGGGTAGCCCTGCACTTCCGGCCCGGCGCGGCCTGGGTGGGGTACGAGCCGATCGGCGTGGGTGGACCCGTGTCGCCCTGGAACTACCCGATCGTGTCGGCGCTGTCGCCGCTGGCGACGGCGCTCGCTGCGGGCAACCGGGTGATGCTCACTCAAGCCTTCGGAACTCGCCCCCCCGCACTGCCGCTGCGCTGGCCTCTCTGCTCGCCGGGATCGTCCCGCCCGACACCGTTTCGGTGACCCAAGGAGATGGTCAGGTCGCCCAGGCCTTCACGGGGCTGCCGCTCGATCGCCTCGTGTTCACCGGCAGCACGGTCGTCGGCCTGCTCGACGACCTACTCGCGGGCGGGTCGCGGCGAGGCCACCGTTGACAAGATCGACACGAGGGCGCTCGTCGAGGAGCTCGCCGTCCTGTTCAGCCCCCCCGAAGGGTTCACCATCTCGGCGGATGCTTGCCTGCCGACGCTCGAAGCGGCCAGGCCGCCGCCCCCCAGGCCTAGCAGAACCTGATCGGCAACGCCGTCAAGCGTCACGACCGGCCGGCCGAGGTCATATCCGGGTCGAGGCGAGGCCCCCGGGGAACGCGGTCGAGTTCGTCGTGACCGACGACGGGCAGGGCATCCCTGAGCAGTTCCGCTAACGCGTCTTCGGCATGTTCCAGACGCTCAAGCCCCGCGACGAGGTCGAGGACCGCGTCATGGGGCTCGCCATCGTGCTCAAGCTGATCGACCGCCAGGGCGGCGAGGTCTGGCTCGCCGACGGGCCGGATGGGCGCGAGTTGGCGGTGCATTTCACGTGGCCGCTCGACGGTGGGAAGGGGGGGACGGCTGGGCTCGACGTTTAACATCCTCCTGGTCGACGACGAGGTCGACGTCCAGGGACTCAAGCGCGTCTTCTTGAAGAGCAAGATCGGCAACCCGATCACCGTCGCCCGCGACGGCATCGAGGCCTTGGAGTTCATGCGCGGGGAGAACGGGCGCGAGCGCCGGCCGAAGCCGCACCCGATCCTGCTCGACCTGTACTTGCCGCGCATGAACGGCATCGAGTTCCCGGGGGCGTTGCGCACCGATAAGGACCTGCGCGCGGCGGTGGCGTTCATGATCACCACGTCGAAGGCCGACGAGGACCGGATGCGCGCGTACGGCCACAACGTCGCCGGCTATATCGTCAAGCGCGACCCGGCCAACACCTTCATGGAAGCGGTCGCGCTGCTGGGGCATTATTTGAAGGTCGTGGAGTTCCCCGCCTGAGCCCGAGCCCGACGACCCCGACCCGGATCCTGCTGATCGACGAGGACGCCGTCGACCGGGCTGCCGTCCGGCGGGCGCTGGCGAAGTCCGGCCTCACGCATACCCTTACCGAGGCTTCCGGGGGCGACGGGGGCCCGCGCCTCGCCACCGAGGCGACCTTCGACTGCATCCTGCTCGCCTACCGGCTGCCGGGCATCGACACCTTCGCACTGCTCAGGACCCTGCTTGCGGCCGGGGGTTCGGGCGCGTGCGGTACTGATGCCGACCGGCGAGGCCGACCCCGACCGGGCGACCCGGCTGATGCGGGCCGGCGCGCTCAGTTACCTCGACAAGGCAGAGGTCACGCCCTCCAGCCTGGTGCGGGCGATCCGCTACGCCGAGGCCCGGCTGCCCTTCCAGGCGGAGCTCGCCGCGGCACGGCTCGAGGCGGGGGCGAAGTCCCTTAAACTCGATACCCTGAACCGGCAGAAGTCGCTGCTGTTCTCGATCATCGCCCACGACCTGCGCAACCCGTTCCAGGCGCCGCTCGGCGTGTCCGAGGTGCTGAGCAAGGCCGTCGCGGCGCGCGACGCGGCGTCCGTCGAGCGCCGGGCGAAGGGCATCCATGAGGCGGCGACGCAGACCTACGGCCCGCTGAAAAGCCTGTTCTCCTAGGCAAGTCTGCAGATGGACACGATGACGGTCAGCCTGACCGACGTCGACTTAGACGCCAAGGCCGCCGAGGTGGTAAGCGGCGCCGCGGAGGCCGCCGCAGGCAAGGGGTTGAGCTTAGAGTTCTCCCGCGGCGGCGTCGTCGTCCGCGCGCAGCGGGACATGCTCGACACGGTGCTGCGCAACCTCATGGGCAACGCCGTCAGGTTCACGCTTCCCGGCGGGACGATCCCGGCCGCCGCGACGGCGACGAGGTCGAGATCTCGGTGACGGACACCGGGTTCGGCATGCCGCCTGGCAAGGTCGACGATCTGTTCCGGCTCGACCGGCGAACGACGACCAACGACACGGCGGGCGAGCGGGGAAGCGGGCTCGGCCTGCTGCAGTGCCGGGACCTCGTCGAGCGCCAGGGCAGCGTGCTCGCCGTGACCAGCGCCATCGACCGCGGCACGACCTTCCGGTTCCGGCTGCCCGCGTCCCTCTTGCCGGGATCGGTCCCGTCCGCCGCCGTTCCGGCATCCTGACCGTACCCGACGACACTGCCGGTCCGCAGGTGACATCGACGCCGCCGGCCCGAACGAAAAATCGCGTCTGCCTCGCCGCCTCGGCCTGAGTTGTCAGGTATCGGACATCTTTGCGTCAGGAAGTTTGCTACTGGACAACCCAACCGCCAGCGCTGCGACCCTCCCCCGTGAAAATCCGTACCTTGCCCACCATCGACGGCAACCTGTTGCTCGAAGCCCTCGATGCCGACGACCGGGCCCTGCTCGCGCCGCACGCCGAGCGCCGCGACGTCCGACGCGGCGACGTGTTGTTCCGAGCCGGCGATGACGTCAGCCACGTCACCTTTCCCGCGCACCATTGTGTCGTCACCCTGGTGGTGCCGCTCACGGACGGGAAATCCGTCGAGACCGCCACGGTCGGTCGCGAGGGCGCCATGGGCGGCGTCGTCAGCCACGGCTACCTGCCGGCGTTCGGGCAGGCGGTGGTCCAGGTCGGTGGCCCGGTCATCCGGATCGACGCCGCGCGCCTGTCCGAGGCCAAGCAGGCCTCGAAGGGCATCCGCGACCTGTTCGTGCGCTACGCCGACTGCCTGCTCGCGCAGGTGCTGCAGTCGGTCGCCTGCAATGCCGCCCACACCATCGAGCGGCGCTGCCTGCGCTGGCTCCTGACGCTGCAGGACCGGATCGGTACGCCCGAACTGCCGGTCACCCACGAACTCCTGGCCGACATGCTCGGCGTGCGCCGCGCCTACCTCACCGAGGTGCTCGGGCGCATGCAGCGCGACGGCCTGATCGCCATCGGCCACGGACGCATCACCCTCCCGGACCGGGCGCGCGCCGAGGCCGGCTCGTGCGAGTGCCACGCCGCGGTTCGGCGGCACTTCGAAGAGGTGATGGGGGCCGTGTACGCGCCCGGCGGTCGCATCGTCGCCGTCGATGTCGGCGACCCGGACCGGTTGAAACCGCCGTCCGTGCTCGTGAAGGACGCCACTCCGTGAACCAGGTCCTGCGTCCCGCCCGGATCGAGGAGGACGCGCGGCTCGCCGCGCTCGCCGCGTTCGACATCCTCGACACCCTGCCCGAGCGCGGCTTCGACGACATCGTCCATCTCGCGCGCCGCCTCTGCGCCGTGCCCGTCGCCCTGGTCAGCCTGATCGACCGCGACCGCCAGTGGTTCAAGGCGCGCGCTGGCTTCTCGCCCTGCGAGACCGACCTCGACCACTCGGTGTGCAAGTTCGTGCTGACCGAACCCGGCGTCCTGCAGATCCCGGACCTGACAGGCGACCCGCGCACCCGCGCCAACCCTCTGGTGACCGGCGAACCGCACCTGCGCTTCTACGCCGGCGCGCCCCTTCGCACGCCCGAGGGGCAGGTGCTCGGCAGCCTGTGCGTGATCGACCACGTCCCGCGCCCGGGCGGCCTCTCCCCGGAACAGGTTGCGGACCTGGAGGCGCTCGCCCGGCAGGTCATGGACCAGCTCCTGCTGCGCCGCTCTATGTCGGATCGGGACCGCGCCGTGCGCCAGGGCGAGGCCGTCGCCGTGACCCTGGCCGGCGTCGCGGCGGCGGGGGGCGACCTCGACGAGAGCTTCCGGGCTGTGCTGGCGGGCGCGATGCGCGCCGTCCCCGCCGCCGACGCCGGCACGGTCGAGATCCGCCAGGGGGATTTTCTCGTCTATCGCGCTGTTACGGACGGCCTCGCACCGCATCTCGGCCTTCGCGTCCCGCTTCGGGGAAGCCTCGCGGGTGCCTGCTACCGGGAAGGCGTCCCGCTTCTCGTCCGCGACGTCCTGAGCGATGACCGGGTCGAGCCCGAACTGGCCGAGCGGCTTCACCAGCGCTCGTGCATGCTGGTGCCCGTCCGCCGCGGCGGTGTCGTGGTCGGCGTCCTGAAGTTGCAATCGAGCCGGCCGGAAGCGTTCGCGGAGGCGGATTTGCAGGTGCTCGGCGTCCTCGCCGGCTCCGTCGCCTCCGGCCTTGCAGAGGCTGGCGAGCGCGCCGCCAACCGAGCGGCCGCCCTGACCGAGTACCGGCGCCGGGCGGTGTTCGACAGCGCACAGGACTACGCCATCATCCTGCTCGACCTCGGCGGCCGGATCACGGACTGGAACGCGGGCGCGACCCGCATCCTCGGCTGGCGTCCCGAGGAGATGTGCGGCGAGACCGCCGACGCCTTCTTCACGCCCGAGGACCGGCGCGACGGCATCCCGGCCATGGAGATGCGGTCGGCCTTGGAGACGGGCACCGGCGTCGACGAACGCTGGCACCTACGCCGCGATGGCGAGCGGTTCTGGGCCAACGGCGAGATGATGGTGTTGCGCGACGAGGCCGGCGCGGCCATCGGCTTCGTGAAGATCCTGCGCGACCGGACGGAGCAGAAGGAGGCCGCCGCACGCCTCCAGGAAAGCCAGGACCGTTACCGGCTGGCGGCCCGGGCGACGAACGACGCGATCTGGGACTGGAACCTCGCCACCAACGACGTCCTGTGGAACGAGGCCCTGACCGAGGCCTACGGCCATGCACCCGAGACCGTCGAGCCGACCGGCGAGTGGTGGATCGCGCAGGTCCATCCCGAGGATCGGGCGCGCATCGACGCCTCGATCCATGCCGTCATCGACGGCTTTGGCACGACCTGGACGGACGAGTACCGGTTTCGCCGTGCCGATGGCTCCTACGCGCACGTGCTCGACCGCGGCCACGTCATGCGCGACGCGGACGGCCGGGCCTGCCGCATGATCGGTGCGATGCTCGACCTGACCGCGCGCAAGCGGTCGGAGGATGCCCTTCGTACGAGCGAGCGCCGCCTCGGGCTTGAGCGAGGTCTGCTGGAGGCGATCTTCCGCCAGGCCCCGGTTGGGATCTCCATCGCCGGGGCCGAGGACGGCATGCCGTCCTCGCTGAACGCCAAGGCCGAGGAGATCCTCGGCCATGGGCTCGGGACGGAGGGCGATGCCCGCTACGTCTCGTACGGGGCCATGCACCCGGACGGTCGCCGGTACGAGCCCGCCGAGTACCCGACCCTGCGCGCCCTGCGGAAGGGCATGACGGTGCGCGGCGAGGAGATGCGCTACCGCATATCTGGGACGGGCGAGGTGCGCCTCCTGGAAGTTTCGAGCGGTCCCGTGCGCGATGCCGAGGGTACGATCCAGGCCGCGGTGACCGTGCTGGTCGACGTCGGGGAGCAGCGCCGGGCCGATGCCGAGACGCGCCGGCTCGCCGCCCTGGTCGAGCAGAGCCAGGACTTCATCGGCCTCGCGGCCCCCGACGGGAGCGTCGACTTCGTCAACGAGGCAGGCCGGCGCCTCATCGGCCTAACCGACCTCGCTGCGGCCCGGGCCATGCCCATCGTGGACTACTTCGTGCCGGAGGAGCGCGCGCGCGTCCTCGACGAGGTGTTGCCGGCGGTCGAACGGGACGGCTTCTGGGAGGGCGAGCTGAACTTCCGGCACGTGGTCACGGGGGTGGCGGTCCCGGTCCTGTACAACCTCTTCCCCGTGCGCGACGCCGACGGGCGCAAGCTCGGCTACGGTACCGTCACGCGCGACCTCACGGAACAGAAGCGGGCGCGCCAGGCCCTGCAAGCCAGCGAGGCGACGCTGCGTGCCGTGCTGGACACGGTGCCGGTCGGCATCCTGTTCGCGGAGGCTCCCTCCGGCCGCATCGTCGCCGGCAACCGGCGGTTGGAGGAGATCTTCCGCCATCCCGTCCTGCCCTCGCCCGACGTCGAGAGCTACGGCGAGTGGGTCGCCTTCCACGAGGGCGGTCGCCGGGTCGCTCCGGAGGAGTACCCGCTCAGTCGCCTCATCCGGGACGGGTTGGAACATGCCGAGATGCGCTGCGAGTACCAGCGCGGCGACGGCACACGTGTCTGGATCGAGATCACGGGTGAGCCGATGCGCGACGAGGCCGGCGCGGTGGTGGGCGCGGTCGTGGCGGTCGCCGACATCGACGCCCGCCGCCGGGCCGAGGAGCGACAGGAGCTCCTCAACCAGGAGCTCTCGCACCGCATGAAGAACCTGCTGGCGATGGTCCAGGCCATCGCCGCCTCGACGCTCCGCGGCGCCACCGACATGGACGCGGCGCGCGAGGTCCTGGGCAGCCGGCTGGTCGCGCTCGGCAAGGCGCATGACGTTCTGCTTGGGGGCGCCGCCGAGAGCGCCTCCCTGGCGGCTGTGGTCCGGGAAGGCGTCGGCGTTCAGGAATCGGCCGGCCGGCGCGTCGCGTACGAGGGCCCGGACGTCGAGATCGGCGGCAAGGCCGCGCTGTCCCTGGCCCTGACCCTGCACGAGCTGACCACGAACGCGGTCAAGTACGGCGCGCTGTCGGTACCGGACGGCACGGTGGCTGTGACGGCTGCGCTGATCGAGCCGGAGGATGCGCCGCGCCTTCGCATCGCCTGGACCGAGCGCGGCGGTCCGCCAGTCGTGCCGCCGTCGCGAAAGGGGTTCGGATCGCGCCTGATCGAACGCGGGCTCACGGCCCAGGTCAACGCCAACCTCTCGCTCGACTACCGCCCGGAGGGCGTGGTCTGCATCGTCGAGGCGTCACTGGCCGATTTCCAGGCGGTCGCTTGACGCCGCTAAGCAACGAAGGGCCGGACGGGCCGTTGCCGCTTGCCATGACCGATGCCCCGAACGCGAAGATGGCCCTGGTGGTCGAGGACGAGATGCTCTTCCGCCTGGACGTCCGCGACCTCCTCGAAGCGGAGGGCTACGCCGTGGTTGAGGCCGGCAATGCCGCTCAGGCACTCGAACGGCTCGACCACGGGGTTGTTCTGGTGGTGACCGACGTGCGCATGCCGGGTCGGATGGATGGCTTGGCGTTCGCGCGCGAAGTCACCCGCCGTCGGCCGGACGTGGCCGTCGTCGTCGTGTCGGCGCAGGTGACGCCGCGGCCGGGCGACCTGCCCGACTACGTGCCTTTCGTTGAACGGCCGTTCCTGGAGAGCTACTTCCGCGACGCCGTCCATCGGGCCATGGTGGCAAGGAGAGCAAGGCGATGATGCCGTCGAATATCTCGCCCTTCGAGCGGCACGAGCTCTCGGCCAGACCAAAGGACGCACCCGACCTTCGTCCCGGTGCCCTCGAAGGCGTTGGTCTCCGAACGGACGGCGGATAGAGACCGAGGCCATGAGCATCGAGGATCGGGGGAGGTCGAGCGGCTGCGCCGGCGCGAGGGCGAGTTGGTGGCAGCGGTCAAGTGCCTGCGCGCCGACCGGGAATCGGATGCTTCCTCGATCGCGAGCGAAGCCGGCGTCGGGACGCTCAGGCTGACCTTGTGTGGATGGCTCCCGCATTGCAAGTGGCGAATTGAGCTTCTGACGCGTTGGTCGGGTGCAGTCTTGTGTCCGGCCTGTCGATGCAGTCGTTCATGTTGACCGCTGGCCCTGATGGTATCCGCGAGCTGGGTCCCACTCTGCTTTGCGAGCTATCGCGCCCTGGACTGGCGGCGGGGTGTCCCGGCCCCCGGTCTGACCGGTTCGCCATCAACTCTCATCGTCCTTGCAACCTGGAAGGGTCTCCTTGCCCTGCTGTCAGGCGGCCGTGGCCGCCGGTGCGCGGTAGGTGCCGCCGCGGGTCATGATCGCCCAGGCGACCCGCGCCGTGCGATTGGCCGCCGCGACGGTCACCACGCGCACCGGCTTGCGCTGGAGCAGTGCCGGCAGCCGCGGGTCGACCGAGGTCGGCGTCGCCTTCGCGCGCCGGATCAGAGAGGTCATGCCGACCACGAGCAGGCGACGCAGGTGGCGGTCGCCCATGCGTGAGATCCGCCCCATGCGCTCCTTGCGCCGCTGCAGTTCTGAAGCGGCGTCAGCCCTAACGAGGCCGCGAACTGCCGACCGGAGCGGAAGCGCTCGGGCTCGCTCACCGAGGCGGCCAACGCGGTTGCCGAGACGATGCCGACACCCGGGATCGTCGCAAGCCGCTGCGACAGGTCGCTGTCCCGATGCCAGGCGAGCAACTCCTTCTCCAGTCGGGTGAGCTGGATCTGCAAGGCACCGATCTGATCGGCCAGCCCGGTCACGACGCGCTGGGCGAGCGGCGGCACCTCGGCCGCGTCTCCGGCCGAGAGCCTGGCCGCCAGTTCGAGCGCATGGCGCAGGCCCCGCGCCATCTCGAACCCGAACTCGGCGAGCAGGCCGCGGATCATGTTCACCAGCTGCGTGCGTTGCTTGACCAGCAGGTCGCGCGTCCGGTGCAGCGCCAGCGCCGCCTGCTGCTCGGTCGACTTCACCGGCACGAACCGCATGCTCGGGCGCGTCACTGCCTCACAGATGGCAGCGGCGTCGTTCGCATCGGTCTTGCCGCGCTTGACGTACGGCTTCACGTAAGCCGGCGGCATCAGCCGCACGTCGTGGCCGAGCCTCATGAGCTCCCGGGCCCAGTGGTGCGCCGTGCCGCACGCCTCCATGCCGATCAGGCAGCGCGGCAGCATGGCGAAGAACGGCACGACCTGCGCCCGCCTCAAGGCCTTGCGCACGACGACGTGCCCAGCTGCATCGACGGCGTGAACCTGAAAGATGCTTTTGGCCAGATCGATGCCTACGGTGGTGATCTCCATGGGGATGGCTCCTGCATGAGCGTGGCTGCTGCTTTGACAGCAACCACATCTTGGCACCGAGATGCCGTCAGTCGGAGCGGGAGCCATCCACCCCATCTGCGGCGACGGAGCGGCCGTGCGCGCGGCCCGGGATCGCGGACGTCCATGGGCGGGCCGCGCACTCGGGTCGAAGGATGCAGCTCGCGGAGGGAAGAGCCAAGCTTTGGGGGGCGACGGCGGATGTGTTAACCGGACGTGGCGGCGGGTGGGCCGCGGCGGCTTGAGCGAGGCCGCCTCCGAGACACGCTGAGCCAGAAAATTCATGAGAGCGCTCGCGACTGGCTACGTCAGCCGACGGCTCGTCCTCCTCGGAGCGATCATCTGCTCGATGCTCGTCGGCCTGGGGGAGTGGCACGAGTGGGATCAGCGCGCGGCCGACATCCGGCAGACCGAGACGGCCGCCCTCAACGTCGCCCGCGCCGTGGCGCGGGAGGCCGACGCGACGTTCAGGCTCTCCGACACCGTGCTGTTCGGCATCATCGAGCGGCTGCAGAACGAAGGACGATCACCTGGAGCGCTCGAGCGGCTGAGCCGGAGCATGGCCACGGCGACGGACGCGCTCGACAGCGTCGGGGCGCTGTTCGTCTACGATGCCGAGGGGAACTGGATCGCGAGTTCGCGGACCCCCATTCCGCCTGGCGCGAACAACGCCGACCGCGCCTACTTCCATTTCCACAAAGCCGATCCGTCCCTCGCGCCTCACCTGAGTGAGCCGATCCGCAGCCGGTCGTCCGGCGCCTGGATTATCCTCGTCTCGCGGCGGCTGCAGAGCCCGGACGGCAGCTTCGCCGGCGTCGTGGCCGCGACCGTGGACGTCCAGCGCTTCATCCAGCGCCTGTCCGGTTTCGACGTCGGGTCGGGCGGGGTGATCGCCCTGCTGACCGGCGGGGGCAGGATCCTGGCGCGCCAGCCGTTTTCCGAGGATCAGATCGGGCGCGACGTGTCGGCGACGCCCTTGTTCCAGGCGGACCTGCCCAGTCGGTCCTCCGGCGTGGGGCGCTACGTCTCGCCGATCGACGGCAACGCCCGCCTCGCCGGCTTCGCCACGGCGAGCATGTTCCCGGTCGTCGCCTACGCTGCCGTCTCCGAGGACGAGGCCCTGGCCTCCTGGCGTTCCGGCGCCATCATGCGTGTGGCCGTCCTCGGCCTCCTGCTCGCGGCGCTCTCGGGGCTCGGCCTCAGGTTGCTCCGGGATGTCCGGCGGCGGGAACAGGCCGAAGGCGAGCTTGCGCGGAGCGAGGAGCGCTACCGCCTGCTCGCCGAGAACACGAGCGACCTCATCGTGTTCAAGCCGACGATGATGGGGCGGCACAGGTACGTCTCGCCGGCCGTGCGTACGATCCTTGGCTGGGAACCCGAGGAATACGGCACCCTGCCGGCCGCCGAGATCATCCATCCCGACGAGTTGGCCGAGGTCTCCGCCGTCTATGCCGCGCTCTCGCCGGAGCACCCGCAGGCCACGCACATGCACCGCCTGCGCCACAAGGCGGGGCACTACGTCTGGATCGAGTCGGTGCTCAAGCTGGTCGGCCACGACCCGCAGGACAGTGCCGTCTTGGTCACGGGCCGCGACGTCACCGCCCGGCGCGCGGCGGACGAGGCCCTCCGGGTGAGCGAGGCGCGCTACCGGCTGCTCTCCGAGGCGACCACCGACATGGTCACGCACCTGGACCTCTCCAGCCGGCGTCTCTACGTGTCGCCGGCCAGCCGCGAGCTGCTGGGCTACGAGCCCCATGAGCTGATTGGCACCAGCCCTGGCGGACTGACCCACCCCGAGGACGCGGAGGGTCTCGCGGCCCTTCTCGCCGAGATGAGCTCCGGCAGTCGCGAGCAGGCCGTCCACGTGTATCGGCTGCGCCACCGTGACGGCCGCTGGGTCTGGGTCGAGGCCTCGTTGAGATGCCTGGAGGACGAGGGTGGGCAAGCCGCCGGTTTCGTGGCGTCGGTGCGCAACATCGATGCGCGCAAGGCGGACGAGGCCGCGCTGCTCGCGGCACGGGCCGAGGCCGAGCGGGCGAGCGCGGCCAAGAGCGAGTTCCTGGCCTCGATGAGCCACGAGATCCGCACGCCGCTCAACGGCGTCATCGGTTACGCCGACCTGCTGCTCGATGAGCCGGGCATCGATGGGCGGCCCCGCCAATGCGGCGAGCGCATTCGCTCGGCCGGCGCGGCGCTGCTCACCGTCGTCAACGATATCCTCGACTTCTCGAAGATCGAGGCCGGGCAGGTCGAGATCGCGCCGCGACCCTTCTCGCTCGCCGCGTTGATCGACGACACCGTGTCGATCGTGCGCGGGCTCGCCGAGGCGAAGGGCTTGGCCCTCCACGTCGATCTCGACCCGGCGTCGCCGCCCTGGCTTGCCGGCGACGAGGACCGCCTGCGGCAGGTGCTGCTCAACCTGCTCAACAACGCCATCAAGTTCACCCCCGCGGGAGGGGTCGGGCTGCGCGTCGCGGCCGGGGGCGGCCCGGATCCGGTCCTGCTAGCCTTCTCGGTGACTGACACGGGAATCGGCATCCCGGCGGCCGAGCGTGGCCGCCTGTTCAAGCGCTTCAGCCAGGTCGATGGCTCGTACCGCCGTCGCTACGGCGGCACCGGGCTCGGGCTGGCGATCTCGAAACTGCTGGTCGAACTCATGGGCGGACGGATCGGAGTCGAGAGCGAGGAAGGGACCGGCTCCACCTTCCGGTTCGAACTCGACCTTGACAGGGCGGAAGCCCCACCGCCGGTCGCGTCCGGGTCCGGCGCCGGACCGGCGCGGCGGGGGCGGCACCTACTGCTCGCCGAGGACGTGACGCTCAACCAGGAACTCGCCCGGACCATCCTGGAAGGAGCCGGCCATACGGTCGACATCGTCGCCGACGGGGCCGAGGCCGTACGCGCGGTCCAGGCGCGGCGCTACGATCTCGTGCTGATGGACGTGCAGATGCCGGTGATGGACGGCGTGGGTGCCGCCCGGCGCATCCGCGCCCTCGCCGATCCAGTGGCCGCGGTCCCGATCATCGCGCTGACCGCCAATGTCCTGCCGCAGCAGGTCGCCGAGTTCCGGGAGGCGGGGATGAGCCATCACGTCGGCAAGCCGTTCCGCCGCGAGGAGCTTCTCGCCGCGATTGATCGTTGGGCCGATGACCGCAGCCATCAGCGGCCTGCCGCTGTCGAGGGGGGATCGAGCCCGGCGACGGAATCCACCCCCGGCGTGCTCGACGCGGCGGTGCTGGAGGAGTTGAGCGCGAGCATCGGCGCCTACCGCATCGAGCGCATGCTCGACCTTCTCGCCAGCGAACTCAACGAGCGCTTCCGTTCCGACTTAGGCGATCGCGAGCGGGTCGCCCGAGACGCGCACGCCATCGTGTCAGCCGCCGGCTCGCTGGGCTTCCTCGGCCTGTCGAGCCTCTGTCGCGAGATCGAAACCGCCGCCCGATCGGATGCGGACCTGACGCCGCTGACCCGCCGCCTGGCGGAACAGCGCGCGGCCGCGTTGCGGCTGATCCGCGACCTGTCGGCGGCCTGAATCGAGTCTCGGGGAGCCCACCCTCACGAACGGCGGGCGTGGGGTACATCTTGCGTCGGGCGACCGGCAGGGTCGGCGGCCCGTACGGCAACGTGCTAACCGGGACGGTGATCGGCCCATTCGAGGCGGGGGGCGACCATTGCCGCAGACCATGGCGATCCTTCGGGATGGCCGAGTCTGCACGCCTGGATGATTCGATCGGTGCAGCCACCGGCTGCCACTCGAACCGATCGGAAACGAGGCTCCCGCCGAGGCGGACGCGCCGCCTCGCTCGGGCCGAGTTCGGAGCCGCGACCGCCCGACCCAAGCCGAATGGCCACCGGGCAACCCAGCGCGGTTCGGTGAGATTCCTGCATCGACGTCGCCGGTCGGCACACGCCGCCTCGTCCAACCGAGCCCGCCCCGGGAGGCCGATCGCACACTCTGAATGGCCGGGATGGGCGCCGATTTGAATGAACCCGACCGAAATCGGAGTTTCTGCTTTGTGCCTCGAGAAAAAATGTGATTTCTTGATATTGAGACCGGTTTGATATAATAATCATAGATTTTATGTTAAATTTCTACATCATCAAGACATAATTTTTGGTCATATGCAACGACTTCGAAGTTGAGACATTCCGCCGTAATCACAGGAATCCGATGGAGAACCAGGGGACCAGGATAATGACGAGGAGGCCGAGCAAGAGGGCGACGATGTAGCCGACGATCGGGCGCATCCCGGCGTCGGGATGGATCCGGCTGATCGCGCAGGCGGCGTAGTAGCCGACGCCGAAGGGCGGCGCGAAGAGACCGATGCCCATCGCGAGGATCACCACCATCGCATAATGGACCTCGTGCACGCCCACCGCCCGCGCGATCGGGAACAGCAGCGGCCCGAACAGCACGATCGCCGGGATGCCCTCCAGCACCGAGCCCAGGATGATGAAGGCGGCGGCCGAGACGAACAGGAAGCCGAGCGCGCCGCCGGGCAGGCCCTTCATCACCTCGGCCAGCGTCTGCGAGAAGCCCGACTGGGTCAGCGCCCAGGCCATGCCGGTGGCCGCGCCGATGATCAGCAGGATCGCCCCCGACAGGGCAGCAGTCGTCACCAGCATCGGGTAGACGCGCCTCCAGTCGAACTGCCGGTAGACCAGCAGGCCCGCCAGCACCGCGTAGACGATGCCGATGGTGGAGACCTCGGTGGCCGTGGCGATGCACTCGACAACGGCGAAGCGGATCACGAAGGGCAGCGCCAGTGCCGGGATCGCGATGAGGAACGATTTGCCGATGATGCGCCCCGACGGTCGGGCGACGTGGCTGAGATCCTCGCCGCGGTAGCGCCACCAGACCAGCGCGCACAGGGTGGCGGCGAGCACGAGGCCGGGCAGCAGGCCGCCGGTGAACAGGGCGGTGATCGACACGCCGGTCACCGAGCCGATGGTGATCAGCACGATCGAGGGCGGGATCGTCTCGGTCTGGGCGCCGGTGGTGGCGAGCAGCGCCACGAGGTCGCCCTCCTTGGCGCCGCGCGCCTTCATCTCGGGGAACAGCACGGGCGCGACCGCGGCCATGTCGGCGGCCTTGGAGCCGGAGATGCCCGAGACGAGGTACATCGCGCCGACCAGCACGTAGTGCAGGCCGCCGCGCACGTGACCGAGCAGCGAGGCCAGGAAGCCCACCATGGCCTTGGCCATGCCGGTCATCTCGATGAGCAGGCCGAGGAAGACGAACAGCGGCACAGCGAGCAGGATCAGGTGGCTCATGCCCTCGTCCATGCACCCGACCACCACCATGGAGGGCGCGTCGGTGGTCAGCGTGATGTAGGCGAAGGTCGACAGGCCGAACGCGAAGGCGATCGACACTCCGGAGAACACCAGCGTGCCAACGCCGACGACGAAGAACAGCGGCAGGTTGAGGTTGCCGAGGTTCATCAGCCAGGGCTGGAGCGCCACGAGGCCTGCCGCGATTCCGACGCCCAGCGCGAGCGCGCCCGCGGTGAGCTTCCAGTCGGCGGTCTCCAAGAGCCGGATCACCGCGACGATCAGCATGAGTCCGAGGCCGACAGGCAGGGCGGCCGCGCGCCACGCGTTGTTCAGTTCCAGCGCCGGCGTCTGGACGAAGGTCTCCTCGCTGGCGAACTCGAAGGCCGGCTCCAGCAGCAGGGCGACGAAGATGAGGCCGGCCACCACGGCGACCGTCTCCAGGAAGGCGCGCAGGCGCGGGCCGCTCATGGCCACGAAGGCGGTCATGCGCATGTGCTCGGCGCGCCGGAAGGCGACCACGGCGCCCAGCATGGCGAGCCACAGGAACAGGATCGAGGCCAGTTCGTCCGACCAGACGAGGGGCTCGCGGAAGACGTAGCGGCTGACGACGCCGCCGAGCAGCACGCCGATCTCGGCCAGCACCAGCAGCGCCGCGGGGATCTCCACGAGGTGGCCCAGGCCGGCGTCGAGCCGGCGCAGCCAGCCCCGAGCGCGCAGGGGCGGGCCGGTCAACGCAACCCCCGCCGTCGTCTCGACGGCCGCTATGTCAAACTGTATGGTGATCGTCCCTCAAGCGAGCTTAGAGTCCGTCCGAGAAGTCAGGTTGATCGGGCGAGGCGTCTGACGAGGATCATGACGGCTGCGGCGTAGAGGAAGGCTTTGGCGGAGGCGAGGGTCGCTTCCGGATCCTTCCAGAGGCGTCGGTTGCGGCTGATCCAGGCGAAGAACCGTTCAACGACCCACCGGCGTGGATGCACGGCAAAGCCGACCTGATCCGGCGGCTTGCGCACGATCTCGACGGCGATGATCGTCGCGCTCGCTGGCTTGTCGCCGGCATAGCCGGCGTCGGCGAAGGCCTTGGTAATGAACGGGAAGCTTCGGCGCGACAGGCGCAGCACCGGAACGGCTCCGTCCCGGTCCTGTACGTCGGCAGGCTGCGGATCGAGGACGAGCGCACGCCCGTCCGTGTCGACCAACGCTTGGCGTTTGCGGCCTTTGACCTTCTTGCCGGCGTCGTAGCCGCGCGGCCCGCCGCTCTCCATTGTTTTGACGGTCTGGCTGTCGAGCACTGCGGCGGACGGCGAAGCTTCTCGTCCGACACGCTCGCGATCAGCCATGACGAGGTGGTGGTTGATCCGGCCGAACAGCCCTGTGTCGCGCCAGCGGCTGAAGTAGCCGAACGTGGTCGAACGCGGCGGCAGATCCTTGGGGATCAGCCGCCATGCGATACCGCCGCGCAGAACGTAGAAGATCGCGTTTAGGATCTCCCGCGTCGTCCAGACCGGAGGCCGCCCGCGCGGCTCAGGCCTCGGCATCAGCGGCTTGATCACCGCCCACTCGGCATCGGTCAGGTCAGTTTCATAGCGAAGGCCCGCGCGGCTATGCTGCCGCCGGGTGGTCGGGGTCCACATGGCAGGTCCAGGTCAGGCTTCAGCACCCGCCTGGAACCATCGCCATCCCGGCTACTCAACCCCGCCTCAGACCCTTATCGGACGGGTTCTTAGCGAGGTCGTTCAGCGACTGCCCGTCCGGCCCGTGGAGGAACGCAGAACTGGGCTGTGCCGCCGAACGCTGGCAGGTTGTGGCGGCCGTACGCATGTCGCACATCATGTCACTCCCCAGATCGTCGGGGCCGAACGATCTTCCGTGTTTATCGTCGGCTAAGCGCACGTCTTGCCCTCTTCAGGGCGCGCTGAGTTCGGTATCCCGAACCGGCCTCCATTTAGGCTGCACCGATACCTGGCCGCGTGGTCTTGTCCTGACTATCCGCTGTTCGGGCTACGCACCGATCAAGGCCAACAAGCGGGGTCGGTGCGTGAGGCAGGCACCGGCCCCGTCGCGCGCGAAATGGGCACGTTACCTACTCGCGGGCGCCTGTCGCGACGAACCTCGCTTTAGGTCAGCTTCCCGCATGCCTCCTCCAGCAACGACCAAGCGTTGTCACCATATTTCTGCTTCCATGTCTGATAATATGACGTACTTGCGAGTGCCCGCTGGAAGTCAGATTTCTCAATGTCGATGAATGCGAGGCCCTTGTTGGCCAGTTCGGTTCGCAATGAACGATCGCGCTCGGCGACATCCTTGCGCTGATCGACCACGGATCGGTCGAGTTCGCTGGTCAGGACGGACCTGATATCCTCCGGCATGCGCGACCAAGCCTTGCGGTTGGCCAAAGGCCAGTAGCCGTCCCAGCTGTGACCGGTCAGCGAGCAGAATTTTTGAACCTCGTAGAGTCGGGTCGTCGCGATGAGCGAGAGTGCGTTCTCCTGACCGTCGATGACTCCGGTCTGCAACGAGGTATAGACCTCGGCGAAGTTCATGGGCGTCGGTGACGCTCCGATCGCAGCGAAGAACGACGTGAGCATCGGTGCCGGCGGGACCCGGATCTTGAAGCCGGACAGATCCTTCGGAGCGCGGACCTCCCGTCCGGATGAGGTGATCTGGCGGAAGCCGTTGTCCCAGATCCGCCCCGGCGCGATGACGCCGACCTTCTCGATCAATGCCCGGGTGTGCTGACCCAGACCCCCATCCATCGCCCGCCAAACGGCATCGTAATCCGGAAATGCGTACGCTGTGTTGGCGATGCCCGCAACGGGTACGAAGGTCGCCAATATCGATGCTGAGAGTAGCAAAAACTCGATGCTTCCGTTCCGCACCTGCGACAAGACATCGGTTTCGGTGCCGAGCTGGTTGGCTGGAAACAAGCGAATGCTGAGGCGACCATTCGTCCGTTCACGGACGCGATCGAGGGCGGCGCGCAGATGGACGTTGTTCGGATGGCTTGGGTCCTGACCCGTCGCGAACTTGAAATCGAATTCCGGCCCTGCCCTCACGATCGACGGCATCCCCATCACCAAGCCACCGGCCAGCAGGGCACGACGGCTTACGGCTTTCCGCGGTAGCGCTAGCATTGATGACCTCCCTGGATTTTCGCGTCTTGATCGAACCTGGCCGGTTTCTTGAGATCTTTATTATTGAAGCTATGGCGTTGGTCTGCAGATCTATGGGTCGCTTGCGGCGAGTGCGGCCCCGAGCGCGAACCGCGCCATGGTAAGCGCCTCGGCCGGCGCAACCCCGCGCGTCGCGTAGTAGAGGTCGCGACCGAGAGCCAGCACGTCGGGATGTCCGGAGGTCGCACGTTCCACGGTCTCGACGGCCCGGGGTAGCACCTCGGTCGCAGGCAGCACGGCATTCACCAGGCTGCGCGCATGTGCTTCTTCCGCATTCATCAATCTCGCTTCGTAAGCGATCTCGAACAGAACCGCTTTGGGCAAGGCGTCGCGCACGACGGCGAGCGCCAGGAAGGGAAAAAGGCCGTGCGCCAGTTCCGGCAGGCCAAGCGTCGCGTCGCGCGTGGCGAAAACCATGTCGCAGGCGAGGGCGAGTGCGAATCCGCCCGCATGCGCATGGCCATTGAGCGCAGCGATCAGCGGCTTGCCGAGACCGGCCATCGCGCCGAAGAGATCGATATGGGCTCGCCCGAACTCCATCCGTCCGGCAGCGGTCGGCCCGGCGCCCCGGTAGTCGCCGCCGAGACAGAAGACGGAGCCGCTCCCCGTCAGGACGCATCCGCTGATCGCTTTGTCGCTGCGAGCGGCGTTCAGGGCGGCGGTCAACTCGTCCGCCATATCCAGCGTGATCCTGTTCCCGGCATCGGGTCGACTCAGCGTCAGGATCGCGACCCGACCACACGTCTCGACTTCGATCCGTCGCATCGCCGCTGCGCCCTTCGTTCGACGGAAGATCCCGCCGGTCCAAGTCACACCCCTTCCGACCCCCCTCGCGTCAGGAGGCGTAGCGCCGCTCCTGCGCGATGAGATCGGACATACCGACGAATTCGTTGAACTCGTCGAAAGGGGTCATCAGGTCCGCCACCGCGTTCGTCGAGCACCCCGCCTCCATGAACCGCTCCATCATGGTTTTGACAGCCTTGTGCATCGCGAACATCGGCTCGATCGGGCAGAGCGCGTAGTCGAAGCCGCACTCTTCGACCTCTTTCAGCGACAGGTAAGGGCTTTTGCCGGATCTCGCCATGTTGAACAGGAGCGGCTTGCCGAGCGGACGCAGGCGGCGACTGATCTCCCGCATCTGTTCGACGCTCTCCATCGCGTCGCAATACAGTCCGTCCGCGCCGACCTCGGCGTAGCTGGTGAGGCGGGCGACCGCATCGTCGAAGCCGGTCACGGCGAGAGAATCCGTGCGCGCGACGATGAAGAAGTCCGGATCGCTCCGAGCCTCCAGCATGGCGCGCAGCTTCTGCTGCATCTCCTCGGCGCTGACGAGCTGCTTGCCCGAGAAGTGCCCGCACTTCTTGGGGACCGCTTGATCCTCCAGATGCAGCACCGAAGCGCCCGCCTCTTCCCACAGTCTGATCGTGCGCTGCGCGTCGAGCACGCCGCCATACCCCGTATCCGCATCCGCGAAGACGGGGACGCTGGTGACCCTGCAGATGCGGCGGATATGGTCGAACATCTCGGTCTGCGTCAGCAAACCCATATCGGGGGCGCCCGCGACGATGGCGGAGGCCGCGAAGCCGCTCACGTAGATCGCGGGCGCGCCGACCTGCTCGGCCAGCTTGGCCGTGACGGCGTCGTGCGCGCCCATGCAGACGAACGGCGGCGACTTGAGAAGTTCGCGGAAGCGGGATGAGCGGGACAAAGCGGAGCCTCTGGGTTGCATCGGGCGGGCGGTTCGAAGCGCGCTTGACCGGGCTCAGATCCCAAACCCGAACTCTCGATGTTAGCGCAAACATAAACGCGATTGCGGCGTTCCGCAATCCATGCGGACGGGCTATGCGGCAGAGTACGGGATCAACTAGGTTACAGACACGGCCGGGCGACTCAGATGGCAGACCTAACGGCGAGACCGCGCCGGAAGCAGAATCCCAGGCAGGGGAAGCCTGAGCCTCGCATGGAGGATGTGGCCGCCCTGGCTGCAGTTTCAGCGATGACGGTCTCGCGGGCACTGCGCGATCCGACTTCCGTGAATACAGAGACCAGACTCCGTATTGAGGCGGCGATCGATGCCACCGGATACGTTCCCAACCGGATCGCCGGCAGCCTCGCTTCGCGAAGGACGAACGTCGTCGGCCTGATCGTGCCGAGCCTTCGCAACTCGCTCTTCGCGGAGACGATCCAAGGCGTATCGGACGCTCTCGGCGCACTCCATCCCCTGATGATCGCCGATAGCGGCTACGCGTTGGCCGGTGAGGAGGCCGCCATCCGGGCCTTCCTGGCCCAGCGCATCTGCGGGATCGTGCTGCACAACACGCAGCACACGACGCGCAGTCGCACGATGCTCGAGGATGCAGGCATCCCCTGCGTCGAGACGGGGAACCTGACCGAGAGACCTCTCGACATGACAGTCGGCTTCTCGAATTTCGATGCAGCCTGCGCGATGACGGAGTACCTGATCGCCCGCGGGTACAAGAACATCGGATTCGTCAGCCTGCCCATTCGCGACAATGATCGCGCCGCCGAGAGACGGGCCGGATTCCTAGCCGCCCATGAACGGCGTGGATTGGTCCCCGATCGCGAGCTGCTGCTCGAAAGCCCGCCCGGACTGCGGAGCGGCGGGCACGCGCTCGCAACCTTGATCGAGCGCGTGCCCGCCGTCGATGCGGTCTTCCTGTCCGGCGATGTGCTGGCGACCGGTGCCTTGCTCGAAGCGAACCGCCGTGGCTTGGACGTCCCGAACAGGATCGCGATCGTCGGCTCGGATGACAATGAACTGCAGGAGGCCGTCTCCCCACCGCTGACAACGCTGCGCTTTCCCCGCTATCAGATCGGTCATCAAGCAGCGGACATGCTGATGAAGCAACTGCGCAACCGCTCCCGCGACATCAGCAGGCTTGACCTCGGTTACGAGCTCATAGAGCGGGCAAGTGCTTGACAGCGAAACGAACGCGCCAACAACAATGACATCCGTTGGCCTATCGCGACTCGTCCGCTTCGAGGCTCGGTTGGTGATGGGCGGACATCGGGTGCGGCTCCGGCGGAGATCTCAAAGTGAGCTGTGGCCGACTTCCGAATGCCGGCCGGTGAAGGGTCGCCGGGCGCTGAAGTCCGGCTTTGAGAAAGCGTCCAGGATTGTCAACGGGCGCCGAAGTCTGGTTCTTCCGCACTTCGTGTGGCGCGGAACGCCAGGTCAGATCGCGGTGAGGGCGCGCTGGCGCAACATGTTGTTGCCCCTAAAGATCGGCTCTTGCTCACTTTGCGTGGACGGCGGCAGATTGGCTCGGTCCGGTGATCGCTTGAACGGCCCTGCCTACCGTCGAAGGCTGCCATCCGGCCCTTTCGGCGCGTTCGCAAGGGGATGGTCGACCGACAAATCCCGGCGGCGTCAGGGGAGACGGAGATGCGTCCCAGGTCGGTGATATCGGCGGAGCGGGCACGCGCTGGAATTCCTCGGGGCACCCGCTCGATCGTTCGCCACTTGCTATGCTGCAAGAGCGGCCGCGAAGTCTCGGTAGGCGTGCAACGGGCGGCCCAGGAGCGCGGTAAGACGCTCGCGATCACCCTCGGCCGGGACCATGCCGTCGCTGACGTAACGCTCGGCCATCACGCGCATCTCGTAGGCCATCCACTTCGGCATGAACGTCGCCATGCTCGCCTCGAACCCGCTCGGATCGTCGCCGCCATAGGCGACCGGGCGGCCCAGCAGCTCCGTCCAGATCGCCGCCGCGTCCGCGCCAGTGAGCGTGTCGGGACCGACGAGGTTGATGGTCTCGATCGGCAGCTTGCCCGGCGCCTGGTCGCGGCGGATCAACTCGATCGCGGCGACCTCGGCGATGTCGCGTGCATCGACCATGGCGACGCCCTTGGATCCGATCGGCATCGGGTAGACCGCGTGGTTCAGGATCACGTCCTTGATCATGACCTCATTGTCGATGAAGTAGCTTGGGCGCAGGATTGTTGCGCTGAAACCCATCGTCTCCAGCATGCGCTCGGCGCCGTACTTTATCGCGAAGTGCGGGACGTTGACGGCGCGGTCGGCGTCGAACACCGACAGGTAGACGACCCGCTCGACGCCCGCGGCGCGCGCGACGTTCAGGGTGATGATCGCCTGGGTGAACTCGTCACCCGTCACGGCATTCAGCAGGAACAGCGTGCGGATGCCGGAGAAGGCGGTGCGCAGTGCGTCGATGTCGAGGAGGTCGCCCTTCACGACCTCGACGCCGGAACCGAAATCGGCCTTGGCGGGATCGCGGGTCAGCACGCGGACGCTCATACCGCGCTGGGTGAGTTGCTGAACAACGTTGCGGCCGACGCGGCCGGTGGCGCCGGTGACGAGGATGGTCATGGGGTCGTTCCTTCGGGTTGAGCCGTTTGGCTGACCCGAAGATGAGAGATCCACCTTAGCGTCGATAGCTGTTATATCTGGACAGACCGTCTCGCTGGTGGAGCGTATGGATTTGCTTGCCCTCGCCGATTTCAGCCTCGTCGCCCGCCACGGTGGCTTCGGGAAGGCCGCGCGGGCCGCCGGCCGCCCGAAGGCGACTCTGTCGCGGCGCGTGGCAGAGCTGGAGGCGACCTTGGAGCTACGCCTGTTCGAGCGCGGTGGGCGCTCGATCAAGCTCACCGAGGAGGGACGCGCCCTCCACGAACGGACCCATGCGCTCCTGAGCGAACTCGACGAGACCGCCACGGCCATCGCCTCGGGGGGTGGCGTGCCACGTGGACGCCTACGGATCAGCGCGCCGCTCCTGTTCGCGCAGGTGGCGATGGGGAAGCTCGCGGCCGAGTTCGCGGCGAAGCACCCCCAAGTCCGGCTGGAGGTGACGACGGAGGACCGCGCCGTCGACATGGTCGAGGAGGGCTACGACCTCGTCATCCGGGTCAACCCGCAGAACGACGAGAGCTTGGTCGGCCGCATCTTCCTGCACGATCGGTTCGTCGTGGTAGCGAGGCCGGGATTGGCCCGCCCCGCGGGCAACGATGCTGTGCCGGCCGTGGTGCGCGGTACCGGAGGCGGCGATACCTGGCCGGTCCGGACGCACGGTGGACGCGCGCGCATCGCCTTCGAGCCGGTCCTCCGACTGTCGTCGGTCGTCATGGTCCGGGATGCGGTCCGGGCCGGGGCCGGGGCCGCCTCGCTTCCCGTCTCGCTCGTCAGCCACGATCTCGCCGCAGGCACCCTGGTCTGCTGGGGCGACGTCGAAGGTCCCGACATCGCTCTCTGGACGCTCTATCCCTCCCGCCGGCTGCTCAGCGCCCGCGTGTCGGCGTTCCTCGATCACCTGAGGCACGCGTTCCCACAGGGCACGCCAGACGAGCTGGCAGCCTACATCGGCGCATGAGGCCCAGGGCGGCGTCCGGTCCCTCGCGCCAGGTATCCGCCGCGGGACTAACTCGGCCGGCCGTCCGCTGCTTGCGCCTCGTCGAAGATGCGGCGGGCACCCTCGATCAGGTGCCAGTGCTCTCGGATCCCCCCCGTGAAGCCCTCCAAGGCCGGCAGCAGGCTCGCGCCCATGGGCGTCAGCTCGTACTCGACGCGCGGCGGGACCTCGGGGAAGTAGTGGCGTACGAGAAGCCATCCCTCTCCAGGTTCCGCACCGTCACCGTCAGCATGCGCTGCGTGATGCCCTCGATGCCGTTCCTGAGCTGCGAGAATCGTAGCCGATGGCCGGGGACGATGGACAGCAGCAACAGCGTGAGGATGGTCCACTTGTCGCCCATCCGCGACAGCACGTCGTGCGGTGCGCAGGGCTTTGGGCGCGGTCCCAGCGCCGTCTCCTCGTAGAGGCGGCCGTGCAGCATCTTGGCCATGGGTACCCTCCGTGTGCCCCAGGCACATCACCGTGCCGTCTTCCGCGAAAACAGCAGCGGTATACATGGGTAACCATCGAGGCGCGAGACGGTCGGACCGATGCTGCTGTACCAGTTCCACAAGGGCACGAACCCGCGACGCGTCATCATCTACCTCACGGAGAAGGAGATCGACGTCCCGCGGTACGAACTCGATTACGCGAACGGCGAGCATCGCTCCCCGGGCTACCTCGCCATCGACCCGTCCGGCCGGGCTCCGACCCTGGTGACCGATGGCGGTCCCGCGATCACGGATTCCGCCGCCATCGTGGAGTGCCTGGAGGAGCTTCATCCCGAGCGGCCGATGATCGGCACCGATCCGGTGTCGCGCGCCCGGGTCCGCGCCTTGGAACGGCTCGGCAGCGATCTCGTCGCGCGAGGACAGCTCTGGCTCTGGAACCGTACCGAAGCGTTCCCGGCCAAGGAGCCGTCTCCCTCGCAGGAGACCGCGGACCGGTCGTATCGCTACGTGACGGAGTTGCTGGACATCCTGGAAGCGGAGATCGGCCGGCATGACTTCCTAGCCGGCGACGCACCGACCGTTGCCGACTCCACCGCCTTCCCGATCTTCCAGACGGCACGCGAGCGGTTCGACCTCCCCTTCGGAGAGTGGCATCCGCGGCTGGACGCCTGGTACGGGCGGTTCAGGTCACGGCCGAGCGCGGACTATTAGGCGGATGCGCGTATCGCGCGGCCACGTCTCGGCTTCCGGCGTCAGTGTCAGTGTCAGTGTTAAAGAGGCATGATCAACGCTGAATCTGCCAATCAGTAGTTGACTAGCCTATCACGCATCATATCTTAAGAATGGTTTTCTCTCGACAACGGGGCGCCCGAAGATCATTTTTGAGAAATAAATCATTCAACAGTTCCAAAGGCAGCAAAGAAATTCTACCGCGCGTTCTGTTGCGCCGCGATCCACTCAGCACATGATCCCATTGAAGTTACAGATCGAGCGACCGCTCACCCCCGATGCAGAAGGTGATCATCTCGTCGACCTAGAGCAGGTCTTTCTCGAGGTCGGACGACATGCATCGCTGCGGGAGCTTGAGCGTACCCATCCTCTTGAGCAGCTTGATCTACTGCGTGCGGTCCGATTCGGAGCTATGCGGATCGGGGGAGACGCCGGTGGGCGCGGCGCGACCTTCCGACAATTGCTGGCGTCGGTCATCGCCCTGGGCGACGCGGACCCGAACGTGGCCCACATATTCCGGAACCACTTCACTTTTGTCGAACGTTTCGCACGCCGACCACGCACCGAGCAGGAGCGCCGATGGCAGCGCTTGGTCGTTGATGGCGCGGTTGTCGGACTCGCCAATACGGAACTCGACAGCGCCACCATCGGCGGTGCGCCTATGTCCACGACACTGACCCGCGATGGCACCGCCTACCGATTGAATGGGCGCAAGTACTACAGCACCGGCACGCTCTATGCGGATCTGGTTCAAGTGAGAGCCTCGATGCCTGATGGCAGCCTCGCCTCCGCCATCATCCCGACCGACCGCTCCGGCGTGGAGCGGCTCGACGACTGGGACGGCACCGGGCAACGCTTGACCGGCAGCGGCACCACGATCCTGACCAACGTGCGGGTGGATGCCGACGAGATCGTCGTCGATGGCGCCGGCGCCGGATTCGGCGTCGCTTATTCGGCCACCCTTCCGCAGCTATATCTGACCAGCATAGAGGCCGGTATCCTGCGCAGCATCCTGCGGGACGCCATCGCGATGGTTTCCGGCCGAACCCGCCCGTTCTACTACTCCCCTGACAAGCCGCCGGATGACCCGCTTCTGCAGAACGCGATCGGGGAGTTGGCCAGCTCGGCCTTCGCTGCGGAGGCGATCGTCCTCGCCGCCGCGGATGCCCTGGACCGCGTCGATGCCGTCAGAGTCGCCGGGGACGACGAAGGCGATCTGGCCGAGCGCGCCTCTCTCGCGGCGGCCCAGGCAAAGGTCGTGGTCGACGACCTCGCGCTGCGCGCCGGTTCGCGGCTCTTCGATGTCGGGGGCGCCTCGGCGACGCAGAGGACGAAAAACCTCGACCGGCACTGGCGCAACGTCCGCACGCTCGCATCCCACAACCCGAAGGCGCTCAAGGCCCGCGTGATCGGAGACCATCTGGTCAACGGCATCGCATTGCCGCGCTCCGGCTTCTTCTGAGAGGCACGCGATGCATCGTCCTTCCGCATGGCTTTCGACCAGGCGCTCGGTCCTGGCCGCCGGAACCGCGGGATTGGCCGCGGCCACTCTGTCCCGAGGCGCACACGCGGGCGACGTCGCGAAGCCGGGCGGCACGCTCGTCGTCGTGCTCGATCCTGAGCCGGCGGGTCTGGTCGCCGGCATATCGATCTCGGCACCCGCCGTAGCCGTGTCCTCCAACATCTTCGACGGGCTCGTCGTTCTCGACGAGGCCTTCGCTCCGCGCCCGCAGCTCGCAGAAAGCTGGGAGACGTCGCCGGACGGCCTGTCGATCACCTTCCGCCTGCGGAAGGACGTCTCGTGGCACGACGGAAGGCCGTTCACGTCGGCCGACGTCCAGTACTCGCTGATGGAGGTCACCAAGAAGACGCATCCGCGCGGTAACGCCGTCTTCGCGAACCTCACGGCGGTCGAGACGCCGGATCCGCACACGTCCGTCTTCCGCTTCTCGCGCCCATCCCCGGTGGTCTGGGCGGCGCTCGAGGGAACCGAGACTCAGATCCTGCCTCGCCACCTCTACGAAGGCACGAACCCGATCGCCAATCCCTGGACCGCCAAGCCGATCGGGACGGGCGCGTTCGTCTTCAAGGAATGGGTCCGCGGCGACAGGATCGTGCTCGAGCGCAACCCGAACTACTGGGACAAGGGGCGCCCGCTCCTGGACCGCATCGTCTTCCGCACCATCCGGGACGCCGGCTCCCGCACCGCGACCCTGGAAGCCGGCGAGGCGCAGTACGGGGCTATGAACCCGGTGTCCCTCGCCGACACCGAGCGGCTGCGCGGATCGGCCGACCTGACCGTCGAGACTCGCGGCTTTGAGGGCTCCGCCCCGATGTACTTCTTCGACTTCAACATGCGCCGGAAGCCGTTCGACGACATCCGGGTCCGACAGGCGTTCGCGCACGCCATCGACCGCACGGCGCTCGCCCGGACGATCTGGTACGGGCTGGCCGAGCCGGCGACCGGCCCGATCCCAAACTACCAGAAGGCCTTCTACAACCCCGATACGCCGCAGTACGCGTTCGATCCGAAGAAAGCCGAAGCACTTCTCGACGAAGCGGGTCTCAAGCGCGGACCGGGCGGCGTGCGTCTGCGCATCGACCACATCCCATGCGCCTACGGCGACGACTACATACGGGCCGCGGAATTCTACCGGCAGGCGCTGAAACGGATAGGCGTCGAGCTGCGGGTCAGGACCTTCGACCTGCCAACCTACCTGCGCGTGATCTTCACCGACTACGACTTCGACACGCACTCCGCTTGGTACTCGGCCTACCCGGATCCGCAGATCGGCGTGCAGCGGAGGTACTGGAGCCAAGCGATCAAGAAGGGCACGCCCTCGTCCAACGCCTCCCAGGTCGCCGATCCCGATCTCGACCGGGTGATCGAGGCGATCCAGGTCGCAGGCGATCCCGCGGAGCGGAACGCACTCATCCGCCGCTTCCAGTCCGTCGCACAGGAGAAGTTGCCGTCGATCAACCTGCTCGAACTCAAGTTCTTCCGCGTGTACGCGAAGAATCTCGATGGCATCAGTTTCGCGCCGTTCGGCGGCTACCAGTCGTTCAAGACCGTCTCTACGAGCGCTTGACCGTGAGGAAGCCGCTTCCCGTCGCCGGCTCGAGCCGCGCCCTCCGCTATCTCGGACTGCGGTGCCTGCAGGCCGTGCCGACGGTGATCGCGATCGCCGTCCTCAACTTCTTCTTCCTCCGGTTGGCGCCGGGCGATCTCGTCGACACCATGGCTGGCGAGGCCGGGGCCGCGACGCCGGAATACATGGCGATGCTGCGCCAGCTCTACGGCCTCGATCAGCCGGTCTGGACGCAGTTCCTCCACTACCTGTCGCGGCTCGCACATTTGAATCTGGGCTACTCCTTCCGGAACTCGACGACCGTACTTGACCTCATACTCTCACGCCTTCCGAACACGGCGCTGCTGATGCTCTCGAGCCTCGCCGTGGCCCTCGTCGGGGGCGTGGCGCTCGGCACGATCGGCGCACGGTGGCGCGGGCGCTGGCCGGACGCCCTGATCTCCGCGATCTCGACGGTCGGCTTCGCGACACCGCTGTTCTGGATCGGCCTGATGCTGATCGTCCTGTTCTCGGTCCATCTCCGCTGGCTTCCGGCCGGCGGCATGACCGACGTCGAGGGGGGCCGGACCGGGCTGCCGTATCTGCTCGATGTCGCGCGGCATCTGGTGCTGCCGGTCTTCAGCCTCGCGGTCTTCTACGTCACGATCTACGCACGAATGACCCGCTCGGCGGTGCTGGAGGTGCGCGAGCTCGACTTCGTCCGGACCGCACGCGCGAAGGGGCTCGCTCCCCGCAAGGTCATGTCGCGTCACGTCCTGCGGAACGCGCTCCTGCCGATCGTGACGATGACCGGGCTCCAGTTCGGCACGCTCCTGTCCGGATCGGTGGTAATTGAGACCGTGTTCGCATGGCCCGGGATGGGGCGGCTCGCCTTCGACGCCGTATTCCAGAGGGACCTCAACCTGCTCCTGGGCGTGCTGCTGTTCTCGTCCTGCCTCGTCGTCGTCTCCAATCTCTGTACCGACCTGCTCTACTCGGTGCTCGATCCGAGGATCGAGGTCCGATGACCGTGGTTCCGCTTACCAAGGCCACGCGGGTCGCGACCCTCCTGTCCGGTCGCAAACGCGCCCGGCGGCCGTCGTCCAGTTTCCTCCGACGCCTCCTCCGCAACCGGTCGGCCGCATTCGGCGGCGCGGTGCTGATCGCCGCGGCACTGGCAGCGGTCTTTGCGGGAGCGATCTTCGACGCCGACCCGCTCGACATGGTCGGGCGCCCTTACACGTGGCCGTTCACCGACAGGCTCCACCCGCTCGGCACGGACATGCTCGGTCGGGACATACTCGTTGGGCTGGTCTACGCCGCCCGCGTCTCGCTCACGGTCGGGTTCGCGGCTGCCGCATTGTCCACGATCCTCGGCGTGTCGCTGGGCGTGCTGGCCGGCTACTTCGGGGGCTGGACTGACGGTCTGATCTCCCGGCTCACCGAAGTCTTCCAGACCATGCCGCCCCTGATCCTCGCGGTGGTCGTCGTGACGGTTCTGTCGCCGAGCGTCGGCTCGATCGCCTGCGGCATCGGGATCGCATCCTGGCCGCAGATCGCTCGGATCGTCAGAGCCGAGACGCTGCGCCTCCGGGACAGCGAGTTCGTCCAGGCCGCAGTGTCGGTCGGCGAAGGTCATCTGCGCATCGTGACCGGCCACATCCTGCCGAACGCGTTGCCCCAGATCGTCGTGACCGGCTCCATCCTGGTGGCCTCCGCCATCCTGACCGAGGCGGCGCTGGCTTTTCTCGGGCTCGGGGATCCAAACGAGATCTCCTGGGGAAGCATGATCGGCGCCGGGCGCGAGGCCATGCGGACGGCCTGGTACATGACCGCGCTTCCGGGCCTCGCGATCACGGCCGTCGTGCTTTCGCTGAACCTCCTCGCCGACGGTCTCAACGACGTCCTCAATCCGCGTGCCGGGAACGGCTGAAGGCGGGGCCCCCGGTCCGCGCCACCCGAAGGAAAGTGTCCATGGGCGTCGTCACGCTCCATACCGATCCGGACGAGGGGCGCCCCGACACCGGCCTCCGCGTACGGTCGCCGGCGGACTTCCCCGATAGCCCGCTGGCTCGGGTTCTGAGGCAGCCCTTCCTGCTCGGGCTCTTCCTGCCCATCCAGAACGGGGGATGGTCGCCCTCGACGCTGCCGCGCACGACCGACTGGAGCTTCGAGTACAACCTCGCGCTAACGCGGCAGGCGGAGGAACTCGGCTTCGACCTCGTGTTCGGGCTCGCCCAGTGGATCGGCAAGGGCGGGTACGGCGGCGAGCTGCGCTATCGCGAGACCACGCTCGACCCCTTCGTCACGGTGGCCGCGCTCAGCTCGGTCACCTCCAGGATCCTCCTGATCTCAACGATCCACATCCTGTACGGCCCTTGGCACCCGCTGCACTTGGCGAAGTTCGCCGCCAGCCTCGACCACATCTCGCAGGGGCGGTTCGGCCTCAATGTCGTGACCGGCTACGCGCCGCGCGAGCCGAGGATGTTCGGCATGACGCAGGTCGAGCACGACGAGCGCTACACGCGCTCGGCCGAGTTCGTCAGCATGCTGGAACGGCTCTGGGGCGCGTCCGAGAACGTGACGGTCGACGGCAGCTACTGGCGGCTGGACGAGGCCTACGTGACGCCGAAGCCGGCATATGGCCGGCCCATCCTAGTCAACGCCACCGGTTCGCCGGCCGGCTTCGCCTACGCGGCCGCCCATTCCGACCTCGCCTTCGTCACCAGTCCCGCCGGTGCCGACATCGACGCGGCCATCGCGGCCCTGCCCGATCACGTCGGTGCGCTGAAGGCCCGGGCGCGGGCGGTCGGCCGAGAGATCCGGACCATCATCAATCCGATGATCGTCTGTCGCCCGACCGAGAAGGAGGCGCGGGACTATCACGCCGCCATCCTCGCTCATGCCGACGCCGACGCCGTCCGGAACTTCGTCGCCCACCACGCGGCCGGTGACAGCCGCGCCTGGACCAATCATCGAGCCGACCACCGGGTGCTCGGCGGCAACGTGCAGATCATCGGATTGCCCGAGCAGGTGGTTGCGAAGCTCGTCGCGCTCAGGGAGACCGGGATCGACGGTGCGCAGCTCACCTTCTTCGACTTCGCGCCCGACCTCGCCTTCTTCGGCGCCGCCGTGCTGCCGCTGCTGAAGCAGGCCGGACTGCGCCTCTGACCACGAATCGCGGCCCGCCGCCTCGGTGGCGGCGCAGTCGCCCCGACGCCTTCCGAAGAAATGGGAGCTTCGCATGGACGAACGGATCCACCCCTCCGACGCACGGCCGGACGCGTCCGACGACCGGGTCGCGCCCGTGGCCTCCGTGCCGCGTCTCGGCGCCCAGGAGGTCAAGGCGGCCATCCGCGACGGGCGGGAACTCGCGCTTCTGGACGTGCGGGACGAAGGGGTCTTCGCCAAGAAGCACCTCCTCTTCGCGGCATCGGCACCGCTGTCGCGTCTCGAACTGGTCATCGACCGGCTGGTCCCGAGACGCTCGGCCCGGATCGTCCTGACGGACGAGCGCGAGGACCTCGTCCACCGGGCGGCCGAGAAGCTCGCGGGATGGGGGTACCGAGACGTGTCGGTGCTGCGCGGCGGCATCGAGGCGTGGCGGGAAGCGGGCTACGAGCTGTTCTCGGGCGTCCACGTCCCCAGCAAGGCCTTCGGCGAGATCGTCGAGCACGAGCTCGGCACGCCGAGGCTCGAAGCCCGGGACATCCAGGCGCTGCGCGAGCAGGGGACGGATCTCGTCGTCCTGGACAGCCGCCCGATCGAGGAGTTCAGGGTCATGTCCATTCCGGGCGGCCTGGACTGCCCGGGTGCCGAGCTGGTGCACCGCGTGAACGAGGTCGTTCGCTCTCCCGACACTCTGGTCGTCGTCAGCTGCGCGGGCCGCACCCGATCCATCATCGGCGCGCAGTCGCTGATCAACGCGGGCGTCCGCAACCGCGTGGTGGCGCTCAAGGACGGCACCATGGGTTGGCACCTCGCCGGCCTTCCTCTGGCCCATGGCGAAACGCGGACCGCGCCTCCGCCCTCGGCCGAAGCGCTCGCCCGGTCCCAGGCTCAGGCACGGGCCTTCGCGACGCGGGCCGGCGTCGGTACGATCACCCACGCCGATCTCGCGCGCTTCCGCAGCGAAGCCGGCCGGCGCTCCCTGTTCGTGCTCGACGTCCGCAGCCCGGAGGAATACGCTTCCGGCCATCTCCCCGGCTCGCGCTCGGCACCCGGCGGGCAGCTCGTCCAGTCGACCGATTTGTACATCGGTACCTTGAACGCCCGCATCGTCCTCGTCGACCGGGAGGGCGTCCGCGCCCCTATGACGGCATCCTGGCTGGTGCAGCTCGGATGGCCGGAAGTCCACGTCCTCGACGGCCTGGGAACAGGAGAACTCGAAACCGGACCGGAGCCAGTGCGCGTACAATCCGGGCAAGGCTCGGACCCGGCCTGGACCGATCCCCACACGCTGCGCGATCTCGTCGACCGGAACGACGTCGTGGTGATCGACGTCGAGAACAGCCTGGAATTCCGAAAGCGCCACATCCCCGGGGCATGGTTCGCGACCCGCCGCCGGTTCCACGATCTGCTCGGCAAAGTGCCGACCGACGCCGCGATCGTCCTAACGTCGCGGGACGGGGTGCTCGCGACCTTCGCGGCGGAGGACCTTGCGGTCGGGGGGCGCGAGGCGAGGGTCCTGCTCGGTGGGACGGCGGCCTGGATCGCCGCGAAGCTGCCGCTGGAGGAAGGGTCGGAGGACCGCGTCATCGGGATCGGCGAGGACGTCTGGTACAAGCCCTACGACTGGACGACCGATCAGGAGGCGCACATGCGCGGGTACCTGTCCTGGGAGGTCGGTCTCGTCGAGCAGATCGAACGCGACGGCGACGCCCGGTTCAGGATCGTGCGCCCGGACGACGACGGCGGGCAAGCCGCCTGACGCTCCGCGCCGGACGACCGCTCCGGCATTGACCGCACTGCCCGCGACGGGCGTCTTCCCGCAGGATCCTGGATGCCGGCGATACTCGAGATCGAGAAGCTCAGCCTCGCTCTGCCTCCGAGCGCCGATCGCCCCTACGCGATCGAAGGCGTGTCGCTGTCGATCGAGCGCGGAGAGACGCTCTGCGTCGTGGGCGAATCCGGGTCCGGGAAATCCATGACCGCCCTGGCGGCGATCGGGCTGCTGCCCTCCAACGTGCGCCCGGTATCCGGATCGATACGCCTGGACGGTCGGGAACTCGTCAGTCTCTCGGACCGCGACATGCGCGCGGTGCGCGGCCGCGACGTCGGCATGATCTTCCAGGAGCCGATGACGTCCCTGAACCCCGTCCTGAGGATCGGAGACCAGATCGCCGAGGTGTTCGAGGCCCACGACGTCCACGACGCCCCGGGACGCCGCCGGCGGACGTTGGAGCTGCTCGCGGAGGTCGGATTGCCGGATCCGCCCGCCATTGCCTCGCGGTACCCGCACCAGCTGTCCGGCGGCCAGCGGCAGCGAGTGATGATCGCCATGGCCCTGGCGCTCGAGCCGAAGCTGATCGTCGCCGACGAGCCGACGACCGCGTTGGACGTGACCACCCAGGCGCAGATCCTGAAGCTGCTGGACGCCTTGAGGAGGCGTCACGGCACCGCGGTTCTCTTCATCACCCATGATTTCGGGGTGGTCGCGGAGGTGGCCGACCGGGTCGCCGTGCTGCAGCACGGCAGGCTCGTGGAGGCAGGCCGGGCGGCGGACGTGCTCGCTGCACCCGCCCACGACTACACGCGGAAGCTGCTCGCGGCGGTGCCCTCGCTCGAGCCGCCGGCTCCGCGGTACATAGCTCCCGGAATCCCGGCCATCGCCGTCGCGGGACTTCGCAAAACCTATCGCTCGCGGCATCTGCTGAGTGGGGGCGAGGACGTCACGGCCGCGGAGGCGGTCTCCTTCGAGATCCGACGCGGCGAGACCCTCGGCCTCGTCGGGGAGTCCGGTTCGGGCAAGTCCACGGTCGGCAGATGTCTCGTGCGACTGACCGAACCCGACGGCGGCTCGGTCCGGATCGGCGGGACGTCAGTCGACAGCCTGTCGCAATCGCGCTTCCGCCCGGTACGGCGGCGCATCCAGATGGTGTTTCAGGATCCGTTCGCCTCGCTCGATCCACGGCGCACGATCGGCCGGACCATCGCAGACGGTCCAATCGCCCAAGGTACGCCAAAGCGCGAAGCGCTGTCGGACGCCGGCGATCTGCTCGAGCTCGTCGGCCTGAGGAGAGATGTCGCGGACCGGTATCCGCACGAATTCTCCGGAGGCCAGCGCCAGCGGATTGGGATCGCGCGGGCCCTGGCTTCGAGGCCGGAGATACTGGTCGCGGACGAGCCAGTCTCCGCGCTGGACGTCTCGGTCCAGGCGAAGATCCTCGCCCTCCTGCAGGAGCTTCAGGATAAGCTGGGCCTCGCGATCCTGTTTGTCACGCACGACCTCCGCGTCGCGGCGCAGATTAGCGATCGCATCGCCGTCATGCATCGGGGACGAGTAGTCGAGTTGAAGGCGACGGGCGATCTCTTCCGCTCGCCCGAGCATGCCTATACGCGGGCGCTCCTGTCGGCTGTGCCTGGAGGGCGGGCATAGGCGTCGTGCCGCCTCCGGCATCACCTCCGCCGTCCTCAAAGATCGCGACGCAGCCTAGCACGCACGGGCGTTAGGCGCCGGGAGGCTCGCCACCTTCTCTTCCGTTACGATGCACCCGCACGATAACCGGCCCCTGTATGCGTTCGGCTCAGCCGGGATGATCGGCCAGGGAAGAGCTTCTCGCGCAACGTGCCCTCGCCATAGGCGGTCTTGAAGGCGCCTCGATTCTGCAATTCGGGGACGACGAGATCAACGATCGCATCGAGTGACTCCGGCATCACCGTGCGCACGAGGTTGAAGCCGTCGACATCGGTCTCAGCCACCCAGGCGAGAAGTTCGTCCACCACCTCTACGGGCGAGCCGACGATCACCGGGGCCCGTGCCCCGGCGGGGGTGAAATCTAGGAGGTCGCGCACCCGCGTCGGCTGCGCGGCATCGCCGGCGAGATGCTTCACCGTCGACTGAATCGCGTTCGTTTTGACGAATGGCAGGGGATCGTCCAGGCCAAGAGCGGCGAGATCGATCCCCGTCCAGCCGGAGACGAGGGCGAGCTGGCCGGCGGCGTCGAGATAGCCGCGGTACTCGTCGCGCAGGTCCCGGGCCTCTGCGCCCGTCGGCGCGACGATCAGCGTGGCGCCGAGGAAGGTTTGGATGTCGTGGGGGTCGCGCCCGGCCGCCTGCGCCGCCTCGCGAATGCCCCGGACAGCCTTGGCGGCCGCCGCCTTAGTTGATGGAGTTGCCCCCATCAAACCGGACACGGGGCTGGTTGCATTTGAGCACGGATGAGCTCGCGCGGCGAGCGCATGCCGAGCCCACGATGGGGATGGTGTTCGTTGTAGTCGGTGATCCAGGCGCCGATCCGCGCCAGGACCGTGTTGGCGTCGGGCCGGGGTTGGACGCGGGCATTGTCGCGCTTGAGCGTCTTCACGAACGCCTCGCTCACCCCGTTGCTCTCGGGCGAGCGCACCGGCGTGAAGCAGGGCACGAGGTTTAGGGCTGCCGCGAAGGACAGCGTCTCGGCGGCCGTGAAGGCGGAGCCGTGGCACATCGGGAAGATGGCTCGACGGCTCTGGGGCGGCGCGCGAAGCCATGCTGAGCGCAGCGCGTCGCCCTGGGCGGTCATGGCCGATCAACGGGTCTCTAGAGTGACGGTGTTAGAAGCCTCATTCCAGAGACGGATCGACCATGACCAGACCACAGCTTACGCCGCCGGCCGGCGTTCTCGTAGCCATCGACGTCGCCAAGGCCCGCAACGAGGTCCTCATCGAGGTGCCCGGGTCCGGCCGACGACGCCGGTTGAGCGTGCTCAACACCCGTGCCGAGCACGACCGCCTGATCGCGCTCCTGGCCGATCTCGGCCAGCCGGTGACTTGCGGCTTCGAGGCCACCGGCAACTATCACCGCCCGATCGCCTGGCGCCTGCTGCAGGCCGGCTTTGCCGTGCGCCTGATCTCGTCCGTAGGGCTCGCCCGCACCCGCGAGGCCCTGCACAACGGCTGGGACAAGAACGACCCGAAGGACGCCCAGGTCATGCTGCACATGATCCGCATCGGCGCCTCGCAGGTGTACCACGACCCACTCGCCGCCGGCATCAACGACGTGCAGGAACTGTCCAAGACGCACGACGCCGCCTCGCGGGCCAAGACCGAGGTGCTGCATCGGATCCTGACCCACTTCCTGCCGCTGTACTTCCCGGAGGTCGACCGCTTCCGCCACAACGGCCGCTCGGACTGGTTCTTCGCCTTCCTCGATCGCTTCCCCACGCCCGCCAGCATCACCGCGCTGAGCAAGGAGGCCTTCATCGCTTCCGCCTGGGATGTCGTCGGGCGCAAGGTCGCCAAGGCGCAACTGCTCGGCGACATCTACGAGACGGCCCGCAGCTCGATCGGCCTGCCGGTGCCGCCTGACGCTCCGGCGGTGAGCATGTTCCGGCTCGTCATCGGCGAGGCGCGCGGGCTGATCCAGCAGCGCGACGCCATCGAGGCCACGGCCGACGCCCTCTTGACCGACAGCGCCGACTACAAGCTGCTGCGCCGCATCCCCGGCATCGGCCCGATCAACGCCCTGACCATCCTGGCCGAGGCCGGCGACCTGCGCCGCTTCGGCCATCACCGCCAGTTCCTGAAGTTCTGTGGCCTCGATCTGGCCACCCAGCAATCCGGCACCTTCCGCGGCCAGACCAAGCTGTCGAAGTACGGCAACGCCCGGCTCCGGCGTAGGCTCTGCTTGGCTGGGCAGGTGGCCATCCGGCAGCGGGAGAACGGCTTCCGCGACAAGTTCGAGCGCTACATCGCCCGCGACCGGCACGATGCCGACCTGCGGCGTAAGGCGCTGACCGCGATCACCGCCAAGATGGCGCGCGTGGTGCACGCCGTCATCAAGACCGGTGCCGACTACCGGCCCTTCGTCGAGGGGCCGGTGCCAGGTGGGAGAACTCCTCTCAGCAGAGCCGTGAGGGCGTGAGAACCACGACCCTGTAGATAATGCTCGGGTCTTCTGCCTGGATCGACATCTCGTGTTGAGGACGGTGAGGACCACGGTGCCGCGTGCATCGGCTGGATCCTGTGGCAGCTCAGGCCGAGAGTGCATCCGGATCGGCAGGAGCTGCCTGGATCGACGTTGACGACAAACATACCGCGGGCGCATGCTCGCGGACGGAGACCTGTTGCCTGGCCAGCCGTCCTTCCTCGCTACGTAGGACGTTGTCTGTGAGCACGATGTGGATGAGGTAAGGCACCGCCTCGATGAAGTAGCGCAGAAACTGGGCGGCCTCCATCTTGCCGGCGCTCTCCACGAGCCGCACGAAGGCAAATTTGCTGGTTCGATCAATAGCTACGAACAGCCTGAGCTTACCTTCGGCCGTGCTCACCTCGGCGATGTCGATGTGGACGTAGCCGATGGCGTAGGTCGCAAAGCGCTGTTTCTTGGGTTTGTCGCCTTCGATCTCGGGTTATTCGGCTGATGCCGTGCCGTTCCAGGCAGCGATGCAGCGAGGATCGCGTCAGGTGCGAGATCGTCGGCTGCAAGCCATAGAGGCAGTCGTCAAGCGGCAGCAGGGTGTGCCGGCGGAAGGCGACAATGATCGCTTCCTCCTCGACGGTGAGCACGGTGGAGCGCGGTTCCTTGGGGCCCATCCGGGCATCCGCAATGCTCGTCCGTTTGCGCCACTTCTGCACCGTCGTCGGGCTGACGCCGTAGCGCTTGGCCAGTGCTCTTACGCTCTCTTCACGTAGCTGGATCGCGCGACGGACTGCCTTGTATCTCTGAGTTGCCAGCTGGTGTGAAGCCAGCGAGGCTACAGGGTGAGGGTCAGCCCGTGTTTGCCTTGGGCCTGTAAGCCTGCGACGGAGCAGGGTGCGACCCTCACCACCACAGTCCCGAACCCGGACAGCCGCTCGGGCCCAAGCCTGCATTTGCAAGGTAGGGTCATGGACAAACAACCCACCCTCTTCGTCGGTATCGACGTGTCCAAGGATCGTCTCGACGTTCACCTCAGACCCGCGGACGAGGACTTCCATGTCCCTCGGGATGTGAAGGGGTTCGAGGCCCTCGCGCGCCGCTTCGGCAACCGCCCGGTTGCCCTCGTCGTCCTGGAAGCCACCGGCGGCTTCGAGGCGAGCGTCGCTGCCGCGCTCGCCGCGGCCGGACTGCCGCTCTGCATCGTCAACCCGCGCCAGATCCGCGACTTCGCCAGAGCCATGGGCCGCCTGGCCAAGACCGACACGCTCGACGCTGAGGTGATCGCCCTCTTTGCCGAGCGCATGAGACCGCCGGCTAGACCCCTGCCGGAACCGGAGCGACGCCACTTCGCCGAGCTCGTGAGCCGGCGGCGGCAGATCCTCGGGATGATCAACATGGAGACCAACCGCCGCGATCACGCTGTCGACGGGCAGCTGATCCGAAGGCTCAGCCGCCACATCGCCTTTCTGGAGAGGGAGATGTCGGAACTCGACCGCGACATCGGCCAAGCCATCAAAGCCTCTCCGGTCTGGTGCGAGATAGAGACATTGCTCAAGTCAGTCCCCGGATTAGGCGACGTCACCGCGCGCACGCTTCTGGCTCAGCTGCCTGAACTCGGCACGATTGGGCGCCACCAGTTCGCGGCTCTCGTCGGCATCGCCCCGATCAACCGCGACTCGGGCCTGATGCGGGGCCGCAGGTCTATCGCGGGCGGGCGAACCTCTGTGCGAGGTGTGCTGTACATGGCTGCCTTGACCGCGATCCGACGAGGCTCTTCCTTCCGGCCCTTCTATGAGCGGCTCACCCAGCGTGGCCGACCAAGGAAGGTTGCCCTCGTGGCGGTGATGCGAAAGCTTCTGGTGACGCTCAATGCCATCGTCCGCGACCGCACACCCTGGCGGCCACTGACCACTTGACCTTCAACACAGCCGCTCCGTCCTTCTCGCGGTCGAGCTCCGCTTGGACGACGGCATGGCGCCGATCCGGCCTGCGTCCGCGGGTTGCATGGACCTGCCGATCGAGGTCCTCCTGCTGGCCCCGATCCCGGAAGTACAGGTTGGCCAGGCCGTTCAGGATCTGGTGCTCGTCGATCCGGTCTGCCCCTGAACCGACGAGCGAGAGCGCCCGGAACTTAACGCCGGTCGTCGTGTCCTCGACGAGCGAGCCGTTCGCGACGAGCTTCGCCTCGATCTGTTGGACGGTCAGGCCAGGGTTTTGGGATCTGACGGCAGCGAAGGCTGCGGCGACGTGAGGGGCCGCCATTGAAGTTCCAGAGAGCGTCTTGTAGCCGCCGCCGGGCACGGTGGATACGATGTCCGTGCCGGGCGCCACGAAGTGCACGAGGGGAGACCGGTTGGAGTAGGCGACGTCGATCGCGCCCAACTTGTTCTCCGCGGCCACCGAGATCGTCGAAGAAATGCAGGCCGGTTCCGCGATCCCGTCGTAGTAGTGGTCGTTCCCTGCAGCGACCACGGTCGCCACGCCCTTGGCCTTCAACCGCTCGATCATCTCGGTGAGTGCCAACGTCCGGTCGCAAGGAGCATCGTGGTAACCGCTTCCAAGGCTCATGTTGACGGATGCGATCTTGTGTTTGTCGATTTGCTTGTATACCCAGTCGAGCGCCCGGAGCTGATCGGAGGTGAAGGACAGGATGCAGGTATCGCGGCCGCCGCATTCGTCCGCGCCCGTGAACTGCGTGAACACCTGGACGGCGACTATCTTTGCGTGGGGACGACTCCTTCGAACCGCTTGTCGCCGAAGCTCATGTCGTGGCCGGCGATGATGCCGGCGACATGCGTCCCGTGCTCGCAACCCTCGATGCTCGCTGGGCACCCGCGAGCCGCTCCGAGCACGAGCGAGACATCGTGACCGCCGGGACAGAGTGAGCGGGGCTTGTACTGCGCTGAGGAAGGCGTCGAGAAACAGGCCTCCGCCGCGAGCGAGCCCGCCAGCGCCGGATGGGCGCCGTCGACCCCCGTGTCGAGGACGGCGACGACGTAGCCGTGGCCGTCGAGTCCGAGCCCGTGGGCCCGGGCAGCCCCGATCTGCGGAACGCTGTCCATGAGGGTCGGCGGAATAGGCGTATCCTTCGTCACCAGCGCCACGTTCGGGTCCGAGTTGAGCTTTTCGAGTGCGCTCGCGTCGATCTCGCCGCGGCGATGGTCAGTGACCCGATCTACGTGACCGCCGAGGCGGAATTGCCGAGTGTTCCGGAAAGGTAGGACGTAACACTGGAGAAGGATTCGCCCCCACCTGCAACGCCCGGCTCCGGCCGTGTCACGACCAGAACCCGGACGAATCGCTTGGTTTGGGCTTCACGCGTCAGCGTTGATTCGATTTTATTCTGCGCTTAAGCGTTTACCGCCATAAGCAGGCAGATCAATCCTCCCTGTAGGGCAGTCTTCATTGTTGAATCCCCTACTTCATTGATAGTGAGGGAAAGAGCGCTGCCCGTCAACGATTTCGAGGCGGGATTGCAATCTAAAATTGTGCTCCGACGACTGCCCCGATAGGCCTGAACATCAGATTTCCAGGCTCTGGAGGGCAGCGAGCGGACGCGGTGGCAGAGCCGGCGGAGACCGGGTGCCATCTGCGCGCGGGCGCCCGGACGAGCGACCCGAGCTACCGATTGAAAGACGATGAATTGCGGTTCGGCCGTCAGGCGATGCAGGGGTATGACGTCCCGAGATGCCGCCCCGGCCTATTCCCGGGGTGTTGGACGCGAGGGGGACCGCACGTTGCGCTCGCGGACGTGCCGGCTAAATTGAACCGAGCCTTGCACGGTGCGCCGCTCGGGTCCTCGCGACCGCGATCGTCGCCTGCGAGGTGCTCCGACCTCCCTGCCTTTTGCAAAGGAGATCCGATTGGGCGTCGATATGCGATCGGGCCTCAGGAAGCTGCCGGTGGCTCTTGCGATCGTCGGGTCGATCGCGGCAAGCGGACGACCGCCTGCACAGGAGAACGTCGCCCGCCAGCGCGATGGCCGCATCGCCATCGGCGACAAGGATTTCGGCTATTTCAAAAGTGATGCGCGATGGCCTTCGCTCGCGGACGGGACGACCGTCATATTCGTGTGTTGGGAGCTACCGGGCGGCGAGCAGGAGGCGGAGCGCGGCTGGGTACGGGCTGCGGTGACCGATGCCTGGGAAAGGCATTCCAAGCTCCGCTTCCGTGGGTGGGGCACTTGCGCGGCGCGCAGCAGCGGCCTGCGGATCGCCGTCGCCGACGATGGCCCAGACGACGGCCCGCATACGACCGGGCTGGGCCGCGCGCTCGACGGCCAGCAGAGGGGCATGCTCCTGAACTTCACCTTCCGGACTTGGAGCCCGTCTTGCGCGGCGGACGAGAAATCAAGGAAATCCTGCATCGAGTCGATCGCGGTCCATGAATTCGGCCACGCGCTCGGCTTCGCGCACGAGCAAAACCGACCCGACAAGCCCGGCGAGTGCTTGCAACCTGCGCAAGGGGAAAGCGGGAGCACGCTTTTGACGCCGTACGATCCTTCATCTGTCATGAATTACTGCAACTCTGCATACAACAACTCGGGCGTTCTCAGCGATCTTGATATCGTATCCGTGCAAGCGGCGTACGGGAGGCCTTAATGCGCAGATTCCTGGTCGCCATTGTCTGCGTTGCGATCTTGGTCGGCACCAACGCACGAGCCGAACTTGACTCCGTGTCCCTTTCGGCTCTGGCCAGGAAATCGATCGTCTTCCTGTCGTATGACGTGACGAACGATAAGACTGGCGAGATAGAGTCGCACAGCGCGACCGGATTCCTCGTCAGCAGCCACGGATTGGTCCTGACTGCGGCGCACGTTGTGCGAGAATGGCAGGGGCAGAACGAGGCTGAGCTAGGAAAGCACCCAATGTCGGGTCGAATGCATTCGATCTCCGACGGAAAGGTCGTCCCGCTCGAGCCCGTCGGCCGAGATGACCAAGCCGACTTGGCGGTCCTGAAGTTCCGGGACGGAGGCGACGATTATCCCACGACCTCCCTTTGCTACGCCGAGGATCTCGCTTCCGGAACGCTTCTCATGGCGTTCGGCTTCCCGCGTGCCAAGGAGTTCACGCCGTTCCCTGTGACGCTGGCAAACGGCGACGCGCCCGGAGGCCGCTGGTCTGCGAACGTCAACTTCGTCGAAGGGGTCAGCGGCGGGCCGGTCTACGGCAGCGATGGCCGTGTCGTGGGCGTGGTCAAGGGCGGGTACGCGGATGTCGCCGCGGTTCGCTACATCACCCCTGTCATCAGGGCTCGTGAGATGCTGCGCAAGGTGGCCGTCGAAGACGAGTGTCTCGATCGCGCAGCAAAAAGCGGCAAGCCTGCGAGGGACGACTCGATCGCGACGCTTCGGGATCCATCCTGCGACGGCAACTCGTGCTCAGCGATGTTCGCCGTGGCCTTCTCGAAGGACGGGCGTCGAATCGCGACCGGCGGCCGACAGGGGGCCATCGCGATCTGGTCCGTGCCCGACGGAAAGTTGGTCCAGAGGCTCGTCGGCGATGGCGGCACCGTCGAGCAGGTCTCGTTCGATGGCTCGTCGACTGGCGAGAGGGTGATGTCGGTCGGGAACGGCCGCGTCTCCGTTTGGGATGTCCGGTCAGGGCGCAGGATATTCCGGATCGGAAGCGCAGCGAAGCTTTACGACCGCGCGACCTGGTCCGACGACGACACCGTCCTGGCGACATCCGGCATGATGTCTGGCTTCGCCCTTTGGGACGGGATGACAGGAGCGGAGCGGGTGTCCCCAGGGTATTCCGCGTCGGCCGCCCTATCGCCGGACGGGCATTTCTTCGCGTACTCGCGGCGGCTAGGGGTGGTCGAGCGCATTGAACTTTCCTCCGGATTGGTCCGAGCGACCGAATTGGATGATGAAAAGCGCGTCGATGTCCTCAAGGTCGACCCCACCTCCGCCACGATCCTGGCGGCGTATGCTCCCGACGTAGTCGCGCTCATAGCCGCCCAGACCGGCGCGGTGCTCGCTCAGATCAAGGCTCCAGGGGGCTCCTTGAAGGATGCCGCCTTCAGCCCCGACGGGAAATCGGTGGCCCTGTTGACGCTCAACGGAGGATTGGGACTCTACTCGAAGCTCGGCGAGCACGTCGGCGATCTCGCATTTTCCTACCGCAAGAACGGTGCGCCATGGGCGGGGCAAGCCGGCATTCCGTGGTCCATCGATTTCGCCGAAGGCGGCCTCATTGGTGCGGGGTCCATCAACGGCGAGGTCGTCGTCTGGGACGCCCGCAGTCAGCGGCAAACGGATTACTTCGAGGGCCACGGCCCGGAACAAGTCGTCCAAGTCAAGTTTTCCCCCGACGGGCAGTACATCGCCAGCGCCTGCTTCGACGGCACGGTCAAGCTTTGGAAACTTCGCAAGGGGCAGCCGTAGCCGTCGACCACGCTCCGCTCCCGGGCGTTGAGAAGGCGACGCTCGCATGGTGACGAGACGCGACGTCGTGCGTGGACGGCCATCGTGTCCCGGTCGCGGGTGGATGCCCGGCGGCTTCCTGGAGGAGGCGGTCGAGGGGACTCAGGCCGGGCCATGCCGCATCCAGCGCGCGCACTCTGCCTCCAGCCATCTCGCGCGGGCCCGTCCGCCGGTTCCGCGCCGATGCGGCAAAGCCGAGGCCACGCCCATCGTCGGCATCGCGCGGAGAGTCTAGACCATTGCCTCCGGCTTGAACGGTTTGCCCAAGAACGTGATCGCGGGTGGCTGTTCCCCCAGCCGCCGTGCAAGCCCAGATCCGAGCGGGACCACGGTCTCGGGCCGGCGTAGGAAGCTGGCGACCTCCCTGGTGCTGAAGCTGGTGGCCGGCCTCATCGTCCAGGCTTCGCCATGCGCGTCTCCAAGGCCCGGCGCCTGCCGAGGGCCGCGTTCGAGGTCTCGGACCTCGCGGCCTTTAACGCGCCGGCAGGCGGGACGGCTTACCGGCTGGCTGTGGGCGAACCAAGTCGGGAGGCTCGCGGTCGCCGAAGAGGGTGGCGGGCAGTTGTGCAGGCCTCTCCGCTCCGGGACGGTCCCGAAGGGCCACCACACGTCGAGCGGGCCTTGCGGAGATCGGGTTGCCGTGCACTTGCGGTCGCGTCGACCAATGCGGCCTTCGATTGACTTGCTTTGCGTTCAATATACATTCGAGCTGCTTAGCAGGCCACGAGTCATCGCATTCAATTATCATGATCTCGTTCATCCGGCGCTTACTGATCGTTTTGATTTTTATTGCATCCAGCTAGAATTCCAATTTCAATGAAAACACTTACATATTGATGCTAAAAGTATAGAGGCTAAATTAGCGATCTTCGAATCTTATGACCGCCCGCGATGAGATGGATGACGAATGACGTGGCGGTCGTTTCGGTGATCGCCGTTCAGAAGCGGCTGACACCGAATCCTTGGGGCTCGGCTCGCGATGGTCGCGCTCGGCCTCGCCCTTGATGGAGGCGGCCCGGCCGCCGCGGGCAGCTCGCCCGGCAACGGCCGGGAGCCCCGAGAGCCGGGCCGACGACCGGCACGACCGTTCGGCCAAGCACGGACCGGGCGGATGCCGCATGGGCCGGATCCGCGTAGCGTTGCGCCATCCACGTACAATCGGGTGATCTCGGATGTGCGGAGCGTGGCCCGAGCGTTCAGGAGCAGTTCGCATGACGATGAATCGCGAAGCCGAGATGAGCTCGACGGCCGCGGTCTCTCAGGCTTGCCCCCCTCCGGGGCCAAGCAGCGTGCGCAAGGGAGCGCTTCCGATCGCGAGCCCTGCCGAGGCTCCGTCGCCAGTCCCGGGCGGCTTCAGGCCGCTCCGCCACGAGATCAAGCTGCGCAGGCGCGACCGGCGCCTGATCGACCTGTTCGCCTTGCGCCGTGACGTCCAGGGCCACGAGGACCGGAGCATGCTTGGAGACGCGGTCCTCGACATTGTAAACGTCGGATTGGCGGGCTGCGCGCGGCGAGATGCACTCGCGCCCGGCAGCGCCGCCGAGGCGACGCATCACGGGAGGCGCATGGCCGCCATCCGCGCGGGGTGCCGCCTCCCGCGCCGGAGAGCGCCGCGCGGTGCGAGGGGGCAGAGGCATGGCAGTGACACGCAGGGGTGCGCTCGCGGCCGGCGGCATCGTCGGCGCAGGACTGCTCGCGGGCCAGGTTCCGGGCACCGCCGCGCTCGCGGGGCCCGTCGGCGTGCCGGTGAGGCGCTCGCTCCAGGGGCTCGCCTGGAACGATCCGATCCTGGAGACATACCGTGACGCCGTCCGCATCCTCAAGGCGAAGCCTGCGGCCGATCCCCTGAGCTGGGTGGGGCTATGTTCGATCCACGGGGGGCCGAGCAGTTTCAAGTACTGTCCGCACGGCGATTGGTATTTCCTGCCTTGGCATCGCGCCTTCACCGTGATGTACGAGCGCATCGTCCGCTCCGTCACGGGCAATCCCGACTTCGCGATGCCGTTCTGGGACTGGACCGCGAACCCGCTGATGCCGGAGGTGTTCCTCAGTCCCGCGACCCCGGACGGGAGGCCGAACCCACTCCACGTGGATGACGACGGCGTCCGGCGCACGTGGCCCGCCGACAGGCCGATGCCGTCCTCGATCGTCGGGCGGGCCGTCCTCGACGAAATCCTCGGGGCGACGCCCTACGAGGTCTTCGGTACGAGCCGCAATCCCCTCCAGGACTCGTCCGATCCGGATTGGGTCCCCCGCGGCGGCGGCGTCCAAGGCACCTTGGAGGCGACGCCGCACAACAACGTGCACAATCTCGTCGGCGGCTGGATGCCGACCAGGCAATCGCCGCGCGACCCGTTGTTCTTCATGCATCACTGCAATATCGACCGGATCTGGGCCCTGTGGTCTGCGGGCCACCAGAACTCGGCCGCGCCCCTCTGGACCGAGATGACGTTCACGGAGCACTTCCGGAATCCCGATGGCTCGTTCTGGTCTCCCAAGGTGTCGGACCTGCAGGACCCGGAAGCCCTCGGCTACAGTTACGGCCTGAGGACGGTCGCGTCCGCAGCGGCCGGCCCCGATTCCAGGACGGTCGCCCTCGGGCGGAAGCTGGACAGCGTCCTCGCCCCGCCGACCGGCCGCGCCGCCACGCCGGGCGTGGTGACCGCCTCGGTCGCGAATGCCTCGACCGCGACCTCGGCAGCCCCGCTTTCGCTGCCGTTGCCGTTGCCAGCCGGCGCGATCGCGACGATCGCGCGGCGCGCGCCCTCGCCATCCGGCACGGCGGCGGTCAATTCGGGCCGATCTCTCGAGCTCGCCGCGACCGGTCCGCGCGCCCTCGTGTTCCTGCGGGACGTCGCCATCACCGATCCGAGCACGACGAGCTTTCGCGTCTTCGTCGACCAGCCAGACCTCGGCCCGGACACGGCGGACACGGCGCCGGGCTATGTCGGTACCGTCGCCGTGCTCGACCACGGTTCCGGGGACGACGCCGGGCACCGGGACGGGCACGCGCCGCGGCAGGACGGGCGGCATGTGGCGCCGTCGTTCGTCCTCGACATCACGGATGCGATCCAGCGCGTGCACGGCGCGAGCGGCGCGCCGCCGGCCGAGGTCCGGCTACAGCTGTTGCCGGTCTCGATCGGCGGCGGCCCGGTCGGGACGGCGAGGCCGACCATCGTCGAGGTCGCCGTGGCTGCGGGCTGAATGAGCGTGCACCGGCGAGCCGACACGGCGTCCGGCCGCGGCAGCGTGACGGACGATCGCGGGATCCCTTGACCATGCGACGGACCCGGGCTCGACTTCGGGCGTCTCGCCGGTGGCACGACATCCGATTACCGTGGGGAGCGCCGATCGGCCTAGTGCTGGCCTCGGTCGTGGCCATCGGCGGGTCTGAGGCTGGCGAGGTCGCCATGCGCGTGGAGATCGACCATCCTGGCACGGCCCCGCTCGAGGGGGACGCCGCCCTCGCGGGACGTCGCCTCGTGCTCGAGGTCGGGGCCTACCAGCCATCACCGTCGGGTCCGACGTTGGCCGTCGTATCGGCCGATTGCGGCGGGATCGCCCGGGAGGTCGGGCGCTTCGCCGTCTTCCCCGACACGGCCTTCGCGGCGTCCGACACAGCCCCCCCGCAGCGCTACGGGTTCGGCTTGCCCGCGCAGGTCGGCTGCGGCGTACCCACGGGCGTGACCGTGCGGCTGGAGCCCGTCCTGGGAGACGGGCGCGGGGCGAGCTTGGTCATCACCGCGATCCGGATCGAGTAGGGCCGCGCGCACGGCGCGCCGGACCCGCCTGCAGCCGCCTCACCGGCCCGGACCGTCGGGAACTGTCAGAGGGACTTGAGATACTCGACCAGCGCGTACCGCTCGTCGTCCGGCAGATCGGTGCCGTAGTCATGGCCGGAATTGTAGTTGCCGAGGATCGGCACGCCGTCGCCGGTCTGGGTCTCTAGGGTGAAGCGTGCGCCAGCGGCCGCCGTCGCATAGCCGACCTTCCTCGGATCGAACTCGCGCTGCCCGACCGGAAACGAGGTCGGCCTTGTCCGGGTGCCGGCCGGCGCCCCGTCCGATCCCCGGGCCACGACGCGCATCGTCGACGGGAGCAGGAGGTCGTAGAGGGTCGGCACCGAGCCGTTGTGCAGGTAGGGCGCGGTGGCCCAGATCCCGTTCAGCGGCCGGGCTTTGTAGCGCAGCAGGTCGTTCGAGGCGCCGAGGCAGCGGCGGGCCCGCTCATGGGCCGCGGGATCGGTGACCCCGGGCAGGATCGCGCCCTCGGGGATCGCCGCCTTGGCCTCCGCCCGCTCGCGTGAGCCGCCGAACACCGTGTCGTCGACGATCGTGGAGGCGATCTCGTCGGCCTTGCCCAGGATGGTGCCGACGACGGCGTTTTCCAGGAGGAAGCGCGTGTCCGCCTCCGCCCCGATCGGAACGGTCGGGGCGGTCGCCGACTTGCGCCCCTCCATCACGCCGGACTTGGAACGGTGCAGGAACGTGTTGCAGGCGAGCCAGAGGTCCGTGCCCTGGCGTTCGATCGGGTCCATGCGGACCTCGACCTTCGTCGCGGTGTCGTTCGGGGCGAGCGGGGCATGGCACTCGCCGCATTGCAGCCGGGCGTAGATCGCCTCCCCCCTCGCACGCAGTGGCTCGTCGATCGGCGGGAACTGTGCCGGCCACCTGGGCGACCACAGCTTCCCCAGAAGCCGCTCCATCTCGATCAGGTTCGCGACCTTTATGCTCGACGGGTAGCCCCGCGCCTGCGCCGGCCGGACGTCCACCTCGCCGAACACGCCGATCACCTCGCCGACGTTCCGGCCGAGCGCGCCGAAGTCCGTCTTCTGACCACGGATGTCGATCGGCTTCTGGTTCCGGACGATCCCGTTCCACTGGATCAGGCCCTGCTGCGGCACGTTCCAGATGAAGGGGTAGCTCGCGGGTGCGTCGGAGGGCAGGCCGGGGACCTGGTCCGTCGCGCCGACGATGAGCGAGACCTTGTTCAGGATATGGCCCTGCGCATCGAGCCGGCCGGGCCCATAGCGCATCGCCGAGCCGTTCTTCCGGTCGAGCGCATCGTACCATGCGAGCTGCCGGTCGAATTCCGTGGCGAGCGCGGGTCCGTCCCCTCCGACCGCCGCCGAGAAGCGCGCCCATTTCTCCGGGTCCCGGCGCGTCTCCCGCATCGCGGCGAGCATCGCGTCGGTCATGGCCTGGAAGTCGGCGAGCGTCGGGGCACCCTCGATCTCGTAGGTCCTGCCGCCGTAGCTGAGCTGCGCCGTATGGCACGCCGAGCAGGTCAGCCCGAGATGCGGGGTGTTCTCCACGGTCTGGCCGCAGCCTAGCCCGACCAAGCGGCAGAGCTTTCGGAAGAGGCCGTCCTCCGCGACCTGATCGACGACGAAGCCGATCGGCAGGCCGTCTTCGGAAGCCGGGTTGGCGGGATAGCCGAGACCCGCCATGTATTCGGGATCGAGGAACTTGCGCCGGCCGCCGGGCAGTTCCAGCGCCCGCGCCCACGCCCAGGGCAGCATCCGCGAGCCTTGCCTGGCCGAATACCACCACTCCCGTTCGCCCCGGCTCCAGTTCTGCTCCAGGTAGACGATCCCGGACTCGGACCGGGCCGACGGGCCGGCTACAGGCGCCACCCAAAGGACGAGGGCGAAGACCCACGGCATGCAAGCGAGCGGGCGCATGGTGATGGCCTCCCTGTTGCCCATCCCGGCGACACCCCTGCAGTTCACCAGCTCGACGGCCGGACCGCAACCGGAATCGCGGACCGACGCTCTGTTTAGACCCCGATCTTGGAAAAATTCCGAAGTCTATCCATCCAATCGTTGCGCGCGCAGCGGCGATCAATAACATCCGCGCGGAGACAGAAGCGCGAATTGAGTGGAATCGAATCGGCGCCTTGCGATGAACCGCTTCCTCACCATGCTTCTCATGGCCCTTCCGCTCCTCATCGTCGGGCGGGCCCTCTCCGAGCCGGCGCCGGACTTCATGGCCGAGGCTCCGCCGCGGCGGCTCGCCCTCGTCGTCGGCAACAGCGCATACCTTCACACGACGCAGCTGCCCGGCTCGGCCCTCGATGCCGACAAGATGACCGAGATCCTCAAGGGCCTCGACTTCGCCGTTACGACCGTCAAGGACTTCCTGACGCGTGGCGACCTCACCGAGAACTATCTGCGCCCGTTCATGTCCAAGATAAAGGAAGGTGATGTAGTGGTATTTTATTTTTCAGGCCACGGATTTGCTTACGGAGGCGAGAACTACATCACTCCGTTGGACTTCGATTTGAAGGTCAGCAGCAACGACATCGTAGGCACGTTCATCTCGACGACCGGGATCGAGATCCAGGCCACAGACCGCCGCCCCGGGCTCGTGCTGATGATCCTCGACGCCTGCCGCAACATCCCGAACTTCAAGGTCGAAACGGGCAATCGGGACGATGCGGCCGTCTCGAAGGGGCTTGCGGAGCCGAGGGCACGGGTCGCGAGCACCGTGTACTGGTTTTCCTCGGCCCTCGGCGCGACCTCGATCGGCAGCAGCACCGGCGGCCTCAGCCCCTACACCGACGCGCTGGCGGCCAACATCCCGACGGAGGGGTACGACCTTGAACGCATCCTGAGGGAGGTCCGCATCGCGGTGATGTTCAAGACGGGCCATGGCCAAGTCCCCTGGACGTCCGGTTCCTCGTCGGCGCAGTTCTTCTTCAAGCCGACGGCCCAGATCCTCGGCGAGGAGAGGAGGCTCTGGAACTCGGTGCTCGAGGAAGGCACGCAGTTCGCGGTGACGCGCTTCCTGGAGATCTACGGGACCGGCCCCTACGGCGCCGCGGCGCGCGACTGGCTCGCCCGGAACCCGAACGCCCCGCAGATGCGGCCGAGCGCAGTGTCCCCGACGACGGCCGAGATCGCGTGGACGACGAGTTCCGGTCAGGACATCGCCCTTCCGCGGATCGGGGGGACCCTCGTCGCGCAGGCGACCGCCCGCGCGGCTCCGGTCGGAGCCGCCTCCACGCCGCCGGCCGGCGCGGCGGGCGAATCGGCGCGGATCGTCCGAGAGGAGACGGCTATGATCGCCGTGGCCCGCTCCGGCGATCCGACCCTCGCCAGCGCGCGAAGCCTGAACCGGCTCGGCGGCGCGGTGACCGTCGATCGCGTGGAGGCGCGCGCCTTCCCGACCGCCGATGCGCCCGTCACCCGGACGTTGCCGCAGGGCACGGCTGTCACGATCGACGGGCTCGCCTTCGACAGGGCCAGCAAGACCAACTGGCTGCATGCCCGCACGGACAAGGGCGATACCTCCTTCTTCGTCGAGCAGAAGGCGACCGGCCTCGCGCCGATCGAGGTCGGGACGCCGAGGCTGGAGGTTACGCTGCAACCGAGACCCGACGGGGTGCGATCGATCGTCGACGACGCGCCGCTGGTGGAGGCGCTCAAGCGACTGCAGGCGGCCGGCACCACCGTGACCTGGGTCTCGATCGCGACCCCGAGGGATGCGCAGCCAGGCGCGGACGCGCTGAACGGGCTGCAGGCTGTCTTCGTCAAGTCGGTCCTGTCCCGGCAGGGCATCTCGCGCGACATCATCACCACGAGCGAAGGCGCGTCGGATGCCGGCATCCGCGTGCGCGTGTTCGGCAAGAGGGGCGCTCAATGAGACGACGTGCGGCATTCCTGGCAGTCACCGTCGCGGTGGGGGCGGCCAACGCAACCGATGGCCCGGTGAGCGAGAGCAGTTTCCAGAGGCGCAATCCGGATTTCGACGACGCAGCGCTGCGCCACCTGCGCGGGCAGCAACCCAAGATCGTAAACGGCCAGCCGGCGTCGCCGGGCGAGTTCCCGTGGCAGGTGTCGCTCTCGATCGCCTGGATCGCGGATCCTTCCCAGGCCCATTTCTGCGGCGGGTCGATCTACGATCAGCGATGGGTCGTCACGGCTGCCCATTGCCTGAAGAACCTGACGACCGCTGAACTCGACGTCGTGCCTGGCGCCACCGTGCTGACGCCGACGACGGTCCGCCTGCCGGTTTCGAGGCTGGTCGTGCACCAGGGATACGACGACGCCAGTAAGGACAACGACGTCGCGTTGATCGAACTGGCGGCTCCGCTCGAGCTCGGGCAGGCCGCACGGCCGATCGCGCTTCTCGCGCCCGCCGACGAGGCGAGGATCCTTACGAAGGACCGCATCCTGAGCGTTTCGGGGTGGGGCGCGACGACGGAGGGCGGCGCGACTGTGGCCCAGCTCCAGAAGGTCGACGTCCCCTTCGTTCCGCGTGCGGTCTGCAACGATTTCCTCAGTTACGACGGCCGTGTAACCGAGAACATGATCTGCGCCGGCCGCGCGGCCGGTGGGCAGGATTCCTGCCAGGGCGACAGCGGCGGCCCGCTCGTTCAGCGGGGCGTCGACGGGGCGGCGGTCCTAGCCGGGATCGTCAGCTGGGGCGAAGGCTGCGCGCGGCCGGGTCGCTACGGCGTGTACACGCGTGTCTCGCAATACGCGGACTGGATCCGGGCCTGCGTTGCGCAGAACGGTGCGTGCCCGTGAGCGGGACCTTCTCCCACGCCATGCAGCGGGATCGACCGCGAGGACACCGTGACGGCCGAATCCATCGGGGCCGACGACGAAGACATCGTCGGGCTCCACCTCTGATACGATCGCCTTGGCCCATCGCTTGAGGTCGTCCGTTTCTACAGTCCCCATCCCAAGCCCTCCCAACCCAACGCGCTGCAGCCCAGGCCCGCCTACCCGACCGAAGCGGGCCACGTGGGCGGACGCCTCGCCCCCCCAGGCTCAGTCCCTGGGATAGTCCGGCTGCATGTTGATCGCCGCCTTCGCACTACGGCCGTAGTCGCTGAACGGTTCGACGTGGGCGGTCGCCGACTGCCAGACCGGCGGGGGGTATGCCACCGTGAAAGCGGTCATCGGCGCCCAGTTCGCGGTCTTGACGACCTCGCCAGGCGTCATCCCGACGATCGCACCGAGCAGGAGGGCGACGGCGGCGGCGGCGGGGCGCCCCAGCTTGGAGGCACACCACGCGAAGACGTTGCAGGCGGTCTGGAGCAACCGGCGAAGGTACCTGAACTCGGAAGCGCCGACGAATGGGGTCCGCCTCCCCCTCGCGCAGTTGCAGGCCCAGCGGATCGACAAGCCGGCAATTAGAGGCAGGCCAACGGCCGCGGTGGCCGCCTCGATAATCAGGAGCGCGTTCTCGGCACCATACGCGTCCATCGCCCAGCCTGCCGCGCCGATGCCGACGCCGTATAAAGCCATGTCCAAGGGAGACTTCTTAAGGTGCTCCTTGACATTTTCAAAGGTCATCTTTTCGGTCAACCCGGCGAACTGATTCTTCGTCATTGATTGACCTCCGCGCATGAAGCTAGCGCGGACAGAAAACTTCGATCGACCTTTGCCGTTCCGATGATACGACCGCTTAATTCGGAAATATTTTGGTTATGAATTTTATTTTGCCTATAGCGACGTCAATGAGAATGGATCTTATCAGTATTTCTAAACTGTCAAATCCAATGTAAGGGCGCGGACGGTCGAAGCGCTTCTGTTTCTCTCAGCCTAAAATAGGGACCGGTCGCGGGGTTCTGCCGACTCGTATCGGCCGCACGAGGCAACGGGGCGCCATCGCGACGGCGCCGAGGGCCAAGCGCCCGATCTCGAAGCCTGCCGGCGCGCCTGTGGCACCGAGGGACACGCTTCGGGCCAGATTCTTCGAGGCGCCACGACGATTCGCGCTTCCGGAAGCGCGGACGACGCCTCCCTATCCGCCGCAGGCTCGGCACGTTCGACGGGCTGTATCCGCTTGTCGCAAGAACACGTTGAAACGAGCCCAGAGCAGCTCGCACCGACGCCGACCATCCACGCCAGGCATCTTCCAGCATCGAGCCTCCCGAGGCCCCAGGGCAACTCCGCGGGCGCGGGACCGACAAGCGGCGGGTTAGATTAAATCCGGGCCGCCAAAAATCCCAGGCTCATCCCGCGCCTCATCCCGGCAAGCCCTTGGCAGGGAATGTCTTTGAGACCTAACAGGCACTTGATCGATCGCCGGGTTACGGTCCCCTCAGCTCCACCAGGCTTTCCTGGTGACAAATCGGTATCCTGGCGCAACGGCGATAACGCTGTCGCGGCCGGGACTTAGCGGCGGACAGCGGAGATCTTCCCGCGCCCCGCCCCCCGTTCCATACCGGATCCCGAGTCTCTCGCGGCCCGTGACCGCGCCTGCCGCCACGTCCCGAACCAGGCGGCCGAGGGATTGCCGCACCGCGCGGACCCGCGTCGTGGCGGCGAGCGCCTGCGCCGCTGAGGCGCGCGCCCCGGACATGGCCGATTCGTCGGGATGTGGAAAACGACGGTCGGGGCTGCGGCCGATCCTGCAACCATCGCGGCGGAGCGGGGTTCGGTCCCGGTTGGCGACAGACGGAGGTCGGGTGGCGTCCTGGATCGAACAGGCAGTCTGGTGGCAGGTCTTTCCCCTCGGCTTCGTCGGGGCGCCCCCGGAGGCCGAGCCGGCCGCGCCGGTCACGCGCCGCCTGTCCCATCTGCACGGCTGGCTCGACTACGCGGCCGAGCTCGGCGCGTCCGGGCTGGCGCTCGGGCCGATCTTCGCGGCCTCCACGCACGGCTACGACACGGTCGACCATTTCCGGATCGATCCGCGCCTGGGCGACGAGGCCGATTTCGACGCGCTGATCGCCGCGGCCCGCGCCCGCGGCCTCCGCGTCCTGCTCGACGGGGTGTTCAATCATGTCGGGCGGGCCCATCCGGCCTTCCAGGACGTCCTGCGGCACGGGCCGGAATCCGAACAGGCCGGCTGGTTCAGGCTGTCCTGGCCGCGGGGCTCCGGCCCGGGCATCGAGCCGGACTACGCCTGCTTCGAGGGGCACCGGCAGCTCGTCGCGCTCAACCACGACCAGCCGCGGGTCGCCGACCACGTCGCCGCCGTCATGAGTCACTGGATCGCCCGCGGCGCCGACGGCTGGCGGCTGGACGCGGCCTACGCGGTGCCGCCGCGCTTCTGGGCGCGCGTGCTGCGGCAGGTCCGCCTCGCGCATCCGGACGCCTACTGCGTCGGCGAGGTGATCCACGGGGACTACGGCCGCTTCGTCCAGGACAGCGGCCTGGATGCGGTGACCCAGTACGAACTCTGGAAGGCGATCTGGAGCGCCCTCAACGATCGCAACCTGTTCGAGCTGGTCCACGCCCTGGACCGGCACAACGGCTACCTCGACACGTTCGTGCCCCTGACCTTCGTGGGCAACCACGACGTCACGCGGATCGCGAGCCGGCTCGCGGACGCGCGGCACCTGCCGCACGCGCTGGCGATCCTGCTGACCTGCGGCGGGACGCCCTCGATCTACGCCGGCGACGAGCAGGCCTTCCGCGGCGTGAAGGAGGAGCGGGTCGGCGGCGACGACGCCATCCGGCCGGCCTTCCCGCCGACGCCCGCGGATCTCGCCCCGTATGGCTGGCCGATCTACCGGCTGCACCAGGATCTCATCGCCTTCCGGCGACGCCGTCCCGGGCTGCACCGCGCGCGGACGCGGGTTCTGCACCTCGCCAACGCGCAGCTCGTCCTCGCGCTGGGTGACGGGACCGCGCGGGCGCTGCTGGCCCTGAACCTCTCCGAGGCCTCCGTGACGCTGCCGGCACCGGAGGCCCGGGCGGTCGAGATCGGCGGCGGCGATCTCGCGGAGGCCGGCGGCCACGGCGCCCGCGTCACCCTTCCGGCCCATGGCTGGGCCGTCCTGACTGCCTGACCGTCGCGCACCGGACTGCAACGGCCGGTTGCCGACCGAACCGCCCCGCCCGCCCCGCTCTGGCCTAGCTGGTGCGACGGGCCGTCCAGCGCCCTGCGCAGCCGCCGAGCCCCGACAGCGACCAGCGGCCGGTCCCGCCGGATCCGCGCAGGCGGCCCGAGACCGAGACGGTGGCGAGCCCCTTCCGGATCGTGCCGGTGATCCGGCCGTCCGGTCCCGCCCGACCGGAGGCGTCGACGCCGTTGCCGCCGGCATCGTCCACGTTCCCGTCCCGGATGACGATGGGATAGCTGTAGGGCCCCGTGCAGCTGCCGCTGTCCGCGGTGGCGATGACCGACCAGGCCCCGTCGAACCGGTTGGCCGCGGAGGCTCCCGTCGCGGTGCAGACGGTGAGGATCAGGGCGGGCGCGAGCCGCGCAGCGCGAAGTCGGGTCATCGTCTCCTCTGTGGTGATCTCGCGTGTCGGGTGGGGGTCATCCGGGCCGGGCAGCCCCGTCGCGCGGGCCGGTGCGCCAGCCTGACGGCGCGGGTCGACCCAGGAGCCGGCAGGCTGGCGCACCGGCGGCCAGGATCGGCCATTCCGGAGCCGCGCGCCGGGGATGGAAGGGCAACGGGCCGGACGCGCGCCCGGAGCGGCGCGGGAGCCCGGCCTCGCGGCCGTGCCGGGCAAGAGGGCCATCCGCCCGGCACAACCTCGAAAACGGATTGGAACCCCGCAGGCGGCCGAGGCGCTCTCGGCGCGTTCCGCGTCGCGTTCCACGACCGCGATATGGGCCCTAACGCCTTCCTGTGAATGAGAGATCTTTACTGGTACGCCGCGCTTTTCTCCGGCTCGGCACGCCGGGCGCGGAGCGCCGCCGGTCCGTCCTCCGGAGCCGGCACCGCGAGGCGGCGCGCGACGCGGCCGTTGACGAAGCGGATGCGCAGGATCGTGACGAGCCACGCGAGCATCCCGGTTCCGGCCCGGAACTGCGCGCGGCGCTCCCAGGCCTTCAGCAGGGTGAGCCGGACGAGGTCGTCACCCTGGATGTCACCCGCGACGGCGTCACGGGTCAGCGCCCGCGCGTGGCGGCGCAGATCCGGCACGGCGGCGAGCAGCGCCGGTCCGAAGCCGGCGGGGACCTGACCCTCGGCCTCCGCGGCGTCCGCCGCCTCCGACAGCCGGCCGAGCAGGCGCCTTAGACGCGAGGTTGCATCGAGTTCTACAACTTCTGGAAAATGCCCGCGCAGACTTGCCCCCGGCTGCGCGCCCGGTCCGGAGATCACGGCCTCGTCCTGCGCGGTGATACGCAATGGTCGGTCAATATCCTGCACGTTCGGCATGCTCAGGTCTGCTGGTGAAGGCGCCGGGATCGCGCGGGAACGGCGCCGCGGCGGGGCGAGCATTAAACTTCGGCTCGAAACGCCCGCGTCAATGGTGCGCGTATACCAGGAAAATAACTTACGTGTGGGAACCGGCTTGTGCGCAACCCGTTTGTGCCCCGCTGCCGCTCGGGCAGCGGGCGCGGGACGGGGTGTGGAAGCTGTGACGGCGGGCGTCGACAGGCACGAGCTCCGGCAGATCATCGCCGGCCTCAGCGAGGGCGTGATCCTGGTCGAGCCCGACCAGACCATCGCGTACGCCAACGCGGCCGCGCTCGCGATGCACGGCGCCGAGAGCCTCGACGAGCTCGGACCCACCGTCGAGGCTTACCGCGACCGCTTCTGCCTGCGCTACCGCAACCACGTCACGCCCAACCAGTACCCGATCGAGCGCGTGATCGCCGGCGAGCGCTTCCACGACGTCGTGGTCGAGGTGCGCCGCGCCGACAGGCCCGAGCTCGACTTCGTCCACTCGCTGCGCAGCCTCGTGGCCACCGACCGCGACGGCAACCCGAGCTGCCTCGCGCTGATCCTCAAGGACGTCTCCGACCAGTTCGAGGCCGAGGAGCGCTTCGAGCGCACCTTCAACGCCAACCCGGCCCCGGCCGTGATCACGCGCCTGTCCGACCTGCGCCACGTCAAGGTCAATGCCGGCTTCCTGGAGATGACCGGRCACAYCCGCGACGCCGTGATCGGCCGCAGCGTCTACGAGCTCGACGTCCTGGCCGGCGCCCGCAACCGCGACCTCGCCGTCGCCCGGCTCAACGCCGGCGCCACGATCCCCCAGATGGAGGCCTGCCTCGACCTGCCCGACGGCGGAAGCCGCTGCGTGATCGTCGCCGGGCAGCCGATCGCGATGGGCGACGAGCCGTGCATGCTGTTCACCTTCGCGGACCTGGAGTTGCGCCGGAAGGCCGAGGCCGCGCTGCGCCAGAGCGAGGAGCGCTTCGCCAAGGCGTTCCGGATGACGCCGGTGCCGACCGTGCTGGCGCGGGCCGACGACGGCCAGGTCACGGGCGTGAACGCGGCGTTCAGCCGGGTCTTCGGCCTGGGCGAGGACCGCGTCGTCGGCCGCTCGCTGGCGGAGGCCGGGCTGTGGGTCGCCGACAAGCAGCGCCTGCAGGTCGAGGCCGCGCTCGAGCGGCAGGGCTACGTGCTGGGCGTCGAGGTGTGCCTGCGCCACGAGAGCGGCGCGCACCTCGACTGCCTGGTCTCGGCCGAGCGGGTCGAGATCAACGAGGCGGCCTTCGTGCTGCTGGTGCTGCAGGACATCACCGAGCGCAAGCACACCGAGCGGGAGCTGTTCGACGCGATCGAGACCGTGATGGCCGACACGTCGTGGTTCAGCCGCGGGCTGATCGAGAAGCTGGCGAACCTGCGCCGGCCGGCCCGGGAGGGCGGCGACGCGGCGGCGCCGAACCTGACCGTGCGCGAGCGCCAGATCCTCAACCTGATCTGCGCGGGGCTCGGCGACGACGCGATCGCGCGCAAGCTCGGTCTGTCGCGCAACACGGTGCGCAATCACGGCGCCGCACTGTACCGCAAGATCGGCATCCACAAGCGCAGCGAGGCAGTCGTCTGGGGGCGCGAGAACGGCTTTCCCCTGAACATCTCTGACGGATGAATACCGCAATACTGGTACAACCACACCATTGATCCGGCGCGCCCGGCGTACATCTTCCGCTCGGCAAGGGTTTTCTTACGCATGACGAGGCGCCCATGACCGAAGACAGGAAGACACTGTCCGCCGAGCACCTCAAGGGCTCGGTGAAGGAGGCCATCGGCAAGCTGACCGGCGATGCCCGGACGGAGACCGAGGGCCGGCGCCAGAAGCGCGACGCGCCCGGATCGAAGGCCGGCTCCGGGCCCGCGGGCTCCGGCCCGCGCTGACGGACGTCACCCGGCGCCTCACGGTGAGGCGCCCCCACCACGAGCGCGGTCGCGGAGGCGGTCGCCGACGCGAAGACGAAGGAGAATGACATGGTCGATACCAATCGGATCACGGGCGCGGCCCGGGAACTCGGCGGCAAGGTGCAGGGCGCGTTCGGCGACCTGACCGGCTCGCGGCGGGACTCGGTCGAGGGCCGCGCCCGCGAGGCCGCCGGACAGGCCGAGACCCTCTACGGCCAGGCCAAGGACACCGTGCGCGACGCGGCCGACCACGTGGCCGACGCGGCCCGCGACATCGGCGGCCGGGTTCGCGACGCCGTCGACGATCTCGGGGCCGACGACGTCGAGGCCCGCGCCCGCCGCGCCCAGGGCGCCGTCGAGGACCAGTACGCCCGCGCCGAGCGCGGCGTCCGCCACGCCGCCGAGGAGGCGTACGACTACGCCGAGGACGTCTACGCGCGCGGCAGCCACGCCCTGCGCCGCGGCACCCGCGAGGTCGGCCAGCAGGTCGCCGAGTACCCGCTCGCCTCCCTGCTCATCGCCGGCATCGCGGGCTTCGGCCTCGGCCTGCTCGTCAGCGCCCGCCGCGATTGAGCCGCGACTGAGCCGCGTCCCGGCAACCCCCGGGCCTTCCGGGGGCCGGCGGCCCCACGAATTTCAGCGATCCACCACCGGAGTGACAGCGTGACCACCATCCAGACCGTTGCAACGCCCCTCGCGCCGGACGCGCACGCCGACACGCGCGCCGTCCTGCTCAACCAAGTCTCCTGGGGCGCGATCTTCGCCGGCGCCGTGACCGCGCTGGTCACCCAGGTGATCATCAACCTCGTCGGCGTCGGCGTCGGGCTGGCCTCGGTCGGCACGACCGCCGCCGACAACCCCTCCGCCTCCGCCGTCTCGATGGGCGCGGGCGTGTGGTTCGTCGCCTCCGGCCTCGTCGCCTCCCTGGCCGGCGGCCTCATCGCCGGGCGGCTCTCGGGCAAGGCCCTGCCGGGGGCGGCCGCCCTGCACGGGCTGGTCTCCTGGGCGGTGACGACGCTGGTGGTGCTGTACCTGCTGACCTCGGCCGCCAGCGGCCTGGTCGGCGGCACGCTCAGCACGGTCTCGGGGGCGCTGGGCGGCGCCGGCAACCTCGTCGGCGGCACGGTGCAGACCGCCGCCCAGGCGGCGGCGCCGTCGCTGTCGAAGATCTCGAACCCGCTCGACGGCATCGAGGACAAGGTCCGCCAGCAGGCCGCCGGCCAGGACCCGCAGGCTGCCAAGGACGCGGCTGTGGCGGCGGTGAAGGCCGTCCTGACCGGTGACCCGGCCCAGAAGGAGCAGGCCAAGACCCGCGCCGCCGACGCCCTGGCCAAGGCGCAGGGCATCACGCCGGATCAGGCCAAGGCGCAGATCGACGACTACCAGAAGCAGTACGACCAGGCGGTGGCCAGCGCCAAGCAGAAGGCGGAGGCCGCTGCCGTGACGGCGAAGTCGGCGGCCACGCAGGGCGCCTTCTACGCGGCGCTGGCGCTGATCCTGGGCGCGCTGGCGGCGTATGTCGGCGGCCGGATGGGTGCGCCTAAGCCCGCGACCCTGCTGGGCGCCTACGAGACCCGGCGCGTCTGACACCGCCCTCTGACATCTCTCTCTGACCCCGTCACCGGCCCCCGCGCGGACTGCGGGAGCCACCACCGGCCGGGAGACCGGCCTCACCAGCGAAGCAGGAGCACACGATGAGCAGCACCACCGACAAGCTCAAGGGTCTGGCCAACGAGGCCGTCGGCAGCGTCAAGCAGGCGGCCGGCAAGGCGACCGGCAACGACAAGCTGGTGGCCGAGGGCAAGGCGCAGGAGCTGAAGGGCGAGGCGCAGAAGACCGTCGGCGACGTCAAGGACGGCGCCAAGTCCATCGCCGACAAGGTCACCGGCAAGCACTGATCCCGACACCGCGGCGCCGGCACACCGGCGCCGCCGCCCCGAGACGGGGCTCCATCCACCCGAGAACAGGAGAGCTGCATGAACCGCGACCAGATCCGCGGCGCGTCCCGCCACATCAAGGGCCGCGCCCAGACCGCCCTGGGCGGCCTGACCGGTGACCCGGCCCGTCAGGTGCGCGGCGCCGTCAACCAAGTGGCGGGCGGGGCGCAGTACGCCTACGGCCGCGCCCGCGACCGGGCCGAGGACCTCGCGGAGGACGGCCGCCACCTGACCGAGGCCGCCCGGAGACGGGCCGACCACCTGATCGACGAGGGCCGGGACCGCGCCCGGGACGTGCGTCGCCGCGGCGCCGATTACGGCCGGCAGGCGATCCGCACGGCCGAGGCCAACCGCACCAACACCCTGCTGGGTCTGGCCGCCCTCGCCTTCGCGGCGGGCTGGCTCGTCCGCCGCGCCCGCTGACGGAGGTTTACCGATGCTGCGCAAGCTCCTGACGGCCTTCATCGTGCCGAAGCTCATCGCCTATCTCGGGCGCCGCTACGACCGGCGCCGGGGCACCGGCCGCCCCTACTGAGATCCGGATCGGCGCCCCGGGATCGCTAGCCCGGGGCCTTCCAGATGCCGGCGGCGATCTGGGTCGTCTCGACCAGCGCCGCGTGGAGCGCCGCGTCGCCGTCGTGGCGGCCGGCGCGGATCGCCGCGACCAGGTCGGCGGGCGATCCGGCGCCGTCCAGCGCCCGCTCCCAGGCCTCGGTCGCGGCGCCCGCCTGCGCGATCTCCCGCATGACCACGCCCATCGCGTTGGCAGCCATCAGCAGGACGTAGCGCTGGCGCCCCGACAGGGCCGGGGCGACCTCGTCGAGGAGGCTCTGCCGGGCGACCGCCAGGAGGGCGGCGCCCGCGGGCGCGTCCGGGAAGGATTCGCTCATCGGGCTCCCCACCGCTCGGGCGCGGTCTCGCGCAGGATCGCGGCCTCGAGTTCGGGCACCATCCGGCCGGTCAGCGCCAGCTCCAGCGACGTCTCCTGACCGGAGACGTGGCGGTGGCCCTGCTCCAGGGCGATCACCGCCCAGCGCAGATGCGCCATGACCTCCCAGTAGCGCACCGCCTCCGGCTCGATCGCGCGCCCGCTCTCGGCCTCGTAGCCGCGGTAGAAGGCGGCCCGCGGGGCGATGCCGCCGGCCTCCAGGTCGGGCCGGCCGAAGCGCCAGCAGGCGGCGCAGAACCAGCCGATATCCTGGACCGGGTCGCCCCAGCCGGCGAATTCCCAGTCGAGGATCGCCGTCAGGCCCTCGGCATCGACCATGTAGTTGCCGGTGCGGAAGTCGCGGTGGACCAGGACCGGCCGGGGACAGGGCGGCGCGCGGAGCTCGGCCCAGCGCAGGCCCCATTCGAGGGCCGGGCGCGCGGCGCCGATCCCGTCGAGACTCGCCCGGAGCGCGCGGATCTCGGCCAGGGCCGGCTCCGGCTCGGGCGCGCCGAGGAAGGCGAGGTCGTCCGCCGGGGCGGTGCCCGGGCCGGCCGCCGGCAGGATGCCGTGCGTCCGGGCGAGCTCGCGGCCGAGCTGCTCGGCCAAGGCCGCGCGGTCGCCGCCGAGGCTCATGTCCTTGACCACCCGCGGCCCCAGCCCGATCCCGGAGACGAGGCCCATCAGCGCGAAGGGCGCCCCGACCACCCCCGGATCCGCGCAGAACCCGACTGGCTCCGGCACCCGCACGCCGGCCGCGAAGGCGGCGCGCAGGATCCGGAACTCCTCCGCCCGCGAGCGGCTCGACGCGATGGTGGCGGCCGCGTCCTTGCGCAGGACGAAGCCCCGGGGGGCGCCGTCGACCCGGCACGACAGCATCCAGTTCTCCTGGATCGAGCCGCCGGTCAGCGGCCGGGCGTCGTCGAGCGCGACCGTCCCGGCCTCCAGGGTCCGGCCGATCCAGGCGCAGAGCGCCGTCCTCTGATCTGCGTCCAGCATCGGGCTCAGGGCCGCGTCACGGGAGGCGCTCGACCGCCATGGCGATGCCCTGGCCGCCGCCGATGCACATGGTCACGAGCCCGTAGCGGCCGCCGGTCCGGGCCAGCTCGTAGAGGGCCTTCACGGTGATGATCGCCCCCGTGGCGCCGATCGGGTGGCCGAGGGCGATGGCGCCGCCGTTCGGGTTGACCTTGTCGGGATCGAGGTCGAGTTCGCGGGAGACCGCGCAGGCCTGCGCCGCGAAGGCCTCGTTCGACTCGATGACGTCGAAATCGCCCGCCCGCAGGCCGGTCCGCTCCAGCAGCCGCCGCACCGCCGGCACCGGGCCCATGCCCATCTCGGACGGGTCCACGCCGGCGTGGGCGTAGCCGACGATGCGGGCGAGGGGCGTCGCGCCGTCGCGCGCGGCCCGCGCGGCGCTCGACAGGACGAGGGCCGCCGCGCCGTCGTTCAGCCCCGAGGCGTTGCCGGCCGTGACGCTGCCGGTCTTGGAGAAGGCCGGGCGCAGCTTGGCGAGGTCCTCGGCGCTCGTGGCCTTCGGGTGCTCGTCGGTGTCGAAGGCCACCGTCTCGCGCTTGCGCTGGATCTCGATCGGCAGGATCTGCTCCCGGAACCGGCCCTCGCGGATCGCCCGCGCGGCGCGGGCCTGGCTCTCGGCCGCGAAGGCGTCCTGCGCGTCGCGGGGGACGGCGTAGCGCGCGGCGACGTTCTCGGCGGTGACGCCCATGTGGCCGTTGCCGAACGGGTCGGTCAGCGCGCCGAGCATGTAGTCGACCAGCACGGCGTCGCCCATGCGCGACCCGGTCCGCCCGGTGGTCAGCAGGTGGGGGGCGCGGCTCATGCTCTCGGCGCCGCCGGCCACGGCCGTCTCGGCGTCGCCGAGCAGGATGGACTGCGCGGCCGAGACGATCGCCTGCAGGCCGCTGCCGCAGAGGCGGTTGACCGTCATGGCCGGCACCTCCTCGGGAATCCCGCCCTCCATCGCCGCGACGCGGGCGATGTAGGCGTCCCGGGGCTCGGTCGGGATGACGTTGCCGAGGACCACGTGCCCGACCGTCTCGGGCGCGGTCCCGGCGCGGCGCAGCGCCTCCGCGACGCAGCTTGCGGCGAGGACGGAGGGCGGCGTGCCGGCCAGCGCGCCGCCGAACGTGCCGATCGCGGTGCGCACCGCGCCTGTGATCACGACCTCGGTCATACTCTCGGCTTCCTCTCGGCTTCCCTGTCTGGCTCGGCCTGCCGACGCGCCCCGCGCGGCGGGCGGACGGTGTCGGCCCCGCTCAGGCCCCGACGCTCAGGCCCCGACGTCCCACGACCAGAAGGCGTCGCCCTCGGCCTCAAGATTGCGGTTCAGGACCATCTTGTGGACCTCGTCGGCCCCGTCCACGAGGCGCGCCTGCCGGGCGTAGCGGTAGATCCACTCAAGGGGCGTGTCGGTGGAGTAGCCCCGCGCGCCGTTGATCTGGATCGCCGTGTCGGCGGCCGCGTGCAGGAGGTTGGCCACGTGCACCTTGGCCATCGACACCTCCTTGCGGGCGAAGCTGCCCCGGTCGAGGGCCCAGGCGGCCTTCATCACCAAGAGGCGCCCGATCTCGATCCGCATGGCGAGGTCGCCCAGCATCAGCTGGATGCTCTCCCGGTCGGCCAGCCGGATCCCGAAGCCGTGCCGCTCGGCTGCGTAGGCCCGGGCGATCTCGACGCAGCGCTTCGACAGGCCAAGCCAGCGCATGCAGTGGGTCAGCCGCGCCGGCCCGAGGCGGATCTGGGTGAGCTTCAGGCCGTCGCCCTCGTTCATCAGGACGTTCTCGGCCGGGATCTCCAGGCCCTCGAACAGCAGCTCGCAGTGGCCGCCGTGCTCCTCCGGCCCCATGATCGGGATGCGGCGCAGGATCCGCCAGCCGGGCTGGTCCCGGTGGAACAGGAAGGCGGTCAGCCCTTTCCGCGCGTCGTCGGAGGTGCGCGCCATCAGGATGAAGTGCTCGGCCTCCTCGGCCCCGGTGATGTACCACTTGCGGCCGGTGACCACGTAGCCGTCGCCCCGCCGCTCGGCCCGGGTCTGGATCATGCCGGGATCGGAGCCGCCGCCGGGATGCGGCTCGGTCATGGCGAAGGCCGAGCGGACCCGCCCCTCCACGATCGGCGCGAGCCAGCGCGCCTTCTGGTCCGGGGTCGCGACCTTCTCCAGCACCATCATGTTGCCGTCGTCGGGCGCGGCCGAGTTGAACACGACCGGCCCGAAGATCGAGCGGTTCATGGCCTCGTAGCAGACCGCCATGCCGACCTTGTCGAGACCGGCGCCCCCGGTCTCGGGCCGCAGCTGCAGGCACCACAGGCCCTCTGCGCGGGCGAGGCCGCGCAGCCGGGCCAGCTCGGCGAGGCTGATGTTGCCGTGACCGTCATAGGCCGCCGGATCGGCCTCCAGCGGCAGGATGTGCGCGTCCACGAAGGCCGCGATCCGGGCGCGGTAATCCGCGACGCGCGGGGAGATGGTGAAATCCACGGGCCCACCTCCTGTGCCGTGCCGACGGTAAAAATCGAGCGAGCGCTCGCTTTTTACCGCCTGGATTCGCGCCTGGCAACGGTCTAGACCGCGGGGGGACCGTTCCCGGCCGTCGCCCCGGCGGGCTCGCGCCACGATGGATCGATGAGACCCGCAGACGCCCCTCCGGCCCTCCCCGCGGCCGCCCTCAAGGCGAAGGACGCCTACGCGACCGAGGCGGTCTGCGCGCGGATCCTGGCGCGGCACCGGGACCGGATCCGCGTCCGGAAGGACCACGTCGCCACCGCCAACCTCGCCCGGATCATCGAGGCGGTGCTGAAACTGTCGAGCCGGCAGGGCTTCCACGAGACGAGCCTGCGCGACCTCGCCCAGGCCTCGGGGCTCAGCATGGGCGGGCTCTACTCGTACTTCGACAACAAGAACACGCTGCTGGTGATGATCCTCACCGAGGTGGCCGAGACGGCCGAGGCGGTCCTGCGGCAGGCCCCGGCGGGGCTCGCGGCGGATCCGGCCGCGCATCTGCGCTGGCTGATCGAGACCCATATCCGCCTGACCGAGGCGATGCAGCCCTGGTTCGTCTTCGCCTTCATGGAGGCGAAGGGCTTCCCGGCCCCCGCCCGGACGATGGCGACGGAGAGCGAGGCCGCCACGGAGCGCATCTTCGCCGAGGTCCTCGCCCGCGGCGCGGCGGCGGGCGCCTTCGCGGTCGCCGACGTCGATCTCACCGCCGCGCTGATCAAGCCGCTCCTGCAGGACTGGTACGTGAAGCGGGCCAAGCACCGGAAGCGCGGCGTCCCGATCCAGCGCTACATCGACGGCGTCATCGCCTTCGTCGAGAAGGCCATCGCGCCGGGCTGACCCCGCGCGGCGGCGGGCGTTCCCCCTGGCCGAGGCCACCGCGCGCCCTTATGCCGGGCCGCGGGGGCGTACCGGAGCGCGAGGAGCATGGCCGGACCGATCAGGCGCCGCGCGGGCGGGCCCGAGGCCGACGGGGCCGACGGGGTCGACGACCCGCTGAGCGGCCTCGCGCCNGACGCTGCGGCGGCCCGGGGGCGCGCCGCTGCAGGTCGCGGCCGGGGACATCCTGCTCCTGCCGCGCGGCGACGCGCACCTGCTCCACGGCGCGGGGCCGCCGCCGTCGACGCCTCTGCCCGTCGCGGTCCGCCACGCGCACGATCTGCGGTTCAAGACCACGGTCGGGGTCGAGCCGGAGGTCGAGCTGATCTGCGGCCGCCTGGCCTTCGAGGCGGCGCCCCGCACCCTGATCGTCGCCGCCCTGCCGGACCTCCTCGTGCTGAGCGTCGGCGCGCAGCCGCTGGCCACCCGCTTCGCGCCGCTGCTGGACGGCATCCGCGAGGAGCTGAGCGACCTCCGCGCCGGGTCGGTCGCGGTCGCCGAGAATCTCGCGAGCGCGCTGTTCCTGATGATGCTGCGCGCCCATCTCGAGGCGTCGGCCCCGGCCGAGGGCCTGCTGCGCCTCCTGGGGCAGCCGCTCACCGCCCGGGCGGTGCTGGCGATGGTGCGCGACCCGGTGCATCCCTGGACGCTGGACGCGCTGGCCGCGACGGCCGCCGCCTCGCGGGCGAGCCTCGTGCGCGCCTTCCGCGGGGCGGCGGGCGTCGCCCCGCTCGAATTCCTCACCGACCTGCGGCTCGGGCTCGCCCATCACCGCCTGCGCACCGAGACGGTCTCCCTCGAGCGTCTCGCCGCGGAGGTCGGCTACCAGTCCGCGGCCGCCCTCAGCCGGGCGTTCCTGCGCAAGTACGGGGTCCGGCCGGGACAGGCCCGGCAGGCCGAGGCCGCCGCGCCGGCGGGCTGATCCGCCCGGTCATCAGCCTGCGCCGCCCGGTCATCGAGGGCGCGGCCGGCCCCGATTACCTTCTCCGTCATCACGAAGGAGGTCGTCATGCACATGACCGATTGGAACACCTACCGCCAGCAGGTCACCGCCGGCGTCGGACACTTCGCCAAGCTCAGCCCCGACACGGTGCGCGGCTACGGCACCCTCAGCACGGCGGGCCAGAAGACCGGCCAGCTCGACGCCAAGACCCGCGAGCTGATCGCGGTGGCGGTGGCGATCTCCCTGCGCTGCGACGGCTGTATCTCGGTCCACACCGACGCCGCCCGCAAGCTCGGCGCCACCGAGGCCGAGCTGGCCGAGGCCCTCGGGGTCGCCACCAGCCTCAATGCCGGGGCCGCGGTCGTCTACGCGACCCGCGCGCTCGACGCCTTCGCGGCCTCCGCCGAGGCCTAGCCCCATCCTCCCATCCGGTTGAACAAGGAATCGTGCCATGAACACGCAGCTTCGTCGCGTCCTCGGCCTCGTCTCCGGGCCGGGCTCGAACCGCCTCGGCCTCCAGGCCATGCGGGTCGCCATCGCGGTCATCTTCCTCTGGATCGGCGCGCTCAAGTTCGTGCCCTACGAGGCCGACAGCATCACGCCCTTCGTCGCCAACAGTCCGGTGATGGCGTTCTTCTACGCCCATCCCGACCAGTACGCGCAGCACCTCACCCACGAGGGCGAGCTCAACCTCGCCGCGCGCGCCTGGCAGGCGGCCAACCACACCTACGCGTTCTCGCGCGGCCTGGGCACGGTCGAGCTGCTGATCGGCCTGCTCGTCCTGGTCGGGCTGGCGTCGCGGCGCCTGGGCCTGGCCGGGGCGGTGCTGGCCTTCCTCACCCCGGTGGTCACCCTGTCGTTCCTCGTCACCACCCCCGAGGCCTGGGTGGGCGCGCTCGGCGACGCCCAGCACGGCTTCCCCTACCTGTCCGGCGCCGGGCGCCTCGTCCTCAAGGACGTCACCCTCATGGCCGGCGCCTGGCTCGTCCTCGCCGACAGCGCACGCGCCGTCCTCGAGCGGGAGGCCCGGACACCGGGCGCCCCCGCCCGCCTCGCGCTCGCGGGCAGCCGCTAGGAGGCCGGGGTGCGGCCCGCGGGCAGCGCCCCGATCAGGGCCCGCAGGCCGCCGATGTCGTCGAGGACGGCGTCGGCGGCGTCGGCGTCCGCGGGGCGCCCGTACCCGTAGCGGGCCAGGATGGCGGCGGTGCCGGCGGCGCGGGCCGCCGGGAGCACCGCCCGAGGCGCGCAGGCCGCGCCGCAGCAGCGCCACCGCACCGTCGCCCACCATGGCCCGCATCGCGGCGGCCCCGACCGGCGGCAGGCCCTCCCGCGCCAGGGTGGCGTTCAGGGCCGTCCGGAGATCGGCCAGGCTGTCGACGAGGGTGCCGTCGAGATCGAGCAGAACGGCGTCGAACCGCGACGGGCCCCCGGGCAGGGGCGCGGGCCTGGGCGCAGACAAGGGTGCTCTCCGCGTCGCTGCCGGGCGGCCGGGGACGCCTCGCCCTTCGGGACGGGCGGTTCCTAGCGGGTCCCGCGCGTCCGGGCCAGGGCGAGCCAGGGCGGGCCGCGTCCCCGGACGCCGCTCAGCCGAGACCGCGGCGCGCGGCGTATGCCGCGCCGGCCCCCGAGGGCGCGCCCGTGCCTGGGGCCGCCCCGTGGCCCTGTGTCACCGCGGATGTCCCGTGCCGGTCCCGGCCGCCGGGCGCTCAGGCGGCGCCGAGCTTGGTGTTGGCCACCGGCAGGGCGCGGATCCGCTGGCCGGTCAGCGCCGCGATGGCGTTGAGGATTGCGGGCGGCACGCCCGGCAGCCCCGGCTCGCCGACCCCGCCCATCGGCGCGCCGCTCTCGACGACGCGCACGTGCACGGCCGGCATGTGCTCCCGGCGCAGGATCGGATAGGTGTCGTAGTTCTGCGACTGGCGCACGCCGTCCCGGTAGACGATCTGCTCGAACAGGACCGAGGACAAGCCGAGCGCGGCCGCCGACTCGACCTGCGCCCTGACGATCGCCGGGTTGACGATGCTGCCCGGGTCGAACGCGATCCAGAGATTGTGGACGCGGGCCTCTCCGCCCGCCACCGAGACCTCGGCGACGGTGGCCGTCTCCGACCCGAAGGGCGAGGCCATCGCGACGCCGCGGGCGCGCACGCCGCCCTCGGCCCGGTAGGGGCCGCGCCGCCAGCCGCCCGACATCTCGGCCACCGCCGTCAGCAGGGCGCGGTGGCGGGCGCTGCCCTCGAGGAGCGCCATGCGCAGCGCGAAGGGATCCTGCCCGCCGGCCTGCGCGACCTCGTCGAGGAAGCTCTCGTAGAACGCGTCGTTCATCGAGTGGCCGACGGAGCGCCAGAACGCGATGTTCACGGGGTGCGCGACCTTTGTGAAGGTCATGCGCCGGTTCGGCACCGCGTAGGGCTTCTCGACGATGCCCTCGACCGCCGAGGGGTCGACGGGCGTCTTCATCATCATGCCGAAGTAGCGGCCGATCGGCCCCTCGCCGACCGTGCGCACCGCGATCGCGGTCGGCCGGCCCGCCGCGTCGAGGGCCGCCCGGAATCGGCTGAAGCTCAGAGGCCGGACCGCGTCGCGGGCGAACTCCTCCTCGCGCGACCACAGGACCTTCACGGGCCGGCCGGTCGCCTTGGCGAGCAGGATCGCCTGCGGGAACGGGTTGCCGGCCTCGTAGGTGAAGTGCCGGCCGAAGAAGCCGCCGAGCATCGGCGAGTGGATCCGGACCTGCGCCGGCTCCAGACCGGCGACCTTGGCCGACACGGCCTGGAACACTTCCGGCATCTGGTTCGGCAACCAGACGTCGAGGGTGCCGTCGCCGTTGAAGCGCGCGATCGCCGAGGGCGGCTCCAGCTGGGCATGGGCGAGGTAGGGCGCCTCGTAATCCGCCTCGACCACCTTGGCGGCCCTGGCGAAGGCGCCCGTCACGTCGCCCTCCGCCTCGGCCACGTGGCCCGGATCGGCCGAGGCCTTCAGCGCGGCGAGCATGCCGGCGGAGGAGAAATCGGCCGCGACCGTGTCGATGCCGCTGGGCTTGCCCGCCGACCACGCCACCTGCAGGGCCTCGACGGCCTTGCGGGCGCGCCACCAGCTGTCGGCGGTGACCGCCATGGCGCCCGGCAGGCGGTGCACCGCGTGCACCCCCGGCATGGCCTTGACCTCGGCCTCGTTCGCCAGGCTCTCCGGCTCGGTCCCGAGCCGCGGCGCGTGCTGCACGGCGGCGTAGAGCATGCCGTCGACCTTCTGGTCGATCGCGTAGATCGCCCGGCCGGTCGACTTGTCCCGCACGTCGATCCGCGGGACCGGCTGGCGGATGTAGCGGAAGGTCTTCGGGTCGCGCAGGGCGACGCTCTCGTTCGGCTTCAGCGCCAGCGCGTCGGCCGCCAGCGCGCCGTAGGGGAGCGACGTGTTCGAGGCCGCGTGCAGCACGACCCCGTCCCGGGTGGTGAGCTCGCCCTCCTGGACCTTGAGCCGGGACGCGGCGGCGCGGATCATCAGGTCCCGGGCGGTGGCGCCGAGGCGCCGCATGACGTCGTAGCTCGACCGGGTCGAGAAGCTGCCGCCGGTCATGCGGATGCCGTTCACGACGGCGTAGTCCGGACCGGGCGGCGCGCATTCCACCACGAAGCGGGACGGCGGCACGTCGAGTTCCTCGCCGACGATCTGCGCCAAGCCGGTGGCGATGCCCTGGCCGCCCTCCACGAAGGGGCTCAGCAGCCTGATGGTCCCGTCCGGGTGGATCTCCAGGAAGGCGGCGACCCGGGTGCCGGGCTTGGGCGCGAGGGCGCCCGCGCCCTCCGCGGGCCCCTGCGCCTCCGCCCGGGCGGCGCGCACCAGGGCGCCGCCGGCCGCCGCGAGGACGCCGCGGCGGGAGGGGTCCGGCCGGCGCGGCGGGCCGTCGGAGACGGGATCGACGCGGGCGAGGCCGAGACGGGCGAAATCGCGGAGCTGGTCCATGGCGACCTCCTCAGGCGGCGGCCTGCCGCACGGCGGCGGCGATGGCGTTGTAGGTCCCGCACCGGCACAGGTTGGTCATCGCCTCGGCGATCTCGGCATCGGTCGGCTTGGGCGTCTGCTTGAGGAGGGCCGTGGCGGCCATGACCTGGCCCGACTGGCAGTAGCCGCACTGGGGCACCTGCACGGAGACCCAGGCCTCGACGACCTTTTGGCCGACGGCGTCCTGCTCGATCGCCTCGATGGTGGTGACGGCCTGGCCGCCGACGCTGTCCAGCGGCACCTGGCAGGAGCGCGTCGCCTGCCCGTCGAGGAGCACCGTGCAGGCCCCGCACTGGGCGATCCCGCAGCCGTACTTGGTACCGGTCATCCCGAGCGTGTCGCGCAGGACGAACAGGAGCGGCGTGTCGGGCTCGGCATCGACCGCGTGCGGGCGGCCGTTAATCGTCAGATTTACCATGGCCGCGTTCCTCCGAGGATCGGCTGAGTCTCCCGGCCATGCTTACGGTCGCCGCGGAGGGCGGCCTACGCCATAGAAGCCACGTTTCCGGCCATGGAGGCGCGCGTTCAGGCGACCGCGAGGGGCCCGGCCGCCCGGCGGATCGCCCGCGGCACCGCGCCGTGGACGCGGAGGAACGCGCGGCGCATCCGCTCGCGGTTGGCGAAGCCGGCCTCCTGGGCGATCACCTCGATGGGCAGGCGGCTCTCCTCCAGCATCAGCTTGGCGGCCTCGACGCGGATCGTCTCGATGGCCTTGGCGGGCGAGATGCCGGTCTCGGCCCGGAACAGCCGTGTGAACTGGCGCGGGCTGAGGCAGGCCGCGGCGGCGAGCGCCTCGGTGGTCAGCGGCAGCCGCAGGTTCTGGCGGGCGTAGGCGAGCACGCTCTGGATCCGGTCCGTGGGCGCATCCACCTCCAGCAGCGCCGAGTGCTGCGCCTGACCGCCGGCCCGGCGGCGCTCCATGACCAGCCCGCGGGCGACGCGGGTCGCGAGGTCGCGGCCGTGATCCCGCTCCACCATGGCGACCGCGAGGTCGATCGCCGCCGACATGCCCGCCGAGGTCCAGATGTTGTCGTCGGCGATGTAGATCTTGTCGATGTCGAGCCGGGCCGCGGGGTAGCGCTCGCGGAACTGCGGCGCGAAGTGCCAGTGGGTCGTGGCGCGGCGGCCGTCGAGCAGGCCGGCATCGGCCAGGATGAACGCGCCCAGGCACAGCCCGGCGACCCGGCGCGTCGCCCGGGCCGCCGCCCGGAGATGGCCGGCGAGGCCCGGCGTGGTCTTCGGGAGCCCGATCCCGGCCGCGACCAGGATCGTGTCGAAGGCATCCGGCTCGCCGAGCGGCTCGGCGGCGATGTCGGGGCCCAGCCCCGCGCGCACCCGGCCGCCCTGCTCGGCGAGCACGCGGACGTCGTAGAGCGCGGCCTGCGCGTACTTGTTGGCCAGCACGAAGGGCGAGGTCACCGCCAGGGCCATGAAATCGAAATCGGGACAGACCACGAGGCCGATCCGCCGCACGACAGCCATGGATGACCGCTCCGCTTCGCAGGCGGACAACATCAGGCACCGGCCGGGCCGGGACAAGGGTCGTGGCCGGAAAGGAGGCATCCGTGTCCGGAGCCGCTCCCGTGCCCGGCGCCGCGTGTCCTAGCGGGGCTCGGCGTCCGCCGGCGTCCGGTCGGTGCAGGTGACGGGCTTGCCGGACCCGTCGGTCCACGTGACCGATCGCCCCTTTCCCCGGAGCTCGTGCGTGGCGTCGGCGTAGCGGAACCCCGACCCGCTCAGCTGCACGGGCAGGGTGACGGCAGCGCCGCCCGCGGGCCGGACGACCGCCTTGTCAGGCCCCGCGGCGTTCACGAACGTGACGGCCAGGGCCTGGCCGTTCGCGCAGGCGAAGGTCACGTCGATCGTCTCGGCCTGCCCCGGCCCGGCGGCCATGGCCAGCCCGCCGAGGAGGATCGCGGCGCGGGCGGCGCGGTCACGGGTTCGCATCGGTCTCTCTCCAGCCTCGCGCCCGCGGCCGCGTCGCCGCGACGATCATCGCCGGGATGCGGCGCGCGGGCAATCGGGCAGGCGGGCGGCGCGGGCCAGTGGCGGCCAGCCGGGACGATGGGCGCGGGCGAGACCCGGGATGGCATCGGCGCGCGACCCGCCGAGCCCGCGCGGGACAAGCCGATGAAGATGTCAAATGCAGCCACAACAACTGCGGCAAGACAGTTCGGGTTGCCGCCCAGTCAAAGCAGGCCGGACGCCGCCGGAAATCCGAGCGGTCGCGGGCACATCTTCTGCAGATCACCGCGGACCGGCGCGCGAGAGCGCGCGGTCACGCCCTGGACGACCATCCTCCTCTGCCGCCGCTTAAATGCCTCCTTAATGAAAGGAAAATAGTAATACCGAAATTGCGCAGCCGCAGCTCCGATGAACCTTCCCAAACATCCGCTCTCGTTACTGATCGCGTCGTTGGCCACATCCGCCCGGGGCCTGACCGCCACGCGTCAGCTCGCGGAGCTGCGGAAGCAGATCCCGACCCTCTACGGGCTGCTCTCGGTCAATGCCGGCGCGCTCGCCGTGACGCATTACGGTCTGGCGCCGGCCATCCTGACGCTCGGCATCCCGGCCGTCGTGATCTCGCTGTGCGTGGTGCGGGCGGCGCACTGGCTGCGCCTGCGGCCCGAGACGTTGAGCGAGGCACAGGCCGCCCGTCATCTGCGGCGGACCACGGTGCTCACGGTGTTCTTCTCGGTCGCCTTCGTGATCTGGGCGATGGTCCTGAACAGGTTCGGCGGCCCCTACGAGCAGGGCCACGTGGCGATCTTCGTGGCCGTCACGGTGATCGCCTGCATCTTCTGCCTGACGCACCTGCCGGTCGCGGCCTTCCTGGTGACCGGGATCGTGATGGGCGTGTTCCTGTTCTGCTGCGTGACCAGCGGGAACAACGTCTTCCTCGCCATCGCCGTCAACACGGCCTTCGTGACGGCGGTGATGGTCCGCATCCTCAACACCAACTACCGGGCCTTCGTCGACCTCGTCGCGTCCCAGGCCATGGCGAGCGAACTCTCCGAGGAGAACGCGCGCCTCGCCCAGACCGACAGCCTGACCGGCCTGCCCAACCGGCGCTACTTCTTCCAGCAGCTCGACGCGGCGATCCGGTCGCCTTCCGGGGCGGACACGCCCTTCGCCCTGGCGATCTTCGACCTCGACCGCTTCAAGCCGATCAACGACACCTACGGGCACAATGTCGGTGACCGGGTCCTGGCGGAGGCCGGCCGGCGCCTCGCGGGGTTCGCGAGCGCCGCCGTGGTGGTGACGCGGCTGGGGGGCGACGAGTTCGGCGTCCTCCTGCGCGCGCCGGACTCGGCCGCGGCGGCGCTCACCGTCTGCGACAGCATCTGCACGGCGCTCCAGCAGCCGATCTTGATCGGCGACATCCAGGTCGTCACGGGCTGCTCGGGCGGGCTGGCCCTGCCCTGCCGGGTCACGCACGACGCCGACGCCCTGTTCGACCGCGCCGACTACGCGCTCTACCACTCCAAGGAGCAGCGGCGCGGCGCGACGACCCTGTTCTCGCAGGAGCACAAGGACGCGATCCGCGCCGAGCAGGCGGTGGAGACGGCCCTGCGGACGGCCGACCTCGCCGCCGAGATGGTGCTGCACTACCAGCCGGTCCTCGACCTCGAGGCGGGCCGGACCGCCTTCGTGGAGGGTCTGGCGCGCTGGACAAGCCCGTCGCTGGGCTCCGTCCCCCCGGACCGGTTCATCGCGGCCGCCGAGCGCTGCGGCATGATCCACACGGTGACGCTCCTGCTCCTGCGCAAGGCGCTCGCGGATTGTGCGCAGCTGCCGCCCGGGACCGGCCTGTCCTTCAACCTCTCCGCCCACGATCTCGCCTCGCCGGAGACCGTCCTGGCGATCCTGGCTTCGGTGCAGGGCAGCGGCCTCGACCCGCGCCGCCTGACGCTCGAACTCACCGAGACCGCCCTGATGCGCGACTTCGATCACGCCAAGGCGGCCATCACCACCCTGCGCAGCCTCGGCATCAAGATCGCCCTCGACGATTTCGGGACCGGCTATTCGAGCCTGGGCTACGTCCACCGCCTGCCGCTGGACAAGATCAAGATCGACCGCAGCTTCATGGCCGACATCGACACGGACCGGGGCCGCAGCCTCGTCTCCACGATCCTGGACCTGTGCCGGAACCTCGGCCTCGACGGGATCGTCGAGGGGATCGAGACGGAGGCCCAGCTCGACGTGGCGCGGCGGCACGGCAGCCGCTACGCCCAGGGCTACCATATCGGCCGGCCGATGCCCCTCGCCGACCTGCTCCGGCGGCTGGAGGGCGAGGCGGAAGCGGAGGCCGGCGCGGTGCGCCTCAGGGCCTGAGCCGCCGCCCCTCAGGCGCGGCGGAGATTCCACAGGATCGGGAAGCCCGGGAGCCGGCCCGTGAGGTCGCGCCGGTACGAGGTCATCGAGCGGTAGGAGCCAACCGGCACGAACACGACCTCCTCGAGGGCGATCCGCTGCATGTCGGCGCAGATCGCCCGGCGCGCCTCCGCGTCGGAGGCCGCGAACCACGCGGCCCGCAGCGCCTCCAGCCGCGGCACCGACGGCCAGCCGAACCACGCGTTCGGCCCGTTGGCCCGGAGCGGCTGGAGGGCGGCGGGGTCGGCGTTGTCGAAGGACGAGAAGGTGGTGAGCAGCACCGACCAGCCGCCCTTCTCGACCGGCTCGCGGGAGACGCGCCGCTGGATCACCGTGCCCCAGTCGCTCAGGGCCAGGTCGACGTCGAAGCCGATCCGGGGGAGCAGGTCGGCCGCGACCTGGGTCAGCGCCGACGGCGCCAGGATGTCGGTGGGGCCGATCAGCCGGATCTTCGCCCCGTCGTAGCCCGAGGCCTTGAGCGCCGCCCGGGCGGCGTCGAGGCTGCGCGGCCCGGTGAGCACGTCCAGGCCGGCCTGCGTCGCCATCGGCGTGTCCGGCGTGAAGATCCCGCAGCGAGCGTTGAAATTGGCCGGATCGTCGCCCGCGATCGCCGCCATGAAGTCGCTCTGGACGATCGCCGGCAGCACCGCCCGGCGCACCGCGACGTCGTCGAAGGGCGGCTGCAGGTGGTTCATCCGCAGGATCGCCGGGTTGGTGAGCCGGTCGAGGCCCTCGACCACGATGTCCCGGTTGCGGGCGAGCAGCTGCTGGAGTTCGGGCGGCGGCTGCTCGTACCAGTCGATCTCGCCGTTCTGCAGCGCCGCCGCCGCGGTGGCGCCGTCGGCGATGATCCGCCACTCGATCCGGTCGAAATGCGCGACCTTGCCGCCGGCCGTCAGGCTCGGGCTGCCCGGGGCCGGCACGTAGCCGGGATGGCGCTCGTAGACCATCAGGCTGCCCGAGTTGAACTCGTCGGCCTTCCAGCGGAACGGCCCGGAGCCGGTGGCGTCGGTGATCTGCTTGTACGGGTCGGTCTGGGCGATCCGCTCGGGCATGACGAAGGCCGGCTGGCTGACGCTCGCCAGCGCCTGAGGCAGGAGCGGGAACGGCGCCTTCAGGCGGAACACGATGTCGGTGTCGCCGTCGGCCCCGAGCTCGTCGGTGGCGGCCATCAGGGTCTGGCCGAAGCCGTTGCGCGCCGCCCAGCGCCGGATGCTGGCGACGCAGTCCCGCGCCAGGACCGGCGTGCCGTCGTGGAAGCGCAGGCCCGCGCGCAGGGGGATCGTCACCCGGCGCCCGTCCTGCTCGACCCTGAGGCCGGCGGCCATCTGCGGCCGCGGCCGCAGCTCGGCGTCGAGGCCGAACAGCGTGTCGTAGACCACGTAGGCGTGGTTGCGGGTCACGATCGCCGTCGTCCAGATCGGATCGATGGAGGTGACGTTCGCCTGGGGGACCATGCGCAGGACCCGGGCGCCCTGCGCCCGCCCCACGGAGGGGGCCGCCAGGGCCGCGGCCCCCGCGGCGAGGAAGGTGCGTCGCCTCATCGTCACTCCCCGAACGGTGGACCTCCGCGTCGCAAGCGCCGGACCAGGGGGCGCCCCGCCTCAGCTCAGCGCGACGGCGAAGCCCCGCTGCACGGCGGGGCGCGCCATCATCCGGTCGTACCAGCGCCGGACCTGCGGGTAATCGGCGAGGTCGACCTGATGGCGCTCGTGGCGCCACGCCCAGCCGAGGATCGCGAAATCCGCCACCGAGAGCGGCCCCGCCACGTACGCGACCTGCGCGAGGCGCCGGTCCAGCACGCCGTAGAGCCGGTGCGTCTCCTTGCTGTAGCGGGCGAGCCCGTAGGCGCGGTCGGCCTCCGCGACGGTCAGGAAGTGGTGGACCTGGCCGGGCATGGGCCCGAAGCCGCCCATCTGCCACATCAGCCATTCCAGGGCGGCGACGCGCTGCCGCCGATCCTCGGGCAGGAAGCGGCCGGTCTTCTCGGCGAGGTAGAGCAGGATCGCCCCGGACTCGAACACCGGGATCGGGGACCCGTCCGGCCCGTCCGGGTCGACGATGGCGGGGATGCGGTTGTTCGGGCTGATCGCCAGGAAGTCCGGCGCGTGCTGCGCTCCCTGGGTGATGTCCACCGGGATGACCCGGTAGGGCAGCGCCATCTCCTCCAGCGCCACGCTGATCTTCCGGCCATTGGGGGTGTTCCAGGCGTAGAGGTCGATCATCGCGGGCGCCTCCGCTGCGCGGAGGGAAGCTAGGGCCGGCGGCCGGGACCGGCAATTCGGCCGGCCCGGCCGACGCCGCCCTCCGTCATCCCCGGGCCGCGCGGCGAAGCCCGGGCTCGCCGTCCGGCGACCCGGCATGACGGCCGGGGATCACCGGCGCTCAGGCGGCGACCGGGGCCGGCTCGGGCTCGGGCAGGCCCATATGGCGGTAGGCGTGGCGGGTGAGGACGCGGCCGCGGGGGGTGCGCTGCACGAAGCCGCGCTGGATCAGGTAGGGCTCGATGATGTCCTCGATCGCGTCCCGCGGCTCCGACAGGGCCGCCCCGATCGTCTCGATCCCCACGGGCCCGCCCCCGAACGCGCGCGCGATCAGGCTCAGGTACTTGCGGTCCATCACGTCGAGCCCGGCCCCGTCCACGTCGAGCAGCTGCAGCGCCCGGTCGGCGATCGCTCGCGTCACCGTCTCGGCCTCCGCCACCACCGCGAAGTCCCGCACCCGCCGCAGAAGCCGCCCCGCGATCCGCGGCGTGCCCCGCGCCCGCCGGGCGATCTCGTTGGCGCCCTCCGCCGACATGCCTAAGCCCAGGACCCGCGCGCCGCGGGCCACGATCTGCTCCAGCTCGTCGATCTCGTAGAATTCCAGCCGGATCGGGATCCCGAACCGGTCGCGCAGCGGCGTCGTCAAGAGGCCCGCGCGCGTCGTGGCGCCCACCAGGGTGAACTTCGGCAGCTCGATCTTGACCGAGCGCGCCGCCGGGCCCTCGCCGATGATCAGGTCGAGCTGGTAATCCTCCATGGCCGGGTAGAGGATCTCCTCGACCGCCGGGTTGAGCCGGTGGATCTCGTCGATGAACAGGACGTCGCGCTCCTCCAGGTTGGTGAGCTGCGCGGCCAGATCGCCGGCCTTGGCGATGACCGGTCCGGAGGTCGAGCGGAACGGCAGCTCGATCTTGACCGAGCGCGCCGCCGGGCCCTCGCCGATGATCAGGTCGAGCTGGTAATCCTCCATGGCCGGGTAGAGGATCTCCTCGACCGCCGGGTTGAGCCGGTGGATCTCGTCGATGAACAGGACGTCGCGCTCCTCCAGGTTGGTGAGCTGCGCGGCCAGATCGCCGGCCTTGGCGATGACCGGTCCGGAGGTCGAGCGGAAGTTCACGCCGAGCTCGCGCGCCACGATCTGGGCCAGCGTGGTCTTGCCCAAACCCGGCGGCCCGACGAACAGCACGTGGTCGAGCGCTTGGCCGGTCTTCTTCGCCGCCTCGATGAACACCTGCATGTTCGCTCGCGCCGCCCGCTGACCGATGAACGCGGACAGGCTCAGCGGGCGGATCGTCTGATCCGCCTCCGCGGCGGTCATCCCCGCGCCCGGGGCCGGCCCCGGCCGGACCGTCTTGATCGGCGCCGCCATTCAGGCCGCCCTGGCGCGACCCGACGCCGGCTCGAAGGGCTGCACCAGGACCCGCCGGCCCGAGAGGTCGTGCACGCTCACCCGCCACTCGGCCCAGTCGGTCCGGTTGGCCAGCGACTGCCGCACGTCGGAGGCGACCTTCCGGGCCCGGTCGACGAGGCGCGCCGTCGCGCGGACCTCGGTGCCGCGCGCGTCGAACACGCATTCGAGGCCGTTGGTGCAGTGGAACCGGTACTTGGCCATCCCTCGCTCCTCCTCGGCCGCCCCGCGCGGCGCTGCTCTTGTGTTCACTATATGTTCTCAAACTGGCGGGATCCAGCCCCGGCGAAGCGTCGCAGGCGGCCTCGGCGCGGCCCGCGTGCCGGCCTCCCGGCCGCGGCCGATGGCTTCGGCCCGGAACACCGCGCGCGCCGGGCGCTTACCGGCCGAGACGCTTCACCGCCGGACCGGGATCCCACCATGCGCGCCACGCTCCTCGCCCTCCTGCTGGCCGTCGGCCTCGGCGCGCCCGGCCGCGCCGCCGAGGCGCCGGCCGGGGCCGACGCCCTCAAGCCGATGGTGGAATCGGACAGCCTCGTCTTCAACGGCATCACCCGGTCCGCGGACGGCCGGCTGTTCTCGCCGTTCCAGCGGCAGAGCAAGGACGAGGGGATCGAGCTCGGCGAGTGGCGGGACGGCAAGGCGGTGCCGTTCCCCGACGCGGCCTGGAACGGCTGGAAGACGGGCGACGACCCGGCCAAGGCCTTCGTGGCGGTCAACGCCATCCGGATCGGCCCGGACGGGGACCTCTGGGTGGTCGACAAGGGCGCGCCCGGCATGGGCGCCGCGCCGCTGCCGGGCGGCCCGAAGCTCGTGCAGATCGACCTCGCCACGAACGCCGTGCGCAGGGTCTACCCGCTCCAGGCGGCGACCACCGACAAGAGCTTCATCGACGATTTCCGCTTCAACGGCGGCCACATCTACCTGACGGATGCCGGCCAGCCCGGGCTGATCGTCCTCGACCGCGAGACCGGCGGCCTGCGGCGGGTGCTCGACGGCCACTGGTCGACGATCGCGCAGCGCCCGCTGACCGGCCAGGGCCGGGTGCTCCGGGACGACAAGGACAAGCCACTCTTCATCCACGCCGACCAGCTGGAAGTCTCGCCGGACGGGAAGACCTTCTACTACCAGGCGTGCACCGGGCCGCTCTACAGCATCGAGACCCGGTATCTCGACGACGCGGCCGTGAGCGACGCCGAGCGCGCCAAGCACGTGAAGCTCCACGCCGCGACGGTGGCGACGGGCGGCACCGCCATCGACGCGGGCGGCACCATCTACGCGAGCGACACGGACGGCCTGCGCATCCTCAAGATCGCGCCGGACGGGACCATGAGCACGCTGGTGCGGGACCCGCGGCTCGTCTGGGTCGACGCGATGTGGATCGACGAGCAGGGCGGCCTGTGGATCCCGGCGGCGCAGATGAACCGCACGCCGGCGATGAACGGCGGCGCGGCCTCGGCGGTCAAGTTCCCGACGACGATCTACCGGATGCAGATCGACGCCAAGCCGCTGCGCAACTGAGGCCGCGTCCCTCGGAGGTGAGCCCCGACTGCGTTCGGCACGCGGCGGCTCACCGAGAACCCAAGCCTAGGTTTACAAGTTTGATCGAAGCGGGCGCCGGGCCGGTGACCCGGCACGATGATAGGATGGACCGACCATGCGCAGGATGGAGTCGTCGGGGCGGGCCGCCGCCTTCCTGGCTGCCGGCCTGATCGTCGCGCTCGCCCCGCCGGCGCGGGCCGACGCCGCCCTGGTCCTGCGGGAGACCCGGCTGCACACGCCGCCGGACTCGCACGAGCCGCAGCGGGCGATGGTCAACCTGCGCAACACCGGCCCGGACCTCGCGACCAACGTGACCGTCCTCTGCACCTTCACCGGGGCCGGCGGGGCGGTGCTCGACACGCAGCAGGCCTCGGTGCCGGAGGTCGTCGGCCTCGCCGACGTGCAGGCCGAGACGATCTACTACGGCTGGCCCCGCGCGAGCGGCGCGACCTGCCGCCTCGCCGCGCCGCACTAGGCCGCCCCGCGGCCCGCACGACGCGGCCCTGGCGGTTCCCGCGCGTTCTGCCGCGTTCCCGTGGCGTCCCGGGCCCGTTTCCGGCAGAAGGCACCCACGACCCGCCCCCGTCACACGCCAGCCTCGTGCCCGAATCAGCCGTCCTCGCCGCTCAGACCGCGACCCGCCCCGACCGCCCCGCGCGGACGGGCCCCGCCGCGTCCGCGCGGTGGGCGGCGGAGCCNCTGGACCGCGGCGGCGATGGCCGGGCAGCCCTTCGCGGCGCTGTTCACGCCCGAGGACCGGGCGGCCGGCCGTCCCGAGGCCGCCCTGCGCGACGCCCTCACCCGGGGCAGCCTCGGGAGCGAGGGCTGGCATCCGCACGCCGAGGGCGGGCGGCGCCGCCTGTCCGGGACGCTGACACCGCTGCGCGACGCGTCCGGCGCTCCCGTCGGCTACGCGATGATGCTCCGCGCGCCCGCGGACCCGCACAGGGCCGGCCAGGCCCTCCGGGAGGCCGAGGCGCGCCTGCTGCGGGCGCAGGAGGCGGGCGGGATCGGCCTGTTCACCGTGGGGGTCGCGGACGGGCTCCTGCACCCGACCCCGCAATTCTGCCGGCTCTACGGCCTGCCGGAGCGCGACACCTACCCGGCCGAGCTGGTCGAGGGGCTGATCCTGCCGGAGGACCAGCCCCTCGTCTCGACGGCGGCGAGCCGGCGCCGCGGCGACGCCCCGCGGGACGTCGCCTACCGGATCCGGCGGCCGGATACCGGCGAGATCCGCTGGATCGCGCGTCAGGGGGAGATCGAGCGCGACGCCGCGGGGCGGCCGGTGCGGTTCTCCGGGGTGGCGCGCGACATCACCGAGCAGCGGGAGGCCCGCGACGCCCTGCGCGCCGGCGAGGAGCGCTACCGGACGCTGTTCGAGGCCATCGACGACGGCTTCTGCATCATCGAGTTCCTCGACGGCCCCCACGGCCCGCTGAGCGACTACGTCCACGTCGAGGCCAATCCCGGCTACGAGCGCCACACCGGCATCGCCGGCATCGTCGGGCGGACGCTGCGCGACCTCGTGACGGAAGAGGACGCGGAAGCCTGGCTCGAACTCTACGGCGGCGTGCTCCGCACCGGCATCCCGATCCGGTTCGAGCGCTTCTTCGCCCAGGCCGACCGCTTCATCGACGTCTCGGCGGCCCGGATCGGGCCGGCGAGCCGGCGCCAGGTCTCGGTGCTGTTCCGGGACATCTCGGCGCGCCGGCAGGCGGAGGACGCCCTGCGCGCCAGCGAGGCGCTCGCCCGGACCAACGTCGAGCGCGTGCAGCTCGCCCTCGCGGCCGGCGCCATCATCGGCACGTGGCACTGGGACCTGCCGAGCGACCGGTTCACGGTCGACGAGGGCTTCGCCCGCAGCTTCGGCCTCGACCCGGCGCTCGGCCGGGACGGCATCCCGCTCGCCCAGATCGTCGCGACCGTGCATCCGGACGATCAGGCCGGGCTGGCGGCGGCCATCAACGCGGCCGTCGCCCGGGGCGGCGCCTACGCGCACCAGTACCGGGTCCGCCGCGCCGACGGGAACTACTACTGGCTGGAGGCCAACGGCCGCGTCGACCACGCGCCCGACGGCACGCCCCTGAGCTTCCCCGGGGTCCTGATCGACGTGGACGAGCGGCGCGCCGTCGAGGCGGAGCGGGACCGCGTCACCGCGATGCTGCGCAGCCTCAACGAGACCCTGGAGCAGCGGGTCGCCGAGCGGACGGCCGAGCTGATGCGCGCCGAGGAGGCCCTGCGCCAGTCGCAGAAGATGGAGGCGGTCGGCCAGCTGACCGGCGGTCTCGCCCACGACTTCAACAACATGCTGGCCGGGATCGTCGGCTCGCTGGAATTGATGCAGACCCGGATGCTGCAGGGCCGGGTCGGCGACCTCGACCGCTACATCGGCGCGGCGCAGGGCGCGGCCAAGCGCGCCGCCGCCCTGACCCACCGCCTGCTGGCCTTCTCGCGCCGCCAGACCCTCGACCCGAAGCCGACGGACGCGAACCGCCTGGTCGAGGGCATGATGGAGCTCGTCCGCCGCACGGTCGGCCCCGCGGTGGCGATCGAGTCGGTGGGGGCCGGCGGCCTGTGGCCGACGCTGGTCGACCCGAGCCAGCTCGAGAACGCGCTGCTCAACCTGTGCATCAACGCCCGGGACGCGATGCCGGCGGGCGGGCGCATCGTCATCGAGACCGCCAACCGCTGGCTCGACCACCGGGCCGCCCAGGAGCGCGAGCTGGAGCCGGGGCAGTACGTGACGCTCTGCGTCTCGGACAACGGCACCGGCATGACCCCCGACGTGGTCGCCAAGGCCTTCGACCCGTTCTTCACGACCAAGCCGATCGGCGAGGGCACGGGCCTCGGCCTGTCGATGATCTACGGTTTCGCCAAGCAGTCCGGCGGGCAGGTCCGGATCTACTCGGAAGTGGGCCAGGGCACGATGGTCTGCCTGTACCTGCCCCGCCATCTCGGCGAGGCGGAGGCCGAGGTGAGCCTGCCCGACCTCGCCCACGCGCCCCGCGCCGAGCAGGGCGAGACGGTCCTGGTGGTGGACGACGAGCCGACCGTGCGGATGCTGGTGACCGAGGTGCTCGAAGACCTCGGCTACGCGGCGATCGAGGCGGCGGACGGTGCCTCGGGCCTGAAGGTGCTCCAGTCGGACGTGCGCATCGACATGCTGATCACCGATGTCGGCCTGCCCGGGGGCATGAACGGCCGCCAGATGGCCGATGCCGGCCGCCAGCACCGCCCGGACCTGAAGGTCCTGTTCATCACCGGCTACGCCGAGAACGCCGCCCTCAACCACGGCCATCTCGGCCCCGGCATGCAGGTGATGACGAAGCCCTTCGCCCTGGAGGCGCTCGCCACCCGCATCCGCGGCATCATCGGCGACGAGGGCTGAGGTCCGCGGGCCGCGGGCCGCGGGCGATGCCCCCCGGGCACACGGCGTCGCAGGCCCGCGCGGAACAGGTTCGCCGGGCCGGGCGTCATTGCCATACCGCGGCGGCGCGCCCATGACGGCGTCATCGCGGGCGTCCTCGGCGCGGTGCCCGCCGGGCGGGCGGCCCCGGGAACGGACCAGCAGGACCGCGCCGAACGGAGGCGACAGGGAACCGACCGTGGACACTGAGACAATCCCGGACGCACTCAGGACCTTCTTCGAGAAATCCCACATCGCCGTGGCGCTGGCCGCGGCGACCGACGACAACGTCCTGCTGCTGGTGAACGAGCGGTTCCACCAGCTCACCGGCTACACGGGCGCGGAGGTGATCGGGCGCAATTGCCGCCTCCTCCAGCGCGACGCCGACAACCGGGAGGCGCGGGCCAAGATCCACGCCTTCCTCGAGAACGAGCGGCAGGACACGGTGCGCACGCCGATCCTGAATTTCCGCAAGGACGGGAAGCCCTTCGTCAACCTGCTGTACATGTCCAAGCTGAAGGCGCTCTCGGGCGAGGTGCGCTTTCTTTTCGCATCCCAATTCGATGTCAGCCGCTCGCAACCTGAGTTGCTTTCCGCCTACGATGCGGAACTGGGCCGGACCCTGTCCCGGCTGACCCCGACGCTTGCGGAGAGTGGGCTCGTCATCGAGGGCTCGCTGATGACGATCGCCAACACGGTCGCCACGGTCGCGCAGGCCAAGCTCACGCTCGCGGATCTCGATGCACCAGGATTTCCTTAACGCCCCCGGAGGCGAGGCCTCGGAGGTCCTGGACGGCGCCGGGACGGTGACGGCGCCGCCCTTCGCCGGGCCGGTCGTGGGAATCGGTGCCTCGGCGGGCGGGCTCGAGGCCCTGCGGGAGATGCTGGCGCGCGCCCGGCCGCCGACCGGCATGGCCTTCGTCATCGTCCAGCACCTCGACCCCAACCACGAGAGCATGCTGGCGCAGCTCCTCGACCGGCAGACGGAGCTGGAGGTGCTCCAGTGCGAGGGCGGGGAGCGGATCGCGGGCGACAAGGTCTACATCATCCCGCCCGGGCGCGGCCTCGTCATCCAGAACGGCGTCCTCGAACTCACCCATTTCGTCCAGCCGCGGGGCCTGCGCCGGCCGATCGACGACTTCTTCCTGTCGCTCGCGGTCGACCAGCAGGCCAACGCCGCCTGCGTGATCCTGTCGGGCACGGGGGCCGACGGCACGACCGGCCTGCGGGCCATCAAGGAGCACGGCGGCGTCTGCGTGGTGCAGCAGCCCGACACCGCCCGCTACGACGGCATGCCGCTCTCGGCGGTCGGGACCAGCCTCGTCGACTTCGTGCGGCCGCCGGGCGAGATCGTCGACTGCCTCACCACCTTCTTCCGCCGCCGCGGCACCGACGCCGTCGACGCCGAGTCCCGCCTCGTCGCCGACCACATCGACGACCTCTGCCGGGTCATCCGCGCGGCGGTGGGCCACGACTTCGCCGGCTACAAGCGGACCACCCTGGTCCGGCGGGTCGAGCGGCGCATGCACGTCCTCGGGCTCGAGTCCGGCCGGGCCTATCTCGGCCGCGTCCGGGCCGACAAGACCGAGTGCGAGGCGCTGTTCCGCGACCTCCTGATCAACGTCACCCGCTTCTTCCGCGACGCCGAGATGTTCGAGCTCCTCCGGGAGCGCGTGGTCGAGCCCCTGCTGCGCACCCGCGATCCCGAGGAGGACATCCGGGTCTGGATCCCGGGCTGCTCCAGCGGCGAGGAGGCCTACAGCATCGCCATGCTGTTCGCCGACGCCGCCCGCCGCCTCGGCCTGCCGCCGGCGGTCCAGATCTTCGCCACCGACATCGACGAGCGCATGCTCCAGATCGCCCGGGAGGCGACCTACCCGGCCGCCGCGCTCGCCGACATCCCGGCCCATCTGCGGGAGCGCTACGTCGTCCTCCACGCCGAGCGCTTCACCGTCGCGGCCGAGATCCGCGACCTGATCCGCTTCTCCAGCCACAGCCTGGTCAAGGACCCGCCCTTCTCGCGGGTCGATCTCCTGTCCTGCCGCAACCTGCTGATCTACTTCGACGAGCGCCTCCAGCAATCGGTGGTGCCGCTGTTCCACTACGCGGTCCGGCCGGGCGGCTACCTGTTCCTCGGGCCCTCGGAGAGCGTCAGCCGGTTCGAGCACCTCTTCCCGGTCATCGACCAGCACGCGCGCCTGTTCGAGCGGCCGCCGGGCGCGCCGCAATACCCGATCGACCTGCCCGGGAGCGCCCGGCGCGGCGAGGCCCGGCGCGGCGGCCGCGAGGAGCGCCGCGGCGAGCCCGCGATCGCCGACGAGACCGTGGCGGTGCGCCGCGTCATGGAGCGCTACGCTCCGCCCAGCATGGTGCTCAACGAGGATGGCGGCATCATCGCCGCCTACGGGCGCCTGAGCCGATACTTCGACTTCCCGGTCACCCGGACCGGCGGNCCCGGCGCGGCGAGGCCCGGCGCGGCGGCCGCGAGGAGCGCCGCGGCGAGCCCGCGATCGCCGACGAGACCGTGGCGGTGCGCCGCGTCATGGAGCGCTACGCTCCGCCCAGCATGGTGCTCAACGAGGATGGCGGCATCATCGCCGCCTACGGGCGCCTGAGCCGCTACTTCGACTTCCCGGTCACCCGGACCGGCGGCACCAGCGCGATCACCCTGGCGCGGCCCGGCCTGCGCGACGTGATCGGGCCGCTGCTCCGCCAGACCCGCGACGCGCGCAAGCGCGTGGTCGTCCGCGACGTGGAGATCCGCTCGGAATACGGCGTCCAGCCGGTGGAGCTGATCTGCGATCCCCTGCCCGACGGCTCGATGCTCCTGGTCCTGCGCGACACCGGCGCCTTCCGGGCGGCGGACGATCTCGACCTGATCGAGATGGATGCCGGCGGCGACCACGTCGAGGCGCTGGAAGAGGAGCTGCTGCGCACCCGCTACAAGCTGCGCTCGGCGGTCGAGGAGCTGGAGACGACGAACGAGGAGCTGAAGAGCTCCAACGAAGAAATGATGTCGATGAACGAGGAGCTCCAGTCGACGAACGAGGAGCTGTCCACGGTCAACGACGAGCTGAAGACCAAGGTCGAGCAGCTCACCATCGCCAATGCCGACCTGCGCAATTTCTTCGAATCCACCGACCTCGCCGTCGTGGTGCTCGACCGCGAGCTGAAGGTGCGCAGCTTCACCACGGCGGCCACCACGATCTTCCCGCTGCAGCCGGGCGATCGGGGCCGCCCCCTCGCCGACGTGTCGAGCCGGCTCGCCGGCCACGAGTACCTGCACGACGCCCAGGAGATCTGCGCCGGCGGCTCGGTGATCCAGCGGCGCGTCGCCACCCGGGACGGGGAGCGCACGCTCTCGCTGCGGGTGCTGCCCTACCGCCTGCAGAACGGCGGCGTCGACGGCGCCACCCTGGTGCTCACCGACATCACCGAGGCGCTGTCGCTGGAGCGCCAGCTCGCCGCCGAGCGCGAGCGGCTGGAACTGGCCGTGAAGGCCGGGGGCATCGGTGTCTGGGAGTACAGCCCCGATGCCGGGACCGTCGTGGTCGACAGCACCGCCGGCACGATGTTCGGCCTCGCCCCCGACGCGCCGCACCCCACCGCCGCCCTGGCGGCCAGCGTGCTGCCCGAGGACCGTCCCGTGTTCGAGGGGGCGCTCGCCGAGGCGGCGCACGGCCTGAGCGAATTCGAGGCGCGCATCCGCGTGCGCGCCGCCGACCACGCGCCGCGGCACATCCGCAGCTACGGGCGCCTGACCCGGAGCGGCGACCGGAAGCGGATCGTCGGCGTCTGCATCGACGTCTCGCCCGAATACGCGCTGGCCGAGACCCGCGACCTGATGCTGCGGGAGATGAACCACCGGGTGAAGAACCTGTTCGCGATCATCGGCGGCATGATCTCGGCGGGGGCCCGCACGCACCGGGAGATCGGCGTCTTCGCCACCGACATGCGCGACCGCATCTCGGCGCTCGGGCGGGCGCATTCGCTGGCCGATCCCTCCGACGGCCAGGGCATGAGCGACCTCGCCGGCCTGATCGGCGCGACCCTGCGCCCGTACCGCGACCATGTCCCCACGGTGATCGAGGGCCCCCTCGTGGCCATCAACTGGCGGCACGTGTCGTCGCTCGCCATGATCCTGCACGAGTGGGCGACGAACTCGGTGAAGTACGGCGCGCTCGGGTCCGACGACGGCGCGCTGTCCGTCACCTGGGAGCGGCACGAGGAAGGGCTGGTCCTGGACTGGTGCGAGCGCATGGCCCGCGTGGCCGAGCCGCGGCCGGGCCGGGGCTTCGGCACCCTGCTGGTGGAGATGTCCCTGCGCCAGCTCGAGGCGCGCGTGACGCGCAGCCACGACGCGTCCGCCTACCGGATCACCCTGCACCTGCCGGAACTGGTCCTCACGCGGGGGTGAGGCGGAGGCCGACCCCGCCGCGACCGGCCGCACGCTCGCGGCGGGTCGTCGGATCCACCCATCCGTGTCGGCCACGCGGCCTCAGGACCGGGCGCGGGTCCCCTCTCCCGAGCGGGCGAGGGACAGGGTGAGGGATGCGGCCTCACCGAGAGAGTCTCGACCTCGGCTGCCCGGCGGCGGGGCGCTCGATCCTGATCCTTCTCGTCCCTCACCCCGGCCCGCTCCCGCTCGGGAGAGAGGGTCCGTCGCGCCGCGTCTCCTCGTCCGGCACGGCCTGCCACACGCGAGACGGCCCGCCGCGGCGATGCCGGACGGGCCGTCCTGCCTGGCGGAGCGCCGGGATCCCGGCGCCCGTCCGATCAGTCGATGACTTCGACGATGCGGTGGCCGCGATCGACCAGGACGGGCTGGTCGTTCACGATGGTGTAGCGGTAGCCCGGCCGCACCCGGTACTCGCTGGGCACGTCGTAGTAGGTGACGCTGTCCTCCGGCAGCACGGTGCCGACCCGGACCGGGCCGCCCCAGCTGTAGGAGCGCGCGCCGCGCTCGCGGACGTAGCTGCGGAACCGCGGGCGGTCGTCGACGCCCAGGATGCCGCCGACCGTTCCGGTCGCCGCGCCGACCGCGCCGCCGACGATGCCGCCGACCGGGCCCGCAGCGGCCGATCCGGCCTCGGCGCCCTCGGCCGCGCCCCGCAGGGTACCCTGCGCCTGGGCGGCCACCGGGAGGGCGAGGAGGCCGGCCGTGGCCAGCGACAGAAGAAGCTTGCTCGTCATGCTGAGATCTCCAGGGTCGTCAGGGCGTCGCTGGCCGCCGGGGATCAGTTGCAGCCCTCCTTGTGGACGGTCTTGGAATTGCCCATGCCGTCCTCCTTGTGGACGGTCTTGGAGCCGCAATCGACGCTGCCGGTGGTGACCTCCCGGCGCTCGACCGTGGTGTCGCGGTGGTCGACGACGGCGGGCCCGTCGCGGCGGATGACCGTGGTGTCCTCGGCGCTCGCCGCGCCGCACAGGGCCGCGAACAGGGCACCCGAGAGAATGATGGTCCGCATTGGTGAGCCTCCTGACTTCAATCGAACCCAGCAACGGCGACCGCGGAGAAAGGGTTCCACAGGCATCGATCGGTAAATCGCGCGGATCCGCGCGATTAATTGCGGTATTGGTTGCGTACAACCGATCACCGCCGGCCGGTTCAGCTGCGCGGCAGCGGCGCGCCCTGTCAGGCGGCCAGGGGCGGCACCCGGCACCACCACGCGTGCGCCCGCTCGTACTGGTGGGCCACCCGCAGGATCTCGGCCTCGGCGAAGGGCCGGGCGGCGATCTGGAGGCTGATCGGCAGGCCGCGCCGGTCGAAGCCGCAGGGCAGCGCGATGGCCGGCAGGCCCGCGAGGTTGAACGGGTAGGTCAGGCGCCACGAGGCCGCCAGCACGCTCTCCGCGCGCCCGCCGAGCGACACCGCCGACTCGTCCGTCCGCCACGCGGTCAGCGGCGAGGCCGGGCCGACGATCACGTCGGCCTCCGCCAGGACGCCGGCCATCTCGGCCATGATCAGGGCCCGCGCCTGCTCGGCGCGCAGGTAGTCCGGCCCGGTCACGAGCCGGCCCATCTCCACGAGGTCGCGGACATCGGCCGCGAAGCCCGCCACGTGGCCCCGGGCGAGGCTGCGGCCGTGATAGGCGGTCGAGGAGGCGAGCTCGATGGCGTAGATCGCGCCGAGCCCGTGGCGCAGGGACGGCACCGCGACGTCGCGCACCGTGCAGCCCTGGTCGGCGAGGAAGCGGAGCGCCCCCTCGACGGCGGCGGCGACGTCGTCGTCGACCGCGTCGAAGAAGTGGTTGCGGACCACCGCGACCCGCAGCCCCCGGATCGGCCGGTCCAGCCCGGCCGTGTAGTCGGGGACCGGAGCCGCGCTGGCGGCGGGATCGCCGGCATCCGGGCCGGCGAGCGCCTGCAGCATCAGGGCGGAATCGGCCACCGTCCGGGTCAGCGGCCCGGCATGGTCGAGGGACCAGGAATGCGGCACGATCCCCGACCGGCCGACCCGGCCGTAGGTCGGCTTGAGGCCGACGACCCCGCACAGGGCGGCCGGGATCCGGATCGAGCCGCCCGTGTCCGAGCCGAGGGCGGCCGGGCAGAGGCGGGCCGCGACCGCCGCGCCGGAGCCGCCGCTGGAGCCGCCGGGCACCCGGTCGAGGTCCCAGGGGTTTCGGGTCGGCGGCGTGACCATGCCCCAGGCGAATTCGTGCATGCGCAGCTTGCCGAGGATCACCGCGCCGGCCGCCCGGAGCCGCGCCACGGCGTGGCTGTCGGATGCCGGGAAGGTCAGGGCCTCCACCGCCGTGCCGGCCCGGGTCGGCATGTCGGCGGTGGTGTAGTTGTCCTTGATGGCGATCGGGACGCCGTGCAGCGGGCCGCGCGGGTCGCCCTGCGCGATCGCGGCATCGGCCGCGCGCGCGGCGTCGAGGGCCCCGGGCGACAGGTGGACGAAGCTGTTCAGGGCGCCGTCGAGGCGCGCGATCCGGTCCAGGCAGGCGCCGACGAGCTCGGCGCTCGACAGCTCACGCGCCGCGATCCGCCGCGCGAGCTCCGTGATCGGCAGCTGCCAGGGAGCGTCAGTCGCGGCGGTCGTCATGGGGCATCCGGCGGTAGGGCAAGGTCGGGTCGAAGACGACCGGCGGGTGGATGTCGGCGAGGTCGAGGTCGCGCAGCCGGGCGATCTCGGCGAGCACCGGCGCGAACTGGGCCAGCAGGTGCGCGACCCGCCCGGGCTCCTCGCGCAGGCCGACGACGTCGCGCAGGAGGTCAGGGGCTCCGGCGGGGCCCCCGTCGCGCGCCCCGCCCGGCCGCTCGGCGGGGGCTCTCAGGAGCATCGCCGTGACGGCGTCCGGCAGGGCGCCGGCCGGCCCGTCCTTCCGGGGCATGCCGGCCACGAAGGGGACGAGCTGCCGGCGGGCGACCGCCAGGACGCGGCGCAGCTCGGCGACGGGCTGCGCGTGCTCGTCGACCCGCAGGTCGAGGAGCGGGTAATCCTCGCCGGCGACGATCTTGAGGGCCGCCGACTGCTTGCCGCGCCGGTCGCCGCCGGCCGCGTCGCCGGCCTCCAGGGCGCGCATCAGCCGCTCGTCGAGATCCTGGGCGGCGCTGTCCTCGAAGGCCTGCGCCATGGCGTCGATCACGCCGGTCCCGGCGAGCATGTTGCCCTGGACGGCGTAGCCGGCCCCATGGCGGGCTCAGCGCCCGGCGGCAGGTCCCGCTTCACCTGGGCGAGGCGCTCGGCCACCTGCTGGCGGGCGAAGTAGATGTCGAGCTTCTCCGCGAAGACGGCGGTGACCTGCGAGAATCCGTTGCGCGAGAGCGAGCGGGTGTATTCCAGCCCCTTGATGCCGGCGAGCGCGGTCTCGACCGGGTAGGTGACCTGCTTCTCAATGTCGACGGGCGACAGGGATGGCGCGGTCGTGTTGATCTGNGGTCCAGGCCGCGCCGGCCCCGCGCGCGGCGACGAGGCCGAGCTGGCGCAGGTCCGGCCGGTCGTCGGTGGCGAGGGCCGCCGCCAGCGCCGCCTCGGGATCCTGCCCGCCTGCGAGCCCGTCGAGGATGTGGGCCGCGAGGTAGGGATTCACCCAGGACTGGGTGGTGACGGCCCCGATCCCGGCCCGGATGTACGGGCAGAGCCCGCCCACCGCCGGGACGGCGCTCGCCACCGCGACGCCGAGTTGCCCGGTCCGCGGGCACCGGGCGGCGATCGAGAAGGTGTTGAGTTCTCTCATGAGCCTGCGGCTTCCTCCTCCCTGACCCCGATTCACCGTCGTCTTCGCGAGCCCAGCGAAGCAGTCCAGCAGCGCCCCGTTCGGAAGTGTGGCGCGACCCTGGGCCGCGTCGCGGCGCCCGCGATGAAGTGGTGGATCCTGGGCGACCTCACACCGCCAAGTGGTCGATGACGCGCGCCTGCGCGTCCGGCGCCCGGGCGGGACCGCTGTCGACGATCTCGCCGAGCTTGAGGACGGCGTAGCGGTCGGCCAGCGCCAGCGCGAAGGCGACGTGCTGCTCCACCACCAGCATGGACACGCCCGAAGCCCGCTCGGCCTCGAGCACGCCGCGCAGGCGCTCGACCATCGAGGGCTGCACGCCCTCGGAGATCTCGTCGATCAGGAGGAGGCGCGGGCGCAGCATCAGGGCGCGCCCGAGGATCAGCATCTTCTGCTCGCCTCCCGAGAGGGTGCCGGCCCGCTGGGCCAGCCGGTCCTTCAGGAACGGGAAGTGGCCGAACAGCCGCTCCAGCGCCTCCGGCAGCATCCGGTCGGACGGCACCGCGAGGCGCAGGTTGTCGCGGATCGACAGGTCCTGGAACAGGGGCTGCTCCTGCGGCGCGTAGCCGACGCCGAGCGCGTTGAGCTTGGCCGGCGTGAGGCCGGCGAGCGCCTGGCCGCCGACCGTGACGGCGCCGCCGCGCAGGGTCACCATCCCCAGGACGGTCTTGAGCAGGGTGGTCTTGCCCATGCCGTTCTTGCCGAGCAGCGCCACGATCTCCCCCGCCCCCACCGAGAGGGACACGTCCGTCACGATGGAGACGGCGCCGTAGCCGCTCGACACCCGGTCGAGGGCGAGGGCGGCCCCCGCCGGCGCGATCTGCCGTGCTGCCTGCCGTGCTGCCTCAACCATGGCCGCCTCCCGCGTAGATGGTCCGGACCAGCTCGGAGCCGACGACGTCCTCGACCGTGCCGTCGAGGACGAGCCGGCCCTGGTGCAGCACCACGATCCGCGACGAGATCTCGCGCACGAAATCGAGGTCGTGCTCGACCAGCACGGCGGCGATCCGGCCCTCGGCAGTGAGCGCCTTGAGGACGGTCCCGATGGTGGTGCGCTCGGCCTTGGTCAGGCCGGCGGTGGGCTCGTCGAGCAGGATCAGCCGCGGCTCCAGCGCCACCACCATGGCGAGTTCCAGCGCCTGCTTCTGGCCGTGCGACAGGAGCCGCGTCGGCCGGGTCAGCAGCCGGTCGAGGCCGGTCATGCGCAGGACGTCGAGGGCCGGCTGCGGCAGGCCCAGCGTCTCCGCCTGCCCGACCGGGCTCAGCCCGTCGCGGGACGCCCGGGCGAGGCGGAGGCAGTCGGCCACCGACAGGCTCTCGAACACGCTCGCGACCTGGAACTTGCGCCCGACCCCGAGGCCGACGATCCGGTTGGGCGTCAGCCCGGTGATCGGCGTGCCGCCGACCGCGATGGCGCCCGTGAACGGCTCGGTGCCGTCGCTGAGGCAGCGCATCAGCGTGGTCTTGCCCGCGCCGTTGGGCCCGACGAGGCTGACGAGCTCGCCCGCGCGGATCTCCAGGTCGATGCCCTCCAGCACCGTCAGGGCGCCGTAGGCCTTGGCGAGGTTCTCGACCTTGAGGATCGGGAGTCCGGTCCCGGTCGCCGAGGTCCCGGTCGCCTCGGTGCCGGCCGCCCGCGCGACGAGGCGCGGCGGCGCGGCCTCGGCGCGGCCTCCCGCCGGCCCGCCGGCAGCGCCCGCCAGAGGCGGCCGACGAGGTCGGCGAGGCCGCCCGGCAGCAGGATGATGATGGCCACGAAGGCCGTCCCCAGGAGGAGCTGCCAGAGGAACGGCAGGTCGCCCGACAGGTTCGCCGCGAGGTAGTCGATCGCGATCGTGCCGAGCACCGGGCCGAGCAGCGTGCCGCGGCCGCCCAGCGCCACCCAGATGACCAGCTCGGTGCCGAACAGGAAGCCGGCATTCTCGGGCGCGACCACGCCCGAGGCGTTGGCGAACAGGAAGCCCGCGAGGCCCGCGACGGCGGCGAGCGAGGCGGTCAGCCGGATCTGCAGGCGTCGCGGGTTGAGGCCGAGATAGGCGCAGCGCGCCTCGTTGTCCCGGAGCGCCACGAGGGCCCGGCCCCGATCCGAGCGCACCAGGATCCAGGCCGCCAGGGTGACGACGATCAGGAACAGGGCCGCGAGGCGGAAATAGCCCTCGATCTCGAAGGGCAGCACGTCGAAGCCGACGAGGCCGCTGCTGGAGCCGGTCCACTCCCCGCCGGCGTAGATGAGCTGCACCACGACGATCGGGACGACCAGCGAGATCACCGAGGCGTAGAGCGGGGTCGAGCGGTGGTAGAAGGACAGCCAGCCGACCGCGAGGCCGAGCAGGGCCGGCGCGACGAGCGCCGCCGCGACCGCCGCCGCGATCCCCAGCGGCGTCGCCCCGTAGGCGGCGAGGATCATCGCGGTGGCGTAGGCGCCGATCCCGAAGAACGCCGCCTGCCCGAAGGTCAGGATCCCCGCGAAACCCCAGAGCAGGTCGACCGTGACGGCCAGCACCGCGTAGATCATCGAGCGGGTCAGGACGTTGACCGCGAAGGTGTCGAGGAAGAGCGGCGCGATCCAGAGCGCCAGGGCCGCCAGGGCCGCGACCACGAAGGGCGCGGCGCGGGACAGGCGGCGTCCGCGGGGCGCCGCGGCGGCGCGCTCGGCGACGGGCAGGGTCTCAAGCACGGGAGAAACCTTTCGGGCTGATCCGCAGCACGAGGGCGGCGAGCACCGCGACGGCGATGCTGCCCAGGATCGGGCTCACGAAGGTGCTGATCAGGACCTGCGCCGCCCCGAAGACCAGGCAGGCCGCGGCGAGCGCCAGGTACGAGGCGTCGGCGACCATCACCAGCATGAAGGCGCCGATCAGCCAGGAGACGCCCATGTTCGGGTCGACGCTGGTGAGCGGCGTCAGCAGGACGCCGGCGAGGCCCGCGAAGCCGGCGCCGAGCATGAACACGACGAGGCGCACGCGCCCCGTGTCGATGCCGAGGCTGCGCGCCAGGGTCTCGTTCATGATCACCGCCCGGGCCGAGAGGCCGAGCCGGGTCCGCTCGATGGTCAGCGCGAACAGCGTGCCGATCGCCAGCGCGATGCCGAGCGCCACGAGCCGGTAGGCCGAGTAGTCGACGCCGAGGATCTCGACGGTGCCGGCGTAGAGGTTCGGGGTCAGCTGGACGTCGCGGCCGAAGGCCAGGGTGATGAGTTGCCCGAGCACGATGCCGAGCCCCCAGGTGGCGAGGATCGCGTCCAGCGGCCGCCGGTAGAGCGGGCGGATGATGAAGTGCTCGGCCAGCCCGCCGAGCGCCGCCCCGACCACGAAGGCCAGCGGCAGCGCCGCCCACGGATTGAGTCCGAGCCTGGCGGTCACCACCGCGCAGTAGGCGCCGACCGTCAGCCACGCCCCGTGGGCGAAGTTGATGATCTTGAGCACGCCGAAGATCGCCAGGAGGCCGATCGAGACGATGAACAGGATCGCCGCGGTGGTCAGGATGTCGAGGGTGAGCAGCATCGGGGTTTCCGGTTGAGGGACCGCCGTCGCGCGGCGAAGCACGCATCGGCATGGGCCATCGGCAGGGGCAGCGCGGTCTCAGGATCGGGCGCGGGTCCCCTCTCCCGCACGGGAGAGGGGGCGCGTCGCCTGTGCGGCGAAGGACGAGCCTCGCGCTTCTCCCCTCACTGCAGCTTCGGGCACTGCTCCCCGGGATCGACGTCCTTGAAGGTCCCGGCGACCTTGACGGTGCCGTCCTTCTGGATCTGGCCGAGATACATGGTCAGCGGCGCGTGGTGCTGCTTGCTCATGGTGATCGTGCCCCGCGGCCCGGTGAAGCTCACCGTCGGCAGCGCCTCCAGCACCTTGGCGGTCTCGGTCCCGCCCGCCTTCTCGACGGCGGCCTTGTAGAGGTAGATCGCCTCGTATTCCGGCACCGACAGGTCGTTCGGGGTGCGCAGCTCCGCGCCGAACTTCTTCTGCATCGCCGCCAGGAAGGCCTTGTTCTCCGGGCTGTCGATGCCGGTGACGTAGGAGGCCGAGAGGTAGACGCCCTCGGCATCCGCGCCCATGCTCTTGGCGGTGCCCTCGTCCAGCGCGAGGTTGGCGAAGGGCAGCGTCACGCCCGCGCCGCGCAGCTGCTTGGTCAGCGTGACGTTCGGCGCGCCGCCGGCGGTCGAGGTGATCAGCGCGTCGGGCTTGGCCTCCTTCAGCTTGGAGATGATCGCCGTCCAGTCGCTGCCGTCCATCGGCAGGTACTCCTCGCCGAGCACCTTGCCGCCGGTCTTCTCGACGTAGCTCTTGGCGAAGCCCAGCATGCCGCGGCCGAAGGCGTAGTCGCTGCCGATCAGGAAGTAGGTCTTGGCGCCCTGCGCCTTGAAGGCGTCCACCACCGGCGGCACCTGCTGCTCCGGCACCCAGGCGTCCACGAACATGTTCTTGTTGCAGGAATGGCCCTCGTAGAACGAGGTGTAGATGTACGGCACCTTCCCCTTGGTGACGGCGGGCAGGCCGGCGTTGCGGGCCGCGCTCGTCTCCATCGAGATCAGGACGTCGACCTTCTTCTGGTAGATCAGGCTGTCGAAGGCCTTCTGGGCGCCGGCCGCCCCGGAGGCGTCGTCGGCCACCTCCAGGACGAGCTTGCGGCCGAGCACGCCGCCCTTGGCGTTGATCTCCTCCACGGCGAGTTCGGCCGACTGCACCACCGAGGGGGCGACAACGCTGTTGGCGCCCGACAGGCCGATCGGGATGCCGATGACGATCGGCTTGCCGTCGGCGGCCTGCGCGGCCGAGGCGGCCTGCGCGGCGGCGAGGGCGAGCGCCGCGGCGCCGACGAGGGACCATTTCACCATGAGCGGACTCCTTGGAAAACGACGGTGCGGAGGGGATCAGCCGTAGATGTCGGTGCGGCGGTCGCGCAGGAGCGCGTTGAACCGGTTCAGGTCCTTGCGGCCGGCCGCGTCGAGGTCGACCAGCGCCGAGAGGGTCTCGGTCCCCTCGCGGCTCGCCGGGCCGGCGAGCGGCCAGCCCTTCGGCCCGATGATCAGGCTCTGGCCCTCGAAGGGCTGCCCGCGCTCGACGCCGACCCGGTCGGCGCAGGCGATGAAGATGCCGTTCGAGTGCGCGGCGGCCCGGTGCAGGGTGTTGGCCATGGCGGCCTCGCCTTCGGGCTGGTCGGGCATCGGCACCCAGTTGGTCGGGATGCAGACGATCTCGGCGCCGCCGAGGGTCAGCTGCCGGAAGGTCTCGGGGAACCAGCCGTCGTAGCAGATGGCGACGCCGACCTTGCCGAGCGCCGTGTCGAAGACCGGGAAGCCGAGATCGCCCTTGGCGAAGAACACGTTCTCCTGGTCCCAGAGATGCGCCTTGCGGTAGGTGCCGATGTAGCCCTCGGGCCCGACGATCACGGCGGCGTTGTAGAGGGTCTCGCCGGCGGATTCGGCGATCCCCGCCACGATGTGCACGCCGAGCTCCGCGGCGAGCGCCGCCCAGGCCCGGGTGGTCGGGCCGTCCGGCACCGGCTCGGCCAGCGCGGCGGCCTCCGCGGCGGATTCGAACACGTAGCCGGTGCTGGCGAGTTCCGGCAGCACGATCAGCCGGCTGCCCGCGGCGGCGGCCGCGCGGACGAGGTCGGAGGCTCGCGCCATATTCGCGTCGACCGCGCCGAATTCCGGCGCGAACTGGATGCACGACACGCGTATCGGCGGGCGTGCGGGACCGTTCGCCTGGATCATGGAAGCTCCAAAACGCAAAAAGCCCCTGGGCGCGGACAAGATCGTCCGCGAACCAGAGGCTTCAAAGCCGTGATGTAGTGCAGCAATGCTGCTGCGGGGCAACCTTGCCCGGTTAGACTACGATACGCATCGCGATACGGACCGCAAGACCATAAATGCGGCAGGCTGCTGCGATCAGGTCTTTTCCGCCAACGCGATGCGCAGGCCGAGACCGCTCATCGCCTCGTGGGCCGAGACCACGCTCTCGGCGACGCTCGCCATCGGCACGCGGGCGGCGGTGGCCCGGTCCCGGAGCATCTTGTAGGCGGCGTCCTCGTCGATCCGGTTCAGGTCCACGAGCAGCCGGACCGCCTTCTCGACGGTGCGGCGGCCCTTCATGGTCTCCTCCAGCCGGTTGATCTTGCTGGTGAGCCGCCCCTCGTAGCCGCGCCGGTAGCGGGCCAGGGCGAACTGGGTGAGCACGCCCCGCGGGTGGAGCGGCTTGTTGAGCACGCCGTGGGCGTTGACGTCGGCGATCGCCTTCAGCGAGGTCGGGCTCTCGTAGGCCACGATGGCGATGACCGCCGGCTCGATCGCCTCGATCGACGGCAGCAGGTGCATCACCTGGGCGTCGTCGAGCTGGATGAACAGCGTGTCGATGTCGGCCGGCAGGGCGGCGGGCGGCGGCCACGCCAGGGAGACCGCGCAGCCGAGGCGGCGGAGCTGCTCCAGCAGCGCGGCACCCTCCTCGTCCCGGGGATGGATGACGAGGGCGCGGGCGCGCCGCAGGTCGTCCAGGATCTTGCGGGCGGGGCCGGTCACGCGGCGAGCCCCTCCTCCAGCCAGTTCGTCTCGAACCGGGACCACGCGAGGTACGGGTCGGGCCGCACCGGCCGGCGCGCCCGCCAGACCACGTCGAACTGCCCGTCCGCGCGGGCGACGCCGATGCCGGGGGTGAGCCAGATGTGGCGCGTCTCGCCGTCGAAGGCGAGCTCGCCCTCCGGGGCCGCGAGGCGCTGCCGCAGGGCCGCCGCGCCGAGGCGCTCGGCGTCGAGGGTGCCGGCCTCCGCGAGCGCCCGGGCGAAGAGGTGGACCTGCGCGTAGGCCGTCTCCGACCACATGCTGGTGGGGCGCTCGGCCCCGAACCGGGCCTGGAAGGCGGCGACGAAGCGCCGGTTCTCCTCGCCGGCGAGAGCCCCGAAATACGGCGCCGCCAGGACGTGGCCGGTGCAGTGCTCCGGGCCGATCGCGCGGATCTGGCCCTCCGCCAGGGTCAGGCTGGCGATCGGGCAGCGGGCGCGGTCGATGCCGGATTCGGCGTAGGCGCGGTAGAGCCGCTCGGCGCCGCGCCCGACCACGGTCGAGAAGACCGCGTCCGGGGCGGCGTCGCGGATCGCCGCGATCATGGCGGCGTGGGCCGCGTCGTCCGCGTCGAGGGCGGCGTAGAGCTCGCCCACGATCGTCCCGCCCTTCGCCTCGATCAGGTCGCGCATGACCCGGTTCGATTCCCGCGGGTAGATGTAGTCGGAGCCGATCAGGAAGATCCGGGCGCCGTGCTCCTGCAGCAGGTAGTCGGCCAGGGCGAAGACGTTCTGGTTGAGGGTCGCCCCGGTGTAGATGATGTTCTCCGAGTACTCGAAGCCCTCGTAGATCGACGGGTACCAGAGCAGGCCGTTGTGCCGCTCCACGGTGGAGAGCACCGATTTCCGGCTCGCCGAGAGCGAGCAGCCGAACACCACCTCGACCCCGTCCTCGGCGAGCATCCGCCGGGCCAGGGTGCGGTAGGCGTCGGTGTCGCCGGCGGGGTCGTAGCAGATGGGCTCGATCGGGCGCCCGCGCACGCCGCCGGCCCGGTTGACCTCCTCGATCGCCAGGGCGGTGCCGAGGAAATGCTCGGTCTCGGTGATGCCGCTCACCCCGCTGCGGGAGAACAGGACGCCGACCCGCCACGTCGCTTCATCCCTGGCCGCCATGGTCCCCCCGGGCTCGCCGCAGGCGCCCGGAGGGCTGCGCGCCCCGCTGTCCTAGCCGAGGGAGGACCCGGCGCGAAAGCCGTTCCCCGCGCCGTCGTCGCGGATCCCGCGGGCGGGCCCGGGCCGAGCGGCTCCGGGGCGGCTCCGGGGCGGCCCTAGCGCCGCTCCGCCCGGGCCAGCCGCGAGACCAGGATCCCGATCCCGATCGCCGCGCCGGTGAGCGCGAGCTTGCCCGCCAGCCCGGACCGGTTGTGGGCCAGCTCGGCCCGGGCGCCCATCTCGGCCGGGACGTTGGGGACGCGACCGCGGCCGAGATCCTCGATCACGCCCTCGACCACGTTCACCCGGTCGGCCGCCATGAGCATCAGCCAGTGCGCCCACTGGGACTCGCTGTACCGGAACGCCTGGCGGCGGATGACGCCGCTCACGCCCCGCGGCGGCGTCGACGTGCCGACGACCGCCGGCCGGGCGTTGTACTCGATCGAGGTGAGGACCTCGACGCGCGCCCGCTGCTTCGGCGGGCGCGTCCAGTTCATGCCCCGGCCGTCGTCGCGCGTGATGTCGCGCATCGGGTAGGTCGGGTCGTTCTGCGGATCCGCGTCGACGCCCCAGCCCGGGACCGTCGACGGATCGATCGGACGCTGTCTCATCGCCTCCTCCTCACGCCCGTGCCGTCGGGGGGACGAGGACCGGCTTGATGCAGTCGTCGAGCTTGGCCGAGAAGAGGTGGTAGGCATCCGCGGCCTCCTCGAGAGGTACCTTGTGGGTGATCAGTTCCTTGGGGTTCAGGCGGCCCGCCTCGATATGGGCGATCAGCTTCGGCAGGAGGCGCTTCACCGAGGCCTGGTTGGCCCGGATGGTGATGCCCTTGTTCAGGACGTTGCCGATCGGGATCAGGTTGCCGGTCGGCCCGTAGACCCCGACGATCGAGACGATCCCGCCCTTCTTGACCGAGTTGATCGCCCAGTGGAGCGCCACCGCCGAGCCGCCCTCCAGCTTCAGCTTGGTGCCCATCAGGGTGTGCAGGGCGCTCCCCGCCGCGTCGCCGCCGACCGCGTCGATGCAGACGTCGGCCCCGAGGGAATCGGTCGTCTTCTTCAGGAAGACCACGGGATCCCCGATCGAGCGGAAGTTGTAGACCTCGGCGGGACAGTAGCGCCGCGCGAAGTCGAGCCGGTACTCGACGTGGTCGATGACGATCACCCGGCCGGCCCCGAACAGCCACGCGCAGCGCGCCGCCATGATGCCGACCGGTCCGGCCCCGAAGACCACGACGGTGTCGCCGCGCTGGATCCCGCCCATCTCGGCGGCCTGATAGCCGGTCGGCACGACGTCGGTGAGCAGCACCGCGTCGTCGAGGTCCATCGTCTCGGGGATCTTGCAGGGGCCGACATCGGCGTAGGGCACCCGGACGTACTCGGCCTGGCCGCCGTCGTAGCCGCCGGCGGTGTGCGAGTAGCCGAAGATGCCGCCGACCGCGGTCGCCTGCGCGTTCGCCTCGTGGCAATTGCCGAACAGCCCCTGCTTGCAGAAATGGCAGCGGCCGCAGGCGATGTTGAACGGGACCAGCACGTGGTCGCCGACGGCGAGATTGCGCACGCCGGGACCGACTTCCTCAACAACGCCGGTGAATTCGTGACCGAACGTCATGCCCACGCGGGTATCCGGCACCATCCCGTGATAGAGGTGAAGATCAGACCCGCAGATGCAGGTGCGCGTAACCCGGATGACCGCGTCCTCGACATGCTCGCAGACGGGGACCGGCTTGCGATCGACGCGCACGCGATACGGCCCACGGTAGTTCATCGCCAGCATGCTGCGGCTCCCTCATCCACGACTGGGGAACCTCAGGTGGATGCCCAAGTTCCCGGCGGTGCGTGAGGCGGGCCTGCCCTCACCCGGCGGCCGGCCCAGCCTTCCGCGCCGGCCGGCTGACGAACCGGGAACCGGCGAGCAGGAAGCGCCAGGGCGTCTCGGCGCCGCGGGTGATCCCGACGCGCCGGTCGCTGACCACCGCGACGGCGTCGGGATCGCCCGCGGCGCGGGGCTCGAACCGGAACGGCGCCCGCGCGAGGGGCGCCCCGTCCAGCGCGTCGGTGACGCCGAGGGCCTGGCAGAGGCGGCCCGGCCCGGCGCAGAGCAGGCGCGGATCCTCCAGGCCGCGGCGCGCCCGCATGGCGGGAAGCCCCTCGGTCGGCGCGAGGGCCCGGAGCAGCACGGCGCTGCCGGGCTCGCAGACGAGGTTCAGGCACCAGTGCATCCCGTAGGAGCGGTACACGTAGGCGCGGGCCGGCGGGCCGAACATGCTGGCGTTGCGCCGGGTCGGGCCGCGGAAGCTGTGGGAGGCCGGATCGGTGCGGTCGTAGGCCTCGGTCTCGACGATGATCCCGCCGGCCGCGCCGACGAACAGCCGGGCGCCGATCAGGTCGGCGGCCACCGCGGCGGCGCTCCGGGCGAAGAAGGTCTCCAGCATCGGGTCTCCGGCGCGGCGGCCCGCGGTCCTCATCGCCGAGGATCGGCGGATTGCGGGCGATTAGAAATAAATCGGACGTGGTGGAAGTCTTGCTGGTACGAGGGGCCGTGAATGGTGGGCCCAAACCGATCGCCTCGGACCTCCAGCATGGTGCGCACAGCCTCGATCGCGACGCTCCGGTCCGCCGAGTCGGGCGCGCCGCCCCGGCCGGCCACCCGAGCCACGCGGATCCGCCTGAACCTGCGGCGCCTCCGGCTGGCCAGCGGCCTGATCCTGTTCGGCTACGTGCTGACCCACCTGCTGAACCACGCCCTGGGCAACGTCTCCCTCGACGCCATGGAGGACGGCCTCGACCTCGTCACGGCCGTCTGGCTCAACCCGGTCGGCCTGGCGCTGCTCTACGGCGCGCTGGCGGTCCATCTGCTGCTCGGCCTCCAGGCCCTCTACGCGGCCCGCTTCTTCCACTGGCGGCCGTCCGAGATCCTGCAACTGGTCTCCGGCCTGCTGATCCCGCCGCTGCTCATCAGCCACATCGTCGGGACCCGGGTCTCCTTCGTCACCGCGGGGCTCGACAAGGGCTACGCGCAGGAACTCTACGCCTTCTGGATCGCCTCGCCGACCCTCGGCCTCCTGCAGGTGACGGTCCTGGTCGTGGCCTGGATCCACGGGTGCATGGGCCTGACTTTCTGGCTGCGGCTGAAACCCGGTTTCGGGCGCATGGCGCCCTGGCTGCTGGCGCTCGCGGTGCTGGTGCCGGTCCTGTCGCTGCTGGGCTTCGCGCAGGGCGGCCGGATGATCCTGACCCTGGCGCAGGATCCCGCGTGGCGGGCCGTGGCGCTCCAGCCGGTCCATGTCGGGCTGCCCGATCAGGTCGCGCGGCTCGCCGCCATCCGGGACGGGCTGCTCGGGACCTACGCGGGCCTCGTGGCGGCGGTGATCGCGGCCCGCGGCGCGCGGACGCTCGCCGAGATCAAGCGCGGCACGATCCGGCTCAGCTACCCCGACGGGCGGGTGGTGCGGGTGCCCCGCGGCACGACCGTCCTGGAGGCGAGCCGGCGCAACCGGATCCCCCATGCCAGCGTCTGCGGCGGCCGCGGCCGGTGCTCGACCTGCCGGATCCGGGTGACGGACGGCAGCGACGGCGCGCCCGCGCCCGGCCGGACCGAGCGGGCGGTGCTGGAGCGCATCGCGGCCGGCCCGGGGGTGCGCCTCGCCTGCCAGTTCCGGCCGGAGACCGACATGGCCGTGGTGCCGCTGCTGCCGCCGCAGCCGCGGATGCGCCAGGCCGACCTGCTCGACCGGGCCCAGTCCGGCGAGGAGCGCTTCATCGTGGCGATGTTCGTCGACCTGCGCGGCTCGACGCGGCTCGCCGAGGAGCGCCTGCCCTACGACACGGTGTTCATCATCAACCGCTTCCTCGGCGCGGTCGGCGACGCCGTGCGGGAGGCCGGCGGCTCGACCAACCAGTTCCTCGGCGACGGGCTGCTGGCCCTGTTCGGCCTGGAGACGGAGCCCGAGCAGGCGGCCCGGGACGCCCTGCGGGCGATCGACGGCATCGCCGACGCGGTCGAGACCCTGAACCGGCTGCTGGCGGAGGATCTGGAGCACATCCTGCGCTACGGCGTCGGCGTCCACGCCGGTCCCGCGATCGTCGGCGAGATGGGCGACGCCACCGATGCCCGCTTCACCGCGCTCGGCGACACCGTCAACGTCGCGTCCCGGCTGCAGGGCCTGACCAAGATTCTGGGCTGCGTGGCCGTGGTGTCGGAGGCGGTCTACCGGGCGGCGCGCGTCGCGCCGGCCGGGATCCGGGACGTGGCCGTGGACGGCCGGTCGGAGGCGGTCCGGGTCAGCACCCTGGGCAGCCTCTGACGCTTCCGTCCTCGCGCGCGCAGCGAGGCGACCGCATGCCGCCCTCAGGCCCGCTGCCGCGCCGCCCCGAGGCGCGGCGCCAGGGCCAGCATCAGCGGCACCACGGCGAGCGCCGTCCCGGCCGCCGCCACCGCGGCCCAGTGCGGCCCGGCCGCGTCGCCGAGCCTTCCGTAGAGCAGCGGCGCCGCCAGCGCGCTGCCGCCGAGGGTCCAGGTGTAGAACACCGCGAAGGCCCGCTCGACGCGCCCCCCCGGCGCCAGCTCCGGCACCGTCCCATAGAGCACCGACGAGGTGCCGTTCAGCATCACGCCGAGCAGCGGCAGCAGGATCAGCCCGGGGGCCAGCGGCAGGACGATCACCGCCAGGATCGCCAGCGCCGTCCCGGTCTCGGTGAGGATCACGGTCCGGGTCACGCCGAGGCGTTCCCCGAGGCGCCCGCACACGGCCTTGCCCAGCGCGCCGCCGACGAAGACCAGCGACAGGGCGAGGCCCACCGTGGTCAGCGCCGCGCCCTTCTCCTGCAGCAGGAACGGCAGGTAGAGCAGGAAGGCCGGCCGGGCGGCGTTGTCGAGCATGCCGATGGCGACGAGGAGCCGGAAGCCGGTGCCGCTGCCAGATCCGGCGGGCGCCCGGGGCGCCCCCGGCTTCGCCGCGGCCCGCGCGCCGCGTGACTCCGGCTCACGCGGCAGAAGCCGCCCGACCGCCAGCGCGACCACGATCCCCGCCCCGGCGATCACCCAGAGCGCGTGCCGCCAGCCCGTCAGGGTCAGCAGCAGGCCGACCACGGGAGGGACCGCCGCCTTCCCGAGATCGCCGGTGAAGTTGTAGGTGCCGAGCGGGCCCCGTGCCCCGGGACCGTAGGCCCGGGCGATGACCGCGGAGGCCAGGGGATGCTGGGTGCTGCTGCCGGCGCCGCCGAGCAGGAGGCCGATCCCGAGCCCGACGAGCCCGCCCGAGGCGCCGGCGATCGCGTAGCCGGCCGCGCTGAGCACTGTGCCGAGCACCAGCACGGTGCGGGCGCCCCACGCCTGGGCGAGGCGGCTCGCCGGCATCTGCAGCGCCGCCAGCGCCCCGTTGTAGAGCGAGCGCAGGAACGCCAGGGCGACGTAGTCGAGGCCGAACTCCGCCTGCCAGACCGGCAGCAGCACGTAGATCAGGTCGGTGTAGCCGTCGTGCAGGGCGTGATTGACGCCGGTGGCCACCAGCGTGCGCCGGGCGTCCGGCAGGGAGACGTGTTCGGAAGACGCGGTCAGATCGGACGCGACGGACATCCAGCCATCCTTCGTGGTGCCGCGCCAGGATGGCCGCCTGGTGCGTGGCTGACAAACGACTTATGCTGACGCGCGTGTGAGGAAACCTGACCCGTGCACCGCCGCCTGCCGCCGCTCAACGCCGTGAAAGCCTTCGAGGCGGCCGCCCGCCACGGGAGCTTCACCCGGGCGGCGGACGAGCTGCGGGTGACGCACGGCGCGGTCAGCCGGCACGTCCAGACGCTGGAGGGCTGGCTCGGTGTGCCGCTGTTCGAGCGCCACAACCGGCGCGTGGTCCTCACCGAGGCGGGCAGCGCCTACGCCACCGAGATCGGCGCCGCCCTCGACCGGATCGCCCTCGCCACCGCCCGCCAGGCCGAGCGCGGCCGGCCGCGCCTGCTGCGCGTGAACGCGCTCGCCACCTTCACCCTCCGCTGGCTGATCCCGCGCCTGTCGGGCTTCCAGCGGGCCAACCCGTCGATCGAGGTGCGGCTGACGACCTCGAACGTGCCCCTCGCCAGCCTGGCCGAGCCGTTCGACGTGGCGATCCGGGGCGGGCCGGACAGCCGCCCGGGCCACCGCGCGGAGCCGTTCCTGTCCGAGCGGCGCATCCCAGTCTGCAGCCCCGCGCTGCTGCAACGCCTGCCGCTCCGGGTGCCGGAGGATCTCCGGCAGCACACGCTGCTGCACGCCGCGACGCTCCCGCGGGTCTGGCCGGACTGGCTGCGGGCGGCGGGCGTCGCGGACCTGGCGCCGCGGGCCACGGTGACGCTCGAGCATTTCTACCTGACCCTCCAGGCCGCCCTCGACGGGCTCGGGGTCGCCATGGGGCCGGAGCGGCTGATCGCCGACGACGTCGCGGCCGGCCGCCTGACCCTGCCCTTCGCGGGGCCCGCCCTGCCGGCGCGGAGCTACTACACCTACGTCCCGGACCCCCGGGCGGAGGATCCGGCGGTAAGGGCCTTCTGCGGCTGGCTCGCCGAGGCGGCGCGGCAGCCGTGACATCCCGTCTTCGCGAGCGCGGCGAAGCAACCCGGTGTCGCGCAACGGTGGGAGCCGTGGCGCGGCTGGATCGCTTCGCCGCGCGCGCGAAGACGGCTCCGGAGTGGCGTCCGGGCGCGGTTCCGCGCATGGATCGGATCCGGAACGCCCCCAACCGCGTCCGGGTTGGCGTGAGACGCTTCTGCCGAAGGTGACCGCATGGCGCGCAAGCGTCTCCGCCCGACGATCGAGAGCCTGATCGAGTCCGTAGGCCGGCTCGGCCTGTCGCCCGACGCGGTCGATCTCGACCGGCTGCTCGCCCATCTCGAGCTGCCCGATTACGGCGCCGAGGTGGAGGACGAGCGCGTCGCCCGCGCGCTCCGCGAGATGCAGGCGGCCCGGGCCTTCGCGGAGACCGGCATCCCGGCGATCCGGAAGGCGATCCCCGCCCTCCGGGCCGTGGTCACCAAGGACCACCGCATCACCTGGCTGATCCGGACCGAGATCCCGCTCCTCGACAACGGCCGCCTCGACCTGCGGCTCGACATGGCCCCCGAGCCGGAGGCGGCCGAGATCCTCGCCCGCATGGCCGCCCGGAACGACCCGGCCCACCGCCTGGAGGCCCTGCGCGAGGCCGTGGCGCGCACGGCCCTCCAGGCGACCCGCGCCCTGCACAAGCCGGTCGACAAGCTGCGGGCGCAGCTCCTCGTCGACCTGCGCGAGGTCGGGGCGGACGCCGCCGCCTACATCGCCCACATGGACCGCTCGCTCCGGTCCCGGGTCTTCACCTACGGCCCGAAGCTCGCCCGCGGCCTCAACGACACGCTCACGCCGGTGCGCCGGCACGCCAAGGCGGTCGCCCGCGAGGGCTCGCGCCTGCGCCGCCTGCGCGATCAGGTCGGCTTCGGCGCCTATATCGAGCGGTTCACCGCCGCCCGGCGCCTCAACCGGGCGATCCTGTTCCACATGGGGCCGACCAATTCCGGCAAGACCTACGCGGCGCTCCAGCACCTGACCGCGGCCGGGACCGGCGCCTACCTCGCCCCGCTCCGGCTCCTGGCGCTGGAGAACTACGAGACCCTGCGCGAGCGCGGCTTGCGCGCCGGCATGATCACCGGCGAGGAGGTGCTGGGCGAGGCCAACCCGACCCACACCGCCCGGACCATCGAGACCGCCGACCTGACCCGGCCGATCGACGTGGCGGTGATCGACGAGATCCAGATGCTGTCGGACCCCGACCGGGGCTGGGCCTGGACCAACGCGCTGTTCGGCGTCGCCGCCAAGACCGTGATCGTCTGCGGCTCCGACGACGCGCTGTCGTATGTCCGCCGCGCCGCCGAGGCCGCCAACGAGTCGCTGGAGGTGATCCCCTTCACCCGCAAGTCGCCGCTCCTGCTCGTCGAGGAGCCGGTGCCCCTGGAGAAGGTCGAGGCCGGCGACGCGGTGGTCGCCTTCTCCCGCCGGGCCGTGCACGAGAACCGCGAGATCCTGGTGGCGCGGGGTCACCGGGTGGCGACGATCTACGGCGCCCTGTCGCCGGAGGTCCGCCGGGCCGAGGCCGCGCGCTTCCGCTCCGGCGAGGCCAACGTGCTGGTCACCACCGACGCGATCGGCATGGGGCTCAACCTCGGGCCGCTGAAGCGGATCGTGTTCTCGGCGGTGCGCAAGTGGGACGGCACCGCCGAGCGGGCGCTGACCCATTCGGAGATCCGGCAGATCGCCGGCCGGGCCGGCCGCTACGGTCACCAGGATGTCGGCTACGTGGCGGCGACCGACCCCTACGCCGCCGAGCCGATCCGCACCGCCCTCTCGGGCGCCCCGACGGCGCCGGCGGCCGACACGCGCTTCTTCGTCCGCCCGGACCTCGGGGCGATCCGCTCGGTGGCCGAGGAGATGCGCACGCACAGCCTGCACGAGGTGCTGACCCACTTCGCCCGGGCGACCTTCTACGCCGGCTCGCCGTTCCAGCCCTCGGCCCTGGAGGAGGTGCTCGACGTCGCCCGGATCGTCGACCGGGCGCGGCTGCCGATCGAGGAGAAGTTCGCCTTCTCGGTCTGCCCGATCGACCGGCGCGACGAGATCGCCATGGGCCTGCTGGAGCGCTGGTGCCAGGCCCGGGCCGCCGGCCTCACGGTCCCGGCTCTGCGCGGCAACCTCGCGGGCGAGCTCGACTACCAGGAGCGGACCGTGAAGCTCGCCAGCGCCTATCTGTGGCTGTCGCGGCGCTTCCCCGAGACCTTCGACGACGTGGACGCCATCCGTCACATGCGCGGCCGCGCCAACGACGCCATCGAGCAGCACCTGCGCGAGACCGCGACCCGCAAGGCGGAGCGCCGGAGCCGGCGGAGTGGCGGGGCGCGGTGAGGCCGGAATTCCGCCAGTCGAACCTGAAACGCCCGGCTCACCTGGGACGGATCAGCGTCAGCCAAGGTATCCGGCCGCACGAATGCGCGCTGCTCGAAGTTCCGTACGTTCACGGAGCTGAATTTGCGTCACATCGCATTTTCCGAAATACGACGGATGTGTCGGCGAAGTGGGCTCAACGAGTGGCTACCTGAAAATCCCGATGTGGTCTGCACGTGCGCATGACCCCTGTGCCGCAGCAAAGCTTTCGGACCGGTTTGTCCGGTCTGAAGCCGAAGATGTCCGACACCGTGACGCCGGACAGAGGCAGGGCCGTTATCCTAGTGCGATTCTATGATCGCGGTTCATCGTCAGGTCTCTCACCGCCAAGCATGAGCCCGCCACCGGGGAGCTGGCGGCGAGCAACGAACAACTTGTCGCGCGTGTCGTAACCATCGCCAGGATCGTCGGGCGCGACATTGCGAGCCCGGCCGAGGCCCGCGCGATTCTCCGTCTGTAAATGGTCGACGCGCGGGGATCTTCGGAATGGAGGGTCCTCGTCCAGCGGCTCCTGGCGCGGAGAGAACCGGACCATGGACCTCAAGAGCACCGACCCGCGGGACTATGAAGCATCGCCGCACGGTATCGCGGCGATGCCGAAGGAGTTTCCAGCCGGCTCCCGCGTCCCTCCGCATGTCCATGGACGCGCGCAGCTGATCTACGCGACCTCCGGCGTCATGGAGGTCACGACGGCGGACGGCCTCTGGCTGCTCCCACCGCAGCGGGCCCTCTGGATGCCGGCCGGGATCGCCCACGCGATGGTCGCCCGCTGCCACGTCTCCCTGCGAACGCTCTACGTCGCCCCGGACGCGTGTCCCGCCGCATTTCCGGACACACCGCGCCTGGTCCGGGTCTCGGCCCTGCTGCGCGAACTCATCCTCCGGGTCGCCCGGATGCCGCTGGACCGGGAGCCGAGCGAGCACGAGAGGCGCATCGTCGCCCTTCTTCCCTACGAGATCGCCTGGGAGCCCGGCGGTCTCCTCCATCTCCCGATCCCGAAGGACAGGCGCTTGGCCCGGATCTGCCGCAGCCTGATCGATGATCCCGGGGACGGGCGCGATCTGGAAGCCTGGGCGGCGGAAGTCGGCGCCTCGTCGCGGACGCTCGCGCGCCTGTTCAGGCGCGAATTCGGCAGCACCTTCCTGATCTGGCGGAAGCAGGTGCGCGCCCTGTCGGCCGTGCCCCGTCTGGCGGCCGGCGAGCCGGTCGGCATCGTGGCGGCCGATCTGGGCTACGAGACTCCCGGCGCCTTCGCGGCGATGTTCCGGCAGATGATGGGCGCGCGGCCGAGCCGCTACGGTGACCGAGACCGTTCCGGATCGACCGGCGAGGCGGGCCTGACCTTGTCCGATCCGGCCTAGCAAGTGGCCGGAATCGCGACGCAGGCCAGTGCGGCTCCGCCTAGTCTGCGTTCATGCCGCGCGACAAGCCGCCCAATACCTTCCTGTGCCTGGTGCTGCTGTCGACCTTCCTTCAGGGATCGTCCTTCGTGGCCACGAAGGCCGTTCTTCGTGACGTCCAGCCGCTGTGGCTGGCGACGCTCCGCTTCTTCGTCGCTGCACTCTCGCTGGTGCCGGTCCTGCTCCCCCGCCTCCTGCACCCGAACCGTCGGTCGGGTTCGCGCATGCCGTGGCCGCACCTTGCCGCGATCGGCCTGCTGCAGACGACGGGCGTCATGGCGTTTCTCACTATCGGGCTCACCTCCAGCACGGCGCCGATGGCGGCCATCCTGATGGCCAGCAATCCGTTGCTGGTCGCGCTCCTGGCGGGCGTCCTGCTCGACGAGCCCGTGCGCCGGCAGGGCTGGGCAGGTCTCGCATTGTCCTTCGTGGGGGTGGTCCTCTGCATCGGCGTGGAGACGGTGTTGACCGGCGCCATCGGCCGGGGTGAAGTCCTCGTGATGCTCGGCTCGACGTGCTGGGCCTTGGCGACCATCGTCTCACAGCGCTTCAACCTGTCCATCGATGCCTGGGTTCTGGCCTTCTGGCAGATGGTGTTCGGGACGGCGGGTCTCGCGCTCGTCACCCTGATCCGCGGAGACCCGTTCTCGCTGCCGGCGAGCCCGACGGCGTGGCTCTGGTTCCTGTGGCTCGCGATTCCCGTCTCGACGGGCGCGATGGGCCTGTGGTTCGCGGCCCTGCGGCGGGGCGGTGCGGTGCGCACGAGCGGTTTTCTGTTCCTGTGCCCCCTCTTCGCGGCCGTGATGGCGTTCGTGGTGCACGGCGAGCGGGTGTCGTGGCATCAGAGTCTCGGCGGCCTGCTGATCGCGGCCGGCATCGGTCTCGTCACGACGTCCCGCGCGTCGGGGGCTCCCGCGAGCCGAACGTCGGGGGTCTCTCTCGGGATGGACCGATGACCGCCGGCTTCCCGCAGCGGCGACAACGCCGGCTTCGCCGATCGCCGATCGCGCGACGCCTCGTGCGCGAGACCTGCCTCTCCGCGGACGATCTCATCGCCCCGATCTTCGTCGAGGAGGAGGCGGACGATTTCACCCCCATCCCGTCGATGCCGGGCATCTCCCGCGTACCGGAGCACGCCCTCGCCCGCGAGATCACGGAGATCGCCAGAGACGGCGTGAAGGCGGTGATGCTGTTCGGGATCTCGCATCACAAGGACGCGGACGGCACCGATACAATGGACCCGAGCGGGCTGATGGCGCGCATGGTCCGGGTCGCCAAGCAGGCCGTGCCCGAGATGCTGGTGATCACCGACAACTGCTTCTGTGAGTACACGACCCACGGTCATTGCGGGATCTACCGTGACGGCGCGGTGCACAACGATCTGACGCTTGCAAATTTGGGCCGGCAAGCTGTCGTGGCCGTAGAAGCCGGAGCCGATATGGTCGCACCGTCGGCGATGATGGATGGGCAGGTCGCCGCCATCCGTCTGGCGCTGGACGCGGCGGGGCACCCCGAGGCTCCGATCATGGCCTATGCCGCGAAGTTCGCGTCCGCCTTCTACGGGCCGTTCCGGAGTGCTGCGGGCTGCGATCTCGTCGGGGATCGCTCGGCCTATCAGATGGATCCCGCGAACGGGCGGGAAGCGGTCCTCGAGTCTCTGCTCGACGAGACGGAGGGCGCCGACCTGCTCATGGTCAAGCCGGGCTTGGCCTATCTGGACGTCCTGGCGCGGCTTCGGGACCGGACGCTGCTGCCCCTCGCCTGCTACCAAGTCGGCGGCGAGTACGCGATGATCCGGTTCGCCGCGCAGGCAGGTGCGCTGGATGAGGCGACGACGGCGCGCGAATGTCTGCTGGCCATGAAGCGGGCGGGGGCCGATCTGATCATCAGCTACTACGCGCGCCGCGCTGTGCGGGAGCGGTGGCTGAGCGATCCGTGACCGAGAACGGTCGCGCGAAAACGCGAAGACCCCGCCGTCTTACGGGCGGGGTCTTCGGACAGTTTGTTTGGTTGCGGGGACAGGATTTGAACCTGTGACCTTCAGGTTATGAGCCTGACGAGCTACCGGGCTGCTCCACCCCGCGCCAAGTGTCTGCGGCTGGTCCGGGCGCGCCGGCTCTTGTGAGCGTGCGCGGTGTATCCGGGGCCGGATCGGTGATGGTGATGAGGGAATGTGTGTCTTGCGTTGTGCGGGTCTGGCGGCGACCGACTCTCCCGTGTCTTGAGACACAGTACCATGGGCGCTGGCGTGTTTAACGGCCGAGTTCGAGATGGGATCGGGTTCTGGGCACGCCGCTCAGGCCACCAGACCGGCGCAACGCAAGTGTTTGGCACTGGGCGGCGCAGGGTGCTGCGCCGGCGAGTGCTCAGTTCGGCAAGCAGGCAGCGGATCCGCTGCGGGTCTTTCTGTTTCGTGTGTCTCTGGCTTCGCCAGCCTTTGCGGCTGGCAGGCGCGCCTCGCGGCGCTGAAGGCCGATCCCGCCTACGCCGCCGACCCGGCCTTCCGGGCGGCGCTCGATGCCGGCCTCGCGCAGGTCGCCCGGGCGGTGGCGGTCGGCGACGGCCTCGCGGTCGTCTACAACGGCCTGAGCTTCGCCAGCATCCTGTTCATGGCGGCGGCCGGTCTCGCGATCATCTTCGGGCTGATGGGCGTGATCAACCTCGCCCAGGGCGAGTTCATCATGCTCGGCGCCTACGCCACCTACGGCGTGCAGGAGGCCTTCCGCCGGCTCGCCCCCGGCCTGCTCGACCTGTACCTGGTCGCCGCCATCCCGGTAGCGTTCGGGGCGGTCGCCCTGGTGGGCATCGTCGTCGAGGCCCTGATCCTGCGCCACCTCTACCGGCGGCCGCTGATGAGCCTGCTCGCCACCTGGGCGGTGAGCCTGTTCCTGGTGAACCTCGTCCGCGTGACGGTCGGCACCCAGAACCTGCAATTCGCCATGCCGGCCTATGTCAGCGGCGGCGTGCCCCTCTACGCCGACTTCGTCATGACCTGGAACCGCCTGTTCGCCATCGGCTTCGCGGCGGCGACCCTCGTCCTGACGCTCCTGATCCTGCGCCGCACCCCGCTCGGGCTCGACATCCGCGCCGTGACCCAGAACCGCGACATGGCCGCCTGCCTCGGGCTGCCGACCCGGCGCGTCGACCGCCTCGCCTTCGGGCTGGGCTCGGGCCTGGCCGGCCTCGCCGGTGTGGCGCTCTGCCCGATCTACAGCGTCAATCCCGGCATGGGCTCGGGCTTCATCGTCGACAGCTTCATGGTCGTGGTGCTGGGCGGCGTCGGCAGCCTCGTCGGGACCCTGGTGGCGGCCCTCGGGGTCGGCGGCGCCAACGTGCTGATCGAGCCGATCTCCGGCGCGGTCGCCGCCAAGGTGATCGTCCTCGTCGGCATCATCCTGTTCCTGCAGCGCCGGCCCGAGGGCCTGTTCGCCGTGCGGCGGCGGCGATGAGCGGCGCCGTGCAGACCGCCCTCGCCGCCCCCGCCGGACCGGGACGCCGCGCCGTGCGCGATCCCCTGGTCGCGGGGCTCGTCGGACTCTGCCTCGTGGCCGCGGTCGGGCTCCTCGTGGCGCCGCCCGCCCCCTATCTCGTCAACGCGCTGGGCCAGCTCGCGGCCTTCGCGATCCTCGCCGTGTCGCTGGATCTGGTCTGGGGCTATCTCGGCATCCTCAGCCTCGGGCACGGCCTGTTCTTCGCCATCGGCGGCTACGTCTGCGCCATGCACCTGCTGGCCCACGGCGCCGCCGTCACCGGCGTGCTGCCGGACTTCGTGCAGTTCATGGGCTGGAAGAGCCTGCCGGCCTACTGGACCGGCCTCGACCACGCGGCCTACGCCTTCGTCCTCGCGCTGGCGCTCGCCGGCCTCGTCGCCTTCGTGTTCGGGCTCGCCTCGTTCCGCTCGCGGGTCAACGGCGTCTACTTCTCGATCATCAGCCAGGCGCTCGTCTACGTCGCGATGCTGCTGATGTACCGCAACGACACCGGGCTCGGCGGCAACAACGGCATGACCGGCTTCCCGCTGCTGTTCGGCTGGCCGATGGGCGCGCCGGGCGTGGTCACCGGCCTCGCGGTCGCCGCCCTCCTGACGCTGGCGGCGGTGCTCGCCGGCGCGCGGCGCCTCGTCGGCAGCGCCGTCGGGCGGCGGATGCTCGCCTGCCGCGACGACGAGACCCGCCTGCGCACGCTGGGCTACAGCACCACGCGGCTCAAGCTCGGGATCTGGTGCCTCTCGGCCATGATCGCGGCGCTCGCCGGCATCCTGTACGTGCCGCAGGTCGGCATCATCAACCCGCGGGTGCTCGCGCCCGACCTGTCCATCGAGATCGCCGTCTGGGTCGCCATCGGCGGGCTGGGGCGGCTCGGCGGCGCGGTGATCGGCGCGATCCTCGTCAACGGCCTGAAGTTCTGGCTGAGCGCCGCGATGCCGGAGGCGTGGCCCTTCATCCTGTCCGGGCTGGTGCTCGTCGTGGTGCTGGTCCTGCCGAACGGCCTCCTCGACCTCGTGGGCTGGCGCCCGCGCCCGACCTGGCTGCGGGGCGCCCGATGACCGCCCTCACCATCGACGCCCTCACCGTCGCCTTCGGCCGCTTCACGGCGCTGGATTCCGTCTCGCTCGCGGTCGACCCCGGCGAGGTGCGGGCCGTGATCGGGCCGAACGGCGCCGGCAAGACCACGCTGCTCGACGTGATCTCAGGGATCACCAAGCCGGTCTCCGGCCGGGTGATGCTCGGCGACCGCATCGACCTGACCACGCGGTCCGAGGCCGAGATCGCGAAGGCCGGCGTGCGCCGCAAGTTCCAGAAGCCCAGCGTCTTCCCGGCGCTCACCGTGCGCGAGAACCTGGAGATCGGCTGCGGCCCCGCGCTCCCCGCGCGCCACCGCCCGGCCCGCATCGCCGCCGTGCTCGGCGAGATCGGCCTCGGCCCCCGCGCGGACGTGCCGGCCGGCAGCCTGGCGCATGGCGAGAAGCAGTGGCTGGAGATCGGCATGGTGCTCGCCGCCGAGCCGGCGCTGGTCCTGCTCGACGAGCCTGTGGCCGGGCTCTCCGACGCCGAGACCGCCCAGACCGCCGCGATGATCCGTACCCTGCGCCGGCCGGACCGGGCGATCCTGGTGATCGAGCACGATATGGGCTTCGTCGAGGCCATCGCCGACCGGGTGACGGTGCTGCACGAGGGCCGGACCCTCTACGAGGGCAGCATGGCGGGCGCGCGGGCCGATGCCCGGGTGATCGAGGTGTTCCTCGGCCGATGACGCAAGCTTGCGCATCTCTACCCGCACGCCTCGCCGTCGAGGGGCTCGACCAGCATTACGGCAGCGCGCAGGTGCTGCGCGGTATCGGCCTCGACGTCGAGCCGGGCGCCTGCCTCGCCGTGCTCGGCCGCAACGGCGCCGGCAAGACCACGCTGCTGCGCTGCCTCACCGGGCTGATCCCGGAAAGCCGCGGCCGGATCGCCCTGGACGGGACCGAACTGACGCGCCTGTCGCCCAATCGGCGCGCCCGCTCGGGCCTCGCCTACGTGCCGCAGGGCCGCGAGATCTTTCCCGACCTAACCGTCGCCGAGAATCTGCGGGTGGCGGCCCGTGCCCACGGGCTGGAGCGGACCGACGCGGTCGACGAGGCGGTCGCCCTGTTCCCGGCGCTGCGCGGCCTCTGGCACCGGCCGGGCGGCAACCTCTCGGGCGGCCAGCAGCAGCAGCTCGCCATCGCCCGGGCGCTCGCCACCCGGCCGCGTGCCCTCCTGCTCGACGAGCCGACCGAGGGCATCCAGCCCTCGATCGTCGCCGCGATCGAGGCGGTGATCGCCGGGCTCAAGGGCCGGATCACCGTGCTGCTCGTGGAGCAGTACCTCGATTTCGCCCTCCGGGTCGCCGATTCCGTGGTGGTGCTGTCCCGCGGCAGCGTCGTCGAGCGCGGCGATCCGAAGGTGCTGAACCCCGAAGCCCTCACCCGTCACATCGCCGTCTGACATCCGTAGAAGGAGCCGCCGTGCCGACCCATCACGAGATCCCCGCGACGCCCGAGACCATGGTGCTCGGCTATTTCGACGCCGCGCTGCCGCCGGTCCTCACCGTCGCGTCCGGCGACACCGTCACACTGCACTCGCATCCGGCGGGCGGGCGCGAGTCGCTTCACCCCGACCCCGCCCGCGTTCCCGCCGACCTGCTCCACGCCCTCGACACGCTGGAGCGCGGCCCCGGCCCGCACTTCGTCACCGGCCCCGTCCACGTGGAGGGCGCCGAGCCCGGCGACATGCTGCAGGTCGACATCCTCGACCTGAAGTTCCGCCTCGACTGGGGCTTCGTGGCGATCCTGCCGCTGCTCGGCACCCTGCCGGACGAGTTCACCGAGTACGAGACCGTCCACGCCGACATCGACACAGCGGGCGGCCTCTGCCGCCTGCCCTGGGGCACGGAGCTGCCCCTCGACCCGTTCTTCGGCATCATGGGCACGGCCCCGCCCGCCGCCTGGGGCCGGGTCGGCAGCCCGGTGCCCCGCGCCTTCGGCGGCAACATGGACAACAAGGAACTGAAGGTCGGCACCACCCTGTACCTGCCGGTCTTCAACCCCGGCGGCGGCTTCTATGCGGGCGACGGCCACGGCGTGCAGGGCGACGGCGAGGTCTGCATCACCGCCCTGGAAACGGGCCTGAGCGGCACGTTCCGCCTCACCGTGCGCAAGGATCTCACGGGCGCGTGGCCCTTCGCCGAGACGCCCACCGACCTGATGTCGATCGGCCTGCACGAGAGCCTCGACGAGGCGATGCGCCAGGCCGTGCGCGAGATGGTGCGCCTCGTCTGCGCGCGGACCAGCCTCACCCGCAACCAGGCCTACATGCTCTGCTCGCTCGCCGGGAACCTGCGGATCACCCAGACGGTCGACGGCAACAAGGGCGTGCACATGCTGATGCCCAAGACCGCCCTGGCATCTGCGTCAGCCAAGTCGGCTTGAGGCCCGGGACACGCGGCTGATAGGCAGGCGCGCCACGCCGAGCCCGGCGCCTCAATTCGCGCTTCGTCCGAACGCGAACCGGCCGACACAGGCGTTGGCACCGCGGTGGCGCGGTGCCGGGTGCACGTCTGCAGTCCCGGTCTGGACCGGCCGCGCGCGCTCCGCCCGGACGGGCTGCACGAGCAGGGCGGCCCGGAGCCGCTGGACCTCCGCACGGAGGTCGGCATTCTCCCGCTCGATCCGATCGAGCCGGGCGACACCGGCGGGCTTCAGTCCGCCGAGCCGTCGCCGCCAGCGATAGAAGGTGCCGAGCGAGACATGGGCGGTCGCGCAGATCGCGGCGATCGGTATACCCCGCGCGGCCTCGTCCAGCAGGAAGGCGATCTCCTCGTCCGTGTGCAGGGATCGACGCATGCAGGGTCTCCCGGTTCGGCAGCCTCGGGGCACTCTTCGGGCGGAGGATCAGCAAGAAGCGGACCGGCCACGACGGGCCAACCACGACGCTTTCGTGCTGCAATGCCCGCGATCCAGGCCGGCGGTCGCCGATTCGGGTAACCGGCTCTCGGTTCTGACGTCTCCGTGCGCTTGGGTTTGCGGGCGCTTGTTGCGCGCGTGTGGATCAGCGCTGCGACCGCATCAGATTGGATTTTTGGCATCGCCCAATCAGCTATGCCGCGGCGCGGCTGGCCAGGTAGCGGCGCCAGCCGCCGAACTGCGTGATGTCGGCCGGCCCCCGCGACGCCCTCCGTCTCGACCAGGAAACCCAGCCGCCCGATCGACCTCCGCAACCTGACGCCGATGATCCTGGTCCTCGCGCATTTGCGCGGGCGATCGCTCTCCGTCGCGGCGGCGGAGTTCGCCGATCAGCTCGTTGTTCGGCTCAACCGGGAAGCGGTCTGACGCGATGCACGCCCTGAGGCCGGCCCGTCACCGCTCCCCGCGCCCGGGCGTTGATGCCGGTCGCAACCGGTGCCCGGGATTCCGCGCTGCGCGACGCGTGTGTCTGACGGAGCCGCGCCGGATCAGGGCGCGCCCGCTTCGGCCGTGGCGAGGAAGGCCCGCACGGTGTCGCGGAGGAAGGCGGCATCGGCCGGGTTGGTCGACGGGTTGCCGGCGCGGTGGCCCCAGATGCTCGGGATCGGCTTGAGGACGGCGTCGCGCAGGTGCGGCAGTTCGGCGGCGTTGTCGGCGACGCGGAAGTAGAGATCCGTCTCGCCCGGCATCAGCAGCAGCCGGGCGGTGATCGCGTTGAGCGCCCGGGTGAGATCGCCGCCGTAGCGCGGGTCGCGGCTGATGTCGCCCGCCTCCCAGGTGCAGAGCTGGGCGTAGAGATCGGCCGCGGGGCGGCGGGCGAAGCGTTCCTCCCAGTCGGTGCGCAGGAAGCTGTCGAGGTCCGGGGCGCCGAGCGCGGTGCGGTGGAGGTCAGCCCGGTAGAAGTCCTGGCTGAGCGCCCAGCCCGCATAGATGCGCCCGAAGGCCCGGAGGGCGGCGGCCGGCTCGGCCCAGAAGCGGCCCCCGCCCTCATGCTCCGGCGCCGCCTCCAGCACCGCCATGAGGCCCTTCAGGAACACGCGGTTGTGGGTGGCGGTGCGGGCGCTGCCGCAGTTGATCACCGCGCGGGCCACGCGGTCGGGGAACAGGGCGGCCCAATGATAGGCCTGCTGTGCCCCCATGGACCAGCCGTAGACGGCGTGCAGGCGTTCGATCCCCCACACCTCGGCGAGCAGGCGGCGCTGGGCGTGGACGTTGTCCCAGGCGGTGACGAGGCCGGGCCAGTCCGGGGTGTTCGACGGGCTCGACGACAGACCGTTGCCGAACATGTCGGGGATGACGATGAACCAGCGGTCCGGATCCAGCACCCCGTCGGGGCCGATCAGCCATGCGAGGTCCGGATGCTGGGCCCCGTAGCTCGTCGGGTAGAGCACGACATTGTCGCGCCCGGGCGACAGGGTGCCGTGCGTCTTCCAGCGCAGCTGCGCGCCCGGCAGAAGCGCCCCCGACTGAAGCGTCAGGTCGCCGAGTTCGAACGTGCCGGTGGCCGTCGCCCAGGCGCTCACGGGCGCAGCGTCCGCACGATGCCGATATGCCAGCGGGCGTAGCCCCCCTGCAGCACGCCGGGCCGCCCGCGCATCCCGGTTGGGGTGTCCGCAAGGCGGTGGAACGGGATCGACGGATAGAGGTGGTGCTCGGTGTGGACGGGCATGGCCTACATGAGGCGCCGCATGAGGCCGTTGGTCAAGGTCGTGCGCGTGTGGGTCGGGCCGTTGTCGTCCATCGTGGCGGCCGCCCGCTCCAGGTCGGGCCGGCCTTCGACGCGCCCGGTGTCGGACTGAGATACACGGAAGATCTACTGCGTACATCGGTGTAATAATTTTTGTCGGAAAAATATTTCCCCATCCCGGCGATGTAATGGATCGGTCGGTCCGAAAGCTGCTTGGCACGCGTGTTGCGAATGGGCTGGACGCTTCAGGAGTCCTCTGGCTTGTCCCGCACGTCCGACGTGACCGATCTCTCCCGCCGCACCGTTCTGGCGCTTCCCCTCGGCCTCGCAGCGGCCGCGAGCGGTGCGCGCGCCGCCGAGCCGAGACGCGGGGGCACGATGGTGATGATCGTCCATCCCGAGCCCTCGACCCTGGCCCATTACGCGGTGTCGGCGGGCAACATCCCGCCGATCGCCACGCAGGTCTACGAGGGGCTCTGCACCTACGACTGGGACCAGAACCCGCAGCCGAACCTCGCGAAGTCGTGGGAGGTCGCGCCCGACGGCAAGACCATCACGTTCAAGCTCCAGGACGGCGTGACCTTCCACAACGGCAAGCCGTTCACCAGCGCCGACGTGCAGTACTCCTTCATGGAGATCCTGAAGAAGTACAATCCGATCGCGCCGGTCATGCTCGCGGAGCTGGTGGCCGTCGACACGCCGGACCCGATGACCGCGATCCTGCGGCTCGCCAATCCGGCGCCCTACATCATGAAGGCGCTGTCCGGGCGGGACCTGCCGATCCTGTGCCGCTCGGTGTTCGAGGGCACGGATGTCCTGCAGAACACCAGCGCCAACAAGCCGATCGGCACCGGTCCGTTCAAGTTCACGAGCTGGGAACGCGGCCAATTCGTGCGCCTGGACCGCAACGAGCATTACTGGAAGCCCGGCCTGCCGTATCTCAACCGGATCGTCGCCCGGTTCATCCCGGATGCGGCCACGCGCTCGGCCGCCATGGAGGCGGGGGAGGCGCATTTCGCCGGGTACAGCGCGGTGAACTACGCCGACCTCGCGCGGATGAAGACCAACCCGATCCTCGATCTCACGACCAAGGGCTACGAGATGACGCCGGCCCAGAGCGTCCTGGAGCTGAACGGCCGTCACCCGCATCTCCAGAAGAAGAACGTGCGCCAGGCAATCGCCTACGCCATCGACCGCAAGGTCATCCTCAAGGACGTGATGTTCGGCTACGGCCTGCCCGCCACCGGCCCGCTCAGCCGCAAGTTCAAGACCGCCGGCCTCTACACCGACGACGTGCGCCAGTACGACGTGCCGGACCGGCTGGACATCGCCAATAAGCTGCTCGACCAGGCCGGCGCCCCGCGCGGCGCGGACGGGACCCGCTTCGCCCTGCACTTGGAGGTGAACTCCTTCGGCGAGCAGTGGCTGCGGCAGGCCGAATATTTGAAGCAGGCGCTGGCCGTCGTAGGCATCGCCGTGACGCTGCGCTCCGAGGACACCGCGACCTGGCTGCGGCGCGTCTACACCAACTACGATTACGACCTGAACGAGCCGTTCCTCAGCCAGGGCGTCGACCCGGTCTACGGGCTGAACAAGCAGTTCCTCACCAGTCAGATCCGCAAGGGCGTGACCTTCGTCAACGACACCTTCTACAGCAATCCCGAGGTCGATCGCATGCTCGGCGAGGGCGCGCGCGAGCCGGACCCGGAGAAGCGCGCCGCGCTCTACAATAAGGTCCAGCAGATCCTGGCAGAGGACAGCCCGATGATCTGGCTCATCGACGTGCAGTACGTCAGCGTCTTCAACCGGCGCCTCAAGGACCACACGACCGGCCCCCTCGGAACCCAGCAAGCCTTCGAACGGGCCTGGATGGACACGTAGTCCCGTGCGGCTCGCGCGGTTCCTCGGTTACCGGCTGCTGCTGGCGATCCCGGTGGTGCTCGGCATCGTCGTGCTCAACTTCTTCCTGATCCACCTCGCGCCCGGCGACGCGGCCTCCGTGCTGGCGGGCGAGAGCGGCGCGGCGAGCCCCGAATACATGGAGCAGCTGCGCCACAAGTTCGGGCTCGACCAGCCGCTTGCCACGCAGTTCGGCGTCTATCTGCTCAACATGCTCCACCTCGATCTCGGCTACTCGTTCCGCAACGACAGCCCGGTGGGAAGCCTGATCGTCGACCGGCTCTGGCCCACCGGGCTCCTGATGCTCACCGCCTTCGCGGCCGCGTTGCTGATCGGCACGCTCCTCGGCCTCGTGGCCGCGACCGGGCGCAACAGCTGGCGCGACGCGGTCATCTCGCTGGTCAGCCTCGTGGCCTACGCGACGCCGGGGTTCTGGCTCGGGCTGATGATGATCGTGGTCTTCGCCATCCGTCTCGGCTGGCTGCCTACCAGCGGCTACGACACGGTCGGCGCCGACAACGAGGGCTGGGACGAGGTCTGGGACGTCGGCCGCCACCTCGTCATGCCGGCGGTCGCGCTCGCGCTGTTCTACCTCGCGGTCTACGCCCGGGTGATGCGCGCCTCCATGCTGGAGCAGGTCGGCATGGACTACGTCACCACCGCCCGCTCCAAGGGACAGACCGAGGCGCGGGTGATGACCGGGCACGTCCTGCACAACGCGCTGCTGCCGGTGGTCACCATGGCGGGCGTGCAGGCCGGCAACCTGATCGGCGGCTCGATCGTGGTCGAGACGGTGTTCGGCTGGCCAGGAATCGGCACGCTGGCCTTCAACGCGCTCCAGTCGCGCGACCTCAACCTGCTCCTCGGCATCTTCTTCGTCTCGGCCTGCCTCGTGGTCGTGATCAACCTCGCCGTCGACCTCGTCTACGTCTGCCTCGATCCGCGGCTGGAGCTCTAGCGATGCGTACGGCCCTGGCGCGATTCGCCCGGAACCGCCTCGCGCTCGCGGGCGCGGCGGTGCTCCTCGGGCTGGTCGTCCTCGTGGCGCTCACCCCGCTCCTCTATCCGGGCGATCCGTTCCGGCTCGTCGGCCCCGCCCTCCAGCCGCCGGGCGGCCGGTTTCCGCTCGGGACCGACACGCTGGGCCGGGACGTGGCCGCCGAGATCGCGTACGGCGCCCGCACCTCCCTGATCATCGGCCTCAGCGCGACCGGGGCGGCGATCCTGCTCGGGACGCTGATCGGCGGGCTCGCCGGCTACTACCGGGGCGGCGTCGAGATCGCGCTGATGCGGCTCACGGAGTTCTTCCAGACGATCCCCGCCTTCGTGCTGGCGATCCTGATCGTGGCGATCCTGTCGCCGTCGCTCTTCAGCGAGGTCGTGGCCATCGTGGCCGTCTCCTGGCCCGGCATCGCCCGCCTGGTCCGGGGCGAGTTCGTGGCGCTCGGCGGCCGGGAGTTCGTGCTGGCCTGCGACGGCCTGGGGGCGGGCGACGCCCGCATCGTCTTCCGCCACATGCTGCCAAACTGCACCGCGGCGATCATCGCGGTCGGCACGCTCCTGATCGGCACGGCGATCCTGATCGAGGCGGGGCTCGCCTTCCTCGGCCTCGGCGATCCGAATGTGATGAGCTGGGGCCTGATCATCAGCTCGGGCCGCGCGGTCCTCCGGTCGGCGTGGTGGATCTGTACCTTCCCCGGCCTCGCGATCCTGCTGACCGTCCTCGCCATCAACCTCGTCGGGGATGGCCTCAACGAGGTCCTGAATCCGAGGCTCCGAGAGCGATGAGCGACGCCGTCCTCAAGATCGAGAAGCTCACGATCACGCTGCCGCCCGGCGCGGACCGTCCGAATGCCGTCACAGATCTGGATCTCGTCCTGCGGCCCGGTGCGGTCACCTGCCTGATCGGCGAGAGCGGATCGGGCAAGTCGATGGTGGCCCGCGCGATCCTCGGGCTGCTCCCGGGACCGCGCGTGCGCGTCAGCGGTGGCCGCATCCTGTTCGACGGCGCGGATCTCGCCGCGATCACCCCGCGTCAGATGCGCAAAGTCCGGGGCGCGCGCATCGCGATGATCTTCCAGGAGCCCATGACGGCCCTGAACCCGCTCCACACGATCGGGCGGCAGATCGATGAGGTCCTGCGCATCCACACACCGCTCGGGCGCGCGGACCGCCGGGCGCGCATCCTCGCGCTGCTCGAAAGCGTCCACCTCCCGGACCCGGCCCGGCTGTTGCGCTCCTACCCGCATCAGCTCTCGGGCGGCCAGCGGCAGCGGGCGATGATCGCCATGGCGCTGGCGTTGAACCCGCGGCTGCTCATCGCCGACGAGCCGACCACGGCGCTCGACGTCACCACGCAGGCGCAGATCCTCTCCCTGATCCGCGACCTGCAGCGCGAGCACGGCACGAGCGTCCTGTTCATCACGCACGATTTCGGCGTCGTGGCCGACATCGCCGACACGGTGGCGGTGCTGCAGAAGGGGGTCCTCGTCGAGCAGGGGCCAGCGGCCTCGGTGCTCGGCGCCCCGAAGCATCCCTACACGCGCGCCCTCATCGCCGCCGTGCCGAAGCTCGTGCCGCCGCCGCGGCGGGCCGCCAGCACCGCCCCCCTGGTGGTGGAGGCGCGGCAGGTCGAGAAGACCTACGGCGCCCGCGGCCTGTTCGGCGGCCGCGTCACCCGGGCCCTCGACGGCGTGGACGTCCTGCTGCGGCGGGGCGAGACCCTGGGCCTCGTCGGCGAGAGCGGCTCCGGCAAGAGCACGCTCGCCCGGGCGATCACCCGGCTGATGCCCGTCGACGGCGGGGAGATCCTCCTCGCCGGGCACAGCGTCGCCGAACTGACGCGACGCCAGATGCGCCCGCACCGCCGGCGCGTGCAGATGGTGTTCCAGGATCCCTACGGCTCCCTCGACCCGCGCCAGCGCGTGGTCGACATCGTAGCCGAGGGACCGATCATCCACGGCACCGAACCCGGGATCGCGCGGGTCCAGGCATGCGAGATGCTGGCGCTGGTCGGCCTCGACCCAGCGGCGGCGCAGCGCTACCCGCACGAGTTCAGCGGTGGCCAGCGCCAGCGGATCGGTATCGCCCGGGCGCTCGCCATGAAGCCCGAGATCCTGGTGGCCGACGAGCCGGTCTCGGCCCTGGACGTCTCCGTCCAGGCGCAGGTCCTGGCGCTGCTCGCCGACATCAAGACGCGGCTGCACCTCAGCATGCTGTTCGTGACCCACGACCTCCGGGTCGCGCTGCAGGTCTGCGACCGGATCGCCGTGATGCGGTCCGGTCAGGTGGTCGAGGTCGCGCCCACGGCCGAGATCTTCTTCGCGCCGAAGCATCCCTACACGAAGGCGCTGTTCGCCGCCGTGCCCGGCGCCCGATGGCAGGAACCGATCCCCGCATGACCACCGCGCAGCCCCCCTCGATGGACCCGTTCCTGCCCGGGCCGCGCGTCCGCGTCGCCGGATCCGCGACGGGGCCGCTCGCCGGCCTCACCTTCGCCGTCAAGGACCTGATCGACGTCGCGGACACGCCCACGGGTGGCGGCAACCCGGACTGGCCGCGGGTCTACCCGACGCCGACCCGCCATGCCGGCGTGGTGCAGAGGCTGCTCGATGCGGGCGCCTCGGTCGTCGGCAAGACGGTGACCGACGAGGTCTCCCTGGGGATCCTCGGCGAGAACGCCCACGACGGCACGCCGCTCAATCCCGCGGCGCCCGATCGGGTGCCCGGCGGCTCGTCCAGCGGCTCGGCCTCCGCGGTGGCCTCGGGCGCCTGCGACTTCGCCCTGGGAACCGATACCGGCGGCTCCGTGCGCGTGCCGGCGAGCTTCTGCGGGCTCTACGGCATCCGGCCGACGCACGGCCGCATCGACTTTTCCGGGATCTGCGTCCAGGCGCCGAGTTCGGATACCTGCGGCTGGTTCGCCCGGGACGCGGCGACCTTCGCGCGGGTCGGCGAGGTCCTGCTCGGCCAAGGGATGCCGGACCGTCTGCCCCACACGCTGCTCGTGGCCGCCGACGCGCTCGGCTTCGCGGATGCCGCCGTGCAGGAGGCGCTGGCCCCGCAGATCGACCGTCTGGCCGCCCTCATCGGCGAACGCCGCGACGTGACGCTCGCGCCGCAGGGCCTGTCCGTGTGGCAGCGGGCGCAGCGCGTCCTGCAGAGCAGCGAGGCGTGGCAGACCTTCGAGCCCTGGCTCGATGCCTGCAACCCCCGCATGGCCTTCTCGGTCGCCCGCTCGCTGATCCAGGGCTCGATGACGACCGACGCCGAGCGCAGCGCCGCGGGCCTGATGCGGATCGAGGCCCGGGCGCGTCTCGCGCGGCTCCTGCCCCCCGGCACGATCCTGTGCCTCCCGACCATCCCGTTCCCGGCGCCGCCGCGCGGGCTGCCGCTCGGCGCGCTGCATCCCCTGCGCGAGCGCATCGCCTGCCTGACCAGCCACGGCGGCCTCACCGGCGTCCCGCAGGTCAATCTGCCGGGCGCACGGGTCGACGGCGCTCCGGTCGGCCTGTCGATCCTCGGTGCGCGTGGAGCCGACCTCGACCTGATCCGTACCGCGGTCGCCCTGGAGGCCTGAATGGACGTGACCGTGAACCGCCCCGAGGTCGTGGCCGAGATTACCGCCCTGTTCGAGCGCTACGAGCGGGCGCTCGTCGAGAAGGACGTCGCCGTGCTCGACGCGACCTTCTGGGACAGTCCGTACACGATCCGCTACGCCCTCCATGAGAACTGCTACGGCTTTGCCGAGGTCCACGCCGCACGCGTCGCAGCCGATCCGCCGCCGGGCGGCACCAAGGAGGCGCGGATCCGGCTGGAGATCCTGACGCTCGGGACCGACTTCGCCACCGTCAACCTGGAGTTCAAGCCGCGCGGCAAGCCCGGCCTCGGGCGCCAGAGCCAGACCTGGATGCGCTTGCCCGATCTCGGTTGGATGGTGGTGTCCGCCCACGTGTCCATCCTGCCGATCGGGACGTGAAGCAGGATCGCCGGACGCGGGGGACCGGACACACTAGGTTTGGTCAACCCCGCGGCTCGTCTCTGCCACCAGCCAGTCGATGATCGTGTGAGCAGGACGCAGGCGTCCGCCTCTGGAAGATTGCGTCGACTAGCTGAACGGCTGAGGCGTTTTGGCAGGAGGCCGTCCGCTTTTGCGGCAGTCCCGCTCCGAAGCAGACCAGCCGCTTACGGCCATTTGCAGCCGCCTACTTCGCACCTTTCACTAACTCGAAGGAGCGACCTCCAAGACAATCTTCCCGCGTGGGCGGCGTTCAAGGCTGTCCAGCATCTCATGAGCTCGTCGGGCTTCGGCAACCGGTAGAACGGTGCCGACGCTCGCGGTCAGTACCTCATCGTCGAGGAGGCATCCCAGTTCGGACAGCATTGCTGAGGTCACGTCGACGAGGAAGAACCTGGCTTCCACGTCGGCTCTTTGGGCCAAAGCCGGATCCGGGTGAGATACCGCCGAGACGAGGGTGCCGCCGCGTCTCAGCACAGCGAAAGAGCGCGCCTGAACCTCACCGCCGACAAGGTCGATCACGGCATCGACATCCGTCACGGCATCCTTGAAGGCCGTCGAGCGGGAATCGACGACCTGATCGGCACCGAGACCCTTCACGTAGTCTACGTCGGCTGAGCTTGTCGTGGCGCTGACCTTGAGGCCAGCCTGCCTGGCGAGCTGCACCGCATAGGCGCCCACGTTACCGGTGGCTCCATGGATCAGTACGCTCTGCCCGCGAGCGAGGGGAGCTTGCGCGAACAGCGCTTGCCAGGCCGTCACCGCGACGACCGGCACGGAGGCGGCATGGACATGGTCCAGGCTGTGCGGCTTGAGCGCCAACATACCGGCCTCCGCGACGGCATAGTCGGCATAACCGCCCGTGAAGCGCTTGTTGGTCACGCCGAAAACCGCGTCGCCGACCGCGAACCCAGACACACCCTCGCCGACGGCCGAGATCTCGCCCGAAAGGTCGGACCCGAGCGTCAGGGGGAGTGGCTGCGGCAGGACGCTCCGCCCCGCCCGTATCCAGGCATCCCACGGACCGACGCCGGCCGCACGGACCCGCACGAGAACCTCGCTGGGACCCGGCTTAGGCACCGGGATCTCGTCGAGGCTGATGGCTTCCGGGCCGCCGAAGCGGTGAACGCGACAAGCTCGCATGGGCTACGGGTCCGGCGTCGTAAGCGGATGGTCCCCGGTGTCGAGGACGAAGACGGCTAGGAGCCGTGCGGGCTCGGTGTCGCTGGCGTTCTCGCTGATGGCGTGATGCGCTCCAGGGGGCTCGGAGAAGCTCTCGCCGGCCCGGTACACCTGCGCAGGCGCGTCACCGACTTGGCTGCGGATCGCGCCGGACACCACGAAGGCGTAGACGAACGCGGAGGTGGCATGCCTGTGCGGCGGCGACTTCGCGCCCGGAGGATAATCGACGACCGCGCTGACCAAGCTCTTCCCCGATACGTTCGGGATGGGGGCGCTGAAGGCGGGCGTGACACGTTCGTGCCACTCAGGCTCGGCCCGGACGCCTCGCACCTGTCCGACCAGCGTCAGCGCCGCCGACGCGAAAACCACTACCGTCCTCATGCCCGTGCTTCCAACTCGAATTGCATCAGCGGCGAACTCCAACCTCGGCACGTCGGCATCCAAGCTCTCAGTCTCCGCGAACGGCCCCCTGCAGGCCGGATCAGCGCAGGCCGGGCGCTTCAGGCGCTCCCCCTGGCGACGTCGGCACCCTCAGGACCGCTTGCGGGTGAGGCGTCCGCGCCGCGCTCGGCGGCAGGACTGGCAGCTCGATGTGGGGAGCCTCACCGGTCAGCGTGCGCAGGAACGCCGCGATTTCGCCGGTCTCCTGCGGGGTCAGTTCCTTGCCGAGTTGCGCCGTCCCCATGATCGCGACCGCCTGTTCAAGGCTCCAGACCTTACCCGAGTGGAAGTAGGGTGCCGTCAGGGCGACGTTGCGCAGGGGCACGGCCCGGAACACGTATTCGTCGCTGGCCGTCTTCGTGACGGCGAAGCGGCCTTTGTCCTCGGGCGGGAGGACGTCGCTTCCCGGACGCTCAACGACGCCGAAGGGGAAGTAAGCTTGCCCGCCAAGATTAATGCCGTTGTGGCAACCTGCGCAGCCGGTCTCCATGAACAGCCTGAGCCCGCGCTTCTCCTCGATCGTCAGGACGGTAAGGTTCCCCTCTAGGAACTGGTCGAACCGGGCGGCGGGCGTGATCAGGGTGGCCTCGAAATCCTCAAGCGCGCGCGTGACGTTCTCGAACGTGACGGCGTCGGGCTCACCGGGGAAGGCGGTGGCGAACCTTTGCCGGTATTCCGGAATGCTGCTGAGTACGCCGATCACATACTCTGGCGTCGAGGCCATCTCGACCGCTGCTTGGATCGGCCCCCTGGCCTGGGAGCGGAGATCCTCAGCCCGACCGTCCCAGAATTGGGCAGCGTTGAAGACCGCGTTGAACACGGTCGGCGCGTTACGCGGGCGCTTCTGCCAGCCGTGGCCGATGGAGGTCTCGACGTTGTCGCTCCCGCCCGCGGCAAGGCTATGACAGGAGTTGCAACTGATGACGCCGCTGGCCGAGAGGCGCCATTCGAACCAGAGCATGCGCCCGAGCTCGACCTTTTCCCGCGTGACCGGGTTGTCCTTGACGGTGGGAACGAGCGCCGGGATGGCCTGGAAGACCTCGTTGGCGGCCGCGCGTAGCTCCACGGTGTCCGAATCGAGTGGGGTAGGCTGCTGCTTCCCGCCTTCTGCCGCCCGAGCCCGTTCCAGCGTTGCGACAGTGGCGCAAGGCACCACTGTCGCCAAGAACAGTGATACGACGAACGGCCGGAGATGGTTGATCGGTCGCATCCGAGCTTCTCAACAGGGTGAGCGCCGGGGCCTGGGCACAGATCGTCCAGCGAAGCTTTCGCGATGCCGAGCCAGTCGGAGCTTGTATCGGTCTCACCTCCACGCGGTCCCGCAGGCGACGACGGAGGTGGGCGCAGTGTGACGCGCTCTACCTTGGCCGTATTGTCCCAGATTGCGCTTCCTTGCGCATGGATTGCCGACCTGCGGTCCGGTCGCTCGATGCGTCACCTCGCGCGAAGGCGATACTCGCCGGGTGGTACCCCGACCGCCCGTCGGAATGCCCTTGTGAAGTTCGCTTGCGACGAGAAGCGGCACGCTAGGGCGATGTCTGCCAAGGACATGTGCCCGAGACGAAGCAGCGCCTTGGAGCGTTCGAGACGCCGAAGCCCGAGGTAGCGGTGCGGCGGTAGGCCCGTCGCGACCTTGAACGCCCGGATGAAGTGGTACTGGCTGAGGCAGGCGACCGCCGCGAGATCCTCCACACCGATGTCACGGTCCATGTTGGCGTCGATGAAGTCCCGCACCCTGGAGAGCCGAGTCACGTCCAGCGCGTGCGGTAGCCCACTTCGAGCGCCAGGAGGTAGGCAATTGCCCGAATGCCGGTGGGCCAGGGACGCAGCGAGTGCCAGGGCTGCGCTCTCGACCAGCAGCTTTCCCGATGCTGTCTCGCGTTCGAGTTCCTCCGCGATGGTCCAGCCGACCTCGTTGATCCAGGTGTCATGGGAACCGGCCGCGTATAGGACAGTCGTGGCATCAAGGTCCGGGAACGCGTCCTCTCGCGACAGCACACGGAAGGGCTGGTGGGGCAAGTAGACGTGGAGCATCGCCGGGATTGCGGCCGTGATGCGGATGGAGTCTTCCGACACGCCTTCAGGACACAGCCAATACGTACCGGTTGCGGCCCTGGTCTCTTGGCGGAGGCCATTCCCGCGCCGGTGGATCACGGCGTCCGGATTGCCGCGCAGCGCCAGACCCACGACTGTACGGTCGGAGATCATCTCGGGCAGCTCACCGGTCGTGTGCCGTCTAGTCTCGGCTGCGACCCCGTACCATTTTCGTCCGTTCGAGCAGAGGAGAAGGTTCGCCGAAGGCAGCGCCCAGCGTCCCTCCCCGATCAGGTCGTCGCCCGCTTCGCTCATGACCTCACCCCGGCCAGGACGGCGAAGAGCAGATTTGATACCTGTCAAATGCCGCTGTGCAAGTATCGTCCGATAAGGCGCATGTCCGCCAGAGTGCTAGCCGAGCGGGGGCCTGCCTTCGGATAATGCGGTGTGAGGCTGCTACGACGAAGTCGATTCGGCAGAGGCTCGTCTGCTTGTGCGTCGCGCCTGCTCAGAAGCGGCCGTTCCGCTTACGGCCACACTGCGCCATGCCGGATCGTAGATGGACGCAAAACCGGTCGTTCCGCTTTGCGCCCATTCCGGCCATACGAGCAGCCTGAGCCGCTGCTCCAAAGCAGGCAGTCGCCATTACAGCCGAAAATTCGACCTCTGCGCTGAATAGTGCCGCCTTACGGAACGAAGGGCTGCGCTACGATGAAATATCAGGCGTAGCGAGATGGCGGGCGTTGCGTCTAAGGACCTGGGGCGGCTGGCCGAACGCTCGCAGGAAAGCGCGTCGCATCCGCTCCCGATCGGCGAAGCCTGTCTCCTGAGCGACCGTATCGAGAGAATGCCTGCCGTCCTCCAGCATCGTCCGCGCGGCGTCCAAGCGGAGGTTCTCGACAGCCTTCGCGGGCGACTGGCCGGTCTCGTCGCGGAAGATCCGGCTGAATTGGCGCGAGCTAAGGCGCGCAGCCTCCGCCAGTCCCTCGACGCTGAGTTCGTTCCTGAGATTGCTTCTGGCGTAGGCTAAGACTTTCTGGACCCGGTCGGACCGTGGCTGAAGCTCCAGCAAGGCGGAGAACTGCGACTGGCCACCCGTCCTGCGGTGGTAGACAACGAGTTTCCGGGCGATGCTCTTCGACATCTCGGGCCCGAGGTCGTCCTCGACTAACGCCAGCGTTAGGTCGATGCCCGCGGTCATACCCGCCGAGGTCCAGACATTGCCGTCGGAAACGAAGATGCGGTCGTCGTCGACCTTGATCGATGGGTGCAGCCGCTGCAGGTCGCGGGCGTGGGCCCAGTGAGTCGCTGCCTTCCGACCGTCGAGCAGGCCCGCCTCGGCCAGCAGAAACGCTCCCGTGCAGGTCGCGGCAATCCGCCGGGCGGTAGCCGCCGTCTCGCGCAACCGCTCGATCAGGCCGGGGGCCGAGGGGTCGACCTTGATCGAGCCCACCACGATGACCGTGTCGAAGCGCCGGCCCGAGAAGGCGTCCGTCTCGATGACCATGCCGATCGAAGTCCTGATCGGCAAACCTTCCTCAGACAGAAACGTCACATCGTAGAAGTCGTGGCCGAGTTCGAGATTGGCGAATTCGAAGGCCGTCAGCGGGGCCAAGTTCATGACTTGGAACCCGGGGAACAGGACGACACCGATGGAAGGCATGACGGGTCCCTGCGTCGAATGTCCTAAAAAGGTGGATCTTCGACATATGGGATATGCCGGCGTGCGTCTAGGTTTCATCGCAACAGGCGTGGGCAACACCCCGCGCAGACCCGTCGCTCTGGAACCCGACCGCCATGACCGTGCAACTCGTCACCAGCCTGGGCCATGAAGCACAGGACTACACTTGCCGCTGGCTCCCGTCCGGCGAGATCGCCGTCGCGACCCTGCCGGACGGGACTCGCATCCGATACGTCAAAGTCGGCAGGGGGCCAGACCTCGTCCTGATCCACACGGTGCGGACCCAGCTCGACCTGTTCCAGCGTGTGATCCCACTGCTGTCGCCGCACTTCACGGTGTACGCACTCGACCTGACAGGCTTCGGCTGGTCAGACCTGAGACCGGAAGCCCCGAAGGACGAACCCACCCTGCGCGCGGCTCTGAGGTCGTTCATCGCCACCCTGGGCATCGAGCGCCCGACCCTCGCAGGCGAGTCCATCGGGGCGACGTTGTCGCTCTCGCTCGCCGCGGAACTCGGTGATCAGGTCGAGAGGGTCTTCGCGTTCAACACCTACGACTACCTGCCGGGACTCGAACGGTCGAACCTCCTGGCCTCGATCATCATTAAGAGCGTGCGGGCACCGGTCGTCGGTCCGGTCTTCGCAGCGCTGGAGAACAGGGCCATCACCGGCGGCATCATGAGCGGGGGCTTCCACGACCCACGCAGCCTGCCTTCTGACCTCTTGGACGAGTACGCCCGGGTCGGCGGTCGGCCCGGCTACAGCAAGGCCGCGCGGTCGTTGCTCAAGGCGCTTCCGAGCTTCGTCGCCGCCCGCGCGCGCTATCGCGCGGTCACTGCGCCGGTCACGCTCGTCTGGGGCGACAAGGATTGGGCCACGCCCCGGGACCGCGCGGGCGTCGAGGCCGCCATCTCCTCGCCGGAGGTCATCACCCTCGATCGGACCGGGCACTTCAGCGCGCTGGAGCGCCCCCAGGCCTGGGCAGACATCATCCTCGCACGGACGGCGAAGACGAAGGTCTCGGCGGCGCGCTGACAGCCTGCCGTCTTCGCCGTCCAGATCCCGCGCTCTGCGGTCCGGACGGGGCGAGTTCCGCTGTCATGGCCTACACCGCATTCGCCGCGAGAAACGAGGAATTCATACCATGTCCGAACAGATGACCTCGACCCACGTCACGGTTGAGCACGTGACGCTCCGCTCGCTGAAGTCCTTCGAGGCGGCGCGCGCTGCCCTGGAAGCCTCGGTGCCTCCGCTCGATCACGCCTATGCCAAGCTCCTGCGTGACGGGAAGGTGGATGAGGCGCGCAACCTCCTCGAACGACAGGCGCCGCTCTCGATCTTCGGTGCCCGGGACCATGGCGGCCTGCTCCTCACGGCCGGACTGACCCGCAGCGCCATCCAGTACGATATCGGCAATCCGCTGACGGCCGCGCGGATGACCCGCCACGCTCTCTCAGCCGCCTTGTATGCGCCGATCCGGGTGCTGCTGCGTGAGGATGCCGATGGCGATGTCGCGTTCGAATACGACCGCCCGGCCACTACCTTCGGTCAATTCGGGAAGCAGGAGGTCGATGAAGTCGCCCGTAACTTGGACGACCAGCTCCGGACCACTCTGGCGATGGCTGCAGGCTGAACAAGTGCGATCCTTCCGCGCGGCTCGCTTCGTCGGTTTCGGCGCTGAGAGGCGGACGATGGCCAACGCTGCATCAGCGTCGACGGATTTCACGCGACCATCGCGACGATAGTCCTGCGCTATCCTTGTTGAGAAGATGAACTCATGAAAAGATCTCTGCTTCTTGCCACTGCAATCGCTCTGACTGTTTCTGGAAGAGCATCGGCTGATCAGAGCGTAACCGACGCTCGGGATCTGTTCGCCAGATTCGTGGCCGCGCAGAATGCCCATGCCGTGGACGACGTGAAATCCATGCTTTGGGCTTCGCCGGAGACACTTTTCTTCTCGCGCGGTGTAGACATCCGGGGAGCCGACGCTGTGGCTGAGCGCTTCAAGAGCTACTATCAAGGCACTTGGCGATTGAACCCGGACATGAGCAAATTCCACGCAACGATGCTTTCGACCGATGTGGTCCAGATCCTTGTTCCTATTGTCTTCACGCGCGGGCTTCCGGGACATGAGCCGCAGAGCGACACCTTTCTGATCTGTCAGACACTCAAGAAGACTCAGGACGGGTGGCGTATCGCTTCGATCTTGCCGATAGCTAACAATACGCTGAAATAGGGGCCCACCACCCTAATCCGCCGCGCAATAATCCACCAAATCAGGTGGCGATAGCGCCTTCGGCGACCAGAGTTCGGCGCCCTGTGACTCTTCAGAGTCCGCGGATATTTGCGCGCAGGCACAGCAATGTCCTGCAAAGATTCCGATGAAAAAATCTTTCAAGTTCTATCATCCGAGATTTGGTGAATTTCCATCAACAATGGGAGTTATCATGCAGACGTGTCTTCTTCCGATCGCCGCAATCCTGATGTCCGGGGTGACATCGACCGCCGCTTATTCAGCCGGGCTGCCGAGCGGGGCGGCTCACAATATTGTGCTCGTTCACGGCGCGTTCGTCGACCAATCGAGTTGGAAGCCGGTGGCCGATATTCTCACCAAGAAAGGCTACACCGTGACGCTCGTCAAAAATCCATTGACGTCGCTTGCGGTCGACGTCGAGGCCACTGAGAGCACGTTGGCAAAGCAGGACGGCAAAACTGTTCTGGTCGGACATTCCTGGGGCGGCGTAGTCATCACCCAGGCCGGCAACGATCCCAAGGTGTCGGCACTCGTCTATGTCTCGGCGTTCGCGCCGGACGTCGGGCAATCTCTGGCTTCGCTTGCCAAGAACGGTCTCGCGACGGAAGGTGCTGCGGCCATTCATCCGGATGCGAAAGGCAATCTGTACATCGATCCCAAAGTGTTTCCGTCGGCGGTCGCGGCTGACCTGCCCCCGCAGATCGCTCGTGCCCTGGCGGAGCATCAGCTGCCCCTGAACCACACCGCGTTCGAGGCTCCGGTCGATGTGGCCGCCTGGTGCAACAAGCCGACGTTTTACGTCATCAGCACGAAAGACAAGGTTATCGCACCGGAGGTGCAGAAGTTTTTCGCTGGCGAGATGAAGGCTCAAACGACCGAAGTGGCCGGCAGCCACGCTTCACTGGTCGTTCACGCGCCGGAAGTCGCTGCAGCCATCGAGACGGCTACGCTGGTTAAGAGCCTCTAACAAAACCGGGTTTGGCGCGTTGGGTGGAGATGGCGAGACCCCTCCTTCCCGATGGCCTGTGGGCCGAGATCGCACCGCTGCTGCCGCCTGAACGGGCCAAGCCGAAGGGCGGTCGGCCTCGAACCTCCGACCGCGCAGCACTGACGGGGATCCTGTTCGTGCTGCGCTCAGGCACGCCGTGGGAGTTGCTGCCCCGGGAGATGGGCTGTGGCTCGGGGATGACCTGCTGGCGACGCTTGCGGGATTGGCAGAAGGCCGGAGTGTGGGACCGTCTGCAGCACGCGCTTCTCGACCGGCTCGGTCGCCAGAACGGCATCGACTTCAGGCGAGCTTCCCTCGACAGCGCCTCGATTGCCGCCAAAAGGGGGGCCCGGCGATAGGCCCGAACCCAACCGATCGGGGCAAGCCGGGCACGAAGCGCCACATCGTCACCGATGCGAAGGGCATCCCCCTCGCTCTGAAGCTGACGGGCGCGAACGTCCATGACAGCCGAATGCTGGAGGCGGTCGTGGATGCCGTCCCGCCGATCCGCTCATGCTGGGGACTGCCGCGCAAGCGTCCCTTGAAGCTGCACGCCGACAAGGCCTACGACCACCGCCGCTGTCGTCAGGCGCTCACCCGCCGCCGCATCCAGCCCCGCATCGCCCGGCGCGGGATCGAGAGCAGCCAGCGGCTGGGACGTCGCAGGTGGGTCGTCGAGCGCACGCTGGCGTGGTTCGCCCAGTTCCGTCGCCTCGCCATCCGCTACGAGCGGCGACACGACATCCATCTTGCCTTCTCCACGCTGGCCGCAGCCCTCATCGTCTGGCGCTTCATCGAACGGTGGTTTTGTTAGGCGCTCTAATACTACAGTTGCATTTTTCGCCGGGATCGAACGTGAGCAGCCCTGGCGGCTGTCTGATGCCGTCGTCGCCAGACAGACCAAGCCAATAGCAAGGCGCGCACCGGTGCGATGGCAAGAACGAGACGGGCGAGCAGGTGCCTGATCTCTGGGACGGAGAGCGGCAACATGTGCTCGGACAATTGTCGGGGCGCACGTCGCTTCAGGCGGCCTCGACGACGGCGTCCGGACTCGTTTCGTTCGGTTTACCAGTTGCAAGGCGCACCAACTCGGCGCGCAGCCGCGCGAGGAAGGCGAGNTCCGCCGCTGACCCCGAAGGGCCCGCTCGACTTGCATGTGTTAAGCCTGCCGCCAGCGTTCGCTCTGAGCCAGGATCAAACTCTCACGTTGAAGAGATTGATCTGGCCGATCACGTGTATTCTCAGACGGAGCCTCACATCGACCAAGCATCCGGCGCTTCACAGCGCCAAACACCCGTCGGTGAGCTCAGAAAGAAGAACAACAGATCGGCACAAGTCTACTCACGCCAGACCCTAAGGCCCGGCCGCAAGGACAAACGCCGCCCGCGTCTCCCTTCCTCATTCCAACTTGTCAAAGATCAGTAATCACTCTCGTAATTACTGGCTGAGGAGAAGTCAAGTACCTCGGCTCTCGCCGGATCTACTTTTCTAAACCTCGGGAAGTCCGTCCGACCCGCTCCGTTATTCTTCCGGACCGCGTCGGGAGGCGCCGTATAGGCTGCCCCGAACTTCCGTGTCAACCGCCTATTTTCCCGGCGCAGGAACCGACCCGGCCAGGCCGGTCTCCGGCGCCTCCGTCGACGAAGCGCGGCGCGGAACGGCCCGGAAGCCCTTCGATGCGGCGCTGGACGATGGACGCTCCCTCAGTCGCCGGATCCGGGTCGAGCCTGCGCTCGCGCCCGACAGCGTCCCGACCCCGGAGGGTCGATGCTGGCCGGTGATGCTGCTGGAAGTTCCGGCGGACGGCGTGCCGTCCGGGCCGGTGACGCGGATTTAGTGGTGCGCGCCGCGCCGTGCAAGGCCCCCCGCGCAGGACGGGCAAGCCCGGGACGCACGGCTCCCGGCCGGCGCGGGCGCCGCACTCCGCCCAAAGAAGACGCGGCCCGGCGCCAATCTGCGCAAAACGGACTGCCGCTGCATCGCCTTTGGTCTTCCGCATCGGCCCGCCGGCGCGGATCATCCGGCCCCGGGACCGTCCTGCCCGGGCGCGCCGCCCGCGAACCCGTCCCGCCTCATCCGTCGCCGAGAGAGCGCCATGCCGCGTCACCACGAGATCCCCGCGCGCCCCGAGACGATGGTGCTCGGCACCTTCGACGCCGCGCGGCCGCCGGTGCTGACGGTCGCGTCGGGCGACACCGTCACCCTGCACGCGCACCCGGCCGGCGGCCGGGCGACGCTCCATCCCGACCCAGCCCGGGTCCCGGCCGACCTGCTGCACGCCCTCGACACCCTGCCGCGGGGCCTGGGGCCGCATTTCGTCACCGGGCCGGTCCACGTGGAGGGCGCGGAGCCCGGCGACATGCTGCAGGTCGACATCCTCGACCTGCGCTTCCGGCTGGACTGGGGCTTCGTGTCGATCCTGCCACTGCTCGGCACCCTGCCCGACGAGTTCACCGACTACGAGACCGTCCACGCCGACATCGACGCGGCGCGCGGGGTCTGCCGCCTGCCCTGGGGGACGGAGCTGCCCCTCGACCCGTTCTTCGGCATCCTGGGCACGGCGCCGCCGGCCGCCTGGGGGCCGGTGGGCTCCGCGGTCCCGCGCGCCTTCGGCGGCAACATGGACAACAAGGAGCTGACGGTCGGCACGACCCTGTACCTGCCGGTGTTCAACCCCGGCGGCGGCTTCTACGCGGGCGACGGCCACGGCGTGCAGGGCGACGGCGAGGTCTGCGTCACCGCCCTGGAGACCGGGCTGACCGGCACCGTCCGGCTGACAGTGCGCAAGGATCTCCAGGGCGCGTGGCCCTTCGCCGAGACCCCGACCGACCTGATGTCGATCGGCCTGCACGAGAGCCTCGACGAGGCGATGCGGCAGGCGGTGCGCGCGATGATCCGCCTCGTCTGCGCCCGGACGTCCCTCAACCGCAACCAGGCCTACATGCTGTGCTCGCTGGCCGGGAACCTGCGGATCACCCAGGCCGTGGACGGCAACAAGGGCGTCCACATGCTGCTCCCGAAGGCCGCGCTGGCCACCGCCTGAGCGCGCGGGCCCGCCGGCCGGGGCGGGCCCGCGCGACGCCCGGCCCCGCGACGAACAACAGGACGCTTTCGCGGGCTTAACCTAGGTCAATACCGTATTTCTCGGCCGCTTAAATACGGAATTAGCACATTCCAGGATACCGAGGTGCTGTTTTCCTGCCGCGCGTCGCCCGGCACCCACGCGAGGCCCTGGCATGCGCCCGGATCCCCAGCCCGCCCTCCTGTCGCGTCGGGAGGCGGCGCGCCCGATCCCGACCGAGCGGGACGCGCCGCGCGATCCCCAGGCTCCCTATCTGGCCCCCCACCTGGCGCCCTATCTCGACGCGGTCCGGCAGGGCCTGCTGATGATCGACCGGGCCGGGCGGGTCGTGGCGGCGAACGCCCCGGCGCGGCGGCTCCTCGACAGCCTGACGGTCACGCTGGAGACCGACACCGCCGCGCTCCCGCTGCTCCGGGCCCTGCGGGACGACACCGCCCCGGCGCGGCGCGCGACCCTGCGCGCCCTGCGCCGCGCGCTGGCCCGGCGGCAGCCCGTCCTGTTCGAGGTGCGGCGCCGGGACCACACGGTCCAGGTCGAGCTCCACCCCCTGGCGGCGGGCGGCTGGGTCGTCACCCTGGAGGATGTCAGCACCCGCAAGGCCACCGAGGCCCGCGCCGACGCGATGGCGCGGCTCGATCCGCTCACCGGTCTGCCGAACCGCCTGCTCCTGCGCGAGCGCCTCGCCGAAGCGCTCGAGCGTCTCGCGCGCTCGGGCGAGTGCTGCGCCCTGCTGCTCATCGACCTCGACCGGTTCAAGCCGGTCAACGACACCCTCGGCCACCCGATCGGGGACGCGCTGCTGGCGACGGTCGCCGACCGCCTGCGCTCGACGGTGCGGGCCACCGACACGGTGGCGCGGATCGGGGGCGACGAGTTCGTGATCCTGCAGGCCGGGATCCGCGACGCGGCCGGCACGCAGGCGCTCGCGCGCCGCGTCGTCGACCTGATCGGCCGGACCTACATGGTGGAGGGCCATCTCCTGACGATCGGCGCCAGCGTCGGCGTGGCGCTGGCGCCCGAGGACGGCGCCGATGCCGACAGGCTCCTGAAGAACGCCGACCTCGCCCTCTACCGGGCCAAGCTCGACGGCCGCGGCACCTACCGGTTCTTCGAGCCGGAGATGGATGCCCGCATGCAGGCGCGCCGGAAGCTCGAGCTCGACATGCGCCAAGCGCTGGCCCGCCGGGAATTCCAGTTGCACTACCAGCCGCAACTGCAGCTCGCGAGCGGCACGCTGATCGGCTGCGAGGCCCTGATCCGGTGGCGCCATCCCGACCGCGGGCTGGTCTCGCCCCTCGACTTCATCCCGCTCGCCGAGGAGATCGGGCTCATCGTTCCGATCGGCGAGTGGGTCGTCCGTCAGGCCTGCCGCGACGCCATGACCTGGCCGGACCCCATGTCGGTGGCGGTCAACGTCTCGCCCGCGCAGTTCAAGAGCGACCGGCTCGTGGAGACGATCATCTCGGCCCTCGCCGGTTCGGGGCTGCCGGCCCGGCGGCTCGAGGTCGAGATCACCGAGGGCGTGCTGCTGCAGGAGAACGACAGGACGCTCCAGACCCTGCACCGGCTGCGGGAGCTCGGCGTGCGCGTCTCGATGGACGATTTCGGCACCGGATACTCGTCGCTCAGCTACCTGCGCTCGTTCCCGTTCGACAAGATCAAGATCGATCGGTCCTTCGTGAAGGACCTGACCAGCAAGCCCGACGGCGAGGCGATCATCCGGGCCATCGCGGGACTGGGGAAGAGCCTCGGCATGACCACCGTCGCCGAGGGCGTCGAGACGTCCGAACAGATGCAGCGCATCCGCCTGGAGGGTTGCACCGACGTGCAGGGCTACCTGATCAGCAAGCCCGTACCCGCCGAGGACCTGCGCCAGGTCTTCGCCGCCTTCCCGCAGGCCTGACTCCCCTCCCCTTCCGGACGCACTGCCATGAGCGACCTCTACCGTCTCGTCTATGCCAGCAAGAACCTGCTCCAGGGCCCGGAGCCGGAGGCGATGGCCGCGGTCCGGCAGATCCTGGACGCCTCCCAGCGGAACAACGCGGCTCTGGACGTGACCGGTGCCCTGATGTTCAACGCGGGCGTCTTCGCGCAGGTGCTCGAAGGCCCGCGGCGGGGGGTCGAGGCGACCTTCGAGCGGATCCAGCGCGACCTGCGGCACGACGACGTCACCGTCCTGCAATGCGGCCCGGCGGAGAGCCGCGGCTTCGCGAACTGGTCGATGGCGTTCGTGGGCGAATCGCGCAGCGGGCAGGCTCGTTTCAGCGGCCTCGCGACCGAGAGCGGGTTCGACCTCGCGCGGCTCGACGGCGACCGGGTCTTCGCCATGCTGCACAGCCTCGTTCTTGAGGAGGAAGGTCTTCCGGCCGTGGAGACCGAAGCGGCGGGGACCATCCCCGCGGAGATCGTGTCCGAGCCGCGCGCCGCGTCCGGGCTCGACGTCGCGCAGGTGCGCGCCGAGATCGCGCAGCTGCGCCCGGAACCCGCGCTCCAGGTCGCCGCGCCGCCTCCTGACGCACCGGACCGGGCACCGCCGGCCGGCACGCACGGCAGGGCGCGATGCACGTCCGGCCAGACGGTCTCAAGGAACCAGATCAGTGAGTCGACATTCGGCGAATTCTCGTGTTCCAGCGACCCGATGAAGACGAAGCCCTTGCGGCTATCGAGATCGACGGTGATCTCCGCCTGCGACGCGAAGGCGTGGCTGGCCGCGTCCGAGGACTGTCTCGAGGCGCTGCGCGACGAGCGGGACCTGTGGGCCGGACGGGCCGGACTGCTCGCCCGCGCCATGGCCCAGGAGGCCGAGGGCGTGCGGGCCGCCGCACCGGGTGAGGCGGACGCGCTGCCCCCGGCCATGAACGGGACCCGCGCCGCCTGAAACCGCCGCGGCAGGCGGGCGAATAGGCGTCATCGTGGCCGATCCTGAGGGATTCGATGACGCTGCTGCACCACCTCACGGGTGCGTCCCCCGGCATGACCGGGCGCGCGCTGCTCCTGCGCCTGTCCGCCATCGGCTCGGTGCTGGCCGGGACCGCCGGCACCTTCGCGTATGCCGGCGGCTGGCTCTCGCCCGGCCTGCTCACGCCGGCCCGGATCATCGACCGTTTCGAGCAGGTGAACGGCCCCCATCCCGGCTTCCGGCGCAATCACGCCAAGGGAATGTGCATCGCGGGCCGCTTCACGGCCAACGGCGCGGGCGTGCGCCTCTCGAAGGCGAGCGTGTTCGCGGCGGGACGCGTGTCGCCGGTCGAGGGGCGGGTGGCGCTGGCCGGCGGCCAGCCCTACGCGGCCGACGCCGCCGCCACCGTGCGCAGCCTCGCCCTGCGCTTCCGGCTGCCGGGCGGCGAGGAGTGGCGCACCGGCATGAACAACATCCCGGTCTTTCCGGTGCGCACGCCCGAGGCCTTCTACGCGCAGCTCCTCGCGGCCAGGCTCGATCCCGCCACCGGCAAGCCGGATCCGGAGCGCCTGAAGGCGTTCTTCGCGGACCATCCGGAGAGCGCGAAGGCCGCCGCGCTGATCAAGGCCCGGACCGTGACCGCGGGCTTCGCCGACAGCACCTACTGGAGCCTGAACGCCTTCCGGTTCGTCGCCGCGGACGGCGGCGCGCGTCCGGTGCGCTGGGCCCTGGTCCCCGACCCGGCGCCCGGTGCCGACGCCGCGCCGGCCGATACGAACGCTCTGTTCGACGCGTTCGCCGCGCAGCTGGCGCAGGGCCCGCGGCACTGGCACCTGATCGTCACGCTCGGCCGGGCCGATGACCCGACCGCCGACGCGACGCTACCCTGGCCCGCCGACCGCGAGACGGTGGATGTCGGCACCCTGACTCTCACGGGCGCGACGCCGGAGGCCGCCTCCACCTGCCGCGACATCAACTTCGATCCGCTGGTGCTGCCGGACGGCATCGTGCCGAGCGACGACCCGCTCCTGAGCGCGCGGTCGGCAGCCTACGCGCGATCCTTCACCCGCCGCGCCGGCGAGACGAAGACCCCGAGCGCCGTGACCGCCGCCACGCTCCAAGGAGCCGCCCCGTGACGGATGCCTCCCGCTTCAACCGGCCCGCGCGCCTGCTCCACTGGACCATGGCGGCGCTGATCCTGGCGATGCTGCTGATCGGCGTCGCCATGGTGACCTCGCTCGCCGATTACCACGCCCTTGTGGCCCTGCACCGGCCGCTCGGGATCCTGATCCTGCTGCTCGCCGGGCTCCGACTCGTGAACCGCTGGCGGCACGCCCCGCCACCCCTGCCGGCGGATCTTCCGGGCTGGCAGAAGCGCGCGGCCCATGGCTCGCACATCCTGCTCTACGGCCTCATGCTGGCCATGCCGCTGATCGGGTGGGCGATGCTGTCGGCGGCGCGCGATCCCGTCGTCCTCGCCGGCCCCGTGGTTCTGCCGCCGATCCTGCCGCAGGACGCGATGGTGTACGCGGCCCTGCGCCGGCTTCACACCGTGCTGGCCTACGGATTGTTCGCCGTGATCCTCGCGCACCTGGCGGCGGCGCTGCTGCACGCGCTGATCCGTCGGGACGGCGTCTTCGCCAGCATGGCGCCCTGGCGGTCGAAACAGCCCGAGACCACCGCGCGGCCGTGACAGTCGTTTCGTTCTCTTGAAAGTCTGATCCGTTCTCCATAAAGAACGCTCGCCCGTTCCGGCCGGATCGGACGAGCGGTCACTGCGTGGAGGACGAGGCGATGTCAGAGGGATTAGCGGCCCGTACCGTAGCGGCGGCCAACGGCGTGGCCCAGGACGCGGCCTTCGGCGCGGTGATCGCACCGATCCACCTGTCGACGACCTTCAAGTTCCCGGCCTTCGAGCAGCCCGGCCCCTACGACTACTCGCGCCTGGGCAACCCCACCCGTGACGCGCTGGCCGACACGATCGCCAAGCTCGAGGGCGGCGCCCGCGCCGTCCTGGTGGCGAGCGGCATGGCGGCCCTCGACCTCGCCCTGTCGAGCCTGCGGCCCGGCGATCTCCTGGTCGCGCCCCACGATTGCTACGGCGGCACGCACCGCCTGCTCAGCTTCCGCGCGGACCGCGGCCATTACCGCGTCGCCTTCGTCGACCAGACCGATCCGGGCGCGCTGGCGGCGGCGCTCACCGAGCGGCCGAAGGTCGTGCTGATCGAGACGCCCAGCAACCCGCTGATGCGGGTGGTGGATGTCCGGCGTATCGCCGCGGGCGCGAAGGCGGCCGGCGCGCTGGCGGTGGTGGACAACACCTTCCTGTCGCCGGCCCTGCAGCAGCCGATCGCCCTCGGGGCGGATCTGGTCGTCCACTCCACCACCAAGTTCCTGAACGGCCATTCCGACGTCATCGGCGGCGCCGTGATCGCCGCCGACAAGGCCGTGGGCGAGGAACTTGCCGCCTGGGCGAACACGATCGGCGTGACCGGCTCGCCTCTCGACGCCTACCTGACGCTCCGGGGCCTGCGCACGCTGTTCGTGCGGGTGGAGCAGCAGCAGCGCAACGCCGCCGCCCTGGCGACCTTCCTCGACGCCCATCCGGCGGTGGCGCGCGTGCACTATCCGGGTCTGCCCACGCATCCCGGGCACGCCCTGGCCAAGGCGCAGCAGGCGGGCTTCGGGGCGATGCTGAGCTTCGAGCTGGCCGGCGGCCGCGCAGCGGTGAAGACCTTCGTGGAGGCCCTGCGGGTGTTCACGCTGGCCGAGTCCCTTGGCGGCGTCGAGAGCCTGATCGCCCACCCGCCGACCATGACGCACGCGGCCATGGACCCGGAGGCGCGGGCCGTCGCGGGCATCACCGACGGGCTGCTGCGCCTCTCCGTGGGGCTCGAGGCCGAGGCCGACCTGCTCGCGGATCTGTCGCATGCGCTCGAGACTTTGGGCGCGTGATCCGAGCGCTCACTCCTCCTCGACCACGCTGAACCCGGACGCGTCCTCGACCACCCGGAAACGGGCGAGCTGGACGGTCCGGGAACGCTCGGCCGCCTCGTCGCGGCACTTGTCGACGTGGGCGGCCCGGTTGACCACCTGCAGGTTCGGCGCGCCCCAGTAGCCGAGCAGGTCCGGCCAGGGCGCGTCGCGGTGCTCGCGCCAGACCCGGTAGAGCGGCAGGGTGTGGTCGACCTCGGCCGTCCTGAGCAGGCGCTTGCCGCTGGTGGCGCAGCGATGGCGCTGGCGAAGCTTCAGCGCCCGGACCTGGGCGTGGGGCGCGATCCAGAACTTCCAGGCCGCGACACAGGCCGCGTGCCAGCCGGCCTTGGTGTTGGGCGCGCCGCCCGCCCAGAGATCCCGGTGCCAGCCGAACCGGTAGACCGGCTGGCCGCAGATGCAGCAGGCGCCCCGGCCGCGGGCGAAGGCCGGGTCGCGGAAGGGGGCCGGCGGCAGGCGGAAGCTCCCGGCCCGGCCGGCGCCACCGATCTGCCACGTCCAGCCCTCCGGCGTCCCCGAGCGGGCCGCCAGCGCCCGGGCGAGCCGGTCGGCCCTGAGGATGTGGTTGCGCCAGTAGCTCTCGACGGCGAGCCGCGGCGTCGGCGGGATCAGGGGCCGCGCGAGGGCGTGCTGCAGGACCGGCGCGGGAAAGATGGCCGGGAGGGCCTTCTCCAGCCGCGCCCGGGCCTGCACGTTGCGGAGGGTGCGCCAGCTCGATGTCGTCGTCATGCCGGACCGGTGGTAGCTTGCCGGGCGCCGCGCCGCGACGGCGCCGCTGCAACAGCGGGCCGGTCCCGGACCACCGGAGCGATACCGATCTATTGTGTCGCGCCCGCCGCGCCGGTGTCGGACGAGCCCGGCGCTCGCGCACCGGGTTAAGAGAATGTTTCCCGTGAAACATCGGCCGACCCGGCGGCCCCGGCACGCCGCTGCCCTACGCCCGGCCGGCCTCACCGGCCCATCGTCGTCGCCAGCAACTGGGTACGCGGCCGATGCCGCGATGCCGGCGGAAATCCGGGCGCCCGGTTGCCAGGGTGGACCACGCCGCCTAGACGGGCCCGGCGCGAAACTTGCCCGTCACCCGCCCTCTTGTGCAGAGGTTCCTCCCCGTGATCACCGGTCCGTGCCTCATCGTCCAGCCGATCCACGCGGCGGGCCTCGACCGGCTGCGCGCGGCCGGGCTGGAGCCCCGACCGGCGAGCGGGACCGACCCCGAGACGCTGGCCCGCGAGGTCGCCGACTGCGTCGCCGTCATCACCCGGAACACCGGCTTCCCGGCCCGCGCCGTCGCGGCGGCGCCGGCCCTGCGGGTGATCGGCGTGCACGGCACCGGCACCGACCACATCGCCACCGCCGAAGCGACCGAGGCCGGGATCGCGGTGGTCAACACGCCCGGCGCCAACGCGGTCTCGGTGGCCGAGCAGACGCTGGCGCTGATCTTCGCCCTGGCCAAGGCCCTGCCGGAGGCCGACCGCTCGGTCCGGCGCGGCGACGACAGCTTCAAGTTCACCGCCCGCCTGGTCGAGCTCGCCGGCCTGACGCTGGGCCTCGTCGGATTCGGGGCGATCGGGCAGGCGACAGCCCGGCTCGGCGCCGCCCTGGGCCTGCGGGTGCTCGCCTACGGCCCGAGCCGCCCGGAGGCCGACTTCGCCAATGCCGGCGCCCTGCGGGCCGCCTCGGTCGACGCGCTCCTGGCCGAGGCCGACATCGTCTCCCTGCACGTGCCGCTGACCCCGAGCACCCGCGGCCTGATCGGCCGGGACCAGCTCGCCCGGATGAAGCGCGACGCCTTCCTGATCAACACCAGCCGCGGCGGCCTGATCGACGAGGTGGCGCTGGTCGAGGCGCTGGAGGCCGGCACGATCGCGGGCGCCGGGCTCGACGTCTCCGCCCAGGAGCCCTTGCCGGTCGACCATCCCCTCGCCCGCCAGGAGCGGGCGATCCTGACGCCCCATGTCGGCGGCTCGACCGGGGCGGCCCTGATCCGCACCGCCGAGACCGCCGCGACCCGCGTGGTCGACGTCCTCGCCGGCCGGCGGCCGGGCGGGCTGGTCAACCCCGCCGTCTGGGAGCGGCGCCGCGCGCCGTGACGGTCCCCCTCTCCCGGTCGGGAGAGGGTTGGGGTGAGGAGCCCGATGCTTCGGGATAGGGCGCGCCGTCGCCGCGCCCACCCGCGCGACTCGTCCGGAGAGCACGTATCCCTCACCCTGTCCCTCTCCCGCGCGGGACAGTGGACGCGCGGCCGATCCCGATGGCGCCGTGCAACTGGCCGGCCCGGATCGCGCCCTTTCGTCCGGACCGCGACCGCCCGCCGCGCGCCGTGTCATGCAATCGTCGCAGACGGGCCGGAAAGCCACCCGCTGCATCCGAGGCCAGAGAGGGCTCCATGGACTTCCACCGTCGCTTCACGGTCCTGATGTGTGCCCCGGCCTTCGACCCGGACGATCTCGAGGGCGCGCGCGTCAACCAGATCGTGGCGGCCGTCGAGCAGCGCGGCTTCGAGGTGGTGCGCGCCCGGCGCGTGGAGGACGCGGCCATCGCGGTCCAGACCGACGCGGCGGTCGGCTGCCTCGTGGTCGACTGGGGCAAGCGTGGCCTCGACGGCAAGGCCGCCGCCCTCATCGACATGATGCGCCGGCGCGGCCTGGAGATGCCGATCGTCATCATGGTCCGCCGCAAGCGGCTGGAGGACATCCCGGTCGAGCTCCTCGACTTCATCGACGGCTACATCTTCCTCGCCGAGGAGACGCCCGAATTCATCGCCCGCGGCCTCGTCAGCCGGGTCACGCAGTACGCCGAGACGCTCAAGACGCCGTTCTTCGGCGCGCTCGTCGACTACGCCGAGAAGGGCAACCAGCTCTGGACCTGCCCGGGCCACAACGGCGGCATCTTCTACAACCGCTCGCCGATCGGCCGGATCTTCGTCGAGCACCTGGGCGAGGCGATCTTCCGCGACGACCTCGACAACTCGGTCCTCGACCTCGGCGACCTGCTGACCCACGAGGGCCCGGCGCTGAAGGCCCAGAAGGAGGCCGCCAAGATCTTCGGGGCGGAGAAGACCTACTTCGTCCTCAACGGCACCTCGGCCTCCAACAAGATCGTCCTGTCCTCCCTGGTGGCCGAGGACGACCTCGTCCTGTTCGACCGCAACAACCACAAGGCGGCCCACCACGGCGCCCTGTTCCTGGGCGGCGGCATCCCGATCTTCCTGGAAACGGACCGGAATGCGTACGGCCTGATCGGGCCGATCTTCCACGAGGCCCTGGACGAGACCCGGATCCGGGAGAAGATCCGCCGCAACCCGCTGGTGACCGACCCGGAGGCGTGGCGCCGGGAGCGGCCGTTCCGCGTCGCGGTGATCGAGCAGTGCACCTACGACGGCACGATCTACGACGCGCAGGAGATCCTGGAGAAGATCGGCCACCTCTGCGACTACATCCTGTTCGACGAGGCCTGGGCGGGCTTCATGAAGTTCCACCCGCTCTACGCCCGCCGGTTCGCCATGGGGCTGACCGGGCTCGACGAGACCTCGCCCGGCATCGTCGCCACGCAATCGACCCACAAGCAGCTCGCGAGCTTCTCCCAGGCCTCGCAGATCCACACCCGGGACGGGCATATCCGCGGCCAGACCCGCCGGGTCGAGCACAAGCGGCTCAACGAGAGCTTCCTCGTCCACGCCTCGACCTCGCCCTTCTACCCGCTCTTTGCCTCCCTCGACGTCGGCGCCCAGATGATGAAGGGGCGCTCCGGCATGATCCTGTGGGATGACACGATCCGGCTCGGGATCGAGTGGCGCAAGAAGGTCCGGGCGATCCGGCGCGAGTTCGAGGAGAACGAGCGCGACCCGGCGCGGCGCTGGTTCTTCGACCCCTTCGTGCCGGACGTGACGGTGAACGCCGACGGCGCCGAGGTGCCGTGGGAGAGCGTGCCGACCGACGAGCTCGCCGCCACGCCGCGCCACTGGGAGTTGAAGCCGGGCGCGCGCTGGCACGGCTTCAGCCACGTGGCGCCGGGTTACGCCATCACCGACCCGAACAAGCTGACGGTGCTGACCCCCGGCTTCGACCGCCACACGGGGGCCTACGCCCAGCACGGCGTGCCGGCGCCGATCGTGGCCCAGTACCTGCGTGAGAACCGGATCGTCGCCGAGAAGAACGACCTGAACTCGCTGCTCTTCCTGCTGACCCCGGGGGTCGAATCCTCCAAGGCCGGCACGCTGATCTCGGGCCTCGTCGCCTTCAAGCGGCTCCACGACGACAACGTCGCGCTCGAGGAGGCCATGCCGGAATTCGTCAACCGCCGGCCGAACCGCTACCGCGGCGTGCGCCTGCGCGACCTCTGCAACGAGCTCCACGCCTTCCACCGGGAGGCCGGCACCTCGACGCTGCAGCGGCGGCAATTCGCCCCCGAGCACCTGCCCGAGATGGTGATGCCGCCGAAGCGCGCCGCCCAGCTGCTGACGCGCAACAAGGTCGACTACGTGCCGATCGCCGAGGCCGAGGGGCGGATCGCCACCACGCTGATGCTGGTCTACCCGCCGGGCATCGGCACGGTGCTGCCGGGCGAGCGCCTGGACGCGCGGGCCAAGCCCATGCTCGACTATTTCAAGATGTTCGAGGCCTCCGCCAACCTGTTCCCGGGCTTCGAGGCCGAGATCCAGGGCGTCTACCGCGAGGTCGACCCGGACGGGCGGATCCGCTTCCACACCTACGTGGCGCGGGAGGGGGCCTGATGGAGATCGAGGTCGAGACGCCCGGCCCGGTTCCGGCCCGCGCCTGCCCCGACATCGTCATCCGCGCCTCCTCGGATGCCGATGTCGAGGCGATGGTGGCGATCTACGAGCACCACATCAGCCGGGGCGTCAGCGATGTCGGCGTCGCCGAGGAGGACCGGCTGCTCCCCGACGACCTGAAGCGGCGGCGCAAGACCATGCGCAAGAAGCGCCTGCCGCACCTCGTGGCCGAGCGGGACGGCGCGGTGGCGGGCTACGCCTACGCGGTGCCGTTCCGGAAGCGGCCGGCCTACCGCTACACGCTCAAGCACTCGATCTACGTGCATCCCGACCATCTCCATGCCGGGATCGGCCGGCGGCTGCTTCCGGCCCTGATCGAGGCCTGCGCGGCGGGCGGCTACCGCCAGATGATCGGCTACATCGACGCCGAGAACGCGGCCTCCCTGCGGCTCCACGAGGCCTGCGGGTTCGAGCGGGTCGGCTACCTGCGGGCGGTGGGCTTCAAGTACGGCCACTGGTCGGACAGCGTCATGGTCCAGCGGGCGCTGGGGACGGGGTCGGAGGACCGGCCGGGGTAGCGGGCCGGGACGGGAAGGCTCCGAGTGCCCGCGGGATTCGGACCGTCCAGACCGCGCCCTCATCCTGAGGTGCCGGAGCGCAGCGGAGGCCTCGAAGGAGCCCTCCAGCCGGCCGCGCGATCCCTGGAGCCCTCCTTCGAGGCCCGCTGATGCGGGCACCTCAGGATGAGGGCACGGTCTGGACGTCGATCGCTGGGCGTGACTCGCTTCAGTGGCCGGCCGCCGGCTGCGCCGTCGCGACGATGTCGATGTCGACCCCGACATCGAGCGCCACCCACTGGCCCGAGGCCCAGGCCCCCTGCCCGACGCCGAACTCGGTGCGGACGAGGCCGACGCGCCCCACGGCGTGCGCCGACCCGCCGTCGAGGGTCAGGTGGAACGGCAGCGTCACCGGCCGGCTCGTGCCGCGGATCGTCAGCGTCCCGATCGCCGCGTAGTCGCCCTGCCCCTTGTCGACGAAGCGGGTCGCCTCGAAGCGCGCCTCGCTCGCCGCCTTGACGTCGAACCAGTCCTTCTGCGGCAGCGCCTGGTCGCGCTGGACGTCCCCGGTCCGCGCGCTGGCGAGGTCGACCAGCACGAGCGCGTGCCCCGCCTCGGGCTTGGCGGGGTCGAGATCGACCGCGGCCTTGAACCGCTCGAACCGCCCGGTGAACGGCACGCCGACCTGCACGCCGGAGAACCGGATCGCGCTCCTGGCCGGGTCCACCGCCCACTCGGCGGCGGCGGCCGGCAGGGTGACGGCCTGGAGAGCCGCGAGCAGGCAGAGGTGACGCGCGTTCATCGGGACGGCTCCACGGTGAGGGTGGGCGACGGCCGGCGCCCCGGCAGCATGCGGCGCAGCACGTCGTCGCGCAGGAGGAGGTGGTGGCGCAGGGCCGCCGCCACGTGGACGGCGAGCAGGGCCGCCAGGAACCACGCCCCCAGGGCGTGAACCCGCTTGAGGAGACCCTCGGCGGCGCCCGGATCGGGGACGAGGTCCGCCAGCGGCAGGTGGGGCCAGGGCACGAGCCCGTACAGCACCGTCGGGATGTTGAACGGCGACAGCGACACCACGGCCCAGCCGGTCAGGGGCAGCCCGACGAGGAGGAGGTACAGCAGGGCATGCGCCGCCGCGGCGGCCCGGCGCTCCGGCGCCGGCATCCCGGCCGGGTGCGGCGGCGGCCGGTGGGTCAGGCGCCAGAGGACGCGCAGGGCCGTCAGCGCCAGCACGGTGATCCCGACGGATTTGTGCCACTGGTAGAGCTGGAACTGGCGCAGCGGCGCCAATTCCGCATGGGTCATGGTCAGGCCGAGGCCGATCAGGACGAGCACGGCCAGCGCGCTCGCCCAGTGCACCAGGATCGCCACGGCGGAGTACCGCCGCGCGGGGACCCCTCTCGCCATGGCGGATCCCCTCAGGTCAGTCCTGCTTCTCGAAGGCGCCCGCGATGGTGAGGTGCAGCTCGTCGCCGATCAGCGGCACGTAGGTCTTCACCCCGAACTCGGAGCGCTTGAGCGTGCCGGTGGCCTCGAAGCCGACCGTGACCTTCTTGCTCAGCGGGTTCACGCCGGCGCCGACCAGGGTGACGTCGAGGGTCACCGGCTTGGTCACGCCGTGGAGCGTCAGGTCGCCCGTCACCTTCGCGTGGTCCTTGCCGGCGGGCACGACCTTGGTGGACACGAAGGTCATGTCGGGGAACTTGGCGGCGTCGAGCCACTGGTCGCCCTTGAGCTCGTCGGTGAGCTTGGCGCTGGTCGTCGCCACCGAGGCGACCGGGATCTTCACCGACAGCTTGGCGGAGGCCGGGTTCTTCGGCTGCAGCTCCAGCGTGCCGGACACGTCCGAGAAGCCGCCCGCGTAGTTCGAGAAGCCCATGTGGGAGACCCGCCAGCCGACCTGGGTGTGGCCGGGATCGACCGCGTAGGTGCCGGCCTGGATCTGCGCAGGGTCGCGGGTCGGCGGGGTCTGGGCCAGCACCGGGGTGGCGACCAGCAGGGCCAGAAGGCCGGAGGCGAGAATCGACTTCAAGGGTGTCTCCTGCAGAGCAGAGGGTCGAGCGCGATTCGCTGCGCCGCAGCAGCCCTGTAGACCCGTTCACGCCACCGGTTGAGCCTGCTATCCGGAACCCCATGGTTGCGAGAACGGAAACCTTCCGGGGCGGACTCGAGGATGTGCGCGCCTTCTGCGCCGTGGTCGATCTCGGCACGGTGACGGCCGCGGCCGCGAGCCTGCAGGAGACCAAGGGCAGCGTCAGCCGGCGGATCTCCCGCCTGGAGCGGGCGCTCGGCGCCCGGCTGATGGCGCGGACCTCCCGGGCGGTGTCGCCGACCGCCGAGGGGCTCGCCTTCTACGCCAAGGCCCAGGAGAGCCTGACGCTCCTCGACGAGGCGGCCGAGACCGCCCGCGACGCCCGCACGGTGCCGGCCGGGCACCTGCGGATCACGACCTCGATCGATTTCGGGATCGAGGTGATGCCCGAGATCGTCGCGAGCTTCCGGGCCGCCCACCCGCAGATCACCGTGGAGATGCTCAACACCGACGCGCGCCTCGACCTCGCGGCCAACCGGATCGACCTCGCCCTGCGGCTCGGCGGCGCGGAGGAGACCGGCTACCGCGCCATGGTCCTCGCCACCCTGGCGCTCGCCCTCTACGCCGCCCCCGCCTACCTGGAGCGCCGCCCGGCCCCGACCGACCTCGCGGGCCTGCGCGACCACGACCTGATCCTCGCCCGGGAGCGGATCGGCGCGGCGGGGCTGACCCTCTCCGACGGGCAGGGTCGCACGGAGCCGCTCTCCCTGAGCCCGGCGATCCGGGTCAGCGACTTCGCGACCGCGCACCGGCTCACCCTGGCGGGCGCCGGGATCGGCCATCTCCCGAGCCTCGTGGCCGCCCGGGCGGTCGAGGCCGGGCAGATCGTGCGCGTGCTCAGCCCCTGGGCGACCCGCAGCAGCCGGCTGCGCGCCGTCACCCTGGCCGGACGCGAGCTGCCGGCCCGCGTCCAGGTCTTCCGCGAGCATGTCCGGACCGTCCTGGCCTCGCGGGGCTGTCCCCGCGATGTCGCGGAACTCGACAGTGAATACAGATAAAGAGATTTGTTTGTCTGTATATGCGCTCTACAGACGTCTATATCGATAAATTTTTACGGGATGTCGTAGCGTCCGGTTGAGGCGCCGCGCGCATGCTGCGACGCAGCGGCAAGCTCGGCCGCCCGGTCGGAGCCCCGCGGGGTCCGGCCCGCCGCGTGTCACATCTGGATATCGGTCATGTCCCTCCGCAGCCGGTGCCTGCGCGCCCTCGTGTTCGCCGGGATCCTGGCGCTGGTCGGGATGGGCATCAGCCTCGGGACGGCGCGGGCCGCGCTGCCGGCCACGACCCGGCTGGTGCTGCAGAGGGCGGGCCGGTACATGCCGACCGACCTCTACCTGCGCCGCGGCGACACCGTCGCCCTGCGCAACAGCGACGCGCGGCTGACCCACCACGCCTTCATCGAGGCGGACCGGTTCACGTTCGACGCCGGCACTCAGGAGCCCGGCGCCGAGACGCGGCTCACCCTGGCCGAACCGGGCGATTTCGTCATCCAGTGCGGCATCCACCCGAAGATGAAGCTCACCCTCCACGTCGAGTAGGGCTTCGGGCCGCGGCGCCCGGCTCAGCCGTCGCGGCCGAGGCCCAGGCCCCGGATGATGTCGCCGATCGGATCGATCTTCTGCGACGGGGCGGCCGCCGGCGCGGCGCGGGGCTCGACCATCATCGGGAGCCCCGCCTGCGGATCAGATGACGCCGGCTTCGACCTTGAGCTTCTGGACGAGCTCGGCCGCGGAGGCGACCTTCACGCCGGCCGAGCGGCCCGGCGGTTCGGCGGTCTTCAGCACCGTGAGCCGNGCCCGCGCCGCGGTCGGCGCGCCGGCCCTGGACCGGCCCCCCGTCCCGGCCCTCGACCCGAGCCTCAAGCCGAGCCTCGGCCTGCCCCTCAGCCTGCCCCTCGGCCTGCCCCTCGGTCCGGGTCCCGAGCCAGACCACGTGCTTCGGGCCGCTGCCCCGGCCGCTCGCGTGGACGCGCAGCTCGTCGACCGCGAAGCCGGAGCGCTGCATCCGGCTCTTGAACTTCCGGTCCGGCGCGCCCGACCAGACGCCCAGGATGCCGCCCGGCCGCAGGGCCCAGCGGGCGCGCTTCAGGCCCCAATTGTCGTAGAGCCGGTCGTTCGCCTTGCGCATCAGACCCTCCGGTCCGTTGTCGACGTCGAGCAGGATCGCGTCGTAGCGCCCGGGGCCGGCCTGGATCAGGCGGTTGACGTCGGCCTCCTGCAGGTCGACCCGCGCGTCGTCCAGGCAGCCGGCGAAGACGTGGGCCAGCGGCCCCCGGGCCCAGGCGACCACGGCGGGCACCAGTTCGGCCACCACCACCTGCGCCTCCGGCCCGAGGCCCTCGAGCGCCGCCCGCAGGGTGAAGCCCATGCCGAGGCCGCCGATCAGGATCCGGGCCCGGGGCCGGTCCTGGAGCCGCGCGCAGGTGAGGGACGCGAGCGCCACCTCCGAGCCGCTGCGCCGGTTGTTCATCAGCTCGATCGTGTCGGCCATGATGGCGAACTCGTCGCCGCGCCGCATCAGGCGCAGGTCGGTGCCGCCGCCGGGCACGGATCCGGTGTCGAGATGAACCCAGGGTATCACGCGCGCGTCCTCGTTTGCCGGCGCCCTGTCGTGCGGGCGGCGGAGAGATCGCGGCGGGAGCGAGGCGGCGCCGGAGCGGCAGTGCGCGCCGCGCAACCCCCCGCCCGGCACCGCGCCTTGCCGCGACCGATTCCGGCGGCGTATCAGCACCTATGGCCAAGCGCATCAAGTCGAGACCGCAGGAGCGGGGCTCCGTTCTGTTCGATATCGTCTTCACGGACGGGTCCCGGGCCTCGAACCGGCGCGTGCCGGCCGAGATCCTCGGCGGCCTCGACGGCGACGAGCCCGCCCGGCAGCTCATCGAGGAGCAGGAGGAGGAGATCGCCCGCAAGGCCGGACGGCCGGGGCGCGCGATCGAGAGCCTGACCCGCTCGCCGATCGTCAAGCCGAAGCCGATCGCCTGACCGGGGCGGCCGGGAACGGCCCGGGGGCTGTCAGGCGCTCTCGGCCAGCCGGCGCGCGACCTCCTCGCGCAGGGCCTCGTTCATCGCGGTGAACCGGGCCTGCATGCGCGTCCTCAGCCACGGGAACAGGCCGGGGGCGAGCAGGCCCGCGACGGTCTCCGCCTGGACGAGGCGGACCCCGTCGGCGGTCTCGGTGATCCGGACCTCGTGCTCGCCGATGAGCAGGGGCGGCACCGGGATGCCGCCGCGCCACGTGAGCCGCCGGCCGGGCTCCCAGCAGGTCACCGTCACCTGGCGTGCCCGGTAGGCGCGGCCGTTCAGGGTCCGCTCCAGGCGCCAGCGCGCGCCCTCGCGCAGGCGGCCCTCCGCCTTGCGGATATAGGGATTCCACGCCGGGTAGGAATCCAGGTCCGTCAGCACGGACCAGACCAGTCCGGCCCGCGCGGGGATCGCGATCTCCGTGCTGCTGATCCGAACGCCCGTCATCCGTCCCTCCCGGCGATCCGCCGACCGTTCGCGCCGGCCGCTCCCGCTCTCCGAGAACGCGCACCGCCCACCCCGCGGTTCAGACCACGGTCCAGCCGCCGCTCCGGGCGGGGCTCAGACCGCGCCCTCGACCACCTCCAGCGCCCGCAGGATGGCGAAGCCGATCCGCTCGGCCTCCGCCTCCGCGTCGGCGGGGAGCAGCGCCACGGTCTCGACCCCCGGCTCGTCCTCGGGGCCGACCACGATCCGGATGACGTCGCCCTCGGGCGCCGACGGATCGCGGATCAGGCCGACCCGGTGGCCAGCCCCCGTGCCGAAGACGCGCAGGGGCGCCTGGACCGGATCGGGCTCCGGCGCGGGGGTGCGGGGGACGCCGAAGGCGGGGCGGATGACGTTGTCGTCGGACATGCGGGAACCCAGTCTCCGTTCGTGCGCGGCCGGCGGCGCGCTCAGGCCTGCCCGGCCCGAGGGCCGGCGAGGCCGGCCGTCGCCAGCACCGCGTCGGCCAGAACCTCCAGGCCGGCCCCGGCCCAGGCCGGCGTGATGCTCTCGGCCTCGTTGTGGCTGATCCCGCCGTGGCAGGGGCAGAACACCAGGGCCGCCGGCACCGCGCGGGCGCAGTAGACGGCGTCGTGGTAGATCGCCGTCGGCATCCGCGTCCAGGCGTGGCCCCGCGCCTCGGCCGCCGCCTGGACGCGGTCCACCAGGACCGGGTCGAACGGGGTCGGCGGCGCCCGCCAGAACTCCGCGACCGCGATCGAGACGCCGCGCTCCGCCGCCAGGGCGTCGGCCCGGGCCCGGATCTGCGCCCCCATCGCCTCCAGCTGCGCGGTGTCGCCGTGGCGGGTGTCGAGGCTGAACCAGACCCGGCCGGGCGTGATGTTGCGGCTCGCCGGCTCCGCCTGCAGCACGCCGACGGTGGCGCGGCCGCGCTCCCCGCCCGCGCCGACCGCCGCCCCGGCGATGCCTTCGAGCGACGCGATCAGCGCCGCCGCGGCCATCATCGCGTCGCGCCGGCCCGCCATGGGGCTGCCGGCATGGGCCTCCTCGCCGAGCACCGTGATCTCGTACCAGATCTGGGCGAGCGCCCGGTCGACCACCCCGACGGTGAGGCCCGCATCCTCCAGGCGCTTGCCCTGCTCGATGTGGAGCTCGAAATAGGCGCCGATCTCGCGCAGGGCGGCCGGATCCGCCGCCCCCTGCCAGCCGATGCGCCGCAGCTCGTCGCCGAAGGCGTGGCCCGCGAGGTCCCGGGTCGCCAGGATCCCGGCCTCCGGGACGATGCCCATGGCGACGCCGCTGCCGCTCATCGGCGGCGCGAAGCGCGCGCCCTCCTCGTTGCACCAGTTGATCAGCAGGAGCGGCGCCTCGGTCTCGATCCCGGCCTCGTGCAGGGCGCGCATGATCTCCAGCCCGGCGAGGACCCCGAGGGGGCCGTCGAACTTGCCCCCGGTGGGCTGGGTGTCGAGGTGGCTGCCGACGGCCACGGGCCTGCGGCCCGGGTCGCGCCCGGGGCGGTGGAAGATCATGTTGCCGACCCGGTCCACGGTGAGCGTCAGCCCCGCCGCCTCGCCCCAGCGCCGGAACAGGGCGCGCCCCTCGGCGTCGCGGTCGGTCAGGGCCTGCCGGTCGTTGCCGCCGTTGGGCAGCGCGCCGATCCGGGCGAGGTCCATCAGGCTGGCCCAGAGCCGGTCCTGCGAGAGCGGGAGGTTGATGCGGTCCACCGTGCGATCCATGGCGCCTCTGCTGAAGGCCTCTCGGGCCGAATGCCTACCGGAGGGTGCAGGTTACGGCGCACCGGCAACCCGCACCAGGGCAAGTCCGGCGCGCGTCCCGATCCCGCGGCGCCGACGGCGCGGTGGCCCCGACAATCCGCGGGCCGGAACGCGGATTCCCGGCGGATCGCGGCGTCTACCGATCATTTGTGGTCGAACTCTCCGCGCCCGGCGCCGTGAATCCGGTCTTCGTGCCGCGTCGGGGCGGCCGAGGATTGTCGAGATCCGCGGTGTCTGGAGCCGAAGTCTTGATCATCCGCAATGCAACCCGGTGGCCGAAGCCCGCGAGGCCGTGCCAGAAGCCGTTCGGGCGGCCGATACTGGACTTCCGGCCTGCGGACTGCATGTGTCGCGGGTCAACCTGTTCGCCACTGTACGATTGTCGATTGTAGCCAGTTCGGAGGAGATTCCATGGCGCTGGCTTCCACGGCGGCCTCTGCCCTGCAGGCCGCCGGTTTCGTCGGGACCTGGGACACGGACGTCCGGGCCGGCCGGTCGGTGCTGGATTCCGGCGCGGCGTCGCTGATGGCGGGGGATCCGGGTCTCGCCGGGACGCCGCTGCCGCTGGACGCCGCCCTCGGCCGCATCCACCCGGCCGACCGGGACTGGGTGTTCGGCCGGATCCACCGCGTCCGCCGGACCGGCGGCCCGGTCTCGCTCGAGTTCCGCGTCGTGACCGGCACGGGCGAGACCCGCTGGATCCTCAACCGCGGCTGCGTGACGCCGGCTTCGGACGGCGTGCTGCACGGGCGCGGCGCCTATATCGACGTCACGGATCTCCACCGGCACGCGACGCGGGCCGCGGAGATCGACGGTGCCAGCAACGGCGCGACCGACGAGGCGATGAACGGCACGATGAACGGGGCGGACCTGAACGCCGCGGCCGACCACGGCATCCAGATCCACGCGGCGCTGGAGCGCCACGGCGACCCCTATCTGCGGGCGGTCTCGCAGATGCTGCTCCTCGGGATCGGCCGCGCGCTGGCGCGGCGCGAGTTCTGAGGAGCCCGGCGGCTGCGATCCGCCTCAGGTCCGCCAGGGATGGGCCGGCAGCTCGGTCCGGCCGATCGCCTTGGCGCCGGCCTCCGCGACGGCGTGGTCGTTCTCCACCGTCGAGCCGCTGACCCCGATCGCGCCCGACATGACGCCGTCGGCGTCGACGATCGGGATCCCGCCCGGGAAGGTGATCAGCCCGTCGTTCGAGTGCTCGATCCCGTAGAGCGGGCCGCCCGGCTGGGACAGCTGGCCGATCTGGCCGGTCATCATGCCGAAGAACACCGAGGTCTTGGCCTTCTTGTGGGCGATGTCGATCGACCCGACCCAGGCATCGTCCATGCGGTGGAACGCCTTGAGATTCCCGCCGGAATCGACCACCGCGATGCACATCTGGGTGCCGAGCTCCACGGCCTTCGCCCGGGCGGCCGCGATCGCCTTCTCGGCCTGCTCGATCGTCACGTGCATGGGACACTCCCGTTCGCGTTGTTGGCGCGACAGCCTGTGACGGTTTGAAGCGGCCGATGCAAGATCAACCGCAGGTCGGCAGCGCGCGCGGCCCGCGCCGTCAGCCGGCGCGCTCCCGGACGGCGCGGATGCGCTCCAGGAGGTCGGCCGCCAGCGCCGTGCAGGCGGCGGAATCCGGGCAGGGGCGCTTCCACACCACCCGGCCGTCGCGCAGGACGATCCCCGCCTCGGCGGCCAACGCGGTCAGCGGCCGGTCGGGGCGCAGGTCGGCCGCGACGNCCGGTCGCCCCGTTCAGCCACGCGGTCGAGGTCGACGGTTTCGTCTTCGTCACCGGTCAGATGCCCGACACTCCGGACAGGCCCGGAATCCTGCCCGACGGGATCGAGGCGCAGACCCGCAACGTGATGGCCAATCTCGGGACGGTCCTGGCCGGCCTCGGCCTGGGCCTCGAGAACGTCGTCGTGGCGCGGCTCCCCGGCCGCCTCGGTGGCGGTGAGCCGGCCGTGGGCCGCCACGACGGCGCGCCACGCCTCCGGCGTCAGGTAGAGGCCGTCGCCGGGCTGCGCCGGCGCGTCGCGGGTCTTCAGCCGGCCCCGCGCCTCGTCCATCTGCTCGAAGAAGGCGTCGATCCGGGCCTGCGTGCCGTCCTCGACCGCGAGCCGCGCCCCGGGCACGTAGTCGAGGAGGGTCACGAGGCGCGGGTAGTAGCGGTCCAGGCGGTGCTCCTGGCCGGTGAACGGCTCGAAGCTCTGGCCCGAGCCGGGCTCCAGGATGATCTCGGTGGCCGGGTCGATGACGAGCGCGTCGGCCTCCGCCACCGAGCGCTGCGAGATCGCGTCGTAGGAGCGGATCGCGGTGACGCGGCCCTCCGCGTGCTCGATCCGGCAGGGGCGCGGCGCGGCGGCGGGAAACACCTCCAGGGTGCGTCCGCGGACCGCGATCTCCCCGGGCTCGTCGACCCGCTCGTCGAGGATGTAGCCGAGGCGCTTGAGGTCGGCGGTCGCGGCGGCGACGTCGAGGGAGTCGCCGACCCGCAGGGTCACGCGGGCCGCGGCCCAGGTCTCCGGCGGCGGCACGCGCTGCACGAGGGCCGGGGCGGTCGTCAGCACGAAGTCCGGCAGCGCGTCCCGGTCGGTCAGCCAGCGCATCACGGCGGCCCGGGCGCCCATCGTCGCCCGCGACGGCGAGGCGTGGTCGAAGGGCAGGCAGTCCCACTCGGGATAGACCGCGACCCGCGCGTCGGGCTCCAGCGCCCGCAGGGTCGCGGCGAGCTCCTCCAGGCGGCGGGCGTCCCGGGCGACGTGCACCACCGGCGCGCCCCCCTGGGCGAAGGCCAGGAGCGCCACCGCCAGGGCGCCGGTGGGCATCAGCGGCGCGTCCTCCAGCCCCTGCTGGGCGCCCGCCTTCGTCCTGCGCTTGGCCATGCCTGATCCGAACCCGTCCCTCGTGAGCCGGCAACGCCGCACCCGCCCCGCGGGCTCCCGGCCGCGGCGATCCGATCCACACTTAACCAGCACCGCCCGCCGCCCACGGACCGGCGCGCCGCCCGGCGCGGCGGGGGCGGACGGCGCGCGGAGATCCCCGCCGCGCCCGGATTAGATCGGCTGTACGGCGCGGCCTTGGACAGTGACTGTGGAACGGCGAGGCCGCCGACGATCTAGCGGCCGCTCCGACAGAATGTCGAGTATTGGACGATCACGGAATGCTTGGGCTGATCCCACCGCCGGAACCGTGATGCAGAGTTACACTAGGGAGACGCGGGCGTGTGGGCTATGAGGGTCCCGTGTCGCGGAACGAGACAATACCCCGGCTGTCGGGTTTCGAGCCCCAGCACCCCCAGCGGCTCGCCGCCCTGCGCGCCTACGCGATCCTCGACACGCCGCCGGAGCGCGAGTTCGACGAGATCGCCGAGATGGCCGCCCAGGCCTGCGGCACGCCGATGGCCCACATCAATTTCGTCGATGCCGACCGGCAGTGGATCAAGGCCGCGTTCGGCCACGCCGCGCGGACGATGCCGCTCGATTTCGGCTTCTGCACCGAGGCCATGCGCGAGGACGGCGTCCTCGTGCTGCCCGATCTGACCGCCGAGCCGGAGAGCGCCGCCAACCCCCTGGTGACCGGCGCGCCGCACCTGCGCTTCTACGCCGGCGTGCCCCTGGTGACGCCGGACGGCTGGGCCATCGGGACCCTCTGCGTCCTCGACCGCGTGCCGCGCACGCTGACCGAGCAGCAGCTCTTCATCCTGAAGGCGCTCGCCCGGACGGTGATGACGCAGCTGGAAACCCGCAACGCCGAGGCGGCCCTGCGCCGGAACGAGGAGCGCTACCGCTCGCTGTTCACCTTCATCGATTCCGGCTTCTGCCTGGTCGAGCTGCGCTTCGCGGAGGACGGCCGGGCGGTCGATTACCGTTTCCTGGAGGCCAACCCCGCCTTCGAGCGGCAGACCGGCCTGACGGACGTGGTGGGGCGGTGGATGCGGGACCTCGTGCCCGACCACGAGCAGCACTGGTTCGACCTCTGCGGCCGCGTCGCCCTGACGGGCGAGCCGGTCCGGGTCGAGCAGGCCGCCGAGGCGCTCGGCCGCTGGTACGACGTGCACGCCTATCGGGTCGACGGGCCGGGGCGGAACCGCGTCGCGATCCTGTTCAACGACATCACCGAGCACCGGCGGAGCGCGATCGCGCTGCAGGCCCGGGAGGCGGAACTCCGGCTGGTCGCGGACGCGATGCCGGTCCTGATCGCCTTCATCGGCCGCGACCTCACCTACCACTTCGCGAACGCCGCCTACGAGACCTGGACCGGCCAGGGGTCCGACGCCGTCGTCGGTCGGACCGTCCGCGACCTCCTCGGCCCCGGGCCGTTCGAGGCCCGGCGCTCCGGCATCGAGCGGGCGCTGGCCGGGCAGGAGGTCCGCGAGGAATGGGCCTGGACCTTCCCGAACGGGGAGGCCCGGATCGCCGACACCCGCTACCTGCCGCGCCGCGGCCCGGACGGCCGCGTCGACGGGTTCTACGTCTTCGCCCACGACGTCTCCGACCGGAAGCGGATCGAGGTGCTGCTCAAGTCGCGGGCGGAGCGCCTGGAGGCGCAGGTCGCCGCCCAGTCCCGCGACCGCGACCGGGTCTGGACGCTGTCGCCGGTTCTGAAGCTCGTCGCGGACCGGGACGGGCAGGTCCAGTCGGTGAACCCCTCCTGGAGCCGGGCGCTCGGCTGGTCGGAGGCCGAGACCCTCGGCCGGGCGGCCCTGGACTTCGTCGCGGCCCCCGAGCGCGCGGCGGCGCAGGCGGCGCTGCGCCCCCTCTGCGACGGACAGCGGGTGGAGGATGTCGAACTCGCCTGCCTGACGCACGACGGCGACCGGCGCCGGGTGCTCTGGACCGTCGTGCCGGAGGACGGGCTGTTCTACGGCTTCGGGCGCGACATCACCGAGCAGCGCCAGGCCGAGGAGGCCCTGCGCCAGTCGCAGAAGCTCGAGGCCATCGGCCAGCTCACCGGCGGGGTGGCGCACGACTTCAACAACCTCCTGACCATCATCCGGTCCTCGGTGGAGTTCCTGCGCCGGCCGGAGCTGGCCGAGGAGCGCCGGCGCCGCTACCTCGACGCCGTCTCCGACACGGTCGACCGGGCGGCCAAGCTCACCGGCCAGCTCCTCGCCTTCGCGCGGCGCCAGGCGCTCAAGCCCCAGGTGTTCGACATCGGCGCGCGGCTGCGCAGCATCGCCGACATGCTCGATTCGGTCACCGGCGCGCGCATCCGCGTGGTGATCGACCTGCCGGAGACGCCCCGCTACGTGCGCGCCGACGAGAGCCAGTTCGAGACCGCGCTGATCAACATGGCGGTCAACGCCCGGGACGCCATGGACGGGGAAGGCAGCCTGACCCTGCGCCTGGAGGGCGACAGCCCGATGCCGCCGATCCGCGGGCATGCCGGCGCGCGGGGGCCGTTCGTGGCCGTGCGGGTCTCCGATACCGGCGCCGGCATCCCGGACGCGGATCTGGGCCGGATCTTCGAGCCGTTCTTCACCACCAAGGAGGTCGGCAAGGGCACCGGCCTCGGGCTCAGCCAGGTCATCGGCTTCGCCAAGCAGTCGGGCGGCGACATCGACGTGGCGAGCGCGCTCGGCCACGGCACGACCTTCTCGCTCTACCTGCCGCAGGTCGAGGCGCCGGTCGCGGCCTCCGAGGCCGACCGCGATCCCCGCCGGGCGGCGGAGCCGCGGCGGGGCCTGTGCATCCTCGTCGTGGAGGACAATCTCGGGGTCGGGCGCTTCTGCACCCAGATCCTGGAGGATCTGGGCCACGCGCCGGTCTGGGCGAAATCCGCCGAGGAGGCGCTGGCCGAGCTCGACCGGGCGCCGGACCGGTTCGACGTGGTCTTCTCCGACGTGGTCATGCCGGGCATGGGCGGCTTCGCCCTCGCCCGGCAGCTGCGGAGCAACCGTCCCGACCTGCCGGTGGTGCTGACCTCGGGCTACAGCCACGTCCTGGCCAAGGACGACGCCCACGGCTTCGCCCTCGTGCGCAAGCCCTACTCGGCCGAGCAGCTCGCCCAGGTCCTCTACGAGACGGCGCAGCGGGGCGGGCGACCGGCCGCCCCGGCCCCGCGGCCGGGCACGGCCTGACGCCGATCCCGATTCACAGTCCTCGCCGGAATTCTCCCGCAGCGTACGCGGCGATATTCCCGAATATCGGATCCGGATGTAGTCTATCCCATCGACCATCGGGGCCTAGACTGCCATGCCGCTGACCGGACGATTCTGGTTCCGCCGGACCTGGACCGGCAAGCTGATCCTGCTCGTCGAGGAGGAGCGCGGGCGCTGGTTCCGGCGCCGGCTCGGGCGCATCCTGCGCTGGCGCGACGCGCGGCTCCTCGACCTCGCCGAGGCGCCCCTGCGGGGGCTCATGACGCTGGAGCGGACCTACCGCGCCGAGTTCGGCCCCGGCGAGCCGCGCCGCCCCGCCGGCCTCACGGCGGTCCCGGGCGGACTCGCCCTGCCGCGCGGCGCATCGGACCCAGGAACAAGGCCGCCGCTGTCGGGTTGACGGGAGGCAACACAGCGACGCGTCGCTGTCTTGCAGCCCCTCGTGGGCGTTTCCTCCCTAGACTTTCGGACCGTTCTCCTGGGGGCGGTCCTTTTTTTGCTGCCGTCCCACGGTCCTCAACCGGGAACGCGGCGGAAAGTTCTCACGAATCTCTCAGGAACTCTTGCCGGGGCCGTCCTCCGCGGCGCCGGCCTCGAGGGCCAGCAGCGCGAAGGTCGCGAGCCAGTGCTCGCCCATGTAGTCGCCCGTCACGTGCGGGAGGCCCGCCGCGAGGTGGTCCTCGGCGGCCGCGCGGAGCGGCGGCCGGCGGGGATCGTCCGGCCCGAGGGCGGCGGCGAGCGCGCGCAAACACCACGCGCGGCTGAGATTCAGCCCGTCGAGATGGGCGATCTTCCCGTCCGAGCGGTCGGTCACGGTGGCCGGGCGGAACAGGGTCGCGGGCCGGGCCGCCGCGAGACCGGGCAGGAACCGGTCGAACCAGGGCCCGAACAGCGCGGGCGGCAGCAGCCGGCGCATGCATTCCGCCTCGATCAGGGCCGAGGAGAGGAAATCGTCGCCGCCGGGCTCGCCCCAGGCCGGGCAATCCGCGTCGTCCCCGTACCAGCGCAGGGCGGTGTCGCGCAGCAGGGTCTGCAGCCCGGCATCGCGCGCGCCCTCCGCGTAATCGGCCGCCAGGCGCAGCGCGAAGGCGGTGTTGAAATGGGTCCCGACCCGCACCGGGTAGGCCGCCACCGGCAGGAACTCCGCGAATCGCCGGGCGATGATCCCGGCCAGCGGCGCCAGGGCCTCGGACCAGCGGCGCTCGGGGAATGCGGCGAGCTCGTCGGCGAGCTTCAGGAGCCAGCCCCAGCCGTAGGGCCGCTCGAAGCCCCGGGCGGTCGGGGCGTCGAAATAGGCACATTCCCCCGCCACGGTCGCGGGGGTCAGCTGCGCGTCGAGCCGGGCGCGGATCGCCGGGGCCTGGGGGCCGTCCGGGAACAGCCGCAGCACGCGCGCCAGCAGCCACGTGCCGTGGACGCAGGAATGCCAGTCGTAGCTGCCGTGGAAGGCCGGGTGCAGGGCCGCGGGGGTGCGGGCATCCCCCGGCCCGGCCAGGACGTGCCCCGGCTTGTTCGGATACTCGCGGCCGACATGGCCGAGGGCGACGGCGGCGAAGCGCGCGGCGATGTCGGGGGTGAGCGTGGAAGCGGGCGCGGGCGTCATCGCGGCATTCCGGCGGGGACTCGGCGGGGACTCGGCGGGGACTCGGCGGCCGCCGGCATAGCGGGTTTCCCGGTGCGGCGTCAGGCCCCGCGGATCCTTTGGCGGCGCGGCCCCGGATCGGCTATCGCGGAGCGGACGGGCCGGACGCGCCGGCCTCACCGGGAGCCCCCATGCGCCGCGCGCCGCCCGCCGCCCTCCTCGTCGCGGCCTTGTCGGCCGCCGCGGCCCTGTCGGTCGCCGCCGCGCCGGCCGCCGCCGCGCCGGACCCGAGCCGATCCCTACACGCGGGCGCTTGTCGCGGCGGTGCCGCATGCCGGCAGGCGCCCGGCGCGCGCGGCCCCGGCGGCGGGGCCGCCGCTCTTGGAGATCGAGGCGCTCTCGAAGACCTTCACCCTGCGGCAGGGTTGGTTCCGCCCGCCCCGGCAGGTGGTCGCCGCGGACGCCCTCTCCCTCACCCTGACTGCCGGCGAGACGGTGGCGGTGGTCGGCGAATCCGGATCGGGCAAGTCGACCCTGGGCCAGATGATCCTGCGCCTGGCCGAGCCGGATTCGGGGCGCGTCACCTTCGAGGGCCAGGATCTCCTGGCCCTGCGCGGCGAGGCCCTGCGGGCCGCGCGGCGGCGCATCCAGATCGTGTTCCAGGATCCGTTCGCGGCGCTGAACCCGCGCCAGAGGGTCGGCGACGCGATCGCCCGCGGGCCCATGGCCTACGGGGCGCCGCGGGATCGGGCGATGGCCGAGGCGCGGGCGCTGCTCGACCGGGTCGGCCTCAAGGCGGCCGCGGCGGACCGCTTCCCGCACGAGTTCTCGGGCGGCCAGCGCCAGCGCATCTGCATCGCCCGGGCGCTGGCGTTGAAGCCGCGCCTCCTCGTGGCCGACGAGGCGGTCTCGGCCCTCGACGTCTCCGTGCAGGCCCGCGTGCTCGATCTGCTCGCCGAACTCCGGGCCGAGTACAACCTCGCCATGCTGTTCATCACCCACGACCTGCGCATCGCCGCGCGGATCGCCGACCGGGTGGCGGTGATGCAGCGGGGCCGGATCGTCGAGGCCGGTCCGGCCGAGACCCTGTTCGCCGCGCCCGCGCACGCCTACACGCAGGGGCTGATCGCGGCGATCCCGGGCCGGCGCCTGTTCGGCGGCCTGGGAGAGCCGCCCATGCCCGAGGCGCTGACGGCCTGAGCGCCCCGTTCGGGCCGCCGCGGACGCAGATTGCGGTGTCGTGGAAGGCGCCGCCGGTGCTGAGCCGATCAGCGCGGTGATCCCGCCGCCCGTGAGGACGCGCTCGGCCACCATCACATTCGGCTGCTGTACCAGCAGGCGATGATCGTCCTTCGGCACGATGCGGTCGGAGTAGCGACGCCGGGCCGCGTTCACGCTGCTTGTGCTAGATCATCCTCCTCCTGCACATCGCCATGAGCTCGGCTTCGAGCCCATAACGCCCTTCGGAACACAACCGCACAAGTTGCCTGAAGTACCCGCCCGGGTTCTTGATGCGGATCTCACCCCGTCGCGCGTCGTCGTCATGGAGCTGCGCGACGATCAGCACGAGCACGGAAGCTCGGAACGGGCCCAGGGCCTCGCACGCCTCGCTCCAGGCAGACGGATGTGCACCGATTCCGCCCCGCATCAAACGGCCGATCTCGATGACGTCCGCTTCCGTTTCGAGTTTAACGCCGAATTCAGCAGCCACCGGGCAGGCAGCCGCAACGAGCGCCGGTTCGGGCAGACGGATCAGCCCAGGCTCCTCCTCGGGAGCCTTTGTACAAGGATCGGTAGGAGATCCGGTGTCTTGTTCTAAGTGGCGGCCGGAATTGCCGGCACAGGCGGCCTGATAATACCGTTCCTCGGCCATTACCTGAAGTTCCCCCCAGGCTTCGAGAACGATGTCGGGATCGGCGCCGGAGGACCGTCTCTTCGGCGTGCTGCGCTCCAAGGACTCTTGCGCCGCAAGCAGATCGGCAGCGTCAGTTCTGGGAAACTTCGTGAGCAGGCCGCCGAGGGCCTCTGACACCGCGCGGCGGCGGATGGTCAGGAGATCGAACGAGCGTCGTCGCTGGGCGTCCCTGGCGGTCGCCTCCAGGATAGCGCTTGCCCATTCGCCCCTCCGCGCGACGATCGGGGTCAGGTCGAAGCCGTAAGCGTCGATAATGGCGCCGCCTGACGCGCGGATGGCGAAGCGCTTGCCGTTCGCGCTGTCCCGCGGCGTGATAACTTCCAGCGCCACAAGGTCCCGCAAACCGTAGCGAAGCGCGCGCTCCGACAGACCGGTCATCCCGCACAAGTGCTCGTTGGAGGGCCACACGATCAAGCGCTCCCAGGCCTGCTCACCCCACACGGCGCAGAGCGCCGAGAGGATGGACCGCAGGGCAGGGCGAAGGCGCAGAGCCTTGGCGGCTTCCCGGCCTGCCGCCGAGAGCTCCCTGCGCGAGATCGTCCGCCCGTCATCGAGCGCGCGTCTGCGACCGGCGAGCGCGGCGCGCGTGAGCGGCCGGCCACCGGAATGAACTGTCTCCACCTCGTTCGCCTCCTCGCTGGAGGCAAAGCGGGACCGTTCACCCCGAAGGGTGTTCTTGACGACGACCTGGGGGAGGGGGCATAAAGGAGGTGCGAATCGCCTGTCGCGCCCCATCCCAGGGTATGTCAGGTCCGAAGGCCTCGAGGTTCCCGCCTCGGGGCCTTCTGCTTTGCCCGTTACGTCATGCCGTTTTCTCCTCGAAGGCAGACGCGAGCGCCCACTCGATCGCCTCGGTGCGGCTCTTGAACCGACCGTTCTGGATCGCTTGGTCGATGACGGCCTTGACCGACGGCTTCAGCCACACGTTCTGCTGGGTCATGCCCTTCTGCTTGAGAGCCTCCCTGCGACGTGTCTGACGGCGAATGTCCGCCGCCTTCAGCTCGGCCAGCCGTTCCTCTGCGGTCATCGGTCCCCGCCCGATTCTGCCAACGTGACTGTTCATGTGGACCGATTCTGCAAACCGAGTCCAGCCGCAGCCGAGATTCGTGCGGGGATGGGTGAGTTTGTTAAGGGCGGCCTGCTTCGCGGCGACGTCACGCGCTTTGCCAACCGCCAGCGCGACGGCCGTCACGGTGGCGAGGCGAGGTGCGGCGTTCGGGCCGATCTTCGGCACCGCGCCGATCCTTGCGTGGCATCCGCGCGTCGAGCCGTGCCGCCGGGTCCGGCGCACGAGATGACCTATCGTCTGGCCCGGAACGCGCGGTCCGCCATGCGGCCAACGCCGAACGGGTCCGAGCCGAGCCGAAGGGTCAGGACTGCGCCACGGGAGAGGCGACCGTCGCGACCGCGGATCTGCGATCGGTGCCCGCAGGCCGGCGCTCACGCGGTCTGATTCAAATGGGCGAGGAGCGTGCCAGCGTCCGCGACGCGGGCCCGAATGGCTTTTCCGGTCTTAGCCGCCTCGTGCGTGACCACGACGCTGGCGCTCGGCTCCACCCGTGAGCGGAGGAGCGGCCTTGGTCCGTATCGGGCATGGACGCGCGTCTTGCGGGGCGCCGTCCCGCACGCGATGGACGCGGTCAACCGAGGTCGATGCCGCCGCGTCGTCGAAGCGGGACCGCTTCGGCCGGGACGCTGCTCTCAGGCGAGATGCGCGACGAGCAAGGCCCGCGCGCGGCTCACCCGACTCTTCACCGTCCCGGTCTGGCAGCCCATCACCTCCGCGGCCGCCTCGTAGGTCAGGCCTTGGGCGCCCACGAGCAGCAGAGCCTCGCGCTGCAGTTCCGGCAGCTTGCCGATGTGAGCCCAGACGATCTGCAGATCAGAACCGTGCTCCTGGGCCGCGGGCGCGGTGAGTTGCGCAGCGGCAGCGCCGTTCACATCCTCGATCTCGCGCTTCCGCTTGCGACACTCGGTGTAGAACTGGTTGCGCAGGATGGTGCAGAGCCATGCCTTCAGGTTCGAGCCTGGTATGAACAGGTCCTGCCGTGCCCAGGCCCGGAGCACCGTCTCCTGAACCAGGTCATCGGCTCGCGAGGCGTCCCCGACCAGCGACAGGGCGAACGCGCGGAGGCCTGGGAGGGCTTCCGTCAGTCCCGCGCGAAAGACGACAGCGTGTTCGCGGCGCGGCCCCTCGAGCGCCGCGTCGAGCCGCGCGACGAGGTCGAGGAGGCGCGGCGGCGTCTGCGCCCGCGTCACGGCCTCGTAGGCGGCACGCAGGTGCATACCGAGATGATCCCGCACGTCGGCGGGCAGAGTGGCCAGTTCCGGGAGGGCCTGTCGCCTCAGCGGGCCGGCCTCGCAGTCTTCAGCAACCAACGTGTCCGTCAAGTCACGTCCTTTCAAAGCGCTCGCTGCACGGTCCGATCCCGGACCGCGGTGCGTCTCGCCTGCCCCCCGACGAGCCGTAGCGGGCCAGCCAGCGAGGGCGGGCCGAACACGCGCGTCATCAAGCGTTCACCCCCAGATAGGGCCGGCCATCTGACTGTACAGTGAACATCTAACCCCGCAAGCGCGGGATCGTTCTCCGCGGCCGACGCGTTGGCACTCGCTCCGGCCTGCGACGAGCCGAAGTGATGAAGAACCGCGAAGATCATCGCGTGCAATCAGGCCGGAACCGCGATGGTCGCCGAGCCTCGGCGAGGAACACCGAACCGTGTTGAAGGTGGCGCAACGTCGGGAGGAACGCTCGATCGCCGCGAGACTGTGAGCTGCGTGCGCGGTGCCGCTGTTGCCCGCCAGTTGAGGATCCATTGGGCAGTGCCGATGCCGCAAAACGTCGACTATCGGATTATAGACAGGCCGGATGGTCAGTTCGAAGTCGTGGTGAAGCTCGCGTCCGGCAAGATCTTCCGCCGCTCCGGATGCATCTCGCGTGCCGAGGCCGATACATGGATCGAAGGGTTGCGGATGCTGATGGCCGCGATTGGCGCACCCGTATCGATTGCCGACGCGACCCCGGAAGATATCTCGACCGACGGATCACAGACGATGCACAATGCCGGGCACTCCGAGCCCTGAGGGCGCAACGGTGATTTTCAACCCGGGAACGAGCCCGCGGGCGCCTCGCCCGTCGAAGAGTTCCCAAGCCCTGAGGCGTCGATGGCCTACCCTTCGCCGGGTCCGGTCCTCGCGGAACTATCGCCGAACAGGATTTCGTGGGTTATCGGATCGTAGAAGCGCATGACGTTTCGGACAAACGCTCTCGGCTCGATCTCCAGCGCCTCGGCCCAGGCGCGGTACCGATCCGGAGGAATGCGGCCACGCCCGGTCTCCAGCTGCGAGATGAAGGTATAGTATTCCGCGCCGACGAGCGCCGCGAGCTGCCGTTGTGACAGGCCGCGTGCCTCCCTCAGCTCCTTCAAATACCGTCCGCCTTCCCGTCGCAGCTCCAGCACCTCCTCGGAGTCCAGGCGTTGCTGATGGGCATACACGGGGTTTCGCCTTCCTACCGACCGAGGCCGCGTCACGCGGTGCTAGTACAGCAAGTACCATATAGCCGTGACCCGCCTGCGCTGTCCAGACACGCGTCGGCCACCTTCGCCTCCAAGCGTGTGCCGATGCTTGGCAGGTATCCGAATAGCGCTATCATCATCGCGTCTGGAACGATTTGAAGGAGCGCGCCGAATGCGGCATTGCTGGTGAGTGTCTCCGGACATCGGCCGGCGAATGTCTAGAATTGGACACGCGATCTACGCCCGCAGATCTCAGATCCCGCGGGCCGAGATGCGAGACATACGAGACTCTTGGCCAGTAGGAACGCCGATCGCGCCTATCGATCGCAGGAAGAGGGCAGTATGGGCGATCATTCGCTGCAATCGGCACTGACTATCGGTCTGCGCTCGCTTCGCCCGGTCCTGGCGACGGCCATGGCGTTCGGGCTCTTCATCAATCTTTTGCTGTTCGTCAGCCCGCTCTATATGCTCCAGATATACGACCGCGTTATCCCGAGCCGAAATGAGACGACCCTGGCGGGGATCACGCTGATCGCGGCGTTCGGCCTCGCCGTCTACGCGATCCTGGAGATGCTGCGCGCTCGCCTCCTGGTGCGCGGCGGTGTGGTGTTCGACCAGAAGATCGCCACGCCGATCTTCGATGCCGCACATCGTGGCACGCTGATCCGGCCCGGGGCGCAGCACGACACGGCGCTGCGCGACGTGGATGTCCTGCGCGAGTTCCTGACGGGCAGCGGCATGCTGGCCTTCTGCGACCTTCCATGGATACCGATCTTCCTGCTCGCCTGCTTCGTCCTCCATCCCTGGTTCGGCTGGATGGCACTCGTGGGCGGCGGCACGATCCTCGGTCTCACGTTGCTCAACGAGATCGCGACCCGTCGAACGCTCGACGCCGCGAGTCAGGCCTCGCGCGAGGCAGGTCAGGACGCCGCCGCGGCCTTCCGAAACGGAGAAGTGCTGCAGGCCATGGGCATGGTGGCGTCCATGCGCGGGCGCTGGGAGCGGCGCCACGACGATGTCTTGCTCCTTCAGGCTCGTGCGAGCGACCGCGCAGGCCTGATCCTTGCTGCGACGAAGTTCGTCCGCATGCTGCTTCAGACCCTTGTGCTGGGCGCGGGCGCGTATCTGGCCATTCACCGCGAGATCTCGGCCGGATCGATGATTGCGGCGTCGATCATCATCGGCCGTACCCTGGCGCCGATCGAGGCCGTCGTCGGCAACTGGAAGGGTTTCACGGCCGCCCGAGCCAGTTATCGGCGATTGAGGGATCTCATCGCCGTCGCCGGCTCGGAGACGCGCCGCCTCGTGTTGCCGCGGCCACGCGGCCTGATCGAAGCCGAGAACATCTCAGTCGCGGCACCCGGCTCGACGCGAGCCATCCTCAAGGCGGTGAGCTTCCGGCTCGAGCCCGGCACCGTCGTGGGGATCATCGGTCCGAGCGGAGCCGGCAAATCGACCCTCGTGCGCGCGCTCACCGGGGTCTGGCCCCTGCACGAAGGCACCGTGCGCGTCGACGGCTCCGACCTGCGTCACTGGGACAAAGCTTTGCTCGGACAGCACGTCGGTTACCTGCCTCAGGACGTCGAACTGTTCGACGGGACAGTCGCGCAGAACATCGCGCGGTTCGCTTCCGAGGACGACGCGCGCGTCATCGAGGTCGCCCGTCAGGCCGGCTGCCACGAGCTGATCCAGTCCCTCCCGGAGGGATACAACACGGTGATCGGGCGGGGAGGGCACGGGCTGTCCGGCGGCCAGCGGCAGCGCATCGCGCTGGCCCGCGCCCTCTACGGCGAGCCGAGCCTGGTCGTGCTCGACGAGCCGAACGCGAGTCTCGATCAGCTCGGTGAAGCTGCGCTGATGCGCGCCGTCGCAGCCCTGAAGCAGTCGGGGACGACGGTTGTGATCGTGACCCACAAGGTGAGCCTGCTGGAGGAGGCGGACCGCATTCTGCTCTTGAGCGACGGCAGCGTACCGGTCTCCGGCGCGCCGGAGCAGGTTCTCTCCCACCTCACCGGTCAGCGACCGATCCCGACCCTGGTGCCGCCGGTCGGCCCGCCGCCATCGCAAAGCCGTCGAGGCTCCGAAGCGCAGCGGAGTGCGGGCTAAGCGATGACCGTCTCCCGACCCGCGCTTCCGAACCCGTCACCTGTGCGGCGAACGCCCGTCGGGGAGCGGCCGGGTGCCGCGGGCCTGACGAACTGGCGCTCGTACGCCGTCGCCGGCTACGCGGTCATCTTCGCGACGTTCGGGGTCGTCGGCACCTGGGCCGCCTTCGCGCGCCTCGACCGGGCGGTCATCAGTCCCGGGGTGGTCGTCGCGGAAGGCAGCCGCAAGGTGGTGCAGCATCTCGAAGGCGGCATCGTTCAGGAGGTGCTGGTCCGGGACGGGCAGACCGTTCGCGCGGGAGACGTCCTGTTGCGCATCGATCCCGTGCAATCGCGTGCCAGCAACGATCTGCTTCGCGGCCAGCTCGACGCGGCCCTGGTCCTCGAAGCCCGCTTACGTGCGGAGCAGGGTCAGGCGCCAGACCTGCTTCTGCCGCCGGACATCGCGGCGCGACGCGGTGATCCTGCCGTCTCCCGCATGATCGACGATCAAGCCAGTCAGCTGTCGGAGCGGCGCGCGTCCTTTCAGGCACAGCTTGCCCTCATCGAGGCGCGCGTCACGCAGCTGAAGACGGAGATTTCCGGACTCGCCGTCGAGAAGGCCTCGGTCGAGCAGCAAGTCACCCTGATCCAGCAGGAGCTGGAGGGCCTGCGCGGCCTGCGCGAGAAGAACCTCATCCCGCTCTCGCGTGTCCTGATGATGGAACGCGAGCACGCTCGCCTGGAAGGCGTGATCGGGCGGTCCGTGGCGGAGACCGCCAAGGCGCAGAACGGCATCAACGAGGCGGGGATGCAGACTGCGCAGCTCAAGCAGAAGCTTCAGGAGACACTGACAGCGCAGCTTCTGGACACACGCCAGAAGATCGCCGAACTGCGCGAGAAGCTCATCGTGGCTCAGGACGTCCTCCGCCGTCACGAGGTCCGGGCCTCGCATCAGGGCGTCATCCAGGGATTGAAGGTTTACACGATCGGGCAGGTGGTCCGCTCGGGCGAACCGCTGATGGAGATCGTTCCGACCAACGACAGGCTGGTGGTCAGCGTGCAATTCGCGCCGAACGACCTTGAGGCCGTTCATGCCGGCATGCGGGCCGAGGTGAAGTTCCCGGCCTTTCAGACGCGCCGCACGTCGGCTATCTTCGGGACGCTGACGATGGTGTCCCGCGATCGTCTGATCGACGATGGCACGAAGCAGGCTTATTTCGCCGGCACCGTCGAGATCGACGACCGCCAACTGCCGGACGACGTACGATCGCGTCTCCTGGCGGGGCTTCCCGCCGAGGTCGTCGTCTCCGCTGGCGAGCGCACCGCGCTCGACTATCTGGTGGCGCCGTTCTTCGATGCTCTAGGGCGCGGTTTCCATGAACGATAGACTCCACTCCTCAGCCAATTCGCGGACGTGAGGCCCCGATGGGCGCGGTCATCTCATTCTTTCGACCGGCATCGACGAGCCAAGGTGGCTGGTCGCAGCAGGAGCTCGCGGAATTCTACCGCGTCGAGGCTGCGCTGATCCGTGCCGGCCTCCAGATCGGCAGCGAGCAGGGGCTGAGCGACGAGGCGGAGCCCTGGTTCGTCTTCTGCCGGCCGGATGGCGACGCGATCATGCACTTCGCCCGGATCGACGGCAGCTACGTCGTCGCGTCCGAGGTCTTGGACAGCCCGATGCGGGGCAACGATTTCCGCGCCCTCATCAACCAGATCGCTCAACGCTATCCTGAGCTCCTTCCGATCCCGCAGGGTGCCGGCGGAACGAAGCTCTCGGTTCATCCGGCAGCCCTGCTCGCCGCTCTCGTCGCGGCCGCGGCGCTGAGCCTGTCGCCCGACGTCGCACGCGCCGATGACGGGGAGCGATCGGCAGAGAGCGCATCGCCGGACCTTCACACGGGCCAGACGCATCAGCACGGGCCGACCGAAGCGCGTGACACCGGCGATGCCGATGAGCGCGACAGCCATCGTAAGCAGGTCGGGGCCATCGTGTTCTCGGCGATGGTCTTCGCTGCTGATGCCTTCGCCGCCGACCATCCCGAACAGGGGATCGAGGCGAAACCGTATCTCGGCGCGCTGGACGGCATCAGCCCCGTCTCGGGGGACCAGGGCAGCGTCCCGCCGACGATGGGCGGAGCGGTGGGGCCCACACATTCGGGCACACAGCTCGCCTCCGGCCGTCATGAACCTTCAGCGAGCGGCGCATCCGGCTCGGTAACGGCCGAGCCGAACTCGGTCGCTGTTGCCCGATCGGACGCCACCGATTTCGGAACTGCCGGATTCAGAGATTCGGCCTTCACCCATGGGCCGGCTCGGACCAGCCTGGAGCCCGCTTTCCAGACACTGACACGGGCGGGGGAGGCGAACACCACCCGCGCCGCGGGTTCATCGTCATCTCCCGAACCCGGATCGGACGGCAGCATGGCGGCATCGGGGAGCGCCGACCCGTCGTCAAGCATGGCCAGTGAGGCCGCATCTCTAACCCAGAGCGGGTCGCCGACGGCCGGCCATGCGGCGTCCGAAGCTTCCCCGGCCCCGGTCAACGGCCCCAACGCGGCGGCACAGCCCGAACCGAAACATTTCCCGTCCTCGCCTGCGGGCGAGCGCTCACAGAGCCCGGAATACATCGTGCACTCTGACCGCTTGTCAGAGTCGAGGGAACACAACAACGCGGTCGCGGATGCGGATCCGTCGGGCAGAAGCGCAGGTGCACTTGAACGGGGGCAGCACGGCGCGGACGGCTCCGGCGCAACCGCCATTGCAAGCCTGAGCCCACGCGTGAGCAGCGCGCAGGTCCAGGCAGATAGTGTGGATTCAGGACACGCGCAGGTCGGCGAGGGGCCCGGCCGCAGCGCCGAGGCGCCGGGGCACCTCAAGGAGGCCGTAGCTGGTCCACCGGACGCGGACGGTCACGGCACGGCCGGCGGCGCTAATCCGAGCGGCCTTTCAGGTGTCACCCAGTCCCAAACGAGCGCTGCGGATCCAGGCCACACGCAAGTCGCCGAGGCACCCGGCCGGAGCGCCGACGCGCCGGGTCATCTCGAGGAGACGGCATCCAATCGACCGGATGCGAGCAGTCACGGCGAACCTGACAGCGCGAAACGGGACCCTGCGGCAGGCGTCGCAGAGATCCAGGCGAAGGATGCGGATCCGGGCCACGGACAGGATGCCGAGCGGACCGGCCAGAATGCCGAGGCGCCGGGGCATCTCCGAGACATGCGCCCGCACGCACAGGATGTCGATGGTCACGGGACCGGCAACACCGCGGATCCGGACTCACAGCCCGCTGGCGCGCAGGCTCAGGCGGGCGTTGCGGAGCCAAGCCACACGCAGGGGGGCGACGGAGCCGACCGGAGCGCTGAGGCGCCCGGGCATCTTCGCGGCACGGGTCCGCACATGCAGGACACCGACGTCCACGCCGCTTCTGCCAACGCGGATCCATCCTCGCCGCCAGCTGCCGCGCAGGCAGAGGCGAGCAGCGCGGACCCACGTCACGTGCAGGCAGGCGAAGGCCCCGGCCAGAGCGCCGAGGCGCCCGGGCATCTTCGCGACACGGGTCCGCACATGCAGGACACCGACGTCCACGCAGCTTCCGCCAACGCGGACCCATCCTCGCCGCCAGCTGCCGCGCAGGCAGAGGCGAGCAGTGCGGATCCAGGCCACGTGCAGGTTGGCGAAGGCCCCGGCCAGAGCGCCGAGGCGCCGGGGCATCTTCGGGGCACGGGACCACAGACACAGGATGTCGGCGGTCACGGCATCGGCAACACTGCAGACCCAAGCGTACTGCCAGCTGGGGCGCAGGCTCAGGCGAGCGCCACTGAGCCAGACCAGGCAGAGGCTGGCGAGGGCGCCGGCCGAAGCGCTGAGGCGCCGGGTCATCTCCAAGAGGCCGGACCGCGTCTTCAGGACTTGGATGGACACGGCACGGCTACCGGTACGAACGCAGGCGCCTCAGCAAGCATCGCGCAAGGCCAAGCCGCCGGTGCAGATTCCAGCCTCCCGCGGCTCGCGGACGGGTCACGCAATGTCGCTCAGGACGATGCCGGTGGAGCCACAAACGTCGGACGCCAAGTCACTCTGGACCAACCGACCGCTCGCCAAGGATCAGAGGTCTCAACCAACGTGAACCGTGATCCAGCACCGTCAGACCATCAGGTCTCCGCAAACAGTGTGGGAAGTCACGCTCCGCCGCCGGCAATGAGCGTCGATTCGAACGGTGACATCGTATTCTCGTCCGACAACAAGCACAGCCCGTCGGCCGGATCAAACCACCCCCTCATGGATGGCGCCACCTCCGGCGACGTCGGGCTGATCGGGATTTCAGATCATGGCACCAACGCACACCACTTCGACTTACACTCTTGATGACGGAACAAGGTTTTACAATTTTCACAAGACGACTGCAGCGCGATGTCATTGCTGAACAGTTCCTAGGCTTGATCGCCGAAGGCTGAGAACTCACCCGATGACACCATAGGGGTTTGCTCGGCCGCTCGAACATCCTCGGTCGTTTGGAAAACGCGATCGCCGGTCTCACAAGCGCTCAGGGTGGGACGCGATCGCACTCACTCTTCCTGTGACCGACTCTTGCTGGCTGGCCATTCTGAATCGATGGGTTGAGGTCCGGTGGCGACATCGATGACGCCAAGCTCATCGCTCGTCTCGCGCTGCGACAGTGACAAGCAGCTCCTCATGATCGCTAATGTCCAAGATTGGAGATCGCTGCGGGGACGATATTGGTCTTGCCCCAGCCAGGCTCTGATGAGCGTCTCTTGGACCAAGGCGTCGACTTGCTCCGCTCCCTGAATCAGCGTTCCTGCAGATCGCCTCAGGTCGGGCACTAATCGCAAAAGACCCTGGCGAAATTGGTCGGCGTCGAACATCGGATCTGGGCCAGCTTCCGCGGCGGGATCGCGCGCTGGCAGACCACATGGATGCGGCCGTGAGGAACCGCGGAGTGCAGCGGCAACATATGGACGACAAGCAGCCCCGAGAGCTGGCGCTGTGGCAATCTCGCTGGTGCCCAACCGTAACCGCGTGTCTGGATGGTACCGCATGCGATGCCCGATCCCGCATTGACCACAGGACATGTACAGCGGGGGTATAATAGAAGTTTGCTGTATGGCTCTCAAGGCCACGTGCTCGGCTCTACGCAGCCATCCCTGGCGGGCTGAAGCGCCGGAAGGGTGTCGTCGAGGTTCGGCACGGCCTGCCGGACAAGCTCCGGACTAGGCGAACGGAATGGATCGGTCAGAGATCGATTGAGGCGAGGAGGCCGACTTCGCGGTCGCGTCTGCTGCGCGAGCTCACGCCGAGTATATGGAGAAACTGATCGGCGTGGCCGCCGGCTCTGGTGAGCGTGCGCGGTATCCGGGGTCGGATCGGTGATGGTGATGAGGGAATGTGTGTCTTGCGTTGTGCGGGTCTGGCGGCGACCGACTCTCCCGTGTCTTGAGACACAGTACCATGGGCGCTGGCGTGTTTAACGGCCGAGTTCGAGATGGGATCGGGTTCTGGGCACGCCGCTCAGGCCACCAGACCGGCGCAACGCAACTTGTTTGGCACTGGGCGGCGCAGGGTGCTGCGACGGCGAGTGCTCAGTTCGGCAAGCATGCAGCGGATCCGCTGCGGGTCTTTCTGTTTCGTGTGTCTCTGGCTTCGCCAGCCTTTGCGGCTGCCGAACCAGTCCGGACACGGATCACGAGAGCGATCAAGCCAATCGGGCGATTAGTACCGGTCGGCTCAACGCGTCGCCGCGCTTGCACCCCCGGCCTATCGACGTGGTCGTCTTCCACGGCCCTCAAGGGAGGTCTCGTTTTAAGGGGGGTTTCCCGCTTAGATGCCTTCAGCGGTTNGGGTCACGGCGCGCGCGGCGGCGGCAGCGCGTCGAGCAGCTGGCGCAGGAACGCCCGCACCGCCCGGGGCAGCCGCCGGTCGCGCATGGCCTGGACCTTGATGCCGCGGGCGAGGCTCGCCCGGGACTGGATCGGCAGGCTGACCAGCTCGTTCAGGCGCAGGGGCGTCCGGACCGACAGCGCCGACATCAGCGCGAGCCCGCGCGACCGCCGCACGAAGGGCAGCAGCGCCGAGAGCTTGTTGGCGGTCAGCACAGGCTCGACCGTGAGACCCTCGTGCGCGCAGGCGGCGTCGAAGACCTGCCGCAGGGTCGTGTCCCGGGTCGGCAGGGCGACGGGGTAGTCCAGCAGGTCCGCGAGGCGCAGGGCCGGCGCCCGCGCCAGGGGATGGTCGGGGGCGGCCAGCGCCAGCATGTCGACCTGCCCGTCGTAGAGCACCTCGACCTGCGCGGTCGGTGTCAGCGCGAAGGTGATCCCGAGATCGGCATCCCCCGCCGCCACCGTCTGGGTGACCTGGGCCGGGGGCTGGACGGTGACCTCGAAGCGGATGCCGGGATGGTCGGCGTGGAAGGCCGCGATCGCGTTCGGCACGATGTCGAGGGAGAAGCCCTCGGAGCAGGCGACCCGGATCAGCCCGCGGGCGAGCCCTTCCAGCTCCCGGATCTCGGTGACCACCTGCTCGGAGCGGATCAGCACCTGGTGGGCGTGCTGCGCCAGCAGCTCCCCGGCCGGGCTCGGCACCATGCCGCGCGGGCGCCGCTCGAACAGCACGCAGTCGAGCTCGGCCTCGAGGTTGGCGATCTGCCGGCTGATCGCCGAGGCCGCGACGTTGAGCTGCGCCGAGGCCGCCGCGATCGAGCCGGTGCGGGCCACGGCCAGGAAGTAGCGCAGGCCCGTACTCTGCATTATCGTTCCCGGTACGCTGTATGGTGCCGCGCACATTGCCGATACGGCAACGCAGCACTCGCCAAATTCTACTTGTTGCGATCTCAGATGCACAACACCATGGCAGGGTGAAAAACGCGGCAGCCGCGGAACCGTCCGCCGGGCCTGTCCGCCGCGCCGTCGGAGCCTGCATGCCGCTACGGACTCTCACCCGGGCCGCCACCTTGGCCGCCTCGCTCGCGGGCCTGATCGCCGCGCACCCGGCCCTCGCCGGCAAGGCCGACGACACGCTGGTCTACGCGTCGGACAGCGAGCCCGAGAATGTCAGCCCGTATCACAACAGCGCCCGCGAGGGCGTGATCCTGGCCCGGAACTGCTGGGACACGCTGCTGTACCGGGATCCCAAGGACGGCACCTACAAGCCGATGCTGGCGACCGCCTGGACATGGGCGGACGACACGACCCTCGACCTCACGATCCGGGAGGGCGTGGTCTTCCACAACGGCGACCCGCTCGGGCCGGAGGACGTGGCCTTCACGTTCAACTACGTGCTGACGCCCGAGGCGCGCACGGTCACCCGCCAGAACGTCGACTGGATGAAGTCGGTGGAGGTGACCGGCCCGCATACGGTCCGCATCCACCTCAAGGCGCCGTTCCCGGCCGCGCTCGAGTACCTCGCCGGCCCGACCCCGATCTTCCCGGCCGCCTACTTCAAGAAGGTCGGCCTCGACGGCTTCGCCAAGGCGCCGGTCGGCAGCGGCCCGTACCGGATCACCAAGGTCGACAGCGGCCGCGGCGTCACCATGGAGCGGTTCGACAAGTACTGGGCGGAGAGCCCCCTCGGGAAACCGAAGATCGGCAAGCTGCAGTTCCGCGTGATCCCGGACGGCGAGAGCCGGATGGCCGAGCTGATGACCGGCGGCGTCGACTGGATCTGGCGGGTGCCGAGCGACCAGGCCGAGCAGCTGCGCGCCGCGCCCAACATCACGGTGCTGAACTCCGAGACGATGCGGGTCGGCTTCCTGCAGTTCGACACGCTCGGCCGCGCCAAGGAGAACTCGCCGCTCAAGGACGTGCGCGTCCGGCAGGCGATCTCCTACGCCATCGACCGCAAGGCGATGGTCGACAACCTCGTGCGCGGCGCCTCGCGGGTGATGAACGCGCTGTGCTTCGTCGACCAGTTCGGCTGCACCGACCAGGGGGTGATGCGCTACCCCTACGACCCCGCCAAGGCCAAGGCGCTGCTGAAGGAAGCCGGCTACGAGAAGGGCTTCGAGATCGACCTCGGCGCCTACCGCGAGCGGGACTACGCCGAGGCGGTGATCGGGTACCTCGGCGCCGTCGGCATCAAGGCGCGGCTCAACTACCTGCGCTACGCGGCCTTCCGCGACGCGCTGCGGGCCGGCAAGACCTCGATCGGCTACCAGACCTGGGGGTCGTTCTCGGTGCTCGACGTCTCGGCCTTCGACGGGGTGTATTTCCGCGGCGGCGAGGAGGACCTGACCAAGGATCCGCAGGTGATCGCCGACCTGCAGGAGGGCGACGGCTCCACCGACCCGGAGAAGCGCAAGGCCGCCTACGCCAAGGCGCTCCAGCGGATCGCCGCGCAGGCCTACGCCCTGCCGATGTTCTCCTACTCGACCAACTACGCCTTCACGTCGGACCTGACCTTCACGGCCCAGCCCGACGAGGTGCCGCGCTTCTACGCGGCGTCGTGGAAGTGAGGATGGCCGCGAAGGCGCGACGCCTTTCCCCTCCCCCTTGCGGGGCGGGGTCAGGGGTGGGGGTGGCGCAGACGGCACCGCACCGCTCGATTCTGCGCCACCCCCACCTCCGGCTCCTCCCCACAAGCTTGAGCGATCCCGGGCAAGCCCGGGATCGCCGGGGGAGGAGAGGACGCTTCGTCCTGATCCGGCGCGATCTGCATCGCCAGGAAGGAGCCTGAACCCATGCTGGCCTTCACGTTCCGGCGCGTGCTGGTCGCCCTGGCGGTGGCCCTCACGGTCTCGGTGGCGAGCTTCCTGCTCCTCCACCTCTCGGGCGATCTCGCGACCGCGATCGCCGGCCCCGAGGCCACCGGGCCGCAGATCGCTCAGATCCGCCAGGATTACGGGCTGGACCAGCCGCTGCTGACCCAGTTCCTCACCTGGGGCTGGCGGGCCCTGCACCTCGATTTCGGCAACTCGTTCTATTTCCGCGAGAGCGTGATCGACCTGCTCGCCGCCCGCCTGCCGATCACCCTGTATCTCGGCATCATCGCGCTCGCCGTGGCCCTGTTCGTGGCGATCCCGCTGGGCGTCGTCGCCGCCGTGAAGCGGGACACGTGGATCGACCGGACGGCGCTCGCCGTCTCGGTGCTCGGCCAGGCGATGCCGAGCTTCTGGTTCGGCCTGACGCTGATCCTGATCTTCTCCGTCAACCTCCGCTGGCTGCCGGTCTCGGGCAACGCCACGTGGAAGAACTTCGTCCTGCCGGCGGTCGCCCTCGGCTACTACGCGATGCCGGCGGTGATGCGCCTCACCCGCAACGGCATGCTGGAGGTGCTGGCCTCCGACTACGTCCGCACCGCCCGCGCCAAGGGCCTGCCGCCCCGGAAGATCCTGGTGCGGCACGCCCTGCGCAACGCCGTGATCCCGGTGATCGCCCTGTCGGCGGTGCAGTTCGGCTTCATGCTCGGCGGCTCGATCGTGATCGAGGCGGTGTTCTCGCTCCAGGGCCTCGGGCAGCTCGCCTGGGAATCCATCGCCCGCAACGACTTCCCCGTCGTCCAGGCGATCGTGCTGGTGCTCGCCATGATCTATATCGGCCTGACGCTCGCCGCCGACCTCTTGAACGCCTTCCTCGACCCGCGCCTGCGCCAGTCGTGAGGATCCGCCGATGAGCCTCCCCCCCGACACGGCGGCGCTCGCCGCCCCGGCCCTGCCCCCGGACGCGCCGATCGCGCTGGCGCCGGTCCCCTCCCCCACCCGCCTGATCCTGCGCCGGGGCCTGCGCCACACCGGCTTCCTGATCGGGGCCGGGATCCTCGGGCTGATCGTGCTGGCGGCGCTCGCCGCCCCGCTCATCGCCCCGCACGATCCCTACGCGCAGGACGTGTCCCGCCGCCTGATCCCGCCGGTCTGGCAGGCCAAGGGCACCTGGGAGCACGTGCTCGGCACCGACAAGCTCGGCCGCGACTACCTGAGCCGCCTGCTCTACGGCGGCCAGATCTCGCTGCTGATCGGGATCTCGGCGGCGCTGATCTCCGGGCTGATCGGCACGACGCTCGGCCTGTGCGCCGGCTATTTCGGCGGCTGGGTCGATTCGGTGGTCAGCTACGTCGTGACCACGCGGCTCGCCATGCCGGTGGTGCTGGTGGCGCTGGCCATGGCGGCGCTGGTCGGCGGCTCGCTCAAGGTGGTGGTGCTGGTGCTGGGCTTCCTGCTCTGGGACCGCTTCGCCGTGGTGACGCGGGCCGCCACCCAGCAGATCCGCAACCAGGACTTCGTCTCGGCCGCCCGCGCCGCGGGGCTCACGGACCTGCGGATCATCCGCCAGGAGATCCTGCCCAACATCATGAACGCGCTGATCGTCGTGGCGACCCTGGAGATGGCCCACGCGATCCTGCTGGAGGCCGCCCTGTCGTTCCTCGGCCTCGGCGTGCAGCCGCCCCTGCCCTCCTGGGGCCTGATGATCGCCGAGGGCAAGCAGTACATGTTCTTCCAGCCCTGGGTGATCACCATCCCGGGCGTGGCGCTCCTCCTGCTCGTGCTGGCGATCAACCTCCTGGGGGACGGCCTGCGCGACATCACCGCCCCCGAGGCGCGCCACTGACGCCGTCGCCGGGCCGGAACCGGCCGGCAGGTTAACGAAATGTTTCACGGGAAACACACCATGACGCGAGACGCCGCCATCGCGCGCGCCACGGAGGCCTTCGACTCGGGCGCGTTCCTCGCGCTCCTGCGGGAGGCGGTGGCGATGCCCACCGAGAGCCAGGCTCCCGGCCAGGAGGCGGCGCTGCGCGCCTATCTCGACGCCTTCATCGCGCCGCTCGTCGCCCGCCTCGGCTTCGACGCGCCGAAGATCTTCCCCAACCCGGACGGGGTCCACGGACCGTTCCTGATCGCCGAGCGGCGCGAGGGCGCGGACCTGCCGACCGTGCTGATCTACGGCCACGGCGACACGGTGCGCGGCTATCCCGAGCAGTGGCGGGAAGGGCTCGGCCCCTGGGAGATCGTGGTCGAGGGCGACCGCTGGTACGGGCGCGGCACCGCCGACAACAAGGGCCAGCACGTCCTCAACCTCGCGGCCCTGGAGCAGGTGATCGCCGCGCGCGAGGGCCGTCTCGGCTTCAACGTCAAGCTGCTGATCGAGATGGGCGAGGAATCGGGCTCCCCGGGCCTGCGGCCGTTCTGCCGGGAGCAGGCGGAGGCCCTGCGCTCCGACGTGCTGATCGCCTCGGACGGTCCCCGCCTCAACGGCGAGCGGCCGACCCTCTTCCTGGGCTCCCGCGGCGCCTACAATTTCGAGCTCAGCCTGAACCTGCGGGAGGGACCGCACCATTCCGGCAACTGGGGCGGGCTGCTGCGCAATCCCGGCACGGTGCTGGCCTCGGCGATCGCCTCGATGGTCGACGCGCGGGGCGCCATCCTGGTGGACGCCCTGCGGCCGCCGCCGATCCCCGAGGGCGTGCGCGCGGCGCTCGCCGACATCCGCGTCGGCGAGGACCCGACCGCGCCCACGATCGATTCCGACTGGGGCGAGCCGGGCCTGAGCCCGGCCGAGCGGGTCTTCGCCTGGAACACGCTGGAGGTGCTGGCCTTCAAGACCGGCGACCCGGACGGGCCGCTCAACGCCGTGCCGCCCCACGCCAAGGCGACCCTGCAGCTGCGCTTCGTGGTCGGCACCGACTGGCAGAACCTCATCCGGAACGTGCGCGCCCATCTCGACGCGCACGGCTTCCCGATGATCGAGGTCCGGCCGGCCCGCGCGGCGGAAGTCTTCCAGGCGACCCGTCTGCCCGTGGAGGATCCCTGGGTCGAGTGGGCGCTCCAGTCGATCGAGGCGAGCTCGGGCAAGAAGCCGGCGCTGCTGCCCAATCTCGGCGGCTCGCTGCCGAACGACGCCTTCTCGGAGATCTTAGGGTTGCCGACCCTCTGGGTGCCGCATTCCTACCCGGCCTGCCGCCAGCACGGTCCGGACGAGCACATGCTCGCCTCCGGCACCCGCGAGGGTCTGGCGATCATGGCCGGCCTGTTCTGGGATCTGGGCCGAGACGGGCCCGACATCCTCCGCCGCCGCACCGCGAGGGCCTGACACGATGAGCGAGCCGGTCGTCCGCATCCGCGATCTGACGATCGCGCTCCCCAAGGGCGCCGACCGCCCGCACGCGGTCGAGGGCCTGAACCTCGACCTCGAGGCCGGGAAGATCCTGTGCGTGGTCGGGGAATCGGGCTCGGGCAAGTCGATGAGCGCCTACGCGCTGACCGGCCTCCTGCCCCGGGCGCTGAAGCCGACGGCCGGCACGATCCTGTTCGAGGGCCGGGACCTCCTGACCCTCGACGAGCCGGCGTGGCGCGCACTGCGGGGCCGGCGCATCGCCATGGTGTTCCAGGAACCGATGACGGCCCTGAACCCGGTGATGCGGGTCGGCGATCAGATCGCCGAGATGTTCGAGGCGCACAACCTGCTCAGCCGGAGCGAGCGCCGGGCCCGGGCGGTGGCGCTCGCCGCCGAGGTCGGCCTGCCGAACCCCGAGGAGGCGGTGCGGGCCTACCCGCACCAGCTCTCCGGCGGCCAGCGGCAGCGGGCGATGATCGCCATGGCGCTGGCGCTGGAGCCCTCGGTGCTGGTCGCCGACGAGCCGACCACGGCCCTCGACGTCACCACTCAGGCCCAGATCCTCCGGCTGATCCGCGACCTGCAGCGGAAGCGCGGGATGAGCGTCCTGTTCATCACCCACGATTTCGGCGTGGTGGCGGAGATCGCCGACCACGTGGCGGTGCTCCAGCGCGGGCGGCTCGTGGAATCCGGCACGGCCGAGGCGGTGCTGCGGAACCCGCAGGCGCCCTACACCCGGGCGCTGCTCGCCGCCGTCCCGAGCCTGACGCCGCCGCCGCGCCCGCCCCTGGCGGCCGCCCCTGTCGCGCTGTCGGTGAGCCGGCTGTCGAAGACCTATTCCGGGCGCTCCGGCCTGTTCGGCAAGCCGCGGGTCGTGGCGGCGGTCAAGGACGTCTCGTTCGACGTGCGCCGCGGCGAGACCCTGGGGATCGTGGGCGAATCCGGCTCCGGCAAGTCGACCACGGCGCGGCTGGCGATCCGCCTGATCGAGCCCGACGGCGGCACGGTCCGGCTGGGCGACCTCGACTACACGGCCCTCGGGAAGGCCGAGCTGCGCGACAAGCGCAGCCGCATCCAGATGATCTTCCAGGACCCGTTCGCGTCGCTGAACCCGCGGCGCACCGTGGAGCAGATCATCACGGCGGGCCCGATCGCCCACGGGGTCCCGGCCGCCGAGGCGCGCGCGCGGGCGCGCAGCCTCCTCGACCTCGTCGGCCTCGATCCCAAGGCCGCCGCCCGCTACCCCAACGCCTTCTCGGGGGGCCAGCGCCAGCGCATCGGCATCGCCCGGGCGCTGGCCATGGAGCCGGACGTGCTGGTCGCCGACGAGGCGGTCTCGGCGCTGGACGTCTCGGTCCAGCGGCAGGTGCTGGACCTGCTGGAGGACCTGAAGCAGCGCCTGTCCCTGGCGATGCTGTTCATCACCCACGACCTGCGGGTGGCCGCCACGATCTGCGACCGGATCGCCGTGATGCACCGCGGCGCCGTCGTGGAGATGCGGGGCACCGCGGACCTGTTCGCCGCGCCGGAGCACGCCTACACCCGCAGCCTGCTCGCCGCGGTGCCGGGGGCGCACGCCTCATGAGCCTTCCGCCCCGGGCGGGCCAGTCTGGGACGCAGAGACAAGTTTTTTGGACGGGATCGCCCTGTCCGGATCCTGCAAGGTCAGTAGGATAGCGCCGTTGTCGAGGGTGGAGCACCCCGGCGGATCCACGGCTGCACCGGCTATCCGTCCCCGCTCGTACCTCGCACGGGGACAGGGTTATCGAGCGTGTCGATCTCAGACAAGACCGACGGCATCCGGCCGAACCGCAAGCGCAGCGAGGCGGACCTGCCGCCGGTGCTGCGCCGCGGACGCGAACACCGGATCGTGCGCTGGATCGGCGCCGCCGGCCGCAAGGCACCGCGCCCCGCCGCGGAGGACACCGCGCCCGCCGCCGCGGACAACCGCGTGATCAAGCTGAGCTGGGCCGACACGTTCGGCCGTCCGGGCCGCGCCGAATCCGGCCGGCCCGACCCGGGCCCGGCGCAGGTGGTGGCGTTCCCGGGGCGCAGGAGCGAGGCCCCGCCCCGCCCGGCCCCNCGATCAGCCGCCGGTGCCCGTCCTGCGCTGATCGACGCGCCCGCCGGGCACGCCGAGGCCGATCGCCTTCGCGAGGGCGGAGCGCTGCGCGGCGTAGCCCGGCGCGGTCATCGGGTAATCGTCCGGCAGGCCGTAGCGCTCGCGGTACCGCTCCGGCGTCAGGCCGTGGGCGGTGAGATGGCGCTTCAGGGTCTTGTAGGTCCGGCCGTCGATGAAGCTGACGATCCCGTCCTCCTGGACCGACTTGCGGATCTGGGCCGGCGTCGGCCGCTCCACGGCCGGCTCGGCGGCCGCGGCCGGCGGCTGCCCGTCGAGGGCCGCCAGGGCCGCGTGCACGCTCGCCATCAACTCGGGCAGGGCCGTCGGCGGAACGGAATTGTTCGAGACGTAGGCGGCGACGATCTCGCCCGCCAGCGTGACCAACCTGAGGCTGTTCTCGGGATTCTTTTCAGGCACTGCGCGAGTCCACACAAGGCTTTCGACGACGATGCCTGCGGTTCCAAAGCAAAAACCGCGTATGTGTCAAGACGGTCTTGACAGCTGATCGGTCACCCAAAGCGCTTTTCGGTGCGAGCGGGCCGGATCGCCGGCGCGAAACGCTCCGGTCACCTGCACAAAGGTGCCAATTGGATGCCGGTTACAGGGGCCGAAAGTCGGCGCGGCGGGAAATACCGCGCGGCGTCACCCGATCCCGAGGGCGCGGATCAGCGCGAGGCTGAGGGCGATCAGGACCGCCAGGGAGGCGGTGACCGCCAGGGTGACCCGGCCGCCGACGCGGGCGAGGACCCGGACGTCGACCCCGAGGCCGAGGGCGGCCATCGACAGGACCGTGAGCACGCCGGCGAGCTGGGTCAGCGGCCTCACCGCGCCGTCCGGGACGAGGCCCAGGGAGCGCAGGGTGGCCAGCGCCAGGAAGCCGAGGATGAACCAGGGCACCAGCTTGGTGAAGCCCGGGCGGGACGGCGCCGGCGGCGCCCCAGCTGCCTGCGGCAGACGCGGGGCGATCAGCGAGAACACCACCACGACGGGGCCGAGCATCAGCACGCGCACCAGCTTGACCAGGGTGCCGACCTGGGTCGACAGCAGGCTCACCGGCACGGTCGCGGCGAGCACCTGCGGCACCGCGTAGACGGTGAGCCCGGCCAGCACCCCGTACTGGTTGTCGGTCATGCCGGCGAGGGGCACGAACAGCGGCAGCCCGAGCACCATCAGCACGCCGAGGACGGCGGTGAACGCGATGGCGGCGGCGATGTCCTTCGGCTCCGCGCCGATCACGGGCGCCACGGCGGCGATGGCCGAGTTGCCGCAGATGGCGTTGCCGCAGGCCACCAGGATCGCCATCCGGGCCGGCAGCCCGAGCGCCCGGCAGATCGCCACGCTGGCGGCGATGCCGAGCACCACGGTCCCGACGATGCCGGCCAGCAGCGCCGGGCCGGAGGCGAGGATCGCCCCGAGGCTCAGGGAGGCGCCGAGCAGCACCACGGCGACCTCGAGGAGCTGCTTGGCCGAGAACGCGATGCCGGTGCGGAACTGCGCCGGGGGCGTCCAGGCGGTCCGCACCGCGATGCCGATCAGGATCGCCAGGACCAGGGCCTCGATATAGGGGTGGCCGGCGAGACGCTCCTCCACCGCCTGCGCGGCCATCGCCACCGCGGTGATGGCCGCGCACAGGCCGATTCCCGGCAGGACCGAGGCGGCCGTGCCCGACCGGCCGCCCCGGTCGGGGAGCGTCGGTGTCGGGGCTGTCTTGGACGAGGCTTCAGGGCTCACGAGACGGGGCTCCGGGGTCGCCGGCGGAGCCTATAGGAAGAAAACGTTCGCCGCACCCGCGCAACAGAGAAGTTCAATCTCTATTCAAGCGGAATGCGAGAAGGAACATCTGACCGGACGGCGGAAACGGCGGCGGGCGGGGTGCTGCCGGAACCCGTGCCGCCCCCCGGCGGCGACGGGTCCGGTGCTACGCCCCGGCCCGCTCAGGCCTGCATGCCCCAGCGCTGGACGGTGCGCCGCTCGATCGTCTGGAAGATCAGGTTCTCGACCACGAGACCGATCAGGATCACGGTGAGCAGCCCGGCGAACACGTTCGGGATGTCGAGCATGTTCTTGTTCTCGAAGATGAACCAGCCGAGGCCGCCCGCCCCGGACGACACCCCGAAGACCAGCTCGGCGGCGATCAGGGTGCGCCACGCGAAGGCCCAGCCGACCTTCAGGCCGGTGAGGATCGAGGGAAACGCCGCCGGGATCAGGATCTTGCCGATCAGCCGCGGGCCCGACAGCCCGTAATTGCGTCCGACCATCTTCAGCGTCCGGCTCACCGACAGGAAGCCCGAATGGGTGTTCAGCGCGATCGCCCAGGTCACCGAGTGGACCAGCACGAAGATCAGGCTGCCGTTGCCCAGGCCGAACCAGATCAGCGCCAGGGGCAGCAGCGCGATCGCCGGCAGCGGGTTGAACATCGACGTCAGCGTCTCGAGCAGGTCGGTCCCGATCCGCGACGCGATGGCGACGCCGGTCAGCACGGTCGCCAGGGCGACGCCGGCGGCGTAACCCATGAGCAGCACCTTCAGCGAGCTCCAGGCCCGGGCCGGCAGCGTGCCGTCCGCGACGCCCCGGAAGAAGGCCTCCACGGTCGCCGAGAAGGTCGGGAACAGGAGGTCGTTGTCGAGGTAGCGCCCGTAGGCCTCCCAGATCCCGGCGAGGAGCACGAGGATCACGATCTTGCGCAGCCAGGCCTGGTTGTAGAGGCGCTCGGCGACCGACAGCGGCTTCTCGACCACCGCGGCGCCGTGGGCGTGGCCGGTCTCGCGCACGATCTCGGGCCGGCCGGACGGCGGCAGGGGCGCGAGGCGCGGCGCCGCGCCCGTCCCGGCCAGCGGGGCGCCGCTCAGGGCTTGCGCGCTAGACATTCTCCGCCTCCTGGATCTCTTCCGAGAACAGCATGTGCTGGATCCGGCCCTCGAGCTGCAGCGCCGCCTCCGGCGACGCGGCGCTGTTGAGCTCGGCCTTCACCTCGCCGGGATGGGGCGAGAGCAGCAGGATGCGCGAGCCGACCTTGATCGCCTCGGGGATCGAGTGGGTGACGAACAGCACGGTGAAGCGCGTGCCCTCCCACAGGGCCAGCAGCTCGTCCTGCATGCGCCGCCGGGTCAGCGCGTCGAGCGCCGCGAAGGGCTCGTCCATCAGCAGGATATCGGGCTCCATCGCCATGCCGCGGGCGATGGCGACGCGCTGCTTCATGCCGCCCGACAGGGTGTGGGGGTAGCTGTCGGCGAATTTCGTGAGGTTGACCTTGTCGATGTAGAGGTTGGCCCGGTCCAGGGCCTCGCGGCCTCTCAGCCGGCCCGAGGCCTCGAGGGCGAAGACCACGTTCTGCCGGACCGTCTTCCACGGCAGGAGCTGGTCGAATTCCTGGAACACCATCATCCGGTCGGGGCCGGGCTCGGTGACCGGGCGCCCCTTCAGGCGGATCTCGCCCTCGGTCGGCGCCATGTAGCCGCCCACCGCCTTGAGCAGGGTCGACTTCCCGCATCCGGACGGCCCGAGCAGGACGAAGCGGTCCCCGGGCCAGACCCGGAAGCTCACCCGGTAGGTGGCCGTGACGAGGTGCTCGGGCGTCTTGTAGCGGAGCGTGACGCCGTCGACCTCCAGCAGAGGCTGACCCGTGTCCATCCATCCTCCCTGGCGCCGCGGTTTGAACCGCGTTTCGCTGAGGGCCGGAGATGGTCCGCCCCTCACGGGAAAGTGTATCGGCCCGCGGAAGAGGCTGTAAAGGTCGATATTTTGTATGCGATGGGATCTTCGTCCCGATCGTCAGGCCCGACCGGTCAGGCCGGGTGCCACCACCGGCCCTTCAGCACCACGCCCTCGGCGGTGATCCGCTGGGCGCCCGTCATGTGCTCGCCCCGGGTGTCGACGTAGTCGAACGCGCCGTCCCGCACCGCCAGCACGGTGGCGTCGCCGAGCGCCCCGACCTTCAGGGTCCCGTACTCCATCCGCTTCAGCGCCACGGCGGCGTTCACCGTGGAGGCGGCGATCACGTCGGTGAGGCTCATGCCGAGGCAGAGCATCTTCGACATGGTGGTGACCTGGTCGAAGGCCGGCCCCTCGATGCAGAGCTGGTGCACGTCCGACGAGATCGTGTCGGGCAGGAAGCCGCCCGCCAGCATGGCCCGCGCGGTCCTGAAGGCGAAGGAGCCTTTGCCGTGGCCGATGTCGAACAGCACGCCCCGCGCCCGCGCCTCGCGGAGCGCCGGCTTCACGGCGCCCTGGGCCGTGATGGGCGAGTTCGGGAACGGCCGGAACGCGTGGGTCAGCACGTCGCCGGGCCTCAGCATGGCCAGCACCTGCTCGTAGCTCGGCGGCGGCTCGTCGATATGGGCCATCAGCGGCAGGCCTGTCTCCTCCGCGACCTGCAGGGCGATGTCGAGCGGCGCGGTGCCCTGGTCGCCCGAGGCGTGGCGCCCGACCCGGACCTTGATGCCGACGATCACGTCCCGGTTGGCGTCGGCGACCTCGACCGCCTCCCGGGGCGCCATGAGCCGCGGGTCCTCGCTCTCGCCGACCATGATGGTCTTCGAGAAGCCGAAGATGCCCGCGAAGGAGACGTGCAGGTAGGCGAGGATCCGCGCCTGCGACCGCTCGATCACGTGGCTGCGGAAGCCGGCGAAATTGCCGGGCCCGGCGCTGCCGGTATCGACCGAGGTGGTCACCCCCGAGGTCCGGCAGAAATCGTCGGCGTCGATGCCGAGCGAGGTGCCGCCCCAGTAGACGTGGGTGTGCAGGTCGATCAGGCCCGGCGTGACGATGGCGCCTTCCATGTCGCGGACCTGCGTGGCGGGGCCGGCCGGCAGGTCGCGGCCGAAGCCCGAGACGCGGCCGTCCGCGAAGGCGACGTCGCAGATCCCGTCGTGGTCCTGGGACGGGTCGATGACCCGCGCGCCCTTCAGGATGAGGTCGTGCTGCACGAGAGACTCCGGATGTGGTTCGCGGGAATCCGACCCGTCAGGCCGCCCGGGCGGGCACGGCCGTGTCGTTGAGGTGGCAGGCGGCGAAGTGGCCGGCGCCGACCGCGTCGAGGCCCGGCACCTCGGTCCGGCAGCGGTCGAAGGCGTGCGGGCAGCGGGTGTGGAAGCGGCAGCCCGACGGCGGGTTGATCGGGCTCGGCACGTCGCCCTTGAGCACGATGCGGGTGCGCCCGGCCCCGGGCTCGGGGATCGGCACCGCCGAGAGCAGCGCCTGGGTGTAGGGGTGCTTGGGCGCGAGAAAGAGATCGCGGCGCGGCCCGATCTCGACGATCTTGCCGAGATACATCACCGCCACCCGGTGGGTCATGTGCTCGACGATGGCGAGGTCGTGCGAGATGAACAGCATCGCGAGGTCGAGTTCGCGCTGCAGGTCGCGCAGCAGGTTGACGATCTGCGCCTTCACCGAGACGTCGAGGGCCGAGACCGCCTCGTCGCAGATGATCAGGTCCGGCTCGGCGGCGAGCGCCCGGGCGATGCCGATGCGCTGGCGCTGCCCGCCCGAGAACTCGTGCGGGAAGCGCCCGAGCGCCTCGCGCGGCAGGCCGACCCGCTCCATCAGGCTGGCGAGGCGCGCCTCGAGGTCGGCGCCGTTGCGGGCCAGCCCGAAATTGCGGATCGGCTCGGCCAGGATCGCCCGCACCCGCATCCGCGGGTTGAGCGACGAGAACGGGTCCTGGAACACCATCTGGATGTGGCGCCGCAGGGGACGGAGCGCCCCGGCCGAGAGGTCGTCGATGCGGCGCCCGTCGAGCACCACCTGGCCGGCGGTGGGCGCGTAGAGGCGCATCAGCGCCTTGGCGACGGTGGACTTGCCGCAGCCGGACTCGCCGACGAGCGAGAGGGTCTCGCCCCGGGCCACCGTGAAGGACAGGCCGTCCACCGCCTTGAGCACGCGCTTGGACTGGCCGAACAGGCCGCCGCCGAGGGCGAAGTGCTTCTTGAGGTCGTTGACCTCCAGCAGGGTGCGGGCGGCGGGTGCGGGCGTGGCGCTCATGCCGCGAGGGCGTCCTTCGGCGCGTAGTGGCAGGCGGCGAGGTGGCCCGGCGCCTTCGGCTCCAGGGCCGGCGCGTAGGCGCGGCACAGGTCGGTGACGTCCGGGCAGCGCCCGGCGAAGACGCAGCCCTCGATCCGGCCCTTCAGGCTCGGGACCATGCCGGGGATCTCGGCGAGCCGCGCGTCGGCGCCGTGCTCGACGGCGCCGAGCTTCGGCACCGCCCCCATCAGGCCGCGGGTGTAGGGGTGGCGCGGCGACCGGAACAGCTCGCGGACCGGCGCCTCCTCGACCTTGCGGCCGGCATACATCACCACCACCCGGTCGGCGACCTCGGCCACGACGCCGAGATCGTGGGTGATCAGCATGATCGCGGCGCCGACCCGGGCCTTCAGGTCGCGCATCAGGTCGAGGATCTGGGCCTGGATGGTCACGTCCAGCGCCGTGGTCGGCTCGTCGGCGATCAGGAGCTTGGGCGAGCAGGCGAGCGCGATGGCGATCATCACCCGCTGGCGCATGCCGCCGGAGAGCTGGTGCGGGTATTCCCGCACCCGGCGCCGCGGCTCGGGGATGCCGACCAGCGTCAGCATCTCCACGGCCCGCTCCTCGGCCTCGCGCCGGCCGAGCCCCTGGTGCAGCCGCAGGGTCTCGCCGATCTGGCGGCCGACCGTCAGCACCGGGTTCAGCGAGGTCATCGGCTCCTGGAAGATCACGCTGATGTCGTTGCCGCGGATCTTGCGCATGGCGCTGTTCGGCAGGTCGAGGAGGTTTTTTCCCTCGAACTTGATCGCGCCGGCGATGCGGGCCGGCGGCTCGGGCAGGAGCCGCAGGATCGACATCGAGGTCACCGACTTGCCGCAGCCGGACTCGCCCACGATCGCCAGGGTCTCGCCCGACTGGATCGCGAACGAGACCCCGTCCACCGCCCGGTTCACCCCGTCGGGGGTGCGGAAATGGACCTGCAGGTTCTCGATCGACAGGAGGGGGGTGCCGCTCATGCTGCCGGTCCTCATCAGACGTCTTTCGCCATGCGGGGGTCGAGGGCGTCGCGCAGGCCGTCGCCGACGAGGTTCACGGCGAGCACCGTCATCGAGAGGAAGATGGCCGGGAACAGGATGATGTAGAACTTCACCTGCCAGAGCGCCCGGCCCTCGGCCATGATGTTGCCCCAGGAGGGCGTCGAGGGCGGCACGCCCGCGCCGATGAACGACAGGATCGCCTCGGTGATCATCGCGGAGGCGCAGATATAGGTCGCCTGCACGGTCATGGGCGCCAGCGTGTTGGGCAGGATGTGGCGCCAGATGATCGCCGGCATCCGGGTGCCCGTGGTCACCGCCGCCTCGACGTAGGGCTGCTCGCGCAAGGAGAGCACCACGCCGCGCACGAGGCGGGCGACGCGGGGAATCTCCGCGATGGTGATCGCGATGATCACGTTCTGGACCGAGCCGCGGGTGAGCGCCATCAGCGCGACCGCGAGCAGGATCGGCGGGATCGACATCATGCCGTCGACGACCCGCATGACGATCCCGTCGAGCCAGCGCACCATGCCGGAGACGAGGCCGACCGCGAGCCCGGCGACCGAGGCGAGGAACGCCACCGAGAAGCCGACCAGCAGCGAGACCCGGGCGCCGTAGACCACCCGCGAGTAGACGTCGCGGCCGAGCATGTCGGTGCCGAACCAGTACTGCGCCGACGGCGCCCGGGTGCGCTTGGCCGGCGCCAGGGCGGTCGGGTCGACGGTGCCGAGCCACGGCGCCAGCACCGCCATCAGGAAGACGACGAGGAGCAGCACGCCGCCGACCACGATGGTCGGGTTGCGGCGGACATAGGTCCAGACCCGGCCCCGGCGCTTGCGGGCCGGGATGACGTCCGGCAGCGGCGCCGCGACGGCGAGGCCCGGCGGCGGGGGCGCCTTGGGGGCGGTCCCCTCGGGCGGGGTGCCCGCCTGCGGGGCGCTGCTGGGGAAGGGCGCGACGGTCGCGGTCAATAGCGGATCCTCGGGTCGAGCACGGTGTAGAAGAGGTCGATAGCGAGGTTCACGAGCACGTAGACGAAGCTGAACAGCAGCACGACGCCCTGGATGACCGGGTAGTCGCGGCGCAGGATCGCGTCGACGGTGAGGCGCCCGAGGCCGGGAATCGCGAAGACCGTCTCGGTCACCACCGCGCCGCCGATCAGCAACGCGATGCCGATGCCGATCACGGTGACGATCGGCACCGCGGCGTTCTTGAGGGCGTGGACGAACAGGACCGGCCCCTGCGCCAGCCCCTTGGCCCGGGCGGTGCGCACGTAATCCTGCTGGAGCACGTCGAGCATGGTCGCGCGGGTCACCCGGGCGATCAGCGCGATGTAGACGAGGCCCAGCGTCACCGCCGGCAGGATCAGGTTGGACAGCCAGGGCCACAGGCCCTGCTCGATCGGCGTGTAGCCCTGGACCGGCAGCCAGCCGAGCTCGAGGGCGAAGACGTAGGCGAGCACGTAGCCGACCACGAAGACCGGCACCGAGAAGCCCGTCACGGCGAGCCCCATCACGAGGCGGTCGATCAGGCTGCCGGCCTTCCAGGCGGCGACGACGCCGAGCGGCACCGCCACCACGATGGCGAAGACCAGGGTGACGAGCATCAGCGACACGGTGGGCTGCACCCGCTGGCCGATCATGGTGGTGACCGGCAGGTTGGTGAAGATCGAGGTGCCGAGATCGCCGTGGAGGATCTGCCACGACCATTCCCAGAACCGCACCAGGAACGGCCGGTCGAGGCCGAGCGTCGCGCGGATGCGGGCCACGTCGTCTGGGGTCGCCTGGTCGCCCGCGATGATCGCCGCCGGATCGCCCGGGGCGAAGTAGAGGAGGCTGAAGACGAACAGCCCGACCACCGCCATGACCGGGATGGTGGCGAGGATGCGCCTGCCGATATAGCCGAGCATGGGGCGCCTCCGGTCCTAAGCCTTCGACACGCCCCAGGTGAAGGGGATCGGCCCCTTCACGATGCCCGAGACGTTCTTCCGCCACGCCTGGTAGCCGAGGAAGAATCCGGTCGGGACGTAGACCACGCCCTCGACGGCGGCAGCGTTGACCTTGTCGATGGCGGCCTTCTCGGCGGCCGGGTCGGCGGCGTCGAACCACTCGGCGATGGCCGCCTCCACCGGGGGGATGTCCGGCCAGCCGAACCACGCCTTCTCGCCGCTCGCCCGCACCGCCGGGTAGCCCGCCGGGTTGATGCAGTCGGCGCCCGCGTGCCAGGTGTGGAACATGTTCCAGCCGCCCTGGCTCGGCGGCGCCTTGGAGGCCCGGCGGGTGCCGGTGGTGCCCCAGTCGGTGGCGACGAAGTCGACGTTGAAGCCCATCTGCTTCAGCAGGTCGGCGGTGATGTCGCCCTGCGCCTTGGTGATCCCCTGGTCCTGCGCCACGACGCAGACCACCGGCTCGCCCTTGTAGCCGGCCTCCTTGAGCAGCTTCTGCCCGAGCTTGATGTCGCCCTTGCCGACATTGCCGCCGCCCGCCTCGCTGTAGAGCGGCGTCCCCGGCGTGAAGAAGCCCGGCAGCTTCTTCCACAGGCTGTCGTCGTCGCCGACGATCGAGCGCATGTAATCCTCCTGGCTCATCGCGGTCATGACGGCCTGGCGGATCTTCGGGTTGTCGAAGGGCGGGTGCAGGTGGTTCATCCGGAACGACCCGACATTGCCCAGCGGGTCGGCGATATCGACGTTGAGGTTGCTGTTCTTGCGGAGCAGCGGCACGAGGTCGGAGATCGGGTTCTCCCACCAGTCGACCTCGCCGTTCTGCAGGGCCGCCGAGGCGGTGGCGGCGTCCGGCATGATCACCCACTCGACCCGGTCGACCAGCATGCGCTTGCCGCCCGCGAGCCAGGAATTCGGCTCGTCGCGGGGCTTGTAGTCGGTGAAGGTCTCGAACACCGCCCGGGCGCCCGGCACCCACTCGTTGCGGACGAACTTCATCGGGCCCGAGCCGACATACTCGTTGATCTGCGTGAACGGGTCGGTCTTGGCGATCCGCTCCGGCATCATCAGGGCCATCGGCGCGTTGGTCTTGCCGAGCGCGTAGAGGAGCTTCGGGAACGGCTTCTTCAGGCGCCACCGGAAGGTCTTGTCGTCGGTCGCCGCGAGGTCGTCCTGGATGCCCCGGATCATCAGGCCGATCGGGTCCCGGGCCATCCAGCGGGTGAGGCTCGCCACCACGTCCTTGGCCAGGACCGGCTCGCCGTCGTGCCACTTGAGGCCGGGGCGCAGCCGGAACGTCCAGGTCAGCTTGTCGCCCGAGACCTCCTCGGACTCGACCATCTGGCGCTGCGGCTTCAGCTGCGCGTCGACGCCGTAGAGCATGTCCCAGACGAGGGTGCCGGCGTTGCGCACCACGTACTGGGTCCCCCAGATCGGGTCGAAATTGGCGAGGTTCGCCTGCGGCACGAAGCGCAGGACCTTGCCGCCCTGCGCGAGGGCCGGTCGCGCGAGTTGCGGCGCGGCCAAACCGAGCGCGGCCGAACCCTTGAGAAAGGTCCTGCGGTCCATCGTCTTCTCCCTGGCGGTGCGGATCTCAAGCATCGGTCGCCGGCCCGCACCTTGCGGGCGAGTTTGAACGGTTCTGATGCACGGGCGCAATGGCCCGGCGTGACAACGGGGTCCGGGCAAGCGCCCGCGCCGCCGCCGGCCTCGGGGCGACGTCGGCGCGAACGGGGGCTGCGGTGGCGCGGCTCGGACTCACGGGGCGCGTCTCGCAAGCCCCGCGCCAGCCCGGCCGTCACTGCGTTATGTATTCAGGATCCGCGGGGGATTTTGCGGCCACGGCGCGCGGTCTCGCGAACGCCCGCCATCGCGGGACCGCCGCGCGGGGCTTGGGATCCGGAGCCGCCGAGGCGCGAAGATCCCGCACCGAAGGCGGTCCCGGATTTCCGGCCCGCCCGCGGCGCCCCGGAAGGACGGGGACGGGACGCGCAGAGACGCGCAGGCGTGTCGCGCACGGGGCGCGGGCGAGATGCCGGCGCGATCCCGCCAGCAGATGGGGCAGCCCGATCGCGCGCCGTCCCCGCCCTCGCCCCGCCCCCGCACGGGAGCGGGGGCGCGTCGCGCCGGGTCCGGGCTCAGCCCACCTGCCGCAGGTGGCCGCCCCGCGCGCCCGGCACCGCCTGCATGGCGCGGATGAAGGCCGCGATCCGCGGCGCGATCACCGCCCGGTAGCGCGAGCCGTTGAACACGCCGTAATGGCCGACGCCGGCCTGGAGGTGGTAGGCCTTGCGCGCCTCGGGCAGGTTCGGCGTCAGGTCGAGGGCCGCCTTGGTCTGGCCGACGCCGGAGATGTCGTCGTTCTCGCCCTCGACCGCGAGGATCGCGCAGCGGCGGATGGCGCCGAGATCGACCGGCGTGCCGCGGTGCTTCATCTGCCCCGTCGGCAGGGCGTGGTCGACGAACACGGTCTGCACGGTCTGGAGGTAGTACTCGGCCGTCAGGTCCATCACGGCGAGGTACTCGTCGTAGAACTCGCGGTGCTTCTCGGCCGAATCGCCGTCGCCCGTCACCAGGTGGTCGAACATGTCCGAATGGGCGGTGACGTGCCGGTCGAGATTCATCGCCATGAAGCCCGACAGCTGCAGGAAGCCCGGATAGACCCGGCGCCACGCGCCCGGGTAGATCGGCGGCACGAGGCTGATCGTGTTGCGCTCGAACCACTTCTGACCGCGCTCCTGCGCGAGGCAGTTCACCGCGGTGGGCGAGCGGCGGGTGTCGATCGGGCCGCCCATCAGGGTCATGGAGGTCGGCACCGCCGGCTCGTCGGCCGCCTCCATCAGCGCCACCGCGGCGATCACCGGCACGGCCGGCTGGCAGACCGCCATGACGTGCAGGTCCGGCCCCAGGACCGCGAACATCTCCTGCAGGTAGTCGACGTAGTCGTCCAGATCGAACTGGCCCGCGAAGAGCGGCACCATCCGGGCGTCGGTCCAGTCGGTGATATACACCCGGTGGTTCGGCAGCATCGCCTCGACGGTGCCGCGCAGCAGCGTGGCGTAGTGCCCCGACATCGGCGCGACGATCAGCAGCTTGGGCTGCGGCTCGGCGGGGGCCGCCTGGAACGCGCGGTCGAAGGCGATCAGGCGGCAGAACGGCCGCTCCCAGACCACCCGCTCGGTGACCGGAACCGCCGTGCCGTCCACCACCGTCTCGGTGAAGCCGAAGGCGGGCTTGCCGTACTGGCGGGTGACGCGCTCGAACATCTCGCAGCCGGCGCTGACCGCGCGGGCGTAGGGTCCGTAGGCCAGGGGATTGCCCGGCATCTGCAGCCCGTAGCGGGTGAGGTCGGCGGCGACGCGGGCGGGCGCCATCAGGGCGCGGGCGCCCTCGTACATCGAGTAGGCCAGCAGCATCGTCACCTCGCGGTCTCGGTCCGGCCGCGGGCATCGAGCCGCGCGGCTCCTACCCCTTGCAACCCGAATCGGTAGGATAATGCTCCACCCTGAACGCGGGTGGAACATCCCGGAGCTGCGGCGACTTGCCTGTGACCACGCTCGCCCGCGACCCTCCGCCAGCGACGACGTGTCCGGGTCGGCGTGCCAGGATTCCCAGCACCGTGTCATGCGAAGGGAAGCCGCGGGACGCCGCGCCGGCGAGGCCCGGCCGGCGACGCACCGAAACATCCTATGCCCGATACCGATCTCAGCGGCCTCGGTCGCGACGCCCGACACCTGCGGCTCGACACCTTCGTCCGCCTGCGCTGGCTCGCCATCACGGGCCAGAGCGCGGCGGTGGTGGGCGCGCAGTTCGGCCTCGGCCTGCCCCTGCCCTTCGGCTGGTGCTTCCTGGTGATCGCCACCTCGTCCTGGCTGAACCTCGCCCTGCGGATCCGCTTCCCCGCGAGCTACCGGCTCAGCGACGATTCCGCGGCGCTGCTGCTCGCCTTCGACATCGTGCAGCTCGCCGCCCTGCTGTTCCTCACGGGCGGGCTCCAGAACCCGTTCTCGCTGCTGTTCCTCGCCCCCGTGCTGATCTCCGCCACCGCCCTGCCGCCGGAGCGGACGCTGGCGCTGGGCCTCCTGGCGGTGGGCCTCGCCACCCTGCTCGCCCTGGTGCACCGGCCCCTGCCCTGGTTCGCGGACGGGCGGATCGAGCTGCCGTTCCTGTACGTCTCCGGCGTCTGGACCGCGATCCTGCTCGGCACCGCCTTTACGGGCGTCTACGCGTGGCGGGTGGCCGAGGAGACCCGGCTCCTCGCCCAGGCGCTCGCCGCCACCGAGCTGGTGCTCGCCCGCGAGCAGCACCTGTCGCAGCTCGACGGGCTCGCGGCGGCGGCTGCCCACGAATTGGGCACGCCGCTGGGCACGATCATGGTGGTGACCAAGGAGCTGATCCGCCAGCTCGGGCCCACCGCCTCCCCGGCGGTCGCGGAGGATCTGAACCTCCTGCGCGAGCAGGTCGACCGCTGCCGCGGCATCCTCGGCAAACTGACCTCCCTCGACGGGGACGGTGCCGGGGCCGGCTTCCTGGAGACGGTGACGTTCAGCCACCTCGTGGAGGAGCTGGTGGCGCCGCAGCGGGCGCTCGGCGCCGCCCTCGACGTCACCAGCTCCGGCGAGGGGCCGGAGCCGGCCTGCCGGCGCAACCCGGGCGTCATGTTCGGGCTGGCCAACATCCTCGACAACGCCGTCGACTTCGCCGAGGCCGGCGTCACCGTGGAGGGGCGCTGGACCCCCGACCGGGTCTGGATCGAGATCCGCGACGACGGGCCCGGCTTCTCCAGCGAGGTGCTGCTGCGGGCGGGCGAGCCCTACGTCACCACCCGCAGCCACGACCGGCCGCAATCCGGCGGGACCGTGGGGGCCGGGCTCGGCCTCGGGCTGTTCATCGCCAAGACCCTGATCGAGCGCTCGGGCGCGCAGCTCGCCCTGATGAACGTCGCGGCGCCGGACGCCCACGGGGCGATCGTGCGGGTCTCCTGGGCCCGCCACATCTTCGAGCGCGGCGCCGCGCCGCGACATTCTCCCGAACTCAGTATCCGCGCCCCCCTGCCACCGCGCGATGCCGTACCTATATGAGGGACAGACCAAGAACCCGACGACAAGAACCCGAAAGGATTGCCGGATGCTCACGCAGCCCGGGACCTCGGCGGCGACAGACCCCGCCGTGATCAACGATGCCGATCCGCTGGCCGCCTTCTCCGACCGCAGCCTGCTGATCGTCGACGACGACAAGCCCTTCCAGACCCGCCTCGCCCGCGCGATGGAGAGCCGCGGCTACCACGTGCAGGTGGCCGACAGCGTCGCGGACGGCGTCTCCGCCGTCGAGGCGCGCGCCCCCGCCTTCGCGGTGATCGACATGCGCCTCGGCGACGGCAACGGCCTCGACGTGATCGCCCGCCTCAAGGAGCGCCGCCCCGAGGCCCGGGGCGTGATCCTGACCGGCTACGGCAACATCGCGACCGCGGTGACGGCGGTGAAGCTCGGCGCCTTCGACTACCTCGCCAAGCCCGCCGACGCCGACGAGATCCACGGCACCCTGATGGCGCAGCCGGGCGAGCGGGCCGACCCGCCGGAGAACCCGATGTCGGCGGACCGGGTCCGCTGGGAGCACATCCAGCGCGTCTACGAGCTGTGCAGCCGCAACGTCAGCGAGACCGCCCGGCGCCTCAACATGCACCGGCGGACGCTGCAGCGGATCCTGGCCAAGCGCGCGCCGCGCTGAGGCCGGCGCCGGCCCTGTCGGCGGGTCGGCCGCCCGGTCGGTTGCATCGCCCCGCCTCTGTGGGCTAGCTGCGCGGGTCCCGGACGGTTCGTCCGGGGCCCGAAATCTTTTCGAGGGCGGATCTCGTGAACGGGCGCAACGCCATCACCATCATCAGCATGATGGTCCTCGTCGGCACCGAGGTGTTCGCCGTGGCCATCGCGGCGGGCTGGGCCATCGCGGGCATCTTCGACCTCGGCGAGCGCGTCGGGCACGTCCTGATGGGCGTGTTCAGCCTGTTCGCGGCCTGGATCATGCTCCAGCTCTGGCGGCGGGCGACCAGCATCGAGCCGCTGCGGAGCCCGGCTCCGGTCGCGCATCGCTGAACGAGTTCGCCGGCGCGGGATCTTCTCTCAAGTTGTATCGAACAGCGGAATGATCCCTATGCGTGCGGCGTGTTCGACAGTGCGGCGGCCATCCTGCTAGAAGCGACCCGCGACGGTCTGTGTGACGATGTCGCAGGTCACACTCCCGTCCCGGACACGCGTGAGACCCGAAGATCCATGAAAGCCCGTATCATCGTCAGCCTGAAGACCGGCGTGCTCGACCCGCAGGGCAAGGCGATCGAGGCCGCCCTCCGATCCCTCGGCATCGAGGGCGTCGACGGCGTCCGGCAGGGCAAGGTCTTCGACATCGAGCTGTCGGCGGTCGACAGCGGCGCCGCCGAGGCGACGCTGCGGGCCGCCTGCGAGAAGCTCCTGGCCAACACCGTCGTCGAGAACTACGCGATCGAGATCCTCTGATGCGCGCCGCGGTCGTCGTCTTCCCGGGCTCCAACCGCGAATCGGACGTCGTCCGGGCCCTGCGGCGCTCGGGCGCGCAGGTGAGCCTGGTCTGGCACGCGGACCACGAGCTGCCCGCCGGCACCGACCTCGCCGTCCTGCCCGGCGGTTTCTCGTACGGCGACTACCTGCGCTGCGGCGCCATCGCCGGCCGGGCCGCCGCCATGGACGCGGTCCGGGCCCACGCGGCGCGCGGCGGGCTCGTGCTCGGCATCTGCAACGGCTTCCAGATCCTGTGCGAATCGGGCCTGCTGCCCGGCGTGTTGATGCGCAACGTCGACCGCCGCTTCATCTGCCACCGGCAGACGCTCCGGGTCGAGCGCACCGACACCCGCTTCACCAGCGCCTACAGCCAGGGCCAGGTCATCGACGTCTGCGTCGCCCACGGGGAAGGCAATTACTTCGCCGATCCCGAGACCCTGGCGCGGATCGAGGGCGAGGGCCGGGTCGCCTTCCGCTACTGCGACGCGACCGGCGCCGTCACCGTGGAGGCGAACCGCAACGGCTCCCTCAACGCCATCGCGGGCGTCCTGTCGGAGACCGGGAACGTCCTCGGGATGATGCCGCACCCGGAGAACTTCGTCGAGGACCTGATCGGCGGGACCGACGGGCGCGGCCTGTTCGACAGTCTGGCGGCCTGACTTGGTCGCCCCAAGACTTGCCTTAACTCTGCATTAAGGTTTTCGAGGCATAAACAGGCATCCAGTGATCTGGATGTCGAGTTGGACATGTTCGTCCGCTCTGTTTTGATGCCTCCCTGATGACTCCTCGAGCCGCTCCATCCGGGGCGGCTTTTTTCTGCGCGCGACCGGAGCGGATCACCGATCGCGGGCCCCGGCGGGGAGCTGCGTCGTCCGCCGAGTCACCGCCGCGGAGCGGGGACCCCGCTCCCGCTCGGGAACGCGAAAGCCCAGGCCGGGTGGACCCGACCTGGGCTGAGAGCGATCGCGGCTGCGCCCGATCCGGCGGAGCGCCTCAGTACAGGCCGCCGGCCTGCGCGGCCCGGTCGGGGTCGGGCGCGACCGCCGCGGGGGCGGCCGCCTGGCCGCCGCCCGAGGAGGACGGCGCCGAGTAGGAATCCGGCGGCGCGGTGCCGGGCTTGAACGCCTCCAGGATCGTCCCGGCGCCCTCCCCCGAGCCGGCGCGGGTGCCGCTCGCGAGGTTGATGCGGATCAGCTTGATCCCCGGGGGCACGCGGAACGGGGTCGGCGGCTTGTCCTTGAGGGCCGTCTTCAGGAATTCCAGCGCGATCGGCGCCGCCAGACCGCCGCCCGTGGCGCGGTCGCCCAGCGAGCGCGGCTTGTCGAAGCCGATATAGATGCCGACCGCCAGGTCCGGCGAGAAGCCCACGAACCACGCGTCCTTGGCGTCGTTCGTCGTGCCGGTCTTGCCGGCGAGCGGCTTGCCGATCTGCTTCAGGATCGTGGCGGTGCCGCGCTGGACCACGCCCTCCATGATCGAGACCATCTGGTAGGCGGTCAGCGGGTCGAGGACCTGCTCGGAATCGTCCACCAGCTTCGGCTCGTCCTGGCCGGACCACTTCTCGGCGTCGCAGCCGATGCACTTGCGGTTGTCGTGGCGGTAGATCGTCTCGCCGATGCGGTCCTGGATCCGGTCGATCAGGGTCGGCCGGATGCGGCGGCCGCCGTTGGCCAGCATCGAGTAGGCCGTGACCATGCGCATCACCGTGGTCTCGCCCGCGCCGAGCGACATCGGCAGGACCGGCAGCATGTCGTCGTAGACGCCGAACCTGCGGGCGTACTCGGCGATGAGCGGCATGCCGACATCCTTGGCGAGCCGGACCGTCATCAGGTTCTTCGAGTGCTCGATCCCGTAGCGCAGGGTGTGCGGGCCGCCGGACTTGCCGTCGTAGTTCGAGGGCGTCCAGGCCTCCTGGCCGGGGCCGGCCTCGATGGTGATCGGGGTATCCTGGATGATCGAGGCCGGCGTGTAGCCGTTGTCGAGGGCCGCCGAGTAGACGATCGGCTTGAACGAGGAGCCGGGCTGGCGCATCGCCTGCGTGGCGCGGTTGAACTCGGACTCGTCGTACGAGAAGCCGCCGACCATCGCGTGCACGCGTCCCGTGTTCGGGTCCATGGCCACGATGGCGCCGGAGACCTCGGGCTTCTGGCGCAGGCGGAACTGACCGCGGCCGCCGTCCATCGCCTCGACATAGACCATGTCGCCGGCCTGGAGATTGGCGCGGCCGGCCCAGCGCATGCCCTCGGGCGTGATCACGCCCGTCTCGCGGTCCTTGCCGACCTGGCCGGAGGCCTCGCGCTTGGGCTGCAGGCCGATCTGCACGCCGCCGCCGCCGTTGCCCAGCACCACGGCGAGCCGCCAGGGCGCCACGTCGCCGAGCGCCGGAACCTCGGCCGCCGCCATGCCCCAGTCGCGCCCGGTCAGGTCGACCTTGGTGACCGGACCGCGCCAGCCATGGGCCTGGTCGTAGCGGACGAGGCCGTCGACCAGCGCCTTGCGGGCCCAGGCCTGCATCTTCGGGTCGAGGGTCGTGCGCACCGAGAGGCCGCCCTCGTAGAGCTTCTTCTCGCCGTAGCGCTCGGAGATCTCGCGGCGGACCTCCTCGGTGAAGTAGTTGGCGTTGGCGGCGTTCGGGAAGGCGACGCGCGGGTTGACGCCGAGCGGCATCTTCTTGGCGGAATCCGCCTCCTCCTTGGTGATGTAGCCGTTCTCCGCCATCAGGCGGATGATCTCGTTGCGGCGGTCCAGCGCCGCCTGGGTCTTGCGGTAGGGGTGGTAGTTGTTCGGCCCCTTCGGCAGGGCGGCGAGGTAGGCCGCCTCGTTGATGGTCAGCTCGTGGACCGACTTGCCGAAATAGTCGAGCGCGGCGGCCGCGACGCCGTGCAGGTTGCGGCCCGGGACGATCGTGCCGAGGAAGATCTCGTTGAGGTAGAGCTCGAGGATCTTGTCCTTCGAGTAGGCCGCCTCGATCCGGAGCGCCAGCAGCGCCTCCTTGATCTTGCGGTCGTAGGTCTGCTCGGAGGAGAGCAGGAAGTTCTTGGCGACCTGCTGGGTGATGGTCGAGGCGCCCTGCCGCTTGCCCGACTTGGCGTTGGTCAGGAAGGCGCGCACGATCCCCTCGGGGTCGATGCCGCCGTGCTTGTAGAAGTTCTTGTCCTCGGCCGACAGGAAGGCCGCCACCACGATCTTCGGCATCGCCTGGATCGGCAGGTACAGCCGGCGCTCGCGGGCGTACTCGGCGAGCAGCGAGCCGTCCGCCGCGTGGACGCGGGTCATCACCGGCGGCTCGTAATTGGAGAGCGCGGCGTGGTCGGGCAGGTCCTGGCTGTACTTCCAGTAGAAGTAACCGCCCACCGCCGCGCCGACCACGAACAGCACCGCGGCGGCGCTGAACAGGATCCCGAAGAAACGAAGGATCAGACGCATCCGGTGTTCCGCTCGTCGCTGGCCCGGCCGTATGCCGGAATCGGCTCATCCGGCGCGTGCACCCGCGCGCTGCGCGGCCGGCCCCCGGACGGTCCCGTGAGACCCCCTCGGAATGCCGGTTTCGGCGGCCGTGCGACGGGGCGTCGGACGTCCCGTATCGACACTCTATCTATGGTGAAACTGGGGCGACGGCGGCCGCGCGGCGCGTCGCGGCCGGCGGGCCGAGCGTGGCGCGGTTGGTGAAGAACTGGTCGATCGCCCTGGCCATGGAGCCGGTGACGTCGGCCCGCCACTCCGGCGATTGCAGCATCTCCAGGTCGCGCTTGCTGGAGAGGTAGCCGAGTTCCACGAGCACGCTCGGCACGTCGGGGGAGCGCAGCACCACGAAGCGCGCCTCCCGGTGGGGCTTGGCGCTCATCTTCATCACGGGGGCGAGCTGGCCCATCAGGGTCCGGGCGAAGCCCGACGAGAAGCCGCGGGTCTCGCGCAGGGTCAGCTCCTGCAGGATGTCGGCGATGTCCGGCGGCGCCTCGGCGGCGTCGACGCCCGCGGCGGCATCGGCCCGGTTCTCGCGCTCGGCGAGCTTGGCGGATTCGGCGTCCGTGGCCTTCTCGGAATTGGTGTAGATCGTGGCCCCGCTCACCTGGGGGGCCGCCGAGATCGAGTCCGCGTGGATCGACACGAACAGGTCGGCCCTGGCGTCGCGGACGAGGCGCACGCGCTCGGCCAGCGGCACGAACACGTCGCGGTCCCGGGTCATCCGGACCCGGTAGCGGCCGCCCGCCTCCAGCTTCGCCACGAGCGCCTGGGCGAAGCCGAACACGATGTCCTTCTCGAACACGCCGCCCACCGCGATGGCGCCGGGATCGGTGCCGCCGTGGCCGGCATCGACCATGATCAGCGGGCGCTGGTCCGCGGGCTCCGGCGGGACGGCGCGGGCCTGGGCGGGGGCGGGATCGGCGGCGGCGGCGGCCTTGCGGAACCCGTCGCGGTCGGCGCGCTGCAGCGGGATCGTGAGCAGCACCGCGCCGTCGCGCGGCCGCGTCGCAATCTCGATCTTGCCGACCGTGGCGGGCGCCGCGAGGTCGATCACGATGCGCGACCGGCCGGGCGCGAACAGGCCGTAGCGGAAGGATTGCACGAGGCCGTCGCGGCGGCTGCCGCTCCCCGATTCGAGCTGGAAATTGACCTCGGGCAGGTCGATCACCGCCCGGTCCGGCCGCTCCATCACGAAGCCGCGGGCCTCCACGGCCCGGGACAGCGTCAGGGTGAGGCGCGTGGTGCCGGCCTGGCTCGCGAGGTCGGCCCCGATGGCCACGGCCGGCTTCTCGCCGCTCGGCGGGGGCGCTGGGTTCTGCGCGGCAACCGGCGCCGTCGCCAGCGCCGGCAGGAGCGCGACGGCGAGGCGGAGCCATGCGGAACGGATCAGGCGCGCGCAGTTCGGCATCGGTCCGGTGTCGTCTCCCGTGCCCTCCGTTACGGCATGGGACCGACTTGGTTAACGGCGCGTTGCCGTCGCCGGTTCGATCGGCCCGGCCTTGTGGCCGCGATGCGACAAGTCCCGGCCGCCCGAGGCGCGGCACCTCAGCGGTACGCGACGGCCCGGCTCGCCTGCCCGACCACCGCGACCCAGCAGGTCAGGGAGGCGTCGGCGGCCCGCTGGACCTCGCCGACCTGCAGGCGGATCACGTCGGCCGGCGAGCGGGCCCCCGAGAGCGCCCGGAGATGCGCGAGCGCCGCCTCGCCCTCGCCGCGCACGTAGCGGGCGATGGTCGAGCCGATCTCGACGACGTCGATAGGTCTCGCCGACGCTGACGATGCCGTACTGATGCGTCTCCTCGGGGGCCACCTCCTCGACGGCGATGATGTTGCCGCCGTGGCGATCGTAGGCGGCCAGCATCTGCTGCATGCAGCCGCGGCTGAGCATGTCCGGGAGCAGCACCGCGAACGGCTCGTCGCCGACGATCTCACGGGCGCACCAGACCGCGTGGCCGAGGCCGAGCGGGGCCTGCTGGCGGGTGAAGCTGGTCTGGCTCGACAAGTGCCTGCTCGGCCTGCCGTGGCGCCCGCANGGCCCCGCGGCCGGCGCCGGCGGGAGGGCGATGTCGATGGCGGCCTCGGTTGCGGACGCCGCGGCGGCTTCGGCCACCGGGTCGGACGGGACGGCCACCGCGCCGTCGGGCGCGGTCTCGGCCGAGGCTCGGGGCGCCCCGTCGGGCGCCGCCTCGGGCATGACCGCATCGACCGCCTCGGCGCCGACCCGAACAGGCTCGGCCGGCGGCGCGGCGGCCTCGACGGGGTGGTCAGTCGCCGGAGCGGGTCGATCCGCCGGGCTCGGGGCGGCCGCGGCCCGGCTCTCGGGCGCGTCCGGCACGGCCTGCAACGGCTGGTGCGTCCCGGTGGGACGGCTCCTCGGTCGACGCGGCTTTCCCATCGCGCGATCTCCTCCTGTCGGCGTCGGCCCGTCCTGACGGAGCGGCGGCCGGAAGGTCGTGCGCGGCCGGCTCGCCGGCGGTGTCGGCGCCGGGCCCGTGACGCCCGGGCGTCAGAGCGTGGGATCCGGCAGGCCCGGAGCGGCCCATCGGATCCCGGTCGTCGCGACCCCGATCGCGGATCGGGGCGGCCGGCCTCAGCGGGCGGCGGCGTTCTGCGCGAGGGCGCCGTAATCCTTGGCCTGGGCCTGGAGCGCGGCGAACTGGCTGCGGACGAACTCGGACTGGAGCTCGAACGCCTCGCGGAGGTCCTTCGTGCGCACCAGCTTCTGGGCGAAGTCGAAGGTCGCGTTGGCGTTGGCCTGCGCGTGATCGAACCCCTTCGCGACCGCGGCGCTGAGGGTCGACTGGAAGGTCTGGCCCGAAGCCTGGACCTGCTCGGCGGCCTTCACGGCGTTCGCCATCATGGTGCTGACGGCGGTCCGGGCCTGATCGACGCTCTTGTCGGCGAAGTCGCGCATCTCGGTCGGGATCTCGAAGTTCGGGGTCTGCATCGATGTCTCCAGCATCATCCTTGGAGCGGGACGCCGGATGCGTCCGCGTTGACGCACCTCTATATGTTGCAGTGCAACAAGAAGTCAAGTGCAGGTTCGGGGGGCGATGGCGGATCCGGACGCCCGATAAAGTTCCGGTTCGATGATCTCACGAAGTCATCGCCCGGCGGATCGCGCCCGATAGCAGATTGCGTTCAAGCTGCGCCATTTACAACGACAGCTAAGATCGCTGATCCCGGCGGCGACCCGCTTTGCAAAAAACTATCTCGCTGTCCAGAGGGGCGTGAACGGATCGTGAATTGTTCTGGCATGCCAATCCATTTTCCGCGTCAGGAGCGCTGCGGACGGGCGAGCGGGGACGGATGCTGCATCGCACCAGCCGCCGATTCGGCCAGCCCGGCGTAGAGCGCGCGGAGCGCCGCCGTGTGCGCCTCCAGGCCCAGCGGCGCGGCCCGGGCGAGCCGGCCCGCCTCGGCCCCCAGCGCGGCCGTCAGGGCGTCGTCCCGCAGCGCCGCGAAGGCCTCGGCGAGGGGTCCGATCTCCGGCGCGACCACGAATCCGGTCCGGCCGTGCCGGACCTTCTCGGCGGCGCCGGAGCGGTCGGAGGCCACGACCGGGATGCCGGCCGCCAGCGCCTCGTAGACCGTGAGCGGCCCGGTCTCGTACCGGCGAGCCGCCGGGCGGCGGCCGCGTGCCAGATCCCGGCGGCGGCCGCCCGCGCGGCGCCGAGGGACCAGATGTCGGGCAGGCCCAGGTCGATCCGGCGGATGCCGGCATGGTCGAGGAGCGGGTCGACCGGACCCGGGATCGCCTGGATGTAGGTGACGGCGAGGCCGGCCTCGGCGAGCCCGCGGGCGGATTCCAGCGCCACCTTCTCGGCCCCGCCGGTGGCGGCCGCGAACTCGGCCAGGATCACGACGTGCACGGTGGCGCTCCCGGGGATCGATCGGTCTCGGAGGCCGGGAGGATGAGGCAGACCGGTTTACGGGCGATCAACCGCGGCCGGATACAGATCTCGTTCCCGGATCGCAGCGGCGGAACTCCTGACGTGCACGTCGTCCTCGTCGCAGACCACGCCGCGATCAACGGCGGCCAGGCCAAGGTCGCCATCGAATCCGCCCTGGGGCTCGCCGCCCGCGGGAACCGCGTCAGCCTGTTCGCCGCGGTCGGCCCGGTGGATCCGCGGCTGGAGCCGGCCGGCGTCCGGGTGGTCTGCCTGGAGCAGGACGACGTCACCACGGCGCGCAGCAAGCTCGCCTTCGCGGCCCAGGCGATCTGGAACGGGCCGGCGCGCCGCGCCCTGGCGGCGGAGCTCGCCGCCCACGATCCCCGCGACACGCTGGTCCACGTCCACGCCTTCGCCAAGGCGCTGTCGCCGTCGATCGGCCCGGCGCTCCGGGCATCCGGCCTGCCCTGCCTCTACACGATGCACGAGTTCTTCCTCGTCTGCCCGACCGGCGGCTTCTACGCCTACCCGGCGCAGCGGATCTGCCACCGCACGCCGATGTCGCCCGCCTGCGTCGTGGCGCAGTGCGACGCGCGCAGCTACCCGCGCAAGGTGGCCCGGATGGTCCGCCATGCCGGCCTCGCCCACCTGGCCCGGCTGCCGGAGCTGTTCGCCCACGTCATCACGATCAGCGACCTGCAGGAGAGCGTGGTGCGGCCGCTCCTGCCCGGCGGCACCGCCTTCCACCGGGTCGACAACCCGATCGCGGTGGCGCGGGCGCCGGTGCGCGCGGGCCCGCCGGGCGACTTCCTGTTCGTCGGGCGGATCTCCGCCGAGAAGGGCGCGCCGATCTTCGCCGAGGCGGCGCGGCGGGCGGGGGTGCGGGCGGCCTTCGTGGGCGACGGCCCCGAGCGGGCCGAGCTCGCCGCGCGCTACCCCGAGGCGGCGATGCTCGGCTGGCGCGACGCCGAGGCCGTGCAGGGGCGGCCGCTCGCGACCGCCTGATCCCGTGGTCGCGCCGGCGCCCCGTCGTCGGACGGGGCGAAGGACGGGGCGAAGGACGGCGCGAAGGACGGCGCGGCGGGAAGCCGGACCCGGCCCCGGACCCGCCGGGTCGACGCGCCGCCCCGAAAGATCGGAAACACCCGCCCTCCGTCGCGTTGATGCCCACCGGCACCCTTGCGTGCCTCCGTCACGGACGAGCGAGCGACATGGCCGAGACCCACAAGCCGAACGAGACCAAGCCGGGCTTCCAGCAGGGCAGCGCCAAGCCGGGCGACGCCAAGAACCCCGACAACAAGCAGGAGAAGCTGAACGAGCGCCTGGACGACGCTCTGGAGGAGACCTTCCCGTCGAGCGACCCGGTCTCGGTGAAGATCACCAAGTAGGCCCGCGGAACCGGTGCGGGCCGGGCGGCGTCAGGCCGCCCGGTCGTCCGGCACCGGCTCCCGGTCGATCAGGCGGCGGGCCTCGGGGCCCGGGACCGCCCGGCTGAACAGGAAGCCCTGCACCTCGTCGTAGCCCTCCGCCCGCAGCATCGCGAGCTGCTCGGCGGTCTCGACGCCCTCGGCGGTGGTGGCGATGCCGAGGCTGGTGCCCAGGCTCGCCACCGCCCGCACGATCGCCGTGCAGTGGGTGTTCTCGCCGACCTGGCTCACGAAGGAGCGGTCGAGCTTGATCTTGTCGAACGGGAAGCTGCGCAGGTAGCTGAGGCTGGAATAGCCGGTCCCGAAATCGTCCATGGCGATCCGGATCCCCATGGCCCGCAACGCGTGCAGGGTCGCGAGATTGGCGGTGCTGTCGGCGAGCAGGACCGATTCGGTGATCTCCAGCTCGAGGCGCCGCGGGTCGAGCCCCGTGGCGGCGAGCGCGCCGCGCACGGTCTCGACCAGGGTGCGGTTGCGGAACTGGATCGGCGACAGGTTCACGGCGAGCCGGATCGTCTCCGGCCACGCCGCCGCCTCGGCGAAGGCGGTCTGCATCACCCAGGCGCCGATCGGCACGATCAGGCCGGTCTCCTCGGCGAGCGGCACGAACTCGGCCGGCGAGACCGGGCCGTGCTCCGGGTGGTTCCAGCGCAGCAGCGCCTCGAAGGCCAGGATCCGGTCGGCGCGGGCATCCATCAGCGGCTGGTAGACCAGCGAGAACTGGCCGCGGGCCAAGGCCTCGCGCAGCTCGTTCTCGCGCCGCCGCCGCGCCTGGACCCAGGCATCCATCTCCGGCTCGAAGCACCGGAAGGTGCTGCCGCCCTCGGCCTTCGCCCGGTACAGGGCGAGGTCGGCGTTCTTCATCAGCGTCTCGGGATCGGTGCCGTCCCGGGGCAGGCAGGCGACGCCGATGCTGGTGCCGATATGGCAATCCTGGCCCTCCAGGCGGAAGGGCCGGCCGAGCTCGGCGATCACCCGGGCGATCGGCCCGTCGGCCAGCGCCGGCAGGTCCATCCCGCGCACCAGGATGGCGAACTCGTCGCCGCCGAGCCGGGCCACGAGGTCGTCCTTGCGCAGGCAGCCGGCGATCCGCTCGGCCGCCTCGCGCAGGAGCGCGTCGCCGACCGGGTGGCCCAGCGTGTCGTTGACGATCTTGAACTTGTCGAGGTCGAGGCAGAGCAGCACCGCCTCCTCGCCGTCCCGGGCGTGGCGGGCGATCGCCTCGCCGAGGCGGTCCCGGAACAGCACGCGGTTCGGCAGCCCGGTGAGGGCGTCGTGGTGGGCCATGTGGGCGATGCGGGCCTCGGCCCGGCGCCGCTCGGTCATGTCGATGGCGGCCTCGAGCACGGCCTGCCGCCCCTCGAACGGCATCGCCCGCTGGAACAGGGAGACCGCGATCGCCGAGCCGTCGGCGCGGCGGTGGAGCGAGCCGGCGGCGGTGGGCAGGCCGAGCCCGGCCGCCTCCTCGGCCGCGACGGCGAGGTCGGCCGGCGCCCGGCTCAGGAACTGCTCGCGGCTGTAGCCGTAATGGGCGACGGCCGCGTCGTTCACCGCCAGGAAGCGGTCGCGCGCGTCGGCCACGACCCACATCGGCACCGGGTTGTTCTCGAACAGGAGCCGGAACGAGGCCTCCCGGGCCTTGATGTCGCCGACATCCGTCATGGTCACCGACAGGAGATCGCCGACGCAGCCCGCCTCGACCTTGAGGTAGAGCGTGCCGCCGTCGGACCGGGGGCGGCTCAGCTCGAAGGCGGAGCGGCCGCCCCGCTCGACCATGGCGGCGAGCGTCGCGATCGTCCGCGCGGTGATCGTGCCCGGGAAGAGCTGGCCCACGCGCTGCCATTGCAGGGCGGCGGCGGGGCGCTCCAGGAGGCGCTCGGCCCCGCGGTTGAGGGCGACGATCTTGAAATCGACCGGGCGGCCCGCGGCGTCCCGGACCGTGCTGAGGGCCAGGATGCCCTGGTCGGTGGCGGTGAACATCGCCTGGACCAGCTCGGTCCGGACGCTCGCCCCGTCGAACCCGATCAGCACGAAGGGCTCGCCCCAGCGGTTGCCCAGGGGCACGCCGACGAGGCGGGTCGAGGTCACGACCCCGGCGGCGAGGCGGTCGCACCGGCCGTGGGCCGGTTGGCCGGAGGAGAGGGCGGACGTGACCATCTCGTCGACGGGCTCGCGCAGCTCGATCGGGAGCGCGTCGACCGGGAGGGTCTCGACCGGCGAGGAATCGGCGGCAGAGGGCTCGACCGGCGGGCCTGCCGAGCCCTCCACGCCGTCCGCGAGCCAGGCGCCGAAGGCCTGACCCGCCCAGAGGATCCGGGCGGCGCGCCCGTCGCGGGTCGTCACCAGGGCGGCCCGGTCGGCGAGGCGGCCGAGGCTCCCGAGCACGACGGCCTCGTAGGACGGGATCGGCGCCCCCGGCGTCCGGCAATCCTGCCAGTGCCGGAGGAGGTTCTTGCCCGTCTGTCCGTCGTCGTGCTGCGCGCTCACCGAGCCGCCCCAGTTGTTCACCGGGCGCCAGGAAGCAGGGACTTCGTTTAAGCCGGGTTCATATGCCGACTTATAATCCCATGATACGTACTATTCCCCAGTTTTAGCTGGGCTCTCAGGCGGATTCGAGCAGCCGGCGGGCGATCACCTGGGCCTGGATCTCCGCGGCGCCCTCGAAGATCGAGAGGATGCGCGCGTCGCACAGGATCCGGCTCACCGGGTACTCGAGCGCGAAGCCGTTGCCGCCGTGGATCTGGAGGGCGTTGTCGGCCGCCGCCCAGGCGACGCGGGCGCCGAGCAGCTTCGCCATCCCGGCCTCCAGGTCGCAGCGCTTGCCCTCGTCCTTCTCGCGGGCCGAGAAGTAGGTGAGCTGGCGGGCGATGTTGATCTCCACCGCCATCATGGCGAGCTTGTCGGCCACCCGCGGGAAGTTGACCAGCGCCTTGCCGAACTGGACCCGCTCCTCGGCGTAGCGCAGGCCGACGTCGAGGGCCGACTGGGCGACGCCGATGGCGCGCGCCGCGGTCTGGATGCGGGCCGACTCGAAGGTCTGCATCAGCTGGGCGAAGCCCTTGCCCTCGACCTCGCCGAGCAGGTTGCCGCCCGGCACCGCGAAGCCCTCGAAGGCGAGCTCGTACTCCTTCATGCCGCGGTAGCCGAGCACCTCGATCTCGCCGCCCGACAGGCCCTGGACCGGGAAGGGATCCTCATCCGTGCCGCGCGGCTTCTCGGCGATCAGCATGGAGAGGCCCTTGTGGCCCTTCTCCTCGGGCTTGGTGCGCACCAGCACCGTCATGATGTCGGCGCGGACCGGGTGGGTGATCCAGGTCTTGTTGCCGGTGATCTTCCAGACGTCGCCCTCCTTCACCGCGCGGGTGCGCAGGCTCGCGAGGTCGGAGCCGGTGTTCGGCTCGGTGAAGACGGCGGTCGGAAGGATGTCGCCCGAGGCGATCTTCGGCAGGAAGCGCTGCTTCTGCTCCTCGGTGCCGCCGCACAGGATCAGCTCCGCGGCGATCTCCGAGCGGGTGCCGAGCGAGCCGACGCCGATATAGGCGCGGGACAGCTCCTCAGAGACCACGCACATGGCGGTCTTCGGCAGGCCCATGCCGCCGTACTCCTCGGGGATCGTCAGGCCGAAGACGCCGAGCTCGGCCATCTTCTGCACGATCTCCATCGGGATGTAGGCGTTCTTCAGGTGCCACTCGTGCGCCTGATCGACCACCTCGGCCTTGCCGAAGCGGCGCATCTCGGAGCGGATCGCCTCCATGTCCTCGTCGAGGCCCGAGGCGCCGACGGTCGCCGAGCCGCCGCCGTCGCGCATCAGCGCCACCAGGGCGGCGCGGTTCTCCGGCGTGTTGCCCTCGGCGATCAGCGTCTCGACCGCGTCGGTGCGGTACTGCGCCACCTCCTTGGCGGAGAGGCCGAGCGACCCGGTGAGGCGGACCATCTCGCCCTGGCTCATCGGGATGCCGGAGAAGAGCTGGTCGAGATACTCGCCGGCGCCGATCCGGACGAGGAGCGCCTCGGTCTCGCCGAACCGGCCCTCGGCCTGGAGGCGCTCGGCGTAGCCGCCGAGCTCGTTCACCGCCTCCGCGTAGGTCGCGAGCCAGGCGAGCCCGTGGGCGGCGTGCTGCTGGCTCTCGAGCTTGGCCGCGTCGATCCGCCCGTCCGTCCCGAGGACCCGCGTGCGGACCCGCCGGGTGGCCTCCGCCGCGAGGGCCTTGGCGCTCGCGCCGGCGGCCTTGGCGAGGGCGGCGATATCCTGCGGCTCGGTCTGGATGGCGGGAGATGCGGACATGGTTTTTAGCTCGCGTGGCGTCTTCTTGGATCGGGTCTTTTAACCTGTCGGGCTCCGGAGCCGAAGCAGATTTCGTTTGGCTCGTCTTGAACTCAAGTTGAATACCGGGGCCGGCAGGCCGGCGCGAGGCCGCGCCAAGTCAAGGCCGGCCCGGCGCGGCGCGGCGCGACGGTCCGGACATTGATGATCGCCGATGATCGTGCCTCCGGCCTGCCGAAAGCTGCTGGCCGGACGGCGCCCGCTCAGCGCCTCTGCTCGCACCGCGTCTTCACGTAGGCCCCGTCCTCGCCCTTGAAGCCGGCGCTGGCCGCCAGGACCGGTCCCTGGACGAGGCATTCCTGGAGGGTGTGGGCCGGGCCGGTGACCACGTCGATGGCGGTCTCGCGCGAGCAGTCCGGGGCCTGGACGGAGGCGGCGCAGATGAGGGCGACGACGAGGATCTGGTTCATGGGGCCTCCCGTACGGGCCCGGCTCTCGAGACGGCGGGCGGCGTCTACCGAAAGATGGGCCGCCGGGCCTGGTTTCATCGGCCCCGCGTCGCCTCGCCGCGCGGCGAGGCCGTGGCGTCACGCCAGCGCCGTGAGATCGGCGCCGGATTCGATCGCGTCGGGGCTCGGCACGCGTCCCTCGCTCAGCAGGTGCAGGAACGCCGTGAAGGCCGGGTTGCGGCCGACGCTGCAGGCGGCCACCGCGCGGTTCTCGCGGACGTAGTAGGCGATGAAGTCGAGCGCCGCCGGATCGCCCTGCAGGATGATCCGCTCGAAATCCGGCGCGTAGCCGCCGTAATCCAGGCGCTTGTCGCCCTGGTTGCTCCAGAAGAACGGCGCGCCCGCGAAGGCGCCTTCGGCGCCGAGCATCGCCCGGGCGACGTGCGTCCCGTGCTGCTGCGCCAGCCGCCAGTGCTCGATCCGCGCCGTGGCGCCGCTGCCGCGCTCCGGGAAGGCCGCGATGTCGCCCGCGACCCAGACCTTGTCGGCGAGTCTCAGGTCGGCGCCGACCGGGAGGCCGCCGGTCTCGTCCGGCTCCGCCCCGGCGACGATCCCGGTCTCGGGCGCGGCGCCGGCGCCGATCAGCACGAGATCGGCCGGCAGCCGCGCGCCCTCCGCGGTCTCGACGGCCTCGACCGAGCCGGTGCCGGCGATCCGCGCGACGCTGCCCGTGACGAAGGTCACGCCGTTGCCGGCGTGGTAGCGCTTCAGCGCCGCGCCCACGGCCTCGCCGAAGCGCTTGGCGAAGGGGATCGCCTCCCGGGACAGGACCGTCACCGACAGGCCGCGCTTGGTCAGGAAGGCCGCCGCCTCCAGGCCGATGAAGCCCGCGCCGATCACCACGACGCGCGTCGCCCGCTCCGCGGCCTCGCTGAGCCGCACCGCGTCGTCGAGGCTGCGCAGGGTCAGGACGCCGTCGAGGTCCTTCCCCGCGAAATCCGGCACCACGGCGCGGCTGCCGGTGGCGATCAGCAGCGCGTCGCCGGTGAGCGTGCGCCCGTCCGCCAGCGCGACGCTGCGGCCGGCCGGATCGACCCGGGTCACCTCGGCCTCGACCCGCTCGACCCGGTGGGCGGCGGCGAAATCCGGCTCCAGCAGCGTCTTCTCCGCCGGGGTGGGCTTCGCCAGGAACTGCTTGGACAGCTTGGTCCGGTCGTAGGGCGGGTGGCCCTCGCGGCCGACCATCGTGATCGTCCCCGCGAACCCCTCGCGCCGGAGCGTGGTGACGCAGGCCGCGGCCGCCGCGCCGGTGCCGACAATCAGGACCGTCCCGACCGGGGTCTCGGCCCGCCGCGCCGGGCTCGGCATCGGGGTCAGGGTCGCCACGGCCTCGCCGCCCTCGATCCGGACGGGGTAGCGGGTGAGCGACTCCAGCGCCGGCGGCTCCTCCAGGCCGCCGTCGGCGAGGGCGAAGGCCGCCTTGTGCCAGGGGCAGTAGAGCCGGCCGCCGCAGATCTCGCCCTTGGCGAGCGGCGCCCCGAGATGCGGGCACTTCGCCTGGAAGGCGCGCACGCCGTCGGCGTCGCGCACGAACAGCACCGCGTCGTCGCCCGCGGCCCCCTCGCCCTTGCCCTCGCCCTTGCCCTCGGCCTTGCCGCCGAGGGGGATCGCGTCGAGGGCGAGGCGGATCTCGCGGGGCCTGTCGTTGTTCATCTCGCCTCGCACGGTGCCGGAACGGGCCGATCCGGCCCGCGCGCACCAAACCGCGAGGGCGGCAAGGGTTTCCGCGCCTTCCGTCGCAGGGGCCTCGGCCTCAGCCGCGGCCTCAGCCGCGGCTCGCCACCGCCACGCCGAGGGCGGCGAGCGCCATGCCGGCGCCCTGCACCGGGGTCAGCACCTCGCCGAACAGCAGGTAGCCGAGCACGGCCGCGACCGGCGGCACGAGGAAGAACAGGGCGGCGACGCCCGCCACCGCCCCCCGGCGGATCAGCGCCAGCAGCAGCAGGATCCCCGCGACCGAGTTGACCAGGATCGCCCAGCCGAGGCCGAGCCACAGGGCCGGCGCCGGGTCGAAGGCGGCGCTGCCGAAGGCGAGCGCCAGCGGGATGGCGCAGGCCATGCCGCCGACGAACTGGAGGGTGGCGCCGGCCAGGAGATCGACCCGGCCGCCGGTGCGCTTCTGCCAGAGCGTGCCGAGGGTCAGCGCCAGCACCGCCAGGAGGCTGACGGCCAGCGCCGGCGGCGGGATCCCGGACGGGTCCGTGGCGCCGAGCTTCGGGGCGAGCACGAGGCCGGTGCCGGCGAAGCCCATGAGGATCCCGAGCGCCCGCCGGCCGCTGACGCGCTCGCCCAGCAGGGGCCGCGCCAGGAGCGCGGTCAGCAGCGGCTGGAGGCTGCCGACGAGGGCCGCGATGCCGGCCGGCAGCCCGTGGCTCACCGCCCAGAAGACGCCCGACAGGTAGACCCCCTGCATCAGGAAGCCCGCGATGACCGGGTCGCGCCACCCCGCCCGGTCCCCCGGCCAGCGCACCCGGGAGGCCGCGGCGATCAGGGCGAGCACCAGGGCGACGGCGGTGAAGCGGACGGCCGTGAAGGCCAGCGGGTCGACGTGCGGCACCACCGCGCGGGCGGAGATGAACCCCGTGGCCCAGATCGGGATGAACAGCGCCGGAAGGGCGCCGGAGGCGAGCGTCGACGGGCGTGACAGCGTGGGCATGGCCGCCGGACGGAGCATGTCGGCGCGGCCGGCGCAACGGTGATCTCACCCTCCGGACCGGGCGTGGCGCGGACGCGTCACCGGCCGCCGATCGGGACCGGAGCGGGCCGGCGGCGTTGACGCGCGGGTGCCGGCGCCGTTCATCGGCGGGCCTCTCCCCGAGAGGATCGGCCGGGGACCGCGAGATCGAGGATGGTTGGACACCCGTGAAACCTCTCCGCAGCGGATTACAGGTGATGGGCGTCGCCGCGCAGCGCTTCGTCTCCCATGACGGCTGGGCGATCGCGAGCCACATCGCGCTCTCGAGCCTGACCTCGCTGTTCCCGTTCCTGATCCTGCTGGCGGCTCTGGCCGGCCTGTTCGGCACGCAGTCGCTCGCCGACGAGGCCGGGGTGCTGATCTTCGACGCGTGGCCGCGGGAGATCGCCAAGCCGATCGTCGGCGAGGTGCACCGGGTGCTCACCGAGCAGCGCAGCGGCGTGCTGACGCTCGGCGCGCTGTTCGCCCTGTACTTCTCCTCCTCGGGCGTCGAGAGCCTGCGGGTCGGGCTGAACCGGGCCTACGGCCTGCGCGAGAGCCGGCCCTGGTGGCTGACCCGCCTCGAATCGATCGGCTACGTGATCTGCGGCGCCTTCGCGATGCTGGCCTTCGCGCTGCTCGTGGTGCTGGGGCCGCTGATCTGGCGCAACATCGTCCTGGTGGCGCCGGGTCTGGAACCGCTGGGCCTCACGGTGGCGATCGGCCGGATCGCCGTCACGGCCCTGCTGCTCGCCGTCGTGCTGGTCATCGCCCACAAGTTCGTCGCGGCCGGGCGGCGCTCGATCCTGTCGGTGCTGCCGGGGATCGGGGTGACGCTGCTCCTGTGGTTCTTCGCCGGCCTCGGCTTCGGCTACTATCTCGACCGGTTCTCCAACGCCTACGCGTCGACCTACGGGGGGCTGGCCACCGCGATGGTGTTCCTGGTCTTCCTCTACTGGCTCGCCGCCATGTTCCTGTTCGGCGGCGAGATCAACGGCACGGTGATCGCCGCCCGCCGCAGCCGCCTGCAGGCGAAGATGCTGGCGCGGCGCGCCGAGCTGGAGGGCAGACGGACGGGGGCGAGCGCCTCAGGACCGAGCCCCTCGGGATCCAGGCCCTGAGGCGGGCGCTTCAGGACCTCCGGAGTGGCGCGCGGCGGCGCGTCCTCACGCCGCCAGGGCCAGCCCCTCGTCCTCCTCGGCCTCGGCCGCCATGAACTGCGCCCGGGCGAGCTCGGCGAAGCGGCCGCCCTCGGCCACCAGCTGGTCGAAGGTCCCGGCCTCGACGATCCGGCCCTCGTGGAACACCAGGATCCGGTCGGCGTCGCGGATCGTCGCGAGGCGGTGGGCGATCACGAAGGTGGTCCGCCCCGCCATCACGGTCTCCAGCGCGCCCTGGAGCTTGCGCTCGGTGGCGGCGTCCAGCGCCGAGGTCGCCTCGTCGAGGATCAGGATCGGCGGGTTCTTCAGGAGCGCCCGGGCGATCGAGAGCCGCTGGCGCTCGCCGCCCGAGAGCGACCGGCCGCGCTCGCCGATCACCGTGTCGAGCCCGTCGGCCTGGCGCGCCATGAAGGCGCTGGCCTGGGCCCGCTCCAGGGCGTCGAGCATCTCGGCGTCGGTCGCGTCCGGGCAGCCGACCTGCAGGTTCTCGCGGATCGAGCGGGCGAACAGCATCGGCTCTTGGAACACCACACCGATGTTGTGGCGCAGCGAGGCGAGGCCGACGTCGCGGATGTCCATCCCGTCGATCCGGATCGCGCCGGAGGCCGGGTCGAAGCTGCGGTGCAGGAGGCCGAGCGTCGTCGACTTGCCCGAGCCGGTGGTGCCGACCAGCGCGATCGTCTCGCCGGGCTTGGCGGTGAACGAGACGCCGTCGAGCGCCTGGCGCCTTCCGTCGTACGAGAAGGCGACGTCGTCGAAGGTGACCGCGCCCTCGAAGCGGGCGACCTGCCGGGCGTGCGGCCGGTCGGCCACCGCCGGGACGGTGTCGTAGATCTCGAAGAACTCGGCGATCTTCGGCGCCTGCTGGAACAGGCCGTTGACGAAGCCGACCACGTGGTCGAGCCGGGCCACGAAGGCGGTGGCGAGGCTCATGAAGGCCACGACCTCGCCCACCGTGGTGGTGCCGGCCTGGTAGAGCCAGATGCCGGTGACGAAGATCGCCGTCATGGTGATGGTCGCGGAGGCGCGTGTCGCCACGTTGGCGAGCGCCCACCAGGACAGGACCGGGATCTGCGCGGCGAGCAGGTTGGTGATGATGCCGCGCATCGCCTCCTTCTCGGCCTTGGCGCGGGTGAAGGACTGGATCACCGCGACGTTGCCGAGCGCGTCCGAGGCGTGGGCCGCGAGCCCCGAATTGAACGCCTCGACCTGGCCCTGGAGGGTCTCGGTCCGGCGCATCACGAAGGTGGTGAGCGCCGTGAAGGCGAGCACCAGCACCACCAGGATCGAGCCGAGCTGCCAGTTGATGAACAGGGTCATCGGCAGGAGCACGCCCAGCGAGACCAGGGCGACGAGGTGGTCGCGGAAGAAGCCGAGCCACAGCCACGCCATGCCGTTCGTGCCCTCCAGCATCGCCTTCAGGACGCGGCCGGAATGGTTGGCCGAGTGGAAGGCGAGCGGCAGGTCGAGGACGTGCTCGAAGTAGCTCGCCATCGACGACAGGCGGTTGCGGTGGGCGAGCCGGTCGGCGTGCAGCGCGATGAACACGCCCGCCGCGATGGTGAAGAAGCCGAACGCCACCCAGGCGGCGAGCAGGGGCAGCATCGTGCCCATGGCGTCGCCGCCGCGCTTGAGATGGGTCAGCTGGTCGATGATCCGGCCCATCAGCAGGGGCTCGGCGAAGGCCGCGATCGCCAGGACGACGTTGGTCGCGGCCAGGCCTATAGCCAGCCGCCGCTCCGCCTTCAGGAAACCCAGGACCCGCCCGTACAGACGAACCATCGTACCGCTCCGCCACCCCTGGCGCGGCCCGTGTGACCCGGGTCTCACGCCATCTCTCAAGGGATTGGCCCGGCCGGCGACCTCGCCGTTCTCGCCGTCAAACCCCTCGTACGACACGGGTATGCCGAGGCCTGCCTGAACGAGCGATGACGGACCGATACAGGCGAGCAACACGCGTCCCTACGGTGCGTTGGGCATGATTTCCCAATCCCGTGGGCGGCCCGGCCGTTACCCGCTCCGGGATCCGGCCCTCCTCGACGTATCGGCCTCGGGCCCCGCCACGCGGATCTCGCGACCGCACGCGACCTGCTCCCGGGCCCCGGCGTCGTGGTCGGGCCGATCGTGCCCGATTGCGGGCACCTCGGCGCCGACGCGCCGGACCACGCGACGGCGGTGTTCGGCGGCGCGACCGCCGCGACGATGATCCGCTTCCCCTTCTCGGTGATCCTGCACGGCCGCCCATGGGCCGGCCGACCGTCACGCTCGCGAGGCGCGTGACGGTGACGCTCCTCGAGGAGGCGCCCCCGATCCCGCGCGCGAAGGGGCTGCCCCGAGCGCGCCGCGGGGCCGGGACGGGTCTTGGCTGACGGCGAGGCCCGACGGCGCGCGGATCCCCTCCCCGCGCGATCGTCGGACCCGGAAGCGCCGCTACTTCGCCGTGAGCAGCGCCCAGTAGACCTTGTACTTCGAGCCCGGCGCGTAGGCGGTGGCGATCCCCATCCGGGTCGCCCCGGGTGCCAGCATGGTGGCGTCGTGGGGCGGGCTCTCGCGCCAGCCCGAGAAGGCCTCGGCCAGGGTGTGGTAGCCCGCCGAGAGGTTGGCGTTGACGTTCGCGTAGCCGAGCCGCTCGACGGCGGCCTTGACGGTCTGGGCCCGGCTCGGCCGGTCGGCGAGCGCCATGGCGGCCGCCTCGGCCTCGGCGAGGCGCTGCAACTCGGGATCGACCGTCAGCGGCGGCGCGCCGCGGTTGCGGCGATAGGACGAGATCATGTCGCGGGCCGCCTCGACGTCGATATGCGCGCTGTTGCTGGCGAGCGGCAGGTAGATGCTCGGCAGCGCCGCGCTGCTCGGGGGCTGGGCGGCACAGCCGCCGAGCAGCGCCGCCGCCAGCGTGGCCGGGCCGATCATCCGGGTCCCGGTCCTGATCCGGCCGAGCCCGCGCCCCGCATGTCGACCGTCCCGATCGCGTCTCGTCACGACTTACCCATCCCTGCGACGGCCCTGCCGCCCGGGCGGCATATAGGCGCTGCCGGGCGGCCGTGCATCGGACGATTAGGGCTTCCTCAAAGACCGTGCGTCTAAAACTCGACACCGATGACGACCGAGCGTTCCTTGGCCCTGGTGGACTCGTCCCGCGACCGACCCGTCGGCGGGCGCCCCGACCCGTCGGCCGCGGCCGAGGCGGCCGCCGAGGCCGCGGCCGCCTGCGCCCTGCAGCGGGCGATCATCCGTCAGCAGGCCGCCCAGCTGGCCCGGCAGGCGCGCGTCCTGGCGGGCGCCGGGATGGGCCTGTGGTCCTGCCGCCTGCACGACGGCGCCCTCGACTGGTCCGGGGGCGTCCACGACCTGTTCGGCGTGCCCCGGGGCGCGACCCTGCACCGGCCCCGGATCCTGGACCTCTACGAGCCGGCCTCGCGGCGCCTGCTGGAGACGGTCCGGCACCGGGCGATCGCCCGGAGCGGCGCCTTCGTGCTCGACGCCGAGGTGCAGGCCGGAGGCCGGCAACGCTGGATCCGGATCCGCGCCTCGGTCGAGTCCGAGGACGGGCGCCCGACCCGCCTGATCGGAACCAAGCAGGACGTCACCGAGGAGATCGCCCGGCTGGCCGAGCTGAGCCGGCGCGCCGAGTGCGACCCGCTGACCGGGCTGGCGAACCGCCGCGGCTTCGACGCGCAGTTCGCGGCGCAGTTCGACGCGCAGTTCCGGACCCGGACGGCCGGCTCCGGTCCGGATCCCCTCGGCGCCCTGCTGCTGATCGACCTCGACGGGTTCAAGCCGGTCAACGACATCCACGGCCACGCGGCCGGCGACCTGTGCCTCCGGCGAAGTAGCGGCGCTTCCGGGTCCGACGATCGCGCGGGGAGGGGATCCGCGCGCCGTCGGGCCTCGCCGTCAGCCAAGACCCGTCCCGGCCCCGCGGCGCGCTCGGGGCAGCCCCTTCGCGCGCGGGATCGGGGGCGCCTCCTCGAGGAGCGTCACCGTCACGTAGGCATCGCCGGCCTTCTCGGCGGCCTTCTCGGCGGTGTCGAACAGGCGCATCAGCTCGCGCGTCGCCTGCGGCGCGGCGGCGTTGCCGGACACCTTCGGCTGCTTGGCGAGCCACTGCTNCACGGCGCCGAAGCTGTGCGCCGCGATGCGGGCGACCGCCCCGGCAAGCGGCTCCGCGGCGACCGCCATGTGGTGGCCGTTGGCGTGGATCAGCGTCTCGGGATCGGCCATCAGCCCGACATGGCCGCGCCAGAAGACGAGGTCGCCCCGGCGCAGGCCCGCGACCTCCGGGCGCGCGGGGTCGAACGTCAGCGCCCGCCCGAGGGCGCCCTCGGGGGGCGCGGCCGGCTGGATGAAGCGGCTGGCGATCTCGCCCATGGCGCTCTGCATCGTGTCGAGGCCCTGCACGGTGACGATGCTGGAGCCGGGCCCGAGCGGCGGGATGAACCCCGCCCCCGAGAGGGTCGCGAACACCGAGAAGTTCAGGTCGGTCACCACCTTCTGGCCGAGGCTCACGTCGACGATCCAGACCAGCAGCTCGAATTCCAGGAACGGGTCGCCGATCTTCTTGAACACCACCCGGGGCGGGGGCTCCTTCAGGATGTCGGAGTGATTCTGCGCGCAGGCCGTGATCATCTCGGCGGCGCGCACCGGGTCCTGGTTGCGCAGGACGCTGACCGTGATGCTGACGCGCCCGGTCCGGTCGCCCCGCACCCGGTTCTTCACCACCCCGGAGATCAGGTTCGAGTTCGGCACGATCACGGCCGAGCGGTCGAAGGTCTGGATCTCGGTGGAGCGGACCGAGATCCGCTTCACGATGCCCTCGGAATCGCCGATCACCACCTGGTCGCCGACCCGGATCGGGCGCTCCCACAGGAGCAGCAGGCCGGAGACGAAGTTGTTGACGATCGACTGGAGGCCGAAACCGATACCCACCGACAGGGCGCCGGCCACGATGGTGAGCTTCTCCAGGCTCAGGCCGAGATACGAGAAGGCGAGCGCCAGCGCGATCAGGAAGCCGCAATAGCCCGCCACCGTGGTGATCGAGTTGCGCAGGCCCGCGTCGAGGTCGGTGGCCGGCAGGTAGGTGTTCTCCAGCCAGCGCTGCACCCCGCGGGTGATGAACACGCCGACCACCAGGATGCCGATCCCGAAGGCGATGCTCGACAGCGAGATCGTGACGTCCCCGACCTTGAAGCCGAAGAAGGCCTGCCGGACCGACGAGACGATGTCGGTGGAGTCGAGGCCCCAGGGCGCCAGGACCAGGACCGCGGCCGCCAGGAACAGGACGACCCGGGCGGCGCCCGTCGCCAGGACCGAGATCTGGTTGAGCGAGCGCTTGCGCAGGCCGGTATTGGCCTGGAGCGTGGTGGCGAGCCGCGTCTCGTCGCTGAGCGCGCGGCCGACGAAGATGTCGACGCTCTGGACCAGCAGGTAGAGCAGCACGAGGACGGCCGCGTCCCAGATCAGCTGGTCGATCAGGAAGGCCGCGAAGGCGACGTAGCCCACCAGCGCGCCGAGCCCGATCAGGGCCACCGCGGCCCAGCCCAGGAGCCGGGCCGGGCCGCCGATGCCCGTGGTGGTCTTGGTCGGCACGTAGGGGCCGAAACAGGCCTCCTCCTCCTGCTCGGTGTCGGCGAACCGGTGGAGGCCGACCGCCAGGATCAGCGCGGTGGCGACGGCCCCGATGCCCCGCGTGGCGATGGAGATCGGCAGGGCCGCCGAGATCCCGGAATTCAGCGCCTCGACGGACTTCACCACGGTGATCACCGTGGCGATGCCGACGGCGAGCCGGGTCAGGCGCGTGGCCGCCGCGTCGCTCACCGGGGCCGGGCGCCAGGCCGGCTTCTCGGGGCTGAGCAGCCCGTCGCACAGGGCCTCCACGAAGGCGATGAAGGCGAGGCCGCCGAGGATGGCGGCCGCCACCGGCAGCAGCCGCGACGGCAGCAGGTTGGTGGCGTCGAGGGCGTAGTAGACCGCGTAGGACCCGGCCACGGCCGGCACGGTGCCGAGCAGGATCACCCGCCAGGCGGCGAGCATCACGGCGCGCCGCGACGGGTCGGCCTTGGCGGCGTCCCGGCGGGCGCCCTTGGGGGCGATGTTGCGCCGGCCGAAATACAGCGCCACCGAGATCCCGAAGGCGAGGCCCAGGACCAGCAGGTTGGCGAGGCTGCCGTTGCGGGAGAACAGCAGCCCGATATCCGACACGGCGCTCTGCAGGGCGCGCGTGTCCCGGGGGACGTCGCCCATCACCTTGGTCCAGAGACCGGGGCCGACCAGCGGCTGGGAGCGCTGGAGCAGGTCGCGGGTGAAGGATTCGCGGCGGCGGTTCGAGACCCGGTCGACGATCTGGTCGCCCTGCACCACCAGGGAGCGGGCCAGCCGCTGGGTCTCGTCGATGCGGGTGACGGCGGCCTCGCGCTCGGCGCGCTCGGCGGCGACGTCGGCGCTCTCCTGGGTGTCCTTCGGCTTCGGCCCGAGCTGGGCCAGGCGCTCGCGCGCGGCCTCCAGCGGCGCGTCGAGCCGGGTGACCAGGGTGCGGATCTCGTCGGTGACCGTGACGGCGCTGTCGCGGATGGCGGTGAGGTCGGCCACCGTCAGCTCCGTGTGGCCGAGCTGCTTCTCGCGGGCGTCGAGCTCGGCCTTGGCGGCGTCGAGCTTGGCCCGGACCTTCTTGAACTGCTCGGGAACCTCGGCCTTGGCGGCCGGCGGGGGCGCGGGCTTCGTGTCGGGTGCCTTCGTGTCGGGTGCCTTGCCGTCCGCGGGCTTGGCCTCGGGCGCGGCCTTCTCGGGCGCGGGCTTCTCGGGCGCGGCCTTGGCGTCCGCGGGCTTGTGATCCGCGGGCTTCTGATCGGGAGACTTGGCGGCGGGCGCCGGATCCTGGGCGAAGGCCGGCAGGGTCAGGGCCGCCGGGGTTGCGAACACCAGCGCGGCGAGCAGGGCGAGTGCGCGGGAGGGGCGCGGGGCGCCCTCCGGCTTCCGGGTCCGCGCTGGGATACGATGCATGAGCAACCTCTCGTCGGGCGCGCGGCGGCCGGCCGGGGTCCGGCATCGGCGAATCGGCGGCGATCGGGGACCGGGCGGGCCTCCTGGCGGCCGGGCGCTCTGGGCGAGCAATAGGGCGAAACCGTGCCCCTGCCCACCCCGGGCGGATCCCGCTTCCTCGCGCCCGCTGTGGGTGCGTCCCCGGGACTCATCCGGAAAAGCTTCACAAGGGTGTCACGCTGGGATTAGATGAACACCTGATGGACAGGGCCTTTTCGTTGCTACGCGAAAGGGCGCGGCCGGTGGCGATACCGGCCCGGCCCGGCCGCGTTCCGGATGCTACCGCATCGACCGGCGCCCCCGCGCGCCGGCCCGCCGCCCTGTTGTTCCCTCCGCCTCTCCCGTCAAGCCGTCGCTCCGCGCGCCGGCTCGTCCTGCATCGGCCCCGGGCCGGTTCGGACGGGCCGGCGGGGCGGCGGCATGGTCCCGCGCGTCCCACGCGCCAGAGCTAGTCCGAAGAGTCGCGCCGATGATGGATCTCCAAACCCTCGTCCTCAACGCGGATTATCGGCCGCTCTCGTACAATCCGCTCTCCCTCTGGTCGTGGAAGGACGCCTTCACGGCCCTGTTCCTCGACCGCGTCACCCTGGTGGCGAGCTACGACGTCGAGGCGCGCTCGCCCTCGCGGTCGCTGCGGGTGCCGAGCGTGGTGGCGCTGAAGAACTACGTGGCGCTGGCCCGGAGCCCGGCCTTCACCCGCTACAACATCTACCTGCGCGACGGTTTCAGCTGCCAGTATTGCGGCCTGCGGCTGCCCTCGGGCGGCCTGACCTTCGACCACGTGGTGCCGCGCTCCCGGGGCGGCCTGTCGAGCTGGGAGAACGTCGTGGCGGCCTGCTCGCCCTGCAACCTGCGCAAGGCCAACCGCACGCCGGACGAGGCGGACATGCCGCTGATGACCGAGCCCCGGCGGCCGACGCGCTACGAGCTGCACCACCGGCAGCCCGAATTCGACCACCGGCAGTACCACCACACCTGGCTCGACTACCTGTACTGGGACAGCGAGCTGGAGAGCTGAGAGCGGAGCGGAGGCGTCACCAGGCCGGCGCGACGCGGGGCGGCTCGTTGTACATCGGGAGATTGTGGTTGCGCGGCAGGTAATCCCGCACCAGCACGGGCGGGGGGATAGCGGGCACCGGGCGCACCCGCACGATCCGGCGCGTCGGGTGATGCGCCCCGCGGCGCTCCGCGAAGGCCGGCCCGTGGACGAGCACGAGACCGGCGAGCAGCGCGGCGCGCGACGTCAGGGGCCACAGCCTCAAGAGACGGTCAGTCATGGTCAGGATCCGGCCGGCGCGGGAGGAAGGGTCAGAACTTGACGGCCGCGCCACCCCGGACGGTGTTCAACTCGGCGTTGTGACCGTTGAAGTCCTGGAACCGCACGTACTGGTACTCGCCGCGCACCAGGATGTTGGGCGTGACGGCGTATTCGAGGCCGAAGCCGAGGGCGACGCCGCCGATGGTCTTGGTCCGGGCATTCGCCGTCAGCGTCGTCGGCCCGAGCGGGACGGTCTGTGCGCCCTGTCCCGCCGGCGTCGAGTTGTTGAGCGGGAAGTTCGGATTGAAGCTGGCGTAGCCGTGTTGGTAGACGGCCGCGGGCTGCCCGGTGGTCAGGGCCTGGTTCGCCGCGTAGGTGGTGGCGCTGTAGCCGTAATTCTGCACCGCCACGGTGTCGTTGATCGTGACGCGGCCGATCGCGGCACCGGCGGTGACGTAGGGGAGCAGGTTGCCGAACGCGTAGCCGGCCCGGCCCCGGATGGTGCCGTAATCCTCGATCCGCGTGTTCGAGGTCCCGGACAGATTCACGTCCTCGGAGTTACCGCCGGCGGTCGTCATGATGCGGCCGATACGGTTGGTCGACCAGCTGTTCTGATCCGTGTGCGTGTAGTCGGCCTCGATACCGAGGACGATGTCGTCGAACTGAACATTGTACCCGGCGAAGGCACCGAAGCTCGCCCCGTGCGTCCGCGTGCCGGGGAGCGACAGCAATTTCGAGACGGTGAATTCGCTCTCGATGTCGCGGTTGCTGAAGTAACTCGCCAGCGTGGACTGCATCGCGTTGCGCTGCGACAGGCCGCCCGACGTGAGGCCGCCGTGGCCGCCGACATACACGCCGCTCCAGTCGACCACCGGAGCCGGGACCGGGTCGTAATCGGCGCCGCGCAGGTAATCGTAGTCCAGATCGGCGGCGCGCGCGGTGTTCACGCCGCAGAGACCGAGAACCGCCAGCAGCGGGAAGGTGACGGTACGCATCGGGATCGTCCTGGGACGGAAAGAGACGGACGGCGGATCGAGCCTCGACACGGTGATATGCCGGTAACCTTAATTCTCCGTTGCTCGACCGGGACAGGCCCGTCCCGATCCGGGGATGTCAGTCCCGGCGCTTCGTGACGGATACTGGCTCGGGCAAGAACTGCCCGAGAACTGGCCAAAAATCGGCCCCGTCGCAGCCGGGCGCCGGAACGCGAAACGGCGCGGAGAACCTCCGCGCCGCCGTCGTCCGTCAGGGGGATCGCAGTCGAGGCGCGATCAGTACTTGCGCACCAGAGGGCCGGGGATCGGCTCCGGCATCAGCGGCGGCAGCGGGGCCGCCACGAAGCCGCCGAGGTAGTAGCGCAGGCCGATCTTCACGTCGTGCGCCTCGATGTCCTTCACTTTGATCGCCTGCAGGCTGCCGGTGCAGCAGGGCTCAAAGCCCGCGCCGGTCTGCGCCTTGCCGAGGTTCAGGTAGCGGTAGGCCAATTCGATCTTCAGCGCGTCGGTCACGTTGTAGGCCAGACCGGCGTGGAGCGCCCAGGCGAAGCTGCCGCTGGTCTTGTCCTTGTAGAACTTGCTGCCGCTGTTGGTGTTGTACACCGCGTTGCCGTTCGCGTCGTAGACCGGCGCGTAGTTGTAGGAGGGTTGTCCGCAGCCGCAGCCGTAGATCGGGTTCCCGTAATCGTAGCCGTAGGTCGGGCTGGTGAACTGCTGGTTGGTCGAGTAGCTCGAGACGTGGTTGAACGCGTAGCCGACGCCGCCGCCGATGAACGGCGTGATGCCGTACCACGTGCCGAGGTCGAAATAGGCGTTGGCGAGCACCACCGCCGAGTCGAGGTTGCCGCTCGACTTGTTCACGCCGTACGAGCCGAGTCCGTTATCGAAATCCGGACCTTTGTAGTACTCGCTGCCGCGCAGGCCGGTGGAGTAGCGGTACTCACCGGTGATGTCGCCGCGCAGGAACGGGGTGAACTGGTAGCCGACGCCGACGCCCGCGAAGCCGCCGCCGCCGACCGCGTTGCCGAAGGCGCGGTTGGACTCGGCGTAGCCGGTATAGTCGTAGGCGTCGCTGTAGCGCGGGCGGGTGTAGATGCTGGCGCCGACGTCGCCGCGCAGGTACCAGCCGCCGCCGACCTCGATCGGCGGGGGCGGCGGGGGCGGAGGCGGCGGGAGCATCAGATCCGCGGCCGCGGCGAGGCAGGGCGCGCCGACGCTCGCCGCGAGCGTCAGGCTACGCACCAAAGCGTTCAGCTTGGAGCGGGCCATGGAGATTCCTTCACTGGACTCGTGAGCCGGACGCGCGGCGCGCGGTCCCGGGGTACGAGGCGAGGATGGAAGCAACGTCTTAAATCCGGCTTAACGTTAAATGTTAGCCTTGCGCATCCGTTGCCGAGCTGTCGAAACGGTCCTCCGGGTGAGACTTGCTTGTTTCCGCTGCGTCGCGTCGCCGGGTTGGCGCAGTTCATCTGTCGGGGAAGGGTCGCATGAGCGGCCCGATTATCGTCGTCCGGTCGCCCGGGCCGCGCGGGGGCTGACGCCAGCATGGGTCCCGAGGACGTGCGCATCCTGGCGCTGATGCTGCCGGAGACGGTGGCGGGCGCCCACAGCGGCAACCCGGATTTCCGGGTCGGCGGCCGGGTCTTCGCGACCCTCTGGGTCGAGGAGGCGCGGGTGGTGCTGCGCCTCGCGCCCGCCGATCAGGCCGCCCTGTGCGAGGCCGAGCCGGACCTGTTCGCGCCGCTCGACGGCGCCTGGGGGCGTCGGGGCTGGACCAATCTCGACCTCGACCTCTGCGCGGAGGAGACCCTGCGCGCGGCGCTGCTGGGGGCGTGGCGGATGACCGCCCCCGCCGAGCTGCGCGCCGCCTACGCTGACCTGGGCTGACCTGGGCTGACCCTGCGGCACGGCGCGGCTCGCCCGGTCCCTGGCGGTCGGGCGAGCCGGGTATGCGGGCCGCTCCGAGGCTCCGGCCTCAGGCCGCCGCGCGGGTGACGGCGTCCACCACCTCGTCGACCACCGCGTTGACGAGGCCGCGGTCGTCGCCCTCGGCCATGACGCGGATCACCGGCTCGGTGCCCGACGGGCGGATCACGAGGCGGCCGGCATTGCCGAGCCGCTCGCGGGCGTGCTCGATGGCGCTGACCACGCTGTCCTCGCGCAGGGGCTCGCCGCTCCGGTAACGGACGTTCTTGAGGATCTGCGGCAGCGGGTCGAAGCAGTGGCAGACCTCGCTCACGGGCCGGTTCTGCCGCTGCACCACGCTCAGCAGCTGCAGGGCCGCCACGAGGCCGTCGCCGGTGGTCGTGTAGTCCGACATGATGATGTGGCCGGACTGCTCGCCGCCGAGATTGTAGCCGTGCGCCCGCATGTGCTCGAGGACGTAGCGGTCGCCCACCGCCGTGCGGGCCAGGGTCAGGCCGAGGCCGCCGAGAAAGCGCTCCAGGCCGAGATTCGACATGATCGTCGCCACCACGCCCGGCTGCGTCAGGCGCTCGTCCTCCTTCCAGGAGCGCGCCACGACGGCCATGAGCTGGTCGCCGTCGACCACCTGGCCCTTCTCGTCCACGATCAGCACCCGGTCGGCGTCGCCGTCCAGCGCGATACCGATATCGGCCCTGCGCTCGCGCACCATGTCGATCAGGGCCGCGGGCGCGGTCGAGCCGACATCCCGGTTGATGTTGAACCCGTCCGGCTCGGTGCCGATGGCGATGACCTCGGCGCCGAGCTCCCACAGGGTCTCGGGCGCGACCCGGTAGGCCGCGCCGTTGGCGCAGTCGACCACGACCCGCAACCCGTCGAGGGTCACCTGCCGCGGCAGGGTGCGCTTGGCGAACTCGATGTAGCGGGCGTGCACGCTCTCGATGCGCTTGGCCCGGCCGAGGTCGTTCGAGCCGGACAGGCGCTTGTGCATGTCGGCGTCGATCAGCCCCTCGATCTCCTGCTCGATCGCGTCGTTGAGCTTGAACCCGTCGGGTCCGAACAGCTTGATGCCGTTGTCCTCGAACGGGTTGTGCGAGGCCGAGATCATCACGCCGAGATCGGCCCGCATCGAGCGGGTCAGCATCGCCACGGCGGGCGTCGGCACCGGCCCGAGCAGCAGCACGTCCATGCCCACCGAGGTGAAGCCGGCCACGAGCGCGGTCTCGATCATGTAGCCGGAGAGGCGGGTGTCCTTGCCGATCACCACCCGGTGGCGGTGGTCACCGCGCTGGAACACGAGGCCGGCGGCCTGACCGACCTTGAGGGCGAGCTCCGGCGTGATCACGCCGTTGGCCCGGCCCCGGATGCCGTCGGTTCCGAAATACTTGCGCACCATCACGTCTCCGGCGCCCGGTCTCGCGGACGGGCGCAGCTTAGCAGATTCTCGCGCCCGCCGGCGGCTCACCGCGCGGCAGAGTCAACCGGGTGCTCCCCGACAAAGGCGGTCGAAATGGGGCGCCCGGCGCGCTGCAGGAGCCGCGGCACCGAGGCCGAGACCAGCGCGAGGCCCGAGACGGTCAGGAGGCCGAGCACGAGCCGGCGGAAGGCGACCTCGCCGATGCCGAGATAGATCCGGGTGCCGAGCAGCGTCGGGACCAGCATGGCCGGCAGGATCACCGCCAGCATCGGCAGCGTGTCCCGGGTGACGAGCCCCGAGGCGAGATAGGTCGCCAGGGTCACGCTGAGCATCGCGAGGTTGAAGGTCTGGATCACCGCGCGCTGCGCGTCGCGCTCGTAGCGGCGCAGGGTGCACCAGAGCGTCGGCAGCACGCCCGTGAAGCCGCCGAGCCCGCCCATGATCCCGCCGCCGAGGCCCACCGCGGCGTCGGCGAGCCGGCCGCCGGCCGTGATCCGCGGCAGGTTCCGGGACAGCAGCATCGCCGGGCACCAGACCGTCAGCAGGAGGCCGAGGAGCATCTTGAACCAGTCGGCGTCGAGGCGCGGCAGCAGGTAGACGCCGAGCGGGATGCCGGCGAGGCCGCCGAGGATGAAGGGCGCGAGGCGCGCCGGGTCGAACCCGCGCCGGACCGAGACCACGGCGATGACCTGGCCCGTGAATGCGCCGGAGACGGCCAGCACGGCGGCGAGCTGCGGGTCGATCACCCAGGCCCAGAACGACAGGGCCGTGAGCCCGAAGGCGAAGCCCGACAGGCCCTGCACGAAGCCGGCGACGACGGCGCCGAGGGCGACGACGAGATAGGTCGAGACCGGCATCGGGATCCAACTGCGGCCCGTGGAACGGCTTCTGTGTTTCCGATTCGGCGAACGGCGCCGAGCCTCCGGCCAAGCTGACGACATCGATCCGCCGACAGGGGAACCGGTTTGTCATGGATGCGAGGGGCCGCTCCCTCCGTCGCGATGCGCCGATGATCGCGCATCGCTGGCGCAGACCGACGCGTATCGGGGAGCACAGCGCGCCCCCTCTCCCGTGCGGGAGAGGGGACCCGCGCCCGGGCCTGACAGCGCAATGCCGACGCAGGCATCGAAGCGGCACGTGGGTCGGAGAAGGCTGCGAGGCCCTGACGGCGAGGCCTCCGGTCGCCACACGGCACGAAAAAGGGCGCCTCGCGGCGCCCTCTTCGCTCGTCGGATCCTGCGGCCTCAGGCCTGCGGCTGCGGCTCCAGGCCGCCGTCGCTCTCCTTCGGCCGGCCGCGGCCCGCCGAGGGGACCGAGGAGCCCCGGGCCGGGGTCGGCGGCACGTCGCCGCCGTCGCGGATCGGGGGCTGGCCCTTGAGCAGGTTGCGGATCTCCTCGCCCGAGAGGGTCTCGTACTCGAGGAGCCCCTGCGCCAGGGCCTCCAGGTCGTCCTTGTGCTCGGCCAGGATGCGGCGCGCCTCCTCCAGCCCGGTCTCGACGAGGCGGCGGACCTCGGCGTCGATCTTCTGGGCGGTCGACTCGGAGACCGATTGCTGCCGGCCCATCGACATGCCGAGGAAGACCTCGTCGTTGTTGTCGCCGTACGCGACGGTGCCGAGCTCGGGCGAGAAGCCCCAGCGGGTCACCATCATCTTGGCGAGCCGCGTCGCCTGCTCGATGTCCGACTGCGCGCCCGAGGTCACCTTCTCGCGCCCGAAGATCATCTCCTCGGCGATGCGGCCGCCCATCATGATCGCCAGCCGCGAGGTCATCTGCTCGAAGCTCATGGAGAGCTTGTCGCGCTCGGGCAGCTGCATGACCATGCCGAGGGCCCGGCCGCGGGGGATGATGGTCGCCTTGTGGACCGGGTCGGTCGCCGGGACGTTCAGCGCCACGATGGCGTGGCCGCCCTCGTGGTAGGCGGTGAGCCGCTTCTCGTCCTCGGTCATGACCAGGGTGCGCCGCTCGGCGCCCATCATGACCTTGTCCTTGGCGTCCTCGAACTCGTGCATCGTGACGATGCGCTTGCCGCGGCGGGCCGCCAGCAGGGCCGATTCGTTGACGAGGTTCATCAGGTCGGCGCCCGAGAAGCCCGGGGTGCCGCGCGCGATGGTCTTCAGGTCGACGTCGGGGGCCAGCGGCACCTTGCGGACGTGGACGCGCAGGATGCGCTCGCGGCCGGTGACGTCCGGGTTCGGCACCATGATCTGGCGGTCGAAGCGGCCGGGCCGCAGCAGGGCCGGGTCGAGCACGTCAGGGCGGTTGGTCGCCGCGATGATGATCACGCCCTCGTTGGCCTCGAACCCGTCCATCTCCACGAGGAGCTGGTTGAGGGTCTGCTCGCGCTCGTCGTTGCCGCCGCCGAGGCCGGCGCCGCGGTGGCGGCCGACGGCGTCGATCTCGTCGATGAAGATGATGCAGGGCGCGTTCTTCTTGGCCTGCTCGAACATGTCGCGCACGCGGCTGGCGCCGACGCCCACGAACATCTCGACGAAGTCGGAGCCCGAGATGGTGAAGAACGGCACGTTGGCCTCGCCGGCGACCGCCCGGGCGATCAGGGTCTTACCGGTGCCGGGCGGGCCGACGAGCAGCACGCCGCGCGGGATCCGGCCGCCGAGTCGCTGGAACTTCTGCGGGTCGCGCAGGAATTCCACGATCTCCTGGAGATCCTCCTTCGCCTCCTCGACGCCGGCGACGTCGTCGAAGCTGACGCGGCCGTGGGCCTCGTTCAGGAGCTTCGCCTTCGACTTGCCGAAGCCCATGGCGCGGCCGGCGCCCGACTGCATCTGGCGCGACAGGAAGATCCAGGCGCCGATGAAGACGAGGATCGGCAGCCAGCTCACCAGCAGCTGGATGAACCAGGGGGTGTTGTCGGAGGGCGGGCGGGCGGTGATCGTCACGCCCTTGCCCTGGAGCTTGGAGACCAGGCTCGGGTCGTTCGGGGCGTAGCTCGTGAAGTTGCCGCCGCCGACATAGGTGCCGGACACGTCCTGCCCGGAGATCACCACCGACTGGATCTTGCCGGAATCGGCGTCGTTCAGGAGCTGGCTGTAGGCGATCTCGCTGCCGCCGCCCCGGTGACCCGGGTTCTGGAACAGGGTGACCAGGGCCAGCACCAGCAGGAAGATGACGACCCACAAGGCAAAGTTGCGAAAATTCGGGTTCATCGATCAATCCTTGGCGCGTGCGACCCCCAGGACGGACATGCCACGCGGCTCTTCCGGTCCATCCGTGCACACCTCGCCAATGTAGGCGGGGGGCTCTCCCTTGCCAAGTAATTCAGGGCCCCCTGCGGCGAGGGCAGCACCGGCCGGCCCGTGTCGGCGCGGCGGGGCCGGGGCGAGGCTCACGGTTCCGCCCGCGTCGGCGGAGACCAGAAACCCCGCCAGGGTGCGGCGGACCGGCTCCCGACGGCGCAGGGCCGGCAGGAGCGATTCGAGGACGAGGGTCTCCAGGCGTTCGAGGCGGCGGGGCGCCGCGCCGGCACGGGTCAGGGCGCGGTCGAGGCAGCGCAGCGCCACGGCGTCCGGCAGGTCCGCCAGCGCGGGTCAGGCCCTCGCGTTCCAGGACCTGCCAGGCCGCGCGCAGGCGGCCGCGGGCGAAGCGCGGGTCGCCGTTGGCGGGATCGCGCAGATACGGGAGGCCCCGGGCCTCGCACCACGCCACCAGGGCGGATTTCGGCAGGTGCAGGAAGGGCCGTCCGAGGGTCAGGCCCGGGGCGAGGTCCCGCTCGGCGCGCATGCCGGCGAGCCCGGCGGGGCCGCTGCCGGCCGCGAGCCGGATCAGCACCGTCTCGGCCTGGTCATCCCGCGTGTGGCCGGTCAGAACGAGGCCCGCGCCGACCGCCTCGGCCTGGGCGGCGAGGAGTGCGTAGCGGGCCGTGCGGGCCGCGTCCTGCAGGCCGGTGCCGGGCTTCGCGCCCGCCCAGGTCAGGATCGCGTGGGGCAGGCCCAGCGCCCGGGCGGCGCGGCCGACGCCCTCGGCCTCCGCGCCGGAATCCGGCCGCAGGCCGTGATCCACGGTGGCGACCCGCAGGGACGCGCCGGTCGCGTCGCGAAGGTGCGCGGCGGCGTGCATCAGGGCGCTCGAATCGGGACCGCCCGAGACGGCGAGGAGCACGGCCCGCCCGCCGCGCGCGGCCGGGTCGAGCCAGGGACGGAGGGCGCCGAGGACCGGGTCGCCCGGGTCGCTCAGGCGCCGCAGCGGGCGCGCTTCTGCTCGCGGGCGACGCCCTGGCGGACGCCGCTGCCGGCATTCGGGAACTTGCGGTCGAGCTCGGCCAGAGTCGCGCAGGCCTGCTCCCGGGCGCCGAGCGCGTTGAGCGTGACGCCGAGCTTCAGCATGGCGTCGGGCGCCTGGGCGGAGCGGGCGTAGTCGGTCGAGACCTTCAGGAACTGCTCGGCGGCCTCGCGGTTGCGGCCGCGGGCGAGGTAGCTCTCGCCGAGCCAGTAGGTCGCGCCGGCGACGCGGTTGTCGCGCGGGTGCGACTGGATGAACTGGCGCAGGCCCATCTCGGCCTGCTCGTACTGCTTGGCGCGGTACAGCTCGACCGCGGCGTCGTAATCGGCGGCGGGATCGCCCGTCCGGGTCGCCGCCACGCTCTCGGAGGGCCGAACCGGGATCGCCCCGGTCCGGGCCGGCGGCCGCAGGTCGACCGGATCGTCGTAGCCGGAAGTCCCGGCCTCCGCGTCCTCCTCGCCGGACTCGTTGATCGCGCCCTGGGGCAGGCGCTGCGGCCGGGGCGTCGCCTCCGCGGCCTCCTCGGCCGCGCGGGGCGGCAGCGGCGCGGAGGGCTGCGTGCTGCCGAGCTGCATCGGGGTGCCCGGGGCCCCGGGGGATTGCGACGGGTCGAAGGCGTCGCCGCGCTTGCCGGGGCGGCCGGCGCCCGGATTGCCGCCGTTGACGGGTCCCGACGGCGCCGGGGCCGCCGAGGGCTTGCCGCCCTTGCCCTCGTTCAGGCGGAACTCGACGTCCTCCTGGAACTTGCGCAGCTGCTCCTTGAGCTGGCGGTTCTCGTACTGGAGGGTCTCGATCTGTCCGGCCATGAGCCGGGACTGGTTCTCGATGCGGCCGAGGCGCACCACCAGCTCGGAGGCGTCCTGCGCGGCGGCCGGGTGGCCGAGGAGCACGGCACCGAGGGCGGTGGCGAGGGCGAGGCGGGTGCGAAGGCGGGCGGGCATGGTTCGGCTGCGGTCCGGTGTCGGCGCGAGGCCCTAGCAGATGCGCCGCACCGCGGCAAAACTGCGGCGCGGGTCGAAGGCAGTGATCGAAAGCATCGATCGGAGGCGGCCGGAAGCCGCCTCCGGAGAAGGGTGACGCGGCGGCTTACGCGCCGGCGCCGCGGTCGAGGACGATCACCGCGCGGCGGTTCTGCGACCAGCAGGAAATGTCGTTGCACACCGCCACCGGCCGCTCCTTGCCGTACGACACCGTCCGCATGCGGTTGCCCGCGATGCCCCGGGTGGCGAGGTAGTCGTTCACCGCCTGGGCCCGGCGAGCGCCGAGGGAGAAGTTGTACTCGCGGGTGCCGCGCTCGTCGGCGTGGCCCTCGATGATGAAGGTGTAGCGCGGGTAGCGCTGCAGCCACGCGGCCTGCTTGTCGAGGGTCGCGGTCGCGGTTGGCGTCAGGTCGGTGGAATCCGACTCGAAGAAGACCCGGTCGCCGATATTGACGACGAAGTCCTGCGCGCTGCCCGGGGTCGCGGCGCCCGCCCCGAAGGCGGAGGCGTCGGCGAGGTCCTTGTCGTTGCTGCAGGCGCCCAGGCCGAGGGCGGCGACGAGCGCGAGGCCGAGGGCGGCGGCGCGGAAACGCTGGGGCATGGTCTGAAAAACTCCTCGAGCGGTGCCGAAGGCCGGCTGCTGGTCTTCGAGGCGGGTCCGCGTATTCCTGGCGCCGTTGGTAGGCGGGGTTGGTTAAGCGACGGTTCCGCCGGGCGGCGCCGGGGCGTGGTGACGGCCCGCACTGATCGACGGCGTGCGCTGACGCACCCGGGACGCGCCCCGAATGCGGCGGCGGCGGGGCGGCGGGCCGCGACGCGCCATTTCGGCCGTCCCGGTTGCGGCGCGGCAACAGGCGCCGGGCCTCGCCGCTACGGGTCCGGGCGGGCCTTTAAGAGATCCTCAACCCTATCGCCCCCTTAATCGGCGGGCCGAACACCGGACCTCCCGCATGCGCCCCGCCCAGAGCGTCCTCATCGTCGAGGACAGCTACCTGCTCCTCGAGATCGTCGCGAGCCTGTGCGAGACACACGGCATCCGGGTGATCGAGGCCTCCACGGGCGAGGCCGCGCTGACCGTCCTGCGCGACCGCGGCGCGGCGGTCGACTGGCTGTTCACCGACATCCACCTGCCCGGGCTGATCGACGGCTGGACGGTGGCCCACGCGTTCCGGGCGATCCACCCGGACCGGCCGGTGGTCTACACCTCGACCGACACGGACGGCCGCAGCGGCGTGCCGGGCAGCCTGTTCCTGCGCAAGCCCTTCCAGATGCAGGAGGTCAACCGGCTGGTCCGGATGATGGTCGAGGGCCTCGGCGCGGCCGGCGCCGACGGCCAGCTCTGCGCGGCGGGCTGAGCTCCGGGGGCCGGCCTCAGCCGCCCCGGAACAGCGCGACGATCTCCGGCGCGGCGAGCCACGCCTCGACCCGCGGGCAGGCGAGATCCCCGGGAGGCATCGCGTCGTAGAGGGCGAAGCTCGCCGCGACGAAGCCCGGCAGGTCGTAGAGCACCGGGAAGTCGTCGCCCCGCGGCTTGGTCTTGAACAGGTACGCGCCGGTCAGGCCGAAATGCTCGGCGATGGGCGGGTAGATCGGCCAGACCACGTCCTGGGCGAGCTCGTCGCCGAGGTAATCCTCGATCTCCACGGGCTCGGGCGCGAGCCCGCTCTCCTGCAGCAGCCGCCGGGCGATGTCGCCGAGGACGTGGACCTTGGGATGGTTCATCAGGTGCATGAAGGCGCCGCGGCGCGCCCAGCGGGTCACCTCGCGCTCCAGCCCGAAACCCAGGGCGTCGGCCGCGCCGACGAGCTCGCGCACGGCCGGGTCCCAGTGGTCGAGGTAGCCCAGGCGGGCGAACACGTCCTCGCGGAACAGGCCGGCGGTGCGGCCGGAATCGAGGCCGAGCCGGTGGGCGGTCAGCACGATCGCCGAGTGGTACTGGCCGAGCGGCGACGGCGTCAGCTTCAGCGCGGCGAGGTCCGAGGCCTGGCCGACATAGACCATGTCCGGGTGGAAGGCCGAGAACACGATCGACGGGAACAGCTTGAGCCGCGGGTCGGCCGCGCGCACAGTGGCGACGTCGCCGCCCGGGATCAGCCCGGCCGGGAAGGCCTGCGAGAAGACGTGGTCGTGGGCGCGCAGGGTCCGGATCAGGCCGTCGACATGGCCGTGGTCGCGCCTCAGCGAGCCCATGGGCAGGTAGCGGACCGGGCTCTTCGGCGCGAGCAGGCGCATGGCCCGGGCGATGCCCCGGGCCTGGCAATTGCCCAGCACCGCGATGCTCGGCCCGTCACGGGTCGTGGCGGCGCGGGCGCGGTTCCGCCATGGTGTCGCCCAGGTGGGGGCCCAACGGGTAGGCGCCCAATCGGGCGCCGAGCGGGTGAACGCGCTGCGGGCGCGCCGGGGCAGGTCGTTCAGGGCCACGTCGCGTGCCGGTGTCACCGGACGGGACAGCGCCCCCGAGGGCCTGTCGCCGTCGTGAAGAAGAGGGTTCGAAGATGGCGTTGAATCCGTATACGGGTCTACCGGCCGAGCGATTCTGGCGCAAGGTCGTCACCAACGTGCCGCCCTTCGCGGTCAATCCGCACCCGAAGGACACCTTCGTGATCGGGCCGACCGACAAGGTCGCCACCGGCGGCTCGTGCTTCGCGCAGCGGGTGGCCGAGGCGGTGCGCGGCGCCGGCTTCAACTATTACCTGACCGAGCCGCCGACCCCCGGCATGAGCGCCGAGGAGGCCAATGCCCGCCAGTTCGGCACGTTCTCGGCGCGCTACGGCAACCTCTACTACACGCGCCAGTTCGTGCAGCTGTTCGACCGGGCCTACGGGAGGTTCGAGCCGGAGCTGAAGGCGTGGCTGCGCGACGATGGCCGCTACGTCGACCCGTTCCGCCCCACGGTCGAGCCCGCGGGCTTCGCCAGCGAGGCCGAGGTGGTCGCGGCGCGCGACGCGCACCTCGCCGAGGTGCGCCGCCTGTTCGAGACGCTCGACGTGTTCGTGCTGACGCTCGGCCTCACGGAAGGCTGGCGCTGGCGGGCCGACGGCGCGGCGCTGCCGCTCGCCCCGGGCGTCGCGGGCGGCACCTTCGACCCCGAGCTCTACGAGTGCGTGAACGCGGGCGCGGGCGAGGTCCTCGGCGACCTCAACGGCTTCCTCGACCGGCTCTGGAGCGTGAACCCGAAGGCACGGGTGATCTTCACGGTCTCGCCGGTGCCGATGATCGCCACCTACATGGACCGGCACGTGATGGAGTCGAACAGCTACTCCAAGTCGGTGCTGCGGGTGGCGGCCGGCGAGGTGGTCGGCCGCGGCGACCCGCGGGCGGTCTACTTCCCCGCCTACGACATCGTCACGAGCAACGTGAATGCCGGGCGCTACTACAACGAGGACCAGCGCACCATCAACGACGCGGGCGTGCGCCACGTCATGCGCCTGTTCCTGGCGACCTTCGCGCGCGACCGGGTCTCGCCGGCGCCGACCCACGCCCCCGTCGACCTCGCGGCCGAGTTCGAGGGCAATGCCGGCGTGATCTGCGACGAGGAGGAGATCGAGCGCAGCGTGGCGTAAGGCACCGGGTTTGCCTCCGGGCGGGCGTTTCGGGCAAGCTCGGCCGGCCCGGGCGCCCCGCCCTTCCGGAGACGAACCCCTTGAGCCTGCCCCCGCCCCGCCAAGCCGACCACGCCATCGATCCGGTCTTCGTGAAGCGGCACTCGCCCCGCGCCTTCACGGGCGAGGCCGTGCCCGAATCCGAGCTGATGCGGATGATCGAGGCGGCGCGCTGGTCGCCCTCCGCCTACAACTCGCAGCCCTGGCGCTTCCTCTACGCGCTCCGGGGGGACGCCCACTGGGACACGTTCTTCGACCTCCTGGTGCCGGGCAATCAGAAATGGGTGTCCGGCACCGGCGCGATCCTGTTCCTGGTCTCGAACGGGCTCATGAAGGTCGGCGACGAGCTGAAGCCCTCCTACAGCCACTCCTTCGACGCCGGCACCGCCTCGCTGGCCTTCCAGCTCCAGGCGATCCACCAGGGCTGGCACGCCCACGGCATGGTCGGGTTCGACCATGTCCGCGCCCCCGCGGTGCTGCGCCTGCCCGAGAACCACCGGATCGAGGCCGCCTTCGCGGTCGGCCGCAAGACGCCCGAGGCGGAGCTCACCGAGGAGCAGCGGCCCCGCGAGACCCCGAACGGCCGCCGGCCGATCACCGACTTCACCATCGCGGGCCCGTTCCCGCCGGCCGCCGGCTGAGACGGGCCGGAACCCGCTTGCGCGACCGGGGATTGGCTCCGCATCGCGACGTCGTCGCAGGCCCGTGGGCGCCCGCCCTCGGGCTCGACCCGGGCCGGCAGGAAGCCGCCGCCGCGCGCCTCCTGTCGGCCCTCCGACGCTTCGGGAGCTGGCTCATGGATCCGTCCGACACCGCCGCGTCCGACCCGTTCCGGGATGACGGGCCGTTCGATCCCGTCCCCGGGCTGCAGGCCGTCGCCGAGCGCCACGGGGTCAGCCTGGACGCGGTGCGCCACCTGATCCGGGCCCTGGAGCGTGGCCACGGCACGATGGCGCAGTTCGACCATCCCGATCTCGGCGGGATGGGGCAGTGGTTCTCCGGCGGGATGGTGATGGTCGGCCGGATGTTCGACGACGCGCTGAAGGCGCGGGTCGACGCGCTCTGCACCGAGCTGGCCGGGGCGCTCCCGGCGGGCGGCTTCTCGGAGGCCGCGCCCGCCGCGCGCCGGGGCGGCGGCGAGTGGTGGCCGGCCGGCCTCGGGGATCCGGCGAGCACCGGCGCGCAGGACGGTCTGCGCTACGCCTATTTCCCGGACAGAAGGCGGCTCGCCGTCGACGCGGGGTCCGGTGTCGCGCTCTACGACACCGGCGAGCACCGGATCACCGGCGTGTCGCAGGCGAACGGCAGCCTCGGCTTCACGGGACCGGCCGGGGCCGTCGCCCTGGACCGCCTGCGCCGGATCGAGGCGGAGGTCGCCGCGCCGCGCCAAGTGGATCCCAGCCAAGTGGATCCCAGCCGCGTGGATCCCAGCCGAGCGGATACGGCGCAGAGGCCGGCGCCCGCGCCGGACCGCTTTCCCGCGGACGCGGTGCTCACGACCATCGAGCGGCTGGCCGACCTGCACGCGCGCGGCGTGCTCACCGACGCGGAATTCGCGACCAAGAAGGCGGAGCTGCTGGCGCGGCTGTGACCGGCGCCCGACCCGCCGCCGTCGCCCCCTCCGTCCTCGTCCTGGGCGCCGGAGCGCGGCGGAGGCCTCGCAGGATGCGGGCGCGGATCGGACTGGCCGACCCCGGAGCGCCTCAGACGATGCCGACGCGCAGCAGGTCGTGGACGTGCACGATGCCGACCGGCCGACCGTCCGTGACCGCGAAGATCGCCGTGATCAGCCGGCGGTTCATCAGTTCCAGAGCCGCCTGGGCCAGCTTGTGGGGCTCCACGGTCACCGGGTCCCGGGTCATGACCGTCGAGACCGGCGTGTCGAGGAGCGCCGGGCCCATGTGGCGGCGCAGGTCGCCGTCCGTCACGATGCCGACCAAGCGGCCGGCCGCGTCGGTGACGCCGACGCAGCCGTAGCGCCGCGCCGCGATCTCGATCAGCACCTCGGACATCAGCGCGGTCTCGTGGACCAGCGGCATGTCCTGGGGCCCGTGCATCACCTGCTGCACGGTCCTGAGGCGGGCTGCCAGCGTCCCGCCGGGATGCAGGGTGTGGAAGCGCGCCGAGGTGAAGCCGCGCCGCTCCAGGAGCGCCACCGCCAGGGCGTCGCCCAGCGCCAGCTGGATCAGGCTGGAGGAGGTCGGCGCGAGGTCGTGCGGGCAGGATTCCCGCACGCGGGGCAGCTCCAGCAGCACGTCGGCGGCCTTGCCCAGGGTGCTCTCGCCGTTGCGGGTGATGGCGACCAGGGGAATCGAGAACCGGCGGCTGAAGCCGACGAGGTCGGACAGCTCCGCGGTCTCGCCCGACCACGACAGCGCGATGATCACGTCGTCCCGGGCGATCATCCCGAGATCGCCGTGGCTCGCCTCGGTGGGATGGACGAAGAAGGCGTGCGTGCCGGTGGAGGCCAGCGTCGCGGCGATCTTGCGGCCGACATGGCCGCTCTTGCCGATCCCGCTGACGATGACGCGGCCCTTGCTCTGCAGGATCGTCTGCACCGCCTCCTCGAAGGCCGCGCCGAGCCGGCCCTGGAAGGCCGCGCTCGCCTCCTGCAGGGCCGCGATGCCGAGCTGGAGGCTGCGGATCCCGAGGTCGCGGGTGGTGGCGAGATGCGCCGACGGCGCGTCGTAGCGGTCGTCGCGCAGGGCGCTGGAGGCGGGAGCGTTCATCGTTTCCGTTCTGGACCCGTCCGACCGGATCCGGCGCCGAGGGCCGGCATCGGGGATCGGCGCAGCGAGGCGTCTCCGGCGACGCTAGGCAGCCGTCGTGGTTGAAATGTGACGCGGGGACGACGCAGCGCCGCACTCCGGTTGAAGGCGCGCCCGCCGAGGTCCATGCTGCCGGCACGCCGTCCCGCGCCGCGGGCCCCGAGGAGGGCACGAGCCCCATGACCATCCGCTTCCCCGACCCCGATCCCGCGATCCTCGCCCGCCGCGAGGCGATCCTGGCCGGCCTCGCGCCCCTGGTCGCGCCGGAGGCGCTGGTGGTGAGCGAGGACGAGCGCCGAGCCTTCGAGACCGACGGCCTGACCGCATACCGGCAGATGCCGCTGGCCGTGGTCCTGCCCTCCACCACCGCCGAGGTCGCCGCCGTGATGGCCTATTGCCACGCCAACGGCGTGCGGGTCGTGCCCCGCGGCGCCGGCACGTCGCTCGCGGGCGGCGCCATCGCGCAGGCCGACGCGATCATCCTGGGCGTCGGCAAGATGACCCGGGTCCTCGACATGGACTTCGCCAACCGCACCGCCCGGGTGCAGAGCGGCATCACCAACCTGGCGATCTCCGGGGCGGTCAGCCACGAGGGCTTCTTCTACGCTCCAGACCCGTCGAGCCAGCTCGCCTGCACGATCGCCGGCAACATCGCGATGAATTCCGGCGGCGCGCACTGCCTCAAGTACGGCGTGACCACCAACAACCTCCTCGGCGTCACCCTGGTGCTCAACGACGGCACCGTGGTGGAGATCGGCGGCCAGCACCTCGACAGCGGCGGCTACGACCTGCTCGGCCTCGTCTGCGGCTCGGAGGGTCAGCTCGGCATCGTCACCGAGGCGACCGTGCGGATCCTGCGGGCGGCGGAAGGGGCGCGGCCGGTGCTGGTCGGCTTCTCGAAGGTGGAGGATGCGGGCGACTGCGTCGCGGCGATCATCGCGGCCGGGATCATCCCGGTGGCGATCGAGTACATGGACCGCGAGGCGATCCTGATCACAGAGGATTTCGCCCAGGCCGGCTATCCCCGCGACGCCGAGGCGATGCTGATCATCGAGGTCGAGGGCTCGGACGCCGAGTGCGACGCGATGCTGGCGCGGATCGAGACGATCGCCCAGGATTTCCGCCCGACCAGCGTGCGGGTCTCGCGCTCGGAGGCGGAATCGGCCGCGATCTGGAAGGGCCGCAAATCGGCCTTCGGGGCGACCGGCCGGATCTCCGACTACATCTGCATGGACGGCACGATCCCCACCGGCCAGCTCGGGCCGGTGCTGGAGCGGATCGGGGCGATCTGCGCCGAGAAGGGCCTGCGGGTCGCCAACGTGTTCCACGCGGGCGACGGCAACCTGCACCCGCTGATCCTGTTCGACATCAACCGGCCCGGCGAGTTGCAGAAGGCCGAGGCCGCGGGCGACGAGATCCTGAAGCTCTGCGTCGAGGTCGGCGGCTGCCTCACCGGCGAGCACGGGGTCGGCATCGAGAAGCGCGAGCTGATGCGCTTCCAGTACGATCAGGTCGATCTCGAGCAGCAGATGCGGGTCAAGGCGGTGTTCGATCCGGACTGGATGCTGAACCCCGCCAAGGTGTTCCCGCTGGACGGGCGCCTCGCGGCCTGAACCGGGCCGCGCGCCGTTCGCGCCGGACCGCCCGCGGGGTCCGGCCGGGGACGTCCGGCCCGGGGAGGCCGGGTCGAGGCGGTCGCGGCCTTGCGGCGGCCGGAGGTGGCGGCGGAGGTGGCGGCGGCGGGCGCCTCCTCGGCGGGGGCCACCGCCTTGTCGGCCGACGGGGACCGGCCCGGCTGGCCGAGGCCGAGGCTCTTGGCGAGCGCCGAGCGCTGCGCCGAGTAGTTGGCCGAGGTGGTCGGGTAATCGGCCGGCAGGCCGTAGCGCTCGCGGTAGGTCTGCGGATCCAGCCCGTGCTTGGTCAGGTGGCGCTTCAGCGTCTTGTACGACTTGCCGTCGATGAAGCTGACCAGCCCGTCGGGACGGATCGACTTGCGGATCTGGGCGGGCGACGGCCGCTCGACACTCTCGGTCACCGGAGCGGCCGGGCCGGCCCCGATCGTGTTCAGCGCCTCGTGGATGCTCGCGATCAGGGCCGGCAATTCGGCCGAGGGCAGGGAGTTGTTGGAAACGTAGGCCGCGACAACGTCCACGGTCCGCTCGATGAAGTCCAATTGCGATGTCGGCGCAGCTTCTGACATTCTCTCATTCCTCGGCATAAAAGCCTGATGGGCTACCCACTGTTCGCGAGTTAAGACAGCGTCTGAAAAATGCAAGGCGATTCATACAATTATCTGTGATGAGACCGAAGTCTAACTCTGCATCACACGGCGAGCCTTACAGGGTATGGTTGCATTGGCGGCACTTAAGGGACACTTCTGAGGGGCTTTATCGGTGTCCGATCGGCGAATTCTAGTCGCTTCCTCGAAGCGGGTTTTCGCAGCCGGCAGAGACCTTTACGCCCAGGTCCAAGGCCCGACCTAGACGATCGTATACGGTTGCCGCCCGGTCCTGCGGGCACAATGCGCAATCTTCGTACAGTTGTGCGAGCGCGGGGCGGGGCCCTGCGTCATTTTCGCCGCCCGGTCGCGAGCTCAGGCGAAAGTCTTGCGCGGATCGAAGGCGTCCCGCACCGCCTCGCCGGCGAAGACGAGCAGGCTCAACATCACGGCAATGACCAGGAAGCCGGTCAATCCGAGCCACGGCGCCGTCAGATTGTCCTTGCCCTGCGCGAGAAGCTCTCCGAGGGACGGCGAGCCCGGCGGCAGGCCGAAGCCGAGGAAGTCCAGCGAGGTCAGGGTGGTGATCGAGCCGTTCAGGATGAACGGCAGGAAGGTCAGCGTCGCCACCATGGCATTCGGCAGCAGGTGGACCGTCATGATGCGGATGTTCGACAGGCCCAGCGCCCGGGCGGCCCGGACATACTCGAAGTTCCGCGCCCGCAGGAACTCGGCGCGCACCACGCTCACCAACGCGACCCACGAGAACAGCAGCATGATCCCGAGCAGGACGAAGAAGCCCGGGGCGATGAAGGCCGAGATGATGATGATCAGGTAGAGGGTCGGGATGCCGCCCCAGACTTCGATGAAGCGCTGGAAGGTCAGATCGACCCAGCCGCCGAAATAACCCTGCACGGCCCCCGCGACGACGCCGATCACCGAGGAGACCGCGGCCAGGATCAGGCCGAACAGGACCGAGATGCGGAAGCCGTAGATCACCCGCGCCAGCACGTCCCGCGTGGTGTTGTCGGTGCCGAGCCAGTGCCAGGGGATGTCCGCGCAGGTGCTGCCGCCGAGCTTCTCGGCGACCGGCTTGCACTGCGCGTCCGTGAGCATCCAGGTGGGCGGCGACGGCGACGGCGTCGGCAGGTCCTCGTTGATCGTGTCGTACGAGAACGGGATCGGCGGCCACAGCGCCCAGCCGTTCGCCGCGATCTCCTTGCGGATCTCGGGGGAGCGGTAATCGGTCGTGGCGAGGAAGCCGCCGAACTTCTCCTCCGGATAGTCGACCAGGACCGGGACCAGCCACTCGCCCTTGTAGGACAGCACGATCGGGCGGTCGTTGGCGATGAATTCCGCGAACAGGCTGAGCACGAACAGGACCGCGAAGATCACGAACGATCCGTAGCCGAGCCGGTTGCGGCGGAAATTGTCGAGGCGGCGCCGGTTGAGCGGCGACAGCCGGGCGCGCCGGCCCGCGGTCTCGGGCAGGACCGGAGGCGGCGCGCCCGCGTCCGGCCGCAGGACCAGCGGCTGGGCGCCGGGCATCGGCGCGGGCACGAKCTCGCTCTCGCCGGGACGCGTGACNGCCGCGCCGGGACGCGGGCGGCCCCGCGACCGGCCGGCCGCGGGGCGGAGGCCGGGGACGCTCAGCCGTCGAGCCGGGTCGCGGTGCCCTCGATCTCGGTGGGCCGCAGGTTGCCGCTGCGCTCCATCCAGTGGCGCAGCAGGCGGACGTTGCGGCGGTTGGCCTTGAAGGCGGCGTCGAACAGGTCGCCCGCCACCGGCACCGCGCCGATCAGCCCGTCGAAGGCCACGTTCAAGCCCATCCGGGCCAGCAGCCAGCGCGGCGCGCCGAGGCGCTTCGCCTCGTAGACGATGAAGGACGAGATCACCATGCCGGCCACGTCGCCGATCACCGGCACGAGGCCGATCAGCGCGTCGAACCCGACCCGCCGGTTGATGCCCGGGATGATGAAGGCCGTGTCCATCAGGTGGGCCAGCGTCTCCAGCCGGGCGAGGCTCGCCTCCCGACCGAGATCCGCCGACAGGAAGGGGGGCCGGGTCCCGGAGCGGGTCGCGCCCCCGGGGAAGGTCTCGGCACGGGCGAAACGCCCGGCCCGGGCAGCCTGGGTGAAGTCCATGGTCGGGATCCGTCGGGAAGCCATCGTCCCCAACGATGTGGCCCCGCGTCCGGATCCCCGCAAGGACGGCACCCGCACGGCGCGCGCCGCCCGTCGCGACCTCCGTCATGCTGCCCCGCACGCCGCCCCGCACGCCGCTTCTCATGCCACCCCTCATGCCGCCGCCCCGGGGAGCCCGCGCATGCGCTCGAGCGCCGCATCCAGGGTTGCGTCGTCCTTGGCGAAGCAGAGCCGGACGAGGCCGCGCACGGAGGCGTCCGGGTAGAAGGCGCTCACCGGAATGGCCGCGACGCCGTGGCGGGTGACGAGCGCCTCGCAGAACGCCGCGTCGTCGGCGTGGCCCAGGGCGGCGATGTCGACGTTGAGGAACCACGTGGCCTGGGCCGGCAGCACGGTGAAGCCGAGGGCGCGCAGGCCGTCCGCCAGCCGGTCGCGGGACCGGGCGTAGCCGGCCCGCATCGCCGCGAACCACGGCGCCGGCTTGGCCAGCCCGTAGGCCACCGCCTCCTGGAGGTTCGGGGGCGTGGTGAAGGTCAGGAACTGGTGCGCCTTGGCGAGCCCGCGCATCAGCCGGGCATCGGCCATCACGAAGCCGACCTTCCAGCCGGTGAGCGAGAAGATCTTGCCGGCCGAGCCGATCTTGACGGTCCGCTCCCGCATGCCGGGCAGCGCCATCAGCGGCCGGTGGCGCGCGCCGTCGAACACCACGTGCTCCCAGACCTCGTCGCAGAGCGCGGTCACGTCGAAACGCTGGCAGTAGCGGGCGAGCAGGTCGAGGTCGTCCGGCGCGAACAGGGTGGCGCTCGGGTTGAGCGGGTTGTTCAGCACCACGACCCGGGTGCGCTCACCGAAGGCCGCCGCGAGGGCGGCCTCGTCGAGGCGGAAGGCCGGGGGCTGCAGCGGCACGATCCGCGGCACGCCGCCGGCCCGCCGGACCAGGGGCAGGTAGGCGTCGTACATGGGCGCGAACAGCACGACCTCGTCGCCGGGCTCGATCAGCGCCAGGAGCGCCCCGGCCAGCGCCTCGGTCGCCCCGGAGGTGACCATCACCTCGGTCTCCGGGTCAAGGTCGAGGCCCTGGTGGTGCGCGTAATGGGCGGCGACCGCCTCGCGCAGGGCCGGCAGGCCCATCATCGGCGGGTACTGGTTCCAGCCGTCCCGGAGCGCCCGCGCGCCGCGCTCGCGCACGTCCTCCGGGCCGGGATCGTCCGGGAAACCCTGGCCGAGATTGATCGCGCCGTGGACCCGCGCGAGCCGCGACATGGTCTCGAACACCGTCGTGGGCAGCGCGTCGAAGACGGGGTTGATGACGGCGGGCTTCATGCGGCGCGGCGGGAGGTACGGCACGCGGCGCCGGGCATCGAAGGTGTCGGCATGGCGGGTCTCGGCATCGCCGGGCTGTAGCATGGGCGTCGCGCGTTGCGGAATGTGCGCAGTCGCACAGACCCGGTCTCCGGCGCGCAACCGCCGGCTGACGAATGTTGACATTCATCAGCCGTCTCGTAGGTTCGGGTCACGGCCGGAGCGGCGCACTCGCCGACGGGGCTTCGCCCCCTCGCCCCGTCAGCGGGGTGCCGCTCCGGTCCCCAGAAGGGCCATCGACTTGCGGGTCGGTGGCCCTTTCTTCATGTCCGGCGGTGACCGCCCGATCACCGGGCCGGCCTCCGGATTCGACGATGCGGCCCTCCACACGCGCGTTCCTCGGCTGCCTAGTCCTGGCGCTGCTGATCGGCGGCCTCGGGCTCGGCCTGCGCCGCACCGTGGCCGTCACCCCGGTCGATCCCGCCTTCCGGGCCGTGCTGCGCGCTTATGCGGCACCGGACGCGCCCGGCGGTCTCCAGCAACACGAGTGAAACGTCGCCGCCCTAGTGACGGCGCATTGGCCGGGCACCGGTGGCGCGTACCGGGCGGTGACCCCACGGGTGACCATGTCGCCGCGGTAAGGAGCCGTTCGGGGTCCGGACAGCTTTATGGGCTTACGCTCCCGCACACGGGATCGGAGCCGCCGGTTCCCGCGGGATCGGGCGGCTTCAGGACGGGCTTCCGGGACGCGGCGTTCCGGGGGCGGCATGGGGGCTTCGACAGCGAGGGATAGGGTGCCGCCGGTCGCGCAGACGACCGTCCTGTGCTCTAGTCAGGCATGAACGAGAGTTCCCCGATCCGGACCGACACGGCCCGGGCCTACCAGCCCGGTGAGGCGCCCGCGCGCGAGGTCCGGACGCGGCGGTTCCGGCCGATCCGCTGGCTGGTGATCCTGGTGCTGCTCGCCGGCGCCGGGGCGATCGGCCATCGCTGGTACGAGGCGCGCACCGACAAGGGCGCGGAGCCCGCGACGGCGCACCGGACCGGCGGCCGCGGCGGCCGGCACGGCGGGTCCGACATGCCGCAGGCGGTGGGCATCGCCGCCGTCACGACCGGCGACATGCCGGTGGTGCTGCAGGGCCTCGGCACCGTGACGCCCCTCGCCACCGTGACGGTGAAGTCGCAGATCAGCGGCTACCTTACCCAGGTGCAGTTCCGGGAAGGCCAGATGGTCAAATCGGGCGACGAGCTCGCCCGGATCGATTCCCGGCCCTACGAGGCCCTGCTCGCCCAGTACCAGGGCCAGCTCGCCCGCGATCAGGCGCTCCTGCAGAACTCGAAGCTCGACCTGCAGCGCTACCAGACGCTGAACCGGCAGGACTCGATCTCGAAGCAGAACGTCGACACGCAGGCCGCCCTGGTGAAGCAGAACGAGGGCACGGTCGCGGCCGACCAGGCGCTCGTCGACCAGCAGAAGCTCAACATCGCCTACACGCATATCACGTCGCCGGTGGACGGGCGGGTCGGCCTGCGCCAGGTCGACCAGGGCAACTACATCTCGGCCGCCTCGACGGCGATCGTGGTGGTGACCCAGCTCCACCCGATCTCGGTCGTGTTCACTCTGCCGGAGGACGACGTCGCGCGGGTGATGCGGCAGGTGCGGGCCGGCGCGAAGCTCACCGTGCGGGCCTACGACCGCGGCGACGCCCACGAGATCGCCAGCGGCCGGCTCGACACGGTCGACAACCAGATCGACACGACCACCGGCACGGTGAAGCTGCGCGCGCTGTTCGACAATTCCGACGAGGAGCTGTTCCCGAACCAGTTCGTCAACGCCAAGCTGACCGTCGACACGGTGCGGGGCGCGACGCTGGTGCCGAATTCCAGCCTGCTCCAGGGCACGCCCGGCACCTACGTCTACCTGATGGACGGGGACAGCAAGGTCACGGTCCGGCCGATCAAGACCGGCGAGACCGACGGGACCCACACCGTGGTGGCCTCCGGCCTGAAGCCGGGCGACCGCGTCGTCACGGACGGCACCGACCGGCTGAAGGACGGCGCGCCGGTCCGGATCACCGAGGGCGCGCAGACGGCCGCGGGCGACGGCAAGGCCGCGGCGGCGAAGCCGGACGGTCAGGGTGAGGTGAAGCCCGGCGCGCCGGCAGATGCCGCGGCGACCGAGCCCCAGGGCACAGCGGAGGGCGGTCGTCGGCACCGGCGCCGTCAGGCGCAGTGAGGGCGGCCCCGGCGCGTGGGACCCGCGGCCTCCCCTCCCCCCTGCGCGGATCTGGGACGATTCCGGAAGGTCAATCCCGATTCCATCCTCGTCCTGAGGTGACCGCGCCAGCGGGCCTCGCAGGCGGACTCCGGGGATCGCGCGGCCGGCCGGAGGGCTTTGAGGCCTCCGCCGCGCTCCGGCACCTCAGGATGCGGGCGCGGATGGGATATCCGTTCCTCTCGATCCAAGCCTCCACCCGAGCCTCTCGCCAAGTCTCCGCGCAGCGCGTGCTCTCCGGCGCGGACGGGTCGCGCCCATGAACCCGTCCCGCCTGTTCATCCTGCGGCCGGTGGCCACGACGCTGCTGATGCTGGCGATCCTGATCGTCGGCGGCGTGTCGTACCTGAACCTGCCGGTCTCGGCGCTGCCGGCGGTCGACTACCCGACCATCCAGGTCCAGACCTTCTATCCCGGCGCCAGCCCCGAGGTGATGACCTCCTCGGTGACGGCGCCGCTGGAGCGGCAGTTCGGCCAGCTCGCCAACCTCAACCAGATGACCTCGCAATCCTCCGCGGGCGCCTCGGTCATCACCCTGCAGTTCAGCCTGGACCTGTCCCTCGACATCGCCGAGCAGCAGGTCCAGGCGGCGATCAACGCCGCCGGCAACCTCCTGCCCTCGGACCTGCCGGCACCGCCGATCTACGCCAAGGTCAACCCGGCCGACGCGCCGGTCCTGACGCTCGCCCTGACCTCCAAGACGCTGCCGCTCACCCAGGTGCGCGACCTCGCGGAGTCGCGCCTCGCCCAGAAGATCAGCCAGGTGGCGGGCGTCGGCCTCGTGAGCATCTCGGGCGGGCAGCGCCCGGCCGTGCGGGTGCGGTTCAACGCCCGGGCGCTCGCCGCCTACGGGCTCAACATCGACGACCTGCGCACCACCATCACCAACCTCAACGTCAACACGCCCAAGGGCACGATCGACGGGCCGAAGCAGTCCTACGCGATCAACGCCAACGACCAGATCCGTGACCCGAAGGCGTACAATTCGGCGATCATCGCCTACCGCAACGGCGCCCCGGTGATGCTCTCGGAGGTCGCCGACGTGGTCGAGGGGCCGGAGAACACCAAGCTCGGCGCCTGGGCCGACGCGACCCCGGCGGTGATCCTCAACATCCAGCGCCAGCCCGGCGCCAACGTCATCGCGACCGTCGACAAGATCAAGTCGCTGCTGCCGCAGCTCCAGGCGAGCCTGCCGGCCGCCGTGGCGGTGGCGCCGCTGACCGACCGGACCACCACGATCCGCGCCTCCGTGGAGGACGTGCAGTTCGAGCTCGGCCTCGCGATCGCGCTGGTGGTGCTGGTGATCTTCCTGTTCCTGCGCAGCCTGTCGGCGACCCTGATCCCGAGCCTGTCGGTGCCGCTGTCGCTGATCGGCGCCCTCTCGGTGATGGACCTCTACGGCTTCTCCCTCGACAACCTGTCGCTGATGGCGCTGACCATCGCCACCGGCTTCGTGGTCGACGACGCCATCGTGGTGATCGAGAACATCGCCCGCCACGTCGAGGCCGGCGACTCGCCCCTGGAGGCGGCGCTGAAAGGGTCCCGCGAGATCGGCTTCACCATCATCTCGCTCACCGTCTCGCTGATAGCCGTGCTGATCCCGCTCCTGTTCATGGGCGACGTGGTCGGGCGGCTGTTCCACGAATTCGCCATCACGCTGGCGGCCACGATCGTCATCTCGGCGGTGGTGTCGCTGACGCTGGTGCCGATGCTGTGCGCGCGGCTCCTGAAGCACGTCCCCGAGGCCGCGCCCCGCCGCCGGGAGGGCGCGATCGCCCGTCTCGGCCGCCGCGCCATCGACGGCACCATCGAATCCTACGGCCGCTCGCTCCGGGTGGTGCTGAACCACCAGGGCCTGACGCTGCTGGTGGCTTTGGGCACGCTCGCGCTCACCGTCTACCTGTTCGCGGTGATCCCCAAGGGCTTCTTCCCCGTGCAGGACACGGGCGTGATCCAGGGGATCACCCAGGCCGACCAGTCGGTCTCATACGGCGCCATGGCCGAGCGGCAGCAGCGGATGGCCGAGATCGTCCTCAAGGATCCGGACGTGGCGAGCCTGTCGTCGTTCATCGGCGTCGACGGCCAGAACGTCACGCTCAATTCCGGCCGGATGCTGATCAACCTGAAGCCCCGCGAGCAGCGGACCGGGACGGCCAGCGCGATCATCCGGCGGATCTCGGCGGCGGCCGCCAACCAGCCCGGCATGCGGCTCTACATGCAGCCGGTCCAGGACCTGACCATCGACACCGCGGTCTCGGCGACCCAGTACCAGGTGATCCTGGAGAGCCCGAACATCGACGATTTCGAGACCTGGGTGCCGCGCTTCACCGAGGCGCTGGCGAAGTCGCCCGTGGTCACGGACGTGGCCAGCGACCACCAGGGCCAGGGGCTCGCCGCCTACGTGACCATCGACCGGCCCACCGCCGGCCGCTACGGCATCACCCCGGCGACCATCGACAACGCCCTCTACGACGCCTTCGGGCAGCGGATCATCTCGACGATCTTCACCCAGTCGAACCAGTACCGGGTGATCCTGGAGGCGGATCCGAAGCTGCACACGACCCTGCGCAGCCTCGACGCGATCTACCTGCCCTCCTCCACGGCGGCGAACGGGCAGGTGCCGCTCTCCGCGGTGGCGCGGATCAGCGAGCGGCGGGCGCCGCTCTTGATCTCGCATCTCGGCCAGTTCCCGGCCACCACCGTGTCGTTCAACCTCGCGCCCGGCGCGGCCCTCGGGCAGGGGGTCGAGGCGATCGACAAGGTGAAGGCCGAGATCGGCCTGCCGCCCTCGTTCCGGGTGGTGCCGCAGGGCTCGGTCTTCGCCTTCCAGTCGGCGCTCGGCAACGAGCTGTTCCTGGTCCTGGCGGCGATCGTGACCGTCTACATCGTGCTGGGCGTGCTCTACGAGAGCTTCATCCACCCGATCACGATCCTCTCGACCCTGCCCTCGGCGGGGATCGGGGCCCTGCTCGGCCTGATGCTGTTCGGCCTGTCCCTCGACATCATCGCGGTGATCGGCATCGTGCTGCTGATCGGCATCGTGAAGAAGAACGCGATCATGATGATCGACTTCGCGCTCCAGGCGGAGCGCGAGGACGGGCTCGATCCCCGGGAGGCGATCTTCCAGGCCTGCCTGCTGCGCTTCCGGCCGATCCTGATGACGACGCTGGCGGCGCTCTTCGCCGCGGTGCCGCTGATCCTCGGCACCGGCGTCGGCTCGGAGCTGCGCCAGCCGCTCGGCATCTGCATCGCGGGCGGCCTGATCGTCAGCCAGGTGCTGACGCTGTTCACGACGCCGGTGATCTACCTGGCCTTCGACAGGCTGGAGCGGCGGATTTCCGGGCGGCGGGGGCCGGATCTCGCGGGCGGCGAGGCGCTGCCGTGAACATCTCCGAGCCGTTCATCCGGCGGCCGGTCGCGACCACGCTGCTCACGATCGGCGTGCTGCTCGCCGGCCTGTTCGCCTTCCTGAAGCTGCCGGTGGCGCCGCTGCCGCAGATCGACTTCCCCGTCATCCTCGTCCAGGCGCAGATGGCCGGCGCCTCGCCCGACACCATGGCCACCACCGTGGCGGCGCCGCTCGAGCGGCGGCTCGGCGCCATCGCGGACGTCAACGAGATGACGTCCACGAACTCGCTCGGCTCGACCCGGATCGTGCTGCTGTTCGGCCTGAACCGCGACATCGACGGCGCGGCCCGCGACGTCCAGGCCGCCATCAACGCGGCGCGCGCCGACCTCCCCGCCTCGCTCCGGCAGAACCCGACCTACCGCAAGTTCAACCCCGCCGACACGCCGATCATCATTCTCGGCATGACCTCGCAGACGCTGACCCGCGGCCAGGTCTACGATTCCGCCGCCACCGTCGTGCAGCAGAAGCTGTCGCAGCTACCGGGCGTCGGCAACGTCGATATCGGCGGCTCGTCCCTGCCGGCGGTGCGGGTCGAGCTCGATCCCACGGCCCTGTTCAACTACGGCATCGGCCTCGAGGGCATTCGCGCCGCCTTGGCTTCGGCGAACGCCAACTCGCCCAAGGGCGAGATCGACGTCGGGGACCGCCGCTACCAGCTCTACGCCAACGACCAGGGCCGCAAGGCCGCCGATTACCGCGACATCATCGTGGCCTACCGCAACGCCGCCGCGGTGAAGCTCACCGATGTCGGCCAAGTGCTCGACGGCGTCGAGGACAAGCGCAACCTCGGCATCGTCAACGGCGAGCCGGGCGTGCTGCTGTTCGTCTACAAACAGCCCGGCGCCAACGTGGTCGAGACCATCAACGCCGTGAAGGAGGCCCTGCCGCAGATCACCGCGGCCCTGCCCGGCGGCATCGACATCAAGCTCACCGGCGACCGCAGCGCCACGATCCGCGCCTCGCTCTCGGCCACCGAGGAGACGCTGCTGGTGGCGGTCGGCCTCGTGATCCTGGTGGTGTACGGCTTCCTGCGCTCCTGGCGGGCCACGCTGATCCCGGCGGTCGCCGTGCCGATCTCGATCATCGGCACCTTCTCGGCGATGTACCTGCTCGGCTACTCGCTCAACATCCTGTCGCTCACCGCGCTGATCATCGGCACCGGCTTCGTGGTCGACGACGCCATCGTGGTGCTGGAGAACGTCCAGCGGCACATCGAGGAGGGCAAGCCCCGGCTCCAGGCGGCCCTGATCGGCGCCCGGGAGGTCGGGTTCACGGTGATCTCGATGAGCCTGTCGCTCATCGCGGTGTTCCTGCCGATCCTGCTGATGGGCGGCCTCGTCGGCCGCATCTTCCAGGAATTCTCCGTCACCCTGTCGCTGTCGATCCTGATCTCCCTGGTGCTGTCGCTCACGACGACGCCGATGATGTGCGCCCGGCTGCTGCGGGCCGAGGGCCACGGTCCGGACGGGGCACCCGCATCGGGACGCCGGCCGAACTGGCTGATCCGGATCCTGGAGGGCGGTTTCTCCGGGCTGCTCAACGCCTACGCGCGCACCCTCGCGGTGGCCCTCGCGCATCCGCGCCTCGTCCTGCTGAGCCTGCTCGCCACGGTGGGGCTCAACGTCTACCTCTACATCATCGTCCCGAAGGGCTTCTTCCCCGAGCAGGATACCGGGCAGATGATGGGCGGCATCCAGGCCGACCAGCGCATCTCTTTCCAGTCGATGGAGCACAAGCTCAAGCAGGCGACCGCGATCGTCGGCGCCGATCCGGCGGTGGAGAGCGTCGTCGGCTTCACGGGCGGCCGCGGCACCAACTCGGCCAACGTCTTCGTCGGCCTCAAGCCGCTCAACGCGCGGGCGCCGATCTCGGCCGTGATGGCGCGGCTGCGGCCGAAGCTGGCGCAGGTCGCCGGCGCGCGGCTCTACGTCTTCCCCCGCCAGGATCTGCAGATGGGCGGCCGCCAGAGCTTCGCCCAGTATCAGTACACTCTCCAGGGCGACACCGCCGAGGAGCTGTTCGCCGCCGCCCCGAAGCTGGTGGCCGCCCTGCAGAAGGACCCGACCTTCGCGGACGTGACCTCGGACCAGCAGGAGGGCGGGCTGGAGAGCCGGGTCGTGATCGACCGCAACACGGCCTTCCGCTACGGCATCACCCCGAACAAGATCGACAACACCCTCTACGACGCCTTCGGCCAGCGCCAGGTCTCGACGATCTACAACCCGCTGAACCAGTACCACGTCGTGATGGAGATCGCGCCGCGCTACCTGGAGACGCCGGAGACGCTCAAGCAGATCTACGTCTCGACCTCGGGCGGCAACGCGGCCGGCTCGGCCACCACCAACGCGGTGGCCGGCACCGTCGCGGCGGGCGGCAGCGTCAACACCAACGCGGCGACCGGCACGAGCAGCCCGGGCGGCGCGTCGTCGGCCGCCACCGCGAGCGCCGCCACNACGGCGTGCTGGAGCTGCTCCAGCGGGACGGCAACGGCCTGCTGTTCCGGGCCCTCGACCAGGGCGTGATGCTCGACCTCGACGGCATCGGCCCGGAGAACGCCGCGATGCTGGCCCGGCTGAAGGAGCTCGGGATCCGGCAACGCGTCGTCCAACGCGATCGCGGCGAGCAAGGGCGGCGCCTCGTCGAGCGCCCCGGTCTCGGCCGCCAAGGAGACGATGGTGCCGCTCTCGGCCTTCGCGCGGATCGAGCCCGGCAGCGCCCCCGTGCAGGTGAGCCACCAGGGCCTGTTCGTGGCGACCACGATCTCGTTCAACCTCGCCCCGGGCAAGAGCCTGTCGGACGCCACCGACGCCATCGACCGGGCCATGGCGTCCCTGCAGCTGCCGGCCACGATCCACGGCGAGTATGCCGGCGCGGCCAAGAACTACGTGGCCTCGGCCTCGCGCCAGCCTTTGCTGATCCTGGCGGCGATCCTGGCGGTCTACGCGGTGCTGGGGATCCTGTACGAGAGCTTCGTGCACCCGCTGACGATCCTCTCCACCCTCCCCTCGGCCGGCGTCGGGGCGGTGCTGGCCCTGCTGGTGACCGGCACCGACTTCACCATCATCGCGCTGATCGCGGTGTTCCTGCTCATCGGCATCGTGAAGAAGAACGCGATCATGATGATCGACGTGGCGATCGACGCCGAGCGGAGCCGGGGCGCGAATCCCGTGGACGCGATCCGCGAGGCCTGCCTCCTGCGCTTCCGGCCGATCATGATGACGACCCTGGCGGCCATGCTCGGCGCCGTGCCGCTGATCCTGGCCAACGGCGAGGGCGCGGAGCTGCGCCGGCCGCTCGGCATCGCCATCGTGGGCGGCCTGATTGTGAGCCAGATCCTGACCCTCTACACCACCCCCGTCGTCTACCTCACCCTCGATCGCCTCCGGCACAGGGTGCTCAACCGGCGCCGGCGCGCCGGACGGGGCGGAGAAGCGGCGCTGCCGGCCGGAGAGTGATGGTTAAGGTTTCACGTGAAACAGCGGCCGCGATTGCGCGCGGGGGTTCCTCCAACCCACCTCCTCATCCTGAGGTGCTGCGCAGCAGCCTCGCAGGAGGGCTCCAGCCAGGCGCGCGATTCCTGGAGGGCTCCTTCGAGGCCTCCGCTACGCTCCGGCACCTCAGGATGAGGTTCAGGGTGGGAGGTGCGCTTTTTACCCATCAACGGCGCCGCACCCTCGCATCCCTGCTCGTCGCCGCCCCGCTCCTCGCCGGCTGCGTCGTCGGCCCCGACTACACCCGGCCCTCCGTGGAGACGCCGCTCGCCTACAAGCAGGGCGGGGTCCGGGAGGACAGCCCGGCCTATGTCGCGGCGCGGAAGAAGGGTTGGCGCGAGGCCCGGCCGAGCGACGCCGTGGAGCGCGGCGACTGGTGGCGGGTGTTCCGCGATCCGACGCTCGACCGGCTGATCCGCCTGGTCGACGTCGACAACCAGTCCCTCCGGCAGGCGGTGGCGAATTACCGGCAGGCGCGGGCGCTGGTCGCCTCCGCCCAGGCCGCCCTGTACCCGACGGTGATCGGCGCCCCGAGCATCACCCGGACCGGCAGCGGCACCACCGCGCGGACCAACGTGGCGCTGATCGGTCAGGCGAGCTGGGAACTCGACCTGTTCGGCGGCACCCGCCGCAACATCGAGAGCGAGGCGGCCCTGGCGCAATCCGACGCCGCCACGATCGCGCTGACCCGCCTGTCCATCCAGGCCGAGATCGCGGCCGATTACCTGACGGTGCGCTACGCCGACGCGCTTCAGAGGGTGCTCGACGAGAACGTCGAGAACTTCAAGAAGACCCTGGCGATCACCGAGAACCAGTACGCCGCCGGTGTGGCCGCGCGCTCCGACGTGATCACCGCGCAGACCCAGGTCCAGACCATCCAGGCCCAGGCCATCGCGGTGCGCCTGACCCGGGTGCAGTACGTCAACGCCATCGCCACCCTGATCGGGCGGCCGCCCTCCGAGGTGTCGATCCCGGTGGCCGGCCTCTCGCGCAGCCCCCCCGGTGTGCCGGTTGGGATCCCGGGCGATCTTCTGGAGCGGCGGCCGGACGTGGCCCAGGCCGAGCGGCTCGTCCAGGCGCAGAGCGAGCGCATCGGCGTGGCGGTGGCGGCCTTCTTCCCGACCGTGACGATCTCGGCCCAGGGCGGCATCTCGGGGGCGACCCGCAACGGCCTGCTCTCGGCGGCCAATCAGGTCTGGTCGGTGGCGGCCTCCGGCAGCGAGGTGCTGTTCGACGGCGGCGCCCGCACGGCGGCGCTGCGCTCGGCCGAGGCCGGCTACGACGCGGCGGTGGCCAATTACCGGCAGGTGGTGCTGGCCGCCTTCGCGGAGGTCGAGAACCAGATGGCGGCTTTGCGCATCCTCGGCCAACAGCAGGGCGCGCAGGACACCGCCGTCGACCTGTCGCGCAAGGCCGTGGAGATCACGCTCAACGAGTACCGGGCCGGCACCCAGAACTTCACCACCGTGGTGACCGCGCAGAACCTGCTGGTGACCAACGAGGTCAACGCCCTCCAGGTGCGGCTGAGCCGCTTCACCGCGGCCGTGACGCTGATCCGGGCGCTCGGCGGCGGCTGGGACGCGCGGTCCCTGCCGAGCGATTCCGAGCTGAAGGGGCCGAGCCTGCCGATCGACCGGGGTGGCCAGGCGGTCCGCCCGGACGAGTAGCGGCCGGCGGGCGATCTCGAAGCCTGTCCGACTCGGACGTTCCCAGCCTGCGCCCTCATCCCGAGGTGCGGCGAAGCCGCCTCGAAGGAGGCCTCCGGGGACCGCGCGGCCGGCTGGAGCCCTCCTTCGGGGCCTCCGCTGCGCCCCGGCACCTCAGGATGTGGGAGGTGGGCTGGAAGACCACCTCGCGCGTCGCCGAGGCGGAGGACGCTCAAGACGACGCGGAGAGTTCTCAGGCCATCGCCGCATGCCCCGGGCAGGCCTGGACCTCCACGGTGACGTGGCTCAGTCCCCGCACCCCGGCGAGGCGCGCCTTGTAGTGGGCGGGCTGTTGCGGATCGTCGCTGACGAGGGCGATCACGGCGGCCCGGTGGCCCGGCCCGACCTGCCAGAGATGCAGGTCGCTGACCCGGTCTCCGCCGATCTCCAGGCGCTCGCGGATCTCTCGGGTGGCGGCGGGCGAGGGTCGCGCGTCGAGGAGCACGAGGCCGGACGTCCGCAGCAGGCTCCACGACCACGCCAGGATCACCACGGTGCCGACGAGGCCCATAGCCGGGTCGAGCCAGGCGAGGCCGAGATAGCGCCCGCTGAGCAGCGCCACGATCGCCAGGACCGAGGTCAGCGTGTCGGCCAGGACGTGGACGTAGGCGGCCCGGAAATTCGTGTCGTGGCCGCCATGGCCGCCATGCGCGTGACCGCCGTGATGGTGCCCGTGGGCGGCGTGGCCGTGGTCGTCGTGCAGCAGCCAGACGCTCGCGAGGTTCACGGCGAGTCCCAGCACGGCGATCGGGATCGCCTGACCGAAGCCGATCGCCACCGGGTGCAGCAGCCGGTCGAGGCTCTCGGCCCCGATCAGCAGGGCGATCAGGCCGAGCAGCAGGGCGCTCGCGAAGGCCGCGAGATCGCCGAACTTGCCGGTGCCGAAGCTGAAGCGGGGATCGGCCGCGTGGCGCCGGGCGAAATGGTAGGCGAGCGCCGCGATGCCCAGCGCCGCCGCGTGGGTCGACATGTGCCAGCCGTCGGCGACCAGGGCCATCGAGCCGAGCCACGTGCCGCCGACGATCTCCGCCACCATCGTGACGGCCGTGAGCGCGACCACCGCCCAGGTCCGGCGGGCGTGGCGATCGTGCCGGTCGCCCAGGAAGACGTGGCTGTGGGCCCAGGGCTCGAGGGAGTGGGTATGCATGCCGGGTTCCTTGATCCTAGTCTCGGCGCAGCATAGCCCAACCGGTACCGGAACGGGCCGCGCCGCGGCGGGTTGTCAGGCCGGTTTGCCGCACCGCAGCCACACGGGAGTCAGGGATGGCCGAGCCGACGACAGCCCTCAAGGACACGGCCGCCTGCGGCACGCAGCCGGCGCCGCCCTGCACGCTGGTGATCTTCGGGGCCGGCGGCGACCTGACCAAACGCCTGCTGATGCCCTCGCTCTACAACCTCGCGGGGGCGGGCCTGCTGTCCGAGGGCTTCTCGATCCTCGGCATCGATCACAATGACGGCACCGACGAGTCGCTCCGCGAGAATCTCACCCAGACCCTGGAGGCGTTCAGCAAGGACCCGACCTCGGAGTTCCACGCCGACCATATCGACCCGAAGAGCTGGGGCTTCATCCGGGACCGGCTCCACTACCTCAAGGGCGATTTCGAGAAGCCCGAGACCTACGCGGCCGTGAAGCAGCGGGTCACCGGCAGCGCGGTGTTCTACTGCGCGGTGGCGGCGCGCTTCTTCGGGACGATCGTGGAGGGGCTCGGCCAGGCCGGCCTGCTCAAGCAGGAGGGGGACAGCTTCCGCCGCGTCGTCATCGAGAAGCCGTTCGGCTCCGACCTCGAATCGGCCCGGGCGCTCAACGCCCGGATCCTCAAGCAGGGTGACGAGAGCCAGTTCTACCGCATCGACCACTTCCTGGGTAAGGAGACGGTGCAGTCGATCATGGCGTTCCGCTTCGCCAACGGCCTGCTGGAGCCGGTCTGGCGGCGGGAATACATCGACAGCATCCAGATCACGGCGGCCGAGACCGTCGGCGTCGAGGAGCGGGGCGGCTTCTACGAGCCGACCGGGGCGCTGCGCGACATGGTGCCGAACCACATGTTCCAGCTGCTCTGCATGGTCGCCATGGAGCCGCCGAACTCCTTCGACGCCGAGGCCGTGCGCACCGAGAAGGCCAAGCTCGCCGAGGCCGTGCGGCCGATCCCGCCCGAGGACGCGGTGCGCGGCCAGTACACGGCCGGGACCTCGGAGGGGCGCGACGTGCCCGCCTACCGGGACGAGCCGCACGTGGCGAAGGACTCGGTCACCGAGACCTACATCGCCCTGAAGCTCAACATCGAGAACTGGCGCTGGGCCGGCGTGCCGTTCTACGTCCGCACCGGCAAGCGCATGACCGGGCGGCGCACCGAGATCGCGGTGCTGTTCAAGCCGGCGCCGTTCAAGATGTTCGAGGACACGCCGACCGCCGATCTCGGGCCCACCGTGATGCGGATCCTGATCGACCCGGACCATGGGGTCAGCACCGAGTTCAACGTCAAGGTGCCGGGGCCGCAGATGAAGATCGGCCGGGTCCGGTCCGGCTTCCGCTACAAGGACTTCTTCGCCGACCGGCCGAATGTCGGCTACGAGACGCTGCTCTACGATTGCATGACCGGCGACGCGACCCTGTTCCAGCGCGCCGACAACATCGAGGCCGGCTGGGCGGCGGTGGACCCCCTGCTCCAGGGCTGGCCGCAGGCCGCGGTGACCTTCTACCCCGCGGGCAGCGCCGGCCCGAAGGAGGCCGACGCGCTGCTGGCCCGCGACGGCCGCCACTGGCTGGGACTGGACGGCGAGACCGACTGAGCCACTCGGCGATCTGATCGGAAGCGCGAGCGACCGGTTCGGTGACTCGCCCTCCCCCGGCGGGCGATGGGATGGGCACAGCCGGTTGTCATCTCCCGTTCGCGCAGATCGCCCGATCCTCGTCTCCGTCCGAGCGCGGCGCCGCCGCGTGCCCCGTCATTGCGGGCTCGCCCGCGGCGCCCCGGAATAAAGGAGCGGCTTACCGCTCGTCGCCGCCTCCGGCCTGACCGTCCTTGCGAGCGCAGCGACGCAAGCCAGGGCAGCGCCGCCGCGATGGCGGTCGCGCGACCCGGGGTCGCTCCGCTGCGCTCGTGATGACGGGGTCGGCCTTCATCGAACCAGTCGCGGCGGAGGGATCCGCGCTCACCGCCGCTCGAACGGCAGCATCGCCGGCACGGCCGGCGCGTCGACCCGGTTGTTCAGCGGATCGCCGGCTCATCGGCGGCTCAGCCGGCCCGCCCGTAATCCCGCGCGTCCCGCGCCTGCCGGTGGAAGGTGAGCCGGCGATCGAATTCCCGCGGGTCCTTCGGCCTCACCAGGGCGCCCGGGGGCACGTTCAGCCAGTCGACCAGCCGGGTGAGCATGAAGCGGAGCGCGGCGCCCCGGCACAGGATCGGCAGGGAAGCGACCTCGGCGGCCTCCAGGGGCCGCACGGCCTCGTAGCCGGCGATCAGCGCGGCGGCCATGTCCCGGTGGAAGGTGCCGTCGGGGTCGAAGCACCACGCGTTGAGGCAGACCGCGAGGTCGTACGCGAAGGCGTCCGTGCAGGCGAAGTAGAAGTCGATCAGGCCCGACAGGGCGTCGCCGATGAAGAAGACGTTGTCGGTGAACAGGTCCGCGTGGATGACGCCGCCCGGGAGGTTCCGGGGCCAGTGCGCCTCCAGGAAGGCGAGGTCGGACCGGGTGCGCGCCGCGAGGCCGGGCGCGACCGAATCGGCCTGGGCCTCTCCCTGCGCGAACAGCGGCCGCCACGCGGACACCGAGAGGTTGTTGTCCCGCACCATCGGGAAGTCGCGGCCGGCGGCGTGCAGCTCCGCGAGCGCCCGGCCGAGTTCCCGGCAATGCTCGACGCCCGGCGCCTTGACCGAGACGCCCTCCAGGAAGCTCACGATGGCGGCGGGCCGGCCGCAGAGCTGGCCGAGGGCCTGGCCGGCCCGGTCGCGCACGGGCTGCGGGCAGGCGAGGCCGCGGGCCGAGAGATGCTCCATCAGCCCGATGAAGAACGGCAGGTCCTGCGCCCGGACGCGCTTCTCGTAGAGCGTCAGGATGTAGGCGCCCTCGGTCGTGTGCAGGAAGAAGTTCGAGTTCTCGACCCCCTCCGCGATGCCCTTGAAGGAGAGCAGGCTGCCGATCGCGTAGGCGGACAGGAACTCGGCGAGCGCCGCGTCGGATACCTCGGTGTAGACGGCCACGTGTCTGCGCTCTGATGTCGGAAGTTCAACATGGCAAGGGGCGCCGAAGCGCCCCTGCATGAAGCCTGCCGCGCCCCGTATCCGAGGCGTCGGCCCGCGCTGCCGGACCGGGACCGCCTACTCGGCGGCCTCGCTGCGCAGCTCCCGCGGCAGCGGGAAGACCATGTCCTCGATCACCGTCGAGACCGTGTCGACCATCACGTCGTAGCGGGCCGCGAAGGCGTCGATGATCTCCTCGACCAGGACCTCGGGGGCCGAGGCGCCGGCCGTGAGGCCGAGCTTGCGGATCCCCTCGAAGGCCGGCCAGTCGATCTCCTCGGCGCGGAGCACGAGGCGGGTGATCGGGCAGCCGACGCGCTCGGCGACCTCGCGCAGGCGCTGCGAGTTCGAGGAGTTCGAGGAGCCCACCACGATCAGGGCGTCGACCAGCGGCGCCACCTGCTTCACCGCCTCCTGGCGGTTGGTGGTGGCGTAGCAGATGTCGTCCTTGTGCGGCCCGGTGATGTTCGGGAACTTCTTCTTCAGGGCCTCGACGATGTGCCGGGTGTCGTCCACCGACAGGGTCGTCTGGGTCACCCAGGCGAGGTTGTCGGGATTGTCCGGGGTCAGGGCGGCGATCTGCTCGAGATCCTCCACCAGGGTGATCGAGCCCTTGGGCAGCTGGCCCATCGTGCCCACCACCTCGGGATGGCCGGAATGGCCGACCAGCAGCACGTGGCGGCCGCGCTTGTGGTGGATCTCGGCCTCGCGGTGGACCTTGGTCACCAGCGGGCAGGTGGCGTCGATCGTGGTCAGCCCGCGCGAATCGGCGTTGGCCGGCACGGTCTTGGCCACGCCGTGGGCCGAGAAGATCACCGGGGCGCCGCCGTCCGGCACCTCGTCGAGCTCGCGGACGAACACGGCGCCCTTCCGCTTCAGGCTCTCCACGACGTACTTGTTGTGCACGATCTCGTGGCGGACGTAGACGGGTGGCCCGTAGATGGCGAGGGCCCGTTCCACGACGTCGATGGCCCGCACCACGCCGGCGCAGAAGCCGCGCGGGGCGCAGAGCAGGATCTCCAGCGGCGGCTTGCCGGCGGTGCCCGGGACGGGCTCGGGGGTCGCGATATCGGCGGTCATGCGGGGGATGTGGCGAGGGCGGGGCTGTCCTGTCAACAGGACTGGCCCAGGAACCGGGCGGGAAGAGGGAAGCGGAGCCGCTCCGTGGCCCATCTGTAGCACGATTGCCGCGGCAATGGGACCCGCGCCGGCTCCCTCAGAGGCGGCGGATCCCCGTCACGGCGCCGAAGCTGTGCGCCGCGATGCGGGCGACCGCCCCGGCAAGCGGCTCCGCGGCGACCGCCATGTGGTGGCCGTTGGCGTGGATCAGCGTCTCGGGATCGGCCATCAGCCCGACATGGCCGCGCCAGAAGACGAGGTCGCCCCGGCGCAGGCCCGCGACCTCCGGGCGCGCGGGGTCGAACGTCAGCGCCCGCCCGAGGGCCCGCTCCTGCATGTCGGCGTCGCGCGGGCAGGGCAGCCCGGCCGCGTCGAGGCAGAGCTGCACGAGGCCGGAGCAGTCCAGCCCGAGGCTGGTGCGGCCGCCCCAGAGATAGGGGGTCCCGGCGAGCCGCGCGGCGGTGGCCGCGTAGTCCGGCTCGCGCGCGTCGACGGGCGCGCAGTGGCGGGCGAACACGTAGCCGCCCGGCGTCTCCAGGTAGGCGCCGGCCTCCCCCGTCACCGCGAGGCGGGCGCCGAGGCTGAGATGGCCGAGGACCGGGCGCTTCAGGTCCGGCTCGGGATACAGGAAGGTGCGCAGGGCCGCGACGCGGTGCGTCGGCTCCGGATCGGCCGGACCGAGGCTGTCGGCCGGCAGGTAGCCGACATAGCCGTCGCGGGCGAGCTGCACGAAGGCGTAGCCGTCCGCCGCGTCGTAGAGGTCGACCGCGTCGCCGAGCAGCGCCTCGGTGTCGAGCCCCGCGTCGGCGGCAGGGGCGCGGCGGAGCGGGGCGGACGGGGCGGTCACGCGCCGCCGCGTGCCGGCGACGTAGCGCGCCGCCGCGACGCGGTCCCGCAGGCGGAGATCGGCGACGTGCGGCCGGGCCGGGGTCAGCCGGGGATCGAGGCTCTCGGTCATGCGCGGACCCTACCATGTCGGGCTGAAGCGCGGGTAAGCGCGGACCCGCCGGCCCGCGCCACTATGCCGCATCCTGAGACGACCGCGGGCCGGCGCGCCGGCGTCAGCCCTCCGGACTGCCCGGGAACCCGGCGGATCGGGCGCGGGATGCCCAAAGCTGCATCAGCCGCCATCACATCCGCGTCACCCGCCCGCGAGACATGTGCCGGAGGCGCCCGCCGCACGTCTTTGATGCACTGCACAACCTGCCCGAAAAGCGCTATGTCTGGCGCATGAAGACTGCGAGTCGCCCCGTGAAGAAGACGCAGAAGAGCTTCGCCGACCTGCCGCCGATTCGCGTGCGCCGCGAGCCGCCCACCGTGAGCGAGGCGGTCGCGGCCGCGCAGGATCTCGCGGACGACGTCGAGCAGCAGGTCGAGATCGCCGCGGGCCTGATGGGCCTGCCGGTCGACGAGGTCCGCCCCCACGTCCTGGCGGCCAAGAAGGTCAAGCCGGAGCGCGCGCCCGAGCGGATCCTCACTCACGCGAGCCCGAGCCGGGCGCCGCGCACCGTGGTGGTGGAGCGCCGGACGCGCCCGACCGTGGTGATCGAGCGCCGCAGCCGGCCCCTCGACCCGCGCCGCTGACGGCCCGGCCGCGGCCTGCCGCCCGGGGCGCGGCCCGGCTCACCCGCCGGAGGGCGCGCCCGGCGGACGGCCGCATCCGGCCCTCGGCCGCGATCAGTCGGCGGTCTGCACCGACCACGTGGCGTGGCGGATGCCGGGCATGCGGGCCAGCTCGTTGGTCACGGCGTCGAGTTCCTCCGCCTTGACGGCGCTGGCCGTGAGCGTCGCCACCACGTCGACCGCGTTCTCGCCCCGCTCCTCGATCTCGACGCTGCCGACCGGGTAGTTCGCCGCCTCCAGCCGCTCCACCAGCATGTCCTGGGCCGGACCGGCCTCGCCGGGCGCGGTGGTGACCTGGACCTCGTAGGTCGCCTCGGTGGCGGATTCGCGGATCGGCGCGCGGTTGATGGCGTTCACCAGCGGCCGGAGCGCCGTGTTGCAGGCGAGCACCGTCACCATCACGAACACGGCCTCCAGGGGCAGGTCCGCGCCGCAGAAGGCCCCGACCGCGGCCGAGCACCACAGGGTCGCGGCCGTGTTGAGGCCGCGGACATTCATCCCCTCCTTCATGATCACGCCGGCGCCGAGGAAGCCGATGCCGGAGATCACGTAGGCCACCGTGCGGACGCCGCCGTCCGGACCGGTCAGGCGCATGCCGAGATCCACGAAGGCGCTGGCCCCGACCGCGACCAGCACCGCCGTGCGCAGGCCCGCGGTGCGCTGCCGGTACTGCCGCTCGGCCCCGATCACGGTGCCGAGCACGAAGGCCACGAGCAGGCCGATCGCGGATTTCAGTTCTTCGGGGAGGGCGGCGTAGCTGGTCATCCACCGTCTCATGAAAGCGGGGAGGTGACGGAACCGTGACACCATGGCCGTGCCCGGACCGGAAAGCGTGTCCGAAGCGGGATTGACGGCCGCACCGGGCAGCGGGCACACCGGCAAGAGCCTGAGGATCCCTTAAGAATTCGGGACCCGGCCGAGGAGACGTGCAGGATGCAGCACACGGCCCAGGATAAGGCCCGACGGGCGGATACGGTCCGCACCGGAACGTTCTCCGCATGAGCGGCGCCACCAGCGGCGCCCTCGCCGAACGCCGGCCCGACACCGCGCCCAGCAGCGCTCCCGACGCCGCCCTGCACGGCCGCGTCATGGCGCTGCGCGAGGGGCTGGAGCGCGGCCTGATCGGCAGCGCCGGCCTCGTGGAGCGCCTGCTGATCGGGCTCCTGACCGGCGGTCACCTCCTGATCGAGGGCGCGCCGGGGCTGGCCAAGACCCGCGCGGTCAAGCGCCTCGCCGACGGCCTCGACGGCTCCTTCGCGCGCATCCAGTGCACGCCGGACCTGATGCCGGCCGACCTCACCGGCACCACGGTGTGGCGCCAGGACAGCGGCACCTTCGAGTTCCTGCCCGGCCCCCTGTTCCACGCCCTCGTGCTGGTGGACGAGGTCAACCGCGCGCCCCCGAAGGTGCAGTCGGCGCTGCTCGAATCCATGGCCGAGGGGCAGGTGACGGTCTCCGGGGCGACGCACCGGCTCTCCGACCCGTTCATGGTCGTGGCGACCCAGAACCCGATCGAGCATGCCGGCACCTTCCCGCTGCCGGAGGCGCAGCTCGACCGCTTCCTCCTCCACGTCGTGGTCGACATGCCCGACGAGACCACCGAGCGGGCGATCCTCGACCTCGTGGAGGGCGAGATCACCCACCACGTCGACGCGATGACCGTGCGGCTGTCGCTGGCGGACGTGCGCGCCGCCCGGGAGGCGGCGCTCGCCACCTACGTGTCGCCGGCGCTCAAGGACTACCTGGTCCGCCTCGTGGCGGCGACCCGCACCGACGCGGCCGCCCCGGACCTGCGCGCCATGATCGAGCACCCGGCCTCGCCGCGCGGCACCCTGGCGCTGATGATGGCCGGCAAGGCCCGGGCCTGGCTGCGCGGGCGCGACCACGTCACGCCCGAGGACGTCGCGGAGCTGGCCCGCGACGCCCTCTCGCACCGCATCGGCCTGACTTGGCGGGCGGCCGCCGAGGGCAAGACCGCGCGCGGCCTCGTCGGCGAGCTGGTGCAGCGGGTGCGGGCGCTCTGACGGTGTTCGGGTTCGGGCAGGCGCGCCGCAGATCCCCTCCCCCCGCCGCGGGGGCGGTTGGCCCGACCGCCGGGGGCCCCTTCCCTGCCCAGGAGGCGGGGCGGGACCGCGCCGAGCACGGCATCCACCTCTCGGGCGAGGCCCTGATGGGCCTGCGCCACCTCGCCCGGCGGGGCTCCGCGCCCGCCACCCGGACGCTCGCGGGCCTGCCCGGCGGCATCGTTACCCGGCGCCGGGGGCGCGGCTCGGAGCCGGAGGACGTGCGGCTCTGGTCCGAGGGCGACGACCGCCGCTTCATCGACCGCAACGCCACGGCCCGCACCGGGCAGCTGCACGTCCGCACCCACCACGACGAGCGCGACCGCGCGGTGGTGCTGCTCGCCGATTTCCGGCCCGCGATGCTGTTCGGCACCCGAAGGGCCCTGCGCTCGGTGGCCGCCGCCGAGGCCCTGGCGCTGCTCGGCTGGCGGGTCGCCGCCGATGGCGGCCGGGTCGGCCTCGCGGTNGGGCGCGCGCCGGCGCCGACCGCGCGGCCCGGGGGCGGCGCCGGGCCCTGCTCACCTGGACGCTCTGGATCGCCCTGGTGGCGGCCCTGTCGGGCCCGCGGCTGGTGATGCCGGCGGCCGCGCTCCCGGCCTCGGGCCGCGAGATCATGATCGCCATGGACCTGTCGGGCTCCATGGAGCGGCGCGACTTCGCCCTCGACGGCGAGACCGTGAACCGGCTCACCGCGGTGAAGCGCGTCGGCAGCGACTTCATCCGGCGCCGGGCCGGGGACCGGATCGGCCTCGTGATCTTCGCCGACCAGGCCTACGTGGCGGCGGCGCCGAGCTTCGACACCGCGGCGGTCGCCCGGGCGCTGGACGAGGCCACGATCGGCATCAGCGGCCGCTCCACCGGGATCGGCGACGGGCTCGGGCTCGCCCTGCGCCGCCTGGACCCGCGGGACGCGGGGGGCGACGCCGCCGGGGTCAGGCCGGGCGAGAAAGCCGCGAAGGCCGTGATCCTGCTGTCGGACGGCGCCAACAATGCCGGCCAGACCGCCCCCAAGGACGTGGCGGAGCTCGCCAAGGAGCTGGGCATCAAGGTCTACACGATCGCGCTGGGCCCCCGCGACATGGCCGACGCCGACGGCGAGCAGGACGTGGTCGACACCGAGACCCTGCACGACATGGCGCAGGCGAGCGGCGGCGAGGCCTTCCGGGTCCGCACCACCGAGGATCTGGTCCGGGTCGCCGACGCCATCGACCGGCTGGAGGGCGGCCGCGCCCTCGCCCCGCCCCTGCCCCTGCGCCGGGACCTCTGGCCCTGGCCGGCCGCCCTGGCGCTCCTGGCCGCCGCCGCGCTGCTCGCGAGCCGGAGGGCGGCGTGATGGTTCGATACCCCGCGCCCCCGACCCTCCCCCTCATCCCGAGGTGCCGGAGCGCGGCGCAGGCCTCGAAAGAGGAAATTCGGGTTGGAGGATCCACCCGATGAGCGCCCTCGACGCCTTCGCGCTCCTGCGCCCGTGGTGGTTCCTGGCGATCCCGGTCGTGGCCCTACTGGCCTTTCGCGCCGCGTGGCGCTCGGCGCCGCTGGGCGACTGGGCGCGGGCGGTGGACCCGGCGCTGATGGCCCATCTCGCCCGCACCGGCGCGGTGCTGGGCGGGCGGCGGCAGGCGAACCTCGCGGCCGCGCTGGCGGCCGGGCTGATCGCCCTCGCGCTCACCGGTCCGGCCGTGGAGCGGGCGGACGGGCGGACCTTCCGCAACCTCGACGAGACCGTGCTCGTCGTCGACCTGTCCCGCTCGGTCACCGAGGGCGGCAACCTCCAGGGCGTCCGGCAGGCCGCCGCGGCCGTGGCGGAGGCCGCCGGCACCCGGGCGGTCGCCCTCGTGGTCTACGCGGGCGACGCCTACCTCGCCGCCTCCCCCACCACCGACCGCGACAGCCTCGGCACCACCCTGTTCGCGCTCGACGCCGACACGGTGCCGGACCGCGGGTCCCACCCCGAGCGCGGGCTGGCGCTGGCCCGCCGCACCCTGGCCGAGGCCAACGTGGTCGCGGCCGACGTGGTGCTGATCAGCGACGGCGACGGCATCGGCGAGGCCGCCAGCCGCGAGGCCCGCGCCATCGCCGAGCACGGCTGGCGGCTCCAGGCCCTGTTCGTCCCGGCCGACAAGCCGCTGCCGCCGAACGCGCCGAAGCCCGACCGGGCCGCCCTCGACGCCCTGGCCCGGGCCGGCGGCGGCACGGCCGCCGACATCGCGACGCCGGGCCCGGTGCTCGACNCCCAGCACCTCGCGGCCGGCGGCTACGGCGTCCTGGCCTACGCGGATCTCGGGCGCTGGCTGCTGCTGCTGGCGGCGCTGCCGGCCCTGCTGCTGTTCCGCAGGAGCGCGTGATGCGGAGCGCCCGATGCGGCTGACCCTCCCCGAGACCGGCCTCGCCGCCCCGCTCCGGGCCGGCCTGCCGCCGCGCTGGCGGCGGCTCGCCCGGATCGCCGGCCTAGCGCTCGCCGGGATCGGCCTCCTGGCGCTGCTCGCGGTCTCGCAGCCGCGCACCGGCTTCGGCCGCCTGCTGATGGGCCTCGGCCTCCCGGGCCTCGCCGCGGATGTCTTCGCGGATCCGGCCTGGCGGGCCGCCGCCCTCTACGAGGCCGGCCGCTACGACGCGGCGAGCGCGCTGTTCCGCACCGGCGGCCGCCGGGCGAGCTACAATCTCGGCAACGCGCTCGCGCGGGCCGGCGACCTCGACGGCGCGCTCGCGGCCTACGACGAGGCCCTGCGCTTCAACCCCCGCGACGCCGACGCCCAGGCCAACCGCTCGCTCATCGCCCGGATGCGGGCCGAGGTGATCGACCGCGGCCCCGGCGGCGGCATCGCCAACGGCACGGCCCAGTACGGCGCCCGCTACAACAACACCGCCAATCAGGACCAGAACAACGACATCAACGCCGCCTCCAGCGGCGAGGGTCTGGCCGGCAACAAGGAGTCGAACGCCAGCGCGTCGCTGCCCGGCAACAGCAAGGTCGCCCGCCGCGGCAAGGCCGAGCAGCAGTCGATCGACGCCGGCAAGGGCCAGGCCCGGGGTTCGGCCGGCGACGCGGCCGGCCGCGGCCGGACCGGCGGCGGCGCCGCCATGGTGGCCGAGGCGCCCGAGCGCGAGGTCCGCCGGGTGACCAAGAGCTTCGAGGCCCACGAGATCCGCCCGGACCGGCTCTGGCTCCAGACCCTGCCGGACGATCCCGGCCGCTATCTCAAGCTGCGCCTGCGCGCCGAGCAGACCCGCCGGGTCGAGGCCGGCACCGCGATTCCCGCCGGGAGCAACCCGTGGTGAGTTTTTTCGGGGTGCCCGAGACGCGCGATCCCCCTCCCCCCTCTGCAGGACACCTGCCACGCGCAGCGCGGGCGTTGACGCGGCCCCAGAACGGAGCGCGGGTCCCCTCTCCCATGCGGGAGAGGGACAGGGTGAGGGATGGGAAGTTTCAGGACGAGGCACGCCCTGTCGGCGCTTCGAGGGTGCGCGCGATCCTGAGACGTCCCGTCCCTCACCCCAACCCGCTCCCGCACGGGAGAGGGGGCAGATCGCGCTCTGCCACCGGCGTCGCCCATAGCGTTTGGAGAGTCTGCATCACGTTGGCAGCTCTGGCCCTCGCTCCCCTCCCCGCCCGGGCCGAGATCGAGCCGGGCGACCTCACCCTGACGGTCACCGCGGAGCTGAACGGCAACAGTCCCCCCTTCCCCCGCGAGATGGTGCTGCTGAAGATCCACGGGGTCTACAAGCAGCCGATCCTGCTCGAGGAGGTGGTGCAGCCCTCCCTCGCCAACTTCTCCTGGACGCAGCTCGGCCGCGACCACTGGAGCCGGACCAAGCTCCCCGACGGCCAGAGCGCCATCGCGTTCGACCGCACCGTGGCGGTCTTCCCGCACCATGCGGGGCAGTTCACCATCGAGCCGTTCGTCCACAAGCTCACCGTCAACGATGTCGGCGAGCGGCGAGTGGTCGAGGTGCGCTCGCAGCCGATCCCGTTCCCGGTCGCGCCCTGGACCGCGCCCACCGGCGGCCCCGACGCCAAGGAGCCCTGGTGGCTGCCGGCCAAGGACGTGGCGATCACCGATTCCTGGAGCCCGGACCCCGAGACCATCAAGGTCGGCGAGACCGCTCGCCGGATCGTCACCCTGGAGGCCCAGGGCATGGTCGCGGAGGGCCTGCCGCCCCGGCCGGTGATGCGCACCCGCGGCATCATCACCTTCGCGGGGCCCGTCACCCGCGAGACCCTGCTGACGCCCACCGGCCCCGTGGCGCGGGCCACCTACCAGTGGGACGTGAAGCCCGGCGTGCCGGAGATCATCCCCCTCGACGCCATCGCGATCCCGTGGTTCGACACCAACACCCGCACGATGCGCGAGACCGAGATCCCGGCCCGGCAGATCGGCGGCGGCCTGCCCGACCGCGAGGCCGACCGGGCGCCCCCCGCGATCCCCTCGCCGCTGGTGGTGGCCGCCGCGGCGCTCGCCGCCTTCGGGCTGGGCCTCGCGCTGATCGGCTTCGGCCTCGGATGGCCGCGCCTGCGCCTCTNGAGATGCCCATCGACTGGCGGGTCGACAGCGCCTGCGAGTTGGCCGCTTCCTGGTTCAGGTCGGCGTTGGTCAGGTTGGCCGAACCCGTCTGCAGCACGTTGATCAGCTGCTTGGAGAAATCCTGACGGTTCTGCACCACCGACAGGTTCCCGCGAGCCGCGATTTGGGCTGCCGGCCCCGATCGCCACCGGAGATCCCCATGCCCGCGACCCCGCACAGACCCGCCCGCGCCGCGACGCTCGCCGCGACCGTCGTCACCGCCCTCGTCCTGCCGGCCGCCCTGCCGTCGGCGGCCTTCGCCCGGTCCGCCGGAACCGAGCGCACGCTGAAGATGGTCGACACCGACCACGACGGCACGATCGACCTGGCCGAGGCCCAGGCCGCCGCCGGCAAGGTCTTCGACGCCGCCGAGAAGGACGGAGACGGCACCGTCGACGCCAAGGAGCTGAAGGGCCGGCTCAGCAAGAAGGACCTGAAGGCCGCCGACACCGATTCCGACGGCACCCTCGACCGCAAGGAATACCTCGCCCTGGTCGAGCAGCGCTTCAAGGCGGCCGATCCCGACAGTGACGGCACCCTCGACGCCAAGGAGCTCAAGACCCCGGCGGGACGCGGCCTGCTGCAGCTCCTGAAGTAAGCCCCGCCTCCGGAGCCGCCGCCGTTGCACAGTTCATGAGCAAGTATTATTCCTGTGCAACGGCTCAAGTTCTGAGCAGGCATCAATGTTTTGCACTATCTTGCACCATCTGACTTGGCCTCGTAGCTTCAAGTCATCCGAGCGGCAAAGCATCGGGTGAACCACCAGGGAGGAGCGCGATGGCACGCGCCAACGAGGTCAAGGACAGGTTTCGCGCGCGGCTGCAGGCGGCCGACGAGCGCAGCAACGACTTCCGGCGGAAGCTGCTCGAGGACGGGTCCCGGGCGCTCCAGCCCGTCATGGGCGTGCTGAACCTGATGGCCGAGGTCCTCAACGAGGAGGACAACGTGCACGGCAGCATCACCGGCCTCGAGCCCAAGATCGATCAGGACAACTTCATCAGCCTGTGCGCGCAGCTGCGCGGCACCGAGTCCGAGCAGAAGATCAAGATCAAGTACGGTCCGGAACTCGGCGGCAGCAACTACATCTCGGTCTCGGGCCTGAACCAGCGCTACAACGAGCGCCTCGTGCCGGGGGCGGCGAGCTGCGCCATCGGCCGGACGGTCGGCAGCGACATCCAGCTCAACGAGCACCGGGGCGACGAGCTGGCCGAGGTGGTGCGCGAGGTCGTCGAGGACTTCTACGCCGCCCAGATCGAGCAGCGCAGCCACTTCGCCTCCGCGCGCTGAAGCCCGCGGCTCCGCGGAGCGACCCGCGGCATCCGCCGGGCCGCCCCGCACCTCGCGGACGGGTCGAGCCCTTTGGAGACCCCGTCTCAGTCCGCGATGAACTTCAGCCGGTGGTCGCGGTAGAGATCGACGATCGCGGCCGCGGTCTCCTCGATGGAGCGGCGTGTCACGTCGATCGTCGGCCAGCGGTTCCTGGTGAACAGCCGGCGGGAGGCGGTGATCTCGTCGGCCACCGCCGAGCGGTCGACGTAGAGCGAGGATTCGTCGGCGTTGAGGCTGGAGAGCCGGTTCTGCCGGATCTGCACGATCCGCTCCGGCGAGGCGAACAGGCCGACCACGAGGGGCTTGCGCGCCCGCTCGATCGCCGGCGGCAACGGCATGCCCGGCACCAGCGGCAGGTTCGTGGTCTTGAGGCCGCGATTGGCGAGGTAGATCGAGGTCGGCGTCTTCGAGGTCCGGCTGACGCCGAGCAGGATCACGTCGGCCTCCTCCAGGTCGTCCGGCAGGTTGCCGTCGTCGTGGGCCAGCGTGAAGTTCATCGCGTCGATGCGCTTGAAGTACTCGGCGTTCAGCATGTGCTGGGCGCCGGGCCGCGCCGTGGTCTCGGCGCCCAGATAGGCGCGCAGCAGGTCGTGGACCGGCCGCAGCACCGACAGGCAGGGCGAGCCGGTCTCCCGGGCGACCTCCTCCAGCCGCTCGCCGAGGTCACCGCCCACCAGGGTGTAGAGGACGAGGCCCGGCGCCGCCCGGATCTCCGAGATCACCCGGTCGAGCTGCGCGGCCGAGCGGACCAGCGGGTAGACGTGCTCGATCGCCGAGACGCCCTCGTACTGGGCGGCCGCCGCGCGCCCGACATTGATCAGCGTCTCGCCGGTGGAGTCGGAGACGAGGTGGAGGTGGAAGTAGCTGCGGCCCATTCCGGTCACCTCTGCGGTCGACTCTGCAGCCTACTTTGCGGTCGCCTCGCGCGGCGCCCACGTTGTCCACCGCCGGCCGCCGGGGGAGTCGATGAGTGTGGATAGGATGCCCCGCCGGGCCGGTCCAGGGCGATCCCGGGGCGCGCTATCGACTCCGCCGTTCACAGGCAGACGATCGGGACGCCTCGAATCCGGCTCTCTGGACGAATCGCACGCGAATCCGGCGCCCGTACACGACTCGGCGTTGCCAAGGCGCTGTCGGACCATCCGGTTCTCGCAAGTTGGAGGAAATCCTTTAAAGCCCCGTTAACGGCGCGGCGGCGGGGACCGCCTGTGGACGCTTTTGTGCCCCCGAGATTCGGCCCCCCAAGAGAAAAAACAGACTCCAAGATTCTCTCTTATCTTTTCGAAGGGGCCTGTGTGGGGATCGGCGCGCCTCGACTCGACAGGACGCCCGCCGACGGGCATGCGGGGTGAGGGATACGGGATGGGAGCGACCATGACGGGGACGGAGCGCGGGCCCGAGCGGGAGACGTCCGGGACGACGTCCGAGCGGAAGGTGCTGCGCGTCCTCGAGGGCGAGGCGATCGGCCCGCCCCCCGCCTGGATGATGCGCCAGGCCGGGCGCTACCTGCCGGAGTACCGGGCGACCCGGGCGGAAGCCGGCTCGTTCCTCGACCTCTGCTACAGCCCGGACTTCGCCGTCGAGGTGACGCTCCAGCCGATCCGCCGCTTCGGCTTCGACGCGGCGATCCTGTTCTCCGACATCCTCGTCATCCCGCACGCGCTCGGCCAGGACGTGCGCTTCGTCGAGGGCGAGGGCCCGCGCCTCGACTCGCTGGACGGACGGGACGCGTTCGCGCGGCTGCGCGAGGCCGGCGACCCGGCCGTCATGACCCACCTCGCGCCGGTCTTCGAGACGGTGACGCGGCTGCGCGCCGAGCTGCCCGGCGAGACCACGCTGCTCGGCTTCTGCGGCGCGCCCTGGACGGTGGCGAGCTACATGATCGGCGGCCGCGGCACGCCGGACCTCGCCCCCGCGCGGGCGCTGGCCGAGGGCGACACCGCCTTGGTCGACGCCCTGATCGACCGCCTCGTCACCGTGCAGACCGACTACCTCGTGCGCCAGCTCGAGGCCGGCGCCGACGCGGTGCAGATCTTCGAATCCCACGCCGGCACCCTGCCGCGCGCCGTGCCCTCTGCCGTTCCGGGCTCCGGCGGCACGGCCGAGCCCGTCGGCGACGTCGCCGAGAGCGCGCTGCCGGACGCGCCCGCGGCGGACGCCCTCACCCGCTGGTCGCTGCGGCCGATCGCCCGGATGGTGGCGGGCGTCCGCGCCCGGGTGCCGGGGGCGAAGATCATCGTGTTCGCCCGCGGCTCGGGCCTCGACGGTCACGCCCGGGTGGTGCCGGAGACCGGCGCCGACGCCGTCGGCGTCGACTGGGGCGTGGACCTGAGGGCCCTGCGGCAGACGGTGCCGGCCACGACGGTGACGCAGGGCAACCTGCACCCCGACACGCTGATCGCGGGCGGCGCGGCCCTCGACGCCGCCGTGGACACGGTGCTCGCGGCGACCGCCGGCCTGCCGCACATCTTCAACCTCGGCCACGGCATCACGCCGCAGACGCCGGTGGCCCATGTCGAGCGGATGCTCGCGCGGCTGCGCGGCCAAGGTCAGGGCTGAGGCCGCGCGCGTGCTGTACGACTGGATCAAGGCCCTCCACGTCATCAGCCTGATCGCCTGGATGGCCGGGATGCTCTACCTGCCCCGGCTGTTCGTCTACCACGCGAGCCTGCCGCCCGGCGCGGAGGCGCAGTCCGCGACCTTCAAGGTGATGGAGCGCCGCCTGCTCAAGGCGATCATGAACCCCGCCATGATCGCCACCTGGGCGTTCGGGCTCGCGCTCGCCTGGATGAGCGGCTTCTACGCGAGCGTCTGGCTGCAGGCGAAGTTCGTGCTGGTGCTCGCGATGTCCGGCATCCACGGCTGGCTCGCCCGGATGGTCAAGGACTTCGCCGCCGACCGGAACACCCGCGGGCACAAGTTCTACCGGGTGCTCAACGAGGTGCCGACGCTCTTGATGATCGGCATCGTCATCCTGGCGATCGTCAAGCCGGGCCTCTGATCCGCGGATCCCGGGATCCTGTGATCCCGGGACGATTCACCCTGCCGCCGCTCCGCGCGGAGCCTTTCCGCCGGCGGGCCGTTGGCTGGCCATGTCGAAGCCCCTCGCCGCCGCCCTGGTGCTGGCCGCCCTGACGAGCCTCGCCCCGCCGCCCGCGCGGGCCGCGAGCTTCCCGTGCGACCGGGCCGAGGCCCCCGACGAGACGGCGATCTGCGCGCATCTCGCCCTCAACGACCGGGACGTCGAGATGGCGACCCGGTTCGAGATCCTGAAGAGCGTGCTGCCGATGGGCGGCCAGGCCAAGCTGCGCGACGACCAGGAGGCGTGGCTGACGGAGCGCCGCGCCTGCGGCGGCGACGTCGGCTGCCTGACGGCCGCCTACGAGACCCGGCTCAAGGTGCTGCGCGGGGTTCTCGCGGAATTCGCCAAGCAGGGCCCGTGAGGCCGCCCGGTCCGGCCGCCCCTCACGCCCGCGCCCAACCGCTCGCTCAACCGATCGCTCAGGCCGCGCGCGGCAGCGGGTCGGCGTCGTCCCGGCACGCCGCCACGCAGGCGCGCGCCAGCGCCTCGGTGGCGTCCACCAGCAGGCCCGACGCGGCGCTCCCGGAAAGCGCGAGCGGGATCTCCGTGCAGGCCATCACCACCCGGTCGCAGCCGGCCGCCGCCAGCGCCCGGACCTGCGCCTCCAGGAGCGGCCGCGCCTCGGCCACCCGGTGCGCCTTCACCAGGCGGATCGCCGCCGCCACCGCGGCCTGGCCCTCCGGATCGGGACCGACGCACGCGAGGCCCCGCCGCCCCAGCCGCTCCCGGTAGAGCCCGGCCCGCAGGGTGCCGTCGGTAGCGAGCAGGCCGATCCGGCCGCCGGTCCCGGTCCCCGCCATGAACCCCGCCGGGGTCTCGGCCAGGGTCTCGGCCACGGCGTCGACGATGTGGAGGATCGGCAGGCCGGTCCCGGCCTGCAGCGCCGCGTGCCAGTGATGGGCGGTGTTGCAGGGGATCGCGATCCGGGTGGCGCCGCCGGCCTCGAGCCGCGCCAGGGCGGCGCGCATCGCCGGCAGCGGGTCCGGGCCGGTGCCCAGGATCGCGGCGGCGCGGTCGGGGATGTCGACGGCCGAGCAGACCAGGGTCGGGATGTGGTCCTGGTCGCGCCCGGCGGGCGTCGCCCGCACGAGCTTGGCCAGGAAGTCCACCGTGGCCATCGGGCCCATCCCGCCGAGTACACCGAGCATCGCCGCCTCCGACCGTCGCGGCGCCCTGATGGGCCGCGGCGGGGCGGGAATCCAATGCCGTGTCGGCACCGGCCATGCCGATCCGGCACCGGGCGCGCCGCGACGCCTACGCTTCGGCCGCCAGGGCGGCGGCCGCGGCCCAGACCGCCTCGACCGCGCCGCCGCGTCCGGCCCTGCGGTACAGCCGGATCTCCAGCGCCGTGCCCGGCCCGGCCGCCACGAGGCTGCCCTCGGCGAGCTCGCGGGCGACGAGGCTCTCGGGCAGCCAGGCGCGGCCGTGACCCGCGAGGACCATGAACTTCAGCGCCTCCGCCATGGCGTTCTCGTTGACGTGGGCGGCCGCCGCCCCGTCACCGGCGAGCGCCGCGACCCGGCCCAGGAACGAGTCCCGGGGATAGCCGAGCCCGGGCCGGTCCGCGGCCGGCCCCGGCCGCTGCACCGGCACGAGGCTGTCCCGGCCGATGGCGAGGTGCGGGAAGGCGGCCGGGTCGAGGGGGATCGGCACCAGGGGATGGTGGTAGGTCAGCAGCAGGTCGTAGCCGCCCTCGGCCAGCGCCTGCACGCAGGCGTGGAAATCGTCCGGCAGGAGCCGGCTGCCGAGGGGACCGGTGCGGGCCTCGACGTCCCGGAACCAGCCCGGGAAGACGGTCAGCGCCAGGGTGTGGAGCGCCGCCACCGAAACGGTCCGCGGCGGCGGCCGGATCCGGGCGCGGAGCGCGTCGCGGCTGCCGTGGAGCCGCCGCACGGTCTCCTCGGCGGTCTCCAGGAACAGCCGGCCCTCCGGCGTCAGGGCCGTCGGGTAGGTGCTGCGGTCGACCAGCGCGACGCCGAGCCAGCCCTCGAGCGCCCGGATGCGGCGGCCGAAGGCCGGCTGGGTGACGTGGCGCTCGACCGCCGAGCGCGAGAAGCTGCCGGTGCGCGCGAGGCTCAGGAAGTCCTCGAGCCATTTCAGCTCCATCTCGGCTCCATCGCGCGGCGGTCTCAGAGCCGCGCCAGGAGCCGCTCCGCCAGCGGGTTCTCGGCCGCGAAGGCGTAGTCGACCCGCCGCACCGTGACGGCCCGCGCGCCGGCCTCGACCAGGGCGCCGGCGAGCTCGAACACCGCGGCCTCCCGGCAGCGAAGGACGATCTCGCCCTCCGGCCCCCGCGGCGCGCCGTAGGGCAATTCGGCCTCGTGCAGGCCCGCGATCGTGGCGAGGTCGATGGTGCCGCTCTCCGGCAGAGCGGCGCGCACCTCGCGGGTGGTCCGGGCGCGCTCCTCGGCGGCGATGCGGCCGAGCACCGTGCGGAGCGCGGCCCGCTGGCCCTCGCCCCAGGGGGCCTTCAGCGAGGCGACGAGGTTCGCCTCCGAGCGCAGGATGATGCCGTCGTCCAGCACCTTCAGGGCGTTGGCCGAGAGCGTCGCCCCCGTGGTGGTGATGTCGACCACGATCTCGGCCGAGCCCGCGGCGGGCGCCCCCTCGGTGGCGCCCAGGCTCTCGACGATCCGGTAATCGGCGACGCCCTTCTCGGCGAAGAACCGGCGGGTCAGGTTCACGTACTTGGTGGCGACCCGCAGGCGCCGGCCGTGGCGGGTCCGCATGCCGGCCGCGACCTCGTCGAGGTCGGACATGTCGCGCACGTCGATCCAGGCCTGGGGCACCGCCACCACCACGGTGGCGTTGCCGAAGCCGAGCGGCGTCAGCAGCTCGACCTGGCCGCGCACGTCCGGCAGGGTCTCGCGGATCAGGTCCTCGCCGGTGACGCCGAGATGGGCGGCGCCGGAGGCGAGCTGCGCGGCGATCTCGGAGGCCGAGAGGTAGCGCACCTCGACGTCGGGGACGCCCAAGAGCTTGCCCCGGTAGTCGCGGGCGCCCGCGCCTTGAGCGAGCTTCAGCCCGGCCCGGCCGAAGAACGCGCTGGCATTCTCCTGCAGGCGGCCCTTGGACGGGACGGCGAGGATCAGCGGCATGGCGGCCGCGTCCGAGGCACTCATCGGCCGGCTCCCGCCACGCGCTCGATCCAGAAGGTGCAGCCCACCGCGGGCAGCGGCGCCGGGCTGCCGAGATGGCCGAGCAGGCCGTCGTAGCGGCCGCCGCCGACCAGGGTCGGGCCGTCCCGCTCGGTCACCTCGAAGATGAAGCCGGTATAGTAGTCGAGGTTGCGGGCGAAGCCGCCCTGGAAGCGGAACCGCTCGATCGGCAGGCCGCGGGCCGCGATGAACCCGGTGCGCTCCTCGAACAGATCGAGGGCGGCCGCGAGGGCGTCGTGCCGGATGCCCGCGTCGGCGACCAGCGCCCGCAGGTCGCGGGCGGCGGCGTCCGGATGGCCCGCGATCGCCCGGTAGCGGTCGAGGAGCGCGCGGTTCTCGGCGTTGAGCCCGGCCCCGCCATGGGCCTGCGCGGAGGCCTTGGCGAGGAAGCGCTCGGCGATCTCGCCGGCGCTGCGGCCGCCCACCGCCGAGATCCCGGCGATCGCCAGCACGTCCTCCACGAAGGCGCGCACACCGCGCGGGTCCTGGCCCTGGATCGCCGCGAGCAGGCCCGCGTGGGGATCCTCCGGACGGGTGCCCTCGGCGCCGTTGGTGACGGCGTCGAGCGAGCGCCCGGCGGCCAGCGCCCGGAGCGTCCGACGCTTGGCGGCGGGCGGGACCGCGAGCCCGTCGAGGAGCGCCACGGTCAGGCCCATGTCGCCGAGCCGCACCGCCGGGTCGGTCCGGCCGAACAGCGCGAGGCCCTCCAGGGCGAGGCCCAGCACCTCGGCGTCGGCCGCCGGCGTGTCGGTGCGCCCGATCGACTCGATGCCGGCCTGGAAGAACTCGTCCGGCTCGTCGGCGGCGAGCCGAAAGACCGGGCCGCAATAGCTGTAATCGGCCGCCCGCCCGTCGGCCTCCGCCCGGTGCAGGCGGCAGACGGGAATGGTGAATTCGGGCCGCAGGCACAGCTCGGCCCCGCCCGCGTCCTGGGTGACGAAGATCCGCCGGCGGATATCCTCGCCCGACAGTTCGAGGAACGGCTCCAGCGGCTGCAGCACCGGCGGCGTCACGGGCCGGTAGCCCGCCGCCGCCAGATGCGCGGAGAGCCGCGCGCGCGCCGCGTCCCCCGCCCCCGTCTCGCCCGCCTCCGGTCGTGTCATCGCAATCCACCTCGCGGGCGCTCTGTAGCAACCGCGACCGGACTTGGCGACACGCACCCGGGAAGCGTGGGGCCGGCGCGCCGCGCAGGACTGCGCAGTCCCGGGTGGATCCCGCGCCGGGACTTGTCTCCGTTACGGGATCAGGGGCGTGACCGGCTCAGAGCGGCCGGAAGCTGCCGAGGCGCGCGCCGCGCGGGCGCCGGGCCGGCTTGCGGCGGGCCAGCACCGTCAGGGCGGGCCAGCACCGTCAGGGCCGGCGCCCCCGCGATCCCGGCGCTCAGGATCGGCGCGCTGCCGGTCCCGGGCGTGGCCTGCGCGACGGCGCTGGGCAGCCGGTCGAGGACCGGCCGCGCGGCCCAGACGGGTCCCGCGCCGGCGCAGATCAGGCCGAGGGACAGGACGAGGATCTTCGCGCGCATCCCGACATCTCCGCGGCACCGACCGACGACAACGCCGCCGGAGCCCCTGCGTTCGATGCGCGGTTCAATGCGCGCGTGTCTCAGATCTCCGTTGACGGAAAATGCCGGGCCAGCACGGCGCGGACCTGCGCCACCAGGTCGGCCTCGGGGCAGGAGAACTGCGCCGGCCGCGCGGCCTTCCACTCGGCGTTGCTGGCGATGGACTCGGCCGCGCGGGCGCCCTCGATCAGGTCCTTGATCTGGACCTCGCCGGCCAGGCGCTCGTTCGAGCCCTGGATCACCGCCACGGGCGCGCGGCGGCGGTCGGCGTACTTCATCTGCGCCTTCATGCCGGCGGCGCCGAGATAGAGCTCGGCCCGGATGCCGTCGGCGCGCAGGAGCGCGACGAGCCGCTGGTAATCGGCCATGTTCTCCCGGTCGAGGACCAGCACCACCACCGGCCCGGGCGCCTCGGCGCCGGCGATCAGGGGGCTGCCCACGAGCTGCAGGGCCGAGAACAGCCGCGAGACGCCGATCGAGAAGCCGGTCGCCGGGACCGGCTCGGCCCGGAACCGCCCGACGAGGCCGTCGTAGCGCCCGCCGCCCGCCACGGAGCCGAAGCGCACGGTCTGGCCGTCCTCGTTGGTGACCGGGAAGGTCAGCTCGGCCTCGTAGACCGGGCCGGTGTAGTACTCGAGGCCGCGCACCACGCTGGGATCGGCCCGGATCACGTCGTGGCCGTAGCCGGCGGCGGCGCAGAGGCGCATGATCGCGTGCAGCTCGGCGATGCCCTCCCGACCGGTCTCGGAATCGCCGACCGCCTCGTGCCAGCCGCCGAAGAACTTTTCCCAGAACGCCACCTTGTCGGCGCCGTCCGCGGCATCGGCCTGGAACGACACGTAGGCGAGGATCCGACCGACCGCCGCCGCGTCGAGGCCCGCGCCCTTGGTGAAGTCGCCGCTCTCGTCCTTGCGGCCGGCGCCGAGCAGGTCGCGCACGCCGTCGACGCCGAGCCGGTCGAGCTTGTCGATCGCCCGCAGCACGGTGAGGCGCTGGCCGGCCTTGTCGGGACCGGCGAGCCCGATCGCCTCCATGACGCCGTCGAGCACCTTCCGGTTGTTGACCTTCACGACGTACTGCCCGCCCAGCCCGAGGCGGTTCAGCGTGTCGGCCATCAGCATGCAGGTCTCGGCATCGGCCGCGACGCTGCCGGCGCCGACGATGTCGGCGTCGAACTGCATGAACTGGCGGAAGCGGCCGGGCCCCGGTTTCTCGTTGCGGAAGACGTAGCCGGCCCGGTAGCTGCGATAGGGCTTGGGCAGGGCGTCGTAGTTCTCGGCGACGAAACGGGCCAGCGGCGCCGTCAGGTCGTAGCGGAGCGACAGCCACGCCTCGTCGTCGTCCTGGAACGAGAACACGCCGGCATTCGGGCGGTCGAGGTCGGGCAGGAACTTGCCCAGAGCCTCGGTGTACTCGACGAAGGGCGTTTCCAGGGCCTCGAACCCGTAGAGCTCGAAGCTCCTGCGGATCGTCTCCAGCATCCGGCCCTGCGCGGCGATCTCGCCGGCGCGCCGGTCGACGAAGCCGCGCGGCAGGCGGGGCTTCAGGGTCTCGGCCTTCTCGGCCTTCGGGGTGTCGGGCTTGGACATGGGTGCATTCGCTTCTCGCGGTCCCGGAATCTGGGTCCCGCATCGAATCTTCGATCGTCTCCGGCGGGCGGAGATCCTGCGGCCGGGCTCTAGAGCATGCCGGGCGAAAGGGGAATTCGGTTTGGGGGCTCTCCCGATACCCGGCCATCCGGCGCGAGACGGCGCCGTCGTCCTTGCTTCGCTCCGCTCGTGATGACGGGTGAGGCGCATCGGCCGAAGCGTCGAAGCGGGAACCGCGTCGGACGGGTGCTGCGCGCCTCCGTGCGCCGGAACAGGGCGCGGTTCACGCGGCAAAAAACTCAGTACGGTGCCGTCAGCTTGAGCCAGAGCAGGGCCGCGAGGCTCACCACGGCGATCGGCATCTGCAGCGGCCGCAGGCGGGCATGGGCGAGCGGCACCTCGCCGGCGCGCGCCGCGATCGGGTCGAGGATCCCGATGGCCGCGTAGCCGAGGATCAGCATCGCGAGCGCCGGCACCGCCTTGCCCATCACCGCCGCGAACAGGCTACCCAGCCCGAGGCCGTAGAGGACCAGCATGGTCACGATCTGCGACACCTGCGGGCCGCCCTCGGTCCGGAAGCTGACGCCGCGGCGCACGCCGGCCAGGAACAGCAGGATCGAGGCGGCGTAGAGCAGGGTGAACAGCGCCACGAGGTAGTCGAGGGGCTTGCCGTTCAGCCACCACGCCACGGCGGTGCCGACGGCGATCGGCAGCATCGGGCCGAAGCCGAAGACGATGTCGAGCCAGGGGATCCGGCGCGGCTCGTGCGTGGTCAGGGTGCGTCCGGTGGCGTCGTCGCGCATGGCAGTCAGGGGAGCTCTCGATTCGACGGTCTGCTGCGCTGCAGCACCGGGACGGGGAACGGCCGCGCGCGGGCCCGGTTCCGAAACCCGGCCCCGGCTCGGCTCGGCGAGGCCTGTGTAACCGCGGCACGGCGCCCAAGCGAGGCCTCGCCGGTGACCCTGCCGGTCGTCCCGCCCGTCACCGCGCCGACGGCGTCTCGGTCGACCGCCCTAGGCCCTTGAGTGCCGGCGAAAAAGGCGTTATCTGTGTGGGGCCCTCATCACAAGGTCTGCGCCGCAGCGCGCCCGTGAGCCGCGAGGGTCCTGCCTCATCGGTTTCGCCAACCTGACCCCGGGCCCCTCGCCGCAGCGCGGCCCGCTCTCCGGCGCCCATCCCCCGGGCACCTGGCACTGAACCGGCCCTCCCACCTACTCCGTCGGTTGCAAGATACCCCCATGACGCCAAATCCCGACGCCCTCGCCGACGACATCGAGACCGCGGAGCCCGCCGATGTGCCCGCCGATCGCCCCACCATGCCGGCCGCCCTCGAGGGCGTCCGCGAGGTCAAGCTCCAGGACCTCAAGTCGAAGACGCCGACCGACCTGACGGCCTTCGCCGAGGAGGTCGAGGTCGAGAACGCCTCGACCATGCGCAAGCAGGAGCTGATGTTCGCGATCCTGAAGCAGCTCGCTGCCAAGGAGGTCGAGATCATCGGCTCGGGCACCGTCGAGGTGCTGCAGGACGGCTTCGGCTTCCTGCGCTCCTCCGACTCGAACTACCTGCCCGGCCCGGACGACATCTACATCTCGCCGACCCAGATCCGCCGCTTCGGCCTGCGCACCGGCGACACCGTCGAGGGCCCGATCCGCGGCCCGAAGGACGGGGAGCGCTACTTCGCGCTCCTCAAGGTCAACACGATCAACTTCGAGAACCCCGAGAAGATCAAGCACAAGGTCCACTTCGACAACCTGACGCCGCTCTTCCCGACGAAGCGGTTCAAGCTCGAGCTGGACAACCCGACCAAGAAGGACTTCTCGCCGCGGATCATCGACATCGTGGCGCCGATCGGCAAGGGCCAGCGCGCCCTGATCGTGGCGCCGCCGCGCACGGGTAAGACCGTGCTGATGCAGAACATCGCCCAGTCGATCACCCTGAACCACCCCGAGTGCTACCTGATCGTGCTGCTCATCGACGAGCGGCCCGAGGAGGTCACCGACATGCAGCGCTCGGTGAAGGGCGAGGTCATCGCCTCGACCTTCGACGAGCCGGCCACCCGCCACGTGCAGGTCGCCGAGATGGTGATCGAGAAGGCCAAGCGCCTCGTGGAGCACGGGCGCGACGTCGTCATCCTGCTGGATTCCATCACCCGCCTCGGCCGCGCCTACAACACCGTGGTGCCGTCCTCCGGCAAGGTGCTGACCGGCGGTGTCGACGCCAACGCCCTGCAGCGGCCCAAGCGCTTCTTCGGCGCCGCGCGCAACATCGAGGAGGGCGGCTCGCTCTCGATCATCGCCACCGCGCTGATCGACACCGGCTCGCGCATGGACGAGGTGATCTTCGAGGAGTTCAAGGGCACCGGCAACTCCGAGATCATCCTGGACCGCAAGGTCTCCGACAAGCGCATCTTCCCGGCGATCGACATCACCCGCTCCGGCACCCGCAAGGAGGAGCTGCTGGTCCCGCCGGACTCGCTCAAGAAGACCTACGTGCTGCGCCGCATCCTCAACCCGATGGGCGTCACCGACGCGATCGAGTTCCTGCTCGACAAGCTGCGCCAGACCAAGAGCAACAGCGACTTCTTCGACTCGATGAACACCTGAGGCGCCGGTTCAACGGGCATCCCCGCGCCCGCATCCTGAGATGCGGCGCAGCCGCCTCGAAGGCGGGCTCCAGGGATCGCAGTGGCATCTGGAGGCCTCCTTCGAGGCCTCCGCTGCGCTCCGGCACCTCAGGATGAGGTGGAGGGCCGGAGTGCCTCTGTCCCGCCGCGGCACGAAAGCGCCCGGCCGCGCGGGGCGACCGTTGACTGTCTCCTAACCGGTCCCTGCCAAGGTCCTCTTCGGGCGCCAAGTTGCGTATCGGCGCCGCGACAGCCCCGCCGTCCGGTCCATCCCGGCGGCGGGGCTCGTCGCAGCCCGCGCGATCACCGGCTTGCACCGATCCCCGGATCCGTGACACTGGCGCGATGCCCCGCTCGCCCTGGACCGGTCCGCAACCGCTCCTCCTCGCCTCGACCAGCCCGACCCGCCGCCTCCTCCTGGAGAGCGCCGCCCTGCCGGTCGAGACGGCCTCGCCCGACGTCGACGAGCGCGCCCTGGAAGCGGGGAGCGCCGGCCTGTCGCCGCCCGACCTCGCTCTTGTGCTGGCCCGCGCCAAGGCGGAGTCGGTGGCGGCGCGCCATCCCGGGCGGATCGTCGTCGGCGCCGATCAGGTGCTCGACCTCGACGGGACCGTGTTCCACAAGCCGGCCGATGCGCGGGCCGCCCGGGCCCAGCTCGCCCTCCTGTCCGGCCGCACCCACGCGCTGCATTCCGCCGTGGTCCTGGCCGGGGCCGTGCAGGACGCCTTCGTGGAGACCGCGCGGCTGACCCTGCGCCCCCTCGATGACCGGGCCGTCGCGGCCTATGTGGACTGCGCCGGCGAGGACCGGGTGCGGGCGAGCGTCGGCGGCTACCAGCTCGAAGGGCCCGGCATCCACCTGTTCGAATCGGTGGCCGGGGACCACAGCACCGTGCTGGGCCTGCCGCTGCTGCCGCTCCTCGCGCGCCTGCGCGCCGCCGGCTACCTGGACTTCTGAGGGAGCACCGTCTTGGCCGGACACGATCATCCCCATGACGGCCACGCGCAGGCCGGCCATTCCCATGGCAGCCACGCGCACGGGGGCCACGCGCATGGGGGTCATGCCCACGGCGGTCATGCTCATGGCGGCCTGGGCGGCCACGCGCACGCGCCGAAGGATTTCGGCACGGCCTTCGCCGTCGGCATCGTGCTCAACACCGCCTTCGTGGTGATCGAGGCGGTCTACGGCTACCTCAGCAACTCCATGTCGCTTGTGGCCGATGCCGGCCACAACCTCTCGGACGTTCTGGGCCTCGCGGCCGCCTGGATCGCCGCCCTGCTGGTGCGCCGCCGCGCGACCGCGCGCTTCACCTACGGCTACCGCGGCTCGTCGATCCTCGCCGCCCTGTTCAACGCCGTGTTCCTGCTGATCGCCATGGGGGCGGTGATCTGGGAGGCGCTGGTCCGGCTGGCCCATCCCGAGCCGGTCGCCGGCACGACCGTGATGGTGGTGGCCGCGGTGGGGATCCTGGTCAACGGCCTCACCGCCTGGCTCTTCGCCAGCGGCGCCAAGGGCGACATCAACGTCCGCGGGGCGTTCCTCCACATGGTGGCCGACGCCGCCGTCTCGGCCGGCGTCGTGGTGGCGGGCCTCGTGATCCAGCTCACCGGCCTCGCCTGGCTCGACCCGGCGGTCAGCCTCGTCATCGCCGCCCTGGTGGTCTGGGCGACCTGGGGCCTGCTGCGCGACAGCGTGGCGATGTCCCTCGACGCCGTGCCGCCGGAGATCTCCCCGGACGCGGTGACCGGCTTCCTCCTCGAACGGCCGGGCGTCGCCGGCCTCCACGACCTGCATATCTGGCCCATGAGCACCACCAGCGTCGCCCTGACGGTCCATCTCGTGATGCAGGAGGGGCATCAGGCCCACCGCCTCCCCGGCAACGGCTTCCTCACCGACACCGCCGAGGGCCTGCGCGACCGCTTCGGCATCGGCCACGCCACGCTCCAGATCGAGGAGGCCGGCGGCCCGGCCTGCCGCCTCGCGCAGGATTGCGCGGCGTGAGCGGCGCGACGCCCCGCGCCTTCGTGGTCGGCCACCCGATCGCCCATTCGCGCTCGCCGCTGATCCACGGCCACTGGCTCGCCGAGCACGGGATCCCGGGCTCCTACGAGCGGCTCGACGTGAGGCCGGCGGCGTTCCCGGACTTCGTCCGAGGGCTGCCGGATTCGGGCTTCCGGGGCGGCAACGTCACGATCCCCCACAAGGAGACGGCCTTCGCGCTGGTCGACACCCTGACGCCGCGGGCGCGCGCCATCGGCGCCGTGAACACCCTGGTGGTCGCGCCCGACGGGCGGATCCGCGGGGACAACACCGACGCGCCGGGCTTCTGCGCCCATCTCGACCAGACCCTGGGCGCCGCCTGGCCGGACCGGGCGGGCGGCACCGCCCTGGTGCTCGGGGCCGGCGGCGCGGCGCGGGCGATCGTGGTCGGGCTGGCCGAGCGCGGCCTGCGGCGCGTCTGGGTCGCCAACCGCACCGCGGCCCGGGCCGAGGCGGTGGCGGCCCTCGCGCCGGGCATCGGCGCGGCGCTCGCCTGGGACGACCTGCCGGCGGCGCTTCCCCGAACCGGCCTCCTAGTCAACACCACGTCCCTGGGCATGAAGGGCCAGCCGCCCCTCGCCGTCGACCTGTCGCCCCTGCCGGCGGGGGCGGCCGTGGCCGACATCGTCTACGCGCCCCTGGAGACGGAGCTCCTGGCGGCGGCGCGCCGGCGGGGGCTTCCCGCCGTGGACGGGCTCGGCATGCTGCTGCACCAGGCGGTGCCGGGCTTCGAGGCGTGGTTCGGCGCGCGGCCCGCCGTCACCCCGGAGCTGCGCGCCCGGATCGTGGCGGATCTCGCCGGATGATCCCGAAGGCCGGATCCGGACCCGTCATCCTCGGGCTCACCGGCTCGATCGGCATGGGCAAGTCGGCCACGGCCCGGATGTTCGCGGATCGCGGCGTCCCGGTTCACGACGCCGACGCCGCCGTCCACGCTCTCTACGGGCCGGGCGGCGCGGCCGCGGCGGCGATCGGCGCGGCCTTTCCCGGCGTGCTCGGCGACGGCGGCGGCGTCGACCGGGCCCGCCTGCGCGCCGCGGTGCTCGACGCGCCCGACCGGATGGCGGCGCTGGAAGCCATCGTCCATCCCCTGGTCCGGGCGGCCAGCGCGGACTTCCTGGCGCGGCACGCGGCGGCGCCGCTGGTCGTGCTCGACATCCCGCTCCTCTACGAGACCGGCGGCGAGGGCCGCTGCGACGCGGTCGCGGTTGTGAGCGCCCCGCCCGAGATCCAGCGCGCCCGGGTGCTCGCCCGCCCCGGCATGACCGAGGCGGCCTTCGCGGCGATCCTCGCCAAGCAGATGCCCGACGCGGAGAAGCGCGCGCGGGCGGATTTCGTCATCGACACGGGCCGGGGTTTTCCCGCCGCCGAGGCCGAGGTGGCGCGGCTCGTCGCGCGCCTGACCGCGCACCGTGCGCCGCCGCACGGCGACGACGGGTGACACGCCCGTCCGGATGAATATCTGCGGTTGCGTACCGGGGGAACACGAACGGCAGGATGGACGTGATGGCGCGGCGCTCGGGCGGGATTGATCCGGTTCGGTCCGGCGGCGTCCGGGCCGCGGTCCTTCTCGCGCTGCCGGTCGTGCTGCTGGCGGCCGGTCCCGCGCGGGCCCAGTACGCCGCCAGCTGCCCGCCGCCGAAGAAGGTCGCGGCCGGCGCCTGCGTCACCGCCTGCCCGGGCGGCTACGAGGACCGGGGCCCCGTCTGCGTCTACCGCAACACGTCCCGGTGAGCGGCACGGGAGCTTAACCCCTCCGCCGTATCCGGCTAGGGTCCACCCCCACCCCGCGAGTCGCGAGACCCATGCTGCGCGAGATCGTCCTCGACACCGAGACCACCGGCACGGAGGCGAAGGGAGGCGACCGGCTGATCGAGATCGGCGCGGTGGAGCTCCTCAACCACATCCCCACCGGCCGGACCTTCCACCGCTACTGCAACCCGCAGCGGCCGGTCTCCGAGGGCGCGTTCAACGTCCACGGCCTGTCCGACGCGTTCCTGTCCGACAAGCCGCTCTTCGCCGAGATCGTCGGCGAGCTGCTGGCCTTCCTGGCCGACGGGCGGCTCGTCATCCACAACGCGCCCTTCGACGTCGGCTTCCTCAACATGGAGTACGCCCGGCTCGGCGCGAACGCCCCGCCGCCGATCCAGCTGGAGGACGTGGTCGACACCCTGCCGATGGCCCGGCGCAAGCACCCGGGCGCGGCCAACAACCTCGACGCCCTCTGCAGCCGCTACGGCATCGACAACACCCGGCGGACCAAGCACGGGGCGCTCCTCGACGCGCAGATCCTGGCCGAGGTCTATGTCGAGCTGCTCGGCGGCAAGCAGACCAGCCTCGGGCTCCTGGCGGCCGAGAAGGCTGCACCGGCGGCCGGATCGGCCGCCCTGGCGGCTGCCCCGGCGGCGCCCCGTCCCTACCGCAGCCGCCTGACCGATGCGGAGCGCGTCCGCCACGACAGCTTCCGCGCGAGCCTCGGTCCTGCCGCGATCTGGGCCGACTATATCGGGGCGGACGATCCGGTCTGATCCGCCGGCCCGATCCCCCGCGCTCCACACGCCTGCTGCGCGGCGCCGGCTGTTGCCGCATTGCACAGGGGCGTTTATTGCAATGCACAAAACACCGTCGGCGCGCCATCTCGCGGGATGGTGAGGCCTGGCCCGCGCGGTGCCCGTGCGATGTCCACGGGGCGGCACGGGCCGGTCGGGTCCGGCCGTGACGGAGATGCTGAGGCAGTGAGGCGCGCACGCATGACCGAGGATTTCGGCAGTCGCGACGGACAGCGCGACGACAAGACCGGCCCGTCACCCTTCGCCGACATGATCGAGGCCACCCGCCTGACCGGCCTCGGCCGGATCGAGGAGGCGACCGCCCTCATCCAGCGCAGCCTCGGCGGCCAGAGGGCCGCACCCGCTGAGCACGGTTCCACCCACGCCTCCGCGCGCCCCGCCGATCCGTCGGCCGTGCCTTCGATCCCCGCGCGTCGCGGCGAGCCGGCCGCCGAGACGCGGAATCCCGCGGCGGAATCCGGCACGCGGATGCGCGAGGTGGTGGAGCAGGTCGTGCGCGGGCTCGCGCCGGTGCTGAAGGGCCTGGGCAACCCGCTGCGGCCGCCGGCCCCGCCGGCCGCCGACCGGGCCGGCGGATCCGGGGGCCGCTTCGTGGACCTGACCCACGCCGAGCCCGCCGGCACCCGCGAGTACAAGCTGTTCATCCCGAGCCATCCGGACCGGGCGGCGCCGCTGGTCGTGATGCTGCACGGCTGCACGCAGAATCCGGACGATTTCGCCGCCGGCACCGGCATGAACACCATCGCCGAGCGCGCGGGCGTGTTCGTGGCCTACCCGGCCCAGAGCCGCCAGGCCCACGCCCAGCGCTGCTGGAACTGGTACGAGCCCCGGGACCAGGGCCGCGGTGCGGGCGAGCCGGCGATCATCGCGGGCCTCACCCGCGCGATCATGGCGGAGCACGCGATCGACCCGGCCCGGGTCTACATCGCCGGCCTGTCGGCCGGTGGCGCCGCGGCCCTCAACATCGCCCGCGCCTATCCGGATCTCTACGCCGCCGTCGGCGTGCATTCGGGCCTCGCGGCCGGCTGCGCCCGGGATCTGGGCTCGGCGCTGATGGCCATGCAGGTCGGCGCCCCCGGTCTCGGCACCCCGACATCCTTCGGTACGCCCGCGCCCGCCACCCGCGTCCCGACGATCATCTTCCACGGCGAGGACGACGGTACCGTGAGCGTGCGCAACGCCGATCAGGTGCTCGCCCAGGCCAAGGTCGCCGGGTTGACGCCCCGGTCGGAGACCTTCGAGGGCCGCGGCCATCCCTTCACCCGCACCCGTTACCGGGACGAGGCGGGCCGGGTCGTGGTCGAGGATTGGCGGGTGCGCGGCGCCGGCCATGCCTGGTCCGGAGGCCGCCCCGACGGCAGCTACACGGATCCCGAGGGGCCCGACGCGTCCCGGGCGATGCTCGACTTCTTCGCCGAGCACCGGCTGGGACCGGCGGGGCGCCCGTGAGGAATTGTCGGAGGGGCCGCGCGCCGGCGGGTTGTCAGGCCGCGGCCCTGATGTATCGCAGGGCTCTGCCCTGCCCCCACAAAAGGTCCCGGACCTTTTGAATCCAGGACCTTCCATGAGCACCACCCCCGGACCGATCCCGACCCTCCAGGGCCTCGCCGAGGTCGCAGAGCGGTACGACCTGATCCTCTGCGACGTCTGGGGCGTGCTGCACGACGGCCAGAAGGCCCACGGGGCCGCCGGCGAGGCGCTGATCCGCTTCCGTGGCCTCCCGGGCGCGCGGCCGCGGCGGGTCGTCCTCGTCTCGAACGCGCCCCGGCCCGGCGACGGCGTCGGCCGCATCCTCGACCGGTTCGGCGTGCCGCGGGAGGCCTACGACGCGATCCTGACCTCGGGCGACCTCACCCACGACCTGATCGCCGCGCGCCCCGGTGCGCGGATCCGGCATCTCGGGCCGGAGCGCGACCTCGGCATCTTCCAGGGTCTCGACCTCAGCCTCGTCCCGGAGGCGGAGGCCGACCTCGTCGTCTGCACCGGCCTGTTCGACGACCGCAGCGAGACTCCGGACGATTACCGGCCGGAGCTGGAGCGCCTCGCCGCCCGCGGGCTGACCATGATCTGCGCCAATCCCGACCTGGTCGTGGAGAGCGGCAGCCGCCTGATCCCCTGCGCGGGCCTGCTCGCGGCGGCCTACGCGGAGATCGGCGGCCCCGTGGTCTACGCCGGCAAGCCGCACCGCCCGGTCTACGAGGCGGCGCTCGCCAAGGGGGCAGCGCTCACCGGGGCGGCGCTCACCGGGCCCCCGGTCGATCCGGCGCGGGTCCTGGCGATCGGCGACGCGATCCGCACCGACATCGCCGGCGCCCGCGGCTTCGGCATCGCCAGCCTGCTGGTGGCCCGCGGCATCCACGCGGAGGAACTCGGCGTCACGGCCGCGCATCACCGGCTGGGCGACGTCGCGGAATGGCTCGGCCGGCAGGCGGTCCATCCGGACGCGGTGATCGAGCGGCTGGTCTGGTAGCGTCCGGCCCGCCGGTTCGGGCCGGTTATCGGCGTATTGCCGCCAGTCTAACCCTCTGAAATCCGCGACAAGCTTGACACCGCGCGGGAAATTGCGTGGATTCGCGCGTGTGAATCGGTCCCGCGCGCAGCAATCAGCCCCGACATCCGCTTCGCTTGTCGGGCGATCCGCCCGGGAGACCTGTCCGGACGGGGTGCTCGCGACGATCGGGACCGGCGAGACGGCGGGTCTTGCGTGACCCTCGTCTCCGGACTGCCCGACTTCCTGCTCTATCTCGGCACCGCGACCGGGCTGATCGGCCTCTACCTGCTGATCTACACCCTCGCCACCGCGCACAACGAACTCGCGCTGATCCGCCGGGACGTGACGGCCGCCGCCGTCGCGCTGGGCGGAAGCCTGGTCGGCTTCACCCTGCCGCTGGCGGTGGCGATCTACAACGCGCGGTCGCTGCTCGACTGCCTGATCTGGGGGCTGATCGCCCTCGTGATCCAGATCGCGATCTACTGGCTCGTGCGCCTCGCGGTGCCGGACCTGTCGCGGCGCATCGAGGAGGACCGCGCCGCCGCCGCGCTCCTCCTCGGCGCGGCCTCGCTGGCGGGCGGCGTCGTGAACGCCGCCTCGATGACCTATTGAGGGGCCGGTGACGGAGACCGCGCCCGCTCCCGACGCGGACGACGTCGCCGCCGGCGGGCCCGGGACCGGCTTCGCCGCCGCCCGCCGCTCCAAGCGCTCGGCCGCCGTGTCGCTGGTCCTGGTCGCGGGCGCCGGCGCGGCCGCCCTGACGCTCGGCGGCCTCGACCCGTCCCAGCGGGAGGAGGAGGCGCTCGTCTACGGGACGCTCGGCGCCTGCATCGCCCAGCAGCTGCGCGGTGCCGAGGCCTGCATCGCCGCCTACAAGACCGCGCAGGAGACCTACGCGGCGACGGCCCCGCGCTACGAGACCGAAGCCGATTGCCAGCGCCACCACGGGACCGGCGGCTGCACGCCGGGCGCGCAGGTCACGGAGGCCGCGCGCGGCCGCTACCTGCCGGTGATGGCCGCCTTCATGATGGGGCGCACGGACGCGCAGGACCTGCCGGTCCAGCCGCTCTACCCGCACGCGCCCGAGGAGGAGCACGACGAGGCCGGGACCGCGACGGCCGGGCACGGGGGCGGCTACTGCACCGGTGCGGGCGGCCGGGTCGCCTACGCGGGCGGCGCCTCGCGGGTCCACGTCCCCGCCTCGGTCGCCCGCACCACGAGCGCGACCCCGCGCACGATCAGCCGCGGCGGCTTCGGCGGCACCGGGCGGGCGACGGCGTTCTCCGGAGGCTCGGGCGGCCGCGCGGGCGGATCCGGGGGCGGCTGATGCGCCGCGTGCCGATCCCGGAGCGGCCCGACTGGCGGCTCCACGCCGCGCGGGCCGGCTTCACCTTCCACACGTTCGACGGCGCCCCCTACTGGGACGAGAGCGCCTACTACGCCTTCGGCCTCGCGGAGATCGAGGACGCCATCGAGGCGCCGAGCGCCGCGCTGCACGCGCTCTGCCTCGCCTTCGTGGACCGGGCGGTCCGGGACGCGGCGATCCTCCGCTCGCTGCGGATCCCGGAGCACGCCTGGGACGCGATCCGGGCGAGCTGGGACCGGCGCGATCCCGGCCTCTACGGGCGCTTCGACTTCAGCTACGGGGGCGACGGGCCGGCCAAGCTCCTCGAGTACAACGCCGACACGCCCACCGCCCTCTACGAGAGCGCGGTCTTCCAGTGGCTGTGGCTGGAGGACGGGCTGGCGCGGGGGCGCCTCCCCGCCGGCGCCGACCAGTTCAACACCCTGCACGAGGCGCTGGTGGCGCGCCTCGCCGCCGTGGCGCCCCCGGAGGGCGTCGCCTTCGCGGGCTTCGCCGACGCGCCGGAGGATCGCGGCACGCTGGCCTATCTCCAGGACTGCGCGCTCCAGGCCGGCCGCGCCGCCCCCTTCCTGCCGGTCGAGGCGATCGGGCTCGACGCGGACGGGCGCTTCGTGGACGCGGCCGGCGCCCCGATCGGCTGCCTGTTCAAGCTCTACCCGTGGGAGTGGATGTTCGCCGACCCGTTCGGCCGCGCGGTCGGCGCGGCCACGACCCGGTTCCTGGAGCCGCCCTGGAAGGCGGTGCTCTCCAACAAGGGGCTGCTGGCGCATCTCTGGGCGATGGCGCCGGGCCATCCCAACCTGCTGCCGACCTTCTTCGAGGAGGACCCGGCCAAGGCCGCGCTCGGCCGGAGCTTCGTGAAGAAGCCCCTCTACGGGCGCGAGGGCGCCAACGTGCTGATCGTGCGCGACGGCGCCGTCGCGGCGCGCGACGAGGGTCCCTACGGCGGCGCGGGCTACGTGCGGCAGGCCCTGGCCGCGCTGCCCGATTTCGCGGGCCGCCGCGCGCTGGTCGGCAGCTGGATGGTCGGCGACCGGCCCGCCGGCCTGTGCGTGCGCGAGTCGGACGGCCTGATCACGACCGACCGGGCCCGGTTCGTGCCGCACCTCATCGATCCGTGACCGCGGCCCGGTGCGCCGGTCACCGGCCCAGCGCCGCCAGCTCGCGCCCCATGTTCGACCGCGCCGGCCCCTCCAGCTCCGCCCGGGCGCGGTCGGTGACGAATAGCGGCCGGCCGGATTCGAGGGACCCCCGCAGGAAGGCCGCGCGCCCCTGCCGGTAGGCGGCCTCGCCCACGACCGGGACGAATTCCCGCGCCACGCCCGCGGCGTAGCCGTCGTAGGCGGCGGGCGCCGCCCCCAGGATCGCCATGTCCATGTCGAGGAAGAGCGCGACGTCCGCGGCGAGCGCGGCCGGGAGACCGTCCGGGACGGCGTGCCGCTCGGTCGCCAGGATCATCGTCTCGGCCGCCGCCAGCGTGGGCGCCGGGACCGCGTCCGCCAGCAGTGCCCGCAGGAGCGCGGCGCTGCGGCGCTCGTTGTCCGGGGCGCCCGGCCGGTAGACGGCGTCGTGGAACCAGATCGCCAGTTCCAGCGCGTCGGGATCCCGGACAGTCTCGCGACGGGCGCGAAACGCCTCCAGGAGGGCGTCGATATGCGCCTGGCCGTGATAGACCCGGTGCGGCTCGGCCAGCCGGGCGCGCAGGTCAGCCAGGATGCGGGGATGGCCGTCGAGCATCGGCCGATCCTCTACCCGATCCGCCTCCGCGGGACGAGGCGGATCGTGCCGCAGGCGCGGGGAGCGGCTTCCGGGCGCCACGAGAGACTCTCCCAGCCTCGACCGCCGACGTCGCGCGAGATCATCGCCCCCGTATCGATGATCGGGGATGTGGTCGTCGATCGCGCCGATAGACGCGTCGCTGTCGATCCAGAGAGATCTATTGTGCGCAAGACACCCGTTCTCGCGTCTGGTCTTCGCGCCGAGCGCCGGCTACACGGTCTGAACCCATCCGGAGGACCCCCCGCGCCCATGAGAACCACGACCCTGAGAACGACGACTTGGTTGATGCTGGCGGCCATGCTCGCGGCCGCCCCGGCCCGCGCCCAGGCCCCCGCCCCGGCGCCGGCGGCGCCGACGACCAAGCCCGAGGGCGATCCCGCGCAGGAGACGATCCGCAAGCTCAACGCCTATGTCGGGCTCCTCAACCGGACCCTGCGGGCGCAGGAATCGCTCAGCCGCTATCAGAGCTGGATCAACATGAAGACCGGTCCGACCGGCCGCGAGCGGACCATCTACGGCCTCTACGGGCTCTACGACGTGCGCGGCGAGATCGCGAAGGCCGAGGCCGCGACGGCGCAGCCGCCCGCCATGCCGGACCTGGACGGCGCCATGACGCGCTACATCGCCGCCTATCAGGCGCTCGCCCCGACGGTCACCGAGGCGGAGGGCTACTACGAGCGGCAGGATTACCGCGCGGACAAGATGGCGCAGGGCAAGGCGCTCCACGCCAAGCTCGCCGTCGCGGGGCCGGCCTTCCTGGCGGCGCGCGCCGAGGCCGACGCCGCGCTGCGGGTCGAGAAGGAGAAGAGCGACGCGCTGGAACTCGCCGCCCTCGAGGCGCGGGAGGGCCGCAAGGCGCGCTGGCACGTCGCGAACGTGATGACCGCGTGCCGCAAGGTCATGGACCTGCTGCCCACCGACGCCAAGCCGGTCGTCGACATGGCGGCCTTCGACGCCGCGCTCGGGCGCTACGCCGTCGCCGTGAAGGACATGGACGGGTACAGCGCCGCCAACCCGAACTCCTTCCACGTGTTCGAGAGCCGGCCGCGCGCGCTCCTGGGCAAGCTGCGCGAGTTCGACGACAAGCTCGCCAAGGCCAAGGGCGACGCCCGGCGCGGCGCCGGGCGCGACGTGACCTGGATCGTGAACGACTACAACATGATGGTCTCGACCGCGCAGACGGCCACGACCTTCTCGCGGTGACCGGACGCGTCCGGGACCCGGGCGCCGTCAGCGGGTGTTCCGGCCCGGTCGGAGGCGGCCGGCCCGTCGCGCGCCCGCGCCCGATTGCGTCGGCGCGATCGTTCGGTCTATCGGCTGCGCGGGACGGCCGGCGGCCTCGGGCGCCGGCGCGATCTGCGAGGAGCGCGCCCATGTCAGCCGAAGACGCCCCGATCGGCCGCTTCCCGATCCCCCGCCTGGAGGCGCTGCCGGACGACATCCGCGCGCGCATCGAGGCGGTGCAGGAGAAGTCCGGCTTCATCCCGAACGTGTTCCTGGTGCTCGCCCACCGTCCGGACGAGTTCCGGGCCTTCTTCGCCTACCACGACGCGCTCATGGACAAGCCGGGCAACCTGACCAAGGCCGAGCGCGAGATGATCGTCGTGGCGACCTCGGCCATGAACCAGTGCCAGTACTGCGTGATCGCCCACGGCGCGATCCTCCGGATCCGCGCCAAGGACCCGCTGATCGCCGATCAGGTGGCGATCAACTACCGCAAGGCCGACATCACCGACCGGCAGAAGGCGATGCTCGACTTCGCCATGCTGGTGAGCCAAGCCGCGCACCAGGTCGGGGAGGCGGCGTTCGCGGCGCTCCGGGCCCACGGCTTCGACGACGCGGATGCCTGGGACATCGCCGCCATCGCGGCCTTCTTCGGCCTGTCGAACCGGCTGGCGAACGTGACCAGCCTGCGGCCCAACCCGGAATTCTACGCGCTGGGGCGCGGCTGACGGGCGCGGTCGGCCTCGATGCCGGCGGGCCATCGCGGGGCGTCGTGCGACCTGGCGTCGCGCGCGAGGCGCGCTCGGGTCGCCCCGCCCTCTGCACCCCGGCGGCGACCGCCCGCGGACGGGGCGCCCCGTCCCGACCCGTGCTTTAAGCCTATAGGAGCGGCCCGGTTCGGCTGTTAACAGGCGTTAAACTTTGCGGCCGACCCGGTGAGGAGGCGAATCCCGGCTTGAACCTTCGAAGCGGCGCGGCCCAGCGTCTCGACCTGACCGCGTGCGATCGCGAGCCCATCCACATCGTCGGCAGCGTCCAGCCGCACGGGTTCCTGCTCGTCCTCGAGGCCCGGTCCCTCACCATCGTCCAGGCGAGTGCCAACGCCCCCGCGGCGGCCTCAGTCGGGACCGTCCTCGACGCGGCCCTGCCCGACCTCGCGGCCGTCGTCCGCCACCATCTCGAGGCGGCGGAGCCCCAGGACGGCGCCCTCTATCTCCGGACCGTGACGCTGGAGACCGCCGGCGGTCGCCAGGCCTACGAGGTCGCGGCCCACCGGGTCGACGACCTCGTCGTGCTGGAACTGGAGGAGATCGACGCCGCCGCGGCCGAGATCGGCGTCGACGTGCTCACGCCGCGCCTGCGGGCCTTCGTCGAGCGCCTGCAGACCGCCCGCACCGTCGAGGATCTCTGCCAGTTCGTCGCCGAGGACATCCGCCAGATCACCGGGCTCGACCGCGCCCTGGTCTACCGGTTCGACCGCGACTGGCACGGCACGGTGCTGGCCGAGGCCGGCAACGGCGTCCTGCCCTCCTACCTCGACCTGCGCTTCCCCGCCTCCGACATCCCCGTCCAGGCGCGCGAACTCTACCGGCGGAACCGCCTGCGCATCATCCCCGATGCCGGCTACGTCCCCGTGCCGATCCGGCCGGCCACCACGCCCTCCGGCAAGCCGCTGGACCTCAGCCAGTCGGTGCTGCGCTCGGTCTCGCCGGTGCATGTCGAGTACATGCGCAACATGGGCACGATGGCCTCCATGTCGGTGTCGATCCTCGTCGACGGCGCGCTCTGGGGGCTGATCTCCTGCCACAACCGCACGCCCAAGCGCGTCCCCCTCCAGGCGCGCAACGCCTGCGACGTGCTCACCCAGATCTTCGCGCTGCAGCTCTCGGCCCGGGAGCGCGGCGCCCAGGCCGAGAAGCGGCTGGCGCTGGGCGCCGTGCAGGTCCGGCTCCTCGGCTTCATGGCCGAGGAGGACAGCTTCGTCGACGGCCTGCTCAACCATCCCGACGACGTCCTGGCCCTGGTGGACGCGACCGGCGCCGCGGTGGTGACGGCCGACCGCTGCCGGCTGCTCGGGGCGACGCCGACCGAGCGCGAGGTCCGCGCCCTCTACCGCTGGCTGTCCGAGCGCGACGACGCCGACGAGGTCTTCGTCTCCGAGGCCCTGTCGGAGGCGTTCCCGGCCGCCGCCTCGTTCGCCGAGCGGGCGAGCGGTCTCCTGGCGATCTCGGTCTCGAAAAAATACGCGAGCTACATCCTCTGGTTCAGGCCCGAGGTGGTGCGGACGGTGAAGTGGGGCGGCAACCCCGTGAAGGCCGTCCGGCCCGACCCGGAGGGCGGACCCGACAGGCTGCACCCGCGCAAGTCGTTCGAGATCTGGAAGGAGACCTTGAAGGGCCGCTCCCTGCCCTGGTCCGACCCGGAGGTGGAGGCCGCCAAGGACCTGCGCGCCTCGGTGCTCGGGATCGTTCTGCGCCGCGCGGAGGAACTCGCCGCCATGAGCGAGGAGCTGCAGCGCTCGAACAAGGAGCTGGAGGCGTTCTCGTACTCGGTGAGCCACGACCTGCGCGCGCCGTTCCGCCACATCGTCGGCTACGCGAACCTGCTCAAGACCCGCGAGGGCGCCCAGCTCTCCGACAAGGGCCGGCACTACGTGGAGACGATCATTGAGGCGGCCTTCTCGGCCGGAACCCTGGTCGACAGCCTCCTGAGCTTCTCGCAGATGGGCCGGCACGCCCTGAACAAGGTCTGGGGCGACATGAACGTCCTGGTCGAGGAGGTCCGCCGCAAGGTCCTGCGCGACGTCACCCCCGACCGGACTCTGCGCTGGGAGATCGCGCCGCTGGGCCGCGCCTATGCCGACCCCATCATGCTGCGCCTCGTCCTCGAGAACCTGCTGTCGAACGCCGTGAAGTACACCCGCGGCACCCCGGAGGCGGTGATCGCGATGGGCAGCCTCCCGCCCCGCGAGGGCGAGGCGGTCTACTTCGTGCGCGACAACGGCGCCGGCTTCGACATGGCCTATGTCGACAAGCTGTTCGGCGTCTTCCAGCGGCTGCACCGGGTCGAGGAGTTCGAGGGCACGGGTATCGGCCTCGCCAATGTCCGCCGCATCGTCGAGCGCCACGGCGGCCGGACCTGGGCCGAGGGCAAGCTCGGCGCGGGCGCCACCTTCTACTTCACCCTGCCGATCCGGGAGGAGGCGCACTGACATGACGGAACCGACATGGCAGGCCTGAAGCCGATCCTCCTCGTCGAGGACAACCCGAACGACATCGAGCTGACGCTGGCGGCCCTCGAATCGAGCCAGCTCGCCAACGAGATCGTCATCTGCCGCGACGGCGCCGAGGCCCTCGACTTCATCTACCGGCGGGGCGCGCACGAGAAGCGGCAGGCCCAGGATCCCGCGGTGGTCCTGCTCGACCTGAAGCTGCCGAAGGTCGACGGCCTGGAGGTGCTCGCCAAGATCAAGGGAGATCCGGTCACCCGCCAGGTCCCGGTGGTGATGCTGACCTCGTCCCGCGAGGAGACCGACCTCGTGCGCTCCTACGATCTCGGCGTGAACGCCTTCGTGGTGAAGCCGGTCGCCTTCGAGGAGTTCTTCGCGGCGATCAAGGAGATCGGCGTGTTCTGGGCCCTCCTCAACGAGCCGCCGCCGTACCGGGGAGGCTGGCCATCGAACGCGTGATCGGACCTTCCGCGGGGCCGCTGCGCATCCTCCACCTGGAGGACAGCGACCTCGACGCCGAGCTGATCGAGGCCGAGCTGGAGACCCTCGGGCATCCGCTCGCGATCGAGCGGGTGATGACCCGCGACGCCTTCGCGCGCGCGGCGGTCGCCGGCCGGTACGACCTGATCCTCGCGGACTACGTCCTGCCGACCTTCGACGGCGTGAGCGCCCTCGGCATCGCCCGGACGCAGTGCCCCGACACGCCGTTCATCTTCTGCTCGGGCACGCTCGGCGAGGATGTCGCCGTCGAGGCCCTGAAGAACGGCGCCACCGACTACGTCGTCAAGCAGCGCCTCGACCGGATGCCGCGCACGATCGTCCGGGCGCTGACCGAGGCGCGGGCGCGCGCCGACAAGCGCGAGGCCGAGGCCGCCCTGCAGGCGCTCAACGAGACGCTGGAGGTGCGCATCGCCGAGCGGACCCGGGAACTCGCGACGGCGAACGAGGCCCTCCAGGCCCAGATCGTCGAGCGGGAGCGGGCGGAGGACGCCCTGCGGCTCGCCCAGCGCCTGGACGCGGTCGGGCAGCTCACGAGCGGCGTCGCGCACGACTTCAACAACCTGCTGACGGTGATCGCCGGCAACATCGAGTTCCTGGAGAAGGCCGTCTCCGACACCCGCTCGAAGCGCCGCCTCGCCATGATGCGCGGGGCCGCCGAGCGCGGCGCCCGGCTCACCGCGCAGCTCCTCGCCTTCTCCCGGCGCCAGCGCCTGGAGCCGACGCCGGTCAGCCTGAACCAGACGGTCGCCTCGATGCGCGACCTGCTGCAGAGCTCGATCGGCGGCGCGGTCCGCATCGAGACGACCCTTCAGCCCGACCTGTGGCCGGCCCTGATCGACGCCACCCAGATCGAGCTCGTGATCCTCAACCTCGCCATCAACGCCCGCGACGCGATGGCGGTGGGCGGCCGGCTCGCCATCGAGACCGCCAATGTCAGCGTCACCGGGGCGCCGACGCGGCCCGAGCAGCCGGCGCCCGGCGCCTACGTCATGGTGGCGGTGAGCGACACCGGCACCGGGATGACGCCGGACGTGCTGGCCCGGGTGTTCGAGCCGTTCTTCACCACCAAGGAGGTCGGCAAGGGATCGGGTCTCGGGCTCGCCCAGGTCTACGGCTTCGTCAAGCAGTCCGGCGGCGGCATCCGCATCGACACGGTCGCGGGCGAGGGCACCTCGATCAAGGTCTACCTGCCCCGGGCCGCGGAGCCGGAGGGCGCCGCGGCCCGCCTGCCCGCCGCTTCCGAGGCCGCGCGGACGCATCCGCCCGGGAGCGGCCCCCGGCTCCTGGTGGTCGACGACGACGCCGAGGTGCGCGAGGTGACGACGACCCGCCTCAGCGAGGCCGGCTACGCGGTCCGCGAGGCGGCCTCCGGCCTCCAGGCCTTGGCCGCCCTCGAGGCGGATCCGGGGGTCGACCTCGTCGTGATGGACTTCGCCATGCCGGGCATGAACGGGGCCGAGACGGCCCTGGAGGTCCGGAAGCGCTGGCCGGCGCTGCCGGTCCTGTTCGTCACCGGCTTCGCCGACACCACCGCCCTGACGGAGGCCGGCGCCGTCGGCCCCGACGCGATCGTGCTGAAGCCGTTCCGCGTCGGGGAGCTCGAGGGCAAGGTCGCCGCCGCCCTGGCGGCCCGCCCGACCGCGCAGCTCCGCCTGATCTCGGGCCGCGACAGGAGCGCCTGAGGCGCTTCCAGGGCGTCCTCCACACGGGTCGCGGCCGTCGGAGGGCCCGACTTGATCGATGCGGTTGCACAGGCCCGCGCGCTGGGGCACCGATGGGTCTGCGGGCACCGTACGGCCCCTCCGCGCCGGTGCGAGGCCGCCCTGTCAGCCGGCCCCGCGGCCGGAACGGTGGCGCCAGGCGGAGGGGTGCCCATCGTGGAGCCTGTCCCTGTCCCATGTCTGAGACCGTCAGGACCGCGGATCTGCCCTTCCTCGCGGAGGGCGGGGCGATGGGCGCCCGGATGCGCGCCCACGACTGGTCCGGCTCGCCGCTCGGGCAGCCGGACGGCTGGGCGCCGTGCCTGCGGGCGACGCTGAGCCTGATCCTCGGCTCGCGATTCCCGATGTTCGTGGCGTTCGGGCCCGACCTCGTCTTCCTCTACAACGACGCCTACGCGGAGATCCTGGGCGACAAGCATCCCGCGGCGCTCGGCGCGCGCTTCCGCGACGTCTGGCCGGAGATCTGGCCGGAGATCGGGCCCCTGATCGACCGGGCGCTCGCCGGCGCGGCGACGTGGTCCGAGAACATGCCCCTGACCATGAACCGGCACGGCTACGACGAGCCGACCTGGTTCACCTTCTCGTACGCGCCGGTGCGCGACGAGGCGGGCCGGGTCGCCGGCATGTACTGCGCCTGCACGGAGACGACCGGCCGGGTCCTGGCCGAGGAGCGCCTGCGCGAGGCGGAGGCCCGGATCCGGGCGCTCACCGACCACCTCCCGGGCGGCTACGTCTACCAGCTCGCCACGGGCCCGGACGGCGCGGACCGGCGCTTCCTCTACGTCTCGCAGGGCTTCGAGCGCATGACCGGCGTGGCGGCCGAGGCGGTCCTCGCCGACCCCTCCGTCGCCTACGACCTGATCCTGCCGGAATACCGCGCCGGCATCGCCGAGGCCGAGGCCGCCGCGATCCGCGACGTCGCGCATTTCGACGTCGAGGCGCCGATGCGCCGTCCCGACGGCAGCCGCGTCTGGACGCGCATCATCTCGGCCCCCCGCCGCGTCGGCGACGCGCTGGTCTGGGACGGGCTGCACCTCGACGACACGGTGCGCCGCCGGACCGAGGAGCAGCTGCGGGAGAGCGAGCGGCGCCTGCGGCTGGCGACCGAGGCGGCCGAGATCGGCCTCTGGGACGTCGACGTCGTCGCCGACACTCTGTTCTGGCCGGCGCGGGTCAAGGCGATGTTCGGGATCTCGGCCGACGTGCCGGTCTCGATGGCCGACTACTACGCGGGCCTTCATCCCGAGGACCGGGACGCCACGAGCGCGGCCTACGCCTCCGCCCTCGATCCCGCGCGGCGCGCCCTCTACGACGTCGAGTACCGCACCGTCGGCAAGGAGGACGGCGTCGTCCGCTGGGTCGCCGCCAAGGGGCGCGGGATCTTCGAGGGCGAGCGCTGCGTGCGGGTGATCGGCACGGCGCTCGACATCACCGCCCGCAAGCAGGCCGAGGAGGCCCTGCGCGCCAGCGAGGCGCAGTTCCGCGTCCTGTCGCAGGTGCTGCCGAATTTCGTCTGGGCGGCCGATGCCGGCGGGGCGGCCGACTGGTTCAACGAGCGCGTCTACGCCTATGCGGGCCTGCAGCCCGGCACCCTCGACGGGGCGGGATGGCGCGGGATCATCCATCCCGACGATCAGGATCGGGTTTCCGGGGAGTGGCGGGCGGCCGTCCAGACGCGGACCGACTACCAGTCCGAGTACCGCCTGCGGCGCGCCGACGGGGCCTATCGCTGGTTCCTGGCCCGGGCGCAGCCGGTCCTGGGCGCCGACGGCGCGGTCGTTCGCTGGGTCGGCACCAGCACCGACATCGACGACCAGAAGCGGCTCATGGCCGAACTCGTGCGCTTCAACGAGACCCTGGAGCAGCGCGTGGCCGAGCGCACGGCCGAGCACGACCGGGTCTGGCGCAACTCGCGCGACCTGCTGGTCGTGGTCGGGGCCGACGGCATCTTCCGCGCGGTCAATCCGGCCTGGCAGACGATTCTCGGGCACGAGCCGGCCGAGGTTGTGGGCCGCAGCTTCCTGGACTTCATCTGGCCCGAGGATGCGGACCTGACCCAGGAGGCGCTCGAGGCCGCCGCCGCCGCGCGCGACCTCACCGATTTCGAGAACCGCTACCGGCACAAGGACGGAACCCCGCGCCTGATCTCCTGGCGCACCTCCGTCGAGGGCGATCGCGTCTACGCCTACGGTCGCGACGTCACCGCCGAGAAGGCCCAGGCCGAGGCGCTCCGGCACGCCGAGGAGGCGCTGCGGCAGTCGCAGAAGCTGGAGGCGGTGGGCCAACTCACGGGCGGCGTGGCGCACGACTTCAACAACCTGCTGACCATCATCCGCTCGTCGGTGGACTTCCTGCGCCGGCCGGATCTCGCGGAGGAGCGCCGGTCCCGCTACCTCAACGCCGTGTCGGAGACGGTGGACCGCGCGGCCAAGCTGACCGGGCAGCTCCTCGCCTTCGCCCGGCGCCAGGCGCTCAAGCCCGAGACCCTCGACGTCGGGGCGCGGCTGCGCGGTGTGGCCGACCTGCTCGACACGGTCACGGGCGCCCGCATCACGGTCGTGACCGAGCTGCCGGACAATCCCTGCTTCGTCCGGGTCGACCTCAGCCAGTTCGAGACCGCCCTGGTCAACATGGCGGTGAACGCCCGGGACGCGATGGACGGCGCGGGCACGCTGACCCTGCGCCTGCGCTGCGGCGCGGCGCTGCCGCCGATCCGCGGCCATGCCGGCGCCGCCGGCCCGTTCGCGGCGATCGACCTCGCCGATACCGGCGCCGGCATCGGGCCCGACGTCCTGTCCCGGGTGTTCGAGCCGTTCTTCACCACCAAGGAGGTCGGGAAGGGCACGGGCCTCGGCCTCTCCCAGGTCTTCGGCTTCGCCAAGCAGTCCGGCGGCGACGTCGCCGTCGAGAGCGCGCCCGGCCGCGGCGCCACCTTCACGCTCTACCTGCCGCAGGTCGAGCCCGAGGCGTCCTGCGAGGCCGCCGCCGCGGAGACGGCCGCGCTCGATCCCGGCGGCGCGGGGCAGCGCGTGCTGGTGGTGGAGGACAACATCGAGGTCGGCCGCTTCGCCACGCAGATCCTGGAGGATCTCGGCTACGCGACGACCTGGGCGGCCAATGCCGAGGAGGCGCTGGAGCAGCTCGGCGCCGACGGCGCGGCCTTCGACGCCGTGTTCTCCGACGTGGTCATGCCCGGCATGGGCGGGATCGCGCTGGCCCGGCTCCTCCGGCGACGGATGCCGCACCTGCCGGTGGTGCTGGCCTCCGGCTACAGCCACGTCCTCGCCCAGGAGGGGATCCGCGACTTCGAGCTGCTGCACAAGCCCTACTCCGCCGATCAGGTCTCGCGCGTGCTGCGCAAGGTCGTCGGCGCGCGGCGGGCGCGGCCGAAGGGCGGCCGGCCCTGAGGCCAGCTCTGAGGCCAGCTCTGAAACCTCGCGCGACCGAGACCCCGGGCCCGAGGGAGGCCGGACGCCGCAGCCGGGCGGCGACGGGCCGTCCCGGCGCCATGTTCCCGCGGGCGGGTCCCGCGCGCGGGTGACGCGCCGCCGCCTCCGGAGGTCGCCATGGACAGGGTCATGTACGCGCTCGTCACGCTGGCGGAGGCCGTGCTCGGGATCTTCGGCGTGCGGACGCTCTACGAGCAGCCCGCCTACACGGTCGTCGAGCGCCTCGACCGCGGGGTCGAGATCCGGTCCTACGCACCGCGCCTCGCCGTCGAGACCGACGCGCGCGGCCAGGGTGACGGCGACGCCTTCGGGCGGCTGTTCCGCTACATCACCGGCGCGAACCGCGCGGGCGACCGCATCGCCATGACGGCGCCGGTGGAGAGCGGCGGGCAGCGCGTCGCCATGACGGTCCCGGTGGAGCAGGACGGAAGCGGCACGATGCGGTTCTTCCTGCCGCGCGCCGTGGCGGATGCCGGGGCGCCCGCGCCGACCGAGCCCGGGGTCCGGCTGGTCGAGATCCCGGCCGAGCGGATCGCGGCCCTGCGCTTCTCCGGCCGCCTGACCCCCGAGGCGCGGGCCGCGCAGGCGCGCATCCTCGCCGCCGTCCTGGCGGCGGCCGGCCGCACGGGAGAGGGCGCGCCGTTCGTCATGGGGTACGACCCGCCCTTCGCGATCCCGTTCCTGCGCCGGAACGAGGTCGCCGCCCGCCTGACGCCGCGGTGAGTCCCGGCCCCGGCCGGCGTCGGTCCGGGTCGGTCGGCCCGCGCAGGCCGCCCCGCGCGGCGACCGAAGCGGCGCGGCCGGTCCCGTTGCGCATTTATCCCGGTGATGTCTGCAGAATATTCCCGAAGACTTGCGCTAATCTTCGTCTCTTGTGGTTCCCGTGCCACAGTCTCGATCATTCGAGCATTCGGATGGGCGGCGGCGGGGATTAAACTGAATGTGAATTGAGGTCCGGACCCGACCCGAGATCAGTGAGGCTCGCGCAACCGACGAGAAGCGGTGCGGACCTGAAATTCTGGTTGGGGGAAGACATGCGTGCCCTACGAGGCAGCCTGATTGCGTCCGTGGCCCTGTTGCCCGGTGTCGCGCAGGCTCAACAAGCCGTCACGCTCGGCGAGATCAGCGTCGTGTCCACCTCGCCGGTTGGCGCGGGCGGCGGCAATTCCAGCGGCGCGCAGAACCTCGACACGGTCGCCCAGGACGCGCCGACGCTGCCGGTCCCGGCCGGCGGGGTGCGGCTGCGCGGCTCCGAGCAGCCGCTCAACAAGATCCCCAGCACCGTCGAGACCGTCACGGCCCGGCAGATCGAGGTCGATCAGGGCTCCGACAACGTGATCGCCACGCTGGCGCGGCGCACGCCCGGGGTGAACCTCAACGACTCGCAGGGCAATTCGAACCGGGTCGATCTCAGCTACCGCGGCTTCACCGCCTCGTCGGTGCAGGGCGTGCCGCAGGGGCTCGCCGTCTACCAGAACGGCGTGCGGATCAACGAGGCCTTCGGCGACGTCGTCAATTTCGACCTGATCCCCCCGCAGGCGATCCAGCGCATCGACGTGGTCACCGGCAACCCGGTCTTCGGCCTCAACGCCATCGGCGGCGCGGTCAACATCCAGATGAAGAACGGCTTCACCTGGCAGGGCACCGAGATCTCGGCCTGGGGCGGCTCGGACGCGCGCACCGCCGGCTACCTCGAATACGGCAAGGTCTCGGGTCCCTGGAGCGTCTACTTCACCGGCGACGGACTGAACGACCGCGGCTGGCGCTACGAGAGCCCGAGCACGATCGGCCGGCTCTACGGCGATATCGGCTACCGCTCGCAGGATTCGGAGTTCCACCTGATCGGGCTCGCCGCCCGCAGCTTCTACGGCGCGGCCGCCGCCACGCCGGTGGACTTCACCCACCGCGACCCGCGGGCGATCTTCACCTACCCGCAGACCCAGACGACGCAGGTGGGCACGCTCCAGCTGACCGGCCGGGTCGACCTGTCGCCGACCTGGGACCTCGCCGGCAACGCCTATTACCGGCGCTTCAGCGAGTTCTACGTCGACGGCAACCAGGGCAACTTCGAGAATTGCAGCAGCCGCAGCAGCTTCCGGGGCTCGCTCTGCTACCAGGACGACGCGTTCAACGTGAACGCGCCGCCCACCAGCCAGGTGGCGGCGCGCCGGGCCTACGCCAACCAGTTCGCGATCCTCGGCCTGAACAACCAGACGATCCCGTTCGTCCGGAACATCCCGTACGGCACGATCGACACGACCCGGACGGAGGCCGAATCCTACGGCGGCTCGCTCCAGGCCGCCAACCGCGACCGGATCTTCGGCCTGAACAACGCCTTCGTGGTCGGCGGCAGCGTCGACGCCTCGAATTTCTCGTTCAAGTCGGCGAGCCAGCTGGGCGTGATCAACCCGAACCTGTCGATCACCGTCGATCCGAACAACCCGTATTACGGCACGATCCCGGGCCTCGGCACGCCGGACATCCGCACGCTCGGGGCGATCGGCCTCGCGCCGGGCAACGTCAGCGGCTCGACCCTGTATCTCGGCCTCTACGCCACCGACACGCTGGACGTGACCGACCGGCTGTCGCTGACCGGCGGCTTCCGGCTCAACTACGCCCGCATCCAGACCCGGGACCAGACCGGGTTCTCGCCGGACATCACCGGCGTGCACGAGTACACCAAGGTCAACCCGCTCGCGGGCCTGACCTACCAGTTCGACCCGGCGCTGAACCTCTACGGCGGCTACTCGGAATCGAACCGCGCCCCGACCCCGCTGGAGCTGTCCTGCTCCAGCCCGACCCAGCCGTGCCTGCTGCCGAACTCGCTCGTGGCCGATCCGCCGCTCAAGCAGGTCACCGGCCGGACCTACGAGGCCGGCTTCCGCGGCGTGATCCCGGCCTTCCTGTCGGGCGGCGCCCTCACCTACAAGGCCGGCGTCTACCGCACCGACCTGAGCAACGACCTCTACCAGGTCGCCGTCGCGGGCAACGCCGCCCGCGCCTACTACATCAACGTCCCGGCGACCCGGCGCCAGGGCATCGAGGTCGGCGCCGAGTACGCGGTCACGCCCGACCTGCTGGTCTACGCCAACTACGCCCTGGTCGACGCGACCTTCCAGTTCAACGCGACCCTCTCGTCGCCCAACAACCCGCTGGCGAGCACCGGCGCGGCCGGCGGCGCCGTGGGCGGCGACGTGATCCCGAACGGCGGCATCCGCGTCCGGCCGGGCGACAAGATCCCGCTGATCCCCGATCACCAGATCAAGGCGGGCTTCGAGTACAGCATCACCCCGAACTGGCGCTTCGGCCTCAACGTCTCGGCGTTCTCGTCGTCCTACTACCGGGGTGACGAATCGAACCTCAACCGCAAGCTGCCGGCCTACTACGTGATGAACCTGACGACGAAGTATCAGGTCACCAAGAACCTGGAGATCTTCGGCCTCATCACCAACCTGACCAACAACCGCTACGCCACGTTCGGCACCTTCGCGGAGACGGGGGCGGTGGCCGGGAACCTCTCGATCAACGATCCCCGGACCACCACCCTGGCCCAGCCGCTCTCGATCTATGCCGGACTGACCTACCGGTTCGGGGCGGATCCGGTCCCGATGGCCCCGGAGCCGATCATCCGGAAGTACTGATCCCGTTACAGGACGGCAAGAGGACAGTGACGGGAGGAGTCGCAGGGTCTGCGGCTCCTCTCTCGTCCCGGGTCATGCTGTCGTCGGCGCGCCCCGAAGATAAGTGTCATGGTTCGAACTCAGATGAGTGCGGCCGCCGCCCTGATCTGTATCCATGATCAGCCGCCGGCGCGGGTCTTGGGCGCTCCCGCCCCGATCATGGAGACCCCCATGCCGCGCTACTCCATCGACACCTCCGACCACCTCGACGTCCGTGACGAGGAGGGCACCCAACGCCCGAACCGCGCGGCCCTGCGCGCGTTGCTGCGCAGGACCCTGACGGCCCTCCTGCGCGACGAGGGCGGTGCGACCGGGGAGACGACTTCACCGCGCGCGCCTACGACGAGGATGGGCGGCTCGTCCTGCGGGCGCGGGCCAGCTTCCAGATCGTGGACCCCTAGAGGCGCCCGGCCGGATGCCCGGCCCGGCGCCCCGCGCCCCGCTCAGGCCGCGTCCGGCATGCGGTCGAGGAGCTTGTCGAGGGTGATCGGGTAGTCCCGCACGCGGATGCCGGTGGCGTTGTAGATCGCGTTCGCCACCGCGGCGCCAACTCCCGAGATGCCGAGCTCGCCCACGCCCTTCGCCTTCATGGGCGAGGACATCGGGTCGACCTCGTCGAGGAAGATCACCTCCTGGTGCGGGATGTCGGCGTGGACCGGCACCTCGTAGCCGGCGAGATCGTGGTTGGCGAAGAAGCCGCGCTTGGTGTCGACCGCCAGCTCCTCCATCAGCGCCGCCCCGGTGCCCATGACCATCCCGCCGATCACCTGGCTGCGGGCCGATTTCGGGTTGAGGATCCGCCCGGCCGCGCAGACCGCCAGCATCCGCCGCACACGGACTTCCGCGGTGTAGGCGTCCACCGCGACCTCGGCGAAGTGGGCCCCGAAGGTCGAGACCTGCTGCGCCTTCGAGATCTTGCCGAACTCGATCGCGTCCTCGGCGACCAGCTCGCCGTCGGCCGCGGCCTGGGCCAGCGGGATCGCGCGGTTGCCGGCGCGGACCTCGCCGTCCTCGAATACCGCGTCGGTGGCGTTGAAGCCGAGCTTCTGCGCCACCGCCTCCCGCAGCTTCACGCAGGCCGCGTAGACGCCCGCGGTCGACGAGTTGGCGCCGAACTGCCCGCCCGAGCCCGAGGAGACCGGGAAGTCCGAGTCGCCCAGCCGCGCCACGACGCGCTCGAGGGGGACGCCCATCATCTCGGCCGCGGTCTGCGCGATGATCGTGTAGCTGCCGGTGCCGATATCGGTCATGTCGGTCTCGACCGTGACCCGGCCGTCGGCGGAGAGCCGCACCCGGGCGCCGGACTTCAGCACCATGTTGTTGCGGAACGCCGCCGCCATGCCGTGCCCGACGAGCCAGTGCCCCTCCCGGACCTGACCGGGCTTCGGGTTGCGCTTCGCCCAGCCGAACCGCTCCGCGCCGAGCTTGAGGCAGCCGACGAGGTCGCGGTGCGAGAACGGGCGGTCCGGCTGGTTCGGATCGACCTGGGTGTCGTTGCGGATGCGGAACTCCACCGGGTCGATACCGAGCTTCTCGGCCATCTCGTCCATGGCGACCTCGAGCACCGCCAGGCCCGGGGCCTCGCCCGGCGCCCGCATGGCGTTGCCCTCGGGCAGGTCGAGACGGGCGAGCTTCATGGCGGTCAGGCGGTTCGCCCCCGCGTAGAGGAACTTGGTCTGGTTCACCGCCGTCTCGGGATCGCCGTCCGGCAGGTTGCCGGACGTGCTCTCGTGGGCGATCGCCGTGATGGTGCCGTCCCGCGTCGCGCCGATCCGGACCCGCTGGATCGTGGCCGGCCGGTGCGTGGTGTTGTTGGCGATGAGCGGTCGCGTCAGCGCCACCTTCACGGGCCGCCCCGCCGCCTTGGCGGCGAGCGCCGCCAGGACCGCGTCGGCGCGGACGAACAGCTTGCCGCCGAAGCCGCCGCCGACGAACGGCGCGTCGAGCCGGACCTTCTCCTTGGGCAGGCCGAGCATCTTGGCGAGGCTGCCGTGACCCCAGCCGATCATCTGGTTGGAGGTCCAGAGCGTGACTCTGTCGCCGTCCCAGGCCGCCGTCGTGGCGTGCGGCTCCATCATGGCGTGGCTCTCGTCGGCGGTCGCGTAGGTCGCGTCGAGGGTCACGGGGGCCTGCGCGAACGCGCCCTCGAAGTCGCCGACGCGCTCCTCGCCGTTCCCGCCGCTGCCCTCGCCGCTGTCGGCCGGGACCGGCTTGGCCGATGGCGCCGCCGCGGCGAGGTCGAAGGCGCCGTCCTCCGGGGCGTACTCCGCCGCGACCAGGAAGGCGGCCGCCCGGGCCTGCTCGAAGGTCTCGGCCACCACGACGGCGATCGCCTGATGGTAGTGCTGGATCACGTCGCCGCCGAACAGGTAGGCCACGTTCATCACGCCGCGCTCGATCCGCGGCGTCTCGAGGGTGGTGACGATCGCGATCACGCCGGGGGCGGCCTTCGCCGCCGCGGTGTCGATCCGGCGCACCCGGCCCTTGGCGATGCCGGCGCCGAGCACGTAGCCGTAGGCGGCGTTCGGCGCCGCGTCGTGGCGCTCGTAGGCGTAGGGCGCGGTGCCGGTGGTCTTGTACTTGCCGTCGATGCGGTCGGTCGCCCGGCCCACGACCTTGAGGCGGTCGATCGGGTTCGGGCCGGCGGGGGTGTCGAACTTCATGGCTCAGGCCCTCGCTTGGTTGAGCGCGGCGGTCAGCGTCCGCTCGGCGAGCGTCAGCTTGAAGGCGTTCTCGTGGGTCGGCTTGGCGTCGGCGAAGACCCGGGCCGTCACGGCCTTGGCGCCCTTCGGGAGATCGGCCTCTGCCGCCTCCACCCGCCAGGGCTTGTGGGCGACACCGCCGAAGGCGACGTGGCCGCTGCCGTCCTTGCCCAGGATCGCCGCCACCGAGACCAGCGCGTAGGCGTAGGAGGCGCGGTCGCGGACCTTGCGGTAGATATGCGTGCCGGCCACCGGCTTCGGCAGCGTCACCGCGGTGATCAGCTCGCCGGGCCTGAGGTTGGTGTCGCGCTGCGGCTCGTCGCCGGGGAGGCGGTGGAACTCGGCGATCGGGATGCTGCGCCCGCTGCCGGAGGCGTCGACCGTCTCGACGGTGGCGTCGAGCACGCGCATGGCCACCGCCATGTCGCCCGGATGCGTGGCGATGCAGGCCTCGCTGCCGCCGATCACCGCGAGCGACCGGTTGACGCCGTCGAGCGCCGCGCAGCCGGAGCCCGGCTGGCGTTTGTTGCAGGCCTGGGCGGTGTCGTAGAAGTACGGGCAGCGCGTCCGCTGAAGCAGGTTGCCGGCGGTGGTCGCCTTGTTGCGCAGCTGGCCCGAGGCGCCCGCGAGCAGCGCCCGGGCGAGGACCCCGTAATCCTTGCGCACCCGCGGATGGGCGGCGAGGTCGGTGTTGCGCACCAGCGCGCCGACGCGCAGGCCGCCCTCTTCCGTCGGCTCGACCGTGTCGAGGCCGAGCCCGTTCACGTCGACGAGGTGGCGCGGCGTCTCGATCTGCAGCTTCATGAGGTCGAGGAGGTTGGTGCCGCCGGCGATGAACTTGGCGTCCGGCCTGGCCGCGACGGCGGCGGCCGCCTCGGCCGGCGAGCTGGGGCGCTCGTACGTGAAGGACTTCATGCGCGGCTCCCGGCGACTTCGGTGATCGCCTCGACGATGTTGGAATAGGCGCCGCAGCGGCAGATGTTGCCGCTCATCCGCTCGCGGATCTCCATCTCGGTCACCTGCGGGGCGGCGCCGAGATCCGCCGTGACGTGGCTCGGGATGCCGGCCTTGATCTCCTCTAGCACCGCGACGCTCGAGCAGATCTGGCCCGGCGTGCAGTAGCCGCACTGGTAGCCGTCGTGCCTGACGAAGGCGGCCTGCATCGGGTGCAGGTTGTCGGGCTGCCCCAGACCCTCGACGGTCACGATCTCGGCGCCCTGGTGCATGATCGCCAGCGTCAGGCAGGCATTGATGCGCCGCCCGTCCACGATCATCGTGCAGGCGCCGCACTGACCGTGATCGCAGCCCTTCTTGGACCCGGTGAGGTGCAGCTGCTCGCGCGCGGCGTCGAGCAGGCTGGTGCGGGTGTCGAGTTCGAGCGTGCGCCGCTCGCCGTTCACCGTGAACGTGACGGTGGCGAGGACCGGTGCGTCGGTCCGCGCCGTTCTGGCGCCCGGGTCCTGGGGCGCGGCGGTAGCTCCCACCATCGAGTCTCTCTCCGGTTCAGATCACAAAGGCGCGGACGGGGATCCCGGTCTCCGGGACCGGGGAACGGCCCGCCGAGGGCCGGGTACTTCGGGGAAACACCGGCACCCTGGATTGGCTCCAAGGTAGAGCCCGCTCCCGCGATCGTCAGGGGGGCTGCGCGGCCGGGCGCGCGAAACGTGGCGGCGCCCAAACGAAAGGGCCGACCCGAAGGCCGGCCCCGTTCGTGCGCGCTGCGGACGGGCCTACTCGGCCGCCGTCATCTCGGGGGTGTAGTGGCCGCACCAATCCTGGGCGGCGACCACCGGCCAGAGGCCCTTGGATTCGGGCGCGGGCTGGCTGACCGGCGGGTTGAAGCGGCACAGGCCGGCATCGTTCTGCGCGACGGCGCCGTTGCCCTTGTGCTCGTCGAAGAACCGGCAGGTCTCGCACTTCGCGTTCATGGTCGGGCTCCTGTGAGGCCGGCGGCCCGGAGGCCGTCCCGGCGGGGGACGAGAGCTTGGACCTTAGAAGTGATCCAATCTGCGGGGCCAACGTCGGAGGGATCCGGCGGGTTCCCGGCCGGGGCGGGCCGTCGGCCCCGCTCAGCCGAATGCGGCGAGGTCCGGCTCGGTCGGGGCCTCGGAGGCCTCGGCGGGACCGCCGACCGCGTCGGCGTAGGCGGTGATCGGGCGCGGCCTGCCGAACAGGTAGCCCTGCATCTCGCCGCAGGCCTCCTCGGTCAGGAACCTCATCTGCGCGTGGGTCTCGACGCCCTCGGCGACGACGCCCATGCCGAGGCTGCGGCCGAGGCTGAGCACGGCCCGCACGATCACGGCGGCCTGCGGCCCGGTCCCGAGCTGCGCCACGAAGGAGCGGTCGATCTTCAGCTTGTCGAACGGGAAGGCCTGGAGGGTCGCGAGCGACGCGTAGCCGGTCCCGAAATCGTCCATGCTGATCCGGATGCCGTAGCTCTTCAGGCGGCGGAGGATGCCCACGGCCCGCGCCATGTCGTTGATGATGATGCTCTCGGTGACCTCCAGCTCCAGGCGGTCCGGCGACAGGCCGGTCTCGGCCAGGATGGCCAGGACGGTCTCGGGCAGGTCGGGCTTCTGGAACTGCCGCGGCGAGAGGTTGACGGCGACCTTCAGGGGCTGCGCCCACTGCGCCGCCTCCCGGCAGGCCTCGCGCAGCACCCAGTCGCCGAGCGCCACGATCAGGCCGGTCTCCTCAGCGAGGGGCACGAAGACGTTCGGCGAGACGCTGCCGCGGGACGGGTGGGTCCAGCGCAGCAGGGCCTCGAACCCGACGAGCGCCCCCGTCTGGCCGTCCACCTGCGGCTGGTAGTGCAGGCTCAGGGTGTTGTCGTCGAGGGCCTGGCGCAGGTCGCGCTCGAGCACCCGCCGCTCCTCGGCCTCCTCGTCCATGGCGGGGGTGAAGATCCGGTACGTGCCGCGGCCCTCGGCCTTGGCCCGGTAGAGGGCGAGGTCGGCGCGGCGATACAGGGGCTCGGCATCGGTCCCGTGCCCGGGCGCCAGCGCGATGCCGACGCTCAGGCCGACGCCGACCCGGTGCCCGCCGAGGCTGAACGGGCTGTCGAACAGCGCGATGAGGCGCTCGGCCAGGGCGCCCGCTTCGGCCGCGCCGCCGGCGCAGAGCACGGCGAACTCGTCGCCGCCGAGCCGGGCCACGGCCCCGTCCCCCGCGATCCCCCGCAGGCCCGCCGCCACGCGCCGGAGGAGCTCGTCCCCGGCCTGGTGGCCGAGGCTGTCGTTCACGCTCTTGAAGCCGTCGAGGTCGAGGTACAGGACCGCGCAGGCGCCGCCGCGCTGGACGATGTCGGCGAGGCCGCGCTCGAGGGTCTCGTGGAACAGCGCCCGGTTCGGCAGGCCGGTGAGGACGTCGTGGCGCGCCAACCGGGCCACCTCCGCCTCCGCGGCCTTGCGCTTGGTGATGTCGGTGAAGGTCCGCACGAAGCCGCCATCCGCCAGGGGCACGGTGCGGATCTCGAGCACGAGGCCGTTCGGCCGCGCCCGCTCGTGAACCTGCGTCTGCCCGGCCTCGCCGCGCTCGGTCCAGGCCCGGGTCGAGCGGTCCGCGCCCCGGCGCTCGCGGCGGCTTGCCTCGTGGCGCAGCACCGCGCGGTAGCTCGGCCGCGCCTGCATCATCTCCCGGGGCAGGTCGAGGAGCGCCAGCGCCCGCTCGTTGCAGACGCGCACGACGCCGCCCGCGTCGACCATGATCAGGCCCTGGTCCATGCTGTCGAGGGTGGCGTCGAGCAGCAGGGTCTTCTCCCGCAGCATGCGGCCCTGCCGGGCCAGGGCGACGTTGATCCGGCGCAGGTGGTCCAGCATCAGCATCAGCGCCGCGAAGGCCAGGATCACCGCCATCATGGCGGCGATGCCGGCGGCCAGGACGCCGCGGGCGAGGCCGAGCTGCGGGACCGCCAGGGCCGGGTCCGGCACCACCCGGGCGGCCGCCATGGCCAGGAAGTGCAGGACCGCGATGGCGAGGGTCAGGACGGTCGCGGCGGCGAGCCGGGCCCGCCCGCCCGCGCGCCCGACATGGACGGCCATCCCGGCGGCCGCGAGCAGGCAGCCCGCCGCGACCGCCGTGACCGCCAGGACCGGGTCCCAGGTGAAGTGCCCCGGCAGCCGCACCCCGGCGATGCCGAGGAAATGCATGCAGGCGATGCCGATCCCGAGCACGAGGCCGGCCGCCGCCCCGGCCCAGCGCGACGGCGCGGCCCGGGCGAACAGGAAGGCCGCGCTGGCGGCCGCGATGGCGACGATCAGGGAGAGCAGGGTCGTGCGCGGCTCGTAGCCCAGCACCACGCCGGGATCGTAGCCGAGCATGCCGATGAAGTGCGTGCTCCAGATCCCGGCCCCGATCGAGAAGCCCGAGGCCAGGAGCCAGATCGGCCCGTGCCGGTCGGCGCGGACCTGGACGCGCTGCTCGAGCTTCAGGGCGACCGCGCAGGAGATCCAGCAGACGCTGGCGGCCAGGGCGACCACCCAGCCGGTATGTTCCTCCGTCAGGCAAGCGAACGCGCGATACATCGAGGTGCCCCGCCCATCTGCGACGGCCGGAACCCTAACCCGTGGATGCTAATCAGAAGTTGCATAACGTCCGAGCGTGCGCCGGGTCGTCGCCGGCCGCAGCCCTCGGCGTCGCGCCGTCGCGCGCCGGTCCGGTTGCCGATCAGGAGTTGTATCGCCGGGTGCCGCGACGGGCCGCCCGGCCGCGCCCGTCAACTCCGCCCGTCACCGCCGGTCTCGACCGGCCGCGCCGCGAAGTCCGCCAGGAGGTCCTGGAGCTCGTCCTCGTGGACGAGACGCGCCGCCTCCTCGGGCGGGAACCATTGCAGCGTGCGCTGGGCCTGCTCCGGCCAGCGCTCGTGCTGGGCCTCGACCCGCAGCGGGTAGACGCGCACCATGCAGGGGAAGGCGCGGCCGTGATCGAAGCGCTTCTGGTAGTGGTACCGGCCGACCGGGTTCGCGGCGATCTGTCCCTTGAGCCCCGCCTCCTCGTAGGCCTCCCGCTCGGCGGCCTGGTGGGCCTTGCGGCCGGCCATCGGCCAGCCCTTCGGGATGATCCAGCGCCCCGTATCCCGCGAGGTGATCAGCAGAACCTCGATCCGACCGTCCGGGCCGACGCGAAACGGCAGGGCCGCCACCTGCTTGAGCGGTTTGACCTGCGCCTTCCGGAGCAGCTTCTTCAAATTCGGCCGCTTGGATGCCGTCTTCAGCGGTGACCTCGGGGACGGAGGGGGCGGGATTTCTGATGATGCTTGTGCAAGCAACGGACTCGTCACGCTTTGACATAAGTTTAACAGGATCGCATCGCAGCCCGCGCGCATTGGCAGCGAGCCATGCCTGTAACGCTGTGCTCATCCCCGCCAGCCGGCTTGTCTCGGGCCGGCTAGTCCGCGAAGGCTGACGCGTCAAACGTCCACGAGGCGCGGCATGGCTGTCGAGATCGAGCGCAAGTTCATCGCGAACCCGTCGGTTCTGGCGCTGTGCCGGGCGGGGACGCCCCTCGTTCAGGGGTATCTCCTCACCGACGCGGCCAACACGATCCGGATCCGCCGCGCCGGGGAGCGCGCGCTCCTCACGTGGAAGAGCCCGCGCCGCGGCGCGAGCCGGGACGAGATCGAGTTCGCCATCGCGCCGGAGGACGGCGCGGCGCTCCTCGCCACGGTGCCGCCCGACCGGCGGCTCGAGAAGACTCGCTACCGGATCGCGCATGCCGGGGCGATGTGGGACGTCGACGTGTTCGGCGGGGCGCTCGCGGGCCTGATCCTGGCCGAGATCGAGCTGGAGCGCGAGGACCAGCCGGTGGTGCTCCCTCCGTGGGTGGAGCGCGAGGTCACGGACGACGCGCGCTACCGCAACTCGCGGCTGGCCGCGGGACCGCCGCCGGAGCGGCAGGCGGCCTAGATCCCCGCCACGTCCCGCGGATCCGTCCGGTTGAACATCCGGGGGCGGTCGCCGTTCTAACGGGATGCCCCGGACCCTGATCACCTGGACGCAGGACGAGACCGCCGGCGTGCCGCTCCCGCGCTTCGTCGGACGGGTCGGGGCGGTCGTCGTGGGGATCTGCGCCTACGACGGGTCGAGCCGGTTCTGGACCTGGTGGAGCCCGCTGGCCGAGGACGTCTGGGGCCACGGCCAGGACGCCGAGGGCGCCCGGCAGGGGTGCGAAGCCTGGCTGCGCGGGTGGCTCGAGAACTTCAGGCAGTTCTTCGCCTGACGCGGCGGGCCGCGGCCGGGCCGTCAGCGCAGGAATTGCGGAAGGCGCCGCTTCCAGCGCTCGCCGAGCCGCAATTCGTTCGTCCGCCGCCCCGCCGTCGCGCGCGGTGACGGGCCTGGACCGGACGCCTGACCGGACGCGACCGGCAGGACGCGCGCGGCCGCCTCGTCGACGCCGCCCGGTCCAGGGCGCGTCGCCGGTATCGGGCGCGGCCGCGCCGCCGGCTTCCGCGCGCGCGCAGCCGCGCGATATCCACGAGGATCCCGCGCCCACCCGTCGGCCGGCCGGCACGGTCGCCGGTGAAGCGGCCGCGCGCCAGGATTCAGCGCGTCCGGCCGTCGATGGAGATCACCCGGTCCTCGGCGCCGTAGGAACGCCCCGCCGCGACGCCGCGGCGGAGCGGGCCGATGACCCGGTCGCGGTCGTCGGCGTGGGTGGTTCTCTCGTAGGCGGCCAGCGGGATGCCGGCTTCCGCCTCGGTCGGATCGACCTTGAACAGGCGGACCACCAGGGCTCGACCCGCACGCGGTCCGCCGCGGGATCCCGCGCCCGGTGCCCGATCATGTCGGCCGAATCGAGCGCGATCTGGAAGGGTTCGGAGCAGGTCTGGCCGACGGACGCGGTGGTCCTGGGCTGGCGGTGCACGTGCCGGGCGCCGTGCCGGTCGATCTGCGAGGACGATGGCTGCAACCTCAAGAGTTCTTTGACGCATTTATGCAACTGTGGCGTGCTGGCCACTCGCGTCCCACCGGTCTTCTGTATTATGAATGCTCAAGCCAGCCCGCGCGCCGGAGCCTGACCGCCGATGGGATCGAAGTCACCTGTCCAGGGCAGATCCTCCGGGGATGCGGCGGCGGAGGAGGAGCTGTACGAGCGCTCCGCCCTGCCGCGCGCGCCGAGCGCCGGGCGGCTGCTGCAGCGGATCGCCGACGCGCTGCAGGTTCCGGCCGCCTCCCTGTACGGTCCGCAGGGACCGGAGCGGGGCGCCGGCGGGCAGGCCGACGAGGCGGAGGCCCTGCTGCGCGCCTACAGGCGCATCGACGATCCCAAGGTTCGCCGTCGCGTCCTGACCCTCGTGCAGGAGCTGGCGGAGGGACGCTGACCGGCGCGCCCGTGATGCGCTTGGCCCGCCACGTGCTAACCTCGGCGGGATTGCAACGCTTGGGCGAGTCGGCATGCTGAACAGACGATCCTTCATGGCCCTGTCGGGCGCCGCCCTCGCGGCTCCGGCCCTGGCTCAGGGCAGCGCCGCCCGGACGCTCAAGTTCATCCCGCAGGCCGACCTGACGGTGCTCGATCCGATCTGGACGACCGCCTACGTCACCCGGAACCACGGGCTCGCCGTCTTCGACACGCTCTACGGCACCGATGCCAGCTACGCCGCCCAGCCGCAGATGGTGGCCGGCCACACGGTGGAGAGCGACGGCACGCTGTGGCGCCTCACCCTGCGGCCCGGGCTGACCTTCCACGACGGCAGCCCCGTGCTGGCCCGCGACTGCATGGCGAGCGTGGCGCGCTGGGGCAAGCGCGACGCCATGGGCCAGACGCTCATGGCCTACACGGACGAGCTCTCGGCCCCGGACGACCGGACGATCCAGTTCCGGCTGAAGAAGCCCTTCGCGCTCCTGCCGGACGCGCTCGGCAAGGTCGGCTCCTCGATCTGCGCCATCATGCCGGAGCGGCTCGCCAAGACCGACCCGTTCACGCAGGTGACCGAGATGGTCGGCAGCGGCCCGTTCCGCTTCAAGGCGGACGAGCGCGTGGTCGGCGCCCGGGTGGTCTACGAGCGCTTTGCCGGCTACGTCCCCCGGGAGGGCGGGGAGCCGCAATGGACCTCGGGCCCGAAGCGCGCCTTCGTCGACCGGGTCGAGTGGCACGTCATCCCCGATCAGGCCACCGCCGCCTCGGCGATGCAGACGGGCGAGATGGACTGGTGGGAGCAGCCGCCGGCCGATCTCGTCCCGACCCTCGGCGGCCTCACGACGCGGATCACCGACCCGACCGGCCTGATCGGCTGCCTGCGGATGAACCAGCTCCAGCCGCCCTTCGACAACCCGGCGATCCGGCAGGTGCTGCTGAAGGTCGTCGACCAGACCGACTTCATGCAGGCGGTGACCGGCACCGATCCCAAGCTGATCCACGTGCCGACCGGCTTCTTCTGCCCGGGCCTGCCGATGGCGAGCGACGTCGGCCTCGGCGCCCTCACGGGCAAGCGCGACTTCGCGGGCGCCAAGGCGGCGCTCGCGGCGGCGGGCTACAAGGGCGAGAAGGTGGTGCTGATGGGCGCCTCGGATTTCCCGAGCCTGAAGGCGCTCGCCGACGTGGCGGCCGACATGCTCACGCGCGCCGGCTTCAACGTCGACTACCAGGTGATGGACTGGGGCTCGGTGGTGCAGCGGCGCGCCAAGAAGGAGCCGGTCGCCCAGGGTGGCTGGAGCGCGTTCTGCACCTTCTGGGCGGGACTCGACCAGGCGAACCCCGCGGTCAGCGCCTTCCTGCGCGGGACGGGCCAGAGCGCCGCGATCGGGTGGCCGACCAGCGCGAAGATCGAGGCGCTGCGGGATCAGTGGCTGGACGCCCCGGACACCGCCGCGCGGAAGAGGCTCGCGGGCGAGCTCCAGCAGCAGGCCTTCACCGACCTGCCCTACCTGCCCCTCGGGCAGTACTTCAACCAGACCTCGTACAAGCCGGCCCTGAGCGGCGTCCTCGAGGGCGTGCCGGTGTTCTGGAACGTCAGGAAGGGCTGAAGCCGGTCCGGGCGGTCGCAGACCGCCCGCGCCGTCCCCGATCCGCGCGGCCCGCGCAGATCGGGTGCGGCCGACCGCGTCGCCGGAGCCGGCCGGCGATCTGCGACGGCCTCGACTCGTCGGCGGCATCCTGGCCGACGATCGAGGCCGTCCCCTCAACAGATCCGCTCCGTTGAAGCCCGGCGGCGCTTCCCAGCCGCGGCGGCCGCGGGTTAAGCAGGGTCGGCACAGGTCACCACCAGAGATGACCGGCCCGCGAGGAAGCCCGAGACGACGCGCCTGCCCGCCGCCCCGCCCGCGCGGCGGCGCCCGGCGCCGTCCAGCCCCGCGCGGGCCCGGCCGTGACCTGGAGACGTGACCTGGATCGAACCGGACCCCCGCGGGGGCCGGCCTGAACCCACGACACGCCGCGAGGATAGGCCCGATGACAGGCTCCTTGGACGAGGCCGCCCTGGAACGCTCGGCGATGCGCAGGATCGGCTGGCGGCTCGTGCCGTTCCTGATCCTCGCCTATTTCGTCTCCTTCCTGGACCGCGTGAATGTCGGCTTCGCGGCCATCCAGATGAACCACGATGTCGGCCTGTCGGCGACCGTGTTCGGTTGGGGCGCCGGCATCTTCTTCCTCGGCTACTTCCTGATGGAGATCCCCAGCAACCTGATGCTGGAGCGCTTCGGGGCGCGGCTGTGGATCGCCCGGATCATGGCGACCTGGGGGCTGATCTCCGCCGCCATGGCGCTCGTGCAGGGGCCGTGGTCGTTCATCGCCCTGCGCTTCCTGCTGGGGCTCGCCGAGGCCGGCTTCTTCCCCGGCGTGATCCTCTACCTCACCTACTGGTTCCCCTCCGCCTACCGGGCGCGGATCATCGGGATCTTCATGATCTCGATCCCGATCTCGTCGTTCCTCGGCTCGCCGATCTCCGGCGCGCTGCTCAACGTGACGGGGTTCGGCCTCGCCGGCTGGCAGTGGCTGTTCATCCTCGAGGGCCTGCCGGCGGTGGTCCTGGCCGTCGCGGTCCTGTGGTTCCTGCCGGACGGGCCGCGGGACGCGGCGTGGCTGCCGGCGGCCGAGCGGGACTGGCTGGAGCGGCAACTCCGGGCCGAGGCGGCGCGCAACACCCGCCGCGGCGCGCCCGCGAAGCCGCCGCTCTGGGAGATCCTGCGCGACCGGCGGCTCGCCCTCTTCGCGGCCATCTATTTCGGCTCGACGGCGAGCAGCTACGGGCTGTCGTTCTGGACGCCGCAGATCGTCAAGAGCTTCGGCCTCGGCAATGTCGAGACCGGGCTCCTGAACAGCATCCCGTACGGGTTCGCGTCCCTGGCGATGGTCCTCTGGGGCCGGCACAGCGACCGGACCGCCGAGCGGCGCTGGCACCTCGCGCTCTCGTTCCTGATCCTGGCGCTGGGGCTCGCGGGCGGCACGGTCCTGTCGGGGCTCGGCCCGGTCGTGGCGGCGCTGACGGTCGCCGCCATGGGCGTCTACATGCTCAAGGGCCCGTTCTGGGCGCTCGCGACCGAGCAGATGCCGCCCGCCACGGCGGCGGCGAGCATCGCGGCCATCAACGCGGTCGGCAATCTCGGCGGCTTCCTCGGTCCCTACCTGATCGGCGCGATCAAGGATGGGACCGGCAGCTTCACCCTGAGCCTGCTGCCCCTGGTGGTCTTCGCCCTGCTCTCGGCCGCCCTGTCGCTGGTGCCCGGCCGCACGCCGCGCCCCGACCAGGGCGCGCCGCGCCCGTCCGCCGTCTGAAGCGCGGCCCCGCGGCGAACCGAGCCCGGGGCCCGCCGGTTGGCCCCGTGCAGCCATCGCCCGGCACGGGACCGATCCGGACCGGATCAGGTCCCGCAGGCCGGGCGCACCGATGACCGGGAGCCGGACCCATGAAGCTCGACGACGCCCTGCGGGACGCCATCCTGGCGGAGCTCACGCGTCAGGCCGAGGCGGAGGATCCCGCGCCGCAGGTCGACCTGTCGGAGCCGGGTTACGCGCGGATCTCGGGGCGGATCGACCTCGAGGCCCTGCTGATGGTGATCGCCGGGGCGGTCGCCGGCGGGCCGTGAGCCCCGCGCGGGCCCGCGGACGTCCCCGCCGGACGATCGAGCCCGTCGGCCGCGGGCCGCCGCCCGTGACCGAGTCGCCGTCAGGAGACCGCCGTGCCCAAGCTCAACGCCATCCTGGAGACGGCGCTGTACGTCGCGGATCTCGACCGCGCCGAGGCCTTCTACCGCGACACGATGGGATTGCGCTGTCTCTTCACCGACTTCCGCATGCGCGCCTTCGACGTCGGCGGCCGCGGCGTCCTCCTGCTCTTCCCGGAGGGCGGGTCCCTGCAGCCGATCGAGGCGCCGGGCGGGCTCATCCCGCCCCATGACGGCCGCGGCCCGGCCCATATCGCGTTCTCGATCGACGCCGACGCCCTCGCGCCCTGGGAGGATCATCTCGCGGCCTCCGGCGTGGCCGTCGAGGGCCGCACGCGCTGGCCCAGGGGTGGCGTCAGCGTCTACTTCCGGGACCCGGACGGGCACCTGCTCGAACTGGCCACGCCCGGCCTCTGGAAGGGCTACTGAGCCGGTACGGGGCGCCCGGCCTCGAACCCGGCGCGCCCCCCTCTCCGCCTGGCCGCGCGCGCTGCGGCGTCCGGGTGGCGTTGGTGCAGGCTGAACGGCGAAGGGGCCGCCTCCTTGCGGAAGCGGCCCCTTCGGGCGTGGATCGGCGTGGCGCGGCGGTCGGGATCCGACCGCCGCGGCGCGGTCTCAGTACGAGCCGAACTTGTAGTTCAGGCCGGCGCGGACGACGGCGAACTCGTCGGAGCGGCGGCCGACGCCGCTGTAGACGACCGGGAAGTTGTTGGCGGCGTTGATGACGAACGCGCCCTGGTTGCGGGTGTTGCGGTCGAGGTTGACGTACAGGCCTTCGACCTTGAGCGTCACGGCCGAGGAGCGGAAGAAGTTCAGGAACGAGTCGGTCGGCAGGGCGNGCGTCGGCCTCGACGCCGATCACGAGGCCGGAGCCGGGGGTGATCTGCCAGTTGTAGCCGATCTGGCCACCGCCGGAGAAGCCGTCCTGGCTGCGGTTGCGGAAGGAGGCGACGGTGCCGGGGGCGGCGTACGGGAAGGGGACGGCGAAGGTGTTGCCGGTGTTGCGGTCGCTGGCGTCGAAGGCGTAGCCGGCGTTGATACCGAAGTAGGCGCCGGTCCAGGTGAAGACCGGGACGGGGGTGAACACCGGCGGCGGGGCGGCGCGGCGCGGCAGGTCGGCGGCCGAGGCGGCGCCGGTCAGCAGGGCCGTGGCGGCGCTCGCGAGAAGAAGCTTCTTGATCATCTGGTCCTCTGTCTCCCGTTGGACGGGATGTGTGCGGGACGGACAGGACGTCAGGATGTGCGGCCGCGATAGTGCATCGTTGCAACAGCGTCGGCGGGGGTCCCGAGCCGGTGGACCGGAAGGTGCGCTGGAGCACATCATCGCGGCGTCGTGATCGAGGGGCTCGGAACTATTTCAAGACTTCTGTCGCGGTATCGCGCTGCGACGGACAATAGGCGGACGCGGCCCTCGCTCATCTCCCGGCGCCCGATCGCCGTCGCCGAAACGCTTGATCTAGGTTGTTGCCCCGCCCAACGGCCCCGGTCAGGCTCGGGACGGTGGTCGGGTCCGGGTGACGGCCCCGGCTCGCGGCGACGCGGCACGGAATCTTACCCCGCTTGACCGGAGTGCTCGCGCGACGCGCCCCGCATGGATGAACGTTTCCTGGATCCCGCCTCGGGTCTGGTTCGGGCCTCTCGCCGTCTGGCGACCGCTCATTCCCTGGAGGACATCGTCGCGATCCTTCGCGAGACCGCACGGGAGATTGCCGGCTCCGACGGGATCGCCGTGGTGCTGCGCGAGGGCGACGCCTCCTTCTACGCCGCCGAGGATGCCATCGAGCCGCTGTGGCGCGGCCGCAGATTCCCGCTGACGGCGTGCGTCTCGGGGCGCGCGATGCTCGACGACGAGACCATCGTGGTGCCGGACATCGAGTGCGATCCCCGGGTGCCGGTCGCCCTCTACCGCCTGACCTCGATGCGCAGCCTGGTGATGGTGCCGATCGGCTCTCCCGAGCCGGTCGCGGCGCTCGGCGCCTACTGGTGCGCCTCGGTCATCCCGGACGACGAGACGGTCCGCCGGCTCGAAGGGCTGGCCCGGCAGGCGGCGGCGGCCCTGGCGCGGATGCGTCCGGCGGGGTCGTAGGGGGCGAGGCCGCCGCATCGGAGGCGGCATCCGGATCGCGCCGGGCGCGGGATCGATCGGCCGCCCCGGCCGTTCCCCGCCTTCACACCCCCGCACGGAAGATCCAGACCCGCCACATGAAGCGCCTCACACTCATCGGCATCTTCATCGCCCTGCTGCTCGCCATCGTGGCGATCGCGGCCACGTGGTCGAAGGTCACGCCCGTCAATCCGGCGGTCGCGCCCGACACGTCGGCGACGCCCAATCCCACCGGCGAGCGGAAATGAGGCCGCGGTGACGCGACGCCCAGCCTCCCGGTCCTGATCGGCGACCGCGCCGGGTTCCCGTCCCCCGGGACCGGGTCGGACCGGCCGGAGGATCTGCTGGCCGGGCCCGAACTGGCCGTCGTGACCGGCGTCGCCGGATCTCCGCGCGGGCGGCCGCCCTGTCCTCGGCACCGGCCCGGCTCCTCGTGACCGGGGCCGGCCGCGTAGTCCTCCGGGGACCAAGCCTCCGGGGACCAAGCCTCCGGGGACCAAGCCTCCGGGGACCAAGCCTCCGGGGACCAAGCCTCCGGGGACCATGCCTCCGGGGACCATGCCTCCGGGGACCATGCCTCCGGGGACCATGCCTCCGGGGACCATGCCTCCGGGGACCATGCCTCCGGGGACCATGCCTCCGGGGACCATGCCTCCGGGGACCATGCCTCCGGGGAACATGCGGCGACCTCCTGTCTTGGCTCTACACGAGGGACCGCATGGCCGGTCGGGAGGGACGCATGGGACAGGATGTCGACGCCGCACGCGAGGCCCTGGGAACGGTTCCGCCGGGCCGGCCGGCCGCCCCGGAGAAGCGGCCCGATCCGGCGGCCGGCGGCAGCGGTCCCCACGCTCCGGGCCCCGTGGACCCCGGATCCGGCGAGGCGCCGGAGAGCGGCGGCTACGACACCCGGCCGCCCGTGCCGCGGCCGGACAATCGGAAGGGCGGATACGGGGCCGGCTGAGGCCGCGAATTCCGATTCTGCTCGTCGCCCCCCGAGGCGCGGTACGCCGTCCGCGCCGGGTCGCGAGACGCGCCCGTCGAGGACGACCGCAGGCACCCGCACGCGCCCGAGAGCGTTGGTCGGGGCGGCCCGGGCCTGTCGCGTGGGCGGCCGGATCGCCCGCGACAGCGCGCACCAAGATCCTCCGCGATCTCCGATGACGGGTGACGGACCTCCCGCACCCGGCACAGGCACGGCACGGTAAAATCTCGAGATATTCATCGAGTCTTCGTTTCATATTTACGCTGTTTAAACCCATGCCGCGCCCAAACCGTGGGAACGTAAATCGCTCGCTGAAAGTCCGACCATGAATGAGACCTTCGATGAGACATCCAACACCTTGGCCGTGATGACCGCCGAGCTTGTCGCCGCCTACGTGTCGAACAATCCGGTGCCGGCCGCGGAGCTGCCGGCGCTGATCGCGCGGGTGCACGGCGCGATCAGCGGGCTCGTCACCGGGACGCCGACCGCGGAGATCGGCGCGGCCTCGCAGACCGAGATCGAGAAGCCGAGCGCGGCCCAGATCCGCAAGTCGGTCCGGCACGACGGGATCGTCAGCTTCATCGACGGCAAGATCTACAAGACGCTGAAGCGCCACTTGGCCAGCCACGGCCTGGATCCGCGCAGCTACCGCGACAGCTACGGCCTCCCGACCGACTATCCGATGGTCGCCCCCGGCTACGCCGAGCAGCGCTCCGCCCTCGCCAAGGCGATCGGCCTGGGCCAGCCCGGCGCCATGGCGCGGCGCGGCGTCTCGGACCACTGATCCCCGACAGGGGTGTCGCCGCGCGGCGGCGACACCTCCGGCCGCCCGGACCACCGCGCGGGCCTCGACCGCGCTCTCAATCCTCCGGGCCGGCGCGGCGTTGCCCGCGGATTCCGCCCGACTCGACGCGGCCGCGGGCGTAGCCCGGGGAGATCAGCCGGCCCTGCCGGGCGAGGCGCTGCTCCAGCGCGTCGAGATCGACCAGCGCATCCGCGATGGCCGCGACGAGGGCGGTCCACGCATCGCCCTTCGCGGCCCGCCGATAGGCGACGGCGATCGTCTCGGCCTCCCTGAGACGAATCTCCGCAGGGGCCGCCTCGGGATCTGGGTGCATCGCCGTCCGAATCCGTATAGAACATATCACGAACAAAGCGCATCGTCGTGGCGGGTTCAACCGCCGACGCGCCGTGTTCTCGGATCGCGGTGGAGTGCTGTGGATTGATCGAGAGGAGCTCAATGCCGACACGGCTTTACCGCTTCCACTGCACGGACGGTCACGAGCTGGTGACCGACCTGCGCGGCAGCCGGTTTCCGAATGCGGCGCAGATGCGGGCCCACGCCGAGCGGGTCGCGCTCGCGCTGATGGAGCGGGTCGTGGAGCGGTTCGATTGGTCGGGCTGGCAGGTCGAGGTCTACGACGCCAAGGGGCGCCGGGTCTGGATCCGGGCCTTTCCGGATGTGAGCGTCGACAGGCGGGCCGCCTGAGACGGGTGGCCGCGCAGGAGGAGAAGCAGATGGCTTTCAAGCCGAAATCCGCCGCCGAGACCAAGGCGCGCGACCTGGGCCTCGCCCTGGCCCGGATCGCCGAGGACGCGGGCATGCCGGCGAGTATCGGAGTCGACCGCTTGCGGCGCGCGAGTCCCCGGCTGACCCCGCTGGCGGTGGGTCAGATGGTCCGCCGCGAGCGGGACACCGTCGAGGCGACCCTGGCCGAGCGCGGCCTGGCGCTCGTCGACTATTCCGATCAGGGGCCGGGTCGCGGGATGGAATTCCTCATCGACGCGGCGGCCTGAGCGGCTCGATCAGGCCGCCGCCGGGCGGCTCCGCAGAAGACGGCCCACGAGACGGAACGGCAGGAGCGGCAGCTTGAACAGCGCCGTGACCACCAGCACCGCCACGACGGTGAGAAGCGCGAGAACAGAGTTCATCATGCGCGTCGGACTCCCATGACCGGCTCGCCCCTCGGGCCGGGTGCGCTACGAGGCGCCCGGAACACGGCGAGACTATGAACGGGCGGGAGCCATTCGGTCGCAGCCGGCCAGTCGCGCGGGGCGCGGGATACCCGGCTCCGTTCGACCGGTTCCATTCGGGAGGCTGCCCTCGTCGGGCGGAGAGGAGTTCGGTATGCGCAAGCGTCTCGCCGGCGGCTTGGCCACACGCGCGATCGCGGCGGCGCTGTCGATGACCGCGGCGTCCGCGGAGCCGGTACGGGCACGGGTCGACGTGCGCTACGCCGCGCCGGACCGGTTCACCGATGCCGAGAACCGTTTCGGTTCCGGGCAGCCGCTGCGGGTCACGCTGGCCGAGCTGACCCGGATCTTCACGGATCTCGGGACCGCGCGGCTCCGCCCGGACGAGCGCCTCGACATCACCGTGCTCGACGTCGATCTCGCCGGCTTCGACCGCCCCGGTTTCGCGACCCCGACGGGCCTGCGGGTCGTGACGGACGCCACGCCGCCGCGGATCCGCCTCGCCTACAGCCTGCGTCGGGGCGGACGCCTCGTCGCGCAGGGCGAGGACACGGTGACGGATATCAACTTCCTGCTGACGTCCAACCCGCGCTTCTCCACCGGCGGTCTCTACTACGAGCGGCAGATCCTCCGCGACTGGTTCGCCCGGCGCTTTCCGGAACCTGCGGGCCGCGGCTAGGGCGGCCCGGTGGAGGCCGGGCCGGCACCGGGCCGGTCCGGCGCCGCCCACCGCCCGCTCGGGGCCGCCGTGCTTCCGGTGACGGCGTTGCCGCCGCTGTCGCCGCCGGGCCGCCGCAGCCCCGGTCAGCAGGGCGTCGGCGAGGGTCGATGCGCGCGTGGTGGATCGCGGCTCCCCGAGCCGCGGCGAGGCCGCCCCGGCCCTCGGCGGGAGACGCCCGGCAGGGCCGCGAACGTGCGTCGCGGCGCCCGAGGTCGGGCCGGATCGGTCCGGCGGCCCGGAACACCCCCGCACCCCTCGGGTTCACCGGGCATCACACCCGAAGGAGGCGACGATGTCGGCACCCGGCACCCTGAAAGAGGTCTATCTCGACGAGATGCAGGATCTCTGGTCGGCTAACGACCAGATGGTCCGGGCCGTGCAGCAGCTCAGCGGGCAGGTCAGCGACCCCAAGCTGAAGCGGATGCTCGAGCAGTCCGTGGGCGGGATCCGGAAGCACACCGACGTGCTGAAGAGCCTGATCCAGGCCAATGGCGGCGAGACCCGGCCCGAGCACTGCAAGGGCATGGAGGGCCTCGTCGCCGAGGCGCTGAAGCACGGGATCAAGGAGGCCTCGCCCGACGGACGGCTGCGCGACGTGGCGATCATCGCGCAGTATCAGCGCATGTCGCATTACGGCCTCGCCGGCTTCGGCTCGGCGGCCGCCTACGCCAAGGCCCTCGGCCGCACCGACGACGCGTCCAAGCTGAAGCAGGCGGTGGACGAGATCTACAAGGGCGACGCGGCCGCGAGCCAGCTCGCCGAGGCGGTGGAGCGCGCCGCGGCCTGAAGGTCGGTACGGGGCGCGGCCTCCGGCGATCCGGACCCGACGGTCGGTCGCGGGGACCGGGTGAGGCGGGGCGTGCCGGCGACGCCGGCACCCCTATCTGGCGCAGGGACGGTGTAGTAGCGTCGGTGGAGCCCGCCCGACGGGCCGGCCGACCGGGCCGGTCGCGGACCGGGCCCCGCCCTCCGCGCTGCGCTCGCCCGAGCGGGAGCCTCACGAGTCGGTCCACCGCATGAGCGAGGCCTGCATCTTCTCGGCCGGCTGCAGCGAACTCGCCGACCTCGTCCGGACCTACAACTGGGCGGAGACGCCGCTGGGTCCGATCGCGGACTGGCCGCGGAGCCTGGTCTTCGCGGTCAGCACCCTGCTGCAATCGCCGGTGCCGATCGTGCTGCTCTGGGGCGAGGACGGCATCATGATCTACAACGACGCCTATTCGGGCTTCGCCGGCGGGCGCCATCCCAAGCTCCTCGGCTCCAAGGTGCGCGAGGGCTGGCCGGAGGTCGCCGACTTCAACGACAACGTCATGCGCGTCGGCCTGGCCGGCGGGACGCTGTCCTACAAGGACCAGGAACTCACCCTGCACCGCTACGGCCGGCCCGAGCCGGTCTGGATGAACCTCGACTACTCGCCCGTCTTCGGCGAGGACGGACGACCCGCGGGGGTGATCGCCATCGTGGTCGAGAGCACCGAGCGGGTGCTGGCCGAGCGCCGCCTGCGCGAGAGCGAGGAGCTGTTCCGCTCCCTCGCCCAGGGCATCCCGCAACTCGTCTGGCGCGCCGCGATCGACGGGGCCTGCATCTGGTCGAGCCCGCAATGGCACGCCTATACCGGGCAGACCGACGCGACGAGCCTGGGCTGGGGCTGGCTGGACGCCGTCCATCCGGACGATTACGGGGTCGCCGAAGCCGCGTGGCGCGAGGCGGCGGCGAGCGGCCATCTCTCCTTCGAGCACCGGCTCCGCAACGCGGCCGAGGAGCGCTTCTGCTGGTTCCAGACCCGGGCGGCGCCGGTCCGCGACGCCCAGGGCCGGATCGTCGGGTGGCTCGGCACCTCGACCGACATCGACGATCTGCGCCAGCTGCAGGAGCGGCAGCAGGTCATGGTCGCCGAGCTGCAGCACCGGACCCGCAACCTGCTCGGCGTCGTGCGCTCCATCGCCAAGCAGACGATGGCCCAGACCGGGCCCGGCGAGACGTTTCGGGAGCGGTTCAACGACCGTCTGTCGGCCCTCTCCCGGGTCCAGGGCCTCCTCTCGCGCTCCGATCAGGAACCGATCACGCTCCGGTCCCTGATCGAGACGGAACTCGCCGCCCTCGATGCCCCGGCCATGCAGGAGCGCATCCGGCTCCACGGACCCGTGGTGCGCCTGCGCAAGGCGACGGTGCAGACCTTCGCGCTGGCGCTGCACGAACTCGCCACCAACGCGCTGAAATACGGCGCGCTCACCACGGCGCATGGCCGCCTGCGCGTGACGTGGCGGACCTACAGGGCGGACGACGGCGGCGGCCGGCTGCTGGTGGAATGGGTGGAGGAAGGTCTCGTTCGCGGACCGGAGCTGTCGGACGCGCCGCGGGGCGGCTACGGGCGGGAATTGATCGAGCATGCCCTGCCCTACGCCCTGAAGGCGACGACCAGCTACGAACTCGGCGATACGGTGCTACATTGCTCGATCAACATCCCGCTCCCCGAGGGAGAAGCTGCAGGCAGCCCCGTATGACCCCGAAACCGCGCGCGCTGGCCGGCAGGCGTGTCCTGCTGGTCGAGGACGATTATTTCATCGCCGTTGATCTCAAGTCCGGATTCGAGGAGGGCGGCGCCCAGGTCCTGGGGCCGGTCGCCAGCGTCGACGAGGCGCTGGCACTGATCGCCGGCACCGCCGAGATCGACGCCGCGGTTCTCGACATCAACCTGCAGGACGAGCTCGTCTATCCCGTCGCCGACGCGCTGCACGCGCGCGGCGTGCCCTTCCTGTTCGCGACCGGCTACGATCCGGTCGCCGTGCCGTCGCTCCACGGCGCCGTGGCCCTCTGCCAGAAGCCGATCGACCCGCAGGTTGTGGCGCGCGCCCTGTTCGGCTGACAGGTCCGAGCGCGCCAGCGGCCCGGGATCCGGCAACCCGGCCGATGTTTCCCGTGAAACATCGGCGCAGGCGTATAGTCCTGCACCGGTACTCTGTCCCAGGCGACGTGCGGGAACGCTTCCGGGATCACCCTGTCCCGGTCGGTAGCGATTCAGGCGCGAGCGCGGGTCAGCGATCCCCGAAGAGGCGCACGATCGCGCCGGCGGCCAGCCACAAGCCTCTCAGGAGCCACCAGAGCAGCCGGCCCAACTGGACCAGCACCTCGATCGCCTCGAGACCCTTGAGCAGCCGCCGAGAGAGGCCGGGCCGGCGGCGCGCCGGCCCGGCCTCTCTCGGCGGATCATCCTGACCGTCTTTCCCGCGCATGTTCGCTTCCGGAGCCCGGCGCCGCCCGGAGACGGGCGGCGCCGTCCCTCACCACGCGGCCTGGAGGCCTGCGGAGACGACCTGGGCGGTGGCGCCCGGGCGGAGCTCGCCCGTGTAGCCGATCGACAGCTGCACGCCCGCGGCGACCGCGCCGGTCAGGCTCACCCCCAGCACCGCACCGTCCCGGCCCAGCGCGCTCGTCCGGCTCGAGAACCCCGCCCCGAACACGTCGGACCGGATCACCGCCGCCGTGTCGGCCAGCTCGTGCGCCCAGTACGCCCGCCCCTCCAGCCGCAGCTCCGGGATGCCGGCAAACGCCGCGCTCGTCACCCGACCGCCCACGAGCCCGCGCGCCGCGTCGAGATCCGCCACCGCGAAGCCCTGCCCGCCGAAGCCCTGCCCGCCGAAGCCCTGCCCGACCAGCCCGCCCCGCTCCGACGCCCGGCCCCGCGTCAGCCGGTCGTAGCTGAAGCCCACCTCCGGAACGAGCTCCACCGGAAGACCCACCGCCAGCGCGTAGCCGGCAAAGCCCGACACCCCGCCGTTCCAGCCCGACGACAGCCCGCTCGCCTGCGACACCGCGGCGCCCAGCGCCACCGTCCGGTCGACCCGACCGTCCGCGTACGACACCCCCGCCGTGCCCCGCAGCACCACGGCGCCGAGTCGCGTGCTCGCGTAGAGCGTGCCGCCGTAGCTGTCGGTGGTGAACCGGCCCAGACCCGCGCCCCGCGACGTGCCGCCCTCACGCAGGTAGCTGAACGCCCCGCCCACCCGCGTGTCCGCGCCGACCTGCCGGTCGACGCCCATCAGCAGCCCGCCGGCGTCGAACCCGGCCCCCGCGGCCGCCCGGTCGCCGGCGCGCGCGCCGAACCCGTACAGTGCGTCGGCCCAGACCCGGCCCTNAGCCGGCGGGCGGCGAGGTCGGTCATCACCGCGTCGCCGTAGCTCTGGCCCGACAGGCTCGCCAGCCCGCCCGGCAGGGTCGCCGGGCTGGCCGCGTAGAGCGGGTCGAACACCCGCGCCCGCGCCGCGTCCGGCCGCGTGCCGGCCTCCGGGCGGGCGAGGTCCAGCGCCGCGCCCACCGCCCGGGCGTTGCCGGTCTGGGCGAGGCCGAGGCCTGCGAGGTTGCCGTAGGCGGCGGGCGTGACCACGAGGTCGAGGCCGGTGGCGGCGTAGAGCGCGTCGAGGCGCGTGCCGGCCGGCAGGCCCGCCGCCGGCTGGGCGAGCCCGGTGAACGTGCCCGACAGCCCGGCCTGCGCGGTGAGCACGCCGAAGCGCTGGCCGAGCGCCGGGGTGAAGCTGTTTGTGGCGTTGCCGGTGATGCCGCGCAGCTCCGGCACCAGGGTGCCGTTGGCCGAGACCGTGCCGGTCGAGCCGAGCGCCAGGAGGCGGGCGTAGCTGCCCGCGCCGGTGCCGGTGCCCGGCCCGTCGATGTCGAGGCCGAGGCTGCTGCCGGGGGCGAGCGCCACCGGGCCGAGCACGGTCAGCGTGCCGGGGGAGTTGCCCGGCCGCAGGGCGCCGGCGACGGTGACCGGGGCCGCGACGGTGCCGATGCCGCGCAGGGTGCCGGCGGCCGCGACCGTGACCGGCGAGGTCCAGAGCCCGTCGAGCGAGAGGGTTCCGGCCTGGACCGTGGTCGGGCCGGAGAAGCGGCCGAGGCCGGTGAGCGCGAGCGTGCCGGTCCCGGCCTTGGTCAGGCTGGTCGGGCTGGCGGTCTCCAGGATGGCGCCGGCGTAGGTCGAGGCGGTCGCGCCCGTGACGGTCAGGGCGCCGTTGCCCAGGACCGCGGAGGCGGAGCCGGCGAGGCGCGCCACCGCGACGGCGGTGCCGCCGAGGTCGAGCGCGCCGGTGTTGGTCAGGCTGGTCAGCCCGGCGAGCGGGCCGGTGATCTGCAGGAGGCCGGCATTGGTGAGGGTGCCGTTGAGCTGGCCGGAGAGCTGGGCGATGCCGGTGTTGGTCAGGTCGGTGGTGAGGGTGCCGGCGCTGGCGACGAGGCCGGCATTGCTGAGGCCGGCGGGCGCCGTGAGGCTGGCGGCCGGGGCGACCGCGACGAGGCCGGCATTGGTGAGGGGCCCGGCGAGGCTGTAGCTGCCGGTGACGGCCAGCGTCGCGCCGGCGGCGTTGGCGAAGGGTCCGCTGCTGGTGACGGTCCCGGACACGGCGAGCAGGCCGGCCTCGTTGGCGATGGCGCCGTCGAGGCGGCCGCCGCTGGCGAGCACGGTGCCGGCATTGGTCAGGCCGCCACTGACCGTGCCGCTCGTGGCGAGGAGGCCGGTGTTGGCGACGCCGCCGCCGATGGCGCCGGCGTTGCTCAGGACGCCGCTGTTGGCCGCGCCGCCGGCGACGGTGCCGGTGTTGAGGGCCGTGCCGGTGTTAATCAGCCCGCCCGCGAGGGTGCCGGCATTGACCAGGCTGCCGCTGTTGGCCGCGCCGCCGCCGACCGTGCCGGTGTTGGAGGCGAGGCCGGCATTGGCGAGGCCGCCCGCGATGGTGCCGCTGTTGGCGAGCACGCCGAGATTGGCGACGCTGCCGGAGACGAGGCCGGCATTGAGGAAGCTCGCCGCCGAGCCGACGAGAACGGGCGCGGTGAGGCTGCCGGTGGCGGTCAGGGCCAGGGTGCCGGTGCCGACCAGTGCGCCGCCCGTGAACGTGTTGGCCGCCGACAGCACGGCGGTGCCGGGGCCGGTCTTGACGAGCACGCCCGGCTGGCCGCCGTCGGCGATCGGCCCCGCGAAGGTGGCGGTGCCGACATCGATCTGCAGGGTGCCGGGGCCGGAGAGCGTGAGCGGGCGGGCGGTGGCGAAGCCGTCGGCGAGGACCTCGAGGGTGCCGCCGCCGAGGGTCAGGCCGGTGCCGGTGGCGCCGAGATTGGCGTCGCGGGAGACGGCCAGGGTACCGCCGTAGACGGCGGTGCCGCCGGCATAGGTGTTGGTGCCGGCGAGTTCGAGCGTGCCGAGCCCGACCTTGATCAGGCCGCCGACGCCTGAGATGTCGTTGGCAAAACGACCGTAATAGGCTTGGCCGTTGTAGGTGGTGTTGACGGTCCAGGTGGAGGTGAACTGACCCGGGCCGTCGATCGCCTTGCCGAGGTTGAGCAGGCCCCATCCGTAGATGTCGTTCGGGGCATCGGCGGGTCCGTCACCGAGATGGGTGGCGGTTGTGAACATGGTCTGGGCGATCTGCGGCGCCGTCAGGAATGGGAACGCCTGACGCAACACGGCCGCGGCACCGGCCACGTGCGGCGCGGCCATCGAGGTGCCTTGCAGAGGCCCGTAGTTCGAACCATTGAGGATCTTATTGCCGTTGGCGTCGAAGCCGCTGTAGCCCTGTCCGACCTGCACGGTTGAATAGATGTCGACGCCCGGCGCCGCGATGCACCACCTTGCCGTAACCCCGCACCAGTTGCTGAAATTGGCGATCTGCTTGTTTTTGTCGACCGCGACTACTGATACGATAAATCCGTCAAGTTTCGAAAAATCAATTTTGCTTTGGTCGACGGGGCCGGTCGGCGCATAGTCGGGGCTGGGATCGCCATTAGGGTCAGTCCCGTAGCTGGTATAAAATTGGTAGAGACCGCTATTCGCATTCGCTGGCTTGATGAATGGATAGAATGCGGCGCCGCTCGGGTTTTGGGATACATCGGGTTGGCTTCTCCGATCGTTGCCTGCGGCAAAGACCATGAGCATGTCTGACTGCGCGGCTTCGATAAGAGCATTAGTTTCTAGCGCGTCCGATGCATAGTATTCTTGGATTGACATTTTCCTATAGTTCGGATTTAGAAATCCATCGACGACCGGTCGGGAAGTTGTCGGTCCATAGCTACCATTCAAGACCCGGGCGCCGTTTTGAGTTGCTGTCTCTACTGCGCTGATCGTGTCGCGCAAATCGAACAGCGCCAGTATCTTGCTGTCGAAACCAACTCCCATCATCCCAACGCCATCACGGGCAGCCCCGATCGTACCAGCGACATGGGTTCCATGACTGGATCTGGCATCCGTATCATATATGAGATCTTGATTTAGTCCGGGAATAAAATTGCGTGATTGTGAAGAGATCTTTCCTCTAAATTCCGGATTCGTAGGGTCGATCCCGGAGTCGATCACGGCAACCAATACGCCTAGACCGGTGAAGCCTCGGGCGTAAGCGGTGGCGGCGTTGATCGCAGACAGGCCCCAATCGGCTCGATACTCCGGCGTGTCGAACTGGCTCGTCGTCAACGGAACCCCGAAGGCATCGACCGTCGAGGGCGAGCGCGCCGGCATGGTCTGCGCCGCCACAGGTCCCAGAGCCAGCGCGAGCGTCGCGAGCGAGCTGCCGACCAGCAATCCGAGTCGCACGGGGCCGCGACGCCGGGTTCCGGCGCGCGCGTCCCGGCTCGGATCACAGGATCCGGTCACACGCTCTACATCGCTATACTGTTGGACCACCGGACTGACCCCCGTCATGCCTGCCGCAAGCTTTGCACGGGAGTTAGAAAATGCGGCTTTAACGGACTATCACATCGCGGCCACACCCGGCGCCGCGCGCGACGTCCTGAAACGGGGATCCCCCTTTCTGGGACGGATGGAACCACACCGCCGGCTCGCGGGGCACGATGATCGGACGTTGCGCCGGGGGCGGTCCGGTCGGGCGGCGCCCGCGTCGAATCGCACGCCGCCCCGGCAAACGACAGTGTACAGCCGCCCGGGTCGGCGGGAGACAGGAAGACTGTCCGGGTGGGCGCGGCTAACGTGCGGGACGACCGGACCGCGTTGCCACGCGTCACCTTGGGGCAGGCCCCCGTTCTTCATCGGTCGCGCGAACAGCAGGTGTCAGGCTCGACGTATGTCTTCCGAGGAGAGAGACCGGGACCCGGACGCGGCGCCGGCCGGGGGCGAGGCTCCGGGCGGCGAGGTCGCCTGCCTGCGGTTCGAGCCGCCCGGGGATCCCGCGGCGCTGGGGCGGGCGTGGCAGGACCATCTCGCGCCCATCTTCGACGTGAGCTTCCGCCCGGAGACCGATCTCACCGTCCCGATCGCGATGCGCAGCTACCATCTCGGCGACCTGCTGGTCGGCGACGTGGTGGCGCCGGCCCACACCCTCGTGCGGACGCGGGAGATGATCGGCCAGCAGGGGCTCGACCACATCCTGCTGCAGTTCTACCGGCGGGGGCAGAGCCGCGTGGAGACCGATCAGGGCGCGGGCCCGGTGAACGAGGTGCAGTGCATCGTCTTCGACCTCGCCCAGCCCGTGCGCATCGTGGCGGGCGCCGTCGACGCCACGAACGTCGTGATCCCCCGCGCCCTGCTGGAGAAGCAGGGCTGCCACCCGGACGCCCTGCACGGGCGCCCCCTCGACCACGACGGCGACCCGTTCGGGCGGCTGGTCCACAATTTCGTCGCCAACGTCGTCGCCTGCGGCGACCTCCTCGACCGCCGCGAGGCCCTGGCGGCCTCGGCGGCGATCACCCAGCTCTGCGCCAGCTGGCTGCGCGGACAGGAGGAGGGGCGCCCCTCCCAGCACCAGGACATCCGGATCCGGGTCCGCCGCCTCGTCGAGGCGGAACTCGGCAACCCGAAGCTGACGCCCGCCCTGATCGCGACCCGGCTCGGCCTGTCGCGCTCGACCCTGTACCGGCTGTTCGCCCCCAACGGCATCGTGGCGTATATCCGCGACCGCCGCCTCATGGCGGCGATGCGGATGCTCGTGCGCGACGATGCCCCCAAACCCCTGCGCATCTCGCAGGTCGCCTTCGCGGTCGGCTTCTCGGACGAGCGGACCTTCCGGCGGGCGTTCAAGCGCCGGTTCGGCTTCATCCCGAGCGACGCGTCCCAGCGCCTGGAGACCGGCCCCGAACCCGCGCCCGGCGCCGTCCTGCGCAACTGGATCGAGAGCCTCTGACGTGCCGCGCCGGTCCGCCGGCCGGCGGCGCGCCGGCGCGCCCGCGGGGATCCTGTCCCTCGTCCTGTTCCTCTCCCTGTGTTTCGCGGCCGCCGCGCCGCGCGCCGCGGAGCCCGTCCGGGCCGAGACCCGGGAGGCGGCGCCCGCGCTCCGCACCGGCGAGCCCGAGACGTGGCGGGTCGCGACGCATCCGGTGCCGCCCCTGGTCATGGACGAGGACGGCCGGCTGCGCGGGTTCAGCGTCGATCTCTGGAACGCCGTCGCGCGGGAGCTCGGCGTCCGGACGGCGTACGTCCGCGTCGACGACCTGCCGGCCCTGTTCGCGGCGGTCTCGGACGGGCGCGCGGACCTCGCCATCGCGGCGGTGTCGATCACCGCGGAGCGCGAGCGGCGGTTCGACTTCTCGGTCACGATGCTGGAGACCGGCCTGCGCATCGCCGTCCGGGCGGAGCCGGACGCCACCGGCTCGGCCACCGCGCGGGCCCTCCGGGCGCTCCTGAGCGACGCCGCCTTCCTGCAGGTCCTCCTGGGGCTTTCCGCCCTCATCCTGGCGGTGGCGGCCCTGGTCTGGTGGCTCGAGCGGCGCCACCCCGGCGGCATGGCGGCGCGCTCGGGACCGGCGCGCGGCTTCGCCCACGTCGTCTGGTGGGCCCTGAGCAGCCTCGCCGCGCAGGCGGAGGAGATGCCGCGCAGCCCCCTGGCGCGGGCCGTCACGGTGCTCTGGCTGTTCACCTGCATCGCCCTGGTGGCGTGGTTCACCGCGGGCCTGACCAGCACGGCCACGGTGGAGCGCCTGCGCGGCGCGATCAACGGCCCGCAGGACCTGCCGGGCAAGCGGGTGGGCACGGTCGCCAACACCACCTCGGTCGCCTACCTGGCGGACCATTTCGCCACGCCGGTGGGCTTCGCGACCCTGGAGGAGGCCTGCGCGGCGCTGCAGGCCGGCACGGTCGCGGCAGTCGTCTACGATGCCCCCGCACTGAGCTACTACGCGACCCGGCCCGGCCACGAGGCCCTGCGCCTGGTCGGGACGGCCTTCAACCGGCAATCCTACGGCATCCTGTTCCCGGCCAACGATCCCCGGCGCAAGCGCGTCAACCAGGCCCTCCTCGGCCTGCGGGAGGACGGCCGCTACGACGAGATCTACGGCCGCTGGTTCGGCTCCGAGAGCGGCGAGTCCCAGGGGCGCTGAGGGGCGCCGCCGTGGCGGTAGGCCTCGGCCGGGTGGCGGGCGGGCAGCCGGTCCCCCTGGCCGAACAGCTTCGCCCGCAGCGAGCCCTCCGCGTAGGCGGTCTTGTAGAGGCCGCGGTCCTGCAGTTCCGGGATCACGAGGTCGATGAAGTCCGAGAAACTCTCCGGCACGACGATCCGGCTGAGGTTGAAGCCGTCGACCTCGCCCTCCTCGATCCAGGCCTGGAGTTCATCGGCGATCGCCACAGCGTCGCCGGTGAGCACCGCGTAGCGGCTGCCGAGCCGCAATTCGGCGAGGAGGTCGCGCTTCGTCAGCCCGCGCCTGGCCGCCGCCGCGGTGGCCGACTGGATGGCGTTGCCCGGCGCGTAGGGGATCGCCTCGTCCAGACCGTAGCGGGCGAAGTCGATCCCCGTGGAGGCGGAGAAATGCGCGAGCCCCGCCTCCGGGCTCGCGTAGGACAGGTACTCGTCCCGCTTCGTCTCGGCCTCCGCCCGGGTCCGTCCGGGGATGATCGCGAGGCCGACGAACACCTTCACGTCTTCGGGATTCCGGCCGGCGGCGACCGCCTCGGCCCGGATGGCGCGGACGGAGTCGCGGGCGGCGGCCGGGTCGCGGGCCGAGATGAACACGCACTCGGCGTGGCGGCCCGCGAAGGCGCGGCCGCGGCCCGAGGCGCCGGCCTGGTAGAGCACCGGCGTGCGCTGGCGCGACGGCTCCGACAGGTGGTAGCCCTCGACCGCGAAGAACGCGCCCCGGTGGACGACCTTGCGGATATGGGCGGGATCGCTGAACACCCGGGCCGCCCGGTCGCGGCGCACGGCCGCGTCGTCCCAGCTGCCCTCCCAGAGCCGGTAGAGCACCTCCAGGTACTCGTCGGCGTAGTCGTAGCGCCGGTCGTGCGCCGGCAGCGTGCCGCCGCTCTGGGCGCGGTGGGCGCTGTCGAGGTAGCCGGTGACGACGTTCCAGCCGATCCGGCCGCCGGTCAGGTGGTCGAGGGTCGAGAGGCGCCGGGCGAAGGTGTAGGGCGCCTCCTGGTGGACGTTGATGGTCACCCCGAAGCCCAGATGCTCGGTCACCGCCGCCATCGCGGAGATCATCACGGTCGGGTCGTTGACCGGGAGCTGCACGGCCTCCCGGGCGGTCACGTCGATGCCGCCGCCGTAGACGTCGTAGACGCCGATGATGTCGGCGATGAACAGGCCGTCGAACAGGCCGCGCTCCAGGAGCTTCGCCTGCTCGGTCCAGTAGCCCAGCGTGTTGTACTCGGACGAGCGGTCGCGCGGGTGGGTCCAGAGCCCGTGGTTGATGTGGCCCACGCAGGTCATGTTGAAGGCGTTCAGCAGGATCTGCTTCGTCGCGGCGGCCATCAGAGCGCTCCGTGCCGGGGCGGATGCCGGCCGTCGAGGTGGTAGGCGCCGATCCAGTGGTATTTCCAGCGCACCGGATCGTGCAGGGTGTGGGTGCGGACGTCGCGCCAGTAGCGGTCCAGCGCCTCGGCCCGGTCGGTCGCGGAGGTGCCGCCGAGCTCGACGAGCTTGTTGGCCGCGAGCAGGCCGGCCCGGTGGCTCGCCGCCCGCGCCTCCGCCACCGCCACGGAGGCGGCCGCGACGGTCTCGGCGTCGGGGGCTTCCTGCMCGGCGTCCACGAAGCGGCCGGCCCGCGCCAGCAGGGCGTCGGCCGCCGCGAGGCGCACCTGCACGTCGCCCAGCGCGTGGAGGGTCAGCGGATCCTCGTTGGCCCGGGCGACGCCGGAATCGATCCACGGCCGGGCGCGGTCGCGCACGAAGGGCAAAGTCGCCGCGAAGGCGCCCGCCCCGATGCCGAGATCGATCCCGGCGTGCAGGATCTGCGCGAAGGGGCCGATGGCGGTCGGCCGCTCCAGCGAGGCCTGGAACGGCACCACCCAGTCGGGCTCCACGGCGACGCGCTCGAACAGGACCGAGCCCGAGCCGGTGACCCGCTGGCCGAACCCGTCCCAGTCGTCGACCAGGGTGACGCCCGGCGCGTCCCGGGGGATGAAGACGAGGTAGGCGACCGCCCGGCCGTCCTCCTCGGCGTTGGCCAGGGTGGGGATGCGGTGGGCGTAGAGCGAGCCGGTGCAGTAGTATTTGCGGCCCTCGACGTGCCAGCCGGCCCGGTCGCGCACGAGCCGGGTGCGGCGGGTGTGGTCGCGCGCGCCGATCTCGGCCAGCGCGTTGCCGAAGCGCTCGCCCGCCAGGACGCGGCCGTAGAGGGCGCGCTTCTGGGCCTCGGTGCCGCCGTTGCGGAGCACCTCCAGGGCGTAGAAATGGTTCTGCGGGATCTGGCCCAGCGAGCCGTCCGCCGCGGCGATCCGGGCGATCACCTGGGCGACCGTGGCGCTGTCGAGGCCGGGGCCGCCATATTCCGTCGGCACCGTGATCGCCCAGAGGCCGGATTCGGTGAAGCGCGCGATCTCGGCGACCGGCAGTAACATAAATGTATTTTTTCATTCCCCTGCTTTAGATCTTCTCGTCCGAAGGGGGCTTGAAGTTGAAAAGTTTCATGCCTTGAATGAAAAGATCAAAATATCAATGACACCTTCATCGATGTGTAACCTTGACAATGATGCATTCGGCGATGGATTTGGGCCATTATACGGATTGCGAGCGACCAGATTTAGCAAAATTATTTGGTAGACANCGAAGGCGTCCGCCAGCCGGTCGGCGACGGCCAGCGCGGCGGCGGCGTCGGCGATCACCGGCACCGGGCGCGGCGGCGCGGGCGCCTGCGTGAAGGCGGTCTCGTGCGGCTGGAGCGGCATGGCCCGGTCCTCAGTTCCACTGGTGCCGGGCGGGCAGCACGCCGTTCAGGGCGTGGTTGCCGAGGAGGTGGTACTTCCACCGCACCGGGTCGTGCAGGGTGTGGACCCGGGCGTCGCGCCAGTACCGGCCGAGATTGTAGGTCTCGCGCGTCGCCGAGGCGCCGGCGAGCTCGAGCAGCCGCTCGGAGGCCTCCAGGGCGATCTCGGTGGTGAGGATCTTGGCCTGCGCCACCGCCACCGAGGCTTCGGCCGCGCTCTGGGCGGTGACGGGGGCCGCGGCGATCCGGTCCAGCGTCCTGCCGGCCCGGGCCAGGACCGCCTCGGCGGCGTGCAGGTCGACGGTGAGCCGCCCGACCTCGCCGAGGATGTGAGGATCCTCCGCGACGGTCTCGGCGGTGAAGGGATAGGGCCGGGTCCGGGTGCGCAGGAAGTCGAGGGCGGCGGCGACCGCGCCCCGGGCCAGCCCGGCGTCGATCGCGGCGTGGATCAGCTGCGAGACCGGCCCGAACAGGCCCGGGCGCCCGGCCAGGGGCGCGAGGTCGATCGTCAGATCCGCCTCGACCGGGGCCTCCGCGAAGATCACGCTGCCGCTCGCCGTGGTGCGCTGGCCGAAGCCCTGCCAGTCGTCCACCACCCGCACGCCGGGGGCGTCCCGGCGCACGAAGACCAGGAGCGGCCCGCCGTCGGGGCCGACCGCCCGGGTCGGGATCCAGTGGGCGAAGAGCGCGCCCGTTGAGTAGAAGCGCGTGCCGCTCAGCCGCGGGCCCTCAGGCCCGGCGGTCAGCCGCGTGTCCACGCCGGTGATGGCCTTGCCGTTGCGGGCGGGGCCGGCGTTGCCGATCCGGTGGCCGGCGAGCACGTCGCGGTAGATCCGCGCCCGCTGGGCGGGGCTGGCGGCGGCCGCGACCAGCGCCAGGACGCCGAACTGGTTCTGGGGGATCTGCGCCGCCGAGCCGTCGGCGGCGGCGAGGATCGCGAAGACCTCCGCGAGCGTCGGGTGCGAGACCTCCGCGCCGCCGTGGGCGCGCGGCACCGTGATGCCGCCGAGCCCGCTCGCCGTGAAGGCCGCGATCTCCGCCCAGGGCAGGCGACGGTCCCGGTCGCGCTCGGCCGCGCCCGCCGCGAAGATCCGGGCCACGGCCCGCGCGGCCGCGAGCGCCTCGGCGTCCGAGCGGATCCGGTGCGGCGGCGACGGCGGCGGCGGGAGCCGGACCTCGGCCGGGTCGGTGACGGGATCGTCCAGGTGCAGGCTCATACGGTGTCCGGTTGACCGCTTCGGTTGAGACGTCCCACCGTCATCGCGAGCGCAGCGAAGCGACCCAGGGCAACGCGCGGTTGGAAGACGCGGCGCTGCCTGGATGGCTTCGCTCCGCGCGCGCGGACGGCGCTGTCGAGGTCGTCGACCGGGGACGATCCATGGCTGCAGGCTCCCGATCGGATCGCCCAGATCTGACGGTTTCGCTCAGCGGGCCCGGAGCCGCCGCACCGCGGTGTCGCCCGCGAACTGGACCGCGCACACGAGGGCGATCAGGATCGCGATCACCACCACCATCACGGTGGTGTCGAAGCGCTGGTAGCCGTACCGGATGGCGACGTCCCCGAGCCCGCCCGCGCCCACCGCGCCGGCCATCGCGGAGGCGCCGATCATCGCCACCACCGTGATGGTGAAGCCGGCCACGATGCCCGGCAGCGCCTCGGGCAGGAGCACGTGGGCGAGGATGTGCCGGCGCCGGCAGCCGATGGACTGGGCGGCCTCGATCAGGCCCGCATCCACCTCCCGCAGCGAGACCTCGGCGATCCGGGCGAAGAACGGGGTCGCGCTCACCGAGAGCGGCACGATCGCCGCCCAGACGCCGATCGTGGTGCCGGCCACCAGCCGGGTGAACGGGATCAGCGCCACCAGCAGCACGATGAAGGGCACGGCCCGGAAGCCGTTGACCACGGTCCCGACCACCCGGTTGGCCGTCGGCGCCGCGAAGATGCCGCCGGGCCCGGAGGTGACGAGGAACAGGGCCAGGGGAATGCCGGCGAGCACGGCGATCCCGGCCGAGACCCCGACCATGAGCGCGGTGTCGAGGAAGGCCTGCCAGAGGCGTTCGATCATCTGCGGTGACATGGCGGGGCTCCGGGTTCGGGGGCTCGGGCGGGCGGGGTATCGGGCGGGGTATCGGGGGAGGAGCGGTCCCGCATCGCCTCACCCCACCGCCGCGTCGGCGGGGACGTAGCCGACCCGCTCGACGTCGCCGACGGCCCGCAGCCGCGCCTCCGCGCCCGGATCCTCGGCCGGGACGGCCACCAGCATCCGGCCGACCGCGTGGCCCTGGATCCGCTCGATGCCCGCCTGGAGCAGGCGCACCGGCGCCCCGGCCCCCGCGAGGCCCGACAGATCCGGCGCGGCCCGGCCCGAGCAGGTGATCCGCAGGATCGCCCAGCCGCCCGGCGCGGGCAGCGGCTGCAGCCGGGCCGCCAGATCCGGCGGCAGGCCGCGGGTCAGGGGTTCGAGCAGCGCCCGGGTGGTCGGGTGCTCGGGCGCCCCGAAGACGCGCCAGACCGGCCCGGTCTCGACGACCCGGCCACCCTCCAGCACCACCACGTCGCTGCAGATCTCACGGATCACGCTCATCTCGTGGGTGATCAGGATGATGGTGATCCCGAGCCGCCGGTTGATGTCGCGCAGCAGGTCGAGGATCGCCAGCGTCGTCTCCGGGTCGAGGGCGGAGGTCGCCTCGTCGCAGAGCAGGATCTCCGGGTCGCTCACGAGCGCCCGGGCGATGCCGACCCGCTGCTTCTGGCCGCCGGAGAGTCGCGACGGGTAGGTGTCGGCCTTGTCCTCCAGGCCGACGAGGCGCAGCGCCTCCGCGACCCGCGGGCCGATCGCGCGCCGGGGGACGCCCGCGACCGTCAGCGGCAGCGCCACGTTCTGCCGGACGGTCTTGGCCGCCAGCAGGTTGAAGTGCTGGAAAATCATGCCGATGCGCCGGCGCAGGGCCACGAGCCCGTCGGTGTCGAGGGCGTCGATCGGGGCGCCGTCGACCAGGACCCGGCCCGAACTCGGCGCCTCCAGCCGGTTGACCGTGCGCAGGAGGCTCGACTTGCCCGCCCCCGAGCGGCCGATGATGCCGAAGATCGCGCCGGCGGGAATCGCGAGGTCCACCCGGTCGAGCGCCTGCACCGGTCCGGCGGCGGAGCGGTAGGTCTTCGAGACGGACTCGAACCGCACGGTCCCGGCCTCCCGGCCGGGCACGGGGGCCGGGGCCCGGGCGGCGGTCGCGGCGCCCGGGACCTGTCGTTGGCCCGTGACCGGCGTGCCCGGATCGCGCAGGCTGTCGAAGATGAGGCCGACCATCAGTTCTGCCACGCCAGCAGGTACAGCTTGTCGCTGTTGGCGAAGGACTTGCGGATCTGCTGTTTCACCGCCTCCGAGTTCTGGAAGAGCGTCACGAATTTCCGGATCACGGGGTCCTCCTTGCGGGCGGCCTTGGTGACGAAGCTCACGGCGAAGCGCCGGTCCTCGATACCGGAATAGATCAACCCGCTGGTCGCGTCGAAACTGCCGGCCGCCACGATGAAGTGCGGGTAGCCCAGGGCGAGGTCGACGTCGCCGGTGATGCGCGCCAGCTGCGGCCCCTCGACCTCGGTGAAGCGCAGTGTCTTCGGGTTCTCGACGATATCGTCGAGGGTGCCGAGGAAGCCGACCCCGTCCTTCAGCTTGATCAGCCCGGCCTTCTGGAGGAGCAGCAGGCCGCGGCCCTGGTTCACCGGGTCGTTGGCGATCGCCACGGTGCCGCCCGCAGGGATCTGGTCGAAGCTCTTATGCTTCAGGGAGTACAGGCCGATATTGGACAGGATCCCGAGCCCGACGATGTCGAACGCGTAGCCCTTCTGCTTGGCGGCGTTCTCCATGAAGGGGCGGTGCTGGAAGAAGTTCACGTCGATGTCGCCGGCATCGAGGGCGACGTTGGGCGTCGTCCAGTCGCTGAACTCGATGACCTTCACGTCGAGTCCCTCGGCCTCGGCCTCCCGGGCCGCCACCGTCACGGCATCGCCGTAGGCGCCGGGCACGACGCCGATCCTGAGGGTCTCCGCGCAGGCGGGCCATGCGCCGAGGCCGAGCGCCGCGACGGCGAGGAGACGCAGGAACTTCATCGGGCGGGACTCTGGCGGGCATGGGCGGGGGCAAGTCCGGCGGCCCGGTCGCGACGGATCGCCCCGCATCCGAAGGCAAGATCCGGAAGCATGCGGGAACTATCCATCAGGTCGACAGGCGCCGTCTCACGCGGAGGATTGTCTCGCGTCAGATTTAGACCAGCCCGGCCCGCCCCGAAATTCCAAAGATCTTCGTTGGACGACACGAACGATCTCCCGATGCCCCCGGACCGGAGATGCGCGTCCTGTGCGCCCAGCGGGGCGCCGTTCCGGCCCCGCTCGCGGGAGCTCGGGACGCGGGGACAGGACGCTGGGACAGGACGCGACGCCCGGGGGCTCGGCCGGCCGAGCGGGCGGCCGAATACGGTCGGTCCGGCGCGCGGGGCTCCGGAACAAGCCTTGTCGAACCGGATTGAACCTGCGATTATCCAGTTATCGCAACGGCTTAGTGAAGATCATGCTCTTCCGCGAGCACTCCGCGAACGAAACCGTCTCCGACGGCCACGATCCCGGGGACGAGCCTTCCCGGGCCGGGGATATACCCCGCCGCCCGGTCCCCGCGGCCTGGTCCGACCCGGCCGTCGCGCCGGGCGACGAGGTCGTCTTCGACCGGCTCGACCTCGCCGAGATCCTCGGGATCTGGCGCCATGCCCGCGGCCGGGTCGTGGGTCTCCACCGCCCGCGGGGCGCCGCCGCCACCGTGGACGTGAAGTTCGAGGGGCACGAGACCCTGGAACGCTACCTGCCGGACCTGTTCCGGCGCGTGCACTGATCCGCGCCGCGTCCTCACCGACCGAAGTGCCGGAAACTGTCGGCTGAGACGACAGCGAGTGTCTGCTTTCACGACACTTCCGATCAACCGGCCGCTGATCGGGCCGGTGCTCACGAAAATGTAGGGTCCCGCCGGCGCGCGCTCTCCCCCGGGGCCGGAACCCCGCCGTCTCCGAAACGTCGGGCCGGTCGCGACCGCCGCGGCCGATTCCCGGCCGGGGCGGACGGGCCTGTCCGGGGGGCACGATGGCTCAGAGAAACCACAGACGGCGCGCGGGCGCGCCATGACGGCGAGCCACGGCGTGTTCGCCTTCGCGCATATCGGCGACCTCCACCTGGAGCGCGCCGAGGACCGCCACGCCGCCGACCTGCGGGCGATCCTCGCGGAGGTGGCGGGGCTGCACGGCCATGGCCTCCTCGACTTCGCCTACTTGCCCGGCGACCTCGCCGAGGACGGGCGGGCGGAGCAGTACGCGGTCCTGCGGGAGGCCCTGGACCGGCACCCGGCCCTGCCGGTGCGCCTGATCGCCGGCGACCACGACCGGCAGCACGGCACGATGGCGGATTTCGACGCCCTGTTCGCCGCGGTCGCGGGCAGCCCGCGCGGCGGCGGCCACGCGGCGCGATGTCACGATCTGCCGCGCCCGCGTGACCCGGTCTCCGTGACGCACTACCACTTCGCCGAGACCTGGGCGGGCGTGCGCTGCCTGTTCCTCGACATGGTCAGCCCCGGCTACGGCCAGAAGGGCTTCGGCCTCGATTTCCGCCTCGGCCCCCACCAGCTCGCGTGGCTCGGCGCGGAGCTGGCCCGGGCCGAGCGGGAGGGCCAGCCCTGCGCGGTCTTCGCCCACACCTACCCGGACGATCTCCGCGTGCCCGACGAGCGGGCGGCGCTCGCCGGCCTGATCCGCCATCACGGCGTGCGCCTCGTCGAGATGGGCCACACCCACTACAACGAGCTCGCGCCGGACGGGCGCACCCTCTACGCCGCGGCCCGCTCGGTCGGCCAGAACGAGGACGGCTCGGTCGGCTACGCGGTCGCGGCGATCGACGGGCCGGTCACGAGCTGGCGGTTCAAGCCCCTCGACCGGGCGCTGCCCTTCGTGATGGTCACGAGCCCGGCCGACCGGCGCCTCGCCACGGCGCCCCTCGACGCCGCCGACGGCACGATCGCGGTGCGCGCCCTCGTGCTGTCGGACCGGCCGCAGGCCGCGTGGCGTTGCCACCTGCGCGTCGACGGCGGCCCGGCCCACCCGATGGTGCCGGACGGTCCCCGCACGGTCCACGCCCGCATCCCCTGGCGGGACGGCGCGCGCCGCCTCGCCGTCACGGTGACGGACGGCGCCGGCCGGGCCGATACCGAGGTGATCGAGCCCGTGGGCCGGAGCTTCGTGCCGCCGCCCGCGCACGAGCGCCCCGGCAGCGACGCGCTCCGCCTGCCCGCCTGGCCCGAGAAGGGGCTCCGGGGCGACCAGCTCGGGCCGAACCGCAACGGCCGGGACTGGTAGCCGGCCCCGCCCGAATCGCGGCACACCGCGCCGCACGATCCACCCCACCAGAGGACCACCGCAACCGATGGGCGCGCTGACGCTGACCCCCAACATCGCCACCTGGGCCATCGCGGCGCTCGCGACGCTCGGCGTCATCGTGCGGCCGTTCTCCTGGCCGGAGGCGATCTGGGCCGTGCTCGGCGCCGGGGCGCTCGTCGCCCTCGGCCTGCTCGCCCCCGCCACCGCCTGGGACGGCGTGCTGAAGGGGACCGACGTCTACCTGTTCCTCGTCGGCATGATGCTGATGTCGGAGGTGGCCCGGAAGGAGGGCCTGTTCGACTGGCTCGCGTCGATTGCCGTGCGCGCCGCCAAGGGCTCGGCGACCCGGCTGTTCACCCTGGTCTACCTCGTCGGCACCGTCGTCACGGTGTTCCTGTCGAACGACGCCTGCGCGGTGGTGCTGACGCCCGCCGTCTACGCGGCCACCAAGGCCGCCAGGGTGGAGAACCCCCTCCCCTACCTGTTCATCTGCGCCTTCATCGCCAACGCGGCGAGCTTCGTGCTGCCGATCTCGAACCCGGCCAACCTCGTAGTCTTCGCCGAGCACATGCCGCCGCTGGTGCGCTGGCTCGGCCTGTTCGCCCTGCCCTCGCTGCTGGCCATCGCGGCGACCTACGCGGTGCTGCGGCTGACCCAGGCGAGGACCCTGCGCGGGCAGGAGGTCGCCACCGACGTCGCGGCCGTGGCGCTGTCCCGGACCGGCCTCGTGGCGGGAATCGGCATCGTGGCGACCGGCGGCGTGCTGATTGGGGCCTCGGCGCTCGGCCTCGACCTCGGCCTGCCCACTTTCGTGGCCGGGCTCGCCACCACGATCGTCGTGCTGCTGCTCAAGCGCGGCGGCCTCGTTGCGGTCGCCAAGGACGTGTCGTGGAGCGTGCTGCCGCTGGTCGCCGGGCTGTTCGTCCTGGTGGAGGCCCTGGAGAAGACCGGCGTGCTGGCGATGCTGGCGGACCTCCTCAAGGGCTACGCCCAGGCCGCCCCGGAGGCCACCGCCTGGGGAGCGGGCGGCCTGGTCGCGGTGCTGTGCAACCTCGTCAACAACCTGCCGGCCGGGCTGATCGCGGGCGCCGCCGTGCAGGCGGCCCACGTGCCCGAGAAGGTGGCGGGGGCGATCCTGATCGGCGTCGATCTCGGGCCCAACCTGTCGGTGACGGGCTCCCTCGCCACGATCCTCTGGCTCACCGCCATCCGCCGCGAGGGCCAGGACGTCGGCGCCTGGACCTTCCTCAAGCTCGGCCTGCTGGTGATGCCGCCGGCCCTCGCGCTGGCGCTCGCCGGCCTGCTCCTCGTCTGACCCTTTTCCCGCAAACCCAAGGTCCGCGCGCGTGACGGCAGCCCTCCTCTATCCCTTCATCCTGGTGGCGGGCGCGCTGCAGGCGATCGGCAACGCCATGAACGCGCAGCTGCGCGGTCGCATGGTCAATCCGTGGCTCGCCGCGACGGTGTCGTTCCTGCCGATCGTCTTCGTGTTCACGACCCTGTTCCTCACGATGCCGACGCCGCTGCCGAGCCTCGATTCCTTGAGCAAGATGCCCTGGTACGCGCCGCTGGGGGGCCTGGCCGGCGCGGTGGCGGTGTTCGGCGGCCTCGCCTTCATCGACAAGGTCGGCGCCGGGCCGTTCAACGGCCTGACGCTCACCGCCAACATCCTCACCTCCCTGGCGATGGACGCGCTCGGCCTGTTCGGCCTGCAGGCCGCGGGCTTCAAGCCGATGCCCTGGCTCGGCGGCCTGCTGATGGCGGTGGGCGTGACCTTCATCGCGCGCTCGGGCGGCAAGAGCGACGGCGGCGATGGTCCCGGCGAGGGGAACGGGATGTCGGGCAAGCTGCTCTACCCGTTCATCCTGGTGGCCGGCGCCCTGATGGCGATCGGCGTGGTCTGGAACGCGCAGCTGCGCGGGGCCCTGGACAACCCCTGGCTCGCCGCGACGGTCTCCTTCGTCCCGGTCGTGTTCGTGTTCGCGCTTATGTTCCTGCTGCGGCCGTCGCCGCTGCCGACCCGGGACGACATCGCGGGCGTTCGCTGGTGGATGCCGCTCGCCGGGATCACCGGGGCCGTGGCGGTGTTCGCCGGGCTGCTCTTCGTCGACAAGGTCGGGGCCGGGGCGTTCAACGGCCTGCTCATCACCGCCAACCTCCTGACCTCGGTGGCGCTGGACCATTTCGGCTGGTTCGGCATGAGGCGCGTCAAGGCCGGCCCGCCGCGCCTGATCGGCGCCGCCCTGATGGTCGGCGGCATCGTGCTGATCTCCCTGTTCTGAGCGTGCGCGGTGACGCGCACCCGTCCTGCCGGGTGGCCGCGCCGGGCGATTCCGCCCCCGGCAACCACCGGTCTCCCGGGCGCGGGCCGGCCCTGAGAGGGCGCGCGCGCCGCCCGGGACCGCACGGGCTTCCCGCGCGCCCGCCGACCCGGGACCGGCCGGATCGAGCCCCGGCCGGGAAGAAGATGGTGCGCTCCCGGCGGTCGAACCGGCCTTCTGAGAAGAACCTGCCTGTCGCCGAGAGCAGACGGAGAACAAGCATCTCCGCGCACCGCGAAATACGAAAGACGTGTCCATTGCGAAGGGGCGTTCCGAGCGCGACATTCGGGATCATGCGCAGCGCCTCTGAAAACCAGTCGCCGGCCTTCGATCCGTTCGGCGAGCCCGTCGCCGACGGCGTCGCCCGCGCCTGCCCGGCCAGCACGGCCGGCGACCGCACGGCGCGGCGCGTCGGCGGTGCGGTGTTCTGGACGCTCGCCCTGGCGATCCTGGCCGGCCGCGTCTACGCCTACGATCTTCCGGCCGTGCAGTCCGTCGCCGCCCACGCGGCGCAGGCGCTCGCTCTGCGCTGACGCGCGGAACGCGCGTTCCGGCCGTCGCTCGACCCGCTCAGTACGTACCGGCCAGGTAGGCGGCGACCGCACCGGCATCGGCCTGCTCGATCGGGGCGTGATAGGCCTTGATCATCTTGGACACCTCGGCATCCCGGAGGGCATTCCCGTGCCCGGGCGGCTGCGTGGCGCTGTCGTCCAGGTCTGGCAATAGGCCTGCGCCGCCTCGGAGCCCGCGGTCAGGCGGCCGTCCTTCGGGGGCCGCAGCTGCGCGGTCGGGTCGGGAACCGTGTCGGTCCGCGGTGCCGCTGAGGCCGCGCCCGCCGTCAGATCCGCGAGCGCCGCGCCGCGCACGAGCGCCCGCATCCCGTTGGTCCTCGTGCTCGCGTTCACGCCGGCCGCACCCGAGTGGTCGCGCCACCGTTGCGCAGGTCGCCGGACGGGGTCCAGCGCGACGTCGTCGGCTGGGTGCTGCCGTCGTTGGCGCTCGCCCGCACCCGGATCGCGCGGGCGCCGGGCGTGAGCGCGAGCGACCAGGTCCGGAACGCGTAGGGGCCGAGATCTCGGCCGAGCGCGGCCCGAGTCCAGGTGGCGCCGTCGTCGGTCGAGACCGCGACCTCTCCGATGCCCGCGCCGCCGCCGGAGGGCTTGTCCAGCACCGCGACCGCGTCGAGGTGCTGGACCCAGCCGGTGCCGCGGTAGCCCGGCACCACGAGGCGGAGCGGGTAGCCGTTGCCCCGGTCTACAGCCCGGTCGATGCCGCGCCGGCCCCGGGCTAGCCGCGGCGGCCGGGAGGCCCGGATCCCCGCGCTCAGCGCTCCGTGAGGTGGCGGCGCACGGCCGCCGCGGTGACGGCGGAGACGCGCACGTTCGATTCCTGGGTCACCCCGGCGATGTGCGGCGTCAGGATCAGGTTCGGGACGCCCGCGAGGACGGCGCCGGCGGCCGCGTCGAGGGGCTCGCGGTCGAACACGTCCAGCGCCGCGCCGCCGAGATGGCCGGACCGCAGGGACGCCGCCACCGCCGCCTCGTCCACCACCCCGCCCCGGGCCGCGTTGATCAGGATCGCCCCGCGGGGCATCCGGGCCAGCGCCGCCGCGTCGATCAGGCCGCGGGTCCGGTCGGTGAGCGGCACGTGCAGCGAGAGCACGTCGCTCTCGGCGATCAGGGCGTCGAGCGCCTCCCGCTGCACGGGGCCGTAGGCCGGGCTCCAGGCCGGGTCATCGGCGGCGACGAAGGGGTCGTGGGCGGCGACCGCCATGCCGAGCGCCGCCGCCCTCCGGGCGGTCTCGCGGGCGATCGAGCCNGCTCCGGCAGCGCGTAGGTGTCGGGCGCGGCAAGCGCGGCCGTTGTGACCGGCGCGGGGGCGAGCGCGGGGGCGAGCGCGGCCGCGAGCGCGACTCCCGACGGGCGGAGCAGGCGGATCCCGAACATGTCAATCCTCCTCTAGGCCGCCCGCACGCGGGTCGTCTCGACGACGTTGCGCATGTAGCCGGCGGGGTTCCAGCGCGGCTCCATCGGCTGGGTGGCGCCGTCGTTGCCCGTGGCCCGCACGCGCAGGGCGTGGGCGCCCGGCGCCAGATCGGGCTGCGCGGTCCAGGTGCGGAACGCGTAGGGGCCGAGATCCGGGCCGAGCCGGGCGGCGCTCCAGGTCCTGCCGTCGTCGGTCGAGACCGCGACCTCCCTGATGCCGGAGCCGCCGTCGAAGGCGATGCCGCGCAGGGGCACGTGCCCGGCCTTCACCGGCGCGCCGTCGGTCAGGTTGGTCAGGAAGGAGCGGACATTGAAGCGGCCGATCGGGACGGTCTTGTCCGGCGCCTTGCCGGGCTCGGTGCAGGCGCAGGGATTGTCGGGGATGCGGTAGGCCGTCTTCATCCAGAAGCCCTCGAAGGGGTGATCGAGGACGGCGATGCCGTTGAGGTGCTTGACCCAGTAGGTGCCGTAGTAGCCCGGCACCACGAGGCGGAGCGGGTAGCCGTTGAGCCAGGGCAGGTCCTGCCCGTTCATGCCCCAGGCCAGCATCACCGCGCCGTCCCGGGCGTGGTCGAGGGTCAGCGCCTTGGCGAAGTCCGGCGTCCCGGGCAGGACCGGCCCGTCGAGGCCCTCGAAGGACACCTGCACGGCGCCGGCCTTCACGCCGGCCTGGTCGAGCACGCGCTTCAGCGGCACGCCGGTCCAGCGGGCGCAGCCCATGGCGCCGTTGGCGAGTTGGCCGCCGGCGATGCGCGGCTCGAAGAAGCCGCGCGAATTGCCCGAGCACTGGTTGACCGCGACGATCTCGGTCTGCGGCATCGCTTTGAGGTCGGCGAGCGACAGGGAGAGCGGGCGCTCGACCTGTCCGGTCACCGCGACGCGGAAGGCTCCGGCGTCGATCTCGGTCGGGACGTCGGCGAGGTGGTAGCGGACGAAGAACGCGTCGTTGGGCGTGATCGCGCCCTCGTCGAACACGGAGAACGGCGTCTCCAGCTGCGGCGGGCGCGCGGTCATCTGCAGGAGCGGCCGCTTGCCCGGATAGGCCACGAGCGGCCGCTCGCCGTTGCCGAAGGGCAGCGTCGCGGTGTCGCCCGCCCGTGCGCGCGGCACGCCTCCGACGGCGGCGAGCGCGCCGAGCGCGGTCAGCCGCATGAAATCCCGTCTTCCGCGATCGGTCATCGCGTGCTCCCCATTCAGGCTGTCGCAGCGGAGGTCCGGTTCGGCGCGCCCCGCACGCGATTGCGGGGCGACGCTTCGGAGGGGATCCCGGTCAGCGAAGGACCGAGAGGTAGTGGATGTCCTGCGTCAGGCAGGTCGAGAGGCGCCACTCGACCGGCCGCTCCTCGAGATCGATGGCGACGCGGTCGATCTCGAGGGCCGGGGTTCCGGCGGGCACCTGGAGCAGCTCCGCCTCGCGGGGCCCGAGCGCCACGGCCTTCAGGCGCTCGTTGGCGGTGGCGATCGTGATGCCGTAGCGGGTGGCGTAGAGGCTGTAGAGGGTGTTCGGTAGCTCGATCTGGGCGATGCCCGGGAACAGGCCGGCGGCCACGCTGATCGTCTCGACCACGCACAGCTTCGCGTCGACGGCGCGCACGCGCTCGATCCGGACCACGCGGGCGGACCGCACGAGGTCGAGGCGCCCGCGCTCGTCGGCGCTGGCGGCCGCCTCCGCGATCCCCGTGACCCGGCTCGTCGGCATGCCGGTGCCGTCGCCGTCCGGCCGCAGCTTCAGGAAGCGGAAGACGCTCTGCTTGTCGTCGTGATCGGCCACGAAGGTCCCGCGGCCCTGGCGGCGCACCAGCAGGCTGTCGGCGGTGAGCGCGTCGAGAGCCTTGCGCACCGTCCCCTGGCTGACGCCCAGCTCGGCGGCGAGCTGCCCCTCGCTCGGCAGGATCTGTCCGGGCTGCCAGACGGCGTCGGCGAGGCGCTTCAGAAGCGTGTCGTAGACCTGCCGGTAGAGCGGGCGGAAGCCGACCGTGCCGGTGCGCCTCGAACCTGCCTGCCCTTCGCCTGACCGTTCCATCGCGTGACGACGCAGAGCCCCATCCGTGGGTAGAGCGTCGAAGGTTGTGTCCAGCACCTCTCCCTCCTCTCGCTTACGTCGCCCTGCCGACGGGAGCAATCACGGGTTTTTCTCCCGCACAGCCGATCCGCGTCACAGCGCCCTGATCTCGGCGACGAGGGCGTCCGGCAGGTCCAGGCCCGCCGCGGCGGCCCGGCGGCGCAGACCGAGGCGGCGGCTGCCCGGGAGCCGGGCGCCCTCCTGCCTCTCGATCGCGTCGGCCAGCGCCGCGAAGCGCTCCGGCGCGTCCGGGCTGAGCGCCGCCGCGTCGAGGACGAGGATCAGCTGCCCGGTGCCCGGCGGGTCGCCCGCGGCGTCGAGGAACGAGGAGGCCTCGCCGGCGAAGCGTGCGCCGACGAGCCCGGCGGCGAGCAGCTCCACCATCAGGGCGAGGGCCGTACCCTTGGCGTCGCCCAGCGGCACCATGGTGCCGTCGAGGGCGGCCCCGGCATCCGTGGTCGGGCGCCCCTCGGCGTCGAGGGCCCAGCCCTCCGGGATCGGCTCGCCGCGCTTGGCCGCCCCGACGATGTTGGCGCGGGCCACCTTCGACAGCGCGAGGTCGACCACGATCGGCGCGCGGCCCGGCAGCGGGCAGGCGAAGGCCAGCGGGTTGGTGCCGAACACCGCCTGCCGCCCGCCCCACGGCGCCATCGCGGCGGGCGTGTTGGCGAAGAGCAGCGCGACGCAGCCCTGCTCGGCCAGGCGCTCCACGGGTCGTCCCGCGGCACCGCAATGGTGCGAGCGGCGGATTCCGGCCGCCGCCACGCCCTGCTGGCTGGCGAGGCCGGGCAGCGCCTCCAGGGCGAGATCGATCGCCGGGTAGGCGAAGCCGTGGGCGGCGTCGATCGCGAGCAGGCCCGGCCGCGGGCGCGACGCCCGCGGGACCGCGTCGCCCACGACCTTCCCGGCGCGCACCTGCGCGGCGTAGGGCGCGACCCGCGACAGGCCGTGGCCCTTGAGCCCGTCCGCCTCGGCGTCGACCAGGGCCCGGGCGACGCTCCGCGCCGCGGCCTCGGCCGTGCCGCAGCGGATCAGGGCCGCCTCGGCGAGGGCCTCCGCCTCCGACAGAGTGAGGTTCTGCATCGGCTCAGCGCTCCGTGAGGTGGCGGCGCACGGCCGCCGCGGTGACGGCGGAGACGCGCACGTTCGATTCCTGAGTCACCCCGGCGATGTGCGGCGTCAGGATCAGGTTCGGGACGTCTGCGAGGACGGCGCCGGCGGCCGCGTCGAGGGGCTCGCGGTCGAACACGTCCAGCGCCGCGCCGCCGAGATGGCCGGACCGAAGGGACGCCGCCACCGCCGCCTCGTCCACCACCCCGCCCCGGGCCGCGTTGATCAGGATCGCCCCGCGGGGCATCCGGGCCAGCGCCGCCGCGTCGATCAGGCCGCGGGTCCGGTCGGTGAGCGGCACGTGCAGCGAGAGCACGTCGCTCTCGGCGATCAGGGCGTCGAGCGCCTCCCGCTGCACGGGGCCGTAGGCCGGGCTCCAGGCCGGGTCATCGGCGGCGACGAAGGGGTCGTGGGCGGCGACCGCCATGCCGAGCGCCGCCGCCCTCCGGGCGGTCTCGCGGGCGATCGAGCCGCGGCGGCGAGCGCCTCGGGCCGGTCGACGAGGCCCGGGTCGTACTGCACGTCGAGGCCGGCGAGCTCGGCCGCGATCGCGGCCTCGTCCATGAACTCGCTGATGACGACCTTGGGCATGGCGCACCTGTGTCCCGGTTCCGCGTGGTGGTCCCCCGCTAGAGCCGTACCCACCCGCGTGGCAACCCGGATCCGGGCTCGTCCGCCCTCAGGCGACCGCGCGGACGGCCCGCTCCGTCGGGAGCGCCGCGCGGGGCAGGCGCGCGATCAGGCCGCGGGTCCGGTCGGTGAGCGGCACGTGCAGCGAGAGCACGTCGCTCTCGGCGATCAGGGCGTCGAGCGCCTCCCGCTGCACGGGGCCGTAGGCCGGGCTCCAGGCCGGGTCATCGGCGGCGACGAAGGGGTCGTGGGCGGCGACCGCCATGCCGAGCGCCGCCGCCCTCCGGGCGGTCTCGCGGGCGATCGAGCCGAAGCCCACGAGGCCGAGGCGCTTGCCGGCGATCTCGCGGCCCATGAGCGCGTTGCGCGGCCACGTGCCGGCCGCGACGGCGGCGCTCGCCCCGTAGGCGCCGCGCAGGAGCAGCAGCGCGGTGGCGACGACGTACTCGGCGACCGCGCCGTCGTTGGCGCCGGTGGCCGGGTAGACCGCGATGCCGCGCGCCCGGCAGGCCAGGACGTCGATGTTGTCGAGGCCGACGCCGAGGCGGCCGACGACCTTGAGGTCGCGGGCGGCGTCGAGCAGGGCGCCGCGGACCTGGGTGCGGTTGCGCACGATCAGGGCGTCGGCCCGCGCCACGGCGGCGGCGAGCGCCTCGGGCCGGTCGACGAGGCCCGGGTCGTACTGCACGTCGAGGCCGGCGAGCTCGGCCGCGATCGCGGCCTCGTCCATGAACTCGCTGATGACGACCTTGGGCATGGCGCACCTGTGTCCCGGTTCCGCGTGGTGGTCCCCCGCTAGAGCCGTACCCACCCGCGTGGCAACCCGGATCCGGGCTCGTCCGCCCTCAGGCGACCGCGCGGACGGCCCGCTCCGTCGGGAGCGCCGCGCGGGGCAGGCGCGCGATCAGGCCGGGGATCTCCTCGGGCGGCCGCGCCGGGCTGTACAGGAAGCCCTGCGCGCTGTTGCAGCGTCGCAGCCGGAGGAGGTCGGCCTGCTGCTCGGTCTCGACGCCCTCCACGGTGACGTCGATGCGCAGGTCGCGGGCGATGACCATGATCGCCTCGATCACCGTCAGGCATTCGGGGCGGCTGCTCAGGTCGCGCACGAAGGCCCGGTCGATCTTGATCTTGTCGACCGGGAACTGCGTCAGGTAGCTCAGCGAGGAGTAGCCCGTCCCGAAATCGTCGAGGGCGATCCGCACCCCGAGCGCCCGCAGGGAGTGGAGATTGTCCAGCACGTGCGGCGTGTTGGCCAGGAAGATCGACTCGGTGATCTCGATCTCGAGGCGGTTCGCCGCGAGGCCGGTCTCGGTCAGCACCGCCGCGACGTCGGCGAAGAAGTCGGGCCGGCGGAAATGGACCGACGAGACGTTGACGGCGACGCGCAGGCTGGCGGGCCAGGTCACCGCCTCCGCGCAGGCCCGCCGCAGGGCCCAGCGCCCGATCGTGACGATGAAGCCCGTTCCCTCGGCGATCGGGATCAGCTCGGCGGGGGAGACGGGACCGAGGCCCGGCCGGGCCCAGCGCAGCAGCGCCTCGCAGCCCACGACCTGGCCGTCCTGCAGGCTGACCAGCGGCTGGTAGTGCAGCGCCATCTCGCCGTCGGCGAGGGCCCGGCGCATCGCTTCGTCGAGTTCGTGCCGGCGCTGGACGCGCACTTCCAGGTCGCGGACGAAGCCCCGCCAGCGCCCCTTGCCGCCCTGCTTGGCGCTGTAGAGCGCGAGATCCGCCTTCCGGAGCAGGTCCTCGGGCACGGTCGCGTCCGCGGGGGCGCCGGCGATCCCGATGCTGACGCCGATCTCCGCCCGGACACCGTCGATGAGGTAGGGCTCGCGCAGGGCGCCGATCGTGGCCTCGGCCAGGCGCTGCGCGGCCGCGCCGTCCCGGCCGCGCTGCAGGATCGCGAACTCGTCGCCCCCGAGGCGGAACGCCTGCGCGTCGGCCGGGAGCAGGGCGCGCAGGCGATCGGCGACCTGCCCAAGCAGGGCGTCGCCCGCGGCGTGGCCGATGCTGTCGTTGACGGTCTTGAAGCCGTCGAGGTCGAGGTAGAGCAGGCTGACCGTCGCGTCCGAGGCCTGCGGCGAGGTCTGCGCGGCCGCCGCGCAGGCCTCGGACGCGACCTCGTGGAACATGACCCGGTTCGACAGGCCGGTCATCGGGTCCCGGGTGGCCAGATAGGCGATGTGCGCCTCCGCCCGGCGGGCCTCCGTCACGTCGGAGCCGACTCCCCGGAACCCCGCGAAGCGCCCCTTCTGATCGAGGAAGGGCTTGCCGCTCAGCCGGAGCCAGCGCCGGCCGGCCGGCGTGTCGACGGCGATCAGGTGCTGGTGGAACGCGCCGCCCCGCCGGAGACGGTCCAGGAGGTCGGCGCTCTGATCGGCCTCGGGGCGCGGCTCCGCCCGGCCGGCGAGCAGCGCCGGGAACGAGGCGCGCTGGAGCGTCTCCACCGGGCGGGCCAGCACATCCGCCATCCGGGTGGAGACGTGCTGGAACCGCCCGGTCTCGTCCGTCTCCCACAGCCAGTCGCTGGCATTCGCTTCGAAGGCGTTGAGCAGCAGGCCGATCGTCTCGTTCTGGTCCTCGACCCGCACGCGGTCGAGGATGCGCTGGCGCGACAGGCGGCTCATGCGGCTCACGCTCGTCACCACGAAGATCGCGTAGACGACGAGCAGGAGGCCGATGCTGAGCGCGACCGGCTCCCCGGACCGGGCCAGCCCGACGAAGCTGCCGACGATGACCGGGACCGCGAACAGGTACGAGACCGACAGGAGCGGGCCGACCACGTAGGCGTCCGAGATCAGGCCGGCCATGATGGCGACGACGAGCAGCCGCGCGTCGCCGCCGGACGGGGCGAACAGCACGACCGGCATGGTCGCCCAGGCGAGGCCCAGGGCGAAGGCCAAGCCGGCGGAGATCCGGCAGCCCCAGCGGACGGTGAGGGCCGAGGCGGTGTCGCCGTGGGTGCGCCAGTAGAGGTAGGTCGCGTAGGTCGCCGCCGTGATCAGCGTCGCGACCACGGTGAGCAGGCCGAGGAGGTAGGTGTGCGAGGCCGAACCCCAGAAGAAGTACGCGACGGCCAGCGCGATGATCAGGTGCGTCACCGCCGAGTAGGTGGCGAGCTTCAGCGTCTCGTCGAGGAGCCCCGCGCGCACCTGCAGGCGGTAGCGGTTCGGCAGCGCGTCGTCGGCGTCGGGACCGAAGAGACGGCCGAGCAGCGATCCCGCCCGGCGGCCCGGCCAGGTCCCGCGCCGCGCGGCCGGCTCGACCGCGCCGGGCGCGCCCGCGGGCATCTCAGGCGACATGGCTGGCCCCATGGCGGGGCGCGACCCTCATCGTCAGGCCGCCCTTGGGCCGCAGCGTCACGCGGAACTGCGCCGGCGGCATCTCGGCCGTCACCGGCCGGAGGCGGAAGGCGGGCAGCAGCGTCGCCAGGATGACGAGGCACTCGGTCAGGGCGAGGCTCATGCCGATGCAGACCCGCGGGCCGGCACCGAAGGGCAGGTAGGCGTAGCGGTCGCGCGCGGCGGCCCGCTCCGGCGCGAAGCGATCCGGGTCGAACACCTCCGGCTTGTCCCAGAGCAGCGCGTGCCGGTGCAGGGCGTAGACCGGCACGTGGACCGACTGACCGGCCGGCACGACCGTGTCCCCGAGCCGCACCGGCGCCCGCGTCCGCCGCACGATCAGCGGCGCCGGCGGGTAGAGGCGCATCACCTCGAGGAGCACCTGGCGGGTGTAGGGCAGCCGATCCGCGGCCTCGGGATCGGCGGCCGGATCGGCGCCGAGCTGCGCCATCTCGGCGACGACGCGCCGCTCCACCTCCGGGTGCTCGGCCAGGACCCGGAAGGTCCAGGCCAGCGCCAGGGCCGTGGTCTCGTGGCCGGCGGACACGAAGGTCAGCAGGTTGTCAATGAGGCTCGCCTCGGGGAGCGGCTCGCCGGTCTCCGGATCCCGCGCCTGCAGCAGGAGGCCGAGGAGGTCGGAGCCGGGCTCGCCGCGCGCCCGGCGGCGCGCGATCGTGCGGGCGACCTCGCCGCGCAGGTAGCGCACCGCCTCCGCCCCGGCCCGGGCTCCCGGATGCGGGACCCAGGCCGGGGCCCGCAGCATCTCCAGGGCGATCTTCCAGCTGGTCTGGCCGAGATAGGCGTCCATCGCGGCCCCGAAGGGCTCGACCGCCAGATGGGGATCGCCTGACACCATCGTGGCGACGATGACGTCGAAGGTGGTGCGCATCATCTCGCGCAGGATGTCCCGCTCGGTCCCGGCCGGATCGGCGTCGCGCCAGCGCGCCCGCGTCGCCGCGGCGGCCCGGGCCATGGCCGGCACGAAGCTCCGGACCCGGTCCGGGCGGAACATCGGGACCGCGGTCCTGCGCTGCCGCCGCCAGTGGGCTCCGTCCGCGGTGAGGACCCCCGAGCCCAGGGCCGGGGCCAGCGCCCGCAGCATGAACGGCTCCCGCTCCAGCGCGTCGGCCTGGTCGACCATCAGGCTGCGGATATGGCCGGGATCGCAGACGTAGGTGGTCCGCTGGCCGAGGAAGCGCGTGGTCACCAGGGGTTGTGTGTAGATCTGCCGGGGCCAGGCCTCGATCAGGCTGCCCAGCATCGTGACGAGCACGGATGGCAGCGCGACCGCCTCGGCCACGCCCTCGATTACGGCCTCCGCGAGCGGCGGTCTTCCCGGCTCGCAGACCCTGAACGTTCCGACAGCGGGCATACCGGCTCCCTCGCGGGACCAGATTCGAGGCTCAACGTTAAGTTTTGGCGTCCCGCCGCATCGCCGTCGAGAACTTCCCCCGGCACCGGGGCGGAAATCGCCGCCTTGCTTACCGGGGGCTTACCGGGATCCCCGCGGAAACGCGGCGGGCGCCCGCACTAGCGGTCCCGGGTCTCGCGGGCCTGAGCCTCGAGGGCCTCGCGGAGCCGACCCTCGATCAGCAGGGCCGAGCCGTAGTGGAACTCGATGTCGAAGGCGTGGCGCTGGTTCATCGAGAGCGACGCGCTCTGCATCGCGATGAGACGGCCCTCCGCGTCGAACAGGCCCGAGCCCGATCCGCCGTAGCCGTCGTTGCAATCGTGGCGGGCGCGGCGGATCGCGCCCTCGCTCGGCGGATCGATCCGACGGACGGCGCAGGCTTCCCGGCTGCTCTGCCCCCGATAATTCTCGTGCCCGGCCGGCGAGACCATCGTCACCGGGAGCGTCAGGTCGCCGGTCGGAAGGGTCGGCGGGTCCGGGATCGGCTGCGGCCGCGCCGCGGCCGGCTCGGCGAGGCGCAGCAGCGCCCAGTCGTCGGTGATGTGCAGCCGCCGCGCCTCCGGCTCGACGCCGAGTTCCAGGACGTCGGGCGCGAAGGCGTAGTTCCGGCCGGCGATCTGGAAGTAGCAGTCGGCGACGGTGCGGGTGACTTCCAGCTGGCGATTGCGGAAATTGTGCGCGTTCATCAGCACGAGGGAAGGATTCCCGATCAGCCAGGCGGCGGCCGCCTTCTGGGGGATTCCGTCCGGGCGGCGGCACCACAGCACGCCGGCGCCGGGGAAGCGCTCCAGATCCGCCCCGGTCAGCTCGCGCCGCCCGTCCTGCAGGTAGAGCGCGGCGAGGCGCCGTCCTCCGCCGGTCTCGCCCGCCGGAGCCGCCGTCACGAGGCAGGCGGCCAGCGCCAGAGAGCGGGCCGCGCCGCCCGTGACATGACCCATCGCGTCCTCCCGGGGCGGGTCGGTGGGCGGCCCCGTGCCCGCTCGCCCGCCTGTCGTTCCTGCTTGTCTGGGATGGACATCCGCCTTCGGTCAAGACCCGCCTGATCTTACCAGATATCCGATGCCGTATTGCCGGATCTTCCCGAAAAGAAATGTTTCGTTTTGCAAAGACACGCATTACAAGCCGTGCGAATAATCGAGTGGCGCACAACGAYAATAAGTCTTTCATAAGCTTGATGAATACTGGAGAAATCCGGAACATCGCGGTGCAGGAAGCGGGTTTGTCGTTGAAGATCGTGTCGCCATCGAATGAACACCACGATGACTGCGAGGCCAAACGGCGTGGCAGTCCGGCGAGGAGACGCAGGATGATCAGGCTCCGGAATTCCGTCTCGGCATTGGCGATCATGGCGCTCGCGCCGGTCGCCCTGGCGGGCGCGGCCCAGGCCAACGACAAGCTCGTCGAGAAATCGAAGAGCGACGAGAACTGGGTGATGCCCGGTAAGAACTACGACTCGAACAATTACAGCGACCTGACGCAGATCAACAAGAGCAACGTCAAGCAGCTCAAGCCGGCGTGGACGTTCTCGACCGGCCTGCTCAACGGCCACGAGGGCGCGCCGCTCGTCGTCGACGGCGTGATGTACATCCACACCTCGTTCCCCAACAACACCTTCGCCCTCGGCCTCGACGATCCGGGCAAGATCCTGTGGCAGGACAAGCCCAAGCAGAACCCGGCCGCGCGCTCGGTGGCCTGCTGCGACCTCGTCAACCGCGGCCTCGCCTACTGGCCCGGCGACGGCAAGACCCCGGCGCTGATCCTCAAGACCCAGCTCGACGGCAACGTCGCCGCCCTCAACGCCCAGACCGGCGAGACGGTGTGGAAGGTCGAGAACTCCGACATCAAGGTCGGCTCGACCCTCACGATCGCCCCCTACGTGGTGAAGGACAAGGTGATCATCGGCTCCTCGGGCGCCGAGCTCGGCGTGCGCGGCTACCTGACCGCCTACGACGTCAAGACCGGCGCGCAGGTCTGGCGCGCCTACGCCACCGGCCCGGACGAGGACCTGCTTCTCGCCAAGGACTTCAACATCCACAACGCCCATTACGGCCAGAAGGGCCTCGGCACCTCCACATGGGAGGGCGACGCCTGGAAGATCGGCGGCGGCACCAACTGGGGCTGGTACGCCTACGATCCGGGCACCAACCTGATCTACTTCGGCACCGGCAACCCGGCGCCGTGGAACGAGACCATGCGTCCCGGCGACAACAAGTGGACGATGACGATCTTCGGCCGCGACGCCGACACCGGCGAGGCGAAGTTCGGCTACCAGAAGACCCCCCACGACGAGTGGGACTATGCCGGCGTCAACGTGATGATGCTGTCCGACCAGAAGGACAAGGACGGGAAGATGAGGAAGCTCCTCACCCACCCGGACCGCAACGGCATCGTCTACACCCTCGACCGGACGGACGGCACGCTGGTCTCGGCCAACAAGATCGACGACACCGTCAACGTGTTCAAGTCGGTGGACCTGAAGACCGGCACGCCGGTGCGCGATCCGGAATACGGCACCCGGATGGACCACCTCGCCAAGGACATCTGTCCCTCGGCGATGGGCTACCACAACCAGGGCCACGATTCCTACGATCCGAAGCGGCAAGCCTTCTACATGGGCATCAACCACATCTGCATGGATTGGGAGCCCTTCATGCTGCCTTACCGGGCGGGTCAGTTCTTCGTCGGTGCGACGCTGAACATGTATCCGGGTCCGAAGGGTGACCGGCAGAACTACGAGGGCCTCGGCCAGATCAAGAGCTACAACGCCATCACCGGCAAGTTCAACTGGGAGAAGATGGAGCGCTTCGCGGTCTGGGGCGGCACCACCGCCACCGCCGGCGACCTCGTCCTCTACGGGACGCTGGACGGCTTCATCAAGGCGCGCGACTCCGACAACGGCGACCTCCTCTGGAAGTTCAAGCTGCCGTCGGGCGCCATCGGCTACCCGATCACCTACACCCACAAGGGCACGCAGTACGTCGCCATCTACTACGGCGTCGGCGGCTGGCCGGGCGTGGGCCTGGTGTTCGACCTCGCCGACCCGACCGCCGGCCTCGGCGCGGTGGGCGCCTTCAAGAAGCTCGCCAACTACACCCAGATGGGCGGCGGCGTGATGGTGTTCTCGCTGGACGGCAAGGGCCCGTACGACGACCCGAACGTCGGCGAGTACGCGCAGCACGCCGCCAAGTGACGGCGGCCAAGTGACGGCGGCCAAGTGACGGCCGCCGGCATCCCGTCGGCCCCTCGGCCGGCGGGGCTTCGGGATCGGATCCCGACGGGCGGGGCCCTCCGGCGTCCCGCCCGTCCCTCCGGACACGCCATCAAGAAACGCTCCGACAACAGGGATCAACGTCCATGCCGCGCCCGCGCGCCCGCATCCTGGCGGCCCGCCTCGCCGCCGTCCTGACGCTCGCCGCCCTGGCCGCCGGGCCGGCGACGGCCCAGGAATCCGAGGCCCAGGCCATCCAGTCGGATCCCGGCAAGGCCCCGGCCGCCCCGCCGGCCGACCCCGCGACCCTGCGCATCTGCGCCTCCGAGAAGCAGCCGCCGCTCTCGATGAAGGACGGTTCCGGGCTCGAGAACCGCGTCGCCGCCGCCGTCGCCGAGGCGATGGGCAAGAAGCCCGTCTTCGTCTGGCTCCCGAAGCCCGCGATCTACCTCGTCCGCGACGCTCTGGAGAAGCGGACCTGCGACGTGGTCGTCGGCCTCGACAGCGACGACCCGCGGGTGCTGACCACCAAGCCGTACTACCGGAGCGGCTACGTCTTCATCACCCGCGCCGACAAGGATCTCGACGTGAAGTCCTGGTCCGACCCGCGGCTCAAGACTCTCGACCACATGGTGGTGCCGTTCGGCTCACCCGGCGAGGCGATGCTCAAGGATATCGGCCGCTACGAGGAGGACATGGCCTACCTCTACTCGCTGGTGAACTTCCGCTCACCGCGCAACCAGTACACCCAGATCGACCCGGCCCGCATCGTCAGCGAGGTCGCCAACGACAAGGCCGATGTCGGCGTCGCCTTCGGCCCGGACGTGGCCCGCTACGTCAAGGAGTCCCCGACGCCGCTGCGCATGACGCTGGTCCCGGCCGACACGGTCGGCAGCGACGGCCGCAAGGTCGCGCAGGTCTTCGACCAGTCGATGGGCGTGCGCAAGGACGACGAGGCCCTGCGCAAGGCCCTCGACGCCGGGATCGAGAAGGCCCGGCCGGCGATCGCGGCGATCCTCAAGCAGGACGGGGTGCCGGTCGTCGCCTCCAACTGAGGCCGCCCCACCCGAGACCGGCCCGGCGCGCCCGGGCCATCGATCAGGACATCAGGACCCGCTCAACAGATGCTCATCGTACGTTCGGCCCGCGTCGCCCTTCTCACCCTCGCCGCGGCGATGCCCGTCGCGGCCCGCGCCCAGCCCCAGTCCGGCCCGCAGACCGGCATCGTCTTCCGCAACACCATCACCGGCGAGGCGATGGACACGGCCGAGGGCAAGCCGGGCGGGCGGGACACGCAAGCGGTCAAGACCTTCTTCCAGACCGGCAAGAATCTCTACATCGACGACAAGTCCTGCCTGCGGAACGGCGAGAGCCTGTTCCTGACCTCGTGCTCCGGCTGCCACGGCCATCTCGGCGAGGGCAAGGTCGGGCCCGGCCTCAACGACGATTACTGGACCTACCCGGCGAACACGACCGATGTCGGCCTGTTCTCGACGCTCTGGGGCGGCGCCAACGGCATGATGGGCCCGCACAACGAGGATCTCAATCCCGACGAGATGCTGCAGGTCATCGCCTGGATCCGGCATCTCTACACGGGGCCGGTGAAGGATGCCGAGTGGCTCACCGACGAGCAGAAGAAGACTTACAAGCCCTTCAAGGAGGGCGAGACCTTCGCCAAGGACGTGCCCGGCCAGTGCAAGCCGCTGGACTAGACGTTCTCGGCAAGTCGCGCCCCGCGGGAGACGGGGCGAACCAGCGGCCCGACCGGCCGCCCGAAGGAAGAGACGGAGGAATCAACGATGCGCACAGTGATCACGGCGGCGATGCTGATCGCGGGGGCGGCCTTCGCGGTGCCGGCGCTCGCCTATGACGGGCAGACCTGCAAGGCGCCGGGCAATTGCTGGCAGCCGAAGCCCGGCTTCCCCGAGAAGGTCGCCGGGACCAAGTACGATCCCAAGCACGACCCGAAGGAGGTCAGCAAGCAGGCCGAATCCATCAAGCAGATGGAGGAGCGCAACAGGAAGCGGATCGAGAACGCCAAGAAGACCGGCAAGTTCGAGTACGACGTCGCCAAGATCTCTTCGAATTGATCGCGGCCAACTGAACGCGGCCGATCGATCCGGCCGTCCTGGGGCCGGCCCGCGCCGCGGCGCCGGCCCGCAGCGACGCTCGGCACCGCGCCGCACCGACACGCCGCATCGTTACCCGGCGCCGCCGTTCCGGCGCCCCGCTCGACACCGCAGGCCTCGCCTCATGAACACCCTCCGTCCCGGAGACACGATGCTCACCGACTGGCGGGCGGCGGCGGCCCGCTTCGAGGCGGAGGTCGCCAAGGCGATGGTCGGGCAGGAGCGGGCGATCCGCCTCGTGACGATCGCGGTCTTCGCCCGCGGCCACGTGATGCTCGAGGGCGACGTCGGCGTCGGCAAGACCACCCTGTTGCGGGCGGTGGCCCGGGCGCTGGGCGGCGCCTACGAGCGCGTCGAGGGCACGGTCGACATGATGCCGACCGACCTGATCTACCACACCTATCTCGGCCCCGACGGCCGCCCGCGGGTCGATCCCGGCCCGGTCCTGGCCCGGGCCGAGGATCTCTCGGTTTTCTTCTTCAACGAGATCAACCGGGCGCGGCCGCAGGTCCACGCGCTGCTGCTCCGGCTGATGGCCGAGCGCAGCGTCCAGGCCTTCGGCCGCACCTACGCGTTCCCGAACCTGCAGGTCTTCGCCGACCGCAACCGCGTCGAGCGCGAGGAGACCTTCGAACTCCCGGCCGCGGCCCGCGACCGCTTCCTGATGGAGATCGGGCTGGAGGCGCCCCGGGACGCGGCGGTGCGCCGGAGCCTGGTCTTCGACCCGCGCTTCCACGACACCGACGCCCTCGTCGGCGCGGTCGCGGAGGGCGTGCTCGACCACGCCCGGATCGGCGGCATCGCGGCCGCGATCCAGCACGCCGTCCGCGCGGAGCCGTCGATCGAGGCCTACGTGGTCGCCCTCTGGGACGCGCTGGTCCGCCCCGCGGAGGCCGGGATCCGGCTCCCGGGCCTCGACACCGCCACCCTGGTGCAGGGCGGCGCCTCGCCGCGCGGCGTCGCCTTCCTGGTGCGCGCCGCCCGGGTGCGGGCGTGGCTGGAGGGCCGCGACTGGCTGGTGCCCGAGGACGTGCGGGCGGTCTTCACCGAGGTGATGGCCCACCGCGTCTTCCTCGAGCCCGTCCACGAATTGCAGCGCGGCGCGATCGTGCCCGCCCTGTGCCGGGCCGCGTTCGAGACGGTGCCGGCGCCGTGAGCGACCCGCGCACGGCCGACATCGTCTACCTGCCGCGCTGGCGGCCGCGCGGCAGCCGGGCCGGCCTCCACCGGGGGCGCGACGCCGGCGGCTCCGGCCCGTTCCGCGATCAGGTGCCGTTCCTGCAATTGCCGGACGCGCGCCGCATCGACCTGCGCGCGACGCTGCGGGACCCGTTCGAGGGCGTGCATGTCCGCCGCTTCGAGGCGCGGACCGCGGTCGAGACCTGGGTCCTCGTCGATCTCTCGGCCTCGATGGGCTTCCGCGGCACGGCCGACCGGGCGCGCCTCACGGGCGATCTCTGCCGGGCTCTGGCCGTCTCGGCGACCCGGATCAGCGACGGGTTCGGCCTGATCGGCTGCGACGAGACCGTGCGCGACGACCTCACCCTGCCTGGGGCCGCGACCGGCCGGTCGAGCCGGACGCGCGGCCGGCCCTCCTGGCGGCGCGGATCGGCTTCCTCGCCGCCCGGGACCGTCTGGGCGAGACAGAACCCCTCCTCGACGCCCTCGACCGAGCCGGCGCGGTGCGGGAGGCGGCCCGGGCGCGGTACGTCATCGGCAACGCGCGGATGCGGCAGGCCTTCGCGCTGATCGGCCGGGGCGACCTCGACAAGGCCGCGCCCCAGGTGACGCTGGCGCGGCAGGATTACCGCCGCGCCCTCCAGGCCCGGCCCGAGTTCTGGGACGCCAAGTACAACCTCGACGTCGCCTCGCGCCTCGTGCGCGACTACCCGGAATTCGACCGCAAGACCGGGGACGAGCTCCGCGCCGAGCCGAAGAAGATCTGGACCGACATCCCCGGCCAGCCGCGGGGCGGCCCGTGAGCCCGCGGCGCGTCCTTCCCCCCGTTCGGCCCTCGGTCCTGCCCACCCTCGTCGCCCGCAACCTGCGCGACGGGCGGTTCCGCGCCCTGGCGGCCGCCCTCGCGCTGACGCTGGCGGCCCTGGTCGCGCCGCCGATCCCGGTTACCCGCACCGGCGTGTCGGTGCTGGCGGTGGTCGACATCACCGGCAGCATGGCGGTGCGCGACTATCCCGCCGCCGGCGGGTCGATGAGCCGGCTCGAGACCGTCAAGGCGGCGCTGCGGGCGCTACTGCCCGACCTCCCCTGCGGCTCGCGGGTGGCGCTCGGCCTGTTCACCGACCGGCGGCCGTTCCTGCTGTTCACGCCGGTCGAGGTCTGCGCCGACTTCGCGCCGCTGGACGGCGCCATCGCGGCCCTCGACCCGCGCATGGCCTGGGAGGGGGACAGCCGCATCGCGGCCGGCCTGTTCCGGTCGATCGCCATGGCGAGGGAGATCGACGCCGACCTCCTGTTCCTCACCGACGGCCAGGAGACGCCGCCCCTGCCCGCCTCCGGCGGCCCGACCTTCGACGGCAGGCCCGGCGCGGTGCGCGGGCTGATCGTCGGCGCGGGCGGCTACGGCCTGTCGCCGATCCCGCGCTTCGACGATCGCGGGCGCGAGACGGGTTTCCTCGGCGAGAGCGACGTCCAGCAGGAGAACCGCTCCGGGCCGCCCCCGGCCGACGCGGAATCCCGCGAGGGCTACAACCCGCGCAATGCCCCCTTCGGGGCCCAGGCCGCCCACGGCACCGAGCACCTCTCGTCGGTCCGCGAGCCCTACCTGAAGCGCCTCGCCGCCGAGACCGGCCTCGGCTACGTCCATCTCGACGGCCCGGGCGGTCTCGCCGCCCCTCTGCGCGCCGCGGCGACGCCGCGCCCGCTGCCCGGCCGCCTCGACCCGCGGCCCGCCCTCCTGGCGGCGGCCCTGGCTCTGACGCTCCTGGCCCTCTTGGCGGGGCCCCTCGCCCGCGCCCTTCGCGCGCTCCGCGGGCGCGCGGGCCACTCTGCTCCAATCCCTGCTCCAACCCCTGCTCCAACCGGAGCGATCAGGACCTGACCATGCGGATGCCCCTCGCCCTCTTTCCGGCCCTCGCCCCGGCCCTCGCCGTCGTCGGCCTCGCCGGCGCGGCGCTGGCCCACGGGCCGACGCCGCAGAAGATCGACCAGTCGATCACCATCCAGGCGCCCCCGGAGGCGGTCTGGACAGTGGTGGGCGATTTCGGCGGCATCGCGCGCTGGCACCCCGACGTGGCCAAGGCCGAGGCCAGCGGCGGCAACGTCGAGGGCACCACCCGCCGGGTGACCCTCAAGGCCGGCGGCACCCTGGTCGAGGGGCTGGACGAGTGGCTGGCCGACGGCCGGACCTACTCGTACCGGATGTCCGACCCGGACCTGAAGGCGCTCCCGGTCTCGTCCTACTCGGCGACGCTCACCGTGACCCCGGACGGGACCGGCTCCAAGGTGTCGTGGATCGGCCGCTTCTACCGGGGCGACACCGGCAACGAGCCGCCGGAGAACCTCAGCGACGAGGCCGGGCGGACGGCGATGAACCGCTACTTCGCGGACGGGCTCAAGGGCCTGAAGGCGGCCGTCGAGGGCCGGACAACCCATTGAGGCCCCGCATGCGCGCCTTCCGGCTGATCGCGACGCTCGCGGTCGCGACCGCGGCCGGGACCACCGCCGTGACCGCCGCCGGGACCGGCGCCGGGACCGGCGCCGCGTCCGCGGCGGGCGANGTCGTCGCGCCCGGCGAGCCGCCCCGCAGCCTGCCCGTCCCCGGGCAGGCCTTCGGCCTCGCGGCGAGCCCGGACGGCGCGCGCCTGTTCGTCGGCGACTGGTCGGGCGACCGCGTCCTGAAGATCTCCGCGGCGACCGGCGCCGTCGAGGGCGCCGCCGCGGTGGGCCGAGACCCGGCCCATCTCGTCCTCGACCGGCGCGGGCGCCTCTACGTCGCCGACCGTGAGAGCCGTCAGATCAGCGTGATCGACATCGGGACGATGGCCCGCGTGGCCGTCGTCCCGACCGGCGAGGCGCCCTTCGCCCTGGCGCTCGCGCCGGACGAGGCGAGCCTCTACGTCGCCAACGTGCGCAGCGGCGATCTCACGGTGATCGACACGGCGACCTTGCGGGCCCGCGCCACGGTTCCGGCCGGCCGGATGCCCTACGGCGTCGCCGTCACCGGGGACGGCAGCCGCATCCTGGTCACCAACCAGCACGCCGCCGCCGTGACGGTGATCGACGCGGCCAGGCTCGAGATCGTCGCCACCGTGGCGGTCGGGCCCTATCCGGAGGGCATCGCGGTGGCCGGTCCGCTTGCCTACGTGGCGAACTGGTTCTCGGACGACGTCTCGGTGATCGATCTCGCCACGTGGCGCGAGACGGCGCGCATCAAGGTGGCGGAGGGCCCGCGCACGGTCCTGGCCGTCGGGGAACCCGCGCGATGAGCGGTGCCGGCCGCGTCCGGATCGCGTCCTGCCTGGTCCTGCTGGCCCTCAGCGCCTGCGACCGCGGGTCGGACGAGCGCGCGGACGAGGCCGGCGCGGTGGTTGCCACCACCGCCGAGGGCACCCTGCCGGCCTGGCTCGCGCCGACCGACGGGACCGACCCGGCCCGCTGGCTCGCCGGCCGCGAGGCCGGGAAGGCCCTGCCGGCCGACGATCCCCGCGTGCGCGCGATGGCGACGGCGCTGGCAGGGGCCCGCGACGGCTTCATCGAGGACCCGCGCATGATCGCCAACCGCACCGTCCAGCTCGGCCAGATGCTGGCCGAGGCCGGCACCGGCGAGGGCTACGGCGCGATCCTCGACGGTCTCGGCGGCGTCGCGGCGGGGCGCGGCCGCCGCAAGAGCCTCTACGGTGAGATGTGCCAGCACTACTACAACGCCCGGATGCAGGGGGCCGACCATGCGGCCGCGCTGGCGCGCCTCGCCGCGCCGCACCCGGTTCTCGAGGGAGCGCCGTGACCGCCACCCGGGCCTCGGCCGACCGCCCGGCGGGGCGGGACGGTCCGCGCGTCCTCGACGCGGTGCTGATCGTCGACGACCACCCGGTTGTGCGGCGCGGCTTCCGCCACCTCGCCGAGGATGCCGGCGTCCGGGCGGTCCACGAGGCCGCGGACGTGGTCTCGGGCTACCGCACCTTCCACCGCCACCGGCCCGGGCTGGTGGTGACCGATCTCGGCTTCCGCGACCAGGGCCTGTCGGGCCTGTCGCTGATCCGCCGGGTGCGGGCCCTCGAGCCGGCGACCCGGATCCTCGCCTTCAGCATGCACGACGACCCGGTGATCGTCGCCCGCGCCATCGAGGGCGGGGCGCACGGCTTCGTCCTGAAGGACACGGCGGTAACGCGCTTCCACGAGGCGCTGGCGGCGGTCTCGGCCGGGCAGAGCTACCTGCCGCACGAGGTGGCGACCCAGATCGCCATGCTGAATGCCGGGCTCCTGGAATCGCCCCTCGCGCGCCTGAGCGCGCGGGAGGTTCAGGTGCTGTCGCTGCTGGGGACAGGCAAGTCCAACGAGGCGATCGCCGACAACCTGTCGATGAGCCTCCGGAGCGTGTCGGCCGTCGTCTCGGGCATGAAGCGGAAGCTCGGTGCCGGCAGCCTCGCCGACCTCCTGCGCTTCGCCCTGCCGCGGGACGGGCGCCCGGTGTGAGGACGATGGCCGTCAGCGGGCCGGGGCTACCGCGGCACGATCAGGCCGGGAAGAATCGATCCCTGCGGCCCGAACGTCGCCTCGGCCTTCCGGCAGTTCGCCGCGACGTCCTTCTGGTAGGCCGCGATGTAGCGGGTGGCGGTCAGGTGCAGATCGCCGGTCTCCAGGCTCGCGGGATCGACGCCCAGGGCCTCGACAGTCTGCTTGAGGCGCGCGGGATCGCTCCGCAGGCCGGGGCATTCGAGGTTCACGAACCCGGCGAGCCCCGCGAGTTTCGCCGCTTGGTTGCGCCGCGGATCGGCGGCCTCCGGGTCCTGCGCCTGCATCGGGGGCTGGGCCTGGGGCTGCCCTTGAGGCTGCGTCGGGACCTGAGCGTGTGCCTGGGCCGTCAGGAGACCCAGGAGGCCGGCCGAGACCAGGCCGGAAAGACGGACCGCGCGCATCGCTTCTCCCATCCTGTCGCAGGAACAGCGCGTCCGTCGACCGTCACCGCTGCGCAGAGTCACGCAGTTCTATGCCGCAGAATCGGAGATTTACAATGCAGACCAAGCTTATAATCGTCTTAGTGGCTCTGGCGTGCGCGACCCTGCCGGCGCGGGCCGCCCGCCTGACCGTGGACGACAAGGCGTCGCTGTGGCCGCGGGCGAGCGCGACCGACAAGATCGATTTCTCGACCCGGATGGGCCGGGCCTTCCGCACGCTCTCGCCCAAGCTGGACGCGGCGTACTTCATGCGCTGTCTGGAGGAGACCGCCAATATCGGGGACACCAAGGACCTGCGGCTCGAGGAGATGGTGCGGACCTGCATCTCCCTCGTCCGGGACGAGGCCGAGTGAGCGGCCGGCCCGGCCTCACGCCAGATGGGCGACGATGTTGACCAGCCGGTCGAACGGGTCGCGGACGTAGAACCGCTCCACGCCCCAGGGCTCCCGGGCCGGACCGTACAGCACGGGCAGGCCGGCCCGCCTCACGCGGGCGAGGACCTCCGCCACGTCGTCGACCGCGACCGAGATGTCGGGAACCGGCGTGCCCGAGCCGCCCGCGCTGGCCACGCTGATCTGCGGCGTCGCCGACATCCCGGGGGCCGCGAAGGTCAGGATCCAGCCGTGATCCATGACCACCTCCAGCCCGAGCACGTCCGCGTAGAAGGACCGCGCCGCCTCGACCTGCGTCGCCCGGATGTTGGTGACGGTCCGCCTCACGGCCATGGCCCGGTCCCCGCTACGCCCCGCCTATCAGAGGGCGCCGCCGCGGCCCGGCAAGGGCCGAGACGGCGCGTCGGGAGCCCGGGCCCCCGGATCTCCCGGTCCGTCGCAAGGAGTGCACGCAGCGATTGCACTCAGAGCCTGCGGAAAGGATCCGGAAAGCTGCCCGATGGTAATGTCCGCGCCGGTGGGAGCTCGCACCGTCCAGCAGAATGTTCGCCCAGGCGGACGATTGGGATCCGCGGGTATGAACAGTGGGACGGTCGCACGGCGGGAGAAGGCGAAGCTCCTGGACACTGTCCTCGACACGATGGACCAGGGGCTGATGATGATCGACGCCGAGGGCGTCGTTCAACTCTGTAATGCCCGCGCCCTCGCGCTGCTCGACCTGCCGCCGGCCCTGATGCGGTCCCGCCCGACCTTCGAGGCCGTCCGGCAATACCAGATCGCGCAGGGCGAGTTCGGGAAGGCGAGCGAGAGCCTGCAGCGCTGGGTGGCCGTGAGCGGCCTGGAATGCCGCGCCCACACCTACGAGCGCGAGCGCCCCAACGGCACCGTGCTGGAGATCCGCACCGTGCCGCTGCCCGACGGCGGGGCGGTGCGGACCTTCACGGACATCACCGCGCGCAAGCGGGCCGAGGAGACGCTGCAGGTCAGCGAGACGCGCCTCGCCCTGGCGCAGGATGCGGGCAGCGACGGGCTCTGGGACTGCGATCTCACCACCGGGGAGGCGTGGTCCTCCGACCGCTGGTGGGGCGTGCTGGGCTACGAGCCCGGCGAGCTTGCGAGCCACGCCCATACGTGGCGAGCCCTGCTCCACCCGGAGGATGCGGGCGCGGCCGAGCGCGCCCTGATCGAGCACCTGAGCGGGCGGGCGCCGACCTTCGCGTGCGAGCATCGCATGCGCCGCAAGGACGGCTCCTGGGCCTGGATGATGACGCGCGGCAAGGTCGTGGCGCGCGCCGCCGACGGCCGCGCGCTGCGCTTCATCGGCACGCAGGTCGACATCAGCGCGCGCAAGGCGGCCGAGGGGCAGGTCGCCCACATGGCGCGCCACGACGGCCTCACCGACCTGCCCAACCGCGCCCTGTTCTACGAGCGGCTGGAGATCCGGCTCGCCGACATGCATCTCAACGGCGGCGCCTGCGCGGTGCTGTGCCTCGACCTCGACCGCTTCAAGGCCGTCAACGACAGCCTCGGGCACGCGGCCGGGGACTTCCTGCTCCGGGCGGTGGCCCATCGCGTCCGCGCGGTGCTGCGGTCCGACGACATGGTGGCGCGCCTCGGCGGCGACGAGTTCGCCGTGCTGGTGGCCGACGCGGACGATCCCCGCCACGCGGAGACCTTGGCGGCGCGCCTGATCGCGGCCGTCCAGGCGCCGATCCCCTTCGGCAAGCAGCGGCTGAAGGTGGGCCTGAGCGTCGGCATCGCGCGGGCGCCCGGCCACGGCCTCGACAGCGAGACGCTGTTCCGCCGCGCCGATCTCGCCCTCCACCGGGCGAAGACCGAGGGCGGGAACACCCACCGGGTGTTCGAGCCGACGATGGACGAGGCCGAGGCGGCCCGGCGCGATCTGGAGCGCGATCTGCGCCACGCCATCGAGGGTGATGAGCTCATCCTGCACTATCAACCGCAGGTGAGTACCGGCACCGGCCGGCTGCTCGGGTTCGAGGCGCTCGTGCGCTGGGAGCACCCGACCCGCGGTCTGGTGCCGCCCAATGCCTTCATTCCCCTGGCGGAGGAGAGCGGGCTGATCCTGCCGCTGGGCGAGTGGGTGCTCCGGGCCGCCTGCCGGGAAGCGGCCCGCTGGGCGCAGCCGCTGAAGGTGGCGGTGAACCTGTCGCCGCGCCAGTTCCAGCAGGCGGATCTGCCCGAGCGCGTCCTGGCCATCCTCACCGAGACGGGCTTGGCGCCGACGCGGCTCGAACTCGAGATCACCGAGACCCTGATCATCAACGACATGGCGCGGGCACTCGGCATCCTGCGCCGGCTGAAGGCCTTCGGCGTGTCCATCGCGATGGACGATTTCGGCACCGGCTACTCGTCGCTCGCGACGCTGCAGGCTTTCCCCTTCGACAAGATCAAGATCGACCGGTCGTTCGTGGGCCATGTCGAGGTCAGCTCGCAGGCGGCGGTGATCGTGCGGGCTGTTCTGGGTCTCGGCCGCAGCCTCGGCATGAGCGTGGTGGCGGAGGGCGTCGAGACGGACGCGCAGATGCGCTTCCTGGCCGCGGAAGCGTGCGACGAGGCCCAGGGCTACCTGATCAGCAAGCCGCAGCCGATCGAGCGCTTCGCCCGGCAGATCGGTGCCCCCGAAGGCTTCGTGGCGCCGGGCCGCCCGGACACGGCGGTCGCCTGACAGCCGCTATAGGCCCCGCCCACCGGAGCTCGAACGGCTCCGGCCCGGGCGCGTAGCTCAGCGGGAGAGCACTACCTTGACATGGTAGGGGTCACAGGTTCGATCCCTGTCGCGCCCACCATCTTACCTCCTGAGGTTCGATGGTTTTTACAGACGGTGAGTGAGTTTACTCAGGTTCAGCGAACCTGAGACCGGTTTGCGTCGGCCTCGACGCCGATCACGAGGCCGGAGCCGGGGGTGATCTGCCAGTTGTAGCCGATCTGGCCACCGCCGGAGAAGCCGTCCTGGCTGCGGTTGCGGAAGGAGGCGACGGTGCCGGGGGCGGCGTACGGGAAGGGGACGGCGAAGGTGTTGCCGGTGTTGCGGTCGCTGGCGTCGAAGGCGTAGCCGGCGTTGATACCGAAGTAGGCGCCGGTCCAGGTGAAGACCGGGACGGGGGTGAACACCGGCGGCGGGGCGGCGCGGCGCGGCAGGTCGGCGGCCGAGGCGGCGCCGGTGAGGGCCGTGAAGGCGGCCAGCGAGGCCAGGAACTTGGTCATGTCGGTTCCCCGAAGGAGTGATCTGACCGTGTGGCTACCGATCACCGGGGAAAATGGCTGTAGTTTTATGGTCACACCGCCTGTCGAAGGGCGGAAATGCCAGAGTAAAGCGTCCTGCAAGACGCGATGAAGGGCGGAAATACAGCGCGCATTACGCGGGTGAGCGCGACAACAACGCGACGGCGTTTTGGTTGCATCGCCCGGCGCGGTCGGCGCCGACTGTCACGGGCGCGCCACACTCGGCGCCCCGGGGGCGCCGAACGGGTACGTGGCCGTCTCGATCGATCCCGCCCGATCCGCGCTTTGCCGGCCTGCGCGACCCGGCAAAGTGCCGGCCATCCCTCGCTGCCTCGGGACCGGATTTCGGCGCGCGAAACCCGGTAGGCCGCTTGTTGCCCACACATTCCGGGTCTCGTTCCGAAGTTATGACTCCTGTTACCTCCGGGAAAATAGATGGGATCGACGATCGCTGTCTCGACCGGCGGATCGATGGGAACCGGGGCGCCATGCATGTGAGAGTTCGCCTCGACGGCGCGAACCCGCGTCGCTGGCACGTCGCGTTGTTGAACCGGCTCTCCGGCCTGCCCGGCATCGCGACCGTGAGTGCCGACACCGCGCCCGGTCCCGAAGCTTGGCCGCCACAGGCCGATCTGCTGTTCCGGTTGGAGGCCCTGATCTTCCGGCTGGCGCCGAACGGGTCGCGGCCCGTGCCGCCGGCGGATCTCGCGGCCTGGACCCGCCCCGCTGCCCCGGACCTCGTGCTCGACCTGTGCGGCGACGCGGTCGCCCCGTGCCCCGTCTGGCGCGTGGCCTACGACGGCGGCCCCGGCGAGGCCGGGCTGCTCGCGGGCCTGCTCGCCGGAAGCGTCCCCCACCTCGACATCCGCGAAGGCGGCACCGTCGTCGCTTCGGGCCGCCTCGGCTCGGACTACCGGGGCTCCATCGCCCTGTCGTTCGAGGACGCCCTGACGCGCACCACGACGCTCGTCGCCGCCGCGCTGCGGGCTCGGTTGGCCGGCNCAGGCCCGGCCGGCGGCACGGGCCGCCGCGACCGCGGCCTCGACATCCGCCGGGCCGGCCGCCGGCGCCTGGGCCAGGGCGAGCCCGGTGGCGGGATCGAGGACGGTCAGGCCATCGCCGTCCACCGGGCCGACCAGCGCGTTGCCGATCAGGTGGCGGCCCGCGAGGACGGCGAGGAGGTCGCGCGCTCCCCGGGGGAGGCGCGCCTGACCGCGCGTCGGGCTCTCGGGATCGTTCGACATGGGCGGCTCACTCGTGCGGACTGGGGCGTCCCGCCGTCGATAGGGGCGCCTCCGCTGCCGCGACAGGTCCAGCCGGCGGCGCGTGAGGGGGCCAGGGCGGGCCCCGGCTGCCCTCAGGCCTTCCCCTTCCAGGGCACCAGCACGCGCTCGAGCTGCCGCAGGCCGACCTCGAACAGGGTCGCGAACAGGCCGATCAGCAGGATCCCCATCACCACGACGTCGGTGCGCAGGAAGTTGGAGGCGTTGAGGACAAGCTGGCCGAGCCCGGCCTGGGCGGCCACCATCTCGGCGGCCACCAGGGTGGTCCAGCCCACACCCATGCCGATCCGCAGGCCGATCAGGATCTCCGGCAGGGCCGCCGGGAGCACCACGTAGCGCAGGACCTGCGCGCGGCTCGCCCCGAGGGCGCGCGCCGCGTTGATCTGGTCGGCGGAGGCCGAGAGCACGCCGGAGCGGGTCGCCAGCGCCACCGGGGCGAAGCAGGCAAGGACGATCAGCAGCACCTTCGACAATTCGCCGATCCCGAACCAGATGATCATCAGCGGCAGGTAGGCGAGCGGCGGCAGCGGCCGGTAGAACTCGATCAGCGGATCGAGGATGCCCCGGGCGATCCGGCTCGTCCCCATGGCCAGCCCGGCCGGGATGCCGAGAATGGTGGCGAGCCCGAAGGCCCCGAGGACGCGCATCAGGCTATCGCGGACATGGATGCCGAGGGGGGCGCCATCCAGATCGCCGTTCCAGGCCTGTCCGAGGGCCGACAGGATTGCCTCCGGCGGCGGCAGGAACAGCGGCTTGATCCAGCCGATATGGGTCGCGACCGCCCAGAGCCCGAGGCAGGCCAGCACCGTGGCGGTGCTGACGATCGGCACCAGCGCGCCGCTGCGGCGGGCCGGGCGCTTGGGACGGGCCTGCCGTGGTTCGGGAGCGGCCGCCGCCTCCAGGGGCAGGCCGCTCATCGGGAGCCCCCGAGCGCCGGATCGGTCCGGTGGTGGATGCGCGCGAGCACGCGCTCCCGCACGGCGATGAAGTCGGGATCCGATTTGACCGCCCGGGCCTCCCGCCCGTCCACGACCGCGCGCGAGAACGGCAGGTCGATCGTCTCGACGATGCGGCCCGGACGCGGGCTCATGATCAGGAGTTTCGTGGCCAGGAACACCGCCTCCTCGACGTCGTGGGTGATGAAGAAGGCCATCTTGCCGGTCCGGTGCCAGACCTGGAGGATCAGCTCCTGGACCTGCTCGCGCGTGAACGCGTCGAGGGCGCCCAGGGGCTCGTCCATCAGCAGGGCGCGCGGGTCGCCGGCCAGCGCCCGGGCGATGCCGACCCGCTGCTGCATGCCGCCGGAGAGTTCGTAGACTTTCCGGTCGGCGGATTCGGCCAGCCCGACGAGGTCCAGCATCGCCTGGGCGATCCGGCGCCGCTCGGGGCGCGCGACGCCGCGCAGCTTGGGGCCGAACGCCACGTTCTCGGCCACGCTCAGCCAGGGCATCAGGGCGTGGCGCTGGAACACCACGCCCCGGTCGGCCCCCGGCCCCCGGATCGGCACGCCGTCGAGGAGGATGCTGCCGTCGGTCGGTTCGAGGAAACCTGCGATCGCCGAGAGCAGGGTGGTCTTGCCGCAGCCCGAAGCGCCGAGCGCGACCACGAACTGACCGGGCCGGATCGTCAGGTTCACCTGCGAAAGGGCGACGATGCCGGCCTCGCCCTCCCCGTAATGGACGCTGACGTTGCGGATCTCGATCATGCCGCCCTCCGAAGCCGCCGCCTACTGCCGGGCCGTCGCCACGTAATCCCCGATGACGAACCGGCCGTAATCCGGCGCGAGCGCCTGGACGCGGCCCTGGGCCTTCAGGAATTCGGCGGTCTCGGTCAGGGCCTTGGCGGCCCCCCCGCCGAGCCAGGCCGGGGAGGCCTGCGCGTCGAGGGTCGGGAAGCGGTAGCTCACGAGGCTCGCCGGCACCTCCGCGGGATCGGCGCCGGTGATCTTGGCCACCGCCTTCACCTCGGGCGAACCGGCAGCCCAGGGTTTGGCCGCGTAGGCGGCGTCCTCGGCGGCGATCAGCTTCACCAGCGTGACCAGGAAGTCCCGGTTCTGCGCCGCCCAAGCCCGGTCGACCACGAGGCCGTCGAAGGTCGCCTTGCCCTTGCGGGCGATGTCGCCGGCCGACATCACCACGGTGCCGGACTTCTTCACCCGGGCGAGCACCGGATCCCAGATGAAGGTCGCGTCGATGTCGCCCCGCTCCCAGGCGGCGGCGATCTCGGGCGGGCGCATGTTGAGGATTGTCACGTCCTTCTGGCTGAGCCCGGCATCCGCCAGGGCGGCGATCAGCTGGTAGTGGGAGGTGGAGACGAACGGCACCGCGACGGTCTTGCCGCGCAGGTCGGCCACGCTCTGGATGCCGGTGCCGTTGCGCGCCACGAGCTGCTCGGCGTCGGCGATCTCGTCGAGGATCCAGAACAGCTGGATGTCGAGCCCCTGCGAGGCCGCCGCGGCGATCGGGCTCGATCCCGCCTCGCCGATCTGGACGTTGCCCGACGCCATGGCGCGGATGACGTCGCCGCCGCCGCCGAACTTGCGCCAGGTCACCGTGTAGCCGGTGGCCTTCTCGATCGCCCCCGAGGCCATCAGGGCCCGGAACGGCACCACCATGTCCTGATGGGCGAAGGTGACCGACTTCTCGGCGGCCCCGGCGAGGCCGGGCGCGAGGATGCCCAGAATCAGCGGTGTCAGGGCGGTCAGGATCGCGCGCGCCACGGAGCGGCGCAGGCTTGATCGCGGTCTTTCGCTGTCCATGTCCAAATTCCCCCCGGGCAATCCGGATCGATGCGACTCGGCGTGCCGGCGACAGGGTCCGACAGGGCAAGCCCCCTGCACAAGGGCCAGACGCCGTCCGAATCCCCTCCGACTGGTCCCTCCGCGCTCGGCATGCCCCCAGGCGCGAATGCCAACTGGATGCGTCTTTGGCACCGCTCTGGATCTCGTCGGCCGGCCCGCGGCGGCGCTAGGTCGTCGCGAATGACGGCCGCCTGCGGGCGTGCAAGGGGAGCGCAATGCCATGAGTGAAGCGACCACCGAGGCGGGGCGCCACGCCTTGCTGGAACGCCTGTTTGCCGCCTTCAACCGCCACGATGCCGACGGCGTCATGGCCTGCTTCACGCCGGGTGTCGTGTTCGACACCGCCGCCGGCCCGGAGGCGCACGGCCGCCGGCTGACCGGCCAGGACGCGGTGCGGGCGGCCTTCGTGGCGGTCTGGACCGACATGCCGGACGTGGCCTGGACGGTGTCGCGCCACACGCTGGCGGGGGAGCGGGCCACGTCGGAATGGCTGTTCACCGGCACCCGGGCCGACGGTGGCCGGGTCGCCGTGGAGGGCGTCGATCTGTTCGTGTTCGAGGGCCCGCTGATTGCCCGCAAGAGCGCCTTCCGCAAGGATCGCCCCGTTCAGGCGGCGTAGGGGAGGCTGATCGTGAGCCTGACCCCCGATCCCGTTTCGCGCTCGACCGGCGCGCCCTACGATCCGACCTACGACCCCCTGACGAGCGCCACCCCGGGGACGGACCGCGCCTACGCGCCCACCTACTGGGTCGCCACCGCCGGTCCGCCGCCGGCGGATGACGGCTCGATCACGGGGGATGTCGACGCGGATGTTGTGATCGTCGGTTCGGGCTTCACCGGCCTGTCCTGCGCCCTCAGCCTTGCCCGCGACCACGGCATCAAGGCCACCGTGCTGGAAGCCAACCGAGTCGCCTGGGGCTGCAGCACCCGCAACGGCGGCCAGGGGCAGAATGCCTCGGGCCGGCTCAGCCGCTCGCAATGGGTCGCCCGCTACGGCCGCGAGACCGCGCTCCGCCTACACGCCGAGATCCTGGAGGGCTTCGACTATTTCACGGGTCTTGTGCGTGAGTTCGACCCGGATCCGCAACCCGGCGGCCACATCTACGTGGCCCATCGGCCTCGCACCTTCGCCAAGCTCTCGGCTGAGTCCGAGGTCGCCAACGCGGTCTTCGGCTACCGCACCCGGATGCTGGGCGCGGACGAGCTGCGGCGCGACTGGATGGACGAGGCCGGGGCGGTCGGCGCGCTCCACGAGCCGCTCGGGATCGGCATCCATCCGGCCAAGTTCGCCTTCGGCTACCTCCGGGCCGCACGGGCGGCCGGGGCCAAGGTCCACCCTGCCAGTCCGGTGCTCGGGATTGATCGCGACGGCGGCGGTTTCCGGGTGCGGACGCCCCACGGGACCGTGCGGGCCCGCGCGGTGGCAATCGCCACCGGCGGCTATACCAGCCAAGGGCTGCACCCGCGCCTGCGCAGCCGGATCATGCCGATCCTGTCGAATTCCCTCGTCACGCGGCCCCTGACCGCCGACGAGATCGCCGCGACGCTGCGCACGACGACCTTCGTCACCGACACGCGCACCTTGCGGTTCTACTATCGCCGGCTCCCTGACGGCCGGGTGCAGATCGGCAGCCGCAGCGCGATCACCGGCGCGGACGCGACTCATCCGCGCCACCTGCGCCTGCTGGTCGACGGCCTGCACCAGAAGTTCCCGGCCCTTGAAGGAATCGCGATCGACTATTCGTGGTGGGGCTGGGTCGATGTCAGCCACGACATGATGCCCCGCATCGTCCAGCCCGAACCGGGCGAGCCCCTGTTCTACGCCCTGGGCTACGGGGGCAACGGCGTCGCGTTCTCGGCCCAGGCCGGCCGCCGGCTCGCCGGGCTGGTGGCCGGGCGCAGACCCGCCGGCCTGCCGATCTTCGAGGGTGCGCTGCCGAGCCACCCGTTCGCCCCGTTCCGGCGCATCGGGCAGCGGATGCTGTATCGCTGGTACCATCACCGCGACGAGGCGGCCTGAACCGGCCGCAGCCGACGGACACGAAGAGGCCGCCCCGTGCGTTCGGGGCGGCCTCTTCGTATTGAGGACCGTGTGGCGTCAGGCGGCCTGGGCCCGGTCGAAATCCGGCGCCCCGATCTCGCCGACCCGGTGACAGGCGACGTAGTGGCCCGGTCCGGTCGCCAGCAAGGCGGGATCCTCGGCGCGGCATCGCTCGATCACGAAGGGGCAGCGCCCGGCGAACCGGCAGCCGGTGGGCGGATCGATCGGGCTCGGCGGCTCGCCGCGCACGAGGTAGCGCGCCTTCAGGGCGTCCCGCGCGGGACCGGCCGGCACCGCCGCCGAGATCAGCGACCAGCTGTAGGGATGGCGCGGGGCGGAGAAGAACGTCCGGGTCGGCGCCTGCTCGACGATGCGGCCGAGATACATCACCGCGACCTCGTCGCAGAGGTGCTGCACGACCCCGAGGTCGTGCGAGATGAAGATGTAGGCGAGGCCGCGCTCGGCCTGGAGCTTGGCCAGGAGATTGAGGATCTGCGCCTGGATCGCGACGTCGAGGGCCGACACCGCCTCGTCGCAGACGATGATGTCGGGCTCGGTGGCCAACGCCCGGGCGATGCACAGGCGCTGGCGCTGCCCGCCCGAGAACTGGTGCGGGAACAGGCTGCGGGCCTCGGACGGCAGGCCCACCGCGGCGAACAGCCCGTCGAGCCGCGCCGCCGCCCGGCTGCGCGACAGCCCCTCCAGCAGCCGCAGCGGCTCGGCCACGAGATCCCCGGCGCAGCGGCGGGGATCGAGGGAGGCGAACGGGTCCTGGAACACCATCTGGATGTGGCGCCGCGCCTGCCGGAGCCGGGCGCCCCGGAGGCCGAGGATGTCCGCGTCGCGCAGGACCACCTGACCGGCGGTCGCCGGGACGAGGCGCATGATCCCCTGCGCCGTGGTCGACTTACCCGAGCCTGATTCCCCGACGATGCCGAAGCTGGCGCCCCGGCGCACGACGAAGCTCACGCCGTCGACCGCGTGGACTCGCCCGCCCCCCGGGACCGGAAAGTGGACCTTCAGATCGTTGACCTGCAGGAGGTCCGCCCCGGTCGAGGCCGATGCGGCGTTCATCGTCATGCTGCGCGGGCCTCCGGGTGCCAGCAGGCCACCGCCCGGGTCAGGCCGGCTTCGGCCAGGGGCGGTTGGGGATTGTCCAGGCAGGTGGCGTCGGCTCGGCCGCAGCGGTCCGCGAAGGCGCAGATCGCCGGCCGCCGGCCGAGCGGCGGGACGAGACCCGGGATCTCCCGCAGCGGCCCCGTTCCCGCATCGGCCGCCGCGCCGAGGCGCAGGTGCGGCGTGCAGCCCATCAGCCCCCGCGTATAAGGATGCTGCGGGGCGTGCATCACCGACCGGGTGTCGCCCTGCTCGATGCAGCGCCCGGCGTAGAGCACCGCCACGGTGTCGGCGATGTCGGCCACCGCCCCGAGGTCGTGCGTGATCAGCACGATGGCGGTGCCCATCTCGTCCTGCAGGGCCTTCAGCAGGTCGAAGACCTGCGCCTGGACGGTCACGTCGAGGGCCGTGGTCGGCTCGTCGGCAATCAGGAGCTTGGGCCGGCAGGCCAGCGCCATGGCGATCATCACCCGCTGGCGCATGCCGCCGGAGAGTTCGTGCGGGTACGCGTACAGGCGCCGCTCGGCTGCGGGGATCTGCACGGCCCTGAGCATCGCCAGCGCCCGCTCCAGGGCGGCGCGGCGCCCGAGCCGCTGGTGCAGGCGCAGCGCCTCGGCGATCTGGTCGCCGACCGTGTAGACCGGATTCAGGGCCGTCATCGGCTCCTGGAAGATCATCGACAGGGCGCTGCCGCGCAAAGCCCGCAGCCGGGACGGCTGGGCGGCCGCGATATCCTCCCCGGCGAGCCGGATCCGGCCGTCGGCACGGGCGAAACCCTCCGGCAGCAGGCCCATGATCGCCAGAGCGGTCATGCTCTTGCCGCAGCCGGATTCGCCGACCAGCGCGATGGTGCGGCCGGCCTCGACCGAGAAGCTCAAGCGCTCCAGGACCGGCACGGGGCCGTCCGGCCGCGTCAGGGTCACGGTCAGGTCCTCGACGGCGAGAACGGGGTCCATCGCTCAGCTCCGCTTGCGCAGGCGCGGATTGACCGCGTCGTTGACGGCGTCGCCCACGAGGCTGACCCCGAGGACCGCGAGGAAGATCGCCGCCCCGGGCAGCAGCACGGTCCACCACGCCTCCAGCGCGTAGGCGCGGTTCTGGCCGATCATCAGCCCCCAGCTCATCACGTTGGGATCGCCCAGCCCGAGGAAGCTCAAGGCGCCCTCGAACAGCACGGCGGTGCCGATCGCCAGCGTCGCGGAGACCACGATCGGCGGCGCGGCGTTCGGCAGGATCACCCGGCCGATCAGGTAGAGCGGTCCGGCGCCGGCCGCCCGGGCCGCCTTGACGAAATCGAGGCCGCGCAGGCGCAGGAACTCGGCCCGGGTCAACCGGGCGGTGGGCGGCCAGGAGACGATGCCGATCGCGATCGTCGTGATGGCGATCCTCTGGCCGAACAGGGTGACCAGAACCATCGCGAACAGCAGGGTCGGCAGCACCTGGAAGAACTCGGTGACCTTCATCAGCGCCGCGTCGACCCGGCCGCCGAAGAAGCCGGCGAGCGCCCCGAAGGTCACGCCGATCACCACGGTGATGAGCGCCGCCGAGAACCCGACCAGCAGGGTCGCGCGGCCGCCCTGGAGCAGGGCCGCGAGGATATCCTGGCCGAGGTAATCGGTGCCGAGTACCGGGTCGCCCCCGGGCGGCTGGAACGGGGCGCCTACGATCTCGAACGGATCGACCCCGTAGAGGTGCGGGCCCGCCAGCGCGGCGAACAGGAGGCCGATCAGGATGACGGAGCCCAGGAGCCCGCTCGGGTTGCGCAGGAACAGGCGCAGGGCGGCGAGGCCGGGATTCGCCGCGGGGCGCGGCATCGACGGCGCCGCCTCGGATCGCACCGGCTGGGGCTGCACGGCAGCTTCGGCCGCGACGAGGGCGCTCATGCTGGCCTCCCGGCGCGGATCCGCGGGTCGATCAGGCGGTAGAGGAGGTCGGTGACGAGGTTCGCCGCGATGACCAGCAGCGCCGAGCAGAACAGGATGCCGAGCAGCGTCGGGTAGTCGCGCCGCAGGATCGAGTCGAAGGTCAGCCGGCCGAGACCCGGCCACGCGAACACGGTCTCGACCAGGATCGCGCCGGCGAAGAGCTGGCCGAACTGGAGCCCGACCATGGTGACGAGGGGGATCAGCGCGTTGCGCAGCGCGTGCTTGCCGACCACGATCCGCTCCGGCAGGCCTTTGGCCCGGGCGGTCCGGACGTAGTCGGCGTTGAGCGCGTCGATCATGCTGGCGCGCATCAGGCGGCTGTACTGCGCGACGTAGACGATGCCGAGGGTCAGCGCCGGCAGGACCAGATGCCGGGCGACGTCGAGGCCGTAGGCGAGGCCGTGGCGCGGGGTGGCCACATCCTCCATCCCGGCGACCGGGAGCACCGGCCACAGGGAGGCGAACACGACCAGCAGCATCAGGCCGGTCCAGAACACCGGCGCGGCGTTGCCGGCGATCGCCACCAGGGAGACGGCGTGACTGACAAGGCCGTTCGGCCTGCGGGCGCCCAGGATGCCGAGGCCGGCGCCGGCCATCACCGCGAGGCCGAGGGACGAGAGGACCAGCAAGGCGGTGGCCGGCAACCGCCCGAGGATGAGGCGCGAGACCGGCTCGTTGAAGAAGAACGAGTAGCCGAGATCGCCCCGAGCGACCTTGCCGACATAGGTCGCGAGTTGCTCGGGGAGGCTGCGGTCGAGGCCGTAGCGCGTGCGGATCTCTGCCATGATCTCCGGCGAGGCGCCGCCCATCTCCCCGGCGATGACCTGCGCCGGATCCCCCGGCGCCGCCTGGATCAGCAGGAAGTTCAGCACCACCACGGCGAGCAGCAGGCCGGCGGCGTTCGCCGCCGTCGCACCGAGCCTGCGCAGGCCCGTCATCGATCGGCTCCGGCGGCGCCCTGCGCCCAGGCGACCTCGTCGAGGGGCGAGAGCGCCCCCCAGATCGACAGGGGCAAGTTCGTCAGGCGCTTGTCGTAGACCGCCTTGTAGGGGGTAAGGTTGATGTAGGCGATCGGCGCCTCGGACACGACGATCTTCTGGAATTCGTCGTAGAGCGCCTTGCGCTTCTGCAGGTCGGTCTCGACCGCCGCGGCGTTCAGCAGTTCGTCGACCTTCGGGTTCTTGTACTGCTGCGTGTTCGACCAGATCACGCCCTTGCGGATGTTGGTCGACAGGTAGGTCCGCGCCACGCCGATCACCGGGTCGCCCCAGTTGAAGACGTTGTCCATGGTCAGGTCGAAGTCGAAGTTGGAGACGCGCTGCGCCCAGGTCGGGAAGTCCGGCGCGGCCCGGACCTGGAGGGCGATACCAATCCGCTTGAGGCCGGCCCGCAGGTACTCGGCGACGTTGCGCTGCTGGTCGTTGTCGTTGGGGATGTAGTCGATGGTGAGCTGGAACCGCGTGCCGTCCGGCCCCTTCTTCAGCCCGGCCTCCTCGAGCAGGGCGTCCGCCTTGGCGATGTCGAGCTTGTAGAGGTCGACGGCCGGCTCGTAGAACGGCGAGCCCGGCACGATCGGGCCGGTGGCCGCCTTCGCCACGCCGCCGAGCAGCTTGCCGGTGATGAAGTCGCGGTTGGCCGCCAGCGCGATCGCCCGGCGCACGCGCACGTCGTCGAGGGGCTTCTTCCCGCAGTTGAAGGCCAGCCAGTTGATCGGGCCGATCCCCTCGAAGCCGCGATCCGTCACCGTGAGGGTCGGCGCCTTGGCGAGGCGCTCGATGTCGCGCACCGAGGACAGGAACGGCAGCATGCCGATCTCGCGCCGCTCGGTGGCGATGACGAGGCTGTTCTGGTCCGGCAGGATCCGGTAGACGAGCCGCGCCAGCCTGGGCCGCCCGGGGATGAAGAACCGGTCGAACCGCTCGAGCTGGATCGACTCCCCCTGCTTGTACTCGACGAACTTGAACGGGCCGGAGCCGACGGGCTTCAGGTTGGCCGGATGGGTCTTGATGTCCTGGCCGTCGCCGTAGACGTGCTTGGGCAGGATCGGCATCAGGCCGGGCGACATGGCCAGCAGCAGGGCCGGGTGCGGGCGGGCGAGCCGGATGATGACCGTGTGGGCGTCGGGGGTCTCGACCGTCGAGACCGGCTCCAGCATGGTCTGGAACGGATGGTTGGCCTTGATCACCCCGATCGAGAAGGCGACATCCTCGGCGGTCAGCGGGTGGCCGTCGTGGAAGACGGCGTCCTCCACGAGGTGGAGCGTCACGCTGAGGTTGTCGGGGGCGACAACCCAGGATTTGGCCAGGTAGGGTTGCGGGTTCCACTGGTCGTCGTAGCGCAGCGGGCTCGCGAAGATCTGCGTCGAGACCATCCCGGTGGCGATGCCGGACTGCACGGCGCCGTTGAAGTGGCGCGGCACTTGGTTGGTGCCGACCACCAGCGGCGCGGTCGCGTCGTCGGCCAGCGCCTCCGGCAGGCCGAGGATCGGGGCCGTCAGGGGCGCGGCGAGGACCGAGAGGCCGGCGCCGAGGAGCGTGCGTTTGGTCAGGCGCATCGGGTTCGGTCTCCGTGTGATGTGTGCGGTGGGCGCAACGCGGCGTCGAGCAGGCTCGCCAGCGCCGGGCCGGCTGCGGGATCGGTCGCCGCAATGCCGACGAGCTCGGCTTCGTCCGGCGCGGGCTCCGGCAGCGGCGACAGGCTCCAGCGGCGCCCGACCATCTGCAGCAGATGCATCCCGGGCCTGTCGGCCAGACCGAGGCGCCCCTTCAGCCGCAGGAGCGCGGCCGGCATGCCGGTGAGCGCGCGTTCGAGCGCGGCGCGGTCGAACGCGCCCGCGCGCCGGTAGAGCAGGCGCTGGAAGGCCGCCTCGTGCGGGACCGCCTCGGCCCGCAGCCGGGTCGATCCCCGCCGGGCCCGGTCCGGACCCGCGCCGCCCAGATCGAAGACAGCCGCGGGCAGCGCGGCCGCCACGGTCTCGACCACCGGGACGCCCGGCGCGAGGGCGGCGAGCGTATCCCGGGCTGCCGCGCGGCCCGCTTCGTCCACAAGGTCGCGCTTGTTGAGCACGAGGAGGTCGGCGGCGCGGATCTGGCGGGCGAGCGTGTCGCCCAGGCGCGGGTCTGCAGCGAGGCTGGGCAGGCGCTCGGCATCCGCAAGCACGACGACGCCGCGCAGGACGAGGCCGGGCTCCACCAGGGCGATCTCCGCGATGGCGCCCGGATCGCCGACGCCGCTCGCCTCGATCACGATGTGATCGAAGGGTTCGGGCTCCGCGAGGACGCGCATCAGCGTGTCGAGGAAGCCGTCGGCGAGGCTGCAACAGATGCAGCCATTGGTCAGCCGCAGAGTCTGTCCATCATGGTCCTGGATCAGGTCCGCATCGACGTTGATCGCCCCGAAATCGTTGACCAGCACCGCGTAGCGGCCCTGCGACCCGGCGAGCAGCCGGTTCAGCAGCGTCGTCTTGCCGGCTCCGAGGAAGCCGCCGACCACCGTCAGCGGGCAGCGCGTCGCGGGCGCGGGAAGCCCGCGCCTCATGCGGGCGGCACCGCGAAGACGCGGCCGCCCAGCACCGTGGCGTGGACCGGGATGTCCTTGAGCGCCTCCGGGGGAGTCTCGAACGGATCCGCGTCGAGGGCGGCGAAGTCGGCGAACTTGCCGGCCTCGATGGAGCCGACACAATGGTCCATCCGCAGGGTGTAGGCGGCCCCCAGCGTCACGGCGTGCAGGGCTTGGGCGACGCTGAGCCGCTCCTCGGGGCCGAGCACGCGCCCCGACGACGTGGTCCGGTTGACGGCGCACCAGGCGGTGAACAGAGGCCCCAGCGGCGTCACCGGCGCGTCCGAATGGATCGCGAGCGGGATACCGAGCCGCGCCGCGCTCCCGGCGGCGTCGATCCGGGCCGCCCGCTCCGGCCCCATCGTCAGGTCGTGATGGGCGTCGCCCCAGTAATAGAGATGGTTCGAGAACAGGTTGAGGCACAGGCCCAGGGCCTTGACCCGCCGCAGCTGCGCCTCGGTCGCCATCTGGCAATGCTGGAGGGTGTGCCGGTGGTCGGGGCGGGGATGGGCGATCTGCGCCTTCTCGACCGCGTCGAGGGCCGCCTCGGTGGCCTCGTTGCCGTTGGTGTGGATGTGAAGCTGGATGCCGGCGGCGTGGTAGATGCCGACGATCCGGTCGAGATCCTCGGGGGCGACGTACCAGAGGCCGTTCGGCGCGCCGTTGTGATAGCCCGGCGGCAGGAGCCGGGCGGTGAAACCCTGGATCGACCCGTCGACGACGATCTTCACGATGCCGAAGCGGAGGCGATCGGTGCTGGCGGCGGCGAGGCGGCCGATCCTGGCGACCCCGTCTTCCGGGGGGCACGAGACCGAGGCCAGAGCCGGCACGATCCGCACCGGAAGGTCCTCCGTGCAGGCGGCCCCGTAGACCGCCACGGTCGCGTCCGTGAGGTCGTTGTGGAGGTCGGCGATGGTTGTGATGCCCTGGAGTTGCGCGGCCGCGCCGAACCGGGCTACGTCGGCGGCGTCGAGGGTCCCGCTCATCGGGTTGTAGCCGAGCCCCCGGAACAGGCGCAGCCGGGCGGCGATCCCCTGCAACTCGCCCGACGGCGTGCCGTCCGGAAGCTTCGGCACGCCGTCGATGGCCGTGTTCTCATCGAAGCCCGCCATCTCCAGGAGCAGGCTGTTGACGTTGGTGATGTGCAGGCTGGCGTGGTGGACCATCACCGGCCGGGTGGTCGAGACCCGGTCGAGGTCGTGCCGGGTCAGGCGCGCGCCGCCGAGATGCAGCGGATCGAATCCCCAGCCGTAGAGCAGCTGGTCCGGGTCGGCGATGGACCGATCCGCCTCCGAGAGCCGGTCCACGACGGCGCCGATGTCGCGCAGGCCCGGCACGCGGCGTCCGTCCGGGCTGCGGCGGTCGCCGGCGCCGACATAGGTCTGGCGCCAGAGGGTACCCTCCATCACGTGGGCGTGCCCCTCGACGAAGCCGGGGAGGATGACCTTGTCGGCGAAGCGGCGGTCCAGAACCGCGTCGAGCCCGTCGAACTCGGCCTGCGTCCCGACCATCAGCACGCGCCCGTCCCGCACGGCGATATGCGTCGCATCCGGCCGCGACGGATTCATCGTGATGACCCGCCGGGCCTCGAAGAGGATGATCTCGCTCGGCATGGCTGTCCTCGGCATGACGCCCAGGATGTCGGCCGCTGGCCCGGGCCGCTAGCGCCAGACGGCGGGGATGAAGGGAGCCAGGGCGCGGCGTCGCGAAATCGGGAGCTCCGAGTTACGCGGAGATGCGGGCGTTGCCGGCGGCATTCAGCGTGGGCGCACTTGACTTCTGGGCCACGGTCTCGCGGCGGGCAGCCGTCCGTTTCCGCGGTCGACCTGCTCCGCAGCGGAAATTCTGCTTACGGCCAGCTTCGGTCTCGCCAGTGGGCTCCTCGGGATGACTAAGGTGGGTGGATTTCTGCCGGGCCGCTATTGGGGGCGAATACCTTGAAGCGGACGTCGCCTCCGAATTCGCTTCGAGGTACTGATAGTCATTTCAAATGCTTAGATGTTAGACGCTTTGGGCAAAACGCCAAATTAGCAATTCGTTAACTATAGCAAATCGGACGATCAAAAGCGATACAAAAAGCTTGCCGAATGCATCTCGAAGCGGAACCGTCGGCTAAGTCGCCTAGTTGTGCACGTTGCGGATGGAAACGATATCGAATTTGCAAGCAATCATACAAAACTGAGGCACCGAATGCCCTGGAACAGTCGCTGGATGCGCGTGCTGGTCGGCGTGCTTCTTCTGAGTGCTGCCATCCTAGCGGTCCTTCCAAGCTTCACAGGCTACACCAGCCTCGACGGCACCGTGAACGCACGCTTCGCCGTCGTCTCCGCGCCCATCGAGGGCGTCGTCTCCGATACGCCACCTAAAGTCGGCACGGCGCTGCCCGAGGATACCTCGGTTTTCTTCATTAACAACGGCCGCATCGCCCGGACCGCTGAAGCGCAATTGGATGCTGACCTGGCCGCATCCAAGGAAAAATTGCGGGCGCTCGAGCTGCAGGCGAAGGATCTATCCGCGCTGAAAAATGATCTCGTCGGTCGCCTCAAAGAGTACCAGCAGGCGAGCATAGTGAGCATCCAGCAAGAGATCATCATCCGTCAGCAGCGCATCGCGACAGCGCAGGCGAACAAGACGTCTGCCGAGGCGGACCTCGCTCGGAAGCAGACGCTGGGAGCGACGGGCGTGGTGGCCGGCAGCTCGGTCGAGCAAGCCCGCGCCGCCTCCGTCGGGGCCGGCAGCGAGCAGAACATCGCCAAAGCCGAGTTGGAGCGGCTCCAGCGCCAGCTGGATGCGCTCAAGCGCGGCACCTTCGTAGGCGAGGGCCGCAACGACGTGCCCTACTCGCAGCAGCGTACCGACGAGGTCACGATCCAGCTCGCCAATGTCGAGGCGCAGATCCGGATCGAGAAGGCGCGCACCCAGCAATTGAGCCTCCAGCTTTCCTTGGAGCGCTCCCGCAACGACCGGCTCTCCTTCGTCGCGGTGCAGGTTCCGTTTAAGGGGGTCATCTGGCGCAACAACGTCGTGGCGGGCTCGAACGTACTGGTTGGCAACGAGTTGATGCGCCTGCTCGACTGCCGCGACCTGTTTGTAGACATCCTCGTGGACGAGGTGAACTACGATGAAATCAAGCCGGGTGACGGCGCCGATGTGCGGCTGCTCGGAACGTCTCAGGTGATCAGTGGCCGGGTCTTGTCGGTACGCGGGTCGGCCGCCGCTGTCGAAGAGGTGGTACTGGCAGCCATCCCGCCGCAGAGCCGAGGCAAGAACGCGCGCATCCGGGTCGCGCTCGACCCGAGCGATATGCAGACCGACTACGCGAATTTCTGTCAGGTCGGTCGCACGGTTCAGGTTCGGTTCGCACGTGCCGGATCGTCCCTGCAAACCGCGCTCGATCCGGTCGTGAATTGGGTGAAGGGCCTGTGGTTCAGCATCTCGTAAGCCTCGGCCCAACACTCTTCGTTGCGGCCTTCTTCTTTCTCTTCGCCCTGAACTGGCCTCGAGATCGCACCTGGACGCGCGCGGTCACCTGCGCCTTCGTGCTGCTCGTCGCCGTGCGCTATCTCTGGTGGCGCTTCTTCCACACCGTGCTGCCTTACCCGGCGGATGGAAGCTTCGGCTTCTTCTGGACATGGTTCGTATTCCTCGTCGAGATCGGCGCCTTCGCCGACATCCTGCTCTTCCTCGTGGCGATGAGCCGCTACGTGGATCGGCACGCCGAGGCCGACCGTCTCGAGCGTGAGTTCTTCGCCGCCTCCCCTGACAGCCTGCCCACCGTCGATGTGTTCATCCCGACCTACAACGAGCCTCTGGATGTTCTGGAACGCACCATCGTCGGGGCTCTCGCCCTCGAATATCCTCGAGACAAGCTGAAAGTATATGTCCTTGACGACAAACGCCGCGACTGGCTGCGTGCATATTGTGAGTTAAAGGGCGCGATCCACGTCACGCGCCCGGACAACAGCCACGCCAAAGCTGGTAATATGAACAATGGGCTGAAGATCTCTTCGGGTGCGTTCGTCGCGATCTTCGATGCGGACTTCGTTCCGTACCGCACCTTCCTGCGCCGCACACTGCCGTTCTTCCGGGATCCCACCATCGGCATCGTTCAGACGCCACAGCATTTTTTCAACAAGGATCCGGTCCAGTCGAACCTCAATCTCGAGAAGGTCTGGCCCGATGAGCAGCGGCTGTTCTTCGATGAGATGGCCACGTCGCGCGACGCCTGGGACGTGAGCTTCTGCTGCGGCTCCTGCTCCATCGCGCGACGCACCGCCATCGACGCGATCGGCGGCTTCCCGCACGACTCGATCACCGAGGATCTGCTCACCACGCTCGCAATGCTCAACAAGGGCTACAAGACCCGGTACCTCAATGAGCGGTTGTCGATGGGCTTGGCGGCCGAGAACCTGAAGGGTTACTTCGTGCAGCGCGGGCGCTGGTGCCGGGGCGGCATCCAGACGATCTACCTACATAACGGCCCGCTGCGCGGTCCTGGCCTCAACCTGTTTCAGCGGGTGATGTTCATACCCCTATCCTGGTTGGTTCAGTACACCGTCCGCTTCGTCATCCTGATCGTGCCCGCCGTGTACCTGTGGACCGGCGCGGCTCCGCTCTACTTCACCGGCACCGAGGATATCGTCCGCTACCAGCTTCCTGTGCTGGTCGGCTATTTTCTTCTGATGGGCTGGCTCACGCCGACGCGCTACCTACCCCTGATCTCCTCGGCGGTCGGCACCTTCGCGACCTTCCGCATGTTGCCCGTCGTGCTCTCCAGCCTGATCAAGCCGTTCGGCGTGCCCTTCAAGGTGACGCCCAAGGGCTCAGGCAATGAGGAGTCCGAGTTCGACGCCTACACGTTCTTCTCGATCGCGTTCTGGATCGCGGTCACGTCGCTGGGTCTCATCGTCAATATCGTACCCGAGTGGTCGCGCATCGGTGACGGCGAGTTCTCGGTGGTTTCGGCCTACTGGGCGGTCGTCAACATCGTCGTTCTGTTGATCGCCTCGCTGATTTGCTTCGAGAAACCCCGCCCTCTCGTGGAGTCCTTCTCCACGAACGAGCGCGCACTTGTGCTCGGTGTGAGTGAGAAGTACCGAGAGGCACGCATCGTCAGTCTCTCGCTGGATGGGGGCATCGCGGAGTTCGCCAAGCCCCCGGACGTGCGGAGCGGCGAGTACATGTGGGTCGAGATGGACGCGTTCCCGCACCTGCGCTGCAAAGTCGAGAAGGTTTCGGATCCGGAAGCGGGCAAGCCTGTCAGCGTTAAGTTCAGCTACAAGCTCGATAACGCTTGCCGCGACCGCATGATCGTCAAGCTCTACACGGGCCGTTACAGCCAGGACATCCACGATCTCGACAAGTCCGCGATCGCAGGAGGGGTTTGGTCGCGGATGTTCGGCCGGAGCCCGGAGGCCGTTTAGCGCGCCCTCCGGTTTGGCGTCATGAAGGCGCTGCCGAACTCAATCTAGCCGAGGTCCGTGAAAAGCGTGGCTGCGTCCAGGCCCTCGCGCGGGCACTCTGCCAGATTGGCGAGGATGTCGAGCGGCCTGTGGGGTCGCTCGGCGGCGCCGTCTCGAATACGATCTGGCCGCCGGAGCAGCACGTCACCTTGGATGACCCCCGCAGCAAGCCGTGATTGTCGAAGGCGGCCTGAGAAATTAGAACCTTAGCATAGCCCCGCTCTGAGCGCCTGAAACATGCGAGGATCGGTCAGAGAAGGCCGAAATTTCGCAGATCGGCAGTCCTGTCGTGTCGCGTTAATGGGAGCATGTGTCGGAAAAGTTTTGGATACGACATCGGTGTTCGATCTGTAAATCCGCCGTCAAAATACTGTAATATTGCAGTATATTTTATTTATGACGCCCTATTTAGAAAATTTTCGAGCGGAATTGAGGCAAAATTCTTGGGCCTCACTGGTCGATTTGAGCTGTCCGTCTTTAGAGAGCTGCATTGCTCTCTCTCCCGCGTTCCAGGAGGCACGGCCGATTTCGGCCCGGTCAGTGGATGAACAAGCCCCGATCTTCACATCGGCGCCGATGCGCTCCTCCGTAGACTTCAAAAGATCGCTGCCACGACCTGTCGCAGACTTGAAATTTCCCAGACATGTATTCGCTATATGCAACTGAACGTTGCAAGCAGCTATTGCTCCATCTGCCGCGCCAATGAGCGCGCCGAGCACTATGATCCCACCGAACATGTATGCTGATGCCACAGGAGCCCTCCTCTCCGAAATTCCAAGGCAGCGCCTCGGGAAGGGAGGCTCATAATGCATCTCAAATATCTAGAATATTAATTTTGCCACCGCGCTGATTGGCAGCGAAATTAACCGCGTGGAGCGTTAGCAAGTATTTAATCGTGCAATCCTGGACATGAGATGTTTTTGATGTCGGTGCTCTTGGCCGCATGATCGATATCCCCAGCACGTCTGCTCTCGGACAGAGTGTGGATACGTTTTCCCGACCGAATGGGGTCGATTTCGGAAGGGCGGCTCGGGGTGGATTTGAGACCGTCCGGTTCTGAGCGGCAGACGCACCGAAGCAGACGCCCCCAGCCGCTTATCACTTCCCTCGAAAGGGCTATAGGATCTCGCTGATATTCCGCATTGAGTTGAGAGCCAGCTTCGGTTTGGAAGCACCTCACGCTGAAAATCTGCCCGCGTAATGCGAATAACAGCCGTGTTCGTTGAAAAAAATGATAATTAAGCGGCGGGGCTAACGGGCGTAACGTCGGTCAGTTCCCGCGCAAACATACAATATGTTCTGCTCCAAACCTGATGTATGGTAGGGTCCTGCGGTAAGATGGGTTTACTCTCTCGTCCATCGTCGGCTGGTTCGAAACAGGTGCTGACGGCCGGGAGAGCCATGTGCTTCCACCTGCAATGCAAGGTGAAGCCAAATGCCTTCCGCTTCCGACCAACACGGCATCGATATGCTCATCCGCAAGCTGGAGAGCATCGCCACCCTCTCGTACGAGGAGCGGCAGGCCATCCGGAGCCTGCCGATAAGGATCCATGTTCTCGGTGCTCGGCAGGACATCGTGCGCGACGGCGACCAGCCCGCACAGTGCTGCCTGATCCTCAGTGGCTGGGCCTGCCGCTACAAGCTGCTCAGCCAGGGCAAGCGACAGATTCTGTCGTTCCACATCCCCGGCGATATTCCGGATCTTCAGAGCCTGCAGCTGCCCACCATGGATCACAGCGTCGCGACGATGAAGCAGGCGACCGTCGCCTTCATCCCGCACGAGTGCCTGCGGAACCTGACCGTGGACTTTCCCAACATCGGCGGGCTCTTGTGGCGCGACACGCTGATCGACGGGGCGATCTACCGCGCGTGGATGGCCGGCATTGGTCGCCGCTCAGCCTACGAGCGGATCGCGCATCTGTTCTGTGAGCTGTACCTGAAGCTTCAGGCCGTGGGGCTGGCCGAGAGCTACCGCTGTCCGATGCCGGTCACCCAGATGGACCTCGCTGATGCACTGGGGCTCACGCCCGTGCACATCAATCGCGTGCTGAGGGAGATGCGCGGCCGGACGCTGATCACGCTCCGCAGCAGCACCCTCGTAATCGATGCGTGGGATGATCTGCTGCGGGCTTCTGAGTTCGACCCGGCCTACCTGCATTTGGAGAAGCAGGCGGCCGCGTAAGCTTTGCCGAGAAGGGCGCGGCGCGAACGTCCGCTGAGAAGTCCGCCACAGACCGGCTTCTATGACTGGGTCGGGTCGGCAGCGGCCCGTCCGCGTCGAGAAGGAGGTGGTCCGTCTGCTCAGGAGGTCGGGGGCGCTCCCCCGGATAACCCGTCGATCGCAGCCTCGATTGCGGCGACCGCCTCATTCCGCGTGAGAAGGGCCGTATCCACGACTAGCCTGGGCGAGCTCCACGGCACGTAGTCGCGTCCCATGACTGACGACCAAGAGGGAAGCTCGAACCCGGCTATGTCCGCGGTTCTGGTCTCGACGCGGCGTCGATGCTCCACCCCATCGCTACAGATAACTTCGATCTCAAGGAGGCGCGTGGCCTCTCCGCGCGCCACATCCTGCCACCCCTGTCGGCTCGCTGGGACTGGATTGACGCTGTCAGCGATCACGAGACTGCCGAGCCTGAGGTTCGATGCGGCAACGGCGAAGGCCACCACGTAACCTGCCGCACCGATCTCGGGGCCGAGCTTCGCATGGTGGGTCAGCGCATGCTCGATCTCGTCCACGCGGACGTAGGCAGCCGAACGTCTGACGGCGAGGGCCTTGCCCAGGGTCGTCTTGCCTGTGCCGGGTAGTCCGCCGAGGACGACGAGCATGCGGGCCTCCAGGGCTCTGCTACGTCCGCTTATAGCGGTCAGCCGGGTTGATCGTGAACGACCGCGTCGGGTCGAAAACCGAATGGCCACTTAGCGTGGATTTCAGCCAGTCCGCTCAGGAACCGAAAGTCATCGAATGGGCTATCGCCATCCCCCCGCGGCTCATTGCGGACATCGCTAGAGCCAAGCCGATTGGGTTCAGACCTAGCCGTCATGATAGTACGAGCTACGATTTGTCCGGCTCTGTTGTGGGGGTGGCAACGGCTCCCATCCCGTTGCCCATTTCTGTTCCCGTATGGGGCGGTACACCGCTCGGGAGCACAGGAGCGCCTGAAGGCTCGTCCTGACCGTGTGCGAGGCCAGCTTCCACTTCGTGGATGAGGTCAGCAAAGTCGTAGGGCTTGCTGAGCAGGCGTGTGCCCGGCGGCAACTCGTCCTGGAGATTTGATCCGGCCCCCGAGGTGACAATGATGCCAACAGCGGGCCAACGGTGATGAACGAGGTGGGCAAGGGCAACACCATCACCTACGATGCCCCGTCCCGTGATCAGCATGCTCACCGGGATCGGTCCTTCGAGAACCGCCAGCGCCTCGACGGCTGTGCGGACCTCTATGGCCTGAAAGCCGGCATCCTCCAGCATGTCTGCCGTGACCAAACGGACGACCTCGTCAGCCTCCGCAATGAGGATGGCTAAAGGCCTGCTGTTAGCCAAAATCGTGCTCCGTGTGATCGGCAGGGAGTGCTCGCTGCTCTCAGGCACTGACGGCCGGGTACGAAACTAGTGATCGTCCCTTATGCACCAATTATCCGCCGCCCGCGATGACCCCGGCTTGTGGCGGCTCGTCACCCAGCGGCGCACCCTGGTACGGTCGCTTTCTACCCCGAACTGATGCTGCGGGGCTGCCGACGAATGGCGGCTTTCGGGAAGCGTCAATGCAGAATTGTACGGCCAGAGTGGGTCGGAAGCGGAAGGATCGCTTGAGATGGCCTTCTGCGGGTATGCTCCAAGGCCGCAACTACATCGAGGTCGCACCGCCCTCCTTTGTTTCTCGGTTTCGGGTCAATGTCAGCGGGCCTTCACTGCATATTCCTAGGGTATGCCGGATCTTGGACTTGAGGCAGCGTTCTCTTTCTCGTCGTAGGTCGCTTGGGCTGCATCGATCCGGTCCATGTGCTCGAACGCCCAGGCCCCCAGGGCCTGGATCGGCGCGGCCAAGGAGTGCCCGAGCTCCGTCAGCTCATAATCGACGCGCGGCGGGATGGACGGCGTCACTGTTCGCGTTACGAGCCCGTCTCGCTCCAGGTTGCGCAGAGTGAGGGTCAGCATTCGCTGCGAGATACCGTCGACTCCACGCTTGAGGTCGCTGAAGCGACGTGACTGACCACGCAAGAGCATGATGACAAGCACGGTCCACTTGTCGCCGATGCGGGAGAGCAGCTTCGACACGCGCATGCATCCCGCCGAATGCATCGGCTGATGGTCGGTCACATCCATGTAACCTCGGTACCCTTCCTGTGCCGTCTTGCGGCCCACTGCGGCTTCCTTATCATAACCCAGTCACTAAACGAAACCGAGGCGCGTTTTGAAACCTCAGTTGGTTTCAGCGGCCTCGTCATTTCTGGGCTGCCTGCTCGGCCCAGGCCTCGCACACGAACGGTTGGGCGCCCCGTCGCCTGCGCAGCCCCGAGACCGGCATGTCACAGACCCTCGCACTCTCCACCTCACCTTCACGCGGCCGCAACGTCGCGGCCTGGATACTCTCGGTCGTCCTCGCGCTCGCATACCTGGCAGCCGGCGGCGCCAAGCTGGCCGGCGTGCCGATGATGGTCCAGACCTTCGACCAGATCGGCCTCGGCCAGTGGTTTCGCATTGTGACGGGCCTCGTCGAGGTCGCCGGAGCCGTCGCGCTCCTCGTGCCTGGCTACGCGCTCTTTGGCGCCCTCTGGCTGGCCGCGACCATGGCCGGCGCGGTCCTCGCCCACCTGCTGGTCCTGCCGACTCCGGCCGCTCCCGCCGTCCTGCTGCTCGTCCTCGATCTCGCCCTCGCGTGGCTGCGCCGCGACCAGTCGGCCCGCCTTCTGGCGCGCCTGCGCTAGGCATTAGGGTCAGGCCGTCGCGCTGGCCGCCTACCCCCGCTTCCATGACAGAGGACACCATTCGATGACCGAGACCTCGTTCACGCCCGTCGTTTTCCTCAAGGCGGGTTGCCCCTTCTGCCTGAAGGTGCGCCTGTTCCTGCTGGAGGCCGGACAGCTCGACCGCGTCGTCCTGCGGGAGTTCGTCCCCGGCACCGAAGAGGAAGCCGAGATCCGCGGCCTGCTCGGCCCCGTAGTCGAGAAGGTCACCTTCCCGACGGCCGAACTCACGCCAGGCAACTTCACGAACGAGTCTGACGCCATCGTCGCGCACTTCGCGGAACGCGCTGGCGTCGAACCGGAAGCTATGCCGACCTACCAGTCCTACCTGACCGGCGTGTTCAAGAACCTCGGGGCGCTCTACCGGGAGAACTTGGACCTCAAGAAGCGCCTCTCGCCGGCCTGAGGCGGGACGGCTCACCCGATGGCTCCCAACATGCTCGACACCGCCGAAGCCGCCGCGCTGCCCTTCGACGCCAGGCTTGGCCGCGCCCTCGAAGGCATTCCCTTCCTCGACGATGCCACGCGTCCGAAGGCACCGCCCATCCCCGGCGTGACCTCGGCCCAGCGGGCGCAGGGGCGGCGCCTGGCCCTATATCACCGCCACCACCTCGCGGAGCTCGCCGCCGTCCGCGCCGCGCTCGACCGCTTCGTTGCGGGAACTGGCCCCGTCGAGGCGATGACGGACGGCGTGTCATCCTTGTCGCTAGCCAAGAACTACCGTGCCTTCGGCAACCTGTGCGGTCGCCAGTGCCAGCTCCTCCAGATGCACCACGACATCGAGGAGGGCGACTTGTACCCTAGGCTTCGCCAAGCCGCGGGCTTGCAACAGGTCCTCGACCGACTCAGCGCGGAGCACCGCACCGTGCACGGCCTGCTCGAACGCATCCGCGACATCGTACAATCCGTCGCCGTGGGGCCGACGGTTGAGCGCGTCCTCGCCCTGAGGGAAGTCTACGAGGTCTTCGAGCGTGTGGTGGTCTCGCACTTCGGGTACGAGGAACGGGAGCTTGAGGAAGCAATCGGGTACTACGACGCCCTATAGACGTGCCAATTGACTTTCCATCGACCATAGGTCCGACTGACAAGCAAAGGCTTCGGCCCGCGACGCGCTCTTGCCAATTTACGTCTGCTCACGGGAAAGCTAGGCAACCTTCAGTGCGTCCGGGTTGGGTCGCGAGCGGCACAGCCGCTTGGGGTGGTTTCCAGCCTGTCCGCTTCAGAGTGGGAAGGCGGCGAAGCGGTCGTTGCTGCCCGGCCGGCTCACGAACATAAGCAACAGGATCAGGCGATGAGCTTGCCCATCGCCTGCAGCAATTCCGCCTCAGAGAAGGGCTTCTCCAGTCGCGGGCGTTGCCGGTAAGTGTCCGCGCCCGAGAACTTCACGTCACCCGTCGCGCACAGGTACGGCACGCCGAGGGCGCTCAGCTTGTCTGCCACAGGATAGACGGTGTCGCCGTTGCCGAGGTTGACGTCTAGCACCGCGGCGTCGACATCGCCGTTTTCAATCAGGTCGAGGGCCCGCGCCACACTTGGTACCGGCCCGACCACCTCGGCACCGGCGGCTAGCAGCCAGCGCTTCACCTGCATGGCGATGAGATACTCGTCCTCGACGATGAGGATGCGTCGGCCGTCGAGCAATCGGGCTGTGTCGGGCATTGACTCTCGGCGAGTATCTAACCGCCCCCTCAAGCTAACGACGCCGGGAGAGCCTGCCTTCACGTAGATCAAGTCAGGGGCATCTCGATCCGGCACCGTACGCCGTCTGGACCGAGCGCGTAGTCGACCTCGGCGTCCATCGCGTAGGCTAGCGCCTCCTGGATCAACTCCGTGCCGTAGCCCCGGCGCGTCGTCTGCTCCGGCTTGATGGCGACGCCGCTCTCGACCCAATCCAAGGCAAGCTGCCGACGCTCGCGCTGGTCGAGGATGACCTCCCAGGTCACGGCGAGCCGGGCGGTCTCGGCCTTCAGCGCACCGTACTTCACCGCGTTGGTGGTCAACTCGTGCACCGCCAGGGCAAAGTTCTGCACCTGCCGAGCGCGCAGGTAGACCTCGGGGCCCGAGATCGTGAGGAGCGCTGAGCCCTCATTCGCGTAGGCCGCTAACTCGGCCCTGATCAATGCTCCGACCTCGACGGTGTCGCTGCCTGCTTGGCTGAGCAGGGCCTGCGCACGGCTGAGTGCCTGCAACCGTTCCTCGAACGCCTCGATCGAACCGCCCTGCTTCACAGTGCCATCCGCGACGGCGGTGACGACGGCGAGCAGGTTGCGGGTGCGATGCTGCAACTCGTTGATCAGCACGTCCTGCCGCGCCAGCAGCTTGTGATGATCGGTGACGTCGATGTTCACGCCCGACCACTTCCGGATCGATCCATCCGGGTTCGTGATCGGCACGGCGCGGACATTCGACCACCGCCACGAGGCGCTCGGCGCATGCCACAGGCGATACTCGTGATCGACAGCCGCTCGCGTCGCCACGGCCTGTCGCCACTTCGTCCCAGTGCCGTCCCGGTCATCGGGATGGATGGCGTTGATCCAGCCCCACCCGATCCACTCTTCCACGCTTTGCCCTGTGAAGGCGCGCCACCCCGGACTATCCACCTCGATGAGGCCGTCGGCCGTGGCCTCCCAACTGAACTGACCGAACCCCTCGACCAGCCCGCGAAACCGCTCCTCGCTCGCGCGCAGTTCGTCTTCCGCTTGCTTGCGTGCCGTCACATCGCTGGCCGCTCCGATCCATTCACGGATTTCGCCCGCCTCGTCGAAAAGCGGCACGGCCCGCGACAGGGCATAGCCCAGGCGCCCATCCGCCTGCCTGACGGGATGCTCCAGTTCGAACATCGCCTTGGCTTCGACCGCCCGCTGGATCGCCTCGCGCAAGCGCGGCTGGTCGGCCGGATCGATGTAGGCGCTCAGCCAGTCTTCGCTCGGGCTGACGGTATCGGCCAGGAACCCCCCTCCATCGAGGACGCGCAACTCGCGCCAATCGGGGCTCATGCGGTAGACAACATCGGCGCTGGCGGTGACGAAGGCGCGAAACCGCTCCTCGCTCGTGCGCAGCGCCAAGTCTGCGTGGCGGCGCGCGGTGACGTCTTCGTACATGACCGTCAGGCGGTCATCATCCGTTGGATAGACGAAGACCTCGAATGCACGGTCGAGCGAGGCAACGACATGCTCGATACGTTCAGGCCGGCCGTGGCGTGTGATACGGTCAAATGCCTCGTGCCACCACGGTTCAAGACCGGGGAACACCTCACTCGCAGTTCGACCCTGAGCTTCGGCGACCGGGATGCCGAAAAAGCGCTCGAAGGCTGGGTTGAAGGCGATGTAGCGTTGATCCACGGCGCGGCCAGTCTCATCGCGGACGAGTTCCAGCTCGCAGTAGCCCTGGCCCATGCGCTGAAATAGCGAGCGGTATCGCTCCTCGCCCTCACGCAAGCTTGCTTCGCGGTCGCGAGCCGCATCGAGGGCAGCCTCTACTTCGGCGAGGCGACGATACATATCATCGTTGGGAACGTCGTCGGTCATGATGCCAAATGGGGCACGACGCAGTGTTCCACGCAACATCCATTATCGACCCTCCGCCTCTGCCGACTTGGAACCAAAGCCTATGTTGCCGAACGCTCGGCGATGGCCGCTTTAGAGGAACGCCAACGTTACCCTTCAGCGGCCGGGTTGGGTCGCATGCGGAATGTCCGCTTCCGGATGGATGGCCCTATTCCGATCGGGATCCTGCCTAAACGCTCGCGTAACGCACATTTATGGGATGAAGCTCAACGCGGTAGCAAGTGTCAACCGTCAACCCAGCCTCTCCGTTGATGTCAGGCCGTGCCTTGTCCGCGCGCAGCCAGCAGTTGATTTCTTGCTGCATATCAAACTGTAAATACGGAATAATCCGCAATCATTATTCAGTTTCTCTTCAAATCTGCATTATCGAAGCGCCGGTCGACTATCGCCCCGGAGATATGTTTCCATGTCTAGGGAAATGGATCGCTCGATAAGATTTCGTTAACCATCTTCGAGGAAAAAATTCGTTGAACTGAACGGCCTCGATGACGGGCAATCCGTGCACCGATGAGCCCAACCCTTTCGCTGAGAGCTGCGCAGATGTGCAGATCCGTGCGAGCAAAGAGCCTCTTCTCGATGCCGTCTCTGTCAGCCCAGCCAGTTGTCATAATCTGCCCCGGGACGGTCCGAAACCGCGAACGATTTCTGGTTACGGCCACCACCGCCCTGGCACTGATCTTCAGTTCCTCTGCGCGTGCGGCCGAGCAGTCCCAACCCCAAGTGGTCATCGGCGCAAATGGCCGAGATGGCAAAGTCCTCATCATTGGGCGGAACACCTCTGCCACGCCCGGCCAGGCCGGCGGCGATCTGACCTTGATCGATGTCGATACCGCAGCCGCCGGGCTTGATCCCGCCGTGACGATCAACATTGGCTCGAAGGGCGGACGCGGTGGACGAGGCGACGATTTTGGCTTCGGTTCGGTCTTCGGGGCCAATGGAGGGGCCGGCGGTGCCGTCTCGGTAACGTTGTCGGAGGACGTCGCCGGCCAGGGCGACCAAGTCAGCAGCGGCGCGCAGCCGGAATTCAAGCCCATTCCCCGGTTCCTCATCTATTCCCGGGGCGGGGATGGCGGGTTCGCCCTCACGAACTTCGGCGGCGGCGGAGATGCCGGCCCGGTTGCGCTCACCCTTTCGTCCATGGTCTCGACCGTGGGGCAAGCCTTCCTCGGCGTCCGAGTTAGCGCCACTGGGGGAAATGCCGGCTCAGGTGGGGTTGCCGCCGACGAGACTGCGTTCCGGAAGGGCGGGACCGGCGGGTTGGCCTCGCTCATCGTGACGCCTTCAGGGCAAGTCAGCACCGACGGTGCCGGTGCTACCGCGGCGATCGTGGAGTCCATCGGCGGCGCGGGCGGCAACCGCGGATCGGGAACCGCCTACAGCAAGCCCCAGGTGACGCAGGGCGGCAGCGGTGGCCCTGCGCGCCTCGACATGGCCGGCACGATCAGGACTGCCGGCGACTATGCCTTCGGCGCCGTCGTCCAGAGTATCGGCGGTCGAGGCGGGAGCCAGGGCGATGCAGGTGGACGGGACGGGGCCCGAGGCGGCGACGGTGGCACCGTCACGGTGATCCAGAGCGGCACCGTGGTCACACAGGGCGATTATGCCCTGGGCATCGTCGCGCAGTCGGTCGGCGGCCCCGGCGGCAAGGGCGGAGACGGCGTCTTCGGCGGCGGCAAGGGTGGGGATGCCGCCACGGGCGGATCGGTGACGTTGACCAACAGCGGCACCGTGACGACCGCCGGCACCGGGGCGATCGGTCTGGTCGCGCAGAGCATCGGTGGCGGCAGCGCCGACACGGCCCTGCCCCTTTCGCCCCTGGCCGTGAGGTCCGAGGCGAATGGCGGCGGTACCGGAGGCAGGACGCTGTGGTTCTCCACCGGCGGGACCGGCGGCACCGGGGGGAGAGGCGGGACCGCCGAGGTCGTCAATGCCGGCGGCAGGATCGTGACTGCGGGTGACGCCGCGTACGGAGCCCTGGTCCAAAGCATTGGCGGTAGTGGCGGCACCGGCGGCGACGCGTTCACGGCGAATGCCTTCTTCTCGGTCGGACTTGGCGGTAGCGGCGGCGGCGGCGGCGATGGCGGCCTCGCCCGCTTCACCGGCGTCGGTGGTACGGTTGAAACCGGTGGTGACGGCGCCACGGCCGTGCTGGTTCAGAGCATCGGCGGCGGCGGCGGTGCCGGCGGCGAGGCCAGGACCAAGGCGGTGGGTGTCGGGCTTTCGGCCTCGTGGGCGATCGGCGGGAGCGGAGGCAGGGGCGGACCGGGCGGCTCTGCCGTCATTGAAAGCAGCAGCACGGTTACGACCGTCGGCCTCGGCGCGGACGGCCTCGCGGCGATCAGCATCGGCGGCGGCGGCGGCGTGGGCGGCCTGGCCAACGCGCAGGCGATCACGGCCCCCCTTGTGACGCCGAGCGGGAAGGCGCTGCCGAGTTTCGCGTTCTCCACCGCGATCGGCGGTTCAGGCGGAGATGGTGGCGCGGGCGGCGCAGCGCGTGTCGTCAACACCGGCCTCGTGACCACTTACGGCGATGGGGCGACTGCCCTCCTCGCCCTCAGCGTTGGCGGCGGCGGCGGCATCGGCGGCAACGCAACGGCCTACGCGCTGGCCGTTGCGCCGCCGCAGCAGATGGCTGTGGCTGCCACCACGATCCTCGGCGGCACGGGCGGCGGCGGCGGCAACGGCGGCAGCGCCACCGTCACCAATCGCGGGGCCGTGCGGACCTCCGGCGACGGTGCGTCCGGCATCGAGGCCCTGAGCATCGGCGGCGGCGGCGGCAACGGCGGCGGCGCGACCGCGACGAGCAACACCTTGAGCCTGCGCCAGAACATCGCGGTCACCCGGGGCATCGGCGGAAAGAACCGCGACCGGAGCGGTGGGGAGGGTGGAGGCGGTGGTACCGGCGGCGACGTGACCGTCACTCAGGCGGGTCGCGTCACGACCGGAGGCGACGCCGCGTTCGGCGTGCTCGCGCTGAGTGTCGGCGGCGGTGGTGGTAACGCTGGGCCGGCCTCGGCAGTCGCGACGTCCGGTGTCTCGTTCGACAAAACCCTCAATGAAGTTCTCGGCAAACTCCCGATCGCCGATACCTTGTCGGTGAGCGATACCGTTGGCGGCTCAGGCGGCGTCGGGAACCGAGGCGGTACCGTTTGGGTGACGAACGAGGGCACGATCCTGACCGGCGGCTCGAACGCCACGGGCATCCAGGCCCAGAGCATCGGCGGCGGCGGCGGCAACGGCGGCGAGGTGTCCGGTGCCGCCACGGGGACGCTAAAAATCACCCGACAGCTTGGCGGATCCGGCGGGACCGGTAGCACGGGCGGCCCCGTGGCTGTCGTCAACGCATCGACCGGCACGGTCGCGACCTCGGGCGACGGCGCACACGGGATCCTTGCCCAGAGCATCGGCGGCGGCGGCGGTACGGGGGGCAGCCTCGCGGCCGGGACGGAGGTCGCGCCCGACGCCGTCGGGGAGATCTGGCAGCAGATCAAGCAGGCGATCGGCGTCGAGGCGTATCAGCAGTGGGCCGCCGACAAGAACAACAAGGATGACAAGAAGGCGCTCGAACAGTTCCTCAAGGACATCAAGGCTAGCGACACGTACAAGGGGCTCGCTGACAAGCTGAAGCAATCGGATTTCGGCAAGGCGCTGAAATCCTACTCGACCGGCATCTCCAACTACCTGGACACACAGAAAAAGTCCGGGACCAAGCTGCCCGACGTCTCGGCTACCCTGGCTCTGGGAGGCGACGGTGCGAGCGGAGGCTCCGGCGGAGAGGTCAACGTCAAGAACGAGGGGACGATCACGACCCTTGGAGCCTCCGCTCACGGTATCATGGCGCAGAGCATCGGTGGCGGCGGCGGCCAGGGCGGCGTTTCGTTCGCGCAGGCCACCAATCGGACCAACATCTCGGCGACCGTCGGCGGGTCGGGCGGCACGGGCAATACCGGTGGTTCCGTTGGCATCCTCAACCTCGGCACGGTCGCTACAGAGGGGAATGCAGCCTACGGCCTCTATGCGCAGAGCATCGGCGGCGGCGGCGGAACCGGTGTCGGCGCCAGTGTCGACAGCCAGGTCAACAAGGGTTTGACCCTCAATCTGAACGTCGGCGGGCGCGGCGGTACAGGCGCGCATGGCGGCGGCGTCACGATCGAAAATCGAGGCACTGTCGTGACGACCGGGGTTGAGGCGCATGCCGTGGTCGCTCAAAGCATCGGCGGCGGCGGCGGCAGCTTCGCCGCACCGGCTGGCGACGACACGGCTGACGACGGGACGACCAAGGACAGCTCCGGGAGCGACGCCAAGAGTGGCGCCAAGGACGACACCAAGAGCGATGCCAAGGCGCTGACGGATTCGCTGCTCGCAGCACTCGACATCGTGCAGATCGCACCGCCGGAGGATCCCGCCTCCGTCTCGGCAAAGTCCGGCAGCCTGACGCTCGGCGGCTCCGGAGCCCTGGCGGGCAATGGCGGCACCGTGCGGATCGTCCAGGACGGCACGGTCGCCACGAGCGGCTTCGGCGCGGTCGGTATCCTGGCCCAGAGCATAGGCGGCGGCGGCGGGCTCGCTTCCGTGGCGGCGGGACCAGGGGGCCACAAATACACCTTCGGGCTCGGTGGCACGGGCGGTGCCGCCGGCGATGGCGGTTCGATCCAGGTCAGGATTGGCTCAGGCGCGCAGATCCTGACCACCGGCGACGCAGCACCGGCCCTGTTGCTGCAGTCGATCGGCGGCGGCGGCGGCTACGGCGGCGCCCATCAGGCCATGGGCTACGCGATCCCCTACGGGCTGGCGGACGGCGGCAGCGGCTCCGGTGGGGCGATTAGCGTCAGCCTGGAGCGCGGCTCCGTCATCCGCACCGCGGGCACGCAATCCCACGGCATCGTCGCGCAGAGCCTCGGCGGAGGTGGCGGGCTCCTCGTCGGCCTGTCCGGCGAAACGGCGATGCAGCCCGTGCGAAGCCGCGCCGTAATAGGGAGCGGCGGCGATATCTCCATCGAGTCGTCCGGCTCGATCATCGCATCCGGCCTGGACGCCCACGCGATCCTGGCCCAATCCGGCGTCCAGCGGACCGATGGTAGCCTCGAGCCCGATCCGAGCCGCGGCGGCAAGATCGTCATCCGGGTCAGCGGCCTCGTCACTGGCGGCAGCGGCGCGGGCGCGGCGATGCGCGTCGAGGGCGGGCACGACAACAGGATCGCCATCGAGGAGGGCGCCGTGGTCAGCGCCGCCTCGGGCCGGGCGATCGTCGGCGCGTTCACCACCGGCACGATCACCAATCGCGGCACGCTGATCGGCGATGTCGACCTCACGGGCGGAGGGCAGACGGGTCGCGTCCTGTTCGACAACGGGTTCGACGGCGCAGCTTCGGCGATCCTGCGGACCGGACCCGACGGTGTCATCGCCCTGGGAGATGGTGGCCGCCTGCGCAACGGCGCCATCCTCGACATCGGCGGGGTCGGCAAAGTCGCCCGGGCGACGGTGACCGGCAATTTCGAGCAGACCGAGTCCGGGCGTCTGTTGGTCGATATCGCACCGCTGGCGACGGATCCTGCCCTGCGGAACGATCTTCTGACCGTCACCGGCACGGCCTCCCTGAGGGGCGTGGTCGAGCCGCACTTGATCGACGGCCTGTCGCCCGGCCGCTACACTTTCCTCAGGGCCGGCCAAGTGGAGAATGTCGGCGCCAGCGCCACCGGAAGCAGCATCAGCTCGGGGGCTGTTCCAATCTCCTGGACGATCGTCTCGACGGGGAACAGCATCGCGCTGGTACCGCAGGCTCATTTCACGGCGCCGGTCGGCGTGACCCTGACCGAGGACCAGCGCAGCGTGGCGCAAGGCCTGCAGGATGCTTGGGATGGAAACACGACCAAGCTGGGCACGCTCTACGGGCGCTTCCTCTCCGTCGACAGCTCGAAGGCCTACGCCGCCGCCCTGGACGAGTTGAAGCCCGAGTCCAACCAGGACAACCTGACCGACCGGACGCTCGATACCCGCAAGGGCCTCCAGCGCGCCATGAGTTGTCCGGCATTCACAGGTACCGGCACGCTCCTGCGTGAGGGCGAATGCGTATGGGGGCGCATCACCAGCGCTCACACGACCCAGTCCGCCACCGCGGACGACGTTGGCTACCGTCAGACCGCTCTCAGCTACCAGAGTGGGCTCCAGGCCGAGTTCGCCCCAGACTGGTTCTTCGGCCTCACTGGCGCCTACACCCGCGCGATCCAGAACGACCCCGACCGGATCACCGGGACGACGAGCGACGCAGCTGATGTCTCTGCTGCGCTCAAGCACCAGATCGGCCCCTGGCTACTCGCGGCCTCAGCCAATCTCGGCTATTCCTGGGCCGACAATAAACGCCTGATCGATTTCGGTGGCGCTACAGCCACGGCGCGCAGCAAGTCCGGGATCCTCACCGCGGGCGGTCGGCTGAGGGCGAGTTACCAAATCTTGTTCGGCGATTGGTATCTCAAGCCCTACGCGGATCTGGATCTTCTCTACAGTTTCAGCCCCGCGTATTCTGAAACCGGGGCGCCGGGCTTCAACCTCGACATGCGGCCAGTCGCCAAAACGCTGGTGGCATTCAGCCCGATGATGGAGATCGGTGGCCGGATAGACCTCGACGGGGGGCGCTGGGTCCGCCCTTACGGCACCCTCGGCGTGACGCTCCTGTCGGACGACCATTTCACCGGCAAGGCGAGCTTCCAGGGGACCGGTGCGCTCGGCCTGTTCGCGACGGAATCGTCGATCCCCGATCGCCTCGGCGAGGTGGGACTGGGTTTCCAGCTCAGCCTCGGCGGTGGCATCGAGGTGACCGGCGAGTATCAAGGTCAAATCGGAGACCACTTCCTCTCGCATGCGGGGACTGCTCGGATGCAGCTGCGCTTCTGAGGGAATATTATGTCGACCTCCGCGATATCGATCGTGTGCGGTGTCGACAAGCTGGCGCAACGGCTATTTGCGAGGCAGCACGACACCTGTTGATGCGGTTCCTCGCAGCCGTGTACGGCACCTGACACGAACCTACCGCCGCGGGCACGCGATAAAGTGACTGCGCTACCAACGTTCGCTTCCGCCTCATCTTCAAGAAGAGAAACGGCAAAAATCCACCCCGGGCAGTCATTTAGGGATTAATCCCCACGATACGGGATCTGGTCGAGAGCGGGCCGTCCGCTCAGGATCGGAAACGGAACGGCCGGTCGAGTCAAAACGAGAAGCGTCGTGGGAGCTGGCGATCCGAGCCCCTTGTGCGCTGTGAGGAGCGCCCCGGCTTGTGCGGCATGTCACCGAAATCCCCGTAAGACCGTCTACAATCTTACACAGTTCGGCAGGCCGACGTAAAATCGTATCTGCTAGATGCCAGCTTACAGGCAGAAGGTGTAGGACATTGAAGACGCTGCTCGCAGCCGCGCTACTTCTCGGATCGACGGTCGGTGCGATGGCGGTCGAGTCTTATGGGGACTATCGTGACTATTTCGATGCGAAGCCCTTAACCGTGAAGCGCGCGCGGAGCGTTGGTTCCAAGCAGACGGCCCTAATCGATATCGGGACTGACCTGAGCGCCGTGCATCGCCCTGCCAATGGCAACCGCAGCGAGATGTACCGCTACGACAATGGGTCCAGGCTGATCGCTGACGTGAGGCCTCGCAACTGGGACGGTGGGTATGCTCCCGTGCAGCCGCGCGGTGCAGGGCCGGACGGCTTTTGGAGCCCGATCGACTACTCACACGAGGGTCGTGAAATGAATCAGCAATCCTTCGAGGGACGAGGACGGCGCCAGCGTTCCTGGTGATGCCGCCTCCTGAAGCGCGCGATAGACGCTGCGACGTGAGATCATGAGGGCGCGGATACTGGATGTCGACGGCTCAACCGTGTGGCCGTATGTCGGCCATCTATCGATAGCTGAGAGCGACCTAACGGCTCTGTCTGGCGCTCCTACTCATGACCCTCGGCCACGACAACGGCGAGGCCGCGGGCGCGCTCACGCGACCGGGTCATCCCACCCGATGGCGCGGCGCAGGAAGGTGAGCTCCAGCGTCTGGAACGAAGCCCTCTGCTCGCTGTCCTTGCCGGTACCGTGCCCGCCCGTCGCGGGCTCGTATGATCCGCCCCGATCACCGGCGCCACCGCGGCGATCGCCGAGTTGCCGCAGATCGCGTTGCCGCAGGCGATCAGCAGCGCCATGCGCACCGGCAAGCCCAGGGCGCGGCAGAGCGCGCAGCTCGCCAGGATGGTCAGCGCCACCGCCCCGACGATGCCGGCCAGCAGCGCCGGGCCCGAGGCGACGATGGCCCCAAGGCTCACCGCGGCGCCGAGCAGCGTGACGGCCACCTCAAGCACCTGCTTGGCCGAGAAGGCGATCCCGGCCTTGAAGCGCGCGCCCGGCACCCAGGCGGTCCGCACGGCCGTGCCGAGGAGGATGGCGAGCACCAGGGCCTCGACGTAGGGATGGCCGGTCAGGTGCTCCTCGCCGGCCTGCAGCGCCTGCGCCACCACGGTGATGCCCAGGCACACGAGCAGGCCCGGGACCAGGGTGCCGGCCGTCCCGGCCCAGGCGGAGGCCCGCCGCGACCCGGTCGGCGCGGCCCCGGACCGGTCCGGCGCGGCGGTTCTGACGGTCATCGCGCGACCTCCTGCCCGGTCCCGGCGCTCAGTAGGCAGCGCCGAGATAGGCGGCGATGGCCCGGGCCTGCTCCTCCGCGATCGGCGCCCGGTAGACCTTGATCATCTTGGCGACCTCGGCGTCCCAGAACGCCTGCCCCTTCCGGGGCGGCTGCATGGCGACGTAGTCGGCCGAGTGGCAGGTCAGGCAGTTCTCCTGCGCGGCCTGGAAGCCGGGCGCGTGCGCGGCATCCGGGGCCGGCCGGAACTGGGCCGTCGGCTCCGGCAGCGCGTAGGTCTCGGGCGCGGCAAGCGCGGCCGTTGTGACCGGCGCGGGGGCGAGCGCGGCCGCGAGCGCGACTCCCGACGGGCGGAGCAGGCGGATCCCGAACATGTCAATCCTCCTCTAGGCCGCCCGCACGCGGGTCGTCTCGACGACGTTGCGCATGTAGCCGGCGGGGTTCCAGCGCGGCTCCATCGGCTGGGTGGCGCCGTCGTTGCCCGTGGCCCGCACGCGCAGGGCGTGGGCGCCCGGCGCCAGATCGGGCTGCGCGGTCCAGGTGCGGAACGCGTAGGGGCCGAGATCCGGGCCGAGCCGGGCGGCGCTCCAGGTCCTGCCGTCGTCGGTCGAGACCGCGACCTCCCTGATGCCGGAGCCGCCGTCGAACGCGATGCCGCGCAGGGGCACGTGCCCGGCCTTCACCGGCGCGCCGTCGGTCAGGTTGGTCAGGAAGGAGCGGACGTTGAGGCGGCCGATCGGGACGGTCTTGTCCGGCGCCTTGCCGGGCTCGGTGCAGGCGCAGGGATTGTCGGGGATGCGGTAGGCCGTCTTCATCCAGAACCCCTCGAACGGGTGATCGAGGACGGCGATGCCGTTGAGGTGCTTGACCCAGTAGGTGCCGTAGTAGCCCGGAACCACGAGGCGGAGCGGGTAGCCGTTGAGCCAGGGCAGGTCCTGCCCGTTCATGCCCCAGGCCAGCATCACCGCGCCGTCCCGGGCGTGGTCGAGGGTCAGCGCCTTGGCGAAGTCCGGCGTCTCGGGCAGGACCGGCCCGTCGAGGCCGTTGAAGGCGACCTGCACGGCGCCGGCCTTCACGCCGGCTCGGTCGAGCACCGTCTTAAGCGGCACGCCGGTCCAGCGGGCGCAGCCCATGGCGCCGTTGGCGAGCTGGCCGCCGGCGATGCGCGGCTCGAAGAAGCCGCGGGAATTGCCCGAGCACTGGTTGACCGCGACGATCTCGGTCCGCGGCATCGCTTTGAGGTCGGCGAGCGACAGGGAGAGCGGGCGCTCGACCTGCCCGGTCACCGCGACGCGGAAGGCTCCGGCATCGATCTCGGTCGGGATATCGGCGAGGTGGTAGCGGACAAAGAACGCGTCGTTGGGCGTGATCGCGCCCTCGTCGAACACGGAGAACGGCGTCTCCAGCTGCGGCGGGCGCGCGGTCATCTGCAGGAGCGGCCGCTTGCCCGGATAGGCCACGAGCGGCCGCTCGCCGTTGCCGAAGGGCAGCGTCGCGGTGTCGGCCGCCTCGACGCGGAACGGCGCGAGGACCCGGCTGCCCACGCCGAGAGCCATCGCTGTCAGAAGACTTCGCCTGTCCATCACAGTTCGCATCGCTCCCAATGGCGCGCCGTTCCGGTCAAAACCGGCACCGTGGGCGCAGCGGTGCCGGTCCGCGCTCAGGCCGGCGTGACAGCCGTCGTCCCACGTCGGGAGATGTGCACGTTGCGGTAGAGGGTCAGTGCGCCCACGATCGAGAACAGTGCCGCACAAGCGAGCCAGAGGCCTGGCATGGCTCGATTCCCCGTTGCATGGATCAGATAGGTACAGATCGCCGGGGTGAAGCCGCCGAAAATTGCCTGTGCAAGACTGTAGGCCAGGGAGAAGCCTGTGGCGCGAACCTCGGCCGGCATGATCTCGGTCAGCGTGACGACCATCACTCCCTGATAGCCGCCATACAGGAACGACATCCACATGAGGGCAGCCAGCAAGCGGCCGAAGGACGGATCTGTCACGAGCCACGCCATGACAGGGTAAGCCGTGAGACCGATCAACACCGAGAAGGTCAGGAGCACCGGAAGCCGCCCGACCCGGTCCGACACCGCCCCCATGACGGGCACCCAGACGAAGTTCGCCACGCCGACGCAGACGGTGACCACGAAGCTGTCGTGTGCACTCAGGCCGAGCACCTGACGCGCATAGGTCGGGGTATAGGCCGTGATCATGTAGAAGAAGACGCTCGTCAGTGTGACGAGCAGCACCGCTTTGAGCACGATCGCCCAGTTTTGGAGAAGCGACCGGTAGATTTCGCCAAGGGTTACGCGGCGACGCTTGGCTCGCTGCGCAAAGTCCTCGCTCTCCTGCATCGAGCGCCGGATCCAGAATAGGACGGGGATGATCAGGCAGCCGATCAGGAATGGAATGCGCCATCCCCAGGCGAGCATCTGCTCCTCCGTAAGGACACCGCGCAGGGTCACGCCGATAACGGCGGCGAAGACCACGGCGACCTGCTGGCTTGCCGATTGCCAGCTCACATAGAAACCGCGATTCCCCGGTGTCGCGATCTCCGACAGATAGACTGAAACGCCGCCGGATTCGGCACCGGCGGAGAACCCCTGCAGCAGTCGGCCGATCAGGACGAGAATGGGGGCGGCGATGCCGATCGACGCGTAGGTCGGCGTGAACGTGATGAGCGCGACGCCCACCGACATGATGGCGAGGCTCATGACCAGCCCGGCTCGCCGGCCGTGGCGATCGATATAGGCGCCGAGCACGATGGCGCCGAGCGGACGCATCAAGAAGCCGATCCCGAAGGTGGCCAACGACAGCATCAACGAAACATACTCGTTGTCGTTTGGAAAGACGGCCTTTGCCACCGCAGCGGCGTAGAAGCCGTAGACCATAAAATCGAACATTTCGAGGAAGTTGCCGCTCACTACGCGGAAGACATCCTTCTTCGAGGGCGGTCGCTGCGCCGAGGCGTCCATAGTTTCTCTCCCGTCAATGAAGCGGCCTTCTCTTCGGAAGGCTGTCGCCGGCCTGCGAACGACGCGAATTGTTCTATTATTTGGAACGTCGTACCATGAATTGGTAGGCTATGAAGGCCTTCGCCTGCAGTCAATGAAAAACCTGCAGAACTCGTGACTGTGCGGCCGGTATTTGGGGTGCCACACGTGTTATTGCAGCTCGTTTGTGAGACTGCACTTGACGAGCCACGACGGACAAAGCTAGCCTCTTTCAGAACGCTGTTTCGAATGCTGGAACGATGGACAGCACGCTCCTCAAGGGATTGATGCTCCTAGAGCACTTGGCCGGTAGCGAGACGCCCCGGGGCGTCAGCGAATTGGCGCGCGCGCTCAACCTCACGAAGAGCAATGTGCATCGCACGCTCCAGACACTGGTGGCCGCCGGCTACGTGCGCACCCAGACCGGTGGCACCTACGCCTGCACCTTGAAGCTCTTCGAACTCGCCAGTCCCGTGGTGGCGCGGCTCGACGTCCGGCAGGTCGCCGAGCCCTTCATGCGGACTCTGGCCGATCAAACCCAGGAGACCATCCACCTGTCGCTGCTCGACAGGGCGGACGTCATCTACCTGCACAAGATCGAGAGCCCCCAGCCGGTTCGTGCCTATTCGTCGATCGGTGGCCGCGCTCCAGCCTATTGCGTGGCGTCCGGCAAGGCGCTGCTCGCTTATCGGGAGGAGGCGCTGGCCCACCTGCCGGAGACGCTCCAGGTCCACACGCCGCGCACGATCGCGACCCTCGACCTCCTGCGGCGGGAACTCGAGCAGGTCCGGATTCAGGGTTTCGCGATCAATCGCGGGGAGTGGCGTGAGGGCGTCTGCGGGCTTGCCGCTATCGTCCACGATGCCATGGGCCGTCCCGTCGCGGCGATCGGTATCTCCGGGCCGGCCGATCGCCTGAATCCCACGGCGCTCCGCCGCTTCAGCGACGTGGTCGTCGACGCAGCGCGCAGCCTGTCGCGGGCCCTCGGCTACAACCCCATCACCATCTCATCCCCGACCGCGCCGCGGCATGCCCGAGGCTCAGCGCCCCCGCGTGCCCCGGCGGCGGTTGCCTGATCGAGGAGTAGGCTCATGCGACCGCTGTCCGGTATCCGTGTGATCGAGTTCTGCAGTGTCGCGGCCGGGCCATTTTGCGCCATGCTGCTCGCCGACATGGGGGCCGACGTCATCAAGGTCGAGAACCCGGACGGCGGCGACACGATGCGGGCTTGGCCGCCCCTCAACGAGGGCTTCAGCGAGAACTTCGCGTCGCTCAACCGCAACAAGCGCTCCGTGACGCTGGACCTGAAGAATTCGGCCGACAAGGTACGTGCCCGGGATCTGATCCGCTCCGCCGACGTGGTGCTGGAGAATAACCGCCCCGGCGTGATGAAGCGGCTCGGCCTCGACTACGCGAGCGTCAGCGCCGGGCAGCCCGGCCTCGTCTACTGCTCCATCTCAGCCTTCGGTCAGGAGGGGCCGCGCTCCGCCGAGGCCGGGTTCGACCTGACGCTCCAGGCGATGAGCGGCGTGATGAGCGTCACGGGCGAACCCGGCGCGCCGCCGGTGAAGTGCGGTGTGCCGATCTCGGATTTCGGCACCGGCCTCTACGCGGCCTACGCCATCGCGGCGGCGCTGCTCCAGGTGCGGGCGGGCGGGACGGGCGTGCACATCGATGCCTCGATGTTCGGGGCCTCACTGGCGATGGGTGCGCTCCAGACCAGCGAGTATTTCGGTAGCGGCCGCGATCCGAAGCGGCTGGGCTCGGCCCACCCGCGCAACGCGCCCTATCAGGCTTTCTGCGCCAAGGACGGGTATTTTGCCATGGCGGCGGGCAACAACGCGCTCTATCGCGCCGCCTGTGCAGCAATCGGGCGCGACGACCTCGCCGCGGATCCGCGCTTTGCCTCGACCGCCCTGCGGGCGCAAAACCAAGGGGATCTCCTCTCGATCTTGGAGCGCGACTTCGCCGACCTCACCTGTGCCGATCTGCTTGCCCGGTTCCGCGCGGCGGGCGTGCCCTGCGCGCCGATCAACGGCTACGCCGACGCGCTGGCCGACCCGCAGGTCACGCACATGGGCTGGGTCCAGCCGCTGAGCCTGCCGTCCGGAGCCGAGACGCGCACCTTCGTGTCGCCGCTCAAGTTCTCGGGCGAGGGCTTCCCGATCTACCGGGAGCCGCCGGCGCTCGGCCAGCACAACACCGAGTTGTTCGGCGACGCCGTGCCGGCCCGCGCGCGGACGGCTTGAGGGCGGCGCCATGGACGAACTTCTGAAAGAGCGCAGCGGCGACACACTGACCCTGACGCTCAACCGCCCGGACAAGATGAACGCTCTGTCGGCCGATCTAGTCGACACGCTCCTCGACGCCGTGGCGGCGGCGGGCGGCGACGGGACCCGGCTCCTCGTGCTCAAGGGCGCGGGCCGGAACTTCAGCGCCGGGTTCGATTTCGGGGGCTACGAGGACCGGTCGGAGGGCGACCTCGTGCTCCGTTTCGTGCGGATCGAGCAGCTTCTCCAGGCCCTGGCCCACGCTCCGTTCGACACGCTGGCGCTGGCGCACGGGCGCAATTTCGGCGCCGGGGTCGACGTGATCTGCGCCTGCGGCCGGCGCGTCGGCGATCCGGCCGCCACGTTCCGCATGCCCGGCCTGTCCTTCGGGCTGGTGCTCGGCACGCGGCGCTACGCCGAGCGGGTCGGCGGCTCCAAGGCCCGGCTCGTCCTCCAGGAGGGGCGGGTCTTCGACGCCCCGGAGGCCCTGTCCGACGGGTTCCTCACCGCCGTCGCGGCGACCAGCTCGTGGTCAGACACCGTCGCGGCTGCCACGGAAGCGGCGACGCGGCTGTCTCCCTGGGCCGGGGCGGCCCTGAACCGCGCCGCCGCCCGCGACACCCGCGCGGACGACCTCGCCGACCTCGTCGCCTCGGCCGCGCGCCCGGGCCTGAAGGACCGGATCCGCGCCTACCGCGCGGCCTGACACACGCCCGATCGGAGGACGCCCCGTGAGCGCCGGAACCCAGAAGATCGTCCCCCTCGCAGACCTCGCAGCCCGCGTGCCGGACGGCAGCTCCTTGGCGCTCGGCGGCAGCTTCCTGCACCGCGGCCCCTTCGCGTTCGTGCGCGAGCTGATCCGCCAGGGGCGCCGCGACCTCGAGGTCGTCAAGCAGTCGCCCGGCTACGACATCGACGTTCTCTGCCGCGCCGGCGCCCTGTCGCGGGCGAAGGCGGGGATCGTGGCCATGGAAGGCAATTTCGGCCTCGCGCCCTGGTACCGCCGGGCAATCGAGTCCGGCGACGTTCGCCTCGAGGAGCACGCCTGCGCCAGCCTGACCGCCGGTCTGCGGGCGGCAGCGTTCGGCGTCCCGTTCATGCCCTGCGGCGGCATCCACGGCTCGGACCTGCCGGCGCTCAACGGCTGGAAGACGATCGAGGACCCCTACGGCAGCGGCGAGGCGGTCTACGCCATCCAGCGCATCCAGCCGGACTTCGCGGTGATCCAGGCCAACGAGGTCAGCGCGTCGGGGGACGTGCGCGTCTATGGGACCTCGCACTGGGACCGCATCATGAGCCGCTCGGCCAAGCGCGTGCTCGTGGTGGCCGAGCGGGTCGCCCCGGACGCCTCCTTCCGCGACCAGCCCGAACTGACGCTGGTGCCCCACTTCCTCGTCGAGGCGGTGAGCATCGTGCCGAACGGGGCGTGGCCCGGATCGCTCTGGCCCGACTACGAGATCGATTACCCGGCCGTGGAGGCCTACATGACCGACGCCCCGGGCGTGCTCGCCGACCACCTCGCCGCCGGCCCCGAGGCGCGGGAGGCAGCCCATGTCTGAGGCGGCGTCCAACGTGACCGGGGCTTGGTCGGGCTTCTCCTACATCGTCACGAATCTCGCCCGATTCGTGCGGCCGAACGAGATCACCTTCAGCGGCGTGAACTCGGCCCTGCCGATGCTGGCCTGCTTGCTCGCCAAGCGGGCCTATCCCTTCGCGTTCACCTATATCAACGTCGCCGGCGGGGTCGATCCGAACCCGTCGAAGGTACCGATCTCGTCCTCCGACCCGGTGCTCGCTGAGGGCTCGCGAGCGATCTTCGCCAACGAGGATTTCTACGATCTCTGCACCCGCGGCCTGATGGACCTGTGCTTCCTGGGCGCCGCGCAGGTCGATGGGCTCGGCCGGACGAACGTCTCCTGCATCGGCGACTGGCACGCCCCGCGGGTGCGCCTGCCGGGGGGCGGCGGCGGCGCCGTGATGCTGCCCACGGCCCGCCGGGCAGTCACGTGGCGCACCGAGCATTCCCGCCGCACCCTCGTCGAGACCCTCGACTTCGTCACCGCGGCCGGCGGCATGCACGGCGTGGTCACGCCGATCGCCGTCTTCACGAAGCGCGAGGGCCGGCTCGTCCTGGCCTCCTGGCATCCGGAGGCGAGCCTCGACGAGGTCCGCGACCGCACTGGCTTCGCGTTCTCGGCGGACGGTGCCGCCCCGACGCCCCCGCCAACCCCGGAGGAGCGGGCGGCGCTGACCGCCCTCGACCCGGAGGGCCGGTTCGAGGCCGATGCGGGCATCCGCCTGCGCTGAGGCGCGGGGCAGACAGACGGGACAGGATATCGCCGCCATGAGTGCTGCCATGCCGGACTCGATCAGCGCGCGGCTGCGCGCGGCCATCGCGGATCATGCGGGGACGGGACGCACGGCGCTCTCGGGCTCCGACGTCGTATCCTATGCCGACCTTGGCGCGCGGATTGACGCCGCCGCGGGCGCGGTCCGGGACTGGGGTGTCGCCAAGGGTGACCGGGTCGGACTGATCGCGCCCAAGAGTGCGGCGGCCATCGCGGCCTATTTCGGGGCCATGCAGGCCGGCGCCTGCGTCTGCTTCCTGGAGCCGGGGCTCGCGCCGGAGGTGGTGGCCGAGCAGGCCTCGCTCGTCGGCATGCGGCATCTCATCGTCGCCGAGGCGGACGCGGCGCCCGCCGCTCTGACCGGCCTGGACGTCCGCGCACTGGACAGCCTCGCCGACGGCGCGGCCTTCGCGGCCGAGATCGGCCCGGGGGACGAAGCCATGCTGCTCTTCACCTCGGGGAGCACCGGCCGGCCGAAGGGCGTGCTGCTGCGCCACGAAGGCCTGATCTGCAACGCCGAGGGCGTTCTCCGCCACACCGGGACGGGCCCCGCGGACCGGCTCCTCCACGTCATGCCGTTCCATCACACGAACGGCGTCAACAACCAGCTGATCGTGCCCCTCCTGGCCGGGGCCGAGATCGTGCTGATGGAGCGCTTCCAGGCCGAGGCAGCCCTCGACCAGCTGCGGACCGACGGCATCACCTACATGACTGGCGTGCCGACGATCTACGCGCGGATGCTGCCTCTGCTGCGCCCCGGGGAGCGCTTCCCGGGCCTGCGCTTCCTGCGCTGCGGCTCGGCGCCGATCACCCCGACTCTGCACCGGCAGATCGAGGACGCCTTCGGCGTGCCGCTCCTCGTCTCCTACGGGCTGTCGGAGGCGACCTGCACCTCGACCATGAACCCGCCGGGCCGGCGTCGCATCGGCACAATCGGGACCGTGCTGGAGGGCCAGAGCGTAGAGCTGTTCGATCCGGTCACGGATCGCCCGGTCGAGGCTGGTCGGGAGGGGGAGATCCGCATCTCCGGCCCCGCCCTGATGGCCGGCTATCTCGGCAGCGCGGACCAGCCGATCGTGGACGGCTGGCTGCGCACGGGCGACCTCGGCCGCTTCGACGCCGACGGTTTCCTCGCCATCACCGGGCGCATCAAGGACGTGATCATTCGCGGCGGCGAGAACATCTCGCCCGCGCTGATCGAGCGGCAGCTCGCCGCCCATCCGGCCATCCGCGATTGCTGCGTGGTCGGCGCCCCCGACGCGGATCTCGGCGAGGTGCCGGTGGCCTTCGTGGTGCTGCGGGAGGGCGAGGGCCTCGACGAGCCGGGGCTCAAGGACTTCGTGCGCGGCCACCTCGCGCGGATCTACGTGCCGGCACAGATTCGCAAGCTCGACGTGCTGCCAGTCAACGGCGTCGGCAAGACCGACCGCAAGGCGCTACGCGGCTTGCTGGCCGCCCGAGGGACCGGCGCCGCGGCCGGGTGAGCGCTGCCCGTCAGTCCGGCGCACCCGCGCCGGGCAGCGATAGGACCAGGGCCGCGGCGACCAGGAGCGCCGCCGCGGCCGCGAGGGACGGGGCGGTGAAGCCTCCGGTCGCGTCGGCTAGCACGCCCGCCGCTACGGGCCCGATGACATGCCCGGTGCCGAACGCCGCCATCATCACCGCGACGATGCGCTGACGATCCCCGGCATGCAGACGCCGCGCCGTCGATGCCGAGCGACGTCAGGGCGACGAACGTCCCGCCGAGGGCGAAGGCCGCGTAGAGGATGCCGAGCACCTGGGCCGTCAGGACGCTCACCAGCACACCCGACGCCTCGACGAGGCACGCGAGGGCGAAGGTGGTCTGGAAGCCCAGGCGCCGCTCGACCCAGCCCCAGGCCGCGACGGAGGGCGCCGCCGCGAGACCGACGCAGAGCCAGACATAGGCTTCGGCCGCCGCGAGCTGCGGCAGCGTCCGCACGATCGCGACCAGGAAGGTGGCGGTGATCACGTAGCCGAAGCCGAACAGGCCGTAGGCGATCACCAGCCGGGCGATCGACGGGGCGACCGCGGTCGCCGGAGGCGCCCGGGACGCGACCGGCGGAGGCCCCCGGAGCAGCCAGAGGATCGGTCCGGCCAGCGCCAGAGACAGCACCCCGCTGATCGCCCAGAGGGCGCGCCACGCGCACCCAGATTCATGCGCGACGGACACCACCGCCGCCGACAGCGCGATCCCGCTCCCGACGCCCGCGTAGTGGAGCGAGGCCAGGTTGGAGCGCCCGGTCCGCGCCAGCCGGTCCATCACCAGGGCCGTGGCGAGGACGAAGCCGAGGGCGCTCGCCGCACCGCCGACGAAGCGCAGGGTAACGAACGCGGCCAGCGTCGAGCATCTGCCCATGGCGACGAGCGTGGCGACGCAGGTTGCCAGGGCGCCGGCGAGCCAGAGCTTGCGGCCCCGGAGCAGGAGCGGGTGCGCCGAGGCCAGGGCGCCGGCGAGGTAGCCCGCGAAGTTGGCGGAGCCGATCAGGCCGGTCTGAGCCCGGCTGAGGCCGAGCGCCTCGGCCATGGCGGGCAGGATCGGCGTGTAGACAAAACGGCCGATGCCGATCGCGACGGCGAGGGCTAGGAAGCCGGCGGCGAGGGCCGGGAGCGGCAGCCGCCCCCCCGCTTCCCCCGCGGCCGAGACGGGCGCGGGGGAAGCGCTCACCGGGACCGGTCGCTGCAGTTCACGCCCGCAGAACGTGATCTCCGCTCCGCCATGTCTGATCTCATCAGAGCCGCTATCGCCGTTCGCTCGTGTCGTCGATGACTTCGTGCAAGCCGGCCTGACGGAGGCGATCTTACCGGTGATTCCGCCGGGCGCCGCCGTATCAGAGCATCTTGAGGGGAGCCGCGGAAAGATCCCTGGCTGCTTCAGCGATGGCTCGTGGTTCGGGTTCGAGCGTTGGACTCAGCACGTCACCACACCCGACAACATTGCGTTGTGGCGGACTTGGCCAAACGCAGGGCTGTGCATCCGCACAGCTGTCCTGCCCGCCCTCGACATCGACATCGATGATCTAGAGCTGGCCGCGCAAGTCGCCGAGCTCGCGCGGGAGAGAATTGGACCTGGTGCGCTGGTGCGCACCCGTGACGGCTCGCCGCGCGTGGCGATCCTGTTCCGCACCGACACCCCCTCCCGCAAGCGACGCATCGCATTCACGCTGCCGGAGAACCGCGGGTCCCACGCCGTCGAGCTACTTGGGGCCGGTCAGCAACTCGTCATCGCCGGGCGCCATCCCAGCGGGACACTGTACGGCCTGGAGGCGCCGGGACTCGCCGGTCGCAAGCTCGCGGAAATCCCAGCTCTCACTAAAGAAGACCTCGACAATCTGCTCGGCAGCATTGCGGTTTTTCTCGTTAAGGCTGGCGGCAGACCCACGAACACCCAGCGGTCGAGCGGGAGGGATCAGGTCGGTGGGTGCATCGATCCCGAGCGTGCGGTGATGCGCGCCGTCGTAGCCCGCCGCGAGGCGTGGGTGCCAAATCTATTCAATTGGACGGCCGATCCCACAACGGGTCCTTGGCGGATCACTAGCGGCGAACTCTGGCGCGAGGACGTCCTCCAGGAGGACCTGTGTGTCTACCCAGACGGGATCTACGACTTTGGTACCGAGCGCGGGCACAATCCACTCTCGCTCATCCAGGAGTTCGGGGCCGTCGAGGGGGACGGCGAGATCGGCTTCGGCGGCGCGCCAGAGTATGGGCCGGTAAGTGATCGCCCGTACGCGGTGATTGGCGAAGGAGATCTGGATGTGCGCCGGCCCACCGAGGCCGAGGCGATCGCCTGGCTGTGCCGATATCTCGACGGGCCGGCCGTGCCAGCGGGTGCTTCCCGCGAGACCCAGATTGCCTGCTTGGCAGCGGCCGTCGGCCTCGACTGGGCTTCGCTTCAAGCAGAGCACGCACGGATCATGTTCGATCAGCTTGATGAGGATGGAGAGCCCCTGAGATCGACGCCCGCCGAAGACTGGACCCGTGCCGACCTCGTCGCGAACGCATCGCGGATCGCTGCACGTCGAGCGCTCGCGCCGAAGGATTTCGACGCCTGGCGGTTCGCGTGGGAGATCTCGGGGGCAGCCAACGACGACGGCGCACTGGATGACAGCCTCGCCGCCGAGGCGGCGCGGGCGCGCGCCTACTTGCCTCCGGCGGAGGTCCCGGCGCCTCCGGCGATCGACGCGGCGCCGGCCGCACCCGCCGAGCCGCGCGGCTACGAACTGATCACCGGGCTGATTGATGCCCGGGCCATCCCGACCCGCCGGCACGTGATCTATCCGCGCTGCCCGTGCGGGGATTTGCTGTTAGTCGTCGCTGAGCCGGGCACGTCCAAGTCGACCCTGGCACTGTTCGATGCCCTTGCGATCGCCAGCGGTGAAGAGCGCATCCTGCGCGGCGAGGACCTCGTCTCGCCCGAGCGGCTGCATCGGCGGGGCCCGGTGATCGTGTACGACGCCGAGGATCCCCTCGATGAGATGCGGCGCCGGCTCGTGGCCGGCCAGCGCGCCTACGGCCTGACCGGGATGCGCCACGCCATAGCGCTGTGGTCCGGGGTCGGCGACGGCTTCTTGCGGATCGCCCGGCGCGACCGGGAGACAGGCGTTCTAGTGCCAGCCGACGGTGCCACTCTGTTGATGCAGCGCATCCGCGACACCGGAGCGGTCTACGTGGCGCTCGGGCCCTTCGCTGGCCTGGCCGAGGGCCTGAACGAGAACGACGCCGGCGATTGCGATACCGTCACGCAGATCCTGGTGCGCATCGCCGCGGCTACGGACGTGTGTATCAACGTCATCCACCACACCTCGAAGAGCGGCGGCACCGAGGCCGGGAGCATGAACGCGGCGCGCGGGTCGTCCGCCATTGCAGCCAAGGTTCGGTCGATGGTCACGCTGAACACTCTGACCGCCAAGGAGGCGGAGTTCTACGGCGTGTCCGCGCGCGACCATGTTGCGATGACCTACGCCAAGCTCAGCCACGGTCGCAAACCCGACGGGCCGATCATCTTTCGCCGCGAGAGCGTGCGGGTGGGCAATGGCAGCGGTTTGGTGCTCGACCCTCGCGACGCCTTCGAGATGGGCCCCTCCGAACTCCTCCAGGCGCAGGGGGACGAGGCGCCGATTCTGCGGCCCGTACGGATCGGGTCGACGCCTTTGCGAGAGGCGGCACGCGAGCAACGGGAGGTCGCAGCCTGTGATGGTGCAGCCGCGGCGGTGCTCGACGTGCTCGGCGGCATCGGGCGCGGGCCGTTGGCTCCCATCCTGCCCGACCTCACCGAACGGCTGCGCGAACGTGGTTTGATCCGCGGTACGGCGCCGAACACGGTACGGCTTTTCTTGGTCACCCGCCTCGGCGGCCGCGGCCAACTCGCGAAGCACGCTGGACAGAAAGTCCGGGTGCGGGTGGAACGGGCCGGAGCGCGCGCCAACGACCCGCTGTTCGCAGTCGTCGAAGCGTCGTCCGACGAGGTGGAAGGGGGTCGAGAACCACCCTCGTCAGCCTCGTCGAAAATTTCGACCTGACGACGTTGACGATGTTGATATCATTGCGTTTTTGGCTCTCGGAGACGCCGTCGTCAGCGTCGTCAATTGGACGAGGCCGACGATGGCGGAAAAAGTTCAATGATTTCAACGTTGTCAGTGTCGTCAACGTCGTCGACCCTAAAGGGGAGGGTGGGGCGCTGACGACGCCCCCACCCCTCGAGGGTCCTTGGGATCGGAATGCCCAGCGGCGGACAGAATGTCCGGGCACGAAGAAAAGCCCGCCCCGGCACTCATAGCTCATGAGACCGTGCCATGAAGCGACGATCGCCAGCCGGAACCGGCAAGCCGAGGAAAGCGAACGCTTGGTCATACTCGGCCGAGTTCCGCGCAATCGCCGACGCGGCGCTGCGGCGGTTCAACAGCCAACGCCACCTGCATCCGATCTGTGGCGCCAAGGCGAAGTCGACCGGTGAGCCCTGCCGGCAGATGCCTGCAAAAGGCCGGACGCGCTGTAAGTTGCACGGCGGCGCCACCCCGCGCGGAGACGGGGCAGCTGGCTGGCACACGCCGGGCTTCCCTGACGGCTTGCCCACGGGCAAGCCCCGCAGCGACGCACTAAAAGCGCGCAAGCGCCGGCAGCGCCGCGCAGTGATCGCGGCGATGACCGCAGACGAGCTGGCGCGGCTGGAGGCGTGGCGGCGTACCCACAAGCCGGGTGGAGCGCGCGAGCGGGCGCATGGGCGCGTCGCCCTCGAAGCACGTCGGTGGCTGGACTCGATCATGGCTGAGACGCCCACCGTGCCAACGCCGGAGATGGCCGAGCTCGACGCGCTGCGGGCGCAACTCCGTGCCCACCTCGCTCGCCTCGACGCCGAGGATGCCGCAGCAGTCGTCGAACCGGTCCCGGATGCACCGCTGGTCGGTGGGCTGTTCGACTGAGCCTATGAACGGACAGGCTCAGGGGACAGTGTAGTGGGGGAGGGCGGCGTCAAACGCGCCCGCAGGCGCGCCACGGCCGTCGGCGTCCAGGTGCCGCTCCCTCGCGGGGTCGGCACGTTCGCGGCCCTCAGCGCTCGCGCTAGGGCGTTTAGCGGAGCGGTGCCGTCGGGGTCGAGCTGCGCCAGGATAGGCGCCAGCGCTGCAGCTCGCATGTCGGCCTTGCTCCTGGCAACGGCGCGGGCAGTTGCGGCGTCCTCGGCCGTGCCGGCCCGCCCGCGGAAGCCGCCGAGCACGCGGCCGCGCGCTTTGGCGGCTGCGAGCGCCGCCTTGGTTCGTGCCGAGATCATCCGGCGCTCCTCCTCGGCGACCACGGCCATAATTCCCACGGTCATCCGGTTGGCCGCGGGCATGTCGCAGGCGACGAAGTCGACGCCGGCCTTGTGCAGGCCCAGCAGAAAGTGCGCGTCGCGAGCGAGACGGTCGAGCTTGGCGACGAGCAGGACGGCGCGGTGGGCCCGGCACAGCGCCAGCGCCCGAGCCAGTTCCGGTCGATCACTTTTAGCACCGCTCTCGATCTCGACGACCTCGGCGATTAGCGTCCAGGCGCCGCCGTTCAGATAGTCGGTGACGGCTGCACGTTGCGCCTCCAGCCCGAGCCCGGATCGGCCCTGACGATCAGTGCTGACGCGCAGGTACGAGATGAAGCGGCCATGGGTCATCGAATGACCGTATCATTCTATGCAACGGACGTTGCTCAGAATGATACAGCACGACTCGATGTCAATGATGCTTGAGTGAGCATTGCAGGGCCATCGATTGCCTTACCCCGAGGCCAGCCCCCGGCCCCCGGGTACACTCTCGTAGCGATCTGTCGGCGCTTGCCAAACGCCTGAACAAAATTACGCTCGTTGGAATGTTTCGGACAAATTGTCCGAGCCGTTGCATGCGTCCTCAGGACCCCAGTCGGCTGGCACACTCTGAAGGCGATACTCCTGAAAAGCAGACAGCCTCCTAGCGACCCAACCCGGCCGCCCGGACCGCCGTCGGCGCTTCTCCAAAGCGGCCGTTCGTCACCCCGCCGGCAACTTCGGCTTGGGATGACAATCGGACCGTGATCCTTGATCCCAAAGACAGATGCTGGAAATCGCCGTCTGTGGCGATTTCAGGTTCGTTCAGACGGGATGGGAGCAGAGGCGATCGCCTCCCGGCCGTTTGCATTCAACCCGCGAAACTTTCTCTCCGATGGCCTCGTAAGGGCCCACGCTGCCCCGTTCATCGGGGTTCGGACTGAAGGAAACACGATGCTCACTCAGAACACCGGCCGCCGCACAGCCCAGGCGCTCGCCCTGACCCTCGCGCTCAGCCTCGGAGCCAGCGGCGCGGCCTACGCCAAGAACCCGATGGTCGGCGGCGCGCCGATGTACGCCCAGAAGACCATCGTCGAGAACGCGGTCAACTCGAAGGATCACACCACCCTCGTCGCTGCCGTGAAGGCCGCGGGCCTCGTCGATACGCTGAACGGCCCGGGCCCGTTCACGGTGTTCGCGCCGACCAACGCCGCCTTCGCCAAGCTGCCGCCGGGCACGGTGGAAAGCCTCGTGCAGCCGCAGAACAAGGCGACGCTGACGAAGATCCTAACCTACCACGTGGTCCCGGGCGTCTACACCGCCAAGGACCTGATGGCGCTGGCCAAGAAGGGTGGTGGACAGGGCGTGCTGACCACCGTCGAGGGTGAGCCACTCGCCGTCGAGGTGCAGGGCAAGAAGGTTCTCGTCACCGACCAGAAGGGCAACACCGCCACGGTGACCATCCCGAACGTCATGCAGTCGAACGGCGTCATCCACGTCATCAACGCCGTGCTGATGCCGTAACGCGCAGTGCCCGCGGCCCGTGAGGGCTGCGGGCTTCGGAGGTGTGTGGCCTTTCGGATCACACGAGCGCTCGCAGGCGTACCCGCCGCGTCCGATCATTCGGCGATGAGCTTGCCGGTGTAGATCACCGGACCCGTGGGTTGGCCGCTCGGTGAGCCTCCGGGCGGCTCGACCGAGACCGCGATTACCCCGTCCGGTGCAGTGTCCTGCGGTAGCCTCACCTGACTTGGCGCCGCTCCGACGAGGCCGAGCGGCTTTGCCCCTCCTGCGCCGACGTACCACAATTCCAGACTCCGCCCGGCGGGCGCGTCGGCACCGACGGGTCTGACTTCTGCGAGGCCGGTCTGCGTGTCGACACGCACGATCAGTGCCGGCAGCGCCCCGCCTCCCTGCACGACAGCCAGATAGCGCCCTCCCGCCGGGGTTCGTGACGGGCCGATTGCCACGAACAGCGCGAGGCCCGCGGCGAGCAGGCCTGACCCTGCCGCGGCGATCCGCCAGTGCCTCACCTGCCGCCGCAGGTGGCGAAGTTCACCTCGCGCTACGTCGGTCGCGTCTGGCAGCGCGCGCAGTAGCGCCTCGCGGACCCGCTGAGGCGGTGCCACGGGTGGCACGGCCTCCATCAGCGGCGCCAGGCGCCGCTCCCACTCGCGGATGCGGCTGGCCGTGTCAGGGTCTTGACTCGCCTCGCGCTCCAGCGCCGCCCGCTCCCGCGCGTCGAGTGTCCCGAGGGCGTACTCGGCCGCGCGCATGTCATGCTCGGACGTCGGGTCCATGCCGGGCTGGCCGCTGCTGCTCACGAGACAGCCTCCAGGCAGGACTTGAGGCCTGCGAGTGACCGGTGCAGCCAAGTCTTGATGGTGTTGACCGGCCGGTCGAAGTGCCGCGCCAAATCCTCCCGAGATTGCCCTTCGCAATAGGCCAGCACGACGCAATCCCGGTACTTGGGGTCGAGACGGCCGAGGCAGGCCAGGAGGGCGTTCCGGTCCATGAAATCTGCCGCCCCATCGTGCGGATCGATCAGCCGCGCCACCCAATCCTCGCCGGTATCCAATTCCGGGCCCTGATGCTCGACCTTCCGCCTTACGCTGTCGATGGCGCGATTGCGGGCGACGGTGCAGAGCCACGGCAGCGGCGGCCCGGCCTCGGGCTTGTAGCTGCCCGCGGCCTGCCAGATGCGCATGTAGACGTCCTGCAGCACGTCCTCGGCCAAGCCACGGTCACGCTGGATACGCAGGATCAGGCCGTAAAGTTTCGGGCTCGTGAGATCGTAGAGTTCGGCCAGCCGATTTGCCTCTCCCCGGGCGATACCAGAGAGCAGTCGGTGCAGCGTGGCATCGTCGGCCAAGTTGGCTCCCTACAAACTCCCAGGCGCCTTCTATCGGACGCCCAACCGGATGCTGCTTTAACCCAAACTGCCTAGCCGTGACGATCCCTCACGCGCGATAGCCCCGCTAAGCGGGCCTCGAAGTGGCCGCTTTCAAAATCCTCGGAGCGGCGGCTGCGGAGAGGTCGCTGAGGGCGGGATGCGGAGGTTGACCGATCCCTCGCAAAGGGACTTTCCGCGGTCGACTAAACCTAGCCACTCGGACAACTATCAGCGCTTCTCAAAAGCAGCCGTTCGTCAAATTTCCGGCGACTTCGGCTCGGGTGGCAGCCGAACCTTGGCCTTTCGTCCCGAAGCAAACATTGAGCCTCCGGCCTGCGGCAGTCGCTGCCCGTAGTCCAAGCATGCGCCGAAGCAGACGTCGTCTGCGCTTGTCCGTTCCGACAGGGCGCATCCGTCCAAGGTACCAGATTAGCTCGGCGGCCCCCCGGTCTTGTCTACCAAATAATTTTGCTAAATCTGGTCGCTCGCAATCCGTATAATGGCCCAAATCCATCGCCGAATGCATCATTGTCAAGGTTACACATCGATGAAGGTGTCATTGATATTTTGATCTTTTCATTCAAGGCATGAAACTTTTCAACTTCAAGCCCCCTTCGGACGAGAAGATCTAAAGCAGGGGAATGAAAAAATACATTTATGTTAGGAGAAGTTCCATGAGGGCGCTGGTTTGGCACGGCACTGAGGACATCCGCTGCGATACGGTCCCGGACCCAAAGATCGAGGATGATCGCGACGCGATCATCAAGGTGACCGCCTGCGCAATCTGCGGCTCGGACCTCCACCTCTACGACCACTTCATGCCCGGCATGGAGAAGGGCGACGTCATGGGCCACGAGTTCATGGGCGAAGTCGTGGAGACCGGTAAAGGCGTTAACGGCGCGCTCAAGAAAGGCGAGCGCATCGTCGTGCCGTTCACGATCATCTGTGGCGAGTGCGACCAGTGCAAACGCGGCTTCTTTTCCGTCTGCGAACGCTCGAACCGCAACAAGGATATCGCCGATAAGGCTTTTGGCCACACCACCGCGGGACTGTTCGGGTACACCCACCTCACCGGCGGCTATCAGGGCGGGCAGGCCGAGTACGTTCGCGTGCCGTTCGCCGATAAGACACACATCAAGGTGCCAGAGAACCTGAGCGACGAACAGGTGCTGTTCCTCGGTGACATCTTCCCGACCGGCTGGCAGGCGGCGGTGCAGGCCGATATCCAGCCTACCGATACGGTCGCGATCTGGGGCGCTGGTCCCGTCGGCCAGATGACGCTGCGCTCCGCGCTGCTGCTCGGGGCGAAGCAGGTAGTCTGCATCGACAGCGTGCCCGAGCGCCTGGAGATGGCGCGCGCTGGCGGTGCCGTCACCATCGACAACAGCCAGGAAAGCACGGTCGAGCGGCTGAACGAACTCACGGGCGGCAAAGGCCCGGAGAAGTGCATCGATGCCGTCGGCATGGAGGCGCATTCGCCGCGCGCGCTCGAACACGCCTACGACCGCGTCAAGCAGGCGGTGATGCTAGAGAGTGACCGTGCTTCGGTGCTGCGCGAGATGATCTACGTCTGCCGTCCCGCCGGCATCCTCTCGATCCCGGGCGTCTATGGCGGGCTTATCGACAAGGTGCCGATGGGAGCCCTCATGAACAAGGGACTGACCATCCGCACGGGGCAGACCCACGTGAACCGATGGACCGACGACCTCGTCAAGCGCATCGACGATGGGCAGATCGACCCGTCCTTCGTCATCACCCACCGGGCCAAGCTCGATCAAGGTCCCGAGATGTACAAGACCTTCCGCGACAAGAAGGACAACTGCATCAAGGTCGTGCTCAGACCTTAGGTGGTTCCGCGGCCCGTCGCGCTGTGGCGGGCCTGCTCACTTCGCTCCCTATTGCAGCGAGGAAATCAGCATGTCCGAGGCTATGTCACAACGCCATCAAAGCAGCGCTCCAGATCGCTCCGAGTTGCCGACCTATCTCGTTTCAGACCCGCGTCGCAGGCCAGATCCCGCAACCAGGGAACTCGCCCAAGGCTTAGGTTGGTTCTCGATCGGCCTCGGGGTGACCGAAGTGACGTGCGGCGCCGCCATTGCTCGCTGGCTTGGAATGCCGCGCTCGGCCCCAGTCATCCGAGCCTACGGCGTGCGCGAGATCCTACAGGGGGTCGGGATCTTGGGTGCAAGCGATCCGACCCCGTGGATCTCCGCACGTGTGGCTGGAGACGCGCTCGATATCGCGACGGTGCTGCCTGGGCTTGAGGGCCATAACCCGCACAAGGACAACGTGCTGATAGCGCTTGTGGTATTGGCCGGCGTCACCGCAGTCGACGTGATCTGTGCGCGGGGCCTCGCGGAAGCCCCCCTTGCTCCGTCCGAGAAAGTCCGAAGCGATTTCCGCCGCCGCAGCGGCTTCCGCCGTCGCGCCGAGGCGATGCGGGGCGCGGCACGCGGCTTCAAACCGCCGCCCGACATCATCGGCCCAGAAGCGATGCGTCCTTGGAAACCAACCAACGCCTGAGGTCGGAAGGATGGCTGGCGTGATCCTGCCCGTCCTCGAACAGGCATCGGGCGTGTTCGTCATGGGCCTCGTCCTCGCCGACATCTTCCTGACGGTCCTCTACGCTCGCATCGGGACAGGCCTGATCGCGGACAGGGTCGCCCATCTCACCTGGGCGATCTTCCGCGCCGCCGCCGATGCGGTCGGGCAGAAGCGGGGCGCCATTCTGTCCTTCTGCGGTCCGGTCATCCTCATCGTCTACGTCCTGTTTTGGGCCTTGGGGCTGACCCTCGGAGCCGGCCTGATCATCCATCCAGCGCTCGGTGTGGCGGTTCGGACAAGCAGCGGCGAGACGCCGGCCGACTTCATGACCGCCCTCTATGCGGGCGGCAGCAGCATGGCGATCGTGGGGGCCAGCGACTTCAAACCTGTCACCGACAGCTACCGCGTCCTCTATCTCGTGAACTCCCTCGTCGGCATGTCGGCGACGTCGCTGGTCCTGACCTACGTCATGCAGGTCTACAGCGCGCTTCGGCAGCGCAATGCTCTTGGGCTGAAGCTGCATCTCCTGACGGGTGAGAGCGCCGATGCAGCCGAGTTCCTGGCGCGTCTCGGGCCACAGGGTCAATTTAGTTCAGGCTACACCCACTTGGCCGACCTGGCGGCGTCCTTGTCCGAGATGAAGGAGGTGCATCATTTCTATCCCGTGTTGTTCTACTTCCGCTTCCGTCAGCCCTTTTATTCGGTCTCGGCACAGGTCTTCGTCGCCCTCGACACGGTGTCGCTGATCCGCAGCGGGATCGGAGGCCGTCAGGCAGCATGGCTGAAGGAGGCTGCCGCCGTCGACGCGATCTGGCGCGTCGCCATGCTGCTCGTGGTCACGCTTGAAACGACATTCTTACCCGGAGATATGCCCACGCCAGCGGACGTCAGCAGAGCCGAGAGCGAGGCGTGGCGCACCCGCTTTGCAGAAGCTGTCAGGCAGCTCTCTTCAGCTGGGATCGAGGCGATGCCCAACGAGGCAGGCGCCGAGATTTATCTCGCGCAACGGGCACGATGGCAGCCACACATCGCGCGACTGGCACCCTCGATGGCGTACCACATCGACGAACTGAGACCCGGCGGCGACAATCGCCGATGATATGTTCTCTCCCTGTAAGCGCGCGTAGACGATGTCCGCTTCGATGCATCCGCCGTCCAGAAGTGGAAGGGGGGAAAATCACCCACCTGAGACGTTTACGCAGGTGAACTGCGGTGGCCGGGACTGGCCGAAACCGGTCCGTCTGCTTCGGAGCAGCTCCACCGCAAAAGCTGGCGGCCACTTACCCACCCAAACCGAGCAGGACACTCGGTAGGGTACCTTCAATCTGACAACGCCCGCGGCCGCCAGCAGGTGCCTGCTACCGGATACTCACATCGCTAGTCCCTAAGCTCGCCCCGTACTCGCGGCGATCACCGGCTATTTTTACCGAACAAAGAGTGTGCGGGTGGCGTTGATGTACGGCCCCAAACTCGGGACCATTGAGGAAACGCCTATGCGCACGAAGATGTACGGCCTTGCTGCCGCGCTTGCCATTGCTCTGACCGGAACAGCCTATGCCCAGCAGCCAGCCGGCGGCGGTAGCGCTACGGGCAACATGAATAACCCGGGTTCTGTGAAGAGCGAAGGGCAAAAGGCGGCCGAAGAGACGACAGGTACCAGCACCCGCTCACCCGCAGCTGGCGCCGCAGCTGTGCCCGGAACCGGCACCGCGCGTCCTGGCGTCGGTGCAGGCGGGAGCACCACCGCACCTGCGCGGTAAAGACCGCGAGATTACCCGCACCACATACTCTGTAAGTTTACGGCAGAGCCGCTTCGAAGGCGGCCCTGCTGTCGCCGCGGATCATGCATTAGTTGCAGGCATAACTGCAGCCGCTTGGGCCTGCTGCCGACCCAACAAAGCCGTTCCCGGCGCGTCGCGCTCTGCCTGAAAGCATCCAATCAATACGCCCTAAAATTCAGGACGCATCACAAGTGCCATCGCCGTGCGCTGCCTGATAATCGCGAGGCGACAAGCCAAAGCGTCTCCTAAAACTCCGATTGAACGTAGGTACATCAGTGAAGCCGCACGCATAGGCAACTGTAGAGATTTTCATCCTCTCATTCCCAGGCGCCGCCAAGGACCGCTGCACCAGATCAAGACGCGCATCGCGGATTGCTGCTGCGATGCCGCCGGTTTCTACAAGAGCTCGATACAACGATGTTCGAGAGACCCCGAGAGCGATGGAAATAGCAGCTGGGTCTAGTTCGGGATCTCGAAGGTGGCGGATGATATACGCTTGGGTCAGCGAGGCAATTGTTGCGTGCGGGAGAGGTCTCTCCCGTGAAGATGCGGAAGCATCAATGGCGCGGCCTATCAGGTGCAAGGTTCCTTCGATCGCGGCCTGCGCTTCACATTCTGTCATCCAGCCCAGCGACGACGCCAGTCTTTGAAAATTCGCCCGGGCTTCAGCTGTCGTAGGATGCTCGCTGATGGAGTGGCCTGCCAGCGCATCGACGCTGCCGACTAGGCTTTCGAAGGTTGCTCGTGGCACAGCAAGCCGGATCTCCTCGTATGGGGTCTGGGTGCCTGTCACTAAGGGCCGACTCCTTGTTAGGAAGCTCAGATCACCAGCAACGAGGCGGCCTCCACGATCGAGCTGCGTCTGGTAGCCGAGCCCAACCAAACCCAGCCGGATGACCACCATATCCTGCGCGTTCCGGTCGATGTGGCGCGACCTGATCTCTAACGAAACCGGACTGCTGACCGTATGCAAAAGTATACAATCGCCAATTGTTACGGTGAGGCGCTTGGCGGAGAACGGCTCCCGAGGCCTTATTGGTTCAACATCACCAAATCCAGCCAACGCACTGTAGCGCCAGAACTCGAAGGCACGCTTCTCATCGATGTGGGCAGTTGTTTCGATTAGAGTTGGCACAACCAATAAATTCGACACGCAGAACTCTTTGCCGAGATTTGACGGTTCCTAGATAGGCTCATGCGCCCAATTGCTCGGATCTCCGTCGGTTCCGAGTCCAATCGAGACATCGGATTAAAACAGCGTGTTTTTTCTGCTCGGGAGTGAAGTTGCGCGCCAAGGTGTAGCGGCTGCTGGAGCCCGGCTGTCGAACGGCCACTGCACTCAAATATGACTGACGAGACAGCCAGGGGTTTGCAAGCCGTAGGCCAAACGGCGACGTCTGCTTCGATGCGTGAGCCGCTCAAGAGCGGACTGGCCGAAATCCACCCCGAGCGGTAATTCCGCTTGCGACCCGACACAGTCGTAGGAACCGCCATCAGCGCTTCCCGTAAGCGGCCATTTGTCGGCCGTCCGGCAACATCGCGGTGCTTGATCGTTATGGCCGTGCCTGGGCTGGAATAGACACCATCAACGCGGACTTGAGCCCGTCGATGAAGCGACGCACGCGCGGCGGCATGTGCTGCCGGGTCGGGAGAACCGCCCAGATGGCCAAACGCTCCGGCTCGGCGTCGTCGAGCGTGACCGTCTTGAGCGTGCCGTCGGCGAGGTTCTGTGCCACGTCCCAGTAGGTCAGCAACGCGAGGCCGGCGCCCGCGACGCATGCGGCGTGCACCGTATCGACGCTGCTGGCCCCGAGCCTGCCCATGATGCGCTTGGCGACCGGATGTCCGGCCTGGCTGAACGTCCATGCGTCCATCGCGTGCAGCGTCAGGCAGGCGTGCGCATCGAGGTCCGCGAGACGCCTGGGGCATCCATGCGCCGCGAGGTAGGCCGGCGCGGCGCACAGGATGCGCGGGTTGTCCGCGACCCGCACGGCGACCAGCTCCGAGGCCGGCAGAGTCGCTACCCTGATCGCCACGTCGATCCCCGCGGCCACGATGTCCACGATCCCGTCCGAGAAGCTCAGGTCCACCTTGAGGCGTGGGTTCTCCGCCATCAGCCGGACGACCAGGGGCACGGCGAGGGCCCGCCCGATGCGGTGGGGCGCGGTCACGCGCAGGACCCCGCTTAAGCCCTCGTGCTGTTCGGAGAAGGCCGCCGTGGCGGCCTCCCGGGCGTCCAGCATCGTCCGGGCGAGCGGCAGGAACGTCTCGCCGTCCGCCGTCAGGGCGACCGAGCGCGTGGTGCGGTGGATCAGGCGCACCCCGAGCTCGTGTTCCAGCGCCGCCAAGCGCCGGCTGACCGCCATCGGGGACAGTCCCGCCTGCCGCCCAGCGGCCGAGAGGCTGCCGGTCGTGACGATGGCGCAGAACAGGGCCACATCCTGGAGGTTCATCGGCTTATCAATGGACGATGAAATGCTTATCGTCCATCTCGGCTACTGAACGACCGGCCCGGCGGATACCTTGCTGTCAGACGAGCAGCGAAAGCAGATCGGGAGCCGCACATGAGCACGGACGCAAACAGCCTTTTCACCGCCACCGATATAGCCGGCATGACGCTCCGTAACCGCTTCGCGGTCGCCCCGATGACGCGTGTGAGCGCCAACGAGGACGGCACCGCCACCGGGACGATGACCCGCTACTACGAGCGGTTCGCCCGTGGCGGCTTCGGGCTCGTCGTCACCGAGGGCATCTACACGGACCAGGCGTTCGCCCAGGGCTACCTCAACCAACCGGGCATCACCGACGAGGATCAGACGCAGGCGTGGCGGCCGGTGGTGGAGGCCGTGCACGGGCATGGCGCACGCTTCTTCGCGCAGCTCATGCATGCGGGTGCGATCAGCCAGGGCAACCGTTTTCGCAATGTCGCCGCGGGACCTTCGGCCGTGCAGCCGAAGGGGCACCAGATGGAGTTCTACCGCGGAAAGGGCGCCTACCCGATGCCCGCAGCCATGACCGAGGAACAGATCGCGGACGCAATCGAGGGCTTCGCCGCGTCGGCGGCACGGGCGGTCGCGGCCGGGTTCGACGGCGTCGAGATCCACGGCGCGAACGGTTACCTCATCGACCAGTTCCTGACCGATTACGCGAACCGGCGTGGCGACCGGTGGGGCGGCGACACCCGCCGGCGCACCACGCTCGTGCGGTCCGTGTTCGAGGCCGTGCGGGCCAGGGTCGGGGCCGAGGTGCCCGTCGGCGTGCGCATCTCCCAGGGCAAGGTCAACGATTTCACCCACAAGTGGGCAGGGGGCGACCAGGACGCCGAGGCCATCTTCGGCACGCTGGCCGAGGTCGAAGCCAGCTACGTCCACGTCACCGAGCACAAGGCTTGGGAGCCGGCCTTCGAGGGCGGCCGCGGCAGCCTCGTCGCCCTGGCCCGCCGCTACGCACCGCATGTCCCGCTGATCGCCAACGGCGGCGTGGGGGATGTGGCGCGGGCGCGGGAGGTCATGGCCGCGGGGGCGGACATCGTGGCGCTCGGCAAGGTCGCGCTCGCGAACCCGGACTTCCCGAACCGCGTCCGGGCCGAGCGGGAGGTGGCCGCGTTCGACCCCGCCATCCTCGGGCCGATCGCCAACATCAAGCCGGGCGAACTGGCCGCCTGAGGGGCGCCGGCGCGCCGACCGGCCTCCTGCGCAGGCCCCGACGAACGTGGAGCATGAACCATGAGCGATAACCTCGGCACGGCAACCGTGACGCCCGCCCGCACGAAGATCCGCGTGTGGATCGACTTCGTCTGTCCGTACTGCCTCCTGGGGGAGCAAGTCATCCGGGCCGCCAGCGACGGGCTCGACGTCGACATCGTCTGGATGCCGTTCGAGCTGCGCCCCCACCCGACCCCGACGCTGCGGCCGGAGGACGACTACCTGCCCGCGGCCTGGAAGCAGGGCGTCTACCCCGCGGCGGAACGGTTGGGCGTCCCGATGCGCCTTCCGACCATCTCGCCTCAGCCGTACACCCGCAAGGCCTTCCTCGGCCTCCAGTACGCCGTCGAGCAGGGGCAGGGAGACGCCTACGTCGACGCGGTCCTGCGCGCCTTCTTCCAGGAGGACCGCGACATCGGCGACACCGACGTGCTCAAGGCGATCATCGGGGGGCTCGGCCTTGATCCCGCAGCCCTCGACGCGGTGCTCGCCTCCCCGCTCCACGGGGAGCGCCACGACGCGGCGCTGCGGCAGGCACAGGAGGCCGGCATCCGCGCCGTCCCGTCGGTCGCGGTCGGCGACCGGCTGTATTCGGGCACCCCGCAGCCCGAGGCGCTGCGCGCCGAGATCCTGCGCCAACTCAGGTAGTACGCCGCGGCGGCCGGAAACCGGGGCCGTCCCGCATCAGGGAGAGGAATCGCATCATGGCAAAGGAAATACTGGTCGGCTTCGGCATCGACGTCGACGCCGTGGCGGGTTGGCTCGGTTCCTACGGGGGCGACGATTCCCCGGACGACATCTCGCGGGGACTGTTTGCCGGCGAGGTCGGAGCGCCGCGCCTGCTCAAGCTCTTCGACAGGTGGGGCATCAAGACCACCTGGTTCATCCCGGGCCACTCGGCCGAGACGTTCCCGAAGGAGATGAAGGCCGTGGCCGATGCCGGCCACGAGATCGGCATCCACGGGTACTCGCACGAGAACCCGATAGCCATGACCCCGGAGCAGGAGGAAGAGGTCCTCGACAAGTGCATCGCCTTGATCGAGGACCTGTCGGGGCGGCGCCCGACCGGCTACGTGGCGCCGTGGTGGGAGTTCTCCAACGTCACGAACGAGCTTCTGCTCAAGAAGGGCATCAAGTACGACCACTCGTTGATGCACAACGACTTCACGCCCTACTACGTGCGGGTCGGCGACACGTGGACGAAGATCGACTACGCGGGCAAGCCGTCCGATTGGATGCGCCCCCTTGAGCGGGGCGAGGAGACCGACCTAATCGAGATCCCGGCGAACTGGTACCTCGACGACCTGCCGCCGATGATGTTCATCAAGAAGTCCCCGAACAGCCACGGCTTCGTCAACCCACGGCACCTCGAAGAGATGTGGCGCGACCAGTTCGACTGGGTCTACCGGGAGATGGACTACGCGGTGTTCCCGATCACCATCCACCCCGACGTCTCCGGGCGCCCGCAGGTGCTCCTGATGCTGGAGCGGCTCTACGAGCACATGAAGGGGCACGCGGGGGTGCGTTTCGTGACCATGGACGAGATGGCGGACGACTTCGCGCGGCGCCATCCCCGCCGCAAATGAACCACGGCCGGGCCGGACCCGTCCGCCCGGCCCGGTGACGGGAGGCTACGCGCGATGTGCTCACTCTGCGGCGTTCTCGGATGCGACGACCACTGGACGAGCGCGGTGGCCCGGCCGGGCGTCTACACACGCAACACCGATAGGATCGCCCGACGGCGCGAGGCGGCGCGTCGCCTGGCCGTCGCCAACGCCCTTCTCTCCACGCGGCGCCTACGTCTCTCCGAGTGGCAGGGGCAGTCCTACGTCCTGGCCTCGCCGACCGGCAACACCCAGGTCTTCGATGCCCTCTCGCATCTCTGGTCCGAGGCGGGGGCGCTGGCGGGACGTCCGTTCGACCCGCTCGATCCCGAATTCATCGCGTCCGTCGAGGCCATCCGATGAGCGGGCCGACACCCGTCCATCTCCTCACGGGGTTCCTTGGCTCGGGCAAGACGACGCTCCTGCGCCGCATGCTCGCTGATCCCGCGATGGCCGGGGCTGCTGTGCTCGTCAACGAGTTCGGCGAGATCGGGCTCGACCACGAGCTGCTGGAGCGCGTCGACGACACCGTCGTCCTTCTGAAGTCGGGCTGCCTCTGCTGCACCGTGCGCGGGGAACTCGCGGAAGCCTTGCTCACCCTGCACTCACGACGCGCCCGCGGCGAGGTGCCGTTCTTCGACCGCGTGGCAATCGAGACCACGGGCATGGCCGACCCCTATCCGGCTCTGTCGACGATCCGGTCTCATCCGGTGCTGCGCAGCCACTACCGCAACGCCGGCGTCGTGACGACGGTCGACGCGGTGAACGCCCCGGGCCTGCTCGACACGCGCTTGGAGGCCCTGCGTCAGATCGGGGCGGCGGACCTGCTGGTGCTGACCAAGACCGACCTGGCCCCGCCTGGCAGGGTGGCGGACCTGGTCGCCCGATTGGCGGCGGTCAACCCGTCCGCCCGGGTCCTGACGGCGCCCGAGGCCACCGCGGAGGACTTCCTCGCTGAGGCAGGCGACACGCCGGCCGCACCTGCCGACGCGCTTCCGCATCACCGTGACGGGAACTTCCGTGCCGAGACGCCCGTGACTTCCTTCTCCCTGGAGATTGAGGAACCCGTCGACTGGACGGGGTTCGGCCTGTGGCTGACCATGCTCCTCGACCGGCACGGGGAGAACGTCTTCCGCGTGAAGGGCATCCTGAACCTGCAGGACGAGGAGCGCCCGGTGGCCGTGCACGGCGTCCAGCGTCTGGTCCACTCGCCAGTCCATCTGGAGCGCTGGCCGGACGGGCGCAGGGCGTCGCGCCTCGTCTTCATCGTCCATGGACTGGACCACGCGAGGATCGAGGCCTCTTTCCGCGCCTTCGACGCGATGTCCCGCCGGGTCACTGCCCGCGGAAGCGTTGCTTGAGCGAAAGCCCTCGCGAGCGAGCGCGACGGCAGTGTCTGCTTCTGCCAACTCCCACCCCGAAGCGGACCGGCGGAAACCCACCCATCTGAGACGTTCACCTGGGTGGTCAGAGTCGGCCGATCTTGGCCGAAAGCGGAATGGCTGCTCGTGGGTTTCTCGGACGAATAAGCGGACGCCGATGATGATGAGGTACGCCAAAGCGGCGGAGCATCCTTTGTTGAGCCTGCCCTTTGAGCTGCAGACCTCGTTAGAGCTGTGCTCCAAGTTCAGACGAAAGGCGTTCACCCGCCTCTCGGAGGCGCGGCTTAAGAGTTTCAGCTTGCTCTACCGTTAGCCGAGACGCCGGACCTGACAGCGCGAGGGCGCCGATCAGTCGCTGCTCGGTTCCGAACACCGGCATCGCGATCGAAGCGACGTGAGGGTCGGTGATACCGGAGGAGTAGAGCGGGACCTCAACTGCCGAACTTTCCGAAGACCTCCGGTCGCTGAAAGTCTTCAAAACCTGGGCAATGGCCGATTGGTCCATCGGCCGCATGTCGCCGGGGCGGACATTCATCCGCAGCGGTGACGGCGAGTCCGCCCGGAACAGGCATAGCCGCTGGTTGCCTCGGCGGATGTAGAACGAGGCCGTCTCCAGCGACTCGGCCGCGAGCCGTTCCAGCACGGGGACGATCCGCTCCTCCAGGGCGAAGGATTGCTGGTAGACCGAGCCGATCCGCGCCGCCTCGACGCCGAGGCGGTAGCGACCGTCATCCAGGCGCTCGATCAGGTCGAACTTCTCCAGCGAGATGCACAGCCGCATGATCGTGCTCTTCACGAGCGACGTGCGGCGGGCGAGCTCGGAGAGTTCGAGGGCATCGTCCCCCCGGCGGAACGCGGTCAGCACGGTCAGCACCCGGTCGGCCGAGGCCACTCCTTCGAGATTGGGCCGCGCGCGCACCTCCTTCGCCATCTCTTCGCACTCGATCCGGTTTTGCGACGTTCGGGATGCGCGATCCATAGCCATCCGCCCGCCACTCACCAAGCCGTGACGCCGCCGCGCCCACGGCATCGTTGACATCTCTCATCGATTGCGCGAGATAAAACGAAACGCCGTTTCAAAAATGGCGACTCGGGAGCGGACGTCATGGCGCAAGGGCACCACACCCAAGCTCCGGCCCACGCGGTCGACGAGCGAAACCTCCATCGCAAGATGATGCGGCGCATCCTGCCGTTTCTGTTCGTGTGCTACGTGGTCAGCTACCTGGACCGCGTGAATGTCGGCTTCGCCGCGCTCACGATGAACGCGCACATCGGGCTCACCGCGACGTCCTTCGGTATCGGCGCGGGGCTGTTTTTCCTCGGCTACTTCCTCGCCGAGATCCCAAGCAACCTGATCATGATGCGCGTCGGAGCCCGGCTCTGGATCGCGCGGATCATGATCACCTGGGGCCTCGTCTCGGCGGCGACCGCCTTCGTGACCGGCCCGATCCAGTTCGGCATCGCGCGGTTCCTCCTCGGCCTCGGCGAGGCGGGCTTCGTGCCCGGCGTCTTCCTCTATCTCAGCCTGTGGTTCCCCTCCGCGGTACGGGCGCGGGCGACCGCGCTGTTCCTCCTCGGCATCCCGGTCGCCAACATCATCGGCTCGCCGATCTCCGGGGCGCTGGTGCAGGTCGAGGGCTTCGGCCTCGCCGGATGGCAGTGGCTCCTCATCCTCGAGGCCCTGCCGGCGGTCCTCCTCGGCATCGTCTGCCTCTTCGTCCTCACGGACCGGCCCGAGAAGGCACGATGGCTCACGCGCGCCGAGCGCGACGTCCTCATCGCCACGCTTGCGGCGGAGAAGGCGGCGATCGAGAAGAAGCATCCGATGACGCTGGCCCAGGCGCTGCGGAACTGGCGGGTGCTGACGCTGACGGCGGTCAACTTCTGCGCCATTATCGGCTCGCTGGGCATCGGCCTGTGGCTGCCGCAGATCATCAAGCAGCTCGGGCTCGCGACCTCGCTCGTCGGGGTCGTGACTGCCGTCCCCTACCTCTGCGGCGCTGTGGCGATGGTGGTGTGGGGCCGCCTGTCCGACCGGGGCCGCGACCGGACGATCTACCCGGCCATCTCCCTGTTTGTGGGCGCCGCCGCGCTGGTTGCGAGCGCCCTGACTCCGACGCCGCTCCTCACCATCGCGGCACTATGCGTCGCGGTGATGGGCATCAACTCCTTCGTGGCGACCTTCTGGGCCGTGCCCTCGGGCTTCCTCACCGGACGCGCGGCGGCGGGCGGGATCGCGATGATCGTCTCGATCGGCAATCTCGGCGGCTTCGCCGGCCCCTACCTGATCGGCCTCGTGCGCGACCTCTCGGGCGGGTTCACCGCGCCGCTCCTCATGGTCGGAGGCATCCTGCTCCTCGGCGCGCTGACGATGCTGGCCTTCGGCCGGCAGGTCCGCCGGGCTGCGCTGCCGGCCGCGCTCCCGGCCTGACCGCGATGATCCCGCGCCTCTCGTCCGGCCCCCGGGTGCCGTCCCTGACCGCGGCCTTCTGCGCCGAGCTGCGCGCGCGGGGCTTCGCGGGCGACCTGACGATGGCCGAGGCCGACCGCACCGTGCTCGCCACGGACAATTCAATCTACCAGATCACGCCGCAGGCCATCGCCTTCCCGCGCGACCGCGACGACCTCGTGCGCATCGCGACCCTGCTCGCCGAGGAGCGGTTCGCCACGGTGCGGATCGCCCCCCGCGGCGGCGGGACCGGGACCAACGGCCAGTCCCTCACGGACGGGATCGTGGTTGATCTCTCGCGGCACATGAACCGCATCCTCGCCATCGACCCGGTGCGCCGCACGGCGCGGGTCGAGGCGGGTGTGGTGAAGGACCAGCTCAACGCGGCCCTGGCCGAGCACGGCCTGTTCTTCGCCCCCGAACTGTCGACCTCGAACCGCGCCACCATCGGCGGGATGATCTCGACCGACGCCTGCGGCCAGGGCTCCTGCCTCTACGGCAAGACCCGCGACCACGTGCGCGCCCTCACCACGGTGCTGGCCGACGGGACGGTCTGGCACTCCGAACCCCTCGACGACGACAGGCTCGCGGCCGCGCAGGCCCGGCAGGACCTCGCGGGGGCCATCCACCGGGAGGTGGACAAGCTTCAGCGCGAGAACGCCGCGCTGATCGACAAAACGTTCCCGCCGCTGAACCGCTGCCTCACCGGTTACGACCTCGCCCATCTGCGCCGCGCGGACGGCCGCTTCGACCTCAACGCCGTGCTGTGCGGCTCGGAGGGGACGCTGGGCCTCCTTGCGGAGGCGACGCTCAACGTCCTGCCGCTGCCGAGCCACGTGGCGCTGGTGAACCTCCGCTACGACAGTTTCGACGCGGCCCTGCGAGACGCGCGGACCCTCGTGGTCTTCGGCGCGGCCTCGGTCGAGACGGTCGATTCCAAGGTACTGGGGCTCGCCCAGGAGGACCCGATCTGGGAGCGCGTCGCCGCCTACTTCCCGGAGGATGCGGGCGAGCGGGCACGGGGCGTCAACCTGATCGAGTTCGTCGGCGACGGCGAAGGTGCGGTCGAGGCCGCGCTCGCCCGTCTGACGGCGGCCCTGGACGAGGCCGGTCGCACCCATGGCCGACGCGGCTACACGGTGGCCCGGGGCGAGGCGGAGGTCGGTCGCCTCTGGGCGATGCGCAAGAAGGCGGTTGGCCTGCTGGGCAACACCAAGGGTGACCGGCGGCCCATCGCCTTCGTGGAAGACACCGCCGTCCCACCGGAGCACCTCGCCGATTACATTGCTGAGTTCCGCGCCGCCCTCGACCGGCGCGGTCTCGATTACGGCATGTTCGGCCATGTGGATGCCGGCGTGCTCCATGTCCGCCCGGCCATCGACATGAAGGCCCCCGGCGCCGAGGCGCTGGTCCGAGCGGTGACGGAGGACGTCGTCGCCCTGACCCAGCATTATGGCGGGCTGCTCTGGGGCGAGCACGGCAAGGGCGTGCGCTCCGAGTTCTCCCCCCGGTACTTCGGCCCGCTCTACCCGGTTCTCCAGGCGGTGAAGGCAGCCTTCGACCCGCGCAACCAGTTCAATCCCGGCAAGATCGCTGCCCCCGAGGGCGCTCTGCTCCTGACGGTCGACGGCGTGCCGACCAAGGGGTCGCGGGATCGCGCGATCCCCGAGCATGTCCGGGCGGGCTACGACGAGGCGCTCCATTGCAATGGCAACGGCGCCTGCTTCAGCTGGGCCCCGGACGAGGCGATGTGCCCGTCCTGGAAGGGCACCCGCGAGCGGCGGCACTCGCCCAAGGGCCGAGCCCAGCTGATGCGCGAGTGGCTGCGCCGGCTGGCCGTCGAGGGCCGCGACCCGCTTAGCGAGGCGGAGCGCCTACGCGCCCAGCCGGGCTGGCGCGCCTTCCCGGCCCGCCTCGCCGCGACCCTGCGGCGGCGGGAGGACTTCTCTCACGAGGTCCACGAGGCGATGGCCGGCTGCCTCGCCTGCAAGTCCTGCACGGGGCAATGCCCGATCAAGGTCGACGTGCCGACCTTCCGGGCGAAGTTTCTCGAACTCTACCACGGCCGCTACCTGCGGCCCCTGCGCCACCACGCCGTCGCCGCCCTTGAGGCCGCCGTGCCACTGCTGACCAAGGCGCCCCGGCTCGTGAATGCCGCGACGTCCCTCGGGCTCTCGCGCGCGGTCGGCCTCGTCCATGTGCCGAAGCTGTCGGGCCTCGACCTAAGCGCGGAACTGAAGCGGCGGGGCGTGGCGATGGCCGACGCGCGAGCCTTAAGCCACCTTCCGGAGGCCGAGCGCCTGGCGAGCGTCATCGTCGTGCAGGACGCCTTCACCAGCCACTACGACACGCCCGTCCTCCTCGCCCTCCTCGACCTGCTGGGCGCGCTCGGGCTGCGGCCCTGGCTCGCGCCGTACCGCCCCAACGGCAAGCCGCTGCATGTCCACGGCTTCCTCGGCCGGTTCGGGCGTCTGGCGGCGGCCAATGCCGACGACCTGGGCCGGTTCGCTGCGACCGGCATCGATCTCGTCGGCCTCGACCCGTCGATGACGCTCACCTACCGCTCCGAGTACCGGCAGGCCCTGCCGGGGCGGGACCTGCCGCAGGTCCACCTCGTCCAGGAATGGCTCGCCGGCCGCCTCGACCGGGTCGCTCCGGCCTCCGCGGCCGAGCCGTACTGGTTGTTGCCCCACTGCACCGAGCGGGCGACGGCGCAGCCTGCACTCGCCGATTGGACACGCGTCTTCGCCGCCCTGGGGTTGCGCCTGTCGGTGCTGCCGTCCGGCTGCTGCGGCATGGCCGGGACCTACGGCCACGAGGCCGAGCACCGGGCGATGTCGGAGCGGATCTACGGCCTAAGCTGGGCCGGGCACGTCGCCGGACAGGGCCGGTCCGGCCGCCTCCTCGCCGACGGCTATTCCTGCCGCTCGCAGGTGAAGCTCATCGACGGCCTGCGCCTGCCGCACCCCGTCGAGATCCTCCGCGACCATCTCGCCGCCAGCCCGCGTCAGGGCCGGCGGATCATCAGCCTCACCGCATAGACCTTCAGGAGCACACCATGGCAGATCGCATGCAATTCCGGCTTGGCCTCGTCGGCTACGGCGAGATCGGCAGCACGCTCGGCGCGGGCCTGCGCGGCGCCGGCCTGGAATCGATCGCCTGCTACGACAAGTACGCCTTCGACGGCCCCTACGCGGACCTCATCCAGGCGCGGGCGAAAGAGGCGGGCGTCACCCTCGTCCGCTCGAACGCGGAGCTCGCCGAGGCCGCCGACCTGATCGCCAGCGTCACGCCCGGCGCGTCCTCCCTGGAGAGCGCCGACGCCTTCGCCCCGGTGCTCACGACCCGCCACACCTTCCTCGACTTCGCCTCGGCCACGCCGAAGATCAAGCAGGGCGTCGCGAGCAAGCTCGAGGCGACCGGCGCGCTGCTGGGCGACTGCTCCATCGAAGGGACCCCGCTGCATGGCTACTCTATGCGGATGCTGTCGAGCGGCCCGGCCGGTGAGCGGGTCTGCGAGCTGCTGAACCCCTGGGGTATGCAAATCGCCTACACCGGCCCGGTGCTCGGCACCGCCTCGGGGATCAAGATCATTCGCTCGGTCCTGATCAAGGGGATCGAGGCGCTGACCGACGAGATGCTGCTCGCCGCCCATCAGTACGGGATCGACGAGATCGTCCTCGCCTCGGCTTCCAAGACCCTCGCCCGACCGTGGATGGACACGGTCCAGAGCCTGACCCCGTCGGGGGTGATCCACGCCAAGCGCCGGGCCGAGGAGCTGGAGATGTCGGCCGACGCCGTCGCCGATGCCGGGGTCGAGCCGATCATGGCTCGCGCCATCGCCCAGCGCCTGCGCTGGAAGGCCAGCCTCGGCCTCAAGGATCACTTCAAGGGCGTCGTCCCCCGGACCTACCAGGAGGCCCTGGAGGCCATGGTGCTCAAGGCCGGTCTCAAGCCCAACGCCTGACGCCCCACTCACCCCCCGCACTGAAGGACAAGAACCCATGGCCATCGGCTTCAAGATCCACCCGCGCACCCGTACGGTCGACCCCGCCACCGTCGAGAAGTTCAAGGCGATCGCGGTCGCCAACATCAGCGACTCGATGAGCCGCATGAGTCACGGCGGCGCGCGGATCCGCCCGCTGCATGCCGGTGGCGTACTCTGCGGCGTTGCCTTGACCGTGCGGGCGCGCCCCGGCGACAACCTGATGATCCACGCGGCCCTCAACCGCGCCAAGGCCGGTGACGTCCTCGTCGTCGATGGCGACGGCGACCTGACGAACGCCCTGATGGGCGAACTCATGCTTTCCCACGCGCAGCAGATCGGCGTGGCCGGCGTCGTCCTGAACGGCGCGGTGCGCGACTACGGCTGGATCCGTCAGAACGCGTTCCCCGTCTACGCCGCCGGCGTCACCCATCGTGGCCCCTACAAGAACGGGCCGGGCGAGATGAACACCACCATCGCCATCGAGGGCATGGTGATCGAGCCCGGCGACCTGATCGTCGGCGACGACGACGGCGTCGTCTGCGTGCCCTTCGACCAGACCGAGGCGGTCTTCGCCGCAGCCGACAAGAAGCAGCAGGGCGAGGCCAAGACCATGGCGGCCATCAAGGCCGGCGCCGTCGACCGCTCCTGGGTCGAGCGTGCCCTCGCGGAGGCCGGCTGCGAGGGGATCTAACCTCCAGGCCGCAGGATCACGAGGCTCAAGCACGACGAACGTCGGACGGGCCGCATCTCACACCGATGGGAGGATGGAACGTGAGCGTCTTCGAACAAGACATGCACGCGCTTGAGAAAGCGACGATGCGTCGTGTGATCCTGCGGCTCGTGCCGTTCCTGATGGTCTGCTACTTCTGCGCCCTGCTCGACCGGGTGAACGTGGGCTTCGCCGCCCTGCAGATGAACAAGGATCTCGGGCTGACCCCGGCCATGTTCGGCTTCGCGGCGAGCCTGTTCTTCGTCTCGTACTTCCTGGTCGAGGTGCCGAGCAACCTCGCCCTGCAGAAGGTCGGGGCGCGCCGCTGGATCGCCCGGATCATGATCACCTGGGGCTTCGTCACGATGGGCATGGCCCTCGTGACAGGTCCCCATTCCCTCTACGTGATGCGCTTCATCCTGGGCGCGGCGGAGGCCGGATTCTTCCCCGGGGCGATCCTCTACCTGACCTACTGGCTGCCGAGCGAATACCGGGCGCGGATCCTGGCGACCTTCACGGTCTCGATCCCGCTAGCGACCTTCCTCGGCTCGCCCCTGTCGGTGACGCTCCTCGAACTCGACGGGCTGCTCGGCCTCAAGGGCTGGCAATGGCTGTTCGTACTGGAGGGCCTGCCCACCGTCTGCCTCGGCATCGCCTGCCTGTTCGTCCTGACGGACAGGCCCCGCGATGCGCGATGGCTTCGCGACGAAGAGAGCGCGTGGCTCGTCGGGCGCCTCGATGAGGAGGCGGCACGGCGCAAGCCGATCGGCCACATCTCGCTCTGGCAGCTCGCCCGCAACAAGTACTTCCTGACGATGGCCCTCGTCTGCGCGGGGGCCTCGGCGACGGGCAGCGTGCTCTCGGTCTGGCAGCCGCAGATGATCAAGTCCTTCGGCCTGACGAACCTGCAGACCGGCTTCGTCAACGCGATCCCCTACGGCATCGCCACGGTGCTGATGGTGCTCTGGGGCCGCCACTCCGACCGCCGGGGCGAGCGGCGCTGGCATACGGCGATCCCGCTGCTGCTCGCCGCCTTCGGCCTGTCGTACCTCAACCTCACCGGCGGCATCGCCACGGCCGTCATGGCCGTGACCTTCGCCCTGGTCGGCGCCTACTCGTTCAAGGGGCCGTTCTGGGCGCTCTCCGCCGGCTGGCTCTCGCCGGGGACGCTGGCGGCCGGTCTCGCCGGGATCAACGCCATCGCCAATCTGATCGGGGGCGGCCTGATGGTGAACGTGGTCGGCCTCGTGAAGGACGCGACCGGCAGCTTCGCCCTCGGGATGCTCCCCGTCGCCGCGCTGGATGCCGCCGCCGCGATCAGCGTGATCCTGATCAGCCGCGCCCATGCCCGCGAGGCACACGCGGCGGCGCAGCCTGCCTGAGCCACCTCCCACGCTCCCGCACCGAGGCCACGCGATGTCGTTCTTCGCTCCCCCGCCGGCCGTGACGGCCGAAATCTTCACGCGCCTGCCCGACCGTTTCCGGAAGGTCCGGCCGACCGCATGGGCGAACGCCAACCGAGGCGGTCACGCCATCGACTCCTTCCTGGAAGGCCCCGTCTTCGACCGGGCCGGCCGCCTCTACGTGACGGACATCCCCTTCGGCCGGATCTTCCGCATCGACCGAGCCGGCGAATGGGAGCTCGTCGCCGAATATGACGGCTGGCCGAACGGGATGAAGATCCACCAGGACGGGCGGATCTTCATCACCTGCTACAAGCGCGGCCTGATGCTCCTCGATCCCGACACGGGGGCGGTGACGCCGTTCCTGGAAACGGCGGGCTCTGAGGGGTTCCGCGGGGTCAACGACCTGACCTTCGCGAAGAACGGCGACCTCTACTTCACCGACCAGGGCCAGACCGGGCTGCAGGACCCGACCGGCCGGGTCTACCGCCTGCGCCCCTCCGGCGAGCTGACCTGCCTCGTGGACACGATCCCGAGCCCGAACGGCATCGTCATCGACGATGCGATGGGCAGCCTGTTCATAGCCGTGACCCGCGCGCAAGCCATCTGGCGCATCCCCCTGAACGCCAGCGGCCTCGTCGCGAAGGTCGGCGTGTTCGCGCAGCTGCACGGCGGCCTCGGCGGCCCAGACGGCATCGCGCTCGATGCCGAGGGTTGCCTGATCGTCGCCCATACCGGGTTCGGGTCGATCTGGCGCCTGTCGCCGGTCGCCGAGCCGCTGCTGCGGGTGAAGTCTCCCGCCGGGATCTCGACCACCAACGTCGCCTATGGCGGCCCGGACGGGGCGACCCTGTTCATCACCGAATCCCAGACCGGCAGCATCCTCACCGCGCGGATGCCGGTCCCCGGCCAGACCCTCTTCTCGCACCACTGAACGGACCGGACGGATGCCCCCCTCGATGAACCGCCGCGCGCATCTCGCGGCCTTAATGACCGGCGCCGCCCTCGCCGCCGGCCTGCGGCCCGCTGCGGCGCAAACCGTGCCCTGGTCCTCGGGCACGGATCGGCCAACCTTCACCGTGCCGCCGGGCGCCACGGACTGCCACCACCACATCTACGATGCGCGCTTCCCGGCCGCGCCCGGCGCCACCCTGCGGCCGCCGGATGCGAGCGTCGCGGATTATTGCCTCCTGATGCAGCGCCTCGGCCTCACCCGGCACGTCGTGGTGCAGCCCTCGACCTACGGGGTCGACAACAGCCTCCTCGTCCAATCCCTGAAGGCGTTCGGGCCGACCGCCCGGGGCATCGCGATGCTCGACGCCTCGGTCACGCCGGAGGAACTGAAGCGCCTGGATGCGGCCGGCATCCGCGGCGTCCGGTTCGGGACGCGCCTGCCGGGCGGCGCACCGATCACCGACATGGCGCCGGTCGCCCGCAAGATCGCTGACCTCGGCTGGCATATCCAGCTGGTCTCCGACGGCGACAAGATCGTGGAACTGGCCGACAGCCTGAAGGGCCTGCCGGTCCCGGTCGTCTTCGACCATATGGGCCACCTGCCCGAGCCCGCCGGCCCCGACCATCCGGGCTTCAAGGTCATCGCCGACCTGATCGAGACACACGGCGCCTGGGTGAAGCTCACCGGCGCCTACATTCTCTCGAAGGTCGGACCGCCGAGCTACGCCGACCGGAGCCGCCTCGCCCGTGCCTTCGTGCAACGCGCCCCCGAGCGCCTCGTCTGGGGCAGCGACTGGCCGCATCCGACCTCCCCGGCCGACGCGAAGCCGGACGATGCCGTGCTCCTCGACCTCTTGGCGGCCTGGGCCCCCGACGAGACGGTGCGGAACCGGATCCTCGTGTCCAACCCGGCTCAGCTCTACGGCTTCTGAGCGCGCTCGCCCCCGCGGAGGACCCCGACGATGGATCGCATGCCTCGAACACGCCGGAGTATTTTGGGCAGCGGCGGTGCCCTCGCCTTTACCGCAGCCGTCGGCTTCAAAGGCCGGTCGGCGGACGCGGCGGACGCCATGCCGTTCTCCGCCGGGACGGAGGCGCCCTCGATCCGCGTGCCGCCGAACGCCTGCGACTGCCACATCCACATCCTGTCGACCCGTTTCCCGGCCTCGCCCCACTGGAAGGGCCAGCCGGTGCTGGACAGTGACGTCGCCGCGTATCGCCGCTTGCAGGCGCGCCTGGGGACGAGCCGGGTGGTGGTGGTGACGCCTTCGACCTACGGCACCGACAACCGCGCGACCCTCGACGGCGTGGCGCAGTTCGGCCCCTCGGCCCGCGCGGTGGTCGTGGTCGATCTCGACATCGCCGATGCCGAACTCCGAGCGATGGCGGCGCAGGGTGCCGTGGGCATCCGGGTCAATTTCGGTACGCCGCAATCCTGGGGACCGACCACCGCCGAGCGTCTGGAGGCGATGGCCCGCAAGGTCGCGCCGCTCGGCTGGCATGTCCAGATCTACGCGACAGGCGACAAAATCGTGGAGCTCGAGCCCGTGCTGCGGCGTCTGCCGACACCCCTCGTCATCGACCACCTGGCGCGGCTCCCCCCCGACCAGGGCGGGAGCCATCCCGCCTACGCCGTGGTGCGTCGGCTGCTCGACGGCGGCCGGACGTGGATGAAGCTGTCGGGAGCCTACCTCAACACGGCGAGCGGACCGCCGGCTTATGCTGACGCCACGGCGGTGGCGGCGTCCTTCGCGGCCGCGGCGCCAGAGCGAATGGTCTGGGGCAGCGACTGGCCGCACAGGGGCGAGAAGCACATGCCCGACGATGCCCGGCTGTTCGACCTTCTGGCCGAATGGGTGCCCGACGACCGCGCGCGGGCACGGGTCCTAGTCGACAATCCGGCTAAGCTCTACGGCTTCCCCGAATAGGGCGAAGCAGGCTCAGGGGGCGGTCGCACTAACCGATCCTTGCGTCCGGCTGAGGCGCCGCCCCATCAGGATGACGGCGAGCGCCCCCGCCAGGGCAAGAACGACCATCGGTAGCAGCGCGGTCGCGAAACTTCCGGTAGCATCCTGGATCAGGCCGACGAGCGACACCGCACCGCCACCGATCAGATTCGAGACGGCGTTGATGCCGGCGATGCCCGCCGCCGCAGCCGCAGGCGACAGCGTCGTCGAGGTGAACGCCCAGAATGGCCCCTTGAAGGACGAATAGCTCGCCAGCACGCAACTGAGCAGCACGACGGTGAGCGGCAATGACGAACGGGCGAGGAAGATGCCTGCGAAGCCGAGGGCAATCACGATAAGCGGCAGCGCCGTATGCCACCGCCGCTCTCCGGTCCGGTCCGAGTGTGCGCCCCAGAACAGCATCAGTGCGGCCGCGATTCCATAGGGTATGGCGTTGACCAAGCCGGTCTGAAACGTCGTGAGACCGAAGCTCTTGAGAAGCTGCGGCTGCCAGACCGACAGGCTCGCGCTCGCCGCCGAGCTAGCGGAACAGGCCAGGGCTAGTCCCCAGACCTGGGGATTCATGACCAGCCGCTTGAGCGAGGCGTGCCCGGCCCCGTGCCGGCTGCTCTTCTCCGCTTCGATCGTCCGCGTCAGCCAGCTTCGCTCTTCTGCCGACAGCCAGGAAGCATCGGTGGGCTTGTCGCGGAGCATGACGAGGCAGGCGAGGCCGAGCAGGATCGTCGGGATCCCCTCTGCGACGAAGACCCATTGCCAGCCGTGCAAGCCAAGGAAACCGTCGGCCAGGAGCAGGCCCGCCGACAGGGGCGACCCGATGAAGCTCGCGAGCGGGATCGACATGGCGAAGGCTGCCACGATTCGCGCCCGATAACGGGTCGGAAACCAGTAGGTCGTGAACAGGACGATGCCCGGGAAGAAGCCCGCTTCGGCGACGCCGAGGAGGAAGCGGAGGACATAGAAGGACAACGGCCCCTGGGTCGTCGCCATGAGGACGCACATGAGCCCCCAGGAGACCATGATGCGCGCGATCCACCGCCGGGCGCCGTAGCGCTGTAGCATGAGGTTGCTGGGCACCTCGAACAGGAAATAGCCGATGAAGAAGAGGCTGCCCCCGAACCCGTAGGCGGCCGCCGACAGGCCGAGATGCGGCCTCATCTGCAAGGATGCGACGCCGATATTGGACCGGTCCAGCAGGTTGAAGAAGTAGCAGATCATGAGGAACGGCACGATCCGGAGGATCACCTTCCTCATGATCGCGCGTTCGTGGTCGGCGGCCGCCACTGCGTCGCTCATCGCGTTTCTCCCTGAACGTCGTCGACCTTTGTCGTCGCCCCGCGGCCGGCCGTGCACAGTTCGCTGGGGAAGAGCGGAGCTCGGCGGTCAATCGAGCCGCAATCGCGACGGGGCCCACCGCCGGACGATGAGACTCTCGCCGATCCCGGCCGCTGGCTTCGAACGCTTCGCTATGAATTTTTAGAATGGCGTTCTAAAACCGATACGCAACGGGACGCGCTCCTGTCAATCCTTCGGCAGCCCAAGCCGCAAGCAAAGGCTCGACGATCTTGACTGATCCGAAGCGTTCCGACCCAAGACGTCAATGGTTCGTCAGAGGTGGACCGGACCATGCGCGGCACGATCAGGATTTGACCGAGATGACGGAGAGCGGGAGGCGGAGCGGACAATCACGCGCCCGGCCGAAGAGCGAGGGCGTCGCGACGGCAGATCGCGTCTTGACCGTGCTGACAGCCTTTCAGCCCGGCGACGACGCCCTTGAATTGGCCGAACTTGCCAACCGGACGGCTCTGGTCAAGTCCACGATCATGCGGCTGTGCGTGTCGCTGGAACGGTTCGGGCTGATCGAGCGGATCCCGGATGGCCGCTACCGACTGGGCATGGAGGTCGCGCGCCTCGGATCCGTCTACCTGCAATCCTTCGCCCTCGAGGAGCACGTCACTCCGGTGCTCACCCGACTCGTGGCGGCATCGGGCGAAACCGCCTCGTTCTACATCCGGCGCGGCGACGCCCGCCTCTGTCTCCTCCGCGTGGATTCACCGTCGTCGCTGCGGATGCATGTTCGTCCCGGTGATCTGAGACCGATGGACCGATCATCGGTCGCCCAGGTCTTCGAACAATTCGATCCGGCGTGCCGTCCGGGGCGCAGTCTCGTCCTGCCGATTCATTCGCGAGGGACCACGGATCCCCACGTCGCGTCGAGCGCCGCCCCGGTCTTCGGAGTGAACGGGCGTCTGTTCGGCGCCCTGTCTGTGTCAGGCCCGATCTCACGGCTGACAGAAGCGCGCGCCGCTGAGATCGCGCCGATCCTGCTCGAGTGCGCCGATCACGTGACGCAGGCGCTCGGCGACGCATTCCAGGGTGAGCCCGCTCGATCTGAATAGAACGCCGTTGCGAAATACGCTTTAAGCGTGTAGGTGCATCTTGGCTCAAGGCGATCGAAGCAATTCTGGTCCCACTGAAGGTCAGGTGGCGCACCGCGTCGCATGAGGCGGATCGGAATTTCGGGCCGGTCGCCTGGATCGTCTCGCCTCATCAATGCGGGCGACCGGGACGCTCAGAACGGGACGCGATTCCCGCAAGAATAAGCCACCGAGCCGCGCCGCCGGCGCGTCGCGAACCGCCTGTCGTCGGGAGGACGGCGCCTGATGCAGTCTCGATCCGGATCGGGCGGTCCCGCCCACCCCCTGTCCGCACGGGCGGCATCCCAGAGGACGGATGACCATGTCCGCCCGCGCAAGGTCCCACGGCGGCTCCGGTCGGTCCTGTCGCTCGATGATTTCGAGGCCTCGGCACGACGGCACCTGCCCCGCCCGATCTTCGGCTACGTCTCGGGAGCATCGGAAACCAATGCCTCACTGCGCGATAACCGCTGCGCCTTCGCGGCGTTCGGCTTCGTGCCGCGCGTGCTGATCGACGTGTCCGGACGATCCCCAGAGATCGAACTGTTCGGTCGCCGCTACGCTGCCCCCTTTGGCATCGCCCCGATGGGGATCGCCGCACTGTCCGCCTATCGCGGCGATCTCGTGCTCGCTCAAGCGGCCGCGGACGCGAACATCCCCATGATCATGAGCGGGTCGTCCCTGATCCCTCTGGAGGATGTGGCGAAGGCCAATCCCGACGCGTGGTTCCAGGCTTACCTGCCCGGAGAGCCGGACCGCATCCTCGCACTGGTGGAGCGCGTCGAGCGAGCGGGTTTCGGCACGCTGGTGCTGACCGTCGACACGGCCGTGCTCGCCAACCGGGAAAACAATGTCCGCACTGGCTTCTCCACGCCGTTGCGCCCGAGCCTGCGCTTGGCCTGGGACGGCCTTATCCGGCCACACTGGACGCTCGGCACGTTCCTGCGGACGCTCGCCAAGCACGGCATGCCGCACTTCGAGAATTCCTATGCCACCCGCGGTGCGCCGATCCTGGCCAGAAACGTCATGCGTGATTTCGGCGCGAAGGATCACCTGAACTGGTCTCACTTCGCTCTGATCCGTGAGCGATGGACGGGCCGCCTCGTCGTCAAGGGCATCATGGCGGCGGAGGATGCCCGGATCGCCCGCGACCATGGCGCCGACGGGATCGTCGTCTCCAATCACGGGGGGCGCCAGCTCGACGGCACAGTGTCGCCGCTGCGCGTCCTGCCCGGCATCGTCGACGCGGTCGGTGCGACGACGCCGGTGATGATGGATGGCGGGATCCGCCGCGGATCGGACGTGCTGAAGGCGATGGCGCTCGGGGCGGCGTTCGTCTTCGTCGGGCGGCCGTTTGTCTACGCCGCAGCGGTCGGGGGTCGGGACGGCGTCGCGCACGCGATCGAGATTCTCGCATCCGAGATCAAGCGGAACATGGGCCTCGCCGGCCTTACGAGCCTGCGGGACGCCGGCCCGTCCCTGCTCCACCGAACCGGCGACGCCTGAACACCAATCTGGGCTCCCTTCGAGACCGGAGGAGCGCGGTCTTGCCGCTGCGGTTCATGAGGATCCGATGACTAATCTGCAACGGATGATCTCTGCGGGATTGAGGGCCCTAGCGATGGGCCTCCTCGGCCAACCCGCGCTCGCCAAGACGGTCGTCTACGTCTCGAATGCGACCGATGGTGACATCGGGATGTACGACATGAACCCTACCACTGGGGCGCTGACCGCGATGGGCAGGGCTCCTGCCGCGAAGGTCGTGATGCCGATGGCGGTCGCGCCCGATCAGCGGCACCTCTACGCGGTCGTCCGGTCGGAGCCCATGCGGGTCCTGACCTACGCGATTGATCCGCGCTCGGGGATCCTTGAAGCGGCCGGTGAAGCGCCGCTTCCGGACAGCATGCCGTACGTCTCGACCGATCGCACCGGCCGCTTCCTGTTCACCGCGTCCTACTCCGGCCACAAGGTCGCCGTGACCCCGATCGATGCGGACGGGCGCGTGATCCGCAGCCCGACACAGATCGTTCCGACCGGGGAGCACGCCCACGCAATCCAGGCCGATCGCAGCAACCGCTTCGTCTTCGCGACGAATCTCGGCAGCGATCAGATCGCACAGTTCACCTTCGACACGGCGCAAGGCCGGCTGGTGCCGAACGATCCGCCATACCTGAAGACGGCGAAGGGGGAGGGTCCTCGTCATTTCCAGTTCTCGCCCGATAACAGGTTTCTGTATCTTCTGAGCGAACTGACCGGCACGCTGACACAGTTCGCATTTGATCCTGCCACGGGGACGCTTAGCCCGACGTTGTCCGTCGCGTCGGTGCCGCCAGATTCCGGGCTCGTGCCGGGTACGATCCAGCCGCCAGTCACAGCGGCGACCTTGGCGGCCCGGGCGCGAAACGACGCACCGCCGCAACTCGCGATTGCCGCGGCCGACATCCAGATCACGCCGGACGGGCGCTTCCTCGTCACAACGGAACGGACAAGCAGCAAGCTCGCGGTCTTCAGGCTCGATCCGGCAACCGGCACGCCGACCTTCGTGTCGAGCATCGCCACCGTGACACGTCCGAGGGGAATCCGAATCGATCCGAGCAGTCGATACCTGATCGCATCGGGTGAGAAGTCCAATGATTTGGCCGTTTACCGGATCGATGGGGAGACCGGTGATCTTCGCGAAGTCGGTCGGTATCCGGGTGGACGAGGCGCGAACTGGGTCGAGATCGTCGACTTGCCTGCGCGATGAGGAACTCAGCGCTCTGTACCGACGGGGGTTTGACGGCTCTTCCGCGGACGACACCAATAGCGACCATGTCCGGTTTGGAGGTGTCGCCGCGACGGGCAGATTGACCGGGTTGGGCGCAAAGCCGAATGTCAGCTTCCTGACAAAATGGCTTGTTTCTTTCGATCCCCCGCAGCGGACTGGAGATCTCCGATCCGTTGGCGGGCGGGTTGGGAGGCAAGCGTGGCGGCAGCATCGTCTTGCACTTCGAGGAGTTCGGCCATCAAGCCGACTGGCCCTCGAACATGGGTTTCCACGCTCAGATTGAGGTCACGAGCCCGGGCCTGAGCGGCCTTCGGGCTACGGCACTCAAGGTCTGCGGGTTGGGTGGCATGTCGATGGACCTCGGCATCAGCGAGTCAGAGGAGGGGACCTGTGCGACTGGAGTTGAGAGACTGTCGCCAGCGATACAAGGTGGAATCCTTCTATAAAAGGGTTCGATATCAGACACATTCTCTGAGGAATCCGCAAATATCTCTTGACGAACGCTCTTGTTGGCCGCGTTCCTTGCGCACCCATCGAGGAATTGCAAATGGACGAGAGCGCCTCAATTTCTGCGTCGGAACAGACCGACTTTATTGAGCTCACCACCGAGATCGTCGCAGCTTACGTGTCGAACAACTCGGTGCGCTCGGCCGACCTTCCGGACCTCCTGGCCGAGGTCCATCGAGCTCTCGCTGGGCTCAAGGGTGCCTCGGCTTCCGTCGAGCCCAAGGTGGAGAAGGCGACGCCTTCGCAGATCAGGAAATCCATCACGCCGGACGCGCTGATCAGCTTCCTCGACGGCAAGCCGTACAAGACGCTCAAGCGTCACATAACCGGCGCCGGCCTGACCTTCGAGGAGTACCGCGAGCGCTTCGGCCTGCCGCGCGACTACCCGGCTACCGCAGCTAACTACTCGGCGATGCGCGCCGAGTTCGCTCGCAACGCAGGGCTAGGGACGCGGCCCCGTAATGCGGCTCCGAAGACCGCTGCCGCCGACGAGACGATTGCAGAAGCGCCCAAGGCCCGGGGCCGGAAGAAGGCGTCCGAGCCGGTGGCTGCGCCGGCCGAGAAGCCTGTTCGCAGCCGCAAGAAGGCTGCTACCGCCGCGGAGTGAGGCTGCCTGGCGCGGGAGCGGTGGGGAACCGCCGGCCCGCCTGCGGGTCTATCCAGCATCCCTGATGCGATGACCTCGAACCGCCCGGCTCCGGCCGCGGCGGTTTTTTCGTGCCAGTGGCCCGCGCCTTGCCACGCCCCGGCATTCCTCCCAGAATCCACTCAGCCCCGCCGGCGCCGCCGCGCGGGGCTTTTTTGTTCGTGGCGCTCGATCTGGCTCGGCTGCCCCGACACAGGCGGTCAGGGTTGCCGAGGCGGGTTGTCATCCAGGATTAGTTTAGGGGGCGATCCAGATGTGGCACGCGCGCCGCGAGCTCCCGGCCCACCTCGAAGAGCGCCATCCGAAGAAACGGGAGCGCGCTCTTGCCGCCATCCTGCTCGATCAGCGAATGGGCAAGGATGAGGTGATCGGCAACCAAATCTAACTTGGAACTAGGCGACGTATTGAGGTGCGGCGTAGGCGGCACGAACCGTTCGACGTTGCCATAGGCCCCGATCGTATCATCCGCCCCTTCAGCGATCTCAGTGATGGATCCGAGATAGCCGATGAAGCGGTGGTCGCTCATCCCGAACGAGGGCACACCTCCCGCACCAACCCATCGAGGTGTGTTGGCTGGCCCAAGCAAGCGATACCGAATGCTGAATTCCGCGGCACTCGCGATCGCCATCTTGAAAGTCTCCACAACGACCGGGCGATCATCCGGATGGACGCGCTCGAGCCAGCCTCGTCCCATCGCGTCGCGGACTTGTTGACCGGTGAAGGCCACCCATTCGCCACTCGCGTAGACGCACTGCCCAGCCGCATCCGTGACGAAGATCATGAAGTGACGTCTCGCTACCTACAGGCGAACCAATCTACGTTGCAGCCAGGGTTGTGCAAGGGCCCACTCAACCCCAGGTAAGTCCCGCGTCCATGGTGGTAGCCACAACGAGGTAGCATCATGGTCGACGAAACGGAGACGGCCAGACTGCGCTTGTGCGAGCTCGCAGAGGTGCTCGGTGTCCCGGTGGATTATTTCTATCAGGAAACGCCGACCGCGAGGCCCGAGGACACCGTCGAATTGCTTCGGCTTTGGCACCGGCTGAATACATCATCCGGGCGGCTCGCCGCGCTCGCGGCGGTGAACAAGATCCTCGACGAGGAGCGGTGAGCGCGTTCCGCCCCGATCGATCGCCCCCCAGCCCGGTAAGCAGATAGGGATGAGACCGAGCCAAAGCGGCGCAGACGAACTCGGACTTGCAAACCGTCCATAACACTCCCCGGCTTCGACCGGGGCGCCTTTTGTCGTTCCGCCCCCGACGACACCGCCGCGCGGGGCTTTTCGCCGGCTCGCGCTGACCCAGGTGAGTGTGGACAAAGCGCCATTGTGCGACGGTAGACCATCGCTGGCAGATTGCCTCGGGCGCTGGCGGCCGAGAGTGACGTGCGCTCCCGCCCACCAGTGGGGACTGGCATGTCGCGCCTCTTCTTTGATTTTCACGATGGGCAGTCGTTCCTGCGCGATCCTATAGGCTTCGAATGCAGTGATCGCGAAATGATACGGAATGAGGCTGTGCGAGCTTTGTCGCTTATGGCCAAAGAGATCATTCCCGATAAGGGCGAAACCCAAGCCTTTACGGTTGTCGTTCGCAATGCCGACAACGCAACTGTCTACACAGCGACCGTCTTATTCGCTGGCCTCTGGCTTGGAGAGCTCCCATTTCCTCCCGGCGAACAGGATCCTTTCGATTGAATCGGCGATCGGTGCCTCTCTGATCGCCTAGCCAAGTTGCGTCCCGGCAACAATCAGCGAACCGTCTGCGGCGCCTCGGGTTTGAGCCACAGGGGGATCCTGATTCCGGAGGCGTTAGTGTCGCGCTACTTCATCAGCACAGCTAACGGCCACGTGGTCGAGGACGACGAGGGCGTCGAGCTATCAAGCCGCGGGGCATTGCGCGCCATGCTCGGGAGGACGCTGACGGCGATCCTCCACGACGAATGCGCGATCGACGGGGCGACCGAGTGCAGCGCCCGAGCCTACGACGAACATGGCAAGCTCGTGATGCAGGCGCGGGCCAGCATCGACATCGCAGATCAGTAGGCGCCTCGGCTCACACACTGGTAAGATCGGACGCTCCTCCGCCCCGTGAGCAGATCGGGCCGGGGTCGAGCGGGCAGAACCAAAGTGGATTGATCAGCCTCCACCGCCTCCTCCGCCGCCCGTCCCTGGTCCGCCGAGATTGCCGTCCTTATTCGGCGTGTTCCAGTGGATGATACCGTCACTTGGTGGCCGCAGTACCGTTGTCGACGGAAGAGGAGAGCCGAATTGGGGGGCTTCGATCCTCGCGTGAGGAGCCGCTCGACGAGTTCGCCCACGTTGTGCGTCAGCTGCAGTGCTCGCGCTGATCATGAGCGCCGCCATGAGCAATCTGATGAGCACGGCAACCATGATCGTCTCGCGTCGTGCAGAGTGCGCCTCCAGAAGGCAACCACCGCGCACGTCGCGTCAGGATAGTCGAGCTTCGGTCGATCGCAACCGCGCAGCATAGGGCGCTCGAGGTCCTCGCCGCCCATCCGCTCAGCCTCGCGCAGCTCGCCAACCAGCCGCCTTCGCCTCGTCCTCGCTGCAGAACATGCGCTCGCCGGAGCCCGTGTCGATTACGGTCCGATCGTAGTCCCGAGTGCCGGGCAGGTGGTAGATCTTGTCGCCCTTGCGCGAGATGTTGCCCTTGATCGCGCAGGCGGCCTGTGTGGGCGCCAGAGGCTTCTCCCTCTCCGGCCGGGTCTCAACTCCGCTAGCTCGCTTGGCGCGGCGCCAGTCCGACGGCGGGTCGAAGATGCCGGCCCAGAGCCCGCGCTTCAGCGCCCGCGCGGTGGTCTCGGCCCCGACGTAGTCGCGGGAGTAGCGCTGGTAGGCCGTGGCGTAGCCTTGGCTCACCATCCACGCGTTCAGGTCCTCCTCGGCCTTCCGGCACACCGCGACGGTGCGGCCGTACCGGTCGGTGTCGCGAGGCTCGCACGAGATGTTCGCCTCGCCGATCCGGTCTGCGAGAGCAAGCGCCGCCACCTGCCCGCAGCGATAGGACTTGCCGGCGGCGTCCTGGCAGAGCTGCGCGTTCTCCGGCGCGTCGATGCCGTGCAGGCGGATACGTGTCTCCCGGATCACCACCGTGTCGCCGTCCGTCACCGAGGCGCGGCCGACGATCGGCTCCGCAGCCAGGGCGGGGACGCTGAGCAATAGGAGGGCGGCGAGGGCGTGGCGCATCTGCGAGCGATAGCGCATCTTTGCCTGCGGGTAAGCTAGTCTCGAAGGTCGCGCGGCGCAGCGACACGCGGGCTCGCAAGCGGGCTAATCTGCTGCCCAGCACACCTCCCGCTCGCCGAGATCCCTGACCGCACTTCGTTGAAATGAACTGCCGGTCCAGACGATCTCTTCGAACTTGCAGCGGTCATCCGCGATATAGCGAGCGGCAATCAGCCGGCTGTTGACCTGGTATTTCATGTCGAGCGACAGCATATCCTCGCCCCCAAGAGGGGAGTCGAACACGCGCCCTGTCTGCACGTCGACCACCGGCACGAACACGCATCCGGCTCCGCAGCCGATTGTCACGAGGGCGAGATGTCCCGCGAAGTTCGCGCCGGCCTTGGCGCCGGCAAGGATACGGGTCCTGTACATGGCGTGCTCTCGATCGCGGCCTCGGAAATCCGGGAGACCGACGGGGCCCCGGTACGGAGCAACGGCATAGGCAGCGAAGTCTGGCGCCTTCGGCTTGGTCGCCGCGGCAGGGGCACTGGGGGCTGCCTGAGTCGCCGACTTAGAGACATCGTCGAAGCACCGCAGACGGAGCAGCGAGTCCTTCACGTCACGGCAGGCGGCAATGTCCGACGCGCTCTGAGCGTGTGCCCCACCGATAGCAGCGACGAGAGCGAGGGCGGCGAGGGCTACGCGCATGGCGGCAAGATAGCTGAGCTTCGACAACCGGCAACCTATTCAACGGCGTCGTGCTCGGCCGCGGCGGAAGGTGGTCGATTTTCTTCGCCATCCTCCTGCGAAAATGATGCCGAAGCCTCAGCGGTTGTACGTGCAGCTAACAAACGCGCCAGGCCGATGCGAAGCGTCTTGATCCTTGACCGCTCGTCTTCCGAGAGGTCAGGATCGTCCGCATGCTTTTCTGCAGCAGCATGAAGCTGGGAAAGGTCATAGAATTTTTCTTTCGGCGCCTCGTGCAGTGAGTACCTGCGGGGTTCTGATCCCACCGTATGCCCAAGTATGCCGCTGCAAATCTTAGACAAAAAATGTCCATCAGCTAGCGAAGATTTAGAGATCCAGTCTTTGACTTTTACCTCATTGCCGTTAAAAGCCCATGCTTCCGCGATATGATAATAAAATCGCGAGTTATAGATGCTTCCATTTCCGACGCTATCCTCAATTTGTTTCAGCAGTATGCTGTGCAATTTGTGCAGCAGGGGATCGTCGAGCGTCTCCTCTGTCGGTTGCCCTTCAATCTTGATCAGGCCTGCTTCACCGGCGCGCCAGACCCAAAATTCTGCAGCGAAGCCAATGGAAGGCCGCGACTCAAACAGCTTCACAAGGCGATCTCGAAATTCGTCACTTCTTCCGCCTTTGCAAATTTCCGACAGCAAAAACGAAGCATTGGCTCTCGGTCCAAGCATAAAAGCGCCGACGTCCTTATCAATACCTAGTATAACGTCTCCAAAATCAAACATCGCCTCCAGCAAACTTATAGGCGCACTGTCCTTCGGTGCTTCATGCAGACGAAAGCGCAGATCTTGAAAATATTCTCCGATCGGCGGTCGATTTACGCCCACTTCACGAGAGAATATGTCCTGCATCATCGCCAGCTGATCTGCTCGACTAGTTTCATGTGAGAGTGCTCGATCGAGTATTTTAGCCGATATGCTATTTTCGGGAACGTGCAGGCTAAAGTACGCGTCATATCCTTGTTCTGACCCAACGCCTCTCCGATTTACTACACGAACATAAGTCTCTGAGCTTAAGGCAAAGATTCTTCTCTTCTCAAACAACTTTGTCATAGATGGGACGAGCAGGCACAATAGCCTCACACTTCGTTCCTGGTGGAACTCCGGAAACAACGAGAGGAACCTGTCCCCGGCCTTTGACTTTCCCTCCTCCGTGGCCATGTCCCAATTGCCAGTGCCAAACATCGCTTCACGATTGCTTCTCATCCAGTCGAAAAGATCAGGTTCAAATAAGCGTACCCCCTCCATCGCGAGTACGTCCTGCGGATATATCTCGCCTTCAATTGCCGGCCATGTAAATTTTACCGCGTTTGAAAGTCTTGCGACGTCCCTCGGATATTTGATCCAATTATGGACACCACCAACTACTATTCGATACCATCTCTCGTTTTGCGGCGTGTTGGCAGTTAGAAACCCAATCTCCGCGTCAAGCATAGATAGCAAAGCTGTTCGGCTTGGTTTTGGAAGTTCTACTTCCTGCTGAATGATCTTCTCGGCAAAATTTGGCCCGCCGGCTTCTAGCTTCCGGCCTCGACCAAGGGCCGGCCAAACAATGCTGCGATCATAAGCCAGTAGGTAGACAACATGGGGCAGCCGCCCCAAGGTCTTAACCATCTGCATGATGCTTCGGATCTCGCCTCGTGTTAATCGATCGAGATCGTCAATTACGACCAAAAACTTCTCATCTTGCTCAACGATACGCTTTCTTAGCTTCTCATAGGCGGATTGCAACGATGGTTCTGCAAGCCACCTTTCCAATTTGCTCGCCCCACCTTTCTTAGCTGCCTCGCTGGCGAACTTGATGCCAATGCCAGTGAGAGTTCCGGCGCCGGGAGCGAGGATGCTTCCTATGGCAGCTGCTGCGTCAACTACCGGGTCCACGTTCTTCCGAAGTACGCGTAGCCCTGCCTTTCTTCGTTTGGCCCAAGCGTCTTTCTGATCAGCAAGCTGCTCAGTGATGATCTTGAAGAACGACTCGATGAGATCCTGGTGGCCAGAAACGATCCAGGGGCGGAAATCTATGACGTGGACCGGCTTTTTACCGTCCTCAAGTTCCACATTGTGCTTTTCGATATACGCCTGGACGAAATTGAGGGCTGTCGACTTCCCAGATCCCCAAGCACCCTGTAGCCCAATGACGTAGCCGTTCGGCGCATCAACTTCGACGATCGAATCCGCCAGTCGCTTTGCGAAGGGCGCAAAGCCCAGCCGGTCTTCGGTCCAAGGATTCTCTTTGGGATTGTCGTCAGAGAACTGAGGTCGGGACATGCTGCCTTGACGCTATCTGAAGCGCAGCCGTTCACGCCGCGCTGGCGTGAGATAGGGTGATCTCGACGAACTACGACTGAGGCTTCGATCCCTTCCTCAGCCGCACCCCGGGCCCCTCGCCGTTCTCGTCGATGAAGATGACATCGGCGATCTAACGCGCAGTCTGCGAACTGGTGGGCCCGGCAGGACTCGAACCTGCAACCAGACCGTTATGAGCGGTCGGCTCTAACCATTGAGCTACAGGCCCCTGCGTCCGGATAGCCGTCGCAGCCCTGCAAGTTCAACCTGTCGGCAGGGCAGCGTAGGAACTGGTGGGCCTATGCAGCGGCCTCAGCTCTCTCGCTGTCTTCCTGATCGTCCTCGGTCCGATCATCCTCAACCGCGCCTTCGTCTGCTGCGCTCCCCGCCGCAGCACCGGCCCGGTACTTATCGCCCTGCCGCTCCAATTCGCCACTGTTGGCCATCACGCTAAGGTATGTGTTCAGGGTGTTGGTGGCCACGTCCGTCAGGCGCTCGCTGATCTCGGCGTGCGTCAGACCCTCAGAGCCAGCTTCCTCAAGCAGCGTCTTCAGCCGCCCCTTGGCAGAGTTGGCGCGCGGTCCCCGGGGCCCACGGCTACCACGAGGCCGGTCCTCACTCGCCGGCGTGCGACGGCGAATCGTCAGATCGTCGGCAGGCTCGTCCAGCGGTGTGCCTTCCACGATAGATGCAAGTGACCGCTCAGCCAGACGGAGCTTCGTCAGCTCGCCGCTCACGCGCTCGTACTCAGCCTCAAGACTCTCGCGCTGGTGCCTCACGTTGGCCAAGGCCTTCGCGAGCGTGTCGTCATTTGTCATCGGTGACTCGACTTCTTCCTTCTTGGCGCTCGGGATCAGAGGCGCGGTTGCAAACCGTATCATTGCGCTCCCCTGGTTCTCGCGATGCTGAACGTGACGCCGGCACGAAGCCTCTCAACGTCGCACGGCATGCCGCCACGCTTCGTGGATGCGATCTCTCGGTCAATCGGTTTCTCTGTGGCTCCGGGACGAGCCGCAAACGACAGCGGCATCGTGGTCGTGTGAAACCGCAAGGTTTCCGCCACCGCATGGGCGGCCACGCTAGCAGCGTCTCACACGTTGACGCGCTCAGTCTGCAACCTCACACGCTGTCGAGATCGGCTGTGTGAGACGCCAGTGTGAGCCGCGCTAGCAATTTCAGCTAAGTGCTTGATTTTGCTGGCGCGCCCTACGGGAATCGAACCCGTGTTTTCGCCGTGAAAGGGCGACGTCCTGGACCGCTAGACGAAGGGCGCTCTGGCTGGGCTGGGGTTCTATAGTCGGACCGGAGACGCCCGGCAACCGCCCAGGCGCGGCACAGGTGCCACAGGCCTCAAGTTTGACCGCGAGCCGGGTTGCGGCGATGGAGGAACATGCCCCAGCCCACCCCTCGCATGACCCTCGTCCTCGGCGGGGCGCGGTCCGGCAAGAGCGCCTACGCGGAGGGGCTGATCGAAGCCTGCCCCGGCCCGTGGCTGTATCTCGCCACCGCGCAGGCCTTCGACGACGAGATGGTCGCGCGCATCGCCCAGCACCGCGCGCGGCGCGGCGGCGCCTGGCGCACCCGCGACGTGCCGCTCGCCCTGCCGGAGGCGGTCGCCGAGGCCGAAGGACCGGTCCTAGTCGATTGCCTCACGCTCTGGCTCACCAACCTGATCCTCGCGGAGGCCGACGTGGCGGAGGCGACGGCGCGGCTCCTCGCCGCCTGCGCCGGCGCGCGGGGTCCGCTCGTGCTGGTCGGCAACGAGGTCGGGCTCGGCATCGTGCCCGACAACGCCCTCGCCCGGCGCTTCCGCGACGCGGCCGGCCGCCTCCACCAGCAGCTCGCCGTGCAGGCCGACCGGGTCGTGCTCACGGTGGCGGGTCTTCCGCTGGTCGTGAAACCGCAGGCCTCTCAGACACAAGCCCCCCGCACAGGAGCCCCCGCATGAGCGACGACGCCGCGCGCCACCGCGAGAAGATGGAGAAGCGCAAGGCCGTCCAGGACGCCGAGGTCGCGGGCAAAACCCTCGAGAAGGGCCTGCTCCTCGTCCACACCGGCCCCGGCAAGGGCAAGAGCACCGCGGCCCTGGGGCTGATGCTGCGGGCCCTCGGCCGCGGCTGGCGGGTCGGCATGGTGCAGTTCATCAAGGGCGGCTGGGACACCGGCGAGCGCCACGCCGTGGCGGCCTTCGGCGACCGGGTCGTCTGGCACACCCTCGGGGAGGGGTTCACCTGGGAGACCCAGGACAAGGCGCGGGACATCGCCGCGTGCCGCCACGCCTGGGAGGTCGCCGAAGGCCTGATGGCCGATCCCACGATCCGCCTGCTCGCCCTCGACGAGCTCAACATCGCCCTGCGCTACGACTACCTCGCCCTCGACGCGGTGCTGGCCGCCCTGCGCGCGCGCCGGCCGGACCTGCACGTCGTGGTCACCGGCCGCAACGCCAAGCCGGCCCTGATCGAGGCCGCCGACCTCGTCACCGAGATGGGCAGCGTCAAGCACCACTTCGCCGCCGGCGTGAAGGCGCAGGAAGGGATCGAGTTCTGAGCCCGCCGCGGACCAAGGCCCTGATGATCCAGGGCACCGGCTCCGATGTCGGCAAGTCGCTGATCGTGGCGGGGCTGGCGCGCGCCTTCACGGCGCGGGGCCTGAGGGTCCGGCCGTTTAAGCCGCAGAACATGTCGAACAACGCCGCCGTCACCGCCGACGGCGGCGAGATCGGCCGGGCGCAGGCGCTCCAGGCCCGGGCCGCCCGGGTGGCGCCCTCCGTGCACATGAACCCGGTCCTGCTGAAGCCGCAGAGCGAGGTCGGCTCCCAGGTGGTGGTGCAGGGCCGGATGGTCGCCACCGTGAAGGCGCGCGACTACCAGGCCTGGAAACCCCGGCTGATGTCCGCCGTCCTCGACAGCTTCGCGCGGCTCTCCGCGGAGGCCGACCTCGTCCTCGTCGAGGGGGCGGGCTCGGCCTCCGAGGTCAACCTGCGCGCCGGCGACATCGCCAATATGGGCTTCGCCCGGGCCACCGACACGCCGGTGATGCTGGTCGGCGACATCGACCGGGGCGGGGTCATCGCGAGCCTCGTCGGCACCAAGGCGGTGATCGATCCGGAGGATTCCGCGATGATCGCCGGCTTCCTCGTCAACCGGTTCCGCGGGGATCCGAGCCTGTTCGCCGACGGGATGCGGCTGATCGCCGAGCGGACCGGCTGGGCGGCGCTCGGCCTCGTGCCGCACTTCCCCGACGCCGCGCGCCTGCCGGCCGAGGACGTGCTGGGGCTCGCCGGCTCGGAGGCGCGCGGGCCCGGCTCCGTCACGGTGGCGGTGCCGGTGCTGCCGCGCATCGCCAATTTCGACGATCTCGATCCGCTGCGGGCGGAGCCGGGCGTCCGCGTCACGCTGGTCCGGCCCGGGACACCGATCCCCGCCGAGGCCGCGCTCGTGCTGCTGCCGGGCTCCAAGACCACGATCGACGACCTGGAGGCTTTTCGCCAGGAGGGCTGGGACATCGACCTGCGCGCCCATGTCCGGCGGGGCGGGCGGGTGCTGGGACTCTGCGGCGGCTACCAGATGCTGGGCCGGAGCCTCGCCGACCCGCACGGGATCGAGGGGGCGCCCCGCACGGTGCCGGGCCTCGGTCTGCTCGAGGTCGACACCGTGATGACGCCGCAGAAGCGCCTCGCCGCCGTCACCGGCACGAGCCTGCCCGACGGCGTGCCGTTTGCCGGCTACGAGATGCACATCGGCGCGACCGAAGGGCCCGACGCGGCCCGGCCGCTGCTGCGCCTCGCCGACGGGCGCTCGGACGGGGCGGTCTCGGCGGACGGGCGCGTGGCCGGGACCTACGTCCACGGCCTGTTCGCGCAGGATGCCCAGCGGGCGGCCTGGCTCGCGCGCCTCGGGACCGCCTCGGACGGCGCCGGCTACGAGGCCGGGGTCGAGGCGGCGCTGGACGGCCTCGCGCGACACATCGCGGCCCATGTCGACTGCGACCGCCTCCTGGCGCTTGCCCGGTAGGCGCGGCCTGAGCCAGGGATTACTCTGTGTAATGCCGGCCCCGCCACGAAGGGCCGCACCCAGAGGAACGCCCCATGCCGCCCACGCCATCCCCCGCCGGGGAGGACCTCGCCGCGAGCACCGTCCGCACCGTGACGCTGCGGCTGATGCCGCTCCTCGGCCTGCTCTACCTGATCGCCTATATCGACCGGCAGAACGTCTCCTACGCCAAGCTGGAGATGGTCGGCAGCCTCGGCCTCTCCGAGACCGCCTACGGGCTCGGGGCCTCGCTATTCTTCCTCGGCTACTTCCTGTTCGAGGTGCCGGCCAACGTCTTCTTGGAGCGGGTCGGCGCGCGGATCTGGTTCGCCCGGATCATGATCACCTGGGGGATCGTCACGGTGCTCCTCGGCTTCACCCAGGGCACGGCGATGTTCTACGTGCTGCGCTTCCTGCTCGGGGTCGCGGAGGCCGGCTTCTTCCCCGGCGTGCTGTTCGCCCTGACCCTGTGGTTCCCGCAAGGGCACCGGGCCCGCATGGTCGGCTGGTTCATGATCGCCAGCGCCATCGCCAACGCGGTCGGCGCCGCAGTCGGCGGCGCGCTGCTCGGCCTCGACGGGCTCCTCGGCCTCCAGGGCTGGCAATGGGTGTTCCTGGCCACCGGCGCGCCGGCGATCCTCATGGCCGCGGTGGTGCTGATCGTCCTGCCGGATGGCCCCGAGACCGCGCCCTGGCTGTCGCAGGCCCAGCGCGACTGGCTCGCCCAGACGCTCCGGGCCGAGCGCGAGGATGGCGGCCATGTCGACCACGGCAACCCGTTCGCGGCGCTCCTCGACCGGCGGGTGCTGATGCTGGCCGGGGTCTACGTCTCCCTGCCGCTCGCGGCCTACGGGCTCGGCTACTGGCTGCCGACCGTGGTCAAGGGCTTCGGCGTCTCGAACCTGACCAACGGCCTGCTCAATATCATTCCCTGGTTGGCCACAGCCTTCGCCCTCTGGTGGGTGCCGCGCCACGCCGCCCGCACGGGGGCGCAGGGCAACGCCCTGACCTGGCACGTGGTCGGGCCGGCCCTGGTCGGGGCGGCGGGCCTGGCGCTCTCCGTCGTCCTGCCCGGCAACGCCGTGAAGTTCGCCTGCCTGTGCGTGGCCGCGGCCGGGACCTTCGCGGCCCAGCCGGTCTTCTGGTCGATGCCCGGGACGTTCCTGCGCGGCGCCTCGGCGGCCGCCGGGATCGCGGCGATCAACTCGGTGGGCAATCTCGGTGGCTTCGTCGCCCAGAACGCCGTGCCGTTCATCCGCGATCAGACTAAGAGCGACCTCGTGCCGATGCTGTTCCTAGCCGCCTGCTTGGCCCTGGGCGCCGGGCTCATGTTCGTGGTGCTCTCCGCCCTGCGCCGGGACGCGGCCCGGCGGGCCGTCCCGGCCCATGCGCGACCGGCCTGAACACCGGCCGGACTCGTGCGTTATTGTTCCTCAGGCCGGATTGACCGGCATGATGATGCAGCCCCGCATCTCCGCGGGCCATCGTCGAGGAGGGCACCGCGATGAGTCAGGGATTCCCGCTTCTGATCCTCGCCTTCGGGACGCTCGGCGGCATCTGGTTCCTGGCCGCCGCGGCCCGGAAGCAGGTCGCCGACGCCAAGGGCAGCCCGGAGCGCTCCAACCTGATCCACCATCACGGCGGCGCGCCGCGGCCCAACATGCCGGGCACCGAGCACTGAGGATCGCGCGGCCGATCCCTCAGCCGGCAGCGATCCGTCGGCAATGGTCGAGGGCGGCGCCGATCAGGTTGTCGCTGGCCTCGGGCGTGCGGAACGCCGAATGCGCCGACAGGGTGACGTTGGGCAGGCTCGCCAGCGGGTGATGCGCCGGCAGCGGCTCGACCGTGAACACGTCGAGCCCGGCCCGCGCCACGTGTCCGGCACGCAGGGCCTCGACCAGGGCGGCCTCGTCGATCACCGCCCCGCGCGCGGTGTTGATCAGCATCGCGCCGGGCTTCAGGGCGGCGATCCGCGCGGCCGACAGGAAGCCGCGGGTCTCGTCCGTCAGCAGCAGGTGGAGCGAGACCACGTCGCTCTCGGCGAGCAGGCGGTCGAGCGGGACGAAGTCGACGCCGGGATGGGTCCTCGGGGTCCTGTTCCAGGCGAGCACCCGCATGCCGACGCCCTGGCAGAGGCGCGCCATCTCGGCCGCGATCCCGCCGAATCCGACGAGGCCCACGGTCTTGCCGGTGAGCTGGATCCCCTCGGTGCGCAGCCAGGATCCGGCGCGCATCGCCCGGTCCATCTCGGGCAGGCCGCGGGCGGCGGCCCACATCAGCGCGAAGGCGCACTCGGCGACCGCCGTGTCGCCGTAGCCCTTGATGGTGTGGACGGTGACGCCGAGCGCGTCCCGGAGCGCCTCCGGGTCCATGTAGCTGCGCGCGCCGGTGCCGAGGAACACCACGTGCTTCAGGCCCGCGCAGGCCCGGGCCACGTCGAGGGGGAGGGCGGTGTGGTCGATCACCGCGGTCTCGGCGCCGTCGAGGATCGCGGGCAGATCCTGCGGCGCGATGCCGGGATCGGCGTGGATCGCGAAGGGCGGATCGTCCAGCCGCAGCAGCCGCCGGGCCACCGCCGCCAGGGTCTCGCTGGCATCCACGAACACCGCGCGCATCGGCCTCTCCCTCTCCAGCCCCGTCCGGCCACGATGCGTCCGGTGCGCGGACCGTGCCAAGGTCCGCTTGAAGGGCACTCCGTCTTCGCGAGCGCAGCGAAGCAAGCCAGATGCGCCACGTCCGCCAATGGCCCGCGGGCCTGGGTTGCTTCGCTGCGCTCGCAAAGACGGATCAGCCCGACAGGGTCAGGCAGAGCGCGAGCAGCGCCAGCACGAGCCCGCCCTGGAGCCAGCAGGCCGTCCGGTAGAGGGTCAGGGCGCGGGCGATGTCGTCGGCCGTGGCCGCTTCCCGCCCGTCGCCCATATGGGCGTCCGGGACGAGGGTGCCGTCGTAGATTCGCGGCCCCGCGAGCCGCAGGCCCAGCGCCCCCGCCATGGCGGATTCGGGCCAGCCGGCATTCGGCGAGCGGTGCCGGCGCGCGTCCCGTACCATCGCCCGGAGCGCCCCGCGCGCCTCGGCGCCGCGCAGGGCGGCCGCACCGGCGATCAGCAGGCCCGCGAGCCGGGACGCCGGCAGATTCACGCCGTCGTCGAGCCGGGCCGCAGCCCAGCCGAAGGCCTCGTAGCGCGGGCTGCGGTGGCCGATCATGCTGTCGGCGGTGTTGACCGCCTTGTAGAGGGCGCCGCCCGGCAGGCCGAGGCAGCCGATCCAGAAGGCCGGCGCGACGATCCCGTCGGAAAAATTCTCCGCCAGGCTCTCGATCGCGGCCCGGCAGACCGCCGCCTCGTCGAGGCGGTCGGGGTCGCGCCCGACGATCATCGCCACGGCCCGGCGCCCGGACTCGAGGCCGCCCGCGCGCAGGGCCGTCTCCACGGCGGCCACGTGCTGGTGCAGGCTGCGCTGCGCCGGCAGGCTCGCGCTGAGCAGGCCGAGGACGAGCAGGGCGGGGAGGGGTCCCGCGAGCCCCGCCANAGGTTGTCGCCGATCGACTCGAGGCCGGGATCCTCGTGGACATCACGTCATTGCGCGTGAGCGAGGGCACGTTCGGGGACACCGTGCCCAGCATCGGGGAGACCCAGCTGGACCGGGCGGCCGAGCATGCGATCGCCGCACAGGAGGCGATCACGGAGCTGCAGGATCCGGCTTTGAAAGCGCAGGCCGATGCACTTCTGATGTCGCTCGGTCGCAAGCTTGCTCAGCGCGAAGTGCTGAACCGGCGGCGGCATATGCACTGACCGGCGAGCGCTTCCGTTCGATCGCGCCCCGCAGGGAGCGTCCGATTCAACGCTTTCCTATGCCGCAAACCCGATTCAGCGATGCCGGTTCGAATGCCGAGCGGGGCGTCCCGGCCGGCGCGGCTCGTCGCCCGGAGCCTCGTCGGCCGCCTGTACAGGCTGTGCTATCACGCCCCGCACTGGCACACCGGGTGGCGGACCCTCCGCGGGCCGGACCTGATCGCGCTCGGCGGCCATCCCGCGGGCGGCTGGCAGGTCCTGCCCGACGACGGGCGGCGCTTCTACGCCGACCCGTTCCCCCTCGCGGTCGACGGGACGACCCACGTCTTCGTGGAGGAGTTTCCGCACGCGACCGGCAAGGCGATCATCTCGGCGGTCCGCTTCGGACCGGACGGGCCCGAGGGGCCGCCCGTCCCGGTGCTGGAGGAGCCGCATCACCTCTCCTACCCGTTCGTGTTCGCGCGCGCGGGCTCCGTCTGGATGGTGCCGGAGAGTTCCGCGGCCGGCACGGTCGATCTCTACCGGGCGACGCGTTATCCCGGCGGCTGGGTGAAGGAGGCGACACTCCTCTCCGGCGTGGTCGCCAGCGACGCGACGCTCCTCGAGCACGGCGGTCGCTGGTGGATGTTCGCCACCGTCCGGGACGCGCCCGTCGGCGCCCCGCCCGGATCGGGCTGCCACCACGACGCGCTGTATCTGTGGTCGGCGCCCGACTTCCGGGGGCCGTACACGCCGCATCCGGCCAATCCCGTCCTGGTCGACCCGTCCTTCGCGCGGCCAGCGGGCCGGATCGTCGCGCGCGACGAGGGCCTGATCCGGCCGGTCCAGGATTGCGCCCACGGGTACGGCCGCGCCCTGTCGCTGGCGCGCATCGACCGACTCGACCCGGAGGGGTTCGCCCAGATCATCCTCAACCGGATCGAACCCGGACCGGCCTGGCCCGGCAGCTGTCTCCACACGCTCAACACGGGCGGCGGGATCGAGTGTATCGACGGCTCCGGTCGGGCCTCGCGCCTCAGGGCGCGGCGCGCCGCCCCGACCTGACGACGGCCGCGGCGGAGGCTCGGCCGTCCGGAACCAGCCGGCGCGCTCGGTGTTCGCTCACGAACGCGGAGACCCGTTGCCCCATGATCATGATCCTCATCTGCTTCCTCGCGCCGTGGCTCGCCATGTTCCTGCGCGGAAAGGTGTTTCAGGGCATCCTCTGCATCATCCTCCACCTGACGATCATCGGGTGGATTCCGGCGACGATCTGGGCCCTGGTCGTCACCCGGAGGGAGGCGGCCTGATCGCGGTCACCGGGCCACGCGCGGACCTCGCCGGTCGCGCCGCTCGCGGATGCGGCGCGAGATCCGCAGACGCGGCTCCGCGGCGCCGTCCGATCCCCCCATATGAGAGCGGCGGGGCTCTCACCCCGCCGCTCACGAAGTTCGTCGCTGCGGCAGCCCGAAGGCGCCGCCGCGCTGCGCGGCTCAGAAGCCCATGAGCACGCCGGCCGAGCCGGTCACCGTCATCGCGAGGCCGCCCAGGAAGGCACCGATCATCGCGTAGGAGAAGCCCTTCAGAACCATGTCGTGCACGCCTTTCATCGAGCCGCGGGTCTCCGGCGAGACCCGGCGACACCATCTGCAACGATGATGCCGGACCGGCCGGGCGCGTGCGGTGCGAAGAGGCACGCTGCACCGCGGAACCGTTCGGCGCGGGTTCAGGGAGCCCGGACCCGCGCCGGCCGCCCCCGGCGGGTGGCACAGCCGTCCCGCCGGTTCCGGTTACGCGAAATGCGCGGGCAGGCTGAGCGCCTGCGCGTAGGTCACGAGGGCGATCGCGCCGCCGATCAGGGTCGCGGCCAGGGTGATGCGGTTCGTCCAGGTCATCGTCGTCTCCATCAGGTTCGCGACTGTGTTCGCGCTGTGGTCCTGATGTATGCCCAAGCTTTCAGGATCGGCGTGTCCTGGAACACCTGCGGTCGTCGGAGCCAATCGTGTGCGTCGCGGCTCGATCGCCTCAAGCGCCCCGCCGTCGCGGCCACGTCCGGGCCGCTCCCGGCCGCCCCGGACCCGGGAGCGGCGCCCCGTCCGCGCTAGGCGGCCTGCAGCCCCGACGCGCCGTCCTTCGCCGCGCCGCGCAGAGCGGCCGGGCGCGTCCGGCAGCGTTCCAGATAGGCATCGAAGGCCGCGCAGGGCGGAAAGGCCGCGCGGCCGAAGCCCAGCGCGCTGCCGATCAGGATGTCGGCGCCGGAGAACCGCTCGCCCATGACGTAGGGACCGCGCGCCAGGGCGGCTTCCAGGCGGTGGATGACCGCCGCGTGGTTCCGGCGCTTCTGCGGCGAGCCCGCGAGTTCACCCGTCAGGCCGGCGAACAGCGCGGGCTCGAACTCGGCGACGTACCAAGCCAGCCACGTCAGGTACGCGCCGCGCTCGGGGGTGCCGACCGCCGGGGCCAGCCCCGCTTCGGGGAACGCCTCCGCCAGGTAGAGCACGATGGCCTGGGACTCCGCGATCAGCGCGCCCTCGTGCAGGACGGCCGGGACGCGCTTGTCGGGATGCGGGTTGGCGGCATCCGGCACACCCTCGCCCGTCATCGGCCGGAAGATCGAGACCGGCGCGATGGTGTAGGGAACGCCCAGCTCCTCCAGCAGCCAGACGATGCGCGAGGAGCGCGATTGCGGGGCGTGGTACAGGGTGATCATGGCGCGGTTCCTGTCGTCACGGCGCGGGATGGCCGGGGCGGGAGGACTTGTAGGGGCGCCCTGCTGACAGCATCCTGTCAGCAGGAGTCGGACGATGCGTCGCGCGGACAGGCTGTTTCAGATCATCCAGATCCTGCGGCGCTCGCCGCGCCCGGTCACGGCCGCCGAGATCGCCCGGGAGCTGGAGGTCTCGGCCCGCACCGTCTATCGCGACGTGGCCGATCTCGTCGGCCAGCGCGTGCCGATCCTGGGCGAGGCCGGGCTCGGCTACGTGCTCGACGGGACGTTCGACATGCCGCCGCTGATGCTGACGCCCGACGAGATCGAGGCGGCCGTCCTGGGCGCGCAGTGGGTGGCGGGCCGGGGCGAGCCGGTCCTCGCCCAGGCGGCCCGCGATCTCATCGCCAAGATCACCGCCGTGGTGCCCGAGCGCCTGCGCCCGTTCATCGCCGATCCGTCGATCGGCACGCCGTCGGCTCTCGTGCAGGCCGCGGACGGGATCGACGTCGCGCGGGCGCGGGCCTGGATCCGCGAGGGCCGCAAGATCCGCATCCACTACCGCGACGTCCGCGGGGATCCGAGCCGGCGCGTGATCTGGCCGGTGATCGTCGGCTTCTTCGATCAGGCCCGGATGGTCGCCGGCTGGTGCGAGCTGCGCGGGGCGTTCCGGCACTTCCGCACGGACCGGATCGCGGACGCCGAGTTCCTGGAGGAGCGGCACGGCCTCCGGCCCGCTGTCCTGCGCGCGCGCTGGAAGCGGAGCCTGGCGAATCCGCCGGAGGCGGCTCGCTCGCCGCCGCAGGCCGCACCGTAGGCGCGGCGGCGTCGGCACCGGTCGTCCGCGATCCGGATGACAGGGCCATCCGGAAGCGCTGGGACTCCGGTCGAGCTCGAACCTGCGGCCCGCCGCTTAGACCGCTACGGAATGCTCGAGCAGATCAGGCCGCATCCCGCCCGGTCCGCGGTTTGTCCCCTCCAGAAACCGTCGACGCGTGTCGGCTTGCCGGAACGGCGAAAGGTCGCCGGCCGGGCCCGCTGAGAGGTCGCCGCCGCGCCCACGGTCGGGCTCCGCCGGCATCAGCCACGGGCCCGAGTGCCGGCCTTCTACCTCCGAAGTGAGTAGGTTCTCGCGCCGGCGATCCGCGGGAAGTGCGCTACATCGGGACCGCTGGTACCGGTGGAGCTGCCCGTGTCCTCACCACTCGAGAACGTTCTGCTGGAAGAACTCCGCGACCTGACGGTACGGGTCGAAGTTTTGCAGTCGACGCTTGGCATGACCATCTCGTTGCTCGCTGACGAGCAGCGGGTAGCGATCATCAAGATGCTGGCCGACAACCTCAAGCTGGTGGGCAGTGAGGATCCTCGTGGCGTGGCTGGGGTCGCCGTGAAGGAACTGATCGATCTCGCGCTACTGCCTCCGGAGGTGGTTCCGGGTCGACCGACGGACAATCAATGACAGGTCGGGCGCGTCACCGGGCAGCCGAGACCGGGATTCTCGGTGACCGGATCAGGCTCCGCGCAGCGCGGCCACACGGCTGGTTTCGCAGGCGTGACATGTTCCGCATCGCGGTTAGCAGGCGGTAGAGTTCGCGGGTGAGGTGGGCGCGGGCGCGTGACGGCCTTCGCGCCCGCGCTCTCGCGTTGGGGAATGCTTCACCGGGTCGGCTGGCAGCCGTCGAACGAGCTGCGGCAGCAGGATCGTGCACTGCACCTGCACGATCGGGCAGGCCGCCGTAGCGACTCTGGCGAGGGCGACGACGCAAGCTGCTCCATGTGCCATCGCCGCGGCGCGCTTGTTGAGGATCAATCCTCGTCGTCATCGTCGTCGCGCAGGCGCTCCTCGCGGCGGATCGGGCCACGCCGATCGTCGCGAAACTCCTCGCGGCGCTCTTCCCGCCGGATCTCGTCGCGATCGCGTTCCCGTGGCGAGCGAGGATCCACCCGCACGCCGCCTGGGCCGATATCGATGCTTTGTGCGACGGCAGACATGCCCGGGGCCGCGAGCAAACCGGCTGTGACCAGCCCCCCGGCGATGATGTGCTTCATCATGATCTCCTCCGGCTTTCGGCGTGTAACGGACTCGCCTGCCGCGCGTTCCGCCTCGTCGCCAGCGCGATTCCCCGCCCTGCCCGCGCACGAGAACGGCGGGATCTGCACCCAGCCGTTGGCCGATCAGATCCTCATTGACGGCGGCTCAGGGCGTCCGCCGAGCAGCGGGCCTACAGTCTCAGGAGCTGGCTGGCCGAGCCGACAAAGGTGAACGCAAGTCCGCAGGCGAACACCCCTATCATCGCGTAAGAGAAGCCCTTCAGGATCACGGTGGGCAGTCCTTCCGATCGGTGGCAGGGTTCGGTGGCGAGGCCGTCGAAATCCGTCTGGCTAAGAGCGAAGGCCGAACGGGAGCCCGCCGGTCGAGCGCTCATTGTGCGCTGCACCTATCAACTGAGCACGTGCAGCAATGATCCCTCGCGAGATCGCTGCCAGCCCGCCAAGTTCGGCGCGCTCCTCCCCGCCCTCGCCGAGGCAGTGTGCTCACCCACCGCCCCGGTGCTGCCGCGAGCGCGGCGGCCGCCCACGCGAAAGCGGCGAGGTTCGCACCCCGCCGCCAGTCCCCCGAGTTCGGAACGTCAAAGCCCCATCAGCACCGAGGCCGAGCCGATCGCCGTCGCTGCGAGCCCGCCCGCGAACGCGGCGATCATCGCGTAGGAGAAAAGCCTGAGTTGCATGGTCTCAGCTCGCACAACCGATCAGCAGCGGTTGCCGCCGGCCGTCTGGCCGTACTGCTTGACCGGGAAGTTCTGCTGGTTGGCGTTGCCCTCGGCGGCCGAACTCTGCGGGCAAGTCGTGGGGTTGCGGTCGTAGCGGCTGCCGAACGCGGCGCCGAACGAGCCCGTGGTTTCGACATCGTAGGGCGTGTAGCCCGTCCAGGCGGGACGGTCGTAGGCCATAGCGGACGAGATCGGGGCTACGGTGAGCGCGACGGCAGTAACGGTAGCGGCGATACGGCTCTTCATGGGCTAATTCTTGTTCCTTTGCGCAGTACAGTCCGAGATGTCCGGTCCATTTCCTCTTGCGTGATGCCGATATGGGGACGACCATCTCGTGGCGACGTGCCGCTGCGCACGCAGCGTCGGGGAGGGATCGGGATGGAGGCACGGCTGTGACCCCGCGCGAACAGGCTGCCTGTGCCGCTGTTGCCGCCCTGCGGGCGTTGGCCGAGGGTGCCCGGGGCCTGATCCCACGGGACGAGCAAGGCCGCCGGCCTCTAAGTGCCCCGAGGCGACGTCCGCCGAGAGTGGTCTTCTGCCCGTCCGCTTCCAGACGGCGGATGCGGCGCAGCGGACGTCGTCTCCCGGCCCTCTCGGTCAGCGCGGAACGGGTCGTCCGGTTAGCCCTTCCGGCGGGAGCGTGGACCCACAGTTGGTCCGCGTGTTCAAAGGCCGGGTGGGGCGCTGCGCGGGCCGGAAACGTGGCTCCTCGGTGTCAGTCGCGTGACTGCTGACAGGTGAGGAGCCGCGATGCCGAGCTTAGAGCAGATGAAGAGGCGCCAGCAGGTGCTGGCCGACTTCGGCGAGTTCGCCCTCCGGAGCGAGCACCTCGACGAGGTGCTCGCCGAAGCCTGCAGGCTCGTGAGCGAGGCGCTCGGGACCGTACGGGCCAAGATCCTGGAGATCCAGGAGGACGGGCAGTCCCTGTTGGTGCGGGCCGGTGTCGGCTGGGATCCCGGCATCGTCGGCCAGTTGCGCTTGTCCATGGACGAGCACTCCTCCGAGACGTTCGCCATCACCGAAGGCAAGCCGGTCATCACGCAGGACATCAGCAAGGAGGGCCGCTTCGACGTCTCGGACTTCCTGAAGAGGGCCGGCGTGGTGGCCCTGGTCAACGTGCCAGTCCGCGTCCCCGGCGGGACGGCCTTCGGCCTGCTCCAGGTGGACGCGACCGAGCCGCGGGACTTCGGACAGGAGGACACCGAGTTCCTGCGCACCTACGCGACCATCCTCGGCCCGGTGATCGACCGCCTGCACAAGGTGAGCGCCCTGCGCAGCACCGAGGAGCGCTTCCGGCTCGTGGTGGAGAACGCGCGCGACTACGGGATCTTCATGACGGATACCGAGGACCGGATCACCGACTGGTACGCCGGCGCGGAGGCCGTCTACGGCTGGACAGCCGAGGAGGCGGTCGGTCAGCCGGCGGCCATCATCTTCACGCCTGAAGACCGCGAGGCAGGTCAGGATGTGAAGGAGACCGTGGGAGCGTGCCGGGACGGCTCGGCCCCGAATGTGCGCTGGCACGTGCGCAAGGACGGCTCACGCGTGTTCATCGAGGGGATGACCACCTCGATACGGGCTCCGGACGGTTCCCTGCGAGGCTTTCTCAAGATCGGACAGGACGTCACCGAGCGGCGTAAGTCCGACGAGGCCCTGCGTGGCAGCGAGGCGCGCTTCCGGGCCGTGGCCAGCCTCGTTCCGGTCCTTCTGTGGCGCTCGGATGCGAGCGGAATGCAGAACTCAGCCAACCAGCCCTGGCTCGACTATACCGGCCAGAGCCTGGAGCAGTCTCAGGATGGCGGCTGGCTCGACGCCATCCACCCCGACGACCAAGCCATGACTCGCGAGGCCTTCCGGGCGGGCCGTGCCGAGCGGAAGCTGGTGGAGATGCAGCACCGCATCCGCGGGCACGACGGATCGTACCGCTGGTTCCTGGTGCGGCAGACGCCGATCACCGACGCGCGCGGGCAGCTCGTCGAGTGGTTTGGTGCGGCCATGGACATCGACGAACTGCGTCAATTGCAGAAGCGGCAGGAGGTGCTGGTCAACGAGCTCCAGCACCGTGTCCGCAACCTGCTGGGCGTGGTCACAACGGTGGCTGACCGGACGTTGCGGCAGCAGGGCGGCTCGTTCGAGGCGTTCGAGCAGCGGCTTCAAGCCCTCAGCCGCGCACAGGGCCTTCTCAGTCGGAACGCCAGAGAGACCGTGGAGGTCGGAGACCTGGTGCGAGCGGAACTGGCGGCGCACTCGGCAGAGGTGCAGCGGGTGCACGTCCGTGGCCCTGAGGTGCATTTCACCACGCGGCAGGTGCAGAACTTCGCCCTGGCCGTGCACGAGTTGACGACCAACGCCCTGAAGTACGGGGCGCTGAAGGACGGCTCCGGCCGGCTCGTCGTCACCTGGGAGGTCGTGCTCGACCGGCGCGAGCGACGCTGGTTGGCGCTGAGCTGGATCGAGAGTGGTGTGACTGTCGAGCCGGGCAGGATCGAGCGGCGCGGCTACGGGACAGAGCTGATCCAAGAGGCGCTGGCCTATGCGCTGGAGGCCAAGGTCGACTACGTGCTGGGTGAGGACGGCGTACGCTGCCGGATCGAGATGCCGGTTTCCTGACCTGTGTGAACGCACGCTCGCCCGAGGGGGTTAGTCTGCCGAGTTTCGGCTCCCCAGGAGGGATCGTGCCCGACGCTGCCCCATCCCTCGCCGGCCGCCGCATTCTGGTGGTCGAGGACGAGTACCTGATCGCCAGCGAGGTGAAGCGCTGGCTGCTGGCGGCCGGGTCGGAGGTGCTTGGGCCTGTGCCGAGCGTGGATCAGGCGCTCGACCTGATTGAGGATCATCGCCCCGACGCGGCGGTGCTCGACGTCAATCTCGGCGACGGCGACACGGTCTACCCGGTCGCGGACAAACTGGGTGTCCTCGGTGTGCCGTACCTGTTTGCCACCGGCGACGTGAGGCTGCCAGACACATCGGTCTACCGTCACCGCCGCCGGCTCGAAAAGCCGTTCCTGCAGACCGAGCTGGTGCGCGCTCTGGCAGAGCTCGTCGCGGCACCGCGGCACGTTCGGTAACTCGGCCCTGTTGAGAAGCTGACGCGCCCGCAGCGCCATCGTGCGCGCGGTCGCCATCCGGTGAGCCAGGATCCGCTCCAAGCTGTCGGCCGCCTGCATGGTGTCGGCGGGATCGAGGGCGAGGCCGATGGATCCGGCTCGGCTTGTCAGTTCGAGGCGCGCCCGAACCGGCCTCCTCGCCGGCGGCATCGGGCGGTCAGGCATCGTCCTCGGGCGCGAACACCTCGCCCCGTTCTGCTAAGAGCTCGTTGGCCTCGTCGGCTCGTAGCTCGCTCAAGGCGTGATGCTCGGAGAGCAGCCGCCGCATCGTCCGATCTGCATCCGAGCAGTCGGCCGGTTCGGGCAAGGCAGGATCGCAGCCCTCGATCGTCTCGGCGGTCTGCTGATCGACCGCGGCACGCTCCTCCGGGCTGAGCCCCGCCAACGCTCCGAGGCCGAGGTCCCGCGCAACATGAGCCGCGATCTCCTCGCGCTTCGCATGGATGGCCAGAACACGCGCCTCCGTCGGGTCCTCGGAGTCCCGTCGTCCGACCTGTCGTGAGAGCGCGAGGCGCCAACCGCGCGGGAGCGACGCGCCACGCACCCGCATCCTGTCCGTGACGCTGGCCAGGACGAGCTGCCAATGCTCGGGGCACAACTCGGCGAGAGATTTGCCCTGACCCAGATTGAGCGCCGCCTGCTCGGCGGCCTCCACCCATTCCGCTGACAGGGAGAGCGTTTCGGCCGGAACGACGACGGGTGCCTCAGACATGCCGAACCCCTCCAGCTGGACACAGACGTACCAGCGCCGGCCGCCTGGCGAGCATCACGGGCTGGCAAGCGATGCTGCCAGAGCTCCGCCCGGCGGAGCCGCAGCTTCACCCCTTCACGGATGTTCGACTTAGCATCTTCAAGCTTTCGAGAATAACTACTATCACGGATTATGATGTGAAAGCGTCGCCGGCCATCGGGTCTCACGTCAGCTCGCGGATACATGCGCGCGTCGACGCTTGGGCCAGGACGGGCGCGAGCACGTCCAGCATTTCAGGGGCGCAGCGATCGATGTTCCCGGTGCGGGCACCCGCCGCAGGGCCGGATCATTGAACCAGATGAGGGCTTCCGTTCTTCCCTACTAGCCGAGGCGGTCCATCTGCGCTGAGGCACGGAGGAACTCTATGCGTATTTCGGCTCTCGCTGCGCTTGCAGGTGTAAGTCTCGGCATCCTGTCTGTCCCCGCCGCGGCCGTGCCTGTCGGTCCCGTCAACGGCGTCTCGCCGCCGTCCGACATGGTCACCGACGTTCGGATGCGGGGCCATCACATGCGGCCACATTCGATGTCGCGGATCCAGCGGCGGTATCCCGGTGCGAGCTTCGCCCGGAACAAGACGCCCGGCGCTCCGGGCGGCAGCAGCCGAGGCAACGGGGTTACCGGCAGCTACGCCGCGCCGAGCGGACGGTAGGCTCCAGCTCTCCCGTGTCCGAGCCCGCTCGGTTCGCCGACGCGGGCTCTTCTTCGAGGGCCGCTCCGCTTGTGCCTTCGCTTGGCAGCCTCGCCTCGGAGCGCGCCGAACCGCCCATTCTGATCTGGGCTAGCTCCGGAAGGGGGTCGGTTCGCCGCGCGCCCGTAGCTCGGCGAAGGGCGCGCGCTGCCGGTCGAAGAGGCCGAGAAGCTGCCGGCTCCGTTCGAGGACCTGCAGCGCCGGCACGAGGCTCAGCTGGCCCGAGCCGTGAGGGCGCAGCGCAGCCTGGCAGAATTGCTCGGAAGCTGCCGCCAGCAATCTATGCCGCGACCGCCGAACGGTTCCCCGGAAGGCAGCTGGCGGTGGCCGAGACGGCGGTGCTTCACCACCCTCTCGGGCCTCCACACCCGGCCCGGCAGCTTGAGGGACACGCGCGGGCCGGATGTGGAGCATCAGCCTGGGCCGACCCGTCAACTCATGACGGGTCTGAGCCGACGCCGCGATTAAACTCGGTGTCACCGGTGGGGCTGCCGGACGGCGTCCACGCCCGCCCCGACAGCTGAGGGGCATATCTGCGGGCGGGCGTGAACCACCGACCGGAGCCGGTATGGCAAGACCGCCGAGCTGCTACCTGCGGTGGCGGAAGTGCCGATGCATGAAGCGGCGTTCCGCGCGATGCATGCGGCGGATCGGGTGCCAACGCACGTTGGTGATGCCGTCCTGGGCGCCGGCGACAGCCGCGGCCGGAGCCGGGCTGAGGGGGGCCGCCGAGGCCGGCATGGTGAGGGCAGCGGTGCCGAACGCGGCCAGCAGAGCCGCGGTGATCATCGATGTGCGCAAGGGGCAGTTCCTCTCGTGCGGCCACCGGGAGCAGTGGCGTCTGGCGAAGCCGCGCAAGGAACAGATTGTTCCTCGCCTCATCGGGGAAGCGTAGCGGAACACCGCACACGAACGCCGCTCGCGCATCCGGTGCGGGCAGCGGGCGCCACCACGGTTCAGGTGAGCTTGTTGGACAGCGCGCGGACGAGCGAGAGCCCGGATCCGGGCAAGTCACCGAGTATCCTCAGCATTGTGCGGCGTCTTCGCGTCGGCGGTGCCCTGGAAGGGCACCATCTGAGCGAGCCCGCGGGTCCAGGCCGGCGCTATCCGCATTGCCGGCGACGGCCTCATCGGCCGCTCTCTCCCTCAGTGTCGGCTACCGCCCGCTCCGACCTGAATTATATTTCGCAGCATGGTTTGCCATTCTCAGGATCTGCGACCTATAGTGCTGTATCGGATAGGGGGTGCCAGTGCCTGAGATGTCGGGGATCGGCGGCGCGTTCATCGGCGTCAACCAGCACTCCCGGCGCAGTCGCGGGGCGGCTGCACGCAGCACGGCCTACATCCATGCCGGCCTCGCGCGGATCATCGAGAGCGAGATCCTGCCGCGTCTCGCGCTGGCTCATCAGGAGGGCAAGCGACCGCACTCGCCTGCGGCCCGAGCGCCGACCCCGGAACGGGTTGCGGCGCTCGCCCAGGCGCTCATGGAGGGCAGCCCGCATGCCGAATGGGTGCGCGCGCTCCTCGAAGAGGGCTTGTCCCTGGATGCACTCCTGCTCGACCTGTTCGCTCCAGCGGCACGCCGCCTCGGCCAACTCTGGGAAGAGGACGAGGCGGACTTCCTCGATGTGGCGGCCGCACTCGGCCGCCTTCAGAGCCTCACCCGCTCGGTCTGCGCCCACTCGGAAGGCGCGGATGTGCCGTTGAACGGGCGTCGCGTCCTCCTGCTGCCCTGTCCTGGCGAGACGCACCTCTTCAGTCTGGCGCTCGTGGCAAGCTTCTTCCGAGAGGCGGGCTGGGAGGTGGTTTTGTCGACCGGGCTGGATCAGGACCCGGCGGCACTGATCCAGGCTGAACGGTTCGATCTGATCGGCATCTCACTGTCCTGCGACGTGCTTCTGCCGGTGATGGCCGAATTCGTGGCGAAGCTGCGCGGAGCGTCGAGCAATCCGGGCGTTCGCGTCATGGTTGGTGGCCCGCTGTTCCTGCGGGATCCTGCCAGCGCGACCGCGGTTGGCGCAGACGCTGCCGCAGACGATGGGCGGTCCGCCGTCGCGGTGGCCGAGGCCCTGTTCGCGTGATGGCAGGGCCACATCCTTCATCGATCCCGGCGAGACGGCGGAGTAGGGATCTCTTTTCGCCCACAAGGTGTTAGAGGCGGCTGCGATCAACCTGTGGAGGTCCAGACGTTGCCGGGCTTCGACGAGCATCTAGCGCGTGAGTTCGTTCGAGGCCTCGTGCAATCGGCCATTGCCCGTGGACAGGACCCGGCTGCCCGACTTCAGCAGTTCCGCGCGCTGCAACAGGCGGCCGTCGTGATGGTGCCGGACCCTGGTGCAGCCCGGACCTCCAAGCAGATCGTCGACGCAATCGATCTCGTGCTGGAGGAACTGACTGCGGTAAAGTCGTAGTCTCGTCGCCCGGCTCTCCGGGGTGTCGCCCTCGTGGCCGATGTCCCGGTCTGGCCTGACCGACCGAACGTTCTGAGCGAGCCTCATCAACCCGCGCCTGTTCTCGTCAGAGAGGCGGGTGAAGCATCCGCGCTTGCGGATCAGATCGTGCGGCCGCCTGCCCCCGTGGCCTGCCGCGTGAGGTTGGCCGCACGTGCAGCCACGCAATCTGATGCAAATCAGGATCGGCGCTGCACCGCGGCCGACGTCGAAAGCCTCGCTCGGCTTCGTCCTCGGCGATCCAAAAGCCGTCGCGGTGATTGGTACGGGAGGAGGCGCATCAAGCGAGAGTATTCTATGCCGTTGTTCTACTTCCACTTGCGAAATCCCGAGGGATTGAATCGGGATCGGATCGGTCTGGAACTGCCGAGTTTGGACGCGGCCTATCTGGAGGCCTGCCACACGGTGCCGGAGATGAGCGCCGACCTCGTGCGCAAGAAGCTCAACCCGGTCCGCTACGCCTTCGAGATCGCCGACGACAGCGGCAGGCTGCTGTTGGAGGTGCCATTCTCCGAGATTCTTGATCGTGGGCGCAGACCCGTTGCGCCGCCCAAGACCGTGCGAGCACCCGCGGCTTCGGTTCAGATGGAGCGCGCTGCCTACCTGATCAGCGCGCTCCGCGCGGAGCACGCGGCCACGCGGGACAAGCTCGCCGAGACTCGGAGGCTCCTCGCGGCGTTGCGGTCCGTCAGCGCTGCCAATCACGGACGCCGAGATTCGTCAGAGCCCTAGCGCGCCCGCCGACGCGCCTCGTCAAGCTTGTCGGGCGCAGCCCGCGGCGACTTGAAGGGTGGGCGAGGCGTGGTCCTCTTCGGCGCGAACGTCCTCGTCGAGGATCGCTTGAACGCTGTCGGGATGCCTGGGCACGCCCAGCAGCCGGGCCAACCCGTCGGCGACACCGCGACGCACAGCGTCCTCTAACTCTTGGTCGTCCCTGGGGCCCACAACCGTAAAGCTCACGCAGACGCTCCACCGCAATTTCCACGTAGGTTAAATTAACGGATCGTTCGCGGTTCCACCGGGACGGGGCCGCCGGCTTGTGGATGATGCCGTTCTCGACGCCTCTCGGGAGGGGAGCGTTGCCTCTGGTCGCGACAGGTCTCCCGCTGGCCCCTCGGCCCCTCGGCCCCTCGGCCCCGCGTCCCTGACGCTCCCTGACGCCCTGGCCCGGCGCGGAGCCGCAGGGTAGTGGGCTGCTGACTGTGGTAGACGTCACAGCTTGCGCGCTGGCGATCCAGCGTCTCATGGCCCTCAGGGAGAGTTGCAGTGGCGCGTCCGGACCTCGGCACGAAGCGGATTTGCCCGACGACGGGTAAGAAGTTCTACGACCTCGGCAAGAACCCTGTGATCTCGCCCTACTCGGGTGAGGTTGTGCCGATCGCTGCGGTGACATCGTACGGCCGGGGGAGTGCTCCCGTGGTGGCGCGCAAAGAGGCGCCGAGCGACGACGAGGATGAGACGGAGGGGCCGGAACTCGTATCTCTGGACGAGGTCGAGGCTGAAGAGGCCGGCAAAGACACCGACACCGATGCCGAGGGCGATGACGCCATCGATATCGAGGAGGATGGCGAGCCGGTCGACGACGACAATCTCGTCGTCGACGAGGACGATGAGGACACCAGTGATCTCGTCGAGGTCAACGATGACGACGACGATCAGTAGCCGCGTCCGAGATCATCGGTCGTCTGGTGGCTGACCGATCGCGAAAGCGATCTGGCCGGCTGATCTGGCGGAGGGGCGGCTCATGAGCAGGGCCGCCCGCACCGCCATGCGCCGAGACGGCTCGTCGGCCTCGGTGTCAACCATAATTACGGGCGCGAAGGGGTGGGCCGCCACAGCCGCCGCGAGATCGAGGACGTGGTCCGGACCGATCCGATGGTCCTGGGTGGTCGGTTCGGCCAGATAGGCGTCGACGGCAGCGCCGACATCTTCGATGGCGATACGCTCGGCGGTCACCAGATCCCAGAGCGTGGCCTCATCTGACATCCGCGGCGTATCGCACCTCCCGCGAGGGCATGCAACATTGTAACATGGCTCGGAGCGCAGCGTCGGGATCTGCGCCGATAGGCGGGATCAGGGCCCATCGCCTATCGCGCTGACGCAGGCCGCGACCGGGTGATCGGCCGGCGCGACGTGATCCAGAAACCGATCGCCGAACCACAGCTCGGCCAGCAGTCCTTCGGCCAGCCTATCGGCCTGCTGCCTCGCCTCCGTGTCGTCGTGGGCCCGGATGAGCACCGTGCCACGGTCGCTGCCATCCGTGGCGAACCGGCGAAGCCGGTAGGCTGAGACAGATCCTCGGCGCTTCCCGGGGAAATCGATGAGGTCGGCCATCGTGTGCTCACTGCTCCGCAGGCGGGGGCACACGTCCCTCAGCCGCCGGAGCCTGAAAACGAGCCCGTCCGGCGATGCGCGCAGTGTGAGATGGCCGAGACGCGAAGGATAGAGTGCGGAAGACGCATTCGCGCCGCCGACGCGACACCATCAGTGCCGCAACGCGCTCAAATCAATGTGTCGAGACGCAACGGTCAGGATGTCGGGCCTGCGGCGGTTGCGATCCACACCACGTGCCGCGGGCCGCTGCGCCCGTCGGCGTGGGGGCGAACCTCCTCGACGAGGAAGCCCGAGCGCTGGAGCCGCGCCTTGAACTTGCGGTCGGGAGTGGCCGACCAGACGCCGAGCACGCCGCCGGGCCGCAGCGCCCGCCGCGCCAGCTCCAGCCCGTGGCTGCCATAGAGGCGGTCGTTCTCCGGGCGCACGAACCCTTCCGGACCGTTGTCGACATCGAGCAGGATCGCGTCCCAGGCGGCAGGGGCGGACTGGATGAGGTGATTGACGTCGGCCTCGCGCAGGTCGACGCGGGCGTCGTCAAGGCAGCCGGCGAAGACGCCCGCGAGCGGACCGCGCGCCCAGGCCGCTACCGTCGGCACCAACTCGGCCACTGTGACGCTCGCCTCGGGCGCGAGGTTGCGCAGGGCGGCGCGCAGGGTGAATCCCATTCCGAGGCCGCCGACCAGCACGCGCGCCGCACCCCGGCCGCGCACCCGGCCGCAGGCGAGGATCGCCAGCGCCTCTTCGGAAGCTCCGCGGGTGCTGTTCATCAACTCGATTGTGTCGGCGACGATCGAGAACTCATGACCCCGCTGCATCAGGTGCAACGGCGTGCCGCCGGGGACGATGCCCGTGTCGATATGCGTCCAGGATGTCACGGTTGTCCCTCGATGGGCCGGCGCCTCGGACATTCCGGCGAACGGGAAGGATGGGGTATGGGGCGCGTTCCCCGCCGCGCGTCGCGCTTGCAGGAAGCAGGGCGCGCGACCGCTGTCGCGTCGTCCGGAAAGCCGGTATCACCCCGCATGGCCAAGCGTATCAAGTCTCTGCCGAAGGTTCAGGGGTTCGTGCTGTTCGACGTCACCTACGCTGACGGCAGCCGCGCCTCGAACCGACGCGTACCGGCCGAGATCCTGGGTGGCCTCGACGGCGATGAGCCGGCGCGGGTCCTCATCGGCGCGCAGGAGGAGGAGATCGCCCGCAAGTCGGGGCGGCCGAGGCGTGAGATCGAGAGCCTGACGCGGTCTCCGGCTCCGAGCTCGAAGCCCGATGTGTGACGAGCGGCCCCGACACGGGCCACTCGTCGCGCGGTGATCAGTCCGCCTTCAGGTTGGCGGCGCTCTCCTTGCCGCTGCGGCGGTCCGCCTCGACGTCATAGGAGATCTTCTGACCCTCGTTGAGGCTGCGCAGGCCGGCGCGCTCGACGGCCGAGATGTGCACGAACACGTCCTTGCCGCCATCGTCGGGTTGGATGAACCCATAGCCCTTGGTCTCGTTGAACCACTTCACGGTGCCTGTAGCCATCGCTGGATCCTGGTCGTCACCGGCTCGCCAACGTGGCGGGCCCTGACCCCTGAACTGGCCGCCTCAGCCGCCTGTTCCAGAGGCGCTCCCGATCAGGAGCCGCAGTTCTGCCCTTCGCTGCGCTCATCGGTGCCGAGCCACTCCAGCGCGGCCGCATGCGATTTGAAGGTGTGCCACTGTGAGGTGAACGGCGCCGGCCGCTCTGCCTGTGGCAGCTCGTCGAGCAACTCGACTTGCCACGTATCGCTCGGCCCGGTGTGGGAGACGACCCGAACCAGCGCCGCGATCACGACACCGTCCAGCAGCACATCGTAGCTGCCGGGCGCGAGTTGCTCGACGGTGTAGGTCATGGGCTTCACGCAGGCTCATCGAACGGGAAACCCGCGGTGCGGGTCTCGGGGTGCCGCTGCCGGCGACCCACCGCGCCGCCGGTCCGTCCAGCCAGCGTTGCATCGCGCCTCCGGTCAAGCTTAGGACCGTGCCTCCGATTAAGGAGGAGGCTTGTTTGAAAGAGCTCGAGCAGGGTAGCGGAGAGGCGATCTACGTCTCGGCCATGGTCGGCGAGATGATGCGGCGCGTTCTCGAAGACGCCCTGGCAGATCTCGCGAGGACACGCGGTGCCGCCTACCTCGACATGTTCGTGGAGCGCGAGTTAGCCCGCTACGCGGACCTGTTCCGCGAGCGGCCGGACGACAGACCCGAGACTTCCAGCATGCTGCGCGCTTGGTTCGCCGTGGAAGGTAGCGCCGCGTTGCGGGCCGTGGTCGAGCGCGCGAGCGCCGAGGCGAGGCGCGACTGACGGGGTGAGCGTCCTCAACGCGGTGGCCGGATCACCACCACCGCGGGCGGGCTGACAATCCACTTGGGCGCTGTCGTCTGGCGCGATGGGTCCGGCCGCGGAAGCGTGGCGTTCGCCGCGTACACGAGGTCGGGGCCGAAGCGAACGAGCATGATCAGGACGACGAGGGCTGTGCGCATCCGGGGGCAACGGTCGGGCCCGCGGAGCGCTCCCTTCGTCGCGCATCTGTGGCCTTCTTCGCGAACTCCCAGACCGGAATGCACCCGACCTGACCCTGCTCGGTCCAATGGGCCGAGCCGCGCTCGAACATCGCTCGGGTCGGCGCCGGGAACGGCAGCCGGAAGTTCAGCCATCGCGGGGGCATGCCGGCTGCCCGCAGGACCCGGAGCGGTACTCCGGTACGCCGTCGCCACATCCTCCGGCACTCATCTGAGTGGTGGCTCGGGTCGGCACCACCGCGATCAGGAACGGTCAGCGGGCACACGGTGTTCAGAACTGGTAGTTTCACCGGCAAGGAAGACGTGCATGGACGTTTGGCAACTCATCGAGCGCGACCATGAGAACATCGGTGGCCTGATCCGTGAGATACCATACGCTCTCAACGACCCCAGAGCGGTCGGCAGCCGCGAGCGGATGCTGGCTGATCTCATGGACGAGCTTGATCTGCATGCGGTCGGCCTCGGTGCGAGCTTGTACGGCCCCTTGAGCCGGGAGAGCCAGACACGCACGCTGATCGAAGACTTGAACCGCGGCCACGCGGAGTTCAGGCGGCAGCTCCAGCAACTCGCCCGACGCCGCAAGACGGACTCGGCCGGCTGGCTCGACACCTTCGAAGATGTCACGTTCCTCGTGGATCAGCACCTGCACCGCCACGTGCATGAGCTGATCCCCGCCGCGCAGATGCTTCTCGCGCCCGAGGAGGTTGCCGCTGCCACGCGGGCGTTCGTGCGGGCCAAGACGAGCGCCCTTCAGTCTCGGCGGCGGGGCTCCGTGGCGGGGGGCATGTCGAGCGAGTTCGCCCTTGTCGCGACGCTCGCCGGAGTGGCAGCCGGTCTCGGTTATCTGGTCTGGAACGGCGGACGCTTTGGCCGGTCGCGATCGGGCCGAACGGTCGAGGCCGGATAGCGCGTTCCCCAGCAAGCAGTCCGCCCTATGCCGCGGTAACTGCGGTCAGCCCCCCGCCCGATCTGCTCACGGGCCGGCGGGGCTCGGTACCGTTCCTACGGCCGGGGCCAGTACCTGACGCCGCCTGAGACGCAGGGCGCCGAAGCGCCCTCGGTTGGGCCTCAACCGCGATCCTCGGTCCGGTCCCGGATCGGGATGCCGTTCGGTAACGTCGGTCGGTCCAGGCTTCGACGGGACGGGCTGGCACCCCCCATGGTTCCACGCTCGTTTCATCTCCTCGCACGGGCGGGGCAGCAGACTGGCGAGACGAGGGGGCTTCGCGCGGGCCGAGGAGGTCGCCTTCCTGGATGCCGAGCGCACCGATGCCCAGATCCGGGCCATCCGTCGGCAGAGGAACGCTCGGACCCTGCCCCGCTAGGTGGAAAGGGCGCAGCGCCGGATCACCGCCGGCACGCGGAAGCGGCGCCTTACTCGAACAGATCGGGGTGATTTGTCGGAATGAGCCGCCGGCCGCTTGCCGGAACGCGGCCCGGAAACCCGTATCAAGGCATTGATTTTGCTGGCGACCCCGGTAGGGCTCGAACCTACGACCTGCCGCTTAGAAGGCGGCTGCTCTATCCAGCTGAGCTACGGAGTCAGGGCCAGGCGGCTCCAGAAGCCACGGGCTCGTCCGGGGGTCAAGCGCGCGCGACGAAGACCGGCGCGGCATCCCGGATCGGGCCGAAGCTGTGAAGAGGTTGTCCCGCGGCGCCGCTCCGGAGGCGCCCCGCGATCCCGCGCCGGCCGCGGGCCGGGGTTGCGCGCCGCCGCGGATCCGGTCAGGCCGGAGCGCGGTTCATGCCGGGGCGCCGCGCCCCCGTCGGGAGACCGAGCTTGACCGCGCCGAGTCCCGCAGCCCCGCCCCCCGGACGTCTCCGCCGCCGCTTCGCCGCCGGCCGGGGCAGCCTGAGCCGGCCGGGCGGCGACCTGCGGCGCCTGCCCACGGGTCTCGACCTCCGGAACGTGCGGCTCGTGGAGGGCGTGCGCGCCGCCTTCGCGTTCGGCGTCGTCATCCTCCTCAACATCTGGGTTCAGTGGTCGCCGCTGCTGACGATGGCGCTCGCCGCCAACCTCGCCTGCTTCTGCGACAACGGCGGCCCGATGCGCGCGCGCCTGCGCGTCCTCACCGCCTTCTCGTTCCTCGGTGGCCTGCTCTGGGCCGGCCTCGGCCTGATCCAGCCCCTCGGCCTGGCGGTGGTCGTCCCGGTCGCCTGCGCGCTGATCTTCGCCTGCTCGTACGCCCGCGTCTGGAGCGTCCAGGCCCAGTCGGCCGGCAACGTGCTCGTGGTCGTGCTGTGCATCGCCCTGGACCGGCCGCTCGACCTCGAGCAGGCGGCCGTCACCGCGGTGATGTTCGCGGCGGGCGGTCTCTGGGCGACCTTCCTGGCCCTGGTCATCTGGCGGCTGCACCCGTACCGCCCGGCCCACCGGGCGGTGGCGGAGGTCTGGCACAATCTCGCCCGGCTCTGCGGCGACCTCGAGCGGCTCGTCGCCCTGCCGGAACCCGACACGGCCGCCTTCGACGGCCACGCGCGGGGCCACCGGCGCGGCGTGCGGGCGAGCATCGAGACCGCGCGCACCATGATCCTCGACCTCGTCCGGTCCCGCGAGCGCGTCTCGGACCGCACCGCCCAGGCCCTGCTGCGCCTGGAGAGCGCCGAGCAGATCTTCGCCGCGCTGATCGCCGTGGGCGAGTTGATCGACAGCCGCCCCGACCCGCGCCGGCGGGCGCTCGCCAAGGTGTTCCTGCGGCGCCTGCGCCCCCTGCTGGTGACCATCGCCCGGGCGATCCGCGACGACGTCAACCTCGACATCGCCCGCCTGGAACACTCCATCGCCCGGGTCGCCGAGGGCCTGTCGGAGGACCCGACGCTCGCCCGCCTCGCCGAGAGGATCGTCGGGCGCGTGCGGATCGGCGCCAAGCTGTCGACCCCGGAGGGCTACCGGCCCGGCGGCACGATCACGGAGGGCGGCAGCCTCGACCGCTGGACCCGCTATGTCGGGCCGCTGGCGCAGAACTTCACCCCGGCCTCGCCCAATCTGCGGCACGCCCTGCGGGCGAGCGCGGTCGCGGCGCCGGCGCTCGCCGCCACCCTGACCTACGCGGGCGCCTTCACGCACTGGCTGGTGATGACCGTGGTGCTCACCATGCAGCCCTTCTACGCGGCGACGTGGCAGCGGGCGCTGGAGCGGATCGGCGGCACGGTCCTGGGCGGCCTCGTGGGCGCGGTGCTCGCCTACTACGCCACGAGCCCGCTGGCCGAGGCCGGGCTGATCCTGATGCTCAGCATCGTCGGCTTCGCGGCGCGCCAGATCTCCTACGGCTTCTTCGTCACCTGCCTGACCCCCCTCGTGGTGCTGCTCGTCGAGCTTCTGGAGCCGGGCCACAGCTCCTGGGAGATCGTCGCCATGCGCGGCGGCTTCACGGTGCTGGGCGGCGTGATCGCGGTGGCGAGCTGCCTGGTGCTCTGGCCGATCTGGGAGCCGGACCAAGTCCGGCAGGAACTGCGCCGGGCGCTCAGGGCGCAGGCCGGCCTCGCCGAGGCCGTGCTCCGCGCGCCGCCCGGCGAGGGCCGCGAGACCGCGATCGCGGCGCAGAGCCGCGAGGCCGGCCTCGCCCTCAACGACCTGGAGGCGGCGCTCTCCCGCGCCCTCCAGCAGCCCCGGGCCGGCAGCCACCCGGAGGTGGAATCCGCCCTGGTGGCCGACGCGACCCTGCGCCGGATCAGCGCCCGGCTCATCGTGCTGCGGCACGCCCCGGAGGCGGCCGCCCCCGAGGCGGAGCCCTGGCGCGCCTGGATCACCGCGACCCTGGCGGCCCTGGGCGCGGATGCGCCCCTGCCCGAGCGGCCGGCGCTGGATCGCGGGCAGTCGCTCGTGCGCCTCGTCAGTCAGGTCGATCTGCTGGTCGGAACCCTGCGCCCCGGGGAGATCCGGGCCGGGACGGCCGCGGAGGGCGGGGCCCCGGCGCCCGGCCGGGGGCCCGACGCGCGCGCCGATCGGGCCGCCGTGCCGTCCTGACCGCCGGCGGTGGCCGGGCCCGCGGCGTTCCCAGTGCCCCGTCTCCCGTCAGTACCGCGGCAGGGCGTTGGCCGGTCCGCCGGCATGCGGGCCGCTGTAGCGGTAGGCGGCCGCCCGCGCGGGACCGGCGGCGTCCTGATGCAGGGCGGGGCCGTTGCCGACCCAGCCCGAATAGGCCGAGGCCGGGTAGGGCGAGTGCTTCGAATCCAGGCCCTGCGCGAGGGCGGGCGTGGCGACCGCGGCGACCAGGGCGGCGGCAGCGAGCATGCGGACGGTCATGATGATCTCCTAGTGTCTTCGTATGACTTCAACGGGAAGTCATCCGGTCAACCGTGTCGAGTGAGGAAGATCGTCGTCGCGTTGCGCTGGTCGGCGGTCTTGATCGCTCCGGCGTTGCTTGGCCGAATGTGACCTCTCAACGGGGATACTCTGCTCCGGGTTCGACCGCCGCCGTGCGCTGGCGCACGGGGAGCGACGGCGCGGGCCGGCGACCGGCCCGGCGCGGCCGGGGATGCGCCGCGCGCCGAAGCGTGGCACAGACCGCGCCTGAAAGGGATGCAGACCATGCGGCTGATCGTCGGCCTCGGAAATCCGGGCGCGCGCTACGCGGGCAACCGGCACAATATCGGCTTCCTCGCCGTCGACGCGATCGCCCGCCAGCACCGGGCGAGCCCGTTCCGCCTCCGCTTCCAGGGCGAGGCCGCCGAGGTGGTGCTGGGCACGGAGCGGGCGATCCTCCTGAAGCCCTCGACCTTCATGAACGAGTCCGGCCGCGCGGTCTCGGAGGCGCAGCGCTTCTACAAGATCCCGCTCGGCGACGTGATCGTGCTGCACGACGAGCTCGACCTCGCCCCCGCCAAGCTCCGGGTAAAACTCGGCGGCGGCAATGCCGGCCATAACGGGCTGCGCTCGATCACCGCGCAGTGCGGCAACGACTACCGCCGGGTCCGGCTCGGCATCGGTCATCCCGGCGACAAGGCGCTGGTGCATTCTTACGTGCTCAACGATTTCGGCAAGGCCGAGCAGCCCTGGGTCGAGGATCTCTGCCGGGCGGTCGCCGACCACGCCGCCCTGCTCGCCGCCGGCGAGGATGCGAGCTTCCAGAACAAGGTCCACCTCGCCATGGCGGGACGCGGCTGGGACGACGTGAAGACGCTCGGCGCGAGAAATTGACACGAAAACACGGGGACACGATATCGGCGCGGTGGATCCTTCCGATGAAGAACGTCACCGTGACCATGGACGAGGCCCTGCTGAAGCGGGCGCGCGTCGCGGCCGCCCGCGACGGCAAGAGCCTGTCGCGCTTCATCGCCGAGGCCGTGGAGCAGCGCGTCGGCCGGCCGCTGACGCAGCGGGAGGCGCTCGAGCGCTTCCTGGCCGGTCCGCTGATGAATCTGACGGACGAGAACGGCAAAGCACCGTCGCGCGATGAACTCTACGATTGAGCCGATCTTCATCGATACGAATGTGCTGGTCTACGCGCGCGACAACCGGAACGCCGACAAGCGTGGGCGGGCACGGGCGTGGTTGGCTGTCATCACCCATGTGGGCTGCGCCCGCACGAATCTTCAGGTTCTCAACGAACTGACGCGCTGGATCCTCAAGAACGAGCCGGGGCGCTCGCTGCGCGACGTTCGAGCCGAGGTTGAGACGATCGGGGCGTGGGGAACGCGCCCGATCGATCAAGACGACGCGGAACTGGCATGGCTCGTCCGCGAGAATCTCGGCTATCAGTGGTTCGACTGTCTCCTGGTGGCTGCGGCCCAGCTCGCCGGATGCCGCTCCTTCCTGACCGAGGATATGGCGCACGGCGCCGTGTTCGACGGCCTGACCCTCATCAACCCTTTCCGCACGTCGCCCGACGATGTGCTGCGACGAACCTGATCACGGAACGGACCTATGGGCTTCAAATGCGGCATCGTCGGCCTGCCGAACGTCGGCAAGTCGACCCTCTTCAACGCGCTGACGCAGACGGCGGCCGCCCAGGCGGCCAACTACCCGTTCTGCACCATCGAGCCGAATGTCGGCGAGGTGGCGGTGCCGGACCCGCGGCTGACCGACCTCGCGCGGATCGCGTCGTCGAAGGAGATCATCCCGACGCGGCTGACCTTCGTGGACATCGCCGGCCTCGTGCGCGGCGCCTCCAAGGGTGAGGGCCTGGGCAACCAGTTCCTGGCCAATATCCGCGAGGTCGACGCCATCGCCCACGTGGTCCGCTGCTTCACGGACGGCGACGTCACCCACGTCGAGGGCAAGGTCGATCCGGCCGCCGACATCGAGACGATCGAGACCGAGCTGATGCTCGCCGACCTCGACAGCCTGGAGCGCCGCGCCGTGGCGCTGGAGAAGAAGGCCAAGGGCGCCGACAAGGAGGCCAAGGAGACCCTGGACCTCGTCAACCGGGCGCTCCCGCTCCTGCGCGACGGCAAGCCCGCCCGCCTCGTGGAGCGCAAGCCCGACGAGGAGAAGCTGTTCCAGTCGCTCGGCCTGATGACGGCCAAGCCCGTCCTCTACGTCTGCAACGTCGACGAGGGCGACGCCGACAAGGGCAACGCCTACTCGGACGCGGTCGTCGCCCGCGCCAAGGAAGAGGGCGCCGTGGCGGTGGTGGTCTCGGCCAAGATCGAGAGCGAGATCGCCGTGATGCCGGAGGCCGACCAAGCCGAGTTCCTGGAGGCGGTGGGCCTCGCCGAGCCCGGCCTCAACCGGGTGATCCGCGCCGGCTACGACCTCCTCGGCCTCGTGACCTACTTCACGGTCGGCCCCAAGGAGGCCCGCGCCTGGACGATCACCAAGGGCACCCGCGCGCCGGGCGCCGCCGGGGTGATCCACTCGGATTTCGAGAAGGGCTTCATCCGGGCCGAGACCATCGCGTTCAAGGATTACACGGCGCTCAACGGCGAGGCCGGGGCCCGGGACGCCGGCAAGCTCCGGCTTGAGGGCAAGGAGTACGTGGTGCAGGACGGCGACGTGCTGCACTTCCGCTTCGCCAACTGAGGTCGGCGCCGTCAGCGCGGCGCGCGTGCTTCATCCCCGTCCTTGCGAGCGGAGCGAAGCAACCCAGGGCCGCGCGACCCCGGTAAACGTGGCGCCGCCGGATTGCTTCGCTCCGCTCGCGAGGACGGCGGTGGGGCGAACATCCCGGTGACGCATCGATTCCCCGCCCCGCTGATCAACGAGACGAGCCCGCCATGCCGGATCCCGCCCTCGAAGACTTCTCCGTCGGCGACGTGATCGTCGGGGAGCCGCTGACGGTCACCCGCGACGCCATCGTGGGCTTCGCGAAAGATTTCGACTTCCAGCCGTTCCACCTCGACGAGACGGCGGCGGAGACGACCTTCGCGGGCCGGCTGATCGGCTCGGGCTGGCACACGGCGGCGCTCGGGATGCGGCTGCTCCAGCAGGGGCCGTTCAAGGGCGGCTCGTCGCTCGGCGCGCCGGGGATCGACGATCTGCGCTGGCTCGCGCCGGTCCTGCCGGGCGACGCCCTGACCCTGACCTTCCGGGTCGTGGGGATGCGCGACTCGGCCTCTAAGCCGGGCCTCGGCTTCGTGACCGCCGAGGTCGCCCTCGGCAACCAGCGGGCTGAGACGGTGCTGACCCAGCGCTTCACCTTCATGCTGGCCCGCCGCGGCACCGACCCCCTGCCCCCGCGGCCGGTGGAGATCGGCGTGCCCGGTCCGGTCGCCGAGCCGGAGGACGCGGAGATCCTGCCGTTCCTGCGGGATGCCGAGATCGGCGCCGTGCGCGATCTCGGCGCCTACGCGTTCACCGCCGAGGCGATCGTGGCCTTCGCGCGGGCCTACGACCCGCAGGCCTTCCACCTCGACCCCGAGGCGGCGAAGCGCAGCCATTTCGGCGGCCTCTGCGCCTCCGGCTGGCACACGGCCGCCGCCTACATGAACCGCATGCTCACGACCCGCGCCCGCGACGCCGCCTACACGGCCGCCCGCGGGCCGGTTCCCGAGGCGGGCCCCTCCCCCGGGTTCAAGAACCTGCGGTGGCTGAAGCCCGTCTACGCGGGCGACACGGTCCGGTTCAGCGCCAGGCTCACCGACAAGCGCGCCTCGGCCTCGCGGCCGGGCTGGGGGCTGGCCTTCGCGCGCAACACCGGGGTGAACCAGCGCGGCGAGCCGGTCTTCGCCTTCGACAGCGCGGTCTTCCATCGCTGGGAGCCCTGAGCGCACCGGGTCCCGCCCCGGGCGTTGACAGTCACCAGACGGACGGGATCAGGCAGGCATGTATCAGAAGAAGCTCGGCAACACGGGGCTGTTCGTCTCCGAACTCTGCCTCGGCACCATGACCTTCGGGGGCGGGGCCGGAATGTGGCGCCAGATCGGCGCCCTCGACCAGGCCGAGGCCGGGCGCCTCGTCGGGCGGGCGCTCGAGGCCGGGATCAACTTCATCGACACCGCCGACGTCTACGCCGAGGGTCTGTCCGAGACGATCACCGGACAGGCGCTGCGCGACCTCAAGGTGCCGCGCGACAGCGTCGTGGTCGCCACCAAGGGCTACGGGCCGACGGGCCCGGGCGCCAACGCCAAGGGCGCCTCGCGCCTGCACCTGATCGACGCCTGCAAGGCGAGCCTCAAGCGGCTCCAGCTCGACCATATCGACCTCTACCAGATCCACGGCTTCGACCCGGCGACGCCGATCGAGGAGCAGGTGCGGGCGCTCGACATCCTCGTCCAGCACGGCCACGTCCGCTACGTCGGCGTCTCGAACTGGGCGGCGTGGCAGGTCGTGAAGGCGCTGGGCATCAGCGCGCGGGCCGGGCTCGCCCGCTTCGAGACCCTGCAGGCCTACTACTCCATCGCCGGCCGCGACCTGGAGCGGGAGATCGTCCCGATGCTGCGCTCGGAGGGGCTCGGCCTCCTGGTCTGGAGCCCGCTCGCCGGCGGCCTGCTCAGCGGCAAGTATTCCGGCGGCGCGGGCGAGGGCCGGCGGGCGAGCTTCGACTTCCCGCCGGTCGACCGCCCCCGGGCCGAATCCTGCATCGACGCCATGCGGAGTGTCGCGGAGGCGCGCGGCGTCTCGGTGGCCCAGGTGGCCCTCGCCTGGCTCCTGCACCGCAGGGCGGTGACCAGCGTCATCGTCGGGGCCAAGCGCCTCGATCAGCTGGAGGACAACATCGCGGCGACCGCGCTCAGCCTCACCGGCGACGAGCTCGACGCCCTCGACGCGGTGAGCGCGCTCCCGGCCGAGTATCCGGGCTGGATGTTCGAGCGCCAGGGCGCCCGGGCGCAGCAGCTCGCGGAATCCGGCCGGCCCGGCGTGCGCTGAGGCGGCCGGCTCGCGCGAGACCCTCCGACTCGCATCCTCATCCTAGGTGCCCGCGCCGGCGGGCCTCGCAGGCGGGTTCCAGGGATCGCGCGGCCGGCTGGAGCCCTCCTACGAGGCCTCCGCCGCGCTCCGGGGCCTCAGGATGAGGGTTCGGGTCGGAGGTCCGGACCAGCGCCGGACCGGACCCTCACGCGGCGTTCCGGCGCTCCGGGTAGAGCCCGTACAGGCCCTCGGGGCTCGCGTCGCAGACGCCGCGCTCGGTGATGATCCCGGTCATCAGCCGGGCCGGCGTCACGTCGAAGGCGGGGTTGGCCACGGGGCTGCCGGGCGAGACGACCTCGATCGTGGCGAAGCCGCCGTCGGCGAGCCGCCCGGTCATGTGGGTGACTTCGCGCCCGTCGCGCTCCTCGATCGGGATCTCCTTCACCCCGTCGTCGAGCGTCCAGTCGATCGTCGAGAACGGCAGGGCGGCGTAGAACGGCACGCCGTTGTCGTGCGCGGCCAGCGCCTTCAGGTAGGTGCCGATCTTGTTGCAGACGTCGCCGCTCGCCGTGGTCCGGTCGGAGCCGACGATGCAGAGATCGACTTCGCCGTGCTGCATCAGGTGGCCGCCGGCATTGTCGGCGATGACCGTGTGCGGCACGCCGTGGCCCTTCAGCTCGAAGGCCGTGAGCGCGGCGCCCTGGCTGCGCGGCCGGGTCTCGTCGACCAGGACGTGGACCGGCACGCCCCGCTCGTGGGCGGCGTAGATCGGCGCCAGCGCCGTGCCCCAGTCCACCGTGGCCAGCCAGCCGGCGTTGCAGTGGGTCAGCACGGTGACCGGCCGGTCGCCGCCCCTTGCCGCGTGGAGGTCGGCGATGATCCGGCCGCCATGGGCGCCGATCGCGCGGCAGCTCGCCACGTCCTCCTCGGCGATGCGGCCGGCCTCCGCGAAGGCGCGGGCGAAGCGCTCGTCCGGCGCGGTCTGGCGCAGGTTGGCGGAGACCCGGTCCAGCGCCCAGCGCAGGTTGATCGCGGTCGGGCGCGTCGCCGCGAGCGTCGCCGCCGCCCGGTCGATGCCGTCGTGGGAGGCGTCGGCCCGCATGGCGAGCGCCAGCCCGTAGGCGGCCGTGACGCCGATCAGGGGCGCGCCCCGCACGATCATCGTGCGGATCGCCACCGCGGCATCCTCCAGCGTCGCGAGCCGCTTCAGCTCGAACGCGAAGGGCAGGCGGGTCTGGTCGATCACCTGGACGCTGACGCCGTCCGGGTCCGGGAAGATCGTGCGGTAGGGCTGGCCGTCGATGTTCATGGCCGCTCCTGTGCCACAGCGGGGCGGCTTTTGCATCCTCCCGCGCGGGACCGCGACGGGCCGGGGAGGCCCGACCGGAGGCCGGTGAGCCTTCCTCAACCTTAGCGGGTCGTTAAGAGGGTCGTGCCTAGCCTCGGGGGTAAGTTCCCGTTCCGCGTCCGGTCCCGCATGCGCTCGCTTCGCCGTCCCGCATCGCCCTACGAGACATTCGTCGACAGCGTTCGCCCCTTCCTGGGCAAGCGCCTGACGGAGCTCGGCGGCTTCGTGCTGTTCACCGGCGCGGTCGCCCTGACCGTGGCCCTGGCCACGTGGTCGATCGACGACCCGAGCCTGAACCACGCCACCGACCACGCCGCCCACAACGTCCTCGGCCAGCCGGGCGCCGTCGTGGCCGATCTCGCCATGCAGATCCTGGGCCTGGGCTCCCTGGCCTTCGTGCTGCCGCCGGTCCTCTGGGGCATCCGGCTGATGCGGGAGCGCGATCTGCCCGAGGGCGGCCTGCGCATCGCGCTCTGGATCATCGGCTTCTGCGCCGCCAGCGCGGTGGCGAGCGCGCTCCCGCCGACGACCCGCTGGCCGCTGCCCACCGGCCTCGGCGGCGTGGCCGGCGACGGCCTGCTGTCGATGGCGCGGGTGATCGTCGGCGCGGTCTCGTCGGCGGCGGCCCACCTGGTCGGCTTCGGCTACGCCGCGGTGGCGATCCTCAGCCTGACCGGCGCCTGCCGGTTCGGTGCCGTCGAGGAGGAATCCCCCCACGACGACCCCTACCCCGTCCGCCGCGCCCCGGCGCGCGGCCGGGATTCGGGCCGCGACGAGCGCGAGGATGCCGACGACGAGCCGAGCCTCGGCCTCGTGGGTGTCGGCGCCCTGGCGCAGGGGCTGATGGGTCTGCGCGTCGCCGCGGCGGACCGAATCGCGGCGTGGCGCGCGGGCCGGGCCGAGCCGATCGACAGCGCGTCGCCCGCGCTCGCGGCCCGGCGGGCCTTCACGGACGCGGATCTCCCCTGGGCCGACCACCTGCCCGAGGGGCGGCCGACCGGCGCGAGCCGGCGCGAGCCCGTCTTCGACGCGGGCGACGAATCCCCCGCGGCCCCGGACCGCCGTGCGGTGTCCCCGCAGGCCGATGCCGAGGATGATCCGGAGGATCTCGCGGCGCCGCAGCGTCCGGTCCCGCCGCGGTCCGAGCCGACCGCGTCCCGGGTCGCCCCGCCGCCCGCCGCGCCTGTGCCGGCCCGCCGCGCGCCCGCGCAGCCCGTCCGCCCGGAAGATTACGCCCTGCCCGCCCTCGACCTGCTGGCGGCCCCCCGCGGCCCATCCCAGGCGAGCCTGATCTCGGCCGACGCCCTGGAGCAGAACGCCACGCTGCTGGAGGCGACGCTCGGCGATTTCGGCGTGCGCGGCGACATCCTGGCGGTGCGGCCGGGCCCGGTCGTGACCCTCTACGAGCTCGAGCCCGCCCCCGGCACCAAGTCCAGCCGCGTGATCGCGCTGGCGGACGACATCGCCCGGTCCATGTCGGCGGTCTCGGCCCGCGTCGCGGTCGTGCCCGGCCGGAACGCCATCGGCATCGAGCTGCCGAACGCCAAGCGCGAGACGGTGTACCTGCGCGAGCTCCTGGCCTCCACGGATTTCGCGGAGAGCAAGCACAAGCTGGCTTTGTGCCTGGGCAAGAACATCGGCGGCGAGCCGATCATCGCCGACCTCGCGCGCATGCCGCACCTCTTGGTCGCCGGCACCACCGGCTCGGGCAAGTCGGTGGCGATCAACACCATGATCCTCAGCCTGCTCTACCGGCTGAAGCCGGAGGAGTGCCGCCTGATCATGGTCGACCCCAAGATGCTGGAGCTGTCGGTCTACGACGGCATCCCGCACCTGCTCTCCCCCGTGGTCACCGACCCCAAGAAGGCGGTCATCGCCCTCAAATGGGCCGTGCGCGAGATGGAGGAGCGCTACAAGAAGATGGCCAAGATCGCCGTCCGGAACATCGACGGCTACAACGCCCGGGTCGCCGAGGCCGCGGCGCGCGGCGAGGTGCTGACCCGGACCGTCCAGACCGGCTTCGACCGCCACACCGGCGAGGCGGTGTACGAGGACGAGGCGATGGACCTGGCGCCTCTGCCGTACATCGTGATCGTGGTCGACGAGATGGCCGACCTGATGATGGTGGCCGGCAAGGACATCGAGGGGGCGATCCAGCGGCTGGCGCAGATGGCGCGGGCGGCGGGCATCCACCTGATCATGGCGACGCAGCGGCCGTCGGTGGACGTGATCACCGGCACGATCAAGGCGAACTTCCCGACCCGGATCAGCTTCCAGGTGACGAGCAAGATCGACTCGCGCACCATTNATCCACCTGATCATGGCGACGCAGCGGCCGTCGGTGGACGTGATCACCGGCACGATCAAGGCGAACTTCCCGACCCGGATCAGCTTCCAGGTGACGAGCAAGATCGACTCGCGCACCATTCTCGGCGAGATGGGCGCCGAGCAGCTTCTGGGCCAGGGCGACATGCTGTTCATGGCCGGCGGCGGGCGCACGACGCGCGTGCACGGGCCGTTCTGCTCGGACAGCGAGGTCGAGACGGTGGTCGCCCACCTCAAGCGCCAGGGCCGGCCCAGCTACCTCGACGCCGTCACCGCCGACGACGAGGAGGGCGCGCCCGAGAAGGGCGCGAAGGGCAAGGCCGGCGCCGCGGAACTCGAGCTCGACGGCGCGGTGTTCGACCAGGGCTCCTTCGGCGAGGCCGGCGGCGACCTCTACGATCAGGCCGTGCAGGTGGTGCTGCGCGACCAGAAGGCCTCGACCAGCTACATCCAGCGCCGGCTGCAGATCGGCTACAACCGCGCCGCCTCCATCATGGAGCGGATGGAGATCGAGGGCATCGTCGGCCCGGCCAACCACGCCGGCAAGCGCGAGATCCTCGTGGAGGAGGCGGTCGGCTGAGAGCGGGGCCTGCCGCGTCCGCGGCACCGCCTTCCCCCTTGCGGCCGACACGTGTCCGCGGTGCGGCCTGCGACGGAGCGCGACGCGCCCCCTCTCCCGAGCGGGAGAGGTTCGGAGTGAGGGATGGGAAGTCTCCGGACAGGGCCCGCGTTTGACGCGCAGGGGGGGCACGCCGTGTTCTGAACGTTCGCGTCCCTCACCCTGTCCCCATCCCGCATGGGAGAGGGGACCCGCGCTCTCAATCGGATGGACGGACCGAAACCGCGAGCGCGTGCAGCCGGCAGCTCAGTGGGAGAGGCCGCGCGGGTCGGATCACCGCAGCCGGCCCGCGGCCCATCCCGAAAAAATTTCGCTCGTCGCGGAACGCCCTCTTCGCCCGCGCGTTACGCGCGTGCGAGGCCCGGGAAGGGCTCGCGGTGAGGGCGCCGGACACGGTGTCCGGCGTCGCTTGTAGTCACGTTGCTCGTCGGAGGATGTGGTTATGAGGACGTACGACGTTTCGCCCCTGTTCCGGTCGTCCATCGGGTTCGACCGTCTGTTCGAGCTGCTCAACCAGGCCGACCGCGTCGAGCCGTCGGCTGCCTGGCCGCCCTACAACATCGAGAAGGTGGCCGAGGATCAGTACCGCATCACCATGGCGGTCGCGGGCTTCACGCCCGACGAGATCGAGCTGACCCAGCAGGACACCACGCTCCTCGTCTCGGGCCAGAAGGCCGCCCAGGAGGGCGAGAAGCACTACCTTTACCGCGGCATCGCGGCCCGCACCTTCCGCCAGACCTTCAATCTGGCCGAGCACGTGAAGGTTGTGGGCGCGTCCCTGGAGAACGGCCTGCTCACCGTCGCGCTGAAGCGCGAGGTGCCGGAGGCGCTGAAGCCCCGCCGCATCGCGATCGGCGGCACGACGGCCACGTCCGGTCAGGACAACGCCCCGGCGCAGATCGCCCGCGAGGCCAAGGCGGCCTGATCGGCGGCCCGGGCGAGCGGCCCGGGCACCCCTGTCGACACGGATGACATCCCTCGCAGGTCCGCGGACCCGCGGGCCTGTTCCCACGACTGCACCGCACTCGATGGAGCGAGGACCATGAGCGTGAGAGATCTGATTCCCTGGAACCGCACCGCCGCGGCGCCGGCCGCCCTCCCGCAGGAGCCGGCCAGTCCCTTCCTGACGCTGCACCGGGAGATGAACCGCCTGTTCGAAGACGTGTTCAGCGGGCTCGGCGGCGCGCCGAGCCTGGCGAGCTGCGGCTTCGGCTGGCCGCAGGTCGAGCTGGTCGAGTCGGACGGCGCGCTGCGCGTCTCCGCGGAGCTTCCCGGGCTCGACGAGGAGGACGTCGAACTCCTCATCGCGGACGGCGTCCTGACCCTGAAGGGCGAGAAGCGCGCGGAGACCACCGACAAGGGCCGCGGCTATTCCGAGCGCAGCTACGGCCGGTTCGAGCGGTCGATCGCCCTCCCCGTGCCGGTGGAGGAGGACAGGGCCGAGGCGACGTTCCGCAACGGCGTCCTCACCGTGACGCTGCCACGCGCCGCCGAGGCGCCGGAACGCCGCCGGCGCATCGCCATCAACGGCGACGGCGCGCCGGCCGCCAAGCACTGAGCCGGGTCTGAGCGGGCAACCGCGCGGCCGCCTCCGCGGCCGCGGACCTGAACGCATGACGCGGCGGCCGGCGCGGCCCGACCGGGCGTGCCGGCCGCCCCAGCCTTTGCTCACGATGAGGAGGGTCGCATGCCGCCGATCGATACGAACCACGTCCACCCTGAGATCGAGCGCCTCGGTCCGGTGGCGACCGCCAGCCTGAGGCCGCAGGCGGTCGAGCCGTTCGAGGCCTTCGTGGCGCCGGGCGACGTCTTCCGGCATCCCCGGGAGGTGCTGCGCTATCCGGGCCTGTCGCGGGCCGAGAAACGGGCCATCCTGGCCTCCTGGGCCTCGGACGCCCGCGCGGTCGATTCCTGCCCGACGCTGCGCTGCCTGCCGGGCTGCCGGGCCGAGCCCGTGCCGCTGAGCGCGATCCTGGAGGCGCTCCAGGCTCTCGATGAAGGCTCGGCGGCGCCCGCGGCCCCGGCGCCGCGCAGGCCGCCTTTCCCGGCGGCGTTCATCCGCCGCTGGCGGCGCGGCCCGGCCGCCCCGGAGCCCCTGCTGAACTGAGCCGGGGAGGCGCGCGATGGCGACCTTCGACCTGCGGGGCGACTCCAGGATCCCGGCCCGGTCGCGGCGCGGCCGGCGCGGATGGCCTGCGCGGACCACCGACGGCACCGTGCTGGGCCGCTGGCTCCTGTCCGCCGCGCTGTGCCTGGCCCTGGCGGCGCCCTGCCCGGCGCCCGCCCTGCCCTGGGTGCTGGCCGCTCTGCTGAGCCTCTCGGGCATCGCGTGGCTCGGCCTGGCGATCACGCAGGCCGGACCGCCGGCCGATGCCCCGCACCTGACCGCCTGGGACGCGGCCCTGCTCTCCTTCGCGGCGAGCTTCGGCGTGCAATCGGCGGCGCGTCTCGGCCTCTTCGGCGGCTGAGCGCGCCCCTACAGGGAGGCAACCATGCAGGATTGGATGATCGGAATCGGACACAACAACCCGCCCGGTCCGGCGGGCGCGCCGTGTCTCGCGGGCCACCGGGCACGGATCCGTCGCCGCGGGCGCTCCGTCGACACCGCCGGCCGCGCCCGGGCCGGGACGTGGGATCTCACCTTCGAGCGCGAGACACCGCCGGAGATCGAGCCGCTGATGGGCTGGACCGGCGGGACCGACACCCTCGCCACGGAGGTGGCGCTGACGTTCCCGACGCGGGCGCAGGCGGTGGCGTATGCCGAGCGCCAGGGCCTCGCCTACAGGGTCGAGCCCGACCCGGCCGACCGCGCGCGGCCGGGGACCCTGCGGGTCCGGCGCTCGGACCGGGCGCCCCGCGCGGAGCCCCCGCGCCCCTCCGCGCCGGCGCAGGATCGGGGCGCGGAGGCTCCGCGCTCCGCGCACCTGCCCGACCTGGAGCGCGCCCTGGTCAACCCGGCGGCGGTGTTCGACACCCCGGCCGCGGTGCGCGATCATCCCCGGCTGCTGCCGAGCTGCAAGCGCGAGATCCTGCGGCGCTGGGCCTGGGACGAGTACCTGAAGGAGGTCGCCGCCGCCGAGGGCATGGCCGAGGGCGAGCCGTCGCGGCTCGACGCCGTGAAAGCCGCCCTTCTCTCCCTCGGCGAGACGTGGCGTCCCCATCCCGCCGCGCCGGCGGCCGCGATCCCGGCTCCGCGGGCGGTCGAGCGCGCGGCCGCGTGAGGGAGCGCGCGAGGGCGGGTGACCGGGCCGGCCCTCCTCCGGGGCCGGCCTCCGCCGGACCGGAGGCCGGCCCGGCTCCCGACCCTGACGGCTCCGCGACCTCGGGGCGGTGCAGTCTCACACGACCGAGAACCGGAACTCCGTGGCGGCCGCGAAGGTCTCGCCGGGCCGCAGGACCGCGGAGGGGAAGCTCGGCCGGTTCGGCGCGTCCGGAAAGGCCTGCGTCTCGAAGCAGACGCCGTCGCCCGAGCGGTAGATCCGCCTGGACGGCCCGATCAGTCGCCCGTCCAGGTTGTTGCCGCTGTAGAGCTGCAGCGCCGGCTGCGTGGTCCAGACGTCGAGCCGCCGCCCGCTGCCGGGATCGACGCAGCTGGCGGCCGGCCGCAGCGTCCCGGCGGGGCCGCGCAGCGCGAAGGTGTGGTCGTAGCCCTTGGCGTAGGCGAGCTGGGGATCCCCCGCGCGGATCCGCGCCTCCAGGGCCCGGGGCGTGCGGAAGTCGAACGGCGTCCCGGCGACCGGCAGGAGCGCGCCGGTGGGGATCTGGGTCGCGTCGGTCGGCGCGAAGGTGTCCGCCTCGACCTGCACGACGTGGCCGAGGACGCTGCCCGCCCCCTCGCCGGCGAGGTTGAAGTAGCTGTGGTTCGTCAGGTTCAGGACCGTGGGCCGGTCGGTCACCGCGGCGTAGTCGATGCGCAGCACGCCGTCCTCCGGCAGGCTGTAGGAGACGCGGACGTCGAGATTGCCCGGAAACCCCTCCTCCCCGTCCGGGGAGCGGCGGCTCAGGACGACGCGCGCCGCGTCGGAGAGCTCCGCCCGCCACAGGCGCTTGCCGAAATTCTCCGGGCCGCCGTGGAGGGTGTTGGGCGGCTCGTTCACCGGCAGGCGGTAGGTGTGGCCGTCGAGGCTGAAACGGCCGCCCGCGATGCGGTTCGCGTAGCGGCCGACGGTCGCGCCGAAGCTTGGGCTCACGGTCTCGTAGCCCGCCAGCGTCTCGAGGCCGAGCACGACATTGGCCGGATGGCCGGCGCGGTCGGGCACCTCGATCGCCGTGACGGCCGCGCCGTAATCGATCACGACGACGCGCAGGCGGCCCCGGCTCAAGGTGTGGCGGCTGACCGATCGGCCGTCCGCCGTCGTGCCGAACGCTGCGGCCGGCATCCGGCTAGCGCTTCCAGACGCCGAGCCGCTCGCTCCGGGCGTGATCCTCGGCCGCGACGAGTTCGGGGCTCGCCTCCGGAGAGGCGCGACCGCCGCCGTTGAACAGCACCACCTCGGACAGGTCCCGACCGTCCACGAGGCAGTTCATGGTCGCGCTGCCGGGGGCCGGCTGGCAGGTCACCGGCCGGCTGCCGATGTACCGGGCCAGCTCCTCCGCCTGACCGCCCCGCACCCACTCGACGCCGAACAGGTGCACGACCTTGCCGCCGACCTTGAGGGTCGCGGTATCGATCACCTGGGCCTGCCCCGTCACCGCGTTCGGCGGCAGCGGCGCGTCGGGCTCGGAATCGCCGCCGGTCTCGGGCGGCGGCGTCACCGTGTCGGGGGCTGAGGCCGGCGGGCTCGCGGGCGGCGTGTTCGGCGCGGCGCCGCTCGGGGCCTNCCGGGCCCGGCGCGGCTTCCGCCTCGGCGGGGGCGCCCGCCGGGCGGGCAAAGCGGCCGCGCAGGTTCGTCCGCAGGTTGGCGAACCGGCCGGCGGCGTTCTGCGCCAGCACCCGACCCTGCTCGGAGGAGCGCTCCGCCAGGGAGCGCGCCCGCTCGGACTGGGTTCCGACGAAGCGGGCGGTCGCGGCCTTCATCTCGTAGGCGCCGCTGAGCAGCGACGAATCCCGGGCCTCCTCGGCGGTCCGGGGCACCGGTTCGGCCTCGGGCTCCGGCGGCAGGAACAGGGCGGGATGGCGCGCGCGCAGCTCCGCGACCAGGTCGGCGAGGGTCATCGGCTCGGCCGTGTCGTCCCGCCGGCGCACGGCTCCCTGGCGGTCGACGACGCGGAGACCGGTCCCGGCCTCGTCGGGGGCGCAGGCAGCCTCGGCCAGGAGCTCGAGGGTCCGGACCGCGACGGGGCGCGGCCGCGCGCGCGCGATCTCGGCCCGGACCGTCTCGCGCAGGGCGAGGCGGTCGGGACTGTCGAGGACCGGCCGGGCCGGCTCCGCCTCCTGTTTCTCCATCACCGTTGAAGACGTCATTCACCCGATCCCGGCATCACCGACGCGCGGCGCGGAGGAGGCCGAACAAGCCTCCCGACGAAGCCCGCCCGCGGGCGCCGCACGGAACGCCCGATCGCCGGGATCGATCCCACGACACGCCCCCGCGCGCCTCTCGCACACCCCGTCCACGCCCCTGCCCGTTGCGGGACGTGACGTGGGGCTCTTACGCCTTGCCGGGCGAGGCGGCCAGGGTTCCGGCCTGGATGCTGCGCCGCAGGACACGGCCGGTCTCGCCGAGGATGTAAGGCCGCGTGCCGGCGAAGCCCACCTCCAGGATCAGCTCGGCCTCGCCGCTGGAGACGGCGCCCCGGCCCGGATTGGCGGTGCGGAAATCGACGATCGTGCGGATCGTGCAGGTCTCGACATCGCAGGCGGCGCGCATCGACCGCGGCTCGTAGCGCCGCTCGGGCCAGCGCTGGACGAAGCTGCGCTTCTCGGCGACGAGGGCCGCGGTGGTGATCGGCCGCCCGTAGAAACGCACGCGGGTCGCGTAGAACTGCGTCGCGGCCCCGACCATGGTGTCGCTCGAGCCCGAGACGGTGGCGAGGTAGCTCGCGGTCAGCGCCCGGGCGGCGGCGGCGCGCTCCGCCGACGCGCCCGGCGCCGGGGCGATGGCGGCCGGCGTCTCGGCGAGCCGGTGCGGGTGGCGCACGGTGTGGTGCAGGGGCTCCCGGACCGGCGGACGCTCCAGGGCGGCCGGCACCCGCGTCGCCGCCGCCTTCGGCAGGGCATCCTCGCCCGGTTCGGGCCTGGCGGCCTGCCGGACCGGCCCGGCGGCGCGCCCGCCCTCGGGCTGCGCCTTCGCCTGGGCGGCCACCGTGTCCTGCCCCCGCGGCTCGGCGGCCTTCGCGGGCGCCTTCGCCGCCTCCTTCGTGGAGTCCTTCCCCGTAGACTGCGCCGAACCCTGCGCCGGTGCGGCGGCCCGGGGCGGCGGGTCCACCCAGGCGCTCTGGGCGGCGGCACCGCCCGCGAGGGCGAGCGGCAGGATCACGCCGAGGGCGAGGGCCTGGGGACGGACGGGACGTGTGGCGGACATCGGTGCCTTCCTGGCGGCCGGGGCGGGCATCATGGAGAACGCGCCTGCGCGGGTTCGGGGTTCCACGAAGGTCTCGGGCGCGCCCACATCCTGCCGAACTCTGCGGCGCCGACCAGCCCGGGATTGCGGGGATGATGGGGTTGCGTTCGTGCGTTTGGGTACCAAGTCGGGGACAGTCTTGGCCTTTGGCCAGTCCCGGGTTCCGATACCGCGTTCCAGCCCCCCCGCCGTGCACCGAGGATCCCTTGGCCCGACCTCAGACCGCGTCGCCCTCCCGCCCGCTTTCCGGGAGCGCGCGATGAGCACGCACCCGCGCCGGGCCCTGCTGATCTGCAACGCCAAGGCGCGCAACGGCGCCCTGGATCTCGAGGAGGTGCGGGGAATCCTGCGGGCGGGCGGCATCGAGCCGGAGGAGCCGCCGCCGGAGGCCGATTGCCGCGACGTGATCCGGGACCGGGCCGGTGCGGTCGACCTCGTGATCCTCGGCGGCGGCGACGGCACCATGAACTACGCCGCGCCCGCCCTGGTGGAGAGCGGCCTGCCCTTCGCGATCCTGCCGCTCGGCACGGCCAACGACCTCGCCCGCTCCCTCAACCTGCCGCTCGACCCGCTGGCGGCGGCCCGCTTCATCCCGACCGCGCAGGCGCGGCCGGTGGATCTCGGCTGGGTCAACGGCCACTACTATTTCAACGTGGCGAGCATCGGCTTCTCGGCGGAACTCGCGGGCGAGCTGACCGCCGAATCGAAGAAGACCTGGGGCGTCCTCGGTTACGCGGTGGCGGCGGTGCGCGTGCTGCGCCGGGTCCGGCCCTTCACGGTGACGATCGAGCACGACGGGGTGGTGGAGAAGGTCACCACCATCCAGGTCTCGGTGGGCAACGGCCGGCACTACGGCGGCGGCATGACCGTGGCCGAGAGCGCCTCGGTCGATGACGGCAAGCTCGATTTCTACAGCCTCGAGATCAATCACTGGTGGCGGCTCCTCGCGCTGCTGCCCGCCCTGCGGCGCGGCACTCAGGGGCGGGCGGCCGACGTGCGGGCGTTCCACGCGCAGGAGATCCGGCTCTCGACCCGCAGGCCGCGGCCGGTGAACACCGACGGCGAGTTGACCACGCACACGCCCGCCCATTTCAAGGTCTTCCCGAAGATCCTGCAGGTCCTGGCCCCCGAGCCAGTGCGCGGTCCGAGCCCCTTCGACCTCACGTCCCTGGGGAGCCGCCTGTTCCCGACCAGCGAGGCGCCCCGCCCGTGACCGACCTGATCCAGCTCGCCAGTCAGCCCGCCGTCTGGGCCGCGCTCGCCACCCTGGTGGTGATGGAGGTGGTGCTCGGCATCGACAACCTGATCTTCATCTCGATCCTGACCAACAAGCTGCCGGCGGAGCAGCAGACCCGGGCGCGGCGCATCGGGATCGGGCTCGCGCTGATCCTGCGGCTGGGGCTGCTCGGCACCGTGGCGTTCATCGTGCACCTGACCGAGCCGGTCTTCTCGGTGCTGGGCCAGTCCTTCTCGTGGCGCGACCTGATCCTGATCGGCGGCGGCCTGTTCCTGCTCTGGAAGGCCACCAAGGAGATCCACCACACGGTGGATCCGGAGCCCGCGGCCGAGGGGGTGACCGGGGGCACGATCGGTTTCGGCGCGGCGATCGGCCAGATCCTGCTCCTCGACCTCGTCTTCTCCATCGACTCGATCATCACGGCGGTCGGCATGACCGAGCACGTGCCGGTCATGATGGTGGCGGTGGTGGTCGCGGTGGTGGTGATGCTGGTCGCCGCCGAGCCGCTCTCGGCCTTCATCGCCCGCAACCCGACCGTCGTGATGCTGGCCCTCGGCTTCCTGATCATGATCGGCATGACGCTGATCGCCGAAGGGTTCGGCGCGCACGTGCCGAAGGGCTACATCTACACCGCCATGGCGTTCTCGGCGGGCGTCGAGGGCCTCAACATGCTGGCCCGTCGGCGCCGCCGCACCAACCGGGACGGTGCCCCCGTGCCGGGCGGGCCGGCGCGGCGCGCCTGAGGGCGGAGCGACCGCCATGCGGGTCCGCGCGGCCCTCCTCCTCCTGCTCCTCCCCGCCGCCGCATACGCGGAGCCGAACGCGATGGCGCCCGACCCGAAGGTCCTGCACGACCTCGCCCCCACCGGCACGCTCCGGGCGGCGATCAACCTCGGCAACCCGGTCCTGGCCCAGGGCGGCGCCGGCAGCCCGGCGGGCGTGTCGGTGGATCTCGCGCGGGCTCTGGCGACGCGGCTCGGCGTGCCGGTGGCGTTCGTGACCTTCCCGGGGGCCGGCGCGGTCTCGGGCTCGGCGGGCGCCGGGACCTGGGACATCTGCTTCCTGGCGATCGACCCGAAGCGGGCCGAAGGGATCGCCTTCACGGAGCCCTACGTGCTGATCGCCGGCAGCTACCTCGTGCCGGCCACCTCGCCGATCCGATCTCCGGAGGCGGTGGACCGCGACGGCGTGCGCGTCTCGGTGGGGCGCGGGAGCGCCTACGACCTGTTCCTGAGCCGCGCCCTGACGCGCGCGACCCTGGTGCGGGCGCCGACCTCGGCCGAGGCGGTGGCGGTCTTCGCCCGCGACGGGCTCGACGTCGCGGCCGGGGTGCACCAGCCGCTCGCGGCCTACGCGGCGGCGCATCCGGAGGTGCGGCTGCTGCCGGGGCATTTCATGGCGATCCCGCAGGCGATGGGAATGCCGGTCGGGCGTCCGGCCGGGGCCGCCTACCTCGCCGATTTCGTCGCGCAGGCGAAGCGGGACGGCTTGGTGCGGCGCGGCCTGAAGGCCAGCGGGCAGGATCCGGATCTGGCGGCGCCGTAGGTCGGCGGCGGATCTCCGAGGCCCCCCTCATCCTGAGGTGACCGCGTGCGCGGGCGTCGAAGGAGGGCTCCAGCCGGCCGCGCGCTCCCTGGAGGGCTCCTTCGAGGCCTGCGCTGCGCGCCGGCACCTCAGGATGAGGGCGGAGGGTGGGACGGGTGGCACCACACGGGCCCTGCGCGTCGCACCGGACCGGAACCAGCCCCGTCCGGCCTTCGCGGGGCCGTCCTCCGATCCACGCCCTCATCCTGAGGTGACCGCGAAGTGGGCCTCGAAGGAGGGCTCCGCTGCGCGCCGGCACCTCAGGATGAGGGCCGAAGGTGGGCTGGCGTGAATTTCGAGTGGTGTGAGCCGATCGACGCCTCACACCACCAGGTTCACGATCCGCCCCGGCACGACGATCACCTTGCGGGGCGCCTTGCCCTCCAGAATCTTCTGGACGGCCTCCAGCGCCAGGGTCGCGGCCTCGACGGCCTCGGCGTCGGCGTCCCGCGGCACCGTGACGTCCGCGCGCTTCTTGCCGTTGATCTGGACCGGCAGGGTGATCTCGTCCTCGACGAGGAGCCCCGCCTCGGTCTCGGGCCAGGGTGCCTGCGCCACGAGCCCGCCGCGGCCGAGGACGGACCAGCACTCCTCGGCGAGGTGCGGCATCATCGGGGCGATGAGCTGCACCAGGATGCCGGCCGCCTCCTTGGCGGCACCGGAGGAGACCGGCCCGCGCAGGCCGTCCTCCAGGGCGTTGGCCAGGGTGTAGATGTGGGCGACGCAGCGGTTGAAGCGCAGGCGCTCGATATCGTCCTGCACGGAGGCCAGGGCCCGGTGGGCGGCCTTGCGCAGGGGCAGGTCCGCGGCGCCGTCGCCCGCGGCGTGGCACGCGGCGTTGACGAGGCGCCAGACCTTCTGGACGAACCGGGCCGCGCCCTGCACGCCCTCCTCGGTCCAGATCACGTCGCGCTCGGGCGGCGAGTCGGACAGCATGAACCAGCGCGCCGTGTCGGCCCCGTAGCTCGCGATGATGTCGTCGGGGTCGACCACGTTCTTCTTCGACTTCGACATCTTCTCGATCGCGCCGATCGCGATCGGCGCCTGAGTTTTCACGTGAAACGCGCGGCGCTCGCCCTCCTCGGTGGCGAAGCGGATCTCGGCCGGGGGCACCCAGGCGCCGGCCGCGTCCTTGTAGGTCTCGTGAACGACCATGCCCTGCGTGAACAGGCCGGCGAAGGGCTCGGCGACGCCGGCCCAGCCGGTCTCGCGCATCGCCCGCATGAAGAACCGGGCGTAGAGCAGGTGCAGGATCGCGTGCTCGATGCCGCCGATATACTGGTCCACCGCCAGCCAGTGATCGACCACAGCGCGGTCGGTGGGCGCGTCCGCCAGCCAGGGCGCGGTGAAGCGGGCGTAGTACCAGGACGAGTCGACGAACGTGTCCATCGTGTCGGTCTCGCGCCGGGCCGGCGCGCCGCATTGCGGGCAGGGCACGTTGCGCCACGCCGCGTCGCGCTCCAGCGGGTTGCCGGGCTGGTCGAACGACACCTCCTCCGGCAGCTTCACCGGCAGGTCGGCCACCGGCACCGGGACCGGGCCGCAGCTGTCGCAGTGGATGATCGGGATCGGGCAGCCCCAGTAGCGCTGCCGGGAGACGCCCCAGTCGCGCAGGCGGAACTGCACCTTGCGGCTGGCGACCCCCTCCCCTTCGAGGCGCCGGGCCACGGCCTCGAAGGCCTCGTCCGTGCTCATCCCGTCGAGGAAGCGCGAGTTGATCATCCGCCCGTCCTCGACATAGGCGGTGTCGGTGATCACGAAGGTCGCCGGATCCTGGCCCTCCGGGCAGACGACGGGCGTGTTGCCGAGCCCGTACTTGTTGGCGAAATCGAGGTCGCGCTGGTCGTGCGCCGGGCAGCCGAACACCGCGCCGGTGCCGTACTCCATCAGCACGAAATTCGCCACGTAGACCGGCAATTCCCAGGACGGGTCGAGCGGATGGCGCACGGTGAGGCCGGTGTCGAAGCCGTGCTTCTCGGCGGTGTCGATCGCCGCCTGGGCGGTGCCGGTGCGGCGGCACTCCTCGATGAAGGTCTGCAGGTCCGGGCGGTCCGCGGCGAGCGCGGCGGCGAGCGGATGGTCGGCCGCGATCGCCAGGAACTTGGCGCCGAACAGCGTGTCGGGCCGGGTCGTGTAGACGGTGACCGAATCGGCGGCGTCGGCCACCGGCCGGGCGAGGCCGAACCGGACCTCCAGGCCCTCCGAGCGGCCGATCCAGTTCTTCTGCATCAGCCGGACCTTCTCGGGCCAGCGGTCCAGCCCGTCGAGGGCGGTCAGCAGGTCCTCGGCGAAGTCGGTGATCTTGAAGAACCACTGGGTCAGCTCGCGCTGCTCCACCAGGGCGCCGGAGCGCCAGCCGCGGCCGTCGATCACCTGCTCGTTGGCCAGCACCGTGTGGTCGACCGGGTCCCAGTTCACCTTCGCGGTGCGGCGGGTGACGAGGCCCTTGGCCAGGAAGTCCAGGAACATGCGCTGCTGGTGCTTGTAGTAGTCGGGATCGCAGGTCGCGATCTCCCGGCTCCAGTCGAGCGACAGGCCCATGGCCTTCAGCTGGTCGCGCATCGACGCGATGTTGGCGTAGGTCCAGTCCCGCGGGTTGACCTTGCGCTCCATGGCGGCGTTCTCGGCCGGCAACCCGAAGGCGTCCCAGCCCATCGGGTGCAGCACGTTGAAGCCGCGGGCGCGCTTGTAGCGGGCGACCACGTCGCCCATCGCGTAGTTGCGAACGTGGCCCATGTGGATGCGCCCCGACGGGTAGGGGAACATCTCCAGCACGTAGTATTTCGGGCGGGGGTCGGAATTGTCGGTCTCGAACAGCCGCTGCTCGGCCCACGCCTCCTGCCAGCGCGGCTCGGCATCCTTGGCGTTGTAGCGCTCGACGGGCTGGGGGGCGGTGCTGGTGGTCATGGATCCGGCTGGGTCAGGGGCTCGTCGGTCATTTTGAAGGATGACCACGGCACGGTCGCGCCGCGATAGCATATCTGCGCCGCAGCCGGTCAACGCGGCGCGCGATTCGGGCTTGCGCGGGGCGCGCGAACGCATAGGTCCTTTGGCAGCAGACACGGTACAGGGGAGCGGCCAGCTCTGGCTGATCCCACCCCCCTCATCCTGAGGTGCCCGCGTCAGCGGGCCTCGAAGGAGGGCTCCAGGGATCGAAGCGCTTTCTGGAGGGCTCCTTCGAGGCCTGCGCTGCGCTCCGGCACCTCAGGATGAGGGGTTTGGATTGGACAGCCGGTCGCCGGGAAGGTGCCGCCAAGGTGTCATGGACCGCGGGGCGCCGGGTTCGGCGTCCGGCAGCGATAGGACGGGCCGCTATGGACGACGCGATCACCGACCCGAACCCGCCCGCGACGGACGGGATGGGCCAGCGGACTGACAAGCTCCCCGTGGGCCAGGCCGACGTCGCCGCCGGCCTCGCCGAGGTGCGGGCGGCCATCGCCCGCGCGGCCGAGGATTCGGAGCGCGACCCGGCCGAGATCCAGCTCGTCGCGGTCTCCAAGACCGTGCCGGCCGCGGGCATCCTGCCCGCGCTCAAGGCCGGCCACCGGGTCTTCGGCGAGAACTACGTCCAGGAATCCGTGGCGAAGTGGCCCGACCTGCGGGCCCGCTACCCGGACGTGGAACTGCACCTCGTCGGGCCGCTGCAGTCGAACAAGGCCCGGGAGGCGGTGGCGCTGTTCGACGTGATCCACTCCCTCGACCGGCTGTCGCTCGCGGCAGCTTTGGCCAAGGAGATCGAGCGGTCCGGCCGGACCCCGAAGCTGCTGATCCAGGTCAATACCGGCGCCGAGCCCCAGAAGGGCGGCGTCCTGCCGGACCAGCTCGAGACCCTGCTGTCCGAGTGCCGCGAGACCCACGGGCTCGCCATCCAGGGGCTGATGTGCATCCCCCCGGCCGACGACCCGCCCTCGGCCCATTTCGCCCTGCTGGCCCGGCTGGCGAAGGCGCACAACCTGCCGATCCTCTCCATGGGCATGAGCGCCGACTTCCCGGCGGCCATCCAGCTCGGGGCCACCCATGTCCGGGTCGGGACCGCGATCTTCGGGGCGCGGACCCGGAAGGCCTGAGCCTCAGCCGATCCGCAGATGCGTCCGCGGCCCGAGGCGGCGGAGCAGCCGCAGCAGGTCGGCCCGGGCCAGGGCGACGCAGCCCTCCGTGGGGCGGTAGCCGTCCCGGGCGATGTGCAGGAAGATCGCCGAGCCCCGCCCCTTCCGGATCGGGGCGCGGTTGTAGTCGAGGTCGATCACCACGTCGTAGAGCCCGTCGCCCCGCCACATCGACTCGGCGCTGACCCCCGGGGCCGGCAGGCGGATCGGCCGGTTGTAGCGGCGGTCCCGGCTCTCGTCGCACCAGCCGTCATCGGGCCGTGTCGCCCGCAGGGGGAGCAGCGTGCGCGGCCGGATCTTGAGATGATCGGGCCGGTAGGCGCCGCCGCGCAGGCGGAAGCGGCCGCGCGGCGAGCCGCCGTCGCCCTCGCGCTTGTCGCCGACGATCCCGCCCGCCCCGAGGGCGCAGGGAATGACCGCCGGACCAACGAGGAGCTGTCCGCGCCGCCGGTCCCCGACGAGGGCGCGCACGCGGATATCCCCCAGCGTCAGGCGGACGGGTCCCCTGCTCGGCCGCCCCATCTCCGTCCTCCCGATTCCGTCCGGTCCGGCGCGCCTTATGCCCGAGATCCGCACTCCGAACCGGGAAAAATTGCGCACAAGGCAACTTCCGGCCACAAAGCGCGCCCTATCTCCTGCGCGAACCCGGGCCGCCGAGCCGGGATTCGGGAGCCAGCCCACCGCCTCGCCGCGGGGTCCGACGCCCTGATCCTGGAGCGGCGCGCCCCGATCGCGCAGCCCGTTCGTCGGCGTGCTTGTCACGGCGGCGAAAGGATGCGGAAACACAAGCCTGGGTAGGGTCGTCGCGCGATCCTGCCGCGATCTGACATTATCGCATGCTGCACCCGGCAGGCGGCCCCTCGCCCCTCCCGCAGCACGCACTGGGGCCCGGACGATGCCGAACGCCTACCGCCTGCTGATCTGCGACGACGACGCGATCCTGCGCGATACCCTGACCGAGCAGCTCGACCTCTGCGACGAGTTCACCGTCTTCACCGAGGCGAACGCCGCGGACGCGATCCGGCGGGTCGCCGCTGAGCGGATCGACCTCGCCGTGATGGATGTCGGCCTGCCCGACCTCGACGGGCGCGAGGCCGTGCGCCGGATGCGCGCCGGCGGCTTCCGCGGCCCGGTGATCATGCTGACCGCCCAGGATTCCGAGGCGGACCACGTCGAGGGGCTGGAGGCCGGCGCCAACGACTACGTCACCAAGCCGTTCAAGTTCGGCATCCTGCTGGCCCGGATCCGCGCGCACCTGCGCAGCCACGAGGCCTCCGAGGACGCGGTGTTCCAGATCGGGCCCTACACGTTCCGCCCGGGGGCCAAGCTCCTCGTCGGCGAGCGCGGCTCCAAGCTGAAGCTCACCGAGAAGGAGACCGCGATCCTGCGCTTCCTCTACCGGGCGGGCCGGGCCGTGGTGAACCGCGACACGCTGCTGGCCGAGGTCTGGGGCTACAATGCCCAGGTGACCACGCACACGCTGGAGACGCATATCTACCGGCTGCGCCAGAAGATCGAGCCGAACCCCGCCACGGCGGCGATCCTCGTGACCGAGGGCGGCGGATACAAGTTGCTGCCCTGACGAATTGAAGCTTTACGTGTAGGCGATCCGGCGGGTTCGCGTATGCGCAGGGTGGTGAGGCGTTCTTGGGGCTCGACGACGACATCGCGATCCTCGCGGCCGCGCCGCTGTTCGGCTTTCTCGACCGGGACGCCCTGCGCCTGCTGACCTTCGCGGCCGAGCGGCGCGACTTCGCGGACGGTGACCTGCTCTTCGCCCGCGGCGACCCGGCCGATGGCGGCTTCGTGGTGATGGCCGGAACGATCCGGCTGGCCCCCCGGGTCCCGGGGGCCGAGCCGGTCCGGGCCGGGCGCTCGGCCCTGATCGGCCAGCTCGCCCTGTTCGTGCGCGGGACGCGCCCGACCGAGGCCCGGGCCGAGGGGAGCGCCGCGGTGATGCGCATCACGCCGATGCTGATGCGCCGCGTGCTGGAGGAATTTCCGGCGGCCGCGCGGGCGGTCCACGACACCCTGGCCGACGACCTCGCCGGGCTGGTGGCCGATCTCGATCAGGTGCGTGAACTCCTCGAGGTCATCGACGGCATCTCCTCAGGTGACAGCTCCGGTGGCCGCTTGTAAGCACGGTCTCCCGCCGCAAGAGTTCTGACCCGTTCCATGTCCCAGGCCGGCCTGCCCCATTCCGATCTCGCCCAGACCATCGAAGCGGCCTGGGACGACCGCGCCAACGTGTCGACCGCCACCAAGGGCGCGGTGCGCGAGGCGGTCGAGGCGGCCCTGGATCTGCTCGATTCGGGCGAGGCCCGCGTCGCCGAGAAATCCGGAGGCCACGATTGGGTGGTCAACCAGTGGCTTAAGAAGGCGGTGCTGCTCTCCTTCCGCCTCAACGACATGGCGACGATCGAGGGTGGCCCCGGCGGCGCGCCCTGGTGGGACAAGGTCGCCTCCAAGTTCGCCGGCTGGGGTGAGGCCGAGTTCCGCGCCGCGGGCCTGCGCGCGGTGCCGGGCTGCTTCGTCCGCCGGGGGTCCTACATCGCCCCCGGCGCCGTGCTGATGCCGAGCTTCGTCAATCTGGGCGCCCATGTCGGCGAGGGCACGATGGTCGACACCTGGGTGACGATCGGCTCCTGCGCGCAGGTCGGGAAGAACTGCCACATCTCGGGCGGTGCCGGTATCGCGGGCGTGCTGGAGCCGCTCCAGGCCAACCCGGTGATCATCGAGGATGACTGCTTCATCGGCGCCCGCGCCGAGGTGGCGGAGGGCGTGATCGTCGGCCAGGGCAGCGTCCTGTCGATGGGCGTCTATATCGGCGCCTCCACCAAGATCGTCGACCGGACCACCGGCGAGGTCATGTACGGCCGGGTGCCGCCCTACTCGGTGGTCGTCTCGGGCACGATGCCCGGCAAGGCGCTGCCGGACGGCACGCCGGGCCCGGGCCTCTACTGCGCGGTGATCGTCAAGCGCGTCGATGCCGGCACGCGGTCCAAGACCGCCATCAACGAGCTGCTGCGCACCTGATTCGGCCGGGACTTGGTGGGAGCGCGATGGAGACGCCGGAGCTGAACCTCACCGTGGCGGGCCGGCCGGTGCCGACCGCCTGCGACAGGATCGGGGCGGGGCCGGACGCGCTCCTGCTCCCGGCCCTGTCGACCATCTCGGCGCGGGCCGAGATGCGGGCCCTCGCCGCTTCTCTCGGGACGGAGTATCGCTGCCTCGTCCCCGACTGGCCGGGCTTCGGCGCCCGGCCCCGGGTGCGGGTGCCGCTCGCCCCGGAGACCCTCCACGCCTTCCTGGATGCCCTGCTCGCCGCCGCGCCCGGCCCCTACGCCCTCGGCGTCGCGGCCGGTCACGCCGCCGGCTACCTGGTCGCGGCGGCGCGGCGCCGTCCCCGGGCCTTCGAGCGGCTGGTCCTGGTGGCGCCGACCTGGCGGGGGCCGCTGCCCACGGCGATGCCGGGACGGGCCCACTGGTTTCCCCGCATCCGCCGGGCCGTGGAGGCCCCGATCCTCGGCGAGGCGCTCTACCGGATCAACATCAGCCCGCCGATCATCGGCCGGATGATGCGCGCCCATGTCTACGCCGACGCGGCCCGCGTCACCCCGGCGATGATCCGCGACAAGCACGCGATCACCCGCCAGCGCAACGGCCGCTTCGGCACCGCCGCCTTCGTCACCGGCGGCCTCGACCCGGTCGGCAGCCGCGAGGCCTTCCTGGCCCTGTTCGGCGACGGCCTGCCGCCCACCCTGGTGCTGCGCCCCGCGGGCGCGCCGCGGCGCTCGGGCGCCGAGATGGACGCCCTCATCGCCGCCGGCCCCGTGACCGGTGCCACGATCCCCGGCGCCCTGAGCCCGCACGAGGAGTATCCGGACGCCGTGGCCGCGGCGATCCGGGCGGCGTGACCGCGGCGCGCGACCGGCGCGCGGACCGGCGCACGCGTGACACGCGGGCCGGATTGCCGCCCGCACCCTGGACAGGAGATTGCGCCTGTGCAGGGACTGGACGGGCCGGCTGAGCCGTTCGTCCGGCAGCGGGCCGCGCCCCGCAGATTCCGTCCGACAGAGCCCCGGATCCGATGCTGCGCACGCCGTCCCTGCCCTTCCTCGCCCCGGCCGCCCTCGCCCTCCTCCTGACCGTCGCGGCCCGCGCCGAGGAGCCCGCCCGCCCGGTCCCCCCCGGAACGCCCGCGGCCCCGTCCCTCGGCGCCGACACGCTGAAGCCCGGCAAGCCGGCCGTGAAGCCCTACCTGGCGGACGCGGCGGTACCGGACGCCGTCCAGATCCTGCCCTCCCCGCCGGCCCACGACGCGCCCCTCGACAAGGCCGACCGGGCGGCCTTCAACAGCACCCGTGCCCTCAAGGGGACGCCCCGCTGGGAGCTCGCCGCCAACGACGTGTCGGAGGGCGCCGCCGCCGTGCTGGAGAATTTCGCCTGCGTGCTCGGCACCCGGATCGATCAGGCGCGGGTACCGGCGGTGATCAACCTCCTCGAGCGCGCCCGCCTCGATCTCGCCCGGGCGACGCGGGGGCCCAAGGTCCATTACCGCCGCCTGCGCCCCTTCGTGGGCAACGAGGCGCCGATCTGCGTGCAGCGCAGCCAAGCCCTGGCCGACAGCTTCAGCTATCCGTCCGGCCACGCGACCCAGGGCTGGGCCTACGCGCTGATCCTCGCCTCCCTGGTTCCCGAGAAGGCGACCCCGATCCTGGCCCGCGGCCGCGCCTACGGCGAGAGCCGGATCGTCTGCGGCGTCCACTGGCTCAGCGACGTGGCGGCGGGACGCCTGACCGGTACCGCGGTCTTCGCCGCCCTGATGGGCGACGCGACCTTCCGCGCCGATCTCGACAGGGCCCGGACCGAGCTTCGCGGCGCCCTCTCAGGCCCCGGGACAGCCCCCGATCAGGCCGCCTGCACCCGGGAGGCCACCGCCCTGCGGGAGCCGCCGCTGGAGTTCTAGGCTCGAACCGTTCCAGATTTGAACACTTCTAAGTGTGTGATTTACAACACGTTTTCGGCTTGATCGAGGGACCGTGAACGGTGGTACCTGAGCCCCAGGCGCCGCGTCGAGGCGCGTTTCGGGGTCTCCGATGTCGTCTCGTTCCGCCCAGTCCGGCCTGCTCCTCGCCACCACCGCTCTGACCACCGTCGCCTTGGTTCAGGCCGCCGCCGCGCAGGGCGCCGCCGTCCAGCTCAACGAGATCTCCGTGGAGGCTTCCCGGCCGGCCGTCGCGGCCCCGACAGGCTCCGGCAGCGGCGGCGGCAATGTCAGCGGCGGCGACGGCGGCACCGCGGCCACCAGCGGCGGCGGCGGCGGGCCCTCCGGCGTCACCGGCTACGTGGCGCGGGTGAGCCCCACCGCGACGAAGACCAACACGCCCCTGCTCGAGACCCCGCAATCGGTCTCCGTGGTCACCCGCGAGCAGCTCAACGACCGCAACGTGCAGAGCCTCAACGAGGCGGTGGCGTACACGCCCGGCGTGTCGAGCAACGTGTTCGGCTTCGACCCGCGGGCCGACGCGTTCTACATCCGCGGCTTCGCCGAGACCTATGACGGCATCTTCCGCGACGGACTGCGCCAGACCGGCGTCGGCTTCGCGGTGCCGCGAATCGAACCCTACGGAACGGAAGCCCTGACGATCCTGCGCGGGCCGGCCTCGGGCCTCTACGGCCTGGGCTCGCCCGGCGGCATCGTCGACGTGACCAGCAAGCGGCCGGTCTTCGCCCAGTTCGGCGAGGTCTGGTTCCAGGGCGGCAACTTCGACCGCTACCAGGGCAATTTCGACATCGGCGCCCCGGTGGAGGGATCCGACGGCACCATGGCCTTCCGGCTGACCGGCGTGGCCCGGCAATCCGACACGTTCCTGCCCGGCCCCGGCGTCCGGGACGACCGCTTCACGATCGCGCCCGCCTTCACGTGGCGCCCCACGGCCGACACGACCTTCACGCTGCTGACCGAGTTCCAAGAGTCGAACGTCCCGGGCAACGCGAGCTTCTACAATTTCCCGGGCTTCCGTGTGTCGCGGATCTACTCGGGCGACGGCGCGCTCAACACCTACCGGACGGACCAGCACCGGATCGGCTACGCCTTCGAGCACCGCTTCTCGCCGGACCTGATCCTGCGGCAGAACTTCCGCTACTCCGGCGTCGACGCCAATTTCTCGTACACGCAGGTCGACGGGGTGACGGGGCTGAGCGCGCAGCGCTCCACAGGCCTGTTCAAGCAGTCGCTGGCCTCCTTCGCGGTCGACACCCAGCTCGAGGGCCACCTCTACACCGGCCCGGTCGCCCACACGCTGCTGGCGGGCATCGACTACTACCACTACGACTTCTCGAGCGTCGCCGGTTTCGGCGTCGCGCCCGACCTCAACCTGCTCACCTTGAACTACGGTCGCCAGCCGATCGCGCGCCCCAGCATCGATCGCTCCTCGCGGCAGGCGCAGGATCAGGTCGGCGTCTATTTCCAGGAACAGGCGAAGTGGGGGAAGTTCGTCCTGACGCTGACCGGGCGGCAGGACTGGGTCGCCTCCGACACGGCGAGCGTTACCCGGGGCGTGGTCGCCGGTCCGCAGAGCCAGAACGACAGCGCCTTCACCTACCGGGCGGGCCTGAACTACGAGCTCGCGCCCGGCCTCGTGCCCTACGCGAGCTACGCGACGACCTTCACCCCCCAGGTCGGCGTCAACACCGTCACCGGCCGCCCCTATCGCCCGGCCACCGGCGACCAGATCGAGGCGGGTGTGAAGTACCTGATCCCGGGCACGAACATCAGCGCCGGTATCGCCGGGTTCGACATCAATCAGACCAGCATCCTGCGCCAGGATCCGACCAACTTCGCCAACCAAGTCGCGACCGGCGAGGTCAACTCGCGCGGCTTCGAGATGGAGGCGACGGCGAATTTCGCGCCGGGGACCAACCTGACGGTCGCCTACACCCATCTCGACTTCCGCTTCGTGAAGCAGACCTCGGCCGTCACCGGCGCGGCGATCGACGGGAACCAGCTCTCCGGCATCCCGGGCGACACCTTCGCGTCGTTCCTGACCTACCTGTTCCCGCCCTCCTCCGCGCTGCGCGGCCTGACGATCGGCGGCGGCATCCGGTTCAACGCCAACAGCTTCGCCGACGACGAGAACACGGTGCGCAACCCGACCGTGACGCTGTTCGACGCCCTCGTCGCCTACGACTTCGCGGCGCTCGACCCGAAGTACAAAGGCTTCCGGGCGCAGATCAACGCGTTCAACATCTTCGATCGTGACTACTACAATTGCCAGGCCGGCTTCTGCTATCGCGGCGCCCCCGCGACCGTCATCGGCAGCCTGATCTACCGCTGGTAGTTTCCGGGCCGGGGGGCCGCGGCATGGCAGGTCCCCGCCCCGAACACTGGAGCCGGGATCGGAAACCGTCCTAAGGCCGGAGGATCGTCCTCCGACCCGGACCCGCCATGCTCTCGACCCTGCTGGTCGTGCTGCCGATCTTCGCGCTGATATTCGCCGGATGGCTCGCCCGGCGGATCGGCGTGCTCGGGGCTGCCGCCACCACCGAACTCAACCGGTTCGTGGTCTTCCTGGCGCTGCCGGCGCTCCTGTTCGACGTGACCGCGCACGCCCACTGGAGCGCCATCTGGAAGCCCGGCTTCATCGGCGCCTTCGGCCTCAGCAGCCTCGCGGTCTTCGTCCTCACCGTGCTGATCCGGCGCGGGGCGGGGCGAGCGCTGGCCGATGCCGCGGTCGACGGGCTCAACGCCGGTTACGCCAATACCGGCTTCATGGGCTTCCCCCTGGCGCTGGTCGCCTTCGGGCCGGAGGCGCTCGCGCCCACCACGGTGGCGGCGATCCTCACGGTCTGCGGCGTGTTCGCGGTGGCCATCGTGCTGATCGAGACCGGCCTGCGGCGCGAGGCGGTCGCGTCGGGCCGGGGCGGCGAGAGCCGCAGGCCCGTCTGGTGGACGGTCGCCCGCTCGCTCGTGCGCAACCCGCTGCTGGTGGCGCCGGCGCTCGGCGCCCTGGTGCCGAGTGCCGGGCTGACCGTGCCGGAGGCGGTGGCCACGTTCCTGAAGCTCCTCGGCGGCGCGGCGGCACCCTGCGCCCTGGTGGCGCTCGGCCTGTTCCTGGCCCAGACCCGCCACACGGGAGGCGGGCAGGGGCGGACCGCCGCGCTGCTCGTGGGCCTCAAGCTCGCGCTCCATCCGCTGCTGGCCTACGGGCTCGGCCACTACCTGTTCGACCTGCCCCCGCTCCTGCTGCACACCGCGGTGCTGATGGCCGCCCTCCCCACCGGTACCGGGCCGTTCATGCTGGCGGAATTCTACCGGCGCGAGGCCGACCTGACCGCCACCGTGGTGCTGGCCTCGACGGTGCTGGCGGTGGTCACGGTCTCGGCCTACCTCGCGGTGATCGCTTGAGCGCGCGGCCGGTCATCGGGCACCCCTCCGGCCGCCGCCCAACATCCGGAAACCGGACGACCACGCTCTCGCCGCAGAGGAATCGTAACGTTTGATCCGTAGCGTCGTGGCGCGGCGGGCCGTGTCCGCGCTAGAACGATCCGGCAGGTGAGGGCGGAACGACGGCGGATGGTGGGTTCGGGAGTTTCCATCGCGGGGCGGATCGCCCGCCTCGCCTGCGCGACCGGCCTGGCGCTGAGCCTCTCGGCCTGCTTCCGGCCGCTCTACGGGCCGACCGCGTCGGGGCAGTCCGTCCAGGCGCTGCTCGCCTCGGTCCAGGTCGACGACGTGGCGATGGCCCAGGGGCAGGAACGCCTCGGCCACTACCTGCGCAGCGAGCTGGTCTTCGACCTCGACGGGTCCGGTCATCCGGCGACCAAGCAGTACCGGCTGAAGCTGTCGGGCTCCGAGATCGTGCAGACCCCGATCGTCTCCTCGACCACTGGCCGCGCCGAGGCCGGCACGCTGGTGGCCAACATCAAGTACAGCCTCGAGGATATGGGCGGCACCAAGGTCTACACCGAGGGCGTCGCCACCTCGACCGCGACCTACGACCGCTCGGTCCAGCGCTTCGCCAGCCAGCGGGCGGCGCGGGACGCCGAGATCCGGCTGGCCAGCGTCCTGTCCGATCAGATCAAGAGCCGCCTCGCCGCCGTGCTCTCGACGAAGCCGTAACCCGACGTGACGGCAGTCAAGGCCGGCGAGATCGAGGGGCTGATCCGGCGCGGACCCGATCCGCGCATTCCCGTCATCCTGGTCTTCGGGCCGGATACCGGTCTGGTGACCGAGCGGGCCCGGAAACTCGCCGAGGATTTCGTCGACGACCCGGCCGACCCCTTCGCGCTGGTGCGGATCGACGGCGACGCCCTGGCGGCCGATCCGGGCCGGCTGTGCGACGAGGCCGGGACGATGGGCCTGTTCGGCGGCCGCCGATCGATCTGGGTGCGGCCCGGCACCCGCAACTACGCGCCCGCCGTCGAGGCGGTGCTGGGCGCGACCGTCGCCGACGCCCGCATCGTGGTGGAGGCCGGCGACCTCGCCAAGAGCAACCCGCTCCGCACCCTGTGCGAGCGGTCGCCCAAGGCGCTGGCGATCCCCTGCTACGCCGACGACGAGCGGACCCTCTCGGACCTGATCGAGCGCACCCTCCAGGAGCGCGGCCTGCGCATCGACCGCGCCGCCCGGGAGGTTCTGGCCCGCAGCCTCGGCGGCGACCGCCGGGCGAGCCTGATGGAGATCGAGAAGCTCGCCCTCTACGCCGCGGGGGAGGGGGACAAGATCGTGACCCTCGAGCACGTGGAGGCCGTCACCAGCGACGTCGCGGCGAGCGTGCTCAACACCCTGATCGACGCCGCCTTCGACGGTCGCCGCGACGCGGTGGAGCGCGACTACCGCCGCTTCCGGCACGAGGGTCTCGACCCGGGGGTGGTTCTGGGCTCGGCGCTGCGGCACGCCCTGACGCTGCTCACCACCCGCCTCGACAATCCCGAGAAGACGCCCGCCATGATGGTCGCGACGTGGCGGGGCCTGCATTTCAAGCGCAGGGCCAGCATCGAGGGCCAGCTCGGCGCGTGGCCGCCCGGCACCCTCCGGCAGGCCGTGGCGGCCCTGCAGGAGGGCGTCCTCGCCTGCCGGCGGGCCGAGCCCGACCTGGCCCACGCGCTGGCCTCGGCGGCCCTCCTGCGGGTCGCGGAGGCGGGGGCGCGGCGGCGGCGCTAGGTCGCCTCGTCGGGGAGGGCAGCCGCACATTGCCCGCTGGCCGCGGATACAGGGCGAGATGGCGCGAGGCTCTATCGCCAGGTCCGGACCGTCGGCCCTCATCGAGAGACCGGCCCTTTCCCACCTCGCGCGGCGGCATGCTGGCCGTCCCCGGCGCTTCCACGAGGATGGGCCTCGTACCGGCCCGCGCCGCGCTTCGCCCGGGACAGACCCGGCGCTCGCCTGCCGAGGCCGCAGGCAGTCGAGGACCCGTTCTCCCGGGACCCGAAGCCCGCGCGCCGAGACCCGCGCGAATTGCCCCGGCATCCCGCTGCTGCTCGCCCTGCGGATGGTTGAGGCGGGGCCTGCGCACCCTTGCCGAGACGCATGTTGACTTCGTTTGGCACCGCGACGCTCAGGGCGGTATCCCGGCTGCCCGGGGCAGGGGCGGCGGGAAACGTCGACACGACCGGCCGGACCGTCCTGCGCGGCAGCCAGACGACCGGCCCGGAGGGATGGGTCCGGCTCGAGACGATCTATCCCGGCCGTTACGCGGCTTGCGCCACGCATGTCCCCGTCAAGGCGTTCCTGGACGGGCGCACAATGCTCACCGGGCAGATCGACCTCCCCGACGCGCCGAGGAGTTCCGCTCCACGCAGGTCCCGGCCGATCGCGGTCGCAGCGGCGAACGCCTCGTGATCAACGCCGACGCCCCTCGCGGCCGAGGATCCCGACCGGAGGGCCTTCTGCGCCGTTCAGGAGAAGCGCGACCGGTACCGCACCGCGCTGGTGCTCGGAGTCGATCCCGGCCGGGACGCGGCGGGGCCGGGGCCCGGCGGCCCGCCGCCGGGATCGTCCAGACCGGATAGCCTCCGCCGGGCGGCCGGCCTCCCGGTCTGTCGCCCTCGTGCCGGGCCCGCCGAGGCGGCCCCTTCGGCCGGAGGCGGTTCTTCAGGCGTCCGAGACCTTGAAGCGGTTGAGCAGGGCCTGCAGCTCGTCCTGCGTCTCGTAGCGGATGCGGATCTCACCGGAATCGGCGTCCTTGGGCTTGTAGGAGACCGGGACGCCGAGCGCCCGGTGGATCCGCAGCTCCAGGTCGCGCACCGTCGCGGGGCGCTCGGCCGAGAGGCGGGGCCGCCCCGGGCGCGGCGTCTCGGCCGGCGCGGCCTCGGCGGAGGCGATGGCCTCCACGTCGCGGACCGACAGGCTCTCGGCCACGACCCGACGCGCCGTCGCCTCGGGGTCGCGCACGGCCAGCAGCGCGCGGGCGTGACCGGCGGTCAGCTCGCCGGCGGTGACCCGCTCCTGCACGGACAGCGGCAGGTTGAGCAGCCGGAGCGTGTTGGCGAGGTGGCTCCGGCTCTTGCCGAGGATCTCGGCCAGTTCCTTCTGCGTGTACGAGAAATCCTTCATCAGGCGCTCGTAGCCGGACGCCTCCTCGATCGCGTTGAGGTCGGTGCGCTGGACATTCTCCAGGATGGCGAATTCCAGGGAGCCCCGGTCGTCGATCTCGACCACCACCACCGGCACCTCGTCGAGGCCGGCGCGCTGGGCGGCCCGCCAGCGCCGCTCGCCGGCGACGATCTCGAAGGTCCCGGGCACGTCGCCGATCGGGCGGACCACGATCGGCTGGATGATGCCCCGCTGGCCGATCGAGGCCGCCAGCTCGGACAGCTCCGTCTCGGCGAAGCTCCGGCGCGGGTTGCGCGGGTTGGCGCGCAGAAACTCGATCTGGACCCTGCGCTGCTCCTCGGCCTTGGCCGAGGCCTTCCCGGCCTCGTTGAAATCACCGATCAGCGCCGCGAGCCCGCGCCCCAGTCGAGGCTTCGCCCCCTCCTCCGCCATGATCGCCACCCGTGTCACGCTCCACACTCGCCCCTCGAACCGGGAGGGGGACTCAAACCCGTCAGGCCGCGGCCGGTACTCGGCCCTCGCGCTGGATCACTTCCGAGGCGAGGCGCAGGTAGGCCTGACTGCCGGCGCATTTCAGGTCGTACAGCAGCGCCGGCTTGCCGTGCGAGGGCGCCTCGGAGATCCGGACGTTGCGGGGGATCACGGTCTCGTAGACCTTGTCGCCCATGAACCCGCGCACGTCCGCCACGACCTGGGCGGAGAGGTTGTTGCGCGGGTCGAACATCGTCAGAACGATGCCCTGGATCGTCAGCTTCGGGTTCAGGGCGCCGCGGACCTGCTCGACGGTGCGCAGCAGCTGGCTGAGACCTTCCAGGGCGAAGAACTCGCACTGCAGCGGCACCAGCACCGCGTCGGCCGCCGCCAGCGCGTTGATGGTCAGCAGGTTGAGCGAGGGCGGGCAGTCGATCAGGACGTAGCTGATCCGGCTCAGGCTCGGCGCCTGGGTCAGGCTCTTCAGCACGCCGCGCAGCCGGTGCGCCCGGTCGGGGAGGGTGGCCAACTCCAGCTCGAGGCCGAGGAGGTCCATGGTCGAGGGCGCCAGCGACAGCCGCGGCACGGCGGTGGGGACCACGGCCTGCGCCAGCGAGGCCTCGCCGGCCATGACTTCGTAGGTCGAGACCCGGCGCTTGGCGCGGTCGATCCCGAGACCGGTGGAGGCGTTGCCCTGCGGGTCGAGGTCGATCACCAGCACGTCCTCGCCGATCGCCGCCAGGGCGGTGCCGAGGTTGATCGCCGTCGTGGTCTTGCCGACGCCGCCCTTCTGGTTGGCGAGCGCCAGAACGCGCAGAGGGCGTCGCATGGATGAATCCATGGACCGGTCGGCGGGATCGCCGAGGATCGCTTCGCTCATCGGTGGCTCGGGGCGGCGAGGGCAGTGACGCGCACGATCCGGGCATCGGAATCGGTCCGGCTCGGCACGAGGTCGTTAACGACTCTCCACTGCGCGCCGGCCTGGGTCAATTCGGCTTGTACGTCCCGGCCCTTCGGAAACAGGCCGGTGGTGCCCGTTTTCAACAGAGGCTCGGTCCAGGCGAGGAGCTGCGCCATCGGGGCGAGGGCGCGGGCGCAGACCACGTCGGTCCCGGCGTAGTCGCCGATCACCGCCTCGATCCGGGCATTGCGCACCCGGGCCTGAGCCCCGGTCAGCCGGGCGGTCTCGGTGAGGAAGGCGCATTTGCGCGCGTTGCTCTCCACGAGGTCGACCCGGACGCCGCGCTCCCGGCCGGCGATGGCCAGGATCAGGCCCGGGATGCCGGCCCCGGAGCCGAGATCGAGCCAGGTGCGGGCCTCCGGCGCGAGGTCGAGGAGCTGCAGCGCGTCGTCGATATGGCGGCTCCAGACCTCGGTCAGCGTGGCGGGGCCGACGAGGTTCTTGATCGGCTGCCAGCGCCGCAGCTGCGCCACGTAGAGGTCGAGCCGCTCGGCTGTTTCACGTGAAACACCGGAAGCCGCGAGGATTCGGGCGCGATCCGGATCGCTCATGCCGGGATCTGGTCCGCGGGAGCGGACACGGCGCGCGCGCCGCGGCGCGCGTGGGCCGCCAGCAGGGTGAGGGCCGCGGGGGTCACGCCCTCGATCCGCGCCGCCTGCCCCAGGGTCCCGGGGCGCACGGTCTCGAGCTTCGCCCGCATCTCGTTCGAGAGGCCGCTGATCGCCGCGTAGTCCAGCCCCGCCGGCAGGCGCACCGCCTCGTCCCGGCGGAAGGCCGCGATGTCGGCGTTCTGGCGGTCGAGATAGACCGCGTAGGTCGCGTCGGTCTTCATCCGGTCGGCGATCCGCGGGGCGACCTCCGCGAGGTCCGGCCACACCGCCGCCAGGTCGGACCACCCGATCTCGGGATAGGCGAGGAGCTGGAAACCGGTGCGGCGGATGCCGTCGCGGTTCAGGCTGATCCCGTGGGAGGCGGCCTGGCTCGGCGTCAGGCTCACGGATTCGAGCCGGGCGCGGGCCGCGTCCAGCGCCGCCTGCCCGGCCGCGAAATGGGCCGCCCGGTGCCCTCCGACGCAGCCCAGCGCGATCCCGCGCGGGGTGAGCCGGGCGTCGGCATTGTCGACCCGCAGGGACAGCCGATACTCCGAGCGCGAGGTGAACATCCGGTAGGGCTCGCTCACCCCCTGGGTCACGAGATCGTCGATCATCACGCCGAGATACGACTCGGCCCGGTCGAAGCCCGCGATACCGAGTCCGCCCGCGTGCCGGGCGGCGTTGACGCCGGCCACCAGACCCTGGCCCGCGGCCTCCTCGTAGCCCGTCGTCCCGTTGATCTGGCCGGCCAGGAACAGGCCCGGCAGGCGCTGCACCTGAAGGCCGGCATCGAGTTCCCGGGGATCGACGTAGTCGTACTCGATGGCGTAGCCCGGGCGCAGGATCGCGGCCCGCTCCAGCCCGGGGATCAGGCGGACGAGGTCGCCCTGCACATCTTCCGGCAGCGCCGTGGAGATGCCGTTCGGGTAGATCGTCGGGTCGTCGAGACCCTCGGGCTCCAGGAAGATCTGGTGCCCCTCCCGGTCGCCGAAGCGCACGACCTTGTCCTCGATCGACGGGCAGTAGCGCGGACCCCGGCTGGCGATGCCGCCGGAATACATCGGCGAGCGGTGCAGGTTGGCGCGGATCAGGTCGTGGACGGCCTGGGTGGTCCGGGTGATGCCGCAGCGGATCTGCGGCGTCGTGATCCGCTCGGTCAGCGTCGAGAACGGCACCGGCTCGGGGTCGGCCTCCTGCATCTCCAGGCCGGCCCAGTCGATGGTCCGCCCGTCGAGGCGCGGCGGCGTGCCGGTCTTCAGGCGCCCGAGGCGGAGGCCGAGCCGGTCGAGGGTCCGCGCCAGCCCGATCGCCGGCGCCTCGCCCACGCGGCCCGCCGGGATCTGCCGCTCGCCGATATGGATCAGGCCGCGCAGGAAGGTGCCGGTGGTCAGCACCACCGCGGCGCAGGCGAGGGTGCGCCCGTCCGCCAGGACGAGGCCGCTGAGCCGGCCGTCCGCGTCGAAGGCCAGATCCTCGCAGGCGCCCGCGACGACCGTCAGCCCCTCGGTCTCGGCCACGGCTGCCTGCATGGCCGCCGCGTAGAGCTTGCGGTCGGCCTGGGTCCGGGGACCGCGCACCGCCGGCCCCTTGCGGCGGTTGAGCAGGCGGAACTGGATGCCGGCCGCATCGGCGACCCGGCCCATCAGCCCGTCCAGGGCATCGACCTCGCGGACGAGGTGGCCCTTGCCGAGGCCGCCGATGGCCGGGTTGCAGGACATCGCCCCGATGGTCGCCGGATCGTGGGTGACCAGCGCGGTGCGGGCGCCGCAGCGCGCCGCCGCCGCGGCAGCCTCGACGCCGGCATGGCCGCCGCCGACGACCGCGACGTCGAACCGGACGGAGGAGGGGGTGAGCATCGGGTACCGAGCAGCCTTTCGCAGACGTCCCGCCGCGGGTGCGGCGGGCGCGTACGCGCCGACCCCGGCGCTGGGCGCGGGGGACCGGCGGATCTGCCGGGAGGTCTAAGCGCGCGCGGGCGCGGCGGTCAACGCGTCCTCGCCCTCGTCCGGCCGGAACGGTATCCCGCCCGCGTCGCCGCCCGGCAGGACAATCTGGATGCTGTATTCACTGCCCGCGCGGCGAGAAGATCTGGTATTCCCGCGCGGGTTTCTTGCGGAGGCTGGGCGAGGACTTGGCCGTCATCCTTGCCAGTCTCTCCGGACCGTGCGAATCTCGCGCCGTGACGCGATCCTGACCGGACAGAGCCGTCCGACAGGCCCACGAGGGGAACTGTTTTCGCCGCGCCGCGGAGCGACGCGCGAAGAGGAGACTCGAGATGTCGTCGCTGACAATCGGCCTGGGCGCCGCCTGTTGCGCGGCCGGCGCCGCCGCCCATTTCCTCGACCACACCCAGCGCAAGGAGGGCCTGTTCGGCCTCGCGGGCTTCGCCCTGCTCCTGACCGGGATGTTCCTGAGCCGCTCCTGAGAGCGCTCCCTCGGGGACGGCAACCCGGCCCCGGAGCAGCCTCGGCCGGCGCGCCCCGCGCCTGCCCGCGCGGCAGCGTCACCCAGACGGTGGGGCGCTCCGGCCGCCGCGGCCCTGACAGCGCGCGAATCCGGAACGCCGGGCCGGTCTCAGCCGGTCATGGCCGTCGCGGTGTAGCCGGCCTTGGTCAGGGCCTCGGCGATGGTCAGCGCCTGCGCGGCGGTGCGGATCGCCACGCGCGCCGCGTCCCGGTCGACCTGCACGTCGGCCGCGGGATCGATCCGCCGCACCGTGCGCGTCACCGCGGCGGCGCAACCGTCGCAGGTCATGCCTTCGACCCGCATCAGCAGGTCGGCGCGCGTCTCATCCATCCGGGCCTCCATCGCGTGTCGCCCGAATGTCGGGGGCCGGTGGGGCCGGCGCAAGCCGGGGCGCGGCTCAGAACAGTGCCGGCATGCGGAAGGCGTAGTCGATCCGCAGGCCGAACTGATACTGGTTCGGGTTGCCGAACGGCCGCCGCACCAGCGGGCTGTCGCCCGAAGCGCCCAGGATCCGGGTGTAGCCGGCATAGGCCGAGTAGGCCCAGGTCTCGCTCTGCGTGTAGGTCACGCCGCCGAGAACGCCCGCCGAGTAGAAGCTGCGCGGGTCGTAGGGGGTGACGCGCCCGTTCAGCGCCGCCTCGATCGGGGAGACGCCGAAATACTTCCGGGCGTAGCTGGCATCGCCGATGTTGAAGCGCGGTCCGATGGAGAACAGGAACTTCTCCGCCGGGATCAGGTAGTCGGCCGCCACCGAGCCGACGGTGCCGTGATGGCCGTAGATGCCCTGACGCGCCTCGACGCGGGTCCGGATGAACGAGACCGGGTAGAACTCGGCGAACACGCCCGGCTCGACGGCGAAGCGCGCGTCGCGGAAGCCGAACAGGTGGCGCCGGTCGTCGCCGTAATAGCGCCCCGGCACGAAGCGCGCGGTCGGGCCGATCCGGAAGGATTCGGTGTCGAACAGGGACAGGCTGAACCCGTCATCCGGCGTCGAGAAGCGGCGCGGCTCGCCCACCCGGCGGATATCGATCGAGGGGTAGCCGACGGCCGTGTAGTCGCTGGCGCCGGGATAACGGGGCACGGCTTGGATCGAGCCGCTCAGCGTGACGATCCAAGTGTTGGGATCGATCATCGCGAAGGTCGGTGTGGTGCGCGGAAGATCCGCGCCGAGATCCGCGGCCCGCGGCGCCGTCGTGCCGAAAGTCGCGAGGAGGGCGCCGGCGCCGAGAACGGCGCGAAGTCGGGGAGTACGCGGGGGCACGGACGTCATGGCCACGCTTTATGATCCTTTTTCATCCCGTCCGCATTCGCAAGCCGCGCAACCCTCCCCGGAACGCCCCGCAATCGGGGCCGCCGTGATGATTCCGCAACGTTCCAGCGGGCGCCGGCGTCACACCACCCGGAATTAACAGGCGTCGGCGCACCATCGGGGTCCCTGAGCCTTGCCGGACGGGGTGCGCGCGGCCAATGATCCTGCGATTCGGTTCGCGCCCGGTGGGGTTCGCTCGGGATGTCCCCCGGCGGCCGGCGCGCGTTCCTGGCAGGTGTTCAGACGATGGTCCCGGTCCTTGGCCGGTACGCGGGGCTGTTGACGGTCGGCCTTCTCGGGCTCGTCGTGTTCGGGCCGCTCGCGGTGTTCCTGCCGCTCTGGAGCGCCCTGACGCTCGGTGCCGTGGCCGCCGCGGCGGGCGGTCTCGCCCTGACCCGTATCGCCACCCTCAAGGCGCGCTGCGAGAAGCTGTCCGGCGAGGTCGATCTCCTGTCCCGGCGCCTGCTCAAGGTCGAGACGGCCGCCGCCGCCCCGGCCGCCCAGCCGCGACCCGAGACCGCCGAGGCCGCGCTGCGGGCGCAGATCGAGGAGCTGACCGTCGAGTTCGGCCTCCTCAGCGGGATCGTCCGTGACCTCACCACGGTGGTGAGCGCCCAGGATTCCGAGATCGCGGGCCTCAAGGCCCGGCCCGCGGCCCGCGCCGCGGAGACGCTCCGGCTCCCGCCCGAGCCCGAGCCGGCCCCGCCGCCCGTGCCGGAGCCNGGAGCCGGCCGCCCCCATCGAGCGAAGCCCGCCCCGACCGCAGCCGGTTCCGGCGGACCGCCAACCCGCGCCGAACCCGGCACCGTCCGTCCCGGCGCGGTCGATCCCCCCGCGGCCGATCCCGCCCCGGCCGGCGGTCGCGCCCGCCGACGAGGCCGCGATCATCGAGGCCTTCGAGGGGGAGGGCCTGGAGATCCACCTGCAGCCGGTCGTCACCCTGCCGCAGCGAAAGGTCGTGGCCTACGAGGCGCTGGCCCGGCTGCGGATCGGCGGCCCCGGCGCGCCGCCGGCCGAGCCCGAGGTCTTCCTCCCGGTGCTGGAGCGCTACGGCCGCACCACCGAACTCGACCGCCGGATGCTGCAGCGGGCCACCATCGTGGCGCGCCACCTCGCCCGGCGCGGCAGCGAGACCCTGCTGACCTACGGGCTGTCGCCGCTGTCGCTGTTCGAGCCCGGCCTGCTGCGCGAGCTGGCCCGCACGGCCGCCGACGATCCGGCCCTGGCCGGCCTGACCATCGCGCTGCCGCAGGAGAGCTGGCGCCGCCTCGATAGCGGCCAGCGGGGCCTGCTCGCGCCCCTCAAGGGCCGGGTCGGGTTCAGCCTCGACCGCCCCGACGACCTGCGCTTCGACGCGGCCGAACTCGCGGCGCTCGGCATCGCGCAGGTCAAGGTGCCGGCGGAGATGCTGCTGCGGCCCGGCGCGCATCGCGGCAGCCTGGCGGACATCGCCGTCGAGGACACCGCACCGGCCCTGGCCCGGGCCGGGATCCGCGTCATCGCCACGGGCGTCGCCGACGAGGCCGACGTCCCGGACCTGATCGACCTCGACGTGCCGTTCGCGCAGGGGACGGCCTTCGCGGCCCCGCGCCCGGTGCGCGCGGAGGTCCTGGCGACCCAGGCCGCCGAGGAGCCGACGCCGCCCCCGGAGCCCGAGCGGCGCCCGTTCCGGTCGGTCCTGCGCCGGGCCGTGTGAGGGCTTCGGCCGGTCCGCCGAGCCGCGTCACCAGTAGATCTGCAGGCGCGCGATCACCGTGTCGACTGAGAACGGGCGGGTGCCCAGGGTCTCGGATTGCGCCGTTCCCGGCTGCACCCGTCCGTGAACGACGTTCCCGATCAGCCGGAGATTCGGCTCGGGATACCAGCTCAGACCGAGGGTCACGTCCCGCTCCATGCCGCCGCGGAAGCCGCGGGCGTCCAGGTCGACGGCGCTGTAGCGCGCCGCCACCTCGAACACGCCGATCCCGCCCCGGGAGAGCCGCTGCGCTTCCGGAACGGCCACACCCTGGAAGGTCGCGTAGGTGGTGCCGCTCTGCGGCGCCAGCGCGTAGGCCCGGCCCTCGCCGTTGAGCACCAGGGCCGCCTCGACATAGCCCCCCTGGAAACCGAGCGCGGCGCCGGGCTGGCCGGGTGTGCGGAACGGCTGCAGCTCGGCCCTGATATACTCCGCCTGCACCAGGAACGGGCCGCGGCGATAGGCCAGCTCGGCCCCGAGGCGCGACACGCCGGCGGCGTCCGGGAGATCGCCGGTATCCACCAGGGGACGCTCGAACAGGAAGGCGCCCGCGGGGCTGGAGAAGCTGAAGGCCCCGTCGGACCGGGACCGGCGGCGGACGACCCCGGCGAGGCCGAGATGCAGGGTCTCGCCGACGGTCATGATCGGCGCCAGGGTGGCGCGGGCCGCCACCGCGACGCCGTCCCCGTCGATGCCGCTGCTGGCGGCGTTGCCGAACACGCCGGCCACCGCGGTCAAGTTCTCCCCGTGATGTCCGGCCGCGAAGCCGAAGCGGCGCTCCGGCACGAGGGCGTTGGCCACCGAGCGCTCGGCGAACAGGGTGTCGTTGTTGCTCTGCAGCCATTCCAGGCTGAAGGGCTCCTTCATGTTGCCGAGCGTCAGGATCGTGTCCGGCAGCCCCTTCCAGGCGACCAGCGCGTCGTTGATCGGCAGCATCGGGTCGGCGAAATCGTACTGGAAGGCGATCACCCAGTCGCGGCCGACGGTGAGCGTCGGCTCGATCCAGCCGCGGCGCACCGCGAGGTTGTCGGGAAAGGCCTCGGGCAAATCCGGTCGGTTGAAACCCGCCGCGCCGCCGTCGATGTGCAGCCGGCCGCCGATCTGGAGCTTCACGTCGGGCTCGGGGAATGTGAGGGTCAGCCCCTTCGCGTCGTAGCGCAGGCGCTCGCCGTAAGGGCCGGCCATCCCCTCGACCGTGTCCTCTCCGGCGCCGGCAGGGGCCGCCAGGGCGAGGGACACGGCCAGGACGGCCGGTGCGGTGCGCGTTCCGATCACGGTGCCAGCAGAGAACAGGTCGACCGTGCGGCGCCAGTCACTTGGCGCAGCGAAACCCCAGAACCTCGCGGGCCGTGGCCGGGCGGCCACGCTCCCGCCGGTCGGCGGGGTGAGGGGCGAGGGGGATCGACGCGCCTCCGGGCGCGCCGCCCGCCGCGCCCGTGCGCGCCCGGCCTAGACGGCGCGATTGTCGATCAGCCGTGTCCGACCCAGGAAGGCGGCGACGAGCACGCGGGCCGGGCCGTCCACCCGCTCCACCGGCACCAGGGTCCGGGCGTCGCAGACCGCGAGATACTGGACGCGGAACCCCGCCGCTTCCAGCGCCGCCCGCCCGGCGGCGATCCGGCCGGCCACGGGGGTGCCGTTGCGGGAGGCGGCCGCGATCTCGGTCAGGACGGCCTGGAGCTTCGGGGCGACGGCGCGCTCCTCGGCCGAGAGGTAGCGGTTGCGCGACGACAGCGCGAGGCCGTCTGGCTCGCGCACGGTCGGCACCCCGCGGATCTCCACCGGGAGGTCGAGATCCGCCACCGCCTGCTGGATCACGCGCAGCTGCTGAAAGTCCTTCTCGCCGAACAGGGCGACGTCGGGACGGACTTGGTTGAGCAGCTTGGTCACCACCGTGGCGACGCCGGCGAAGTGACCGGGCCGGAACGGCCCGCACAGCCCGTCGGTCAGGCCCGCGACCTCGATCCGGGTGGCGAAGCCCGGCGGGTACATGGTCTCGACGCCGGGCGTCCACGCGGCGTCCGCGCCGCCCTGCGCGAGCAGCGCGAGGTCGGAGTCCAGGTCGCGCGGGTAGCGGGAGAAATCCTCGCTCGGGCCGAACTGGGTCGGATTGACGAAGATGCTGGCCACGGCCCGGCGGCCGATCCGCCGCGCCTCGGCCACGAGGGCGAGGTGCCCGTCGTGCAGGGCACCCATGGTCGGGATCAGGACGACGCGCTCGCCCGCCGCGCGCCACGCGGCCACGCATCCGCGCAGGGCTGCGAGGTCACGGAAAGACTGGAAGGTCGGCTCAGGCACGGGACGGGCTCCGGGGGAGGGCAGGGCCGGTCTAGAGCATGATGCGGAGCGGTGGAATCCGGCAGCCCGGTTCCGGCCCGCGCCGGCAGCGCTCGAGATCCGCCCCGCCGTCCCGGCCGACGTCAGGGGCAGTAGGGCAGGAGGGAGCGCCCGAACGGGTCGTCCACGCCGGGCGGCGGCGTGAAGCCGTAGAAGCTCGGATGCCCCAGGCCGTACTCGGAGCCGACATAGCTCGGGTCATCCGGCGCGTTGGTGGGCACCGGCGCCCGCCGGGGCGTGCAGCCCACCGGCACGGGACGGGACCGGGCCGCGTAGACCGGGCGACGATCGAGGCCGTCGTTGCGCGGGAAGAAGCGGGGGCTGCCGCCCACGCCCGTCTCGGCGCCGCCGCGGATGTCGAGGTCGGCGGCCCGGGCCGATCCCGCGAGCAGCAGGACCAATCCGAGCGCCGTCACCGCCCTGCGCGTCCTCGCCCGCATGCCGCTTTCGTCTCCGCCGGTAGGCGGTACCGTGCGACGGCAGGGTAAATGGATGATTACCCCGGGATCACGTGAGCGGCACGACGAGGGCCTTCAGGACGGCGACGAGATCGCCCTCGGTGAGACGGATCTGCAATCCCCGGCCGCCGCCGTTGACGTGGATCTCGGCCGCCGGGTCGGTCAGCGATCCGGCATCGATCGCCGTCGGGAAGGGCCGCTTCTGCCCCAGGGGGCTGATCCCGCCGACATGGTAGCCGGTCAGCCGCTCGGCCTCCGCGGGTCTGAGCATGGCCGCCGCCTTGCCCGCGAAGGCCGCGGCGACCCGCTTCATCGACACCTCCCTGTCGGAGGCCACGAGCAGGCAGACCGCCCGGCCGTCCACCGCCGCCATGAGGGTTTTCAGGACGCGTCCGGGCGCCACCCCGAGTGCCTCCGCGGCCTGGAGGCCGATGCGCGGGGCATCCGGATCGTACGCGTAGACGTGGAGGCTGTGGCGGATCGCGGCCTTGTCGAGGGCGAGCGTCGCGCGGGTCGTTTTGGAGGGCGTCTTCATGGTCCGTCCGGTCAGGCGGAATGGGCTCGCGCGGCGATGAGGCGGCCGATCTCCGCGTAGGCCGCCGCGCACGTCTCGGCGGAGGCCGTGGACGCCGTGACGTAGACCGCCACGAGGATCGGCGCATGTCCCGGCGGCCGCAGGATCGCCACGTCGTTGACCGAGCCGTTGTCGCCGCTCCCGGTCTTGTCGCCCGCGATCCAGTCCGGCGGCAGGCCGGCCCGCAGACGCTTCCGGCCGGTCTCGCAAGCGATCATCCAGGCCTCCAGCCGGCCGCGCGAGGCCGGCGACAGGACGGGGCCGAGGAGGATCCGGCCCAAGGTCGCCCGCATCGCGCCCGGCGTGGTCGTGTCGCGAAGGTCGCCGGGGAGGGCGGTGTTGAGGGTCGGCTCGGTTCGGTCGAGACGGGTGACCGGATCGCCCGTGCTTCGCAGCCACGCGGTCAGCCCCTCGGGTCCGCCGAGAGGCGCCAGGAGCAGGTTGGCGGCGGTGTTGTCGCTCCAGATCAGCGTGGCCGCGCAGAGATCGGCGACGCTCATCCGCCCGGTTCCGGCGCCCGCCTCGAGTGTCTTCCGCGTCACCGGCGCGTAGCCAAGGAGGTCGCCGGGACCGTAGGTGAGGATCCGGTCGAGGGTCTCGCGACCGGCATCGACCCGCGCCAGCACCGCCGCGACCGCCAGCACCTTGAAGGTGCTGCACATCGGGAAGCGCTCCTCAGCGCGGTGGGCGGCGAGGACGCGGTCCGCCGTCGCGGCCGAGATCCCGAGGCGGCCGCCGAGCTGGCGCTCAATGGCGGCCCAGTCCGGCTCGGCCTCCGCGGCGCGCGCCGGGCGGGCGAAGGGAGCGGCGAGCAGGCCGAGGCCGACGGCGCGGCGGGTCCAGACGATCATGGCGCATTCCGATTCGAGATCGCGACCCCGCATTCGGGTGCGGCACCGCAACGCCGAGATGGTATAGAGCGGCCGCGCCTGTTTCACGTGAAACTCCGCCCCGCCGCGCGGCCCTGTGGGACCATGACCGAGACCGACACCCTCTTCGCGCCGGCCAGCGGTTTCGGCCGGGCCGCCGTCGCGGTGATCCGCATCAGCGGTCCGGGCGCGCGCGACGCGCTCGTCACCCTGGCCGGACACCTGCCGGCCCCGCGCCGCCTGTCGCTGCGGAGCCTCAGAGACCCGGCCGACGGGACCGAACTCGACCGGGCCCTGGTCGCTTGGTTTCCCGGGCCGGACACCTACAGCGGCGAGGATATGGTCGAGCTGCACCTGCACGGCGGTGCGGCGGTGCGGATGCGCGTGCTCGCAACCCTCGCCCGCCTGCCAGGGTGCCGGGCGGCCGAGCCCGGTGCCTTCACGCGGCGCGCCGTTCTCAACGGCCGGATGGATCTCGCCGAGGCGGAGGCCGTCGCCGACCTGATCGACGCCGAGACCGAGGGCCAGCGCCGTCAGGCCCTGCGCCAGCTCGACGGCGTGCTCAGCCGGCAGGTGGCCGCTTGGCGCACGGAGGCGATCGACTGCCTCGCCGCCGCGGAGGCCGCGCTGGACTTCTCCGACGAGGGGGACGTGGACGATGTCGGGCTCGACGCCGCGCTGTTCGACCGCGCGGCGCGCCTGCGGGACGCGATCGCCGCGACGCTGCGCGACGGTCACCGCGGCGAGCGCCTGCGCGAGGGATTCACCGTGGTGCTGGCGGGGGTGCCCAACAGCGGGAAATCGACCCTGCTGAACGCTCTGAGCCGGCGCGATGTGGCCATCGTGTCGGACAGCCCGGGCACGACCCGCGACGCCATCGAGGTGCGGCTCGACCTCGACGGCCTGCCCGTCCTCCTGGTCGACACGGCCGGGCTCCGCGACACCGCGGAGCCGGTCGAGGCCGAGGGCATCGTGCGGACGCGGGCGCGGATCGACACCGCCGATCTCGTGATCGTCCTCGTGCCGCCCGACGGCACGGTCCCGGATCTCGGGCCGAGCCGCAGCCCGGTCCTGACCGTCCGCACGAAGGCCGATCTGTTTGCCGGCTCAGGGATTGAGGAAACCCCCGCGACGGTGACAGTCTCCGCCCGCACCGGGGCCGGCATGGGCGCCCTGCTCGACGCTATCCGGGCCGCGGCCGAGGCCGGCCTCGGCACCGGCGACGCCCTGATCACCCGCGCCCGGCACAGGGCCGCGCTCGAGGCCTGCGTGACTCATCTCGACCGCCTCTCCGCGAGCCCCCACGGCCTGCCGGAACTGGCCGCGGAGGATCTGCGTCTCGCGGTCCGGGCGCTGGGCGCGGTCGCGGGCCATGTCGGCGTCGAGGACGTTCTCGACCGGCTATTCAGCGGGTTCTGTATCGGAAAGTAGATTGCTAGCTGGCAAATAATTGGCGCGCGCGCCGGACCGGCCGGGGGCCGTCGGCTGCGCGGTCGTCCCGGCGCGGCGCTACTGCGGGATCCGCAGGATCCGCGGCCGCCAGATCCCGAGCGCGACATTTGCGGTCGCGACCGCCAGAAGGACCCAGAGGGTGCCGCGCTCGCCGGTCAGCGAGACGGTCAGCACCGCGGGATCGACGAGGCCCGCCAGCGCGCGGGCGCTCCGCTCCGCCTCCTGCTTCATCGGGCCCTGGACGTAGACCAGGCCGCCCTCGAACATGAGGACTCCGGTGGCGAGCTTCACCCACGCCCATCCGGCATTGAGGAAGGCGCGGTTCAGCGCCATGGCCAGCAGGCCCGACATCAGCGTCACCGCCAGGGCGGGCAGGAAGATCCAGGTGGCGACGGCGCCCATCGCGCCCCGCGTCGCCGCGTAGCCCGCCAGGGCGGACGGCGCCGGCGACAGGCTCAGCAGGACGACCAGGGAGGCCATGGCCCCCAGCAGCCCCGCGGATCCCATCGTGTGGAGAAACTTCAGCAGGCGTCGCACGGCGTCTCACCCGGGCCGTTTCGGCGCAGCCTAGCGCGGGGCATCCCGGGGAGATAGCGGCGCGCCGGTCGCAGGGCTTCCGGTCGAAACCCTCCGCCGTCCGTGTGAGCGCAGCGAAGCAATCCAGCAGTGCCACGCTGATCCAGGTCGCGCTACCCTGGGCCGCTTCGCGGCGCGCGATGACGGCGTGGCCCCTCAGCTCCGCAGGCCGGGCGCCTCCTGGCCGGTGCGGGCCACGTACTCGGTGTAGCCGCCGCCGTACTGGTGGATCCCCTCGGGCGTGACTTCGAGCACCCGGTTCGAGAGAGCGGCCAGGAAGTGCCGGTCGTGGGACACGAACAGCATCGTGCCCTCGTAATTGGCCAGCGCCTCGATCAGCATCTCCTTGGTGCCCATGTCGAGGTGGTTGGTCGGCTCGTCGAGCACCAGGAAATTCGGCGGGTCGTAGAGCATCAGCGCCATGACCAGCCGCGCCTTCTCGCCGCCCGAGAGCACCCGGCAGCGCTTCTCGACGTCGTCCCCCGAGAAGCCGAAGCAGCCGGCCAGCGCCCGCAGCGAGCCCTGGCCGGCCTGCGGGAAGGAATCCTCCAGGGTCTGGAACACGGTGCGGTCGCCGTCGAGCAGGTCCATGGCGTGCTGGGCGAAGTAGCCGAGCTTGACGCTGCCGCCGACCGTGACCGAGCCGTCGTCGGGCGCGGTGGTGCCGGTCACGAGCTTCAGGAGCGTCGACTTGCCGGCGCCGTTGATGCCCATCACGCACCAGCGCTCCCGGCGCCGCACCGAGAAGTCGAGCCCCTCGTAGATCGTGCGGCTGCCGTAGCGCTTGTGCACGCCTTTCAGCATCACGACGTCGTCGCCGGAGCGGGGCGCCGGCTGGAACTCGAAGGCCACCGATTGCCGCCGCCGGGGCGGCTCCACGCGCTCGATCTTGTCGAGCTTCTTCACCCGGCTCTGCACCTGGGCGGCGTGCGAGGCCCGGGCCTTGAAGCGCTCGATGAAGGCGATCTCCTTGGCGAGCATGGCCTGCTGGCGCTCGAACTGCGCCTGCTGCTGCGCCTCGTTCAGCTTCCGCTGCCCCTCGTAGAAGGCGTAGTCGCCCGAGTAGGTGGTGAGCGCGCCGGCATCGATCTCGATCACCTTGGTGACGATGCGGTTCATGAACTCGCGGTCGTGCGAGGTCATCAGCAGGGCGCCGTCATAGGCCTTCAGGAACGATTCGAGCCAGATCAGGCTCTCGAGGTCGAGGTGGTTCGACGGCTCGTCGAGGAGCATCACGTCCGGGCGCATCAGCAGGATGCGGGCGAGCGCCACGCGCATCTTCCAGCCGCCCGAGAGGGCGCCGACATCGCCGTCCATCATCTCCTGGCTGAAGCTGAGGCCGTCGAGCACCTCGCGGGCCCGGCCCTCCAGGGCGTAGCCGTCGAGCTCCTCGAACCGGGCCTGGACCTCGCCGTAGCGCTCGACCAGGGCGTCCATCTCGTCGGCCCGGTCCGGGTCGGCGAGCGCGGCGCCGAGCTCGGCGAGCTCGGCCGCCACCGCGCTCACGGGACCGGCCCCGTCCATCACCTCGGTGACGACGCTGCGGCCCGACATCTCGCCGACATCCTGGCTGAAATAGCCGATGGTGATGCCCCGGTCGGCCGCGACCTGCCCCTCGTCGGGCTGCTCCTGGCCGATGATCATCCGGAACAGGGTGGTCTTGCCGGCCCCGTTCGGTCCGACCAGCCCGACCTTCTCGCCGCGCTGAAGCGCGGCCGAGGCCTCGATGAAGACGAGCTGCCGCCCGTTCTGCTTGGTGATCTTGTCCAGGCGTATCATGGCGGCGGGCGCTGTCCGGGAGGTCGCTGTCCGGAAGGTGTCCGGGAGTATCCCGGGCGCTTACGGCATCGGCCGACGCGGCGCAAAGGCGGGCTGCCGCAGTGCGGGATAACGCTTGCGTCCGGCGCAGACCTGGGCGCATCCCGGGACCCAGGATCAGGCTCGGCCGTTGCCACAGGCAACAAGAGGATCGCGATGCTGTTCGGTTGGTGGATGACGGGCATGGACATGGCCATGCTGGGGCTGGAGGCGCAGGGCGTCATCGCGCAGCGCATGGCGATGTTCGCCCTCGGCGGCCCCGCGGCCCAGGCCGAGGCGCAGCTCATGGTAACCGAGAAGATGCTGGCCGCCGGCGAGGCGGCGCTCATGCTGGCCGCCGGCGCCTCGAACGGCAAGGTGATCCGCAGCTACCGGCGGAAGGTCCAGGCCAACGCGAGGCGGTTGAGCAAGGGCTGACCTGCCGCGGTCGGACGGGCTCCAGCCGGATCTGCGATCAGGCGCGACGAGCCCCCTCACCCGCGCGGGAGAGGGGACCCGCGCTCAAGCTTGAACCGGTGTTGCTGGACCGAAGTGTCAACCTGCAAGGCTCCCACGGCAGGCCGGCCCACGACGAGGGTCCTCAGATTGAGCACCGCGCCCTCTCGCCGCCACCGCAAGACACGCCGTCGCGACCTTCGCTGAGTGAGGGGGCGGAGCAGGAATGGGAAGCTCCATCCCCCTCAAGGGGCGCGCAACAGAGCAATCCAGTGTCGCGCCGCCCTCGGGTCGCTTCGCTCCGCGCGATGACGGGGTCAGCGCGTGAAACCGCGATCCGCCCTCAGTTGTTGGCCGTCCGGAACGTGTCGCAGGCCTTGGTCTGGCCGCTCTTGTAGCCGGCCATGAACCAGCGCTGGCGCTGCGCCGAGGAGCCGTGGGTGAAGGAATCCGGCACCACGTAGCCCCGCGAGCGCTGCTGGAGCGCGTCGTCGCCGATCTGCGCGGCGGCGTTGAGCGCCTCGTCGATGTCGCCCTGATCCAGCTCGGCGTACTTGTCGTTGGAGTTCTTGGCCCACACGCCGGCGAGGCAGTCGGCCATCAGCTCGATCCGCACCGAGAGGGCGTTCGCCTCGGTCTTGCTGGAGGCCTGCTGCTGGCGGGCCTGGACCTTGCCGAGGATGCCGAGCACGTCCTGGACGTGGTGGCCTACCTCGTGGGCGATCACGTAGGCGTAGGCGAAATCGCCCTTCACGCCGAACTTCGAGGCCATCTCCTTGAAGAAGCCCGTGTCGAGATAGACCTTCTTGTCGAGCGGGCAGTAGAACGGGCCCATCGCGGCCTGGGCCGAGCCGCAGCCGGAGCGGGTGCCGCCGGTGTAGAGCACCAGCGTCGTCGGCGTGTACTGCTTGCCGGTCTGCTGCGGCAGGATCTGGCTCCACACGTCCTCGGTGTTGCCCAGGATCTTCGAGGCGAAGCGCCCGCTCTCGTCGGTCGGCGCCTGGCGGCGCTTGGCCTGGGTCTGCGGGTCGGCGGGCTGCTCCTGCTGGCCGCGGCCGCCGCCGATCCGCTCGGCGCCGCCGATCAGGATCGCCGGGTTGATGCCCGTGAAGTAGCTGACGATCAGCAGCACCACGATGGTGCCGATGCCGAGCCCGCCGGCACCGCCGCCGGGAAAGCCCATGCCGCCCCCGCCGCCGCCTTCACCGCGCCGATCCTCGACGTTGTCCGAGCTGCGTAGATCTTCCCAGCGCATGGTTGGGTCCCGCCATCGATGCTGCGCCGGCCGCCCCGGGCAGCCCACGGTTTGCTGTGCGTCGTCGTGTCCGGCCGCCGGGGCACCGGCAGCGGGAACGAAGCTCTAATGGCGGGAGGGGAGAGCCGGTTCCGTCACTCCGGTCAAGCTCGCGGTCAAGCTTTCCCGTCGAGCAGGGCGCGCAGGGACCGGAAATCGCGCCACGCGAGGCGCTTCTGGACCGGCTGACGCAGCAGGAAGGCCGGGTGGAGGGTGGCGAGCAGCTTCACCTCGCGGTTCGGCAACTTGTACGGGAAGAGGCGGCCGCGGGTCCGCAGGATGCCGTCCTTGGTGCCGGTCAGCGTCTGGGTCGCGGGCGCGCCGAGGCAGACGATAATGTCCGGATCGACGAGCTCGATCTGGCGCTCCACGAACGGCCGGCACACCGCCACCTCCTGCGGGGTCGGGTTGCGGTTGCCCGGTGGCCGCCAGGGCACGATGTTGCCGATATAGGCGCTCGTCCGGTCGAGCCCGACCGCCTTCATCATCTTGTCGAGGAGCTGGCCCGAGCGGCCCATGAAGGGCTTGCCGATCCGATCCTCGTCGGCGCCGGGCGCCTCGCCGAGAAACATCACCCGCGCCTCGGGATTGCCGTCGGCGAAGACGAGGTTCTTGGCGGTGAAGCGCAGCGGGCAGGCGTCGAACTCGGCCAGGATCCGCTCGAGCTCGTCCAGGCTCTTGGCCTGTCGCGCCCGGGCGCGGGCGTCGCTCGCGGCCTCGTCGGGCTGGGCGCTGGCGGCGCGGCCGAAGGTCGGCGCGGGCGCGTCCGCCTCGGTGAAGCGGTCGTGCGGGCGCTCGTCGAGCACCGCGTCGGCGCCGGCCTCCACGTGGAAGTCGAGATAGGCGATCAGGTCGGCTTGCGCGTCGGAGGGGCTCGGCATGTGGACAAGTATGTGGGGTGGCCGAGGCCTGTGGACAACGTCGGAAAACCCGCTCCCGCGCAGAGACTTGCGTGACGGAACGGCGCGCCCCGGGCGGCGCTCCCGGCGGCGCTCCCGGCGGCGGGGCCGCCGCCCGTGCGGCAAAGGGAACTTTGCCTTAAGTCTGGGCGTCGGCAACTTGCCTTTCTAGCTTGGAATCGCTTGAGACGGCAGCAGGGATGCCGGCCCGTCGACAAATCGGGCGCGGGAAGAAGAAAAGGAGAGGCGAGAATGGCGCTGCCCGAACGCGAGAGCATGGATTTCGACGTGGTCGTGGTGGGCGCCGGCCCGGCCGGCCTCGCCACCGCGATCCGCCTGAAGCAGCGCGCCGCCGAGATCGGCGAGGAGATCTCGGTCGTCGTCGTCGAGAAGGGCTCGGAGGTCGGCGCCCACATCCTGTCGGGGGCGGTGATCGACCCGATCGGCCTCGACCGGCTCCTGCCGGAGTGGCGCCAGGACCCGGAGCGGCCGCTCAAGACGGAGGTGCAGCGCGACGAGTTCATGATGCTCACCAAGAACAGCGGCATCACCCTGCCGAACGTGTTCTTCCCCAAGCTCATGTCGAACCACGGCAATTTCGTCGGCTCGCTGTCGAACGTCTGCAAGTATCTCGGGGTCCAGGCCGAGGCGCTCGGCGTCGAGATCTATCCGGGCTTCCCGGCCTCCGAGGTGCTGTTCGACGAGAACGGCGCCGTGGCTGGGGTCGCCACGGGCGACCTCGGCATCGGCAAGTCCGGCGAGCCGCGCGCGGACTACACCCGCGGCATGGAGCTGCGCGCCAAGTACACGGTGTTCGGTGAGGGCGCCCGGGGCAACCTGACCAAGGGCCTGATCCGGCGCTTCGAGCTCAACCGGCACAGCGACGTGTTCAAGTACGGGCTCGGCGTGAAGGAGCTCTGGCAGCTCGCGCCCGGCAAGTTCGAGCCGGGGCTGGTGCGCCACACGATGGGCTGGCCGCTGCCCAACAGGGCCGGCGGCGGCTCCTGGCTCTACCATTTCGACGACAACCTGCTCTCGGTCGGCTTCGTCACGCACCTGAACTACGAGAACCCGACCCTGTCGCCGTTCGAGGAGTTCCAGCGGTTCAAGACCCACCCGCTGATCGCCGAGACCTTCGAGGGCGCCAAGCGCATCGGCTACGGCGCGCGCGCCATCATGGAGGGCGGCTGGCAGTCGGTGCCGAAGCTGGTCTTCCCCGGCGGCTGCCTGGTCGGCTGCTCGGCGGGCTTCGTGAACGTGCCGCGGATCAAGGGCTCGCACAACGCGATCCTCTCGGGCATGCAGGCGGCCGACGCCATCGCGGACGCCCTGAAGGCGGGCCGCGCCGGGGACGAGCTCACCGCCTACGAGGCCGGCTGGCGCGACAGCCCGATCGGGCAGGACCTGAAGGCGGTGCGCAACGTCAAGCCGCTCTGGTCGCGCTACGGCACGCTTGTCGGCGTCGGCCTCGGCGGCATCGACATGTGGGCGACCAGCATCCTGGGCGCCTCGCCGTTCGGCACGCTCAAGCACGGCAAGCCGGATCACGCCTGCCTCAAGCCGCTCTCCGAGGTGACGCCGATCGTCTACCCGAAGCCCGACGGCAAGCTGACCTTCGACCGGCTCTCCTCGGTCTACCTGTCGAACACCAACCACGAGGAGGACCAGCCGCCCCACCTCAAGGTCCGCGACCTGGAGCTGCAGAAGCGCTCCGAGCACGACGTCTACGGCGGACCCTCGGGGCGCTACTGCCCGGCGGGCGTCTACGAGTGGGTGGAGGACGCGTCCGCCAGCGACGGCGTGCGCTACCAGATCAACGCCCAGAACTGCGTCCACTGCAAGACCTGCGACATCAAGGATCCGAACCAGAACATCGACTGGGTGACGCCGGAGGGGCCGGGCGGGCCGAACTACCCGAACATGTGAGGGCCGCCCTCGGCCGAGGAGCCGAGGACGGGAAGGCGGACGACCCGGGCATCCGCCCCCGCGCCATCCTTTCGCCTTGCGGGGCTGGCGGGATGGGTTCAGTGTCCCCAGCGTTTTTTCGGGGATGCCCCGCCATTCTCGCGCCCGGCCCCCGACGGGCCGGCGCCCAGGAGCCGCGATCGGTTCATGATGATGACACGCGCCCGCCGGAGCGTTTCGGCGCTCGCCCTGCTGCTCGCCGCCGGGCTCCCGCAGACCGTGCTCGCCGCGCAGCCGAAGGAATCGACCCCGGTGCTCGATTACGAGCCCGCGGACTCGCTGGAGGGCAACTTCCTCTCCGCCTACATCGCGGGCGCGTCCCGGGACACGGCGGCGGCGGCGACCTTCTACCGCGAGGCGGTCAAGGCCGACCCGCGCAACGCCGAGCTGGTCGAGCGCGCCTTCATCTCGCTGCTGGCCGACGGCGCCCTGCCGGACGCGTTCCGCACCGCCGAGAAGCTGATCGCCCGCGATCCGACCAACGGGCTCGCCAACCTCTCCCTCGGGGTGCGCCAGATCAAGGCCGGCCAGTGGGCCGCCGCCCGCCAGAACTTCGCGCGCAGCGGCCGCGGGGCGGCCACCGACCTCACCGCGACGCTGCTGACCGCCTGGTCCTACGCGGGCGCCGGCGACGGCAAGAAGGCGCTGGAGACGGTCAACAAGCTCCGGGGCGAGCGCTACTACAACACCTTCCGGGACTACCATGCCGGCCTGATCGCGTCGGTGACCGGCGACAACGCCGAGGCCGAGCGCCGCCTCAAGGCCGCCTACGACGCCGACCACAACACCCTGCGGATCGTCGACGCCTACGCCCGGATGGAGGCCAGCCTCGGCCGCACCGACCTGGCGATCCAGGCCTATTCCGACTTCGACCAGCTCTCGCCGCGCCACCCGCTGGTGCGCGACGCCCTCGAGAAGCTGAAGGAGGGCAAGCCGCTCACGCGGCTGATCGGCACCGCCCAGGAGGGCGCCGCCGAGGTGCTGTACGGGCTCGGCTCCGCCGGCTCGACCCAGGGCGACGAGCTGCCCGCCGTGATCTACCTGCGGCTGGCCCTCTACCTCGCCCCCGACCACGCGCTCGCCCGGCTGACGCTGGCCGACACGCTCGACCGGATGAAGCAGCCCGAGCGCGCCAACGAGGCCTACGCGCAGATCCCGGCCAATTCCCCGCTCAAGCTCAACGCCGACATCCAGATCGGCCTGAACCTGGAGCAGATGGGCAAGGGCGACGAGGCCCTGGCCCATCTCGACGCGGCCATGAAGGCGCACCCGGACGACATCGACGTCATCACGGCGCTGGGCAACGTGCAGCGCGCCCGCAAGAAGTACGAGGAGGCGGCGGCCACCTACACCCGCGCCATCGGCCTGATCGGCGACCGGCCGCAGGCCAGTTACTGGACGACCTACTATTTCCGCGGCACCGCCTACGAGCGCGCCAAGCAGTGGCCGAAGGCCGAGGCCGACCTGAAGAAGGCCCTGTCCCTGGTGCCGGCCAACCAGCCGGCCGCCAAGGCGCAGGTGATGAACTATCTCGGCTATTCCTGGGTCGATCAGAACACCAACATCGACGAGGCGTTCAAGCTGCTGCAGCAGGCCGCCGACGCGAGTCCCCGGGACGGCATGATCGTCGACAGTCTCGGCTGGGCCTATTACCGCCTCGGCCGCTGGGACGACGCGGTGCGCGAGCTGGAGAAGGCGGTCGAGCTGAAGCCCGGCGATCCGACCATCAACGACCACCTCGGCGACGCCTACTGGCGCTCGGGCCGGCGCCTCGAGGGCAAGTTCCAGTGGCAGCACGCCAAGGACCTGAACCCCGAGCCGGACGACCTCGCGCAGATCAACGCGAAGCTGAAGGACGGCCTGCCCGACATCGAGAAGCCGACCGCCACCGCCGAGACCGTGCCGGCCCCGGTGGCGGCCCCGCACAACGCCGAGAACCCGGAACTCCCGAAGGGCGCGCCGCAGCCGCACGAGGCGCCGGGCGCCGCCGACAAGGCCAAGAAGTCGGGGGGCTGACGGGGTCCCGGGCCGCTCCTCCCCTCCGCGGGTCCAGGGATACACGCTGCAGAACCTTCACCCCGGTGCTGAAGATCGACGACCGGGGATCCACGTCGTCGTTCCGGGCTCCGCTGCGCGGCCCCGGGATGACGCGGTCGCGATGGGTCCGCACACGGAGCGGGACTGGGCGACCTAGCCGCCGCGGACTGAGCTCTGCTGGAGAGGGCGCGATGCGGTCGGCGCCGCGGCGACGACTCTCTCCGGATCGACAAGAGTATTTTGTCGGCCACCTCATAAAAATCGACGCGCATTTCCGAGCGGTTTGACGCACAGTGCGCAGCCGTTCGCGGGCGGCCGCGCTGCAGCCCGCACGGCAGGACATTCGCACGGCAAGAGCCGGCGGCGGGCACCGGCCCGCGAGTCAGGGAGGAAGGCCTATGCCGTCAGACATCGAGATCGCCCGCGCCGCGACCCTGAAGCCGATCGCGCAGGTCGCCGAGACGCTCGGCATCCCGGATGACGCGCTCCACAATTACGGCAAGCACATCGCCAAGATCGACCACGGCTACATCGCCGGGCTGGAGAGCCGGAAGCCCGGCAAGCTCGTGCTGGTCACCGCGATTTCCCCGACGCCGGCCGGCGAGGGCAAGACCACCACCACGGTGGGCCTGGGCGACGCCCTGAACCGCATCGGCGAGAAGACCATGATCTGCCTGCGCGAGCCCTCGCTCGGGCCGTGCTTCGGCATGAAGGGGGGCGCGGCCGGCGGCGGCAAGGCGCAGGTCGTGCCGATGGAGCAGATCAACCTGCACTTCACCGGCGACTTCCACGCCATCACGTCGGCCCACAGCCTCGCGGCCGCGCTGATCGACAACCACGTCTACTGGGCGAACGAGCTCAACATCGACGTCCGCCGCATCCACTGGCGCCGCGTCGTCGACATGAACGACCGGGCGCTCCGCCAGATCACCCAGTCGCTGGGCGGCGTCGCCAACGGCTTCCCCCGCGAGGACGGGTTCGACATCACGGTGGCCTCCGAGGTGATGGCGGTGTTCTGCCTCGCCAAGGACCTCGCCGACCTGGAGGAGCGCCTCGGCCGGATCGTCATCGCCGAGACCCGCGACCGCAAGCTCGTGACCCTCAAGGACGTGAAGGCCACCGGCGCCATGACGGTGCTGCTCAAGGACGCCCTGCAGCCGAACCTCGTGCAGACGCTCGAGGGCAACCCGGCGCTGATCCACGGCGGCCCCTTCGCCAACATCGCCCACGGCTGCAACTCGGTGATCGCCACCCGCGCCGGCCTGCGGCTCGCCGACTACACGGTGACGGAGGCCGGCTTCGGCGCCGATCTCGGCGCCGAGAAGTTCCTCGACATCAAGTGCCGGCAGGCGGGCCTGACCCCCTCGGCGGTGGTGGTGGTGGCGACGATCCGCGCCCTCAAGATGCACGGCGGCGTCGACAAGAAGAACCTCGGGGCCGAGAACATCGACGCCCTGGAGAAGGGCTTCGCCAACCTCGCCCGGCACGTGACCAACCTGCGCGGTTTCGGCCTGCCGGTGGTGGTCGGCGTCAACCACTTCCACGCCGACACCGACGCCGAGCACGCCAGGCTCAAGGAGCTGTGCCGCGAGCGCCTCGACGTCGAGGCGATCACCTGCCGCCACTGGGCCGAGGGCGGCGCCGGGGCCGAGGAGCTCGCCCGCGCGGTGGTCAAGCTCAGCCAAGCCGAGCCGGCGCCGATCCGCCACGCCTACGAGACCGAGAGCCGCCTCACCGACAAGATCCGGGCGATCGCCACCAAGCTCTACGGGGCCGCCGACATCCAGATCGAGACGAAGGCCGCCGGCAAGCTCGCCACCTTCGAGAAGGACGGCTACGGCCACCTGCCGATCTGCATGGCCAAGACCCAGTACTCGTTCTCCACCGACCCGACCCTGATGGGCGCCCCCGAGGGCCACATCGTCGGCGTGCGCGACGTCCGGCTCTCGGCCGGCGCCGGCTTCGTGGTGGCGATCTGCGGGGAGATCATGACCATGCCGGGCCTGCCGCGGGTGCCCGCCGCCGACACGATCCGGCTCGACGCCAACGGCCAGATCGACGGGCTGTTCTGAGGGTCGCGCGCGGGGCTCGCCCAGGGACGAGCCCCGCCGTTCAGGCGTGACGGACGCGCGGGCCGGCGCGGACGGGACGATGTCCACCGCGGGTCGCCTCGTCAGTTCGGCGGAGGCAGCGCGAAGTGGGCCGCTCGCGATGACGGAGCGGGTCGGGTCAGGGCTCGCCCTCTACACCGCCCCGAACAAGTCCACCGCCAGCCGCGAATGCGCCTCGCGCAGGAGCCCCGTGTCGACCCCGAGCGGCTGCCCGTCGATCACCCGCCACCGACCCGCGACCATCACCCGGTCGGCCCGGGTGGCGCCGCACAGGACCAGCGCCGCCAGCGGGTCGTGGGCGCCGGAGAAGCGCAGCTCGTCCAGGGTGAACAGCGCGAGGTCGGCCTCGCGGCCCGGGGCGATCCGGCCGATGTCGGCGCGGCCGAGGCAGGCGGCAGAGCCCTCGGTCGCCCAGCGGAGCGCGTCCCGGTGCGTCACCGCCTCGGCCCCGTAGGTCAGCCGGTTGATCATCAGGGCGTGGCGCACGCCCTCCATCAGGTTCGAGCTGTCGTTCGAGGCCGAGCCGTCGACCCCGAGGCCGACGGGCGAGCCCGCCGCCTCCAGTTCGCAGGTGCGGCAGCGGCCCGACGCCAGGGTCATGTTCGAGGTCGGGCAGTGGCAGACGCCCACGCCGGCCTTGCCGAGCCGCGCGACCTCGGCATCGGTGAAGTGGATGCCGTGGGCGAGCCAGACCCGGTCGCTCAGCCAGCCGACCTCCTCCAGGTACTCCACCGGGCGGCAGCCGAACATCTGCTGGCAATAGGCGTCCTCGTCCAGCGTCTCGCCGAGATGGGTGTGGAGCCGGCACCCGTGCCGGGCCGCGAGCGCCGCGCTCTCGCGCATCAGGCGCTCGGTCACCGCGAAGGGCGAGCAGGGGGCGAGCGCGACCTGCACCATCGCGCCGGGAGCGGGGTCGTGGAACAGGTTCAGCACCCGCTCGCAATCGGCGAGGATCGTGTCGTCGTCCTGGGTCAGGCTCTCGGGCGGCAGCCCGCCCTCCCGGTCGGACAGGCTCATGGAGCCGCGGGTGATCGCGGCCCGGATCCCGAGGCTCCGCGCCTCCGCGACCTGGATGTCCATCGCTTCGTCCAGGCCCTTCGGGAACAGGTAGTGGTGGTCGCCCGCCGTGGTGCAGCCCGAGAGCAGCAACTCGGTGAAGGCGACCCGCGTGGCGAGCCGGAACGCCTCCGGGGTGATCCGCCCCCAGACGGTGTAGAGCGCCTTCAGCCAGGGGAAGAGCGGCTTGTTGATCGCCAGCGGATGGGCGCGGGTCAGCGTCTGGAAGGCGTGGTGGTGGGTGTTGATCAGCCCCGGGATGACCACGTGGCGCGTTGCGTCGAAGGTCCCGTCCACGGGCGCGGCGGGCCGCGCGCCCGCCGGCACGCACTCGACGATCCGGGTGCCCGCCACGACGATCCCGCCCCCGGCGCCCTCGGCCAGGATCGCGCGGGGCTCGCGGATCCAGAGGCGGCCTCCCGGTCCCGGTTCAGCTGCCTCGGCCATGCGCGTCCGCTCCCGTCGCTCGATGATCCTGCGTAGCGGAGCGGCCGGACCCGCGGCAATCCCGCTTGAGGATCCGGGGCGGTCGGCGCCCCCGCCGCCCCGGCCAGGGTTGACGGGCCCGGGCCGCCTTGAGAAACGTCACGGGGACTGACCTATCACCCGTTGGGAGCGGCCGCGCCGTGACACGGACAGCCCCGCGCGAGGAGATCTTCGCGCCGAAACCCGTCCCGGGCGCCGCGCCGGCCGCCCTCGGCAGCGACGACCTGATCGAACTCCTGTTCTTCGCCTACCGGGACTTCGTGGGCGATCCCGACCGGATCCTGGCCGCCTACGGCTTCGGCCGCGCCCACCACCGCGTCCTGCACTTCGTCGACCGCTACCCGGGCCTGACGATCGCCGAACTCCTCGACATCCTGCGGATCACCAAGCAGAGCCTGAACCGGGTGCTCAAGGACCTGATCGGGCAGGGCTACGTCGCGCAGAAGCCCGGTTCGAGCGACCGGCGCCAGCGGCTCCTGTACTGCACCGAGTCCGGCGCCGGGCTCGCCGCCGACCTCACGCGGGTCCAGGCCCGCCGCCTCGCCCGGGCGCTCGCGGCGCCGGATGCCCGAGGCTCCCCGGAGGATTTCCTGATGGCGATGATCGAGCCGGAGGACCGCCCGGCGGTCCAGCGGCTGATGGCGCGGCGCGGGGGCGGATCCGAGGGGCGGGTCGGCGCGGAGGAGCGCGCGTGAGCCACGCTGTCCGGGCGGACCTGCCCGACGAGGCGCCCCACGTCCTCGTGGTCGACGACGACCGCCGCCTGCGCGAATTGCTCGCCCGCTACCTCACCGACCAGGGCTTCCGGGTCACCGCGGCGGCGAGCGCCGCCGAGGCCCGGGCCCGGGCCCAGAGCGTCGTGTTCGACGCCATGGTGCTCGACGTGATGATGCCCGGCGAGAACGGCTTCGACTACGCCCGCAGCGTGCGCGAGACCTCGCGGGTGCCGATCCTGATGCTCACGGCGCGCTCCAACCCGAACGACCGGGTGATGGGGCTGGAGATCGGCGCCGACGATTACCTGCCGAAGCCCTTCGAGCCGCGGGAGCTGACGCTGCGGCTCAACAACATCATCAAGCGCAGCGCGCGGCCCCGTGCCGCGCCGGCCGAGGCGGTGACGTTCGGGCCGTTCGCGTTCCGGATCGACCGCGGCGAGCTGCGCCGGGACGACGAGCTGATCCGCATCACCGAGCGCGAGCGCGAGATCCTGACGATCCTGGCCATGGCGGGCGGCGCCAATGTCGAGCGCGAGCAGCTCGCCGGTCCGGGCGGCGCCGCGGCGGAGCGCACCGTCGACGTGCAGATCAACCGCCTGCGCCGCAAGACCGAGGTCGACCCCGCCAACCCGGTCTTCCTGCAGACCGTGCGGGGCGTCGGCTACCGGCTCGCGGTCGACTGAGCCGCCGCCGGGCCGGGAAGCCGGATCGGGAGCGCGGCTCAGATCACCCGCGGCTCGTCGGGCTTCAGCTTGAGGGCCTTGGCGATCCGGGTGGACAGGCTCCCCACGACGGCGAGGGCGGCCGACGGGCCCGCGAGGGGGCGGACGGCCTCCAGCGCCTCCTCGGCGCAGGGCTTCATCACCGCGTAGACCGTCGCGCCCGACGCCGGGCCGGAGCCCTCCGCGGTGACGGAGACGAGGAAGGTCGTGTGGCGTCGCCGCAGGCGTCCAGGCATGGTCCAGCATTTGGCATGTCGGCTAACCATCACCAATGCCTGAATCCCGGAGCCGGTCCGGGAAACCGCACGATCCCGACACGATAATCCGTGCCGGGCCTTTCAGCTCAGGGCAAGGTCGATGCCGGGAAGCCGCAGCCCCCCGAGTCGCGTGTGCCAGTGCTGGCCCGAGGCGACGGGAAGCGCGTCCGTCAGCGTGCCGGTGGTGACGATTGTGCCGGCCGGGAGCGGCAGGGCCGCCGGATCGTTAGCCAGCGCATCGACGAGGTGGCCGAGGGCTCCGAGCGGCCCCGTCCCGAGGACGCAGCGGCCCCCGCCCCGGTCGGCGACAACCCCGTCCCGCAGCAGGTCGACGGTGAAGCCCGCGAGGCCGTCGATCCAGGCGGATCGCGCGCCCGGCGCAATCGGCACCCGCTCGCCCACCACCAGCAGCCCGTGCAACCCGAAAGCCGCGACGGTGTCGGGCGCGGTGAAGCGCCAGCCGGGGTAGAGCGACTGCACGATCTCGAATCCGCTCGCCGCCCAGTCGAGGCAGGCGATCAGCGCCTCGGCGTCCATGCCGGATTCCGGCGCGCGCGCCAGCCCGAACACGATCTCCGGCTCGATCCGCGGCTCGACGAAGGCGGCGAGCGGCACCGGCCCCGACAGCGCGGCCCGGTCGCGCAGGGTCGTGTCGTAGACAGGTCCCCAGATCGGCGCCCGGACGCCGTAGCGCTCCCACAGGGTCGTGTTGGTGAAGCCGATCTTGTAGCCGACGGGCCGCTCGCCGCGTTCCGCGCGCAGGGCCCGGACCGCCTCCGCCACCCGGTAGGCGGCCGGCAGGTCGAGGGCCGGATCCCAGTCGGTCAGCGGCGCGATCTGGCGGCGATGCTCGTGCGCGGCCAGGATTGTGCGGGCGTGGGCCGCGGCGGATATCGGCTCGGTCATCGGCGAACGGCGTGAGGGCCGACGGGGCGGCATCCGCGCCGGGCCGCCTCGATCGCGGCGCCGGCGATCTTACGCGGGGTGCTCGTCGCCGGGAACGGGCGTTTTGTCCCCGCGCCGCCGGCCGCGGGTGCTCTCCCGCCCGTCCTGGCGGCGGGGCTCTCCGGAGGCGCTCGGTCCCGCCCGATCCCGCGCGGCGATCCGGACCGGGCTGGCGTATATTTTCATTAGATCAATACCAAAATACGATTCCTAGAGTTGTGTCTTCAAAGGCACATACTGGTCACGGATCCGTGATAGCTGGCTATCGGAGCGTATCAACGCCCAGTAATGCTTGTTTAGAGTCGGTGTAATGTCGAGATATGTTGGTGACCGGAGCGCGCCGCGCGCGTTCGATCATGCGGAGAGGCTGCTCCGGATCGGGTTAGTGTCGTCGACATCTCTGCTGGCTCTCGGGGCGGCCGCGATCGCTCAGCCCGCGCCCGGCACGGAGATCGAACTGTCCGAACTCAGCGTGATGGGCGAGGCGAGCGGGCGCAGCCTGAACAGCGACCTTTACGGGCGCGGCGGCGCGACCGGGCCGGTGCCCGGCTACGTCGCCAGCCGCAGCACGGTCGGCACGAAGACCGACACGCCCATCCTGGAGACGGCGCAGTCGGTCTCGGTGATCGGGCGGCAGCAGATCGAGGATCAGAACGCGCTCACCATCAACCAGGCGCTGCGCTTCACCCCGAGCGTCACCACCGAGCAGCGGGGCGGCGCGGGCTCGACCCGCCTGGAGCAGTTCTACATCCGCGGCTTCACCGCGCCGATCTTCCTCGACAACATGGCGCTGCCCTCGAACCGCGACGCCTTCCCCAGCGTCGACCCCTACCGCCTGGAGCGGGTCGACATCATCAAGGGGCCGGCCTCGGTTCTCTACGGGCAGTCCGGTCCGGGCGGCCTCGTCAACCTCGTCTCGAAGGTGCCGCAATTCGTCCGCCACGGCGAGATCTTCGTCCAGGGCGGCGGCTTCAGCGAGGTCCGCGGCGGCTTCGACATCGGCGGTCCGATCGCGTCCGACATCCCGGGGCTCGCCGACCAGTTCGCCTACAGGGTCGTCGGCCTCGGCTGGAACGGCGACGGGCCGGCGGTGACGACCAAGGTCGAGCGCGCCTTCATCAACCCGAGCCTCACGTGGCGGCCCTCGGCCGACACGTCGCTCACCATCATCGCCAACTACCAGCGCGACCCGTTCTCGGGCTTCTACGGCGGCTTCCCGGCCGTCGGGACGGTGTTCCCGCGCAATTTCGGCAGCGGCGTCTTCGGCCGGCTGCCGGTGAACTTCTACGACGGCGACCGCACCATCGAGCGCTCGGACCGCACCCAAGCGTCCATCGAGTACCTGTTCGACCACCGGGTCACCGAGAACCTGCGCTTCCACTCGGCCGGCCGCTACCTGCGCTCGAACGGCGACTACCGCAGCGCGTTCACGACCTTCGGCGACGTCAACGGCCCGTACACGAGCGGCCCGATCATCGGCCGCTCGGTCGGCGGCACCCAGGTGGACATCGAAGCCTACACGATGGACAACAACTTCATCGCCGATTTCGACACCGGCCCGATCGCCCACACGGCGCTGCTCGGCGTCGACCACCGGACCTTCAGCACGCGCTCCGTCACCGGCCCGTTCCCGGCGACGACGAGCCTGAACGCCCTCGCCCCCGACCACGACCTGCCGATCCGGTTCCCCGCCTTCACGTCGACCGCGCGGATCGACGCGCAGCAGACCGGCGTGTACTTCCAGGATCAGGCGAAGTTCGACCGCTTCATCCTGACGCTCGGCGGCCGCTACGACACCGCCCGGCAGACCGGCCCGACCCGCACCTTCGCGCCGAACGGGCTGACCATCCAGGACGTGCCGGCCGAGGCCTTCACCGGCCGCGCCAGCCTGCTCTACCTGTTCGACAGCGGCGTCGCCCCGTACGTCTCCTACAGCGAGGCGTTCGAGCCGATCGTCAACGGGCGGATCTTCGACGCGGCCTTCGGCTCGGCCGGGCGCATCCCGGTCCCGATCGCCAGCAACCAGTACGAGGCCGGCATCAAGTACCAGCCGCCCGGCACCGACATCCTGCTGACCACCGCGTTCTTCGACATCCGCCGCTCGAACGCGACCGCCACCGACCCAATCAATCCCGGCTTCGTCGTGCAGACCGGCGAGGTCGGCGTGCAGGGCGTCGAGTTCGAGGCGCGGGCCACCGTCGCCGAGGGTCTCAGCCTGATGGGCGGCTTCTCGCTCCTCGACATCCGCAACGTCCGCGACACCGGCTTCACCACGAACGACCTGACCCGCCGGCAGGTGTCGCTCCAGGGCCTGCGGCCGGTGCAGGTGCCGGACACGACCGCCTCGCTGTTCGTCGATTACCGCTTCACCGAGGGCCCGCTGCTCGGCCTCGGCCTCGGCGGCGGCGTGCGCTATCTCGGGCCGTCCTGGGGCGATCCGGCCAACACCTTCAAGGTGCCGGAGAGCGTGCTGCTCGACGCCGTCGCCTCCTACGACATGAAGCATCTCGACCCGCGGCTGACGGGGCTCACGGCGCAGATCAACGTGCAGAACCTGCTCGACGAGCGCTACGTGACCGGCTGCTTCACCTATTCGGGCTGCTATTACGGCCTGCCGCGCACGGTCTACGCGACCCTGCGCTACCGCTGGTGAGGCGGTCGCCGTGGGCAGGACCTTCCGGCAGTCGATGGCGTGGCTCCACGCCTGGTCGGGCCTCGTCGTCGGCTGGGTGCTGTTCGCCGTCTTCGTGACCGGCACGGCGAGCTACTACCGGCCGGAGATCTCGCAGTGGATGCGGCCGGAACTCCGCACCGACCGGACCTTCGGGCCGGCGGAACTCGCGGCGGCGGCCGAGCGCGGCGTCGCCCACCTGCAGGCCCATGCGGGCGGCGCGCGGACGTGGTTCCTCGCGCTGCCGCGGCCCGACAGGCCGGTGCTGGAGCTGTTCTGGCGGACGGGGCCGGGCCGCCCGCCCGGCCACGTCCTCCTGGATCCCGACAGCGGCGCGTCGGCGGCGGTGCGCGCGACGCGCGGCGGCGACTTCCTCTACCGCTTCCACTTCGAGCTGAACCTGCCGCCGCTCTGGGGCCGCTGGATCGTCGGCGCCTGCGCGATGATCATGCTGGTGGCGCTGATCTCGGGGATCGTCACGCACCGGCGCATCTTCGCCGACTTCTTCACCTTCCGCCGGGACAAGTCCGCCCAGCGGGGCTGGCTGGACGCGCACAACGTCACGGGCGTCCTCGCCCTGCCGTTCCACCTGATGATCACCTATACCGGGCTCGCCACCCTCATGGTGATGTACGTGCCCTGGGGCCTGAACACGGCCTATCGCGGCGACGGCCAGCGCTACTTCGCCGAATCCGGCCAGATCACCGCGCTGCGCCCGCCCGCCGGCCAGCCCGGCACGCTGGCGCCGGTCGGGCCGCTGGTGGTCCGCGCCCTGGCGATGCGGGCGGAGCCCCTGGAGCGGATCACGATCGTCAACCCGAGGGACGCGCAGGCCACGCTGGTCGCGGTGTTCGAGGAGCCGCACGGACTCTCCCACGAGCATCCGCAGATCGCCTTCGACGGGGTGACGGGCGCGGTCCTGGAGGTCCGCGCGGGCGGCCTGCGGCCGGCGACCAAGACCTTCACCACGATGGTCGGCCTGCACGAGGCGCATTTCGCCGGGCCGGCGCTGCGGGTCCTGTTCTTCCTGTGCGGCCTCGCCGGCAGCGCCATGGTGGCGACCGGGCTGCTGCTGTGGTCGGTGGCGCGCCTGCCCAAGCGGGGCGCGTCCCGGGGCTTCGGCCTGCGGCTGGTCCAGGGCCTGAACGTCGCGACGATCGCCGGGCTGCCGGCGGCGCTCGCCGCCTATTTCCTGGCCAACCGGCTCCTGCCCGCCGCGCTGCCCGCGCGGGCGGACTGGGAGGTCGGGGCCTTCTTCGCCGCCTGGCTGCTCGTCGCCCTGGCGGCGCTGCTGCGCCCGGCCGGCCGGGTCTGGCCGGAGACCCTGACGGCGGCGGCCGGGCTGTTCGGCGCCGTCGCGGCCGCGGATGTCGGGCGCCTCGTCGCGCGCCGGCTCGGCGGGGACGCGCCGGTCGAGCCGGTCTTCCTCGCCTTCGACGGCGCGATGCTGGCCGTCGCCGCCCTCATCCTGGTGGCGGTCCGCACGATCGCGGAGCGTCCCCGGCAGGATCAGGCCCGGTCCGGAACGCCGATACCGGTAGATCGGAGGCCGATATGATAAAATTGAACCGGTAACCGGAACCGGACGCGGCGAGATAATTCAAAATACTTCTCGAAGTCTGTCATATATCGGATGCGCTTCGACTGTATCTGTGCAGAATGGATCGGCCGGCATGCCAGCCGGCCGCGCCTGCGCCGTCGATTTTCACGCCCTTGATCCTTCGGCCCAGGCGCTCCAGCGCGGTCCATCCCAAGCGCGCGCGGGACATGTCCCCGAGACCCAAGACTCGAGCCCCGGGGCGCGGCCCTCGGGGCTCTTTTTCTGCCGCGCCGGCCCCGGCGGGTCGCCCGGGATCGCCCGTGCTCGCGCGGTTTCGCCCGGGAGGATGCGGGCCCGGCGGCTGTTCACGGCCCCCGCATGCCCGTACCAGAACGCCAGGGGAGCGGCAGGACGGGCATGCAGCGCATCACCATCACCATCGGCGACGCCCTGCTGACGGCGGTCGACGATCTCTGCGAACGGCGCGGCTACGGCAGCCGCTCGGAGGCGGTGCGCGACATCGTCCGCGACGCCCTGGCGCCCACCCGGGCCGCGGAGACCGGATCGGAGCCCTGCTACGGGGCCCTGAGCTACGTCTACAGCCACGGCACCCGCGATCTGGCCCGCCGGCTGACCGGTGAGGGGCATGAGCACGGCGTCTCGATCGCCAGCCTGCACGTGCACCTGACCCACGACGCGTGCCTCGAGGTGGCGGTCCTGCGCGGGCCCGTCGCCCGGATGCAGAGCTACGCCGACGCCGTCGTCACGCAGCGCGGCGTCCGCTACGGGCACCTGCACCTCATCCCCGAGGCCGACGACGCGCGGGGCCGCCCGGGTCACGGCGACGACAGCCCGGATTGAGGACTGCGCTCCGACGGCCCGGACTGCGCTCCACGCGACACAGGACCGGGTTACGGCGTCGGTGTGACGTTTTCGTATGTTTATCATACGCGCGGCGTGCGAGACCCTGAGGATCGCCACGCCACGTCCGGTCTGCCGGTGTCTCAACCGACCTCCCGCCACCGTCCTGCCGGTCCCGGCCTCCGCGCCGTGACCCGGCTGCTCACCGCGGGCGGTCTCGTCGTCGCGACCGGCGGCCGCGGCTGGGCGGCGCCGGAGGCCGGCGCCCCGACGCCGTCCGCCGTGACCCTGTCCGAGATCTCGGTGGTCTCCGCGGCGCCTCCGGTCATCGCCGCGACGGGCACGCCCGGCGCCAGCGCCGGCTATGTCGGCGGCGTCACCGGGATCGGCGGCTCCCTGCTGACCGTCGACGCGGCCAGCGCCGGCCTCATCGGCGGCGCGGCCGTCAATGCCCGCCCGGTGACGCGCCCCGGCGAGGTCCTGGAGGCGGTGCCGGGCCTGATCGTCACGCAGCATAGCGGGGAGGGGAAGGCCAACCAGTATTTCCTGCGCGGCTTCAACCTCGACCACGGGACCGACATCGCCCTCAGCGTCGACGGCATGCCGGTCAACATGCGCACCCACGCCCACGGCCAAGGCTACGCCGACCTCAACTTCCTCATCCCCGAACTCGTCGGCGCGGTGGAGTACCACAAGGGGCCGTACTTCGTGCGCGACGGCGACTTCGCCTCCGCGGGCTCGGTGCGCATCGACTACCTCGACACCGTGCAGCAGAACCTCGCGCTGACCACGCTCGGCAGCTTCGGCTACAGGCGGGCCCTGTCGATCGCCTCGGCGCCTCTGGGCGAGGGCACCCTGCTCGTGGCCGGCGAGGCGCAGGTCTACGACGGGCCGTGGGCCGTCCCGGACGCGCTGCGCAAGCTCAACGGCGTCGCCCGCTACAGCCAGGGCACGGCGCTGAACGGGTTCGCGGTCACCGGCATGGCCTACGCGGCCCGCTGGACGGCCACCAACCAGATCCCCGAGCGCGCCGTCGCGCAGGGGCTGATCGGCCGCTACGGCACCCTCGACCCCACCGACGGCGGCGACACCGGCCGCTTCTCGCTCTCGGGACGGTTCAGCGCCGCGGACGGGACCGGCGTGACGCGGGCCTCGGCCTACGTGATCCGCTACCGGATGAACCTGTTCAACGACTTCACCTACTTCCTCACCGATCCCGTCGGCGGCGACCAGTTCCACCAGCGCGACCAGCGCGTCCTCGGCGGCGGCGAGGTGCTGCACATCTTCCAGAGCGGCCTGTTCGGCCGGCCGCTGGAGGTCGAAATCGGCGCCCAGACCCGGACGGACGCGATCCGCGTCGGCCTGTTCAACACCGCCTCCCGCCAGTACCGCTCGACCGTGCTCGACGACCGCGTGCTGGAATCGAGCGGCGCCCTCTACCTCGACGCGCGGGTGCGCTGGACCGCGTGGCTGCGCACGAGCGTCGGCGTGCGGGCGGACGGCTACTCCGCCGATGTCCGCTCGGACACGCCGGCCAATTCCGGCCGGGTCACCGACGGCATCGTCAACCCGAAGCTCGGCCTCGTGCTCGGGCCGTGGTCCGACACCGAGATCTACGTGAATTACGGCGGCGGCTTCCACTCGAACGACGCGCGCGGCGTCACCGCCACGGTCGATCCCGCGAGCCCCCTGTTCAACATCACCCGGTCGCCCTTCCTGGTGCCCTCCACCGGCTACGAGCTGGGCCTGCGCAACCGCTCGCTCCGTGGGCTGGAGACGAGCCTCGCCCTGTTCCGGCTCGACTTCGCCTCGGAGAACATCTTCCAGGGCGACACCGGCACCACGGAGCCGAGCCGCCCGACCCGGCGCTTCGGCGTCGAATGGACGAACCGCTACGCGCTGACGCCGTGGCTCGCCCTGGACGGGGATCTGACGATCACCAACGCCCGGTTCTCCAGCTCCGACCCGGCGGGCAACCGGATTCCGGAAGCCCCCACGACCGTCGCGTCGGCGGGCGTCACCTTCGGCGAGCCGCGCGGCTGGTTCGGGTCGCTGCGGTTCCGCTACTTCGGCCCCAGGCCGCTGATCGAGGACGGCTCGATCCGCTCGCGGGCGACCGCCCTCGTCAACGGCCGGATCGGCTACACGTTCGACACCGGCGTCAGCGTCTCGCTGGACGTGCTGAACCTGACCAACAGCAGGTCCGACCAGATCACCTACGCCTACGTCGCGCGCCTGCCCGGCGAGCCCGCCGCCGGGCTGATCGACCGCGTCTTCCACCCGGTGGAGCCCGCGGCCGTGCGGCTGACGATCGCCGGACGGTTCTGACCGTCGGCGCCGGCCCGATCCGTCGGGTCCCGCACGGCGGGGCGGCCTCCGGACCGCACGCCATCCTCGGATCATCTCGCGAAGTCCGCGGATGACGGGTCCCGCAGGATCGTCCCGCAGGATCGTCCCGCAGGATCGTCCCGCACGCCCGCCATCGATGCTGTCGCGACGGCAGGAGGCGCGCTCCGGCCGACAGCGCGGTGCGGATCCGGCGCGGCCCGGTCTCGCCCGTCCGCTGACGGCGCCTTCCGCGGGTGGACCTGACCACCCCGCCGGCGAACGGGCTCCGCACGCGCAAGCGTCGGCGGCGGCGCCCGAGCGTGGGCGCCGCAGATCGGGCTCCCGGCCTGCCGCAACGAGGGCTGTTGCGCGTCTGCGACACCGCGCCCGGCCCGGTGCGCGCCCCGGGAACCCGACCGGCCTCAGCGCGTTCGCCGGCCCATGAACATGGCCGAACAGCCCCGATTCCTGTCCTGGGGCGACGTCATCCTCGCGCTCTGTGTCGGCGCATCCAGCGCGCTCGCCCTCCTCGCGCTGATCTAGCGCGCCCGGAGCCCCGGTACGGGGATAAGGAAGTCGGGGGCCGCGGCAAGAACAATCCTGTCGTCGGATAGGGTCGCCGGGAAAAGCGGCCGATCACCTTTAGTTGACCGCCGGCAAAGCCGGCAAAAACTGTCGCGAATATATATATTAAGCCTTTCAGGGCGAGGTGTAAGCTGCTTGGTGGCTGCCTCGATGGGCGGGAAGCTCGTCCAGGCTCACCCCTTCGTGCCCGTGCGGCCGCCTGACCGCCTGCGCTCCGGCAGGTGCCGTCGCGGACGTGCGGGGTGCCCCGTCCAGGACCCGATCATGCGCCTCCACCTGACCGTCAAAGCGTCGCTCCTCGCCGCCTTCGGCCTCCTCGCGCTCCTGTGCGCCGGCCAGGCCGTTCTCACGACCCTCACGCTCTCCGGCCTCCGTGCCAACGTCACGGGCGTCGCCGCGAACTGGCTGCCCTCCGTCGTGGCGATCACCAACATCCGCGCCGCGGCCTCGGAGGTGCGCATCAAGCAGCTGCGGACGCTGACGCTGGCCGGCAGCCCCGAGCAGCGGACCGAGAACGCGCGGCAGGTCAACGCGGCCGTCGTGGCCCTCGCCGCCGCCCGGAAGGCCTACGAGCCCCTGATCTCCTCGGCCGACGAGCGAGCCCTCTACGACGCGTTCGATGCCACCTGGGATCGCTACCAGGCCGTCGGTCGCGCGGCGGCGCGCTTGGCGGAGGCGGGTCAGGGCGCCGACGGTATCCGGCTCATGGCCGACCCGGCCAATGTCGATCTCTACAACGCCGCCCGCGACACGCTGGCCGAGGACGTCGCCCTGAACGAGCGCGGCGCGCACGCGGATGCCGACAGCGCCGTGGCGGCCACGGAGTCCGCCACCCTGACGGCCTACCTCTCCATCGCGCTGAGCGTGCTGGCGGCCTGCGGCGCGACCGCGTTCGTGCTGCTGCGCGTCTCCCGCCCGATCCAGGCGATGACGGAAGCGATGACCGTCCTCGCCGCGGGCGACACGAGCGGGGCGGTGCCCCACCGCGCGCGCCGCGACGAGGTCGGCGCGATGGCGGCGGCCGTTCAGGTCTTCAAGGACAACCTGATCCGCACCCGCCGGCTCGAGGCGGAGACCGCGCAGGCGCGCCTGGCCGCCGAGGAGCAGCGCAAGGCCGGCATGCGGCAGATGGCCGACGGCTTCGAGGCCGCGGTCGGCGGGATCATCGGCACGGTGTCGTCGTCCGCGACCGAGCTCCAGGCCACGGCCCAGCAGATGACCGCGACGGCCCAGGAGACGGCGAGCCAGTCGACGACCGTGGCGGCGGCGGCCGAGGAGGCCGCCTCCAACGTCAGCACCGTCGCGGCCGCGGCCGAGGAGCTCGGCTCGTCGGTGCAGGAGATCGGCCGGCAGGTGACTGGCTCGGCCCAGCTCGCGCAGGCCGCGGTGGGCGAGGCCGGCCAGACCGCCCACCTCGTCCAGGCGCTCAGCCAGAACGCCGCGCGGATCGGCGACATGGTCGGGATGATCTCGGGCATCGCCGGCCAGACCAACCTGCTGGCCCTCAACGCCACGATCGAGGCGGCGCGCGCGGGCGCGGCGGGCAAGGGCTTCGCGGTGGTCGCCTCCGAGGTGAAGGCGCTGGCCGAGCAGACCGCCCGGGCCACGCAGGAGATCTCGGGGCAGATCGCGCAGATCCAGGCCTCGACCGGGCAGGCCGGTGTCGTCGGCCAGGAAGAACAGCCGGTGGTAGCCGCCCCAGACCGGCATGATGCCGGCGAAGCCACGGCCGGGCCTGCGCGCACGGGGCGGCCGCGGCCGCCCCGGCCTCGCGCGTGATCGTCTACCTCGACGGGGACGGCGCCGATCGCGGCGACCTGATCGACCGGATCGCCGGCCCGGTCCTCGCCGGCAGCCACGACCTCGTCCTCGCCTCGCGCACCCTGGGGCGCCGCGCGCCCGGATCGATGCTCTGGCACCAGGTCCTCGCCGGCCGCCTCGCCGGCCTCGGCATCGGCCTGCGCTACGGTGTCCGCTACACCGACATGTGCGCCTTCCGCGCCATCGACCGCGCCGCGCTGCGGGCCCTCGACCTGCGCGAGCTGACCTACGGCTGGAACATCGAGATGCAGATGCAGGCCGCGCGCGCGGGCCTGCGCATCCGCGAGGTGCCGATGCCCTACCGGCGCCGTCTGGGCGGATCCTCGAAGGTCGCGGGTTCGCTCGGCGGGACGCTGCGGGCCGCGACGCGGATCGGCGCGACCTACCTGCGCGTCGCCGCAGGGCCGGCGCGGGGCGCGTGAGGTCGGCGATGGCGCTCGAGGACGACGCTGCACCGGGCCTGCGGGCCGCCCCCCGGACGGAGGAGCCCGGCCCCGACGCGGGGCGGGATTGCGGGATCGCCCCGTCGCGGGCGTTCGCCTTGGCGGCGTATCTCGACCGCTGGTCGGGCTGCGCGCACCACGCCCTCGCCGCCTCGGATTCGGAGCCGCTGACGCTCACCGCGCTGCTGCGCCTCGCCGGCCCGGAGGAGCGTCGGCGCTGGCGGGAGGCCGATCTCGGCTACGCCGACCCGCGCGGCGCCTCCTGGCTGCGCGCCACAGTCGCCGCCCGCTACCACCGGCTCGAGGCGGGCGACGTTCTGATCAGCGCGGGCGCGCAGGAAGCGGTGACCTGCGTGCTGAGCGCGCTGCTCGGTCCGGCCGATCACGCGGTGGTGGTGGTGCCGATCTACCAGCCCTCGGAACTCGTCGTGACCCGGCTGTGCGCGGCCGATGGCGTCGCTCTCCACTCGGACCGGAACTGGACCCTCGACCTCGACCGCCTCGCGGCGGCCATCCGGCCGAACACGCGGCTGGTGCTGATGAACTTCCCCAACAGCCCGACCGGCGCGGCGCTGGATCGAGCGACCCTGGACGGTCTGATCGACCTCTGCCGCCGACACGGGCTCTGGCTGGTCAACGACGAAGTCTACCGCCAGACGGATCGCGACCCGGAGCGCGCCGTCCCCCCCGTCGTCGACCTGTACGAGCGCGGGATCTCCATCGACGGGCTGTCGAAAGGGTTCGGGCTTCCCGGCCTGCGCGTCGGCTGGGCCGCCTGTCGCGACCGCGGGGTGCTCGACCGCGCCCTCACCGCCAAGAGCCTGCTGTCGAGCTGCCTCGCCGGACCGAGTGAGATCCTGGCGCAGGTCGCGCTGCGGGCCGAGCCGCACCTGACCGGCCGCGCCCGCGGGATCGGACACCGCAACCAGCACCGGCTGCGGGCGCTCCTCGACCGCTACCCGGACCTGTTCGATCCGGACGAGCCGGCGAACCTCGCCTTCGCCTGTCCCCGCTTCCGCGGGCGTGAGGGGGCGACCGCCTTCGCGCGCACTCTCGCGTCCGAGGACGGCGTCCTCGTGCTGCCCTCCGTCCTGTGGCACTCTGCGCTGGCGTCGATCCCCACGGACCGCCTGCGCCTCGGCCTCGGCCGCGTCGGCAGCGGTGCGGCGCTCGGGATCCTCGCGGATCACCTGCTGCGGCGCGCCGGCCGATGAGCACCGAACGCCTCGACATCTGCGGCCCTGTGCCTGACCCGGTCGCCATTGCCCCGGGGCGCCCGGAGATCCCGTTCCTGGCCGACCTCGACGGAGAGGCCGCCGACGCGGTCCGGGCGCGGATGACCTCGGTCGCCGTCGCCGGGGGGCGTACGCTGTTCGAGGAAGGGGACGAGGCCGACGCGCTCTACACGCTGGCCAGCGGCGCGGTCGGCCTCTCGACCCGCGACCCGCGCGACGGCGGCGTGCGCCGCCTCATCCGCCTGTCCCCGCCGGACACCGTGGGCGAGCTCGCCCTGCTCAGCGGCGAGCCCCGCTCGATCACCGCGACGGCCCTGCGCGACACGCACCTCCTGCGGCTCTCCCGCGCGGCGTTCGCGGATCTGATCGCCGCCCATCCCGGGACGCTGCTCTACTTCGCCCGGATCCTGGCCGCGCGGCTGCGCATCGCCCATACGGGCGTGACCCTGCGCCACGCGCCGCGGAGCTTCGCCATCTTGGCGGTGACCGAGGGCCGCAAGGCGACGGCCTTCGGCGAGCGGCTGGCGCGAGCCCTCGACGCCGCACTGCCGGGGCAGACCGGCTGCCTGTCCGAATGGCCGCCCGAGGCCGACGAGGCGTGGTTCCACCGCTACGAGCAGGCGCACGACCGCACGGTCTTCGTCGCCCACCAGATCGACTGCCCGTGGTGCCGGCTCTGCCTGCGCCATGCCGACCACGTCCTGCTGCTGGCCGAGCCCGGCGTGCCGCCGCGGCCGGGCGCCGCCGCCTACCTGGCCGCGATCCGCTCCCCCTGGATCCGCATGGACCTCGCGGTGGCGCAGCCCGCCGAGGCGCGCCTGCCGCGCCCCCTGCATCCGGACGTCGCCGCCCTCCCCTTCTCGCTACGGCTCCAGGTCCGCGAGAACCACGGCGGCGACTTCGGCCGGCTGGCCCGGATCGCGTCCGGCCATGCCCGCGCCCTCGTCCTCGGCGGCGGCGGGGCCCGCGGCCTCGCCCATCTCGGCGTCCTGCGGGCGCTCGGCGAGGCCGGGCTCGACATCGACCTCGTCGGCGGCACCAGCATGGGCTCGATCCTGGCCGCCAGCGTCGCCCTGGACTGGAGCCTCGACGCGATCGAGAGCCACACGGTCGCGTCCTTCGTCGGGCGCAACCCCCTCGACGACTACACCCTGCCGTTCCACGCGCTGACGCGCGGGGCCAAGGTGGATGCGGGACTGGCCGCGCGGTTCGGGGACGCCCGGGTCGAGGATCTCTGGCGCCCGTTCTTCTGCGTGTCGTCGAACCTCACCACCGGCACCGCCATGGTCCACTGGGCGGGCCCCCTCGACCGGGCGATCCGGGCCAGCATCGCCATTCCTGGCCTGCTGCCCCCGGTGGCGAGCGCGGACGGCATCCTCGTGGATGGCGGCATGATGAACAACCTGCCCGCCGACGTGATGGCCGATCTCGACCGCGGGCCGGTCCTCGCGGTGGATGTCGGCAGCGACGCCGCCTTCCAGGTCATGCCCCGACAGGGCCGGGGCGCCCAGGCGTTCCGCCGCTTCCTCGGCATCTCGGATCAGCTCCCCGGCATCGCCCACCTGCTCCTGCGCTCGGCCATGGTGTCGAGCGACGCCCAGACCATGGCGGCCGTCACGCGCGCCGCCGTCCTGCTCAAGCCCGCCCTGGCCGGGGTCGACCTGCGGGCGTGGTCGAGCTTCGCGACGACGGCCGAGCTCGGCTACCGCTGCGCCCGGGAAGCGCTGGACTCCGGCCGCCTGCGCGCCTGGACATGAGCCGATCCGGCATTCGAGCGAGCGCGACTCCCGCCCCACCGATCACCCGCCCCCTCGCTCGGAGCCGAGGAATGCGTGTCGTCGTCGATCTCAACCGCTGCCAGGGCTACGCCCAGCGCCGCTCCGCTGCCCCGGACCATTTCGAGGTCCGGGGTCACGAGATCCCGTTCTACGATCCGGCGGCGCCGGAGGCGAAGCGGTCGCAGATCGAGCGGGCGCAGCACCCCCGCCCGGTCCGGGCCATCAAGGTCGAGGCTGCCGGCCTCTCCGAGGAGATGGAAACGTGACGGGCGGGCAGCGACCGGCCATCGTCGTGGCGGTCGCCTCCCGGGCCGCGGGGCGCGGAGGCGCTGCGGGACGGCGGCTATGACGGACCCCTCGCTCGTCTGCTGCGCGGACTTGCGCCGACCGGCACCCAAGCGGCCGACGGGCGGCGGGGCACCCGCTCGGTTCACCGGCGGGCCGTCACCGACGCGGGACACGGTCATCAAGCGCCGACACGCGCATCCCACCCCAGCAGCGTGAGACGGGCGACGGCCTCAAGCTCTTCGCGGCTCGCACCATCGCGTGCCTGGAGCGACATGCCGTTCTGCACCGTGAGCACGAAGCGGGCGAGCGCGGCGACGTCGACCGAGGGCTCGATCTCGCCCTCCGCGACCGCGCGCGCGAGCCGCTCCTCGACCCTTGCGAACCCGTGGGCGCGGGCCGACCGCACCAATGCGCCGAGCTCCGCGTGTCCTTCGCTGCCGGCAGCCGAGAGCGTCACCATACAGCCGAGCGGCTCGACGCGTCCGCAGCTGTCTGTGAGCGCAGCCGCCGAATCCATCAGGAGCGCCTCGACGGCCGCGCGAGCGGTCGTCGCTGCGGCGAAGTTGGCCCAGACCATCGCCTCGTACTGATCGCCGTAGTGGCGCAGGGCCTCGGCGTAGAGTGCCTCCTTCGAGCCGAAAGCCGCGTAGAGGCTCGGCGAGCCGATCCCCATGACCGCAGTCAGATCGGAGATGGATGTCGCGGCAAAGCCCCGGCGCCAGAACAACCGCATCGCCTGTTCGAGAACTGCGTCACGGTCGAAGGCGCGGGGCCGGCCGCGCCCACGGGTCGGCCCTGCCCGCGTCGTTCTCAAGGTCGGAGACGATTTCTGCATCGGTCGTTATATAAAACGCTTGACCCGGACCGACAACGCATCTAGCCATTTCTGTGTCGTTCATTATAGAAAGAGACGGATGTGAGCGAGCTGGCAGGCAAGCGCGCCTTGGTGACGGGCGCATCACGCGGCATCGGTGCGGCCATAGCCCTGATGCTCGCCGACCGGGGGGCGGACGTCGCCATCACCTACGAGCGGTCCGCCGAACGGGCGGCCGAGATCGTCCGCGCCATTGAGGCGAAGGGCCGCCGCGCTCTCGCCATCCAGGCCGACAGTGCCGACGCGACGGCGGTGAAGCGCTCGGTCGACGAAGCGGCTCAGAACCTCGGGGGGCTCGACATCCTCGTCAACAACGCCGGCATCGCCCGCGGCGGCCCGGTAGCGGAGATGAGCCTCGCCGACATCGACGCCATCCTCGACGTCAACGTTCGCTCCGTCGTGCTGGCGTCGCAGGCGGCCATCCCGCACCTCGCGGAGGGCGGCCGGATCATCTCCATCGGTTCCTGCCTCGGGGAGCGGGTCCCGTTCCCCGGGGTCACGGTCTACTCGATGTCGAAGTCCGCCCTGCTCTCGTTCACCCGGGGCCTGGCGCGTGAACTTGGTCCGCGCGGCATCACCGTGAACCTCGTGCAGCCGGGATCGACCGACACCGACATGAACCCGGCGGATGGCTCGCAATCGGACATGCAGCGCTCGATGACCGCGCTCGGCCATTACGGGACGCCCGACGATATCGCGGCCTCGGTGGCGTTCCTGGCGAGCCCGGCCGCGCGCCAGATCACCGGCACCACCATCACGGTCGACGGTGGCGCGAACGCGTGAAGCTCCTCGGCGGACCCGGGCCGAGAGTAGGCCCGATCGCGTAGGATCGCCGATTGCCGCTCCGCCTCCATACGGAGCGGCCCTCTTGCGCGGCCCCTCACGGCTGGAGCCCGCTGTCGCGAGCGCGGCGTAGGCTCAGCGCGCACGTTTCCACGTGATGGCGATCCGCGCGCCATGCGGATGCCGGAAGCTCTCGCTCACCCGGTCCCTCCCCCGAGCGGTCCGGCTAATCCCGGCCAGCCGGGCTCATCGCGCGGCGCCGGCATCATCATCTCCGCGGAGCGTGCTGGCCACGGCCCGTTTCCGGCCCGACGACAAGCGGAGCGGAAGATGCGCGGACGAGCTCCGCCGCTCATCGACGCGCGGCTCGCGTGGTGGCCCTGCGCGCAGTCTGGCACTGACAAACGCGCAGGTGCCGTCGTCGTGTCTCAGCGGATGCCGCCGCTGGCGGTGATGTTCTCGCCGGTGAGCCAGCGCGCGTCATCGGACGCGAGGAAGGCCACGATTGCGGCGATGTCATCCGGCTGGCCGGCGCGGCCGAGCGGCGTCTGCGCGATCATCCCGGCCTCCATCTCCGAGCCGGAGATGCCGGCCGTGCGCGTGCCCTCGGTGACCACGTAGCCGGGGCTGACCACGTTGACCCGGATCTTGCGCGGAGCCAGCTCATTGGCGAGGACGCCCGAGATCGCGTTCACCGCGCCCTTGGTGCCCGCGTAGACCGCCGCCGTCGGCGTATGCACGTGCGTGATCGCCGAGGAGATGTTCACGATGCTCGCGCCCGCGCCGAGATGCTTCGCGGCCGCCCGCGTCGCCAGCAGGATGCCGAGCACGTTGACGTCGAACTGACGGCGATAGTGCTCCTCGGTGACCTCCTCGATCGCCGCGAACTCGTAGATGCCGGAGTTGTTGACCAGCACGTCGAGCCGTCCGAACGCCCGCACCGCTGCATCGATCACACCCTGCGCCTCGGAGGCCTTGGACACGTCGCCCTGGACCGCGACGGCCCTGCCGCCGGCGGACGTAATCGCGGCCACGACGGCGTCAGCCGCTGCCTTGCTGGACGCGTAGTTCACGACCACAGCGGCGCCCTCCTGCGCCAGCGCCTTGGCGATCCCCGCACCGATGCCTTTGGATGCGCCGGTCACGACGGCGACCTTGCCCTCGAGCTTCGACATATGTGCTATCTCCGACATGGGCCGGCTCCGGGATGGCAGCCATTGTCCCATAGTTCGGAACTTCGGAACTAATGGCGCGTTGTTCAAGGCCCCTCTAGGACGAAAGATGAGATCCCTGTTTCACCCCGCTATCGAGGACGTGCGGCCCGAGACCATCCTGCACGCGCTCGCCGACCCGAACCGCGCGGCCATCTTCGCCAAGATCATGCAGGCGGGTTGTGTCGAGGCCTGTTCGGCCGTGTCGGCGGTCGGGGACCGGGTCATCCCGAAATCCTCGTTGTCGAACCACTTCAAGGTTCTGCGTGAGGCCGGGCTGATCCGCAGCGAACGACACGGCGTCGAGGTGCGCAATCATTCTCGCTGGACCGAGGTGGAAGCGCGCTTTCCCGGTCTTCTGGCGGGGATCATCAATGCCTACGCCTCGGATACCGGTCCCGACGCGCGTCCTGCGGAGGCGATCAGACAGCGATAGCGGTGCGCTCCAGGCCTGCTTCCGCGCATGCCGCGATCGACGTCGGCCGTACGGGCTCAAAATCGCATGACTGCTCGGGCAGGTCCGAGGCGCTCCGGGGCATATCACGGGGCCGACAACACCCAAGTTCGCGCTGCGTGCCCATCTGCGATGTTCCCAGCGGATCAGGTGCTCAAATCTTCCGACGAGGCATTCCGTTCTCCGGGCGCCCGCGTCGGAACGCCGGACGTGTGTCCTATGTCCGGATGTGCTCCCACACCTTCGAGATGACCACCGAGCCCTCGCCGACCGAGGCCGCGACGCGCTTGACGGAGCCGGCCCGCACATCGCCGACCGCGAAGATGCCGGGGCGCGACGTCGCGTAGGGTGAATCGGCGCCGATCGTGTTTCCGGTCGTGACGAACCCGTGGCTATCGAGTTCGACGAGCCCCGAGAGCCAGCCCGTATTGGGGGCGGCCCCGACCATGACGAACACGGCGCAGGTCGGGACCACGCGCGTCGTCTGATCGGCGACGGTGCGGATCGTGACCGCCTCGAGATGAGCATCGCCGTGCAGGGCGGTGAGTTCGGCGCCGTACTCGACGGTGATCGCCGGCTCGGCCTCCAGCCGGCTCGACAGGTAGCTCGACATCGAGGTCGCGAGCGACGGCCCGCGCACGAGGAGGCGCACGTGTCGGGCGGAGCGGCTGAGATACATCGCGGCCTGTCCCGCCGAGTTGCCGCCGCCGATGATGATCGCCTCGGCGTTCCGGCAGTAGCGCGCCTCGATCTCGGTCGCCGCGTAGTAGATGCCGGCCCCCTCGAACGTCTCGAGGCGCTCGATCGGCAGCCTCCGGTACTGGACGCCGGTCGCGACGACGACCGCCTGTCCCCGGACGCGTCGACCATTGTCGAAGGTCGCGCAGAACGATCCGTCCTCCAGCCCTTCCAGCTTCGCGACGCGCCGCGGCATCGCGAACCGCGTGCCGAACTTCATCGCCTGGACCTCGCCGCGCCAGACGAGATCGGCCCCGGAGATGCCGGTCGGAAAGCCCATGTAGTTCTCGATGCGGCTCGAGGTGCCGGCCTGACCGCCGATCGCCACGTCCTCGATCACCAGCGCGCGGAGCCCTTCCGCGCCCGCGTAGACGCCGGCGGCCACCCCGGCCGGGCCACCGCCCACGATGAGGACGTCGAAAGCCTCGTCGTCGACGAGGTTGTAGTCGAGGCCGAGCAGCCGCGCGACCTTGGCGGGGGTCGGCTCGGCCACGACGACGCCCCGGCCGAAGATGACCGCCGGCCGTTCGGCCGAGATCGCGCAGCTTCCGGCCACGCTCACCGCCTCCGGGCTGCCCAGCGGATGCGACCTGTAGGGAAGGCGGTTGCGGCTCGCGAACTCCGCGATCCTTCGCACGCTCCGGTCGACGTCCTCGCCGATGAGCACCAGCGTCCCATCATGCGCGTCGAGCTGCCGCCGTCGCCGTGCGGCGAGGACCGTGATGATGATGTCCGACATCTCCGGGATCTCGGACATCAGTCGCAGCATCGCCGGACGCGGCACCTCGGTGACGGTGGCATCGGCGCTCGCCCGCATGGGCATCGACCAGACACCCCCGTTGAGGAATGAGATCTCTCCCATGAACTGAGCCGGCCCGAGCGTCGAGGGCAGATGCCGCTCGTCGGTGAACGGGTTGACCACTTCGATTTCGCCCGCCTCGACATAGTAGAAGCGATCGGCCACGTCGCCGGCGCGCACGAGGAAGGTTCCGGCCGGGTAGTACTTCTCGACCCCGATGTTCCGAAGCGCGGCGACGTGCGATGCGCTCAGGGGGATGCGCTGCATCTCCCCCAGGTCACGACCGATCGATTCCATGGATCGTCCTTATCGCGCGTTGCACGCGGCGGCGCAGCATCGACGGCCCGGCTTCGGCCGGCAAGATCCTCGGCCGCGTGCCTGTCGCGGCGGCGCCCGCAGCGCGGGGCCACGCGGCGCCGAACCGTTCATCGGCCACGTCACCGGAGGCACGGCGTCGGGCCGCCCGGCAGGTCCGCTCGAACGGCCAGTGTAGCGACGCGTCCAGGCGCATCGGCGCCGCTGATCGATGCGGGTATCTGCTGCCGCGGCGATCGGGCTTCTTGAGCGGGTCGGTGCACCGCGGATCGGGGCCTCTTCCTGCGAGGGCCGCGGCCGTGAGTTCTCGCCGTCATGAACCGACGGGCCCGCGCGGGTCGCCGGCGCGGACCGCTTCGAAGCGCCGCGGGTGAGGATCTGTTTTCAGGCGGGTGCGTCGGAGCACGCCCGCCGATATCGGAACCTGAGATCTTATTAGAAGACCACTAGATCAATATTCCGACGGAGGATCCCATGGCTGATGTTGATGCGATCCGCGAAACGATCCACCTCGACGAAGGTGACGTGATCGTCCTGCTCCCCGGCACCTTGTCCCCGACGAGCATCGGCCTCCTTCAGGCCAAGCTCGACGGGCTGGCCGCAGACCTGAACGCGCGCCGCATGGAAGAGAGTCCCTCCTCCTTGTCGGGATTGGCCGGACTGGCCGCCTTCCTGGCCAATTGAGGCGGAACAGACAGCGTAATCAGTGAAAGTGCAGGGCCTTCAGCGCGTCGCGCACCAGCCGCTCCCCGCAGGGCTTGGCGATGAAATGGACCTCCTCGGGCAGCAACGTCGCCTCGCGCGGAGTGCAGCCCGAGCAGACGATGATCCGTGTCTCCGGCCAGCGTGCCCGGACGGTGTGCGCGAGATCGCACCCATCCATCGCGCCGGGCATGTTGATGTCGGTGTAGAGCAGGGCGGCTCCGTCATAGGCCTCCAGATGCTGGAGCGCGCCGTGGGCATGCTCCGCCTCCAGCACCTCGAAGCCCAAGGCCGTCAGCATGTCGGCCGCGACGAGGCGACTGAACTCTTCATCCTCGGCGAGAACGGCGATGGGGCGAGATCCTGACATGCATTGCAAAATGCATCGGCGGGTCACCTGTTTCAGCGTTGCCGCAGATTTTCCGGGCGCCGCGGTCGGACAAAGCCCGGTTCGGGACGTCCGGGCACGCGATATGCATCGGGGCGGGTAGCCGCAGAGATCATCGTGCTGGCCCGGATCCGCGTTGCGCACCGTCCGGACGGCGGCGGGGCTCTTCGGCGCCGATCGCGAGCGCGGCACGGGGCGAGCGGCGGACACCAGCGCCCCGACGGTCAACGATGCCCGGGTCGTCGGCCCGGAACCTGACCGGCTCGTGTTCGACGGCTTCCCAGCGACCGGACCAAGCACCGGCAAGGCCAAGTTTGCGTTCAGCGCAGTACTATTTTCCAGTTTCACAAGCATTTTTCACTGTGGAGCGGCGGTTTTTCTGCGCAACGCAGCCGCGGATTACGCATCACGCTCGCTCCGACGAAGACCCAAACCTGAATCGACGCTGCCGCGCGGCTCCGATTGTCGGTCCGTTCGGCCCTGTCTGCGTAGAAACCGCCCTCCGCTGTAGGGCAAACCCTGACTTATGAGGGTTGCAACGGTTTGCTAGGGTTGCTGGTTACTGCTCGCGGAAAGCGTGGAGAGCTGGATGTACGCCTCGGTCTTGGGCGATCTGGAGATTTCGGCCGAGCCTCCGGATGCGAGTCCGACGCCCGAGACACTCCTTCTTCGCGAACACATCCGCCGGATCTTGCGGAGGCTCCCGCGGCCCGCGGCGAAAGCTCAGTACAGCTGAAGGGAGCGGAGCACGACGCCGTCGGCGGTGTGGATCTCCACACACCAGCGCTCGTCAGGAGCGGGCAATTCGCCCCGTGCGTGCATATCGGCGATCAGCTGCGTCGCCTCGGCTACCGCGACCTCGATCGAACTCGCCAGCACGCCCTCCTCGTCCTCGATGACCTCGCTCGGGCCTCTCAGGCGGAAATGGTACCGCTCTGCCATGTCGCTCCTGCTCACGCCGTCGGCACAGCGCTCCGACAACGCGAGGGTAACATCGAATGGCCGGATAAGGCCAAGCTTGCCTCCCGAGGCGAGGCCGATCGGGGAGATACCCGTCCGGGTCCGCACAGGATCCCGGCTGTGATCTGCGAGGATGTTGGGGGCAAACCCGGTGCGCGCCGATGCAGGTTGTTGCACCGGTCAAGCCATTAACAGCTCGGGGCTTTCTGCGGCGCATGGTGCAGGCATGTCCCATTGTCCGACGAGCTCGCCATGCATTTCGAGATCCGCGCGACCGACACCCGCCTGTGGACCTGGGTGCTCCTGGACGCGGCCCAGATGCCAGTCCTGACATCGGACCGGACCTTCCCCTCGGAGGCCCAGGCCTCGGCGGCGGCGCTGGCCTTCGCCAAGCTCGTCACGCGGGCCGGCAGGACCCTCACCGCCACACCGGCGGGCGGCCTGATCTGAGCCGACGGCCGTTCCTGAGGAAGCCGGACGGCGCGTCGACCGGACTGGACCGGCACCACCACGCGACCGCCTGCGCCGGAGACGCGCCTCGCCCGCGGGAGGATCGAACGCCCGCCTGACCGCGGACCCCGCAGTGCTACCGCAGGGCAGAATCCGCCATCGCCGGCCACGCAAGCAGGGTGAGCTTCGTTCGGATCCCGCTTGGCACAGGATCGGCGCGTCCGTCCTGATCGAGCCGCGCGACCGCAAGCGCGCGCCCAGCCTTCGTGGCCCAGCCGACGTACCGGCCGTGTCGTGGGTCTTCGACCCCTGACGCCGCGGACATCGCTTCGACAGGCTCCTCTGCTTGTCGGCCGCCGCGTCCTCTCGGTGGACGACGCGTACCTGATCGCCGTGGCGGTGCAGCGCTCCGCGCGGCGGCCGATGCCAGCCGCGCGCGGCGAGGATGCCTGGGAGTCGACCGGCCATAGGAGCCGACGGGCCGATTTCGAACCAGAGCAGGCCGAGATCATCGTGGATGCGCCACCCAGAAGTGGCTTTACTCGGCAGAGCGCAACTTTTAGAGGCGCGGCCATATCCGGCGACATCGCCCTTGAGTTGAGCGACGATCCAAGACAAGTCCTAGAAGGTGGGGAAAGGCGCGATTCTATCCAAGCTCACGATCAAGAGATTGCCTATTTCGCGACCCTAAATTCTGAACTCCAAGCGCACATCTTAATCATTGCGCCCGTATCTTGGGCGACTTGCCCAGGGCTGGTCATCGGTCATCCCGATGCCACAGGCTCGGGCCCGGGCTCTTGGAAGACCGCCATATGACGATGACGATCAGACAAAGACTTGTATCGCTCCTCGCCGGCCTCGGACTGGCCCTGATCGCAACCGTCGTCTTAGGAAATTTCGCCCTTCACTGGAGCCATCAAAGTCTTCAAACCGTCTTCGACGATCGTGTCGTCTGCCTTCGGCAGTTCAGCATCATCCGCGACGCCTATGACGACCTGATCGACGTCTCGCGCCTGCTGCGGAGCAAGCAGATCGAGCCGGCCCAGGCCAAGGGCAAGATCGAGCGCGATCTGTCGAATATCCACACGGAATGGTCGGCGTACCTGGCGACCTACCTGACACCGGAAGAGGACGTCCTCGCCAAGGATCTGCAGGGACAGATCGATCGGAATGACACGATCGCCGCCGAAATCCTCAAGCACCTCGCTGCCGGCGCCGCTGCGGATTTCGAGATGACGCACGCGGATCTGCTGAAGAGCATGCGGGCCACCAACGCGACCCTCAGCAAGCTGACCACGTTGCAGGTGCGTGAAGCCGAGGCGGAATTCCAGCGCTCCGAGACGACCGCGAGCTGGTCGCGCCGCGCGCTGATGGCCGCGCTGATCGTCGCAGCGCTCGGCATCGCCTACGGCGTTTACGCGGTCGTCGTGCGGGTCACGCGACCGCTGAATAGCCTCGTCGGGGTGCTGCAGCGGATGGCCCGCGGCGAGGTCGACGCCGAGATCCGGGAGGCCGCCCGCGGCGACGAGATCGGCGCCGTCGGCAAGGCGGTCGAGGGCATCAAGGCCATGGTCGCCCGCAAGGCCGCCGAGGAGGCCGAGGTCAAGCGCCGCGCCGACGAAGCCGCCGCCGCCGAGCGCCGCCGCACCATGATCGAGCTCGCCGACGGCTTCGAGCGCGCGGTCGGCGGCATCGTCGGCCTGGTCTCGTCCTCGGCCACCGAGCTCCAGGCCACCGCCCAGCAGATGACCGCGACGGCCCAGGAGACCGCCAGCCAGTCGACGACCGTGGCGGCGGCGGCCGAGGAGGCCGCCTCCAACGTCAGCACCGTCGCGGCCGCGGCCGAGGAGCTCGGCTCGTCGGTGCAGGAGATCGGCCGGCAGGTGACTGGCTCGGCCCAGCTCGCGCAGGCCGCGGTGGGCGAGGCCGGCCAGACCGCCCACCTCGTCCAGGCGCTCAGCCAGAACGCCGCGCGGATCGGCGACATGGTCGGGATGATCTCGGGCATCGCCGGCCAGACCAACCTGCTGGCCCTCAACGCCACGATCGAGGCGGCGCGCGCGGGCGCGGCNGCCACGGCCCAGCAGATGACCGCGACGGCCCAGGAGACCGCCAGCCAGTCGACGACCGTGGCGGCGGCGGCCGAGGAGGCCGCCTCCAACGTCAGCACCGTCGCGGCCGCGGCCGAGGAGCTCGGCTCGTCGGTGCAGGAGATCGGCCGGCAGGTGACTGGCTCGGCCCAGCTCGCGCAGGCCGCGGTGGGCGAGGCCGGCCAGACCGCCCACCTCGTCCAGGCGCTCAGCCAGAACGCCGCGCGGATCGGCGACATGGTCGGGATGATCTCGGGCATCGCCGGCCAGACCAACCTGCTGGCCCTCAACGCCACGATCGAGGCGGCGCGCGCGGGCGCGGCGGGCAAGGGCTTCGCGGTGGTCGCCTCCGAGGTGAAGGCGCTGGCCGAGCAGACCGCCCGGGCCACGCAGGAGATCTCGGGGCAGATCGCGCAGATCCAGGCCTCGACCGGGCAGGCGGTCGCGTCGATCGCGGGCATCACCGCGCGGATCCGCGAGATCAGCGGCGTGGCGACCTCGATCGCGGCCGCCGTGGAGCAGCAGGGCGCGGCGACCCAGGAGATCGTGCGCAACGTCGCGCAGGCCTCGACCGGCACCAACGAGGTGACCGGCAACATCGCCGGCGTGGCGCAGGCCTCGGAGGAGACGGGGGCGGCGGCCGGGCAGGTCCTGTCGGCGGCCTCCGAGCTGTCGCGGCAATCCGAGCATCTCGGCGCCGAGGTCGCCCGCTTCCTCGCCACCGTCCGCGNCGGGCAGGCGGTCGCGTCGATCGCGGGCATCACCGCGCGGATCCGCGAGATCAGCGGCGTGGCGACCTCGATCGCGGCCGCCGTGGAGCAGCAGGGCGCGGCGACCCAGGAGATCGTGCGCAACGTCGCGCAGGCCTCGACCGGCACCAACGAGGTGACCGGCAACATCGCCGGCGTGGCGCAGGCCTCGGAGGAGACGGGGGCGGCGGCCGGGCAGGTCCTGTCGGCGGCCTCCGAGCTGTCGCGGCAATCCGAGCATCTCGGCGCCGAGGTCGCCCGCTTCCTCGCCACCGTCCGCGCCGCCTGATCGCGTCCGGGCCGGGAGGCCCAGCGCGTGGTTCCGATCGTCGGGGGGCACGCCGCCGCCCGGCGGCTTGCCGGCCGGTCCGGCCCGCTGGACGCGGCGGCGTACCGGGCGCTCATCGGCGCCGGACTGTGCCGTGGCCACGTCCGGGGCGCCGTGCGCGCCGGCACGGCCGCGGCGGTCCCGATTCTTCAGCCGCCGCGGGCGGCCCGGTAATCGCGCGGGCTCAGGCCGTAGGCGTCCCGGAACGCACGGCTGAGCTGGGCGCTGCTCCCGAAGCCATAGGTCTCCCCGATCTCGCCGATCGACCGCGGCTCCAGCGGGTTGTCGAGGGCGGCCCGCACGGCCGCGAGGCGCTGCCGCGCGAGGTAGCGTGCCACCCCGCCTTCCGGCTCGAACAGGCGGTAGAGCTGGGAGCGCGACATGCCGAGCGCCCGCGCCATCGCGTCGACCCGGGGCGGCGCGGTGAGCTGGCCGCGGATGAGCCGCTTCGCGGCCCTGAGCCGGGCGGCGTCGAGCGGTGCGGCGGCGCGTGCCGCCCCGTCGAGACTCGGGCGCGCGCAGGCCGCCACCATGTGGAGCGTGGCCAGGGCGATGTGGCCGGCATCGGCCGTGGTGATCGCGTCGCTGTGCGCGGCCAGGCTCCGGATGTGGTCGGCCAGGAGGCGGCCCGCACCGCCCGCGAGGATCAGCCCGTGCATCGCGTCCTCGTCCGGCAGCACGGTGGCGATGGAGGCGCGCGAGACGGCCAGGATCAGCGAGTCCGTCTCCGGCACCCGGCTGCGGCGGTACGGCTGCGACAGGTCGTTGAGGCTGACGGCGCCCGCCGGAACCTCCACCACGCCACGCTCGGTCTCGACGCTGTAGGCGTGCCGGCTCAGGTGCAGGACGAAGCCGTCCTGTCCGTCGCGCCGGATCTGGGATCTGGACCGGGCAGGCCCCTGCGGCGCGGCGTTCATGACGCGCAGCGCCATCGGGCCGATCAGCGTCGTCTCGATCCGGCCCGAGAAGCCGTGCGGATCGGCGTCGAGGTCGTGGGCGGAGAACAGCGCGCGCCACGCGGCGAAACGGTCGCGCTCCGGCAGGACATCGGTTGTGAAGAGGGACCGGGGTACGAAGTTCACGGCAAGACCGACGACCGAAGGCCGGTGACCTTACCTTACGTTGCGTGTCCGGCTAGCCCTCTCGGGACACAATCTACGATTTCGCGGGACGCGGCGCGTTTCGCGCGGTGGCACGGCGCGGGCCGAGGCCAATGTCGGAGACCGGTGATCCCCGCCGGGGCCGGGCGACGAGATGCGTGGGACCGCCGGGTCCCGGACTCTTGCACGAAACATAACGCGTTATATAAACGGCTTCAGGAGGACGACATGCCCGCAGACATCCTCGACGACCTCGGCCCGCTGTTCCTGGGCAGCCGCCTGAAGCGTCTCGCCGACCGCTTCCAGGCCGACGCCGCCCGGATCCTGAGGGACGAGGGGCTCGGCATCCAGCCGGCCCAGTTCCCGCTCCTCGCCGCCATCGACCGCTACGGCCCGCTGACCATCGGCGATGCCGCCGCCGCCCTCGGCGTCAGCCAGCCGGCGGCCACGCGCACGGCGGCCGGGCTGGTCGAACTCGGACTGCTCGACGAGGCGCGGTCGGACGCGGACCTTCGCCAGAAGGCCCTGACGCTCAGCACCGCCGGCAGGGCCCTGATGGCGCGCGCCAAGGACGCTCTGTGGCCGCGCGTCGACAGGGCCGTCGCGGGCCTGTGCGCCGGGCTGTCGGGTCCGTTGCTGGATCAGATCGCCGCGCTGGAGCGCAGGCTCGAGGCCGTCCCGTTCGCGGCCCGCATCCGCCAGGACGGCGCGGATGCCGATGCCGCGGCGGGCCTGACGATCCGGGACTACACGGACGCGCTGGCGGGCCGCTTCCGCGACATCAACGCCGAGTGGATCGAGGCGATGTTCGCGCTGGAGGAGAACGACCGCCGGATCCTGTCCGATCCCCGCGGCCAGATCCTGGACCGCGGCGGCCACATCCTCTTCGTCGAGGCGGAGGATCTCGGGATCGTCGGCACCTGCGCGCTGATGCGGATGGACGATGGCTGCTTCGAGCTGACCAAGATGGCCGTGTCGGAGCGGGCCCGGGGACGCAAGGCCGGCGAGCACCTCCTGCGGGCGGTGCTGGCCCGGGCCGAGTCCATGGGGATCGAGACGCTCTACCTGCTGACCAACACCAAGTGCGAGGCCGCCGTGCACCTGTACGAGAAGGTCGGGTTCCGGCACGACCCCGAGATCATGGACCGGTTCGGCCGACGCTACGCGCGCTGCAACGTGGCCATGCGCTATCCCCTGTGACGCCGCCCGGGGGCGACCGTTCACCGCGTCGCGGATCGCGCCGTCGGCTCGGCGCCGGGGGATCCGCAGGCGTCCCGGTTCGCGGGGAGTGTCGCCCTGCCGTCGGGGTCGGGAAGCGTCGCGATCGGCTCGAATCGCGGCGGAGCCGGCGGCCGCGGGCCGGCGCGTCAGAGGACGGGGGCCGGGACCTGCGCGCGCCGCCCGGTCCGTCGACAGGCGGACGACCTGACCGCCGTCGCGATCCTCTGCCGCTCACCGCGCGACAGTTACAGGCCCCGCTCGCCCATCGCCGCCGATAGGGGAGCGGACACCCCCGTGACGGCGCCGGCAAGGGGGCGGCCAGGACCGTCGGGATCGTCGGCCTGCGCGGCCTGGTCCTCCCCGGCGACCCGCGGCGGCCGGGTCCGGCCCGTCGGGCCGCGACGGGATTGCGGGGCCGCGCGGGTCGGCAGGCCGGACGACATGCCGGCGGCCCTATCGCCAGGGGCCGGTGCCGTTCGGCCGGCCCGAGGATCGGACAGCCCGGCACGCGCCGCGCTCAGTCGCGGCCGTTGCAGATGCTGCGCTCGATCTCGTCGAGCCGGGCGCGCTCACGCGTCTGCACGGCGCGCGGCGGCGCTTCGCCCGGGCCGAGCGAGGTCCCGGGGGCTTGGTGACGCCGAGGCTGCCGGTATTCGGGGCCGTGATCGTCGAGGCCGGTCCGCCGCCCGTGCCGGTCTGGTCGGGCGCCAGGCCCTGTGCCGCGAGCGGGGTGGGGATGGCCAGGATCGGCATGGGCAGACCCACGGGGCGGAAGAGGAGTCGGGTCATCGGACCTCCCGTCGTCGAGCGCGCGGGAAACGTCCTGGCAGTATCGATCCCCAGCCGGAACCGCTCTCGTCAGGACGTGAGCCGGCTGGCTCCACGATCCACCGTAATCTGGCTGCCCGATAGTGTCCCGATGGCGCGCAACGATTGCGGGCCATCCGCGGGGTCGAGCGCACCGGTCCCGGTCTCGCCGCCGTCGACGGTCACGGGAGGGCCGGGCCGGCGGCGTCGCCCCGATCCGCCGGGCGCACGATCAGGTCCGACACCATCCGGCAGAACGCCTCGGCCGCCGGCGGCATCGTCCGCCCCGCCTTCTTGATCAGGCAGACCGGGCGCTCGAAATGCGGGTCGTCGATCGGCCGCGACCGGAGCTGCGGCTCGGCCCGGATCTCCCGCGCCGAGCCCGGGAGGATCGTCAGGCCGAGACCCGCCCGGACCATGCTCACGGCCGTCATCATGTAGGTGGCCTCGCAGGCCACGCGGGGCAGTCGGCCCGCGCCGATGAAGGCGCGATCGACCACCGCCCGCACGCTCGTGGCCGCATCCATCAGGATCAGGGGGTGTTCGGCGAGTGCCGCGATCGTGACCTTCGGCAGCGCGCCGATCGGGTGGTCGCCCGGATAGATCACGTGCAGGGCGTCGCGCGTCCGATGCAGGACGCTGATCTCCGGATCGCGGACGTCGCCGCCGACGATGCCCAGGTCGGCCTCCTCGCCGCGCACGAGGTCGAGCACCCGCTGCGCGATGACGTCCTTGATCTGGAACGTCACGGCGGGGTGCTCGGCGCGGAACCGCACGATCGCGTCGGACAGCGCGCCCGCCGCGAAGGACGGCAGCGTCGCGACGCGCACGATGCCGTGGCGCCGGGCCGCGAGATCGCGCGCGTCGACGACCACGGCGTCGAGGTCGCGCAGCACCCGCTGGAACACGGGCAGCAGCTCGCGGCCGAGACGCGTCGGCGCGACGGTCCGGCTGGTCCGGTCGAGCAGACGCGCGTCGAGCGTCTCCTCCAGGCGCTGGATCTGAACCGTCAGGGCCGGCTGCGACAGGTTCAGCAGGGCGGCGGCGCGGGTGAAGCTGCCCGCCTGGACCACGGACACGAAGGCCCGCATCTGCCGCAGGTTGAGATCCATAGACTCACGCTATCGCTGCGATCCGATCTTTTCAATTGTATCATGCAGTATTCGGCCGTCTCCTGGCCCGACGCAGGCGCGGATTCGAACCGCGCCGCCCGACGGGAGGAACGGATGCTGGCCCTGCTCGGCCTGTGCACGATCGCGCTGCTGCTCGCCGCCATCCTGACCAAGCGGATGTCGCCGCTCGTGGCGCTGGTCGTCATCCCGGTCGCGGCCGCCCTGATCGGGGGGTTCGGTTTCGACACCGGCAAGTTCGTCCTCGCGGGTCTGCAGAGCCTCGCGGGCGTCGTCGGCATGTTCGTGTTCGCGATCCTGTTCTTCGGCATCGTCAGCGATGCCGGGATGCTCGACCCGATCATCGACCGGATCCTGGCCCGGGTCGGCACCCGGCCGACCCGGATCGTGCCCGGCACCACCCTGCTGGCGCTGCTGATCCACCTCGACGGGTCGGGCGCGGTGACGTTCCTGATCACGATCCCGGCGATGCTGCCGCTCTACGACCGCGTCGGCATCGACCGGCGCGTCCTGGCCTGCGCCGCCTCGATGGCGGCGGGCGTGAACTTCCTGCCCTGGACCGGGCCGATGATCCGCGCCTCCGCCGCCCTGAAGCTGCCGATCCCCGAGATCTTCTCGCCCCTCTTGCCGGTTCAGGCGGCCGGCCTCGTCTTCATCTTCGCCGCCTCGTACTGGCTCGGCCTGCGGGAGGAGCGTCGCCTGGCCCGCGTCCCCGGGACCGCGGGGGCCGCGCCCGGCCCGGCCGCGACCGCCCGCGCCCTGAGCGACGCGGAGCGGGCCCTGCGCCGCCCCGACCGATTCTGGATCAACATCGTGCTGACCGCCGCGATCCTCGGGACGATGGTGTTCCTGGCCGAGAAGGTGCCGCCGGCGCTGATGTTCATGCTCGGCACGGCGCTCGCGCTGATCATCAACTACCCGCAGGTCGACGCCCAGCGGCAGCGCGTCGACGCCCATGCCGGGGCCGCGATCCTGATGGCCTCGATCCTCCTCGCCGCCGGCGTGTTCACCGGGATCATGCAGGGCACCGGCATGCTCAGGGCCATGGCCCAGGCGGCCGTCACCTTCGTGCCCCCGGAGATGGGGCGCCACATCCCGTTCGGGCTCGGCCTCGTGTCGATGCCCCTGTCGATGCTGTTCGACCCGGACTCGTTCTACTTCGGCGTGCTGCCGGTGGTGTCGGAGGTGGCCCACCAACTCGGCGTGCCGCCGGTGCAGGTCGCCCAGGGCGCGCTGCTCGGCCAGATGACGACGGGCTTCCCGGTCAGCCCGCTGACGCCGGCGACCTTCCTGGTCTGCGGCCTGACCGGGATCGACCTCGCCGACCACCAGAAATTCACCTTCCCGTTCCTGCTCGCGGCCTCGGTGGTGATGACCGTCACCTGCGTCGTCCTCGGCGTCTTCCCCCTCTGACAGCGGAGATCGTTCCATGAGACAGGTCCGCCTCGGCGCCGGCGCGGGCTATGCCGGAGACCGCATCGAGCCCGCCGTCGAACTCGCCGAGCGCGGCGCCATCGACTACCTCGTGTTCGAGTGCCTGGCCGAACGCACCGTCGCCCTGGCGCAGGAGGCGAGGCTGCACGACCCCGAGGGCGGCTACGACCCCCTCCTGGAGGCCCGCCTGCGGGCCGTGCTCGCGCCCTGCCGGGCCCGCGGCATCCGCATCGTCACCAACATGGGCGCGGCCAACCCGGTCGCCGCCGCCCGGAAGGCCCGGGCGGTCGCGCAGGATCTCGGCCTCGGCGGCCTGAGGATCGCCGCGGTGACCGGCGACGACCTGCTCGACGCGGTGCGGGCGGGCGACTTCGTCCTCGAGGAGAGCGGCGAGCCGGTCGCCAGCCTCGGCAACCGCGTCGTCTCGGCGAACGCCTATCTCGGCGCGGCCCCGATCGTCGCCGCCCTCGCGGACGGCGCCGACGTGGTCATCACCGGCCGCGTCGGCGATCCGGCCCTGTTCCTGGCCCCCCTCGTGCACGCCTTCGGCTGGGCCATGGACGATTGGGAGCGCCTGGGCCGCGGCACCCTGGTGGGCCACCTCCTCGAATGCGCCGGCCAGATCACCGGCGGCTACTTCGCCGATCCGGGCTACAAGGACGTTCCGGACCTCGCGCGCCTGGGCTTCCCCATCGGGATCGTGGGCGAGGACGGCACGGTCGAGATCACGAAGGTCGCGGGCTCGGGCGGCCGGGTCAGCCTCGCCACCTGCAAGGAGCAACTGCTCTACGAGGTGCACGACCCGGCCCGCTACATCCAGCCGGACGTGGTCGGCGACTTCTCCGGCGTGGCGATGGAGCAGGTCGGCCCCGACCGCGTCCGGGTGACCGGCGCGACCGGCGCGCCCGCGACGGGCCTCCTGAAGGTCTCGGTCGGGTACGTGGATTCCTATATCGGCGAGGGGCAGATCTCCTACGCCGGACCCGGTGCCCTCGACCGCGGCCGGCTCGCCCTGGCGGTGGTGCGCGAGCGCCTCGCCCTCACCGGCGTGGCGACGAGCGAGCTGCGCTGCGACCTGATCGGCGTCGACGCGCTCCACGGCGCGGCGCTGGCGGCCGGGCGGGAGCCCTACGAGGTCCGCCTGCGCGTCGCCGGGCGGACCGAGACCCGTGCCGAAGCCGTGCGGATCGGCAACGAGGTCGAGACGCTCTACACCAACGGCCCGGCCGGCGGCGGTGGGGCCTGGAAATCGGCCCGCGCGGTGGTGGCGGTGCAGTCGGTCCTCGTCCCGGCCGCGCTCGCCCGGCCGCGCGTGCACGTCGTCGAAGCCTGAGAGCCGGGAGCCCCGAGGATGAAGCTGCGCGCGCTCGCCCATGCCCGCACGGGCGACAAGGGCAACACGTCGAATATCGCGCTGATCGCCTACGACGCGGCGGATTACGAGCACCTCGCGGCGCATGTCACGGCCGAGCGGGTGCGGGAGCATTTCCGCGGGATCGTGACCGGCGCGGTGACGCGCTACGCGCTGCCGAAGATCGGGGCGCTGAATTTCGTGCTCACGGGGGCGCTCGGCGGCGGCGTCACCCGCTCCCTGGCCCTCGACGCGCACGGCAAGGGTCTCGGTTCCGCGCTCCTCGATCTGGACATCCCGGACCGGCCCGCGGCCGGTGCCGCGCCGCCGCGGTGAGGCCGCCGGCACGACCGGCCCCCGGGCGACCCGTCTCGTCCAGCGCGCGGCCCGGGCCTCAGCGCCAGCCGAGCAGCACGACGAAGCCCGAGAAGGTGAGGGCCGAGGCCATGAGGGTGAGGGCGAGCGCGTCCATCGCCACCGGCTAGCGGCCGGCCGCCGGCGCGGCCATCGGGCGTTCGGCCGCTGCGGCATGATCGCGGCACGATCGCGGCACCGCCCGCGATCCGGGCGCGAACCGGAGGCCGCTTCCGACCGTTGACGGTGGTTCAGCGTGACCGTTCGAAGAGCCCTGATGGACCGCCCCCGCCGCGTCGGACTACCCTGGTACGCCCCGGAGCATTACCAAGCCTTGCGCACCGGCCTCGCGGACGGTGCCAAGCTGCCGCCCGACTACGAGACCTGGCGCATCGCCACGGAGCAGATGGAGCGGGAGGTGCAGCGCAGCGGCGTCGAGGTCGTGCGCGTGCCGATCGAGCCGGAGATCTTCGCGACGTGGTGCGAGGGCGCCGGTCTCCCGCGGGACGCCGCGGCGCGCGCCCGGTACGCGGCCGCGGCGCTGGCGGCGGACTGGGCTGTCTGAGGGCGGCCCCGGACCCGGGCNCGGCGAGCGGCGGCGCGCCCGGCCCGCGCGGATGATCGCCTTAGGAACCCGCCGGCCCACGTCTCGACGCGCCGATCTCGGTCCTCGACATCGCCCGCGCCGTCGAGATCCTCGCCCTCGTGCACGATCTGGCGGGTCCGCGGGGCGCGGGGCTCGGCTGGGCGCCCGAGCGGGGAACGGCGCACCGCTGGCCTCGTCTCCGTGCGGCCGCGGTGACACTGTGTCACCAAGCCGGTCAGGCGAAGCGAGAAAAGCGCTGCATTTACAGCGGCTTTGAGGGTGCTGGCGGAGACGGAGGGATTCGAACCCTCGATACCCATTTCTGGGTATGCTCATTTAGCAAACGAGTGCCTTCAGCCGCTCGGCCACGTCTCCGGCGCTCTGGCTCTAGAAGGTCGGATCCGGCGGGTCAACCCGATCCTGGCGGGCGGCGGCCACGCGGCGGCGCTCCACGTGCTTGGCGACGCGCAGATGCCGCGAGATCGCGTAGTTCATCGCCGTCAGGAAGCCGTAGGTGCCCCGCACGAAATGGCGGCGCCCGAGATAGGCCTTCAGGAAATTGCCCGGCAGCTCGACGAACACCCGCCAGGTCGGGATCACCACGCCCCGCGCGTCCAGGTCGTCCGCCTGCTGGTCGGAGTAGCGGTTCAGCTTGTCGAGCTGGTCGCCGAGCGAGCGCACCGAGAAGTGGTGGATCACGCCCTTCAGGCGCCCCGGGCTCACCCCGGGCTCCAGCGCCACCCGGTCGTGGACCGGCGAGGCGGCGTAGCGGCCCCAATCCTTCCGGTAGAGCCGGACCGGCGTCAGCGTGTAGGCGAGCGGGTGCGGCCGGCCCTCGCCGGGAAAGATCTCCGCGATGCCGATCCGCCACGCCGGCCGGCGCGGCTCGCCCGCGGCCCAGAGGCCCCGGATCTCCCGGGCCAGCTCCGGCGGCACCACCTCGTCGGCGTCGAGGTTCAGGAGCCAGACGTGCCGGCACTGCTCCTCGGCGAAGCGCTTCTGCGGACCGTAGCCCGGCCAGGGATTGTGCAGCACCCGCGCGCCCAGAGACTCGGCCAGCGCCTGCGTGCCGTCCGTGGAGCCCGAATCGACCACCACGAGGTCGTCGGTCAGGCCGCGCACCGCCCGGATCGTCGCGCCGATCCGGTCCACCTCGTTGTGGGCGATGATGAAGACCGACAGCGGCAGGGGCCCGTCGGATCCCGGGGCCGGCGTGGAAGCGGCGCCCGCCGGAGCGCGGCTCACGCCAGCCAGTCCGGCACCCGGTCGAAGGCGATCAGCGCGTCGACGTCGAGGCGCGGGCGCACCACGGCCGCCCGATCGCCCCGCACTAGAACCTCCGGCACCAGCGGCCGCGTGTTGTAGGTGCAGGATTGCACCGCCCCGTAGGCGCCGGCGCTCATCACGGCGATCAGGTCGCCGGGCTTCACCTCCGGCATCTCGCGGTTGAGGGCGAGATAGTCGCCGCTCTCGCAGACCGGGCCGACCACGTCGGCGACGAGGCGCGGCGTCTCGGGCCCCGGCTCAGTGACCGGCCGCAGGGCGTGATAGGCCTCGTACAGGGTCGGGCGGATCAGGTCGTTCATCGCCGCGTCGACGATCACGAAGGTGCGCCCCTCGCTGTGCTTCACGTAGAGCACCCGCGTCACCAGGATCCCGGCATTGCCGACGATCATTCGGCCAATCTCGAAGACCGGCCGCAGGCCGAGCGGGGCGAAATGGGGCCGCAGGGTCGCGGCCAGCGCGGCCGGGTCCGGCGGCGGGGCGTTGTCGTCGCGGTAGGGGATGCCGAGGCCGCCGCCGAAATCGATGTGGCGCAGGGGATGGCCGGCCGCCATCAGCTCCCGGGCGAGGCCGGCGAGCAGCCGCGCGGCGTCGGCGAAGGGCGCCAAGTCGGTGATCTGGCTGCCGATATGCATGTCGACGCCGTGCACCGCGATGCCCGGCAGGGCGGAAGCGGCGGCGTAGACCGCCGGCGCCCGGGTGATCGGGATGCCGAACTTGTTCTCGTACTTGCCGGTGGAGATCTTGGCGTGCGTGCCGGCATCGACGTCGGGGTTCACCCGGATCGAGACCGGCGCCCTGAGGCCGAGGCCCACGGCCACCTCGGACAGGACCGCGAGCTCCGGCTCGCTCTCGACGTTGAAGCAGAGGATGCCCGCCCGGAGCGCCGCCTCCATCTCGGAGCGGGTCTTGCCGACCCCCGAGAACACGATCTTGTCGGGATTCACCCCGGCCGCAAGCGCGCGCCGCAGCTCGCCGCCCGAGACGATGTCCATCCCGGCGCCCCGGGCCGCGAGGGTGCGCAGGACCGCCTGGTTCGAGTTCGCCTTCATGGCGAAGCAGACCAGCGCGTCGTCGGCCGCGAAGGCCTCCGCGAAGACGCGGTAGTGCCGCTCCAGCGTGGCGGTGCTGTAGCAGTAGAACGGGGTGCCGACCTCCGCGGCGAGGCCGGTCAGGTCGACATCCTCGGCGTGCAGGCGGCCGTCGCGATAGTGGAAGTGGTGCATCTCGGCCGTGTCTCGTTGCCGTGTCTCGTCCGTGCCGGAGTGCGGGCTGTTTCCCGTGAAACAGCCCGCCGCTGGCCGCGGCGGGCGCGCGCCGATGACCGGATCGGACCGGGGCACCGGGCGCGCGGCACCGCGACGGCGTGCCGGCCTCCGCCCTCTACAGCAGCGGATCCAGAATGAAAGGCTCCTTCGGCACGCGGTAGCCCCGCCGCGCGCCGCGGCTGGTCTCCACCGGCGCGTCGGTGCCGCCCGGCGGGACTGCCGCCGCGGAGAGCTCGTCGCCCGCGCGCACCGAGGCCGGATCCGGCTCCGGGTTTCGACAACATCGCGCGAGGGTCCGGCGGGCTCGGCACCGGCACGCGAGGGCCGGCGGGAGCGCCACCTTAGCCGTTGCCGCGCGCCGGCGCGAGCGCCCGTCCGCCACAGGCCGGACTCGGCCCGCGGCCGGGCGCCCGTGCCCGGGTCTCCCGCCCGCGCGGTCGGCCGGGGAGCGTCAGCCCCGCCGCTCCCGGCCGCCCTGCGAGCCCTGCCGGTTCTTGGCGGGGGCGTTCTGCTGCTGCTCGGCCTCGTAGGCGTCGATCGCCCGGCGGCAGTTCTCGCTGAGCTTCTTCCAGTTCTTCTGGAAGCAGGCATCGGTGGCCGGATCGTCGGGGGCCAGGTTGCCGCAGTAGGTCAGGTAATCACCGGTGCAGTACTTCTTCAGGGTCTCATTGCCGCGCTTCGTCTGCTGCGCCGCTGCCGGCAGCGTCAGGGCAACGGTCGCCGCGACGGCGAGGGCGATCGGCTTCAGGCGCATGGGGATCCGTACCATCTGTCGAAGTTGTGAATGCAGGACGCGTCGGCGTTGCGATGATGCCTTTGCGTGGTCGAAACAAGGCAGTCATCGCAGGTTTTCGGCTGCGATCCGGTCGCCGAGCGCCCGCCTCCAGGGGCTGATCCGCTCAGACCCGCTCAGGCTGCGGCATCGCCGACGCGGCGCGGGGCATCCGGCTCGGGGCCGTGAGCGCGTCGGCGACCTCGACGATTCGCCGACGCAGGTCGGCGTTCTCCCGCTCGATGCCGGCCTGCCGGTCCGGCTGCTGACTTCCGGACCGGTCGTTCTGCCGGTCGGCCAGGGTCAGCGCCAGGGCGTCCTCGGCCGCCTTCAGGCTCGCGCGCAGATCGTCGCGCTCGGCCGCCAGCGCGGCGGCGTCCGTCGCCGGGGCCGTGCCCTGCCGGAGCGCCAGGAGGCTGTCGAGCAGGTCGGCATGGGCGTCCTCCAGGGCCTGGAGCGTGGCGAGGCTCGCGCTCCCGTCCTCGCGGGCGAGCGCCAGTTCGGTCTCGAGTTCCCGGGTCTTGGCCTGGACCTGGGCGATCTCGGCCTCGCGCGCCGCGACGTCGCGCGCCAGGGCGGCGACCCGCATCGTCCCGGCCCCGATCGCCGCCATGTCGGCCTGACGCCGCGCCTCGACGGTCTCGACCCGGCGCTCCAGGCGGCGCTGCTGCACGGCGAACTGCGCGCGCAGGAAGTCGCGCTCCGCGGCGATCTCGGCCGGCGACAGGGGCAGGCGCGCCTCGGCCCGGCGCCGCTCCAGCCGCGCGGCGCGCGCGTTGAGGGCCGGCAGCAGCAGCAGGCCGCACAGGCTCGCTGCCAGGAAGCCCAGCGCGAAGATCATCACCGTTTCGATCACGAGGGTGCAGCCCGCGCATCCGGCCGGAAAACCCGACCCGTCTTCACTCTAGCCCAGGTTGGCCGCGAGGGTGAAATCCCGCGGCGCCGGTCAATCAGAACGCGTTCCGACCGCGTGCCGGATCAGAACGGGTTCCAGGTGGGCTCACGGGTGAACTTCAGATAGCCGACATTGATCCCGAGCCGCGCGCCGACGCCGCTGCGGATCGGCACCACGATGACCCGGTCGTTGACCACGGCGGTCATCCCGAAGCCGCCCACGAGGTAGGCCGAGCCGTCGACGCCGGCGAAGCGGCGGTACAGGTCGCGCACGTTGGGCAGGTTGTAGACCAGCATCATGGTGCGGGCGCCGTCGCCGCCGACATCGAAGCCGAGGGACGGGCCCTGCCAGTAGATGCGGCGCTTGCCGGCGTTCCGGGTGTAGAGCGTGCCCTCGCCGTAGCGGACGCCCGCCACCACGGCGCCGCCGCCCTCCTGGCCGAGGATGTAGCCGTTGGGCTCGCCCCAGCGCCGGCCCGCCTCCTCGACGGTGAGCGCGAGGCCGCGCGACACCGTGCCGAAGAACCGGTGGCCGGATTCCACGATCTCGCCGGGCCGGAAGGTCTCGGGCGTGTCGAGATCCTCGCCGGCCGCGCGGGCCGCGCCCGCGGCGCCGAGGCCGATCAGGGCGGCGCTCAGGGGAGCGCCGAGCGCCAGGCCGAGGCCCGCGCGCAGGAGGGAGCGGCGGTCGGTGCCGCGATCGTCTGGTGCCGTCATCGTTGCCTCCTCGCCCGGTTCGATTAACGGTTCGTGCGATGGACCTGTGCCGCTCTCGTCCCGCACGGCGATATGCGTCGCATCCGGCCGCGACGGATTCACACGGGGCCTTCCAGGGTCGCGGGGCCGGCCCACCAGACCCGGCCGAGGCCGGGGGCCGCCAGCGCGGCCGCCACCGGGCGGGCGCCGGAAACCAGCGCGATGTTGACCGAGTAGTCCGGCGTCCCGGCGAGGAAGTCGCGGGTGCCGTCCAGGGGGTCGACGAGGAAGAAGAGGTCGGCCGGGCGCGCGCTGTCGCCCTGGGCGCGCTCCTCGGCCACGACCGCGATCCCGGGGAAGCGCCCGGCGAGGGCGTCGACGATCAGGTCCTCGGCCTCGACGTCGGCGGCGCTGGAGGGTGAGCCGTCCGGCTTCAGAGCGTGGGGGCAGGGCCCCCGGTGGTAGCGGCGCAGGATCTCCCCCGCCGCGCAGGCGATCTCGGCGAGCGCCGCGGCGATCCGCTCACGCTCCGGTCCCGAGATCGTCGCCGCGCCCGTCATGGTGCCTCCCAAGACCGCCCTGAATGCCCGAGCGGGGCGTGAATGTCGACGGCCACGGGCCGGAGCGCCGCCTCATCCGCGCTCCGGCGGCTCCCGCGCGGCGGCCGGCATCCGCCCCGGCATCCGCACCGTCCGCCGGATCCGCGCCAGCAGGGCCCGGCTCCGGCGGCGGTGGCGGCGCAGCTCCGCCGCGAGGCCGCGCGCGTCCGGGAGGCCCACCGCCTTGGCGATCTGCCGGGACGCGGTCTCGGACGGCTCGGCGGCGGGATCGGCCATCACGAGCCGCTGCCACTGGTAGACGGCGTCGAGGAACCCGTAGGTCTCGGCGAGGGCCTCGCCCGCCGCCGCGGGCAGGAGGCCGCGCGCCGCCGCCTGCCGGAACAGCGCCTCCGCGCCGAGGCCGATGCAGCCCGGCCAGTCGTGGGCCTGGCTCAGCACGATCGCCTGGGCCAGGAAGTCGAGGTCGAACAGCGCGCCGGGGGCGAGCTTCAGGTCGTAGGGGCCGGCATGGCCCCGCTCCCGCGCGACCAGGGCCCGCATCGCGCCCGCCTCGGCGCAGACGGCGGCGGTCTCGCGCGGCTGCCGGAGGATCCCGGCGATCGCGGCCGTGACGTCGGCCGCCAGGGTGGCGTCGCCGGCCACGACCCGGGCGCGGGCGAGCGCCATGTGCTCCCAGAGCTCCGCCTCGCCGCCGTGATAGGCCGTGAAGCCGCTGAGCTGCACGGCGGGCGGGCTGTGGCTGCCGTAGGGCCGCAGCCGCAGGTCGACCGCGTAGAGCCGGCCGCGCCGCGTGGCCGTGGTGAGCGCCGCGAACACGCGCTGCGCCAGCCGGTTGTAGGCCACCACGGCGTCGAGGGGACGCCGTCCGTCGCTGGTGCGGTTCTCCGGGTCGAAATCGTACAGGAACACGAGGTCGAGGTCGGATTCGGCGCTGAGCTGGCGGGATCCGAGGCGGCCGAGCGCCAGGATGCAGCAGCGCCCCGCCGGCACCGCGCCGTGGTCCAGGGCGAAGCGGCGCTCCTCCGCCTCCAGGCTCAGCGCCACCGTGGCCTCGGCGATCGCCGCGTAGGCCTCCCCGGCCTGGCGCGGGGTGAGGATGCCCGACAGCAGGCGGGCGCCGGTGACGAAGGCCATCTGCCGCGTGGCGTCGCGGCAGCGGTCGAGGCTCTCCTCGTGGCTCGCCGGCCGGCCCAGGAGCGCCCGGTACTGGGCGCGGACCTCTCCGGGATCCGTGGTCGGCGTCACGAAGTCGGCGTCGAGCACGGTGTCGAGGACGTGCGGGCTCAGGCCGACCGTGTCGGCAAGGCGCGGCGCCGTCCCCAGGATGTCGGCGAACAGCAGGCGCAGGCGCTCGTGCGAGCGCAGGATGGCGAGGAGCTCGGCCACCGCGGGCATCCGCGCGAAGGCCCGGTCGAGGGCGAGGAGCGCCGCGTCCGGATCGGCGGTCCCGCCGAGCGCCCGCAGCAGCGCCGGCAGCATCTCGGCGAGGATCTCCCGGGCCCGGCCGGTCCGCAGGGCCGGGCGGCGCCCGAGATGCCAGCCCTGCACGGTCTCCCAGGCCAGGGGCGGGTCCCGGAACCCGAAGGCGCCGAGCCGCGCCAGGGTCTCGGGCTCCGGCTCGCTCGCGCCGAGGACCAGGGCGGCCCCGTCCGCGCCGGCCTCCGGCTCCGCCTCGAACAGCAGGGCGTAGTGCGCCTGGACCCGGCCGGCGTGGTGGAGCAGGGCCGCCTCGAAGGCCGGCAGGTCGGGGAAGCCCGCGAACAGGGCGAGCGCGGTCAGCGCCTCGGTCCCGGTGGGTAGGCGCTGGGTCTGCTCGTCCCGGACCATCTGGATCCGGTGCTCGAGGGTGCGCAGGAAGTCGTAGGCCGCGGTGAGCTCGTCCCGCGCCCGCCCGTCGATCCAGCCCTCCGCGACGAGCTCGCCGAGCATCGCGACGGTCCGGCGGCCCCGCAGGGCGGGCTTGCGTCCGCCGAAGACGAGCTGCTGGGTCTGGACGAAGAACTCGATCTCCCGGATGCCGCCGCGGCCGATCTTGATGTCGTGGCCGCCGACCGCGATGGTCTCGTGGCCGCGGACCATGTGGATCTGCCGCTTCAGGGCGTGGATCTCGGCGATGGCCGGGAAGTCGAAGTGCCGGCGCCAGATGAACGGCGCCAGCTCCGCCAGGAAGGCCTCGCCCGCCGGGATGTCGCCGGCGATCGGCCGGGCCTTGATGAAGGCCGCGCGCTCCCAGTTCTGGCCGAGCGTCTGGTAGTAGTCGAAGGCGAAGCCGGTGGAGAGCGCCACCGCGGTCGAGCCCGGGTCCGGCCGCAGGCGGTAGTCGATGCGGTGGACGTAGCCGTCGGCGGTCCGGTCGGCCAGGAGCTTCACCAGCCCCTGCGCCAGCTTGACGAGGAAGGGCTTCGGATCGCCGCCGGTCGCCGCGGCGGCGGGCTCGGCCTCGTAGAAGACGACGAGGTCGATGTCGCTGGAGTAGTTCAGCTCGCAGCCGCCGAGCTTGCCCAGGCCCAGCACGATCAGGCCGGACCCGTCCTGCGGCGCCTCCGGGTTCCGGGGCCGGTACCGCCCGGCCGCCATCCCCTGCCGGAGGAGCGCCTCGACCGCCGCGCTCACCGAGGCGTCCGCGAAGGCCGACAGGGCGCGGGTCACCGCGTCGAGGTTCCAGCAGCCGCCGAGATCGGCCAGGGCGACCAGGAGGGCGTGCGCCTCCCGGTTGGCGCGCAGCCGCCGGCCGACCTCGGCGAGGTCGGGATTCGCCCCGCAGGCGGCGCCGACCGCGCGCTGCCGCGCGATGATGTCCCGGCTCGCCGCGTCCGGCGGCTGCTCCAGCAGGGCGACGAGCCGCTCGGGCGACCGGGTGGCCGCCCGCNGACAGGGCCGCGGCGGCGCGCGCGGGGCCGCGCGGCCCCGGAATCGGCGCCCGGCCCGGCCTTCCGTCCGATCCGGTAACGCTTTTCAAAGCCGGCCGTGGCGTCTATCCGTGCGGACCGGTCGTCGCCCCCGGTCCGGCCCGCGGGCCGCGCGGGATCCCTTCGGGCGACTCGATCGCCGCAGGGGCGGCCGAGGACTGGGCGGCCGAGAACCGGGCGGCCGGGAACCGGCAGCCCCGACCGGGGCCCCGGCCCGCAGACGTCCGCATTTCCGATCCGCCCGCCCGGAGCGCACCATGTCCTCCCCGACCTCGCCCACCCTGAATCTCGACGGCCTCGACCTCGCCGCCCTGCTCTGCTCCCGCGTCTGCCACGACGTGATCAGCCCCGTCGGCGCGATCGTGAACGGGCTCGAGGTCCTGGAGGACGACCAGGACGAATCGATGCGGACCTTCGCCCTGGAGCTGATCGGGAAGAGCGCCCGTCAGGCCTCGGCGCGGCTGAAATTCGCCCGCATCGCCTTCGGGGCCGCCGGCTCGGCCGGCGCCTCGATCGACCTCGCCGACGCCGAGAGCGTGGCTAAGGGCATGTTCTCCGACGAGAAGACCAAGCTGACCTGGAGCGCCCCGCAGGCGCTGTTCCCGAAGAACAAGGTCAAGCTCCTGCTCAATCTCGTGATGGTCGCGACCTCGGCGATTCCCCGGGGCGGCCTGATCGACGTCGTCGTCTCCGGCGACGGCGAGGCGCCCACGCTGGTGCTGAAGGCCAAGGGCTCGCACGCCCGCATCCCGCCCCACGTCGAGGAGCTGATGGCCGGCAGCCCCGAGAGCGGCACCGTCGACGCCCACGGCATCCTGCCGTTCTACGCGGGCCTCGTGGCCCGGGCCGCCGCCATGGATGTCCGCTTCGCCATCGAGGGCGATGAAGTGACTATCACCGCCACGCCCGCAGTGATCGACGCGTCCGAAGACTCCGATGGAGAAGCTTCGGACACGGCGCTGGCGTGAAACTCTGAAAAAGGTGCCGCGCGGGGCCGGGATGGAAACGCTTCCCTAACCCCGCGCGAGTAAGTAGGTTGCGCGAGACCTTCTCCGCGTAACGAGTAGCGCCTATGGACGACCTGCTTCGCGAGTTTCTGACCGAGAGCGGGGAGCATCTCGACACGGTCGATGCAGAATTGGTTCGATTCGAGCAGGATCCGAACAACGAGACTATTCTGCGGAACATTTTCCGACTCGTGCACACGATCAAGGGAACCTGCGGGTTCCTCGGTCTCCCGCGGCTGGAAGCTCTGGCGCACGCCGCCGAGACCTTGATGGGTCGCTTCCGCGACGGGCTGCCCGCCACGTCGGATTCCGTCACCCTGATCCTGCTGACGCTGGACCGGCTGAAGGCGATCCTGGCCGATCTGGAGGCCACCGGCACGGAGCCCTCGGGCTCGGACGACGATCTCATCTCCGCCCTGGAGCGCATGGCCGAGGGCTCGCCCGAGCCGGAGGCCGCCGCCCCGCCGCCGCCGCCCGAGCCGGTCCTGCCCGACCCGGTGGTCCGCGAGCTGAAGCCCGGCGAGGTCTCCCTGGACGACCTGGAGGCCGCCTTCCTGGCCGCCCCCGGTCCGGACGAATCGGATTTCCTCCCGCCACCGCCGGCCGCCCCGGCCCCGATGCCTGCGCCTGCGGCCGCCGTCGCCCCCGCTCCGGCCCCCCTCCACGGCGGCGATCGCCCCGGTCGCGGCCGCGCAGGCCGTCGCCGAGGTGACCGAGCCGGCCGCCGAGGCCCCGGCCCGCGACTGGTCGGACCTGCCGGACTGGTCCGAGGTCCAGCCCTGGTTCGACGGCGCCGACTGGTCGTCCGTGGACGCCTGGTCCGCGCTGGAGGCGCAGCCCGCCGAGGCCGCACAGATCCCGGCGGCCGTCGCGGCGCCGGCGGCGTCCGACGAGCGGTTCGTCTCGATGCCCCTCGATATCTCGCACCTGCGCTCGCTGCCGCCGCGGCCGGTCTACGTGCTCGACCGGCTCGTCCGGTTCGACCAGCCGCCGCGCCCGGCCGACGGCCAGGATAACGGGCAGGATAAGGGGGCGGAGATCGACCAGCGGACCGACGAGGCCGCCGCGATCCGGAGCGCTTTCCTGCCACCGGTCGCGCCAGCGGCCGCGTCCGGCCTGTCGCTGGTCTTCGGCCCCGGCAGCGCCGAGAAGGCCGAGCCGGCGCGCGCCGAGAAGGCCGAGGCCGTCGAGGGCGAGACGACCGCCGCCGCCAAGAACCAGACGATCCGGGTGAACGTCGACACGCTCGAGCACCTGATGACCATGGTCTCGGAGCTGGTGCTGACCCGCAACCAGCTCCTCGAGATCGCCCGCCGGCACGAGGATTCGAGCTACAAGGTCCCGCTGCAGCGGCTGTCGCACGTCACGGCCGAGCTGCAGGAAGGCGTCATGAAGACGCGCATGCAGCCGATCGGCAACGCGTGGCAGAAGCTGCCGCGCGTGGTGCGCGACCTCTCGGCCGAACTCGGCAAGCAGATCGACCTCGTGATGGTCGGCAACGAGACCGAGCTCGACCGGCAGGTCCTCGAGGTCATCAAGGACCCGCTGACCCACATGGTCCGCAACTCGGCCGACCACGGCCTCGAATCGACCGCCGAGCGCGTGGCGGCGGGCAAGCCCGCCCGCGGCACGATCCGGCTCGCCGCCTACCACGAGGGCGGCACGATCACGATCGAGATCGCCGACGACGGCAAGGGCCTGAACCTCGCGGCCATCCGCAAGAAGGCGGCGGAGCGCGGGCTGGCCTCCCAGGCCGATATCGAGCGGATGACCGACGCCCAGGTCGCCAAGTTCATCTTCCACGCCGGCTTCTCGACGGCGGCGGCGGTGACCTCGGTCTCGGGCCGCGGCGTCGGCATGGACGTGGTCAAGACCAACATCGAGACCATCGGCGGCCTGATCGACATCGCCACGACGGCGGGCCGCGGCACCACCTTCACCATCAAGATCCCGCTGACGCTCGCCATCGTGGCCGCCCTGATCGTGCGGGCCGGCGAGCACCGCTTCGCCCTGCCGCAGGTGGCGGTTCTGGAGCTGGTCCGGGTCGATGCCGGGGCGCAGCGGGTCGAGCACATCAACGGCGCGCCGGTGCTGCGCCTGCGCGAGCGGCTCCTGCCGATCGTCTCGCTCACCGGCCTGCTCGGCCAGTCGAGCCCGGGCGCGGAGACGGATCAGGCCGGCTTCGTGGTGGTCGCCCAGGTCGGGCGCGAGCGCTTCGGCATCCTCGTCGACGAGGTCTTCCACACGGAGGAGATCGTCGTGAAGCCGATGTCGGTGAAGCTGCGGCACATCCCGATGTTTGCCGGCAACACGATCCTCGGCGACGGCGCCGTGGTGCTGATCGTCGATCCCAACGGCGTGGCCCGCCAGGTGGCGCAGGGCGTCCAGGGCAGCGGCGGCCACATCGACGCCGACGCCGACGAGGCGGTCGAGATGGCCGACACCAAGACCACGCTCCTGGTGTTCAAGGGCGGCCAGGGCAGCTTCAAGGCGGTGCCGCTGTCGCTGGTCACCCGCCTCGAGGAGATCGAGTGCGCCAAGGTCGAGTGGCTCGGCGGCCGCGCGCTGATCCAGTACCGCGGGCGCCTGATGCCCCTGGTCCCGGCGGACGCGGCGATCACCATCAAGTCGGAGGGGACGCAGGCCCTGGTGGTGTTCTCCGACGGCGAGCGCGCCATGGGCCTCGTGGTCGACGAGATCGTCGACATCGTCGAGGAGCGCCTCGACATCGAGATCGCGGCCGACCGCTCGGACCTGATCGGCTCGGCGGTGCTGCGGGGCCGGGCGACCGACATCATCAACATCGCCCACTTCCTGCCGCTGGCCTACGACGACTGGGCGCGCGGCCTGAAGCGGCCCGAGCAGATCTCCACGATCCTGCTGGTCGACGATTCGGCCTTCTTCCGCGACATGCTGAGCCCGGTGCTCAAGGCGGCCGGCTACCAGGTGGTCACGGCGGCGAGCGCGGAGACGGCGCTGTCGACCCTCCAGTCCGACCCGCAGATCGAGGTGGTGGTCACCGACCTGGAGATGCCGGGCCGCAGCGGCTTCGACCTCGTCGCCGCCATGCGGCGGGCCGAGCCGCGCCTCGCCGGGCTCCCGGTGATCGGCCTCACCGGCGCGATCGGCGCCGACGCGGTGGAGAAGGCGCGGGCGCTGGCGATCAGCGACCTCGTGGCGAAGTTCGACCGCAGCGGCCTGATCTCGGCGCTGGCCGAGATCGGCGCCGCCACGGTGTCGAAAGCCGCCTGAGCCTCCGCGCCGCCCGCCCCAGGGCGATCGACCCAGGCCGATCGCTCCAAGCCGATCGCTCCAAGCCGATCGCCCCAAGCTGATCGCCCCAAGCTGATCGCCCGAAGCCGATCGTGACGATCGCGACGAACGAATCCGGAGAGTTCCGATGCAGGCTGCCAACGCCAACACCAGCGGTGCCACCACCAACGGCGTCGAGACCGGCGCCACCGACGACTTCGTCACGGTCTTCGTCGGCGAGACGCTGTTCGGCCTGGCGATCGAGCGGGTCCACGACGTCTTCGTCCCGTCGGGCGTGACGCCGGTTCCCCTGGCGCCGGCCGAGATCGTCGGCCTCCTGAACCTGCGCGGCCGGGTCGTGACGGCCATGAGCCTGCGCCGGCGCCTGGGCCTGCCCGACGCGGAGGCCGAGGCGGACGGCACCAAGGCCAGCCCGAAGATGGCGATCGGCCTGGAGCAGGCCGGCGAGACCTTCGCGCTGGTGGTCGACGGCGTCGGCGAGGTGCTCAAGCTCGGCGCCGACAGCCGCGAGGCGGTGCCGATCAACCTGGATCCGCGCTTCCGCGACCTCGCCACCTGCGTCCACCGCCTCGACGGGCGGCTCCTGGTGATCCTCGACGTGGACGCGCTCCTCGGCTTCACGCCCGCCGGCGCCAAGGCGGCTTGAGGGAGAGGTCGATGAAGGCGCCCCACGAGACCACCTGCCTGGTGGTGGACGATTCCGCGGTGATCCGGAAGGTCGCCCGGCGGATCATCGAGGATCTCGGCATGAATGTCAGCGAGGCCGAGGACGGCAGCGCCGCCCTCGAAGCCTGCGCGGCCAGCATGCCCGACGCGATCCTGCTCGACTGGAACATGCCGAACATGGACGGCTACGCCTTCCTCCAGGCCCTGCGCCAGAGCGAGGGCGGGGGCGTGCCGAAGGTCCTGTTCTGCACCACCGAGAACGATGTCGGGGCGATCGCCCGCGCCCTCCGGGCGGGGGCGGACGAGTACATCATGAAGCCCTTCGACCGCGACATCCTGACGGCCAAGCTCGAACAGGTCGGACTCGTCGCCGACGCGGCCTGATCGCCTGCTCCCTGACCCGCGGCCCGAGCCCCGCGACCCTGCACCCGAGGCAATCATCATGGCCCTGAGTCCCGCGGTTGCCCCGCTGCGTATGCCGCCAACCCAGAGCACGACCTCATCGGCCACGGCGATCCGTGTGCTCGTGGCCGACGACTCGGCCGTGGTGCGCGGCCTCGTCGCCCGCTGGATCGGCGAGGCCGGGTTCGAGCTCGTCGGCACGGCCTCGAACGGCCGGATCGCCCTGGAGCTGATGGCCAAGCACGACCCGGACGTGGTCCTGCTCGACATCGAGATGCCGGAACTCGACGGCACGACCGCGCTGCCGCGCATGCTCGCCATGAGCCCGAGCGTGCAGGTCGTGATGATGTCGACGCTGACGACGCGCAACGCCGACATCTCGCTGAAATGCCTCGCCCTCGGGGCGGTGGACTACATCGCCAAGCCGGAGAGCAGCCGCGGCGTCACCACCTCGGACACGTTCCGGGTCGAGCTGATCGAGCGCGTCCGCGTGTTCGGATCCGCCCGCGCGCGGAACCGGCGCCCGGCCGCCGCGCCCGCCCCGGGGCACCACGNCGGCGCCGGCCGCCGCGGCGCGCCCGGCCACCCCCTTCACGCTGCGGCCCAAGGTCCGCAACCGCACCCAGCCCCGGGCCCTGCTGATCGGCTCCTCGACCGGCGGACCGCGCGCGGTGGGCGAGATGCTGGAGGGGATCGGCGCGGCCGCCCTGCGCCGCCTGCCGGTCCTGATCGTCCAGCACATGCCGCCGATCTTCACGGCGGTCTTCGCCGAGCACCTGGCCACCCGCACCGGGCTGCCGGCGGCCGAGGGCAAGGCCGAGGAGCGGGTCGAGCCGGGCCGGATCTACGTGGCCCCGGGCGGCCGCCACATGGGGCTGGCCGCCGGGGCCGGCGGTCCGATCATCAAGCTCACCGACGGCCCGCCGGTGAATTTCTGCCGCCCCGCGGTCGACGTCCTGTTCAAGGACGCGGCGGTCGTGTTCGGCGCCGCCACCGCGACCGTGATCCTCACCGGCATGGGCTCGGACGGGACCAACGGCGCCCGGGCGCTCACCGAGGCCGGCGGCCCGGTCCTCGCCCAGGACGAGGCCACCAGCACGGTCTGGGGCATGCCGGGCAGCGTCGCGCGGGCCGGGCTGGCCGAGGCCGTGCTGCCGCTGCCCGAACTCGCGACGGCGCTGCGCGCCCTGATCACGGGGCAGCCGGCATGACCGAGCTCGAGTTCGAATTCCTGCGCACCTTCCTGAAGCAGCGCTCCGGCCTCGCGCTGACGCCGGAGAAGCGCTACCTCGTGGAGAGTCGGCTGACCCCGGTCTGTCGCCGCTTCGGACTCGCCAGCCTCGGCGACCTGATCGGCGCCCTCAAGCTCGCCCAGAACAGCACGATCGAGCGGGCCGTGGTCGAGGCCATGACCACGAACGAGACCTTCTTCTTCCGCGACCGGATCCCCTTCGACCTGTTCCGCGACACGCTCCTGCCGGACGTGCTGGCGCGCAATGCCGGCCGCCGCCGGCTGCGGATCTGGTGCGCGGCGGCCTCGACCGGGCAGGAGCCGTACTCGCTGGCGATGCTCCTCCAGGAGGCGGCGCCGCGGCTCGCCGGCTGGCAGGTGGAGATCGTCGCCACCGACCTGTCCACCGAGGTGATCGAGAAGGCCAAGCTCGGGCTGTACAGCCATTTCGAGGTCCAGCGCGGCCTGCCGGTGCAGTGGCTGATCAAGTACTTCACCCAGGTCGGCGAGCAGTGGCAGATCGCTCAGAGCCTGCGCAGCATGGTCGATTACCGCCAGCTCAACCTGCTGCACAGTTTCGCCTCGCTCGGCCAGTTCGACGTGATCTACTGCCGCAACGTGCTGATCTACTTCGACGCGCCGACCAAGTCGGACGTCCTGGCCCGGCTCGCGGCGCAGCTCGCCCCGGAGGGCGCGCTCCTGCTGGGCGCCGCCGAGACGGTGATCGGCCTGACCGACCGGCTCTCGCCGAACCCCAAGCACCGCGGCCTCTACGGCCACGCGGAGGCCGCGGCACGCCCGGCCGAGGCGCCGCCGCTGCGCATGGCCGCGAGCCTCTGAGCGGCGCGATCGGGGTTCCCGATCGCGCCCGCGGCACCGGCTCCGGGCAGATCCGGCTTCCATGACCGCGACGGGGATCCGAGCGCGCGGAAACGCGGCTCCAAGAACCGCGTGGGTAATTCGCACACGGACCCGCCGCCGGGCGAATCCGGCTCCTCCGTGACCCGAGCCCCGTCCACGAGTTCCGTCTCGTCCACCGCGCCATCGCCGCTCCCCGCGCCGCGATGGTCGCCGGCCGGGCCGCCGCCCGGTCCGCCGCCGGGCGACGCCGCCTCCGGCAGAACAGAGAGCGGGACCTCCTCCACCTCCGCGACGCGGACGGCGGACGACCCGCTGTCCACCTTCATCCAGCAGCTCCAGAGCGGCCAGTCGGGCAGCGCGGGCCACGGGGCGAGCGGCACCGCCAACAGCGGCGCCGTCTCGGCCCTGCTGCTCGACTTCCGCGGCTGAGGCCGCGGCCCGTCCCGGCGCGAGGCCGGGGCGCNGTCCCGGCGCGAGGCCGGGGCGCGCTCGGCGGGCCTCCCGCCCGGCGCATCGCCCGCCTGCGCGCCACCGGGGTCGACCCCGGCCGCGGGACGCGGCATCACAGGGCATCGGCTGGCGGGAGAGACGGCATGGCGGCAGGATCGGGGACTGGATTGCCCAAGGTCGCGTTCATCGGCACCGGCGGGACGATCGCGTCCCTCGGGCGCGACACCCTCGACATCCTCGACTACACCGCCACCGACCGGCGCCTCGAGGCCGGCGCCATCCTGGACGCGGTCCCGGAACTCGCGACCGTCGCCGCTCTGGTGCCGGTGCCGTTCCGGGCGGTGCCGAGCCCGGCGATCGGCTTCGCCGAGTGGCGCGACCTCGTCGGCCTGTGCGAGCGCCTCGCGACCGAGCACCCGGATCTCGCCGGCATCGTCATCGGGCACGGCACCGCCACCCTGGAGGAGACCGCCTACGCCCTCAGCCTGACCCTGACGGTGGATCTGCCGGTGGTGCTGGTCGGCTCGCAGCGGCCGATGAGCGCCCTCTCCACCGACGCCAAGCTCAACCTCGTGGCGGCCGTGCGCACGGCGGCGGCGCCGGCCTCCCGCGGGCGCGGCGTGCTGGTGGTGCTCAACGACGAGATCCAGGCGGCCCGCGAGGTGACCAAGACCTCGGTGGCCCGGCTCCAGACCTTCCGGACCCCGGATTTCGGCGTGCTCGGCCAGGTCGACGGCGAGTCCGTCCGCTACTACCGCCGCTCCGAGCGGGCGCACGCGCCGGGCACGCCCTTCGACATCCGCACCCTGTCGGCGCTGCCGCGGGTCGACGTCGCCTACGGCTACGCCGATGCCGACGGCACCGCGGTCCGCGCCTTCCAGGCCGCAGGCGCCCGCGGCCTCGTCGCGGCCGGGCTCGCCCCGGGCATGACCCCGCCCGCCGAGGCCGAGGCCCTGGAGGCGGCGGCCGCCGCCGGGATCGTGGTGGTGATGTCGACCCGGGCCGGCAGCGGCGTGGTCCCGCTCACCACCCGCCTGCGCAGCCGCGGCATCCTCAGCGCCGACAACCTCACCCCGCAGAAGGCCCGGATCCTGCTCGCCCTGGCGCTGACCGTCACCGCGGAGCCGGAGGCGGTGGCGCGGCTGTTCGCGACCTACTAGGCACCGCGCCCGCCGGACAGTCCCCGACCGTCCGGCGCTCGCGATCGCGTCCGTCCCTGACGGAACCCGTCCGCAGGTTGCAGAGACCGATGCCGCTGATCGACCCCGCCCGCTCGCTCCTCCTCGTCGTCGACGTTCAGGTCCGGCTGATGCCGGCGATCGCCGAGGCGGCCGGGGTCGTCGCCAATGCGGGCCGCCTCACCGCCGCCGCGCGACTGCTCGACGTGCCGGTCCTGGTCACCGAGCAGAATGCCGGCGGGCTCGGGCCGACCATGCCGGCCTTGGCGCCCGAGCCCGGGACGGCCTTCCCGAAGATGAGCTTCGGCGCGACCCGCACGCCCGGCTTCCTCGCGCGCCTGCCCGCGGATCGCGACCCCGTGGTCACCGGCTGCGAGGCGCATATCTGCGTGCTTCAGACGGTTCTCGGGCTGATCGAGGCCGGCCGCCGCGTCCGCGTGGTGGCCGACGCCGTGGGCGCGCGGCGGATCGAGAACCGGGAGGCCGCGCTCGCCCGGATGGCGGCCCACGGCGCCGAGATCGTCACCACCGAGATGGTGGTGTTCGAGTGGCTCGGCACGGCGCGGCACCGGCGGTTCCGCGACGTCCTCAAGCTCATCACCTAGCGCCTTCGCGGCCTCAGGGACCGTCGAGGGCCGCGCGGGTCTGCGGGTCGGGGCCGATATCGTCGGTCCCGTTCATGCCCAGCACCTCGATCAGGCGCGTCCGGGCGCGGCTGACCCGGCTCTTGATCGTGCCCACGGCGACGCCGCAGATCGCCGCGGCCTCCTCGTAGGTGAAGCTCTGGGCGCCGACGAGGACCAGCGCCTCGCGCTGGGCCGGCGGCAGGCGGTTCAGCGCGCTCTGGAACTGCGCCATCTCCATCCGGATCTCCTGCTCGGGGAGGGCGGTCAGGCGCCCGGCATGGACGCCGTCGGCGTCCTCCACCTCGCGCTTGCGCTTGCGCTGCTCCGAGTAGAACAGGTTCCGCAGGATCGTGAACAGCCACGCGGTCAGGTTGGTGCCGCGGCGGAAGCTGGCGGCGTTGACCCAGGCGCGCACGAGCGTGTCCTGCACGAGGTCGTCCGAGCGGTCGAGATCGTAGGTCAGCGAGAACGCGAAGGCCCGCAGCGCCGGGATTGCCCCCAGCAGGAGGTCGCGCATCTCGGCGTCGGCGCCGAGGGGCGCCGGACCGGACCCGTTCCCCGCGGGAGCGGCTTGCAGCATCAGGGTCATTGCGAGGCCTCCGTGTCGGAGCGGGCGGCGAGATCGTCGAGCAGCGTCCGGAGCCGGTCCGGGACCGGCAGGGCCAGGACGCCGGCATAGTGCAGGCGCAGGCCGCGCCCGATCCGGTCCCGCGCCGCGTCGCCGATCGGGCGGACGGGTCCGCCGGCCCGTCGTGCCGGGCGGGATGCCGGATCCCGCGGCGCGGCCGCGGCGACCGTTCCGGCCGCGTCCGCCGCGCCCGGGATCCCTGGATCGTCCTCGGTCCCTGACATGGTCGCGCCCCCTGTCGTGCGCGATGCGGCCCCCGAGGGGCCCGGCGATCCGCCGGACCGCTGTCCCCACCGGTTCGGCGAAGACGCGTCTCATCGCCTTCCGGCGGCGCTGGTAGGCGGGGCGGATTTAATCGGCTCTGAACTCGGCATTCATCAAATTTTAATCTTGAAATGGCCCAGCTTGTGGCGAATTTATTCGATATAAAACGAGATACAATCCAGAAATACTTGTCTCTAGCTTGACTGTGGTGACTTTCGGTCGCCCCGCCTGAACGGCGGATGAGCGGGCGCGCGCCGCGCGAGGGGCCGACGCGACCGCTCGGACGGGCGGCCTCCCGCTCCCCGCCCGCCCTCGACCCGGGCCGCACGTGTCAGCAGGCGCATTGGCGGCCCGGACGATCGCGCGGCCACGCTCGGATTTCCAACCTGCCTTGCAGGATGAGCGCGGATTGCGGTCTGCTTGCCGAAGGACACATGCTGGTTCCCAGCCTCTACAGGATGTCAGTACCGCGAAGGCGCCCAGCGGCGTCCTTCAGCAGACGAGAGCCCGGGCCGCGAGCGCGGTTGTGCTCGCGAGAGCGTGGCTCGCGGTGGCTCATCCCGATGTTCGGATCGTGGACCCGCTCGGCCAGGCGCTCCACACCGCGGGCTGCCGGATGGCGATCCTGAAGGGCGGAAAAGCCTATCGCTGACGGGGTCCCGGCCGGGCTCCCGGCGCGGCGTCGCGACGGCCCGACGCGGATCGCGCCGGGGCGACGCCGCTCAGAGCTTCACGCCTTCGAGATAGCCGCGGTTCCAGGTGGGGCTGATGAGGATCTCGTTGACGCAGACGGTGGCCGGCAGGCGGGCGACGAACAGGATCGTCTCGGCGAGATCCTCCGCCTGCAGCATGCGCCCCTTGTCGTCCGCCGTCACGGGGACCGGCCGCTTGTCGAGCAGCGGCGTCGCGACCTCGCCGGGGCAGATGCAGCAGGACCGGATGCCGTGCCCGCATTCCTCCTGGTTCAGGCTCTCCGAGAGCGCCACCAGCCCGTGCTTGGCCGCCGAATAGGCCGGCCCGGTCAGCTTGGAGACGTAGCGGCCGGCCCAGGAGGAGACGTGGATGATCAGGCCGCTCCCCTGGGCGCGCATCGCCGGCAGCACCGCCCGCGACGCGTAGAACGGGCCGTTGAGATTGGCGCCGACCACCGCGTCGATGCCCGCCGGCGTGATCGCGTCCCAGCCCCGCTGCGGCACGTTGAGGCCCGCCGAATTCACCAGCAGGTCGCAGCGCCCGTAGGCGGCCTCCACCGCCGCCCAGGCGCGCTGCACGGCAGCGGACACGCTCATGTCGGCGGGGGCGACCAGGGCGTCCCCGCCCGCCGCGCGGACGAGGTCGGCGGTGTGCTCCAGGGCCTCCCGCCCCCGTCCGGTGAGCGCGAGCCGCAGCCCGGCCTTCGCCAGCGCCAGGGCGGCCGCCTGTCCGATGCCGGACCCGGCCCCCGTCACCCAGGCGACCTGCCCCTCGAGCGCGCGCATCATGCCGGTCGACTCCGTCCCTACGGCCTGGCGACGAGCGGGCAGCCGCCCTCGGCCAGGGGGCGGAAGGCCTGCGCGGCGGGGATCGTGTCGAGGAGCTTGTAGAGGTCCCACGGGCCCTTCGACTCGGACGGCGCCTTCACCTCGAACAGGTACATCGGGTGGACCTTGCGCCCGTCCGCCCGGACCTCGCCCTTGCCGAACAGCGGGTCGTTGGTCGGGTTGGCCTTCATCCAGGCCATGGTCTTCTGCGGGTCCGTCGACTTCGTGGCCGCCACCGCCTTCAGGTAGTGCAGGAGCCCGGCATAGACGCCCGCATGGTTCATCGTCGGCATGCTGTTGCCGTTGCGCGGGTAGAAGCGTTCCGAGAAGGCCCGCGTCCCCGGGTTGAGATCCCAGTAGAACGACTCGGTCAGCACCAGCCCCTGCGCGGTCTGCAGGCCGATCGCGTGGACGTCGACGGCATAGATGAGCAGCGCGGCGAGCTTCTGGCCGCCGTCGGTCAGCCCGAATTCGTGCGCCTGCTTGACCGCGTTGACCGTGTCGCCGCCGGCATTGGCCAGGCCGACCACCTTCGCGCCCGAGGCCTGCGCCTGCAGCAGGAACGACGAGAAGTCCGTGGCGGGGAACGGGACGCGGGCCGCGCCCAGGACGCGGCCGCCGCCCGTGTCGATCACGGCCTTCGCCTCGCTCTGCAGCGAGAGGCCAAACGCGTAGTCGGCGGTGAGGAAGTACCACGTGTCGCCGCCGCGCCTGAGCATGGCGCCGGCCGTGCCGTGCGCCAGGGCGTAGGTGTCGTAGGTCCACTGGATCGTGTTCGGCGAGCATTGCTTGCCGGTCAGCTCCGTGGTGCCGGCCCCCGAGTCGATGAAGACCTTGTTCTTCTCGCGGGTGACCTGGCTCACCGCCAGCGCCACCGAGGAGGTCGGGACGTCGAGGATCGCGTCCACGCCGTCGCGGTCGTACCACTGGCGGGCGACGGCGGCGCCGACATCGGGCTTGTTCTGGTGGTCGGCCGAGACGATCTCGACCTGCACGTCCGGGTCGGTCCTGGCGAAATCCTCGACCGCCATCTGGGCGGCGACGACGGAGCCCTTGCCGCCGGTATCGGCGTAGACGCCCGACATGTCGTTGAGGATGCCGACCCTGACGCGGATCGGCTCGGCGGCGGCCGGTCCGGCGAGGAGGGCGAAGCTGACCGCGGCCGAGAGGATGCAGCTCCGGATCAACGCCATGGCAGACCGTCCTCCGCGGTAAATTCTTTATTTCCGCCAGGAGGGCACGCTGGCATCCCAGCGTCAAGCGCCGGTCCGCGACGGGATCCGGTCTCGGCGAGACAGGGTGGGGCCGGATGTGTCGCGCCGGTGCGGCGACGGCCTCGGGACCGGAGGCGCCCGCGCGGCCGCCCGTCGCGAAATCTGGTGCCGGCGGAGGGCGCCTGAGGGCTCTGGCGGGTATCCTAAGTCGTTGATCTGCCGCGAGTCAGATTTCGGCCCAAGGGCATGTGTTTCACCCGATGTGACACCTGGGTCAGCTAGCCGTTGCCCCCTGCGCCCTCACCGGAACGCCGCGTGTTCAAGCTGCCACCCTCGTAGAGTATGACCGGGTGCGGCCCTGCGAAACTGACGCCGAGGTCAAACTTCGCCGATCCACTCTTGCGTGTCCCACGGTTGGGGTTGGCAACGGTGAAATCGATGATGGAGCGAGCTGCACACTTCCGAGCGGCGGCATTGCAGATTACCCGCAGGGTGCCGGGGCGGTGGACATAGTGCCGGACAGGCCACTGCGAGATGGCGCGTCGCTTCTCGGCCTGGAGGTCGGCCTGGGTGTACGGCTTCCCATAAAACAGGACAGTCCGCCCATACATGTAGGGTACGCCCGCCACCGGGCTCACGTTACCTGAGGACCAGATTTGCAGATATCTATCAGCAATAAACGCTGTGCGATCCTTCATCTCTTGAGTAGAAATGGCGTAGGAAGGTGAGGCAGACACAATGGCGGCCGCGCCAAATAGCAGTGCCTTAAATTTTGCCATGCTGATCCCCGTCCGTTACACGCTCAGGAGGCTCACCGTTCCACAAGCCACCGCATAACGCCGCCGGGCTGAGTGGACGTGGCCTCCTTCCTGTACTGTTTTGGCTGATAGCCTACATCGCGCTCATAACGGTCAGGGAGTTCGCCAAGGCGGCGTCCATAGGGACGGTCTGGCGGATACTCGGTACTCCGGCTTGGAACATAGACACGGCGAACCTGCCGCTCGACTGCGGGGCTGCTGTCGTCTTCGGGGTCCTCGTTCGAGGCTATGCGCGCGGTTTCAGGCTTGTGGGCAAGCTTTGCCGTAAGTCTGTGAGCCTGTGTCTTGCGGGCCGCTAGGTCGTCCGAGGGTTTCGATGTTGCGGTTCGCTCAATCGGCTTTTCGGCTGGGATTGGGCGACTTGGCGCCTCTGGCTTCGCCATGAGATCTGACGACGAGGGCCGAGGCGGTGGAGAGACCTGGGCCACGATTGAACGCTGAGCCTGACGTGCTCCATCCTGCTCACCCTCCTGTGACGCGGCGTTCTTCGCTCGATCCGCCTTCTCATCCAGATGGAATACAAGCGGGGGCAGAGACGAGCGCGTGGAGGGTGTCTGCGAGCTTTGCTTGACGGGATCGACCCACCCGTTTGAACCGGACGAAGGCTGAGAGCCGGTCGCAGGAGGAGCCTCAGGGGAGCGTGACGTGCTCTCAAGGGCAGCCATCTTTCCAGGCTTGGGCGCTACATCTGATTCCGGTGGAGTGGTTGGGCGGCCAATGAAGGCCACTGTCATAGCAACTCCACCCGCGAAGGCGGCTATCAGGCCAAGGGCTGGCTTTACAGGCGCGCTCATGGGCACTCTGTCCATTAGGTGGTCTGGCTCGGGCGTATCGGCACAAACCCCGCGGGAGTCAGAGTGGTTCCGATAGCCTGCGACCCGCCGCCGCCTCCCGGGCGCCTGCTACCATTCTAGGCGGTGTCAGGCTCACAGGGCGCCCCGGTCTCGCTCGGAGGCTCAGGGCGGCCCCTCGATTTCGCCCGGCCCCGGCGTTCCACAAGGGGTGTCGGCGCTTGGTGGTGCCCCCGGTTCGGCCGCGAGGCTCATCCGGTCCCTCAGATTTGAGGAGCATGTAGCTTCAACGGGTTAGCCCAGGGCGTGGGCCTCAGCGGCCTTGCAGCATCGTCCCGACTCTATAGGCGAGAGCATAACCCTTCGGTGTAAGCTGGTACTGGATCTGCCTCCGGCTCTCGGGATGCGGATGATGCTCCACCAGGTTCAGCGGGGCCGCTCGGGACCGGGGATTGTCTCCAATCTCCATGAGCGGCCTTGAGGCGCTTGGCTGGATCGTGCCCAGCGTGACTGCATAGTCAGAGGATCCGAGGCCGGGTCTCAGTGCCACCGCTAGGTATGTGTCACTGTGGGCAGCCGGCAGGTTCGGCTCCAGGCTCCTGAAGGCTCCCACGACATCTCTGCGGCGTCCAAGAGTCCGCAGGGTGGGGTTGAGCGTGCTTGGGAATCTGCCGGATGTACCAAAGGACCCCATCGCCCTTGAAGTCGTGAACGTAGCGGGTCGTCACCACCAGCTAAATCGAGGAACTTCCGAGCCACGGGTACACCCAAAGTTACACCCGGGGACACCCTCTGGAGGCCTTAAGCTCCTACGATCACGACACAAAATCAAGTTGTGGCGGTGCCGGCGGAGGGGATCGAACCCCCGACCTTCGGTTTACAAAACCGCTGCACTACCGCTGTGCTACACCGGCAGGCGCTCTGAAACCATTGAGAAAATTGGCGGTTTCGTCGCGTCAGGGCCGCTTTTGACTACGTTTGGGGGCGCTTCGTCAAGGCGCAAGACTCGGCACATTCCGTTCACTGCTCGTTCGCGTTACCCTTCGAGCGAGCCTAACAGGCCGGCTCTCGAGGAAATCGGGGGTCGGCACAAGAGTCGGCACAGTTCACGGCACAGGATCGAATGGCCTAAGAGTCCGCGGCCGTCTCCCGGCTGCGCAAGGCCACAGAGGTCGCCGATCAGGAGATCGAAGCAGCGGTCGACGCGGTGCTCGCGGATTTTGCGACCGAGGCCTATCTGCTCGCGAAAGGCCGGACCCTCGACCTGGTCGAGACGCCCGACACGAACACGCGTGCGGTCGAGGCGCTGACGACCGACAAGCCGGCCTGGAAGCGCAACATGGTTCAGACCGCGATCCTGCTATCCAACTCGATCGGTCGATAAAGCCCGACGATGGAGGTCGGCACTGTTGGCCATTCACGGGCGCCTATAGCTCTGCCGACGAGGCTGCGGTAACATCGCTCGCATGCCTAATCACCGAGCCACGCCGGAGCAGCAGTTCCACGCTTGGCTCGACGAGCATGCGCCTGCCATCGAACCTCCGCGAAGCCCCGAACGAACTTGGCGACTCCTTGGATCACGAACGATCCTCCTCGCCCTCGCCCTCGCCCTCGCCCTCGCCCTCGCCCTCGCCCTCGCCCTCGCCCTCGCCCTCGCCCTCGGGCTCTGGGCGACGATCCTCTATTCCTGGGGCTGGGCCTTCAGGCAGATCCTACCCGGTCGATGACCAACCGGGGATCACGCAATTGCCCCAGCTTTACTGATGCCGGAGCTCCCGCCGTCTAGCGGCTGAGATCGTCCGTCTGCGTGGCCATCGCTTCCACAATCCGCAGCGCTTGAAGGCGCCGCTGAGCAGTAGGCAGATTGACGTATGCTTTGAATAGGCGTGGCAATAGGGTCGCACGCCACAGCCACTCTGAATGCATGTGGCTGCGCTGTTCATATCGGCGGCTAGCCCGCGCGAAGTCCATGACATCAAGTCCGGTAGCCGAAGAAGCGGCTGAGCGTAGCGCTTACTCGTCGTCCCACTTCATGCCATCCAGCCTTATGGACGCGACCTCCATTCCAGTCCCGTCCACGTCGATCACGAGCGCGATCTCGGCGTCACGCTGGGCGATCTCTGCCTCTGCAAGCCGCTTGGCCGAAGCTCGATCTTCGAGGCCCTCGGCCTCGCCGATGACAGCGCCGTCTCTGCGAAATTCGACACGGTAGGTCATGGCTTCGTATGCCATGCGCTGCCGACGGGCTCAAAGCGTTCAATCAGGTCGCGTCAGGAGGCGACGTCGGGTGGGAGGTCAGTCGAGGCCGGGCTGTCGGACATAGCCGGCGGGGTAGCGCGCAGGTATTTCCAGTGAGCCAACCTGGCGCACCGCTGCTCGGGGATGAGTATAAAGGAGGCGCTCACCGATGTCGCTGGCGAGCGCCTCACGTATCGAACAGGTGGTGCCTAGTCGCTAATTCGTTTTTACCCACCGCCGAAGGCGATTCTTCTGAAGGTCGAGCCACGCCTCGATATCTTCAAGGCTGGCTTGGCTGAACTCCTCGGGAAAGCTCAAGACCACCACGCCTTCCGGTATATTACAGGTCAGCGGTGCCAAAGGCCCCCGATAAGGCGTCAACCTCCGTGCCGCACATGGTCACGCCGGATCAGCCACCGGGCGCAACCCTGTGACCTGACAAGGGCGTCTCAGCGATGGCTGGGACGCTCTTTGGCTTTGGGTGTAGGGCGCAGACGATCCGCTCGGCCCCGCCCCGATCTGCTCACAGGGCGCGGGAGCGTCCGATCTCACCAGCGTGTGAGCCGAGCCGATCAGAGACGCAACGTCACTTCAGTGTACTAAATTGCCATCTACTGAGGGTGCCGATAGCGCGAACCCTAAAATCTTAACCTCACTGGCACGCAACGAGGCCGCTAACAGCCTTGGCTGCATCGGCGAGATCGGCGGGGTCAAGCTTCACCCCTGTGATCGAGCCGGGTGTAATCGTCACGCCGTTGCTCTCAAGGAACGAGGCTAGGATCGCGCCCTTGATCGCGAAGTTAATATTCTGCGGAAAGTCGCCGGACGCGAGGGCGACTTTAAGAACGTTGAGCTTCGACTGAACCACGCCGGCAACGTTGCCGAAATTGTCGAGCACGGGGCCGCCGGAATTGCCGGACTGGACCGGCGCGGAGATCTGATAGAATCGCGAATCGTCGTTCACGCCTGCCAGAGCGGTGACGTTGCCCAGCGTGAAGTTGCCGGTGTTGGCAAGCATGTCGAGGTGCGGATAACCGAAGGTGGCGACGCCTTCGCCGAGCCGTGCGCCCCGGCGTAGCGAGGCGAATTTGTGGGCCCTCGGCGCCGACGACCTGAACCAGGGCCATGTCGTTGGCGGCGTCGGTCGCCTTGACGCTTGCCTTCCGGATCTGGCCGTCCGGCGTCTTTACGACCACGTCCTTGCACAAATCGATCACGTGGTTGTTCGTGATGAACCGCCCCTGTCCATCAACGAAGAAGCCGCTGCCCGTCGAAATCTTGTCCTCCGGTTTGGCTTGCGCGACGGGCGGTGGCGCTGCGGGACTCGGTGCGGGTGTCAGCACTTTCGGCGCCGGGGGGATCACTGCGGGATCCGGCCGACAGACCGGCACGACGGCCGGCGCTGCGGCAATGGCGGGCGTCTCTTCTAGGAAACCGGGCGGTTCGACGAACGGCCGGCCGTTCAGCATGTAGGCGCCGATGCCGACGGTGAGCAGCGACCACAGCTCGGCCGGCACGCCCTTGAGCGCCGCCACAACCTCGACCTGCAGGCCGACCATCGGCGCGACCACGCTCACCCAGGTGATCATCGCCAGCGCCCAGAGTACGGTGATCGGCCGGGCGTTGCGGGCGAGCGGGCTCTCCGAGCCGGCATCGGCCTTCATCACCTCGGCCATGGCCCGGCCGAGATCGGCCTGCTGCTCGATCAGCGCGCGCTGCAACTCCAGCTGCACCTGGAGGCGCTGGCCCGCGTCGGGCAGCACCTTCTCTAGGATCGGGCCGAGCGCGCCGAGCAGCGCCGGTAGGAGCGCGAGAAATCCCATGGTCACGCACCCTTCTGCATGTTGAGGCGGATCGCGTCGCGCAGGCGCAGCCACCAGGACTCCGACGCCGGGTCCGCCGTGCCGGTCATCGGCGCGAGCGCATCGGGCCGCGGCGGCGGAGCCTGCACCGGTCCGTCCGGCGCGTGCACCGGCACGGGATCGCCCCGGCGGGCGTAGACGAGGCCGTAAGCGGGCAGGGCCGCTTGATCCCGCTCCCCCTGTCGGCGCGCGAGGATCGCGGCCGGCCGGTCCCACATCAGGAATGCGTCCACGGCCCGCGGCAGATCGCCGGCATTGGCGAAGCGCACCACGCTGGACTGCGCGAAGTTCGGCTGTCCGATGTTGAAGCACAGCGAGCAGCAGGCGTCGAAGAACGGCTGCGGCACCGGCTTGGCCAGCGCGGCGCGCACGGCCGCGACGTAGGGCTCGAGATCGGCGGCGAAAAGCGCCTCCACCTCCGCCTGGGTCACGCACAGACCGTCGGTCACGGCGGGCGGGCCGGCCGCGCTGGTGTGGCCGCGGCCGATAGTCCAGACACCGACGCTGTCGCGGTAGGCGCGCAGCCGGCAGCCTTCGCGCGCCGCCAGGGCCGCGCGTCCGAGCCGGGAGAGGTCCATGGGAGACTCCTGTCCGAGCGTCGGATGAGGACCGCTGCCCTACCGACGGCGGAGGATGATCACGGCAGCTGTCGGGCGCTGAAGAAGGAATCGGCCGCAGCGACGTAGCCGTCGGCGCCGGTGAGCCGCACGAACACCTCGACGGTGTCCTTCGCCGCCAGTTTCAGGACCGACGCGAGGTTGACCGCGCTGACGCCGTCGACGAGCGCGCCGGTCGCCGCGGCGCGCCCGCACCCGGCCGCCGCGCCGTTCCGGTAGAGCTGCACCTCCAGCGCTGTCGGGGCGCTGGACCCATTCCGCTTGTACGTCAGCGCGACGTCGAAACCGTGCAGGCCGGCCTCGAGGGCGACGAAGCGGTTCTTCGCCGCGTCGAATGCGCCCTGGTCGTTGCTGTCGGTGGTGTTGAACTGGACCTTCGTCCAGGCGTCCGCGGGGACGTAGTTGTCGAAGTTCGTGGACGCGATCGCCTTGGCAAAGTTGGTGATCCGGCTCCAGGCGGCGCCGTCGTGCCATCGGAGCGCCGTCAGGGTGCTGTCCGCGTAGATCTGACCCTGCGCGCCGCCCGCGGGCTCCGCGGCGAGCGGCTGCAGCTCCAGCGCGCCGCTGCCGCGGACTTTCACCACCGACCGGCGGGTGGTCGTGCCCGGCGCAGTGGTCTGGACATCCAGGCAGGTGCCCTGCGCCGTCGCCGTGAGATCCTCCTCCGCAACGCCGAGCAGCGCGACGGCGTCGGCCGTATAGGCGCCTCCAGTGTGGTAGCCGGCCCCGAACAGGCCGAGGAGTGTGTCGGTCGTCTTGAGCGGCAGCGGCGCGCCCGGCGCGCCCGGTTCGGTCACCCCCGACAGGCCGAGATAGCCCGTCGAGGCCGCGACCGTCATGGCCGTCCGGAAGGCCGCGCCGTCCGGGCTCGTCTTCACGGTCAGGTCGTCGCTGCCCAGCGTGCCGAACAGGACCCGGCTGGCGTAGCCGGTCTGGAGCACGAGGCCGGCGTCGTTGGTCGCGGCCTTCTTGTTGAGGGTCAGCCGCATGTTGCCGGCCCCCGGGGTGACCTCGTCCCACGAGAGCAGCGCGGCCTCGGACTTCACCGCCAGGCGGTTGGTGGTGTCGGCGGCGGTGTTGACACCCAGGGCCGGCACGCCGCCCGTCAGATCGCCCGCGGACACGGCCGGATGGCCGCCGGGCGTCACGCCGTCGTGGACGACGAGGCGCCAGTTCGTGGTGTCGACGACGAACTCACCCGGCCGGCCGACGAAGGTCGCGAGGAACGACCACGCGTCCCGCAGCCACTGCGTGCGCACGCTCATGACGAGGCGAGCCCCAGATCGAGGAAATTCGGGTAGGGGTCGGAGGCGAGGCCGAAATCGTCGCTCCGCGTGGCGGCCTGCGAGGTAAGCCCCAGATCCGGGCCGCTGCCGACAGCGAGCGTCTCGGCGACCGGACCGAACCGGCCCGAGCCGACCGGCGTCACCGTGTAGGGCGTGCAGGTCGCGAGGTCCTGGGCCGCGCCGCCGAAGATGTTGAACGCCTGCAGCTTCAGGGTGAGCGGCGTGCCGATATAGGCCGCCGGCACGCTGTAGCGGAACAACGCCTCGTCGAGCCGGGTGAAGGCCGTCCCGGCCGGGTGCGCGCCGGCCGGCGAGCCGGAGAGCCCGCGCTCCAGATAGGTCAGGGCGTAGACGTGGGGCACGGTGAGTTTCGCGGTGGCGAAGGACACCAGTTCCTGGCCGACCAGGGCGCGGGTCACGCCGTCCCGCGCGTCGGCCTCGCTGGCGGAGGCGAGCGTGCCGCCGGACCGGCTGAGATCGACCGCGAGCGTGCTTCAGCGGCGCGATCGAACACGAAGCCGAGGTAGCGCTCGTCGTCGCGGTGGAGATGCCAGTCCTGCGGGTAGGGTCGCGGATCGAAGGCAGGCACGAGGCCGGCATCCACGAACACGCGCACGAGGAGCATGCCGCAGTCGACTCCGACGCCGCATAGGTCGGCGCCGGGGTGGTACTGGGTGCCGATCCAGCTGCGGGCTTCGCGCACGAGGATCCGGCGTGCTTCATCTTCAGCGAGCATGCGAAGCTCTCGACGCGCTTAATTCCCGGTCACGCCATCGCGCGCCGAGCCCTACTCGCTGGAAGACGAGTCCAGCTCAGCGTTTCGGATCTGACGCTGGATCCAGGCTCGATATGTCTGCTTGGGGTGGTTTTCCGCCAGTCTGCTTCCGGGCGGCGTAGGCATCAAAGCGGACTTAGCCGGTCGTAACGCTTAGGACCCCTTGCAGCCCCTTGTGCGCTGGGTCAGCCATGGATAGCCCGCCGCCGCGAGCGTCTGGGGCGTGAGCATTGAAATGCAGCTCACGACATGGCGACATGGCCAAGCCGTGGCTTGGCGAATTGAGGGGTGCCAAAACGAGCCCGTGGGATCAGGTAATTGGTCAGCGCTACGCCGACATCCTTCGGGACAAGCTCTTTGTGATTTTCGATTATGAATTCGGCGTAGTTTACACTGCCGGACACGCCACAAGCAAGACAATATCGAACGACCGCCTCGGTCGTGCGCCCGTGAATAGATAGATACGACTCTATGTTTTTCACGAAAACTGTATCCGCAAAGACCGTCCGACCTCTGGAGATTTGGTCTCTATGCTGAGTGGCATACCTCCAATTCTCATTAGTCAAGTGCAATACCTCAAAATCGTGTCCGCGCATGTAGGCGACAGTCTCGTCGAAGTATGGCTCACCCTTGTAGGCCGGCATGAAACGGAGCTCAGCCTGAACGACAGCGGCCCCGCCGATGTGCTTCTGAGCGTCGCGCAGGACCAGGCCATCTATGCCCTCGAGATCGCTCTTGAAATAATCGAGACTTGAAATCCCGATTTCATCGAGGGCGTCCGACATTCGCTTGGCTTTGACTTTGTGAACGGCTTTAATTTTTGACAGTTCCTGAAGTCCAAACGCATCGATTATTTCATGTTTGGCTTCCAAAAGTGAAGAACCGTAGATAAAATACTTCTCGCGAAATTCATAATCGCCTGCCGTGGGGGCAATTACACAGTTGATGGGCGTATACCGACCAAATTTCGACCTGTTGGAACCTACAGATAGAGCATCAAGCGATATGAAGTGAATTGCACTTGCAATCCCAGATGGGACGCTGACTATGGCCTCGCCCGATGATCCGAAATCCGCCATCTTGAGGAAGCTGTTGAGGTGCGCCTTGATTATCTGCGCATCTTTCTCGGCGTCGTCTTTTATAGCTTCGACACGATCGGCGAACTCCTGCGCGGAAAAACTTCTCAGAAGGGCCGAGCACGTGCTGAGGAGATCGGCGTCGAAAGAATTGTCCAGGACTATTCCCGATACGTAGTTAATCGCGTTCGGAAGGTCGCCTTGCTGAAAACTAACAACAGAAAATCCGATCAAGGCCCGCGGGTTTTTGTCTTCTACTTTGAGTACAGCTTCTAATAGATTTTTGGCTTCTTGATGTCGTCCCGCTTGGATTTCGGCGTTGGCTCGGTTTAGAGCTTCATCGACGGACATCTCAGCCATTCAAACGCGCCTAAGCTATGGTTATCGGATGGTCCATGCGAGCGAGCGACGGATCCTCGGCGCAGGCTGATAAGACGCCTCGACAGTGACCTGAGGTATGGTCCGGTACCTCTATATTTAGGGTTAACGCTTGTTTGATGCCGAGCCGCCGCTTAAGCCGCCAGGTTGGAACCGGAAGCTTCCCATCAAGGCCGGAATGTCTGCTTATGAGCGGCGCATATCGCTCCGTTCCCTTCCGATCCGGGTCGATAGAAGGCCGTCTGCTTTTCCGATGGGCCTTCTCCGAAGCGGCCGTTCCATTTCCGGCCAGGTTCGGTCCCCTCGGCGATCGCCTCTTACTGGCTGGGTTGGGTGGATTTCAGCTAGTCTGCTTTCACGCGCAACGGTTTTGAAGCGGACATTGTTTCCTGTATGCTCATAACTTCGAATAATCTCCAACTGCCATAATACCGTGATTTGGCCCAGAGTATTCATCTGCTGAACAATAAATACAGATGGAGCCTAATGTTTATCTGACCGTGAACTCTTATCAATTGCACAAATCGCCGTCCCTGCGGCCATCAGAACCAGATAAGAAAGAAAGACGTTCCAGGCTACATTCCAGCTCACCCATTTCCATCCCCAAAAGCAAGCAATGAGCATGGCAGCAACCGCGATTGTTGCAAATACGCAGGTTGGCCTTAAAATTGAAATGATATTAGCGATCATAGCATTCTCCTCGGCCTAGTCTATTCCGCAAGGCGCTGAGAGACCAGAGAAGCCAAGAATTTAAACGAGGCACCTTCGGGGCAAAATACACGTAGGGTGAATAGCGAGCCAGCCCGTGCCCGCACAATAGGCCGCATCCGATTGCTACCCCAGCGGAAAGGCGGGACGGTGAACTCATGACTGCTTTGGAGAAGCAGCGGCGGCAATCCGAGTGGCGATGTTGGGTCGGAAGACGCCTTTCGAATGCCCAAGCTGGTGAGTTCAAACCCTTAGGGTGGCCCGACCGTGTCGGCGGCAAATGCCTTTCGAGATCCCAACGGCCTCGGTTGGCCAACGGTGCTATCCCGCGCCGTCTGCCGTTCCATCTCGGAGTTCAGTTCAGCACCAAGTAGGACGATGACTATCGAGATCCAGATCCAGGACATAAAGCCAATGCCAGCTCCGAGAGAGCCATAAATTCGGTTATAGCTATCGAAGGTCACGACATACCAAGAGAATGCGGCCGAGGCGCCTACCCATCCGATCGCCGCAACGGCACTACCCCAATTGACCCATCTCCACTTTGCCTCACGGCGGCTTGGGCCATATCGATAAACAAGCGAAAGGCCGAGGCTAACGAGGAAGATCAGAGCTGGCCAACGCATGATCCGGATCACTGTGTCCGTTCGTGCACCAAAGCCGATCTCGTTCAGCAGAATGGGAACGCCCACCACGATGCCGATAGCGGCCACTGTGACGATGGCTCCGGTCGTCGTGAATAGGAAGGTGGTCGCGTAGACACGCACTAAGGCTCGCTTCTCGCGCTCCCGATAGATGACGTTCAGTGCGTCGAAGAGGGCGACAACCCCTGAGTTGGCGCTCCAAAAGGCGATGAGGAAGCTGAGCAGTGAGGCCGTGCTGAGGGTCCCTGTGCCCTGTTGGGCAACGTGCTGAAGCTGAGCCGAAATCAGATCGAGAACGCCGTCGGGTAGGACTCCTATGAGCACGCTCAAGTGCTGGCCAATGACAGCAGGATCTGCGAACAAGCTGTAGAGTGATACGATCGTCGCGATGCCTGGGAACGTGGATAGAAGGGCGAAGAAGGCGACGCCACCAGCCGTTGACAGAACACGGTCGCGAGGGACCGCCCAGAAGACCCTCTTAAGAATGTCCCGCCATCCAGCGGGAGGTATTTCAGACGGCTGAGCCGCAGAGCGGCCATGGCCAAGCTCACGAGCCCGCTCTTTCGCTATCCTGATTGTTTCCTCATCGGGAACGCGCGTGCTGACCGAACGCCAATCGTCACCGTCTGCCTCTTCTCGATTCATGAGATGGCTCACAGTGCGAAAGCGGGCTCTATGTCGAGCTTAGCCACCTTCCCCTCAATGGGCCAATAGGCCTATAGCTCGAGGCTCCCGTGTGCCTATGGCTGATGGATCTTACCTGGGAGCGCGGCCCGCTCAAGAACGCTTGAGGCGGAAGGCTTCTCTACCAACGGGCGTGATGACGTCGTTCAAGCAGCAACACCGTGACTGAACGGCATGCCCATCTTGGCACCTAGCTGATTGGATGGACGGCGTTTCATATTCGAGACAAGTCCGCTCCCGACCCTCTGCCGACCGCGCAGATGTCCGCATCCCGGCCGCATGACCGACGGCGGGTTATGACTGTAGCGGGTGGATTTCCGCCGTTCCGCTTTCAGGGCGACAATGCACGGATGCGGTCGCTGTCTCCCCCATCGACTCGATCCGGACCTTTCGCACGCGATCTGATCCTAGCCTGAAGGGTTTGCCGCCGATTGATAGGAGGACCTGCTCTGGAACCACGTATCAGCCTCGTCACTCTCGGCGTCACTGACCTCGACCGCGCAACCGCCTTCTACGAAGGGTTGGGCTGGCCTCGCCGGGTCATTGCCGCACAGGGTGTCGCCTTCTTCCAGCTGGGCGGTCTGGGCCTCTCGCTCTATCCACGCGCTGAGCTGGTCGCGGATGCTGGCGTCCCTCTGCAGAGCCACCCCTCGCAGGGCTTCACGCTCGCTTACAACACGCGCAGCCGTGACGAAGTGGATGAAGTGCTCTCGCGTGCCGAGGCGCTCGGAGGGACGATCACCCAGTTGGCGCAGAACGCAGTCTGGGGTGGATACCACGGCCATTTCTGCGACCCGGATGGGTTTGTGTGGGAGGTGGCCTGGAACCCTGACTTCGCTCTCGCAGACGACGGTTGCCTGATCCTCCCGACGTAGCCGTCATGGCTGATCCATAGAGGCCTGCTCGCGACCCTCCCCAGACCCTTGGAAGGTTCACTTCGCGGTAGGGGGCAGTGGATGGCTTACGTCTGGGTTGGGTGGTTTCCTGCGCGTCGGCTCTGGGCGCTTGCCGCCCCATAATCGGACATGGTCGTCAGCGAAACCAAGCTATGCTGCCACCAGTCGCTTGGCATCCGCCCGTCGACCCTGTCTTTGACGTTTGGGTGGCGTCGAGGACTGGGGATTCGATCACGCGATGGTGCCGCCGCCATCGACGCGTACGTTCGACCCCGTCGCGAACGGGGTGCTGGCGAGGAACATCACCGCGTTCGCGATGTCCTCGGACTGGCCCACGCGTCGCGCCGGCAGCCTCTCGGCCGCGTTGGCATACATGGCGGCGCGGTCCTTCTCCGGCATGCGCGACCAGAGCGGGGTCTCGATCAGGCCGGGCGAGACGGTGTTCACCCGGGTGGGCGCGAGTTCGAGCGCCAGTCCGCGGGCGAGGCTCTCCAGCGCCGCGTTGATCGCGCCCTGGAGCGGAGCGGCGGCCTGGGGCCGCTCGCTCATGAAGCCCGAGATGAAGGTCAGCGTGCCACCCTCCCTGATCCGCATGGACCGGGCGATTCGGTAGGCCCCCCAGAACTTGCTCTCCACAGCCGCCTTCGCGGCATCGAGGTCTAACTGCCGGACGGGGCCCCGCGCCGTCTCGGCCGCCGAGACCGCGATGTGGTCCCAGGGCGCCTGATCGGCGAAGAAGCGCTCGATACCCTCGGCGTTGCCGGTGTCCAGCACGGCGGCGCTGGCGCCGGTCCCGAGCGTGCCGATGGCGGCGTCCAGCTTTTCCCTGGAGCGGGAGGCGACCGTGACGTCGGCGCCGGCCGCGAGGGCCGCCGCCGCGATGGCTAGACCGATCCCGGAACTGCCGCCGACGACGAGGAAGCGTTGGCCTTTCAGCGTCTGCGTCGTCATCGGCGTACCCCCGTTCCGTGGATCGGCTCGCGTGTCGTCGGTCACCCTAAGATGGCTCAGCCCTTCGGGGTGTACATGGCCTCGACTTCCCAGGCGCCCTTTGGCTGGCTGTGGAGCTGCCAGAAGTGCTCGGCGACCGCGTTGGCGTCATCGGCGGTGGTGACGAAGCCCGCGACCGTCACGGTGGCGACGTGTACGCCCTTCTCCTTGAACGGCTCGAAGATGCCCTGCGCCAGGGCGCGGATGCCGGCCTTGCCGATGCTGAGCGAGAGGTACTCGGGATGCGGCTGCAGCCCGAAGCCGCCGCCCGTGAACAGGACGGAGCCCGATCCGCGCTGGAGCATCTTCGGCGCCGCGGCCTGGGCGGCGACGGCGGCACCGCCGATGTTGACGGCGAGGTCGGTGTTGAAGCTGTCGCGCGGCTGGTCGGCCAGCGTCTGGTTGCGCATCGAGGCGGCATTGAAGTGCAGCACGTCGATGCCGCCGAAGTCGCGCTCGACGCCCTCGACGAGCTTCGCGACGCTGGCGGGGTCAGCGGCATCGACGGTGCGGACGTCAACCTTGTGGCCCTTGGCCTTGAGCTGCTCGGCGAGGTCCCTGACCTTGCCCTCGTTGCGGGCGCTCAGGACGACCTGGAAACCCTCGCGGGCGAAGCGCTCCGCGGTCGCGAGACCCATGCCTGGGCCGGAACCGATGCTGAGGAAGGTGCTCATCGTTTGTGTCTCCTCGACGTTTCGATGCACCCGATGTACGCCTTGCACTTGGCCGGATTAATCCGGCGTCCTCGCATTTCACTCGTGCAGATCATGCAGGAATTGTCGGATCAAATCAGCTTGGACGAGCTGGCTGCCTTCGTGGCGGTGGCTGAGGCGGGCAGCTTCGCCAAGGCTGCGGAGGCGCTCGGCCGGGACGCCTCAGTGCTGTCGCGGCGCGTAAGCCAAGTCGAGCAACGCCTCGGGGTCCGCCTGCTGTCGCGCACCACGCGGCGCGTGGCGCTCACGGAGGTCGGCGCGACCTACTGTAGGCGCGTCCAGGCGCTGCTTGAGGAGCTGGCGAGCGCGAGCCGGGAGGCCAGTGACCATGCTGCCAGCCCGCAGGGGCTCGTAAGGGTCTCCCTGCCGCTGACCTTCGGACGCCAGTGGGTCTCGCCACTGCTGCCCGGCTTCCTCGCACGTCACCCGCTGATCCGGCTGGACCTGCGGTTCACCGACCGCTTCGTCGACCTCGTCGCCGAAGGCATCGACGTCTCGATCCGGGTCGCGGCGGGCAAGCCGCGCGACAGCAGCCTGACCACCCGCAAGATCGCGACCTACCGGAACCTGCTGGTGGCCTCGCCGGGCTACCTGGCCGAGCGGGGCAACCCGGCCACGCCCGCCGACCTCGCCGGCCATGCCTGCCTGGGCTTCACCGGCTACGCCGCCTCGCCCGACTGGCCGCTGACGAAGGGCGGCCGGCGACAGACGGTACGCCCCGACTGCACGCTCGTCGCGGACCACTCGGAGGTTCTGCTGGCCGCGGCGGTCGAGGGCGCCGGCATCACCTTCACGGCCGACTGGCTGGCAGGACCGGCCCTGCGCGATGGCAGTCTGGTCGAGGTGCTGCCGGGTTGGGGCGGACGCGAGGACGGCGGCGTCTACGCCGTGATGCCACCGGGCCGCTTGGTGCCTGCGAAGACGCGCCTGTTCGTCGATGAAGTCGCCTCAGCCATCAAGGCGGGGTGGGTGCGCTGAGTTGCCCTTGCTGTGCATCCTGCACGTCCGCTTCGGAGAACAGCACCGAGCCCGTTCTGCGTCCGGCTTGGGTCGATAGAAGGCCGTCTGCTTTTCCGATGGGCCTTCTCCGAAGCGGCCGTTCCTTTTCCGGCCAGGTTCGGCCCCCTCGGCGATCCCCTCTTACTGGCTGGGGTGGGTGGATTTCAGCTAGTCTTGTGTGGATGGCTCCCGCATTGCAAGTGGCGAATTGAGCTTCTGACGCGTTGGTCGGGTGCAGTCTTGTGTCCGGCCTTTTGATGCAGTCGTTCATGTGACCGCTGGCCCTGATGGTATCCGCGAGCTAGGTCCCACTCTGCTTTGCGGGCTATCACGCCCTGGACTAGCGGCGGGGTGTCCCGGCTCCCGGGCTGACCGGTTCGCCATCAACTCCCATCGTCCTCGCAACCTGGAAAAAGTCTCCTTGCCGTGCTGTCAGGCGGCCGCGGCCAGGGGTGCGCGGTAGGTGCCGCCGCGGGTCATGATCGCCCAGGCGACCCGCGCCGTGCGATTGGCCGCCGCAACGGTCACCACGCGCACCGGCTTGCGCTGCAGCAGTGCCGGCAGCCGCGGGTCGACCGAGGTCGGCGTCGCCTTCGCGCGCCGGATCAGAGAGGTCATGCCGACCACGAGCAGGCGACGCAGGTAGCGGTCGCCCATGCGTGAGATCCGGCCCAGGCGCTCCTTGCCGCCGCTGCAATTCTGAAGCGGCGTCAGCCCCAACGAGGCCGCGAACTGCCGACCGGAGCGGAAGCGCTCTGGCTCGCTCACCGAGGCGGCCAGCGCGGTCGCCGAGACGATGCCGACACCCGGGATCGTCGCAAGCCGCTGCGACAGGTCGCTGTCCCGATGCCAGGCCAGCAACTCCTTCTCCAGCCGGGTGAGCTGGATCTGCACGGCACCGATCTGATCGGCCAGCCCGGTCACCACGCGCTGGGCGAGCGGCGGCACCTCGGCCGCGTCTCCGGCCGAGAGCCGGGCCGCCAGTTTGAGCGCGTGCCGCAGGCCCCGCGCCATCTCGATCCCGAACTCGGCGAGCAGGCCGCGGATCATGTTCACCAACTGCGTGCGTTGCTTGACCAGCAAGTCGCGCGTCCGGTGCAGCGCCAGCGCCGCCTGCTGGTCGGTCGACTTCACCGGCACGAACCGCATGCTCGGGCGCGTCACCGCCTCACAGATGGCTGCGGCATCGTTCGCATCGGTTTTGCCGCGCTTGACGTACGGCTTCACGTAAGCCGGCGGCATCAGCCGCACGTCGCGGCCGAGGCTCATGAGCTCCCGGGCCCAGTGGTGCGCCGTGCCGCACGCCTCCATGCCGACCAGGCATCGCGGCAGCTTGGCGAAGAACGGCATGACCTGCGCCCGCCTCAAGGCCTTGCGCACGACGACGTGCCCAACTGCATCGACGGCGTGAACCTGAAAGATGCTTTTGGCCAGATCGATGCCGACGGTGGTGATCTCCACGGGGATGGCTCCTGCATGAGCGTGGCTGCTGCTTTGACAGCAACCACATCTTGGCATCGAGATGCCGTCAGTCGGAGCGGGAGCCATCCACCCCATCTGCTTTCCGGCGGCGCCACTCGAGAGAGGGCATCATGTCCGCACCCACATCAGAGACGATCATGTTGAACAAGTAGATTATATACAGTAAGCGTCTAGGCCCTCGAACTCCGCCGTCGGACGGCGAGAGACGCACGAGAGCCGGGATGCAGCCATTCTTCTCAACAGACGGGGCCCATCCCAGGAACGCGGTCCGCCAATGGCGAGCGATGGTCAATGAGCGGCTCATGCCGGCTCGAATTGAGGCCCCGGACGGTCTCCCGTTCCAGGGGCGGCTGGAGGTGACGCGTATCGGCGCGATGCCGGTCTCGCATTTCTGGCACACATCGGTGCGGACCACGATCGCGGCTGCAGATGCGCGACGCCACGCAAACCACGATCGAGTCTTTGTGATCCTGAAGCTTTCCGGGCGAGATACTGTTCAGCAGAGCGACCGGGAGGCGAGGATCCGGCCGGGCGACCTCGTCATGCTCGACTCGAGCGCATCCGTGCTTGAAGCGGATACCGGCGATTGCCTGGTCATTGATTTGCCACGCCAGCGTTTCGAAACCGTTCTGGGACCGTCCCGGCTCTACACCGCGCTCACGGCCGGAGCAGACCTCGCCTCGACGACCCTGACAGGCTCATACCTTCGGGAACTCATCCAGGTGCGCCATCGACTCACCGCCGACGAGGCTGCGCGTATGGCGGAGATCGGCGTCGATCTGATCGTCGCCAGCCTCGCCGAACGGATGGCGCAGGAGGTGCCGCGTTCCATTCACGGCAGCGCTACGGTCCAACGCGCCAAGGCCTACATCGAGGCTCACTTGGGTGACACGACCCTCGACCCGCCGCTGCTCGCCGCCGCGGTCGGCGTGTCGCTGCGCCGGCTGCAGGAGCTGTTCCACGAGCGCGGCCGGCACATCTCCGACTACATCTGGGAACGCCGACTCGAGGCGGCAGCCAAACGACTGAGCGACCCAGCCCACGGCCACCTGTCGATCGGGATGCTGGCCTACGGGTGCGGGTTCAGCACCCAGGCGCATTTCTCTCGCCGCTTCAGAGAGCGCTACGGTATGAGCCCGCGTGAATACCGGCAGGGTGCAGGCAGGATGTGAAGTCGGTCGCATCCGCTTTCGGGCTGTCGTCCGAGTTGGCTGATCACCGTACGCCTGCGGCGAACCCGAGCGCATCTGCGCGCGAGCGCGAGTGGCTGCGGGTTCTGATGTGAGACCTTGATCAGGAAGTCCGCGCGCGCTTCGGGGCTCATCTTGGCGAGATGGTCGCGGATCGCCTCGGCTGATGGGGCGTCTGAGGCGACCGAGCTGCCCTCGGTACCCTTCGTGACCGCGCGGCCCACGAGATGGCGCGGCACGGGCTGGTCCCCCACCATCTTCGCGAGCGCCGCGATCTGCGGCAGCACCTCGTCGGTCAGCGTCCTCTGCAGGGCGTCGCGCTGGCCGGTCATCTTGGCGAGTTCGGCGCGCATCGCCTCGATCGCCGCGCCGCCCTTGGCCAGGTCGGCGCCGGCGGCCTTCTGGGCCGACTCACAGGTCGCCCCGAGGCCGCAGGCGTCGTCGTGCATGCGCTGGATCCCCTGGCCTCCGGGGGCGATCCGGTCCGGCGCCCGAGCGAGATCGGGGCGGGCACCAAGTCCGCCTCGACCGCGCGCCGGGAGCGCCGAGGCGCCTCGGCGTCAGCGAAGAAGGTTCGGAGGCACCGGCGGGCTCGCGTTGAGCAGGGTGATGGCCACCCGTCGGTTCGGCGCGAGGTAGGGATTGTCGGGGAAGACCGGCTCGGTGTCGGCGCGTCCCGTCACGGACGCGAAGTTGTCGTTGGGAACCCCGGCCCCCGCCAGGATCTCGCGCACGGCGAGCGCACGACCGGCGGAGAGGTTCCAGGGTTCGGCCGTCCGCGCCGAGCCCGGGCGCGCGACGGCCGTGTGGCCGGTTATCGACAGGCGGTTGGGCATCCGGCGCAGGACGGGCGCGAGCGCCTCCAGCACGCGACGGGTGCGCTCGGTGGGCTCGACCGAGCCCTCGCGGAACATGGAGCGGCCGTCCTGGTCCACGAGGGACACGTTCACGCCCTCCCGGGTCGGCTCGATCACGATGTTCTTCGACAGATCGGCAATGTCGGGCATCGACTGGAGCGCCTGCCGGAGGCTGGCGATGGCGCTGTAGTTGGCCTCCACGCTGGCGACCGGGCGGCTGGCATCGACATCGCTGGCGCGGCCCGGGCTGGTCGGGCGCGCCTTGTCCTCCCGCTCGGCCGAGCCCCGCTCCGCGTCGCGCGGCGTCGACGGCTTGTTGCCCGACGTGTCCAGGGCGGTGCCGTACAGGATTCCGCCAGCGCCGCTGGTTGCAGGGCTCAGGGCCGCCGGTGAGAAGTATTCCGCCAACCCGATCTTCTGCTCCTGGGTCGTCATGCTGATCAGCCACATCAGCAGGAAGAACGCCATCATGGCGGTCACGAAGTCCGCATAGGCGATCTTCCAGGCCCCGCCGTGGTGCGCGTGGCCGGCCTTCTTGACCTTCTTGATGATGATCGTGGTCATCGCGTCTCTGCCGGATAACGGGTCAGTTCAGGGCCGGCAGAGCGGCGGTTGCCGCTTCCACCTCGTTGAAGGTCGGGCGGACGTCGCTCATCAGAGACTTGCGGGCAAACTCGACCGACATCACCGGCGGCTGACCGGCGATGTGGGCGAGCAGACCCGCCTTGAGGGAAAGGTAGTACTTGGCTTCGGCCTCGAAGAGGCTCTTGAGCGACTGCGCCATGGGCCCGAAGAAGCCGTAGGCGACGAAGACGCCGAAGAAGGTGCCGACGAGCGCGCCGCCGATCAGATGTCCCAGCACCTCCGGCGGCTCCTTGATCGCCCCCATCGTCTTGATCACGCCGAGCACGGCGGCGACGATGCCGAGCGCCGGCGTTCCGTCGGCGAGCGACTGCATGGCCGAAACGACACGCTCCTGCTCCTGGTGGTGCGTCTCCAGCTCCTCATCCATCAGCGCGTCGATCTCGTGGACGTTGTTGGCGCCCAGCGTCACCATGCGCATGTAGTCGCAGACGAACTCGACCGCGTGATGGTTCGCCGCGAAGGTCGGGAAGGCGTTGAACAGCGACGACTCGCCCGGATTTTCGATGTGCGGCTCGAGCGCCATCGAACCCTTCTGCTTGGCAAGTTTATACAGTGAATACTGCATGCCCAGCAGCTCGACATAGGATTGCTGGTTGTATTTGGGCCCCTTCACGAGCGTGCCCAGCATGGCGGGCACGGCCTTGAGCACCGGCCCGGTGTTGCCGATGACGAAGGCGCCGATCGCCGCGCCGAGGATGATGACGAACTCGAACGGCTGCCAGAGGACCAGCAGGTGGCCGCCCATGGCCGCGTAGCTGCCGAAGACGCAGGCGAAGACGATCAATGTGCCGACGATCAGCCGCATGACTTGCCATCCTTGCGCGGCTGCGGGGACAGAACGCGCGAAGCTATCAATGATCTGGCAAATCACCGATCAAGGTTAACGGCGGGTTTAGAGCCCGGGCCGGAGCATTGCCGGATGTTGTGCCCCGGTAGCGGGCGGGGCGGGCTCGACCCGAGCCGGGGCGCGCGATCTGCGCGGCCGTGCCTCAATGGCCCGAGCGGCGGATCAGGCTCTTGAGGCGCTGGTCGGCCGTGTCGAGGCGGTCGGCGATGCCGCGCCGGACGCACTTGCCGACGGAATCGCCGGCGTAGAACCCGACCGTCTGGTCCTGGTTCCGGCAGGACTGGACCGGCGGCCACGCCACAACCCCGGCCACGACCAGCAGCACGACCAGGCAGTCGACGACGAGCCAGCCCTTCCAGCCGAGCCGGAGGCCGCGCCGCCGCCCGGGCGCCCGGCTCCGGCGCGGGGCGCGGCTCGCCCCGTCGGGGCCGACCCGCGCCATGCGGGCGCGGAACTGGGCCTCCTCGAGGGCGTCGGAGGCGCGGGCGGATGAGGCCGGTAGGAGCGGGCGGCTGGACATGGCGGCCTCACGGAGGTCGGTTCGGGGCGGATCGGAGGGGTGCGGCGCGGCGGGCGCTCAGTTGATCAGCCGCTTCAGCAGCGCGAGGTTGTCCTGGATCGAGAGGACGTTGCCGAGCATCTCGGTGCGGGCGCAGGCGCCGGCCCCGACGAGCCCGAGCCAGCCCGCCGCCGGGCGGGCGCCGCAATCGGCGAAGCTGCCGTACAGGAACAGCGCCGCCGGCACCGCGAGGACGGAGAGCTTCGTCAGCGAGAACAGCCGCCCGAAGAAGCCCCTGCGCGGCCGCCGCGCGTCCCGGTCATCGTCCCGGTCCCTGTCGTCCGGGTCCCAGGCGTAGCGGTCCGCCTCGTAACCCGCCGCGTCGATGTCCCGGTCCCGGCGATACATGGCGCTCTGTGCTCGGTCTGATCCAGTCCGATCCAGAGTGCCACGCTTTCGTGAAGCTCAACCTAAGAGCAATGTTTAACTTCGTCCGAACCGGTCCCGCCCGGCTCAGGCGGCGAGCGCCCGCTTCACCGTGGCGCGCAGGTCCGCCAGGGAGAAGGGCTTGGTCAGCACGTCGGTGACGATGGCGTCGAGCCCGCGCGCCCGCTCGCGCTGATCGGCGAAGCCCGTCATCAGCAGGATGGTCAGGTCGGGGAAGTCGCGCTTGGCGGCGAGCGCCAGCGCGATGCCGTCCATGAGCGGCATGCGGATATCGGTGAGCATCAGGTCGAAGCCGCCATCGGCCTCGTTGAGGCGATCGAGCCCGTCGCTGCCGTCGCTGGCCGTGACGACCGCGTGCCCGTCGATCTCGAGCCCCCGCTTCAGGAAGCCTCGGACGGTCTCTTCGTCATCCACCAGGAGGATGCGCGCCATGTGGTCCTGTAGCCGTCCCCGGAATCCGCGCGTCCCGCCGCGACGGCGCGCCCAAACGTCGACAGACACAGACGAATTCGGCGCCTGTCAAGACGTCGCAGGCCGAATTGTCCCTCGGGCCGCGGGGTGCGGCGAAAATGCCGCGCCGCGGGCGCGGTCAGGCGTCGAACAGATCCGGGTCGCCGTCCCCGTAATCGACCACGCCCACGAAGGGCAGCTGGCGGAAGGCGTGGGCGGCGTCCATCCCGTAGCCGACGACGAACACGTCGGGGCAGGTGAAGCCGACGAAATCCGCGTCGATCGTCACCGCGCGCTTGCCGGGCTTCTCCAGCAGCACCGCGGTGAGGACGCGCCGGGCGCCGCGGGCCATCAGGAGGTCCTTGGCGAAGACGACGGTGCGGCCCGATTCCAGGATATCGTCCACGAGCAGCACGTCCCGCCCGCGCACCTCGCTCTGCACGTCGCGCAGGATCTCGACCTGCCCGCTGGAGACGGTCCCGGTGCGGTAGCTCGACAGGTGCACGAACTCGACCTGCGGGGCGAGCCCCACCCGGTGCAGCGACCGGAGCAGGTCGGCCGCGAACATGAAGCTGCCCTTGAGCACCGCCACGACGAGCAGGTTCTCGGGCCGCGCGGCGAGGATCTCCTGGGCGAGCTCGTCGTTGCGCTTGGCGATGGCCGCCTCGTCGAACAGGGTCCGGACGCGCCGTTCAGGGATGCTCATCTCTCGTGTCCCGAAGCCCGTTGGCGGGGCGGAATCCGCCGCCACGCTCGACCACGGTCTTAGCGTCCCCGGCGCGCGCGGGGAACTCCGGATCCGCGACGGTGGTCCCGCGCCGTCACGCGGCGCGGCCGCGATCCGCCCGCGACGGGAATCAGGCTTCGGCCGCCTGCCGGAACGGGCGGAGCAGGCGGGTGAGCCCGCGCCCGCGCGACGGCCGGTCCGGACGCCGCGCGGCGGTCAGGTCCGGTTCGAGCCCCGTCTCGGCCTCGTCCGCGTCGCCGGCCTCGCCGGCCTCGTCCGGCTCGACGTGCCGGACCTGCTCCAGGACGTCCGTCACGATGCGCGGGACGGGCCGCGCGTGCTCCTCCAGGAGCAGCGAGGCGGTCCAGAGGCGGCTGGCATTGGCGAGCGGCAGCTTCCCCTGCGTCAGGCGCTCCATCAGCATCCGGTCGGCCAGCGAGGCCGCGAGGGCGCTCACGATCTCGAGTTGATCCTGCTGTGTGTCGCTCTTCATGGCAGTCTTCACGCTAACGAAAATAGTTCTCTCCCGGCCGTGAAGGTGGGCGGGCAAATTTGGCGATTCTATAACGTGCGCGAGCACCGGGCCGCCGCCTGTGTACAGGCCGGCCACGGCGCGCGGATTGGCGCGGCCGGCTCCGACACGCGTTCGGGCAGGCCCGAGCCGGCCGTGAACCGGCGGGGGCGCAAGCAAAAGGGGCTGGCGATCCGCCAACCCCTCGCGCTGTCGTGCCGAATGGATGGTACCACCGCCCCGGCTCGAACGGGGGACCCCCAGATCCACAATCTGGTGCTCTAACCAACTGAGCTACGGCGGCACTGGCGCGGGGTGTATCGTGGGCCGCGGCAGTTTTCAAGGCGATGTGTGCACGGGATTTGGAGTCCGTGGATAGAGCCGCCCGGGTGCCCCGCGCCGGGACCGGCCGCGCCGCCGCGGCACGCGCCCGTTTGCAACCGGATCGGACCCGGCTGTAACTGCGACGGCGGGGCCGACGCGTCGACCCCGCCCATCCGACGGACCGGAGGCGAAGAAGCGGACCGTGAGCGCGCGACAGCCAGCGGGCGCCGCCGGCCGGGGCAGGGCGCCCGGCGACGGCGCGGCCGACAGCCCGGCCCGGTCGGCCGCCCGGCCGGGCCGGCGGGCCCGCCNGGGCCCGCCGGCGCTGGGCCGGGATCGGGCTCGTCCAGGCGCCCGGACGGCTCCGCAGCCTCGTCCGGCGGAGCGAGGGCGGCCTCGTCGCCCTCGCGACCCTGGTCGGGTGCGTCGCCGGCGCGGCGGTCTCCGCCATGACCTGGATCACCCAGACCCTGCGCGAACTGCTCTACCAGCTGCCCGCGGGCGCGCGCCTCAGCGCCGTCGACGCCGTGCCGCCGGTGCTCCTGCTCGTGGGCCCGTGCCTGGGCGGCGCCGTCCTCGGCCTGCTGATCCTCGCCGCCAACTACGTCCGCGGCCCGCGCAAGCGACCGGCCATCGACCCGATCGAGGCCAACGCCCTGCACGGCGGCCGCATGTCCCTGCGCGACAGCCTCTACCTCGCCCTGCAGAACGTCATCTCGAACGGCTCAGGCGCCTCGGTGGGACTGGAAGCCGGCTACACGCAGATCGCCTCCGGCCTCGCCTCGCGGCTGGGCATCGCCTTCGAGGTGCGGCGCAGCGACCTGCGCACCCTGGTGGGCTGCGGCGCGGCCGGGGCCATCGCGGCCGGCTTCGGCGCGCCGCTCGCCGGCGCGTTCTACGCCTTCGAGCTGATCATCGGCACCTACTCGATCGCCACGCTGACGCCCGTGGTCGTCGCGGCGCTGTGCGGCAACCTGATCTCGCGGGCCCTGATCGAGGCGCATCCGCTCGTCGATCTCGGCGACATGCAGGCGGTCACGACCTCGCACGTCACCAGCCTGGAGATCCTGCCGAGCCTCGCCCTCGGGCTGGTCTGCGCGGCCCTGGGGATCCTGATCATGCGCGGGGTCACCCTGGTCGAGCGCCTCGTCCAGGCGTCCGGCGTGCCGCGGCTGGCGGCGCCGGCCTTCGGGGGACTGTGCGTCGGCGCGCTGGCGCTGCTGGCGACGCCGCAGGTGCTCTCGGGCGGCCACGGCGCCCTGCACATGCACTTCGCCGCCGAGGGGCAGGGGCACGGCATTGCGGTCCTGGCCGGCCTGTTCGCCGCCAAGGCCACCGCCTCGGCGATCTCGATCGGCTCGGGCTTCCGCGGCGGCCTGTTCTTCGCGTCCCTGTTCCTCGGGGCCATCGCCGGCAAGCTGTTCGCCGCCCTCGCCCCCGTCCTGGTGCCGCCGCTCGCGGATTTCGGCCTGACGCCGCTCGCCTACGCGGTGATCGGCATGAGCGCCCTCGCGGTGGCGGTCATCGGCGGCCCGCTCACCATGACGTTCCTGGCGCTGGAGGTCACCGGCAGCCTGCCGATCACCGGCGTCGTGCTGGCGGCGGTGATCGCGTCGTCCCTGACCGTGCGCAAGACCTTCGGCTACTCCTTCGCCACCTGGCGCTTCCACCTGCGCGGCGAGAGCATCCGCAGCCCCCACGATGTCGGCTGGATCCGCTCGCTGACCGTCGGCCGGCTGATGCGCCGCAATCCCGGCACCGTCGCCCTCGACACCCCGCTGCCCACCTTCCTGCGCGCTCATCCCCTCGGCTCGCCCTCCCGGGTGATCGCCGTGGACGGGGGCGGGCGCTACGCCGGCATCCTGAACGTGCCGGAGGCGCACGCGGCCGCCCGGGATTCCGAGGCCGACGCGCAGCCCGTCCTCGCCGACCTGCTCCTGCACGCGGACGATTTCCTCACGCCGGGCATGAACGCCAAGGACGCCGCCGCCGCCTTCGACCGGACCGAGAGCGAGGCGCTCGCGGTCGTCGAGAGCGCCGAGAGCCGGACGGTGCTGGGCCTGCTCACCGAGAGCCACACGCTCAAGCGCTACAGCGAGGAGCTCGACCGCCAGCGCCGGGCGATGGCGGGCGAAACCGACTGATTGTCAGGCGGGCCTGTTGACCGCACACACGGGGGCAACAATCACCCTGACGTCTCCGATCCGGGCTCCCCGAAAGGCCCGATCTCCGAAACGCGTGGAGGACACATGCCCGGCCCAGACAACAGCCCGTCCCGCCGCTACCGCATCGCGGTGATCCCCGGCGACGGCATCGGCAAGGAGGTGGTGCCGGAGGGCGTGCGCGTGCTGGAGCAGGCCGCCAAGCGGCACGGATTCAGCCTCCAGCTCGACTGGTTCGATTTCGCGAGCTGCGACTACTACGAACAGCACGGCCGGATGATGCCGGAGGACTGGAAGGCGCGGATCGAGACCCACGACGCGATCTATTTCGGCGCCGTCGGCATGCCCGAGCGGGTGCCCGACCACATCTCCCTCTGGGGCTCGCTGATCCTGTTCCGGCGGGAATTCGACCAGTACGCCAACCTGCGCCCGGTGCGGCTGATGCCGGGGGTGAAGTGCCCGCTCGCCGACCGCAAGCCCGGCGACATCGATTTTTGGGTGGTCCGGGAGAACACCGAGGGCGAGTACTCGAACGCGGGCGGCCGGATGTTCGCCGGCACCGAGCGGGAGTTCGCCCTGCAGGAGACGATCATGACCCGTCACGGGACGGACCGGATCCTCAAGTTCGCCTTCGAGCTGGCACAGAAGCGCCCGAAGAAGCACCTGACCTCGGCCACGAAGTCGAACGGCATCTCGATCACCATGCCGTACTGGGACGAGCGGGTGAAGGCGGTGGCCGAGGCCTATCCGGACGTGCGGTGGGACCAGTACCACATCGACATCCTGACCGCGCACTTCGTCCTGAACCCGGACCGGTTCGACGTGGTGGTCGCCTCCAACCTGTTCGGCGACATCCTGTCGGATCTGGGCCCGGCCTGCACGGGCACGATCGGCATCGCGCCGTCCGGCAACATCAACCCGGAGCGGGTGCACCCTTCCGTGTTCGAGCCGGTTCACGGCTCGGCGCCGGACATCGCCGGGCAGGGGATCGCCAACCCGATCGGCCAGATCTGGTCGGGCGCGATGATGCTGGAGCATCTCGGCGAGCACGCGGCGGCGGCCGAGATCGTCGGCGGGATCGAGCGGGTGCTGTCCGAGCGGACGCTGCGCACCCGCGACCTCGGCGGGAATGCCGACACGCAGACCTGCGGCAAGGCGGTGGAGCAGGCGCTGGGGTAGGGGCGGCCGCGCCGCACCCGCATCCTGAGGTGCGGCGAAGACGCCCCGAAGGAGATCTCCGGGGATCGCGCGACCTCTGGACGGATCCTTCGCGGCCCGTGCCACGCTCCGGCACCTCAGGATGAGACGGGAGGCCGTTCCCGTCTCGAGGCTCTGGTTAGAGTGTCCTCTCCGTCATCACGCGCGAGGCGCAGGGACCCAGGGTTGGCGCGACGCCGGTGAGCGCCGCGCTGCCCTGGATCGCTTCGCTCCGCCCGCAAGGACGGAGGTTCGACCACATCGACAGGGAACGGAACGAGCGCGGGAGACCGCGTCTTCCGTGGCGTCAGCGCGGGCGGCGGCGCACGCTCACGACGTTGCTCGCCGGCTCGGCCTTGCCGGTCTCTGCCGGCAGCGTGTCGAGGGCGGTCTTGACGATGGTCTTGGCGTCGAGGCCGGCCTCGGCGTACATTTTCTCCGGGCTGTCGTGGTCCTGGTAGGTGTCCGGCAGCGTCAGCGTCCGGACCCGCACGCCGCCCGCGTCCAGCGCGCCGCGCTCGGCCAGAAGGTGCAGCACCATCGCGCCGAACCCGCCCCGCGAGCCCTCCTCGATCGTGATCAGCACCTCGTGCTCCCGCGCCAGATCCAGCACCAGCGCCTCGTCCAGCGGCTTGGCGAACCGCGCGTCCGCCACCGTCACCGCCACGCCCTGCTCCGAGAGCGTGTCGGCCGCCTTCAAGGCCTCCGACAGGCGCGTGCCGAGCGACAGGATCGCCACCCGCGCCTCCGCGTCCTGCCGCANATCACGGTCATGTTCGGCAGGCAGCACAGGTAGGCCAGGTCGAACGCGCCCGCATGCGTCGCCCCGTCGGCGCCGACCAGACCCGCCCGGTCCAGGCAGAACCGCACCGGCAGGTTCTGCAGCGCCACGTCGTGCACGACCTGGTCGTAGGCCCGCTGCAGGAAGGTCGAGTAGATCGCCACGAACGGCCGGTAGCCCTCGGTCGCCAGCCCGCCCGCGAACGTCACCGCGTGCTGCTCGGCGATGCCGACGTCGAAGGTCTTGTCCGGGTGCGCCTTGCCGAACAGGTCGATGCCGGTGCCCCCCGGCATCGCCGCGGTGATCGCCACGACCTTGTCGTCGGCGTCGGCCGCCTTGATCAGGCTCTCGCCGAACACCCGCGTGTAGGCCGGCGCGTTCGGCTTGGCCTTGGCCTGCACGCCCGAGACCACGTCGAACTTGACTACGCCGTGGTAGCGGTCGGCCGAGGCCTCGGCCGGGGCGTAGCCCTTGCCCTTCTGGGTGACGACGTGCAGCAGGATCGGGCCGTGCTCGGCGTCGCGGACGTTCTTGAGCACCGGCAGCAGGTGGTCGAGGTTGTGCCCGTCGACCGGGCCGACGTAGTGGAAGCCCATCTCCTCGAACATGGTGCCGCCGCCGACCACGAGCGAGCGGGCATATTCCTCGGCCGCGGCGGCGCGCTGGTAGAGGGCCTTGGGCAGGAGCTTGCCGAGCTGCTTGGCGGTCTCGCGCAGGGACTGGTAGGCGCCGCCCGAGGCGAGGCGGGCGAGGTAGGCCGACATGGCGCCGACGGGGGGCGCGATCGACATGTCGTTGTCGTTGAGGATGACGATCAGGCGCGAGTGCAGGGCGCCGGCGTTGTTGAGGGCCTCGTAGGCCATGCCGGCCGACATCGAGCCGTCGCCGATGACCGCGATGGCGTTGCGGCGCTTTTGCGGGCGGTTCTTGATCTTGGCGGTGGCGTTGTCGAGGTCGCGGGCGACCGCCATGCCGAGCGCGGCCGAGATCGAGGGGCCTCGTAGGCCATGCCGGCCGACATCGAGCCGTCGCCGATGACCGCGATGGCGTTGCGGCGCTTTTGCGGGCGGTTCTTGATCTTGGCGGTGGCGTTGTCGAGGTCGCGGGCGACCGCCATGCCGAGCGCGGCCGAGATCGAGGTCGAGGAATGCGCCGCGCCGAACGGGTCGTAGACGCTCTCGCTCCTCTTGGTGAAGCCCGACAGGCCGCCGCCCTGGCGCAGCGTGCGGATGCGGTCGCGGCGCTCGGTGAGGATCTTGTGCGGGTAGCACTGGTGGCCGACGTCCCAGACGATGCGGTCGTCGGGGGTGTCGAACACGTGGTGGAGCGCCACCGTGAGCTCGACCACGCCCAGCCCCGAGCCGAGATGGCCGCCGGTGACCGAGACCGCGTCGATCATCTCGGCGCGCACCGCGTCCGCCACCGCCTGAAGCTCCGACTCCGGAAGACGCCGAAGCGCCGAAGGAGACGGAACGCGGTCCAGAAGTGCACTCTGCTCGGGGGTAATCGCCACGGCATCAACCTCTAACGGATGGGATCGGTTCGACCGCCGAGCCTCAGGACATGTCGAGCGGGGCGACGCCCTCGGGCCGCCCGTCGGAGCCCAGCGTGATCCGCTGGATCCGCGCCTCGGCCCGCTTCAGCAGCGCCTCGCAATGCTTCTTCAGCACCTCGCCGCGCTCGTAGATCGCCACCGATTCGTCGAGCGGCACGTCGCCGCGCTCGAGCCGGCGGACGATTTCCTCGAGCTGTTCCAGCGCCTTCTCGAAGGGCAGGTCGCCGGCGGCGGGGGCCACCTCGGGTCTGCTCGCACTCATCCCAGATACTTCCTTTGGGGGTGGTTGTACGGCGCGATCCCCGGTGCCCACAACCCAGGGGGCCGGTCCGCCGGCCGGGTCCGCGCTGTTTTGGACGCGAGCGGCGGCCTTTGCGCCACACCCGGTCACGCCAGCGCGAGGGTGAACGGCGTGCCCTCGAAGGCGTCGACGCCGCGGCCGATCCGCGCGATCGCCGCGACCATGCGGCCGTCGCGGTCGAGCATCCGGTCGGCGATCGCCACGAACAGGGCGTTGGGCGTCGCCGAGGGCGAGGCGGACCGCAGGGCGTCGGCGATCGCCGCCTCGTCGCGCTCGGGCGCCAGCGCGCAGGCCGCGATGTAGGCGGCGGCCGTCGAGCGGCTGATCCCGGCATAGCAGTGGATCACCAGCGGCTTCTCCCGCGGCCAGGCCCGGACGAAGTCGAGGATCCGGGCCACATGCTCGTCAGCCGGCAGAACGTGCCCGTCGCGCGCCGCCGCGATGTCGCTGACCCCGATGACGACGTGGTTCTCGGCGTCGATCACGGCCGGCCGCTCCAGGGGCGTGCCGACATTGATCAGCGTGAGCACGTGGCTCGCCCCGGTGGCGGCGACGGTCTCGGGCAGGCGCGAGAGGGGACAGACGTGGAGGGTCGGCATGGTCCGGCGCCAGTGACCTGCGATCGTGACGGATCGAGGGCGGAGATCCGTCAGCGCGGGCACAGGGCGTTGAAGCGCGCGAGAAAGCGCGCCTCGGCCTCGGCGGTCGGCCACGGCTCGGCCAGCGCCAAGACCGGCTCGGGCAGGTCGACCGAGCGGCCGAAATAGCGCTCGGCCTCCTCACGCGCGAAGCCGGCGAGGCGCACCGCCTCGACATGGGCGGCGATCCGGTCGGCCCGCTTCACCAGGCGGGCGAGCGCCGGCGAGGGGGCGGCCAGGCCGAAGCGGCGGCGCACCGCCGCGAGCAGGCGCAGCTCGACGCCGCGATAGGCGTCGCCGATGGCGGCCTTCAGCGGCGAGATGATGTCCCCCACCACGTATTCCGGCGCGTCGTGCAGGAGCAGCTCGAGCCCGTCCCGGTCGGTGCAGCCAGGGGCGAGGTGGCGGCCCACCGCCTCGACCAGCAGGCTGTGCTGGGCCACGGAGAAGACGTGCGGCCCGCGGGTCTGGCCGTTCCAGCGCGCGACCCGGGCGAGGCCGTGGGCGATGTCGGCAACCTCGATATCGCCGGGCGCCGGGTCGAGGAGGTCGAGGCGCCGGCCGGAGAGCATGCGCTGCCACGCGCGCGCCGGCTCGCTCACCGGGGCCGGCCCAGTTCGGCGCAGGGTCCGTGCCGGTGGCAGCCGACGAGGTGATCGTTGACCATGCCGACCGCCTGCATGAAGGCGTGCACGATGGTCGGCCCGCAGAAGGAGAAGCCCTCCGCCTTCAGGGCTTTCCCGAGCGCCCGGGAGACCGGCGTCTCGGTGGCGATCTCCGCGCGGGTCCGGGCCGTGCCCTGGACCGGCCGGCCGTCGACGAAGTCCCAGAGGAAGCGCGCGAAGCCGGGACCGCGCTCCTCGATCCGCAGCCAGGCCCGGGCGCCCGCGACGGTGCCCTGGATCTTGGCGCGGTTGCGGATGATGCGGGTGTCGGCCATCAGCCGCGCGACGTCCGCCTCGGTGAAGCGGGCGATCCGCTCGGGGTCGAAATCCGCGAAGGCGTCGCGGAACCCGTCCCGGCGGCGCAGGATGGTGATCCACGACAGACCGGCCTGGAAGCCGTCGAGAATCAGCTTCTCGTAGAGGGCCCGGCCGTCACGCTCGGGCACGCCCCACTCGGTGTCGTGATAGGCGACGTAGAGCGGGTCGAGGCCGGCCCACCAGCAACGGGGGCAGCCATCCGGATGTTCGATGAGGCCGGTCTCGGACATGCGGCCACGGTAACGAGAACAGGAGCGGAACGCCACCGCCGGAGCGGGCACCGCGGACCGGCTTCCGCGGCCGCTCCGACGGTCAGGGACGGGCCGCGGCCCCGCGATCTTACCCGGCCGCGCTCGCCGCCACGTCCGGCATCGGGAAGGTCGCGCAGGCAGGGCGCGTCAGCGTCACGGGGCGGTCGCCGGCGAGCGGGGTCTCGCCGGACGCCAGCGCGTCGCCCAGGCGGTCGAGGCGGATTGTGGCGAGGCCGCGGTTTCCCGCGGCGCTGCCCGTGGTGCCGAGCACCTTGCCGCCCGCCGTGATCTCGGTGCCGGGCGCGGGCGCGGCGTCCGGGTAGGCCGCGGCCAGGATCCGGGTCCGGGCCGTACCCCGGTGCTGCATCCGCGAGACCACCTCCTGGCCGACGTAGCAGCCCTTGCGGAAGTCGACGCCGCCGAGCTGATCCATCAGCGCCTCGTGCGGGAAGGCGTCGCCGAAGGCGAAGTCGCGCCCGCCCTCGGGCACGCCGAGGGCGATCCGGTGGGCGTGGTAGTCGGCCTCGGCGGCCTCCGCCGAGAAGGCGCCCGCGGCGGCGTAGAGGCGGGCGCCGAGATCGGCCGCGCGAGAATCGGCCACGGCCTCCGCGGCTGGCGGGGTGGCGCCGGCCCAGGCCGCCGCGACCGCGACGGTCGGGTCGGCCGCGATGGTCGCCTGCGCGCGCAGGCGGTAGAGCGTCAGGCGCTTGGCGAGGTCCGCGGCCCTGTCGGCCAGCACGTCGAACCGGAAGCCGTCCGGGATCCGCGAGACCAGGAAATCGAACAGGATCTTGCCCTGCGGCGTCAGCAGGGCGCCGAGGCGCGCCTCACCGGGCTGGAGCGTCTCGACGTTGCAGGTCAGGACGCCCTGGAGCAGCGTCGTGGCGTCCGGTCCGGTGACGGTGACCAGGGCGCGGTCCGGCAGCAGGGCGACGGGCATGGGCGGCAGCTCCTCGGGCAGCGGGCGGTCCGGCAGGCCGGACCGCGGGCCCGGGACGTAGTCGCTGACCGCCCGCGCCTCAACCGTCCGCGCTCACGCGCTCAATGCTGGAGCGTCGTGGTGAAGGCGCCCCCGCGGATGCGCTCCGGGAATCCCTCGGCGTAACGGGCCGTGGCTTCCTCGCCGTACGTGGTCACCAGTTCCTGAAAGGCCGCGAACAGGGCGGCCTGGGCCATGCAGTCTCCGTCAAGTCCATCGAGGCAGCCTTCCGCGAACGCTTCCGAGACGTAACTCAGCGCGACGCGTTTCTCCTCGACATCGACCTCGACGGGCGCGGTGTGAGAGATGTGCTGCATGGCCGGACACTTCCATTGCGCCGGACACGGGGCCCGGCGGACGCAACGGATGATAAGCAGGTCCCGGCGGCTCGGCCAGCCGAGAATTTCGGATCGGTTAACACGGGTGCTCAAATCCGATGTTTCGCCGGCATCGCCGGCCCGTGTGTTGCGCCTGCATCACCCTCCGAAACGCCCGGCCAGGGCGTGCGACAGCCGGTCGCCCTCGGCCACGTACCGAGCGGCCGCCTCGTGGGCCGCGGGCGTGCAGACCCGGTAGGTCAGCGCGTAGCCGCGGTAGCCGCGGTTGTAGGCGCCGGCCAGCCGGTCGCGGCGGGCCGGGGTCACACCCTCGGAGTCGATCAGCGCCTTCATGCGGGCCGGCCAGTCGGCCGCGTCCGGAGCCGCGCAGAGGTTCCGCAGGAACGCCAGGGCGCCGATGATCTCGGACATGCGCAGCAGGTCGCGGTCGTAGGGCGCGGGCACGTCCGCGGGGGCGGTCGCCTCCTTGGGCGCCTCTTTGGCGGCTTCCTTGGCGGGCGCGGCGCTCCGGCCGGAGCGCTGCTGCGCCAGGGCCGGCGCGGAGAGAGGGCCGGCCAGGAGCGCCAGCAGGCACAGGAGGGTCGTGGGGCGCCTCACGCCGTCGCCTCCCCGCCGGTGGTCGCCGCGCGATCCGTGCCCTGTGCCGCCACCCGCGCGAAGGCCTCGCGCAGGGTGTCGACCAGGCCGGGGGTCGTCGGAAGGGTCGCGACTTCGGCGAGCGTCGCCCATCGGGTGCCCAGGGCCTCGGGCCCGGCCACGGGCTCGCCGCCGCGCCAGAGGGCGGCGTGGGGGTGGACGACGTAGTGGTGCCGGGCGCGGCCGGCCTCGTCCCGGACGATGATCTCGGTGGGCGAGAGCACGCCGATCACCTCCGCCGGCAGACCGACCTCCTCGGACAATTCCCGCAGGGCCGCCGCGGCCAGGGATTCCCCCGCCTCCACGAGGCCACCCGGCAGGGTCCAGACGCCGCGCATCGGCTCGTTCGCCCGCGCCGCCAGCAGGACCCGGTCGCCGCGGATCACCGCGATCGATGCCCCCACGAAGGGCCGGGCCGGGAACAGGCGGCTGTCGGAATCCGGTGCGCCCGCGGTCACGGCTTGCCCCCCTCGGGTGCCACGACGGCCACCCGGCCGTCGGCGAGGCCGACGAGCAGCCGCGTCGTCGGGCCCTCGCCGAGGACGACGATGCCGGTCTCGGCGGGCGCCGGCAGGGTCACGCGCGCCCGCTCGCGCAGGCCGCCCTTGGCCGCCACGAAGGCGATCTCCGGCCGGCCCGCCACCGGCAGGACCAGTTCGGGGCTGCCGCCGGCCGGAACGGTCACGGCGAGATCGGAATCGCCCTCGCCGGCCGCGTAGCCCGCGGCCTCGCCGGCGGGCTCGATCGCGTCGGGACGCAGCGTCCAGAGCTGGAGCTTGCCCTTGGCGCTGACCGTCGCGGCCTGGGTGACGCCGGACCCGGAGAAATCGGCGATGCCGGCGATCTTCAGCGGCGGGCCCGGCTGGGCGGGCGTGCGGGCGGCGACGGCCCAGGCCGCGCCCGGGTCGCCGGCGGGACGGTCGATCAGCGCGAGCCCGCCGNGGGGGCCCGAGAGCGCCCGGCGCGAGCCCGGCAGGGCCCCGCGCGGCGTCTCGGCGGCGGTCAGCCCCTCGACCGCCTCCTTGCCGATCGGCCGCACGGTGACGCTGCCCTCGGCGAGGGCGAGCACGGCGCCGCCCTCGTCGCCCCAGACCACGGCGATCGGCGCGCTCTCCTCGTCGCCGGCCTGCTGGCCGCCGGCCTGCGGCCTTCCCTTGGCGCCGGTGATCGGCAGGAGACCGGAGGTCGCCACCGAGACCGCGGCCTCGCTGCGCGAGCCGCGCAGCGCCCGCACCTTGAAGGGCAGGTCGAGAATCCGGATCCCGGGCTCCGCCCGCGCCCCCCCGGCGGGCGCGGCGGACAGGAGCAGGCTCAGGAGGACGGCGCGCCGCATCCGGCCCGGCGCCGGATGCCGGGGCGCGGCCGCCGCGCCCGAGGAAGCGCGCGGTCTGGTCAAACGTGCTGGCCGCCGTTGATGTGGAGTTCGGCCCCGTTCACGTAGGAGGAGGCCTCGGTGCACAGGAAGTAGATCGCCTTGGCGACCTCGTCGGGCGTGCCGAGCCGGCGCTGCGGGATCTGCTCGACGAGCTTCTCGGTGCCGGGCGACAGGATCGACGTGTCGATCTCTCCCGGCGAGATCGCGTTCACCCGCACGCCGAGCGGACCGAAATCGGCGGCCAGCTCGCGGGTCAGGCCCGCCAGCGCCGCCTTGGAGGTGCCGTAGGCCGCCCCCGCGAAGGGATGGACGCGCGAGCCGGCGATCGACGTCACGTTGACGACCGAGCCCTTCGCCCGGGCGAGCTCCTCGCGCAGGCCCCGGGCCAGCAGGATCGTGGCGAACAGGTTGACCTGGAAGACCCGCTGCCACGTGTCGAACTCGGTGGCCAGGGCGCCGAGGCGCTCGCCCTCCGGCCCCTTCGGCGAGATCCCGGCATTGTTGACCAGCGCGTGCAGCACCCCGCCCTCGGCGGCGAGCCGGCCCCGCACCTCCTCGACGGCGCGGACCGTGTCCTGCGCGTCGGCGAGGTCGACCTGCAGGTGGTCCTCGGGCCCCATCTCCCAGGGGCAGTTCTCCGGGAAGGCGTGGCGCGAGCAGGTGATCACCCGCCAGCCCGCGGCCGAGAAGCGCTTGACGGTGGCGTGGCCGATGCCCCGGCTCGCGCCCGTGAGCAGCATGATGCGCCGGCGTTCGTTGACGGGGAGGGCCAAAGCCGTAAGCCTCGCTGGCGTTCAGGGATCGCCGCCCGGTCGGGCGCGGTGCGTGCCGGTGAGCCCCAATGGTCTAGGCGCACGGGCACCGGAAATCCAGAGCGGGCCGCGCGTGGGCGCGGATGCGGGGCGGACGCGAATGGAGGGGAAACGCATGGCCAGCGGGCAGACCAGCGCGGAGCGCATGCCGGAGATCCCGGCCGGCAGCCTGTCCCCGGCGCAGGCCGAGGCCGCGGCCTCGTTCCGGGCCGAGCGCGGCGTCCCGGTCTTCGGGCCGTTCGTGCCGCTCCTGCGCAGCCCCGAGCTGATGCTGTGCGCGAGCCGGATGGGCCAGTACCTGCGCTACGGCAGCGTCCTGCCGCTGCGGATCAGCGAGTTCGCGATCCTGGTGGTCGCGCGGGAGTGGAGCCAGCCGGTCGAGTGGGCGATCCACCACCCGATCGCCCTCGGGGCCGGGGTCGACCCCGAGACCGCGCGGGCGCTGGCCGAGGGGCGCCGCCCCGACACGATGAGCGCCGACGAGGCGCTCGCCTACGCCTTCTCGACCGAGCTGATGCGCAACCGCGCGGTGAGCGACGCGACCTACGCGGCCCTGGTCGCGCGCTTCGGCGAGCAGGGCGCGATCGATCTCACCGGCATCAACGGCTACTACGCGCTGCTCGCCATGGCGATGAACGTCGCCCGCACGGCGCTGCCGGCGGACGGCCCCCCGGCGCCGCCGCTGCCGCCGCTGGCGGGCTAGGCTTCGGCCCCGCGCGGGCTCGGCGCCGGCGCCGCTGTTGGCGCCGGCCGCTTCGGTCTAACCGTCCTCCCCCGTGNTGCCGCCGCTGGCGGGCTAGGCTTCGGCCCCGCGCGGGCTCGGCGCCGGCGCCGCTTGTGGCGCCGGCCGCTTCGGTCTAACCGTCCTCCCCCGTGCGGGCGCCCGACGTGCCGGCCGCGCATTCCCGAAAACCCGGCCGGACGAGAGCCATGGTCGCCCATACCCGCGCCGATTCGGCGCCCAAGCCCACCGACCCGGCACTCGCCGGCGCCCGGATCCTCGTCGTCGAGGCGCGCTACTACGACGCGATCGCCGACGAGCTCCTGGCCGGCGCCCTGGCGGCGATCGCGGCCGCCGACGCGCAGGCCACCGTGGTTACCGTGCCGGGAGCCCTGGAGATCCCCGCCGCCGTGGCGATCCTGCTCGACGCGGGATCCTACGACGCCGTGGTGGCGCTCGGCTGCGTGATCCGCGGCGAGACCGGCCACTACGACATCGTCGCCGGCGAGAGCGCCCGGGCGCTCATGGACCTGTCGGTGCAGCGCCGCGTGCCGCTGGGCAACGGCATCCTCACGGTCGAGACCGAGGCGCAGGCGCTCGCCCGCGCGCGGGTCGCCGAGATGAACAAGGGCGGCGGTGCCGCCGAGGCCGCGCTCGGCGTGCTCGCCCTGAAGCGGGCCGCCGAGTCCGCGCGCACCCGATGACGGATACCCCCATGACCGGGACCCCCGACACCCAGCCTGAGGCCCAGCCGGAGACCGGCGCGGAGGCCGCCGGCGCTCCCGCCAAGATCAGCCCGCGCAGCGGCGCCCGCCTCGCTGTGGTGCAGGCGCTCTACGAGATGGACATCTCCGGCAAGGGCGTGCTCGACGCCCTCGCCGAGTTCGAGGCCTTCTGGATCGGCCAGGAGGTCGACGGGATCGCCCATCCCCCGGCCGAGACCGCCTTCTTCCGCGACCTGCTGCGCGGCACGGTCGAGGAGCAGCGGGCCATCGACCCGAAGCTCGACCAGGCCCTCACCCAGGGCTGGCCGCTGCGGCGCATCGAGATCGTGCTCCGGGCGATCCTGCGGGCGGGCGCCTACGAGCTGATGTTCCGCCGCGACGTGCCGGCGGCCGCGGCGATCTCGGCATACGTCGACGTCGCCCACAGCTTCTACACGGCCGACGAGCCGGGCCTCGTCAACGCCGTCCTCGACCGGGTCGCCCGGGAGGTCCGGCCGGGCGAGGTCGGGGCCCCGAAGGCCTCCGGCAAGCCGGGCTCGTCCAAGCCGCTCCCCGGCAAGCCTTCCGGCGGGAAATCTTCGGCCGGAAAGGCCTGAGCCTTGGCCGGGCCGGCCCGCGCCTCCGAGGAGGGGCTGATCGCCCGCTACTTCGCCCCGCTCGCGGGGCCGGGCGCCGACGGGCTCCGGGACGACGCCGCCACGCTGACGCCCGCGCCGGGCCACGACCTCGTCGTCACCGCCGACGCCGTGGTGGCGGGGATCCACTACTTCGCGGAGGATCCGCCGGCCTCGGTCGCCCGCAAGGCCCTCGGCGTGAACCTCTCCGACATCGCCGCCAAGGGCGCGGTCCCGCGCGGCTTCCTGCTGACCCTGGCGCTTCCCGACGACTGGACGGAGGCCTGGCTCGACGGCTTCGCGCAGGGGCTCGGCGCGGCGGCCGAGGCGGCCGGCTGCCCGCTGCTCGGCGGCGACACGGTGCGCTCCGGCGGTCCGGCGCTGATCTCCGTCACCCTGCTCGGCGAGGTGCCGAGCGGCACCATCGTGCGCCGCACCACCGCGCGGGTCGGCGACCGGATCTGCGTCACCGGCACGATCGGCGACGCCGCCCTCGGCCTGCGGATGCGCCTGGAGCCCGGCGCCCCCTGGGCGGCGCGGGCGGTCCGCCGCCACGCCTCGGCGGCCATGGACGTCTCCGACGGTCTCGCGGGCGATCTCGCCAAGATGCTGGGCGCGGGCCGCACCGCCCGGGTGGCGACGGCCGACGTGCCGCTCTCGGAGGCCGCCCGGCGCGCCTGCGCGGCGGAGCCCGCCCTGATCGAGGCGGCCCTGACCGGCGGGGACGATTACGAGATCCTCTGCACGGTCGCGCCGGAGCGCCTGGAGGATTTCCGCGCCGCGGCCGCGGCGGCCGGGATTGCCGTCGCCGCCATCGGCACCGTCATTTCAGGCGACGGCCCGCCGCGCTTCGAAATGCGCGATGGCGCCGAGCGCGTGTTCGCGGCCGGGGCCTTCAGCCACTTCTGACATCGCGGCCGGGCCCGCGATCATCGCGCCGGCGGCACCCGCGCCCGGTTGCCCGATCTGGCGCCGGACCTCTCCGATCATCTCGGCGGCGACGACCGGGATCCAGCGGCCGACCGGGTCCGGGCCCGCGCCGGGCGCCCGGGACAGGGCGCGCTGCAGCACGGACAGCAGGTCGCCCTGGATCGTGGCCGGCTGCGCCGCTACCCGCTCGGCGAGCAGGAACCCGACCGCGCCGCTCAACACCTCGATCGTCGCCGCCAGCTTGGCGGCCTGGTCGCTGCTCATGGCGAGCCCCCGTCAGAATACAACCAAAAATAGAATATCGGTTGGTTAAGGCGGGGTTAATGGTGGCCGGGGCCGTCCCCGATCGTTGTGCGACGGTCGGTCAGACAGGCATCTCCGCTCGAGCGAGGCACGCCGAGCCCCCTCTCCCGTGCGGGAGGGGGGACCCGCGCCTCCTGCGGCACGGCCTCGGGCGGTCGCCTTCGTCCCAATCGGATCGGAATGGCTCTGAACCGTCGCGCCGCGCCCGTGAAAACAAGCGGGCCGCGGCCGACAGGGACTAAGACCTGCAATATAATACCGTTTAGCGGGTCGATGAGCCCTGTTCGCGCCGCGCCATGAGACGCGATCCCTGGCGCCGCTCACCCACGCGGGGTTTGCGCTCACCGGCGAAGTTTGGCAATCAAGGCATTGTTCTGGGAAGGAAAGCCCCGAATCCGAGCACCGCGTCCCATGGCCGTCGTCCGGCGGCCAAGCTCGACAATCACAAGCCCACGCCAGGCACGATAATAACAAGGACGGTCGAATGATTCCCTTGGTCCTGATCATCGCGGGCGGGCTCTGCGCCGTCGCCTACGGCATCGTCACAATCCTCGACGTGATGCGGCGCGACGCCGGCACGCAGCGGATGCAGGAGATCGCCGCCGCCATCGCCGAGGGCGCGCAGGCCTATCTCCGGCGGCAGTACACGACGATCGGCCTCGTCGGCGTCGTCCTGTTCGTCCTTCTCGCCGTCTTCCTCGGGATCAAGGTCGCGGTCGGCTTCCTGATCGGCGCCGTTCTGTCGGGCGCGGCCGGCTTCATCGGCATGAACGTCTCGGTGCGGGCCAATGTCCGCACGGCCCAGGCCGCCTCGACCTCGCTGGGCGGCGGCCTCGACGTCGCCTTCAAGTCGGGGGCGGTGACCGGCATGCTGGTGGCGGGCCTCGCCCTCCTCGGCGTCGCCCTCTACTACCTGTTCCTCACCCGCGCCGCCCACCTCGAGCCGTCGAGCCGCGAGGTGATCGACGCCCTCGTGGCGCTGGGCTTCGGCGCCTCGCTGATCTCGATCTTCGCCCGCCTCGGCGGCGGCATCTTCACCAAGGGCGCCGATGTCGGCGGCGACCTCGTCGGCAAGGTCGAGGCCGGCATCCCGGAGGACGACCCGCGCAACCCCGCCACCATCGCCGACAACGTCGGCGACAATGTCGGCGACTGCGCCGGCATGGCGGCCGACCTGTTCGAGACCTACGCGGTGACGGTCGTCGCCACGATGGTGCTGGCCGCGATCTTCTTCTCCGGTCCCACGGGGAGCGGCCGTGACGTCCTCGAGCCGATGATGCTGTACCCGCTCGCCATCGGGTCGGCCTGCATCCTCACCTCCATCGCCGGCACCTACGCGGTGCGGCTCGGCGCGAACCAGTCGATCATGGGCGCCCTCTACAAGGGCCTGATCGCCGCCGGCGTGCTCTCCATCGCGGCGATCGCGGCGGTCAACATGACCCTGCTGGGCGGCTTCTCGACCAGCTTCACCACCTCGACCGGCGTGACCTTCACGTCGGCCGGCCTGTTCGGCTGCGCGGTGATCGGCCTCGCCATCACGGCGCTGATCGTGGTGATCACCGAGTACTACACGGGCACCAACTTCCGCCCGGTGAAGTCGATCGCCGACGCGTCGGTGACCGGGCACGGCACCAACGTGATCCAGGGGCTGGCGATCTCGCTCGAATCGACCGCGCTGCCGGCCATCGTGATCGTGGCGGGCATCATCAGCACCTACGCGCTCGCCGGCCTGTTCGGCATCGCCATCGCGGTCACCGCCATGCTGGCTCTGGCCGGCTTCATCGTGGCGCTCGACGCCTTCGGGCCCGTCACCGACAATGCCGGCGGCATCGCCGAGATGGCCGGCCTGCCCGCCGAGGTGCGCAAGTCGACCGACGCCCTCGACGCGGTCGGCAACACCACGAAGGCGGTGACCAAGGGCTACGCGATTGGCTCGGCCGGGCTCGGCGCCCTGGTTCTGTTTGCCGCCTACACGTCGGACCTGAACTACTTCATCGCCAACGCGAGCCCGACCCAGTACCGCTTCTTCCAGGGGGTCAGCGTCGATTTCTCGCTCTCCAACCCGTACGTGGTGGTCGGGCTGCTGCTCGGCGGGCTGATCCCGTTCCTGTTCGCCGGCATCGCCATGACGGCGGTCGGGCGCGCGGCGGGCGCGGTGGTCGAGGAGGTCCGGCGCCAGTTCCGGGCCAAGCCCGGGATCATGCAGGGGACCGACCGGCCGGATTACGGGCGGGCCGTGGACATGCTGACCCGCGCGGCGATCAAGGAGATGATCGTCCCCTCGCTGCTTCCGGTCCTGTCGCCGGTGGTGCTGTTCTTCGTGATCCAGCTCATCGCCGGGAAGAGCCAGGCCTTCGCCACCGTGGGCGCGAGCCTGCTCGGCGTGATCCTCACCGGGCTCTACGTGGCGATCTCGATGACCTCGGGCGGCGGCGCCTGGGACAACGCCAAGAAGTACATCGAGGACGGCCACCACGGCGGCAAGGGCTCGGAGGCCCACAAGGCGGCGGTGACCGGCGACACGGTGGGCGACCCCTACAAGGACACCGCCGGCCCGGCGGTGAACCCGGCGATCAAGATCACCAACATCATCGCCCTGCTGCTGCTCGCCGTGCTGGCGCACAGCTGAGTTTCGCGAGGATCCGATCGAGCGGCAGGGCCGGGCTCCGGGCGAGCCCGGCCCTGCCCGTTTCACCGTGTGCGCCCCCGCACGCGACGGTCAGTCCCGCGGCGCAGCACCTTGGCATCGCGGCGCCGCAGCGCCACCTCGGCGCCGGATTAAAACCCGGACGCGGCCCCGCCGCACCAGCACGAGGTAACCCATGCCGTCCCTGCTCGACCCGATCCGCATCGGCGCCATCGAGGCGAAGAACCGGATCTTCATGGCGCCGCTGACCCGCGGCCGCGGCACCCGCGAGCACGTGCCCACCCCGATCATGGCCGAGTACTACGCGCAGCGCGCCGGTGCCGGCCTGATCCTCACCGAGGCCACCGGTATCAGTCAGGAGGGGCTCGGCTGGCCCTACGCGCCCGGCATCTGGTCCGACGCTCAGGTCGACGCGTGGCGGCCGATCGTGAAGGCCGTGCACGACAAGGGCGGCAAGATCGTCTGTCAGATCTGGCACATGGGCCGGATGGTCCATTCGGACTTCCTCGGCGGCGCCAAGCCGGTCTCGTCCTCGGCCACGACGGCGCCCGACCAGGCCCACACCTATTCCGGCAAGAAGCCCTACAGCGAGGCCCGCGCCCTGGAGGTGTCCGAGATCCCGCGCCTGCTCGGCGATTACGAGCGGGCCACCGCCAACGCCCTGGCGGCCGGGTTCGACGGGGTGCAGATCCACGCCGCGAACGGCTACCTGATCGACGAGTTCCTCCGCGACGGCACCAACCACCGCACCGACCAGTATGGCGGGTCCATCGAGAACCGCGTGCGGCTCCTGCGCGAGGTGACCGAAGCGGTGGCGAAGGTCGCCGGGCCGGAGCGCACCGGCGTGCGCCTCTCGCCGAACGGCGCTATCCAGGGCTGCAACGACTCGAACCCCGAGCCGCTGTTCGTCGCCGCCGCCCAGACGCTCGCCGATGTCGGGATCGCCTTCCTGGAGATGCGCGAGCCGGGACCGGACGGCACCTTCGGCAAGGCCGACCACCCGCCGATCGCCCCGGCGATGCGGCGCGTGTTCCGCAACCCGATGATCCTGAACGCCGACTACGACGGGATCAGCGGCCAGAAGGTCCTGGATGCCGGCGAGGCCGACGCCATCGCCTTCGGTCGGACCTTCATCGCCAATCCGGACCTCGTCGAGCGGATCGCCAAGAAGGCGCCGCTCAACAAGGACGACGCCGCGACGTGGTACAGCCAGGGCCCCGAGGGCTACGTCGACTATCCGACCCTGACCGAGTCCCGCGCCGCCTGAGGCGCGGCGGCCAGGATCCCCTGCCGCGCCCCGGACGGGTGCGGCAGGAAAGCGCGGCGGTTCCTTGGCAGCGGGCCATCGCGCGCCTATGTGGGGGCAGGACCATGGATGTGCCTGCACCTCACGCGCTCGCGGAAGCCGGACCGACCGACGGGCGCTGGAGCGCCGCGGACCGGATCGCCGAGCTGCGCGACCTCGCGATCCTCGATTCGGAGCCCGAGCCGCTCTACGACGACCTCGTGCGCGTCGCCGCCTATGTCTGCCGGGCCCCGGTCGCGCTCGTCAGCCTGGTGGATGCCGAGCGGCAGTGGTTCAAGTCCGAGGTGGGCCTCGGCAAGCGCGAGCTGCCGATCACCTGCTCGGTCTGCGCCCACACGATCGAGGCCGGCGACCTCCTCATCATCCCGGACCTGACCGTCGATTCGCGGACCACGGAGAATCCCCTCGTGACCGGGGCGCCGGCCTTCCGGTTCTACGCGGGTGCGGTGATCCGGGGCAGCCACGGCATCCCGCTCGGCGCGCTGTGCGTGCTGGACCGCGTCTCGCGGCCGGAGGGGCTCGACTCCGAGCAGACCGCGACCCTGCTGGCGCTGGCGCGGCAGATCTCGAGCCTGCTGGAGCACCGCCGGACGCTGGCGCAGGTCGCCGCCCGCGAGGCCGAGCTCGCCGCGAGCGAGCGCCGCTTCCGCGTGATGACCGCGGCGATGCCCCAGATGGTCTGGACCACGCGGCCGGACGGGTTTCACGACTACTACAACGACCGCTGGTACGAGTTCACCGGCGTTCCCCACGGCTCCACCGACGGCGAGGCCTGGAACGGGATGTTCCATCCCGAGGATCAGCCGCGGGCCTGGGCGCGCTGGCGCCACTGCCTCGCGACCGGCGAGCCCTACGAGATCGAGTACCGCCTGCGCCACCACAGCGGCGAGTACCGCTGGACGCTCGGGCGCGCCATGCCGATCCGGGACGCCGAGGGGCGGATCGAGCGCTGGTTCGGAACCTGCACCGACATCGACGACCTGAAGCGCGCCGAGGCCGAGGCCCGCAAGCTCGCGGCGATCGTCGAGACCTCCAAGGACTTCATCGGGCTCTGCACCCTCGAGGGCGCGATCACCCATCTCAACGAGGCGGCCCTGGCCCTGGTCGGCCTGCCGGATCTCGAGGCCGCCCGCGCGAAGAAGGTGCCCGACTTCTTCACCGACGACAGCCGCCGGATCCTGGCCGAGACCGTGATGCCGGCGCTGCGCCGCGACGGGTTCTGGGAGGGGGAACTCGCCTTCCGGCACTTCGTCACCGGCGAGCCCCTGGCGGTGCTTTACAACATCTTCCCTGTGCGCGATCCGACCGGGGCGGAGATCGGCTACGCCACCGTCACCCGCGACCTGCGCGAGGCCAAGCGCGCCGAGGAGGCCCGCGACCTGCTGATCCGCGAGCTGTCGCACCGGATCAAGAACATCTTCGCGGTGGTCGGCGGCCTCGCCGCCCTGACCGCCCGGAGCGACCCCGCGGCCAAGCCGTTCGTGGCCGCGTTCCGCGAGCGGCTCGGCGCCCTGGCCCGGGCCCACGAATATGTCCGCCCGCATTCCCCGGACAGCGCGCCGCCGGTCGCCGGCCAGACGGTGCTCGGGCTGATGCGCCTGATCATGGCCGCCTACGAGGAGAACGGGCGGGCCCGCGTGGTGATCTCCGGGGACGATGCCGAGATCGGCGAGCGCACCGCCACGGCCCTGGCGCTCATCATGCACGAGCAGGCCACCAACGCGGTCAAGTATGGCGGTCTCTCGACGCGGCAGGGCGGCGTCTCGCTGAGCGGGATCCGCGAGGCGGGCCGCTACACGCTGACCTGGCGCGAGGAGGGCGGCCCGCAGGTCGCCGGCGCGCCGTCCCGGAAGGGATTCGGCACGGTGCTGGCCGAGCGCAGCGTCGCCGGCCAGCTCGACGGGGTGCTGGAGCACGACTGGGCGCCGGGCGGTCTCCTGATGCGGCTCAGCGTCCCGCTCGAGAACCTGCGGACCTGACATGGCCCCGATGCCGGCCGCATCGAGGCCGGATCTCGTCGTCCTCGATTTCGACGGCACGCTGGCCGACAGCTTCGCGTGGTTCTGCTCGGTGCTGAACGGCGTCGCCGACCGCTACCGGTTCCGCCGGGTGGAGGCCCACGAGGTCGAGGACCTGCGGCTCCAGGGCGCCCGGGCGATCGTCGCCCATCTCGGCATCCCGCGCTGGAAGCTGCCGCTCATCGCCCGCCACATGCACGCGCTGGCCGCGCGCGACGCCGCGCAGATCGCGCTGTTTCCCGGCGTCCCGGCGATGCTGGCCGCGATCGCGGCGGCGGGCGTGCCGCTGGCGATCCTGTCGTCGAATCGTGCCGACACGGTGCGGCGCGTGCTCGGTCCGGACAACGCCGCCCGCATCGGCACCTACGCCTGCGGGGCGTCGATCTTCGGGAAGGCGCGCCGGCTGCGGGCGCTGCTCGCGCGGACCGGCGTGCCGCCGCACCGGGCCCTCTGCGTCGGCGACGAGATCCGCGACCTCGAGGCGGCCCGGGCCCTCGGCTGCCCGTTCGGGGCCGTGGCCTGGGGCTACACCGACCCGCAGGCCCTCGCGTCCCTCGGCCCCGAGCACCTGTTCTCGGAGCCCGGGGCGATCGCCCGCCTCGCGGCGGGCGGGGGCGGTCACATGCCGCGATTGGCGCCCGGCACCACGCTGGTGCCGCTGCCGCTGCCGAACGGCTCGTAGCGGGTCAGGCCGCGGAACAGCTGGCTGAGGAAGGCGCGGTCGGCGCCGCTCGTCGGCGTCGTGCGCTCGATGAAGTCGAAGATCCGGCCGTCCTGGAGGCCGTAGAGCGCCACCCGCTCGACCTTGAAGCCGGGGGTGAAGTAGACCGCCGTGACCTTCTGGTCCTCGACCTGCTCGCCCAGGAACATGATCGTCCGGCGGGTGTTCTGCGAGATGTAGTACCAGGACTTGTTGCCCACCGTGGACACGGTCGAGGGCGTGCCGAGGATCTGCAGCACCTGCTCGGGGCCCATGCCGGGCTTGATCGTGGCGAGCGCCGCCTGATCGACCTGGTAGCCGTGGCGCAGCTCCTCGCCGATGCAGCCGGACAGGCCGCTTGCCGCGAGGCCGAGCAGGGCGAGGCGCGCGAAGGACTGGACGAGACGGCGCCGCATCGGGCCCCCAGAGAGCGTGTTGACGGACGGGGCGCGACCGTCGCCGCCTGCACGGGGCTCCGACGGCGCTTGCGCCCTGGGCGTGGGTTGCCGTACCGCGGGGTTATGGCTTTGACAAGGCAAGCTTGGCCACAGTGGGCCGGGGTTCCGCACCGATGATCGCCGGGTTGTTCCGCCGCGCGAGCGCCCGGCGCCGCGCCGTCGAGGGGCTGCATCTCGTCCTGAGCCAGGCCGCGCGCCGGCCGGGCCTGTACACGGATCTCGGCGTCCCCGACACGGTCGAGGGCCGGTTCGAGTCCCTGTGCCTGCACGCGATCCTGGTCCTGCGCCGGCTGAACCGGCTGCCGCCGCCGGCCGCCGAGGTGGCGCAGGATCTCGTGAATTCCGTCTTCACCCAGCTCGACGCCGCGCTGCGCGAGCTCGGCGTCGGCGACATGGGCGTGTCCAAGCGGATGAAGAAGCTCGGCGCCGCCTTCTACGGCCGGGCCGAGGGCTACGACGCGGCCCTGGCGGCCGGCGACGCCGCGGCCCTGGAGGCCGCCCTCGTCCGCAACGTGCTCGGCGGCGCGGGTGACGGGCGCGGCCTCGCCGCCTACGTGCAGGCGGCCGACGCGGCGCTGGCCGGGGCCGATCTCGACGGGCTGCTCGGGGCCGGGCCGCCCTTCCCGGAGCCGGACGGCTTCGCGCCGGCCACAGCCGGCCCTGACGACGGAGAACGCGCATGACCCGCGATGCCAGCCAGGACAGCTTCCCGCTCGCGCGCTGGGTCAATGTCGAGCGCCTGCCCCAGGGGCGCGGCGCCGTCACCGTGGAGGCGACCCCGGCCGAGTGCGCGGCGCTGGCCGCCGATTTCGGCATCCCGGGGATCCGCGACCTCGTCGGGCGCTTCGCCATCGCGGGGGCGACCAGCCGGCTGACCGTGACCGGCACCGTGGAGGCCCTGGTGACGCAGGTCTGCACCGTCAGCCTCGAACCCTTCGAGGCGCCGGTCCGGGAGCCGGTCGAGGTGGTGTTCACCGACACCGACCGGCTCGCCGGCACCGACGCCGAGGACGCCGACATCCCCGACCCCCTGGTCGGCGGCCGCATCGATTTCGGCGCGCTCACCGCCGAGTTCCTGGCGCTGGGCCTCGACCCCTACCCGCGCAAGCCCGGCATCGCCTTCGAGCCGGTCGTGGCGGGCGACGGGGCGGGGCCCCTCGACGGCCTGCGCAAGCTCCGCGACCGCGACGGCTGAGGCCGTCGCGTCCGGCCGGAACCGCCCGCCGCCCGATTTCATTTGCCCGCCGGGCCGGTATCGCTATGGTCCGCCGCGCCCGGCGGGCCCCGTCCCGCCGACGCCCGAACCCTTTCCCGCCGAGACCCGCGACCCGCTACCGACATGTCCCAACGCGTGTGCATCTCGCTCGACGCCATGGGTGGCGACCACGGGCCCACCACGGTCGTGCCCGGCGCGGCGCTGGCCCGGGAGCGCCATCCCGGCACCACCTTCCTGATGTTCGGCGACGAGGCCGTGATCGCGCCGCTGGTCGCCAAGGAGCCCCGGCTCAAGGACTGCGTCGAGATCCGCCACACCAGCGTGGCCGTGGCCATGGACGACAAGCCGAGCCAGGCGGTGCGCCAGGGCCGGGGCAAGTCGTCGATGTGGCAGGCGATCCAGGCGGTCCGCGACGGGCAGGCGGATGCCTGCGTGTCGGCCGGCAACACCGGCGCGCTGATGGCGATGTCGAAGATCTGCCTGAAGACCATGTCGGGCATCGAGCGCCCGGCCATCGCCTGCCTGTGGCCGACCGTGCGCGGCGAGAGCGTCGTGCTCGACGTCGGCGCCACGATCGGCACGGATGCCGAGCACCTCGTCGAGATGGCTGTGATGGGCTCGGCCATGGCCCGCATCGTGTTCGACCTCGACCGCCCCACCGTCGGCCTGCTCAACGTCGGCACCGAGGAGATGAAGGGCAACGAGGCGGTCAAGGAGGCCGCCCGGATCCTGCGCGAGATGGAGAGCCCCGGCCTGACCTATCACGGCTTCGTCGAGGGCACGGATCTCGGGCGCGGCACGGTCGACGTGGTGGTGACCGAGGGGTTCACCGGCAACATCGCCCTCAAGACCGCCGAGGGCACCGCCAAGCAGATCGGCACGTATCTCCGCGCCGCCATGACCCGGACGCTGGCCGCCAAGATCGGCGCGCTGTTCGCGCGGCAGGCCTTCAAGGCCCTCAGGGACAAGATGAATCCGAGCCGGGCCAACGGCGGGGTGTTCCTCGGCCTCGAGGGCATCGTCATCAAGAGCCACGGTTCGGAGAACGCGCAGGGCTTCGCCGCGGCGATCGATCTGGCGCACGACATGGCGCGCCACGACATGATCCGCACGATCCGCGAGATGCTCGACCAGACGGCGGCGCTGGCGCCGGCCTGAGGCCGCTGCCGGCCCGAGCCTCCGTCGACGGACGGGATGGAAAACGGACGCCACCGGTTCCACAACCGATGATTGTGACGCTGGTGTCGTCCGGGAAGGACAACGATGGCAATTCTCCGCACTGACCCCGGGCAGCACCGGCGCGTCCCCCCTCTGCGCTCGGTGGTGGTCGGGACCGGATCGAGCCTACCCGCGCGGGTGGTGACGAACGCCGATCTCGCCGAGCGGGTGGACACCTCCGACGAGTGGATCGTCCAGCGGACCGGGATCCGCCAGCGCCACCTCGCGGGGCCCGACGAGACCACCTCGGTCCTCGGCACGCGCGCGGCCAAGGCCGCCCTGGACGATGCCGGCCTGACCGCGGACGACATCGACCTCGTGATCTGCGCCACCTCGACGCCGGATCACACCTTCCCGGCGACCGCGACCCAGATCCAGTCGGCACTGGGCATCCATCAGGGCGCGGCCTTCGACCTGCAGGCGGTCTGCGCCGGCTTCGTCTTCGCGGTCTCGACCGCCGACAAGTTCCTGACCACGGGGGCGGCCCGCCGGGCCCTCGTGATCGGCGCCGAGACCTTCTCGCGGATCGTCGACTGGGAGGACCGCACGACCTGCGTGCTGTTCGGCGACGGCGCCGGCGCCATCGTGCTGGAGGCGCAGGACGGGGCCGGGGACCGCGGCGTCCTCAGCGCGAGCCTGCGGTCGGACGGCCGCCACCGGGAGAAGCTCTACGTCGACGGCGGCCCCGGCTCCACCGGCACCACCGGCCACCTGCGCATGGAGGGCCGCGACGTGTTCCGGTTCGCCGTGGGCCAGGTCACCGACGTGATCGTCGAGGCCTTCGCGCAGGCGGGCATCGCCGCGGAGGAACTCGACTGGTTCGTGCCGCATCAGGCCAATCGCCGGATCATCGAGGCCTCGGCCGACAAGGTCGGGGTCGCCCGGGACAAGATCGTCCTGACGGTGGACCGCCACGGCAACACCTCGGCGGCCTCGATTCCCCTGGCCCTCGACGTGGCGCGGCGGGACGGCCGCATCCGGGCGGGCGACCTCGTGATGATCGAGGCGATCGGCGGCGGGTTCAGCTGGGGCGCGGCCTTGATCCGCTGGTGAGGCCTCGGGCGGCGCCACCCGAAACAATTCGCTGCCCCGGCGCGGTTGACCGGGGGCGGAGCGCCGATTAGCGTGCCGGATCATAGGGATACGCCTTCAGCGTTCGGCGCGGCCACGGGTGCCGCGCCGCGCGTCATGGGGCGAGCGACGCGGGCGAGGGGACACGGCATGGCAGGCAAGACGGTGACGCGCGCCGACTTGAGCGAGGCCGTCTACCATCAGGTGGGCCTGTCGCGGACCGAGTCGGCCGCCCTCGTCGAGACCGTGCTGTCGGAGATCTGCAGCTGCCTGGCGAGCGGCGAGACGGTGAAGCTGTCCTCGTTCGGCTCCTTCGTGGTGCGCAGCAAGGGCAAGCGCGTCGGCCGCAATCCCAAGACCGGGGTCGAGGTGGCGATCGAGCCGCGGCAGGTGATGGTGTTCAAGCCCTCCAACGTGCTCAAGGCCAAGATCAACGGCCTCAACGGCGCGGGCGAGCACGACGACGATTGACCGCGCGGGCGTCACCATCCGGGAGCGCGGCCGGATCGACCGGACTCCAGGCTTGAGTGCGGCCCTGCGAGCCGGCAAGATCGCGCGGCCTCGCCCCGCTCCGTAAGACGCCCATGCCGCCAGCCCTCGCCGCCGCATCCACCGACGAACCGCCGACCGGGATCGGCGAGAAGAGCGCCCACGCGTTCCGGACGATCAGCGAGGTGGCCGAGGAGCTCGACGTGCCCCAGCACGTGCTGCGGTTCTGGGAGACCCGCTTCGGTCAGATCCGTCCGGTGAAGCGGGCGGGCGGGCGGCGCTATTACCGGCCCCAGGACATCGAGCTCGTCGCCGGCATCCGCCACCTCCTGCACGTGCAGCGCTACACGATCGCGGGGGCGCAGCGGGTCCTCAAGGAGAACGGCGTCCGCTTCGTGCAGGCCGTCGGCCGCGGCGAGGCCGTCGCGGCGGAGCCCCTGCTTCAGGAGGTCGAGACCGAGGCCGGTAGCCGGGCCGGGACGCTCGAGGCCTCGGACCGGGCGGCCCTGGCCGTGGCCCTGGACGAGCTGCGGGCCTGCCGCGCCCTGCTCGACGGCCTGCGCGACCTCCCCGAGGCGGAGGCCTGAGCGGACCGGCCGGGCCCGTCGGGCCCGGCTCCACACGCGGCAGGCGAACTTTTCGGCAACAACTCGCGTTGTCGCCCGCATGGCCGCGCCCAAATCCAAGCTGACGCCCAGCCAGGAACTCATGGCCCGCATCATGCGGATCGTCCGCTCCTGCCCGGAGGCGGCCTCCGAAGTCCTGGAGCTGATGTTCCTCGTCAGCCAGATCGAGGCGGCCACCGGCGTCGACCGGGAGTACCGCGACGCCAGGCGCGTGATCAGCCGCCTGCGCAATCCGCTCTGGGAGATGGGTCCCACCGACCGGGAGAAACTCCTGGCCGCGGCCGAGACGATCCGCCGGGTCTGCCGACTGGCCGAGGACGAGATTCCCCCCGTGCCGGTCGCCGATGCCGGGGAGCGGGCGCGGGTCGAGGGGCGGCTCGCCGCCGCGCTGGCCGGCGAGTTCGACGCCGCGCAGATCGCCCGCATCACCGGGATCGTCGCGGCGGCCCTCCAGAATTAAGCCGCCGCCCGGGCCCTCGACGCCCGCGCAGGGCGTCCCCACATGGTCTGGACCGATGAACGGGGCATCCGGACGCGCGTCCGGGGACAGGTCCCGGGTCGGGTTTGGAGAGACGCTGCCATGATCGCCCTACGTCCGCTCGCCGCGCTGCTCGCAGGGAGCATGGCGCTGGCCGCGCCCGCCCTGGCCCAGGCGCCGTCCAGCCGAACCAAGACGGTGGCACCCGGCAAGACGGTCCGCATCGAGATCGCGCCGAACCTCAAGAAGGATTGTTCTCCTGGGCCGATGCCCGAGTTCAAGGTTTCGGGGCCGCCGAAGAACGGGTCGGTGATCACCAAGGTGGGCAAGCTGAAGACGCCGTCGAGCTACCGCTGTCCCAACAAGGAGGCGGCCGTCCAGGCGCTGTTCTACCAGCCCAACAACGGTTTCACCGGCACCGACGAGGTGACGTTCGAGGTCAAGAGCTCCGACGGCCAAGTCCAGACGCAGACCGTCAAGATCACGGTTGGGGGCACGGGCGCCAAATCGGGAGACGATGCCAAGAAAGAGGGCACGGATTTGTGAGCAGGCTCCGGCCGACGCGGTATCTGCCCAGTTCTGCCGCCCGGACAGCCGCCCGGGCGCGGCACGGAGTCTCGTCTGTGCCGCCTTCAGCGCTCCGGAGTGTTGCAAGCAATCGACATGCCGGGCGCCGCGCTCGCCGCACTGCGACAAAAGCGGGCCTGTCGGTTGCATCCGAGCCGAGACAGGATGAAGCTGTCACGGTCTGAGAGGGTTATCGAATGCCCATGCATGCGACGAACGACCTTTTCCAGAGCTTCGCCCGAGGGTACGAGGCCCGCCGCGACACGGAGATGACGCTCTCCGAGTACCTGGAGGCCTGTCGCGACGAGCCCCTCATGTACGCCTCGGCCGCCGAGCGCATCCTCGCGGCGATCGGCGAACCGGAATTCGTGGACACCGCCAAGGATTCGCGCCTCGGCCGGATCTTCATGAACCGGACGATCCGGACCTACCCGGCTTTCCGCGAGTTCTACGGGATGGAGGAGACGATCGAGCGGATCGTCTCGTTCTTCCGCCACGCCGCGCAGGGCCTGGAGGAGCGCAAGCAGATCCTCTACCTGCTCGGGCCGGTGGGCGGCGGTAAGTCGTCGCTGGCCGAGCGGCTGAAGCTCCTGATGGAGGTTCACCCCGTCTACGTCCTCAAGGCCGGGGACGAGGTCTCGCCGGTCTTCGAGAGCCCGCTGGGCCTGTTCGACCCCGAGACGATGGGCGAGGAGATCCAGCGCCGTTACGGTATCCCGCGCCGTCGGCTGACCGGCCTGATGAGCCCCTGGGCGCTCAAGCGCCTCGACGAGTTCAACGGCGACATCTCGCGCTTCAAGGTGATCAAGGTCCGGCCCTCGCGGCTACGCCAGATCGCCATCGCCAAGACCGAGCCGGGCGACGAGAACAACCAGGACATCTCCTCGCTGGTCGGCAAGGTCGATATACGCCGGCTGGAGACCCTGTCGCAGGCCGATCCCGACGCCTACTCGTACTCGGGCGGCCTGAACCGGGCGAACCAGGGCATCCTCGAGTTCGTCGAGATGTTCAAGGCGCCGATCAAGATGCTGCACCCCCTGCTCACCGCGACGCAGGAGGGCAACTACGTCGGCACCGAGAATATCGGCGCGATCCCGTTCACCGGCGTGATCCTGGCCCACTCGAACGAGGCCGAGTGGCAGTCGTTCAAGACCAACAAGAACAACGAGGCCTTCATCGACCGGATCTACGTGATCAAGGTCCCGTACTGCCTGCGCGTCACCGAGGAGCAGCACATCTACGAGAAGCTGATCTCCGGCTCGGAGCTGTCGGACGCGGCCTGCGCGCCCGGCACGCTGGAGATGCTGGCCCGGTTCTCGGTGCTCTCCCGCCTGCGCGAGCACGCCAATTCCAACGTCTTCTCGAAGATGCGGGTCTACGACGGCGAGTCCCTGCGCGAGGTCGATCCCCGCGCCCGCTCGATGCAGGAGTACAAGGACACGGCCGGCGTCGACGAGGGCATGGACGGGATCTCGACCCGCTTCGCCTTCAAGGTGCTGGCCGCGACCTTCAACCACGACACCACCGAGGTCTCGGCCGACCCGGTGCACCTGATGTACGTGCTGGAGCAGTCGCTGCGCCGCGAGCAGCTCCCGCCCGAGACCGAGAAGAAGTACCTGGAATTCATCAAGACCGAGCTGGCCCCGCGCTACGCGGAGTTCATCGGCCACGAGATCCAGAAGGCCTACCTCGAATCGTACCACGATTACGGGCAGAACCTGTTCGACCGGTACATCGACTACGCCGATGCCTGGATCGAGGACCAGGACTTCAAGGACGCCGAGACCGGGCAGCTCATGAACCGGGAGCTCCTGAACCAGGAGCTGACCAAGATCGAGAAGCCCGCCGGGATCGCCAACCCGAAGGACTTCCGCAACGAGGTGGTGAAATTCGCCCTGCGCTCCCGGGCGCAGCACGGCGGCCGCAACCCGAGCTGGACCTCCTACGAGAAGCTGCGCGAGGTGATCGAGCGGCGGATGTTCTCCCAGGTGGAGGAGCTGCTGCCGGTGATCTCCTTCGGCTCCAAGAAGGACGGCGAGACCGAGAAGAAGCACGGCGAGTTCGTCGAGCGCATGGTCGCGCGCGGCTACACCGAGCGGCAGGTCCGCCGCCTGGTGGAATGGTACATGCGGGTGAAGCAGGCCGGCTGAGGCGCGCGGCGCCCGGCCGGGTCCAATCCGGCCGGGCCGGGGCTCGACCCTCCGCCGCCACAGTTTCGGACGACCGGCCGGCGAAGATCTCGGCCCTGCTGCCAAAGAGGGATCCTTCCCTCCGGTGACAGCATGGTACGATCAGGGTCCGGACCCGGCCGGAGCACGCGGACGAGGGTTTTCGCAGCGGATGCACATCGTCGACCGACGTTTGAACCCGGGCGGCAAGAGCCTCCCGAACCGCCAGCGCTTCCTGAGGCGCGTGAAGGACGTGGCCCAGCGCGCGGTGCGGGAATCCGCCCGCGAGAAGGACATCAAGGATCTCGGCAAGGACGGCCGCGTCAGCGTGCCGGCGGACGGCGTCCGGGAGCCCCGCTTCTCGCGCCAGCCCGGAACGGGCCTGCAGGACCACATCCTGCCCGGCAACAAGACCTACGTGGAGGGCGACACGATCGAGCGGCCTCCGGGCAGCGGCGGCGGCCGCGGGGCCGGCGAGGGCGGGGAGGGCGGCGAGAACAGCGAGGACGCGTTCCGCTTCGTGCTCACCCGCGAGGAGTTCCTGGAGCTGTTCCTCGAGGACCTGGAACTGCCGGACCTCGCCAAGCGGCGGCTGGCCGTGGTCGAGACGGAAGGGTTGCGCCGGGCGGGCTACACGGTGACCGGCTCGCCGGCGAACCTCGCGCTCACCCGCACCCTGCGCAACTCGATGTCGCGGCGGATCGCCCTCAAGCGGCCGAAGCCCGACGAGGTCGCGGCCCTGGAGGCAAAGCTCGACGCCCTGCCGGACGGAGACCCGGAGCGGGCGGACCTGGAGCAGGCGCTGTTCCGGCTGCGCGAGCGGTCGAAGCGCATCCCCTACGTCGACCCGATCGACCTGCGCTTCCGCCGGTTCGAGCCCTATCCGCGGCCGATCGCGCAGGCGGTGATGTTCTGCCTGATGGACGTGTCCGGCTCGATGACCGAGCACATGAAGGACCTCGCCAAGCGGTTCTACATCCTGCTGCACATCTTCCTGACGCGGCGCTACCGCCACGTCGAGATCGTGTTCATCCGCCACACCGACCGGGCGACCGAGGTCGACGAGGAGACCTTCTTCGGCTCCCGCGAGACCGGCGGCACCCTGGTCTCGTCGGCGCTGGTGGAGATGAAGCGCGTCATCGCCGAGCGCTACGACCCGAACGACTGGAACATCTACGCCGCCCAGGCCTCGGACGGCGACAACGTCTCCTCGGACGGGCCGACCTCCACGGAGCTCTTGCGGTCGCACATCCTGCCGGCCTGCCAGCACTTCGCCTATCTGGAGGTGGGCGACGAGAACGGCCCCCGCGCCGGCTTCGTGGAGCACCGCACCACCCTGTGGCGGACCTACGAGGCCATCGCCAAGGCCGGCGGCCCGATCGCCATGCGCAAGGTCAACCACCGCCGGGAGATCTACCCGGTCTTCCGCGAGCTGTTCGGGCGCAAGGAAGGCCGCGCCGAGGCGGAGGCGTGAGGGCGGTGCGCACATCACTCGATCGGGAGGCCGCATGACGCTCGTCAAGGCACGCACGCCCCAGATCATCGCGGGCAACCGGAAGCCGCTGTTCACCGGCAACGACTGGGATTTCGACACGATCCGGCGCATCCACGACGCCTGCGAGGCGGTGGCCGGGCCGCAGCTCGGCCTGTCCTGGTACCCGAACCAGATCGAGATCATCACGGCCGAGCAGATGCTCGACGCCTACGCGTCGATCGGCATGCCGCTGTTCTACAAGCACTGGTCGTTCGGCAAGCACTTCGCCCAGCACGAGGCCGGCTACCGCCGCGGCCTGATGGGGCTCGCCTACGAGATCGTCATCAACTCCGACCCGTGCATCTCCTACGTCATGGAGGAGAACACGGCGACGATGCAGACGCTCGTCATCGCGCACGCCGCCTTCGGCCACAACCACTTCTTCAAGAACAACTACCTGTTCCGGCAGTGGACGGACGCCGAGGGCATCCTCGACTACCTCGACTTCGCCAAGGGCTTCATCAGCCGCTGCGAGGAGCGCTACGGCCACCAGGCGGTGGAGCAGGTGCTCGACGCCGCCCACGCGCTGATGAGCCAGGGCGTCCACCGCTACCCGCGCAAGAAGCGGCCGGACCTCGCCTCCGAGCAGCGGCGCGAGCGCGAGCGGATCGAGCACGGCGAGCAGATCTACAACGACCTCTGGCGGACCCTGCCGCAGAAGACCGGCGCCGTCCGCCCCGACATGGCCGCCGAGCGGCGCAAGGCGCTGCTGGAGCTGCCCCAGGAGAACATCCTCTACTTCCTGGAGAAGGTCGCCCCGCGCCTGCGCCCGTGGCAGCGCGAGATCCTGCGCATCGTCCGCCTGGTGGCCCAGTACTTCTACCCGCAGCGCCAGACCAAGGTGATGAACGAGGGCTGCGCCACCTACTGCCACTACCGGATCATGAACGCCCTGTCGGAATCCGGGCAGATCACCGAGGCGGCCTATCTCGAGTTCCTGCAATCGCACACCAACGTCATCCGGCAGCCGAACTACGACGACCGCTCCTATGGCGGTCACAACCCCTACGCGATCGGCTTCGCGATGATGCAGGACATCGCCCGCATCGCCGAGCAGCCGACCGAGGAGGACCGCGCGTGGTTCCCGGACATCGCCGGGGTCGGCGACGCCATGGCGGTGCTGCGCGACTGCTGGGAGAATTACCGCGACGAGAGCTTCATCCAGCAATTCCTGTCGCCCAAGCTGATGCGCGACCTGCGCCTGTTCCACGTGGTCGACGACCCGGAGGAGCCGGAGCTGCGGGTCGAGGCGATCCACGACGAGCGCGGCTACCGCAAGCTGCGCCGCGCCTTCGCGCGCCAGTACGACGTGGCGTGGCTCGACCCCGACATCGAGGTGGTGGACGTGGACCTCGAAGGCGACCGGCGCCTGATCCTGCACCACAAGGCGATCAACAAGATCACCCTGCAGAAGGACGACGCCAAGCGGGTGCTGCAGCACCTCGCCGACCTCTGGGGCTACGACGTGGTGCTCAAGGAGGTCGAGCCGGCCACCGGCACGGTACTGGGCGAGATCACCGCCAGCGCGCGGCCGATCTTCTTCTGATGGGCTCTGCGGGCAGGCTCCTCCCGCCCGCTTCCCCGTCCTGATGAGGCGTCCGGTCGAAGCCCTCGACGGAGGCAGCCCTCCGTTGTCACGAGCGCAGCGAAGTGACCCAGGGCAGCGCGGCATCGGGAGCCGTCGCGCTTCCGGATGGCTTCGCTCCGCCCGCAAAGACGACCCAGGCGGATCGAGCGGTATCTCTCGGTGAGGAAGGCGGTTCGGACGGCCTCGTGATTGCCTTGGCGGGATCGCCGTGCTGCATGAGGCGATGGCCGCCACGATCCTCACCCTCGCCGAGACGCAGGACTTCCTCGACCGCGAGTTCCCGCAGATGCAGGCGGGCGGGCGGGCCTACCATCTCGAGGCCGTGGGACCGCTCGCGGCGCGGATGCGGCTGGAAGCCCACGAGCGCTTCCTCCGGCCCGGCGCGACCGTCTCGGGGCCGGCCATGATGGCGCTCGCCGACTACGCCCTCTACGCGGCGATCCTGGCCAATATCGGTCCCGTGGCGCTCGCGGTGACGACCAGCCTCAACTTCAACTTCCTGCGGAAGCCCGCCACGGGGGATCTCGTGGCCGAATGCCGGCTGCTCAAGCTCGGCCGGCGCCTCGCCGTCGGCGAGGTGTCGATCACCGCCGTCGGCAGCCCGGACCTCGTCTGCCACGCAACCGGGACCTACTCGATCCCGCCGCGCTGACTCGCCGTCTCCGCGAGCGCGGCGAAGCGACCAGGGCAGCGCGCGATTTCCGGACATGGCGTGTCCCTGGATTGCTTCGCCCCGCTCGCAAGGGCGATCGGCTCAGCCGGCCCGCGCCTCGGTCAGCCGGGCGGCGTAGCGGGCGATCAGGTCGACCTCCAGGTTGAGCCGGTCCCCCTCCCGCCGCTCGCCCCAGGTGGTGACCTGGAGCGTGTGCGGGATCAGCAGCACCGAGAATTGGTCGCCCTGAACCGCGTTCACCGTGAGCGAGGTGCCGTCGAGGCAGACCGAGCCCTTCTCGGCGATGAACTTCGCCAGGGCCGCCGGCGCCCGGAGGGTGAAGCGCTCGCTGGCACCCCAGGCATCCGCCGTGACGGTTTCGCGCGCCACGATCTCGGCTAGGCCGTCGACGTGGCCGGTGACCAGGTGGCCGCCGAGCTCGTCGCCGATCTTCAGGGAGCGCTCGAGGTTGATCCGCGTGCCCGCCGCCCAGGCGCCGACGGTGGTGCGCGCCAGCGTCTCGGCGGCGGCGTCCACCGCGAAGACGCAGCCGCCCGCGGCGGGCTCCACCGACACGGCGGTGAGGCACGGGCCCGCGCAGGCGATCGAGGCGCCGAGCGCGATCGTCGCCGGGTCGTAGGAGGCGCGGATCGCGATCCGGCGCAGGTCGCCCGCGCCCGAGACCGAGACGACCGTGCCGACGTCGCTGACCAAGCCCGTGAACATCGCTTACGTCCTGTTGCGTTCGTAGGTCACGGCGACGTCGGGTCCGAGCTGCAGCCGCTCGGCCTCCCGGAACTGGCCGCCCGCCAGGGCGTCCGCCAGGGCCGGGCCGAGGGCCGGCAGGCCTCCCCCCGGTCCCAGCTCCGCCGGTCCGGTGACCAGCGTGCAGGCATCGATCAGATCGGCCCGGGCGAGCGCCTCCGCAAGGCGGGGGCCGCCCTCGCTGCACAGCCGGGTCAGGCCGCGCTCCCCCAGACTCGCCAGGGCCGCCGGGAGATCGATCCCGCCGGCCGGGTCGGCCGGCACGGTCGCGACCTCGACGCCGAGCGCCTCCAGGGCCCGCCGCGCGTGGGCCGGGGCCGAGCGGGTGGTGAGCACCAGGGTCGGCGTGTCGCGGGCGGTCCGGGCGAGGACGCTCGCCGGGGACAGCCGCAGATGCGTGTCGAGGACGACCCGCAGGGGCGAGCGCCTGCCCAATCCCGGCAGCCGCACGGTCAGCGACGGGTCGTCGGCCCGGGCGGTGCCGATGCCGATCAGGATCGCGTCGGCATGGGCCCGCCAGAGATGGACCGCCCCGTCCGCCACCGGCCCGGTGATCCGCAGGCGCTCCGGCCCGGCGGCGGCGCAGAAGCCGTCGCGGGTGCGGGCGAGCTTCAGGTGCAGGGCCGGGCGGCCGCGCGTGACCCGGGTGATGTGGCCGACATGGTCGCGCGCCGCCTCGTCGCGCAGCAGTCCGGTCTCGACCGCGACGCCGCCCTGCCGCAGGAGGTCGTGGCCGCGTCCCGCCACCCGCGGGTCGGGATCCTCCAGGGCGCTGACCACCCGGGCGATCCCGGCGGCCAGGATCGCGTCCGTGCAGGGCGGCGTGCGGCCGTGATGCGAGCAGGGCTCCAGGGAACGGCGGCGAGCAGCGCCCGGGTGTAGGCGTGGCGCGGCGCGGCGAAGAGCGCGGGCGCCGCCCCCTCCTCCACCTTGTCGCCGCGGTACATGACCAGCACGCGGTCGGCGATCTCGGCCACGACGCCCATGTCGTGGGTGATGAAGACGACGCCCATCTTCATCTCGGCCTGGAGGCTGCGGATCAGCTCGAGGATCTGCGCCTGGATCGTGACGTCGAGGGCCGTGGTCGGCTCGTCGGCGACGAGCAGCTGCGGCTTGCAGGACAGGGCCATGGCGATCATCACGCGCTGGCGCATGCCGCCGGAGAGCTGGTGCGGGTAGCGCGTGAGGACGTTGCGCGCCTCGGGGATGCGCACGAGGNGCCCGGATGGCCGGCCGCCCCGGCCGGCGCCCGGCAGCCGTGCCGCGGGTGGCGATGCTCCAGCCAGTTCCCGACATCGCCGCCGGGATCTCCGCCTCCGCCGGCCGCCCGGTCGGGAGCGTCGCCGACCCGGCGGCGCTCCTCGACCGGAAGCCGGCCCGCGTCCCGAGCGCCGACCGGATGGTGGCCGAATCCGCGCTGCTGCCGGCGATCGCGGCCGGCCTCCCGGTCCTCGACCTGCGGCTGCCGGCCCCGCTCTGCACCGGCGACGAGGTCCGGATCCAGGCCTACGCCAACCGGATCAGCGCCAGCGTCGGCCTGAAACCCGGCGACGACCTCGACCTGTTCGGGCCGGACGGCGCGCCGCGCGCCAATCTGGCGCCCGTGATGCTGGCGATGTCCGCGGTGGAGCTCGGCACGTTGCGGGCCGGGCCCGACCTCGTCGCCGGGGCGATCGAACGGCTCAGGCCGCTCACGCCCGCCGCCAACACCGCGCCGCCCTAGGGGAGGCTTCCCGGCGGGCAAGCCTTGCGGTTCGGCCTCGGCCGCGCCACCTCTGCCCGGCCCGTTCCCTCACCCCGAGCCCGCCTGTGCCCCTGATCGACCTTGCCGCGCGTGCCGGCTCGGCCGTCAAAGCCTTCGCCGAAGCCTCGCACGACCTGCTGGTCCAGCCGACCCTGCGGCTCGGCGTGACGGGGCTCGCGCGCTCGGGCAAGACCGTCTTCACCACGGCGCTGATCCACCACCTCGTGGAGACGCACGCGCTGCCGGCCTTCGCGCCCGCCCAGGAAGGGCGCCTGCGCCGGGCCAAGCTGGTGCCCCAGCCCGACGACGACGTGCCGCGCTTCCCCTTCGAGGAGCATTTCGCGACGCTCACCGAGGCGCGGCGCTGGCCGCGCTCAACCGACCGGATCAGCCAGTTCCGCCTGGAGATCGCCTACGAGCGCGCCGCCGGCTGGCGCTCCGGGCCCGCGACCCTGATGCTCGACGTGGTCGACTACCCCGGCGAGTGGCTCCTCGACCTCGCCCTGATCGAGACCAGCTACACGGCGTGGTCCCGGGCCACGATCGGTGGCACCCGCCGCCCCGGCCGCGCCGCCGTCGCGGCGCCCTGGCTGGAGGCCCTCAAGGGCTTCGACCCGAACGGCCCCCTCGACGAGGTCGCGGCCGAGCGGGCGAGCGACGCCTTCAAGGCCTACCTCGCGGGCCTGCGCGCCGGGCCCGAAGCCGTGGCGACGACGCCTCCGGGCCGGTTCCTGATGCCGGGCGACCTCGCGGGCTCCCCGGCCCTCACCTTCGCGCCCCTCGACCGGCTCACCGAGACGATCGCCCCCGACAGCCTCGCCGGGCTGATGGAGCGGCGCTTCGAGGCCTACAAGGCCAAGGTCGTGACGCCGTTCTTCCGCGACCATTTCCAGCGGGTCGACCGGCAGATCGTGCTGGTGGACGTCCTGTCGGCGGTCGATGCCGGCCCGACCGCGCTGGCGGAGCTGGAGGAGGCGCTGGACGCGGTGCTGCTCAGCCTCAATATCGGCCGCAACACGGTACTGTCGCGGCTCTTCGCGCCCCGGGCCGACCGGGTCCTGTTCGCCGCCACCAAGGCCGACCACCTCCACCAGACGAGCCACGACCGGCTCGACGCGCTGCTGCGGCTGCTCGTGTCGCGGGCCATGCGGCGGACCGAGGCCGCGGGCGCCCGGGTGGGCACCGTGGCGCTGGCCTCCGTGCGCGCCACCCGCGAGACCACCGTCCACGACGGCTCGGAGACGCTGCGGGCGGTGGCCGGCACCCCGGAGGCCGGCGAGGTGGTGGGCGACGAGGTCTTCGACGGCAACAGCGAGGCCGCGATCTTCCCGGGCGAGCTGCCGGCCCGCGCCGAGGCGGTGCTGGAGGGCGCGGTCGAGCCGGGCTCGCTGCGCTTCCCGCGCTTCCGGCCGCCGCTGGTGCGGCCCGACGGGCTCGGTCGCGCCGGACATCTGCCGCAGATCCGGCTCGACCGGGCGATGCAGTTCCTGATCGGCGACCGGCTGGCGTGACGATGTGTGCGATGCGGAGCCCGCGACCATGACCTCCGGCCAGAAACCCCGCGCCTTCCGGATCAATCCCGAGCCGGCCGCCGCGCCGAGCGTGACCACGACGCCGCTCAGCCCCCGGCCGCCGCAAGCCCGGATCGTGGAGGAGCCCTTCGAGATCGTCGACGCCGCCGACGGCGTCGCCGTGCCGGTGGCGCCGCGCTCGCGCTCGCCCTGGGGCGCCCTGTTCCTCTCGGCGGTGGGCGGCCTCGTCTCCCTGGGCGTCGGCCTGTCGGTCGAGCGGATGATCAGCGACCTGTTCCAGGCCGCCCCCTGGCTCGGCTGGGTGGCCCTCGCGCTGCTGGGCCTCGCCGCGCTGGCGCTGCTGGCGATCGTGGTGCGAGAACTCGCCGGCCTGCGCCGCGAGCGCAAGATCGAGCGGCTGCGGCAATCGGCGCTGGACGCCCTCGTGACCCGCGACCACACGGGCGCGCAGGCGGTGGTGCAGGCGCTCTCGACCTTCTACGCCGACCGCGACGCCCTGTCGGCGGGCCGGGCCCGGATCGACGCCGCCGCCGACGCGATCCTCGACGTGGACGACCGGATCGGCCTGGCCGAGCACGAGCTGCTGGCCGGACTCGACCGGCAGGCGCGCAACGCCATCGCGACGACGGCCAAGCAGGTCTCGGCGGTGACGGCGCTGAGCCCGCGGGCGATCGTGGACGTGGCCTTCGTGGTGTTCGCGGCGGTGCGGCTGCTGCGCCGGATCGCGGCCATCTACGGCGGCCGGCCGGGGTTCCTGGGATTTCTCAGGCTGGGGCGCGCGGCGCTCGCGCATCTCACCGTCACCGGCGGGATGGCGGTGGGCGAGAGCGTGATGCAGCAGGTGCTGGGTCTCGGGATCGCCGCCCGGGTCTCCGCCAAGCTGGGGGAGGGCGTGCTCAACGGGCTGATGACCGCCCGGTTCGGGCTCGCGGCGCTCAACGTCTGCCGGCCGCTGCCGTTCGTGCGGGAGGCCCCGCCGCGGCTCGCCGACGTCGCCGGCGAGCTGCTGCGCTCGGCCGAGGCCGAGCCGAAATAACGGCGGGCTACTTGGCGCCCGCGGCGGCGCGGCGGTTGGCGATGCGCGAGAACATGTTGCCGGTGTAGTCGGCGGTCTTCGGCTTCTCGGGCTCGCCGAGCTTGGCCTCGAAGGCCTCGATCCGCTTGAGCAGCGTCACGTCGTTGAACAGCGAGCTGTTGAAGTTGCTCTGGGCCCGGGGGCCGAGGGCGGTCTGCACCGCTTCGAGTCGTTCCAGAAGCTCTTTGCGCGTCACGGTGCTCTCCAGGGGCGGCTTCGGGACGAAGGACCGCCCGTGCCGCCACTGAAGAGGGCGGTGGTAAACAGCGCGTTAATGCGCCCCGCGCCGGCTCCATCCAGGCGAGGCACGGGGACGCCGACCGTTCCCGCGCGCGCGGCAGCGCGCGCCGAACTCAGAGCCCCTTCAGGAACCCGGCGAGCCGCATCAGTCCCTCGGGCCAGGGTCCGTGCCCGCTCGCCACGTTGAGGTGGCCGGATTCGCCCGCGTCGACCGTGAGCGCGCCCCAGGCATGGGCGAAGTCGTCCGCCCGCTCGTAGCGGCAGTACGGGTCGGTGCGGCTGGCGACCAGCAGGGACGGGAAGGGCAGGGGCTCGCGCGGCACCGGCGCGAAGGCCCGGACCGAGTCGGGCAGGTCCGGCGCTTCCTCGACGTCCGGGAGCGCCACCAGCAGGGCGCCGCGCACCGCCCCCGCGGGGAAGCGCGGCACCGCCTCGACGCAGGCCACCACGCCGAGGCTGTGGGCGATCAGGATGACCGGCCGCGTCGCCGCCGCCACCGCCTCGGCGATGCGCCCGCACCACGCCTCCGGGGTCGGCGCGTGCCACTGGTCCTGCTCGACCACGCGCGCGGTGGCAAGGCGGCCCGCCCAGCGGGCCTGCCAATGGTCCTCCTCGGAGCCCCCGAGCCCCGGGACGATGAGGATGTCGCAATCGGCCGTCTTCATGTCGGATTGCCTAGAGCGGACCGGCGGACGCGTCGAGACCGTCCCATCATTCGGCCGCGATCGGCGCAGCGCCCTCGAGCGCCAAAACGTGACGGGCGATCTGCACGGAGGCGCAGTTCTTCGCCTTGGCCTCGATCTCGAAATCCGCCCAGGCGAGGTGACGGGCGACGAGGTCGTTGACCGCCCGGTTCCACATCATGTCGGAATGCGCGGCGAGGTCCCGGACCGCGTGGCCGGCCGCGCGCAGGGCCGGGAAGTCGGGCAGGGCGTCCGGGTCGCAGGCGGCGGAGACCGCCTCCCGCGACACGCTGATATGGGCTACGGGCCGGACGCCGCGCCAGGACTCCTGCACCCGGGCGATCCGGGGGTCGTCCGGCTCGAGGTATTCGCCGCCGCTCTCGACCCAGTGGTGGTGCAGGTCGAGCACCACCGGCACCATGTCGGCGAGCCGCAGCACCGCGTCGAGGCCGAACACGTTCTCGTCGTTCTCCACCGTCACGAGGTCGCGCGCCACCCGGCTCGCCCGGGGCAGGGTCTCGCGGAAGCCCTCGACCCCGGGGTCGCCCGCGCCGACATGGATGTTGATGTGGGCGCCGTGCGGGTGCCAGCCGCCGCCGTAGCCCATCCGGTCGAAGATCTCGGCGTGGTAGTCGAGCTCGGACAGGCCGTTCGCGATCGCCGCCGGGTTGCGGCTCGCGAGCAGGCAGAACGGGCCCGGGTGGAAGCTCAGGCGCACCCCGAGCCGGCGGGCCAGCGCCCCGGCATCGGCGAGGCCGCGCTCGACCAGCGCCGCCATCTCGGGCTCGGCGTAGAGCGCCTGCGCGATCGGGTGGGTGTAGCCCGGCAGGACGTTGCTCGCCATGCGGAGGAGGCGCTCCAGGGGCGGCCGCGCGCCGACCCAGGCGATCTGGCGGCCGAGGGCGTCGAGGTTGTGGGCGACGAGGCCGGCGAGCTTCGCCCGCCGGGCGGCGGGCTCCAGCTTGGTGAGGTAGGCCATCGTCACGCTGGTGAGGTTCATGTGCAGCGTGGCCTCCCGCTCCGCCTTGAGGGTGGCGTGGGTGCCGGGAGGCTCGTCCAGGACGAATTTGCAGCAGAATCCGAGGCGGGGCTGATCGCGCATAACCATCACAACGCGCGGAGGCCCGCAGCGTCCCCGTCCGACGCGCGGAACGGCCGCGGCACGACGACGTTGGGAGTCCCGAGCGCGGCAGTTCCGCGCACTGGCCCCGACACATGCCTCCGTCACCGTCGCGTTCGACCGGCCCCTCCGAGACCGGCTCGATCCTCTGGACCCTGATGCTCGGGTCAGCCCTGGTCGCCCTCGCGGCGGCCCCGGCGCGGCGCCGCGTGACGGCCGCTCTGCCCGCCGGTGATCCCTCCGCCGACCACGAACAGCCCTGCGACGACCGCGGCCTGCGCAAGGGCGTGGCCGCGGGGGCGCGCTCGATCTCGGGCCGCGCCGCGCAGCTCACGGCGGCGACCCAGCCGGAACGGGGTCGCGCCGCCGAGAGCCCCGCCGAGATGACCCGGTCCGGCTGGAAGGACATCGCCGTCCGGGTCTACCTGGAATTCAACAAGGACCGGGTGCTGGCGGTCGCGGCCGGCGTGACCTTCTACACGCTGCTGTCGCTGTTTCCCGCCATCGCCGCGCTCGTCTCCTGCTACGGCCTGTTCGCCGACGTGACCGTCATCAACGATCACCTCGCCCAGCTGCACGCGGTCCTGCCGTCCGGCGCGGTCGAACTCATCGGCGACCAGGTCAAGCGCATCGCCGCCAAGGGCAGCGGCTCCCTCAGCATCACGTTCTTCTCCAGCCTGCTCCTGTCGCTCTGGAGCGCCAACGCGGCCATGAAGGCGATGTTCGACGCGCTGAACGTCGTCTACGAGGAGGAGGAGAAGCGAAATTTCTTCTGGCTCAACCTCCGGTCCCTGACCTTCACCGTTGGGGCACTCCTGTTCATCATCGTCGCGCTCAACGTCATCGTGGTTGTGCCGGTGGTGCTGAACTTCCTGGGCCTCGGCTCGACCGCGTGGCTGCTCGCGGCCCTGCGCTGGCCAGCGATCCTGATCGTGCTGCTCGGCGGCCTGTCGGTGCTCTACCGGTTCGGTCCGAGCCGGGAGCACGCCCGCTGGCGCTGGGTCGGCGTCGGGAGCGTGATCGCGGGCCTGCTCTGGCTCGCCGCCTCGCTCCTGTTCTCCTGGTACGTCGCCAATTTCGGCACCTACAACGAGACCTACGGCTCGCTGGGCGCCGTGATCGGCTTCATGACCTGGATCTGGATCTCCTCGACGATCGTGCTGCTCGGGGGCGAGATCAACGCCGAGCTGGAGCACCAGACGGCCCGCGACACCACCACGGGCGCGCCGCTGCCGATGGGCGCGCGCAAGGCGCGGATGGCCGACACCGTCGGCGCGGCCGCCTGAAAGCCCCCCGTTCTCGGTCGCCGAGAAGGCCCTGCGACACAGTCCGGGACTGCCGGAGACCGCCCGTGCCGCCTATATAACGTGGCGAAGAAGGGAGATCGCCATGGCCGACACGCCGACCACCAGCCCGGATATCCGCAGCGACGCCGAATGGCGCTCGTCCCTGACGCCGGAGCAGTACCGGGTCCTGCGCGAGCACGGCACGGAACGGGCCGGCACGAGCTGCCTGCTCGCCGAGAAGCGGGCCGGCACCTTCACCTGCGCGGGCTGCGGGCAGCCGCTGTTCGAGCAGGGCACCAAATTCGAGTCCGGGACCGGCTGGCCGAGCTTCTTCGAGCCCCTGGCCGACGCGGTCGAGACCACGGTGGACCGCAGCCACTGGATGGTCCGCACCGAGGTGCACTGCGCCCGCTGCAAGGGCCATCTCGGCCACGTCTTCGACGACGGCCCGGCCCCGACCGGCCTGCGCTACTGCATGAACGGCGCGGCGATGAATTTCGAGCCGGCGGAATGAGTCCGGGGCCTGCCTAACCTGGGTTCGGAAATCTCGAGCGAAAGCCGGGATATCGGGGACAGAGGGCGCCCTGGCAGCGGGCTCGACCCGATCCGGTCTTGATTTCGTCGCGTTTTTGCTTAGCGCTCTATAGTCTCAGATTGTCGCTGTCCGGTGATTGGCGACGGAAGCGGTCAGGCTCTGACGAATACGGCGTGGCAGTCAGCTTATACGCCGTGCGGGTCGGCCCCACTTGCCCCTTCCGTGCGGCCCGGCGGCGCTGGGGGCTGTCCGCCGGATCGGCGCGCCGCCGACCAAGCGGGAGGGGTTTTGAGTTCATGAGCACCGTTCGCCGATTTCTGGTCGCACCTTCCCTGGTCCGCCTGATCCGCAAGGAGCGGGGCGGCGCCCGGATCACCGAGGGTCACTTCGCGCCCCAGGGCGGCCGCGCCTCCTACGTGCGCGTCGACGGCCAGGTCTGCCAGCTGGTCCTGGTGAACAAGGGGGCCGACGGCGTCCCGGTCGAGGAGCGCACCGACGTCCCGCGCGCCCACGGCGACGCCCTGCTGGACGTCTGCCCCGGCAAGGCCGCCTACGACCGCACCACCGTCAACGCCGGCGGCCGCGAGATCGCCATCGACCGCTACGTCACCCCCGGCAGCCTGGACCTGATCAGCGTCACCTTCGACAATGACGGCGAGGCCGCCGGCTTCCATACTCCGAGCTGGTTCGGCCGCGAGGTTAGCAACGAGCCGGCTTTCGAGCGGGCGGCGCTGGCCATCCAGGGCGTGCCGGCCGCCGAGGAGGTGGCGCTGAGCAACGCCGCGCTGGACGCGGTGCTGGACCTGATCGAGCCCCGGTTCGGCTTCGGCCGCTACGGCAGCAGCAGCAGCCGGACCACCGAGTCGGACGACGGCGCGATGGCCGCCATGCGCCGGGCCGTGGCCCCGGCCGCCCCGGCCGCCGCCGCACCGGTCGTCGTCCCGAGGATGCGGCCCGTCCCGGGCTCGACCACGACGGCGCCGACCGACGGGTTCGGCCACGTGGTGCCGAGCCCGCGCCGGCCCAGCGCCAGGGCGAGGTGCATGAAGTTCGTGTCGGCGCTCATGGCCGCCCGGCGCGGCGGCGCCCCGACGCCTCGGGCTCCGGGTCGTTCTCCGGCTCCGGCGCGGCCGCCCGCACCGGCGTGCCGTCGCTCAGCGTGCCGAGCAGCTCCTCGAAGTCCCTGGCCTCGCGGAAGTTCTTGTAGACGGAGGCGAACCGCACGTAGGCGACGTCGTCGAGACCCTTGAGCCCCGCCATCACCAGTTCGCCGATCGCCTCGGAGGTCACCTCGGGCTCGCCGGCGCTCTCGAGCTGCCGGGTGATGCCGCTGACCAGCCGCTCGATCCGTTCCGGATCGACGGCGCGCTTGCGGAGCGCCACGTCGATGGAGCGCTGGAGCTTGTCCCGGTCGAACGGCACGCGCTTGCCCGAGCGCTTGAGCACCACGACTTCGCGGAGCTGCACGCGCTCGAAGGTGGTGAAGCGGCCGGCGCAGTCCGGGCAGACCCGGCGGCGCCGGATCGCGGCGCCGTCCTCGGAGGGCCGCGAGTCCTTCACCTGGGTCTCGGAGCCGCCGCAATAGGGACACCGCATGGGTTTCGATACTCGGGCATGGAAACGGCCGCGGACCGGTCGGATCCGCGGCCGTTTCCTAATCCACCGCGGGCCGGCCCGGAAGACCGGCCCCGCTCACGCCTCAGCCGTAGATCGGGAACCGGTCCGTCAGAGCGTGGACGCGGGTCTTGACGCTGGCCTCGACCTCGGGATCGCCCGCCTCGCCCTTGGCGACCAGCCCGTCCAGCACCTCGACGATGAGGCCGCCGATCTGCTTGAACTCGGCGACGCCGAAGCCGCGCGACGTGCCGGCCGGGGTGCCGAGGCGGATGCCCGACGTGATGGTCGGCTTCTGCGGGTCGAAGGGCACGCCGTTCTTGTTGCAGGTGATGTGCGCCCGCGACAGCGCGGCTTCCGCCGCCTTGCCGGTGAGGCCCTTCCGCTGGAGGTCGACCAGCATCAGGTGGTTGTCGGTGCCGCCCGAGGTGATGTCGTAGCCGCCCGAGATCAGCGTGTCGGCGAGCGCCTTGGCGTTCTCCACCACCTGGCGAGCGTAGATCTTGAACTCGGGCTTCAGCGCCTCGCCGAAGGCCACGGCCTTGCCGGCGATGACGTGCATCAGCGGGCCGCCCTGCAGGCCGGGGAAGATCGCCGAGTTGAACTTCTTGGCCAGCGCCTCGTCGTTCGTCAGGATCATGCCGCCGCGCGGGCCGCGGAGCGTCTTGTGGGTCGTCGTGGTGACGACGTGGGCGTGCGGGAACGGCGACGGGTGCACGCCGGCCGCGATCAGCCCGGCGAAGTGGGCCGCGTCGACCATGAAGTAGGCGCCCACCGAGTCGGCGATCTCGCGGAACTTGGCGAAGTCCCAGTGGCGCGGGTAGCCCGAGCCGCCGGCGATGATCACCTTCGGCTTGTGCTCCTGCGCGAGCTGGGCGACCTGCTCCATGTCGATCCGCTGGTCCTCGCGGCGCACCGTGTAGGAGACCGGCTTGAACCACTTGCCCGAGACGTTCGGCGGGGCGCCGTGCGTCAGGTGGCCGCCCGCGGCGAGGTCGAGGCCGAGGAAGGTGTCGCCGGGCTGCATCAGGGCCAGGAACACGCCCTGGTTGGCCTGGGAGCCGGAATTCGGCTGCACATTGGCGAAGCCGCAATCGAACAGGCGCTTGGCGCGCTCGATGGCGAGGTCCTCGGCGATGTCCACGAACTGGCAGCCGCCGTAGTAGCGCCGGCCCGGATAGCCTTCCGCGTACTTGTTGGTGAGCACCGAGCCCTGAGCCTCCAGCACGGCGCGGGAGACGATGTTCTCCGAGGCGATCAGCTCGATCTCGTGCTGCTGACGGCCGAGCTCCTTGGCCACCGCCTCGGCGATCTCGGGGTCGGCTTCGGTCAGGGGGGCGGCGAAGAAGCTGTTGGAGAAGTGCTTGTCGGCGGCGGTACCGGCGCTCATGGTCTGCCTCTGTTCTGGTAGGGGCGATGCCCGGCCTTTCGTCGGCGTGCACGGGCGGGCGTTCAAGGTGGGATTCCTACACGCGCCGAAGGCTCAGGCCAAGCACAGGCATTTTGCTCGCGCGCCAAGAATAATTTGTCGCAGGCGGGGCGGCGGCGGTGCCGGCAGGGCCGACATGTTTTCCTAATTCACGGCCCGTTCGCTGGACATGAGGAAAAGAATCATGGAATAAAACATGAACATAGGTGACGGGTGACAACGCGATGCGAGCCCACGAGCCCGATGTGATCTTGGCGTACTCCCTCGCGCAACTTCGCTTGAGCCTGGCCTTCGTCGCCCTGGAACTTCTGGACATCAGAGCTGGCTTCAGACCGGATCAGCCACGGGGCTGCGACGGCCGATGGTGCGGCGAGGGCGGTTCGCTCACCGTCGTTCGCAAGGATCGAACGGGTGATCCTCGGATCGACGCGAAGACCGACGAGCTCCTCGATGTCCTGAACGAAGTCGTCGAGAGCACCGAGCCGGGCGAGGGCTTCCTGTACGGGACCCGGATCCACGCGAGGCTGGCGGCCCGCCTGCGCGAGCTGGATCTTCCAGGGATCGGCCGGCACGGCGTCGAGCAGAGCTTCGTCGCCGGCGACATCGTCCGTCACGGCCTGTCGGGCAGCATACGCACGGATGTACTTCTCCGGGACGGCCGAACCAGCGCGGCGCCGATCCGGGCGATCTGGGACATCAAGACCGGTGAAACGGGCCTGTCGCCGCGCCGTATCCGTGCCCTGCGGGCCGGCGCAGGTGTCGACGACAGCGTCCCGATCATCGAGATCCACCTGCTCCGCGGCATCTCCGTCAAGGGCCGCGTCTCTGTCACCGTCGCTATCGGAGTCGTGGTCGCATGAGCATGGAAGCCTACGCCCTGTGTCCGCGGCCGCTCGCCGGCGTGTCGGACTGGCAGACCGGCCTGGACGCGCTCGGTTTCGATCTGCAGCTTCGCGGGACGGCGATCCCGCCGGCCTCGTCGGGGCATCTGCCGGCCCTGCGGCGCGGCCGGGCCTCGGGCTTCGAGTGCGCGCTCATCCCGTTCCCGGAATTGAAGGACACCTATCCGGAGACCGACTTCGCCGGCTCCTGGCCGTGCGTGTACGCGTTCTGGTTCGGCACCATCGCGGAGTCGATCGGCGCCGTGATGGCGATCACGGCCTGCGTGAAGTTGGTCGACGGGCTCGCCTTCTACCCGGAGGAGGGCCGCCTGCTGACCGCCGATCAGGCCGTCCGGTACGCGCGCGAGACGGTGCCCGCGGCCGAGGAACTCGAGCGGCAGCTCGGCCCTGGACCGGACTGATCCGGGATCATCCTCGGCACCGGGCCGGCCAAGCCCGCCGGACCCCTTTCAGACCTGCGTCGCGAGGTTCGTCTCGATCAGGACCGTCTCGGTCTCGAACGTGGCCGCGTGCCACGCCCCGGCCGGAAAGTGGAACACGCTGCCGGCCGAGAACGGCTCGCGGCCCTGCTCGGTCTCCAGGATCCCCGAGCCCGAGAGCACCTGCACGAACTGCTCGTGATCGTGGCTATGGGCGGGTGCCGAGACGCCCGCCGGCACCACCACGCGCACGAGGCTCGCGCCGGAGCCCGGGATCGTGCGCTTGGCGACGCCGTTCCCGCCGACGCTCTCGGTGCGGTGGTCCCAGGCGGTCAGGTGGTCGCTCATCGACGGGTCTCCTCGCCGGCAGGTTGCCGCTCCGGTTCGTCGGGGCAGCGCCCGCCCGGATCCTGTCCCCGCGTCAACCGGTCCCGCCGGGCTGGCGACCGCGCCGGCCCTTGCCCGCCGCGGGGTCGGCCGGCGCCGGATCGGGACGGGTTGGGGTGCCCGTCGGGTTCATGCCGCTCCCAGCCGGCGTGCCGGAGGCGGGCCAGAAGGTCTCGAACAGCTCCCGCATCGCCCGGATGTTGTTGCCCTGAACCTCGGCCCCGGTGCGCAGCATCTGCTGGAACATGTCGGAGCCGGTCTCGCCCGCGCCTGCCTGGGGCGGCTTGGCGGCCGGCTTGGCGGCCGGCTTGGCGGCCGGCGTCGGCGGGGCCGGCGGCTCGATCGCGGGCATCATCGCCCTGGCCATCTCGGCCCAGGCCGGCGCGAACGGGAACGGTACGGGCGGGGGCGGCGGCGGGCTCGGCCGCGCGGCCTCGGCCTGCGGCTGGTTCAGCATGACGTGGACGATGCTCGCCACCACGGCGCCCGCCATCATCGGCAGCATCTGGCGCAGGACCTGCGCGCCCACGCCGCTCGTCGCCGAGGCCTGCCGCAGCACCGCCTGCATCAGCTGCGCCGAACCGAACATCTGGCCGAGGGCCTCGAACCCCTGCGCCGGCGCCGGCTTGGCGGCCTCGAGCCCGAACATCCGGGCGAAGCCGGTCGGGTCCATGCCGACGCTGCGCTGGAGGCCGAGCGTCAGGGCCGGCATCAGCGCCTCGAAGGCGCGGGCCGTCTGCTCGGCGGTCAGACCGAACGGCTGGCCCATAGCCTGAAGCCCGGCCTCGCCCTGCGCCTGGAACATCTCGAGCGGGTTGAACATGGCGCCTCGATCCTGTCCCGGTCGGGACCGCCCGGGACAAGGCATCGTGACCCTTTGCGCGGGGAAATACCAGTTCCCACCCGCGGAACTTGTGCCTTGCCGCCGCCGCCTCAGCTCAACGGCTCGGGATGGGCGTGCCCCGGCGGCAGGGGCGCCGCCCGCTGGGGCGCCCCCGCGGCGATGTCCGGCGCCGGCCGACGCGGGCCGACCCCCTCCAGCCGGTCGACCGTGCGGCGGGCCAGCAGGATGCCGAGCGCCCCGAAGACCAGGGAGCCGATCCCCATCCCGGCCACCACCCCGCGGGGGCCGTAGAGCGTCGCGCCGAGCATCGCCGGCGGGATCGTCCCGAGCGTCGCCCGTCCCCAGTTCAGCAGCGTCGAGCGCAGCGGGAAGCCGAGATTGTTGAAGGCGGCGTTGCCGAGGAACAGCAGCCCGTTGAAGAACCAGATCGCGCCGCCGACGAGGCAGAAGAAGCCGAACAGCTCGGCCGCGACCCCCTGCAGGCCGAACAGCGTGGCGAGCCACCCCCGGGCCAGCGCCAGGAGGAGCCAGACCGCGGCGCAGTAGGCCAGCGTCACCCGGATCGCCGCGCCGAGCACGCCGCGCATCCGGTCGAACAGGCCCGCGCCCCAGTTCTGGGCCAGGATCGGGCCGATCGCCCCGGACAGCGCGAACAGGCCGCCGAAGGCCACCGGCGTCAGGCGGTCGATCACCGACGCGGCGGCGACGGCATCGGCTCCGTAACCGGCAAACAGGCGGGCCAGGAAGGCGCTCGCCACCGAGGGCGCGAGGTTCGTCAGCACGGCCGGTCCCGCGACCCCCGCCAGGGCGGCGGCGTCGGCCGGCAGGTCGGTGAGCTGCGGCCGGCCGAGGAGCCCGTACCGGGCGACGCCGCGGATACCCACCGCCACGAAGGTCGCGCGCGCGACGCAGACGGTGATCGCCGCGCCCGTGACGCCGAGGCCGGCGCCGAAGATCAGCAGCGGGTCGAGGAGGGCGGTGACCACGGCGCCGGCCAGGGTCACCGACATCGCCTGCCGGGCCTCGCCGACCGCGCGCAGGAGGCCGGTGAACAGCATGCCGGCGGCGAGCAGCAGGTTCGACGGCAGGGTGACGTGCAGGAACAGGACGGCCACCCGCAGCGCCTCGCCCCGCGCGCCGATCAGGGCCAGGAGCGGGTCGGCCAGCAGCGCGATCAGCACCGCGATGAGGCTGGCCACGAGGCTGCCGAGGACCAGCGCGGAGGTCGCGAGGCGCCGCGCCGCCGCGCGGTCGCGCGCGCCGACGGCCTTCCCGACCAGGGCGCCGGCGGCGATCATCAGGCCGATATTCACCGCCGTGGCGAAGAACTGCACGATGCCGGCGAAGCCGACCGCCGCGGTGAGGTTCGGGTCGCCGAGCGTCGAGACGTAGAGCAGCGACAGGAGGTCGACGACGAAGATCGCCATCAGCCCCACCGAGCCGGTGGCGGCCATCACCACCACGTGCCGGAGGATCGACCCGGTGACGAAGCGGCCCGTCTCCGCCAGCGGCGGCCCGTCGGACATGTCAGGCATCCGGCCGGTCACACATCCCGGGCACTGCCCTCCGCCTCGAGCTCGGCCTCCGGGTCCGACTCCTCCTCCGGGCTATCCGTCTCCTGCGGGGCCAGGGCGGGCTTCTCCAGGAGCCGCTCGGCGGCCTCGCGCCGGTCGCTGCCCACGAGGTCGCGGGTCTCGGTGCTGAGCGCCCGGGCCGGGCGGACGGGAGCGGTCAGCGGCTCGGGCTTCAGGCCCGCCGCGGCGCCGCGCATCCAGCTGGACCCGTCCGGCAGGGCGCCGGCCTGCTGCAGGACCAGCCGCGCGATGTCGCGCTTGCGCACGTCGTCGGTCCGGGCCGTGGCGGCCTCCGGCGACAGGCCGAGCCCCTCGAGGGCCGCCCGCCCGAAGGCGAGGGCGGATTCGGCGGTCTCGCGGATCTGGTAGTCGACGTCCCGGTTCATCAGCTCCACCGCGTGCAGGCGGTCGTAGGCGCGCACGAAGGTGCGCACGCTGGAGAATTCCTCGTGGACGATGTCGACGATCTTGAGGGCGCCCTCCCGGTCGTCGACGCAGATGCAGACCAGCTCGACCCGGCCGATCCCGGCGGCGCGGAGCACGTCGAGGCGGGTGCCGTCGCCGTAGTAGATGCGGAAGCCGAAGCGCGAGGCGGCGCGCAGCTGCTCCACGTCCTTGTCGATCACCGTGACCGGGATGCCCTCGGCCATCAGCACGTGCGTCAGCACCTGCCCGAACCGGCCGAAGCCGATCACCAGCACCCGGGCGTCGCCGCTCTCGGACAGCTCGGTGGAGGGCTCCTCCAGCGCGAAGGTGCTGCGCGCGTTGCGCCGCTCGATCAGCTTGTCGAGACCCTTGGCGGCGATGGGGCCGATCAGCATGGTCAGCGCGGCGAGCGCCACCGCGAAGCGCGTCGCCGTGACGCCGGTGAGGCCGAGATCCTGGGCCTGCGGCAGCAGCACGAAGGCGAACTCGCCCGCGGGCGCCAGGACCGCGGCCCCGCGCAGGGCCCCGAGGGTGTCCGAGCCGAACAGCCGGAACAGGCCGGCCACGATGGCGACCTTGACCAGGATCGCCGCCAGGGTCGCGCCGAACAGGGCCGGCCAGACCTCGCGCACGAGGTTGCCGTCGATCGACATGCCGACGCTCATGAAGAACAGGCCGAGCAGCATGCCGCGGAACGGCTCGATATCGGCCTCCAGCTGGTGGCGGAAGTTCGACTCGGCCAGGAGGATGCCGGCGAGGAACGCGCCCATCGCCATCGACAGGCCGACCTGCTCCATGAGCAGCGCGGTGCCGAGCACCACCAGCAGCGCCGCGGCGGTCATCACCTCGCGGGCGCCGCTCGCCGCGAGCAGCCGGAAGAACGGGTTCAGGCCGTAGCGGCCGACCAGCACCACCGCGAGGATCGCCGCGAGCGCCTTGCCGGTGGAGACCGCCGCCTCCCCGAGCCAGGACACGTCGGTCGCCTCGCCGGCCGAGGCCAGCAGCGGCATCAGCGCCAGGATGCCGACCACCGACAGGTCCTGGAACAGCAGGACCGCGAAGGCGCGCGCGCCGTAGGCGCTGCCGAGATCGCCCCGCTCCTCCAGGAGCTGCAGGGCCACCGCGGTGGCCGAGAGGGCGAGGGCGAGGCCGATCACCGCGGCGGCGCCGAGACTGAGGCCGGCCAGGATTCCGGCGCCGCCGAGCACCAGCGCGCAGACCACGAGCTGCGCGGTGCCGAGGCCGAAGATGTCGCGGCGCATCGAGACGAGCTGCGACAGGTGCAGCTCCAGCCCGACGATGAAGAGCAGCAGCACCACCCCGATCTCGGCGACGCTCGCCGCCGTCTCGGGTTCGGCGATCAGCGACAGGCCGGAGGGCCCGATCAGCACGCCGGCCACGAGGTAGCCGAGCACGGCGCTCTGGCCGATCAGCCGGAAGATCGGCACCCCGATCACCGCGGCCGTGAGGAAGGTCAGGACCGGCGGCAGGAAGCTCGCATGTTCGACGGGGCTCGCCATGGTGATCGTCCCGGCGGTTCTGCTGGATCGGCGCAGGTGAGACCTCCGCTTAGCGCGCGCGCGGCCGCGATGCGAGCCGTAAGCGGGTGCCGTTCGGCACCGACGGGCCCGCGCGGGGCGGCTCGGCCCCGGCTGGGCCCGGGCGGCCCGCTCAGCCCAAGGCGGCGCGCTCAGCCCAGGAGGCGGGTGCGGGACCGGTGCGAGCCGTCGATGAACTCGAAGCCGCCGGCCGCGCTCAGCATGTGCAGGCGCGTGCCCGGCCAGGCCGCCCCCGGCCGCAGGCGCGTCTCGACCCGCTGCGCGTAGCCCTCCTCGTCGAGGCGCAGGATCCGAGCGAGGCCGAGCGCCGCGCCGTAGCCCTGCCGGCAATCCTGGACGGGCCGGATCAGGCCGCCGTCGCGCGCCACGATCGGCCCCGCGGCCCGGGCCGAGCCGATATCGATCAGCACCGGGTTGTGCCGGTGCGGCGTCCAGGGGCCGCGGAAATGCGGCGCGTGCCAGAGATGCAGGGTGTCGGAGTAGCTGCCGCCGCCGGCCCGGACCGTGGCGAACATCCACCAGCGGCCGCCGTGCTGCAGCAGGGTCGCGTCCCCAGCCACGACCCCGTCCAGGAGCACCGCCTCGTGGACCCAGCCGCGCGGGAAGTCGGTGGCCCGGTAGAGGTCGATCGTCCCGGAGGCGTGGGATTCCGGGATCATCCAGACCTGCCCGTCCGCCTCGAACACGAACGGGTAGGAGAGATGGGTCTCGAGTTCGAGCACCGGCTCCGGCCGGCCGCGGGGCCCGTTCTCCCCGAAGCCGACCGCGGCGATCACGCCCTTGCCGCGGCGATAGTCGAACTCCTCCACGAACAGGGTCACGGCGCCGTTCCGGGCGATCGCGAAGGGGTCGGCGTAGAAGCGCCGCCCGTCGTCGGGAAGGACCTGCCAGCCGCCCGCGGGGTGCCGGCGCAGGTCGATCAGGTCGGGACCGGCGATCCGCCGCCAGCCCACCCGCCAGTGCGGGCCGTGGAAGCAGAGGGCGTAGAGCCTGCGGGCGATCTGCCGGGCGAGCCCCCCGGCGGCCCGCCGCCGGACGCCCAGGCCGCCGAGGTCGTAGGCGCTCGCGGGCTGGAGGGGTACCCCGGCGCCGTCGGGAAGCTCCGTCGAGGCGGCGCCTTCGAGGGCGGCGAGGATCAGCGTGATGGTCCGCGCGAGGTAGCCCTCGAAGGCCGCGAGCATCACCGTGTGCGATTCCGCGCCCAGGCGGCCGACCGCCACCGCCGTGCCGTCCGGCCGGCGCAGGGCCGCCACCGGTGCCCCGTGGGCGAACAGCGCGGCGAGGAGGCCGGCCTCGCCCGGCATCCCGTCGTAGTCGAGCCGCCAGACCGGCGCCGATCCCGGCTCCGCCGGGCTGCCCGAGAGGTCGAGGACGAGGTCGGCGCCGGTCCGCCCGGGCTCCTCGCCCTCGGGGCCCGCCTCGTAGGGGGCGAGGGCCACGGGCTCCGCCGCGGTCGCCAGACCTGGCCGGGGCAGGCCGTGAATGGCGGCCTCCAGGCGGAACAGGAGCTCGGCGTTCGGCGGCAGGCCCGCCGCGTGCTCGACCCAGGCGACCCGGATCCGGTGGTCGGGCCGCTGCCCGAGCTGATCGAGAAGGCGGATGTGCCAGCCGCGCAGCGCCCGGCGATCGAGCCGCACGGTGACGGTGCGGGTGCGGGAGAACGTCTCGAGAGCCGACGGCTCCGCCCGGGCGGGAGCCCGGCCACCGACCGCCGAGGGCCAATCCGTGCCTCCGATCGCCCGCTCCATCAGCCGGCCAGCCCCACGCCCCGCGGGCCGGATTTCGTATCGACGCTCACGGCGGCCAGACCCGGGATGCGCCCGGCCTCGACCCTCGATACGGTCGAGCCGCGCTCGAATGCTGTTACGCCGCGCCTTGATCAAGCACGGCCGAGTGGCTGTCTACCGGTTCAAGCTTAACGCCCGAGACCATTTCTGGGCGATGAACCGAAAAAATCGAAATTCAGCGGATCAAATAAACGCGTGTTGGCGGGCCGTGATACAATGTCGCCAGATTGTGGCGGCCCTCCGAGGGGAACCCCATCTCCAGCTGGACCGTTCGCCAGACAGTGACGTGGTGCGGAGACAGGACATGACGCGCAAGACGCTGACGATGCCCCTCGCGGCGATGCTCCTCGCTGCCATTCCGGGGACGGCCTTTGCCTGGGGCGGCGGCGGTGGCGGCGGCGACAGCGGCAGCGGCCTCTCGCCCTACGCGGCGCTGAGCGGCAACGATCGCTCGGCGGGGGTCAACAACGGCAATTACCGCGACCCGGCGCTCGACCCCTACATCCGCACCTACGATCCGGAGGCCGCGGCCCGCTACGCGGCGCCGCCGGCGGCGCAGCCACGCCTGCGCATGCGGCCGTATTACGGGCACCCCTACTGAGGGCCACGGGGCGCTCCGGCTGCCGCGCGGGCCCGGGAGGGTGCCCCGCGGCGGCGCGGTTCAGGAGCGTCCGGCGCCGCTCGCGGTCCGGACCCGCTTGAGCGTCCACGGACCGCCCGAGAGCTTGCAGCCGGTCCCGCGGACGAAGCGGCTGCGGTTCGGCGCGACCACGGATGCCAGGAAGTTGCGGCAGATCAGGTCATCCGAGACGTATGGCAGCCCGGTCGGGTTGACCGATCCGTGAAGCCCGGTCTCCGGGTTGTCCCACTTGACCGGTCGCCCGTTACCCTGCGGATCCAGGGCGACGCTCAGGGCGGCCCGCGCCCGGCGCCAATCCTCCTCGGCGAGGTCGTCCCCGAAGCTCACAGGCCGCTTCTCGATGCTGCCGGTGACGGTCGGCTCCTCGACCACGCGCGGCGCCGCCGCCGGGGGATCGCCCCGGAAGACCAGCAGAGGCTGGCTGCAGCCGCCCAGAACCATCACCAGAGACAAGGCCGACACCGACGCGCCAATGTGCGCTCGCCGGCTTGGCCCTTTACACGCGCATCGCCGCATTACACCTGACTCACGACGGGCTATTCGCTCGACCGAACACGCCGATGTCGGTGCCCCCTCAGGCCCTGGACGCGGCAGGCAGGAGTCTTGGCGTGGATCAGTTAAGGACCGATGACCCGAAGAGCGCGGACTTCACGCTGAGCGAGGACCCCGTCGGGCTCTTCGCCACCTGGATGAAGGAGGCCGAGGCCTCCGAGCCCGAGGACGCGAACGCGATGGCGCTCGCCACGGCCGGATCGGACGGGCTGCCGGACGTGCGGATGGTGCTGCTGAAGGGCTTCGACGCCCGCGGCTTCGTCTTCTACACCAACACCCAGTCCACGAAGGGCGAGGAGCTGGCGCAGAACCCCCAGGCCGCCCTGGTGCTGCACTGGAAGAGCCTGCGCCGGCAGGTGCGGGCCCGGGGACCGATCACCCCGGTGACCGCCGAGGAGGCGGACGCCTATTTCCAGAGCCGCCGCCGGGAGAGCCGCCTCGGCGCGATCGCCAGCCAGCAATCCCGCCCGCTCGCCGACCGCGCCACGCTGATGAGCGCGGTGGCGGAGCTGTCCGAGCGCTACGGGGACGGGCCGATCCCCCGGCCCGCGCACTGGACCGGATTCCGGATCGCGCCGGTGAGCGTCGAGTTCTGGCAGAACGGCGATTTCCGCCTGCACGACCGGGTGCGCTTCACCCGGACGGGCGAGGGCTGGAGCCGGGCGCGGCTCTATCCCTGAGGTCCTGGCCCTGAAACGAAGAGAGCCCCGGCAGGGCCGGGGCTCTCGATCGCGTGGAGCGGGGCGACGAGGCTCAGGCCTCCTCGCCGTCCTTCTTCTCGCCCTCGGCGGCCTCTTCGGCCTTGTCCTCGGCGGCCTCGGTCGACTGCGCCTCGGCGATGGCGGCCTCCTCGGCCTCCACCTCGGCGCCCAGCACGGTCGGCGGCACGATGTTGGCCACCGGGTCGGTCGGCGCGCCGGTATGGGTGCCGGCCGGGATCTTGATGTCGGAGACGTGGATCACGTCGCCGATCTGGCGGCCGGTCAGGTCGACCTCGATCGCGTCCGGGATCTGGTCCGGGGCGACGTCGAGGGTCAGCGTGTGGGCCACGATGTTGAGGGTGCCGCCGAGCTTCTTGATGCCGGGGGCCGCGTCCTCGTTGACGAAGTGCACCGGCACCTCGACCGTGACGGTCTGGCCCGAGACGACGCGCAGGAAGTCGACGTGCAGCGGCACGCCGCTGACCGGGTCGAGCTGGAAGTCGCGCGGGATCGCGCGGACCTTCGTGCCGCCGGCATTAATCTCGAACAGCGTGGTCTTGAAGCCGCCGGCGTAGATCAGGGTGCGGGTGCGGATGAGGTCGACCGCGATCGATTGCGGCGGCTGGCCGCCCCCGTAGATGACGGCGGGAACTTGGCCCTGGCGACGAACGGCCCGGGCGGCCCCCTTGCCGACCCGGTCGCGTGCCACGGCCTCAAGCGTCTTCACAGCGCTCATGGCGTGATCCTTTACGATTGCTGGAGCCGGAACGCGAAAAAGCCGCCCGATGCGGACGGCTCACGACCTTCCCGGCGCGCCCCTGCCTCCAAGGGTGTCTCGGGGGCGCGCCGTGCGCTTACACGGACCGGGGCGGATTGGCAATGCGGCGGCGCGGCTGACCCGTGGCGGCCCGACTATCCGGCATCAATCACAGGCCGGCCAGCGCCCGCCGCGCGCGGCGCTTCTGCAGCCACAGGGTCAGTCCGAGCGCGGTCCCGATCACCAGCGCCGAGACCGCCGTGGTCACCGTTCCGAGGGCGTAGATCTCCGGCGTCGTCACCGTGGTGGTCAGGCCCTGCAACTCCAGCGGCAGGGTGTTGCGGCCGCCGATCGCCTGGCTGGTGCGGGCGAGCTCGTCGAACGACAGGGTGAAGCCGAACAGCGCCACGCCGACGAGGGCCGGCGCGAGGATCGGCACCACCACGTGCCGGAGCGTCTGCGGGCCGCTGGCGCCGAGATCGCGGGCGGCCTCCTCGTAGGCCGGGTCGAACCGGTTGAACACCGCGAACATGATCAGCAGGCCGAAGGGCAGAGTCCAGGTGAGGTGCGCACCCAGCGCCGAGGTGTAGAGGCCCATCAGCGTGCCGTGGTCCTGCAGGAACCCCCAGCCCGTGGCGGCGGCCAGCGCCTTGACGGCGTCGTCGAGGAGCCGGAACTCCAGGCCGATGCCCAGCGAGACCACGATCGAGGGCACGATCAGGCTCGACACCGCCAGGGCGAAGACGAGGCCGGCGCCGCGAAAGCCTTTCCGGAAGGCGAGGCCGGCGTAGAACGCGATTCCCACGGTGAGCGCCATCACCACGAGGCCGAGGGCCAGCGAGCGCCGCAGCGCCGCCCAGATGTCGACGACGCCGACGCCCGCCCACAGCTTGGCGAACCAGTGGGTCGAGACGCCGTTCATCGGGAAGGTCAGGCCGCCGGCCGGGCCCTGGAAGCTGAGCGCCAGGATGGTCAGCGTCGGCCCGTAGAGGAACAGGACGTAGAGGGCGAAGACCGCCGCCAGCAGGTAGAAGGCGCGGCCGCGGGGCTGGTCCATCGCTACAGCTCCCGCCGGAGGTCGATCATCCGGGTGAGCCCCAGGATCATCAGCAGCACGGCGGCGAGCAGCACCACGGCGTTGGCGGCGGCGGCCGGGAATTGCAGGTAGGACATCTGCACCTGGATCACCTTGCCGACGCTGGCGATCTGCTGGCCGCCCATGACGCCCACGGTCACGAAGTCGCCCATCACCAGCGTCGTCACGAAGATCGTCCCGATGGCGATGCCGGGCTTGGCGAGCGGCAGGATCACGTTCCAGAGGATCTGCGCGCCGGACGCGCCGCCGTCGCGCGCCGCCTCGATCAGCCGCCGGTCGATGCGCGCGAGGCTGTTGAAGATCGGCACGATCATGAACACCGTGTCGAGGTGCACGAAGGCCAGGACCACCGCGAAGTCGGAGTAGAGCAGGCCGTCGATCGGCGCGCGGATCAGCCCGAGGGTGCGGAGCGTGTCGTTGACGAGGCCGTTGCGGCCGAGCAGCGGGATCCACGAGATCATGCGGATCACGTTCGAGGTCCAGAACGGGATCGTGCAGAGCAGGAACAGGCCCATCCGCACCGTGCCGGACCGGATGTGGAAGGCCAGGAAGTAGGCGATGGCGAAGCCGAGCGGCAGGGTGATCGCCAGCGTCAGCACGACGAACTTCACCGTCGAGAGATAGGTGCGCACCGTGGTGCAGAGGTCGGCCGACAGGCAGCCGTCGAACACGTCGGCGTAGTTCTGCAGGGTCAGCGCCGGGATGATCTCGTACTCGTTGTACTCCCAGAGCGAGACGATCCCGGTGAGCACCAGCGGCACCACCAGGAAAACGAGGAAGACGAGGGCCAGCGGCGCGGCCTGGAGGTAGGCGAGGGCGCGGCGGCGCGGGCGGGCCGCGACGGTGGGCGCTGCGGCCCGCTCGGCGGACGCGGCGGCGGGCAGGGCGAGATCGGTCATCGGATACGCCCCACGCGTGCCGACGCTTCCCTCCACCTCTGCGGGGTCCGACGTTCACACATCGGCTCCTGCGAGGCGCGCCGCGCCCCCTCTCCCGTTCGGGAGAGGGTTGGGGTGAGGGGGCCGGTCCTTCCGGAGAAGTCGCATCCCTCACCTTGTCCCTCTCCCGCACGGGAGCGGGGACCCGCGTTCCATCCGGCGACCGCGTCGCTGCGCCGGATGGGCGTCTCCGAGTGCCCCCGGAGAGAGGAGGGCGGGGAGGCGGCGCGCACCGCGCTCACGCCGCGATGAACTCGTTCCACTTGCGCACCATGTAGGTGTTCTCGTCCATCACGGCGTTCCAGCAAGCGACCGCGCCCATCCGCGCGTCGAAGGAGCCGCCGTCGCGGGTGGCGCCGGCCTTCTCGATCAGGGTGCCGTCGGGGCCGAGGATGTCCTTCTCGGCGGGCTTCCCCTCCATCCAGAAGGCCCACTCGTAGGGCTGCATGTTCGCCTGGGCGGTCTCCAGCACGGCCGAGTAGTAGCCCTGCCGGTTGAGGTACGCCCCGGCCCAGCCGGACAGGAACCAGTTGATGAAGTCGTAGGCCGCGTCGAGCTTCCGGCCGCTCAGCGTCTTGGGGATGCCGAAGCCCGAGGCCCAGGCCCGGTAGCCCTCCTTCAGCGGCTGGTAGGTGCAGGGCACGCCCTGCGCCCGCACCTTGGTGACGGCGGGCGACCACATCGACTGGATCACCGTCTCGCCCGAGGCCATCAGGTTCACGGATTCGTTGAAGTCCTGCCAGAAGGCGCGGAACTGGCCGGCGCGCTTGGCCTCGATCAGCACCTTGATGGTGCGGTCGATCTCGGGCTTCGTCATGTTGCCCTTGTCGCCGTAGGTGTAGTCGCCGGTCGCCTCCACCACCATGGCGGCGTCCATGATGCCGATCGACGGGATGTTGAGGATCGAGGCCTTGCCCTTGAAGGCCGGGTTCAGGAGCTCCTTCCAGCTCGTGACGGGCACCTTGATCAGATCCGGCCGGATGCCCAGCGTGTCGGCGTTGTAGACGGTCGGGATCAGCGAGATCCACTGGGTCTGTTCGCCGGCAAATTTCTTCGAGTCCTGGCCCTCCAGGTAGAAGACCTTCTTGGGCGCGGTGCCCTGGTCGCCGATCTTCTTGCCCGCCACTTCCCCCTTCGTGAAAATAGAAGAGATCTTGTCGGCGAGCGTGATCCGCCTGGCGTCCATGCCCTGCAGGTTGCCGGAGGGCAGGATCTTCTTGAGGCTGAAATACTCGGTGTCGATCAGGTCGAAGGAGTTCGGCTGGGTGACCGCCCGCTTGGTCACCTCGTCGGTCACCACGGGGATGTACTCGATGGTCAGGCCGAGATCCTCCTTCACCTTCCGGGCGATGTCGGCGGACTGGTTCACCGCGGTCCCGAGGTAGCGCAGCGTCACGGGCTCGGCGGCGTGGACCGCCGGGAAGCCGGTCACCGGCGTCGCGGTGAGCGCGGCCGCCCCCTTCAGGAGCGTGCGCCGGCTCGGCTTCTGGGGCAGGTCCATGGTCGTCTCCGGGGCTGTCAGGCGTCGAGGCGGTGGGCGGCGGACGCGTCCCAGCCGACCGGGATCGTGTCGCCGGGGCGGAGCGGGCGGGCCGCGAAATCCGCGTCGCTGAGGATCGCCGTGAGCGCGGCGGGGCTCTCGGGCGCGCGCTCCAGCCCCTCCGCGTCGAGGCCGACATGGACGCTGGTGCCCTGGTACTCGACCGCCACCACCCGGGCCGGCCGCGCGGCGGGGCCGGCCTCGGCGCCGAGGCGCATCCGGTCCGCCCGCACGGCGACGAGACCCTCGGGCAGCCGGATGACGTTGTGGCCGCCGATGAACCGGGCCACGAAGGCGGTGGCCGGGCGCTCGAACACGGTGCGCGGGTCGGCGGCCTGCTCGATCCGACCGGCATTCATCACCACCACGAGGTCGGAGAGCGCCATCGCCTCCTCCTGGCTGTGGGTGACGTGGATGAAGGTGAGCCCCAGCTCGGTCTGGATCCGCTTCAGCTCCACCCGCATCCGCACCCGCAGGAACGGGTCGAGGGCGGAGAGCGGCTCGTCGAGGAGCAGCACCTTCGGGCCGGTGACGAGGGCGCGGGCGAGGGCCACGCGCTGCTGCTGGCCGCCCGAGAGCTGGGCCGGCAGGCGCCCGGCGAGGTGACCCATCTGCACGAGGTCGAGCATCGCCATCGCCTTGGCGCGGCGCTCCGCCTTGCCGATCCCGCGCATCTTCAGGCTGAAGGCGACGTTGTCGCGCGCGTCGAGATGCGGGAACAGCGCGTAGCTCTGGAACATCATGGCGGTGCCGCGCGCGGCCGGGGCCGCGTCGCCCACCGCCTTGGGGCCGATCACCACGTCGCCCGCGCTGGCGCGCTCGTGGCCGCCGATCATCCGGAGCGTCGTGGTCTTGCCGCAGCCGGAGGGGCCGAGCAGGCAGCAATAGGCGCCGGACGGCACCTTCAGGTCGATGCCGTCGACCGCGATGGCCGTGCCGTAGCGCTTGGTCAGGCCGATCAGCTCGACGTCCATGCGGTGCTCCCCCCGGAGGCTGCAGGCAAGCGGCGGGCCAGGGTCGCCCTCAGGCCTCCCGCCGCTCGGCCGGGTCCACCGCCCGGTCGAGCACTCGCCCGCGGCCCGGCTCGGACAGGACCCGGCCGTCCTCGGCGATGACCTGCCCGCCCGCGATGGTCATGACCGGCCAGCCGGTGACGTCGAAGCCTTCCCACGGCGTGTAGTCGGAGCCGTGGTGCAGGTTCGCCTGGCGGATGGTCTCGCGCTTGTTCGGGTCCCACAGGGTCAGGTCGGCGTCGAAGCCCGGGGCGATCGAGCCTTTGCGCGGGTAGAGCCCGTAGAGCTTCGCGTGGTTCGTGGCGGTCAGCGCGGCGAACTGGTTGAGGCTGATCCGCCCCTTCGAGACCCCTTCCGAGAAGAACACCGGCAGCCGCGTCTCGATGCCGGGAATGCCGTTCGGGATCCAGCGGAAGGCGGTCTTCCCCCGCGGATTCAGCTTGCCCTGCGGGTCGTCGTAGCGGAACGGGCAATGGTCGGACGAGACCACGTCGAAGATCCCGCGCCGGATCCCCGACCAGACCGCCTCCTGGCTCTCGACGTCCCGCGTCGGCGGCGAGCAGACGTACTTCGCCCCCGCCATCGGGTCGTCGTGGCCGAGACCCTTCATGTCCTCGGCCGTCAGCGTCAGGTATTGCGGGCAGGTCTCGGCCCGGATCTTCAGGCCCCGCGCCTGCGCCCAGGCGATCTGCTCGGTGGCCTCGCGGCCCGAGACGTGGACGATCACGATCGGCAGGTCGATCAGCTCGGCGTGGCTGATCGCCCGGTGAGCCGCCTCCCGCTCGACCAGCTCGGGGCGCGACAGGGCGTGGCCGTACGGTCCGGTCTCGCCCGCCCGCTCGAGCCGCTCGCTGAGGTAGCGGATCGCGTCGTAGCCCTCGGCGTGGACCAGGACCCGGGCGCCCTGCCGCCGCGCGACGTGGAACACGTCGAGGAGCTGGCGGTCGTTCAGCACGAGGTCGTCGTAGGTCATGAAGACCTTGAACGAGGTGTAGCCGTCGGCGACCAGGGCCGGCAGCTCCTGGCCGAGCACCGCCTCGGTCGGGTCGGAGATGATCATGTGGATCGCCACGTCGACGTGGCACTGGCCCTCGGCCCTGGCCCGGTAGGCGTCGACGGCGCCGCGCAGGGAGGCGCCCCGGGGCTGGAGCGCGAAGGGCATCACGCAGGTGGTGCCGCCGGCCGCCGCCGCCCGGGTGGCGCTGGCGAAGTCGTCGGCCATGACGATGCCCGGGCCGGACTCCTGGGCGATGTGGACGTGGCTGTCGATGCCGCCGGGCAGGACCAGCAGGCCGGAGGCGTCGATCACCCGGGCGGCGTCGGCGATGCCCTCGGCCACCGCGACGATCCGGCCGCCGCGCACGCCGATATCGGCCCGGACCGTGTCGCTCGCCGTGACCACCGTGCCGCCCCGGATGGCAAGGTCGAATTCGGGCATGCCGCTCACTCCTCCGCGCCACAGGGCGCGCCGGGCCGATGCAGGGTCCGCGCCGATTCGGGCGGAGGGGGTCGGCACGGCAGGAGGTCACAGGCCGGCGCGCGGGTCCAGCCGGAGGCGCGCCGCGCGAGCAACAGCGCCTGACGCGTACGGCTTCCGGTTGAGGCCTTCGGCCGTGGTCGCCATCCCCGTCATCACGCGCGCAGCGAAGTAACCCAGGGCCGCGCGACGCCGGTGAGCGGAGGGCTATCCTGGATTGCTTCGCTCCGCTCGCGAGGACGGGTGCTCCGCGGGGTTCCGTGCAGAACCCCGGCCGACGAGCCGCGGGATGACCGGCGCGGGGTCCTCAGCGGAGGATCGGGCCCGCAGGCTCGACGGCGCCGCCGCGTGGAACTGCCGCCAGACGCGGCGCATGTGCCGGGCGGAGCCGAAGCCGGCCCGCTCGGCGACCACCTCCAGGTCATGGTCGGTCCGGGCGATCAGGTCCCGGGCCAGGGCGACGCGGGATCGGTTGACCGCGTCCGTCACGGTCATGCCCGCGTGGAGCCGGAACAGCCGCGCGAGGTTGCGCGGGCTCGCGCCCGCGACCCGGCCGAGCAGCGCCGGCGACCAGTCGCGGGCCGGGTCGGCGGCGATCGCGTCCTGGGCCCGGTGCACCGCCGGGTGCAGGTGGCTGCGCCCCTCGAGCCAGGGCGAGAGCTGGGGGTCGTCGGGCCCGCGGCGCATGTACACGACGAGCGTCCGCGCCACGGAGACCGCCGTCGCCGCACCCGCCCACTCCGCCACGAGGTGCAGCATCAGGTCGATGCCGGCCGTGACGCCGGCGCTGCTGAACCGGTCACGATCCTGCACGAACAGGCGGTTCTCCAGCACCCGGGCCCGGGGCGCCGCCACCCGCAGGCGGTCGCAGCTGGCATGGTGGGTGGTGCAGGCGTAACCGTCGAGGAGCCCGGCCCGCGCGGCCAGCAGGGCGCCCTCGCAGACGGTCGCCACGATGTGGCCCGGCCGGACGACGGCGCGCAGCCACGCGACGATCTCGGCCTCCGCGTCGGCGTCGGCCTCCGAGTCGGGCGCGTCGCCGAGCACCCGCGTCGCGGAGCCCGGCAGGAGCACGATCGTCCCCTCGGCCACCGTCTCCGGCAGCGTTCCGGCACCGCCCAGGTCGAGCCCGATCGAGCAGCGGGTGAGCGCCCGCGGGGCCGCGTACGCCACCGCGAAGCCGACTCGGTCCTGGACGGCGCCGGCGATCCGCAGGACCTCCAGCGGGCCGGCGAGGTCGAGCAGCAGCGCGCGCGGCGGCAGGACCACGAGGACCGGGATGTGCCGCGCCGCCCCGCTCACGCGGCGACCGGCAGGTCCGGGCCGGCGAGCGCCTGGTCCACCGTGGCGATCCGGGCGAACCGGTCGGTCAGCACCAGCTCGGTGCGGGCCTTGATGTCGTCCGCGCCGAAGCGGCGGCCGTCCGGGTGGGTCATGGCGAAGGTCAGGGTGGCCTCCGTCACGTAATCGACCTGCCAGCCGCTGTCGGAGGCGTGGCGGGCCGTGGTCTCGCAGCACTGCTCGGTCCGGATGCCCGACACGATCAGCCGGCGGATGCCGTGCTGGGTCAGCCAGCCGGGCAGGCCGGTCTCGACCAGGGCGCTGTGCCGGCGCTTGTGGAAGGTGGCCGTCGGCGCGATCACGACCGGCTCGAGGGTGCGGACGTGGCCGGACGCGATCGAGAACGGTCCGCTCTCGGCCACGTGGAAGACCTGCAGGATTGGGATCCGCCGCGCGGCGGCGCCGTCGATGAGCGCCTGCAGGCGCGCGGTGAAGGGCGGGACATCGGCGTCGCTCCAGAAGGGCCTGTGCCGGAAGGATTCCTGGACATCGATGACCAGCAGCGCAACATCGGACATTTCGTGTCTCCCGCTCGGTGAAGCGAGCCGCAGCATTCACCGGCGAGACGGAGCGGGAAAGAAACCGCGCCGCCAACCAGCGGACAGATCCGGCCATTCTCCGGCGAACAGGAGCCGCGCGTGAGCGACCATCCCAAGACGATCTTCGTGCTCACCGGGGCCGGCGTCTCGGCCGAGAGCGGGCTCGGGACCTTCCGGGACCGCGGCGGGATCTGGGCGCGGTTCGACCCGATGAAGCTCGCCACCCCGGAGGCCTACGCGGCCGACCCCGACACGGTGCTCGACTTCTACGACCATCGCCGCCGCGGCGTGGTCGCGGCCGAGCCCAACGCCGCGCATGTCGCCCTGGCGCAGGCCGAGGCGCGGATCGCCGCGCGGGGCGGGCGCCTGTTCCTGTGCACGCAGAACGTCGACGACCTGCACGAGCGGGCCGGCTCGCGGACGGTCACCCACATGCACGGCGAACTGCTCAAGGCCCGCTGCTGCGCCTGCGGCGCGGTCACGCCCTGGCGCGCCGACCTGAGCCGGGCAGACAGCTGCCCCGCCTGCGGCGCGGCGGGCCGGATGCGGCCGGACGTGGTCTGGTTCGGCGAGATGCCGATGCATCGCGACGCGATCGAGGCTGCGCTGGCCGAGGCCAACCTGTTCGTGGCCGTGGGGACGTCGGGGGCGGTCTACCCGGCCGCCGGCTACGTGCGGCAGGCCCGGTCCCTCGGCATCCCGACCTGCGAGGTCAATCTGGAGCCGTCCGACAATGCCGACGCCTTCGACGAGGCCCGCTACGGCTCGGCGAGCGCCGCGCTGCCGCGCTACCTGGCCGAACTCGGCCTCTAGGCGGGCGCGGGACCGGCGGCGCGGGTCCGCGCCGGGCTCCGGGACCGGCCGCGGACGGGTCCGAGCGCGGAGCGCTCGCCGCCCGGCTCGCCAAGCCATTGCCCGATCAGGATTTTTCGAGCCGTGATCGGCCGGCCCGGTTCAGGATCAAAATCTTAAATGACGCGAATCACATCGGCGCGAGCTGTCAAGAACTGGTCGGGCAGTTGCCCACGGGTTACAACAGTCAAGCTCGGGATCGGCGTCGCGGCCTACCCGAGCGTTCGTTGAAGCCACAAGGGGAAGCGACTACCCATGCAGCACTTCACCGTAACCGACCGCGAGCGCGACACCGTCCTGGCGGCGCTGCGCTATTACCAGTTCTACCGGATGCAGGGTCACCCCTTCGATCCCCGTCAGGATCACCTGATCGACACCATCGCCGGCCGGGCCGGCGAGGCGCTGGACCTCGCGGAGATCGACGATCTCTGCGCCGGCCTGAACGGCAACCGCCACGCCCTCGCCGCGGCGGCGGCCTGAGGCATCTTCCGGGACGGCCGAGGCCGCTCCCGACGCCCCGCGGCCGGCCCAGGGATGGGGCCGGAGGACGGCGACCTCCGAGATGAGCGGGCCACCGCCGCCGGAGCGAACCCTCCTCACCGGGGCCGGGCCTCGCGCCCGAACGACACCCTGCCGACGCGCATCCGGGCCCGCCCCGCGGCGCGTCGGTCCGACGGGCGGGACCGCGCGGCGGGCCCCCCGAAAGGCCGGTTTCGCGCGCCGTCGAAACGTGGCCTAACGGATGCGCGACGGCCGCAGGGCCGCGCCTTCCGGGAGCGCCGAGGCCGATGATGCGGACGGGTTCGCGACGGATCCGCCGCGGCGCGCTGCGGGGCGCCGGCCTCCTGCTCCTCGGGCTCGCGCCCGCCAAAGCCGAGCCCGCCAAGGCCGAGCCCGCCAAGGCCGCGCCCGAGAGCGTCGCCACCGCGCTGGTCGTCTCCGTCGACCTGTCGCAATCCGTGGACGACGCGCGCTTCCGGCTGCAGATGGAGGGCATCGCCGAGGCCCTGGAGGATCCGTCGGTCCTCGGCGCGATCACCGGCAATCCGGGCGGGATCCTGTTCGCGATGGTCACCTGGGCGGACCGGGCGAACCTCGCGGTCGGCTGGCGGCGGATCGCCGGCCGGGCCGACGCCGCGGCGGCCGCGGCCCTGGTGCGGGCGACGCCGCGGCAGGCGGGCGAGTTCACCTGCCTCGGCCAGATGTTCCGGACGGTGACCGCCGCCGTGCTCCCGGCGCTGCCGGTCCCGGCCGAGCGCGTCGTCGTCGACGTCTCGGGCGACGGGATCGACAACTGCACCGACGCCGACAGCCTCGCGGAGGCGCAGCGGGCGATGNGAGGCCCTGGGGGATCCGTCGGTCCTCGGCGCGATCACCGGCAATCCGGGCGGGATCCTGTTCGCGATGGTCACCTGGGCGGACCGGGCGAACCTCGCGGTCGGCTGGCGGCGGATCGCCGGCCGGGCCGACGCCGCGGCGGCCGCGGCCCTGGTGCGGGCGACGCCGCGGCAGGCGGGCGAGTTCACCTGCCTCGGCCAGATGTTCCGGACGGTGACCGCCGCCGTGCTCCCGGCGCTGCCGGTCCCGGCCGAGCGCGTCGTCGTCGACGTCTCGGGCGACGGGATCGACAACTGCACCGACGCCGACAGCCTCGCGGAGGCGCAGCGGGCGCTGCTCGACACCGGCGCGACGGTCAACGGCCTGCCGATCCTGGTGCCGGGCGAGAACGACGTGGTCGGGGCCGGCGCCTACCGGGCGCCGGGCTACGGGTTGCGGGCGACCCCGCTGCCGCAGGACCGCACCAGCCTGGAGCAGTGGTACCGCGCGCACGTGATCGGCGGCCCCGGGGCGTTCCTGCTCGCGGCCGCCGGCTACGGCGACTTCGCGCGGGCGCTGCGGCGGAAGTTCGTCATCGAGATCAGCGCGCTGGGGCGGTAGGGGCACCTCTCTCCCGCCCGCACGCGGCGCCAGCGGGTGCCCCCGCGCTCCCACATGGGGCGATGCGAGCAGTTTCTGTGAGACGTCCGTGCCACTGGCGCGGCCCCCGGTTGCCGGGTCCCGGATCGCCCTCCGCCGATCCAGCCGTCCGGGAAGGGGCACGTTTCATGAGGATCGGGCCGTGATCGCGGCCGGTGCTGTTCTCACCGTGAGAGGTCGGCCCAGACCTGTTGGAGCCCTCGGCGGGTTCGCTCGCCCCGTCATCACGAGCCGAGCGAAGTGACCCGGGGCGGCGCGCCCTCGGAGAGCTTGGCGTTACCCTGGGCCGCTCCGCTCGGCTCGCAAAGACGGTTGCAGCGAAGCCGGCAACCAAGAAGCGTATCAGTCCCTCACGGCGCCTTCTTCAGCTGCTGCTCGGCGCGGGTGAGCGCCGCCTCGCAGGCCTGCGCGTCGCCCTTCTGATCCGCCGTGCGCGCCTCTTCCAGGGCGACCTTCGCCTGCTGGGCGGCGTCCGCGCCCTGGCCGGCCTGGGCCGACTTCTCGGGCGGCGCCTGCGGCGACTCGTTCGCCCGCTGGCCCTCGGTCCCGGTGACGCCCTCGCCGCCGCGCTTGGCGGCGTTGCCCTGGCCGCTGGTATTGGCCGAGATCGACTGGCTCACCTCGGACTGGACGCGCTTCGACACGCCGTCGATCCGGTCGCCGCAGGGCGAGGCGAGGGCGGGGGCCGCCGTCAGGATCAGGGTCAGGCAGGCCGTCAGGGCGGGACGCATCATCGGGTCGGGTACTTTCCAAAAGAATGGGGCCGCGGGTTCCCCCACGGCCCCAACGTCTCGCGACGGGTGACGGTTCAGGCGCTCAGCTGATCGCGGATCGGCAGCTGCCGGACCCGGCGGCCGGTGGCCGCGAAGATCGCGTTGGCGATGGCCGGCGCCACCGGCGGCACGCCGGGCTCGCCGACGCCGCCGAGCGGCCCGTCCCAGGCGCCGGTCGGCACGAGGTGCACGCGGACCGCCTTCGGGGCGGCGTCGATCCGGAGGACCTCGTAGCCGTCGAAGTTGTTCTGCACCGCCCGGCCCTGCTTGAAGGTGATCTCGGAGGTGAGGGCGAGCCCCATCCCCATGACCACCGCGCCCTCCATCTGCGAGCGGATGCGCTCCGGGTTCACCTGCGGCCCGCAATCGACCGCGATGTCGATCGCCTTCACCTTCACCTGGCCCTTGTCGTCGACCTCCACCTCGGCCGCCACCGCCGTGTAGGTGACGAAGCTGTAGTGGCCGGCGATGCCGAGGCCGGTGCCCTTGGGCATCTGCCGCCCCCAGCCCGCGCCCTTGGCGGCGGCCTCGATCACGCCGCGCAGGCGGCCGGTCTCGATCGGGTAGCGCTTCGGGTCCTCACCGTAGTTCCAGACGTCGCCGATCTCGGTGGGGCTGATCTTCCGGTCCGGGCCGATCAGCTCCAGCAGGTACTCCTTCGGCTCGCGGCCGGCGGCGTGCGCCAGCTCCGACACGAAGGACTGGATCGCGAAGGCGTGCGGGATGTTCGACACCGAGCGGAACCAGCCGATGCGGACATGGGCGGCGGCCTCGGGGTTCTCCAGCCGCATGTTCGGGATGTTGAGCGGCGTGTTGACCAGCCCCATCCCGAGCTCGAACGGCAGCTCGTGCTTCGGGTCGGGCGCGAAGATCGAGCCGATCGTCGGCGCCACCGAGCGGTGCAGCCACGCCACCGGCATGCCCTTCTCGTCGAGGCCGGCCTCCAGGTGCTCCACCGAGATCGTGTGGTAGAAGCCGTGGTGGAGGTCGTCCTCGCGGGTCCAGGCGAGCTTCACCGGCGCGCCGCCGACGGCCTGCGAGCAGAGCGCCGCCTCGACCACGTAGTCGGGCTTGGACTTGCGGCCGAAGCCGCCGCCGAGCAGCGTGACGTTCACCTTGACCTTGTCGTCGGGCAGCTTGAGCGCCTTCATCAGGCGGTCGTTGGCCGCCTGCGGACCCTGGACGCAGGCCCAGGCCTCGCAGAACCCGTCCTTCACGCGGGCGACCGCCGCCGGGGGCTCCATCGGCGCCTGGGCGAGGTGGGGCACGAAGTACTCGGCCTGGACCTTGGTCTTGGCCTTGGCCAGGGCGCCGTCGATGTCGCCCTGCGTGCGCACGACCTTGCCGGGCTTGCGGGCCGCGGCCTCCAGCTCCTTGCGGAACGCGTCGGTGTCGTAGCCGGCGTTCGGGCCGTCGTCCCAGGTGATCTTGAGGGCGTCGCGCGCCTTCATGGCCGACCACGTGTTCTTGGCCACCACCGCGACGCCGCCGAGCGGCATGAACTCGGACGGGATCTCGCCGCCGTCGATCTTGAAGATCTTGACGACGCCCGGGACCTTCTTGGCCTCGCTGTCGTCGAACGACTTCACCTTGCCGCCGTAGACGGCCGGGCGCGCGACGACCGCGTACAGCATCCCGTCGAGCTTGGTGTCGAGGCCGTAGACGGCCTTGCCGGTGGTAATGTCGAAATTGTCGATCAGCCCGATCTTGCCGGTGCCGATGTAGCGGAAGTCCTTCGGGTCCTTCAGCTTGACGTCGGTGGGCACCGGCAGCTCGGCGGCGGCCTTGGCCACCGCGCCGTAGCCGAGGGTGCGGCCCGACTTGGTGTGGGTCAGCGTGTGGTTGACGGCCGTGACCTCGGAGGCCGGCACGCCCCACTGCTTGGCGGCGGCCTGGATCAGCATCAGCCGCGCGGCGGCGCCGGCGTGGCGGAAGTGCTGGAAGAAGTGGCGGGTCGAGCGCGAGCCGTCCGTGTCCTGGTTGCCGAAGCGGATCTCGTCGCCCCAGGCCTGGACCACCTTCACCTTCGACCAGTCGGCCTCCAGCTCGTCGGCGACCGTGAAGGCCACCGAGGTGCGGATGCCCTGGCCCATGTCGGAGCGGTGGTTGGTCACCGTGACGGTGCCGTCCGGCGCGATGGCGACGAACACCTTCGGATCGTCGCGCCAGCCGTGCGGCATGCCGTCGGCGCCGAACTTCTGCTCCTTCTGCTCCTTGGTCTGGGTCTCGTCGGCCCGGGCCGGGCGCAGCGAGAGGGCCAGGACCAGGGCACCGGCGCCGCCGAGGATGCCGCGGCGGCTGACGTTGTCGAGGGCCGGCTTGGCCTTGGCGATGTCCGCCATCATCTTCGCGTCGTGGATCACAGGCGCTCTCCCTTGGTGGCGGGCGCCGTCTGGCCGGCGGCCTGATGGATCGCGGTGCGGATGCGCGGGTAGGTGCCGCAGCGGCAGATGTTGCCGCTCATCGTGGTGTCGATGTCGTCGTCGGTGGGCTTGGGCGTGTCCTTCAGGAGCGCGGCGGCCTGCATGATCTGGCCGCACTGGCAGAAGCCGCACTGGGCGACGTTCTGGTCGCGCCACGCCACCTGCACGGGGTGGTTGCCGTCCGGCGACAGCCCCTCGATGGTGACGACCTCCTGGCCCGCGGCCGCCGAGACCGGCGTGATGCAGGCGCGGGTCGCCGCGCCGCCGAGATGGATGGTGCAGGCCCCGCAGAGCGAGACGCCGCAGCCGAACTTGGTGCCGGTGAGCCCGAGCTCGTCCCGCAGGTACCACAGCAGCGGCATGTCGGGGTCGCCGTCGAAGCTGCGCGCAGCCCCGTTCACGGTGAGTTTGATCATCGTTGCGTCCTGTCTGGCGGCGCCGGAGCGGCGTTCAGTCGGGTCTGAGCCGGGCCTGAGGCCAGGGCCGGAAGTGCCGGCTCACGTTCACCGATGCGGCCGGGCCGCCGGGCTAACGCTCAAGCTCAGAATAATAAATATTCTAAGGCACGCCGCGGGGTGGGCGCAACGCGGGGAGAGGTCGGGTCATCCCGGAGCGCCTGCGCGTGGGGCATGCCGCGTGCGGCGGCGCACATGGGGGATCATCTACAAGTAGACGGAAGTCGGTCGATTGAGATCGACGGCCCAGTTCGCCGCGCGCCGTTGCCGCGCGCCTTGGCCGCGGGCGGAGCGAAGCACTTCGCTCCGCTTGGCGCCCCAGGACCGCACCTTGGTCCGGGGGGCGTTTCGCTGCGCGCGATGACGGGTGCCCGCTGTCGATCTCCGTCGAGCCGGCAGCTCAGCCCTCGAAAGTCTTGTCGGCGCCGACCAGGAGATCGCGGCCGTTCTTCGGGATGGGGAAGCCGTACCCGTCCCCGCGCTTCTCCCACATCAGGATGCCGGCCTTATGGGCCGCGCTGGCGTAGAGATCGAAACCGATCTTCTGCATCGCCAGATGGAGCGCTTGCAGCGCGTCGGCGCCGGCTCCGCAACTGTCCCGCGGCTGCTCGGGCCAATCGATCGTGTAGCGGCAGATCCAGTGCCCGTCCGCGTATTCCGGCGCGCAGAGCCGGACCGGGACAGGGACATCGCCGTCCGGATCTCGGATCGTCAGGACGCGCGCGCCGATGACCATGGCGGCGCGGCCCTCAGACCGTCACCTGCGTCCCGACCTCCACCACCCGCCCGGTGGGGATCTGGAAGAAGTCCGTGGCGTCGTTGGCGTTCTTGGCCAGCGTGATGAAGATCCGGTCCTGCCAGAGCGGCATGCCGGAATGGGCCGCCGGCCGGATCGAGCGGCGCGACAGGAAGAACGACGTCGCCATGATGTCGAACTTGAAGCCCTGCCGGCGCAGCAGCACCAGGGTCTTCGGGATGTTCGGCGTCTCCATGTAGCCGAACTTCATCACGACCTTGTAGAAATGCGGGCCCACCGGCTCGATCCGCACCTTGTCGGCCTCGTTGGAGCGGGGCGTGTCCACCGTCTCGACGGTGAGGATCACGTTCTTCTCGTGCAGCACCTTGTTGTGCTTGAGGTTGTGCAGGAGCGCCGCCGGGGCGATCTCGGGATCGCTCGTCAGGAACACCGCGGTGCCGCGGACGTGGTGGGGCGGGCTCTTCTCCAGCATGCCGACCAGCTCCACGAGCGGCACGTCGGTCTTGCGTGTCTTGTTGAACAGGATCGTGACGCCCCGCACCCAGGTCCACATCAGGATGATCAGGCCGCCGGCCAGCAGCAGCGGCACGTAGCCGCCCTCCACCACCTTGATCAGGTTGGAGAGCAGGAACAGGAATTCGAGCACGATGAAGGGCAGCATCACGGCCGCGGCCGCAACCGGCGACCAGCCCCACATCCGCCAGATCACCAGGAAGGTCATGGAGGCGGTGAGCAGCATCGTGCCGGTCACCGCGATGCCGTAGGCCGAGGCCAGCGACGAGGAGCTCTTGAACAGCACGGCCAGCAGAACGACGCCGATCATGAGCAGCGAATTGATCTGCGGCAGGTAGATCTGGCCGGCGTGCGACTCGGAGGTGTGGCGGATCTCCAGCCGCGGCAGCAGGCCGAGCTGGATCGCCTGCCGGGACAGGGAGAAGGCGCCGGTGATCACCGCCTGGCTCGCCACCACGGTGGCGAGCGTGGCCAGCACCACCATCGGCAGCAGGCCCCAGGCTGGAACGAGCTGGAAAAATGGATCGGCCGTGTCGGGCTTCTCCAGCACCAGGGCGGCCTGACCGAGATAGTTGAGGGCGAGCGCCGGGAAGACGAGGCAGACCCACGCCACCTGGATCGGCTTGCGCCCGAAATGGCCGAGATCGGCGAACAGGGCCTCCGCACCGGTCACCGCCAGGAACACGGCGCCCAGCGCTACCAGCGCCCCGGTGCCGTGGCCGAGCAGGTAGACTACCGCGTGCCAGGGATTGACCGCGCGGAACACCTCCGGGTGCAGGGCGATGTGCGGCAGGGCCGCCAGCGCCATGGCGAGGAACCACACGATCGTCATCGGCCCGAAGAAGGCCGCGACCTTGCCGGTGCCGCGGTTCTGCACGAGGAACAGCGCGACGATGATCACCACGGTGATCGGCAGGACGTAATCGTCTAGGGCGGGCGTGACGAGCTTCAGGCCCTCCACCGCCGAGAGCACCGAGATCGCCGGGGTGATGACCGCGTCGCCGTAGAACAGCGAGGCGCCGAGCAGGCCCAGCATGAACACGATGCGCGAGCCGCCGAGCGCCTTCCGGGCCAGCGCCATCAGCGAGAGGATGCCGCCCTCGCCGTTGTTGTCCATGCGCAGCAGGATCGCGACGTACTTCACCGTCACGATCATGAAGAGGGCCCAGAGGATCAGCGAGACGGTGCCGATCACCTCCTCGGGCAGCAGGATGCCGTCGGTCCGGGCCGGGACCAGCGCCTCGCGGAACGCGTAGAGCGGGCTCGTGCCGATATCGCCGTAGACGACGCCGACGGAGCCGACCAGCAGCGTCCAGAAGCCGGCATGGCCGTGCCGAGTCTCGGCCTTCTCGGGGGCGTCCAGGGTGCCCGAGGTCGCGGGACCGTGCGCGGGCGTCTGGTCGCCGGTCTGTCCGCCGGGCTGTCCACCGACCTGACCGGCCGTCTCGTCGGCCGCCGGGGCGGCGTCACGCGCCGCGTCGGGGGCTGCGGGCGCGGGCTGGGCTGCTACGCCGGGTGCGAAGTTGTGGCTCATGCGGATGTCGGAAGCTCGGGCGTGGCCGGCGCTTCGCGGTTCGGCTCAGGGGCCAGTCGGGGCCGGGCAGAAAACGCGAAGACTCCGCCGAACCGTGCGGGCCGGCCACCGGGCCGACCGCTCGCGGGATCGTGCGGCCTTGCTATCATGCCCTCGTGCGCCCGGAAACCGTGTGCACCTGCGAAGATCGCGGAGCTGGGTCTCGACGCGGAGGGCCGGCGGATCGACGTTGACGCGGCGCGCCGGGCATGGCCCGGGGGCGCATAGCCCGGCCCGGAGACACGACCCGCCGACGCGGCCAGCGTCTGAACGGACGGCGGCTCTGGCTCCCGGAGGCGTCCCCGGACGGCCGGTGCCGCGGAGCGGGGGCTGCCCCCGCCCCGCTCCTCACTCGGCGGCGGTGCGGGTCCCGCCCTGCTGGCCGAATCGGCGCTCGATGTAGTCGATCACGATCGTCTCGAAGTCCTTGGCCAGAGTCGGGCCGCGGAGCGTCATCGCCTTCTTGCCGTCGATGAAGACCGGCGCGGTCGGGGTCTCGCCGGTCCCGGGCAGCGAGATGCCGATGTCGGCGTGCTTCGATTCGCCCGGGCCGTTCACGATGCAGCCCATCACGGCGACGTTCAGCCCCTCGACGCCCGGGTAGGTCTTCTTCCACTCCGGCATCGAGGTGACGATCCAGTTCTGGATGTCGCGGGCCAGTTCCTGGAACGTGGTCGAGGTCGTGCGCCCGCAGCCCGGGCAGGCCGCCACCATCGGCACGAAGGTGCGGAACCCCATGGTCTGCAGGAGTTCCTGGCTGGCCTTGACCTCGACGGTCCGGTCGCCGCCCGGCTCCGGGGTCAGCGAGTAGCGGATCGTGTCGCCGATGCCCTCCTGGAGGAGCACGCCGATGGCGGCCGAGGCGGCGACGAGGCCCTTCGAGCCCATGCCGGCCTCGGTCAGCCCGAGATGGATCGCGTAGTCCGAGCGGCGCGCCACCTCGCGGTAGACGGCGATGAGATCCTGCACCGCCGAGACCTTGGCCGAGAGGATGATCTTGTTCTGCGGCAGGCCGAGCTCCACGGCCCGGTCGGCCGAGCTGATCGCCGAGCGGACCATCGCCTCGCGCATCACCGCGCGGGCATCGATCGGCCGCGGCGCCTTGGCGTTCTCGTCCATCAGGTGGGTGAGCAGCTCGCCGTCGAGCGAGCCCCAGTTGGCGCCGATCCGCACGGTCTTGTTGTGCTTGATCGCCTGCTCGATGATCGCCGAGAACTGGGTGTCCTTCTTGTCCTTGAAGCCGACGTTGCCCGGGTTGATCCGGTACTTGGCCAGCGCCTCGGCGCAGGCCGGGTGGTCGGCGAGCAGCTTGTGGCCGATGTAGTGGAAGTCGCCCACCAGCGGCACGTGGACGCCGATCCGGTCGAGGCGCTCGCGGATCTTCGGCACGGCGGCCGCCGCCTCGTCGCGGTCGACCGTGATGCGCACGAGCTCCGAGCCAACCCGGGCGAGCTGGGCGACCTGCGCCACGGTGGCGTCGATGTCGGCCGTGTCGGTGTTGGTCATCGACTGGACGACGATCGGGGCGCCGCCGCCGACCGTGACCGCGCCGTCGCCCTCGCCGACCGTGACGCCGACGGTGCGGTGGCGCGGGGCGGGGCCGGCGATCTCCGGTCCGCCGCCGGCCAGCGGGTTGTCGGCGGGGATTTCGGAACGGGTGGCTTCCATGACTTCCATCGTGGACTTTCGCGGGCGCGCCTCGCGGGTGCCGGAGCCGTGACGGCTGCCGGGCCGGTCCCGGGGACACGCCTCGCCGGAACTTCGGGGCTGCCGCGGGTTAGCTGCGGATGACCCGGCGCCGCGTCAACCCGGCGCCGCGCAGGACAGCATCGCGCAGGACAGCATCGCGGCTGTCATGTCGTATCCGCGCGCGGATGTCGAGTTTTCTGCACGTCCGGAAGGCAGCCGCCGCCGTCGCCGGTCGGTTTTCGTCGGCCTCTGTTGCCGATTCGCTCGCGCCGAGGCCGGCGCCGGCACGGCGCGGGCGCCCGTCCGCGATCCCGGCGCGCGGTTGATGCTGCATTGCAGCATCCCATCTGTGTGGTGGATCAGGAGGCCGACATGAGCGAGCAATTCGGCGGCGGCGAGCCGCACAACCCCGCCACCGCCGTTCCCGAATCGCCCGTCACGGACGCGATCGAGGCGCAGCACGCGCAGGCCCCGGGTGCCGCGCTGGCCGGCCCGGGGGCCGAGAAGCCGGTGGCGCTGGCGCTCCAGGGCGGCGGCGCCCACGGAGCCTTCACCTGGGGGGTGCTCGACGCCCTCATCGAGGACGGACGCCTCGGCTTCGAGGCGGTGACCGGGGCGAGCGCCGGGGCGATGAACGCCGTCGTCCTGGTGGATGGCTGGCTGAAGGGCGGCCCGGACGGGGCCCGCGAGGGCCTGGAGCGGTTCTGGCGCGAGGTCAGCCTCGACGGCGACCTGGGGCCGGCCCAGCGCAACCTCGTGAGCGGCCTGTTCAGCCTGTGGAAGGGCAATCCGGTGGCCGAGTTCTGGGCCAAGATGCTGGCACCCAGTCCCTACGTGTCGAACCCGCTCAACATCAACCCGCTGCGCAAGGCGCTGGCCGAGCAGGTCGATTTCGACCGCCTGCGCGAGGCCGACACGGCCGGCCTGTTCGTCTCGGCCACCAATGTCTGGACCGGCAAGCTCGCGGTGTTCGAGCGCGAGCGGCTGACGGTCGATCACCTGATGGCCTCGGCCTGCCTGCCCACGGTCTTCCAGGCCGTGGAGATCGACGGCGTGCCCTACTGGGACGGCGGCTATCTCGGCAATCCGCCGCTCTACCCCCTCCATCGCGGCGCCCAGACCCGCGACATCGTGCTCGTCCAGATCAACCCCGTGGAGCGGCGCGAGACCCCGCGCACCGAGGCCGAGATCCGCGACCGGCTCAACGAGATCACCTTCAACGCCAACCTGATGCGCGAATTGCGGGCGATCGATTTCGTCGACGGGCTGATCGAGGAGGGGATCCTCGGCCAGGGCCAGTACCGCCGGGTCCTGGTCCACCGGATCGACGGCACCGACGCGCTCGAGGACTACAACGCCGCCTCGAAGCTCGACGCCCGCTGGACCGTGTTCAAGCGCCTGCGCGACAGGGGCCGCGCCGCCGCGCAGGCGTGGCTGACGGAGAATTACGAGCGGATCGGTCAGGACTGCACGGTCGACCTGCAGCAGGCGTATCAGTGACGTCGCCGCGTCGTCGCGGTCGATCGCGGCCCCGGGCCGTTCGCGCATGGCCGGTTCGCGGCGTGCGACGAATCGACCGCGCCTGCGCCGGAAACATCCGCCGGTTCGGCGCGTTCCGGGGTGCTGCATCCCGGGTGAGGCTGCCGTCATGACCTTGCTGCGTCGCGAAGCCCTGATCCTGATCGGCGCGGGCCTCGCCGGTACGGCCCGCGCCTCCGACGCCGCGCGGGCCACGGATTTCGCCTTCGAGACGCCGGAGGGCGCGCCGATGCCGCTCTCCGCCTACGCGGGCAAGCCGATCCTCGTGGTCAACACCGCGACGGCCTGCGGCTACGCCGGTCAGCTCGCCGGGCTCCAGACGCTCTGGACGCGGTTCGGCGATCGCGGGCTCGTCGTGCTGGGCGTGCCGTCGCCGGATTTCGGCAACCAGGAACCGCTGGACGGGCCGGCCATCGCGGAGGCGGCGCGGAGGAATCACGGCGTGACCTTCCCGCTCACGGCCAAGACCCGGGTGAAGATGCCGGGCGCGCACCCGTTCTACCGCTGGGCCGCGGCCGAGCGCCCCGCCGAGACGCCGCGCTGGAACTTCCACAAGTACCTGATCGCCCGCGATGGCACCCTCGCGGCGGCCTTCGCCACGCAGGTCGAGCCGACCGATCCGCGGATCATCTCGGGCATCGCCGCCGCCCTCGACCAGGCCTGACGTCGGCGCCGGTCCGGCCCGCGGGATTAAACCCTTTGGGCCCCGCGTTCACACCCTATGGCATCGGACAAGAACAAGCGCCCGGACCTCCTCGACCTGCTGGTGCCCCTGCGGCGCTACGCCCGGTCGCTCACCCGCGACACGCTGCGGGCCGACGATCTCGTGCACGACACGCTGGTGCGCGCCCTGGAGATGCAGGGCTCGCTCCGGCCGAACACCAATCTGCGCACCTGGATGATGACGGTGCTGCACAACGCCTTCATCGACGAGCAGCGCCGGAAGCAGGTCGAGGCGCGGCACGCCGACACGCTGGTGCGGATGAGCGAGGACATGGCGCCGCCGGCCCAGGAGGGGCAGGTGCGCCTCGCCCAGATCCGGCAGGCCTTCCTCAAGCTGCCGGAGGAGCAGCGCGCCGCGCTCCACCTCGTCACCCTGGAAGGCATGGCCTACGCCGATGCGGCGGCCGTGCTCGGCATCCCGATCGGCACCCTGATGTCCCGTCTCGGCCGCGGCCGGGCGGCCCTGCGGGCCTTCGAGGAGGGGACGCGGACCGACCGCGGCTCCGACGACGCGGAGCCGGCCAAGACATCCGGCCAGACACCCGAGACGCGGCGCGGGCCGCCCTCCACCCTGCGGCTGGTCGTGTCCGACGAGCCGCGGGAAAGGTCCGCCTGGCCTCTGCGACGCGCCGTCGGAGAGAGCTGAACACGGAGCTGACGAAGGGCCGGCACCCCAGGGCGCCGGTGCCGATTGACGATTGCGACCGGCGGATCGCCTCCGGGCACGCTGGATTCGAGGACTTCACGATGATCGATCCGATCACAGACGACGATCTCATCGCCTTCGTCGACGGCCAGATCGACCCGATGCGCCGTCTCGACGTCGAGGCGCATCTCGCGGCCAATCCCGCGGCCGCGGCCCGGGTCATGGCCGAGATGCACGATCGCGACGCCCTGCGGGCCTGCTTCGAGCGCGTTCCGGGGCCCGGGCCGGACCGGAACGTGGTCCTGGCGCGCCGCTTCGACCGGAACCTGCGCTGGCGCCGCGTCGCCTCGCGCCTGAAGCGGGCCGCGGCGATCGCGGTGCTCGTGGGCGCGGGCTGGCTGGCCCATGACGAGATCGGCCGGTTCGGCGTTCCCGACACCCTGGCGGCGACTCCGGATCCGGCCCTGATCGCCGACGCGCGGCAGGCCCGGGTCGTGGCCCAGCTGCGCAAGAGCATCGGCGGCCAAGCCGACGATCCGGTCTACGACCGGGGTCGCCTGCGCCAGGCCACCGGGATCGACCTGCCGGCCCTGCCCGACGGCTGGCGGGTGCGCGACATCCAGGTCTTCCCCGCCCGGCACGGCACCGGGATCGAGGTCGCCCTCGAGACCGGCAATTTCGGCGAGGCGTCGCTGTTCGCCACCCGCGGCATCCGCGGCGGACCGACGACGCTCACCGGCTCGGACGACGGCGACGTGGTGTCGTGGAACGCGGGCGACACCGCCTATGCCCTGAGCGGCCCGCGGAGCGACGCGGACCTGCGGCGGGCGGCGAGCCTCCTCGGCGCCGGTCCGGCGAGCCGCTGAGGCCGCGCCCGACTCCCGCCCGGGGCCTCGACAGGGCTCCCCGACGGGTGTCAAAGATCGGCCATGCAGGCCGCGGATCCAGCACGGGACCCAGCACGGGACGATGACGGGCTCGCTGCCCTGTTCGAGGCTGCCCGCGCGGTGCGCGGGCGGGCGCACGCGCCCTATTCCCGCTTCTCTGTCGGGGCCGCGCTGCGCGACGAGCGCGGCGCGATCCATGCCGGCTGCAACGTCGAGAACGCCGCCTACCCGGTCGGAACCTGCGCGGAGGCCGGGGCGATCGCCGCCATGGTGGCGGCCGGCGGCCGGCGCATCGCGGCGATCCTGGTCTGCGGCGACGGCAACGGCCTGGTGACGCCCTGCGGCGCCTGCCGCCAGCGCATCCGCGAATTCGCCGGGCCGGACACGCCGATCCACGCCGCCGGTCCGGGCGGCGTCGCCCGCAGCTTCACCTTGGCGGAGCTGCTGCCGGAATCCTTCGGCCCGGAGACGCTCGGTGAGTGAGGCGGTCGCCCGCGACGCCCTGCGCGCCGCCGGCTTCGCGGGCCCCTACGCCTGCGCGGTGGTGACCGGCACCGGCCTCGGCGGCATCGCGGCCGCCCTCACGGACGCGACCGCCGTCGACTACGCGGCGATCCCCGGCTTTCCGGGACCCGGCGTCAGCGGCCATGGCGGCCGGCTGCATCGCGGGCGCCTCGCCGGGCGGAAGGTCCTGGTCTTCGAGGGGCGGGCCCACGCCTACGAGCGCGGCGACCCGGCGGCGATGCGGGTGCCGCTCGCCTGCGTGCGGGACCTCGGCGCCCGGCGCCTGCTGCTCACCAACGCCTCCGGATCGCTGCAGCCCGCGACCGGGCCCGGCAGCCTCGTGCTGCTCGCCGACCACATCAACCTCTCCGGCCTGAACCCGCTGATCGGCGAGGCCAGCGATGCCCGGTTCGTGCCGATGACCGAGGCCTACGACCCGGAGCTGCGGGCGCGGCTCCGCGCGGCGGCCGAGGCCTGCGGCCTGTCCCTGAGGGAGGGGATCTACGCGTGGTTCTCGGGCCCGAGCTTCGAGACGCCCGCGGAAGTGCGGATGGCCGGCATCCTGGGCGCCGACCTCGTGGGCATGTCCACCGTGCCCGAGGTGATCCTCGCCCGGTTCCTCGACCTTCCGGTGGCGGCGATCTCGGTCGTGACGAACCTCGCGGCCGGCATCGCCGGCGGCGCGCCGCACCACGCGGAGACGAAGGCGGTGGCCGGCGGGGCCGCGGAGGATCTCGGCCGCCTCGTCCGGGCCTTCGTGGCCGGCCTGCCCGACGGAGAGACAGCCGATGACTGACCCCGAAGCCGGCGCGGTCGCCCGCCGGGCCCTGCCGCTCCTCGATCTCACCGACCTCGGCGAGACCTGCACCGAGACCCGGATCGACACCCTCTGCCGCGACGCGAAGCGCGGCGGCGTCGCGGCGATCTGCGTCTGGCCGCGCTTCGTCGAGCAGGGCGCGCGGGCGCTGGCGGGCACCGGCATCCGGGTCGCCACGGTGATCAATTTCCCGAAGGGCGGCGAGGACTGCGCCCGCGCCACCGACGACACCGCCGAGGCGCTGCGCGACGGCGCGGACGAGATCGACCTCGTCCTGCCCTACGGCGCCCTGCTGCGGGGCGAGGCGGCGATCGCCCGCGACATGGTCGAGGCCGTGCGCGACACCTGCGGGTCCGCGCTCCTCAAGGTGATCCTGGAGACCGGCGAACTCGCCGATCCCGGGCGGATCCGGGAGGCCGGCCGGCTCGCCCTGGAGGCGGGCGCCGATTTCCTGAAGACCTCCACGGGCAAGAGCCCGGTCTCGGCGACCCCGGAGGCCGCCGAGGCGATGCTGGCCGAGATCCGCGCGAGCGGCCGCCCCGCGGGCCTCAAGGTCTCCGGCGGCCTGCGCAGCGTCGCGGACGCCGCCACCTACCTCGACCTGGCAGACCGGCTGATGGGCCCCGGCTGGGTGGGCTCCAAAACCTTCCGGCTCGGGGCGAGCAGCCTGTTCGAGACCCTGATCCGGGCGCGGGAGCTGTGAGCGTGCGGCTGCCCCAGGAGAGGCTGCCTCAGGAGACGATCCGGGCCAAGCGCGACGGCCAGCCCCTCGATCCGGAGGAGATCGACGCCTTCATCCGCGGCCTCACCGACGGCAGGGTCGGGGAGGGGCAGGCGGCGGCCTTCGCCATGGCGGTGTTCTTCCGCGGGTTGTCGCTGCCAGAGCGGGTGGCGCTGACCCGCGCCATGGCCGAGTCGGGCCGGGTCCTCGCCTGGGATCTCCCCGGGCCCGTCCTCGACAAGCACTCCACCGGCGGCATCGGCGACGCGGTGAGCCTGCCGCTCGCCCCGATGGTCGCGGCCTGCGGCGGCTACGTGCCGATGATCTCGGGACGCGGCCTCGGCCATACCGGCGGGACGCTGGACAAGCTCGGCAGCATCCCGGGCTACGACGCGACGCCGGGGCTCGACGCGTTCCGCCGGGTCGTCGGCACGGTCGGCTGCGCCATCATCGGGCAGACCGCCGAGCTCGCGCCCGCGGACCAGCGCCTCTACGCGATCCGCGACGTCACCGGCACGGTGGAATCCCGCGACCTGATCACCGCCTCGATCCTGTCGAAGAAGCTCGCCGCCGGGCTCGACGGGCTCGTGATGGACGTGAAGCAGGGCTCCGGCGCCTTCATGGCGAGCGTGCCCGAAGCGCGGGCCCTGGCTCAGAGCATCGTCACGGTGGCGGAGGGGGCCGGCCTGCACACCGCCGCGCTGATCACCGACATGGACGCGCCGCTCGCCAGCGCGGCCGGCAACGCCGTCGAGGTCGCCTACGCGATCGACTACCTGACGGGCGCGCGCCGCGAACCGCGCTTCCACGCGGTCACGGTGGCGCTGGGGGCGGAGATGCTGGTCATCGGCGGTCTGGCGCCGGACCGCGACAGCGCCGCGGCGCGGTTGGAGCGGGCCCTCGCGTCGGGCCGGGCGGCCGAAGGCTTCGGCCGCATGGTCGCGGCCCTCGGCGGCCCGGGCGATCTCCTGGAGAGGCCGGCCGCCCATCTGCCCGCCGCGCCGGTGCCTGGAGAGGCCGGCCGCCCATCTGCCCGCCGCGCCGGTGCGGCGGCCGGTCCACCAGGACGGGACCGTCGCGGGCATCGCCACGCGGGCGCTGGGGTTGGCGGTGATCGGGCTCGGGGGCGGGCGCACGCGGCCGGAGGATCCGGTCGACCCGCGGGTCGGCTTCACGGATCTCGCCGGTCCCGGATCGTCCGGCGGCCTGCTCGGCATCGTCCACGCGGCCGACGATGCGGCCGCGGACCGGGCCGAGGCCGCGCTGCGGGCGGCCTACCGGATGGGCGACGCGCCGTCGGAGCGCCCGCCCGTCCTCGAACGGGTGGGCGCCGGCTAGCGGCCGCGCCCGGCCGTGACCGGACGCGGCGGGTTCGGACGCGCGCTTACCAGCGGCCGTAGCCGTGGCGATGGCCCCAGCCACCGTGATGGTGGTGACGCGGGCCGAAGCCCCGATGTCCCCAGCCGTAATGGTGGCCCCGGCCCCAGCCGCCGTGATGGTGATGGCGCGGGCCGTAGCCGTGATGGCCCCAGCCGCCGTGGCGGTGCCCGTAGCCGTAGCCGTACTGGACGGCGTGGACGTCGCCGGCTTCCGCCCGCAGGCCGGCATCGCGGCCGAGGGGCGCGGCCATGGCCGGCGCCGCGAAGGCGAGTCCGCCGAAGGCGAGGGCGGCGGCCAAGCGGGTCCGTGCGGTCTTGGTGAACATCGGCGTTCTCCTGATCCACGCCGGTCGCCCTGTGGCGTCCGGCCGTGTCCCGGATGTGCGCCTTTGCAGTTGACGCAAACGTGACCTGTTCGCTCAGGCCGTGTTCAGGTCAGGGGCGGCGGTAGACCCAGACCCGCGCCGGCGGCAGGTTCAGCCAGACCCGGTTGGAGCGGTCGGCGGTGTAGCTGCCGGCTTCGCAGCGGGCCGGGATCGGCGGCACGACCGCGTAGGTGAATTGCACGAACGGCGCGCCCGGCCGCATCAGGTCGTGGGCGGTGTTGAGCAGGTCCAGACGCTGCTCCAGCGGCTTGGTGAAGAGCGGCAGGCTGGAGATCGTCGCGGCCGCGGGCTGCGTCAGCACGTCCTCGAGGCTCGCGCGCATGTTGTAGGCATCGCCCTGGATCACTCGCACGCCCGGGAAGCGGTGAGTGAGGAGGCGGCAGAAATCGGGGTTGAACTCGACGAGGATCAGCCGCTCTGGCGCGACGCCGCGCCGGATCAGCGCCTCCGTCACCGGGCCGGTGCCGGGGCCGAGTTCGACCACCGGCCCTTCCAGGCGGGGGTCGACGTAGGCGGCCATGGTCCGGGCGAGCATCTTGCCCGACGGGGTCACGGCACCCGTGACCAGGGGACGTTCGAACCAGGACCGCAGGAACCGCGCCTCGTCCTCGAGGGGGTCGCGCCGCGGCCCGAAAATCGCGCTCCTGCCCGCAGGAGCCTTCGCGTTGGGACGGCGGAGCGGCGGCAAGTCCTGGATTCCTTGATGCCGGATGAGAATGAAAGGCTAGAGAACGGCGCTGTCTTACAGTCAAGCCCGCGCCGCGCCTAGGGTAATCGAGCCACGCCGGCCGCTTGCATAACGGGCCGTCCCGGGTTTCGGATCCGGCCTCACGGCCGAACCGCGCCCCCGAAGAAGTCCCGCACCTTCGAGAAGAAGCCCGCGGATTCGGGATGGTTCTCCGGGGAGGCCGACTGGTCGAACTCCTGGAGCAGCTCGCGCTGGCGCTTGGTCAGGTTCTGCGGGGTCTCGACGAAGACCTGGATGTAGAGGTCGCCGACCTCCCGGGAGCGCAGCACCGGCATGCCCTTGCCCTTGATGCGGAACTGCTTGGCGGTCTGCGTCCCCGCGGGGATCCGCACCTGCGTCTGCGAGCCGTCGATCACCGGCACGGTGATCTCGCCCGACAGCGCGGCCGTCACCATCGAGATCGGCACCCGGCAGAACAGGTCGGCGCCGTCGCGCTGGAAGAACTCGTGCTGCTTGATCGACAGGAAGACGTAGAGGTCGCCCGCCGGCCCGCCGCGCAGCCCGCTCTCGCCCTCGCCGGCGAGCCGGATCCGCAACCCGTCATCGACGCCCGCCGGGACGTTGATCGAGAGGGTGCGCTCGCGGTTGACCCGGCCCGCGCCCTGGCAGGCGGCGCAGGGATCGTCGACGATCTCGCCGCGGCCGTGGCAGTTCGGGCAGGTCCGCTCGATGGCGAAGAAGCCCTGCGCGGCCCGGACGCGGCCGTAGCCCGCGCAGGTCGGGCAGGCCCGCGGCTTCGAGCCGGGCTTCGCGCCGGACCCGTCGCAGACCTCGCAGGTGATCGAGGTCGGGATCTTGATGGTCTCGGCCTTGCCCAGGAACGCCTCCTCGAGGGTGATCTCGAGATTGTAGCGCAGGTCGGCCCCGCGCTCGCGTCCCGGCGCGCCGCCGCGTCCGCGGCCACCGCCGGCGGCCCCGCGGCCGTCGCCGAAGAAGTTGTCGAAGATGTCCGACATGAAGTCGCCGAACTCGTTGCCGAATCCGGGGCCGCCCCCGCCCTGGCTGAAGGCCGCGTGGCCGAACCGGTCGTAGGCGGCGCGCTTCTGGCCGTCCGAGAGGCACTGATAGGCCTCGTTGATTTCCTTGAATTTGATCTCGGCGTCCTTGTCGCCGGGATTCCGGTCGGGATGATAGGTCATCGCGAGCTTGCGGAAGGCGATCTTCATCTCGCCTTCCGTGGCGGTCTTGGTGACCCCCAGGATCTCGTAATAGTCCCGCTTCGACATCCCGCCCTCAGGTGCCTTACCGTCTCGTCCCGAACCCCGGGCCGCGACGCTCCTACCACCGCGCCGCCGTTCCGGGGCCCTGCTGGCGAGCCCGGAAGCCGGAGGCGCCGACGCGGCAGATCACGATCTGCCGGCGGGTCCGGATCCCGGGCTCCGCATCCCCGGGGACGACGGAGCTTCTGAATACGCTGCTCACGCAAAGGCGGGGCCGGATCGCTCCGGCCCCGCGCGGTCGTATCAGATCCGCGCCTCAGGCGCGCTTCTTCTGGTCCTTCTCGTCGACCTCCTGGAAGTCGGCGTCGATGACGTCGTCCTTCTTCTCGGAGGCCGCCGCCTCGGCACCGGCATCCGGGCCGGCCGCCTGGTTGGCGGCGTACATGGCCTCGCCGAGCTTCATCGAGGCCTGCATCAGGTCCGTGGTGCGGGCCTTGATGGCCTCGACGTCGTCGCCCTCGAGCGCGGTCTTGAGCGCGGTCATCGCGGTCTCGATCGCGCCCTTGTCGGCGGCCGGGACCTTGTCGCCGTACTCGGTCACCGACTTCTCGGTGGCGTGGATCAGGCTCTCGCCCTGGTTCTTCACCTCGACGAGCTCGCGGCGCTTCTTGTCGGCCTCGGCATTCGCCTCGGCGTCCTTCACCATCCGGTCGATGTCGGCGTCCGAGAGGCCGCCCGAGGCCTGGATGCGGATCTGGTGCTCCTTGTTGGTCGCCTTGTCCTTGGCCGTCACGTTGACGATGCCGTTGGCGTCGATGTCGAAGGTCACCTCGATCTGCGGCATGCCGCGGGGCGCCGGCGGGATGCCGACGAGGTCGAACTGGCCGAGCAGCTTGTTGTCGGCCGCCATCTCGCGCTCGCCCTGGAAGACCCGGATCGTGACCGCGTTCTGGTTGTCCTCGGCGGTCGAGAAGGTCTGGGACTTCTTGGTCGGGATCGTGGTGTTGCGGTCGATGAGCCGGGTGAACACGCCGCCCAGCGTCTCGATGCCCAGCGACAGCGGGGTCACGTCGAGCAGCAGCACGTCCTTGACGTCGCCCTGGAGCACGCCGGCCTGCACGGCGGCGCCGATGGCCACGACCTCGTCCGGGTTGACGCCCTTGTGGGGCTCCTTGCCGAAGAAGGACTTCACCACCTCCTGGATCTTCGGCATGCGGATCATGCCGCCGACCAGCACCACCTCGTCGATCTCGGAGGCCGACACGCCGGCATCCTTGAGCGCCTTGCGGCAGGGCTCGATCGTGCGCTGCACCAGGTCGTCGACCAGCGACTCGAACTTCGCGCGGCTGAGCTTCAGCGCGAGGTGCTTCGGGCCGGTGTTGTCGGCGGTGATGTAGGGCAGGTTGATCTCGGTCTGGGTGGCCGAGGACAGCTCGATCTTCGCCTTCTCGGCGGCCTCCTTGAGGCGCTGGAGGGCGAGCTTGTCCTTGGTCAGGTCGATGCCCTGCTCCTTCTTGAACTCCGCGGTCAGGTACTCGACGATCCGGTTGTCGAAGTCCTCGCCGCCCAGGAAGGTGTCGCCGTTCGTGGACTTCACCTCGAAGACGCCGTCGCCGATCTCGAGGATCGACACGTCGAAGGTGCCGCCGCCGAGGTCGTAGACCGCGATCGTGCCGGACTTCTTCTTGTCGAGGCCGTAGGCGAGCGCCGCCGCGGTCGGCTCGTTGATGATGCGCAGCACCTCGAGGCCCGCGATCTTGCCGGCATCCTTGGTGGCCTGACGCTGGGCGTCGTTGAAGTAGGCCGGGACCGTGATGACCGCCTGCGTGACCGGCTGGCCGAGATGCGACTCGGCGGTCTCCTTCATCTTCTGCAGCGTGAAGGCGGAGATCTGCGACGGCGAGTACTTCTTGCCGTCCGCCTCGACCCAGGCGTCGCCGTTGTCGCCGCGGGCGATCTTGTAGGGCACGAGGCCCTTGTCCTTCTGGGTCATCGGGTCGTCGTAGGTCCGGCCGATGAGCCGCTTGATGGCGAAGAACGTGCGCTCGGGGTTCGTGACCGCCTGGCGCTTGGCCGGCTGGCCGACGAGCCGCTCGCCGTCATCCGTGAAGGCGACGATGGACGGCGTGGTGCGCGCGCCTTCCGAATTCTCGATGACCTTGGGCTGCGTGCCTTCCATCACGGCCACGCAGGAATTGGTGGTGCCGAGGTCGATGCCGATAACTTTACCCATGGTGGGATCCCTCTTTGTGTCGCGTTCAAGCAGACCGCCGAGCCCCGAAGCAGCTCGGCCCATGGCGGTGTCGGGGGTGATGTGAGTATGGGACCCGGGCCGGATCAAGGGCCGTGAACGGCTGAAACCCAGCGCGCAATCCCGCGTCGAGGGCGATATAAGAAGCCCCTTCCGGGCCCGCAAGGCGAAGCCTGCGCGGCGGCGCCGGCCACGCGGATCCGCGCCATCCCCTTGTCATTCCGGCAGGATCTCGCCGGACGGCCGTCATCCGCCGGGTGGCGTGGCTGCATTTTGTTGCTCCGCTGCCACGTCGGCGCCATCGACGGCGTGTTAACGTTTCGACAAGGGGTTGCACGTGGCCCCGCCACTTCGTGTCCCCGTCGTAGAGTCCGATGCGCCCGACCCGCAGCCTCCTGCTCCCGATCCTGGCGGTCGCCGTCGCGGCGCCCGGGATGCTCGCCGCCCCCCCGGCGCGGGCCCAGAACTTCTTCGAGCGCCTGTTCGGCATCAGGCCGGAGCGGCCGCCGACGCCGCCGCGCGGCCTGCCGGAACCGGCACCCGCGCCGGCGGCACCGGGCGAGCCGGGCCCGCCCGCGGCCCCCGAGGCGCCCCGGCCGGCCCCCGCGCCGGCCCGCCCGGTCGTGCTGAGGACGCCCTCCGAGGACGGCGTGATCGNGACGCCGCCGCGCGGCCTGCCGGAACCGGCACCCGCGCCGGCGGCACCGGGCGAGCCGGGCCCGCCCGCGGCCCCCGAGGCGCCCCGGCCGGCCCCGGCGCCGGCCCGCCCGGTCGTGCTGAGGACGCCCTCCGAGGACGGCGTGATCGGCCAGGAGCTGCAGCTCAACGGCCTGTCCGGATCCCTGAAGCTGGAGCGCTCCGGCACCGCCGTCACGGCGCGGATCAAGCTGCCCGGGACCAAGATCTCGCAGCCGGCGGAATCGTGCACGGTGCCGCTCGCGGGCGGCAATCCGGTGACGCTCACCGCCGAGGGCAAGCCCGAGGGCGTGCCGCGCTTCGAGGCCGCCGGGGCCGAGTGCCCGCTGCGCTTCGACGTGACGGACGGCGGCGTCCTGGTCTCGAGCCTGGGGTCGGGCCCGGTCTGCACCTTCTCGGCCGCCGATTGCGCGACCACGCCGGTCGGCCTCTGGGGACCGGGCGCCGCCACCCTGATCCCGCGGGCCGGCGAGTTCGACACGGCCCGCGGCGTGGCCGACAAGGCGGTCCGGGACAATTACAAGCTGATGACTCAGCGGGCCCGGCGCGAGGACGTGCGGCCGATCGTCAGCGAGCAGGCGGCCTTCTCGTCGGACCGCGAGCAGCTCTGCCGCACCTACGCGCGCGAGGGCACGCACGGGTTCTGCCATCTGCGGGTGACCGAGAACCGCGCCCTGGCCCTGGCCACCCGGCTGGGCGCCAACACGGCGACGCCCACCGCCGCCGTGGCGCCCCGCCGGCCGCGTCCCAAGCCGGCCATCGAGGGCATGAACCCGGACGCGGTCGGCGGCGGCGACGCGCTGCCCGAGTAGAGGCCCGTGCAGGAGCGCCGGCCGTGACGGCGCGGCCGTCGCGTCGTCGCGCGGCGAGGCAGCCTGGGGCCGCGGCTCCGAGGCTCCGGGGCGTGCGGCCGGGTCAGGCCCGGCCGGCGGTCATCGACAGCATCGCCGGGTCGATGCCGTTCGCCCGCAGGGCGAGGTCGTACTTGGCGTCGAGGTCGGCGTTGAAGATCAGGGCCGGATCGGCCGGGCAGTTGAGCCAGCCGTTGGCCATGATCTCGCTCTCCAGCTGCCCCGCCTGCCAGCCGGCGTAGCCGAGCGCCAGCACGGCGCTGGCCGGGCCGTCGCCGCTCGCGATGGCGCGGAGGATCTCCACGGTCGCGGTCAGGCAGATGCCGTCGTCGATGATCAGCGTCGATTGCTGGATGTGGAAATCGTCGCTGTGCAGCACGAAGCCGCGCCGCCCCTCCACCGGGCCGCCCATCAGGACCGGCATGTGGCCGACCCGCTCGCGCAGGCGGATCGCGTCCGCCTCGGGCGCGACGTCGAGCTGGACCAGGAGGTCCGGCATGCTGATGTCGGCCGCCGCCTTGTTGACGATGATGCCCATGGCCCCGTCGGCGGAATGGGCGCAGACGTAGATCACCGAGCGGGCGAAGCGCTCGTCGGCCATGCCGGGCATGGCGACGAGGAACTGCCCGTCGAGGAAGTTCGGGCCCGACAGCTCCGTCCGGAGCGGCGACGCGGCCTTCCCGGCCTGCGGCGAGGCTGCCGACATGGGATCAGGCCTGCGGTGCGGAGGATGCGCCATGCGTCCATGCTACGCCGCGCCCCTCCGTTGTCCAGCGGGCAAAAGGGACGCAGCCAGCCTCCCCCAAGCTTGTGCGGGCCGCATGCGCGCCGCGGAATGTCCCGGCCGGCACGCGACGCGGTCGGTCCGGCCACGTTCGAGACCTCGACCATCATGGCTGGCTCCGCCTCTCCGACCGCGTTCGGCACGGAGGAGCAGCGCGCCCGGATCGAGCGCGCGCACGAGGAGACGCGGAAGTTCGTCGCCGAGCAGCACAAGCGGATCGCCGAGCAGTCGGGACTGGCCGCGGAGCAGACCGAGCTGGCGGCCGGGCAGTTCAAGATGACGGCCGGGGCTTCGAAGTCGGCCGTCAAGCAGACCAGGCTCGCGGCCGAGGCCGCCAAGATCGGCCGGGATCGGAGCCTCGCGCCCCGGCAGGTGGCGCCGTCGGGCATGACGGCCGGGGCCGCGCTGTTCGGCGCCGGGGCCGCCTGCGTCGGGCTTCTCGGACCGTGAGCCGCAGGCCGCGCCCGATCCTCGACAGGCACCCCCTGCCACGCTAGGTCAGGCGCGCTGCTCACGCGCGCCATCCCAGCGCGCGACAACGAGGGACCCGCGATGATCCAGGTCGGCGACCACCTGCCCCAGGCCACCTTCCGGGTGATCGGCCCCGAGGGCCCGATCGCGCGCACCACCGACGACGTGTTCAAGGGCCGGCGCGTGGTCCTGATCGGCGTGCCGGGCGCGTTCACCCCCAGCTGCCACCGCAACCACCTGCCGGGCTTCGTCGCCCACAGGGCCGAGATCCTCGGACGGGGCATCGACGCCATCGCGGTGACGAGCGTCAACGACGTGTTCGTGCTCGACGCGTGGTCGAAGGCGAGCGGCGCGGAGGGGCTGGAATTCCTCGCCGACGGCAACGCCGATTTCGCCAAGGCCATCGGCCTGGAGATGGACGGCACCGGCTTCGGTCTCGGGATGCGCTCGAAGCGCTACTCGATGGTGGTCGAGGACGGCGTCGTCCGGATCCTCAACGTCGAGGAGACCCCCTCGAAGGCGGAGGCCTCGGGCGCCGAGGCCCTGCTGAAGGTCCTCTGACCGCGCCGCAGGTCGGCCCTCTTAAGGCCACGTTCCGTCCGCTTGAGTCGCCGGGCTTTGCCCGGAGACCGGCCCGAGGACCGCATGGCCTTCCTGAACGACCTGCCCATCGCCGAGCTGATCGCGAATTACGGTTACATCGCGATCTTCGTGATCATCACCCTCGAGAGCGCCGGCGTGCCGTGCCCCGGCGAGACGGTGCTGATCTCGGCCGCCGTCTACGCCGGCAGCACCGGGAACCTGAATATCGGCCTGGTCATCGCGGCGGCGGCGGGGGCGGCGATCCTCGGCGACAATGTCGGCTACTGGGCGGGGCGGCGCTGGGGCATGCCGCTGCTCCTGCGCTACGGCCACCTCATCGCCCTCGATCACGGGCGGCTCAAGCTCGGCCAGTACCTGTTCCGCCAGCACGGCGGGAAGATCGTGTTCTTCGGCCGCTTCACCGCGATGCTGCGCGCCTACGCGGCCTTGCTCGCCGGGGTGAACCGGCTGGACGCGCGCCGGTTCTTCGCCTTTAACGCCCTCGGCGGCATCGTCTGGGCCGGCAGCATGGGCATCGGCTCGTATTATTGCGGGCGCCAGATCGAGCACATCGTCGGTCCGGTGGGCCTGACCCTGCTGGCGCTGGTAGTGTTCGGCGGCCTGGCCCTGTGGCTGTTCGTGCGCCGTCACGAGGCGCGCCTGCTCAGCGAAGCGGAGATCGCCATCCCGGGGCCGCTCGCCTGAGCGCCGTCACGCCTCCGCGAGGTCGATCGCCTCGAGGGCGTCGTGGTGCAGGAGGAGCACGCCGGTGGCCGTGGCGAGCCGGCGCGCCGCCGGCGTGAAGCCGGCATTCGACACCACGGCGGCCCGGTCCCCGTCCCAGTAGCGCAAAGCCGCGGCCGCTTCCTGCACGGCGGCATTGCCGACCGGCTTGCTCAGCCGCTTGCACTGGACCACGAGGCGCAGCCCGTCCCGCACCGCCACGATATCGGCGCCCTGGTCGCCGCTCGCCGGTGTCCGGTGCGCCCGCCAGCCGGCCCGGACGAGGCGCTCGGCGCAGTAGCGCTCGTAGTCGAGCCCGTCCCCGGGCGCCTCGTCCTCCTCCGGGAGCGCGACGGCGGCCGCCTCGGCCTCGACGATCGCCAGCATCCGCTCGTGCTCCGACTCGGCGAGGTCGGCGAAGCGGGGGCCGAGCTGCGGCAGGACGGTCCGGTCGAGGAAGTAGTCCCGCTCCCGCAGCCAGCCGTCCTCGATCCAGTTGCCGTAGGGGTCGCAGTAGCTCTCCTGGCGCCGCCGCAGCGCCAGCGTCTCGGCATGCGCCCGGGCGATCCGCCGCACCCGGGCCCGGAACCGGCGCGGGCGCCCGAGATGCCGCAGCAGGACCAGCACGAGGGCGAGGCCCGTCGCGGCCAGGGCCGGCCGGCCGTACCAGAGCCCGAACGGGAGGCCGATCACGGCCGTCCAGAACAGGCGGGCGACGAGGCTGGGCTTGCCGGGCATCGGGTCTCTGCGGCGCTGACGGGCCCCTGACCCTCGCAAGCGCGGCTTGCCCGATGCCTAACCCGGATCCGAAAGCTGTGGACGCGGACGCGGATGAGGGCGCCGCGCCGTCAGCCCTTCCGGCGCTGGTGGCCGAGGCCCATGCTCTTGGCGAGGCTGGACCGCGCCGCCGCGTAGTTCGGCGCCACCATCGGGTAGTCGGGCGGGAGGCTCCATTTCGCCCGGTACTCCTCGGGCGTCAGGTTGTAGTGCGTCCGCAGGTGGCGCTTCAGCGACTTGAACTTCTTGCCGTCCTCCAGGCAGACGATGAAGTCGGGCTGGACCGAGCGCCGGACCGGCACGGCCGGCCGCAACTCCTCCGCCGGCGGGGCGGCCGGCTCGCCGAGCCCGTGCAACGTCGCGTGGATCGCCGCGATGAGGCCGGGCAGGTCCGGCGCGGGGACCGGATTGTTGCTCACGAAGGCCGACACGATGTCGACGGACAGCGCGAGATAGTCCGGTTGCCCTTCACCCGTGGCGTCCATCCCATAACCTCCACTCGATCCCAGCCGGCCACCGACCACCGGCGCCGACCGGAACCTGTTTCTGCTCGACCCGATACAGGGTAGTTAAGGGGCAGTTACTATGGTGGCGTGAATTTAATAGCAAGACCAATCTACACACGCCCACAAGTGCCGTCTTAGAGTGGATAAATGGCGCTCGATATTGGACAAAAGGAGGTCTGGAGGGCGAGGCCGCGTCGACCATGCAATTTCCGGCCGGCGCCGGCCGACCGGGCGTTGCAGGCGCGCCGGATCGCGCCATCTGGGAGGGCGGCGAGCGCCCGGACGCCTCGCCCGGTCGAACGTGAGCGAGGGGACCAGATGCGTGCCGCCAGGAACGGCTTGCGGGACCTCATCCCGTGACGGCGGCGCCGTGAGCCGCCGGTCGTGAGCACCTACCGGTTCGACAAGCTGCTGGCGCCCCGCTCCATCGCCCTGGTGGGGGCGGTGGCGCGTCCGGGCTCGCTGGGGCGCAGCGTGCTCGACAGCCTGCGCGCCGCGGGCTTTCCCGGCGCGATCATGCCGGTCCAGCCCGATCAGGTGGCCGTCGAGGGGCTCCCCTGCGTGCCGCGGGTCGCGGATCTGCCCGCCGCCCCCGATCTCGTCCTGATCGCGGTGCCGCCGCCGAGCGTGCCCGAGGTCGTCGCGCAGGCCGCCGCGATCGGCGCCGGGGCGGCGGTGATCCTCACGGCGCGGCTCGGCTCCGGGCCGGACGATCCCGGCCCGGTCGCCCACAGGATCGCGCGCGCGCACGGCCTGCGCCTGCTCGGGCCCGACAGCGCCGGCCTCGCGGTCCCGGGCGCCAAGCTCAATGCCAGCCTGTTCGCCCACGCGCCCGAGGCCGGCGACCTCGCCCTGGTCTCCCAATCCGGCACGGTCGCGGCCGCCATCGTCGCCTGGGGCGCGCGCCACGGCACGGGCTTCTCGGCAGTGCTGTCGCTGGGCAGCGTCCTCGACATCGGCGTGGCCGACTGCCTCGACCACTTCGCCGCCGATTACCGCACCCGCGCGATCCTGCTCTGCCTCGACCGGGTCGCGGATGCCCGCCGCTTCATGTCGGCCGCCCGCGCCGCCGCCCGGGCCAAGCCGGTCGTGGTCCTGCGCGCCGGCCGCCACCGTCCGGACACGCGCGCCGCCGTCACCCATACCGGCGCCCTGGCCCGTCCGGACGCGGTCTACGCCGCGGCGTTCCGGCGGGCCGGCCTGCTGGCCGTTCCGGACCTGGACGCCATGTTCTCCGCGGTCGAGACCCTCGGGCGCCAGCGGCCGTTCCCCGGCCACAGGCTGGCGATCGTGTCGAACGGCCGCGGCATCGGTCTCCTCGCCGCGGACCGGCTGATCGAGCGGGCCGGGACCCTGGCGGCGCCCGCAGAGGCCGAGGGCCGCGCGCCGGGCAACCCCCTCGACCTCGGCATCGAGGCCGCCGGGCCGGCCTTCGCGGCCGCGCTGGCGCCGCTGCTGACGGACCGGTCGAGCGACGCCGTGCTGGCGATCCACGTGCCCACCGTCCGCTCGGAGGCGGGCGCCGTGGCCGAGGCCGTCGCCGCGACGGTCAAGGCTGCCCGCGCCGGCCAGACCCGCAAGAAGCCGGTCTTCGCGGTCACGCTGGGCGACGCGGAGGCGGCGCGCGAGCCCTTCGCGCAGGCCGGGATCCCGCATTTCACCACCGATTCCGAGGCGATCGAGGGTTTCCTGCACCTCGTGCGCTACCGCGAGGCGCAGGACGACCTCATGCGCACGCCGGACTCGCTGCCGCGGGATTTCTCGCCCGACACGGCGCGGGCGCGCTCGATCGTCGCCGGTGCCCTGCGCCAGGGCGCCGCCTGGCTCGACCCGGTGGCGGTGAACGGCCTCCTGGAGGCCTACGGGATTCCGACCGTGCCGATCACGCTCGCCCCCGACACGGACGCGGCCGCAGCGGCCGCGTGGCCGATCATCGCGGCGGGCGGGACGGTGGCGCTGAAGGTCGTCTCACCGGACATCGTTCACAAGTCCGACATCGGCGGCGTCCATCTCGACCTGACCAGCGAGGCCGACGTCGCGGAGGCCGCCCGCAGCATCCTGGCCCGCGCCCGCCGGGAGCGGCCCGACGCCCGCGTCACCGGCTTCGCCGTGCAGCCGATGGTCCGCCGCGGCCAGCGCCGGGAGCTGATTGCCGGCCTCGCCGAGGACGCGGTGTTCGGCCCCGTGGTGGTCTTCGGCCGGGGCGGCACCGCCGTGGAGGTGATCGACGACCGGGCCCTCGGCCTGCCGCCGCTGGACCTGACCCTGGCGCGCGATCTCATCGCCCGCACCCGGGTGGCGCGGCGCCTCGAAGCCTACCGCGACGTGCCCGCGGCCGATCTCGGGGCGGTCGCGCTGACGCTGGTGAAGCTGTCCCAGCTCGCCGCGGACCTGCCGCAGGTCCGCGAACTCGACATCAACCCGCTTCTGGCCGACGAGACCGGCGTGCTGGCCCTGGACGCCCGGGTCCGGATCTGGCGCGCCGAGCGCGGCGCTCAGGGCCGCGGCCACCCGCGCTTCGCGATCCGGCCCTATCCGACCGAGTGGGTCCGGACGCTCAACCTCAAGGATCGGACCGTGCGGGTGCGGCCGGTGCGCCCGGAGGACGAGGGCCTGTTCCTGACCTTCTTCAAGGGGCTCGACCCGGAGGATCTGCGGCTGCGGTTCTTCGGCCCGGTGCGCGAGTTCAGCCACGCCTTCCTGGCGCGCCTGACGCAGCTCGACTACGCCCGCGCCATCGCGTTCGTGGCCACGGAGATCGAGCCGGGGGGCGCCGAGCGCATGCTCGGCGCGGTCCGGCTCCACGCCGACGCCAACCACGAGAGCGGCGAGTACGCGATCGCGGTGGGCCGCGACGCCCGGGGGACCGGCCTCGCCTTCGCGCTGATGCGCCTCATGATCGACTGGGCACGGTCCGAAGGGATCGGGCGGGTCGAGGGCACGGTGCTGGCCGAGAACCGGCCGATGCTGGCGGTCTGCCGCCGCCTCGGCTTCGCGCAGGGGCGCGACCCCGACGATCCGGGCCTCGTGAAGGTCCACCTCGATCTCGCCGCCGGCTAGCGGCGGCGCGACGAGGCCGGCGCCGGCTGCGCTGGGGCCGGGCGGCGCGGCTCAGTGGCCGCTGTCGGTCGCGTCGCGGGTGGTCTCGTAGAGGAACCACGTCCGCTCCTCGGACTGGTCGATCCACTCCTCGAGCTGCGAGGTGGTCGCCACGTCGCCGGCCTCGTCGGTGACGCCGTGGAGCGTGCGCATGTTGGCGGTGAGGGCCTTGTTGTCGTCGCGCAGCTCCTTGAGCATGTCGAGGGGCGAGACGTACTCGGCGTCGTTGTCGGCCACGCGGGTCAGGCTCCTGGCCTGGCCGAGCGAGCGCAGCACCGTGCCGCCGATCTTCCGGGCGCGCTCGTTCACCGCGTCGATGATCTCGAAGATCTGGGCCGACTGCTCGTCCAGCAGGAGGTGGTAGTCGCGGAAATGGGGTCCGCTCATGTGCCAGTGGAAGTTCTTGGTCTTGATGTAGAGCGCGAACAGGTCCGAGCTGAGGATCGTCAGGCCTTCGGCGATCGTCCGGACATCGCTCGGATCGAGGTCGGTCGGGGTGTTCAGGCGCGCGCTCTCGATGCGGCTGCTCGGCTTGGCCTTGGCCATGGTCGTCTCCGGTCCGATTCTGTGGCTCCGCGCGCCGCTCGCTCTCGACGAGGAGAGGGCGGAGGCGCGTTCAGCGAGCCAATGACCGGCTTGCCGCGAGGTTCCGGCATTCCGAGAAGCGCATGGCTGGGTTGGGCTTAGCGGGTAGGTTCGACGGATTCCAAACTGTGGCGCTCGGCCGCTGGCTGGGCCGGCGCGGGCTTCGTCGGGACGGCCTTGACCGCGGCGGGCTTGGCCGCCGCCGCCCGATCGGGCGCCGGCTTCGCGTCGCGTTCCGTGCTCGTCCGGGGGGCGGCCGGCGTGGCNGCCTCGCGGCGACCGCGTCGGCCCCGGCCGGAGCCGCGGGCGGGAGCGCGCCGGTCGCGGCCGGCTCCGGAGCCGGCGTGTCGAGGTTGTAGATGTCGTCGCGGAAATGCGCCTTCCCGTCCGGCGTGGCGAAGCCGGTGAGATACACGAAGGTCACCGGGATCGGCTTGGTGAGCTTGATGTCGCGGCGCTCGCCGTCGGCGATGCCGGTCTCGATCTCGATCGGGCCCCAGCTCGTGCCCGGCCCGTTCGGGCCGTCGGTGCCCTGCAGCAGCCAACCGACGAGTTCCTTCACCTGACCGACCCGGACGCAGCCGTGGCTGTGGAAGCGCACGCTCGCGGCGAAGAGCGACTTCGCCGGCGTATCATGCATGTAGACGGCAAAGCGGTTCGGCATGTCGATCCGCACCTGGCCCAGCGAATTGTCGAAGCCGGAATCCTGGCGCAACGTGTAGTTGACCGCCTTCTCGCCGGCCCAGTCGATCCGCGTCGGGTCGACCTCGCCGGAGGGCCCGAGGATCCGGATGTGGTTCTTGGCGAGGTAGCCCGGATTCTTCCGCATCTGCGGGATGATCTCGTTCTTCACCACCGAGGCCGGGACGGTCCAGGTCGGGTTGAAGTTGATGTCGGTGATCCGCGTCTTCACCGGCGGTGTCGCCTTGTCGGGCGAGCCGACCACCGCGACGTAGCGGCGCGCGACGGCGCCGTTCTCCACCGCCTCCACGGCGGCGGACGGGATGTTGACCACGACGTAGCGCTCGCCGAACGGGAATTTCGAGCCCATCAACCGGGCCGCGGAGGCGGCGAGCTGCCGCTGGCGCACCGGGGCCGGCACGTTGAGCGCGTTGATGGTGAGCCGGCCAAGTATCCCGCTGTCGGGCAGGCCGTGACGGGCCTGGAAAGCCGCGATCGCCGCCACCAGGGGCGGGTCGAGGCGGTCGTTCGGCGGCGCGTCCGCCGGCAGGTCGCCGGTGAGGGTCAGGTGGTGGCGCAGGGCGGGGATCGCCGGGTGGCGCTCGCCGGGCTTGAGGCGCGCGAGATCCTCGGGCAGCCGCTCCCAGCCGCCGGCCTCCGCGAAGGCCGCGTAGCGCTCTGCCGCCCGGAGCGTGTCGAGGAACGTCCGGGCGGTCAGCGTCGGGTTCGGGTCGGTGGAGACCTTGGCGTAGACCAGCGGCGCCGGCTCGCGGGATTTCTTGGCCGCCTCCTGGGGCGTCGCCTGCTGGGACTTGGCCTCCGACGGCTTGGCCTCCGACGGCTTGGTGTCCTGCGCCTTCCCGTCCTGGGCCCTGGCATCCTGCGCCTTACCCTGGGCCGTGACGGGCTCGGGCGCGGCCTCGGTTGCCCGGGTCTCGACCGGCTTGGTGTCGGCCGGCCTGGCGTCGGCGGGTCTGGTCTCGGCCCGCTTGGCGTCTGCCGCCTTGCGGGCCGCTCCCTTCGCCTCACCCTTCGCCTCCGGTGCCCGGAGCTCCTGGCCCTTCGCGGTCTCGCCCGCGGCGGCGGGCGGAACGGCGACCGGCATGCGGCCCCGGCACATCACGCTGATCGTGTCCGCCATGTAGTCGATCACTGCCAGATTGTGGGAAACGATGAGGTAGGAGAGGGCCAGGGCGGCGCCCGGCGCTCCGAGCAGGGCCAGCAGGGAGAGGCCGGCACTCAGCGCGGCGCGCGGGTGGGTGTGACGGCGGGGCTGGACCGGGACCATACGCAACACTCCCGACGCGCTCAGGCGGCGCGACCGGGCCGGATGATGGGCCGGCGTGGTTACCAATCTCCTCCGACCCCGAGAGCGGTCCGAGATCGGGATTCACGATCCCGCACGTGATCCAGCCGCGCGTGGCTTCGCGGATGTCGGTCGGCGTGAAGGTCGCGCTTATACATTTTATGAGTTGCTGGCTTCGGCACACGCGTCGTTGCGAGCGGAGCGAGGCAACCCAGGATCACGCCAAGGACTCCGAGGTCGCCCTGCCCTGGGTCACTTCGCTCCGCTCGTGATGACGGCGTGGGACACCGCAATCGAAGCGTTCCATCGGACACCGCATGGCCGGTTGGCCACGGTTGCCCAGGCCCAGACAGGAGATCGGTCCCCAGCATGCCGCATCCCGGAGACCCGCCTCCCGCATCGATGCCCTACCTGCCCCAGCTCGACGGGGTGCGGGCGCTCGCCATCCTGATCGTGTTCGCGGCCCATTGCGGCTACGGGCACGTGGTGCCGGGCGGCTTCGGCGTGACCGTCTTCTTCTTCCTCAGCGGCTACCTGATCACCACGCTCCTGCGGATCGAGCGGGCGCGGACCGGGACGGTGTCGCTTCCGGCCTTCTACCTCCGGCGGAGCCTGCGCATCCTGCCGCCCATGTACCTGACCCTGCTCGCCTCCGGCGCGCTGTACGCGGCGGGGTGGCTCGACTGGATGCCGGTCGCGCCGGCGGCGGTCCTCGGGCAGGCGACCTTCCTGACGAACTATCCCGGCCTGTTCGGCACCGAGGCGGTGCTGCCGGTGCCGCTCTGGAGCCTCGCCATCGAGGAGCATTTCTACCTCGTCTTCCCGCTGGTCTTCCTGCTCTGGCTCGGGCGCCTGCGGCCGCGCCGCGCGGCCCTGGCCTGCCTGGGGCTCTGCGCGGCGGTCCTGGCGATCCGGTGCGTCAACGTCTGGCGGCTGCCGGATTACAGCCTGAACTACAGCTGGACCCACACCCGGATCGACGCGATCCTGTTCGGGTGCTGCCTCGGGCTGTGGAACAACCCGGTGGTCCCGGCCGACCGGGCGTGGCGCCCCGCGCCCTGGCACGTGGCGGCGAGCCTCGCGGTGATCCTCGGGACCCTGGCGGTCCGCGATCCCGCCTTCCGGGAGAGCCTGCGCTACACGCTCCAGAGCGCCGCCCTGTTCGTGCCCTTCGCGTACCTGCTGCACGGCGAGGGACCTCTGGTGCGGCTGCTGGCCAGCCGGCCGATGCGCCGGCTCGGGCTCTGGTCCTACAGCTTCTACCTCGCGCACATGACCGTGGTGGCCCTGGTGCTGCACCTGCGGCCCGGGCTGCACGGCGTCGGCCTGATGCTGGCGGCCTTCCCGGTGACCCTGCTGTGGTGCTGGGGCATGTACGGCCTCGTCGAGCGCCCCTGCGCGCGCCTCCGCCGCCGCCTCCTGGCGGACCGGCCGCCGGAGCCGAGCCTGGCCGAGGACGGCCGCCGGGCCGGCGTCACGCCCGCCTGAGCTTCTCGCGGGCGGCCCTGTGATCGGGCGCGGCCTCGAAGGCCGCCTTGATGGCGTGCCACAGGGGCTTGCGCCGGAACTGCGCGTCGAGCGGCAGCGCCCGCTGCGGCAGGCCGTCGGGCCGCTTGCGGTAGGGGTGGTCGTTCAGCCACGTGTCCGGGTCGTAGATGTCCCAGGTCAGGACGTCGAGGCAGGCGGGCTCGTCCAGCACCACGTCGAGGTAGCGCCGGGCGTAGTCGGCCACCCTCCGGTCGCGGGTCGCGACGTCGGACGGGAAGGCGCGGTCGTCGATGTCGAGCTCGGTGATCTCGATCCCGAGCCCCATCTGGCCGATCTCCCGCAGGAAGCGCCGCAGCTGGCCCTGGTCGATCGGGATCGTGCTGGTGAGGTGCGATTGCAGCCCGAAGCGCCGGATCGGCACGCCCCGGGACCGCATCGCCTCCAGGCGGCGCAGGACCTTGGTGCGCTTGGCCTCCATCCAGGGCACGCCCTGCTCCACCGCGTCCTCGTTCCACGTGCCGGCGGCGGCCGGATCGGTCTCGTGCAGGATCCGGAAGGCGAGGTCGACGTAGCCGGGGCCGATGGAGGCGAGCCAGGGCGAGTCGCGCAGGCCGCCGCCGCGGTCTGGGTCGGCCTCGTTGCCGAGGATCTCGTTGACCACGTCCCAGGCGACGATCTGGCCGCGGTAATGGCCCGCCACCGTCTCGATCCAGCGCCGCATGAAATCCTCGGCCTGGACGGCGCTCGCCCGGCCGAGGAGCGGCCCGACCCAGGGCGGCAGCGCCGCGTGCCAGACGAGCGTGTGGCCGCGCATGCGCTGGCCGTTCCCCCTGGCGAAGCGCAGGATGGCGTCGCCGCGGGCGAAGTCGGTCCTGCCGGGGGCCGGCAGGACCTCCTCCATCTTCATCTCGGTGCCGCAGACGAGGATGCCGCATTCCCGCGCCACCGCCTGCCGGTAGGCGGGCGTCGCGTCGAAGCGGTGGAACGGCACCTCGCAGCCGTAGAGAAGACCCTTGGCGGCCGCGGCCGCCTGGAGGCTGTCGCCCGACCAGGACGGACGCCCGAGGGGGCCGAACCCTGAAGGGACGGCCGCACGCGCCGCCGTGGCGAGGCCGAGGGAGGCCGCACCGGCGAGGATCGTGCGGCGGCTCGGGGGAGGGGGCATCCGGGCGCTTCGGTCCGAGGGGATCCGGCGACCCTAACAGAATCCGCCGCGGCGGCGATCCGCTGAGTCTGCCGGCGCGCGCGATCCGGCCGCCAACTCGCCTTCCTGTCGGGTTGCCCCATCTGAAGGGCGCCAGTCAGCCGAGGATCCGTCATGAGCCAGCACCCCGCGATCAGCCCCGGTCGCAGCGCGGTCGTCACCGGAGCCGCGAGCGGCATCGGGCTCGCCGCCGCGCAGGCCTTCGCGCGGGCCGGCATGAATGTCTGGCTCGCCGACCTGCCGGGGCCGGCCCTGGACGCGGCCCGGGCCGCCGTCGCCGAACTCGCCGCCGTCGAGGTGCGCGCCGTACCCACCGACGTGTCGGACCGGGGCGCCGTGGAGGCCCTGGCGGCCGCCGTCGCCAAGGCCGGACCGCCCGCCCTGGTGATGCTGAATGCCGGGATCGAGGCCGGCGGAAAGCTGTTCTCCGACGCCGACACCTGGGCGCGGATCCTGGGCACCAACCTCGGCGGCGTGGTCAACGGCATCCACGCCTTCGCGCCCGGCATGATCGAGGGCGGCAAGCCCGGGGCGATCATCGTCACCGGCTCGAAGCAGGGCATCACCACGCCGCCGGGCAACGCGCCCTACAACGTCTCGAAGGCGGGGGTGAAGGCTCTCACCGAGGCGCTCGCCCACGAGTTGCGCAACCGGGAGGGCTGCCACACCACCGCCCACCTGCTGATCCCCGGCTTCGTCTATACCGGGCTCACCAAGGCCCGCGGCGTCACCGAGAAGCCGGCCGGCGCCTGGACGCCCGACGAGACCGTGGCGTTCATGCTGGAGCGGCTCGCGGCCGGCGACTTCTACATCCTCTGCCCCGACAACGAGACCACCCGCGCCCAGGATGCGAAGCGGATCGCCTGGGCGGCCGGCGACATCGTCGAGAACCGGCCCGCCCTGTCGCGCTGGCACCCGGACTACGCCGAGGCGTTCAAGCGGTCCATGGAGGGCTGACCCGAGCGGCCTCGCGCTGCCCTGGGTCACTTCGCTTCGCTCGTGATGACGGAGGAGCGAGACTCGTCGCGTGGCTGCGCGCGGGCTGCCGCGTTCACCGTCTTTGCGAGCGCAGCGAAGCAATCCAGGGAGCCGCGACGCCGGACCTGTTCACGCGAGATCGGGATACAGGTCGTTCCAATCGGGATTCATCGCCTCGATCAGCGCGAGCTTCTTCTTCCGTGAGCCCGCTTTGATCTGCTTCTCGCGGGCGACGGCCCCATTCATCGCGGGATAGCGCTCATACCAGACCAGGCGCTTGCAAGCGTAACGGCTCGTGAAACCGGGAAGCAGCGCCTCCCGGTGCGCGTAGAGCCGCCGGGCGAGGTTGGATGTCACGCCCGTGTAGAGCGTGCCGTTGCGGCGGCTCGCCCTGATGTAGACGGCCGGCTCGCGCAGCGGGCTGCCCTTCCGCGCCGGCGCGCGGCCCTGGGTTGCTTCGCCGCGCTCGCAAGGACGGAGCGTGGCAGCGTGGACTTGCCCGGACCTGCCGCGGCCGTGCCCTGGCCCGGGCAGCGCTGGCCTGCGCCCCTCGTCTGGCGAAGCCCTTGCACACGGGTTAGGTCAGTGCGACGCAGCCGCCGCACGAGACCAGCGCACGACACCCGGGAGCCGCCCTTGGCCACGATCATCCCCGTCGCTTCCTTCGACTGCGTCGTGTTCGGCGCGACCGGCGATCTGACCGCGCGGAAGCTGCTGCCGGCGCTGTTCTACCGGTTCCGCGACGGCCAGATTCCCGAGACCAGCCGGATCATCGGCGCCTCGCGCTCGGAACTGTCCCTCGACGCGTTCCACGAGCACGCCCGCGACGCCCTCAAGCGCTTCGTGCCCGCCACCGACCTGGCCGAGGACGCGCTCGAGCGGTTCCTCGACCATGTGGACTACGTCGCGGTCGACGGCGCCGGCGACAGCGGCTGGACCGATCTCGTCGCCAAGCTCGACGAGCGGCCCGACCAAGTCCGGCCCTACTACCTCGCCACCTCGCCCGACCTCTACGGCTCGATCTGCCGCAACCTCGCCGCCCACGGGCTCGTCGGCGAGAAGTCCCGCGTCGTGCTGGAGAAGCCGATCGGCAAGGACCTGAAATCGGCCCGCGCGATCAACGACGCGGTCGGCGAGGTCTTCCCCGAATCACAGATCTTCCGGATCGACCACTATCTCGGCAAGGAGACGGTCCAGAACCTGCTCTCGCTCCGCTTCGCCAACACGATCTTCGAGCGGCTCTGGACCTCGGACGTGATCGACCACGTCCAGATCACGGTCGCCGAGACGGTGGGGGTCGAGGGCCGGGCCGGCTACTACGACACGTCGGGCGCGATGCGCGACATGCTGCAGAACCATATCCTGCAGCTCCTCTGCCTCACCGCCATGGAGAGCCCGCTCAATCTCGAGGCGAACTCGGTCCGCGACGAGAAGCTGAAGGTGCTCCGCGCCCTCAAGCCCATCACCACGCACGACATCCAGAGCGTCACGGTGCGCGGCCAGTACGTGGCGGGCGCCGTCGACGGCAAGCCCGTGGAGGGCTACCTCGCCGAGCTCGGCCACGAGAGCCGGACCGAGACCTTCGTGGCCATGAAGGTCGAGATCCAGTCCGGGCGCTGGGCCGGCGTGCCGTTCTACCTGCGCACCGGCAAGCGCCTGCCCCAGAAGCTCTCCGAGATCGTGGTGCAGTTCCGCGCCTCGCCCTTCTCGATCTTCCCCGAGGAGGCCTTCGGCCGGGAGCCGAACCGCCTCGTCATCCGCCTGCAGCCGCAGGAGGGCATGAAGCTCGAGGTGATGACCAAGGATCCGGGGCCCGGCGGCCTGCGCCTGCGCCCGACCGACCTCGACATCTCCTTCGAGGAGACCTTCAAGCAGCGCTACCCCGACGCCTACGAGCGCCTGCTGATGGACGTGGTCCGCGGCAACGCCACGCTGTTCATGCGCCGCGACGAGGTCGAGGCCGCCTGGGCCTGGGCGGACGGCGTGCTCAAGGCCTGGGCCGACCGCCCCGAGGCGCCCCGGCCCTACCCGGCCGGGAGCTGGGGCCCGACCGCCGCCATCGCGCTGATCGAGCGCGACGGCCGCACGTGGCACGAGGAATTACGGTAACGACGCGCGGCGGCTTACGGCCAAGCTGCCTTGATGCCGTCAAGCCGGATGTGAAATCTGTCTGCGCCGCCGGATACCGCCCCGCCAGAGGGCGGAGACGGCGCAGCACGAGGGATCATCACATGCTGGACAATCATCGGGACGCGTCCGTCCAGGCCGAGCGTCGCCTGGAGCGTTCGGTCGCCGCCGCCCTGCGCGTCATCGCGGCCGCCCATGACGAGCGGCAGGCCCCGCCGGTCTCCGCGGCCCGCCGCCGCCTGAGCGAGGTCTACGGCGCCACCCGCCTGGCCCGGCGCCTGGAGCAGGAGCGCCGCTCCGCCTGAGGCGGCCCGATCCTGACCTAGACGGCGGCGTCCCAGGTCTCGCTGAGGGGGACGCTCCCGCGGACCAGCCGGGCGCGCAGCACGGCGTCGCCCGGCGGCAGCGGTTCCGGCGGGCGCCACTCGACGTAGATCCGCCAGCCGCCGGTCTGCGGCACGAAATTGGCCACCGGATCGTGCATCGTGCCGGCGCTGGCCGAGACCTCAGCGGCGACCGCGTCGTCGGGACCCTTCGGCAGGCCCGGACCCTCGAAGTCGATCACGCAGAGGCGCCGCTGCGGGCTCGGCGGGTTGGTCGGCCGCAGGCGCTCCGCCGAGCCGAACCGCGTCGAGGTCACCCGGGCGAGGGCGGCTTCCGGGATCGCCGGCACGGGCTCCGCCCCCACCGTGGTCAGGCCGTAGGCGACGTGCAGCGGCGCGCCGGGCTGCGCCGGGGCCGCCGGCACGAAGGCCGCCACGATGTTGTCCATGTACTCCTCGCCCGACGGGATCTCGAAGAGCTGCACGGCGCCGTCCGCGAAGGCGCCCCCGGCGGGATCCGGCGCCACCCACAGCCCCGGCCGCGCCTCGTGGCGCGCCTCCACGTCGAGATAGGCCGCGAAGCCCCGCTCCCGCTGCAGCAGCCCGAAACCGGCGAGCGGCCGGGCCGCGAAGGCGGAGATCTGCGGCTGCGCGCGCCCGTTGACCAGGGGCCGCCAGATCCGGTCGACCCGCGCCGGGTCGGCCCCGGCCGCGACGCAGAGGCCGTCGGAATCGTGCACCTGCGGCCGGAAATCGTCGAAGGGCTTCGCGCCCCACGCCCCGGGCCCGTTCTGGCCGAAGAGGAACATGCTGGTGAGCGGCGCCAGCCCGAGCTTCGGGAGCGCCCGGCGCGGGTGGAGCGCCGCGGTGACGGCGATCCGGGCCGGATCGCCCGGCGCGATCTCGAACCGGTAGGCGCCGGCCACGCTCGGGCTGTCGAGGAGGGAGAGCACCGTGAGCGTGCGCGCCTCCGCCTCCGGCTCGCAGAGCCAGTGGGCGACGAAATCGGGAAATTCCTCGCCCTCGGGCGCGCCGGTCCCGACGGCGAGGCCCCGGGCCGAGAGCCCGTATTCCTGGTTGGCCGCGCGCAGTCGGAAATAGGAGGCGCCCAGGAAGACGAGGAACTCCTCCTGGAAGCCCTTCGGCCGCCAGGCCGGCGTGTCGGGGAAGGCGTAGTGCAGGCGGAAGCCCGCGAAGCCGAGATCCGGCGCGAAGCGCTGGCCGGCGAGCCGCGTGCCCAGGTCGAACAGCTGCGTGTCGTAGGGGATCGGGCGCGCGGGCCCGCGGAGCGGCTGGAGGTGGAGCGCCACGCGCTTGCGCTGCAGGAAGCCGCGGTGGAACAGCTGGGCGCTGAAATGCGCCCCGAGGCGCAGGCGCGCGTCCGGCCGGAAGGTGATCGCGCGGTAGCCGTCGTAGTCGAGGCCCGCGAGCGCCGGCGGCAGGTCCTCGGGCGGTGCGGCGTAGGGCGCGGCGGCGCGCCGCGCCGCCTCGACCGAGAGGGTCTCGAAGGTCATCGCGTCGCCCTGCGGCGGAAGCGCCGGCCCCGCCCACGTTCTGGACCCATTCAGATCAGTCGCGCTAGGTAGAACCGTGCCGGCAGCCGCTGCCAGGACTGTCCGAAGAACGCGGCGTCGGGAGGGGGGATTGATCCGTTCGGCTTCCGGCGGCCTGGGCTGCCCGGTCGGCTCCGTATCCTCACCCCGCACATCGGTATCCACGGTCATCGGTTCCCGGCCCCGGACGGCCGGGCGGCCGGCAGCCTTCCACGGTCGAGCTCCTCGCGCCATGTCGTCACGCGTCACCTCCTCCGCCGAGCGGTCGCACCGGAACGCGGCTCCCGCCATACCCGATCCGTCGGAGAGCGCATCCTGCCGCGAGGTCTGGACCGGCGCGCCGAGCGGCGCCCTGCGCGCCCGGCGCCTCGCCCTGACCATCCCGAGCGTCGCCACCGCCGGCGGCCTCGCGTGGCTCGCCGCGCTCGCCTACCCGGCGGGCGTCAGCCCGCTGGCCTGGGCGGTCCTGGTGCTGTTCGGCCTCGTGATGGGCTGGCAGGCCTTCGTCGCCTGCCAGTACGTCTACGGCTTCGTCGCTTCGCTCCTGGGCGACCGGGCGAAATCCGCGCTGGAGCGCCGCTCCGAGCAGGCGGGCGCCGTGCCGGCCGGGGCCGGACGGACCGCCGCCGTGGTGGCGATCCACGCCGAGGACGCGGTCGCGGTCTTCGCCCGCCTGCGGGTGATGGCCCGCTCGCTCGCCCGCGCCGAGGCACGGGGCATCGACATCTTCGTCCTCTCCGACACGCGCGACGGCGCGATCGCCGCCGTGGAGGAGCACGAATACGCCCGCATCCAGGCCTGGGCGGCGTCCGACCCGGCGCTGCCGCGGATCCGCTACCGGCGCCGGACCGAGAATGTCGGCCGCAAGGCCGGCAACATCGGCGAGTTCTGCCGCAGCTACGGCGGCGAGTACGCGTTCATGATCGTGCTGGACGCCGACAGCCTGATGACCGGCGCGGCCATGGGCCGGCTCGTCGGGCTGATGCAGGCGAGCCCCCGCACCGGCCTGATCCAGACCGTGTCGTACGCGGCCGGCCGGGACACGCTCTTCGCCCGCATCCAGCAATTCGCCGTCCGCCTCTACGCGCCGCTGGCCCTGCGCTGCCTGGAGACCTGGCAGGGCCCGGAGGGCAGCTACTGGGGCCACAACGCGATCCTGCGGGTCGAGGCCTTCGCGGAGAACGCGCAGCTCCCGAAGCTCCCGGGCCGGGAGCCGCTCGGCGGCGAGATCCTGTGCCACGACATCGTCGAGGGCGCGCTGATGGTGCGCGCCGGCTGGGAGGTGCGGCTGCTGCCCGAGATGGGCGGCACCTGGGAGGAGATGCCCACCAACCTCGTCGACCTGCTCGGCCGCGAGCGCCGCTGGTGCCAGGGCAACCTCCAGCACCTGCGGGTGCTGCCCTGGGCGGGGCTGCACGCGGCGAGCCGGTGGCACCTCCTCGTCGGCATCCTCTCGTACGGGGTGCTGCCGCTCTGGATCGCCTTCCTGGGCCTCGCCGCGTGGCAGGCCGCCCGGACCGGCGAACTCGGCCTCCTGGCCTACGGCCTGACCGGGCAGGGCGCCGCCGCCCACGCGCTCGCCGCCCTCAGCGTCGCCGTCCTGGCGCTGCCGAAGCTCCTGAGCCTCGGGCACGTCCTCGCCTCCGCGGAGCGCCGGGCGGCCTTCGGCGGCGCGCGGGCCCTGCTCGCCAGCGCGGCCCTGGAACAGGCGGTGTGGGTGGTCCTGTGGCCGGTCCTGACCCTGTTCACCGCCGGCGCCGTGGTGTCGACCTTCTTCGGCCGGGTGGTGCGCTGGGAGACGCAGGACCGCGACGACCGGCAGGTGTCCTGGGCGGAGGCCGTCCGGCTCCAGGCCGACGCCGTGGTGGTCGGCGCGCTGATGGTGTTCGCCCTGGTCCTGGTCGGGAGCCCGTGGCTCGCCCTCTGGCTGGCGCCGGTGGCCCTGGCGCTCCTCACGAGCCCGGCCCAGAGCGTATGGACCAGCCGGGCCGATCTCGGCCGCGCCGCCCGGGCGCGGGGCCTGTTCCTGAACGCCGACGACACCGCGCAGGCGCCGGAACTCGCCGAGCTCGCCCAGCTCCGCGGCCTGCCCGCCGCGCCGGTCCCGCTCCGCCCGGCCGGCGACGTGGCGCGCGCCTGATCCGCACCGTTCGGGGCGCCGCAGGCGGGCCCGGCCCCGGCGGGACGCGCGGGAGGCGCGGCGGCACGCCGTCGATGCCGGGATCCCAGGCGATCGCGCGGGGCCTTACGGCCAAGCTGCCACAGTGTTGCCATCGAGTCACGGGCGGGCGGAACCGCCCGGCCGGACCGGTTTCAGGCTTGGATTTGAGGCGCGAGCGTTTACCCCTTGGCGAGGATCGGCACGGCATCGTGCGCCGGTTATTCGCCGCGTTCCCGCCATATTCCGCGCCTGCCCCGAGAGGCTTTGATGCGTCGTTTTCTTCCCGCCCTGATCGGGCTTTTCGGCGCGGCCGCCTGCGCCGCGCCGGCTCTGGCCTACGAGATCGACCCGCTGACCCGCCAGCCGCTGAACGACGCGCTCACCGTGCGCGTGCGCCCGCAGGCCGTCGAGACCGTCGCGGTGCCGGTGGCCAACGCCGCCCTCAACGCCGCCGACCCGCTGAGCGCCGACGCCGCGGTGCCGCAGATGTCGGCGATCCCGCGCGAGGTCGTGGCGTATAACGGGCCCTACGGCGCCGGCACGATCGTGGTCTCCACGGCCGAGCGGCGGCTCTACTACGTGATGGGCGGCGGCCAGGCCCTGCGCTACGGCGTCGGCGTCGGCCGGCCGGGCTTCACCTGGGGCGGCGTGCAGACCATCACGATGAAGCGCGAGTGGCCGGATTGGCGTCCGCCGTCGACCATGCTGAAGCGCCGGCCCGACCTGCCGCGCTACATGAAGGGCGGTCTTGAGAACCCGCTCGGCGCCCGCGCCATGTATCTCGGCGGCTCGATCTACCGGATCCACGGCTCCAACGAGCCGGAGACGATCGGCACGGCGGTGTCGTCGGGCTGCATCCGCATGACCAACGACGACGTCATGGACCTGTACACCCGCGCCAAGGTCGGCACGCGGGTCGTCGTCCAGCGCTGATCGCCGTTCTGGGCTTGGACGGAAGGGCCGGCCGCGAGGCCGGCCCTTCCGCGTTCAGGTGCCCGGCAGGGTCACCAGCGCGTCCGGGCGCTTCACCTCGATCTCCACGAAGGCGATCGCGTGGTCGGACCCGTTCATCACGTCGTGCCGGATGCCGGCCGGGCGGGTGTAGGATTGGCCGGCCGCGAGCGCCGTCTCGCTCACATCCGCGCCGTCGTGGACGCGCAGGATCCCGTCCACCAGCATCACCACGAAATAGGGCCAGCCGTGCTCGTGCCAGCCGGTCACCGCGCCCGGCGGGAAGTCCCACCGGGTGATGCGCACGGTGGCGTCGTCCTGCTGGATCGTGGGTGTCGCGGGGATGGTGCAGGCGAAGGCCATGGTGGCTCCAGGGATGGGCGGGCGCAGATGCCCGCGTGACGTGATGCAAGCCTCCGGCCTTCTCCACGGCGCGGTTCGACACCCGGCCCCATCGCGAGCGCAGCGAAGCGAGCCAGGGACGCGCGACCTCTGAGATCGTGGCGCCGCTGGCTCGCTTCGCTCCGCTCGCAAGGACGGGGCGCGGAGCCAGAGTAAGATGGAGCGGCTGCCCTCAGTGGCAGCCGCACGAGCCCGACCCGCAGCCTCCGCCCTGCTTCACCGGGGCGGTGCGCGCGGTCTCACGGTCCAGGCCGCGCTCGGCGAGCTCGCTGAGATAGGTGGTCCACCGCGTCTCGTACTCGCGGCCCAGCGTGTGGAGATAGCCCCAGCCGTAGATGCCGGTGTCGTGCATGTCGTCGAAGCCGAGCTTGACCGCGTAGTTGCCGACCGGCTGCACGGCCAGGATCGCCACGGACCGCTTGCCGCCGATCACCTTCCGCTCCAGCGGCGAGTGACCCTGCACCTCGGCCGAGGGGCTCGACACCCGCAGGTACTCGGCCGGCAGGGCGTAGCGCGCGCCGTCCTCGAAGGCGACGTTGAGCACCCGCCGGTCGGACGACAGGCGAATCTCGGTCGGCCACAGATCCTCGGTCACGGGCCACACTCCTCACGCAATCTGGGGCTGCGGCGCGGGACCTGCTTGCCCGCGACCGCCGGTGGCATCATATGCCGGACGATGCTCGATGACAGCTCCCTGACGCCGCAGACATCCGCGGTCGGCGCGCCCGCCGGGCCCGCGCCGCTGATCGACCCGTTCCAGCGGGCGATCTCGTACCTGCGCATCTCGGTGACGGATCGCTGCGACCTGCGCTGCGCCTACTGCATGTCCGAGCACATGGAGTTCCTGCCCAAGCGCGACCTGCTGACCCTGGAGGAGCTGGACCGGCTCTGCGGCGTGTTCATCGCCCGGGGCGTGCGCAAGCTCCGGATCACCGGCGGCGAGCCGCTCGTGCGCCGCGACATCATGCACCTGTTCCGCCGGCTCTCGCGCCATCTCGATTCGGGGGCGCTGGAGGAGCTGACTCTCACCACCAACGGCACGCAGCTCACGCGCTACGCCGACGAGCTGGCGGACCTCGGCGTGCGCCGGATCAACGTCTCGCTCGACACCCTCGACCCGGACAAGTTCCGGGAGATCACCCGCCGCGGCGACCTCAAGGTGGTGCTCGACGGGATCGCGGCGGCGCGGGCCGCCGGGATGAAGGTCAAGATCAACGCCGTGGCGCTCCGCGACGTCAACGCCGACGAGATCCCCAGCATGATCGCCTGGGCCCACGGCCTCGGCATGGACATGACGCTGATCGAGGTCATGCCGCTCGGCGAGATCGAGGCGGACCGGACCGACCAGTTCCTGCCCCTGTCGGTGGCCCGGCAGCGTCTGGAGGCCCGCTACACCCTGACCCCGCTGCCCGACCGCACCGGCGGCCCGGCGCGCTACGTGCGCGTCGAGGAGACCGGCGGGAAGCTCGGCTTCATCACGCCGCTGACCCACAATTTCTGCGAGAGCTGCAACCGCGTCCGCCTGACCTGCACGGGTCAGCTCTACATGTGCCTGGGCCAGGAGGATTCGGCCGACCTGCGCGCGGTCCTGCGCGCCTCCCAGGACGACGCCGTGCTGGCCGCGGCCGTGGTCGAGGCGATCACCCGCAAGCCCAAGGGCCACGACTTCGTCATCGAGCGCCAGCGCCCGGCCGCCGTGCCGCGGCACATGAGCGTGACGGGGGGGTAGCCCTGCCGACTTTGCGAGCGAGAGCGAAGCAACCCAGGGCAGCGGCCCCTTCCCGAACGTGGCGCATCCCCGGGTTGCTTCGCTCCGCTCGCAAGGACGGGGGCGCTCACATCTCCTCGTCGGCGTAGCGCGCCTGCTGCCGCCCCCGCTGGCCCGAGCCCCGCCGCGGCGCTCCGGCGCTGATGCCCGCCACCAGGTCGGCGATGTGGCGCAGCGTCTCCACCGCGAGCGCCTTCTCGCCCTCGCCGCGCCCTTGCGGGATCAGCGCCTTAGCGAAGCCGAGCTTCTGGGCCTCCTTCAGCCTCGACCCGGCCTGCGCCACGGGCCGGATCGCCCCCGACAGGCCGATCTCGCCGAAATACACCGTCTCGGGCGGCAGCACCGCGCCCGAGAGCGACGAGACCAGGGCGGCCGCCACCGCGAGGTCGGCCGCCGGCTCGGTGATGCGCAGGCCCCCGGCGACGTTCAGGTAGACGTCGTGGCTCCCGAGCCGGATGCCGCCGTGGGCCTCCAGCACGGCGAGCACCATCGACAGCCGGTTCGGGTCCCAGCCGACCACGGCCCGCCGGGGCATGCCGAGGGAGGAGGGCGCCACCAGCGCCTGGATCTCCACCAGCAGCGGCCGCGTCCCCTCCATGCCGGCGAAGACCGCCGTGCCGGCCGCCTGATGGTCGCGGCCCGCCAGGAACAGGGCGGAGGGGTTCGGCACCTCGCTCAGGCCCGCGTCGGTCATCTCGAACACGCCGATCTCGTCGGTGGGCCCGAACCGGTTCTTCACGGCGCGCAGGATGCGGAAATGGTGGCCCTGGTCGCCCTCGAAGGAGGCGACCGCGTCGACCATGTGCTCCACGACCCGGGGGCCGGCGATCTGCCCGTCCTTGGTGACGTGGCCGACCAGGATCACCGCCGTGCCGGTGGTCTTGGCGAAGCGGATCAGCGCCTGCGCGGAGGAGCGCACCTGGGTCACCGTGCCGGGAGCCGATTCCACCGTCTCGGTCCACATGGTCTGGATCGAGTCGATGATCGCCAGCGCGGGCGGCCGGCCCTGGCTCAGGGTCTCGACGATGTCCTCGACGTTGGTCTCGGCGGCGAGCTGGACCGGTCGCGTGCTCAGGCCCAGCCGCTCGGCGCGCAGGCGCACCTGCCCGACCGCCTCCTCGCCCGAGATGTAGGCGACCCGCTCGCCCGTGCCCGCCATGGCCGCGGAGGCCTGCATCAGCAGGGTCGACTTGCCGATGCCGGGATCGCCGCCGAGCAGGATCACCGAGCCGCGCACGAAGCCGCCGCCGGTCACCCGGTCGAGCTCGCCGATCCCCGAGGGGATGCGCGGCGCCTCCTTGGCCTCGCCGGTCAGGCCCTCGAGGGGGAAGACCCGGCCCCGGTTGCGCGACGGCCTCGTCGCGGCCGGGCCCGCTTGGCCGGGGGCGGAGGGCGCCTCCTCGACGATCGTGTTCCAGCCGTTGCAGGCCTCGCAGCGCCCGCGCCAGCGGTTGTAGACCGCCCCGCAGGACTGGCAGACGAAGGTCTGGTGGATCTTGGCCATTCGAGTCCGCGCGCCGGCCGTCCGGCCTTCCGGTCAGGAGAGGGAGCTACCCTATATAGGTTCGAACATAACGAGAACCCAATCCCGTGAGGATCTCGTAGCCGATCGTGCCGGCGGCGCGACCGACCGTGTCGACGTCGAGGCTGTCGCCGATCAGCACCGCGGCGGCGCCGCGCCGGGCCGCGGGCGCCGCCGTGACGTCGAGGATGATCAGGTCCATGGAGACGGAGCCCAGGATCGGGCACGGAACGCCCCCGACCAGCGCTTGGCCGCGCCCGCTGATCGCCCGGGGAAGGCCGTCGGCGTAGCCGAGGGACAGAGTCGCCAGGCGGCTGGGCTCGGTGGCGGTCCAGCGGCCGTTATAGCCCGCGGTGGCGCCGGCCTCGACGCCGCGGACCTGCGCGATCGTCGCCTCCAGACGCACCACCGGGCGCATCGGGTTCGCGGCGCCCGGCGTGGGGTTGCCGCCGAACAGGGCGTAGCCCGGCCGCAGCAGGTCGTGCCAGGCCCCGTCGAGGAAGATTCCCGACGAGTTCGCCAGCGACGCCCGGAGCCCGGGATAGGCCGCCCGGACCCGGGCGAAATCGGCGATCTGCCGGGTGTTCACCGGGTCCTCCGGCGTCTCGGCGCTGACGAAGTGGCTGAGGAGCAGGTCGATCCCGGCCTCCGCGATCCTTGCGTCCCCGGCGAGGTCCAGCGCCTCGGGCACCGACAGGCCGAGCCGGTTCATGCCGGTATCGACGTGGAGCGCCGCGGGCGGCCGGTCCCCCGCGAACGCCGCCCAGTCCGACAGCTCCTCAACGCTGCCGAGCACCGGGCGCAGACCGTGGGCCGCGAAGGCCGCCGCGGCGCCCGAGGGCAGGCCGTTCAGAACGTAGATCGCGGCCTCCGGCAGGGCGGCCCGGGCGGCGACGCCCTCGGACAGGTGCGCGACGAAGAAGGTTCGGCAGCCGGCGGCCCACAGGGCCGGCCCGACGCGGCCGACGCCGCAGCCGTAGGCGTCGGCCTTCACCACCGCGGCGCAGTCGGCGCCCGCGCCGCGGGCCGCAAGGACCCGCCAGTTGGCCGCGATCGCCCCGAGGTCGATCGTCAGCCGGGCGCCGTGGGCGCCGATCTCCGTCACAGGTCCGGTCTCGGCCACGCAGACCGCCTCCATCTGTTCGCCACCGGAGTCTCGGAAGCACAGGCCGGACCCATAGCATCGGGACGGCGCCCGGGTGCAGCGGGGGCTGTCGTTAACACCGGACGCGCCCCGGCGCGCGGCGCGGCTGATGCACGGACGGCACAGCCGCGCGATCAGGCGGGCGCGCCAGGGTGACGGCCGAGGTCGGGCTTGGTATAAATCGACCGCGGTCCGGGGGAGCCGCACGGCCGACGCGCTATCCCCGCGGGTACCAAAAAGCATAACGATGCCGTTTACCGTCCTGGATCTCGCCGTGCTCGGCATCGTCGCGGTCTCCGCGCTGCTCGCGGCCGTGCGTGGTGTGACCCGCGAGGTCCTGGCGATCGTCGCCTGGGTGGCGGCCGCCGCCGTCGCGTGGACGCTCCACCCCATGCTGCTGCCGACCGTGAAGCAGCACGTGAACAGCGACACCGTGGCGCTCGTCGCCTCGATCGCGGCGATCTTCCTCGGCACCCTGATCATCGTGTCGATCATCACGGTGAAGATCTCCGACGTCGTGCTCGACTCCCGGATCGGCGCCGTCGACCGCTCCCTCGGCTTCCTGTTCGGCGCGGCCCGCGGCTTCCTGATCTGCGTGATCGGCTGGGTGTTCCTGTCCTGGCTGGTGCAGGGCAAGGTGCCGGACTGGGCCGCCCAGGCCCGCACGCGCCCGATGCTGGAGAAGTCCGGCGACGCCCTGGTGGCGCAGCTGCCCGAGAATCCTGAGGGCTTCCTCAAGCAGTTCAAGAAGCCAAAGACCGGCGCGCCGCCCAACGAGTCCGCCGACGCTCCGGCCGAGACCGACGCGGCGCCGCAGCGCCGGACCGAGACCGCGCCGACCCCGACGCGACGCTGATCTGCGGTATTCGCCGTAGGTCTCGTCGCGCGGAACGCCTAGATAGCGGTTCCGGTGATGTACGGATTGCTTCCGCGACGACCGGCGCGCCGGCCCGTCGCCGCCGGGATCTGTGAGTGATCGACAGCCCCATGTCACACGCCGCCGCCTCCACCGACTCCTTCGACCTCGACGGCGACACGCTCCGCGAGGAGTGCGGCGTCTTCGGCATCTTCGGCCATCCGGACGCCTCCGCGATCGTGGCGCTGGGCCTGCACGCCCTGCAGCACCGGGGCCAGGAGGCGGCCGGCATCGTCTCCTTCGACGGCTCGGTGTTCCACTCCGAGCGCCGCCCCGGCCTCGTGGGCGATTCCTTCTCGGACGGCGACACGATCGCCCGCCTCAAGGGCCGCGCCGCCATCGGCCACGTGCGCTACTCGACCACCGGCGGGACGATCCTGCGCAACGTCCAGCCGCTCTTCGCGGAGCTCGCCAGCGGCGGCCTCGCCGTCGCCCATAACGGCAACCTGACCAACGCCCTCTCGATCCGCCGCGACCTCGTGCGCGACGGCGCGATCACCCAGTCGACCTCCGACACCGAGGTGATCCTGCACCTCGCGGCCCGCTCGCGGAAGCCGCGGATCATCGAGCGCTTCATCGACGCCCTGCAGGCGATCCAGGGCGCCTACGCGATCGTGGCGCTCACCAACAAGAAGCTGATCGGCGCCCGCGACCCGCTGGGCATCCGCCCGCTGGTGCTGGGCGAGCTCGACGGCCGCTACATGCTGGCCTCCGAGACCTGCGCGCTCGACATCATCGGCGCCCGCTTCGTGCGCGACATCGAGAACGGCGAGATCGTGGTCATCTCCGAGGAGGGGATCGAGTCGATCCGCTTCGCCGACGCCGTTCCGATGCGGCCCTGCATCTTCGAGTACATCTACTTCGCCCGGCCGGACTCGGTCGTGAACGGCAAGAGCGTCTACGCGGTGCGCAAGGCGATCGGCCGCGAGCTGGCCCGCGAGGCCGCGGCGCCGGCCGACATCGTCGTGCCGGTGCCGGATTCCGGCGTTCCGGCGGCGCTCGGCTTCGCGCAGGAGACCGGGATCCCGTTCGAGATGGGGATCATCCGCAACCACTACGTCGGCCGGACCTTCATCCAGCCGACCCAGTCGGTGCGCGAGCTCGGCGTGCGGATGAAGCACTCGGCCAACCGCGCGGCGATCGAGGGCAAGAGCATCGTCCTCGTGGACGACAGCCTCGTGCGCGGCACGACCTCGGTGAAGATCGTCCGGATGATGCGCGAGGCCGGCGCCGCGGAGGTGCATTTCCGCATCGCCTCGCCGCCGATCACCTACCCGGACTTCTACGGGATCGACACGCCCGAGCGGGAGAAGCTGCTCGCCGCGACCCACGATCTCGAGGCGATGCGCAAGTATATCGGCGCCGATTCGCTGGCCTTCCTGTCCATCCCCGGCCTCTACCGGGCGATGGGCGAGGAGGCGCGGAACGCGGCCTGCCCGCAATACACCGACCACTGCTTCACGGGCGACTACCCGACCGGCCTGACCGACCTGTCCATCGCCGGCCCGAAGCGCTTCGCCATGCTGGCCGAGGCCGACTGACAGGATCTGGGGGTTCCGCGCGAACGGGCATCCATCGGAGATCCCCTACGCGCGGAAATGCGCTAGGTCCTGCGCATGGCTGAGTCTCAGAGACCCCTCGAAGGCCGCGTCGCGGTCGTCACCGGCGCATCCCGCGGCATCGGTCGCGCCGCCGCCCTGGCGCTCGCCGGTGCTGGCGCCCACGTGATCGCGGTGGCGCGCACGGTCGGCGCCCTGGAGGAGCTGGACGACGCGATCCGCGCCGCCGGCTCCAGCGCCACCCTCGTCCCCTTCGATCTTGCCGATTACGACGCCATCGACCGGCTCGGCGCGGCGATCAACGAGCGCTGGAAGCGGCTCGACATCCTCGTCGGCAATGCCGGTATTCTCGGCGCGCTCATGCCGATCGGCCACATCACCCCGAAGATCTGGGGGCAGGTGATGGACGTGAACGTCACCGCCAACTGGCGCCTGATCCGCTCGCTGGACCCGCTGCTGCGCATGTCGGATGCCGGCCGGGCGATCTTCGTTTCCTCCGGGGCATCGTCGAAGTGCCGGCCCTATTGGGGGCCGTACTCGGTTTCGAAGGCCGCGCTCGAGGCGCTGGTGCGCACCTACGCGGCCGAGAACGAGACCACCTCCATCAAGGCGATGCTGCTCAACCCGGGGCCCCTCCGCACCGGGATGCGCCGCTCGGCGATGCCGGGCGAGGATCCCGAGACGCTGCGGACGCCCGAGGACCTCGCACCGCATTTCGTGCGGCTCGCCGCCCCGGACTGGACCGAGACCGGCAAGCTCTACGACTTCCCCACCGATCGGGTGCTGAGTTTCCGCGCACCCGAATGACGGGATCGGTGGTTGCTTGATCGGGTCGTCCCACCCACCACCTCATCCTGAGGTGCCGGAGCGAAGCGGAGGCCTCGAAGGAGGGCTCCAGAAGTCTCCGGCTCTCTGGAGCTCTCCTTCGAGGCCCGCTGGCGCGGGCACCTCAGGATGAGGGATTGGGCGGGACAGACCAATTTCCTTTCACTGAGTTGTTTCCCATGATCGACGTCCGCTGCATCTGCGCGATCGGCCTGCGGGGCCAGCTCGGCCTCAACGGCCACCTGCCCTGGGAGGGCAACACCGACCCGCTCTTCGTGGAGGACGTGACGCGCTTCTTCGCCCTGACCATGGGCCACGTGCTGATCGCCGGGCCGAAGACGGTGGCCTCGGTGCCCGAATTTGCCTTCAAGGACCGCACGATCGACGTGATCCGCAGCCACGAGGATCCCGAGGCGGTGCTCAAGCGCTATCCCGGGCGGCGGATCTTCGTCGGCGGCGGGATCGCGGTGTGGAACGTCTACGCGCAGTACATCCAGCACTGGGACATCACGCGTCTGCCCTACGACGGCGAGGCGGACCGCTGGTTCGACCCGGCCTGGCTGGTGGGCGGGCCGCTGCGGACGCCCTGAGCGGCACCTTCCTGCGGGCCGGCGCGTTGGCGCACGCGTCGCGTTTCCGGAGACCACGATGAGCGCCCCCAGCTACCGCTTCGGCATCGAGGAGGAGTACTTCCTGGCCGATGCCGAGACCCGCGGGACGCCGCGGGGCGACCTCGCCGCCTTCCACGCGCGGGTGAAGGCGGAGCTGCCCGAGACGGGGCGCGAGCTGGTCGCCGCGCAGGTCGAGGTCTGCACCCCGCCGCTCACCGACGCCGCGGCGGCTCGCGACAATCTCGGCGGCCAGCGGGCGCAGCTCGCCGGGATCGCCGCGGAGAACGGCCTGCGGCTGCTGGCCTGCGGCACCCATCCCCTGGCGCGCTGGTCGCGCCAGACCGCCACCGACGGCGCGCGCTACAAGGGCATCCTGTCGGATGTCGGCATCGCGGCGCGGCGGGCCCTGATCTGCGGCATGCACGTCCACGTCGAGGTGCCGGACCCCGAGGCCCGCGTCGACCTGATGAACCGGCTGCTGCCGTTCCAGCCGCTGCTGCTCGCGCTCTCGGCCTCCTCGCCGTTCTGGCAGGGCGAGGCGACGGGCCTGCGGGCCTACCGGCTCAGCGTGTTCGGCGAACTCCCCCGCACCGGCCTGCCGGAGATCTTCGCCGACGCCGCCGCCCACGCGCGGTTCGTCGCCATCATGACCCGCGCGGGGGCCATCGCGGACGCGAGCTTCCTGTGGTGGTCGCTGCGTCCCTCGATCAAGTTCCCGACCCTGGAGCTGCGCATCGCCGATGCCTGCACGCGCCTCGACGATTCGCTGTGCATCGCCGCCCTGTTCCGATGCCTCGTGCGCCGGTGCGCGCGCCGGCCGGACCTCCATGCCGGTCTCGACGGCGTCTCGCGGGCGCTGGCCTCGGAGAATCTCTGGCGCGCCCAGCACAGCGGCGTCGCCGCGTCCCTGATCGACGAGGCGCGCGGCGAGGCCGTGCCGTTCGCGGAGGCGCTGGAGGCGATGCTCACGCTGATCGCGGAGGACGCGGACGCGCTCGGCTGCGCGGCGGACGTGGCCCGTGCCCGGGCGATCGTGGCCGAGGGGACCAGCGCGGACGGGCAGATCGCGGCCTACGAGGGCGCGCTCGCCGCCGGGCAGGACGAGCGCGCCGCGCTGGCGGCCGCGGTGGACTGGATCGCCGACGCCGCGCGCTGAGGTCTGCCGCACCCGCGCCGTCATCACGAGCGCAGCGACGTGACCCAGGCTTGGCGCGACATCCGTGAACGTAGCGCTGCCTGGGCTGCTTCGCTCCGCTCGCGATGACGGCGCGGTTCGCCCGGAGGTTGGATCAGCCCTTGTCGAACGGGTTCTGCGAGGTCCGCAGGGACAGGCGGATCGGCGTGCCCGGCAGGTCGAACGCCTCGCGCAGGCCGTTCACGAGGTAGCGCGTGTAGGATTTCGGCAGGGCGTTGAGCTGGTTGCCGAACAGCGCGAAGTGCGGCGGCCGGCTCTTCACCTGGGTGGCGTAGCGGATCTTGATCCGCCGGCCCGACACCGCCGGAGGCGGGTTGCGCGAGGTCGCCTCGTTCAGCCAGTCGTTGATGCGCGACGTGGAGATGCGCCGGTCCCAGACCTCGGCGGCCTGCACCACCGCCTGCATCAGCTTGTCGACGCCGTCGCCGGCGAGGCCGGACAGCGGCACGACAGCGACGCCGCGCACCTGCGGCAGCAGCCGGGTGCAATCCTCCCGCAGCTGCTTGAGCAGGCCCGGCTGGTCGGCGACCAGGTCCCACTTGTTGAGGCCGATCACCAGGGCGCGGCCCTCGCTCTCGACGAGGTCGACGATGGTGAGGTCCTGCTTCTCGAACGGGATCGTCGCGTCGAGGAGCACCACCACCACCTCGGCGAAGCGCACGGCGCGCAACCCGTCCGAGACCGCGAGCTTCTCCAGCTTGTCGTCGATCCGGGCGCGGCGGCGCATCCCGGCCGTGTCGTGCAGCTTGATGCGGCGCCCGCGCCACTCCCAGTCCAGCGAGATCGAGTCGCGGGTGATGCCGGCCTCGGGGCCGACGAGCAGCCTCTCCTCGCCGAGCATCCGGTTGATCAGCGTCGACTTGCCGGCATTCGGGCGGCCGACGATCGCGACCTTCAGGGCGCGGCCGCCGGGGGCGTCGTCGTCCGCGTCCTCGTCGTCGTCGCGCTGGGGCAGGGCGCCCTTGAGCGCCTCGTGCAGCTCGCCCAGGCCCTCGCCGTGCTCGGCCGAGAACGGGATCGGGTCGCCGAGCCCGAGGGTGAAGGCCTCGTAGGCCCCGGCGAGGCCGGCGCCGCCCTCGGCCTTGTTGGCGATCAGGATCACTGGGCAGCCGGCGCGGCGCACCAGCTCGGCGAAGGGCTGGTCGGCCGGCAGCACGCCGGCGCGGGCGTCGATCACGAACAGCACCACGTCGGCGGCGAGGATCGCCGCCTCGGTCTGCATCCGCATCCGGCCCGTGAGGGTCTTCTCGTCGGCCTCCTCGAGGCCGGCGGTGTCGATCACCCGGAACTGGAGGCCGCCGAACGCGACGTCGCCCTCGCGCCGGTCGCGCGTCACGCCCGGGCGGTCGTCGACCAGCGCGAGCTTCTTGCCCACGAGGCGGTTGAACAGGGTCGACTTGCCGACGTTCGGCCTCCCGACGATCGCGACGGTCGGCATATCCATGGTGGTTCTCGAAACAGTCCGGACGAAAAATCAGCGCGTGATCGGCGGGGGCGGCGCGGCGGGCTCCGGCTTGGCCGCGGTCACCGTCACGGGACCGCCCGCGACGATCGCCGCGTAGACCTCGATCCGCTCGCGCAGGTTCCGCGGGGTGTCGGGGTCGGCCACGATCTGGTCGAACCAGCGGCTGGCCTCCTCGTAATCACCCTTCTTCAGGGCGGCGAGGCCCAGCATCTCGCGGGCGGTGTGGCGGAACGGCGTGCCGGCGGCCAGGCCCTGGAGGTTGGCGAGCGCCGGATCCGGGTTCTGCCCGTCGAGGCGTAGCAGCGCGGCGCGCAGGCGCGCCAGGTCCCGCAGGCCGTCGCCGAGGCCGGTATCGTCGGCGAGCTTGTCGAACTCCGCCGCGCCCGCCGCCGGGTCGTGCTTGCCGGTCTCGGCCGCCGCCCGGAACCGGGCGAGGAGGCGGTACCCCGCCGGGCCCTGCGCCTCCAGGGTCTCGAACGCCTTGTCGGCCTCCGCGACCTTGCCGTCCTTGGCGAGGCGGTTGGCGTCGTCGAACTGCACCGAGGCGACCTCGGCCGCGGCGCGCTGCTGGGCCTGCCAGTAGCGCCAGCCCGCGACACCCGCCACCACGAGCACGGCGAGCGCGATGATCACGCCGCTGTAGCGCTTCCAGATCTGGAGGATCCGGTCGCGGCGGTAATCCTCGTCGACCTCGCGAAGAAACTCGTTGTTCTCGGCCATTCTATCCCGGCCCGCATGATTTCAGCGGACCACCTCGTCTCGTTCGGGCCCCGCGCCTAACACACGGGCGGCGGGTTGGCGACAGGTCATGTCCCGGACCGCGTCCCCGGCGCCGGCTCAGGCCGCGCTGCCCGGCCAGACCGGCACGCCGATCACCGGATAGTGCAGGTAGCGGGCGAACACGAACCACGCGGCCGTCCCGATCACCAGGGCCAGGACGTCGTTGCGCCATCCCAGCGGGGCCGCCGCCGGACCGCCGTGCTGGGCCGCGACCGCCCCCGGGGCGAGATTTCGGCGCTTGGCGCTGATCCGGGCGGTCACCGCCCAGGCGAGGAAGCCGCCGAACAGCAGCATCGAGCCGAGATCGCCGTTGGCGAGGAGGTGCGCCGTCGCCCAGATCTTCACGGCGAGCAGCATCGGGTGCTTGGCCTTGGCGCGGATGTGGCCCGGCAGGTAGGCGGCCGCGAGGCACACGAAGGCGGCCCAGACCAGGGTCAGGGCGAGGTGGCGCGTCCAGACCGGCGGGTCCCAGACCGGGATGTAGCCGGCGAGCCGGTAATCGTGGAAGCCGATCCCGATCAGCACGAGCCCGAGCAGCGACAGGGCGGTGTAGCCGAGCTTGTAGCGGCCCTCGCCGATCCGGCCGACGATCGCGGCGCGGCGGGTGCGGGCCATCGAGAAGGCGTGGGTGCCGAGGAACAGCACCAGCCCGAGGATCAGGAGAACCATGGATGACTTTCGGTCGGGCCGCGCGGCCGGTCGGCGGCAAGCACTCTGTAACGGTTCTCAAGCGAATCTCCGCCTGTTTGTCCAGGCGTGGCCGGGACGCAGCCGGATGGCGACCATGGGCTGGGCGAACGGGAGAGCCGGACGGATGCGCGCCGCGTTGCGCTCCGGATCCGGGATGGTGGCGCAGCGGATTCTGCTGACGCTCCTTCCGCTCCTTCCGCACGCCGCCGCGGCCGCCCCCGAGCCGCCGCTCTCGGCCCTGACCGTGGTCGGGCCACCCGCGCTCGTCTTCAAGGCAGGCCGCGACGCCTGCGACAGGGCCGACGTGCCCGACGCGCCGGCGCGCGCCTTCCGGGACGCGTCGGGCGCGGTGGCGCTCTACGGGATGCACTACCGCAACCGGGCGCTGCGCGGCCCCGATCTCGGCCACCTCAAGCTCGACTGCGCGGTGGTTCTCGACTCGGGCGAGAAATCCGATCCCGCGGCCTACGACGACCGGTCCTGGATCACCGCCACCTGGACCGAGGACGGGACCCGGGTGGCCGCGCTCCTCCACCACGAGTACCAGGCCAACGAGCATCCCGGCCGCTGCCCGGCGGCCAGCTACATGGCCTGCTGGTACAACACGATCACGGCCGCCGCCTCGACGGATGGCGGCCGCAGCTTCCGGCGGCAGAGCCCGCCCGTGGTGGTCGCCGGCGCGCCGTTCCGGCAGGAGGTCGACCAGGGCCGCCACCGCGGCTTCTTCAACCCCTCGAACATCGTGGCCGACGGGACGTGGCGGTACGTCCTCGCCTCGACCACCGGCTGGACCCGGCCGGGCAGCGATCAGGAGGCGGGGGTCTGCCTGTTCCGCAGCGACGACCCGGCCGATCCGACCCGCTGGCGGGCCTGGACCGGCACCGGCTTCACCGCGGCCTTCCCGGATCCCTACCGCGCCGTCCGCCCGAACACGGCGACCTGCCGGCCGGTCGGGCCGTTCCCGGGTCCGGTCGGGGCCGTCGTCCGGCACCGCGGCACGGGCGCCTGGATCGCCGTGTTCATGGCCAAAGCGGGGGATGGCTTCGCCCGGTCGGGCTTCTACTGGACGGCCTCCCGTGACCTGATCGCCTGGGACAGCCCGCGCCTGCTCCTCGAGGGCGCCACGCTCTACGACGATCCCTGCACGGCGACGGCGCCGCTCCTCGCCTACCCGTCGCTGCTCGACCCGGACGCGCGTGGGCGCAATTTCGACGATGTCGGAGACCGGGCGCTGCTGACATACGCAAGCCTGCGCACGGAGGGCTGCACGATCACCTCCGACCGGGACCTGCTGCGGCGCCCGGTGGCGATCCGCGTCTGGCCCTGATCCCGCTTGACCGGCGCGCCCCCGCCGCGCCAGTCAGGGTCAGAGAGGTTCGCATGGACGCGCCAGCCGAGACCCCGCCGATTCGCGACGCCGCGGGCCTGCGCGCGCAGTTCGGTCCCGTGGGCCCGCTCGCCGCCCGCAAGGTGCTCGACCGGATCGACGATTACGGCCGCCGCTTCATCGCGCTGTCGCCGTTCCTCGTGGTGGCGAGCGCGGACGGGGCCGGCAACGCCGATGCCAGCCCGCGGGGCGACGCGCCGGGCTTCGTCGCCGTCGCGGATCCCCGCACCTTGGTGATCCCGGACCGGCGCGGCAACAACCGCGTCGACACGTTCCAGAACCTGTTCGAGGCGTCCGGCGTCGGGCTGATCTTCCTCGTGCCGGGGATCGACGAGACCTTCCGGGTGAACGGCACCGCCGCGCTGACGCGGGATCCCGCGCTGCTCGAACCCCTGCGCGCCCAGGGCAAGGTGCCGGCCGCGGGCCTCGTGGTTCGGGTGCGGGAGGCGTTCTTCCACTGCGGCAAGGCGATGATCCGCTCCCGGCTGTGGGATCCGGCGCAGCACGTCGCGCGCGACACCTTCCCGAGCCTCGGCCGCATCCTGTCCGATCAGACCGCGGCCGCCGACGTGGCGGAGGCCGAGGCGACGATCGCGGAGGGCTACCGGACGCGGCTCTACTGAGCGGGCCGGCCGAGCGCCGCCGCGTAGGACGGGCCGGCCCCGACGGAGCGCCCCGGGACGCCGATCCGCTGGCACAGCACGGTGCCGAGGGTCACGCTCAGCATCAGCGCGGTCGCCGAGAGCATCACCGTGGTCGCCCGGGCATAGGCGCGGCCGGCATGGATCAGCAGGCAGCCGAACGCGAAGATCGCGACGGCCTGGAACAGGTGCTGCACGGGCGACGTCCTCTCTGGCGGCGGACGCGCGGTCCGGGCCGGCCGGGATCGAGCGCCATCGTCTCCGGACGGCGTGAAAACGCGGTTAACGTCGGGTATAGCTGTCCCGGACGTGGACCGGTCGGAGGGTATCCCGCATGGCGCATTCGAGGGTTCCGGAGGCGGAGATCCGCGCGGCCGGGACGCCGTCTCACCCGTCCCGCGACACCGCGATCCTGGGTTCGGGCGCCGTCGGCGCGGGGACGATCGGGGCGTCGGCCCTGGGCGCGCTGGCTCTCGGGGCCGCGGCCCTCGGCGTCGTGGCGGTCGGCGCCTTCGCGATCGGCCGCCTCTCGGTGGGCCGCGCCCGGGTCGGCGCCCTGGAGGTCGGTTCGCTGGAGATCGACACGCTCACGGTGCGCGCGCTGCGGATGCCGGGCCGCGACGGCGGCTGAGCCGCGGCGCCGGGGATCGGCGCCGGGCGGAATGCGAGGAGGGGAGCGATGACCGATCGGAAACCGCCCTTCCGGCCCACGGAGGCCGTCGATACCCTCGGTGAGGTCGAGGGCGACTTCGTCCTGCCGCTCTGCCTGCCGGGGGCCAACCTGCTGATTGGCGAGGACCTCGCCATGCTGGTTCTCGACACGATCCACGGGCAGCGGGTCGGCCTGCCCCTCAGCCCGCAGGGCGCGGCCGACCTCCACGCGGTGCTGGGCGAGGCCCTGCGCCTGCTGCAGGCGCGGGACCGCGGGCCGGTTCAGTAGCGGGCGGGTGCCCGCGGCGGCGAAAGGCTTCGTTGAGGCGGTCGGGATAGACAGGCCCCGGACCCTTCCCGTGGCGGCCGATGCGCGCTCCGTTGCTCCTCCTGCTGCTGACCTGCGCCGCCTCGGCGCAGGCCCGGCCCGCCACCTTCCTGGCGGTGCACGCCGTCGGCATGGCGTCGCTGCCGCCGCTCCCGCCGGCTGCCGCGCCCGCACCGGTCGCCGCCGATGCGCGGACCCGCTTCCTGCCGCTCATCGCCCGTGAGGCCGCCGGCACCGGCCTGCCCCTCGCGGTGGCCGACGCCGTCGCGCGGATCGAGAGCGGCTACGATCCCACCGTGGTCGGCAGCGTCGGCGAGGTCGGGCTGATGCAGGTCCGTCCGACCACCGCGGCGATGCTCGGCTTCCGCGGCACCGTCGCCGAACTGGCCTCGCCGGAGATCAACGTCCGCTACGGCGTGCGCTACCTCGCCGAGGCCTGGCGCCGGGCCGACGGAGACCTGTGCCGCGCCCTGATGAAGTACCGGGCGGGGCACGGCGCGGAGGCGATGTCGCCCCTGTCGCAGCTCTACTGCGCCCGCGCCCAGGCGATCCTCGCCGACCCGGAGGCGCGCGTCGTCCGGGTGAGTGCCCGCGCGACCGCCCCGGCCCGCCTCGCCGAGCGGCCCACGGGACCGGTGCACCGGACGCGCGCGGCCGCCATCCCGGCCAAGCCGCTCTCGTTCTGGGAGGCGCACCGGGCGCGGATCGCCCGGCTCAATGCCGCCGTCGTGTCGCGCTGGCGCGCCCGCGGCTGGTCGGCCGCGCCCGAGGCGTCGTC
>NZ_MLCA01000014.1:889070-909008 GCF_036441375.1 Methylobacterium oryzae
GGCCGCCATCCCGGCCAAGCCGCTCTCGTTCTGGGGGGCGCACCGGGCGCGGATCGCCCGGCTCAATGCCGCCGTCGTGTCGCGCTGGCGCGCCCGCGGCTGGTCGGCCGCGCCCGAGGCGTCGTCCGGCGATCCGGCGGGCGGCTAGCGCCGGTCACGCCGCGGGTCCGTCCTCGGGCCCGTCCGACCGCGCCCCGCGGGCGACCTCGCGCATCGCCGAGTCCGGGAGCGGCCGCTGGAGCCGGAGCGCCTCCGCGGTCGGCGCCTCGAGCCAGGTCGCCCATTCCTCCGGCTTCGTGAGCAGGACCGGCATGGCCTTGGGATGGACCGGCCCGACGACGCCGTTCGCCTCCGTGGTCAGGAACGCGAAGAGCCGGTGCTCCTCGGTGACCCGGTCGGGGTTCTCGCGCTTCGTGCCCCGCACGCCGGTCCAGGGCCGCCAGATCCCCGCGAAGGCGAAGAGGGGCCGGTCCTCGTCCAGGGCGAACCAGACCGGCGTCTTGCGCGGTTTGGTGTCGGCGTACTCGCTGAAGGCGGTGACCGGCACGAGGCAGCGATGGGCGACCCCGAGCCAGGGCCGCCAGTGCGGGCTCGCGACGTTGCGGACGTTGGTGATCGGATGCTCGCCGAACGCCTTCGGCCCCGGCATGCCCCAGCGCATCATCGCGAGGTCCCGGCCGGTCGCGCCGTTCAGGACGACCGGCGCAAGCTGGTCGGGAAAGATAGCCGGCAACAGCGGAAGGTTTCCGGTGCGGTCCTCCGCGATCGCGAAGGCCCGGCGCAGGTCCGCGGGGCCGGTCCGCAGGCTGTAGAGGTTGCACATGGGCGTCCCGGTCGGTGGGTGAGTACGGCGCCGGCTCTACACGTTTCCGGGACGCCGCGCCCGACCGGGCGGAGGGCGCGCCCCGGCCGATCCGCGGCCGGGGCGCCGCCGCCTCAGTTCAGGTGGAACACCACCTTCACGCATCCGTCCTTCTTGTCGCGGAAGGCCTTGTAGAGGTCCGGCCCGTCCGCGAGGTTCTGCGAGCGGTGGGTGATCAGGGAGGTCATGTCGATCTTGCCCTCCTGGATCAGCTTGGTCAGCGGCTCGAGGTAGCGCTTCACGTGGGTCTGGCCGCTCTTGAGGGTCAGGCCCTTCTGGACGATCGAGCCCATATTGACCGGGATCGGCCCGCCGTAGACGCCGGGCACCGAGACGATCCCGCAGGGCCGGACCGCCTTGATGGCCTCGGCCAGCGCGTAGGGCCGCTCGGTGGCGGTGAGCTTCTCCTGCACCGTCGACAGCATGCCGGTGAGGCCGCCATGGCCGGCGCTCGCCTCCATGCCGACGCAGTCGATCACGCCGTCGGCGCCCTGGCCCTTGGTGATCTCCTTGATCCGCTCGAACACGTCCTCGTTCATGAAGTCGATGACGTCGGTGGCGCCGGCCTTCCGGGCGAGCGCGATCCGCTCGGGCACGGTCTCGATGGCGATGATCCGCTCGGCGCCCATGATCTTGGCCGACTGGATGGCGAAGATGCCGACCGGGCCGGCGCCCCAGACCGCGATGGTCTCGCCGCCCTGGATCTCGCAGTGCTCCGCGCCCTGCCAGCCGGTAGGCAGGATGTCGGTGAGGAACAGGACGGACTCGTCGTCCATGCCGTCCGGCACCTTCATGGGCGCCACATCCGCCATGGGCACGCGCACGTACTCGGCCTGTCCGCCCGCGTAGCCGCCGGTGAGGTGCGAGTATCCGAACAGGCCGGCCGTCGGGTAGCCGAACTGCGCCGCCGCCATCTCGGCGTTGCGGTTCGAGCGCTCGCAGACCGAGAAATTGCCGAGCTTGCACTGCCGGCATTCGCCGCAATTGATGTTGAACGGCACGACGATCCGGTCGCCCTTCTTGAACTTGGTGAAGCCCTGGCCGACCTCGACGACCTCGCCCATGAATTCGTGGCCGAGAACGTCGCCGCTCTTCATGGTCGGCATCAGCCCGTCCATCAGGTGCAGGTCCGAACCGCAGATCGCGCAGCTCGTCACCTTGATGATGACGTCGCGGGAATCCTCGATGACCGGGTCCGGGACCGTGTCGCAGCGGATGTCGTTGCGGCCGTGCCAGCACAATGCCTTCATGGCGTCGATTCTCCAGATGTCAGGGAAGCCCGTGGGCTTGGCCGGCGGGTCGGCCTCCGAGGTTAAAGCCACGATCGGTACGGCCAAGTTCCACCCTGCGACGCCTCTGCCGCGTCGCGCCGGCCGAAGAGGCCCGGCGCCCGGGAACCCGCGCCCCGGATCCCACGGTTAACAGCCTGCGCACCGGGCCGCGCGCTCACGCGCGACCGGATCGCAGCGGCCTCTGCCCCGGATTCCTGCGACGGTCGGCCAGGAGGCCGGCCGCGGCGCCGGGACGCCGTTCTGCGTGCGCAGCCCGATCCCCGAAGCGAGCCGCCATGCCGACCAGCCCGATTCTCCAGCCGGTGACGATCGGCGACCTGACGCTGAAGAACCGGGTCGTGATGGCCCCCCTGACGCGGAGCCGCTCGAACGATGCGGGCGTGCCCCCGGAGCTCGCGGCCGATTACTACGGGCAGCGGGCGAGCGCCGGCCTGATCATCGCCGAGGCGACCAACATCTCGCCGCAGGGCGTCGGCTACGCCTACACGCCGGGCATCTGGTCCGACGCGCAGGTGGAGAGCTGGTCGCGGATCGTCCGGATCGTTCACGCCAATGACGGGCGGATCTTCCTTCAGCTCTGGCACACGGGCCGGATCTCGCATCCGGATCTCCAGCCGGGTGGCGAACCCCCGGTCGCCGCCTCGGCGATCAGGCCGGAGGGGACCGCGTTCACGCGGGCGGGCATGAAGCCCCACGTCACGCCCCACGCCCTGGAGACCGACGAGATCGCCGGGATCGTCGCAGATTATCGGCGGGCGGCGGAGAACGCCCGGCGGACCGGCTTCGACGGCGTCGAGATCCACTCGGCCAACAACTACCTGCTGGAGCAGTTCGTGCGCGACTCCACCAACCGGCGCGCCGACCGCTACGGCGGCCCGATCGCGAACCGCCTTCCGCTTCCCGTTGGAGGTGGTGCAGGCCGTCACCGAGATCTGGGGCGGGGGCGGTCGCGTCGGGATCCGCCTGTCGCCGGCGACCATGCAGCCCGGCGAGACGCCGCTGGATTCCGACCCGCGCGCGACCTACGGCGCCTATGTCGAGGCGCTCAACCGGTTCAACCTGCTCTACATCCACACCATCGAGGGGGTGACCCAGCAGACCCGCGACGTGCCCGAGGGGGTCGACTTCCTCGACCTCCGGCGCCGGTTCGCCGGCGCCTATATCAGCAACAACGATCTGACCCGCGAACTCGCCGAGCAGGAACTGGCCGAGGGCCGCGCCGATCTGTTCAGTTTCGGGCGGCCCTATCTCGCCAATCCCGATCTGGTCGACCGGCTCGCAACCGATGCGCCCCTGGCCGAGGCGCCGAAGGTCTACTGGTACGGTGGCGGGGCCAACGGCTATTCCGACTGGCCGGGCATGGCCGGGCCGGTGCCGGTCCGCCGCTGAGCGGGCCGGTTATGGGTCGCGCCGGGGGCGGTCCCGCGCCAGTGGTTTACAAATGTTTCACGTGAAACAGCCGCCTTCACGGTCTCTTCAGGGGTCGCGCCCCGGCGTCAGACGATGCCGTCGATGCCGATGCGCAGCTGCTCGGGCCCCCGGAGCGACGCGCCCGGCCGGTAGGGCGGCGGATCGTCGACGAGGCGCGGGGCGACGAGGCGTCGGCTCAGCGCCACCAGGGCGATCTCGGCCTCGATCCGGGCCAGGGGCGCGCCGACGCAGTAGTGCAGGCCCCCGCCGAAGCCGAAATGCTCGATGTCGGCCCGGTCGGGGTCGAAGCGATCGGGCGCCGCGAAGCGGTCGGGATCGCGGTTCGCGGCGGCGAAGAGCAGGACGACCGGCGCGCCCTTGGGGATCATCTCACCGGCCACCGCGATCGCGCCGAGGGCCTTGCGGGTCCGGAAATGCACCGGGGGCTCGTAGCGCAGGACCTCCTCGATCAGCCGCGGAGCCCGCTCGGGATCGGCCTTGAGCCGCTCCAGCTCCTCGGGATGCCGGAGCAGGGTCAGCATGGCGTTGGTGATGAGGTTCACGGTGGTCTCGTGGCCGGCGACTAGGAGCAGCACCGCCGTGGACAGGAGGTCGAAGTCGCTCATCTGCTTCCGGCCGTCCGGGCCGGGGACGGCGAGACCGCTCAGCATGTCGTCGGCCGGGCGGCGGCGCTTCTCGCGGATGAGGTCGCGCATGTAGGCGGCGATGTCGTCGAAGGCGCCGACGATCTGGCGCCGGGTCGCGTCGTCGTGGCGCGCGTCCGGTTCCACGGCGGTGGCGAGCTGCGTCGCCCAGGCCTGGAATCGCGGCTCGTCCTCCCGCGGCACGCCGAGCAGCTCGCAGATCACCGTCACCGGCAGAGGGTAGGAGAGGTCGCTCACGAGGCAGACCTCGCGCCGTGCCCGGCACGCGTCGATCAGGCCGTCCACCTCCTGGGCGATCCGCGGCCGCAGCGCCTGCACCCGCGCGATCGAGAATTCCCGCATGACGAGGCTGCGCAGCCGGTCGTGGTCCGGGGGGTCGCGGAAGATCAACGGTCGGTGCGTGGCGCTGATGCGGTTCTTGATCGGATTGAGGATCAGGTCCTTGAGCGGGTTGCCGGTGCGGGGGCGCCGGGGCGGCGGCAGGTCCTCGGAGCTGAGCCGCGGATCGAACAGCAGGCTGCGGATCGCCGCGTGCGAGGAGACGACGTAGCTGCCGTCGCGCTGCGGGGAGACCGGCCGTCGCCGCAGTCGGGCGTAGAGCGGGTACGGGTCGGCCCGGTTGGCCGGATCCATCACGGCGGCGAACAGCGCGTCGTCAGACATGGACAGTCTCGGCGGGAGGGCGTGTCGGGGCGGGGCGGCGCGGCGGCGGGAAGCCGGGGGCGGCGATCTCGACCCGGGGCCGGTCGGTGGCGTCGGTGATGGGCGGGAAGGGATCGCCGGCCGTGACCGCCTCCGCGTAGGCCGGCAGCCAGCGGGCCTGATCGAACGAGACGGCCGCGACGCTGCGCCCGCCGCGTCCGTAGACGGCGAGAAAGCGTCGGGAGGCGCGGGACCCCTGCACCACCGCGACCGAGTCGGCGCCCTCGGGAAGCCCGACCAGCTTGATGTTGATCCCGAACTGACTCGACCAGAAGGCCGGCAGATGCGCGTAGGGACGCTGGTCGCCGGGGCCGGCCAGCATGTTGCGGGCGGCGTGCGCGGCCTGCTCGACGGCGTTGCCCCAGTGCTCCACCGCGATCAGGCGGTTGTCGTAGAGCGGGATCGGCCACCGGGCGACGTCGCCCGCCGCGTAGATGTCGGGGCAGGGCGCCCCCTCGGCGTCGAGGACCCGGCAGGCCGCGTCGCAGGTCACCCCGCCGGCATCCGCGCGCAGGCCTGCGCCCCGCAGCCAGCCGGTCGCCCGGGTCGCCCCCAGGGCGGCGATGACCAGGTTGGTCTCGATCGTGCTGCCGTCCGCCAGCCGGGCCCGGGCGACGTGCCCGGCCGCGTCGCCCTCGAACGCCCGCACCGTCGTGCCGGGGCGGAAGGTGGCGCCGGAGGCGCGCAGGCACTCGGCGATCACGCCGCCCACGAAGGTCCCGAGGCCCCGGGCCAGGGGCGCGGAATTCGGGTCCACCAGCGTCACGGGCAGGCCGAGGTCGCGCAGGCAGGACGCCGCCTCGCAGCCGATCAGGCCGCCGCCGACGATGAGCACCTGCCGCGGGCCCGCCACCAGGGCGTCCCGCAGGGCGGCCGCGTCGTCCCGCCCGCGCAGGGTGAAGATGCCGGCGAGCCCACCGCCGGTCTCGGCCGGCCAGGGCCGGGCCTCGGCGCCGGTGGCGATGAGCAGCGCCTCGTAGGCGAGCGCCGACCCGTCGGCGAGCCGGAGCGTGCGGGCCGCCCGGTCGAGGGCGACGGCCGGGCTCCCGAGGCGCCAGCGCGCGCCGAGATCGGCCAGTTCCGGCAGCCGGGTCGCGTCGGCGGCGAGCTCGCCGGCGAGCACGTGCTTCGACAGCGGCGGCCGGTCGTAGGGGCGGTGCGGCTCGGCGCCGACCAGGGTGAGCGGACCGTCGTAGCCGGCCCGCCGCAGCGCCTCGGCGCCGCGCAGGCCGGCGAGGGAGGCCCCGACCACGACGATGCCGGCGGGTACAGGGGTCACGGCGCGTCTCCGTCATCCGGGCCGACCTGGAGGCTGATGGCGCGGACCGGGCAGGCCTGCACGGCCCGCTCGATGGCGTCGCGCCGGTCGGCCGGCGGCGCGGGATCGTAGAACAGGATCTCGTGGCCGCGGATCGCGAAGGCGTCCGGTGCCGCGTAGCAGCACTGGGCGTAGCCCTGGCAGCGGTTGAGATCCACGACGACCCGGAGCGCCGCCGTGCCGGAGGCCGGTTTCATGCCGACCTCGCGAGCGGGCGCGCGGTTCCGGTACCGGTCCCGGCGCGCGCGAGATCGTCCAGAGCCGTCAGGATGGAGGCCATGGCGTCCCGCGCCGCGAAAGCGTCCCGCAGCGCCCCGGCCCGCGTCCGGAAGCCGGGCTCGTCGAGCACGCGCATCACCGCGGCGCCGACCGCCTCCGGGCTCGGCGCGTTGGTCCCGAGGTTGATCCCGACGCCGGACCAGCCGATGCGCGCGTTCACCTCCGCCTTGTCCTCGGTCAGACCGGCCGAGACGATAGGCACGCCGGCGGCGAGCGCCTGAGAGACGCTGCCGTAGCCGCCGTTGGTCACGAGCACGCTCACCCGCGGCAGCAACTCGCGGAACGGCAGGAAGCACGACACCCGGGCGTTGGCCGGGACCGGGACCTTCAGCGCGTCCACGGGCCGCCCACCGGTGGTGGCCAGGACCAGCAGATCGTTCCGGTCGGCCAGGGCGGTCAGAGTCGGCTCGACCAGCTCGCCGAAATCCGCATTGGCCAGGGTCCCCTGGGTGACCAGCGCGACGGGCCGGCCCGCCGCGTTCGCCGCCTCAAGATCGGGCCACCAGTCCGGGAGCGGCGCGGGCGGCATTGGCGGATCGAGCAGGCCGATGAAGCGCAGGCCGGGCGGCAGGGTGCCGTACTCGTACTCGAAGCCCGGCACGGTCGGCTGCAGGAACAGGTCCGGCAGGACCACGATCGAGTGGGGCAGGGACGCCGGCAGGGGCGGCAGGCCGAGCGCGGCGAGCTTCGCGTCCGCGTAGGCCCGCACCGGGTTGACGAAGGCCGCGTCCATGCCGGCCTTCAGGGTCGCGTAGCGGACCAGATCGTCCCGGTCGCGGGCCGGCGGCAGGCCGAGGCCCACGGGGGCGTGGTCGGGCCGGTCGAGGAACAGGATGCTGACGTTGACGGTCACGAGGGGCGGCCGCGGCGCGGTGTCGAGGAGCAGCGGCAGCGCGCCCAGGAACATGCTGCCGGCCAGGATCACGTCGGGGGCCTCGGCCGCGATCAGCGCCCGCAGGGCGGCGGCCTGGACCGGCATGGGATCCACGAACCGGCGCTCGAACTCGCGGCGATAGCGCTCCGGGCCGGCCGGCAGCTCGATCTCGCGGAATTCGGCCGCGTGATTGTCCGCGTAGGGCGTGAAGCGCAGGCCCGCCGCCTCGACCTTCGGCCGGAAAGCCGGGTCGGTCAGCACGAGGACGTCGTCGCCGCGGGCCGCCGCCGTCCGCCCGATGGCGAGGAGCGGGTTCACGTGGCCGGTGAGCGGCGTCGCGGCGATCAGGATCTTCATCACGGCCTCCTCGAGCGTCGCCGGTCGAGCCGGCATCGCTCCTGCTCGGGTGCCGGCGCTCTCGCGCGCGGGGCCCCGTGGCCCCCGGCGCGCCGGACTCACAGGAGAAATCGCGGCCGCTCCGGCGCAGTTACACAACCGGAGGGTGGTTCGTGCGGCGCCGCACCATGGCATCCGGCCGAAGCCCGGCGCAATATCGGAATGTCACATGCCGCAGCCATCGTGCGGCCTGGCGGCGCACGGCGCGTCCTCCGTCCGGACGACGCGCGGCAGCTGCGGGGGGAAGCCGTCAGTCGACCACGACGACCCGGTTCGGCAACTCGTCGGGATCGCCCGGCTCAGCGGGGAGATGGTCTGCCAGGCAGGCCCCGACCCGCGCGACCGCCGCGGTCAGGCCATCCTCGATCGCGCCGCGCCCTAGGGCCGGCATCAGCTCGGCGAGGATCCCGTCCCAGGCGGACGGCGGGATCTCCCGCAGGACGCCGAGATCGGTGACGATCTCGGCGTGCCGCTCGGCGAGCGACAGGTAGAGCAGGACACCGGTGCGCCGGCGCGTCAGGCTCAGGCCGCGGGACCAGAAGGCCCGCCGGGCCGCCTCCCGGGCGCGGGCGCGGCGCAGGCGGCGCGGCACCAGGGCCATGCGCAGCCGCTCGTTCTGGCTCGCCAGGAGGATCGCGGCCACCAGGGCCGCCTGCGCCAGCAGGATCGAGGCGGCGCTCCACGCCGTCAGGGCGATCAGCGGCCAGGGCAGGACCAGCGCCGCGACGAGCGCGGTGAGCAGCACGATCGAGCGGTAGGCGCCGGCGCGACGGCTCACCATCACGACGATCTCACCGGAGGTCCCGGCCTCCGCCCGCCCGACCGCCCGGGCGAGACGGTCCTGCGCCTCCGGAGTCAGCACGGCCGCGCGTCTACCAGTCACCGGAGGCTCCTCCACCGCCCGACGAGCCACCGCCGCCGGAAAACCCGCCGTCGAAGCCGCCCGACCCGCCGCCGTCCGAGAAGCCGCCGCCCCACCCCCCCGAGCCCGGGCCCGGCAGGATGACGAGGCCGCCGGGTCCGGACCGGCCGCCCCGGCTCATGCGCCACGCGACGAAGAGCACGATCAGGAACAGGGCGATGAAGACCGCCACCTGGACGGAATCGACCTCGTCGGTCCGTATCTGGGGCTTGCGCTGCCATTCCTGCGCGTCGCCCGCCAGGATTGCCAGGATGCCGTCGACGCCCGCGTCGAGGCCGCCGAAATAGTCGCCGGTCTTGAAGCGCGGGGTGATGGCGCTGGCGATGATGACCTTCGACAGCGCGTCGGTCAGCGCGCCCTCCAGGCCGTAGCCGACCTCGATCCGGACCTTCCGCTCGCTCGGCGCCACCAGCAGCAGGACACCGTTGTTGGTCTTGGCCTGCCCGAGCTTCCAGTCCCGGAACAGGCGGTTGGCGTAATCCTCGACGGTCGTCCCCTGCAGGTTCGGCACCGTGGCGACGACCACTTGGTCCGAGGTCTTGTCCTCGTGCGCCTTCAGCTTGGCGTCGAGCCTGCCGCGCTGCTCCGGCGTCAGAATGCCGGCCGCGTCGACCACGCGGCCGGTCAGCGCCGGGAAGGTCAGCTCGGCCGCCAGCGCCCCGATCGCCCAGACCGTCAGGCAGGCCGCCAGGACGGCGAGCGACAGGGCGAGCCGCGCCCGGACGGGCGCGGCCCGGCTCACGGTCCGGCCCACGGTCCGACCCCGGTGCGCCACCCTAGAACTTCACGTTCGGCGGCCGGTCGGCGTTCGGCGTGGCCGTGAAGGTCTCCATCGGCTTGGCGTCCGGGTACAGGATCGCCGCGATCCAGCGGCCCGGGATCGTGCGCACCTCGGTGTTGTAGGCCTGCACGGCCGTGATGTAGTCGCGCCGCGCCACCGCGATGCGGTTCTCGGTGCCCTCCAGCTGGGATTGCAGGGCGAGGAAGTTCTGGTTCGACTTGAGGTCGGGGTACTTCTCCACCGTCACCAGCAGGCGTCCGAGCGCGCCCGAGAGCTGGTTCTGGGCGTCCTGGTACTCCTTGAACTTCTGCGGGTCGCTGACCGTAGAGGCGTCAACCTTCACGCTGGACGCCTTGGCGCGCGCCTCGGTGACGCCGATCAGCACGTCCTTCTCCTGCTGGGCGTAGCCCTTCACGGTCTCGACGAGGTTGGGGATCAGGTCTGCCCGTCGCTGGTACTGGTTCTGCACCTCGCTCCACGAGGATTTGGCCTGCTCCTGCAGCGTCGGCACCCGGTTGACCGCCCCGCAGCCGGAGAGACCCGCGGCCACCAGGATCACCGAGAGCATGCCGAGGAGGCGCGCCGCGGGCGATGTCCGGCGCACCGCGCCGGCCGTCAGCGTCGTTCCCATATCGTCCCCCATCTGCCGGCCGAGACTCGGCCGCTTGATCACGAGCCCGAGAGATAAGGGCCGGAACCGCCAAGGTAAGGCCCCCGCCCGCCGGGGCTTGAAGGTTTGTGCCGCGGCCCGCTAAGGGCGTCGGCAACGGACCGGGCCGGCGCACGTTCGGACCCCGAGCCGATGATCCGGCCGAGGATCGATCGGCGCGGCGCCGCGGAGGCCGGGAATGGATGCAGCACTCGCCGACCATGTCAGGGCCGCCAGCGCCGACGCACGGCGCCACGCCCGGGCGTACCGGGCGCCGTCCGGCAAGGACGCGCTGCCCTGGTCGGTCATCGAAGCGTTCGACGCCCGGGTCCGCGGCAATCTCGCCCGCGACCCGCGGATCGAGGACGAGCGCGACCGCGTCCTGATCGCCGCCGTCAAGCTCGCCGAGACACCGGTCGAGGAGGGGGAGGAGAGCGTCGCCGAGGCGCGCGCCCATCTGGTCGACGCGATCGACTACCTGGAGCAGGCGGTGCTGCGGTTCGGCCTCGTCAACCGCGAGGGCGCCAAGGCCGGTCTCGGCAGCTACGGTCAGCCGGTCGGATCCCGAGACTGACGGCGCGCCCGCACCGAGCCGCCGGATGTCCGCCGACCCGCCCGCGGCCGCGACCCTGAGCCGCCTCGACCTGAAGACGCTCCGGCTGTTCGCGGCCATCTGCGCGGAGGGGACCCTGAACGGCGCGGCCCGCCGGGCGGCGATCGCGCCCTCGGCGGTGAGCAAGCGCCTCGCCGAGCTGGAGCACGCGCTGGGCTGCACGCTGCTCACCCGCGAGCCGCGCGGCATGCGTCCCACGCCCGCGGGCGAGACCCTCCTGCACCACACCCGCCGGATGCTGGCGAGCGCCGAGCAGATCGCCCTGGAACTCGCCGAGCACGCCCGGGGCGTCCGCGGCTTCGTGCGGGTGCTCGCCAACCTCTCGGCCATCGTGGAATTCCTCCCCGAGGACCTGCAGGCCTTCCTGGCGGCCCAGGACGGGATCCGGGTCGACCTCGAGGAGCGCCCGAGCGGCGGCGTCGTCGCCGGCGTCGAGGAGGGGTTCGCCGATCTCGGCCTCTGCGCGGACAACACCGACACCCGCAGCCTCACCGCCTACCCGTACCGGAGCGACCGCCTCGTCCTGGTCATGCCGGCCGGGCATCCCCTGAGTGGCCGCGGCGCCGTCGCGCTGGCCGACACCCTCGCCTACGACCATGTCGGGCTGCACGCGGAGAGCTCGATCTACGCCGCCCTGCGCGACGAGGCCCGGCGCCTCGGCCGGCCGCTGCGTCTGCGCATGCACGTGCCGAGCTTCGACGCGATCTGCCGCATGGCGCAGGTCGGGCTGGGTCTCGGCACCGTGCCGGAGCACGTCTACGCCCTGCTCGGCCCGCCGATGCGGCTCGCCGCGGTGCCGCTCACCGATCCGTGGGCCGCGCGCACGCTCCGCCTCGTAGTCCGCCCCGGCGCCCTGTCGCCGGCGGCGGCACTCCTGCTGGAGCATCTCCGGGCCGCCGGGCGCTGAGCCCGCGTTCTCCGACGACGAACGGACGGTGGTGCATCGCGTTTGGACTTCGCGGCGGGAACGGCCGTATTCCAGGGGCAAACAAAGAGGGAGGAAGCCGTGTCCGGTCCGCTCAGCGGTATCCGCGTTCTCGAGCTCGGTCAGCTGATCGCCGCGCCCTTCGCGACGCGGCTGATGGCCGAGTTCGGCGCCGAGGTCATCAAGGTCGAGGCCCCGGGCGAGGGCGATCCCCTCCGGAAGTGGCGCAAGATGCACGAGGGCACCTCGCTCTGGTGGTACCTGCAGTCGCGCAACAAGAAGTCGATCGCCGTCAATCTGAAGGCGCCGGAAGGCCTCGAGATCGTCAAGCAGCTCGCCGCGAGCGCCGACGTGGTGGTCGAGAATTTCCGGCCCGGCGGCCTGGAGAAGCTCGGCCTCGGTTGGGACGTGCTCTCGGCGCTCAATCCCAACCTCGTGATGGTGCGGATCTCGGGCTACGGCCAGACCGGCCCGTACCGCGACCGGCCCGGCTTCGGCGCCATCGGCGAGTCGATGGGCGGCATCCGCTTCACCACCGGCAGCCCGGAGGCCCCGCCGGCCCGGGTCGGCGTCAGCATCGGCGACACCCTCGCCTCCCTTCACGGCGTCATCGGCGCGCTGATGGCCCTGCTGCGGGTCAAGACCGGGCAGGGCGCCGGCCAGGTCATCGACGTCTCCCTCGTCGAGAGCGTGTTCAACGTCATGGAGAGCCTCGTCCCGGAATACGACCTGCTGGGCGAGGTCCGCACCCGCACCGGCGGCGCCCTGCCGGGCATCACCCCGTCGAACACCTACCCGACGCGGGACGGCGGCTACGTGGTCATCGCCGGCAACAGCGACCCGATCTTCCGCCGCCTGATGACGGCGATCGGCCGGGCCGACCTCGCGGACGACCCGGCGCTCCGCAACAACGAGGGCCGCTCCAAGCAATCCGCCATGCTGGACGGCACCATCGCCGACTGGTCGAAGACCAAGAGTGTGGAGGAGGCGCTGGCCGTCCTCGACGCCGCCGACGTGCCGGCCGGCCGGATCTACTCGGTGGCCGACATCGTGGCCGACCCGCACTATCAGGCGCGCGACATGATCCTGCAGGCGGAGCTGCCCGGCGGGACGGCCGTGAAGATGCCCGGCATCGTGCCGAAGCTCTCCGACACGCCCGGCGAGGTCCGCTGGCAGGGACCGGCCCTCGGCGCCCACACGGATTCCGTGCTCGCCGAGCTCGGTCTCGACGCGGCGCGCATCGCCGCGCTGCGCGAGAAGGGAGCGGTGGCATGAGCGGCGACGCGCTGATCGTCCAGGAGGTCGCGACCCGCGACGGCTTCCAGATCGAGCCGGTCTTCGTGGAGACCGCCGAGAAGATCCGCCTGATCGACGCCCTGGCAGAGGCCGGTTTCAGCCGGATCGAGGTCTCCTCCTTCGTGTCACCCAAGGCGGTGCCGGCGCTCGCCGACGCCGCCGAGGTCTTCGCGGGCATCCGGCGCCGGCCCGGTACCGTCTACGTCGCCCTGGTGCCGAACCCGAAGGGCGCCGAGCGGGCGCTCGCTGCCCAGGTCGACGAGATCAACCTCGTCGCCTCGGTGAGCGAGACCCACAATCGCGCCAATATGGGCATGAGCCCGGCCGACTCGATCGCCGGCTTCGCCCGGATCATGGATTCGGTGCGCGGCGCGTCGCTGAGCACCAACGCCACGGTGGCCACCGCCTTCGGCTGCCCGTTCGAGGGCGACCAGTCGGCCGACAAGGTTCTCGCCCAGGTGGAGCGCTACCTGTCGCTGGGCGTCGACGGGGTGACGCTCGCCGACACCACCGGCATGGCCAATCCCCGGCAGGTGGCGCGCCTCGTCGCGCGGGTCCTGGCCCTGGTCGGCCCCGGGCGCCTGACGCTCCACTTCCACAACACCCGCGGCCTCGGCCTCGCCAACGTGCTGGCGGCCTACGACGCGGGCGCCCGGCGCTTCGACGCGGCGCTCGGCGGCCTGGGCGGCTGCCCGTTCGCGCCCGGCGCCACCGGCAACATCTGCACCGAGGATCTCGTCAGCATGGCCCACGAGATGGGCGTGCCGACGGGTCTCGACCTTCCGGCGCTCATCGGCCTGTCGCGCGACCTGCCGCGCCTCGTCGGCCACGAGGTGCCCGGCCAGGTCGCCAAGGCCGGACGGCCCTGCGACCTCCACCCGGCGCCCGCCAAGGCGGCCTGAAAAGGCGGCCTGAAGCGGAGAAGGACTGAGGCGGGCTCGCGATGGCCTGCCTCACGCGACCCGGACAGTGACGCGCCGCCGTCTCTCACGGACGCGACGTGCCCCCTCTCCCGTGCGGGAGAGGGGACCCGCGCTCGGTCCGGTGACGCCGGCATCGCCGTCGCGCGCCGCGGATCCGCCGCTGCGCGCTTGCCGAGCGCTTCAAGCCGCCCGTCCGAAGGCGGCACCGCTCACCCGAATCCCCAACATCACCACGGAGGAAACCATGACCGCAGCCCTGTCCGGGTCGCCGGCCGCCGTCGAGGCCGGCCCGGTGACGGAGACCGGTGTCGTCCGCAAGGTCGCGTGGCGGCTCATGCCGCTGATCATGATCTGCTACATGTTCGCGTTCTTCGACCGCATCAACATCAGCTTCGCCAAGTTCCAGCTCCAGAGCGATCTCGGGTTCAGCAACGTCGCCTACGGGCTCGGCGCGAGCATGTTCGTCGTCGGCTACGTGATCTTCGAGGTGCCCTCGAACCTGTTCCTCTACCGGGTCGGGGCGCGGCGCTGGATTGCCCGGATCATGATCTCGTGGGGCATCGCCACCGCGCTGATGATCTTCATCCGCAGCGAGTGGCACTTCTACGCCCTGCGCTTCCTGATCGGCGCCATGGAGGCGGGCTTCGCGCCGGGCATCCTCTACTACCTGACCCTGTGGTTCCCGGCCTCGCACCGCGGGCGGATCACCAGCTTCATGTTCGTGGCCTCGGCCTTCTCGGGGATCTTCGGCGCGCCGGTGGCGGGCCTGATCCTCGGCGGGCTCAACGGCGTCGGCGGCCTCGCCGGCTGGCAGTGGCTGTTCCTGGCCGGCGGCCTGCCCTGCCTCGTGCTCGGGATGCTCGTGCTGGCGCGCCTCGACGACCGGATCGTCGACGCCAAGTGGCTCTCCGAGCCCGAGAAGGCGCTCCTGTCGGCCCGAATTGCCCACCACAACCGAGACATCGGCGACCACTCGCTGCTCGGGGCGATCCGGCAGCCGGGCTTCCTGATGATCGGGCTGATCTACTTCCTGCTGCAGATCGGCTCCTACGGGCTGAACTTCTGGGGTCCGGACCTGATCAAGACCGCGAGCGGCGCCCAGGCCGCCGCCGTGGGCTTCCTGACGGCGATCCCCTACATCTGCGGGGCGATCAGCATGGTGGTGATCGGGCGCCTGTCCGACGCCTCGGGCGAGCGGCCGAAATTCGTCGCGGGCCTCGCCATCGCGGCGGCGCTCGGCTTCTTCGGTGCCGGCCTGTTCGACAAGCACATCGTGCCGCTGATGTTCGCCCTGGCCCTGCTGGGCGCCGGCATCGTCGCGTCGATCCCGGCCTTCTGGACCCTGCCGGCCAAGCTCGTCACCGGCGTCGGCGCCGCGGGCGGCATCGCGCTGATCAACACCCTCGGCCAGTTCGGCGGCATCGTCAGCCCGGTGATGGTCGGCTGGGTCAAGGACCTCACCGGCTCGACGACCCCGGCCCTCTACGGCATCGGGGTGCTCTGCCTCGCGGCCGCCGGGCTCGCGCTCTTCGCCATGCCGGCGAGCCTGCGCCGGAGCGACCGCGCGGTGTGAGTCGGCCCGCCGCCCCGCGCGACTGGGGCGGCGGGCGCTGTCGGCGTGCGGACCGTGCGCGGACCCACCGATGCCGAAGTCGAGTTCGGGCGCCGATCTCAGTGGCCGAATTCAGTGAACGTAACAGTAACCAAACCCGGAATGCCGCCGGTTGCGCGCTGGAGCAAAAAACCTCGCGCCGCCGGACAAACCGCGTCCCGCCCATATTGTATATTATCTGCAACCTCAAGAAACAGGGTGAAATCAACTTGAGGTAGAAATGTCCCACCGGCTGACCCGTTGCTCAGCCTTACTCTCCGCGACGCCGGGTGCGAGCCGGTCGGTCGGAGACGAGGCCCGAACGGTGGGACGCCCTCCAACAGCGATGTCTCAGATGGACCATCTTACCGACCACCGTTCAACTTTCATGCTGGAGAAGGTCGGCGCGATCGTCGCAGCCTACGTCTCGCGCAACGCGATCGAGGTCACGGCCCTGCCGGCACTGATCGACCAGGTGCACGCGGCGATCGCGGATCTCCGCGGCGCGCCGTCGGCGTTCGGCGGCGCCGGGTTGAGCCAGGCGCAGGTCGATGCCTCGATCCAGGAATCGGGCCTGATCAGCTTCATCGACGGCCGGTCCTACCAGACCCTGAAGCGCCACCTGACCGCGCACGGCCTCACCCCCGAGCGCTACCGGGCCAAGTACGGCCTCCCGGCCGACTACCCGATGGTTGCCCCGGGCTACGCCGCGCGGCGCTCGGAGATCGCCCGGGCGATCCAGCTCGGCCACAAGGCGGCCTGAGCGATGCCGCCGGACACTTCCGCGGATCCGGCCCGGCCGCGCGCGCCTGCTCCGGCAGCGGCGTGCGCCACCGACGCCCTGAGCCGTATCGCCGGCATCCTCGACGTGCCGGTGGCGCGCTTCTACCCGGATGCCGAGCGGCCCGACGCGGCCATGACCCAGGCGGCGGACCTCGTCTCGGCGTTCGTGACGATCGACAATCCGGCGGCGCGCCGGACCTGTCTGGCCTTCGTGCGGGCGATGGCGGGTTCCTGAAGCGTCGGGGGGCGCTTCAGGGAGCCGGAGATCGAGCCGCTTCGTCGGGGGGCGCAGCGCGGTCTCCGGCTCTGCCCCGCGGAACCCGCGTCAGAACAGGTGGCGCAGGATGAAGAACAGCACCGCCGCGAGGATGATCGCGGCCGGCAGGGTGAGGATCCAGGCGAGCGCCATGTTGCGAACGGTGGTCATCTGCAGGCCGGAGCCGTTGGCCGCCATCGTGCCGGCGACGCCCGAGGACAGGATGTGGGTGGTGGAGACCGGGAGGCCGTAGAGTTCGGCCAGCCCGATCGTGCCGGCGGCGACGATCTCGGCCGAGGCGCCCTGCGCGTAGGTCAGGTGGGTCTTGCCGATCTTCTCGCCAACCGTGACGACGATGCGCTTCCATCCGACCATGGTGCCGAGACCCAGCGCCAGGGCGACGCAGACCTTCACCCAGCCCGGGATGTAGCGCGTGCCGTCGTTCAGCAGGCCCGCGTAGCGCTTCAGATCCGCCTTGTCGGCCTCCGAGAAGTCGGCCCCCGCGCTCGGCAGGACGCGCACCGCGTCGGCGGCGAGGTACATGTCGCTGCGCAGGTTCTGGGTCTGGGCGGCCGGCACCGTCCGGATCGCTCCGTAATTCTTCACGCTGGCGGCTATGTCGTTGGAGAGCGCCGCCAGCGCCGCGTAGACCGGCGGCGTGTTGAGCGCCTTGGTCTTGAGCGCCTCCGTCACGGTCCGGCGCGCCGCGGCGGCGTCCGGCACCGCCGCGCCGGGCGCCCGGGCGGAGAACACCCTGCTCGCCGCCGTCGAGGCCTGCACGAAGGCGGGCGTCGTGTCGTCCGCCATGGTGCGGTTGAGGGCGTAGGCCGTGGGCGCGGCGCCGATCAGGATCAGCATGATCAGGCCCATGCCCTTCTGCCCGTCGTTGCCGCCGTGGAAGAACGAGACCAGCGTGCAGGTGAGGATCAGCAGGCCGCGAATCCACGGGGGCGGCGGCGCCTCGCCCTGGGGCGCCTCGTAGAGGTCCTTGCGGCGCACCGCGAATTTCAGGGCGAGCAGCAGCAGCGCCGCGAGCACGAAGCCGCAGACCGGCGAGAACAGCAGCGCCTTGAAGACGTTGAGCGCCTGGTTCCAGTCGACGCCCGCGGTGCCGTCGCCGCCGTTCATCAGCTGGTTGGCGAGGCCGACGCCGAGCACCGAGCCGATCAGCGCGTGGGACGACGAGTTCGGCAGCCCGAAGGCCCAGGTCCCGAGGTTCCAGATAATGGCCGCCAGCAGGAGCGCGAAGATCATCGCGTAACCCGCGTGCGAGCCGACGTTGAGGATCAGCTCGACCGGCAGCAGCGTCACGATCGCGTAGGCCACGGCGCCCGAGGACAGCATCACGCCGAGGAAGTTGAAGACGCCCGACCAGATCACCGCGACGAGCGGCGGCAGCGAGTGGGTGTAGATCACCGTGGCGACCGCGTTGGCGGTGTCGTGGAAGCCGTTCACGAACTCGAAGGCGAGGGCGATCAGCAGGGCGAGGCCGAGCAGCGCGAAGGCGCCGTAGGCCAGGGGCGCCTCCCCGACCGCGTTCATGTCCGCGACGAGGCTCACCACCGCGTAGCCGAGGCCGGCCACCAGGACGAGGAGGAACGCGACGACACCGCCGAGATGCGTCCCGTGGTCGAGGCGCGGGCCGCCCGCCCGCCGGCCTCCCGCCGTCCCCGACGGCATCACGGCGGAATCGGACATGAACCCTCGCGGAATCTTTCGTGGTGGTGAACCGGGATTAAAATGGCGCGGTGACGGTTGGGTGACGGGCGACGGCAGGCCCGTGACGGCTCGTGACGGCCGGTGACGCGCCGCGTCGGCGACCGGGACCAGGCGCGCCGGGCGCCGCTGTCACACGCCTGACGCGGTCGGGCCGCTAGCGGACCGGACCGCTCGCCCGATCGCACGAGGGATCCGCATGATTGACGCCACGGTGCCGGCCCTGTCCCTCGGCGCGCTCCTGGCCCTCGTCCAGATCGGCAGCATCGCCGTCGCGGGCCGGCGCCTCGGCCGGACTCACGGCCGGGACCGAGGCCCGTCGCGGTTCCCGGACGGCGCGCCCGTCTCCCTGGTCCGTCCCCTGCGCGGGGTCGAGGCCTACAGCGAGGAGATGCTCCTCCGCAGCTTCCGTCTCGACTACCCCTCCTACGAGCTGATCTTCTGCGTCGCCGACCCCGCGGACCCGATCGTCCCGATGGTGGAGCGCCTGATCGAGGCCCACCCGCACGTGCCGGCCCGCCTGATCCTCGGCGACGAGCGCGTCAGCGCGAACCCGAAGCTCAACAACTGCCTGCGCGGCTGGCGCGCTGCCGCCCACGACTGGGTGGTGCTCGCGGATTCCAACGTCGCCATGCCGCCGGACTACCTCCAGCGGATGCAGGCGGCGTGGCGCGCGGATACCGGCCTCGTCTGCTCCACCCCGGCCGGCGCCCGGCCGGGCAGCTTCATGGCGGAGGTGGAGTGCGCCTTCCTGAACACCCTCCAGGCGCGCTGGCAATACGCCGCCGAGGCCTTCGGGCTGGGCTTCGCGCAGGGCAAGAGCATGCTCTGGCACAAGCCCTTCCTGGAGGCGCAGGGCGGTCTCCAGGCGCTCGCGGCCGAGATCGCCGAGGACGCGGCCGCCACCAAGCTCGTGCGCGCCGCGGGCAAGCGGGTCCACCTCGTGGCGAGCCCGTTCGAGCAGCCGCTCGGCCCGCGCGGCTTCCGCGAGGTCTGGGCGCGGCAGCTGCGCTGGGCGCGCCTGCGCCGCGTGACCTTCCCGCTGTTCTTCGCCCCCGAGATCGGCAGCGGCGTCCTGCTGCCGGCGCTCCTCGTCGCCCTCTGGGCCGGCAGCCTCGCGGGCCTCGCCGGCGCTGCCGGCCTCGCCGCCCTGTGCTATGCCGCCGAGCACCGGCTCGCTCTCCGCGCGGGCTGGCACCGTTCGCCCCGCATGCTGGCGGCCTTCCTGGCGCGCGACGTCCTGATCCCGGCGATCTGGGTCGGCGCCTGGATGCGGAGCGCCATCGTGTGGCGGGGCAACGCCATGGACGTGCGCCCCCGGCGGGCCGCCGACGCGCGCTCCTACGCGCCGACGGCCTGACCGCCCGGCGATCGGAGGCCCTGACGTGACGCGCCGCTACGCCCTCTACTGGCTGCCCGCCCCGGGCTCCCGCCTCGAGGCCTTCGGACGGGCGGTCCTCGGCCACGACAACGTCTCCGGGACACCGGTCCCGCACCCGGAAGGGCTCGGCGGCCTCGCCGCCGTCACGGCGGGCGCGCGGGTCTACGGGTTCCACGCCACCCTCAAGGCGCCGCTGCGCCTCGCCCCGACAATCGCCCGAGGATCATGACGGACCGACCGATCGCCTTCGATCTCACGCGCCTCGTCACGCGGCTGCGCCACGCGAGCCCGTCGGGCATCGACC
>NZ_MLCA01000015.1:0-235193 GCF_036441375.1 Methylobacterium oryzae
GCGACGGCCGCGCTGGTGGCCGCCCCCGCGCGGGCCGAGTCGGCGCGCGCGGAGGGGCCGGCCTGCGCCGTCGCGAGCCCGCGCCTGTCGATCCTGTCTGGCACGCCGAACGCGCAGCCCGAGGCCGAGCGGTCGGTCTTCGGCCGCACCGATCTCTGCGCCGCCGACAGCGAGATCCTCACCGAGTTGGGGTTGCCGCGCCCGCCGGTCGAGGCGCCGCGCCCCCGTCACGCGGTCTCCGCATCGTTCGATTACAGGTCCGAGAGCGTGCCGGCCTCCGCGCCGGACGGTTCGCCGCACCGGCCTCCACGCCTGATCTGACGCGCGCCGGTCTCGACCCCGGCACGAATGCGCGCCTGTCCTGATCCGCGTTCGACCGGCATCGTGGCCGGTCCCGGGATCTGACTCGACGATGCGCGGGCCCATGCTCCGCGCCAGCCTCAGCAGACGCATGCTTTCAGGAGCGTCGGTACACGTGACCCGCAATCTCCCCGCCCGAATCCCGTCCCCGCGCCGCGCCAAGGCGATCCTGCCCGCGGCCCTGCTCATGCTCGGTCTCGCGGCCTGCAACCCGAAGCAGGCCGCCGCGCCGACTCCGCCAGTGCCGGAGGTCGGGTTCGTCACCGTCGAACCCCAGGCGATCCCCTACCTGCGCGACCTGCCGGGCCGCGTCGCGCCGATGCGCATCGCCGAGGTCCGCTCCCGCGTCTCCGGGCTCGTGGTGAAGCGGCTCTTCGAGCAGGGCAGCCAGGTCAAGGAAGGCGACATCCTCTACAAGATCGACCCGGCGCCCTACGAGGTCGAGCTCGCCAGCGCCGAGGCGTCGCTGGCCCGCCAGGAGGCGGCGCTCGTGCTCGCCCGCCAGCAGGCCGACCGGCTGGAACAGCTGCTCTCCCGCGCCACGGCGAGCCAGGCCCAGTACGACGCGGCCTACGCGGCCAAGAAGCAGGCGGAGGCCGAGGTGGCGGGCGCCAAGGCGAGCCGCCAGAAGGCGCAGCTCAACCTCGACTGGACCGACGTGCGCGCGCCGATCACCGGCCGCATCGGCCGGGCGCTGCTCACCGAGGGCACCCTGATCGAGCCGGGCTCCATGGGGGCGCTGGCCACGATCCAGCAGCTCGACCCGATCTACGTCGACATCACCCAGTCGGTGGGCGAGTTGAACCGCCTGCGCCGGGACCTCGCCAGCGGCGAGCTGGCGCGGCTGGAGGACAACACCGCCAACGTCCACCTGATCATGGATGACGGCTCGCTCTACCCGCTGGCTGGCCGGCTGCTGTTCTCGGACGTCACCGCCGATCCGAGCACCGGGCAGGTCACCCTGCGCGTGCAGTTCCCGAACCCCCACGACGAGCTGTTCCCGGGCATGTACGTGCGGGCGCGGATCAAGCAGGGCATCGATTCCGACGCCATCGCGGTGCCGCAGCAGGCGATCCAGCGCACCGATGACGGCCGCGCCGAGGTCTGGGTGGTGCGCGCCGACGAGACCGTCATGCGCCAGCCCGTCGAGGTCGGGCCGGTGGTCGGCCAGAACTGGCTGATCCGCTCCGGCCTCAAGGCCGGCCAGCGCGTCGTGACCGACGGCTTCCAGAAGATCACCGTGGGCGCCAAGGTGAAGCCCCTCGACCAGACCCCCGTCCACGGCGAGACCGGGCCGAAGCACGATACCGACGAGGCCCCCGAGGTCCCCGGCGACAAGGCGGAGGTCGCCCCGCGCGCCGCCGCCGTCCAGCAGCGCCACTGAGCCCGGGAGAGTCCGACCATGGCCCGCTTCTTCATCGACCGCCCGGTCTTCGCCTGGGTGGTGGCCCTGTTCATCTGCCTCGGCGGCGCGCTCGCCATCCCGAACCTGCCGGTGGCGCAGTACCCGGTGATCGCCCCGCCGCAGATCGCCCTGTCCACGGCCTATCCCGGCGCCTCCGTGGAGAGCCTCTACGTCGGCACCACCCGGCTCATCGAGGATGAGCTGAACGGGGCCGCCAACATCATGAACTTCGAGTCGACCACCGACTCGTTCGGCTCGGTCAACATCACCGCCACCTTCCAGCCCGGCACCGACTCGTCGCTCGCTTCCGTGGAGGTGCAGAACCGCCTGAAGCGCGTGGAGGCGCGCCTGCCCGCGGAGGTGCGCCAGAACGGCATCCTCGTGGAGGAGGCCTCGGCCGCGACCCTCAACATCATCACCCTCGTCTCCAAGGACGGGTCGATGGACGAGGTCGGCTTAGGCGACTTCCTCATCCGCAACGTCATCAACGAGATCCGCCGCATCCCCGGCGTCGGCCGCGCGACCCTCTACTCCACCGAGCGGTCGCTCCGGGTCTGGGTCGATCCCGACAAGCTGCGCGGGTTGTCGCTCAACGCCTCGGAGGTCACGGAGGCGATCCGCAACCAGAACGTCCAGGTCGCCTCCGGCTCGGTCGGCGCGCAGCCGAGCCCGACCCGGACGGCGCTGACCATGCCGATCATCGTGAAGGGTCAGCTCGGCACGATCGAGGAGTTCGGCGCCATCGTGCTGCGGGCCAATCCCGACGGCTCGAACGTGCGCCTGCGCGACGTCGCCCGGATCGAGCTCGGCGGCGACGCCTACCAGTTCTCGACGCGCCTGAACGGCGGCCCGGCCGCCGGCATCTCGGTGACGCTCGCCCCCGACGGCAACGCGCTGGAGACCGCCAAGGCGATCCGCGCCAAGATGGTGGAACTGTCCCAGTTCTTCCCGCCGGACCTGAAGTGGGACATCCCCTACGACATCACCCCGGCGGTCGAGGCCTCGATCGAGAAGGTGCTGCACACGCTGTTCGAGGCGGTGGTGCTGGTCTTCCTCGTGATGTTCCTGTTCCTGCAGAACATCCGCTACACCCTGATCCCCACCATCGTGGTGCCGATCGCCCTGATGGGCACCGTCACGGTGATGTGGCTTTCGGGCTTCTCGGTGAACGTGCTCACCATGTTCGGCATGGTGCTGGCCATCGGCATCCTGGTCGACGACGCCATCGTGGTGGTGGAGAACGTCGAGCGGATCATGAACGAGGAGGGGCTGCCCCCCAAGGAGGCCACCAAGAAGGCCATGGGGCAGATCACCGGCGCGATCATCGGCATCACCCTGGTGCTGATGGCGGTTTTCGTGCCGATGGCGTTCTTCCCCGGCTCGGTGGGCATCATCTACCGGCAGTTCTCGATCGCGATGGTGACCTCCATCGCGTTCTCGGCACTGCTCGCCCTGTCGTTGACGCCCGCGCTCTGCGCGACCTTCCTGAAGCCGGTCGCCAAGGGCCACGGCCACGCCAAGGGCGGCGTGTTCGGGATGTTCAACCGGTTCGTCGACCGGGAGACCGCCCGCTACGGCCGCGGCACCGCGGCCTTCATCCGCAAGTCCGGCCGGGTGATGCTGGTCTACGTCGCGCTGGTGGCGGGCACGGCTTACGCCTTCGTCAACCTGCCGGAGGGTTTTCTGCCCGTGGAGGACCAGGGCTTCTTCACGGTCGACATCCAGACGCCGCCCGGCGCCTCCTACAACCGCACCCAGGAGGCGGTCCGCAAGGTCGAGGAGTACCTGCTGGCCCGGCCCGGCGTCGCCACCGTGACGATGCTGAACGGCTTCTCGTTCTCGGGCCAGGCGCCGAGCACCAGCCAGGCCTTCGTCACCCTCAAGCCCTGGTCGGAGCGCGACGCCAAGAACTCGGCCGCCGCGCTGGTGGCCGGCACCAACGCGGCGCTCGCGAGCTACCGCGACGCTACCGTGGACGCGCAGGAGCCGCCGCCGGTCGACAACCTCGGCAACGCGGCGGGCTTCTCGTTCCGCCTTCAGGACCGGGCGAACCGCGGCTACGCGGCCCTGCTGTCGGCCCAGGAGCAGCTCCTGAAGCTCGCCTCGCAGAGCCCGATCCTCCAGAAGGTGAAGATCGAGGGCCTGCCGCCGACCCCGCAGGCGGAGCTGATCATCGACCGCGAGAAGGCGGCGGCCCTGGGCGTGAAGTTCGAGGACATCAACGCCACGATCCAGCTCAATCTCGGCTCGGTCTACCCGAACGACTTCCCCAACCGGGGCAAGATGCAGCGGGTCTACGTCCAGGCCGAGCAGCTCCAGCGCATGAACGCGTCGGACATCCTCAACTACGCGGTGAAGAACGCCACGGGGACGATGGTGCCGATGTCGTCCTTCGCGGAGCTGAAATGGGGCATGGGGCCGAGCCAGATCGTCGGCTACAACGGCTACCAGTCGGTGCGCTTCACCGGCGAGCCGAATCCCGGCTACACGTCGGGCGACGCGATCGCCGAGATGGAGCGGCTGATGCTCCAGCTGCCCAAGGGCTTCGGCTACGCCTGGACGGGCCAGTCCTACCAGGAGAAGCAGGCGGGGAGCCAGGCGACCCTGCTGCTGGCCCTCTCGGTGCTGATCGTGTTCCTGTGCCTCGCCGCGCTCTACGAGAGCTGGGCGATTCCCGTGTCGGTGATGCTGGTGATTCCGCTCGGCGTGATCGGCGCGTTGGCGGCCGTGTACCTGCGCGGCATGCCCAACGACGTGTACTTCAAGATCGGGCTGATCACGATCATCGGGCTCTCGGCCAAGAACGCGATCCTGATCGTGGAATTCGCCAAGGACCTCTGGAAGCCCGGGACCTCGGTGGTGCGGGCCGCGGTCGAGGCGGCGACGCTCCGGTTCCGGCCGATCGTCATGACCTCGCTCGCCTTCATCTTCGGCGTGGTGCCGCTGGCCATCGCCACCGGCGCCGCCTCGAAGAGCCAGCAGGCGATCGGCACCGGCGTGATGGGCGGCATGATCACCGCCACCGTGCTGGCGGTGTTCTTCGTGCCGGTGTTCTTCGTCGTCGTGATGCGCCTGTTCCGGCGCAAGGCGGTGGCGGAGGGCGAGGCGGCGGAGGCGCAGGCGCGGCACGAGCCCGCGCGGGTGGCGGCGGAGTGAGGCGGCGATCGCCGCTACGCGGTGTGCCCGGACTAGACCGTCAAACGTAAAGCACTTTCCCCTCCCCCTTGTGGGGAAGGGCCAGGGGTGGGGGTGGTGCCGGATCGCGCGTGACGGTGCCTCCTGCACCAGCCCCCACCTCCAACTCCTCCCCACAAGCTTGAGCGATCCCGGGCAAGCCCGGGATCGCCAGGGGAGGAGAGCGCGTCCCAGCCAGCGGTGTCGGAATGTCGTGGCCCGCAGAGGGGGAGGGGTGCGCGTGGGGCGCCGCGTCAATCCCGCGAAGCGTTAGCCATGATCGGGCGGGGAAAACGCACTTTGAAAGTCGACTGATGTCACTGACCCGCGACAGGCTCGGCCGTCGTCTTGTATACGGATGGTCCGAAGCTTGCTGACGCCGCGGTGGACACCGCCGGGGCTGCCGGCCGGTGGCGCATTCACGGTCTCGGAGATCCGCTTGTCCCGTTCAGCCCTGAAGATTCTCGCCCGCGGCGTGTCCGCGGTCGCGGTCGCGACGTTCGCGTTCGCCGCGCTGCCCGCGCAGGCCGCCAACGTGTTCCGCTTCGCCTTCCAGGGTGACCTGAAATCCCTCGACCCGTACTCCCTCAAGGAGAGCTTCACGGAAGGGATGCAGGAGGCGGCCTACGAGCCCCTCGTCACCCTCGACAAGAACCTGAAATTCGCGCCGGCCCTCGCGGAATCCTGGGAGACGCCCGAGCCGACCCGCTGGCGCTTCCACCTGCGCAAGAACGTCAAGTTCCACGACGGCACGCCGTTCACGGCCGACGACGTGCTCTTCTCCGCCCAGCGCGTCCGGGCGACGGGCTCGAACTTCACCACCAACGTGCCCGCCGACGCCGAGTTCGTGAAGGTCGACGACTTCACCGTCGACATGGTGCTGAAGAAGCCGAACCCGATCGCCATCGCCCAGTTCCCGACCTGGGTGATCATGTCGAAGGCGTGGTCCGAGAAGAACAACGTCGTCCAGCCGACGCCGCCCAGCGCCACCAGCCCGAGCTACGCCACCCTGCACGAGAACGGCACCGGCCCGTTCGTGATCACCGAGCACCAGCCCGGCGTGAAGACCGTCTTCAAGAAGTTCGACGGTTACTGGGGCAAGGTCGAGTCGAACCTCGACGAGGCCATTCTCACCACCATCGCCAACCCGGCGACCCGCGTCGCCGCGCTGCTCTCCGGCGAGGTCGACTGGATCGACCCCGTGCCGCTGCAGGACCAGCAGCGGGTCAACGCCAGCGGCACCGCCACCGTGATGGCCGGCCCCGAGCTGCGCACGATCTTCCTCGGCATGGACCAGGACCGGGACGAGCTGAAGGATTCGAGCGTCAAGGGCAAGAACCCGTTCAAGGACATCAAGGTGCGCGAGGCCTTCTACCTCGCCATCGACGAGGACACGATCGCCAAGCGCGTGATGCGCGGGCAGGCGGTGCCCTCCGCGCTGATGATCGCCCCGGCCCTCTACGACCGTGGCGCCGAGTTCAAGCGCCCGGCCACCGACCTCAAGAAGGCCAAGGAGCTGATGGCCCAGGCGGGCTACCCGGACGGGTTCTCGCTCACCATGGACTGCCCCAACGACCGCTACGTCAACGACGAGGCGATCTGCCAGGCGGTGGTCTCGATGCTGGCCCGCATCAACGTCAAGGTGAACCTCAACGCCCAGCCGAAGGCCAAGTACTTCGCCAAGGTGCTGGCGCCGGCCTACGACACCTCGTTCTACCTGCTCGGCTGGACCCCGTCCTCGCTCGACAGCCACAACATCCTCTACGAGATCGTCGGCTGCCGGAAGCCCGGCGACAAGTCCGGCCGCGGCGGCTGGAACCTCGCGGGCTACTGCGACCCGAAGATCGACGCGATCGCCGACAAGGTCGAGGGCGAGACCGACAAGACCAAGCGCGACGCCCTGATCAAGGAGGGCTTCGACGTCCTCAACGCCGACTGGGGCTACATCCCGCTGCACCAGCAGGCTCTGGCCTGGGGCGTGTCCAAGAAGGTCCACCTGACCCAGCGCGCCGACAACCTGCTGCTGCTCTACTGGGTCTCGAAAGACCCGCAGTAGAGGGCGGGGCGTGCTCGCCTTCCTGCTGCGCCGGGTGATCCAGGCGGCCGCGGTCCTCGCGGTCGTCGGGCTCATCGCCTTCGCGATGTTCCGGTTCGCGGGCGACCCCGTGAACCAGATCGTCGGCCCCGACACCACCGTGGCCGAGCGGGCCCAGATCCGGACGGATCTCGGCCTCGACGACCCGGTGCTGGTCCAGTTCGTCCGCTACGCCGGCAACGTGGTGCGGGGGCAGTTCGGCATCTCGTACCAGTTCCGGCAGCCGGTCTCGCAGCTGCTCGCCGAGCGCATGCCGGCGACGCTGGAGCTCGCCTTCTGCGCGACGGTCTTCGCCCTGGTGGTGGGGATCCTGATGGGCGTGTACTGCGCGCTGCGCCGCGACTCCTGGCTCGCCGGGCTGTTCCAGGCGGTGTCGCTGATCGGGATCAGCCTGCCGACCTTCCTGATCGGCATCCTGCTGATCTACCTGTTCTCGGTGACGCTCGGCTGGCTGCCCTCCTACGGGCGCGGCGACACGGTGCGGCTGGGCTGGTGGACCACCGGCTTCCTGACCGCCTCCGGGCTCAAGGCGCTGATCCTGCCCTCGGTGACGCTCGGCCTGTTCCAGATGACGCTGATCATGCGGCTCGTGCGCGCCGAGATGCTGGAGGTGCTGCGCACCGACTACATCCGCTTCGCCCGGGCGCGGGGGCTCACCACGCGGGCCGTCCACCTGCGCCACGCCCTCAAGAACACCCTCGTGCCGGTGATCACCATCGCGGGGCTGCAGCTCGGCTCGGTCATCGCCTTCTCGATCATCACCGAGACGGTGTTCCAGTGGCCCGGCATGGGCCTGCTCTTCGTCCAGGCCGTGCAGAACGTCGATATCCCGATCATGTCCGCGTACCTGCTGCTCGTCGCGCTGATCTTCGTGACCATCAATCTCGTGGTCGACATCCTCTACACGGTGGTGGACCCGCGCCTGCGGCTGCCCGCCGGGCGGACGGCGTGAGGGCGCACGCATGAGCGGACGCGACATCGATGCGGGCGACGCCCCGCCGGTCCCCCTGGTCGAGGTGCCACCCTCCCGGCTCGCGCGCTGGCGCGATTCCGACCTGCTGGCGAACTTCCTGCGCTCGAAAACCGCTGTGGCGGCGCTGATCGCCACGCTGCTGATGGTCGGGCTCGCCTTCGCGTCCCCGTGGATCGCCCCGCAGAACCCCTACGACCCGGCCCAGCTCGACCTGATCAACTCCAACCTGCCGCCGATCTGGCAGGCGGACGGTCAGGCGCCCTACTATCTCGGCACCGACGACCAGGGCCGGGACGTGCTCTCGGCGGTGCTGTACGGCCTGCGCCTGTCGCTGATCGTCGGCGTGCTCGGGGTGGTGACCTCCGGGATCCTCGGCATCGCGCTCGGCCTGATCGCCGGCTACGCCGGCGGCTTCCTCGACACGCTGATCATGCGGGTCGCCGACGTGCAGCTGACCTTCCCGGCGATCCTGATCGCCCTGGTGGTGGACGGCGTCGCCAAGGCGAGCTTCGGCAGCGCGCTCGATGTCGGGCCGCTGATCGGGCTGATCGTGGTGTCGATCGGCCTGTCCTTCTGGGTGCAGTACGCCCGGACCGTCCGCTCCTCCGTGATGGTCGAGAAGGGCAAGGACTACGTCCAGGCGGCGCGGCTGATCGGCCTGTCGCCTCCGGTGATCATGGTCCGCCACGTCCTGCCGAACGTCACCGGCCCGGTCTTCGTGATCGCGACGATCAACCTCGCGCTGGCGATCATCACCGAGGCGACGCTGTCGTTCCTCGGCACCGGCCTGCCCGAGACCATGCCGTCGCTCGGCACGCTGATCCGCACCGGCAACCGGTTCCTGTTCTCCGGCGAGTGGTGGATCGTCGCCTTCCCGGGGCTGGCGCTCGCCGGGCTGGTCATCGCCATCAACCTCCTGGGGGATTGGCTGCGCGACGCGCTCAATCCGAAGCTGCAGTGATGGATTCGGGTCTGCACATTCCCCCGCCATATCCTACCCTCCACCTCATCCTGAGGTGCCGGAGCGCAGCGGAGGCCTCGAAGGAGGGCTCCAGGGATCGCGCGGTTTCTGGAGGGCTCCTTCGAGGCGCGCTGCGCGCGCACCTCAGGATGAGGGCGCGGATTGGAGAAAGCTCCGTCGTCGGAGCCGCTACGCCATGACCGAGACCATCCTCTCCGTGCGCGACCTCACGGTCGCCTTCGACACCCGCCGCGGGCCGCTCACCGCTATCGACCGGGTCTCGTTCGACATCGGCCGCGGCGAGATCCTGGGCGTCGTCGGCGAGTCTGGGGCCGGCAAGTCGGTGACCGGCTCGGCGGTGATCGGGCTGATCGACCGGCCCGGCCGCATCGCCGGCGGCGAGATTCGCCTGCGCGGCGAGCGCATCGACAACCTCTCCCCGGAGGCGATGCGGCGGGTGCGGGGCAAGCGCATCGGCATGATCTTCCAGGATCCGCTGACCTCCCTCGACCCGCTGTTCCGCGTCGGCGACCAGATCGTCGAGACCCTGCGCACCCACACCGGCCTGTCGGCGAAGGCCGCCCGCACCCGCGCCATCGACCTGCTCGCCGAGGTCGGCATCCCGGCCCCCGAGCGGCGCATCGACGGCTACCCGCACGAGTTCTCCGGCGGCATGCGCCAGCGGGTGGTGATCGCGCTCGCGCTCGCCGCCGAGCCCGAGCTGATCATCGCCGACGAGCCGACCACGGCGCTGGACGTCTCGGTCCAGGCCCAGATCATCACCCTGCTCAAGCGCCTGTGCCGCGAGCACGGCACCGCGGTGATGCTGGTGACCCACGACATGGGCGTCATCGCCGAGGCCGCCGACCGGGTCGCGGTGATGTATGCCGGGCGGGTGGCCGAGATCGGCCCGGTCGCCTCGGTGATCGCCAAGCCGCACCACCCCTACGCGGTCGGCCTGATGGGGGCGATCCCGACCCTGTCGCAGGAGGCCGAAAGGCTCAGCCAGATCCCCGGCTCGATGCCGCGGCTCACCGCCATCCCGAAGGGCTGCGCCTTCAACCCGCGCTGCCCGAAGGTGTTTGCCCGCTGCCGCGTCGAGCGGCCGGAGCCGATCCCGGTCGACGCGAGCCGGGTGGCCTGTCACCTGTACGATGCAGCGGAGCGAGCGGCGTGAGCGCCTACGTCGAAGTCACCGACCTGCGCCGCCGGTTCGACGTCTCGAAGCCCTGGCTCAACCGGGTGATCGAGCGCGAGCCCCGGAAATTCCTCACGGCGGTCGACCGGGTCGGCTTCGCGATCGAGAAGGGCGAGACCTTCGCGATCGTCGGCGAATCCGGCTCCGGCAAGTCGACGGTGGCCCGGATGGTGGTCGGCCTGCTGCCGCCCACCGCCGGCGAGGTGACGATCACCGGCGTCTCGATGACCGACCCGCGCCAGGCCGCGGCGCGGCGGCGCCTGCGCGCCCGCATCCAGATGATCTTCCAGGACCCCTACGCGTCCATGAACCCGCGCTGGCGGGTCGGAAAAATCATCGCCGAGCCGATCCGGGCCTTCGACCTGATCCGCGGCGAGGGGGCGATCCGCGCCCGGGTGGGCGAGCTCCTCGGCCTCGTCGGGCTCCACCCGGACGACGCGCGGAAATACCCGCACGAATTCTCCGGCGGCCAGCGCCAGCGGGTGGCGATCGCCCGGGCGCTGGCGAGCCAGGCGGAGTTCCTGGTCGGCGACGAGCCGACCTCGGCGCTCGATGTCTCGGTGCAGGCGCAGATCCTCAACCTGATGCGCGACCTGCAGGACCGGCTCGGGCTGACCTACCTGTTCATCTCCCACAACCTCGCCGTGGTCCGCCACATGGCGACCCGGGTGGGCGTGATGTATCTCGGCCGCCTCGTGGAGGTCGCCTCCGCCAAGGACCTGTTCGCCGCGCCCCGGCACCCCTACACGCGGATGCTCCTCGACGCGGTGCCCGACCTCGCCCATGTCGGCCGCGCCCGGGTGCCGGTCTCGGGCGAGATCCCGAACCCGATCGACCCGCCGCCCGGCTGCACCTTCAACCCGCGCTGCCCGCTGGCGAATGACCGCTGCCGGACCGAGGTGCCGGCCCTCCTCGACGGCGTCGCCTGCCACGCCGTGCAGGAAGGACGGGCCTGAGGGACGGGCCTGAGTGGTGGGCTCGGGCGGGCGTTGCGCTCGGCCCTGGCAGGCGCTATGGCCCGACCCGATGGGGATGGAGTTCCCCGAAACCGCCCGTCAGGGCTGATGACTCCTACCGCGAAACCGGCGGTGGGAGTGCGTCTTGCAAGCACCCGCTGCCACGGCGGGTTTCTCATGCCCGCCCGACGAACTGGAGCGCGCATGTCCCTCACCACCTGCATCCTGGTCATGATCGGCGGGGCCCTCGGCACCCTGGCCCGCTACGTCGTCTCGGTGCTGGCGCTGCCCATCAGCCGCGACCTGCCCTGGGGCACGATCTTCATCAACGTGACGGGCTCGTTCATCATCGGCCTGTTCGGCACGCTGACCCTGGCGCATGGGCGCTTCCCGGTCTCCGAGAACGTCCGCCTGTTCGTGATGATCGGGCTGTGCGGCGGCTACACGACCTTCTCGTCGTTCAGCCTCCAGACCCTCGACCTCATGCGGAACGGCGCGGTGGTCCGGGCCATGGTGAACGTGTCCGCCTCGGTGGTGCTCTGCGTCCTCGCGGTCGCGCTCGGGCACGTCGTGGCGGCCCACTGGAACGGCGGCGCCGTGCAGATCGCCCAGGTCAGCATCGAGGAGGACGGCTGACCGGGCGGCGGCCGCCCGCGTCGGCGCGGCCCGGCCTCACGCGTCGCGCCACTGCGCGAAGGTCGCGGCCTGGCCCACCGGCGCGCCGTCGCGGTCGAGCTGCCAGACCACCGCCTCGTCGATCCAGAAGCGCCGGCCGTCCTTGGCGATCCGCAGGCCGCGATAGCCGCGGCTGAAGCCGTCCCGGGTGACCGCGTCGAGGAGCCGCTGCCGCTCGGCCCGCTCGGGAGCCTCGGCCGAGAGCCGCGAGGGCAGGCCGACGAGCTCGTCCCACGCGTAGCCGAAGCAGGCCTGCGCGGTCTGGTTGGCGTAGACGAAGCGCGGATCCGCGCCCCCGTCATGGGCGAGCACCGCGAACGGGGCCGCCGCGTAGAGCCAGTCCGCGTCGGCGCCCGCCGGCACCAGCGATTCGCCGAGCCGCCGCGCGTAGCTGCCGGTGAGCAGGGCGAAGAAGTCCGGGTCGCGCGAGAGGTCCGTCATGATCCCCTACAGGACAGGGTCCGCGTCGATGCGCATGCGCAGGATCGCGTAGGGCGGCTGCTGCAGGTCCCGGCCGCGGTTGAATTCCGGCCGCCGGTTGACCTGGGCCGCCGAGATATAGAGCCATCGGTCCGGGGTGATCCAGAACGTGTCGGCCCAGACCAGCCGGTCATCCGCGGCCAGCACCTCCACGGTGCCGTCCGGCAGGCGCCGGCCGACCGCGTTGTGCTCCTGCAGGCTGAGATAGACCCGGTCCTGGGAATCGGTGGTCAGTCCCCCGGTCATGCCCTTCTCGCCGAGATCCCGGACCGCGGCGGCCACGGCGGCGTCCGGGACGTCCGGGTCGCGCAGGGCCGCGGTGTCGACCGCGTAGAGCCGCCGGCTCATCAGCGGCGCGTAGTAGAGGCGGCCGCCGTCCGGGCTGAGCGCGATGCCGTTGGCGCCGCCCTTCGGGCTCTTCTCGGGCGCGTCGCCCTTCCGCTCCATCACGGGCCGGCGCTCCACGAACTTGACCAGGCCCTCCTCGGACCGCGTGCTGGCATGGTCCGCGAGGCGCCGCACCACCCGCCCGCTGTCGAGGTCGACCGCCAGGATCGCGCCCGCGCCGGACTGGCCCTGGTCGGTGACGTAGGCCAGCGCGCGGCCGTCGCGCATGTCGACCCGCAGGTCGTTCAGGGAGGAATCCGCGACCACGCCCGCGTCGAGGGGGACCGTCCGGCGGACGCTGTTCCGGGCGATGTCGATCGCCAGGATCTTCGGGCCGCCCGGCACCGGCCGGCCCTTCCCCTCCGGCAGGCCGGCATCGAGCACCCAGAGGGTGTCGTCGCGGTCGAAGACGCCGTTGGGCACGTGGAACAGCGAGGCCTGCGGCGCCCCCGGATCCGGGCGGTTGGTCGCCGCGTCCGGGTAGGGCTTCACCGACCCGTCGGGCAGCACCTCGCCGAGGGTGATCGGCTCCGCGCCGGTGAAGCGCGGCATCATCACGAAGATCCTTCCGCCCCGGGCGATGGCGAGGCCCGTCGGGGTCGAGGGCGCGTCCGCCGCGATGGCGAGCTCCAGCGTCCTGACGGGCCGGCTCGTCGGGGGCGACGGCGTCGCGGCGCGCGCCGCGGGGGCGGCGAGGGCCGCGAGACCCGTTCCGAGCAGGCGGCGGCGGTCGAGGCGCATGGGGATCCTGTCGCGGAGATCATCGGGGCGAGCGCCTGGGCGCGTCGCTCAACCTGTGCGGATGCCGGCCCAACGCGCGGACCCGGTGCACGATCCCGCATCGCGGCGTCGCGGCGGAATCCCGGCACAGGTCCGCGCCACCGGCGATCGGGAGCCGCCCACGGGCGGTCCACAGGTGCCGGGGCGCGACGCTGGCTCCGGCCCACGGCGTCACGCTAAGCACGCACGTGACGGGCGTCCGATTCGGCGCCGCCCGGGCCGCGGCCGGGGCAAGCGATGTGGAGAGGTGGGACACGCATGGATCCCGAAGGATCCGGACCGACGCCGGACACCGCGCCCCGGCCCGCCGCCGGGCCGCTCCGGGTCCTCGCCCTGGCGGTGCAGAAGGGCGGGACGGGCAAGACCACCCTGGCGGCCTCCCTGGCCGTCGCCGCCGCGGAGGCGGGCGAGCACGTGACCGCCCTCGATCTCGACCCGCAGGGCTCGCTCGCCGGCTGGGGGGCCCTGCGCAGGACCGACGGCAAGAGCCACGGCAAGAGCGACGGCGACGCCGTCGCGGTCGACCGGGTCCAGCCCTGGGAGATGGGCCAGCTCTCGGAGATCCTCGGCATCCTCGCCGAGCAGGGCACGACGCTCGCCGTCCTCGACACGGCCGGCAGCGCGTCCGGCCTCGCGCCCGCGCTGAAGGACGCCGACTTCGTCCTGATGCCGGTCCGGCCCTCCCGGCTCGACATCGTGGCCGCCCGGCCCACGCTCCAGGCGCTGGTCGGCCTCGGCCTGCGGGAGCGGCTCGCCCTGGTGCTGAACCAGTGCCCGCCGCCGCCCTCGCCGCGCACCAGCGCCTACGCGGCGCAGCTGCGGGCCTTGGGCGTCCTGGCCGAGCCCGGGATCATCCACCGGGTCGACCACCAGGACGCCCTGGCGACCGGGCTCGGCGTCACGGAATTCGCCCCCGGCAGCCAGGCCGCCGAGGAGGTCCGGGCGCTTTGGGCCTGGATCGACGGGAAGATGCGGGCCGCCCCCGCCCGCTGAGATCAGCCCTGGCCGAGGGCCGCGAGGATCCGCGCCCAGGAGCGCGTGCCCTTGTGGAAGCTCGTCAGGTCGTACTTCTCGTTCGGCGAGTGGATCCGGTCGTCGTCGAGCCCGAAGCCGATCAGCAGGGTGTCGCGACCCAGGATCCGCTTGAAGTCGCCGACGATCGGGATCGACCCGCCCGCGCCCACGGTCACCGCCGGCACGCCCCACTCGTCCTGCAGCGCGGCCTTGGCGGCCCCGAGCTGCGGCATGTCGAAGGGCAGGCTGATCGCCCGCGAGCCCTTGTAGGTGATGACCTCGACCGTGCAGTCCGACGGCACGCGGGCTCGCACGAAGGCCTCGAAGCTCTCGGCGAGCCGCTTCGGATCCTGGTCGTCGACGAGGCGGAACGAGACCTTGGCGGAGGCGGTGGACGCGATCACCGTCTTGGTGCCCTCGCCGGTATAGCCGCCGATGATGCCGTTGGCGTCGCAGGAGGGGCGCGACTGCACCAGCTCGATGGGCATCCGGCCGCGCTCGCCGGCGGGCTCCTTGAGGCCGATCGGGCCGAGCAGCGTCTCCGGGGTCAGGCCGAGGCCGCGCCACTGCTCCAGAACCTCCGGCGGGCGCTCGTGCACGCCCTCGTAGAAGCCCGGGATCGTCACCCGCCCGTCCGCGTCGTGCAGGTCGGCGATGATCTTGGCGAGCACGTGGATCGGGTTGCGCGCCGCGCCGCCGAAGAAGCCGGAATGCAGGTCGCGGTCGGCGCAGGTGACCTTCACCTCGAAATAGGCGAGGCCGCGCAGCGACGAGGTGATCGCCGGGGTCTTCCGGTCCCACATGCCGGTGTCGCAGACCAGCACCACGTCGCAGCCGAGTTTCTCGCGGTTGGCCGCGACCCACTCGGGAAGACCCTGCGAGCCGCTCTCCTCGGCGCCCTCGATCAGGATCGTGACGCCGCAGGGCAGCTCGCCGCTCATGGCGATGGTGGCCCGGCAGGCCTCCACGAAGGTCATCACCTGACCCTTGTCGTCGGAGGCGCCGCGCCCGACGATCACCTTGCCGCCCTGGCCGTCCTCGGCGATGCGCGGCTCGAAGGGCGGCGTCGTCCAGAGATCGAGCGGGTCGACGGGCTGCACGTCGTAGTGGCCGTAGAACAGGACGTGGGGCGCCCCGGGCTTCGGCTTGTGCGCCAGCACGACCGGATGGAGCGAGGTCTCCTCGACCGAGGTCGCGAAGCCCAGCGCGGTCAGGTCGTTGGCGAGCCAGGCGGCGGCCTCGCGGCACTGGCCGGCATAGGCGGGATCGGTGGAGATCGACGGGATCCGCAGGAAGGCGAACAGCCGCTCCAGGGCGTTCTCCAGATCCGTGTCGATGTCGTTGAGGATCGCGTCGAGCGCGGCCATCGGGGGCTCCGGGGTGCGGCGGGGACTCTTGTGGGAACGAGGGTTAGCCGAGGCAGGGCCGCGGCGGCAATGTCGGAGGCCGGCGCGGCCGCATTTGGGGACGCCGCGCGGCGGCTCATCCCGCTGCGCGAGCGTCGAACCCGAGCTCCGCCGACCGTTCGCGGGGTGAGACAGCGCGCTCCGGAACAGGCGCAGTTTGGAATGGTTATCGACCGAAACCACAGGCCGGTGCCCGCACGTCGCTGCCGGTTGCCGCCCCGGACCGATCCGTTCCCGCCCGGCCCCGGCCGGCCCAGACCGTGGACGACATCATGCGCCTCGAGAACCAGCCGCCGGTGTCGGCGGATACGCCGATCGGCATCACGCTGACGATCAACGGGCAGCGGCGCGAACTCCAGGTCGCGCCGTGGACCACGCTCCTCGACCTGCTGCGCGAGCGGCTCGACCTCACCGGCACCAAGAAGGGCTGCGACCACGGCCAGTGCGGCGCCTGCACCGTGCTGGTGAACGGCACCCGGGTGAATGCCTGCCTGACCCTCGCGGTGATGAAGGACGGCGCCGAGATCACCACGGTCGAGGGTCTCGCCGCCCTCGGCGACCGGGCCGGCAGCAACGGCCTCCACCCGATCCAGGAGGCGTTCATCGAGCACGACGCCTTCCAGTGCGGCTACTGCACGCCGGGCCAGCTCTGCTCGTCGGTCGGCCTGATGAACGAGGGCCACGCTTACACCCGGGACGAGATCCGCGAGGCGATGAGCGGCAATATCTGCCGCTGCGGCGCCTACACCAACATCGTCGACGCCATCGAGGACGTCATGCAGGGAGGCGCCCGATGAACCGCTTCGACTACGTCCGCGCCGGCACGGTGGCGGAGGCGGTGCAGGCCTTCGGGGCCGGGGCCCGCTTCATCGCCGGCGGCACCAACCTGATCGACCTGATGAAGTACGAGGTCGAGAAGCCGGGCCGGCTGATCGACATCACCCGCCTGCCCCTCGACCGGATCGAGGACAACGGGGACGGCCTGCGGATCGGGGCGCTCGTGACCAACGCCAAGGCGGCCTACGACGATCGGGTCGCGGCCCGGTACCCGCTCCTGCGCAACGCCATCCTGGCCGGCGCCTCGGCGCAGCTGCGCAACGCCGCCTCCACGGGCGGCAACCTGCTCCAGCGGACCCGCTGCTACTATTTCTACGACGTGGCCACGCCCTGCAACAAGCGCGCGCCCGGCTCCGGCTGCCCGGCGATCGGCGGGATGAACCGCATCCACGCGATCTTCGGGACGAGCGAGCACTGCATCGCCACCCACCCCTCCGACATGTGCATCGCGCTGGCCGCCCTGGAGGCGACCGTGCGGGTGAGCGGGCCGCAGGGCGACCGGTCGATCCCGTTCTCCGAGTTCCACCGCCTGCCCGGGGACGCCCCCGAGCGGGACACGAACCTCGCCCCCGGCGAGATCATCGTGTCGGTGGATTTGCCGGAGAGCCGCTTCCCGCAGCACTACACCTACCTGAAGCTGCGCGACCGGCTGTCCTACGCCTTCGCGCTGGTCTCGGTGGCGGCGGCCCTGGAGCTCGACGGCGACACGGTGAAGACCGCCCGGCTGGCGCTCGGCGGCGTCGCCCACAAGCCCTGGCGCAACCGCGCGGCCGAGGCCCTGCTGGAAGGCAAGCCCGCGACGCGCGAGAGCTTCCAGGCGGCGGCCGACCTGGTCGTCGCGGAGGCCAAGCCCCAGTCGGAGAACGGCTTCAAGATCGATCTCGCCCGGCGGGCCATCGTGCGCGGCCTCGAGCAGGCCGCCGCCGGCACGCCCCAGTCGCTCAGCGACAAGCGCATCCAGTAGGGCCCGCCATGACCCAGACCTTCAGCTCCACCGGCCGCGACACCTTCGTCGGCAGCCCGCGCAGCCGCATCGACGGGCCCGCCAAGGTTACCGGGCTCGCCAAGTACGCGGGCGAGTTCGCCGCGCCTGACCTCGCCTACGGCGTGGTCGTGTCGAGTTCGATCGCCAAGGGCCGGATCAAGGCCATCGACTCCGCCGAGGCCGAGGCGGTGCCGGGCGTCCTCAAGGTCCTCACCCACGAGAACCGGCCGCGCACCGCGTGGCGGGACAAGAACTTCCAGGACCAGGTGGCGCCCCCCGGCTCGCCGTTCCGCGCCCTCTACGACGACCTGATCGTGTTCAGCGGCCAGCCGGTCGCCCTGGTGGTGGCGGAGGATTTCGAGACCGCGCGCTACGCCGCGTCCCTCGTCCGCGTCAGCTACGCGATGGAGGAGCCCGGGACCGACCTGGAGGCCCTGCGCGGCACCGCCTACGACCCGCCCTACAAGCGCACGGGCATCAAGCCGCCGCCGCAGCCCTGGGGCGACGCCGACGAGGCCTTCGGCAGCGCGCCGGTCCGCGTGCAGGGCGCCTACAGCCTCGCCGACGAGCACCACAACCCGATGGAGCCTCACGCCTCCACCGTGGTGGTCGAGCAGGACGGCACCTACACGGTCTACGACAAGATCCAGGGCGTCTCGAACAGCCACCAGTACCTCGCCAACGTCTTCGGCCTGAAGCCCGATCAGGTCCGGGTGCTCAACCCCTATCTCGGCGGCGGCTTCGGCTCGGGCCTGCGCCCGCAGTACCAGCTGTTCCTGGCGATGCTGGCCGCCCAGGAGCTGCAGCGCTCCGTGCGGGTGACCCTGACCCGCGACCAGATGTGGAGCTTCACCTACCGGTCCGAGGCGCTGCAGACGATCGCGCTCGGCGCCGAGCCGGATGGGACCCTGACGGCCCTGCGGCACGACGCCGTCCAGGGGACCTCGCAGTACGAGGATTACCAGGAGGTCGTCGTCAACTGGTCGGGCGTCCTCTACCGGTGCGACAACGTCGCGCTCGGCTACCGGCTGGTGAAGCTCGACACGCCGACGCCCGGCGACATGCGCGCGCCCGGCGCGGTGACCGGCGTCTTCGCCATCGAGACCGCGATGGACGAGCTCGCCTACGCGACCGGGCTCGACCCGATCGACCTGCGGCTGAAGAACTACGCCGAATCCGACGCCACCGCCGAGGGCAAGCCCTTCGGCTCGAAGGAGCTGAGGAGCTGCTTCCGGCAGGGCGCCGAGCGGTTCGGCTGGGCGAAGCGCTCCGCCGAGCCCCGCTCCATGCGCGAGGGCCGGGAGCTGGTCGGCTGGGGCGTGGCCACCGGCATCTGGGAATCGATGATGATGCAGTCGAGCGCCATCGCGACCCTGACGCCGGACGGCCGCCTGACGGTCGGCAACTCCACCGGCGACATCGGCACCGGCACCTACACGATCCTCACGCAGATCGCGGCCGACACCCTCGGCCTGCCGATGGAGGCGGTGACGACCAAGCTCGGCGATACCCGCCTGCCGGAGGCCCCGGTCGCCGGCGGGTCCTGGACGGCCGCCTCCTCGGGCACCGCCGTGATGAAGGCCTGCCGCAACGTCGGCGCGCAGGTGTTCAAGCTCGCCCGCGCCATGGAGAACTCGCCGCTCGCCAACGTCGACTTCGACCGCGCCGTGTTCGCGGACGGCCGCATCGCGGTCGCGGGCGATCCGGGCCGCAGCGTCGCGCTGGTGGACGTGCTGCAGGCGGCCGGAATCGACAAGGTCGAGGCCGTCGAGGAGGCCGGACCCGACAAGGACTTCAATCAGAAATACGAGGCCTACACCCACTCAGCGATATTCGCCGAGGTGAAGGTCGACGAGGAGCTGGGTCAGGTCCGGGTCACCCGGATCGTCTCGGCGATCGCGGCCGGAAAGGTGCTGAACCCGAAGACGGCCCGCAGCCAGATCCTCGGCGGCGTGGTGATGGGGATCGGCTCGGCTCTGGAGGAGGAGTCGATGCTCGACCACCGGATCGGGCGGTTCATGAACCACAATCTCGGCGAGTACCACGTGCCCGTCCACGCCGACATCTACGACATCGACGTGATCTTCGTGGAGGAGGAGGACAGGGCGAACCCGCTGGGCGTGAAAGGGCTCGGCGAGATCGGCATCGTCGGCACCGCGGCGGCGATCGCCAACGCGGTGTTCCACGCCACCGGCAAGCGGGTGCGCGACCTGCCGATCACCGTCGACAAGCTCCTGTGAACGGCGAATGTTTCACAGGAAGCATTGACGGTTCGGCAAGTAGTCGATCCCGGGAGAGCCGCCGCGCTGCGCGTGCGGCGGCTCTCCCACAGGATGCAGGATCCGCGCGGGTCGCGCTGGACCGCTCCGCCATCGCGCGCGCGGCGAAGCGACCCAGGGCGGCGCGCGATCGGTGGATGTGGCGCCCTTGGATCGCTTCGCTCCGCTCGCAAGGACGATGATGCAACCGCGCGTTGACCTGGGAACCGACACGGCATCCCCGTGAGCCACCTGCTGCAATCCTGGCGCTTCTGGGCGCTCGCCGCCGCCGGCTTCGCGGCGCTGACCGCGATCCTCGCCAAGGTCGGAGTCGCGGGCGTGCATTCGGACGTCGCGACCCTCGTGCGCACCGCGGTGATCCTGGTCTTCGCCGGCGCAATCGTCGTGGCTTCCGGTCAGTCGGGCGGCCTCGCGCAGATCTCCGGCCGGAGCCTCGTCTTCCTCACCCTGTCGGGGCTCGCCACCGGGGCGTCGTGGCTCTGCTACTTCCGCGCCCTGTCGCTGGGGGACGCCGCCCGGGTCGCGCCGATCGACAAGCTCAGCGTCGTGCTGGTGGCGATCCTCGGCGCCACCCTGCTCGGCGAGACCTTCAGCCTCGCCGCCTGGGCCGGCGTCGCGCTGATCGCGGCGGGCGCGGCCCTCGTCGCGTCCGGGCTGTGAGCATGCGCGCTGGCGCACCGATCCCTTAACGCGATGCGCGCATCCTGCGGTTGCCTCTCGAAAGGGGACCGTCATGGAATGGGTTTATCGCGGCTTCGAGACCTCGCTTCTCGGTCTCGCTCTCTGTCTCGGACTCGGCGCCTGCCTGACGCTCGGCACGGAGCACGGACCGGCCGGCACGCTCTCCGTCACCCTGCCGATGCTCACGGTGACCGCCCCCGCGCCCTGAGGCTCGGGAGCGGCCCGATCCGGCGCGGCGTCAGGCGGCGCCCTTCACGGCGCGGAACATGAAGCCCCGCGCCTCGGCGTCCATCTCCGCCTTGAAGGCGTGGCGGCCCTTCAGCGCCTCGGCGGCCTGGGCGGCCGGCCGCGCGTTGAGCGCGTCGAGGTGGCGCTTGACGTTGGGCAGGTCCCCGAAGGCGCCCTCGCCGAGGACGAAGGGCACCATCCGGGCCCAGCCCCAGACCGCCATGTCGACGATCGTGTAGGTGTCGCCCAGCACGTAGGTGCGGTCGGCGAGGCGCTGGTCGAGGATGTCCCAGTGCCGGCGCGCCTCGAAGGCGTAGCGCTCGGTGGCGTAGGCGCCCCCGTCCTGCGCGAAGTGGCGGAAATGCACGCACTGGCCGGAGAACGGCCCGATGCCGGTCGCCACGAACATCAGCCAGGACAGCATCTCGCCGCGGACCGGCTCGCCCTCCGGCAGGAACCGGCCGGTCTTGCCCGCCAGGTACATCAGGATCGCGTTCGAATCGAACACGGTCACGTCGCCGTCGACGATCGCCGGCACCTTCCCGTTCGGATTGACGGCCGTGTAGGCGGGGTCGAACTGCTCGCCCTTGCGGGTGTCGACCGGCACCGGCTCGTAGGGCAGTCCCATCTCCTCGAGGCAGAGGGCCACCTTCATGGGGTTGGGGCTGAGATTGTAGAAGAATCGAATCACGGCGCTCTCCCTGAACGACCCGGGCAGGATGTCCGGGCCCCGCGCCGGCACAAGGCGCGGCCGCGCAGGGCGGCTATTCCACGACGACCTTGTAGCCGCGTCCCGGCACCAGCGCGGCGCCCCGCTCCAGCCCGTTGAGGACGAGGAACCGGTCGAGGGCCCGGTCGGGCACCGCCATGCGGCGGGCGAGGTCCTCGGCGCTGGTCGAGGTGGCCTGGACCACCTGCAGCCGCAGGGGACGCAGGACCGCCTCGTCCGGCGCGACCGCGACCAGGGTCGCGGTCCAGCGGCGGAAGGCCGGGTCGGGGTCGGTGGCGCCCTTGGCGGCCATGATCATCCGGTAGGTCGAGTCGCCGATCCGGATGGCCGCGAGCCGGAAGGTCCACTCCTTCCCCCGCGACAGCGCGAAGGCCGCCGGGTGGCCCGCCACCTCCCGGGTCTCGAAGCCGGCCGGGTCGAGGGCGTCGTTCCAGCTCGCCCTGAGCACGGCCTCGAGGGGCTGGCCGTCCTTGGCCTCGATCTGGTCGAACAGCAGGCGCCGGCCGCCGTCCTGGGTCGTCCCGAGCACGGCCGAGCGTGTGTTCTCCAGGGTGAAACCCTCCGGCACCTCGAAGGCGATGCCGAGGCCGGGATGGATGAAGCGGTGCCCGCGCACCGCGCCGTCGCGCGGATTGTCGCCGTAGGCGAGCCCGTCCACCGCCGCGAGGTAGGTGGCGCGGTCGTCGGTGCCGATGCCCGGAGCACCGATGCGGCGGGCCGCCCGGGTGACCTGGGTGATGCGCTCGGCCGTGCCCGGATGGGTCGCCAGCATGTCGGGCGCGGTGGCGCTGCCGGCCTTCAGCCCCGTCGAGCGGTTGAGCGCGGCGAGGAAGCGCCCGGCCGCGAACGGGTCGTAGCCGGCCTTGGCGAGGGTGCGCACGCCGGTGGCGTCCGCCTCCAGCTCCTGCTCGCGGGAGAACCGGGCGAGAGCGAAGCGGGACTGGTGCTGCAGCTGCGCGCCAGTATCGGGATCGTTCAGCACGTCGGCCACGACGCGGCTGACGAGCGCCGAGCGGAGCTCGAGCTCGCTGCGGGCCGTGGCGTGGTTGAGGGTGACGTGGGCCATCTCGTGCGCCAGCACGGCGGCCACCTCGGAGGTGTCGCTCGCCAGGGCCACGAGGCCGCGGGTCACGTAGAGCCGGCCGTTCGGCAGCGCGAAGGCGTTGACCACCGGCGAGTCGAGGAGCGTCACCGTGTAGGCCTGGTCGGGCCGGTCGCTCGCCTTCACGAGGCGGTCGGTCACCTCCGTGAGCAGCCGCGTCACGTTGGGCGCCCGGGCCTCGCCCCCGAAGGAGGCGACGAGCTTCAGGTGGTCGGCATCCGCGGCGCGCTCGCGGCCGGTGGTGCGCGGCGCCTCCGCGGGCACCCGCACCACGGCCGGCCGCACGGTCGGCTCGGTCTGGTCGGCGACGCAGGCGCCGAGCAGCAGGGCCACGCCGCCCAGCGCCACCAAGCCGAGCGGGCGCCGGCCCGCCGCGCGGATCCGCCCCGAGATGTCGTGCCCCGTGATCCCGCCCATCGCGATCAGCGCCGCAATCCCCGTTCCCCGTCCGGACCGGCTTCCGGCCGGTCCGTCTCCTCGAGCGTCTCGAGCCCGTCGAGAGCGACCTCCACGGTCGGGCCGCGCCGGACCTCCAGGAGGCCGCGCACCCGCACGCGCCGGCCTTCGAGCGAGGCCGCACTCAAACCACGGGCGCGCATCATTCGCCAAGTGCGTTTCGATACTGTCACCGTGAGGCCGTCCGTGCCGCGGGCCGCGAAATCGAGGTAGGTGCGCGCGCCGCGCTCGCCGACATGGCGTATTCGGCCCTCCACGACGACGAAATGCCCGGCCCTCGCCCGGAGCGCCGGACCGTCCTGGGCCGCCGGGACCGCGGCGCCCCAGAGGCCGAGCCCGCGCGCGCGGGCGGCCGCCTCCACGAGGCGCAGGCCGGGCCGGCAGAGCGAATCGGCCTCGTTCGCGTCCGCGTAGGCCAGCCCGGCCCCGATGAGCCCGCCCGCGAGATCCGCGCCGTCCTCCGCGCTCAGGAGATCGGCCCGCACCCGGTCCCACCGGTCGGGCAGCCCGCGGGGAACTACCGTGACCCGGGCGCCCCGCCGGGCCTCGAGCCAGGCCTGTGCCGCGGATGCAGCCTCCGGCGCGTCCGGCCAGCGCAGCGAGTCCGGCACCGCGCGCAGCCCCGACACCAGACGGATCTCCCCCCGAGGCCCGATCCCCGCCACGACCTCGTCGCGCGCCGGACCGGCCGCGCAGTCGGACGCCCCGGTCCGCGGCGCGGCCCGGGTCGTGGATGGCGGCATCGCGGCGAGCGCTGCCGCCAGCAGGGCCGCCGGCGATGCCGGCAGCCTGAACGCCGGCCTGACCGCCGGCCTGACCGCCGGCTTGCCGCCGGCGCTCCGGCCCCGGCCCGCGATCCCGCGCATCGAATCTCCCGGTCGCGGGCCCCGCCACCGCACCTCTCCACCGGGCGCGGTTGGCCTCGGCCGGCGAGAATGCTATGGAGCGCGCGGTTGTCTCCGTAGCTCAGCTGGACAGAGCACAGGTTTCCTAGAAGGTTCAATTGGGCGTCGCGCCGGGAAACCGCGCGGCGGATCCGCTCAAAGTCGGGGAAAGCTTCCGGCACGGACGCGCCGTCGTCCGTTGCTCTGCCGATCCCGAGCCAAGCCCGCGCGGCGCTCCGGCGTCCTGCGGGAAGGTGTAGAGACTAGACGGGCGGCACCTAACGGTTGGATTCAGTCCAGCCCACGGTGAAGGGATAGTCCAGGCCACGAACGCGGACCTTCGGGACGCGGCGGCGAAAGCCGAAGTGGTATGAAACCTGGGGTCGCAGGTTCGAGCCCTGCCGGGGACGCCAAGTTTTCTCGTCTTGCAGATCTCCCGGTTGCGGAGCCGTGAGCAAATCGTCCACCACGTCGACCGCCTGCCGGTGACAAGTACCGAGGGTCGCGCTAAGCTTTGCCGCCAGGATTCATGGCAGGGGGTGGACGAGCACTTCATGGCGGGCCAGAAGACCGATCAGCGCGACGTCTATGTCGGGCAACGCATCGCCGAGCAGCGCCGGAAGGCATCGCTCACACAGCGCCGCGTCGCGCAGAGCTTCGGTATGTCTGCAGCTCAGCTCCAGAAATACGAGAAGGGTACCAACCGGATCAGCGCCGTCCATCTCGACATCTTCTCGCGGATGACCGGCGTGCCGATGGATTACTTCTTCAAAGGTATGCCCCGAAACGATGACTTCATTGCGCCGGGCTTCAGCGAGCGCGAGCAGTCCACCCTGTCGGAAGCCGGGCTGAAGGGTCTGGCGGAGGTCGTGGGCCGCCACATCACCGAGAATTTCTCCGAGGAAGCGCGCCGCGACGTGGCCGACGCGATCCGGGCGCTCGAGAGCAAGCTCGGCGGCTGAACCCGGTGCCCGGTGCCAGCCCGGACGCGCCGGACCGATCGGTTTTCCGGTCGCTTTGTCCGTTATAGCGGATCCGTTCGTTCCTCCATCTTGACCGACCTCGGGCCGGGTGCGAGAACCCCGGCCCCATGAAGGGTCAAACGCCGCGATCGCGACGGCGTACCTCTGCAGCCGAGGCCGTCCGATGCCGCGTTCCAACTACCTGTTCACCAGCGAGTCCGTGTCCGAGGGACACCCCGACAAGGTCTGCGACAGGATCTCGGACACCGTGGTCGATGCCTACCTCGCGGCGATGCCGGAGGCGCGGCTCGGCGTCGAGACGCTCGCCACGACCAACCGCATCGTCATCGCCGGCGAGGTGCGCGGGCCCGACTCGGTGACCTTCAAGGACCTCGAGGCCCTGACCCGCGAGGCCGTGAAGGACATCGGCTACGAGCAGTCGGGCTTCCACTGGAAGAACAACGACGTCGCGATCCACCTGCACGCCCAGTCGGCCGACATCGCCCAGGGCGTGGACGCGGCCGGCAACAAGGACGAGGGTGCGGGCGACCAGGGCATCATGTTCGGCTACGCCGCCGACGAGACGCCCGAGCTGATGCCGGCGCCGATCTTCTACGCCCACAAGATCCTCAAGGACCTCGCCGACGCCCGCAAGGCGAAGCAGGGCGACGCCGCCAAGCTCGGCCCCGACGCCAAGAGCCAGGTCACGGTCCGCTACGAGAACGGCCGCCCGGTCGAGGTCACCCAGATCGTGCTGTCGACCCAGCACCTCGACGAGTCGCTCGACTCCGCCGACGTGCGCGCCATCGTCGAGCCCTACATCCTGAAGGCGCTGCCGCAGGGCTGGGTCAACGAGGGCACGGTCTGGCACGTGAACCCGACCGGCAAGTTCGTGATCGGCGGCCCGGACGGCGACGCCGGCCTCACCGGCCGCAAGATCATCGTCGACACCTACGGCGGCGCGGCCCCGCACGGCGGCGGCGCGTTCTCCGGCAAGGACCCGACGAAGGTCGACCGCTCGGCGGCCTACGCGGCGCGCTACCTCGCCAAGAACGTGGTGGCCGCGGGCCTCGCCCGCCGCGCCACGATCCAGCTCGCCTACGCGATCGGCGTCTCGAAGCCGCTCTCGATCTACGTGGACCTGCACGGCACCGGCACGGTGGACGAGGCCAAGCTCGAGGCCGTGCTGATGGACGCCATGGACCTGTCGCCCCGCGGCATCCGCACGGCGCTCAGCCTGAACAAGCCGATCTACGCGCGCACCTCGGCCTACGGCCATTTCGGCCGCGCCCCGGAGGCCGATGGCGGCTTCTCGTGGGAGCGCACCGACCTCGCCGGCAAGCTGAAGTCGGCGCTGGCCTGAGGCCGGCGTGACCCTGGGCCCGCCCTGCGGGCCCGGATACGGGCCGCCGGTGCGGCCCGTTGACGTTTCCCAGGCGGTTCCGTTTTCCGCGCGATCGCTCCCGGAGGCCGGGCCCTCGAATCGTGCCGCCGCGCGGCCTGCCGGATGCCGGAGGCTCCGGGTCACCGTCCCTTGACGGCCCGGATGTCCGTGGGCAGGCCGCGTCTCATCGCCACGATGGATTGAGCCGGTGGACACCGACACCCCTGGACGCGCCGCATCGACCGCCGAGGAGCCGGAGCGCGCCTTCTTCGGGCGGCGCAAGGGCAAGCGCCTGCGCGGCCAGCAGGAGCGCCGGCTCGCCGAGCTGCTGCCGGCCCTGCGGGTCGACCTGCCGCCGGGCGACCAGAGCCTCGATCCGCGCACGCTGTTCCCGTCCAGCCCCGAGGCGCTCTGGCTGGAGATCGGCTTCGGCGGCGGCGAGCACCTCGCCGCCCAGGCGGCCGCGCAGCCGAATGTCGGCATCATCGGCGCCGAACCCTTCGTCAACGGCGTGGTCAAGCTGCTGGCGGCGATCGAGGCGCAGGCGCTGCGCAACGTCCGCATCCGCGACGAGGACGTGACCGCCCTGCTGGCGCGCCTGCCGGACGCCTGCCTCGACCGGGTCTACCTGCTCTATCCCGATCCCTGGCCCAAGCGGCGGCAGCGCAAGCGCCGCTTCGTCTCGGACGCCTCGCTCGCCGAGGTCGGCCGGGTCCTGAAGGATGGCGGCCTGTTCCGCTTCGCCAGCGACATCGACGACTACGCCGGCTGGACGCTGGTCCGGGCCGCGCGGTGCCCGGTCCTCACCTGGACGGCGCGGGACGCGCGGGACTGGACGCAGCCGTTTCCGGGCTGGCCCGGCACGCGCTACGAGGCCAAGGCGCTGGAAGCGGGCCGCCGGCCCACCTACCTGGAATTCGTCCGCCGACCCCGCTGAAGGCCCTCGCGGGCGGATCGCGCGGGTGCCCGGTCGCCGCAGGCTGAGCGGAACGCCTTGCCACGGTCACGCTCGAGCGCCATCCTGAAGGCCCGCCCCGGTCCCGGATCGTGGCGGGAGGGGGGCTATCTCCGGCGGGAGCGTGCCACGGCACGTTCGAGGATTCTTCCGAGTGAATGAGAGGGTGGGGCAGGACCCGGCGGCGGAGGACCCGTTTCGCGCCGGCTTCGACGAGGCCCTGATCGGCCTCGCCGTGCTGTCGGCGGACGGGGCGGGAATCGTCGCCGCCAACCGGGCCCTGCACGATCTCGTCGGCTGGCCGCCAGGCACGCTGCCCGGGCGCGCGGCCGCCGAGCTCCTGGGCGAGGGGCCCGGGGGCCTCCCAGACGGTCTCCAGGTCTGGCGCCGGGCAGACGGCACCCCGCTCGACGTGCGGGTCCGGCGCGCGGGCCGGACCCTGGTGGTCGAGGCGGTCGACGTGGACGCGGCCGCCCATTCCGAGGCGAACCGCGAGGCGCTGGCGGCCGCCGGGCTCGGGGAATGGCGCTGGGACCGCGCGACCGGCCTTCTGACCCTGTCGCGCCGCGCCGCCCGCATCCTCGGGCGGCCGCCGGGCCGCTCCGTCTCGTGGGCGGAGCTGAAGGCCGGCCTGTCGCAGGCGGAGCTCCCGCGTCTCAGCGCGCTGATCGCCGAGGCGGACGGGACCGACGGGCCCTATCAGTTCGACACGGCCACCACGGTGGCGGGGCGGACCGTGATCCTGCGGGTCCGGGGGCAGGCCGTGCCGGGCCCTGACGGCACGCTGACCGGCATGGTCGGCGTCCTTCAGGACATCACCACGCGGGTCGAGGCCCGGGACGAGATCCTGTCCCGCGACCAGCGCCTGCGGGTCGCCACCACGGTCGCCAAGCTCGGCATCTTCGAGTGGCACATGCTCGAGGACCAGGCGATCTGGGAGAACGAGAACATGTACGAGATCTTCGGGCACGCGCCCGAGGACGGCACCATCGGCAAGACCGAGTTCCTCAACGACATCCTCCACCCGGACGACCGCCCCGCGGTCCGCCGGGCGATCTCCAAGGCGCTGCGGGAGGACGGGGACCTCCACATCAGCGGGCGGATCCGGCGCAAGTCCGACGGCGTCTGGCGCACGATCGACATGGCCGGCCGGTTCGAGCGCGACGCGCCCGGCCGCCTGCCGCGCCGCCTGATCGGCGTCGTCGCGGACGTGACCGACCGCCGGGTCGCGGAGGAGCGCCAGAGCCTCCTGATCCGCGAGCTGCACCACCGGGTGAAGAACACGCTGGCCACCGTCCAGGCCATCGTGGGCTCCACCGCGCGGACGGCGTCGAGCATCGAGAGCTTCTACGAGGCGTTCGTCGGGCGCATCAAATCCCTGGCGCACACGCACTCGGTCCTCACCGAGGACACGTGGCAGACGGCGTCGCTCGCCAACCTCCTGCGCAACGAGCTGAAACCCTACGCGGAGGTGGGCCCGGACGGGGCCGCCGAGGGCCGCATCAGCCTCGACGGGCCGGCGATCGACCTTCCCTCCGAGATCGCGGTGCCGATCGGCATGGCGATCCACGAGCTCACCACCAACGCGGCGAAGTACGGGGCCCTGTCGAACCGCACCGGGCGGGTGGTGGTGGAATGGTCCCTGGAGCCCGGCGGCCCGGCCGGGATCCTGCGATTCTCCTGGCGCGAGACCGGCGGGCCGCCGGTGGCGCCGCCGAGCCGCCAGGGCTTCGGCTCGCGCCTGCTGCAGCGCGTCCTGATCACCCAGGTCCAGGCCGAGGTGACGACCGACTACGCCCCCGGCGGCTTCTCCCTGACCATGCGGGCCCCGATCCCGCCGCGCAACGACAGCCTCAACCCGCTGGTGTGACGCCGCCTCCGCTCGGGCGGAGCGTCAGGCCGCGCCGCGGGTCCCGGACTCGCCGCCGCCGTCCACGAAGGCCTTCAGCTCGTCGAGCGACGCGAAGGTGAAGCGGCCCTGCGGCGTCTCCGCCTCGATCGAGCCGTCCTCGAACATCACGTAGGTGTTGCCGCCCGAGGCGTAGCGCCCCACCACGGTGCGCGGGGCGGCCTTCGGGGCCGGCTCGGGCTCGGGGGGCGTGTCGAGGCTCGGGCGCAGGGCCGGCAGCTCCTCCGGGGACGCCGTCTCCGGCTCCCGGTGCGGCTCCTCCCGGGAGGGCGGAGGCGGCTCGGGCGCGGCGAACAGGTCGTCCTCGGGCGCGATCGCGTCCCCGGCCTTCGCGTCCGGCTCGGGCCGGTGGTCCGGCTCCGGAACGAGGACGGGCGGGGCCGCGTGCGGCAGTTCCGGTCCGGCCGGACCCGGCATCGCGGCCTCGACCGCGGCGGGCTCCGAGATGGGGGCGCGGGCCTCGTCGGCGCGGAGCTCCAGGCTCGGCTCGATCCGGGGCCGCTCGGGATCGAAGGACGGCTCGACCACCGACGGCACGATGAAGGCGGGCGCCGCCGGCAGGACCGGCGGCAGCCGGGTCCGGACCTCGTCGACGGGCGCCGGTCCCGGGGCGGCCGGCCGCTCGCCGACCGCCGGGACCCGGCCCATCGCCCGCTCCAACCGCCGGAAACCGAGCGCCACGACGCCGAGGCCGAGGAGGACCGCGCCCGACGAGGCCGCCACCGACCCCGCGATCACCATCGCGAGTCCGCTCTCCAGACGCACGTACGGGAAGCCCTGGATCACGGCGGCGCAGCCCCCGATGATCATGGCGGCGGCGAGCGCGAACAGCGCAGCGATCATGTTACTCTCTGACACGGGCCGGCTGACGGCCGGCGCTCAAGGCGTGCCGCACAGTAAGGCCTAGCCGTCATATTGCAAAACTCGGGGCCGAGATGTCCGGGAAACCGGAATAGTCCGGATCTGCGCCGGCTATGCCCGGGCCGGCCGGCCCGCGGTCGCGCGTCTGCGATCTCATCCGCGATCGGAGGAACTTCCCACGCCGCCGTGGCGGAACGGCGTTGCCGTCCCGCGGCCACCGACTTACCTAGCGGGCTCTCGACTCGGGAGCCCCCGCCGGGGACGAGGCCGCCCCCTGCTAAGCGGAGATAGACGCGATGACCTTCACCCTGCCGGAACTGCCCTACGCCTACGACGCGCTGGGGCCGTACATGTCGAAGGAGACCCTCGAGTTCCACCACGACAAGCACCACAAGGCCTACGTCGACACGGGCAACAAGCTGCTTGAGGGCACGGATCTCCAGGGCAAGAGCGTCGAGGAGATCGTGAAGGCCGCCTACAACACGAACCAGCCGCTCTTCAACAACGCCGGCCAGCACTACAACCACATCCACTTCTGGCAGTGGATGAAGCCGAATGGCGGCGGCGCGATCCCCGGTTCCCTCGCCAAGAAGATCGACGAGGATCTCGGCGGCGCCGAGAAGTTCAAGGCGGACTTCATCCAGGCGGGCGTCGGCCAGTTCGGCTCGGGCTGGGCGTGGCTCGCCGTCAAGGACGGCAAGCTCGCCATCATGAAGACCCCGAACGGCGAGAACCCGCTGGTCCACGGCGCCAAGCCGATCCTGGGCGTCGACGTGTGGGAGCACTCCTACTACATCGACTACCGCAACCGCCGGCCCGACTACCTCAAGGCGTTCATCGAGAACCTCGTGAACTGGGAGCACGTGGAGAAGATGTACGCCGAGGCGACCGCCTGAGGCATCCGGCGGTGCCGCGGGCCCTGTGTCCGCGGCACCCTTGAGGTGACGGACGAAACCGGCTCTTGATGCGCCCGACGCCGGATGACCCGGTGCAGAAGGGTCCGGCCATTTCCTTTCACTGCCCTCCCGCGACGCCGCGCGCCGCGCGCCCCTCTCCGCAGAGCCAAGCGCCTCGGCGCTTCAGTCCGTGCACGGCGCGACGTGGGGTGAGGGATCGGGTCTGTCCGGCGAGGTCGCACCCCTCACCGTGGCCCGCTCCCGCGCGGGCGGCGGGACCCGGGCTCCGCCCCGCATCCGGGGGGGCGGCCCCGATGTCCGAGACCGCGGGCCCGATGCGGCGGGCGCCGACCTCCGGTCGGCGGCCCAACCCATGATCCGCTCCATCCTGTCCGTCGGCGGCTGGACCCTGGTCTCGCGCGTCACCGGATTCGCCCGCGACGTCGTGATGGCCGCGATCATGGGTGCCGGGCCCATGGCCGACGCCTTCGTGGTCGCGTTCCGGCTCCCGAACCATTTCCGCGCGATCTTCGGCGAGGGGGCGTTCAACACCGCCTTCGTGCCGGCCTATGCCGGGCTCGCGGAGGCCGGCGCGCCCGGGGCGGCGCACCTTTTCGCCGACCGCGTCTTCACCCTGATGCTGATCGTGCAGCTCGTGCTGCTCAACCTCGCCCTGCCGGCCATGCCCTGGGTGGTCCACGCCCTGGCGCCGGGCTTCGCCGAGGACGGCGAGCGCTTCCGGCTCGCCGTGGCGCTGACCCGCATCACCTTTCCGTACCTGCTGTTCATGACGCTGGTGACGCTGCTGTCGGGCATCCTGAACGCCCACCGGCACTTCGCCGTCGCGGCGGGCGCCCCGGTCCTGCTCAACCTCGCCATGCTGGCGGCCCTGGGGTTGAGCTTCCTGTTCCCGAACGCGGCCTACGCCGCCGCCTGGGGCGTCGCGATCTCGGGCGTGCTCCAGTTCGGCCTGCTGTGGTGGGGCTGCCGCCGCGTCCGCGTGATGCCGGACCTCGCCGTCCCGCGCCTCGATCCCGCGCTCAAGCGCTTCTTCACGGTGCTCGGGCCGGCGGTGATCGGCTCGGCCGGGTTCCAGATCGCGGCCTTCGCCGACACGATCATCGCGAGCTGGCTGCCCACCGGGGCCGTCTCGGCGCTCTACTACGCCGACCGGCTCTACCAGCTCCCCTTCGGTGTCATCGCCATCGCGGCCGGCACCGTGCTGCTGCCGGAGATGAGCCGCCGGATCGCGGCCGGCGACGTGGCGGGCGCCCACGCGGCGCAGAACCGGGCCGCGGGCTTCTCCCTGGCCCTCTCGGCGCCCTTCACCGTGGCGTTCCTGACCATCCCGGGCCTGATCATGGCGGCCCTGTTCCAGCGCGGCGCGTTCAGCGCCGAGGACACGGCGCGGGCGGCCTCGGTGCTGGCGGCGTACGGCTTCGCGCTGCCGGCCGTCGTGCTGGTGCGCAGCGCCGTGGCGAGCTTCTACGCCCGCCAGGACACCAAGACGCCGCTCTGGGCGTCCCTGACCGCGATCGGCGTCAACGTCGCCCTGAAGCTCTGGCTCACCGGCCCCTACGGCGTCACCGGCCTGGCGCTCGCCACCGCGGTCGCCCAGTGGGTCAACCTGCTGCTGCTGCTCGTCCTGGCCAAGCGCCGGAACTGGACGGCGCCGGGGCGCACCCTCGGGCTCACTGTCGCGGGGGTGGCGCTGGCCTGCCTCGGGCTGGCGGCGGTCGCCGTCTACGGCCAGGGACTCGTCCAGGCGCTGGTGCCGACCCTGCCGCACGGGCGCGACCTCGTCGTCCTGGCGGTGCTGGGCCTCGTCGGCGCGCTGGTCTATGGCGGCCTGCTGGCGGGCCTGCTGCACCTGTTCGGCCTGCGCCTGCGCCGGGCCTGAGTGACCCGGCCGGACTCGCCGCCGCGCGGGTCCGGCCCCAGATCGGGCGAGAGCACCCAGTGAGGAACGCCATGACCGACGCAGCAAAACCCCTCGCGGGCGTGAAGGCCGCGGTGTTCGACGCCTACGGCACGCTGTTCGACGTGAACGCCGCGGTCCAGCGCTACGCCGCGGCGGTGGGCCCCGACGCCGCCCACCTCTCCGAGGTCTGGCGCAACAAGCAGCTCGAATACAGCTGGACCCTGTCGCTGATGGGCCGCTACGCCGCCTTCTGGGATCTCACCGTCCGGGCCCTCGACTACGCCCTGGCAGTCCACCCGAACGTCGATCCCGGCCTGCGCGAGCGGCTCCTCGACGCCTACCGCGACCTCGAGGCCTATCCGGAGGTCCCGGGCGTGCTGGCGGCCCTGCGCAAGCGCGGGATCCGCACCGCCGTCCTCACCAACGGCAACGCCGCCATGGTCGACCGGGCGGTGGCCTCGGCGGGACTGGCCGACCACCTCGACGCGGTCCTCTCGGTGGACGACGCGCAGGTGTTCAAGACCCATCCCGACGCCTACCGGATCGCCCTGACCCGGCTGGCAGTGGGGCAGGGCGACGTGCTGTTCTGCTCCTCGAACCGCTGGGACGTGGCGGGGGCGGGGGCCTTCGGGTTCCGGACCGCCTGGGTCAACCGCAAGGGCCTGCCCGACGAGTACGCGGACCTCGCGCCGACGATCGTGGTCCAGGCCCTCGACGGGCTGCTCTGACGGGCTGCTCTGACGGGCTGTCCGCTGAGCTTCCCCGATCCGAGACACGGCCGGCATCGATACGTCGCTACGACAGCGGCCGCACCGCCTTTGCGAGCGGAGCGAAGCAAGCCGAGAGCGCTGCGCCCGCTGATGTCCCGCTGATGTCCCGCTGAGCTGGGTTGCTCCGCTCCGCTCGCAAGGACGGCAGCGCCTCGGCCTGGAGCGTCCGCGGGCTCGCCTTATCCGGCACACAATTCAATTGGCCTACTTCGGGGATTCTTAATCCTCCCGGTGTTGGATCATCCTCAACACGAACGGGAGATGTTTCGCGTGTCCTTGAACGGTTCCTTCACGAAGATCCGCGCTGGGGCCGCAGCCCTCGCGGCGGCCCTGGTGCTCGGGGCGGTCGCCCCGGCCACCGCCCGCGATCAGACCGGTGCCATCGTCGGCGGCCTCGCGGCCGGCGTCGTCGGCGGCATGGTCGGCAGCGCCCTCGTCAACGGCGCGAACCCGCCGCCCCCGCCGCCGCCGGAGTACCGCCCGCGCCGCGTCGTGGTCGAGGAGCCCGAGACCATCGTGGTGCGCGAGCGCCGCGGCCCGATCTGCCACTACGAGCGCCGCAAGGAGTGGCTCGGCGACGGCGAGTTCACCTACCGCCGCGTCGAGGTCTGCGAGTAAGTCACCCCCGCGCGATGGGCGCCGCGTCCCCCCGGGCGCGGCGCGTCTTATTTCACCACCAGCCAATCCTCGACCACGAGGGCGTCGAGGCCGGTGGTGTAGAACATCAGGATCGCGTCCTCCGCGCCGTGGAGGATCGGCTTGCCCATCACGTTGAAACTCGTGTTGAGCAGGATCGGCACGCCGGTGATCTCCGCGAAGGCGCCGATCAGCGCCGCGTAGGCCGGGTTGCGCGAGGCCGTGACGCTCTGGAGCCGGCCGGTGCCGTCTTCGTGGACCACGGCCGGCACGCGGGCGCGGACCGCCTCGCGCCAGACCAGGGTGCGCTCCATGTAGGGGCTGTCGGCGTAATCCTCGAACCAGTCCGGCCCGGCCTCGGCCAGGATCGACGGCGCGAACGGCCGGAACGCCTCCCGGTACTTCACCTTGGCGTTGAGCGCGTCCTTGGCGCCCTCCGGCCGCGGATCCGCCAGGATCGACCGGTTGCCGAGGGCGCGCGGCCCGAACTCCGCCCGGCCCTGCACCCAGCCGACGAGCCCGCCCTCAGCCAGGATCCGCGCCGCCGCGCGGGTCGCCTCCGCGTGGCCGACGCGCCGGGCGCGGGGCTCCTGCTCGGCGAGCCGCTCCATCGCGCCGGTCGGGACCCGCGAGCCGAGATAGGGCGTCAGCGGGCGCTGCTCCGGCGGCGGCCCGGCCCAGTCCGGATGGTCCTCCGCGTAGGCGAGCCACGCGGCGCCGACCGCGTTGCCGTCGTCGGCCGGGGCCGAGGGGACGTGCAGCCGGGTGAAGCCGGACCGGCCGAGCACCCGGCCGTTGTAGGATGAGTTCAGCCCGCACCCGCCCGCGATCACGAGGTTGTCGGACGGCGCCAGCGCGTGGGCCTCGGCCACCAGCGCGTCCATGAGCGTCCCGAACAGGTCCTGACCGCAGCGGGCGAGGTCGGCCCAGCCGGTCTCCAGGGCGTCGGCGGGACGGCGCGCGCGGATCTCCGCGGCGACCGCCCGGATCGTCTCGGCGTCGGCGTAGCGCAGGCGGTGGCCCTCGACCGTGCAGAGCCGGCCGAGCAGCGCGGCGAGATCCGGATCGGGCTGGCCGTAGGGGGCGAGCCCCATGATCTTCCACTCCTCGCCCTTCACCTGGTCGAAGCCGGCGAGATCCGTGATCAGCCCGTAGAGGAAACCCAGCGAGCCGCGGCCGCGGTGGCGGCGCAGCTCCGTGACCCGGCCAGCCTCCAGGCGGTAGATCGCCGCCGCGCCGGTCTCGCCCATGCCGTCGACCACCAGGGCTGTGGCCGTCTCGAACGGGCTGCCCCAGAGGCCGTAGGCGGCGTGGCACAGGTGGTGCGGGTAGCGCCGCTGCCCAACGATGGTCGCCCGGGGCGCCGCGCCGGTGATCCGCGCCTCCTGGTTCAGCGCCAGGAGGGTGCCGTGGCCGGCCCGCTCCTGGGCGCCGTGCAGGTCGGCGATGAACACCCGCTCGGCCTGCTCGGGCACGTAGGAGCGGTTGAGCGCCGTGGTGTGGGCCGCGAGCGCCATCAGGTCGAAGGCCCCGGCGCCGGCTTGGCCCCGCAGGAAGTCGGTGAATTGCGGGCCCCAGGTGGAGGCGACGACGAGTTCGGAGCCCGGCGGGACGTGCGCCTTCAGCAGCGCCGCCATCGCGGCCGGGGCGTCCGGCTCGCAGTTCGGCGCGCGCTTGTACTGGAGGGTGCGCTCCGCCGCCTCGGCGAAGAGCAGCGTGCCGTCGGGCCCAACCAGGGCGAGGGCCGGGTCGTGGAAGGTGGTGGCGAGGCCGAGATAGAAGCGCATGCCGAAGCGGCCTAGCGCATTTTCGCGCCGGACGGAGCCCGGCACGTGTAAGAGGGGCCGTCCTTGCGCCGCCGTCCGCTAGTTCGGGGTGACGCGGCGCTTGGTGACGAGAAGGATCGCCGCGCCGGCGAGCCCCGACAGGGCCGAGCCCGCGAGCACGCCGAGCTTCACGGCCGTCTCGTGCTGCGGGTCCGGGAAGGCGAGGCCGCCGATGAACAGGCTCATGGTGAAGCCGATGCCGCACAGCACCGCGACGCCGTAGACCTGCCCCCAGCCGGCCCCGGCGGGGCGCTTGGCCCATCCGAGCGCCACCGCCAGCCGCAGGCTCGCGAACACGCCGGCCTGCTTGCCCAGGAACAGCCCGGCCGCGATGCCGAGCGTCACCGGCTGGAGCAGCGCCCCGGGGCTGAGGCCGGACAGGTCGACGCCGGCATTGGCGAAGCCGAAGACCGGCACCACCCCGTAGGTGATCCAGGGCGCGAGCGCGTGCTCAAGCCGGTGCAGGGGCGAGTGCGCGTCCTCCGGCCGGCCCGGGCTGACCCGGATCGGGATGGTGAGCGCGAGCAGCACGCCCGCGATCGTGGCGTGGATCCCGGAGCGCAGCACGAGGACCCAGAGCACGATTCCGAGGAGCCCGTAGGCCGGAAGCCACCCGATCCCCGCCCGGTTGAGGCCGTAGAGGCCGGCCAGCACCAGGGCGGCGAGCCCCAGCATGGTGAGGTCGAGGCCGGAACTGTAGAACAGCGCGATCACCACGACGGCGCCGAGATCGTCGACGATGGCGACCGCGCTGAGGAAGATCTTGAGGGAGACCGGCACCCGCGATCCGAGCAGCGCCAGCACCCCCAGCGCGAAGGCGATGTCGGTGGCGGCCGGGATCGCCCAGCCCCGCAGGGTGCCGGCGTCGAGATTGGCGAGCGCGTAGAATGCGGCCGGCACCGCCATGCCGCCGAGCGCCGCGAAACCGGGCAGGACGCGGTCGGGCCAGGTGCGCAGCCGCCCGTCGAGGGCCTCGCGCTTGATCTCCAGACCGACCAGCAGGAAGAACCCGGCCATCAGCCCGTCGTTGATCCAGTGCTGCACGCCCATCGGGCCGAATTCGGCGTGGAGCGCGTGCGCGTAGGTCTCGGCGAAGGGCCCGTTGGCGACCACCAGCGCCAGGGCCGCCGCCGCCATCAGGATCAGCCCGCCCGCCGCCTCGCCGGCGAGCAGCGTGCGGATGATCGAGAGGGGGCGGGGGCCTCGCCTCGGCGGGGCAGTGTCGGGAGCGGACGATGTCATCGCGGCAGGGCTTGCCGCGCATCACGGGCGCGTGCAAGCGCCCGGCCGTCCCCGTCTACGACGTCCGCCCCAGGGCCGCGCGGATCAGCGCCAGCCCGTCCGGGCTCGACCACGCGGCCGGGCCCTTCATCACCCCGATGGTGCAGCCCTGCGCGTCGATCAGCATCGTGGTCGGCAGGCCGGGCGATTGCGTGTCGCGCTGGATGATCGGCAGCACGCGGCCGCCGGGATCGGCGTAGAAGGCGAGGTCGTGGATGCCGGCCTGCTTCAGCCACTCCGCCGGCTTCTCGAGGTTGCGGGTGTCGACGTTGATGGCGACGACTTGGAAGTCGGGCCCGCCGAGCTGCGCCTGGAGCCGGTCGAGGGCCGGCATCTCGGCCTTGCAGGGCGCGCACCACGTGGCCCAGAGATTCACGAGGAGCAGCCGGCCCTTGAGGTCGGCGAGGCCGGTCTCGGCGCCGTCCGGCCCCTTGAACCGGATGTCCGGCGCGGGCCGGGCCTGCGGCAGGGCCTGCATGGCGGCGACCTCGCCCTTCGCGGCCGCGTCGACCCGGGCGAGCGCCGGCTTGGCGGCGGCGCAGGGCTGAGGGGCGCCGCCCGTGTTGCCGGGCAGGAGACCGCTCCCGTATAGGGCGAAGCCGAGGACGGCGAGCGCGGCGACGCCCGCGCCGGCCAGGATGGGCGTGCGGCCGGGCATCAGGCTCGGGCCTCGGGACGGTCAGGGCGCGGAAGGATCGACATGAGCAACCGGATGTGGGGCGGCCGCTTCGCGAGCGGCCCGGCGGAGATCATGGAGGAGATCAACGCCTCCATCGGGTTCGACAAGCGCCTCGCGCCCCAGGATATCCGCGGCTCGCTGGCGCATGTGGCGATGCTGGGGCAAGCCGGCATCCTGCCGCCGGAGGATGTGGCCGCGATCGAGGCCGGGCTCAAGTCCGTGCGCGACGAGATCGAGGCCGGCACCTTCGCGTTCAGGCGCGAGCTCGAGGACATCCACATGTCGGTGGAGAGCCGGCTCACCGAGATCGTCGGCCCGGCGGCCGGGCGCCTGCACACGGCGCGCTCGCGGAACGATCAGGTCGCCACCGACATGAAGCTCTGGGTGCGCGACACCCTCGATTCCCTCGACCAGCAGGCCGCCGACCTGCAGCGCGCCCTCAGCCAGGCGGCGCTGAAGCACGCCGGCACCGTGATGCCGGGCTTCACCCATCTCCAGTCGGCCCAGCCGGTGACCTTCGGCCACCATTGTCTCGCCTATGTCGAGATGCTGGCCCGCGACCGGGGACGGTTCCGCGACGCCCGGGCGCGGCTCAACGAGTGTCCGCTGGGAGCCGCGGCGCTGGCCGGCACCTCCTTCCCGATCGATCGGCACGCCACGGCGGCGGCCCTCGGCTTCGACCGGCCGACCGCGAACTCGCTCGATTCGGTCGCCGACCGGGACTTCGCCCTGGAGGCGCTGGCGGCGGCCTCGATCTGCGCCGTGCACCTGTCGCGCTTCGCCGAGGAGCTGGTGGTCTGGACCTCGGCCCAGTTCAACTTCGTGCGGCTGTCGGACGGGTTCACCACCGGCTCGTCGATCATGCCGCAGAAGCGCAACCCCGACGCCGCCGAGCTGGTGCGGGCCAAGAGCGGCCGGATCATCGGCGCGCTCACCGGCCTGCTGATCGTCATGAAGGGCCTGCCGCTCGCCTACTCGAAGGACATGCAGGAGGACAAGGAGGGCACGTTCGACGCCCTCCAGGCCCTGTCCCTGTGCCTCGCCGCCATGACCGGCATGGTCATGGATCTGGAGCCCAACGCGGAGGTGCTCGCCCGGGCCGCCGGCTCCGGCTACGCCACCGCCACGGACCTCGCCGACTGGCTGGTGCGCGAGCTCGGCCTGCCGTTCCGGCAGGCGCACCACGTCACCGGCCGCCTCGTCGGCGTCGCCTCGGCCAAGGGTGTCGGGCTCGAGGCGCTGTCGCTCGCGGAGATGCAGGAGGCGGAGCCGCGGATCACCGACGCGGTCTACGCGGTACTGGGCGTCGAGAACTCGGTGGCGAGCCGCACCAGCCACGGCGGGACCGCGCCCGACAACGTCCGGCGGCAGGCGCAGGCCTGGATCGAGCGGCTGGGCTGAGCCGCCGCGCCCCGCGGCCTCCGGCGTCCCTCGGTGCACCTTGGCGGTGGCGCCCGGCGGATGTCAGAATGGGTTCATGACCTTGTCGATTCACGGCGGAGGGGCCGCCATGCGCGGTCGCATTCGGAACCCGGCCTGATCCGTCAGGCCGGGTTCCGAATGCCCGTGAGCGCCCCGCGGCCGTCGCGCCGCATCCAAGGTCCCCGCCATGCCCACCCACGTCCCGACTCTGCACCTCGTGTGCGGCAAGATCGCCGCCGGCAAATCGACGCTGACAGACCGCCTGGGGCAGCAGCCCGGCACGGTCGTGGTCGCGGAGGATCACTGGCTCGCCCGGCTCTATCCCGGTGAGCAGGCCTCCCTGGCCGACTACGCGCGCAACGCGGCGCGCCTGCGCGACGCGATGGCGCCGCACCTCGTGGCGCTGCTGCGACTCGGCCTCTCGGTCGTGCTGGACTTCCCGGCCAACACGGTCGCCAGCCGGGCCTGGATGCGGACCCTGTTCGAGGCGGCCGGCGTCGCCCATCAGCTCCACGTCCTCGACGTGCCCGACGCGGTCTGCAAGGCCCGCCTCCGCCTGCGCAACGCCGAGGGTGCCCATCCCTTCACGGTGACGGACGCCGAGTTCGACCTGTTCAGCCGCTACTTCGTGCCGCCGGACCCGGAGGAAGGCTTCACCCTCGTCGTTCACCGGGCGTAGCGCGAGCCGGAGGGCGTTTCGCTCCGCCCTCAAGGTGCCCCGGTCACCTCGGGCCCGATGACGGGCGGCCGCTCATCCACAGCGCCCGGTCAAAATTGTGCATTGCAACCATCGGCCCGCTTGCGCGTTCACCGTCTGGCTAAGTCCGCTCAGCTACAAGCTTCGCCGTTTGGATCGGAGTTCGCAGGATGCCTGTCGAGAGTTGGCTGAACACGGAGGATGTGCCGGACTTCGCGGCGCATGCCACGGCGATGATCGACGCCGCGTTGACCGGTTCGGGCCTGACGCGCGAGTCCTACTGGGCCGCGGTCCGCAAGGGCTACAACACGCCCTACAACGATCCGCCCCGGACGCGCGCCGCTCCGGCCCAGCCGAACGCGATCGCGGTGCCCGCCGGTGCGGTGGCCGAGCCGCTGCCGGTTCCGGCCGGCGTCATCGCCGCCCTGGCGACGGAAGCCCGCGCGGTCTGATTTTCGACAGATCCTGCCTCGCCATCTTGCCGACGTTTTACGCAAGCTTCACTAATCCCGATCCCCGGTCCGGCTCCTGACGGAGCCGCCCGTCGTCAGGAAGTGAAGATGGTCCGCGTCCCCCGCTCGCTCCCGGTCGGAGCTCTCGCCCTGCTCGCATCCGGGCTGGTAACCGGCCTCGTTGGGGGCGTGCTCGGCGGGACCTGTATGGTCGCGACGGCGGCCCACGCCCAGGATGCGGCGGCGGCCCCGGATGCGGGCGGCGGCGACGCCGCCCCGTCGCGGCGCGGGCGGCGGCACGGCCGCGAGCGGAGCAGGCGCGCCGAGAAGAAGGCGGCGACCCCGCCGGGGATGCAGCAGGCCACCCCGGTGGCGATCTTCGGCGACTGGAACGTGTTCGTGAACGGCGACGGCCGCAGCAAGCTGTGCTACGCGATCGCGCAGCCGCAGACGCGCTCGCCCAAGACCCTGAAGCGCGACACCGCCTACCTGTTCGTGAGCGTGCGCAAGGGCGAGAACGTCCAGAACGAGGTGGCGGTGATGCTGGGCTTCCCGTCGAAGCCCGCGGCCTCCCAGATCAAGCCCGGCTCCGCGGCCGCGCCCACCGATCCGAGCCTCAATCTCGGCGCCAGCCGCTACGGCCTCGTGGTGAAGGACGGCAATGCCTGGCTGCAGAATCCCGCCGAGGAGGCGCGGGTCGTCTCCGAGATGAGCGCCCGCAACCCCAAGCTCATCATCAAGACCACCTCGCTGCGCGGGAACCCGACGAGCGACGAGTACGCCCTCGGCGGGTTCGCGGAAGCCATGAAGCGCACCCGCGACGAGTGCAGCAAGTAGCGGTCGGGTCAGGCCCGGCGCAGCGCGGCGCGATGCGCCCGCGCGGGCGACCGGGTCCGGGCGCTCATGCGGGCGCGGGCGGCGCGGGCCGCCTGCTCGGCCGTGCGGAACACGGCGCCGTCGAGGCCGTCGAAATCGCGCGCGGACGAGAAGAACCGGACGCCGCGCCCCTCGGGGACGGCGATCCCGGCGGTGACCTCACCGATCTCGATCACGCGGGCCGGTTCGGCCGGCCCGATGGCCGGGTCTGCGAAGCTGGGACGGTCTTCGGGCTGGAACTCTGCGAGACTGTGCATCGGACTGGAAACTCCCTGGGCCGGCCTGTCGCCGGCCGGATCGCGTTGGCTGCTGCGGAAGGTCGACGCGGTTAGCGTCGACAGCGCCGACGGGCGGCGGGGCAGCGGGGCGCGGGCAGGGATTGAAAGGACGATGTGCGAGTGACCATCGAACGTCCTCCAGACTGAAGGACCGCGCGGCGCGGGGCCGGCGCAGTGCTTTAGCGTTTGATCACGCGGCGCAAGCTACGCTTCTCAAATTACCGCGGCCGACCCGGCCGAGCGCCCGGGGGGCTCGGCCGAACCGGCACCCTGAAAATGGGCGCGGCGCCGCGCACCGTCAACGGAACGGGCTTCCGATTTTCGGTCCCCGCCTGGCAGGAAGCCGGTTCCGGGGGCGCGTCCGAGAGGCGGATCGTTCAGGCCGCCGCGATCACGGCGGCGAGGTCGGAGAAGTTCGAGAAGATCCGGGCCGCGCCGGCCTCCGCGAGCGCGGCGCCCGCCGGGTCGTGGCCCCAGTGGCCGCCCCCGGTGAAGCCCGCCACCCGCATGCCGGCGCTCCGGGCCGCCGTGACCCCGGGGACGCTGTCCTCGATCACGAGGCAGGCGGCCGGGGCGACGCCCATCCGCTCGGCGGCGAACAGGAACAGGTCGGGGAAGGGCTTCCCCCGCGCCACCTGCGCGGAGGAGAAGACGTGGGCGCCGAACAGCGGCAGCAGCCCGGTGAGGGTCAGGGAGTGGCGCAGCCGCACCGGATCGCTGCTCGACGCGACGCAGACCGGCAGCCCGACGGCGGCGACCGCCTCGGCGACGCCGCGCATCGCCGTCAGCTCCGCGTCGAACAGCGCCAGGGTCTCGGCCTTCACCGCCTCGACGAAGCCGGCCGGGGCGGTGACGCCGTAGTCGCTCGCGATATGCGCCATGATCGAGGGCATCGCGGTGCCGGTGAAGCGCGCCCGAACGGTGTCGAAGTCGATGTCCACGCCGATCCGGTTGAGCCCGGCCGTCAGGCAGGCGAGGCTCAGGGGCTCGCTGTCGACCAGAACGCCGTCGCAATCGAAGATCACGAGGCCGAGTTTCGTCGCGCGCGCGTCCAAGGTCGACCGTTCCCGCACGGCCCGCCGCCGCCCGGCGCCCCTGTGGCACGGGCCCGAAGGCCCGGCAACCGCGCGGATCGACGCTCGCGCCGGGGCCTCACCGGACGCTTGGCGAACGCCTGCCGGACGCTTGCACGTTGCGGCCCGGCCCCATACTCCCGAGGCGGGCGCGCCCGGGCGCGCCGGCTCACGCTCACACGGCCCGCAAGGCAAGGCTCAGAAGGCCCCGCGATGTTCCGCTTCCTGGCCCGCGTCCTGGGCTTCCTGCTGATGGCCGGCGGCTTCGTCGCGCTGGTCTATGACGGCGCCCGCTCCATCGCCAATAATGGCCTGCGGGTGACGCCGCTCTCCGACGTGATCGCCACCCTGTTCAAGGACAAGGCCAGCGCCCTCCAGGGCAGCGTGGAGGGGGCGGCACCCTGGCTCTGGCACATCCTGGGCCTGCCGCTCACCTTGGCGCCGGCCTCCCTGATCGGCCTGGGGCTCGGCGCGGTGCTGCTCTGGCTCGGCCAGCCGGGCCGCGAGCCGATCGGGTTCCTGACGAAGCCGTGATCCTCCCGGCGGTCTAGCGGGCCGCGAGCTTGGCCTCGGCCTCGGCCAGAGCGCCCTTCAGCCGCTCGATCTCGGCGGTCAGCGCGTAGTGCTCGCTGACGTCGAGCTGCGAGGCGAAGAAGTAGACCACCCGGCCCTCTTCGTCCCGCACCGGTCCGACATAGAGGGCGTTCTGGAAGGTCGAGCCGTCCTTGCGGTAATTGAGGAGGTCGACCCGGATATTCTCCTCCCGCCGGACGGAGTCGCTGAGGCGATCGACGGCCGCCGGCTCGGTATCGGGCCCCTGCAGGAAGCGGCAGTTGCGGCCGATCACCTCCAACCGGGTGTAGCCGGTCAGCTTCAGGAACGCGTCGTTCACGAAGACGATCGGGTTATCGTACTGGGCCGGATCGGTGACGATCATCGGCATCTGGGTCGCGCGCACGGCGGCGGCGAAGGGGTCGTCCCGGTTCGCCTCCGCCTTCAGCTTGTCCGGCACGTGGCTCGTGGCGGTTCCGCCCGTCTCCATCCCGATCAGCCCCTCTCAGCGCCGCGCAGGGCGGCCATCCGACCATCGTCTCTGTGAGCTAGCAAGCCGGAATTTGCCCGCGAGGTCCAGTCGCGCGGCGCGGTTCACGGACGGCCGGAGCGCCGCACGCTTTCCCGGCGGCCCCCGCATCCCCATATCTGGCCGGAGCCCGAGACCGGAAGGCAAGCCGATGTTCCCGTTCCGCAAGCGTCCCGAAATGCCGGCCCCGGCCGACGCCCTGCCCGGACGCCCGACCCCGATCCCGACCGCCGAGACGCATTTCGTCAACGGCAACCCGCTCAAGGGGCCCTATCCGCCGGGCACCGAGACGATCGTGCTCGGGCTCGGCTGCTTCTGGGGCGCCGAGCGCCGGTTCTGGCAGCTGCCCGAGGGCGTGTTCGTGACCGCCGTCGGCTATGCCGGCGGCTACACGCCGAACCCGACCTACGAGGAGGTCTGCACCGGCCAGACCGGCCACAACGAGGTGGTGCTGGTCGCCTTCGATCCGGCAATCCTGCCCCTGGAGGCGGTGCTGCGGACCTTCTTCGAGAGCCACGACCCGACCCAGGGCATGCGCCAGGGCAACGATGTCGGCACGCAGTACCGCTCGGGCATCTACACCGTCGGCCCCGACCAGGAGGCCACGGCCCGGGCCGTGCGCGCCGCCTACGCGGAGGCGCTCCGGGCGCGCGGCTTCCCCGACGTCACGACGGAGATCGGGCCGCTGGAGCAGTTCTACTTCGCGGAAGCCTACCACCAGCAGTACCTGGCCAAGAACCCGGCCGGCTATTGCGGCCTGGGCGGCACCGGCGTCAGCTGCCCGGTCGGCACCGGCGTCGCCGCCTGAGCCTCACGGGCTCCGGCTCTCGGGCCGCGCCTGCGGGCTCGGCACCGGGGCGCCGGCGGCGCTGCCCCGCAGGGGCGGCGTGCTGTTCGGGCTGCGCAGCACGATCAGCACGCTGCCGAGGACCGAGAGCGCGACGGCGGTCGCGAGGAGGATGAAGAGCCAGCGGGGCATCCGGGGCCGTTAGCACATCGCGGCCGGTGCGCCGAGCGGTACCGGTGGACCGAACCAGCGGCCGACCGCCTCCCGCAGGCCGTCGAGGGCGTGCGCCGCGCTCATCCAGGCGATGCAGCCGTCGGGGCGGACCAGCATCGAGGGCCCCTCCGGGACCGCGACGCAGGTGACCCGCCCCGTCGCCGCGGCGACCATCCGGGAGGCCGCGCCGTCGGCGCCGCCGTCGACGAGAAGGCCCTGTCCGTCCTGCAGGGCGCCGTAGAGCGTGGCATCGCCGGGGCCGAGCGGCCCGTCGCCGAGCATCCGGCCGACCCCGTCCTCGGCCGAGCCGAGATCGTACCGGGCGCTCAGGCCGCGCATCATGGCGCCGAGGATCCGGCTGACCTCGTCGCTCTCCAGGAGCCGCGCCATCAGGTCGCGCAGCGCGCCCGATTGCGGGTCGGGCCGCAGGATAGCCGCCTGGGCGCGGGTGTTGGCCGTGACCGCCTCGGCCACCGGGCGCCGCTCGGCCGTGTAGGTGTCGAGCAGGCTCTCGGGCATCTCCCCGCGCAGCACGGCGGCGAGCTTCCAGCCGAGATTGGCGGCATCGCCCAGGCCGAGGCTCAGGCCCTGGCCGCCGAAGGGCGCGTGGACATGCGCCGCGTCGCCGGCGAGCAGCACGCGGCCGCGGCGGTACGTATCGACGAGGCGCGTGTTGTCGGCCCACCGGTTCGCGACCTCGATTCCGGCGACCCGCACATCCGTGCCGCTGACCCGGCGCAGCACGGTCTCGAACTCGTCGCGCGTGACCGGAGCCTGCCGGTCGGCCGGCGGACCGCTGAAATCCAGCATGAACAGGCGGCGCGGGAACGGCCCGTGGCCGAAGACGCCCCCCGGTCCGCGGTGCCAGCCGGCCGGCAGCACGCCCGCGGGATCGTCGAGATCGGCGATGGCCTGGTACATGGTCAGGGTCGGCGGCGTGCCGGGAAACGCGAAGCCGGCCATCTTGCGGACCGCGCTGCGGCCGCCGTCGCAGCCGAGCAGATAGGCGCAGCGGACCCGCTCGCTGCCCGCGGGCGAGGTCCAGGCGACCTCGACCCCGTCGGCCGTCTCGGTGAAGTCCGTGAGCGTGCAGCCGCGGCGCAGGTCGATCCCGAGGGCCTCGGCCCGCCCGATCAGCATGGCTTCGAGGCTCTGCTGATCGACCGCGCGCATGCGCCGGTCCGGTTCCGCCTGCGCGTCGCGGCGGATGAACAGGAAGCCGAAATGGCCGCTGAACTTCGCCCCGCGCAGGCCGCCGCCGATCTGCCCCGGCGACCGGTCCATCGCCGCGAGGCTCCGCGCCTCCGCGGCCTCGATCGCCGCGGCCATCCCCCGCCGCTGCAGCGCCTCGACGCCCAGGGGTCCGACACCCAGCGCCTTGATGGTCGTGCTGGGCTCCGCGAGGCGCTCCAGCACCCGCACGCGCGCCCCCCCGAGGGTCAGCTCGAGGGCGGCGAGGAGCCCGACCGGCCCGGCTCCGGCCACCACGACGTCGACTGGCTGACCCATGTACTTAATCCATATATATACTCAGTCTATAAATTCATGTGGTAGGACGCGCGGCATGTCAACGCCCACCGACCGCCGGTCCCGCAAGCGCCTCGCAACGCGGCAGGCCATCTCGGACGTCGCCACGCAGCTGTTCATGGAGCGCGGCTTCGACGCCGTGACGGTGGATGAGATCGCGGCGGCGGCCGATGTCGGCCGGATGACGGTCTTCAATCATTTCCCCCGCAAGGAGGACATGTTCTACGACCGCGACGAGGAGGGCCGCGAAATCCTGCGCGCGACCCTGCGGCAGCGCGATCCTCGCGTCGCGCCGGTGGAGACGCTCCGCCTGCTGGCACACCGGCTGGTGACCGGCCGGAACCCCGTGGTGGAGTTCTCGGCGCGCAGCGGCGCCTTCGTGGCGACCGCGGCGGGGAGCGAGACGCTCAGGGCCCGTGCCCGGGCGATCCGGGACGAACTCGCGGACGTGGTGCGGGTGGCGCTTGCCGAATCCGTCGGGCGTCGTCCGGAGGATCCCGACGCCGAGCTGGCGGCCAGCCTGCTGCTGGCGACATGGAGTGTGGCCTTCCTCCAGGCGCACCGGACCTTCCGGGCGACGCGGGAGGCGGCGGCGGCGAATGCCGCCTTCCTGGCGATCATCGATCAGGGGACCGCCGGCCTGCAGGCGGCGCTGGCCGGCACGCCCTACGCGGAGGCCGCCGCGCCCTGAGGATCGGCGGCCGCCCCGCGCTCCCGGCCTAGGGCGCCTTCAGCACGTACCGGCACGCGGCGGGCAGCGCCGCCATGGTCATGGCGGGCTTGGGCTTCGGCGGCACCTTCGGAGGCTTCGGGTGGAGCACCGCGTCCGAGAACCAGTAGCCGAGGTCGTCGCAGCCGTCGCCCGGCGGCGGCGCGCCCTGCGGCTGGCAATCCTCCTGGCCGGCCGGGCAGGCGAGCCGGATATGGTAGTGGTAATTGTGCCCGTACATCGGGCGCACCTTGGACATCCAGCGGCTGCCGGCCGCGTCGCGGCAGAGCGCCCTCTTGATCGCCGCGTTGACGAAGATGCGCTCCACCTCCGGCTGCTCGGCGGTGAGCTTGATCAGCTGCAGGTGCGTCGGCGTCCAGACCTCGGGATCGATGTCGAGGCGGTCGCGGCGGACCATGTCGGTAGCCGAGGTCTCCTCGCGCTCCGCCCGGCTCATGCGGTGGTCGGGCATCGGCGTCAGCCAGACGTCGGCGTCGATCCCGATCTGGTGCGAGGCGTGGCCGGTGATCATCGGGCCGCCCCGGGGCTGGGCCATGTCGCCCACGAGCAGGCCGGGCCAGCCGACCCGCGCGGCCTTCTGCGACAGCCGCTCGATGAAGTCGACGAGGTAGGGCGTGCCCCACATCCGGTTGCGGGACGGGCGCATGACCTGCCAGTTCGGCCCGTCGAGCGGCAGCGCCTCGCCGCCGGCGAAGCAGCCCTTGGCGTAGAAGCCGTAGATGCGGGCCGGACCCGAGGACGCCTTGGTGACCCGCCCGAACAGGGCCTTGGCGGGCGTCGAGGGCGCGTCCGGATGCTCCAGGGGCGGCAGCGGCCTCGGATTGACGCTGCCGCGATCCTGGGCCTGCGCGGCGGCGGGCAGGAGCAGGGCGGCGAGCGCGAGGCTCTGGGCGAAACGCGGCATCGGCATGCGGGGGCTGTTCGTCCGGCTGGAGAGGGCGGGCGCGGGCGCCCGCCGGAACGTGGCCCAGGGGCGGGGCGTTTTTCGGGCAGACGGCGCGCGGCGCGCGAAACGGTCGGGAGGCGACGATGGCGGCCACGGGGACGGGCACGGCAACCGGTCGGCCCGGCACGGCGAGCCCCGCCGACAGGGCACCCCGCCGCCTGATCGCCAGCGATCGGGTCATCGGGACGGATGTCCGCCGGCCCGACGGAACCCGGGTCGGACGGATCGAGCGGCTGATGCTCGACAAGGTCTCGGGCCGGGTCGCCTACGCGGTGATGAGCTTCGGCGGTTTCCTCGGTCTGGGCGAGGATTTCTACACGCTGCCCTGGACGGTGCTGCGGTTCGAGCCGCGCCAGGACGCCTACGTGGTCGCCATCACGGAGGCGCAGCTGCGCGCCGCCCCCGCCCGCACCCCCGAGGGCACCGATCCGGCCGAGGACGGCGCCTGGGAGGAGCAGATCCACCGCTACTACGACGCGGCGTCCTACTGGGGCATCTAGGACGCGCGGCAACCGTCGGCGGATCTCAGCGGATGTGGCGGGTCACCGGCCCGCACCAGCCGGGGAGGTAGTCGGCGTCCTGGGACTTGGCGAGCGCCATCGCCCGCTCCAGCGCGGAGGAGAAGTCGTTCTCGATCCGCTTCTCCTTGATGTTCCGCCGCAGGAAGTCGGCCCAGAGAAACTCGCTGAACGGCGTCGTGTCCTTCGCGAAGCCGCCGGCCCGGCGCAACTCGCCGGCGAGGCTGCGATAGGGGTCGTCCACCAGGGCATCGACCGATTTCGGGATGTCCTTGAAATGCTGGCGCACGCCGTCGGCGTCGTAGGGGTGGGTCCAGGATTTGTGGTCGCAGACCGTCCAGAACGCATCCTTGTCGAGGTAGTGCAGGTCGGCCACCACGGTCACGAGCACGTTCTCGACGCCCTCCTCGTGGAGCGCCCGGGAGAGGTGATGGTGGTCGATGATGTAGTGACGCTTCTTCGGTCCGAGCAGGGTCGGGATCATGTGGGCGCCGAGGAATTGCTCCTTCTTCTCGCCGTCGTAGTCCCGCCAGCGCCGCCGCTTCTCCGCCACTTCCCGGTAGCCCACCGTCATCTGTGTCGGGCGCAGCTCCGCGATCGGGACGGTCCTGAGCAGCGGTTCTCGGTTGGCCATGGAGTCTCCTTCCTGCGTGGATTTGTCACGCGACCGTCACAACCTATTCAGGATCGGTAGACCGGCCAGGGCGCGCGGCGCTCACGTTTCCGGCATCGCGCGGACGGCCTCCAGCACGAACACGCGGATTGCCGAGGACAGGTTCTGCCCGTCGCGGCCGGCATCGATGCTCCCGATGAGGGCCTGGACCGACTGGCCCCGCGCCTCCGCGATCTCCCGCAGGGCGACCCAGAACGGGTCCTCCAGCGACACGCTGGTCCGGTGGCCGGCGATCATCACGGAGCGCTTGGTGACGCCGGCGCTCATGCCGAAGCGGACCCCATCAGGAGGCCGCTCTCATTCCGGAAGGTTGGAATCCGGCTCGCGCCGCTCGAGGCGGTGGCCCTCGTGGCGCTCGGTCTCCAGGGCCTTGCGGCGCTGCTGGAGGGTCTTGGCCTTCCTGGGCTGCCCGAAGGCGACGCGGTTGGACTCGGCCTTCGCGTCGGCCTCGGCGCGCGCCTTCGCCTTGCGGACCTGACGCAGGTTGATGATCTCGGCCACGGATCGCCTCCCGGCACTGGCGGCCGGCGCGGGTGTCCCGCACCGGCCAGATCTGAAGGACTCAGTCGGCGCTCGGCGCCAGCATGGTCTCCGGCCGGACCACGCGCTCGAACTCTTCCTCGGTCACGTAGCCGAGGCGCAGGGCCTCTTCCTTGAGGGTGGTGCCGTTCTTGTGCGCGGTCTTGGCGATCTCGGCGGCCTTGTCGTAGCCGATCGAGGGGGCGAGCGCGGTGACCAGCATGAGCGAGCGGCTCATCAGGTCGGCGATCTTGTCCTCGTTGGCCTTGATGCCGACCACGCAATTGTCGGTGAAGCTCACCGCCGCGTCGGCCAGCAGGCGGATCGACTGCAGCACCGCGTTGGCGATCACCGGCTTGAACACGTTGAGCTCGAAATTGCCCTGGGATCCCGCGAAGCTCACCGTGGTGCCGTTGCCGATCACCTGGGCGCAGACCATGGTCAGGGCCTCGCACTGGGTCGGGTTGACCTTGCCGGGCATGATCGAGGAGCCGGGCTCGTTCTCGGGCAGCGACAGCTCGCCGAGGCCGGAGCGCGGGCCCGAGCCGAGGAAGCGGATGTCCTGGGCGATCTTGAACAGGCCGGCGGCGAGCGCCGACAGGGCGCCCTGCGTGAACACGAGGGCGTCGTGGGTGGCGAGCGCCTCGAACTTGTTCTCGGCCGAGGTGAAGGGCAGGCCCGTCAGCTCCGCGACCTTCGCGGCGAAGCGCTCGGCGAATTCCGGGTGGGCGTTGAGGCCGGTGCCGACCGCGGTGCCGCCCTGGGCGAGCGCCAGGACCCCCGGCAGGGTCGCGGCGACCCGCGATCCGCCGAGCGCCACCTGCGCCACGTAGCCGGAGAATTCCTGGCCGAGCGAGACCGGCGTCGCGTCCTGCAGGTGGGTGCGGCCGATCTTGACGATCGACTCGAACGCCCTGGCCTTGGCGTCGAGCGCCCCGTGCAGGTGGGAGAGCGCCGGCAGCAGGCGGCCCTGGATCTCGCGGGCCACCGCGATGTGCATGGCGGTGGGGAAGGTGTCGTTCGAGGACTGGCCGCGGTTGCAATGGTCGTTCGGGTGGACCGGCGACTTGCCGCCGCGCTGGCCGCCCAGCCGCTCGTTGGCGAGGCTCGCGATCACCTCGTTGGCGTTCATGTTCGACTGGGTGCCCGAGCCGGTCTGGTAGATGACCAGCGGGAACTCGTCGTCGTGGCGGCCCTCCACGACCTCGGCGGCCGAGGCCGCGATGGCGTCGGCGAGCTTCGGGTCGAGGGCGCCGAGATCCTTGTTCACCAGGGCGGCGGCCTGCTTCACCACCCCGAGGGCGTGGACCAGCGGGGCCGGCATCCGGTCGGTGCCGATCTTGAAGTTCTGGATCGAGCGCTGCGTCTGCGCGCCCCAGTAGCGATGCGCCGGGACCTCGATCGGCCCGAAGGTGTCGGACTCGGTGCGGGTGGCGGTCTCGGTGGGCGACATCGTGGCCTCTACGTCAGGTGCAGTGCGGTGCCTACTTAAATGAGGCGCGGCTGAATCGCGATGCCGGTTCTCGCCGCGCGCCGACAAGGGCGGAGCTCTGTTCCCGCCAGACATGAAGCCGAACTGGGAGCCGATGAGCGCGACGATCGATCTGCCCGAGCCCGCCACGCGGTTCCGCCCCGTCGTTCCGCCGCCGCTGAAGGAGCCGCTGGGGCTGTTCGAGTTCCTGCGGGCGGCCCGGAAGAACCCGATCACCACTTGGATGGACGCGCATTTCAAGCTGCCGGTGGTGGCGGCGGAGAGCGCGATGGGGCGGATCACCCTGGTGAGCGACCCGGCGCTGATCCGCTACCTGCTGATCGAGAACGTCGACGGTTACCGCAAGGACGACCTGCAGCGCCGGGTCCTGGCCCCCGGGCTCGGCAACGGCCTGCTCAGCGCCGAGGGCGACGAGTGGCGGCTCCAGCGCCGGACGCTGGCGCCGATCTTCAACGCCCGCACGGTCCAGGGCTTCTCCGACGCGATGAACGCCGCCGGGGCGCGTCTCGGCCGCCGCCTCGTGCGCCGCGACGGCAAGCCGGTCGACGTCGCCCTGGAGATGACCCGCGTCACCCTCGACGTGCTGGAGCGGACGATCTTCACCCAGGGCCTGCCGGGCGACCCCGACGCCCTCGGGCGCGCCATCACGCGCTTCCTGGAGGCGGTGGGGCCGATCGATCCCCTCGACGTGTTCGGCGTGCCCGATTTCGTGCCGCGGATCGGCCGCCTGCGGGCGCGCCCGGCGGGCCGCTTCTTCGCCGAGGTGGTCGACGCGCTCATCGCCCGGCGCAAGGCGCTGATGGGGCAGGGCGAGGCGCCCCGGGACCTGCTGACGCTGCTGCTCGCCGCCCAGGATCCCGAGACCGGCAACGGGCTCTCCGACCTCGCCGTGAAGGCCAACATCGTCACCTTCATCGCCGCCGGCCACGAGACCACGGCCAATTCCCTGACCTGGGCGCTCTACTGCCTGTCGCAGGATCCGGCCGCGCAGGCGCGGGTCGAGGCCGAGATCGACACGGCCGGGCCGGGGGATTTCGCCGTCGAGCGCCTGCCCTTCACCCGGGCGGTGGTCGAGGAGGCGATGCGGCTGTTCCCGCCGGTCCCGTTCCTCAGCCGGCAGGCGGTCCGGGACGACCGGCTCGGCCGGATCAAGGTGCCGCGGGGCTCGCTGGTGATGGTGGCGCCCTGGGTGCTCCACCGCCACCACCTGCTCTGGGAGGACCCGGAGGCCTTCGTGCCGGAGCGGTTCCTGCCCGGGAACCGGGACGCGATACCGCGCTTCGCCTACCTGCCGTTCGGGGCGGGGCCGCGGGTCTGCATCGGCCAGAGCTTCTCGATCCAAGAGGCGGTGATCGTGCTGGCGCACGTGGTCCGGGCGGTGCGCTTCCGGCTGCCGGCGGACCACCCGCCGGTCACGCCGCTCCACCGGGTGACGCTCCGGCCGGAGCACGGCTTGCGCATGGAGGCGGCGGCGCGGGGCTAGGGCCGTGCCGTGAAGCGGGTCGATCGGACGTCCCGTCCATCCGCCGTATCCTGAGGCGGGTTCGCGAAGCGGCCCTCCAGAAGCCGCCGCATGGATGGGACCGGCGCCCGAATCTTGTTGGCGTTCGCGTGGGGGGGCGCATCGCCGCGCGATCGGGCGCGGCCTCGATCAGATCGCGATGCCGATCGTCGCGAGGGCCGACGCCTTCAGCAGGGGCGCGGCCAGCTTCACGCCTTCGTCGAAGCGCTCGGCGCGCTGCGTCCGCTCGGCGACCGACAGCGTCCGCCGCGCGACCGTGTCGTCCACCGCGCGAACCCTCGGCCGTCGAGTTGGCCCGGGAAGAGGTCAGCTCTTCTTGCGGAAGGCGTCCAGGCTCACGACCTCGGCGCTGCCCTCCTCGCCCTCCTTCTTGGCGGCGGGGCGGGCGGCCTTGTCGTCGGACGCGCCGGCGGCCTTCTCGCCCTGGGCGGCGGGGGCGGGAAGTCCCTTCGGCGCGCTCGCGCCGATCGTCGCGAGACCGGCGCTCTTGGGCCGCACCTCGCCGGGCTCCGAGCCGGCCCCGCGGGGGCCGGGCTTGGCCGGGGCGGTGTTCGCCTCCTCGGGCGTCTCGCCGGCCTCGCTGAGGTCGAACTTCAGGCCGAACTGCACGGAGGGGTCGAAGAAGCCCGACAGGGCTTCGAACGGCACCAGCAGCCGCTCCGGCACGCCCGAGAAGGACAGCCCGACCTCGAAGGCGTGCTCGGTGACGTTCAGGTCCCAGAACTGGTGCTGCAGGACGATCGTCATGTCCTGCGGGTATTTCTCGCGCAGGGCCTGCGACATCCGCACGCCGGGGGCTTCCGTCCGGAACGAGACGTAGAAATGGTGCTCGCCCATCAGGCCCTCGCGGGCCGCGTCGGTCAGCACCTTGCGCACCACGCCGCGCAGGGCGTCCTGTACCAGGAGGTCGTAACGGATCAGGTCGTCTGCCATCTGCGGTCGCGCTCTAGCCCGGTCTGCCCGGCGCCCCGCCGCGGATGGCCGGACCGAGGGATTGAAGTGGAGGCTTCTGTTGCCAGGTGCCTCCGAACCCCGCCTATGCGGTGCTACCCGCTAGGTCTTCAGGTCGGTATTGGGGACCGCTTACGCGGCCACCGCCACCGGAGCAAAGTTGTCGTTGGCAACTATTGCAAAGGCCCGATAACGGCGGAACCATGCCGAGCGAAAGCTCAACCTTTACGCCCTCGTCGATCCTATTTCGCCCCCGCCGAAGCCCAGTCTTCCGACCACGCGCCTTGCGGCAGCATGTCCTGGGCTCGGGTGGAGGCGCCGGGTACCGCCCCCGGGTCCGATAGGTTTATTGCGAAGAACGTTTATCGCCATAGCCGGCCTCGCGACCGGCTCCCGAGATATAGAGGGGATCGGTCCGGTTTTGAAGCCCGATCGTGTCGCGCCGCCACCTCATTCGGAGCCTCCGGGCGAGGCTGTTGCCGGAAGTGCGCAGTCGCGCGCCGCGGCCCTCGATGAGCGGGGTCCTCTCGGCCGCGCCTGGGCCGCGACGTGGCGGCTCGGCGCCCTGGTCGCCCTCGTGGTCGTCTATCTCGGCGCGGCGAGCCTGCTGTCGCTGGTCACGGTGCGGGTCGGCTTCGACCTGTGGAGCGGGATCGACCCGTTCCTGCCCCCCGAGCGGCGCCCGTTCCTGGGCGCGGTGGAACTGGCCCACCGGGCCTTCGCGATCGATGCCCTGCGCCAGGTCTTCCTCGCCGCCCTGGTGGTCGGCGGCGCGTGGTGGCGCGACCGGGCCGGCTGGCGGCGGCGCCTCGCCCTCGACCGCGAGCGGCCGAACGGCATGCGCCCGGTCGCGCTGCTGGGCATCCTCCTGATCTGGCCGGTGCTGCACATCGCCTGGGTCACCGGCACGGCGGAGCTGTTCGGCGCGAGCTTCGGCCAGCACGTGCGGCTGTCGCCGTTCATGAGCCAGGCCGCGGTCGCCGCCTGGCTCGCCTATCTGGCGATCCTCGCGCCGGTGGCCGAGGAGCTCCTGCTGCGCGGCGAGGCCTTCGCCCGCGCCCAGGCGGCCGTCGGACCCGCGGGTGCGATCGTGGTCACCGCGCTCATCTTCGCCGCCGCCCACATCTCGTCCTGGGGGCTTGCCCGGCCGGTCTCGCTGCTGCCGCTCGCCCTGGCGCTGGGCTGGCTGCGCTGGCGCACCGGCCGGCTCTGGCCCGGCATCGCCCTGCACGGCTGGTCGAACCTCGCGCTGGTGACCTACCTGCTCTGGCCGGGTTGATGCGTTCTCCGCCCGAGGGAACGTCGGTCCGACACTGAGGAGCGCCTTGGCATCAACAACCAAGGGCCGTCCCGCATCGAGACTCGCGCTCGTCATGCACATATACGGGCTTGGAACCTGCCACCCGCCATTCTGGCACGCAGGAGTGCCCGATGGACGCTTATCACGACCTGCTCCGGCGCATCCTCGACGAGGGCGTCGCCAAAGACGACCGCACCGGCACCGGCACCCTCTCGGTGTTCGGCCACCAGATGCGCTTCGACCTGTCGGCGGGCTTCCCGCTGGTCACCACGAAGCGGCTGCACCTGCGCTCGATCATCCACGAGCTGCTCTGGTTCCTGACGGGCGACACCAACGTGGCCGCGCTGAAGGCGAAGGGCGTGACGATCTGGGACGAGTGGGCGGACGAGCACGGCGACCTCGGCCCGGTCTACGGTAAGCAGTGGCGCTCCTGGGAGAAGCCCGGGGGCGGCACGGTGGACCAGATCGCCTGGGTGCTCGACGAGATCCGGCGCAACCCCGATTCCCGCCGCTTAGTCGTCTCGGCCTGGAACCCGGCCGACCTCGACCGGATGGCGCTCGCCCCCTGCCACTGCCTGTTCCAGTTCTACGTCAGCGAGGGGCGGCTCTCCTGCCAGCTCTACCAGCGCTCGGCGGACGCCTTCCTGGGCGTGCCCTTCAACATCGCGAGCTACGCCCTCCTGACCCACATGATCGCCCAGGTGACCGGGCTCGGGGTCGGCGACTTCGTCCACACCTTCGGCGACGCGCATCTCTACCGGAACCACCTGGAGCAGACCCGCACCCTGCTGGGCCGGACCCCGCGCCCGCTGCCGCAGCTGCGGCTCAGCCCCGAGGTCCGCGACCTCTTCGCCTTCCGGTACGAGGACATCGCCATCGAAGGCTACGAGCCGCATCCCGCCATCGCGGCCCCGGTGGCGGTATGAGCCCGATCGTCTCCCTGGTCGCCGCCGTCGCCCGCAACGGCGTGATCGGCCGCGACAACGGGCTCGCCTGGCATCTCTCCAGCGATCTCAAGCGCTTCAAGGCCCTGACCATGGGCAAGCCGATGCTGATGGGCCGGCGGACCTGGGATTCGATCGGCCGGCCCCTGCCGGGACGTCGCACCCTGGTGCTCACCCGGGATGCGGGCTTCCGCGCCGAGGGGGTCGAGACCGTCCACGACTGGGACTCCGCGCTGGCCGCGGCGGGGTCGGAGCTGATGGTCGTCGGCGGCGCCGAGATCTACGCCCTCGCGCTCCCGCATGCCGACCGGCTCCATCTCACCGAGGTCGAGGCGGAGCCGGCGGGCGACGTGCGGTTCCCGGCCTTCGACCGCGCCCGCTTCCGGGAGACGTTCCGCGAGGCGCACCCGGCGGGCCCGCGGGACGAGCACGCCTTCGCCTTCGTCGACTGGGAGCGCGCGCGCTGAGGCGCGCCGCCGCATTTGCGTTCGGCGCCGCGCATGCCCACCTGCCAGCCTTGACAGCACGGGGCGTGCGCCCGCAGGTGCCTGTCGGGTGCGCGCGCTCACGCCGGGCCTGCACATCCTGCGGGAAGATGCGCGCGGGCCCTCGAGGCCTCCAGCCGGATGCGGTCGCGGTGCGATCGGTGCGGATGGTCGGGACTAGGCGGGCGAGCGTGGCCGTTCAGGCAGGGGGCGCCGGCCGGGATGCGGGCCGGGCGCGGACAGGCAGGAGACGACGGCTAGGATGCCTTGGAGCAATCAGAGCGGCGGCGGGGGCCCCTGGGGTCGGCCCGGCGGCAACGGCGGCGGTCCCTGGGGCGGTGGCGGCGGCGGCAAGACGCCGCCGAACCTCGAGGACCTGCTCCGGCGCGGGCAGGACCGCCTGCGCGGTCTGATCCCGGGCGGCGGCTCGGGCGGCTACGGGGGCGGAGGCTCCACGGGCGCGGGCGGCGGGCGCAGCGCGGCCGTGATCGCCGTCCTGGCGATCGCGATCTGGCTCGCCACCGGCTTCTACACCGTCTACCCCCGTCAGGTCGGCATCGAGACGATCTTCGGCCGCTACGTCGGCACCAAGGGCGAGGGTCTGCGCTACAACTTTCCCTACCCGATCGGCGGGGTGGTGAAGCCGGATGTCGGCTCCCAGAACTCGATCCAGATCGGCTTCCGCTCCGGCCCGAACGGCCAGGGCCGCACCCGCGACGTGCCGGACGAGAGCCTGATGCTCACCGGTGACGAGAACATCGTCGACCTCGACTTCGAGGTGCAGTGGCGGGTCAACCCGCTGAAGGCCTCCGACTTCGTGTTCAACCTCCAGAATCCGGAGGGCACCATCAAGGCGATCTCCGAGAGCGCGATGCGCGAGGTGATCGGCCGCCGCAACATCCAGGCGATCCTCACCAACGAGCAGTCGAGCATCGCCCAGGAGGTGAAGGAGATGGTCCAGAAGGCGCTCGACGAGTACGGCGCCGGCGTGCGCATCGAGGTGGTGCAGCTCGTCTCGGTCAACCCGCCGCCGGAGGTGCGCCCCGCCTTCATCGACGTGAACGCGGCCCAGCAGGACGCCGACACGGCGCAGAACGAGGCCAAGACCTACGCCAGCCGCGAGGTGCCGCAGGCCCGCGGCAAGGCCTCCCAGATCGTCCAGCAGGCCGAGGCCTACCGGACCAAGGCGACCGCCGACGCCACCGGTCAGGCCGCGCGCTTCAGCGAGGTCTATGCCTCCTACAAGGCCGCCCCGGCGATCAGCCGCGAGCGGATCTTCCTGGAGACGATGGAGAAGGTCCTGGGCTCCGTGAACAAGGTGATCATCGACCAGAACGGGACGCAGCCCGGCGCCGCGACCGCGGCCGGCGTGCTGCCGGTGCTGCCGCTCTCGGAGTTCGGCGCCCGCGCCCAGACCCAGACGGGAGCCGCCCGATGAAGCAGGCTCTCCGCACCGGCCTGATCGCGATCGCGGCGATCGTCGCGATCGGCCTCTACGCCTCGATCTTCACCGTCGGCCAGATGCAGCAGGCCCTCGTCCTGCAGTTCGGCCGCGTCCGCGCCGTCCTCAACGCCACCGGCGAGGACAAGCCCGGCCTCTACTTCAAGATCCCGTTCATGGAGAACGTGGTCATCTTCGACAAGCGCGTCCTCGACCTCGACCTGCCGGTGCAGACGGTGCTCACCGCCGACCGGCAGAACCTGGAGGTGGACGCCTTCGCCCGCTACCGGATCGTCGATCCGCTGCGCTTCTACCAGGCGGTGGGCAATGTCGGGCTGGCCAACCAGCGGCTCGCGAGCTTCGCCAATTCCGGCCTGCGCAACGTGCTCGCCCGCTCGACCCGCGACGCGATCGTGAAGACCGATCGCGGCCAGCTGATGCACCAGATCCAGGAGGACGTGAACCGGCAGGCCAAGGCGCTGGGCATCGAGATCGTCGACCTGCGCCTGACCCGCGTCGACCTGCCCGCGCAGAACTCGGCCGCCGTCTACAGGCGGATGAAGACCGAGCGCGAGCGCGAGGCGGCCGACATCCGCGCCAACGGCGACCAGATCGCCGCCACGATCCGCGCCAAGGCCGACCGCGAGGTCACAGTGATCCTCGCCGAGGCGACGCAGAAATCCGAGCAGCTGCGCGGACAGGGTGACGCGGACAAGAACCGCATCCTCGCCGACGCGTTCGGCAAGGACGCGGACTTCTTCAGCTTCTACCGCTCGATGCAGGCCTACGAGAGCGGGCTGAAGGGATCCGACACCCGCCTGGTGATCAGCCCGAACACGGACTTCTTCCGCTTCTTCAGCGATCCGCAGGGCCGGGCACCCGCCCCGGCTGCCCGCGGACCGCGCGGACCGGCCGATCCGAGCGCCACCACCGGGTCGACGACCGGCTCCACGGCCGGGACGGCGCGCTGAGGGAGCCCGTTGGCGCCCCGGCGCCCGGGGATTACCGTGCAGGACAACCCGCGGGCGGTCGGCCATCGGTCGAGGCCCGCGGGACCGGAAACGCGTTCTTGAAGAGGTCGACCATGCACCCCGTCGCGAGCGCCCCCGAGGCGCCGTTCGGCCGCGCCCCGGCGCAGCCCCGCTCCCGCGCCCGCGCGCTGATGGCCTCGATCCTGATCGGCGCCTCCGTCAGCGTCTCCGTGGCCGCGGCCGCCCTGCCGGTCCCGGCCTTCGCCAAGGGGCCGGCCTCGCTCGCCGATCTCGCCGAGCAGGTCACCGACGCGGTGGTGAACATCTCCGCGTCCACCACGGTCGAGGCCCGGGCCGGCCGCGCCGGGCCGCAGGTGCCGCCCGGCACCCCGTTCGAGGACCTGTTCGAGGAGTTCTTCAACCGGCGCGGCGGTCGCGGCGGCGGCGGCGACAGCGACGGCCCGCGCCAGCAGCGCAAGTCGAACTCGTTGGGCTCCGGCTTCATCATCGATTCGGCCGGCCTCGTGGTGACCAACAACCACGTCATCGGCGACGCCAACGACATCCAGGTCATCCTGCACGACGGCACCAAGCTGAAGGCCGAGATCGTCGGCAAGGATTCGAAGATCGACCTCGCGGTCCTGCGGGTGAAGCCGCCGGCGGATCACCCGTTGAAGGCCGTGCCGTTCGGCGATTCCGACAAGATGCGGCCGGGCGACTGGGTCATCGCCATCGGCAACCCGTTCGGGCTCGGCGGCTCGGTCTCGGCCGGCATCGTCTCGGCCCGGGGTCGGAACATCGAGTCCGGACCCTACGACAACTACATCCAGACCGACGCGGCCATCAACAAGGGCAATTCGGGCGGCCCGCTGTTCAACATGGACGGCGAGGTGATCGGCATCAACACGGCGATCCTGTCGCCGACCGGCGGTTCGGTGGGCATCGGCTTCGCGGTCCCGTCGGGCACGGCCAAGCCCGTGATCGACCAGCTCCGCGATTTCGGCGAGGTTCGCCGCGGCTGGCTCGGCGTGCGCATCCAGAACGTCGACGACACCACCGCCGAGGCGCTCAACCTCAAGGGCGGGGCGCGCGGCGCCCTGGTGGCCGGCGTCGACGAGAAGGGACCGGCCAGGACCGCCGGGATCGAGGTCGGCGACGTGATCCTGAAGTTCAACGGCGCACCGGTGAAGGCTTCGGGCGACCTGCCGCGCATCGTCGCCTCGACCCCGGTGGGACAGAAGGTCGACGTGGTCGTCATGCGCAAGGGCGAGGAGGTGACGAAGCCCGTCACCCTCGGCCGCCTGGAGGACAGCGACAAGCCGCAGCTCGCCAACCTGCGCCAGCCGGAGCCCGAGAGCGCGACCCGGCAGGCGCTGGGCCTCAACCTCTCCGGCATGACCGACGAGCTGCGCAAGAAGTACTCCATCAAGGACACCGTGAAGGGCGTGGTCGTCACCCGCGTCGACCCGAACTCGACCGCCGCCGACAAGCGGATCCAGCCCGGCGAGGTGATCGTCGAGGTCGGCCAGGAGGCGGTGAGCACCCCCGCGGAGGTGACCAAGCGGATCGACGCCCTGAAGAAGGAGGGGCGCAAGTCGGTGCTGCTGCTGGTGGCGGGCGCCACCGGCGACGTGCGCTTCGTGGCCGTCGGCCTCGACTGAGCGGCCTCATCCGCGTTGCCGAGGGCCGTCGCTTCGCGGGGAGCGGCGGCCCTCGCCCGTTCAGGAAGCCCACATTGACGCTGCGCCGCGGCACGGCACACTGGGGCCGCGAGTCGGTGCGGCTCGGGCGAGTTCGGACCCATGACGGCCGTTGCGTTCGACACCCTGAAGTTCGCCCGCGCCCTGCGGGAGAAGGCGAAGCTGTCGCCCGAGCAGGCGGAGGGTCTGGCCGACGCGCTGGTCGACGTCTTCGACGGGAATCTGGCAACCAAAGCCGACATTCGCGACGTGCAGGCCGACCTGCAGATCGTCCGCGGCGATATCGAAGCCCTCAAGATACAGACCCGCGGCGACATCGAGGCACTGCGACTCACGACCCAGGCGGATATCGAGGGGCTTCGCATTTCGACCAAGGCGGATTCTGACAGTCTTCGTCAGTCGACCAAGTCGGATATCGAAGCCCTCCGCCTTTCCACAAAAGCCGACATCGACGGTCTGCGCCTCGAGACCAAGGCCGACATCGAGGCCGTGAAGGGCGCGATCGCCTCCGCGAAGGTCGAGACGGTGCGCTGGCTGGTCGGCGCGATCGGCTTTCAGACGCTCGCCGTGCTCAGCGCGGTCATCGCCCTGACCCGCACCCTCCACTGAGCGCTTACGCCACGAACTCCGCCGCCGCGTAGCCCTGGAGATACAGGAGCGCGGTGAGGTCGCCGTGCTCGACGCGGACATGCGCCGCGGCCGCGACCGCGGGCTTCGCCCGGAACGCCACCCCGAGGCCGGCCTCGCCCAGCATGTCGAGGTCGTTGGCGCCGTCGCCGACCGCGAGGGTCTCGGCGGCGCCGAGGCCCAGCTGCCCGCGCAGCGCGATCAGCGTCGCCCGCTTCTCGGCCTTCCCGACGATCGGGTCCTCGACGCGGCCGGTGAGCCGCCCGTCCGCCACGCCCAGCACGTTGGACCGGTGCTCGTCGAAGCCGATCATCGCGGCGATCGGGCCGGTGAACAGCGTGAAGCCCCCGGAGACCAGGCAGGTATGGGCGCCGTGCGCCCGCATCGTCCGCACCAGCGTGCCGCCGCCCGGGGTCAGGGTCAGGTGCTCGGCGATCAGCCCGTCCACCGCGTCGACCGGGATGTCCTTCAGGAGCGCGACGCGCTCGCGCAGGGCCGGCTCGAAGGCGATCTCGCCCCGCATCGCCCGCTCGGTGATCGCCGCCACGTGGTCCTTGAGGCCGAGCGTCCCGGCGAGCTCGTCGATGCATTCCTGCTCGATCATGGTGGAATCCATGTCGGCCAGGAACAGGCGCTTGCGCCGGTGCGCGTCGGCGGGCAGCACCGCGAGGTCGATCGGCTCGCCGGCCAGCGCCGTCCGCAGCCCGTCCGCGAGGGACGCCGCGGCCGCGGGCTCGCCCGGCACCAGCAGCTCGGCCGCCACCTCCCCGTGCAGGACCCGGGGCTGGTGCTCCGTCCGCAGCACGGCGCGCGTCTCGGCCAGCACCGCGTCGGTGATGGACGGCCGATCCGGGTTTGCTATCAGGACCGCGACCAGCATCGTGGAGTTTCGCCTTGCCGCCAGACCGGGAGGAAGCCGGGGGGCGCCCGGCGGCGATCCTCATCGCAGGGCCCACCGCCTCGGGCAAGTCGGCGCTGGCCGCCCGGCTGGCGGCGCGCCACGGCGGCGTGGTGATCAACACCGATTCCATGCAGGTCTACGCTGACCTGCGCCGCCTGACCGCCCGGCCCGACCCAGGCGAGGAAGCGCGTGTGGCCCACCGGCTCTACGGCCACGTCGACGGCGCCGTGAACTACTCCGTGGGCCATTTCTCGCGGGACGCGGCGGCGCTGCTGGCGACGCTCGGCGGACGGTTGCCGGTCTTCGTCGGTGGGACGGGCCTGTATTTTCGCGCGCTGGAGCAGGGGTTTTCCGAGCTGCCGCCGGTGCCTGATTCCGTGCGCGCGCAGGTGCGGGCCGAGGCCGAGGGCCGCCCGACCGAGGCGCTGCACGGCGACCTCGCCCGGCACGATCCCGAGGGGGCCGCCCGCCTGCGGCCGAGCGACCGGATGCGGGTGATGCGCGCCCTGGAGATCTTCTCCGCCACCGGCCGCCCGATTGCGAGCTTCTACGGCGACCCGGTGCCGGGTCCGCTATCCGGATGGGCTCTCCGGAAGATCTTCCTGGCGCCCGACCGGGCGGTGCTGCGGGCCCGGATCGACGCCCGGTTCCGGACCATGATCGCGGACGGCGCGCTGGACGAGGTCGCCCGCCTGCGCGCGCGGAACCTCGACCCGATGCTGCCGGTCATGCGCGCCCACGGGGTGCCGGGTCTGATCGCGCATCTCGACGGGACGGTGAGCCTGGAAGCGGCGATCGTTCGGGGGCAGGCGGATACGCGCGCCTACGCCAAGCGCCAGTTCACGTGGTTCCGCCACCAGATGGGGGCGGCGTGGCGCTGGGTGGATCCGGAATCCGCGGAGGTCGAAGACCTGTTCTGATGAGAGCGTCCTCCGCACCGGGCGAAGCAGGCGCGGCCGTTGCCGAGATCGGCGCCGGTCCCCTCTCCCGCAGGGGAGAGGGAAGCAGGTCGCGCCTCACCCTGTGATCGAGTCCAGGGTGGAGGCGGAAGGTGTCAGCGCTCCAGCCGCGCCACGAGGCTCGACGTGTCCCAGCGGTTGCCGCCCATGGCCTGCACCTCGGCGTAGAACTGGTCGACGAGGGCCGAGACCGGCAGCTTGGCGCCGTTGCGGCGGGCCTCGTCCAGCAGGATGCCCAGGTCCTTGCGCATCCAGTCGACCGCGAAGCCGAAGTCGAACTTGCCGGCGTTCATGGTCTTGCCGCGGTTCTCCATCTGCCAGGAGCCGGCGGCGCCCTTGGAGATCACGTCGAGCACCGCCTCGACGTCGAGGCCGGCGCGCTTGGCGAAGTGGACGCCCTCCGACAGGCCCTGGACGAGGCCGGCGATGCAGATCTGGTTGACCATCTTGGTGAGCTGGCCGGCCCCCGCCGGGCCCATCAGCCGGCAGGCCCGCGCGAACGACCCGATCGCGCCCTCGACCTTGGCGTAGGTCGCCGCGTCGCCGCCGCACATCACGGTGAGCACGCCGTTCTCGGCGCCCGCCTGGCCACCGGAGACCGGCGCGTCGATGAAGCCGAGCCCCTTGGCCTCCGCCGCCGCGGCGAGCTCCCGGGCGACCTCGGCGGAGGCCGTGGTGTGGTCCACGAACACCGCGCCGGGCTTCATGCCGGCGAGCGCCCCGTCCTCGCCCAGCACGACGCTGCGCAGGTCGTCGTCGTTGCCCACGCAGGCGAACACGATCTCGGCACCCTCGGCGGCCTGCCGGGGCGTGGGGGCGAAGGCGCCGCCGTAGGTCTTCACCCAGGCTTCCGCCTTGGGCGTGGTGCGGTTGTAGACGGTGACGTCGTGGCCACCCTTCTTGGCGAGGTGTCCGGCCATCGGGCCGCCCATCACGCCGAGACCCAGGAATGCGACCTTCGCCATTGTCGTGCGCTCCTCGCAGGCCCGGACCGCGCCGGCGCCCTTCCTTCTCCGACGGCGGGCGGCGACGGAGCTCGGCAGCCTGGCCGTGAAGGGGGTCGGGGCCGTGCCGGGGACCCGATGTGACAGATTAGGCGTCGTGCCGCCGCCGACGTTGCATCACAGCTCGGATCGCTTGCGTCAACGGCGGACCAATAGGATAACCCGCCCGTGTAGCCCGGGACCACGAAGTCCCAGCCGGAGCCCCCCGCGCGTGGCCCCGCGCGCGAGGCGGTCGGTCAGGGAGTGGGACATGGGTTCGGCGATCGGCAGGCATGGGCCCTGGGCCCTCGTGGGGGCGCTCGGCGCCGCGGCGCTGGCGATCGTGGCGAGCCAGCGGGGCGAGACGATCAACGCCCTCTGGATCGTGGTCGCCTCGGTCTGCACCTACCTGATCGCCTACCGCTACTACGCGAAATTCATCGCCGACAAGGTGATGCGCCTCGACCCGAAGCGCGTGACGCCCGCCGTGCGCCACAATGACGGGCTCGACTACGTGCCCACCAATCGCGGCGTCCTGTTCGGCCACCACTTCGCGGCGATCGCGGGGGCGGGCCCCCTGGTCGGCCCGGTGCTCGCCGCCCAGATGGGCTACCTGCCCGGCATGCTGTGGATCCTGGCCGGCGTGGTGCTCGCCGGTGCCGTGCAGGATTTCATGGTCCTGTTCGTGTCGATGCGCCGGGACGGCCGCTCGCTCGGCGAGCTGATCCGGGCCGAGCTCGGCACGATTCCCGGCATCATCGCCCTGTTCGGCACCTTCCTGATCATGGTGATCCTGCTCGCCGTGCTGGCGCTGATCGTCGTCAAGGCGCTCGCCGAGAGCCCCTGGGGCACCTTCACGGTGATGTCGACGATCCCGATCGCCATGCTGATGGGCGTCTACTCGCGCTACATCCGCCCCGGTAAGATCGGCGAGGTCTCCATCCTCGGCTTCGTCCTGCTGATGCTGGCGATCGTCGCCGGCGGCTCGGTGGCGTCGAGCCCGGTCTGGGGTCCGGCCTTCACCTTCACGGGCCCGCAGCTCTGCTGGATGCTGATCGGCTACGGCTTCGTGGCCTCGATCCTGCCGGTCTGGCTGCTGCTGGCCCCGCGCGACTACCTGTCGACCTTCCTCAAGATCGGGACCATCGTGGGTCTCGCGCTCGGCATCGCCTTCGTGGCGCCGCACATGCAGATGCCGGCGATCACCAAGTTCGTGGACGGCACCGGCCCGGTCTGGGCCGGCAGCCTGTTCCCGTTCCTGTTCATCACCATCGCGTGCGGTTCGGTCTCGGGCTTCCACGCCCTGATCTCCTCGGGCACGACGCCGAAGCTCATCGCCAGCGAGGCGGATGCACGCTTCATCGGCTACGGCGGCATGCTGATGGAATCCTTCGTGGCGATCATGGCGCTGGTCTCGGCCTGCGTGATCGACCCGGGCGTCTACTTCACCATGAACTCGCCCGCCGCGCTGGTCGGCACGACGCCCGAGACCGCGGCCGCCGCGGTGACCAAGCTCGGCTTCGCCACCACCCCGGAGGTGATCACCCAGACCGCCGCGGATGTCGGCGAGCACACGATCATCTCGCGGGCGGGCGGCGCGCCGACGCTCGCGGTCGGCATGGCCCACATCATCTCGTCGGCCGTCGGCGGCAAGGCGATGATGGCCTTCTGGTACCACTTCGCGATCCTGTTCGAGGCCCTGTTCATCCTGACCGCCGTGGACGCGGGCACGCGCGCCTGCCGGTTCATGGTGCAGGATCTCGTGGGGCTCGCCGTGCCGGCGTTCAAGAACACGACCGCCTGGGGGCCGAGCATCGCGGCGACCGCCCTCTCGGTGGGGGCCTGGGGCTACTTCCTCTACCAGGGCGTCACCGACCCGCTGGGCGGCATCAACACCCTGTGGCCCCTCTTCGGCATCTCGAACCAGATGCTGGCCGCGGTGGCGCTGACGCTGTGCACGGTGGTGATCTTCAAGATGAAGCGCGAGCGCTACGCGTTCGTGACCATCATCCCGACCGCGTGGCTGTGCATCTGCACCCTCACGGCCGGCTGGCAGAAGATCTTCTCGGCCGACCCGAAGATCGGCTTCCTGGCCCATGCCCAGCGCTACGCCGCCGCCGCCGCGGAGGGCAAGGTCCTGGCCCCGGCCAAGAACGCCGACCAGATGAGCCAGATCATCCTCAACGACCGCATCGACGCGGTGCTGGCGGCCCTGTTCATCGGCCTCGTCGTCGCCATCGCGGGCTTCGGCATCGCCGCCTGCCTGAAGGCGTGGCGCGCGGATCGCTGGACCGCGCTGGAGACCGAGCCGCACATGGTCGCGGCCGAGTAGGAGGTCCCATGCTGCCGTCGTCGAACCTGCGGGACCGGATCCGGACGCTGTCCAAATGCGTCTGCGACGGCGCCCGGCTGATGGTCGGGCAGGGGGACTACGCGGCCTATGCCGAGCATGTCCGCCGCACCCATCCCGACCGGGCGCCGATGACCGAGGTGGAGTTCTTCCGCAACCGGGAGAACGCCCGCTTCGGGGTCGGCAACACGTCGGGCTTCCGCTGCTGCTGAGCGGCGGCCGGCGAGCCTGGTCGTCTCCGCTCGCAAGGACGGTGGCGTGTCTTCGCCGCGGACCGAACCGCGCCCGCTGCGCGGACCCGATCCGGCCCGGCCGGCGTTCTCTACGCCGGAGGGCCGCCGGCCCTCGCCGGATGCGGAAGGCCGATGACCGACGACAGCGCGCAGGACTCGAAGGAACCCCGGGCCGTCAACACCGCCCATGCCTGGGAGCGGGCCTACTGGGCGCGCCGGTTCATGGTCCCGGTGGAGCAGGTCGAGGCCGCCGTGGCGGCGGTCGGCGACGATCCGGCCCGGGTCGCCGCCCATCTCGGGCGGGACTGGCCGGGCCACGAGCCCGCCACGTGAGGCCGCCGCGCGAGAACTAGTCCTCCGCGATCCCGGGCATAAGCTCGGCCGCATCTTGACTCGGCCGCCACAATATCCGCCATCTCAGGCCCGACGGGAGGTCGGCATGAGCATTTTCCAGGACGCCATCCTTCGGTTCGGCCGCACGATCATGTCGTATGCGGGCGACGCGGTCTTCCTGCAGGCCGCCGTCTCGTCCGCCGCCAACGTCATCGTGGCGGACGGGGACGTGGGCGAGGAGGAGATCGAGTCGGCGATCAGCGGCATCCGCGCCAACCCGATCCTCGAGAAATCCTACGACACGCTGCGCGTCGAGCAGGAGCTCTACGAGGCGATCGCCCGGGCCAAGACCCGGGCCGGGCGGCTGGAGAACCTGCGCCACATCGGCGCCATCGCGGAGCGGCCGATCGAGCAGCGCCAGGACGTGTTCCTGATCGGCGCGGACGTGGCCGATATCGACGGGATCAGCGCGGTCGAGCACAAGGCGCTCGACGAGATCGCCGCCGCGCTGCAGGTCGACAAGTCCGCCCTGCTGCGCTGATCCGGCGGGCGCGGCGGCCCGAGGCGGGGCTCCCGCCTGCCCGCGCCTCAGGGTGAGGGCGCGGGTCGGGGCCGCCCCGTCCGGCGGGGACGCGCGGCCCTGCGGCGACGCGGCCCGACCCTTGCCTGCCCGGACGTGATAGCGAAACATTCCGGGTTTAGCCGGTGAGCCGGTATACAACGCGGAGTTGCCGGCCCGCGGCCGGCCGGCGGAGACCGCATGGGCCTCGTCCTCTACGCGCTCAAGTTCCGGATCACGACCTACGTGCTCGCGGTGCTGATGATGCTCGGCGGCGTCGGCGCGATCCTCGTCACACCCAAGGACGTGCTGCCGGTCGTCGACATCCCGGTCGTCGTGGTGGTCTGGACCTATACCGGCCTGTCGGCGCCGGAGATGGAACAGCGCGTCACGACCTATGCCGAGTACGGCATCTCCAACAACGTCAACAACATCCGCCGCATGGAGTCGACGACGCTCCAGGGCACGGCGGTGCAGCGGATCTACTTCGAGCCGACCGTCAGCCTCGACCTCGCCATCGCCCAGGTCGTCTCCTCGACCAACTCGATCCGCGCCGTGATGCCCCCCGGCACGCAGCCGCCGGTGATCGTGCGCTACTCCGCCTCCTCGGTGCCGGTCATCCAGCTCGCCCTGACCTCGGCCAAGGAGAGTCTCAACCAAGTCTACGACTATGCCCAGTACCGGATCCGCCAGACGCTCGCGCAGGTCCCCGGCTCGACCCTACCGTCGCCGTTCGGCGGCGCGCCCCGGCAGATCATGGTCGATCTCGACCTCAACGCCCTGCAGGCGCTCGGCCTGACGCCGCTCGACGTCACGAACGCCATGACGGCCCAGAACCTGACGGTGCCGTCCGGCCTCGCCAAGATCGGCGAGCAGCAATACCCGGTCCAGCTCAACGCCACCCCGCCCTCGATCGAGACGCTGAACCTCGCGCCGATCAAGGTGGTGGCCGGGCAGCCCGTGCTGGTGCGCGACGTCGCCTATGTCCGCGACGGCGGCCCGCCGCAGGTCAACGTGGTCAGCGCCGACGGCCAGCAGGCCGTGCTGATGCAGATCATCAAGAACGGCAACGCCTCGACCCTCAACGTCGTCAACAACGTCAAGGCGGCGATGCCGACGATCCGCGCCGCCGCGCCCGAGGGCCTGTCGATCAAGCCGCTGTTCGACCAGTCGGTCTTCGTGTCGAACGCCATCGAGGGCGTGCTGCACGAGGCGCTCACCGCGGCGGCCCTGACGGGGCTCGCCATCCTGCTGTTCCTCGGCTCCTGGCGCTCGACGATCATCGTGCTGATCTCGATCCCGCTCTGCGTGATGACCTCGCTGGCCGTGCTCGCCGCGCTCGGCGAGACCATCAACGTGATGACGCTGGGCGGCCTCGCCCTGGCGGTGGGCATCCTGGTGGACGACGCCACGGTGGCGATCGAGAACACCTACCGGTTGTTCGAGGAGGGCGAGGAGTTCCGCGAGAGCGTAGTCCACGGCGCCGCCGGGATCGCCAAGCCGGCCTTGATCTCGACGCTGGCGATCTGCGCGGCCTTCACGGCGGTGTTCGCCCTGACCGACACGCCGAAATACCTGTTCACCCCGCAGGCGCTCGCGGTCGTGTTCGCGATGCTGACCTCCTACCTGCTGTCGCGGACCCTGGTGCCGCTGCTGATCGACGTGATCGTGGCGCCGGAATACCGGCAGAAGCACGCCAAGGACCGGGACCGGCACGAGGCCCCCCGGCGCGGCCGCATCGCCCGGGCCGCCGGCCTCGTCGGCGCCCCCGCGCTGCGGCTCGCCGGCTGGATCCACGGCCACTTCGAGCGCGGCTTCGCGCGGTTCCACCGCGGCTATGTCGGCCTGCTGCACGCGGTGCTGCGCCACCGGGTCGTCACCCTGGGCGCCGTCGGAAGCGTGCTCGGCATGACCGGCGTCCTGTTCGTCTTCGTCGGCCAGGACTACTTCCCGCAGATCGAGGCGAGCCAGATGACCATGCATCTGCGCACCCGCGTCGGCATGCGCATCGAGACCGCCCGGCAGGTCTTCGCCGAAGTCGAGGACACCGTCCGCGAGGTGATCCCGGCGGGTGAGGTCGACCAGATCCTGCAGAACATCGGCCTGCCGTCGAACAACTACAACTTCGCGTTCTCGGACGGCTCGTTCGTCTCCTACAACGACGGGCAGATGCTCATCAGCCTGAAGGAGGGGCACGGCTCGGTGGCGGCCTACACGAAGCGCCTGCGCGACGTGCTGATGAAGCGCTTTCCCGACGTGGTCGTCTATTTCCAGCCCGCCGACATGATCACCCAGATCCTGAATTTCGGCGTCCTCACACCGATCGACGTGCAGGTCTCGGGCCGGCACAAGGAGAAGGACCTGGAAGTCGCCCAGCGCATCGTCCAGCGGCTGAAGCACACGAAGGGCCTCGTCGACGTCCACCTGCAGCAGATCGTCAACGAGCCGCAATTCTACGTGGACGTCGACCGGCGCCTCGCCTCCGAGCTGGGGCTCACCGAGCAGCAGGTGGCGCAGAACATGAACATCTCGCTGTCGGGCAGCTACCAGGTCACGCCGAACTTCTGGCCCGACCCGAAGACCGGCATCCCGTACCAGCTCTGGGTGCAGACGCCCGAGTACCGCAACAGCTCGCTCACCGACCTGCGCAACACGCCGATGTTCGTGCGCGCCGCCGCGACCTCCGGCTCCGGTCCCGGGGTGCTGACTCTGCTGTCGAGCCTCGCCGACATCCGCCGGACGCCGACGCAGACCATGATCAGCCACGTCAACATCCAGCCGACCTTCGACATCTTCGCGTCGGTGCAGGACCGGGACCTCGGCTCGGTCGCCCGCGAGATCGACGCGATCGTTCAGGACGAGCAGAAGAACCTGGAGGCGCCCGACAAGATCACGGTCCGCGGCCAGATCGAGAACATGCGCTCGGCCTTCTTCCGCCTGGAGATCGGCCTCGCCATCGCGCTGATCGCCGTCTACCTGCTGATGGCGGTGAACTACCAGAGCTGGGGCGACCCGTTCGTGGTGATCGCCGCCCTGCCGATGGCCTTCTGCGGCATCACCTTCGCGCTGTTCGTCACCGGCACGCCCTTCTCGATCCCGTCGATCTTCGGCGCGATCATGTCGGTGGGCATCGCTTCTGCGAATTCGATCCTGCTCGTCACCTTCGCCAAGGAGCACCGGGAGGCGACGGGCTGCAGCGCCCTGGAGGCGGCGATCACGGCCGGCGAGACCCGGCTGCGGCCGGTGCTGATGACCGCCTCGGCGATGTTCCTGGGGCTCATCCCGATGGCGCTCGGCACCGGCGAGGGCGGCGAGCAGAACGCCGCGCTCGCCCGCGCGGTCATGGGCGGCATCGCCTTCGCGACGCCCGCGACCCTGCTCCTGGTGCCGTTCCTCTACGTGCTGATGCGCGGCGGCCCGGCGCAGCCGGTGCAGGATTACCTGGAGCCGGAGGGCCGGCCGGCGGCTGCCTGAGGCGCTGCGGCGGCAGGACGAGCCGCGGATCCCCTGTCCCGTTCGGGAGAGGACAGGGTGAGGGATCCGGTCGCCCGGAGTGAGCTCGAGCTGAGCGCGCGTCGACGACGCGCTCCATCAGGGTGCGTGTCGTCCCTCACCCCAGCCCTTTCCCGCACGGGAGAGGGGCGCGTCGCGCGCCGCGGCCAGTGCCGCTGGCCCGATCCGGATGTATGAACATCGGATCCTGATCGGGGGGAAACCCTTCCGGGTCGCTCACCCCTCCTTGAAACCGTATTCCGGCGTGTCGTCGTCGTTGCCGTAATACTTGTACGGCAGGAACTTGCCCGACATGGTCAGCCGCACGCGGTCGCCCTTGTTGTTGGCCTCGCGGGCCATGTCCATGTTGAAGTCGATCGCCGACATGATGCCGTCGCCGAACTCCTCCTGGATCAGCTCCTTGAAGGTCGTGCCGTAGACCATCACCAGCTCGTAGAACCGGTAGATCAGCGGGTCGGTGGGCGGCATCGACGGGATCGAGCCGCGATAGGGCGGCTCGTTGAGCATCCGCTCCTCGGCGGCGGTGAGGCCGAAGAGCTCGGCGGCCCGCTTGGCCTGGGCCTTCGGCAGCTTCATCTGGCCCATGCAGGCCGCGGTGATCAGGAACGGCGACAGGCCGCCGATCTCCTCGTGGATGTGCTTCCAGCTCCACCCCTTCTCGCGCTTGATGTCGAGAAGCTTCTCGGTCAGGTCCTCGCGCTTCATCGTCGGCTCCCGGATTCGAATCTGCGATGGGCCCGGTGAGGCCGCGCTCTCCGCGGCCTCACCCACCCCGAGGCGGGGTGCGCGCCCGGATCGCGACCGGTGAGGGGAAACGGTCGCGGCCGGATGGGGGCATCCGCCGGCCGTCGTCGCGGCGCGCCCTCGGGAGCGGCGCCGGCCGACGGGCGGACAGCCTCCACTGGGCAAAGTGTGTGCCAGCCGAAGGCGGGGCAGAATCGGCCGTTCTGGCAGCGGGTTAAGGAAAAGGTCACCGCTGACGACATTTCGTCGGTAACGAGATATCGTGAGCAGATGACGACATCTCGTGATCTCGCCGCGGCTGCCGCGTTCGGGCCGGTCTTCGAGGCGAGCCCGGACCCCATGCTTGTCCTCGCGCCCAAGGAGGACCGCGTCGCGGACGCCAACCCGGCGGCGGTACGCCTCCTTGGCTACGGGCGTCCGGCGCTGCGGCGCGCGCGGGCGAGCGCGCTGTTTCCCGGCCAGCTCCCGGCCCTCACGGTCTTCACCGAGGCCGTCCTGGCCAAGGGGCACTGGTGGACGCGGACGCTGGCGCCGCGCGACGCGGCGGGCCGCGACCTGCGGGTCGATACGGCGGCCTTCCCGCTGCCGGGCGCGGCGATGCGCCTCCTCGTGACCCTGGCGGACCCGGACATCCTCCAGCGCCGCCAGATCGACGGCGAGGCCGAGGCCCATATGCGCGCCGGCCTCTCCGAGTGGCAGCGCGTGGAGCGCATCTTCCGCGACATCGAGCGGGGCAACCAGCTGATCCTGCGCGCGGCCGGGGAGGGGATCTACGGCGTCAACGCGGAGGGCGTGACCACCTTCGTCAACCCGGCCGCCGCGCGCATGCTCGGCTGCGAGGCCGCCGACCTCGTCGGCCGGGACATGCACGCCGCCGTGCACCACACCCACCCGGACGGCAGCCACTACCCCCATCGCGACTGCCCGATCTACGCGGCGTTCCGGGACGGGATCGTCCACCAGGTCGATCACGAGGTCTTCTGGCGCGCCGACGGGACGTCCTTCCCGGTCGAGTACACCTCGACGCCGATCCGCGACCGGGGGCGCCTCCTCGGCGCCGTCATCGTGTTCCGCGACATCAGCCAGCGCCGGGAGGCCGAGGCCCGCCTGACGAGCGCGCTCGCCGAGGTCGATTCCCTGCGGGAGCGCCTGGAGCTGGAGAACGCGTATCTCAAGGAGGAAATCCGGGCCGAGCGCCAGCACCAGGGCATCATCGGCCGCTCGCCGGCCATCGCGGCGACGCTCCGGCAGGTCGACCGCGTCGCCGCCACCGACGCCACCGTGCTGATCACCGGCGAATCCGGCACCGGCAAGGAGCTGATCGCCCGGGCGATCCACGAGGCGAGCCGCCGCGGCGCCCGCCCGATGATCCGCGTCAACTGCGCGGCGATCCCCCGCGAGCTGTTCGAGAGCGAGTTCTTCGGCCACGCCAAGGGCAGCTTCACCGGGGCGGTCCGCGACCGGGTCGGCCGGTTCGAACTCGCCGATGGCGGCACGCTGTTCCTCGACGAGGTCGGCGAGATCCCCCTCGATCTCCAGGGCAAGCTGCTGCGCGTTCTGCAGGAGCGCTCGTTCGAGCGGGTCGGCGAGGCGCGCACGCGGGCGGTGGACGTGCGCGTGGTCGCGGCCACCAACCGGGACCTGCGCGCCGAGGTCAGGGCCGGCCGCTTCCGGGAGGATCTCTACTTCCGCCTCAACGTCTTCCCGATCCAGGCGCGGCCCCTGCGCGAGCGGCCCGAGGACATCCCGCCGATCGCCCAGAACCTGCTCCGGGTCGCCGCGCGCCGCCTCGCCGTCCCGGAGCCGCGCCTCACCGAGGGCGATGTCCGCCGCCTCTGCCGCTATCCCTGGCCCGGCAATGTCCGCGAGCTGGAGAACGTGATCGAGCGGGCGGTGATCCTCTCCGCCCGGGGCCGCCTCCGCCTCGACCTGCCCGACGGGGAGGCGCCGGGGCCCGCAGATCCGGCCACACCGGCCGCGGCGCCCGGTGGGCGGCCCGCCACGGAGGCCGAGCGCCGGGCGCGCGACCGCGCCGAGATCGTCGCGGCGCTGGCGCTGGCGGGCGGCCGGATCTCCGGGCCGGGCGGCGCGGCCGCGCTCCTCGGCCTGCGCCCGACGACGCTGGCCTCCCGGATCAAGGCGCACGGGATCCCGCGCGGCTGATCCGGCCGGTCCTTGATCCGATCTTAAGGTCGCCCGGCCAAGGATCGCGCCGGGCTTTCCCGTCGAAGGCGCAGCGTCCCCGGCCGATGCAGGATCTCTCCGACCCCGTCACCCTCCCGGCCGGTGCCGTCCTGTTCGACGAGGGGGCGATCGGGCACTGCGCCTACCTGATCCTGAGCGGCCGCATCGCGATCTTCCGGCGAGGCGACGGCGGCGAGACCGTGCTCGCCCGGCGCGGGGCCGGCGAGATCTTCGGCGAGATGGCCATCCTCGACGCCCTCCCGCGCTCCGCCGGCGCGCGCGCCGAGGCGGATTGCGTGCTCGTCCCGGTGGGCGCGGCACAGATCCGCCAGCGGCTCGCCGGCGCCGACCCGATCCTGCGCCTCTGCCTCGAGGGGCTCATCGCCCGGTTCCGCGAGACCCTGCCGCGCCTCGGGCCGGCCGCGGCGGAGGGGCCTCCGGCGCCGCCGTCGCCCTCCGCCCGCGCCGATTTCGACGCGACGGTCGCCTCCCTCGCGCAGGAGCGCGCCCTGCGGCGGGCCCTGGCCGGGGACGAGTTCGCGTTGTTCCTGCAGCCGATCGTGCGGCTCGCCACAGGGCAGCTGGCCGGTTTCGAGGCCCTGATCCGCTGGCACGACCCCGAGCGGGGGCTCGTGTCGCCCGCGTCCTTCATCCCGGCCGCCGAGGCGAACGGCCTGATCCTCGCGGTCACCGCCTGGGTGATCGGCGCGATCGGCCGGATCGTCCCGCGGGTCCTGGAGGCCGGCCTGCGCGCCCCGGCCTCCGTCGAGCCGTCGCTGTTCGTGAGCTTCAACGTCACGGCCCAGGACCTCGCCCGCTCGGATATATGCGGCCTGGTCGACGCGATGCTGCGCCGGACCGGCATCGCCCCTGGCGCCCTGAAGCTCGAGATCACCGAGAGCGCGCTGATGCAGGATCCGGCCGGGGCGGCAGCCGCCCTGGCGCGCTGCCGCGCCGCCGGCCTCGGCATCGCGGTGGACGATTTCGGCACCGGCTACTCCTCGCTCAGCCATCTCAGCACGCTGCCGATCACCACGCTCAAGGTGGACCGGGCCTTCGTCCGGGCGATGCTGGCGGAGCCGCGCGATCGCCGGATCGTCCAGACCATCCTGCGGCTCGCCGACGAGATCGGGGTGGTGGCGGTCGCCGAGGGCATCGAGGGCCGCGCCGAGGCGGAGGCCCTCGCCGCCATGGGCTGTGCCCTGGGTCAGGGCTACCATTTCGGCCGCCCGATGCCCGAGGCGGACGCCCTCGCGGCCGCGGCGGCCTGGAACGCTGAGGCGTGGCGCTGCGGGCTTTCCCGCGGGGCCGACCAGGACCGGACGAGGGTCCACGCCCGGGCCTGACGGATTTCCGGGGGCCCGGCGCGGTCTCTCGCCGCTTCCGCGAGCGTGGTTTCGATGCACCGGGCGGGCGGGAAGCGCGCGGCTCCGGGCGGAAACGCTTGCATCCGGTGCGTGTTTTCGGACCATGCGTCTTCGGGTCTCGGAGGCGGGCTTTGGGCGGAGACGAGCAGGACGGGCAGATGGAGGAGGGGGCACCCGCGCAGCCGGCGCCCTGGGAATTCGTGCTGCCGGAGGAGACGGCCACCGAGGATCTCGGCCTCTTCCTCTCCGAGTTCCTGATGCCCGGGGACGTGGTGGCGCTGTCCGGAGGGCTGGGCGGCGGCAAGACCACGCTCGCCCGCGCGATCATCCGCGAACTCGCCGGCGACGCGCGCCTGGAGGTGCCGAGCCCGACCTTCACGCTGATCCAGCCCTACGCGGCCCGCGACGGTCGGCCGATCGTCCACGCCGACCTGTACCGGCTGCGCGACCCCGACGAGTTGGTGGAACTCGGCTTCGACGAGATGGCCGAGGGCGCGATCACCCTGGTGGAGTGGCCCGACCGGATGCCGCCCCGCGGCGGCCCGGTGCTGACGGTGGACCTGTCCCTGCGGGCGGAGTTCGGCCCCGAGGCGCGGCTCGCCCGGATCGACGGCGCCGGCGGCATGCGCGCCCGCCTCGACCGGGCCCGCGCGGTGCGCCGCCTCCTCGACCGCAGCGGATGGGACATCGCCGAGCGGACGCTGATGCAGGGGGACGCCTCCTCCCGCGCCTACGAGCGCCTGACCAAGCCCGACGGCACCAGCGCCGTGCTGATGATCGCGCCGCCGCGCCCCGACGGGCCGCCGGTGCGGGACGGCAAGCCCTACAGCGCCATCGTGCACCTCGCCGAGAGCGTCCACGCCTTCGTGGCCCTCGACCGGGGCCTGCGGGCGCTCGGCTTCTCGGCCCCGAAGATCTACGGCGAGGACCTGACCGAGGGCCTGCTGATCCTGGAGGATCTCGGCAGCGAGCCGGTGGTCGAGGGCGGCGCCCCGCGGCCCGAGCGCTACGCCGAGGCCGTGCGCGTGCTGGCCAAGCTCCACGCCAACCCGCTCCCCCCGGTCCTGCCCGTGGCTGAGGGGATCGAGCACAGGCTGCCGCCCTACGACATGGAGGCGCTGCTGTTCGAGGCGGAGCTGATGCCCGAATGGTACGCCCCGGCGATCCGCAACGTCAGCCTGTCGGCGGAGGCGCGGGCGGCCTTCGTCGACCTGTGGCGGGCGGCGCTGCGGGGCGCGATCCCGGACCGGCCGACCTGGACCCTGCGCGACTACCATTCCCCGAACCTGATCTGGCTGCCCGAGCGCGACGGGCTGGAGCGAGTCGGGCTGATCGACTTCCAGGACGCCGTCATGGGCCACCCGGCCTACGACGTCGCCTCGCTGCTGCAGGATGCCCGCGTGGATTCCAGCGCGGAATTCGAGCTGCGGCTGCTCGGCCTCTACGCCCGCGAGCGTCGCGGCCGGGACCCGGCCTTCGACGTCGGGGCCTTCGCCACCGCCTACGCGCTGCTGGCGGCCCAGCGGGCCACCAAGATCCTCGGCATCTTCGCGCGCCTCGACCGGCGCGACGGCAAGCCCGGCTACCTCGCCCACCTGCCGCGCATCGAGGGCTATCTCGCCCGCAACCTCGCCCATCCGGCGCTCGCCGGGCTGCGGGCCTGGCACGCGGACCACCTGCCGGGCCTCGTCGCCCCGGCGCCCGAACCCTGACCTCCGGATTCCCGACCGCATGAGCGATCCCAGCCCCGCCGTCAGCCGCGCCTTCGTCCTGGCCGCGGGCCTGGGCAAGCGCATGCGGCCGGTGACCGCCACCGTGCCGAAACCCCTGGTGGAGGTGGCCGGCAAGGGCCTGCTCGACCACGCCCTCGACCGGGTCGCCGAGGCCGGGATCGGGCATGCGGTCGTCAACGTCCACTACCTCGCCGACCTGATCGAGGGGCACCTCGCGCGTCGGGCGGAGCGGACGGACCGGGGGCCGGCCACGACCGTCTCCGACGAGCGCGCGGCGCTCCTGGAGACGGGCGGCGGCATCCGCAAGGCGCTGCCGCTCCTCGGGGAGGCGCCGTTCGTGGTGCTGAACTCGGACTCGTTCTGGCTCGAGGGGCCGGCCTCCAACCTGCGCCGGCTGATCGAGACCTGGGACGGGGACCGCATGGACGGCCTGCTGCTGGTGGCGCCGACCGCCACCAGCCTCGGCTACGAGGGGGCCGGGGACTTCGTGATGGATTCCGATGGCCGCCTGGAGCGCCGCGGCGAGCGCGCGGTGGCGCCGTTCATCTACGCGGGCGTGGCGATCCTCACGCCGGGCCTGTTCGCCGACACGCCGGAAGGTGCCTTCTCGCTCAACCTGCTGTTCGATCGGGCGATCGCGGCGCGGCGGCTGTTCGGGATGCGGCTCGACGGCCAGTGGCTGCATGTCGGCACGCCCGAGGCGATCCGGGCCGCGGAGGAGCGCGTGCGCGCGAGCGCCCGGGCTCCGTAGACCCCAGGCACCGACGGCGCGATGCCCGGGCCGCGAAGGTCGTTGGCGGAAGTGTCTTGCCAAGCCGGATTTGAGCCTCTAGAAGCCCCTTCACACCGGCGGGCCGAGAGCCCGCCGCCGTGTCAGGCGCCCGTAGCTCAGCTGGATAGAGCACCAGACTACGAATCTGGGGGTCAGAGGTTCGAATCCTTTCGGGCGCGCCATTCCCCATAATTCCTAGCCGTTCAGGACGAGTGAGACCCTCTCGGTAGGGCAGCTCGGACGTTGGGCTCGACCTCTCGGGCCAGGACTGGATCCGATTTGGCCGCGCCTGTGAGCCGGCCGAGGCTCCCGACGGGGACGGAGCGAACCAGCCGTCGAGCTTATGGTCGCCGGCCCGTTCGGGGCTCGCGCGCAGGGCTGCGCGATCCGAGGTCACCCTCGACATCGCCCGCGGCGAACCGAGCGGGACGAGGCGGCCTTGGTCTGACGCAGAGCGCCGTCCTGTTTCCCGAATCTTGATCTGATTTGCGAATATGCGTCTGAAATCGGCAGTTCGGAACTGGTTGGTCGAGAGCTTGTTCTGTTAGGTGCTGATGAATGTAGGTTCGGGACGGCGCAACGCCTCACCTGCACGCCCGTGAGGTTCGTCATGTCGAGATGGAGATCGAGGGCGGTCGTGTTCGGTGTCGCATCTGTCTGGTGCGCCGCGGGCGCACTGGCCCAGGGCGCGCCGGTGCCGAACGTCAACGACTGCACCTTCATCCGCGACCCGACGGCGCTCCGGGATTGCATCGAGCTCTACGAAGGCCAGCGGCTCGCACCCGGCCCGCGGCCGGCAGCCTTCCAGCAGCCGCCCGTGATCGACCAATCCCTGCTCGACGCGGCGGGTGCCATCCCGGCGACCGGCGTGTCGCGGCGTGGGAAGCGGCGCAAGCTTCGGCAGAGCCGCCTGCCGGCCACGCCGGCCCAATCCGTCCAGGTCGAGCAGCTGGCGCCGCCTCAGTAGACCGCCTGGACCAGACAGGTGCGTCCCTGGCCGTTCAGGACCGCGCAGAGGGCCTGTTCGGATCGCGGTTGCTGTGACTGGGCCGACAGGCGCTGAGCGCCCCGCTGAGCGCCCCGTTTGGCGCCCGCCCGGCCTGCCCGCTCACCGGCCACCGCCGCGCCGCGCGCCGCCGGCGGAACCCCGAACAGGGTCGAGTGCCGCACCGGCGCATCGGCGGGCCAGCCGGCCACAGGGCCGAGACCACGGGGGGGCGGGAAGAGCGGCGGGACGCTCAGGAAGGACCGGCCGCTCTCCGCGGCCCATTCCTCGACGGTGCGGCCGGTGATCCGGGCCACGTAGTCGCGCGTCTCGGCGGGCATGCCCGAACGGCCCTCGAGCCAGCCGCGCACCCGCTGCGGCCCGGCATTGTAGGCCGCCGCGGCCAAGCCGAGATTGCCGAAGCGCGCCCGGTGCTCCCGCAGCAATTCGGCCGATTTCGGGATCGCCTCCAGGGGGTCGAACGGGTTGCGCAGGCCGCGCTCCGCGGCCGTGCCGGGCATGAACTGGGCGATGCCGAGCGCGCCCACGGGGCTCACGGCATTGGGGTTCAGGCCGCTCTCCTGACGCAGCAGGCGCAGGAAGAAGTCGCTGGGCAGGCCGTTGGCGGCGGCCGCGGCGGCGATCAGCGCGTGCATGCCGTCCCCGGCCTGCGGGAACAGCAAGGCGGCCGTCTCGATCGGCTGGAACGCGCCGCGACCCAGAACCATCAGGTCGGCGATCATCGGCGCGGTGAGCGGCGCCACCGCCGGCCCGTCCGCCAGTCCGACCGGCGGTGGCGCGGCGATCGGCGCGAAGGGCGTGAGGATGGCGGCCTCGGGAACCGCCGGGCTCCGGGCCGTGCTCGAGGCCCGCGGCGCGATCACCGGGGTCAGGGCGGCGGACAGGACGAGGCAGAGGGCCAGCGTGCCGCGCACGCCCCCTCGACGACGGCCGAACATGTGCGTCGGTGAGACGGGCCTGTCCATGGCCGGTCAGGACTTCACCACCAGCGGGCCCGCCGCCACCGCCGGTCCGGGGACCTCGAGGGGCGTCGGCCGGTCGCGGGCGAGATACTCGTCGACGAGGCGGGTCCCGAGCACCGGGTCGCGGAAGCGCCACAGCTTCTTGCGGCTGCCCTCGATGATCGTCGCGTAGACGGCGAGGTCGATCGCCTCGCGCACCGCCATCTGGGTCGGCTCGTTCCGGGTCACGCCCGCCTCGACCTGGAGCAGCTTGGCCACCGCGACGTAGCGGTAGGCGTTGGCGTTGAGGGCGACCGAGTAGATCGTCTTCGTCACCGTGACGCTGTTGAGCACCTCGCCGCTCTGCACGGAGACGATGCGCATCGCCACCGTCACCTCGTCGCGCCGATACTTGGTGTCGCCGCCGATGCCCAGGAGGTTGGCGCCGGCGCCGCCCGTGACCGTGTTGGCGTCGTAGCCGATGATGCCGCCCTCGACGATCAGGCCCGCGAAGCGGATCGGCGGCAGCGGCTTCGCTTCCGTGCCCTCGAATTCCTGGCGGGTCGCCCGGATCAGCTGCCGCTCCTGCAGCAGGTTGGCGAGGCCGGTGCGCTCGACCACCGAGAACCACTGCCCGCGCCCGGCGCGCCGCAGCGCGTCGACCACGAAGGCGCCGCCGCCCTGGGTGACGGCGCGGGAATACTCGGCGATGTTGTCGTTCGGCTTGTTCTGACCGGTCAGGTCCGGGAAATTGTAGATCGCGATGTCGATCTTCCGGGTCGGCGGCGGCAGCGTCTCGAGATTTAGATCGGTGGGGGAGGGCGGCGTCACCACGGGCGCCTGCGCGAGCAGCTCGCGCTCCCACGGGGCGCAGGCGGCCAGGCCCGCGCAGAGCAGCGCGGCGGCGGCCAGGCTCTTCAGAAAGCTACGCACGGGCCACCCCGTCTCCGTTCCGCTTCGGCGATCCGACCTTCCGCGCGCGCGCCGGAGCGGGCGACGGAGGAGGGCGGAGCCGACTCCGGGATCGATGCTCGGCAACCATCGCTGCGCCTCGCGCTCAGGGCGCGCCCGAGAGCGGCGACGTGCCCGTCGAACTGCCGCCCACGGCCGCGGTCGCCGGGACCACGATGGTGGTGGTCGATTGACCGTCGAAGATCTGGAGCTGGATGTTGCTGCCCAGGCGCTGGAAGGTCACCTGCGATCCGCCGAAGCTGTAGCTGCCGCTCTGCTGGGCGTTCTCGCCGAAGAGCGCCTGCGTGATCTGGTTGGCCAGCGAGCTGTAGATCTGCGTCTGCAGCTGCTGGGCGAAGATCTGGCCCGGGGTCTTGGTGTTGGCGGCGCTCTGGTTGGCCGAGAACAGCTGCTGGTCGCGCTGGGCCGACCGCTGCGCGTCGTTCTGGGCCGCGGCCTCGGCCTGCAGCCAGGAGCCGTTCAGCGGGCTTCCCCCGAAGGACGGGTTGACCGGCTGGTAGACGAGGCTGCCGGCCTGCGCGCCGGCCGCGGCGAGGAGCGCCCAGCCGCAGACGAGCGGCCCGAGGAGGCGGGACTGGCGCATGGAACTACCTCTGGGTGACCGAGACGCTAGGGCCGTTGCCGACCCGCGTGATGCTGATCGGCGTCGGGTTGCTGCCCTGCTGCTGCGCCGAGATGGCGTTGTTGTCGCCGCGGACCGTGATGGTGGCCGCCGCGCCGCTGCCGTCCTGCCGGGTCCCGATCGTGTTGGACTCGCCGAAGACCGACACGGTCGACTGGTTGTACGACCCGGTCTGCTGCTGGGTCACCGTGTTGCGCGAGCCGATCACGTTCTGGATCGCCGTGTTCGCGTAGCCCGCCATGTCGATCGTGCCGGTGTTGTTCGATCCGATCTGCAGGGCCCGGGCCTGATTGGCCTGCGCCGACTGGGGCGGGCCGCTCGGGTTGAGCAGCATGATGCCGGACTGATTGCCGAGGATGTAGTCGCTCTCCTGGATCCCCCGCCCCGGAGCGCCGGCGGCGCGCTGGGCGGCCGCCTGGATCTGCTCGATCGCGACCCGGTCCTGCGCCGCCGCGGGGCCGGCCGCACTCGCGACGGCGAGCGGGACGGCAACGAGCAGCGCTCGACCTGCAGCGCAACTGCGACGCGTACGGCGCATCATATGCCTCCCTAAGCCCATTTTGGGCCACCTTAAATCAATGTTCCGCGCGGATGTATAGTATCAAGGCTTATCCACACGTGACTACAACTGACATGTGGTGAATTAGACACACGGATCGAGGATGGAGACCCGCTGCGGCTGCCTCTCGTGTGAGGCAATGTCAATGGAGCCGCGGTCGCTCGTCCCATCAGGAAATTGAGGTCGCTCGAACTGCCGCTCTTCAGGGCTCGAACGGCGTGTCACAGGTCCTGCGTGCTGTCGTAGGCGCAGCCGATCTTGCGGCCGTCCACCTGCACGGAAGCGTCGACGCTCAGCTGGCCGTCCGGCCGGACGCTGATGGTCAGCTTGCCGACCTCGCGGGTGCCGCCGTCAGCGAGGTCGAAGCCGCCGCCCTGCTGCATCGTTGCCGTGCCGGCCGGGTCGGCCTTGCGCACCACGAGGCTGTATTGACCGGCGGCTCCGCGTAGCGCCTCTATGCGGAGGGCTAAGCGCGCGACATCGGCCGAGCGGTTCTCGATCACCCGGCAGAGAATAGGTGGGTCAACGGCGAAGCTGGGCATGATTGGCCTCGCGTCCGACATCGTGATTGTGGCCTCGACTCGTCGGAGAAGGGGCGCCCCAGTGGGGGCACCCCTTCTGTATGTCTTGGCTGGAAACGAGCTTGGCGCCTGCTTCTTACCGCTGCGTCATGCTGACTTTGTTGCCGTTGCCGATCTGGGCAAAGCCGGCATTGGAAGCGACGGCGCCGAACTGCGTGATGGACCCAGTGTTGCCGTAGCCGTTCTGGTAGCCGAACGCGCCGACGCCGGCCGTGCCCGCCTGGCCGATGCTTGCAGTGTTGCTGTCACCCACCTGAAGGAGCGCAGCGTAATTCGTCTGTCCGTACTGATCGATATAGCCGTTGTTGCTGCTGCCCACCTGGCGAACGACCGCGTAGGCGTTCACGCTCCCGTCGTGCTGATAGATGCCGGCCTTGTTGTCATTTCCATCCTGAAAGATACCAGCATAGGTATACTGGACAGTGGTGTCCGTCCTGATGGTAGCTTCGTTTCTGTTGCCCCGCTGCTGGAACTGGGCCTGGCCATCCTTGCCGTTCTGCGTAATCGTCACCTTGTTGCCATCTCCAGCACTAAATGAACCATTGCTGGGATTGAACGAGAAATCGTACCGATCAACATTGAGATTGGTCGTCACGATTTGGTTATTTTCTCCAGCCTGCGTGATGGCGAGAGTGTTGTCGGAGCCCTTCTGAAGAACGGTGTTGGTAATCTGAAACTGAAAATTAGCATTGCCTTCGGTGATGCTGGGGGCCGTTAGGTCAAGCGTATTCGTGAGAGAGCCAGCCTTAACATTTGTGCCGGTCTGATTCACGGTAGCGGTGTTATTGTTGCCCCGCTGGAGCACGAAAGACTCGTTCGCCATCGTGCCGTTGCCGAGAACCGGCGTGGTGCTCGACTGCGCCGAGGCGCCGGTCGCGAAGGCGGTCAGGCTGGCGACGGCGACGGAAGCCAGAACAACTGATTTCAACATAGATACACTCCCTCTTGTATTTTATGTGTTCTTTTGAACACAATCTATGCCATCGCGGTCGCACTGTCGTCGCGGCGCTTTAACGGCTTGTTAAGCGTATCCATAAGCCGAAGACGTGTGTCAAGCGCCCGTTGACCGAAAACCTACAATTGTCGAAATCCCTCGTCTGATTTCGTGCGCATTAGACGGGATGAGATCAGTCAATCGGCACAAGGAAAATTGAATTCCTGCAGGCGGTTACGGATGCTCGTTAACGATCTCTGGAGCCGGCCGCCCTGACCGGATTAGGCAGTTTTCGTCGGCGAAAACGCGGACCGCTAGATGCGTGTTAAATTGGACACATCAGTCATCGCCAAAAGTGGTACTCTATTGATCAAGCAAGACCGTCCTGAATGGTCGTATGGGGGCGGTTCCTGGGGCGTGCCCCCCGCCGCTGCGGAAGGGCCGCCCTGTGGGCTTGAGCCGGTGGGTTCACAGCCGGTGGGTTCACAGCCGGTGGGTGCACGCGGCCGGCGGAACGGTCGATATCTGCGCAAGGCGGAAACCGCCTGCGCCGTGTGTTGATGGGGAGGCTACGATGAGGCAGCGCGGCCGATCGCGCGTGCAGATCCTGCTCGCCGCCGCAACCGTATGGTCGGCCGGGATCCTGTCGGCGGGCGCACAATCCGCGGCACCGCCCGCCCCGCCGCAACCGGCATCGGCCCAGCCGGCGCCCGCGCAGCCCGCGCCGATGCAGGCCAATACCGCCAGTCCCGGGCCGGGGCAGCCCGCCCCTGCCGCTCCGGGCTGCGACGCCACCTGCGTGCGCGCCAACAACGAGCTCGCGTCGCAGATCTGCGCGCCGCGGATCGAGGCGCAGGCGCCGACGGATTTCGAGTGGGTCTCCCGGCCCTTCGCCAAGATCTTCCAGCAGGCCGAGGCGCCCGAGGGCGGCGCCACGGTGGTCCGCTACCGCGGCGATTCGATCCGCTTCCTCAGCCCCGCCAAGGAGTGGGTGCGGGTGACCTACGAGTGCGGGTTCGACGCGGCCAAGCGGTCGGTCGACTATGTGCGGGTGCGGCTCGGCCGGCTCGACAAGGCGGATGCGCCCGCTCAGCCGGCCCAGCAGGTCCGGCCGAACGTCCCGACGCCGCAGCCGATGGCACCCCAGGCCCAGCAGCAGGCCGCCCGTACCGGGACGGCACCCCCCCGCAAGCTGCTGCCGTCGGAGCCGAGCGAGATCGAGGTCCGGCAGGTCAATCCCCGGATCCGGCAGGCGCAGCCGTGAGCCCGGCGCCGGATCCCCGGAGACGCGCGGTGCGGACCGCCTTCGGCGCCGTCGCCCTTCTCGCGGCGGGCGCGGTGGCGGCCGCCGCCCAGCCGAGCCCGCTCTCGGTGAACGACTGCACGCTGCTGCCCGATCCCGGCGCCCTGCGGCGCTGCCTCGACCAGGCCGAGGGACGCGTCGTCGCGCCGCTGCCGCCGGTCGCGAACCCGGCTCCGGTCGACAGACCCGAACAGCCGGCGCAATCCGCGCGCGCCGCACCCGTCGCCAAGCCCGCGCCCACGGCGCCGGCCGATTTCCTCAGCAACCGCGGCCCGCCCGTGCGGAGCGCGCAGCCCGCGTCCCGGAATGTCATCGAACTCGAGTGAGGAGCCGGCGGGGCGCAGCCGTCCCGGTTTCGCGGGTGGCCGCGTCGCGCCCGACGTCGCTTCAGGGCCGAGAGAAAGCGAACCGGATGGGAAGGCCGCGTGACCGCGCCCCGGCGTGACGGCATCACGCCCGGCATCCTCGACAAGCGCGCCGCCGCCGCGGCGCGGAGGTTCTATGACTGCGCATGTCCGGGCGGCAACTCCGAGATTCGGACGGCGGACGCGCGCGAGCAATCGGACTTCCGCGCCGAGGGCCCGAGGCCGGCCGGGATGAAGCCTTGAGGCGGAAGCCGTCCGAGCGGTAGGATCGAGGACCAGTAATCGCCGCCGCGATTCGGAGCGCCGCGAATGATAAAGCCGGATTGTGGCCGCCGAGATATTGTGAAATTTGGTCTTCGAGGTCTGCCGCTCTGGACGATGGCGTCCCTGATGCGGGTTGGTCGTGCCGACGCGGCGATCGACGCCGCCGTAGACCCAACTCAGGGGCGGGCGCTCGTCTTCGACGAGCCCTTCAAGGAGATCAACGGGCGGATCTGGAATGGCGGCCCGAAGGCGACGACGGGACCGTCCGGATTCTACGGTCGCTCGGCCTTCGCGCCCCTCTCCGGGGCAGAAGGTTTCAAGCCCTACGAGATCATCGAGGATCCGGACGCCACGGGAGGCACGGCCCTCCAGATTTCGGCGAAGTATATCGGGCGCAAAATGAGCGTCACAAACTACTACGGGAACAGTGAGCCCGATTACCAGTGGATTTCCGGAAATCTGCAGGCGGGTAGTCGGAGCGGTGTCGTCTCGATCGGCTGGGCTCAAGGCTACTTCGAGGCCAGGATGAAGTTCCCGAGACATCCTCTGACGTGGCCGGCTTTCTGGTTGCTCAACCGGGATGGCATAACCGACACGAAGAGAAGCATCGAAGTTGATATCGTCGAGCAGAAGGGCTTCGAGCCGAAACTCTACGGCGCCTACCTGCACGAGTGGGGGCAGCCCGACGAGCATAACGAAGGAAGCGGCGTCCCGACGCCGGTCGACATGACGCAGCAATATTGCCGCTACGGCGTGCTGATCCGCGACGGGACCTGCATTCCCTACTTCGAGCGCCGGCCGATCATCAACCCGGCCACGAACCGGATCAACATCTGGACGCTGACCCGTGCGTCGGAGATGGAGAGGACCGGCGATGTCTTCTGGCCACTCCTCACGCTGGCGTTGCGGACAGATGTTCAGGCGCCCCAGCTGACCGAGGCTCAGAAGCTGGTCCATATGCAGGTCGATTATGTCCGCGTGTACGGCTAGCCGGATGCCGTGCGTGCACGCGGCGGCTCCGACGCGGGGGTGCGCAACTGCGGTCCGCTCCAGAGGGACGACCGGCGCGAGCGCCGCTCCCGGCCTCGAGGCAACCACCCGCCAGGCACCGAACATCGCGGCCCGCCCGCGCGCAGGCCGGCATGGCCGCGCGGGTTGTGACGTCGCTGACCTTCTCGGGCTCAGTAGGGGACGAGGTCGGATCGCGACCGACCGGGAGGAGGGCCGGATCGTGGTCAGCGGGTCCTGTGCGAAGGGGGCATACCTGCCCGTTCGCTCGCTTTGCCGGCAAGGGTAGAGGGGTGGGCCTGGACGTAGCGGCTGCGGCGCCACTCCATTCCGGTCTTGCGGGTGCCGGAGACGTCGCCGCCCCGAACCTGCGCGGCGCGGGCCGACTGAACCGACCGCGAATCGCGGACCGCGAGCGACCGGACGATCGCGCGAACGGCAGCGCGAAATCGGGCCGGGTGACCCCGACTCATTCGGCGAGCACCAGCAGCGAGTATCCTCCGAGTACCCGGACGGTCAGATCTTTGTTGAGTGCGAACATGGCCCGCCGCGGGACGCTCATCAGACGGCTCGACAGCGCTTGGTTCGGCAGTTCGATCCGGCTCGCGGTATAGCAATAATCGATCACGTTGTACCCGCAGTCTCGCAGGGTGGCGAGCGCCGAATCCTTGAAGAAATAGTGGAGGTGGCCGACGCTGGCCCGGAGGTGCAAGATCGGCCGGCGGCGGAGCAGCGATTGGACCGAAAGATCGAGCGGAATATGGAAGATCTTGAACTTTGCAAGTGACCGAAGTCGTTTCGTGAAGTTGATATAGTCTTCAACGTGCTCGATCACGTCGACGGCGAGCAGAACATCGAAAGGGGCGTCAGGTGCGTCGAACACGTCCTCGAGGTAGAATTTCGTTCGCGTCGTCTCCTTGCTCTTGGCGCGCCGGTAGGCGTGCGGCGAGATCTCGTAGCCGAAACCTCTCGAGAAATCGAAGGCGCGCTCGAGATTCAAGATCACGTCGCCGGTCCCGCACCCCACTTCACAGAGGCTGTCGAAAGTGATCTTGTTCCTCTTGATCATAGTCCCGATCTGCGTCGCCTTCCAAGGTGCATCCGCCTCGTGCCAGTCGGGGTTGTTTTCCGCGTAAGTCGAGTTTTTGTAGATCTCAAGCACTGTAGGTACTCCACTAAGTCAGGGCGTTCTCGTCTCGACTGGCCTCGGTCTTCCATGTCCGTCGAAAACTTTGAGGTCCGTATGTCTGCTCTCAGGCTTTGGCCACGCGATCGCGACGCAGGTGGAATTTTCTTCGGTCATGCTTGGGCGGCTGTGCTGTGGGCGTATGCTCGGCGTACGGTCCCGACGAACGGCCCGAGAGCGTCAGATGACGGATTGTCGGATTGCCTTGGCGTGTACATGGACCACATTCTCCGGGCTGTAGCGGTCGATATGCTCCTTCCTGAAAGCGGAGAAAGATTTTTCGATTATTAGATTTTCGCAGTAGTGATCCATCGCCTCGACCAACGCGTCCTCGTCGTCGGGTGGCACCAGACGTCCGAGGCGTTGATCGACCAAGATATCGCTCGGGCCGAATTCGCAGTCGGTCGATATGACCGGGAGTCCGCACCGCAAGGCTTCGCATATCGCGAGCGACCAGCCTTCCCAGCGCGAAGTTGCGACGAAGATATCGCTGGTGTCGAGCGCCTGCTGCGGATTGTCGGGATGATACGCGAGTGTGATGACGTTCGACATGTCGAGCGCGTGGATCTGCTCGGCGAGCGCGCCCTCGTCGGAGCCGTGACCGACCAAATTGAGGCGGATATTCTTTCGACGAGCGTACAACCTCGCAAAGGCCCTGATCAGGATATCCTGGCCCTTCTGGAAGTCGTAACGTCCGACATTCACGAACGTGACGAGGGTCGGGTCCGGTCGGGTGTCGGTGCGCGACGGGTCGAAGCGCCGAACCGGGTTCGGCACCCAGTACATCGGGCGCGAGCAGTTGAAGTCGTTCTTGAAAGCTTCAAGTTGTCTCGGCGAGGTTCCGAAGACCGAGATTATGCGGCGAAGAACCAGGTGATTCAGGAGGAAGAAGTAGAGTGCGGATTTGAAATTCGTGGCTTCACGCCTCGGATTTCCGTGGAGATGCATCGCAACCCGCTGTCGGATCCCGAGGCGGGCGAACCAGAAGATGACGGTCGGCTCGATTTGCGGAACGATCACCAGGTCGTAGCGCTTTTCTCGGATGACGGCCCTGAAGGTTCGGAGAAGATCCAGCCGCGACGTGACAGGCCGAAAGACGCTTCGATAATGCCGCGGCTCGGGCGGGTGATTTTTATGTTGCGAGAGTCTCAGGACATCGACATCGAACTCTGCGCTGTAGTTCGTCGCGAGTTCGGTGCAGATTGTATCGACGACGCGTTCGATTCCCGCGAAGACGGGAGTTCTCGGCTGGATATAGAGGATCTGAAGTCTGTCGGTATTCGCAGATCGCATCTACGCCGCCCCTGTCGCTGGAGATGTCGAGAGCCGACCGCAGATGCGCCGACGGTGCGCGAGCTTGGGTCAGGCGCGATTGAGAACGGCGCCGATCACGTTCGCGCCGGCACCGATCAGGCCGTTCACCGCGTCCGACAGTTCATCGACGGTGGTCCGCCCGGCCTCGGCGACGATCACCACGACATCGGCCCGACGGGCCGCGACCCGGGACTCGGCCGAGACGGAGAGCGGCGGCAGGTCGAGGATGACGTAGCCGCCCCGGCGCATCTGGTCGATGACGCTCTGGAAGATCGAGGAACTGAGGGACACGCCGGTGCCGACCGCCGTGTACGGCGACCGCGACGGCAGGACGGAGACGCCCCCGAAATCCACGAACTTGGCCAAGGCCAGGTGGCTGGGATTGATGATCAGGTCGGCCAGACTCGCGCCGACGCCGGCCTTGGCGTCCGGGGTCAGGAAGAAGGTTCCGGCGCCGTGGATATTCGTGTCGATCAGCCGGGCCGTCCGACCACCTTCCTGCAGCAGGCGCGCCAGGCTCAGGCCGATCAGAGTCGTGCCCGTGCGCGGGGTGCAGCCGACCAGGGCGATGACACAGTCGGACTCGTGACCGCGCGCCGAGAGCGCCAGCTGGATCGACGTCCGCAGATCGCGGACTCCGGTGGAGAACTTGACGTTGAGGAACCACGGCGCGTTGACGTTGCGCAGATCCACCGTCTCGCGGCGCCCGTCGGCGGTCTTGCGCACGACCTCGGGCATCACGGCGAGGCAGGGGAGGCCGGCCCGCTGGGCGAGATCCTGCGGCGTCCGGATCCGGCGGTCGAACGCCTGCAGCAGCGCCACGGCCAACAATCCGCCCACGAGGCCGATCATCGCGCCGAGTCCCAGGATCAGGGTTTTGCGCGGGGCCGAGGGTTTGAGGGGCTGCAGCGCCGCGCCGATCACCCGCGCATCGGCATCGGGCGTCGGCGCGTCCGGCAAGGTGCCCTCGGTGACGGCCGCCGCGGCGGACCGGGCCTGAGAGGCGAGGGCATTGACGCGTCCCTGGAGGAACTCGGCGCCGTTCTTGGCCGCATCGGCTTTGGCCGCGATCGATTGCAGGAGATAAGCCGAGACGGCCGCGTTCGCCACGCGCCGCGCCAAATTCGGATCTTGGGACGTGTACGAGACCTCAACCACGTATGATTGGCCGACGCGCCTGACGTTAAATCGCTCGGCGAAAGTCTCGAACTTCCTCTGCTGCAGGATGGCGGATGTCGAGGGCGGGGCGGTCCGCAGACCCGACAATTCCGAGGCGCTTGAGCCGGGCTCTCTCGGGCTCTCCGCGTCCGGGGGGCCGAATTCCGGGTTGTTCGCGAGCTGGAGGCTGTTGAACACGTTTGCCAACAGCCGTTCCGAGCGGAGAACCTGGAGCTCGCTCTCGGCCCGGCCCACATCGAGGCTCGGCATCAGGGCACCGTCGGAGGAGCCCGAGCCCGCCGGGCGCCGCGGCTCGAGCAGCAGCACCGCGGTCGCCGTGTAGGAAGGGGTTGCGGTCACCGCGTAGAGCGCCGCGCAGCCGATGCAGAAGAGCACCCAGATGGCGACCGCGTATTTGTGACGCCGGGCCGCCTTGAGGGCCGCGGAGATGACGGCCAGCGGCCCGTCCTGCACGCCGACGGACGTCGTCTCCGGGAACTGGGCGAGGGGCTGGGTATGGTCCGGCGCGATCCGGTTGTTGGTGTGGATGTTCATCTCACGCTTTCCGCCGGATCTGCAGGGCCCGCTCGGGTTCCAGCCGTCCCAGGAGCACGTCCGCGGCGCCGCGCAGATTGCCGCGCAGCCGGCCGCGCCGGTCGATGAACGGCTCGGGGGCCGGGAAGCGCGTCACGTTGCTGAGAACGTTGCGGGTAATCTGACCGAGGACTTGAGATGAAGTCATCGTGCCCTTCCGCAGCATGTACAACGGATTGACGATTTGCGAATAGCCGAGCCGATCGCCCGAGATCCGGCCGCCCTTCACGCCCATATGAACGCCGCGGGCCTCCGTGCATTTGACAAGCCGGCCGCCCTTGGCCGCCAGGGCCGCGCCGAAATCGCGGTCCTCGAGCCAGCCGTACAGGACGAGCCGCTCGTCGAACCGCAGCGTGCCGATGGCCGAGCGACGGAACGCCATGTTGCAGCCGTACGGGCTGAAGGCCTCGATCGGCGCCGCCGGCTCGACCGGGCCGAGCGCGGCGAGCATCCGGTCGACCTCGGTGAAGCGCAGCCCCGGGCCCTTGATGCCGTCCGCGACGACCTCGCCCGTCAGGCCGACGATGTCCGGCTCGTCGTGAAAGCGCTGCGCCGCCGCGGCGAGCCAACCGGCTTCGGGAACGAAGTCATCGTCGAAGAAGACCACGATATCGGTCGCCTCGGGCAGCGCGGCGAGAGCGGCATTTCTCTGGACGGCGAGTCCGGGACGCCCCGTCACCACCGTCACGCCGGGCCACGCGGCCGCCTCACCCGCATCGTCCGGGGTGACGCAGGAGATCAGGACAGCGTCGGGCTTCAGGGTCTGCCGATCCAGGATCCGCCTGAGGGTGCCGGTCAGCACCTCGGGGCGGCCGAGCGTCGCGATGGCGACGGCGATGCTGGGCGGCGACGGCCCGGCGGATCGGGAGGCCGGTCGCGCCTTCGGCGCGCGCATGAGATCGAGGTAACCCTGCGCCGAAGCCTGCCACGAGAAGAGGGCCGCCTGAGCGCGGCCACGGCCGATCAGGTCCGATCGCAGGTCCGGGCTGGACGCGAGGGCGCGGATCTGGGCGATCCAACGTTCCGGCCGGTCCGGCGGAGCGAGGAGGGCTGCCGACCCGCAGATCTCCGGCAAACTCGCGCGGTCGGTCGAGACGACGGGGCAGCCGCGCGCCATCGCCTCCAGGGCCGGAAGCCCGAACCCCTCCGTGAGAGAGGGGAAGGCCAAGCACAGGGCGCGCTCCATCAGGTAGGCGAGGTCGTGGTCGGTGACGAAGCCGAGGTGGCGGACATTCTCGCCGCGCTGCAACGCCTCGGCGGCGTAGATGCTCGCTTGGCCGCCCGCCACCACCAGGTCCAGGCCGAGCTCGCCCAGGGCGGGCGCCAGTTTGAGCAGCAGATCGAGGTTCTTGTGGCGTGCGCGGGACCCGAGGGCCAACACGAAGGGACGTTCCAGGCCGTCGGCGTCCCGGTTCAGGCTTGCCGGTGCCCGGACGGCCTGTCGCGGATCCCAGGCGTGCACATGCTCGTGCCCGTTCGGCAGGACGACGATGTCGGAGGCTCTCACCGAGAGATGGTTCGCGATCTGCCCGGCGGAGAAGGCCGAGACGGTGGCGATCCGCGCGGCGCGGCGGGCCAGAAGCGGCTGGAGTGTCCTGTAGAAGGTGCGGAACGACGCGCTGTAGCTCTCCGGCGCGTTGAACACGTTCGCGTCGTGGATGCAGACGACCTGATCCGCCTTCAGCGCGGGGGCGGTGTTGCAGAGGTTGAGCAACGGGCCGGGCCACGCGCGCGGCAGGATGAGCTGCTCCCAGGCATGCCCGCCCGCGGGTCCGACGGTGCGGAGCGGCGTGCCCGCGAGCAGAGGGTCCTCCGTGTCCGGCACGGACAGCAGGGGCGCGCGCTCGCCCCGGGCGGCCAAGGCCGCGCTCATCGCCCGGGTGACGTTCATCGCGTAGCGCTGAACCCCCGTCATCGGCTGGGTGAGGAACCGACCGTTGATTCCAAACGATCCGACTGCCGTCATGCTGTCGCTCTACTCCCGTCCGAGCCTCGATTCGCGGACCGAATACGAGAAGAAAGAGTATTCCACCTTTCGTGAGAGCGGCGCGGCCGGGCCCGCGCGCTCGGGAGCCGGGATCACGCGCAGCCCCATCCGTGCGCGGAAAGCCCGTATGTAATATAGGCAGAAAATCGGGGCGCTAATTATTTCATAGCCACCGCTTTGACTTTCTACAAGAAAATCCGAGTGCAGAAGCACGTGCGCGAGCGCTGCATTCGGGGACGCGCCGGAGAGCTCAGTTCGCACCCGAGGCCTGCCGGCGCCACTGGGACGGCACCGCGCGCGCCTCGGGCGCGGGCTCACGGCTGCGCCGGAGACGGGAAGCGGCTTCCCGGTGGAGGGCGCGTCCCGCGTAGACGGCCTCGATCACGGGAAGCAGGAATCGGCCGACCCGCGGGAAGCAGCGGAGGAGCGCGCCTTCGCGCCAGAGACTGTCGCGGATCTGCTGCACGGGGCGAGCCGAACGCGGCGCGGCGTATTGCGCGCTCAACTCGGCGCGTCCGAAATCGCGGGATCTGCCGCCGAGGCTCAAGGCCGAGACGGCCCGGTCATCCGGCCAGATCACCGCGGTCTTCAGGGCCGTCCAGGCCCGCGCCGCCTCGTCCGGGATCGTCGCCACGCTCTCCAGGCGAAGACGGTCGATGTGAGCCAGGACGCCCGTGAAGAGGTCCGGCCGCGTCGGCGCGATCCGCGCCTCCCAGCCCTCCTCCTGAAGATTGGCCCGCGGCGGCGATCCCGGGACGGGCTGGGAGAAGGTGCGGACACTCGGCAGGTCCGGTTCCAGGCAGGCCTCGATCAGGTGCCAGAAGCGCAGCACCGATGTTCGCGCGTCCCAGGGCTTGTACCAATCGCTCTCGACGCTCAGGCCGAGCGTGCGGCGGAAATGCGGTGTGGCGAGGCGCTTGTAGTTGCAGCGAGCGAACTGGAGTCCGGACCAGGTCCGCTCCGGCAGGCCCTCCTGGAGCATGCGGACCGTACTGCCGTAGAGCCCCGTATCGACCAGCACGCAGTGGCGCGCCGTGCCCGCGCAGGCATCGAGATGCGCGCGGAAACGGGCATCCTGCTGGGCGACCGCGGCATGAAGACGGGCGACGCCGGGCTCGTTGCCGGCGAGGAGCGCGGCGAAGGTCGAGTCCTGAAAGGGGGCATCCCAGGAAGCCGGCAGGGCCAGATCGTCGCGTTGCGCCAGCGCCGCCGCGACTTCCGACATCGCCCGGCCGCTGAACTCCCGACCGAGTTCGGAGAGAACGCCGGGACTGGGCGGATCGAAGGCGGTGCGGGCGGCGACGAGGCGCGACACCATCAGGGCCGCATGCGGCAGGTTCGGCGGCAGGCCGGCTCGCTCGAGGAACCGCTCGTAGGCGAGTTGCAGGCGCAGGCCGCCCCGGGCGCAGAACAGCAGGACGGTCTTGTCCGGCGCGAGGAAGCGCTCGACGAGCCAGAGGCGTAAGCAGAATTCGGTGAGGATCGGGCCCAGCACGCGCTGCCCGAACGCGACCGCGTCCTCGCGTGCGTCGCCGCGCGCGGCATCGACCGCATTCATGGCCCGGTCCTCACGGCCAGGCCCTCATGCCCCACTCCCCACGGCCCCGTCCCGGGCGGCACCGATCCAGTGCCGGTGCATCACGCGGGCGCGGACGGCGTCGAGGCGCCGCCGCAGCACCATGTGGCGCGGCCGGAGCAGGTGTGCCGTGCGCAGGCCCGAGGCCGCGGCCATCGTCACATCGGCCAGCGTGTCATCGCCGAGGTGGAGGACCTCGGACGGGGCCACTTTCTCGTTCCGGAGAACGACGTCGAACAGCGCCCGTGTCCGCTTGGTCGCGTCGTGATCGGCGCTGGTGTAGATGCGCGCGACGGGATGGCCGGGAGCCAGCGTGTTCAGCAGATGCGCGATCGTCTCGCCGCGGTGGTAGGTATCGCTCACCGCGATGATCCTGTCTCCGGCCTGCGCCCGCCGCTTCAGCCAGGTCATCAGCCTTTCGTTCGCGCGCAACTGCGCGAGCTCGACCGTGATCTCGGCCCGATACAGAATGTTTGCGGCTCGATCATCGAGGCTGAGGACGCGCGTCATGGCCGCGAGCATGTCGGCGAAGCGCACGTCGCCCGAGGGATTGGTCAAGTCGAGCGCGCGGTAGGCCGCGCGCTGCACCTGCAGGCGCGCGGCGTAGATCGCGCCCGGGCGGCGCGCCGTGCCGTGCTCCGCCGCGAGCAGCCGCGACGCGACCGTCGCGATGTCGTGGAAGCGGCAGCGCTCGGATCGGTGGTCGCGATGGAGCAGCGTGTCGAAGACGTCGCAGGATACGATTCGGGCCGCCGTCTCGGGTAGGTGCATGGTGGCTTGATCTCTCCCGACCGGTTGCGACCGAACCCGATTTCCGGCTGCGGGACGGTGTCCGGCAGCCTCCTGCAATGACGGTGCCGTGTCGGCGCGACGCCGCGCACGACAACCGTACTCTGAGCAGTATAGCAAGAATTTGTCCCGTCCGACATGAATGAAGACGTGCTGCCACAGCCATAAGCATTGACGAGGCGGCAGTGCTCCCCCGGAAAGGCGGGTTGATCGGCCCGAGCGAGGACGCCGCTTTCCGGGATCGTGGGCCCTTACGAAGCCTGGAAACGCCCGACAAGACCACCGTTTGGTGTAGTCCCGGCGATCGAAGGTGCGACCTGCGTCGTGGCGAGCGACCGATACGCTCGGCGGATCTCGGGTGACACCGCGACGGGGCGCCGGGCCTCAGCGCGGCGCGCTCCCGCGGGGCCCGGTCCGCGTCGGCTGGTGATGGTCGCCGATCGACCCGCGGAAATGGAGATCGTCTTCTCCGCCCGTTCGTCGCGATGTGCCGGGCAAATCGGGCCGATATCCAGCAATCGAGCTGGATATTTTGCCGGAACTTCAACGGTTTGACTGTGGATCTCGGTCCGATGCTGTGTTAACCACGCCGTGTTGTGCGCTCGAGACGGTGAGATACGGGAGCGCGGGGCGACGAGTGAGAAAGACATCTGTCGTGATCACGGAGCCGAAATTAGCCGTCATCATCACCTGCTTCAACTACGAAAACTTCGTAGGCCGGGCGATCCAGAGCGTCCTCGATCAGGGCAGCGACGCCTGTGAGATCGTGGTGATCGACGATGGATCGACGGATCGCTCGTGGTCGATGATCCAGCAATCCGGCGTTCCGGCGTTCCGGATCCCGAACGGCGGTCAAAGGGCGGCCTGCCTCTACGGATTGGCCAAGACCCGCGCCCCGTTTCTGCTCTTTCTCGACGCGGACGACGAGCTCCTTCCGGGCGCGCTCGCGCGCATCCTCCCCGCACTGGATACGAACGTCGCCAAGCTCCAGTTTTGTCTGACTTGCATCGATTCGGGCGGGGCTGTCCTGGCGGACCCGTATCCGGCGCTCGACGCCTTCCGCGGGCAGGACAGGGTCGTCAACGACATCCTGCGCTCCGGGGTCTACCGGACGCCCCCCACGTCCGGGAACGTCTTCCGGCGCGACGTTTGTGAGCTGCTCCATCAATGTGAGTACGACCAGGCCGTCGATGGCGTGATCCTGCTGGCCGCTCCGTTCATGGGCGACGTCGTCAGCCTTGCCGAAAGTCTCGGGCTCTACCGCGTCCATGGCCGGAATGATTCGGGCCTGGGACGGGTCCCGCAGGCGGCGACCTTCGAGCGGGATCTTCAGCGGTTTCAGTCGCGGCTGGCTCATCTGCGGAGCCTGCTCCGGAACTGGAGGCCCGAAGTCTCGCTCATCGAGCCGGAGAAGACATACTATTTTCAGTTCCTCGCGTTCTGTGCGGCGACTCTTCGTGGCACCCGGTACGGCGGCCGCCCGTTCCTGCATCTGATCGGATCCGTGCTGACCGAACCGCGCCCGCTGAAATGGAAGGTTGCGAATGCGCTCTTCGTGACGGCGACGTTCCTCGCGCCCGTTCGCGGCGCGCAGGCGTTGCTCGCCTTCCGCTTCTCGCTGAGGCGCCGGCCGGTGCGCCAGATCGTGCGGGCGAGATTAGGCGCGGGGCAGTGTTGAGGGACGGCACGATTTAGAGGGCTGCACTCCCATGGAGATGAATATCAACATCTAAATATCTATTAAAGTTGTATCAGTTTTCCTGTCTGACTAAGGTCGTATCTCGCGCTCCCGTCGGCGCCGCGGCTCCCGCAGATCCGCAGCGCGGGCAGAGGCGCGGATCCGACACGTGCGCTCGTAAGTCATGCGTATTCTCCATCTGCTGAATCACACGCGTCGGCTGAACGGCCATGTCCACGCGGCCGTCGATCTCGCGTGTCGACAGGTGCAACTCGGGCATCAGGTCGCGGTCGGCAGCCAGGGTGGCGATCTCGACGCCCTGCTCCGCTCCAACGGCGTCGAGACGATCTTCGCGAGCCACGACCGCGGTCCAGATCAGGTTCTGAAGTCGTTCCTCGGTTGTGGCGGCGTGCTTCGGCGTTGGCGTCCCGATATTGTCCATGCCCATATGATGACGAGTGCCGTTCTGGCCTGGCCGAGCTGCAAGCTGTTGCGCATGCCCCTCGTGACGACCGTCCACAATGAATTCGAGAAGGGCGCGATCCTCATGGGTCTCGGGAACAGGGTCATCGCGGTGAGCGGCGCCGTCGCCTCGTCCATGCGGAGGCGCGGCATCGCGGGCTCGCGAATCGATGTCGTGCTCAACGGGACGATCGGCTCGGCCCGCATGCGCGGTCGATCCGAAGAGCCGCAGAACCTGGATCATCCCGCGATCGTCTTCGTCGGAGGCCTGCACCCGCGGAAGGGCTTGCCCGATCTCCTCCGGGCCTTCGACGCGGCGTTCCCCCATAACCCGGCCATGCGGCTCTACGTCGTCGGCGGCGGTCCCCATCAGGACGCCTACGAGCGGACCGCGCGCGCGCTGCCCTGCGCGGATGCCATCACATTCGCGGGCCCGCGGGACGATCCTTACCGCTGGATGCTAGGGGCCGACATCTTCGTGCTCCCGTCCCACGCCGATCCGGCCCCGCTCGTGCTCTCCGAAGCCCGGGAGGCGGGGTGCGCGATCATCGGCACGAACGTCGACGGGATCCCTGAACTCCTCGAGGCGGGACGGGCGGGCATTCTTGTCCCGCCCGGCGATTGCGACGCGCTTGCGCGAGCGCTGATCGCGCTGACCACCGATCCGGCGCAGCTGAGCGAATGGCGGGCGAAGAGCCAGCTCAACCTGGATCACCTGCGGATCGATCGGGTGGCCGAGGAGACCTTGGCTGTCTATCGGCGTGCCGCCGGCGGGGCGGGCTGAGGCCCGATCCCGCGCGCAGGGCCGGACGCCGCGCGGCCTCCGCGCTGCGCCGTCGTGGTGCGCGCGCAAGGCGGCCAAATTGGCTAGATTGATGCTTCCGCCGGATACTGGTCCAAGGCTGATCGACGGGGCCAGGATCGGAGCCGCTATGTTGTCTAGTTCCGGATCTGTTTCTTGAGCGCGCGCGACTTCGCTTCGAGCCGCCGCGGGGCCGGTCGTCACCGCGCGGGACACGTCCATGCTGGCCTTTAAGACGCTGCGCGGCGCCGGCTGGAGCGTCGCCGCCCGGCTCTCCGGGCGCGCGATCGATCTCGCGACGCTGCTCATCCTCGCGCGGGTCCTGTCACCCGCCGATTTCGGCCTGACGGCCATTGCCATGTCCCTGGTCGCCATCGTCGACATGGTTCTCGAGGTCCCCCTCGTTCAGGCCCTGATGCGCCTGCAGGACGTCGAGAAATCGCATCTGGATACGGCCTTCACGCTGGGGCTTCTGCGCGGCGCGGTGATCGCCCTCCTGATGGCGGCGGCGGCTTGGCCGGTCGCGCATCTCTACAGCGACGCTCGGCTCATCCCGATCATGCTGGCGCTCTCGTCGGCTCCGATCGCGCGGAGCCTCTACAGCCCGAGCATGGTGCATCTGTACCGCACCATCGACTTCCGCGTGTCGTTCATAGCGGATTTCTCCGGCAAGATTGCAGCCGCCCTCATCTGCGTCGGGGCTCTCTACGCGGGGGCCGGTTACTGGGCGCTGGTGATCAATCCGGCCGCATCGTCGATCCTGCCGACCGTCCTGTCCTACGTGCTGGCGCCCTACCGCCCGCGACTCTCGTTGGAGAAGGTGAGCGCCTTCTCGGCCTTCACCGGCTGGTTCACATCCGCGCAGATCCTGGCCGCCTTCAGCTGGCAGTACGATCGGATCTTCCTCGGCTATCACGTCGACAAGGCCGTCCTGGGCCGGTACGGCGTCGCGAGCGACTTCTCCGTCCTGCCGACCCAGAGCCTCATCGGGCCCGCCATGCGTCCGGTGATGGCCGCGTTCGCATCGATCGCCGATGACCGCCTCCGCCTGCAATCCGCCTTCCTGAGGGCGGCGCGGCTCACGATGATCATCGCGTTCCCGGCCGGCGTGGGCATTGCCCTGACCGCCGACCAGATCGTCAGCGTCGTCCTCGGTTCGCAATGGGGCCCGGCGGCGCCTTACCTGCGCTGGCTGTCCCTGGCCATCATGTTCACCGCCTATTATCAGCCGGTCTCGACGCTCTGTCTCGCCATGGACGAGCCGGATGTCATGCTCAAGATCAACATCGCGGAATTGATCTTCAAGATATCGACCATGACCCTCGGGTTCTACGTCGGCGGCATCATGGTGATGATCTACGCGCGGGTCGCGGCAGCCGTCTTTCATTTCCTCATCAGCGCGATCTACGCGCAGCGCCTCGTCGGCGTGGGGGTGGTGCGGCAGGTGGGCAACCTCTGGCAGGTCGGACTCTCATGCCTCGTGATGGCCGTCGCGGTGGTCGCGCTGCGGGCGCTGCTGAGCCGCATCGACATCGGACTGGTCGGGCTTCTGGTGGCCATGATTGCCAGCGGCGTGGCGGCTTACGGCGTCACCATGCATCTGCTCGGGTTTCGCCTGCGGGCCCTGCGTCCCTGAGGCGCCGCTGGACAGGATTGGTGCCGTACAGACCTGGATCCCGGGGTTCGGCAGGGGGCGATCGACGGATTCGCGGTCGACGCGCTGTCGGCGCGGCGCTGGCCTGTCGACCCCGCGCGAGCGGCGGCCGGAAGACAGAACACGGGCCGACAAATCTTGGATAATTTGGCTATCCCTGCTACGATTCAATGTGAGTCTCGGAGATATGTGCTACAGATGCCGTAGGTCGGTCGCAGCGCGCAAGTTTATATTGAAGAACTGGCTTGGGACGAGGAGGATTTGATGCGTCTGCGTTCCATGGCGGCGGCCTGCATTGCGCTGTTCGGCAGTCCCCTCGCGGCTGCGGCCGCCGACGAAGCCGGCCGGTACGTGCTCGGTCCTCAGGATCATCTGACAATCCGCGTCTATGACCTGCGTCGCAATACCGGGGAGGCCTATTCGTGGACGGCGCTGAACGGGCAGTTCGTCGTCGCGGCGGATGGAACGGTCTCCATGCCGCTGATCGGCCAGATCAAGGCCGCGGGCGGGACGCCGCTCGATCTTGCGAACGCGATCGGTGTAGCGCTGAAGCAGGTGGCTGACCTCGCCGAGAAGCCCGCGGCTTCCGTCGAGGTCGCGACGTACCGTCCGTTCTACATCATCGGCGCGGTCCAGCAGCCCGGCAAGTACGAGTATCAGCCCGGCCTGACCGTTCTCCAGGCGGTCAGCACGGCGCAGGGCCTCATGCGCGGCACTGACCCGCGCAGCATCCAGCGCGATGCGGTCACGTCGCGCGGCGAGTTGCGAAACCTCGCCGCGGAGCGCGCCGGTCTGGCCGCGAAGCTGGCCCGCTTGGAGGCGGAGATCGCCGGCGCGGACGCGATCGCGTTCGGAGCCGATCCGAAGGGCCCGGCGGACAAGGCGTACGCGGATCAGGCCGTCCGCGGCGAGCAGCTTCTGTTCGACACGCGACGGAACGCTTTGAAGGCCGAGATCAAGGCGATCGAACAGTCGGTCGCCAGTTTCGAAAACGAGATGAGAACCCTCGACAGCAAATCCAAAACCCTGGACCGCCAGATCGAGCTCAGTCGCGGGGAGCTCGGTCTCATCAACGATCTGGTCTCGAAGGGGCTCACGATCGCGCCGCGCAAGCTCGCCGCCGAGCAGAGTCAGGCCTCGTTCGAGAGCAGCCGGCTCGACGTCCAGGTGGCCATGCTGCGTGCCCAGCAGAGCCTCACGCGGGCCGAGCGCGACATCATAGACCTCAAGGCCCGGTTCCGCCGCGAGGCCCTGTCGGAGGCCGCAGAGACACGGCAGAAGATCGCCCTGATCGACGAGAAGACGCGCACGGCCGAGCGGCTCACGGCCGATGCCGAGGCTCAGATGGTCGGCAGCACCGATGATGCGGCGGAAGGCCTGAGCGCGCGGTACGAGATAACCCGGAAGCAGGGGGCGAAGGCGGGCACGTGGCTCGCCTCGGAGGACGCCGTCGTCGAGCCCGGCGACGTCGTGCGCGTGACGCTCGCGCGTCAGCCGGCGGACCGGGCCGGCGAGGCGCGTCAGCCGCCGACGCCGCGGCGCACATCCGGGAGCTCTCCGGTAAGCCGCGGCCCCGCCGCGCCGGACGCACCGTACCGGACAACCGAGAGCGCCAACCGCTGAGACGGCCCGTGCGCCGCGTCGCAGCGGTCGGGCGACGCGGTCGCCTGCACGCCCCATACCGGCGGGACGCCGATCATGCCGGGACCCGTCTGACATGAGTTTCGAACCGATAGGCGCCATCACGGTCGTCGCGGGCCTGTTCTGCCTGCTGTTCGGCACGGACTCGGTCGTCGTCGCGTTCGTGGTCTTCTGCAATCTCGGATCGGCCGCCGCGCTCCTGCTGGGCGGCGCCAACGTCCAGCCGGCGCATCTCTTCCTTCTGTTCCTGATGATTGCGACGCTGTTCTACCGCAACATCTCGACGCTGGTCCTGCGGTCGTTCCGCCTTCCGGAACCGGGCTTCTGGCTTCTCTGTCTCGCGCTGTACGGGGTGGCGAGCAGCTACGTCCTGCCGCGCCTCTTCGCGGGTCAGACCTACATCGTGCCGCTCGGCACGTCGTCGCACCTGATCACGAGCGACGGCGTGGTTCCCCTGGGGCCGGTCTCCAGCAATTTCACGCAGCCGATCTATCTTCTCGGCGACCTCGTGTGCTTCAGCGTCATCGCGGCTTTCGGTTCCACGAGAGACGGTATCGGAACGCTCGCGAAAGCGCTCATCATCTACGCGGCCGCCAACATCTGCTTCGGTATCGTCGACGTGCTGACCGCGGCGACCGGCACTCAGGAGGCGCTGCAGTTCATCCGGAACGCGCAGTACACGTTCCACGACGAGGAGACTGTCGGCACGATGCGCCGCATCATCGGCGCCTGGCCCGAGGCCTCGGCATTTGCCGGGATGACGCTGGGAAGTTGCGGATTCACCGGCATGCTCTGGCTCTGTGGACGCAAGCCCCTGGTGACGGGACCGCTCGCGCTGATCTCGCTGCTGTTCGTGATCCTGTCGACATCCTCAACCGGCCTGGTCGGTGCCGTGGTGCTGGTCGGGCTCCTCTACACGATCGCGCTGCTGCGCTGCAGCACGCACCGGCAGGACCGGTTCAGCGCCGGACTGGTGATCGCCGGCCCGCTGGTCCTCTGCGTCCTCATCCTTCTGGCCCTCTCGGTCAACGGCGCGGCTGACCGCGTCTTCGATTACGTCGATACGCTGGTCCTGAGTAAAGGGGAGACAAGTTCGGGGGTTCAGCGCTCCGCCTGGAACGCCTACGCGTGGCGGAACTTCATCGACTCGAGCGGTCTGGGCGTCGGTCTCGGAACCAATCGCACGTCGAGCCTTCCCCTCGCGGTGCTGTCGAATGTCGGAATTCCCGGAGCCGTCTTCTACGTGCTGTTCCTGGCTTCGGTGTTCGGCTTTCGGCGCGGTGCACCGCGCACCTATGCCAGCGATATCCGCTCCGCCGCCCGCGTCGCCTGCCTGTGCCTGCTCGCGGGCGGCATGATCGCGGGTCCGACGGTCGATCAGGGCTTGCTGTTCTACATCTTCGCCGCCACGGCCTGCGCGTATCCCGAGCGCCAGCAGATCCGGCGCGCCCCCGTTTCCACGGCTCTGATCGGGCCGGCCGCCGCGATCCGGCCCCGGCTCGCGGATCCATGCCCCCGGCCCGCTCAGAACGCGTCGCTTGGGACCTAGGAACCGATTCGGGCCGGTCGGGCCGGCTCCGCGCGCCCATGTCGGGACCGACCGCAGGACCATACGGCGGGACCCCGCCCAGTGCGCGCCCGCGCGGCGTGCGCCGCGCCGGACTGTCGAGGTGCCGCTTTCCGGCAATGATCAGTGGCATCTCCGCCGGAGCGCCGGCGCGTGGCTCCGGGGTTGTCGTGTCCAGATTCAATGAAATTCTGTCTCGGGGGCATCCTGCGCGCGTTCGATCTTTCAAGATGCGCGGCTTCGAGCAGTGAAATCTGAGACGGTCGTCGAACGGATCGGAAATAATTATCCAACATTTCTGCAATAGAGGGCGAGACGCGTGGCTCGATCGGAGATGCAGACTCGATCCGCGTGCCGGGACGTATTTACAAAATCAGAATTCTTTACGATAGTAATACCCAGGCCTCGATCGGCGCTTCTAGTATCGATGCGAGGACGGTCGGGTACCGTCAATTGCCGAAGGTGAGAGCCGTTTTACGCTCGCCCAGTCACCCCATCCCGGCGTCACGCGTCAGGGTTCGATACTGGTACCGATCCAATGCAGATCATGACTGAGTCTCCCGATTCCGGTGCGTCTCCCGGCACGGACGATGACGTGTTCGACGCGATCATCCTCGGGGCCGGTATCACCGGCCTCGTGTCCGCGTCCATACTCCACGATCTCGGGTGCCGAAAGATCGCCGTTCTCGATGAGTTCGGTAATCTGGGCGGTAATCACATCGACCGGTCCATCAACGGGTACACTTTCGATATCGGAAGCCTCATCTTTCAAGATGATTCGCCGCTCCTGGATCATTTTCCCGAGCTGCTCGAACATTACGTCCCGATCATGCCGACCTGGGGTAAACTGACACCCCAGGCTGTCGTGACCTCTTACCCGCTGTCCATCAAGGACGACATCATCCGGTCAGGGGCATGGGGTATCTTCAGAATAGCGTTGTCGGTGGCGTTCTCACGTCTGTTCCGGCGCAAGGTCGGAAATGCGCGGGAGTTTGCGCAGTACTGGATCGGAGATTATTTGCTCAGGAGGTCGGGGCTCGAGAGCTACATGAAACGCTTCTTCGGCGTGCCGGCCGACGGGGTCGATCTGGAATTCGCCGAGAAGAGAATGCTCTGGATCAAGGAACACGCTAGACCGCGTGTCCTGTTGCGCTACGTTCGCCGGCATCGCGCGACAGGTCCGACCAACAGGCAACTGGCGCGGCCCCGCGCCGGCTTCACGGCCCTCTACGAGGTGGCCGCGGGGACCCTCCGGCAGCGCGGCACCGTTTTTCATCTGGGCCAGAAGATCGCATCGATCACGAGGCGCGGGACCCGATTCGAGGTCCTCACGGATCGCAGCCGTGTCACGGCCCGTCGGCTCATCTCGACGATCCCGATCAATCGGGCCCTGGAGCTCTGCGGGATCCGAGAGGATCCTCACCTGCCGTCGGTGACGCTGATCAGCTTATACTTCAGCTTCAGCGGACATCGCGGATTCGACTGCTCGATCCTGTACAATTTCGCGCATGACGGGGCGTGGAAGCGGCTGACAATGTATTCCGATTTCTACGGTCACGTGGATGGGCGTGAGTATTTCGGAGTCGAGGTCATTGCCGCCCATGCGGGCAACTGCGTGTCGACCGCCGAGCAGGATTTCCGCGCGCATGTCGCCAAGAACAGGCTCTTCGTCGGGGATCTGATCTGCGAGGGCAGCCAAGTGGTGCCCTGTGCCTATCCCATCTACACGGAGCGGGCCCATCAGAGGGTGTCCCGCGCGCTCTCGCGTCTGCGCGACTTCGGGATCGAGTCGTTTGGCCGGCAGGGCGGCTTCGACTACCAGCCGACGGCCCGTGTTTCGACGCTCAACGCGGCGGCTCACTTGATGCCGACGGCGAGCGCCAAGGTCTAGCGTCGATCCTGAGGGCGCCCACGCTCTCGTGGAGCGGCGCCGTCCCCTGGCCGGTCATCGCTTCGGCGGTGCCGTGCGCCGCGAGCCGGAGCCCGACGATGGTCGCGCGTCGCGGCGACAGATGCCCGCCCGGCCCCGCCTCGATCCGCGTCACCCGGACGTGCGCGCCGTCTCACTGGACCAAGTAGGCGCGACTCGATTCCCGCGGCGCGCGAGGTGCTGTCGTGCGTTCGCGCGCCAGGACTCCGTCGACGAAGCGGCTGATCTCGTCCGCGAAGCGGCCGGCGCCGAAATCGGCGGCGCGGCGGACGAGGCGCTCGGGTTCCACCCCGATCGTCCGGCAGCGCTGGACGGCGTCGATGAGCGCCTCGACGGACTGCTCGTGGAAGAAGGTCCCGGTCACCCCGTCGATGACCGTCTCGGTCGCGCCGCCCTTGCCGTACGCGATCACCGGACGTCCGCTCGCCATGGCCTCGACGGGCACGATGCCGAAATCCTCCTCTCCGGGGAAGATCAGGGCCTGGCACCGTGCGTAGTGATGCTTCAGGACCTCGAAAGGTTGCGGGCCGAGGAGCTTGACGTGCGGACCGGCCATGCTGCGCAACTCGCGCAGCATCTCGCCGCCGCCGATCACCACGAGCGGTTGCCCCAAACGGTTGAAGGCCTGGATCGCCAGTTCCGGCCGCTTGTAGCGGACCATCTCGCCGACCATCAGATGGTAGTCGCCGCGCTCACCGTCCGGAACGGTCTCGAAGGCCGCGGTGTCCACGGGCGGATGGATGACCTTGGCTTGACGCCGGTAGTAGGTCTCGATGCGCCGCGCGACCGTGTCCGAGTTGGCGACGAACTCGTGGACCCGTCCCGCCGAGATCGCGTCCCAGTTCCGCACGTAATGGGCCACCGGGGGCATCAGCATGCGCGTGAGCAGCCCCGTCCGCTCGCGATAGTCATGGTACATGTTCCAGACGTACCGCATCGGCGAGTGACAGTAGCAGATGTGGAGTGCGTCGGAGGGCGGGATGATCCCCTTCGCCGGCCCCGATTCGCTGCTGATGATCAGATCGTATCCCCGCAGATCGAGCTGTTCGAGCGCCATCGGCATCAGGGGCAGGTAGGATTTGTATCGGCTGGCGGCGAAGGGCAATCTGCCGATGAACGAGGTCCTGACCCGGTGCGCCCTGATGGTCGGCGACACGGATTGCGGCGCATAGACGTGGGTGAAGATATCGGCTTCCGGATAGAGGTCGCAGAGTGCCTCGATGACCTTCTCGCCGCCCCGCATCCCGATGAGCCAGTAGTGGACGATCGCGACTCTCATCGATCAAACCTTGATCCCGAGATCATCGCGGGGGGCAGGCCGCGCCGCACGGAAGGGCTCCGATGCCATCGGCGCGGTGCGCGCATGTCCCACTTCCGGGCCTGACGGGCGACGAGCGGACGCTGCCGGCTCCTGACCGGGTGTCCGATCAGCCGCTGTCAGGCAGCCGTTCCGTAGGCAATGGTCCATGGCGGCGGTGTTCTCAGCTCGGTCGGAGGCGGGTGTCGTCGATCGGACAAGGGGTAAGCCGAGCCTCGGGTGTTGCCGGACCTGACGACCTTCGATGAATCTCACTCGGCCTCGCGACGCGCCGCGGGCCGGCGGTTCGCGCAGGCCGTGCCGGCGTGGAAGGTATTCTCGGGATCCACATCAGTCTTTGGCCTCCCACAGGCCGCTCGAACAGGCGGAGGCCGGCCTGCATGCCGCGCCGCACGGCACGCCGTTTCCCCTCGACGGATGCGTCATGAGCCACCCCGATCCGTACGGACTCCGGCATTGTGGCAGCTCCTGCATGTTAGATGCCGCTTAGCCATCCGCAGGATACTGAGTTCGTCCATCCGGGTCACGCCGAGGTGCACGCCGCCATAGTGATTACTCCCTCGGCGTCGGGCCGTGGCCGCGCCTCCCCATTCTGCTGCGGTGCAGCGGCCGATGCCGGCAATCCCGCACGCATCCGATTCCCGTACTCGGTCCCCGATGTCCGGTATCGGCGGATCCACAATTGGCGCGATCTTCACCTTGCCAGGCTCGTCGAGAATTCTGAATTGATTTCGTCGGGCTCCTCCGCCTGATCCGGTGAATCGCCGCCAACGCGGTGCCATGCTCCGCCCCCGTGGCACCGGAGCGCGGGCGTTCCGGAAGGCCGGTGCCGTAATCCTGGGGATTGGACGGTTCCTCCCCCTGCGAGAACGTCCCTCATCTGAATAGGCGGCCCGCTTCCGCCGAGAAGCACAGCTTCGGGAGCGCTTCCGCTCGTGCCCATCAACCATCGGACAGCGCGGCTCTCCGCGGCTCAGGCGCACGCAGTGCACAATGGTGGCTGAACATAGGGCCAAGATAGATGTCGCGAGACATTGCGCGGGGCCGTGCGTCGAGTTGGATTCGTTGCCGCCCCGCGCTGCGCAGGGTGGCGTGTCACTGCGCTCACGCTTGCAAGATCCAGGTCTATTCTTGCGCCTTATGGAGGGGAATAGACTGAGGTGTAGGGTGTGGCTAAGCTTGAAACAGAATCGATAATTTGATATCGGAACCTTAATAATTGATTAGCCGTTCCTGCCCGCGCCGGCCGTCTGCCGTCACGAGGAGCCGAAACCATGCTGCGCGACGCTGGCCCACCGCTTCAGCCCGCCCTGCATGCACCGCAGCATGCTGTCGACCTGGCGGATCAGGTCGGCGAGGCCGCGGAGGCTGTCGCGGAGGCCGTCCTGCCCGCGGCACCGTTCGTGGCACGCGGTCTGCGGCTGGGCTGGGCGGCCAAGCGCGGTCTCGATATCGCGGTCGCGGCCACGGCGTTGTTTCTGCTCCTGCCGCTGCTGATCCTGATCGCCGCGCTCGTCTATGCCGGTGATCGCAAGGCGCCGATCTTCCGCCACATGCGGGTGGGACGGGATGGGCGCCGCTTCGGCTGCCTGAAGTTCCGCTCGATGGTGACGGATGGCGACGCCGTGCTGGCGGCGCATCTGGCCGCCCATCCCCAGGCCCGGGCCGAGTGGGCGGCCACCCACAAGCTCCGCGACGACCCGCGCGTCACCGCCATCGGCTACGTGCTGCGCAAGACCTCGCTGGACGAGCTGCCGCAGCTCTGGAATGTGCTGCGCGGCGAGATGAGCTTGGTCGGTCCGCGCCCGATCGTGCCGGCCGAAGTCGCCCGCTACGGGCGCGCCTTCCCCACCTGTTTCGCCGTGCCGCCGGGTGTGACCGGCCTGTGGCAGGTCTCGGGCCGCTCCGACACGACCTATGCCGAGCGCGTGGCCCTGGATCTGGACTACGCCACCCGCTGGACCCTGCACCGGGATCTCGCCATCATGCTGCGCACCGTTCCCGCCGTTCTGGCCCAGCGCGGGAGCCGGTAGGGCGCCGGCGGCCCTGAGGCGACGCGCGAGCATTCCCCGCGCCGCGCGCGGCCCGGGACCGGGCCGACCACGGTGCCGCTATCCGCGCGCGACGCGGCGGGCTCCGGTCCGCGGCGCTGGAATGCCGAGGATGTCGTCTCCGGTCTCTCCGGGGCCGACAGACATCTCGCTCACTCGGCGGAGGCCGGCCGGATCGCGCTGTGGAGGGTTGGAGCATTGGTCAAGCACGATTCGCGTCTGAGCGATGACCCGATCTGGTATGATCGTGTCGAGGCGGACGAGCCGGCGGGACCGATCCTCACGCTCCTGGCCCACTCGTTTCTGCTGGTCATGTCAGGTCTTCGTGCGGCAGGGACACTGTACTGGCTTCCGACTCTGGTATGGGGCCGGGGCTCGGGCTCGATCCGGCGCCGTCGGGCCTCCGCGGCGGGACGGTCATAGCGCGACCGGCCGATACCGCTGTGCCGAGTGCCCTCAACGATCCCGGCCTGCCCTGGCGGATCGGCCGGTCCGGGCCGCCGTGACGCCGCCGGCATGTCCGGCCTGCCGGGTGCCGGCGCTGCGCCGGTCAGGGGCTTCGGTCGATCGTCTCAACGTTTGACAGTTCTCGGTCGTCACCCCGGCGGGAAAGCTGGGTCGGGATCCGGTGTTTCGCCTGTCGAAAATTGACAATAATCGAGTTGAAATATACCGTCGTAATGCATTGAACTTACGAGAAAGGCGGTCGCTCCAACTTTAATGCACTGCAATTTTTCGATGTTGGATGGTGAGTGCTTGTATGAGGCTTTGGGAGACGGGCGCTGCGATTCGGCGCCGGCGCCTCGGTCGGCCGGCGCGAACGCGCAGAATGACTGCCAAAGAGCGTTCGCTTTCGATCGGCGTTTGCCAATCGTGCGGCGCGAAGGTGGAACCCTCCAACACTTACTGCGTCGCCTGCGCGATCGACCACGCGGATCGTGATGCCGTATATTTTGATCGTTGGTTGTCGATATTCGTCTGCGTTCTCGCCGGTGCGATGATAGCGGGCCTGATCTATATTGTTTCGAGATATGGCGGCGCGGTAAGTTGGCGATGACGCGTGCGGCGGCCGATGTGTCGCCGGGCATGCAGTAGAAGAGGCCCGAATCCCGCGGAACGAGTGCGCGACGTACCCCTATTGAGTGATGAAGACTGGCCGTATTTAGGCAAAATGGCTGTGGAATGCGCTGTTCGTGGCGCGACTGCGGCTCGCGATATGATTGAGTCGGGTTCGATCGGGTTACGGGTTGAGAGTGAGGGCAGGATGCTCGGCTTGTTATCGACGGCGGCGCTGTCTGGCGCGATGGTGCTCGCCCTCGGCATGCCCGCCCGGGCCGCCTCCGACATCACCGTGGCGGCCATCACCACAGGCCGCCTCTATGTGGTCGGTACGACCGACCGGCCTCACACGGCGGTCGTCCTGGACGACCGGTTCCGGACCGAGTCCGATGAGAGCAGGAAATTCCAGTACGAGCTGGTGTATCATCCCGCCAGCTGTGTCGTCTCCGCAGCGATCGACGGGACGATACACGAGGCGGTCGTCAGCAATTGCGGGCAGCAGGTGATGCCCGGAACTTGGCTGGATCCGAAGCCCGCCATGACGAAGCCGGCACCTCTGGAGCGGGTCCTCTCGCCGAAGGCCGAGCTGCCCTCCGCCCTGTTCTGCCCCTCCGTCCAGACGGAGCGGTCGCAGGATCCCGCCTCCGTCGAGCTTGCGGACCGCACGCCGCCGGTGTTCACCGTCGTGACGGGGATCGATTTCTCGCCGCGCTACTGACGCCGCTCCGCGTGCGGGACAGCGACGGGCCGGGATCGGCGCGCCGCCGGTAAGCGCGCATCCGCGCCGCAGGACGGTGACATCGTCGGCTTCCTCCCCGGACGACGCTCGCTCGCTGGGCGCTGGAGGGGTCCTGCGGGCCCCGACGTCGCCGAGAGGTCCGCGGAGCCGATCGCTATCTCGGACGACCCGGCGGCGCTGAGGGTCCCGGACAGATCAGGTCGCCCCGGGCCGGTACCGCGTCGGCCCGCGATGTCAGCATCCCGAGCAGATGCTCTTCGCGGCGTCGCGCCCGCCCTTCAGGAGAGTCGTCATCGTCGCTTCGCGATTGTATTCCGACAGAATTCGTCTCGTCGCCCGCTCTCTGTCGAAGCCCGGGACGGTCTCCTTCCGTGTGGCCGAGGTCTCCCCGACGTCGAGACCGCTCGCCATCCTCGACAGGCCGGCATAGACGGGCGGCTTCGCCAGGTTTTCCGGACGGAAAGACTTCCAGGTCGCGCGGCTGCGCGTCGAGGAATCGAGCACCGCCAGAGGGTTGACGCCGCGCTGCCCGATCTCGGATTCCCGAAGCTTCAGGGTGCCGGGAATGACGACGGGAAGCGGGCCGAGATCGGCCTCGGCATGCGGTGCCGCGGCGCCCACGAGCGGGCCCGTGGCCGAGGCGGGCGGCAAGGAGCTGTAGGCGGTCGGCATCAGCGGCAGGTGCGAACACGCGCTCGATGTCAGCACCACCACGAGCGTTCCGATTCGTTTGAAAGCCATGGCCGCCCTCGCGCTGAGCCGGGCCATTCTAGCCAAGCTTGGACATGACATATCAGTGTTGGCCGGTGCGAGTCCAACCCTATAAGCCGGTTACAGAGATCACTGCAGTGCGCAATGTCCAAAAGTAGTATATATGCCGACGGATTTTCTTCCCGGAGGCGTCCTGCGAGCGGGTTCGCTCTCGGGGCAGATGCGTTCTGGTCCGAGTAAAAATAGAATTCGTTTTCCGGAGATATTATAAGATCGATATATGCTGCATTGTTTATTCTGATCGCTCCGACGACCGTAGAAGAGCGCCGGACTTTCGAGGAGTTCCGCTCCCGATGCCGCGGGATTCGCGAAGCGCGGGTCGGATGATGTCCGTCAGCGCGCCAGCGGGCCTGCGGATGTCCGGGCGATCTATGGCTGCCCGGATAAGGCGAGTGCCGTCGAGACGCCCGCGTCTACTGGCCTGCTGGTCACGAGGTCGGGAAAATCCGGCAGAGCCTGTTCGGTCTGACTGAATTCGCGGCGCCGCCCGCCGGGAGGAACGCCGCACGTCATGCCTCGGGGTCCGCCAACGCGGTGGGCCGGCGCGGCATCGGCCGCGCTCCGCCGTGTCGCGGCAGCCGCGGCGGCCATGCTGTCGACCCCGATTGATCGAACGATCCTGCGCGCGGATGCCGGGGCAGCGCGGGGACGCGCGCGGCGATCCGTCCTTCACCGCGCCCGGAAAGCCGTGTCGAGCGCCTCCGAGACGCGCGACAGGGCCGCGGCGCGGGCGGCGGCGTCGGAGCCGATATGCGGGTCGCGCTGCACGCACGGGTCGGCATAGGTGAACGGCGCGGCGTTCGCGCCCTCGACGAGGGCGCCGTCCGCCGCCTCGCGGATCTCGCAGGCGCGGACGGTCTGCGCGCCCTTGGCGGTCACGGGCTGGCTCGGCCCGGTCGGGTTGTCGAAGACGTGCTGCGCCCCGGGATAGACGGTCAGGTCGACATCGGCACCGGCCGCCTTCAGCCGCTCCGCGTAGGCCGCGCAGGTCGCGGCGGGATTGTAGTCGTCGCCGCCGCCCCCGAACATCCGGATCGGGCGGTCCACGACCGCGGTGTCGTCCCGGAACCGGATCGAGCAGTCCGGATAGACCGGCAGGTAGAGGGCGGGGGCGACGCCGGAGCGGTTCCAGGCCGCGTCGAAGCGCTTGAGGCTCGCGTACAGCGCGGCCTGTCCGCCGCGCGAGAAGCCCATCACGGCGATTCGCGCCGGGTCGACCCGCGGATGCCGGGCCAGCACCCCCAGCGACCGGTAGATGTCGAGGATCAGGTTCGTGCGCGCCAGGAGGCTCTGGTCGGTGTTGACGCTGGTCAGGCCGCGCCCGGTGAACCCGTCGATGGCGAAGGTCGAGATCCCGCGCGCCGCCAGCGCCCGCTGCCAGAACTCGATGTTGCCGCCCAGGCCCCCGGAGCCGTGCATCAGGATCACGGTCGGCAGGCGCTCCGTCCCCGCCTTGGCGACGCGCAGGAGCCCCGCGACCGTGACCGGCTTCGCCCCTTCGGACGTGCCGGTGAGGAACTGCCGGTCGGTCAGCGTCAGGCTCTCGAACGGGTGAACCTCCACGCGGGCGGCATAGCTGCCGAGATCGGCGACGCCGTCCGGCGCGGGCTCGGCGGCGGCCGCCCGCGCGATGCCGGCCAACAGGCAGGCCGCCAGGAACAGGATCGATCGACGCATCGGAACCCTCCGCCACCTTCCGCCAGCCTAGCAGCGGCGCGGGCGCCCTGTCGCCGCGTCACGGGCCGGAACCGGTTTCCCATCGGGGGCCGATGTCAGTCCCCGGGGGCGGGGGCTACGCGGCCGCGCGATCGGCCAGATAGGCGCGCCAGCCGCCGAAGCGCGTGATCTCGGCGGCCCCGTCGAGGCCGGCCGGCTCGACCAGGAAACCCTTCGGCGCCGTGCTGTCGGCGAGCCGCAGGGTGCCGATGCCGAGCGGCGCCGGAATGGCGGCGACGAAGCGTCCGAACGCGGCGGGCGACAGGGCCCACACCTCGGTCTCGATGGCGGCGCCTTCCCCGGCCCCCACCCGGAGCAGGCCCGGGCGCTGCGGCGGGCCGCCCGGCAGGGCGTAGAGGCGATAGTCCCGCGCGGTCGGCACCGCCCGCAGGAAGCGCGCGCCGCACCCGGCGAGTTCGCGGTTCAGCGGCAGCCCCGAGAGATGCGCGCCGACGACCGCCAGCTCGATCGCGTCGGGTCCGGCCGCGGCCGGTCCNGATGCCGCGTGCAGGCGCGCGCCCAGGGCGGCCAGCAGCCCGTCCGAGCCGCGCGGCGCCAGCAGGGTGATCCCGGCGGGGAAGCCGTCGGCGCGGGGCCGGCCCGGCACCGCCAGGGCGCACCAGTCGAGCAGGTTGACGAAGTTGGTGTAGGTCCCGAGCTCGCTGTTCGGCCCGATCGGGTCGGCCGCCAGGGCCGCGCAGGTCTGCGGGCGCGGGTAGGTCGGCACGGCGAGCACGTCGACCCGGTCCCAGATCGCGTCGGCGGACCGCCGCAGCGCCGCGAGGCGGTAGAGGCCCGCGAAGGCGTCCGCGGCGCTGTAGCGCTCGGCGGCGGCGATGACCGCCCGCGTCGTCGGGTGGAGGATGTCGGGGTGCGTCTCCATCACCGAACGGATCGCCGCGTAGCGCTCGGCGACCCACGGACCGTCGTAGAGCAGGGCCGCGACGGCGAACATCGGCGCGAGATCGACCGGCACCGCCGCTCCGGCGAGACCTTCGAGATCCGCGGCCGCCGCCGCGAAGGCCGCTTCCGAGAGCCCGTCGCCGCAGAAGCGGAGGCTCGCCGCGTCCGGGAGCCCCAGGCGCAGGCCCGGCGGCAGGGCGGCCGGGGCGGGCGGCACCGGCAGGGCCCGCGACCAGGGGTCGGCGCCGTCGAAGCCCAGCATGACCCGGAAGGCCGCGTCGGCGTCCGCGACGGTGCCGGCGAAGACCGAGAGCGTGTCGAGGGTCCGGCAGGCCGGCAGCATCCCGCGGCTGGAGACTGCCCCGAGGGAGGGCTTCAGCCCGACGACGTTGTTGAGCGCCGCCGGCACCCGGCCCGAGCCCGCGGTGTCGGTGCCGAGGGCGAACGACACGATCCCGTGGGCCACCGCCACGGCCGAGCCGCTGCTGGAGCCCCCGGGCACGTAGGCTGGATCGATCGCGTTGCGCGGGGCCGGGTAGGGCGTGCGCAGGCCGACGAGCCCGGTGGCGAACTGGTCGAGGTTGGTCTTGCCGATCAGGATCGCGCCCGCCGCGCGGAGCCGCGCCACCGCGGGCGCGGTCTCGGCGGGGGTGTGGGCGAAGTCCGGGCAGGCCGCGGTGGTCGGCAGGCCGGCCACGTCGATGTTGTCCTTCACGGCGAAGGGCACGCCCCAGAGCGGCATCGCCGCGGGGTCGAAGGGCGGGAGCGCCGCCGCGGCGTCCCGGGCCTCCGCCTCCGGGACGAGCGCGAGGAAGATGCCGGGATCGTCGACCGCGGCGAGCCGCCGGTAGGCCTCGGCCACGACCGCGCGCGGGTCGAGGCCGTCGGCGTAGGCCGCGTGCAGGAGCGGGATCGTCGGGAAGGGGGGCACGGTCATTCCTCGCAGCGAGGCTCAGGATTCATCGCCGGTGGCGCGGTACCAGTCGAGGATCTCGCCCCCCTGCATGAACACCGCGTCGCTGCGCGCCAGGACGGCGTCGAGCAGCCGCTCCAGCAGGCCGATCCGGTGCGGCACGCCGGTGATGTAGGGGTGGATCGCGAAGCCCATCACCTTGGCCCCGCCGAGGGGGCCGGAGCCGGCGGCCTCGGCCGCGAGCCGGTCGAGATGGGCGAGCGCCCGCTCCACGAACTCGTCGGCCCGGTGGTGCTGGATGGCGAGCAGCGGGATGTCGTTCAGCTCGACGGAGTAGGGGAGGGCGACGAGGTCGCCCGTGCGCGTCGCGACGCGGCAGGGGCGGTCGTCGACCACGAAGTCGCCGACATACTCGAGGCCGGCCGCGCGCAGGTGGTCGGGCGTGTCGAGGGTCTCGGTGAGGCCCGGTCCGAGCCAGCCGCGCGGCGGGCGCCCGGTCACCGCGGTGATGGCCGCGACGGTGCGGGCGATCATCTCCGGCTGGTCGGCGACCCGGTGGATCGGGACCTGGTGGAAGCCGTGGGCCATGAACTCCCAGCCGGCCGCGTGGGCGGCCTCGGCGATGCGGGGATAGGCCGTGCAGACCGAGCCGTTGATCGACAGCGTCGGGCGGATGCCGCGGCGCTCGAACGCTTCGAGGAAGCGCCAGAAGCCGACCCGCATGCCGTACTCGTGCCACGCCCAGTTCGGGATGTCCGGCAGCAGGCTGGCCGCGGTCGGCGGCACCAGGATCTGGCGCGGCATCGGGTGGTCGATCAGCCAGTGCTCGACGTTGACCACCGGCCAGACGGCGACGTGCTTGCCGCCCGGCAGCGTCAGGCGCGGCCGGTCCACGGCGGCGCGGTAGGCGAGGCGGTTCTCGGGCCGGCGGGGATCGTCGGGCGCGGTGTCCATCAGGCGGCCGCCCGCGGGGCGTGGTGGCTGTGGAGCTGCGCGGCCAGCATCCGGCGCAGGTCGTTGAAGGCCGGGCTCGACACGTCGCGCCGCCGCGGCAGCTCGACCGGATGGATCGCCTCGATCCGGCCCGGGCCGGGCGACATCATCACGATGCGGTCGGCGAGAAAAATCGCCTCCTCGATGGCGTGGGTGACGAACAGGATCGTCAGCCCGGTGCGCGACCACAGGTCGAGCAGCTCGTCCTGCAGCCGCTCGCGGGTCATGGCGTCGAGCGCCCCGAAGGGCTCGTCCATCAGCACCACCTCGGCCTCGTTGGCGAGCACCCGCGCGATGGCGACCCGCTGCTTCATCCCGCCCGAGAGCTGGTGCGGGTAGGCGTCGGCGAAGGCCTGGAGGCCGACGAGGGCGATGTAGCGCTCGGCGGTGTCGCGCACCTCGGCGGCGGGCCGCCCGCGCGCCTTCGGCCCGAAGCCGATATTGTCGCGCACGGTGAGCCACGGGAACAGGCCGTAATCCTGGAAGACCATGCCGCGGCTCGGTCCCGGCCCCGCGATCGGCTTGCCCCACATCAGGGCCTGCCCGGAACTCGGGGCCTCGAAGCCGGCCGCGACCCGCAGCAGCGTCGACTTCCCGCAGCCCGAGGCGCCGAGCAGGCAGACGAACTCGCCTCGGGACACCGTGAGGTTCGCCTCGCGCAGGGCCTCGGTCCGGCGCCCGCCCGCCGCGTAGGTCTTGGAGACCGCGCGCATGTCGAGGATCGGGATCGTCGGGTCAGCCATGATTGGGACTCCAGGCGAGCAGCCGGCGGCCGAGCTGCATGACCAGCCAGTCGGAGACGAAGCCCGCGACCCCGATCACCGCCATGCCGCAGATCACGATCTCGGTGCGCGAGAGCTGGCGCGCCTCCATGATGATCGCGCCGAGGCCGGTCTGGACCCCGGTCATCTCGCCGACCACGATCACCACCCAGGCGAAGCCGAGGCCGAGCCGCAGCCCGGTGAAGATCGACGGCAGCGCCGCCGGCAGCACCACCCGGGCGAACTGCGCCGGACCGGTGCAGCCCAGCATCGCTGCCGCCTCGAACAGGCGCGGCTCCACCGAGCGGACCCCGAACACGGTGTTGACCAGGATCGGGTAGAACGCCCCGAGGAACACGAGGAAGAAGGCCGAGCGCGGCCCGAGGCCGAACAGGATCATCGCCAGCGGCAGCCACGCGGTGACCGGCACCGGCCGCAGGACCTGCAGGACGGGATCGAGGAGCGCCCGGATCAGCGGCACGCGGCCGATAAAGAGGCCGAGCGGCAGGGCGGCCGCGGCCGCGAGCGCGAAGCCGCCGTAGACCCGGCTCAGCGAGGCCGCGAGATGCGTCCAGAGCGTGCCGCTGAACGCGTCGTCGTTGACGCCGCCGACCGCGAGGTCCCGCAACTCGGCCCAGACCTCCGCGGGCGGCGGGATCAGGCTGTAGGGCCGGCCCGCGGTGGTGACCTGCCAGATCGCCACGAGCGCGGCCGGCACCACGCAGGCCAGAGCCAGCCGGCGCAGGTGGGCGAGCCCGAGCCCGAGCCCGAGCCCAGGCCCGGCCCGGCGTGCGGGGGCCGGTGTCACCGCCGCCGGCAGGGCGCCGGCCTCGATCCCGGTGCTCACGCCCGCCCCATCGCGTCGACGAAGCGGGTGTCGATGAAGCCGGACTCCGGCAGCCGCTTGATCTGCTTGAGCGTCAGCATGTGCTGCGCGTAGGCCTGCGCCTGCCGGACCTCGTCCGGCCCGAGGCGCCAGGTCAGCTCGACGTTCGGGGCCGAGAGCTCCAGGGCCTCGCGCTTCTGGCCGAGCTTGGCCACCGCCATGGCGATCATCGCGTCGCGGTCGCGGGCGGCGAAGTCCGTCGCCTTGCGGTGGATCTCCAGCATGGTCCGGACGAGGTCCGGCCGCTCGGCCAGCGTGTCGCGGTGGGCGCCGAACACCATGTTCAGCGCGCCCATCTCGGTGCCGTAGGGATACTCGACGAGCTGGCCGACGCCCGAGGCGAGGCTGACGCCGGGCCCCGGCTCGGCGCCGACATAGGCGTCGACGTCGCCGCGGGCCAGCGCGATGTGCATCTCCGAGAAGGAGACCCGCACGGGGGTTATGTCCTTCACGGAGAGGCCCTCCATGCGCATCCGCTCCAGGACGAAGACCTCCTGGGTGCTGCCGGGCCAGATCGCGACGCGCTTGCCGCGCAGGTCCTTGATGGCGCGGATATCGGACCCCTTCTTGGCGATCACCGCCATCCCGCGGTTGCAGGTCGAGGCGATCACCACGATCGGCTCGCCGGCCGCGGCGCCCAGCGTCGCGGCGGCGATGCCGAAGGTGCCGAAATCCACCGACTTGGTGACGACGGCGTTCTTGCACTCGGTCGGGCTCTCGAAGGGCACCACCTCGACCGTCACGCCCGCGGGGGTGAAGCGCTCGTAGAAGCTCGGCGCGATCGAGTGGATCAGCTTGAGCGAGCCCATCCGGATCGTCACAGGTGCGCCCTGGGCGCGGGCGCCCGAGAGCGGACCAAGGGCGAGGCCGGCCCCGAGACCGGCCAGGAGGGTGCGGCGGCGGATCATCGAACGGCTCCTGAAGGGTCCCGATGTGCCGACGCTACGGGCGGCGCCTGTTGCGAGGAAGTGCTATTTTCTGAGCGTGCCGTTGCCTTACGGGCAACGGCAGGGCAGGGTGCGGGCGTGAAGCATCTGCGCACCGTCACCTACGTCGCCGAGGTCGCCCGCGCCGGCTCGATCCGGCGCGCCGCGGAGCGCCTGAACCTCACGCCCTCGGCCCTGACCCGGCAGATCCAGGATCTCGAATACGAGCTCGGCACGCCGATCTTCGAGCGCCTGCCGCAGGGGATGCGGCTCAACGCGGCCGGCGAGCTCTTCGCCCGGCACATCCGCGACCAGGCCGCCGATCTCGACCGGGTCCGCTCGCAGATCGCCGACCTGTCGGGCGTGCGCCGGGGGCACGTGGCGCTGGCCTGCAGCCAGGCCTTCGTCACCCAGGTCGTGCCCGAGGAGGTCGAGGCCTACCGCGCCCGGTTTCCCCAGGTCGGGTTCACCGTGCAGGTCCGCGACCACGCCCAGGCGGTGACCGCGCTCGCGGCTTTCGAGGCCGACCTCGCCCTGATCCTGCAGCCGCCGCCCTCGGCGGAGCTGCACCCGCTCTATGCCGGCCACCAGACCCTGTGCGCGCTGATGCGCCGGGGCCACGCGCTGGCGGCGGAGAGCGGGCCGGTGCGGCTGCGCGACTGCCTCGCGCACGCCCTGGCGCTGCCCGACCGCTCGCTGGCCATCCGCCACCACATCGAGCACGCGCTGGCCCGCCGCGGGGTGGAGTTGCGGCCGGTCGTCGAGTCGGGCTCCCTGGAATTCCTGCGCAACCTCGCGCTGCGGGAGGACGTGGTCAGCTTGCAGGTCCCCAGCGGCATCCCGCAGGATCCGCGCCTGCACAGCCGGCCGATCGACACCCGCGACCTCACGCCGATGACGCTGGTCCTGGCGCAGCTGCGCGGGCGCTCCCTCTCGGTGGCCGCCGCAAAGTTCGCCGACCAGCTCGTCGTCCGGCTCAATCGGGAAGGGGCCTGACCGGAGATCCGCTCAGGCCGGCAGGCCGGCTTCGGCCAGCGCCTCGGCGTACCGGTGCGCCAGGGCCGCGACCGGGAAGGGGATCCGCGCCAGGAAGCCCGAGACCGTCAGTTCGGGCTCGATCTCCAAGAGCTCGTCGACCGCCTGCCGGGCGCGCTCCGGCTGGCCGAGCCCGGCATGGGCCACGGCGAGCGCCCGCAGGGCGACGGCGAAGCGCCGGTTCTGCGCCAGCGCGCGCTCGGCCCACCGGACCGCCTCGGGGTAGTCGGCCTCGCTCACGGCCGCTACCGCCATCACCCCCGCCATCAGCCAGCCGCGCGGGTCCCGCGGGTTGAGCTGCAGCGCCCGCTCGACCATGGCGCGCCCCGCCTCGGCGCGCCCGCACATCGTCTCGATCCAGCCCGCGAGGGTGAGCGCCAGGGCGGAGTTCGGGTTGAGGAGCAGCGCGCGGCCGAACAGGTCGCGCGCCCGGTCCCGCCCGGTCTCCGACATGTTCCAGACCGCGAAGGCCGCCATGAACAGCACCTGCGCGTCCCCCGGCGCGCGCTCGACCGCAGCCCAGGCCAGCCGCACGGCCGCCGCGCGCTCCGCCTCGCTTTGCGCGATCCAGCCCTGGAAATGGCACTGCGCCCGGCAATAGGCCGCCGCGGCCATCGCCGGGGCGTAGCCCGGATCGAGCGCCAGGGCCTCGTCCAGATGGCCGAGGGCCGCCGCCATGCCGGCGGCGGTGAAGTCGGCGAGCCGGGCATTGGCCCGGAGCAGCCGGTCGTAGGCGTCCGGATGGGCCGGCGCGTCGCGGCCGAGCCGGCCGATCTCCGCCAGCTGGAGGGTGGGCTCGATCGCGGCGGCGGCGCGCGCGGCGACCCGCTCCTGCAGGGCGAAGACGTCGTCGAGCCCGCCGTCGAAGCTGTCGGCCCAGAGATGGGCGCCGGTCCCGGCATCGATCAGCTGGCCGGTGATCCGCAGGCGCGAGCCGCCGCGGCGCACGCTGCCCGCGACCACGTAGCCGACGCCGAGTTCCCGCCCGACCCGGCGCACGTCGATCGCCGCGCCCCGGTAGGTGAAGGTCGAGCTGCGCGCGATCACGAACAGGCCGCTGACGCGGGACAGGGCCGTGATGATCTCCTCGGTCATCCCGTCGGCGAAGTAATCCTGCTCCGGATCCGCGCTCAGGTTGGTGAAGGGCAGGACCGCCACGGCGGGCAGGCGCGGCCCGGTGCGCCACGCGGGCCCCGGCCCGGGCGCGTCTGCCGAAGCAGCCCCGGGTCCGGGCCCCGGTGAGGGCTCAGCCGCGGCCGCGCGCACGCCCTCTTGCCCACTCTCTTGAACGGCGCCGACGAAGCGCACGCCCTTGCGCGGCAGCGTCCGGATCCAGCGCTGGTCGGCACCGGTGTCCCCGATCGCCGACCGGGCGGCGTTGATCCGGCTGCCGAGGGTCGCCTCGGAGACGATGCGCCCGTTCCAGACCGCGTCCAGCAGGTCGTCGCGGCTGACCACCCGGTCGCGCCGCTCGATGAGCACGCGCAGGAGGTCGAAGACCTGCGGCTCGACGGCGATCTCCGCGCCGTCCCGGCTGAGCTCGCGCCGGCCGGTGTCGAGGGTGAAGGATCCGAACCGGTAGATCACGGGGCGTTCCTGGGCGGGGCCACGTCCTCGTTCCGCGCCCTGTTCGCCGGACCGGCCTCCGCAGCGGCGGAAGGCGCTCTAGCACGGGCCCGGGCAGGCATAAATCATGAGCCTCTGAAGGTGTCCTCAACACCCTCTCAAAGCGCCGTGCCGGGCATCGGGATAGGTCTTGGTTCATCGAAGACTTTTCGGAGGAGCCGTCCATGGCCCGCGAGACCGGTCCCGACACCGCCGGCTGGAGCCGCCGCCGCCTCCTGGCGAGCGCGCTGGGGAGCGCGGCCTCCAGCGCCGCCCTCGCCGCGGGGCGACGGGCTGGCTCGCTTCCTGCCCCTGCCCGTAGATCTCCCGGGCGAGGCGCCCGACCAGATCCGCGTGGGCCAGATCGCCCGGGCTCGCCCCGGGCAGCCCGAGGGCGGAGGCCTCAGGCGTAGTCATGGTAGTTGCCCAGCAGCACGTTATCCAGGCGGGCGATCGCGTCCTCGACCAGGCCGCCCTCGCCGAGCTCGGTCTCGGCGGCGCCGCGCGGGCGCAGGGCGCCGCGGCCTCCGGCGCCCCGATCCCCCACGCCATGCCGGGCGTCCTGAAGCAGGTCGACGCCGGCGTGCTCAACGTCGGCTACGTCGAGGCCGGTCCCGCCGACGGGCCGGCGGTCATCCTGCTCCACGGCTGGCCCTACGACATTCACGCCTTCGCGGAGGTCGTGCCGATCCTCGTCGCGGCCGGGTACCGGGTGATCGTGCCGTACCTGCGCGGCTACGGCAGCACCCGCTTCCTGGCCCCGGACGCGGTTCGGAACGGCGAGCAGGCCGCGCTCGCGGTGGACGTCATCGCCCTGATGGACGCCCTCAAGCTCCCCCAGGCCGTCCTGGGCGGCTTCGACTGGGGTGCGCGGACGGCCGACATCGTCGCGGCGCTGTGGCCGGAGCGGTGCCGGGCGCTGGTGGCGGTCAGCGGTTACCTGATCGGCAACCAGGAGTCCGGCAAGAAGCCGCTCCCGCCGCGGGCCGAGCTGTCCTGGTGGTACCAGTTCTACTTCGCCACCAGCCGGGGGCGGGCCGGCTACGAGGCCCACCGCGCCGACTTCGCCAAGCTGATCTGGCAGACCGCCTCGCCGCGCTGGCGCTTCGACGACGCCACCTTCGCGCGGAGCGCGGCGGCCCTCGACAACCCGGACCACGTCAGCATCGTTATCCACAATTACCGCTGGCGGATGGACCTCGCCGAGGGCGAGCGCCAGTACGACGCGCTGGAGCGCCGCCTCGCGCAGGCGCCCACGATCGGCGTGCCGACCATCACCCTGGAAGGCGACGCGAACGGCGCGCCCCATCCGGAGCCCGGAAGCTACGCGGCCAAGTTCACCGGGCGCTACGCGCACCGGCTGATCACCGGCGGGATCGGCCACAACCTCCCCCAGGAGGCCCCGCGGGCCTTCGCGCAGGCCGTGATCGACGCGGCCGCGGCCTGACCGCGCCGGCGCGACCGGATCAATCCCGGAAACAGGACCAGCCCGAGACGATGACGGAGGTTGCCATGCGGTTCCTGCCTGTCGTGCTGCCGGCCCTGCTCTGTGCGGGCCTGATCCCGGGCGGCTTCGCGGTGCGCGCCGGGGATGTGGGGACTGCCCCGGCGGCCTCGCCGATCTACGGCGTCACCGTCCCGGATGGGTATCGCGACTGGCCGCTCGCCGGCGTCGCGCAGGAGACCGGGGCCCTCGACGAGCTGCGCGCGGTGGTCGGCAACGCGCGGGCGCTGGACGCCTACCGGTCCGGCACCCTGCCGTTCCCGGACGGGACGGTGCTGGTGAAGCGCGCCTGGACGCGGGTGCCGTCGGCGGAATTCGCCCCGGCCTTCGTGCCCGGCGGCGCCACGACGATCCAGGTCATGGTGAAGGATTCGCGGCGCTACGCGGCGACAGGGGGCTGGGGGTTCGGCCGTTTCGTCGACGGTGCGCCCGCGGACGCGGCCCAGCACGAGACCTGCTTCGCCTGCCACAGCGCCAATGTCCGGGACCACGACTTCGTCTTCACGCGGCTCGCACCCTGACGCGGGCCGCCGCCCGGACGGCCGTGCCGGCGCCCCTGTCAGCGCGCCGCTTCCCTCAACTTCCGCTCGATGTCTCGCCTTGCGTCTCCCGCCAGCGGGCGCCTAAACATTTGCCGACTAAAGCTTGGCCCGGACCGGGCGGGGACATGACGGCGCCGGCCCGAGGCACGGCCCCGCGGGGAGGACATCGCGTGACGATCGCCCGACACGGCGCAGCCCTGGCGCTGCTCTGCGGCTTCGGTTTCCTGTCGCCCCTCAGGGCCGACGAGTGCCCCAACCGCGGCCAGCTCGACGACGCCTACTGCGACGCCAACAAGGATCTCGTCGCCGACGTCCCGGCCAAGACCCGCGACCCGAGCGTCATCGTCTTCGCCTACACGCCGGTGGAGGATCCCGCCGTCTACGAGAATTCGTTCAAGCCGTTCACGACCTACCTGAGCCAGTGCACGGGCAAGCGCGTCGTCTACTACCCGGTCCAGTCGAACTCGGCCGAGATCGAGGCGATGCGCTCCGGCCGGCTCACGGTTGCGGGCTTCTCGACCGGCCCGCTCGGCTTCGCCGTCAACATGGCGGGCGCGGTGCCGTTCGCCGCCAAGGGCACCGAGAAGGGGCCTGAGGGCTACAACCTCATCGTCGTGGTGAAGGCGAGCAGCCCGTACAAGACGCTGGCCGACCTGAAGGGCAAGCGCGTGGCCCACACGGCGCCGTCCTCGAATTCCGGCAATCTCGCCCCGAAGGCCCTCTTCCCCGAGCAGGGGCTGAAGCCCGGCGAGGACTACAAGCTCATCTACTCGGGCGGCCACGACAAGTCGGCGCTGGGCGTCGGCACCGGCGACTACGACGCCGCCCCGGTGGCCTCGGACGTGTTCTACCGGATGGTCGCCCGCGGCACGATCAAGGGCGACGATTACCGGGTGATCTACACGAGCGAGAAGTTCCCGACCTCCGGCTTCGCCTACGCGCACGATCTCAAGCCGGAACTCGCCGAGAAGCTGAAGCAGTGCTTCTACGATTTCCGCTTCCCGCCCGACATGGTCAAGGATTTCGAGGGCGACGACCGGTTCGCGCCGATCACCTACCTCAAGGACTGGGCGATCGTCCGCAAGGTCGCGGAGGAATCGGGCACGCCGTACAACAAGGCCGCCTACGAGCGCGAGGCCGCCCGCGAGGCCGAGGCGGCCCGCAAGAAGGCCGCGGGCGCGCCCAAGCCGTGACGCAAGCCGTGACGCAAGCCGTGACGCAAGCCGTGACGGCGGGGAGCGCGGCGCGCGCGGTCGCGGCCGGACCCGACGGCGATCCCCGCGCGGAGGATCCCCGCGCGCTGGTGATCCGCGGGCTGACCAAGGCGTACCGGCCCGGCCAGCCGGTCCTGAAGGGCATCGACCTCGTGGTGCCCGGCACCGGGCTCACGGCGATCATCGGGCCGTCCGGCACCGGCAAGAGCACCCTGATCCGCTGCATCAACCGGCTGGTCCAGCCGACCTCGGGGGAGATCCTGTTCCGGGGCGAGGACCTCGCCCGGCTCTCCGGCCCCGCCCTGCGCCGGGCGCGCCGCCGGATCGGGATGGTGTTCCAGGAGTACAACCTGGTCGAGCGCCTCTCGGTGATGGAGAACCTGCTCTGCGGCCGCCTCGGCTACGTGCCGGCCTGGCGCGCGTGGCTGCGGCGCTTCCCCGAGGCGGACATCGCCCGCGCCTTCGACCTCCTCGACGCGGTCGGCCTGTCGGGCTTCGCCACCCGCCGGGCCGACGCCCTGTCGGGCGGGCAGCGCCAGCGCGTCGGCATCGCCCGGGCGATTATGCAGGAGCCCGAGATCGTGCTCGCCGACGAGCCGACCTCGTCCCTCGATCCGAAGAGCTCCGTGGAGATCATGGAGATCCTGTCCCGGCTCGCGGCCGAGCGCGGCGTGCCGGTGGTGGTCAACATCCACAACGTGGCGCTCGCCCAGCGCTTCGCCGCGCGGATCGTCGGCATGTCGGGCGGGCACGTGGTCTATGACGGGCCGCCGGACCGGCTGAGCGAGGCCGACCTGCGCGGCATCTACGGCGGCGAGAACTGGCTCGAATGAGCGCGCCCGCCCGCCCGGCCTCCCCCGACGCTTCCCCCGGCCGCGTCGCGTTCCGGCCCAACTGGACCGCGCGCGCCGGCTGGGCGCTCCTCGCCCTCTACGCGGTCTACGCGGCGACCCAGCTCGGCTTCTCGCCCGAGCGCTTCGCCGGCGGCCTCGCCCACGGGCAGCAGTTCCTGGCCCGGATGTTCCCGCCGAACTTCTCCCGCTGGGAGCTGATCCAGTCGGGGATCCTCGAGAGCCTGCAGATCGCCGTGATCGCCACGGTGGTCGGCATCGCGGTCGCCCTGCCGATCGGCTTCCTGGCGGCCCGCAACCTGATGCCGCCCTGGGTGACGTGGCCGACCCGCATCCTGATCGCGCTCTGCCGGTCGTTCCACCCGATCATCGTGGCGATCCTGTTCGTGAAGGCGATCGGCTTCGGGGCGCTCGCCGGCGTCATGGCGCTGATCGTCGCCTCGGTGGGCTTCATCGCCAAGCTGTTCGCCGAGGCGATCGAGGAGATCTCGCTGAAGCAGGTCGAGGCGGTGCGCGCGACCGGCGCCGGCTTCCTGTCGACGCTGATCATGGGCGTGCAGCCGCAGGTGCTGCCGCGCTTCATCGGGTTCGCCACCTACCAGCTCGATTCCAACCTGCGGAACTCGACCATGGTGGGCATCGTCGGCGGCGGCGGCATCGGAGCGACGCTGTTCACCGCCTACCAGCGCTTCGACTTCGACGTGGTGCTGGCGATCCTGATCGTCATCGTCGCCCTGATCATGGTGGCCGAGATCGTCTCCGGCTGGGCCCGCAAGGTGTTCCAGTGAGCGTCGCCCTCGCGCCCGCGTCCGCCGGCCCGCGCCGCTGGCAGCGCTTTCCCCTGTGGAAGCGGCTGGCGCGGCTCGCCTTCACGCTCTGCGCGGTGGCGGCCTTCGTGGCGAGCCTGCGCACGATCGAGGTGATCCCGGAATTCCTCTACGACGCCCCCGACCAGCTCGCCGACCTGTTCGGCCGGATGTGGCCGATGGATGCCGGCTATGTCGGGCCGACCCTGCGGGCGCTGGTGGAGACGCTCCACATCGCGACGCTCGGCACCCTGATCGCCATCGCGATCGCGGTGCCGATCGGGCTGATGGCGGCCCGCAACGTCACGCCCAACCGCGCGCTGAACCTCTTCGCCAAGTTCGTGTTCGTGACCTCGCGCTCGGTGAACTCCCTGGTCTGGGCGCTGCTGTTCGTGGCGGTGTTCGGCCCGGGGCCGCTGGCCGGGACCCTGGCGATCGCGCTCCGCTCCGTCGGCTTCACCGGAAAGCTGTTCGCCGAGGCGCTGGAGGAGGCCAATCGCGGCTCGATCGAGGCCCTGCAGGCCGCGGGTGCCGGCCGGATGTCGACTTTGCTGCTCGGCTACTGGCCGCAGGTGAAGCCGGCCTTCTGGTCGATCGCGCTGTTCCGCTGGGACATCAACATCCGCGAATCCGCCGTGCTCGGGCTGGTCGGCGCGGGCGGCATCGGCGTCGCGCTCGATACCGCCCTGAACCTGCTCTACTGGGACCAGGTCGCCGTGGTGCTCGCCGCGATCTTCGGCGTCGTCATCCTGGCCGAGATCGTCGTGACGGCGCTCCGCGCCCGGACGCTCTGAGACGAGCCCCAGTCAGCGCCCCAGCGACATGCCGAGCGGCGGCTCGACCTCCGGCGGCAGCGGCGAGACGTAGCCCGCCGCGCCGACCCGGCGGGCGAGATCCGCCTTGGCGGCGTCGCGCAGGGCGGCGTCGGTCACCGCCCGGGCGCCGGTGGCGGCCATGGCCTTGGCGACCTGCACCATCGCCTTGTGGGCCGCCGGGGTCTTGCCCTGCGCCACCACCTGCCAGGTGTGGAACGGCGTGCCGATCGCCACCGTGGGCGCGTGGGCCTGGACGGTCGGCACCACCCAGCTGACGTCGCCGACATCGGTGGAGCCCACCGCCGGGTTGCGCGGCGCGTCGAGGGGCACGAGGAAATCGGCGAGCGGTGCCTCGGTGCGCGGCAGCCCGATGGCGCGAAACACGGCATCGATGTCGCCGTCGGTGAGCGTCGCGCGGATCTTCCCGGCGAAATCCCGGTCGGAATCGTCGAAATGCGGCGGCCCGAGCTCCTCCATCACGCCGTGCAGCGCCCGCTCCAGCGGATCGTTGCCCAGCAGGTTCGACACCGCGCTGACGATCCGCACCTCGACCTTCGTCTCGGTCATCAGGGCGGCGCCCTCCGCGATCTTCTTCACCCGCTCGACCAGCGCCAACATGCCCGGGAGGTCGCGGGCCCGGATCGAGTAGCGCACCGTCGCGCCGGCCTGGACGACGTTCGGGGCGATGCCGCCGGCGTCGAGATAGGCGTAGTGGACCCGCGCGTCCGACGGCATGTGCTCGCGCATGTAGTTCACGCCGACGCTCATCAGCTCGACGGCGTCCAGCGCCGAGCGCCCGAGATGCGGGGCGGCCGCCGCGTGGGCGGTGCGCCCGGTGAAGACGAAGTCGGCCCGGGTGTTGGCGAGCGCCACCGGCGGCGCCACCTCCCAGAAGCTGCCGGGATGCCAGGAGATCGCGATGTCGGCATCCGCGAAGGCGCCGGCGCGGACCATGAAGGCCTTGGCGGCGCCGCCCTCCTCGGCGGGGCAGCCGTAGTAGCGCACGCGGCCGGGCGTGCCCGTCTCGGCGAGCCAGTCCTTCAGGGCGGTGGCGGCGAGCAGAGCCGCCGAGCCGAGGAGGTTGTGGCCGCAGCCGTGGCCGTGGCCCCCCGCCTCCACCGGCCGGTGCTCGGCGACGCCCGCCTCCTGCGACAGGCCCGGCAGGGCGTCGTACTCGCCGAGGAAGGCGATGACCGGCCCTCCGTCCCCAGCCTCGCCCATCACGGCGGTGGGGATGCCGGCGACCTGCTCGGTGACGCGAAAACCCTGGTGGCGCAGCTCGGCGACGTGCTCGGCGCAGGAGCGGGCTTCCGTGTAGCAGACCTCCGGCATGCCCCAGACCCGGTCGGACAGGGCGATCAGCCGCTCCGTCTGCGCGTCGACGTGGCGCCACACGGCGTTGCGGTTGTCCATCGTGTCGTCTCCGGGCGTTGCGCTGATCGGGGTCCGGGGCACCATAGCGGTTGCCACGCCGTCATCGCGAGCGCAGCGAAGCGACCCAGGGTTGCGCGCCCTCGGGAAGCGTGGCGCCGCTGGACCGCTTCGCTGTGCTCGCAGGGACGGATACGGCGCGAGCCCTTCGTCCGCCCGCTCGTATGCACGGTTGGGGCCACGCGGCTGTGCGAAACGCGCATCCCGCACACGTTCCGATTGAACCGTCACTGGCCCGCCCCTTGCCAAGGCCGCCACCGCAATGTTGCTGTGCCGCGCGTGGCGGTAAACGGGATGCGTACATGGACGAGCGGGATCTGCGCGGCCTCATCGGGCGGGTGAAGGACGGCCGCCTGTCGCGGCGGGCCTTCGTGCAGCGGATGGTGGCTGTCGGCCTCACCGCGCCCATGGCCGGTCTGATGCTGGCCGGCAACGGGGTCGCGATGGCGGCCGATATCCGCTCCGGCTACAAGCCGACCAAGGCCGGAGGCGGCGGCGCGCTCAAGCTGCTCTGGTGGCAGGCGCCGACCCTGATCAACCCGCATTTCGCCATCGGCACCAAGGACCAGGACGCCTCGCGGATCTTCTACGAGCCGCTCGCCGCCTGGGACCCGGACGGCAACCTCGTGCCGGTTCTGGCCGCCGCGATCCCGTCGAAGGAGAACGGCGCGCTCGCCGCCGACGGACGCTCGGTGGTCTGGACGCTCAAGCCCGGCGTGACGTGGCACGACGGCAAGCCGCTCACCGCCGACGACCTCGTCTTCACCTGGGAATACGCTCGCGACCCCGCCACGGCGGCGGTGACGGCCGGCTCCTACAAGGATTGCAAGGTCGAGAAGGTCGATGACCTCAGCGTCCGGGTTCTGTTCGACAAGCCGACGCCCTACTGGTGCGACGCCTTCGTGGGCATCGTCGGGATGGTGCTGCCGAAGCACCTGTTCGGACCCTACAGCGGCGCCAAGTCCCGGGACGCGCCGCAGAACCTCGCCCCCGTGGGCACCGGCCCGTACCGATTCGTGGAGTTCCGGCCCGGCGACATCGTCCGCGGGGAGCGAAACCCCAACTACCACCTGCCCAACCGGCCGTATTTCGACACGATCGAGATGAAGGGCGGCGGCGACGCGGTCTCGGCCGCCCGGGCCGTGCTCCAGACCGGCGAGTACGACTACGCCTGGAACATGCTGATCGAGGACGAGGTGCTCAAGCGCCTGGAGACCGGCGGCAAGGGCCGGGTCGACGTCGTCTACGGCGGCAAGCTCGAGTTCCTGCTCCTCAACGCCACCGACCCGAACGTCGAGGTCGACGGCGAGCGCGCCTCGATCACCACCAAGCACCCCGCCTTCTCTGACCCGAAGGTGTGCCAGGCGATGAACCTGCTGGTCGACCGCAAGTCGATCCAGACCTACATCTACGGCCGCACCGGCAAGCCCACCGCCAACACGGTCAACGGCCCGGAGCGCTTCGTCTCCAAGAACACGAGCTTCACCTTCGACCCGGCCAAGGCCAACGCGCTCCTCGACGAGGCCGGCTGGAAGAAGGGCTCCGACGGCATCCGCGCCAAGGACGGCAAGAAGCTCAAGCTGGTCTTCCAGACCTCGATCAACGCGCCGCGCCAGAAGACGCAGGCGATCATCAAGCAGGCGGCCGCCAAGGCCGGCATCGAGATCGAGCTGAAATCGGTGACCGGCTCGGTGTTCTTCTCCTCCGACCCGGCCAACCCCGACACCTGCACGCATTTCTACGCCGACATGGAGATGTACGCCTACAGCATGACCCAGGCCGATCCGGCGATCTGGCTGCTCATGTACGCCTCCTGGGAGGTGGCCCAGAAGGCCAACAAGTGGCAGGGCCGCAACGTCGTGCGCTGGCGCAACGACGCCTACGACAAGGCTTACAACGCCGCCCAGAGCGAGCTCGACCCGGTCAAGCGCGCGGCGCTGCTGATCACCTGCAACGACCTCGCGGTCTCCGAGAACGTGCTGCCGCTGATCCACCGCGCCGAGGTCTCGGCGGTGGGCGCCACGCTCACGGCGCCCCGCAGCGGCTGGGACAACGACCTGTCGTTCCTGCCCGACTGGTACCGGGAGGCCTGAGCGGGAGCGCCGCGCCATGGGCGCCTACATCCTGCGACGCCTCCTGATCGCGATCCCGAGCCTGCTCGGCATCAGCCTGATCCTGTTCACCGTCCTGGCGCTCGCGCCGGGCGACCCGTTCGGCGAACTCGCCAGCAATCCGAACGTGCCCCCGGAGGTGCGCGCGGCTTTGCGCGTCAAGTTCGGCCTCGATGACCCGATCCTCACCCGCTACCTGCACTGGCTCACCGCCATGCTGCAGGGGGACTGGGGCTTCTCGTTCGCGAGCCGGGTGAATGTCGACACGCTGATCCTGCAGCGGCTGCCGACGACCCTGTTCATCGTTGGCTCCTCCCAGGTGCTGGCGCTGCTGATCGCCGTGCCGGTGGGCCTCACCGCGGCGCGCCGGCCCTACTCGCTCGCCGACCAGGTCGCCAACACGCTGGCCTTCGTGGGCTTCTCGCTGCCGACCTTCTTCACCGGCCTGCTGTTCATCCTGCTGTTCTCGATCAAGCTCGGCTGGCTGCCCTTCGTCTACCAGGCCGACCTGCCGGGCTCCGGCCTGCCCTGGGTCTGGGCGAATGTCCGGCAGGCGATCATGCCGGTGGCGGTGCTGGGCTTCTTCCAGGCCGCCTCCTACACGCGCTACGTTCGCGCCTCGGCGCTGGACGTCGCCCGCCTCGACTACGTCACCACGGCCCGGGCCAAGGGCCTGACCGAGGGCACGGTGACCCGCCGGCACATCGCCCGCAACGCGCTGATCCCGGTGGTGACGCTCGTCGCCCTGCAGATCCCGGCGGTGTTCGGCGGCGCCATCGTCACCGAGCAGATCTTCCGGATCCCCGGCATCGGCTCGCTGCTGATCGACGCCATGCTGGCCAACGACACGCCGGTGGTGATGGCGGTGACCTTCGTGTTCGCCGGCCTCGTCATCCTGTTCAACCTCGTCGCGGACCTGCTCTATGGCTGGCTCGACCCTCGCATCGCCCTCCGATGAGGCGGTGCCCGTCGCCCGCGCGCCGGCCTCGCCGGGGCGGGAGACGTGGCGGCGCTTCCGGCGGCACCGGCTGGCGCTCGCCAGCGTCGGCGTGCTGGCGCTCCTCGTCGCCGGCGTGGTGTTCGGCGGCCTGCTCTGGCCGGTCGCCATCGACGACATCGACTTCGCGGCCCAGCTCCAGGGCCCGTCCTGGGACCACCCGTTCGGCACCGACGATCTCGGTCAGGACCTGCTCGCCCGGATGATCTACGGCGGCCGGATCTCGCTCGCGGTCGGCTTCGCCGCCATGGCGGTGGCGAGCCTGATCGGCGTGCTGGTCGGCGCGCTCGCCGGCATGTCGCGCCGGTTCCTCGACCCGGTGCTGATGTGGCTGACCGACCTGTTCCTGTCGCTGCCGCAGCTGCCGCTGCTGCTCCTCGTGATCTACCTGTTCCGCGACAGCCTGAAGGCCGTGTTCGGCAGCCAGGGCGGCGTGTTCCTGATGATCGTCGCGGTGATCGGCGGCCTGCGCTGGATGCCGGTCGCCCGGCTGGTGCGGGCGCAGTTCCTGTCCTTGCGCGAGAAGGAGTTCGTGGAGGCGGCCCGCTCGCAGGGCGCGACGACCGGGCACCTCGTGCGCCGCCACATCCTGCCGAACGCGCTGGGTCCGGTGATCGTGGCGGCCTCCATCGAGGTCTCGTCCGCGATCATCGCGGAATCGACCCTGTCCTTCCTGGGGCTCGGCTTCCCGCCCGACATCCCGACCTGGGGGCGGCTCCTGTTCGACGCCAAGGACCACCTCGACGTCGCGCCGCACTGGGCGCTGTTCCCGGGGGGGGCGATCTTCCTGACGGTGCTGTCGATCAACTTTATCGGCGACGGCCTGCGCGACGCCCTCGATCCGCGGCGGGTTCTGTAGGAGGCCTGTCCGCCATGGGATCTCCCATTCAAGCCCCTCATCCTGAGGTGCGGCGCAGCCGCCTCGAAGGAGGGCTCCAGGGATCGCGCGGCCGGCTGGAGGGCTCCTTCGAGGCCTCCGCTGCGCTCCGGCACCTCAGGATGAGGGCGCTGCCGGGAGGACCCTCCCGGGGCCAAACCAGGATGGATCAGGAGTGAAGCCCGTGACCGACCCGATCCTCTCGGTCTCCGACCTCACCGTGTCCTTCCGCTCGGACGGGCGCTGGCGCGAGGTCGTGCACGGCGTCTCGTTCGACGTGGGCCCGCGCGAGACCGTGGCGCTCGTCGGCGAATCCGGCTCCGGCAAGAGCGTCAGCGCCCTGTCGATCCTGCGCCTCCTGCCGCGGGACGCGAGCCGCATCGGCGGCCGCGTGCGCTTCGAAGGCCGCGAGCTCCTGGCCGCCCCCGAGGCCGAGATGCGCCGGGTGCGCGGCGATTCCATCGCCATGATCTTTCAGGAGCCGATGACCTCCCTGAACCCGGTCCTGACCATCGGCTTCCAGATCGCCGAGGCGCTGATCCGGCACCGGGGCCTGTCGCGGTCCGCCGCCGAGGCGGAGGCGCTCCGGCTCCTCGACAAGGTCCGGATCCCGGCCGCCCGGTCGCGCCTGCACGAGTACCCGCACCGCTTCTCCGGCGGCATGCGCCAGCGGGTGATGATCGCCATGGCGCTCGCCTGCCGGCCGAAGCTCCTCATCGCCGACGAGCCGACCACGGCGCTCGACGTCACGATCCAGGCCCAGATCCTCGACCTCATCAAGAGCCTGCAGGACGAGGAGGGCATGTCGGTCCTGTTCATCACCCACGACATGGGCGTGGTCGCCGAGATCGCCGACCGCACCGTGGTGATGTACCGGGGCCGCGCCGTGGAGGCCGGCCCGACCGCGCGGATCTTCGACGCGCCCGCAGAGCCCTACACGCGGGCGCTGCTGGCCGCGGTCCCGCGCCTCGGCACCATGGCGGGCCGCCCGCGCCCGATGCGCTTCCCGGTGGTCGACCGGGCCACCGGCCTGGCGGCGCCGACGCCCGAGACCCCCGACACCGTCCGGGGCGCCGAGCGCCCGGTGCTGGAGGTGCGCGACCTGACCACCCGGTTCGACATCCGCTCCGGGCTCCTCGGCCGCGTGACCGGCCGCGTCCACGCGGTGGAGCGGGTCTCGTTCAGCCTCGCGGCCGGCGAGACCCTGGCGCTCGTCGGCGAATCCGGCTGCGGCAAGTCCACCACCGGCCGCGCGATCCTGCGCCTCGTCGAGCCGCTGTCGGGCTCGGTCCTGCTCGACGGCGAGGACGTCACCGGCCTCGACCCGAAGACCCTGCGCGCCCGCCGCCAGCGCATGCAGATGATCTTCCAGGACCCGTTCGCCAGCCTCGACCCGCGCCTGAGCGTCGGCGCGGCGGTGGCGGAGCCGCTGCTGATCAACCGCCTCGCGACGCCCCGCGAGGCGCGGCGGCGGGCCGAGGACCTGCTGGCGCGGGTCGGGCTCCCCCCGGAGACCGCCGGGCGCTTCCCGCACGAGTTCTCCGGCGGCCAGCGCCAGCGCATCTGCATCGCCCGGGCGCTCGCCCTGAACCCCCGCCTGATCGTCGCCGACGAGGCGGTCTCGGCGCTGGACGTCTCGGTGAAGGCGCAGGTCGTGAACCTGATGCTCGACCTCCAGGCGGAGTTCGGCCTCGCCTACCTGTTCATCTCGCACGACATGGCGGTGGTGGAGCGGGTGAGCCACCGGGTGGCGGTGATGTATCTCGGCGAGATCGTGGAGATCGGCCCCCGGGCCGCGATCTTCGGCGACCCGCAGCACCCCTACACCAAGAAGCTCTTGGCCGCCGTGCCGGTCCCGGACCCGGCCCGCCGGGGCGAGCGGCACGCCCTGCCGGACGACGAGATCCGCAGCCCGATCCGGGCCCCCGACTACGTGGCGCCGGAGCGGCTCTACCGGGAGGTCGCGCCCGGCCACGTCGTGCAGGATTGGGGCGCCGACTGGGACGCAAGCACGCTCCGAGGCGCGGCCGCCTGAGCCCTTCTTCGGGCGTCGCGCGGCAACGGGACGGATCGCAGCGTAAAGCTTGCGGCGCTGCTCGATATACGAGCAGTCTTGCTCAGAAAGCGATCAGTACCGGTAAGAAATCATTGATTATTTCCACATTAATGTGGGCGCTACACACGCGGTGTGTTGCCGCGATGAAGCGGTCGAGAGGCTTCCTTGCGCGCGAGCGATTTCAGGTCCTTCCACGAGGCGTCGAAGCGCAGCGGCGTGATCCTGTCGTTCGGCGGAGACCTGTCGGAGAACATCCTGTTCTCGCTCGGGGAAGTGCTGAAGCTGCGCATGCGGCACGAGGAGACCGACGCCGCGGTCGCCAAGCGCGTCTTCTCGATCTTCGTCGAGCAGGCCCAGAACGTCATCCGCTACTCCGCCGACAAGGTCGCGCCCGCGGAGCCGCCGGGCCCCGCCCGGGTCAGCGCCGGGATGATCGCGGTCGGCACCGAGGAGGGCCGGTTCTTCGTGGTCTGCGGCAACGAGGTCGGCAAGACCGAGGTCCCGCGCCTGCGCGAGCGGCTCGACGAGATCTCCGGCCTGTCGAACGACGAACTCAAGAAGGTCTACCGCGAGAAGCTGCGCCAGCCGCCGGACGAGGGCAGCCTCGGCGGGAGCATCGGACTGATCGAGATCGCCCGCCGGTCGAGCGCCCCTGTCGAGTACGACTTCCAGGATCTGGGCGCGGAGCGCAGCCTGTTCTGCCTCAAGGCCTTCATCTGAGGACCGCACGGACATGGACCGCATCACGCTGACCCGGACCGAGCGATCGCCCGAGGTCGATTTCGACTTCGCGTCGGGGCGCCTCGTCCTGCGCGGCGAATCCTACCCGGAGGACGCCGCCGCGTTCTTCGGCCCGCTGCTGCAGGCCCTGCGCGGCCACCTCGCGGCGACCGAGGCGAGCCCGATCACCTTCGACGTCGAGCTCGCCTACTTCAACTCGTCGAGCGCCAAGGCGCTGATGAACCTGTTCATGCCCCTGGAGGACGCTGCCGCCGAGGGTCGCCCGGTGACGATCCGCTGGATGTTCGGCGCCGACGACGACGTGATCCAGGAGGCCGGCGAGGATTTCGCGGCCGATTTCGCGCATGCCCGGTTCGAGATGATCGCGAGCGTCCCCGCGTGAGCGCGCATCGGGCGCCGGCCCACGATCTCCTGTCCGAGCCGGCGGACGCCTTCAGCCTGTTCGACACCGAGGAGGCCGTCCTCGGCCGCTCCGAGGTGATGCTGGCCCGCCTCGCCGAGGTCGGCGACGGGGTGCGGGAGCTCGCCGGCGCCTATCGGCGCAGCTACCACGAGCAGCGCCGGCTGGTGCGGCTGAGCGACCGGATGCAGCTCGACCTGCACCGCGCCAACCAGCGGCTCGCCGAGCAGCAGCGCGCCCTGCGGCACCTCAACGACGCCCTCTCGGCGGAGATCGAGCACCGGGCGCGCCTCGAGGCCGAGCTCCGCCGCCTCGCCGACACCGACCACCTCACCGACGCCCTGTCGCGCCGCCGCTTCCTGCAGATCTGCGAGGAGGTCTGGGCCCGGACCCAGTCGGGCGACACGCCCTCCAGCGTGCTGATGCTCGACCTCGACCGCTTCAAGCTGATCAACGACCGCTACGGCCACAGCGCGGGCGACACGGTCCTCAAGGCCTTCGTCGAGACCTGCCGCGACAGCCTGCGCGCGGTCGACGTGATCGGCCGCATGGGCGGCGAGGAATTCGCCATCCTCGTCACCGGCACCGTGCAGGCCGAGGCGCAGGCCATCGCCGAGCAGCTCCGCGTGGCGGTGGCGCAGCGGCCGGTGCGCCTGGAGCACGGGCCGCTGCCGATCTCGGTGAGCATCGGCCTCGCGGCATTCGGCCCGAGCGAGTCGATGTCGGCCACGCTCCGGCGGGCCGACGCGGCGCTATACGCCGCCAAGCATGCCGGCCGCGACTGCGTGCGCTGCGCGGCCGAGCCGGGCGCGTCCCTGGCCTGAGGCGCCGCCGCCCGGCTCAGGCGCGGAACCGCTGTGACACGGAGTGACGTCGCGTGAGCGGACCTGACACGGCCCTGGACAACCCGCGCCCCGCCGGGGGAATCCGCGGCGCGCGACCGCTCAGGACCGGGGACGCCCTGGCGCAGCTCGGCTTCGCCGACATCGATCCCGGCCCGGCCGCCGGCGCCGCCGGGCGCGCGGGCGGGCGGCCTGCGCGGGGCCGGCCCGATCCGCCGGGGCGACCCCCTGTCGAAGCGCGGCTTCGCCGACGTGCTGGCCGCGGGCGCGCCCGCGGACGAGCTGATGAAGCCCGGCGCCCTGCGCGGGGCGGCCCGGGGCCGCGACCTCGACAGCCTGTCCCACACCCTGTTCCTGCGCATCTACCCGGTGATCGGCGCACTCCTGCTGCTGACCCAGCTCGGGATCGCCTGGGTGACCTATACCGACCAGCTGCGCCTGTACGACGACCGGGCGCAGCTCCTCGCCCGCCTCACCGCCGCGGCGATCGCGCGGCCCGGCTGGGCGCACGACCCGGACGCCTATGACGGGCCGCTGAAGGCCCTGGCCGCCGAGCCCGATGTCCGCCACGCCGTCCTGCGCGACGCCGCGGGCCACGTCGTCGGGACGGCGGGCGCGGCGCCTTCCGGGCGGGACTGGACCACCCTCTCGGCCCAGGCCGAGCTGTCGGTGCCCGGCCCCGCCGGCCCGGCGGGCAGCCTGACCGTCACGGTCTCCACGAAGGCCCTGCGGGACAGCGCGGCGTGGCAGGTGATGCTCGCCCTCGGCGCCAGCGTCGGCCTGATGATCGCCTTCGTGATCACCCTGCACGCCACCGTGCGCCGCCACGTCATGGCGCCGCTGATGCGGCTGCTCCTCGCCATGCGGGAGATCGAGCACAAGCGCTGGACGACCGTGGAGCTCGGCGGCGCCTACCGGCCGAGCAACGAGATCGACGTCATCAGTCAGGCCTTCAACCGCATGGTCGAGGGCCTGCGGAGCGGCGACGCCGCCAAGCAGCTCCTCGTCGAGCTGGAGCGCGCCCACGACAGGCTGGAGCGCGCCAACCGCCAAGTGATCGAGAGCATCGGCTACGCGCGGCGCATCCAGGATTCGGTGCTGCCGGACCGGAACGCCCTGGCGGGCGCCGGGGTCGAGGTCGCGGTGCTGTGGGAGCCGCTCCACGTCGTCGGCGGCGACTATTTCTGGCTGGAGGAGATCGACGGCCTCTGCGTCATCGCGGTGGCGGACTGCACCGGCCACGGCGTGCCCGGCGCGTTCCTGACCCTGATCGTCGCGACCGCCCTCGACCGGCTGCTGCACGAGCGCGGCCTGCGCGCGCCGTCCGCGATTCTGGCCGGGCTCGACGCGATGGTCCGCACGCAGCTCCGCCAGGACGGCCGCGGCGCCGAATCGGATGACGGGCTCGATTGCGGTCTCTGCGTCTGGGACCGGACGGCCCGCACCCTGCACTTCGCCGGCGCCGGCCTGTCCCTCACGGTGGTCCGGGACGGCGTGGCCGAGCGCGTCCGCGGCGGCCGCCGGGGCCTCGGCTACCCGCGCACCGCCCGGGCGGTGCAGCCGGAGGACATCTTCGCGGACATCGCCGTGCCGGTGGCGGGCGCCACCTTCTACCTGATGACGGACGGCATCACCGACCAGATGGGCCGCGCGGCGCCGGACCGGGCGCCGCGGCTCCTCGGCCAGCGGGGCGTGGCCGACAGCCTCCTGCGCCACGCCGACCTGCCCCTCGCCGCCCAGGCCGCCGCCCTCGAGGCCGATCTCGACGCCTATCGCGGCGCCGAGGCCCGGCGGGACGACATGACCCTGGTGGCGTTCCGGCTTCCTCCGGACGGAGCGGCGGCCGCCTGAGGCGCCCGGTCATCCCGGCGCCGCGCCGGGGCCGACGACGCCGGCGGCGCATCGATCGATCCAGCATCGACGTCGGGCAGGCGATCCGGCCTGCGCCACTCCTGGGCCCGGGACAGCCGTCGCGGTCGCGCAGCGGGCGCCTCGAAGGAGCCGTCCGGCCGGCCGCGCGGTCCCTGGAGCCCGCCGTCGAGGCCGCTGTGCGGATTCTCAGGATGAGAGGCGTCCCTCTGTCGTGCCGCGCCGGGCGCGAACAGGCGCTTCGAAGCCCCTCTCATTCCGGTTCCGGCCTCGGGCGGCCCGCCTGCGCCGCGGACGCCGCCTGTACCAATGTCCGCCGCCTGGAACCGGCCACAGACGCGCGTGCGACGATTTCCGGAACCAAGTAGCGAGATCGTCCGCCGTTGGCTGCCGATTTCTCAAGTAAAACGGCGCTCTTGCGGCGGGGTGGCGCGCGCGATCGATTGCCGTTAGGCTGCTTTTCTGTCGATACCATTCTCTCATTTGAAAATTTACAGAGAGCAGATCTGGAGCGACCGGTCCATGTTGTGTGCCGAAGGAGAAGGGCAGAGCGTTCCGGGCGGCACCCGCGCCGGGCCCGGCGCGGCGCAGCCCGTTCCGCGTTCCGAGGCGGCGGGCGAGATCGGCTCCGCGCACCTCCTGCAGGGGCGCCGCGAGATCGTCATCCGCCACGCCGGCCACGCGTATCGCCTGCGCGTGACCGCGAGCGACAAGCTGATCCTGACCAAATGAGCGCCCCCGGCCTTCTGTCCCGCCGCGCGCTCCTAGCCGCCGCCGCTGCCGGGGCGCTCGCCCCGCGCGCCGCCGCCGCGCAGGCGGCCACCCGAATCGCCGCCCTGGGCGGGGCCGTCACCGAGATCCTCTACCGGCTCGGCGCCGGCGGCCGGATCGTGGCGGTCGACACGACCAGCCTCTACCCGCCCGAGGCGCTGCGCGAGAAGCCGAATGTCGGATACCTGCGGGCGCTCTCGGCCGAGGGCCTGCTGGCGCAGCAGCCCGATCTGATCATCGCCGCCGAGGGCGCCGGGCCGCCCGCGGTCCTGGCGCAGCTGCGCGAGGCCGGGCTGCGCGTCGAGACGGTGACGGAGCCGCCGAGCCCCGAGGGGGTGCTGGACAAGATCGAGACGGTCGGGCGCCTCGCGGGCCTGGAGCGGGAGGCCGAGGTCCTCGAGGCCGAGGTCCGCGCCCATTTCGCCGACCTCGCGGCGCGGCGCGCCCGGATCGCCCGGGCGGCCCGGGCCCTCGTCGTCCTGTCGGTCCAGGGCGGCCGGACCGTGGTCGGCGGCGCCGGCTCCTCGGCGGACGGCATCCTGACCCTGGCGGGCATCGCCAACGCGGCCGCGGGGCTGGAGGGCTTCAAGCCGATGACCGACGAGGCCATCGTGGCCGCCGCCCCCGACGCGGTGGTGATGATGCAGAACGGCCCCGAGCCGCCGAGGGCCGAGAGCATCTTCGCCCCCGGCACGGCCCTCGGCGAGACGCCGGCGGCGGCGCGGGGCCGGCTGGTGGCCATGGACGGCCTCTACCTCCTCGGCTTCGGGCCGCGCACGCCCGAGGCCGCCACCGACCTGATGCGGGCGCTCTACCCGGACCTGCCGCGTGACTGAGCCGCGCGCCGGCGGGCGGGGCGCGTGAGCCGGCGGTCCGCCGCGCCCTGGGTGCTGGGGATCCTGGCGGCCCTGGCGCTGGCCGCCGCCCTGCTCTCCGTGAGCCTCGGGGCGATCCGCATCCCGGCGGAGCGGGTCCTCGCGGTCCTGATCGGGGAGGGGAGCGACCCGGCCCGCGCCCGTGACGGGCTCGTGATCCTCTCGATCCGCCTGCCCCGCACCCTGCTGGGGCTGATGGTCGGGGCCGTGCTGGCGGTCTCGGGGGCGCTGATGCAGGGGCTGTTCCGCAATCCCCTGGCCGACCCGGCGCTGGTCGGAGTCTCGTCCGGGGCGGGGCTCGCCGCAGCCGTGATCATCGTGCTCGGCGACCGGATCCTCGCCGCCCTGGGGCTTCCGGGGCCGCTGCCCTACGCCGCGCTGCCCGCCGGGGCCTTCCTCGGCGGCCTCTGCGCGACCCTTCTCCTCTACGCCCTCGCCACCCGGTCCGGGCGCACCGCGGTGGCGACGATGCTGCTCGCGGGGATCGCCCTCGGGGCGCTGAGCGGCGCGCTGACCGGCCTGCTGACCTTCGTGAGCGACGACCGGCAGCTGCGCGATCTCGCCTTCTGGTCCCTGGGCAGCCTCGGCGGCGCCACCTGGGCCAAGGTCGCGGCCTCGGCGCCGCTGATCCTGCCGGTCCTGATCGCGGTCCCGTTCCTGGGCCGCGGCCTCAACGCGCTCGTCCTCGGCGAGGCCGAGGCGTTCCATCTCGGCGTCCCGGTGGAGCGGTTGAAGCGCGCCTGCATCGTGCTGGTGGCGGTCGCGGTCGGCGCCAGCGTGGCCGCTGCCGGGGTGATCGGCTTCGTGGGCCTCGTGGTGCCGCACGCCCTGCGGCTCCTGATCGGCCCGGGGCACCGGCTGCTGCTGCCGGCCTCGGCCCTCCTCGGGGGCGCCTTCCTGGTCCTCGCCGACGCGGTGGCGCGCCTCGTCGCCGCGCCCGCCGAGCTGCCGATCGGGATCGTCACCGCGCTGGTCGGCGCGCCGGTCTTCCTGTGGCTGCTCCTCGGCCGCGGGCAGGGGGACGAGATCTGACGATGCCTGACGATGCCTGATCCGGCCCCGCTCACGGCCCGCGGCCTGACCGTCACGGTGGCGGGGCGCGACCTCGTGCGCGACGTCTCCCTCGCGGTGGAGGCCGGCACCCTGCAGGTGATCGTCGGCCCGAACGGGGCCGGCAAGTCGACTCTCGTGCGTCTCCTCAGCGGGGCGCTGCGCCCGACCCAGGGCAGCGTCGCCTATGGCGGCGCGCCGGTGGAGACGATCCCGCCCTGGCGGCTCGCCGCGCTGCGGGCCGTGCTGCCGCAGGCGGCGCGCCTCGCCTTCCCGTTCGCGGCGGCCGAGGTCGCCCGGATCGGCCTCGACGGTATCGGCCGGGGCCTCGGCGCCCGCGACCGGTCGGCGATCCTGGCGCGCGCCCTCGCGCGGGCCGACGTGGCCCATCTCGCCGACCGCGCCTACCCGACCCTCTCGGGCGGGGAGCAGGCGCGGGTGCAGTTCGCCCGCGTGCTCTGCCAGCTGGAGGCCGGCCGCACGGTCGCGGACCGGCAGGTGCTGTTCCTCGACGAGCCGACCGCGAGCCTCGACCTCCGGCACCAGGGCGCGCTGCTCGACGCCGCGGCCGGGCTGGCGGCGACCGGCGTCGCCGTCGTGGCGATCCTCCACGACCTCAACCTCGCGGCCGCCTATGCCGACCGGCTGCTGGTCCTCGACCGGGGCCGGCTGGTCGCCGGCGGGCGGCCGGTCGAGGTCCTGACGGACGACCTGATCGCGGGGGTCTTCGGCGTCCGCTGGCCGGTCGGCCGGGTGCCCGCGGGCGGCCAGCCCTTCCTGCTGCCGCACAGGGATGCGGACCGCGACGCGTCCGGTCCCGCGCGGGACTGACCGGACTTGGCAGGTCCCGGAGGGCGTCCGGCCCGCGCGGCGGCGCCCTGCGCGGCGCGCGGGCCAGCAATCCCGGAAACGCCTGTTGCGCATCTCTGTCGCGATCGGTGAGAAAAGCTTCAGCAAGCCAGCCATACGCCAGCCAGCTCTCGGGAAAGACTGTGCGCGGGCGGCTGTCATCATGGCTTATACTTTCCACCGGGCGCTCGTCGCCCTCGGCGTCGCGCTGGCGACCCTGCCGGGTGCCGGGGCGGAGGAGGCCGGCCCGGCCGCGCGCGCCGAGCCCGAGACCGGCCTCGACACCCTGTCGGTCACCGCGACGAAGACCGCCGTCCCGGCCGTCGACGCCCTGGCGGGCACGAGCGTGATCCCGCGGGCCGCGCTCGACCGTCTCCAGCCCGGGCGCCTGTCCGAGGTGCTGCGCGACGTGCCCGGCGTGACCACCCAGGAGAACCGGAACGACCCGGCGCAGGCGATCAACATCCGCGGCCTGCAGGATTTCGGCCGGGTGAACGTCCTGATCGACGGCGCCCGGCAGGATTTCCAGGTCTCGGGCCACGGGGCCGACGGCGTGTTCTACCTCGATCCCGAGCTCGTCGGCGGCGTCGACATCACCCGCGGGCCGGCCGCGACGGTCTACGGCTCCGGCGCCATCGGGGGCGTCGCGGCGTTCCGCACCCGGTCGATCGACGACATCCTGGCCCCCGGCGAAAGCGCCGGCTCCGTGCAGAAGCAGGGCTTCGGCACGAACGGCCAGCGCTTCGTGAACAGCTCGGCGCTCGGCGCCCGCATCGGCACCGTCGCGGACCTGTTCGGGCAGTTCGTCTTCCGCGACACCGCGCCCTATCGCGACGGTGCCGGCCTGCCGGTGCCCGACACCGGCAGCGACCTGAACGCGGGCATCGCCAAGCTCACCCTCCGGCCGGCGGAGGGTCACGCGCTCCACGCCACGGCGCTGCTGCAGCGATTCGCCTTCGTCAACGGCGGCGATACCGGCGCGGGGGCCCGGTTCGCCAACGCCGTGCAGGCGGACACCTACACGTTCGGCTACCGGTTCGCCCGGCCGGACGTGCCGCTCGTCGATCTCAGCCTCGACGGCTACGCGACCACGACCCGCGACGCGCTGACCTTCCTGCAGGACTCTCCGCGGGGCCTCTACGGCCGGCTCGGCACCCGGGCCGGCGACCGCCTGACCTACGACCTCGCCACCGCGGGCTTCGACGCCCACAACACCGCCCGGTTCGAGACCGGTCCGGTCGCGCACGCGCTCACGCTCGGCGGCGACGGCGTGGCGAATCGCGTCCGGACCGCCGACCAGGCCGGCGGCTTCGGCGCGGCCTTCACGCCGTCGGGGCGACGGGCGCTGGCCGGCGCCTTCCTCCAGGACGAGATCCGCGCCGCGCCGTGGCTTCGGATCGTCGGCGCGCTCCGGCACGACGGCTACCGGCTCGACGGCGGGGCCTATCGCGCCAGCGGCGCGCGGATCTCGCCGAAGATCACGGTCGGCGTCGCGCCGCTCGACGGCCTCGAGATCTACGGGACCTACGCCGAGGGCTACCGCGCCCCGACGATCACCGAGACGCTGATGCGGGGCATCCACCCGTTCCCGGCCTTCGCGATCCTGCCGAACCCGGCCTTGCGGCCGGAGGTGGCCCGCACCGTCGAGGGCGGCGCCAACCTGCGCGCCGACCGGGTGCGGGGGCCGGAGGACGCGCTGCGGGCCAAGCTCGCCGTGTTCGACACGGCGGTCGACGGCTTCATCGACGTGCAGGCCGTCGGGCCCGCCTACTACGTCCCGGTGATTCCGGGCGTCCCGGCCTCGATCTGCGCCGCCCGGCCCGGGCGCTTCCCCTGCGTGATCCCGGCGCGATCCTACCAGTACCGCAACGTCGCCCGGGCCGACCTGTCGGGCGCGGAGCTGGAGGGGGTCTACGACTGGGGCAGGGGCTTCGTGTCGCTCGCCGCCACCCATGTCGACGGCCGCGACCGCGCCAGCCGCGAGAGCCTGCTCACGGTGCCGCCGGACCGGATCGGCGCGACGCTGGGCCTGCGCTTCCTCGCCGACCGGCTGGTCGTGGGCACGCGCCTGACCCTGGTGGAGGCCCGCTCCGACCTGCCCGCCGCCCGGAGCCGGGCCACCAGGGCCTACGGGCTGGTGGACCTTTTCGCCACCTACGCGGCCACCGAACGGATCACCGCGGATCTCGTCGTCCAGAACGCCCTCGACCGGCGCTACCGCGCTTACCGCGACGCGTTGGCGGGCCCGGGCCTCGTCGCCAAGGCGTCGCTCAGCGTCGCGTTCGTGACCCGGTAGGCGCGGCTAGCGGTAGCGCGACGGGTGGTACTCCCGGTAGCTCAGGCCGATCACGGCCGCGAGCAGCCCGGCGCCCCGGCACAGCGTGTAGCCGCCGCCGATCAGGGTCGCCGGCCTGAGCGACAGGCCGGCGATCCCGAGTCGCAGCAGGCCGCCGCCGAGGCGCGCGAAGCCGCGGCCCGCGTTGGCGAGCCGGCCGCTCACCGTTTCCGGGCGGAGACGGCCGAGATAGGCCTCGACGCTGCCGCTGCGGTACCAGCGGGCCAGCAGCCAGCGCACCCGCATCCGGTGCGTCGGGATGCTGTCGTAGACCAGGGCCGTCTCGGCCCAGGCGATCCGGTGCCCGGCGAGCAGCAGGGACCGGAAGAAGAACGTGTCCTCGCCGCCGAGGGTGTTGAAGCGCATGTCGAAGGACAGGCCCAGCGCCCGGATCACCCGCAGGTCCAGGAGCGCGTTGGCGGTGTAGCCGTCCTCCACGAAGCCGTCGCGGACCGGCAGGCGCTTGGCGAAGAAGCCTCCGGCGGCGGCCCAGGCGGGCGGAACCCGGTCGAAGAACGGCACGACCGGCCCGATGCAGGCCGCGACGCCCGAGGCGAGGGCGGTCTCGAGCAGGTTGTGGAGCCAGTCCCGGTCGGGAAACTCGTCGTCGTCGATCAGCGCGACCCAGTCCGCGCCGGTCGCGGAGGCCTCAGCGAGGCTGCGGTTGCGGACCGCGGCGAGGCCGCGGGTCTCCTCCCGGGCGTAGGTGACGGGGAAGCGGCCTGTCGCCCGGTAGGCCTCCACCACCGGGACGGCGGCGCGGCTGCGCCCGTTATCGATGATCAGGATGCGCAGGGCGGTCTCGGCGAGGCTGCCGAGCCGCTGCTGGTCCAGGGCCTTGAGCAGGCGCGCCAGCCCCACCGGCCGCTCGCAGGTGCAGATGCAGATGCACAGGCGCATCGTCTTACCTCTGTCCGATCGGGAGGGCGTGCGGCCTGGGCCGCAGGCGCTTGCCGGCCGCCGCCAGCAGCGTCGCGGCCAGGAACCGCCAGGTCCGGGGATGCCGGAGCGCCAGCGCCGCGCCCTCCAGCCACCGCCCGGCCTGGGCCGCCTCGATGACCTGGGCGATCCGCCGCGTCGTCGCGAGGCCGTCGCGATAGGCGCGGCTGCCGTGGCGGATCTCGGCGGACCGCGCCCTGGCCTCCGCGAGGCGGCCGTGCTCGGCCCGGGCCGCGAAGGCCGCGTCGAGGCGCGCGATGTCGGCCTGGCGCAGCCGGTGCGACAGGGAGCTCGGCCCGCGCCGATAGCCGTAGCCCGCGTAGGTGGTGACCACGAATCGCGCCCCGGCCGCGAGGGCTTCCAGGCACAGCAGGAAATCCTCGCCGATCCGGACGCCCTCGTCGTACCGGATCCCGTGCCGGCGCAGGATCTCGGCCCGCATCATGGGCTTGAGGTAGCCGAGCTTGGTCACCCGGCTGAGCAGCTGGTTGCAGGCGATGTACTTGGCGAGGTCGATCTCGAACAGGTACGGCTCCCGGCCCCCTTCCAGCATGCCCGGCCCCTGCGGGTCGAACATGTCGGTGAACGGGATCGGGTTGTCGGCGACGATGTCGGCATCCGCCGCCAGGGCGAGGTCGAGCAGGGTCCGGGTGCGGTCGGGCAGGATCAGGTCGTCGGCGTCGAGGATCGCGATCCACCGGCCCCGCGCGGCGTTCAGGGCCGCGTTCCGGGCGCTCGACGGGCCCCGGGGGGCACCCGGTCCGGCCCCGGCGAGGGGGATCACGCGGACGCGCGGATCGGCCTCCGCCAAGCGCGCCAGCGCGGAGGCTGTCCCGTCCCGCGAGCCGTCGTCGACCGCCACGACCTCCACGGCGACCCCGGTCTGGGCCAGGGCGGACCGGACGGCGGTCTCGATCCAGGGCGCCGCGTCGTGCGCGGCCATGATGAACGAGACATCCACGAACGTGCCCCGGGCATCGGACAAGAGTTGATCCGCCATCGCGCTTCCTGGGCCGCAGGGCGCGGCCTCCGAGACCGCCCCCGATTTTGGCCGGAAGCCATCGGCGCGCACGACGCTCAAAGGGCGTAGGGCGGCGGCCATCCCCTCCCATTGCGGGGGATGGTGCCGACGGCCGGCAGCTCTCAGTGCGTGTCGGAGGGCGTGTCGCCGGCGGGACGAGGATTCCGGAGGGTCAGGCCCTTCGCCAGGATCGTCCGGACATGGAGGCGCAATTTTTGTTTTCTCTCCGCCGTGGCGGGAGAATCTTTTTCGAGGCCCGAATCGCCGGAGGCTGCCATGTCGAACGCCCCTGAGGCCCGTCACCGCGCGTCGCCATTGCCGACGCGGCCGGAAGGGTGATCGGCGATACCTATAATGGATTATTTGGCTGGAATCTCGGCATTATTGCAACGCAACTGCCGAAAACAGTTTTGATATTTGTTAAGGTTTATGTCTCCTACTGAGCATTGTCGGACGTGGGCGAACTACGTAGGTAGTATCCAAGGGCCCTCCCGAGGGCAGCATTCAGGGAGGAGATGAGTGCCCAGTCGCTTCTATTTCGACATCGAGAACGGCGAGGAGACGATCCGCGACGCGCAGGGCGTGGAAGCCGAGGACTTGGCCGAGGCGCTGGCGGAGGCCCGCAGCGTGATCGACGAAATGGCGGGTGAACTGGAGGCCGCGGGGCCGGACGGCGCGTGGACGCTCGTCGTGCGCGACGCCACCGGAGCGGTGGTCGGCCGGCTGCCGATCAAGGGCTGAATCGGGGCGCCCGGGTCGGTGACCGCCGCCGCGGGAGAGGAGCGCGGGCTGATCGGCGCGGGGCCCGCAGGAGCCGGCGGGCGGGCCGCTCCAGGAGCCGCCACGACATCTCAGCCAGCAGCAGCGTCAGCAGCAGGTCGAGCGCCATGGAGACCGAGCGCGGTCCGGCGACATCGATGCCGACGAGCCCCAGCACCCGCTCCGCGTGGAGCGGAACGTGGAACAGGTAGGCGGCGTAGCTGATCACGCCGATCCGGCGCAGCACCGGGTTCTCCAGCAGGGCGACCGCGCGACCGTCCCGCGCCTGCATCACCTGCAGCAGCAGCAGCGCCGCCAGGACGCCGCTGAGACGGCCGAGAACCAGCCACCAGCCGGTCGGCGCGATCACGAGCGGCAGGGTCACGAACAGCACCAGCACGCCCACGAGGGCGGCGTCGCGGGCGAGCCAGGCCGGGAGCGGCCGCGTGCGCAGGCCGGCGAGTCCGCCCAGCGCGATCAGCCCGAGATTGACCAGCGTGTCGACGTCGAAGGCTCTCGGCCCGGCGCCCGCCCACCACAGGGCGCCGTGCGTCAGGACGCTGACCCCGACCAGGATCCCGCACAGCGCCCCGAGACGGCGCCGCGGCAGGAACAGGGCCGCCGGCGCGAACAGCAGGTAGAATTGCTGCTCGACGGCGAGACTCCAGAGGTGGCCGAGTTCGGTCCCCCAGCCGTTCTGCTCGATGTAGAAGTTCGTGACGTAGAACCACGTCGCGAGCTTGAATGCGTCGTTGCCGAGACTGGCCGGGTCGCCGGGGCGGACCGTGTAGAGCGCGAGCAGGAAGACGTAGTAGACCGGCACGATCCGGGCGACGCGGTTCCGGTAGAACAGGCCGAGGCTGCCGAGCGGCGTCGACGCGCCCGCCTCCACCGCGGTGCGGGCGGCGGCGAGGATCCGGACGATCAGGAAGCCGCTCAGGACGAAGAACAGCCACACGCCGGTCGTGCCGAGGGCTTCGGTCCTCGGGCTCGGCGCCTTGTGGCTGACGAAGACCATCAGGAACGCCAGGGCCCGCAGACCGTCGAACCCGATGATGCGGCGCTCTGAAGGGGCCAAGGCGCGTCCCGTCCGATGATCGGCCGCGCCGCGTCGGGGCAGAGCGCGCCCGCGCGGCCGGATCCGGCCGGGAGGGCCGGATACCCCACCCTAGACCGGGCCTCGCGCGGGGGATCCTACCTCGATCGGGGGAGCGGACCTCCCCGAAAGCGGTCCTGCTGCCCGGCGGGGCCGTCAGCGGCGCCGGGCGAGCAGGACGACGAGGCCGACGGAGGCGGCCGCCGCGACCTGGGCGGCCAGCAGCGCGACCAGGAATCCCTGCGAGAGCGCCACCGCGAAGCCGGTCGCTCCTCCAATCAGCGCAGCGAAGACCAGCACGACCAGCAACGACTTACCTCCATTGATGGATCGGCGGCCGTCTTGTTGCCGAACCTGTCGTGGGCCCAGTGTTGTCGCAAGGGTTCCGCCTGCGCTCGACGCCCCTTCGGACCGGCCGAGAGCCGCCGAAGCCGGCCGCGGCGACGCTGGCCGAACCGGCCGGGTGCGCGCGTCGCTCCGCAAGTTCCGACCCCGTCTCGCCCCGAGTCAAGGAGCCGACATGTTGCGCCCGGCTGGGACCCCGACGCCGATCGAGCCGTCGACGCCGCAGGAAATGGTCGAGACGCTGAACGAGGCGTTGGTCAAGACGTTGCCGGCCCCGCGGCAGGCTGGTCCCGGCCTCCGGGTGAGCTGGGCGATGAAGCGCGTCCTCGACGCGACCATCGCGCTGACGGCGCTGTTCCTGCTGCTGCCCCTGCTGCTCTTCATCGCCCTGCTGATCTGGGGGAGCGACGGCCGGTCGCCGATCTTCCGCCACAGGCGCCTCGGCCGGTACGGGCGCCCCTTCGGATGCCTGAAGTTCCGGACCATGGTTCCGGACGGCGACGCGGTGCTGGCGCGGCACTTCGCCGAGAATCCCGAGGCCCGGGCCGAGTGGGAGGCCTCCTTCAAGCTCACCCACGATCCCCGCGTGACGGCGCTGGGCCACGTCCTGCGCAAGACCTCCCTCGACGAGCTGCCGCAGCTCTGGAACGTGCTGCGCGGCGAGATGAGCCTCGTCGGACCGCGGCCGATCGTCCAGGCGGAGGTCGTGCGCTACGGCGCCGACTTCACCGCCTGCTTCTCCGTCCCGCCGGGGCTGACCGGCCTGTGGCAGGTCTCCGGGCGCAGCGACACGGGCTACGCCGAGCGCGTCGCCCTGGATTGCGCCTATGCCAGCCAGTGGAGCCTCGGCCGCGACATCGCCATCCTGCTCAAGACGGTCCCGGCCGTGCTGAGCCAGCGCGGCAGCCGCTAGGGTCATGACAGGGCGGCCGCGCCGCGCTCGCCGCGCCCGCCCCGGAGCGCGCCGATGAAGGGCATGATGCTCAACGCCCTGCTCGGCGTGATGCTGGGCCGCTTCGGCTCGGTCTGGCGGCTGCTGGTCTTCGTCCCGATCGTGGCGGCCGAGGTCGGCTACGGCCTCCTCGTCTACAACCTGAGTGCCGGCGCCTGCCTGCGGCGCGGCACGGCGCTGCTGGTCTGCGGGCAGCTGGCCTTCCTGCTCGGCGCCCTGCTGCGGCCCATCGCCAACGAGCGGTGAACCGCCCGGGCCCGGTACGGCCCGGCGACGCGGACACGTCAGGCCGGATCCTCCTCGGCGGCGGGTGCCTCGCGGCAGAGGCGCCAGAACTCCACGAAGCCGGCGGCGTACGCGGCGATGACGAGGCTCGACCAATGCATCGCGTGGCTCCGGGCTCATTCGAGGGCCCAGCCTGCCGCGGAGACGTTAAGATTTAGCCCCGCCAAGATTTAGCCCCGCCCAGTCTCGGTTCCGGTGTCCGGGGCGATGGGAGAGGCGATCTGCGGGGCCGTGCGCGAAGCGGTGTCCGGCGCGCTCCCCGCCCGCCGGCGCGGCTATCGGCAGGCGATCGACCCCTTGAAGCCGCACGGATCGCCCATCCGGGTGAACGCGACCCGCTCGACCAGCGCGGTGACCGGCTGCCCCGAATATTCCGTCGGTCCGAGCCAGGACGCGAAATCCGGCCCCTGTCCGGACCAGACGCTGAGCATGATCTTGCTCGGATGCGAGGGGATCGGGCGGTCGGGCGTGCCGCGCACCTCGCGCAGCAGGCGTCCGTTGACGTACCAGCGCAGGCGGTCCGGCAGCCACTCGAAGGCGTAGTCCGCGGTGGTGGTCGCGGCGTCGAAGCCGAGCGCGTCGAGGCTGACATGTTCGCCGACGCCGCCGACGAAGTAGTTGAGCTGGACCTTGCTGGTGTCCTTGCCGAGCCACTCGAAGTCGATCTCGTCGTTCGTGCTGCGGTCGCCGTTCTCGGGGGCGTTGTAGGTGAAGAACGCCGAGACCATGCCGGACCCGGTCCCGGCCCGCATCCGGACCTCGTAGGTGCCGTAGCCGTAGCGCTCGCGGGTCTGAATCTCAGCGCAGCTGAAGGGACGCTCCTTATAGGTGATGTCCGTCAGGGACAGGGAGAGTTCGCCGGGCGTCGCGATCCGGGCGCGGTGCTTCGACCACGTGCAGCCCTGCCAGTCGCCGTTGACCCAGCCGTCCGAGACGTACCAGCGGCGGTCGTTCAGGGTGCTGAAGAGTTCCACGAAGGATGCGCCGCCCTGCAGGGCCGGAGCGGGGGCCGGAGCGGCGGCCGGGGCCGCCGCCGGCGGCGTGGCGGTCTCGCCCGCGCTCGCGGGGTAGGCCTGCAGGAGAAGCGTCGCCGCCACGCAGAGGTGGCGGCCCGGGCCGGACCAGATCGTCATGCGCACGTCCTCAACCAGTCACCGCAGGATCGCGGCGGCGCGCATCGTAGCGACGGGGGCGCCGCCGGCCGGGGATCATTCGGACGATCCGGCCCGAGGGCGGCCCCCTCCTTTCGGACGATCTCGCGCGCCGCGCCGAGGTCGCCCTACCGTGCCGGCGGGCCGGCCGCGGCGCGGATCGGCCGGAGAGTCGCGGAGTCGTCCGGTGCGCAGCTTAGAGGCCTCGTCCCCCGTCCCGGAGGTCTGCGTCATCGTCGCGGCCCGGGACGCCGCGGACACGATCGCGATCGCCATCGCCTCGGCGCTCCGGCAGCCGGAGGTCGCCGAGGTCATCGTGGTGGACGATGCCTCCGCGGACCGGACCGGCGCGGCCGCCGCGTCGGCCGACGACGGCTCGGGCCGCCTGCAGGTGATCCGGCTCGCCGAGAATGTCGGGCCCGCCGAGGCCCGGAACCGGGCCATCGCGGCCGCGACCGCCCCGCTGCTGTGCATCCTCGACGCCGACGACTACTTCCTCGACGGCAGGCTCGGCCGTCTCCTGTCCGCGCCCCGGACCTGGGATCTGATCGCCGACGACATCGTCATGGTCCGCGGTGGCGAGGCGGCCTCCGCCGCCGGCCTCGTCACCGGCCCCGGGCGGCCGCAGCGGCTCACCCTCGCGGCCTTCGTGACCGGCAACATCGCCCGCCCCGGCGCGTTCCGGCGCGAACTCGGCTTCCTGAAGCCGATCATGCGGCGGGGTTTCCTGGACCGGCAGGGGCTGCGCTACGACGCGCGGCTGCGGCTCGGGGAGGATTACGCCCTCTACGTCGAGGCGCTGGCGGCCGGGGCGGTGTTCGCCGTGACGGCGCCCTGCGGCTACGTGGCGGTCGAGCGGTCGGACTCGCTGAGCGCGCAGCACCGGACGGACGACCTCGGGGCGATGCTGGCCTTCGACGACGCCATGCTGGCCCGGCCGGGTCTCGCCCCGGAGGCCCGCGCGGCCCTCAGGGCCCACCGCGCCGCCACGGCGAAGCGCTGGCAGCACCGGCGCGTCCTCGACCGGCGGCGCGCCCAGGGCTACGCGGCGGCCCTGCGGGAGCTGCTCGGCACGCCCCTGGCGTGGCGCCACATCCTGTCGGTGACCCTGGCCGCCAAGCTGGCGCGCCTCGTGCCGGCTCCCGCGCCGGATCGGGAGACCGGTCCGCGCCTGCTCCTCGGGCCGGAGCACCGCCTCGAGCCGGCGCGCTGAGCCGGCGCGTCGGCTCAGCGGTCGCGCTCCTCCTTGCGCGTGCGCACGGCCGCCACGTCGGACCGGACGTCGTCCAGCGCGCTGCGGACCCGTTCCAGGGCGGTCGAGAACGTCGCGTCCAGATCCGGATCGACCGCGTCCGGCGCCGTGCCGTGCCGGAAACTGTCCAGCAGATAGGGCATCATCTTGCCGTGGAGCGCCGCGTAGGCGCCGGGGCTGGACAACTCGTAGACCACCGCGAGGGCGTGATAGGCTCGGACGAGAACCTCGAGCGCGACATCCGCACTGCGGGCCCCCCGATCGCAATTGTCACTGCCCATCATCGTGCTTGATAATTTATTGCTGCCCCTCTCGCCGGGTAACATGCCCGCCGAAGACTGTCGATGTTGGGAGGCAGTGCAATTTTCGCTCCCCTATGGCGCGGGGCCGTTTATCGGCGGCCATGGCTCGACTGCAACAGTCGCTGAGTAGAGGGCGTCAGTTCAAGGTATCGTCTAGCCGCGCATCTGTCGCGTCGGGCGGATCATTGTGGCGATCTTGTTCTCGACCTCGGAGAGGACGCTGTTCACAAGTTGAAAGGCGCCGTCGACCGTGCCGGTTGTCATGCTCTCGTTGCGGCTTGTTTCCTGGATGATGCGGAAATTGTCCTCGACGAACGTGCGGATCTTCTGCTGAACGCCGCCGAACTCGCCCGGATGGGCCGTCTCGTAGAGCAGCGCGAGGGCCAGATAGGCGCGCCCCACCATGTCCAGCGCCAGGGTCGTGCTGACCTCAGAATGTCCGGCGTCCGGGGTCGACACGACGACTGAATTTCCTGTCGGAGGTTATTTGATTACTCTATCACGCGCCGCGTTCGGCGCCAACCGACACGCCCTATCGACGATGTGGACGCCGTCCTGCATTCGGGCGGCCACCGGCAGGCCCGCCGCCCGGCCGAAGGTCCGGCCCGTTGTGCAGGTCGGCGGCCCGGCCGGATCGCGGCCGCGCCGCGCGACCGCGGCGGCGGTGAGAGGGATCCCGCGCGCCGGGATCGGCCCGCGCCCGCGAGGGCGGCCCCGGCGCGGGCAGATGGCGGATCGTCGGCCGGCCGAGTCCGTCCGGACCATCCGTCGCGCGGCCCGTCCCGCCTCGTCGGCGACGGAGCCGCTACCGGCCGGCGCTGGCGTGACGCTCGGCGCGATCCCCGCGCGACGCCAGACCCTGCTCGATCCGCAGCTTGAGCCCGAGGATCCGGTTGTGCCGCGCCATCGCGAGGAGCGCTTCCGCGGTCCCGGCATCGCCGCGCACCCGCAGGGCGTGGGCGGCCAGCGCCATCTGGGCAGCCATCGCATCCGCCTGCCGAGCAGCCTGCGGGACGTTCTGGGAGAGGGGCATTCCGGCCATGGCTGCCACGGTTCGAGGGCTGACCCGATCCTCCGGACGATCCGTTAACGATACCTTAACGGCCGCGACCCGCGGCTGGCCGCGCGGCGCCGGCCGTCACTTCCGGATGGGCAGCCGGCCGACCAGCCAGCCGTCCTCGTTGCGCACGAGGAGAGTCCAGGGCGGCTCCCGGCCATTTCCCGTAATCTCGTCGGCCATCTCGGCGATCACGCTGCGCGCCTCGAGCAGGGCTTCCTCGAGGCCGGCAGCCTCCACCCCCACCAGGTCGTGGATCGTCTCCTCGGCATTTGCGATCTCGAAGTAGAAACGCGCCGCCAACAGTGTTCTCCTCCGCCGGAACTCTTCGGGGAGTTCAGTTCTATAGATCGAGGCTAGCATCTCAGCCGTCCGCGTTCCCGGACGAAGCGGTCGGGAAAAAGCAGCCTGTCTTTGACAATTCGGGTGATGCGCCGGGGAAATGTTCGCAGGATCGTCGACCCGCGGCCCCGGATACGCCGAAGGGCGTAGCCGTCCCGCCGCCGCGATGGCCGGATGGCGATGTCGGGCGCGGCCCGGTCGCGGGTGCGGGTCGGGCCGCGCCGGGTTCGGACCGGCCGGGCCGAATCGCCCCGCTACGCCGGATCGGCAGAGTGGCGTACGCCTAAGATATGATGTTGGTGGCCCCGTCGGCCCGCCGTAGACCCGAGCGTCGGTGCGCTCGCGGCGAGGGATCCATGAACATCACGATGGTCGGATCGGGCTATGTCGGTCTGGTCTCCGGCGCGTGCCTTGCGGATTTCGGCCACACGGTCGTGTGCGTCGACAGCAACCGCGGCCGGATCGACGCGCTGAATGCCGGCCGCATGCCGATCTATGAGCCGGGCCTCGACGTCCTCGTCGCCGAGAACGTCCGCCAGGATCGCCTGTCCTTCATCACCGATCTGGAGGCGGCGGTCGGGCAGGCCGACGCCGTGTTCATCGCGGTGGGCACGCCCTCCCGCCGCGGCGACGGCTTCGCCGACCTGAGCTTCGTCTACGCGGCCGCCCGGAGCATCGCGCGCGCGCTGCGCGGCTTCACCGTGGTGGTCACCAAGTCGACCGTGCCGGTGGGCACCGGCGACGAGGTCGAGCGCATCATCCGCGAGACCAATCCCGAGGCGCAGTTCGCGGTCGTGTCGAACCCCGAATTCCTGCGCGAGGGCGCCGCCATCGCCGACTTCAAGCGCCCCGACCGCATCGTCGTCGGCACCGACGAGCCGCGGGCCGCGGCGGTCATGGAGCAGATCTACCGGCCGCTCTACCTGAACCAGGCGCCGATCGTGGCGATGAGCCGCCGGACGGCCGAGCTGACCAAGTACGCGGCGAACGCGTTCCTGGCGGCCAAGATCACGTTCATCAACGAGGTCGCGGACCTGTGCGAGGCGGTGGGCGCGGACGTGCAGGCGGTGGCGCGGGGCATCGGCCTGGACAACCGGATCGGGTCGAAGTTCCTGCATGCCGGGCCGGGCTACGGCGGCTCGTGCTTCCCCAAGGACACGCTGGCGCTGGTCAAGACCGCCCAGGATGCCGGCACGCCGCTGCGGCTGGTCGAGACGGTGGTGGCGGTCAACGACCAGCGGAAGCGCGCCATGGCGCGCAAGGTGATCAGGGCCTGCGGCGGGTGCGGGACTTCGCGGTGGTGGCGGAGGCCGAGACGGTGACGCGGGCGATCGCCGACCGGGCGCTGCAGCTGCTCGACGTGGACGGGGCCGGGCTCGACGTGATGGACCGCAAGTACCTGAGCCTGAGGACAACCGGATCGGGTCGAAGTTCCTGCATGCCGGGCCGGGCTACGGCGGCTCGTGCTTCCCCAAGGACACGCTGGCGCTGGTCAAGACCGCCCAGGATGCCGGCACGCCGCTGCGGCTGGTCGAGACGGTGGTGGCGGTCAACGACCAGCGGAAGCGCGCCATGGCGCGCAAGGTGATCAGGGCCTGCGGCGGCTCGGTGCGGGGCAGGACGGTGGCGCTGCTCGGGCTGACCTTCAAGCCGAACACCGACGACATGCGCGACGCGCCCTCGCTGGCGATCGTGGCCGGCCTGCAGGATGCCGGCGCCGTGGTCCGCGCCTACGATCCGGAGGGCATGGAGCAGGCGCGGCCGCTCATGCCCGGCGTCGCCTTCGCGGAGGATGCCTATCACTGTGCCGAGGGCGCCGACGCCGTGGTGATCGTCACCGAATGGAACGCCTTCCGGGCGCTCGATCTCGACCGGCTGCGGGCGGCCATGCAGCGACCGGTCCTCGTGGATCTCCGCAACGTTTACCGGGCCGGCGACGTCCGGGCTCACGGCTTCGCCTACACCAGCGTCGGCCGCCCGGCCGAGCCCGGGGACGGGGCCGAGATCCTGTCGGCTGCGGACGCCGCCGCCGCGACCGCCTGAGGCGCGGCCCGGCGATCCTTCGCACGACCGGTCCGGTCCGGATCGGATCCGGTCCGCGGGCCTGTCCGGCGGCGCAGTCCGCGCCGCCATGCGGGCGGTCCGCCGCCTCGCGGCGTGTCCGACGAAAAACGGGTCCCCTCCCGGGCCGCCCGAACAGGCGGTCCGAGAGGAGACCCCGAAGCTCCGTCCGGCCGCGCCGGAACGAGGTTCTGCCAGGGCGGCCCCGCCGCGGCGGGGCCGACGCCGGAGCGATCAGGCCGCCGGGGCCTTCACGCCCGCCAGGCTCGAATCTTCCCGGAGGAAGTACTTGTTGGTCAGGTAGGCGACCTCGGTCCGGTTCTTGGCCTTAAGCTTCTTCATGATGTTGCGGACGTGAACCTTCACGGTGCTCTCGCACATGTTGAGTTCGTACGCGATGATCTTGTTCGGCGTCCCCTTGCGGAGTGCCCGCGCCACGCAGAGCTGCCGCGGCGAGAAGATGTCTTCGTCCCCGGCCTCGACCGGCTCGTCCACCTTGATGTTGGCCAGCAGGGGCAGGAGGCACTCGGCCGGGATGTAGACGCCGCCGGCCTGCACGAGCTGGAGGGCCTGCAGGGCGATGTCGACGGAGGTCGTCGTCGGGATGTAGCCTTTGACGCCGAGCTTGATGATCCGCACGATCTGGTCGAGATTCTCGCCGTCCGAGATGACGGCCACCGGCGGAGCGCCGGCCTCGCCCTGCAGGAACGCCAGTTCCCGCGTGATCTCGGTCCACTCGGTCTCGGTCAGGTTGCCGTCCGGCCGGCAGAGCACGACCACGCTCGCCGGGACGAACGGCTTCTGCCGCTTCCACGATTCGATGTCCGCGAAGACTTCGAACGAAGTCTGCCGGTCGGCCTCACTGAGAGAGGCGGCGAGGCATCGGCCGACGAGTTGCCGTCGATCGATGATGACGATGCGGCTGGAGCGGCCCCGGGACTGGTCCCGTTGCTCGACGACGACCGGGTTGTCTCCGGCATGTGCACCCGAAAAGCCGCCGCGGCTTTCGGCCGTGTCCCGCTCAACGACGGTGAGCGCGTCTCGAGTACCAAGACTGGCCATAGAGAATTACCTCCTTTCGAAGGAAGCCGAATGTCAGCGATGACGGGATACCCAATGCGCTCGCCGACGGCGTGACACTGAGATACGCGGTGGCGTCGGTCGCCTTGAGGCGATTGCCGATGACCACGGATACAATGCTAGCTTTCGTAAAATCGTCTGTAAATACCCTATCTGAATCTAAACGCTTAAATTGCAGGGCTAAATACAATCATCGCGCACTACGTACGTACACGGTAATTTGTTTGATTGCGCGATGCGATGCTGATGGAGGGATGCATTCGCAAGGTCAGTCGCGGCCCGTCGGTGGATTGATTCAAGATCTTTCCGAATGTAGTCGCTCAAAGTCCGGATTTAGGAATATGGAAACGTCGTCCTGTTTGCCGCCGCTTATTGCCAAGGTGTCTTGCTGAAGGTTCGGCCGCAATTCGGTGGCCTGGATGGGATTTAGGTATTCGGGGAGAGAGTATTCGAGAGGTGCAGGGTGACATTACGCGGCTGACGCTAGAAGGCGACGCGCGGACACGGCCTTTTACCATTTTGGGGTCCGAGTACTGATTTCGTTGGTGCGGTGCTGTACCGAACGGCACCCGCCGGGGGGAGGAGAGGCGCCCGGTGCGCCGTCCCGCACGGCGGGCGAATCACCGGCGGGTCCGTCGCGGCCTCCGCACCCGCCGCGGAGGCGAGGGGCTAGTCCAGCCGGAGCAGGAGATCGCGCATGCCGTCGACATCGACGAACGTGGCGAGGTCGCGGTCGAGCAGGCCGGCATGTCGCTCCGCGTAGGCCGCCGGCGTCAGCGTCCGCAGGAACGCCGTCACCGATTCCGCGAGCGGCTCGGGAAACGCCCAGCCCAGGCGCTCCGCCACGGTGTAGCGTCCCGTGGCGGTCGAGGCGCGCGCGAGCGTCAGGGCGCCGCACAGGCCGCCCTCATAGAGCCGGTTCGGCAGGAGCCAGTCCGAATTCAGTCCGTCATCGAGGTAATCGACTGCCCAACTGAAGTGGATCCCGCTGTAAATCTCCGGAAGATCTCGGGGATTCGCGTAAGGACCGCGGAACGACATGTTCGCGCGGCCGTCCAGCGTGTCCGCCAGGGTGCGCGGTGAGATGTCCTCCTCGGAGAGGCGCCCGGCCAGGACGATCCGCACCGAGTCGCCGAGGGCGTCGGCGATGGCGGCCAGAATCGTCAGGCTCCGGCGGCAGCGCAGGGTCCCGAACCAGCCGATCACCCAGGGCGGCTCCGCGGTCCGGGTGCGGTCGAGCCGGGTCGCCACCTCCCCGAGCCGGTGGCCCATGACCTTGTTCTCGAGCAGGTGCCACGCGCCGGCGAAGCCCTGGACGGGCCGGAAATACCGGTCGATGAAGTCCGGGGCGCTGACGACGAGGAGGTCGCTCCGGCCGAGGAGCCAGCGCTCGATCGCGCGGGCGACCCGCCCCGGAGCGTCCGGCCGGACCATCAGCCGCTGGATGTCGAGCACCTCGTAGACGAGGCGCGCCCGGCTCCCGGCGAGGCGCGCCGAGGTCCAGGCCACGAGGGCCATGTCGAGGTTGCGCACGTAGATCACGTCCGCCGCGCGCAGGTCGCGCCGGCGGCGCAGCGCCCGCACGATGCCGACGGCGAGGCGCGGCAGGCGGCGGGCGTAGTTGCGGTCGACGGTCAGGCCGAGCGGGACGATGTCGTCCGCCACCGGAGCCTCGGCCGGCACCCCGCCCGGGCGGTCCCGCTCGAAGGCGTACACGATGACCGACCACCCGGCTTCCCGGATGGCGTCGATCCGCTTCCGGACCGTGGGCTCGGCCCTGTCATGTCCGAAGAAGGCGACGCGGCGGCCGCGCGCGGCCGCTGAGGTGCTCGCGGAGGTGTTCGCGGAGGTGTTCGCGGAGACCCCGAGCGCCGGGGCCGGCGCGACCGGGGCCGGCGCGAAGGCCGCCACGGGGTCGAGGCCCTCGGCGAGCGGGCCGGTCACNGGGCCGGTCACGAGGCCGCCCGGGTGGCGCCGCGGGCGCTGTGCCGGGCCGTGGCCCAGCGGGTCAGCGCGCTGCGGAAGCCGCCGCGCCGGACCGCCGGCCCGTCATTGGTCTTGTTGAGCACGATGCCCAGCACGGTGCTGCCGCTCGACTCCAGATCGTGCACGGCGGCGGCGACGTCGTCGATGCTCGTCCGGCCCGCCTCGACCACGATGATCAGGCCGTCGAGCCCGTCGAGGAGCGGCCGCAGGGTGGGGAGCTCGTCCACCGGCGGCAGGTCGACGACGACGCGGTCGAGGGCGGAGCGTCCGTCCCCGACAACCGCCGCGACGCCCTCCGGGGTCATCAGATCGCTGAAATGGGGATCGTTCGGGTGACGGTTGCCGCAGGCGAGCAGGCGGACTTCGCCGGGCTGGGGGCGGACCGCCTCGGTGGCGCAGCAGCGGCCGGCGAGCACGTCGAGGAGGCCGCGCTGCTCGGTGGCCTGGCTGAGCCGCGAGAGCGTCGCCTGCCGCACGTCGGCGTCGATCATCAGCACCCGGCCGGAGCTCGACCGGGCGCGGGCGAGGAGCTGGCCGAAATTGCTCGCGAACAGGGTCTTGCCCGCGCCCGCCCCCACCGAGGTGACGCCGATCGCGAAGACCGGGCCGCGGCGGTCGCTGCCCAGGACGTGGGCCTTCAGGCTGTGCAGGCGCTCGACGAACACCGATTGCGGCATGAACCGCACGGCGCTCGCCCGGAACGCCTCGACGCTGGCCGGGCGCTGCGCCTCGTTGGCATGGGCCTGCGCCAGCGCCAGTGCCGCCCGGAAGCCGGGCTCGCGCCGCAGCTCGGGGAGGGCGGCGAGGCAGGTCAGGCCGTGGCCGGTCAGCTGCCGGGGCGTGCGGATCGTCCGGTCGAACCAGTGCCGCGCGAAGGCGCCGCTCACGCCGAACCCGGTGCCGACCAGGAGACCGAGCAGCATGATCAGGCTGCCGCGGGGCGCGCTCGGGGCTTCCGGCACGGTCGCGGGCGTGATCACGTGGGCGGAGGGCTGCGGATAGGATTGCTGGTTGACGGCGTCGATGTAGCGCTGGAGCAGGTTCGTGTAGATCTGGTCGTAGGTCTCGGCGGTGCGGTCGAGCTCCTTCGCCTTGACTCGGGCGTTGCTCATGATCAGCGTCTTCGAGATCAGGGCGTCGAAGGCCGCCGTCATGCTGTCCTCGCGCGCCTTGGCGACCTCGTAATCGTGGTCGAGGGACACGGCGAGGCGCTCGAGCTCGGTGCGCAGCGACTGCTTGGCCGCCTGGATGTCCCGCTGGATCGCCTGGACCGCCTCGTGGTCGGGGCCGAGGCGGCGCTTCAGGTCGTCGGCGCGCTGGACGAGGTCGACATATTGCCGGCGCAGCTGGATGATCACGCTGTCCTTGAAGGCCTCGGTGATCCCCGGATCGGCGATGTCGGAATCGAGCAGACCGCGGATCTGGTCGCGCACCGCGCGGGCATCGACGGTCTTGGACCGGGCGGCCGCCACGGCGGTGTTGAGTTCCTCCACCTGCTGCTCGCCCACGAGGCCGCGCTTGCCCAGGTCGATGATGGTGTGCTCGGCCTTGTAGGTCTGGGCCTCGCGCGAGGCCTGGCTGGCGCGCTGCTGGAGTTCCTTCAGGCGCGGCAGCATCCACTCGCCGGCGACCTTCCAGACCTGGGCCCGGTTCTCCAGCTCGGTGCTGACATAGGCCTCGGCCACCGCGTTCGCGACGGAAGCCGCCGTGGCGGGATTGTCGGCGCTGTAGCCGACCTCGATGACGTAGGCGGCGCCGATGCGGCTGGCCTCGACGTTCTCGCGCAGCGTCCGCGCCTGACGCAGGTCCGGGCTGACGGGGGCGGGGTCCAGGACCGGGCGTTCGGCGCCGATCAGCCGGAGGGGAAGCGCCTTGGCGGCCTTCACGAACTCCCGGACCTTCGCGAAGAGCGGGTGCGTCGGCACCGCCAGATCCTGCAGGGCCGACGCGTCGAGCCTGTGCACGGCGGCGAGCGCGATCTTCTCCGAGCGGATGTACTCGACCTGGCTCTCGACCTCGGCGATCTCGAGCGGGGTCCCGGCATTGGGCGTGTCGCGGGCCGTCACCGGGCTGGAGCGGCTCTCGATGTAGACGCGAGCCCGGGCCGTGAAGATGGCCGGCGCGGTCGCGACGTAGATCCCGGCGCAGACCAGCCCGACGGCGGCCAGGGCCAGGATCGACCGCCAGTTCTGGCGCGCGATGGTCAGGATCGAGACCTGGGCCTCCGTCTCGGGCGAGAAGTGCTGGCCGCGCCAGGCTCCGGTCCCGCCGGGGCGGGTCGCGCCGATCGGCAGGAAGGACGCGCTGGTCGAGTGTCGGTTCATGGCTCTCTCCTCACCGCGGCGGTCACCGCCTCGGGGCGCTCTCCGTCAGGGGGACGCCGACTCGGCCCGATGGGCGCGTCGAGCCGGGGCGGGTGGGTCAGTTCTGGCCGGCCCCGTCGCCGACGCCCCGCATGGCGGGATCCGGCCTGAGCGCGATCTCCACGACGTCGCCCGGCAGGAGTTCCGTGTCCTCGGCGGCGTCGATCTGCGTCTTGGCCGGACCGCTCTGCCGGAAGACCGCGATCGTCGCCCGCGCGCGGCTTCCGGACAGGAGCTGGGCCCGGAGGGCGCCGGTGTAGACCAGCTTGTCGTTGATGCTGTTCAGGCGCGACCGGAACGTCGCCAGGTTGTTCTCCGCGACCTGGAGCTTCTCCAGGGCGTCCATGGCCTGCACGTCGTCGACCCGCTCGAGCTTGCGGCCGACCTCGCTCTTGTCGCGCTCGAGCTGGGTGAGCTGGACCGTCGTCTGCAGGGCGCGGGTCGAGGAGAGCAGGACCGCGCGGCGCGCGTCGGTCAGGCGCGTCGTGACCACCGCGCCGCGCTGGAACAGCGCGCGCACCGTGTCGTACTCCTCGGCGTCGGCGGTGACGCCCTCCTTCTCCTTGCTCTGCTGCTCGCTGAGGCTGGCGAACTGCGTCTGCGTCCGGGCGAGGGAGCGCTGCAGGTGGTCCTTCTCCTTGGCGATGTCGGTCATCTGCACCCGGAGCTGCTGCTCGGCGAGCTTCTGCGCGGGAGTCGCGCGGCTGCCCGGAGCGGCGTCCGGCGGCGGCGCGGACTTGTCGCCCCGCGACGCGGCGACGATCGCCTTCAGGCGCCAGATCGTGGCGGATTCCCGCTGGATGCTCGCCCAGGTGCTGTCGTACTCGGCGCGCAGATTCGCCGTCTCGACGACCGGGTTCTCCATCCTGAACCGCAGGAGGTTGTAGCCGCCCGCGAGGGCGATCGCCTGCCGCACGGTCATGCCCGGGTGGAACGGGTGCTCGCCCTGCTTGGTCACGTCGCCGCTCAGGTAGACCGGCTGGTACTTCGAGATCCGTACCCCGATCTCGTCGGGCTCGAGCACGGCGATCGACTCCTTGCCCTCGGAGTTGCGCTGCCGCACCGCCTTGGCGGGCAGCGACTTCTGCAGGCTCTGGCGCAGCTCCGCGACGGTCAGCCCGGCGGCCGGCACGTCCCCGAGCAGCGGGACCATCACGGTGCCGTCGGTGGAGACCGTCGCCTCCTGCTTGAAGCTGGGGATGCTGAGGGCCGTGACCTCGATCGTGTCGCCGGGGCCGATGCGGTACTCCGCGGCCGCCGGCAGCGCCGACAGGGCGAGCAGGCACGCCGCGAGTCCGGCGCGGGCGGCGCGGGTGGTGGCGCGGTTGGCCGCGGTCTTCGTAGACGTCTTCGACACGCATCGTCCCCTTGGCTCGCCCCCGGAGCCCGGGCGCGGCGATCGAGCGGCAGGACCGCGCGCCGGCCTCACGGGCTCATGAGGGCTGAGACGGCATGATGCGTAACGGCCGAGCCAGCCGGGACTCCTCCAAATGGCGGGCGCGCGCATCCATGCCGGGGCGGGGGCTTCGCCTTTCGGCGTAGGCCCCGTGACCCGAAGGGCGCGCCGGGGCCGGGAGGGGCCACCCCGGATGGGCGCCGTTCGCCTTTCGACGGACGAACCGCATCGAAAGCCTGGGTTCCCGTCCGTCCGCGGCTCTGTGCAGTTTTGACGCACAGAAGTTCGGCGGAAGGAGCGGCGGGTATGCCGATTACCGATGCGGATATTGGACCGGATGTGGGTATCTTCTACCCGGATCTAGTCAATATTTATGGATGTCGGATCGAAAGCGGTTCGCGCATCGGCCCCTTCGTCGAGATCCAGCGCGGCAGCCGGATCGGCCCGCGCTGCAAGATCTCCTCGCACAGCTTCATCTGCGCGGGCGTCTCGATCGGGGCCGAGGTGTTCGTCGGCCACGGCGTGGTCTTCACCAACGAGCTCTACCCGGAAGCCACCAACGCGGACGGGAGCCTGAAGCGGGACGGCGAGTGGGAGCTCGTCGAGACCGTGGTCGAGGCCCGCGCCTCCATCGGCTCCAACGCCACCATCGTGGCGGGGATCACCATCGGCGAGGGCGCCCTGGTCGGCGCCGGTGCCGTCGTGACCCGGGACGTCCCGGCCTTCGCCATCGTCGCCGGATGCCCCGCGCGGGTCGTCGGCGACACGCGCACCAAGCGCGCCGAGAGCGCCGCGCGCGCCCGATCCGTCCAGTCGCCGCGGCCCGAGCCGGCCGAGCCTCTGCAGGTTGCTTGAGGGGAACGCAGTCATGATCTCGATCGGTATCGTCGGATACGGCTACTGGGGGCCGAACCTCGCCCGGTGCACCTCGGAGAGCGAGCGCTGCCAGCTGGTGGCCATCGCCGACCAGTCGCCCGCCGCGCTCGCCCGGGCCGGCAAGCGCTACCCCGCCGTGCAGCTCCATCAGGACTGGCGCGACCTCGTGGCCGATCCCGCGATCGACGCCGTCATGGTGGCGACGCCGGTGAGCTCGCATTTCGAGATCGCCATCCACGCGCTGCGGGCCGGCAAGCACGTCTTCATCGAGAAGCCGATCACGCCCTCGGCCTTCGAGGCCCGGCTGCTGATCGAGGAGGCGGCCAAGCGCAACCTGACGCTGATGGTCGACCACACCTTCGTCTACACGGGCGCGGTCGAGAAGATCCACGAGCTCGTCACGACCGACGCGATCGGCGACGTGTTCTACTACGACTCGACCCGGGTGAATCTCGGCCTGTTCCAGCGCGACGTGAACGTGATCTGGGACCTGGCGGTCCACGACCTCGCCATCCTCGACCACATCCTGGACCTCGCCCCGGTGGCGATCTCGGCGAGCGGCACCGGCCATTTCAGCGGCCGCCCCGAGAACATGGCCCACCTGACCGTCTTCTACCCGCGCGGCGTCGTCGCGCAGATCAACGTCAACTGGCTCGCGCCCGTGAAGGTGCGGCAGACGCTGATCGGCGGCAGCAAGAAGATGATCGTCTACAACGACCTCGACCCGATCGAGAAGGTCAAGGTCTACGACCGCGGCGTCACCGTCGGCGGCGGCACGGACGACATCACCGAGCTGATGGTCTCCTACCGGACCGGGGACATGTGGTCGCCGCACCTGTCCTTCCGCGAGGCGCTGATCGTCGAGATCGAGCACTTCGCCGATTCCATCGAGAACGGCACCGCGCCCATGACCGACGGCCACAGCGGCCTGCGCGTCGTCGAGATGCTCGAGGCCGCCATGCGCTCCCTGCGCCAGAACGGCACCCCCATCGACCTCATGCCACTTGCGAGGGCCTCGTGATCCCCTTCCTCGACCTCAAGGCGCAGTACGCCGCGATCGGCGGCGACGTCGAGACCGCGGTCCTCAACGTCCTGCGCAGCGGCGACTTCGTCCTCGGCCCGGCGGTCAGCGCCTTCGAGGCGGCCTTCGCCGAGGCCTGCGGCGCCCGCCACGCGGTCGCCGTCAGCAGCGGCACCGCCGCGCTGCACCTCGCCCTGCTCGCCCTCGACATCGGTTCGGGCGACGAGGTGATCACGGTCTCGTCGACCTTCGTGGCGACGGTGGCGGCGGTGCTGTACGCCGGCGCCACCCCGGTCCTGGTCGATATCGACCCGGTGAACTGGACCATGGACCCGGCCCTGGTCGAGGCGGCGATCACGCCCCGCACCAAGGCGATCCTGCCGGTGCACCTCCACGGCCGGATGGCCGATCTCGACGCGCTCGGCGCCATCGCCCGCCGCCACGGGATCGCCCTCGTCGAGGACGCCGCCCAGGCGCACCTCGCCGAGCGCGGCGGGCGCAAGGCCGGCACGATCGGGGATCTCGGCTGCTTCAGCTTCTATCCCGGCAAGAATCTCGGGGCCTACGGCGAGGGCGGCGCCATCGTCACGGACCGGGACGACCTCGCCGCGGCGGCCCGCTGCCTGCGCGACTGGGGTCAGCAGGGCAAGTACAACCACGTCCGCCACGGCTTCAACCTGCGCATGGACGGCGTCCAGGGCGCGGTGCTGGGGGTCAAGCTCCCGCATCTCGAGGCCTGGACCCGCGCCCGCCAGGCGGTGGCGGCGGAGTACGGCGCCCGGCTCGCCGGACTCGGCCTGGAGCTGCCGGCCCCCGCCGGGCTCGACCACGTGTTCCACGTCTACGCCGTGTCGACGGCGGACCGCGAGGGGCTGCGCCAGTACCTCAACGCGGCCGGCATCGCCACCGGCATCCACTACCCCGTCCCGGTCCACTGGCAGCCCGCCTACAGCCACCTCGACGACGGCGCCGGCCGCCTGCCGGTCACCGAGCGGCTGGCCGCCCGGACCCTGTCCCTCCCGATGTTCCCCGAGATGACGTCCGCGCAGATCGACACCGTCTGCCGGGCCGTCGCCAGCTACTGCGAGGTCGCCGATGCCCAAGCTGCGTGAGGTCACCAAGGGGAGCCGGTTCAGCGGCGACCTGCGCGGGGCCCGGATCCTGGTCACCGGCGGATCGGGCTTCATCGGCTCCCACATCATCGACCTGCTGGTCGAGGCTGGCTGCGACGAGATCGTGGCCATCGACAACATGATCCGCGGCCGCCCCGAGAATCTCGGGGACGCCCTCGGCTCCGGCCGCGTCCGCCTCGTCCAGGGCGACATCCGCGACCGCGCCCTGATGGACACGCTGATCAAGGGCACCGACGTGGTGTTTCACCAGGCGGCCCTCCGGATCACGCAGTGCGCCGCGGAGCCGCGCCACGCCTTCGAGGTGATGGCCGCCGCGACCTTCAACCTGCTGGAGAGCTGCGTCGAGGCCGGCGTCGCCAAGGTGGTGATGGCCTCCTCGGCCTCCGTGTACGGGATGGCGGAAGTCTTCCCGACGACCGAGAAGCACCACCCTTACGACAACCGGACCCTGTACGGCGCCGCCAAGTCCTTCGGCGAGGGCCTGCTGCGCTCGTTCAACGAGATGCATGGGCTCGACTACGTCGCGCTCCGGTACTTCAACGCCTACGGCCCGCGGATGGACCTGACCGGCCGCTACACCGAGGTCATGGTTCGCTGGATGCAGCGCCTGGCCGAGGGCCAGTCGCCGATCGTCTTCGGCGACGGCCTGCAGACCATGGACCTCGTCCACGTCCGCGACATCGCCCGGGCCAACATCCTGTCGGCGATCTCGCCGGCCACCGACGTGGTGCTCAACGTCGGCACCGGCGTCGAGACCTCGTTGGTCGACCTCGCCGGCCACCTCACCCGGATCATGGGCCGGGACGGCACGCCGCTGATCCACGAGGCCGAGCGGGCGGTGAACCCGGTGCCCCGGCGCCTCTGCGACACGCGCCTCGCCAAGGAGCTGATCGGCTTCGAGGCGAAGATCGGGGCCGCCGAGGGCCTCGCCGACCTCGTCGCCTGGTGGCAGGACGAGTCCCGCTCCGAGCACCTGCGGCGGGCGATGGCATGATCCCGATCGCCAAGCCCGAAGTCGGCGGACCCGAGGCCGAGGCCGCCGCCGCCGTCGTCCGCTCCGGATGGCTGACCCAGGGGCCGCAGGTCGCGGCCTTCGAGGCGGAGTTCGCCGCGACCGTCGGCGCGCCCCACGCCTGCGCGGTCTCGAACTGCACGACCGCGCTGCATCTCGCGCTCCTCGCCGTCGGGGTCGGCCCCGGCGACGAGGTGGTGACGGTGAGCCACAGCTTCATCGCCACCGCCAACGCCATCGCCCAGTGCGGGGCCACGCCGATCTTCGTCGACATCGACCCGGCGACCTTCAACATGGCCCCGGACGCCGCCGCGGCGGCGATCACCGAGAGGACGAAGGCGATCGTCTGCGTCCACCAGATGGGCATGCCCTGCGACCTGGAGGCGATCGTGGCGATCGGGCGCCGGTCCGGCATCCCGGTGATCGAGGACGCGGCCTGCGCGATCGGCTCCGAGCGGCTCCAGGGCGACGTCTGGCGGCCGGTCGGCAGCCCGGCCGGCGACATCGCCTGCTTCTCGTTCCACCCGCGCAAGGTGCTGACCACCGGCGACGGCGGCATGATCACCACCGCCAATCCCGACTGGGACCGGACCTTCCGGCTGCTGCGCCAGCACGGGATGAGCGTCTCGGACATCGCCCGCCACGGCAGCGCCCGGGTCGTGGTCGAGGAGTATTCCATCGCGGGCTTCAACTACCGCATGACGGACGTGCAGGCGGCCATCGGCCGGGAGCAGCTGAAGCGGCTGCCCGACCTGATCGCCCGGCGCCGCGCCCTCGCCGACGGCTACCGCGCGCGGCTGGCCGACCTGCCCGGGGTGACGCCGCCGCCCGAGCCGATGGGGCTGCGCAGCAACTGGCAGAGCTACTGCGTCCGCCTCCCGGACGGCGCGGACCAGCAGGCGGTGATGCAGGCGATGCTCGACCGCGGCATCGCCACCCGCCGGGGCATCATGTGCGCGCATCTGGAGCCGCCCTACGCGGAGGCGCCGCGGCGGTTCGCGCTGCCCGAATCCGAGCGGGCGCGCGACCACGCGATCCTGCTGCCGCTCTACGCGGCGATGACGGAGGCGGAGCAGGATCAGGTCGTCGACGCCCTGCGCGACGTCCTGCGCGAAGTTCTGCGCGAAAACCTCCACGACGCCGCGTGATGAGCCCGTCCGTCCCTCTCGTCGCCGAGGCCGGACGCGGCACGCTGCGCGCGCTGAAGCGGACGGCCCGCGCGGTCGGGATCACCCGCGGCCGCGCGGCGGCGGCCCGCATGGCCACCGAGCGCTACGCCCTCGCGGTCGGCGGGCGGACGCGGGTGCGGCCCGGGGGGCGGATCCTCTGCTACCATTCCCTCGGCGAGCCGAGCTACGGCGTCAACGACGTCAGCCCGGCCCGTTTCCGGCGGCAGATCGAGACGGCGCTCCGCGCCGGCTACCGGTTCGTGCCGGCCGAGGTGATCGCGGAGACGGGCGGGGCACCGCACGACCTCGCGATCACCTTCGACGACGCCTGCAAGTCGGTCCTGACCGTCGGAGCCCCGATCCTGAGCGCCCTCGGCCTGCCGTGGTCCCTGTTCGTCGTGTCCGGCTGGTGCGAGGCGATCGGGACCGGCCGCTCCGACGCCTACCTGTCCTGGCAGGAGGTCGAGGCGCTGGCGGCCGCGGGCGCGCGGATCGGGAGCCATTCCGTCACGCACCCGGATTTCGGCAGGCTCGCGCCGGATCAGGCGGCCGACGAGCTGGTGCGGTCGCGCGAGACGATCGGCCGCCGGCTCGGGATCGTGCCCACGAGCTTCGCCATCCCGCTGGGTCAGTCGATGAACTGGAGCACCGCGGCCGGCCGCCTCGCCCGGGAGGCCGGCTACCGGACGGTCTACGCCCAGGCCGAGGAGACGCGCCCGGCCGGGACGGTCGCCCGCACCTTCGTGACCCGCTTCGACGACGCGATCGTCTTCCGCGGGCTGCTCCGCGGCCGCTTCGACGCCTGGGAGGAATGGGTGTGAGGCGCCTCTGCGCCCGACCCGCGATGGATACAGGATGGGGCTGAGGGGATCGATGGACAGGACAGGCCAGACGCGCGTCTCGGTGATCGTACCGACCTACAACAGACCCCAGCTGCTCCGCGTCGCGCTCGCGAGCATCCGCCACCTCGAGGCGCCCGACCTGACCTTCGAGATCCTGGTCGGCGACAACGGGAGCGCGCCGGAGACACCCCGCATCGCGGCCGAGTTCGGCGCGGTCTACATGAAGGTGACCAAGCGCGGGGCGAGCGCGGCGCGCAATGCCGGCCTCCGGGCGGCGACCGGCGAGTTCATCGCGTTCCTCGACGACGACGACGCGTGGATGCCCTCGAACATCCGGCCCCAGCTCGCCCTTCTGGACGCCGACGCGAGCCTGGACGGGGCCCTCGGCCAGGCCTGCACCACCGATGCCAGCCTCGAGCAGCCCGGCGCGCCCTGGCCGGCGCAGGATCCCGGCCGCGGCGACGGCCTGCTGCGCGCGATGCTGAGCGGCTACTTCCCCCAGCTGGGCACCCTCGTGGTGCGCCGGCGCGTGCGCGACCTGATCGGCCTGTTCGACGAGGCCCTGATCGGCGGTCAGGACCTCGACTGGCAGCTGCGGATCGCGCGTCGGCGCACGCTCGCCTGCACGCTGGTGCCGGTCCTCCTGTTCCGGGGCCGGGTGCACGGCTCCTACGACCAGCTCCAGTACAGGCGCCTGTGGTACGACCGCTTCATCTTCCTGCGGCACAGCATCCCGGAATGGCGGATCTGGACCTCGCCGCTCCACTTCCTGCGGGCCTACAAGGGTACGCTCCAGCACCCCTACTGGTACTTCGTCACCGTCACGATCGCGGCCGCGGCGGCGGGGCAGCGGAAGCAGGCCCTGCGGGCCGTGCGGGGGGCGTTCTCGGTCTTCCCGCTCCTGACCGCCGTGCACCTGGTCACCCGGCGCGACTTCCGCCGCGCCATCCTCGCCTCGGCCCTGAGGCTGCGCACGACCGCGTGACGGCCCGGCCGGCGCGCGGCCCCACGAGCACGACGAAGCGGGCGCGGCCATCCCGGCCGCGCCCGCTTCGCTCGGAACCGTACCCGCTCCGGCCGACGGGATCCCGCGGGCCGATCACCGGTCCCGGCTCCCCGGGACCGGCCGTTCCGGCCTTCAGGCGGTCATCGTCCGGGCAAACTTGTCCTCCGGCCACCAGCCGAACAGCTCGCCGACCTTGAACGGGTCGAAATCGCCCGTGCTCGCCTGCGGCGCAGCGGTATTCGCGGTCCGCATGCGGCGCACGGCCTGGGCGAAGCCCCGCCCCAGCAGCCGCTTCACGTGGAACTTGATCCACGGCATCGACCGCCAGGCCGAGGCGTTGATCTCGGAGGCGAAGGCGATGCAGTCCTTCATCCCGGCGATGTCGCCGCGCTCGAAGGCGAGCCCGGCCATCCAGCCCGTCTGCACGATCAGGCGGCCCTGCATGGCGCCGATCAGCCTCGCGGCCTCCTCCGGGTCGAAGCGCCGCTCGGTCAGGACCGTCCTGGCGGTGCTGAGCTGCTCCCGGAGGTCGCTGAGGGGCCGGCTCATGTAGGCGGTGGACATGTTGGCGTCGTGGCGCCGGTAATAGGCCTGCACGGTGTTGAGCGCCGCCACGGAAGATTGCGTGGCGATCCGCATCCAGATCTCCATGTCGCAGGTGCTGGGAAACCGCGGATCGAGGCCGCCGACCTGGTGCTGCACGGCGGTGCGGATCAGGGCGGTCGGGGAGGCCACCCCGCACCAGTGCAGGCAGGAGCGCTCCAGGAACTCCGATCCGGACAGCACGACGTAGTCGAACGACCGCGCGGAGGGCTCGCGCCCGATGGTGAAGTCGCCCGGCACGACCCGGGCCAGCCCGTAGGCCATCGCGACCTCCGGGTGCCGGTCCATCACGCCGGCCGCCCGGGCCAGGGCGCCCTCGGTCAGCGCGTCGTCGGCCGACAGCAGCAGCGTGTACTTGGATTCGGCCCAGTCCATGACGCCGACATTGGCGGTGCCGACCAGACCCTTGTTCTGCGCGTTGCGGTGGTAGGTGATCCGGGCGTCCCGGGCGGCCAGGGCCCGCCCGACGACCGGCGTGTCGTCCTGCGACGCGTCGTCGACGATCAGGATCCGGACGTCGACGCCCGCCTGCGCGAGCACGCTCGCGACGCAGGATTCCAAGTAATGGGCGTAATTGTAGCACGGGATGACGACGTCGACACTCGACATGGGCGGCTCCGCGGCTTGTCTTCGGGGATGGATCGGCCTTCGCGCCCGGGCGCTCAGGCGGAGACGAGGTCTGCCGTCGCCCGGGACCCGTCCTGATGTCTCAGGCTCCAGCTCCCCGCCTCGTGGAACACCCCGAAGACGTCCGGCGCGAAGACGGGATGCTCGATGTGGAAGCGGCCGCCGATCTTGGCCGCGAGCAGGCGCTCGAAGCCGCGCTGCCGGACCACCATCGAGACCGTGTAGGTGTCGGCGGTCAGGGTCAGCGGCGGCGTCAGCAGCTCCACCTCGCCCTCGCCCGAGAGGGCGGCCAGACCGGCGCCGTCCGCCTGCGTGCTGAAATTGCAGCAGAGCAGTTCGTCGGACCGCGTGATCGAGAACAGGACGTGCGGGTCTGCGACCGGCTCCGCGGCGCTGTAGCGGGCCCGGATCCGCATCCGCTCGCCGTGGCGGAACAGTGTCCGCGGCGCGCCGGATTCGTCGGTGATCGTCACGTCGCTGATCTTGACCGGCAGGTCGCCGCTGTCCGGGCGGAACCACGCGGCGTCGGCGAGATAGCTGTCCCGCTCGTAGTGGGTCAGGCCCGCGTCGGTGGGACCGTCATAGGCGACCCGGCCGCCCTTGATGTAGATCACCCGCTCGCACATGGTCTTGATGCTGAACATGTTGTGCGAGACCAGCAGGATCGTCGAACCCTTGCCCTGGAGGCGCCGGGCGAAGTCCATGCACTTGCGCTGGAAGGTGTAGTCGCCCACCGCCAGCACCTCGTCGAGGAGCAGGATGTCGGGCTCGAGATGCGCGGCGACCGAGAAGGCCAGCCGGACATACATGCCGCTGGAATAGCGCTTCACCGGCATGTCGATGAAGTCGCCGATCTCCGAGAACGCGACGATCGCGTCGAACTTCGCGGCGATCTCCCGGCGGTCCATCCCGAGGATCGAGCCGTAGAGGAAGATGTTCTCGCGGCCGGTCAGCTCCCGGTGAAACCCGGTGCCGACCTCGAGCAACGCCCCGACCCGGCCCTCGAGGCGGATCCGGCCGGTGGTCGGCGCGGCGATCCGCGACAGGAGCTTGAGGAGCGTGCTCTTGCCGGCGCCGTTGAGGCCGATGATGCCGACATTCTCGCCGTGCCGGATACCGAAGCTCACCTCCTTCAGCGCCCAGAAGCTCTCCTGCGACGGGCGCGCCTCGGAGCGCCGGGTCAGCAGGCCGCGGACGCCCTCGCTGAGCGCGTCGCGCAGCGAGTTCTGGTGCGCGGCGCGCGGGGCGCGCCAGTACTGCTTGCCGATATCTTGTACGCTGATTGCCATCGACATCAGATTACATCCGCGAAGGAGCGCTCCATGCGCTGGAAGAAGATCAGTCCGCTGACGAGCAGGGCGAGCGCGGCCGTGACCGAGACCGCGACCGCGAAACAGTCGGGCGGCGTCCCGCCCAGGATGGCGAACCGGAACGCCTCGATCAGGCCGACCATCGGGTTGAGCGCGTAGAGCCAGCGCACCGGGGCGGGCACGATGCTCGACGCGTAGACGATCGGCGAGGCGTACATCCAGATCTGGATCAGGAACGGCAGCGTGTGCTTGACGTCCCGGAAGCGGACGTTGATCGGCCCGAGCCAGAGGCTCACGCCGAGGGCGAGCATCGCCGTGACGATCAGGGTCGGGACGGCCAGCACGAGGTGCCAGTCCGGCACCGCTCCGTACCAGAGCATCAGGGCCAGCATCACCGCGAGGGCGATGGCGAAATCGACCATCGGCGACACCACCGTCGCGAGCGGGATGACCAGCCGCGGGAAGTAGATCTTGCGGATGAGTTCGGCCTCCGCCACGAGGCCGTTGGCGCTGCGCCGCACCGCCTCGGAGAAGTACGTCCACAGGACGACCGCGCTGCCGGCGAAGAGTGCGTAGGGCGCGCCGTCGGTGGGGATCTTGGCGAAGTGGCCGAAGATCACCGTGAAGATCAGGACGGTGAAGAGCGGCTGCGCGATCGCCCAGCAGGCGCCCAGGGCGGTCTGCCGATAGAGGACTTTCAGGTCCCGCAGGATCAGGACGCGCAGGAGCCCACGATACTGCCAGAGGCCAGCGGCGTCGAAGGCGATGATCCGGTCGTCGGGCGCGATCTCGGTGACCCGCAGGGTCGACGGATCGGTCCGCTGTTCGGCCGGCCCGCATTCCGACGAGCCGAGGGCAAGCGCATCCAAAGATTTCATCATTCGAGGCGGTCCCGCATGACGCTCTGAGCCCGGCATCGAGCTCGCGGGATCCGGTGCGAATCGGAAGTTGAGCCGGCCGGCCGTCCCGCCGGAACGGGCTATCATCGCGGTGAGGCGGTCAGAATTACACCTTTCGTCGTATCTGTGCGGCCGACTGAAGTGGTGGTTGTGATCAACGACGGTAATCGTAGCCAATCACGACAAATGAGACCCCGGAGGCGCGCCGCGCGGCGCCCGCCTCCGTCCGGGACGACCGGCTCTGATCGGCCGGCGACCGGGCCCGGGTTTCGGGAGAACCGCCATGCAGGACCCCGTGAGCGCCGCCGGCGCTCCGCTCGTGACGATCGCCATGCCGGCCCTGAACGAGGCCGCGCACATCGCCGACGCCATCGCGTCGGTGCTGCCCGACCGGGACGCGATCGCCTGTGAGCTGCTGGTTCTGGACGGCGGCAGCCGCGACGACACCTGCGCGATCGTCGCCGCCCTGAGCGCCCGGGATCCGCGCATCCGGCTCGTCCACAACGAGCGCCGCATCCAGGCGGCGGCCATCAATCTCGCCGCGCGGCTGGCGCACCCCGCCTCCGCCTACCTGGTCCGCGCCGATTGCCACGCCGTCTATCCCGAGGGCTTCGTGCAGAACCTCGTCCGCACGATGCGCCTGCGCGAGGCCGTCTCGGTGGTCGTGCCGCTCAGGACCGTCGGGGTCACGCCGCTGCAGCGGGCCATCGCGGCCGCGCAGAACAGCCGCCTCGGCAACGGCGGCTCGGCCCACCGGCAGGGCGGCATCTCGGGCTACGTCGCCCACGGCCACCACGCGGCCTTCGACCGGCGCGAGTTCCTGCGGGTGGGCGGCTACGACGAGACCTTCACCCACAACGAGGACGCCGAACTCGACCGGCGGCTCTGCGCGGCGGGCGGGCGGATCTACCTCGCGGCCGAGCTCGCGATCACGTATTTCCCGCGCGCCTGCCTCGTCAGCCTCGCGCGGCAGTACCTCCTCTACGGACGCGGCTGCGCGCGCACCCTGGAGAAGCACGCCAGCCTGCCGCGCCCGCGCCAGATCCTGCCGGCCCTGGTCCTGCTCTACGCCGTCGCGGCCCTGCCCCTGGCGGTTCTGATGCCCGCCCTGCTGATCCCCCTGCTGCTCTATGCCGGAGGCTGCGCCCTGAGCGGCCTCGCCCTCGCGCTCAGGGCGCGGGAGCCCGTCCTGGTCATGAGCGGTCCGGCGGCCGTCACCATGCACCTGTCCTGGGCGGTGGGCTTCCTGTCCTATCCGGGCTACCGGCGGACCCTGCTCCGGGCGGCCCTCCGCCGGAAGCCCTTGCTCGGCGTCCCGCCGGGATCCGACGCGGCGCGCGTCAACTGACCGGGTGAGGCCTCGTCGGTCGCGTCCCGGCACGGTCGGGCGCGGCCGAGGCATGTCAGAAGGCCGACGCTCTCTCGCATCCGTCGCCCCTTGGCCCCTCGGGGCGGTGGTCTCGCGCGGCCAAGGCGACTATCGACACGCGCAACGATCCGGCCGCGCAGGGCCCGGAGACCGGCCGCGCGCGGCGCGCGGCAGCCCAGGAGAGTTGTGACCGTGCCCGACAGTACCCCGCGTCCCGTGATGCTCGTGATCCTCGACGGCTGGGGTCTGCGGGACGAGGTGGCCGACAACGCCGTCCACCATGCCAAGACCCCGGTCTTCGACGCGCTGATGCGGGAGCGTCCCCGGGCGGAGCTGAAGACCTTCGGCGCCGACGTCGGCCTGCCGACGGGGCAGATGGGCAATTCCGAGGTCGGCCACCTCAATATCGGGGCGGGCCGCGTGGTCCTGCAGGACCTGCCGCGGATCGATGCCGCGGTCGCCGACGGCTCCCTCGCGCGGAACCCGGCCCTGATCCGGTTCATCGAGGCGCTGCGCGCGTCGGGGGGAACCTGCCACCTCGTCGGCCTGCTGTCGCCCGGCGGCGTCCACGCGCACCAGGACCACGCGGTGGCGCTGGCGCGCGTGCTGACGGCGGCCGGGATCCCGGTCCGGCTCCACGGCTTCACCGACGGGCGCGACATGCCGCCGCGCTCCGCCGCCACCTGCATCGCCGACGTGGCGGCGGCCCTCCCGAAGGGCGCCCGCATCGCCACCCTGTGCGGCCGCTATTTCGGGATGGACCGCGACCGGCGCTGGGAGCGCGTCCAGAAGGCCTACGACGCCCTCACGGAGGCGCGCGGGACCCGGTTCGAGCGGGCCGGGCAGGCGGTCGCCGCGTCCTACGCGCAGGACGTGTCCGACGAGTTCATGCGGCCCGCGATCATCGGCGACTATGCCGGCATGCGGGACGGCGACGGCATCCTGAGCTTCAACTTCCGCGCCGACCGCACCCGCCAGATCCTGGAGGCGCTGCTCGACCCGGCCTTCGCGGGCTTCGAGCGCGCGCGCACGGTCCGCTTCGCCGCCGCCCTGGGGATCGTGCAGTACAGCGTCGAGATCGACGCCTTCGCCGAGACCCTGTTCGGGGCCCTCGACCTGCCCAACGGTCTCGGCGAGACCGTGGCAAGGGCCGGGCGCGCGCAGCTGCGCATGGCCGAGACCGAGAAGTACCCGCACGTCACCTACTTCATGAACGGCGGCCGCGAGGAGCCCTTCGAGGGTCAGGACGCGGTCCTCGTCCCCTCTCCGAAGGTCGCGACCTACGACCTGCAGCCGGAGATGTCGGCGCCGGAACTCACGGACCGCGCCGTGGAGGCGATCGGCTCCGGGCGCTACGACCTCATCATCCTGAACTTCGCCAACCCCGACATGGTCGGCCATACCGGCAGCCTCACGGCCGCCGTGAAGGCGGTGGAGACCGTCGACGCCTGCCTCGGCCGCGTGGTCGAGGCGGTGACGGCCCAGGGCGGGGCGCTGCTGGTGACCGCCGACCACGGCAATTGCGAGATGATGCGCGATCCCGAGACCGGCGAGCCCCACACCGCCCACACGCTGAACCCGGTGCCGGCCATGCTGGTCGGCGTGGACGGCGTGTCCCTGGCCGACGGCCGCCTGGCGGACGTGGCGCCGACGCTCCTCGACCTGATGGGACTGGACCAGCCGGCCGAGATGACCGGCACGTCGCTGATCCGCCCGCGAGGCCAGGGCTGAGGGTCGGCGGCACGCCGCCTGCACTGCCCGGGCTGTCATGCGCGCCGTCCCTGCGTTACCTCCCGCCACGGGGCCGGTCTGTCCCAGCGTGGTGCGAGGTCGTGGTGCGTCTGACCGGTTCTAGGACATGATTGCCCGGCACAGCCTGATCTATGTCGGCTCCCGGGGCTTCGCGGCCGCCCTGAACATGGCCTCCGTGGCGGTGTTCACGCGGCTCGCGCCGGTGGAGAGCTACGGCACCTACCTGTACGTCCTGTCCTGGGCGCTGGTGCTCTACGGGGCGACCTGCCAGTGGCCGAAATTCGCGTTCTTCGCCCTCTACGACGAGGCGCGCGAGCCCGCGCAGGTCGGCACCGTGGTGCGGATCCTGGGCGGCACGCTGCTGCTCGCCGGGCTCGGCAGCGCGCTGGCCGCCGCCCTCGGGCTGATGCCGGCGCGGATGGCGGCGGCGATCCTGGCCCTCGCCTTCGGCACCACGCTGTTCGAGGGCTCCACCGAGATCGCCCGCACCCGCCTGCGGGCCGGAGCGGTGGCGGCCTCGGTGATGAGCCGCGCCGTGCTGATCCTGGCCCTCGGCAGCCTGGCCCTGCACCTCTCGCAGGATCCCCTGCACCTCGCCTTCGCGGTGGCGGCCGCGAACGCGCTGGCCTCGCTCCCGGCCGCCGCCACGATCGCCCCGATGATGCCCGGTCGCGGCAGCCGGGCGGAGGCCCTGCGGCTGTTCGCCTACGGCTGGCCGCTGGTGCTCTCCTTCGGGACGGCGGCGCTCGCCCAGAGCCTCGACCGGCTGATCATCGCCAAGACGGTGGGACCCGCGGGGCTCGGCGCCTACGGGGCTCTGGCCGACTTCCTCAAGCAGAGCTTCATCGTGTTCGGTGAGGCGATCGCCCTGTCGCTGATCTCGATCGCCAAGCGCGAGGCGCGGGTGGGCGGTATGGCGGCGGCCTCCGGGGTGCTGCGCGACGCCGCCCGGGCCATGACGCTGATCGCGGCCTTCGGGGCGGTGTTCTTCCTGTGCTTCGACGATCTGGTCGTGGCCGTGCTGCTCGGCCCCGACTACCGGGCCGAGGCGCGCGAACTCGCCCCGGTGCTGATCCTGGCGAGCATCCTCATGATGTTCCGCGCCTACTATTTCGGGCAGGTGATCTACTTCGCCCGCTCCAGCGGGCTGGAGGCGGCCGCCGCCTTCGCGACCCTCGCGACCGTCGCCGCGCTGTCGCTCCTGCTGATCCCGCGCCTCGGCGCCGCCGGGGCGGCGCTCGCCTTCGCGGGCGGACAGAGCGCCGCCTGCCTCGTGCTGGTGCTCGGCGCCCGCCGGACCGGCACGACGATGCCGCTGCCGCTGGCCGAGCCGGCCTACGGACTCGATCAGGCTCTCGATCGTCGGGCGGAGACGCTTGCGCGCCATGCGGTCACCTTCGGCAGAAGCGTCTCACGCCAACCCGGACGCGGTTGGGGGCGTTCCGGATCCGATCCATGCGCGGAACCGCGCCCGGACGCCACTCCGGAGCCGTCTTCGCGCGCGCGGCGAAGCGAGGTCGCGTTCCTGCGCGCCGCCCTCGCGGATCTCGGCGCGGCGGACGGGGTGCGCATCGCGCGCCTGCGCCGGGGCGACCGGCTCCTGGCCTCCCTGATCCTGCCGGTCACCGGCGGGGAGGCCTGGGTTCTGAAGATCGCCAATGACGAGACCCGGCCGGAGACCGCGCCGGGCGTCCAGCTCGTCCACCGGCTGACCGAGGCGGTGGCCGCGGGCGACTGGCCGATCGAGCGGATCGATTCCTGCGCGCCGCCCGGCTTCGCCCTCGGCAGCACCTTCTGGACCGAGCGCCGGCCGATCGCCCACCTCCTGGTGGAGGCCGGGCGCGATCCGCTGTTCCCGGTGGCCCGGACCCTGGAGCGGGCCCGGGAGCGCGTCGCCCGGGCCCGCCTCACCATCCGAAGCGGGCGATCTGCTCCAGCCGCGCCCGCGTTGCCGCCGCGTCGCGGCCCATGACGGCGATCCGGCCGGACAGGTCGTAGCAGGTCGCGCAGAAGGGCAGCTGCAGCAGCGTGACTCCGTCGTCGCGCGCCCGGGCGACGGAGGCGATCAGGCAGGGCAGGACCGGCTCGTGGGGCGGCCCGGCGAGGCAGTCGGCCCGGGGGCTGCCGAAGGCCGGTCGGTCCGGCCAGGTCAGCAGGAGCGTGGTGCCGCCCCGTCGGTCGGGGGCCGGCGGCAGGGTGTAGCTGCGCAGGAACAGCGCGCAGGCCGCGACGAGCAGCACCGGCAGGATCAGGGCAGTGCGCATGGGCGGAGTCCGGTCGCCTCAATCCCCCTCGTCGAAGCGCGTGCGATAGAACACCTCGCGGCCGGCGCCGTCGATCACCCGGACGGCCTGGGCCGGCTCGCCCGCGCGCTGCGGCACCCGGGCGCGGGCGAAGAGGCGCAGGGCCCGCTCCTGCGCGCTCTCCAGGCTGCCGACCCGCACGGAGATCCGCGTCTGGATCTCGTCCGGCTCCGGTCCGAGGACTTCGATGTGGAAGGTCTCGCGCAAGGGAATCCGCCTGATCGAGGGGCTTTCATCGCTGGATATCGGGATCCGGCCGTCGGCCGCCATAGCATGTTCCGGTCCGGTGTCGGCCCGGATCAGCCCGACCGGCAATCCGGAAGGCGCGCCACGCACCCGGTCCTGGCGCCGTCCGACGGCTTCGCGCCGCGCGGGTCCGGGTCGCGCGGCCGCTCTCGGCACGAAGTCCAATTGCCCCGCGCCCGGTCCCGGCTCTAAGAGGGCCGCTCCGACCGAGGAGACACCGCCGGAGGAACCCCGTGGACCCGCTCAAGGCCGCCGCCGCGACGCTTCTCTGCCTCGCCCTGTTCTGGCTGGCCTTCCGGCTGACCCGGCGCCTGGTCGATCTCGCCATCGCGGGGGGCTACGCCGAGGAGCGCCGGCGGCTCGCCGAGGAGGAGGCCGCTCAGGCCGAGGCGGGCGCCGTGCCGCAGGCCTCGGCCATCCGGGCGACCCCGGCGAGCTTGGCCGCGAACAGGGACCAGTCGTCCGCCTCGGCGATCGGCGCCCACAACGCCTCCACCTCGTCGATCAGGAGCGTGCAGGGCGCCTCCGCGAAGTAGGGATGGTCGAGCCGCGCGCCCGGCGCGGGCGCGAGCGGCTCCAGCGCGGTCCGCACCGGCGCGAAGGCGTTGGACCGGTACTGCGCGGCGGCCGGCCCGGCCTCCGCCCGGGCGGCGCTCGCGAGGCCGCCGTACCAGTCGAAGAAGAACCGCTCGAAGGGCGCCCGCGTCTCCGCGAGGAAGCGCCAGACCGCCGAGACCAGCCGGTCGGTCTCCGGCCGCGGCGCCGCGGCGAGGCCGAGCCGGCGGAACAGGGCCTCGGCGAACGCCTCCTGCAGGGCCGGCCCGAAGCCCGAGAGGGCGGATTCGAGGCGCGCCTGGGGCGCCAGCGTCAGCAGGCACTCGGCCAGCCGGCTGAGGTTCCAGAACAGGGCCTCCGGCTGGCGTCCGAAGCTGTAGAGCCCGGTCTCGTCGAAATAGGCGGCCGTGAAGTCCGGGTCGAAATGCGGCAGGAAGCGCCAGGGCCCGTAATCGAAGCTCTCGCCGGTGACGTTGATGTTGTCGCTGTTGAGCACCCCGTGGACGAAGCCGGCCGCCGCCCATTGCGCGCCCATCCGGGCGACCCGGACGACCACGTCCTCCAGGAAGGCGACGCCCCGATCCTCCAGGCTGTCGCGCCAGAGTTCCGGCCGGTGGGTCGCGATCGTGTGGTCGAGGAGCCGGGCGATGTTGTCCGGCTCGCCGAGCGCCAGGAAGCGCTGGAAGCTGCCGATGCGGATATGGCCGTGGGACAGGCGCACCAGCACGGAGGAGCGCGCCGGTGAGGGCTCGTCGCCGCGCACGAGATCCTCGCCGGTCTCGATCAGGCTGAAGCTCTTCGAGGTGTAGACGCCCTGCGCTTCCAGGAGCGCGGTCGCCAGCACCTCGCGCACGCCGCCCTTGAGGGTGAGCCGCCCGTCGGCGCCGCGCGACCAGGGCGTGGTGCCGCTGCCCTTGGTGCCGAGGTCGAGGAGGCGCCCGTCCAGGCGGTCGTGCAGCTGCGCGAACAGGAAGCCGCGGCCGTCGCCGAGGTCCGGATTGTACGAGCGGAACTGATGCCCGTGGTAGCGCAGGGCCAGCGGCGTCTCGAAGCTGCCCGGCAGGGGCTCGAACCGGCCGAAATGGGCGATCCACGCCGCGTCGGAGAGCCCGCCCAGGCCGACCCGTTCCGCCCAGGCCCGGTTGCGGTAGCGCAGGATCGTACGCGGGAACCGGGCCGGCGTCACGGGATCGAAGAAGGCGGGCCCGAGATCGGCGTGGCGCCGGGAGGGCGTGAAGGCGGTGTCGTCCATGCGGCGGCGCGTCTCTCCGGTCGGGGGGCAGGACCTCGTTCTACCAAGCCGGCGAAACGGGATCCGTTGCCGACCGCCTCCGCGCTCCGCGGCCTCGGGGCGGCGCGCGGTCGCGATCCCGGCCCGGGCCGGGCGCGGTCAGCCCACCTGCCGCAGGGCCTCGCCGGCGATCATCGCGGCCGCCACCGCGACGTTGAGGGAGCGCAGGCCCGGCCGGATCGGAACCACGATCCGGGCGTCGGCCGCCGCGTGCACCGCCTCCGGCACGCCCGCGGATTCGCGCCCGACCATCAGGCAGTCGTCCCGGCGGAAGGCGAAGTCCGTGTAGGGCACGGCGCCCGCCGTGGTGGCGAGGACGAGCCGGATCCCGGCCTCGGCCCGCCACGCGCCGAAGGCCGCGAAGGAGCGGTGCCGGGTGATCGCCACGTGGTCGAGATAGTCGAGGCCCGAGCGGCGCAGGTGGCGGTCCGAGACGTCGAAGCCCGCGGGCTCCACGATCTCCACCGCCAGCCCGAGGCAGGCGGCCATGCGCAGCATCGTGCCGGTGTTCTGGGGGATGTCGGGCTGGTAGAGGGCGAGGCGGAGCATGGCGCCGGCCTTGTGCGGAGCGGAGGCCCCGTCGTCAAAGGCAAGCGGGGCGTCGGCCCCGTCGTCAAAGGCAAGCGGGGCCGACGCGCAGCCGGCAAACCGCGGTGCCGGCCCCGGCCGGCGGCGAGTGCCCGCGGAACTTAAGCCCCGCCAGAACCTTGAGGCGGCGCCACCCCCTGTGCGGCCCCCGTCTGAAAGACCTGCCCCGATGCGCACCCCGCTCCTCGCCTCGGCCCTCCTGCTGGCCGGCCTCGCCACCGCCTCGGCGCAGACGGACGGCACCAAGCCGGACGGCGGCACCGCCGCGACCCCGGTCCCCGCGGCGCCCGCCACCATGGCCGACAACCTGCGCCCGACCTTCGTGGCCCAGACTCCCGACGACATGGTCGCCAGCAAGCTGATCGGCTCCAGCGTCGTCAACGGCGCCAACGAGACGATCGGGCAGATCGCCGATTTCGTCCTCGACCAGAAGGGCGCCGTGAAGGCCTGGATCATCGGCGTCGGCGGCTTCCTGGGGATCGGCTCGAAATACGTCGCGGTCGACCCGTCCGTACTCAAGCTCGACCGCACCGACGGCAAGACCCTCCAGGCGCGGATCGACACGACCAAGGACCAGCTCCGGGCGGCGCCGGAATACGTCTATCTCGGCAAGGAGCCGCCGAAGGGCGCGGCCCCGGCGAGCCCCGCGGGAGAGCCGGCGCAGAAGCCGTAACGGCCGCGCCGGCCCGGCGCCGGGCGGCCGGCGACCTCGCGCCCGCTTGCCTCCGCGCGCCGTTGTGTGCTGTGCCGGCCTCCCCGGAGGTCGGAACCCGTCCCATGCGCCGCGCCCTCGTCCCGCTCCTCGCCTTCTGCCTCGGCCTCATCGGCCTCACCGGGGCGGCGGTGTTCGCGTTCCTGCCCGACAAGGCGCCGGTGGGCGTGCCGAGCGTCGGCGGCCCGTTCACGCTGGTGAACCAGGACGGGCGCACCGTCACCGAGCGCGACTTCGCCGGCGCGACGCACCTCGTGTTCTTCGGCTTCACCCACTGCCCGGACGTGTGCCCGACCACCCTGCAGCAGATCTCCGACGTGCTGGCCGCCCTGGGACCGAAGGGCAAGGCGATGCGCGTCGCCTTCGTCACGGTGGATCCCGAGCGCGACGACCCGGCGAGCCTGAAGGCCTACCTGTCGAGCTTCGACCCGCGCATCACCGGCCTCACCGGCGCGCCCGAGCAGGTCACCGCCACCGAGAAGGCGTACCGGGCCTACGCCCGCAAGGTGCCGGCCAAGGGCGGCGACTACACGATGGAGCACACCGCGCTCGTCTACGTCATGGACGCGCAGAACCGGTTCCTCGGCGCCCTCGACCTGACCCGGCCGGCCGACGAGGTCGCCGCGCAGCTCGCCAAGAAGATCTGATCCGGCGAAGCTCGTCCGGCCGGCGGGACGCTACAGCGTCATCCCGGCATGGAATCGGTCGGGGGAGAGCGGCAGCAGGAACTGCACGCCGAACCCGCCCTCGAAGTAGCGCACCAGCCGGCCCGGCGTGCTGCCCACCGTGACGGCGGCGCCGAGCGGCAGCGGCACCGGGCAGGAGATCGCCACGCCCGACATCGAGATGTCGATGAGGCGCGCCCTGATCTCGCGGACCCCCTCGACGCGCAGGACCACCGCCGTGTTGGTCGGCACGAGGCGCTCGTGCGAGCGTCCCTCCGGCAGGCCCAGCATCTCGCGGTTCGCCAGCCAGGTGAGCTGGGAGGCGAGCTTGTCGCGCTTGCGCGACGTGGCGTTGAGCTGCACCGCGAACCCGTCCGAGCAGGTGCGGGCGATGACGCCCTCGATCCGGCCGATATGCTCCAGGTAGAGCACCACGCGCTCGCCGACCTCGCCCTGAACCGCGCAGGTCAGGCGCACGCCGCCGGGCGACATGTCCACGGTCTGGCAGGGATATTCCCGGCGGTCGGCCAGCATGTAGCGGCCGAGCACGGCGACCCGCACGCGCTGGTGGCGGCGCTGGTCGGCGGCACCGCGCGCCGGCACGGCGGCCATGCCGCGCAGATCAGTTCCAGCGGTGGCCTCGACCGCGATCATTCCGAGATTGGTCCTGCACCGGGATAATGGCCGGTGCAGACTAGGCTCGGACTGTTACGAAACCCTTTTTTCCTGCTCCGCGGTCTATCGGCCCTGTAGAAACATCCACTGTCGAGCGCCGCATCCCCGTGCGCGATCGACTTGCGCGCCGAAGACTTCCTCGGGCACGCGCGGTGATTCGATCCAACTGGCCGGCGCGGCCCGGACAGAACTTCGGACCAATACGGTTCTCAGGCGCGCCCGCCGGCGTGGACGAGCAGGTGTCCGTGGCGCACCGGACCGGGGTAGCCCGCGCTCGTGCGCAGGGCGGTGCGGGCGGGCGGCACCGGCTCCGTCCGGCGGCTGGGCAGGATCCGCAGGGAGGTTGTCTCGGCCTCCACCAGCGGGCGCAGGCCGAGCCAGTGCGGCGCGCCGTCGAGGCTGAGGGTGCCGAGGGCGCGGACCTGCGTCCGGCCGCGGTGGCGCAGGGGCAGGAGCAGGAGTTCGAGATCCGCCGCCTCGCCGGCCGCGTTGGTACCGCGCAGGCCCGCCACGACGCCGAGGGTGTCGCTGGCCACGATCTCGACGATCCGCCAGGGATCGGTCGCCCGGGAGCCCCACAGCCGGGCGAAGGGCTCGCCCTTCAGCTCGCGGCCGTACAGGGCGCAGACCCGTGTCCCCGCGAGCCGGATGCTCGCGGAGCGGCTCGGCATGTCGAGCTCCAGGATCAGGCTGTCGGCGAGAAGGTGCCGGATCTCGCCCGGCTCGATCTCGGCGCGTTCCGGCGCGGCCCGTTCTCCGCGCAGGCGCTCCCAGTAGGCATGGAGCATGCGGCTGGTGGGATGCTTCATCGGTGTCCCGATTCTCAACGCCTGTGGTTCATCCCCGGATCATTCTGGCACATCCGCGGGGATGCGACCGGCCGATCCGGGCGTTCACCGCGTCCGGGCGCACGGGCCGTGCCGGCTCCCGCACCCGCGCATCGCCGGTCCCGCCGGCGACGCACCGGGCGGGGGGTAGCGCGTCGTGGCCGGCGACACAATCGTCGCACCCCGCCGGGCGCGCCGAGGCTATCCGGGACGGATCCGGGATGAAGACGGGGCGGTGCGGTGTAACGGACCGCGATCCGTCCGGTCTTTGCGAGCTTCAATACGTCGCCGGGGCTTGCCCGATCGCGCCGCGCCCCGACATGGTGCCGCGATGGATGCCTCCCCCGACTTTCCGCGGCAGAGCCGCGTGCCCGTGTTCAACATGCCGGGCATCGTCACCGCGTCGATCGGGCTGCTCCTGGCGATCCAGGCGGTGCGCGAGTTCCTGCTGCCGGACACCTGGGACATCCGCCTCGTCCTCGACCTCGCGCTGGTCCCGGCGCGCTGGACCCTCTGGTTCGACCCCGGCCGGGCCTCCGAGGTGATCCGCGCCGCCGCCGATACGGGCGATCCCGGCCTGGAGGCGGCCCGCGAGGCCTTCGCCCGCTACATCGTGGGCGAGCACGCGCTCCAGCCCTGGACGCTCGTCACCTACGGGCTGCTGCACGGCTCGTGGATGCACGTGATCTTCAACAGCGTCTGGCTCGCGGCCTTCGGAGCCCCGGTGGCGCGCCGCTGCGGCGCCCTGCGCTGGTGCGCGCTCGCGCTGGCCGGCACGGCGGCCGGCGGACTTCTCCACATCCTGATCGACCCGCTGAGCGCCGGGCCGCTGGTCGGCGCCTCGGCGGGGATCTCGGCCCTGATGGCCGCCGCCGCCCGGTTCGTGTTCCAGCCGCCGGTCTCGGGCTACGGCGCGCCGGCCTGGCAGGTGCCGCCGCCCCGGCCCGCCGAGACGATCCCGGAGCTGCTGCGCAACCGCACGGCGGTGTCGTTCCTGGTGATCTGGCTCCTGACCAACCTGCTCTTCGGCCTCGTCAGCGTGCCGCTCGTCGGCGAGAACGCCGCCATCGCCTGGGACGCCCATCTCGGCGGCTTCATCGCGGGCTTCTTCCTGTTCCCCCTGGTGGATCCCCGGGAGCCGCGCCGGCACTGAGCTCCGGCGCCCGTCACGGAGCCCCGGCGCCCGGCACCTTGCCATCCGGCCGGATCGGTCACACACTCGCCACAATGTGAACGAGCCGGGCCAACCCGGCCGAGAACGCCATCAGGGCGCCGCGGGCTGACGGCGCACCGGACGCGTCACATAGGGAGAGAGCCATGACCGTCGCACGCATCCTCGCCGAGAAGGGCAGCTCCGTCGTCACCGTGGGGCCCGACAAGACCCTCGATGAGGTGATCCAGATCCTCGCCGACAAGCGCATCGGCGCCCTCGTGGTCGCCCACGCCGACGGGACAGTGGCGGGCATCATCTCCGAGCGGGACATCATGCGGGCGCTCGCCCGGCACGGGGGCTCGGCCTTCGACGCGCCGGTCTCGGCGCACATGACCACCGCGGTCACGACCTGCGGCCGGAGCGCGACGATCGAGGAGGTCATGACCCTGATGACCGACGGGCGCTTCCGCCACGTGCCGGTCTGCGAGGACGGGCGGCTGGTCGGCTTGGTCTCGATCGGCGACGTGGTGGCGCGCAAGATCGCCACCGTCGAGGCCGAGCACCAGGCCCTGCGCGACTACATCACGATGGCGTAGGCGCGCGAAGCCTCGCGCTTCTCTCGCCCTCCGCCTCCGGGCCTCGCCGGTTCAGGGCAGGCGGCCGGTGCCGGAGCGCGATGGGCTCCCTCTCCCGTGCGGGAGAGGGGGCCCGCGCCCCTTCGCGTCGACGGACGAGCGGCCCGGCACCTCAAGCCCGTGTCACCCGCGGCCCGTCTCACGCCTTCGCGGGATCGAGGGTGACGTGCCAGAGGTCGGTATCGGCCGCGTCCTTGAGGGTCACGGTCATCTGCTCGGTGACGCCGTCCACCGCGACGTGGCCGAAGAACTGGTAGCCGGCGGCCGGCGACAGGTTCACCTGCCCCTTGTCGGGCGCCTTCACGTAGCGCAGCTGCGGCCCGAACGTATTGTCCAGCGCGTTCGGCCCGAAAGTGCCCGCGTGCAGCGGCCCGGAGACGAACTCCCAGAACGGCTCGAAATCCTGGAACTGCGCCTTGTCGGGGTCGTAGTAATGGGCGGCCGTGTAGTGCACGTCGGCCGTGAGCCAGACCGTGTTGCGGATCTCCGCGCTCTTGATGAAGCGCAGGAGGTCGGCGATCTCCAGCTCGCGCCCGAGCGGCGGCCCGTCGCCCTGCGCCACCGCCTCCGAGCCGAAGTTGCGGTCCACGTCGTAGGTCACCACGAGGCCGAGCGGCATGTCGGCGGCGATCACCTTCCAGGTGGCGCGGGACTCGAGCAGCGCCCGCTTCAGCCACGCGATCTGCTGCGGCCCGAGGAAGTAGGATTCGGGCCCGTATTCCGTCTGCCGGTTCTCGCCGTTCGGCCCCCGGTAGGAGCGCATGTCGAGCATGAACACGTCGACCAGCGGACCGTAACCGATCTTGCGGTAGACCCGGCCGGGCTCCGACGGCTCGAAGCGCATCGGCATGTACTCGTGGAAGGCCTTCGCGGCCCGCAGCTGCAGCGCCAGGACGTTCGGGTCGGCGTACTTCTTCTTCAGGTGCTCGGCCCGGGTGAGGGGCTCGCCCGGCCACCAGTTGTTGGTGACCTCGTGGTCGTCCCACTGGGCCAGGATCGGCACGGCGGCGTTCATCGCCAGCACGTTCCGGTCGGTGAGGTTGTACTTGTGCCGGCCCCGGAACTCCGCGAGCGTCTCGGCGGGCTTGGCGACCTCCTCGGTGACCCGGTTGCGCCACAGGCTGCCGTCGGGGAGCTTCACCTCGGACTGGATCGGCCCGTCGGCGTAGATCGTGTCGCCGGAATGGATGAAGAAGTCCGGCCGGTTCTTCAGGATGGCGGAATAGATCGTCATGCCGCCGCGGGCCTCGTCGATGCCCCAGCCCTGGCCGGCCGTGTCGCCCGACCAGCAGAAGGAGACCGAGCGCCGGTCCGCCGGCGCGGTCCGGAACCGCCCGACCTGGGCCGGCCCGACGATGATCGGCGCGGCGACGTCCTCCAGGCGGACCCGGTAGAACACGTCTTGTCCGGCCGGCAGCCCGGTCAGCGCCACCTTCACGGTGCCGTCGGTCTCCGGCAGGGCGTCGGCGAAGACGCCGCCGCGGATATCGGCGAAGCTCTCGGTCGTCGCCCACTCGACGATCGCCCGGGCTGGCCGGTCGGACCGGGCCCAGACCACCGCCGAGTCGGTGCCGACGTCGCCCGACTGGAGGCCGTGGGTCAGGAGCGGCCGGTCGGCGGCGCGGCTCAGGCCCGGCCGCCCGAGGCCGGAGGCCAGCCCGACGAGGCCCGCGCCTCCGGACAGCAGGATCTGACGGCGACTCGTATACATTGGAGGTCCTCCAGCATGCACGGCGCCCATCGCAGGCGGCCACGACAGCCGGATGACGGCCTCCTCCGGATGGAGCGCGCCCGGAACCCCTCAGGCCCGCGCGGCCGCGCCCTCCAGCACGGCCCGGATCCGGGGCAGGGCGGCGCGGGCGGCGCGGTGCCCGAGGGCGATGCCCTCCGCGGCCCGGTGGAAGTCGAACAGCCCGAAGGCCGCCAGATCCGGGCCGATGGCCACGTCGGGCGGGTCGCGCTCCAGCCGCGCTCGCGAGATCCGGTCCTGCGTGGTGTTGAACGCGTCGAGCACCACCCGGGCGATGCCCGGCACGGCGATCTCGGGCTCCGGCCGGTCGAAGCCCGGCAGGCGCCCGCGCACCCCCTGCAGGAAGCCCCGGCGCGGGGGCGGATGCGGCGCCTCGCGCACCACCGGTCCGCCGGTGTCGCCGTTGAGGTTCACGCAGATGACGAGGTCGGCCCCGAGCGCGCGCGCGAGCGCCACCGGCACCGGGTTGACCAGGGTCCCGTCCATCAGCACCCGGCCGTCATGCGCCACCGGCGGGAACAGGCCGGGGATCGCGTAGGAGGCGCGCACGGCCTCCACCGCCGGACCCTCGGTGAGGCTGACCTCGTGGCCGGTCCCGTACTCGGTGGCGACGCAGCCGAAGCGGATCGGCAGCGTCTCGATCCGGCGCTCGCCGAGATCGGCGGCGAGGCGCTGGCGGAGGCGGTTGCCGGCGATCAGGCCGGAGCCCGGCAGGCGGGGATCGATGAGCCCGACGACGCGGCGCCGGGTCAGCGCCCGGGCGAAGGCCTCGAGCCGGTCGAGGCGCCCGGCCGCGTAGCAGGCGCCGACCACCGCGCCGATGGAGCAGCCCGCCACCACGGACGGGTGGATGCCGGCCTCCTCCAGGGCGCGGATCACCCCGATATGCGCCCAGCCCCGGGCCGAGCCGCCCCCGAGGGCGAGCCCGACCTGCGGGCCGGGGCTCGGCGGCGGCCGGACCGGCTCGACGGTTCCGGGCGGGAAATGCGGGTCGGCGGGCTCGTCTTGCCACCGTGTGGCAAGAGGGCGGCTCATCGCCCAGCGGCTTTCAGGACGACTCGGCCGTCCGCCTCCCGGACGACGCTGCGGTAGAAGCAGTCCCGCCGGCCGGTGTGGCAGCAGCCGCCGTCGCCGCCGACCTCGACGCGGATCAGCAGGGCGTCCTGGTCGCAATCGACCCGCATCTCGACGACGCGCTGGATCTGGCCGCTGGTCGCCCCCTTGTGCCAGAGTTCCTGGCGCGAGCGCGACCAGTACCAGGCCTCGCCGGTCTCGAGGGTGCGCGCCAGCGATTCGGCGTTCATGTGGGCGAGCATCAGCACCTGCCCGTCCCGCGCGTCCACCGCGATGCAGGCGACGAGGCCGTCGCGGTCGAAGCGCGGCGTGAGGGCCGTGCCCTCCTCGATCTCGGCGCGGGTGCCGGGGGGAGCGAAGGCGGTGTCGCGCGCGGTCATGGTCGAGACGTCGCCCGGGGCTACTTGGCGCCGCCGCGCACCAGGGTCAGGAAGCGCACCTGCTCGTTGGCGTTGTCCTTGAACACGCCGCGGAACTGGCTGGTGATGGTCGAGACCCCGGCCTTCTGGACGCCGCGCATCGCCATGCAGAGATGCTCGGCCTCCACCATCACGGCGACGCCGCGGGGCTTGAGGATGCTCTCGATCACGTCGGCGATCTGGGCGGTCATGGTCTCCTGCGTCTGCAGGCGGCGGGCGAAGGTGTCGACCACGCGGGCGAGCTTCGACAGGCCGACCACGCCCCGGGTCGGGTAGTAGGCGATGTGGGCGAGCCCCATGAACGGCACCATGTGGTGCTCGCAGTGGGAGTGGAACGGGATGTCGCGCACGAGCACGATGTCGGAGTAGCCCTCGACCTCCTCGAAGACGCGCTCCAGCAGCTTCTCGGCATTGACCGCGTAGCCGCCGAACAGCTGCTCGTAGGCCTTGGTGACCCGGGCGGGGGTGTCGAGCAGGCCCTCGCGGGTCGGGTCGTCGCCGGCCCAGCGCAGCAGCGTGCGCACGGCGGCCTCGGCCTCGGCGCGGCTCGGGCGGCCGGTCTCGATCCCGTCCGGGACGCGGGTCGCGGAGGCCGGCTCGGGCGCCACCTCGACGGGGCGGCCGTCATCCACCGGCCGATTGTCATTGCGCATGCCGTTCAGCCCTTGCCCCTCGATCCCGTTCCGGTCGAAACCCTGGCCGTCGCCCTGGTAGGACAAGGATTTGAGCGCGGCATCCATGGCATCTCCGGCCCGCGCGATGCGGGACTTCATCGGGGTGCTGTCGGGCTTGGCGTACATCGTCGGAATCGCGTCGGGCGTTCGAGGGAAGATCCCGGGCTCGAAAAGGTTTCAAGCCGGCGCCCCGGGATGGACGATAGGCCGTGGGAACCACCGTGGCCGTGGGCGCGACCCTGGTCGACGGCCCGCCTCCTCGCGAAGCGGCCGTATCGCGCCTATATCATCGTTCGCGGGGCAACGCGCAATGCGCGATGCACGCGGCAGAGTCCCGATGGACATTGCGCCTCCGGCCGAGGACCCGATGCTCGACGACATCTACAACCGCCGTATCTTGGAACTCGCGGCCGACATCCCCCGGCTCGGCCGGCTCGAGAAACCGGACGCGACCGCCACGGCCCATTCCCGCCTGTGCGGCTCGACCGTGACGGTCGACCTCGTCCTGGGCGCGGACGGCCGGGTCGCGGATTTCGCCCAGGAGGTCCGGGCCTGCGCCCTCGGGCAGGCCTCCTCGTCGCTGATGGGCCGGCACGTGGTCGGCGCCAGCGCGGACGAGCTGCGCGGCGTCCGCGCGGCCATGCGGTCCATGCTCAAGGAGAGCGGCCCGGCGCCCGACGGCGCCTGGGCGGACCTCGCGGTGCTGGAGCCGGTGCGGGACTTCAAGGCGCGCCACGCCTCCACGCTCCTGACCTTCGACGCGGTGGTGGACGCCCTCGACCAGATCGCCGCCAAGCGGCGGGCCGCCTGACGGCATGGTCCGGCGCGCCGCCCACGGGGCGATCCGCCTGTATCAGCTCACCCTGTCGAGCCTGATCGGCCGCCAGTGCCGCCACTGGCCGAGCTGCTCCGAGTACACCGATACGGCCATCGCCCGGCACGGGCTCTGGCCCGGCGGCTGGATGGGATTGGCCCGGATCTGCCGCTGCGGACCGTTCGGCACCCACGGCATCGACCTCGTGCCGGAGCGCCTGCCCGCGGGAACGGCGTGGTACCGCCCCTGGACCTACGGGCGCTGGCGCGGCGTCGAGGCGCCGCCGTCACCGTTCGCCTGCGAGGCGGTGGGGCAGGAGGCCGACATCCGCTAGACCGATGTTCCTGATTTGTTTCACGTGAAACAGGCCCGCCAAGGCCCGGTCCCGCGGTGACCGCCCGGCGTTCCGCGGGGGCGGGCACCGGGGATCGCCGCGAACGCCGCAGCACCTCGGGAGGGGGCGCGGATCGCCGCCCCCGTCATCCGCCCGGTCTCACACCGCGCGGTTGGCCGCGAGCTTCTCGGCGAACTCGATGGCCTCGATCAGGCTGCGCTCGTTGGCGACGCCGGTTCCCGCGATGTCGAAGGCGGTCCCGTGATCGACCGAGGTGCGGATGATCGGCAGCCCCAGGGTGATGTTCACCCCCGACAGGTCCATCCACTTGCCCGTGGCCGGGTCGATCTCGAAGCCCAGGAGCTTCACCGGGATGTGACCCTGGTCGTGGTACATGGCCACCACCGCGTCGTACTGGCCCGCGCGCAGCTTCACGAACACCGTGTCGCCCGGCACCGGGCCGTGCACGTCGAGCCCGTCGGCCTTGGCCGCCTCGATCACGGGGGTGCTGACGTCGATGTCCTGGCGTCCGAACAGGCCGCCCTCGCCGGCATGGGGGTTGAGCGCGGCGACCGCGATCTTCGGCCTGGCCAGCCCGAGGCCCTTCAGGGCCTTGTCGGTGAGATCGATGACGAGGCGCAGCCGCTCGGGGGTGAGGCGCTTGGGTACGTCCTCCAGCGCCACGTGGGTGGTGACGTGGGAGACCCGCATGTTGCCGTGGGCGAGCATCATCACCGAGCCGCGCACGCCGGTGAGTTCGGCCAGCATCTCGGTGTGGCCGGCATAGTGGTAGCCGGCCTTGTTGAGCGCCTCCTTGTTGAGCGGCGCGGTGACGATGCCGCCGATCCGGCCGCCGAGGGCGAGGCGGACCCCGGCCTCGATCGCCTTGTAGGCGAAGCGACCGCCATCGGCGGAGAGCCGGCCGGGCTCGATCGGCGCGCCCTCGGCGTCGGCCTGCAGGCAGCAAAGGGCCGGCCAGTCGCCGCTCTCGGAGACCTCCGGGATGGCCTCCGGCAGGAGGCCGAGCGCCCGCTCGGCCCGGCGCAGGGCCGGGGCGCTGCCGATGACCACGAGCTTCAGGTCGCCCGCGGCGATCCGGTCCTTCAGCCGGGCCGCGGCCTTGACGATGATCTCCGGACCGATACCGGCCGGATCGCCCATGGTGATGGCGAGATGTTGGGTCACGGGGCGCTCCTGTCGTGCGGGAAGCCGTTCTGGTGAAGGAGGTCGCGCCAGACGCCCTCGGTTCCGAAGGCGCCGGATTTCGAGACGACCGGCAGCCCGTCCCAGCGGCCGCCCCGCAGGGTCGAGCGGGGCAGGCCCGGGGTGATCTGCCCGGTGACGTCGAGGCGCGCGACGCCCAGCGCGAGGCAGAGCGCCTTCAAGGTCTCGCCGCCGGCCACCAGCAGCGTGCCGGGCCGCGGGATGCGGTCGATCACGCCCGCGAAGGTCCCGGCGATGTGCGCCGCGGCGTCCTCGCGGGCGGTGCCGGCGGGCAGCGCGAGGCTCGCCAGGACGGCGCCGTCCCGGTCGAGGCGCGCCGCCACCGCGCCGGCATGGTCGGGATCGTCCGCCGACAGGACGAGGTGGTGGCCGCCGCAGGCCGCGAGCTGCGCCGCGGTCTCCGGCACCCCGACCGCCCGCAGGGCCTCGGCGAGGTCGCCCGAGACCGGCTCGAAGCCATCGCCGCGCCGGGCGAGCTGCCGCCCGCCCTCCGTCCGGCGCCCCTGGTACGGGAAGGCCGGCGCCACGACGCAGCGCGCCCAGGTGCCGGTCCGCAGCACCGCCGCCAGTTCCGCCGCCCAGGGGCCGCGCAGCAGGCTGTCGACCTTCTTGAAGGCGATGCCGGCCCCGTCCAGCAGTGGGGCGAGGGTGCCGACGATCCGCCCCGCGGCCTCCGCGGAGACCTCCCGCGTGCCGGAATCGACCGCCAGGCAGCCGGCCGCCTTCCCGGTCAGGATCTCCGGCCAAGCGACCGGGATCGACCCGCACAGTCCGGTGAAGCCCGCGGCCGTGTCGAGGGTGCCGGTGAGATCGTCGGCGATGAGGCGCAGGCGGGTCATGTCGGGCGAACCATGGCGGGACCCTCACCGGCCGCGCCGCCCGGCCGCGCGCGGTCCGCGTGCTTGTTGTCAGGTTGTCGCGAGGCATACAGACCGGCCGGCGCAGCGGTCAAGCGCGCGGCGCCGCGGCGCCGGAATCCGCAGGCCGGCCGAGGGAGAGATCGAGGAGCCGCCCCTCGAACAGCCGGTCGCGGGACCTGGCGATGTGGGCGGCCATGCGGCTGCGGGCGCCCGCGCCGTCGCCGCCCTCGATCGCCGCGAAGATCCCGCGATGCTCCTCCAGCACGCCGCGCAGTCCGGAGCGCGGGCCCTGCAGAGCGAGGCCGTGGATCGTCATGCCCACGGCGATGTGGGATTGCAGCGCCTCCAGGCAGGCCCCGTAGTAATGATTGTTCGACGCGGCCGCGATCGCGTGGTGGAAGGCGAAGTCCGCATCGGCCCGGTGCTGCTCCTGCCGGGTCGCGACCGTCAGCCGGTCGAGGGCCGCCGCGATCCGGCCGAGCGCCTCCGCGTCGCGGCGCAGCGCGGCGTGGAAGGCGGCCTCCGGCTCCAGGGTGAGGCGGAACTCGTAGCAGCGCTGGATATCGGCGATGCTCTCCACGGGGGCGAAGCCCAGGGCCGGGCGCGCCGGCCGCGCCCGCACGAAGCTGCCCGCCCCCTGCCGCGAGACGATGGCGCCCTCCCGGCGCAGCCGGTCGAGGGCGGCCCGCACGACCGGGCGCGAGACCCGGAAGCGCCCCGCGAGGTCGTGCTCGCTTGGTAGCCGCGTGTCGGGGCCGTAGGTGCCGTTCGCGATGCCCGTCAGGATCGCCTGATAGAGCCCGTCGGCCAGGGAGGCGGGCCGTGCCGGCTCCGTGCCGCGGGCCGCCGGCCGCTCCGGCGCCTCCTCCGGACCCGGCAGGGAGCCGGACGCGGGGCTGGACAGGGAAGGGGGCATCGCTGACGACATCCGGGGACGCCTCCATGGATCGAGCCGGGCCGGGCCAAGTCAGCGACGGACCCGGTCACTTGTCAACATTTGCACCGTCCAGGACGCGAGTTGCGCGGACTTGTCGAAAGGTTGTAGCAGCCCGCCGGGGGGTTAAGCTTGTGCCAAGGCTCGGGACAGGGCGGCACCGGAGGGGCGACCCATGCAGATTCCCATCAAGCGCTCCCTGGAGCGCGTGCCCGGCGGCCTGATGGTGGTGCCGCTGTTCCTCGGCGCGATCCTCCACACGCTGTTCCCGAACACCGCGACGTTCTTCGGCTCGTTCACCGGCGCGCTGTTCAACGGCGCGCTGCCGATCCTGGCAGTGTTCTTCGTCTGCATGGGCGCGGGCATCGATTTCCGCGCCACCCCGGCGATCGCCCGCAAGGGCGGCGTCCTGCTCGCCGTCAAGGTCGGCGTCGCGGCGATCATGGGCGTGGTGTTCGGCCATCTCCTCGGCGAGGCGCCGGTGGTCGGGGGCGCCTTCGCGGGGCTGTCGACGCTGGCGATCGTCGCCGCCATGAACGACACCAATGGCGGGCTCTACCTCGCCCTGATGGGCCAGTTCGGCCGCCCGAAGGATGCGGGCGCCTACGCGATCATGAGCCTCGAATCGGGGCCGTTCCTGACCATGGTGACCCTCGGGCTGGCGGGCCTGTCGGCCTTCCCGTGGCCGACCCTGGTGGGCAGCATCCTGCCGCTGCTGATCGGGATGATCCTCGGCAACCTCGACCGCGACATGCGCGCCTTCCTGTCGGGGGCGGCCCCGGTGATGATCCCGTTCTTCGCCTTCGCCCTCGGATTCGGGCTCGACCTCGCCAAGATCTGGCAGGCGGGCCTCCTCGGAATCGGTCTCGGCGTGGCGGTGGTGGCGGTCACGGGGGTGGCCCTGTTCGTGGCCGACCGGCTCACCGGGGGGAACGGCGTGGCGGGGGTCGCCGCCGCCTCGACGGCCGGCAACGCCGCCGCCGTGCCGGCGATCATCGCCGCGGCCAATCCGGCCTACAAGGAGGCCGCCGGTCCCGCCACCGTGCTGGTGGCGGCGAGCGTGGTGGTGACGGCTCTGCTCGTGCCGCTGCTGACCGCCTTCGTGGCGGCACGGGTCCGCCCGGACGCGGCCGAAGCGGATCCGGCGCCGGTCCCGAACCCCGCGCCGACCGTGCCCTGAGACGCCGCGCGCCGGCCGCGCGTCCCGCGCGCCCGGCCGCAACCGAAGCCGCCGAGTCCGGTTGTCCCTCCAGGGAGCGCGGCACGGCCGCGCCTGACGGCGAACCGGAGCGGCCACAGCATGTCGACCGAAACCAGAGGCAAGACGCATATCGACATCTTCGACCGCGCCACCCGCGAGGAGTGGGCGCAGCGCTTCGGCGTCAGCGAGGAGCGTCTGCGCAAGGCGGTGACCATGGTCGGGAGCCGGATCACCAGCGTGGCCGCCTATCTCGACAAGCCGGCCTCCTGAGACCGGCGTCATGGAAGTGCCCCCCGATTTCCATCCGCCTCCGGATCACCCGATGACGGCGGCGCAGCCGCCCGGGGCCGCGTCCGGATCCGCGTCGGGGCCCGAAGCCGAGGACGCGGCGGCGCAGCCTCCGGCCCGGTCGCCCGACACCATCACGTTCGAGCAGATCCGCGAGCGGGCCTACGAGCTCTGGGAGCGCAACCACCGGCCCGAGGGCTTCGAGATCGAGTTCTGGCTGCTGGCCGAGCGGGAATTGCGCAAGGAGCGGGATCGCCGGAAGGCCGACGAGGCCCCGACACCGCCGAGATCCGATCCGCCGCCGGGCTGAGGACGCCCGATCCGTCCTCGAGACCGGCCCCGGGTCGCGGCGGACCCGGAGCCGGCCGAAGCTCAGGCCTCGATCGCCGCCCGGGCGTCCTTCACCGCCGCCTCGAAGGCGACGAACGCCGTGGTCGCCGAGTCCCAGGCCTGGCTGCGCACGTGGCGGACCAGGGCGGCCGCCTGCTCGCGGGCCTGCGCCAGCGGCGTCTCGATGGCGGCCGGTCGCGTCGCGTCGGCGGGGATCCCCTCGGGCGGGGTGTCCGTCGAGCGCATGCCGACCAGGGTCGCCGCGATGGCGCGACGCCACGCGGCGCAATCCGCCGACAGGCGGATCACCCGCTGATCCGCGGTGGCACCGGTCTGGCGATCGAGCAGGGTGCGGCCGAGATCCTCGATCCGTCCGAGCTGCGCGAGGGCGTCGCCGATCTCCCGGCGGGCCTTGTCGGTCCCTTCCGCGATGCGGCCGACGTTCTGGGCGATGTCGCCCGTGGCCTGCATCTGCTGGCCGAGGATCTCCGAGGCCTCGCGCATCTGCGCCGCGACGCTCGCCACGGCGCCGCTCTCGGCCTCGACGCGGGCGTTGGCCCGCACCATCGCGGCGGCGCCGGCCTCGACGGCGTTGCGGCTGCGCGACACGGCGGCCTGCATCGCCGCCATCTCCTCGCGCAGGCCGCTGACCCGCGCCCGGATCTCGTCCGTCGCCTTCGCGGTCTGCGCCGACAGCGTCTTCACCTCGGCGGCGACCACCGCGAAGCCGCGCCCGGCCTCGCCGGCCCGCGCCGCCTCGATGGTGGCGTTGAGCGCCAGCAGGTTGGTCTGGGCCGAGATCGCCGCGATCGTGCCGGCCATCTCCTCGATCCGCAGCGCGGCGGTCGAGAAGCTGTCGAGCCGGCTGCCGATCTCCTCGGTACCCTCCTCGATCCCGCGCATGCCGTCGGTGGCGCGGTGCAGGTCGCCCACGCAGGTGGCGATGCCGGCCCGGGCGGTCTCGGCCATCTCGGCCGCCGACGAGGAGCGGGCGGCGATCTCACCCGTGGTCGCGGCGAGTTCCTCGCTGGCGGCCGCGATGAGACGGGCCTGCTCGGCGGTGCCGGAGGCGTCGTGGGTCATCCAGCCGATCGACGTGCCGGCGTCGGACGCGGAGGCCGACAGCCGCGCCAGGAGCGACAGCCATTCCCGATCGAAGGCCGGCTCCGCGGCGGGCTTCGGGGTCGTCCCGACCGGCGCGACAACCGGCGTCTCGACCGGTGCGGTCGCCGTGACCGGGATTGCAAGCGCGTCAGGGGTGTGACGCTGCCGGCGCAAACTGAACATGCGGGCCTCTCCGACATTCTAATCGGCGCGCATGGTCACACAGAACCTTCAACCAATGGTGAAGGATAGACTAGTCACTCGGCAAGCGTTGCAGCGCATCCGCGCGGCGCAACAGGTCTTCTGCGAGAAGTTGCGCCCCCAGATAGCGCTCTATCTGGGGGCGCAATGCTTCATTCGCCGGTCAGAGCCGCCTTGGTGCGGGACCACCAGCCGGCGCGCTTGGGCCGGTCCGGATCGGCCGGCGGCGTCAGCACGATCGCCACGGGCTCGGGGGCCGGCTCGGACGGCGCGGCCTCGGCCTGCGCGCCGACGCTCCCGCGATCGGCCACCGGCGCCGCTTGCTCCGCCGGAGCCACCGGCAGGTCCACCGCGGTCTNCGTCGTCCTTCTCGGCCCCCTCGCGGGAGCGGCCCTCGCTGCGCCCGCGCCCACCCCGGCGTCCGCGGCGACGGCGACGGCCGCCCTCGTCCTCGGACCGGGACGCCTCGTCCGAACCCGCCACGGTCTCGTCGGCCTCGCCGGCCTCCGCGGCGACGGCGGGGGCCTCGGTTCCGGCCGGCTGCTCGCCGTCCAGATCCTCGTCGCGGCTCTCCGCGCCCGAACGGGCGCCGTCCTGACTGTCGTCCTGATTGTCGTCCTGCCGATCGTCGTCGCCGCGATCGTCCTCGGCGCGGCCGTCCTCGCCGCGGCCCTCCTGGCGACCGCCGCGGCGGCGGCGGCGGCGACGGCGACGGCGGCCCTCACCCTCCTCGCGCGACCCGTCCTCGCGGGCCTCGGCGCGGTCCTCGTCGGCCTCGCCCTCGGATTCCGTCTCGGCCTCGGCCTCGGCCTCGTCGGCCTCCTCGTCCTCGTCGTCGAACTCCATGGCGGGCGAGATCGCCTGGGCGCGCACGCCCGTGACCGGGCCCTCCGCCCGCTGGGCCGGCTCGCCGCGGTCGAGCTGGAACGGGGTGGTGGCCGCCAGCCGCTCGTCGGCCGCGATCGTGATGGTCACGCCGAAGCGCACCTCGAGCTCGCGCAGGTGCCCGCGCTTCTGGTTGAGGATGTAGAGCGCGATCTCGGTGCGCGTGCGCAGGACGAGGTTGTGGGAGGCCGACTTGAGCAGCACCTCCTCGATCGAGCGCAGGATGTGCAGGGCCACCGACGCGGTGGCGCGCACGAAGCCCGAGCCGCCGCAATGGGCGCAGGGGATCGAGGAGGATTCGAGCACGCCGGTGCGGATCCGCTGGCGGCTCATCTCCATGAGGCCGAAGGGCGAGATCCGGCCGACCTGGATGCGGGCCCGGTCGTTCTTCAGGCACTCGTTGAGCTTCTTCTCGACGGCGCGGTTGTTCCGCTTCTCCTCCATGTCGATGAAGTCGATGACGATCAGGCCCGCGAGGTCGCGCAGCCGGAGCTGGCGGGCGACCTCCTCGGCGGCCTCCAGGTTCGTCTTGAGGGCGGTGTCCTCGATGTCGTGCTCGCGGGTGGCGCGGCCGGAGTTCACGTCGATCGAGACCAGCGCCTCGGTCGGGTTGATCACGAGATAGCCGCCGGACTTCAGCGAGACGTGCGTGGAGAACATCGCGTCGAGCTGCTGCTCGACGCCGAAGCGGGCGAAGATCGGCGTCGAGTCGCGGTAGGGCTTCACGACCTTGGACTGGCCGGGCATCAGCATCCGCATGAAGTCCTTGGCCTCGCGGTAGGCGTCCTCGCCGGCGACCAGAACCTCGTCCAGATCCTTGTTGTAGAGGTCGCGGATGGCGCGCTTGATCAGCGAGCCCTCCTCGTAGACGAGCGCCGGCGCCATCGAGGTCAGCGTCAGCTCGCGGACCGACTCCCACAGGCGCATCAGGTACTCGAAGTCGCGGGCGATCTCGGGCTTGGAGCGCGAGGCGCCCGCGGTGCGCAGGATGACGCCCATCCCCTCGGGCACCTCCAGGTCCTGCACGACCTCCTTGAGGCGCTTCCGGTCGGCCGCCGAGGTGATCTTGCGGGAGATGCCGCCGCCGCGGCCGGTATTGGGCATCAGCACCGAGTAGCGGCCGGCGAGCGACAGGTAGGTTGTGAGCGCCGCGCCCTTCGTGCCGCGCTCCTCCTTCACCACCTGCACCAGGATGATCTGGCGGCGCTTGATCACCTCCTGGATCTTGTACTGGCGGCGATAGTGGCGCGGGCGCTCGGGGATCTCGGCGAGCGCGTCGCCGTTGCCGCCGACCTGGGCGATCTTGGGCTCGGCGTCGGGATCGTCGGATTCCTCGTCCTCGTCCTCGTCGGACCCATCCTCGTCGGACTCGTCCTCGTCGTCCTCCGAATCGTCCTCATCCTCGTCGTCGTCGGACTCCTCGTCCTCCTCGGAGGCCTCATCCGCCTCGTCGGCGTCCGGCGCGGCGGTCTCCTCCGCCCCGCTCTCATCCGCCACGGTCTCCTGCGCGACGGTCTCCTGCGCGACGATCTCCTGCGCGACGGTCTCGCCCGGTGCGTCGGACACGGTCAGCGCCTCCGCCACGGCGATGCGGGCCTCCGGCTCGGACACGACCGACTCGGACGCGGCGTCGTCGGCGACGACCGGTTCGTCCGCGGGCTCGGCGGCCCGCGCCGGCTCGCCGTCGGCCGGGATGTCACCGGCGGCGGCCTCGGAGGCGAGGGCCTCCTGCACGGCCTCGGGGTTCTCGGCGAGCGTGTCGGGCTGGACGGCCGGGTCGAGGCCCGCCGCGTTCCGGATCTCGGCCTGATCCTCGTTCCGGTCCTCGCTCTCGGGCGCCGCGTGCGCGTCCTCGGCGCTCACGGTCTCGTCGGCGCCGCGGGCGCGGGCCTCCCGCGGGCGCGTCCTCGGCGCTCACGGTCTCGTCGGCGACGCGGGCGCGGGCCTCGGCGCGGCGGCCGCGGGACCGGCGCGACGACGACCGGCGGCGGCGCTCCTCGCGCTCGCGGTGCTCCTCGGCGTCGCGGGCCTCCTCCTCAAGGAGCGCCTGCCGGTCGGCCAGCGGGATCTGGTAGTAGTCGGGATGGATCTCGTTGAAGGCCAGGAAGCCGTGGCGGTTGCCGCCATACTCGACGAAGGCCGCCTGGAGCGACGGCTCCACCCGGGTGACCTTGGCGAGATAGATGTTGCCGCGCAGCTGGCGCCGGTTGGCGGCTTCGAAGTCGAACTCCTCGACCCTAGACCCGTGGACCGTGACGACCCGGGTCTCCTCCGGGTGCATCGCGTCGATCAGCATTTTGTTGGCCATGTCGGACTCTCGGCATGGCGGCCGACGTCGTTCTCCGTGCCCGTGGTCCCGGCGGCGCCTCGCCCGACGTCAAACCTGTCGGGTGCGGTGCCGGCCTCGTCGCCGAGGCGGATGGGTTCGAGGGGAAATTGCCGTCAACCGCCGTTCGGCGCCCTGGGCGCCTGGGGTTGAAACAGGCCGGGCGGACGGACGGACCGGTGCGACGCGCCTCTTGCGCCTCCGGGGCACGCGCAGCTCTATGCTGGGCCGTGCGTCCGTCCATCGTGGTCCCGACCTCGCGAAACAATCTCGGCCGGCGGGGGACCGGCCGTGAATTCCTGGGTGCGGTGGAGAAGCTCCGCCGCGTCGTGCGACACCTGCCCGATCGCGGGCGACACAAGTCGCCGCCAAGCGGACCGACAGGGCCCGCCGCGACACCGCGACCGCTTTCGCGAGGAATTCGGTCACGTCCGCGGGCCGTTGCGGCGACCGGCGGGACCGGAGAGGGGTCGACATCATTACAGACCGCTGCGCGGATTTGGCAAGGGTCAACGTGAATAGATGTCACGGGCCTGTCACGGCGCGCGGCCGGTCCGTCGCTGCGAGCGCAGCGAAGCAGTCCGGGGCGGCGCTGACGGTCGCGGATGGCCCGCATCCCTTGGTCGCGTCGCTGCGCTCGCGACGACGGCCCGCCGCATCGCGACAGGCGTGTGCCTACTCCGCCGCTTCGAGCCGCGGCGCCACCCCGGCCAGCGCCGCGGGTTTCGGACCGCCGGTCGCCCAGTCGAGCAGCTCGACCGTGTGGACGATCGGGATGCCGGTGCCCTTGCCGATCTGGGTGGCGCAGCCGATGTTGCCGGTGGCGATCACGTCGGGGCGCACGCGCTCGATGTTGGCGACCTTCCGGGCGCGCAGCTTGAGCGCCAGCTCCGGCTGCAGGATGTTGTAGGTTCCCGCCGAGCCGCAGCAGATATGGCCCTCGGGCACGTCCTTCACGGTGAAGCCCGCGCGCTTGAGCAGCGTCTTCGGCTCCAGCCGGATGCCCTGGCCGTGCTGCATCGAGCAGGCGGAGTGGTAGGCGACCACGAGATCGCTCTCGGCCACCGGCGCGAGGTCGAGGAGCGCCACGTACTCGGTCACGTCCTTGGCCAGGGCGGAGACCCGCCGCGCCTTCTCGGCGTAGGCCGGGTCGTCGCGGAACATGAAGCCGTAATCCTTGATGGTCGTGCCGCAGCCCGACGCCGTGACCAGGATCGCGTCGAGACCCTTGGCGATCTCGGCGTCCCAGGCGTCGATCGCCTGCTTGGCGTGGGCGTGGGCCGAAGCCTCCTTGCCCATGTGATGGGTCAGCGCCCCGCAGCAGCCCTCCGCGGCGTGCACCACCTCGATCCCGTGCCGGTTGAGCAGCCGGATCGCGGCGGCGTTGAAGTCCGGCCGCAGCACGCTCTGGGCGCAGCCGCGCAGCAGGGCGACGCGCCTGGGCGGCGTCTCGGCCGCCCGCCCGCTCGCCGGCGGGAACCGGCCGGGCCGGTTCGTCGGTTCGCGGGGCGGCGTCCCGGCCGGCGCGAGGTCCAGCATGGCGGCCAGCCGGTTGCCGACCCGCGGCAGCCGGGCCACCAGCCCCCGGAACGGGGCGCCGAGCTTGGCGGCGGTGAGCGCGAGGCGGAAGCGGTTCGGGTAGGGCAGGACCTGGGCGAGCAGCGCCCGCAGGAACCGGTCGCCGGCGGGGCGGGTGTAGGTCTCCTCGATATGCGCCCGGGCATGGTCGACGAGGTGCATGTAGTGCACGCCCGACGGGCAGGTGGTCATGCACGACAGGCAGGAGAGGCAGCGGTCGACGTGCTTGACCACCTCCTGCGAGGCCGGCTTGCCGCCCTCCAGCATGTCCTTGATCAGGTAGATCCGTCCGCGCGGGGAATCCAGCTCGTCCCCGAGCAGCAGGTAGGTCGGACAGGTCGCCGTGCAGAAGCCGCAATGCACGCAGGTTCGCAGGATCTTCTCCGACGCCGCCATGGCGGGATCGGCGAGCTGGGCGGGGGCGAAGTTGGTCTGCACGGGTCGCGTCCTCGGCGCCTCGCCTCCCCGGGGGCGGGGAGGGGCGGAATCTGAAGCTTACAGTCCGGCGTACATCCGGCCGGGGTTGAGCACCCCGGCGGGGTCGTGCGCCGCCTTGATGCCGGCGGTGAGCCGCATCAGCGGCTCGGCCAGCGGCTCGAACACCGGCACGGCGGCGCGCACGGCGTCGGGGGCGCGCACCAGCGTGGCGTGGCCGCCCTGGGCCTTCACCGCCCGGCGAACCGTGTCGGCGCCGGCATGCCCGCGGGTCGGCGCGGTGGCGATCCGCCAGAGGGCGGCCTCCCGCGGCTCGGCGAGCGGCGCCGCGTCGCGCACCGACCGCCAGAGGGCGGCGCCGGCCTCGCCGTCCACGATCTCGGCCGGCCCGTAGCGCTTCAGCAGGCGGCGCAGCTCGCCCGTCCGGTAGTCGATCGAGTCCGAGAAACCTTCGAGGCGCATCAGCGTGCGCGCCTGCGGGGCGCCGATCCCCGCCGGCAGATGGGCCGCGCCGGTCAGCTCGAAGGGCGAGCCCAGGGCCTCCGACAGGGCCGCGATCCCGCGCGCGTCGTCCAAGCCGGGGAAGATCAGCGTGGCGACGCGCTCGCAGGACGGCAGCACCTTGAAGGTCACCTCGGTGAGGAGCCCGAGGGTGCCGTGCGCGCCGGCCATCAGCTTCACCAGGTCGAGGCCGGTGACGTTCTTCATCACCCGGCCGCCCGACTTGATCGCCTCGCCCCGCCCGTTGACGAAGCGGACGCCGATCAGGCTGTCCCGGGCCGCGCCGGCATTGATCCGCCGGGGGCCGGCATTGTTGATCGCCGCGACCGCCCCGAGGGTCGGCTCCCCGGCGCTGCCGTAGAGGCCGCGCAGGTCCATCGGCTCGAAGGGCAGCATCTGGCCGCGGGAGGCGAGCAGCGCCTCGACCTCGGCGAGCGGCGTGCCCGCCCGCGCCGCCACCACCATCTCGGCGGGCTCGTAGAGCGTGACCCCGGTGAGGGCCTTCGCCGAGAGGGTCGCGCTGTCCTGCGCGGGCCGGCCGAGCCCCGCGGCGGTGCCGCCGCCGGCCAGCCGCAGGCGCTCGCCCCGCCCCGCGGCCGCCCGCACGATCTCCCCGGCCTCCGCCTCGGTGCCGGGCTCGTACACGCCCATCGTTCCCGTCCCGGTCCTGTTTGTATCCATTCCAGGACGGGTGTCGCCGGATCCGGCGGCGGATTCAAGCGGAGGCGGAGTCGCGGGGTTTCAGCGGCGGGGTTTCCACTGCGCCGGCGCGCGGCGCGCCCTATTGCGCCGCCGCGGTCCGCGGCGGGCGCAGGCGCGCCAGGACCTGACGGCGCAGCCCGGCGATGTCGAAGATCCAGACCAGGGCCCCGTAGAGGGCCATCCCGGCCGGGACCAGGACCGCCAGCGCCGTGGCGGGCGGCAGCTGCCGGAAGGGCGCGAGCGCGAGGCCCATCGCCGCGCAGGCGAGCGCCGCGACGCCGATCTCTCCCCAGGGCAGCACGATCCGCTCCGCGCCGGTCAGCGCGCGCCAGCCGAGCCACAGGCCCGCGGCGGCGAGCCCGGCGGTCTGGGCCAGGGCGACGCCGAGTCCGCCCATCCGGTCCGGCAGGACCAGGAGGCCGGCGCCGTTCACCGCGAGGCCGACCAGGGCGGCGGCGACCACCGGGAGGGTCCGGCGGCGGATCTGGAAGACCGGGTTGAGGGCGTAGAACATCATCGCGAGGCAGAACAGGCCCGGCATCAGCACGGTGCTGTAGGTCTCGAACGGCCCGCGATAGGCGTCCGGCACCACCAGCCCCTGGAGGGCCGGCAGCACCGCCCAGAAGCCGACGGCGCAGGGCGCCAGCAGGGCGAACACGGTGCCGGCATTGGCGGCGACCTGCGCCTCGGCGGCCGCGCGGCCGCTCTGCTCCTCCGCCTGCACGGCGAGCTGGAACAGCAGCAGGTCGAGGGCGGTGCCCAGCGTCATCAGCGAGCGCGAGGTCACGTCGGCGGCCAGGGCGAAGTAGCCGGCCTCGGCGAAGCCGGCATGGCCCGCGATCGCCCCGCGATTGACGAAGGCGAGGCATTGATAGGCGGTGTTGGCGGCGATGAGCGGCAGGCCGTAGCGCGCGAAGACCCGCCAGGTCGCCGACAGGCGCGGCCGCTCGAAGGGCGTGCGCGGATCCCGCAGGGGGTGGCGCAGCGCCACGACCGCGAGGAGCTGGCTGAGCCCCGCCGCCGCCAGCACCCAGGCCGGCTGGGGCAGCCACCACGCCGCGGCCGCCATCATGGCGAAGGACAGGAGGTTCTTCACCGCCACGAGGCCGAGATAGAGCTTGCCGTCGAACCGCGCCCGGGCGAGGGCCGCGTGGTAGTCGAACACGCCGATCCCCAGCGCCGCGAGGCCGGTGCCGCACAGGACCGCCTCGCGCCCGTCGGCGCCGCCGGCGAACCCGAAGGCCCCGCACAGGGCGGCGGCGGCCAGGAGCAGCGCGCCGATGCGCAGGTAGGCCCGGTCGAGCCCGTGGCGGATCCACGGCTCGTCGACCCGCACGCGTCCCGAGTAGAACCGCGTCGCCGACAGGCGCAGCCACTCGAACAGCACCGTGTTCAGCACGATGGCGCCGGTGGTCGCGAGGGCGAAGCGGCCGAAATCGGCCGGCCCCAGCAGCTTGGCGATGAGCAGGCCGAGGACGAAGTTGAGCCCCGCATTGATGACGAAGGCGACGATCACGGCCATGGACGGCGACTCATGCGCGGCGGGATTGCCCCCGCCCGTTGCGTAGGCTGTAGCGCGCGAGCCGTAAGACTCCCCTAAACGGGCGAGATCGGGGCGGCGACCCGCGGGGTGCCCGGCATCGTCCGGTCAGGCGGCGCGGACGGTGTCGAGGAAGCGGGCGACTTCGGCCGCGAGATGTTCGGACTGGCGCGACAGCGCGGAGGCCGCCGCGAGCACGTCGCCGGCCGCCCGGCCGGTCTCTCCGGCGGCCCCGGCGACGCCGCTGATGGTGCTGGTCACCGCGCCGGTGCCGACGGCCGCCTGTCCGACGTTGCGGACGATCTCCTTGGTGGCGGCCCCCTGCTCCTCCACCGCCGCGGCGATCGCGGTCGCCACGCCGCTGATCTCCTGGATCCGCCCGGTGATCGCCTCGATCGCCGCGACGGCCTGGCCGGTCGCCCCCTGGATGCCGGCGATCTGCCCGGCGATCTCCTCGGTGGCCTTGGCGGTCTGCGCGGCCAGGTCCTTCACCTCGCCGGCCACGACCGCGAAGCCCCGGCCGGCCTCGCCGGCGCGGGCCGCCTCGATCGTGGCGTTGAGCGCCAGCAGATTGGTTTGCCCGGCGATCGCCGCGATCAGCCCGACCACGTCGCCGATCCGCGCGACCGCGCCGCTCAGGTCCCGGACCAGCGCGCCCGTCTGCCCCGCCTCCGAGACCGCCCGCTGGGCGAGCTCGGTCGATCCGTTCACCTGCCGGCCGATCTCCTCCACCGAGGTGCCGAGTTCCTCGGCCGCGGCCGCCACGGTGCTGACGTTGGCGGCGGCCTCCTCGGTGGCGGCCGCCACGGCGCTGGATTGGCTGGCGGTCCGGGTCGCGGCGGAAGTCATGGTCTGGGCCGTGGCCTGCAGGGCGGTGGCCGAGCCCGAGACCTGACCGATGATGCCGCCGACCGTCTGCTCGAAACGCTCGGCCATCGCCCGCAGGTCGGACCTGCGCCGCGCCTCCGCCGCCTGCCGCGCCTCGGCGGCCTCGGCTTCGATCCGGCGGCTGCGGATCAGGTTGTCCTTGAACACCTGGACGGCCCGCGCCATCGCGCCGATCTCGTTGCGGTAGCTGCGCCCCGGGACCGCGACGGCGGTGTCGCCGCCCGCCAGCGCCTGCATCGTCGCCGTCAGCGCCCGGAGCGGGCGCAGCACGCCGCCGAACAGGGTCCACAGGCCGAGGGATACCAGCAGGATCACCGCCAGCAACGCCGCCACGCTGCGCGCGACGTCGCTCCGGGCCGCGTCGGAGAGGGTCTCGGCGCGCGCCACCATCGCGTCGAGGGCCGCGTCGCAGAGGGCGACGAGGAAGCGCTGGTTCCCGGTGTTGCGGTCGCGCAGCTCCGCGAATGTGTGGCCCGGGGCCGTGTGCGCGCTGAGCGCGTCGAAGACCGCCTGCGCGATGGCCTTGGTCTCGCCCTCGAAATTGGTGGCCCTCGCCCGCTCGAAGGCGAGCCGCACGGTCTCCGACACGTCGGTCGCGGCCTCGGTCGTGCGCCGCCACGCGGACAGCAACTCGGCCCGCTCCGTCGCCGCCGCGATCGTCTCGGGCAGGGACCACGCGGCCCCGGCGACCAGGGACGCCTGCACCCGCACCGCGACGTTGCCGCTGGCGACGCGCGTGTCCCAGGCCGCCTGCTTCAGGGCGAGATAGCGCTGCAGGACCGCGTCGCTCCGGGGAATGGCCGCGTCGACCGCCTTCAGCGTCGCCGTCAGAGCCTCGATCAACTCCTGGAAGGCGGCCATCGCGGCGTCCCGCAGCGCCGGGTCGCGCCGCGCCTTCGGCAGCCCGAGCGCCTCGTCGATGCGGGGGCGCAGGGCCGCCATCGCGTCCGCGGCCGCGGTCAGGCGATCGAGCGTCGCGCCGACCGCCGGCTCGGCCAGCTCGTTCAGGCTGGCCTGTGCGCGGCGGTAATTCTCGACCAGCGCCTGCCGACTGCGCGCGACGGTCGACAGGGTCTTCGCATCCGCGGGCGCGTCACCGCCGAGGGCGAGGGTCGATCCGCGCTCGAGCCGCAGCGGCAGGATCGCCCTGAGCAGCCCCTGGCTCGCCCGCGTCAAGGTCACGGCCCTGGCCGCGGCCGTCGCCTGCGCCCGCGCGTCGACCGATGTCCTGATCGCGTTGCCCAGCGCCATGCAGGCCATGATGACGATCACGAGGCACAGCAGCGTCCGGATCGAGAAGCGTCCCAGCCAGCGAGTCATGGGGTGAGATCCCGGTATCTGCGATGATCTTTCCTTAAAACGCCAGATTTTCTGAGGCAATCGATGGGTCGCCGGATATGTTATTCCGATTTATTTCGCGATATGTCGCGAATTTTGCTTGAGAATTACAGTCTGATATATGGGTGTGTTGCGATAATGCGGTAATAAGCCGGTTTTACACGCGGCAACGTCGGTTCTGTCTCCCATTGTCCGGCGGGGTTGCCGCCGTTCGGGGAGCGGTGGGGACGGATCCGGCAAGCCGCGGCCGGCCTGCCGGCGCCGTCCGTGGGGGCGGCGAGGGGATCCGGGGCGGCATCGTCCTGCGGGCGTTCTGTGAGCTGGGTCGCCGCGCTCCGCACCCGGTCACGGCAAGGGTCGCGAGGACGGCCGGTTCGGCCGGTCCTGGAGGCCGGCGTCAGGGTTGCAGCCGCATGGCTGCCCGCACGGCGGCGACCCGGCGCCTACAGCGCGCGCTCGTAGCGCCACGCCTCCATGCCGTCTTCATAATAGTCGGGCCGCACGGCGAAGCGGGTATAGCCCCGGCGCTCGTAGAGGCGGATGCCGGCGCCGTTATCGGCGCGCACCTCCAGACGGAGCCGGTCGCAGCCCTGGGCACGGGCGCGGGCCTCCGCGGCGTCGAGGAGTTTGCCGCCGAGGCCGAGGCCGCCGCGGTTCGGCGCTACCGCGATCGAGGCGAGGCGGGCGATCCGGCTGCTGCGCCGCCGCTCCAGCACCGCGGCGCCGACGAGGATGGGGGTCGGATCGGCGTCCGGCGCGTCGATCAGCGCCGCCAGCACGTCCATCGTGGGCGACAGGATCGCGTGGCGGATGGCCCGACGCTCGGCCCGGTCGGTGGCGAAGGCGGCGTGCTCCAGGGCGACCAGGGCGTCGAGATCGGCGAGCGTGGCGGTGCGGATCGTCGGCTCGGGGAGCCCGTCGCCGACCGGGCTGCGCAAGGGAGCGCTCACAGAGGGGCGCTCACGCCCGCGCCGTCGCGGTGGATCTGATCGGCCCGGCCATCGCTCGCTCGCCTGAGTCCTCTGCCCCTCCGGTCAGATGCCCGCTTCCGCCCCGCTTGGGAAGCCCGCACGGCCCGTCGCGCGCCGTCGATATGCGGCGTTTTTGCAACGGCGCGCGCGGGGTGTGGATTGCGGGCGGAAAAGCGGGCGTTCCGGGGCGGTTTCCCCTTGTCGCGCGGGTCCCGTCTCCGTATATGCGCCGTGCCCAATTTCGCACGTGCCTGTGGCCGCGTGTCGGTTGGTGGGCATCCGGTCAACTGCCGGACAGCCGCCAGGGGTCTTAAAGGATCGATGGTCGCAAGGGTGGATCCCTACGGCCGGCATCCAGGTGGCGACACCGGACCCCGACAACAACCGGCAGCCGGAGGCGAAACCGGCGAACCCCGCTCTCCACGGGGGACGCAGCTTAAAGCAACGACGAACGGGCTTTTTTGGTCTCGTCGGCCCTCCACAGGCCGGCACCGAAGAGGCTTGTTTCTCTTTGCCCGGCGTGCGGTGGGGGTCCTCCCTTCCAATCCACGGCAGCTTCCGGGTGCTCTGCGCCCGCACCGACGCACGCGTCTCCAAAGCGCGTGGGTCCGCGCGACGCATCGCCCCCTGACGCCGACGACCCGTTGGGTCGTCATCTTCGACAGCGCGCCCCGCGAAGGGCGCACGCGAACCCGTGCCGGGAGACGACCATGACCGACCGCATCCGTGACTTCCTGCGCGTGCGCCGCGATCTCGGCCAGGACGAGGGCCCCGTGATGGTCCTCGACCTCGACGTCGTGCGCGACAACTACACCGCCTTCGCGCGGTCCCTGCCGGACACCCGGGTGTTCTACGCCGTGAAGGCGAACCCGGCCCCCGAGGTGCTGCGCCTGCTCGCCGAGATGGGCTCGTGCTTCGACACCGCCTCGGTGGCCGAGATGGAGATGGCGCTGGCCGCCGGCGCCACCGCCGACCGGATCTCCTTCGGCAACACCATCAAGAAGGAGCGGTGCATCGGCCGCGCCCTGAAGCTCGGCATCCGCCTGTTCGCGGTCGACTGCCAGGCCGAGGTCGAGAAGATCGCCCGGGCCGCCGAGGCCGTGGACGTGCCGGCCGGCGAGGTGCGGGTGTTCTGCCGCATCCTGTGCGACGGCGCGGGCGCCGACTGGCCGCTCTCCCGCAAGTTCGGCTGCGTGCCCGAGATGGCCGCGGACGTGCTGGAGCACGCCCACCGCCAGGGGCTGGAGGCCTACGGCATCTCGTTCCATGTCGGCTCGCAGCAGGGCAACACCGAGGCCTGGGACGGGGCGCTCGGCTCCGCGGCGGCGATCTTCCGCGAGTGCGCGGAGCGCGGCCTCGGCCTGTCGATGGTCAATCTCGGCGGCGGCTTCCCGACCAAGTACCTCAAGGCGGTGCCGGGCGTGGAGAGCTACGGCGAGGCGATCTTCCGGGGTCTGACCAAGCATTTCGGCAACCAGATCCCCGAGACGATCATCGAGCCGGGCCGCGGCATGGTCGGCAATGCCGGCCTGATCGAGGCGGAGGTTGTTCTCGTGTCGCGCAAGTCCGCGGATGCCGACGAGGTCCGATGGGTCTACCTCGACATCGGCAAGTTCGGCGGGCTGGCCGAGACCATGGACGAGGCGATCCGCTACCCGATCCGCACCGCGCGGGACGGGGACGCGACCGAGCCCTGCGTCATCGCCGGCCCGACCTGCGACTCGGTGGACGTGCTCTACGAGCGGCAGCTCTACCCGCTGCCGGTCTCGCTCTCGATCGGCGACAAGGTGCTGATCGAGGGCGCGGGCGCCTACACCACCACCTACGCGGCGGTGGCCTTCAACGGCTTCCCGCCCCTTCAGCAGATCGTCATCTGACCTGCTGCAGAAGATCCCGGCAGTCCTCGGCTGCCGGGATTGATCTCCCGCTGCCGCACTGACGGAAGGCGCTCGGCCGTCCGTCACACCGTCGCTTCTCCCGCTTTCCGGCCCGGGGAGGGCACAGCCATGATCGAGATCCGCGCGGAGCATTGCCACGACGTCCCGGCGCGCGAGCGCCTGCTCGACGCGTGCTTTCCCGGCAACCGACGCGCCAAGACCTCGGAGCGCCTGCGCGAGGGCCGCCTGCCGGCCCGCGGCCTCGCCTTCGCGGCGACCCGGGCCGGTCGGCTCGTCGGCACCCTGCGGCTGTGGCACATCGAGGCCGGGCTCGCCCGCCCGGCGCTGCTGCTCGGCCCGCTCGCCGTCGATCCGGCGATCCAGGGCCAGGGGCTCGGCTCGGTGATGATGCAGGCGGCCCTCGGCCGGGCGGAATCCCTCGGCCACGGCGCCGTGCTGCTGGTCGGCGACGCCCCCTACTACGCCCGCTTCGGCTTCGACCGCGCCCTCGCGGAGGGCCTGACCCTGCCGGGCCCGTTCGAGCGCGCGCGCTTCCTCGGCCTCGAGCTGCGCGCGGGCGCGCTGGCCGGCGCCGAGGGGATGGTCCGGGCGACCGGCGTGCTCGCACCGGTCGAGGCCGTGGCGAACGAGGCCCAGGTCGCGCGACGACGCGCCGCCTGAGCGGGGGTGTCACGGGTCGCCGGGGTGAGGCGGCGGCTCGTCTTTGCGAGCGCGGCGAGGCAACCCGGGGCGGCGCGCGATCTCTGACCGTAGCGAATCGCTCGGTCGCTTGGCTGCGCCCGCGATGACGGCGTGCAAGCCTGGCATGTCGGGGCTGCGGCCGCGTCCACCGTCCTGGCCGGCCTCGTGCATTGCGCCGGGCGCCCGCGATCCCGCATAGACGGTCCGCCGGCCTCCCGGAGAAGGTTGCTCGACCGATGCAGATCGCCACGCCCTACCTGATGTTCCTGGGCGACGTGCCCGACACGCTGGCGGCCAAGACCGCCTACGGGATCAAGGACTGGCGCCCCGAATGGTGCGTCGGCCAGATGCGCCTGCCCGGCTGCGCCGCCGATCTCGGCATCCCCGACATGACCCTGCCCGAGGCCCTGGCGAAGGGCTGCCGGACCCTGGTGATCGGCGTCGTCAACGCCGGCGGCGTGCTGCCGGACCACTGGGTGAAGGAGATCGTCGCGGCGATCGAGGCCGGGCTCGACGTGGCGAGCGGCCTGCACGTCAAGCTCGGCGCGGTCCCGGCCATCGCGGAGGCCGCCGCGCGGCGCGGCCGCCAGCTCCACGACGTCCGCCACACCGACGAGCGCTTCCCCACCGGCAAGGGCACCAAGCGGGCGGGCCGCCGACTGCTCACCGTCGGCACCGACTGCTCGGTCGGCAAGAAGTACACCGTGCTGGCCCTGGAGCGCGGCATGCGCGCGCGCGGCCTCGACGCCGATTTCCGCGCCACCGGCCAGACCGGCGTGTTCATCTCCGGCCGGGGCGTGGCCATCGACGCCGTCGTCGCCGACTTCATCTCCGGCGCCGTCGAGACGATCTCGCCCGAGGCCGCCCCGAACCACTGGGACCTGATCGAGGGCCAGGGCTCGCTCTACCACCCGTCCTTCGCGGGCGTGAGCCTCGGCCTGCTGCACGGCGCCCAGCCCGACGCCTTCGTGGTCTGCCACGAGCCGACCCGCACCAATATGCGCGGCGTGAAGCATCCCCTGCCGACGATCCGGCAGGTGATCGACCTCACCGTGCAGCTCGGCAGCCTGACCAACCCGGCGATCCGGCCGGTCGGCATCGCGGTGAACACCCAGGCGCTCGCCGAGGGCGAGGCCCGGGCCCTCCTCGACACGCTCGGGTCCGAGCACGGCCTGCCCGCCACCGACCCGGTGCGCTTCGGCGTCGACGGGCTGGTCGACCGGATCGTCGCCGATTTCCCGGCGCTCTGATACCGCTCCCACCGGCCGGCTCCGGCGCCGTCCTCGCGCGCGGAGCGAAGCCATCCAGCCGCGCCATGCCGAGCGGCCGCGCGCTGGCCCGGGTCACTTCGCTGTGCTGGTGATGACGGGTGGCATCGATCGCAGGCTTCAACCGGAGACCGTCTGACATGTCCCGCCGCCTGACCCTCGCCGTCGAGCGCTTCCCGATCGCCGGCGCCTTCACGATCTCGCGCGGCAGCCGCACCGAGATCGCCGTCGTGGTGGCGACGATCGCGGACGGCGACACGGTCGGGCGCGGCGAGTGCGTGCCCTATCCGCGCTACGGCGAGAGCGTCGAGAGCGTCAGCGCCCTGATCGAGGGGCAGGCGGCGGCGATCGCGGCCGGGATCGGCCGCGAGGAGCTGATGACCCGCGTGAAGGCCGGGGCGGCGCGCAACGCCCTCGACTGCGCGCTGTTCGACCTCGCGGCGAAGCTCGAGGGCCGTCCGGCTTGGCAAATCGCAGGTCTCGCCGAGCCGCGGCCGGCGATCACCGCCTACACCCTGAGCCTCGGCACGCCGGAGAGCATGGGGGAAGCGGCCCGGAAGGCCGCGTACCGGCCGCTGCTGAAGGTCAAGCTCGGCGGGGACGGCGACCCGGAGCGCATCGCCGCCGTGCGGGCCGGCGCGCCGGAGGCCCGGCTGATCGTCGACGCCAACGAGGCGTGGCGGCCCGAGAACGTGGAAGCCAATCTGGAAGCCTGCCTGAAGGCGGGCGTCGCGCTGATCGAGCAGCCGCTGCCGGCCGACGCCGATGCCCTGCTCGCCGAGATCCCCCATCCGGTGCCGGTCTGCGCCGACGAGAGCCTCCACGACCGGGCCGGCCTCGACGCGCTGGCCGGGCGCTACGACGCGATCAACATCAAGCTCGACAAGACCGGCGGCCTGACCGAGGCGGTGCTGCTCGCCCGCGAGGCGCGGGCGCGGGGGCTCTCGATCATGGTCGGCTGCATGCTCGGCACCTCGCTGGGCATGGCGCCGGCGGCGCTCCTCGCCAACGACGCGGCGTTCGTCGATCTCGACGGGCCGCTGCTGCTCGCCCGCGACCGCGATCCGCCGCTGCGCTACGAGGGCAGCCTCATGCACCCGCCCACGCCGGATCTCTGGGGCTAGGCAGGGCAGTCGTCGCCCACGGCCTCGAGGCGCCCCACCGGATGCACCCCGTCGCCGCTCCGGAGCGTCGCGGGCGAGCCCGGATGCCGGCGAGACCGGTCCACCGCGCGGCCCGAGGGTGCGACCCTGTGGAGATCCCGGGCGCGGACGATAGGGATCGCCCCGCCTGTCACCCACGGGGCGTCACAAAGGGTTTGGGATTAGGTATACCAGAAGGCTTGCCTTCCGCCCGCCCGGCTGCCATCCATCGGCGGTGCGATTGGGGCCGTGACGTGGACGCGCCGTTCCCAGCAGCCAGACAACACACAGCAGTCTTCAATGCTGGGGAGGAACGACGTGGCCAAGAACATCCTGATCCTGGGAGCCTCCTACGGCTCGCTCCTGGGCACAAAGCTCCTGATGGCCGGTCACAACGTGACCCTGGTGTGCCGCCGGAAGACCGCGGACTTGATCAACCGCGAGGGGACCGAGGTCCGCATCAAGCTGCGCGACGAGAAGGAGCACCGGGCGATCCACTCGCGCGACCTGCCCGGCAAGGTCGACGCGATGCCGCCGGAAGACGTCGACGTCTCGCGCTACGACCTCGTCGGCCTCGCCATGCAGGAGCCGCAGTACAACAACCACACGATCCGCGTCCTGATGATCAAGATCGCGGCGGCGAAGCTGCCGTGCCTGTCGATCATGAACATGCCGCCGCTGCCCTACCTCAAGCGGATCCCGGCGCTCGCCGCCATGGACCTCGAGGACGCCTACACCAATGCCGGCGTGTGGGACCGGTTCGAGCCGGGGCTGGTGTCGCTCTGCTCCCCCGACCCGCAGGCCTTCCGGCCGCCGGAGGAGGAGGCGAACGTCCTCCACGTCGGCCTGCCGACGAACTTCAAGGCCGCGACCTTCGCGGACGAGGCCCATAACCGGCTGCTCCGCGAGCTGGAGGCCGACATCGACGCGGTGCGCCTCGACGGGCACGACGTGCCGGTGAAGCTCAAGGTGTTCGACTCGCTGTTCGTGCCGCTCGCCAAGTGGTCGATGCTGCTCACCGGCAATTACCGCTGCATCACCCCGGGTGAGCCGCAATCGATCCACGACGCCGTCCACGGCGATCTGGCGCGCTCGCGGGCGATCTACGACCACGTCGACGGGATCGCCCGGAAGCTCGGCGCCGATCCCGCCGACCAGGTGCCGTTCGAGAAATACGCCAAGGCCGCCGAGAGCCTGCTGAAGCCGTCCTCGGCCGCCCGCGCCGTCGCGAACGGCGCCCCCTACATCGAGCGGGTCGACCTGCTGGTGAAGCTGATCTCGCACCAGCTCGGCGAGCCGAACGCCGAGATCGACCGCACCGTCGAGACCGTCGACCGCAAGCTCGACGAGCGGATCATCGAGGGCTGACGGGCGCTGCCTTCGCTTCGCTCCGTCGTCGCGAGCGGAGCGAAGTGACCCAGGGTAGCGCGACGCCGGCCGGCGTGGCGCCGCTGGATGGCTTCGCCGCGCTCGCGAGGACGGTGGCGAAGTCTTCAGCCGGAAACGGTCTCACTCCGCCAGATCCAAACAATGCCGCCCCTGGCGGTCGTCGATCTCGACGATCCAGAGATCGGAATCGAACCGGATCTCCTTGGTCAGGCGCTCCTCCACGTCGAGGGGGCTGCCGCCGGTGACGATCGCGGCGAAGCGGCGGTCGCCGCTCTCCTCGGCCTCGAACAGGGCCTGCGGCGCAGGTCCGTAGAGGTCGGCGCTGCCGTCGAGGCGATCGACCTTCACGAAGATCGCGCCGGCCTCCGCGGCACCGCGCCGGCGCAGAACGGCCGGGATGCCCGCGACGTCCAGGCGCCGCAGATGGGCCGAAACCCAGAAATCGGAGCGCAGGCGCATGCGTCTGTGGCCCTGTGAAGCTCGGTTCGCCGCGGCCCGTGCCGCACGCCGGACCGGCCGGCGGATCCTCAGCGGCACACCCTCCGCCTTGCCCTTCGCCATGCGCGAAAGCGCCGGTCCGGGCAACCTCCGGCGCGCGATGCCGCTCCGCCGTGCGGGCACGGCTGACGGCGCAGAATATTCCGTCAAAGAATTCGGTATTTTTCGGGATTAAAAAAGAATTGATCGGTGTGCGACAGCGCACATCTACAGTATTATTTGCTGATTAACTGAGCAAAGGGCGCCTGAATTCGCAAATCACGATGATTTAAGGAGCACTCCGATGCGGAGAATGACCTCGCGCGCGACGCTGATCGTCGCCTGCCTGTGCGGTGTTGTGCCGTCGGCCCACGCCCGTCCGGAGACGCTCATGGATATACTGGGCAACCGCGACACCCCGTCCTGCCCGCGCTACCAGCGCACCCCGAGCGATCCCTGCAACATCGTCGTGCATCGGCCCGGCGGTAATCCCACGCAGGACATGACCGGATCGATCGGCCACGCGAAGTCCTGGCAGGCCAATGGCGGTCCGCGCTGCAAGACCATCTGCCGGTTCACCGGCACGCAGTACTGAGAGCCGGATCTCCCCGCGCTCACGGTGACCGGCACCCGCACCGCCACGGCGGGGCGGGTGCCGCCCGGTCCCGCTAGCCGTGGCCCGCCCGCGCCACCAGTTCGCGCAGGGTCCGGCCCGTCGCCTCGCCGGTCACCGGCAGCTTGGCGCTGCGCTCGAACTTCTCGATCGCCGCGCGGGTGCCGGGACCCATCGCGCCGTCGGGCTTCACCGCGTAGCCGAGCTTCGACAGCGCCTTCTGGGCGCGCAGCACCGGGTCGCCGTCCTTCTCGGGCTTGGCCGCCTTGGCGTCCTTCGTCTCCTTCGGGGCCGGCTTGGCGGCCGCCCGGGCCGGCGACGCCTTCGGGGTGACCGAGGCGGTGGTCTCCTCGGACCGGATCAGCTCGCCGATCGCGTCCCGGGCCGCCGGCTTGGCGGGCGCGGGCGCGCGGTCGGCCTCGACCACGCGCACCGGATCCCGGGCCCCATCGCGGGCCCCATCCCGGACCGCCTCCCGCGCGGGTTCTCGAGTAGGTTCCCGGGCGGGTTCCTTGGCGGCCGGCGCCGCCTCGCGCGGGGCGGGCGCCTTCTGAGCGAGCTTCGGCAGGATCGGCGCCGGGTGGCGCCCGGTCTGGTAGCCGAGGGCGTTGACGCAGACGAAGCCCGCCGCACCCAGGGCAACGAGGCTGCCGAGAACGGCGCCCGGGCTGGTCCGGCAGGTAGCGCCCGTCGCCTTCAGCGCGCCGACCAGCACGGCGCGCCAGTCGCCCTGGACCGCGGCGCGGCGCGGCGCGGACCGGCGCGCGCGGCCGGGTTCGCCCGGTACGGTGATCTCGCGGTAGCCTGACATCATGTCTCCTTCCGGGGGATCTTCGGCTCAGCCAGTGCGGCGCAGGACCGGGTCGGCCGGGACCGCGGCGAGACTCGGCTCCGCGTCGAACAGGCCGAGCGGCAGGCGGACCACGCGGCGGGGCGCCGGGGCGCCCCGCACGGCCGTGCGGATCGGGGCCGGGCCGTGGGCGGTCGCCGGGGCCTGGCAGACCAGGGGCAGGGTGACGGTCACCACGGTCCCGGCCTGCGGGGCGCTCTCGATCAGCAGGGAGCCGCCGTGGAGGCCGACGAGGCCCTGGACCACCGAGAGGCCGAGGCCGGTGCCTTCGTGCTGGCGCTTGTAGTCGCCGCTCCCGGCCTGGAAGAACGGGGTGCCGAGCTTGGGCAGGTCGTCCGCGCCGATGCCGACGCCGGTATCGGCCACGACGATGTCCAGGCTGCCGGCGCCGCGCCGCAGGGACAGGTCGATGCGGCCGCCCGAGGGGGTGAACTTCACGGCGTTCGAGATGAGGTTGATCAGGACCTGCCGGCAGGCGGCGGGATCGGCCGTGATCTCCACCGGCCCCGACGGGGCGGCGGTGAGGACGACGCCGGCGGCGTCGGCCTTCAGGCGCATCAGGTCGCAGCAGGCCCGGAGCAGGGCCGCCACGTCGAAGGCTTCCGGCGCGCAGTCGAAGTTGCCGCTCTGGATCCGGCTCATGTCGAGCAGCGTGTTGACGACGCCGAGCAGGTGGTGGCCGGAGGCGCCGATGATCCCGGCATATTCCCGCGCCTGAACCGGGCCGAGGCTGACGGCGCCTTCGCCGGCCAGAACCTCCGAGAAGCCGATGATCGCGTTGAGCGGCGTGCGCAGCTCGTGGGTGACGTTCGCCAGGAACCGGCCCTTGATCGCGTCGGCGCGCTCGGCCTCGGCGCGGGCGCGCTCCAGCTCCAAGGCGTGCCGGTGATGCTCGGTCATGTCGCGGGTGACCGCCACCACCGCCATGGCGGCGTCGTGCGGGCCGTGCTCGATCCGGTGGGCGCGCATCTCGGCGTGGATCAGGCTCGCGCCGTCGGCGCGGCCGGTCTCCGGCTCGACGTGCAGGCGCAGGGGCAGGGTCGCGGGCCGCCCGGTCGCGGCGACGTCGCTCACCGCCTTGAGGAAGGCCGGCCGGTCGGCGACGTGGACGCGCTCCAGCAGGCCGTGTCCGCGCAGCCGGGCCGGGTCGCTGCCCAGGAGCCGCACGGCCGAGACCGAGGCCTCCAGCACGCGGCCGTTCCGGTCGTGCCAGGTCACGAGGTCGTCGATCGCCGAGAGCAGCAGCCGGTCGCGGGCCTCGTTGTCGCGCAGCCGCTCGCGCCAGACGCCCTCGTTGCGCATGTGCTCCAGGGCCTGGGCGGCGACGTGTCCGATCGCCGTGATCGCGAAGGCCGGCAGGGCGAGCGCGGCCGAGATGTCCATGACCGGCAGGGCGCCGGCCCAGGCGCCGAGGGCCACCACGGCCAGCACGCCGAGGACCGCCATCGCGGCGGCCGCGATCGTCGCGCGGAGCGAGCCGGAGACCAGCGCCTCCAGGGGGATCGCCACGAGCCAGACCGCGGCGGGCGAGGTGACGCCGCCGGTGACCCCCGCCAGGGCGACGACGAGGCCGGTCAGGCCCGCCGACGAGACCGCGTGGGCGACCCAGAGCGATCCGGTGCGGGCGAGGAGGACGGCGGCGAAGACCGGCAGCAGCAGGCTCGCGATCGCCAGGACCTCGAAGCCCGACGGCACCCCGCGCCACAGCAGGTAGGGCGGCAGCCCGGCCATCATCACGGCGCCGGTCGCCAGCCGCGACACCAGGAAGCGCTGGTGGCGCGCGCGGACGGCCGGGTTGTCGGCCACGGATTCGTGGACGAGACCCGCGAGCCGGTCGTCGATCAGCGACGTCAGAACAGTCTTGATGGTCAAGGTTGGCACGCGTCGCGCTGGCTGCGTTCCCGCATCCGTCGCGCCTCCGGTTCGACTTCGAACGACTACCGGACGGTCGCAGAGCCGGCTTAAACGAGTGTTGCGTGACTTCTCCGAATGGTCGGGATGCTTTCCGCGAGGTAACCGGCCGATTGCGGACAAGCTTCGTTCACCATCGTGCAGGAAAGCTCGGGTTGGTAGAGGCCCGGTTCACGAAATCCGTCGAATGCTTCGTGCGATCTCGAGCGGAGGAACCGTCTATGACCGTCCTGCTGCGCGCCGCGCTGGTGATCGGCGTGCTCTCTTACTTCGCCATGCTTCGCACCGGCGCCGACCCGGCCGCCGAGGCGAGACGGCTCGCCGGCGCGGTTCCCAGCGCCCCGGCGGTCCTGCCAGCCGCCCTCGAGGCGGTCCCGCCGGAGACCCGGGAGCGGGCGGTGCGCGCCGCGCTGGCCCGCGGCCTGATGGCGGAGCTGAGCCGCCGCGCRGCGGAGACGCCGCCRTCGAGCGACACCCTGCAGGAGACCGACCGGCAGCCCGCTTGGCGGGGCGCCGATCCGAAGAGCGATCCGCAGGCCGAGCCGCGCTGACGGCCGGCCGGTCAGGCCGGCTCTCGTGCAGCGGCTGGTGGGCCTCGCTCCGCCCGCGCTCGGCGAGCGGCCTGTCGAGAATCGCGGCGATCAGGTCCCGGGAGGCCGGCCGGCTCACGGTCCGGAACAGCCGGACGAGGTCGGCCACGCGCTCGGCCGAGCGCGCCACACCCTGGTTGAGGGTCAGGAAGATGTAGACCGCCTCCTCCTCGTGCAGGCCGGCGGCCCGCAGGCCGAGGGTCAGCAGGTCGTAGCGGGCGCTCGCGTCGGCGACCACGGTCAGGAAATCGCGGGGCAGGCCGAGGCCGTCGGCCAGCGCCGCCATGAAGGCCGGCACGTCGCGGGCCGCGGACAGGCCGGTCAGGGTCTCGCCGAGGCCGCGGGGCGGCGGCGGGCAGGGGCGCAGGGCCGCGGTCGCCTCGACGGTCCGGCCGATCACCGTGCGGCGCATCGGATCGGCGTGGAGGTACAGGGGCACGAGGTCGGCCGCCGACACGTCGGGCCGGACCAGGAGAAGCCGGGCGAGGTCGGGGGCGCCGCGGCCGCGATCCACGAGCCGCGACAGGGCCGCGCCCCGCAGGGTGTGGCCGAGATTGGCCGCCAGCGCGCGGTCGATCTCGGGGCGGCCTTCGCGGGAGAGTTCGTCCACCGCCTCGCGGCTCAACCCGGCCCGGGCGGCGATGCGGGCGGCGATGTCCGACCCCTCGGCCAGGGCCGCCTCGATCAGGCGGTGGCTCAGGGTCGGGGCCAGCTCCACCACCGCGTCGCGGGCGCCGCCGCCGCGCAGGGCGAGCGCCTCCAGCACGGCCGGCGGCGTCTCGGGGCAGGGGGCCAGCTTGCGGGCCACGACCCGGGCCGTCTCCTCGTCCACCGTCGGGATCAGCCCGCAGGCCAGGGATTCGAAGATCTCGATCTCGGTCCGGTCCCGGGCCGCGGCCCGGACGAACAGGTCCGTCTGAACCCGGAGGATCACCGGCTTGAGATCGAGATTCTCGATGCGTGACAGTTCGAGGAGCCCGGACAGGTCCGGCGGAGCATCGACGGATGGGGGCATGGAGGATCGGTTACGCAAGACTGCAGTAAGGTCACGCTAACCGCATCGACGTGAATCGACCTTTAAACCGCCTCCGCCGCGACCGTGCCGTCCTGCGCCAGGATGGCACCCGCCCGGTTGTGCCCCGGCGGTCCCGGTCAGCGCGTCAGCCAGAGCATGAGGCCGAGCCCCACGGCCGCCGCGACGATGAAGCCGGCATAGAGCGGCAGGACCCAGGGCTGCCGCTGGTGCGGGTAACCCTTGGCCACCCGTTCCGAGGGCGCCCGCTCGTTCTGCCGGGCGATCCGGACCTCCCGGGGCGTCGGCGGCGTCCCGCCGGCCTCCTCGCAGGTGCCGAGCGGGGCCGCGCCGACATCCATGTGCGGGGTCTTGTCGGCGGTGCGGCCGCTGTCGATGTCGCCCTTGAGCTGCGCGGCGGTCGGCGCCTCGGAATCCGGCGGCGGGTCGGAGGGCAGGTTCGCGGGAGGTGGCGGGGTCTCGGATCGCAGCGTCATCGGGGGGCTCCACTCTCCGGAGTCAACGCTCGGTGGGCCCGGTCGGGTGCGGCCAGGATGTCGCGGATCTCAGCTCTCCCCGGCTCCCCGCTTCAGAAGCGGCCGCGCGAGCATCGTCCCGGCATCGGCGAAGCCGGCGGCGGCGCAGAAGGCGCGCAGCGCCTCCTGGTCCGGCCCCGCGGCCAGGAGCAGCCGGTCGCAGCCCGCCTGCCGCGCCGCCCGGCCGGCCGCCTTCAGCAGGACCCGGCCGATGCCCCGGCGGCGGGACTCGGCGGCGACCGCGAGGCTCGTGATCAGGCCGAAGGGCCGCGGCGCGTCGAGCGTCCGGACAGGGGCGACGGTGATGAGGCCGCTCGGTGGTCCCCACTCCACGGCGACGAGGGCGGTGCCGCCGTCCCGGAGCAGGGCTTCGAGCCGGGCCGCGAGGTCCGCGGCGCCGACGTCGATCCCCGCCTCGTCCAGCAGGGCCGCGAGCCCCGCGGCGTCGGCGCCCGCCGCGGCGCGGATCTCCAGCCCGTAGCGATTGCCCACATCCTGCTCCCGATCGGCACGTCCGGCCGTTCAACGCGCCGCACCCCGCCCCGTCGCCCCCGGATCCTCCTCAGACGCGGCGCCAGCCCGGCTGCGCCGGGTCGACGAGCCGGTAGTTGACCGGCGCCATCCCGCAGATGGCGATCACCGCGGGCTCTCGCCCGTCGCGCACGACACCGTCGTAATGCGGCGTGCCCGCCACCCGGCGCACGAAGCTGCCGGCCTTCACGGGCAGGCAGGCCGCCGGGTCGAAATCCGCGCCGCTGTTGCACCACCATGTCCCCGACAGGACCAGGCAGTACCGGTCCGACGTGTAGGTGTGGGGGGCGCTCATGTAGCCCGGCCACCAGCGGATCAGCGTGTAGTAGAGGCCGGTGCCGTTGGTGTCGCCGGTGAGCGCGCACCGGTCGACGCTGCGCTCGGGGTAGTCCTTCGACGGGATCCAGGGCAGGTCCTCGGGCGCGCGGATGATCGTCTGCTCGGGATCGAGCGGGCTCGCCCGCCCGGCCCGCGCCAGGAGGAGCGGCAGGCTCCCGAGGAGCGAGGCCGCGAGCAGGTCGCGGCGCGTCTCCGCCCGGCTCTGTGTGTCGATCATCGTGCGCTCCGGCCCTGTTGCGGAGGCGCGCCGGGCGCGCCCGCTCCGACAACGCCCGCAGCCCGGATTTCTCCTCCGGGCGACCCGATCAAACGGGCGCGACCATCGTGGGGAACGCGGATCTCCATCCGGTCTTTGCTCTCCCGGAGACGGATCGGGGAGCGCGCGGCATGGCGGGTCGGGTGACGGGGCAATCTCCCGATGGAGAGGCCGGCGAGGCGCCGCCGGAGGCCGAGCGGCCGGTGCCGCGACCTGGGGCGACCGGGGAAGCCGAGGCGGAGGAACGGCACAAGGCGGAGACGGAGATCGCCGCGGGGGACGTGGCCGACGATCGCGCCGACTTCGCGTAACGGACCGGCGCGCGAGCCGCGCGCCGGGCTCAGGCCGGTGTCAGGCCGTCTCTTTGGCCTTGCGGGAGCGGCTCGCGCGCTTCGGCTTCTCGGCCACCTCCGCGACGGGCTCGGGGGCCGGCGCCGGGGCGGCGGACTTGCGGCGCTGCTGGCCGAGGCCGAGGCTGCGGGCAAGTTCCGAGCGCTGGGCCGAGTAGCTCGCGGCCGTCGACGGATAGTCGCGCGGCAGGCCGAAGCGCTCGCGATACTGCTCGATCGTCAGGCCGTTGCGGGACAGGTGCCGCTTCAGCGTCTTGTACGGCTTGCCATCGATGAACGAGATCAGGGCGTCCGGCGTCACCGACTTGCGGATCTGGGCCGGGGTCGGCTTGTCGGCCGACTCGGTGACGGTCGCCGCGGGGGCGGACAGCTTCGTCAGCGCGGCGTGAACGCCGGCGAGCAGACCGGGCAACTCGCTGATCGGCACGGAATTGTTCGAGACATACGCCGACACGATGTCTGACGCCTGCTCGATGAAGGTCTGCTGCTGCTCAGTGGCGTTGTCGTCCATCGATGATTCCCTCTATCCGACCGTGGTGAGACGGTTCTAACGTCTGTGCAGCAAAATCAAGTCGTCGTCGAGCATTTCCCTACACAATGCCCCCGTCATGAACACGCATATTATTCAAGGCGTGGGTCGAGCTGAAATCGACGGTCGAGCAAACCGACACCCCGGAGCCGAGGTTGGATGTGACCGGGCTACGCGGACGGGCGCTGATTATGCCTACTGCCTCGATCTCGTGGCCGGCTTCCTCTGCGAAGATCCGTCTCCGGTCTGATGAGAGGCGCGAAACTTCACGCGGCGGCCCGCCGCGATGTCCCGTGAGCCGGTCGAGGCGGAACGAACGTTTCGACCGGACTGTCGCGTGATCTGCGGCGGTCCGGTCATGGCCTCGGGCGCGGCCGGACGGTAAGGATCCGGGCGGGGCAGGAGCCGGGGCGATCGACGTGGACCAGCAATCGGAACCGGGCACCGTCTTCGGCGCCACCATCCCGTTCGTGGATTACTGCGGGATCGAGGCGCTCGACGTGCGCGCGGGCCGGACGCGCCTGCGCCTGGCCCTGCGGCCGGAGCACGCCAACAACCTCGGCATCGCCCATGGCGGCGCCCTCTGCACCCTGCTCGACGTCGCCCTCGGCACGGCGGCCCGGCTGCGGGCGGGGCGCCCCGTGGTGACCCTCGACATGCAGACCCGCTTCCTCGCCCCCGGGCGCGGCGTCCTGATCGCCGAGGGGCGGGTCACCCGGGCCGGGCGGTCGGTGATCTTCTGCGAGGCCGAGATCCGCGACGAGTCCGGGGAGCTGGTGGCGGCCGCCACGGGGCTGCTCAAGCCCGTCGGCGAGCGCCCGGCGACCGCCTAGGGCCCCGGTCGTCGGCCGGGATGCCGGCGCCGGCGCCCTGCGCGGTCATGCGGGGTCGCGACCGCATTGACGTGCGCCCGGCAGGGTGGAAAAGCCTGTCTCATGACGATGCCGGACGACGCGCGCGCAGCCCTGGCTGCGCCTCCCTCCGAGGCCGACGTGACGGCCATGAAGTCCGAGGCCGCGGCGTGGTTCGAGACGCTGCGCGACCGGATCGTCGCCGCCTTGGAGACCCTCGAGGCGGAAGCGACCGGCCCGTTCCACCCCGACGCGCCCGCGGGGCCGGGGACGTTCGAGAAGACGCCGTGGAACCGGACCGACCATACCGGCCTGCCGGGCGGTGGCGGCGTCATGGCGATGCTGCGGGGCCGCGTCTTCGAGAAGGCGGGGGTGCACATCTCCACCGTGCACGGCGAGTTCGCGCCGGAATTCCGCGCCCAGATGCCCGGCGCCGCCGAGGATCCGCGCTTCTTCGCCACCGGCATCTCGCTGATCGCCCATCCCTGGAACCCGCACGTGCCGACGGTGCACATGAACACCCGGTTCGTCGCGACGACGCGGGCGTGGTTCGGCGGCGGCGCCGATCTCACCCCGGTCCTGGAGCGGCGCCGCAACCAGGACGATCCGGACAGCCGCCATTTCCACGCCTGCCTGGAGCGGGCCTGCGCGGCGCACGGCATCGATCACGCCCGGTACAAGGCGTGGTGCGACGCGTATTTCCACCTCAAGCACCGGAACGAGCCGCGGGGCATCGGCGGGATCTTCTACGATTATCTCTGGAGCGGGACGCCGCAGGCGGACCTCGCCTACACCCGGGACGTGGGCCGGGCCTTCCTGGAGGCCTACCCGAAGATCGTGCGCGACAATCTCGGCACGCCCTGGACCGAGGCGGACCGCCACGAGCAGCAGGTGCGGCGGGGCCGCTACGTGGAGTTCAACCTGCTCTACGACCGGGGCACGATCTTCGGCCTGAAGACGGGCGGCAACGTCGCCTCCATCCTGTCCTCGATGCCGCCGACCGTGCGCTGGCCGTGAGTGCGGGTCTGCCGGCCGCCTACGCGCCGCAGCAGGATGCGGCGCTGAAGGCGATCGCCGCGTGGCGGCGAGACGGGGGATCGCAGGTATTTCGCCTGTTCGGCTACGCCGGCACCGGCAAGACGACACTCGCCCGCCGGATCGCCGAGGACGTCGACGGCACGGTGGTGTACGGCGCCTTCACCGGCAAGGCGGCCTCCGTGATGCGCCAGAAGGGCTGCTACGACGCCGCCACGATCCACTCGCTGATCTACCGCACCAAGGAGGCGGAGGAGGGCGGTCCGACCTTCACGCTGAACCGCTCTGGACCGGCCGCCAAGGCGGACCTGATCATCATCGACGAGTGCTCGATGGTCGATTCCGATCTCGGCAACGATCTCCTGTCCTTCGAGCGGCCGGTCCTCGTTCTCGGCGATCCGGCGCAGCTGCCGCCGGTGCGCGGGGGCGGCTTCTTCACCGAGGCGGAGCCCGACGTGATGCTCACCGAGGTGCACCGCCAGGCCAAGGACGACCCGATCGTCCGCATGGCGATGACGGTGCGCGAGGGTGGCCGGCTGGAGCTCGGCAGCTACGGGCAGAGCCGGATCGTGTCGCGCCGCGCCCTGGATCCGGCCGAGGTGCTCGAGTGCGACCAAGTGCTGGTCGGGCTCAACAAGACCCGTCGCCTCTACAATGCCCGGCTGCGGGAACTCGCCGGCCACACGGATCCGATGCCGGCGATCGGCGAGAAGCTGGTCTGCCTGCGCAACGACCGGGTGAAGGGTCTGCTCAACGGCTCGACCTGGACCGTGCAGGCCCTGCGCGCGCCGCCGCGTCCGGACCTGATCCGCCTCGACGTGGTGCCGGAGGACGACCCGGCGCTGCGCCGGAAGCCCACCGACATCAAGGTGCTGCGCGCGATGATCTCCGGCACGGACGAGGAGATCCCGCTCTTCCTGCGGCGGGAGACGGACGAGTTCACCTACGGCTACGCGCTGACGGTGCACAAGGCGCAGGGGTCGCAGTGGGATCGGGTGACTCTGTTCGACGAATCCTACGCATTCCGCGAGCACCGGGCGCGCTGGCTCTACACCGGCCTGACCCGCGCCGCGCAGGCGATCACCGTGGTGGTCTGATCCGGCGCCGGCGCGCGAGGTCTCGCTTGTGAAGCCGGACCGCGCGTGCTAGGCACCGCCCGTCTCATCGAGGCACCTTGCGGAGAGGTGGCAGAGCGGTTGAATGCACCGCACTCGAAATGCGGCATGCCTGCAAGGGCATCGGGGGTTCGAATCCCCCCCTCTCCGCCAAGCACCCTTCTAAGTGCCTGATCTTCCAGAAGTCGTTGCACGGTAAGGCTTTCTTGATCCGCCTGTTGTACAGCCCCTGTGAAGCCCGCAGGCCGTGGTCAGAAGCTGTACCCGACGCGCAACCGCATCTGGTGGCGGTCGAAGTTCGACAGATCGATCGGTCCGGGCTCGCCCGTCGCCTGCCCGGCGACCTGGAAGCTCCAGGTGAACGAAGCCCAGGCCTGGGGTGACAGGGTCGTGTAGGCGGTCGGTCCGAGATACACGGCCCCGCCCGCGAACCGGTCGAGCGCCAGACCGTCGTAGGTCCGGGCATAGCGTGCCTCGCCGCCGAGGAAGAGGCCGGGCCGGACGCAGTAGGCCAGCGCCGCCGCCACCTCGATCCCCGATCCGCGCACGGGCGCGTCCATAACGGTCAGCCGCGTCGTCGAGAACGCGAAGCCGACATTGACGGCGGCGATCAGCTTGCCGGGAATGATCTCGCGGTCGGCCAGCAGGCCGATCTCGGTGCCGAAGCTGCGCGCCGGCACGCCCGACCCGCCGTCGACGGTCCCGTAGCCCGGCACGAGATTGAGGGTCAGGCCGAAGGGGGCCGCCCGGCGATTCAGCAGGCGCAGCCGGGTTTCGAGGAAGCCGCCGTTGAAGCCGCCCGTGGTTCGGGTCGGGGTGCCCGGCGCGCCGATGTCGTAGGCGTTGAAGGTGACACCCGGCGCCAGGCGGAAATCGTCGGTCAGCGGCACCTTCAGGGCGAGGGCGCTGTCCACGGCCAGGAAGCGGGTGACGCGCCGGCCGAGGCGCCCGCTCGTCTCCCATTCCAGCTCCGCCTCCCCGGGGACGCCGAGGTCGCTGCCCTCGGCGAAGCCGAACAGATGCTCGCTGTCGAGGTCGCCCGGCGTCAGGTTCTCGGCGGCGGTGGGCAGCGACTGGGCCAGCGCCGGTGCCGCGGCCAGCCCGAGCGCCACGGCGAGCCCGCGCAGGATCGATCCTGAGGCCGAGAGGCGGCGCGGAGCGCCAAGGTGCGGCATAGCCCAGACCCATAGTTATAGCTAATGCTATATCTATTAGGATGGGCGATGCCGGATCGTCAACGGTCGAGGAGGGCGGGCGGCTCGAAGGAGGTCCGGTCGCGGATCCGGTTCCGCGCGCGTCGGAGGAGGTGGCCGCGCGCGGTGGCCCCGGCGCCGGTCGCGAGCCTCGGAGACCCGTCGCGGGGCCGCTCGCACGCCCGCGCTCCGGCTCACGCCGGCCCGGTCTCGGGCGATCTCCCGGCCGTGGGCGGGTCCGCGACCTGTCCGGGTTGCGCCCCGCGCGCGCGGCGCTCCTCGATGCGCTGCAGGATCACGTAGAAGGACGGCACGAACAGCACCGCCAGGCAGGTCGAGGCGAGCATCCCGCTGAACACCGTGATGCCGATCGACTTGCGCGCCGCGGCCCCGGCTCCGGAGGCGGTGACGAGGGGCAGGACCCCGAGGATGAAGGCGAAGGAGGTCATCAGGATCGGGCGGAAGCGCAGCCGCGCCGCCTCCACGGCCGCGGCCGCGCTGTCGAGCCCGGCCTGCCGCTTCTCGCGGGCGACCTCGACGATCAGGATGGCGTTCTTGCTCGCCAGCGCGATCAGCAGGATCAGGCCGATCTGCGTGTAGAGGTTGTTGGCGACGCCGAGCAGCAGCAGCGCCCCGACCGTGCCCAGCAGCGCCAGCGGCACGCCGAGCAGGACCGCCAGCGGCAGGATCCAGCTCTCGTACTGGCCGGCCAGGACCAGGTAGACGAGGAGGATGGCGAGCCCGAACACGAGGTAGATCTGCGCGCCGACCGCCTTCTCCTGGTACGACATCGCCGTCCAGTCGTAGCCCGTGCCCGGCGGCAGCACCTTGGCGGCGATCTGCTGCATCAGGTCCAGCGCCTGCCCGGAGCTGAAGCCCGGCGCCGCCCCGCCCACGATCGTGGCCGTCGGATAGAGGTTGTAGAGGATGATCAGGGACGGGCCCTGGACGGACTTGATCTCCACGACGGTGCCGAGGGGCACCATCACGCCGTTGCCGGCGCGCACCTTCAGGTTCTCGACGTCCTCGGGGCGGAGCCGGTAATCGGGCGCGGCCTGCACGTAGACCTGGAAGGTCCGGCCGAACTTGTTGAACTGCGTGACGTAGGACGATCCCACGTAGCTCGACAGCGTCGAGAAGACCTGCCCGACTGTCACGCCGAGCGCCTCGGCCTTGACCCGGTCCACCGCGATCGCGATCTGCGGCACGCCGGCCCGGAACGAGGTGTTGAGCTTCCGCAGCCCGGATTGCGCGTTCCCGTCGGCGACGATCGTCCGGGCGAGGCTCTCCAGCAGGGGGTAGTCGAAGTCGCCGTTGCGCAGCTCGATCTGCATGGTGAAGCCGCTGGCGTTGCCGATGCCCTGGATCGGCGGCGGGATGAGCACGAAGGTGGCGGCGTCCTCGACCCCCTCCAGCATCCCGTTGAAGCGCTCGTAGAGGCTGCGCAGATCCTGGCCCTTCTCCTTGGCCCGGACGTCCCAGTTCTTGAGAACCACGTAGGCGACGCCGGCATTGGGCAGGGTGGCGCTGGAATCGAGGACCGAGATGCCGCTGATCGAGAGCACGTTGTCGACGCCCGGCGTCGCCTTCGCCTGGGCGCTGATCCGCTGCATCACCGCGTCGGTGCGCTCCTTCGAGGCCCCGTCGGGCAGCTGGGCCCCGATGAGGACGTAGCCCTGATCCTCGGTGGGCAGGAAGGCGGTGGGCAGGCGGGTCAGCCCCCAGCCGGCGAGCCCGATCAGCAGGAGCGCCGCGGCGACCATGAGGCCGCTGCGCCGGACCATGTGGGCGATCAGCCGGGCGTACCAGCCCTCGAGGACGCCGTAGACTCGGTTGAAGCCGCGGTAGAAGACGTTCCGCTTCTCCGGCGGCACCGGCTTGCGCAGCCACAGGGCGCACTGGGTCGGCTTCAGGGTGGCGGCGTTGACCGCGCTGATCAGCGCGGTGGCGGCGATCACCAGGGCGAACTGCTTGTAGAGCTGCCCGGTCAGGCCGGGCAGGAACGCGGCCGGCACGAACACCGACATCAGCACCAGGGTGATGCCGATGATCGGGCCGAACAGCTCCTCCATCGCCTTCTCGGCCGCCGCCCGGGGCGAGAGGCCCTCGTCGATGTGGTGGGACACCCCCTCGACGATCACGATGGCGTCGTCCACCACGATGCCGATGGCCAGCACGATGGCGAACAGCGTCGAGAGGTTCACGCTGAAGCCCATCGCCGCCATGGCCGCGAAGGCGCCGATGATCGTCACCGGCACCGTCGTCGCCGGCACCAGCATGGCGCGCCAGTCCTGGACGAAGACCAGGATGACGATCAGGACCAGCGCGGCCGCCTCGAACAGCGTCCTGTAGACCTCGTGGATCGAGGCCTGCACGAACTCCGTCGTGTCGAACGGGATGGCGTAGACGAGGCCCGGCGGGAAAGTCTTCGCGAGCTCGGCCATCCGCGTGCGGACCGCGTTCGCCACCGTCAGCGCGTTCGCCTCGGGCAACTGGTAGATGCCGATGCCGGCGGCGGGCTGCCCGTTCAGCGTGAAGGACTGGCTGTAGGTCTGCGCGCCGAGCTCGACCCGGCCGACGTCGCGCAGGCGGGTGATGCGGCCGCCGTCCTGCGCGTCCGCCTTGATGACGATGTTCTCGAAGTCCGCGGCGTTGTTGAGCCGCCCGTTGACGTTGAGGGTGTACTGGAAGTCCTGTCCGGCCGGGACCGGCGGCATCCCCACGGCGCCCGCGGTGACCTCCTGGCTCTGCTGCTGCACGGTGTTGATGATGGCCTCGGGGGTGAGGCCCCTTGCCTGCACCAGATCGGGGTCGAGCCAGATCCGCATCGCGTACTGGCCGGCGCCGAACACCGTGACGTTGCCGACGCCGGGCAGCCGGGCCAGCTCGTTCTGCACGTTGATGACGCCGTAATTCGACAGGAACAGGCTGTCGAACTGCCCGTCGGTGGCCGACAGCGTCACGAATTGCAGGACCGCGGTGGATTTCTTCTGGGTCGTGACGCCCTGGACCTGAACCGCCTGCGGCAGCGACGACATCGCGATCGCGACGCGGTTCTGCACCAGCACCTGGGCCTGATCGCCGTCCGTCCCGATCGCGAAGGTGACGGTGAGCGTGTAGGTGCCGTCGCTCGCGCTTGTCGACTGCATGTAGAGCATGCCCTCGACGCCGTTGACCTGCTGCTCGATCGGCAGCGCCACCGTGTCGACGACCGTGCGGGCGCTCGCGCCCGGGTAGCGGGTGGTGACCTGGACCGTCGGCGGCACGACGTTGGGATACTGGGACACCGGCAGGTTGAAGAGCGACACCGCGCCGATCAGCACAATGACCAGGGCCAGCACGTTGGCCAGGACCGGCCGCTCGATGAAGAAGCGCGAGATCATGCCGGGGCCCTCGGTGTCGGCGTCTCAGGAGCGTCCCGTCGCACCGGCGGGACGCGGCTTGGCGGATACCGGCCCCCGCTTCGGGGAGGATCGGTGCCTCGGACCCCGGGCCGCGTCGGCGCTGCCGGGTCCTGCGGCCGATGTCTCACCGCTAGAGCGGCGGCGTCTCGGATGAGGCTTCGGCCAGAGCCGCCTTCTGGGGGGCGACCTTGGCCCCGGGTATCGCCCGCTGGATGCCGTCGGTGACGACCCAGTCGCCGGGCGCGAGCCCCGTCTCGATCACCCGGTAGCGCCCGTCGCGCGGGCCGAGCGTCACCACCCGCTGCGAGACCGTGTCGTCGGCCCCGACCGTGAGCACGTAGCTGCCCTGCTGGTTCGTCCCGATGGCGTCCTCACGGACCAGCAGCGCCTTGTCCTGGCGCCCGACCGGGACCCGGACCCGCACGAACAGGCCCGGGAGGAGCGCGTGATCGCCGTTCTCGATGAGCGCCCGGGCCATCAGCGTGCCGGTGGACGGGTCGACCTGCGGCGCGAGGTAGTCGAGCTTGCCGGTATGCGGGTAGCCGGTCTCGGTCTGGAGGCCGATCTCCACCGGGATCTTGGACAGATCGCCCAGCGTCCGCTGCGTCGCGAGCAGGTGCTGCTTGACCAGCAGCACCTGCTGCTCGCTGACGTTGAAATAGACGTAGAGCGGATCGATGCGCACGAGCTGCGCCAGCTTGGTCGGTCCGCTGATGCCGACGAGCGCCCCGACATCCGCCAGGTGGTTGGTGACCACGCCGTCGAAGGGCGCGGAGACCTGCGTGTAGCCGAGATTGATGGCGGCGATGTCGAGATTGGCCTGCGCCTCCATCACGGCGGCGCTGGCTTGGTCCTGCTTGGTCTTCGCGTCCTCGACGCGCGCCTGCGAGGCGAATTCCTGCCGACCCAGCGTGGCTTGGCGCTGATACTCGGACTGGGCGTTCGCCAGGGCGGCCTGCTGCGCCGCCAGGGCGCCCTGCGCCTGCTTGAGCTGCGCCTCGTAGGTGTTGCGCTGGATCGAGAAGAGCGGCGCGCCCTTCTTCACCACGGCGCCGTCCTTGTAGGTGATCGCCTCCAGGAAGCCCTGGACCCGCGCTTCGAGCTCGACGGCCGCGAACGCCTTGGTGTTGCCGGTGAGCTCGAAGTAGCGCGTCACCGTGCGCACGAGCGGTTGCGCGACCGAGACGCTGGGCGGCGGTGGCGGGACGTACTGGTTCGCATCGCGGCATCCCGCGGTGAGTCCCGCGATGGCCACCAGGGCGAGTAGACGGAGGGATCCGGGAAGCTGCAACACGATCGGCACGCTCGGCCCCCAAGCTGGGATCGTTACGGGGCGGTCTTCGACCTCGGTCCTGCCGCGGCTACTGACCGTCCTCGGCCTTGGCTTCCCGGGCGAGGGTCAGGCACTCGAGCAGATCGACGTAGCTGGGCAGGCCGTCGAGCTGGGCTTCCGCCGCGCAGCGTGTCCGGTCGACGCCCGGGAAGCTGGACCACTTCCTCGCCACCTCGGCGCGGGCCGACGCCTCATCCTGGAGGCAGAGCTTCTGCCGACCGGCATCGAGGGTCATCTGCTGCGTCGCCGCCCGGCAGCTGCCTCGAACGTCGAAGACCGGCATCTTGTCCGAGACCGGCGTCGTCAACGCCAGCTCCATCAGTAAGGCGGGGACGGCAAACATCATGATCGGCACACCCGCGCGTCGCGTCGACCGGACGACCCGGTCGATCCTCGATTTGGCGGCCCCGCACGGACGGCGTGCCCTGCGGCAATACAGGTCCGATGCGCAGGACGGGTCCGATTCGGGCGCCTAAGCTGTGTCGATATCATATGTTGCGGGTAAGTCGCTGCAACAAAAATTGTCATCAACCAGGGCGTACTACCGAACTCGGTCGTCTCCCGGCATGTCGGCGGCGTGATTGCTGCGGATTCCGCCAAGATTGTATGATCGATAGAAAATTAGGTAAGATTAATAGGGTACGAAAGTGTTTTGTGTATGAAGCGGATTTATGGAGGGCGTGGAGTGACAGTATAATCGTCCGGTGCTGCGGGCGCCGGTACCGATCTGCGCCAGGCCCGTCGCGGGCAGCGGCTGAGCCATCTCCGCTGCCGGGACCTGCGCCGACGGCTGCCGCCATGCAAGCCCGAGCGGCCTTGCCGACCTGGGCGGACGATCCCGGCCACCGCGCGGCCGAGGGCCTTCTCGGCGGCTACTTGTCGGCGGCGTTCCCGACGGCGTCCTTGGCCTCGCCGCGCTCCTGCTGGCCCGGCCCAGGCGTGCCTGGTCGCGTCCCTCTACCTTCAGAGCCTCGTCCCGTCAGGTTGTCGGCGCGGCGCTCGGCGTTGCCGACCGCGCCCGCCGCCGTCGGCGTGTCGTCGGCCAGCGTCGGGCCCGCGCGGCCGAGATCCCGGGGCGGGCGACGCGCTTCAACCCGTTGGACCGCCGCTCAGGCGGCTGTCCGGAACGCCGCGCGCCCGTTGCGGAGGATCGAGATCAGCGCTCCGACGAGGCAGGCCAGGATCGCGCCGTCGAGCACCAGAAGGGTGATCGCCCGGTTCCACAGCCGGTCGAGGCCGAGATCGGTGGTGACGAGCTCGGGATGCGCCGGGTCGGCCATCACGCCGATCGTGTAGTCGCCCGCGTGCAGGCCGGTGAACACGTAGTTCACCCGGCGGGTCGCGCCGCCCTGGGGCGTGCGCAGCGAGAGCGTCGCGTCGCAGATGTGGATGACGAACTTGGTGCTGCACTTGCCGTCGCTCACGCGGGCGTTCGGGACGGGCTGGGCGGCCTCGCGGACCTGCCAGTCCGAGATCAGGACGGGCGCCGTGTAGATGGCGGTGGCTGCCAGGATGCCGCCGAACAGCACGAAGCCGAACAGCACCCCGAGGATGACGGTCCAGCTCGTGCGGTCGGGCGGCAGGCGCAGTTTCTCGACGGTCTCGGTCTTCGCAGGTGATCCCATATGATCCTCAAGCAGGCTGCGCTTCGGGAGGGACGACGCCGGTGGCGACGGTCGCGCTCGGAGCGCGCCCGGCCAGGACTCGGCGGGCGTGGTGCGCGGCCTGATAGCGGGCGATCAGGTCGGCGAAATCCTGCGGCTTCATCCCGCGCGGCAGCCCGACTGTCAGGGTCACGATGCGGCGCTTCGGATCGAGCTTCACGGGGTGCCGCCCCGGGGTGCGCTCCGGCCAGTCCGCGCCCGGCGGCAGCAACAGGCGGGTGACGATGCCGCCGCGGCTCAGCGCCATGTCGAGATCGGCGACAGCCTCCCAGGGGATTACCCTGTCGAGGCCGGGCGTCGTCAGCCCCGCGGGGCTCAGGATCAGGGCGATCGGCTCGCCCCGCGACAGGACCAAGACGCCGGCCCCGCCCAGGAGGGTCCCGAGGGTCAGGGCCACGGCCAGCACGATCCGGGCCTCGTACGGCGACAGTCCCGGGACGCGAAACAGGGCGAGCGCGAGCGCCGCGGCCGCCAAGAGGCCGCCGCCGGCCGCCAGCGTGAGGCCGCGGGCGCGGTGGTTGGCGCGCAGCACCCGGTCCTCGGTTCCGACCTCCGCCGCGGTCGCCTCCAGATGCGCGCGCGCGGCCGCCGCCTGCGCGCGGGCCGCGCCGAGGAAATCCTGCGTCGCGTCCCGGCACAGGCCGGCCGGGTCGGCGAAGAAGGCGTCGAGCTGGTCGCGGGCCTGGGCCGGCGGCGCGGCCCCGGCCGCGGTCAGCAGGTTCGCGTCGATCGCCAGCCCGAGGGCCGCGACGCGGTCGCGGGTCGGCGGGTGGGTATCGGTCGGNGGGCGCGAGCGGCTCCGGCGGATCTCCCGCCCGCCGCCGCCGAGACGGACGCGCGCGCCCTGAACCGGCGACTCCGTCCGACACTCGGCCGCCGGCACCCGGCCCTGCTCGCCGCGGCGGCGCTGATCCTCCTCCCGGCGCTGGCGCTGGCGGGGTACCTGTTCGCGGCCTTCGTGAGCCTGCCGCCGCTCGGCGGCGCCGTGGTCGAGACCGGCCAGCGGGCGATCACCGTGGAGGCGGATGACGGCCGGGTCTTCGCCACGCGCGGCAGCTTCCGCGGCCAGAAGCTCACCGCGGCCGACCTGCCGCCGCATCTCGCCCAGGCGATCGTGGCGATCGAGGATCGCCGCTTCTACAGCCACTGGGGCATCGACCTGCGCGGCCTCGCCCGGGCGGTGTGGCGCAATCTCCGCGGCGGCGGCGTGCGCGAGGGCGGCTCGACCATCACCCAGCAATATGTCCGGCTGACCTCCCTCAACCAGGAGAAGACGCTCTGGCGGAAGGTTCAGGAAGCCTTCCTGGCGCTGCGGGTCGAGTCGACGATGAGCAAGGACGCGATCCTGCTCGGCTACCTCGATTCCGCCTATTTCGGCGCCGGCGCCTACGGCGCGGACGCGGCGGCGCGGCGCTATTTCGGCAAGCCCGCCAAGGCCCTGAACCTGCCGGAATCGGCGATGCTCGCCGGGCTGGTACGGGCGCCCTCGCAGCTCGCGCCGACGCGCAACCTCGGCGGCGCCAAGGAGCGCGCCGACGTGGTGCTCCAGGCCATGGTCGAGACCGGCGCGATCACGCAAGCCGAGGCCGACGCCGCGCGCAAGCAGAGCGTGACCCTGAAGTCGCCCCCCGAGGCGCCGCCGGGCACCAACTACTTCCTCGACATGATCGCGGGCGACGTGAAGCGCCTTGCCGGCACCGACGGCGACATGACGGTGCGCTCGACCCTCAACCTCGACCTGCAGAGCCTCGCCGAGGGCGTCGTGGCCCGCCGCCTCGACAAGGACGGCGCCCGCCGAAAGGTCGGCCAGGCCGCCATGGTGGTGCTGTCGAAGGAGGGCGCGATCCTCGCCATGGTCGGCGGCCGCGACTACGAGGACAGCCAGTTCAACCGCGCCGTCCAGGCCAAGCGCCAGCCCGGCTCCCTGTTCAAGCTCCTCGTCTACCTGACGGCCTACGAGAAGGGCTACACGCCGGAATCCGTGATGGTCGATCGCCCGGTCCAGATCGGCGACTGGCAGCCCGAGAACGACGACGGGCGCTACCGCGGGCCCGTGCCCCTGCGGACCGCCTTCGCGCTCTCGATCAACACCGTGGCGGCCCAGCTCGGGCAGGATGTCGGAATCCCGGCGGTGATCGCCACCGCGCGCAAGCTCGGGATCCAGTCGGACCTGCCCAACGTGCCGAGCCTCGTCCTCGGCTCGGGCGCCGTGAGCCTCCTGGAGATGGCCCGCGCCTACGGCTCGGTCCTGTCCGGGCGCACGCCGCTCGAGGCCTACGGCATCCAGGCGATCCGCGGGGCCGCGCCGCAGCCGCTCTACGTCCGCGCCGAAGCGGGCCCGGGCCCGATGCTGGCGCAGGAGCCGCGCACCATGATGCTCGACTCGCTGCAGGCGGTGGTGGAATCCGGCACCGGCCGCGCCGCGCGGGTGCCGGGCCAGATCATCGGCGGCAAGACCGGCACGAGCCAGGATTTCCGCGACGCGTGGTTCGTCGGCATGACTCCCGACCTCGTGGTCGGGATCTGGGTCGGCAACGACGACGACAGCCCGATGAACCGCATGTTCGGCGGCGAGATGCCGGCCGGGATCTTCCACGACTTCGTCCAGCGGGCCGCGGAGAAGCTCGCGAAGGGCAAGCCCCGGCCCTCGGCGGAGCGGGCCGAGACGGCGCGGGCGCCCGCACCCGCGCCCGCGGCCGAGCCGGCCGCGGT
>NZ_MLCA01000016.1:0-320291 GCF_036441375.1 Methylobacterium oryzae
GAGCGCGGCCGCGAGGGCGTGCACGTCCGCGACCGCCCGCTCGCGCATCGCGGCGAGCGCGATCTCCGCGCAGGCGAAGGCGTCCTCGCCGGCATCGTGGTGCTCGAAGCGGATGCCGAGGCGCCGCGCCACCTTGCCCAGTCCGCATCCTTCCGGCGACGGGAAGACCCGGCGCGCCACCTGGACCGTGCAGAGATAGGCGAGATCGGGCACGGGCAGGCCCGCCCGCGTCAGCCCGGCGCGCAGGACGCCGATATCGAAGCTCGCGTTGTGCGCCAGGATCAGCCCCCGCCCGAGATCGCCGAGATAGGGCGCCATGACGGCCGCGAAGTCGGGCTTGTCGGCGACGTCGGCCGGCAGAATGCCGTGCACGCGGATGTTGCCCGGCGCGAAGCGCATCTCGGGCGGCCGGATCAGGTGGCTCTCGCGGCGCACGACCCGCCCCTCCGCGATCCAGGCGAGACCCACCGCGCAGGCGCTGTCACGCCGCTCGTTGGCCGTCTCGAAGTCGAGGGCCAGGACCGTCATCGAGGTTCAACCATGCCGGGTGGAAGTTCTCGGGGTGTTCCCCCGGAGGTCTAGGCCGCCCGGACTCGCGCTTCAACCCTGCGCCACCAACGCCAGCCAATCGTCCTCCGAGACGACCCGGACCCCGTGCTTCTGCGCGTCCTTCAGCTTCGAGCCCGCACCCGGGCCCGCCACGACCAGGTCGGTCTTGGCCGAGACCGAGCCCGAGACCTTGGCGCCGAGGCGCTCGGCCACCGCCTTGGCCTCGTTGCGGGTCATCTTCTCAAGGGTGCCGGTGAAGACCACGGTCTTGCCCGCGAAGGTGGAGGCCGAGGCGGTGCGCTCCATCGGTTGCACCGCGACCGCGTCGAGCAGCGCCGTGACGGCGTCGGCGTTGTGCGGCTCGGAGAAGAACAGGAGCAGCGCGTCGGTCGCCACGGGACCGATCTCGCCGTCGTCGGCGAAGACCCGGTAGGCATCGCCGGGACGCTGCGCCGCAGCCCGCGCGATCGCCGCGCGCACCGCGTCGACGTCGCCGTAATGGGCGAGGAGGTTCTCGCGCTGCACGGCGCTCAGGCGCGCCCGCTCCTTGGCCGGCGCCGCGTCGTCCTCCGGGAAGCCGAGATCGAGGAGTCGGTCCCGGGTCGTGCCCCCGACCCGCGGCACCGCGGTGAGCTCGACCCAGTCGGGACCGGGCTGCGCCGCCGCGGCCTCGCGGATCGCCGCGATCAGTGTCGGCATGTCGGCGAAGCGCTTCGCCAGCGCCTTGGCGGTCGCCTCGCCGATCTGCGGGATGCCGAGGGCGAAGAGCAGGCGGTTCATCGGCACGGCGCGCCGCGCCTCGACGGCGGCCAGCAGGTTCCTGATCGCCTTGTCGTCCTCGTCGCCCTTCTTCTTGGCGGCCTTCTTCGGCGGCTCGCTCGTCCCCGATTCCGCGCGCCGCTCGGCCGACAGCGCTTCGCGCCGCGCCACGATGGCGGCCTTGAGTTCCTCGAAGTCGAGGCGGAACAGGTCGGCGGGCTGGCGCACGAGCCCGGCCTCGAACAGGACCTCGATATAGGTCTCGCCGAAGCCCTCGATGTCGAAGCCGTTGCGCGACACGAAGTGCTTCATCCGCTCGACGCCCTGCGCCGGGCAGATCAGCCCGCCGGTGCAGCGGCGCACAGCGTCGGGGCGGCCGGTGCGCGGGTTGATGGCGCGGACGGCGCGGCTGCCGCAGGCCGGGCAGGTCTCCGGGAAGGCGTAGGGCCGCGAGCCGGCCGGGCGCTTGGTGAGGTTGACGTCCATGACCTTGGGGATGACGTCCCCGGCCCGGACCACCGTCACGGTGTCGCCGACGCGGATGTCGCGGCCGTCGCGGATCGGCTCGCCGTCGGCGCCGACCCCCTTCACGTAGCCCTCGTTGTGGAGGGTGGCGTTCGAGACCACCACGCCGCCGACCGTCACCGGACGGAGCTTGGCGAGCGGGTTCAGCGAGCCGGTGCGGCCGACATTGATGACGATGTCCTCGACCACCGTCGTGGCTTCCTGGGCGGCGAATTTGTGGGCGAGCGCCCAGCGGGGCGAGCGCGAGACGAAGCCCAGCCGCTTCTGGAGCCCGAGGTCGTCGACCTTGTAGACGACGCCGTCGATGTCGTAGCCGAGCCCGGCGCGGTCCGCCTCGATGCGGCGGTAATGGGCGAGCATCGCCTCCGTGTCGGTGAAGGTCTCGGTGCGCGGGTTCACCGGCAGGCCCCAGGACGCGAAGCGCTCCAGCACGCCGGACTGCGTGTCGGCAATGGGCGCCGACAGCTCGCCCCAGGCATAGGCGAAGAAACGCAGCGGCCGGGACGCGGTGATCGCGGGATCGAGCTGGCGCAGGCTGCCGGCCGCGGCGTTGCGGGGATTGGCGAAGAGCGGCTTGCCGGCCGCCTCCTGCCGGGCGTTGATCGCGGCGAAATCGGCGTGGGACAGGTAGACCTCCCCGCGCACCTCGCAGATCTCCGGCCAGCCGGACCCCGCGAGCACCGCCGGGATGTCCTGCACCGTGCGGGCATTGGCCGTGACGTTCTCGCCGACCTCGCCGTCGCCGCGGGTGGCGGCGGTGTCGAGCCGGCCGTTCACGTAGCGCATGGACAGGGACAGGCCGTCGATCTTCGGCTCGGCCGTGAAGGCGAGGGGGGCGTCGTCCGGCCAGCCGAGGAAGCGGCGCACGCGCGCGACGAATTCGGCCACCTCCGCGTCGTCGAAGGCGTTGCCGAGCGAGAGCATGGGCACGGCGTGCCGCACCTTGGCGAACTTCTCCGAGGGCTTGGCGCCGACCGAAGCGCTCGCGGCACCGGTGCCGGCGAGATCCGGGAAGCGGGCCTCGATGTCTTCCAGGCGGCGGCGCAGCCGGTCGTACTCGGCGTCCGAAATCTCGGGAGCGTCCTCCTGATAGTAGAGGCGGTCGGCCTCCAGGATCGCGTCCGACAGCCGCGCGTACTCGGCGCGCGCTTCCTCGGCGGTGAGGTCGAGATCGAGCGGATCGGATTTCGTGACGGCCATGCCGGGGTTCTAACGCATCGGCGGCCGAGGGGGAGTCGGCGGGGGCCAACACTCCCCGCTTCTCTCAAGAACGGGAGGCGAGCAGATCGCCGCGCTCAGCCATCCGGAAGGCCGCGAAGAACGTCGCGGCGACCAGGGCGGCGACCGCCTGGAGCGGCAGCACGGGGGCCAGCCAGCCCGCGACCGCGGTCCCGGAGACCGAGCCGAGATTCATCGCCGCCATGTATACCTCGAACTGCGTGGCCGCGCCCGGTCGGCCCCGGCTCGCCTCGAGCAGGGCCGGCATCAGCGCGACGATCAGCAGGCCGGGCAGCACGCTGGTGAGTGCCAGGATCGCCGGGGCCGCGGCCCCGACGAGGCCGGCACCGATCAGGCCCCCGGCCAGCAAGAAGGTGACGGCGCTGCCCAGAAGCAGGGCGCGAAGCGGCGCTGCAGCCCCGGCGCGGTCCGACCAGAGCCCCACCGCGACGGCGCCGGCCGTGCCGCTCACCAGGGTCAGCACCGCCTGGAGGCGCGACAGGCCGGCGGCCTCCCAGCCCTGCCGCTGGAGGAGGTCGACCGAGAAGGGCAGCTCGAACAGGCCGAGCGCCGCGTCCAGGCCGAAGCACAGGGCGAGCAGCCGCAGGGCGCGCGGACGGCGCAGGGCGACGGCCGTCCGGCGCAGGAAGCGGCGGAACGGGACGCGCCGCGGCGCCGGTCCGCGGCCTTCGAGCGACCAGATCGGATCGGTCGGGGTCTCGCGGACCAGCAGCATCGGCAGGCTCGCGAGGATCGCGGCGGCGAGCAGGCAGCGGGCGCTCGCCCCGAAGCCCCAGCTCGCGAGCGTCCAGCCGAAGAGCGCGGCGCTGAGGCCAGTTCCGGCCACGAAGCCGGCGCGGGTGCAGGCGCTGACCCGGCCGAGTTCCTCGGCCGGAACATGATCCATGATCATCCGGTCGCAGGCGGTGTCGAGGAGCGACGCGAACAGGCTGTGGACGAGGAAGACCAGGCCGAGCGCGCCGACGGCGTCGGTTCCCGCGACGAGGAGGAGCGCCAGCGTTGCGTGGCATCCGACGAGCGCCGCGACCGCGAAGGGCCGGCGCCGTCCCACCCGCGTGTCGCCGGCGCGGTCTACCCAGGGCCCCCAGAGCAGGGGCTGCAAAGTCCAGGGAAGGCCCGCCAGGGCGAAGTGCAAGCCGATCTCGGTCGAGGAGACGCCCTGCGCCGCGAGGTGATTGGCGAGCGCGGTGAGCGAGAACCCCGCGATGAGGCCCTGGTAGAGGTAGGTCGTGAAGAAGACCCCGTAGCGGATGGACCGCTGGCCAAGGCTCGGTCTGGTCGCGAGGCCGCCGCGACGATCCGCGATCTGGGGCGTCACGGAGCGCGGTGCGCCTTGCAGGAGAGGGGCCGCTTCCCGATGCTGCTCATCGCCTGTTCACCGGATCGCCGCCCGTGCCGTTTCGCCTCCCAGACGCTAGCGCCACTTCTCCGTCCTCGCGAGGTGTCGCGTGAGCGCGGCGCAGGTCTGGATCGTCGATCTCGCCCTGTCGCGGGATCAGATCGAGCGGTGCGACCGTGTGCTCGACGCCGCGGAGCGTGCGCGGGCCGACCGGTTCCTGCGCCCGGCGGATAGGGCCCGGTTCCGCGCCAGCCACGCCGCGCTGCGCCTGATCCTCGCCGACGCGCTCGGTGTCGCGCCGGCTAATGTGGAGTTCGCGGTCGGGCCCGGCGGCAAGCCGGAGCTCGCGGGCGCGGCGCGGGGCGCCGCGGACTTCAACCTGTCCCATTCCGGAGCGCGCGCGCTGATCGGCCTGGCCCGTGACGCGGCGATCGGCGTCGATGTGGAGGCCGTGCGGCCGATCCCGGACGCGCTGCGGATTGCGGCGGCGCATTTCGCCGCCGACGAAGTGTCGACCCTGGCCCGGGCCCACCGAAACGTGATCGCGCACAGCTTCTTCGGCCTGTGGACCCGCAAGGAAGCGGTCGTGAAGGCCCTTGGGAGCGGCCTGTCGCTGCCCCTCGATCGGTTCAGCGTCAGCGTGCCCCCCGAACCACCGCGCCTGATGCGGGCGGCCGGCGACGCGTCGTGGAACCTGAGCGGCCCGTGGAGCCTGGAAGAGCTCGATTGTGGGGCCGCGCATGTCGCCACCGTGGCGGTCCGATCCGCGGACGCGGACATCACCCGCCACCGTCTCGCGGACGACTGGCCCGATCATCTCGGCTGAAAAGGCGCAACACCGCGCTTGCGGTGGGGGAAAGGCGCGGCTATACACCCGCTCGCCGGTCCTGGCGGACACGCGGGGCGGCCTTCGGAGTGTAGCGCAGTCTGGTAGCGCACCACGTTCGGGACGTGGGGGTCGCAGGTTCAAATCCTGCCACTCCGACCAAATTTCCCGAGATCTCTCAAGTTTATCTCGGATCTCGACTTGCCCGCAGGCGATCCGGGACCGCGAACCGGTCACGCGGAGACCCTGGCGATCTGCGCGCCGCTCATCCCGGATCCGGCGCATGGGTGCCGCGCGTATCGCGGTTCTTAGGTGAAATGTCTGCGCCATTCGTCCTGCCGGACATCCCGCGCTGAGGCATGAGCGGCGCGTTGGCTACGCTCTCCGCGAGAAGCGCGATCATCGCCGACCGTGAGTTCAAAAGAACGGCGGGCGGCTCGCCGGTGATCTGCTGCCATCGCTGGATGAACACGCCCGTCGGCAACTCGGAGAGCGCGTCCGCTTCGGTCGCGGGTCGGTCCGTTCCGGGAAGCGCGGACTGGTCCATCCGCCTCGACGGACTCGACCGAGTTTCGGCCTCAGCGCCTGACCGGCACGGTGACGCGGGCGTTGCCCCGATTGGGGAAAAATATGCCCGCCGCGGCGGACCGGGCGGGCAAGGACAGGGGCGCTCGATGCGTTGGCGAGCGCCGCCGCGCACGATAGCAGCAGGGCGCGCTGCGGTAAGCCCGCGGGCGTGACAGATTGGGGCGCGTGAAGGGTCCCACGCGCGTTCGCGGGCGCTCGTGACGCCGCCACAGCACGGGCCACGCGCTCCACCGATGCGCCTCTCGGTTCGATGTGACTCGAACCGTCGGATCGCTCCGCGCGAGCCGAGCACCGTGTTCGCCGAAAGTTGGGCAGGCGACGACGATGCCCCGACCGGTGCCGCGGGATTGTCGCGCTACGCGAGTGCCCGCCGCGCTGAACGCGAAGCCACACACCTTGACGAGCCGTAAGAAACACCTAAACGATATTATGCCGACCTAAAAGATTTTTTACGACGCCAGGGGAGTTGCCGGGTTCCGGCCGGTGTGCCGCCGGCTTCGCGGTTGCCGAACCTGGGAGCGGGGGCCAAACGCGGATGAAGATGTTCAGACCGAGGCTTGCCCCGATCATCCCGGAGGAGGCCGAGGGCGGCCTGGAGGCACCGGTCATCTACTTCGAAGTGGTCGCCACGCAGGGGACCGGGCTCGGCGTCGGCAGCATGGCCCTGGAGATGCTGATCGTGGATCCCGCAGCCAGCGGTAAGCCGCTCCGGTATCGACGCAAGATCGTCGCCCAACTCCGTGCCCCCGCCGGCGGATGGGAGTCGATGCGCGAGGCGCTCGATCAGATGGCCGAGGACGCCGCATCTCAATCGCCCGGGGCATCGTCGTGACACCCGAGCGATCTCACCGTGATCTGGACGGTGTGCGCACGGTCGTCCTCCGGTGACCGGAGGTGGCGCGCGAAGTCGACCTGCGGATCCACCTTTCGTCCGACACCCTTGCAGCGGCTTGAATCGCCATCCTCATCGGATGGGGCGGCCATTCGTGGGAAGCAGTTCCGTCAGCCCGTGCTCAGGGACAGGACCAGTTTCTGTCCGAAAACCGCATAGCCGAACAGAAGGCTGCCAACCACGACGGAAGCGGCGATGCCGCACGCCGGTGCCACACTGTCAGACAGGCTCACGACCGACGTTCCCCCCGCGCGAGGGTCGTCTCTGTGGCGGGTTGCGAGTGCTGGAATCGCGCGGGCGCACATGTTCGCGTCGGCGGAGCGGATTCCGCGACGCGGTCAAGCCGCCAGGCGGAGGCCGCTTCCGGGGACGCGGCGGGGCGTGCCCATCGTACGGTCCCGAGGCAACAACAGGTCGATCTGTGAGCAGTGGAGCGCCAGGACGTTCTGCTCCTCCGCCATGGCGCGCGCCGCGCCGCTGAACCGGCCATTGGTCATCACGCACGCCGTGGAAGATCCGGCGCGCTCCGCCGTTGCCGCGACGTCCGAGATCGGGAGGCACGCGATATCGCGATCCGTCCAGTGCAGGCAGACGACGACGCGCGTTCGGGCCCGGAGGAGGACGAAGTGCTCCTGATCCTGATAGTCCAGCCGCCACCCGGCCGCCTTCAGGCACCGGAGCATCAGCGCCTCGTAGCTTGCCTGCGAGGAACTGATGCGATCGACGAACGTCCAGGACGCGAGCTCAGCCGGAAGGATCGACGCGAATTCCGCCCGAACGAGTCGACGGAAGCCGCCGATCGGCACGACGGCGCGGAGCGGCCTCGGGAGATGAGCGCGGCGCAACCGAACCAATTCCCGGTCCCACAGGATCTCGAACGCGGCCGGACCGCGCGCGTGGCGTTCCAACCATCGGTTCTCGATGAGCAGTCGCTCGATGTGCGGTCGGACCGTGCGGCGACACCGCTCCGTGACGCGGACCTGGATATGGAGCCAAGCGATCGGGATCAGGATGGCTGTCACCCACAGGGCGAGGCTCGTCGCGAACATGGCGCCGGAACTTTGCGAAATGAGGCCGATGTTGCGATTTATCTGCCACAAGAATTAAGCGGGCATTGCTGATCAGGATCGCGTTCGTCCGAATAACGCAAGACTTTGAGGATGGTGAATTCTAAATTGATGCGGGCGTCGGGGATGCTCAGGTCCGCATGGCCACGAACATGCTCCGGCCCTGCTGATGATAGTAACCGCTCTCCATCGAGCCGCGGATGTCGCGCCCGAGCATGTCGTACTGCTCGTAGACCATGTCGAAGCCGCACTCCTTGAGGAGTTGAATCAGGGCCGGCTTGGTGGGCCAGAAAGAGTGCTTGTTGCTCCACGACGTCCACTTGTGCGCCTCGAGCTGGCTCGTGTCGTCGAGATCGTGCTCGTGCATCCAGCGACCCGGCAGACCTTCGTTCTCGGCGGGCGGAGAGAGCTGGAACAGGGCCTCGTTGGTTTCGGTCGCGAAATGCGTGTGCAGGATGATCACGTCGCGCACGCAAGCGGCCATCAGACGGATGAAGGCGGCCGGCCGGTCGAGGTGGTAGAGCAATCCGCAGCAGAAGGCGGCATCGAAGGGCCCGTGGGCCGCGAGGTTCCAGACGTCGTCGTTGACGAAGGCGAGGTCCGGAACGGCCGCGCCGTCCTTGACCCGCAGGCAATTCTCGAAATTCGACTGGCGCACCTCGACGCCGGTCGCGCGCATCCCGGCGCGGGCGAATTCGAGCGTGTACCCGCCCTCGAGGCAGCCCAGATCCACGATCGAGCGGCCGGCCAGCCTGTGCCCGTAGAACAATCGGAGCGAGCGTAGCGCCGCCTGCGTCCAGGGGCTGTCGGCGATCAGCCAACCGGCCTCGGGCAAGGTCTCGGACCCGTCCGCGAGGCGGATGTTGTGTGCGGTGAACGTCATCGTGCCTCCGCGCGCCGCACATGTGTGCCGAGCGGCGTCTCGGTCAGTCTATGCGGTTGGCTGTCTATTGGTTCACGCGGTTTGTCGATCCGCCGGCGTCAAACGGAAGGCGATCCGCGGGATGCGCCGCAGGGCGCGCATTCCGCCTTCAGACAGCGAAAGCGGCGACACGATGCCTGCGACGCAGGTCTCGAAACGGCGTATGACGCGGGCCGATGGATTCGCCTACCCCCAGCCAGGCCGTCCGGCGACCCGCAGGATGGATCGGCTTCGCGCGCAGTTTCCTCATCAGCGCCGCCGTCATCGGTTCGGCGGTGGTCGGGCTCGTGGCCGCGGTCGATCCCTACGGTCTGCGGGCCGCGCCCGGCCATCCGCCGGGGCCGATCCTGGACGCCAATCAGCGGCTCTCGTATCCGCAGATCGCCCGCGGCGGGGCGTTCGACGCGGCGGTCTTCGGCACCTCGACCGCGCGGCTGCTCGACCCGCAGGCCCTGGATGCGGCCTTCGGCGTCCGCTTCGCCAATCTGGCGGTGAATGCCGCCACGCCCGACGAGCAACTCCGCCTCGCCGCGCTGTTCCTGGGCCGCAGGCCGATCCACGCGGTCCTGTTCGGCCTCGACGCCACGTGGTGCGCCGCCGAACCGCCGGCCCGCACCGCCAACGCCTTCCCCGACTGGCTCTACGCCGACAGGGCTCCCGGCGACGTGCTGCGGCAGGTTAACCTGCGCTCGGTCACGACCGCGATCCAGGCCGGGCTCGCCGATCTCGGGCTGGCTCGGGCGCGGATCCGCGGCGACGGCTACGCGGTGTTTACCCCGCCGGAAACGCGTTACGACCTCGGTCGCGCTCAGACCCATATCCGTGCGGGCCGCGTCGATCCGGCGGTTGCGGAACCGCCCGACGCACCGATGCCGGCTCTCGACCGACTGGGCGACCTCCTCGGCCGTGTGCCCGCGGAGGCCTTGAAGATCGTGGCTTTCATGCCGGTTCACGCGGCGGCCCAGGGCGCACCCGAATCGGCGCTGGGCCGGCGCGAGGGTGCGTGCAAGGCGCGCGCCGCGATGATTGGGAAGCGCCACGGCGCAGTCGTGGTGGATTTTCGCCGGATCTCGCCGCTGACGACCCGGGACGCGAATTACTGGGACGCGCTGCATTACCGCCTGCCCGTGGCAGCGCGCATCGTCGCCGATCTCGCGAGCGCCGTCGCCACTGGCCGCGACGATCCGGACGGGGAGTACCGGGTGCTCGTTCACCCGTGACCGGCCCTCAGGCGGCGGCGCGCTCGGCGCTGGCCCAGCCCGCGCGAGTCTCGGCGCAGTAATCCGCGTAGCGGCCGTCGCGGATCGCCGCGCGCGCCCCGGCCATCAGCTCCTGATAATAGGCGAGGTTGTTCCAAGTCAGCAGCATCATCCCGAGGATCTCGTTGGAGCGCACGAGATGGTGCAGGTAGGCTCGGGAATAGTCCCGGGCGGCAGGACAGGTCGACGCCTCGTCGAGCGGCGCGGTCACCTCGGCGTGGCGGGCGTTGCGAAGATTGACGCGCCCGTGGCGCGTGTAGGCGAGGCCGTGCCGCCCTGCGCGGGTCGGCATAACGCAGTCGAACATATCGATCCCGCGGGCGACTGCGCCGAGGATATCGTCCGGCGTGCCGACACCCATCAGGTAGCGGGGCTTCGCCGCCGGCAGGTGCGGTTCCACCGACTCGATCATCGCGAACATCACCGCCTGGGGCTCGCCCACGGCGAGGCCACCCACCGCGTAGCCCTTGAGACCGAGATCCGTCAGGGCGCGGGCACTCTCGACCCGCAGGGCCGGCACATCGCCGCCCTGGACGATCCCGAACAGAGCGCGGCCCGGCTGCTCGCCGAACGCGACGCGGCAGCGTTCCGCCCAGCGCAGGGACAGGTGCATGGCCTTCTCGATCGCCGCGTGGTCCGCCGGCAGGCGCACGCACTCGTCGAGCTGCATCTGGATGTCCGAGCCGAGCAGGCCCTGGATCTCGATGGAGCGCTCCGGGCTCATGTGATGGGCGGTGCCGTCGATATGCGAGCGGAAGGTCACGCCCTGCTCGTCGATCTTCCGCAAGGCGGAGAGCGACATTACCTGGAATCCGCCCGAATCCGTCAGGATCGGCCGGTCCCAGTTCATGAAGCGGTGCAGGCCGCCGAGCCGGGCCATGCGCTCCGGGCCGGGCCGCAGCATCAGGTGATAGGTGTTGCCCAGCACCACGTCGGCGCCGAGATCGCGGACCTGGTCGGGATACATGGCCTTGACGGTCGCGGCGGTGCCCACCGGCATGAAGGCCGGGGTCCGGATCTCGCCCCGCGGCGTCGCGATCACGCCGGTGCGGGCGGTGCCGTCCCGGGCCAGCAGGTCGAAGCTGAAGGAAGGGCTGTCGATCATGGAATGTCCGCGCGCGGGTCCGGGAAGAGCAGGCTCGCGTCGCCGTAGGAGTAGAAGCGGTAGCCGGCGCCGATCGCGTGCGCGTAGGCCGCACGCATGGTCTCAAGGCCGGAAAAGGCGGAGACCAGCATGAACAGCGTCGAGCGCGGCAGGTGGAAGTTGGTCACGAGCGCGTCGACCGCGCGGAACCGGTAGCCCGGCGTGATGAAGATTTCCGTCGGCCCCGAGAAGGGCGCGAGCGTCCCGTCCGGGCGGACCGCGCTCTCCAGCAGGCGCAGCGCCGTGGTGCCCACCGCGACGATCCGGCCGCCCGCGGCCCGCGCGGCATTCAGGGCGTCGGCCGTGGCGGCGTCGAGGATGCCGACCTCCGCGTGCATGCGGTGCCCGTCAGTGTCCTGGGCCTTGACCGGCAGGAAGGTCCCGGCCCCGACATGCAGCGTGACGTGGTGGCGCCGCAGACCGGCGGCGTCGAGATCGGCCAGCAGCGCGTCGGAGAAGTGCAGGCCGGCCGTGGGGGCCGCTACCGCCCCCGGATTGCGGGCGTAGACCGTCTGGTAATCGGTGGCGTCGCGGTCATCCGTGGCGCGCTTGCCCGCGATGTAGGGGGGCAGCGGCAGGGCACCCTCCGCGGCGATGGCCGCGTCGAGGTCGGGCCCGGCCCGGTCGAAGGCGAGGACGATCTCGCCGGCCTCGGCCTTCTCGAGAACGGTCGCCGCCAAATCGCCGAAGCGCAGCGCGTCGCCCGCCGCGAGCCGCTTGGCCGGACGCGCGAAGGCGCGCCAGCGGTCGGGAGCCTCGCGCAGGTGGAGCATCACCTCGGTGCGCTGGCCGGGGGCACCGGGCCGGGTGCGCACGCCGTTCAGCCGGGCCGGGATCACCCGCGTGTCGTTGAAGACCAGGGCGTCGCCGGCCCGGAGGGCGTCGGGCAGGTCGCGCACGGTCCGGTCGGCCAGCGGCGCGCCGGGGCTGACCACGAGCATCCGCCCGGCGTCGCGCGGCTCGGCCGGGCGCAGGGCGATGCTGGTCTCCGGCAGCTCGAAATCGAAGAGGTCCACGCGCATCGCCGGCTGCCTGCACCGAACGGCACGCGGTTTCAACCGCGGAACCGCCGGGGAGCGCGTCCGTTTCCAGCGTCACCGAGACGCGAGGCTCCCGATCCATGCCCTGGTACGCCGTTCGCCCCCGTGACGCCGCCGATCCCCGCTGGCCGCTCCCCGGCACGTCCGAGATCGTGCTGAAGGCCGAGGATCCCGACACCGCCCGCGCGAAGTTCGAATCGGCCTACCCGAGCCAGCCCTTCGGCAGCCCCGGAATCCCGGTGCCGAATACCGGCGCCGGCAGCTTCCGCGGCGATCCGGACGCCCTGGTCGTGGCCGAGACGGGCGAGCCGCCGGCGCCGCGGGGGCACGACGCGTGACGCCTCGTGGTCGCCCCCGGCGGGTCACGCTCGACGGGCAGCTCCTCGGGTACTGGGCGCGCGAGGCCGCCCGGCTGGAGGCCCTCGCCGCCGCGGCGCGCTTCGCCTGGCAGCGCCATCGCTACCTGCGCAAGGCGGAGGCCGCGCGCGCCAAGGCGGAGCCGAGCCGGCTCCGCGAGGCCGCCCGGGACGACGGCGGCGCGCCGGAGACTTAGCCGCGGCTAACACGTTTTCGACGGCGTCGAACCTTTGCCGTGGCCTTGGCCGTGGCCGGTGCCGTATGGGCGCGGCGTCACCCCAACGGCGCGAACCATGGACCGCACCCAGAAAGCCGCCCTCTTCAGCGCGGGCATCGGCCTCGCCGTCACGGCGATGAAGTTCTACGCGGCGTGGCTCACCGGCAGCCTCGCCCTGTACTCCGACGCGCTGGAGAGCATCATCAACGTGGTCGCCGCGGTGGGCGCCTTCGTGGCGCTGCGGGTCGCGGCGCGCCCGGCCGACGAGGACCATCCCTACGGTCACCACAAGGCGGAGTTCTTCTCCGCAGTGATCGAGGGCGCGCTGATCGTGGTGGCAGCCCTGCTGATCCTGCGCGAATCCTATTTCGGGCTTCTCGCCCCGAAGCCCCTCGACGCGCCCGCGATCGGCCTCGCGATCAACTTCGCGGCCGGGATCGTCAACGCGGTCTGGGCGGCGGCGCTGATGCGCTGGGGCCGGCGGTGGCGGTCGCCCGCGCTGATCGCCGACGCGCGCCACGTCTTCGCCGACGTGGTCACGTCCTGCGGCGTCCTCGCCGGCGTCGGCGCCGTGGTGGTGACGGGGTACCCCGTCCTCGATCCCGTGGTGGCCGGGCTGGTCGCCATGAACATCCTGTGGTCCGGCTTCCGCATGGTCCGGGAATCGGTGGACGGACTCATGGACCGGGCTGCCCCGGCCGAGATGGTCAGCCAGATCCGGTCGCTCATCTCCCAGCACGGCGAGGGCGCGCTGGAGGCGCACGACGTGCGCACCCGCTCCGCCGGGCAGGCGACCTTCATCGACTTCCACCTCGTCGTCCCCGGCGCGATGACCGTCGAGGATTCCCACGCGATCTGCGACCGGCTCGAGACCGCCCTGGAGACGACGATTCCCGGGGCGGTGGTGACCATCCATGTCGAGCCCGGCGAGGAGGCCAAGGCGCGGGGCTTGCCGGTGCTGTAGCCCTGCCGCTCAGCTCCAGGCGTGGAGCGGCGGAGTCGCGCCGTTGAGGGCGTGGTCGCCGACGATCGCGTATTTCCAGCGGACCGGGTCGTGCAGCGTGTGCGTGCGCGCGTTCCGCCAGTGGCGGTCGAGATTCTCGGCCGCCAGGGTCGAGCGGGTCCCCGACAGCTCGAACAGCTTGTTCGACGCCGCGAGGGCAACCTCGGTCGTCAGCACCTTCGCCTCGGCGACGGCGATCTGCGCCGCCGCGACCGTTTCGGCATCCGGCCGCGCGACGGCCGCGTCGAGGGCGAGACCGGCCCGGTCGAGCAGCGCCTCGGCGGCGTGCTGCCGGATGGTCAGGTCGCCGATCGCCTGGATCGTGTAGGGATCGTCGGCGGCCCGCTCCAGCCCGCTGTCGATCCAGGGGCGGGCCTTCTCGCGGACGAAGGCGATGGTGTCGTCGAGGGCCTCGCGGCCGATCCCCGCATCAATTGCCGCCTGGATAATCTGGAACACCGCGCCGTCGGCGGTGGGCGCCGCGTAGCCCTTCCAGGCGGGAACCAGGTGGGTCTTCGGCACACGGACGTCGTCGATTCGCACCGTCCCGCTCGCCGTGCCGCGCTGGCCGAAGCTCGACCAGTCGTCGATCACCGTCAGGCCGGGCGCGTCCCGCTCGGCGATGGCGTACCAGGCGCGCCCTTCGCCATCGAGGGCGACGATCGGCACGAGATGCGCCAGGAGGGCACCCGTGGCGTAGAACTTCTGGCCTCGCACGACGACGTGGTCGCCGTGATCGGTGAAGCGGGTGTCGAAATCGGCCGCTCGCTTGGTGCCGCGCTCCGAGAAGGCGTTGCCGAACCGCGTGCCGCGCAGAACCTCACCGAAGAGCAGGTGCTTCTGCGCCTCGTCCGACACGGTCCGGATCGCCGCCAGGATGCCGAGGTGGTTCTGGGCGATCTGCGCGATGGCCGGATCGGCGGCCGCCACGTTGGCGATCACCTGCGCGAGGGTCCGGTACGAGACCTCCGGGCCGCCATAGGCCCGCGGCACGTTGATCGACCAGAGGCCGCTCTGCGAGAAGGCGTCGAGTTCAGCGAGCGGCCGCACGGCGTGACGGTCGCGCTCCGAGGCGCCGGCCCGGAAAGCGGACGCCAGCCGTTGGGCCACGTCCAACGCCTCGGCATCGTCACGGATAACGTGGGCAGGGGAGGGCGGCCGCGCGGGGCCGGGGGCGCCCGGGCGGCGCTCCGGCTCGAGCGTGCGCGCATCGACGGCGATGTTCATGGCTCACTCCGGTCAGGAAGGATTTGGTCAAGTGTGCGGCGCTCAGGCCGCCTCGGCGCGCCGGTCGCGGGCGGCCTCGAGCGCGCGGACCCGCGGGATGACGTGCGTGCCGAAATACGCGACGTCCTCCTGGAAATGCAGGAAGGCCAGCAGGGCCAGGTCCGCGCCCGCATCCTTCAGCGCGAGGATCCGCTCGGCGATCTGATCTGGCGTGCCGATCAGGTTGGTCTTGAAGCCGTCGTTGTACTGGACGAGATCCTCGAAGGTCGACTTCGCCCAGTTGCCTTCCCCTTCCGGCGAGGCCTTGCCGGCATTCTTCACCTCGTGGCCGAAGGCCTTCACGGCGTCCGGGTCGGCGTTGTCGATGATCTCCTGCAGGACGGCCCGGGCCTCCTCCTCGGTGTCGCGGGCGATCACGAAGGCGTTCACGCCGATCCGGGGATGGTTGCCGGTCACGGCCGACTTGGCGCGGATGTCATCCACCTGGGTGCGGATCGTCTCCGGCGACCCGCCGTTGGTGAAGTACCAGTCGGAGACCCGGGTCGCCATGTCGCGCGCCGCCCGCGACGAGCCGCCCTGGAAGATCTCCGGCAGCGGCTGGGCCGGCTTCGGCTTCAGCGTGTAGTCGCTGTAGCGGTAGAAGTCGCCGCGGAAGGTGAAGTTGTCCTGCGTCCAGATCCCGCGCAGGCTGCGGATGAACTCCTCCGACCGACGGTAGCGCTCGTCATGGTCGAGCCACGGCTCGCCGATCGCCCGGAACTCGCCCGAGAACCAGCCCGAGACGATGTTGACCGCGATGCGGCCCTCGGTGAGCTGCGAGATCGTGGCGATCTGCTTGGCGGCGAGCGTGGGGTGCCACGGCCCGGGCAGGATCGCCGCGATCACCTTGAGCTTGGTGGTCGCGGCCAGCAGAGCGTGGCTGAAGGCGACCGATTCGTGCTGGTACTCGGCGCCGTAGCCCGCGGTGAACCGGATCTGCGTCAGCCCGTAATCGAACCCGGCCTCCTCGGCGATCTGGGCCAGCTTGCGATTGTACTCGGCATCCCAGCTCGTGCGCTGGGGGATCTTGCTGATCACGAGGCCGCCCGAGACGTTGGGCACCCAGTAGGCGAAGCGGATTGGCTCGCGTGCCGCGTCGGCGAGATGGCTGGTCATCCGGCGTTACCTCAGTTGCACGGCGGTCCGGCGCCGTGACGTCTTCGGAAGATCGCCGCGAACTGAATACACTATGCAGCGCGCGGCCGATCGCTCAAGAACACAGAAAGTATTCCGGGGCGACGGCCGTGGGTCAAAGGAACGGGTTGCCGTTTTTCGGCCGATCTCGGCGACACTTTTCTTCGCCGAGATCCTGCGCCTGCTGCTTTATCCTAGGCGGCGCGGGCCGCGGGCGAATCGTGCAGGCGCCGCCACGCGAAGACCGAGAAGACGCCGATCAGGCAGGCGGCGAGGCCGAACCAGGTGAAAGCGTACTGCAGGTGGTTGTTCGGCAGATCGACCCGCAGTTGACCGCCGCGCGGCCACGTCGTCTGGCCCGGGACGGCGTCGGCCTCGACCAGGTAAGGCTCCACCGTGCCGAGGCCGCGCGCCGCCGCGATCCCCGCGATGTCCCGGTTGAACCACTCCCCGCGGGCGGGATCCGGCTCAGGCACGAACAGACCCCGGGCCTCGCTCGCGCGGAGAATGCCGGTCACGGTTGTCGGTCCGTCGATCAGGCCGTCCCGGCGATCGGCCTGCGCCTTCAGCTCCGTCGGAACGAAGCCCCGATTGACCAGCACGACACGGCCGTCATTCCGGCGGAACGGCGTGAGCACGTAGTAGCCCTGAAGCGCGCGGCCCGGAGTCTCGCCGGCCGCCAGTCCGTGGACCAGGGTCTCCCGGTCGTTGAGGAACTCACCGCTGACTCGGACATGCCGAAACTCGTCGCGCGCCGGATCCCAGGCATCCGCAGCCGGCGGTGCCACCGGCTCGGCGCGACTCTGACGCACGATGCGGGCGATGAGGTCTTCCTTCCAGGCCTTGCGCTCGAGCTGCCATGTCCCGAGGCCCAGCAGGATGGCCAGGGCGATCAGCGAGGCGAGACCGGGCGCGACGAGGTCGCGCCAAGCGGCCCGTTGCAGTCCGGTTCCGGTCACGGTTCGAAGCGCCCTTCCTCGGCCCGGTTGCTGAACTGCAGGGCGATCAGCAGGCCCTTGAGGGGCCGCACCAGGATCAGGCTGAGTCCGACCGAGAGTGACAGGGCCACCAGGGCGTGGACCCAGATCGGCGGCTCGTACGTGATCTCCAGCCACAAAGCGAGGCCGACGACGACCAGGCCGACGATCGACATGACGAAGAAGGCCGGCCCGTCCGCCGAATCGAAATGCGCGTAGTCGAGGCGGCAGGCCTCGCAGGAGGGGCGCAGGCTCAGGAATCCCTTGAACAGGTGACCCTCGCCGCAGCGCGGGCAGCGGCCGCGCAGGCCGGTGGGGATCGGCGGCGGCGGCGAGAAGGTTCGGTTGTCCACGGGCACACTCCAGCACTGATCCGCGCGGGCCCCGATCGCCCCGTGCCCGGGCCGTCCTATCCATATGGGGATGACGACCCGTCCGAAATGCAAAAGGGCGGCCTGAGCCGCCCTTCGCAGGCCCGCCATGCAGCGGCGGGATGGTTCCGCTCAGTGAGCGCCGCCACCGTGGAAGACGCCCGAGCCCCACACGTAGATGGCGGCGAACAGGAATAGCCACACGACGTCGACGAAGTGCCAGTACCAAGCGGCGAACTCGAAGCCGAGGTGCTGACGCGGGGTGAACTGGCCCGCGTAGGCGCGGAACAGGCACACGGCCAGGAAGATGGTGCCGATGATCACGTGGGCGCCGTGGAAGCCCGTCGCCATGAAGAAGGTCGACGAGTAGATGCTGCCCGAGAAGCCGAACTCGGCGTGGCTGTACTCGTAGGCCTGGCAGGCGGTGAACAGCACGCCGAGGATGATGGTCAGCCACAGCCCGTACTTCAGGCCCTTGCGGTCGCCCTCGATCAGGGCGTGGTGCGCCCAGGTCACGGTGGTGCCCGAGGTGAGCAGGATCAGCGTGTTCAGGAGCGGCAGGTGCCAGGGATCGAACGCCTCGATGCCCTTCGGGGGCCACACGCCGCCGGTGAACTCCACGCGCGAGACCTGGATCGGGTCGGCGGTGTAGAGGGCGGCCTCGAAATAGGCCCAGAACCAAGCGACGAAGAACATCACCTCGGAGGCGATGAACATCATCATGCCGTAGCGGTGGTGCAACTGGACAACCCGGGTGTGATCGCCGGAATTGGCCTCGTGGGCGACGTCCTTCCACCACGAGAACATCGTGTAGAGGACACCGATCGTGCCGGCCCCGAAGATGTAGGGGCCCGGGGTCAGGGTGCCGATCTGGAGACTCTTCATCCAGAACACGGCGCCGAACGCCATGAGGAAGCCCGAAAAGGCCCCGATCAACGGCCACGGACTCGGATTCAGGATGTGAAAGTCGTGATTCTTGGCGTGCGCCTCGGCCATCGTCCCGTCGCTCCTCACCCTCGCGCCCTGCGCCGTTCCCGGCCTTACGCTGTTCGTTGCTTGCCCTTGGCCGGGCGCGGCACGCACCACGCCCAAGCTTGCTCGCAGCTTTAGTCGGTGCGGCCCCGTGTTGTCACGGGTCCGCGATCAGAAATCGCCCTTCGTGCCCGAAGAAGACGATTTCGCCACCGTCGCCTTGACCGGCTGACCGTTCTTGGACGCGAAGTACGTGTAGGACAGCGTCATCTCCGAGAGATGCGCGGTGTTCGAGTCGTCCCGCACGGCCGGATCGACGTAGAACACCACCGGCACGTCCAATGTCTCGCCCGGCTGGAGCGTCTGCTCGTTGAAGCAGAAGCAGGCGATCTTGACGAAGTAGCCGCCCATCAATCCGGGCTGAACGTTGAAGGTAGCGACCCCCGCCGAGGGCGTGCTGCCGGTGTTCTGCACCCGGAAGAAGACCGTCTTGGTCTCGCCGAGCTTCGCCTCGACGCTGCTCACCTCCGGGATGAACTTCCAGGGCAGGCCCGGCGCGACGTTCGTGTCGAAGTGGACGACCATGCTGTCGTCGGTCCGCGCCGCGGAGGCCGAGAGTGCCGGCCCCTGCCGTGGCGTGCCGTCGTAGCCGGTCGCCTTGCAGAAGGCGTCGTAGAGCGGCACCGACGCGAAGGCGAGGCCGACCATGCCGATAGCGAGACCCGCGCAGGCGAGCGCCGTGCGCGTCGCGGCTCGGTTCGATCCTGAGGGAGGGACTGTCATCCAGAACGCCTCAGAGCGGCCGGCTCAGGATCTGCGGTCCGAGCTTGACGATCGTCAGCACGAAGAACAGCAGAACCCAGGCACCGAGGGCCAGCGCGATCGCGATAGACCGCTTGCGGCGCCGCGCCTCCTGCTCGGGCGTGAGCGGCCGGTACTGGATCTCCGGATCCACCATGGCGCTCAACCCAGGACCGGGCGGAACAGGCCGAAGCTCTGCTCGGCCAGGAGCGCCGAGAACAGCGCGAACAGGTAGAGGATCGAGAATCCGAACATGCCCATCGCGGCGCGCCGCTCGGCATCGCCCTCGGGATTCCGCAGCACCCGGATGCTGAACGCCACCATGCCGAGGCCGCCCACGAGGCCGACGACCGCGTAGACGAGACCGCCGAAGCCCAGGGCCACCGGGACGAGGCCCAGGGGCGCGAGGAGCAGTGAGTACCACACGATCTGGCGGCGGGTGGAGGCCGGGCCGGCGACGTTGGGCATCATCGGGATGCCGGCACGGGCGTACTCGTCCGCCTTGATCAGGGCGAGCGCCCAGAAGTGCGGCGGGGTCCAGATGAAGATGATGGCGAACAGGATCAGCGACTCGATGCCGATCGACCCGGTCACCACCGCCTGACCGATGACCGGCGGCAGGGCGCCCGCGGCGCCGCCGATGACGATGTTCTGTGCGGTCGCCCGCTTCAGCCACATCGAGTACACCACCGCGTAGAACACGATGGTGAAGGCGAGGAGCGCGGCGGCCAGGAGATTGGCGGCGAGCCCGAGCACGACCACCGAGGCGACCGAGAGGAACAGCCCGAAGCCGAGCGCCTCCTCCGAGGTGATCCGGCCCGACGGGATCGGCCGGGTGGCGGTCCGGCTCATGACCGCGTCGATATCGGCGTCCCACCACATGTTGAGGCAGCCGGACGCCCCGGCACCGACCGCGATGGCGAGGAGCGAGATCGCGCCGATAGCCGGCTGCACGTGGCCCTGCGAGACCACCATGCCGACCAGCGCGGTGAAGATGACGAGGACCATCACCCGCGGCTTCAGCAGCGCGAAGTAGTCCGGAACGTCGCCGCCGGCGGTCGTGAGGGCCGGGGCCGGAACGTCCGGTCCGATCGTGTTCGTCAGGCTCGTCATCGCGTCTGCCGCTGCTGTGTCGGCGCCCGGCCGCGCGCGTCACGGCCGAGTCGTGTCTCGAATTCGACGTGTTCCAAGGATCGGCGTGAGCGGGGCCCAGGATGTCCCCTCGGCCCCTGCGGATCGCCCTCATCGCTCGCCCTTGCCGGGAGGTCGGCCCAGCGGCCTCCGGGGAAGGGCGAGGGCCGCGGATGCGGCCCTCGCGGGGTGTCTATCAGTGCGCGCCCGGCTCGTCGACGATGCGGGGCAGCGTCTCGAACTGGTGGAACGGGGGCGGCGACGAGAGCGTCCACTCGAGGGTGGTGGCGCCTTCGCCCCACGGGTTGTCCGCGGCCCGCTCCTTCGAGCGGAAGGCCAGGACCACGCCGATCACGAACACGAACATGCCGAGGCCGAAGATGTGGCCGCCGTAGGTCGACACCTTGTGCCACTGGGCGAAGGCGTCGGGGTAGTCGGCGTAGCGGCGCGGCATGCCGGCCAGGCCGAGGAAGTGCATCGGGAAGAACAGGATGTTCGCGCCGATGAAGGCCAGCCAGAAGTGCAGCTTGCCGACCCATTCCGGGATGATGTGGCCGGTCATCTTCGGGAACCAGTAGTAGATACCGGCGAAGATGATGAACACGGCACCCAGGGAGAGCACGTAGTGGAAGTGCGCGACCACGTAGTAGGTGTCGTGCAGGTACTTATCGACCGCCGAGTTGGCGAGCACGACGCCGGTGACGCCGCCGACCGTGAAGAGGAAGATGAAGCCGACCGCCCAGTGCATCGCGGCGGTGAAGCGGATGGAGCCGCCCCACATGGTCGCGATCCACGAGAAGATCTTCACCCCGGTGGGGACCGCGATCACCATCGTGGCGAACACGAAGTAGGACTGCGTCTGCAGCGACAGGCCGACCGTGTACATGTGGTGGGCCCACACGACGAAGCCGACGACGCCGATCGCCACCATGGCGTAGGCCATCGCGAGGTAGCCGAAGACCGGCTTGCGCGAGAACGTGGCAATGATGTGCGACACGATGCCGAAAGCCGGCAGGATCATGATGTACACTTCGGGGTGACCGAAGAACCAGAACAGGTGCTGGTACAGGATCGGGTCACCGCCGCCGGCCGGGTCGAAGAAGGTCGTGCCGAAGTTGCGGTCCGTCAGCAGCATCGTGATGGCGCCCGCGAGCACCGGCAACGACAGGAGCAGCAGGAACGCGGTCACCAGCTCGGCCCAGGCGAAGAGCGGCATCTTGTGCAGCGTCATGCCCGGGGCGCGCATGTTCAGGATGGTGGTGATGAAGTTGATCGCGCCGAGGATCGAACCCGCGCCCGACAGGTGCAGGGCGAAGATCGCGAAGTCGACAGCCGGGCCGGGATGGCCGGCGGTCGAGAGCGGCGGGTAGACGGTCCAGCCGGTGCCGGCGCCGGAGGCGCCGGGGGCGCCCTCGACGAACAGCGAGCAGAGCAGGGAGCAGAAGCCCGCCACCGTCAGCCAGAACGAGATGTTGTTCATGCGCGGGAACGCCATGTCCGGCGCGCCGATCATCAGGGGCACGAACCAGTTGCCGAAGCCGCCGATCAGCGCCGGCATCACCATGAAGAACACCATGATGAGGCCGTGGCCCGTGACGAACACGTTGTAGGTCGCGGGATTCGAGAAATACTGCAGGCCGGGCGCCTCCATCTCCATCCGGATGCCGAAGGAGAGGAACGCGCCGATCATGCCGGCGCAGAAGGCGAAGAGCAGGTAGAGGGTGCCGATGTCCTTGTGGTTCGTCGACAGGAACCAGCGGGCGAAGAACGACGGCTTGTGGTCGTGGACCGCGTGGGCCTCGGCATGGGCTGTGGCTGTAGCCATGGATTCGGGTGCCTTGTGAATCGGATGGGTGCGGTTCGGTCAGCCGGGGCTCAGCGCGCCTCGGCGACGCTCGTGCCGTTGTCGATGCGGGCGTACTTGGTCTTCGCCTCCTTCAGCCAGTCGGCGTAGGCCTGCTCGCTGACCACGCGGACCACGATCGGCATGTAGGCGTGGCGCTGGCCGCACAACTCGGAGCACTGGCCGTGGAACGTGCCCTCCTTGTCGGCCTTGAACCACATCTGGTTCAGGCGGCCCGGGACGGCGTCGATCTTGAAGCCGAAGGCCGGCATCGCCCAGGAATGCAGCACGTCGGCGGCGGTGACCTGGATCTTCACGATCTTGTTGACCGGAACGACCATCTCGTTGTCGGTCTGGAGCAGGCGCGGCTGCTTGTCCTCGTCGATGTTCGCGTCGAACGTGAACCCGCCACCGGCCTCGGTCTGCGGGTACTCGTAGGACCAGTACCAGGCATGGCCGATGACCTTGACGATCATGTCGGCCTTCGGGTCCGAGAGCTGCGTGCGCAGCAGGCGGAAGGACGGGATCGCCACGGCGACCAGGATCAGGACCGGCACGATCGTCCAGGCGATCTCGATCGCGGTGTTGTGCGTGGTGCGCGACGGCGTCGGGTTTCGCTTCTCGCCGAACCGGTAGACGCACCAGAGGATGAGACCGAGGACGAACACCGAGATGGCGAGGGACAGCCAGTGCAGGCCGATCTCGAAATTCAGGATGTCGCGCGCGTTCTCGGTGACCGGGATCTGCCGGTCCATCTCCCACGGCACGGGCTGGCCGAAGCCCGCGGCCTGCGCGCCGGATATGGGGAAGAGCAGGGCGCCGAGAGCGGCGAGGCTCCAGAGTGACCGGTTGATCGTCCGCACCGTCCGCATCTGCCTCTCGTGGCTCCCCTGAAACTATCTGGCGACCGTCGGACCTCCCCGTCTTGAACGCGTGCGGGATTGTACCGACGTGACGGAGTACCGGTTGTGTCACCCGGCATTATCCGACCGGGGCTTCAGACCACAAGGACCGGCGAGGTGCAACCGCACAAGCGTCGCATCGCGCGCTTTCCAGCCCGTTGACGGCGACTTGACGGCGACTCGTGGCGTCGGCGCACTAAGGCGCGGCAGAATTGTTCCTCGACGGGTCGCGGCGCGGATGAAGCCTCGTGCCGCGCTCGTGCCACGCCTGCGGAGTTCGAGATGTCCACGGAAACCGGCAGTCCCTCCTCCGGTCCTCTCCCATGCGCGGTCCCGGCGCCCATGCAGGTGATGGCCTATACGGGCTCGCGGCCGAGGCCGGACACGCGGTCGCTGGCCGTCGAAGCGCCCGTCAACCTTGTCTACGGCAGCGTGCCGCACGCCGTGATGATGGCGACGCCCGCCGACCTCGAGGATTTCGCCTACGGGTTCAGCCTGACGGAGGGGATCGTGGACAGCGCCGAGGAGATCCGTGGGACCTGGGTGGAAGCGGGTCTGGACGGCCTGCGCCTCCACGTCGATCTGGCCCCCGGACGGCTCCGCGAGCATCTGGCGCGCAAGCGCGCCATCAGCGGCCGAACCGGCTGCGGGGTCTGCGGCATCGAGGATCTGGCGCAGCTGCCGCGGGCCGGGGGGCGGGCGGCCTCAGAAGTCCGGGTCGCGCTGCCCGCGATTGCCCACGCCCTGTCGGGTCTCGACCGCGCCCAGCACCTCGGCGCGGAGACCCGCGCGGTCCACGCTGCGGCCTGGGCCGGCCTGGACGGCAACCTCGCGGCGGTGCGCGAAGATGTCGGCCGCCACAACGCGCTGGACAAGCTGATCGGCGCCCTGATGCGGACCGGCACACCCGCGGAGGCGGGTTTCCTGGTCATCACCAGCCGCTGCTCGTTCGAGATGGTCGAGAAGGCCGCGCGGCTCGGCGCGGCCGTGATCGTCGCCATATCGGCGCCGACGTCGCTGGCCCTCGAACGCGCCCGCTCCTACGGCATGACGCTCTGCGCCATCGCGCGATCCGACACGGTCACGGTGTTCACGGGTGCCGAGCGTCTGACCGACGGCGCGTGAAAGGCCTTTCCGATCTCCCGGCCTACTCGGATTGGCCCGGGACGACGGTCGCGCCGCCGATGATCCGAACCGGCTTCTTCTCCGTGGGCGGATCCTTCCAATCCTTCGCCGCGGGCTTGGCCGCGTCGGCCACAGCGGCGTCGGCCGGCTTTGACGGCGCGGCGGGTGCCGGCGCGGGCGACTTCTCGATTGACGCGGCCTTGGTCTCCGATGCGCCTGCCGAAGGCGGAGTCGCCTTGGCCGTATCGGCAGGCGCGATCTTGGGGGGCGGTGCCTCGGGGGAGGTGCGGGGCGGCGGCTTCAACTCCGGCGTCCGGGCGAGCGCTCCGCGCGCGACCTTTCTGGCCGGAGCGCTCCGGCCGACGCCTTCGGGGTTCACGCCCTCGGGATTGGCCTCCGGCCGCAGAGCTTCGCCGGCCGGTCGGCGCTGCGGCCGCGCGACCGGACCTTCCTCGGACGGAGTCGGGCGCATCGCGCGGCGGGGAACTACCTCGTCCTCGGTCCATCCGAAGCCCGGTCCGGGCCGCTCCAGCCGGGCGACCGTCTCGGGCGGGCCGAGCCGCTGACGGCCCACGATCCCGCCCGTCATGGGATCCACGAACAGCCGGACGGGCGTGCCGGCGGGGCCGACGGCATCGACCACGTAGACCCGCCCGTCGAAACGCGGACGGCTGAGGCCGCTGAACCCCCGGTCGGCGAGGCGCCAGGCCACGACCCGGGGCGGCAGGACCTCTTCCTCGAAGGCGAATTGGGCTCGCGCGCCGCCCGATACGCCCAGAAGGACGACCGCCGACAGGAAAACGGCGCGCAGGGGCCGGATCGTCGGGCGTTTGAGGCGCGCAGCAGCTCTGCTCGTCATCGTCACTCTTGTGCGTTCTGGGTTTGGAGACCCGGCAGAGTGTCCGGTTTCCGGCATGGTCCGGGCCGGTGGACCCGGACCTCGACCATGCCGGCGAGGTCGTTGCCCCGCATGCCGCTTGTGCTCGGCCCGACCGGTAGACCCCGCGATTCGGGCGAGATTGCGGAGGCCGGGGCCGGGCTCAGGCCCGTCATGCAGAGCGACGACCAGAGCGGCGACACCGTAGCCGCCGGCTGTCTCTTGCTGAAAACATTTCAATCTGGCAGTTTCGCGACTTAGGACAGCACAACTGTCCCATCGGCCGTGCATCCCGGCCGTCGCCGTCTCGCGCGCGGGCGAGAAATCGGCAGACGGATACGGGCGCGCCAGCGCACCGCTCCTCGAGCGGTCCGGGTCCTCGATGAACGCTAGCCGACGGACGCGTCCCCCCGGACCGGCCGGATGGCCTGCGGCAAGAGGCCGAGCGCGGGGCGCCGACGGCTTGCGGGCATGGAACATGCTCGCGGGTTCTTGGCTGCGGACGGGTTCGAGGGAAGGACGAGACGAAGCATGTCACAACGCAGACCCGCCGAAGAGTTTGCTGCGTCCACGGCCCAGGCTGCCGCTCCCCGCGGCGGCGCGATGCCGCTCATCGTGCGCGACCCCGCCCTCCCGAAAGCTCAGGGTTCCTACGATCCGGCCCGGGAGCGCGACGCGTGCGGCGTCGGCTTCATCGCCGACATGCACGACCGCCGCACTCACGCGATCGTCGAGCAGGGTCTGAAGATCCTGGAGAATCTGGATCACCGCGGTGCGGTCGGCGCGGATCCCAAGATGGGCGACGGCTGCGGCATCCTCACGCAGATCCCGCACGGCTTCTTCGCCGAAGAATGCTCGCGTCTCGGATTCGAGCTGCCTCCGGCGGGCTCCTACGCCATCGGGCAGCTGTTCATGCCGAAGGCGGAAGAGCCTCGCGCGATCATCCAGGAGATCGTCGAATCCTCCCTGGCCGCCGAGGGCCTGCCGCTCCTCGGCTGGCGCGACGTGCCGGTCGATCCGGAGGATCTCGGCGACGCCGTGAAGGCCACCGAGCCGCACCACCGCCAAGTCTTCATCGGCCGGCCCGCCTCGGTGACCGACCAGGACACGTTCGAGCGGCGGGTCTACGTCGCCCGCAAGGTGATCTCCAACAAGGTCTACGGCCTCGACGACCCGCGGGTGAAGGAGTTCTACCCGGTCTCCGTCTCGACCCGGACCATCGTCTACAAGGGCATGGTGCTGGTCACGCAGCTCGGCAACTACTTCCTCGACCTCAAGGACGACCGCTTCGTCTCGGCGATCGCCCTGGTGCACCAGCGCTTCGCCACCAACACCTTCCCGACCTGGCGGCTGTCGCACCCGTACCGGATGGTCGCCCATAACGGCGAGATCAACACGCTGCGCGGCAACGTCAACTGGATGGCGGCCCGCCAGGCGAGCGTCGATTCCGACCTGTTCGGCAACGACATCTCGAAGCTGTGGCCGATCTCCTACGAGGGCCAGTCCGACACCGCCTGCTTCGACAACGCCCTCGAGTTCCTCGTGCAGGGCGGCTACCCGCTGGCCCACGCGATGATGATGCTCATCCCGGAGGCCTGGGCCGGCAACCCGCTGATGAGCGAGGAGCGGCGCGCCTTCTACGAGTACCACGCCGCCCTGATGGAGCCGTGGGACGGCCCCGCCGCCGTGGCGTTCACCGACGGGCGCCAGATCGGCGCCACCCTCGACCGCAACGGCCTCCGCCCGGCACGCTACATCGTCACCGACGACGGCCTCGTCGTGCTCGCCTCCGAGATGGGCACCCTGCCGATCCCGGACGAGAAGATCGTGCAGTCCTGGCGCCTCCAGCCAGGCCGCATGCTGCTGATCGACCTGCAGAAGGGCCGCATCGTCTCCGACGAGGAGATCAAGGGCGAGCTCGCCGCCGCGCACCCCTACGCCGACTGGGTCAAGAACACCCAGATCGTCCTGGAGGATCTGCGCCCGGTGCAGCCGCGCGAGTCCCGCGGCGATGTCAGCCTGCTCGATCGCCAGCAGGCCTTCGGCTACACCCAGGAAGACCTCAAGCTGCTGATGCAGCCCATGGCCGTCACCGGCCAGGAGGCGGTCGGCTCGATGGGCACCGACACCCCGCTCTCGGCGCTCTCCGAGAAGTCGAAGCTGCTCTACACCTACTTCAAGCAGAACTTCGCGCAGGTCACGAACCCGCCGATCGACCCGATCCGGGAAGAGGCCGTGATGAGCCTCGTCTCGTTCATCGGGCCGCGGCCGAACCTGCTCGACATGGAGGGTGCGTCCCGGCGCAAGCGCCTGGAGGTCCGCCAGCCGATCCTCACGAACGCGGATCTGGAGAAGATCCGCTCGATCGGCCATTTCGAGGACCGGTTCGACACCAAGACCCTGGACATGACCTACCCGGCCGAGACCGGCGCGGCGGCCATGGACGGGGCGCTCGACCGGCTCTGCGACCGCGCCGAGGCGGCCGTGCGCGGCGGCTACAACATCATCGTGCTGACCGACCGGGCGGTCGGGCCGGACCGGATCCCGATCCCGGCGCTGCTCGCCACCGCCTCCGTGCACAATTACCTGATCCGCAAGGGTCTGCGGACCTCGGTCGGCCTCGTGGTCGAGTCGGGTGAGCCGCGCGAGGTGCACCACTTCGCCTGCCTGGCCGGCTACGGCGCCGAGGCCATCAACCCGTACCTCGCCTTCGAGACGCTCCTCGAGATGAAGGACGAGTTCCCGCCGGATCTCACCGACGACGAGATCATCTACCGCTACATCAAGGCGATCGATAAGGGGCTGCTGAAGGTGATGTCCAAGATGGGCATCTCCACCTACCAGTCCTATTGCGGCGCCCAGATCTTCGACGCGGTCGGCCTGAACTCGACCTTCGTGGGCCGCGACTTCTTCGGCACGGCGACGACCATCGAGGGCGTCGGCATGGCGGAGATCGCCGAGGAGACGGCCCGCCGCCACCGCGACGCCTTCGGCGACGCGCCGGTCTACCGGAACGCGCTGGATGTCGGCGGCGAGTACGCCTACCGCCTGCGCGGCGAGACCCATACCTGGACGCCCGATACGGTGGCGACGCTGCAGCACGCGGTGCGGCTCAACGTGCCGGAGCGCTACCGGGAATATGCCGAGCTGGTGAACCGGCAGGAGCACCAGCTGAAGACGCTGCGCGGCCTGTTCCGCCTCAAGTCCGCCGCCGAGCTCGGCCGCGCGCCGGTTCCGCTCGACTCGGTCGAGCCGGCCTCCGAGATCGTCAAGCGCTTCGCCACGGGCGCCATGTCGTACGGCTCCATCTCCAAGGAGGCGCACGAGACCCTCGCCATCGCGCTGAACTCGTTCGGCGGACGCTCGAATTCGGGCGAGGGCGGCGAGGAAGTGGAGCGGTTCAAGCCGCTGCCGGACGGGCGCTCGCGCCGGTCCTCGATCAAGCAGGTCGCCTCGGGCCGGTTCGGCGTCACGACGGAATACCTCGTCAATTCCGACATGATGCAGATCAAGGTCGCCCAGGGCGCCAAGCCCGGCGAGGGTGGCCAGCTGCCCGGCCACAAGGTCGACGCCAAGATCGCCAAGGTCCGCTACGCCACCCCGGGCGTCGGCCTGATCTCGCCGCCGCCGCACCACGACATCTACTCGATCGAGGATCTGGCCCAGCTGATCTTCGACCTGAAGAACGTGAACCCGTCGGCGGACGTGTCGGTGAAGCTCGTCTCCGAGGTCGGCGTCGGCACGGTCGCGGCCGGTGTGGCCAAGGCGCGGGCCGACCACATCACGATCTCGGGCTTCGACGGCGGCACCGGCGCCGCGCCGCTCACCTCGCTGAAGCACGCGGGCGGCCCCTGGGAGACCGGTCTGGCCGAGACCCAGCAGACGCTGGTGCTCAACGGCCTGCGCGGCCGCGTCGCCCTCCAGGCCGACGGCGGTATCCGGACCGGGCGCGACGTGATGATCGCGGCGCTGCTCGGCGCCGACCAGATGGGCTTCTCGACAGCCCCGCTGATCGCCGCCGGCTGCATCATGATGCGCAAGTGCCACCTGAATACCTGCCCGGTGGGCGTCGCCACCCAGGATCCGGTGCTGCGCAAGCGCTTCAAGGGCACGCCCGAGCACGTGGTGAACTACTTCTTCTTCGTGGCCGAGGAGGTGCGGGAGATCCTGGCCTCCCTCGGCTTCACGAAGCTGGAGGAGGCGGTCGGCCGCTCCGACGTGCTCGACAAGGTCGAGGCCATCGCACACTGGAAGGCGCGCGGGCTCGACTTCAGCAAGCTGTTCCACCGACCGAAGGTGGCCGAGGGCACGGCGATCCGCCACGTGGAGGTGCAGCACCACCCGATCGACACGGTCCTCGACCGTCGCCTGATCGAGAAGGCGCAGCACGCCATCGAGACCGGTGAGCCGGTGGTCATCACCGACACGATCCGGAACTCGGACCGGGCCGCGGGCGCGATGCTCTCCGGCGCGGTGGCGAAGGCGCACGGCCACGAGGGCCTGCCCGACGACACGATCGTGGTGAAGCTCGCCGGCACGGCAGGCCAGAGCTTCGGCGCGTGGGTGGCGGCCGGCGTGACCGTCGAGCTGACCGGCCACGGCAACGACTACGTCGGCAAGGGCCTGTCGGGCGGCAAGCTGATCATCCGGCCGAGCGACGCGCTGAAGTCGCCTCAGGACCGGACCATCATGGTCGGCAACACCGTGCTGTACGGGGCGATCGCCGGCGAGTGCTACATCCGCGGCTCCGCGGGCGAGCGTTTCGCCGTGCGCAACTCGGGCGCCATCACGGTGGTCGAGGGCATGGGCGACCACGGCTGCGAGTACATGACCGGTGGCGTGGTCGTTTCGATCGGCGAGACTGGGCGCAACTTCGCGGCCGGCATGTCGGGCGGCATCGCCTACGTGCTCGACGAGGACGGCTCGTTCTCGGCGCGCTGCAACCTGTCGATGGTCGATCTGGAGCCGGTCGAGGAGGAGGACGACCTGATGCGTCGCTTCCACCAGGACGGCGACCTTGAGACTAAGGGGCGGGTCGACATCCTGGCCGACATGTCCGGGCACGACGAGGAGCGGCTGACGCAGCTCATCACCAACCATCTCAAGTACACGGGCAGCCCTCGCGCCAAGGCGATCCTCGACGATTGGAGCGGCTACCGCACCAAGTTCGTGAAGGTGATGCCGGTGGAGTACCGCCGGGCGCTGCGCGAGATGGAGATGGCGCGGATGCCGGTGGCCGCGGAGTAGGCGGCTTCCTGAGACCGGGCGGGCTGCCGCCCGGTCACGCACCCACACGAGACGACGATGCGGGCAGCGCAGTCAGAGACTGGCCGGCCCAGGGGCTGACCAATGGGCAAGATCACAGGCTTCCTCGAGTTCGACCGGCAGGAGCAGAAATACCAGCTCGCCGCCGACCGGGTCCGGCACTTCCGCGAATTCACGCTGCCGCTCGACGAGCACGACCTGACCAAGCAGGCGGCCCGCTGCATGGATTGCGGCATCCCCTTCTGCCACGGGCCGACCGGCTGCCCGGTGCACAACCAGATTCCGGACTGGAACGACCTCGTCTTCCAGTCGGATTGGGAGGAGGCGTCGCGCAACCTCCACTCGACCAATAACTTCCCCGAATTTACCGGCCGCGTCTGCCCCGCGCCCTGCGAGGAGGCCTGCACGCTGAATCTCGAGAATCAGCCGGTCGCCATCAAGACGATCGAGCAAGCGATCGCCGATCGGGCCTGGAACATGGGCTGGGTGAAGCCCGAGCCGGCGCAGACCCGCACCGGCAAGCGCGTCGCGATCGTGGGTTCGGGCCCCGCCGGCCTGGCGGCCGCGCAGCAGCTCGCACGGGTCGGGCACGACGTCCACGTCTTCGAGCGCGAACCGAGGGCCGGCGGTCTGCTCCGCTACGGGATTCCCGACTTCAAGATGGAGAAGCGGCACATCGACCGGCGCGTGCGCCAGATGGAGGCCGAGGGCGTCGTCTTCCACTACAACCAGAACATCGGCGTGACGAAGTCCGTGGACGAGCTCAAGGCCGAGTTCGACGCCGTGATGTTCTGCGGCGGCGCCGAGGACCCGCGGAACCCGCAGCTCCCCGGCCAGGATCTCGAGGGCGTCCACTACGCGATGCCCTACCTCGTCCAGTCGAACCGGCGCGTGAGCAACGAGCCGATGCGCGGAAACGGCGAGCAGCCGATCCTGGCCTCGGGCAAGAACGTCGTGGTCATCGGCGGCGGTGACACGGCCTCCGACTGCGTCGGCACCGCCTTCCGTCAGGGAGCGCTGTCGGTGACGCAGCTCGACATCCGCCCGCGTCCGCCGGAGCGGGAGGACAAGCTCACCGTGTGGCCCTACTGGCCCACGAAGATGCGGACCTCGTCCAGCCAGGCCGAGGGCGCGGAGCGCGAGTTCCAGGCCGCGACCCTGCGGCTGGAGGGCAACAAGAAGGGCCAGCTCACCGGCGTGGTCTGCGCCCGGGTCGACGCCAAGCGCCAGCCGATCGCCGGCACCGAGTTCGTCCTGCCCGCCGATCTGGTCTTCATGGCGATCGGCTTCGCGGGCTCGGTCCAGAAGGGGCTGCTGGAGCAGTCCGGCATCGGCGTCGACAAGCGCGGCAACGTCGAGGCGAACGAGGAGGACTACCGCACCTCGGACGCGAAGATCTGGGCAGCGGGCGACATGCGTCGCGGCCAGTCCCTGGTCGTCTGGGCGATCCGTGAGGGACGTCAGGCGGCGCGCGCCATCGACGAGACGCTGATGGGAGCCAGCGTCCTGCCGCGCTGAGGGAGCGGTACGGACCCGCCCGGCTCAGCCGGGCGGCCAGCGGAAATCGTCGGCCCGGCCGGGCTGCGGCATCGGCGCGTTCCCGCGCAGCAGCGTCCGCTCCACCGTCCCGAAATTGTCCGAGTCGCGCGGTCGTCCCGTCAGCAGCGCCCCTCCGGGGGACACCTCCGTGCGGCTCAAGGGTACCACGGGACCGGCCGCGGGCTTGACCGGGAGGGCCGGAACGCCGGGCGGTTCCGGAAGGCTCGGAAGCATCGCCGTGATCTGACGATCGATCGCCGCCGTGTCGGTGGCCGGTGCGGTACCGTCGAGGCTGGGCCCGGCAATCGAGGGTGGTGCGGTCGGCGCCACGGTCGCGGTCGGCGAAGGCTCGCTCGAGCCCGGCACCGCGCCCATGAGCCGCTTCAGCTCGACATCGGCGAAATGGGCGAGCTTCCGGTCGCCCGCCTTGGTGAAATGGACGCCGTCGGCGGTGCGGAGTTTGGCGATCTGCCCTTCCGGATCCGGGCCAGACGCGGCGTACCGGTCCCGGTCGTCGACGAAACCTGGCCAGATGTCGACATAGGTTCCACCGGCCTTGGTGACCGTGTCCCGGACGATGTCGTTCAGGGACGCGAGGTCCCGGCTCATCGTCTCGCTCTGCACGGGCGGCAGCCCGACCCAGATCAGCGGGATCTTGCGATCGACGAACACCTTCGCGAGCGCCTCCACCCGCGCGCGATAGAGGGCGCGCCAGCGATCCGTGAGGGGATCGACCGTCTCGTCGCCCTCGCGGATCGGCTGCCGGTCGTTGGCGCCCATCATGACGAGCGCGTAGCGCACCTTCGCGTTGCTCTGGAGGTAGTCCTGCGCGACCTTCGGCCAGTCGACCACGTCCTTCCGAACCAGACCGCTGTCACCCTTCGCGCGGTCGATCACGGCGACGTCGGCATTGTCCTCGAACACGTCGTCGAGGCCCTTGGCGAGGTGGTCGGCGAGGGAGTCGCCGAAGACGGCAATCTGGACGTTCGGCTCGGTCTTGGCGATTGCGGGCTTCGGCGGCGTCGGTGCCCGGGCGGGACGCGCCCGGCGCTTCACCGCGGGGGCCGGTCGTTGCGCCTCGCCGGTCGCGTAGGGATTCCGCTGTCGCGGCGCTCGATAGGTCCGCTCCGGCTGCGGCGCCACCGGCTGCGGTCTGTCTTCCCACGGCCAGTAGAACTGACGCGGTGCCTCCTGCTGCGGCGCGTAGCGCGGTTGCCGCCCATACGTCCCGTCGTCGCGGTAATAGGCATCCCGCGGCCGCCGACGGGGCGGCGCCTCGTAGTAGGTGCCGCCGCTCGGCTGCTGCTGGTAGGTGTCGCCCCATTGCGCGCGGGCCGGGCCGACGCCGAAGGCCGAGAGCCCGGCGAGACCCAGCAGGGCCGCGAGCCCGACGAGCAGCGGGCGTTCCGAGTGACGCCGACGAGCGACTACCATGCGCATCCCGTACGCTTTACGCCGAACCGGACCCGTTCGGAACGCGGCCACTATAGGTGGAAGCCGAACGCGGGTCTAAACCCTTCGACGGGCTCAACGCCGCGGCGCCGCCTTTCCGGTGAGCCGGCTGAGCAGAACCGGCGTGGCGTAGCCGTCGGCCGGCAATCCAGCGCTGATCTGATAGCGTCGCACCGCCTCGCGCAGCTTCGGGCCGGCGCGGCCGTCCGTCGGCCCGTCGTAGAAGCCGGCCGCCGCGAGGCCGGCTTGGAGTGCCTTCAGCCCCGGCCCGTCGAGGCGGGTCCCGGCGGCCGGCCAGGGGGCGGCGAGCGGCGGACCGCCAGCGAGGCGGTCGGCGAGGTGGCCTACCGCCAGCGCGTAGGAATCCGAGGTGTTGTAGCCTCGGATCACCTCGAAATTGCCGGTGATCAGGAAGACCGGGGCGCCCAGGCCTCCGGGCAGGAACAGGCTGGCGCGTCCGGCCTCCGGCAGCGCCTTCCCGTCAGTGCGGCGGACGCCGCGCTCGGCGAAGCTGCCGAGATCGCCCGTGTAACGGCTAAGATCGAACTCTTTCGGGAGGAGCACCTCGTAGCCCCAGGAGAGGGCCGGATTCCAGCCGAGGTCCTTGAGATAGGCGGCTATGGATGCCAGCGAATCCGCCTCGCTGTTCCAGATGTCGCGTCGGTCGTCGCCGTCGAAGTCGACCGCGTGAGCCAGGTAGGTGGAGGGCAGGAACTGCACCTGACCCATCGCGCCGGCCCAGCTGCCGCTCATCCGTTCTGGCGTGATGTCGCCCCGCTGCAGGATCGTGAGGGCGGCGAGGAGCTCGTCGCGAAACAGGTTGCCGCGATGCCGTGCCTCGGCGAGCGTCGCCAGCGCCCGGATGGTCGGGACGCTGCCGGCGCTCGCCCCGAAATCCGACTCGACGCCCCAGAGCGCCGTCACCACCGGTCCCGCGACGCCGTAGCTGTCTTCGATCCCCTTGAGGGTCGACGCGTGGGCCGCTGCTCGGGCTCGCCCGCGCGCGATGCGGCCGGCCGAGACGGCGCCGACGAGGTAGTCCCAGACCGGCCGGACGAACTCGCTCTGGCGGCGTGTGCGTGCCAGGATACCGGGATCCGGGCCCGTGATCCCGCGGAACGCCGCGTCGAATGTCGCCGCAGAAACGCCCCGCGCCGCCGCGTCCGGACGCAGGGCTTCGACGAAGGCCCGGAAGGCGTCCTCCGCGCGGGACTGCCCCGTGACGAAGCACGCCGTCGCGGCCAGAAAACATCGGCGCGAGAGCATCCGGTCAGATCCGATTACGCTTCTCCAGGTGCTCTTCCCAGGCAAGCGCTTGGCCGACGATGGCGTCGAGGTCGTCGTGTCGGGGCTCCCAGCCCAGGCGCGCGCGGATGCGCGCCGCCTCGGCGACGATCTGGGCCGGATCGCCGGCGCGGCGCGGGCATAGCCGCACCTCGAAGTCGCGGCCTGAGATGCGCTTGACGACCTCCACCACTTCGAGGACCGAGTAGCCCCGCCCGTAGCCGCAATTCAGCGTCAGGCTCTCGCCGCCCGACCGCAGATGGTCGAGGGCGAGGCGGTGCGCCTCGGCGAGGTCCGAGACTTGGATGTAGTCGCGCAGGCAGGAGCCGTCCGGGGTCGGGTAATCAGTCCCGAAGACGTCGAGCCGCGCGCGCTGCCCCAGCGCCGCCTGCGTGGCCACCTTGATCAGGTGCGTGGCGTTCGGCGTCGACTGGCCTGACCGGCCCTGCGGATCCGCCCCGGCAACGTTGAAGTAGCGCAGGATCACGTAGGAGAAGCCGTGGGCCGCGGCGGCGTCGGCGATCATCCACTCGCTCATGAGCTTCGAGCGGCCGTAGGGATTGATCGGCTTCAGCGGCAGATCCTCGGGGACCGGCGTGACCTCTGGCTCGCCGTAGACGGCCGCGGTCGAGGAGAAGATCACGTGTCGCACGCCGGCGCGCACCGATGCCTCGATCAGCGAGCGCGTCTTGACCGTGTTGGCGAGGTAGTAGCCTAGGGGATCGGCCACGGAGTCGGGCACCACGATCTTGGCGGCGAAGTGAGCCAGGGCGTCGATCCTGTGCTGAAGGATCGTCTGCGTCACGAGGGCCTGGTCGGCCACGTCGCCGACGACGAGCTTCACGCCCTCCGGGACCGCCCAGTCGAAGCCGGTGGACAGATCGTCGAGGACGACGACCTCTTCATGGCCGGCATCGAGGAGCGCCAGCACCATGTGGCTGCCGATGTAGCCGGCACCGCCCGTTACCAGAACCGCCATCTCGCCCCCTACTGGCGCCGTCCCCCGGCCACTGCTTACGCTTTTGCAGACGGGATTTTTACGCCCCGCGACCTCATACTAACGACGTAGTATCCTTGCGACGGCTCGCGTTAAGCTATCTCACTGACCGCACAGCTGACCACGTCGTTCCATCCAGTTCCGGGGTTACCGCTCGATGAAACCGATCCGCAAGGCCGTCCTCCCCGTCGCGGGCCTTGGCACGCGCTTCCTGCCAGCCACGAAGGCGGTCCCGAAGGAGATGCTCACCGTGGTGGACCGGCCGGTGGTGCAGCACGTGGTCGACGAGGCGCGCGCTGCCGGCATCGAGCACTTCATCTTCGTTACCGGCCGCGGCAAGGCAGTGATCGAGGACCATTTCGACATCGCTTTTGAACTCGACCACACCCTGCAGGAGCGAGGTAAGACGGCCGCCTACGAGGAGCTGAAGAAGGATCTGCCGAAGGCCGGCCAGACCAGCTTCACCCGCCAGCAGGCCCCGCTCGGCCTCGGCCACGCGGTCTGGTGCGCCCGTGAGATCGTCGGCGACGAGCCGTTCGCGGTGCTGCTCCCGGACATGCTCAGCCGCGGCTGCATGCAGCAGATGCTGGCCGCCTACGATCGCCACGGCGGCAACATCATCGCCGTCGAGGAGGTGGCCCCCGAGGAGACGCATCAGTACGGCATCGTCAGCGTCGGCGAGACCTATGGCCAGTCGTTCGAGATCACCGGGATGGTCGAGAAGCCCAAGCAGGGCACGGCGCCCTCGAACTTCATCATCTCCGGCCGGTACATCCTGCAGCCCGAAATCTTCGGCATCCTGGAGCACGGCAAGAAGGGCGCGGGCGGCGAGATCCAGCTCACCGATGCCATGATCGACCTGATGGAGACGCAGGCGTTCTTCGGCATGCGGTACGAGGGCCGGACCTACGATACCGGCTCGAAGCTGGGTTTCCTCACGGCGAACCTCGCCTACGCCCTGGAGCGGAACGAGCTCGCAGGCCCGCTAAAGGCCGAGATCGAGAAGATGCTGAAGGGCCGGGGCTGAACGGCGCGTCGGGACCGGTTCCGGCGACGGCGGCGCCGAGCGGGCGTGAGCGACGCCACCCCGCAGTTTCCGGACCCCGATCGCCTGCAGGCAGCGATCGGGGCTCGCCCGCTCTGATCGGCTAACGGTGCCGCGCCGGCGAACGCGGTTCAGGTATGCACGCAGCGCAGCCGCGCGGACCGTTTTGCCCTTGCTTCTTGTGCGGCGCACTTTAATTTGTGCGTTGCGAGATCGCGATGGCGTCGCGGTCTCGCTGCCCTTCTTGGGCGTTTCCTCCCTAGACTTCGGGCCGCTCCTTCGGGAGTGGCCTTTTTTCTGTCCGGTAGCCCGGCGTCCTTTCCAGTGAACGCGTGGGGCGCGGCCGCTATTCCGCGGCCATCCGGCGAGGAGCGAGATCGTCGAGGTCCTGGGCGACATCGATGATCACGGCCCGCAGGGCTTCGACCAGCGCCGGGAAGGCCGCGGTCATCGCGAGGCTGGCCTCGTTCATGTAGAGGCCCCGGTTCACCTCGATCTGGATAGCGTGGCGGTCGAGGTTCGGCTCGCCGTAATGCTCCGTGATGAAGCCGCCGGCATAGGGCTTGTTGCGCACCACGCGGAACCCCTTGGCGCGGAACGCGGCCTCGAACCCGTCGATCAGGATGGGCGCGCAAGCCGTGCCGTAGCGGTCGCCGAGCACCACGTCCGCCTTCATCTCCGGCTCGCGGCCCAGGCTCGATGACGGCATCGAATGGCAGTCGACCAGCATGCAGCGACCGTGGGTGCGCGCCGTGCGCTGGACGAGACCGCGCAGCGCGCGATGATACGGCTTGTACAGGCCCTCGATCCGAGCGTTCGCCTCCGCGACCGGGAGGCGCCGGGCGTAGATTTCCTGGCCGTCGGCGACGACCCGCGGCACTGTTCCGAGGCCGCCGGCGACTCGCATCGACCGGGTGTTGGCGAAGGGCGGCAGGCGCCCCTCGAACATGCGCGGGTCGAGCTCGTAGGGCTCGCGATTCACGTCGAGGAAAGCGCGCGGGAAGTTGGCGCGCAGGAGCGGCGCACCCAGTTCGACGACCGACGCGAACAGCCGCTCGACGTGGGCGTCCTCGGAGCGGCGCAGGGTGAGCGCGTCGAGCCGCGAGGCCGCGATGAAGTCGGGGGGGTAGACGGCCCCGGAATGACCGGTATTGAAGACGAAAGGCAGGGTGTGCGCCGCGGGCTCGTCGACCGCGAAGGCCGGGGCAAATCCGAAGGCGTCTGGCTGTACCGGTTCGGTTGCAGTCATCGGCTAGTGGACACCCCGGCGGTTGAACGAGGACGGAAGGCGCTCACTGTGGTGTGCGATCGATCGCCTGTCCACTCCGCACCGGCGGCTGCCGCAGTCGCCCGGGAGACACGCGGCGCCCGCTGCGCGCTCCATCCTAACACCTTGTTTACCATCGCCTCCCTTTATGGGATCAACTTCTCGACTCGAAGGCTCGGATCCGGCCGATGAAAATCCTGCTGGCGGAAGACGACAACGACATGCGCCGGTTTCTGGCCAAGGCGCTGCAGAACGCGGGCTACGATGTCCTGTCCTTCGACAACGGCCTCTCCGCCTACAACCGGCTGCGCGAGGAGCCGTTCGAGCTCCTGCTGACCGATATCGTGATGCCCGAGATGGACGGGATCGAGCTGGCCCGCCGCGCCACCGAACTCGATCCCGACATCAAGGTGATGTTCATCACCGGCTTCGCGGCGGTCGCCCTCAACCCGGATTCGAAAGCCCCGAAGGACGCCAAGGTCCTCTCGAAGCCGTTCCACCTCCGCGATCTCGTGAACGAGGTCGAGAAGCTCCTGGCCGCCTGATCCTGCCGGCGCGCACGCGTCGGCCTGTGACCACTCGGACATAGGCAAGTCGCGCCCCGTACTCCTATATGTCGGGAGTTCACGGGCGGGACGAAGATCGCGATGCAGCCGGTCACAATCTACACCACGGCCTGGTGTCCCTACTGCTCTGCGGCCAAGAGCCTGCTGAAGGAGAAGGGCGTCGCCTTCCAGGAGATCGACGTCGAGCGCGTGCAGGGTGCCCGGTCCGCCATGGTCGAGCGTGCCGGCGGCCGCACCAGCGTTCCGCAGATCTTCATCGGCGCCGCGCATGTCGGCGGCTGCGACGACCTCTACGCTCTGGACCGGGCCGGAAAGCTCGACCCGCTGCTCAAGGACAGGGCCGATGCCTGAGCCCCGCTTCACGGCTGCCTGCGTGCAGATGCGGTCGGGGCGCGACCCGTCCGCCAACCGCGACGCGGCCGTGGCTGGCGTGCGCGAGGCGGCGGCGCGGGGCGCAGCCTACGTCCAGACACCTGAGATGACCTCGCTGGTGGAGCGGAGTCGCGAGCGCCTGTTCGCCCACGTCACCACCGAGGAGCAGGATCAGACCCTGGCGGCGCTCCGCGAGGTTGCGCGGCAGACCGGGACGGTCGTCCAGATCGGCTCGATCGCGGTCAAGTCCGGCGACAAGATCGCCAACCGTGCCTACCTAATCGGCGCCGACGGTGAGATCCTGGCATCCTACGACAAGCTGCACCTGTTCGACGTCGACCTTCCGAGCGGCGAGCGCTGGCGGGAATCCGCGACCTATTCCGGTGGCGCCTGCGCGGTGCTCGCCGAGACGCCGTGGGCCACGCTCGGCCTGACGATCTGCTACGATATCCGCTTTCCCGCCCTGTACCGCGCTCTCGCCGAAGCGGGTGCCGAAGTCCTGACGGCTCCCGCCTGCTTCACCCGCCAGACCGGAGAGGCGCACTGGCACGTCCTGCAGAGAGCGCGGGCCATCGAGACCGGCGCCTTCGTGATCTCGGCGGCGCAGGGCGGCCAGCACGAGGACGGGCGCGAAACCTACGGGCACTCGCTGATCGTCGATCCCTGGGGTCGGGTGCTGGCCGATGCCGGCGGGGCCGAGCCCGGGATCATCCTGGCGGAGATCGAACTCGCGCACGTCGCGGAGGCCCGGGGCCGCATCCCCTCGCTGCAGCACGGCCGACCCTTCACGGTCGAGCGCGTCGGTTCGCGGGTTCAGGCCGCGCAATAGGCACCACAGCAAGCACCAAAATGATCCGGTACAGTCTCGTCTGCGATGCCGGGCACGGCTTCGAGAGCTGGTTCCCGTCCTCCGATTCCTACGACACGCAGGTCGCACGCGGTCTCGTGACGTGTCCGGTCTGCGACAGCGCCAAGGTCAGCAAGGCCCTGATGGTGCCGAGCGTCGCCCGCACGGATCGGGAGCGCGCGCCGGCGCCGGCGCCGGTCCCGAAGGCGGAGGCGCCGGTGACGATGGTCGCCGAGCCGGAGCGGCAGATGCGGGCGATGCTGCGCGCGCTCCGGGAACACGTGGTGGCGAATGCCGAGCATGTCGGGGCGCGCTTCCCCGAGGAGGCGCGCAAGATCCACTACGGCGAGGCGGAAGGGCGTTCGATCTACGGCGAGGCGAGCCCCGCGGAGGCCCGCGCGCTGATTGACGAGGGCATCGAGGTGGCGGCGATCCCGGTCCTGCCCGATGACCGGAACTGAGCGGCTTCGCCGGTCCGCGCGCCTCAGGGACGGAGCGCGGCGGTCCCCGCGAACGAGGCCAGCACGGCCGAGATCGCGGCGCTCCAGCCTGCGAGCGATACGCCCAGCACCCGCAGCGCGGCCACCGAGCAATCGACGACCTTCGTGCTCTGCAGGCTGTTGAGGAAGTCGCCGACCTGGCCCGGATTGGCGCCGGTGCCGCCGCCGCAATCGGAGGGTCCCGGCCAGAAGCCCCACTCCGCGCCGGCGTGGTAGACCCCGATCCCCGCCCCGTAGAGCAGGCCGAGGGCGGCGAGGCCGAGGGCGATCCGCGCCAGCCGCTCGGGCAGGAACAGCGCCATCAGGCCCAGCGGCACCGCGGCGTAGTAGGGCAGCCGCTCCGTCAGGCAGAGCTTGCACGGCGCGTAGCCGTATCCGTACTGGAGGACGAGCGCGGCCCCGACGGTGAGGGCCGAGGCGATCGCGAGCCACAGGCCAGCGGTCTTGAGGCGCAGGGCAGCCGCCGTGTTCATCGCTACAGGATCACCTTGAAGAGCAGGAAGCCGAGGACGATGACGGCGACGGAGATCGCCGCGACCGCGTTCAGGTGCCGGTCGAGCACGCCGCGGATCTGGACACCGTAGCGGCCGAGCAATCCGGCGAGAATGAAGAAGCGGGCGCCGCGGGTCACGATCGACAGGATCGTGAACCAGAACAGGCTGTAATGCGCGAAGCCCGACGTGATCGTGACGAGCTTGTAGGGGATCGGCGTGAGCCCCTTCAGCAGGATCACCCAGTGACCGTAGCGCGCGTAGGAATCCTGGAACGTCGCCGCCGAGTTCTGCAGGCCGTAGAGGCGGATGAGCCACTCTCCGACGGAGTCGAACAGCAGGGCCCCGATCGCGTAGCCGACGAGGCCGCCCAAGACGGAGGCGACCGTCGCGATCGCGGCGTAGAACCAGACCCGGTCCGGCCGGGCGACCGCCATCGGCACCAGCATCACGTCCGGCGGCACCGGGAAGAAGGAGCTTTCGGCGAAGGCCACGGCGCCGAGCGCGTAGGGCGCGGAGGGCCGGTCACTGAGGGCCAGGATCCACGCGTAGAGCCGGCGGAGCATTCAAGGTCCCGGTTTGTGCGATCGCCGCCCTTTGAGCATAGGCGCCCCGCCTTGGCCAGATCGCCGACCCGCGCAAAAACAACACTTGGCCGCGGCCGCCGACCTATGCGAAGAGCCCCTGGCACGCGGGTATGGCGGAATTGGTAGACGCGGGCGACTCAAAATCGCCAGCCGCAAGGCGTGGGGGTTCGATTCCCTCTACCCGCACCACGGCGCCACCGACGAGCGCGGGATGCTGTCGGACCGCAGGACCGGCTCCGCGCAGAGAGCCCCTCTCGATCCCTGATTAGCGCGAATCCGTCGCTCTGACGCCGCGCGTCGCGTCCCCTATCTTCGCCGTCGCGCGGTCGGCAGGGCCGTTCGTCGAGGTGGGGCAGGGGCGTGAACGAGCACGGAATCGTCGCGGTCCTCGGCGCCGGCATCGCCGGCGCGGCCGCTGCCCGCCGGCTGTCCGAGTCAGGCCTCCACGTCCGGGTCTTCGACAAGGGGCGCGGGGTCGGGGGGCGCATGGCGACACGGCGGGTCGGTGGCATGCAGTTCGATCACGGCGCGCAGTTCATGCGGGCGCGCGGTCCCGCATTCGCGGCAGAGCTCGACCGCTGGGCGCAGCGAGGCATCGCCGTGCCCTGGGCCGGTTCCGACAGGTATGTCGGCCTACCCGGCATGACCGAGCCCGTCCGCGCTCTGCTCGCGGGTCTTCCGGTTTCGAGAGCCACGACAATCGTCCGGCTTCGACGCCAGAGATCGTGCTGGCACGTCGAGGACGCGTCCGGCACCGTTCACGGCCCGTTCGACGGCGTCGCGATCACCTTCCCGGCTCCCCAGGTCGCGACGCTGCTCGCAGCGTCGGGTGTCGCCTTGCCCGGTATCGGCCGCGCCGCCTACGCGCCGTGCTGGTCCCTCATGGTGGCGACGGACGCGTCGCCTCCGGATGTCCTGATCGAGCCCCGAACGGACCCGGTCGGCCTGATCGCGCACGATTCCTCGAAACCCGGGCGACCTGCCGGTTGCCGATTGACGGTGCACGCGACGCCGGACTGGTCCCGCAGACACCTCGAGACGCCGCGCGAAGCGGTCGTCGCCGAGCTTCTCGGAGCGGCCGAGGACGTTCTCGGCACCGGGCTCCGTCCATCCTACGCGGAGGCGCATCGCTGGCGCTACGCCCGGGTCGAGACCGCCCTGCAGAAGCCCTGCCTGTACGATCCGGACCTGCGTCTCGGCGCGGCCGGCGACTGGTGCCTCGGAGCCCATATCGAGGCGGCCTACGACAGCGGCGAGGCACTGGCGCGGGGCCTCGTGGCCGATCTGGGCCGGCCCGCGTGATCCCGCCGATCGCCTTCCATCCGGCCTACGAGGCGGCGCTCCCGTCCGGCCACCGCTTTCCGATGCGCAAGTACGGCCTGCTCGCCGAGACGCTGGTCGCCAAGGGCTTGGCACCCCTCGGCTTCGTCACGCCGGAGCCCGCCAGCGCGGACATCCTGCTGCGCGCCCACGATCCCGCCTACGTGGAGGCGGTGCTGGCTTGCGATGTCGGGCGCGAGATCGAGCGGGCCATCGGCCTCCCGGTCGATGCCGCCCTGGTCCGCCGCTCGCGGGCCTCGGTCGGCGGCACCCTCCTGGCCGGACGCCTCGCCCTCGCGGAAGGTCTGGCGGGCAGCGCCGCCGGCGGCAGCCACCACGCGCGGCGCCAGCAGGGCGCCGGCTTCTGCGTGCTGAACGATGTCGCGGTGGCGGCCCGCGCCCTCCAGGCCGAAGGCCTCGTCCGGCGCGTTCTCGTGGTCGATCTCGACGTGCATCAGGGCGACGGGACCGCGGATTGCCTCGCGCTCAGTCCCGACCTGTTCACGCTCTCGATTCATTGCGAGAACAACTACCCCGCCCAGAAGATCGCCGGCGACCTCGACATCGGTCTGCCCGACCGGCTCGACGATGCCGGGTACCTCGACGTCCTGCGCGCCCGCCTGCCGCCGCTCCTCGACGCCTTCGCGCCGGATCTCGTCTTCTACAACGCGGGGGTTGATCCCCATCGCGATGACCGCCTCGGCCGTCTCTGCCTCACCGATGAGGGGCTGCTCGCCCGCGATCGGTTCGTCGTAGCGCAGGCCCGTGCCCGCCGGATCGCGCTCGCTGCGGTGATCGGCGGTGGTTACACGCACGATGTCGAGGCTCTCGCGCGGCGCCACGCCCTCGTCTTCGAGGCTCTGGCCGCCGAGGCGGCGGCGGGAGCGACGTCCAGATGAGTCTCGGCGCGTGAATCCTGCTTGAGAACTGCAGGTGAGACCAGATTGCATCACGCGACGGTCGATATGCAGTCCTCGCTTTCGCGGGAAAGGTTTTGGGAACGGCTGCGGTCGAGGATCCAGGTCAGGCGGATCGATGAGGCGGATCCGCCGCTCGCATTCGATGACGCCGGTGGAGTTCGAGCATGCTCGCGCGGGTCTGGGACGTGGTGAAGGTGACGCTGGCAGTGTCGGCCCTGATCGCCGCCGCCCTCGTCTCGGCGGACAAGCTCGATCGTCAGAGGACACAACCGGTCGTCGGCGCGGCTCTGATCGAGCCAGTGACCACCGGTGCGATCGGACCGGACGCACGCCGCTGAACTCGTCGGTCGCGAAGGTCGGTGGCGGCGCCCTGCGTCAGATTGAAACAAGCGCGACGGGATATCTTCCCCGGTGCCGACGTTCTCGCCGGATGCCGAGGCTTGGCCGCGCGCTGCCCCCGATCCGTTCAGGAGACATCACTGCGATGAAGTCCGCCACCCTCACCCTGTTCGCCGTCCTGTTCGGCTCGGCACCGGCGCTCGCGGAGACCGGCGCCGACCGGGCCGCGTGCACGCCGGACGTCATGCGCCTGTGCGCCGCCCAGATCCCGAATGCGGGGGCGATCACCCTCTGCCTCCGCGAGAAGCGGGTGTCGCTGAGCGGTGCGTGCCGGATGGTCGTCGACCGGTCCGAGCGGTCGGCCCGCGAGATCGCGAACCGCCGATAGGTTCGGCTCGCCGCCCCGCCGGCCGCTGATTCACGGCCAGACCTCGACGATGCGGCGGTCGGTCGCGACCGCGGCGGTGGTGCCGGGCAGCGGTCGCGCTGGCGTCGTTCGGGACGATCCGGAGGCGTCCGCCGATCGGTGGCCCGCGGCGCGACCCATGCGTCCTGCTTCAACGGCTTGCGCAGAGCGGGCGGGCCGCCGACCGGGTCCTCAGGAGGAGCGCCTCAACGCCGCCACATAGGCCGCCGCATCGCGAGCGACGTCGGCCGCCGCCTTCCCAGGCCGGTACAGATTGGACCCGAGACCGAAGCCGTCGGCCCCAGCCTGACGCCAGCCCGCGATGGTCTCGGGCACGACACCGCCGACGGCCAGGACCCGCGTGTCGGGCGGCAGAACCGCGCGATGCGCCTTGAGCGCCAGGGGCGTCGCGACGTCCGCCGGGAACAGCTTCAGCGCGGTGGCGCCCGCCGCCAGGGCCGCGAAGGCCTCCGTGGGCGTCTGGTAGCCCGGAAGGGAGACGAGGCCCGCCGCGACGGTCGCGCCGATGACGGCCGGATCAGCGTTCGGCGACACCACGAGGGTCCCCCCGGCGGCGGCGACCTCTCCGACGTGAGACGGGGTCAGGACGGTGCCGGCTCCGACCAGCGCCCGCCCGGCGAGGCGCTCGGCGAGCACCGCGACGCTCCGGAGCGGATCGGGAGAGTTGAGGGGCACTTCCAGGAGGGTGAAACCGGCCCCGACCAGGGCTTCGCCCACGGCCGGCGCCTCGTCGGGCGTGAGCCCGCGCAGGATGGCGACGAGCGGGCAGGCCGCGAAGGCCGCCTCGAACCGGTCGAGGATCGTCATGCCCGCAGACTCCAGATGGCGTGGATACCGGCCGTTGTCGAACCGTCGGGCACCGTCACCGGATCCCCGCCCGCCTCGGTGATCGCGGCGGCATAGAGCGCCGCGAGGCGGCCGCCCCCGAGCAGGTGTACCGGTCGGCGCCGCAGGTCGGCCCGCGTGCCGAGATCGGCGCCGACCAGGATGCCGCTGGCGTAGGGGGCCGCCTGCTCGGGCCCGATCCGGTCGAGCAGCAGGCCGGATCGGACCTCGAACAGGGTGGCCGCGAGGTTGCCAGAGGTCAGGCCGCGGCGGATGCCCGCCCGGAAGGCGTCCCCGTCCTCGACCGAGCCGTCGAGCATCCCGGCCAGGATGCCGTGCGCCCGGAGGAGGGCGAAGAATTCCCCGGTCATCACGGTGGTGAAGTCCGTGATGGCCCCGTCGACCGTCTCGATCCACTTGTTGTGCGTGCCGGGCTGGCAGAACAGCGCCGTCGCGGGCGCCGCGCCCGCTCCGATCGCCCCGAACACCTGGATCTCCTCGCCCCGCATCACGTCGGGACGCGCGCCGTCCCGCAGAGCCACCCCCGGGACGATCCGGACGTCGGGGGCGGGCTCCAGGCAGGCCTCGGCCAGGGCGGCGAGGGTCGCCGGGGCGTCCACGTAGGGCGCCGGCCGCCAGCCCCGATTGGAGCCGACCATCCCGACGGCGATGATGGGGCGGGCGCCGAGCCGCGCGCGCAGGGCCGCGATCTCCGCCGGATACGCGTCGGGCGTCAGGGCGAGCACGCCGCGGTCGTCGTGCAGGCTGTCGAGGACCGCTCCCGCCTCCGACATGGCGAAGGCCCGCCGGTTCGTCGTGCCCCAGTCGACGGCGAGGTAGGCCGCGCGACCGCCCATGTCGAAACCCATCAGTCTATGCCGCCTCGAATTGTCTGAGTTAATTGGGCGTGGCGACGCGGTCAAGTTCGGTTCGCCGGCCGCCATGACACGGGTGGCGACTGATATCACTCCCGGGGGATTGTCGCGCCGCCAGGAGCGTTTGCGATGGACTGTGCCGTCGCGGATCGGCGATATGGCGGCAAGAAATCAAACCCGGGAGGGACACGCTTGGCACGGGATGTAATCCTGGCGACCGATGGCCTGACGATGGAGTTCCGCGGATTCCGGGCCGTCAACGGCGTGGCGTTGCAAGTGGAACGCGGCACCATCCACGCGCTCATCGGCCCGAACGGAGCCGGCAAGACCACCTGCTTCAACCTTCTGACGAAGTTCCTGATCCCGACCGCCGGGACGATCCGCTACAAGGATCGCGACATCACCGGTCTGAAGGCGGCGGACGTCGCCCGTCTCGGCCTCGTGCGCTCCTTCCAGATCTCCGCCGTGTTCCCGCACCTCACGGTCATGGAGAACGTCCGCATCGCCCTGCAGCGGCGGCGGCGCGGCGATTCCTTCGACTTCTGGCGTCCCGAGCGGGTCCTGCGCGCGCTGAACGGCGAGGCGCTCGCCCTGGTCGAGGCGGTGGGCCTCTCGGACTTCGCCGACGTGCTGGCGGTCGAGCTCTCCTACGGGCGCAAGCGCGCGCTGGAGATCGCCACCACGCTCGCCCTCGATCCCGAGATGCTGCTCCTCGACGAGCCCATGGCCGGCATGGGCCACGAGGACGTCGACCGGACCGCGGCCCTCATCCGCCGGGTCTCGAAGGACCGGACGATCCTGATGGTGGAGCACAACCTCTCCGTGGTCGCCTCCCTGTCGGACCGGATCACCGTGCTGGCCCGCGGCCAGGTGCTGGCCGAGGGCGACTACGCCACGGTCTCGAAGGATCCGCGCGTGGTCGAAGCGTATATCGGGGCGGGACATGCCTGAGGCGGCTCTCAAGACACCTCCGGCGGCCGCGACAGACGCGCTGCTGACCGTCCGCGGCCTGGAGGGCTGGTACGGCGAGAGCCACGTCCTCCACGGCATCGACATCGACGTGCGCGCGGGCGAGGTGATCACGCTGCTCGGCCGCAACGGCGCGGGCAAGACCACGACCCTGCGGGCGATCATCGGGATCCTCGGCAAGCGGTCGGGCTCAATTGTCTACGACGGCGTCGAGACGGTCCGGATGGCCTCGCGCAACATCGCTCGGCTCGGGATCGGCTACGTGCCGGAGGAGCGCGGCATCTTCGCGAGCCTGACGGTCCACGAGAACCTGATGCTGCCGCCGCGGGTGAAGCCCGGCGGCATGTCGGTGGCCGACATCCACGCGCTGTTCCCGAACCTCAAGGAGCGCGCCGGCAGCCAGGGCACCAAGCTCTCGGGCGGCGAGCAGCAGATGCTGGCGATCGGACGCATCCTGCGCACCGGCGCCAAGCTGATTCTGCTCGACGAGCCGACGGAAGGTCTCGCGCCGGTCATCGTCCAGCAGATCGGCCGGACCATCCAGCAATTGAAGGCTCAGGGCTACACCATCGTCCTGGTGGAGCAGAATTTCCGGTTCGCCCAGACTTTGGCGGACCGGCACTTCGTGATCGAGCAGGGGCGGGTGGTCGACATGATCCCCAACGCCGAGCTTGACGCCAATATCGACAAGCTGCACGCCTACCTCGGCGTCTGAAACTCGCACGCGAAAACCGTAGAAGCGCCAGAAAACGGCGACCCGATACTCGGCCGGCGGAGATCCGCTGCGCCGCTGGAGGATGGAAACGCACATGCTCGGACGCATTGCTCGGCCCGTGACCCTCGCCGCCCTCGCCGGCGCCCTGATGATGGGCACCGCGGTGGCGCAGACGAACGTGAAGATCGGCATCCTGGGCGACCGCTCGGGCGCCTACTCGGACATCAGCGGCGAGGGCTCGGTCGTGGCCGCGAAGCTCGCCGTCGAGGACTTCAAGCCGGAGCAGCACGGCCTGAAGGTCGAGATCGTCTCGGCCGACCACCAGAACAAGCCGGATGTCGGCGCGGCCATCGCCCGGCAATGGTACGACCGCGACGCCGTCGACATGATCACCGACGGGGTGACCTCCTCGGTGGCGCTGGCGATCAGTCAGGTCACCAAGGAGAAGAACAAGGTCTTCATCGACACCGGCGCCGGGACGGCCGACCTCACCGGCCCGCAATGCACGCCGAACACGATCCACTGGGTCTACGACACGGTGGCGCTGGCCAACGGCACCGGCGGCGCGATGGTCAAGCGCGGCGGCAACACGTGGTTCTTCCTCACCGCCGACTACGTCTTCGGCCAGACCCTCCAGCGCGACACCAGCGCGGTGATCACCAAGAACGGCGGCAAGGTCGTGGGCTCGGTGAAGACCCCGTTCCCGACCTCCGACTTCTCGTCCTTCCTGCTGCAGGCGCAGGGGTCGGGCGCCAAGGTGATCGGGCTTGCCAATGCCGGCACCGACACGATCAACGCGATCAAGCAGGCGGGTGAGTTCGGCATTACCGAGGGCGGCCAGGCGCTCGCCGGCCTCCTGGTCTTCTCCTCGGACGTGCATTCCCTCGGCACCAAGGTCGCGCAGGGGCTGGTGCTGACCGAGCCGTTCTACTGGGACCTGAACGATCAGACCCGCGCCTTCTCGGACCGGTTCGCCAAGCAGATGAAGGGCGGCTCGAAGCCCACCGCCAACCACGCCGGCGTCTACTCGGACGTGCTCCACTACCTGAAGGCGGTGGCCGAGCTGAAGTCGACGGCCGACGGGGCCGCCACGGTCGCGAAGATGAAGGCGATGCCCACTGACGACCCGCTGTTCGGCAAGGGGACGATCCGCGCCGACGGGCGCAAGATCCACGACATGTACCTGTTCGAGGTCAAGAAGCCCGCCGAGTCGAAGGGCGAGTGGGACCTCTACAAGAAGCTCGAGACGATCCCGGGCGATCAGGTCTTCCGGCCGCTCAACGAGGGCAACTGCCCCCTGGTGAAGGGCTGACGGTGGGATCGGGGCGCGGAGACCGGCCATGACCACGATCTTCGGTGTGCCGACGCAGGCGCTGTTCGGTCAGCTGCTGCTCGGCCTGATCAACGGCTCGTTCTACGCGATCCTGTCGCTCGGGCTCGCGATCATCTTCGGGCTCCTGAACATCATCAACTTCGCCCACGGCGCGCTCTACATGATGGGCGCCTTCGTGGCCTGGATGCTGCTCACCTATGTCGGCCTCGGCTACTGGTGGGCGCTGGGGCTCGCCCCGCTGGTGGTGGGCGCGTTCGGCATCGTGCTGGAGCGGGTGCTGATCGCGCGGCTCTACAAGCTCGACCACCTCTACGGCCTGCTGCTGACCTTCGGTCTGGCGCTGATCATCCAGGGCCTGTTCCGCAACCAGTACGGCGTCTCGGGCCTGCCCTACGCGATCCCGGCCGAGCTGTCCGGCGGCCAGCGGCTGCCCTTCATGTTCCTGCCGAACTACCGCGCCTGGGTGGTGGTCGCCTCGCTGACCGTCTGCATCGCCACCTGGCTCGTCATCGAGAAGACCAAGCTCGGCGCCTATCTCCGCGCCGCCACCGAGAACCCGACCCTGGTCCAGGCCTTCGGGGTCAACGTGCCGCTGTTCCTGACGCTGACCTACGGGTTCGGCGTCGCGCTCGCGGGCTTCGCCGGGGTGCTGGCGGCGCCGATCTACTCGGTCAATCCGAACATGGGCGCCGACATCATCATCGTGGTCTTCGCCGTGGTGGTGATCGGCGGCATGGGCTCGATCATCGGCTCGGTGATCACGGGCTTCGCCCTGGGCCTCGTCGAGGGCCTGACCAAGGTGTTCTATCCAGAGGCGTCGGCCACCGTGATCTTCGTGATCATGGTGCTGGTGCTGCTCGTCAAACCCGCCGGCCTGTTCGGGCGCACGGCCTGACCGCGATCTGAGGCATCCCCATGGCCGACACCGCCGCCCTCGACGCCGCCCCGATCGCCGCCGTTCCGACGAGCCGGGACGACAAGGCGCTCCACCGCCTGATCTTCGTCGGCATCGCGGTGCTGCTCGTCGTAGCACCGCTCGTCCTGTACCCCGTCTACCTGATGAAGGTGCTGTGCTTCGCGCTGTTCGCGCTCGCCTTCAACCTCCTGCTCGGCTACGGCGGCCTGCTCTCCTTCGGCCACGCCGCCTATTTCGGCATGGCGAGCTACCTCTGCGCCTACACGGCCAAGAGCCTGGGCTTCACCCCCGAATTGGCGATCCTCGCCGGCACGGTCACGGCCGCGCTGCTGGGGCTGGTCTTCGGCGCCCTGGCGATCCGCCGGCAGGGCATCTACTTCTCGATGATCACCCTGGCGCTCGCCCAGATGGTGTTCTTCTTCTCCCTGCAGGCGAAGTTCACCGGCGGCGAGGACGGCATCCAGGCGGTGCCCCGCGGTAACCTGTTCGGCGCGATCAGCCTCGCGGACGACCGGGTGATGTACGCGGTGGTGGCCGTGGTGTTCATGGCGGGGATGCTGCTGATCTACCGGATCATCCACTCGCCCTTCGGCCAGGTGCTGAAGGCGATCCGCGACAACGAGCCGAGGGCGATCTCGCTCGGCTACCGCGCCAGCCAGTACAAGCTCGCCGTCTTCGTGCTCTCCGCGACGCTCGCGGGACTCGCCGGCTCCACCAAGGCGATCGTCTTCCAGCTCGCCTCCCTCACCGACGTGCACTGGTCGATGTCCGGCGAGGTGGTGCTGATGACCCTCGTCGGCGGCATGGGGACCGTGTTCGGGCCGATCGTCGGCGCGCTGGTGATCGTCACGATGGAGACGTACCTGGCGCAGTTCGGCGCCTGGGTTACGATTATCCAGGGCTGCGTCTTCGTGCTCTGCGTGCTGCTGTTTCGCGAGGGCATCGTCGGCCTGGTCGCCCGTATCATCCGCCGGCCGCTCTAGGTCGAAGGTTCGAACGGAGCGCGGGTTGCGCCGCTGCAACGCCTCCATCCCGGCGCGCGGCGGGGGGAGTGTCCACAACCAATGGTGTGATTTCGTTAACCAAGACCGCCCACCCTGACAGCTTCACGCCGTCGGGGGCCGCATGACCCAGAACCGAACGCTCAGCATCGACGATCCCGCCCACGACTGCCCCGTCGCGTCGGACGTGGTCGGCCGTCTCATCAAGGCCGATCCGGAGGGCACCGCGTTCCTGCTCGACGGGATCCCGGAAGCGACCCGGGCCCGCCTCGCGGTCTGGCTCTACGGGCGCAGCCACACCCACGCGATCGGCGTCCGCGTGGCGGCGACCTGCGAGGGCGCGACCCTGCGGCGGACCGCGGGTCTCGTCGGGAACGTCCTCTACGACCTGTCCCGCCGTCCCGTGACGGCAGCGAGCCACGGGACACGCGCCGGCACCGGACGCATCTCTCTGGGCGGGTCGCAGCGCCGCGCCTGACGGGTTCGGTCGGTCGGCACGATTGGATCGCCGCCGCGCAGGGACTATCCTGCGCGCCGATGTCCTCCCTGTCCGCGCCGTCCGTCCGCCGCCTCGATCCCGTGCTCGTCGACCGCATCGCCGCGGGCGAGGTGGTCGAGCGCCCAGCCTCGGCCGTGAAGGAGCTGGTCGAGAACGCGATCGATGCCGGGGCCCGGGCCATCGAGGTCACCGTCGAGGCCGGCGGGCGCCGGCTGATCCGGGTCGTCGATGACGGCCGCGGCATGACGCCGGGCGATCTCGACCTCGCGGTCGAGCGGCACGCCACCTCCAAGCTCCCGAACGGCGATCTGACGGCGATCGACACCCTCGGCTTTCGCGGCGAGGCCCTGCCGTCGATCGGCGCGGTGTCGCGACTCGCGATCGTCACCCGGACGCCGGAGGCCGAGGCGGGGGCGAGCCTGACGGTCGAGGCGGGGCTGAAGGGGCAGGTCCGGCCGGCTCCGGCCCAGCGCGGCACCCGGATCGAGGTGACCGAGCTCTTCGCCGCCACGCCGGCGCGGCTCAAGTTCCTGAAATCGGATCGGGCCGAGAACGCCGCCATCGCCGAGACGCTGCGCCGCCTCGCCGCGACGCAGCCCGGAATCCGCTTCACCCTGAGGGCCGATGCCGGGCAGCCGCTGGTCCTGCCGGCCGAGACCGGGGCCGAGGCGGAGCTGCGCCGGCTCGCGGCGGTGCTGGGGCAGGACTTCCTCGCCAACGCCCTGCCGGTCTCCCTGGCCCGGGAGGGCTTCGCGGTGACCGGTCATGTCGGCCTGCCGACCTATCACCGCGGCGCCGCGACCCATATCCACCTCGCGGTCAACGGTCGCCCCGTGCGCGACCGGCTCCTGCTCGGGGCGATCCGCGGCGCCTACGCCGACACCCTGGCCTCGGACCGACACCCGGTGCTCGGCCTCGCCATCGCGTGCGACCCGGGGCTCGTCGACGTCAACGTCCATCCCGCCAAGACCGAGGTGCGCTTCCGCGAGCCGGGACTCGTCCGAGCGCTGATCGTGAGCGCGATCCACGATGCCCTGCGCCGGGGCGGCGCCCGCTCGGCCACGACCGGCGCCGCGCGGACCCTCGACGCGCTGCGCCCGGCCGGCCCTCCGCTCGCGACCCACAGCGGTGTCGCCGCACCGACGCTGTTCCGGCCGACGCGTCCGGGCCTGTTCCCGCCGGGCGCGCCCTCCGTGGCGGCGCCGGCCGGATACCGTCTGCCCTCCGCGTGGCGCCCGGCGCCGCAGCCGGCGCGGGGCGNCGTGGCGCCCGGCGCCGCAGCCGGCGCGGGGCGGGCCGGACGGCTTCGGCGAGCCCGCTCAGGCCGCGTACGCGACGTCAGACCTGACCGAGGTGGCGGCCCCGCCCCAGGCGGATACCCGCCTCGCCGCCGAGGCGCCGGAGGCGCTCGACCATCCCCTCGGCGCCGCCCGCGCGCAGATCCACGAGACCTACATCCTCGCCCAGACCCGCGACGGCCTTGTGATCGTCGACCAGCACGCCGCCCACGAGCGCCTCGTCTACGAGCGGATGAAGGCCGAGCGGGAGGCGGGCGGCATCGCCCGCCAGGGGTTGCTGATCCCCGACGTGGTCGAGATGAGCCCCGAGGAATCCGACCGGCTCGTCGCGGCCGCGCCGGATCTCGACCGGCTGGGCCTCACCATCGAGGCCTTCGGGCCCGGAGCGGTGCTGGTGCGCGAGGTGCCGGCAGCGCTGATCGGCGCCTCGACGCGCGATCTCGTCACCGACATCCTCGACGCCCTGGAGGCCAGCGGCGACGAGGAGGGCGGGGCTCCGGCCGCGGAGGGCGGCCCGCTGGGGCGCCGTCTCGACGCCGTCCTGTCGCGCATGAGCTGTCACGGCTCGATCCGCGCCGGGCGGCGGCTGAGGGCGGAGGAGATGAACGCCCTCCTGCGCGAGATGGAGGCGACGCCGAATTCCGGACAGTGCAACCACGGACGCCCGACCTCGATCGAGCTGAAGCTCGCCGACATCGAGCGGCTGTTCGGCCGCCGATGAGGTGACGGGCCCGGGTAGAAGCGATTCTTTTACAGAATAAGAGCGATTCACCCGAGCCAAGATAGTATGGCGGGTGGTCGGACCGCGCCAGGGAAATCACGATAATACTTGGAGCGGCACGAGCGAAGAGCCCGGCGCGTGGAAGCGCTGACGCCTGATGCGTCGTACGCTGTGCCACGCCGACGGCCATCGCCAGGCATCATTCATCGCCGGGAACAGCTTCGCACTGCCGTGCCTCGCAAGGAATATTGGTTAATTGTCTCGGCTCGTGTCGAATCGCCAACAGAAGTCGTTCTGATTGAGGCTGTAATGCCCGCTTTCCACACTTTGGATGGGTGGATTTTCGCAGCGATTCCGTGCATACTCAGAAGATCGATGTAAATTCGGAATCTCATCTCTCGCGGCCAGGTAGGCGCCTGCCTGCGGACGATCGCGTTTTCTCTGTGGATAACTCGGGGACGTTCCCTCCGCGGCATGGGGGATCGATCGCGATCGGGCCCCGAGGCCAGCGCGCCTGCCGACTCCGGAGTCCGACTCAGGTCGAGCATCAAGTGCCTGGACGGCATTGATTTCGTCCCAGCGTTCGACAGGAACGCTGTCAGACTGATTTCCTAAAAAGATTCCCTCGCGCGCAACTGACTCTTTTCGCGTGTCCGATCAACGACTTGATGAGTCGGGCGATCGGCGGCAGCGTGCGCGAACGGCACCTAACCAGCGAGCAGGTCGGGATGTAGACGCCTGAAACACGAACCCCCGCGGCGGTGAAGCCACGGGGGAAGCGCCATATCGAAACGTTGCCTGAGCGGGCCTCGGTAGCTCCCTGGACAAGATCTCCGGGGACCGCTCTCCGCGTTTCTCCTTGTCGGGCCGGGCTGACGCCGCGGCTCGGGCAGAGGAACCGTGCCCGAACGACCGGGCGCGTGCAAGCCCTGCTCCAGGGGCGCCCGACGCCCGCTTCCCCCCGAGACCGCCTCATCCAAGCCTCCGGCCGCGCTCGGCCGGGCGCCCACTTCGTTCGCCACGGAGAGAGCATGCGCATCGATGCAGCGGAAGCGGCCCTCAGGATCAGGACGATCGCCGACATCCACGAGGATCCCCGTGGCGGCCCGGTCCGCCTGATCATCAACGGACGTCACCGCAAGCCGACCGGGCGCTATCACAGCGTCAAGGCCAGCCGCTCCATGCCCTGGGAGGACCGCGCGGAGCGCATGTATTTCTGGCTGTGCGAGGCGGATACCGCCGTGGCCAGCTACCTCGCCCAGCCGCACGGCCTCGAAATCAAGGTCGCCGGCCGTAAGAAGCCGCTCCTGTACTACCCCGATATCCGCCGCGACATGGCCGACGGGCGGGTCGAGATCCGCGAGATCAAGAGCCGAGCCGGGAAAAAGGACCTCCGGGATCCGGATTACGAGCTCAAGCTCCACCTAGCCGCCGAGATCTATGAGCGCCTGGGCTGGGACTTCGCCGTGCTCCACCAGGCGGAGGACATCGAGCGCCCGCGGCAGCGGTTCGCGACGGCGCAGGAGATCCAGCGCCGGCGGCGTGTTCGCGTCGGCACCCGGGACCGCTTCGCGCTGATCGATGCGATCGAGCGCGAAGGCGGCATCGCCCCGCTGGGCGCGATCGTCGACGTACTGGGGAGCGAGCCGCTCGGCCGCGCGAAGGCCTATGCGGCCATCGTGCGGCGGATCGTGCACGTGCCGCTCGACCAACGCCTCGCTGCAGACACCCCGGTCTCGCTCCTGCGTGGTGGGCTCGACGCGTCGCGCGCCGGTCTTCGTCGTCGGGGTTGAGGTCGGCCATGGCGTTGAAGGCCACTCACCGCACCGGCGACGTCTGGGTCCTGCCCGAGGGACGGTACGTCTATCGCATGGAGTCCACCGGCGGACGAATGATGTTCGAGCCGGTGAGCGGAGGCGGCGCGCCGATCTTCAGGACGGAGGACTGGATCGAAGAGATGCAGGCGGCGCGGAAGGCGCGCCGGGTACGCCAGCATCGTAGGTCGGACGGCAGCCTGCAGGACGGTTCGGCCGGCGATGGCGTCGACGAAATCGGGCCCGAGGGATTGAGCGAGTACGGGCGGACGCTCCGGCATTACCTGCGGGAATGGGATGCGGCTCCGTGCGGCAAGGGCACCAAGGCCCTGGACGCCTTCGTGGCGCGGCATGCACCGGCCGCCGCGCGGCAGGGGCTGCATAGGCTTCCCAGCGCAGGCGCGCTGCGGCGTGCGATCAACGGCCGAGGCACGCTCCACGACCGCCCGAGCCGGCTGCTGGAAAGCAGGCGGGGAAAGGTCCCCCGGCAACGCTGGCCGAAGGCGACGCAAGAAATGTTGCGCCGGGCAATCGCCTGGTTCTACGCGCGTCGCGAACGGACGCCCGGCGACGCGTACGCTTGGCTGTTCCGGGCCATGCGCAAGCTGAACGGGCTGTGCCGGCACCGCTACGGCGGCGTTTGGCAGACCCTGCGCTGTCCGTCCGTCGAGACGGTGCGCACGCGGATCCTGTTGGCCGAGAGCCTTCTGACGCTGACCACCAAGTATGGCGAGAGGGAGGGACGGACGCGCTGGAAGGCGACCGGGCGCGGGCTGGTGGCCGAGAAGATCCTGGACATCGTGCTGATCGACGGCACGACGCTCGACGGTTGGTGCATCCTCGACGACCGCCATGGCCGCCTCATCCCATGCGGCCGCCCGACGGTGACCCTGGCGATCGATCTCTGGTCGCGCTGCGTCCTCGGCGTGGTGATCAGCTACGAGGGCGAGAGCCTCGACACGATCATGGAGTGCCAGCTCCAGGTCGTGACCGGCAAGCACGCGATCATCGAGCGCCTCCCACACCTGCGCGAGATGCTGGAGGACCTGCACGGCCTGCCGCAGACCGTGGTCGTCGACAATGCGTGGCGCCAGGGCGGCGTGAGCTACCAGGACGCCAACGCGGACGCCGGGATCAGCGTCGAGTGGGCTCCGGTCAGAAACCCGGAGTGGAAGGCTTACGTCGAGACCTTCTGGCAGACGCTGAACCGCCTGCTCGTCCACAAGCTGCCCGGCGGCGTGCCGTTCGGGCCCGAGATGATGCGCAAGCTCGGGCTGGACCCGGCCAAGACGGCGACGCTCACGCTCTCGAAGCTTGAGGAGCTGGTCTACGAGGCGATCTTCCGGGTGTACCACGGCCGGCCGCACCGGGAGACGAAGCTCTCCCCGCTCGTGGCGTGGCGGATCGGCCTCGAAGCGGGCCGGGAAACCATCGATGACATCGAGGCCCTGGCCGCCGCCTTCGGAACCGTCGGGGACGCGACGCTCGACCGGCAGGGCATCAAGTTCAAGGGCTTCCGCTTCCACGACCCCGGGATCACCCAGGCGCTGCTGGCCGACCTCGCCCCGCATGACCCGGTCCGGGGGCGACGCCAACGGCTGAGCAGCGCCAAGGCGAAGGTGAAGGTCAAGCACCGTAAGGGCAGCATCGCCGAGATCCAGGTCTGGAACCCCAAGGCGAAGCCGCGAGCCCGGTACGTGTCGCTGCCGAACTGGGATGAGGCCTACGCCGCGCTCCCGGGAATCGGCTTCGGCCATCACGAGCGGATCAAGGCCTGGGCCGCGGCCAACAACCTCGCCTTCAACACGTCCGAGGATCGCATCCTGGCGCACGACCACCTGCGTGCGGTGACCGAGAACGCGGCGCCGGACGCCAAGATGGAAGCGATGCGCCAACGCAGGCGGCTGCTCGAACCGCTGAAGACGGCGATCCGCACGGACGGCGACGCCGTGCGCATCGTGGACGCCCGGCCCGGGACGCTGCGCCACAAGCCCTACGATCTGCCGGCCGACATGGCCGCGCCCGAGCGCGACGACGACGGCATGCCCGAGAAGGGCCCCCGTCGCGGCGGGCGGCGCGCCGGCGAGGGCGGACGCAAGGGGCGAGGCGGCGTTCGGCCGGCATCCGGGACGGGCGCGGCCCCGGTGCCGCCCGCCGGGACCCGACGGGTGGCCGGGGGAGCGCCGCTGGTCGTGGACGACGACGCCGCGGCCGCGGTGATGGCCGAGATGACCCGGCGCCTGGGCGGAACCGCATCGCGGAAGTGAAGGAGGGCAGCATGTCGATCGAGGACCGCCTGGCATACGCCAGGCTCGAATTCCGCAAGTTCCGCATCCCGCACCCCCATGTCGCCCGCATCGCCGCCGAGCTCGACGTGTTGCGAAAGGTCGGGCAGGCGTCACGCAAGGAATGGGAGGCCAAGGGCAGCCGGGGCGCGCGTATCCCGCAGAAGCTCCTCGCCATCATCGGTCCGTCCCAGACCGGCAAAAGCACGAGCATCCAGAACTATCTGGAGACCGTGGTCGCCGCCGAGGACCATGACGACGAGACCGAACCGGTGCTCCACGTGACGATGTCGGCCCAAGCCACGACCAAGAGCCTCGGTTCGGATATCCTGGAAGCCTACCTCGACAACGACTTCGACAGCGGCACGGCCCGCTCGCTTCTGCGGCGTGCCTCGATCCAGATCGAGAGCGCGCGCACGGACGTCCTCGTCCTCGACGAGATCCACCACCTCATCGACAACGATAAGAACGGCACGACCGCCTGGAGCGTGACGGAGACCATCAAGCGTATGCTTATTCGGGGGGCTTGCCCGTTCCTCGTCATGGGGACCGAGAAGGCTCGCCCGCTCCTCCTGAACAATCCGCAATTCAAGGGGCGGACCTACGCGCCGATCTTCCTCGATCCGCTCGATCTTGCCCGGCCGGCCGAGCGGAAGACCTTCATCGAGCACTGCGCCGGCTTCGACCTGAAGTTGGTGGAGCATGGCATCTTCCCGAAGCCCTCGGGGCTGGTGCGCGGCGAGATCCCGGCCGCCCTCTACGACGTCAGCCAAGGCGTGATCGGCACGGCCTCGGCCGTGTTCGAGGCCGCCGCAGAGATCGCGATCCGCGGTGGTCGCAGCGTCATCGCCCTCGATGACATCAGCGACGCGATCGACGACTGGGCGATCCCTCTGCAATACACGGATTACAACCCGATCGCTCAGGGCCTGCGCGAGATCCGGCCGCGGAAGCGCGCGTGAGCCTGGCCGCGCCGACGGGCCCGGTCGGGATCCCTTGCGGTCGAGCCGGTGCCAGGCCGCCGCACGTCCGGCCCCTGCGTTTCAGTGCGGATCCGGCCCCCCACCCCGACGAGAGCCTGCTCGGGCTCGCGGCGCGGACGATGGCGCGCAACGGTTACACCGATCTCCTGCGCCTGCGCCGGTTCGCGGGCCTCGCGGGCCGGGACGTCGGAACCTACCCGGCGCTCGACGACGCCGAAGCCAGCCGACTCGCCGCAGTTCTGCGCCTCCCGGATGAAGTCGTCGTGCATCGCCTTCACCGCGTCGTCGAGCGCGCGGACGTGGCGGGCGACCGCATCGACTTTTTCGGTGTGCCGCTGCGGGCGGCCTACCGGGAATGGCGATGGCGGCGGACCTCGCCGCGCGCCTTGGCCTTGGCGCCCTACCACCGTGCCATCCACGACCTGCGTCCCTTCGGGTTCTGCACGCAGACGCTTGAGACCCTGATCGACGCGTGTCCGGTCTGCCACCGGAGGTTCGGCTGGCATGTCACGCGCGGGATCGCCTTCTGCCCACGGTGCGTGGACGAGGATGACTATCCGACGGTCGACCTCAGGGATCACCCGCAGCCGCTCGTCGAGCTGGAGGATCCCGCGGGCGCGCTGTTGCTGGCGACGCTGGTCGACCCGCGTCCGGACGTGCGCGCCGAGGCGATGCGCCGGGTGGACCCGGCCCTGCGGCACGAGACCCCCGGCGACCTGTTCGAGCTTGCCATCTCCGTGGCCCTGGCGATGGTGACGCCGCCGGACGCCGACAAGAACGCTGTCCGGTCTGTTCGGGGCGACGGCGCGATCACCTTCGAGCCGGCCAGGCTCGCGCAGGTCGGGCGCATGCTGATCGAGTGGCGATCGGGGTTCTCGGTCGCCGCAGATCTGATGCGCGCCACCGCACCCGCTCGCGACATGCGCTTCGGGGTGCACAAGGAGATCGGCGCGCTGCGGCTGCTGCGGACGCGGCGCACCCTCGCTCCCGGCATCCGGACCCTCGTCGCCGACGCCATCCGGCACGACATGCGCCGCACCGCCGAGAAGCCCGCGGCCCCACGGAGGAAGGCCGACCGCGACGAAGGCCTGGTGGACGCGCGCCAGGCCGCCGCGATCCTCGGCGTCGGCGGCAAGACAGTGAGGAGGCTGGCGAAACGGGGCGCTATCGACGTCGTTCGATCCGGCGATCGTGCCATGGTGCTGATGCGGCGGGATGAGGTCGAGGCGCTCCGACAGGAGCACGCCGACATGGTCGATGGCCCTTCAGCGGCGCGCGCCGTAGGATTGCCGCTGGAGGCCCTGGAAGCCCTCGCCGACACCGGCGCGATCACCCGGGCGACCGGTCCCGCCCTGGGCCTCGTCGCCGCGCGGGTTCACTTCCGCCGTTCCTCCCTCGACGCCTACGTCGCGCGGGTCATCGCCGGCGCGCGGGACGGCGGCTCGACCGTCACCTACCGGCCGTTCGGGACCGCCATCCGCCGGCTGCCGCCCGGCGACAGGCCATGGCTGGCTATCCTGGCGGCGATCGGCGACGGGAGGTTGCCGTGCCGGCCCTGCGCGGCCGCCGGGCCGGCGCTCCTGCGGCTGAGCGTCGACGAGGCCGCCTTGGCGCGTGTCGCCGGCTTGGGCGAGGCGGGCGGCGACGGCGCGGTGACGGTCGCCTATCGCGAGGCGGCGATCCTGCTCGGCGTGCCCGAGCCGACGGTGTCGTGGATCGTGGCGGCGGGGCTGCTCGCCACCACCGGCGACCATGATCGGCGCCTAACCCGGGACGCGATCCGGCGCTTCAATGCGGAGTACGCGTTGACGGCGGAGGTGGCGCGAAGTCTCGGCGTACCGCCACCGCGGCTGAAGCAGGTCCTGGCCGCGCGCGGCATCCAGCCGGTCGCGGCCCTCCACAAGGGCATGAGGCTCGTGTGGCGGCGCGGCGAGGTGCTGGGATGAACCGCCGATTGTGGGTTTCGGCGTGGCGGCGTCCAATCACGGATCGGAGGGGCCATGGGCAAATACGATACGACGATCAGGGAGGTGCTCCAGGAAGGGTGCGGCGCATTCCTCCGCCAGATCGGGATCGATCGACCCCTGAAGCCCCTGCCGTTCAAGCTGCCGCGGGTGACGGCCCGCGAGGTCGATTTCGTCGGGGAGGACGAGAACGGCGTGGTGCATCACGTCGAGTTCCAGTCCACCAACGATCCGTTCATGCAGGCCAGGATGCTGATCTACGCCGGGCAGATCGGCGAGCGCGTCATGAGGATGCGACGCCCACCCGTGATGCAGAGGAAAAGGCGCAGGCCCGAGCAGATCGAGTTCCCTGACATCCGCTCGACCATGGTCTATGTGGGCCGCCAGCCGATGAGCATGCCGACCGCCATCGCGCGGGAACCGGTCCTCGACTTTCGCTACGTCGCCCGGGATGCCCGGGAATTGGACGCCGACGCGCTGATCGATAGCCCGGAGATCGGCGATGCTCTGATGGCCGTGCTCTGCCGCGAGGGCACGAAACCTGATAAGGTCCGGAAGATCCTGGAACGCATCGAAGGCGCCGAGGCGTTCCGACGGGACCGGGATTACGGCCGCCTTCTCATCCTCGCGGAACTGCGTGATGCTAGCCGCGTCGTGGATACGGAGCTGAAGCGCATGAACATCCAGGTCAACCTCGACAACATCCCGAGAGTTAGGGAGCACGCGAAGCAGGCCCGCATCGATATGTTGGTGACCATGCTCACCGGTAAGTTCGCCGAGGAGGCCAAGCAGGTCGACCTTCCGGCTCGACTTTCGAAGATGGACGTCAGGCAGCTCGAAGGGGTCGCCCTCCGAGCCGGCACACTCGACGACCTCGATGCGGTGCTCGACGGGAACCCGCCGGCGGAAATGCCCGGCGCAGGACCGAAGCCCTGAGGCTGTCCCCAGCGCTTGTGGCTCGGTCTCTCAGGCAGACGCGAAGTGTCAGGTCCTTGCAGGACGGGGTACAGCTACGCAGGCAGGAACCCGCCCGAGACCGGCTTACCGCAACTCATGCGCACTGTCGTCCTCTGAGGGACGGGGAACTAGCATCCAAGGTCTATGTGTCCTGGCTTCCAGATGTCCGCGACCGCCGAGTAGGCCGTCGCGGAACTGGGCTTGGGCGATGAGGAAGCCGAAGGGCTGTCGGCAATCGTTGCCGTGCTGAGGGATGGGATGGACAGGACCGCCCCCGTTGCGGGTCGCGACTGAGTCAAGGCCCTTACGCCGTGCGGGTGAGCGCCGGGCCGTGACGCGGCTTACGGCAGGTCAATCCTGATGTCCGGAGATGTCCGGAAAGCGACCGGATGGCCGGGTGTGCCCGAAGGGGGATGGCCCCAGCCTCGACCGTGCGGCGAGTCCGCAAATGTCCGGATAGGGTCCGGATAACGCTTGGCCGATCCATGCGCCTTCGTCGGGGTGGGGGCCGGACGGATCAGAGTCGCGAAGCCAAGGGGATGCAGTCCCATCTGGCGATTCCGTATGCCCCGTCGAGGCGTTGGATCCCGCCCCGGTCGGGTCGTCGCATGAATCGCTGTTATCCTGTTCCCGCAGTGCAAGCGGAATCGCTGTTATCCTGGTCGCAAGGCGCGGCGTGAATCGCTGTTATCCAGGCGAAACATCTCCCGTCGATCCTTTGAGCGCGAGTACGGATGGCCGATCGCATCATCGAGGTCCGGCACCCCGCGACCATCCGGAGGGCCGACGACGACGGCACCGGCCGGGACGTGTCGTGGCTCGCCTGCACCACCCCGGTTCGTCTGCGCGAGCGTGACCCGGCTGCGTTCCGCCTGGTTCAGAGGCACGCCAAGCCGTACTGGGACATGCCCTACGAGGTCTACGCCTGCGACGGTAAGCTATGGGGCAGGCTCGACGGCCGGAGCCGCTTCGCCCCGGACGAGCCGGGCGTTCGGGTCGAGCACCTCCTTGCCTTCCTACAAGGCCATCCGTGCGATCAGTCCCAAGGGAACGAACTCGAATGGGCCTTCGCGGGCACGCCCGTCCTCGCGATCGACGGACATGACCTGCAACGGGGGAGCGCGGCCACCAGAAGGCCGCGCGTCGCATCCGCCGTTCTCGATAGGGCCGCGGCGGATGTGACCGCCTTCGTCGAGGGCAGCGTAGCGATCAGCGACGGGCGGGTCATGGTGTGCGGACCCGGGTTGCTTCTGGCGAGGGATCCCTCCTCATCGGTGCAGCACCGCGACGAGGAGTGGACGATCATGCCGTGGCGGGAGTACCGGCCGGCACCCGGCCGCACCTACAGACCCGGGGATTTGGACGAGGCGGTCGCCTTCGAGGACGAAGCCACAGGCTACGCGAACCTGACCCATGGCGTGCTCGACGACGTATGGCTCGACGAGGGCCACGACGCCGGGGACGGCGACATCGTCGAGACCATCAACGGGCTGCCTCGCCTGATCCATGCCATGGTCCGTCGAAGGCTGCTCGGCCGGATTCCGGTCGCGGAACGGCTCGAAGTCGTCCAGTTCGATGGCGGCATCCTCTCCGATGCCATGCGACGCCTAGGCCCATGGTATGTGAGGGCCACGACCGGTGCCGTCGGGGTCGAGGACGCGGTGGAGGCGATTTCCGCCTGCGAGGGCGTCGTGGAGGCTTTGACCTCGGTGATCCCCCACGAGAGGCAGAGACTGCACCTGGACGAGATTGGGATCGCCTTCCGGTGGTTCAGGGAGCGCATGGCGCCCCGGATCCAGGCGCGGATGGACGCCGGGAACGATGCGGACATGGCTGCGCTGTCGGCACTGTCCTGAGCAGGCCCGGTATCGAGCGCCTCACGACGCAACGGGAATCGCTGTTATCCTGGAAGCGTCAGATCGGAATCGCTGTTATCCGGGATTGGGAATCGCTCTTATCCTGGCGCCCAGGGCGATGTGAATCGCTTCTACCTTGGCCCGCCATGAGGGGCCGCGCCGTCGTTCCGGCTGGCGGCACGCGCGGGGCCGGTCCACAACGGCGGGTGACGCCGCGGCTCGAAGACCGGGGCGCCGGCCGTCCCGAACCGACGGTGCGCATGGGAGGCGCGGAGCCATGACCGATCTCGACAACTTCGGCGCGCGCCGCGCCGCCGCGTCGGTACGCTGAGATGGCGGGCCCGTTCGACCTCGCCGGCCGCCACGTCCTGGTGACCGGGGCCTCCAGCGGTCTCGGCCGCCATTTCGCCGGGACCCTGGCCGGCGCCGGCGCGCGCCTGTCCCTCGGCGCCCGCCGGGCCGATGCCCTCGCCGAGACCGTCGCCCGCGTCGCGTCCGCGGGCGGAGAGGCCCACGCCGTCGTCATGGACGTCACCGACGCCGCCAGCATCGAGCGGGCCCTCGATGCCGCCGAGGCGCGGTTCGGACCCGTGGCGGTGCTGGTGAACAATGCCGGCGTGACGGCGACGAAGCCCGCCCTCGACCTCGCGCTGTCCGACTGGGATGCGGTGCTCGACACCAATCTCAAGGGCGTCTGGCAGGTCGCTCAGGCCACCGGACGGCGCATGGTCCGGCACGGCGCGGGCGGCAGTATCGTCAACATCGCGTCGATCCTCGGTCTGCGGGTCACCGGCGGGCTCGCGCCCTACGCCGCCTCCAAGGCCGCGGTCGTCCAGCTGACCAAGAGCCTCGCGCTGGAATGGGCGCGCTACGGCATCCGGGTGAACGCCCTCGCGCCCGGCTACATCAAGACCGAGTTGAACGACGCCTTCTTCGAGTCCGAGGCCGGCAGGGCGCTGATCAAGCGCATTCCGCAGCGAAGGCTAGGCGAGGCGGCGGAACTCGACGGGCCGCTCCTGCTCCTGGCCTCGGAGGCCGGCGCCTACATGACCGGCAGCGTCCTGGCGGTCGACGGCGGCCACCTCGTCTCCGGGCTCTAGCGATCAGGCCGGACGAGACCATCGACGGGGCCGGGGCGGGTCAGAGGGTCCGTGCCTGCTCGCGCAGGACGAATTTCTGGATCTTGCCGGTCGAGGTCTTCGGCAGCGGCCCGAACACCACCGTCCTCGGTACCTTGAACCGCGCCATGTGCTTGCGGCAGAACGCGATCACCTCCTGGTCGCCCGGCACATCCGCGCCGGGCTTGACCTCAAGGAACGCGCAGGGGCTCTCGCCCCAGGTCGGATCCGGCCGCGCCACGACGGCCGCCAGCATCACCGCGGGATGGCGCATGAGCACCTCCTCCACCTCCAGGCTGGAGATGTTCTCGCCGCCCGAGATGATGATGTCCTTCGCCCGGTCCTTGATCTCGACCGATCCGTCCGCGTGCCAGACCGCGAGGTCTCCGGTCCTGTACCACCCGCCGGCCAGCGCCTGCTCCGTCGCGCCCGCGTTGCCGAGATAGCCCTTCATCACCGTGTTGCCGCGCAGACGGATCTCGCCGACGGTCGTCCCGTCCCTCGGCACCGGCGCGCCGGTCGCCAGGTCGGCGACGCTCACCGCCTCGAGCGTCGCCAGCGGCACGCCCTGACGGGCCATGCGGGCGTAGCGCTCCGGAGCCGGGAGATCGGTCCAGTCCGGCTGCGCCAGGCAGACCGTCGCGGGGCCGTAGCTCTCGGTGGCGCCGTAGAGATGCGTCACCTCGAAGCCCAGTTCCTCCATGGTGCGGATGATCGTCGAGGACGGCGCAGCGCCGCCGACCGCGCAGCGCACCCGCTGCGGGAACGGCTCCCGGTCGTGGGCCGGCGCGTGCGCGATCATCGAGAGGACGATCGGCGCACCGCAGAGATGCGTCACGCCGTGCGCGGCGATCAGCCGGAAGATCGCCGCCGGCTCGACCTTGCGCAGGCAGACCTGCGTGGCGCAGACCGCGACGCTCGCCCAGGGATAGGACCAGCCGCTGCAATGGAACATCGGCAGTGTCCAGAGATACACGCTCTCGGCGGTCAGGCCGAACGTGACGGCGTTGCCGAGCGCCTGGAGGTAACCGCCGCGGTGGCTGTAGACGGCACCCTTCGGGTCTCCGGTCGTCCCCGACGTGTAGAGCAGGCAGAGCGACTGCCACTCGTCCTCCGGGCCGGCCCAAGCGTAGTCCGGATCACCCTCGGCCAGCAGGGCTTCGTACGACAGAGCCCCGGCAATCCCGGTCTCGCCGATCGCCACGACGGTGATGGGCTCGGCGAGGTCCGCGAGTGCCCGCGCGGCCAGCGCTGCGCACTCGGCCTCGACGATCAGCGCTCGGGCACCTCCGTGCCGCAGCGAGAACGCGATCGTCGCCGCATCGAGGCGGGTGTTGAGCGGGTTCAGCACCGCGCCGAGCATCGGCACGGCGAAATGCGCCTCGATCATCTCCGGGACGTTTGGCGCCAGGATCGCCACGGTGTCGAGCTGCCCGATCCCCCGGGCCGCGAGACCGGCGGCGAGGCGCCGGCAGCGCGCGTAGAGATCCGCGAAGGTGAGGCGCCGGTCGCCGTCGATCACCGCAATTCGGGCCCCCGCCGCGGCGGCGGCGCGCGCCAGCAGGCTCCCGGGTGTCAGCGGCACGTAGTTGGCCGGACGGCGCGCGAGCCCGACTTCGAACGGATGAGCGCTCGTCTCACGGACCTCGGCGCGGGTCGGACAGGTCTCCGTCATCGTGCAGCCTTCTGATCGGGCGGCGGACGTGGCGTGCGCTCCGCGCGACGATGATTTCGCGGCTCTCGCGCCTGTCAATCGCGGCCGCCGTGACAATGTGGGCCGCGCGCGGATTCTGTTACAGGGCCCGGTTGACCGGGGAACGGCCCTGGCGGATGCCCGTATTCCGGACATGCGCCGTCGCGGTCGCGTCAGACCGGTCCATCTGCGGGAGACGATAGTGGGGAACGACAACCTGCCGACGGTCTCCGGAGAGACCGGCCGCGCCGTGGCCGAGAGCGGCGTCGCCCGGGCACGCGAGGCGTATGAGCGCTTTGCCGAGGCCGGCGAGATGGCGCTCAACGCCTTCGAGGCGTCGATGGCGCAGAGTTTCGAGGGCTGGCGCTCGGTGATGGGCTCCAGCCGCGAGACCGCACACCAGCTCACCGACAGCAACGTGGCCGGGGCGCGGCGGATGCGCGAGCAGTGGGACGCGGCCGGCGCCCGGCTCTACAATGCCTTCGAGGACAACGCCGTCCACGCCATGGCGGCCATGCGCGAGATCGGCCACCGGATGCTCGTGGCCTCCGATACCAATGTCCGCGCGAGCCTCGATTTCGCGGACCGCGTCGCCAAGGCGGCCGATGCCCGCGAGGTCGCGGCGCTGCACATCACGTTCCTGCAGGAGCAGGCGCGTCGGCTGACCGACCAGATGGTCGACCTCCATCAGACGACTGGACGTCTTGCCCGCGAGGCCGCCGCGCGGACGGAGACCCCGTGACCGCCGGCACCCCGGCGCCGGCTGCCGGGCCCGAGACGATGCCGCGGCTCGACGATCTGAGCCGCGCGGACGTGCCGTTCCGGACCGGCCACTTCCAGGCCTACGCGCCCCACGACTTCCACCGCATCGCCTACGTGGAATGGGGCTCACCGGACAGCCCGCACGTCGTCGTCTGCGTCCACGGCCTCAGCCGCCAGGGACGCGATTTCGACGCGCTCGGCTATCGATTGGCCAAGCTCGGATACCGGGTGATCTGCCCGGATCTGCCCGGGCGCGGCCTGAGCGGATGGCTGAAGGATCCAGAACTCTACGGCCTGCCGCAATACGCCGCCGACATGGCCGCGCTCATCGCCCACCTCCGGGTCTCCGGGACGATCGACTGGGTCGGCACCTCCCTCGGCGGCCTGACCGGCATGGTTCTGGCCTCTGCCGCCCGGTCACCGATCCGCAGAATGGTGATCAACGATATCGGCCCGTTTCTGCCCTGGGCACCCATCCGCGAGATCGGATCACGCCTGCGCGACGCCCCCCGGCTCCACCACAATCTCGCTTCGGGCGAGTCGCGTCTGCGGACGGTGCTGGGCGCGTTCGGGTCGCTGACCGACGAGCAGTGGCGCCACGTCGCCAAGCACAGCTTCTTCCAGGAACCCAACGGCGGCTGGCGGCCCCATTACGATCCCGGCATCGGCGACGCATTTCGTCCGGGCCGGGTCTACAGCGTGAGCATGTGGCGCGACTGGGACGCGATCACCTGTCCGGTCCTGCTGTTGCGCGGCGCGCATTCGGAATTGCTCCTCGCGTCGACGGCCGACGAGATGACCCGGCGGGGGCCGCCGACACGGCGCGTCGAGATTCCCGATTGCGGCCATGCGCCCGCGTTGCTCGACGACGACCAGTTGCGAATCGTCACCGACTGGATGGGCACGGCGGCGTGATTCGCGCGCCGACCTGTGGCGGCGAGCCCTGAATTGAGCGTTTCCGGTCGCACGGGCCTCTCCGAGATCGGCCTTGAGACGTGAACACGATGCAGGCAATCCTATAGCCTGCGGCAGTCTTCGAAAGTGAATCTCTCACCGGTCGCGCTCACCGCTATTTGATCGAGGCCGGTATTCGAGTTGTTTTCGCGGCGGTCACTGACCCGACCCCGTCGCCGTCTTCCGCACCTTAGATTTCGGAAGCGTAACCATTCGTTGCACGCGCGGCTGGCCTGTGGCACTAACACATGTCAGGTCTGGATCTTGGCCGCGCAATGTTGCACCTGTCGGTTGTGAGTGGCGCCCCGGATCCGGGCGAACGAGCCTGCCAACAGCAAGAACATCCGGACTACCAACTATGGCGAACCCAACCCCCAAGCCGAAGCAGACCACGGCCATCGATCACGGGGTCGGAAGCCGCATCGCGTTCCTCCGTGCAGCCAACGGACTGAGCCAGTCCGCGCTGGCCAGCGCGCTGGGCGTCAGCTTCCAGCAGGTCCAGAAGTACGAGACCGGCAAGAACCGGGTCGGTGCCGGCCGCCTGCAGGCGATCGCCGAGCGGCTCGGCGTTCCGGTCTCGAGCTTCTTCGAGCCCGAGCCCGAGTCGACGACCGATAGCGGTCCCGCGCTGCTGCGCGTCGCCGGCGCCGTCGAACTGCTCCGGGCCTACAATCAGATCGCCGACGATCAGATGCGCCGCGATGTGCTCTCGCTCGTGAAATCCGCCGCGCGGATCGGCCAGGGCCGGCCGGCGGACGAGGCGGCGCCGCAGACGGGCGGCGCGACGCGAAGCTCCTGAGATCAAGGTTCGGCGGGGCGCCGATCCGGTGCCGCGCGAGCCGCACAGGCGGGATCATGGCCGCATTCCCGACGCTCGTGACCAACCTGCTCGCCGATCTGCCGCTCAGGGCGGACGAAGAGAGCGTGTCGGTTCTGGTCTCCGATCCGGGCCTGCGGGTGGAGCGCATCGTCTCGACCGGCCAGGCGAGCCCGCCGGGATTCTACTACGATCAGCCGCACGCCGAGTGGGTCGCCGTCCTGGTGGGTGCGGCCGACCTCCGGTTCGCCGACGAGGCGGAGGCCCGGCACCTCGTCGCGGGCGATGCCATGCTGATCGTGCCCCGTCGTCGGCACCGCGTGGAGTGGACGGACTCGCTTACCGTCTGGCTGGCGATCCATTTCGGGCCGGCGGTCGACGCCGCGGCGCCGGGCTCGGTCGATCGACGCTAGGCGCGGCTCAGGCGGCGAACCGGGCGATGGTCACCGCCGTATCGCCGTAGACGCGCCGCTCCAGCTCCTCGAATCCCGCGGGCCAGACGAGCCGCGCGGCTTCGACTTCCTCGACGACGACGAGCGCTCCCTGCGCCAGCCAGGCGCCTTCAGCGGCGCTTGTCAGGGCGCGCGGCGCGAGGTCTCGCCCGTAGGGCGGGTCGCAGAAGACCAGCGAGAAGGTGCCTGCCGTGGAGGCCGGGCCGAGCCGGGTCGCGTCCCGCCGGAATAGCCGCGTCACGCCTTCGGCACCGAAGGATTCGATGTTGGCTCGGATCACCGCGCGCGCCTCGGCGCCCTCGTCGACGAGCAGGGCGTAGGCGGCGCCCCGCGACAGCGCCTCGAAACCGAGGGCGCCCGTGCCGGCGAACAGGTCGAGGACCCGGGCGCCGACCACGGCGTCCTCGTAGGCGTGCGCGAGCACGTTGAACAACGATTCGCGCAGGCGGTCCGATGTCGGCCGTATGGCGTCGGTGCGCGGCGTGGCGAGCCTGCGGCCCCGCCACGCGCCGCCGACGATCCTCATCGCGTCCCGCGCGGCGGCCGACCGCCGCCGGGCTTGGCCCCGCCNGCCTCCGGTCGAGACGCGCGGCGCCGGTGCGGGACGCGCGGCATCGCGCCGGGCCGGTGCCGGCGCGGCGGATCGGGATTCCCGGTCCGCCGCGCGGGAGGCGCCGAACGGCGCGATCGGGTCCCGCACCGGGCTGTCGAAATCCACGCCGGCCTGCTCGGCAAGGCTCTTGCCGAGCTGATCCTTGAGGACGCGGGTCCGCACCTCCTCGACCAGACCGACCTCCAGGTCGCCGAGCTGGAACGGCCCGAAGGAGAGCCGGATCAGCCGATTCACCGAGAGCCCGAGATGCTCGAGGATGCGCTTGACCTCGCGATTCTTGCCCTCGCGGAGACCGAGCGTCAGCCAGACGTTGTCGCCCTGCACGCGGTCGAGGGTCGCCTCGACGGGGCCGTACTCCATCCCGTCGATGGTGACGCCCTTGGCGAGCCTGTCGAGCTGCGCCTGGTCGGTGTCGCCGTGCGCGCGGACGCGGTAGCGGCGCAGCCAGCCGGTGTCGGGATGCGCGATCACCTTGGCGAGGCCGCCGTCATTGGTGAGCAGCAGCAGCCCCTCGGTGTTGATGTCGAGCCGTCCGACCGCCACGACCCGGGGCAGATCCTCCGGGAGCACGTCGAACACCGTCTGCCGGCCCTCCGGATCACGGGCGGTCGTCACCACGCCCCGCGGCTTGTGGAAGATCCACAGGCGGCTGCGCTCCCGCGACGGCATCGCCTCGCCGTCGATCAGGATCCGGTCGTTCTCGGTGACGTTGCGAGCGGGAGATGTCAGCGTCTCGCCGTTGACGCTCACGCGACCCGCCAGGATCATCGTCTCGGCGTCGCGCCGCGAGGCGATGCCGGCCCGGGCCATCGCCTTCGCGATCCGCTCGCCGGGCGGCGTCTCGATCAGGCCTTCGGCGTCGGCGGACGGCGCGGGTTCGGGCTCCGGCGCAGGTTCCGTCTGCTGAGGGGCTTGCGGCTTGGCCTTTCGGCCGGCCTTCTTCGGAGCGGACTTGGCAGCCCCGTCCCCCTCGACTTCGGCGCGGCCCGCATCGGTCGGCGGCGCCCAGCCCTCGGTGCGCGCTGACTCGGGGGCCGGACGGGCGGTCCCCTCCGGCTTATCGTCGTTCGGCAAGTCGCTCATGCCTGCCGCTTATCAGAGCCGGTTCCGACAGGCGAGACGGGTTGTGCACCGGAGCCTGTCGCCTCAACGCGAAGAGGCGGCCCGTCGGGGCCGCCTCCAGAACAGAATCACGGTTCGGACGCCCGCTTCCGTCAGAGTCTGGGCGAGCGCCCGCGCATCACGCCGAACACGGCGGAGATCAGGAACAGCGCGATCGCCACGAAGAAGACGACCTTAGCCGCCTCCATCGCCGTGCCGGCGATGCCGCCGAAGCCGAGGAGCGCCGCCACGAGAGCGACGACGAGAAACGTGACAGCCCAACCGATCATGGCATCCTCGCGTTATTCGGGTCGGTTCAGTTCTGGAACCCGCGCGAGGCGGGTTCCGTTCCGGTCGCGCTCGACGATCAGAGTTTGTCGGTGGCGGACTTCACCGCGCTCTTGGCATCGCCGACGGTGCCTTGAGCCTTGCCCTTGAGCTCCTGAGCGGCGCCCTCGGCCTTGAGCTTGTCGTTGCCGGTCGCGTCGCCGATGCCCTGTTTGGCCTTGCCGACGGCCTCGTTGGCGACGCCCTTGATCTTGTCGGTGGTGCTGCTCATGGCGCTGTCCTCTTGTTCGACCTGCGGCGGTGCCGCACTGGTACCTGAAACGGTCACGGTCGGCGGAATGTTCCAGGCCTTAACATTGACTTGGATCAATCCGGTGATCCGCCCCGTGCCCGGCGCGTCTGTGGGATGAGAACAGCTTGGCTGCCGATCCGATCCATTTGACGGGCGGGGAATCGCCCGGACCCCTGACGGCGCTGGATCACGCTTTCGCGGCCGCCCGGGCGGCCGCCGTCGCCGGGGAGGTGCCGGTCGGCGCCGCGGTGGTCCGGGACGGGGTGATCCTCGCGGTCGCCCACAACCGGCCGCGGCAACTGCACGACCCGACGGCACACGCGGAGATCCTGGCGATCCGCGCCGCCTGCTCGGCGCTCGGCACCGAGCGCCTCACCGGCTGCGATCTCTACGTTACCCTGGAGCCGTGCCCGATGTGTGCCGGTGCGATATCCTTCGCGCGGATCCGGCGGCTCTACTACGGCGCGGCGGATCCGAAGGGGGGCGGGGTCGAGCACGGACCGCGGGTCTTCGATCAGCCGACCTGCCACCACGCGCCGGAAGTCTACGGGGGGTTCCGCGAGCGCGAGGCGGCAGCCCTGCTCCGGGCCTTCTTCGCGCAGCGCCGGGACTGAGGCGATGCCGGACGGGCGGACAGGATCCCGACGGCTCGGAACGGGTCAGCAGAGGAACGCACGATGATCCCGACCTATTCGAGAGCCCTGATCGTGGGGGCGGGCTCAGGCCTCAGCGCTTCGCTCGCGCGCCTTCTCGTCGCCGACGGCATGAAGATCGGCCTCGCAGCCCGCAACGTTGACAAGCTTGCCGCCCTGGCGGCCGAGACCGGCGCGGCTGTCCATGCCTGCGACGCCAGCCGGCCCGCGGAGGTCGAGGCCCTGTTCGCTCGCCTCGAACCCGCACTCGGCGGCCCGCCCGACGTCGTCGTCTACAACGCGAGCGGCCGTCTCCGCGGCCCGGTCGCCGATCTCGACCCGGACGCGGTCGCCCAGGCGCTGTTGGTCTCGGCCTATGGCGGGTTCCTCGTGGCGCAGGCCGCGGCGCGCCGCATGCTGCCGCACCGCCACGGCGCGATCCTGCTCACGGGCGCATCGGCGAGCGTGAAGGGTTTCGCCGGGTCGGCGCCGTTCGCGATGGGGAAATTCGCCCTGCGGGGACTTGGCCAGAGCCTCGCCCGCGAACTGCAGCCACAGGGCATCCACGTCGCCCACATCGTGATCGACGGCGCGATCCGCGATCCGGCCCGCGGCGGCGAGGCATCGGAGGCGACCGATAGTCACCTCGATCCGGACGCGATCGCCCGGGCCTATCGCGACCTTCTGCGCCAGGACCGGAGCGCCTGGGCCTCCGAGATCGAGCTGCGTCCGTGGGTCGAGCGGTTCTGATGCCGATTCAGGGGTTCACCCGCAGGCCGAGCAGGAAGGTGTTTTCCCGGAAGCTCGATCCTGCGACCGTGCTGTCGAACTTCTGATAGATGTAAGTGCCGCGCAGGGTCAGCCAGCGGGTGAAGTGGTAATCGAGCCGCGCGGTCGCCGAGAAGCCGTTCTCGCGGATGCTGCTGCTCTGGTAATCGTTCCGGAGATACGATCCGCCCAGGACGATCGAGAGGTTCCTCAGCAGGTCGTGCTGAACTTCCAGGGTCGCGACCTCCGTCAGAACGCCGCTGGAGCCCGGGATCGTCGTCTCGGTGACGCCGGTCGCCGCGGTGAACCGGACGGTGGTGAGCGGGCTCGCCGCCCAGACCAGGGCGGCGTTGAGCAGTGGCGCGTTGATGTCGCGCAGGCTGGGATCGACGTAGGTTCGATGTTGGATCCCGGCCGAAATCTCGCCCGTCACGGAGCGTGCGAGCCCGATACTGGTGCCGAAAGCGACCGCGATGCCGTCCGAATCGCGCCTGATGCCGGTCGCGTCGAACCGCTGGTCGTAGACTCGGGTGTCGCCGAGCACATCGATGAACGGGCTGAAATCCGGATTGATCTCGTAGGCCGTGCGCAGCTGCAGGCTGTACTGGTTCAGGTTGCGGTCGGACTGGTTAATAGTCGTCCCGTTGGCCAGGCGTGCATTGTCGAACTCGGAGCGGTCGACGGATCCGCGCAGGGTGACCGACAGGCGGTTGAACGTCTCCGTCGCCCCGAGTGAGCCGCCGTAAACGGCCAGGAGCGGCCGCGTCGTGGCGGTGGGGGCCTGGATGTTGGCGCTCGAGGTGCGCTGCGTGTCGACGAGGAACCGCCCCTCCGCGTCGATGCGCAGGTCCCGGTCGGCGTCGATGCGCAGACGGACCACGCCGTCGGCCGCGGGTCGGCTCGCGGCCTCGTTCTGCGGCGTCTCCAAGTACGACCCCCGGAGCGAGCCCTGCAGCGAGCTGGAAGACCAGTTGCTCCGGAAGTCGACCGTGGCGTCGGTGCGCAGCGCGACGGACCCCTTGGCGATCTGGCGGGTGGTCTGGTCCGGGTTCGAATCGTAGCCGACGCTCTGCGCGAAGGTTGGGAGCACCGTGAAGGTCCCGACCTGATACCCGATCGGCGCGTAGGCCGGGTCGGTGGGGATCGCCCGCGCCAAGTCCGTGCCGAGGATGAAGCCCGGGGTCAGGAGACCGAGGGCCGGCGCGATGGACTGGAACGGCAGGATCGGCCGGATCGGCGTCACGGTCTGCGGGTTCGGGACCCCGACCACCGCCTGCTGGACCACCGGCGTCAGCCGCAGCGCCGGCGGCGGGATCTGCGTCACGTCCTGAGTGACCCGCCGCGTCGCGGAGCCGAACCTGCGCGGCGGGGCCGCCCGGGTGCGCAGGAGGGACGATGGCGCGAGGTTGGTCGGCGCCGTCGAAGACCCGCCGGTGCGCTGTCCCCCCGTCGTGATGCGGGTGTTGAGCTGGGACTCGCCGGGCCGACCTGGGATCGACGGCGGCGCGGCCGGTGACAGCGGTGATCGGAGGCTGTCACCGCCGGTCTGCTCGCCGCCCGTCGTGTCGCCGCCCAATGCGCCGCGGCTTCGATCGCGGCTCAGGCCATCCGGGATGCTGCGCTTGAGCGTGGGCAAGCCGTTCGGGGCCGTGTCCTGGCCGATCCCGGGATTGTCGGGCTGGCCGGTGACGGGGCTAGTCGCGTCGAAGCGCTGGGCTGCCGCGGGCGCCGCGAGCGTGACGCTCAGCGCCGCGGCGGCGAGCCGTATCCTCTGCCGTTCCCACCGGTCAGCCGCCGTCCGCACCTGATCCCGGTCTCCGCCAAAGTCCCCGGCACCAGAGCGCGGAGATCACAGGTCACGCCGCCCCAGAACAGGTCGCCGGCATGGTTAACGAACCCTAGCGGCGACGTGGTTAATGCCGCGTCAACGGCGGTATGGCGGCAGGTTCCAGCCGCGGCGATTGGATCTCACCTGTCCAACGCGAATACGTTTGAGATTTTGCGTATACTATGCTACTGACGCTCAGAATTCGATCGCATCCGAGAGGGATTGATCGACCCGAACAACTGTTACTCCTGAGGTTTACCGTGAGTGAGAACGCAGGCAGCGAGCACAACCTGGCGATAGGGCTCGCGGTCGATATCGTAGCCGCTTACGTGTCGAACAACTCCGTTCCGGTGTCCGAACTTCCCGGATTGATCGGCGGTATCCACGCGGCACTGAACAGTTTGACAACTCAAGGTCGCGCGGCAAACTCGACGGTCGAGAAATTAACTCCGTCGCAGGTCCGAAAGTCGATCACGACTGATCATATTGTCAGCTTCGAGGACGGGAAGCCGTACAAGACGCTCCGGCGACACCTGACGCTGCGCGGCCTGACGCCCGAGGCCTACCGCGAGAAGTGGGGTCTGCCGCGGGACTATCCGATGACGGCCGCGAGCTACTCGGCGCAGCGATCCGAGTTGGCCCGGGCCCTCGGCCTGGGACAGCAGCGTCGCAAGTCCCGCGGAGGGACCGCCGCCGCATCCGAGGCGGCGCCAGCGCCGGCCGCGAAATCGCGGGGCCGGAAGAAGGTGCCGGCCGAGTGAGGTAGCCGACCGAGGGGCTCGGCGTCGGCCTCCGGCAACGCCCCCGCCCGCGGCGGCGCCGTGATCGTTTGGCGATGGCGGGCTGCTTCGGCCTGCCATCACGTTCTTGGCCCTCGCTGACCGGGACCTCGGGCGACCTTTTGCCAGGACCCGCATCGTTCAGGCACGGGCAAAGTTTATCGGCACACCGCGAGTCCGAGGCCCGTATCGGACGCGGCTGAGCCGAAGAATGCGCGGCCGCGCGCCATTCTCGACCGGAATGCCCTTCCTTCCTCACCGGCTGCCCAGGCGGCGATCGTCTGATGGCCTCTCCCTCTGCGCGTCGCGCAACGGTGCGCCGCGCCTCCGGAGCTATCCAACGGCGAGCGCGCTGCGATGCTGCTCTGCACCATCGGGTTCCCGACCGCGCCGAAGGACGTCCCCGTGCCACCTCTGCCGATCCTTGCCCTCGCCGTCGCCTCGTTCGGGATCGGCACCACTGAATTCGTCATCATGGGCCTGCTCCCGGAGGTGGCGCAGAGTTTTGGTGTCACCATCCCGCAGGCCGGCTATCTGGTCTCCGGCTACGCGATGGGCGTGGTCGTGGGCGCGCCCATCGTGGCGATCGCCACCGCGGGCCTTCCGCGCAAGACCGCACTGCTCGCTCTGATGGCGGTGTTCCTCGCGGGCAATCTCGGTTGCGCGCTGGCGCCGAGCTACGGCTTGCTGATGGCGGCGCGGATCCTGACGGCCTTCGCCCACGGCGCGTTCTTCGGGATCGGCGCCGTGGTGGCGCGGGATCTCGTGCCGCGGGAGAAGCGGACGCAGGCGGTCTCGCTGATGTTCGCGGGCCTCACCCTCGCCAACGTGCTCGGCGTGCCCCTCGGCACCGCCCTCGGGCAGGAGGCGGGCTGGCGCTCGACCTTCTGGGCGGTGGTCTTGATCGGCCTCGCGGCGGGCCTCGCGATCCAGCTCTGCGTGCCGGACGGACTGCCAGGGACCCGCGGCCGGCTCGTCAGCGAGTTCCGCGCGCTCGGGCGCTGGCCGGTGCTGCGGCCGATGCTGATCTCGACCCTGTCCTCGGTGAGCTTCTTCACGGTGTTCACCTACATCACGCCGTTCCTGACCGGCGTGACCGGGTTCACGCCGCAGGGCGTGACAGGCGTGCTGTTCGCCGCCGGCACGGGACTGACCGTCGGCAATCTCCTGGGCGGACATCTGGCCGACCGGGGCCCGATGGCGACCATCATCGGCAGCTTCCTGGGCATCGTGGCGGCCCTGTTGACGCTGGCCGCGGTCGCGCACCATCCGGCGCTCACGGTGGCGGTGGTGGTTCTCTGGTCAGGGCTTGTCTTCGCCCTGGTCTCGCCCCTCCAGATCTGGGTCGTGGAGGCGGCCAGTGACGCGCCGAACCTTGCCTCCACGCTGAACCAGGGCGCGTTCAACCTCGGCAACGCGACCGGCGCCTGGATCGGCGGCGCGGCGCTGACGCTCGGAGCGGGCTACGGCCAGTTGCCGCTGATCGCCGCCGCGGTGTCGCTCGCCGGGCTCGGTCTGGTGCTCACCGCGGCCGGTCGCGGACGCCAGGACGTCGCCTCGGCATCCGCGCCCGGCGCCTGACCGATCAGTCAACCCGGACCAGGTCGCCCAGCAGACTCGCCGCCACCGTCGCCTTGGAGACCGTCAGGCCAGAGGCGCTGATCGCGTCCACGGCCTCGCGGATCCGGGCGAGTGAGGCGCCCCGCGCTCGGATCCAAGCTTCCACCGCGTCCGGCCCGGCGCCGAGATCCGCCACCACCTCGGCCGTCAGCTTGCGGTGGGCGGCGGCGATGCCGGCGCCCGCGCGCTCCAGGGCGACGCGGTCGAACGTGTCGGCCACCGGCACGGTCCGCGCCGCGGCGGCGAGGTCGTCCAGGCGGAAAGCGTGTTCCAGGGCGAAATGCGTCGCCGCGACTTCCTCCACCGGCCGGCCGCTGGCCTCCGCGACCCGTACGATGTCGGGGGCCGAGACCAGCGCGCCGAGCGAGGCGAGGCGCCGCGCCTGGGCCGGGGCCATGCCGTGCCCGGTCAGCTCCGTCTCGCGGGCGCCGATCGTCGCCAGCGCCTCGTCGCCGAGCACCTTGGGCAGGGCCGCCTCCACGGCGGCGATGCCGTCCCGGTAGCGGGCGACCACCGGCGCGAGGCCGCCGCTCAGGTCGAGGTTGCGAATGAACCACACGATCCGGTTCGTCAGCAGATCCTGCACCTCCGCGTAGAGGTCGAGCTGCCCCTGGCCGGAGATTCGGCCCGCCAAGCCGTCGATGGCGAGGTTCAGCTCCATCAGGCCGAAGGCGTCACGGGTCACCGCGTAGGCCTTGGCGATGGTCGCGGCGTCGGCGCCGGTGCCGTCGACGAGGCGCGTCACCAGGGACGGCCCGCCGCGGTTGACGATGATGTTGGCGAGCGCCGTGGCGATGATCTCGCGGCGCAGGCGGTGTGCCTTGACGGCGTCGGGGAAGCGCTCGCGCAGGGCCTTCGGGAAGTAACGCTGCAGCTCCCGGTCGAAGTACGGGTCGTTCGGGACGGCGGTCTCGAGGATCGCGTCGTGCAGCGACAGCTTCGCGTAGGCGAGCAGCACGGCGTATTCCGGGCGGGTCAGCCCCTCGTTCCGCCGCATGCGCTCGGCGAGCGTGCCGTCGTCCGGCAAGAACTCCACGGCCCGGTCGAGGCGGCCTTCCGCCTCCAGCCCCTGCATTGTGCGCATGGCGAAGCCGGTCTCGCCCAGACCGCCGCGCTGGGCGAGCGACAGGGCGAGCGTCTGCAGCTCGTTGTTGCGCAGCACGAGGCCTCCGACCTCGTCGGTCATGGCGGCGAGCAGGGCGTTGCGCGCCTCGTAGCTGAGCCTGCCGTCGCGCTCCGGCGTCATCAGGGCGATCTTGATGTTCACCTCGACGTCCGAGGTGTTCACGCCGGCCGAGTTGTCGATGGCGTCGGTGTTTAGGCGGACGCCGGCGCGCGCCGCCTCGATGCGCCCGCGCTGCGTCAGGCCGAGATTGGCGCCCTCGCCGACGACCTTCGCGCGCAGCTCCGGTCCGGTGATCCGCAGGGCGTCGTTGGCGCGGTCGCCGGCATCCTCGTCGGTCTCGGTGGTGGCCCGGACATAGGTGCCGATTCCGCCGAACCAGAGCAGGTCGGCGGGCGCTTTCAGGATCGCCTGCATCAGCTCAGTGGGCGTCGCTTCGGACCGGTCGAAGCCCAGCGCGGACCGAACCGCCTCCGAGAGCGGCACGGTCTTCAGGCTGCGCGGGAACACGCCGCCGCCCTCCGAGATCAGGCTCTTGTCGTAATCCGCCCAGGAAGACCGCCCCAGATCGAACAGCCGCCGCCGCTCGGCGAAGCTGCGCGCGGCATCCGGGTTCGGGTCGAGGAAGATGTCGCGGTGGTCGAAGGCCGCGATCAGGCGGATGCTCTCGGAGAGCAGCATGCCGTTGCCGAACACGTCGCCCGACATGTCGCCGACGCCGACCGTGGTGATCGGGTCGGTCTGCACGTCGACGTCGATTTCGCGGAAGTGCCGGCGCACCGCCTCCCAGGCGCCGCGGGCGGTGATGCCCATGCCCTTGTGGTCGTAGCCCTGGCTGCCGCCGGACGCGAAGGCGTCGCCGAGCCAGTGTCCCTTCTCCAGCGAGAGGGCGTTGGCGATGTCCGAGAAGGTGGCCGTGCCCTTGTCGGCGGCGACCACCAGATAGGCGTCGTCGGGATCGTGCCGCACCGTGTCGGGCGGCGGCACGATGGCGTTGTCGACGATGTTGTCGGTCAGTTCGAGGAGCGTGCGGATGAAGATCCGGTAGCTCTCGGTCCCCTCCTGCATCCAGGCGGCGCGGTCGGAGGCGGGCGGCAGCCGCTTCGGGAAGAAGCCGCCCTTGGCGCCCACCGGCACGATCACGGCGTTCTTCACCTGCTGGGCCTTCACGAGGCCGAGGATCTCGGTGCGGAAATCCTCCGGCCGGTCGGACCAGCGCAGGCCGCCGCGGGCCACGTAGCCGAACCGTAGGTGCACGCCCTCGACGCGGGGCGCGTAGACGAAGATCTCGAAGAACGGCCGCGGCAGCGGCATCGCCGTCACCTTCGCGCAGGCGAACTTGAAGCTGATCGTCTCCCGCGGCTGCCCGTCGGCGCCGGTCTGGTAGAAGTTCGTCCGCACCGCCGCCTCGACGAGGTTGACGAACCGGCGCAGGATCCGGTCGTCGTCGAGGCTCGTGACCTCGGCGAGCGCGGTCTCGATGCCGGCGCGCACCTCCGCCTCCTGGGCGGTCCGATCGCCGGTGAGGGCCGGGTCGAACCGGGCGCGGAACAGCGCCACGACGGCGCGCGCGATCCCGGCGTGGCGGCTCAGCGTGCCCGCGAGGTAGTCCTGCCCGTAGCGGATGCGCAGCTGGCGCAGGTAGCGGCCGAGGGCCCGGAGCAGGGCCGCCTCCCGCCAGGGCAGGGCGGCCTCCAGCACGAGCCGGTTGTAACCGTCGGACTCGGCGATGCCGTCCGCGATGGCGAGCATCGCGGCCTCCAGCGGCCGCTCCAGCGCCGCGAGCTCGATCGGGGCGCCGGTGGCGCGCTCGATCAGCATGTCGTGCAGCCAGACCCGCGCGGCCTCCTCCGTCCCGGACGGCGCGATCTGGTACGTGCGCTCGTTGATGACGCGGAAGCCGAGATTCTCGAGCGCCGGGACCCGGTCGGACAGCGCGATCGCCGTGCCGCGCGAGAACGCCTTCAGGCGGACCTGCGCGGCGGCATCGCCGGGTCGACGTCCGAGATGGACGGCGCGCGGCTGTCTCTCGCTGAGGCTGTCGAGGATCGTCACGTCCGCGACGGCGACCTCCGGCTGGAAGTTGTCCCGATAGGCGGCCGAGAACGCGTCGCCGTAGCGGGCCGCCAGCTGACGCGCCCGGTCGCCGCCCTTGGTCTCGACCAGCGCCGCCCGCAGGGCGTCGCCCCAGGTCCGGACAAGGGCGACGATCCCGGCCTCGAGGGAGGCGGGGTCGTGCTCCGGGCTACCCTGATCGGGCAGGCCGATAATGTAGTGGATCCGGGCCAGCGAGCCTTCCGGATAATCGGGGTAGGATGCGCTGAGCCGCCCGCCGTAGGTCTCGGCCAGGTAGCTGCCGATCCGGTTGCGGATGACCGAATCGTAGCGGTCCTTTGGCACGTAGACGAGCAGCGAGACGAACCGGCCGAAGCGGTCAGGGCGGGACAGCACGCGGACCCGCGGTCGGTCGGCCAGCGCGGCGATCGCCAGGGTGAACCGGTAGAGGCGCTCGCCGTCGATCTGGAAGAGTTCGTCTCGCGGGTAGCTCTCCAGCACGGCGAGGAGGCTCCGGCCGGCATGGCTCGTCGGGTCCAGGCCGGCGCGCTGGACCACGGCCTCGACCTTCCGGCGCAGGACGGGAACCTCGCGGGCCGGGCTCGTGTAGGCGGAGGCGGTGAACAGGCCGACGATCCGCACCTCGCCCGACAATTTGCCGAGGCCGGAGAACAGCTTGACGCCGACATAGTCCAGGTAGGCCGACCGGTGGACCCGGGACTTCACGCTGGCCTTGGTGATGATCAGCGGCTGCGGCTCTTCGAGGAAGGCGAGGATCTCCGGCGTGTAATCCACCCGCGTCCTGCCCCGCCGAAGGGGCGTGGCGCCGGGATCGCGCAGCACGCCGAGGCTCGATCCCTCGACCAGCGGGTGCGCTTCGCCGGCGATGCCGTGCTCCTGCATGCCGAGGATGAGGAACTGGCCGTCCGTCAGCCATTCGAGGAAAGCGCGGGCTTCTTCCGTCTCCGATTCCGGCATCGGGGTCGGCCCCCGTCCCAGATTCGCGGCGAGGTCGGTGAGGCGCGCCAGCATGGTGTCGTGGTCGTCGCTCGCCAGGGCGACGTCCCGGTAGACGGTCGCGAGGGCGTTCAGCAGCCGCTCACCGGTCTCGGCCGTCAGGCGGTCGAGATGAATGTGGATGAAGCTCTCGCGCGCGAGACTGCCCTGCGCATCCGCGGTCGTCTCTCCGACCACCCGGATCAGGCCGCCAGCACCGTCCCGCTCCACCCCGAGGATTGGATGCGCCACGAGCTGCGGGGCGAGCCCGTGCTCGGTCAGTTCGGCCAGGGTCGAGTCCAGAAGGAAGGGCCGGTTGTCGTTGATGATCTCGAGGACCGTCGTCTCCCGCGGCCGGCCGTCGCGAACCAGCTCGCTGTCGCTGACGCGCATGCGCGCCGGGTCGCCGGGCCGGCGGGGCTCGGACAGGAAGGCGCGGGCGCGGGCGGCGAGGTCCGCCAGGACGGGGGCGTCGTAGGGGGCCAGATCCTCAGGCGTGACGCGGCCGAACAGGTCGCGCACGAAGCCGCCCGGTCCGCCCTGCTCGGTGACGAGGTCGGCGGCCGCCTCTATAAGGCCGGTGCGGGCCGTCTTCTGCTCCGAGGAGGACAACGCCGTCGCGGTCTCGAGTGTCATCGCGCTTCTCCCGAACCGGGTCACTCGCCCAAGCGATAGCAGCGTGACCGTCGGTGTCGATGACACGGCCCGCCGGTTTCCCGGGCAACGTGTGTCGATCGACGCGAACCGTCAGCACGGCTTGCCGCGCACCGAATGCGTGCATATACACCTATGCCATGAGCGCCCCGTCGCCCGAGCCGTGCACCTGCTCCGCCCTGCGCCGCGCCGCGCGGGCGCTGACGGCGAGCTACGACGCCGCCCTGAAGCCGACGGGTCTGCGCGTGACGCAATTCGCGATCCTGCGCCATCTGGACCGGCTCGGGCCGGTGCCGGTCACGCGCCTCGCCGCCGAGGCGGCGCTGGAGCGGACCACGATGGGGCGCAACCTCGATCCGCTCAAGCGGCGCGGCCTGGTCTCGGTCACGCCCGGCGCGGCGGATCCGCGCGAGCGCCGCGTGTCCCTGACCGCGTCGGGCCGTGAGGCCCTCGCGGCCGCGACCCCCTACTGGCGCGAGGCGCAGAGCCGCATCAATGCCCGTATCGATCCCGCGACCGTCTCCGCCGTGGCGGAGGCCTTGATCTCCGCCGCCTGACCGATTCGCCCCGCTTCCGGAGCCCGTCCATGACCGCCCTGACAGAGACGCGCCCCGGGTCGCGCCTGCACTATGCCTGGATCGTCGTCGCGGTGACCTTCCTGGTCCTGCTCGTCGGGGCCGGGGTCCGAGCGACCCCGAGCGTGCTGATCGTCCCCTGGGAGCGGGAATTCGGCTGGACCGCGGCCACGATCGGCGTCGGTATCGCGCTCAACATCTTCCTGTACGGGATGATCGGACCCTTCGCGGTGGCGATCATCGAGCGGTTCGGCCTGCGGCGCTCGGTCTGCGGCGCGCTGCTGATCCTGGCGGTCGGTACCGCCGCCACGAGCCTGATGACCGCGCCCTGGCAGATGGTCCTGCTCTGGGGCATCGTCGTCGGATCCGGGTCCGGCATGGTGGCCAACGTGCTGGGCGCCACCGTGGCGGGGCGCTGGTTCGCCAGGCGCCGGGGCCTCGTGCTCGGCCTGCTCACGGCGAGCAGCGCCACGGGTCAGCTGGTCTTCCTGCCGATGCTGGCCTCGATCGCGGTGGGGCAGGGCTGGCGCTCCGTCTCCCTGGTGGTCGCAGGCGCGACGCTGGCGCTGATCCCGCTGGCCGCCCTGTTCCTGCGCGACCGGCCGGCCGATCTCGGACTGCCCCGTTACGGCGAGGACGCCGTGACGCCGACGCCGGTGCTCACCGAGAACCCGGCCGTGCGGGCGCTCCGCGGGTTGCGCATCGGCCTGCGCTCCCGGGACTTCTGGCTGCTCGCCGGCACGTTCTTCATCTGCGGCGCCTCGACCAACGGGCTGATCGGCACCCACCTGATCCCGGCCTGCATCGACCACGGCATCGCCGAGGTCACGGCCGCCGGCCTGCTGGCGCTGATGGGGATCTGCGACCTGGTCGGCACGACGGCGTCCGGCTGGCTCACCGACCGGTTCGATTCGCGCAAGCTCCTCGCCTGGTATTACGGCCTGCGCGGCCTCTCGCTGATCTTCCTGCCCTACTCCTTCGACTACAGCTTCTACGGCCTGTCCCTGTTCGCGGTCTTCTACGGGCTCGACTGGATCGCCACGGTGCCGCCCACTGTCCAGCTCGCGGGAAAATCCTTCGGGGAGGAGAACGCCGCGCTGATGTTCGGCTGGATCGCGGCCGCCCACCAGATCGGCGCGGCGTCCGCGGCGTGGCTCGCCGGCATGGTCCGGACCGAGAGCGGCACCTATCTCGGCGCCTTCGTGTCCGCGGGGCTGCTCTGCCTCGTCGCCGCCCTGATGGCCGCCTTCGTGGGCCGCAAGCCCGGCGAGCCGGCCCTGCGCCCGCTGCCGGCCTGAACTGCGCGGGGCGGGCGGGGCTGTCACAACTGTGCCGCGAAGGACGAGCCCTGATCGGCTTGTCCCATCGCATCCCGAGAGCCCGCCGTGACCATCGCGATTCGGCCCGTGCCGCCGGTCCAGGACGTCCGCGCCCCGCGGCCCTGGTCGGGACCGGGCTTCGCCGAGTTCGTCGCCATCATCGCGCTGATGATGGCGGTGACGGCGATCTCCATCGACAACCTGCTGCCCGCCTTCCCGGCCATCGAGGCGCGGTTCGCCGTGGCCGATCCCAACCGGCTGCAGCTCCTCGTCTACGTCTACATGATCGGCTTCGGCTTCGCGCAGATCGTCTACGGGCCGGTCTCCGACGCGATCGGGCGCAGGCCGGTGCTGCTGGCGAGCCTCGTCATCTACGTGGTCGGCTGCGGCCTCGCCATGGTGGCGCCGAGCTTCGGCTGGCTGCTCGCCGCGCGGATCATTCAGGGCATCGGCGCCGCCGGCGGGCGGGTGCTCTCGGTGGCGATCGTGCGCGATCGCTTCGCCGGGCGCGAGATGGCGAGCGTGATGTCGCTCACCATGATGGTCTTCCTGATCGTCCCGATGATCGCGCCGGCGATCGGCGGCATGATGCTGGCCCTGGGCTCCTGGGTCTACGTCTTCGTCTCGATGCTGGTCCTCGCCTTCTGGCTGACGCTCTGGTTCTCCCTGCGGATGCCCGAGACGCTGCATCCGGAATACCGCCGGCCGCTCTCGCCAGCTGCGACCTGGGAGGCGATCCGCCTGACGCTGAGGACCCGCGTCGCCGTCGGCTACGCCACCGCGCTCGGGCTGATGACCGGCTGCATCATGGGCTACGTCGGGTCGGCCCAGCAGGTCTTCGATACCGGCCTGTACCACCTCGGCCCGCTCTTCCCCCTGGCCTTCGGGCTCGTGGCCGGCGCCATGGGCGCGGCGACGCTGATCAACGCCCGCGTGGTGCGGCGGCTCGGGATGCGGGCGATGTCGCACAGCGGCGTCGTCGCCTTCACGCTGGTCGGCCTCGCGCAGGTCGGCGTCGGGCTCGCCTATCACGGCCACCCGCCGCTGGCGCTGTTCCTCGCGATCCTTGCGGCCAACCAGTTCCTGATCAGCTTCGCGATGCCGAACTTCAACGCCCTCGCGCTGGAGCCCCTCGGCGCCGTCGCCGGCACCGCCTCGTCGTTCCTGGGCTTCTACACGACGATCCTGGGCGCGTTCTGCGGCTTCCTGATCGGGCAGTCCTTCGACGGCACGGTGCTGCCCGTGGCGATCGGCTACGCTGGTCTCGGCGCCCTGGCGCTCCTCGTCGTCGCCTGGACCGAGCGCGGCCGGCTGTTCCGCGGCGGAGTCGGCGGCTGAAGGGGGCAGCCTTAACGGGGTCTTCAGCGGAAAGTTGCAACACTGCAGTCCTGATCCCAGCCGACCGGACACGCCCATGCTCGCCCGCGCCCAGGACGGAACCCTCCTCGTCGCGCGCCTGCTGCTCGCCGCCGCGCTCCTGCCGACCGGGATCGCCCGGGCGCTCAACGTGTCGGGCTTCGCACTGACGCTCGCGGGGGCCGGGATGCCGTTCCCGAACGGCGTCGCCACCGCCGCGGTCGTGGTGCAGGTGTTCGGACCGCTCGCCCTGATCCTCGGCGTCCTGCCCGGGCTCACCGGGCTGGCGCTCGCGCTCTTCGCCAGCGTGACGGCCTTCGTGCTTCACCCGTTCTGGTACTATGTGGGGCCCGCCGCTCTCGCCGAGCGCACGCTGATGCTGGCCGATCTCGGCCTCGCGGGCGGATTTCTGATGTACGCCCTGACCGGCCCGGGCGCCCTGAGCTGGCAGGGTTTGCGCGCCGGGACCTCCACGCCGGCGCCGAGCGCGAAGTCCGGATCCGCGAAGGCCTCGGGAAAAGGCAGCGCGCCGCGGAGCGCCGGCAAGCGTGCCGCGGGCCGTGCGCCCGCCCGGGCCGCGGCCTGATCAGCCGTGCCGCGGCCTCATCTCGGCAGTCGAGGGCGGCGTCGCGGCAACCATCTTCCGACCGGAAATCTCCGCGCCGGCATCGGGCGACAGGTTGCGGAAGGCCAGCGCCGAGGCCGCCGAGATGACGGCCACGGAGAAGAAGGCCGGCCCGAAATCGCCGGCCTGGATCTCCGTCCGGCCGTGGAACCCGGCGGCTCCCTCGAGCGCCAGCGCACCCAGCGTGACGCCGAGGCTCAGCGAAAGCTGCTGGCAGACGCTGGCGAAACTCGTGGCCGCGCTCATCTCCTTCGATTCCAGATCGGCGTACGCGATGGCGTTCACGCAGGTGAACTGGATCGAGCGCGAGCAGCCGCCGACGAACAGCAGGATCACCATGATCCAGTGCGACGTCTGCGCCGTGTAGAACCCGTTCACCGCCAGGAAAACCGAGGCGAGCACGGCGTTCCAGACCATCAGGACGCGGAAGCCGGTGCGGCGCAGGATCCGCGGGCCGAGCGTTTTCACGAACATCGCGCCGGCCGCCGCCGCGAAGGTGATCAGACCGGAATGCAGGGCGTCGAGCCCGAAGCCGACCTGCAGCATAAGCGGCAGCAGGAACGGGATCGCCCCGGTGCCGATCCGGAACAGGCTGCCGCCGAGCACGGCGACCCGGAAGGTCGGCCGCTGCATCAGGTCCAGCCGGACGATCGGGTGTGCGACCCGTCGGGCATGCGCCCAGTAGAGAGGCAGAAGCACCGCGCCCGCGGCAAGGCAGCCCCAGGAGACAGCCGCCGGCAGGAGATGGCGGCCCAGGGAGGCGAGGCCGAGCATCAGCGCAGCGAGGCCGGTCCCGAGCAGCACGAAGCCGAGGAGATCGAGGGGCGGCCGCTCCGGTTCGCGGACATCCTCGAAGTAGAGGCTCGCCAGCACGATCCCGGCGCAGCCGATCGGCAGGTTGATGAAGAAGATCCAGCGCCAGTCGAACCACGTGGTGATCAGGCCGCCGACAGGTGGACCGAGCACCGGGCCGACGAGAGCCGGGAAGGTCAGGTAGGCGAGCGCGGTGACGAGCTGCGATTTCGGCACGCTGCGCAGCACCACGAGCCGTCCGACCGGAACCATCATGGCGCCGCCCATGCCCTGCAGGAATCGCGCGGCGACGAACCACGCGAGCCCGTTCGCGGCCGCGCAGGCGAGAGACCCCGCCATGAACACGACGAGCGCCGCGCGAAACACGGTCCGCGAGCCGTACCGGTCGGCCATCCAGCCGCTGACCGGGATGAAGATCGCGAGGCTGACCAGATAGGAGGTCAGCGCGAGCTTGAGGGCGATCGGGTCCTCGTGGAGGCTCGCCGCGATGCTCGGGAGCGCCGTGGCAATCACCGTGGAGTCGGTGTTCTCCATGAACAGCGCGGTGGCGACCGTCAGGGGGACGATCCAGAGCGGTCTTTGAGCGGTCGCAGGCATCACACAGCAGACGCATGTCGCGCCGCCGCGGTTGCACGGCAGCGCGGCCACCTCGCACCCTCGTGTTTCGTGAATGTATCCATCGTGCAACAGAGGTTGAGCCGCGGCGCGGAGCCACCTTTTTTGCGGGTGCTCCAATGGCTAAGTTTCAATCACGCGTCCGTGAGGCCGCTCCAGCCGGCCCGGGGCCGGCGCGCGAGGATTTCGATGCAGCCCAGCCCCAGCAAGGTCCGCTCCGTGGCGCGGATCGCCGCCGGCGTCGCCCTTCTCTCCATGGTCGCCGCCTGCGGCACCGTCCTGCTCAACGACCGCGGCTCGCTGACACGCTATGACCGGCTGAAGTCCAGCGATCAGGTCGCCTCGGCCTCGCGGATCTACGTCGACCGGCCGGCCCTGGCGAAGGCCCGGACCGTGCGCATCATCCCGACGGCGTTCCACGCCGACGTGGCCGGCGCCGCGCCGCTGACCGCGGCCGAGCGGCGGCTCGTCGCCAACGCCGCCGACCGGGCGCTGTGCTACGACCTGTCGCTGAAGTACGACATCGTCACCGGCCGCGACGCGGACCTGACCGTGCGGGCGCAGGTCACGCGCGTCGACCCGACGGATCTCCTCGGTGCCGGCGCGACCATCGCGGGCTCGGCGGGCGTGACCGTCGCGTCGCAGCTCGGCCTGAGCTTCGCCGAGGGTGTCGGGCGCGTGCCGATCCCGCGCGTTCCGATCGGTCTCGGGAGCCTGACGGTTGAGGCCGAGGCGCTGGACCGGCGTCGCGAGCAGCGGGCCGCCATGGTCTGGGGCGGAGCGGCCAATTCCTTCACCAGCCAGCCGCGCTTCTCCCGCGCCAGCGACGCCTACGACCTCGCCGGCGAGTTCGGCCAGGATTTCGGCTACATGCTGGCGACCGGCGAGGATCCGTTCACGGCCCCCAACACGCTGCCGACCTGGGACCGGATCCGCATCACCACCCTCGGCGAGGCGCCCCTCGACCCCGATTGCGAGGCCTTCGGCCGCGCTCCGGGCATCGACGGCATGCTCGGCGACTATATCGGCCTGCCGCCCGAATACACCGACAAGGGCCCGGCCACGCCGGCGATGCGCTAGGTCGCACGCGCCAACTTCGTCCCCGCCGCGCCCGCGATTGCGGCGGTGGATCCTCGCTTGTGACGGCGGCCGTCCTTTCAGGACGCCGCTACGCGCGCCGACCGGGCGTGGATAAGCCCCGAGCCATGCGCGTTTTCGCGTTGCGACGCATCAACCGCGCATTGGCGCCTTCGCGGAGCCCGTGATACTGGCACTTGCCAACCCGATCTCGCAGCGCGACCTCCGCACGCGCTGCCGTCCGAGGAAAGTTGGCACATGGCCCGAGTAGAAACCGCATCGATCATCGAGGGCCTCACCTTCGACGACGTGCTCCTGCGGCCCGCCGCCTCCTCGGTGATGCCGACCGAGGTCAGCGTCGCCTCGAGGCTGACCCGCACGATCCCGCTCAACCTGCCGATCCTCGCCTCGGCGATGGACACGGTCACCGAGGCGCCGATGGCCATCGCCATGGCGGCCAACGGCGGCATGGGCGTCATCCACCGCAACCTCGAGCCGCCGGAGCAGGCCGAGCAGGTCCGCCTCGTCAAGAAGTACGAGTCCGGCATGGTGATGAACCCCATCACCATCCATCCCGACGAGACCCTCGCCGACGCCTTCGAGGTGATGAAGCTCAACCGGATCTCGGGGATCCCGGTGGTCGAGCGCGGCCCGAACGGCTCCCGAGGCAAGCTCGTCGGCATCCTGACCAACCGCGACGTCCGCTTCGCGACGAACTCCAATCAGCCGGTCGCCGAGCTGATGACCCGCGACCGCCTGATCACGGTCCGCGAGGGCGTGACCCAGGACGAGGCCAAGCGGCTGCTTCACCAGTTCCGGATCGAGAAGCTGCTGGTCGTCGACGACCATTACCGCTGCATCGGGCTCATCACCGTCAAGGACATCGAGAAGCGCGTCGCCTACCCGAACGCCGTCAAGGACGAGCAGGGCCGCCTGCGCGTGGCCGCCGCCACGACGACCGGCGACAGCGGCTTCGAGCGGGCCGAGCGCCTGATCGATGCCGGCTGCGACGTGATCGTGGTCGACACGGCCCACGGCCACTCGATCAAGGTGCTCGACGCCGTCGCCCGGGTGAAGCAGCTCTCGAACGCCGTGCAGGTCATCGCCGGTAACGTCGCGACGCGCGACGGCGCCAAGGCGCTGATCGATGCCGGCGCCGACGCCATCAAGGTCGGCATCGGCCCGGGCTCGATCTGCACGACCCGCATCGTGGCGGGCGTGGGCGTGCCGCAGCTCACCGCGCTGATGGAGGCCGTCGAGGCGGCCGGCGAGGCCGACATCCCGGTCATCGCCGACGGCGGCATTAAGTATTCGGGCGACCTCGCCAAGGCGATCGCGGCCGGCGCCTCGGTGGCGATGCTGGGCTCGCTGCTCGCCGGCACCGACGAGGCTCCGGGCGAGGTGTTCCTCTACCAGGGCCGATCCTACAAGTCGTACCGCGGCATGGGCTCGGTGGGTGCCATGGCCCGCGGCTCGGCCGACCGCTACTTCCAGGCCGAGGTGAGCGACACCCACAAGCTCGTGCCGGAGGGCATCGAGGGGCAGGTCCCCTACAAGGGTCCGGTTGGCAACGTCCTGCACCAGCTCGCCGGCGGCCTGCGCGCCGCCATGGGCTACGTCGGCGGCGCCACGATCCCAGAGTTCCAGGAGCGGGCGCAGTTCATCCGCATCACCAATGCCGGCCTGCGCGAGAGCCACGTCCACGACGTGACGATCACCCGCGAGAGCCCGAACTACCCGTCGCGGACCTGAGGGACCGATGCGCACGCTGATCGTCGGGGCCGGCGCGACCGGCGGCTATTACGGGGCGCGCCTCGCCGAGGCGGGCGCCGACGTGACCTTCCTGGTCCGGCCCGCCCGGGCGGCGAAGCTGGCGGCGGACGGCCTGAACGTCCGCTCGCCGCTCGGCGACCTTCACCTGCCCGATCCGCCCACCGTCACGGCCGACACGCTGGCGGCGGCAGGGCGTTTCGACCTGATCCTGCTGTCCTGCAAGGCCTACGACCTCGACAGCGCGGTCGCGGACCTCGCGCCGGCCGTGGGACCGGACACCGCGATCCTGCCCGTGCTCAACGGCATGGCGCATCTCGACGTGCTCGACGCCCGTTTCGGCGCCGGACGCGTGCTCGGCGGTTCCTGCGCCATCGCCGCGACGCTCGCGCCGGACGGCGCGATCCGCCACATGAGCGAGCTGTGCAGCATCACCTACGGCGAGCGGGACGGGTCGCGCTCGTCGCGGATCGAGGCGGTCGACGCGCTGATGCGCGGCCTGAAGTTTCAGCCGCGCCTCAGCGACGTGATCCTGCAGGAGATGTGGGAGAAGTGGGTGTTCCTGGCGACGCTCGCCGGGGCGACCACCTTGATGCGCGCCGCGGTCGGCGACATCGTGGCGGCACCCGAGGGCACCGCCCTGATCGCGGCGCTGCACGCCGAGTGCACGACCGTGGCGGCGGCCAGCGGCTTCGGGCCGCGCGCCGTGGCGGCCGAGCGGGCGCGGGCGCAGCTGACTTCCGCCGGTTCCACCTTCACGGCCTCGATGCTGCGCGACATCGAGAACAAGGGCCGGATCGAGGCGGACCACGTGATCGGCGACCTGATCGCCCGCGGCCGGCGGCTGGCGCCGGAGGTGCCGTTCCCGCTCCTGACCGCGGTCTATACCGGCCTCAAGGCCTACGAGGCCCGCCGGGTGCGGGAGGCGGCCTGAGCCGCACCCCGCGCGGACGCCTCAGTAGCGGCCGGGCGGGGGCGGGTTGCCGTATTCCAGCTGCGTCTTGGCATCGACCCGCGGACGCGGCACCGGCGTCAGTTCCGGTTGGGCGGCGGGCGCGCTCGCACAGGCCGCGAGCGTGGCGGTGACCAGGGCCGCGAGGGCGACGCGAATGGTGGACGTCATGGGTTGGGGTACTCCCGGGATGCGCCCGGCGACGGACCGGTCTGGTCCGGGGCGGGCGGATGCCATACGACACGCGGCGGCCCGCACGGCGGACCGCCCACAGCACGGTCTGCGCCGCGAAGGTGCAGGAAGCTCGGCCGTAACGTGGCGGCATCGTGGGCCAAGCGTGGCCGTTTCACGTCGTCGTTGACGCATTCCGAAGGATCCAATCCCTGACCCCCGCCGCTCGCTGCTCCGCCGCCATCGAAGTCCTGACCGATATCGCCGAGCGCCGTCGGCCGGCCGCCGACGCCCTCAAGGATTGGGGTCTCGCCCACCGCTTCGCCGGTTCGGGCGACCGCGCGGGCATCGCCAGCCTTGTCTACGACGCCCTGAGGCGCCGGGCTTCGGCGGCCTGGATCATGGGCGCCGACACGCCGCGCGCCATCCTGATCGGCACGCTGCGCCTCCAGCAGGGGCTCGCAGGCGGCTCGGTGGCGGCCCTGTTCACGGGAGAGCGCTTCGCGCCGGCCCCCCTCAGCGACGACGAGCGCGCGCGCCTCGACGCGGGGACGCTGCAGGACGCGCCGCCCGAGGTGGCGGGCGACGCGCCGGCCTTCGTACTCCCGGACCTCGCGGGCACGCTCGGCGACGACCTTGTCCCGGAGCTGAGGGCGCTGGCGCGGCGGGCGCCCCTCGATATCCGGGTGAACGCCCTGCGCGGCGACCGCGACGCGATCCTGCCGGCGCTCGCGGCCTTCGACGCGGCGCCGACACCGCACGCGCCGGCGGGCCTGCGCGTTCCGATCGGTGCCGACGGCCGCGGTCCGGCGCTCCACGTCGAGGCGGAGTTCCTGGACGGCTGGTACGAGATCCAGGACGAGGGCTCGCAGCTCGCCGCGCTGCTGGCCGCGCCCCGCGCCGGCGAGACCATCGTCGACCTCTGCGCCGGTGGCGGTGGCAAGACCCTGGCGCTCGCGGCGGAGACCGGGAACGGCGCCCGCCTGATCGCCACCGACGGTGACCCGCGCCGGCTCGCGCCAATCCACGAGCGGCTGCGCCGGTCCGGTGCGCTGGCCGAGGTGCGGACCCCGCGCAGCGGCAAGGCGCGGGCCGACATGCTCGAGGATCTCGACGGCAAGGTCGACCGGGTCGTGGTCGACGCGCCTTGCACCGGGTCGGGCACGTGGCGCCGGAATCCCGATGCCAAGTGGCGGCTGCGGCCCGGGAGCCTCGCGCTGCGAACCGCCGAGCAGGCCCAGGTCCTCGATCGGGCGGCGCGGCTCGTCAGGCCCGGCGGCCGGATCGTCTACATCACCTGCTCGCTGCTCTCGGCGGAGAACGACGCGGCCGTCGCCGGCCTCCTGTCGGGCTGGCGCGGCCGCTTCGACGTCGTCCCAGCCGATGAGGTTCTGGCAACGGGGCCGGATTCGCTCCGCGCAGCCGTGCGGAAGACGGCCCACGGGATCCAGATGAGCCCGCTGCGGACCGGGACCGACGGCTTCTACGTCGCGGTCATCGCGCGAAAGGGCTGAGGCGCGCCGCAACGGAACCCGCGCCGCTGCCCAGGGCGTTGCATCCGGGCTCCCGCGGGAGCTCAGGCTCGTCGCGGGGCGGACTCCGCGCGGCCTCAACCGGGAGATGCTATTGCGCCTCGACCGCCGTTTCCTGCTCGCCGGTCTCGGGAGCGTCCTCGGGCTGCCCAGCGCCAGGGCGGAGGTCACCGCGGAGGCGGCACCGCGGCCCGCCCCGCACGAGTCGGTCCGCGCGCTGCCGCGCTCGCTGCCCGGCGCGGATCTGCAGGTGATCGAGCTGTGGCCCGGCGCGCCGCCGGGCGGCGGCGACGGGCCGAACGCGGACGGCTACCGCTACGTCGAGGGGACCTTCGGCGACATCACGCGGGTCTCCCGACCCTGTCTGCTGGTCATGCGGCCGGCCAATCCGAACGGCGCCGCGATGATCGTCGCGGCGGGCGGCGGCTACGAGTTCATCGCGATCGGCAACGAGGGCGTGCCCGTCGGTCGCGTCCTGAACGCCGCCGGAGTCACCGTCTTCCTTCTCGTCTACCGCCTGCCCGCGGAGGGCTCGGGCTCGGGACCGGACGCGCCGCGGCAGGACGCGCAGCGCGCCCTGCGGCTCGTCCGGGCGCGCGGCGCGGAGTTCGGCATCGATCCGGCGCGGGTCGGCGTGCTCGGCTTCTCGGCGGGCGGCCACCTGATGGGCGAGACCGCGGTCGGCAGCGCCCGGGACCTGTACGCGGGGGTCGACGCCGCCGATGCCCAGCCGATCCGGCCGGCGCTGGCCGGTCTGATCTACCCCGTCATCACCATGCGCAAGCCGTTCGACCGGACCGCGACCCGCCGCATCCTGGTCGGCGACGACGTCACCCCCGACGAGATGAAGACCTACTCGGTGGACCTGCAGGTCGGGCCGGAGACGCCGCCGACCTTCCTGGTCCAGGCGATCGACGATCCCGTCGCCGTGGCCGACCACCCGCTGCTGATGTTCTCGGCGCTGCGGAAGGCGCGGGTTCCGGCCGAGCTGCACCTGTTCGAGCGCGGCGGCCACGGCTTCGGCCTCGGCGCGCCCGGGACGCCCGTAGCGGCGTGGCCCGGCCTGTTCCTGGCCTGGATCCGCCTGCACGGCTTCCTGCGCGCCTGACCGCCTACTCCGCGCGCGTCTGCAGCCGGTGCAGCTTGGCGACCTTCGGGCGGCTGGTGCGGAACTGGCCCCGTTCCACCGCGACGAAGACTACAATCGCGATGGCGAGCGTCGTCAGCCACCAGACGGCGGTCAGTCCCACGCTCAGGCAGGCCACCGTGAAAGCGGCCGCGAAGCAGCCCATCGCGCCGGGAACAAGAGCAGGGCCGTCCCGGCCGGCCCGCCGGATCGAGGCGTAGAGGGCGAAGGCGGCGGCCAGGGCGCCGACGATCCCGAGTTCGTACCAGAACTCGAAGAGCGCCGTGGTCGGTGCGTTGGCCGGCAGGAGGCCGACCAGTCGTCCGCGCAGAGCCGTCTCGAATCCGTGCCCGGTGATCAGCCGCACCGGGTCGGAGGTCACCACCTTCTGCCAGCTCTTCAGCGACAGCACCGAGGGCGCGACCGGCCCGAGGAGCGCGGCGCCCACCGGCCGCGCCAGGAAGGGCAGCAGCGGCGCCGCCGCGAGCAGGGCTGCGGAGAGGGTGGCGGTGAGCATCACCCCGAGCCGCGGCCGGAAGCTCGTCACCGCGAAGGCGACGGCGCCGACCGACAGGGCGGCGATCTGGGTGCCATCCGGCTGCACGGTCAGGGCGAGGGCGACCAGCAGCGCGAGGCCGAGCGCCTCCCGGTCGCGCCGGCGGGACCGCAGCCACGCGAGGGCCGGCCAGAGCAGCAGGATGAGCAGGACGAGGCCGCGATCGAGGGCGCCGTCGTCCTCGACGCCGGACGGCGCAATGTGGGCACCGAACACTCCGAGCATGATCGCCACGATCGCGCCCGCCACGATGCCGAGCGGGAGGAGGTAGAGGTTCGCCGACCGCATCCTGTCCGGGAGCGCCAGATAGCCCAGCAGGGCGAGGCCGATCGTTGCGCCGAGATTGGCCAGCCGCTCCAGGGCTGGCCCGAGGAAAGGCGTCCAAGTCAGCGACAGGGCCGACCACAGAACGACCAGCATGCCCGCCAGGAAGGCTGGCGCGGTCAGGAGGCGGAAGGTCGCCGGGCGCACCGGACGCTGCCGTCGGTCGATGACGCTGGCGATGATCAGGAGGATCACGGCGATGGGCGCGAGGATCACCGAGGCGCGCCGGGCGACCTGCGCCAGGACGGGAAGAACGACGAACAGGCCGAAGAAGCCGATACGCCGCAGCAGCGCGGCGGCGTCGAGCGCCGGATCGATGGTGGTGGAGTTCGACGCGCGCGGCATCTTGCGCCTTCTCCCGGACCGGGACGGCCGGATCCCTGCTCGATACGCAAGGCTCGCGCAAGCCGCTGTAGACGTTGCGCCACAGTCTCGCCCGCGCGAACTGCGCGAACCGCACTCAAGCCACGGTCGCGGTCTCCCGCGGGCGCCGGCGGAGGGCCCGCCTGCCGAAATCCGAAGCGACGCGCCAGCCGCCCCATGCCACGAAGAACCCGATCAGGCCGGCGGCGAGCCCGTCGGCGGTCGTGGGGACGGCTGGGCTGAAGTCGTGATAGGCGGCTTCAGCCACCGGCACGTCGGGATCGCGCAGCATCGCCACCACGCGCCCCAGCGGGCTGGAGGCCGCGCTCAGGGCCTGCTGCTGGGCGCTCAACCGAGCGAGACGGGCGATGTCGGCCCGGGCGGCCTCGCCGCGGCGGGCGACCAGCTGGTCCGGGTTGGTGCGCAGCCGGTCGACGGCGCCCTCGCGCGTCGTGCCGGAGGCCTGCGCGTCGGATTCGAGGACCGCCACCTGCCGACGCAACTCGTCCGCCGCGCCCCCGAGGCGCTGCGCGTATTGCTGCGCGAATTCGGGAGCCTGCGCGGCGACCACGCCGCCGAGCAGCCCGAGGGCGAGGCCGAAGGTGCGGAATACGCGAAACACGTCAGGTCTCCGGCGCGGGAATCGACCCCCGACAAAGAGCATGCGGGCGGCCGCGGTTCCAGCCGCGGGTGTCACGGTACGACGCTCTCGAACCTTAGCCCGGCAGCGTCAGAAGGCCCGCCTTGCCGTCGGCGCAGCCGAACAGCAGGCGGCCGCCGCGTCCGTCCCAGGCGAGGGACGTCACGCCGCTGCCTTGGACCGCCGGACGCACGAGCAGCTCGGCCGCATCGGTGAACCGGACGAGCAGGATGCAGCCGTCCTCGTAGCCCATGGCCAGCACAGGTGCCTTCGGATGGAATGCCACGCGAGAAACGCGGGCCGGGCGGACGCCGCATTCCCGTGGGGCCTTGCCGGTCGGACCCTCCTTGGAATCGAAGGGCCACACGATCGCCGCCTCGGCCCCGCTGGTAGCCAGCCAGTTCCCGTCGAATGACCAGGACATCGAGCGGACCTTGCCGGGATAGCCCGACATCCGCATGTGGCCGCGGTCCGGCTGCAGGCGCCAGCCATGGAGGCTGTTCTCCTGCATGGTCGACACCACGAAACGCCCGTCCGGCGACCACGTCACGTCGATATGCGAGCCTTTCCAGGTGACCACCTCGGCGGGCGTCTCCAGGTTCGGGTACCAGAGGCTGACACCGTTGTAATGGGCGATGCCGAGCCGATAGCCCTTGGGCGCGAAGACGAGTCCGCGTGCCGATGACGGCGCCTCGAAGGTCTTCTCGCGGCCTTTGGCGTCCCGGGCGACGACAGCGCGGCCGGCCGACCACGCCACGGCGCCGTCGGGATGGGCGGCCAGCGCGTCGATCCAGGCACCGCCTTTGGCCAGACCGAGCTGCTCCATCGTGCCGTCGGCGCGGATCGCCACCACGCGCCCGTCGTCGCCCCCCGTGAGCAGCCGGTCGACGCCGCCGGCGGCGACGAGGATCCCGCTATCGGGATGGGCGGCGACACGGGAGATCCCGTCCTCCCGCACCAGCGCGACCGTGCCGTCGCTGAGCGCCAGGGCCGGCACATCCTTCAGGAAATGGGTGGCGAGCACGTGGTCGCCGGGCTCCAGCGCGGCGACGTGACTGGTGAGGGACGGATTGCTGACGGGGCTGCTCATGTCGAAGGGACCTTTGCGGCCGGCGGCGCGGTGCGCAAGACCAGGAACGCGGTAATCAACGCCAGGCCGCCCGAGATCGCCGCGGGGGCGATCAGCGCGAACAGGCCGAATTGCTGGTAGGCATGCGCGCCCAGATAGGCGCCGCACAGCAGCGACATCCAGACCACGGCGTCGCCGAGCCATCCCAGCGGATCGCCGGTGCGGGTGAGAGCCTGCGCGATCTTCTGGCCGAGGCTGAACAGTGCGCCGGTCACGAAGGTCGTTCCGGCCCGAAAACCGGTCACCTGCGCCAGGACCGCGTTCTGAGACCCCATCGCCACGGCGACGAAGAAGGCGGCGAGGCCTAGTTCGGGCGATTGGAGGCCGAGGCCCAGGCCGGCGAGGATCAGGAGGGCCTCGTAGGCGAGCACCGCGGGCGTGGCCCACCGCGGCGGCACGAGAATCGCCAGACCGCTGCCGAGAACCGACCCCGTCAGGAAGGCGACGATCAAGATCGCGGGGAGGACCATGCGGTGCAGCTCGACCTGGGCACCGAGAACCGCCAGCTGCGTGGTGTTGCCGCTCATGAAGGACGTGTAGAGCCCGCCGAGGCGCACGAAGCCGAGGGCGTCGACGTAGCCGGCCAGCGCCGTGAGGAGCAGGCCCACGCCCAGCTGCCAGGGGCGTCTCACGTTTCCGACTCGCCGCCGCAAGGCAGTAACGTTGCGTTAACCATTCCGGCGCCTTCGTTCATGGACGCCGGGCCGCGGTTAACGCGCCGCTCACCAAACCCGAGCAATTCGATGCAAACACGGTGAACGCCGCGTCGGAAGGGGTCGTTGCCCCAACGATCCGGCTCGGGGACACCGTGCCCCCGCCGGGTGAGTGGGAGTTGCGTCATGGTTCCGTTCGCCGCCGCTTTCGTCTGCCCGACCCTGCCCCTCCCGGACCGGGGCGCCGCCACGATCCTCGTCGTCGAGGACGAGCCGACCGTGTGCGAGCTGGCCGCCGAGGCGCTTCTCGACGAGGGGTACCGGGTGCTCACCGCCGCGGATGCCTGGGAGGCCGAGGCGATCCTGGCGCGGGAGAGCGTCGACCTGCTCTTCACCGATATCGATCTGGCCCGCAACACGGACGGCCTGTCGCTCGCCCGGTGCGCCCGACGGCTCTCGCCCGATCTCCCGGTCGTCTACACCTCCGGCGGGCGGGGCTCGCTGACCGCCTGCGAGGCGGTTCCGGGCTCGGTCTTCGTGCCGAAGCCTTATCGTCCGAGCCAGCTCGTTGCGCTGACGCAGGATGTCCTGCGCACCGCGCCCCTTCACACCCTCTGAACCAGACCTCCGAGGATACTCGCCATGTGGCGCTCTCTTCCCGCAATCGGCCTCGCGCTCGTCGCCGCGGTCGCTGCATCGCCGGCCCGGGCCGCCTGCGACGTGAAGGGCGCGCAGATCGAGGAGGCGATCGCCAAGAAGAGCGAGCTGCGCGAGGACGCCAACGCCCAGTTGGTGCGCGATCTGCGCACCCTGCGCGACGCCGCGATCGTCCTCGAGACCTACAAGTTTCCCGGCGAGTGCGAGGTCCTGCTCGGGATCGTGCGTTCGCTGCTCGCCAATCCGGGTAAGACCATCGAGCAGAGCGGCGATACCGACGAGGAGAAGGCCGAGGATCTGATCGAGGCGCGCGAGCCCAAGGACGCGTCCGGCGCCCCGAAGGCGAAGTAGCGACACGCGGGCGGGTCGGCAGCGCGATGTCTGTCAGCGCTCCTCGCCGGCGCTGGCCCCGATCTTGGCGCGCGCCAGCGCGCGGCCGAGCTTGGCGGCGATCTGCTCGCGCAGCATGTCGGCCATCTCGATATCCACGAGGCGCCAGCTCAGTCCGCGCAGCCGCAGCCTGATCCGCGTGCGCTCGGCGCGCGGGCCTTCCGGAGGGATCGGGATGACGACCGCGCGGAAGCCGCGCATCTCCAAAGCCGCGTAATAGGGCATCAGCCGCCCGAGGCTGCGGATCGCGAGACCCTCCGGCCGGGTGCCCGCCGGCCGCTCCAGATCGAGCTTGTCGGGCCAGCCATTGGCCAGCAGATCTATCACCGTCTCCGGCGTGACCATGGTCTCGGCGAGCGCCAGGGCGAGGCCGTAGGCGGCGTCGTTCAGACGCTGGCGGTCGCGGGGTTCCAGGTCGGGATCGGTCTCGGACGCGATGCGCATCGCGGCGGTGATCTGCCGGACCAGCGACAGGCGCAGCGTCCGGAAGTTCACGTGGCTCTCGACATAGGCGGCATCGTGCCGGCGCACCGCCTGCGCGAGGTCGTAGAGCGACCAGAGCGGGCTCATCGTGAAGGCGAGCCATGCCAGGGCGAGGGCGACCGGGACCGCGAGCCAGCGCACGGCCTCAGCGCCCCGTCCGGGCGGTCATGACCGCGCCGCCCATCGATCGAGGCCGGAGAAGGCCGCGACGACACGCTCGTAGACCGGGCGCTTGAAGGGGACGATCAGGTCGGGAAGCTCGGCGAACTGCGCCCAGCGCCAGGCGTCGAACTCCGCCTTGTGAGCGCCACCGCCGGGACGGAGCACGTCGATCAGGTCCTCGCTCCCGAGGAAGCCGTAGGCGAACCATTTCTGCGTCTGGCCGCGGTAGCGGCCCTTCCAGGCCTGCTTCATCACCGCGGGCGGCAGGTCGTAGGGGAGCCAGTCCGGGATCTCGGCGAGGAGCTTCACGGCCTCCGGCGGAACGTTGGTTTCCTCGTAGAGCTCGCGGCGCGCGGCGGCCTCCGCGTCCTCGCCGGGATCGATGCCGCCCTGCGGCATCTGCCACATGTGCGGACCGGCAACGTGTTCGGGGCCCGCATCCTTGCTGCGCCGCCCGACGAAGACGCCGCCGGACGGCGCGATCAGGGCGATGCCCACGCAGGGGCGGTAGGGCAGGGCGGTGCCCGGGTCCGAATCCGTTACCATCGCGGCGACCATAGGTCAGGGGTGGGCAGGGCGGCAATGTCGATCAAGTCTTCCCCGGCTCGGGTCGGGCTGGATCTACTTGCGCTGACCTTGGACACGCACACGCTCAATCGGCCGTGGAGACCCGCTTGTCGCGGACACCGCGCAGCGCCACGCTCGCCGGCACGAGGCGCAGGCCGCGGGCGTCGATCTCCTTCGACCAGCGCGCGATCCGGTCGACGCTGAGCGGCGTCCCGGTCGCCGAGACCAGGGCGAAGCCGTTGGCGCGAGCCCGGGCCTCCGCCTGGGCGAGCGCGGCGTCGATCGCGTCGGCGCGCGGCGTGGCGTCGAGGACGATCTCGGCGCGAGCGACCGGCGTCTTGCCCTTGTTGGCGGGCGCTGCCGCGGACTTGGGAGCCGTGCCGTCGTCGAGAAACCCGAGACCGCGGGCGCCGATCTCGCGCAGGACGGGCTCGAAGGCCGCATCCGCCATCAGCTTGGATCCCATGAAGTTCACCACGCCGACGTAGCCCGGAAAGCGCGTCATCGCCCAGGCGAGCCGGTCGGCATTCTCCGGCCCCTTCAGCGCGGTCAGCAGGGTCTGCGGGCCCGGGTCGCTGTCGGGATAGTCGAAGGGCTCCATCGGGAGTTGCAGGAAGATCTCGTGCCCCGCATCCCGCGCGCGCGCGGCGGCGCGCTCGGCCTCGCCGCCGTAGGGCAGAAAGGCGAGGCTCACGGCGGCGGGCAGGCGCGCGGTGGCGCCGGCCGTGGCGGCCTGACCGACCCCGAGACCGGTCACCACGATCGCGATGCGCGGGCCGGTGCCGGGCTCCTCGGGCCGGGCATAGACGTCGAGGGCGCGCACGCGTCCTTCGCCGAGCTTCGGCATGAGACCGTGGCGGCCGCCTTCGCTGATCCGCGGATCCGGGGCCTGAGCGAGCCGCGGTGCGCTCGGCGGCGGTACCCGGATCACAACCGCCTCGCTCGGCCCGCTGCCGGGCGGCCGCACCACCGTGACGCCGGACGCGGTCTCGATCTCCTCGGCGCTGCGTTGCAGCGGCGTCGCTCCCGGCGCCGTCGTGAGGACCTGAGGCTGCTGGACGACCGGGGCCTGCGCGGCCGGACGGGCCGCGGGTTCGCGCATCGTGATCGACACCTGGACGCGCGGTTCACCGCCGCTGGGGTCCCCCAGCGCGAGCACCAGGCCGGCCGCAACCGTGAAGCTGGCCGCGAGCGCCGCGGCCGCGACCCTGGGCCGGCGGGCAGAAGCGATCAGCCGTCCGATCCGGCCTTCGGGCTGCGCCCGCGCCGCCTCCGGCACCCCGAGGGGGCGCGTGAGGATATCGTCGGTGGACTCGGTCAAGCGGCTCTCGATACGGGATCGCGGGTCCTCGGCCGGTCGGCGCGGTTTCAATCCCTCACGCCATTGCGGCCGGCTATGGTTAACGTTCCGCTAATGCGCGGTTCCAGAACAGAAATCCCGCCCGGCGGGGAGCCGGACGGGATCCTTTCAGGCCCGAGAGCGATACCGAGCGATCAGTTCGGCAGGCTCGGCTTCTGCTGCTGGTTCGCGGGTGTTCCGTTGGCGGCGCCCTTCTGGATGCCGTGGAGGAAGTCGACGGCCGAGATCAGCTGCTTGTCCTTGGCCGGATCCGGCGGGACGTAGGCGGAGGATCCGCCACGCTCGTCGGTGTCCTTCTGCTTCAGGTGGCCCTTCAGCCCGGCCTCGCCCTTGGTCTCGTCCTTGCCCTTCAGCTCGTCGGGCACGTCCTGCGTGACCTCGACGTCGGGCTCGATGCCCTTGGCCTGGATCGAGCGGCCCGACGGCGTGTAGTAGCGCGCCGTCGTGAGCCGCAGGGCGCCGGAGCCGCCGAGCGGGATGATCGACTGAACGGAGCCCTTGCCGAAGGAGCGCGTGCCCATGATGGTCGCGCGCTTGTGATCCTGGAGGGCGCCCGCCACGATCTCGGAGGCCGAGGCGGAGCCGCCGTTGACGAGCACCACGATCGGCTTGCCCTTCGTCAGATCGCCGGCCTTCGCGGAGAAGCGCTGGGTCTCGTCCGGGTTGCGGCCGCGTGTGGAGACGATCTCGCCGCGATCGAGGAACGCGTCGGAGACCATCACGGCCTGGTCGAGCAGGCCGCCCGGGTTGTTGCGCAGATCGACGATGTAGCCCTTGATCTTGTCGGCGCCGATCTCGCCCGTGAGCTTGTCGATGGCGGCGCGCATCCCGTCGAAGGTCTGCTCGTTGAACTGGGTCAGGCGGATATAGGCGACATCGCCGCCCTCGACCTTCGAGCGCACCGGCTTGATCTTGATGACGTCGCGGGTGAGCGTGACGTCGATCGGATCCTTGGATTCCTTGCGGGTGATCTTGAGCTTGACGCTCGAGTTCACCGGGCCGCGCATCTTGTCGACCGCCTGGTTCAGGGTGAGGCCCTGGACCTGATCGTCATCGATCTGCGTGATGACGTCGTTGGCGAGCAGGCCCGCCTTCGCGGCCGGGGTGTCGTCGATCGGCGTGACGACCTTGATCAGGCCGTCCTCCATCGTGACCTCGATGCCGAGCCCGCCGAACTCACCGCGGGTGGTCGTCTGCATGTCCCGGAACGCCTTGGCGTCCATGTAGCTCGAGTGCGGGTCGAGCGACGTCAGCATGCCGTTGACGGCCGCCTCGATCATCTTCGACTCGTCCGGCTTCTCGACGTAGTCGGTGCGGACCTTCTCGAACACGTCGCCGAACAGGCTGAGTTGGCGGTAGGTCTCGGCCGAGGCGGCCACGGCCCGCGGACCCGACAGGAAGTCGGTCTGGGTCGCCACCATGGACGTTCCGGCACCGAGAAAGGCGCCGAGCATGATCAGGGAAGTCTTGCGCATCAGCCGCGAACCTTCTCGCCAAGTACCGTATTGTTCGGGCTCTTCGCCCACCACGGCTCCGGATCGATGGAGCCGCCGTCCTTCTTGAACTCGACGTAGAGCGTGGGGTCGCCCTCGGACCCGCCGGGACCCGCACCCTTGTCGCCCATGCTGCCGACCGGTTCGCCCGCGAGCACGAACTGACCGACCTCGACGCTGATCTGGTCCATCCCCGCGAGCAGAAGATAGTAGCCGTCGCCCGCGTTGATGATCAAGAGTTGCCCGTAGGACCGAAACGGCCCGGCGAACTGCACCCACCCGTCGGCCGGGGAGGAGACTGACGCCTTCGGGCGGGTCGTGAACGAAACGCCGCGGGTCGTCCCGCCATTGCCATCGGGCTGGTTGAAGCCGCGTGCGACGCGACCGCTCACCGGCCGCGGCACTTCGCCCCGCGCCTCGGCGAAATGCACTTTGGGGGCCAGCCGCGCGGGGTCGCGGAAGCCGGCCGCGGCGAACCGCTCCTGGGTGATCCGCGCCTCGCGCTCGGCAGCAGACTTGGCCTCCTCGGCGGAGCGTCTCGCCGCAGCGACTTCCGCCTCCGTTCGGTCGAGCAGATCCTTCAGGGTCTTGGCCTGCGCGCCCAGTTCGGTGGCGCGGCGGCGTTCGGCCGTGAGGCCGCTCTCCACCTCCGCCTGCCGCGCACGCCGGGCAGCGACAAGCGCCTGCAGGCGCTGCTGCTCCTTTGCCCAACCGGCGAGGTCGTTCGAGAGGCCTTCCTTGTCCTGCGCGATCAAACCGCGCAGCCTGATCATTTCCGCGAGATCGGCCGCCAGGGTGTCGACCTCACCGCGCAGTTCCGGGACCACCGCGCCGAGCAACATCGAGGTGCGGATCGCGGCCAGTACGTCCTCAGGGCTCACCAGCACGGCCGGTGGCGGGCGGCGACCCATGCGCTGGAGCGCCGCCAGGATCTCGGCGACGATGCCGCGCCGACCCTGCAGCGAGTGCCGGATCGCGGCCTCACTCTCGCTCATCGCCTTCAGGCGCTCCTCCAGGCGACTCAGGCGATCTTCCGTCGCCTGCGCCTGCCGGCTCGCGTCGAGGAGAGCGGCGTCCAGTTTCGCGCGGTCGGATCCGATCGCCGCGATCTCGGCCTCGAACTGCGCGCGCTGCCCGGCGCTCGCGGCCAGGGCATCCTGCACGCGCTTCAGGTTCTCGGCTCGGCGCTCCCGCTCCTCGTTGGCTCGCTGAATGGCTCCGGGATCCGTAGGCTGCGGGACCTCGGCCCGCGGGGCCGCGCTGAACGACAGCAGCGCCAGCACGGCGAGTCCCGTGCGTGCGCGTCGCGGCAGCGGCCAGAACGCGGCCTCGGTCTCGGACATCGCCACGCTCGTTCAGCCCGCCTCACCGCGATGGTACGGGTGACCGGCCAGGATGGTGAGGCTGCGATAGAGTTGTTCGAGGGCGAGCACGCGAACGAGTCCGTGGGGGAGGGTGGCGGCCCCGAACGACAGGATCAACTCCGCGCGCGTCCGAATTGAGGCGTCCAGTCCGTCCGGCCCGCCGATCGTCACCACGAGCGCCGGTCGGGTGGCGTCGCGCCAGCCGGCGACGCGCTCGGCCAGTGCCTCGCTGCCGAGATCCGCCCGTCCGCGCTCGTCATAGGCGACGAGAACGCCGCCGGCGGGCAGATGGGCTGCGAGCGCCGTCGCCTCCTCGGCGCAGCGATCCGGCGCGCGGCGGGCGCGCGACTCCGGGATCTCGACGAAGTCGCAGGACGGGAAGCCGAGTCCGCGGCCGAGCTGCGCGGCGCGGTCGCGATATCGTGAAGCGAGTTCGCGCTCCGGCCCGGCCTTCAGACGTCCGACTGCGGCCAGGATCAGGCGCACCGATCTCGGCCCGGTCTAGCCGGCGGCGATCCCGACGGGGCGGTCCGCACCCCACATCTTCTCGAGATTGTAGAAGCCGCGAACCTCGGGGCGGAAGATGTGCACGAGCACGTCGCCGGCATCGATCAGCACCCAGTCGCAGGCCGGAAGACCCTCGACGCGGGCATTGCCGAAGCCGCGGTTCTTCATCTCCTGGATGATCTTGTCGGCGATCGAACCGACATGCCGCTGCGACCGCCCGGATGAGATGATCATCGTATCGGCGAGCGACGTCTTGCCGGCGAGATCGATCGCGATCGTCTCCTCGGCCTTCATGTCGTCGAGGCATTCGAGCGCAAGGGCCTTCAGGTCGTCCGAGCGCGCCTGACCGGCTTCGGCCGGGGCCTGGACGGGGGTGCGGATCGTCTCCGTGCGACTGGTCTCGGGCAGAGTCCTGGTTCCTCGTTCTGCCGCGCGGCGACGTCGGGCCTTGCGGGATCAGGTGAAATTGGCGGTATCGGGCGTCGAATGCAACCGCGCAGGTGAGGGTTGCGACGTCCTTGGCCCCACGCTCGCGCGGATCTGCGTGGATGACAGGGTCGAGCGGGGTCCGTGCAGGAACATCCAGGCCGGCGGCGGCCGCAGCGCGAGGGTCGGCGCGGCCGATTCCGGGATCCGGGCAGGGGCAAGGCGGCGCGCGGCCCGGGCGCTCAGTGGCGTCATCGTGAAGCCGGGCCGGTCGACGACGGCGATCGGCACGAGTCGCGCGATCTCGGCAAAGCCCTTCCAGCGATGGAAGGTACCGAGGGAATCGGCCCCCATGATCCAGACGAAGTGAACCCCGGGGCAGCGACGCGTGAGGAAGCGCAGCGTCTGGACCGTGAAGCGGACGCCGAGAGCCGACTCGATCCCGGTCACGGCGATCCGCGGGTGTCGCGCGACCTCGCGGGCCTGGGCGCACCGCGCCTCGACCGAGGGGAGGGCGCTTCGGCTCTTGAGCGGATTACCGGGGCTCACCAGCCACCAGACTCGATCGAGGTCGAGCCGACGCAGTGCCGAGAGTGTCACGTGCCGGTGGCCCAGATGGGCGGGATTGAAGGACCCGCCGTAGAGGCCGATCCGCATGCCGGGGGCGCTCGGCGGCAGGGTCAGCCGCACGCCGAACCTTCAGCGCGGATCACGGGCGGATCTGGCCGTTGCCGTGGACCCGGTACTTGAAAGTGGTCAGCTGCTCGACGCCCACCGGCCCGCGCGCGTGCATCCGCCCCGTGGCGATGCCGATCTCGGCACCGAAGCCGAACTCGCCGCCGTCGGCGAACTGCGTGGACGCGTTGTGGGTGACGATCGCCGAATCGACCTCGGCAAGGAAACGCGCCGCCTCGGCATCGTTCTCGGTGATGATCGCGTCGGTGTGGTGCGACCCATAGGTCTCGATGTGCTCGATGGCGGCCGCGATCCCGTCGACCACCCGCACCGCGATGATCGCGTCGAGATACTCCGTGTGCCAATCCTCCTCGGAGGCGGCCGTCACCCGCGGATCGACGGCGCGCGTCGCGGCGTCGCCGCGGACCGCGCACCCGGCGTCGAGCAGGGCCCGGACCAGGGGCGCGAGATGCGTCCCGGCGCAGGCGCGATCGACCAGCAGGGTCTCGGCAGCGCCGCAGACGCTGGTCCGGCGCATCTTGCTGTTGAGCAGCACCGTGCGGGCCATGTCGAGATCCGCCGCCGCGGCGACGTAGACATGGTTGATGCCGTCGAGGTGGGCGAAAACTGGCACGCGCGCCTCGGCCTGGACGCGCTCGACGAGGCCGCGGCCGCCCCGCGGGACGATCACGTCGACGCAGCCGTCGAGGCCGGCGAGCATCAGCCCGACCGCCGCGCGGTCGCGAGTCGGAACCAGCTGGATCGCGTCCTCCGGCAGGCCGGCATCGGCGAGCCCGCGGCTCATGGCCTTCGCGATCGCCATGGCGCTGCGATGACTGTCCGAACCCGCCCGGAGGATCGCGGCGTTTCCGGCCTTGAGGCAGAGCGCGCCGGCATCCGCCGTCACGTTCGGGCGCGCCTCGAAGATCACGCCGACGACGCCGAGCGGCACGGCGATGCGCTCGATCAGCAGGCCGTTCGGCCGCTCGATCGCGGCCAGCTGGCGCCCGACGGGATCTGCCAGCGACCCGACCTTCTCGACGGCGTCCGCGATGGCGGCGAGGCGCCCGGGGTCGAGGGTGAGACGGTCGATCAGAGCGGCCGTCTGGCCCGCACTCCGGGCCGCGGCCACGTCCCGCGCGTTCTCGCTCAGGATCTCGTCGCGGCTCGCCCGGATCCGCTCGGCGATCAGCTTGAGCGCCACGTCCTTGGTCCGCGCCGAGGCCAGCGCCATGCGCCGCGCCGCCGCCCGGGCGCGACGGCCGATCGCCGCCATCTGCTCCGGCAGAGCGTCGGCCTCGGCGAGGTCCGATCTCAGATTCAGGACGGGCACGCTGGCGTCCTCGGTTGTCGATGACCGCGCGCGCGGCCTGGACGGGGGAAAGCGCCGTATTTGCACATCGGGCGCCGTCCCGACAAGAGTCCCGAGCCGAGAAGGAGGACGATAATCGAGACGGGAAATCGTAAATAGATTAGCTTGTCTCGGCGAGTTCTAGAACAGCGCTAAATCATCGCGATGCACCATCCAGGCGCGCCCGGGATAATTGAGCAGCTCCGGAATGCGCGCACTCGGATGACCGATGATCAGCGCGGCCTCGTCGCTGTCGTAGGCCACGAGCCCGCGGCCGAGGATCCGGCCTTCCGGATCTCGGATCATGACGGCGTCGCCGCGCGAGAAGCTGCCTTCGATCGCCCGCACGCCCACCGGCAGGAGGCTGGCGCCGCTCCGGAGGGCCTGCTCGGCCCCGGCGTCGATCGTCAGCGTGCCGCGCGGTTCCAGGGACCCGGCGATCCATGTCTTGCGGGCGGCCGTGGGGGTGGAGCCCGAGAGGAACCACGTGCACCGCGCGCCGTCCCGCACGGCCTTGAGCGGATTCTTGCCGCGTCCGTCCGCGATGACCAGATGCGTGCCGCCCGCGGCCGCGATCTTGGCGGCCTCGACCTTGGTGCGCATGCCGCCCCGCGACAGCTCGGAGGCCGGTCCGCCGGCCATGGCCTCGATCTCCGGGGTGATCCGCTCGACCACGGCGAGGTGGCGGGCCTGCGGATCGCTCTGGGGCGGTGCGGTGTAGAGACCGTCGATGTCGGAGAACAGCACCAGCACGTCGGCATCGATCATGGTGGCCACCCGGGCGGCGAGCCGGTCGTTGTCGCCGTAGCGAATCTCCGAGGTCGCCACCGTGTCGTTCTCGTTCACGACCGGGACGGCGCGCATCTCCAGGAGCTTCAGCACGGTGGCGCGGGCGTTGAGGTAGCGGCGGCGCTCCTCTGTATCCTGCGGCGTCACGAGGATCTGCCCGGCGACGATGCCGTGGTGGCCCAGCGCCTCGGCCCAGTGGCGGGCGAGGGTTATCTGTCCGACCGAGGCCGCGCCCTGGCTCTCCTCCAGGCGCAGGACGCCGGGGGGCAGGCCGAGCACCGTCCGGCCAAGGGCGATGCTGCCGGATGAGACGACCAGCACGTCGACGCCGCGCCCGTGCAGTTCCGCGATGTCCTCGGCCAGCGCCGCGAGCCAGGCATGGCGCAGGCGGCCGGCACTGCGATCGACCAGCAGGGCCGAGCCGACCTTGATGACCACACGGCGGAATTCTTCGAGGGCAGGGATCATGATTCTTGCGGGAACGCGCCTTCGCGGCGGGTGTGAACCAAGAGCCGTCTTTTGAACAGACACTCGAAGACATGGCTCGGAACGCGCGCGCGAGTCGTCCGAAGCGCGCGTTCGGAGCGGGAAGGGCACGGGTACCACACGTTCGTGAGAGCCTCCTCCTCCCTCACGCGGTCTTGAGGATGTGGCATGCCAAATATCGATATTGCGGCGCGGCAGCGCGGCGGCCCGCCGGTCACCGCACCGAGCCCGACCGCGCGCGCTTTCAGCACACAGGACACAATCAAGATGGACGCGAATCGACGCGCGTTTCTCGGCACCGCCGCCCTCGGCGCCGGCGGTCTCGTCGCCCTCACCCAGGCGGCCGCCGCCGCCGCGACCGATCACGGCGCGCCGGGGGCGGGCGGCTTCGGCCGGGACGTTCAGCAGCTGCCTCCCGGCGCTCCGGTCGCCTACCACGACCCGAAGGATGTCGGCGCCATGCCGGACTTCCGCTTCTCCCTCGACGGCAACGTCCCGAAGATCACGTCGGGCGGCTGGGCCAAGGAGGCGACCGTCCACCAGTTCCCGATCAGCAAGGGGATCGCGGGCGTGCACATGTTCCTCGATCCCGGCGCGTCGCGCGAGCTGCACTGGCACGCGATCGCGGCCGAGTGGGCCTACGTGATCGACGGCCGCTGCCAGACCGTGGTGCTCGATCCCTCGGGGGCGAGCGAGATCAACAACTACGAGCCGGGCGACCTGTGGTTCTTCCCGAAGGGCCACGGCCACTCGATCCAGACGATCGGCGACAAGCCCTGCCACTTCATCCTGTCGTTCGACAACGGCGCCTTCTCGGAGCACGGCACCTTCTCGATCACCGACTGGATCGACGTGTCGCCGAAGGACATGCTGGCGCTGGATTTCGGCCTGCCGAAGGAAGCCCTCAACGCCTTCCCGAAGGGGGAGGCCTACATCCAGGCCGGCCCGGTGATCCCGATCTCGCAGGCCCTCGACGCGCCCTGGCCCAAGGAGTCGACGCACAAGTTCCGGCTGCTGAAGGACCCGCGGGCGGTGCGCGACTTCGACGGCGGCACCTTCCGGCTGGCGACGGTCGACGAGTGGCCGGTCTCGAAGTCGATGTCCGGCGGCGTGATGACGATCCGAGCGGGCCAGATGCGCAAGTTCCACTGGAACGTGAACGCCAACGAGTGGCACTATTACCTGAAGGGCAAGGGCCAGGTGGCGCTGTTCGGCTCGGGTGGCCGCGGCAAGGTCGCGGAGTTCTCGCCCGGCGACGTGGCCTACATCCCGATGGGCTTCGGCCACGCGATCAAGAATGTCGGCGACGAGGATCTGGAGATCGTCCAGACCTGGGACAACGGCAGATTCGAGGAGATCGACCTCGACGCCTGGATCAGGGCGAGCCCGAACTACCTCCTCGCCAACAACTTCGCCGGCGTCCCGGCAGACACGATCACGAAGCTGAAGCAGGGCTGAGACGACATCCCGGCCGGACCGACAGGGGCGCACGACCGCCCCTGTCGGTCACCGCCGCCGCGCTCTGCGAAGAAGGTTCTACGGCTGCCAGGCGGCCACCGGCTTCCGCTCGGCCTCGGCGCTGGCATCGATCTCGGCCTGGAGCGCCCGCAGCGCCTCGGGGACGCCCTTCCGGCTGGCCGAGGACAGGACCAGCGGCGCGCGGCCGGCGGCGCGCTTCAGCTTGGCCACCTGGCTCTTGAGCGTGTCCGCGTCGAGGGCGTCGGCCTTCGAGAGCGCCACGATCTCGGGCTTCTCCGCGAGCCCGTTGCCGTAGGCCTCGATCTCGCCGCGCACCAGCTTGTAGGTCTTGCCGGCATGCTCGCTCGTGCCGTCGACGAGGTGCAGCAGCACCCGGCAGCGCTCGACATGGGCGAGGAACTTGTCGCCGAGGCCGACACCCTCGTGCGCGCCCTCGATCAGGCCCGGGATGTCGGCGAGCACGAACTCGCGCCCGTCCGACCGCACCACGCCGAGGCCCGGATGCAGGGTCGTGAACGGGTAGTCGGCGATCTTCGGCTTCGCCGCGGTGACGCTCGCCAGGAAGGTCGACTTGCCGGCGTTGGGGAGGCCGACGAGGCCGGCATCGGCGATCAGCTTGAGCCGCAGCCAGATCCACATCTCCTGGCCTTCCTGGCCGGGATTGGCGTGCTTCGGCGCGCGGTTCGTGGAGGTCGTGAAGTAGGCGTTGCCGAAGCCGCCGTTGCCGCCCTTGGCGAGGCGGATCTTCTGGCCGACCTCGGTCAGGTCGGCGAGCAGCGTCTCGCCGTCCTCGGAGAAGATCTGCGTGCCGGCCGGGACCTTCAGAACCGTGTCGGCGCCGTTGGCTCCGTGGCAGTTCGAGCCCATGCCGTGCTCGCCCTTCCTGGCCTTGAAGTGCTGCTGGTAGCGGTAGTCGATCAGGGTGTTGAGACCCTCGACGCACTCCACCCAGACATCGCCGCCGCGGCCGCCGTCGCCGCCGTTCGGTCCGCCGAACTCGATGAACTTCTCCCGCCGGAACGAGACGCAGCCGGGACCGCCATCGCCGGAGCGGACATAGACCTTGGCTTCGTCGAGAAATTTCACGACCTGAATCCTTTGTCGGGCGCGGATCCGCGACCCGCACCATCACCCTGTCAACGGCCGCCGGCCAGCCCCGGCGCCGCGGGGCCGCCTCAGGCGGCCTCGGTCATCGCCGGCTCCGACGACGATCCCTGCCACCGCCGCCGGTCGAGGCGGTAGAGATCCACCGGCAGATCCGCGCCGCGCGCCGGGAAGGGCATGATCGCGCTGCCGGCCGGCAGGAAGCCGCACGCCTCCAGGACGCGCCGGGACGCCGGGTTGACCGTGCGGGCCGACGCGGCGAGTTCCGTCCCGCCGGTATAGGCGAAGAAGGCGTGGCACAGGGCCGTCACGGCCTCTGCCATCAGGCCGCTGCCCCAGTAGGGCCGCCCCAGCCAGTAGCCGAGCTCCGGCGGCGCGCCGGCCCGACCCTCGATGCTGATGACGCCGACGAGGCTGCCGGGCGCCGCACGCGGCGCGAGGGCGAGCGTGAGGGCCGTCCCGGCGGCGTTCTGCGACCGCGCCTGCAGCAGGAACGCGTCCACCGCGGGGGCGGCGAGCGGGTGCGGCACCCGCGCCAGCATCGCGGAGACCGACGGGTCGCCGGCCAGCTTCAGGATCGCGTCCCTGTCCTTGGCGGTCGGCCAGCGCAGCCACAGCCGCCGCGTCTCGATCCGGAAAACGTCATCACGGGTCAGATCGGGGAACATCGTGCCCTCGCAGGGCGGCGATCCCGGCTCCGGGACACCGCCTCAAGACGACGAAGGGGAGGATGGCGCCCCATCCTCCCCGGTGTTCCGTCCGACCCGGCCCGTCAGGGGCTCGGCAACGACGTCTCCGGTCCGGTGTGGGACACCGGGCGGGACGCCAGCTTCGCCACTCTGGGCGCCCGCCTCTTATTCCGCGGCCTCGGCCAGCGGGGTAACACCTACGAAGGCGCGCCCGCGGCGCGTCTCGAAGCGGACATGGCCCGGTACCAGCGCGAAGATCGTGTGGTCCTTGCCCATGCCGACATTGGCGCCGGGATGCCATTTGGTGCCGCGCTGACGCACGATGATGTTGCCCGGAATCACGGCCTCCGAGCCGAACTTCTTGACGCCGAGGCGCCGGCCTTCCGAGTCGCGACCGTTGCGGGACGAGCCGCCAGCCTTTTTGTGTGCCATGGGATGAGCTCCGAATTCTGAGTGGCTTGGATGCGGTCGCGGATCGATCCCTCAGGGACCGTACGCGCCCAGCGTCTGGCGTGCGTCAGGCCGAAATGCCGGTGATGCGCACGACCGTGTGGTCCTGGCGATGGCCGCGCTTGCGGCGGGAGTTCTGCCGGCGGCGCTTCTTGAAGGCGATGACCTTCTTGTCGCGGCCGTGACGCACGATCTCGCCCGTGACGCTGATGCCCGACAGGGTCGGGGCGCCGACCTGGGTCGCGCCCGCGCCGTCGGCGAACAGGAGGACCTCGCCGAAGGTCACGGCCTCGCCGGCCTCGCCCGCCAGGGAGGCGATGGTGATGGTGTCGTTGGCGGCGACGCGGTACTGCTTACCGCCCGTCTTGATGACTGCGAACATCGTTCTCTCGTGTTCTCGAACGGCCTCCGGGGCGGCTGCCCCTGGACCGGCTTCTTGTTTGAAGTCATTGCGCGGGCGTTCGGCCCGGACAACGCGAAACGCGCGGACCCCAGCTGAGGCCGCGCGCCATGCGGGGTCACTACGGGCGCGACGCCGTCGTGTCAATCCGCGGCGGCTCGCGGGACGGTGTCAGCGGATCGGCGCGCCGGTCGCCAGGATGCCCTTCGCGACGCTGCCCTCCGGGCCGAAGGCGGCGAGCGCCTGCGCGCACCAGGTCTCCCGGCCGTCGGCGGCGAGCTGCTGGCGCACCTGCGTGGCGCGGGTCCGCAGCTTCTCCTCCAGCATTGCCTCCTGGCCGGCATTGACCCGGGCCGCGAGGCGGAGCGTCGTCAGCTGGCCGGCCCGGACCTGCACGCCCGGACAGGCCTGCTCGGCGATGATCGTTGTGGCCGCCGCGGACGCGTAATTGTCCAGCGGCGACGACGGGGCGGCCGGACTGGCCGGAACCTGCGCGGCGGCCGTCCCCGCGAGGCTCAGCGTCAGGGCAAGAGTGGGGACACCGACACGCCGCACGGCTCTGACCTCCAGGGTTGGAATCGATCGGCGCGGTGACGCGCCCGCCCCGCTCGGGACGATGCCGGGCGCTGCGCGGGAGACGGGTGGTCCGGGGAGGCCAGCGTCCCGCCGCGGCGCCGCGACGGCGGCTGACTACACCCCTGGCGGCGGGGCGTCACCCGTCGCCTCGCCTCTCGATCCGGACCCAAAGCCGCCGTTCCAGAGCGCCGGGCTTGGCAGGGCGGGACCTCCGCTCGTGCAGGGTGCCGGCGGGCCGACCGCCCCGACATCCCCGGATCGGTCGCGCGCGCGGGATAACGGGGAGGGGCCGGCGGTCCGTCAGGGCGCGGCCTTGAACTCGCCCTCGACGCGCAGGCTCACCTCGTCGCCGAGCTGCGGCAGGTAGGCGTTGATGCCGAAATCCGAGCGCTTGATGACCGCGCGCCCGTCGAAACCCACGGTGTAGCGCTGATCCACCGGATGGATTCCGGCCTGGTTGAACGTGGCGTCGATCGCGAGCGGCCGCACCGTGCCGCGCAGGTTCAGGTCGCCGGTGATCCGGGCTGTGGTCGGGCTGGTGGGCTCGACCTTGGTGGCCGTGAAGGTCGCGGTCGGGAACTTGGCCGTGTCGAAGAAGTCGGGGGCCGCGAGGTGCTCGTTCAGGCGCGTGCTGCCGGTGATCACGCCGCCGAGTGGCACGGTCACTTCCAGACGGCTCTTCTCCGGCGCCTTCGGGTCGAGCTGCAGCGTGCCGCTGAGGCCCGCGAACTGGCCGTAATAGGTCGAGTAGCCGAGATGCGAGACAGACCACGTGATCTTGCCGTGGTCCGGATCGAGCACGTAGCTGCCGGGCCGGACCTGCGTCGGATCCGCGCTCGGCGCGACCGGCGCGGGTGGGGCCGCCGGGTTGTCCGCCGCCCGGGCCGGGCCGACGCAGAGCAGGCCGATCAGGATCAGAAATGGCGCGCGCATGGTCATCCCCCCGTGTCCGGCCAAGCTCGGCCGGCGGCCCGTGATTTCATGATCTCCCTGCGCGCTCAAGCACGTCTGGCGGAGGCCGCCGCGGTTCTGTAGGCAGGCCGAGGCAGCGGCAGGCGTGGCATGATCGGCAAGCTCAAGGGCGTCGTGGACTCGTTCGGCGAGGATTTCGTGATCCTCGACGTGGCGGGGGTCGGCTACATCGCGCATTGCTCGGCGCGGACGCTGCAGCGCATGCCCAAGGTCGGCGAGCCCGCGGAGCTGTCGATCGAGACCCATGTCCGCGAGGACATGATCCGCCTCTACGGCTTCCGCTCGGATGCCGAGCGGGAATGGTTCCGCCTGCTCCAGACCGTCCAAGGCGTGGGCGCGCGGGTGGCGCTCGGCGTGCTCTCTGTGCTGGAGCCCGAGGCGCTGGCCAGCGCCGTCGCCACCGGCGACAAGGGCGCGATCAGCCGGGCGCCCGGGGTCGGGCCGCGCCTGGCCGCCCGGCTCGTCGCCGAACTCAAGGACAAGGCTCCGGCCTTCGCGCCGATCGACCCGGCGCTGGTCGCCCTCGCGGGCGCCGTCGAGGAGGGCGCCGCCCCGCAGCCGGTGGCGGATGCCGTCTCGGCCCTGGTCAATCTCGGCTACCCGCAGGTCCAGGCCGCCGCCGCCATCGCGGCCGCCCTCAAGGGCGCGGGGGAGGGCGCAGAGGCCAAGGTGCTCATCCGGCTCGGCCTGCGCGAGCTCGCGCGCTGAGGGTCCGACCTGTCAGTTGGCGCGCGCTTAGATTGCACGCCCTTGACCCGCGCCGTCCACGGTGCCATGTCGACCGCGGCCGGTAAGGCATTGAAAAGCCAGCTACTTTTCAATTCTTCTAAACTGGCGGGGGTGCCGGACGCGGTCGTCGACGACCGCCTCGGGCGCGGGGATGACGGGATTTGCGGCAAGCATGATCGTCTGTTCTTGTAACGTCATATCGGACGGCGCGGTCCGCGGCTGCCTGGCGCCCGGGCCCGGCTGCCCGCGCACGCCCGCGCAGGTCTACGCGTGCCTCGGCTGCAGCCCGAAATGCGGCCGCTGCGCCCGCACGATCCGGTCGATCATGCAGAGCGCGCTCGGTGAGGCCGACACGGCGGAGAGCAGCCATGCTTGCACGACGGCTTGCGCGAGCGCCTGTAGTTTGGTGAAATTCCAAACTGCGGATGAGGGAGTCGCGGCCTGATGCTTCTGCCCCCCGCCTGAGAACACGGTAAGGAGTACGGGGGCATGAAGGGCGACACCAAGGTCATCGAGTATCTGAATCGCGGCCTGCGCAGCGAGCTGACCGCCGTCAGCCAGTACTGGCTGCATTTCCGCATGCTCAATGACTGGGGCTACGTCGAGCTGGCGAAGTTCTGGCGCAAAGAATCGATCGAGGAGATGAACCACGCGGACCGGTTCATCGACCGGATCCTGTTCCTCGACGGGTTCCCGAACCTGCAGGAGCTCGACCCACTGCGGATCGGCCAGAACGTCCAGGAGATCCTGGAGTCGGACCTCGCCGCCGAGAACGAGGCCCGCAGCCTCTACCTCGAGGCCGCGAAGTACTGCGATTCGATCAACGACCGCGTCTCGAAGCGCCTGTTCGAGGATCTGGCCGAGGACGAGGAAGGCCACATCGACTTCCTCGAGACCCAGCTGGAGCTGATCAAGCAGATCGGCCTGCCGCTCTACGCGCAGAAGCATATCGGCGGGCTCGAGCAGATCGCCCCCGAGAAGGAGTGAGGGCGCCCGGGCTCCCGACGCCGCCGGCGTCGTCGGGGCCCGGACACCGAGACGGGTGGGGATCGGCCTGGAGCGGGCCGGTCCCCGCGCGCGACAGAGGCTAGGCTGGGGAACGGGATGCGGCTCGTGGTGGTCGGCGCCGACGGGCGCATGGGGCGGATGCTGATCCGCGCGGTGGCCCAGGCGGAGGGCTGCACGCTCGTCGCGGCGATCGAGCGCTCGGGCTCGCCGGCGCTCGGACAGGATGCGGGCGTGCTCGCCGGTCTCCAGCCCCTCGACGTGCCCGTCACGGACGACCCGCTCACGGCCTTCGCGGCTGCCGACGGCGTCCTCGACTTCACGGCGCCGGCCGCCACCGTGGCCTTCGCCGAGCTCGCCGCCCAGGCCCGCATCGTCCACGTCGTCGGCACGACCGGCCTGTCGGAGGACGACTTCGTCAAGCTCAAGGCGGCCTCGTACCACGCCCGCATCGTGCAGTCGGGCAACATGTCGCTCGGCATCAACCTGATGGCCGAGCTGGTCCGGCGGGTCGCGAAGGCCCTGGGCGACGAGTTCGACATCGAGATCTGCGAGATGCACCACCGCATGAAGGTGGACGCGCCCTCCGGCACCGCGCTGATGCTGGGCGAGGCCGCCGCGGAGGGCCGCGACGTCGACCTGAAGGCGGTCCGGGTCTCCACCCGGGACGGGCATACCGGCGCCCGCCGGCCCGGCGATATCGGCTTCGCCACCCTGCGGGGCGGCAGCGTCGTGGGCGACCACAGCGTGATCTTCGCCGGCGCCGGCGAGAGCCTGACGATCAGCCACCACGCCGCCGACCGGGGCCTGTTCGCCACGGGCGCCGTCAAGGCCGCGCTCTGGGCGCATCCCAAGCCGCCGGGGCTCTACACCATGGCCGACGTGCTCGGCCTGTGAGCGGCGGCGCGCCCTCGATGGAGCGGCTCCTCGTCCTCGTCCGGCACGGCCAGAGCGAGTGGAACCTCCGGAACCTGTTCACGGGCTGGCGCGATCCGGACCTGACCGAGCGCGGCGTCGCCGAGGCCCGGGCGGCCGGACGCGGCCTGAAGCGGGACGGATACGGGTTCGACGTGGCCTTCACCTCCGAGCTGGTCCGCGCGCAGCGGACCTGCGCGCTGATCCTCGAGGAGATGGGCCTCTCCGAGATCCCGGTCCTGCGCGAGCGCGCCCTCAACGAGCGCGATTACGGCGACCTCTCCGGCCTCAACAAGGACGAGGCCCGCGCCCGCTGGGGCGACGCGCAGGTCCACGCCTGGCGCCGGGGCTACGACGTGCGGCCGCCGGGCGGCGAGAGCCTGAAGGACACCGCCGCGCGGGTGCTGCCCTGCTACGTCGCGACGATCCTGCCGCGGGTGATGGCCGGCCGGCGGGTCCTGGTGGCGGCCCACGGCAACTCGCTGCGCGCCCTGGTCATGGTGCTCGACGGCCTGAACGAGGCGCAGGTGCCGGATCTTCAGATCCGGACCGGCGTGCCGCTGGTCTACCGGCTGAACGCCGACACCACGGTCGCGTCGAAGACCGTGCTGGAGCAGGACGTCGACGCGGGAAGCTGAGTGGCGACGGAACTCGCTCCCGGCCTGATCCACCATCCGGGCTACCTCGACGCGGCCGCCCGCGCGCGGCTCGCCGACGAGGTCGCCGCGATCCTCGCGGAGGCGCCGTCCGTCACGCCGCGGATGCCCCGGACCGGGAAACCGTTCTCGGTGCGGATGTCGAATGCCGGCCCCCTCGGCTGGGTGTCGGACGTCGCGGGCTACCGCTACCAGCCGAACCATCCCGGGACAGCGCGGCCCTGGCCGGCCCTGCCGCCGACCGCCCGCGCCGCCTGGGACGCGCTGGCGTCCTATCCGGCGCCGCCGGAGGCCTGCCTCATCAATCTCTACGCGCCCGGAACCCGCATGGGCCTCCACCAGGATCGCGACGAGGCGGATCTCGCGGCGCCGGTCCTGTCGCTATCCCTCGGCGCGGCGGCGCTGTTCCGCTACGGCGGCCTGCGCCGCTCGGATCCGACCCGATCGATCCGCCTGCAGGCCGGCGACGCGCTGGTGATCGGCGGCCCCTCGCGGCTGGTCTTCCACGGCATCGACCGGCTCTACCCGGTCGGCGACCTGCTGGGAGCGGGGGACGAGCCCGGTTTCCTGCCGCCCGGCGGCCGCTGCAACCTCACCCTGCGGCGCGTCACGGCGCCGGTCCCGCCATGACGCTCGAGCGGGAGCCGGGCCCGGACCCGGCCGCGATATCCGGCGGGATCCCGGGTCGGCGCGTCAGCGCGGCGGCCCAATGGCCGGCCATCGCCGGCTTCATCGCGGCCGAGGCGCGCCTTCAGGAAGCCGCTCTGGCGCGCGGCCGCCTCGCGGCCGGGCTTTACGAGTTCGTCCGGTTCGGGCTGAAGCAGGGCTGGGCCTGCCTGTTCGGCGGCCTGCTCCTGGCGCTGATGCTCGGCACGCGCCTCCTCTGGCCGGCCCACGCGCCGATCGCCCGGTACGACGCGCTGTTCCTCGCCGCGTTGGCGCTCCAGGTCATGCTGCTGCGGCTGCGAATGGAGACGTGGTCGGAGGCCCGGGTGATCCTGGTCTTCCACGTGATCGGCACGGCCATGGAGATCCACAAAACCGCGATCGGCAGTTGGGTCTACCCGGAGGCGAACCTGTTCCGGCTCGGCGGGGTCCCGCTCTTCACCGGCTTCATGTACGCGGCCGTCGGCAGCTACCTCGCCCGGGTCTGGCGGCTGTTCGATTTCCGCTTCACGCGCCACCCGAGCCCGCGCCTGCTCGCGGTCCTGTCGGTGGCGATCTACGTCAACTTCCTCGTCGATCATCGCGGCATCGACCTGCGCGTCGCCCTCATCGCGGTCGCGGCCGCGGCCTTCGCCCCCGCGACCGTGTATTTCAAGGTCTGGCGGGCGCACCGCACGATGCCGCTGCTGCTCGGCCTGCTGCTCGTCGCGCTGTTCATCTGGTTCGCCGAGAATCTCGGCACGCTCTCCGGCACGTGGCTCTACCCGAACCAGCGGCAGCACTGGTCGATCGTCCCGGTGGCCAAGCTCTCGTCCTGGTTCCTGCTGATGATCGTCTCGTACACGCTGGTCGCCCGGGTGAACGGCGTCGCGACCTGGCCGGCCGCGTCGCCGTCGCCGGCGCGGCAGGACCTGCCGCTCGCCCGGACGACCCATCTCGGCCTCGCGGCCGCCGTGATCGCCCTGGGGCTGCTGCTGCGCGTGCCGAACTGGGGCCTTCCGCTCGCCCTCCACCATTACGGCGGCGGCGTCCTGTGGGGCGCGATGCTGTTCCTGCTGGCCGCCGCCCTGCGTCCCGCCGATTGGGGATTGCGCAGCTGCCTGATCGCCGCCTTCACCGCCGCCGCGATCATCGAGTGCGGCCGGCTCGTCCATGCCCCGGCGCTGGACGCCTTCCGGGCTACGCTGCCGGGCCAGCTTCTCCTGGGCTCGATCTTCTCCCCGTGGAATCTCTGCGCCTACGCCCTCGGGATCGGGGCGGCCGCCGGCCTCGCGGTTTCCCTTCATCGTGATCGCAGGCGCGCCGCGTTGCCGGCTTGACAGAACAGGTCGCCCGGCAGACCCATCGCGTGCGGACTAACCCCAAGTTGGGTCCACCTGGAGAACCGGTTTTCGATGCGGATGCGCAACCTGACGCTGCGTCTCGGACGGGTTCTGTGCGCGGCCGCGCTGGCGGCGAGCCTCGGCTCGGTGGCCCGGGCCGGCGATCCCGTCTACCCCGCGGGCTCGCGCTTCGGCTTCGACCCCCCCGCCGACATGTCGCTCTCTCGGCGCTTCTCGGGCTTCGAGCGGAAGGAGGGCGGCGCGACCGTCTCCGTCGTCGAACTGCCCCCGAACGCCTTCGCGGAGCTGGTCAGCGGCTTCACAGACGCCAACCTGCTCAGCCAGGGCTTCGCGGTCGAGAAGCGCGAGGAGGTGAAGATCGGCGACAACGAGGGGATGCTCTACACCGGTGAGCAGCCCGCCGATCCGGGCTCGTCCGCGCCGGCGATCCGGAAGTGGATCCTCGTCGTCGGCACGCCGACGGTGACCGGGCTGATCATCGCCCAGGCGCTCCCCGACGCCGAGACCGAGGCCTCGATGCGCAGGATGGTGACCGGCATCACCCTCCGGCCGGCCCTGACGCTGACCCAGCAGGTCGACGCGCTGCCCTTCCGCATCGCCGACATGGCGGGCTTCCGGCCGGTGCGGGTGATGGCCGGCAACTCGGTCCTCCTCACCAGCGGGCCGAAGGACCAGATGCAGAGTCTGGAGCAGCCGATCCTCGTCCTGGCTCAGGCGGTGCAGCAGCCGCCCGCGGCGGAGCAGCGGGACGGCTTCGCCCGCGCCGCCCTGGCCTCGAACCAGACCATGAAGGACTTCGTCATCGAGCGGGCGCAGAGCTACCGCTCGAACGGCGTCGACTGGCACGAGATCGTGGCCCGCGCCCTCGATCAGCCGACCAACCAGCCCGTGGTGGTCATGCAGACCATCCGGTTCGCACCGGATGGCTACATCCGCGCCCTCGGCGTCGTGCGGCAGGATCAGCGCGACGGTGTCCTCGCCAAGTTCCGCCAGGTCGTGGACAGCCTGCAGGTGAAGTAGCGGCTCACCAGACAGCGGCCTGCCCGTCGCGGCGCGGGTCGCTCGCCGCCACGTAGCCCTCGACGGCCGGGTCGCCCATCCGCCAGATGAACTGGCCGGCGCCGAAATCCTGGTAGCTGTCCTCGATCACCTCGAGCTTGTGGCCGAGGGCCTTCAGGCGCTCCAGGGTCGCTCCCGGCATCGCCGCCTCGACGTTGATGTCGAGACCCTCGTTCACCCGCCACCGCGGCGCGTCGCAGGCCGCCTGCGGATTCTGGCCGTGATCGATCATCCGCACCAGGGTCTGGACGTGACCCTGCGGCTGCATGTTGCCGCCCATCACGCCGAAGCTCATCACAGGCGCGCCGTCCTTCGTGAGGAAGCCCGGGATGATGGTGTGGAACGGGCGCTTGCCGGGCGCCACCACGTTCGGGCTCTCCGGATCGAGCACGAACCCGTAACCGCGGTTCTGCAGGGAGATGCCCCAGCCCGGAACGACCACGCCGGAACCGAAACCCATGAAGTTCGACTGGATGAAGCTCACCATCATGCCGGATTCGTCCGCGGCGGTGAGGTAGATCGTCCCGCCCGCGGGCGGCTTGCCCGGCCCGAAGACCTGGGCGCGATTCCGGTCGATCAGCTTGGCGCGCTCCGCGAGGTAGGCGGGGTCGAGCATGGCCTCCGGCGTCACCTCCATCCCGCGCGGGTCGGCGACGTACCGGTAGGTGTCGCTGAAGGCGAGCTTCATCGCCTCGATCTGGAGATGCTGCGAGTCCGGCCCGTCCACCGGCAGTCCGCCGAGATCGAACTGTTCGAGAAGGCCCAGCGCGATCTGCGCCGCGATGCCCTGTCCGTTCGGCGGGATCTCGTGCAGCGTGTAGCCGTGATAATCCTTCGCGGTCGGCGTCACCCATTCGGGGCGGAACGCCGCGAGGTCGGCGGCGGTCATCGCGCCGCCATGCGCCCGCGCGTGCGCGGCGATCGCCTCCGCGATCTCGCCGCGGTAGAAGGCCTCACCCTTGGTCTCGCCGATCAGTCGCAGGGTCTTCTCGGCACCCGGGAAGGTCACGAGCTCTCCGACATCCGGCGCCCGGCCCCGCGGCAGGAAGAAGTCGGAGAAGCCCGGCTGGCGGGTGATCGCGTCGATCCGGGCCGCGGCCGCCCATTTCTGCTGGACCACGACGGGCGCGAGGTAGCCGCGCTCGGCGATGCGGATCGCGGGCTGCATCAGGTCGGCGAAGGGGAGGCGGCCGAAGCGCTCGCTCAGCGCCGCCCAGGCCGCGACCGCGCCCGGCACCGTGACCGAGTCCCAGCCGCGCATCGGCGGCCGCTCGGCGGTGCCGTATTTCCGCAGGAAGTAGTCCCGGCTCCAGGCGGCCGGGGCCCCGCCCGACGCGTTGAGCCCGTGCAGAGCCTTCCCGTCCCACAGGATGCAGAAGGCGTCGGAGCCGAGGCCGTTGCTGCAGGGCTCGGTCACGGTCTTGGCGGCCGCCGTTGCGATCGCGGCGTCGACCGCGTTGCCGCCGGCCTGGAGCATCTGGATGCCGGCCTGCGCGGCCAGCGCGTGCGAGGTCGCCACGCAGTTGCGGCCGAACATCGGCATCCGCAGCGACGGATACCCGGTCACCCAGTCGAACGGCTTCATGGCACAGTTCCCGGCCTCGGCAGCCCACGCGCTCCCGCGGCCTTTGGCATACAGGATATCCGCCGCCGGTGAAGGCGCGGCCGGACAGGGACCAAACGAAAAACGCGGGCCCGAGGACCCGCGCTTCGCGAACGTTATGCTGGCTGGAGACCGCTCAGTAGGGGCGGCCGTAGAGCGGCGAAGTCGGATCCAGCCGGTCGACGAAGGAGAGGTCGACGTTGCGGATCGCCGAGGAGCGGGCGCCGATGAACGGACCGTTGGTGATCGGATCCGGCAGGATGCCGCGGCCGAAGCGATCGGTCGGGCCGTAGGGCGGGGTCAGCTGGTTCGACGCCGCGATCAGGTAGGGGTTCAGGGCCGGGTTGCGCGAGCCGCCGGCGCCCGGAACGTTCGAGGTCAGCGGCACATTGCCGGCGTCGAGCCAGCTGCGCGGGCGCACGCGGATCGGGAGCGGCCGGCTGACGCGGTAGATCGGGCCGGGGACGTAGCCATCCTGCGCCTGGGCAGGCGCGGAGGCCAGAGCGCCGAGGCCGGTGGCGGCGAGGACGCCGAGAAAGGCGATCTTGAGCGAGCGCATGGCCAACCTTGTCCTTGAGTGCCATCAGTATGGCGACCGAAGCTTAACAGTTCGCCGCCTTTGACGATAAGACGCTTGGGCGAGGCTGTTGTTCCGCTCTTATGGCTGAGCTTGTGCGTTTTGCCACACTCCGGCCTCATTTTTTATTCTGCGGCCGCCGGATCAGCGACCCGGTGCGGCCCTGAGGCTCAGGGACGGCCGCGAGCGGGCACGCGCCAGCGGCGTCGGGCAGGGCCGCGAAGGCCGCCGTCGCGTCGGCGTCGGCCAGATCGACGAGGCTCAGCGCGTCGAGCGTGCAGCCGAGGGCCTGCGGCTCCGGCGGGCGCGCGAGGGGCGCGCAGAGCCAGCCGTCGAGCTGGAACGCCGTGTCGCGGGTGACGAACCCCGTGCAGGTCCGCTGCGCCGGGCCCGCGAAGGTCACCTCCAGGGTCTCGATCCCGCCGAACTTGGTGCGGATCTGGCCGCGCGCGCCGGTTCGCGCCACCGCCAGGGCCGGACGGTCGAGGGCCGGACCGTTGGCCGCGCGTCGCGCCATCAGGACGAAGAGCGTCGGCGGCGGGCCCGAGACGGCTCCGCGGGTGAGCTGGACCCGCAGGGCCGGCGCCTCGATCGCCGCGACGTCGCCGCGCGTGAGCGTGTCCTCGCGCAGCCCGGTCCGAGGGTCGACGCGGGCGGTGACGCGCACCGGATCCAGCCCCGGCTCCGCGAGGCCGAACTGGGCGACCGAGGCCGCGGGCGGCGCCGGCGAGGCCCGCATCGAGGGGACGAACGCGACCTCCGCGGCTGTCGGTGCGGCGGGCGCTAGAGCCGGGGCCTCGCCGGGCCAGCGGGGAAGGGCCCACAGCAGGACGATCGCGACCGCGGCCAGGGCGATGCGCAGGCCCAGGGACCCCGGTGAGCTCGGGCCGTCCGGCGCGCGCGCGGCCCGGCCGCCCGCCATACCGAGCCCGATCCGATCGACGAGGGGCGCTGTTCCGGTCACGGCCGTGCTCCGTAGCGACCGCGGGCCGCGGGATGGGCGGCCAGGGTCGCGCCGAAGGATTGATTTCCCTTTCCGGGGCCGAGGCCGTCACCGGGTTTCCGAGGGCAGGGTGAATCGAGCGTTGCGCGGTCACCGGCCTTGACAGCGCGTGCCCATGCGCGCCTTGCTCGCCCCGGCCGTCGCCCCCACCTCCGCTGAGGACGGGGTCTGCGGCCGCGCCCGTTTTGGCGGGCGCGTCCGGCACGAACGATCCTTCGGCCGATTGGTCTGGCACAGGCGCGGCACCCGGATCGGTCGGGGTTTTCCGCGCGGAGACGAGAGATGGGTTACAAGGTCGCCGTCGTCGGCGCCACGGGCAACGTGGGCCGCGAGATGCTCGATATCCTGGCCGAGCGGGCTTTCCCCGCCGACGAGGTCGTGGCGCTGGCCTCGCGCCGCAGCCAGGGTCAGGAAGTCTCCTACGGCGACAAGACGCTCAAGGTCAAAACGCTGGACACGTACGACTTCTCCGACACCGACATCTGCCTGATGTCGGCGGGCGGCGAGGCGTCGAAGGAGTGGTCGCCCCGCATCGGCCAGCAGGGCTGCGTGGTCATCGATAACTCGTCGGCCTTCCGCTACGACGCCGACGTGCCGCTGATCGTGCCCGAGGTGAACGCCGACGCGGTGGTCGGCTTCACCAAGCGCAACATCATCGCCAACCCGAACTGCTCGACCGCGCAGCTGGTCGTCGCGCTGAAGCCCCTCCACGAGGCGGCGACGATCAAGCGCGTCGTCGTGTCGACCTACCAGTCGGTCTCCGGCGCCGGCAAGGAGGCGATGGACGAGCTGTTCAACCAGACCCGCGCCGTGTTCACCGCCGGCGAGATCAAGCAGGGCGGCAAGTTCACCAAGCGCATCGCCTTCAACGTCATCCCCCACATCGACGTGTTCATGGAGGATGGCTACACGAAGGAAGAGTGGAAGATGGTCGCCGAGACCAAGAAGATGCTCGACCCGAAGATCAAGCTGACGGCGACCGCCGTCCGCGTTCCGGTCTTCATCGGTCACGCGGAATCGGTGAACATCGAGTTCGAGCAGCCGCTCTCGGCCGAGAAGGCCACCGAGATCCTGCGCGCCGCCCCCGGTGTGCTGGTGATCGATAAGCGCGAGAACGGCGGCTACATGACGCCCCACGAGGCGGCCGGCGAGGACGCGACCTACATCTCGCGCATCCGCGAGGATGCGACGGTGGAGAACGGCCTGAACTTCTGGTGCGTCTCGGACAACCTCCGCAAGGGGGCCGCCCTCAACGCGGTGCAGATCGCCGAGGTGCTGGTCAACCGCAAGCTGCTGAATCGGGCCAAGCGGGCCGCCTGAGACCGTCCCCCCTCCCGCCGGGAGGGGGAACCATTCGACGGATCCTTGGGACACGATCCCTAGGATCGGTCACGCGCCTGTCATCGTTCAGGCGCACGCCGCGGACCGGATCACTCGGAGATTCGGTATGCGGCGCGTCATCGGCTTCTGCCTCGTCGGGCTGACCATCGCCGGATCGGCCGGGGCCGAGCCGCAGCCCCGCAACGTCGTGCTGTTCATCGCCGATGGGCTCCGCGACGGCATGGTGAGTGCCGCGAACGCGCCGGCGCTGGACGGCCTCATGGCGGCCGGGGTGCGGTTCACCAACACCCATTCGCTGTTCCCGACCTTCACCATGCCGAACGCCACCGCCATGGCGACGGGCCACATGCTCAGCGATACCGGCCAGTTCGGGAACACGATCTACACAGCCTTCCCGATGCCGGGGGCGGGCGAGAGCCTCACGCCGTTCCTGGAGAGCGACCCGGTCCTCGGCGACGTCGACGCCCATTTCTCCGGGAACTACCTGAACGAGGAGACAATCCTGCGGGCCGCCCGCGCCCAGGGGCTCTCGACCGCCAGCATCGGCAAGCTCGGGCCCTCCCTGGTCTTCGACCACACCGCGCGCTCCGGGCAGGACAGCATCCTGGTCGATGACAGCACGGGCCGGCCCGGCGGCATCCCGCTGAGCGAGGAACTCCGCGCGCGCCTCGGCGCGGCCGGCCTGCCGCTGCAGGCGCCGACGCGGGGCGCCAACGGCCAGGCCGGAACCGCCGAGGTGCCGGGGACCGTCGCGGCCAACGTGGAGCAGCAGGGCTACTTCACCGGCGTGGCCACCGAGGCGGTCTTGCCGCTGTTCAAGGCCCGCGGGAAACCCTTTGTGCTGGTGTACTGGTCGCGCGATCCCGACGGGACGCAGCACAACCAGGGCGACAGTCTCGGGCGCCTGGTCCCGGGGATCAACGGTCCGACCAGCCTCGCGGCGATTCGCAACGCGGATTCCAACCTCGCCGCGCTGCTCGCGGCGCTGAAGTCGCAGGGCCTGGCGGAGAGCACCGACGTGATCGTCACCTCCGACCACGGCTTCTCCACCATCTCCAAGGAGAGCGCGACCAGCTTCGCCGCGACGCAGACCTACCGGGGCGTCCCGAAGGGGCAGCTCCCGCCGGGCTTCCTCGCCGCGGACCTCGCGCACGATCTCGGGCTCGCCCTGTTCGATCCCGACGCCAAGGGCGCCAAGCTCGGCCCCGGCGCCTTTCCGAGCCGCGCCAACGGCCTGATCGGCGCGGATCCGGCCAAGCCCGCCCTGGTCGTCGCGGCCAATGGCGGCTCCGACCTCGTCTACCTGCCGGACGGCGACCGGGCGCTGGCGCGCCGCGCGGTCGAGGCCCTGGCGCGGCAGGACTACGTGAGCGGCCTGTTCGTCAGCGCGGCTCTCGGTCCGATCCCGGGGACGCTCCCGCTCTCGGCCATCGCCCTCGACGGGTCGGCGCTGACGCCGATGCCGGCCATCGTGGTCAATTTCCGAAGCTTCTCGACCGGCTGCGCCGATCCGACCACCTGCGGGGTCGAGGTGTCCGACACCGGGCTGCAGCAGGGTCAGGGCATGCACGGCAGCTTCTCCCGCGCCGATACCCGCAACGTCATGGGCGCGGTGGGGCCGAGCTTCCGGGCCGGGCTCCGGAGTCCGGTGCCCGCCAGCAACGCCGATCTCGGCAAGACCATCGCCCGGATCCTGGGCCTGACGATACCCGGCAAGGGCCAGCTGGTCGGGCGCGTGCTGACCGAGGCGCTGGTGAATGGCGGCACGCCGACCTTCGCCCGGGCGGTGCTGCGCTCGGAGCCGGACGCGGCCGGCCTCGTGACGGTGCTCGCCTACCAGACGGTGGGCGAGACCCGGTACTTCGATGCCGCCGGCTATCCCGGCCGCACCCTCGGCCTCGACGTCCCGGCCCCGTCGGCCGCCGCGGAGACGCGCTGAGCGCCGCGCCGTCCTGCCCGAAGGGCGGAAGGCACGGGAAGCTGTCCGACCCAGCCCCGTCCTGAGGGGGCGGCGTCAGCGGCCCTCCGAGCGTTCGCGGGACCGCGGCGGTTGCCGGCCGGCTCCTTCGAGGCCTCCGCTGCGCTCCGGCACCTCAGGATGATGCTCGCGGACGGGAGGGGAGGCGGTGCCGCGCGGCCCGGCTACGCCATGCCGAGGGCCTGCATGTAGAGCTCGAGGATCGCCTCCTGCTCCTGGCGCTCGCTGTGGTCCTGCTTGCGGATGCGCAGGATCGTGCGGACCGCCTTCGCGTCGAAGCCGCGGCCCTTCAGCTCGGCGAACACCTCCTTGATGTCGCCCATGATGCCGGCCTTCTCTTCCTCGAGGCGCTCCAGGCGCTCGATGAACTGCTTCAGCTCGTCGGCGGCCACGCCCTCGGCCGACGAGACGTCGCCGCCGGGCCGCTGCGCGGCGGTGGGCATCGAATGGGCGTTCATGGGGCTCTCCCGAATGCACGGCGCGGTTGCGCCCTGGACCCGTGGTTAATGGGCCGGCCTTACCGGAAGCTTAGCCGATTCGCCGCGGGCCGGCCGCCGCCTCAGTGGTCCTTGGCCTGCGCGGCCGCGAAGCCCGCCTGCTGCTCCGGGCTCGCCTCCGCCTGGAAGCGCGCCTTCCACTCGGCGTAGGGCATCCCGTAGATCGCCTCGCGGCTCTCGTCCTTGGTCAGCGCCACGCCCGTCGCGTCGGCGGCGTCCTTGAGCCAGTTCGACAGGCAGTTCCGGCAGAAGCCGGCCAGGTTCATCAGGTCGATGTTCTGCACGTCCGTCCGGTTGCGCAGATGCGCGACCAGGCGGCGGAACACCGCGGCCTCGAGTTCCGTCTGGGTGCGGGGATCGATCTCGCTCATCGGTGGCAACTCTCTTCGGGTCGGGCGGTCCGACCCCGATTTCGGGACCGGCCGGACGGAGATCAAGCCGCGAGCAGCGGGCGCAGGACGCGGGCGAAGCGCGCGGCCCATTCCGCCTGCCCGTCCGCGCCGGCGATCAGGTCCTGGCGAATCTCCACGAGGGCGTTGGCGAGCCCCCGCGCGGTGGCGTGGCGGTCGATCGTGTCCCCCGGCAGGCCGCCGCCGTAGGGCTGGTTATCGCCCACGGTCAGCCCGGCGGGATCCGCCTCGAGCGCGCGGATCAGGGGGCGGGCGAAGCGCTCGTCCCGGTCGTACAGGATCCCGACCTGCCAGGGCCGGGCGATGCCGCGCCAGTAGGGCGTGAAACTGTGCATGGTCAGGAGCACCGGGGGCCGGCCGGATGCCTGGGCGGCGGCGATCGCCGCGTCGATGGCCGCGTCGAACGGCGCGTAGAAGCGGGCGATCCGAGCCTGCTTGCCGGCCTCGTCGATCCGGGCATTGCCCGGCACCACGGCGCCGTCGGACAGGCGCATGACCAGGGTCGGATCGGCGCGCCCGCGGTTCGGGTCGATGATGAGACGGGAGAAATTCGTGAGGATCGCCGGGGCGCCGAGCTGCGCCGCGAGGCTCCGGGTCACCGCCGCCGCGCCGATATCGTAGGCGATGTGCCGGGCGTATTCCGAGGCGGGCACGCCGAGCGCGATGTCCGGCGGCACGAAGTTCGAGGCGTGGTCGCAGGCGATGACGAGCCCGCAGGCGGGGTCGCCGGGTAGGATCTCGCAGGGATGCGCCGGCGGGACGGCCGCTTCTGTCTCCGGTCGGGTCACGGGGCTCCGAGGTCTTCAGATCTGTGCGAGGGCGCCGATGGCGCTTGCCGTCGCGCGGCCGCTCGGGCAGATCACCTATCAAGGATCGTGCGCTCACGGCAAGAAACGGGCCCGCCGCCCAGGGAAGAAACGGGCGGGGATCGCGCGACACAATGGAGAGAGGAGCCCGTTCGACGCCATGACCGAGACCGTTCCGCCCGTCACCGACGCGGCCAACCGGGACCAGCGCGCGCTCCTCGATTCGATCCTCACGGCCGCGATCCGCGCCGCCCATCCGGATCTCTGCCTGCCGCCGCACCTGCCGGAGCCGAGCCCGGGCCGTCTGATCATCCTGGCCGCCGGCAAGGCCGCCGGGAGCATGAGCGCCGTGGCGAGCCGCTTCTACCGGCAGAAGCACGGGCTCGGTGACGACCGGATCGTCGGCCTCGCCGTGGCGCGCCACGGCTACGGGCAGGAGGCGCCGGGCATCCACATGGTCGAGGCGGGCCACCCGGTCCCCGACGAGGCCGGTATCTCGGCGACCCGGGAGGCGCTGCGGCTCGCCACCGAGGCCGGGCCGGACGACGAGGTTCTGGTCCTGCTCTCGGGCGGCGGCTCGGCCAACTGGATCGCCCCGGCGGGCGACCTGACCCTCGTCGAGAAGCAGGCGATCACCCGGGCGATGCTCCGCTCCGGCGCGCCGATCGGCGAGATCAACACGGTGCGCAAGCACATCTCGCGGATCAAGGGCGGACGCCTCGCCCTGGCGGCCCGCAACGCCCGGCGCGTCCTCACGCTGGCGATCTCCGACGTGCCCTTCGACGATCCGGCGGTGATCGCCTCCGGGCCGACCGTGCCCGACCCGTCGACCCTGGCCGATGCCCGGGCCATCTGCGAGAAGCGCGGCATCCCGCTGCCCGAGGAGGCGGTGCGCCTCCTCAACGACCCGAACAACGAGACGCCCAAGGCCGGCAATCCCGCCTTCGCACGGGCCGAGTACCGCATCATCGCCCGGCCGATCGACGCCCTGAACGCCGCCGCCGAGGCGGCCCGCGCCGCCGGCTACGAGCCGATCCTGCTGGGCGCCGATCTGGAGGGTGAGGCCCGCGAGGTCGCGGCCGAGCACGCAGTCGAGGCGAAGCGCCACAAGGCGGCGGGCCGGCGCGTCGCGCTGATCTCCGGCGGCGAACTGACCGTCACCATCCGCGGCGAGGGCCACGGCGGTCCGAACCAGGAATACGCCCTGGCACTGGCGGTGGCGCTCGACGGAGAGCCCGGCATCTTCGGGATCAGCGCCGACACCGACGGGACCGACGGCGGACGGGGCCTCGCCACCGACCCGGCGGGCGGTCTCGTCGACCCGACGACCCTGGAGCGGGCCCGGGCCGCCGGCCTCGACCCGGCCGCGATGCTGGAGCAGAACGACTCCACCGCCTTCTTCGCGGCTCTCGGCGACCTCGTGAACCCCGGTCCGACCTGTACCAATGTCAACGACTGCCGCATCATCCTCGTCAACTAGGTCTCGCGTCTCGGCGGCTCAGCTCCTCCCGGCAGTCACGGTCCTCGGCCTCGCACTCCTCGGCGCGAGTCCTGCCCGGGCGGACCTGCGCCTGTGCAACCAGACCGCCAGCAAGGTCGGGATCTCGCTGGGCTACCGCGACCCCCAGGGCTGGGTGACGGAGGGCTGGTGGGATCTGGCACCGAAGGCCTGCGAGACGCTGCTCAAGGGCGCGCTGGCGGCACGGTTCTACTACGTCTTCGCGGTCGACTACACGCGCGGCGGCGAGTGGAGCGGCCGTTCCCTCATGTGCACCCGCGATTCGGAATTCACGATTCGCGGCATCGAGGATTGTCTCGCCCGCGGCTACGACCGGAACGGCTTCTTCGAAGTCGATACCGGCGAGCAGAAGAGCTGGACCATCCAGCTCACCGATCCCAACCGGGCCGACGCGCCGGCGAAACCGTAATGTGAGGGCGGGGGCCGAGACTTCGGCCTTGACGTTGTCCGGCACGGGATGCTCACAGCCGATCTGCGCTCTTCGAGCCAGATCTTCGAACCGCCGGCGCTCGACGCTGCGCGGCAACGAACAACCGGAGGAATACGCTTGAAACGGTCACGCCGCACGAAGATCGTCGCCACCCTCGGTCCGGCCTCCGATTCGCCGGAGATGATCGAGCGGCTGTTCCGCGCGGGCGTGGACGTCTTCCGGCTCAACATGAGCCACCTGCCGCGCGAGAAGCTGCCCGAGAAGGTGGAAGCGATCCGCACCATCGAGCGCGAGGCCAAGCGGCCGATCGGCATCCTGGTCGACCTGCAGGGGCCGAAGCTGCGGCTCGGCACCTTCGCGGAGGGCGCCGCGATGATCGAGGCCGGCGCGACCTTCGTGCTCGACGGCGACCCGACGCCGGGCGACGCCGCCCGCTGCCACCTGCCCCATCCCGAGATCCTCGAGGCGCTGGAGCCCGGCCACGCCATCCTGCTCGACGACGGCAAGCTGCGGCTGACCGTGGTCGAGACGTCGCACGACCGGGCCGTGACCCGCGTCGAGGTCGGCGGCCGGATCTCCAACCGGAAGGGCGTGTCCCTGCCGCACACCGTGATCCCGGTGCCGGCTATGACCGACAAGGATCGGGCGGACCTCGATGCCGGCCTGAATGCCGGCGCCGACTGGATCGCCGTGTCGTTCGTTCAGCGGCCCGAGGACGTGGCCGAGGTGAAGAAGGTCTGCGCCGGCCGCGCCCTGGTGATGGCCAAGATCGAGAAGCCGCAGGCGCTGGCCCGCCTCGACGAGATCATCGAGATCTCCGACGGGTTGATGGTCGCCCGCGGCGATCTGGGCGTGGAGATGCCCCTGGAGCAGGTCCCGGGGGTGCAGAAGCGCATCACCCGCGGCGCCCGGCGCTACGGCAAGCCGGTGGTCGTGGCGACCCAGATGCTCGAATCGATGATCACCGCGCCGGTCCCGACGCGCGCCGAGGTCTCGGACGTCGCCACGGCGGTGTACGAAGGGGCCGACGCCGTGATGCTCTCCGCGGAGAGCGCCTCGGGCGCCCACCCGATCGGGGCCGTGGAGACCATGAACCGCATCGCCGAGCAGGTGGAGCGGGACGCGATCTACTGGTCGATCATCCGGGCGCAGAGCGCGACTCCCGACGAGACGGCGGCCGACGCCATCGCGGCGGCGGCGCACCAGATGGTCGACGCGCTGAGCCTCGACGCGATCATGGCCTGGACCAATTCCGGCTCCACGGCCCTGCGCCTGTCGCGCGAGCGCCCGAACGCCACCGTGATCGCGCTGACGCCGCGGCGCGAGACCGCCCGCCGCCTCGCCCTGGCCTGGGGCACGCACCCGATCGTCACCAAGGACGCGAGCGACGTGGACGACATGTCGTTCCGCGCCGCCAAGTTCGCGGTGCGCGAGAAGTTCGCCGCGGTCGGCGACCGGGTGATCGTCGTGGCCGGCCTGCCCTTCGGCACGCCGGGCGCCACCAACCTCGTGCGGCTGACCTTCATCACCCGCGAGCACGCCGAGAAGGCGTGACGGGGCGCCCGCGCTTCGGGTTCGCCGGAGCGACTGCGGAAACGGCAGGCGGGGCGGGTCGCCGGGCGTCTCAGTGCGCGGCGGCCGGCTCCGGACCGGCCGCGCCCGTCGCGCCGGCGAGCCGGGCGATCTCCTCGGCAACGCGTTCGGCGGCCACGTACTGGAGCATGTGGCCGATGCCCGGAAGCAGGACCAGCCGCGCGCCGGGTATCGCGCGCGCCAGCGGCACCGCCTGCGCGTCGGCGCGGACGATCGGGTCGGCCTCGCCGGAGATCACCAGGGTGGGAACGCGGATCGCGCCGTAGCGCGGGCTCTGCGCCGCGAGGGCGCGCGACAGGCCGAGCAGGTCCTGGACGTTCGCGAGCAGCGTCGCTGGCCGCAGGACCAGGTCCGACCGCGCCCGTTCCGGGTAATCCGCCTGCGGCGGTTGCGGCTGGAAGACCCGGCGCGCCGCCTCGGGTAAAAAATGCCGCGCGATGGGCGGCCCGACCGTCCGGCTGAGCAGCCACGCCACCGGCGGGGTGACGGCGAGCCGCCAGTACCAGGGCAGGTCGGGCATCCGGTCCGGCATCGGCATCGCCACCGGCGCCGCGAGGGCGAGCGCCGAGACCCTTTCCGGATGATCCAGGGCGAGGGCCAGGGCCAGGGCGCCGGCCCAGGAATGCCCGAAGACGAGCGCCGGGCCGACGCCCATGCGGTCCAGCGCCTCCGCGATCAGACCGGCCTGCACGGAGGGGGCCGCGGCGTCGCCGCCGTTGATCCGGTCGCTCCAGCCGAAACCCGGCCGGTCGAAGGCGATGACCCGGAAGCCCCGGGCAGCGAGCCGGCGGCCGATCCCCTCCATGGGATCCGACGCGTTGGCCGAGGCGCCGTGCAGGAGCACCACGGGCGGCCCGTCGGCAGGGCCGTCCTGCAAGGTCGCGAGCCGCCCGCCGGTGACCGCGACGAACGGGCCCGCGGGCGGGTTGGCGTCTCCGACCCGGAGCGTGATGACCAGGGTCGCCAGCGCGCCGGCTGCCAGGACGAGCCCGGCCAGAGCGAGGGGCAGCGCCAGCACGGCGATGAGGACGGCGGTCACCCGGGTCACAGGTCGCGGCCGTCGACCTCCGGAGTGAGACGGTTGATCGCCTCGCCGATCTTCTCCATCTGCGGGTAGAGCGTCCGCGCCCGCCGGAAGGCGGCCAGGGCCCGCGCCTTGTCGTCGAGCGATTCGTAGATCCGGCCCATCGCGGCCCAGGCCTCGAAGTGGCGCGGCTCGAGCACCAGGGCCCGCTGGAGGTCCGCGAGGGCGTCGTCCTTGTCGGACAGGAGCCAGAACACCGTGGCGCGGCGGTTCCACCCCTCCGACCAGTTGGGCTCCAGGGCCGTGACGCGGTCCATCAGCTCCGCCGCCAGGGGGAAGTCGTGGGCGGTGACGGCCTGACGGGCACGGTCGGTGAGCAGGTCGACGGTCGGGCTGCCGGATCCGGCCATCCGCCGCTCGATGAGCCGGGCGATGCCCTTCGACTCCGCCGGATCCTCGCTGACGCGCAGGCGGGCGAACAGCTCGTCGAGGCTCGGCGGCTTCGGCGCCGGCTTCGCCTCGGGGGCCGCGCGACCGGGACGCGCCGTCTCCGGTGCCGCCTGCGCCGCCGGCATTCCGACGGCGAGGGCCGACAGGCAGACCAGGGCGGCGATGAGGCGGGTCGGCATCATGTCGCCAGACTGTGCGCCGGCCCGGCATCCGTCAACGTGCCGCGGTGCCGCGCGCATGCGGAAACGGCCGCGCCCCGTCGGGCACGGCCGTCCCATGTTCGCTGCCGTCCGTCCCGGCTCGCGCCCGGGCGGCGCAGCCTCAGCCCTGGCGGGCCTTGAAGCGCTTCTGGGTCTTGTTGATCACGTAGACCCGGCCCTTGCGGCGCACGAGCTGGTTGTCGCGGTGGCGGCCACGCAGGGACTTGAGGGAGTTGCGGATCTTCATCGGTCTCTCGAGCCCGGAGGGCCGTCCATGTGATAGGGTATCGGGAACGTGGTCACGAGGCAGGACGCGCGATCGCGTCCGGCGATCACGGCTCACGCATCGCGGGATGGCGCGGCCATATCAGGATTCGCCACCACAAGGCAAGGCGCAGCCGGCCTCGCCGGGGCGGCCCGGCTCAGTGGACGCTGTCGAGATCCGGCATGGCCGGCGCGAGCACGAGTTGCCGGCCGATCTCGTGCAGCAGCACGTCGAGCAGCGGCTTCAGGCGCTCGAAACCGGGACGCGGCAGGCCGTCCTCGGCCGCGGTGTACAGGGCCAGCGCCATCTCGGCGATTCGGTCGATCCCGCCCGCCGCCACGTCCGTCGCGCAGAAGGCGGCCTCGTCGAGGAAGCCGTCGCGACCGCACTCGGTGACGTCGATGACGATCCCGTGGGCCTCGCTCACCGAACCCTCGGCGTTCCGGATGTAGCGGCCCCGGGCCAGCACCCAGCGGATCTCGCCCGGCGCCGGGACCGTCCGGTACTGCGCGATGTACAGGCCGCCCTGCCGGCGCAGGTCGTCGATGATCGACCCGATCCGCCGCTGATCGTCCGGGTGGATGCGTTTCAGGAACTCCGCGAAGGTCGTTCCGCGGTCGCCCTTGGCGCGCGGGAGACCCAGCATCGCCGCGGCGACGGCGTCACACCGGAGGACGTCGTCGGCGATGTCCCAGGTCCAGGTCCCGACATCGGACACAGCGAGCGCGCGCGCCACGCTGCTGCCGCCCCGCCGCTTCGTGCGAACGTCGACGCCCACAGGCTCGATCTCCAGCCATTTTCAGTCGGTCTGCCCAGACGACTTTAGTGGTCGACACAATACTGAGATCACGAATGCGGCACAACGCGCGGCATCAGCGGGGCAGAGCTGTATCCCGGTGGTGACCGCTCCATCAGGAACGATGGTAAACGCCGGTCAATGTGCCCTTGGCGAGGACCCGCCCGCGCATGGCCTCGATCAGGGCGCCGCGACCCGGCGCCTCGGCCAGAGAAAGGGGCTGCCGCAGCGCGTAGAGCTGGAAGACGTAAGCATGCGCGCCGTGGCCGGTGGGCGGGTCCGGCGGGAGCCATTCCGGGCGCAGGAAGCTGTTCCGGCCGAGCGGCAGGCCGGCCCCGGCGCGGCCGGGACTGGGCAGCGCGCCCTCCGGCAGCTCGGCCGGCTCCGGCGGAATCGCCCAGGCGATGAGGTGGACCAGCGGCCGGGGCGTCGGGCTTCCCGCATCCTCCACCAGGAGGACCAGGGCGGCGGTGCTGTCCGGCAGCCCACGCCATGCGAGGGGCGGCGACACGCCCGCGCCGTCGGCCGTGAAGCGGGCCGGCATGTCCGCCCCGTCCGCGAAGGCGGAGCTCGACAGCGTCACGCTCTCGGGAACATCGGAAAAGTCGGCGCGCGTCGCCGTCTTGTCCAGGCCCGCCTTCAGGCCCGACAGGGCCTCGCCGACCACACCGGGTACCTTCTCGAGCATCGCCGCGTCCTCCGCCGCGACGCCAACGGCGCGGGACGCGACCCGTTCACGCCGAACGCTCGGCCGCGACCATATAGTTCACCGCACTGTCGCGGCCGGTGCGCCATCCGTCCGTGAGGGGGTTGTAGACGACCCCTACCGTGTCGGTGACGTCGAGTCCCCCGGCCCGGATGGCGCGGGCGAATTCGTCGGGGGTCACGAATTTCTGCCAGTCGTGCGTGCCTCGCGGCAGCCAGCCGAGCACGTACTCGGCCCCGACGATGGCGAGCGCGAAGGAGCGCAGCGTCCGGTTGAGCGTGGCGCCGAACAGCAGGCCGCCCGGCTTCACGCCCGCGCAGGCGGTCCGCACGAAGGCGCGCATGTCGGAGACGTGCTCCACAACCTCCATGATCAGCACCGCGTCGAAGCGCTCGCCGCCGGCGACCACCGCCTCGATCGTCTGCCCGCGGTAATCCACCGGCACGCCCGCCGCCTCGGCATGGGCCCGGGCGACCGCGATGTTCTGCTCGGCCGGATCGAGCCCGGTCACCCGGGCGCCGAGCCGGGCGAGGGGCTCCGAGAGGACGCCGCCGCCGCACCCGACATCGCAGATCGTCAGCCCGTCGAGGGGGAAGGGGGCCCTCGGATCGCGGCCGAACCGCCGGCACAGGGCGTCGCGGATATAGGCGAGCCGGACCGGGTTGAACCGGTGCAGGACGCGCATCGGGCCGGTCTCGTCCCACCACGTGGCGGCGAGCGCGTCGAAGCGCGCAACCTCGCCGCGGTCGACGAACCCGTCCGTGAACCGGTCCGTGGCTGCCCTGTCCATGCGCGTTCCGTCCTCTTGCCGGCGGGCGGGATGCGCCGCGCCGCGTCGTGCCCGCGCTCTAGCATGGGGACCGGCCGGAAGTCGCCGCGGCGCGCGGGCGCCATGCCTGGCCGGTTGTTGACACTCCCCCGAGCCGCTTGTACCCGCCGGGCACCGTCCGGACCGAGCTGCAGCGGTCCGTCCAATCGCCACCGGGAACCTGCGACCGAGAGACCATGCCCCGTCTGGTGATGAAATTCGGCGGCACCTCCGTCGCCAACGTCGACCGTATCCGCAACGTGGCGCGCCACGTCGCCCGCGAGGTCGCGGCCGGTTACGACGTCGCCGTGATCGTGTCGGCCATGTCGGGCAAGACCAACGAACTGGTCGACTGGGTCAAGGACGCGAACGCGCTCTACGATCCGCGCGAGTACGACGCTGTCGTCGCCTCGGGCGAGCTCGTCACCGCGGGTCTCCTGGCCATCGCCCTCCAGAAGGACGGGATCAAGGCCCGCTCCTGGCAGGGCTGGCAGATCCCGGTCGTGACCTCGGACGCGCACGGCTCGGCCCGCATCGCCGAGATCGACCCGAAGAATCTCGAGGCGGGCTTCGCCAAGGGCGAGGTCGCGGTCATCGCCGGATTCCAGGGCGTCCATGCCGAGACCGGCCGGGTGACGACGCTGGGCCGCGGCGGCTCCGACACCTCCGCGGTCGCGGTCGCGGCCGCGATCGGGGCCGAGCGCTGCGACATCTACACGGACGTGGACGGCGTCTACACCACCGATCCGCGCATCGTCCCGAAGGCCCGCCGCATGGAGCGGGTGACCTTCGAGGAGATGCTGGAGATGGCCTCCCTGGGCGCCAAGGTGCTGCAGGTCCGCTCGGTGGAACTCGCCATGGTTCACCGTGTGCCGACCACGGTCCGGTCCTCCTTCGATCCGCCGGACGCCGCGCGCCCGGGCACCCTCATCTGCGACGAGGACGACATCGTGGAACAGCAGATCATCACCGGGATCGCCTTCTCCCGGGACGAGGCGCAGATCACCCTGCGCAAGGTCAAGGACAGTCCGGGCGTCGCCGCCGCCATCTTCGGGCCGCTGGCGGACGCCAACATCAACGTCGACATGATCATCCAGACCGTGTCGGGCGACCAGTCGACCACCGACATGACCTTCACGGTGCCGGCCTCGGAGTATCAGCGGTCGCGCGCCATCCTCGACGAGGCCCGCACGCAGATCGGCTACGCGCAGATCGAGGGCGCCACCGACGTGGTGAAAGTGTCGGCGATCGGCGTCGGGATGCGCAGCCACGCGGGCGTCGCCGCCAAGGCGTTCCGGGCCCTCGCAGAGAAGGGAATCAACATCCGCGCGATCACCACTTCGGAGATCAAGTTCTCCGTGCTGATCGACGCCGCCTATACGGAGCTTGCCGTGCGCACGCTTCACTCGCTATACGGCCTGGATCAGGCCTGAGCCTGGGACGACGCGGGTTCAAGCGGGGCGCGTGGTGTGAACTGAACAGTCACGGGCCGATCCGCCGTTTCCAGAGCGCCTCTGGGACCAGCGGTCCGGTCCATCCGGCGCCGGCCGTCCCGGGCTTGGCGCCAAGGTTGCAGGGTGGTCGACGCCAAGGCCACTCACCGACGCTGGAACGACGAAAAGATGCCCGCTGCGCCCGGAGGCCCGCGCCTGCTGCTGCGCCGCCTCCGCGAAGCGATGGCGGAGCCGGTCAGCCCCCAAGCGCGACTCGACCGCATCGTCGTCCTGATCGCCGCGAACGTCGTGGCCGAGGTCTGCTCGGTCTACGTGCTGCGCGACGACAACACCCTTGAATTGTTCGCCACCGAGGGCCTGAACCGCGAGGCGGTCCACCAGACCCGGATGCGCACCGACGAGGGCCTCGTCGGCCTCATCGCCCGCACGGCCGAGCCGCTCTCCCTGTCCGACGCCCAGAACCATCCGGCCTTCTCGTACAGGCCGGAGACGGGCGAGGAGGCGTACCACGCCTTCCTGGGCGTGCCGCTGCTGCGCGCCGGCAACACGCTCGGCGTGCTAACGGTCCAGAACAAGACCTACCGCGTCTATTCCGAGGAGGAGATCGAGGCGCTCCAGACCACCGCCATGGTGCTCTCGGAGATGATCGCCTCGGGCGAGCTGGAAGGTCTGGCGCCGGACGCCGGCACCGCGGCCCGCCGGCCGGTCCTGGCCCGGGGCATCGCCCTCGCGGACGGGATCGGCCTCGGCTACGTGGTGCTGCACGAGCCCCGCGTCGTGGTGAAGACGCTGATCGCCGAGAATGTCGAGCGCGAGGTCGCGCGCCTCGACGCGGCCATCGAGGAGGTGCGCTCGGCGATCGACGCGCTGGTGGAGCGCGGCGACCGCATCGGCACCGCCGAGAGCCGGGAGGTGCTCGAGACCGTCCGGATGTTCGCCCACGACAAGGGCTGGCTCCGGCGGATGCGCGAGGCCGTGGCCTCGGGCCTCACCGCCGAGGCCGCCGTGGAGCGGGTCCAGTCGGATAACCGCGCCCGGATGATGCGGCAATCCGATCCGTACCTGCGCGAGCGGCTGCACGACCTCGACGACCTCGCCAACCGCCTGCTGCGGACGCTGATCGGCTCCGAGGCGGCCGGGGCCGTCGTGCTGCCCGAGAACGCCATCCTGGTGGCGCGCACCATGGGGCCGGCGGCGCTCCTCGACTACGAGGCCTCGACCCTGCGCGGCATCGTCCTGGAGGAGGGCGGCCCGACCAGCCACGTGGCGATCGTCGCCCGGGCTCTGGGCATCCCGGCCGTTGGCGAGGTGGAGAACGCCACCGCCCTGTGCGACGCGGGCGACGCCATCATCGTCGACGGCGTGGCCGGCGAGATCCATGTCCGGCCCGGGCCCGAGGTCGAGGCCGCCTACGCCGAGATGGTGCGGCTGCGCGCCCGCCGGCAGGAGCAGTACCGGGCGCTGCGCGACGTCCCGGCCCAGACCCGCGACGGCGTGCGCGTCGGCCTGCACCTCAATGCCGGCCTGCTGGTGGATTTCAGCCACCTTCAGGAGACGGGCGCCGAGGGCGTCGGCCTGTTCCGCACAGAGCTCCAGTTCATGGTCGCGCAGCGCATGCCGTCGGCGGCCGAGCAGGAGGAGCTGTACCGCAAGGTCTTCGCCGCCTCGGCGGGCAAGTCCGTCACGGTCCGCACCCTCGACATCGGCGGCGACAAGATCCTGCCCTACATGGCCAAGCTCGAGGAGGAGAATCCGGCCCTGGGCTGGCGGGCGATCCGCATCGGCCTCGACCGGCCGGCCCTGCTGCGCATGCAGCTGCGCGCCCTCCTGAAGGCCGCCGACGGCGACCCGCTCAAGATCATGTTCCCGATGGTCGCGACGGTGGACGAGTTCGTGCGCGCGCGCGGCATCGTCGAGCGCGAGAAGGCGTACCTGAAGCGCCACGGCTACCGGCTCCCGACCGATTGCCGCCTCGGCGCCATGATCGAGGTGCCCTCGCTCCTGTTCCAGATCGACGAGATCGCCCGGGAGGCCGATTTCCTGTCGGTGGGCTCGAACGACCTGATGCAGTTCCTGTTCGCGGTCGATCGGGAGAATCGGCGGGTCGCCGACCGGTTCGATCCGCTGAGCGTCGCGGCGCTCCGCGCCTTCCGGCTGATCGCGGAGCGGGCCAACGCGGCCTCGTGTCCGGTGACGGTCTGCGGCGAGATCGGCGGCCGGCCCCTCGACGCCATGGCGCTGATCGGCCTCGGCTACCGGCAGCTCTCGATGTCGCCGGCCGCCATCGGGCCGGTCAAGGCGATGGTGCTCAGCCTCGACGCGGGCGCCGTCGCCGCGCTCATCGACGCGGAGATGGCGCGGATGCACGACGGCGATTCCCTGCGCCCGGTGCTCACGGCCTTCGCGCACGCGCACGGCATCCCTATCTAAGCGCGTACGCGACCCTTGCCGAACATTCGGCCGGGGTTGTACGGCAACGCCACGACGATTTCGGTCGACGCGCCGCGGATTCCGCTCTCGGACGGACGAGGCGTGGATTTGGGGGAGGTCCTGCCGGGTCACAAACCCTCCAAGCCACGCGTCTCCGCCCCCGAGGCGAGACCCGCGCCCGGCCCGGAACGGCACGCGCAGACCTGCAGAAACACGGGCGATGATCCCCTTTCCAACCGAGCGCCTCGACGCCATCCTGGCGCGGCACGACATCGTCACCGCGCAGCTCGCCTCCGGCGAGATCGATCCCGAGACGGTGGTCCAGCTCTCCCGCGAGCTGTCCGACCTCGACCCGGTGGTGGCGGCGATCCGCACCTACCGCGCGGCCCTCGAGAATCTGGCGGGCGTCGAGGCCCTGATCGATGAGCCGGGCACCGATCCGGAGATGCGGGCGCTCGCGGCCGACGAGAAGCCGGAGGCGCAGGGGGCGCTCGAAGCCGCCCACCGGGACCTCCAGCTGCTCCTCCTGCCGAAGGACGCCGCCGACGAGAAGAGCGCGATCCTCGAGGTCCGCGCCGGCACCGGCGGCGACGAGGCGGCCCTCTTCGCCGGCGACCTGTTCCGGATGTACGCGAAATACGCCGAGTCCAAGGGCTGGCGCGTCGAGGTGATCTCGGAGAGCGAGGGCACGGTCGGCGGTTTCCGCGAGGTCGTGGCCGAGGTGAAGGGACGGGGCGTCTTCGCCCGCCTCAAATACGAGAGCGGCGCCCACCGGGTGCAGCGGGTGCCCGACACCGAGACACAGGGCCGGATCCACACCTCCGCCGCCACCGTGGCGGTGCTGCCCGAGGCCGAGGAGGTCGACATCCACGTCAACGACGCGGACCTGAAGATCGACACGATGCGGGCCCAGGGCGCGGGCGGCCAGCACGTCAACAAGACGGAATCGGCGATCCGCATCACCCATCTGCCGACCGGCATCGTGGTCTTCGTCCAGGAGGAGCGGTCGCAGCACAAGAACCGGGCCCGCGCCATGGCGCTCCTGCGGGCGCGGCTCTACGACGCCGAGCGCAGCGCCAAGGATTCGGCCCGGGCCGCAGATCGCAAGGCGCAGGTCGGCTCCGGCGACCGCAGCGAGCGCATCCGGACCTACAATTTCCCGCAGGGCCGGGTGACCGACCATCGGATCAACCTGACCCTCTACAAGCTGGAGGAGGTCATGGCGGGGACCGCCCTCGACGAGGTCGTCGACGCCCTGATCACCGAGCACCAGGCGGAGCTGCTGGCCGCCGAGGGCATGGCCTGAGCCGCGCCGCGATGCCGGACTCGATGCAGGATCTGTCCCGCCGCGAGGCGCTGCGCGCGCTGACGGCCCGCCTGCACGCCGGCGGCATCGCCGAGGCGGCGGGCGACGCCCGGTTCATCCTGCTCGGCATCCTCGGTCTGGAGACCCGCGACCTCCTGATCGAGGGACACCGCCGCGTCGGCGCGGACGCGGCCGCCGCCCTCGACGCGGCGCTGACCCGGCGGCTCGCCGGCGAGCCGGTCGCCCGCATCCTGGGCGGCTGGGAGTTCTGGGGTCTGCCGTTCCGGCTGGGTCCCGACACGCTCGTGCCGCGCCCGGACACCGAGATCCTGGTGGAGGTCGCGCTGGCGGCGCGGCCCGACCGCGCGGCGCCGCTTCGTTTCTTGGACCTCGGGACCGGAACGGGCTGCATCCTGACGGCCCTCCTGTCCGAGAGGCCGCGGGCCACTGGTGTCGGTCTCGACCGCTCGGAGAGCGCCTTGCGCGTCGCCCGGGACAATGCTGTCGCCAACGGCGTCGGCGACCGAGCGCGCTTCGTCGCCGGCGACTGGTGCGACGCGCTGCAGGGCCGTTTCGACCTCGTGGTCTCGAACCCGCCCTACATCGCCAGCGACGTGATCGGGACCCTGGAGCGCGAGGTCCGCGGGCACGATCCGGCCGCCGCCCTCGACGGCGGCGCCGACGGCCTCGACGCCTACCGGCGGATCCTCGACGGCGCCGGCGCGCGGCTCGGCCCGGGCGGCCTGCTCGTCCTGGAGATCGGCTACGATCAGGCGGCGTCCGTGACGGATCTGGCGCGCGCCGCCGGGTATCGCGAGCAGGGATTGGCCCGCGACCTCGCCGGTCATGACCGGGTCCTGAGTTTCGACAGGCCGGAGGGCCTTTTTTCCGGCCACAGGGATGCCTAAGTCTGGGTCGACCATCCCGGCACCGAAAAATTGCTTGTTGCATCAACTGGGGAACGCTAGAGTCAGCTTGAAGATCGCGAACCGTCCGTTAAGACGGACGGCTGTAAGGTCGGAGGTGACCACGGGTCGCCGATTGGTTCGCTGATCCCCCTACACCGTCGAACCAGAACGCGCCGGTACCAGCGCGGCGGGACGACACATTCGAACCTGACAATCGACTGAGGATCGGCGGCTTTCACCGGGCGCCCGGTTCGAGGGATGGTCAGGCAGACGCGCGGACCGAAGAGCGGTCCCACGCGCGGCGCCGCCGGATGCGCTTGGCCGGACTGCGCCACGAGATCCGTCCGGGCGCCTCCGTAGACAGTCGTTTGCGTGAACGAGGGTCATTACAGACCGATGAGACCAAACCAGAATCGACGGATGCGCGGCCGGAACCGGCCGAAGGGTCCGAATCCGCTGACGCGCTCCTACGAATCCAACGGTCCCGACGTCAAAATCCGCGGCACCGCGCAGCACATCGCCGACAAATACGCGCAGCTCGCGCGGGATGCTCTGGCGGCCGGCGACCCGGTCGCGGCCGAGAACTACTTCCAGCACGGCGAGCACTACTTCCGCATTGTATCCGGCGCTCAGGATCAAAATCGTCCGGCCAATACCGGCGGATATGCCAGTCGTCCCTACGACGACGACATGGAGGACGGTGACGACGACGGCCAGGGCAGTGGCGGTTCGCAGAACGGTCACGGCTATAACGGCTACGACGACAACGATCCCGGCCAGCAGCCGCAGCCCTACGAGAGCCGGCCGGACGGGAACCAGGACGGGCGTCAGGGCCGTGACCGGTTCCAGAACCGCGATCAGCGCCGGTTCGACAACAACGGGCGCCAGGATTACCGGCGTCAGGATCAGCCGCGCCAGGACTATCAGCGCCAGGACTACCAGCGGCAGGATTATCGCCAGGAGAACCGGCAGGAGAACCGGCAGGATCGCCAGGATTACGGCCGTCCGGATTTCCGCCCGGAGCGGCACGAGGGCCGTCAGGATCGGCAGGACCGTCCGGCGCGCGTCGCCCTGACCGGCCTGACCATCGCCGAGCAGTTCCGCGACGACGGCCAGGACGTGCTGTTCTTCGTCGACAACATCTTCCGCTTCACCCAGGCGGGCTCCGAGGTGTCGGCGCTTCTCGGCCGCATCCCGTCGGCGGTGGGCTACCAGCCGACGCTCGCCACCGACATGGGCGCCCTCCAGGAGCGCATCACCACGAGGCGCCGCCGGTCGTGGAGGCCGAGGAGCCGACGGGCCTGCCGGCCTTCCTGATGGCCCCGGCGCGTCCCGCGGCCGCGGCCGAGCCGTCCAGCGCTCCCGAGCCGGAGGCGTCCGCCGAGGAGACACCGGCCGCCAAGCCCCGCCGCCGTCGGCGCCCGCGCTTCGAGAGCGCCGCGGACGAGGGGGGCGCGACCACGCCGGCGGCGGACGCGCCGACCGAGTGAGCCAGCATCACGGGTGACACCGTAGAGAGGCCGTTCCGGGCAACCGGGACGGCCTTTTCCGTGGCCGGCTCAGCGCCGCGCGGCCTTCCAGTCGGTGTAGCCGTTCACCCGGTGGATCAGGCGGTGACTTCGGCCGATCTCGCCGAACGGCGCGATCTCCCAGTCCCAGGTCGCCTCCGCGGGCGGCACAGTGATCCCGAACAGCAGGTCGCGGCTGTCGGTGGTGCGGCCGGTCCGGTCCTCCTCGCGCTGCACCGTGTCGGTGATCAGGCAGACGCGCTCGACGCGTCGCGCGAGCGCGTCCAGGGCCGCCAAGTGGGCGTCGACGAGATGCGCGCCGAGCCGGGGCGGCGCCTCGCGACCCCTTGCCTCGTGAGCGTCGATCGGGACGAGCGGGAGCTGCGACAGCAGATTCGCCGAGACGATCAGGTCCGCGGAGGTGCAGCGATCGGTCCAGGACCCGGAGAGGCCGGCACTGATGTCGGCGGTCACGAGCGCGACCTTCGCGTTTCGGCGGGCGGCGAGGCGCGCCGGCCAGGGATGGGCGGCGTCCACGAGGCTGACCCGGTCGAAGAGGCGGGCGAGATCGCCGAGCGGCACGTCGTCGAGCAGGCCCGAGCCGAGGACCACCGCGTGCCGGCGTTGCCGGGTCGACTCGGCGGCGGCCGTGATCACGCCCCGCGCCCGCGCGAGGTGGGGCGCCCAGGCCGCCCGGCAGCGGCGCGAGCGGGCGTGGAGCAGGCCGCTCTGCCGGACATAGCCGAGTCGGCGCAGCGAGAGCGGCGCCGGGTTGAGCACGGACAGGGCCCAGGCGAGGAGCATCGCCGGGCGGCTCAGTCCTCGTCGGAGGGCGCGACCCGGGCGGTCGTGCCGCGGTAGCCGGTCGCCAGGACGTAGAGCTCGCTCGAATCCGCCCGGCTCGCGGCGGGCTTGACGTGGCGCACCGTGGCGAAGTCGCGCTTCAGGTCGGTGAGCAGCGCGCCCTCGGTGCCGCCCTGGAGCACTTTGGCGAGGTAGGCGCCCCCGGGACCCAGGATCTCGCGCGCGAATTCGGCCGCGGTCTCGGCGAGGCCGATGATGCGGAGGTGATCGGTCTTCTTGTGGCCGGTGGCGTTGGCGGCCATGTCGGACATCACGAGGTCGGCCGGGCCGCCCAGCATGCCGGTCAGCCGCGCCGGGGCCTCGGGGTCGAGGAAGTCCAGGGTGATGAACTCGACCCCGGCCATCGGCTCGATCTCCAGGAGATCGATGCCCACGACCCGGCCCGTCGGCCCGACCACCCGCGCGGCGACCTGCGACCAGCCCCCCGGCGCGGCGCCGAGATCGACGATCTTCTGGCCGGGCCGCAGGAGCTTGTAGCGCTCGTCGATCTCGAGGAGCTTGTAGGCCGCCCGCGACCGGTAGCCCTCGCGCTTGGCGCGCGCCACGTAGGGATCGTTGAGCTGGCGCTCGAGCCAGCGCTTCTGGGACAGGGTCCGTCCGCGCCCGGTCTTCACCCGCTGCTTCAGGTCGCCGCGAACTCCGCCGCCGGAACTCGCGCCGCCGCGCCGGTCGCTCATCGCGCCGCCCTCATCGGACCGCCTTCCGGTTCCAGACCCCGTCCTCCCGCATCATGTTCATCAGCAATCCTTCGCGCAGGCCGCGATCGGCGATGCGCAGGCGCTCCGAGGGGAATGCCCGGCGGATCGCCTCGAGTATCGCGCAGCCCGCGAGCACGAGATCGGCGCGGTCGCGGCCGATGCACGGGTTGTCGGCGCGCTGCTCCAGCCGCGTGTCGAGCAGATCGTCGATGGCGGTCGAGACCGCGTCGTCGCTCATCCACAATCCGTCCACGCGCCGCCGCTCGTAGCGGGCGAGCCGCAGATGCATCGCCGCGATGGTCGTCACGGTCCCGGAGGTGCCGAGGAGGTGAAAATGCGGCGCCGTCGCCGCGGGGGCGGCCCGGAGCGCGAAGGCTGAGAGCTTCTCGGCCACCTCCTCGACCATGCCCTCGAACATGCGCCGGGTGACTTCGGCACCGCCGTGGCGCTCGGCCAGCGTCACAACGCCGACCGGCAGCGAATCCCAGGCCCGGATCCGCAGGGTCGGGTCGGTCGAGGGGTTGGCGGCCGCGCCGTCCAGCCACGCGATCTCGGTCGAGCCGCCGCCGATGTCGAAAATGATGACCGATTCGGCCAGCGGATCCGCGAGCGCCGCGCAGCCGGTGACCGCGAGATAGGCCTCGGTCTGCCGGTCGACGATCTCGAGGTCGAGGCCGACGCCGCGGCGCACGTGCTCCACGAAGGCGGCGCCGTTCACCGCGAGGCGGCAGGCTTCCGTGGCGATGATCTTGGCGCGCTGCACGCCGCGGGCCTGCATCTTGGCCCGGCAGATCCGGAGGGCCTCCACGGTCCGCTCGATCGCCGCCTCGCTCAGGCGATCGGACGTGCCGAGGCCCTCGCCGAGGCGCACGATCCGCGAGAACGCATCGATCACGCGGAAGCCGCTGAAGGTCGGCTCCGCGACCAGCAGGCGGCAATTGTTGGTGCCGAGATCGAGCGCCGCGTAGGCGGCACGGCGACGCTCGCGGCCCGGCACGGGGGCTTGCGTCTGGAGCGGCACCGCGCCGGTCTGGATTCGGGACGGCGCGGCCGCGGCGGTCTCGTCCCTCATCGGCGCGGCCGTCGATCCTTCGGGTCGGCCTTGAGCAGCGCGCTCGGCCTTTCTTGATCTGCGACCCTACAGGCTCGGCGGGGAACTGCAACGTCCCATCGCGGTCGCGGTCAGGCGACGGCCTTCATGGCGCTGGCCCTGCGCGGGATCGGGCGCAGGAGGCTCTTCACCTGCGAGTAGGGGCGGGGCCGGTTGATCACCTCGTCCAGCCGCGACCACAGGGTCTTGGGCGAGAACGGCTTGGCGATGATCTCGTTGACGCCGAGCGCGACCGCCCGGTCGACCACGTTGCGGCGGGGCTGGGCCAGCATCAGGATGATCGGGATCGTGGGGCAGGGGGAGGTGGTCGGCGTCCGCGCCAGCCGGATGAACTCCTCGCCCGAGAGGATCGACAGGTCCCAGTCGATGATGCTGATGTCGGGCTTGCTCTCGGCGAGCACGCCGAGCGCCTCGGCCCCGTCCGGCGCTTCGAGCACGCGCTTGATGCCGACTCGCATCAGCATGTCGCGCACGATTCGGCGGATGTAGAGACTCTCGTCGACCACAAGAGCGGAGAGATCGGGGAAAGTCGGTGTCGCGATCATGGCCGGCCGGTTCTGCGGGGCGCGGCGCCGAGTCTAGCCGGACAGCCTTTGCGTTTCGCTAACGCCTTCCCTCGAATGAGAAAGGGCCGGCCCGGAAGCGGGAGCGGACTCCGTTGTTTGCCGCAAGAAAGTAACGAAACGGGCGCCTCTGAGCCAAGAAGGTCCTTGCGGTCAAGGCCCGATTGCGTCAGGACTGGGGCGTTATTCTTGGTTACCGCGACCTGGGGTAATGATAGTGCGGGGCGTGGGCTGTCTGGGATGGCGCGCACGCGGTATTCGAGACAAGGGCGGCGGACGGTTTTTGCGAGCTTTCTATGGGACGTGGTCGTGATTTCAGAGGGCCGCAGAAGCGCGGCTTCGACGAGAGTGGCGAGCCGAGATGGCCTGATCAGGCTCCCCCGAGCGGCGGATACGGCGGCGGCGGTTTCGGCGGTGGCGGCGGTGGTTTCGGCGGGGGCGGTTTCGATCGCGGCCCGTCGCGTGGCGCGGCTCCGGTCGCGTCCGGACCGGAGCGCGATGCGACGGTCAAGTGGTTCAACAAGGAGAAGGGCTTCGGCTTCGTCGAACTCGGCGACGGCTCGGGCGATGCCTTCCTCCACATCCGCGCTGTCGAGGCGGCCGGCCACGACGATCTGATGCCGGGCACCCGGCTGACGGTCACGACGGCCCAGGGCCAGAAGGGCCCGCAGGTCACGAGCGTCACCAGCGTCGACACCTCCACAGCCGAGGCGCCCGCGCCCCGGCGTGAGTTCCGTCCGCGCACCGGCGGCTACGGCGCTGGTGCCGGCGGCGGCTATGGCGACCGCGACCGCGGTGGTTACGGCGGCGGTGGCGGCTACGGCGGCGGCGGTGGTGGCGGCGGCGGTGGCCGTTTCGCCAGCGGCCCGTCGGTCGAGATGAGCGGCACCGTGAAGTGGTACGATCCCGCCAAGGGCTTCGGCTTCGTCTCGGTCAACGACGGCGGCAAGGACGTGTTCGTGCACCGCTCCGCGCTGTCCCGCGCCGGCCTCGATTCGCTCGCCGAGGGCCAGCAGGTCACGCTCGGCGTGGTCGAGGGCCAGAAGGGCCGCGAGGCCCAGAGCATCAACGTCGAGGATTGAGGATCACGCGGCGGTCTCTCTCCCGCCGCGATCCGCGCGAAGACTCCGAGGCGGCGGCTCCCTGCGGGCCGCCGCCTTCCTCGTTTCGGGACGACCCATGCGCCGCCTAGTGCTGTCTACGGCCCTGATGTTGCTCGCGGGGAGCGCCCAGGCTGAGGACTTCACGGGCTTCTACGCCGGGATCAACGCGGGCTACGGCTGGGGAGACGCGCGCGGCGGCCGCGCCGCCGGAGCGGCGCCCGGATCCACCGCGGCCTTCCCCGAACCGGATCCCGGAGCCGATCTGCCGCCCAGCGCCCGGAACGCGGCCGTGGCGATCCGCAAGTCCGGCCGCGCCGGTGCACCGGCCAAGGCCGCCCCGTGAGCGATGCGCCGCGCGCGGGAGACGACCTCCGGGCACGCTGCCGCGCAGAGTCCTAAACACCTCTTTTCACACTGGAATCGTTCCGGAACATTGGCGTTGCGCCGCGGCCTCGGCCGCTGCTAGGTCGCGCCATGGGCTCACGGGAACGAGAGGTGGCGCCATGAGCGCCCGTGCCATGCCGACGCTGGCCGATCGCGCGGCGGTCGCGGGCCGGGTTCTGCTCGCGGTGTTCGGCGGCTACGCCGTCGCCGCCCTGGCCACCGCGCTGCTGGCGCTCATCCTTCCCGGCCCTCGGGCCGAAGCGGTCTCGGCCGGGACGTTGGCGAGCTTCGCCATCATGGCGGGGGCGGTGATCTGGGTGTTCGCGGCTCGCACCCTCGGACGGGCGGCCGTGGTCCTCGGCCTGACGGCGCTCCTTCTGATCGGTGCCCTGTGGCTCGCCGGCGCGTTCGCGCACGGAGCGGGCGCTTGAGCCCGGCCCGGAGCTTCCGCCGGTCGATGGCGTGGCTGCACACCTGGTCCGGCCTGGTGGTCGGCTGGGTGCTGTTCGCGATCTTCGTGACCGGCACCGCCAGCTACTACCGCACCGACATCTCGCACTGGATGCGGCCCGAACTGTCCGCGACGGCGCTGGATCCCGCGGCGGCGGCCACGCGGGCGGGGGCGTTCCTGCGCCGGACCATGCCGGACGCGGCCGGCTGGTCGATCAAGCTGCCGAGCGCCGAGACCCCGGCCGTCGAGGTCTACTGGTGGCCGCATCTGGACGGCCCCTTCCACCGCGCGCTCCTCGATCCCGCGACGGGCGAGCCCGCGCGTGTCCGCGACACGCGCGGCGGCGACTTCCTGTACCGATTCCACTTCGAGTTGAGCCTGCCGCCGATCTGGGGCCGCTGGATCGTGTCGGCCTGCGCCATGGTGCTGCTGATCGCCCTGATCTCCGGGATCGTGACGCACCGGCGCATCTTCGCCGACTTCTTCACTTTCCGGCGCGACCGCTCGGCCCAGCGCGGCTGGCTCGACGCCCACAACGTGGTCGGCGTGCTGGCCCTGCCGTTCCACCTGATGATCGTCTACACGGGCCTCGTCACCCTCTCGGCGACGCTGATGCCCTGGGGCGTGAAGGCGGTCTACGGCGACGACGTGCTGCGCTACTACGCCGAGGCCGGCCTCGCGACGCCGGGCGCGGCCCCGGCCGGAGGCCCCGGCACGCCGCTGCCGCTCGGCGCGATCGTCGCCCGGGCGGCGGCGGCCGGCGGGGAGGTGCCCGAGGTGATGCTGGTCACCCAGCCCGGCGATGCCGGTGCCACCGTGACAGCCTATTTCGAGGAGCCGCACGGGCTCGCGCACCTGCACCCGCAGATCGCCTACGCGGCCGATACCGGCACGGAGATCGCCCGGGTCGGCGAGGCCGGCGCGGCGACCCGGACCGGGGCCGTGATGGCGGGGCTGCACGAGGCGCACTTCGCCGCCGCACCCCTGCGCCTCCTGTTCTTCCTCTGCGGCGCGATGGGCGCCGCCGCGGTCGCGAGCGGCCTCGTGCTCTGGACCGTGGCGCGGGCGCCGAAGGGTGCGGATCCCGCGGGTTTCGGCCTGCGCCTCGTGCGGTTCCTCAATCTCGGCACCATCGCGGGTCTGCCGGTCGGGCTCGCCGCCTATCTGCTGGCGAACCGGCTGCTGCCCGACGGTCTCGAGGCCCGGGCCGACTGGGAGGTGCGCGCGTTCTTCGCCGCCTGGGCCGCCGCCGCGCTCGCCGCGTCGCTCTATCCGCGGCAGCGGGCGTGGGCGCTCGCCCTCGCCGTGCCCGGCTGCGCCTTCCTGGCGATCCCGCTGGTGGACGCGGTCCTCGTCGGTCAGCAGCGCTTCCTCGCCTTCGACGCCGCCATGGGGGCCGTGGGCGTCACACTCGGCCTCGGATCCCGGCTGGCGGCCCGGCGGAAGCCGGCGGCGGCGCGCCCGGCCACGGCCAGCCTGTCACGCACGGTCGAAGCATGACATCCGCCGCGCTGATCCTCAGCCTGCTCCTGAGCTTCTCGGGCTTCGCCGCCCTGGCCCTCAGCCTCGACCGGCATCATCGGGCCGCCTACCGCATGGGCGTGCCGAGAGCGCGGGTCGGCAGCCTGCGGATGGCGGGCTGGTGCGGGCTCGGCCTCTCGTTCGCGGCGTCGATCGCGGCGGCCGGCTGGGATTTCGGCCCGGTCCAGTGGATCGGATCGCTGACGGGGGCCGCCCTGGCCGTGGTGGCGATCATCGCCTTTCGGCCGACCTGGCTGCGCAACGCGGCCCTGGCGGCGTTGCCGCTCGCGGCGGTGGCCGTTCCGCTCGCCCTGCTCGGCTGAGCTGCGGGCTCCCCGAAGCCGCCGTGATTCGGTTGGTCGTCGGGACCCTTCGGTCGCCGCTCGACGGCCGTCCCGACGACGCTTGGCCGGGGAATTTTTGCCCGCTCGCGATGACGACGGGAAGGGCGTAGGATCGGCCCACTCGCGCACTGGCCAAAAGTCCACCTTGATTCGACAGGCCAAAAGCCATTGGCTGCGAACAGAGCGGAAGCGGATGCGGCCCCCACGGTCGGTCGCCCGAGCGCCAGCTTAAGCCCAAGAGCCGCGGTTCGCGAGGCCGGGGCCCACGGAGGGAACATAGCCATGAACAAGCCGGAATTCCTCGGCGACTCGAAGGTCAAGTCGCCCTTCTCGGCCCGGTACGACAACTTCATCGGCGGCCAATGGGTCGCCCCCGCGGCCGGCCGCTACTTCGAGAACACCTCGCCGATCACCGGCAAGGTGGTGTGCGAGGTCGCTCGCTCCGACGCGCAGGACGTGGAGAAGGCCCTCGACGCCGCCCACGCCGCCAAGGAGGCCTGGGGCCGCACGGCGCCGGCCGAGCGCGCCCGAATCCTCCTCAAGATGGCCGACCGGATGGAGGAGAACCTCGATCTGCTCGCGCTCGCCGAGACCTGGGACAACGGCAAGCCGATCCGCGAGACGACCCACGCCGACATCCCGCTGGCCATCGACCATTTCCGCTACTTCGCCGGCTGCGTGCGGGCGCAGGAAGGCTCGATCTCCGAGATCGACCACGACACGGTCGCCTACCACTTCCACGAGCCGCTGGGCGTCGTCGGCCAGATCATCCCGTGGAACTTCCCGATCCTGATGGCGGTGTGGAAGCTCGCCCCCGCGCTCGCCGCCGGCAACTGCGTGGTCTTGAAGCCCGCCGAGCAGACCCCGGCCTCCGTCCTTGTGCTGGCCGAGATCGTCGGCGACCTGCTGCCCCCGGGCGTGCTGAACATCGTCAACGGCTTCGGCCTCGAGGCGGGCAAGCCGCTCGCCTCCTCGCCGCGGATCGCCAAGATCGCCTTCACGGGTGAGACGACCACCGGCCGCCTCATCATGCAGTACGCGTCGCAGAACCTGATCCCGGTGACGCTGGAGCTCGGCGGCAAGTCGCCGAACATCTTCTTCGCCGACGTGGCGAACGAGGACGACGACTTCTTCGACAAGGCCCTCGAGGGCTTCACGATGTTCGCCCTCAACCAGGGCGAGGTCTGCACCTGCCCGAGCCGCGCGCTCGTGCACGAATCGATCTACGACCGGTTCATGGAGCGCGCGGTGAAGCGCGTCGAGGCGATCACCCAGGGTTCGCCGCTGGATCCGGCCACGATGATCGGCGCCCAGGCCTCGGGCGAGCAGATGGAGAAGATCCTCTCCTACATCGACATCGGCCGGCAGGAGGGCGCGCAGCTGCTCACGGGCGGCGAGCGCAACGTAAAGGACGGCGAGTTCGCCGAGGGCTTCTACGTGAAGCCGACCGTGTTCCGCGGCCACAACAAGATGCGCATCTTCCAGGAGGAGATCTTCGGGCCGGTCCTGTCGGTCACGACGTTCAAGGACGATGCCGAGGCGCTCTCCATCGCCAACGACACGCTCTACGGCCTCGGCGCCGGCGTCTGGACCCGCGACGGGACCCGCGCCTACCGCTTCGGCCGGGCGATCCAGGCCGGGCGCGTCTGGACGAACTGCTACCACGCCTACCCGGCCCACGCGGCCTTCGGCGGCTACAAGCAGTCCGGCATCGGCCGCGAGACCCACAAGATGATGCTCGATCACTACCAGCAGACCAAGAACATGCTGGTCAGCTACTCGGCCAAGAAGCTCGGATTCTTCTGAGTTTCTTCCCGGGTTAACCCCCCGAGACAACTTCAGCCCCGGCCGAGAGGCCGGGGCTTTTTCGATCCCGGATCACCCGGTCAGTCGAGGCCGAAGCCGTAGCCTTCGAACGGCGCGTCGACGATCGAGCCGGGAGCCATCGACCCGGCATCGCCGCTGACGCTCGGCACGTCGTCCGGCGGGCCGTCCCAGCCGACCACGCCCATGGGGTTGTCGGGCGTGACATTGGGATTTCCCGCGACGCGCCACGCGTGCTGCACGAACAGAGGATGCTCGCGGGGCTGGACGCGGAGGACGAGCGGTTCGGCGGCGGCGGACCCGGCGAGACCGACCAGGGCCAGGATGAGGCAGGCGCGACGCGTTCGAACAGACATGGACATGGTGTGCGCTCCCGGTCCGCCGGGCGGTGATCGCCGCCCTTCGGCGACACAACGCGCGACGCGACCATCCGGGGTCGGCATCCTTCGCGCCGGCAGGTGGAAACCCGCCGGGGACAACGCATATTTAAACATCGACCGGGAGGACGGCATGAGTTCGAACCAGACCGCGGACGCCAACGTCGCCGAGCAGGCCGGCATCGACGGAACACCCCTGCGGGTCACCGCCACCCCGGCGGCCCTCGCCCTGATCGACGAGCTGAGGAGCGAGTACGGCCCGGTCATGTTCCATCAATCGGGCGGCTGTTGCGACGGCTCCTCGCCCATGTGCTACCCGGTGGGCGACTTCCTGGTGAGCGACGGCGACGTGAATCTCGGCACGGTGGGAGGTGCGGACTTCTTCATCAGCCGTTCGCAGTTCGCGGTCTGGAAGCACACGCACCTGATCCTCGACGTCGTGCCGGGCCGCGGCGGCATGTTCTCGCTGGAGAACGGGCGGGAGAAGCGCTTCCATATCCGCTCGCGCCTCTTCTCCGAGGCGGAGAACCGCGCGCTCGATGGGGCGTGCAAGCTCTGAGGACGGGGGACGCGGGGAGGGGCTGCCATGGCGACCGTGAAGCTCTGGTCCGACGCCGAGGCGGACGCCGACCCGCGCGTCCGCGCGGTCTTCGCCGATATCCGGACGACCCGCGGGTCGGATTTCGTCAACAATTTCTGGCGGGGGCTCGCGAACGATCCGGCGCTGCTCGAGCGGACTTGGTCCACCCTGAAGATCGTCATGGGGCCGGGGACCCTCGATCCCCTGACCAAGGAACTGGTCTACATCGCGGTCTCGATCGCCAATGGCTGTCCGTACTGCATCCACTCTCACACCGCGGCGGCGCGGGCCAAGGGCTTGACGGAGGCCCAGCACGGCGAGTTCCTGGCGGTGGTCGGGATGGCCAACCAGACCAACGCGCTGGTCAACGGTATGCAGATCCCCGTCGATCCCGCCTTCAGAGTGGAGGAAGGTTCATGAGTACCGCGTCCGGCACGGAGAAGCAGGGGTTCCGGGTGGTGCACGAGAGTGCGCCCTTCCGCGGCAAGCAGGGCCACATCTACCGGCCGGCGGTCTCGGCGGAGGCCGTTGGGTCGAAGGCGCTGCACATGCAGCTCCTCGAGATTCCGCCCGGCGAGCGGGCCCACGCCCACAAGCACGAATCTCACGAGACGGCGATCTACGTGCTGTCGGGCGTGTCGGGCTGCTTCTGGGGCGAGCGGCTGGAGAACCACGCGATCGCGGGCGCCGGCGAGTTCGTCTACATCGCCGCCGACGTGCCGCACCTGCCCTACAATCGCAGCCAGACCGAGCCCGTCACCGCGGTGATCGCCCGGACGGATCCGAACGAGCAGGAGAGCGTCGTCCTGCTGCCGCACCTCGAGGCCGGCGTCGACTGGTCGAAGGCCGAGGCCTAGCGGCTCAGCGCTGCTCGATCCGCTCGTTGGCGAGGCGCTCCGCCCGGCTGCGCTCGTCGGCCGAGAGACCGGAGAGGGTCTGATCCAGCCACGCGTCGGACAGGCCCTGCCCGGCGGCCGCCAGATTCCACGCGGCCGCCTCCACGGGATTCTTGGCGACGCCGCGGCCCACCGCGTAGAGCCGCGCGACGCGGTTTTGCGCGATGGCGTTGCCGCGCGAGGCCGCGTGCAGGAAGTACCGGGCGGCCGCCCGCTCGTCCTTGGTGACGCCGGTGCCGTTGAACAGCAGGATCGCGTACTCGACCTCGCTGGCGAGATCGCCGTTGTCGGCGCCGCGCCGGAACAGCTCCGCGGCCTTCGACGGATCCTTCGGCACGCCGCGCCCCTGCAGGTAGAGCACGCCCAGATCGTGCTGGGCCGGGCCGATCTCGGCGTCGGACGCCTTGCGGAACTGCGCGGCGGCCGCCGCCTCGTCGGCCGTGGCGCCGGTGCCGATCAGGATCAGGCCGAGATTGTAGGCCGCGGTCGGCGAGCCGTGGGCCGTCGCCTGCTCGAGCCAGCGCCGCCCGGCCTTCGGGTCCTTCGGCATGCCGCGGCCGTCGAGGGCCATCAGCCCCAGGGAGGCCATGGCGGAGGCGTCGTTCTGCGCGGCCGCCAGGCGGTACCAGTCGGCCGCCTTGACCGGGTCCTGCTTCACGCCGAGGCCCTGATTGTACAGCTCCCCGAGCAGCGTCATGGCGGCGGCGTCCTTGGGATTCGCCTCGATGCGCTTCGTCGCCTCGCGGAAGGCGGTGACGTACTGGCCCTTCTGATAGGCGCCGTAGGCGAAATCCGGCGGCTGGCCGCCCGCCGGCGGCACGGCGCCGCGCGAGTAGTTCGGCGTGTACGGGCTCGGCAGTTCCGGCATCGGCGTCTTGCCGGTCTGCGCCGCGGGGCCGATCGAGCCGGGCGCCGCGGTCCGGGCCGGATCGGCCGGTCCCGAGGCCCCCCAGGCCGGCAGCGCCAGCAGCGCGGCGCCGGCGAAGACCGCCAGACGACGGGCGTCGCGGCCTCTCACGCCTCGGACTCCCGGACGGCGCGCTGGGCCCGCTCGACCGCGCCCGGATCCTGCAGCCAGAGGCCGCTCTCCAGGCCCACGAATTCCGCCCCCGTCGCGGCGAGCGGCGCGATCTCGTCGGCGGCGGCCGCCACCGCGATGCACGGCGTCTCGAAGATCTCGGCCCACCACGCGGCGCGGACCCGCACGGTCTCCGCCTCGGGCGCGACGCCGTCCGGGTACAGGCCGCCGAACATCAGGTAGTCGATCCCGGCCTCGCCGGCCTCCATCGCGCCGTGCTTGGTCTCCAGGCCGCCGGCGCCGAGGATTCGCCCGTCCCGGAGCCGACCGCGCAGGTCCTTCAGGTCGCGCGGCTTGTCGACGTGGATGCCGTCGGCCCCGCCGCGGATCGCCACCGCGGCGAGGTCGCCGGTGAAGCCCGGGCAGGCGACGACCAGGGCCGCGCCGCGCTCCTGCACGATCGGGGCGACCGATTTGACGCGGGCCGTCAGCCCGCGCTCGTCGGTGGCGGCGAGCCGCAGGATCACGGCGGCGACGTCGCCAGATTCGCAGGCGGCCTTCAGGGCCGTCACGAAATCCGCGATGCCCTCCGCGTCGAGACCGTGCGGTCCGAGCAGGGCGAGACGGGCGCTGTTGCTCATGGAAGCCGAGAACCCGCGCCTACTGCGGGCCGATCTTCGGGTCGAGGGCGCCGCTGGCGTAGCGCTTGGCCATCTCGGCGACGGAGATCGGACGGATCTTCGAGCCCTTGCCCGCGGTGTTGAACTCCTCGAAGCGCTGCTGGCAGAGCTTCGTCATCGCCTCCATGGCGGGCTTCAGGTACTTGCGCGGGTCGAACTCGGAGGGGTTCTCGGTGAGGACCTTCCGGATCTGGCCGGTCATCGCCATGCGATTGTCGGTGTCGATGTTGATCTTGCGCACGCCGTGCTTGATGCCGCGCTGGATCTCCTCGACCGGGACGCCCCAGGTCGGCTTCATCTGGCCGCCGTACTGGTTGATGATGTCCTGCAGATCCTGCGGCACCGACGACGAGCCGTGCATGACGAGGTGGGTCGTCGGCAGGCGGCGGTGGATCTCCTCGATCACGTTCATCGCCAGCACCTCGCCGTCGGGCTTGCGGGTGAACTTGTAGGCGCCGTGGCTCGTGCCCATGGCGACCGCCAGCGCGTCCACCTTGGTCGCCTCGACGAACTTTACCGCCTCGTCCGGGTCGGTCAGGAGCTGGTCGTGGCTGAGGGTGCCCTCGGCGCCGTGGCCGTCCTCGGCCTCGCCCTGGCCGCTCTCGAGCGAGCCGAGCACACCCAGCTCGCCCTCGACCGAGACGCCGGCCCAGTGGGCCATCTTGGTGACGTTGCGGGTGATCTCGACATTGTAATTGTAGTCAGCCGGGGTCTTGCCGTCGGCTTTCAGCGAGCCGTCCATCATCACGGAGGTGAAGCCGTACTGGATAGCGGTGGCGCAGGTGGCTTCGTTGTTGCCGTGGTCGAGATGCATGCAGACCGGGATGTGCGGGTAGATCTCGACGAGGCCGTCGATCAGCTTGGCCAGCACGACGTCGTTGGCGTAGGCGCGGGCGCCGCGGCTCGCCTGGAGGATCACCGGCGAGTCGGTGGCGTCGGCGGCCGCCATGATGGCGAGCCCCTGCTCCATGTTGTTCAGGTTGAAGGCGGGCACGCCGTACTCGTACTCAGCGGCGTGGTCGAGGAGCTGCCGGAGGGTGATGCGTGCCATCGTGCGTGTCTTCCCGTTTCCCGTTTCGTCGTCCGCCCGATCGCCGGAGGTCCCGTGAGGCCCTCAGCTGAGCTGTGTCGTGCCGCTCTGCCGGGTGCCTCGCTTTCGGTCAATCTCCGGCGCGGCGCAGGGCATTCTTTCGGCGGATGATCCTCGAAGGGTCCGGTTCTCCGGAGCAGCCACGCGGTCCTCGGCCGCGCTGAACCGCGCGTCGACATCGCCCGCCGTGGCCCGCCTCATCACGAGCATCCCGGCCGCGTTCCGGCGATCCGCCCGCATGCCGAGATCGCGACGATCGATCCGCGCGCCGAGCCTGCCGAAGCGCGTCACCGACTCGGCGCGCAGATACGCCAAGCCCGCCTGGATGCTCGTCAGGATCGCGAAGGTCGCGTTCTCCACGTTGTCACCCGTCGACTCGCCCCCCCGGCCGATGAGGGCCGGCGATAGAGATAGGGTCGGGCCGCCGGGGGAGGAGAGCAAGACGGCCGTCTCAGGCCTTCGCCCGCAGCGCCTCGACGCCCGGGAGAGCCTTGCCTTCCAGCCACTCGAGGAAGGCGCCGCCGGCGGTCGAGACGTAGGTGAAATCCTGCGCGACGCCGGCATGGTTGAGGGCGGCCACGGTGTCGCCGCCGCCCGCCACCGAGACGAGCTGGCCGTCCTTCGTCCGCGCTGCCGCGTGCTTGGCGGCGGCCACGGTCGCGGCGTCGAACGGGGCGAGCTCGAAGGCGCCCAGCGGGCCGTTCCACACCAGGGTCTTGGCCCCGTCGATGGCGGCGTTGATCTCGGCGACCGAGCGCGGACCGGCATCGAGGATCATGCTCGTATCCGGAACGGCATCCACCGGCACGGTCTCGTGGGGGGCCTGCGCCTTGAACTCGGTCGCGGCGACGGCGTCGACAGGCAGGATGATCCGGCAGCCGGCCTTCTCGGCCGCCGCCAGGATGCGCGTGGCGGTCTCGGCGAGATCCTTCTCGCAGAGGGACTTGCCCACGGCCTTGCCCTGCGCGTGCAGGAACGTGTTGGCCATGCCGCCGCCGATCACCAGCATGTCGACCTTGGCGACGAGGTTCTCGAGGAGGTCGATCTTTGAGGAGACCTTGGCGCCCCCGACCAGCGCGATCACCGGGCGCTGGGGCGATTCCAGCCCCTTGGTGAGAGCGTCGAGCTCGGCCTGCATCTCGCGGCCCGCGTAGGCCGGCAGCCGGTGCGCCAGGCCCTCGGTGGAGGCGTGCGCGCGGTGGGCCGCCGAGAACGCCTCGTTGACGTAGACGTCGCCGTTCGCCGCCAGGGCGTCCGCGAAGGCCGCGTCGTTCTTCTCCTCGCCCGCATGGTAGCGGGTGTTCTCGAGGAGGAGGACGTCGCCGTCCTTCAGGGCCGCCACCGCCTGCGCGGCCGCGTCGCCGACGCAGTCCGCCGCGAACGCGACGCTGCGCCCCAGGGCCGTGCCGAGGGCGGGTACCACCGGCTCCAGTGAATCCTTAGGCTCGCGCTTGCCCTTCGGGCGGCCGAAATGGGCGAGCAGGATCACCTTGGCGCCCTGCGCGGCGACTTCCCGGATCGTCGGCGCGACGCGCTCGATCCGGGTCGCGTCGGTCACCCGGCCGTTCTCCATGGGCACGTTCAGGTCGACGCGCATGAGGACCCGCTTGCCCTTGAGGGAGCCGGCGTCGTCGAGGGTGCGGAAGGCGCTCATGCGGTCTGGTGCGGTCCTGTGCGGGGCGACGGGAATTACTGGACGGTCGTGCCGATGGCGGCGCGCTGCGGCAGCAGGCGGTCGAGATTGAGCCGCTGGACGGCGACCATCAGAACGACGGTCAGGATGGCCGTGATGACGGCGGTAAGGACCAGAGCCCCGGTCCCGGGCAGGCGCCGGGTGCGCTCGGCGAGGCCGCGCATCTCCGTCCGGAGCGCCGCGAGGTCGGACTGGCGCGCGGATTCATTCATCCGGTTCGCGGCATTCTCGACCTTGTCCTCGACCCGGGACAGCAGCGCCTCGGAGCGGGCGTACTTGTCCTCGATGCGCGAGCACTTGTCCTCGATCCGCGCGAGCTGGTCGAAGAGCTGGTTGGCCGGGAGCGCGTGCGACGGGACCGCGGACGCGGAAGGTGCGGCCGTCTGTGCAGCGGTCTGCGCGGTGGGCGGCGGCGGAGCCGGCCTGGGGGCGGGCGGCACGGCAGCCGGCCCGCTCGACGTGCCCTGCGAAGCGTCGGTCATCCCTGGAGAGTCCCTGGTTCGAAGATAGGCCGTCCGAAGAGAGGTGCGGCCGCCGTCCCGTCAGGGGGCGGCGACCGCAGCAGTCCGGCTCAGATGAGCTTGGCCATCGCCACGGCCGTGTCGGCCATGCGGTTCGAGAAGCCCCACTCGTTGTCGTACCAGGTCAGGATGCGCACCAGCACGCCGTCCATGACCTTGGTCTGATCGAGGTGGAAGGTCGACGAATGCGGATCGTGGTTGAAGTCGATCGAGACGTTCGGCCGGTCGGTGACCCCGAGGACGCCCTTGAGCGGGCCGGAAGCGGCGGCCTTGATGGCGTCGTTAATCTCCTGGACCGTGGTCGCGCGCTTGGCCGTGAAGACGAGGTCCACCGCCGAAACGTTCGGGGTTGGCACGCGGATGGCGGTGCCGTCGAGCTTGCCCTTGAGCTCCGGGAGCACGAGGCCGACGGCCTTGGCGGCGCCGGTCGAGGTCGGGATCATCGAGAGCGCCGCGGCGCGGGCCCGGTAGAGATCCTTGTGCATCTGGTCGAGCGAGGGCTGGTCGTTCGTGTAGGAGTGGATCGTGGTCATGAAGCCGCGCTCGATGCCGACGGCCTCGTCCAGCACCTTCGCCACCGGAGCGAGGCAGTTCGTGGTGCAGGAGGCGTTCGACACGACGTGGTGCTCGCCCGTGAGCTTGTCGTGGTTGACGCCGTAGACCACCGTCAGGTCGGCGCCGTCGGCCGGGGCCGAGACAAGGACGCGCTTGGCGCCGGCGTCGAGATGGGCCTTGGCCTTGTCCTTCGAGGTGAAGATGCCGGTGCATTCCAGCGCGATGTCGACGCCGAGATCGCGGTGCGGCAACTCGGCCGGGTTGCGCACGGCCGTGACCTTGATGCGCTTGCCGTTCACCACCAGGAACTCGCCGTCCACCGCGACCTCGCCGGGGAAGCGGCCGTGCACGGAATCGTAGCGGAGCAGGTGGGCGTTGGTCTCCACCGGGCCGAGATCGTTGATCGCCACGACCTCGATGTCGCTGCGGCCGGCTTCCGCGATCGCGCGCAGGACGTTGCGGCCGATGCGTCCGAACCCGTTGATGGCAACCTTCGTCACGGCGTGACTCCTTCCTGATGCGGCTCGCCGCGCGCCGGACCTCGGGGGCGGTCCGTGGAGCGGTCTCGGCGGCCCGCCATACCGTCCGGGCCGGGCCGGGCGGGATCTGGGCGGGCGGGTTTGAACCTGCGATGAACCGGACCGGGAGAGGCCGGGCTTCCAAGCCCGTGACCGTCGGATCGGACGGTGCCGGCTGTGGCCTCGGAACTGTCGCGGACCGGCCCTCCGGCATGTCTCGCGCGGTCCCTCTCGGGATCGCGCGGCTGTCTAGCATGGCGCCTCGACCTGTCAAACGCGTCGCTGTGACAAAGACCTTCGATCCACCGACCAATAAACAGGGTTCGCGTCGATCCATTCGGTCAACGGCCGGATCGGGGATCCAGCGCGTTTTCGCGCTGGAATTTCGCCTGCATTCGACGGAAAGCTTCGCGTCGGGGTAGACGAAGAACCATGGCCGACGAGACCGAGACCTGTTCCATCGACGATGCGCTCAGCCGGCTCGAGGCGGCGATCAACCGCCTCGACGCTGTCGTCCAGCGCCGCCTCGAGACGGACGCGCAGCCCGACGACCGGGACGCGGAACTCGCCCTCATGGACGAGGATCGGGCCCGGCTCGCCGCCGCCCTCGATGCGGCGAGCGCCCGCCTCGCCACGGTCTCGGCGACGACCGGAGAGGTCGGCCACCGCCTCGACCGGGCCATCGAAACCGTTCAGGATGTGCTCGGACGCGCCTGATCCCACCGCCCACGCCTGTCGGAGCGACCAGCGGAGTCATCCTTGCCGCAGATCAACGTGACCATCGACGGCCGCAGCTACCGCATGGCCTGCGGCGAGGGGGAGGAGGCGCATCTCACGGGCCTCGCCGCGACCCTCGATGGGCGCATCGCCGAGATGCGCAAGAGCTTCGGCGAGATCGGCGACATGCGCCTGCAGGTGATGGCGGCGCTGACCATCGCCGACGAAGTCGCGGAGCTGCGGTCGCGGATCGCGGCGCTGGAAACCGACGTCGGCCAGCTGCGCGCCGCCGCCGAGATCGCGGATCGGGGCCGGGCCGAGGACGCCGAGCGGGCGGCGTTCGGCATCGGTCGGGCGGCCGAGCATATCGGGAAGCTCGCCGACGCCCTGAGCGCGTCGGCGCCGAGGGCCTGACGCCCGGCGTGCAGATGCGGGTGGAGGCGCGCGACCGTTGCAGCGGCCGCTCAGAGGCAGTCCTGAGCGAACCGCGTCCGAATGGACCGCGGCCGCAATGCCCGCCGTTCCGGGCCGCGCCGGGGCCGAGGACGCCGTGCTGGTCGACGCTGCGCGCGGCCGTCGCGCAGCTCTGACCGAGCGGCGGGCCGCGCGGAGGCCCTCAGCCCGGCCCGCGCCGACGCCTCATTCCGTCTCGGCGATGTAGCGCCCCAGAGCCGCCGCGGCCCGGAGCATGTGGGCCCGCATGCGCCGGGCCGCGGTCTCGCCGTCGCCCTCGGCGATCGCCGCCAGGATCTCGCCGTGCTCGTCCCGCGAGCGGCGAATCCGGTCGGCGTGGCGGAGCTGGGTGCGCCGGAAGGCGGCCAGGCGCTCGCGGATCGCCAGGGCCTGCTCGGCCATGAAGCCGTTATGGGTCGCCGTGTAGAGCGCCTCGTGGAAGGCGCGGTTGAACCGGTCGTAGGCGTCGACGTCGCCCGCCTCGACGGCCTTGGCGGATTCCTCGTGAAGCTCCATGAGCTCCCCGCGTTCGAGGGGCGTCATCCGGTAGGTGGCGAGCCGGGCACACATCGCCTCGATCTCGGCGGTCGTCTCGAACATGTCGGCGATCCGCTGCGGCGTCAGGCGCGCGACAACCACGCCCCTACGGGGCCGGATCTCCACGAGGCCGGACGCTGCGAGCTGCCGCAGCGCCTCGCGAACCGGCGTGCGGGACGCGCCGTAGCGGTCGGCGAGATTCTGCTCGTCGAGGGCCGTGCCGGCCGCGATCGTCCCCGACGCGATGGCGTCGGTGAGCGCGTCGCGGATCCGGTCCGACAGCAGCCCGCTGTCGATCTTCCGAAAGTCCCCGTGCATTCGCCGTTCCTCGATCGTCCCGTGAGCGGCGACTGCCAGTCCTCGGGAAGACGATGCGGAACCATACCCTAATCCACGCGCGCGGTTCGGCAATTCGACAGGTTGTGCCGGTCAGCGGCCGCGCCGCCCGAGTGGTCTCGACCATGACCCTGACCGCCTCGGTCACACCCGTCGCTCTGGAGTGCGCCGTCACGCTGGAATCCGCGCCGATCGCCGCGCTGGCGGCGGGCTCGAGGAGGTAGGTGATCGCCCCCGCGCCGATCACCGTGGTCGAGATCGCGTCGTGATAGCCGAAGGCGACGGCGGTCAGAGTGCAGGCGGCGAGCAGGGCGGCACCGAGGACGCTCATCGACGTTGCCCGTTCGATGAAGCGGATCCCCCGACCGCACCCGGCGGCCGTGTGGACGCGTGAATCCTAGCGCGCGCCCGTCGCGGGTCGGCCTATGCACGCTCGTCGGAAGTATGCATGATACTGTCGTGACCGCGATCTGGCATACGAAACATTCACCGCCGCCGGTTTGAAAATACCGGATCGGTCGCTATGTCGCGTTCAGTACACCGGTTGGAGCACGCGGATGGGCGAGTGGCGCGGTGAGAGGCAGGCGCGCGACGCGCGCATCGCGGCGGGGCGCGCCCATGCGGACGGCAAGATCGTGCCGGCCGCGGCCGTGGTCGATCTGCTGGAGGCGATCCTGCGGCCCGGCGACCGCGTCTGTCTCGAAGGTGACAACCAGAAACAGGCCGACTGCCTCGCCCGCGGCCTCAGCGCCTGCGATCCCGAGAAGATCCACGACCTGCACATGGTCCAGTCCGGGATCGTGCTCCCCGAGCACCTCGACGTGTTCGAGACCGGCATCGCGAAGCGGCTCGACTACTCGTATTCCGGTCCGCAAGGCGCGCGCATCGCCAAGATGCTCTACGGCGGCCAGATCGAGCTCGGCGCGGTCCACACCTACCTGGAGCTGTTCGCCCGCTACTTCGTCGACCTGACGCCCAACGTGGCGCTGATCGCCGGGGTCTCGGCCGACCGGGACGGCAACCTGTATACCGGGCCGAACACCGAGGACACGCCGACCGTCGTGGAGGCGACCGCCTTCAAGAACGGCGTCGTGGTCGCGCAGGTCAACGAGATCGTCGACACGGTCCCGCGGGTCGACATCCCGGGCGACCGGATCGACTTCGTGGTCGAGGCCGACAAGCCGTTCTACGTGGAGCCGCTCTTCACCCGCGACCCGGCGGCGATGACCGAGACGCAGATCCTGATCGCCATGATGGCGATCAAGGGCATCTACGCCGAGTACGGCATCAAGCGGCTCAACCACGGCATCGGGTTCGGCACGGCGGCGATCGAGCTGCTGCTGCCGACCTACGGCGAGAAGCTCGGCCTCAAGGGCCAGATCGCCACCCACTGGGCGCTCAACCCGCACCCGACCCTCATCCCGGCGATCGAGTCCGGGTGGGTCAAGCAGGTGCACTGCTTCGGCTCGGAGGTCGGGATGGACCGCTACATCCGGGAGCGGCCCGACATCTTCTTCACCGGCGCGGACGGGAGCCTGCGCTCGAACCGGGCCTTCTGCCAGACCGCCGGCCTCTACGCCTGCGACATGTTCATCGGCGCGACGCTCCAGATCGACCTGATGGGCCATTCCTCGACCATCACCCAGTCGCGGGTGGCGGGGTTCGGCGGCGCCCCCAACATGGGCTCGGACCCGCACGGTCGCCGCCACCACTCCCATGCCTGGATGAAGGCCGGCCGCGAGGGCCAGATCGTCGGAGACCCGGCGCTGATGCGCGGGCGCAAGCTCGTGGTGCAGCTCGTCGAGACCTTCGGCGACAAGCTGGTTCCCACCTTCGTCGAGAAGCTCGACGCCCTGGAACTGGCGCGGAAGATCGGCCTCGAGCTGGCGCCGGTCATGATCTACGCCGACGACGTGACCCACATCGTCACCGAGGAGGGCATCGCCAACCTGCTGCTCTGCCGGGATGCCGACGAGCGCGAGCAGGCGATCCGGGGCGTGGCGGGCTACACCGCGGTCGGTCGCGGCCGCGACCGGGCGAAGGTCGAGGCATTGCGTGCCCGGGGCGTCATCCGCCGCCCGGAGGATCTCGGCATCGAGCCGCTCGACGCGGACCGCGCGCTGCTCGCCGCGAAATCGATCAAGGATCTCGTGCACTGGTCCGGTGGGCTCTACGAGCCGCCGGCCCGGTTCCGGAACTGGTAGGCGGCGCGACGAGAGGTCCTCTTTCACGGAGACGGCGATGGAATCCCTGACCTTCCGCCACACCACGGAGAAGCCGCTGGCCGGCTCGGTGCCGAGCGCGATCACCGGCGTCGTGGCGTCCGGCAACCTGGAGATCCTGCTGGAGCGGGTCCTCGCGCCGGACGCTTGCGAGGTCGCCATCGAGACGCCGATGGCCGGCTACGGCGACGTCTGGGAGGCGGTGGTGGCCGATTTCGTCGCCCGGGCGCAGCCCGGCGGCCTCCGCATCAGCATCAACGACGGCGGCGCCCGCCCCGACACCGTGTCGCTGCGCCTGCTCCAGGGCGCGCGGCTGATGGAGGCCTGACCATGGCTGCCCACCGCGCCGCGAGCATCGATCCGGACGCCCTGAGCTGGTACGAGGCGACCGCCCGCCAGCGCGTGGTCGCGCTCACCGATCCCGGAAGCTTCCGCGAGTTCCTGCCGCCGACGGAGCGGCGCATGAGCCCGCACCTGCCGCTCTTCGACCTGCCCCGCGCCTTCGACGACGGCATCGTGGTCGGAAGCGCGCGCCTCGACGGCGACCCGGTCCTGATCGCCGCCCAGGAGGGGCGCTTCATGGGCGGCGCCTTCGGCGAGGTCCACGGGGCCAAGCTGGTCGGTCTGCTGCGGGCTGCGCTGGAGATGAAGCCGAAGGCGGTCCTGATCCTGTTCGACACCGGCGGCGTCCGCCTGCAGGAGGCGAATGCCGGCGAGACGGCGATCGCCGAGACCATGCGGGCCATCGTCGAGGCCCGCGCGGCCGGGATACCGGTCATCGGGCTGATCGGCGGTCGGGCCGGCTGCTACGGCGGCGGCGGCCTGATCGCCGGCACCTGCTCGCGGCTCGCCGTCTCGGAGGGCGGGCGCATCTCGGTGTCAGGCCCCGAGGTGATCGAGACCAACAAGGGCGCCGAGGAGTTCGATTCCCGCGACCGGGCGCTGGTCTGGCGGACCATGGGCGGCAAGCACCGCCGCCTGATCGGGGGCGCCGACGCGTTCTGCGCCGACACGGTCGCGGCCTTCCGCGAAGCGGCCCGCGATCTCGTCGGCCGCGCGCCGGCCTTCGACCTGGACACCCTTGAGGCCGAGCAGGCGCGCCTTGAGGCCCGGATCGACCGGTTCGGCGATTGCCGCGACGCCACCGATGTCTGGGCGCGCCTCGGCGTGAACGATCCCGAATCCGTCCCCGCGATGGACACGCCTGCCTTCGACGAGACCGTGGCCCGGAGCCCGGAGGCCGACCATGACGCTCGCTGAGATCCTCGCCTCCCTGTTCCCGCAGGGCCACGCGGTCGCGGTGCGCGACGGTCTCGTGACCGGCACCGGTCCGTTTTCGGGCAGCCGGATGCATGTGGTGGGCGTCGACGGCGACATGCCCCTGGGCGTCGACGGGGCGCTCGTCCTGTCGCGCGCCGTGCTCGACGCCGTGCGGGCCGGCGACCGCGCGCCGATCCTCGTGGCGGTGGATTCCGACAGTCAGCGCATGAGCCGCCGCGACGAGCTGCTGGGCCTCAACGAGTGCCTCGCGCATCTTGCCAAGGCGCTGCTCCTGGCCGACCGGTCGGGCCATCCGACGATCGGGCTGATCTACGGCCACTCGGCCGCCGGCGCCTTCATCGCGACGGCCCTCGCGACGCGGGTCCTCGCGGCGTTGCCCGGGGCGAATCCGAGCGTGATGGACCTGCCGTCCGTCGCACGGGTGACCAAGCTGCCCCTCGACAAGCTCGAGGCCATGGCGAGGTCGACGCCCGTCTTCGCGCCCGGGCTCGACAACATGGCGGCGACCGGGGCCGTTCACGTCGTTCTGGATCCGGACCGGCCCCTCGCGGGCCAGATCCAAGCGGTGATCGACACGATGCAGCGGCGGGACATCCGGGATCAGCTGGGCGCGGAGAGGGGCGGCCGCCCGCTCGCGCGCGCCGTCGCGGCGGCCGTCGCCGACCAGGCGCGCCTTGGCTGAGCCCTTCCGACGCCACGACCTCGTCCAAGTCGATCCGGCGGCCTGGGCGGCGTGGCGCGCGGACCGGCCCGATCTCGCCACCGTTCCGCATCTGGCGGGCTGGGCCGCATCGGGCCGGCCGCTCATCGTCCGCCGCCGCGTCCCCGGGGAGACCGGCGACGCGGTGCCGCTCGGCCTGCCACTGCCGCCCGCGGACGGCAAGCGGCGGATCGGGCTCGCCCTGCCGGCATCCGCGCTGTCGCCCGCGCCGGCGGTGAGCCTTTCCGAAGCCGCGGCCCACGCGCCGGAGCCCTGGGGCTCGACCGTGGACGCCCTGACGGCACTCGGCCGACGGCACGGCCTCGTGCCGCGCCCCTTCGGCAGCCTCCTCTGGCAGGCCGTTACGGACCTGACCTACCTGAGCACCACCTCCGACCTCGATCTGCTCTGGCCGGGCCGACCGCCGGTGCCCTCGGGTCTGCTCGACGGCATCGCCGCCGTGGCCGATAAGGCGCCGATGGGCATCGACGGGGAGATCCTGCTGCCGGACGGCGCCGGTCTGCACTGGCGCGAGCTGCGCGACGCGCCCGAGGACGGTGCGGTGCTCGCCAAGAGCCTGGACCGGCTGGCGCTGCGGCCGGTCGCGGGCCTGCGCGGCCCGAGTCCCGCATGACCCTCGCGATCCTCCTCTCCGGCCAGGGCGGCCAGCACCCGGCGATGTTCGACCTGACGGCCGATCATCCAGCCGCCCAGGACGTGTTCGCGGCCGCCAGACCGCTCCTCGACGGCGCCGACCCGCGCGACCTGGCGCGCGCCGGCGGCGACACCCTGAACGCCAATCGGACCGGCCAGATCCTGTGCTGCGTCGCCGCCCTGGCGGCGTGGCGGGCCCTGGCCGGGGCGATGCCGGACCGGTCGATCGTGGCAGGGTACAGCATCGGCGATCTCGCCGCCTGGGGCGTGGCCGGACGCCTCGATCCTGCGGACGTCCTCGCCCTGGCCGCGCGGCGCGCGGAGGCCATGGATGCCGCCTCCGGCGCGGGGTTCGGGCTGGCGGGCGTCCGCGGCCTGAGCCTCGACAGGCTCGCGGATCTGGCGGCGCGGCACGGCTGCCACCTCGCCATCCGCAACGCGGCCGACAGTGGCGTCGTGGGCGGCCCGCGCGCGGCGCTGGAGGCTCTGTGCCGGGAGGCGACCGGCTCGGGCGCGCAGCGGGCGGTGGTCCTGCCCGTCCACACGCCGTCGCACACGCCGCGGCTGGACGCCGCGACGGCGGACTTCCGGGACGCGCTCGCCGCGGTGCCGCCGCGCCGCCCGCCACCCCGCGCACCTCGGCTGATCAGCGGGCTGGACGGGAGCACGGTCTTCCGCGATGCCGATGGTCGCGAGAAGCTGGCGCTCCAGATCTCGCGCACGATCGACTGGGCCGCCTGCCTGGAGGCGTGTCGCGAGTACGGCGCGGACCGCGTGCTCGAACTCGGGCCGGGGCATGCCCTCGCCACGATGGCGCGGGTCGCCCTCCCGGCGGCGCGCGTCCACGCCGTCGAGGAATTCCGCACGCTCGACGGTGTGACGGACTGGCTCGCGCGACCTTAGCCTCGCCGCACACGGGCCGCACAAGCATTGCCGATGGTTGTACCCCTGCGACGCTAGTCTGGTGATATGCCGATCCGGTTTCGCTTGCTTGGCACAATACTGATGTCGGCACCTTGCCTTGACGCGCGGGCCGTTGCGGTCGTAGCAGCCGGGCATCTTCGGGACGGGACGGGTTCATGACGGCCAAGCGAGCGCTGATCACGGGTGTGACGGGCCAGGACGGCGCGTATCTGGCGCAGCTGCTCCTGCAGAAGGGCTACGCCGTCACCGGCATCGTGCGGCGCTCCAGCCATGCCGGCGTCTTCGATCACCGATTGAAGTGGCTCGGCATCACCGACGATGTCGAGCTGGTCGACGGCAACCTGCTCGACCAATCCGCCCTGCTGCGCATCGTCCAGGCCACGAAGCCCGACGAGATCTACAACCTCGCCGCCCAGTCCTTCGTGACCTCGTCCTGGCAGCAGCCGCTGCTCACCGGGCAGGTGACCGGCCTCGGCGCGGTGCACATGCTGGAATGCCTGCGCTCGGCGGCGCCCCAGGCGCGCTACTACCAGGCCTCGACCTCGGAGATGTTCGGCCTGATCCAGGAGGCCAAGCAGAGCGAGTCGACGCCGTTCTACCCGCGTTCGCCCTACGGCGTGGCCAAGCTGTACGCGCACTGGATGACCATCAACTACCGCGAGAGCTTCGGGCTGCACGCGTCGAACGGCATCCTGTTCAACCACGAGAGCCCGCTGCGCGGCGTCGAGTTCGTGACCCGCAAGGTCACCGACGCGGTGGCGCGGATCAAGCTCGGCCAGCAGAGGGAGCTGCGGCTGGGCAACATCGACGCCAAGCGCGACTGGGGCCACGCCCGGGACTACGTGAAGGCGATGTGGCTGATGCTTCAGCAGGACCGCCCGGACGATTACGTGATCGCGACCGGCCGGACCACGACGGTGCGGGACATGTGCGAGATCGCGTTCAAGCATGTCGGCCTGAAGGTGGACGACCACCTGATCGTCGACCCGGCGCTGTTCCGGCCGGCGGAGGTCGAGGTGCTGCTGGGCAATCCCGCCAAGGCCAAGGCTACGTTCGGCTGGGAGGCCGAGACCAGCCTGGAGGCGCTGATCACCGAGATGGTCGACGCCGACATCAAGCGCCTCAGCGCCAACGCCTGAGCCGTCGGGCTCGCCGCGGGCGGGCTCCGGATCCATATGGCGCGCATCCCCGGACGGAGAGGCGCGCCGTGAAGACCTACCAGCTCTACATCGACGGTCAGTCCGTCGATCCGGTCGAGGGCTCGTGGTTCGAGTCCATCGACCCCTATCGCGGCGAGCCCTGGGCCCGGATCCCGCGCGCGGGGCGCGCCGACGTCGACCGGGCGGTGGCCGCCGCCAAGCGCGCCATGTGGGACGGCCCCTGGGCCAGCATGACGGCCTCGGCCCGCGGCAAGGTCCTGCGCCGGATCGGCGACCTCGTGGAACGCGACGCCAAGGCGCTGGCCGAGGTCGAGGTCCGCGACAACGGAAAGTTGTTCGCCGAGATGTACGGCCAGACCCGCTACCAGCCGGAATGGTGGTGGTACTACGCGGGCCTCGCCGACAAGGTCGAGGGCGCCCAGGTGCCGATCGACAAGCCCGAGACCTTCGCGTTCACCCGGCACGAGCCGGTGGGCGTGGTCGGAGCGCTGACGGCGTGGAACTCGCCGCTCCTGTTCGTCGCCTGGAAATGCGCCCCCGCGCTCGCGGCGGGCTGCGCGGTCGTGGTGAAGCCGTCCGAGTTCGCCTCCGCGAGCACGCTGGAATTCGCCCGCCTGACCAAGGAGGCCGGGCTGCCCGACGGCATGTTCAACGTCGTCACCGGCTTCGGCGGTGAGGCGGGTACCGCCATCGTCGAGCATCCGGACGTCGCCAAGATCACCTTCACGGGCTCCGACGTCACCGGGGCGAAGGTTTACGAAGCCGCCGCGCGGCAGATCAAGCGCGTCTCCCTGGAGCTCGGCGGGAAGTCGCCCAACATCGTCTTCGCCGATGCCGACCTGAAGGCCGCGGCCGCGGGGGCGATCTCGGGCATCTTCGCGGCCACCGGGCAGACCTGCATCGCCGGCTCGCGCCTGCTGGTGCAGAACAGCATCCGCCAGGAATTCACCGAGCGCCTGGTCGAACTCGCCCGCACCGCCAAGCTCGGCGACCCGATGCAGGCCGAGACCAATATCGGGCCGATCACGACGCCGCCCCAGTACACGAAGGTTCTCGACTACATCGCGCTCGCCAAGAGCGAGGGCGCGCGCTGCGTCTTCGGCGGCAATCCCGCCTCCGGTCCCGGCGTGCTCGGCGGCCAGTTCGTCGAGCCGACGATCTTCACGGGCGTCACCAACGACATGCGCATCGCCCAGGAGGAGGTCTTCGGCCCGGTCCTGTCGATCATCGGCTTCGAGGACGAGGCCGAGGCGCTGAAGGTCGGCAACGACGTGATCTACGGTCTCGCCGCCGGCGTCTGGACCCAGGATATCGGCCGCGCGATGCGCATGTCGAAGGGGCTGCGGGCCGGCACCGTCTGGGTGAATACCTACCGGGCGGTCAGCTACATGATGCCGTTCGGCGGCATGAAGCGCTCGGGCATCGGCCGCGAGAGCGGCATCGAGTCGATCCGCGAGTACCTGGAGACCAAGAGCGTCTGGATCTCCACGAGCCGCGACGCGCCTGAGAATCCCTTCGTCATGCGCTGAGCGCGCGGGCCGCGCCGCGCTCCGTCGCGGCGCGGCCCCTATCCCGGAGCCGGTCGCGCGCGGTCCGGCGGCAGCGCGAGGGATGCCAGGACGAAACCCATGAAGAAGAGGAAGTACTGGTTGACCGACAGCTCCTCGAACATCAGCGACGGGATCAGGAACACCGCGCTGTAGGTCAGGAACGGCCCGAAGGCCGCGGGTGCGAGCAGGACCCTCCCGAGGCCGGCGATCAGCAGCAGCGCCGTGGCGATGCCGCTCTGGAGCGCCAGCGAGACGAAGCCGTTATGGGGCGTCACGAGCCCCGTCAGCGCCTGCAGCTCCTCTCGCCGGGCGACTTCGCCGACGCCGAACGGGTACGCGAGGACGAGCTGGAGCGCGGTCACGCCGGACAGGAACCGCTCGTCGAAATTGCCCGTGACGTTGTGGTCCTCGGCGAAGCGCCGCTCGATCGCCTGGGACAGGGTTCCCGGCAGCGGGATCTCCCCCGTCACTGCCCAGGTTACGAGGAGGACGCCCAGGACGCCGAAAACGGCCAGCACGGCGGGCGCCTTGAGGTTCCGCCGCATCAGCAGGCCCAGGAACAGGACCGGCATGAACAGGCCGGCGCGGTTGTTGGTGAACGGGAAGCTCGCCAGGAGGGCCGCGAAGTAGGCGAGATAGATGATCTTGAGACGGTAGCGCAGGCTGAGCAGCAGGGCCGCGGCCCCGGCCAGCGCGAAGACGTGGCCGGTCTCGTTGCCGGAGGCCCAGAGGCCGCCCTGCTTGTCCTGCACGAACAGCTTCAGCTCCTCGTCGAGCCCGTCCGTGGGGACCGCGAGCCCGAACCGGTCGAGCTGCATGCCGGAGGCGGCGAGCAGCAGCACCGCGAGGGAGGCGAGCATGCCGGCGAGCAGGCCGACGCAGAACGCGTCCTCGACGCGCCGGTCGCGGAACATCACCAGCAGGATGAACGCCTGGACCACGTAGAGTAGCAGGACGAGGGTCAGGTAGACGTCGCCCGCCTGCTTGTGCGCCTTCAGCACCAGCGAGGCCGCGATCAGCGCCAGGATGCCGGCGAGCGGCGCGGCCTGTCGCACCGCCTCCGCCACGACGGCGCGGCGCAACCCGAGCCAGGGGATGAGCAGGAACGGCAGCAGGTCGGACAGGCGCTGGAACGGCAGACCGAAGGTCGAGGTCAGGACATTGAAGTTCAGGGCGGCGCCGAGCAGGAACACGGCGACGCGGTCCGCGAGGAGGGACGCGGTCGGCGCACTCGTCCCGATCGGCAACGCCCGTCCCGCCATCACCCTGCACCGTCCCCGCGCGCCGGCCGCCGATGAACCTTCCGCCGGCCGCGGCCCTCGGCCGGCAGTGTCGCCCAGAAAGGTTGGCGGAGGGTGCAGATCAGGCGGAGCGTCTCAGGAACAGGCCGACGGACGTGCGGAGCGTGCCGCGCATGAAGATCCAGGCCAGGCCCAGATAGGCCGCGATCCCGATACCGACCGCCGCGAACAGGCCGACCCGGTCCCCGAGGGCGGCGTGGGTCGGGATCTGGACGACCAGCACCAGCCCGGCCATCGCGCCGGCGCAGAGCGTGATCGGCGCGAGGAGCCGCACGAGCCGCCCGTTCGTGACCGGGACGACGCGTCCCGCGCTGGCGACGATCGCGGGCGTGAACAGGTAGGCCCGCACCACGTGCCCGGCGACCAGGGCGGCGAGGCCCAAGGGCGCGGTCACGAAGGCCGCCACGGCGCCGAGGCCGAACTGCGCGCCGGCGAGCCGCAGGGCCGTGCCGTTGCGGCCCAGGGCCGTGAAGACCATCCACAGCATCGAGGTGGCGACGAATTCCGGCGCGAGGAGCGCCAGCGTCCGCAGCACCGGCGCCGCGTCGTGCCACTGGTCCCCGAACAGGAACGGGATGAGGGTCGGGGCCACGGCCGCCATGCCGAAGAAGGCCGGCACGGCGAGGAACGCCGAGGCTTCGGTGAAGCCGTGGAAGGCCGCGGCCAGCTCGCCCGGCCGGTCCTGGAGGCGCGCGTAGGTGGTCAGCCCGACCGTGGTCAGCGGGATGACCGCCACCTGGCTGACGAGGTCGATGCAGCGCCACGCGAGGCGCAGGTAGCCGACGTCGGTCGCGGACAGGAAGTAGGCCGCGATCACCTCCTGGCTCCGGATCGAGGCGACGAGCAGCAGGTAGGTGCAGAACAGCCGCGAGCCGAACGCGACCTGCTCGCGCACGGAGGCGAGGTGCAGCCGCAGGGGCGGGATCCAGCGGGCCGCCGCCCAGGTCAGGAGCGTGGTCGCGGTCGCGGCGACGAGCCGCTGGACCACCAGACTCCAGACGCCGTAGCCGTCGAGGGCGAGCACGAGAGCCGCGGCCCCGCCGAGCAAGTTGGCGCCGAGCGCGCGCAGGGCGAGCTTGCGGAAGCCGAAGCTCCGCTGGAGCCGCGCCTCGTGGATCGCGCCCGCGGCCGTGATCACGAAGCAGGCGGAGAGCGCGCACAGGACCGGCCGCAGCGCGGGGAGATCGAAGATCCAGGCGATCGGGCCGGACAGCGCCACGAGGCCGACGGCGCACAGGCCGCCCGTGGCGAGCATCACCCAGAAGGCGGTGGCGGCGAAGTCCTCGTCGAGGTCGGCGCGCTGGACGACCGCGTCGGGCAGGCCGCAGCGGGCCACGATCTGCAGGATGTCGATGAAGACGGCGGCGATCGCCACCATCCCGAACTCGGCGGGCCCGATGAGCCGTGCCAGCACGAGGAACACAGCGAAGCTCAGGACGACGTTGCCGACGGAGGCGACCGCCACCCAGCGCGCGGCGTCGAACGAGCGGCGCGTCACCGCGGCGCCGGAGGCGAGCCCCGGCTCCTCCTCGGCGGCGGCGGCCTCCGACAGGACCGGCGCGGCGGCGGTCACGGGCGGCTTGCCCGACGCTCGGCGACGAGTTCGGCGTAGAGATCGAGATACTTCTCGGCGACGCGCTCCGAGGTCGATTCGCGGATGACGTGCTGGAAGGCGCGCTCGTCCGGCAGGTCGCCGCGGCCGCGGTCGATCACGCTCCGCAGCCGCGCGGCGAGGTCGGCATCGTCGCCCGGCGTGAACAGCCAGTCCGCGTTGTCCTCGCCGATCAGCTCGGGGATCCCGCCCGAGGCCGCCCCGATCACCGGAACGCCCATCGTGTAGGCCTCGTAGATCGTCCGCGGCGACGGTTCGGCCCAGAACGAGGGGACGATGAGCACGTCGATGGCGCTGAGGAACTCGGCGGGCTTGGCCCAGCCGACGAACTCGATCGGCAGGCCCTCGGCCTGCGCCTTGAAGCGCTCGATCGAGTCGTCCATCGCGTGGCCGGCGACGAGGCAGCGCCAGTCACCGGGACCGATCCGCCGGAAGGCGTCGATCATCGTGCCGACCCCTTTCTCGGTGTTGATCCGGCCGAGATAGCCGAAGGTCATCGGCTTGCCGGTCCGGTCGATCCGGCGCCGAGCCTCCGGGTCGCCCTCGGGAACGGTGCAGGAATAGAAGATCACCCGGCGCCGCTCGGGGGCGAGATGCGCGAACAACCCGTGGTCGACATGGGTCTTGAGAATCTCGGTCCCGACGCTGACGACGGCGTCCAACGACCGGTTGGTGACCTGCTTGGCGGCGTTGACCACCTTGCAGCCCAGGTGCCAGCGGTCGCACGGCTTGCCGTCCTTGAACATCGCGGCGTTGCCGCAGATCAGGTCGTACTCGCAGACCGTGTGGACGATCGGGATCCCGCGCTTGGCCGCCTCGCGCCAGACCAGGGTCGAGACGTCGAGCAGCGAGTGCGTGTTGACGATGTCGGGCCGGAAATCGTCGAGGACGCGGCCGAACTCGGCCGCCACGGCGAAATTCCACTGCTGCTTGAGCTTGGCCCAGGCGCGGCCGAACCGGCTCGCCTTGGGCCAGTCCTCCAGCCAGAAATCGTTGTGATGGGCCATGCGGTAGACGGTGACGCCGCCGCGCACGCTCTTGGGCTCGGGCTCCCGGGCGATGCAGGCCGCCGCGACCGTGTGGCCGGCCGCGACGAGCTCCTCGGCTAGGTGCTCCACCGAGCGCTCGGCGCCGCCCACGATGTAGGGCGGGTAGAGGGCGCTGAGATGCAGGATCCGCAGGGGGCCGGTCACCGCGCGCGCGGCGGCCTGATCCCTCGGCCGGTCCTGGCCCTGGGCGCGGGGCTCCTCGGTGAGGACCCGGGCGTAGTCCGACGACAGGGTTGGGGTGATCATGAACGGCACTCGCTGAGAGGCGTGCGCCCCGCGCGGGCGGGAAGCTCGGGAAGCGGTTCGGTGCGGGCCGCGTCGCGGGTCGCGGCGTAGAGGTCGAGATAGGCGGTCGCGACGGCGACCGGATCGGTGCCCGCGCGGATGCGGGCGGCGCGGGCGAGCCCCTCTGCGAGGCGCGCCGGCTCCGCGACGATCCNTGCGGGCCGCGTCGCGGGTCGCGGCGTAGAGGTCGAGATAGGCGTTCGCGACGGCGACCGGATCGGTGCCCGCGCGGATGCGGGCGGCGCGGTCGAGCCCCTCTGCGAGGCGCGCCGGCTCCGCGACGATCCGCGCCATCGCGGCGGCGAGCGCCGGCGCGTCGCCCGGCGGGACCAGCCAGGGGCCGGCCCCGACCTGCTCGCCGATGCCGCCGGTGGCGCTGCCGATCACCGGGACGCCGCGCCCGTAGGCCTCCGCCACCGTCCGGCCGAAGGGTTCGGGCCAGATCGGCGGGACCACGAGGCAGTCGAGATCGTCGAGGAAGGCGTCACGCTCGGCGTGGCCCAGGAAGGTCACAGGAAGCCCCTCGGCCAGGGCGCGGTAGCGGTCCAGCCCGTCCACGGCGCGGCCCGCGACGGCGAGGCGCCAGCCCGCCTCCGGCAGGCGCCGGCAGGCGTCGAGGAGGACGTCCAGGCCCTTCGCGCCCTCGATCCGGCCCAGGTAGCCGAACCGGACCGGCGTGCCGGGCGCCCGCTTCGCCCGCGCCACCGGCGAACCGGGCGGGATCGGGTTCCAGATCACGCGGCGCAGCGACGGCGGCACGTGGGTGAAGAGGCCGGCCGCGAGGTGGCGGTCGAGAATGTCCGCGCCCACGGCGGTGACGGACGTCACGGCGCGCTGGCAGCGCCGGTGGGGCGCCGCGTAGAGGCGACACTTGAGATGCTGGTGAGCGCAGGGACGTCCGTGGCGCACCATCGCGCCGTTGGTGCAGAGGCTGGTGAAGTCGTGCAGCGTGTGCACGACCGGCACTCCGAGCCGCCGGAGCACCGGCCAGAGCGCGGGCGGCAGCTCGGAGATGGAGTGGGTGTTCACGAGGTCGGGGGCGAAATCCCGGACCGCCCGCGCCATCCGGTCGAGGGCGTGGCGGTTCCACTGCGCCGCGACCTTGTAGCGGAGGCGCTCGAGCCGCCCGCGCTCCGGCCAGTCGAGGATGTGGAACGGCGTCCCGTAGCCGGTCCGATAGACGGTGACGCCGTCCTGCAGGACCGGTCCGCCCTCCGTCCGCGCCGCGCAGGCGACGGCGACGCTGTGGCCGAGATCCGCCTGAGTCCGGGCGAGCGTCTCGACCATCAGTTCGGCGCCGCCGACCTGCTCGGGCGCGTAGAGCGAGCTAAGGTGCAGGATGCGCATGCGGCACCTCCCGGGCGGGCCGCGCCGGCGCGCCGTCCCGCAGCGCGTCGAGCAGCAGGGCTTCGTACTTGCGGGCGGTCTCGGCCCAGTCGTAGTGCCGGACATTGTCGCGGCCGCGGGCGATCAGCGCGGCCCGGAGCCCGGACTCGTCGAGCAGGCGGCGCAGGCATTCGGTCAGCGCCGCGGGATCGGCGGGGTCGAAGGTGAGGGCACCGGCTCCGGCGATCTCGGGCGTCGCGCTTCGATCCGAGCAGATCACCGGGCAATCGAGGGCCTGCGCCTCCAGCACGGGCAGGCAGAAACCCTCGGCGAAGGACGGGACGCACAGGCACAGGGCCCCGCGATAGAGGGCCGCCAGCCTGTCGTCGCCGATGCGGGACAGGCGGGTCAGCGGGACCGGCGCGTCGCCGAGCGCGGCGGCGATGGCCTCGCCGGGATCCTCGCCCACGTGGACGATCCCGATTCCCGGCCGTCCGAGCTCGACCACGGCGCGCGCGAGGGTCGCGAAGTTCTTGTTGTAGAGCGCGTTGCCGACCGCCAGCACGTAGGGCCCCGCCGGGCTTTCGGCGGCAGGCGCGATCGTTGTCGGATCCAGCATCGCCGCTGACGGCACGGTCCAGGTCCGGCCGCGGAGCCGCGGGTAATGGTGCTCCAGGTCGCGCCGCGTCGCCTCCGAGACGGCGATCACCCGGGCGCTGTTGCCGAGGACCAGGCGGAAGATCGGGTCGGTGGTCAGGGCCTCGCGGGAACGGATGCGCTCCGGCAGCGTGCGGAAATAGAGGTCGTGCACGACGCTGACGCGGGCGCGGCCGCCGAACGCCGCCCCGTAGGGGTCGATGTTCAGCACCACGTCGATAGCGCGGGCGCGGCACAGCCGCGGGACGGCGAGGCATTGGCGCAGGACGTCGAGCAGCATGATCCGCGGCCGCTTCACCGTCACGACCTCGACGCGGTCGCGGATCGCCGCGGGGAGCTGGTCCCGGCGCCAGGGGGAGCGGAGCACCACCGCGAAGGTGCCGCGCGCGACCAGACCGGCGATCACCCGGAAGGCGACGAGCGCGACGCCCGACGGCCGACCGGCATGCTGGCTCGGCATGTTGACGAGGACGCGCGGCATGGCGGGTCGGACGGCTCCGAACGGGGAGGAGGGATCGCCGGCGCTTCAGGCCCGGCCGGCGACCTGGAGGATGATGTCGGCGAGATCGCGCTGCATGCGGTCCGCGCCGTAGCGGGACAGCGCTCGTTCCCGGGCGAGCGCGGTGCGGGCCGTGAAGGCGTCGGGATCGGCGAACAGCGCCGACAGGGCCGCCGCGAGACGGTCCGGCCGCCGCGGCGGCACCAGGGTTCCGGCCGCGCCGCCGTCGAGGATCTCGGCGGACGCGCCGGCGTCGGTGGCGATCACCGGCACGCCGACCAGCATCGCCTCGACCAGGGTGCGGCCGAAGGGTTCGGGATCGACCGAGGGATGCACGACGGCGTCGACCGCCTGCATCAGCCGGGGGACGTCGTCGCGCTGGCCGAGGAACAGCACCCGGTCCGACAGCCCAAGCCGCGCCGCGAGGTCGCGCAGATGCGTCGCGTAGGCATCCTCGCCGAAGAGGGGTGCCCCCACCACGACGCAGCGGAGGCCGGGCAGGGTCGCGAGCGCCTCGATCAGGACGTCCTGCCCCTTCCACGGGGCGAGACGGCTGAAGACGCCCACGAGGGGGCCGTCCGGCAGGCCGAGCTCCGCGCGGAGGGCCGCCGCGGGGCGAGGCGCCGGATCGACGTCGAGGCCGTTCGGCACGACGCGGATCAGAGACGGGCGCCCACCTGCCAGAACGAACGCCCGCGCGGCGGCCTCGGAGGGCACGATCACCCGGGCGGCACAGAGATTGGCGAGACGGACCTGCAGAACGCGCTGCGCCCGGCCGAAATGCGCGCCGTCGAGGATGTCGTGCAGGTGCCAGATCAGGGGGCGCCCCACGGCGCGGGCCGCCAGGGACGAGAGCAGGAAGGCCTTCTGCGAGTTGGCGTAGACCACGTCGCAGGACCGGGCCGCCTGGGCGATCTCCAGCGCCAGGGCGCCGAGCTGGCCCAGGACCGGCAGCGCGCTCAGCGGGGAGACGTCGCGCCGGAGGGCCGCCAGCGCGGACCGGCGGCGCGCGAGGCGGATCTCCAGGCCCTGACCGCGCAGCGTCTCGGTCAGCGCACCGTCCTCGAACAGAAAGGCGGCCGAGCCCGCCCACGGTCGGACGGCGTCGCGGAGCACCAGCTCGGCGCCCGACATGGTGCCGGTATGGCTCAAGAACAGGACCCGCGGCCGCGCGGCGACGGCCGACCGCGCGGCCTGCCCCCGGTCCAGGGGGCCGCGCTCCGCGAGCGCCTGGGTGGTAAGGACCTCGGTCATCGGGCGCTCGCGGCCGTGCGGGAATCGGGCAGCGGCATCACGTCGTAGGTCGACTGGCTGCCCGGCCGGACCATCGTCATGGCGATCCCGAGCACGTGTCCGCCGGCGCGGCGCAGGTTCGCCACGGTCTCGACGGTGTCGGAGAGCTGCGAGCGGCCGTAGCGGGCGCAGCAGAGCACGCCGTCGACGTGGCGGGCGAGCATGGGCGCGTCCATCAGGAGGCTGGTCGGCGGCGTGTCGAGAAGGACGAGGTCGTAGCGGCGGCTCCATTTGAGGAAGTCCGCCATCCGATCGCCCATCAGGAGCTCGGTCGAGTCGGCGGTGGGAGTCCCGGCCGGAATGACGTCGAAGCGTCCGGCCTGGACCACGGCCTCGGCCGGGGCGATCTCGCCGCGGAGCACGCCGCCGAGGCCGGGGCCGCGGCCGAGTCCGAGGGAGGCCTCGAAATTCGGTCGGCGCAGGTCGCACTCGACCACGAGGACCCGCCGGCCGCTGGCGGCGCCGATTCCGGCGAGCGCGAAGGCCGTGAACGACTTGCCCTCCCGCGGCTTCGCCGAGGTCACCAGGATGACGCGGGACTTGCCGGCGCCCGCCAGGACGAGATGGGCGTGCAGGTTGCGCAGGACGTTCTGCATCACCGGATCGACCCGCGCCCGCGCCAGGGCCTCCGCGAGGTCGAGCTCGCGCTGGCGCTCGGAGAAGCGGCCGACCAGACCGGCCGGCTCCAGGCTCGGCAACTGCGCGAAGACCGGCGCGCCGGTGCCCTCCATGAGCTGTGCCGAGGTTCGCACGCGCCGGTCGGTGTAGTCGCGCAGCAGCGCGGCGGCGGCGGCGAGGACACCCGCCAGCACGATGCCGCCCGCCAGGAACGGCACGGCCTTGGGCGAGAACGGCTCCTGCGGCAGCTCGGCGAGGCTGACCAGCCGCGTGCTGCCGGTGAGGATCCGCCGCTCGGTCTCCAGCTCGCCCGCGCGCTTCACCAGGTCGGCGTAGCGGGTGCGCTTGATCTCGGCGTTGCGCACCATGCCCTCGATCGACGACTCGTCGTCCATGGCGGCGGCAGCCTCCGTCTTCGCCGTCTCGAGCTGGGCGCGCAGCGACTTGGCCAGGGCGTTCGAGGCCTCGTAGGACTTGCGCAGGCCCTTCGCGACGTTCCCGATCTCCTGCTCGATCCGCGCGCGCAGGCTCGCCTGCTCGGTCTCGAGCGCCCGGATGACCGGATGGTTGGCGCCCAGGAGGGTGCTCTGGTTGGCGAGCTGCGCGCTGACGCCGCTGAGCTGCTGCTTCAGCGACACGACGGTCGGGCTCGCGAGGACCGCGGGGGCGCTGTCGGCGCCGCGGGCGCCCCTGTTCTCGATCTCGCTCAGGCGCGCGGCGGCGTCCGCCTTGGCGGTCTCGGCGGCCGCGAGCTGCTGGCTGATGCTCGTCAGCCGCTCCGCGCTGATCGGGGCCGTCGAGCCCTTCAGCAGGCCCTTGCGGCGCCGGAAGGTCTGGATCCGGGTCTCGTCCGCGCGGATCGAGGCGTCCAGCTGACTGATCTCGGTGTGCAGCCAGTCGGCCGCCGCCTTGCGGCTGGACGCCTGCGTCTCGCGCTGATCGTCCAGGAAGGCGTTGATCAGACCGTTGGCCATCGTCTGCGCCGTCTCGGGCAGCGGCGACTTGTAGCCGATGGTGATGATGCGCGAGCGGCCGGAGCTCAGGACCGTGTAGCGCTTCTGCAGGTACTCGATGAGCGCGTTGCGGTCGGTCGTGAGCTTCGTGCAGGCGGCGTCCTTCTTCTCGCTGATCCGGTCGGGATGCCCGCCTGTGGCCGCGTAGCGGCACTCGGCGAGGACCGCGGCGACGAGGCTGTCGTCGATCGCGAGGCGCAGGAGCCGGGGCGAGCGGATGACGAGGATCTGGCTCTCGATGTCGGCCGGGTCGCCGATCTTCTGGATCCAGGCCATCGAGGCGTTGTTGGCACCCGGCTCGGCCTCGGCAACGATCACCGAGCCGCTCGCCACGTATTGCGGCTGGATCATCAGCAGGGCGGTGACGGCGAGGCCGAGGATCGCGGCGAATACCGTCGCGAACAGGTAGCGCCGGTGCCAGATCCGGGAGAGGGCGGCGGCGAGCGGACCGCCGCGCGCCGGCTCCTGGGGGAGGGCGCGGACCGGCGTGCGTTCGGCCAGATCGACGGTCAGGAAGGACATGCGACCCGTCCTCAACCGACGGCTTCGAGGCGCGGCAGCATCCGCGGGCGCGTCTCGCAGGCGGCCCGGTGCACGGCCATCTGCTCGTCAACGAAGTGCGAGAACCGGCTGCGGAACAGCTCGGCCGAGAACATCTCGGCCTGCGCCCAGCAGGCCTCGCGGGTGAAGTGGCTCTCCTGCAGCAGGAAGCGCTGGACGCACTCGGCGACCGCCTCGGGCTCGGGCGTGTCGAAGAACATGCCGGTGCGCTGCGGGCCGCGGGTCTGGACCGTCTCGCGGGCGCCGCCGCGGCCCAGCGCGAGGACCGGCGTGCCCTCCGACGTGGCCTCGACCACGATGATCCCGAAATCCTCCTCGGCCGCGAAGATGAAGGCCCGGGCGGTCGCCATGAGGTGGCGCAGTTCCGCATCCGGGACGAAGCCCGAGAACGACACGTTGGGCCCCGCGATCTCGCGGAGCCGCGCGGCATCGGGCCCGGTGCCCGCCACCACGAGTTCGAGATCGGGAAGCAGCGCGAAGGCGCGGATCACCGCCTCGACGTTCTTGTACGGCACGAGCCGGCTGGCCACGAGGAAGTGGTTGCCGCGCGGCCCCTCGTAGCGCTGGCTCGGCAGCGTGATCGGCGGGTGTATGACCTCGGCGGTTCGGCCGTAGACCTTGTGGATGCGGCGGGCGACGAAGGCCGAGTTGGCCACGATCGCGTTCGGGCCGGCCGCCGTGCGGAAATCCCAGACGCGCATCCGGTGCAGGATCAGCCGGGCGAGCACGCTCTTCATGCCCGCGTCGCAGCCGCTCTCCCGCAGGTAGGTGTGCTGCATGTCCCAGGCGTAGCGCATGGGCGAGTGGATGTAGGAGACGTGGAGCTGGTCGGGGCCGGTGAGGACGCCCTTCGCCACCGCGTAGCTGCTCGAGATGACGAGATCGTAGGCCGACAGGTCGAACTGCTCAATCGCGAGCGGCATCAGGGGCAGGTAGTTGCGGTGCCGCGTCCGCGCGAACGGCAGGCGCTGGATGAAACTCGTATGCGCCTGGGTGTAGCCCAGCCGCGCCCGGTCCGCCTCGGGCAGGAAGTCGAAGAGCGCGAAGACGTCCGCGTCCGGATAGATCCGCAGCAGCTGCTCGAGGACACGCTCGGCGCCACCGACGATGTACAACCAGTCGTGAACAATGGCGACACGCATCACAGCTTCCTCGTCGGTGCGCCGGACGCTGGAACATGCATTCCGTCCTGCCGGACCCGCCGGCGACAGCGAGCATAGGCACACACCGGAGAGTAATAGAGACATCATCTCTAAAAAAGGGGTCACCAAGGCGGAAACAGTCGAAGATAGGGCATGAGTAGGCCCTGAATGACGTGTGTAAACTTAATTTTTGCAAGGAATTAACGTTAAGGACAGGAAGGCCGCTCGGCGTCGACCGGGGGAGACGCCCGCTCGCGCGCTTCAGTACGGGGGCGCGAGCGCGGCCGCGTATCCGGCCCTGCTACGAGGCGACCGGAGCGGGCAGGGGGGCTGGCGCGGGCCGCCGGTCGAGCCGGCGGCGCAGGGCTGCGATAACCGGCGTCTCGACATACCGGAACAGCAGATCACCGGCGACGACCGCGGCCGGGAAGGCGAGCGCGAAGATCAGGGCGGCGCGCCCGATCCCGGGCGCGACGACGACCGCGGCGATCTTGGCGGCGCTGTGCAGCAGCAGGTTGTGGACCAGGTAGAAGGAGTAGCTGGCATTGCCCTGCGACAGCAGCCAGCGCGTCTTCAGGGCGATGCCGGCCCGCTCCAGCAGCAGCATAGCGCCCACGATCAGGACGGCCGCGGTCCCCCAGACCAGCGGGCGGGCGAACCCGGACAGTTCGGGGCTGACGCCGAGCGCGTCGGCCACGATCTGGCCGCCGACGATGAGCGCCAGGGCCGCCGCGAACGCCGCGCCGGCGACGCGCCGGACCGGGAAGCCCGCGGGCGGCGGCGCGAGCCGCGAGTAGGCGTATCCCAGCCCGATGCCGGCCGCGAATTCGATGAGGATCGGCTTCGTGTAGTACGCCCAGTAGAGGCCAGATGCCGGCAGCAATCCGAGCAGGATCAGCACCAGGAAGATCGCGGCCGCGCCGAGCGCCCGGAAGGCGGGTCTCGGCACCAGCAGCAGTCCGGCGAAGACCAGGTAGAAGAACATCTCGTAGTTGAGCGTCCAGCCGACGGAATTCAGCGGCTCGATGTAGCCGCCGCGGGAGAACGGCAGGAAGAGCAGCGACTGGACGACGTAGTCCGGCCGGATCTCCACGATCCCGATGGGCTTCAATCCGGTCGAAGCGATCAGCGCCAAGCCCAACGTGACGAGCCAGTAGACCGGGACGACGCGCGAGGCGCGACGGAGCAGGAACTCCCCCGGACTCTCACGGCGCCCACTCGTACTCACGAACATGATGAAGCCGGAGAGCACGAAGAACATGTCGACGCCGCTCGCTCCGAAGGCGAGCAGATCCGGCCGCGGCAGTACCGGTGCGATGTAGAGGCCGAAATGCGTGAGGAAGACGAGGTACGACGCGACGGCACGCAGGATTTGGAGGTTGTAGATCATCGCGCGCCGGCCGATCGCTGGGCCCGCCCGGAGCGGACGAAGCCGCGCCTTTATGGCCGACAGGACCCCGCCGCGTCACCGTGAGTTCCGAATCGTCCTAAATGACGTCGGGTTCGGAATTCATATCGCGCAGAGCATTTACACGCTTGAGTTGCTAAATCCGAGAATTCTCTGGACACACCATCACGAAATCAAGAGCTGGAAAGTGATCGTAAAGGTGGTGCCGCGGAATGTGGGCCACCGGCCGCTTGCGGCGCCTGCTCGCACGGTGTGCACCCCTGTAGCGCTGAGCAAGGGCAGCAATTTACTATTAATCAATAGATAATTTGACGGCAAGCCGATCCGTTCAATAGCGTCGCGATAACTGGAATGAGGAGTTCCGCCTTGAACATCGCTCAAGATATCCGTGAGATTCTCGGCACGAACGAAGCCTTCGCCGGGAAAGCCGACCAGCTCTCCGAGGATGACAGCCTGTTCGATCTCGGCCTGGATTCGTTCGGCTCGGTGCAGTTGATGCTGGGCCTCGAGGAGCGCTTCAACATCGAGTTTCCGGACGAGCTCCTGAATCGCAAGTCGTTCTCGTCGATCCGCGCGATCCGCGAGGCGGTCTCCACCCTGATCCAGCAGGAAGCCGCATGAGCACGCTCGCCGCGCGCGCTGAGCGGGCCGCGGCGGTGGCGGCGCGCCACGCCGACGCCGTCGACCGCGAGGGCCGCTTCCCCGCGGAGGCCGTGGCCGCGATGAAGGCCGAGCAGCTGCTCGGCCTGCAGATCCCGGGGCAGTTCGGCGGCGAGGGGGCCGGGCTGGTGCAGATCGCGGAGCTGTGCAGCACGCTCGGGCAGGCCTGCAGCGCGGCCGCGATGGTGTTCGCGATGCACCACATCAAGGTGTCCAGCCTCGTGACGCACGGGCTCGACAGCCCGTGGCACGGCCGCCTGATGGAGCGTATCGCGCGCGAGCAGCTGCTGGTCGCCTCCTCGACCACCGAGGCCGGCATCGGCGGCGACCTGCGCAACAGCCTCTGCGCCGTCGAGACCACCGGCGAGGTCTTCGCCCTCGGCAAGGACGCGTCGGTGATCTCCTACGGCGCGCACGCCGACCTGATCCTCGCCACGGCCCGGCGCCACCCGGACGCGGCGACGTCCGATCAGGTCCTCGTCGCGCTGATGGCCGACCAGATCTCCCTCGTGCGCACCGGGGACTGGGACACCCTCGGGATGCGCGGGACCTGCAGCGACGGCTTCCGCCTGGAGGCTCGCGACGTCCCGGTCGAGCAGATCCTGCCGAAGCCCTTCGCGGAGATCGCCGCCCAGTCGATGCTGGCCTCCTCGCACCTGCTGTGGAGCAGCGTCTGGTACGGGATCGCGACCTACGCGCTCGATCGCGCCCGCGCTTTCGTGCAGGCCGAGGCGCGGCGCCGGCCCGGTCAGGTCCCGCCGACCGCGACGCGCCTGGCCGAGGTCTCCAACGCGCACCAGGCCATGCGCGGCACCATCGTGTCGGCCCTGCGCCGCTTCGAGGACGCCCACGGGGACGCCGACACGATCGGCTCCGTGGGCTTCTGCGTGATGCTGAACAACTTGAAGATCACCGTCTCCGACATGGCGGTCGACATCGTGCGGCGGGCGCTCGCGATCGTCGGTCTCGCCGGCTACCGGAACGACACGCCGTTCAGCCTGGGACGCCCGCTGCGCGACGTCCTCTCCGCGCCGCTGATGATCGGCAACGACCGCATCCTCGCCAACACCGCCAAGCTCCTGCTCGTGCAGAAGGGCAGCGGCCAGCTCATGAGCGCGTGATGGAATCGATCTCCTCTCCCTCCGGCGACGTCCTGCTCGACGACGAGCCGGCCGGCGGCCCGACCTTCCTCGACCGGCTGTTCGATCACGGCCTGCTGGTGCGGACCGGCGTCGACGGCCTCTACGGTCGCAGCGGCGCCTTCGAGAGCGTCGTCGACGCCCTCGACCGGATGATCACGCGCCTCGGGGCCGCCGAGGGTGCCGAGGTGCTGCGCTTCCCGCCGGCCATGAGCCGCCCGGCCTTCGAGCGCAGCGGCTACCTGAAGGGTTTCCCGAACCTCGCCGGCACCGTCCACAGCTTCTGCGGCGACGCGCGCGGGCACGCCGAGATCCTCGCCTGCCTCGAGGCGGGGACCGACTGGACCGGCCAGCAGGAGGCCACCGACGTCGTGCTGACGCCCGCGGCCTGCTACCCGGTCTATCCGGTCGCCGCCGCGCGCGGCACGCTGCCCGCCGAGGGGCGGCTGTTCGACCTGCAATCCTACTGCTTCCGGCGCGAGCCCTCGCTGGAGCCGACCCGGATGCAGCTCTTCCGGATGCGCGAGTACGTGCGCATGGGCAGCCCCGAGCAGGTTCTGGCCTTCCGCGAATCCTGGCTGGAGCGCGGCACGGCCATGATGCGCGACCTGGGTCTTCCGGTCGCGATCGACGCCGCCAACGACCCGTTCTTCGGACGCGCCGGCCGGATGCTCGCCAACAATCAGCGGGCGCAAGGCCTCAAGTTCGAGCTGAACGTCCCGGTCAACAGCCTCGACAAGCCGACGGCCTGCCTCAGCTTCAACTATCACCAGGACCATTTCGGCAGCACCTGGGAGCTGCGTCAGGCGGACGGCGCCGTCGCCCACACGGCCTGCGTCGGCTTCGGCCTGGAGCGGATCACCCTCGCGCTCCTGCGCCATCACGGGCTCGATCTCGCCGCCTGGCCGGAGGCCGTGCGCGCCGAGCTATGGGGCTGAGGCGGTGAGTGCCGCCCTGCGCCTGCCGGACGGGCTCGGAGCCGCGGGACCCTACGTCCCGCACCCGCTCCACGATTCCGGCCGCGACTGGCCGGAGACGAACTGCTACGTCGACCTCTGGATCGAGCTCCTGCACGGTCGCGGACTCGTCCCGGAGGCGTTGCTGGGATTCACCCTGCGGCAGGATTTCGAGGGCGACCAGTTCACCTTCTTCAAGCCGCCGACCGGCGAGATCGAGCGCCTCTACGGTCTGGAGGTGCTGGAACTCGCGGTCTATGACGGCCTCGAGAACCACGCCGTGATCCAGGCCTCGGCCGGCCGCCCGGTCCTGGTCGAGGTCGACGCGATCCACCTCCCCGACACCCAGGGGACCACCTACGGCCGCGAGCACGGCAAGACAACGATCGGCATCCTGGCCATCGATCCTGCCGCCCGGGAGCTCGATTACCTGCACAATGCGGGTCGCTTCCGGCTCTCGGGTGAAGATTACGCCGGGATTTTCGGGCCAGCGACGCTGCCGCCCTACGCCGAGTTCGTGAAGCCTGTCGCCCCGCCGCTCAGCACGGCGGAGCTGCCGACGGTCGCGCGCGAGCTGCTGGTCCGGCATCGCGCCCGGGCCCCCCGTCGCAACCCGGTCCTGGCGTTCCGCGACGCCCTCGCGGCGACGGCCGGGGATCTGGTCGTCCGGCCGCTCAGCGTGTTCCACGCCTACGCGTTCAACACGACCCGCCAGCTCGGCGCCAACTTCGAGATGCTCGCCAGCCATCTCGCGTGGCTCGAAGCCCGGGAGGCCGGCGGATTCGCGGCCGCCGCCGCGGCCGCCACGGATCTGAGCCGCGAGGCGAAGGCCTTCCAGTTCCAGCTGGCCCGCGCCTTTCACCGGCGCTCGGCCGAGGGCTTGGCGCCGCGCCTCGACCGTCTCGCGACGACCTACGACCGCGTCTTCGCGGATCTTGACCGCGCGCTGGACCGCTGAGGGGGCGATGACCCGCATCCGCAGCGTCGACGACCGGGCGCCGGAGGTTCAGTTCGCGCCCTGGCGGCTCGCCGCGACCCCTCCGGGCGCCTGCGCGGGCCCCGGCGACCTCGACGAAATCACCGACTGGATCCCGGCAAATGTTCCCGGCACGGCCGCCGCGGCCCTGCAGGCGGCCGGGCGCTGGAACGCCGCGGTGCCGGAGCCGATCCACGACCGCGATATCTGGTACCGCACCCGCATCGCCGGTTCCGGCCCGGCCCGGCTGCGCTTCGGCGGGCTCGCCACCCTGGCCGAGGTCTGGCTCGACGGCGTCCCGGTGCTCTGTTCCCGCTCGATGTTCGAGGAGCACGCCGTAGATGTGGATCTCGGCGGCACCTCCGATCTCGCGCTCTGCTTCCGCGCGCTCCGGGCGGAACTCGGCCGTCCGGCGAAACGCGGGCGCTGGCGGCCGCGGATGATCACGCCCGGGTCGCTGCGCCACACGCGCACGAGCGTCCTCGGGTTCATGCCGGGCTGGTGCCCCGAGATCGACCTCGTCGGTCCCTACCGTCCGCTGACCGTCGAGCCGGTCCGCCCCCGCGCGAGCGCCGCGGACGTGCGTCCGACCCTCGACGGCGACATCGGCCGCCTGGCCGTGCGCCTGCGGGTCGACGGGCCGGTCGGCAGCGTCCTGCTCCGGTGCGGCGGCGGCGAAGCTCCGCTCGCCGAGGTCGAGCCGGGCCTGTTCGCGGGCGCGCTGACGCTGCCCGGCATCGCGCCCTGGTGGCCGCACACCCACGGCGCGCCGAACCTCCACCCGGTGGAGGTCCGCGTGGACGGTGCCCGGGTCGACCTGGGCCGCGTCGGCTTCCGAACCCTGTCGCTGACGCGACCGTTCGAGGAGGGCCTCTCGCTGGCCGTCAACGGCGTACCTGTCTTCTGCCGGGGCGCCGTCTGGACCCCGCCCGACCTCGTCGGGCTGGGCTCGGACGGCACCGAGACGCTGCTCCGGCTGGCGCGCGAGGCCGGCATGAACATGCTGCGCGTCCCGGGGACGACGCTCTATCCGGCCCCCGACTTCTACGATCTCTGCGACGAGCTCGGCATCCTGGTCTGGCAGGACCTGATGCTCGCCAACTTCGACTATCCGCACGAAGACCCGACTTTCGCGGCCGAACTCGACCGCGAGCTGACCGAATTTCTCGACTGGACGCAGACCGCGCCGTCGCTCTGCGTGCTCTGCGGCGGCAGCGAGGTCTGGCAGCAGGCGGCGATGCTCGGCGCGCCGCGCGCCGTCTGGGCCGGCGCCTTCTGCGCGGAGACGCTGCCGGAGCGCGTGGCGGCGCAGCGCCCGGATCTCGTCGTCGTGCCGAACTCGCCCTCCGGCGGCGACCTGCCGTTCTCGCCGCGCGGGGGCTGCACCCACTATTTCGGCGTCGGCGCCTATTGCCGCCCCCTGGAGGATGCCCGCCGGGCCGAGGTCGGCTTCGCCAGCGAGTGCCTCGCCTTCGCCAACCCGCCCGAACCCGGTACGCCGGGCCCGACCGGACCGGCCGACCCGCTCTGGCCGGCCGGCATCCCGCAGGACCGGGGCGCCGACTGGGATTTCGAGACGGTGCGCGACCACTACGTCGGCGCGCTCTACGGCGTCGATCCGGCCGCGCTGCGCGCCGAGGACCCGGACCGCTACCTCGAGCTCGGCCGCGCCGCGGTGGCCGAGGTCATGGAGGCGACCTTCGCCGAGTGGCGCCGGCCGCGCTCGCCGACGGCCGGCGGCCTCGTCCTGATGCTGCGCGACCTCGCGCCCGGCGCCGGCTGGGGCGTGATCGACTGGACGCACCGCCCGAAATCGGCCTGGTACGCGCTGAAGCGCGCCTTCCGCCCGGTCCAGGTCCTCCTCACCGACGAGGGCCTCGATGGGCTCCACGTCCACGTCCTCAACGAGACGGCGTCGGTTCGGGCGCTGACGCTGTCGCTGACCTTCTGCGACGGCGCGGGCCGCGTCGCGGCGCGCGCCGAGCGCGATCTCGTGGCCGGCCCGCGGGCGGCGCTCACGCTCACCTCCGCGGCCCTGCTCGGGCGCTTCTTCGACGCCACCGACAGCTACCGGTTCGGCCCCCGGATCCACGATCTCGCGCACGCGCGCCTGACCGACGCCGACGGGTGCGTGGTCGCCGAGAGCTTCCACTTCCCCGGCGCGCGGCCGGTCGATCGATCCGCCATCGGCCTCCGGGCCGAGCCGGTCGCGACCGGTGAGGGGCCGGGTCTGCGGGTCAGCACCGAGCGCTTCGCCCGCGGCGTCCAGGTGCTGGCCCCGGGGGCGCGGCCGGCCGACAGCGGCTTCCACCTCGCGCCGGGGTCGAGCCGGATCATCACCTTCGCGGAGGCCGCCCGGCTCCCGCGCGGGCGCGTGCGGGCGATCAACAGCGGCGAGATCGTGGAATTCGGTCATGACGGTTGAGGTCGGGTCCGAGGCCGCGGTGCCGGTGACGTTCGAGGGGCTGTTCGGGTGGTTTCATCCGGCGGCCGGGACGCGGGGCGTCGTCCTCTGCGGAGCCTACGGCTTCGAGCAGATGGCCGCGCATCGGCCCTGGCGCGCCCTGGCCGAGGGCCTCGCCGCGGCGGGCTGCCCGACGCTGCGCTTCGACTATCCGGGCGAGGGCGACTCGGCCGATCCCGGTGAGGCGCGGGTGGATGACTGCGTCGCGGCAGTCCGTCGGGCCATCGGATACCTGCGCGCGACCGCCGGCGTCACGGAGATCGCCGTCGTCGGCCTGCGTCTCGGCGCCACCTTCGCGGCACTGGCCGGCCAGGACGAGGCCGTCGCCCGCCTCGTCCTGCTGGCGCCGGTCACGACCGGGCGCGCGTACCTGCGCGAGATGCGGCTGCGGGCACAGACGATCGGCCGCCTGCCGGACGGGTCGGCCCCGGCGCAGGACCCGGACAGCCTCACCGTCGGCGGCTTCCGGATGGAGGCGGCCTTCCTCGCCGACCTCGCCGACCTGAACCTCGCGCGGCTGGGGCGGGCGCCGGCCGGCCACGCGCTGCTCCTCGCAGCCGAGACCAAGGCGCTGGCCGCCCGCCTCGGCGCCCTCGGTTGCGACGTGGCGACGGGCGGTTTCCCGGGTCTCGCGGCGCTCGTCGCCGACCCGATCTTCTCCGACGTCCCGACGGCGGACTTCGCCCGCGTGATCGGCTTCGCGACCGACGGCATGCCGGCCGCCAGGCCGCGATCCGGCGGCCTCGTCGCCGCTGACGCGCACCCGAGCGGCCTGACCGGTCCGGGCTGGGCGGAGGAGCCGGTCCGCTTCGGACGCGGCCTGCTCGGCATCCGGTGCCGCCCGCGCCGGGTGGAGGGAGCGGCGCCGACGATCCTGTTCGTTTCGACCGGAATGAGCGTGCATTCCGGCTGGGGGCGCCAGACCACGGATCTGGCCCGGCGCCTCGCCGCGAAGGGGATCGCGTCGGTCCGGTTCGACCTGCGGGGCATCGGCGACAGCGACGACCGGCCGGACGGCCGCAAGCCCCTCTTCGCCGCGGACGGTTTCGCCGACGTCGCGGCGGCAATCGACCTGATCGCCGGCGCGGGCGGCCCGATCCTGCTGGTGGGCGGGTGCAGCGGCGCCTACGCGGCCTTTCACGCCCTCTGCCGGGACCGCCGGGTCGACGGGGCCCTCCTGCTCAACCTCTACTGTTTCGACTGGGATCCGGACCAGGACCTCGATCAGGTCATCCGGCAGACCTTCGGAAGCGCATCGACCTACGCGGCCCTGCTCAAGCGGGGAGCGACGTGGCGCCGGCTGATCCGCGGCGAGATCCGGATCGCCGCGATCGCCGCCGTCCTCGCCCGGCGCGGAATCGAGGCCGCGACTCGCCGGATCCGCCGGGCTCTTCGCCCCGGGCCGCTCGGCGGCTCACCCGCCCGGCGGGTCGCCGCGCTGCGTCGCCGGGGCGCCGAGATCCGCCTGCTCTACAGCGCCGGCGATCCCGGGCTCGCGGCCGTCCGTCGCCATCTCGGACGCTCGCCCGGGACAGCGGACCGGCGCCTCGGCGCGCCCGTGACGGTGGTGCCGGGCGTGGACCACAATTTCGGATCCCGCGAGGCCCAGGCCCGCGTCGCCGAGGCGCTGCAGGATCTCCTCCGGTCCGTCCGCCGCGCGCACGCGACGCGCGTCGCCGCTGGGGAGGCCGCCGCGCCCCGAGCCAGTCTCACCCTGGCGGGCCGGACGTGACCCGGCTCACGCGCCGCTCGGCCCTCGCCATGGCGGCGGGCGCCCTCGCGGCCGGTCGTGCCGCCGCGGCCCAGCCGCTGCACCGCTGCGAGGCGCTGATCGACTCGATCGGCGTCAACGTGCATCTCGGCCACCGCGGCAGCCCCTACGTCGACCGCTTCGCCGCCTGCGCCGAGGCCCTCGACGCACTCGGAATCCGCCACCTGCGCGACGACATCGTGCTCACCGGCGACGAGCCGGCCGGGCAGTTCGAGCGGATCGCGGATCTGGCTGACCGGGGCTACCGTTTCAGCCTGATCTTCTACGACGGGCTCACGCCGGGGCCGCGTGTGCCGCCGGAGCGCTTCGCCGAGATCGCCGCCTGGGCCGGCGACGGGCTCCTCGTGGCCGAGGGCGGGAACGAGCCGCCGGTGGCGGCGCGGCCGGGCCTCGCGCGGCTCTCGGCCGATCATCAGGCGGCCCTGTTCCGCGCGGTCCGGGCGGATGCCCGGGCCGGGGTCGTCCGCGTGGCCGGGCCGAGCTACATCCAGGGCAACGTCGCGGCGGCCCAGAACCTCGCGGCTTTCGTCGACCTCGCGAATATCCACGCCTATCCGGGGGCCGAGCATCCGGAGACCGAGGGTGCGGGCAGCCTCGCGCGCTTCGTCGCGGCCGCGCGCCCGGTCTTCGGCGACGCGCCGGTGATCGCGACCGAGAACGGGTACCACACGGCGCTCGCCACCGGCAGCGCGCACCTGCCGATCTCGCCGGGCCTCCGCGCCCGGTACCTCCCGCGGATGCTCCTCTGGAGCTACCTGCAAGGGGTGCGGCGGACCTACCTGTACGAGTTGATCTCCAGCTTCGACCGCGGTGACGCGGACCCCGAGAGCCGTTTCGGCCTTCTCGCGCACGATGGTCGCCCGACTCCCGCCTTCGCGGCGGTGCGCAATCTCATCCGGCTCTTCGGCGCCCCCGCCGGGGAGAGCGCCGCCGTTCCGGCCGACCGCGACGTCGCGCTGGCCGGGCCCGTTCCCGATCTCGTCACCGCGCGGTTCGCGCGGCTGGACGGGGCGACGCTCGTTCCGCTCTGGCTCGCCATCGACGGCTGGGACCGGCGGAGCCGCGCGCTTCGCCCGGACGTACCGGCGCGGACCGCCGAGTTCCGCCTGTCGCGGCAGCCCCGGCGGGTGCGCCTCCACCGCTTCGACGACGACGGCGCCGTGAGCGCGGTGGATCTCCCCGCGGACAGGCGAGTGCCGCTCCCGGTCACGGATCGCCTCTGCGTCGTCGAGCTGACGTAGTTCGACTTCCGACACGGCCCGTTCCAGGACGCGCCAGATCTCCGCCCCTCGCCGAGGCCGATCCCGTGCTGAGCTACCTGGGTGACAAGATCGTCGGCCTGACCCTCGCGGTCCTGAACGCGCTCGCGCCGCTCGAAGTTCACGTCGACAAGGGCGTCCCATACGCCGACGGGAACGCGCACCGGGCCGATATCTACCGGCCGGCCGCGGGCAAGCCGCATCCGGTCGCGGTGTTCCTGTACGGCGGCGGGTGGCGGACCGGGTCCAAGGACGAGGTCGCCTATGTGGGCGCCGCCTTCGCGCGGCGCGGTGTCGTCGCGGTCATCCCCGAGTACCGCCACGTCCCGGCGGCGACCCTGCCGGACATCCTCGCAGACAACGCCGCCGCCGTTGCCTGGACCATCGCGCACGCGGCCGAGTACGGCGGCGATCCCGCGCGCGTCACTGTCGTGGGGCATTCCTCCGGTGCCTGGGCCGCCGCGATGCTGGGTCTCGACGCGACTTGGCTGGAGCAGGCCGGCTCCAGTCCCGCCAAGCTCGCCGGGATCGTCGGGCTGGCCGGGCCCTACGCGACGTCGGCGCTGACCGATCCGCTGGATCGCCAGGTGTTTGTCGGCAGCGACGCGGCCCTGCAGCCGATCAACCAGGCCACGGGTTCCCATCCGCCGATGCTGCTGGCCACCGGCGCGGCGGATCTCGACGTCAATCCCGCCGGAACCCTGGCGCTCGACCGTGCGCTGCGGGGCTTCGACGGCAGGGAGACCATGAAGGTCTATCCTGGTCTCGGCCACGGACAGATCGTCCAGGCGATGAGCTTCCCGTTTAGTCTCCGGTACTCCGTCGCGGACGACGTCGCACGGTTTATCAAGGGTGCCCGTACCGGGCCTTGAGGCGAAGCGCGAGAGGGCAGGGACCGGCGCAGCGTGCGCCGATCCTACAACGGGCACCCCGACGGGCCGCGGCCTCAGTGATAGCCCGGCGCGCCCGCCGCGACCTTGCCGCGGAACAGCCAGTAGACGTAGCCCGTGTAAGCCAGGACCATGGGGACCAGCACCACAGCGCCGGCCAGAAGGAAGGCCTGGCTGCTCGGGTGGGTCGCCGCGTCCCAGATCGAGATCGCCGGCGGCACGATCATCGGCCACAGGCTGATGCCGAGCCCGATATACGACATCAGGAACAGGCCCAGGGCGCAGAGGAACGGCGTCACCTCGGCCCGCCGATCGAGCGCGACGAAGAAGCGCCACGCCAGCAGCGCGACCAGGGCCGGCACCGGCGCGGCCAGGGCGAGGTTCGGCCAGGACAGCCAGCGCGCCCGGAAGGCCTCGCTCAGGATCGGCATCGCGGCCGAGACGACGACGATGGCGATCAGCGTGACGAGACCGAGCCGGCGCGCGATCCGGTAGGCCCGGAGCTGGAGTTCGCCCTCCGTCTTCCAGATCAGCCAGCAGGCGCCGAGCAGGCCGTAGCCGGCCACCAGCGCGGCTCCGGTCAGCACCGAGAACGGCGTCAGCCAGTCCCACCAGCCGCCCGCGTAGGCGCGGCCCTCGACCCGGATGCCCTGGACCAGGGCGCCGAGGCAGATGCCCTGGCAGAAGGTCGCCACGTAGCTGCCCCACGAGAAGGACCGGTCCCAGGCGCGCTGGCTGCCGGGCGAGGCCGCGCGGAACCGCATCTCGAAGGCGACGCCGCGGAAGACCAGCGCCAGGAGCATCAAGATCAGCGGCATGTAGAGCGCCGGCAGGATCGTCGCGTAGGCCAGCGGGAAGACCGCGAACAGCCCGCCGCCGCCGAGGATCAGCCAGGTCTCGTTGCCGTCCCAGACGGGCGCGACGGTGTTGACCATGACGTCCCGGTCCGCCTTGCCGCGGACCGCCGGGAACAGGATGCCGACTCCGAGATCGAAGCCGTCCATCACCACGTAGAGGAAGACCGCCGTGGCGATGAGGAGCGCCCAGATGAGCGTGAGATCGAGGGACATCGGGGCTACTCCGCGGGCTGCGCGAGGGGACGGCCGGCATCCTGCGCGCCGGCGACAAGGGCGGGGGCGGGCGTGATGCCGGCGGTGCGGATCGGCTGTCCGGGCGTCGGGCCGGGCTCGTGGGCGTGCGGAGCCTCGTTGAACAGGTGGAGAAGGTACCAGATGCCGGCGCCGAACACCGCGAGGTAGACGGCCGCGAAGGCCGCGAGCGAGGCGGCGACGGCGGGGGCCGCCACCGGCGAGACGCTGTCCACGGTCCGCAGCGCGCCGTAGACGGTGAAGGGCTGACGGCCCGCCTCGGTCACCGTCCAGCCGGCCGTGACGGCGATCAGGCCGGACGGTCCCATGCCGACGGCGAAGCGGTGGAGCCAGGGCGTGTCGTAGAGCCGACCCTGACGGCGCAGCCACAGCGCGGCGAGACCGAGGGCGATCATCAGCAGGCCGAGGCCGACCATGATCCGGAACGACCAGAAGACCAGCGGGAGGTTGGTCGGCCAGAGATCGCGCGGCATGTCGTTGAGCCCGCGGACCTCGCCGTCGAGATCGTGGGTCAGGTAGAGGCTGGCGAGGCCGGGGATGCCGATCCGGTCCCGCACCGCGCCCGCCTCGGCGTCCGGCCAGCCGAACAGGATCGCGGGCGCGCGGCGCTCCGTCACGAAGTGCCCCTCCATGGCGGCGACCTTGGCCGGCTGGTGTTCGTAGGAATTGCCGCCGTGCAGGTCGCCGATCACCAGCTGGGCCGGGGCCACCGCGGCGGCCATCCACATCGCCATCGAGAACATCAGCCGGGCGCGGGGATTGCCCCGGTCGCGCAGCAGGTGCCACGCGCCCACCGCGCCGACGATCATCGCGGTGGTGAGGTAGGCGCCGGTGACCGTGTGGGCGAAGCGATAGGGGAAGGACGGGTTGAAGACGATCGCCCACCAGTCGGCCGGGTTGAACCGGCCGTCCGGTCCGAGGACGTGGCCGGTGGGCGTCTGCATCCAGGAATTGGCCGACAGGATCCAGAACGCGGAGGTCAGGGTGCCGATGGCGACGAGGCAGGTCGCCAGGAAGTGCAGCCCCTTCCCGACCCGTTCCAGGCCGAACAGCATGACCCCGAGGAAACCCGCCTCCAGGAAGAAGGCCGTGAGCACCTCGTAGCCGAGCAGCGGTCCGAGAACCGGCGCCGTCCGGTCGGCGAAGACCGACCAGTTCGTGCCGAACTGGTAGCTCATGACCAGGCCGGACACGACGCCCATCGCGAAGGCGACCGCGAAGATGCGGAGCCAGTAGCGGTAGGTGTCCAGATAGACGGCCTTCCCGGTCCGCAGCCAGAAGCCTTCGAGCACGGCGAGGTAGCTCGCGAGCCCGATGGTGAAGGCCGGGAACAGGAAGTGCCAGACGACGGTGAGCGCGAATTGGGCTCGCGCGAGATTGACTGCACTCGGCAGTTCGAGGGCGGACATCGCGGTCTCCAAGGGGACGAATGCGGCAGCTCTGCCGTGGCCCGGCCGGCCGCGCGTTGATTCAGCTCAAGGCCGACGCCGCGAATCCGGCGGCGTTGGCCCGATTGCGCTGGATCAAGGCCGTCAGCCGCGCGTCCGGCGACAGTGGCGCGGAGGGGCCCGGTGACGGCTCGCGAGGAGACCGCCATGTCCTACGCCAACATCCTGGTGTCCGTGGATTTCGCCGAGGCTGCGCCCGACCGCGTTCGGCTGGCGGCCGCGTTGGCGCGCCGCTTCGACGCGACGCTCACCGGCGCCGCCGCCGCCGAAGTGCCGGCGCCGCTCCTCGCCCACGACATCCGCGACGCGCAGGCCCAGTACGAGCGCTCGAAGGTGAAGATCCTGCAGGACGTCGAGCGCGCGGAGGCCGTGTTCGCCCGCTGCGCCGGCGTGGCACCGCGAACCGCCTGGCTGGGCGGCACGGACCGATCCTTCGTCCATCTCGTGGAGAAGGGCCGCGCCGCCGACCTCCTCGTGGTCGGCGGTGCCGGCGAGACGGAGATCGATCCCGGTCCGTTCGGCGTCGCGGTGGGGCCCGTCCTGATGGAGGCGGGGCGACCCATCCTCGTGGTCCCGCAGGCCCATGCCGGGGAACCGGGCCGCCGGATCGTCGTGGCCTGGAAGGACACGCCGGAGGCCCGACGGGCGGTGTCCGGCGCCCTGTCGTTCCTGCGATCCGCCGACCACGTCCTCGTCGTGACGACCGGGCGGGGCGCGCGCCTCGAGGGAGCCGAGGAGGTCGCTGCTCATCTCAGGCTCCACGGCGCCTCGGTCACGACTCACCTGCTGACCACGACGGTGGGCGACGGGGAGGAGATCCTGCGGTTCGCCCGCGAGGAGCATGCCGACCTGATCGTCATGGGCGCTTACGGCCACTCGCGCCTGCGCGAATGGGCCTTCGGGGGCGCCACCCGCCATATCCTGCAGGCGAGCAATTTGTGCTGCCTGATGGCGCATTGACGGACCGGTCCGGCACTGCGAACGCCTGAAGCGGCGACGGCGCGACCGACGCGCGCCCGGCCGGTGCGCGCCTAGCGGGCGAAGTGGGTGGTCGACACCCGGTCCGTGATGAGTTCGGACGGCACCCAGTCGTATTGAGGAACCGGCTCGCGCCGGATCAGCGCCAGGGCGTCGTCGATCGCGCGCTGGCTCTGAGTGCCCGCATCCTGGTAGACCGTCACGGCGAGGCGCTTGTCCTGCATCGCCTCCATGCCGTCCGCGGTGGCATCCACGCCGCCGATGAGGATCCGGCCCGCCGAGATCCCGGCAGCGTCGACGGCCTCGGCGGCGCCGATCGCCATCTCGTCGTCGCCTGCGGCGATCGCGTCGATGGCGAGACCCTTGGAGAGCCACCCGGCGACGGCGGCCCGTGCCGCCGCGCGGTTCCGATCCGTCGCCGTCTCCGCGACCAGCCGGAGGCCCGGGCTCTCCGCCAGCACCTCCATCGCTCCCCTGCAGCGGAGTGCCGAGCCTGAATCGGAGGCGCGGCCCGCGATGATCGCCACCCGCCCGGACCCGCCCAGCATCTGAGCAAGCTTGCGCATCTGCAGCCGCCCCGCGACGACGTCGTTCGGCACGACGTGGGCCACGCGTCCCGCAAACAAATCCGCGCGCGGGCCGCGCTCGAGGACGATCAGCGGAACGTCCGCCTCCTGGGCCAGCCGGATGATCCCGTCGTGGGCAGACTGGTCGACCGGCATCACCACGAGGGCGTCGATCTTCTCAGCAATGAATCGCCCCGCCTCAGCGATCTGCACCTCGCCCGCACCCTCGGGCGCGTAGGCGAAGTGAACCGCCACGCCGCGCGCGCGCGCCTGCTCGGCGAGGCCATCGTGCAGGCGCCGGCTTACTCCCGTGGGCGGCATCATCAAAAGGGCGATGGTGGTGGCCGAGGCCGGCATCACCCAGACCGTGAGGGCGAGGATGAGCGCTGCCCGCCAACACGACCGGCAGGTGAAGGCGCCACACGTCCGGCTCGTCCAGTTCATGACGCCGACCCCGTTCCGGCCACCGCGGATCTCGGTTCAGGCCGCACGGAGGCTCTCCAGGAGACCGGCGATCGCGTCGCCGAGACGCTCGGCATCCCGTGCCAGGCCATCCGCCGCAGTGAGCACGGCGACCGGCGCGGTATCGGTCGCCTCGCCCGCGCCGGCGACCTCTGCGACGCGGGCACCGAGCCGCTCGGCGCCGTCGGCCGCCACCGCGACGGTTTGCACGATCTCCCGAGTCGCTGCACCCTGCTGCGCGACGGCGTCGACGAAGGCGGTTGCCGCCCGGCTCATATCCTCGATCCGGGCTGTGACGCCGGCGATCGACGTTTCAGCCTCGGTGGTGGTGTCCCGGATCTCGGACACGTGCTGGCCGATGACTTCGGTCGCCTGCTTGGTCTGTGCGGCCAGGGCCTTCACTTCGGCGGCGACCACCGCGAAACCGCGGCCCGCATCGCCGGCCCGGGCCGCCTCGATCGCGGCGTTGAGGGCGAGTAGGTTGGTCTGAGCGGCGATCTTGGCGATGACGCCGACCACGTCGCCGATCCGGCACGCGGCACTTCTGAGTGCCTGAACGCGGTCCGTCGTCCGCACCGCTTCGTCCGCAGCGCTGGCGGCGATTGTTGCGGCGGCATCGTCTCGCGCTCCGACCTCTTCGACGGCCGCGTGGAGCACTCCGGCAGAGTCGGCGATCCGTCCGACACTGGTCCGCATCTGCTCGATCACGGCACCCATCGCGGTCGACCGTCCGGCCGCCTCGATCACCGATCGGCTCATACCGTCGGCGGTGCCGCGCAGCGTCGCAGCGGCGGATGCCACGGTCCCCACGATGCCACCGACCGCGTCCTGGAACCGTCCGGTCACCGCGTGGATCACGATGCGTCGCTGCACACCCTCGGCTCGCAACCGAGCGGCGTCCTCGTCGAGACGCGCGGCGTTCCGCAGGGACTCCTGGAGGGTCTTCGTCGCGGCTGCCAGGACGCCGAGTTCGGCCCCTCGCGCGGTCGACGGGATCGTCACGGTGAGATCGTTGCCGACCAACCGCTGCATGGTAGACGCCAGCGCCGTGATCGGTTGCGCGACGCGGCGGAGGGCGAGCCAGATCAGGCCCAGGGCAGCGAGGGCGGCGCTCAACGAGCCGGCCACGAGCACCACGCGAGAGGACGTGCCGACGGCGTCGACGGCTCCGAGTTGCTCGGTGACTCGGGCGTCGCGGGCGGTCAGCATCGCATCGACCGCCCGCGTGAAGGTCAGCATGTCGGCCCGCAGCGCTGTCCCCAGGACCGTGTCGGCGAGGTCGCGTTCACCGGCTCGGTCCAGGGCCGTCACCTCGGCCTCCACGGTGAGGACGTGCTGCAACGCTTCCCACAGGCCGCGCGCCCGATTCAGCTCGTCCGCCGTCCTGATGGTCGGAACGTAGGCGCTCCAGGTCGTGGACAACGCCGCGCGCACCTTCGCAGTCCGGCCGATCTCGTCGCGGCTCGTTCCCGTGGTCGATGCGTCGTCCACCACGCTGTCGAGCGCGCGCAGTTCCTGCGTCAGCTGCTTCATGGTGCCGAGAAGCCTGACAGCCTTCACGTCATCGGCGAGGGAGCGGCTGGCCTCGCTGATCGCGCTGATCTGCCTCGCCGAGATCAGTCCGACCCCGACCAGTAAGCAGATCATCGCTGCCCCGAAGCCGATCAAGATTGTTCTGAGGCGTAAACCGCGACCATAATCGAATGAAACATCGAGAAATGCCATCTACGCAGCCCGAGGTAGAACCTCAGGCCTGCCTCTATTCGATGATCTGCAGCAGATCAATTGCCACGGCGCGGCCGTGAGATGCCATCTCCCAGTCTATAAGATATTAATCGCGGAACGAATTGCAATATATTTCGTAATATAGGCTTATCGGTCAATAAAACATTGCTCAATACGCGTCAAATTAGGCGTCACAGAAATATGTGATTGAATGAGTGGCGAAACCGAGCTCAGTGGGTGGAGCCGGCGGCCAATCGGCCACCGGACACCGCGGGCTGTCACGCCCGTTTTTCCGAGAGGACGCGGCACGGCCTCGCCGGAGGACAGGCACGGATCGTCTGTGGTCGGAGAGGTGGCGGCCTCAGGCCTCGATCGCCGGCCCACAATCAGATCCAGGTAGCAGACGGTGTGCCGCACGGGCGCCCGCGAGGCAGGCGTGAGGGCGTGTCGTCAACGCTCTGCATCGTCCCGCTCGGTCGCGGGTGTCGGGCCGGACGCGCACGATGGCGCGCCGCTCGACGGAGGCGCCGAGGGACATGCCGAGGCTGAAGCAACCGACGAGCGACGCCGCGACGGAAAACGGGTCAGAGCGGCTTGGCTTGCTGGGCGCGAATCCATAGCAGCCCGGCGATGCCCATCCAGGGACACACGAAGACGATGAAGGCGACCAGCCCCATGAGAACCTCCCGGGAGAACGCAGCGGACCTCAGGAAACGTTCAGGGTTTTCGCCGGATCCCGGTCATCGGACACGGCCCGGGCCTGGCGCGCCATCGCGATCAGTTCCGAGGCCGTGAGTCCGCGCGGCGGCGGCGGCTCGGGAAGGTTGCCAGGTGCCGGCGAGCGCGGTGCCGGCGGAAGGGCGGCCGCGCGCCCCGGCCAGAGCCGCTTTAGCCGTCCTGCCTTCCGCAAGCTTCGTTCCGCCACGCATTTGCCTCCCGCGCATCAAGCGCGGTCACGGGTAGGCGAGGGGCTTCACGGTGGTTAGCCGGGTCGAGACAAGGGTCGGAGGCGGGCCCGGCGTCAGGCGTATGCATGCCCCCCTGGGCAGAAGCGGCCGTCGCCCTACCGCTCGCGTTTTTCGGGATTCCCGGCGGTGCGGCCAGCCGGAGACGACGCGACGATGCGCAAGAATCCTTGCAAAGTCGGCTCGCGGGCTCCGGCGCGCCAGGGCCGAACCGACCGCACGACAGGAACGTCGATTGACCGGTGAGCCGATCGATCTTGCAGGTCACCGGCGTTATGGTCCGTAGAGAACCTGTAAATATGAAACAATCCGCAGACTAAACTCGACCTGCAAGCCCTGATATTTCCGGTTTCTGCGTCTGTCGGACGATTTCAGCGATCGAATACCGACCTGAAAATTCCCAGTTGTCGCGGGATATGCTGGGGCTTACTATGTGGCAGATCAGCCCGCACCCATGAGAGGCGGTCGGAGAGTGCGGCGATACGCCAGCCTTCCGGTCAATCGGCTCGCCGAGGCATCATAGCCCTTCCGCGCCGGCACGTGTTCAGATTCGGCGGCCGCCAACTGCTCCTCCCGGCTCGGTTGGACAAAAATCTCGGGCCTGTGATGCTTGCGCGGCCCCCGCGTAGGTAATGTGAGCTAAACGAATCCTCCCGGCTTCCGGCGCTGAAAGAGCGAACATGGCAGAGCCTGAAGCAACGGTCGCCCGCTTGGCGCAGCTCGAAGCGGACAACGCTCGTCTGCGCCGCCTCCTGGACGAATCCGGGACACCGGATGGTCTGCGTCACGGTCTGCGCGACACCTTGGCGATGCTTCGGGCTGTCCTGCGCCTCTCCGCTGAAACCGCTGAGACCGTCGACGGCTACGCGACGCACCTGGAAGGTCGGCTCGACGCCATCGCGCGGGTACGGGTGGCGGCCGACACCTTCGGCGAGGTCAGCCTGCACACGCTGATCTCCGACGAGCTGATGATCCATCTGATCCGCGAGGGCGAGCAGGCGACGCTGGACGGCCCGACCCTGCGCCTCAGGCCGAAGGCCGCGCAGCTGATGGGCCTGGCGGTCCACGAACTCTGCAGCAACGCGGTCGAGCACGGCGCCTTCGGCCTCTCGCAGGGCGGGGTCGACGTCACCTGGTCGGTCGCGGGCGACGGGAAGGCTGCGCCCGGTGATCTGACGATCGTCTGGAAGGAATCCGGCAGCACGGGCGTCAAGCAGCCGACGCGGCGCGGCTTCGGCATGCAGGTGCTCACCGAGATGCTGAGCTACGAGTTGCGCGCCGTGGTCGCGCTCGCGTTCGAGCCCAACGGCCTGCGCTGCACGATCAGCTGCCCGCTCGTCCCGCGGACCGGGCGCCTGGCCGAGGACGAGCGCGCGGACGAGACCGGCGAGACGGGCTGATCCGGCGGCGACCGATCCGCCGGCCTTCAGCCGAAAGCCCGCGCGGTTTCCCGGACCTGGCGTGTCGCCTGATCCGCCCGTGCGCTCGCCTGCGCGATCGTGTTCATCCCGCCGGAGATCGCGGAGACGTCCTGCGCGGCGGTCTGCATGCTGCCGGACATCTCGCGCATCACCGCGGATTGCTCCTCTACCGCCGCCGCGATGGTCGAAGAGGCCGCGTTCAGGGTTCGGATCGTGCCCTGGATCGCGTCGATGGCGTCGACGGCTTCGCGGGTCGCCGCCTGCGTCGAGGCGATCTGGTGACGGATCTGATCTGTCGCCCGGCCGGTCTGGGCAGCCAGGGTTTTCACCTCTGAAGCCACTACCGCGAAGCCGCGACCGGCCTCGCCGGCGCGGGCCGCCTCGATGGTCGCGTTGAGGGCGAGCAGGTTCGTCTGCGCGGCGATGCCGGAGATGAGGCCGAGAACCTCGCCGATCTGCGTGGCCTGATCGCTGAGGCCGGTCACGATCTGACCGGTGCGCCGCGCCTGCTCGACCGCCTGCCCGGCCATGTCGGCCGCATGGCTCACCTGCTGGCTGATCTCGTCCACCGAGACCGACAACTGCTCCGCACCGGTCGCGACCGACCGGATGTCGCCGGAGACGCGGCCGACGCGCGCGACCGCCGAGTCGGCTTGGCGGGTCACATCCGCCACCGCGTCGCCGATAGCGTCGAGATCCTCGCCGATGGCGCGCTGCGCGGCGGCGCGCTGCTGCCGTTCATGGACCTGGGCGGTGATGTCGGTGGCGAACTTCACGACCCGCACGGGCCGCCCATCCGCGTCGGTGATCGGGTTGTAGGTCGCCTGGATCCAGACTTCGCGACCGCCCTTGCCGGTGCGCCTGAACGCGCCGGATTGGAATTCCCCGCGCGCCAGCGCGGCCCAGAACAGGCGGTACCCCTCGCTGACGCGCTCCGCCTCGTCGACGAACAGGCTGTGATGCCGGCCGACGATCTCGTCGAGCCGATAGCCCACGGCGTCGAGGAAGTTGCCGTTGGCGGTGATGATGCTGCCGTCGAGCGAGAAGGCGATGACTGCCTGCGAGCGGTGCAGCGCGCTGATCTGACCTTCGAGATCGAGGGCGCGGAGCTTCTGCGCGGTGATGTCCGTGGCGAACTTCACGATCTTGACCGGCCTGCCGCGGGCGTCCAGCACCGGGTTGTAGGAGGCCTGGATCCAGACCTCCGCGCCACCCTTGGCGAGGCGCTTGTACTCGGCGCTCGCGAAGGTGCCGCGGCGCAGGCTCTCCCAGAATTGCCGATAGGCTTCGCTGTCCCGCTCGGCCGGGGGTACGAACACGCTGTGGTGACGGCCGCGGATCTCCTCGAGCGCGTACCCCATGGCCGCCAGGAAATTCGGGTTGGCGTCGAGGATCGTGCCGTCCAACGCGAACTCGATCGTGGCCAGAGACCGGCTCAACGCCTCGAGCTTGGCGGCCTGATCTCTGCGAACCTTTGCGCCGCCGAACATCGATTCCTCCGCGTCCCGTGACGGGGGTGCGGCCGAAGCGCGCACCTGGGCTATCAGATCAAGATATTCTCGACCCGTGCCGCCCTTTATCGAGCTGGGCGACGTCAGACATCTGTCGAAGCCCGCTTTATCGATGCCTTGAATAGAGTGGCACTCTTGCTCGGCCGTTAAGACGCGCGGTCTGGAGCCGGAGAGACCGCAAAATATGGTCGACCGTGCAGTCCTATTCCACAAACGATGCAGATCTAATTTCGGACCGCGTCCAAACAGTTTAAGTTAAGGTCCAAACTATCCTGCGTTGTGCGTGGCCCGAGGATGTCGGCGCGCTCCTATCCTGCGGTTGTGAATTGGCATCGAAGCGCAGCCTCTCTCGTAACGCGGCCGTGACCGACGACGCGCGGAGTTCGGTAGCGGCATCGTGACGGGATCGGGACCGTGCCGCCCTCGTGTCAGGCAGACCGGCCCGTCCGGCTGATCGTCGCCTCGATGCGGCCGTAGGGCTCGTCGGTCGGCAGGAAGACGGTGCCTGGGTTCTCGAGGCCGAACGGCTTCAGGTCGATCGGCAGGTAATGCTTGTTGGGCATGACGAAGCCGATCTCGGCCAATTCCGGGACGGCCGCCAAGGCCGCCTCACCCATCCGGAACATGCTGTCTTGGATCCCCCGGCTGTAGGTTGTCCCGAAGACGGTCAGGAGCGTCGTCAGGATCCGAGCATTGGCCGCGCCGTGATCCTGCGGGGCCGAGGCCCAGGTCCAGGTCGCATCCATGCTGGTGGCGGCGATGCGGTCGGTCGTGTCCGGCAGGGTCCGGTACTCGTCCGCCACGAAGCCCGTCCAGCCCGACTGCGTGGTCTTCATGAAGGTGTAGCCGCGCAGCCCGGAGCGCAGCGTCGATCCGGCCCGGCTGGCGGCGAGTTCCACGAAGCCGACGCCGTTCCCGTCGCGGGTGAAGGTATGGTCGTGCGGCGCGTCGCCGAGCGCGTGGCGCAGCCACCGGATCTCCTCCGCCTCGATCGCCACGGTCTCGACCTGAGGATAGGTCTCGAGCAGTACCTGCGCGACCGCGGCGACGAAGGCCTCGGCGTCGAGCGCCAGGTCGCGCGCCGCCGTGACGTTGACGATGTTTCGTATGCTGTCGGTGGCGATGGAGGCGCGGTTGTCACCCTCTGTCCAGGCGGCCTCGAAGCGTCCGGTCAGCATGACCGACAGCGTCAGCTCGCGCGGGGTGTGGCGATCTCCATCACGGACGAGGCGCAAGACGCGAACCCGTTCCTTGCCGTACCGCGATGCCGTCAGGGCCATGGGGATCTCCGACCAAGCAGTCGCCGGCCATGTCACGCGAATCCGATTGATCCTAGGCCCACGCGAGCGGGAGCGCCAAGGTTCGCGAAGATCGTCACGGCTTGACCGCGGGCGCATAAGAACGGGCATAGTGGAGGGCCGGGCCGAACCGGCTCCGGACCGGCGAGAGGGCATGGACCTCAACACGATCGAGACCGTCCTCCGGCCGCGGAGTCGGGCCGAGCTCCCCGCCTGGTCGGACGGCGACGCCTGCCTCGGAGGCGGGACGTGGCTGTTCTCCGAGCCGCAGGTCGGGATGCGGCGCCTCGTCGACCTCGCGGCGTTCGGCTGGACCCCGCACGTCATCGACGCGGACGGGCTCACCCTCGCTGCGACCTGCACCATCGCGCAGCTCGACCGGCTCGAGTTTCCGCCCGCCTGGAACGCGGCGCCGCTGGTCGGCCAGTGCTGCCGCGCCCTGCTCGGGTCCTTCAAGATCTGGAACGTGGCCACGGTCGGCGGCAACATCTGCCTCGCTCTCCCGGCCGGCCCGATGATCGCCCTCGCTACGGCCCTGGAAGCGACCTGCACGATCTGGTCCTCGGACGGGGCCGAGCGGCACGTCGCGGTCCACGATTTCGTCCTGGCTCCGCAGCGGAACGCCCTTCAGCCGGGGGAGATCCTGCGGAGCCTGTCGATACCGGCCGCGGCGCTGGCGCGCCGCACCGCCTTCCGCCGCGTCAGCCTCAGCCCGAACGGACGCTCCGGCGCGCTTTTGGTCGGGACGCGCGGCGCGGACAATGCCTTCGCGCTCACCGTCACGGCCTCCGTCAAACGACCGGTCCGCCTCGCCTTCGACGATCTGCCGGGTCCGGCCGAGCTGGCGCGGGCGCTCGACGACGCGATCCCGGACGCCCTCTACCACGACGATGTCCACGGGCGGCCCGACTGGCGCCGCCACATGACCCGGCACTTCGCCGAGGAGATCCGCGGGGCGCTCGACGCGGCGCCGTCGCCGGGAGCCGCGTCATGAAGCTCACGATCAACGGCACCGCGCACGAGGCCGCGCCGCGGGCGGGGCAGTGCCTCCGGACCTATCTGCGCGAGGCAGGCTGGTTCGGCGTGAAGAAGGGCTGCGACGCCGGCGATTGCGGCGCCTGCACGATCCATCTGGACGGCGAGGCCGTGCACAGCTGCCTGGTGCCGGCCTTCCGCGCCGAGGGACGCAGCGTGACCACCATCGAGGGGCTGGCCGGTCCGTGCCGTGCCGACGCGGCCGAGCCGGCGGCGTTCCACCCGATGCAGGAGGCCTTCCTGGCGGCCCAGGGCTTCCAGTGCGGCTTCTGCACGCCCGGCATGATCATGACGGCGGCGAGCCTCGACCAGGGGCAGAAGCAGGATCTCGGCACCGCCCTCAAGGGCAATCTCTGCCGCTGCACCGGCTATCGCGCCGTGCGCGAGGCCGTTGCGGGCAGCGCGCGTTCGGTCGAGAGCGGCGGAAGCGGCGATCCTGTGGGCCGCAACCTCGCGGCACCGGCCGCGCCGCTGGTCGTGTCCGGGCGCGCCCGCTTCACGATGGACGCGCCGCCCGGCGACACGCTCCATCTCAAGGTGCTGCGCTCGCCCCACGCCCATGCCCGGATCGTCGCGATCGACGCGACGGCGGCCCGCGCCGTGCCGGGCGTGGTGGCCGTGCTGACCCATGCCGAGGCGCCGACGCGCCGCTTCTCCACCGCCCGCCACGAGGACGCGCGGGACGACGCCTCCGACACGCGGGTGCTCGACCCGATCCTGCGGTTCGTCGGGCAGCGCGTCGCCGCCGTGGTGGCTGAGACGGAAGCCGCCGCGGAGGCCGGATGCCGCGCCCTGCAGGTGACCTACGAGGTCCGCCCGGCGCTCCTCGATCCGGAGCGCGCCCTGGCGACCGACGCGCCGCAGGTCCACGATCCCCGCGACTGCCCGGGCGAGGACGCCCCGCCCCTCGAGAGTCATCCCAACCTCGCCGGCGAGGTGCACGGCGCGGTCGGCGACGTGGAGGCGGGCCTCGCCGAGGCCGACTTCGTCTACGCCGGGACGTTTCGGTCGCAGCGCGTCCAGCACGCCGCCCTTGAGACCCACGGCTGCATCGGCTGGCGCGCCGAGGACGGCCGCCTGACGCTGCGCACCAGCACCCAGGTGCCGTTCCTGACCCGGGACGCGCTGGCGGACCTGTTCGGCCTGGAGAAGGACGCGGTGCGCGTGGTCTGCGCCCGGGTCGGGGGCGGCTTCGGCGGCAAGCAGGAGATGCTGACCGAGGACCTCGTCGCCCTGGCGGTCCTGCACACCGGGCGGCCGGTGCGCTGGGAGCTGACCCGCCGGGAGCAGTTCGTCGGGACAACGACGCGCCACCCGATGCGGGTGGACGTGAAGGTCGGCGCCCGACGGGACGGCACCCTCACGGCGCTGAGCCTCGACGTCCTGTCCGATACCGGGGCCTACGGGAACCACGCGGGCGGGGTGATCCACCACGCCTGCCACGAGGTGCTGGCCGCCTATGTCTGCCCGAACAAGCAGGTGAGCGGCCGCGCCGTCTACACCCACACGGTGCCGGCGGGGGCCTTCCGCGGCTACGGGCTGAGCCAGACGATCTTCGCGCTCGAATCCGCCCTGGACGAGGTCGCCCGCGCGCTCGGCCTCGACCCGTTCGCCCTGCGGCGCCGCAACGCGGTCAAGCCGGGCGACGCCATGGTGTCGAACAGCCTTGAGCCGCACGACGTGGTGTTCGGCAGCTACGGGCTCGACCAGTGCCTGACCCTGGTCGAGGAGGCGATGCGGGCCGATCCGGGCCCCGAGCCGGAACCCGGCTGGCGCGCGGGGACCGGCATGGCGATGGCGATGATCGACACGATACCGCCGCGCGGCCACCACGCCGACGCGCGGGTCAGCCTGGACGCCGACGGGCACTTCACGGTGCGCGTCGGGACGGCGGAGTTCGGCAACGGCACCAGCACGGTACATCGGCAGATCGCGGCCTCGGCGCTCGGCGCCGCGCCGGAATGCGTCCGGGTCGCTGGCGCGGACACGGATCTCGTCGGACACGACACCGGTGCCTACGGGAGCACCGGCACGGTGGTGGCGGGTCTCGCGACGCTGCGCGCCGCCGAGGCGCTCGCCGTCCGGATCCGCGCGCGGGCGGCCGAGATCGCGGGCGCGGCCCCGGAATTCTGCCGCCTGGCCGGGGCGCAGGTCGAGACGCCGGCCGGACCGGTCACGCTGGCGGCGATCGGTCCCCTGGACGCGACCGGCCGGGCCGACGGCAGCCCGCGCTCGGTGGCGTTCAACGTTCACGCCTTCCGGGTGGCGGTCGACCCGGTGAGCGGCGCGGTGCGGATCCTCAGGAGCGTCCACGCCGCCGATGCCGGGCGGGTGATCAACCCGATGCAGTGCCGCGGTCAGGTCGAGGGCGGCATCGCGCAGGCGCTCGGCGCGGCGCTCTACGAGGACGTCCAGGTCGCCGCGGACGGGAGCCTCGTCACGCAGACGTTCCGCGACTACCACATCCCCGCCTGCGCCGACGTGCCCGAGACCGAGGTCCTGTTCGCCGACACGCACGACAGCGTCGGCCCGCTCGGCGCCAAGTCGATGAGCGAGTCGCCGTTCAACCCGGTGGCGGCGGCGCTCGGCAACGCCATTCGGGACGCGACCGGGGCTCGCCTGACCGCGACCCCCTTCGCGCCCGATAGGATCTACCGGGACGTGGCGGCCGGCCGGGCGGGGCTCGCGTGATGGACCGCCCGCGGGACGCGGTGCCGGCGGCGAGGCCCGGCTTCCTGGAACGCACCTTCCGCCTCGCCGAGCACGGCACCAGCGTGCGCACGGAGGTTCTGGCGGGGCTGACCACCTTCCTGACGATGGCCTACATCGTCTTCATCAACCCGAGCATCCTCGGGGATGCCGGCATGCCCCGGGGCGCGGTTTTCGTGGCGACCTGCCTCGTGGCGGCGCTCGGCTCGATGATCATGGCGCTCTGGGCCAATTACCCGATCGCCCTCGCGCCCGGCATGGGGCTCAACGCCTACTTCACCTACGTGGTGGTCCAGCAGCTCGGCTTCAGCTGGCAGGCCGCCCTCGGCGCGGTGTTCATCTCGGGCGTGTGCTTCCTGATCGTCACGCTGACAGGCCTGCGCGCGCTGATCGTCGAGGGGATCCCGCGCTCCATGCGGATCGCCATCACGGTCGGGATCGGCCTGTTCCTGGCGATCATCGCGCTCAAGAACGCCGGCCTCGTCGCGGCGAGCCCGGCGACCTTCGTCACCCTCGGCGACCTGCACAAGCCCGAGGCGATCCTGGCGGTGCTGGGTTTCCTGATGGTGGCCGTCCTCTCCGCCCGGAAGGTGCGGGCGGCGCTGCTGTCGAGCATCCTCACCGTCACGGCGCTGAGCTTCGTCTTCGCGGGCAACACCTTCCAGGGAATCGTCTCCCTGCCGCCCTCGATCGCCCCGACCCTGTTCGCCCTCGACATCCCGGGTGCCCTCTCGGCGGGCCTGCTCCACGTCATCCTGGTCCTGTTCCTGGTGGAGCTGTTCGACGCCACCGGCACGCTGATGGGCGTGGCGAGCCGGGCCGGGCTCCTGACCGACGGGAAGATGCGCCGCCTCGACCGGGCGCTGATGGCCGATTCCGTCTCGGTCTTCGCCGGCTCGCTCCTCGGCACGTCGAGCACGACGGCGTACCTGGAGAGCGCCTCCGGCGTCGAGGAGGGCGGCCGCACCGGGCTCACGGCCGCCACCGTGGCGGTGCTGTTCCTCGCCTGCCTGTTCTTCGCGCCCCTGGCGGGTGCGGTGCCCGCCTACGCGACGGCGCCGGCGCTGTTCTACGTCGCCTGCCTGATGCTGCGCGAGCTGGTCGAGCTCGACTGGGACGATATCACCGAGGTCGTGCCGGCCTGCGTCACGGCCCTGCTGATGCCGTTCACCTACTCGATCGCCACCGGCGTCTCCTGCGGGTTCATCACCTACGCGGCGCTGAAGCTCTCGGCGGGTCGCGCCCGGGAGGTGAAGCCGATCGTCTGGGTGATCGCCGCGGTCTTCCTGTTCAAGTTCGTCGAGACCGGCGGCGCGCACTGACGGCCGCGCGGCCGCTACGAGCCCGTCGCGGCCGCGTGGAGCGCCGCCGCGTCCCGCGCGGCGCGCATCNGCGGCGCGCATCGCCGCGGCGGCCCCGGGGTCGCGCAGGCGCCGCGCCACGCAGGCCAGCGCGTTCAGAGTCTGGCCCTCGGCGACGGCCGGGAGCAGCAGCAGGACGACGAGGTCCACCGGCCGATCGTCGACCGCGTCGAAATCGATCGGGTCGCGGAGCCGGGCCAGGATCCCGTAGGGGCGCGCGATGCCCTCGAGCCGCGCGTGCGGCAGGGCGATGCCGTCGCCGATCCCGGTCGAGCCCAGGGATTCGCGCCGGATCAGCGCGGGGAGGATCGCCTCCGGGGTTAGGCCGAGGGCGCCGGCGGCGCGGCGCGCCAGATCCTCGAGCAGCGCGCCCTTGCCGGCGGCGCGCAGGCCGACGAGCGCGTCGGAGGGCGCGAGGATCCGGTCCACACTCATCGCGCGGGATCGCGGGCGCTGGGACACATCGGGTCGTCCTCGAGGTCAGTGGGCGGTCGCGCCGCCGGCGCCGCGGTGCGGCGGGGCCGGCTCGTCGTCGGGCGCGCGCAGGCGGTAGCCGACGCCGGTCTCGGTGAGCAAGATCCGCGGCCGCTCGGGGTCCGCCTCCAGCTTCTGGCGGAGCTGGCGCACGTAGACGCGCAGGTATTGCGGGTCGGACGAGGACGGCACCGAGCGCATCAGCTGCGCGTGGGTGAGCACCTTGCCGGCGTGCAGGACCAGGACGCGCAGGAAATCGTACTCGCGCGGCGTCAGCTTCACCTCGGCCTCGTCGACCTTCACGATCCGGCGGACCAGATCGACGGACAGGGTGTCGACGCGGAAGATCGGCCGCTCGCCCCGCGCGGCGAGCTGGTGGCGCATGGCGGCGCGCAGGCGCGCCAGCAGCTCCGCCATGCCGAACGGCTTGGTCACGTAGTCGTTGGCGCCGAGATCGAGCGCCTCGACCTTGCCGCTCTCGTCGTCGCGGCTCGAAAGCACGACGACCGGGAGGTCGGGATGGCTCGATCGAACCGACCGCAGCAGGTCGTGGCCGCGCATGTCGGGCAGGCCGAGATCGAGGATCACGAGATCGACGCCCTCCCGGCCGAGCAGCGCCAGGGCGGTCCGGGCATCGGGCGCCTCCAGGATGGCGTAGCCCTGGGTGGCCAGGCCCATGCGCAGGAGCTTGCGGATCGGCGGCTCGTCGTCGACGACCAGGATCGTGGGGCTCATGCGGCGATGTCCCTGGGCGCGTTCCGGGCCGGAATCGGCAGGCTGACGGTGAAGCAGGCGCCCGAGCGGTCGCGACGGTTCTCGGCCGTGACATTGCCGCCCATCGCCTCGACGAAGCCCCGGGAGATGGCGAGGCCCAGCCCCGTGCCGGCCCGGACCCGGTCGCCCTTCCGGACACGGTAGAACTTGTCGAAGACCCGCTCGACAGCCGCCTCGGGCAGGCCGTCGCCCTCGTCCAGCACGGCGATCCGGACCCGGTCGTCCGCGCGGCGCGCCCGGACCGTCACGGTCGAGCCCTCGGGCGCGTACTTGGCGGCGTTGTCGAGGAGGTTGACCAGGACCTGCTCGAACAGGACCGGGTCGAGCGCCAGCGGCGGCAGGTCGGCCTCGACCTCCACGGCGACGCGGTGTTCGGCGAGGATCTTCTGGGTGCGGCGCAGGGCGGTGTCGACCGTCTCGGCCACGTCCTGCGCGGAGAGGTTCGGCGCCACCGCGCCGGCCTCCAGCCGGGTCATGTCGAGGAGGTTGGCGATGAAGCGGTTGAGCCGCTCCGATTCCTCGATGATCGTGGCCAGCAACTCCGCCTTGGCGTCCGCGGGCAGCGCCGCCTCGAGGTCGCGCAGCGTGCTGGCCGCGCCCAGGACCGAGGCGAGCGGCGTGCGCAGGTCGTGGCTGATCGAGGTGAGCAGCGCCTGGCGCAGGCGGTCGGTCTCGGCCGCGCGCTCGGCCCGGTCGAGATCCTCCACGAGCCGGACCCGCTCGATGGCGAGGGCGCCCATGTCGGCCAGGGCGTCGAGGAGGCGGCGGCCCTCAGGCGACAGGATCGGCCCGGTGCCGTCGGAATCGAGGCCGATCACCCCGATCGTCCCGCGCCCGGTCCGCATCGGCAGGAACAGGCGCTTGGCGCCCGGCAGCGTGTCGGCGCCCCGGCCCGCGGGCCGATCGTTGTCGAAGGCCCACTGCGCGGCCGCGAGATCGGCCTCGTCCAGCATGTCCTCGGGCGGGTAGCCCGCCCGCACCGTGACGGCCTGGCCGTCGGGCAGCAGGAGGACGACGCGCACCTTCAGCATCGCGGCGACCTGGGCGCAGGTGGCCCATAGGACGTCGTCGAGGGTGCCGCAGGCGGCGAGCTTCCGCGAGAAGCCGAACAGCCGCTCGGTCGCCCGAGCCCGGCCCTGGCTGACCACCGCCACGCGGCGGGCGCGGGAGGCGAGGTTCGAGACGAGGACGGCCACCAGGGTGAACAGCAGGAAGGCCGCGACATTTGTCGGGTCGGCGATGGTGAGCGTGTAGACCGGCGGCAGGAAGAAGAAGTTGTAGGCGAGTGAGGCCGCCACGACCGAGGCGAGCGCCGGCCCGAGTCCCCAGCGCACCGCCACCGCCACGACGGCTGTCAGCAGGAACAGGTCGGCGTTCTCGACGCCCGCGTAGGGCTCCGCGACGATGGCCGCGCCGAGCCCCGCGGCGATCGCCGCCAGCGCGATCGCGTAGGGTCGCGCGTCGAATCCCGGTCGCGGCGCGGTCACCGCCACGGCGCGGCGCGGCTGCGTGTCGTCGGGGACGGCCTCGCCGGGGACCACGTGCACGCTGATGGCCCCGCTGCGCCGCACGAGGTCGTAGACCACGGAGCCGTTGACCAGCTCGAACAGCCACGAGCGGTTCGCCTTGCCGACGACGATGTGGTTCACGTTGGCCGAGCGCGCGTAGTCGAGCACGTCGTCGGCGATCCGGCGCCCGCCCGGCAGGGTGACGGCGTCGCCGCCGAGGCGGTCGGCGAGCCGCAGAGCCTCGGCGATCCGATCGCGCTCGGTCTCGCTCAGGGCCGCCGCTCGCGCGCCCTCGATGGAGAGCGCCGTCCAGGGCGCGTGCAGGCGGTCGGCGAGGCGCTTGGCGTGGCGCACGAGGCCGGCGGAGCGGGGATCCTCGTTCACGCAGACCAGCACGCGCTCGCCCGCCGCCCAGGGTCCGGCGATGGCGTTGGCCCGCATGTGGCCGAGCAGCTCGTCGTCGACCCGGTCGGCGGTGCGCCGGAGCGCCAGCTCGCGCAGCGCCGTCAGGTTGCCGCGGGAGAAGTAGTGCTTGAGCGCGCGCTCGGCGTGGGTCGGGACGTAGACCTTGCCGTCCTTCAGGCGCTGGATCAGGTCGTCGGGGTTGAGGTCCACCACCTCGATGTCGTCGGCGCGGTCGAGGACGCCGTCCGGCACCGTCTCGCGCACCCGGATCCGGGTGATCGACGCGACGACGTCGTTGAGGCTCTCGACGTGCTGGATGTTGAGCGTGGTCAGGACGTCGATGCCGGCATCGAGGAGTTCCTCGACGTCCTGGTAGCGTTTCGGGTGGCGCGAGCCCGGTGCGTTGGTGTGGGCGAGCTCGTCGACCAGCGCCAGGGCCGGCCGGCGGGCCAGCAGGGCGTCGAGGTCCATCTCGTGGAGGTCGGCGCCGTGATACGGCACCGACCGGCGGGGGATCGTCTCGAAGCCGTCGAGCAGGGCCTCGGTCTCGGCGCGGCCGTGGGTCTCGACGACAGCGACCACGACGTCGGTCCCGGCCTTCAGCCGCGCGCGGCCGATGGTCAGCATCTCGTAGGTCTTGCCGACGCCCGGGGCGGCCCCGAGGAACACCTTGAGCCGGCCGCGCGTCCGCTCCTCCCGTCGCGCCGCCTCGAGCAGGGCGTCGGGTGAGGGGCGGGTCGGGTCGCGGCCGGTCTCTGGCATGATCCCTCTACTTAGCGCCGTTCAGCGACGGGTGAGGTCGTCGACCGCGAGGTTGAGCGCCAGGACGTTGACCCGCGGCTCGCCCAGTATGCCGAGAGTGCGGCCCTCGATGCGGGCGGCCACGAGATCCCGCAGCTTGTCCTGCGGAATGTTGCGGGCCTTGGCGACGCGGGGAACCTGGAAGTAGGCGGCTTCCGGCGAGATGTCCGGGTCGAGGCCGGACCCGCTGGTCGTCACGAGGTCGACCGGGACCGCCGCGCCCGGATTCTCGGCCTTCAGCGCGTCGACGTCGGCCTTCACCCGCTCGGCCAGGGCCGCGCTGGTCGGACCCAGATTCGAGCCCGAGGAATTGGCCGCGTTGTAGGGCGCCGGCACCGTCTTCGCGGCGTCGGCGGGGTCGGGCGCCGTCGTCGCCGAGGGTCGGCCGTGGAAGTAGCCGGTACCCGTGAAGTTCTGGCCGATCAGGCGGGAGCCGATGACCCTTCCGTCGCGCGCGATCAGGCTGCCAGCGGCCTTGGCGGGGAAGATCGCGCCGGCGAGGCCGGTCATCGCGAGGGGGTAGGCGAGGCCGGTGATCGCCGTCAGGGCGGTGAGCAGGACCAGGGCGGGGCGAAGCTGTTTCAGCATGGCGGGTCTCCGAGGGACCGGTTCAGACGAGGTGGAGGGCGCTGACGGCGAGGTCGATGGCCTTGATGCCCACGAAGGGCACGAGGACGCCCCCGAGGCCGTAGATCAGGAGGTTGCGGCGCAGAAGCGCGGCCGCGCCGACGGCCCGGTAGGTGACGCCGCGCAGGGCGAGGGGGATCAGCGCCACGATGATCAGCGCGTTGAAGATGATCGCCGACAGGATCGCGCTCTGCGGCGAGGCGAGGCCCATGATGTTGAGCGCCTGGAGCTGCGGGTAGAGGCCGAGGAACATCGCCGGGATGATGGCGAAGTACTTCGCCACGTCGTTGGCGATCGAGAAGGTTGTCAGCGCCCCGCGGGTCATCAGCAGCTGCTTGCCGATGCCGACGATCTCGATGAGCTTTGTCGGGTCGCTGTCGAGATCGACCATGTTGCCGGCCTCGCGGGCCGCCACCGTGCCGGTGTTCATCGCGACGCCGACATCGGCCTGGGCGAGGGCGGGGGCGTCGTTGGTGCCGTCGCCGCACATGGCCACGAGCTTGCCGTCCGCCTGCTCCTTGCGGATCAGGGCGAGCTTGTCCTCCGGGGTGGCCTGGGCGAGGAAGTCGTCGACACCGGCCTCGGCCGCGATCGCCGCCGCGGTCATCGGGTTGTCGCCGGTGATCATCACCGTGCGGATGCCCATCTGGCGCAGCTCGGCGAAGCGCTCGCGGATGCCGCCCTTCACGATGTCCTTCAGGTAGACGACGCCGAGCAGGCGACCGTCCCGGGCCACGGCGAGCGGCGTGCCGCCGGCCTTGGCGATCTCCTCCGCGATGGCGCGGGTCTCCCTGACGGCGCCCGTCTCCGGAGCCGGCTGGAAGGCCAGCGCGGCGCTGGAGCCCCGGCTCGCCACCGGCTGACCGGACAGGGACGCGATCACCGCGTCGACCGCGCCCTTGCGGATCGCGGCGCTCTCCAGGTCGACGCCCGACATGCGCGACTGCGCGGTGAACGGCACGAAGGTGGCGTTGAGCGCGGCCATGTCGCGGGCGCGGATGCCGTACGTCTCCTTGGCCAGGACCACGATGGAGCGGCCTTCCGGCGTCTCGTCCGCCAGCGAGGCGAGCTGCGCCGCATCGGCGAGTTCCTGCGCGCTCACGCCGGAGACCGGGCGGAACTCGGTGGCCTGCCGGTTGCCGAGCGTGATCGTGCCGGTCTTGTCGAGGAGCAGGGTGTCGACGTCGCCCGCCGCCTCGACGGCGCGGCCCGACATGGCGAGCACGTTGAAGCGGACCAGCCGGTCCATGCCGGCGATGCCGATCGCCGAGAGCAGCGCGCCGATCGTCGTGGGGATCAGGGTCACGAACAGGGCGACGAGGACGATCACCGGAATCGCGCCGCCCGCGTAGCTCGCGAAGCTCGGGATCGAGGCCACCGCGAAGACGAACACGAGGGTGAGCCCGGCGAGGAGAATGTTCAGGGCGATCTCGTTCGGCGTCTTCTGCCGCGAGGCGCCCTCCACCAGCGCGATCATCCGGTCGACGAAGGTCGAGCCGGCCGCGGCCGTGATGCGGACCTTGATCTGGTCCGAGAGAACCTGCGTGCCGCCGGTCACCGCCGAGCGGTCGCCGCCGGATTCGCGGATTACCGGGGCGGACTCGCCCGTGATGGCGGCCTCGTTCACGGAGGCCACGCCCTCGATCACCTCGCCGTCGGAGGGGATGAGATCGCCGGCCTCGACCAGGACGACGTCGCCGACCTTGAGGGCGGTGCCCGGCACCGTCTCGTAGGCGCGGCCCGGTCCCTTGAGGCGCTTCGCGGTCATCTCGGTGCGGGTCCGCCGCAGGCTGTCGGCCTGGGCCTTGCCCCGACCCTCGGCGAGGGCCTCGGCGAAGTTGGCGAAGATCAGGGTGAACCACAGCCAGAGGATGATCTGGCCGGAGAAGGCGAGGTCGCTGCCGCCGGTGACGAGGTCGCGGGCGAACAGCACGGTGGTGAGGAGAGCCACGACCTCGACCACGAACATGACCGGGTTGCGGATCATGGCACGGGGATCGAGCTTCCTGACGGAGCCGATGAGCGCCGGCCCGACCAGGGCGGCGCTGAACAGGGATGACGTCTGACGAGACATGGGGAATGTCCGGAGGAGAGATGGAAGTGAGGCTGCCGTCCTCGCGAGCGGAGCGAAGCGATCCAGGGCCTCGCCGCGCTCGCGATGACGGTCGCGAAGGCTCAGCCCCAGGCGCCGAGGGTCAGCGAGTGGGCGGCCAGCAGGGCGAAGCCGCCGAGCAGGACGACGCCGAGGAGCGCCAGCACGAGGTCCGACGTCCGGAGGGTCTGGGTTCCGGCACGGCCGGGGCGATACGGCCGACGGTGCAGCACGAGGTGGTGGCGCGCGACGCGCCGGGCGGGGAGGGCGCGCGGCATCTCAGCCCCCCGTCGTGAAGGTCTGGCCGGCCGCGCCCGCGAGGTGCTCGACCACGGGGCCCAGCGCCAGCGAGGGGAAGAAGGTCAGGCCACCGATGATCAGGATCACGCCGACGAGGAGGCCGACGAACAGGCCGCCATGGGTCGGGAACGTGCCCGCCGAGGCCGGGACCGTCTTCTTGGCGGCGAGCGAGCCCGCGATCGCCAGCACCGGGATCTTCACGAAGAACCGGCCGACCAGCATCCCGATGGCGAGCGTGCTGTTGTAGAACAGCGTGTTGGCCGTCAGCCCGCCGAAGGCCGAGCCGTTGTTGGCCGCCGCCGACGTGTAGGCGTAGAGGATCTCCGAGAACCCGTGCGGGCCGGCATTGGCCGGGCCGGCGAGGCCCGCCGGCACCACCGTCGCGAGCGCCGTGAAGCCCAGCATCATCAGCGGCAGGCAGAGGATGCCGAGCATGGCCATCTTCACCTCCTTTGCCTCGATCTTCTTGCCGAGGTATTCGGGGGTGCGGCCGACCATCAGGCCCGCCACGAAGATCGCCACGATCACGAAGATCAGCATGCCGTAGAGGCCGGCGCCGACGCCGCCGATGATGATCTCGCCGAGCTGCATGTTGAGCAGCGGGATCAGGCCGCCGAGCGCCGTGAACGAGTCGTGCATGGCGTTGACCGCCCCGCAGGAGGCCGCCGTGGTGATCACCGCGAACAGCGCCGAGGCGGCGATGCCGAAGCGGGTCTCCTTGCCCTCCATGTTGCCGCCGGTCAGCCCGAAGCTGTTGAGCACCGAACTGCCGTGGGCCTCGGCCCAGTAGGTGACGAGGACGCCCGCGAGGAACAGGATCCCCATGGCGCCGAGGATCGCCCAGCCCTGCCGTTCGTCGCCGACCATGCGGCCGAAGACGTTGGTGAGGGCGCCGCCGATCGCGAAGATCGAGACCATCTGAACGAGGTTCGACAGGGCGGTCGGATTCTCGAACGGGTGCGCGGCGTTGGCGTTGAAGAAGCCGCCGCCGTTGGTGCCGAGCATCTTGATCGCCACCTGGCTCGCCACCGGTCCGAGCGCGATGGTCTGGTGGGCGCCCTCCAGCGTCGTGGCGTCGGCGTAGGCGCCGAGCGTCTGCGGCATGCCCTGCCAGACGAGGAACAGCGTGTAGGGCACGCAGATCGGCAGGAGCACGTAGAGGGTGGCGCGGGTCACATCGACCCAGAACGAGCCGATCGTGCCGGACGACGCGCGGGCGAACCCGCGGATCAGCGCCACCGCCACCGCGATGCCGGTGGCCGCCGACAGGAAGTTCTGGTGCGTCAGGCCCAGCATCTGGGCCAGGTACGACAGCGTGGTCTCGCCGCCGTAGGACTGCCAGTTGGTGTTGGTGATGAAGCTGTTCGACGTGTTGAACGCGAGGTCCGGCGCCACCGCGGCCTGATCGGCCGGGTTCAGCGGCAGCACCGCCTGCAGCCGCAGGATTGCGTAGAGCACCGCGAAGCCGAGCACGTGGAACAGGATGACCGCGCCCGTGTAGGCGAGCCAGTGCTGCTCCTGGCGGTCATCGATGCCGGACACGCGGTAGAGCCCGCGCTCGATCGGTCCGAGCACGGGCGAGAGGAGGGTGCGCTCGCCGGTGAAGACGCGGGTCATGTAGGACCCGAGGGGCTTCACGAGCGCCAGAACGATCGCGCAGTAGAGCGCGATCTGGATCCAGCCGTTGAGGGTCATGGGGGAAGATCCTGCGCGCCGCTCAGAACCGCTCGGGGCGGACGAGGGCGTAGGTGAGGTAGACGAGGAGGCCGGCGGTCACGCAGGCGCCGAGGGCGAGGTCGAGGGTCATGGCGGCCTCTCAGAGCCGATCGCAGGCGGCCGCGTAGCCGGCCGCCGCGGCGAAGAAGGCGAGCCCTCCCGCGAGGAAGAGGATGTCGAGCATGGTGGTCAGGTCCGGTTCGGCGGACCGGACGCGGAGGCTCCGCGACCGGCCTTGGCCGAGGGACAGTGTCGCCGGGAACCGCGTTAGGGTTCGAGCGAGGAGGGGGCCGGAACTTATAAGGGCCGCGTTAGGATCGGGCGCGTGCGCCGAAGCTGGCCCGGAGGCCCGCGCAGGAAGCCGGAACGGTCAGCCACGCCGCGCCCGGGCAGAGGGCGCGCCATCGGGCGCGATCCAGCCGGAGCACGCCGGCGTCGCGGCCGAGGACCCCGCCGTAGCCGAGGCCGCAGACGCCGCAGCGCCCCGCCAGCGGCTCGACGGCGCAGGGAGATGGCGCGGTGCCGGCCATCGACGGCGTGGCGCCACGATCCGCGGGCGAGGCTCCGACGCTCACGGGATCTGCAGGGGTTCGAAGACGTTCAGCGCGAGCAGCGCGAGGGACACGGCGGACCAGCCGCCGAGCTCGACGACCATCAGCGCGAAGACGTGGTCGGCCCTGCACTCGACGAGGATGTGGCGGACGATTCGCATGCGGAAGCTCCATCCGGGCTGGTGCCCGGTGGCGCGACCACGGCCTGATCGGCCGTGAGGGACCAAGACGCGTGCGGGGCGTCCGGCATAGGGATGTCATCAGGACCGGGGGCCGGCGCGCCCGCCAGGCCCAGGAAGCTCGGGTCGAGCTCGTGCAGGAAGCAGGGTGGCGAGCTGTACGAGCCGAACTCCGGGTCGTCGGGGCCCGGCGATGGCGGGACGGGTTCGGGCACTCGAGTCGGATCCGACGGCATCACACGACCCCTCGAAGAGCGTCCCGCCCGTGGCCGGCCCCTCGGGCCGTGCGACGCGCTGGACGCCTGCTTTCGGGCCCGGCCGCGGCGGGCCGGGCTCGGCCTCAGACGGTCGCGACTTCGGGCTGCTCGGCCGAGTTGAACACGACCTCGCCGGTCCGTTCGCAGACCACGCTGACCGACGTCGCCCCGTTCTCGCGCTGCTGCACGGGGAGCTGCGCGAGCGCGTAGGCCGTCGCCGCCTCGAGATCGCACGGCCACAGCTTGGTGAAGCTCTCGCGCTTCCCGCGGCGAAAAGTGATTTTGTAGGCCATCATTTCCTCCGTTTTCACGGAAGATACACCTTCTCAACGTGCCGCGACGGCGTCCCGAGACATGGCACCGATGCGTTCCGGACGGGAATGGCAGCGGCGGACCGACAGACCGGCGATGGACGGCGGAACCGAGACTAGCGCGGGACAGCAGTTCCCATACAGCTTGATCCGCAAAATAGAGCATGTAACGGTGCCGAATAATGAATTGCGTGCCTTCGGGCATCGCACAGATCAGACCTCGCAGGGCAGGCGTCACGCCCTGGCGCATCGGTGTCGGAGTGGTTCGAGGTATGTCCCACACGCCGACCGGATCACCCGACGAGACAGGTCGCGCCGCCGACGCCGCCCCGGGGCGCGGTGCCGGGCGACTGGACGATGCCGGGGTCGCCAAGCAGAAGCTCGTCGAGGCGATCGAGAGCAGCTCCGAGGGCTTCGCGCTGTTCGATCCGGACGACCGGCTCGTCCTGTGCAACGGGCACTTCCAAGATTTCCATCCCGGCCTGTCGGCGATCATCGCGCCGGGCGTGACCTTCGAGGTCATCGCGCGCGCCGTCGGTGAGACCTGCGTCGTCCGCCCGGACGGGATGACCGTCGAGGCCTGGCTCACGGAGCGGCTCGCCCGCTATCGGGCGCCGAGCGGGCCGCTTCTCCAGCAGCGCGTCGACGGGCGCTGGGTCCAGGTCAACGAGCGCAAGACCAACGACGGCGGCGTCGTGGCCGTCTACACCGACGTGACCGAGATCAAGCGCGCCGAGCAGGTGCTCCAGGCGACTCAGGGGCGGCTGACCTACCTGCTGACCGCGTCCCCGTCGATGATCTGCAGCTTCGAGGTGGGCGGCCGGAACGCGCCGACCTTCATCAGCGAGAACGTGCGCGATCTCCTGGGCTACGAGCCGGGCGATTACTTGGCGGGCCCGGAATTCTGGCTGGAGCGACTCCATCCCGACGATCGGGACCGTGTGCTCGCGGAATTCCCGCGCCTGCTCGCGGACGGGCACAACGTCATCGAGTACCGGTTCCTGCACGCGAACGGCACCTATCGCTGGGTCCGGGACGAGCAGCGCCTCCTGCGGGATCCGGGCGGACAGCCCGTCGAGGTGGTCGAGTCGTGGAGCGACATCACCGAGCGCAAGGAGGCCGAGCTGGCGCTGCAGAAGCAGACCGCCTTCGTCGAGCTGCTCCAGGCCGCCGCCGCGGCCGCCAACGAGGCGCCGACGGTCGAGGACGCCCTGCGTTTCTGCCTCGAGCGCGTCGCGCAGCACGCCGGCTGGCCCGTCGGTCACGCCCATATCCTGGCCCGTGACGGGACGCGGGCGCTGATCCCGACCGGCATCTGGCACTGCGACGCCGGCGCGGATGTCGCCCGATTCCAGTCCGCGACGGCCAGCGTGCGGCTTGGCGCGGGGTCGGGCCTCGCCGGCCGCGTCCTCGTCTCGGGCGCGCCGGAATGGAGCGTCGGCGACCCGTCGCTCGCCGCCGACTTGCGCGCGCCGGCGGCAACGGAGGACGGCATCCGGGCGGGGTTCGCCTTTCCGGTCACGGTCGGGCGCGAGGTCGTCGCGGCGCTGGAATTCTTCGCCCGGGAGGCCTCTCCGCCGGACGCCTCGCTGCTCCGTGTGATGAGCAACATCGGCGCGCAGCTCGGCCGCGTGATCGAGCGCAAGCAGGCCGAGGAGACGCTGCGCCAGGCGAAAGAGGCGGCCGAGGAGGCGAGCCGGGCCAAGAGCAGCTTCCTCGCCAACATGAGCCACGAGTTGCGGACGCCGCTGAACGCGATCATCGGCTTCACCCGGCTCGTGATGCGGCGGGCGAAGGATGTCCTGCCGGTCAAGCAGTTCGAGAATCTCGAGAAGATCCTGGCGAGTTCCGAGCACCTGCTCTCGCTGATCAACAGCATCCTCGACCTCGCCAAGGTCGAGGCGGGGCGCATGGAGGTGAAGCCTTCCGACTTCACCCTGGAGCCGGTCCTCGACCTGTGCCTCCGCACGGTGGAGCCGCTCGTCAAGAACGAGGGCGTGCGCCTCGTCCGGGACGTCCGGGACCCGCCCGCGGCGCTCCGCACGGACGAGGAGAAGCTGCGGCAGATCCTGATCAACCTGCTCAGCAACGCCATCAAGTTCACCGAGGCCGGATCGGTCACGCTCCGCGTCCGCACCGTCGACGCGGGTGTGGAGTTCGCCGTGATGGACACCGGGATCGGGATCCCGGCCGGTGCTCTGAACGCGATCTTCGAGGAGTTCCATCAGGTCGACAACAGCGCGACGCGGTCCCACAGCGGCACCGGGCTCGGCCTGGCGATCAGCCACCGCCTCGCCCGTCTGCTCGGCGGCCGGATCGACGTCGAGAGCCGCGAGGGCGAAGGCTCGACCTTCACCCTCACCATCCCGCCGCGGATCGCAGGCGGCGCCGAGGCGCCGCCCCCGAAGCCGGCGCCCGCCGCCGTCACCGCGCCGCGGTCGGGTGCCAAGGTCGTGTTGGCGATCGACGACGATCCCAACGTGGTCTACCTGCTCAAGGAGAATCTCGCCGATGCCGGCTACACGGTCGTCGGCGCGGCGAGCGGCCAGGAAGGGCTGGCGAAGGCCCGGGAGCTGCAGCCGCGGGCGATCACGCTCGACATCATGATGCCCGGCACCGACGGCTGGCAGGTGCTGCACGCGCTCAAGACCGATCCGCTGACGCGGGACATCCCGGTGGTGCTGATCTCGATCGTCGACCAGAAGGAGCTCGGCTTCCGGCTCGGCGCGACCGACTACATCGTGAAGCCGTTCGAGCGGGAGGCCCTGATCGGCGCCCTCGCGCGGATCGCCCCCGACAACGAGCGCGTCCTCGTGATCGACGACGATCCGAACGTGCCCGATCTCGTGCGCCAGCTGCTCGACTCGGAGCGCTGCACCGTCGACTGGGTGGCGGACGGCGCGGCCGGCCTGGAGCGCATCGCGCAGGCCCGGCCGAGCGTCATCCTCCTCGACCTGCTCATGCCGCGGATGGACGGCCTGGCCTTCCTGGACGCCCTGCAGGCGGATCCCGCCGCCCGGTCCATCCCGGTCGTGGTCCTGACCGCCGCGTCGCTGGATTCGGCCGAGCGCGGCATGCTGCGGGAGCGCGTGCTCGGGCTGATCGACAAGGGCGGGCTCGACCGCGCCGCCCTGGTCCGGGAGGTCCGCCGCGTGCTGCCGGTCCTGGAGACCGAGACCGCCGACGGTGACCGATGAGTCCTGAGACGACTTGCCCGCGGCGGCCCGCCTCGTCCGGGATCCGCCCATGAAGCGGATACTCATCGTCGAGGACGTCGCGCTCAACCGCGATCTGCTGACCCAGCTGCTGGAGGACGAGTACGAGATCCTGATCGCCGTCGACGGGGCCGCCGGGGTCGACATGGCGATCGCCCAACGGCCCGACCTCATCCTCATGGACCTGTCGCTGCCGCTCGTCGACGGCTGGGAGGCGACGCGCCGCATCAAGGCCAACGCGACCACCGCCGCCATTCCGGTGATGGCGATCACCGCCAACGCGATGACCGGCGACGAGGACCGCGCGCGGGCCGCCGGCTGCGACGACTTCATGACTAAGCCCGTCGACGAGGACCTGCTCTTCGCCAAGCTGCAGCACTGGCTCGGCTGAGCGCGGCCGTCTCACGCCAGGAAGGGAGGACCCGTGGAGCCAGCCCGCATCCTCATCGTCGACGACGAGCCCTTCAACCTCGACCTGCTGGAGCAGGAGCTGGAGCTCCTCGGCCACGCCAGCGTGCGGGCGGCGAACGGGCGGGCGGCCCTCGATCGGCTGAGCGAGGAGCCGTTCGACCTCGTCCTCCTCGACGTGATGATGCCGGCCCTGGACGGCTACGCCGTGCTCGAGCGGATGAAGGCCCACGAGGCGTGGCGCCACACGCCGGTCGTCATGATCTCCGCCCTGATGGAGATCGGCAGCATCGTCCGGTGCATCGAGCTCGGCGCCTTCGACTACCTGCCGAAGCCCTTCGAGCCCGTGATCCTGGAGGCGCGCATCCGGTCCTGCCTGGAGCGGAAGCGGGCGCACGACCGCGAGGTCGCGCATCTGCGGGCCATCGAGCGCGAGCGCAAGCGCGCCGACGAACTCCTCCACGCCATCCTGCCGGTCTCGGCGGTGGCTGAGCTGATGGAGACCGGGCAGGTCAGGCCGCGCCTCTTCGGCGACGTCGCGGTCCTGTTCGTCGACCTCGTCGGATTCACCACGTGGTGCCACGACCAGAGCCCGGACGTCGTCGTCGCCGAGATCCAGCGCTTGGCCGAAGCCTTCGAGGTCGTCGCTCAGGCGCGGGGCCTCGAGAACATCAAGACGATCGGCGACGCCTTCATGGCCACGGCCAACCTGCTGCGGCCCCACGATGACCCGGTCTCCGCCGCCATCCGGTGCGCCGCCGACATGGTGGCGATTGCGGCGGAAGGACAGCCGGGCTGGCGGATCCGCGGCGGCATCCACATCGGGCCGGTGGTCGGCGGCATCGTCGGCCGGACGAAGTTCACCTTCGACCTGTGGGGCGACACCGTGAACGTTGCCGCGCGGCTCTCGGGCCTCGGAGACGGATGCGCGCTGCACCTGTCGCGCGCGGCCTTCGAGCGCCTGCCGGACCGACGCGACGTCCGGCCGATCGGCGCGGTGACGCTCAAGGGAAAGGGCGCGGTCGACGTGTATTGCCACCCCCTCGCGCCGGGCGACGCAGCCCGGCCCTGACATGCCTCGCGCGGGCCGCGACGCGGCCGCCGCGGACCATTCCGGATTGCACAGCAAGAAGCGGGATGCGGCGCCCCCGCGCGCCGCCTACGGCACGTCCGAGAGGTGCCGACATGACCCGATTCCGATGCGTTCCGATCGCGACGGAGGTTGCCAAACGCTTCCGCACGTCAGGCCAGGACGACCGCGGCAATCCGATCCGGCGGGTCGGCGTGACGATGAGCGCCAGCTTTCCGTGCAGACATTGTCTGCAGCTCGGCCAGCCCGGCGAGACCATGCTGCTCGGATCCTACGACCTGCCGGAGCCGCGGGGCATCTACTGGACTCCGAGCCCGATCTTCCTTCACGAGACAGACTGCCCGCGCGCCGAAACGGTCGACACGCTCGCGCCGATCGTCCGCGCGAACCCGCTCGTGTCGGTCCGAGCCTACGACGCGGACCATCAATGCCTCTACGATCTCGGACATGTCTGTTCCGGGAGCGAGGTCGAGGTCCCGCTCCGCCGCGCCCTGGGCGATCCGCGCACGCGCTTCGTCAACATCCACACGGCCCGGCCCGGCTGCCTGCTCTCCCGGGTGGAGCGCGTGACCGACTGAGTGCGGTCATCTGCGCGCACCCGGTCTTGTCCCTTCGGCGCCCCGTCAGGCCGCGACGTGAAGATTCTCCTGCGCGTTGATGAAGGCCGCGACCGCGGCAGCCGGGATCGGCTTGCTGAGCAGATAGCCCTGGACCTCCGAGAAGCCGCTCGCCCGCAGCCGGGCGAGCTGCTCGGGCGTCTCGACACCCTCGGCCGTGGTCGTGATCTTCAGGCTTCGGCCGAGTTCGGCCACGACGTGAACGATGGCGGCCGCCTCGTCCTTCTCCAGGAGGTTCCGGACGAAGGACTGGTCCAGCTTGATCTTGTCGAACCGGAACGTGTTCAGCGAGCTCAGGGACGAGTAGCCGGTCCCGAAATCGTCCATCGAGAACCGCACGCCCAGGCGGCGCAGGCGACTCAGCATATCGAAGCTCGCCTGATCCTGGCTCAAGATTACCGATTCGGTGATCTCGAGTTCGAGCCGCTGGCTCGGCAGCCGGGTCTTGAGCAGGACCTCCTCCACGAAGCGGTCGAGGCTGCCTTCGCGGAACTGGATCGGCGAGATGTTGACGGCGACGCGCAGGGTCCCGGGCCACGTCATGGCATCGGCGCAGGCCTGTTCGAGCACGTAGGCGCCGAGGGCGTCGATCAGCCCGGTCGCTTCGGCGACCGGGATGAACTCGCCGGGCGAGATCATCCCGCGTTCCGGATGATGCCAGCGGGCCAGGGCCTCGAAGCTCGTCACCGCGTTCGTCGCGAGATCGAACAGCGGCTGATAGTGCAGCTCGATCTGCGCGGTGCCGATCGCGAGCCGCAGCTCGCGTTCCAGCCAGCGCCGCTGATTCTGGCGCTCCTCCATCTCCTGCTCGAAGACGCGGACGCGCCGACCGCCGTCGGCCTTGGCGGCATAGAGGGCGACATCGGCGCGACGGAGGAGATCGTCGCCGTCGGCATCCTCGGTGCCGGACACGGCGATGCCGAGGCTCCCGTCGACGGACACGTACTGACCGGCGAGGAGGAACGGCCGCCTGAGCTGGGTCAGGATCTCCTCGGCCAGGACGAGGACGCCGTCCGGCAGATCCGCCTCCGAGAGGACCATCGCGAACTCGTCGCCGCCGAGCCGCGCCACGGTACCGCCGGTCGGGCACAGGCGCGTCAGGCGGCGCCCGACCTGCCGAAGGAGCTCGTCGCCGGCCGGGTGACCGAGCGTGTCGTTGATGCCCTTGAAGTCGTCGAGGTCGAGGCAGATGACGGTGACCGACCGGGCGCCGCCCGCGCGGTCCGCGAAGGCGGCCGCCAGACGGTCGGCCAGCAGGGTACGGTTCGACAGGCCGGTCAGCGCGTCGTGGGTCGCCATATGGGCGATCCGCGCCTGCGCGGTGACGCTCGCGGTGACGTCCTCGTGCGTCTCCACCCAGCCGCCATCCGCCATCGGCTCGACCGTGATCTCGACGCATCGCCCGTCGGCGAGCGTCCTGGTGAGGGTACGGCGGCTCGGCCCGCCCTCCGCCGCCGACCAGTCCGCGAGACCGGCGAGCCGGCGGACTTCGGCCTGCGTCGGTTCGGAGTCCAGGGCGTCCGGAGCGATCCCGTAGATGCGGCAGAACTGGGCGTTGAAGACCTTGAGGCTACCGTGGACCCCGAACATGCACAGGCCCTGAGACATGTTGTTCAGGGCCGCGTCGAACCGCCCGTTCTGCTCCTGCAGCTGCCGCTCGCGCTCCGTCAGGACCGTGTTCTGCCGGAACACGTCGTCGCGCAGCTGATCGCGCTCCGAGAGGGAATGCTCGAGCACGACGACGGCGCGCGCGATATCGCCGACCTCGTCGGCGCGGTCGATATCGGGCACGCTGACATGCCAGTTGCCGCGGGCGACCTCGGAGACCGTCTGGGTGATGCGCACGAGCGGACGGGTGATCCGGCTCGACAGGAAGAGCAGGACGACGGCGACCAGGCACAGGGTCAGCCCCGCGACGACGCTGAGCGTCCGCAGGAGCGAGCGCGAGCTCTCCTCGCCGATGCCGACGACCTTGCCGGCGAGCTGCTGCAGCTCCCGCAGCGGCGCCGCGACGCAGAGACGGATGTCCAACGCTTGGGGAATGCAGCGCGCGACCTTCTCGGCCCCGAGGACGGCGTGCAGCTGGGCAGCCGACGCGTTTCCGAGTCGGGCGTTGGAGACCTCGGAGCCCGCCGAGGACAGGAGGCTCTGGTCGGAGAGGATGAGCACGTCCCGTCCGCTGAGCGACGCGAAGGCCGTCAGGGTCGGCTCGTGCGGGCGCAGGACCCGGTACCCGACCAGTCCGCCGATCACCTCGCCGAAATCGTCGAACAGCGGCTGGCCGAAGACGTCCGCGACCGTGCCGCTCTCGTTCGCGGCGAGCGCCTGCGCGAGGGTTTCGTCCCAGCGCAGGGACAGCACGAACCCGTCGACGTGCTCCCGGTCGTTGCGGGCGAGCACGGCGCGCAGGGCCGCCGCCGCCGGCGTCGACCCGAACGCCGCGTTGGCGGCGAGGAGGTCCGCGTCGACGCGGTCGGCGGTCAGGGCTCGGAGGTTCTGGTCGAAGGCGATCGCGCCGTCGAGGTCGGCGAGCGCCAGGGCCGGCCGGAGCAGCTCCGAGGCCGCCACCGTGTTGCCGGAGAACACCGCCTTCGCCACGTCCCAGCGCTTCGCCATGGTGGCGAAGCGCCGCTCGACGTCCTCGCGCTGCATCTGGAGCCGGGCGGCGGCGAGCTTGGCGTCGCTGAGCAGGCGGTCGGAGAGCTGGGCCTCGGACCAGGTCGAGACCTCCCGAGCCTGCTCCCGGAGCGTCTGGCCGGAGCGCAGGACCACGAGGAAGACCAGAGCCGCCAGCGCGATCGCGGCCGTCGAGAGCGTGGCGCCGACGAGGCGCGCCCGCAGGGAACGCGAGAAGACGGTGCCGGTCACGGCCTGAGCGGGGCGCCGCCCCGCGCCGCCATGACCTGCCCGGCGCGATCGGAGGTCGCGAAGGCGAGGAACGCGGACGCTGCGGCGTCGCGCGTGGCGGTCTTGTAGATCAGCGCGAGGGTCACGGCGCTCGGATAGGCCGGATCGCGCGGCGAACGGCCGTCGATCGTCAGGATCGCGAGATCGCCCGAGAGAGCAGGGGAGTACGGGCCGAAGCCGATCGCGCCGGGTGTCTCCCGCACCGTGGCGATCGCGTCCTGGGTCGTGGTCGCGGTCTTCGAGCGGCTGGTCAGGACGAGGTCGCGCCAGCCCGGCATGGTCGCCCGCAGGACCGACAGCGTGCTGTCCGTGTCCTCGCGGCGGACGACGCGGATCTTGAGATCCGGTCCGCCGAGGGCGCTCCAATTGTCGAGCGTGCCCGCGAAGATCGCAGCGACCTGCGCGCTCGTCAGGTCCGTGACGCCGACGCCCTGATGGACGAAGATCGCCGAGGGTATGCGGGCGAGCGGCACCTCCACGAGGCCCTGCGCCTTCTCGGCCTCGGTGAGCGGACGCGCCACGCGCCCGAGCTTCTGACGCTCACCGCCCACAGCCGCCACGGCGCCGCCCGAGCCGATGCTCGGCGGAACCGACACGCGGATCGGCCCGCCCTCGGCGTTGTAGGCGGCCGCCACGGCCTGGAGCATCTCGATCCCGTCGCCGGTGCCGACAATCGACAGGTCGTCCGCGCGGACGCCGGCCGCTTGGGCGAGGAGGATGACGCCGCCCGCGATGATGCGCCGAAGATTCGCGATTAACAGTGCCATAACCGCAGAATACGCCTCGAGTGCTTAACTCGAGGTCACCGGATACCGTACACTCAAGGTGTGGTTGACGATCTGCTAGGCGACTGGCTCCGTTTTAGCGGTCCGATGCCCCGCCACGCGCTGGAGGAAGCGCTGCAGGAAATTCGTGTCGGACGGTGGTCTTCCATCCGCGCCGCGCGCGGCCGCGTAGAAGGGATCGGCGTAGCAGGTCGCCCCGGTGGCGGCCGCCAGAAACTGGACCGCCGCGACCATCTCCGGCGCGCCGGCCGCGAGAACCGTGTCGTCCCGCGTGAGCATCGGCATGTGGAGGGTCGGCCGCCCGGCGCGCGCATCCGGAGGCGGGTTGCTGCCGCTGCACGTCAGGATCGTCGTCGCTCCCCGCTCGCGCAGCCAGTCCAGCGCCGGACGCATGTAGAGATTCTGCGGAAGCCGTGCGCCGGCCACGACGAGCAGCTCCCGCTCCGGCTCGCGCAGCCGGCTCGCGCGGGCGACAGCCCATGCGGGCGCCCAGCCGACGCCGGACGAGACGACGACGAGCCGCCCGCGTCCCAGCCGGTGGAAGGCCGTTCCGAACGGGCCCTCGACCTTCACCGCCGTTCTCAGACCGATCCGGCCGCCGAGCAGCGGCGACACCGCGCCGTCGGGCTGCCGTCGGATCTGGAAGATCAGCTCGTTCAACTCGCCGGATCCATCCGAACGCAAGGTCGGGCTGTAGTCCCGCGCCGGCAGCCCGGCGAAGGAGATCCGGACATACTGACCGGGCAGGTAGGTCAGCCGCTTGCGCAGCGCGACGGTGACCTCGACGATCTCGGCGGTGAGGTCGACCACGCTGTCCACCGTTCCGGCCCGTCGGACGGTCTCGGGAACCTCGTCGAACTCGATGACCGTGTCGGCGTTCAGGCGCGCCCGGCAGGCCTGCACGGTGTCGCCGACGCGCGTTCCCGCATCGTCCACCGAGCCCGAATGGATCCGGACCCGGCACGTGTCGCACTGACCGGTGGCGCAGTCGTGCGGGATTGCCCGTCCGGCCGCCAGACCCGCGTCGAGCAGGGTCTGTCCGGCGGCGGCGCTGACGCGCCGGCCGTTGATGACGAGGTTGACGCGATCGGCCATGCCGCGCTCCCGCATCAGCGCAGCAGGACTTCGACCGGCCGCATGTGCCGCGTATGGCGCGTCTGCGTGTGGTCGAAGGCCGAGACGTACAGGTAGAAGGTGTTTCCGGGCAGGAAATCGACGTCGTACTTGCTGCCGGTCGCGATCTTGCGCGAGGCGACCAGGGTCCAATGGTCGTCAGCCCAGTCGGCCGCCGCCGAGATCCCGGCGCGGTCCCCCGCGTAGCCGTCGGTCAGGAGCACGCCCGGCATGACGGTCCCGACCGGGATCTCCGCGTCGGCGGTCGCTGAATACGGCACGGTCTCGGTCCGCTCGACCATCCACCAGGCCGAGCCCGGCGAGGTGCTGGCATCGAGGGCGAGATCGACGGTGCCGAGCTTGGCCACCGTCGCGTGCCAGTCCTTGGGAAGCCGCAGCGGCTCGACCGCGCCGGCGTAGCCGCCGGGACCCTCGAATTTGAAGTTGTAGCGGTACGCGCTGGTGCCGGGATCGCCCCAGTATCCGGCCTGGTAGCGGCCTTTCACGGCCCGCTCGGCGGCGGTCGGCTCCGTGGGCGGCCCGATATGCATGTCCTCGACGACGCCCAGCATCCCGCCCCGGGCCGCCTTCCACTGCCACATGTCGATGTAGCTGCCGTCGGTGGTGTAGTGGTAGCCGCGGCCGTTCAGCGGCGCGGGGGCATCGGGCAAGGGGCGGGCGCCGAGATGGGTCGCGCCGCCGCTGCCGAAGGCGTCGGATCGCGAGAAGATCACGGCCAGCTTGTCCTCGTAGTAGCCGGTCACGTCCGCCCGCGCCGCATCCGCGTCGAGGAGGTGCCAGCCGTCCGCCTTCTTGACCATGGGAACGCGCTTCAGCGAGCGCGACGGATCCCACCACCGGAAGGCGAAGTACACGTTCGCCGCGTCCCGGACGGCGCGGATCTCGACGGTGGTCTCGCCGGTCCCGCCGAAATTGGCCCCCTGCATCGTCCGGACCGAGACCGGTCGCGCGGTCCGCCAGACCGGATCGTCCAGGAGTTTGGAGAGGTCCGGTCCGGTCGTCACCCGGTCGACCACCAGAGTGGAGCGGCCCTTCACGTCCGCGAAGGCCAGACCGCCGACCACGGGGAGGCCGATCACGGCGGCCGCCAGGAGCGGCCGCCGCCGCCGCACCGCGCCGTCCGCCAGCGCGGCGGGGCGGAACAACCGCAGCAGCTGCCACACTCCGCCATACATGAAGTGCGCGAGGGTGTGGACCGCGATGTAGGCCAGCGCCACCAGCGCGCAGGTGGCGTGCAGCCAGACCACCCAGCCGCCGTAGCCGAGGTAGAGCGCGACGCCGGTGGCCGTCAGGATGAGCGTCACGGCGTAGATCAGCCAGTGCAGCGCGACGTTGATGCCGCCCCACCGGGCCTTCCGGGCCGCCTTCGTCCGCCCGCCGACGCGCAGCGCGCGGAGCCGCGACAGGCCGTTGCGATCCGTGAGACGCCCGCGCACGAGATAGACGAGATAGGCCGTGATCCCGAAGAACAGGCTCAGCCCGGCGACGAAATGCACGGTCCAAACTTCGCCTTGCGGAAGCATGGGTGAGAGAAACTTCGCGGTCCGCGCGACTGGTGCGTCAGCCGAGATGCGCAGGCCCGTGAGCAGGCTCGCCACCATTGCGATGGCGACAACCCAGTGGATGACGACTGTCCCGACATCGGAGCGGGGATGCCGGTCAACACGCGCTGTCGGGGTGGTACGCCAGCCGGAGGCGGCATCGGATCCACCCGGCGGATGCGGCGAGAGGGTCAGCGGTTCCGACATTCGATCCTCCGCATCATCGCCGCAGATTGAACGCGCTGCGTTAGAACTTTGTAAATCATGTTTCTGGCGGCGCGATATAGCCGAGCTTTGCAATCTTGAACTCTCGGCGATTATGCTTAACGGCGGCCGTCGCCGGTCCCTCTGGAGCGTGCGGTCGTACCGCAGCGCCGGTAGAACCGGGCGCGAGGGCGACAATCGACGGCAGACGAAGCCGTCAGGGCTCGGGATCGGAGCGGCACCGCGTCCGCACGCGGCAGCGCCTTCATCCAAGCGCACCGCCCGTAACGTTTCAGGACCGCACGCTTCGCCCTTGCCGGCGGCCCGGGAGGCATCTCGGCAGCCGATAGCCGCTCATCCGTGACGGCGACGGGGCCAATGCGGAGCGGGCGCATCCAAACCGCTACAGTTCGAGAAGCTTCGCAGGCTGCGGTGACTGCCCCGTAGCCAGATAACGCTGACTCGCCTCCCGATCATCTTCGCCACCGTGCGGCTCCGCAGCCAGGGTTCACGAAGGATCACCGCGCGGTCCGAACCTGCTCGTCGATGGGCGACGCTCCCGACCCTCGCGCGGCGCGGCCGGCCGCCTCCGGCTTCGGCGGCCGATTCAAATCCGAAAACAAATTTAATGAAGTCAAATCGCTTTGAAAAACGCAATCGCAATTTATTTGTAAAATCAGATCTTGAACTATACGGTCAATCTGCCGAGCAATAGAGCGGCCAAATCTCAAAAACACTGCGCCATCGCCCCGTGTCGGGACTCGAGCACGGGCGTGAGCGCGGATCATTGGGTTGACGCTTGCAGTGGCATGCCCACGGCGTCGGATGCGGGGATATCATGACCAGAACCAAGGCGCTGTTACTGGGCTCCTCAGCCTTGATCCTGCCAATCGGCGGTGCGTACGCTGCCGATCTACCGACATCGAAGGCGGCGCCGGTCGAGTTTGTACGCGTTTGCAACGCCTACGGTGCCGGATTCTTCTATGTCCCCGGCACCGACACCTGCATCCGCTTGTCCGGAAGAGCCCGGTACGATTTCCTGTATCAGACCAGCAAGGTTCGTACGGGCGGTGGCGGCGATGTCACCGGATATCTCGGCCTGATGCGGCTGAACCTCGATTCCCGGACGCAGACCGATTACGGGACCCTGCGGGCGTTCCTGCGCATCGATGTCGCCAACCGCAGCGGTCCGTTCCTGACCTCGGGATCCCGCCAGCGCGAGAGCTTGGCGATCGCGGGCCTCGGTGCTGACGCCTTCGGACGCACGCAGACCTACGTCAACGCCGACAAGGCCTTCATCCAGTTCGCCGGACTCACGGCGGGCCGTGCGTCCTCGTTCTTCGACTTCTACGCCCACGATTTCGAGCTGATCGGCGGTACCGCCGGCTCCGACACGTTCAGCACGAACCTGCTTGCCTACTCGGCGGTCCTCGGTAACGGCATCACGCTGTCCGCTTCGATGGAAGACCCGACCTACCGGCGCTTCCCGATCTTCGGCACGGGCTCCGCTGTCGGTGCCTTCTCGGCAGGCGGCGGATTCGCTGGCTACAGCAACGCCTTCAATCCGTTCACGCCCTCGACCTGGCTGGCGCCGATCGTCGTCGGCCCCGGCAACGTCGCCTTCGTCGACGTGACCCAGAAGAGCCGCATGCCCGATTTCATCGGCGTGGCGCGCATCGATCAGGCCTGGGGGTCGGCGCAGCTGTCCGCCGCGGTCCACGAGATCAATGCCGGCGACGCCGGCAGCACGGTCGCGGGCATCACCACCGCGACGACCGGCCTCGGCATCTCGCCAACCGGACGTGCCTCGAACGCCTACGGTTGGGCGGTCCAGGGCGGAGTGAAGGTCAATCTGCCGTTCATCGCGACGGGCGACACGCTCTACCTGCAGGGCGCCTACGGACAAGGTGCCATCGCCTATACGGGCATCTCGAACTACACGGCGCCGTACGACGCGCTCGGTGCGGCGCCCGTCGGCGGCGGTTCGTTCGCGCAGTACTATGCGGACGCGGTGCTCAACCCGACGACCGGCCGACTCGAGTTGTCGACCTCGTTCTCCGCGGTCGCCTCCCTGCTCCATTACTGGTCGCCGGCATGGCGCTCGGCCTTCTTCGGCAGCTACGCGCAGATCGACTACAACTCGAAGGGCCGGAACGCGCTGGGCCTGCTGGGCTTCGGCTTCGCCCCGGCCGGCGCCAGCGCGTCCAATGCGTTCGCCTTCGCGACCAGTCCCATTCTGCGCGGCAATAACCAGATGATCACCGGCGCCAGCCTGATCTGGACCCCCGTGAAAGATCTGGATATCGGCGTCGAGGGCGAATACATCCGCACGGCGCTCAACAGCGGCGTCACGCCGGACATCTCGAAGAACTCTCTGCGCTACGTCAATGCGCAGGATGCGGCGCAATTCCGGTTCCGCGTGCAGCGGGATTTCTGATCCTATCAGACCCTCCATCTATCGCGTCATTGTCAGTCTCGAGCCCAGCCGAAAGGCTGGGCTTTTCTCTTTGATGGCCAATCGAAATCTCCGTGCTAGCTCAAATTGATTTAACAAATAAAAGATGTTTTGCTTGCGCTCGGCGCACAATCCTCTACAACAGGGACAGCTCTTCAGCGGCTTGCTTCGCCGCCGACCGAGCGGATGCTATGGTTTCAGATTGGCTGGCTCGGGTACCAGGGCAAAGTCGGTCTGACCCAGAGCTTCAGACCCATAAGACTTCGCCGACCGGGTAACCGGTCGGCTTTTTCATGTCCGCTGCAAGCTCACCTGGGATCGACCATGCCGCGTATTTCGGTGCTGAAGCCCCCGGGCGCGAGCGTTCAGGCGCGCCGGGCGCGGACCTGAACGGCCGGCTCCAAAAATTCAAAAATTCTTTCGAGATTGAAGTCGCACCAAAGAGCAAAAGAATTATTCCGCAATAAAATATAGAGTTTAAACCGGTATTCCCGCATCTTAATCCCACGTCGCCGGTGAGCGGCAGCTTGAGAAACGGGAGATCACCATGAAGAACATCATCCTCGCTTGCTCGTTGGGAGCTACGCTGATCGCGGGACCTGCTCTCGCCCAAGGCGGCTCGACGATCGACCCCAGCCTCATCATCCGGACCAGCGGCAGCGGCCTCGACGCGTGGTCCGCCTCCGAAGGCAACGACAAGGCGGGCGGCATGTGGGAAGGCGCGACCGGCTACAGCGCGGCGGTTCAGCGGCCCAGCTCGATCGAAACCGTCCCGGCCAACCGGCAGTGGAGCCGCCTCAACGGCCGCGAGCGTCGCCGCGGCCAGACGTCCTACTGAGCTCCGTCAGCGGTTCCGCGCACCCGGCCCCTCCCGCGCGACGGGATTGGCCGGGTGCGACGGCGCTACAGGGACGCGGCCGGCAGGAAGTCGATGGACGTGCCGTCCGAGCCCGTGTGTGTCCAGCTGAAGGTCACGCAGCAGCCGGTACCGCCGGAGGCGATATCGAAGGAGGCACTGTGCAGCCGCGCGATGGAATCGACTAGACTCAGGCCGATTCCGAAACCGCTCTTGTCGGTCTTCATGGCACCGCGTCGGTACCGGGCGCGAACGGCACGCAGCTCCGCCGCCGGGATGCCGCAACCCGTGTCCGTGACCTGGATAGCGGTCGGGTTTCGCAGAAGCGCCACCGTCACCGCTCCGCCTTCCGGCGTGAACTTCAGGGCATTGTCGATCAGGTTGCTCACCGCCTCGAAGATCAGGCTGCGGTCGCCCTCGATCGCGCAGTGTTCGTCCGGTCGATCCCAGAGGAGCTGGATGCCGCGCTCGATGGCCAGGGGCTCATAATACTCCACCGCATCCTCGAGCAGCCGGCCGAGATCGACCTGGGTAAAGCCGGATCGGCGCAGGCGGTCCTCCATCTCGGAGATGCGCAGAAGGGCCGAGAACCGGACGACGATGGTTTTGACCTCGGCTAGGACGTCCTCGTTGAAGGCGCGGAACGCGTCCACGCTGTCGGCCTTGCGAAGCGACCGCTCCAGCGTGCCAACCACCCGAGTCAGCGGGGTGCGCAGATCGTGCGCGATGTTCTCGTTGACGCCCTTGATCTCCAGCATCAGCCGCTCGAGCTGATCGAGCATGTCGTTGACGACGCGCGTGAGGTGGGCGAGGTCGGCCGAGACGCCGCGCGTCGGCAGGCGCTCGCTCAGGTCGCCGCGCATGATGCGCTCGACCGCCTTGGTGATCGCATCGTTCTGCCGTAGTGAGCCGGCACCGAAGACGACGGCACCGATCAGGCCGATGACGATCGTCGCGGCCATCCCCCAGACGAAGGTCTCGACCAGCGCTTTCTCGAGCGCCTGAAGATCCTGGGCCGAACGGCTGACCAGGACGTACTCGCCGCTCGGAAGTTCGGTGAGCTGGCTGAACAGCGTGCGGCTGCGGTGATCCAGCGGCTGCGACAGGATGAACGGCTTCCCGATCGGCGCCTTGTCGGGAAAGGCGATCGGCGCGCCGGCCCGGCGCAGGTGGTCGGGCCCGAACAGGACCAGCGGCCGCCCGCCTTCGGCGAAATCCTCGGAGGCGTCGATCCGTTCACGCAGCGCGCGCGGCGACAGGCTCAGGAGGTGCTTCGACTCCCATTCGACCCACTCGAACGCGGCCTTGCGGCCGTAGCTGCGCGTGTCGACGTAGAGGAAGCCCGACAGCGCGAGCGACGCGGTCCCGAAGGTCGCGAAGAACAGGCACGCGACCCGGAAGCCGCTGGTGCGCCGGACCTCAAGAAGGCGCACGGAGGATGAAGCCCGTGTTGCGCACCGTGTGGATCCGGGGGTTCAAGCCGTCGGGGTCGAGCTTCTTGCGGATCTTGCCGATGTGGACGTCGATGACGCTTGACTGGTGATTGAAGCTGTAGCCCCAGACGGATTCGAAGATCATCTTCCGGCTCACCAGCGTGCCGGCGTTCTGCATCAGGAACTCGATGATCGCGAACTCCTTGGGCAGGAGCTCGATCTCGCGGTCCGCGCAGTAGAGGACACGCTCGATCAGATCCAGGCGGAGATCGCCGACCACGAGCTCGTTCACGGCCTCGGCCGCCATCTTGCGGCGGGCGAGCGCGTCGACGCGCGCCGTGAGCTCGATGAACTCGAACGGCTTGGCGAGGTAGTCGTCGCCGCCGGCGCGCAGCCCGTCGACGCGCTCGTTGACGGCCGAAAGGGCGCTGAGGATCAGGACCGGTGTCGAAACCTTCGCGGCGCGCAGCTTGGTGAGCAGCGACAGGCCGTCGATCTCCGGAAGCATCCGGTCGAGCACGATCACGTCGAAGTTACCGTCCAGGGCCTTGCGTAGTCCGACGCTGCCGCTCGGCGCTTCGTCCACCTGGAATCCGTATTCCGCGAGTGCCGACCCGATCTCGGCGGCGACCCGCCGGTCGTCCTCGACTACCAATACGCTGGCCATTCGTTTTTCCTTTTTATTTTGTATTCGCCGGCCCTGCCTGATCTCCCGCGGCTCGGAGGGAGGGGTGGAATTATCCTCTTCAGGCTCGGAGTCAAATGGGGTCCGATCGCGGCTGCCGGACTGCGTCATCGGGTCGGCGAAGCTTACAGGGGAACGGGGGATCTGGACCATGCGCCTCACTCCGCGCTCGCCTGCTCGGAGAGCTGGGCTGCCGAGGTCCGAGCGGTGTCCGGGCCTTTCGCGACGACGCGGCTGCCATCCTGGAGGCCGGCGGGCGGGTTGAGGACCACAGTCTCGCCGCTGCTGAGGCCGCTGCGCAGTTCGAGGCGCGTGCCGAGATCGCGCGCGATCGTGATCGGACGAAGCCGAACCGTGTCGCCCGCATCGACCACGGCCACCCGGGTCCCGTCCGCGTCGAAGATGAGGGCCTCGGACGGCACGGTCACGCGCGGATGGGCGCGCGGCACCTCGAACGTGACGGCGACGTAGAGACCGGGCCGCAGCGCCGCGTCCGGGTTGGCGACGTCGACCTCGGTATCGAGCGTCCGAACCGAGGATCGGAGGGCAACCGAGCTGCGCGACACCGTGCCGGCGAAGGTGCGGTCCGGCATCTGCGCGACCTGTACGCGCGCCTTCACCCCGTCGCGGATGCCCACGGCTGCCGATTGCGGCACCTGGACCGCCACGCGCAGGACGTCGGTGCTGTCGATCGTGAAGAGCGGCGTGCCGGAGCCGGCATCGCCGTGGACAAGGTCGCCGACATCGACCTTGCGGGCCACCACGATGCCGTCGAACGGCGCGACGACGTTCTCGAAGGTCGTCAGCGTGCGAAGCCGGTCGACGGTGGCCTGCTGGGCGGTGATGTTGGCTTCCGCGACCTTCACCTTCGCCTGCGCGGCGGCGAGGGTCGCGGTGGCGGTCAGCATCCCGGCGCGGGTCTGATCGGCATTCTGCTTCGAGGCCCAGCCTTGGCCGGCCAAGGTCGCGGTACGGGCATCGGTGACGTTGGCGAGCGTCACGCTCGCCTTCGCCTGCTCCACATCGGCCTGGGCGACCGCGAGCTGAGCCTTGAACTGCCCGAGCTGGGCTTCGGCCTGCCGGGCCTGCTGATCGAGATCCGGCGCGGCGATCCGGACGAGGAGGTCGCCCTTCTTGACCCGCGACCCGATGTCGACCCGGCGCTCGGCGATGTAGCCGGTGGCGCGGGCGAAGATGTCGGCGTGGTCGAAGGCCTCGGTCTGGCCCGGCAGGGTCAGCGTCAGGGGCCCGTCATCCACCTGGGCCGGCCCGGTGCGGACCTCGGGGACGAAGTTCACGGCCTCGGCCTGAGTCTCCAGGGAGGCCTGGAAGGTCTCCCAGTGGTGCCAGGCGCCGAGGCCGAGGGCGCTGCCGAGCGCGAGAAATGCCACCAGGAACGGCCGCTTGCGCGGCGGCGGCGGCACCGCGTGGACCAGGGCCTCACCGGCCTCGTCCTGCCGCAGCGGATCGATCTCGACCGCGTGCTGGTGCGCCAGCGCGGCAGCCTCGGCGCCGCTCCCGGGGGCGTCGGTGAATCGGGTCATCAGTAATCCTCGAGGGGCTTGATCGGGTTGCGGCGGAGCAGCGTGTAGAGGAGGGGGACGAAGAGCAGGGTCGAGACGGTGCCCATCCCGATTCCTCCCATCACCGCGCGGGCGAGGGCGGCGTTCTGCTCGGCGCCTTCGCCCGCCCCGATCGCCATCGGGATCAGGCCGAGGAACATCGCGGAGGCTGTCATGAGCACCGGCCGGAGGCGGGTATGGCCGGCCATCAGCGCGGCCTCGCGGGCCGAGCAGCCGGTGGCCTCGCGGTGCTCCTTGGCGAAGGTGACGAGCAGGATCGAGTTCGCGCTCGCCACGCCGACCGACATGATCGCGCCGAACAGGGCGGGGATCGAGAACGCCGTGCTGGTGATGAACAGGCTCATCACGATGCCGCAGAAGGCCAGCGGCAGGGCTGCGATGACCACGAAGGGGTCGACCCAGGTCTGGTAGTTGAGGACGAGGAGCAGGTAGACCGCCACCAGCGCGATCCCGAGCCCGAGCTCGATGCGCGTGAACGCGCTCTCCATGCTCTCGATCTGGCCGCGAACGAGGATCTTGTCCGGGGCCGGGAGCCGGGCCTGCTCCTCGGCGACGATCCGGTCCACGGCGTTGCGGACGCTGCCGAGATCGGCGTTCTGGACGTTGGCGAGGATGTCGAAGGTCGGCTGCTGGTTGACGTGATTGATGACGGTCTGCTCCGGCTGCCGCTGCATCGTGGCGATGTTCGACAACAGGATCGGGATGCCGGGCCTGTCGTTGGCGGTCGTGTGCACCGACACCGGCGTATTCATCAGCTGATTGATGTCGGCGTTGCGCCATTCCGGCGTCTGAACCCAGAGTTGATAGGGCATGCCGGACTTGGGATCGGCCCAGAAGTTGGGGCTGACCTGGAAGGAGCCGGAGAGCGAGACGTTGAGGTTCTGCGCGATCGACTGCTCGCTGACGCCCATCTCGGAGGCGAGCCGGCGGTCGACGTTCACGTACATCTGCGGGGCGTCGACGATCTGATGAAGGTGCACGTCGACGGCGCCCCGGACCGCCGCGATGCGGCGGACGAGGTCCTGCGCCGCGGCGAGGTCCTCGGTCTCGTGACGCCCGGAGACCTGCACGTCGATCTGCGCGACCGTCCCGAAGTTCAGGATCTGCGTGATGATATCGGAGGGCTGGAAATAGAAGATGTCGTCCGGAAAGGACTCGTGCAGGACCCGACGCAGCCGCCTCTCGTAGAAGGAGATCGGCTTGTGCTCGCCCTTCAGGTTGATGAGCATCTGACCGTCATTGTAGGCGACGAACGACGCGTCCATGAAAGCAAAATTGTAATTCGAGGCCGGGAGGCCGATGTTGTCGAGGATGAGTCCGAGTTCATCCTTCGGGACGACCTGCCTGACCACGTCCTCGACCTGCGCGAAGATCTTCTCCGCCTGCTCGATCCGCTCACCCGGTCGGGTGCGGATGTGCAGGGTCATCTGATTGGATTCGATCTGCGGGAAGTAATCCTGCCCGACGAACGGGAAGATCGTCGCCGTCGCCGCGAAGACGGTGAGAACGCCGCACAGGGCGCGGGCCGGGTGGCCGAGCACGGCGCAAAGCAACCCGACATAGCCGGCATGAAAGCGCGCGAATCCGCGCTCGAACGCGTTGCGGAACGCGAGGGCGCCGCGCAGCGGATACCGGAGCAGCCAGCCGACGCGCCGGGTCGCGAAGCCGAGGATTCGGCCGAGGATCGAGCGGCGGCGGGGTGGCGACACGCCGTCGGACACGGCGGCCGCGCCGCCGTGATGCCGGGCGTATTCCGGGGCGACGAGGACGTCGATGAGGATCGCGACCAGCGTCCGCGAGAGCAGGTAGGAGGTCAGCATCGCGAAAACGACGGCCTCAGCCTGCGGGACGAACAGGTAGCGGGGCGCGTCGGTGAGGAAGAAGACCGCCGAGAAGGCCGAGCAGATCGCCAGGGTGGAGATCAGGGCCGGCTTGGCGATGCCGGCCACGCCCTCCACCACGGAGCGCCGGAAGGAGAAGCCCTCCTCGAACATCCGGTAGGTGTTCTCGATGGCCACCGTCGCGTCATCCACCAGGATGCCGACGGCCAGGGCGAGGCCCCCCAGGGTCATCACGTTGATGGTCTGGCCCAGGGCGACCAGGATCGACAGGGAGGTCAGGATGCAGAGCGGGATCGAGACCAGCACCACGATGGTCGAGCGCCAGGAGCCCAGGAACAGCAGGATGGCGAGCCCTGTGAGCCCGGCCGCGATCACCGCCTCTCGCACCACGTCGGAGATGGCGTCGGAGACGAAGACCGACTGATCGAAGAGCGGCGTGATGGTCATGCCCTTCGGTGCGGCGGCGTGGATGTCCGGCAGGGCGGCCTTGACGGCGTTCACCACGTCCAGGGTCGAGGCCGCGCCGTTCTTCAGGACCTGCAGGAGAACGGAGTGGTGGCCGTCGGCGCGGACGATGTTGATCTGCGGGGGCGAACCGTCCCGGACGTGGGCGACGTCGCGCAGCAGAACCGGCTGGTTGTTCGCGACCTTGATCGGAATGCGATTGAGCTGATCGACCAGCTGCGGGCTCGAATTCAGCCGTACCGTGTATTGCTGCGTCCCGATCTTCGCGAGGCCTGACGGCACCACGAGATTCTGCTTGAGCACCGCGTTCAGCACGTCGAGCGGCGTCATGCCGATCGCGCGCAGCTTGGCGGGGTCTAGATCGACCATGACCTGACGCGGAGCGCCGCCATAGGGAGAGGGCAGCGTGGAGCCCGGCACCTCGGCGAGCCGTCGACGGGTCCGGTACTGCGCGTAGTCGAAGACTTTGGTGAGCGGCAGCTTGGACGACGACAGGGCCATCTGGATGACGGGCACCGACGAGGCGGAGAAGCGCATGATGACGGGAGGCTGCACGCCCGGCGGCATGCGCGAGCGGATCGCGTTCATCGCCGAGTCGACCTGAGTCATCGCCAGGTCGATGCTGACGGCAGAATCGAAGTAGATCCGCTCGGTCACCGTGCCCTGGATCGACGTCGACTCGATCCGCCGGATGTTGTTCACGTTGCTCGACAGCGAGAACTCGCTGTAGTTCGTGATGCGCTGGACCATGTCGGTCGCGTCGAGACCGTTGTAGGTCCACACCACGACCACAACCGGGATGTCGACGGCGGGCAGCACGTCCTTCGGCGCGACGGTGATCGCGCCGAGGCCCGCGAGGAACATGAGGACGGCAAGAACATAGAAGCTCTTGCGGAACTTCAGAGCGAACCGGACGAGTTCCATGCGATCAATCGGGTGTCCCGCCGTGATCCGACCCTGGTCCCGCACGGCGAGGCCGCATGGACAACGATCCGATCAGGCCTCGTTTGCGAAGAGAACGCAGGGCGAAAGCCCGGCAGGGCGCAGGTATATCCTTCGCAAAACCGCTCTTCGAATGAATTCGATACGACAAACTAAAGCGCGTTTAAGAGATTTAAATTGGCGGTCGCTTTCTCGGGCGCAGCGCTGATCCGATACGCGGATGTCCTCCGGTGCGGCGCAAGCGCGCCGGATCGCCGAGCAGGAATTGAAAAAGATTTTTGAAAACAATCCGATTTTTACTGGTGAAAAGCTTATTTGGTTGCACCTCGCGGTCGTCTTGCGCGATCTTCCTGGAGACGACACGGGCCGGTCCGGCAGCCCTCTAGACGGCGATGGCTATCGCGGCGACGCCTGACTTCGAATGGGCGTCCGTCCCGGTGCGCGCACCCGTGACCGCGCGATCCTCCGGCGGACCGATTGTGAATGGCGCGGCGGCGACGTCATGCCCGCCTGAATCATCCACAGGACTGCGTCCTCGCCGCCGATCTTGTGAGTCCGGGGAGAAACGGACCAATGGCCAAACGGTGTCTCTGGCTCCTGGTCTTCGCGCTGTCGCTCCAGGCCAGCGCGGCGCTGTCCGAGAGCGATATGCCGGCGGGCGGCGCCTTCATGAGCAGCTACACGTCGGATCCCTATTTCGACCCGCGATCGCGGTACTCGCAGGTTCACTCCGCGGGAGACATCCGGGGTCAGCCGATGTTGGCCGAGCCGGGCGACGCCCGGCCGCCCTGCACGCTCTTCGACACCGCCTGCGCGGATGCCTTCGAGCGCTCTCGGCCGCACGCGTATCGCTAGCGAAGCCGTGGTTAGCGGCTCGCGAGCGGCCCGGCTGCCGCTCCGGCGCCGTTCGGGTGGGGCCGATCAGGCCAGACGGCCGTGCGGCTGAACCAAGCCCGCGGCCTCTCGGCGCCTCGCGTTACCCGCGACCCGCCGCCCTGTCCCGGTTCAGCCCGACCGGCAAGCGATGAATTCTGTGAATTCCTGAGCCAGGTTATATCTCAACTCGACTATGCACTATATCCCACCGACCGTTGCATGCCGGTCGCGTGCAGGAAGAGTGATGATCGAACAGGCCTCTCGGATTGCGCGGGAATTCCATGTCGGCGCCGACGGCGACCGCTGGGCACTTATGCGCGACGTCCGGACCGGGCAACCCTACATCTCTCATCGTCCCGGCAACGACGCGCCGGAGGTGGAATTGGACCTCGGGTCGTTCCTCGTGCTGTTCACCGGCGAGGAGCGGGAGAAGTTGCTCCGCCTGATCGCGTCGCTGCTGCCGGACGCCGACGCGCGCGGAAATGCCGGCGAGCGGCCCGGAGGGGCGCGACCGCTGCCATTCGTCTCCCGCTGGCTTCCAAACCGGTAGCCGGGAGAACCGGGAAGAGCCAGGAAGAGCCGGACTTGGCGGAACCTGAGCGAAATTGAGCTTAGTCTGTGAACGGCTTCTTGATCAGTCGCCGCTTACGCTCGCGCGCTTAGGCGCGGAGTACTTATGGATAATCATCGGATTGCCCGGCGCGTATCAGTCAACCTGAACGGACGCATCTCGGTGGCCGGCCATCCCGCCATCCCCTGCGTGGTGCACGACATGTCGCGGTGGGGCGTCCGCCTCAGGCTTGTCGGGACCGACCGGATCCCCGCCGCTTTCACGCTCACGATCGATGCCACCGACAAGGTGATCGGCTGCGAGACGGTCTGGAAGAATGCCGACGAGATCGGGGCGCTGACCGATCTCATGGAGTGACCGTCGGCCGGTGCCGGCGGTGATTCCGAAGCGTGCGGCCGCTCAGCCGAGATCGAGGAAGCCGGGGCTCTGCGCGATCGGCGCCCTGTCGGCCAGGCCGGCGAGGTCGGGCGTCGGACGGATCAGGTCCGGCTGACCGGCGCACCGGGCCTCGATGGCCGCCGCCGCCGCGAGCAGGGCGGCATCGCCGCCGCGCCGGGCCACCACCTGGACACCGAAGGGCAAACCGGCCTCGTCGACACCGAGCGGCAGGCTGATCGCCGGGTGACCGGCGAGGGTCACGCCGTAGGCCAGGGCCAGCCAGTGGAAGTACGAGCGGGTGGCGGCACCGTCGATCTCGGTCGGGTACAGCTCGCTCCAGGGTCGGGGGGAGAGGGTGATGGTCGGGCTGATCAACAGGTCGAACCGCGCGAAGAAGTCGACGAAATTCCGGTAGATCATGGTCTGGAGGCTCGCCGCGCGGGCGTAGTCGGCGAGCGCGTAGCCGAGGCCCTCCTCGACATTCGTGCGGACATTCGGTCCGAGCCGCTGCGGTCGGGTGCGGTAGGTGTCCAGGTGCAAAGCGAGGAACTGGGCCGCCCGCAGGATCGCGAACGCCTCATCCGCCCCCGTGCAATCCGGCGTCGCCGTTTCGGTCGCGCCGAAGAGCGGCGACAGGGAAGCGACCCGGCGGCGGAAGATTCTCCGGACGTGCTGTTCCGTCGGCGCGAAGCCGAAATCCTCCGTGAACGCGACGCGGAGTGTGCCGAGGTCGATCGCCTGGGGCGGGTGGTAGCGATCCGCGCGCCCGCGCACGGGCTCGCCGGGCAGCGTGTAGGCTAGGGGATCGCGCGGATCGTCGTCGGCCATCACGCCGAGCATCAGGGCGGCATCGCCGACCGTCCGGGCCATCGGCCCGTTCACCGGGAGATTGGCCCAGCCGAGCCCGCGTCGCTCGTTCGGGACCAGGCCGGAGGACGGCCGCATCCCGACGATCCCGGCGTAGGCGGCCGGGTTGCGCAGCGACCCTCCGGTATCCGAGCCGGACGCGAGCGGAACCATCCCGCAGGCGAGGGCGACCGCCGAGCCGCCGGACGAGCCCGCCGCGGACAGCGTCGGATCGAAGGCGTTGCCCGTGGCCCCGTAGACGGTGTTGCGCGTGTTCGCGCCCGCCGCAAATTCGGGCGTGTTGGTCTTGGCGAGGACGATGGCCCCGGCGCCGCGTAGGCGCGCCACGACGCCGAGATCCCGGGCCGGGACGTTGTCGGCGTGGATCGGGCTGCCGTAGGTCGTGCGCAGCCCCGCCGTGTCCTCGGTATCCTTGATGCCGACCGGGATCCCGTGAAGCGGGCCCAGGGGCTCGCCGGCGCGGACCGCGGCCTCGGCGCTCTGGGCTGCGGCCCGCGCCCGCTCGGTGTCGAGGGCGACCACCGCGTTCACGGCCGGGTTGATCCGGGCAATCCGCGCGAGGCACGAGTCCAGGAGTTCGACGGGGGAGATGTCCCCGCGCCCGATGAGGCGGCGCAGGTCCACCGCGGACATGTCGCAAAGGTCGGCCAAAGCGGGATCTCCCTCGGAATTCGGCGCGGAACGATAGAGGCCCTCGCTTCAGGCCGCCTGCGGCAAGGCGGCGGTGGATCGGGAGCGGATGGTCAGGGCGACCAGGGTGGCGACGGCGGCGGCGGTCAGCAGGAAGTCGAACGCGGCGTCGTAGGTGCCGTAATGATCGACCAGCAGGCCCATCACCAGCGGCGCGATGAAGCCGGCGCACTGGCCTCCGAGATTGACCATGCCGATGCTGGTGCCGATCTGATCGTCCCGCATGAGCTTGGTCGGCAGGGCGAAGGCCGCAGCGAAGACGAACGATTTGAAGAAGTAGGTGATCGACTGGAACGTGATCACGCCCGCGATCGTCGGTGCCTTGTACATCAGATAGAGGAAGATCCCAGTCAGCATCGTGCTGACCACGATCATGTACTTTTCCCGGCCGTCGAAGAACCGGATCATGACCCATCCGCCGATCGCCGTCGCGATGCTCGCCATGATGAAGGGGAGGGGCGTCAGCAGGCCGACCGCCTTCAGATCGAGACCGCGCGCCTGGAGCAGGTAGGTGGGCATCCAGGCGTCGAGGCCCTTGTTGATGCAGCCGAGGCCGAACCAGACGAGCATCAGCTGCCACAGGAGCGGGTTGCGCAGGAGTTCGCGCGCCGGGGCCGATGGGCGGCGACCGGACCGGGCCGCGCCGGGGCCCGGATACGCCGCAGGCGGCCGGTGCGGGATCAGGCGATAATAGACGAACCCGAAGATCAGGCCCGCGGCGCCGACCGCGAAGAAGGCGTGGCGCCAACCGAAGTAGATCAGCAGCGGGGCCATCACCAGGGGCGCTAGCAGGCTCCCGACATAGTTCGACGAGATCATCAGCGACGACATCTTGGGGCGCGCCGACCCCGTGAACTGCTCCGACACCGCCTTGATGCAGGCCGCCGGGAAGCCGCCCTCGGCCAGACCGAAGATCAGCCGGATGGCGATCAGGGACGTGAACGACCACGCGAGGCCGGTGAGCGCGGTGAAGACGGACCACGCGACGGCCGTGCCGATGACGACGTATTTCGAGCCGAACCGGTCCGCGAGCCAGCCCCCGGGCAGCTGCATCAGCGAGTAGCCGAAGAAGAAGACGCTCAGGACGACGCCGTACTCGGTCGGGCTGAGGCCGAATTCACGGCCGATCTGGGTCAGGGCCAGCGCGATCGCGGCGCGGTCCACGTAGGAGATGCAGTAGGCGGCGTAGAGCAGCGCGAAACCGAGATAGGGTCGGCCCGGTTGCGCGGGCTGGGCGGCATCCATGGTCTGGCTCCGGTTCGATGTTTCCCGCGCGGAGACGAATCCCGCGCACGTCTGCCAAGTCGGACCCGGGAGCGCGCCTCAGCGGCGCGAAGGGCCAGGCGTTCTCCGGGCTCGAAGCGGCATCGAACGCGCCGGGCCGCGCCTCAGCCGCGGGCGAGAGCCGCCTCGAACTCCTCGGCCGGGAGATGCGCGCCGCCGGTCGTCCAGATCACGTGTGTGACCGCGGAGCGCAGCTGCGCCGGGAGCGTGGCGGCGTACCGCCCGGCCGCGGCGAAACCGGCCGCCGCCGAAGGCTCCAGGCGGAAGGCCGCCTCGGTCCACATCACCTTGAGCCAGCGGAACAGCGCGTCGTCGGGCACCGTGACCACGGCCGCGACGAGCTTCTCGAGCGTCCGGGCGACGAGCATCGACGCCGAGGCGCAGGCCAGCCCGTCCGCCGCCGTGCGGTTGTCGAGACCGACATCGTAGACGCTGACCGAGCGGTCGAGGCCGGCCGCGAGCTGGACCAGCATGCACGGGGCGGCAACGGGCTCGACGAAGATCGGGTGTACGGCGTCACCGAACAGCAGCTTCAGCCCGAAGGCGACGCCGCCCGGCGCACCGCCCACGCCGCAGGGAAGATAGACGCAGAGCGGATGCGCCGGCCCCACCGCGATCCCGGCCTCCGCGAGCTGCCGCTGCAGGTCGAGCGCCGCGGCCGCGTAGCCGAGGAAGAGATCGACGGAATCCTCGTCGTCGACGAAATGGGCGTCGTCACGGCCGGCGAACGCGCTGCGCGCCGCCGCGACCGCGATCCCGTAATCGCCGCGATGCTCGACGACCCGGGCCCCGAGTTCGCGCAGGCGCTGCTTCTTCCAGTCCTTGGCGTCGTGGGACATGTGGACCTCGACCGCGAAGCCGAGCGCCCGTCCCATCAGGCCGACACTGAAGCCGAGGTTGCCGGTGCTGCCGACAGCGATCACGTGGCGGGCGAACAGGTCGCGGAATGCCGGATCGGCGAAGGCCGCGTAGGATTGCCCTTCAGCGAGCAGCCCGGCCCGGGCGGCCAGTTGCTCGGCGTAGGCCAGGACTTCGTAGACGCCGCCGCGCGCCTTGATGCAGCCGGTCACCGGCAGCGCGTGGTCGGCCTTCACGAACACGCGCCCGTCGGCGCCATCCAGGATGTCACGGGACAGTCGCCCTTCCAGCTGGACGAGCGGCGAATCGATCCGGCCGGCGCCCTCTTCTGGGAACAGGCGTGCGAGGAGCGGCGCGAACCGTTGCCAGCGTGCTACTGCCTCGTCCACGTCGGCGCGGCCGGCCGAGAGCCCGGGCAGGACGGACGCGGTCGGGGCCAAAGCCGGGTTCGTCCAGATCGTGGGGCTGGCGCGCTTGACCGCTTCCGGGATCCGGTCGCCCAAGGGTAGGGTCTGCATCTCGCTGGCCGCTGCCATGGCGCTTCCGCTCCCGCTCGGTTCGTGCCCGGCGAACCTGCGCCAAAGACGCGGAGGCGGCCAATTATATTCCCTGGCGCCGTTTATTAGGCCAGCTTATGATCGCGCATGCCCATCAGGCTCGATGCGCGCCTGGCCGGCGACCTGTTCTTCTTCCGCGCCCTCATCGAGGCGGGTGGGTTTGCCAAGGCGGGCGATCGCCTGGCGGTGACGCAGAGCGCGGTCACGCAGCGGATCCAGCGGCTGGAGCAGCGCCTCGGTTACCCGTTGCTGGTCCGGGGCACCCGGGAAATCCGCCTGACCGCCGAAGGCCATGACCTGTTCGCCGCGGCGCGGAGCGGCTTCGACGGAATGGGCGAGGCGCTGCTCCGCGCGGAGCGGCGCGAGGGCCGGGAGACGCTGCGGATCAGCTGCATTCCCTCCCTGGCTTCGGAATGGCTCGCGCCGCGCCTGAAGGCTTTCAGCGACGCGCATCCCGACATCGATGTCGCCGTCTTCGGCGAGACCCACGACTTGGACTCGGCACGCATGGCGCTGGCCGGCATCGACGTGGCGGTCCGTTACGGCCCGGCGCCGCCGCCCGGTGCGGCGGTCGTCTTCGACCATCCTGAACCGGTCTATCCGGTCTGCTCCCCGGCCTACCGGTCTGCCGCGGCGGCGAAGCCCGATGGAGCCGTCGTCCTGCTCCACGACGCGACGCCGTGGGAAGCTGCCGCGACCGGCTCGGAGGAGTGGGACCGCTGGATCAAGCTTCACGGGGCGCCCTGGGACGGCCGGATCCAGAACCTCTACTTCAACCTCGCGCAACTGGCGCTGCGGGCCTCGCTCGGCGGCTCGGGCATCGCGCTCGGACGATCGCTGATCGTCGCGCCCTATCGCACCGACGGTCGTCTCGTTCCCGCTTGCGGCGAGGCCGTCATGGGCGGGCTTCGATACTTCGTGCTCGTGCGTGCCCTGCCGCCCGCGGGTCCCGCGGCAGCCTTCGTGGAGTGGCTGGCTCTCAGCATGGCAGGGCCGCCGAGCGCGGCCGATCCGCCACGCGCGGGTGAGGCGCTGGGCAGTGGATGAGGTCTCGCGCCCGCTCCGCAACCAGTTGGGCGCCGCCTCTGTCCCGAGCCGAGCGCTACAGGTCGAGCGAAGCGCCGGCCGACAGCGCGGCCGCGAGGTGGGCCACGAAGGCGTTGACCTTGGGGCTCACCAGCCGCCGGGACGTGTGGAGCGCCCACAGCTCCGTCGGCGAGCCCTCCAGCCAACCCCAGCAGGCCAGCCGCCCGGCCGCCACGTCGCCCCCGACGAGCGAGCGCGGCAGCAGGGCCGCGCCGGCGCCCGCCACAACCGCATCCCGCAGCATCGGCAGCGAAGACAATCGCAGGACCGGCACGGGCACGTAGGATCGGCGCGTCCGGCCATCATGGACCCGCCACGTCTCGTCCTGTCGCGGCGTCCAGCGCACCGCGGCCGATAACGTCGCCGCGTCGGCCCCGGCCGGCAGCTCGGGACGCCGGGCGTCGGGCGATGCCACCAGCCAGAGTTCGTCCCGGAGGACGCAGCGCCCGACGAGGCGCTCGTCCGGCTTCGGGTTGACCCTGATGATCACGTCGAAGCTCTCCTCGATCGGGTCGACGAACCGGTCCTCGGCGCAGATCTCCAGCTCGACCTCCGGATAGGCGCGGGCGAAGTCGGCGGCGACGCGGCCGAGCTGCGTATCGGACAGGAGCAGCGGCGCACTCACGCGCAGGCGTCCCCGGGGCCGGTCGAGGCCGCCACCCACCACGGCGCCGGCTTCCGCGATCTCGCTGAGAAGTGGTCCCGTGCGGGCATGAAGGAGCGCTCCCGCCTCGGTCAGGCGCAGGCTGCGCTCGCCCCGCTCGATCAGCCGCGCTCCGAGGCTCGCCTCGAGCTCGGCCACCCGCCGCGACAGCGTTGCCTTCGGTCGGCCGCTGGCCCTGGCGGCTCGGCCGAAGCCGCCGTGGCCGGCGACGAGGTTGAAGTCGGCGAGCGCCGAGAGGTCCATGTGTCGTTCCAGATCTGGGACACCCAGTCCCGATCTTGCCGTCTATGGCTCACGAAGGGAACACAGCATCTTCGGGTCAGCGGCGGCCCGCTCCGGACCGCCCCGCTTCCAGGAGAAAAGCCATGACCATCCTCGTCACCGGTGCCACGGGCCGCATCGGCTCCGCCGTGATCGATCACCTCGTCGCGGAGGGCGCCGCCGTGCGTGCCCTGACGCGCGCGCCCGAGAAGGCGCACTTCCCGTCCGGTGTCGAGGCTCTCCGAGGCGATCCTGCCGATATCGACGCGATGCGCGCGGCGCTGGCCGGGGTCGATACGCTGTTCCTCCTCGTCGCCAACGTGCCGGACGAGCTGACTCAGGCGATCACGACGCTTAGCCTCGCCCGCGACGCCGGCGTGCGCGGCATCGTCTATCTGTCGGTCTTCAAGAGCGAGGCCTACGTCGACGCCCCGCACTTCACCGGCAAGCACGCCGTCGAGCGGATGATCGCCGCCCTCGACCTGCCCGCCACCGTGTTGCGGCCGTCCTACTTCATGCAGAACGACCTCGCCCAGAAGGAGGCGCTCCTCGCGGCTGGCACCTTCGCCGTGCCCCTCGGACAGGTCGGGATCTCGATGGTCGACGTGCGCGACATCGCCGAGGCGGCGGCCATCGCGCTGCTGCGACGCGAGCGGGCGCCGGGTCGCCTACCCGCCGAGACCTACGACGTCGTCGGTCCGGACGCCCTGACGGGCGACGCGCTGGCGAAGATCTGGGCCCAGGCCCTCGGGCGCGCGGTGCGCTACGGCGGTGACGATCTCGACGGGATGGAGCAGCGGCTCCGCGGCTTCGCCCCCGCCTGGCTCGCCTACGACCTGCGGGTGATGATGCGCCGCTATCAGGAGGACGGCGCCGTCGCGACCGAGGCCGAGGTGGAGCGCTTCGCCGACCTGCTCGGCCGCAGGCCGCGCAGCTACCGCGACTTCGCGGCCGAGGTCGCCCGCAACTGGCGGGGTGTCTGAGCGGCGGGGCCGATCGGGCGCGATCTCGGGAGCGGCGAGGCGAGGACGCCTCCCGCTAGGGCAGGACCGATCGGGCTCCGCAGGGTATGTCACCTGCCGGTCGGGGCGAGGGAGGTGACAGCCGGGGAACGACGGACGCCGCGGGTCCCGGATCCTGTTGCGATGGGCCGGCGGTCAGGTGTTCGGCCGCTCCGGCCACCCGCATGGAGCCGAGCCCCGTCGCGATCCGGCTTCCGCGCCTTCCTCCTCCGTCGGCCGGCGCGACCTGTCCGCGTTCGGCTGGTCGCGCTCCGGTCGACGCGGCGCCGCGGGCGGACGCGGCAGCCGGGGACAGGTCGTCGCGGCCGAACCGTCTCAGCGCGTGACGATGCTCGGCTCCGGCCGAGCGGGACGGGGCTGAACCACGAGGAGGCCGGCCGAGTAGATCAACGAGACGAGCAGCGCGATCGTCAGCGCGAGCGCGGCCCCGAGAGGCTGGATCGTCAGGTGAAGGGTCAGCAAGGTCAGGCCGAAGCCGAACACGCCCCGGATCGCGACGCTCGCCAGTCGCGCCATCGCCGCTCCGCCGATCCGGCGATGGAGGATGACGAAGGCGCTCGTCATCGTGACCGGGAAGGCCGCGATCACCCCTGTCCTGGCAGGGCCGAGGGCGGTGCTCAGGGCCAGCAGAGCCGCGACGAACAGGGCGACGGCGCTCGCCCGGACGAGGAGATCCAGCGGGCGCGGCCTGGCCACGACGGCGCTGCGCACGAGGGTTGCGCGCACCACGTGCCGGGTCGAGAGGGCACCGGCGCCGTAGACGGCCGCATTGAGCAGGAACGCCGTCATCGGCGTCCACGCGAGGGCCGAGACCGGAAGGGCCGCGGCGAGCCACGCCAGGATCGCCGGGCCGAGCGTCGAGGTCATGGTCCGGCCGGCCGCCCGGTGAGCGTAGACGATCAGGAACAGGCCGGTGGCGGCGTTCGCGGCGAAGCCGTTGAGGGCCGCCCCGGCCACGAAGGCGGCGTCGTGTTCCATCGCCATGAACACGTAGGCCGGTCCGGCGGACACCGGCAGGCTGACGATGAGCGCGCCCCAGACCGGTCCCAGCCATTCGGCCAGGACGGAGGCGAGCACCACCACGGTGCCGGAGGTCAGCGCCCGGATCAGGGCCGTCAGCCAAATCGCCGCCAAGGTCGTTTCCCGCGCGTCGCGCCGCCGACCCGGGCCGGCTTCGGAGCCGCGCCCTCGCTATCACGGGCGGCCGATCCAGACCAAAGCGAAAGGCGCCAGACTTGCCCACCTGAAACCGGACGGCACGACCCTGGCACGGGAGGGGAGATCGACCTCGGGCGGAGGGTTGCGTCGACTCCCAAACCTGGCGAGCAACCGCCTCGGCCCGCTCGCTGATGTCCGAGTTCTGTCAAGCGGAGCGTATCGACTAGCGACCATGTAAAGCGTCGATTCGGTCAGTCGAAGCTTCACCCTCAGGACGCGAACTTCTCGACGCTCCACGTGGGCAGGAATTCGGTTCCCCGCGACGATATCCGGGGCCCGATTCCCGCGGCGGTGCTGAGGCAACACGTGGACCGGCCCATGCAAAGCGGGTCTGACGTGTCGAAGGGGCTCGTCAGGGCGGGTCAGATGTAGGTCGAGGCGAGAGCCGGTGACCCTTCCAGGGCATGGGCCAGCATCTCAAGGCCGTGGGCGATCTGCTGTCGGGTCGAGGGGCCCCCAAGGCATAGCCGGACGGATTCGGGGGGCGTTCCCGCGACGCAGAAGGCATCGCTGCCGACCACCCCGAGACCGGCGGAGCGGCCCTGGCTGGCGAAGGCCGAGCGCGTCCATCCGATGGGCAGGTTGATCCAGACGTGGAAGGCGTGCGGGTCCGCGACGTAGGTCTCGGCCGGCAGCAACGCGGCGGCGAGGCTCTGGCGCGCGGCCGACTCGGCGCGGACGAAAGCCACGATGGCGTCCGCCGTTCCGTCCATGATCCAGCGCGTCGTCAGCGCCGTCGAGATCGGGGACGCCATCACGGTGGCGGCGCGCAAGGCGTCGCCGAGGGGCAGCGCGGATCGCGCGCTGGGGGCGACCAGGAAGGCCAGGCGAAGCCCGGCGCCCAGGCACTTCGCGACGCCGGCCACGTAGTAGGTGATCTCGGGCGCAAGCTCCGCGAAACTCGGTGGCGGTGTCGGGCAGATGCGCGCGTAGGCGTCGTCCTCGATGATGGTGACCGCGTAACGGCGCGCCGTCGCGACGACGGCCTCGCGCCGGCCGCGGGACAGGGTCGCGGTGGTCGGGTTCTGGAGGAGGGGGTTGAGGTAGATGGCTTTCGGGGTGTCCCTGGTACAGGCGGCCGCGAAGGCGTCGGGATCGATCCCGTGACGGTCCATCGGCAGGCCGATCAGGCGCAGGCCCCGGTGGGCGGCGAGGGTTCGGATGCCCGGATAGGTGATGCGTTCGGCGCAAATCGTATCGCCGGCCCGCGCGACCTGTGCCAGGATGCTGGACAGGGCGCTGTGCGCACCCGGGCAGATCAGGAGCCGCTCGCGTGCCGTGACGATCCCGCGCCCCCCGAGCCAGCGCAGCGCGGCTTCCTTGTCCGCCTCCGTTCCGCCGAAGCCCTGATAGCGCAGCAGATCGGCGAGATCGCCGGACAGGTCCGCGAAGGATGACCTCATGCGGGCCTGCACTTCCGGCAGGTCGGGCTCCGGAGGCAGGTTCATGGTGAAGTCGACCGGACCCGAACGTCGGGATCGCGGGGCGTCGCCGGGACGGGTGCCCTCCGCCGGATCGACAACGAAGGTGCCCCGACCGACGCGTCCCTCGATCAGGCCGCGCCGGTGCGCCTCGACGTAGCCGCGGGACACGGTCGTGAAGTTGAGATCGAGTGTCTCGGCGAGGGCGCGCTGGGTCGGCAGGCGCGTGCCCGGCAGCAGATGGCCGGTCCGGATGTCGTCCGCGAGCGCGTCCGCGATGGCTAGATAATGGGGCTTCCCCCATCGCTTGAGGTCGGGGGTCCAGGAATCGGCCGTGCCGCTCCGGGTGACCGACCGTCTCCCGCTCTCCAACGCCCTCATCGGTCCAGCACCCGCGCCGTGACATGCGATCAATGATCGATTGTATGGCTTGCAAGCGCCGTACCGCACGTTCGGACGCGCTCCTGCGCGCCGACGATCCATGCAATGCCTACAATCACGGAAGCAGTAGCGAGCGCTCTATGCTTAAGTCATGCGCACGCAATGGCGATGAAATGTGCGACATCAGTTAGAAGCCAGGATTATATTACCGACTGCTTGATCGCATATTTGTATGCATTTCCGGGCGGTCCATTGCTCGGATCTCTGAGCCCGATGATCTGGCACACCGCTTGCCATCCTGTCGGCAGATCGCCCGCAGCCTCGCCTGCCGCGGTCCGGACAACGAGGAGCGTGAGCCATGCCTGCCGTGAACCGCGAACCCCACAAGAAGGGCGACTTCCTGGTCGACTACGAGGAGAAGGTCTTCGAGGACGTGAAGGCCGAGCCGGGCCAGAAGGCGCTCGTCACCTTCCACACCGTCGCGTTCGAGGGCTCCATCGGCCTCGTCAACCTGCTCCAGGCCACGCGTCTGCAGCGCAAGGGCTTCGAGACCTCGATCCTGCTCTACGGCCCGGGCATCACGCTCGGCGTCCAGCGCGGCTTCCCGCGGCTCGGCGACGAGGCTTTCCCGGGCCATCTCAACTTCAACAACCAGCTCGAGAAGTTCATGGCCGAGGGCGGCAAGGTCTATGCCTGCCGGTTCTCGACCCAGGCCCTGTACGGCCACGGCGAGGCGGCCTTCATCGAGGGTATTCGCATGATCAATCCCCTCGACGTTCTCGACTGCATTCTCCTGCACAAGCGCGACAACGCGGTAATCATCGACACCTGGACCGTCTGACGCTCGCACCCGGCGGCCGCGCGGGGTGCGCTGCCGCTGGCTCAGCCGGAGGATCTTCCATGCCTGGGACCCGGATCGTGCGGGCCGCCGCCGTTCAGATCGCGCCGGACCTCGACCGGCCGGACGGCACCCTGGAGCGCGTGCTCAACGCCGTCGACGAGGCCGCCGCCAAGGGCGCGCGGTTTATGGTCTTTCCCGAGACCTTCGTACCCTACTACCCCTACTTCTCCTTCGTCCTGCCGCCCGCGCTGCAGGGGGCGGAGCACCTCAAGCTCTACGAGCGGGCGGTCGCCGTGCCGGGGCCGGTGACGCAGGCCGTCTCGGCCGCCGCGCGCCGCCACGGCGCCGTGATCGTGCTGGGCGTCAACGAGCGCGACCACGGCTCGCTCTACAACACGCAGCTGATCTTCGACGCGGACGGGGCGCTGAAGCTCAGGCGCCGCAAGATTACCCCGACCTACCACGAGCGCATGATCTGGGGTCAGGGCGACGGCGCCGGCCTCGCGGTCGTCGAGACGGCAGTCGGCCGCGTCGGGGCCTTGGCCTGCTGGGAGCATTACAACCCGCTCGCCCGCTACGCCCTGATGGCGCGTCACGAGGAGATTCACGCCGCCCAGTTCCCGGGCTCGCTGGTCGGCCAGATTTTCGCCGACCAGATGGAGGTGGCGGTTCGCCACCACGCCCTGGAGGCGGCCTGTTTCGTGGTCAACGCCACCGGCTGGCTCACCGAAGAGCAGGTCGCCCAGGTCTGCCCGGACGAGCGCCTGCGCGGCGCCTGCCGGGGCGGCAACTGCACCGCCATCGTCTCGCCCGAGGGCAAGCACCTCGCCGACCCGCTCGGGCCCGGCGAGGGCATCCTGATCGCCGACATGGATCTCGCGCTGGTGACCAAGCGCAAGCGCATGATGGACTCGGTCGGCCACTACGCCCGCCCGGAGCTCCTCAGCCTCCTCCACGACGACCATCCGGCCGCGTTCGTGAGCCGGCCGCTTCGTTCGCAGCCCGCCCCCCGGAGCCTCGATGATGAGCAGCAGCCCGCTACCGACGAGTCTTCCCTCCGCACCGACGGGCCTGATCGGGATGCCGACGGAACGCCTGATCAACGCGTTGCAATCCTACGGCGTTAGGCTCGCCGACAGCCGCGCCGGCGCGCCGAGCCGCCGCGGCGGTGCCGGTCCCTCGGACCACAAGGCCATGACCATCGCGGGCCGCACCGTGATGGTGCCGGTCCATACCGAGGCCGCCTTCGACTCCCCCTTCCTCGTGCGCCGGCCGGACGCGGACGGGACGGCGGTGATCGAGCACGAGGGCGTCGTGATCGGGCGCGCCACCTTCCCCGGCAAGCCCCGCTTCTACGGGCTCTCGACCTTCGACGGCGTGCCCTACTCCAAGATCGCCGTGCTGCACGGGCGCGACGTCCTCGCCACCACGGTGCTGCAGACCTGCATCCGCTACCAGAGCCGCACCAAGACCTGCCAGTTCTGCTCGATCGGCCAGTCGCTGGCCGCCGGGCGCACGGTGGCGCGCAAGACGCCCGAGCAGCTCGCCGAGGTCGCCCGCGCCGCGGTGCTGCTCGACGGCGTCAAGCACATGGTCATGACCACCGGCACGCCGAACGCCAGCGACCGGGGCGCGGCGATCCTGTGCGAGAGCGCCTTCGCGGTGAAGGCCGCCGTCGACCTGCCGATCCAGGCCCAGTGCGAGCCGCCCGACGACGACCGCTGGTTCGAGCGGATGAAGGCCTCGGGCATCGACGCGCTCGGCATGCATCTCGAGGCCGTCACCCCCGAGATCCGGGCGCGGATCATGCCCGGCAAGGCGAGCGTGCCGCTGGAGCGCTACTTCGACGCCTTCGCGGCGGCCGTCCCGGTCTTCGGGCGCGGCCAGGTCTCGACCTACATCATCGCCGGGCTCGGCGACGCGGCGGAGGCCGTCCTGGCGATGGCCGAGCGCCTGATCGGGATGGGCGTCTATCCCTTCGTGGTGCCGTTCGTGCCGATCTCCGGGACGCCGCTGGAGAGCCAACCGGCCCCCGGCGCGGACTTCATGCACGCGATCCTCCAGCCGCTCGCAGCCCTGCTGGGCGCCGCGAACCTGCGCTCGACCGACATCAAGGCCGGCTGCGGGCGCTGCGGCGCCTGCTCGGCGCTCTCCACTTACGAGCGCGCGGGGGCGGCCTGATGTTCGACCCCGTGCCCCCGTACCGGCCGAGCCACTTCCGCGTGAGATTTGCGGTCGCGCCGTGGGAGCGGCGCGCCTGCGCGGCCCTTCGCCGCCAAGTCTTCTGCGCCGAGCAGGGTCTCTTCGCCGACGTTGACCGCGACGCGATCGACGCGCACGCCATCCCGATCTGCGCCCTCTCGACGCTCGGCGGCGACGCCGACGCCGTGGTCGGCACCGTCCGCATCCACGAAGTTCCGGAGCGGCCCGGCGAGTGGTGGGGTTCGCGCCTCGCCGTCGCCAAGCCGTTCCGCAGCGCCGCCGCGCTCGGCACCGGTCTCATCCGGGTCGCGGTCGCCTCGGCCCATGCCAGGGGCTGCACCCGCTTCCGCGCGCATGTGCAGGCGGCCAACGTGGCGCTGTTCGAATCGCTGCACTGGACGAGCCTCGCGGCGCTCGACCTGCACGGGCGGCCGCACCGGCTGATGGAGGCGGATCTCGCGGCCTACCCGCCGATGCACGATCCCGAGCACGGCCTCGTCACCTTCCGCAGGGCGGCATGACCGCCGCCCCCGGGATCGAGGCGCTGGCCCGCCAGATCCGCGACGCCCGCGGTGTCGGCCACAAGCGCGACATCGACGCCGTGGTGGCGCGGCTCGGGCTGGCGAGCCGGCACGCCGGGATACCGGTCGGCGACGATTGCGCGGCGATCCCCGACGGCGACGGGCACCTGTTGCTGGCCATCGAGGGCTTCCTCGACAGCTTCGTGGCCGACGACCCGTACTTCGCCGGCTATTGCGGGATCATGGTCAACCTGAGCGACGTCGCCGCCATGGGCGGTCGCCCGCTCGCCGTCGTCGACGCCCTCTGGAGCCGGGATGCGGGGATGGCCGATCCGATCCTGGCCGGCCTGTCCGACGCGGCGGCGCTCTACGGCGTCCCGATCGTCGGCGGCCACACCAACACCCGCGCGGCCGCCGGCAACCTCGCGGTCGCCGTGCTCGGCCGGGCGGGGCCGCGCCTCCTGACGAGCTTTGACGCCGCCCCCGGCGACGACCTCGTCGCCGCCATAGACCTGCGCGGCCGGTTCCGCGAGCCGCATCCCTACTGGGACGCCTCGACCGGCGCGCCGGGGACGCAGCTGCGCGGCGACCTCGCCCTGCTGCCGGGGCTCGCCGAGGATGGCCTGGCTCGCGCCGCCAAGGACATCAGCATGGCCGGCACCGTCGGCACGGCCCTCATGCTGCTCGAATGCTCGGGCGTCGGCGGCGTCATCGACCTGGATGCGATCCCGCGCCCCGCAGACGTCCCGCTCGCGCGCTGGCTGACGGCCTTCCCGAGCTTCGGCTACCTCGTCACCGTGCGCCCCGACCGCACCCCCGCGGTGATCGCGCGCTTCGCGGAGCGCGGCATCGCGGCGTCCCGGATCGGGCGCCTCGACGCGAGCCGGGTCGCGCGGGTGCGGGATGCGGCGGCGGCCGAGGCGGTGGTCTGGGACTTCGCGGCCGGCCCGCTCATCGGCTGCGGCCGGGACGGCGCGGGGGACGCCCCGTGAAGGCCCTGCGCATCGCCGTCCTGACCCATTCCACGAACCCGCGCGGCGGCGTCGCCCACTGTCTCGCCCTGGCCGAGGCCCTGTGCGCGCTGGGCCACGAGGCGGTGGTCCACGCCCCCGACCCGTCCGGACGCGGCTTCTTCCGGGAGGCGGGTTGCCCCACCGTGTCGGTGGCGGCCGAGCCGGTCGGAGGCGCGACGGTCGACCTCGTGCGCACCCGCATCCACGACTACCTGCGCCATTTCGCGAGTCCGGCCGCCTGCGCCTTCGACGTCTTCCACGCCCATGACGGGATCGGCGGCAACGCGCTCGCGACCCTGAAGCACCGACGCCGGATCCCCGACTTCGTCCGCACCGTCCACCACGTCGACAACTTCGCCGACCCGGTGCTCGCGGGCTGGCAGGACCGCGCGGTCCGCGAGGCCGGTCGCCTGCTCTGCGTCAGCCGCCTCTGGGCCGACTGGATCCGGGGGGCGATCGGCGCGGAGGCTGGGATCGTCGGCAACGGAGTCGACCTGTCGGTCTATCGCGACGCGCCGGACGGGGCGGACGCGGCCGTGCGGGCCCGCTGGGGGCTCGGTCCGAGTCCGGTCGTCCTGAGCGTTGGCGGGTTCGAGGAACGCAAGAACACGCTCGGCATCATCGAAGCCTTCGCCCGGCTGCGGACGCGCTACCCCGAGGCGCAGCTCGTCATCGTCGGCGGCGCCTCGCTCCTCGATCACGCCGCCTATCGGGCCCGCTGCCGCGCCGCCCTGGACGCCGCGGGCCTGACCGTCGGCTTGGGCGCGGCCGTCATCGAGACGGGCCCCGTCCCGCAGGCCGAGATGCCGGCGCTCTACCGGCGCGCGGACCTCCTGGCGTTTCCCTCCTGGACCGAGGGTTTCGGCCTGTGCGTGCTGGAGGCCATGGCGTGCGGCACGCCCGCGATCGTCTCCGACCGGCCGCCCTTCACCGAGTATCTGGCGCCGACGGACGCCCTCCGCGTCGATCCCGCCGACCCGAACGCCATCGCCGACGCCATGGCGGCGGCCCTGGTCCCGCAGACCCGCGCCCGGCTCCGGGCCGCCGGCCTGGCGCGGGCCGCCGCTCAGACCTGGCGCGCCTGCGCCGAGCGTCACGGGGCGGCCTACGCGGCCTGCACCCGGCGGGAGCCGATCCCGGCCTGAACCAGCCCGTCCTCCCGAACCCTCACGGAGTTGGAGCCATGACGTCCACGACCCGTCACGTTCCTGTCGCCATCGTCGGCGGAGGCCAGGCCGGCCTCTCGATCAGCTACCACTTGAAGCAGCGCGGCATCGCCCACCTCGTCTTCGAGAAGCGGACGGCGGCGCATACCTGGGCGACCCAGCGCTGGGACACCTTCTGCCTCGTCACGCCGAACTGGCAGTGCGACCTGCCGGGCCATCGCTACGACGGGCCGGACCCGGACGGCTTCATGACGAAGGACGAGATCGTCGCCTACCTCGAGGCGTTCGTGACCAAGGTGAACCCGCCGATTCGCGAGGGCGTGGCGGTCACGCGCGTGGCGCGGCGGCACGACGGCCTGTTCTCGGTCCAGACCTCGGAGGGCGAGTACACCGCGGCCGAGATCGTGGTGGCCTCGGGTGGCTACCACACGCCGATCATCCCGCGCATGGCCGAGAAGCTGCCGCCCGCGATCACCCAGATCCACTCGAACCAGTACCGCAATCCGGCGCAGCTGCCCGACGGCGCGGTCCTGGTGGTCGGCTCGGGACAATCCGGAGCGCAGATCGCGGAAGACCTGCATCTCGCGGGCCGGCAGGTTCATCTCGCCGTGGGTGACGCGCCCCGCTGCGCCCGCTTCTACCGCGGCCGCGACGTCGTCACGTGGCTGGCCGACATGGGCTACTACGAGAAGACCGTCGACGACCATCCGCTGCGCGACGGTGTCCGGGATAACACCAACCACTACGTGACCGGGCGCGACGGTGGTCGGGATATCGACCTGCGCCGCTTCGCCGTGGAGGGCATGGCGCTCTACGGCGTGCTCGAAGACTACGCCGACGGCGCGCTGCGCTTCCGCGACAACCTCGAGCGCTCGCTCGACCAAGCGGACAGGACCTACAACGGCATCAACGCCGCCATCGACACGTACATCGCCGAGACCGGCATCGTGGCGCCGCACCAGGCGCCCTACGCCCCGGTCTGGGAGCCGGGCGAGCCGGTCACGGAACTCGGCCTCGCGAGATCCGGCATTACCAGCATCGTCTGGTGCATCGGCTTCACGCCGGATTTCCGGTGGCTGGATGCCTCGGTGTTCAACGGCGCCGGCCAGCCCAAGCACAGGCGCGGCGTCACGAGCGAGGACGGCATCTCCTTCATCGGCCTGGCCTGGCTGAACACCTGGGGCTCGGGGCGCTTCGGCGCGGTTGGCCGGGACGCCGAGTACATCGTGCAGGTGATCCAGACGCGACTCGGCGCCGGAGAAGTCGGTCTGAAGCGGGCGGTCTGAGCCGGATCGTCGCTCCGCGTCGCCAGCGCCCGGACACGCCGCAGATGTCCCGACTTTCGGGAACGGCTGTGCAGGGTATCGTCGGGGGCGAGAGATGTGGGCTCAGTGTTCGCCGCCGCACTCTGGTCCTACCCGGCTTGTTCGCCGGTATCGCATCGGTTAGCCGAAGGCCGTCGCGGCGATCGGGCCGCGCGAACCCCAGGGATCATCCATGCGAGCACGTATCGTCGGTGTCGGACTTGCCACGGCTCTCTCGGCGATGACCGCCGCGGCATCGGCCGAGACCTTGCCGGCACGCAAGGCAGGCCTGTGGGAGAGCAAGACCACATCGACCGACGGCAACACGACGGCGCGTCAGTGCATCGATGAGAAGACCGACCAGATCGCGCAGGCGGCGTTCGGAGGCGGGCAGAACTGCTCGAAGCGCACCATCGTCAAGACGAGCACCGGCTACGAGGGCGAGTCGGAGTGCAAGCTCGGCCCGATCTCGGCCGCGGGCAAGACCGTGATCACCGGTGACTTCGGCAGCAAGATCCACATGGAAGTGGACACGACGCTGACGGGCCTGCCGAACGCCAAGGAGCCCCTGCGGCGCCAGATGGTGATCGACGCGACCTATATCGGTCCTTGCGAGACCGGACAGAGCCCGGGCGACATCATCCTGCCGGACGGCAAGATCGTGAAGATGCCCCAGGCGGCGCCGCGATAGCCGCACCGGGCGCGGGCGAGGCCATCGGCGACCATCTGCGCCACCCACGCGACGCCGCCGTTCACAGCCGAGTCGGCGCGCGTCACCGTTGTCGACCTGCCCGATTCCGCGACGAGGATCCGCAGCGCGACTCCGACGCCCGACGGCTGCGAGCCCGGCCGTCCGAACTGGCGCGTCGCCACGGATCCAAGTCAAGTTAGCGGATATTAAATACATTTCGCTAATCGTGCGGTCTGCAGCCGCGGAATTGTTCTATTCGGCTGCCGTGAGGCCGCCGTGTCGCTACAAAGTGTCTCCATTCGCACAAAGCTCGTGGTCGCATTCTCGATTCTGACCGTCTTCGTGGTCGGACTCGGCGTGCTCGGGCTCATGAGTACGCGCAAGCTGCGCGAGCAGGCCGTCGAAATCGATACGAACTGGATGCCGAGCATCCGCGCGCTTGGCGAGATCGACACGCTCACCGCCCGCAGCAGCGGGCTCCTCCTCAGGCACACGCAGGCGACCGATCCGGCGCTGCTCGCCAGCATCGAGAAGGACATGGACAGCTTCGATCGGAAGCTGGCCGACCGGATTGCCGTCTACAAGGGCCTCCTCAGCTCGCCCGAGGAGCGGACTCTGTTCGAAGCATTCAATCAGGAATCGCAGACGTTCAAGGCGGTGCGCGACGCCGTCGTCGACCTGTCGCGGGCGGGAAACAAGGCCGAGGCCTATCAGCTCTACGAGACGAAGGGCCTGATCCCCCGCCGCGCCGCCTCCAAGGCGCTGGAAAAGCTGATCGCCCTCAACAACGCCGGCGCCGATGCCGCACAGGCGCAGAGCACCGCGATCTTCAACGAGACCTGGACCGCAAGCCTTGTCGCCATCGGTCTCGCCTTGGCCGTCTCGGTGCTGTCGGGCGTGATCATCGTCCTGGGCGTCACCCGCGGCATCGCCTCGGTGGTGCAGCCGATGCAGGCGCTGATCGCCGGCGACCTCTCGGCCGAGATCCCGTATCAGGGTCAGAAGACCGAGATCGGAACCATCGCGTCGGCCGTCGCGGTGTTCAAGCAGGGGCTCATCCAGATGAAGGCGCTGGAGGCCGAGACCGCCGAGGCGCGCCTCGCCGCCGAGGAGCAGCGCCGGATCGGCATGCGCCAGATGGCCGACAGCTTCGAGGCCGCGGTCGGGGGCATCGTCGGACAGGTCTCCGCCTCCGCGACGGAACTGCAGGCCACCGCCGGCTCCATGTCGGCCATGGCGGGCCAGACCTCGGCGCAGTCGGGCGCGGTCGCGGCCGCCGCCGAGGAGGCCGCGTCGAACGTCAGCACCGTCGCGGCAGCGGCCGAGGAGCTCGGGGCCTCGGTCCAGGAAATCGGCCGTCAGGTTCAGGGCTCGGCCGAACTGGCCCGCTCGGCCGCCGGCGAGGCCGACGAGACCGGCGCCCTGGTGCAGGAACTCAGCAGCGCCGTCGCCAAGATCGGCGACGTGGTGGGCCTGATCTCCTCGATCGCCGGTCAGACCAACCTCCTGGCGCTCAACGCCACAATCGAGGCCGCCCGCGCGGGTGCGGCGGGACGGGGCTTCGCGGTGGTCGCCTCCGAGGTGAAAGCACTGGCGGAGCAGACCGCCCGGGCAACCGGAGAGATCTCGACCCAGATCGGTCGGATCCAGGGCGTGACCGGGCAGGCGGTCTCAGCGATCGGGACGATCACGGGCCGCATCCGCGAGATCAACAGCGTCGCCACCTCGATCGCGGCCGCCGTCGAGGAACAGGGTGCGGCGACGCAGGAGATCGTCCGCAACGTCACCCAGGCCGCGCAGGGCACCGGCGAGGTGACGAGCAACATCGCCGGCGTGGCCGGCGCCGCCGAAGAGACCGGGGCGGCGGCGAGCCAGGTTCTGGGCGCCGCCTCGGAGCTGTCGCGCCAGTCCGAGCACCTGTCCGCCGAGGTCGGACGCTTCCTCGCCACCGTGCGTGCCGCCTGACGCGGCGACACGCGCGGCGCCCGATCGGGCTAGCGATCGATCGTCCATCGCCGGGGTGTGCCGCGACACCTCGGCGGGGAAAGCTTGGGCTTACATCAGGGTCATACCGCGAACACAGTTGCGGACCTGATGGAGACTTCAATGACCCTCGCTGGCCGCTTCACAGTCGCCACGGCCGTTGCCGCCGCCACCCTCGCGGTCCTCGCCGGCACCTATGCCGAGATCCTGGACCGCGCCCTCCCGATGCACTTCGTCTGAAACGGCGGGTGTGAACCGGACCAAGACCGCAACCCGGGCCGCCGCCGTCCAGCGGCGGCGGCCCGGGTTGCGTGGGGAGGTGGCCGATGAATCGAATCCTGACTTCCTTCGTCGACGGCGCCGTGTGGTTCGCCGACGCGCTCGACGACATCCTCGTCGAGGCCGCCCTCGGTTTCGGCGCCGCCGTGCCCCTGATCGCGGATCCGTCCGGCGATCAGCCCGCGAGCCCGACTTCCGGCTCGCCCGAGATCCGCGCATCGTCGGCCCGGGCGTAACTGCGACGCCCGGGCCGACGAGCGCTTCTGTGTATCCGGTGCCGATCGGTCGGTCCGCGGCCCCGTCTTGGCGGCGCCGGGTTTTGTCGGCACGTTGTTCTGCGCCTGCTTGTCATCGCAGGCCGCGAGGCCGAGCAGCAGAAGCCCGGACTGCGCGATACGGCTGCCTACCGGCATGTCACTTCCGCGTGGCGCGCGCCGGGCGTTGTCGGCGACGCGGCCATCGCGTGGCCTTTGGCCGAACACCTGGCCGGGCTACCCATTGCCCGCGCCGCCCGCGGATCCAACCTGTCCGGTCAGCGGCTGCCGGCCGCCGGCTTGGAGCCGGATCCGGCATCGTTCGGGCCGGTGCTGTTCGTCGTGCCGGAGCGGCTCATCGAGCCGGTCGACGGGCCGCTTCCGGCGGCGCCCGGCGTGGAGCCGGATCCCGCATCGTTGGGACCGGTGCTGTTGGCCGTGCCCGACCGGCTGGTCGCGCCGCCGACGTTCTCGGCGGCCGTTGCGGGGATGGCGGCCGCGAGGAGGCCGGCGACGGCGAGACTCATGAGCTTCATGGCGGATCTCCCTATGGGTCCGGCAATCGGGCTCGCGGAGCCGTTACCGGTCTTCGAGGCAACCCCACGCCATCTCGCCTGTTCCGGCCGCGACATTCGTCAGGTTTACGCGGGCCCCGGATCAGGACGACTCCGGTGGCGCGTCCGCCCGCACCGCCGCCGGGGTGGCGGCGCGCGCCTGCTCGTCGGGCGTCCGGTAGCCGCGATCCCAGATCGCCCATTCGTCCGAATCCGCCGGATACGGGTTCGCGGTGACCGGATCGCCGCGGTCGCGGGCGTGACGACCCTCGTCGCTGATCGCGGCAGGTGAACGGGTCGACGGCGTCATCGGCGCTTCTCCTCTGGCACTGGCGTTCCCCGGCCCGGAACCGGGTCAGCGGATGATCGGGGACGGCCCGGCCCGCGTCTGCGAGGCGGTGCCGGTGACGCGCCATACCGCGCTGCCGGCATCGTCAGCGATGAGCAGCGCGCCCTGGCCGTCCATCGCCATACCCACCGGCCGGCCGCGGGCGTGCCCGTCTTCCGTGAGGAAGCCGGTCACGACGTCCCGCGCCTTGCCGCTCGGCCGTCCGTTCTCGAAGGGGATGTAGACGACCTTGTAGCCGTTCAGGGGCTGCCGGTTCCAGCTGCCGTGCTCGCCCACGAAGGCGCCGCCGCGGTAGGCCTGCGGCAGACCCGCGCCGCTGGAGAAGGTCATCCCCAGCGGCGCCACGTGCGAGCTCAGGGAGTAGTCGGGCATGAGCGCCGCGGCGACCCGATCCGGCCGCTGAGGCATCACCCGTGGATCGACATGGTCGCCCCAGTAGCTGTAGGGCCAGCCGTAGAAGCCGCCATCCTTCACCGAGGTCATGTAGTCGGGTACGAGGTCGGGCCCGAGCTCGTCCCGCTCGTTGACCACGCACCACAGGGTTCTGGTCTGCGGCTCGAAGGTCAGGCCGTTGGGGTTGCGCAGCCCGGTGGCGTAGAGCCGGTGCGCGCCGGTCGCCCGGTCGATCTCCCAGATCGCGGCGCGGTCCTTCTCCTCGTCGAGGCCGTTCTCCGTGATGTTGCTGTTCGATCCGACGCCGACATAGAGCTTGGAGCCGTCCGGGCTCGCGGTCAGGCTCTTCGTCCAGTGGTGATTGATGCGGCCCGCCGGCAGGTCCGCGAGCTTCACGCCCGGCTCCGTGATGGCGGTGTCGCCAGCCTTGTAGGGATAGCGCACGACCGCGTCGGTCTCCGCGACGTAGAGGTCGCCGCCGATCAGCACCATGCCGAAGGGCGCATTCTGCTTGTCGAGGAGCACGGTGCGCTGCTCGGCGACGCCGTCGCCGTCGGCGTCCCGCAGCAGGGTGATGCGCTGGCCCGGGGTCTCCGCGGAGTGGGACTTCCGCTCGAGCCAGCCCATGATGATCTCCTTGGGCCGGTTGATCGGCGGCGTCGGGCCGCCGCTCTCGGCCACCAGGACATCGCCGTTCGGCAGGACGAGGAGCGAGCGCGGATTCTTCAGGTCCGTGGCGAGGGCCTTCACCTGCAGGCCGGGCGCGACCTCGGGCGTCTCGCCGTCCTTCCAGCCGATCGCGCCGGAGACATGCATCGGTGGCAGGAGGTACTGATGCAGCGCCGGGAGCGGCGGGTTGGGCCCGACCTGGGTCTGCGGGTCGATAGGATCTGGGCCGCAGGCGGCGAGTGGCAGCAGAAGGCCGGCGGTGAGGAACGGTGTCCGGCGCATCATGCCGGCTCCTCGGTCCGGACGCCGACCCCGTGACGGTGCACCAGCGTGGCGCCGCACCAGCCGGTCACCAGCAGGATCAGCACGACGCTTGCCGACAGGATCAGCCCGGTCGGCACGACCGACGTGTAGGCGTCGCGGCTATGCACGAAGACGTTGATCAGGCTCAGGACGAGCACCGCCGCGTTGCCGGCCGCGTGGATCCAGGCCGGACGGAGGCGACGGATGCCGCGGTCGCCGAAGAAATCGACCAGACCCGCCACCGCGGCCAGGGCCGAGACAATCAGCCCAACGCTGAGGAGCCAGGCCGAGAAGTTCGCCCATTGCATGTTGGCCGTGAACCAGTAGGCGATATCGGTCACCAGTGTCCCGACGAAGCACACGACCGGGATTGGGACCAGCATCACGTGGATCGGATGACCGGCGATGCGGGCCGTCGATTGGGGGGTCTTCGGGCTCAAGCCGGTATCCTCGGCGGGCGAAGCGGGCAGGCGACCCAGGATTTACCGGCCGCCCGTGCGAATGTTCCCGGCTTCGGCCGCCGCGCGGGCCGGATCGTTTCTGCGCGGTTGTTCGGATCCGCCGCGTTCGACCTCGGTTGACCGTCTGTCGGGGGCGACGAGGTATGCTGCATGCTGGACGCGAAACACCTCTATCCCGCGTCGCCGGAGAGCCCGCCCGCCGACCGACCCCAGGGTGGTGGGCGGCAAGGGGTACCCGAAGTGGCCTCGCAGCCGCCCCGGCGAGACAGCCGCCTGGAACGCTGGACGACGCGGCGGCTCCTCACCGTCCCAGGGCTCTCGCACACCCGGTCCTGATCCCGGACGGTCGGCCACGACCGCGATACAGTCGGGCGGCGGCACGGAGGATGCGGCCGGCCTCCCGGGATCCCGGAAGGCCGTGCGTTTGCCGCTGCGGCGTCAGTGCGAGCGGTCCGCGCGATCCGGTGCTCGACCTTCGGTGCTGTGGGTGTGGTGGCTATCCCGCTCGCCGCCGCCGCCCGAGACGTGCGATTTCGAGTCGTTGGTCGGGCTGCCCGGAGCGGGCCCGCGCTCGGCCGAGACGTGCGGCTTCGAGCTATCCTGATGGCTGCTGCCCGGACCGCCGTGATGGCGGTCGGCGGCGGGGGTTTTCTTCGATGTGCTCATATCGATCCTGCTGATGCGCGGGGCCGTTCGCGCGGGGCGGCGGGCGGCGTGCCCGCCGCGCTGGCCGTCGCGTCCAGGCTTCGCGAGGCGCGGCCCGGGGCGGCGATGTCTGGCCAACCCGGCGGGTCCGGTGGTGTTCCTGCCGGATCCGGCCTCGGCCGGCGCGGGAACAGGCCGATCCGCGCCCCATTGAATCGGCACGTTCGACTCGGAGGATAGTCTCGGTGGATGGCTGGTCGCGCCCCGCTGCGCTGACGGCGGGAGCCCTCACGATCGCCGCCCTCGGCCTCGCCGTGTGGGCGAAGACCTCCGGGGTCAGCGTCCGTGCCAAACTGGTGAACGACGTGGCGCTGCCGCTGAGCGGCATGAAGCGGAAGGCGCGCGACGCTCAGGGGTTGCGGCGCCAGATTGCCCGGCACCGGCGGATCGAACCCGCACGACCGTCCGTGTGGCTGCGTCGCAAGCGCTGCGTTCGAGCCGAGATGCTGGACGGCACTGAGGTCATCACCGTCAGCCCGCGCGACAGATCCTCGGGCGTCACGATCCTCTACCTGCACGGCGGCGCCTGGGTGTTCGATGTCCTCGCCGCGCATTGGCGGATCATCGACGCGCTGATCGCGCGCACCGGTGCTCGGGTGATCCTTCCGCGATACCCGCTGGCGCCCGAGAACTCGTGGCGCCGAACCTACGCGTTCCTCGAGCACCTCCTGAGTTCGATCGGCGAGTCCCCGCGCGACCGGCTGATCCTCGCGGGCGACTCGGCAGGAGGGGGCCTGTCGCTCGGGATCGCACAGCGGCTGCGCGCACGGGGTGAGACGCTCCCCGCGGGATTGCTGCTGTTCTCGCCCGCGCTCGATCTGACGTTCTCGGATCCCAGCGTGCAGGCCATCGCGCCGCGGGATCCGATGCTGGCCGTGCCCGGCTGCCGCGAGGCCGCTCGCCTCTGGGCGACCGGAACGCCGCCGGCGGATCCGCGGATCAGCCCGCTGTTCGGTTCCCTCGAGGGCCTTCCACCGGTGGCGATCGTCACCGGCACGCGGGACCTCCTTCACCCGGATTCCCTGCGGCTCCGCGAAGGCTTGGCGCGAGCGGGGCGGACGGCCGCGCTGTACCTCCATCCCGAGCAGTGCCACGTCTTCGTCGGGGCGCCGATCCCGGAAGCGGCCCGCGCCCTCGACCAAGCCGGTGCCTTCATCCGGGACTGCGTCGGTGCGCCCGATGTCAGCGCTCAGCGGCCGGTGTACCCGGAGGCCGCGGCGGCCGCCTTCAGGCGCTCGAACGCGGTGGCGTAGCGCTCGCGCAGGAACGCGGCGTTCGGTGGAATCCGCGTCGGACAGAGATTGTCCTCGGTATCGGACATCTTGATCAGCAGCGCCGCGAGGTTGCCGGCGGCGATCAGGGCCGAGATCCGCTCGGAATAGGCCGTCCGGCTCACGGGCTTCGTGAGAAGCGTGACCGTCTCGACAATGTCGGCCTCGAAGCCGGCGGCACGCAGGTCCGCCGCCGTGCGCGGCGTGTCCTCCAGCACATCGTGCAGGAGCGCGGCCTGCATGACTCGCATCGGGTCGATCTCGAGCCCGTCGATGAGTCGGGCGTGACCGGCCCGGGCCTGCGCGGCGTTCGCGACGCGTTCCAAGTGCCGCATGCACGGCTCGCCGCCCTTGTCGAGCTGACCCGCATGCGCGGTGAGGGCGAAGGTATGGGCATCGAAGATCGTCGGCACGCTTCCGGCTCCTGGGATCGACCGGCTCGGAACGGCGTCGCGCCGGTCTCCCGCTCCGGGAAGTCGGTCCTGCGCCGCGCCGTTCCCGCCCGGCCACCGGCCGCAGCGACCGCTTCGCGCCGTGGCAATGCACGCTTCGGCCGAACGACTCTACCGCATTTCGTGGATGCGCAGTCTTCGCCCACCGTTCAAAAGTTCAGGTTGGCAACACTATTGCCCAACTCCCGAGGATTCGCCATCTCTTGTCTCGTAATCGGACAAGCGGCGGGTCGCGCTTCAGGATCGAAACAATGACGTCCGGGACACTCGAGAAGCCGCTGGATGTCGGCGGGCCGCTGAGCCGCCGGGCGGCGGCGCTGGCCAATGTCCGATGGTTCCGCGCCCTGGCCTGGCGGGCCCTGCGCGACGGAGGCCCACGGGCGGAGCTGCGCGCGTCCAATGCGCGGGCCGCGGCGCGGATCGTGCTGCGTCAGGCCAAGCGGGAGGCGCTCGTCGCCCGTCTGGCGCGTCAGGCGCTCGACGCCCGCGTCTAGGCACGACGCGGTCCCGCGACGCCGAGGCCGCGGGACCGCCCGGTCGGCCGGGCGCTCGCCCAGCCGCGGCGCGGCGGTGCGCCTCAGCGCTTGAACTTGCCGTCGTACTTGAACTCGGGCGCCGACTTCAGCTGGTCCTTGCTGGCGCCGATGATGGCCTTCCACTTCTTGGCGTTGGCGTCGTAGCCGAGCGCGATCGAGCTCGGCGAGACCGCGACGTAGTGCTCGCCCATGCCCAGGAAGCCGCCCACGGAGACGATGTATCCGGCGAGCTTCTCGTGATCGATCACCAGGTCCTTGATCTCGCCGACCGTGTTGTTCTGCGCGTCGGTGACGTTGAGGCCGATCAGGTTGTAGCTGAGCACCGCGTCCTGCGGCACGGTCTCGAACTTGGGCGCGACCGTCTGGGGCGCCTCGTTGGCGGCGAGGGCGGGCCCGGCGAGGGCGGCGGCGGCGAAGGCGGCGAGGACGAGGCGGCGCATACTGTTCTCCAGTGTCCCGGAATGGGTGGTCGGAAATGACCGCTTCCGTCGCATCGTTCCGCGACGACACGGAAATGTTAATGCGCAGAACATGGAACCTGTGCGCAGTGACTGCGCACAGGGCCCTCGGCGCGGCGGACATGTTGGCGACGGCGGCCCCGCGGCCAACTGTATCGAAGTCGGACCGGGACAGATTGCCCGGTCTCGCCCTGATCGTTCCTGGTTGAAGACGCATCGGCGCGGCATGTCCGTCCCCCCGGACTTGTGGAGGGAGATATCCGTGGCGGGTGGATTGATCGAGACGCGGACCGGGCCGGCGACCGGCGCCTGGGTGGACGGCCTCATCGGCGTCACGATCTTCAGCGCGTCTCTCGTGGCGACGCGCCTCGCGCTGACCGGCATGGACGCGCTGTTCCTCAGCGCGGCCCGGGCGGCGCTCGCGGGCGCGGCCGGCGCGGCCGCCCTCCTGGCGCTCCGCCAAGCGCGCCCCCGCCGGACCGACCTTCCGGCGCTCGCCATCGTGGCCGCGGGCGTCGTCGTCGGGTTTCCGCTGCTCACCGCCCTGGCTCTGCGCACGGTCGGCGCCGCGCACGGAACCGTCTTCGTGGGCCTGCTGCCCCTCGCGACGGCCCTGTTCGGCGCGCTGCGCTCGGGCGAACGACCGTCGGCGATGTTCTGGCTGCTCTCGCTCACCGGGGCGCTGGTCACGGTCGGCTTCGCCGCGCGCGGGCTCGACGGTCCGCCCGGTCCCGGCGACGCGTTCATGCTGGCCGCGATCCTGCTCTGCGGTCTCGGCTACGCGGAGGGCGGCGTCCTGGCGCGCAGGCTGGGGGGCTGGCAGGTCATCGCCTGGGCCACCGTCCTGTCGCTGCCGGTGAGCCTGCCCCTCGCCCTGGCCCTCCGGCCGGCCGAGCTGACCGCGATCCCGCTGCCGGCCTGGGCGGGTCTCGGCTACGTCGCCCTGTTCAGCATGCTGATCGGTTTCGTGTTCTGGTACCGGGCCCTGGCGCGCGGCGGCATCGCGTCGATCGGCCAGCTCCAGCTGCTGCAGCCCTTCCTGGGCCTCGGGGTCGCCGCGCTGATCCTCGGCGAGCGGATCGAGCCGGCGATGATCGGCGCCGCCCTGGCGGTGGCGACCTGCGTGGCCCTGGCGCGGCGCCTCGCCTGAGGACGGGTCGGGCCCCGCTGGCCCGACTCCGTGAGCCGGACATCATCAGCCGGACTTGGCCACAACCTCGATGTCGCGGTCGAGCCCGCTCTCGACCTTGAACTCCCGGGTGTAGACCTGCCCGTCGTGGCGGGCGATCAGCACGTAGTCGCCCTCCGCGAGGGTCACCTGCGGGAACGCGCCGATCGCCTCGCGGATCGTGTCGCCGCCGGGGGTCAGGACCGAGAAGGCGGTGCCCGCGAAGGCCTCGGCGCCGGGCGCGGCGACGAGCTTCAGGGTCACCGTGGCGGCACGGTGGTTGAGCGTCGCCTCCGTGACCTTGCCGTTCTCGACGCGCAGATCCGCGCGCTGGATCGCGTTCGACTCACCGTAGGTGGAGACCACGTGATAGGTGCCCTCCGGCAGGCGCAGCAGCTCGCCGGTCTTGATGTCCGACCGCACGAGCCGTCCCTCGGAATTGGTCCCCACCGGGACGAAGACCGAGAACGTGACCTGGGCGGGCGGGATCTTCTGATCGCCCACGGCGCCGGCGAGCTTCAGCGCGCCGGCCGCGACCCGGAGCGTGTCGGTCGTCGGCTGCCCGCCCATCACGATCCGCTTCGAGGCGCTGGCGAAGCCGTAGGTCACGGTCGCCACGTAGGCGCCCGGCGCGAGGGTGAAGTGCGGCTCGGCCTCGGTCGAGCGGGCGACGATCAACGGGCGTGTGCCGTCGCCGCGGTCCTCGTAGATCCGCCACGCGAGCCCCTGGCGCAGCGCCGTGCCCGGCCCGGACAGGAGCGCCGACAGGGACAGCTGTGCCTCCGGCTCGGCGGGTGGCAGGGAGGGCGGCAGGTTCGGGGTGGTGATTGACGGCGAGGGAAGGGCGCCGCCGAGCCGGTTCTGAAACGGGTCCTGTTGCGCGAATGCGGGCGGCGGGCCGGCGGCGAGCATCGCCAGCGCGGTCGCGGCAAGCCTCATGCGCATCGGTCAGCCCTTCTCTACCCTTCGCTCCGGTCGAGACACCGGTTCGTCCGTGGCTGCCTCTGACTCCCGACCATGGCGGCGACAAGGCCGCTCTTCCACCGGCGGCCCGCGCATGCCACATCCCCGTCGCGACGCGATACCGGGACGGAGCGCATGACCGCCACCCTCGATCTCCTGAAGACCCGCCGCTCGGTGCCGCCGGCGCTGCTGGACGAGCCCGGGCCGGACCGGGCGCAACTGGACACCATCCTGGCCGCCGCCTCGCGGGTGCCCGACCACGGCAAGCTGGCGCCCTGGCGCTTCATCGTCGTCGCCGGTGAGGCCCGTGAACGGGTCGGAGAGGTCATCGCGGCGACCTTCGCGGCCGACAATCCCGACGCCGCGCCCGAGCGGCTCGCCCAAGAACGCGCCCGCCTCACCCACGCGCCAGTCGTCGTGGCGGTGGTCTCGCGGGCGGGGCCGCACGTCAAGATCCCGGAATGGGAGCAGGTGCTGTCCGCCGGCGCCGCCACCATGAACCTCGTGATTGCCGCCAACGCCGCCGGTTTCGCGACGTCGTGGCTGACCGAATGGTTCGCCTACGACCGCCGCGTCCTGGACTCGCTGGGCCTGGCCCCCACCGAGAAGCTCGCGGGCTTCGTCCATATCGGCCGGGCGCGCGAGGTGCCCTCCGACCGGCCGCGGCCGGCGCTCGACGAGATCGTCACCTACCTCTGAAGGGACCGGCCGTGCACTACGATCTCGACCTGCCGCGCGAGTCGCGCGCCCTCCCGCACAATCCGCTCAAGGCCATCGTCGCCCCGCGGCCGATCGGCTGGATCAGCGCCATGAGCCGCGCGGGCGCGCTCAACCTCGCGCCCTACTCGTTCTTCAACGCCGTGGCCGACAACATGGTCGCCTTCTCCTCCTCGGGTCGGAAGGACGCGATGACCTTCGCCGAGGAGGGCCGGGAATTCGTCTGCAGCCTCGCCACCTGGGACCTGCGCGACGGGATGAACGATTCCTCGGCGCCGCTGCCGCGCGGGACGAGCGAGTTCGCCTTCGCGAACCTGGAGACTGCCCCCTCGCAGAAGGTGCGGCCGCCGCGTGTCGCCGCCTCGCCGGCGGCGCTGGAGTGCCGCTGGCTCCAGACCGTGCCGCTGGTGCCCCTCGGGGGCGGCGAGGCGGAGAACTTCCTGGTGATCGGGCAGGTGGTGTCGATCTACGTCGACGAGCGCTTCGTGACGGACGGCATGGTCGATACGGCGGCGATGCACCCGATCATGCGCGGCGGATACTTCGACTACTTCCACGCGACCGCCGACACGCGGTTCCAGATGCGCCGGCCGAAGGGCGCGGGAGAGTTCACCGGATCCTGAAACAGGATCCGGCGCCGCGCAGCCGATTGAGGACTTATTTACCATAGCGCGCGCAGGTTCGGGCGGTCTCCAGCACCGTGCCCGCCCGGATGTTCCTGTTCACCACGCCGTCGAGCCCACCGGAAGGCCCGCCGCCCCAGGCGCGGGCGCTGTCCGGCACGCCCGCCTCCGGACCGGTGGTCCAGGCCATCCGCGACGGGGCGACGGCGAGCGGCGTCGGCTTCGACTATCTCCTCGCCACGGCGCGGCGCGAATCCGCCCTCGATCCCGCCGCCAAGGCCGGGACCTCCTCGGCGACCGGCCTGTTCCAGTTCATCGAGCAGACCTGGCTCGGCGTGATGAAGAATGCCGGGCCGCGGCTCGGCCTCCAGGCCCAGGCCGACGCCATCACCCGGCAGCCGGACGGCACCTACACGGTCCCGGACGCGGGGCAGCGGCAGGCGATCCTCGACCTGCGCCGCGATCCCAAGATCTCCGCGACGCTGGCCGGTGCCCTGACCCAGCAGAACGCCGACGCCCTCACCAGTGCCCTCGGCCGCGAGCCGACCGCGGGCGATCTCTACGCGGCGCACGTGCTGGGCGCGAAGGGCGCGGCCGCCCTGATCTCGACGGCCCGCGCCTTCCCTGAGCGCGCCGCCGCCCTCGACCTGCCGGAGGCGGCCGGCGCCAACCGGGCGCTGTTCTACGACCGTGCCGGCCGGCCGCGGAGCGCCGCCGAACTCTACGCCAGCCTCTCGGCGGCGGCCCAGGGCGCCGCCGCCACCGACCTGACCGGCCTGCGCCAGGTCGGTGCCGCCGCGCCGCAGGCCGTCTCGGCCTACGCCAGCGCGGCGACCGCGTTCGGCGGGACCTCCGACCTGCGCAGCCTGTTCCAGACGGACCAGCGCCCAGCCGCCTCCGGGCAGAGCCAGGGAGGTCAGGGCGATCAGGTCGAGGGCGAGCTGCATGACCGCCGCCAGCGCGATCGCGCCGAAGGCCCAGTTGAACAGGATCACGACCGGCCGCGGGAATTCCGGCGCGAAGACCGATCCGGAGGAGAGGCGGCTCCACAGGTGGTACTGGGAGGCGACCAGGAGGATCGCGGCGAGGCCGAGCCTGAGCGCGAGCGGCTCTGCCAGGGGCCACACCACCCGCGCGATGACGTAGGCCGCGGGCAGGCTGGGGATGAGGCGGATCATGGGCGGCTACATGGACCGGGCAGCGGTCGAAAGGCAAAGCTCGCGCCTCGGACGCGCGGCGACCCGTCAGGCCGCCCTCAGCGCGTCAGCGGGCGCCCTCTGCCGGCCCGCTGCCCCGTCCTCGCCTCGAGACCGCTCTCGGCGCACCCGCGAACTGCGGGCGTCGGCTCACGCGCTCGGATCGAACCAGGCGCGCAGCGGGTCCAGGGTGGTGGCGTGCGCCAGCGGCGGCGACACACCGTCCGGGGCGGCCATGCCCACCCTGTCATGCCAGTACGTCGCCAGCCCCACCCGCGCCGTCCCCACGAGGTCGTAGGCCGAGCCCGCGACGAACAGGCAGCGCGAAGGCTCGACCCCGAGGGCCTGCAGTCCCAGCCGGTAGGGACGCGGATCGGGCTTGTAGAAACCGGCGCGCTCCGCGGTGACGACGGCCTGGAGCTCGACCCCCACGCAACCGGCGGCGATGCGGCCCAGACGTTCGGAACAGTTGGTCACGACGCCGAGCCGCACGGATCGCGCCGCGAGCGTCTGCAGGGTCTCCGTCACGCCGGGCCAGGGCCGGAGCTCGCCGTAGCGGTCCTCGAGGTCTGCCGCGAGGCGGCGCGGCATGCCCACCGCCGCCGCGGCTTCGGCGACGAGGTCCTCGTAGGGCCGGTACACCCCCGTCCGGTAGGTGATCCGCAGGTACTCGGCCCGCCACCGGCGGCCCGCCGCCTCGCTGCCGGCGACCGAGTCCCACAGGGACCAGCTGTCGAGCAGGGCGGTCAGCAGATCGAACAGGACGGCGTCGAACCGGTGGGGTGTCATGATGGGTTCTCCTGCCGCGTCGGGCGGTGTCATCCGTCGCGAGGCCGCGGGCCGCGCGGGCGTGTCCTCGGGCGCCTTGGGTGGCCGCGGCGATCCGGCAGCATCGCCGCGCTTCCCGGACCGAGCGTCGGCCCGTGCGGGCGGCCCGCGCCGCACGTAGCGCGGGCGGGACCGCGCCACGCGGTCGCCTGCACGGTACGCGGGGCCGGCTCCGGAGCCCGGGGGTCGAGAGTCGCCGGACGCGACGTCACGGCCTGTGCCGCCTACCAGCCATTGATCCGCGGCCAGACGGCGGCGACACGCCCGTCGGCACCGAGGACGTGATAGCCGTCGTATTGGGCAGCCGTGGCGCAGGCGTGGTTCGGCAGGATGCGCACCTGGGCGCCGATGGCCAGGTCGGGGAGGGCGGCGCCGGAGCCCGGGCGCAGGGCGAGGATGCCGTGCTCCTGGTTGGCGTCGGCGACGATCAGGTCCGGATACGGGCGGCCGGCGCGGTCGCAGACTACACCGTAGCCTTGATCGACCGCCTGCCGCGCCGTCCCCCGATCGCGCGACAGCGCCATCCAGCCGGCATCGGTGATGATCCAGCCCTTGTCGCGGCGGTATCCGATCACGGTGGCCAGCACGCTGAGCGCGATGTCGTCGATCGCGACGGAGCCGACGCCGGCCTGGAACAGGTCGCCGAACATGAACACGCCGGCACGGACTTCGGTGATGCCGGCGAGGTTCCGGGCGTAGCGCGCGGTCGGGGTCGAGCCGACGCTCACCACCGGGCACGGCAGACCGGCCTCGCGCAGGATGGTGGCCGCCGTGACCGCCGCCGCGCGCTCGCACTCCGCCGCCGCGGCGAGATCCTCGGGATCGCTGAGGCCGTAGCTGTCGCCGGCATGGAGCAGCACGCCGCGCAGGTCCGCCCCCGTGCCGAGCGCGCGGCCGATCGCTTCCAGCAGCGCCGCATCGGCCGGCTTCACGCCGGAGCGATGCCCGTCGGCGTCGACCTCGATCAGGACCGGCAGACGGTCGCCGGTCCGCGCGGCCCAGGCGGCGACCGCGTCCGCCTGCTCGATCGAGTCGAGCACCACGGCGAGGTCCGCGCCCCAGCGCCGCCGGATCGCGCCGACGCGGTCGAGCTTCTGCGGGGCGATGCCGACGCCGTAGATCATGTCCCGCACCCCGCCCTCGGCGAAGTACTCGGCCTCGCGCAGAGTCGAGACCATCGCGGGGCCGGCCGGGCCGGTCATCGCCAGGCGGGCGACGTCGATCGACTTCGCCGTCTTCAGGTGCGGCCGGAAGGTGACGCCCAACCGGTCCAGATGCGCCCGCATCCCGGCGAGGTTCGCGCGCAGACGCGCCTCGTCAAGGAGGAGACACGGCGTCGGCAGCGGAATCGACGCCTGGTCGGGGTTCCTCGACGGCGACTTCGTTTCGGATCCTGTGCCCGGCATGTCCGCGCCTCCCTGGCTCGCTGCCGCGTGACAAATCACGGCGGGCCGGACGACGCCATTAAGCTATTCGGCATTCTGGATTAAGGTCCGCCTTAATGCTCGACACCGACGATCTCCGCTTCTTCGTCGCGGTGGCGGCCAGCCCGTCCCTGGCCGCCGCGGCGCGCAGCCTGAACGTGTCCCCGCCCGCGGTGACACAGAGGCTGCGCGGCCTCGAGACCCGGCTACGGGTCCATCTGGTGGACCGGTCCGGCCGCGGCCTCACGCTGACCGACGAGGGGGAATTGCTGGCCGAGCGCGGCCGCGACCTCCTCGGCGCCTTCGATGATCTCAACGACGCGCTGGCCGAGCGCGTCGGCGCGGTGACCGGACATCTGCGCATCGTCGCGCCGCTCGGCTTCGGGCGCCGCCACGTGGCGCCGGTCGTGGCGGCGTTCCGGACGCGGCATCCGGGCGTGCGGATCGACCTGCTGCTCTCGGACCGTCTGGGCCGCATCCCGTCCGAGACCTGGGACCTCGCGATCCACGTCGGTGAGATCAGGGAGGCGACGCCGAGCCTGACCGTGCGCGCCCTCGCGCCGAACGAACGGATCCTCTGCGCTTCGCCCGCCTACCTGACCCGGCATCCGGCTCCGCGAAGGCCGGCCGAACTGCGGGATCACACCTGCATCGCGCTGCGCGAGAACGACGAGGACGTGACGCTCTGGCGCTTCCGCGCGGTGGACGGCGCCGAGGAGCGGGTCCGCGTGGACGCGGGCTTGGTCAGCAATGACGGCGACGTGGTGCGGGGCTGGGCGCTCGCCGGTCTCGGCGTGATCGTCCGTTCGGAATGGGATGTCGCGGACGACCTGCGCGCGGGGCGGCTGACGCGCCTGCTCGAGGGCTACGCCTTGCCGTCTGCGCCCGTCGTCGCCCTGCTCGGCTCGGAACGGCGGTCGCGCGCGGCCAGGACGGAGCGGTTCCTCGAGGCGCTCCGGCGCTCGTTCGACCCGCTCCCGTGGCGTGCCCCCCGCGATCCGGACGGCGTCGCCCGGGATCCCGGGCCGCTGAGGCCGGGCTAGGTTCTAACCCCGTTAGATCCGAGGATAAGCCAACCCTCCAGAGGCTGCCGGAGGGCAGCGGGCGACCTCGACCGCAGCGACCGTCCCAGAATCCGCGCGGGTCGTGGCACGGCCCGAGCCATGCGCTGAGGGTCTGAAGCCGGACGGTCTGACGAACGCCGGCCACCATCGCCCCACCGGCGGCTCACCGGCATCCCGCCGGCCAGTCCCGCGTGGCCGTACGGATCCGGCGGTCGGCAAGCCCGCGTCGACAGGGCTGCACGGCTCGGATAGACGTGCCGCTCCCGATTCCGGAGCGGCGCGATGAGCGATGCCAGGAGCGACGACCTGCCGGCCCTGCTCCTCGCCCTGGCCACGGAGAATGCCGAGCTGCGCCAGCAGCTCGCCACCGCTCGGGAGCTGGTGATGGAGACCGCTATCGATGCCGGGCAACTCCACGCCCGGATCGAGGCGCTGCAGGCCGAGCGCGACGCCTGGAAGCAACAAGCCGCGCGAGTGGCTCAGCGCCAAACCGGGCTACGTGAAACGTGGTCGTCAGCAGAATCGTGGAAGCCCGGCGATCCTCCCCGCGCTGGATTCAGCGCTCTCGACGAGCGATCAACGTCATCGTGCACAGCTACCAGGACGTGTACGACCGGCTCGCGCGAGGCCAGCCGTTCTTCGCCGACATCGCCCGGGATGGGATGGTGCTGTACGAGGCGGAGGGGTTCCCGCTGGCCACGCCGAAGCCGCTCACTGCGGAGGAGCGCCAAGCCGAGGCGCCGCGGCACTTCGAGCACTGGTTTCCGAATGCGGCCGTCTTCTTCGATCTGGCCAAACGCGCCATGGACGATGGGCACAGCCGGCAGGCCGCGTTCCTGCTGCATCAGGTAACGGAAAGCCTCTACCACTGCGTCCTGCTAGTGCTGACGCTCTACAGCCCGAAACTGCATCGCCTCGACCGCCTGCGCTCACAGGCTGAGAGCCTGTACTCGACCCAACCCAGCCGCCCCCAACGAGCGTCGGTGCTTCCCCAAAGCGGTCGACAGGCTGTTGCCGAGGGTCCGGGCGATCGGAACGCCAAACCGCGCTCCGGCCGCGGCGATGCGCAGATCGCAGGCATTGGCCATCGCAAGACCGCCCCCGACCGCCCGAGCCCCTCGACGAGAGCGATCGTCGGGACACGCACGCGTTTCAGCTCGGCGACACAGGTATCAATCTGCGCCTCGTAGGCCACTCCGTCATCCCCGGAGAAGCCCACGAACTGCTCGATGTCGGTACCGGCGAAGGCCTTACCACCAGTCCCGCGCAGGATAGCGACGCGGATCGCCGGGTCGGCCTCGATGCGGGCGAGCCCGGCAGCCAGCTCTTCGTACACAAGGTAGCCGCGGCCTCGGCACGGCGTCTTAACCAGACTTCCTGAAGCTTAGTCCACAAAGGAAACAGCGCGAGTCCGAGTTCATCACGCCAAAGGCCGACCCAGCAGGTCTATGGCTTACTCGCGGCCTTCTTTGACGGCTCGGCCGGTTTGATGCTTCCCGTTTCGGATACTCGATCACGAGCTTGATCGAAGCGCTTCTTCGAAGCGATAAGCTCACGCTGTGAACCGGCTGGCTGCCCCTTCGCTGCGTCACGAGCCGCAATAGCTTGGCCGAGTTCCGCGCGGGCAGAGGCGAGTTTGCCCTGCCACTCACGAACGAGCTCGATGCTCGCCTGCTCCGACTCTTTCTGACGGCTCACTAACCCGTCTCGCTCCGTCTGAAGGAGGCTGACCTGAGTGGTGAGATCGCGGTTGGCTGAAGCTTTATTCGCATAGGCTCCCCAACCCGCTAGGGCGTAAACCCCCAGGATCAGGGGCAGCAACTGAGCACGTGTCGGCTTCCATGCAAAAAGCACCTGAAGTTTCCAGCGCAGCAGTTCGAGCAGGCGAGGCATGAACCGGTTGTCTCCCGTCTCGAGTGGGCGGACCCCGTTGGTCCGGACGGCTAATCGATCAGGCCCAGAACGATGCCCGCGCAGAGTTAATGCTTGTTTACGGCGCACATCATCGGGCGGTTTGAGGATGTATCGCGAGTTGCAGAAGTCGGGACGCCGCCGCTTTGCGCCTGGTCAGTCGCGCCGCTGCGCCTCAAGCCGCGATCATCGAACTCGCAGCATGGATGCAGCCGTTCAATCTCTACCCAGCGTGTCTGCGCCGGATAGATTTAGCGGTTATGCTGCGGCGCGATCTCAACGCATGGATGTGACGAGAAGCTTCCGCCCTTTGGCCGAGGCCGAACGACCAGCAAGGTAGCCGATACCGGCCGCAGCAGCGCAGACGGCGCAGGTCCGTGCAATTCTGGCCAGCGTCAATTTATCGGATCTGCGACCATGTCGTGCCTCCAGAGTTTGCATCTTCGCACGAACGAAGGCGTGTGCGGCGGCATCGACTTGCGCCGGATAGAGAAGCTCCTGAGCCGCCGGTATCAGCTACTGAGTGTAACGGCGGAGGTGCTGACCGATCAGAGCGACGTCGAGGATCATACCCGTCTGCGAGGAAAAGCCGCCCTGCCGCGATCTCGCGAGAGCATCAAGTTGCCCGAGGACCTGCGCATGCTCATGGTGCAGGTCCTCGGCAAGCTGACGTGTCAGATCCAGGTGGCGCAGCGGCGCATAGAGACTGGCCTCCAACGCCTCGGCATGAGCGGCAAGCTCGTCGATTAAGCCGCTCAGCACCTCCTCACGGTCGTGGATCGCCGACCCACCGAAAGTGTACCGACTCTCTGCGATCAGATGCGCGAGGTAGGCGTGATCGTGGGCGATGAGTTGCCAGACGTTCCTGCGCCGGATCATCTTTGCGGGTGGCCTTGGCCAACCCGGAGGAGGTCGGCTCGTTTCCAACGGGCGATCGGTTGATCCGGCGTCGTAGTACCCATCGAGGTCTGCGGCCTGACTATGCGAGGATGTTGACGGCGCGTGCGGCGACAAGGGCCACAGTAAGCAGGGAGATCAACGCCTCAGCCATCATCAGCAATTTCGCACACGGCGTCAGCGGCAGCGTGTCAGTGGGTGAGAAGGCGGTGGCGTTGGTGAAGGCCAGAAACAGATAGTCTACAAAGCCCGGCACGAACGGGGCTGCCGCATCCTGCTGCGGAAGCGTCATTTGTGGGAACAGAAAGTCCGGATCCCGCGCACTCGGATGGCCGCGCAAAGCTGCACCACCGCGATCTGTCGTCCAGAACCACAGGGCGAAGATCACGACATTAGTGCCCCAGATGTTGAGGGCATCGATCAGCAAGGTCGGGCCGCCGGCTGCCTTGCCGTTCAGGAGGGCGTGGACCAAGGCTGCGAGGGCGGCGGTGTTGGTCACGGTGACCAGCGCAGTCATGAAGAGTGCCATCCTGCGGATCAGGCGATGGTGGCGGTGGACCTCGGCCCAGTGTGCGTCCGTGGTGGCGCGCCGCGCCCGGCCCTGGTTCCAGGCCGTGGCGGCCGAGAGTGGCACCAGCAGCGCGAGTTCGAGCGTCGGGGCAAGCCAGCGCGGCCCAAGCGAGAGGTCGTTCACAACGAGCAGTTGGAGGGCGGCAACGCAGGCGACGGCGCTTCGGGCCAACCAGAAATCCAGGGCGCTGGTCCGAACACGATCAGGGTGCGGCCTATCCATCAACGACGTCCCCTGAGGAGCTATCCTGTTGTGGCGAGCGCGCCCCTAACGCTTTTTGCCCAACTCGGCGGCGATATCCTTGGTCATTCGACCGACCTTCCGATGCGCCGCCGTGAGCTGGTCCTGCGTGACGCCCCAGCGCTTCATCCAAAACTCGACAGCCTTGCGTTCCGACAGATCAAGTCGGTCCTTGTCGATGAAGCCACGTTTGTCTTTAAGGCCGGCCATGGGGAATCCTATGGGTTTGGTTTCACGTGATCTGGGAAGAATCTCAATCGACCTGACGGTGAGGCGGGCAAAGGGATGCGAGGAACCGCAACGGCGGCCTAGCCTGACTGGTGCTTCGGCCTCCGATTGAGGCGGCGGAAACGGCGCTTAATGATATTGGCTGAGCTAGAGAGCGAGCGCGGCTACAGCGGCTGTGGAATCATACGAGCCTACCTGGAGCTTGATGCCTCGACGCTCAGAGGGCGAGTTCCCGATATGGGTTGCCGCTCACTTGATGTCATGAGGCAGACCGACACGACAGCCAAAAGCGGCGTTTGCTCGATGTGCGGGATACCGGTCATGTTCGATGTGACGAAGATGCTGGCCGACGCGCTCGGCGAGCACATCGCTCTAATCTATCAGCGCACCTTCGGCAGTCGCGAGCCACGTTTTGCCGAGGTGATCGAGGCGTCCGCACGTCTCACCATCGAGCGGATCGTCGGCAGCGATGCACTCTACCATGACGGCGACCACACCGCTCTCGTCACCCTCGTCGCTCAGGACATCCTGCGCGGCCGGTTCCTCGACAAGGGCATCACGCCGGAGGATTGGCTGCACATGATCCTGGCGGCCCTGTACCATGACATCGGCTACGTGCGTGGTGTCTGCTCAGGCGACCGGGCGAACGCCTTCGTCATCGAAGCGGAGGGCACCACCATCGGTCTGCCACGAGGCGCGTCCGATGCAGCGCTGGCACCTTATCACATCGAGCGCTCGAAGCTGGCAGTGCAGGAGCGCTTCGGCACGAATGACCTCGTCGATGCGCAGCGGGTGATCCGCGCCATCGAGTTGACCTGCTTCCCCGTGCCTGCGGACGACGAGCACCGGGAAACCGGGACCGAAGCCGGCTTGATGCGTGCGGCTGACCTGATCGGGCAACTTGGCGATCCGCTCTACCCTCGTAAACTGAATGCGCTGTTCCACGAGTTCGCCGAGGTCGGCTTGGCTGACCAGCTCGGCTATGCGAACCCGGCGGACCTCGCGGAGCGAGACCCGGCGTTCTTCTGGGGCAAGATCGAACCGGTCATCGGGGACGCGATTCGCTTTCTCGATCTCACGGTTGAGGGGAGGAGCTGGGTGGCGAACCTCTGCAGTCATGTGTTCGCCATCAAGCATGACCGCCGCCGGATGGGACCGCACCCGGGCTGAGCCACGCAAGAGAAATCCTCACAACTCCTCGCGAAAGCTACATCAACCGCCAAGACAAACTCGCTGTGTTGACGAAATCGGATGATGATCAATTTAATACGTTGGCGGACCAACAGACAGGGAGAGAAACTACTCTCCAGGCAATTTTCGCTCGTGTTGATATTTGAGCCAAATTGCGCGATCCGCTTCAGCGCGCTTGAGGCGGTCGGATTCTCTCTCATGCGTCAGCCACAGGACGACGGCGACCATCGTCGCCAGGACGAGCGGGCCGAGAAAAAGAACAACCATCTGTGCGAGCGTCAGGCTCACGCGCGCAGGGCTCCGAGCAGGCGTCTAGCCACCAGATGTAGTATACCTGCCAGGAGACTCCAACCAACCAGGAGAGCGCTGGCCGTAAGCGCGCTGGCGGTGCCCGAGAAGATTGCCACTGACGGGGAGATGCCGCCGACAGCCACGGAGGCGACTGCGACCCCGTTGACCCACATCGCCGTCAGCTTCGCCCGCTCATTGCGGATCAGCTTGGCGTCGTCGGGACTGAGTGGCGGGATTTCGGTATCGGCCATGACACGGGGTAGCTCGGAGCAACCGAGGGGTTGAACAGGGGCTCGATCCGTGAGGCCATTTAGAACAAAACAGGAACAAAATCCAGGGTCGATCCTGCCTTTTCGCCGGTTTTGGTGCCACCATCCCCAATATACGAGCGCTCGGCTGTCGGCGGTTATCGGCGGCGGAGGAGGCAGATGGTGAGCGTACGCCCCTTCTTGGATGAGGTCGGCAGGCGCCTCGAAGCGCTTAATATGCACTGTGGGGGCGGCGGCTAGGCCAATCCCAGCTTCCCATGCGCCTCGGCGGGCGTCATCTGCCGAATGGCTTCTTCGGAAAAGCCAAGCTCACGAAGCGCCGCCCGCTGACGGTTCGTGATCATCAACGACACGGCAGGAGACGTCGCAGGCGCGCTGCCCGTCGCGTTCAGCTCGGCGTCCTCGGTGAGGCCGACACGTTCGAGGAACGCTTGCTCTGACGCGGCCTGGTTGAGGAGCGGCCGAAGGCTGTCGTCAGTTCCCGCCATTCATGACCTCATTGCTCCCCTACCGACCTCGGGAGTGCGCCGGATCAGCAACGGGACGGCGGTACGGCCCGCTCTGACGAAGCAGCAGGTTAGGGCCGTCACGGCTGTTCCGTCAGAGCCGGATCTTGCCTACCGTCGCCCCGAGTGGAAGCGGTGACGCCAGCCCTCATTCAGCCTGCGCTCCTCAGCGCTCTCCTCCGGGACAGCGTCCAGACGCAGCAGGATCATCACAAAGCCTTTCTGCTGACGGTACACCTGCTCATAGAGGTCCGGCGCGCGGAGGTCGCGCTTCACATCGATCCAGAGATCGGGACTGCACGCGGCGGTGTCGCTCACGATGTTCGGCCGATGTGGGCTGCTGTGAAAGAGCGAGCCTGTCGGGACTGGGCTGCCGACCGCGCAGATGATGGCGGGAAAGGAGAGGCTCCGGTAGCACCGCTGCACCCGGCCGTTGCCCGCCACGACGATGGCGATCCGCTCGGGATGGTATTGTACGTAGGCCCGACCCGCCGCCTCCTTGCCGACCGCGAAGTCGCGCGCGAGCACAAGAACGTGCTCCAGATCCGGCTCCCGAAAGGCCGCCATCGCTCCCCGCAGCAGGTGCGGAGGCATCAGCAGGAGGGTGGCGAAGCGGTTGGCCTCGACCTCCCTGCGTTGCCGCTGATCGCCCTCCTTCGCTGTGACGCGGAGCAGGTCAGAGCTCTTGCACGGGAACCGCCCGGGCTGATCCGGGACGTGCTGCGCCATCAGGAAGTGGCCGAGTTGATGTGCGATCGTGAAGCGGCGACGCGGTTCGCCCCCGCGCTTGGCGAGGATGGTGCCTTCAGATCGCTTCGCGTCGGTAACGAGGCCACCCTCGAACTCGTCGGTGTCGAGGTCCTCGATCCGGAGGATGCCGAGTCGTGCGCGCAGCTCTTGGATCGGCACGGGCACCGGAAGGTTCGGCTCGGCCTGTAGGATGCGTTTGACGAGCGCCTCCGGCGAGCCCGCGTCCACGAGGTTCACCCTGCTGACCGACATCCGCGCAGCCCCTTACCGTCCCGGAGTCGATCCATCAGGCCGCCCCGCACCCGCGATCCGACTCAGACCGCGTGCTTGCGGCCTGAAGCACACCGCGCAGCGCTATTGGCTGATCGTAGCTTGCAACGTCCGCTTACGGGAAGTCGCCACAGTCAGCTGAATCGCCGAAATGGGCGCCAAACCGAACGTCCGGTCTTGCGCGCGATGGCGATCCGGCCTGACGTAAGCTGGCCGTTAGCGGCTGGTCCAGTTCGGAGAAGTTCGGCTGCAAAAGCGGACGAACTCCTTCCGACCCATCGCAGTCGTTCGCGCGCGACCGTGCGGATCTCAAAAGCGGACCTCGGATTGCTGCTACTATGGGGATGATGCGACCGAGCGCCAACACATGCGAATGCCTGCCGAGATCAATTGCGCCGTGCGCTATCTAAACATCAGCCTCCGACGAGCCCTGGTTATTGGCGGGCCGCGTCATGAAGCGGCGGTGATCTGGGTTCGGAACAAGGTTGCCAGCGTCCGCAGGCTTTTGCCGTGCGGCTCAGCCAGCGAGACGGTGCAGTGGCTCGGATCGACGTCGGGAAAGGAAGCTGTGATGCGCACTGTGCGCTCATCGACCTTTAGGACGGGGGCACGCCACGCCTGATCGTCCGAGGTCCGAATTATTGCAAAAATGTCCTTCGGCAGCTTGTGAGACGCGGCCAAGAATTCGACTTCGGCAGCCCAGAGCTGCCCCGACGAGACCGTGATCGCATCCGCGTCTTCTGACAGGCTGTGGCGCAGGCTGACGCTCTGCGGCGGTCCGGTGATGAATTTGCGAGGCTCAGGAATGAAGCGCGTCGGATCTCCGGTGTCGGGCGCGATGAAGACTGATGCGATCTCGTCGAGGACACGCAACTGACTGCCGGCGACCTGTGCGATCGCGAGGGCATAGCGCCCGAACTCGAGTCCGGAAATGTCGACCTGGCCGCAGTAGCCGGACGTCGCTGCGGCGGGTTCTCCATACCACGTGGCCACGTCCGGACGCAGATCACTCTGAAGGGCGACCCACGATGTCCCGCTTCGGCCCGTCAGCCGCAGGTAGATCGCCTTCGGCGCCGGTCCCGAGACGTGTAGCCACCCGCGCAGGAACACGGAGGCCCGCGCGACCACCGACGAGAGATCCAGACTTCGGTTGAGCCGCTCGTCCGTGCGCAGCACGTCGAGGCGGCAGCCGCACTCGCTGCGCCGGATCGGCCTCGATATCAGGCGCCGGACTTCGTCGGGCAGCTCCGCCACCGGGCGCGCTCGTGCGCCCGCCGTCGCGGCGGACGGTGCGTCCGGAGCGTGGGCGGCCTCGTCCCACTGGATCGCGGTGCTGGTCCAAGAGGCTGCATTCGTCCGCACCCCCAAGGTCTCGAGCCGGAGGTCGAACCCGTGCCGCAGGTGGCTGGGTACCCGTCCGTGATGGAGGGGCCGCGCTTCGATCAGGCGCTCGTAGAGAGCGCGCACCGACGCGAGGTGGCTGTCGACGTCGGGAAAAGATTTGCGGCCGATGAGGGCCTGCATCCGGCCCAGGCGTGCGCGATCGTAGTGCAGGCCGATGAGACGCGTGCGGACGGCGCCGGCGTCGTCAGGCGGCACCTTGAATCCATCGATCCCATCCTCGACGCGCTCGGCGAGGGCGCCGATATCGGCGACGATGGGGACGAGGCCCGCCTGCCACGCTTCGGTCAGCGCGATCACGAACGTCTCGGGCCAGGTCGAGAGGTGCAGCGAGACATCGCACCCGGCCAGCAGGACGCCGATCGCGTGCTGCTCGTAGGCGCCGGTGACGCTGACCTGATCAGGTCCGAAGCCCGCGACCGCGTCGCGGTAATGGTCGTCGATCCGGCCGATCACCTTGAAGTGGATGGGATAGGCCTCACAGCTGCGGATCAGATTGATCGCCTGCTGCCCGCCCTTGTGGGCCGCGAGGTTGCCGAGGATCGCCACGGTCAGCCGATCGCCGTCACGCTTGCGCCGAGCGACCGACCGCGCCTCGGCGGGCGCGGCGGTCGGCGCCACCATCGGAATCGCGACGATCCGCTCCGCGGGAATGGCCGGGAAGTAGCGCCTAAGGTACCGCGCCGTCTCCGGTGTGCTCGTGACGAACGCGTCGATCGCATCGGTCACCAGGGTCATCATGCCGTCGCGGCGCGCCTTCGAGCCGGGCGGATAGTTGTTGCCCGAGACCAGGCAGGCGTCACACTGGTCCGCGCCGCGTTTGACGACGTCGCAGTACCGGCCGGTGTGATCGAGCAGCAGCCAGCGCTCGCAGATCAGGAAGTGGTCGTGCAGGTGATAGACGGTGGGTATGCCGCAGGCCCGCGCGATGAGCGGCAGGGACAGCGGGACGTGCATCAGATGATGGATGTGGAGGAGGTCGACCTGATGCTCGAACAGCAATCGCTGGAAGAGTCCCTCCACGAACGGGTCCGTTGAGAGCGGCGGCGTGACGGCGCCGCAGGCGAAGCTCTCCGCGATCCCGGGACCCTCGAGCCGCAGCGACCAGCGCCCGTCGCCGAAGACGGGGAACAGGAACAAGACCCGGTACGGCTCGCCGAGTTCGGTCAGCAGTTCCTGATAGACCTCGACGCCGCCCCCGGGGCGATGCCCCATCCGGTTGTGGGTGAGCATCAGGACCGTGCGGATCGCGGTCTCCGCCCGGTACGGCCGACGCGTCTGCGTCTGTCGATGGTCGCTCACCGCGTCCAGGATGGTCGCCACGCGGTGGTCGTAGAGGTGCTCGGCGCGGGTCCGCGCCTGCGCGGCGCGCGCGCGCGCGATGCGGGCCTCCGGGTCGGTCAGGGCCGCGAGGACCGCCTCGACCGCACCGGCCTCGTCGCCGCACAGCGCGATCTCGGCGCCGGGCGCGTAGTACGCGGCCGTCTCCGGCTCGGGCGAGACGACGACCTGGCAGCCGCCGGCGAGCGCGGTCTCGAACAGCCGCGGCGGCGGCGTCGAGCCGGTCGCCTGATCGGCCCGGGCCGACGAGAAGATCCGAGGTAGGGTCAGCACGACGCGACTGCGGTTCGCCAGAAGAGCGAAGTCGCGGTTCCCGCAGCGCCAGTCCGTGACGAGCGCCTCGTCCTCGAACTCGGGCGGGCCGATATGCTCGTTCCACGGCAGTGCCAGCTTGAATTTCACGTCCCGCGGCAGCCTCGCCGACAGCGCGTTCAGGGTCGCGACCCGGTTCGGCCACGCGGTTCCGATGAAGAGGAGATCGTAGCGGTAGCGCGCGTCGTCCTCGATCACCGCCAGATCGTGGAAAAGCGACGAGGCGCCGAGCGCGAGGTGGTGCGCACGACCTCCGTAGGCCGGGACCGTGGCCCGGTCGTTGGTGAAGACCAGATCGAAGGCCGCCGACCCGCGCACGTTGGCCTCGCGCTCGTACGGATCCTCCGTGGTCCAGAGCACGCTGGTGCGGGCGAGCCTCGCGAGCCGCCCGACCAGGGGCGCGTGCGCGCGGGCGCCGCCGAAAGCGATCAGCGTGTCGAGGCCCTGCTCGACGAAGGTGGCCAGCGCGTCGCCGTGCCCGCCGACATGGATCCGGCCGACCGTCGGATGGCGCCGCAGCGCGTCCGCGATGGCGAGCACGAGGTAGCGATTGTGCGTCTGCGGCTCGGTGTCCAGCAACAGGATCGACAGGTCGGACATTGTCGGTCGGGTCTGTCTCAGCGGCGACGTGATCAGGCCGTGACCGTCAGGCGGCTCAGGTCGAGCAGGCGGGCCGCCCGATGCCGGTAGGTGTGCTCGCGTAGAGCCCGCGCCTGCGCCCGGCGCGCGATCGCCTCGATGGCGGCGGGCTCGTCGAGCGACCGCTCGATGGCGCGCGCGATATCGACCGCCCCGTCGACCAGAAGGATTTCCGTATCCGGCTCGAAATGCTCGCAGATTTCCAGGCCGGTCACGAAGAACGCCTGCGCAGAGCCCGACAGAGCGACCTCGAAAGTCCGGGGCCCCGGCGTCGCTTGCGGGAGCGACAGCCGGCGATTGGCCACGTCGAGGTCGCGGCCGATATTGAGCGTCAGCCGAGCCGCCGCGGCGTAGTCGGCCATCTGCGCCGGCGTGAGGCGACGGTTCACCGCGCACCGGAGCGTGTCCGGCCACCCGGCGCCCAGGATCTCCACGACGTGGCGGCACAGGAGATCGTCGATTCGACGCATCAGGGCGATGCGGTTCGGGTAGGCGACGCCGCAGAAGAACAGGACGGTCTCCCGCTCCGCGACCGGGAGGATCGGCCGGAAGTGCCGGTTGGGCGCGGCCGCCAGCGGCAGGTGATGGACATCGGGATGACGGTAGTGCTGCGCCGCCCAGGAATCGTTGCTCACGACGATGTCGGCGTAGAGTTCCGCCTTGAAGGCGTAGTCGAACTCGTAAGGGTCATCGGTCAGCCAGAAGATCAGCACGCCGCCGACGGCGTCCACCGCCCGGCGAAGCGCGCGCAGATCCGCCAGATCGGGCACGAGACTTCCGACCGCGACCACGACATCCGGGCGGGACGCACGGATTGCCGCGACCGCGAGCTCCAGAGGCGTCTGCATGACCCGCTCGGCGCCGAGCAGTTCGCCGAAGCCCTCGGCGAGATCGCTCCGGATCCCGGGATTTCTGTTGAGCGCATCGGGGAATGTGCTCGTGACCAGCACGTGCGGCCCGGCCAACGAGATCGCGCTGACGAAATTCATCCCTATTGACCTCGGCGAAATATGCCAGTTTTGTTTGCAGGTTAACGCCAATTGTAAGTAGACACGCAACTGTCGCGTGTCCATTCCGGATCTTAATTTCCCCCAGCCCCATGTCGTACGGGAAAATCCGGACAATTTACTGTTGGCAATCAGGAAGTATGGAACGGGAAAAACTGGCAATAGGCGCGCCGACCCCACCGGGTGAGCCGTGCGCGGAGGTGCTGCACCCTTTCCTGCCGTGGTTGACCGGCAGCCTACTGCTGTTGGGACCGAGGCCCAACGCGGAAAGCAGGGCGCGCTGGGCTCCCGCCGCCAAGGTGTTCACCACGGCGGACGGCGCCGACCTGCCGGCCTCGACGCGGTTCGATGCCGTCGTCCTTCTGGGTCTTCTGTCGCATCGCGACGACGGAGGTGGGTGCGCGCTCGACGCGACGATCGTCTGGGCCCAGGAGCGGCTGCGGCCCGGCGGGCGGCTGATCCTCGTGATCGCCAACGCCCTGTCGCTCCACGGCCTCGCCGCGGGGTCCGAGACGGTGGGAGAGCGCGGCTTCCCGAGCCTAGAAGGGCGTCCCCGATCCGACGGCGCCCGACTGCCGACGCGGGCAGGGCTGAAGCAGTCCCTGCGGGCCCGCGGCTTGGTCCATCAGGATTGGTGGTTCCCGTTCCCGGATCAGGGGCGGCCCCTGAGCCTCATCGCCGAGCGAGGCTTGGCGCGGCCAGGTGGGTTCGACCCCGGGATGCTCGCTATCGGCGCGGCCGGCCCGGATTCCGCAGCCAGCGCGGGCGCGCTGTTCTCGCCGCGGCGCGCCTGGGCGCCGGTGGCGGATCTGGGGCTCACCGGTGATCTGGCGCCGGCCTTCGCGGTTGCGGCGTCGGAAGCGCCGCTGCCGCCGGATGACCGGCTGGCGATCCACGTCGGACTGCGCCGCCGCCCGGAATTCGAGCGTCTGGTGACCTTCGCGGAGGCCGGGTCGCGGATTGCGGTGCGCCGCGCCCGCGTGAACCCCGATCTTCCCGCCGCGGTCGCAGGGGTGACGAACCTGTTGCCTTCGGAGACCTACGTGCCGGGGCCCCTCTGGGCGGCGGACCTCGAGGCGCGGCTGGCGCGGGAGGGCTGGTGCCCGGACGCGGTCTCAGCCTGGGCCGGGACCTGGCTGGAGGCGGTCTCACGCGGCTTCGCGGACGGCGCGCCGCTGGGACCGAACACGATCCTGCCGGCACGGGCGCTCGATGCCATCCCGAAGAACCTCGTCTTGGGCCCGGAGGGCACGTTCATAGACCTGGAATGGGACCTCGGCGTCCCTCTGGACGCGGGTCATCTCGCCGTGCGCGGCCTCGTCAACGCGCTGACCGATGCGCCGGACTGGCGGCCCGGCGGAGCGGCCGGCCTGACCCTGCTGGACGCGCTGCGCGCCCTGTTACCGAGGCTCGGACTCGCCCTAGACGACGCGCAGCTCGCCGACCGGCTGGCCCGGGAGGGCCGGTTCCAGTCGATCGTCAGCGACCATGTGATCGAGCGCGGTCTGGGCTGGGCGGCGGCGACGCGGCTTCCGGTCGTCGGTCTGGGCCGGGTTGGCGCAGATCCGCGCGCGGCGCTCGCGGAGGCGTCCGCGGAGATCGCCCGGCTGCGCGAGGAGAACGCGGCCCTGCGTGCCGCGCGTGCCGTCGACGCCGCCGCGCATGCGGACACCGAACGCGAGAGCGCCCGCCGCACGGACCGCGTGATCGCCCACGCCGCCGAACTGCACCGCGCGCGCGACCATCTTCAGGACGCGCTTGACGCCCGCCGCACCCATTTCGGCCTCCGGGGCCGCTTGCCGCTGCGCCTCCTGCGCCTGCTCAAAGGAACCCCGTGATGCGACTGCTCGTGGCCTGTGACCACCTCGCGCTCACGGGCGGACTGCTGCGATTCGAAAGGGTCGGACGCGTGCTCGCGCGTCGCGGACACGCGTTCGCCTTCCTCGCTCTCGGCATGGGTGAGGACGGCTTCGAGACGCGGCACCGCGTCCTGCACCTCGACGAAGCCGCGCGCGAGAGCTGGGACGCCGTCATGGTTCCGGGCGGCGGATTCCCGGATGCCACGATCGAAGGCTTCGCGGACTTGCGGGCCCCAAATTTCGGGGCGCGGATCCAGCACTTCCTCAACGCTCCGGCACGCCGGGACGCCTATGCACGCGTCACGCGGACCTTTGCGCCGGACCTCGTCGTGGCGAACAATGACCACTGGGACGATGCGGCCCTCGACGCCATCGGCACGCCGTGGCGGCGCCTTGTCGGTGCGGTCGATACCGGCCTGTTCGCGCCGCCCGTCTCGCGGCCCGCGCGCGGCGCGCGACACCGGCTCGGCGGCATCGCCAACAAGCGCCCCGCCGCGCAGCTCGCCGCCATCGACGGGCTAGGCGACGCGTGGGCCCTGCACTGGTTCGGACGGCCGGACTGGGGACTCGTGGGCGCGCGCGCCGATCTAGTGGCTTCGGGTCGCTTGGTCGTGCACGGGCCGCTGGCCGAGGCCGACCTACCCTCATGGTACTATGGGCTCGACGCGTTCTGCAGTGCGGAGGCGCATGCCGGCTGGTGCAACCCGGCCGCGGAAGCGATGGCCTGCGGTACGCCGCTCGTCACGACTGTGCACGGCACGCTGGCTTTCGCCGAGGACGCAGTCACCGCCCTGGTGGTGCCGGACGGTCCGGACGCGGTAATCGGTGCAGCTATCGCGGAAGCCACGGACCGAATTGTCACCGATCCGGCCGCCGCCGCGGCCCGCGCCGAGGCGGGACGGGCACGGATTCGAGCGCTCGACTGGGACATCTACGCGGACGGGCTGCTCGCCGCAGTCGGAGAGGCGGTCGCACTGCGCGCGGGCCGAGCCTCGGCGGCGCGCCCGTCCGGGACGCCGTCCCACGAGATCGTGCTGCGCCTGACCGACCTCGCGAGCCGGGACGGGTCTCTGCCGGACGACTTCGACGCGCTCGGCTATATCCGGCTGCATCCGGACCTCGCGGCGCTGTTCGAGCACGCGTGGCAGGGGCAGCTGCACTACCTCGAGCACGGTCGGCGAGAAGGCCGGATCTACCCCTCGAACCTGACGCGGGCGCAGCAGAAGGCGGCCCAGGCATCGCGGATCGCGCTCGCGGTCGACGGGCTCGACGGCTCCGGCAAGTCGAGCATCGCGAGGCACGTCGCCGAGGCGCTCGGCGCGACGGTGCTCAATCCGTTCAGCGGTCAGGTCGGCGCAATCCTGGTTCATCTCGCTCGAACAGGGCAGCACACCCTCGCCGACGATGTGGCGCACACGGCCGTGGCGGCGGCGATCGCCAATGCGCCGGCTGGACCGGTCGTGTTCGATCGACATTGGTTCACGGCCTCGCAGCTCCTGTCGCCGACCTTCCGACAAGGCTGGGAGCCGCGCCCGTTCACGGTGATGTGCTGGGCCGATCGCCCCACCACCATTGCCCGCATGGTCGCCCGCGGCGTTCCCAACCCGTCCGAGCAGATGACGGAAACCCGGGTCGCTAGCTACCGGACCCTTGCGGACGAGTTGAAGGTGCCGCTGCTCGACACTTCATTCATCACACCTGAGGAGGGCGCGGCGCAGGTGCTATCAATGCTGCACCACCCGCGGACGTGCGACTCTGCCGTTTGAGCGGGTAAACAGCATGTCCGCGTGAACACGCTGCTTGACGAAATACAGAGGCGCCAGTCGCTCTGAAGCGCGCGCTCTGTTGCGTTGTGCGACCGACGGTGATTGCAGCTTCAAGACGGCCAGCAAGTTCGCCGCGATCATCCGCAAGGTAAACGACCAAGTCACTCTCAATCATGCCCCACGACTCACCTTCGAGGTCAGCGATAGCGACGGGCCGATGCAGCTTCACGGCGCTACTACCTCACCCTTGCTCGCCCTCATTGCATGGGTCAACGCCGGCCTGATCGCGTCGATGGCGATCCCGAATTCACCCGCTCTGGCTGATGCCGCTCAGGATTGTCGGTCCGGGAGCCCGGAGATGTGCATCGGCGGATGCAGCCGCCTCCTGGCCGAGGCTCGGACGCCGCGGCAGCGCGCCATCGCACTCGATGGACGGTGCTGGGCGAACATCGACCGGGGTGCGTTTGCCGACGCCCTGACGGATTGCAACAGCGCCATTCGGGCGGACGATCAGTACCCCTACGCCTTCCATAATCGCGGGGTCGCCTATGCCGGCCTGCAGAATCCGACTGCGGCGATCGCCGACTTCAACCGTGCGCTGGCGATGCGGCCGGCCTTCTCGAATACGCTCATCCACGGGGCGAAAGCGAACATCACTCTTGGGAACACGCAGGCAGCAATCCGAGATTACGAAGAGGTTCTTCGACTGAAGCCCGACAACGAAGAAGCCAAAAATTCCCTCAACGTATTGCGTGGCGCTGCGGTAACATCGCCGTCGCTTAATTCGACTAGTTCGCTCTGTGGTAGCGTTGGGTGCAATTAGTTCTCACCCGATTTCCAAATATCTTTCATCTTCATTGCCAAATTCAAAAATTCTTCATGTTCTAATTTAATAAACTTTAAATCAATTGTCCGATGATGGCATTTTGTATCGCAAAAATGCAGGGATCAATTGAATTTCCAACTGTGTCCACCTCATTCTGAGCATAGGACGGCGGCGCGGTGCCTACCAACCATCTGTGTCCATTCAATCGAATGCCCGGTTGATGTCCGCTTTGAAGCCATCGCTGAACGCGCATAAACGGCCGGATTGGGCGCAGAGCGGCCAGCTTGGATGGGGCGGAAGTCGCCGATCAACTCCGAAACGTGGCGGAGCGCCTCGCGGACCCGTGGTCACCCACCCTCGACAGACCCAAGCATTCGGCTCATCCCGCCGCCGCGCCACTCCGGTCATTCTCACGCTCGCTGATCTCGGCGAAGCCTGAATACCTGCCGGTCACGGCCAGGAGCAGCCTTCATGCACCGGCACGGTTCACTTCTTGGGCGGCGGCGTAAACATCGATCAGCGCGATCCGGCGAGCACATAGTTGAGGCCTGTCGAGGCCTTCGTCCACTTCGGGACGCAGCATAAGATATCGCTGGCGTAGGCTTGACTCACAGCCTTTCTGGGACAGCGTCTAGATCAGCGGAATGCAGCGCTCAATCCAGTCGAGGCACAGCACCTGCTGGCCGGCCGTCTACCCAGCTTCCAGCGGATCCGGAGGCCGCCACGGATAGGACAGGCTCAGCGCTCGGGTACGTGCGTGAGCGATCCGTGGTTCGCCGCTTCGATTGGGTGAGCAAGCTCACCACCTCAGTCGCCCTCCGGTCCATAACGTGCCCGCTCCCGACTCGGAAAGCCGGGAGCGGGTCTGTCATTTAGTACTACAGTTGCGTATCAAGGCGTGATGTGGTCCGCTGGCCGTCTGCGAGAGCGGAGGCTTGGCGATGTCGGTGGCGTCTTGGTCTGGTTCGCTGTTGGCCTGGGAGCGGGAGCTCGCATCGTTGAAGGATCGCGTTGGGCTGTGCGTGCGGCGGCGCGAGTTGCGAACGTCGATCGGGCACTATCTCGACGGGCTCCTATCCGGCGTCGAACGCAAGACAGGCTGGCTACTGGCCGAGCGCGCGGGTGACGCGCGGCCGCATCGGTTACAGGCCGTCCTGGGACGGGGGCGATGGCCGCCGCGGAGCCGACCGTCACGGGCGCTCTCGCCGAACCGGCGGCGACGCCGGCCGGCGCCGCCCTCCTCAATCCGCCGCTGCCGCCCCGCCGACCCGCGGAACTCGCGGCCGCAGCGGCCTCGTCGAGCGGCAGGACCAGCCTGTTCGCCCCCCGGAGCGGTCGATGATCATCCGCGAGTTTCTGGCCTGGACGCAGGACGCCTCGGCCGAACGCCGGGCCGAGGCGACCGCCACGCTGGCCCGGACCTACCTGTACGGCGATCTCGGGGCCGACGCGGCCTGGGAGGCCAAGACCGCGCTGCTCGCGCTCCTCGACGACCCGTCGCCCCTGGTGCGCCGGGCCCTCGCCGAGACCTGCGCCGCCTCGGCGCGGACACCGCGACCGCTCGTCGTCGCTCTGTCCTGCGACGTCCCCGAGGTGGCGCGGCCGGTGCTCGCCCGCTCCCCGGTCCTCACCGATGCCGATCTCGTCGACGCGGCCGCCCTCGGCGACGAGGCCACCCGCGCGGTGATCGCGGCCCGGCACCACCTCTCTCACGCGGTCGCGGGCGCGCTCTCCGAGATCGGTGAGACCCCGACGCTGGTCGTGCTCGCGGCCAATCCGACGGCGAAGATCACCGCCGGCCGGATGCTGCGCATGATCGAGCGCCGGGGCGACGAGGCCGCCCTGCGCGAGGCGCTCCTCGCCCGGGCCGACCTGCCGCCGGAGGTGCGCCACGCCCTCGGAATCGCGGTGGCGCAGGCGCTCACAAACTTCGTCACCGACCGCGGCTGGCTCGGCGCCGAGCGCTGCGACCGGATGAGCCGCGAGGCCGGCGAGCGCGTGGCGCTCCAGGCCTGCGAGGGCTTCGGCGCGGCCGCCGTGACGCGGCTGGTGACGCACCTGCGCGCGACCCGCCAGCTGACCGCCGGACTGATCCTGCGCGCCGTCCTCTCCGGACGGATGGACTTCGCCCTCGCGGCCCTGGCCGACCTGTCGGGGCAGGATCATGCCGGCATCGCCCGCGCCCTGCGCGACCCGCGCCTGTTCGCGGACCTGCACGACCGCGCCGGGCTGCCCGACGCGCTCCTGCCGGCGATGCAGGCGGCGCTCTCCGCGTGGCAGGAGCTCGCCCGCGGGGCGGTTCCCGGCGCGGGCCTGTCGCGGCACCTCATCGAATCCGCCATCGCGGCGTGTGGCGACCTCTCGGATCCCGACATGCATCCGGTGATCACGCTGCTCAACCGCTACGAGGCCGAGGCGGCCCGCGACGAGGCCCGCGAGGTGGCGCGCGCCATCGCGGCCCAGGCGGCGGCCCGCGAATCCGTCCGCCGCGAGGCTGAGGCCGCCGACGCCGCGTGGCGCGCCGCCCTGGAAAGCCAGCGCCGGACCGCCTTCGCGGAGGTGGCGGACACGGCGGCCCCGCGCGTCGTCGCGCTCGACGTATCCGCGGACGAGCAGGTGGAGGCTGAGCCGCTCAACCCGGTCGGCGCGATCCTCGACGCGCTGCCCGAGCAGATCCTGGCCTGGTACCGCCCGGAGGAACTGGACCCCGAGGTTCAGGCCGCGACTGACCTCGTGCTCGACGGACTCGGCGACAGCCTCCTCGACCATTTCCGCGCCAGCCAAGGCCGCGCAGAGCCTGATGCGGAGCAGGGCCGCGACAAGCCGGAGCGCATCGCCGCCTGATCCCCGGATCGCGGACCCGGCGGAGGCCGAGCCCCCGCCGATTGCCTGGAAGTGTCAGGCCTCACCGCGCGGTGGAACTATGGCGTCGGACAAGTCCCGATATCGTCGGCTTCCGGGCGAGGAGCCGCACTACGTCATGGCCGCGGAGCGGACGCTGATCGCGGAGTGCGCCTACCGGTTCAGCCTCTACGCGGTCGATGTCGTCGCGTCCGACGGGCTGACCGGCCGACACGTCCTCGCCGTGCCGGTCGCGATCAGCGCGGTCTCGATCACGGTGGGCCTCGTCCTGACCGAGGAGGATTCGCGCAGGGCCGACGCGGGCGATCTCGACGGCATCGCGTCCCTGGCCCAGGCGGTGCAGAGCGGATACCGGCGCTTCCGTACCTTCCCGGCAAACGAGCTGGGGCGTTTCGTGCTCTGACGGAGAAGTTCGCGAGCGGTCCGCCGTGGCCGGACCTCAGTTCGGCGGCCGATAGGCTTCCGGCGGCAGGTCGCGGAAGAAGGTTTCGCCGGGTGCCTGCCCCGGGGCCGGCTTGGGCGCGGTCCCGCTGCCGCTCCCTTCCGTGATGTAGCGCTGGCTGCCCGCCTCCGGCACGACCGGCGGAGGGGTCTGCGGGGTCGGCGGCACGATGTAGCGCTTCTGATCCGGCGCAGCGGCCGCGGCGCTCGGCGGCGGCGCGACGGGGGGCGCGACAGGCGGGGCGACCGGCGTCTGCGGNACGGGCGTCTGGAGAGACGGAGTCTCGACCGCCCGCACCTTGGCGGCGGCCGGCCGGCTCGGGCGGCGGGCTATCGCCGGGGGCACGGCCCGACGCGGCCGCACGCGCACGACGCCGGGAGGCGGGCTCGTGCCCGGCAGGGCGATCCGCAAGCCCTCCACCGCGCGCACGAGGTCACCGAGGCTCGCCTCGGCGGTGCGGCACAGCCTGATCCGCAGGGAGATCGCGCGGCGCGCGAGCGGTTCGGCCTGGAACAAAGCGGGTGGCTGCCCGCCGACGGTGGCGGCGCCGCGGCCGCCCTCGATCCACTGCCACGCGTAGAGGCAGTCGGCTCCCAGCGCGATTCCCACCGGGCCGTAGACGTTTCGCAGCGGCGGCCGCACCGTCATCGCCTGGCCTGGGAACCGGACGGCCATCTCCCCCGAGATCCCGAACTCGCTGGGCTTGGCCAGCCGCGGCGGGAAGGCGAGGAGCAGGTCGGCGGTCTCCCGGCGCAGAGCGATCTCGGCGTGGTTGCGACCGTCCCCGCCGGCATAGCGCAGCCGCTGATCGAAACCGTCGCGTTCGCGCGTCTCGACGACCGCGGTGAGGGCCCCGGCCCCCGGCAGCGACAGGACCGGGACGGATTGTGCGCGGGCCGCGACGGGCAGCAGGAGCCACGCCAGGGCGCAGAGCCGGGCCGGAAGGATCGCCACGCGCCTCACGGGGTGGTCCGATCGGTCGCCGTGGAGGTGTCGTAAGCCGAGCGCGAGGGCGTCAGAAACCGCTTCGCCTCGGAATTCTCGGGGCGATTGCGCTCCGCCTGCTGATCCTGCCACAGGGTCCCCGCGGCGGGCGGCGAGAGGGATTCCGGCTTATCGACGCCGCGATAATCCGGCAGCAGGGCGTAGCCGAACCGCTCGTAGGGCATCGGCCCCGCGCCGGGCACCCGTCGCGCCACCAGCGGCGGCGCCTGCGTCGCCGGCTCCCTGACGTAGGTCCCCGCGGGGACGGGTTCGGCGAGGAGCCGCGCAAGCGCCGGCGGCGGGTAGCGCAGAGCGTTCTCCATCGGGACGGCCAGAGGGAACTCGTTGCGCTGGACGGCGACGGGCTTCGCGTCGGCGGCGGCCGGCGGCAGATCCGGCCGCGGCACCCGGTTGGCCGGCGGGCTCTCGATCCGCGCCGTGGGGGCGGCGTGGCGCGCAGGTGCGGGCGACGCGGCGGCAGGCACGGGGTCGCAGGGCAGCGGCGAGCCGCCGGTCGTCTCGCGGAACAGGAGATCGACCACCTTCGGGAAGAGGCCGTCGTAGCGGTTCACAACCTCCAGGAACGGTCGCTGCCGCTTGAGGCGCTGAAGCGTCAGCGCGTAACCGAAGACGGTACCCTCGCTCGGCATCCAGGCGACGGCCCGCTGAAACCATTCCAGCGCCGTGTCGAACTGGCAGGAATTGTAGGCGTACCACGCGAGCCCCTGTGCGCCTTCGCCCGAGGTGGAGGCCGTCACGACCTGGGCGTAGCGGGCAATCCGCGCGGGCTCGATCGCCGGGGGACGGGGCAGCGTCAGCTTCTGCTCCAGGATGTCGATGTAGAGCAACTCGTTGCCGACGAACCGATCGCGCCAGGCGTAGGCGACCTCCTCGGCCTCGCGCTGCATGTCGAGCTGGCGCAGGGTCAGGGCCAGCCCGTGCGCGACCATGGCGTCGCCGCCGCGGGCGATCGCCTGCTTGAACCATTCGAGCGCCTCGCGGAACTGGCGGCGCTTGTAGGCGTACCAGCCGAGGAGGCTGGTCTGGCTGGGATCGCCGCTCTTGCGGGCGACGGTCTGGAACGCCGCGAGGTCGGCTTGTGTCGGGGTCTCGGCACTCTCCTCGTGCAGGAAGGCGGCGATCCGCGCGCGCGTGATGTCGAGGCGGATCGCGTCGAATTCCGAGGTCCCGTTCGCGCCGCGATGGCCCATCTCGATCAGGCGTTCCGCCTGCGCCATCCGCAGATGCGCCATCGCCTTCTGGATGGTGGCGAGGCGCACGCCGGAATCGGCGTTGCCGTCGAGGATCGACTTGTAGAGCTCGAACGCCTCCTCGCTCGACCCGGAATCGCCCAGGGCGTCGGCGACCGTCCAGACGCTCTGGACATCGAGCGGATCGAGGGCACCGGGGTCGGCCCGGTAGAGGTCGATGATCGTGCCGGCATCCTTGCCGGTGAGCGCCGTCATCCGGGACCGGAACTCGGCCCGGCGGAGCTTCCGCGCCAGTTCCTCGGAGGGCTGCCACGCCGGGTCGATCGACCTGCGCGCGGCGATCGCCGCGCGCAGGTCGTCGAAGCGCCCCGCGGTGAAGAGGTCCCAGAGCGGCGCCTCCTCGGGCGGGCTCGGCTGCAGCGCGTTGAGATCCGGCGGCTCGTTCCAGCCCGGATAGAGCCGCTTGAGACGGGCGATCTCGGCCTTCATCCGAGCCGTCTGCTTCTGGGCGGCGTAGTAGCGCAGGGCGCTCTCGTCGACCATGTCGTTCGTGCGAGACGTGGCCGGGTCGGCCAGGATCGCCGGCGCGCGCGGCCCGTCGCCGTAGACGATCCGCGGCTCGGACCGCGCCGGTGCAGGGGTATTCTGCGGCGGGGGGCCGGATCGGGCGTCGACCTGCGCGGCGGCGGGCGAGGCGGCGAGCGCCAGCACCAGGAGGCAGGGGGCGGCCGGTCGGAGTCGAGCCAGCGGAAAACCAGTCAGGACTTCAGGCATGACGGGTAGCGCATGCGGGCCGCGGTGAGGGCGAGGAGGCTCAGGGTTGCCGGATAATAGTTCTGGTTGCCGATATCGCCCCGGGCATCTTCCGGAAAGGGCGTGCCGTCGAGGGCGCAGGCCACCAGGGCCGAGAGCCCCATGTAGCCGGCCTCGGTGAGCCACTCGACCTTCCGCCCGTCACCGGTGTCGACGATCGGCAGCCTTTCCCGATCCGAGCCGGACCACAGGGCCTGGAACGGCGCGAGGTCGTCGGGCCGCACCAGCCCCGCCCAGACCAGGTAGAGCGGGATGCGGATGGCGTTGTAGGAGAACAGTGGCGGGAATCCGGTGGCGGGACGCGGCGCGTCCTTGGCGGAGATCCACTCGGTGGGCAGGTTGCTCGGGCCGAAGCGCGACTGCCGCAGGAGTGCGAGGCCGCTGCGCGTCAGGGCCGCCCAGTCGTATTCCGGCGCCACGAGGGCGAGTCGGGGGAAGGCGGGAAAGATCCAGTAGGAGAGGTTGACCAGCGGACCGTCCGGGCGCTCGCGGGCCGAGAAGCCCGAGACCGCGGGCAGCAGCAGCGCACCGTGCGGATCCCGGAATAGGATGGTCTTGCGACCGAACTCGATGGCGATCCGACGGGCGGCGGTGCGGTAGCTCGGCTCGTTCCAGGCCTCGGCCGCCTCGGTGAGCGCCCAGGCGACGAGGATGTCGCCGTCGGTGGCGTTGTTCATGTCGCTCACCGCCGGCCTCTTGTCGGGCGACCAGCGCCACGCCAGCAACTCGTCGCCGCGTACCATCAGGTTGGCCCGGGTCCAACCCCAGATCCGCTCGAAACTGATCCTGTCGCCCGCCGCCACGGCGAGCAGCATGCCGTAGCCCTGGCCCTCGCTGTGGCTGATCTGACCGTTGGCGGTATCGACCACACGGCCCTGATCGGTGATGAACCGGGAACGGTAGGCTCGCCACGCGGCGTCGTTGCCGAGCTTGCCGACGAGGCCCGCGCTCGCCGCCTGGGCGGTCTGGGCGGGCTGCGTGCCCGGTTGCGCGGTACTCGGAGGCACGGCGAGCTCGTCCTGCGTCGAGGCCGCCGCCGCGGGCAGCATCGTCGCGACGAGGAGGGCCGCGGCGAGGGGAGCACGGTCGCGGCGGCTCATGAGTTCTTCCTGCCGACGTTGCGCACGAGGCTCGTGGTGGCAAGGCCGAGGCAGAGGGCCATCGCGAGGGTCATGCCGACGTAGTATTCCGTGTTGATCGACAGCCACGCCGCGGATACGAGGCGCAGATTCGCCAGGGATCGCGGCTGGGTCTCGACCAGCTCGATCCGTCCGGGGCGGGACGTCACCAGCGTGCCATTCGAGGCGTCGAGGAAGGCGGCACTACCACCCAGCTTCGCCCAGACGACGGGGTCGACGAGGCAGGAGACGGACGCCTTCAGGAGCGACGCGTTCGGCGCGGTGACGATCACGGTGTTGCTCGACTGGACCGGCGGCCCCTCGGCGATGAGGAGCGAGGCCGTGGCCGGGACCTCGACCGTCTCGTCCGGCTTCACCTGCGCGGTCACCGTCTGGCGCAGGGATCGCACCGCGCCGGTGATCTCGTTCCAGACGGAATCCAGGGCGGCCCAGATCTGGCGCGAGCCGCGCGTCGACGCCTCCCAGCGGTCGATGAGCTCGCGGTCCGAAGAGGAGGACGGGGCCGATGGCGGGGAGGGCGCAGCGTTCGCGTCGCTCTGGGACGCCTGAACCGGCTGGGCCTGGGCGGGCGGGGCCGGGCGGATCTGCGGGATCAGGGTGGGCAGGGCGCAGCGCATCGGCAGATTACGACGCAGGCGATCGAGGGTGAGCACGCCCTCGGGCCCGAACTGGCCGGGCGTGGCCACCATGTCGGCCCGGCCTTCCCAGACCTGCTGGACCTGCTGCGGATCGAAGCCGACCGCTTCCAGCAGCGCCGGGTCGAGGGCGCGGGCGGGCGCGACCACGAGCTGGCTCGTGTCGGGCGCGACCTGCTGCTGGGTGACCACCTCGAAGTCGATGACCCGCTCGGAGGCCATGGCCAGTCGGGCGGCGAGGGTCGCGGCGGCGTCGGCGCTGTCGCGGTCCGGTGTCGGCAGCACGAGGCGCGGGTGCTGCCCCGGGACCACGAACGGGACGGCGCCGCCCTTGATCGCCGCGAGATCGGGACTGCGCGCCGCCCGGGCGAAACTCGGGATCTCGATCCGTGAGCGGTCGAGGAACAGGAAGCGCGCCTGCTTGGCCGCCGGGCTAAGCGTGTCGCAGGCTTGGTCAGCGGCGTTCGGCAGCTGCGCCGAGATCTCGACGTGGTTCACCCCCGGACGCCACAAGCTGAAGGGCAGGGGAATGGCGCTGTCGTCGAACACCTCGCCGCGCCCGTCGGGGAGCGGGACGCTGGCCGCGTTGCGCCCGTTGATGTCGATGACGATGCGGGCGTCCGACGACAGTCCGGCCACGTAGGCCCCAGCCAGGTGCAGCATGACCTTGCCGTAGTCGGCCGGGACGAAATCCCCGGGAAAGCGCAGGTCGAAGCCGACATGGAGCAGGCGGCCCGAGAATTCGCGGGACGCCGCGCCGAGGCGGTCGAGCGTCAGACTCTCGCCGCCCTGCACCATGTAGCCGCGGAAGAGCTGGACGGCCTTGAGCCCGGTCGGCGTCCCGGCGTCGGCCGGAACGGCGAGGTTGGTGATCGCCTGGCGGACGTCCTCGTCGCGGGCCCCGGTCACGACCAGGGTCGGCGGCGTGTTCGGCCGCGTGGGCAACATGGCGAGACGGGGGCCGGTGATCGGGCCGAGTTCGGAGACCCCTTCGATGCCGCCGATCTCGGAGGCGGTGCCGACGACGAGGTTGATGCCGTTGCGGCCCTGGAGCGGAGGACCGAAGGTCACGGTCGGACGGGCGACCCGCCCCACAAGCGCCAGGGCCTGGACCGCCGCGATCATCCGCTCCAGACGCGTCAGGTTCGGGCGCTCGTTCAGGATGACCTGGATCGGCAGGGCGCCGCTCTCGTCAGGCTCGGCGGCGGCGAGCGACCGGACGTCCATGTCGGTGGCTGTTCCGACGACGAGGCCGGACCGCGACGGGTCGATCTGCGTCCACAACTCGTAGGTCGCGCCGACCGAGCAATCGACGCGGTGCCGCTGGCTGGCGGTGAAGGTCACGGCATTGAAACCGGGCTTCAGCACGCCGTCGCCGATGGCGAACTCCACCACCTTCACGGCGCCGGGCGCCTGGATGCGGGTCCAGCCGACCTTGGTGCCGTTGACGAAGGCGGCGAGTTCGGAACTCTCCGGCGCCACCGAGATCGCGGACAGGTAGGAGAGGCGAAGCCGCGCCGGTCCTCGCGTCTGAGCCTCGGTGAGGTAGACCGGGTAGCGCAGGGAATCCTCCTCCCCGGTCAGGCGGAAGCCGCGCGGGCCGGACGGAAGCCGGCGCGCCGGCGCGATGGTCGACTGGATCACGGCGCGCGGCCCCGTCTGCGGCGCGGCCGCGTGCGGGGTCGATCGCGGCTCCGGCCCGTCCTCGGACGGCGCACGCAGGGCGTTGCCGCTGGGCGGCACGGTCAGTCGCTCGGCCGGCCCCGAGCCGAGGAAGCTCTGGGCCAGGGCCGGACCGCTCGCCAGGCCGAGCAGCAGAGAAAGCACCGGGAGGCGCAGCCGGGCACCCATCGCCGTCACGCCGCGCTCGTGCGACGGCCGCGAAGCTCGGCCAGCGTGCGCTCGTTCTCGTAATCCATCATCAGGCGAACCCAGTCGTCCGCGCTCTCCGTGTCGGTGGGTTTGGCGACCGTCGGCAGGGTCGGCGCCGCGCCGGCCGTGGCCGGTGCCCGGACCGACGGCGCCGGCGCCGCGGTGACGGCTCCGGGCGGCGCGTCGTAGATCGGCGCCTCCTCGATCTCGACGGGTCGCGGCCGTCGGCTCGCGAGGAGGTAGCGCAGGGCGCGGAACGGCTCGACCAGGCCCCACCACGCGAATTGCAGCGTGCCGGTGGGGATGTCCTTGTGCCGCCGCCGGCGCAGCTGGAAACGCCGCATCGCTTCGGCGTCGCCGTACATGAGACCCGCCAGCGCCGGGTAGTCGCGGACCGCCAGCGCGCCGAAAGTCACCCGCATGACGAGCTCCTGGCCATCGCGCGTCGCCTGGTCCAGATGGACCGGCAGCGGCGCGGTCCGGCGCGCGCCGGCCGTCGGTTCGACGCCGAGCGTCCCCCGCAGCGGCGGGCGGGTGAGCCCCTGGTCGAGCGCGCCGCTTAGGAAGCGCAGGGTGCAGGCCTCGGCGGAGACGCGCTCGATCGACACGTCGACGCTGTGCCCGGAGAGCGTGAGGACGCCGCGGCGATCGATCGGCAGCGAGGGGGTGCGTTCGAGCTGGCGCCGCTCGGCGCAGACCCCGAGGGAGGCGCCCGCGGTCAGCAGGTTGAAGAAGTTCCACAGCCCGACAACCAGCATCAGGTTGGTCACGCCGGGCTCGTAGAGGTAGCGCCACGCCGCGACGGCGCAGCCGAGCATCAGCAGCAGGTAGATCAGGAAGAACGGCAGGGCGAGCGACGAGATGTGGTCGTGGTCGAGGGTCGCGCCCTTGTTGGTGACGTTGAAGGTCGGCTTGCGCGGCGAGGCGATGACCGAGACGATCGCCTTGGCCAGGTAGACGCCCTGGATGTACTCGTAGAGCTCCGACACGAACGGCCAGCGGAACTTGCCGTAGACGTAGTTCTGGATCATCAGGTTGATGATGATGTAGGTCAACGTGTAGGCGATCGACTCGTCCACGCTGGCCACGAAGATCTTCAGATCGAAGAAGATGTGCAGCAGCGGCGCGAACATGAAGATCAGTCGCGGGATCGGGAAGAACCAGAACGTCATGCTGGAGAGATAGGCGATCTTCTGAATGGGCTTGAGGCCCTTCTGGAAGACCGGGTTCTTCAGGAGCAGGATCTGGAACATCCCCTGGCACCAGCGCGAGCGCTGGCCGATGAAGTCCGTCAGCGTGTCCGGCTGCAGGCCGGCGATCAGCGGCTTGTCGACGTAGGCGCTAGTCCAGCCGCGCGCGTGCAGCTCGAAGGCGGTCTCGCAATCCTCCGTGATGGTGATGCCCGAGAAGCCGCCGGCCTCGTCGAGAGCAGTGCGGCGCAGCAGGGCCGCCGAGCCGCAGAAGAACGAGCCGTTCCACTTGTCGAGGCCGCGCTGCGTCACGGCGTAGAACATCTCGTTCTCCGAGGGCATGCGCTCGAAGGTTCGCAGGTTTCGCTCGACCGGATCGGGGTTGAGGAACGCGTGCGGCGTCTGGACGAGGAACAGGCGCGGATCCTGCGCGAAGTAGCCGACGGTCTCGGTCAGGAACGAGCGGAACGGGACGTGGTCGGCGTCGAGCACCGCCACGAGGTCGCCCCGGGCGTGGGCGAGGCCGTTGTTGAGGTTGCCCGCCTTCGCGTGCTCGTTGCGGGCACGGGTGAGGTAGCGGGCGCCGAGTTCGTCGCAGAGCGCCTGCAGCTCGCCCCTCCGGGCGCGCGCCGCCGCGGCCTTGGCCGGGTCGGCATCGCTGCATTTCTGGTCGGTGCCGCCGTCGTCGAGCAACCACACGGTGAGCTTGTCGGGCGGGTAATTCAACTGCCGTGCCGCCGCCAGGGTCATGGCGAGGATCGAGGCGTCCTCGTTGTAGCTCGGCACGAACACGTCGACCGCGGGCAGGTCGGCGGCCGGGGCGGCCGGCGGCGGGTCGCGCCGCAACGGGTCCGCGTTGATGATCAGGCTGACGAACAGGATGAAGACGCAGTAGAGCTCCGCCACCAGCAGGATCAGGCCGAACCCGAAGCTGACCGGGTCGCCGGGCGAGGGCAGGGTGTTGGTGAGCCGCCATAGGATGTAGCGCAGCACCACGAGGCTGCCGAGCGCCATGAAGACGAACCGCGTCCGCGGCCCGTCGAACACGGCCCAGAGCACGATCATCGCCGCCATGGCGGCGAGGCTCATGGCGAGCTGGGCCTGCGTCCCGACCGGCTGGCTGAGCAGGGCGAGGCTGGCGACTGTCGCCCCAACCCAGGCCAGCCAACGCAACGCCTGCCTCACGCTACAGCCTCCCGGGCCAACAATCCCTCAGATCGAGGTGCAACGGCTCTAACGCCGGGTTTGTACAGCGATGATGGTCAATGACCAAACCCCTTCGTAATATCCACGCAAATTCACTGGATCGGAAATTACGGTTAACTTAGGAATGTGGGCAACTCAGACGATGCCATGCGCGGGCAAGTCGATCGGCCCGCAAGAGGGGTTTCGGGGCTCATAGCTGCGCCGAATACATTAATTATCGGATCTTAAGCTTCGCGGCGATCGGCGGGGGCGGGGCGCATGCGACGAAGAGCGGCATGGATCGTCGGAGCGATGCGCGACCCGCGCTCGGCGGGCCGAGTCCGGACCGAGCGCCGGCACCTGGGTGCGCGGCGGGCCTTAATCGACCCTTAACGAAAATGAAGCCTCGCTCGGGACCGATCCCTCGGGCGTACGGATGACCGCGAAGCCGCTGCAGATTTCCCTTGGATTGCTCAACGCGCTGCAGGTGGCGATCGCCGCGGCGGCGGGGTTCGCGGCCGCCGTCCTGATCGTCGTTCCGGCCGCTCAGCCCGGCACCGCGCCGTCCCCGCAGGAGATGGCGGGCGCCGCCTCGCGCGCCTACGTCGCCGCCGTCGCGGCGCGGCTGCGGCAGACCGTCGGCGAGGCGCGCAACGCCGCCCTGACGCTGCGCGACGACGCGGGTCTGCTCTCCGCCGATCAGCGCGCCGCGCGCCTGCGCGCCTGGCTCGACCTGAACCCGGTCTACCGGGACGCCGTGCTCGTCGGGCCCGACGGCACCGTGCTGGCGGCGCAGGACGAGCGCCGAATCGGCAGCAGCGTCGCGCGGCAGGGCTGGTTCCTGCGGGGCCGCGCGGCCGGCGTCAGCGTGGTGACCGACGGGGCGGAGGCCGACTCGCCGTTCGGGGCCGCCGTCGCGCTGGGCGAGCGCGGACAGGACGGCCTGCTGCGCCTCGACGCCGGACCGGGCTACTTCGGCAAGGTCGAGGAGGACGTGCGGCGCGCTGTGGCGCTGCCCGACACGCTCGGCTTCCTCGTCGCCACTCCGGACAGCCGCGTGCTTGCCGGGACGCCGAGCCCCTTCCGGACGACGAGCGTCTCGGCCACGACGCCGATGCGCGTCGCGGCCGAGATCGGCTCGCCGGGATGGCTGGTGACGGCGCAGGCCGTCCCCACCGGGGCCTCCCCGGCCGCGGGGGCGGACTGGCGGATGCTCGGCATCGGCCTCGCCCTCGTGGCCTGCGCGGCGGCCCTCGGCTTCGTGGCGGGGGAGCGTCTGACGCGACCGCTCCGCCGCCTCCTGAAGGGCGCGGGAGCGGACGCGACCGCCGGCGAGTCCGATGCCCCCCGCACCTGGATCGGCGAGTTCGCGGCGCTCGCGGACGTCCTTGCCGGGCATCGGCGGAGCACAGGGCTGCTGATGGCCGGCGCCGGGTCCGAGGTCGCGCGGCTCAAGGCGCGGCTGACCACCTTCGAGGCGATCTCGGGCTGGGCCTGCTGCGAGATCGACCCCGAAACCGGCCGGAGCCTGCTGGATTCCCGGAACGCGGGCGGCACCGACGGAGACCCTTCCGCCGCCTCTTCCGCCGCCCCGTTCGCCGCCTGCTTCGTCGCTGCCGACCGGCCGGTTCTCGACCGGGCGCGCGCCGACGCCCTCGTGGCCGACGGTCCGCAGGACGTGGTCCTGCGCCTGCACGACTGGCCGGATCAGCAGGTTCAGGTGAGGCTGCTCTGCCTGGGCGATGCCGGGGGCGATCGGCGGCTCTTCGCGCTCATGCGGAAGCTGCCGGGCGGCGAGGCCGCGACCCTGCCGCAGCAGGCGGAGCCGCGCCGCAACCTCGTCCTGCGGCGGGTGACCGACGGCATCGTCCACGAGTTCAACGACGTCCTCACCGTCGTGCTGACGAATCTCACGCTGCTGGCGCGCCGCCACGCCCTCGGCGGCGAGCAGGAACGGCTGGTCGGCCGGGCGACAGCCGGTGCGCGACGGGGCGCGGCGCTCACACGCCGGATGCTCCACCTCGTGCGCGGGGACGAGACCAGCATCACCCTCGCCGAGACCGACCTCGCCACCACCTTCGAGGCCTACCTGCCGTTCCTGTCCGCGAACGCCCTCGGCGAGATGCCGGTCCTCAACCGCATCCCCGCCGGTTTGCCGCCCGTCCTGTGCAGCGAGCGCGTGCTGGAGCTGCTGCTCCTCAACCTGGCCTTCCATATCCGCGACGCCGGCCTCGCCGGCTTCGCCATCGCGGCCGTCGAAGGGGTGCCCGAGGATGCGCGCGCCGACGCGGCGGCCCCGGCCTACGTGCGGGTCCTCGTCAGCAGCGGGCGCCGACCCGAAGCCGCGCAGCTGCCGACCGGGACGGGACCGACCCTGGCGGCGGCGGCGGCCCTGGTCAGCGAGAGCGGCGGGCTCTGGCGCCTCATCCGCGACGGGATCGGAGCCGAGCCTTTCCTGGCCGAGTTCTGGCTGCCCGCCGCGCCCCCGTCCGTCGCCAAGCTCCCGGCGGCCCGGTCGGCGAGCCTGAAGATTCTGCTGGTGGAGAGCGACGGCCTCGTTCGGGCCAGCGTCGCCGAGGTGCTCGCGGATCTCGGCCACGCGGTGGTGCAGGCCGCCTCCGGGGCGCACGCCCTCGAGGTTCTCGCCCGCGACGCCGCCTTCGACGCGATGATCGCTGACCAGTCGATGCCGGTGATGGCCGGCCTCCAGCTCGCCGCCACCGTGGTCGAGCGGCACCCGGAGATCCGGGTCATCCTCGCCAGCCCGCACGGCCAGCTGCCGCGATCGGCCGACGCCTTCCTGCGCATCGACAAGCCCTTCCGCAACGAGGACCTGCAGGTCGTCCTCGACGTCGCGGTGAAGCGCGCACGCGCCGCCTGATCGCGGCTCGCCTCGACCTGCCCGGCGCGGCCGCCAGGAGCGCGCGCCCCTCCGCCCGATCTCGGCGGAGAAGGCAAGGTCAAAAGTCAGTCCTTCCAAAATTGGATGTTAACCATTGTCGGCGAGTGTTGGTTAAAGCGTAAATCGTACCTTAACGGAGCCGGTGAATATGGGCGGGACCGCGGAACCGACTGCCCGACGTCCTTTCGCGCCGTTCACGATTGTTCTGGCCGTCTCGTGCACCTGCGCCGCTGCGTCCGCCACGACCGCCGCCGCCGCCGACCTTCCGGCCCGGGGCACGGGCGCCGACTGGTACACCGGCGCCTCGCAGCAGGCGGTCGATGACAGCTGGGCCGTCGCGGTCGATGGCTCGACCAGCGTCACCTCGAACAGCTCGGCCTTCGGCTCCGTGACGGTGACCGCCGCGCCCAACGGCTCGCCGACACGGGACGGCCTGCGGGTTCGCGTCGACGCGATCGGCGGAACCTACTCGTATCCCGGGCGGTCCGTCGCGACGCGGGTGACCGGCTACCAGCAGGAAGGCGCCCTGCAGGCGGGCTACGAGTGGGTCTGGAAGGACGCCGCACTGGCCGGCTTCATCGGCTTCAACGTCCGCAGCAATCAGCTCTCCATCCCCGATCCCGGCAACCCGGTCGTCGGCACGGGCGTCGGGCTGAAAGTCGCGGGCAATTTCTACGCGACGCCGACCGACCGGACCATGGTCTCGGCCTACGGCTCGTACTCGACAAAGTTCAACGCGTACTACTCCCGCCTGCGGGTCGGCTACATGCTCGCCGACGGCGTCTATATCGGTCCGGAAGCGCTGTTCCTCGGCGACGACTTCTTCCGCCAGTACCGCATCGGTGCACATCTGACCGGCGTCCGGTTCGGACCCGTCCAGATGTCCGTGGCCGCCGGCTACGTCCGCGATCGGGTGCAGGGCTCCGGGTACTATTCCAGCATCGAGGCGCGCTCGACCTTCTAGAGCCGTTCGCGATCGTGTTGCGACCGTTCGGAAGGACGGCGCCCCCGGTCTCGGCAGCCGCGTCGCCCTCTCCCGCGCGCGAGGGGGATGGGGTGAGCGACGGAAAGAATCAGGATCAGGCGCGCCCTCAGTTCTCGACGCGGCGCGCCTCGTTCGGAACGGGCTCGACGGTCGTTTCCGTCCCGACCCGATCGGGAACGGCTCCAGAGCTGCGGTTCCGCTCCGCGGGTACCGCCGCCCCTACCGCGGCGCCGTCAGGAGCTGGCCGGGCCTCAGCGGGTCCCAGACGCCCTCGAAAACGGGCTGCATCGCGTCGTTGAGCGTCTGCGCCCGCGACACCGGCGACGGGGCCACTCGCGGCTGAAAATCGACGAGCGAAGCGGACGCGCCGAGCAGGCCGATCAGACATAGGCCAGCGATCGCCCAGCGCGGCGCGCCCCAGGTGTGAAGCACTCCGGCCAGAGTGACGAAGATGGCAAATAGGCCGACAAATTGATGCATTAGACACCTCTAGGCGGTGTCTAGAGCGAGAATAGAGCCAGAAACTCTGTTTCGAAACGGGACATAAGTCCCTACAGGCGCAGATACTGGAGGCCCATCCCTGGACTCAGGCCGAGGCTTTCCCGGACTGACGCCACCCGCCGCCCGAGCCCTGAGCCGTCCCGCCGCTGAAGGCCGGCGCCGATGGCCCACCGGCAGATCGCCCGGGCGGCGCCTGTGGGATTCCGAGCGGGCGTCGCGGCTGCACCGGGAATGTGCCCGCGCCCGCTCGAGGCGCTTCCGATCGTGATGCGACTGTTTGGAGAGACGGCGACCGCGTTCGAGAGAGCCGCGCGGGTCCCCTCTCCCGCGCGGGAGAGGGGACCCGCGCCTCATGCGGCACAGGGTCGGCTGAGGCCTCCGTCGCGACCCGATCGCGAACGGCGCCGGCGGCCCCGCACGACGGCCGGCCGCGCGGCCGTGGTCCGCGCTCCCGCGGCGGCGCCACCGCTCCGGACATGGCCGCGCGGATCGTGCGGCAGGACGCGCGCGCCGCTATCCGGTCAACGCGGAGCCGACGGCGGCGCGCGCGGATCGGCGTCAGAGACGGCTGACGAGGAAGCCCAGCCCGAATCCGACGAGGCCGGCCACGATCAGGGAGGCGTGGGGCCACTCGACCGATTTCTGATGGCCCTCCCACGCGACGTGGCGGCTCCGGTCGTAGGCCTCGGCGGCGTGGTCCGTGACCTCGTCGGCCGCGTGCCGAACGGCGTCCTTGGCCTGGCCGTAGAGATTCTCGGCGGCGCCCTGCGCTTCGCGCAGGCGGCCCTCGACCGCGTGGCGGTTCGAGCCGACCGCGTCGCCGACCGCGCCCTGCGCCTTGCCGCCGAACTCGCGTGCGGCGCCCGTGATCCTGTCCGTATCGACCATTGTCATCCTCTCCGGTTCCGTCGCGGGTCGATGTCGGAGCCGCAGCGCACGGACACCCATCCCCTGTCGCGACTGAGGCAACAGCGGCCTCCTCCGCGCGTTCCCGAGTCCGATCGCGGAGGCCGCCCGGACCGGTCGACCGCGCGCCGGATCCGCGGCGCGTGGCCTGCGCGGTCCTCCGGGGACGTGCGGCGCCCGTCCCCCGCCGCGCCGTCATCGGCCGCCGACGCGACACGCGCCTGACAGCCTCATTCAGGCCGCACTCACCGTCGAAGCGACAAGCTTGAGCGTGAGGAGACCGGATGAACCAGGGCGGACGAGCACCGCGCGGCGAGTTGCCCATTCTGCACCGGTCCCCGTCGCGCGGCGCCCTCGTGGCGCCGGTCGACGGCGCGGTGCTGGTCGACGGCGTGACGCCTCTGGACCGGCGGCGCCTGAACCTGCGCTGGCTCTGCGCCAGCTCGCTGATCGCCACTTGCGGCGCGGCCCTGATGGGGGCGGCACTCCGCATGTCCGTGGACACCGATCTCGCCCCGGCCAGGCCGACCTTCCGCCAGGGCGCCGCCCAGGTCGCGGAGGGGCAGGGGGTGGTCGGACGGCGCGGAGACCGCCTCGTGCGGCACCAGCTCGTCGCCTCGGACCGGGAGGAGTTCTCCGCGCCGGTGGCGTATCAGGCCGGCGCGCGCGAGATCATCCGGACCCAGCCCTTCGTGCGGCTCGTGACCAGCCTGTCCTCCGGCGACGAGGTCGACGGGCAGATCCCGCCCTTCGATCCGACGCGCCAGCTCGCCGCGGACGGGCAGGTCGTCCCGGTCTCCGACGAGCCGGAGGACGATCCGTCGGGAACGACGGTCACGATCACGCGCTCCGATCTGGCGAGCGCCCCGGTCCCCGAGGACGCGCCCGGCCTGACCGACGAGGACGTCGCCGCCCTCGTGGCGGCGCAGGCGCAGGTGGCGCGGGAGACGGGCCCGCGGATCGCCGTTCCGTTCGCGCCGCAGCGGCTGCTCTCGCAGATCCTGGTCGCCGCGCCCGACGGCGACGGCGACGGGGCCGGGACGGCCGCCGGCGCCGATGACGGCCGCGACCCGTTCCACGCGATCGAGGTGCGGGTCGTCCCGGAGAACATCACGACCCTCGCGGAGACCGAGCCCGCCTCGGGCGTGAGCCTCACCGAGACCCGCGACGTCGTGCTCAAGCGCGGCGAGACCCTGGCCGACGCGCTGGCGGCGAACGGCGCCGAGCCCGCGCGCGCGAAGGCGATCCTCGCGGCGTTGAGCGAGCACGCCCGCACCGGGCTGGCCGAGGGGCAGCACGTGGACCTGCTCCTCATCCGGTCGCGCGCCGGCGAGACCGCGCGGCGGATCGCCCGCGTGACGCTGTACGGTGCGGGCGGGGTCGAGGAGATCGCCGCGGAGCGGGATTCCGGCGGCTTCGTCGCGGTCGCGCCGCCGTCGGCCCAGGTCGCGGCGGCGCGGTCGGGCGACGAGGGCGCGGACGGGTCGGGCGCCAGCCTCTACAAGAGCATCTACGAGGCGGTCCTGCGCAACGGCCTGCCCGGCATCCTGGCCGAGCGCATCGTCGGCATCTTCGCCTTCGGCCTGGACATGCAGCACCGGATCACCCCGTCCGACCGGCTGGAGGTGCTGTTCAGCCCGAGCGAGAAGGCCGGCGGCCCGCCGGAGGTGCGCTACGTCGCCCTGACGCTCGACGGCGTGAAGCACCGCGCCTACCGGTTCGAGGCGCCCGACACGGGGGCGGCGAGCTTCTTCAGCGAGACGGGCAGCTCGCTGCGCAAGTTCCTGATGCGGATGCCGATCGCGGACGGCCGGATCACCTCGCCGTTCGGCACGCGCGTTCACCCGATCCTCCACTACGCCCGCTTCCACAACGGCGTCGACTGGGCGAACAAGGCCGGCACGCCGATCATGGCGACCGGCGACGGAACGGTGGCGTATGCGGGCCCGCGCGGCGGCTACGGCAACCGGATCGAGATCCACCACGCCAACGGCTACGTGACGGCCTACAACCACCTGCAGCGGCTCGCCCACGGCGTTCAGGTCGGCGCGACCGTCCATCAGGGACAGGTGATCGCCTTTATGGGCTCGACCGGGCTGTCGACGGGGCCGCATGTCCATTACGAGGTGAGCGTCAACGGGCGCTTCCTGGATCCGATGACGATCCGCCTGCCCGACAGCCAGGGCGTGTCGGCCAGGCTGATGACGGCCTTCGAGCGGCAGGTGGCGGCCACGAACGCCATTCGCCACCGCGGCGGGATGGTGGTGTCGGCCCTGCCGCTCTGAGCCGGTCGGCGGCGGCGATCAGGCGGCGTCCGGTGTGGGCGCCCTCATCCCCGCCGGGGTCTCACCACGCGGCCTGGAGGCCTGCAGAGACGACCTGGGCGGTGGCGCCCGGGCGGAGCTCGCCCGTGTAGCCGATCGACAGCTGCAAGCCCGCGGCGACCGCGCCGGTCAGGCTCACCCCCAGCACCGCACCGTCCTGGCCCAGCGCGCTCGTCCGGCTCGAGAACCCCGCCCCGAACACGTCGGACCGGATCACCGCCGCCGTGTCGGCCAGCTCGTGCGCCCAGTACGCCCGCCCCTCCAGCCGCAGCTCCGGGATGCCGGCAAACGCCGCGCTCGTCACCCGACCGCCCACGAGCCCGCGCGCCGCGTCGAGATCCGCCACCGCGAAGCCCTGCCCGCCGAAGCCCTGCCCGACCAGGCCGCCCCGCTCCGACACCCGGCCGCGCGTCAGCCGGTCGTAGCTGAAGCCCACCTCCGGAACGACCTCGACCGGCAGGCCCAAGGCCAGCGCGTAGCCGGCAAAGCCCGACACCCCGCCGTTCCAGCCCGACGACAGGCCGCTCGCCTGCGACACCGCCGTGCCCAGCGCCACCGTCCGGTCGACCCCACCGTCCGCGTACGACACCCCCGCCGTGCCCCGCAGCACCACGGCGCCGAGTCGCGTGCTCGCGTAGAGCGTGCCGCCGTAGCTGTCGGTGGTGAACCGGCCCAGCCCCGCGCCCCGCGACGTGCCGCCCTCACGCAGGTAGCTGAACGCCCCGCCCACCCGCGTGTCCGCGCCGACCTGCCGGTCGACGCCCATCAGCAGCCCGCCGGCGTCGAGCCCGGCCCCCGCGGCCGCCCGGTCGCCGGCGCGCGCGCCGAACCCGTACAGNGGCCGGCCTGGCCGTGGCTCCGGCCGCGGACCCGGCGGGCGACCCAGATCCCGTCCGCGACGAGGCGCGGGTCCAGCGCCTCCGCGACGCGATCGGCGCGGCCGAGGTGGAGCGCCTGACCGGCGACCTGCGCGCGCGGATCGAAGCCGCGTTCCCGCCCGGAACCATGCGCCCGGCGATCGCGCAGGAGGCGCACGCCCTGATCGCCATGGCGGGCAGCCTCGGCTATACGCGCCTGGCGGCGGCGTGCCGGACCCTCGAGGCTGCCGTCTCGGGCGGTTCGGACGAGGCGGACGCCCTCCGGCACGTCAGGGGGACCATCCGCGACGTCCTCTCGCTGACTCCCGCCGCCTGATCGTGGGCTTCGCGGACGGCGTGCGATCCGGGCCGGCGCCGCCACGCGGCGCGACGGAACGGCCTCCTCACGACCCGGATCGCGAGGCGTTGGGGCCGAGGCGGGCGGCGATGGCGGGATGGATTTTTCTTGTCCGTCCGTCTCAACCGACACGCCGCGGCCCCGATCAGGAGGCGCGGGCACGACCGCGACGCGTCGGATCTTCTGCTCGGATCGGCCGGTCGGCAAGATTGATCAGCTATTCACGGCCGCTCCATTGTATTCTAAGAGATTTACAATTCCATCGCGAGGGATTGCTGGACAGCGTTGACGAGACTCTTCCGACCCTGTCTAGTCTCAAGGCAGACTGATCGTAGTCGCCCGTTATTAGCTGACGAACATGCGCTTCGTGGGACGCAGGGTTTCAGCGGGACGTCACGATCCGGGCACGGCCCCGTCGCCGATCCTGCCCGCGCCGATCGACGGCGGCCGCACACCCGTCGAAGGCCGCACCGCGCGCAGTCGCGTGCGGCCCGGCACGACAAGCGGTGCGGCAGCTCGGTTACGAAGTCGCCGCGGTTCAAAGTCTCGACCAAGCACTTTTGCGACAACAGAGGTCCCGATGTCTGACAACCACGAAAAGTTCATGGCCCGGGCGATCGCCCTGTCGGAGAAGACGTCGCTGATCGACAGCGCCGGCGGCGTGTTCGGCTGCGTGATCGTCCAGGACGGCGAGATCATCGCCGAGGGCGCCAACCGCGTCGTCGCCGAGAACGACCCGACTTGGCACGGCGAGATCGAGGCCATCCGCAAGGCCTGCAAGGCGCAGGGCAGCTTCAAGCTCCAGAACGCGACACTCTACACCAGCGCCGAACCCTGCCCGATGTGCATGGCGGCCGCCTACTGGGCCGGCGTCAAGAACGTCTACTACGCGGCGCAGGTCGAGGACGCGCTGGAATACGGCGGCTTCGACGACAGCATGATCTACGCCGAACTCAAGAAGGACGTCGGCGAGCGCTCGATCCCGACCCAGCAGATCATGCGCGAGGAGGCCGTCGAGGTCTGGAAGAAGTACGCCCAGAAGGCGGACCGCGTTCCCTACTGAGGGCCGGATCGAACGGTCGGCCGTCCTGTTCGGCCCGCTCGGGCCGAGCGGTGTCCGCCGCCCGCGCGGTGCCCAGTCACGAATGCCGAGAACCTGGGGACGGTCTGCAAGGGCGCGGTGATCGACGCGGGCGACCCGCAGTTCCGAGAGGCCGTTCACGGGAACCTCTGGAACAGGCTGAGCCCCGACCGGGCGCCGCGGATGATCGCCAAGGTGGCCGGCGAGGACGACATCGTCCTCCCGTGAGGTTCGCCCGCGCGCACGGCTTCAAGGTGGTCGTCCGCGGCGGCGGCCACAATCGGTGCCAGCCGACCTTGCGCAACGGCGGGATCCCGATCGACCTCGGGAGGCTCGACAAGATTCGCGCGACCGACGCCGAGCAGCGCAGGGCCGTCATCCAACCCATTCTCAGCAAACGCGAGATCCAGAAAGCGCTCAATAGTCACGGCCGCGACTTCCCGACCGGCCAAGGCTGCATGGCATCAGGCGGTGATCACCGCCCTGAAGCCGTTCAAGGTCGGCTAGGACATCGGCGAGACCGACGCGGTCGAGCTGCCCGACACGGTCGCCCAGACTTTCACGCCCGAGAAGTGGCCGAGGCTGTGCGAGCTGCGCGGCAAACACGATCCGGGCCGCGTGTGCTTCGACTGTTTCAACGGTCTTCGCTGAGCCGCGGCGCGGTCACGTCGGTGTATCGATCGCGTCCCGAGGCGCGTCGCGGTCGTTCTGAAAGCCGGTGAGCCAGTTCAACGCGACGTGCCGCTCTGCCACGACATCGCCGTTGAGCCCCGCGGGGATGCCCCCTTCCGCCGCCCCTTCCGGATGATCCAGTGCTCCCGCCACGCGCGGTCCAGCGCGCCCAGGTTCTCTCCGGACGGTCGCAGGCGCACGGGATCGGCCGCGCTCGCGCCGAGCGCCCAGAGCAGGCTGTTCGCGGCCTCGCAGCGCCGCGCATGCGCGCCGATCCGGACCGCAGCATTCGGTTGACGTGCCCGTTCGGCCGGCTAGAAAACCGGCCGAACGAATCGGATATCGGTTCGGTTGCGCCCAATCTTTGTCTCGCGGGAGCTTCAGCTCAGTAGCAGTTATAACTTCCGCGACTCAGACTGTTCGTTGCACCGGCTCGACACCGAGACGTCGAGCTATCGCCCATCTTGCTTCGCCCGCCTCTCGTCAATCAGGAGTCGACCATCGCCGAAGCAGCGTCCCCGCGCCGACACGCGCGTCCGCGCGCCCTGGCCGGCCTCCTGGCAGCGACCGTGCTGCTGCCGCTCGCGCTCGTGCTGATCGGGCTCTGGCAGGGACAGCGCGGCGTCGATGATTGGCAGGAGTTCGCCGCCGAGCGCGACCGCCTCGCCGCGGTCGCGGCGGATCTGGAGGCGCGGTCTCCGCGGGACGGGCGCCCCGATTTCAGCCTGCAGTTCCGTCACGACGGCCGCATCTACGGCGGCCCCTACGCCGCGGTGAAGGCCCGCGAGCTCCGCGACCAGGCGGGGACCCTCGCCACCGTGATGGACTGGCGCCGCCGGTTGCCGGCGGTCGCGGTCGCGGGCGGCGGCCTCGCGGCGGCGCTCTCCGTGCTCGTGCTGCTCGTCGGCGGCCTGCTCGGGCAGCTGGGACGCGGCTCGCGCGACGCCCTGGTCCGCGGCTTCTCGCTGGTGCGGCGGCTGCTTCCGGCCGCGCTCGCCGTCCAGATCGTGGCGGCGACCGCCGGCCTCGTCGCGGTGGTCCTGTTCGAGGCCGGGCTGCTCGTCGATGGCGGCCTCACCGGCGGCGGCGTGAAGCTCCTGGCGATCGCGGCCGGCGCGGTCGGCGGTACGATCCTCGCCGCTTGCGGCGCCCTGATCGGCCTGCGCCGGGCCCTCGTCGCCTTCGCGCCGGACCCGCTGCCGATCCTCGGGCGGCAGATCGCGCCGGCCGAGGCGCCTGGCCTCTGGCGCCTCGTCGAGGCGCTCGCCGACCGGATGGGCGCGCTCAAGCCCGAGGCCCTCGTCGTCGGCCTCACCGAGGGCTTCTTCGTCAGCGCCGGCCCGGCCGTGCTCGAGCCCGGCGGCGCGCGGCTCGACGGCCGGATCCTCTACGTGCCGCTGCCCTATCTCGCCCTGCTGCGCGTCGACGAGACGGCGGCGATCATCGGGCACGAACTCGCCCACTACGCCGGCGGCGACACCGCCTACAGCCAGCGCTTCCTGCCGATCTACGCCGGCGTCGGGCGCTCCCTCGACGCGATGGCCGAGCGCGAGCGCGGCGCGCTCGGCGTGCTGGGGCCGTCGATCCGCCTCGGCCTGTTCGTGATGGAGCAGTTCCACCTCGCCGTCCGCCACTGGAGCCGGGTGCGCGAGTTCGCGGCCGACGCGGCCGGCGCCACCGTGACATCGACCGCCGCCTCGGCCCGGGCGCTCCTGCGCTACGGCGCCGTGCGCCCGCGCGTCGTCGAGACGCTGGACGCGGCGGCCG
>NZ_MLCA01000017.1:0-202598 GCF_036441375.1 Methylobacterium oryzae
GGCCTCCCGGGCGGCGAGCCGCGGGTCCGGGGCGTCGGTGGGGTCCGGCCTCGGCGGTTTCGGCCCGCCGGCCGGGGCGCGTTCCGGCGCGTCGGGTGTCATCGTGGTGCGTGTTCCGGGGCCGGCCGATCCGGCCGACCGAGACTTCTAAGCCGCATCGGGTCGCGTGTCCCGCCGGAGCGGGGACGCAGGACGGCAGGCGCGTCGATCGCGCCGCGACCGTGTGGATCGGGCCACGGGGCCCGATCCGGTCCCGGGCCGGGTCACCGGCCGAGCGACGCCCCCGGGCCCGCGGCACCGTGCCGGCTGCGCAGCTGGAAGGCCAGGATCAGCAGGAGGATGCCGAAGGCGAAGGTGTAGGAGCCGATCCACCACGTCAGCACCAGGGCCGACATGCCCGGGTTGATGAGCAGCGCGAGGCCGAACAGGATCGACACGACCCCGCCGAGGACCAGCCACCAGCGCCCGTAATGGAGGTGCAGGCGGAAGGCCGCGGCGATCATCAGGCCGCCGGTCACCAGCGCCCAGGCGGCGAGCAGCAGCACGAACGCCCAGACGGCCGCGGCCGGCACCAGCACCGCCGCGACGCCCACCACGATATCCACGAGGCCCTCGAGCAGCAGGAAGCCCCAGCGCTCGTGGCGCTGCGCGGCCCGGACCGCGCCGATGACGGCGACGACGCCGTCGACGAGCATGTAGGCGGCGAAGAACAGGACCAGGGAGAGCACGAAGGCGCCCGGTGCGATGAACGCGACCGCCCCGAACAGGATCGCGATGACGCCGCGCAGGGCGACGAGCCACCAGTTCCGCGCCAGGGCCGCGCTCATCGCGTCGAGGCGCGCCACCCCGACGAGCGGGATGCCGGAGGGCGTGGTCGCGGGACCGGATCCGGGTCGATTCGGCGTCGGGGATGGGCTGCTGGTCATGGCGAACTCCTGGGCCTTGGGCCGAGAACGGCAAAGGTTCCGGGCGCAGAACGCCGCAGTGCGGCATGCGTTCCTAGGCGGTCTGATCTGCGCGTGGAACCTTGGGCCTGCGGCCGGCTTTTGCTGCCTGAGGCGGGCGATGCGACAAGCCCGGTCACCCTCCGGGTGGCCGGCCCATCGGGCGACGACTTCCCATGTTTGACGATCAGCGGCACCTCTCCGAGGACGAGGCGCGCCCGCGGCCGGCCGACGGCCGGACCGTCGCGCGCGAGCGCGACGTGCTCGATCTCGGCCGCGCCGNGCGCCGGCCGCGGACCGCGCGTCCGACCGCGAGACCGCGCGCAAGCCCGGCGCGGAGGAGGCCGACGACGCGCCCGAGGCGCAGGACGGGCAGGCCGGCGACGACGCGGAGAACTCCGACGACGGCGACGGGGACGAGGCGCGGCGGCCCAACATCCTGCGGCGCCACCCGCTCGCGTTCCTGCTCGGCGGGCTCGCTCTCGTCGCGCTCTGCGTCGGGGTGTTCTTCTACTGGCTGCTGTACATGCATCCCTACGAGAGCACCGACGACGCCTTCGTCGACGCGCGCAGCGTCTCGATCCAGCCGAAGGTCGGCGGCTACCTCGTCGACGTGCCGGTCACCGACAACCAGCATGTCGAGGCCGGGCAGATCCTGTTCCAGATCTTCCAGCGCGACTACGACATCGCCCTCGACCAGGCGAAGGCGCAGGTCGCGGCCGACGAGGCCGGCATCAAGAACATCGACGCGCAGATCCAGGCGCAGTACGCCAATATCGACGTGTCCAAGGCGCAGGTCGCCACCGCCGAGGCGGCGCTGAAATTCGCCCAGGAGGACGCGGCCCGCTACAAGGACCTCGCCGAGCGCGGCTCCGGCTCGGTCCAGCAGTCGCAGTCGGCGACCTCGACGCTGCAGCAGCGGCAGGCGGCCCTCCAGAGCGCCAATGCCGGCGTGGTCGCCGCGCAGAAGCAGGTCGGCTCGCTCCAGGCCCAGAAGGCCTCGACCCAGGCGCAGCTCGGGCGCGACCGGGCGCAGGTCGAGCAGGCCGAGCTGAACCTCGGCTACACGACCGTCCGCGCCGTCCAGGGCGGCCGCGTCGTGCGGCTCACCGGCGGGGTCGGCCAACTCGCCCAGGCCGGCCAGACCCTGGCGATGTTCGTGCCCGACGACATCTGGGTGACGGCGAACTTCAAGGAGACGCAGATCACCGATATGCGACCGGGCCAGCCGGTCGACATCGAGATCGACGCGTATCCGGGCCGCAAGATCCAGGGCACGGTGGCCTCGGTGCAGCCGGGCTCGGGCACGGCCTTCAGTCTCCTGCCGGCGCAGAACGCCACCGGCAACTACGTGAAGGTGACGCAGCGCATCCCGGTGAAGATCGTGGTCAAGACCTGGCCGACGGACGTCTCGATCGGCCCGGGCATGTCGATCGTCCCGACCGTCACGGTGCGGTGAGCGCCGTGGCCGGGCAAGCGAGCGCACCGGCGCCCGGCCGCAAGCCCCAGGGCGGAAAACCCGGCGCCGGCAAATCCGAGGCCGGCAAATCCAAGGCCGGCAAGGCCCCGGGCGGCCACAATCCGTGGCTGATCGCCGGTGTGGTGGCGCTGGCGACCTTCATGGAGGTGCTTGACACCACCATCGCCAACGTCGCCCTGCGCTACATCTCGGGCGGGCTCGCGGTCGGCCCCGACGAGGCGGCCTGGGTGGTGACGAGCTACCTCGTGGCCAACGCGATCACGCTGACGGCGTCGAGCTTCCTGGCCAAGCGCTACGGCCGCAAGGCGTTCTTCATGTGGTCGGTGGCGCTGTTCACCGTCTCGTCGATCCTGTGCGGCTTCGCCTGGAGCCTGGAATCGCTGCTGCTGTTCCGGGTGATGCAGGGGCTCGGCGGCGGCGGCATGGCGCCGCTCGCGCAGTCGATCCTGGCGGATTCCTTCCCGCCGGAAAAGCGCGGCCAGGCCTTCGCGCTCTACGGGGTCGCCATCGTGGTGGCGCCGGTGATCGGCCCGACGCTCGGCGGCTGGCTCTCCGACAACGCCTCCTGGCACTGGTGCTTCCTGATCAACGGGCCGGTGGGGGTCATCGCCCTCGGGCTGATGTACTGGCTGATCGAGGACAGCGACGCGGCCAAGAAGGAGCGCCGCGCCCTGGTGCGCAAGGGCATCCGCTTCGACATCGTCGGCTTCGTGCTGGTGGCCCTGTTCCTCGGCTCGCTGGAGGTGATCCTCGACGAGGGCCAGCGGAAGGACTGGTTCGGCACCTCGACGCTGATGAATGTGTCCGGCGTGCTGATGGTCGTCTCGTTCATCGCCATGATCCCGTGGCTGCTGACCCGCGAGAACCCGGCCGTCGACCTCCGCCTCATCGGCAACCGACAGTTCGGCTCGTGCTTCTTGGTGATGATGTTCACCGGGGCGATCCTGATCGCCACCACGCAGTTCATCCCGCAGATCACGCAGGAATATTACGGCTACACCGCCACCCTGTCGGGCCTCGTCCTCGGCCCCGGCGGCATCGTCACGGTGGTGATGATGTTCCTCACCGGCCGGATCTCGTCCTACGTCCAGCCGAAATGGCTGATCGCCACCGGCATGACCATCGTGGCGCTGGGCATGTACGACCTGACGCGGATCGACGGCAGCACGACCTTCGCGTTCTTCGCGTGGTCACGGGTCTATATCGGCATCGGCCTGCCGATGGTGTTCCTGTCGATCACTTCGGCCTCGTACGAGGGGATCCGCAAGGACCAGACCGATCAGGCCTCGGCGCTGATCAACGTCGCCCGCAACGTCGGCGGCTCGATGGGTGTCTCGCTCGCCCAGAACATCCTGGCCTACCGGAGCCAGTTCCATCAGAGCCGCTTGGTGGAGAGCGTCAACCCGGCCTCGCCGGCCTACCAGGAGACCATGCGGCAGGCGACGCAGTACTTCTCCGAGCACGGCTACGCCGGGATCGAGGCCCAGAACCAGGCGACGGCGTGGATCGGGAGCGTGCTCAGCACGCAGGTGGCCTACTGGGCCTATATCGACGTGTTCTGGGTGCTCGGCCTCGTCGCGGCCTGCGCGGTGCCGCTGGCCCTGAGCCTGAAGAGCGTCAAGCTCGGCGGCGGGGCGCCGGCCGGGGGGCATTGAGGCCCGCCCGGGCACCGGACGCGCCGCCGGCGTGCGGCCCGGCCCCGGTCCCTAGCCCGGATCGTCGGCCGGCTTGTCGCCCGGCGCCGCGAACAGGTCCTCCGGCGCGACCACGGTGACGCGGCGCTGCGCCACGTCGAGGACCGGCACGAAGGCCTTCGTGAAGGGCAGGAGCGCGGTGGCGCCGCCGTTCGGCGGGCGCAGTTCCAGGAGGTCGCCGCCGCCGTAATTCGGCACGGCCACGATCGTCCCGACGAGGGTCCCAGCCTCGTCCACCGCCGCGGCGCCGATCAGGTCGGCGGCGTAGACCTCGTCGTCGTCCTCGGGCGCGGCCAGACGGTCGCGGGGAACGTACAGGGCGACGCGGTTGAGCGCCTCCGCGGCGCTGCGGCCCGAGACGCCCTTGACCCGGGCGATCAGCATGTCGGGCGACGGGCCGGGGGCGGGACGCACGTCGGCGAGCGTCAGCGTCCGGCCGTCGGTCGTCTGGAGCGTTCCGTAGCCGGCGATCGCCTGCGGATCGCCGGTGTAGGATTTGAGCCGGACCTCGCCGGTGAGGCCGTGCGCCCGCCCGAACTCGCCCAGCAGGACGAGGTTCGGATCGGGCGGCGCGGGCCGGGGCGCCGGCTTGGGGGCCGGCGCCTTGGGCGAGGTCGCCGCGTCGGGCGCGATCTTGCCGATCGCCGAGCTCGTGCGGCCTCGGCGGCCGCCGTCGCGGGAAGTGGGACCTGCGGGGCGGCGCGCCATGACCGGTGCGCCTTACGCGGCGGCGTCCTCGGCGGGAGCGGCGGCCTTCTCGGCGCGCTTGGCGGCGCGCTCCTTGGCCTTCTCGCCCGGCTCCGCCTTCTGCGGGTTGTTGCGGGTCGGGCGCTTGGCGAGACCGGCCTGGTCGAGGAAGCGCAGGACGCGGTCGGTCGGCTGCGCACCCTTGGCGAGCCAGCTCTGGATCTTCTCGTTGTCGAGCACGATGCGGGCCGGATCGTCCTTGGCCTTCATCGGGTCGTAGGCGCCGACCTTGTCGATGAAGCGGCCGTCGCGCGGGGCGCGGGCGTCGGCGACGACGATGCGGTAGTAGGGGCGCTTCTTGGCGCCGCCGCGGGTGAGACGGATCTTGAGGGCCATGGTCTGACTACTTTCGCTGTTGCTCGATCTGGGACTCGTGGTCCGCCTTGATCGACTGGTGGTGCCGAATGACTTCCTTGACCACGAAGGCCAGAAACTTCTCGGCGAAGTCGGGGTCGAGCTTGGCCTCGACCGCGAGCTTGCGGAGCCGGGCGACCTGACGGGCCTCCCGGTCCGGATCGGAAGGGGGAATCCCCTTTCGGGCCTTGAGCTCGCCGACCCGCTGCGTGCAGCGGAAACGCTCGGCGAGGAGGTGGATCAGCGCCGCATCGAAGTTGTCGATGCTGTCCCGCAGGCGCGCGAGTTCGGGATCGACGGCCTGCGCCGCGAGCACGCTCATTTCTTCTTCCCCGGCAAGAACCCGCCGAGGCCGGGCAGCTTCGGGCCACCGAGACCGGGAAGCCCCGGGAGCTTCGGCATGCCGCCCCCGCCGCCCAGGCCCGGCGGCATCGGCGGCAGCTTGCCGCCGAACTGCTTCTCGAGCTGCGCGATCTGCTCCGGCGTCGGCTCCGGCATGCCGGGCGGGAGACCGGGCATGCCGCCGCCCATGCCACCGCCGCCGAGGCCGAACATCGAGCCGAGCGCCTGCCCGATCCCGCGTTTCCCAGAGCCCATCGCCTTCATCATGTCGGCCATGGTCCGGTGCATCTTCAGGAGCTTGTTGATCTCCGAGACGTCGACGCCCGAGCCCGCCGCGATGCGCTTCTTGCGGCTGTTCTTGAGGAGGTCGGGGTTCTTCCGCTCCTGCGGGGTCATCGACGAGATGATCGCCCGCTGGCGCTTGAACATCTTCTCGTCGAGGTTGGCGCCCTCGACCTGCTTCTTGATCTGGCCCATCCCGGGCAGCATGCCCATCAGGCCGCCGATGCCGCCCATCTTCTCCATCTGGGCAAGCTGCATGGAGAGGTCCTCCAGGTCGAACTTGCCCTTGCGCATCTTCTCCGCGGTGCGGAGCGCCTGCTCGTGGTCGATGGTCTCGGCGGCCTTCTCGACGAGCGAGACGATGTCGCCCATGCCGAGGATGCGGTTGGCGACCCGGGCCGGGTGGAACTCCTCCAGCGCGTCGACCTTCTCGCCGACGCCGACGAGCTTGATCGGCTTGCCGGTGACGGCGCGCATCGACAGGGCCGCGCCGCCGCGGGAATCGCCGTCCATCCGGGTCAGGACGATGCCGGTGACGCCGAGCCGCTGATCGAAGGCGCGCGCGGTGTTGACCGCGTCCTGGCCGGTCAGCGCGTCGGCGACGAGCAGCACCTCGTGCGGCCGGGTCGCGGCCTTCACCTCGGCGGCCTCGGCCATCAGGCCCTCGTCCACCGTGGTGCGGCCGGCGGTGTCGAGCATCACCACGTCGAAGCCGCCGAGGCGGGCGGCGTCCATGGCGCGCTTGGCGATCTGCACCGCCGACTGGCCGGCGATGATCGGCAGGGACTCGACGCCGACCTGCTTGGCCAGCACCGCGAGCTGCTCCATGGCGGCCGGGCGGCGCGTGTCGAGGGAGGCGAGCAGCACCTTGCGCTTCTCGCGCTCGGAGAGGCGCCTCGCGATCTTGGCGGTGGTGGTGGTCTTGCCCGAGCCCTGAAGGCCGACCATCAGGATCGGCACCGGGGCGGGGGCGTTGAGGTCGACGGTCTCGGCGTCGGTGCCGAGCATGGCCACGAGCTCGTCGTTGACGATCTTCACGACCATCTGGCCGGGCGTCACCGACTTGAGCACGACGGCGCCGACGGCCTTCTCCTTCACCCGGTCGGTGAAGCCGCGCACCACCTCCAGGGCGACGTCGGCCTCCAGCAGGGCGCGGCGCACCTCGCGCATGGCGGCGGTGACGTCGGCCTCGGTGAGCGCGCCGCGGCGCGTCAGTCCCGAGAGGATGCCGGAGAGGCGATCGGACAGGCCTTCGAACATGATCCTGACGCCTCGCCGTTACTGTTCGAGCCCGGCGCGCTCGACGCGGCGCGCCTGGAGGGCGGCCTCGAAGCTGCGCAGCGCCTTGGCGAACTTGTCCCGGCACTCCGGGTTGCAGAAGCCCACCACGGCGCCGTTGTAGAGCGTCAGCGAGTCGGCCGAGATCGGCTTGCCCGACCACGGGCAGGTCTCGTTGATCGCGTCCTCGATCTTCAACGCTTCTTGATCTCGCGTCATGCGGGTGCCTCGGCCGGCGGATCCCGTCATCGCATATCTGCCAACGCCCATCGCGCCCGAGGGCGCGGACGCGCTGTCGGGCGTTGACCTCCGGTCTCGCGGGACCGGTCGGCTTGGTATCGGTCGATCTGCAACGGATCGGGAGGCCGGGGCGTAGCGGCAGCCGGCCGGAAAGTCAATTTTTACGCCTGTTCCGGGCAAGGCCGGCGCGCCGCGGTGCCGAAACGGGCGGGACGAACCGTGTTAACTTTTACCGATCGTTAAGCATGTTGGGATTGTCTTCGGGCCATATTCGCTCAGGACGCCCGCAGATGTCGGAACCCGCCCGCTCTCACTCGCCGACCGAGTCCGGCAGCTTTCCCGCGACCGGTCCGCTCCGCGACTGGCTGACGGCGATGAAGGCTCAGGCGCCGGTCGAGACCCGCGGCGAGGCGCGCCCGGCGGAGGCCCTGCCCGAGGCGAAGCGGCCCCGCGGCGGCGAGACGGCGTGGTCGCCCCGCGTCGTTCCGGCTCCCGAGGCCCCGCGGGTTGCGGCCGAGGACCCCGACATCGCCGAGCTGATGGCCGAGAACATGATGCTCAAGGCCAAGCTCCGCGTGGAGGCCGAGCGTCAGGACGAGTTGCAGGCCATCCTGGCCGACGAGATCCGGACCCTGCGCGAGCACATCCGCGACGAGATCGGCTCGCTGGAGGACCTCCGCGCCGAGCAGGAAGAGGTCCGCGTCGAGCGCGAGGAGTTCCGCGGGGAGCGGGAGCGCTTCCGGGCCGAGCGCGAGGAGTTGCGCGCCGAGCGCGACCGGGCGGTCGCGGAGCGGGACGCGCTGCGGGCCGAGCGGCTGACCCTGGCCGGCGAGCGCGACGCCCTGCGCGAGGAGCGCGACCTGTGGCGCGCCCGGACCGAGGCCCTGGCCCAGCCGCTGTTCCAGTCCCAGCGGCGCTGACGGCACGACCGGACCCTGAAACGCCGAAGGGCCACCCGCGAGGGTGGCCCTTCCATTGCCGAACCGTGCTGTCCGGCGGAACTGTCCCGAGATCGGGTCTCAGACGCGTCTTAGAGCGACGCGCCGGAGGCGACGGTCCAGGTCCGATGAGCCGAGACACACGGCTGATGACAATGAGACACTGGATCACCTCCTTTCGTTGGTTGCGGGTGAAGCGAAGGTAGGTGGCCGCGCCCGGCTTGTGAAGCCCCGCGCCTGCGCCCGTTTGTCCTCCCCCGGCCGGCGCTTCCCCGCCCCGGCGGCGGGGCGTATGACGGGCGCCCCGAAGTCTGCCCGAACAGCCTTGAACGCGCCCTTCGCCAACCCGCCGCGCCCCGCCGACGAGGCCGCGCTCGATCCCGACGCGATGCGCCAGCCGCTCGGCAACGCGTGGTACTGCGTCGGGCAGTCCCGGAGCCTCGGCAAGGCGGGCGGCCGGTCGGCCCTGCGGTCCGTGGCGCTGAACGGCGAGCAGATCGTGCTGGGCCGCGCGCCCGACGGCAAGCCGTTCGCGCTGCGCGACCGCTGCCCCCATCGCGGCATGGCCCTGTCGAGGGGCCGCTTCGACGGCGACACCCTGATGTGCCCGTTCCACGGCTGGCGCTTCGGCACCGACGGGCGCTGCCGCGACGTCCCGACCCTGTCGGAGCACGACGCCGCCGATTTCTCCCGCATCCAGGTTCAGCGCTTCCCCGTCCGCGAGAGCGCCGGCTTCCTCTGGGTCAACCCGCATCTCGGCCCCGCCGCCGGCGCGGCGCCGGAGGTGCCGGCGCTGGATTTCGAGCCCGCCGGCTCCCTCGTGGTCGAGCTGGAGGTCGACGCCTCCTTTGACCTGACGACGCTGAGCCTCGTCGATCCCGGGCACGTCGCCTTCGTCCACGACACGTGGTGGTTCCGGCCCTCGAAGCAGCTCCGCGAGAAGGTGAAGACCTTCCAGCCGGTGCCCCACGGCTTCGTGATGACGAGCCACGCCACGACGACGAGCTCGCCGGTCTACCGCCTGCTCGGCGGCATCCCCGAGGTCGAGATCGAGTTCCGCCTGCCCGGCGTGCGGCTGGAGCGCATCCGCGCGGGCGAGAAGCGGGTGGCGAACTACACCTTCGCGACGCCGCTGACGCCGGACCGGACGCTGCTCACCAACGCCCTCTACTGGAGCATGCCGGCCCTGAACCTGCTCAGGCCGGTCGCGCGCCCGCTGATGCGGCAGTTCCTGACCCAGGACCAGCAGGTGCTCCAGCACGCGCAGGACGGGCTCGACCGCAAACCCACCATGGTGCTGTTCGGCCAGGGCGACCTGCCCTCGCAATGGTATTTCCGGCTCAAGCGCGAGGCCCTCGAATCGGCTCGCGACGGGCGCCCGTTCGCCAACCCGCTGGAGCGCCGCGAGCTGCGCTGGCGCTCCTGAGGCGCCGCTACCGCGCCGTCGCGTCGTCCCGGCAGGGCCGGATCGTCTCCGGCCTCGGGCGGGAATCCGGCGCGGGCGCCGCGAACACCGCCAGGTAGGCCCCGTCCGCGAGCGGCCGGAAGCCGGTCTCCCGGTAGCCCGCGGCGGCGAGCTCGCAGCTCAGGAGCGCCGGCGGCGTGCCGTGCCGCGACGGGATCGCGTCGGCATCGACGATCCCGACCCGGCCGCCCGGACGCATCGCGGCGGCGAGGTTGTGGAGCAGGCCGAAGGGCTGGGTGATCTCGTGGTACATGTGGACGAGGATTGCCGCGTCCACCGAGGCCGGGGGCAGGCGCGGGTCGTGCGGCTCGCCGCGCACGACCGTGACGTTCCCGAGCGCCTTCACCCGCTTCTCTAAGGCCGCCAAGTAGGACGGCGTCACGTCCTCGGCGAGCACGCGGCCCCGCGGCCCGACCCGGGGGCTCAACCGCACCGCGTAGTAGCCGCTGCCGGCGCCGATATCCGCCACCGTCTCGCCGGGCGCGATGCCCATCCCCTCGGCCACCTGCTCGAACTCGCCCGCCCTGTCGCGCTCGGCCTCCGAGGACCAGCGCGGCGCGACGATCTCGGCCACGGGCCGGTCGGGCCTGGGGAAGGCGGCGGCGGGCGCGCCCGGGGGCGCCAGCGCCGGGCCCGACGACGCCCGCCCGCGCCTGCTGATGTCCCCGCGGGGCCGGCCGCTCACCCAGGCCCGCGTCCGCGACCTCGCCGCCGGACCGGGCGCGCTGATCGTCTGCGGCCGCTTCGAGGGCGTCGACGAGCGCGTGATCGCCGGGCGCGGCCTGGAGGAGGTCTCGATCGGGGACTACGTGCTGTCCGGCGGCGAGATCGCCGCCCTGGTGGTGCTCGACGCCTGCGTGCGGCTCCTGCCCGGCGTGATGGGCAAGATCGAATCCGGCGTCGAGGAGAGCTTCGAGGGCGGGCTCCTCGAGTATCCGCACTACACGCGCCCCCGTGACTGGGAGGGCCGAGCGATCCCCGACGTCCTCTCCGGCGGCAACCACGCCGCCATCGCCCGCTGGCGGCGGGCGGAGGCCGAGCGGATCACCGCCGAGCGGCGGCCGGACCTGCTCGGCGGGACCGGTCCCGGTCAGGCCGGCTCGAGGTCGATCACCGGGCCGTCCCGGTCGTAATCCAGCGGGTCGAGCTGCAGAGGCCGCGGCACGAGCCGCGGCGCCCGGCGAGACGGCACGATACGGGGTATTAAGGCCCCAATAACCAAGAGAAGAGCGGACCAGACCGCAAATATCGCGGCGCTGTGGAAAGACATCGGCGCACCTCAAACGCAACGCGGCACCTCATTAAGGCTAACCAGCCCGGATTAATCGACTGTTCCCCGCCGCGCGCGGCGCTGTCCCGGCCGGGGGCAGCGCCGCGAAGACTGCTGGCGGGACAGGCGCTTGCCAGCCGGCCGGTTTCGGCGCATGCGCGGGCCGGGACGCGCCTCCCGGCGGGAGCGCGTCCCTCTGCAAGGATGGATCCGCCATGACCAGCCGCCCCACGCAGCGCCCGCACGTGCCCCACTTCTCCTCCGGCCCCTGCGCCAAGCGCCCCGGCTGGACTCCGGCCGCCCTGGCCGGCGCCGCGCTCGGCCGGTCGCACCGCTCCCCCCTCGGCAAGGCCAAGCTGGGACGGGCCATCGACCTGACGCGCGCGGTGCTGCAGGTGCCCGCCGAGTACCGGATCGGCATCGTGCCGGCCTCCGATACCGGCGCCGTCGAGATGGCGATGTGGACGCTGCTCGGGCCGAAGCCGGTGGAGGTCGCCGCCTGGGAGGCGTTCGGCAAGGAGTGGGTCACGGACGCGCTGAAGCAGCTGAAGATCGCGCCCCGCATCCACCAGACCCCCTACGGAATCCTGCCGGACCTCGCCGCGATCGACACGAAGCGCAGCGACGTGGTCTTCACGTGGAACGGCACCGCGGCCGGTGTGAAGGTGCCGGACGGCGACTGGATCGCGGCCGACCGCGAGGGGCTGACGATCTGCGACGCGACCTCGGCGGCCTTCGCCCAGCCCCTGCCCTGGGACAAGCTCGATGTCGTGACCTTCTCCTGGCAGAAGGTCATGGGCGGCGAGGCGGCGCACGGCATGCTGATCCTCTCGCCCCGCGCCGTGGCGCGGCTGGAGAGCCACACGCCGGCCTGGCCCCTGCCGAAGATCTTCCGCCTCACCAAGGACGGCAAGCTGATCGAGGGCATCTTCAAGGGCGACACGATCAACACGCCCTCGATGCTGGCCGTCGAGGACTATCTCGACACCCTGGACTGGGCCGAGCGGATCGGCGGTCTGAAGGCGCTGCACGCGCGGGCCGATGCCAACGCCAAGGTGATCTACGACTGGGTCGCCCGGACATCCTGGATCGCGCCGCTGGCCGCCGATCCCGCGACCTACTCGAACACCGGCGTCTGCCTCGTGATCGCCGATCCGGACGTGCTCGCCCGCGGCGACGCGGCGGTCTCGGCCTTCGCGGCGGGGATCGTCGAGCGCCTCGACCGCGAGGGCGTCGCCCTCGACATCGGCGCCTACCGCGACGCGCCGGCGGGCCTGCGGATCTGGTGCGGCGCCACCGTGGAGACCGCCGATCTCGAGGCCCTGACGCCCTGGCTCGACTGGGCCTTCGCGGAGGAGAAGGCGGCGCTGACGCGGGCGGCGTGAGCGCTTCGGGGTCGATGCCCGATCGCCGCCCCGCATCGTCTTTGCGAGCGGAGCGAAGCAATCCAAGGCCTCGCTCCGATTCCGCCTGCAGCGCTTCCCTGGGTCGCTTCGCTGCGCTCGCGATGACGGCCTGACGTGAAAAAACCCCGGTCCTCGCGGAGCCGGGGTTTTCTCATGCGCGGACGCGGCCCCGCGGGGCCGCGCCGTCCATCTCAGTAGTTGTAGGCGCGCTCGCCGTGATCGGCGATGTCGAGACCCTCGCGCTCCTCCTCCTGCGTGACGCGCAGGCCGATCGTCACGTCAACGAGCTTGTAGAGGATCGCCGAGCCGATGCCCGACCACAGGAGCGTCAGGCCGACCGCCTCCGCCTGGACGATGAGCTGGCTCATCATGTCGTAGGCACCGACCGCCAGCTCGCCCGGCTTCGAGGTGTAGTCGGGGATGCCGACGCCGCCGAGGTTCGGGTCGACCAGGATGCCGGTCGCCAGCGCGCCCAGGATGCCGCCGATGCAGTGGACGCCGAAGACGTCCAGCGAGTCGTCGTAGCCGAGGGCGTTCTTCACGGTGGAGCACATCACGAAGCAGACCACGCCGGCGACGAGGCCGAGCACGATCGAGCCCATCGGGCCGGCGAAGCCGGAGGCCGGGGTGACCGCGACGAGGCCGGCGACCGCGCCCGACAGCATGCCGAGCAGGGACGGCTTGCCCTTGAGGGCCCACTCGGCGAACAGCCACGCCACCGCGGCGCCGCAGGTCGCCACGAAGGTGTTGAGCATGGCGAGCGCGGCGGTGCCGTTGGACTCGAGGTTCGAGCCGGCGTTGAAGCCGAACCAGCCGACCCACAGCAGCGAGGCGCCGATCATGGTCATGGTCAGGGAGTGCGGGGCGAGCAGGTCGCGGCCGTAACCGATGCGCTTGCCCATGATCAGGCAGCCGACGAAGCCGGCGATGCCTGCGTTGATGTGGACCACGGTGCCACCCGCGAAGTCGAGGGCGCCCTTCTGGAAGAGGAAGCCGGCATCCTTGTTGACGGCGTCGAGGGCCGCCTGGGCGGTCGCCTTCGAGGCGTCGTCGGTGGCGGCGGCCAGCGCCTTGGCGGCGTTGCCGACGGCGTCCGGGCCGGCCCAGTACCAGACCATGTGGGCCATCGGGAAGTAGATGATCGTGACCCAGAGGATCGTGAACACCACCAGCGCGGAGAACTTCATCCGCTCGGCGAAGGCGCCGACGATCAGCGCGGGCGTGATCATGGCGAACGTCATCTGGAAGCACAGATAGGCGTATTCCGGGATCACGACGCCGTTCGAGAAGGTCGCGACCGTCGAGTTCGCGTCGACGCCCTTCAGGAACGCCTTCGAGAAGCCGCCGACGAAGTCGTTGAGGCCGCCGCCGCTGGTGAAGGCGAGGCTGTAGCCGTAGAACACCCAGAGCAGGCCGACGATCGACACGATCGCGAACACCTGGGTCAGCACCGACAGCATGTTCTTGGTGCGCACGAGGCCGCCGTAGAACAGCGCGAGGCCGGGGATGCTCATCATCAGCACCAGGGCCGACGAGATCATCATCCACGCCGTGTCGCCCTTGTTGGGGATCGGCGAGGGCGGCGGCGAGGCGGCTTCCGGTGTCGGAGTCTGCGCGAGGGACGGCTCGATCAGGAGGGCGGCGATCGCCGCCCCTCCCAAGCCGAGCATGAGGGCATGACGAAGTTTCATGGGCACGTGGCTCCCGGTCTCAAGTCCGTAGTGTTTCAGAGGGTCTGGGGATCGGCGGGCCCGGGCGCGCCGGGCCGCGGATCAGAGGGCGTCGGCGTCGGTCTCGCCGGTCCGGATGCGCACCGCCTTCTCCAGCGGCATGACGAAGATCTTGCCGTCGCCGATCTGGCCGGTCCGCGCGGCCCCCGCGATGGCGTCGATCACGCTGGACGTCAGGTCCGAGGCGACGGCGACCTCGATCTTCAGCTTGGGCAGGAAGCTGACCGCGTATTCCGCGCCGCGGTAGATCTCGGTGTGGCCCTTCTGGCGGCCATAGCCCTTCACCTCCGTCACCGTCAGGCCGTGGACGCCGATTCCGGTGAGCGCGTCGCGCACCTCCTCGAGCTTGAACGGCTTGATGATGGCCATCACGATTTTCATGGGCGACGCCCCCTTCGAAGTCCTTGGGAACCGTTGCCGTCACCCGACCTGCGGGACGAGCCGACACGGACCGTCCGCAGGCTCGGGATGACCCGCGGTCGAAGGCCGCTATTCAAGGACTATGCCAGGCAAGCTCGGCCGGGAACATTTTTGCCGATCGTCATTTTGCCTATGGATTAGCCCGGCACGGTCAGATCACGGGCAGGCCCCGCCGCAACGGCGCACAAAGACGAGGCATTCTGCCCAATTCCGTGCACGGCACCGTGTGGCATACCGGCAACACACGTGCGGGATCGCGCTTTAATCCCGCGTCGGGCGGATCAATCCTTCCTGGGCGACCGAGGCCACGAGGTTGCCGGCACGGTCGAAGATCTGGCCGCGCGCGAAACCGCGGGCCCCGCCCGCGACCGGGCTGTCCTGCGCGTAGAGCAGCCACTCGTCGATCTTGACCGGCCGGTGGAACCAGAGCGCGTGGTCGAGGCTCGCGGCCTGGATCGTCGGATCGAACACCGACCGACCGTGCGGGATCAGCGAGACGTCGAGCAGGGTCATGTCGGAGGCGTAGGCCAGCACGGCCCGGTGGAGCGCCGGATCGTCCGGCAGCGCGGAGGCCGCGCGCAGCCAGACATTGAAGATCGGGTCGGGCGCCCGGCCGCCCGCACCGGCAGGCAGGTAGCGGTTCAGATCGACCGGCCGCAGCGCGATCGGCCGCTCCCGGCCGAAATAGGCGGCGATCGCCTCCGGCATCCCGGTCCCGCCGGCCGCCGCCAGGGCCTTGCCGTCGAGGAGCCCGTCGGGTCCGGCCACCGCCGGCATCGCCGGCTGGTGCGTCAGCCCCTCCTCGACGACCTGATAGGAGACCGTCGTGGCGAAGATCGCGCGCCCGTGCTGGATCGCCTTGACCCGACGGGTCGTGAAGCTGCGCCCGTCCCGGATCCGCTCGACCTCGTAGACGATGGGCGTCCGCGGGTCGCCGGGCAGCATGAAGTAGGCGTGGAGGGAGTGGGCCGGGCGGTCGTCCGGCACCGTCCGGGTCGCGGCGACCAGGGCCTGCGCCACCACCTGCCCGCCGAAGACCCGTCGCCAGCCCGTCCTGGGATTCTGGCCGCGGAACAGGTCGACCTCCAGCCGCTCCAGATCGAGGATGGCGATCAGCTCGGCGACGGCGTCCGTCATCGCGTCGGTGTTGGCGTCGGTCATGACCCGCGGGGTTTCCGTTCGTTGCCCGCGTGCGACATAGGCTTTCTGGACGAACCAATCCACGCGCCCCGCGCGCGGGAACCGAGGAGATCCGCCACGATGACGGCCGAGACGCCCCGCCCCGGCAGCCGCAGCCTCCTGATCGCCGGCGGCGGCCTGCCCAGCCTCGCCCTGGCGCTCGCCCTGAAGCAGGCCCACGGCCCGGCGCTGGCCGTGACGGTGATCGACCCGGGCGCCGCGGATCCCGCCCGGCACCGCGGCCGCGCCTACGCGCTCGCGGCGGGCGGCCGGCGGATGCTGACCCGACTCGGCGTGTGGGCCGGCGTCGCCGACGCCGCCGAGCCGATCACCGAGATGGTGATCAGCGACAGCCGCCTCGCCGACCCGGTGCGGCCGGTCTTCCTGACCTTCGGCCGCGAGGCGGAGGATGAGGGCGACGACGGCGAGCCCTTCGCCCACATGATTGAGGCCGAGCCCAGCGATGAGAAGGATCGTCTCGGCCGCCTCGTCGCCGAAGCTGTGGTAGGCCAGGGTGATGCCGTTGGTCGCCACACGGCCAGACGAGTGTTCTGGGCTCATATCCGGATGGCCTGGAGACACTCCGCCCACTGAACGAGATGCTCTTTCATCACCCGGTCGCGGACATACCCGATCTCTTCAGCGTCCAACCGCTCGACGATTTCGAAGCTGAACGCCTCCGCTCCATGCGCAGTCCACGCGCTCTGGAGCGAGCGGTGCGTGTTCGTTCCCTGCCGGAGGGTGAACCAGAGCCGGTCGCCTGGAGGCTGTCGCAATGGGCCAGAACGAATTCCTGGTCCTGGGCCGNCGGGGCGAGGCGCTCTGAGGCGCCCGCCGGCCGCGGGCCTCAGGCCGGCCCGGGCGCGGGCCCGGCATCGGGTGCTCCGGATCGGAGCGCCTTCGGGGCTCGCCGCCCGAGCGCCCGCGCGGCGCAGATCGCCAGGGCGGCGATGATCAGCCCGGCGATCACGTCGACGAAGTAGTGGCCCCCATCGATCGGCGTGGCGGCGATGAGGAGGCCGTTGACGAGAAGGGCCGGGATCCGGGCCGCGCGCAGGCTCCAGAAGGCCCGGATGTAGAGGCCGCCCAGCGCCGCATGGAAGCTCGGGAACGTGATGATGCCCTCGACGTGGTCGAGGGAGATCGTCCGGAGCGTGCCGTCGCGCAGGCCGGTCAGGTCCGCGACGTGGACGTAGGACGCGGCCGGGTGCAGGTTGGGAAAGTCCGCCGGCGACAGGCCCAGGAACACGAAGTTCGCCAGGGCCGGCGTCAGCGCGGAGACCAGGACTGTCACCGTTCCGGCGAGGGCGAAGGCCAGGACGAAGTCCTGCAGGGCCCGCAGCCGGCCGCTGAAGCCGAGCAGGATGATCGCCAGCATGGTCTGCAGGATCAGGCTCCGGTAGGCGAGCGAGAGCGCCAGCCCGAGACGCGGATGGCCGTCCACGAAGGCCAGGTAGGCGCGCCAGTCCAGACCGAGCCGACGGTCCCAGGCGTGGAACGTCGCGTCCCAGAGCGGGCCGCCGGTGCTCGCGACCGTATACGACAGGGCGGCCGCACAGGCGCTGAAGGCGATGACCTGCGCCAGCGCGCTGAGCGTCGCGGCGATGCGCGGCTCGGGGCGGCGCGTGCGGTAGAGCTGCGCCAGGGCCTCGAGCCCGCCGCAGGCCCCGACGGTGACGAGGGCACTGTCCCAGGCGAAGTGCAGCCCGGCGACCGCCATCCAGACGAGGGTCGCGACGAGCGTGGCGGCGATCAGGGGCCACGCGCCGGCGCCGCCGCGCGGGCGCTCAGCGAACATCGGGGCCCGTCGCGTGTGGCGCTGTCATCGAAGGTCTTGCGGCCGGAATGCGGGCCGATCGTCCCGCAATACTCTTAAGGATCCGCCCCGGAGAACCGCGGCCGCGTCGCGGAATCCGGCGGCCGCGCGCGACGCCGACGCCCGGCGAGCCTGTCGGCCAAGCCGTCGACTACGCCGTCCGAGGCCCTGCGGACGGCCCGGATCGGCCCGCGCAGCGCCCGGGCCACGATCAGGTGCAGGGGCAGGCCGAGGGCGGCGAGCAGCGCCAGGCGGTCCCACCGGTCCCAGTCGGGCCAGTGCGGCGCCAGGAGGAGGAAGAAGCCGCTGACGATGTAGAGTTCGAAGCTCGCCCGCCCGAGCAGGGCCGCCGCGGCGCGCGGCGGGCCGCGCAGCCGGCCGACGATCGCCAGCGCGAACGCCGAGCCCGCCACGGCCGTCACGGCGAACAGCGCCGGGTCGCCGTACTGCCCGGTCGCGACGTGGACGAAGTTCCGCGGCGCGCAGAGCAAAAGCACCGCGAGGCCGCAGGCGCCCAGCAACGCGGAGACGTCGAACGCGCGTGGCCCGAGCCGCCGGCCCGCAACGTAGAACGGCAGGGCGCCGACGAGTGCGTGGACCTGCCAGAACCGGAACGCCTGCGCGCTGCAGATCCACGACAGGGCCAGGGCGCCGCCCAACACGACCCAGTAGGCTTGGGGAAAAGTCGCCGCGCGCGCCGCGGCGTCGATCACCCGCACCAGCCCCAGGGCAACCAGGAACCAGAGCACGCCCAGGCCGAAATTGCGGCCGTACAGCGCGTCGCGAAGCGCGTCCGCGGGCGACAGAGTGCCGTCAAGGGCCTGGGGGACCAGCGCGAGGGTGCCGAACGCTAGCGCCACCACCGCGAGCTTCAGCGCTGAGAGGCAGGCGGCACCGAGACCCGCCTCCCCCTTGATCCGGTCGACCATCCCGCAGAGCAGGAAGAAGAACGGCATGTGGAAGGCGTAGATGACCCGCCAGACCGCGAGGGCCGGCCCCGGCTCGAGCCCCGACGGGCCGTAGAAGACGGGCTGCAGCAGGTGGCCGAGGAGGACCAGCAGCACGGCAAGGCCGCGCGCGGCGTCGAGCTGCAGGTCGCGGGATGGAGCCATCGGGTCGGTTCGCGGCATCGGGGATCCGATGATGCGGCGCCAAGCCTTAGCAAGCCGTGTCACCAGATTGCGGGACTCAACCTAGACGGTACCTCTTCGGCTCCGCGCGTCGGGGGACGCCGGTCCCGGCGCCTCAGCCGGCGACGAGCGCCCGGGCCCGGCGCAGCCAGCGCAGGGACGCCTCGACGAGGGTCGGGCTGCGGTGCTTGAGGATCGCCGATTTCAGCAGCGTCCGGGGCACCTCCCAGAGCTGGACGGAGCCGACCGGGAAATGCGCCACGTCGCCCGGCGTCAGGTGGTGGCGGCTGCCGTCCGCGTCGGTGACGAAGACCTCGCCGTCGAGGATGGTGACGATCTCGTCGGCGTGGTGGGTCCAGCGGAACGTGCTGGCCGTGGTGCGCCACAGGTAGACCTGCGCGCTCCCGTCATGGGTCTGCGAGACCTCCGCGACCTCGGTGACGGGGTCGCCGGTGACGACCCAGGCCGCCGGAATCGGCGCCGGGACGAAGGCGGCGCCGCCCGACCGGACCGCCGTGCTGGCGACGGGGCGGCCCCGCTCGTGCAGCCGGATCTCCGCCGCGAGGCCGATCAGGGCGAGGCCGACGAGGAGAGCGGCGGCGAGCAGCTTCTTCACGGTCGGCTCCCCACCCCGGCGCGGACGAATCTGTCCGCGGATCCCGCCCAAGGGGGTAGAGGCTGGTACTGTCCCGTTCCAGCCCGCCGCGCCGAACTTCGCGCGTTTAGCTTAACCCGGGTCCGCCGGCCGATCAGGCCGCGTTCGCCCGGCGCTCCGTGATCCAGCGCGTCGCCTCGGCCCGCGGCGCGACCACGTCGGTGTCGATGCGCAGCTGCGGGCTGTAGGCCGGATCCTCCGCGATGACGTCGCCCCAGCGCCGCAGGAAGCGCGCGATCTGCGAGCCCGGCGCGAAGCTGGTCTGCCGCGAGGCGCTCTCGTGATGCGCCATCTCGGCGAAGGGCGTGTAGACGATGCGGTAGCCGAGCTGACGCATCTTCAGGCACAGGTCCACGTCGTTGAAGTCGAGGGCGAAGCCTTCGTCAAAGCCGTTGACCGCCTCCAGCACCGCCTTGCGGGTGGCGAAGAGCGCCCCGGTCACCGCCGAGCAGTCGCGCTGCGTCAGAGCCCAGTCGCCGTAGGTCGGCTCGGCCGCGTCCCGGTTGTACCAGGGATGGGCGAACACGTCGAAGATGCCGCCGGTCATGCCGGCATGCTGGATCTTGCCCGTGGGGAACAGCAGCCGGCCGCCGGCGCCGCCGACGCCGCGGTCCAGCGCGAAGGTCAGGAGCGCCTCGATCCAGCCGGGACGGCGCACGACCAAGTCGTCGTTCATCAGGATGACGAGGTCGGTCTCGGCCGCGCGCCAGAGCGTGTTCATCTTGGCCGCGTAGTTGAACCGCTCGCCCCGTGCCCGGGTCGTCAGCAGGCGGGTCACGGCGAAGCGGTCGGAGCGTCCGCGGTAGATCGCGTCGTCGGCCACGTCGTCGCCGATCAGCACGCGGATCCGGTCGGCCGGGTAGGTGCTGCGGCCGAGACTGTCGAGCAGGTTGATCACGTGGGGCTTGGCGCCCTCCACGGCGCGGCCCTGGTCGTCCTTCGGGCGGCTCTGGTTGGTCGGCACGACCAGGGTCACGGCCGGCCGCGCGTCGAAGCTCCGGCGGATCTCCAGCGTGTCCGCGGTCAGCCCCGGGGCGGCGCGGAGCGGTATGCCGGACGTCTCGAACCACCGGTCGAGGGCGTGGGCGCGGGCCGTGCGCGTCGCCTTCGGGCGCTCCAGCGGCGAGGCGATCAGGGTCTGGGGGATCCGGTCGATGCCGATCCCCGCGGAGATCGCGCCGAGCAGGAACCGGAACCACGCGGCGCTGCCGTGGCGCAGGCCGAAATCCGGGCTCAGGCCGGCCAGGGCCGAGACGCGGACGAGGAGCGGGAAGCCGATATAGTCGTCGGCCATGAGGAGCGCCGGGTTGAAGGCCGGCTTGCAGTGGACGCTGCGGACCTGGCCGGCGCCGTCCACCACGGCGTCGTCGCCGTAGAAGATGCCGATATCGGGCCGCTCCGCCAGCGCGCGCGTCAGGTGCGCCACGAGATCGGGGCGCAGCTCGGAGGCCGCGGGGGCGACGAAGACCGCCCGGCAGGCGGGGAGCTGTCCGGCCCTGACCTGGCCGAGCCGGCGCTCGTCGAGGGGGCGGACCTGCGCGTCGAGCGGCAGCGGCAGGATCGCGTTCGGCCAGGGGAGCGCGCCCCACGAGGCCGACGGGGCCGGAACCGGCTTCTTCTTCAACACGGGTCGCGTCTCCGGGGAATCAGGACCGTTCGGCCGCCAGGAGGCGGGTCAGGCTCGCCTCCATGGCGCGCGCCACCGCGCCGATGGACAGCCGCTCGCGGATGCGCGCCCGGGCGGCGGCGCCGATCCGGGCCGCGTCGCCGCCGGTCACCGCCCGGGCCGCGTCGTTGAGGGCCCGGGTCAGGTCCGACTCGTCCACCTGGCCCCACTCGGCGCCGCGCAGGTACGGGCCGTAGGTCTGGTCGAGGGCCGTGACCTCCGCCTTGACGGGGAAGCCGCAGGCGGCGTCGAGGAAGTCGCGGCAGCCGCCGTAATCGGTGGCGACCACGACCTTGCCCATCTCCATCGCCTCCGCGATCGTTAGGCCGAAGCCCTCCGAGGAGTGCGACGAGGCGTAGACCGCGCAGAGGTCGAAGAGCGCGCCGAGCTCGTTCTGGGAGAGCGGCTGGTCGATCACCACCACGTCGCCGGACGTGCCCACGAGGTCGAGGAGCTTCTTGCCCTCCTCGGGCAGGTCGAAGACGTGCTTGGTCTTGAGCACGAGCTGCCACCCCGCCTGCCCCAGCCCGGCCGCCCGGAAGGCGCGGATCAGCGCGTGCGGGTTCTTGCGGGCGAGGTAGCTCGAGCCGTCGAAGGCGTAGAGGATCACCCGCCTGGACGGATCGATCGCGAAGGCCTTGCGCAGGTTCGCCTTGGCGGCGGCGCTCGGCGGCTCGCCGGCCTCGTTCTCGACCACGTAGGGCACCACGTCGACCGGGATGTCGGTGATCTGCCGGAAGATCGCCGCGCAGAACTCCGTGGGCGCCCAGATCGCGTCGAGACCGTCGACGGTAGGCAGCCAGCCGCCGGGCACGTGGGAGGTCTCCCAGACGAACAGCCCGATCTTGAGCCGCGCCTCGGCGGCGATCGCCCGCTGCCGGTCGCTCATCAGCGAGTGCCAGCTGTCGCCGTTGAAATGCACCAGCGCGACGTCGGCGGGGCCCGAGAAGGTCCGGGCCTGCCACGCCGGCGCGACCCGGGCGTGGACGTGGAACGGCCGCTCCATCGGGTGGACGTTCAGCGCGAAGGGGGTCCGATGCAGGGCGCGGGCGTAGCTGCGGGCCGCGACGCCGAGGCCGTTGGCGTAGTTCATCGGCGAGACGTAGGCGACGCGCAGCGGCCGCTCCGGCGCCCGGGGCCGGCGCAGGTCGGCCCAGATCTTGGCGCCCGGATACGTGTAGGTCACGTCGAGCCGGTCGAGGTCGAAGCCGCGCTCGGCGATCGCCTCCCGCACCGCCGCCCCGCCGATCGCGGCGTGCTCGCCCAGCAGCGAGCGCTTCACGAACGGGAAGCCCTGGCTGAGCATGTTCTCCCAGTCGAACAGGGTGCGGTTGTTGCGCGGGTCGTTGACCAGCGACATGTGCTTGTTCTGGGCCGAGAACAGGCTGCGCATCCCGAGCCCGGCCGCCCGCATCCGCTGCGAGAAGGTCAGCTCGTATTCGGTGATGACCGCGTTCTTGTCCGGCCAGTTCGCCACCGACAGGAGGAAGTGGCTGAACGCGTAGGAGGACAGGCAGCGCCGCTTCAGGGCCAGGAAGAAGCTCTGGAGGTGGTGGCTGTAATAGAAATTGTCGGCGAGGCCGATCACCGCCTCCGGGAAGGCGTCGATCTTGGCGAGCAGGCCGGCGAAGTCGTCGCGGTCGAGGGGCCCGACGAGGCTGTCGTTGGCGAGGTAGAGCGTCTCGGAATCGAGGAGGTCGGTGTCCTCCAGGAGGACATGCGCCCAGGCGGCGAAGTCGAAGCCGCTGTTCTCGCGCAGGTAGACCGAGGCGCAGAGATCCAGGATCGCCTGGGGCACGGCGTTCTTGTGCTGGTCGGCGGCGATGATCAGGACGAGGTCGGTCCCGTTCTCCGCGAAGGCCCGCAGGTAGGGCTCGACATGGCCGCGGATCCGCCCCTCCGGGCAGTGGGTGATGAACAGGGCCGTGCGGCCGTGCCGCCGGGGCTCGCGCTTCAGGCAGGAGAGGCGCGCGTCGGAGGCTTCCGGCACCGCGGCCCCGGGGACGCGGCGGGTCAGGCGGCCCGCCTCCAGGCCGGTCGTGACGTAGTCGACCAGCGGGTTGAGGCCGAGCGCCGCGACCTTCGGGTAGCGGGCGCGGTACCAGGGCGCGTCGAAGCGCGGCGACGGGCTCGTCGTGCGGCCCCCGTCGGCGAGGAAATGCGCCAGCGGGTTCTGCCCGGCCGCGTCGTCGAGCAAGTAGGTCTCGGTGTACCAGCGCGTGTCGAACCAGGGCCCCGGGTCGAGGCCCTCGGCGGCGCCGTGCTCCAGGTAATGGACCAGCGGGTTGAGGCTGTCGGCCCGCACGGCGGCGGACTGGGCCGCGTACCAGTCGGGATCGAACAGCGGGTGGGGCGCGTAGCGGCGGTAGCCGCCGGCCATCACGTAGTGCTCCAGGGGCTCGAGCCCGCTGGTCTCGGCCTCGGGGCAGCGCTCGCGGTAGAACGCGGCGTCGAAGAGCCCCGACCGCCGGATCAGGTCGACGTGCCGCGACAGGCCAGCGAACTCCTCCGGGTTGCGCAGGTAGCCCTGTTTCCGGCCGGTCTCGAAGAAGTGGCTGAGGGCGTTGCCGCCGGCCGCGCGGGCATCCGGGTAGCGGGACAGGTACCAGGCGGTGTCGAACTGAGGCGACGGGTCGGTGTCGCCCCGCGAGAGGAAGTCGGAGAACGCCCGGGCGCGGTGCTCGGCGCCGCCGAGGTAGCGCGCCGCGTACCAGTCCGGGTCGAACAGCGGGTTGGGGCGGATGCCCGACGCGGCGCCGCGGTCGAGGTAGTGGAGCAGCGGGTTGATGCCCTCGGCCCGGAGGCCCGGAACGGAGTCGAGGTAGAGGTCACCGTGGAACAGCGGGTGCGGCCAGCGCCCCTCGCGGCCGCCGTGGACCGCGTAGTGCACCGCCGGATCGATCCCCTCGCCGACCACGTCGGGGTAGCGCCTCGCGTACCAGGCCGAGTCGAACAGGCCGGATTCCTTGACCGCGCGGACGAGGTCCGCCTGCCGGGGCTCGCCGCGGCGGCGGCCCTTGAGGCGCCGGGTCAGCGGCCGGGCGAGGGTCTGCGCCGCGCCGGCGAGGCCGGCCTTCTCCGACGATCCGACGAACACATCTCGAAGGCGCATGGTCAGGTCCGGATACGCGGGAAGCCCGCAAAGCTGCCCACGCCGCGATCCGCGAGAGACATCAGAGGGTTCGGCCGGTCCGGCGGTCGCGGGTGAGGATCGCCCCGGCTTGGGCGCCTTCCTAAAGGTCCGGGTCGCCCACGCCAAGAGCGGGGCGGGATCGGCGTCCGACCCATCGCGGGCGGCTCCGGCCTCGGCGAGGGCGTCGGACGTCGCGAACACGGCCGCGAACGGGCGTGCGGCGATCCCGACCTTGCCAGCCCGGCACCTGAAGCCCCACACTTGCGGCATTGGCCGGCGGGGTCCCGCGGGGCTCCGGGCAGGAGATGGATATCGGCATGACGCAGGGGATCAGCCCGGCCACCACCCTCGACGACGGCATCGTGGCAACGGCGGAGACCTGCCTCGCCGCCGTCGGCGCGGCGCGCGAGGCGATCCACGGGGTGATCTTCGGCCAGGAGGAGGTCGTCGATCTCGCACTCGTGACCATCCTGGCCGGTGGCCACGGCCTGCTGGTCGGCCTGCCGGGGCTCGCCAAGACCAAGCTGGTCGAGACCCTCGGCACGGTGCTCGGCCTCGACGCGCGGCGCGTGCAGTTCACCCCGGACCTGATGCCCTCCGACATCCTCGGCACCGAGATCCTGGAGGAGGATGCCGACCGCCGCCGCGCCTTCCGGTTCGTGCAGGGGCCGGTCTTCACCCAGCTCCTGATGGCCGACGAGATCAACCGGGCGAGCCCGCGCACGCAGTCGGCCCTGCTGCAGGCCATGCAGGAGGGCCACGTCTCGGTGGCGGGCGCCCGCCACGACCTGCCGCGGCCGTTCCACGTGCTCGCCACCCAGAATCCGATCGAGCAGGAGGGCACCTATCCCCTGCCCGAGGCGCAGCTCGACCGCTTCCTCTTGGAGATCGACGTCGGCTACCCCGACCGCGCCGCCGAGCGGCGGATCCTGATCGAGACCACCGGCGTGGACGAGGCGCGCCCGCGGGCCGTGATGTCCACCGAGCAGCTGCTCACCGCCCAGCGCCTCGTGCGCCGGCTGCCGGTGGGCGAGGCCGTGGTCGAGGCGATCCTCGACCTCGTGCGCGCCGCCCGGCCGGACAGCGGCGACGCCATCGTGAAGGACAAGCTCCTCTGGGGGCCCGGCCCCCGCGCCAGCCAGGCGCTGACGCTCGCAGCCCGCGCCCGGGCGCTGATCGAGGGCCGGGTCGCGCCGTCGGTGGCCGACGTGAAGGCGCTCGCCGAGCCGGTGCTCAAGCACCGGATGGCGCTGAGCTACACCGCCCGCGCCGACGGCGAGACCATCGAGGGCCTGATCGCCAAGCTCGCGGAGAAGCTCTGACTTTGGTCGCGACGAACGCCCTCGACGCCGGCAGGCGCACCCCCGGCCGGCGCGAGAGCGAGGGCGCGACCGCCCTCTCCGACAAGATGCCCCGCCTCGTCCTGGAGGCTCGCCGCGTGTCGAGCCTGCTGGCCCACGGCCTCCACGGCCGCCGCCGCGCCGGGCCGGGCGAGAGCTTCTGGCAGTTCCGCCCCTTCGTCACCGGCGAGGCCGCGGCCCGCGTCGACTGGCGCCGCTCGGCCCGCGACGACCGGCTCTACGTCCGCGAGCGCGAATGGGAGGCCGCCCACAACATCTGGCTGTGGATCGACCGCTCGGCCTCGATGGGCTTCGTTTCGGACCTCGCCTCGGCCCCGAAGATCGAGCGCGCGCTGATCCTAGGCCTCGCCCTGGCCGACGCCTTCGTGGAGGGCGGCGAGCGGGTGGGCCTGCTCGGCCTGACCCGCGCGAGCGCCTCCCGCGGGATCGTCGAGCGCCTGGCCCAGGCGCTCGTGGCCGACACGGCCGGCCTGACCCAGGACCTGCCGCCCCGGGCCAGCCCCGCCCGCTTCGACGAGGTGGTGCTGATCGGCGACTTCCTGACCGAGCCCGACCGGATCGCGGCCTCCGTGCAGAGCCTCGCCGGCCGCGGCAGCCGCGGCCATCTCCTCATGGTGGCGGACCCGATCGAGGAGACCTTCCCGTTCACCGGCCAGGCCGTCCTGCACGATCTCGAGGGCGGCCTCAGCCTCGATATCGGCGACGCCGACGCCTGGGGCGCGCGCTACCGCGCCCGGATCGCCGAGCACCGGGCGGCGCTCGCCGCCATCGCCCGCGGACAGGGCTGGACGCTGACGATCCACCGCACGGACCGGCCGGCGAGCGAGGCGGCCCTGCGGCTCGCCACGCTGATCGCCGCCCGCGGCACGGAGTGAGGCCGCCATGCTGGGTCTGACCTTCGCGGCGCCGCTGGCGCTCGCCGCCCTGATCGGCCTGCCGGCCCTTTGGTTCCTGCTGCGGGTGACCCCGCCGCGCCCCCGCCGGATCAACTTCCCGCCGCTGAAGCTCGTCGCCGACCTGATCCCGCAGCGGCAGACGCCGGCGCGCACGCCGCCCTGGCTGCTGATCCTGCGGCTCCTGATCGCCGCCGCCCTGATCCTCGCGGTCGCCGGCCCGGTCTGGAACGCCGGGGGCGTCGGGGCCGGCGGTGGCCGCAGCGCGCTCCTCGTGCTCCTCGACAACGGCTTCCCGGCCGCCCACGACTGGCGCGACCGCCTGCGCGTCGCCACCGACGCCGTCGAGGGCGCGGCCCGCGACGGCCGGCCCGTGGCGGTGATCGGCCTCGCCGACGCCCCCGCGGCCTTCGAGGCGAAGACGCCGGCCGCCGCCCTGGAGCGGCTGCGCGCCCTCGCGCCGCGGCCGATCCTCCCCGCCCGCGACACGCATCTCGCGACGATCGAGACCTTCCTCGACAAGAACCGCGGCGCCGGCCTCGTCTGGATCAGCGACGGCGTCGCCGGCGCGGGCGACACGCGCTTCGCCAAGGGGCTCGCCGATCTCGCGGGCGACAGGGGCGCGGCCCTCACGGTGCTGCGGGCCGACAGGCCGCCGGCCCTCGCCCTGACCGCCACCGAGAACGCCGGCAAGCTCGTGACCCACGCCCTGCGGGCGGCGCCGAACGGGCGCGACGCGGGCGTGATCCGGGCGCTCGACCAGAAGGGCCTGCCGCTCGCCGAGCGCGACTTCGCCTTCGCGGCCGACGCCACCGAGGCGGACGCGACCTTCGAGATGCCGGTGGAGCTGCGCAACAGCATCAGCCGGCTGGAGATCGCGGGCGAGCGCTCGGCCGGCGCCGTGGTGCTGCAGGACGAGCGCGGCAAGCGCCGCCGGGTCGGGCTCGTGTTCGGCGGCACCCTCGACCAGGCGCAGCCGCTCCTGGCGCCGACCTACTACCTGTCGCGGGCGCTCCAGCCCTTCGCGGACGTGCAGGAGCCGCGGGGCGCCAAGGGCACGGCGGACTCGATCAACCAGCTCCTCGACAATCAGGTCTCGGTCCTCGTGCTGGCCGATGTCGGCGCGCTCGACGAGAAGACCACCGCGCGGATCGAGAGCTTCGTGAAGGACGGCGGGATGCTGCTGCGCTTCGCCGGCCCGCGGCTCGCCGCCGGCAACGATCCGCTCGTGCCCGTGCGGCTGCGGCGGGGCGGCCGGACCCTCGGCGGCACGCTCTCCTGGGACAGCCCCAAGACCCTGGCCCCCTTCCCGCCCGAAAGCCCCTTCGCGGGCCTGACGCCGCCGGCCGATATCGGCGTGCGCCGCCAGATCCTGGCCGAGCCGGACGGCGACCTGCCGAACCGGACCTGGGCGTCGCTCCAGGACGGCACGCCGATCGTCACCGCGCAGAAGCGCGGCCAGGGCACGATCGTGCTGTTCCACGTGACCGCCGACACGACGTGGTCGAACCTGCCGCTCTCCGGCCTGTTCATCGACATGCTCCGGCGCGTCGTGGCGCTGGCCGGCGCCGCGGCGCCGGTCCAGGGGGACGCGACGCGGGCCGCGGCCCCGGTGCTCGCGCCGCGGGTGACGCTGGACGGGTTCGGCGCGCTGGGCTCGCCGCCGGCCTCGGCCACCGCGGTGTCGGCCGACTACGCCGACCGGGCGAACCTCGAACATCCGCCGGGCTTCTACGGCCCGCCGGACGGAGGCATCAGCGTGAACGCCCTGAAACCGGATGACCGGCTGAAGCCCCTCGACACCGCCGCGCTCGAGGGCGCCCGGTTCGGATCCCTCGCCGGCGCCGAGACCCTGGACCTGCGGCCGAGCCTGTTCACCCTGGCGCTGCTGCTGCTGGCGCTCGACACCCTGGCGGGGCTGTGGCTCGGCGGCTTCCAGTAGTAGGCCTGCAGGGTCTCGAAGCGGGCGAGCCCGGCCCGCGCGCTGATGCCCAGCGCCTTCACGACCTGCCACGCCGCCCAGTTCGAGACGCCGACGTAGCGGACGTGGCCGTGCTGGACGAGGATGTCGAGCGCCCGCACCTGCTCCTCGACCGCCGTCGACGAGGCGAGCCGCACCGGCCTCACCGGTCTGACCCAGATGCTGGCCGCGCGCACCGCGCTGGAGCCGGGCGAGCCGGCCGGGATCGATCCGGCGAAGGACGAGCTGGCCTTCTACCCGCTGATCTACTGGCCGATCGCCCCGAACCGGCCGCAGCCCTCGGACGTCGCGATCCGCAAGATCGACGCGTTCATGCGCAACGGCGGCACGGTCCTGTTCGACACCCGCGACGCGCTCACCGCGCGGCCGGGCGGGCCGCCCAGCCCGGAAGGGGCCTATCTCCGGAAGATGCTGGCGACTCTCGAGGTGCCGGAACTGGAGCCGGTGCCCCTCGACCACGTGCTGACCAAGGCTTTCTACCTCGTGGACAGCTTCCCGGGCCGCTACGCCACCGGCCAGACCTGGGTGGAGGCGCTGCCGCCGGCCGCCGAGGGCGCCGAGCGCCGCCCGGCCCGCGCGGGCGACGGCGTGAGCCCGATCATCATCACGGGCAACGACCTCGCCGCCGCCTGGGCGGTGGGCCGCCGGGGCGAACCGCTCTACCCGGTCGTCGGCGGCGACCAGCGCCAGCGCGAGATGGCGTTCCGGGGCGGCGTGAACATCGTGATGTACACACTCACCGGCAACTACAAGGCGGACCAGGTCCACGTGCCCGCGCTGCTGGAGCGGCTGGGACAGTGATGGCCTCGGGCACGCGGCGCGCGGCCGCATCCTCTCCCGCCTCTGCGCGCCTGCAGATCCGAACCGGGCGCGCGCCGATGCGGCGGCAGGACAGGGCGCGGGCCCCCTCTCCCGTGCGGGAGAGGGACAGGGTGAGGGATGAGACCTGTCCGCACGTGGCGCGTCCCGGTCGGGCGTCGCGGGTGTGCTGGGCACGGATGCGCCGTATCCCTCACCCCAACCCTCTCCCGCACGGGAGAGGGAGCCCGTCGCGGCCGCCCGCGCCCCTGCGTGAGCGTGGCGGTTCATGGAATGATGCGCAGCCTCGCCTCACGGATCCGGAGCGCTCCGCCCCATGCTGAGCCTCAGCTTCACGCCCCTCCTGCCCTGGCCGGCGATCGCCGTCCTCGGCGCCGTCGTCGCCGTCCTGGCGGTCTTCGCCGTGCTGGCGCGCGGCCGGACCGCGCTGCTGCGCGTCCTCGTCCTCGCCCTGGTGCTCGCGGCGCTCACCAACCCGGCGCTGGTGCGCGAGGACCGGGAGCCCGTGAAGGACGTGGCCGCCATCGTGGTCGACCGGTCCGGGTCGCAGCAGCTCGGCGACCGGCCGCAGATGACCGACGCGGTCCGCGCCGAGCTGCAGCGCCGGTTCGGCGCGCTCACCGATATCGAGCCCCGCTTCATCGACGTGCCGGATTCCAAGGACGGCGACGACGGCACCAAGCTGTTCACGGCCCTGAGCCAGGCGCTCGCCGACGTGCCGCCGGAGCGCCTCGCCGGGATCGTGATGCTCACCGACGGCGTGGTGCACGACGTCCCCGCCTCCCTGGCCCAGCTCGGCATCAAGGCGCCGCTCCACGTCCTCGTCACCGGGCACCCGGACGAGCGCGACCGGCAGATCAAGCTCCTGGAGGCGCCCCGCTTCGGCATCGTCGGCAAGGACCTGACGATCCGCGCCGAGGTCATGGAGCGCGGCGGGACCGGCCACGCCGTCGTCACGGTGCGCCGCGACGGCGAGGAGATCGGCCGGCGGGACGTCGCCACCGACAAGCCGTTCGCCCTCAACCTGCGCATCGAGCACGGCGGCCCGAACGTGGTGGAGATCGAGGTCGAGCCGCTGCCGGGCGAGCTCACCACGGTCAACAACCGGGCGGTCCTGCCGATCGAGGGCATCCGCGAGAAGCTCCGGGTGCTGCTCGTCTCAGGCGAGCCGCACCAGGGCGAGCGCACCTGGCGCAACCTCCTGAAGTCGGACGCCAACGTCGACCTCGTCCACTTCACCATCCTGCGCCCGCCGGAGAAGCAGGACGGCACGCCGATCTCGGAACTCTCCCTGATCGCCTTCCCGACGCGCGAGCTGTTCGTCCAGAAGATCAAGGATTTCGACCTGATCATCTTCGACCGCTACGCCAACCAGAGCGTGCTGCCGCAGGCCTATTTCGACAACATCGTCCGCTACGTCCGCGAGGGCGGCGCCCTGCTGATCGCCGCCGGACCCGAATTCGCCGGACCGGCGAGCCTCGCCCGCACGCGGCTCGCCGGCATCCTGCCCGGCGATCCCGACGGCCGGGTCGTCGAGAAGCCCTACAAGGCGACGCCGACTCAAGTCGGCCAGCGCCACCCGGTGACCCGCGACCTGCCGGGCTCGGACGCGAACCCTCCGGCCTGGGGCGACTGGCTGCGCATCATCGAGGCGCGCACCCGGCCGGGAATCCAGCCGATCCTGTCGGGGGCCGAGGGCCTGCCGCTGCTCGCGCTGTCGCGCGAGGACAAGGGCCGCGTCGCCCTGCTCCTGTCCGACCACGCCTGGCTCTGGGCGCGGGGCTACCAGGAGGGCGGCCCCTATCTCGACCTGCTGCGCCGCCTCGGCCACTGGCTGATGAAGGAGCCGGCCCTGGAGGAGGAGGCCCTGCGCGCCCAGACCACCGGACGCGGCCGCGAGGTGCGGGTCGAGCGCCAGACGATGGCGGACCAGGCCGAGCCGGTCACCGTCACGGGCCCGGCCGGCAAGGTGACGACGCTGACGCTCAAGCCCAAGGAGCCCGGCCTGTTCACCGCGACCTTCGACGCGGAGACCCTGGGCCTGCACACCCTGCGGTCGGGCAACCTCGTGGCCTTCGTCAGCGTCGGGCCGGCCAACCCGCGCGAGCTCGCCGACGTGTTCAGCGACACCGAGCGGCTGAAGGTCGTGGCCGACGGGTCGGGCGGCTCGGTCCGCCGAGTCGCCGAGACCGGCGGCATCCAGGTGCCGCGCCTCGCGCTGGTGCGCGGCGGCCGCCTCGCCGGCAGCGACTGGATCGGCTTCCGTCCGAGCGACAGCGCCAATATCCGCGGCGTCGAGGTCTACCCGCTGGCGCTCGGACGGAAGCCGATCCAGTCGCTGCCGGCGAGGCGGCCGCCGCGCACCAGCGCGAGGCGCGGCACCTGGATGCCGCCGGTCTCGGCGACTCGGCGGACCGAGCCGCCCGACCCGTCGGCCACGACCTTCANGGCGTGACGCGGACCCGCGGCGGGTCGCGCGCGGCGCGCGTGCGGCCCCGTGCGCTCCCGCATGGTCGACGGGTGGCCGCCCGCGTCCTATGACCCCGGTACTCTCGAGATGCCCGCGCCGCGCGCGGGCCCGACGCAACGGAGACAGCCTGCCCGTGACAGCGCAGACCGTGACTGGACGCCTCCTCGCCGCGACACTCCTCGTCGCCTGCCTCCAGCTCGCCCCGGCCCGTGCGCAGGAACCGGCCGCGATGCCGTCGACGCCGCCCGCCGTGCCGGCCACCCTGCCGGCCGCCAACGGCCAGTGGACCCACGCGATCACGCTGATGGGCCAGCCGAAATACGGCCCTGACTTCACGCATTTCGACTACGCCGACCCGGCCGCCCCCAAGGGCGGGACGGTCCGCTTCGGGGCCCAGGGCGGGTTCGACAATTTCAACATCGTCGTCGCCGGCCTGAAGGGCGACCTCGAGAACGGCATCCAGCAGATCTACGACCCGCTGATGACCGAGTCGTCGGACGAGCCGTTCACCTCCTACGGCCTGCTCGCCGAGGCGGTGCGGATCGCCCCCGATCTCGGCTCGGTCTCGTACCGGCTGCGCGAGAACGCCCGCTGGCACGACGGCAAGCCGATCACGCCCGAGGACGTGGTCTGGTCCTTCGACGTGCTCAAGGCCAACAGCCCGTTCTACGCCGCCTACTACCAGACCGTGGCCAAGGCAGAGGTGACCGGGCCGCGCGAGGTGACCTTCACCTTCACCGAGACCGGCAACCGCGAGCTGCCGCAGGTGATCGGGCAGCTGCGCGTCCTGCCCAAGCACTGGTGGACCGCCAAGGACGCGAACGGCAAGCCGCGCAGCGTCACCGAGACGACCCTGGAGCCGCCGCTGGGCTCGGGCCCCTACCGGCTCGCGAAGTTCGAGCCGGGCCGCACCACCACCTACACCCGCGTGCCCGATTACTGGGGCAAGGATCTGCCGGTGAATGCCGGGCGCTACAACTTCGACACCGAGCGCTACGAGTATTTCCGCGACGGCACCGTGCTGGTCGAGGCGCTGAAGGGCGATCTCTACGATTTCCGGGTCGAGAACATCGCCCGGAACTGGGCGACCGCCTACGAGGATTTCCCCGCCGTGAAGGAGGGCCGGCTGATCAAGGAGGCGTTCCCCGAGCGCGGCATGGGCATCATGCAGGCCTTCGCGTTCAACACGCGCCGGGACAAGTTCAGGGATCCGCGCGTCCGCCGGGCCTTCAACCTGGCGATGAACTACGAGGAGATGAACAAGGCGCTGTTCTACGGCCTGTACAAGCGGATCAACTCCTACTTCTTCGGCTCGGAGCTGGCCTCCTCGGGCCTACCCGAGGGCGAGGAGAAGGCGATCCTCGAGAGCGTCAGGGACAAGGTCCCGGCCTCGGTCTTCACCACCCCCTACGCCAACCCGGTCAACGACGGCCCCGAGGCGGTGCGCAGGAACCTGCGCGAGGCCGTCGGCCTGCTGCGCGAGGCCGGCTACGAGCTGCGCGGCGGCAAGATGGTCAGCAAGGCCACCGGCGAGCCGCTGACCGTCGAGTTCCTGGAGTTCCAGAACACCTTCGAGCGGGTCATCCTGCCGTTCGCGGCGCAGCTGAAGCTGATCGGCATCGACGCCACCCTGCGGGTGATCGACCAGGCGCAGTACCAGAACCGAATCCGCAACTTCGACTTCGACGTCACCACGTCGTCGTGGGGCGAGTCGCTCTCGCCCGGCAACGAGCAGCGCGAGTACTGGGGCTCGGTGGCGGCCGACAAGCCGGGCTCGCGCAACCTGATCGGGATCAAGGATCCCGGCATCGACGCCCTGATCGAGAAGGTCATCTTTGCCAAGGACCGGCACACCGTGATCGCGGCGACGCGGGCGCTGGACCGGGTGCTCCTGGCGCACGACTACGTCGTCCCGCAATGGTCGTCCGACCAGCAGCGGACCCTGCGCTGGAACCGGTTCGGCCACCCGGCGATCCTGCCGCTCTACGCCAGCTCCGGCTTCCCGACGACGTGGTGGTACGACGAGAAGCTCGCGGCCAAGACCGGGGCGCCCCGTTGACGGGGGCGCCCGGGATGCCGACCCGGCGCGGGCTGGTCCTCGGGGCCGGCGCCCTCGCGGCGCTGCCGCCGTGGCGCCGGGCGCTGCCGCCGTGGCGCCGCGCCCGGGCGGCCGACGCCGCCGAGCGCCACGGCCTATCCAGCTTCGGCGAGCTGAAATACGGTCCCGACTTCGCGCATTTCGACTACGTGAACCCGATGGCACCCCGCGGCGGGCGCTTCTCGGCGCAGCTCGCCGCGACGACCGGCAACCAGTCGCTCAACACCTTCAACACGCTCAACATCTTCGTGCTGCGCGGCGACGGGGCCGCCGGCATGCCCCTGACCTTCGACAGCCTGATGGTCCGGGCCCTCGACGAGCCGGACGCCCTCTACGGGCTGGTGGCGCGCGCCGTCACGGTCAGTCCGGACGGCCTGACCTACACCTTCGCGTTGCGCCCGCAGGCGCGGTTCCACGACGGCTCGCCGCTGACCGCGCGGGACGCCGCCTTCAGCCTCAAGCTCCTGCGCGACAAGGGCCACCCCGAGATCGCCGAGGTCATCCGTCCCATGACGGACGCCCGGGCCGACGGCGACGGGCGGCTCGTGGTGACCTTCGAGCCGGGCCGCGCCCGCGACCTGCCGCTGTTCGTCGCGCAGCTGCCGCTCTTCTCCGCCGCCTACTACGCCGGCCGGGACTTCGAGGCCTCGACCCTGGAGGCCCCTCTGGGTTCCGGCCCCTACCGGGTCGGCGCGGTCGATCCGGGCCGGAGCATCGGCCTGGAGCGCGTGCCGGATTACTGGGCCGCCGAACTGCCGGTGAATGTCGGCCAGAACAACTTCGACGCGATCCGCTACGAGTATTTCCGCGACCGCACCGTGGCCTTCGAGGCGTTCAAGAGCGGTGCCTTCACGTTCCGCGAGGAGTTCACCGCCCGGGTCTGGGCCACCGGCTACGACTTCCCGGCGATGAATGAGGGCCGCTTGGTCCGCGAGACGGTGCCGGACGCGCGGCCGAGCGGGACGCAGGGCTGGTGGATCAACACCCGCCGCGCCGCGTTCCGCGACCCGCGGGTGCGCGAGGCGATCGGCCTGTGCTTCGATTTCGAGTGGTCGAACCGCAACCTGATGTACGGCGCCTACGCGCGCACGGCCTCGTTCTTCGAGAATTCCGACCTCAAGGCGACCGGCAAGCCCTCGGCCGAGGAGCTCGCCCTGCTGGAGCCGTTCAAGGACCTGCCGCCCGAGGTGTTCGGCGAGGCCTGGGCGCCGCCGGTCTCCGACGGGTCCGGCCAGGACCGGGCGCTGCTGAAGCGCGCCGACGCGCTCCTGCGGGAGGCCGGCTGCACACGCCAGGGTGGCAGTCTCCTGCTCCCCGGCGGTCAGCCCCTGACGCTCGAGTTCCTCGACGAGGATCCGGTCTTCCAGGCGGTCACGCAGCCCTTCATCCGCAACCTGGGGCTGCTCGGCATCAGGGCGAGCCTGCGCACGGTCGACCCGTCCCAGTACCAGGCCCGGCTGAAGGATTTCGACTTCGACGTCACGCCGCGCCGCTACAGCAGCGGGCTCACCCCCGGCGTGGAGCTGCGCGAGACCTACGGCTCCCGGTCCGCCGGGACCGCGGGCTCCAACAACCTCTCGGGGATCGCGAACCCGGCGATCGACGCGCTGCTCACCGCCGTCGCCGACGCGACGTCGCGGGCGGAGCTGACCACCGCCTGCCGGGCCCTGGACCGGGTCCTGCGGGCCGGGCGCTACTGGGTGCCGATGTGGTACGCCTCGACCCACCGCCTCGCCCTCTGGGACGTGTACGGCCGCCCGGCGACGCCGCCGAAATACGACCTCGGCGCCCCCGGGACGTGGTGGTTCGACGCCGACAAGGCCAAGCGGATCGGGCGGGACTGACGCCATGCTCGCCTACATCCTGCGCCGCATCGGCCTGATGATCCCGACCCTGTTCGGGATCATGCTGATCACCTTCACCATCGTGCAGTTCGCTCCCGGCGGCCCGGTGGAGCGGGTTCTGTCGCAGCTCCAGGGCCAGCGCGACGGGGCCATGTCCCGCGTCACCGGCGGCTCGGGCGACCTCGGCGGCGCCAGCCGACCGTCGGGCGGCGGCGGCGACGCCAGTTCCCGCTATCGCGGCGCCCAGGGATTGAGCCCGGAATTCATCGCCAAGCTCGAGAAGCAGTTCGGCTTCGACAGGCCGGCGCCCGAGCGCTTCGCCAAGATGCTGTGGGACTACGTCCGGTTCGATTTCGGCCGCAGCTACTTCCGCGACGTCACGGTCATTCAGCTCATCAAGGAGCGGCTGCCGGTCTCGATCTCGCTGGGCCTGTGGATGACGCTCCTGTCCTACGCAATCTCGATCCCGCTCGGCATCCGCAAGGCGGTGGCCGACGGCACGCGGTTCGACCGCGCGACCTCCTTCGTGGTGATCATCGGCTACGCGATCCCGGGCTTCATGTTCGGGCTGATGCTCATCATCCTGTTCGCCGGCGGCTCGTTCTACCAGTGGTTCCCGCTGCGCGGCCTGACCAGCGAGGGCTGGGAGAGCTTCTCGCCCTGGCACAAGGTGACCGACTACGCGTGGCACATGGTGCTGCCGCTGACCGCCCTGGTGATCGGCGCCTTCGCCACCTCGACCCTGCTGACCAAGAACTCGTTCCTCGACGAGATCCGCAAGCAGTACGTGCTGACCGCGCGGATGAAGGGTCTCTCCGAGCGGCGCGTGCTCTACGGGCACGTGTTCCGCAATGCCATGCTGATCGTGATCGCGGGCTTTCCGGGCGCCTTCATCTCGGCCTTCTTCACCGGCTCGCTGCTCATCGAGACGATCTTCTCCCTCGACGGCCTGGGCGAGCTGTCGTTCCGGGCGATCGTCGGGCGCGACTATCCGGTGGTGTTCGCCACGCTCTACATCTTCTCGCTGCTCGGGCTCGCGGTGAACCTGCTGTCCGACCTGATCTACGTCTGGATCGACCCGCGGATCGATTTCTCGGCGCGGGCGACCTGACCGCGCGGCGCGCGGGCCGTCAGGTCTCCGGGACGCTCACCGCGTCGACCGGCGGCAGCGCGACGGGCGGAGAGCCGGCGAGGCCCAGAAGGGCCGCGATCGCGTCGCCGTCCGGCGAGCCGAGGAGGTCCGCCAGGGTGCAGCGGTCGAGGACGGCGAGGAACGCCGCGAGGGCCTCTCCCAACACCCGCCGGAGCCGGCACGGGGCCGTGATGGCGCAGGCCCCGCCCCCGAAGCACTCGACCAGCGCCAAGTCGTCCTCGGTCTGACGCACCACGGCACCGACGACGATCTCCTCCGGCGGCTTCGCCAGCCGCAGACCGCCGCCCCGGCCGCGGATCGTCCGGATCAGGCCCAGCCGTCCCAGCTGGTGGACCACCTTGGTCAGGTGGTTCTCCGAGATGCTGTAGGCGCGCGCGATCGCGGCGATGGAGCTCTGCTGGGGCTCGTGGAGCCCGACGTAGATCAGCGTGCGCAGCGCGTAATCCGTGTAGCGGGTCAGGCGCATTTCAACTCCAGAAGGCGATCCGTACCGTGAGGCGATGCCAGGTCCGCCGCGGTCTGGGTCCGTAAGCCCTGCGGAGGATCGGCACCACCACCGGCATGGGGACGAACGTCATCCCTATAAGATGTATCGGCATTGCATCTTTTCGAGAGGCGCGCTAAAAGGAGCATGTCAGATGCACCTTTTGAGCTGTGCCATGCCCGCGCCCCTGTCCCCCGCCACCGTCGCTCTCATCAAGGCCACCGTGCCGGCCCTGGAGGCCCACGGCCTGACCATCACGAAGCGCATGTACGGGCGCCTGTTCGAGAATGCGGAGATCCGCGACCTCTTCAACCAGTCCCATCACGGCGAGACCGGATCGCAGCCGAAGGCGCTGGCCCAGGCCGTGCTCGCCTACGCCCGCAACATCGACAATCTCGGCGTCCTGGCGGGGGCCGTCGAGCGCATCGCGCAGAAGCACGTCGCCCTGAACATCCTGCCGGAGCACTATCCCTACGTGGCCGACGCCCTCCTCGGCGCGATCGGGGACGTCCTCGGCGATGCCGCCACGCCGGAGATCGCCACGGCCTGGGGCGAGGCTTACTGGTTCCTGGCGGAGCTGCTGATCGGCCGGGAGGCCGCGATCTATCGCGACCATGCCGGCAAGCCGGGCGGCTGGAACGGCTGGCGCGACTTCGTGGTCGAGAGCGTGACTCAGGAGAGCGAGACGATCCGCTCCTTCGTCCTGGTCCCGGCCGATGGCGGCCCGGTGCTGCGGCATCGGCCGGGGCAGTATCTCGGCTTCCTCCTGGACCTGCCGGGCCGCGGCGTGCTGAAGCGGAACTACTCGGTATCCTGCGCGCCGAGCGACCGGGCCTACCGCATCACCGTCAAGCGCGAGGCGGCGCCGGGCCGACCGGCCGGGATCGCCTCGAACTGGCTGCACGACCACGCGCGGCCCGGCACCGTGCTGAAGGTCGCCGCCCCCGCGGGCGACTTCGCCCTCGACGGCCAGGGCGACGAACCCGCTGTGCTGGTCAGCGGCGGCGTCGGGCTGACCCCGATGATCAGCATGCTGGAGACGATCGCGGCGGACAGTCCGGACCGGCCGACTTGGTACGTGCACGGCGCCCTGTTCGGCCGCGTGCACGCCCTGCGCGACCAGGCCCGGTCACTCGCGACGCGGGCCCGCAACACCACGCTCGTGACCTTCTACGCGGAGCCCGAACCCGCGGACCGGCAGGGCGCGGACTACGACGTCCAGGGCCTGATCACGGCGGACTGGCTCGCGGAGCACACGCCGCACGACCGCGCGACCTACTATCTCTGCGGTCCCAAGCCGTTCCTGCGGGACCTCGTCACCGGCCTGCTGCGCCGCGGCGTCCCGGCCGAGCGGGTGAAGTTCGAGTTCTTCGGCCCGGCCGACGAGCTCTTCGAGGAGCCCCGGCAGGCGGCCTAGACGGCGCTCACACCCTCCCGTCGCCGCGGAGCGGGTGCTCCGGGCCGAGCACCCGCGCTACGGTCGTCCGCAGCGCCTGCGCGCTCCGGTAACCCACGGCCGCCGCGACCGCCCGCGGCGGCCGCCCCTCGGCCGCGAGCGCCAGCGCCCGGATCACGCGGGCCCGGGCCCGCCAGTCGCCGAAGCTGAGGCCCGTCTCNCAGGCGCGCCTCGTGACGGCGCACGAACAGCCACAGGGCCAGGCCGCCGAACACTACCAGCGCCAGCAGGGTCAGGCCCACCGGACCGACGATGTGCTCGATCTGGCGCCCGCAATAATACGAGCCGATGCCCATGCTGCCGGCCCAGGCGTCGAGATCGGCCTCCGAGGCCGGATCCTCGATCAGCGCGAGACAGACCCGGCGCAGGCGCGCGTCGCGCGGGAGCGGCAGCGCGAGCGGCGTCGCGGGGGCGCGGCCGATCTCGTCGAGCACCAGGGCGGCGAGGTGGCCGCCGCGGCCCGCCTCTGCGTAGAGCACCGGCTCCTCCGCCAGCGCCGTGAGCGCGGCGGCGAGGAGCCGCGACACCGCGATCACCCGGCAGCTCGCCGGGAAGGACCGGACCGCGGCGGGATCGAGATAGGCCGAGCACATCGCGACCGCGCCGTGGGTCGCGACCGCGTGCGGCAGAAGCGGCGGGATCCAGAGGGCGTGCCCCTCGGGAACCACCCAGGTGCCGTCCTCCGCGAACGCCATCATCAGCCCGGACGTGGCGTAGAGCAGCTGCGCGCGGGGATGGAAGTGCCGGGCGAGGTGCATTCCGGCCGCGTAGGTCTTGGGCATCACCGCGACCGGGCGCGGCACGTCCTGATAGTCGGCCGCCTCGGTCGACCGCCCCGCGGCGCCGCGCGCCTCCGTCGAGATTGGCCCGTTCGCATACATATCCGGCCCAACACCGCCATCGGGTCAGGCTATCAGGGGGCCGTCCCGGAGGATACGCCGCGATGGATTCGGACACGCTGTCCCGCCGCACCCTGCGCTTCGTCAACGTCGCGCACGCCCTCGACCATTTCGTGCTGCTGATCTACCCGACCGCGGTGATCGCCATCGCGGCCCAGACCGGGCTCGGCTACGGCGAGTTGATCGGGCTCGCCACCGGCGCCTTCGTGGCCTTCGGCCTGTGCTCGCTGCCGATGGGCTCGCTCGCCGACCGGTTCGGGCGGCGCAACATGCTGGCGGTGTTCTTCTTCGGCTACGGCCTGTCCTGCCTCGGCGTGGCGAGCGCCTCGACGCCGCTGGGCTTCGCCCTCTGGCTCTGCGTCCTCGGACTCGCCTCGGCGATCTACCACCCGGTCGGCTCGGCCATGCTGGTGACCCATGCCCGCCGGCTCGGCCGCGATCTCGGCGTCAACGGCGTCTGGGGCAATCTCGGCGCGGCCTCGGCCTCCGGCCTCACGGCGCTCCTCGCCGCCGCCGTCAGCTGGCGCGCGGCCTTCGTCGTTCCCGGCCTCGTCTGCCTCGCCTGCGGGGCCGCCTTCGCGGCCCTGGTCCCGGGCGACGGCGACGCCGCGGGCCGGAAGGCCGGCGGCGCCGCGGTGATCCCGGTGACCCGGCCCTGGGCGCTCATGGCGATGTTCGCCCTGTCGATCTTCGCGGGCGGCCTGACCTTCAACCTGACGACGATCAGCCTGCCCAAGGTGATCGACGAGGGCGTCGGGCAGGCGCTGCCGCTGGCGCTGACCGGCTCGATCGCCACCGGCGTCTTCCTGTTCGGCGCGCTGATGCAGCTCGCCATGGGCCGGCTGATCGACCGCTACAGCCTGCCATCCCTGTTCGTGGCGCTCTCGGTGCTGCAGCCGCTGGGGCTCGGGATCGCGGCCGCCTCCACCGGCCTGCCGCTGCTCGCCGGGCTCGTCCTCGCCATGACGGCGATCTACGGGCAGGTTGTGATCAACGACGCGATGATCGCCCGCTACGTGCCGCCCGCCTACCGGGCCCGCGCCTACAGCGTGCGCTACTTCGTGGGCTTCACGGCGAGCGGCTTCGTGGTGCCGGCGATCGCCCTCCTGCACGACCGCGGCGGCTTCGCGCTGGTCCTCGGCGTCGCCTCCGCCTGCGGCGCGGTGATCTGGCTCGCGGCCCTGGGCTTCCTGAGGCTGACGCAGGGCGGCGAACGGCCCGCCCTGGCCGCCGCCGAGTAGCGCGACGGTTTGCGGCTCGGGCCCGGCGCTGCTACGCGGCGCCCGTCCGACCCGCGAGCACCCCGTGACCGACCTGTCCCTCGTCATCCGGCCGGAGCGGCCGGAGGATGGCCCCGCCATCGAGCGCCTCCATGCCCGGGCCTTCGGCCCCGGCCGCTTCGCCCGCACCGCCTACCGCCTCCGCGAGGGCGCGGCCGAGCGGATCGATCTCGGCATCACAGCCTCGGTCGGCAGCTTCCTCGTCGGCTCGGTCCGGATGGGTCCGGTGCGGACCGGGGCGACCCCCTTCGTGATGCTCGGCCCCCTGGCGGTCGATCCGAGCTTCGAGGGCCGCGGCATCGGCGGCACCCTGACCCGCGCGGCGATCGAGGGGGCGCGGCGGGCGAGCGAGGGGCTCGTGATCCTCGTCGGCGACGCGCCCTACTACGCGCGCTTCGGGTTCACACCGGTTCCGCCCGGGCGCCTGACCCTGCCGGGGCCGGTCGACCCGGCGCGCCTGCTGTGGCTGGAACTGGCCGACGGCTTCGGCGCCGGCGCCTCGGGCCCCGTGGAGGCGCTCGGCCCGACCCGGTGAGGGACACGGTCCCGTGCCGCCGCGCCGGCGTCCCGTTCAGGCCCGCCGGAGCGCCAGCGCGGCGATCAGGCCGGCCGCGAGCAGCGCCAGCGCCACCGGCGTCGCCGAGGTCGCGGGCCACGCGGAGGCGGCGGCCGTGAACAGCGCCCCGAACGTCATCTGGGTGAAGCCGTAGAGGCTGGAGGCCGACCCGGCCGCGTGCGGATCGACGTTCATCAGCCCCGCCACCGCGTTGGGGCTGAGCAGGCCGACGCCGACCGCGTAGGCGAAGAGCGGCACGATCAGGCTGACCACGCCGAGCATGCCGGTGCGATCCACGATCAGCAGCGACAGCGCCGCCACGATGCAGAGGAGGTTGCCGCTCCGCGCCGCCTTGCGGATCGGCACCCGGGCGGCGAGCCGGCTCGCCAGGACGGCGCCGCCGACCATGCCGAACACGACGATCAGGCAGTCGAAGCCGACCTCCTGCGAGGAGCGCCCGAGCCGGTCCACGAGGAGGAACGGCGCCACGGCCAGGAAGGCGTAGAGGCTGGTGCCGCCGCAGGCCCCCGCCACCAGGTAGGCGCGGAACACCGGGACCCTCACCAGCCGCAGGTAGCCCGCCAGCACCGCGACGAAGCCCGGCAGCGCCACCTTGTGGCGGTTGGTCTCGGGCAGGGTGAAGACCACGAGCGCGCCCAGCACGGCGACGAGGCCGGCCAGCACCACGAACACCGCGCGCCAGCCGAAGGCCTCGTTCACCACGCCGCCGATCGCCGGGGCCAGCGCGGGCGTGAGCGTCATCGCGGTGGTGAGGATCGCGAGCTTCCGGGCGGCGTCCTCGCGGGTCGAGACGTCGCGGACCATCGCCCGGCCGATCACCAGCGAGCCGCAGGCGCCGAGCGATTGCAGGACGCGGGCGACGAGCAGGACGCCGATATTCGGCGCGGGGATCGCGAGCAGCAGACCGGCGAGGTAGAGCCCGAGTCCCCCGATCAGGATCGGGCGCCGCCCGTACCGGTCCGAGAGCGGCCCGTAGAGCAGCTGACCGCCCGCGAGCCCGATCAGGTAGACGGTGATCGTCAGCTGGGCGCCGGCGGCGTTGGTGCCGAGATCGACGGCCGCCGCCGCCAGCGCCGGCACGAAGATGTGCAGCGCCACCGTTCCGGTCATGGTCACGGCGACGAGGAGCGGCAGCGGGGCCCGGCGCTCCGCCACATCGGGACTTCGATCAGCCAAGGGGTCCTACGCGGTTTTCAATCCGGCAGGATGCCGGGGCGCGGCCGCCTTAGAGCAAGGGCCGCGCCCGGAGCCATGCCGGCGGAACGCGCCAGGCACGCGAGAGGCGGGACCGTCCTCAGCCCAGCCCCGGCCGCGCCCCCTACTCCTTCGGAAGCGGCTGCGGGGTCGGGAGCGGCGCGTTCAGGTCCTTGGTCGGGCCGCCGACCTCGAGATCCTTCGCCCGGTCGACAGCCTCGGGATTCGCCTGGGCGGGCGGCTCCTTGGCGGCCGGCGCCGTCGGCGCGGTCGGCTCGGCGGGGATCAGGCTCGAGGGCTGGCCCTGCTGGTCGCCGTCATGGGCGTTGGCCGGCGGGGCCGGCGCGTTGCGATCGCTCGATTCGCCGGTCGTGCGCGGGCTGCCGGGCGACTTCGCCTCCACCGGCTTAGCGGTCTCGGTATCGGCGGGCTTGGCGGGGCTGTCCTTGCCCTCGGACGCCTTGCCGGCGGCGGGCTTGTCGGCGGACGGCTTGTCGGCGGCCTTGTCGGCGGCGGGCTTGTTCTCGGGCTTGGCCGCGGCGGGCGCGGCCGCCGGCGCGGCGTCGCTCTTCTCGACGGCCGGCAGCGGCTTCGGCGATTCGGCGAGCGTCCGCAGGTAGGCGATGACGTTGGCCCGCTCCTGCGGCGAGGCGATGCCGGCGTAGGCCATCTTGGTGCCCTTCACGTACGCCTTCGGGCTCGTCAGGAACTCGTCGAGGTCGGCGTAGGTCCAGGTGCCGCCCTTCTCCTTCATGGCCGCGGAATAGTCGAAGCCCGGATGCGCGCCCTTCGGCCGCTCGACGACGCCGTACAGGTCGGGACCGACCTTGTTCGGGCCGCCCTTCTCGAAATTGTGGCAGGCGTGGCAGGCCTTGGTGCCGGCCTCACCCTTCTCGACATCGGCGCTGGCGAGGCGGACGGCGATCGGCTCGACCTTGGCCTCGGGCGCCGCGGCGGCGGCTTCGGGCTGCGGCTCGGGCAGGTCGTAGCCGGCTTTGCCCGCCGGCTTCGGGTGGTAGATCAATTCAGCGACGAAACCCGATCCGGCCGCGAACAGAAGGGCGCCGAGGACTGCACCCAGGACCTTGTTCACCTCGAACGAGTTCATGCTCTTCTCGCAACTCGGCCGTGCCGATCGCGCGCCTGACACGGGCGAGCGGGCTCGGACACCGGACATTGGAAGATTTCGAGGTTGCCTTAGCGGTTTCGGGCGGTTCCTGACAATGCCGCGGGGGCGCTCCGCGTCGCTCCAGCGCAGGATTGTTCCACCGAATTGCCCAGCTTGTCACCAGGTGGCACCTTTTCTCCACCGCGGCCCGGCCCGTTTCCGCCCGTCCCCGGGGACGACAACCGGGGGCCGGCCTGTTAAGCAGCCGGCCGCCTCCCCCGCGGCCCCAGATCCGCGCATCCGGATCCGAATCTCGATGTCCGATCCCCTGGTCCTGATTCCGGCCCGCCTCGCCGCGACCCGGCTGCCGAACAAACCGCTGGCCGACATCGCCGGCGAGGCCATGATCGTCCATGTCTGGCGCCGGGCCGTGGAGGCCGGCATCGGCCCCGTGGTGGTCGCCACCGACACGGCGGAGATTGCCCGAACGGTCGAGGCCGCGGGCGGACTCGCGGTGATGACGCGGGCCGACCACCCGTCGGGCTCCGACCGGCTCGCCGAGGCGCTCGAGATCGTCGATCCGGAGGGCCGTCACGACGTGGTCGTGAACGTCCAGGGCGACCTGCCGACCATCGACCCGGCGATCATCGGCGCCTCCGTCGCGCCGCTCGCCGACCGGACCGTCGACATCGTCACCCTCTGCGCGCCGATCACCGATCCGCACGAGGCCGACAACCCGAACGTGGTCAAGCTCGTCGGCCACACGGTCGGCCCCGGGCGCCTGCGCGCCCTGTACTTCACCCGCGCCCGCGCGCCCTGGGGCGACGGTCCGCTCTGGCACCATATCGGCCTGTACGCCTACCGGCGCACGGCGCTGAGCCGCTTCGTGGCCCTGCCGCCCGGCGAGCTGGAGGTGCGGGAGAAGCTGGAGCAGCTGCGGGCCCTCGAGGCCGGCATGCGCATCGATGCCGCCATCGTCGACGACCTGCCGCTCGGCGTCGACACCCCCGCCGACCTGGAACGGGCCCGCGCGCTGCTGCAGAGCCGGCGCCTGAACTGACCCGACGAGCGATTCACGCCGCCATGACCGACCGCACCATCGCCTACCAGGGTGAGCCCGGGGCCAACTCGCACATCATCTGCGCGGAGGCCTACCCGGACTGGACGCCCCTCCCCTGCCCGACCTTCGAGGACGCCTTCGCGGCGGTGACGGAGGGGCGGGCCCAGCGGGCGATGATCCCGATCGAGAACTCGATCGCGGGCCGCGTCGCGGACATCCACCACCTGATCCCGATCTCGCCGCTGCACATCGTGGCCGAGCACTTCCTGCCGATCCACTTCCAGCTGATGGTCCTGCCGGGCACGAAGCGCGAGGCGCTGAAGAGCGTCCACAGCCACGTCCACGCGCTGGGCCAGTGCCGCCGGATCATCCGGCGGATGGGCCTGAAGGCCGTGGTCGCCGGCGACACCGCCGGGGCGGCGCGCGAGATCGCCGAGATCGGCGACCCGAGCCGGGCAGCGCTGGCGCCGGCCCTCGCGGCGCAGGTCTACGGCCTCGACATCCTGGAGCGCGACGTCGAGGACGAGGCGCACAACACGACCCGGTTCGTGGTGTTCTCGCCCGAGCCCGAGCCGGTGGCCCAGGGCACCGGGCCCTGCGTGACGAGCTTCGTGTTCCGCGTCCGCAACATCCCGGCCGCCCTCTACAAGGCGCTCGGCGGCTTCGCGACGAACGGCGTCAACATGTCGAAGCTCGAGAGCTACATGGTCGACGGCGAGTTCACCGCCACGCAATTCTACGCCGAGGTCGACGGCCATCCCGAGGATCCGGGCCTTGCCCGTGCGCTCGACGAACTCGGCTTCTTCTCGCGCGAGCTGCGGGTGATCGGGACCTACCCGGCCCACCCGTTCCGCGAGGTGGCGCGGCCGGCGGCGGAGTGATCCTCACTCCCGCCGGAGGACCCGGTCGACGGCCAGATCCGACCAGAAGCCCGGCCGGAAGTCGCGCTTGAGCGCCTCGGGGTCGTAGACGGTCTCGACCCAGGTCAGGAAGTCGAGGCCCTTCGCCTCGCCCTCGGCGCGGTACCGGGCGAAGAACGCGTCGAGGATGCCGGTCTTGGCGAAGCGGAGATGGCCGTAGCGGGCGGAGAGCTGGCGCGCGGCCTCGGCGACGGGGCGGCCCTCGTGCAGGATCAGGTAGAGGGCTGAGGCGAGGCCGGCCCGGTCGGCGCCGGACTTGCAGTGCATCACGGCCGGGTACTCGATGCCGGCGAAGAACGCCTTGGCGCCGAGGATGGTGGCCCGGTCCGGCGCCTCCCGCGAGCGGAGCACGAACTCGACGAGGGTGAGCCCGTGGCGCTCGCAGGCCTCGCGCTGCAGCGGCCAGGACCCGTGCTCGCGCCCGCCGCGCAGGGAGATGATCGTCCGCACGCCCTCGGCCCGGAAGCGGGCGAGCTGGTGGGGACCGGGCTGGGCCGAGCGCCAGAGGGCGCCCGCGCCGACGCGGTGCCGGTTGAGATAGGCGAGCCGGAAGACGCCGTGATCGATCAGCAGCATGTTGGCCCAGGCCATCAGCCGGTCGCCGGGGCCGGCGATCGGCCGCTCGAAGCGGGCGATCCGGGCCATGCGCCGCGCGTAGCGCGTCTCGGGCTTGAGGAAGCGGTTGAACAAGGCCGTGCTGCCGAGGGTACCAGCCCGGGCTCTAGCAGCCACCCGGCAGCCCGGCAATTCGCGGGGCGGCGCCTTGGCGGGCGGGCGCCGAGAGGCGGCGTCATTCTTGCCTTCACTCCGCCTGGATCGGCATCGAACCTGCGCGGACCGCGCGGGTTATCCGCCGGTCGGACGACGGGAGGCCCGAAGCCCATGAGCACGCGCACCACGAGCATCCGCCGGGCCCGCGAGGCCGATCTCGGCGGCTTGTCCAAGGTGTTCGATGCGTCGTGGCGCGAGGCCTATCGCGGCATCATCCCCGGCGTCGCCCTGGAGCGGCTGATCTCCGCCCGAGACCGGGCGTGGTGGCGGAGCGCCCTGCGCCGCGGGCGTCCGATCGCCGTCGTCGAGACGGGCGAGCGCGTCGTCGGCTACGCGGCCTACGGGCGGACGCGCAGCCGGTCGCTCGGCACCGAGGCCGAGATCGACGAACTCTACCTGCTTCCGGAATACCAGGGTGTCGGCCTCGGCCGGCGCCTGTTCCGGGCGGTGCGCAACGACCTCGCGGATCACGGCCTCACGCGGCTCGGCGTGTGGAGCCTGGAGGACAACGCCCGCGCCAGCGCCTTCTACGAGGGCCTCGGCGGGGTCGCCGGCCCGCGGGTGCTGGACCGCGTGGCGGGCCTGCCGCTCCCCAAGGTCGGATTTCTGTTCGGCTAACGTTTTCCAGCGCTCGTTGCCGGGCCGCACCATCGGCCGATTTGCTTTGCCTAGCTGCGCCTCTAAGAGAGCCGGGAAGCGGACGAGCCCGCATTCCGGAAGCGATACGCCATGAAGATCGACGCCATCCCGCTCGGCAAGAAGCCGCCGCACGACGTCAACGTGATCGTCGAGGTGCCGCTCGGCGGCGAGCCGATCAAGTACGAGATGGACAAGGAATCCGGCGCGCTGGTCGTCGACCGCTTCCTCTACACGCCGATGTTCTACCCGGGCAATTACGGCTTCATCCCCCACACCCTGTCGGGCGACGGCGATCCCTGCGACGTGCTGGTGGCCAACACCCGCGCGGTGCTGCCGGGCGCGATCATCAGCGCGCGCCCCGTGGGCGTGATGGTGATGCAGGACGAGGGCGGCGAGGACGAGAAGATCATCGCGGTGCCCTCGCGCCACCTGACCAAGCGCTACGACCGGGTCGAGAACTACACCGACCTGCCCGACATCACGATCCAGCAGATCCAGCACTTCTTCGAGCACTACAAGGATCTGGAGCCCGGCAAGTGGGTCAAGTTCGTCCGCTGGGGCGACAAGGAGGAGGCCCACCGGCTGATCGAGGAAGCGATCGAGCGCGGCAAGGCCAAGAAGTAAGCGGCCCGGCCGCTCCCGCCGGGAGCGGCCCGTCCGCCTCAGCCGTCGATGCGGCGCAGCCCGGCCCGGTAGCGCCGGGCATTCTCCACGTAGCGCAGGGCGGCCTGCCGGAGACCCTCGATCGCGGCCTCGTCGAGGGTGCGCACGGCCTTGGCCGGAGCCCCGACGATCAGGCTGTGATCCGGGAATTCCTTGCCCTCGGTGACCAGCGCGTTGGCGCCGACGAGGCAGCCGCGGCCGATCCGGGCCCCGTTCAGGACCGTCGCCCCCATGCCGACGAGGCTGCCGTCCCCGATGGTGCAGCCGTGCACGATCGCGCCGTGGCCGATCGTGACGTCGTCCCCGATGACGAGGGGAAAGCCGGGATCGACGTGCATGATCACGCCTTCCTGGACGTTGGTGCGGTCGCCGATGCGGATCGGCTCGTTGTCGCCGCGCAGGGCCGCGCCGAACCAGATCCCGACATCGAGGCCGAGATGCACGCGCCCGACGACCTGCGCGTCGGGCGCGATCCAGACCCGGGCGGGGTCGGCGAGGTCGGGGACGTGATCGTCGAGGGCGTAGAGCGGCATGGCGGCCTTTCGGGGGGATCGGTCCTCAAGGCCGCGCGGTGCGGCCGGGATCGCGACAGATGACGGGCCCCCTCTGTCGCGGGAATGGTACGGCGCGTCCAGGCTGCCGATGCTAGGCTGGCTTCGCAAGCGTTCGCGACCTGGAATGGAAACAGAGATGGCACGGCTCCCGGCCCTGATCGGTCTGACGGCCCTCCTGCTGACGCAGGGGGCGGGGGCCGCAGATCTGCGGGAGTCCGGGCCGGTCGGCCGGTTCCGGGCAACCTGCGAGGATCTCGGGACCTTCTGCTTCGCCGATGCCTGTGGCGGCGATCAGATCGCGGCGACCCAGGCCTGCCGCGCGCGGTGCCCCAGCGCGGCGATCGTCGACGTCGTTCCGGCCGCCTGCCCGCTATCCGTGGGGCGACCCGTGACGATCCTCCGGCGCCGCGGCTGAGATCCCGCCGCGCCCGCGCTCCGGGAGAAAATTCCGGTCTCCGCGGCAACGAAACGCGGAACGCGGCATTGATCGGTCGCGAATAGGTGAACAACGGGGACGCGGACAGATGCTCGCGAGCGCGCGCGATGCCCGCAGGCGCACGGGGTTGACGAGCGATCTCCGTCCGCCCGAGGCCGGCCCAAGCGCCGATCCTGTCCTGTACGGCGTGGCCGCGGGTCTGGCGGCCCTGTACCCGCCGGTGATGCTGCGATCGGAGGCGGCGCCCGAACCGCGTCGCCCCTCCGGAGCCGCCCGGGCGCAGGACATGACCCACACCCGGTGATCGGCGGCCCGCTCGGCGCGGCATCCGCCTCAGGCGGCGAGCCGGACGAGCAGGAGAAGCGTCGCCAGGACAGGGACCGCCGTGGCGAGCCACAGGGCACCGGAGTGGAAACCCTCGGGTCCCGAGAAGCGCAAGGTCCGCGTCACCGCGGGACGCGAGGGGTCCGCGCGTCCGATCCCGATCCCGACTGGCATCCGTGGCCTCCTCGACACGGGAGGAGTGAGCCCCGGCGCCCCTCAAGGCTGTCTGAATCGGCGGCCGCCTTCGTCCGGCGTGGTGAACCGGTCCTTAAAGGGCCCGGTCGAATTTCAGCTCACCGTTCGGGCTCTTCAGGACGAGCTGCGAACCGACCAGGTCCCACACCGCCGAGGTGCGCAGGGCGATGAAGAAGGCCTGCTCGGAGGCCGCGAGTCCCTTGTCGCAGCTCTTCTTGGTGAGCGCGAGCGGGCCCACGGCGATGTGCTGCTCCTTGAGCGGGAAGGCGGTGGCCGCGAAGGTGTTGCATCCGCCGTAGCCGCGGGCGCGGTACTGCTTGTCGATGATGAAGCTCGGCCGGTCGCCGCCCGTGAACGGCTTGCCGTTCAGGCTCACGGCGGTCCAAGTCGAGTCCAGCGGGAACATCTTCTCGCTGGCCTTGGTCCCCGGCACGTACTGGGGCTTCTTCTCTTCCTCGCCGCCGGGACGGCGGTTGCCCCGGCCGAAGCCCGTGGGCGAGCCGCCCATCTGCGCCTGCGCCTGCGTCGCCGCGGCGAGGTCCATGGCCAGCACGGCACAGGCCAAGCTCGCGATCAGCACCCCTCTCATCGTCCAGTCCCCATGTCGCGCGCGCCGCGCGCAGGTCATCCCGGTCCGGAAGCGCCGCGCCGGCCGCGCGGTCCGGCCCCTCGCGAGGCCGCTCCGAATCCTTGCGCCTTGGCGGATGCGACAGGATTTCAGCACAATTATGGTCGCGCCCGGCCGAAGACCGCCCGGAAACGATCCGCGACCGCGATCGTTGTTGATCATCGCGAGACAGGAGGATGACCTTGGCAGGATCGGACGAGGGTGCGCAGAGCGGGACCCAGGCCCCCGCCATGACCCCGGGGCAGTCGCGGGCGGCCCGCGGGCTGCTCGGCTGGTCTGAGGCCGATCTCGCCGGCAAGGTCGGTCTGGACGAGCGGCTGGTGAGGGATTTCGAGGGCGGCTACAGCGATCCGCCGAGCGGGCAGATCGAGGCGCTGCGGAGCGCCCTCGCCGCGGCCGGTGCGGTGTTCAGCGACGCGCCGACGCCCGGCGTCCGCCTCGCGGCGGGGCGGGGCGTCGACGAGGGCACCCGCGCCGACGCCCTCACCACCGAGAACGATCGGTAACGCCCGCCGGCCATCCCGCGCGCCGCTCATGGCGCGTTCATGCGCCGCGCTGGAGAACCGGGGACGTCCGTAGCCGCGCACCGTTCCTGGAGCGTCCCGTGATCGATCCCGTCAGCAGCCCGTCGCGGTGCGACCAGCGCTTTTCCTTGGCCGCCTTCCCCCTGGCTGCCGACCGGACGGGAGGCCGCTGATGCGCGCCGACGCGTTCCTGGCCGCGGCCGACGCGCTGCCCGTGGCGAGCCTCGACGCCCTGCTGGGGAGTCGGGGGCTCGTTGTCGTCGCGCCCCACCCCGACGACGAGAGCCTCGGATGCGGCGGGCTGATCGCCGCCGCCCGGGCGTCCGGGCGGCCCGTGCACCTCGTCGTTGTCAGCGACGGCTGCGGCTCACACACCCATTCGCGCCTCTACCCGCCGGAGAAGCTGCGCACCTTGCGCGAGGCGGAGACGCAGCGCGCCGTGGCGGTGCTCGGCCTCGGGCCCGACGCCGTGACCTTCCTGCGCCTGCCGGACGCGCATGTCCCGAGCGACGGCCCGGAAGCCGAGGCGGCCGCGTCCGCGGTCGCCCGCGCGGCCGCGGCCATCGGGGCCGGCGCGGTCTTCGTCACGTGGCGCCACGATCCCCATTGCGATCACAAGGCGGCCGCCGCGATCGTCGCCCTCGCCCGGCCGCTGATGCCGGGGGTGCGCGTCTACGAGTACCCCGTCTGGGGCTGGACCCTGCCGCCCGAGACCGAGGTCGGGCCGAGCCCGGCCGGCCTGCGCCTCGACGTCTCCGCCTATCGCGAGACCAAGGCCCGGGCCGTCGCCGCACACGAATCGCAGACCACCGACCTGATCTCGGACGATCCCGAAGGCTTCCGGCTCGAGCCCGCCATGATCGACCGGCTCTGCGGCCCCTACGAGCGATTCGTCGCCGTCCCGGCATGACCCGGCGGACGCACACCCTGCCGGAGGATTACTTCCTCGGCATCTACGCCAGCGACCCGGACCCCTGGCGCTTCACCAGCTCGCCCTACGAGCGCGACAAATACGCGGCGACGCTGGCGGCGCTGCCGCGGGGGCGGTACCGGGCCGCCTTCGAGCCGGCCTGCTCCATCGGCGTCTTCACGCGCGCCCTGGCTGAGCGCTGCGACCGGGTCCTGTCGACCGATCTGGTCCCGGCCGCCGTGGAGGCCGCCCGGGCGCGTTGCGCGGATCGCCCACACGTCGAGGTCCGGCAAGGCGCGATGCCTGCGGACTGGCCCGCGGAACGGTTCGACCTGATCGTGCTCTCCGAGTTCCTGTACTTCCTGGCGCCGCCGGACTTCGCCGCGCTCGTCCGCCGGGCCGGCGAGACGATCGAGCCGGGCGGCGACATCGTGCTCGTCCACTGGCTGGGCGAGACCGACTACCCGCTGTCGGGCGACGGCGCCGCCGAGGGGTTCATCCGGCTCTCGGCGCCCTTCCTCCAAGTCCGGAATCAGGCGCGGACTGCCGATTACCGGATCGATGTCCTGAGCGCCGGAGACGCCCCGTGAGTGTCGCGGTCATCACTCTCAACAAGGGCCGGCGCGCGCACCTGACCCGCCTGCTCGAAGGTCTCGGCCGCGGCGATCCGCCCGATCGCTGCGTCGTCGTCGAGATCGGCGGCGACGCGGCGCCCTACCCGGCCCTGCCCTTCCCGGTGGAGCGCGTCGCGTTCCCGCATGCCGGCCTGCCGCTCGCCGCGGCCCGCAATGCCGGGCGCCGGGCGGCCCGCGCCGACACGCTGATCTTCCTCGACGTGGACTGCATCCCCTCGGCGGGACTGGTCGCCGGCCTGTCGCGGGCGGTGGCCGAGCAAGACGGCCTGATCTGCTGCGAGATCGGCTACCTGCCGGCCGGCGCGGTCGCGGAGGGATGGCGCGAGACGGATCTGGAGCGCCTCGGCCAGCCGCACCCGGTGCGGGTCTTCCCGCCAGCCGGCGCGGTGGCGCCGGCGCCGCAGCCCGGCCTGTTCTGGTCCCTCGCCTTCGCGGTGCGGGCCGCGACCTACGACCGGCTCGGCGGCTTCGACGAGACCTTCTCGGGCTACGGCGCGGAGGACACCGACCTCGCGTTCCGGGCGGACAAGGCGGGCGTGCCGATCCTGTTCCTCGGAGGACCCCGGGCCTACCACCAGCATCATCCGGGCTACGACCCGCCGCTGCAGCATTTCCGCGACATCGTCGCCAACGCGGCCCGCTTTCGGGACCGCCACGGGCTCTGGCCGATGGACGGCTGGCTCGACGGGTTCGCGCGGCTCGGGCTGATCGCGGCGGATCGGTCGAACGGGATCGTGGTTCACCGGGACCCGACGCCGGACGAGCTGACAGCGGCACGGCTGCCGGACGACCGGCCGTTCTGAGGGGACTCCGGGCCACACGCGGCGCCGCCGTCGTCGCAGGGCGAGAGGCGGATCCCGGTACGGGGCCAGGATCCGCCCGCCTCGGAGCTGTCTTCAGCCCTTCATGGCGTTCGCCTTCTCGATCAGCGCCTCGGCCATGCGGATCGAGGCGATGTCGATGAGGCGACCGTCGAGGGAGACGGCGCCGCGGCCGGCCTTGGCGGCCTCTTCCATGGCCTCGAGGATGCGGCGGGCCTTGGTGACCTCGGCCTCCGAGGGGGTGAACACCTCGTTGGCGAGCTCGATCTGGCTCGGGTGGATCGCCCACTTGCCCTCGAAGCCCAGGGCGGCGCAGCGGCGGGCCGCCGAGCGGTAGCCGTCCGGATCCGAGAAGTCGCCGAACGGTCCGTCGATCGGGCGCAGGCCGTAGGCGCGGCAGGCCACCAGCATGCGGTTCTGGGCGAACAGCCACGGGTCCTGCCAGTGGGTCTGGCGATTGCCGGACTCGTCCTTGTCGGTGAGCACCGAGAAGTCGGGGTTCACGCCGCCGATGACGGTGGAGCGGGCGCGGGTCGAGGCGGCGTAGTCGGCGACGCCGAAGGACATCGCCTCCAGGCGCTTGGACGACTGGGCGATCGCCTCGACATTGGCCATGCCGAGCGCCGTCTCGATCAGCACCTCGAAGCCGATCTGCTTGTCGCGCTTCTTGGCCTGCTCGATCTGGGTGACCAGCACGTCGATGGCGTAGACGTCGGCCGGCACGCCGACCTTGGGGATCAGGATCATGTCGAGCCGCGGGCAGGCTTCGACGATGTCGACCACGTCCCGGTACATGTAGTGGGTGTCGAGACCGTTGATGCGGATCATCATGGTCTTGTTGCCCCAATCCAGGTCGTTCAGCGCCTGGATAATGTTGGTGCGGGCCTTCTCCTTGTCGTCGGGGGCGACCGCGTCCTCGAGGTCGAGGAAGATCACGTCCGCCGCCGAGGAGGCCGACTTCTCCATGAAGGTCGGGTTGGAGCCGGGGACGGCGAGTTCGGACCGGTGCAGGCGCGGCTTGGCCTGCTGGATCAGGGTGAAGCTCATCTCGGGTTCTCTCTCCTAGTGACGGTTCTGGTGCCGTTGCGGGATGCGATCCCGTTCACCGGCGGCAAATGGCGCGTCCCTCGGTCCCTGACAGGGCGGGGAGGCGTGTTTCGGTTCGCTCCATCGCGGTTCGTCTCGGGCGCGGGCTTCCTCTCCCGTGCAGGAGACAGAGCCTGTTGCGCCCCGTCCTAACCGGTCGCCCCGAAGCCGACCGCGATGCAGTTGATCGACAGGAGCAGGGCCGACTTCACCGCCTCGCGCCGGTCCTCGTCGGTCTCGGCGCGGTAGCGGGCGAGCAGCTCGACCTGCTCGCGGCTGACCTGGTTGATGGTCGGGAGCCGGCCCTTCAGGCGATCCCGGAACAGCGGGAAGCGCTCGGCCAGCTCCGTGCCGCCGCTCACCCGCAGCACCATCTCGCGGGTCAGCGCGTACTCGGCCTCGATCATCGAGAAGATCCGGTCCCGGACGCCCGCGTCCGGGACGAGGCCCGCGTAGGCGCGGGCGATGTCGAGATCGACCATCATCAGCGTCTTCTCGACCTCGTCGAGGACGAGGCGGAGGACGCGGGATTCGTTGAACAGCCGCTTGAGCGTCGCCTCGCCGTCGCGGCCGCGCACGTCGATGAAGCTCGCCAGCCCCGAGCCGACGCCGTACCAGCCGGTGATCACGTGCCGGTTCTGCGACCACGCGAACACCCAGGGGATCGCGCGGAGGTCCGAGAGCGAGCGCGCGCCGAAGCGGCGGGCCGGACGCGAGCCGATGTTGAGAAGGGAGATCTCGTCGAGCGGGCTCGCCGCCTGGAAGTAGTCGACGAGGCCGTCGGTCTGAAGCAGCTGGACGTAGGCCGCCCGCGAGGCGCCGGCGAGCGCCTCGAGGGCGTCGTCGTGGCCGGGGCCCACCCGCTCGCCGTCGCCGGCGAGCGCGTGCTCGAACACCGAGGCCGCCAGCAGCTCCATCTGGTAGGCGGCCGTGCCGCGGTTGGCGTACTTGAACGAGACGACCTCGCCCTGCTCGGTGGTCCGGAACCGGCCGCGGATCGAGCCCGGCGGCTGGGCCATGATGCCCTTCTGGGTCGGCACGCCGCCGCGGCTCACCGAGCCGCCGCGCCCGTGGAAGAAGGCGATGCCGACGCCGAGCTCCTCGCCGAGCCGGGTCAGCTTGCTCTGCGCCTTGTAGAGCTCCCAGTTGGCGGCGACGAAGCCGCCGTCCTTGTTGGAGTCCGAGTAGCCGATCATCACCTCCTGCACGCCGCCCTGCCAGCGGGTGGAGCGCCGGACCACCGGCACGTTGAGCAGCGCGCGCATGATCGCCGGGGCGGCGCGGAGGTCGTCGATGGTCTCGAACAGGGGCACGATCGGCAGCGGGCAGATCTCCGTGCCGGCCGAGTCGAGGAACACCCCCGCCTCCTTGGCCAGCAGGTAGGCGCCGAGCACGTCCTCCACCGAGCGGGTCATCGACAGCACGAAGGCGCCGAACGCCTCGCGGTCGAGGGCCTCGCGCATCTCCGCCACGAGGGCGAAGGTGGCGAGCGTCTCCCGGGCGGCGTCGGGCAGGTCCTCGAAGGACCGCTCGGGGTCGCGCGGCCGGGCGAGTTCCGTGTCGAGCCACTGGCGCCACGCGGCCGAGCCGAGGGCCGGCGGCTCGCCGTCGCCGTGGCGCTGGCGCCAGAGGGCGTGGAGCGTGTCGGTGGTCCGGGTGGTGTTCTCGCGCAGGTCGAGCCGGACCGTCGAGAAGCGGAAGATCTCCACCATCCGCCGCACCGGGCGGACGAGGTCGCGCGCCAGCGCCCCGCACTTGGCCTCGGTCAGGCCGCGCTCCAGGGTGCGCAGATCCTCGATCAGCCCGTCCGCGCTGGCATAGTCGGGGCCGGACGGGTGCTCGCCCTCGTTGCGGGCGATCGTCGCCTCGATCTTGCGCAGGACGCAGGACAGGTACTGGCGGTAGGGCTCGCCCGGGTTGCGCCGGGTGATCGCCCGGGCCTGGCCGCTCTCGGCGAGCTGCCGGTCGAGCTCCGCGCGGAAATCCGCGGGCAGCGGCAGCGACCGCTCGGTCAGCGACAGGGTCCGGCCCAGCTCGCGCACGCCGTCGCGGTAGCGGGTGAGCGAGGCCAGCGCGTTGCGGTGCAGGGTCTGCCGGGTGACCGTGGCCGTGACGTAGGGGTTGCCGTCCCGGTCGCCGCCGATCCACGAGCCGAACTGGAAGAACGGCGGCACCTTGAAGTCGGTGCCCGGATAGGTCTCGGCGAGGGCCTCGTGCAGGGTCTCCAGGGTCTCGGGCAGCATCTCGAACAGGGTCTCGTCGAAGAAGTGCAGCCCCCAGGCCACCTCCCGCTCGACGGTGGCCTTCTCCAGGTGCAGCTCGCCCGTCATCCAGACCAGCTCGATCTGGTCGCGCAGCTCGTTCATGAGCCCGTTGCGCTCGCGGTCGGTCCAGCGCGGCATCTCCAGCTCGCGCAGCACGAGGTAGATCCGGCGGAACTTCTCCAGCACCGTGACCCGCTTGCCCTCGGTGGGGTGGGCGGTCAGCGTCGGGCGGATGCGCAGGTCGCTGAGCAGCGCCTGGATTTTTTCAGGGGGCACGCCCTGCTTGCGCGCGTCGGAAAACACCTTGGCGAAGGAGCCGCCGAGCGCGGCCCGCCCCTCCGTGCGCTCCACGTGGCGGCGGCGGCGCATCGCGGCGTTCTGCTCGGCGATGGAGATCAGCTGGAACCAGATGCCCTGCACCTGCAGCGCGCGCGCGAGCATCTGCGGGGAGAAGCGCGAGATGTCGGCCGTGCCGTGCAGGACCGCCTCGAGGTCGGGGTCGTGCCGGCGGGCGACGTCGAGCAAAGCCTGGAACAGGATATCCAGCGCCTGCTCCGACGACGTGCCGACGATCACCGGCGGCGCGAAGGCCGTGGCGTCGACGAGACTGGGGGTTGCGTGAAGGGTGCGGGTCATCGGGCCACCTCGTGGCGCATGGTTTTCTTGGAGGATGTTCAGCGCGAAGCGTCGTCACCGCCGGCTCGGGAGGTCCGCGCATCGGCCGGTGCCCAGCGCGACGAGCCCCCTCTCCCGTGGGGGAGAGGGTCGGGGTGAGGGACGCGATGGTTCAGGATCGAGCGCGCCGCCGGTACGCCGATGGACCGCGCTGTCTCCGGAAGGACCCGATCCCTCACCCTGTCCCTCTCCCCCACGAGAGACGGAACCGCGCCGCATTCCGAGACTGTGCGGCAGGCTGGCTGCGGCTACGCCGCCCGGGCCAGCACGTCGGCCACGGTCTGCCCGAAGGAGCCCGGGTCCGGCGCCACGGTCAGCCCGTAGGAGCGCATGATCTCGGCCTTCTCGGCGGCGCTGTCGCCGGCCGCCGAGATGATCGCGCCGGCATGGCCCATCCGCCGGCCCTTGGGGGCCGTGAGACCGGCGACGAAGCCGATCACCGGCTTTGACATGTTCTCGCGGATCCAGGCCGAGGCCTCGGCCTCCTGCGGGCCGCCGATCTCGCCGATCATCAGCACCGCGTCGGTGTCCGGATCGGTCTCGAACAGGGCGAGGTGGTCGAGGAACGACGAGCCGTTGATCGGGTCGCCGCCGATGCCCACCGAGGTCGAGATGCCGAGACCCAGCTCCTTGAGCTGGGAGGCGGCCTCGTAGCCCAGCGTGCCCGAGCGCGAGATCACCCCGACATTGCCCGGGAGGTAGATGTGGCCGGGCATGATGCCGAGCATCGCCTTGCCGGGCGAGATGATGCCGGCACAGTTCGGGCCGACCACCATGGTCCGCCGCTCCTTGGGGTAGCGGTAGAGGTAGCGCTTCACCCGCATCATGTCCTGGGCCGGGATGCCGTCGGTGATCGAGCAGACCAGCCGCAGGCCGGCATCGGCCGCCTCCATGATGGCGTCCGCCGCGAAGGGCGGCGCCACGAAGGTGATCGAGGTCGTGGCGCCTGTGGCCGCCACCGCCTCCTTGACGGTGTTGAACACCGGCAGGCCGAGATGGGTGCGGCCGCCCTTGCCGGGGGTGACGCCGCCGACGACGTTCGTGCCGTAGTCGAGCATCTCCTTGGCGTGGAAGGTGCCCTTGTCGCCCGTGATGCCCTGGACGATGATCGGGGTGGTCTCGTCGATGAGGATGCTCATTGGCGCGGTCTCCCCTCTCAGTGCTGCGTCGTGTCGTGGTGGCCCTTGGCGGCGGCGCAGGCGTCGACCGCCTTCTTGGCCGCTTCCGCCAGGGTGTCGGCGGTGATGAGATCCAGGCCGCTCTCCGCCAGGATCTTCTTGCCCGCCTCGACGTTGGTGCCCGCGAGCCGGACCACCAGCGGCACGTCGATCTTCACCTCGCGGGCGGCCTGGACGACGCCCTCGGCGACCCAGTCGCAGCGGTTGATGCCCGCGAAGATGTTGACGAGGATCGCCTTCACGTTGCGGTCCGACAGGACCAGCCGGAAGGCCGTGGCCACCCGCTCAGGGGACGCGCCGCCGCCGACATCCAGGAAATTCGCCGGCTCGCCGCCCGCGTGCTTGATCATGTCCATCGTGGCCATGGCCAGCCCGGCGCCGTTGACGATGCAGCCGATCTCGCCCTCGAGGCCAATGTAGCTGAGGTTGTGCTCGGCGGCCTGGGCCTCGCGGGGATCGCCCTGCGACGGGTCGTGCATGTCGGCGATGCCCGGCCGGCGGAACATCGCGTTGTCGTCGAAGCTCATCTTGGCATCGAGCGCCAGCACCCGGTCGTCCTTGGTGACGACGAGCGGGTTGATCTCCAGCATGGTGCCGTCGCAGTCGCGGAACGCCCGGTAGGCGTTCATGATCGTCTTCACCGCGGCCGAGACCTGCTTGATGTTGAGCCCGAGCTGGAAGGCGATCTCCCGCGCCTGGAACTGCTGCAGGCCGACCGCCGGCTCGACCACCACCTGGATGAGCGAATCCGGCTCCTTGGCGGCGATCTCCTCGATGTCCATGCCGCCGCGCTGGCTGGCGATGACCCGGACGCGCTCGGCCTTCCGGTCCAGCACGTAGCCGAGGTAGAGCTCGCGCTCGAACGGGTCGGCGGTCTCGACGTAGACCCGCTGCACCGGCTTGCCCTCGGGGCCGGTCTGGTGCGTGACGAGGCGCTTGCCCAGCAGATCCTTCGCGGCGTCGCGGACCTCGTTGTAGGTCCGGCACAGCTTGATGCCGCCGGCCTTGCCGCGGGCGCCCGCGTGGATCTGCGCCTTCACGGCCCAGAACGAGCCGCCGAGCTCGGTGGCCGCGTAGACCGCCTGGTCCGGGCTGAACGCGATGGCGCCTTTCGGGACGGCCACGCCGAAGCTCGCGAGCAGCTCCTTGGCCTGATACTCGTGGACGTCCATTCGGCGCCTCCTCCGCGGTTCGTTGCCGCCGTTGACGCCATCACTTTAGTTGAGTCGAAAGATTACGCCCGTCAAATTTTTTAAGCTCCTGATTGATCGCGACTTTTTCGCGGTCGCAGCACAGCTCGTATTCGATATTGCGATGCACCATACAGAAAAACAACGAGGCCGGGGCGTGATGCACCCGGCCTCAATTGTTGAACCGATAGGGTTTTCGTCCGAACGCTTCGTTTGAGGCGCCCGCTCCGTCATCACGGGCGCAGGGCAGTGCCTCAGGGCAGCGCGACCTCTGAGATCGCGGCGCCGACTGGATTGCTTCGCTTCGCTCGCAAAGACGGCGGTGTCGACGTCATCAAACCGAACCCGCTGTTAAGCTTGGCGCTGCCCCAGCGGGCGCGCGCCCTTCCTCTGCGAGAGAGGACGGACGTCGCCGGTTCAGTTCACCTTGGCCTTCACGACCCCGTAGATCTTCTCGGTCAGCGCGCCGGCCTCGCCGAGCAGCTCCTCCAGCTCCTTCAGGCGCTCGTCGGCGAAGTCCCGGTCCTCCAGGCCCTTGGCGTTCACGTACACGTTGAGAGCCGCGCTGCGCAGCCCGGCATAGGCCGAGAGCACCGCCACACCGGCATCCGACACGACGTTGAGGTTGCCCTTGTCGGCGGTGATCGCCGCGAGGTCGATCACCGCGCGGCAGGCCCGGCAGCAGGCGAGCGGGACGTCGCAGGCGGTCTTGAGCGCCGCCTGGATTTTTTCCGCACGCGCGGCCTTCTCGTCGTCGGTGGTCTTCGGCAGGCCGTAGGCACCCATCACGGCGTCGAAGGCCTGCACGTCCTCGCCGATCATGCCGGTGAGGACGACCCGCAGGCCCTCGGACTTGGCCAGGACCTCCTTCAGCTCGGCCTCGACCTCGACGTACTTCTTCTTGCCGATGGTGAGGTTGCAGACCATCGAGACCAGCGCCGCGCCCATGGCGCCGGAGATCGCCGCCGCGCCGCCGCCCCCGGGGGTCGGGGCGGCACTCGCCAGCTCCGTCAGGAACGTCTCGATGCTGTCGGTCTCGGGGCGATGCGTCTCGGTCACCGGCACCTCCTCAGGCCATCGTCTTGGCGAGGGCGTAGATCTCCTCGGCATCGAGCACCTTGTCGGTGCTCTCGAAGAGCTGGCCGACGCAGGCGCGGTGCAGCTTGAGCTTCAGGCCGCCGATGCCGAGGGCGCCGAAGGCCTGCTTGCCGTTGCGCTCCTTGCCCTTGTCCATCACGTCGATGCCGCCGATGCCGGTCGGGGGCTGGGCGTTGTAGTCGGCGACGAACTCGATCGACGATTCCTGTGCCCAGGCCGCTTCCGGCAGCAGCTCGACGCCGATGGCGCCGGCGGTGAACACGAGGTTCGTGCCCTTCACCAGGGCGACGCGGGAGGCCTCGTCGGGGGTCGCGGCGGCCTTCACGTTGACCTTGAAGCGCTTGTTGATCTGGTCCGCGGCGGCCTGGGTCTTGTCGAGGGCGCGGCCCGCGATGGTGACCTCGGCACCCTCGCCGGCGAGGAGCGCGGCCGAGCGCATGCCGACCGGGCCGGTGCCGGCCAGCACGACGGCCTTCTTGCCCTGGAGCGAGCCCGCGGCCTTGGCCACCAGGGCGACGCCCGCGGCGGCCGTGGTGTTGGAGCCGTTGGAGTCGAGCATCACCGAGACCCGGAACGGGCCGAAGAACCGCTTCTTGACCGCGGTGAACAGCTCTTCGCCGGCCGCCATGCTGCCGCCGCCGACGAAGATCGCCGTCGACTTCTTCTCGGAGCCGCCGCGGGTGTAGATCGTGCCGTCGACCAGCGCGCCGACATTGTCGGGGTTCACGCCGCCGTAGCCGGTGATGTGATCCGCGCCGCCGTCGTAGCCGACGACCGTGTCGAACACGTTCGGCACGGCGTCGGTGTCGAACAGGAACAGCAGCTTCTTCGTCACGTTTCGGACCTTTCTGTCGCGCCCTGCGGCGCTATCGTCTTGCTTTCAAAGGGCGGTCGCACCGAGCGACCCATTCGCGTCGTCGTCCGCCCGAGCTTTCAGATGGTTTATTCGGCGCGGCGCGCCCTCTCTCCCGTGCGGGAGAAGAGGCCTGTCGCGCCTACTCGACCACGTTCTGCGGCTTGCCCGCCACGAAGGCCTCGACGTTGTCGACGAGCTGGTCGGCCAGGATCTGCATCGCCTCCTTGCTCGCCCAGGCGACGTGCGGCGTGACGATCAGGTTCGGCAGATCGGCCTCGCACAGGATGTTGCCGTCCTTGGGCGGTTCCTGCGCCACCACGTCGAAGCCGGCGCCCGCGATGGTGCCGTCCTTGAGCGCTTCGAGAAGGGCCGCCTCGTCCACGAGCCCGCCCCGGGCCGTGTTGATGAGGATGGCGCTCTTCTTCATCTTCTTGAGCTCGGCCGCGCCGATCATCCCCTTGGTGTCGGGGGTCAGCGGCACGTGCAGCGTGATCACGTCGGACTGCGCGAGGATCGTCTCGAAATCGACGAGCCCGTCCTGCGGGAACACGTCGTAGGCGATGACCTTCATGCCCAGCGCCTCGGCGCGCTTAGCGATCGACTTGCCGAGCGCCCCGTAGCCGACGATGCCCAGCGTCGAGCCGGCGATGTCGTAGATCGGGTAGTCGAAGTAGCAGAACTGCTTGGACTTCGCCCAGTCGCCGCGCCGCACCGAGTTGGCGTAGGGCACGATCGCCCGGCGCAGGGCGAACATCAGCCCGACCACGTGCTCCGGCACGGTGTTGAACGCGTAGTTGCGGATGTTGACGACCGTGACCCCTTGCGCCTTCGCCTGGGCCTTGTCGACCACGTCGGTGCCGGTGGCGGCGACCGCGATCAGCTTCAGGTCGGGGAGCTGCTTCAGCGTCTCGGCCCGCATCGGGACCTTGTTGATCAGCGCGATCTCCGCCCCCTGGAGGCGGGAGACGATCTCTTCCGGCGTCCAGGTCGACTCGTGCTCGACGTATTCGTGCGGGAAGTTGAACGGTCGGACCCTGGCATCGAGGGATTCACGATCCAGGAACACGATCTTCTTGGTCATAGAACCCCTCTCGGACGACGGGCGGTTTCCTCGATAGTCTTGTTCTTACTTGCGCGTCGGGGCGGGCCCGGCAACCCGGTCCCGCCCCGATCGCGTGCGCAGATTACGCCTTATGCAGCGGATTCTCGCGCAGGTAGCTGGAGGCGGCGGCGACGCCCGAGCCCGGCGTGACCTTGATGCCGCAATCGATCATGGCCATCTCGGCGCCCGCGATGGCGCCCAGCAGCGACAGCTCGTTCAGGTCGCCCAGGTGACCGATGCGGAACACCTTGCCGGCGACTTTCGACAGGCCGGCGCCCAGGGAGAGGTTGTAACGCTCGTAGGCGTGGGTGATCACCTTGGCGGCGTCGGCGCCCTCCGGCACCACGATCGCCGTGACCGTGTCGGAGTTCCACTTCGGCTCCTTGGCGCAGGGCTTGAGGCCCCAGGCCGCCACGGCCTGGCGGGTCGCCTCGGCGAGCACGTGGTGGCGGTGGTAGACGTTCTCGAGCCCCTCCTCCTTCACGATCGCCAGGGCCTCGCGCAGGCCGTAGAGCAGCGGCAGGACGGGGGTGTAGGGGAAGTAGCCGGTGGCGTTGGCGGCCAGCTGGTCCTTCCAGGCGAAGTAGGCGTGGCCCAGCCGGTCGTTGCGGCCGGTGCCGCCCTCGGCGATCTTGAGCGCCTTCGGGCTGATGCAGATCAGGCCGAGGCCGGCCGGCAGCATGAAGCCCTTCTGCGAGCCCGCGATGGCGCAATCGACCTTCCAGTCGTCCATGTAGAACGGCAGCGAGCCGATCGACGAGATGCCGTCCACGAACAGCAGCGCCGGGTGGCCGGCGGCGTCGATCGCCTTGCGCACCGCGCCGATGTCGCTGGTGACGCCCGTGGCGGTCTCGTTGTGGACGACCATCACGGCCTTGATGGCGTGCTCCTTGTCGGCCCGCAGGGCCTCCTCGATCTTCTGCGGATCGGCGCCGGCGCCCCACTCCTCGTCCTGGACGATCACGTCGAGGCCGAGGCGCTGGGCCATGTCGACCCAGAGGTGGCTGAACTGGCCGTAGCGGGCGGTGAGCACCTTGTCGCCGCGGCACAGGGTGTTGGACAGGGCCGATTCCCAGATGCCGGTGCCCGAGGACGGGAACAGGATCACCGTCCCGTTGGTCGAGCCGAACACCATCTTGGAGTCCTGCAGCAGCGGCTTCACCAGCTCGGGGAAGCTCGGCGAGCGGTGATCCTCCGACGGCACGTGCATGGCGCGCAGGACGCGCTCCGGGATGTTGGTGGGGCCCGGGATGAAGAGGTGGTTGCGACCGGGGCGCCGGGTTGCGGCCATGATGTTTCCTCCGAAAAGTCCTTTGCGCGCGAGCGTGAACCCGCGCCGGGTTGTCCAAGCGTCGTCAGGGAGTCGGTCCGGCGCCGTCGAAAGCGGCTCGCGCCGCACCCCCTCGAACGCCATCCTCTGCCGTGATCGGGGGGCCTCCGCGGAGCGGCAGGCGGCCTCACGCCGCTCGCGTCGCGGCACGCCCCCGCGTGCCGGTCGCCTCCGAAATGCCGTCCCGCCCTACGGCCTCAGGGCCGTCCTCGCCGCCTTCCTGTCAAGGTCCGGCCGAACTCGTGCCGAGCCGCCGGTTCCTGGTATTATGAGGCGGCCGTGCTCGAAAGGAAAACCGGAAAAACTTCCGGAACTTGGCAAAAAAATTTTTTGTGCGCCGCAACGAAGTCGAGCTCCGGTTGAGAGCCTTCGCCGCAGCGCACCGCCTTTCCGGCCGCTCCCTCCGAAACCCGCGTCATCAAACTGAGATGGGATCCCGCTCTGGATCCCGTCACCGTTCAGCCGCCGGGAGAGGGTGCCGTGGCCGAGGTTGAGGAGATGCCGGTCCGCGTGCGGACGCTGTTCCTGTCCGACCTGCATCTCGGCACGCGCGGCTGCCAGGCCGGCCTGCTGTTGTCGTTCCTGAAGGATTACGACGCCGACACGATCTACCTCGTCGGCGACATCGTGGACGGCTGGCAGCTGCGCTCCGGATGGTACTGGCCGCAGGAGCACAACGACGTGGTGCAGAAGCTCCTGCGCAAGGTCCGCAAGGGCGCGCGGATCGTCTACCTGCCCGGCAACCACGACGAGTTCCTGCGCGACTACGTGGGGACGAGCTTCGGCGGCATCGAGCTGGCCGAGACCGCGATCCACGAGGCGGCCGACGGCAAACGTTACCTCGTCATCCACGGCGACCAGTTCGACATGGTGGTGCGCCACTCGCCGTGGCTCGCCCATCTGGGGGACGGCGCCTACACGCTGGCCCTCTCCCTCAACACGCTGATCAACAAGGTGCGGCGGCGCCTCGGCCTGTCCTACTGGTCGCTCTCCGCCTGGGCGAAGCTGCGCGTGAAGAACGCCGTGAGCTTCATCGGCCGGTTCGAGACGATCCTGGCCGAGGAGGCCCGCCGCCAGGGCGCCGACGGGGTGATCTGCGGCCACATCCACCACGCCGCGGACCGGCCGATCGGCGACCTGCGCTACCTCAACACCGGCGATTGGGTGGAATCCTGCACCGGTCTCGTGGAGCACTACGACGGCCGGATCGAGGTGCTGCACTATCCGAGCCTCCTGCGGGCGCAGGCGGCCGAGGTCGTGCCGCAGCCCCTGCCGGGCCGGCGTGCGGTGGCGTGAGGGCGCCGCCGTGAAGCTCCTGATCGCCAGCGACGCGTGGCACCCCCAGGTGAACGGCGTCGTGCGCTCCCTCGAGCAGATGGTCCGGCGCGCGCCGGAGCACGGCTTCGGCACGGCCCTGCTCACGGTGGCCGATTTCCGCTCGCTGCCGCTGCCGGGCTACCCCGAGATCCGCCTCGCCTATGCCGGGCGCGAGCGGGTGGCGGCGCGCTGGCGGGCCGAGCGGCCGAGCCACGTTCACATCGCCACCGAGGGTCCGGTGGGCCTCGCGGCGCGCCGGCACTGCCTGGCCCACGACCTGCCATTCACGACGAGCTACCACACGCGCTTCCCGGAATACCTCGCCGCCCGGGCCCCGGTGCCGGAGGCGTGGTCCTACGCGTATCTGCGCCGGTTCCACGGCGCCGCCCGGGGCACGATGGTCAGCACGGCCTCGCTTCAGGGCGAGCTCGCGGCGCGGGGCTTCGGCCGGCTGATGCGCTGGACCCGGGGCGTGGACACGGAGCGGTTCCGGCCGGCCGAGCCCGGGACGCCCCGGCCGGCGGAGCTCGCCGGCCTGCCGGGGCCGCTGTTCCTCTATGTCGGGCGGCTGGCGGTCGAGAAGAACGTCGCGGCCTTCCTCAGCCTCGATCTGCCCGGCACGAAGGTGGTGGTGGGCGACGGGCCGGACCGCGCGCGGCTGCAGGCGCTCGCGCCGGAGGCCCGCTTCCTCGGCACCCGCACCGGCGCGGACCTCTCGGCGGTCTACGCGGCCTGCGACGTCTTCGTCTTCCCGAGCCTCACCGACACGTTCGGCATCGTGCTCCTGGAGGCCCTGGCGAGCGGCCTTCCGGTGGCGGCCTTCCCGGTCCCGGGCCCCAACGACGTCGTCGGCGGCACCCGGGTCGGGATCCTCGATCTGGATCTGCGGGTCGCCGCGCTGGCGGCGCTGCGCCTGTCGCGCGCCGAGTGCCGGGCCGAGGCCCTGCGCTGCGGCTGGGACGTGAGCGCCCGGCAGTTCTTCGGCAACATCGTCGAGGCACATGGCGGTGCCCGGAGCACCCGGGACGCCGCCTGACGGGTGACGGCGACGGCGCGGAATGGCAGGACGGCGCCATGCCGCCCGCCAGATCGCCCGCCAAGCCGCCCGCCAAGCCGCCGGTCGGTACGCCCGCCAAGTCGCCGGCCAAGTCGCCGGCCGGTGCGCCCGCCGGCGGCCGGACCATCGCGGCCCGGCCGCCCTTCGATCCCGCCCGGGCCGCCACCTATCCGACGGCGATCGGCTGCGACGAGGTCGGGCGCGGCGCGCTCTGCGGCCCCGTCGTGGTGGCCGCCGTCTGGTTCGATCCGGCGGCGATCCCGGCGGACCTGCTCGCTTCCCTCGACGACAGCAAACGCGTCCCCGAGCCCGTGCGGGACCGGCTGGCGCCGCTGATCCGCGCCCACGCGCGGGTCGCGGTGGCGGCGGGGTCGCGCGCCCTGATCGACCGGATCAACATCCGCGGCGCGACCCACGACGCCATGGCGCGGGCGGTGGCGCGGCTCGGCCTCGCCGCGCCCGTGCTGGTCGACGGGCGCGACGCCCTGCCCGGCCTCCCGGGTCGCGCCGTCGTCGGCGGCGACCGCGTCGTGCCGCAGATCGCCGCCGCCTCGATCGTCGCCAAGGTGCTCCGGGACCAGCTGATGCGGCGCCTCGCCCGGCGCCACCCCGGCTACGGCTGGGAGCGCAATGTCGGCTACGGCACGGCCCTCCACCGCGCCGGCCTGACGCAGCTGGGGCGCAGCCCGCACCACCGGCTGAGCTTCACCCGCGGCTTCGACTGAGCCGGGCGACGGCTCAGGCGGCCCGGAGACCCGTCAGGAAGCGCTCGACTTCTGCGGCGAGCTCCTCCGACTGACGCGTGAGCGCGGTGGCGGCCGTGAGCACGTGGTCGGCCGCGCGCCCGGTCTGATCGGCCGCCTCGGCCACGCCGGCGATGTTGCCGGTCACCTCCTGGGTACCGGCATTGGCCTGGACGACGTTGCGGACGATCTCCTGCGTGGCCGTCCCCTGCTGCTCCACCGCCGCCGCGATGGCGGCGGCCACGGTGCTGATCTCGCCGATGCGGCCGGTGATCGTGCCGATCGCCTGCACCGCCTGACCGGTCACGGTCCGGATCTCGCCGATCTGCCGGCCAATCTCGTCGGTGGCGCGTCCGGTCTGGGCGGCGAGTTCCTTGACCTCGGCGGCGACCACCGCGAAGCCGCGCCCGGCCTCGCCGGCCCGCGCCGCCTCGATCGTGGCGTTGAGCGCCAGCAGGTTCGTCTGCGCCGCGATGCCGGCGATCAGCTCGACGACGGCGTCGACCCGGGCGACCGACGCGTTGAGCGCCGCCACCAGGGCGGCCGTCTGATCGGCCTCTCCGACCGCGCTCCGGGCCAGTTCGGACGAGCCCTGGACCTGCCGCCCGATCTCCTGGACGGAGGTGCCGAGTTCCTCCACCGCGGCGGCCACGGTCCTGACACCGGCGGAGGCCTCCTCGGCGGCGGCGGCCACGGTATCGGACCGGCTGGCGGTCTCCTGGGCGGTCGTGGTCATCTGCCAGGCCGTGGTCTGCAGTTCGGACGCGGCGGCGGAGACCTTCCCGACGATGCCGGCCACCGCCGCCTCGAAGGCCTGCGCCATCGCGTGCGTCATGGTCCGGCGCTGCGCCTCCGCGGCGCGCGCCGCCTCGGCCGCGTCCGCCTCCAGGGCCCGGGCGCGGACGAGGTTGTCCCGGAAGACCTGCACGGCCGCCGCCATCGCGCCGATCTCGTCCCGCCGCGCGCGGGCCGGGATCTCCACGGCGACGTCACCGGAGGCGAGCGCCCGCATCGCCCGGATCATGGCCCGCAGCGGCCCGAGCACGCGGCGGACGACGATGGCGGCGCCGGCACCGGCGAGCAGCACCGACGCGGCCAGGAACAGGCCGGTGTGGAGCAGCGTCACCCCCGCCTCCGCGGCGAGCGCCTGCGCGCGGGCGACCATCGCGTTCAGGGCCGCCTGCGCGAGGTCGGCGACGGTGTTGACCTCCCGCGTGTTGCGGTCGCGCAATTCCTGAAGCGCGATGCTCGGCAGCTTGCTCTGGCTCAGGGCCGTCCGCAGGGCCTGCCGCCGCGCCGCGACCGCGCCCTCGAAGTTGCTGGCACCGACCCTCCGAAAGGCTTCCTGGACCGCCTTCGGCACCGTGTCGTCCATGTGATCGACGAGGTTCGCCCAGTTCGCCGCGACGCGCCCGCGCTCCTCGGCCTCGGCGAGGCGCTCCGCCTCGGACCAGCCCACGCCCCGCGTCACGGCCGTCTCGGCCCGCGCCACGTTGCCGCCGATCGCGACCCGCGTGAGCCAAGCGGCGCGCTTGATGTCCAGGGCGCGGGCCAGCGCCGCGTCGCGGCGCGGGATCGCGCCGTCGACGGCCCCGCTGGCCGCCGTGAGCGCGTCGAGCAGATCCTGGAAGGCCGTCGCGGCGACCTCCGCGGTCGCGGCGGCGCGCTCCGCGATCGGGACCGAGAGGGCCGCGTCGATCCGCGAGGACAGGCCGGTGACAGCCTCGTGCGCGCGTCGGAGCGGATCGACCGTCTTCGCCACCGCGGCGGTGTCGATCGCGCGCACCAGGGTCAGGAGAGCCTCCAGCCGTTCGGTCCGGGTCGCGCGCTGTCGGGCGATCAGGGCCGCGTCGGCGGGCGGGATCCTGTCCGCGGCGATCAGCGCCTGCAGGGTCCGCGCCCGCTCGAGGCGCACGGCGAGCAGGACCTCGAGGAGAATCCGGCTGCCTTCCGTGAGCGCGACCACGCGGCGGCTCTCACGCTCCTGCGCGCGGGCATCCAGCGCCGTCCGGGCGCCCGCGGCCAGCAGCATGGCGCTGAGGGAGAACAGGATCGCGCACAGGATCGTGCCGATCGACAGACGCGGAAGATGCAGCATGAGGGTCGGGATTTCTGTTCGCGGTGCGTCGAGGGGTGAAGCCGGCCGCGAGGCTGCCCGGATCGAGCAGGGGACCGGTCGACCTCGATCGACGGGGAGTCGGGGTGACACGGAAGGTTCGAGGCGGTGGTGACCGCGGGCTCGGCCGCGTCGGCGCGCGGTCCGGGAACGATCAGGGCCATGTCGAAGCCCGAAGCGGGACCGACCCGGCGCGCGGAGGGCACGACGTCGCGGGCTCGCCGTCGATCCGAGCTTGGTCGTCGCACGGGAAGGTTGTCTCGCCGGCCCGGGAAGCCGGGATTCCGGCAGCCCAGGCCTCAAGGAAGGCTGGGCGCCGTCAGCGGCGGGTTCAGGCACGGAGGCAGAGCGTGGCGCGCCCGCGATCGACCGCGGCGCGCGGATACCGACACGGCGTCCCACGGATATCGGGCCGCGTCCCGACGCGAGACGGGCGCGGAAAGCCGCTCACCGTCGGGATAACAGAACCGAAGATCCGATCGAGGATACCAGGCGGAAGATCGCACATGGACAGGTCCCGAATTTCTATAAATTGTGAAATCGTCCAACTAGGCAATGTAGTTCTGATAAAAACTTCACGCTCGCGCGCCCATTTGAAGCCGCATCAGCACTGAAGTCAATCTCGTTTTTCGCGATCAGGCGGTCGCGAGGCGGCCAGGTCTGACACAACACTTAGTGTCACTCAGATCGATACTACATATAACTGAATCGCCTGCCGCTCCGATCTCACTCAGCAGTTTCCATCTCTTCACGAGAGGCTGATATCGCGCAGGTCCGGTACCGCACGCGCCGGCGGCACCCCGTCAATCGCGTATCAGAACAGCGCCAGCTGTGTGCCCGGCTTGTGGAAGGCGTCGCGGTTCAGCGCGATCCGCCCGAAGGCGAAACCGAGCCGGGTGCCGGCGAGCCGGACCCGTTGGCCGATCATCGCCGCGTAAGCCCCCTCTCCGCGGAAGCGGTGGCCGAAGCGCGGGTCGTTCTCACGGCCACCCCGGCTCTCCCGCAGGAGTGCGAAGGCCCGCGCCCTCCGTTCGGGATAGTGCTCGGCGAACCAATCCGCCACGAGGTCGGCGACTTCGCCCGGGAGGCGCAGCAGCGCGTGGCCGATGCGGCTCGCCCCGTGCGCCCGCGCCTCGGCCAGGATCGATTCAATCTCGTGATCGGTCAGGCCGGGGATGATCGGCGAGACGTTGACCATGACAGGTACACCCGCCGCACTCAGCGCCCGCATCGCCGCGAGGCGCTTGTCCGGTCGCGGCGCCCGCGGGTCGAGGCGGCGGGCGAGAGCGGGGTCCAGCGTCGGCAGCGAGATCGCCGCCAGCACCAGGTTGTCCGCCGCCATCTCGGCCAGGAGGTCGAGATCGCGCAGCACGAGGTCCGATTTGGTGGTGATGCTGACGGGATGGCGGGCCTCCCGCAGCACCTCCAGCACCGCGCGGGTGAGCCGGTGCTCCCGCTCGACCGGCTGATAGGGATCCGTGGCGGTGCCGAGGGCGATCGTTTCGGGCCGGTAGCCCGGCGCGGCGATCTCGCGACCGAGGAGCCGGGCGGCATCGGGCTTGGTGAAGATCCGCGACTCGAAGTCGAGCCCCGGCGACAGTCCGAGCCAGGCATGGGTGGGGCGCGCGTAACAGTAGATGCAGCCGTGCTCGCAGCCCCGATACGGGTTGATCGACCGGTCAAAGGGGATGTCGGGCGAGCTGTTGCGAGCGATGATCCGGGCGGACCGCTCCGGCGTGACCCGCGTGCGCAGGGGCGCCGGAGCGTCCGCGACCCAGGTCTCGTCGTGGAACGCCTCGCGCCGGGCGAGTTCGTACCGGCCCGTCGGGTTCGCCGTCGCGCCGCGCCCGCGCCGGGCGGCCGGATGCGCGGCGCTCGGGCCGAGTCGCGTCACGACCCCGGGCGCGGTCCCGTCGCGCGTGTCCTCCATGACGACTCGTCTCCTTTCCGGGCCCAGACCAGAACATAGAGCGAACAGGCCGTCGGCAACCGCCTCTTTTTCAGGCAAATCCGGTTCTGCAGCCCGTCCGGGCAGCGGCGCGTCCGCCCTGAGGCGGCGGGGCGGTTTACGGCGCCGCAGAATCGTCTATGCGCGCGCTCATGCTCTCCGCCGTGACCTATCTGGCCGACCCGGCCGATCCGGACGCGATCGATCGCCTGGCCGACACGCTCAGCGTGCTCGTCTCGGGCGTGGCCGGCGGCCTCGTCGGCGACGCGGTGATCGTGGCGGGCCGGGACAGCGAGGCCGTGGCGGCCGTCGCGGAGGCCACGGGCGCGACCCTCGTGCTGCACCGGGACGGCAATCCCTACGCCGCGGGCGCGGCGGCGGCCCGGCGGGACTGGATCCTGTGCCTGGAGGCCGGCGACGTCCCGGCCGAGGGCTGGATCCGCACCCTCGACCGCTTCGTCGGGACGGCGCGGCCGGAGACGGCGCTCGGCCGCCTGCACCGCCCGGCCGGGAGCTGGCTCGGCCGCCTCGTCAGGCGCGTTGAGACCGTCGCGGGCGCCCGGCAGGCCCGGGCCGGCGACGTCGTCCGGCGCGAGGCCCTGCGCGCCGAGGGCGCGTTCGCGGGCCGCCTCAAGGTCAGGCCGTTGATCGCGCGGATCGAACGCGCCTGACCGGAGGAGTCGTGCCCGGCAGAATCTTGCACCGGCTCACGTTGTTGTCGGTCGATTCGCCTCTACAACACGGGAAGCGCGGCAGGAACGTCGCCGCCCCCTTCGTGTGACCGCGCGCTGACCCACCCCGCCCTGGAAGGATGGTGCCATGGATTCGTCGGGCCTGATGGGGCGCAAGTCGGTCGACGACATCGTCGAGAGCGGCGAGGGCGAGCAGCAGCTGTCGAAATCGCTCGGCGCCCTCTCGATCACCGCGATGGGCATCGGGGCGATCATCGGCGCCGGCATCTTCGTCCTGACCGGCACTGCCGCGGCCCAGTATGCCGGGCCGGGGATCATGCTGTCCTTCGTGCTCGGCGGCATCGCCTGCGCCTTCGTCGGCCTCTGCTACTCTGAGATGGCCGCGCTGATCCCGGTCGCCGGCTCGAGCTACACCTACACCTACGCGACGCTGGGCGAGTTCTTCGCGTGGCTGATCGGCTGGGACTTGATCCTCGAATACGCCATGGGCGCCGCCACCGTGGCGGTCGGCTGGTCGGGCTACGTGACCAGCATCCTGAAGAATGTGGGCATCGTGATTCCGGCGCAGTTCGCCAACGCGCCGGGCACGCCGATCGACGGCGGCGGGACCGCGCTGCTTAATCTGCCGGCGGTGCTGATCGTGGCCCTGATCACGATCCTGCTGATGCGGGGCACGAAGGAATCGGCGCGCTTCAACAACGTCATGGTCGCGGTGAAGCTCACCGTCGTCGTCGCCTTCATCATCCTGGGCTGGGGCCATGTCGACACCGCGAACTGGAGCCCGCTGATCCCGGACAATGACGGGACCTTCGGGCATTTCGGCTACAGCGGCGTCCTGCGCGGCGCGGGCGTGGTGTTCTTCGCCTTCATCGGCTTCGACGCCGTCTCGACCGCCGCGCAGGAGGCCCGCCGCCCCCAGAAGGACATGCCCATCGGCATCCTCGGCTCGCTGGCGGTCTGCACGATCCTGTACGTGCTCGTCGCCGCCGTGCTCACCGGGCTGGTGCCCTACAAGGACCTGAACGTCCCGGACCCGATCGCCAAGGGCGTCGACGCGATCGGCATCGGCTGGTTCGCCCTCCTGATCAAGCTCGGGGCGCTGACGGGGCTGACGACGGTGATCCTCGTCCTGCTCTACGGTCAGAGCCGGATCTTCTTCACCATGGCCCAGGACGGCCTGCTGCCGAAGATGTTCTCCCACGTCCACCCGACCTACCAGACGCCGTATCGCAGCCAGGCGCTCATCGGGGCCGCGGTCGCCGTGGTGGCGGCCCTGGTACCGATCCACATCCTCGGCGAGATGGTGAGCATCGGCACGCTCGCCGCCTTCATCCTCGTCTGCGGCTCGGTGCTCTACCTGCGGCGGGCCGAGCGCCACATGGAACGGCCGTTCCGCGCGCCGGCCGTGCCGATCGTGCCGATCCTCGGCATCCTGTCCTGCCTGCTCCTGATGATCGGCCTGCCCCTCGACACGTGGCTGCGGCTGGTGATCTGGATGGCGATCGGCCTCGTCGTGTACTTCTTCTACGGTCGCAAGCACTCGGTCCTGCGCCGGAAGGAGGGGACCTTGGCCTAGCGCCGCCTCACACGGTGAGGCTCGCGCCGCGCCGCAGGTGCTCGTCGAGGCGCGGCATGATCTCCACGAAGTTGCAGGGCCGGTGCCGGTAGTCGAGCTGCTGGGCCAGGATCCCGTCCCACGCGTCCCGGCAGGCGCCGGGCGAGCCCGGCAGCACGAACACGTAGGTCGCCCGCGCGACCCCCGCGGTGGCGCGGGATTGCAGGGTCGAGGTCCCGATCTTGTCGTACGAGATCCGGTGGAACACGGCCGAGAAGCCGTCCATGCGCTTCTCGAACAGCGGCTCCAGCGCCTCGGGGGTGACGTCGCGGCCGGTGAAGCCGGTGCCGCCGGTGGTGATCACCACGTCGACGCCGGGATCGCGCAGCCACGCCTCCACCCGCTCGCGGATCGCCGGGATCTCGTCCGGGACGATCGACCGGGCCGCCAGATTGTGCCCCGCCTCGGTGAGGCGCTGGGTCAGGGTGTCGCCCGAGCGGTCGTCCTCCGGACGGCGCGTGTCGGAGACGGTCAGGACCGCGATGTTCAGGGGGATGAAGCGGCGGGCGTCGGTCTGATCGGCCATCGTGCGGGCTCTCCGGGGTGGGAGACCGATATGGGCTCGGCGGGACCGCTTGTCGCCCCCGGACGGACGCGCCCCTCTTGCGGCCCGCGGCAAACTCGGCTGTGCTCGTGCGACCCCGTCGGAGACCGCTGACCCATGCACATGTACGGCAATTGGCGCTCGGCCGCGGCCTTCCGCGTGCGGATCGCGCTGAAGATGAAGGGCATCGCGTACGAGGAGACCTTCATCGACCTCGACGCGGGGGACCAGCACAGGCCGGAGTTCCGCAAGATCAACCCGCAGGGCGCCGTGCCGGCCCTGTTCGACGGCGACGGGCCGCCGCTCACCCAGTCGCTGGCGATCCTGGACTACCTGGAAGAGACGCGGGGCGGCGTGCGGCTCCTGCCGGAGGAGCCCCGGGCCCGGGCCCGGGCCCGCTCGCTGGCGCAGGTGGTGGCGTGCGACACCCACCCGCTCTACGTGCCCCGGGTGCGCACCTTCCTGATGGAGCATTACGGCCTGCCGCGGGAGCGGATGCTGGATTTCCTGCGCAACGCCTTCGAGACCGGCCTCAGGACCCTGGAGGCGCGCCTCTCCGCCGAGCCGGGGACGGGCCGGTTCTGCCAGGGCGATTCGGTGAGCCACGCCGACCTCTGCCTCGTCAGCCTCTGGGTCGGGACGGGCATCTTCGGCATCGACACGGCGGCCTACCCGACGGTCGCGCGAATCGCCGAGGCCTGCCTCGCCCTGCCGGCGGTCGCGGAGGCACACCCGTTGCGTCAGCCGGGCGCTCCGCCGGCGTGACGGGCCTCCCCGTGCGCCCCGCCGCACGCGCGACGTCGCACTCGTGACCCGGGGTCGCGGCCGGCGATGTGGAATTCGGCAACGCAGGCCGTGTAAGGAGGCCGGCGATTAATCCCGGTCCGGGGGAAGAAAGAGAGTCGATGGCATCCGTCGAGAACGAGTCCGGCCTGCATCGTATCGTGGTGGTCGGCGGCGGCGCCGCCGGACTCCAGCTGGTGACGAAGCTCGGCGACAAGCTCGGGCGCGGCAAGCGCGCGCACATCACCCTCGTGGATCGCGCCCGGACGCATATCTGGAAGCCGCTGCTCCACGAGGTGGCGGCCGGCAGCCTCGACGTCGGCCACCACGCGGTGGATTACCTGCACCACGCCCACATGCACGGCTTCCGCTACCGGATCGGGCGCATGACCGGGCTCGACCGGGAGGCGCGCACGATCCAGCTCGCCGCGAGCTACGACGCGGAAGGGCGCGAGGTCACGCCCGAGCGCGCCGTCCCCTACGACACGTTGGTGATGGCGGTGGGCTCCACCACCAACGATTTCGGCACGCCCGGCGTCGCCGAGCACGCCATCGCCCTCGACACCCAGGATCAGGCGGTGCGCTTCCATCAGCGCCTCGTGAACGCCTCGCTGCGGGCGCACACGCAGGTCGGCCCGGTCCGGCCGGGCCAGCTCCACGTCACGGTGATCGGCGCGGGCGCGACCGGGACGGAACTCGCCGCCGAGCTTCACCGGACCCTGCGCCACGTCGTCTCCACCGGGCTCGACAAGATCGACCCGGGCAAGGACATCCGCATCACCCTGGTCGAGGCCGCCGACCGGATCCTGCCGGCGGTGCCGCAGCGCCTCTCGGCGGAGGTGATGCAGCTCCTCAACAAGATCGGCGTCGACGTGCGCGTGAAGGCGCGGGTCACCGAGGTGCGCGCCGACGGGGTGCAACTCGCGGACGGCACCTTCATCCCGTCCGAGCTGGTCGTCTGGGCGGCGGGCGTTAAGGCGCCGCCCTTCCTGCAGGGTATCGGCGGCCTGGAGACGACGCGGACCAACCAGCTGGTGGTGACGCCGACGCTGCAGACCACCCGCGACCCCGACATCTTCGCCATCGGCGACTGCGCCTACCTGGTCGAGGCCGGCTCCGACACGCCGGTGCCGCCCCGCGCCCAGGCGGCTCACCAGCAGGCGAGCCACCTGATCGGCCAGATCCAGGCGAAGATCGACGGCAAGCCGCTGAAGCCGTTCCGGTACAAGGATTTCGGCTCGCTGGTCTCCCTCGGCGAGTACTCGACCGTGGGCAGCCTGATGGGCTTCGTCCGCGGCAAGAACATGCTCATCGCCGGCCTGTTCGCCCGGATGATGTACCGCTCCCTCTACAAGATGCACGAGCGGGCGCTGCACGGCACGGCCAAGACGGCCCTCGATACCCTCGCCCGCGCGCTCACGCGGCGCACCGAGCCGCGGGTGAAGCTGCACTGACCGTCGCCGCGCGAACCGCGGACGGGCGCCCGGGCTCGCCGGGCGCGACACAGGAAGGAAACGCGATGATCCTGGTAAGCGTGATGTACCCGGCCGGCCCGAGCTTCGACATGGGCTACTATCTCGGCCACCACATGCCGCTGGTGCGCGAGCGCTGGTCGTCCCTGGGCCTGCACGACGCGAAGGTCGTCAAGGGCGCCGGCACGCCGGACGGCGGCGCCGCCCCGTTCCAGGTCATGGCCCTGCTGACCTTCGAGTCGGTCGACGCCTTCAAGAAGGCCGTGGCCGCCCACGGCGAGGAGATCTTCGCCGACATCCCGAACTTCACCGCGGCGCAGGCCCAGGTCCAGCTCAACGACTTCGCGGAAAACCCGTGATCGACATCGTCAAGGCGGTTCAGGAAGCCGACCCGAGCCTCGGCACCTACGTGGTCGTGCTGCGCACCGACGCCCGGGCCCTCGACGGCCCGGAGCGCTTCACGCCGGAGGCGCAGGCCTGGATCGCCGAGAAGGCCCCCAGCGGCCGGCTCACCCGGGTGCGCGTCCTGCTCGCACCCTATCCGGGGGCGGAGCCGGCCGCGCGCGAGGTCACCGTGGCGGCCTTCGCCGACGCGCGGGAGCTCGCCGCCTTCGCGACGACCTGGACCGGCGACCCGCTGGCGGAGGAGCCAGGGGAGTCTGTTCCCGACTGATTGCTCCGGGGCCGCCGTCCTCGCGAGCGCAGCGAAGCGATCCAGGGCCGCGCCACGATCGCGCACGTCGCGCGGCCCTGGGTCACTTCGCCCCGCACGTGATGACGGAAAGTGTCCTCCATACCGCGCGCAGGTTCACGCCGCGCGCAGCTGGCGGATGGCGCGGAGCGCGGTCGCCCGCTGGATCTCCAGGCGGCGGATCAGCGGCATCAGGTCGGCGCCCGCATGGGCGGCGGCCTCGACCTCGCGGCACAGGCTCGACAGGCCGACGAAGCCCAGCAGCCCGGCCGCCGCCACCAGCGCGTGCGCGTCGTGGGCGATCTGGAGGCGATCGGTCTCGCTCGGCCGGAACCGCTCGGACAATTCGTTCGCCAGGAGATCGAGCAGCGCCCCGACGCGGTCGGCGCCGAAGCTCGCCTCCATCTCGGTGAGCACCGCCGCGTCGAGGACGGCCGAATCCACCTGCGGCAGGCGGCGCGGCTCCTCGGCCCGGGCCGGCCGCCGCGCGCCCGGGGCCGTCCAGCGGCTGATCGTGGCGAAGAGGTCGGCGCGCCGGAACGGCTTACCGACATGATCGTCCATCCCGGCCTCGCGCAGCTCCTCGATCTGCGTCGGCAGGACGTTGGCGGTCATGGCCACGATCGGGATGTCGCAGGCGGGCGGCGCAAGGGCGCGGATGCGGCGCGTGGCAGTGAGCCCGTCGACGCGGGGCATCTGGACGTCCATCAGCACGAGATCGTAGGCGCGGCCGGCCGCGACCGACGACCCGACCGCCGTGATCGCCTCGGCGCCGTCCCCGGCGACATCCACCGCGTAGCCCTGGGATTCGAGCACCGCGCAGGCGAGTTCCTGGTTGAGCGGCACGTCCTCGACGAGGAGCAGCCGCAGCGGCGCGACCCGGACATTGCCGGCGGTCGGAGCCGCCGCCGGCGGCCGCAGCGTCGCGCCCGCATCGGCCGCGGCGCCCGAGGCCTCGGCACCCGGCTCGCCGCGGGGCAGTACCAGCCGGAACCAGAAGGTCGAGCCCGCCCCCTCGCGGCTCTCGACGCCGATCTCGCCGCCCATGAGCGTCACGAGATGCCGGGAGATCGCGAGACCGAGGCCGGTGCCGCCGAAGCGCCGGCTGATCGAGCCGTCGACCTGGCTGAACCGCTTGAACAGCCGATCCTGGTGCGCCGGCGCGATGCCGATGCCGGTGTCGACCACGGAGAACCGGACCGCGTCGCCGGCACGGCCGTCGGGAGCGACGCCGTCGCCCTCCCGCTCCACGGTCACCGTGACCGAGCCCGCGGGCGTGAACTTCACGGCGTTGTTCAGCAGGTTGAGCAGCACCTGACGCAGGCGTCCGGCATCGCCGACCACGAAGGTGGGCAGGGCCGGGTCGATCCGGGCCTCGATGGCGAGGCCGCTGCGGAGCGCGCTTCCCCGCACGATCGAGACCGTGCCGTCGACGATCGGGACCAGCGGGAAGGTGACCGGGTCGAGGGTCAGCTCGCCCGCCTCGATCTTCGAGAAGTCGAGGATGTCGTTGACGACCGTGAGCAGGGCCGCGCCGGAACTCTGGATCAGCTCCAGGCGGCGCCGGTCCTCGTTCTGGATCGCGGCGCCGTCGAGGAGCAGCTCGGCGTAGCCGAGGATGCCGTTGAGCGGCGTGCGGATCTCGTGGCTCATGGCGGCGAGGAACTCGCTCTTGGCCGCGCTGGCTCGCTCCGCCTCGGCGCGGGCCGCCTCGGCGTCCCGCGTGGCGGTGCGCAGGGCCGCCTCGACCGCCTTGCGCTCGGTGATGTCGAGGTGGAGGCCGACCATGCGCTGCGGCTGGCCGTCGGCGCTGGAGAGCGTCCGGCCGCGCGCGTAGAGCCAGCGCCGGCCGACCCGGAACTCGGCCGCGTAGGGGGTGCCGGACTCGACCGCCCGCCGGATCTCGGTCCAGACATCGGCGACGTCGTCGGGATCGATCAGCGCCGTCCACGCGGAGGCCGAGACCGTGTGGGCGGCGCCGGTCTCCGGCAGCCCGTGCATCCGCGCGCTTTCCGGGCTGAGCACGGCGAGCCCCGTGCGCATGTCCCAGTCCCAGGTGCCGGCCTCCGCGGCGTCGAGGGCGATGTCCAGCAGGCCGCGCGCCTCCTCGACGGCGAGCCGCGCCGTGACGATGTCGTCGACGTCGAGCGCGGTCCCGAGCCACTCCGCCACCGCGCCGTCCGCCGGATCGAGGCGGATCGGGATCAGCGAGAGCTTGTGCCACCGGTAGACGCCGTCGTGACGCCGGATCCGCCACTGGCCGCTATACCCCGTGCCGGTCTCGACCGCCCGGATCCAGGCCGCCTCCATGGCGGCGGCATCCTCCGGGTGGTTCCGGACGAGGCGCTCCGCGCGCTCGGGCCCGATCGGCCCGTAATAGGACTGGAACTGCGCGTTGACGTAGGTCGCCTGACCGTCCCCGACCCGCATGGTCCAGACCAGGAGCGGCAGAGCCTCGGCGAGGCCCCGGTAGCGCAGCTCGCTGCGGCGCACCTCGTCCTCGGCGCGCCGTCGCTCGGTCACGTCGATCAGCACGCCGAAGAGGCCGGCGCCCGCCCCCTCCCCCCGGGCCATGCCGCGCACGACCACGTCGCGGAGTTCGCCGTCCGGCCGCAGCAGCCGGGCCTCGAAGTCGAACCGGGTCCGGCGGGCGATCGCGTCGGCCACGATCGCCTCGAGCCGGGCGCGGTCGTCGGGATGGTAGATCTGCGCGAAGGCGTCGCGGTGCGGCGGCGGGGTCGCGGGATCACGGCCCGCGATGGCGTAGAGGCTGGCCGACCAGACCGTCTGCCCCTCCCCGAGCTCGATGCGCCAGTTCCCGACGCTGGCGAGCTGCTCGGCCATGGTGAGCTGGTGGTTCGCCGCCTCCTGGGCGCGGGCCCGCGCGTTGATCTCCCGGTGCTGCTCCCGGATGACCGCCTCGCGGATCGCCGCCTGCGCGATCTCCCGGTCGCGCCGGACATTGGCCTCCGCGAGGCGCAGATGCGCCACGACGACCGCGGCGAGGTCGCGGAGGGCGGCCGCCTCCTCGGGGGAGAAATCGAAGCGGGGCTCGGGATCGGCGAGGCACAGGGTGCCGATCCGCAGACCCGGCTGGAGGCTCAGCGCGATCCCCGCGTAGAACCGGATCCCGTCCGGTGCGGCGGCGATGGTCAGGTCGCGGAAGCGCGGGTCGAGCCGGGCATCGGGGACGACCACGAGGGCGTCGCTGCGGATCGTGTGCTGGCAGAAGGTCTCCTCCCGCCGGAGCGTGGTCGGCACCTCGGCGCAGGGGGTCTTGAGCCACTGGTGCGTGTCGTCGAGGAGGGCCACGAACGCGGTGCGCACGCCGAACAGGCGGCGGGCCGTCCGGCAGACGGCCTCGAAATGCGGCTCCGACGGGGTCCCGAGGATCGCGAGGGCCTCGAGGGCCGCGAGCCGGTCGCCCTCGTTGTCCGGCTGTGCATTCACGTACCGTCTCCGGGTGCGGATCGGCAGCTCGGCCGCGGCCGAGCGATGCCGCGCCTAGCGCCGTGTTTCAAGCGCGCCCCCGCGGCGTGCCCGCGCGCAGCCGCGCGGCCTCCAGCGCCCAGACCATGCCCAGCATCATGTAGACGTGGCGCCATTTCTCGATGTCGATCTGGACCGCCTGCAGGAAGAACATCAGGAGCGCCGGCCAGACGATCTGGGCATGCGCCCGGAACGGCGACGGCCGCGCCAGGAGCCGGAACCCGACGAGGCCGGTCGTTACCACGAGGCCGATGAACACCGCGCCCCCGAGCCAGCCGCCATTGGCGAAGGAGCCGATATAGGAATTGTGCGGCTCGAGCCCGAAGGTCAGCCGCCAGTGCATCGGCCCCATCCCGAACGGCCGCTCGAGCAGCATCGCGAAGCCGCGGATCTGGTTGCCGAACCGGCCGGTCTCGCCCTGATCGTAGTCCTGGGTCAGGGCTGCCCGGGTCTCGAACATCTTGTGCACATGGTCGACCGAGAGCAGCCCGATCACCGCCACGGTGCCGAGGACGACCGTCGCGAGGGTCAGCAGCACGATGCGGCGGCGCAGGCGCGGGGAGGTGCTGCCGGCATAGACCGATCCCACCATCAGGAGCACCGCCACGACGCTCCCGCCCCAGGAGCCGCGCGAGAACGACAGGAAGATGCCGGCCACGACGATCAGCAGGCCGGCGAGGGACACGAGCGGCCGGCGGGTGGAGCCGGTGAGCAGGCCGTGCATCAGGTAGAGGGCGCCGAGCGTCAGGAACGAGCCGAAGACGTTCGGGTCCTGGAAGGTGCCCGAGGCCCGGTCGTACTTGTAGAACAGGTCCTCGATCCCGAGCCATTGCAGGTAGCCGACGATGCCCAGAGCCGCCGAGAACACGCAGCTCGCCGTGTAGGCCTTGAGCGCCAGCTCCATCCGGGCGTGCGTGTCGTCCGCGAAGAACATGGCGAAGAAGATGCAGGTGATCGAGAGATAGATCAGCTGCACGGTCCAGGTGACCGGGAACTCCTCGTTCAGGTAGGGCAGCAGCGCGGTGACGATGGCCGCGAGGTAGAGCAGGAGGAGCGCCACCAGGGGCACCGCCCCGCGGTGCAGCCGCACGCCGAGGCAGAGCCAGAGCAGGATCGTGGGGACCGCGACGGCGTCGTAGGGCGACGTCTCGGAGAAGGCGAAGCAGGCGAAGAAGATGAAGGCCGCGAACAGGGCCTTGGCCAGCCCTTCGACAGCCGCGATGAGCGGGATTCCGCCCGCGAACCCGGACGAGGCCGGGCCTGCGGGCGCTGCGGTGTGGGCCATGGATACGCGGGCTCCACGGGCCGGTTACGCGGGCCCGCACCGGCCGTGATGCCAGTCAAACGTTGAGAATCGCCTTCGCGGCGGGGCGCGCCGCGGCCCGCCGTGCGGACCGTGGTGCGGACCGTGCCGCGGGCGGCGCTCCGGCGGGGCGGCCCGTCACGTCAGGCGCGGCAGGCCTCGAACCCCTCCTTGATCGCCGCCGGATCGAGGTTGCGCCCGATGAACACCACCCGCGAGACGCGCTTCTCGTCGCTGCCCCAGTCGCCCTGCACGTCGCCGTCGAGGATCATGTGCACGCCCTGGAAGACGAAGCGCTTCGGCTCGTTCGGGAAGGCCACGATCCCCTTGCACCGCAGGATGTCCGGCCCCTGCGACTGGGTCAGGTTCGAGATCCAGGGCATGAACTTGTCCGGGTCGACCTCGCCCTCGATCTTCGCCGAGATCGACCGGATGTCGGAATCGTGGTGGTGGTGGTGCCCCGCCTCCAGGAAGTCGGGCTCGACGTCGAGGATGCGGTCGAGGTCGAAGGCGTTGCGCTCCAGCACGGCGTCGAGGGGCACCGCGCAGTTCTGCGTGCGGTGGAGCTTGGCCAGCGGGTTGATCGTGCGGATCTCGGCCTCGACCCGGTCCAGGTCGGCCGGGGAGACGAGGTCGCTCTTGTTGAGCAGGATCACGTCCGCGAAGGCGATCTGGTTCTTCGCCTCCGGCGCGTCCTTCAGGCGGTCGGACAGCCACTTGGCGTCGGCCACCGTCACCACGGCGTCGAGCCGGGCCGCCTCGCCGACATCCTGGTCGACGAAGAAGGTCTGGGCCACGGGGGCCGGGTCGGCGAGGCCGGTGGTCTCGACGATGATCGCGTCGAACTTGCCCCGGCGCTTGACCAGCCCGTCCATGATCCGGATCAGGTCGCCGCGCACGGTGCAGCACACGCAGCCGTTGTTCATCTCGAACACTTCCTCGTCGGCGCCGACCACGAGGTCGTTGTCGATGCCGATCTCGCCGAACTCGTTGACGATCACGGCGTAGCGCTTGCCGTGGTTCTCGGTGAGGATCCGGTTGAGGAGCGTGGTCTTGCCCGCGCCGAGATAGCCGGTGAGCACGGTGACCGGGATCTTGCCGGCGGCGGAGCCGGATGCGGCCGGGGCGGAAGCGTTGCTCGTATCGGACATGACGGGTTCTTCGGTGACAGGTGCGGGATCGGGCGGGCCTGGACCCACGAGCGTTGTCATATTGTAACAAATCCCGTCAAAGGAAGACGGGGCCACACGGTTTCGCGACTGGGGCGCCGGGTCGATTGCCTGTCTGACAAGCTTTGCTCTAGGCACGCGGTACCGCCAGAATCTTCCCGCGGCGCGCCATAGAAAAGCACCAGCGATCGCATTGATGTAGGCGTCGTCCGGGCCCGAACCGTACTCTCGTCACGCAGCCCGGACTCTCGGTCCGGACCTAGAAGATCATCCTCATGGACGCCCGAAATCCGCTGGACCAGGACGAGGCCGTCGCCGTGCCCGCGCGCCGGCGCCGGTGGCCCGGCCTCCTGGTCATCGTCGCCCTGCTCGCGGCCGCCCTCGGCGCCGCCTTCGCGTTTCCCGACCGGACCCGCGAGACGGCCGCGCAGCTCGTCGCGGCCCTGACCGGGCTGTTCGCCTCCGGCAACCCCGACCCGGGCATCGACGCGGAGAAGGCCGGCCCGGTGGAGCGGGTGTTCCGGCCCTCCAAGGAGCAGCGCGCCGCCTTCGAGATCCTGCCGGTCGCCAACCTCGTGTTCCGGCCCGAAGGGTCGGCCGAGGGGCGGATCGCCCTCAACGACGACGACAACGTCCCGGTGGTCTCGCCCTATGCCGGCCGGGTGACGAAGGTCCTGGTCCGCGCCGGCGACGACGTGAAGGCCGGCGACGTGCTGCTGACGCTCGAGGCCACCGACATGGTCCAGGCGCAGAACGACTACCAGGCGGCGGTGAACAACCTCCAGAAGCAGCAGGCGCTCCTGAAGCTCGACCAGACCATCGCGCAGCGCCAGCAGGAGCTGTTCCAGGCCCACGCGACGGCGCTGAAGGACTACCAGTCGGCCCAGAACGACGTCATCGCCGCCCAGAGCGACCTGAAGACCGCCGAGGCCGCCCTCGACGCGGTGAAGAACCGCCTGCGCATGCTGGGCAAGACCGACGCCGAGATCGCCGCCTTCGAGAAGAAGGGCACGATGAGCGCCGAGACGCAGATCCGCGCGCCGATCGCCGGCACGATCGTCCAGCGCAAGGTCGGCATCGGGCAGTTTCTCTCGGCCTCCAGCGACCCCGTCTTCGTGATCGGCGACCTGTCGACGGTCTGGCTCGTGGCCAACGTCCGCGAGAGCGAGATCCCGAAGATCCGCATCGGCCAGGAGGTCGAGGCGAAGGTGGCGGGCTTCGGCGCGCGGGTGTTCAAGGCCCGGGTGAATTACATGGCCTCCAGCCTCGACCCGGCGACTCGGCGGCTCGCCGTGCGCAGCGAGGTCGACAACCCGGACCGGGTGCTGCGCCCGGAGATGTTCGCCACCTACACGATCATCACCGGCAAGGGCGAGCCGAGCCCGAGCGTGCCGGTGGCCGCCATCGTGTACGAGGGCGACCGCACCCACGTCTGGGTGGCCCGGCCTGACGGCGCCGTCGAGGCGCGCGACATCAAGCTCGGCCTGATCAACGGCGACAACGCCCAGGTCGTCCAGGGCCTGCGCGCGGGCGAGCAGGTCGTCACCCGGGGGGCCCTGTTCATCGACCGGGCGGCCACCGGCGACAAGGCGTCCTGAGCGGGGATCCGGTCCGATGAACGCCCTGATCGCCTTCTCGCTGCGCCAGCGCGTGCTGGTGGTGCTGCTGTTCGTCGTGATGCTCGGCGTCGGCTACGGCGCCTACACGCAGCTCAACATCGAGGCCTACCCGGATCCGGTCCCCCCGCTCGTCGACGTGATCACCCAGAATCCGGGCCAGTCGGCCGACGAGATCGAGCGCTACATCACCATCCCCCTGGAGGTGGCGCTCGCCGGCATCCCGAACGCCCAGGTGGTCCGGACGATCTCGCTGTTCGGCCTCTCGGACGTGAAGGTCCAGTTCAACTACGAGTACACGTACGAGCAGGCGCTGCAGCGGGTGCTCAACCGCCTGTCGCAGGCCCCGACGCTGCCCAACGGCGCCACGCCGCAGATCTCGCCGACGAGCCCGGTGGGCGAGATCATGCGCTACAAGCTCGTCGGCCCGGCGGGCTACTCGCCCATGGACATGAAGACCCTGCAGGACTGGGTGCTGCAGCGCCGGTTCAAGGCGATCCCCGGCGTCGTCGACGTCACCGCCTTCGGCGGCAAGGCCAAGGAGTACGAGGTCGCGGTCGACCTGAACCGCCTCCAGGCCCAGGGCCTGACCCTGGTGCAGCTGACCAACGCGCTGAACAACGCCTCGATCAACGTCGGCGGCCAGACGCTGAACGTCGGGCAGCAATCGGCGGTGGTGCGCGGCATCGGCCTGATCCGCGACATGGACGACATCCGCGACACGATGATCAGCCTCGTCAACGGCACCCCGGTGCTGGTGCGGGACGTGGCGGAGGTGCGCGTGTCGAACGCCCCGCGGCTCGGCATCGTCGGCCACGACAACCAGCCCGACATCGTCGAGGGCATCGTGCTCATGACCCGCGGCGGCAAGAGCCTGCCGACGCTGGAGCGGGTCGAGGCCGAGATCGACAAGATCAACAGCTCCACGATCCTGCCGCCCGACGTGAAGATCGAGCGGATCTACGACCGCTCGGGCCTGATCCACACCACCACCCACACGGTGATGCACAACCTCGTTTTCGGCGTGGTGCTGGTCTTCGTGGTGCAGTGGCTGTTCCTCGGCTCGCTCACCAGCGCGATCATCGTGGCGGCCACGATCCCGTTCGCGCTCGGCTTCGCGATCCTGATCCTGGTGGTGCGCGGCGACTCGGCCAACCTCCTGTCGCTCGGCGCGATCGATTTCGGCCTGATCGTCGACGCGACCGTGATCATGGTGGAGAACGTGTTCCGCCACATCGCCGAGCCCGACCACGTGAAGGGCGAGGCCCCGCCCGGCGGCCTGACGGGCCGGCTCGGCACCATCGCGGTCGCCGGCCGCGAGGTGAACCGGGCGATCTTCTTCTCGGCGACGATCATCATCGTCGGCTTCCTGCCGCTGTTCACGATGACCGGCGTCGAGGGCCACATCTTCGGCCCGATGGCCAAGACCTACGCGTACGCGCTGCTCGGCGGCCTGCTCGCGACCTTCACGGTCTCGCCCGCGCTCTCGGCCCTGATGCTCCCGAAGAAGCTCGAGGAGCGCGATACCCTGATCGTGCGGGTGCTGCGCGTCGGCCACGAGGCGGCTCTGCGCTTCGGCCTGCGCAACCGCGTCCTGGCGATCGCCGTGATGCTGGCGGTGCTGCTGGTCTCGGGTCTCACGGCCCGTAATCTCGGCCTCGAGTTCCTGCCGCGGCTCGAGGAGGGCAACCTCTACGTGCGCGGGACGATGCCGTCCTCGATCTCGCTGGAGGCCGGCAACGCCTACGTCCAGCGCATGCGCAAGATCTTCCAGGAGGTCCCGGAGGTCACCACCGTCCTGTCGCACCAGGGCCGCCCGAACGACGGCACCGACGCCACCGGCTTCTTCAACGTCGAGATCCTGGCGCCGCTCAAGCCGATCGACCAGTGGCGCAAGGGGCTCGACAAGGAGACGCTGATCCAGGACCTCAGCAAGAAGCTGGAGGCCGAATTCCCCGGCATCGAGTTCAACTTCTCGCAGTATATCGAGGACAACGTCCAGGAGGCCGCCTCGGGCGTGAAGGGCGAGAACTCGGTCAAGATCTACGGCAACGACCTCGCGCAGCTCACCAAGACCGCCAACGCCGTGAAGGCCGCGCTCGCCACCGTCCAGGGCGTCACCGACCTGTCGGTGTTCGAATCCCTCGGCCAGCCGACGGTGCGGATCGACGTCGACCGCCACAAGGCGGCGCGCTACGGCCTGTCGATCGGCGACGTGAACACCACGATCCAGGCGGCGATCGGCGGCCAGACGGCGGGCGACCTCTACGAGTACGGCTCCGACCGGCACTTCCCGATGCGGGTCCGCCTCGCCAAGGAGTACCGCTCCTCGCTCGCCGGCATCCGCAACATCGCGGTCGGCGCCCAGAACCCCAACGGCGGCGTGATCCAGGTGCCGCTCTCCGAGATCGCCGACGTCGATCTCGTCTCCGGCGCCTCGTTCATCTACCGCGAGGACCAGCAGCGCTACATCCCGGTGAAGTTCTCGGTCCGCGGCCGCGACCTCGGCAGCGCCGTGCTCGAGGCCCAGCGCAAGGTCGCCGACGCGGTCGACCTGCCGCCGGGCTACCGGCTGGAATGGGTCGGTCAGTTCACCAACCTGAAGGAGGCGGCCGCCCGGCTGAGCCTCGTGGTACCGATCACGCTGCTGCTGATCGCCCTGCTCCTCTACATCAACTTCTCGTCGGTGGCCGACATGCTGCTGACCCTCTCGGTCATCCCGATGGCGATGATCGGCGGCATCTTCGCCCTGGCGCTGACCGGCACGCCGTTCTCGATCTCGGCGGCGATCGGCTTCATCGCGCTGTTCGGGATCTCGACCATGGAGGGCGTGATCCTGCTCGCCTACTACAACCAGCTGCTCGACGAGGGCTGGAAGCGGCAGGAGGCGGTCTGGCACGCCGCCGTGGTGCGCATGCGCCCGGTGATGATGACCTGCGTGGCGGCCTGCGTCGGCCTGCTGCCGGCCGCGGTCTCCACCGGCATCGGCTCGCAGGTGCAGAAGCCGCTGGCGCTCGTGGTGGTGGGCGGCATCATCCTGGCACCGAACCTGATCCTCGTGATCGTCCCGGTGCTGATCTCCCTGTTCTCCCGACGCCGCCCGAACCCGGACGCCCAGGCGCGGCCCGCGCACCGGGCCGCCGCGTGAGCCGGCTCAGGATCGCGCGGGCCGGCGTGCCGCCCGTTGCAGGGGCGCCACAAGGACCGCGCCGCGCGCGCCATCTGGGGACGGTCGGATTGACTTGGCAGCGGGTCGCGCCGCTCTACCGAGGTGAGGTTTTCGGGGGCGGGATGGTGAGCTTTGCGCCGAGACGGTGCGGACGGGCGACCGCGTGGCTGGCGGCTTCCCTCGGCCTGTCGGCCTGCGCGGTCGGCCCGAACTACGTGCCGCCCGAGGCCCCGCCGGTCGGCCGCTACACCAAGGAACCGCTGCAGAACCCCTCCGCGGCCGACAAGATCCGGACCCGGCAGGGCGGCTCGGCCGACCAGAGCTTCGTGTCCGGCGCCGACATCCCCGGCCAGTGGTGGACGCTGTTTCACGCGAAGGCGCTGAACCGCCTCGTGGAGCAGGCGCTCGCCAACAACCCCACGCTGGAGGCGGCGCAGGCCTCGCTGCGGGTGGCGCAGCAGAACGTGCTGGCCCAGAAGGGCACCCTCTATCCGAGCCTGACCGCGACGCCGCAGATCCAGGGAGCCCTGGCGCCCGGCCTCGACCTGCAATCGCCGCTCAACAACCAGAACCAGTACCTCTACAGCCTGTCCACGCCGCAGGCGGTGGTCTCGTACAATCCGGACGTGTTCGGCGGGAATCGCCGCCAGATCGAGTCCCTGGAGGCCACCACCGAGAACCAGCGCTTCCAGCTGGAGGCGGCCTACCTGAGCCTCACCGCCAACGTCGTCGCCGCCGCGATCCAGGAGGCGTCCCTGCGCGCGCAGATCGACGCGACCCGCAAGGTGATCCAGGCGCAGACCGAGGTGCTGCAGCTCTACAACAAGCAGCTGTCGCTGGGTCAGATCGCCGGGGCCGACGTGGTTCAGCAGCAGGCGGCGCTGGCGCTGTCGCAGCAGCTGCTGCCGCCGCTGGAGAAGGCGCTCGCGCAGCAGCGCAACCTGCTCACCGCGCTGGCGGGGCGCCTGCCCTCCGACGAGGTCTCCGAGACCTTCGACCTCGCCGCCCTGCGCCTGCCGACCCGGCTCCCGGTGAGCCTGCCCTCGCGGCTCGTGCAGCAGCGGCCCGACGTGAAGGCGGCGGAGGCCCTGGTGCAGCAGGCGAGCGCCAATGTCGGCGTCGCGGTGGCGAACCGCCTGCCGCAGTTCAGCCTGACCGCCACGGGCGGCGCCAGCGCCACGCGGATCGCGCAGGTGACCAGCCCGGGCGCGGCGTTCTTCACGATCATCGGGCAGGCGACGGCGCCGATCTTCGATGCCGGCACCCTGTTCCGGCGCCAGCGCGCCGCCGAGGAAACGCTGACGGAGGCGCAGGCGCAGTACAAGGCGACGGTGATCACCGCCTTCCAGAACGTCGCGGACGCTTTGCGCGCGCTCCAGGCCGACGCGAAGGCGGTCGCGGCCGCCGACGCGGCGGTGAGCGCTACGAATCAGAGCCTCGCGCTGATCCGCAAGCAGTACACGGCCGGGGCGATCACCTCCTCGCAGGTGCTGATCGCGCAGCAGGGCTACCTCTCGGCGCTGGTGACCTCGGCGGCGGCGCGCGCCACCCAGTACGCCGACACCGCCGCCCTGTTCGTGGCCCTGGGCGGCGGCTGGTGGAACCGCGCCGACGTGGCGCCGCCCCCGCCCGAGAAGGACCCGCTGAAGATCCTGTGACGGGGGCGCCTCAGGTGTACATCGCGATGGCGTCCTGGAGCATCTGGTCGGTCGTGCTCATGACCTTGGTGTTGGCCGTGTAGGCCTGCTGGGTCTCGATCATCTTCGAGAACTGGTCCGAGATCCCGGCATTCGACTGCTCCACCGAGCCGGCCGTGATGGTCGCGCCGTTGAGGCCGTAGGTCGGCGTCCCCGACTGGCCGGTGGCCACGTAGGTGCCGCCGTCGAGCGAGGCGAGGTTGTCCTGCATGCCGAACTGCGCCAGCTGCAGCGTGCCGAGGGGCACGGTGCTGCCGTCCGCGGCGGTGCCCGTGAGGGTGCCGGCGGGCGAGACCGCGAGGCTCGCCAGGGTGCTCGCCCCGGTCGGAACCTGCACGGGGGTCGTCGCCGCGGGGCCGGCGAACAGGTAGTAACCCGCGCCGTTGGAGAGGTAGCCGCTGGCGTCCGGCGCGAAGTCGCCGCGCCGCGTGTAGCCGGTATCGCCGGCGAAGGCCGGGCTGTCCGGCGTCCCGGTGTTCTTCTTGACGACGAAGTAGCCGTTGCCCGAGATCGCGAGGTTGGTCGCCACGCCGGTCGACTGCATCGTGCCCTGGATGTTGAGGCTGTTGCGCGTGCTCGGAAGCACGCCCCCGGCCAGCTGCGTGCTGTCGCCGGTCTCGGCCAGCATGTCGGCGAACCGCGTCTCGGTGGACTTGAAGCCCACCGTCTGGGTGTTGGCGATGTTCCCCGAGATATTGTTCAGGGCCAGCGACTGCGCCGAGGCGCCGGAAATCGAGTTCGAGAGCGCGGTGAAAAGGCCCATCGGGGTCTCCGTTCGCCGGAGCGGCACGGTCCCCGATCCGACGGAGACCGATAAGGGCCCACTATGGTTAACCGACGGTGTGTGACCGCGTGTTGCCGGGCCGGCGCGCGCGACGCCGGCGAACGCGTCACGCCCCGAGGACGCTCAGCACGATCTCCCGCCGGTGCGGCCGGTCGCGGTGCTCGATCAGGTAGATCCCCTGCCACGTGCCGAGCGCCAGCGCCCCGCCGACAAGCGGGATCGTCAGGGCCGAATCGGTGACCAGGGTGCGGATATGGGCCGGCATGTCGTCCGGCCCCTCGGCGCCGTGGACGTAGCCGGCATTCCGGGGGGCGAACCCGTCCAGCGCGGTCATCAGGTCGGTCTGGACGTCGGGATCGGCATTCTCCTGGATGGTGAGCGAGGCCGAGGTGTGCCGGCAGAACACCGTGACGAGACCGTCCCGGACGCCGCTGGCGCGCACGAACTGCGCCACCGCGGCGGTGAAATCCGTGAAGCCCGGACCCGGGGTCGCGATGGTGAGGCGCCCGCTCGCGTGGCGCTCCACCGCGCCGGAGGCGAGCGCCTCGACCGGCCCAATCCTGCCGTGTCCCTGCCTCATGCGGTCTTCTCCATCAGGGCCGCGCCCGGCGCGATCTCGCGCTCGCCGCGGGCGAGGATCCGTTCCAGCACGTCGATCCGGTCGGCCTCCGCGGGCGGCTTGTCCCAGCGGATGCGGCTGACCCGGGGGAAGCGCATCGCCACCCCCGACTTGTGCCGGGTCGAGCGCTGCACGCCCTCGAAGGCGATCTCGAGCACGAGCCCGGCCTCGCGCCCGTGGGCGACCTCGCGCACCGGTCCGAAGCGCTTTGTGGTGTTGTTGCGGACGTAGCGGTCGAGCTTGGCGAGCTCGGCGTCGGTGAAGCCGTGATAGGCCTTGCCCACCGGCACCAGCTCGTCCCCGCCCTCGGGCGCCTCGCGCCAGACGCCGAACGTGTAGTCCGAGTAGAAGGACGAGCGCTTCCCGTGCCCGCGCTGGGCGTACATCATCACGGCGTCGACGATGTGCGGCTCGCGCTTCCACTTCCACCACGGTCCCTTGGGCCGGCCCGGCAGGTAGGGGCTGTTGAGGCGCTTGAGCATGACGCCCTCGATGGCGTCCGCATCCGCGCCGGCCCCCACCGAGGCCGGATCCGCCCGGGCGGCCGCCAGGGCCTCCCAATCCGCGAAGGGCACGAGCGGCGAGATGTCGATCCGCGCGTGGTCGAGGCGGGTGACCAGGGCCTCCAGCCTCTGCCGCCGGACCGCGAAGGGCTCCCCGCGCAGGTCGTCGCCCTCCAGGGTGAGCAGGTCGTAGGCCCGCACGTGGGCCGGGAACTCCTCCAGGAGCTTGCCCGTCACGGCCTTCCGGTTCAGGCGCTGCTGGAGCACGTTGAAGCTCTGCACGCGCCGCTCGCGCAGGATCAGCAGCTCGCCGTCGAGGGATCCCGTGAAGCTGATGGCCTCGGCCAGGTCCGGGAACGCGCCGGTGATGTCCTCGCCGGTGCGGGAATAGACCTTCCCGACCTGATGGCCGGCCCGGTCGAGACCGCCGACGAGCTGGACGCGGATGCCGTCCCACTTCCACTCGGCCGAGAAGGCCCCGGCCTCCAGCTTCTCGAGGTCGGCCTCCTCCTCGATCGGGTGCGACAGCATCGGCGGCCGGAACGGCGCCGGGTTCAGGGTCTCGGGCCGCTCGGCCCGGCCCTCGACCCAGGCGAACAAGGTCTCGAAGGGCGGTGTCAGCCCGTGCCAGACCTCCTCGACGGCGTCGGCGTCGTGGTCCCCCAGCGCGCCGACCGCGGTCTTGGCGAGCCGCGCCGACACGCCGACCCGCAGGTTGCCGGTGACGAGCTTCAGGAGCGCCCAGCGCCCGGTCTCGTCGAGGGCGTCGAGCCACTCCGCGAGGTGGCGGGGCAGCTCGCGCTTGGGGATGGTCGCCAGCGTCTCCACGACCTCGGCCAGGGTCGGGACGTGCGGCGGCGGGTTGTTGTGGCCGGGGCCCGGCTCGCGCGGCGCCTCCGCCGGTCCCGGCCAGATCAGCGCCGTCGTCTCCGCGAGGTCGCCGACGTAATTGTGCGACAGCCGGAACAGGACCGGGTCGATCCGCTCCTCCACCAGGCCGCGGATCAGGGCCGGCTTGGCCTCGCGGAAGCTCAGCGTGCCGGTCATGGCGCCCAGCGCGTAGCCGCGCTCGGGGTCGGGCGTGCGCGCGAAGTAGTCCTGGAGCATCCGCAGCTTGGCGTTGCGACGCGGCTCGTAGGCGAGGCGGTCGAGGAGATGTGCGAAGTCGTTCACGCCGCCGCCTCCGCATCGGAGCCCGCCCCGGAGCCGGCCTCTGAGCCCGCTTCTGAGCCCGTCTCGACCTCGCCGTCATCGCCGTAGCCGAGCAGGTGGAGCGGCTTCGCCCGGATGCCCTGCGTCCCGCACCAGTGAACCAGCGCGTCCTCCTGGCCATGGGTCACCCAGACCTCCCCGGCGCCGGTGTCGCGGATGGTGCGGCACAGGTCCGGCCAGTCGGAATGGTCGGAGATCACCAGCGGCAGCTCGACGCCCTTCTGGCGGGCGCGAGCGCGAACCCGCATCCAGCCGGAGGCGAAGCAGGTCACCGGGTCGGGGAATTTGCGGGACCACAGGTCCTGGATCGACGAGGGCGGGCAGAGCACGATCGCCCCGTGCAGGTCCTTGCGCTCGGCGGCCGCGACCTTCGGCGTGTCGCCCAGCGGTACGCCCTCCTCCTTGTACAGCGCCGTCAGCTTCTCCATGGCGCCGTGCAGGTGGATCGGGCGGTCCCAGCCCTCCTCGCGCAGGAGCGCCATCACCCGCTGCGCCTTGCCGAGCGCGTAGGCCCCCACGATGTGGGCGCGCTCCGGGAACAGCCTGACCGATTCGAGGAGCTTGCGGACCTCGCCGCGCGTGTCGGGGTGGGTGAAGACCGGCAGGCCGAAGGTCGCCTCGGTGATGAACACGTCGCAGGGCACCACCTCGAAGGGCAGGCAGGTCGGGTCCGCGGCGCGCTTGTAGTCGCCCGAGACCACGACGCGGGCCCCGTCCCGCTCGATGGCGATCTGCGCCGAGCCGAGGACGTGGCCGGCCGGGGCGAAGCGCACGGTGACGTCGCCGACGCGGAGCGCCGCGCCGAGCTGCGCCTCCTGCCGCTGGCGGCAGAAATCCGCGCCGTAGCGCACCGCCATGATGCGCAGGGTCTCGGGCGTGGCCAGCACCTGGCCGTGGCCCGCGCGGGCGTGGTCGGCGTGCCCGTGGGTGATCAGCGCGCGCTCGACCGGCCAGGTCGGGTCGACGTGGAAGCGCCCGAGGGGGCAGTAGAGACCCTCGCGGGTCAGGGTGAGGAGATCGCTGGCGCGTATCGGCATCGGGTCCGTGCTGCCGGTGGAGTCCGCCGGTGGCCCCGGTATATAGGCGCCCCCGCCCCGACAGACGCATGGCCTCGCAGCTCAGTTCCGGCGACCTCCTCGCCGACCGCCGCTACCGCTACGCCGAGGCCTGCCTCGCCGACGGCGACCACGCGGGCGCCGCCGACCTCGCCGAGCAGGTCCTGGAGCGCGCCCCGCGCTACGCGCCGGCCTGGCCTGGCCGCCGCCGGCACCGATCCGGCCCTCCGCGCCGCGGCGGCGCGCGCCTATGCCCGCGCCCTCGAGATCGACCCCGAGGACGGGCTGGGCGTGCGCGCCCATCTCGTCCGCCTGGGCGGCGGCGACCCGCTCCCGGTCCTGTCGCCGGCCTATGTCCGGGCCCTGTTCGACGACTACGCGCCGCGCTTCGAGCGCCATCTCGTGGAGGGCCTGGGCTATGTCGGCCCGCAACTCGTCCGCGACGCCCTGCCGGGCGTCCCGGAGCGCTTCGCGGTCGCCCTCGATCTCGGCTGCGGCACGGGGCTGATGGGCGAAGTCGTGCGCGACCGGGTCGACCATCTCACCGGCATCGACCTCTCCCGCGGGATGCTGGCGCTGGCGCGGGCCAAGACCTGGCGGGACCGGCCGCTCTACGACCGCCTGATCGAAGGCGACCTCACCGCTACCCTGGCCGACCTGCCGGAGGCCTCGGCCGATCTCTGCCTCGCCGCGGACGTCCTGATCTACGTCGCGGATCTCGCGTCGTTCCTGACGGGGATGGGGCGGGTCCTGCGGCCGGGCGGGCTCGGCGCCGTCACGGTGCAATCCCACGACGGGCCCGGCTCCGTCCTGGGCCATGACGGCCGCTACGCCCACGCGGAGGCCCATCTCGCGGCGACGGCCGCGGCGTCGGGACTGAAGATCCTGACGGCGGATCCCGCCGAAGTCCGCCGCGAGGGTGGACGGCCGGTGCCCGGGCGCGTCGTTGTGTTGCGGCGCACATCCGCATGAAACCGCCCCGCTATTCGTCCATTGTCAGTCGACCGCGGCTGGGCGCGGCGGCTCGATCGGGGGATCAGCATGGCGGAATATGGAAGTCGGACAGGCGGTGCAGCACCGGAACGGAAGCCCGAACCGCCGGCCGACAAGTCCTTTCCGGCCGATCCGCGAACCCGCATCCCCTTCGCGATCGCCCTGGCGGCGCTCGCGGGCTGCGCCGATTCCATCGGCTTCCTGGAATTCTCGCAGCTCTTCATGTCGTTCATGTCGGGCAACACCACCCGCTTCGGCGTGGCGGTGGCCAACGGCGACTGGGAGAACGTCAGCCGCGTCGCCAGCACGATCTGCATGTTCTGCTTCGGCGCCTTCCTGGGGACGCTGATCGCCGCCTGGGTCGGGCGCTGGCGCCTCGCCGTGCTGCTGACGCTCCAGGCCCTGCTGCTCGCCGGCGGCCTGCTGATGCCCTGGGGCACCTTCGCCTACCCGCTGCACGCCTATCCGATCGTCCTGGCGCTGGGCCTCCAGAACGCGACGCTGCAGGACGAAGGCGGCCGCTCGCTGGCGCTCACCTACGTCACCGGCGCCGTGGTGCGTTTCGGCACGGGCTGCGCCAACCTGCTGCTCGGCACGGTGGCGCCCTCCTTCTGGATCCAGGCGCCGCTCTGGGCCGGGCTCAGCACCGGCGCGGTCGTGGGCGGACTGCTCGACATGCGCTACGGCGAATCGGCCTTCCTGTTCCCGGCGGCTCTGGCCGCCATCCTGGCCCTGATCGCGATCGCCCTCACCGTCGCCAAGCCGGGCAGCACCCTGGTCGCCGGCTCGTCGCCGGCGCCCGATGCCAGCCCGAAGGCCGAGGTCATCGACGCGATCCACTGAGGCCCGGATGAGGCCCGGACCGAGCGAGAGTTGGGTCAGCCGTCGGAATCCCGCACGCTGCCCCGGCCCTGCTTGATCGCGGCGCGGCTCTTCTTCGCGCCGATGCGCCGCTCCTGCGAGCCCCGGGTGGGCTTCGTCGGCCGGCGGACCGGCGGCGGCGGCTTGGCCGCCTCCGCCACGAGATCGACCAGCCGCTGCAGCACGTCGGCCCGGTTGCGCTCCTGCGTCCGGTGCCGCTGCCCGGCGAGGACGAGCACGCCGTCCTTGGTCATCCGCCGCCCGGCGAGCCGCACGAGATTGGCCTTCACCCGCTCGTCGATGGCGGGTGACGCCAGCGCCGCCCAGCGGAGCTGGACCGCGGTCTCGACCTTGTTGACGTTCTGGCCGCCGGCGCCGGAGGCGCGCATGAAGGACAGGTCGATCTCGTCCTCGTCGATGGCGATGCGCGGCGTCACCCGCAGGGACATGGCGGCCTCCCCGGCAGGGTGTTGACGGCGCGCGGCGCCCCGGCATCCGGCGCGGCGCCGACGATCGGGCAGGTGCGGATCGGCGGCCCCATCACCATATCTTTCCCGTGCTTCCCGTCCCGCTCACCGCGCGCCGTCGGAGCGGCCCGGTGCGGCGCACCGTCGACCCGCGCGTCGGCCTCAGGCCGCCTCGGCCGGCGTCCTGGCATGGAGCGCCAGGGCGTGCAGGCCCCGCTTGAACGCGTCGTCGAGCAGCGCGTTCACCAAGCGGTGCCGCTCGACGCGGCTCTTGCCCTCGAACGCCGACGCGACGATGTCGAGCCGGTAGTGGGTCTCGCCCCCCGGCCGCGCCCCGGCGTGGCCGGCATGCAGATGCGACTCGTCGATCACGTCGAGCCGCGCCGGCGCGAGCTGCTCCCGCAGCCGCGCCTCCATCCAGTCCCGCAGGGTGCCGCCCGCGCCCGCACCGTCCGCCATCGTGCCCTCACGTCGTGTTCGTGGGCGCCGTCAAGCCCGATCCCGCGCATGCGTCATCAGGCCCGGCGCCCTTGTGTCTCAGGTCCGCCCCCTCATAATCGGCCCGTCATGGATCTCAACTCGCGCCTGTTCGACAGCATCCGGATCAAACCGTCCTGCGACGAGCCGAAGGCGGCGGCCGAGGCCGGCTGCGAGAGCCCGGGCTGCAGCCATCCGGGCCTGTACCGGGCGCCGAAGGGGCGGAAGGCGGAGGGTCAGTACTGGCGCTTCTGCATCGACCATGTCCGCGCCTACAACGCGACCTACAACTACTTCGACGGCATGAACGACGCCGCCGTGCAGGCCTACCAGAAGGACGCGATCATCGGGCATCGCCCGACCTGGGCGATGGGCGTGAACCGCACCGGCGAGGCCAAGCCCGCCGACGAGCCGGTCCGCGACTGGGCCTACGTCGACCCGCTCGGGATCCTGCGCGGCGAGGGCGTCGGCGACGCGCGCCGGCGCGCCCGCCAGCCCGAGGAGCCGCGCAAGCCCAGACACTCGGCCACGGTGCGCCGGGCCCTCGACGTGATGGGCCTCGAGGAGGGCGCGGATTCGGCCGCCATCAAGGCGCAGTACAAGGTGCTGGTGAAGCGCTTCCACCCCGACGCGAACGGCGGCGACCGGTCGTTCGAGGAGCGCCTGCGCGACATCATCCGCGCCCACGACGTGCTCCGCGCGGCCGGGCTCTGCTGAGCGGCACGAAGGATGCACGCCGGTTCGCACCCAGGATAGGGAAAACCGGGCGGGGCGGCCCTATATGGGATCCATGCCGGTCGGTGGCGCGCGCGCGCGCCGCCGTCTAAGGATGGCTCCGCCCCGCCGCGGAGGCCCGGCTCGACGTTCTTCCGCGCGGATGCTTCACTGTTTGGGAGTGGAGCGCCCGCGCCTCACGAGGTTCCGAATGCTCTCTGACGATACGCCCGCCCGGCTCCCCGACCGCACCGTCGCCGTCCGCGATGTCTTCGGCATCGACCTCGACCTCAAGGTCCCGGCCTTCGCCGAGCCCGAGGAGCACGTGCCGGACGTCGACCCGGACTACATCTTCGACCGGGAGACGACGCTCGCGATCCTGGCCGGCTTCGCCCGCAACCGCCGCGTGATGGTCACCGGCTATCACGGCACCGGCAAGTCGACCCATATCGAGCAGGTCGCCGCCCGGCTGAACTGGCCGTGCATCCGGATCAACCTCGACAGCCACGTCTCGCGCATCGACCTCGTCGGCAAGGACGCCATCGTCCTGCAGGACGGCAAGCAGGTCACGGCCTTCCAGGACGGCATCCTGCCCTGGGCGCTGCAGAACAACGTCGCGCTCGTGTTCGACGAGTACGATGCCGGCCGTCCGGACGTGATGTTCGTGATCCAGCGGGTGCTGGAATTGTCGGGGCGGCTGACGCTTCTCGACCAGAAGCGCGTGATCCGGCCCCACCCGGCCTTCCGGCTGTTCGCCACCGCCAACACGGTGGGCCTCGGCGACACGTCGGGCCTCTATCACGGCACCCAGCAGATCAATCAGGGCCAGATGGACCGCTGGTCGATCGTGACGACGCTGAACTACCTGCCGCACGACCGCGAGGTCGACATCGTGCTCTCGAAGGCGACCCATTACCGGGGCGACCAGGGCCGCGACATCGTCAACCGGATGGTGCGCGTGGCGGATCTCACCCGCAACGCGTTCATGAACGGCGACCTCTCCACCGTCATGAGCCCGCGCACGGTGATCACCTGGGCCGAGAACGCCGACATCTTCAAGGATATCGGCTTCGCCTTCCGGGTGACCTTCCTCAACAAGTGCGACGAGCTGGAGCGGACTCTGGTGGCCGAGTTCTACCAGCGCGCCTTCGGCAAGGAGCTGCCCGAGAGCGCGGTGAACGTCGCGCTGAGCTGACCCGCGTGGAGGAGCCCGTGGCGCATCCGACCCCGACGCGCGAGGACGCCCCGGCGACTGCGCACGCACGGGTACGGACGCGCTACGCGGACGATCTCTACACCTGGGTTCAGGAGCAGGTGGCGCTGCTCCGCGCCGGCCGGGTAGACGCGCTCGACCTCGAGAACATCGCCGAGGAGCTGAGCGACGTGGGTTCGGAGCAGTACGATAAGCTCGAGAGCGCGATCGAGGTGCTTCTGGCCCATGCCCTCAAATGGGATCATCAGCCCGAGCGGCGCAGCCGAAGCTGGTCGCTGACGATTGCGGAACAGCGCGTGCGGATCGACAGGCAGGTGCGCAAAAATCCAGGTCTCAAGTCGCGCATCGCCGAAGCCGTCAACGAAGGCTACCGGGTCGGTCGAATCCGAGCCGCCCGCGAGATGAAGCGCTCGCCCCAAACCCTGCCCGCGGACTGTCCCTACAGCTGGGACGAGATCCTGAACCGCCCCTTCGCGTTCGAGGACGACCGGTAGCGCTGATGTCCATCTCCAACCGCAAGCCCGGCGAGCGCCGCGAACCCGTGGCCGAGCCCCTCAAGCGCTCGGTGGCCGGGTGCCTGCGCGCCATCGCCCGGCGCTCCGAGGTCGAGGTCACCTACGCCACCGACCGGCCGGCGCTGACCGGCGACAAGGCCCGCCTCCCCGAGCCGCCGCGCAAGCTCTCGGCGCAGGACGTCGCGGTGCTGCGCGGCAACGCCGACGCCATGGCGCTACGCCTCGGCTGCCACGACGTGGCCGTCCACCGCCGCCTCGCCCCCGAGAACGCCGCCGCCCGGGCGGTCTACGACGCGGTCGAGCAGGCCCGGGTCGAGGCGATCGGCTCGCGCCGGATGGCGGGCGTCGCCAGCAACATCTCGGCGATGCTGGAGGACCGCTACCACCGCGGCGGCAAGTACGAGACCATCACCGACCGGGCCGACGCCCCGATGGAGGACGCCGTCGCCCTGATGGTGCGCGAGCGCCTGACCGGCCAGAAGCCGCCCGAGGCCGCCACCAAGATCGTCGAGCTGTGGCGCGAGCATATCGAGGCCAAGGCCGGCCCGAACCTCGACGGCCTGCTCGGCTCGATCGAGGACCAGCGCAAGTTCGCCCGCTCGGTGCGCGACCTCCTCACCTCCCTCGACATGTCGGACGAGACGCCGTTCGACGCCGAGGACGACGAGAACGACGACGAGAACGACGCCCAGGACGACGAGCAGAACCCCAGCGAGGGCGATTCGGAGGAGAAGAGCCAGGGCGAGCGCGCCGAGATCGAGACGTCCGAGGAGGCCTCCGACGAGATCGAGGACGGCGCCCAGGAATCCGCCGACGCCCCCTCGGGTGAGCTGCCCGAGGAGGCCGAGGACGCGGAATCCGAGGAGGCCTCGGAGGCGTCCCGCCCGCCGCAGCGGCAGGGCAACGAGGCGCGCGGCCCCGAGTACCGGGTGTTCAACCCGCGCTTCGACGAGGTCATCCACGCCGAGGAGCTGTGCGACGCCGACGAGCTGTCGCGCCTGCGCTCCTACCTCGACAAGCAGCTCTCGCACCTGCAGGGCGTGGTCGGCCGGCTCGCCAACCGGCTGCAGCGGCGCCTCCTCGCGCAGCAGAACCGCGCCTGGGACTTCGACCTGGAGGAGGGTCAGCTCGACCCGGCGCGGCTCGTGCGCGTGGTCATCGACCCGTACCAGCCCCTCTCCTTCAAGCAGGAGAAGGACACGAATTTCCGCGACACGGTCGTCACGCTGCTCCTCGACAATTCGGGCTCGATGCGCGGCCGGCCGATCACCGTGGCGGCGACCTGCGCCGACATCCTGGCGCGGACGCTGGAGCGCTGCGGCGTGAAGGTCGAGATCCTGGGCTTCACCACCCGGGCCTGGAAGGGCGGCCAGAGCCGCGAGGCGTGGCTCGCCGCCGGCAAGCCGCCGAATCCCGGCCGCCTGAACGACCTGCGCCACATCGTCTACAAGGCGGCCGACGCCCCCTGGCGGCGGGCGCGCAAGAACCTCGGGCTGATGATGCGCGAGGGGCTGCTCAAGGAGAACATCGACGGCGAGGCGCTCGACTGGGCGCACAAGCGCCTGCTCGGCCGGCCGGAGCAGCGCAAGATCCTGATGGTGATCTCCGACGGCGCGCCGGTGGACGACTCGACCCTGTCGGTGAATGCCGGCAACTACCTGGAGCGGCACCTGCGCTGGATGATCGAGGAGATCGAGACGCGCTCGCCCGTGGAGCTGCTCGCCATCGGCATCGGCCACGACGTGACCCGGTACTACCGCCGCGCCGTGACGATCATCGACGCCGAGGAGCTCGGCGGGGCGATGACCGAGAAGCTGGCCGAGCTGTTCGAGGAGAACGGAGAATCGGCTCCGACGGGCCGGATGCTGCGCGCGGCGGGCGGCCGGCGGTAATCAGGTCCCGCCTTGCCGCGCGCGATAGAGGATCCGTGTCGCGGGAGCCGGCAGCTCCGGGCCGAATCGCCACACGGTTCGTGTTCGCGACTCGGACGTCGAAGCCCCTCCGTCATCACGGGCGCGGCGAGGTGACCCAGGGCAGCGCGGGGCTTGTCGACGTGGCGCGGCCCGGATTGCTTCGCTCCGCTCGCAAAGACGGCGCGGGGGCATCAGCCGGAAATTGACGGCCGCCTGCGGCCGGGCTCTGGATTGCCCGGACCGGCCTGTCTGCCGCAGACAAGCGCAAAACCGCCGCGGCCTTCATGGCCACGGCGGTTGAAACCATCCGGTCAGGAACGGTGAAGCCCGACGATTCAGGCCGCGGCGGCCGGAGCCTCGGAGAGCTTCTTGTGGATCTCGCGCTTCAGGAGGCGGGCGGTCTGCGACAGGTCGCCCTCGCCGGCCTTGATCAGGAAGGCGTCGAGGCCGCCGCGGTGCTCCACCGAGCGCAGGGCGTGCGCGGTGACCCGCAGGCGGACGCGCTTGCCCAGCGCGTCGGACTGGAGGGTAACGTTGCACAGGTTCGGCAGGAACCGGCACTTGGTCTTGCGGTTCGAGTGGCTCACGAGGTGGCCGACCTGAACGGCCTTGCCGGTGAGTTCGCAGCGGCGCGCCATGATAAAAAACGATCCCGTCTCGTTCCGCCCGGTGAAGACCCGATCGCGGCCGGCGCGATCTTCGTCGCAGCGGGCGGCGCCCATTGCGTGTTCCAGGTCCGGCGGAGTCCTGTTGAAGGCGCGAGCCTATAGGCGACGAAGGCGCGGCGCGTCAAGGTGCCGGCGGACGGAGGCGGGGCTCCGGGCGCCCAACGATCTGTTAACCACGATGCCGGGATATAGCCTTCTTCCACCTGCAGGAAGGTGCCTCGCCCCGCTCCGTGCGTCGCAGAGGATGCCGGCGAGCGGGTGTGTTCGAGAGGGTGTGTTCGAGCGCGTGTCTCGGTCCGCCCGCCCTGGGATGCGATCCGGATCATGAGCGCCACGCCAGTCCGTCGGATGATCAAGCCGTTGACGAAGCACGCCGCCGGGCGCCTCGCGGGCAGCCTCCTCGCGGTCGCGGCCCTGGCGGCCCCGACCGATGCCGGGGCGCGCGCCTCGCGCGGCAAGCGGGCCGCACCCGCCGCCGCGACCGTGGCAGTCGATTACGGCATCAACCTCGCCGGCCTCCCGATCGGCACGGCGCGCCTCGCCGGCTCCTTCGACCGCGACCGCTACCTGATGGACGTGTCGGCCGTGCTCACCGGCCTCGTCGGCGCGATCACCGGCGGCAAGGGCTCCGCCCGGGCCTCGGGAAGCTTCTCGGCCGCGCCGCAGCCCGGCGCCTTCGCCATCGCGACCCAGACGGCGAGCTCCGGCATCGCGGTGCGCATGGCCCTGGCGCACGGCAACGTGGTCCAGGCCGAGATCACGCCGCCGCTCGTCGACATGCAGGACCGCGTGCCGGTCACCCCGGCCAACAAGCGCGGCATCATCGATCCGGTGAGCGCGCTGCTCATGCCGACCCAGGGACGGGGCGAGCCCCTCGATCCGGAGAATTGCAACCGGACGCTGCCGGTCTTCGACGGCGCGACCCGCTTCAACGTAGTGCTGAGCTACGCCGAGACCCGCCCGGTCCAGAAGCCCGGCTATGCCGGCCCGGTGCTGGTCTGCAACGCCCGCTACCAGGCCGTCGCGGGCCACCGCCCGGACCGGCCCGGGGTGAAGTTCATGGAAGAGAACCGGGAGATGTCGGTCTGGCTCGCCCCCGTCGAGGGGACGCGCGTCCTGATCCCGCTGCGCATCTCGGTGCTCACCACGATCGGCACCAACATCATCGAGGCGACGCGCTGGAGCCAGAGCGGCAATCCGGCCACGACCGGGACGGCCGGCGCCCCCCGCAACAGCGTCGCGCAGGCGAGCCTGCCCGGGCAGTAGCGGCGCGCGGAGGCGTTTGACCGGCGGCCGGTTTCCCGGCACCTCGGCGCGGCGCGGCAGCCGCGCAAGGAGGTCAGCGAGTGCCGAAGGGCTACATCATCGTCCGGATGACGGTCACCGACCCGGACACCTACAAGGATTACGCCGCCATGGCCTCCGAGGCCATGCGCAAGTACGGCTGCACGCCGCTGGTGCGCGGCGGCCGCTGCGAGGCGCTGGAGGGCGAGGGCCGTCCGCGCAACGTCGTGCTGGAATTCGAGTCCTACGAGGCGGCGCGCGCCTACTACTTCTCGCCGGAATATCAGGCCGCCGTGGCCAAGCGCCGTCCGGCGGGGATCGGCGAGGTGGTGCTGGTCGAGGGTGTGGACTGAGCGGCGCTTCAGTTCGACGCGTCGCTCGATGCGGCCCGCGCCGTGACCGCGGGCCGGGATCGTCGCGTCGGATCCGGCGACCCGCCGCCGGGCGGTGGAGGGAATCTTCACGTTCCCGGCGATAATGCGCGGATGCGCCCGTCCGTACTCCGAATCGTCCTCGCCCTGGCCGCGCTCGCCGGCCCGGCCGCCGCGCAATCCCTGAGCGCGGGGACCGCCGATCCGGGCTGCGGCGGCGACGCCTTCTCGTCGGCCGAGGTCGTCGAGAACAGGCCGCCCCGCCGCGGCCCCCTCGTCGCGACCCCCGACACGCTCTGCGCCGACCTCGCGCCGCAGCCGGGCACGCCGACGACGCAGATCGACATCTACCCGATGATCACGCCGCAGGTTGGACCTGGGGGCGGCGGCATCCCATATGAGGGAGGATCGGTCCGGCCCTACCGTCCCTGACGCGACCGGCCGGTCGAACCCGCCTCCCCGCCCGCGCCCCAACGGCGCCGCGACGGCCTTCCCGCTCGAAGGAACCGCCGACCATCGACGCGCTGCTCCGCCCCACGCCCAGCCGCTCGCTGTCCCGCGAGGCCCGCGCCCGCGGTGTCACCGCGGTCCTCGGGCCGACCAACACCGGCAAGACCCACCTCGCCATCGAGCGGATGCTCGCCCACCCGACCGGCATGATCGGGCTGCCCCTGCGGCTGCTCGCCCGGGAAGTCTACCTGCGCGTCGTCGCCAAGGTGGGCCCCGAGAAGGTCGCGCTCGTCACCGGCGAGGAGAAGATCAAGCCGGACCGGCCGCGCTACTGGATCTGCACCATCGAGGCGATGCCCCGCGACATCGACGTCGCCTTCGTCGCCATCGACGAGATCCAGCTCGCCGCCGACATGGACCGCGGCCACGTCTTCACCGACCGCCTGCTCTACGTGCGCGGCCGGGAGGAGACCCTGCTGATCGGCTCCTCGACCGTGCTGCCGCTGGTCCAGAGCCTGATCCCGAACGTCCACACCACGACCCGGCCGCGGCTGTCGCAGCTCACCTTCGCGGGGGAGAAGCGGCTGTCGCGCCTGCCCCGGCGGACCGCAATCGTGGCGTTCTCGGCCGAGGAGGTCTACGCCATCGCCGAGCTGATCCGCCGCCAGCGCGGCGGCGCCGCGGTCGTGCTGGGCGCCCTGTCGCCGCGGACCCGCAACGCCCAGGTCGAGATGTACCAGGCGGGGGACGTCGACTACCTCGTCGCCACCGACGCGGTCGGCATGGGCCTCAACCTCGACGTCGATCACGTCGCGTTCGCGGCCAACTGGAAGTACGACGGCACCCGCTTCCGCAAGCTCACCCCCGCCGAGATGGGCCAGATCGCCGGCCGCGCCGGGCGACACCTCTCGGACGGGACCTTCGGCTCCACCGGCCGCTGCCCGCCCTTCGAGGCCGAGCTGGTGGAGCGGCTGGAGAGCCACGACTTCGATCCCCTGCGCATCCTGCAATGGCGCAATCCGGATCTGAGCTTCGGCAGCCTGGAGGGGCTGCAGGCGAGCCTCGACGAGCACCCGCGCGAATCGGGCCTGACCCGCGCCCCCATGGGCGAGGACCAGCAGGCCCTCGAGATCCTCATGAAGGAGGACGACATCCGCGACCTCGCCCGGAACCCGGCCGGCGTGCGCCGGCTCTGGGACGTCTGCGGCGTGCCGGATTACCGCAAGGTCCACCCGCAGGTGCACGCCGACCTGGTGGCGCAGCTCTACCGATTCCTCATGAAGGGCATGGCCGGGCGCATCCCCGACACGTGGTTCGCCGAGCAGGTCGCGATGATCGACCGGACCGACGGCGACATCGACACGCTGTCCCGCCGGATCGCTCAGGGACGCACCTGGACGTTCGTTGCAAACCGTCCCGACTGGCTGCGCGACCCAGAACATTGGCAGGGCGAGACGCGTCGGGTAGAGGACAGGCTGTCCGACGCCCTGCACGAACGCCTCGCGAGCCGCTTCGTCGACCGGCGCACAAGCGTCCTGATGCGGCGCCTGAGAGAGAACACGATGCTCGAAGCCCAGATCACCGCCGACGGTGACGTCACCGTCGAGGGTCAGCATGTCGGCCACCTTCACGGATTCCTGTTCGTTCCCGATGCCAGCGCCGAGGGGCACGAGGCCAAGACCCTGAGGAGCGCCGCCGAGAAAGCGCTCGCGGGCGAGATCGAGGCGCGGGCCGATCGATTCGCCGCGACCGCCGATTCGACCCTCGTGCTGTCGCATGACGGCACGATTCGCTGGACCGGCGCACCCGTCGCCAAGCTCACCCCCGGCGAGAAGCTCTTCGCCCCGCAGATCCGCCTGCTGGCCGACGACAGCCTGACCGGCGCGCACCGCGAGAAGGTCGAGGCGCGCCTCGACGCGTGGCTGAAGGCCTATATCGTGCGCCTGCTCGGGCCGCTCATGGAGATCGAGACCGCGGCCGACCTGACCGGTCTCGCCAAGGGGATCGGCTACCAGGTGGTCGAGGCGCTCGGCGTGCTGGAGCGCTCGAAGGTGGCGCACGAGATGCGCAGCCTCGATCAGGACGGCCGCGGGGCCCTGCGCCGCCACGGCGTCCGGTTCGGCGCCTACCACATCTTCCTGCCGGCCCTGCTGAAGCCGGCGCCCCGCACGCTCGCGGCCCAGCTCTGGGCCCTGCGCAACGGCGGCCTCGACCAGCGCGGCCTCGACGAGATCGCGCATCTCGCCGGCTCCGGCCGCACCTCGATCAAGGTCGACCGCGAGATCGCCAAGGGCCTCTACCGCGCCGCCGGCTTCCGGGTCAGCGGCGAGCGGGCCGTGCGCGTCGACATCCTGGAGCGGCTCGCCGACCTGATCCGCCCGGCCATCGCCTACCGCCCCGGCACCACGCCCGGCGCCCCGCCGGACGGCACCGCCGACGGCGACGGCTTCGTGGCCACCGTCGGCATGACCTCGCTGGTCGGCTGCTCGGGCGAGGATTTCGCCTCGATCCTGAAGTCGCTCGGCTACAATTCCGAGGCGCGCCCCGGCCCGGCCATCACCGTGCCGCTCGTCCCGGCCGCCGCCACCGCGCCGGCCGCCGCCGCCGCCGAGGCGTCGTCCGACGAGGCCGTCGCCGCGCAGGCGGACGCCGCCGAGCCGGTCGGCGACGAGGCCCCGGCCGCCGAGGGCGGCGAGGCCGCCGGTGAGCACGCACCAGCGGCCGACGAAGCCCCGNGAGGGCGGCCCGCGCCCCGGCCGGGATCGCGGCCCGCGCCGCGAGCGCTTCGAGGGCGGCCGGCCGGAGCGCCGCGACGACCAGCGCAACGCCGAGCAGCGCCAGTCCGGCCCGCGGCCCGACCAGCGGCCGCCGCGGCGCGAGCGGGCACCCGATCCGGATTCGCCCTTCGCCAAGCTCGCGGCCCTGAAGGCGCAGCTCGAAGCCGGCGACGGCGGGAAGCGCTGACCCGCGGCGGATGCGGGAGGATCGGCAGCGCCTCGACAAGTGGCTGTGGTTCGCGCGGTTCGCGCGGACCCGCTCGCTCGCGGCGCGGCTGGCCTCCGACGGCTTCGTGCGGGTGAACGGCAGCCGGGCCGAGAACCCCGCGAAGGCGATCGGCATCGGCGACGTGGTGACGGTGGCGGCGCCGCACGCCACCCTGGCGGTGCGGGTGCTCGGTCTCGGCCTGCGCCGCGGCCCCGCCCCGGAGGCGCGGCTGCTCTACGACGACCTGTCCGGCGGAACCCTGCCGGTCGAGACCCGGCCGGACGGGCCTTCCGAGTGATGAGGCCGCGCCACAGCGGCCGCGCGAGCGACCCGACGCAGCCCCATGCGGCGCCCGCACGCTTGTCAGCCCGGGAGGCAGCGTCTAGAGCCGTGGGCCTCCGAGGCCCGGCTCCGTGCCGGATCTCACCGGCGTTCCCCTCGCAGCACCCTCCGGGCGCGCGGGCCGTCCCCAGGCTCCGCCCGGGCCAAGTCGAGTTTTAGGACGAAGACATCCGATGACCTACGTCGTCACCGACAATTGCATCAAGTGCAAGTACACGGACTGCGTCGAGGTCTGTCCGGTGGATTGCTTCTACGAAGGCGAGAACATGCTCGTCATCCACCCGGACGAGTGCATCGATTGCGGCGTCTGCGAGCCGGAATGCCCCGCCGAGGCGATCAAGCCGGACACCGAGTCGAATCTCGACACGTGGCTGAAGCTGAACGCCGACTACGCCAAGTCCTGGCCGAACATCACGCAGAAGAAGGAAGCGCCGGCCGACGCCAAGGAGTGGGACGGCAAGACCGGGAAACTGGAGGCGCATTTCTCGCCCAACCCCGGCTCCGGCGACTGAACCCGGGCCGTCTCCGCAGGTTCGGACAGCGGCCCGCGGCCTGCTTCCCAGAGTGCGGGAAGATCTGCCGAGCCCGTCCCGCCGCTGAACCCCGCGGCCGGGCTGCGTCATACGAAGCCCTGATACGCGGCCAGGTCATTCCTGCTCCGCCGCACCAGTGTAAAACTCTTTGGCGCCGCGCTTGGTCCGCGCGTGCGTCTTCAGGGATGCTTTGATCTGCGCGCCGGATTGTGGTACACAATCCGCCTGCCGTCGCTCGCGCCTGACGTGCTCCCTCCAGCTGAAACACCTTCGAATTTCGTGGGTTAGGAGTAGTACGCGCCCGACCGCTGAAGGCGACTTCGGCGGACGGGCCAGGCGTTTGCACGGTCGCGCCGGGGAACGCCCGGATTCGCGCGCATCGCGCCGGGTCCGGGAGCGGCGAGGCAGACCGGGTGTCCCGCCCGGAAGAACACGGTTTCGCGCGGCGCCGAACGCTGCGCGCCAGTGGAGGCCCTTCTCGCATGACCACAGCCAAGAAGACGACGACCGCAGGCCGGCAGGGCTTCAAGACCGGCGAGGCTGTCGTGTATCCGGCCCACGGCGTCGGTCGCATCACCGCGATCGAGGAGCAGGAGATCGCCGGCTACAAGCTTGAGCTGTTCGTCGTATCGTTCGAGAAGGACAAGATGGTCCTGCGCGTCCCCACCGCGAAGGCTAACAGCGTCGGCATGCGCAAGCTCGCCGAGCCGGAGCTGGTCAAGAAGGCGCTCGACCTGCTGACCGGCCGCGCCCGGATCAAGCGCACCATGTGGTCGCGCCGCGCGCAGGAATACGAGGCCAAGATCAACTCGGGCGACCTGCTCGCCGTCACCGAGGTCGTGCGCGACCTCTTCCGGTCCGAAGCCCAGCCGGAACAGTCCTACTCCGAGCGCCAGCTCTACGAGGCCGCGCTGGACCGGATCGTGCGCGAGATCTCGTCGGTGAACCGCATCACCGAGACCGAGGCCCTGAAGCTGATCGAGCAGAGCCTCGCGAAGTCGCCCCGCCGGGCGAAGAGCGAGGCGGAGCCCGAGGCCGAGGCCGACGGGGACAGCGAGGGCGACGACATCCAGGAGGAGGCCGCCTGAGGCGCGCCGCACCGCCGACGACACCGAACCCGGCCCCCGCGGCCGGGTTTTTTGTGCCTCGCGCAGTCAGTTTCCCCGCGCCGGCACGGTCGTTCCGGGCCGTCCGGGCTGGACGGCGCGGCGCCGGATCCCATGTGATCGGGACAGAACACGAATTCGTGGCCGCCCGGTTGTCGCATTGTGGGGCATCGGGACGGAACTTTCGCGTTTTGCCTTCCGTTGTCGGTTGCCTGGCGTCGCCTCCCGGTGACGCCTGCGCGTCGGGCTATCGGCTCGACGCCGCAACAGCACTCGACAACAAGAGGCAGGCGGATGGCTGAGATCGCGGGAATTCGACGGCAGTTCATACGGACTGCCATGGAGGCACCCTTCCTGGCCCGGGAAGAAGAGCGCGGCCTCGCCGTCCGCTGGAAGGACGAGCGCGACGAGCGGGCCCTCCACCGTCTGATCTCGGCCCATATGCGCCTCGTCATCGCCCTGGCGGGGCGTTTTCGTCACTACGGCCTGCCGATGGCCGACCTCGTCCAGGAAGGGCATGTCGGCCTGATGGAGGCCGCCGCCCGGTTCGAGCCCGAGCGGGACGTCCGCTTCTCCACCTACGCGACGTGGTGGATCCGCGCCTCGATCCAGGACTACATCCTGCGCAACTGGTCGATCGTGCGCGGCGGCACGTCCTCGGCGCAGAAGGCCCTGTTCTTCAACCTGCGCCGGCTGCGTGCCCGGCTGATGCAATCGACCGAGGAGCATGTCGGCGACGAGATCCATCGCCGCATCGCCAGCGCCATCGGCGTCTCCCGGGACGACGTCGCGCTGATGGACGCACGCCTGTCCGGTCCCGACATGTCGCTCAACGCCCCCGTGGGCGAGGACAGCGACGCCTCCTCGGAGCGGATGGACTTCCTGGTCGACGGCGCCGACCTGCCGGACGAGACCGTGAGCGCCACGGTCGACGGCGAGCGCCGGCTCAGCTGGCTCCAGCAGGCCCTGACCGTCCTGTCGGAGCGCGAGCTGCGCATCCTGCGCGAGCGTCGCCTCGCCGAGGATCAGGCGACCCTGGAAGCCCTGGGCCAGCGGCTCGGCATCTCCAAGGAGCGCGTCCGCCAGATCGAGAACCGCGCGCTCGAGAAGCTGCGCCGCGCCCTGGCCGACCGCTTCCCCGCCGCCACGGGCAGCCCGCATATCGGCTGACCCTCAGCCGCGTCACCGTCCCGAAGCCCGGCCCCCGGCCGGGCTTTCGCGTTCCGGAGCGCCGTACGTTCGGTCCTCCGCCGTCAGCGCGGGTGGCGCGCAGACGGGTCGATGCGAGCCCGCGCTCGGGCGGCCGGTTCAGGCTCCCTGAGCGGCGGCGCTGCGCCGCTCGCGCCGGCGGCGGCGCCGGCCGGGCTCGGGCGTGGCGTCGAGCCAGATCACCAGCGCCAGGGCGACGAGCGCCGGCACGCCGAGGGCCAGGAAGGCGCCGGCCCAGCCGAACAGCCCGTAGGACAGGCCGCCGTACCAGCCCGACAGCGCCCCGCCGACGCCCTGCACGGCGTTGACGCTGCCGAGCGCCGTCTGTGTCCGGCCCGATCCCCAGGTCAGATCCGCGACCACCACCGGCACGGCCACCCCGACGATGCCCGAGGCGACGCCGTCCAGCACCTCGGCGGCGATCAGCCAGACCGGATCGTCGATCAGGCCGGACAGGAGTGCCCGCACCGGCAGGACCGCGAAGGCGACCATGAGCAGCTGGCGGCGGCCGCGCTTGTCGGCGAGCGATCCGGCGAACAGCGCCACCGGGACCATCACCAGCTGGGCCACCATGACGTAGCGCGCCGTCCAGGTGGTCGCGTCGGCCGCGGTCGCGACCAGCTTCTGGCCGAGCAGCGAGAGCATGCCGCCGTTCCCGAGATTGAACAGGGTCAGCGCCACGGTCAGCACCAGCAGGCGGCGATTGCCCAGGACTTGGCGAATGCCGCTCCGCTCCGGCTCGTCCGAATCGTCCTCCTTCCAGCCGACGGCCCGGCGGCGGTTCCAGGCCCCGGCCGGCGTCGTCACCGTCGCGACGATCGCCGCCAGCGCCATGCCGCCGAGCACCCAGAAGGCGATCGCGGGGCCGAAATAGCCGGTGCCGAGGCTGATGCCGCCCGCCGCGATCAGGATGCCGACGTGGTTGAAGGCCTGATTGCGCCCCTGCTGCGCGGGGAACCGGTCCTTGCCGACGATCCCCAGGGTCAGCGACGCGACGGCCGGCAGCAGCAGGGTTCCCCCGGCCGCGGCGAGGAGCTGCGCGCCCAGCACCGCCGGGAAGCTGCGGGCCGGCAGGAGCAGCAGCGTTCCCACCAGGATCGCGCCGCAGGCCAGCGCGATCAGCAGGCGCGGACGCGGGAACCGGTCCACCAGGGCGCCGAACGGACCGCTCAGGAACAGCGTGCCGAATCCGACCAGGGTGATGACGAAGCCGACCCGGGCCGGGCTCCACGAGGCCGATTGTGCCAGCCAAGTCCCGAGGAAGGGTCCGAGGCCGCCCTGGATGTCTCCGATGAACAGGTTGATCAGGGCGAGGTTTGCGGTGGGAGCCATGCGATCCTAGAGCCGTTTCGGGCACCGGACCTGTACGTGGACCCCGAAACGGTCAAGCCCGGATCGCGGCTGCCATCGCCGCACCGCTCCCGCGGCGGGCCGGCTTCGCCCGCCTCACGGCTCCGGCGGCCCGTACTGCATCAGCCCGTCCCCGAACGACCAGTTCTCCGGGCTGACCTCGACGAGGTTGATGAAGACGTCCGCCGGCGCCACGCCGGGATCGCGCGCGAGATTGCGCGCCACGGCGGCGTAGAAGGCGCGCTTCTGCGCGGTGCCGCGCGTGGCGTTGGCGGTGATCTGAACGATCACGAGCCGGTCGCTGCGCCGGACCCCTAGATAGTCGGGGCCGTAGGCGAAATCCGACGGGTCGTGCTGGTGGACGAGGGCGAACAGGTCGCCCTCCGGCACCGCGAAGGTCTCGCGCATGGCGTCGTAGACGCCCGCGACGAGGGCGGCCCGGTAAGTCTCAGTCGTCCCGGCGCGCAGGGAGATGCGGGTCAGAGGCATGGCTTCAGCTCCTCGGCAGGCAACGGTCAGCGGCCGCGCGCCGCGGCGAGGCCCGGCGCGGCGAGATGGGCGATCGCGGTCCCGGACGGCCCGGCGGCCGGCTCGGCGCGGAGGATGAAGCGGGTGAGCCGCCACCCGTCGGGGTCGAGCCCGGCCACGGTCGCGAGGACGTCGCGCTCGGCCGCAAGGTCGCGCCCGCGTCCCCGCTCGTCGTCGCGCAGGGCGGCGAGATCCTCCGCGGGCGCGACGAGTCGCGTCTCTTCCGAGAGGGTGCCTGCCGCGCCGCCCTGGCCGAACTCGACGGCGACGGCCAGCCACGTCTCGATGCGCGGCCGGCCGAAACTCTCGATCACGGCGCGGAACCCGGCGCCGGCCAGGAAGGCGGCGGCGGCGCCGGCATCCTGCCACAGATAGAGGGAGCTGTAGGCGTTGTCGGCCGCGCCGCGCGCCCGGTCCTCGATCGTCAAAGCCTTGAAGACGAGGCCGGGCACCGCGTCCCAGGCGGGTGCGCGGGCGGCTACGCGCGCGCGGATCCTGTCCATGGCGTAGTCGGCCGGCAGACGGTGCCGGTAGCGGGCGATCAGCATGGGTCACTCCTGACGAGGAGTTGAGCCTTGCACGCCGCCACGATAACAGCGACATATCGCATCCGATATCTACGATAACGGCGCGATATGATGTCGGAGCGTCCGCTCGACCTGGAAGGCGTCCTGGCCTTCGTCCGCGTGGTCGATCTCGGCAGCTTCACGCGGGCCGCCGAAGCGCTGGCGACGTCGCAGGCGGCGATCAGCCTGCGCCTGAAGCGGCTGGAGGACCGGCTCGGCACGCGCCTCCTGGACCGGACGCCGCGACATGTGGACCTGACCCGCCAGGGCGCGCTGTTCCTGCCGGCGGCCCGGCGCCTCCTGGACGCCCATGACAGCGCCGTGGCCGAGGCGGCGACGGCGGTGCCGGCGCGACTCAGCCTCGGGATCAGCGACCACGTCGCCGGTCCCGACCTGCCGGCGCTGCTGCGGCGCCTGGGGCTGGATCGGGCCGGGCTCGTCACGGAGGTGCGGATCGTGCCGTCGCGCGACCTCGCGGCGGCGTTCGGACCCTCCGGCGAGGGCGGCTACGACGCGGTGATCCTCCGGACGGAGGACGAGGCTGGCCCTGGCGGGACGGTCCTGGCGGAGGAGCGGCTGGGCTGGTTCGCCGCGCCGGATTTCCCGGCGCCCCGTCCGGGCGAGGCGCTGCGGCTCGCGGGGCTCGCGGGCCCCTGCACGGTCCGGGGCGCGGCGGTGCGGGNCGCCGCCTCGCCGGGCGCCCCGCGGAGGCCCTGCGCGCGCTGGCGGCGGCCTATCGCGGTCCCGGCGGCCGCTGAGCGGCCGCCGGCTCGTCCTGCCTCAGGAGGCGAGCGGGCCCTGGGCGCCCTGCTGCTCCATCACCTTCTGCCGGTAGAGGCCGACGAAATCGATCGGGTCGATGTACAGGGGCGGGAAGCCGCCGTTGCGCACCGCCTCGGCCACGATCTGGCGGGCGAAGGGGAAGAGCAGGCGCGGGCACTCGATCATCACCGCCGGATGGATCTGGTCGGCCGGGATGTTGAGGAGCCGGAAGACGCCGGCATAGGTTACCTCGAAGGCGAACAGCACCTCGGCCTGGACCTTGGCGTCGCCCTCGAGCTTCAGCTCGACCTCGAAATCGGTCTCGGAGAGCTGCTGCGCGTTGACGTTCACCTGAATGTTGATCTGCGGCCCCTGGCCCTCCTTGGGCTGGAGCGAGCGCGGCGCGTTCGGATTCTCGAAGGAGAGGTCCTTCGTGTACTGCGCCAGGGCATTGATGGTCGGCACATCGCCCTGCGGCATGCCGCCGCCGTTGCCGTTCGCTGCCGGGGAATCGGCCATGCGGATCATCCTTCTCGATCGACCGGCAGGGCCGGCGCGGGTTGTTGTCGCGGCGGGAGCGGCTGGATCACGCCGCGGAACTGCCCAAACGGCAGGGCCGCTAACACGCGGGCCGAGCCTGGACAAGCGAGCGGGGGCGGCGCTGGCGCCGGCGGCCCCCGCGACCCATATCGCCCGGTATCGCAATTGACGCGTGGGTACGGTTGCCCGGCCGGCACAACCGGCTCGCTCCCGACGCGTTGGTCGGATATGAGTCGGCCAGACCTCTGCGCGCTTAGCCGGCGTCGCACCGCGCGTGACCTGAGCAAGGGGCACAGGGTCTCGCCGCGGCCACCATCGGATCGGTGATGCAGGACAGTTTCGACGTTACGACGATCATCTTCCTCGCGCTGGCCGTCTTCGTGATCTGGCGTCTGCGCTCGGTGCTCGGTCAGAAGACGGGGGCCGAGCGCTCGCCGTTCAAGCCGGTCGACCGCAGCCGCACCGAGCCGCAGGCGCGCTCCGACGGCGACAACGTCGTGCGCCTGCCCGGCGCCGACCGGGTCCAGGCCGCGCCGCCGCCCGCCGCCGCGCCGCGGGACTGGCGGGGGATCGCCGAGCCGGGATCCGAGGTCGCCCGCGGGCTGGAGGCCTGCATCCAGGCCGAGCCCGGCTTCGACCCGCGCGCGTTCATCGAGGGCGCGAAATCCGCCTACGAAGCCATCATGATCGCCTTCGCCAAGGGTGACCGTAAGACCCTGCGCGGCCTCCTCTCGAAGGAGGTCGGCGAGGCGTTCGAGCGCGCGATCGCGGAGCGCGAGCGCAACCGGCAGACGCTCGAGACCACCTTCGTGTCGATCGACAAGGCCGAGATCGTCGCCGTCGAGGTGCGCAACCGCGTGGCGCACGTCACCGTGCGCTTCCTGTCGAACCTGATCACCGCCACCCGCAACGCCGAGGGCAAGGTGGTGGACGGCAGCGCCGAGACGGTGGTGGAGGTGCCGGATGTCTGGACCTTCGCCCGCACCCTCGGGTCGCGGGATCCGAACTGGCAGCTCGTGGCCACCGAGGCCGGCGCCTGAGCCCGTGACCGGCGCCCCGTGACGATCTTGCCGTGTCGATCCCCCGCGCCCGGTCCGGAGCAGTTCCGGCCGTCCTCCTCGCGTCCCTCCTTAGCCAAGCCGCGTCGGCCGCGCCGGTGGCGGTCGGCGGCGCGGTCCTCACGCCCGTCCCCCCGACCGACTTGCCGGGCTTCCCCGGCGCGCGGGCGGACGCGGCGCTCGACGCGTTCCGCCGGGTCTGCGCGGCCCCNGGGCGAAACAGCCGCCGAAATCGCCGAAGCCGGCCGCGGAGCCGCCGCGCCCGGCCACCGCAGCGCCGTACCAGGCGCCGCCGCAGCGCCACGTGCCCGGCGCGGGGCTGGAGCGGAACGCCAAGCTCGGCCTGCGCCGGGGACGGCTCGCGATCGAGGCACGGATCGACCTGCACGGGATGGTGCAGGCGGAGGCGCATGCCGCGCTGACGGGCTTCCTGCTCCGGGCCCGGGCCGCCGGGCATTCCTACGTCCTGGTCGTCACGGGCAAGGGCGGCCCGGGCTACTCCGAGGCCTTCGCCGAGCGCGGCGTGCTGCGCCGCAGCGTGCCGCACTGGCTGCGGGGGCCGGAGCTGCGCGGCATCGTCCTCGGCTTCGAGGAGGCGGCCCGCCACCATGGCGGCGGCGGCGCCCTGTATGTCCGGCTGCGCCGCCGCTAGGGCGGTCGGGACCCGGCACAGGACATGGCGCGGCGATCCCGTGCGGTCCCCTGTTCAACGCCCCCGCGCGACGGCGCCTCGCGGCGTCCGCGTCCCGCGCGGCAAACCGCGCCGGATCGGCGCGGTTGCGGCGCGCTCCGATCCCGCCGATATCCGGAGCCGGCGCGCGGGGCGCCGCGCACGCACAGCCGGGAGAGGCCGCGAGAGAGATGCCGGAGCTTCCCGAGGTCGAGACGGTGCGGCGGGGACTGGCGCCCGCCCTGGTCGGCGCGCGCTTCAGCCGCGTCACCCTGCGCCGGGCCAACCTGCGCTTCCCGTTCCCCGAGCGCTTCGCCGCCCGCCTCGAGGGGCGGACCGTCACGGGCCTCGCGCGCCGGGCGAAGTACCTCACCGCCGCGCTCGATTCCGGCGAGACGCTGGTCATGCATCTCGGCATGAGCGGCCGGTTCGACGTGGCCCTGCCCGACGGCAGCAACCTGTCGCCGGGGGATTTCTACCTCGAGGGCGCCCAGGGCACGCCCAAGCACGACCACGTGGTGATGGCGATGAGCACCGGCGCCACGGTGACCTACAACGATGCCCGCCGCTTCGGCTTCATGGACCTGGTCCCGAGCGCGGATCTCGCGGCCTGCCGGCACTTCGCCCGGATGGGCGTGGAGCCCCTCGACGGTCTGACCGGGGCGGTGATCGCGCGGCTCTTCCGCCACAAGAGCGCGCCGCTGAAGGCCGCCCTGCTCGACCAGCGCCTGATCGCGGGCCTTGGCAACATCTACGTGTGCGAGGCGCTGCACCGGGCGCGCCTCCATCCGGAGGCGCCGGCGGGGAGCCTCGCCCGGCCGGACGGTCGCCCGACGCCGAGGGCCAACGCCCTGGCCAAGGCGATCGTGCAGGTCCTCGAGGAGGCCGTGAAGGCCGGCGGCTCGACCCTGCGCGACTACGCCCACACGGACGGCAGCGCGGGCGCCTTCCAGCACGCCTTCCGGGTCTACGACCGGATCGGCCTGCCCTGCAGCCGGCCGGGATGCGGCGGCGCGATCACCCGCATCGTGCAGGCCAACCGCTCCACCTTCTACTGCGCCACCTGCCAGCCCCCGGGCTGAGCGCGCCGATCGGCGCCTATCGCGCCGCGGAACGGCATTTTCGCCACAAACCCGGCTAGGGTTACGGCCCTCGACGTGCGCACCCGGTTGCGGGCAGCCGATCCCGGCCCGCGACGCGTGACGGGTCGCGCGGGCCCAGACAGGATCCCGATGTTCTTCCGCCGCTCAAAGACGCCCGCGCCCGAGACCACAGCGCAGGATCCGACGGACGAGCCCGCCCTGCCGCAGCGGCTCTCGCCGCGCTCGCCCGGCGAGGCGATCAAGCCGACCGTCGCGCCCCCGCCGCCGGAGAAGCCCGAGCGCGAGCGGAGCGGCCTCGTCGGCCTGATCAGCGGGGCCCTGACCTTCGCGGTCGTCATCGCCATCGCGGCGATGATCGGGATCACGCTGTTCCAGCGGCAGGTGCGCGAGCCCGGACCGCTCGCCGCCGACAAGGTCGTGGTCATCCCGACCCACAGCGGGACCTCCGAGATCGCCGAGACCCTGAAGCGCGAGGGCGTGATCGACCATACCGGCCTGTTCGAGTTCGCCGCCCGCTTCGGCGGCCGGCCCGCGCTCCGGGCCGGCGAGTACGTGTTCAAGGCGCATGCGAGCATTTCCGACACGCTCGACACGATCGCCACGGGCCGGCAGGTCCAGCACGCCATCACCTTCCCGGAGGGCCTGACCTCCGAGCAGATCGTCACCCGGCTCAACGACAACGACGTGCTCACCGGCGAGATCAACGAGATCCCCCCGGAGGGCTCGCTCCTGCCCGACACCTACAAGTTCGAGCGCGGCGCCACGCGGCAGCAGATCGTCAACCTGATGAAGGCCAAGCAGCGCGAGGTGCTGAACCAGATCTGGCTGCGGCGCAGCGCCGACGTGCCGGTGCGGACCCCGGCCGAGATGGTCACCCTCGCCTCCATCGTCGAGAAGGAGACCGGCCGCGCCGACGAGCGGCCCCGGGTCGCCGGCGTCTTCATCAACCGCCTCAACAAGCGGATGAAGCTGCAATCCGACCCGACGATCGTCTACGGGCTCGTGGGCGGGCGCGGCACCCTCGGCCGCGGCATCCTGCGCTCCGAGATCGACCGGCCGACCCCTTACAACACCTACGTCATCGAGGGTCTTCCGCCGGGCCCGATCGCCAATCCCGGCCGCGCCGCCCTGGAGGCGGTGGCCAACCCGTCGCGGACCAAGGATCTGTACTTCGTGGCGGACGGCACCGGCGGCCACGCCTTCGCCGATTCCCTCGAGGCGCACCAGCGCAACGTCGCCCGCTGGCGGGCGGTGGAGAAGAGCCGCCAGGCGCCGCCGGACGCCGTCGACAAGGTCGAGCCGAGCCCCGATCCGGCGACGCCCGGCCGCGCCTCGGCCTACGCGCCGGCCGGCGCCCCCGCGGGCAACGGGATCAACACCAACGCGGCCTTCGCCCTCGATACCGGAACGCCGGGCACGCGCGCCTTCGACGCCTCCGAGGGGACTCGCCTCGATCCGCTCAAGAACCGCAGCTACGATCTGGGCTCGCCCAAGACGGTGCCGACCCTGAGCGAGCCGGCACCGGCGCCGCGGGGCCGCCGCTAGGGACCGCCGGCGGGCCCGACGCCGTCGAGCCCGCCTCCGCGCCCGCCTCCGCGCCCGCCTCAGTGCGCCTTCGTGTTCCGCGGGCGCCGCGGCACGTCCGGAGGGTCGCCCGACAGGGAGGCCGCGATCTGCCGTCCCAGCTCGTACAGCAGGGCCTCGAGCAGCGGCTGCACCCGGGCCGCCTCCTCGGGCCCGAGATCGCCGACCAGCTCCCACAGGCGCATCGCGTAATCCGCCATCCGCTCGACCGCGGTACCCTGCTCGGTCGGGGCGCCGAGAAAGCCGACCGGCGGCTCGAACGGGCCGTCGACCCGGCTGTCGGTGATGTCGATCACGATGCCGCGGCCGTAGATGTGCCCGTCCGGGCGCCGCTCGAACCGGCCGCGCGCCAGCACCCAGCGCACGAGCCCGGGGGCGGGGACGATGCGGTGCTCCCAGGCGAAGAGGCCGCCTTCCTCGCGCACGCGGCGGCGCTCGCTCTGGTCCCGGGCGAGATCTTCCGGATGGAAGATCGCGGAGAGCTGCTCCCAGCTGATCCCGTCCGCCGCCTCGGCCTCGGTCAGGCCGAAGATCCGCGCCATGGTGGCATCCCCGCGCACCCATCCCTCGTGCGGCGCATCCTCCCAGATGCCGACGCCCAGCGCGGACATCCCGAACGGCTTGAGCGCGGCCCACCCCAATACTGATCGCGGCATGCGCCATCCGAACCCATGTGCGGGCCGCCCGGCGCGGGCCGCGTCGCGGTGGCAGCGGCGACCGGCCTCTTCCCACCGGAGTGATCCGTGCTACAGGCCCCGATCTTCACGGGGACGGGGGTCGGCGTGGCCCAGATCGCGAGCATGACCGGTTTCGCCCGGACGGCGGGCAGTGCCGGACCGGTGCACTGGGCCTGGGAGGTCCGCAGCGTCAACGGGCGCGGCCTCGACGTGCGCACCCGCGTGCCGGCCGGCTATGACGGGCTCGGCGAGACCGCCCGCACCGCCCTGCAGAAAACCCTGGCCCGCGGGCAGTGCCAGCTGACCCTGACGCTCACCAAGCCGGAGACGACCGCGCGGGTGCGGATCAACGAGGCCCTCCTGGCGAGCCTCGCCCAGGCGGTGGCCCGGGTGCCGGTCCCCGAGGGCGTGGCCCGCGCCACCATGGACGGGCTGCTCGGCGTGCGCGGCGTGATCGAGGTCGAGGACGAGGCGGCGGACACCGACTCCCTCGCCCGGGACCTGGCCGCGGGCGTGGTCCAGCTGGTCGCGGATCTGGTCGAGGCCCGCCGCGCCGAGGGGCGTCAGCTCGAGCAGGTCGTCACCGCCCAGGTCGAGCGGATCGCCGCGCTGACCGAGGCCGCCGAGGCGAATCCGGCCCGCCAGCCCGAGGCCGTGCGGGCGCGCCTGGAGGCGGCCGTCGCGGCGCTCGGCGGCAGCGGCCTCGACCCGGACCGCCTGCACCAGGAGGCGATGCTGCTCGCCGGCAAGGCGGACGTGCGCGAGGAGCTGGACCGGCTCCGCGCCCACGTGGCGAGCGCCCGCGAGTTGCTGGCGGCCGGCGGCGCGATCGGCCGCCGCCTGGATTTCCTGGCCCAGGAATTCGGCCGCGAGGCCAACACCCTGTGCGCCAAGGCCAATGACATCAGCCTGTCGCGGATCGGACTCGACCTGAAGGCCGTGGTCGAGCAGTTCCGCGAGCAGGTCCAGAACATCGAGTGATGCCGGATCAGGACGTGAGGATACGGATGCGAAACGTCGGGGAGCCACGCGCATGACCGAGCCGGCCGGGAGCGTCTCCGACTCGATCGCGCGGCGCGGGTTGATCCTGATCCTCTCCTCGCCCTCGGGCGCGGGGAAGACCACCCTGACGCGGGCGATCGCGCAGGATCCGAGCTGGGCGCTCGACCTTTCGATCTCCGTGACCACGCGGGGGCGGCGGCCCTCCGAGATCGACGGGCGGCACTACCACTTCATCGATCGCGAGGCGTTCGACGACCTGCGCAACCGCGACGACCTGCTCGAATGGGCGGAGGTCCACGGCAATTTCTACGGCACGCCCCGGCGGCCGGTGGAGAAGGTGCTGGGCTCCGGCCGGGACATGATCTTCGACATCGACTACCAGGGCACGCGGCAGGTGCGCTCCAAGCTCGCCCAGGACGTGGTGACGGTCTTCATCCTGCCACCGAGCATGGCCGAGCTGCGCCAGCGCCTGGAGCGCCGGGCGGAGGATTCCGCCGAGACGATCGAGAAGCGCCTCGCCAACGCGCGGACCGAGATCCAGCGCTGGGTCGAGTACGACTACGTCATCGTCAACGACGACCTGCAGAACGCTTTCAAGGCCCTGCAGGGGATTCTGGCGGCCGAACGGCTCCGGCGGGCGCGCCGCACCGGCCTCGCCCCCTTCGTCGAGGGCCTGCTGGCCGAGTCGCCGTGATCCGGCCCCAGAGCGCTCTCCGCCGCAATGGATACCGGTTCGGCGCGAGGGAGCGCGTCAAGACAGAGGCTCGGAGCCGTGCCCGATTGCGACGCGATCGGGCACGGCCCTAGCGGCGGATCAGCACGACGCCGCCGATCAGGAGCGCGATCCCGAGGAGGCGCGGCAGGTCGACGGGCCGCTGCGCGAGGCCGAGCAGGCCGGCGTGGTCGAACAGCACCGAGGCGAGCATCTGGCCCGTGACCAGCAGGGCGAAGAAGGTCGCGGCGCCGAGCTTCGGGACGAGCAGGATCGCGAGCCCGATGAACACCGCGCCGAACAGGCCGCCGCTCCAGGTCCACCACGGGATCCGCTCCGCCACGCTCGTCGTCGGCACCGGATCGCGCAGGGCGGCGGCGAGGAGCGCCATGCAGGCGAGGCCGACCGCGTAGCTGGAGACGCCGGCCCAGGACGCCGAATCGAGGCCCGCGCGGAGATTGGCGTTCAGGATCTGCTGCAGGACGAGGCCGGCGCCCGCCAGCACGGCGAGCAGGGCGGAGAGCGCGAAGGCGAGCATCGAGAGACGGGCCTCTGGGTCGGGACGGCGGGCGGCATTGACAACCGTCCGGGCCGATCCCGTCAAATGCCGCCCGCGGCGCGGCCCGAGCGGCTCAGGCGGCGGCCGGCATCTCCGGAACCGGGCAGAGCCACGCGCGCATCGCCGCGAAGGTCGAGACGGCCGCGCCGGTGAGCGCGGCCTCCGCGGCCGGATCGTCGCCGAAGACGTCCAGGCGCTGCCGGAAGTTCGCCCACATCGTCCCCGCGGCGGGCCCGTGCGCCCGGTAATAGGCGAGCCCCGCGCCGGAGAATCCGTGCAGGCCGGCGATGTGCCGGCCGATCAGCTGGCCGCCGAGGGTCGATCCCTCCAGCACGTAGAGGGCGCCCGTGGCGGCGGCCGGCCCGACGAGCACCGGGGCGGCCGGCCTCGGGAGCGCCGCGACCGCGGAGGCCGGGAGGCCGAGATGGTCGAGGTCGGCCGCGAGGAGGGCGAGGCGGCGGCGCGGCGCCAGGAACGGCTCGTCGGCGAGCCCGGACCCGATGGCCGACTCCCAGACCGCGTGGAAGCCGTAGAGGCGCCCCAGCAGGTCGCGGTAGCCGCCGAGCGTCGCCACCCGCGCCTGCCAGTCGAGGGAGGTCTCCAGCGCCCGGTGGGCCGGATCGGTCGCGGCGCGCAGCCGCGCGTGCAGGCCGTCGCGGGACATTACGCGGTGATCGTGAAGCAGGCGCCGGGCGTGTTGGCGACGGTGAGCTTGGCGTTGATCTGGTCGAGCATCGCCCGGATGAGCTTCATCCCCAGGCCGGAGCCCTTGCTGCGGGCTCGCGCGTCGGCCCAGTCGTCCGGCAGGCCGGCGCCGTCGTCGCAGACGCGGAGCTGGACCTCGCCGGGGCCGGAGGCCGAGACGCTCACCTCGACGCGGCCGATGCCCTCGGGCGTGGCCGCGTACTTGAAGGCGTTGGTGACGAGTTCCGTGGCGATCAGCGAGAGCGCTACCGCCTTGCGGTAGGGCACCATCAGGCCGGGTTCCGCCGAGAGATCGACGGCGTGCCCGTCGCCGGCGAGCCCCGCGAGGTCGTTGCACAGATTCTCGATGGTCTGGCCGAGATCGACCTCGTCGAACCGGTCCGCCTGGTACAGGCTGTCGTGGACCCGCGCGACGCTCATCACCCGCGCGGAGGTGTCGGCGAAGGCCTGCCGGGCCTCGCCGTCGGCGATCTGGCGCCGCTGCATCTGCAGGAAGGCCGACACGATCTGCAGGGAGTTCTTGACCCGGTGGTCGATCTCCCGCGTGAGAAGGTCCTTCTGCTCCAGCAGGCGCTCCTTCTCGGCGAGCAGGGTGGTGAGCTCGTCGATCTTGCGCCGCTGGCGCAGCACGACGCCCTCGACCGCCTCGGCCAGGGAGCCGGCGAGCTGGACCTGCCATTCCGCGAAGGGCGCGGCGAAGCCGGTGCGCTCCTCGACCCAGCGCTCGAAGGAGCGGCGGGGGAGCACCGCCACGGGACCGCTCCCGGCGAGCACGGGCTTGCGCGGGTCGCCGCCCCACGTGACCGTGCTCGGCACTTCCGGCCGGAACCACAGCAGCAGGTTCTCGCGCGAGGCGTCGACGAAGGCCGCGAGCAGGCCGCTGGCGATCTCGCGATGCGGGCCGGCTTCCGGATAATCGGCGCTGAAGCTGTCGCTGCTGTAGCCGACCTCGCCCTCCGGCACGCGCGATCGCAGCCAGCCCGCGATCGCCGCCACCATCTCGGCCGGCGGCGTCCGGCCGATCAGCGTGACCCGCTCGCCCGAGACGATGCCGGCGCCGGTGGCGCTGAACAGGTCGAGCAGCGTCGTCGTCCCGGCGGTCAGGGCGGCGACGAAGTCGTCGGAGCGCGTCAGGCCGCGCACGAGGCGCCCCTCGACGTCGAGATGGGCCTGCCGCTCGGCCCAGAGGCGGCGCGACTCGATCTCCTGCACGCGCATGGCGAAGGCGTCGGTGAGCACCGTGGCGGCCGCGCGCGTCTCCGGCGTGACGTAGTGCGGGCGGCGATGATGACCGATCATCAGGCCCCAGAGCCGTCCCTCGACCATGATCGAGATCGACATGGAGCCGTTCACGCCGAGGTTGCGCTGGTACTCCAGGTGGATCGGCGAGAGCGTGCGGTGCTGGGCGAAGGTCAGGTCGATCGGGCCGTTGCCGGCGCCCGGGGCCGCGACGAGCCCGACCGGGACGCTGTCGCGGTCGATGACGAAGCGGCTCTTGGCCTTGGTGTAGAGGGCCCGGGCCTGGGCGGGGATGTCGGAGGCGGGGAAGCGCAGGCCCAGCAGGCTGCGCGACCAGCCCGGCACCTTGTCCTCGGCCACGGCCTCGCCGTTCCAGTCCGCGTCGAAGCGGTAGACCAGGACCGCCTCGAACCCGGTGAGGGCCCGGATCTCGAGGGCCGCGATCCGTGCGGCATCCGCCAGCGTCCCGGCCTCGCGCAGGCGCCCGACGGCGAGCTCGGTATCGACCTGGCTCGCCGTGGCGAAATCGTCGGCCGAGTCCGGCTCCAGCTCCAGCTCGACGATGAGGCGGCCCGCATGGGTGTGGGCGACGGCGTGATAGGCGGCGGCGCGGTCCGGGAAGGTCAGGGTCCGGCGCATGGAGGCGCCGTCGCCGAGGGACCCGCCGGCCAGGCGCGCCCGGATCGCCGCGACGAAATCGGCCGGCAGCACGTCCGCCAGGGGCCGGCCCGCCAGGGGCGGCTGGATCGGATCGATGATCTCGTCGACATTGGCCGAGTAGGCCGTGACCAGGAGGGTCCCGGCATCGGCCGCGAGCATCACGGCGTTGGGCTGGATCGATCCCGGGATGTGGATCGGCTCACGCTCGCAGAGGCTGGCATCCACCGGCTCGGCGCGCACCCGCCGGCCGATCGCCGCCATGACGGCCTCGCGCGACCGGTCGGCCCCGAGGCTCTCGACGGGATCGATGGTCAGCCATGTCACCGGGCGCGTGCCGGCGATCTGGCCGTGACGCATGTGGATCCGGGCCCGCAGCGGCTGCGGCAGCCGGCCGAAGACGTAATCGAAGCTCTCGTCCAGGGCGCCGCGGCGCGCGCCCGCCAGGAACCGGCCGCGGAAGCTCGGCACGTTCGTGCCCGGCATCACGTCGCGGAAATAGTCGCGGCCGAGGACGGCCTCCCGCGACAGCCCGGAGATCGCGCTCGCGCCCTCGCTGAAGGCCACGACGGTGCCGGCCGAATCGAGCCCGATCACGCCCTGATCCAGGCGATCGAGCGCGTCCGGCGCGATGACGTCGAGATCGACGTCAGGTTCGGGGGCCTGGCTGGGCGGCATCAGGGACGAGACCGGCTCATTCAGGCGGGTATGGCGACCGGAATGGCCGAGCGCAATGCTTGTAATGTCGACAAGATCAACGCCTCAGCTTCTCTGTATCATCGTAGACATAATACTGGATAATCCTTCTTCAACCGTAGGATGATATACCGGTCGATCATGCACCGCCTGTGCCGTCTGCTTGTCCGCGATCGCGTAAGTGAGCAGGTGCGCGAGGTGCTCCACGGCCGGCCCGAGCATCTCGCCCCCGAGCAGCCGCCCAGACCGATCGGCCCAGACGCGCATGCCGCCGCGGTTCAGCCCCTCCACGCGGGCGCGTCCCTGATCCGCGAAATCCATAGCGCCGATGATCCGCCGGTCGTCCTCCGGATCGTAGGGCGCGCCGATCACCGCCGCCTGGGGCTGGGTGAAGACCATCGCGAGGCTCGTCCAAGGCTCCGGAATCGCGACCGGACGGCCCGCCGCGAGGGCGGCCGCGTTGGCGCCCGCGATCCGCCCCTGGCGGCTCGCCTCGTGCAGCACCGGCCGCCAGCCGTCGACATCGCCCGCGATCAGGATCGGCGCACCCGCGCAGACGAGGCTGCGCGGGTCGAAATCCGGCAGGCCCTTCTCACCGCGGCGGAGACCGGTCGCCTCCAGCCCGAGGGGCTCCAGGTTCGGGGAACGGCCGGTGGCAGCCAGCACCCGCGCCGCGCGCGTGACCCGCTCGCGCCCGTTTCGGTCGACCCAGCGCAGGCGCGCGCCGTGGCCGTCCGGAAGGGCGTCCCGAACCTCGGCGCCGAGATGAAGATCCAGTTCCGCACCGAAGATCTCGGCAGCCTGCCGGGTGAGGTCGGGCTCGGTCAGGCCGGCGACGCTGTCGCCCGCGTCGATCACCGTGACGGCCACGCCGAGCCGCGCCATCGCCTGGGCAATCTCGATCCCGACGGCTCCAGCCCCGAGGACGGCGAGCGAGTCCGGAAGATCGGGGATCTCGAAGAGGCTGTCGGTGGTCAGGACGTCCGCCCCGAGGCCGCGCAGGGAGTCGGGGACGATCGGGGTCGATCCGGTCGCGACGACCGCCGCCCGGAAGCGGATCCGGATCGCGTCGCCGATCACAAGGGTGCGATCGCTCTCGAACCGGGCGGCACCGTCGAGGCGCTCGTGGTCGGGCAGAGCGTCGAGGCCGTCGAGGACGCTGTCGACGAACCGGTCGCGCTCGGCGCGGAGACGCCGCAGCACGGCAGGTCCGTCCACGGCGACGCCGGAGACCCGGATGCCGAACAGGTCCGCGGTGCGCGCCGCTCGCGCGGCGGCCCCCGCGGCGATCAGGAGCTTCGAGGGCATGCAGCCGACCCGCGCGCAGGTCGTCCCGCCGGGCCCGCGCTCGATCAGCACCGACCGCGCCCCCGCTTCCGTGGCCGCACGGTGCGCCGCGATGCCGGCAGTCCCGGCACCGATCACCGCCACGTCGTAGTCGAACTCGCGCATCAGCATCCCGGACCGTCCGCCGGGGCCAAAGCGTCACGGCTCAGGTTCGTTCCGCCTGCGCGCTCACGTCTCAGCCCGACCTGGACCGGCCGGTGGCCCGCACGCGTCCGCCAGGACGGTGCGGAGCCGGAGAGTCAGGCGCCGCGGCCGGGGGCGGTGCCGCCGAGGTGGAACACCCGGTGCGGGATCAGCTCGCCGCGCTCCACGTCGCCCACGGCGACCAGGATACCGGCGCAGGTCGCGAAGGCCTTGCCCTCCACGGGCGCGTCGCGGCCCCGCAGGATGACCGGCTGTCCCCGCATCAGGCGCAGGCCCAGATCGCGCGAGACCGCGACCTCCGGGATGGCGTCGAGCGCCGTCTCCACTGGGCGCAGGTAGGCGAGCGCGGCCTCGGGGCTGCCGTCCGTCAGGGCCGAGACCGCGCAGGCCTCGGCCTCCGAGAAGGGCCCGACCCGGGTCCGACGCAGCGCGGCCACGTGGCCGTAGCAGCCGAGCATCCGGCCGAGATCGCGGGCCAGCGCCCGCACGTAGGTGCCCTTGCCGCACTCGGCCTCGATCACGGTGCGCTCGCCGTCGTGCTCGACGACCGCGAGCCGGTCGATCTGCACCGGCCGGGCGACCAGCTCCACGGTCTCGCCCTCGCGGGCGAGGTCGTAGGCGCGCTCGCCCTGGATCTTGATGGCCGAGTAGCGCGGCGGCACCTGCTCGATCGCCCCCACGAAGGCCGGCAGCGCCGCCTCGACGGCCGCACGGTCCGGTCGGGCCTCGCTCGTCGCCACGGGACGGCCCTCGGCGTCGTCGGTGTCGGTCTCGATGCCCCACTGCACGGTGAAGCGGTAGGCCTTGCGGCCGTCCATCACGAACGGGACGGTCTTGGTCGCCTCGCCGAGCGCGATCGGCAGGATGCCGGAGGCCAGCGGGTCGAGGGTGCCGGCATGGCCGGCCTTCTTGGCATTGAAGGCGCGCTTCACCACCGCGACCGCGTGGGTCGAGGTCATGCCGACATGCTTGTCGAGGATCACCCAGCCCGAGACGTCCCGGCGCTTCGGGCGGTCGGGTCGCGGCCCGCGCTGAGGACGGCGTCCCTCCGGACCGCGGCGCTCCGCACTCGGCAGGGGAGCCTGGCGCTCGGCCGGCGGAAAATCTTCCATGGAAACCGTCATGTCCGCGTGTCCCCGGGGTCGATGCCCCGTCCCTTTCTGCTTGGTATCGGGACTCAATGCCCCGTCCCGGTCTCCGGTTCGTCGTCCTCGGACCCGGACTCGAGGTCGCGCTGGACCCGCTCGTCCCGCAGCAGCTTGTCGATGCGCGCCGCCTCGTCGAAGGTCTCGTCCCGCCGGAATCGCAGCTCCGGCGCGAATTTCAGGTTCACCCGCCGGGCCACCTCCTGGCGCAGCACCTTCCGGTGACGCTCCAGGGCGGCGATCACCGGCGCCTCGTCGAGGCCGCCGAGCGGCATCACGTAGGCTGTGGCGAGCTTCAGGTCCGGCGACATCCGCACCTCCGGCACGGTCACGACATGCGTGCCGAGCACCGGATCCTGGATGTCGCCCCGCTGGAGCACCTCGGCCAGCGCGTGGCGCACGAGTTCGGCCACGCGCTGCTGGCGCTGCGAGGGGCCGGTGGAGGTCGGTTTCTGGGCCATTCTGTCTCGGGCCGCCCCGCCGGAGCGGACGGCGCACGTCCTGAAAAAAGAAAAGACGGCCGCGGCAGGTGCCGCGGCCGCCCTGTCCGGATGAGCCCGGAGCGTCAGAGGGTGCGGCGGATCTCCTCGACCCGGTAGCACTCGATCACGTCACCCGCGCGCATGTTCTCGAAGTTCTCGAAGGCCATGCCGCACTCCTGGCCGGAGGTGACTTCCTTCGCGTCGTCCTTGAAGCGCTTGAGCGTCTTGAGCTTGCCCTCGTGGATCACGACGCTGTCGCGGATCAGGCGGACATGGGCGCCGCGCTCCACGATGCCGTCGGTGACGCGGCAGCCGGCAACCTTGCCGACCTTCGAGACCTCGAAGACCTCCTGGATCGTCGCCTCGCCCAGGCGCTCCTCGCGGAGCGTCGGCGGCAGCATCCCCGACAGCGTGGCTTTGATGTCGTCCACGAGGTCGTAGATGATGTTGTAGTAGCGGATCTCGATGCCCGCCCGCTCGGCGGCCTCGCGGGCCTCCTTGTGGGCGCGCACGTTGAAGCCGATGACCACCGCCTTCGACGCCTGCGCCAGGGTGATGTCCGACTCGGTGATGCCGCCGACGCCTGCCAGGAGGATGCGGGCAGCCACCTCGTCGTTGCCGAGCTTCTCCAGGGCGCCCGAGATCGCCTCGACCGAGCCCTGCACGTCGCCCTTGATGACGACCGGCAGCTCCTTGCGGCCGGCGCCTTCCTTGAGATCGCGCATCATGTCGACCAGCGAGCGGTTGGCACCGCCGGTCCGGGCATTCTGGCGCTCGCGCTTCTGGCGGGCGCGGTACTCGGTGACCTCGCGGGCGCGGGCCTCGCTCGGCACCACGATCACGCGGTCGCCGGCATCGGGCGTCCCGTTGAAGCCCAGCACCTCGACCGGCACCGACGGGCCGGCGTACTGCACGTTCTCGCCGAGATCGTCGATCAGGGCGCGCACGCGGCCCCACTCGGCGCCCGCCACGACGATGTCGCCGGTGAACAGGGTGCCGCGCTGGACCAGGACCGTGGCCACGGGGCCGCGACCGCGGTCGAGCTGGGCCTCGATGACCGTGCCCTCGCCGTCGCGCTTCTCGTTGGCGCGCAGGTTCATGATCTCGGCCTGGATCTGGATGCCCTCCAGGAGCTCCGACAGGCCGGCACCGGTCTTGGCCGAGACCTCGAACTCGAGGGTCTCACCGCCCATCGACTCGACCTGGATGTCGTGCTGCAGCAGCTCCGTGCGGACCCGCTCCGGCTTCGCGTCCGGCTTGTCGATCTTGTTGACCGCGATGATCATCGGGACCCCCGCCGCCTTGGCGTGCTGGATGGCCTCGATGGTCTGGGGCATGACGCCGTCATCGGCCGCGACCACGATCACCACGATGTCGGTGACCTTGGCGCCGCGGGCGCGCATCGACGTGAACGCCGCGTGGCCCGGGGTGTCGATGAAGGTGATCATGTCGCCGGACGGCGACGCGACCTGATAGGCGCCGATGTGCTGGGTGATGCCGCCGGCCTCGCCCTCGACCACGTTCGCCTTGCGGATCGCGTCGAGCAGCGACGTCTTGCCGTGGTCGACGTGGCCCATGATGGTGACCACCGGCGGACGGGGATCGAGATCCTCCTCCAGGTCCGGCTCGTCGGAGGACAGGCCTTCCTCGACGTCGGACTCGGCGACGCGGCGCACCGTGTGGCCGAGCTCCTCGGCGATGAGCTGGGCGGTGTCCGAGTCGATCACGTCGGTGATCTTGTGGATCTGGCCCTGCTTCATCAGCAGGCGGATCACGTCCACGGCCCGCTCCGACATGCGGTTGGCGAGCTCCTGGATGGTGATCGTCTCGGGGATCGTCACCTCGCGGGACAGCTTCTCCTTCTGCTCCACGTGGCCGCGGCCGCTCATGCGCTGCTGGCGACGGCGGAACGAGGCGACGGAGCGCGTGCGCTCGTCCTCACCGGAGGTTGCGTTGGCGATGGTCAGACGGCCGCGGTTGCGGTCGCCGCCCGGGGATTTCGGGGTCTTCGGCGGCGCGATGATCTTGAGGGGCATGCCGGGACGGCGGATGACCCGCTTGGTCTCGGACTCGTCCTCGTTGGTCTGGGCGGCGCGACCGGCGGGGCGCGCGGCGGCGCCGTGCCGGATCAAAGAGCTCGACCGGGCTGAACACCTGCTGCCCGCCCGCGAGCGGCCTTACGACGGTCGCGGGCCGGATCTGATCCTCGCATAGCCCTTGGCAGATCGGCTCGACCAGATCGGTCTGCTGGCAGATCGGCCGCATCACGCCCCTGACGCAGATACACCGGCACAGCGCCCATGCTTGGCTGGGCAGGAGCAGGAGAGTGCAGAGCAGGAGGATCGACCNGCCTCGCGCCGGCGGGCGGCCGCTTCGGCCTCCGCCTTCTGGCGCGCTTCGGCCTCGCGGCGCTGCGCGTCGGCGAGGGCGGCGGCGCGGGCCGCGCTCTCCTGCTCGCTCAGGGTGCGCAGGACGACGCCCGAGGCGGCGCGCTGCGCCGGCCGCGGAGGCGGCGCCGTCGGCGCGGGGGCCGCCGGACGCGGTGCGGGTGCAGGCTCACGGGCAGGTGCGGCCGGCGCCGCACCGATGACGCGGCGCTTCACCGTCTCGACCACGACCTGCTTGGAGCGGCCATGGGAGAAGCTCTGACGCACGGTGCCCGCCTCGATCGGCCGCTTGAGAGAGAGCGGCTTCGGGGAAGTCCGGTTCAGAGTCTTGTCGCCCGGGTTGTTCGTATCGCTCATTCAGCCTGAACCCTGAGGGTTTCCATCGTCCCGTGAACCGACACCCGGTGGCGCCGGTCAAAATCGTCCTGCGTCGTCAACGTGAGGCTTCGTCGACCCCGCCGATTCGGGCTGGATCGGGCTCCCCGGTCGCCGCGGCGGCGCCCTCGAAGGAGCGTAGCCGACGCCAACGCGACAGGCAGCCGGCGGCTCCGGCTCCTGCGACGAGCGCAGCGTGTATCACATGATCCCGACCTAAGGCCATGTCCAATTCGTCCTCGGACAGGTCATCGATGATCGGGATCCTTGACATGGCGTCACCGTGGCGCCTGTGCAAGGCCGACGCGATCTTGCGCCGGCCGTCCGGGCTCGCCTCGGCGGCGTGAATCACCGCGATGGCGCCGGGCTGGCCGCCGATCGCGGCCTCGACCTTCGAGAAGCCCGCGACCACGCAGCCCGCCTTGTTGGCCATCGCGATCGCCTGCCGCAGGTCGCCCCGAAGTCCCGCGACGATCCGGTCCGGCAGGTCGGGGGCGGCCGGCGTCGGCCCCTTGAAGGCCCGCGAGAACAGGTTCTTCCGCACCGCGGTGGCGACCGCCTCGCGCCGGGCACTGACCCAGGCGCCGCGGCCCGGCAGCTTGGCGCGCAGGTCGGGCACGACGCTGCCGTCCGGCCCGCGCACGAACCGGATCATCGCCTCCGGCGCCTGAGCGACGCGCGTGACGATGCAGGTCCGCTCGGGCAAGCGGCGGCCGGGGCCGGCATCGAGCCCCCCGGCATCCAGCCCGTCCTCGGGCAGGGTCGTGTCGACCGCGACCATCGCGCCTCCGCCGCCGGCTCTCGGCTCAGGCCTCGGCCTGCGCGGGGGCGGCGTCTTCGCCCTCGGCCGCCTCGGCACCCTCCTCGGTCCCTTCCTCGGTCTCCGGCTCCGGCAGGGCCTCGATCCAGCCGGCCTTGAGGCGGGCGGCCATGATCAGGGCCTCGGCCTCGGCGCGGGACAGGTCGAACCCGTCGAGGTAGCCGGCGTGGCGCACGGCCTCGGGGCCGCGGCCCTCCGTGTAGCCGACGAGGTCGTCGGTGGCGCAGCCCGCCAGGTCCTCGACGCTCTTCACGTCGTTCTCGCCGAGGGCGACCATCATGGGCGTGGTGATGCCCTCGATCTCGCGCAGCTCGTCGGCGACGCCGAGCTCGGTGCGGCGGGCGTCGTGCGCCTGCTCGATCCGGGCGAGGTGGTCCTGGGCGCGGGCCTGGATCTCGGTGCCGGTCTCCTCGTCGAGCCCCTGGATGCCGGAGAGCTCCTGGATGTCGACGTAGGCGATCTCCTCGACGTTGCGGAAGCCTTCCGCGGCGAGCAGCTGGCCGACGGTCTCGTCGACGTCGAGCGCCTCCATGAACACCTGGGTGCGCTCGGCGAACTCCTTCTGGCGGCGCTCCGACTCCTCGGCCTCGGTGAGGATGTCGATGTCCCAGCCGGTGAGCTGCGAGGCGAGGCGCACGTTCTGGCCGCGGCGGCCGATCGCGAGCGACAGCTGGTCGTCCGGCACCACCACCTCGATGCGGTCGGCCTCCTCGTCGAGCACCACCTTCACCACCTCGGCGGGCTGGAGGGCGTTGACGATGAAGGTCGCCTCGTCCTCGGACCACGGGATGATGTCGATCTTCTCGCCCTGGAGCTCGCCGACGACCGCCTGCACGCGCGAGCCGCGCATGCCCACGCAGGCGCCCACGGGATCGATGCTGCCGTCGCGCGAGATCACCGCGATCTTGGCGCGCGAGCCCGGGTCGCGGGCCACCGCCTTCACCTCGACGATGCCGTCGTAGATCTCCGGCACTTCCTGGCCGAACAGCTTGGCCATGAATTGCGGGTGCGAGCGCGACAGGAAGATCTGCGGGCCGCGGACCTCGGAGCGCACGTCGAACAGGTAGGAGCGGATGCGGTCGCCCGGGCGGAAGGTCTCGCGCGGGATCATCTCGTCCCGGCGCACGATGCCCTCGCCGCGGCCGAGATCGACGATGACGTTGCCGTACTCGACCCGCTTGACGATGCCGTTGAGGATCTCGCCGATGCGGTCCTTGTACTCGTCGAACTGGCGGGCGCGCTCGGCGTCGCGCACCTTCTGGACGATGACCTGCTTGGCCGACTGGGCGGCGACGCGGCCGAAATCGAAGGGCGGCAGGGTGTCGGAGATCACGTCGCCGACCAGCGCGCCGGGGTTGTAGCGGCGTGCCTGATCCAGGGTGATCTCGCGGGCGTCGTTCTCCACCTGATCGACGACCAGGAGGTGGCGCGAGAGGCGCAGCGCCCCGGTCTTCGGGTCGATCTCGGCGTGAACGTCGGTCTCGGCGCCGTAGCGGGAGCGCGCGGCCTTGGCGATCGCCTCCTCCATCGCGTCGATCACGATGGAGCGGTCGATCACCTTCTCGCGGGCGACCGCGTCGGCGATCTGGAGGAGTTCGAGCCTGTTGGCGCTGACGACGGCCATCGGTGTCGGTCCTTCTCTTCCGTCAAATCTGCGTACCGGCCGCCGGGCGGCCGGCACGGGGGTCTCAGTGCAGGGAGTCGCGGTCCTTGAGCCGGGACGCCTTGGTCACGACCGGCTTCTTCGGGCCGGTCCGGGCCTGTTTCTGGGGCTTGGCCGCGGGGCTGGCCTTCCGGGGCCCCTTCGGCTGGAAGGGGCTCCGCACCGGCGCCGGCGCGCTCTCCGCGGCGGCCTCCTCGTCCTCTTCCGCGTCGGCCTCGTCCGCGGCGGACGGTCCGCCGCGGCGGAGCGACTCGCGGATCAGCTCGTCGGTGAGGACGAGATGGGCCTCGGCGAGGTCCTTCAGCGGCAGGTCGATGCGGCTCGGCAGCCCTTCCTTCACGTCGGGCAGGTCGATCGGGACGGTCGCGCCCGTCGGATCGGGCGTGCCCAGGATGCCGCGGAAGCGCTTGCGCCCGTCCAGCGGCGGGCTCAGCTCGACCTTCGCCTCGTAGCCCGCCCAGCGGGCGAAGTCCGAGACCCGCACCAGCGGCCGGTCGATCCCCGGCGAGGACACTTCCAGGTTGTAGGCGCCGCCCACCGGATCGTCGACGTCGAGGATCGGGGAGATCGCGCGGCTCACGGCCTCGCAATCGTCGATGGTGAAGGTGCCGTCCGGCCGCTCCGCCATGATCTGCACGGTGCAGCCGTTGACGTTGGACATCCGCACCCGGACCAGCCGGAAGCCGAGGCCCTCGAGCGGACCCTCGATCGCCTGCGCGACGCGCGCGGCGACACCGGCCTCGCGGACGAGGCGCTTCTCGGACAGATCCGCTTCGATCTCGGACGACATGGGTATGAGCGCGCAACCTTCGCGGCGTTCTGCTTGGCCGCCCGCGGCGTGGGGCCTCGTGCGGCGAGAGAGTGTGCGGCGAAAAAAAAGAGCGGACCCGGTGGGGCCCACTCCCGAACCGCAGCCTCTCGACTGCCATCAGAACTGTTGAGAGCTAGATAGCGACCCTCGGCCGGGAGCGCAAGACGGATCAGGCGCACGACGCACTCCCTGTTCTTCCCGATCTCGGCCTCATCCTGAGGTGCCGGAGCGTAGCGGAGGCCTCGAAGAAGGCCTCGGAGGAGGCCTCCAGGGATCGCGCGCTGTCTGGAGGGCTCCTTCGAGGCGCGCTGCGCGCGCACCTCAGGATGAGGGGGTTGGTTGGAGATCGGCCGCCTCTCAGCCGCTCCTCGGCACCCGCCCCTCCAGCGGATAGGCCGGATCGTTGTAGCCCGGCGTGGTCGGATGGCCCGCGGCGACGAACCCGTCGACCAGCGCCTCGTCCTCCGGGGTGAAGGCGTAGTCGAGGGCGCCGAGATATTCCTGCCACTGCGCCTCCGTCCGCGGCCCGGCGATGACGCCGGTGACGAGGCGGTTGTTCAGCACCCAGGCGGTGGCGAACTGGCCGGCCGTGATGCCGCGGGCCTCGGCGTGCTCCCTGAGCGTCCGGGCGATGCGGAGGGATTCCGGGCGCCACTCGGTCTGCATCATCCGGGTGTCCTGGCGGCCGGCGCGGGATTCGGCCGGCGGCGGCGCGTCGGGATCGTACTTGCCGGTGAGCACGCCGCGGGCGAGCGGCGAGTAGGGCACGACGCCGAGCCCGAAATGGGCGCAGGCCGGCAGGTGCTCGGTCTCGGGCATGCGGTTGAAGGCGTTGTAGTAGGGCTGGCTCACCACCGGCCGGTCGATGCCGAGCTCGTCGCAGAGCCGGCAGATCTCGGCGACCCGCCAGGACCGGTGATTCGAGACGCCGAAATGGCGGATCTTGCCCGCGTGCACGAGGTCGGCCATCGCCCGGACCGTCTCGGCCAGCGGCGTGTCGTGGTCCTCCTTGTGAAGGTAGTAGATGTCGATGAAGTCGGTCCCGAGCCGGCGCAGGCTGTCCTCGGCGGCCTTCATCACGTGGACCCGCGAGAGGCCGCGGTCGTTGACGCCCTGTCCGGTCGCGTTGGCGACCTTGGTGGCCAGGATCCAGGCATCGCGCTCGGCCCGGATCGCCCGGCCGGTGATCTCCTCGGAGCGGCCCTCCGTGTAGACGTTGGCCGTGTCGATGAAGTTGATCCCGGCCTCCCGGGCGCTGCCGACGATGCGGCCGGCCGCGGCCTCGTCGGTGGGGCCGCCGAACATCATCGTGCCGAGGCAGATCGGCGAGACCTTGAGGCCGGAGCGGCCGAGCGTGCGGTACTGCATGGGATCCATCCAACGTCCGTCGTCCCGCTATCTCGCCGCGGGAACGGCGCGGTCAACCACAACACAGGTCAAGGCGGCCCTGTAACCTGCGCGCACCCGCGGCGAACCGACCCGCGACGGCACCGATGGCCCGGGCAGCCGTTCCCGCCGGTGGCCCGGGCCATCGGTGCCGCTATCGTTGACCGAGAAGCTTCCGTTCGGACCCATGATCGATCGCTTGGCCGCTCCCCTCGGCATCCCGCTCCCCTGGCTCGACCGCGGCGGTCGGCTCTCCGGGCTGAAGCTCGCGGTGTTCGCGGGCTGCGTCGCGCCCGCGCTCTACCTCGCGGCCGCCTACCGGCTCGACGCCCTCGGCGCGAAGCCGATCACCGCGCTGATCCACGCCACCGGCGAGTGGGCGGTGCGCTTCCTGCTCTTCTCGCTGGCGATCTCGCCGCTGCGCCGCCTTGCCGACTGGCCGAAGGTCATCGTCGTCCGGCGCATGCTCGGCGTCACCGCGATGGCCTACGCGGTGGCCCACCTCGCCCTCTACGCCGTCGACCAGAACCTGATCCTCACCAAGGTGATCTCGGAGATCGCGCTCCGGCTCTACCTGACGATCGGCTTCGTGGCCCTGATCGGCCTGATCGCCCTGGGCCTGACCTCCACGGACGCCGCGATCCGCAACCTCGGCCCGAACTGGAACCGCCTGCACCGCCTCGCCTACACGATCGCCGTGCTGGCCCTGGTCCACTACTTCCTGCAGTCGAAGATCGACGTCACCGACCCGGTCTTCTCCGCCGGTCTGTTCCTGCTGCTGATGGGCTGGCGGGTGATGCGGCGCTTCCGGTGGCCGGAACGGCCCTGGTCGCTCCTCCTCCTGGCCGTCTTCGCCGGGCTCGCGACCGCCGGGCTGGAAGCCGCGTGGTACGGCCTCGCCAGCGGCGTCCCGGCCAGCCTCGTGCTCGCAGCCAATCTCGACTTCTCAGGCCCGATCCGGCCGGCCTGGTGGGTGCTGGCCGTCGGCCTGTCGCTGCCGCTCCTCGCCCTGGTGCGGGGCCCGAAGGCGCGCGCCGCCGGTCCGGCGCTGGGCCGGGGGCCGGCCGCCGCGCCCCGCCNTGCACGCCGCCCGAGCCGCCGCCAGCCTCCGCGCGTCCGGCCAAGCCGGCGCTGCCGCCGAAGCCCGCCTGCCTCGACGCCAAGGAAGGCTGCCCGGGCTGGGAGGCCTACAGCTACAACGACGCGATCAAGGCCTACAACCTGCAGGCGCAGGCCTTCCGGCCGATCGCCGAGGCCTACCTGCAGAAGCTCAACGCCTACGTGAAGGCGAGCGCGGACTACGCCCAGTGCGAAGTCAACGCGATGCAGAAGTAGCCGGCTGAACGGCAGCCGACACGCCGGCTCGGGGGCGGTTCAGGCGCCCGGGCGCACCCTTCGGTGATGATGGCCGCGATCCCCGCGCGCCCGCTCACGCCGAGGCCACCGTGCCCGCTCGTCGTCTCCTCGTACGAACCGGTTTCTGCGCCCTGCTCCTCGCCGCCGGCCCAGCTCTGGCCGCCGATTTCGACGGCCCCTACCCGCCGCACGGCTACGCCGGGCCCGCTCAGGACGACGAGCCGGAGCGCCGGCCACCGCCGCCCCCGCCCCCTCCGGGACCGCGGCCCGAATCCGAAGTCCGCGGTCCCCGCTTCACAGCGGCGCCCCCAGAAGCGTCCCCGGAGGCGTGCCGGGAATTCGTGCGGCGGCGCTTCGGTCCGGACGGAGAGCCGGTGCTGCGACGGGTGCGGGTCTGCGACGAGCCGGTCATCGACCGCGGGCCGCCGCCACCTCCCCCGCCGCCGGAGGACATCCCACCCCGTCGCTGGGGCGGGCCGCGCTGGTAGCGTGGGAATCCGGCTCAGATGCGGGCCGGCGCCTTCCTAAGGGCGGCCGCGAAGGCCTTGAGCTGGCGGTTCAGATCCGCCAGCTCGTTCAGCGCGATGGTCTTGTGGCCGTCGCGGACCGCGCGCTCGATATCCTCGACCTGAAGGTCGACGAGGCGGCGGATGGCGGTGGCGACTTGCTGTCGGGTCATCGATTCGAGCGTCTCGTCCGAGCGTCCTGGCGGGCCTCAACGGACGGCCGGGGCGCGGCCGTCGACACGTTTCGGTGATAGGCCGGTAGGCTTAACCGATGGTGTCCGCGGCCCCGCCGTTCACAGGGGACCCGCTCCTAGCGGCGCTCGCGCATCTCGGTCCGGCGCATCGGCATCGCGTCGATCGTGGAAAACAGCCTCTGCGGCGCGACCGGCGCCTCGGCGGTGAGCTTGGCGCTCCCGTCCTTCCCGATCAGGACCGCGCGGAAGCTGTCCGCGGGCAGGCCGAGCCGGTCGCGCAGGGCCCGCGCCTCCGCGCCGGAGCCGACCGCCTCCAGCACCACGAGGTCGCGCTCGGCGACGCCGGTGCGGACCGAGGCCAGCGCCGCCCGCTGCGCCCGGAGCTGCGCGTTCCCGGCCTCGGGCGCCGACAGGACCAGCACCCGCGCCCGGTCACGATAGGTGTCGAGGGGACCGGCCCGGGCGGCCCCCGCCGCCATCGCCGCGATCGCCGCCAGCCCAAGTCCCAGTGCCGTCTCCCGCATGCCGCCGCTCCGCTTCCCGAGCCGGGACAACGCGCGACTCGCACCCGCGATCGCCGCGGCGCCTTTGCCTCCCGGGCCCGGCGCCCCAGATCGGGGCGGCAGCCTGTCTCCGGGAGTCCGCCATGACCACCGCCATGAACCGCCGCATCGTCCTGGCCTCGCGCCCGCACGGCGAGCCGCGGCCCGAGAATTTCCGCCTGGAGGAGGTGCCGGTGCCGCAGCCCGGACCCGGCCAGGTCCTCCTGCGCACCCGCTGGCTGTCGCTGGACCCCTACATGCGCGGCCGGATGAGCGACGCGAAATCCTACGCGGCGCCCGTCGAGATCGGCGCGCCGATCACCGCCGAGACGGTGGGCGAGGTGGTCGCCTCCAACCACCCGGATCACGCCGTGGGCGACCTGCTGACGGCCTTCGCAGGCTGGCAGGAGTACTTCGTCACCGACGCCAAGGGCTCGCGCAAGGTCGATCCCGCGGCCGCGCCGCCCTCGACGGCGCTGGGCGTGCTCGGGATGCCGGGCATGACCGCCTATACCGGCCTCCTCAACATCGGCCGGCCGAAATTCGGCGAGACCGTCGTGGTGGCCGCCGCCGCCGGCCCCGTGGGCTCCCTGGTCGGCCAGATCGCCAAGATCCACGGCGCCCGCGCCGTCGGGATCGCGGGCGGCCCCGAGAAGTGCCGCTACCTCACCGAGGAGCTCGGCTTCGACGCCGCGATCGACCATCGCGGGTCCGACCTGCCGGGCGCGCTGGCGGCCGCCTGCCCGAAGGGCATCGACGTGTACTTCGAGAATGTCGGCGGCGCGGTCTTCGCCGCCGTGCTGCCGCTGCTCAACCCGTTCGCGCGGATCCCGGTCTGCGGCCTCGTCTCCGCCTACAACGCCACCGAGGTGCCCCCCGGCCCGGACCGCCTGCCCGGCCTGATGCGCGCGGTCCTGACCAACCGGCTGCACATCCAGGGCTTCATCGTCTGGGACTTCGCCGAGCAGGCGGACACGTTCCGCAAGGAGGTCGCCGGCTGGATCCAGGACGGGCGCGTCCGCTACCGCGAGGACGTGGTCGAGGGGCTGGAGAATGCCCCCGAGGCGTTCATCGGCCTGTTGAAAGGTCGGAATTTCGGCAAGCTCGTCGTCCGCGTCGCCTGAGAGCGGCTTGCTGCCGAAACGGAACGGATATAGAACAAATCGATCCGTCGGCGCTGCGGAAAGCGGGCACAAACCCGCCCCGCCGGTTGCCGCTCCGGAGGCCCGGGCGCATGGTTCGCGCGCCGCCGGGCAGATGCCCTGTGAGATCCGTACGACTAGGAGAGAGCGATGGCGGGCAGCGTCAACAAGGTGATTCTGGTGGGCAATCTCGGGCGCGATCCCGAGATGCGCCGCCTCGGTTCGGGCGACCCGGTCTGCAACCTGCGGCTCGCGACGTCGGAGTCGTGGAAGGACAAGGCGACCGGCGAGCGCAAGGAGAAGACCGAGTGGCACTCGGTCGTGATCTACAACGACAACCTCGCCCGGGTGGCCGAGCAGTACCTGCGCAAGGGCTCGAAGGTCTACATCGAGGGCCAGCTCCAGACCCGGAAGTGGACCGACAATTCCGGCGTCGAGAAGTACACGACCGAGGTGGTGCTCCAGCGCTTCCGCGGCGAGATGACGATCCTCGACGGGCGCGGCGGCGGCGGTGACTTCGCCGGCGAGGACGAGGGCGGCGGCCAGATCAGCCGCGGCGGCGACTTCGGCGGTGGCCGGGGCGGTGATCGCGGCGGCGATTTCGGCGGCGGTCGCGCCCAGGGCGGCGAGCGGCGTCCGGCCCCGGCCTCCTCGGGTGGCGGCGGTGGCGGTGGCAGCCGCGGCGGCTACGACCTCGACGACGACATCCCCTTCTGACGTGCGGGGAAGCCATTTTTGTCCACTATGTGAGCTAAACGCCTGTCGCTGCTGGATATTCCGGTAGCGACGGGTTAACTGCGAAAGGCAGGTTTTGGCGTCTTCGTAGGCGGTGGTCGGTTTTTGTAAACGACTTCCGGTTAAGATGCTGAGATGAACTGTGAAATTCCTCCCTTCAGTGTAAAGCTGCTGCGTTTTCGCTCCGGCGAGCGTCACGCGGCCATAGTCGACGGCCGCGGCCTCCTGGCTACGCAGCCCGGCTTCTATGTGATGCGCTCGCGCCGGGGACGCGAGAAGTCGGCCGGCACCGACGAGCTACGGCTCAGAGCCGTCGCGGTCGCGCTCAACTGGGCTTCTCTCCGCGGCATCGACCTCCAGGCCAGGACGGAGTCGTTCGAGCTCCTGGGTCCCGACGAGATCGACGACCTCAAGGATGCGTTGCGCCTCAACCTACGGGCGGCGAAGGGCGCGAAGGTCAATGGCACCGTAAAGCCCGGTCACTTCGTGAACCGCTGTCATGCCGTCCGAGATTACATCGTCTGGCACGCTAATCTCGCCTTGCATCGGATCCGGGTCGGGGATCCTCGCCTGCCGGAGGCGCGGCTCGCCCTGGACCGTTTCGTCAAGACGATCGACAGCGACCTTCCGAGCGGCGGGTCGGGGGAAAGGGATCCTGTCCACGAGGATGTCCTTCAGGAGATGTTGGCGGCCATCGTCCCGGGCAGCCCCAACAACCCCTTCCGACCGGAGCACCAACACCGGAACTACGCCCTGCTACTGCTCTACTACGAGACCGGCATGCGGCGCGCGGAAGCCCTGGTCCTGAAGGGCGAGGATCTCGTCCTGCATGGGGCGAAGCCGTCCGTGACGGTGGTGCGACGGCCTGACGACAAGGATGACCGTCGCAAAGTAGAGCCGCGGGTCAAGACGCTCGGCCGTGAGATCCCGATATCTGCAGAGTTGGCCCGCGCTCTGGATGTTTGGATCAAGCGGCATCGTAATGATCCGAAGCGATATCCCGGCGCTTCAAAGAACTCGTACGTTTTCCTTTCACAGGAAGGAACCGAGCTCGGGCTGCGCACAGTCAACGACATGTACGATCTGCTGCGTGATCGTATCAAGACCTTGCCGGTCGGCTTGACACCTCATGCGAAAAGGCATGTGGCCAACGTGCGCTTCTCCAAAAAGAGCCGCGCGCTTGGCTGGACCGATGGCGAGACGGAACTGGCCAGAAATTACCACTTTGGATGGAAGAAAGGGTCAAAACAGGGCGCTCATTACAATCGAGAATACGCGAAGGAAATGGCGGCGCAGCACGTCGATGCCGTCCAGCGGAAAAGCACAGGTGCTGAATGAGCGCAGTTTTACGCTTGCTGAAAATTGCTCCGGCGCCGAGTTCGGAGGCCATCATAGATCTATCTGGCCTACCGGTCGATACTTCCACGGATTTGTGGAACCTGAACTACGCGGGTGATAAAATATCACTAAATTTTGCTCATCTTCCATTCAGGGCTGAAGATTTATTATCGGCTACGAAATCGTATATGCGAGCTCTTATAAAGTCGAAGGCCCCGAAGTCTGTCTATAATACCTTTGCCGCGTTGCGCCTGCTTTCTCAGTCTGAATTGTTTGTTGAAGCGGAGCGTAATGGAACGGAGATACCGGAGAGCTTCATAGCTGAGCTTCAGGCCAAATTAGGGTCAAAAGCTTATCAGTTGCACCATATTCGCCATTGGTACCGTTCCGGCGCTGACCGCGGGTATGCGTCGTTCTCACCAGAGGTTGCGTTTCAGCTCGACCAAAAAGTGATTGGCGGAAATGCTAAAGGGCACGCAGTTCTCTCATTAGATCCTGAAGATGGCCCTCTAGTCGATTTAGAAATCACTGCCCTACTAAATGCACTGAATGCTCAGCGACGGAAAAACTCCCTGCCGCTCGACTGCAGTGCGGCGCTCTGGCTCTGTGTTGCTTTGGGCTGCAACCCTTTCCAAATGACGCTGCTGCGCGAGCGTGACATCGAGATAATTAGCGAGGGCAACAATCGCTTCATAAATTTGCGTGTCCCTCGCGTTAAGAAAAGGCACGACGCCCCGCGCACCGCGTTTAAAACGCGCAAACTAACGTCAGAGATCGGAGATGTAGTCCTTAACCTAATTGCAGAGAACCGTCAGCGGGAGGCGCTACAGGGTCGAACTACCGGCCCAGACACTCCGATTTTTCTGCGACGGACGATGAGGTCGCACTTGGAGGAAACCATGGCCGATTATGCTTGGCACATGTACCCGTCCGAGTTCACGGCGCTCGTCGGCGACGGGGTCTCACGGCTCGGCGTCATCTCGGCTAGGACCGGGGAGCCACTGAAGGTCACCACGCGCCGCCTGCGGTATACCTTCGCCACCCGGCTCGTCCGCGAAGGCGCGAGCATGGAGGAGGTGGCGGAAGCGCTCGACCACACCGACCTACAGAATGTCCGGGTCTACTTCGACATCAAATCGGACATCGTTAAGTCCCTGGATCGGGCGATGGCGCTCAAGCTTGGGCCTGTTGCGCAAGCGTTCCTTGGCAATGTCGTGCCGAACGAGGCCGATGCCGAGCGAGGCGGTGATCCCGCCAGCCGAGTTATGGCTGTCGACCGGGCAACAGGGCGTCCGGCTGGCCTTGGTACCTGTGGGGAGCATTCCTACTGCAACCTGCTCGCACCTATCGCTTGCTACACCTGCGGCCAGTTCCAGCCTTGGATGGACGGTCCCCACGACAAGATCCTGGACGACCTAATAGCTCAGCGCGAGCGCAAGCAGGCTGCCGGGATGGATGGCCGCATGGTGACGATCCATGACGCGACCATCCTGGCCATCGGCGATGTGATCCGGCGGATCGAGGAGGCGCGAGCGATATGAACATCCACATCCTGCCCTCCGCCAAGCACCGCGACGCCGAATCGAACCTCGATGCCTTCGTGGCTCGGGCGCGCGCCTGCACGAGCTTCGGCGCCGTGCGTTTCGACGATGCGATGTGGGAGGTGGCGCTCACCAAGGCGAAGCGGGCCAGCAGCGCCCGGGCTGGGGTCAGTCGCCTATACTTCACCGAAGCCCTGGCTGGCGGCAGGGGGGAGCAAGGTCGCGTCCCCCTGTCTGAGCCTTTCGCAAGCTTCCTGAAGGCCGTCGTGAGGCTGCGCGAGGAGGATGGTTCAAAGCACCTCGACGACCATGCCGGGTTGATCGCCGCGGGACGTTTTCTGCACGGCCAGATGGCCGAGATCGACTATGACCCGTGCAAGCTGCTGCCGGACTTGTTTCACCAAGCTGCCAACGCTGCGAGGAAGGCTCAGAGCGCCAACACCGCATACGGAACGGGGAAGAAGCTGGCCGAGCTCGCTAGTTGGGTCGACCGATATGGAATCGGGCGCGCGCTCCAAGATTTCAATAATCCGATCCGACGGCCGTCTGGGGTTGAGGGTCGCCTGGATGCCGAGGCGAAACAGCGGCGAGAGGAGAAGCTCCCGAGCGAAGCCAGTCTCGATGCCCTAGCCACCCTCGCCAACCGCGTCACGGAAGACGTCGATGTTCTGCGGATAAGGGCAGTCGAGCTGCTCGTTTGCGGCGGATGGAGAATCAATGAGCTGCTCAGCCTGCCGGCGGATTGTGAGGTCGAGGAACGCGCCTATCACGACGGACAGCCTGTCCTGGATGACCGGGGTGAGCCGGTCGTGCGCTACGGGATCCGCTACTGGGGCGAGAAGGGCGCGCCTCCGGCACCGAAGTGGATTGCGACGCCGCTCGTAGACGTGGCGAGGCGCGCTGTCGCCGACATCCGTCGCATAACCCAACCCGCCCGCGACGCGGCCACTTTCATCGCGCGGCATCCTTGGGGCGTCATGGCTCCCGGCCTCGACGGCGGCGATCCGAGCGAGCTCATAGAATGTCGGTCTGTCGCGAAGTTGCTCGGGTTGCCGCATGTAACAAGCGGCCTGCAGTGGTGTCGGACCTGGGAAGTGCCGCTCCTTCAGGAGGGGCGATCACTTTACGTTCGCCGCCGCGATATCGCCGGTGCGATCCGGCTCGACGCTCCGAAGGTCCCTCCGGAAAGTCCCCTTAGGCTTGAACAACACCTGTTTCTGATCCCCCAGAACTACACCCACCCAGATCGCTCCGTCATCCCGGGCTCCGTCCGATTCCTCACGGATGGGATGATGTCCGGCTTCATCGCGGGCAAGCCCGGGGCACCCTCGATCTTCGAGCGCTTCGGCTTGGTCGAGGACGATGGCACCCCGATCCGGATGAATACCCACCAGTTCAGGCATTGGCTCAACACCCTCGCTCAGGCGGGTGGGATGTCTCAGATGGAGATCGCCCGTTGGTCCGGCCGGAAGGACGTCGGACAGAATGCGGCCTACGACCACGTCTCCGGGGCCGAGTTGGCCGCCAAGGTCCGTAAGTTGGTCGAGAAGGGTGAGATCCGGGGAGCGCTCGCTGACGTGCATGAGAAGCTACCGCCCCAGGATAGGGCGACCTTCCGAGAGGTTCAGATCGCGACGGCCCACGTGACCGAGATCGGCATGTGCCTCCACGATTGGAGCCTGCTGCCGTGTGCTCAGCACGGCGACTGCTCGGGTTGCGGTGAGCACGTGGTGGTGAAGGGTGACGCCTCTCAGTTGGCGGCGGCGGAGCGGATGCTGGATGAGACCCAGATGCTCCTGGCGGCAGCCACCGGCGAGGCCGATGAGGGAACCTACGGCGCGCCGAGGTGGGTCGCGTCCCATCGGCGAACGATGGCCGGGCTTGAGGCTATCGTGGGCGTCCACCGAGACGGCAGCATTCCCGACGGAACCCTCGTGCAGCCGCCGCGATCCTGACGTCGCGGCACTAACCATAAGCCCTCTCTCGGCACGACTTCGGGACCGTTCCGTGCTATACTTCAAGATCCCCAAAATCACATCGACTTAGACCTATCCGCCCGGCGGAGGGTCGCGTTTTCCCGTTCCAACGGAGGTCAATTCGCGCGTCCAGGTGACGCCGCGTCCGCTCGTCCGAACAACCAATACGAAGGAGTCAGAGTGTTCACATCCTTGCTGTTCTCTCCAGTCTCGGGGTCGAATCAAGGTCGGGCCCAGGCTCGGGCGAGACGAATGGCGGCAAAGAGAGGTGGGCGACGGCCGCCGGGCGGCTTGCCCCGGACCCGACGTAGGCAACACCTGGACGAGACAGTCGTGGCTCGCATCCGCGAGGTGGTCCAGACATGGCCGGAACTCCCGCTTCGTTGGGTGGATCTGATCGCAGCTCTGCAGCAGCGCAAGGTCGGATCCTGGACGAGGCAAGCGCTGGCGGCAAAGCCTGAGATCGTCGAGGTGGTAACCGCCCGTAAGCAGGCTCTGGCTCGTGGAACGAAACGACGGACGCGAGACCCTGAGGTGGTGGTCTTAAGGCGGCAGGTCGAGGGACTTCAGGCTCAGGTTGAGGAGCTGCTCGGCAAACTCGCCTGGTACGAGGAGCGCCATCTCATCATGCTCCGCAACGCCTCTGTCCGGAAGCTGACCGAGCACGATCTCATGAAGGATCTGCCGCCCATCGACCGGAGCAAGTTCTAGCCATGGGCGAGTTGATCTCTGGGGCGGCCGCCGGCGCCGAGAACGTTCGCCGGCTGCGAGCCTACTTGGACGATTTGGCGGCAGGTGGGCTCGCGCTGCCGGTACGGCAGGGGCGGGTCAACGTCTCGGCGGTTGCGCTCGCCTGTGGGTTCGACCGGCAAGTCCTCTACAAGAACCCAACCGCAAAGGAGATGCTCGCCGAGGCCGAGGCCAAGCTCGGCCTTGATCGAGGTGACGGCGAGGATGCGGCTGAGGACGAGAAGCCCGCGGTCCGGACCCCGGATCAGCGCGACCGCCGAATTCACAAGCTTGAGCAGGAGAACGCCGCCCTACGTGCCGAGGCCGCTGGCCTGCGCGAGCGTCTCCGGCGGATACGTCACGTCGAGGAGCACATGGTGGAGACCGGCCGATGGGTCGCGCCCCTCCCTCAGTCCCTTGGTGAGACTGGAAAATGACCGTCCCTCGGAGCCGACCTGCGGATAGCAGACCCTCGCGCGCAGGGGAGGTGAAGGGGGCGCCCGTCAGGGCGGCGCTTGCGCTTGCCCCTTCGCCTCCCCGAGCACGGGGGTATGATAGGAGTAGGTCGGCGGGGCAGGAGACAGCGGGCGCGACGCTCGTGCGCCACCTTGCTGAAACTCCCGCGTTCGAGGGAATCGGCTACGCCAAGGCAGCCCGCCTACTGGAAATCTTCGACGAAGAACTCCCCCGTCTGTTGGCGGCGGGGGATCCGATACCCTTCGTGCCCGTCGTCGGCGAACGGGCGGCAGCCACCCTCGTGGCCGCTTGGCGGGAGGACCTGGCGCGGAACGACATCGTCGTCTGGTTGGCCGAAAATGACCTCGACGTGCGCCTCGCCGGCAAGATCGTGCGCCTCTGGGGGGCGGACGGAGCTGCCCGCATCCGTCAGCATCCATACGCGCTGATGGCGCTTGCGCCCTGGCCGGTGGTCGACGCCGCGGCTCGACGCCTTGGGATGGCCCCTGACGCGCCAGCCCGGCTCGTGGCTGCCGTCGAGGCCGTCCTCTACGACCGGCTGCAGCAGCAACATACCTGGACGTCACGCCGGAAGCTGCTGGGTCGCCTGGAGAAGCCCTTCGGCATCCCGCCGGAACTGGCGAATCGCGCCGTGCTCCTCGCAGCCGATGCTGGCGCGGCAATCGCCGTTGCAGACGGTTGGCAGCCGGCAGGCGCCATGATGATGGAGCGCTTCGTCCTTGAGCGCCTGAGCACGATGGCCTCGGGGCCGGCGGTCGGCGACCTCGTCGCCCGGGATGTCGGCGACGCCGAGTTGCAACGCTGGCTCGACTGCGCCACCGGCCCGGTCGGGGTGGATCTCAACGAGGAGCAGCAATCCGCTGTCCGCTTGGCGGTACAGGGGCGCATCGGGCTGGTTCTGGGCGGAGCGGGAGTTGGGAAGACTACGGTCCTGAGGGCCGTGTGCGCAGCTTGCGCCTCCTTCGGTCGGGTGGTCCACCTGATGGCCCTCGCCGGTCGCGCGGCGGTGCGGATGCGCGAGGCGACCGGCCGGCCCTCCTCGACCATCGCCGCCTTTCTCAAGGCTTGTGAGGCCGGCAAGGTCGTCCTCGGCCCGGAGAGCCTCGTCGTGGTCGACGAGAGCTCCATGGTCGACCTGCCAACCCTCTACCGCCTACTTCGTCATCTCCCGGAAGAATGCCGGCTGCTGCTCGTCGGAGACCCTGCCCAGCTCGGGCCTATCGGCTTCGGCCTCACCCTGCATGCGTTCGCGGATATGGAGTGGATCCCGAAGGTCCGCCTAACGCGCATCTACCGCCAGGCCGAGAGCTCCGGCATTCCGGTCGTGGCCGCGTCGGTGCGGGAAGGGCATCTCCCTCGCCTCCCCGCGGAAATTGGGTGCGGGCATGGCGTCGTGCTCGTAGCCACGCCGGACGAGCCGACTGGCGAGGACGTGGTCGATGCGGTCGCGGCGCTGGGAGGCTTTCGTGACGATTTGCGCATCCTTTCGCCGGTGAAGATGGGCGCGGCGGGCACGGTTGCGCTGAACGAGAAGCTCCACCGCCTTCTCTCGCGCGGCAAGCCCCGCTTGCAAGGTCACGCCTTCGCGGTGGGGGAACCCATCATCTACGGTCGGAACGACTACCGGAGAGACCTTCGCAACGGCAGCCTGGGCGAGGTGGTTGACGTTAGCGATGGCGTGCTGACGGTGCATTTCGATGGTGAGCGCCACGAGTTCACGGGATCCGCGCTCGACGACGTCTCGCTCGCCTACGCCATCACCGTTCACAAGTCGCAGGGCAGCCAGTTTCATACCGTGGTGGTCCCGGTGTGCACGTCACGCATCCTCGATCGCTCCCTCATCTACACGGCGCTCACAAGAGCGACAGAGCGCGTGGTGTTGGTAGGCAGGGAGTCGGTGTTGGCGAAGGCTGTCGAGCAAATGGCGGCTGCCGACCGGCGGGAAACCGGCTTCAGTGCTACCGTCCTGGAGCGCCATCAGCCCACGGCTTGATGGTTCCGTACGGAGTGGCTACGGTCCCTGAGAACTTGGATTCGGCAGCGGGTCCGGGGAGCCGTCGTAACGCCGGCGCCAGGCGATAGATGACACTTCTGCCCGGCGCCATCGAGGATTGCCTAGACTTGTCAACGCAGTAACACACACAGTGGCGGTTCCTCCCCGCACAGAACCGTTCTAGGACCGCCTGCGATCCGGAGGCCCTGTACCGTCACCCGAGTCGGCCTGCCCGACCCGGGTGACGCGGACATCTGGGCTGCGTCAGCGCAGCCGTTTCAAGGCAGCATCCCGGGACCGCGCGGCGGTGCCCGGGATCCAGATCCGCCGGCGTACGTCTCGGGCCGCCCGCCTTCGGCGCCCCGGAGCGCCCCCGCTCAGCCCTTGAGCTGCCGGTTGCAGGCCGAGTAGTAGCCGCCGCCCTTCTCGATCCACTTCATGCCGCCCAGCGTGCCGGCCGCCTTCGCGGCGTTGTAGCTGTCGAGGCAGGTGTGCATCCGGGCCTTGCCGGCCGATTCCTTGGCGTATTTCGGGTCGACGGCGCGGGGGAATGCGGCCGCCGCCCCGGCGGCGGGCGGCGCCCCGGCGCGCGCNCGGCCGTCGCCGGCGGCGCGGCGGGCGGCGCGGTCGTGGCGGTCGGCGAGACCGGGTTCGGCGTCGTCGTCGGGGCGTCGTCGGCCGCCGCGCCGCACTGGGCCTTGCGGAAGTCGTTCCACTTCTGGCCGTTGAGCGTCCCCGCCTGCTTGGCGGCCTGGTACTTGACCGAGCAGTCCTTCGCGGAGAGCGCCGCGGCCGGCGAGGCGCCGGCCACCAGGCCGACGATCATCAGGGATGCAAATACACAGCGACTCATGATGAAGAAACTCCGGGACACTATGTTGCGTCCCGGAAGAGATTAATACGGCTCTATGCCGTCGTGAATATGGGTTTGTCCGATCTGGCGGGACAAGCCGGCGGCCGAGCACTGGTCCGGCACGGGCCGGCCGCCGGATCGACCGCCCGCGCGGATCACCAGCCGCCGTAGAACCGGCGCGGGGCCTCGGAGCCGCCGTAACCACCGTAGCCGCGGTCGTAGCCGCCGTAGCCCGGCCGTCCGCCCTGGAATCCCCGCGGGCCGCCCCAGCCCCAGCCACGATCGTTGGGCCGGCAATGCCCCCAGGGATTGGGGTGGAAGCCCGGACCGCAGCCGCCGGCCACGCGCTCGATCACCACCCCGGCATCGGGCGGTCCGTAGCCGAGCGGCGCCGCGCTCGCCGTCGTGGCGGTGGCGATTCCCGCCGCGGCCACCGCGACGAGGCCGAGCATCTTGGAGCGCATCATGACACGGTCTCCTGAACCTGCGGCCCGGACGCGCCGGACCGATGACAGGAGGATGCGCCGCCCGCTGTGAACCGGGACAGGCGCGGGCATTCATCAACCCGACGGCATCGGCCGAACGGGCCCGAACGCGGCGGGCCGATCAGGCGGCCTGAAGCTGGATCGGCGCCGGCGCGGCCGCCCGCGAGCGCGCGAAGAGATCGGCGCCGATCGCCTGGCCGGCTGCCTTGACGAGCGTGGCCTCGTCGCAGGACCGCGCGACCTTCAGGCCGAGCGCCTCGAGCCGCGCGTGGTCGGCGCAGTAGGCGGCGATCCGGGCGCGGCCGTAGGCCGGCATGGGCGCGAGCAGCCGGTCGCGCTCCGCGTCGTCGGCGCGGAACAGCGCCGAGATCAGCTCGATCGGAACCGGGTACCGGGCCAGGGCGCTGGGATGGGGTCGGTTGCCGTCGCGCGCCATGGATGCCTCTCCGCTTCGCTGTGCGGTGGCAGGTTCGGCAACCATAGTTAACGAACGGTTGTGATCGCGGCCGCGGGGTTCCGCACCGCGTCGATCGGCGGTCCGGGGCGTGCCCCGTCGATCGCCCGACGCCTCAGCGGCGCGGCGGGCTCACCCAGGCGCCGCTCAGAGGGCTTACCGGCCGGTTCGCGTCCGTTCGCGGAGGCCGAGGTTGCGCGTCGGCCCAGCGAGTGGCCGAACCCGGTACCGCCGGCGCGATCGAGCCCGTCGTCTCCGGGTCGGTCCACAGGGTCGCGTGCCCGGCGACCATCGCGGGTGAGGCGGACGGATCCGGCAGATTCCGCTCGTAGCCGGCGACGACCGCCGCGAGGGCGATCGCCACGAGGAGGAACGCTAGACCGTCGACGATCATGGAGCCGAGTCTCGGCATGGTGCCCGCGCCTGTTGACCAAGGTTCCGGGCTACGGCGGCAGGGTTAACGAACCCTGTCCGGAACCGGCAGATCGGGCCGGCGCGTTCAGACGTTGCGCGCGCCGCGCAGCGTCTTCAAACCGATGCCCGTCGACTCGAAGCCGCCGTCGACGGCGAGCTGCTGACCGGTGATGTAGGAGGCGCGCTCCGAGCAGAGGAAGACGATCGCCTCCGCGAGCTCCGACTCCAGCCCGTAGCGGCCGAGCGGGACGGCGTCGTGATAGTCCGCCCGGATCTCGGGGCTGTGCACCGCCTTGGCCATCGCGGTGTCCACCGGACCGGGGGCCACGGCGTTCACGCGGATCCCGTACTGCGCCAGCTCGGCGGCCTGCTGCTTGGTGAGCTGCGCGAGACCCGCCTTGCTGGTGCCGTAGGCCGTCCGGAGCGTCGAGGCGCGCAGGCCCGAGATCGAGGTGATGTTCACGACGGCCCCGCCGCGCTCGGACAGGAGCGGGACGGCCGCCTGCGTGCACAGGAACGGGCCGGACAGGTTGACCGCGAGCACCCGCGTCCAGTCGGCGAAGGTGGTCTCCGTGAGCGGCTTGAAGATCGCGATGCCGGCATTGTTCACCAGGGCGTCGAGGCGGCCGAACCGGTCGGCGACCTGCCGGATCGCCGCCGCCACCGCCTCGGGCTCGGAGACGTCGGCCGTCACCGCCAGCGTGGCCTCCGGACGGCCGAGCCTCTCGGTCGCCGCAGCCACGCCCGGGCCGTCGATGTCGAGCAGGGCGACGTTCCAGCCGTCGGCGAGGAAGCGGGTCGCGGTCGCGAGGCCGATGCCGCGGGCGGCCCCCGTCACCAGCGCGGTCCGGGCCTGGGCGTCGCTCATGGTCGTCTCCGTCGGGGTCGGCCGCGCCCGGGTGGCGCGACGCGGCGTGCAGGTCCGCAGCGGTGCCGCCACCGCATGCCGGACCGGGGCGGCCTTCGCGGCCGTCCCGCCGTTGAGAACCGATCCGCGGTTAAGGTCTGATTGATCGGGCGGGCGTCGTCGAGGGTCTCCCGGAACATCCGCCGGGCGATGACAGGCGTCCCGACTCCTCGCTCACATCCGCTCGAACCGGTCCTCGACCCCGTCCCGACGGGTGAGCAGGCGGATCAGACCGAGGCCGATCAGGCCGGTCGCGCCCGCCAGGATCAGCGCCGGCCGGACGCCCGTGCGCGCCGCGGCGCGGTCCAGCGCCACCTCCAGACTTCCCGCGATATTGGCGGCGAGCGGCACGACCTGCGTGTCGAGGAACAGCTTCAGCCCAGACGGACCTGAGGGCTTTTTCAGCAGATAGTCTCGACCGACCGCCACACTAACCTCCGTTAAGATCAAGATAATCTCGCGAACAAAGCGCCATGCCCGCGGTTTCAACGGAGAACGTCGCGATGCGGCCGCTGTTTCCCGGCGGCGAGGTCCGGAGATCGCCCCTTGGACAAGCCCGAATTCAAACCCTATCGCCTCCCCGCGGGCGGATGGGGCTCCGCCCTCTCGGTCGGCAACATCCTCCGGCGCGAGGGCGTGCTGGCGAGCGGGCCGATCGCGCTCAGCCGGCACAACAAGGTCGACGGCTATCAGTGCAACAGCTGCGCCTGGGTGAAGCCGGCGAGCCCGCTGCCCTTCGAGTACTGCGAGAACGGCGTGAAGGCCGTGGCCTGGGAACTCACCGCCCACCGCTGCACGCCGGATTTCTTCGCCACCCACACGGTCACGGAGCTGCTGGACTGGGACGATTACCGGCTGGAGCAGACCGGCCGCCTGACCCATCCGCTGCGCTACGACCCGGCCACCGACAAGTACGTGCCGGTCTCGTGGGGCCACGCCGTCGAGGAGATCGCCCGCGAGCTCAGGGCCGTCGAGGACCGGCAGACGGGCACCGTGTTCTACAGCTCGGGCCGCCTGTCGAACGAGGCGAGCTACCTCTACCAGCTCTTCGCCCGGCTCTACGGCAACAACAACCTGCCGGACTCGTCCAACATGTGCCACGAGACGACCTCGGTGGCGCTGCCGGCGAGCATCGGCCAGGCCGTGGGCTCGGTGTCGCTCGACGACTTCGCCCATTCCGACTGCATCATGTTCTTCGGCCAGAATCCCGGCAGCAACGCGCCGCGGATGCTGCACCCGCTGCAGGAGGCGAGCCGGCGCGGGGTCCCGATCATCACCTACAACCCGCTGCGCGAGCGCGGCCTGGAGCGGTTCCTGAACCCGCAATCGCCCACCGAGATGCTCACCGGGAAGGCGACGCGGATCAGCTCGCAGTACCATCAGGTGAAGGCGGGGGGCGATCTCGCGGCGATCGCGGGCATCTGCAAGGCGGTCCTCGCCCTGCACGACGAGGCCCGATCCCGGGGCGGCGACGCCGTCCTCGACGAGACCTTCATCCGCGACAACACGCACGGATTCGACGCCTTCGCCACCTGGCTGCGCGCCCAGGACTGGGACGAGCTGGAGCGCCGCTCCGGCCTGCACCGCGCCGACATGGAATCGACCGCCCACGTCTACGGTCACGCGAAGGCGACGATCGGCGTCTATGGCATGGGGCTGACCCAGCACCGGGCGGGGGTCGAGACCGTCCAGATGCTGGTGAACCTGCTGCTGATGCGCGGCAATATCGGCCGCTCCGGCAGCGGGATCTGCCCGATCCGCGGCCACTCCAACGTGCAGGGGCAGCGCACGATGGGGATCACCGAGAAGCCCGAGCTGTTCGACCTCGACCGGCTCGGCCAGCAGTTCCAGTTCGAGCCGCCCCGCGAGGCGGGCTACAACACCGTCGAGGCCTGCGAGGCGATCCTGCGCGACGAGGTCCGCGCCTTCTTCATGCTCGGCGGCAACTTCGCCCGCGCCATCCCCGACCACGGCCAGATGGAGCCGGCGTGGCGGCGAATCCCCCTGACCATCAACGTCATCACCAAGCTCAACCGGACCGCGCTGCTCCCGGGCGCGATCAGCTACATCCTGCCGGTGATCAGCCGCCTGGAGATCATCGAGACGTCCAGGGGACAGCAGGTGCTCTCGATGGAGGACACCTCGGCCTGCGTGCACGGCAATCGCGGGCTGCGCCGGCCCGCCTCGCCGCACCTGATCAGCGAGATCCGCCTGATCTGCGAGCTGGCGCAGCGCGTGCTCGACCCGAACCCGCGGGTGCGCTGGGAGGCGTACAGCGAGGACTACGCCGAGATCCGCCGCGAGATCGGCGAGACGCTGCCGGACTCGTTCTGGGACTACGAGCGGCGCATGTGGGAGCCGGGCGGCTTCCAGCGCGACCTGCCGGCGAACCGGCGCGAATGGCACACGGAGTCGGGCCGGGCCAACTTCGTCACCCCGACCGGGCTCGACGAGGATGCCGACATGCCCGATGTCGGCCACGACACCCTGCGCCTGATGACGCTGCGCAGCAACGACCAGTTCAACACTACGGTCTACGGCTATTACGACCGATTCCGGGGGATCAAGAACACGCGGAAAGTGGTGCTGATGAACCGCTCGGACATCGACCGGCGGGGCCTCAAGATCGGCCAGCCCGTCACGCTCCGGACGGTCGCCGACGACGGCGTCGACCGCAAGCTCTCGGGCCTGCTGGTCGTGGCCTACGATATCCCGATCGGCTGCATCGGGGGCTACTATCCCGAGTGCAACGTCCTGATGCCGATCTGGCACTACGCGATCGGCAGCAAGACCCCCGCCGCCAAGACGGTCCCCGTCACGGTGCACCCCGACAGCGACGCGGTTCTCGCGCCGGAGCTGGAATACGCCACCGGCTGAGGCGGTCTGCGCGCTCGGAGCGGCGGCGCTCGGAGCATCGGAACCTCAGAGCATCGGCATGCCGCCGGTGACCGGCACCAGCGCCCCGGACATGTAGCTGCCCTCGCGGGAGGCGAGCAGCACGTAGGCCGGGGCCAGCTCCGCGGGCTGGCCGGCGCGCCCGAGCGGGGTCTGCGCGCCGAGCTGCTCCATCTGCTCGGGGCTCTTCACGATCGGCTGGATCGGCGTCCAGACCGGCCCGGGGGCGACGCAGTTCACCCGGATTCCCTTCGGGGCGAGCAGGTTGGACAGGCCGATGGTCAGGCTCGCGATCGCGCCTTTGGTGGCGGCGTAGATCAGCATGTTCGGGCCGGCGACCTTGGCCTGCACGCTGGTGCTGTTCACGATGGCCCCGCCCGGCCCCATATGCGGCACCGCCGCCTGGGCGAGGTAGTACATGGCGAAGACGTTGGCGCGGAACGAGCCCTCGATATCGGGCGCCGTCAGGTCGTCGAGGCCCTCGTTCACCACCTGGGCGGCGGCGTTGTTCACGAGGATGTCGAGGCGCCCGAACGCCGCCACGGTGCGCGCCACGAGGTCCCGGCAATGGGCCTCGGCGCGGATGTCGCCGGGGAGCAGCAGGCAGCGGCGGCCGGCCTTCTCGACCCAGGCCCTCGTGTCCTCGGCATCCTCCTGCTCGGCCTCGAGATAGGAGATCGCCACGTCGGCGCCCTCGCGGGCGTAGGCGATCGCCACTGCCCGGCCGATGCCGGAATCGCCGCCGGTGATCAGCGCCGCCTGGCCGGCGAGGAGCCCCTTGCCGACGTAGCTCTCCTCGCCGTGGTCGGGGCGCGGGCTCATCTTCGCGGTGAGGCCCGGGCGCGGCTGCTGCTGGTCGCCGGGGAACGGCGGCCGGGGGCCGGCCTCGCGCGGGTCCTGGGTCATCGGGTGCGGCTCCTCGGCGGATGGGATCCGCCGGATCTAGGGCCGCCCCCGCGACCTCGGCCTGCGCCCGGCGGTCACAGGTGCCGGCCGGGACGGGCGGCTCAGAAGGCCCTGTGGCGCGTGGAATGCGGGCCGCCGTAGCGGCGGCGCAGGTAGGACACCACCTTGGGAAGCAGGAAGGCGATCAGGATCTTGCGCATCGGGGCTGGCTCACGTCACGAGTTCGTGAGCGGGCAATGCTCGGACCGCGCCGCAGTTCCGCGCCCCGTCACAGCTCCAGCGTGAGGGTCACCGGGACATGGTCGGAGGGGCGCTCCCAGGCGCGGGCCTCGCGCAGCACCTCGACCTTGCGGACGGTCCCGGCGAGGTCCGGCGACACCCAGGCATGGTCCAGGCGCCGCCCCTTGTTGGCGGCCGACCAGTCGGGGGACCGGTAGCTCCACCACGTGTAGATCTTCTCCGGCTCCGGGGTGAGATGGCGCGCCGTGTCGACCCAGCCGGCCTCGCCGCGCAGGATCTCCAGCGCCTCGGTCTCCACGGGGGTGTGGCTCACCACGTCGAGGAGCTGCCTGTGCGACCAGACATCGTGCTCCAGCGGCGCGACGTTGAGGTCGCCCACGAGGATCGCCGGCCCGGAGACGCGCTTGCCGCCCCAGGCGCGCAACTCGGCGAGGAAGTCGAGCTTGTGGGCGAATTTCGGATTGAGGTCGCGGTCGGGCACGTCGCCGCCGGCCGGGACGTAGAAATCGTGCAGCACGATCCCCGAGGCCGCCCCGGCCTCCGGCCCCAGCACCGCCGAGATGTGGCGGGCGTCCGGGCGCTCGCAGAAGCCCATCACGGCGCGGGTGTGCAGCGGGAAGCGCGACAGGATCGCGACGCCGTTGTAGCCCTTCTGGCCGGCGAACATCACGTGCTCGTAGCCCGAGCCGCGCAGGGCCTTCAGCGGGAAGGCGTCGTCCGGGCACTTGGTCTCCTGGAGGCAGAGCACGTCCGGTTTGTGCTCGGCGAGGAAGCGCAGCACGAGGTCGATGCGCAGGCGCACCGAGTTGATGTTCCAGGTCGTGACGGTGAGCTGCACGGGCGGGGCCGGGGTTGGGACGGGGTCGCGCTCCGATAGCCGATTTCGCGGCCCGCGACAGTCCGCTCCGGGGCGGGGCTGCGAAATGCCGTGCCTCTTCACGCGCGCGGCGCTATGCCGAAGGCCTGCCCTGTCCCGGGCCCCTCGTCGAGGCCCTGCCATGGCACATGCCCGCTCGCTCCTGTTCGCCGTCTACTGGGCGGCCTGGACGACCCTGTTCCTCGCGCCGCTGGCGGTCTTCCTCCTGTCCGGATCGCCGCAGCGACCGATCCGCCGGGCGACGCGGCTCTGGGCGCGCGGGATCCTGGGCGGGCTGCGGCGCATCGTCGGGCTGCGCTACGTCGAGGAGGGCCGCCAGCACCTGCCGGCCGAGCCCTGCCTGATCGTCGCCAACCACCAGTCGGCCTGGGAGACGCTGGCCTTCCTGGTCCTGGTGCCGGACGTGGCGATCGTCGCGAAGCGGGAGCTTCTGGCGATCCCGGTGGTCGGCTGGTTCCTGCGGCGGTCGCCGATGATCGTCATCGACCGCGCCAACGGCACCCAGGCCCTGCGCACCATGATCGACGGCGGCCGGGCGGCGGTCGCGGCCGGCCGGTCGATCCTGATCTTCCCCGAGGGCACCCGCGGCGCGATCGGCGAGCCCCTGCGGTTCAAGCGGGGCGTCGAACTGCTCTACGGGCGGCTCGGCCTGCCGGTGGTGCCGGTGGCACTCAATTCCGGCCTGTTCTGGCCCGGGGGTGCGGCGACCCGGTCCGGCACGGTGGTGGTGAGCTACCTCGCCGCGCTCGCCCCCGGCCTGCCGACCGCGGAGTTCCTGCACGGCACGGAAGGGGCGATCGATCGGGAGCTGGACCGGTGGCGGCCCGGCGGCGCGGCCGGGCTCGGGGCGGCGTGAGGGCGGACCCCGTCACTTCTGCGATTGCTGGATCTGCCGCTGCATCGCCTTGTCCTCGTCGCGGCCGTAATTGATGAAGAACAGGCTGCCGTCGACGCTCTTGCCCTTCTGCAGGTTCGAGAGCGTCACCGTGGTGACGTAGCCCTGCGGATCGGTGATCCGCCACTGCGACAGGGTCTTCATCTCGGCGTCGAAGAACAGCTGGATCTTCGAGGTGCCCCCGAGGGTGGCACGATCCTCCAGGCTGATGCGGACGCCGCCCGGATCGCTCGCCACGTCGGTGACGGTGAGGTCGCGGGCGAGGTCGATCTTCTCGCGCAGGAGGAATTTCAGCGGCGTCTGGGCGATGAAGTAGAGGTCCTGAGTGTTGAGCTTCCGGTCGCGCACCGCCACCGAGGTGCCGTCGGCGACCACCTCCAGCGGCGAGGGCTGGTCGTAGTCGAAGCGCAGGCGGCCGGGCTTGGCGAGCGTCAGCTTGCCGCCGATCCGGCGCCCGTCGGCGCCGATCTGCACGAAGTTGCCCGTCAGCGTGTTGATGCCGTTGAAATAGCCGTTGGCCTGCGCCAGCAGCGTGGCGGGATCGGCCGAGTCGCCGGTGACGATCGCCGTCGGCGCGCCCACCGCCGCGACCTTCGGCTCGGGCGCCTTGTGGTCGGCCTTGTCGGCGGCCTTGTCGCCGCCCTTGCCGGACTTGGCGCTGCCGGGCTTCGCCTCCTTGCTCGCCTCCTTGGCCTTGGGCGCGGGCTTCTTGGCCGGCGCGGGGGCGGCCGGGGCGGCCTCCGGCTGCGGGGCCGGCTCCTCCTTGTGGCCGAACAGGCTGTCGATGAAGGCGCCCACCTGCGCCTCGGCCGGGTTGGCGGTCGCGAGCCACAGCCCGGCGGCGATCACGGAGCCGGCTGTGCGGATGCGGCGGCCGATCATCGGCAGAATCTCCTGAGGAGCCGCGGGCTAGCTCCGGCGGCGAAACAGAGGTGGGCGGGCCGCTGCGGACGCCTTGCCGTCCCCTCGTCTTTGTGAGCGGAGCGAAGCAATCCAGGTGCGCCACGATACCGGATGGCGCGATACCCTGGGGTGCTTCGCTCCGCTCGCAAAGACGGGGCGGGTTTCGCAGCCCCCTTTTAGAACCCCGCCCTGTGGCGAAGATGCGACGCCCGGGCCGCCGCGCAGGGAGGCGGCCCGGGCAGCGTCTCACTCGTCGTCGTACATCCCGGCCGAGCTGTGCGCCGCCCCGGCGACCAGGATCTCGCGCTTGCCGGCGTGGTTGGCCGGGCCGACGATGCCCTCGATCTCCATCCGCTCCATGATGGAGGCGGCGCGGTTGTAGCCGATCTGCAGCCGGCGCTGGATGTAGCTGGTCGAGGCCTTCTGGTCGCGCAGCACCACCTCGATCGCCTGCTTGTAGAGATCGTCGGACTCGCCGCCGGTCGCCGCCGCGAAGGCGCCGATGTCGAAGACGGGGGCCTCCTCCTCGGGCTCGTCGGACCGCTCGGCCTTGTCGGCCGCGGCCGCCTTGCCCCGGCCGGACCGGCCGCCCTCCTTGGCGGGCTCCTCGGGCGAATCGTCGGCGGTGACGGCGTCGAGGTAGCTGGGCCGGCCCTGGCGCTTGAGGTGGGCGACCACCGTCTCGACCTCGCTGTCCGAGCAGAACGGCCCGTGCACGCGCGTCGTGCGCCCGCCGCCGGCCATGAACAGCATGTCGCCCTGGCCCAGAAGCTGCTCGGCGCCCATCTCGCCGAGAATGGTGCGCGAGTCGATCTTGCTCGTCACCTGGAAGCTGATCCGGGTCGGGAAGTTCGCCTTGATCGTGCCGGTGATCACGTCCACCGACGGCCGCTGCGTCGCCATGATCAGGTGGATNAATGGTGCGCGAGTCGATCTTGCTCGTCACCTGGAAGCTGATCCGGGTCGGGAAGTTCGCCTTGATCGTGCCGGTGATCACGTCCACCGACGGCCGCTGCGTCGCCATGATCAGGTGGATGCCCGCCGCCCGCGCCATCTGCGCCAGCCGCTGGATCGCCCCCTCGATGTCCTTGCCGGCCACCATCATCAGGTCGGCCATCTCGTCGACCACGATCACGATGTACGGCAGAGGCGCCAGGTCCATCGCCTCGTCCTCGTACACCGCCTCGCCGGTGTGGCGGTCGAAGCCGGTCTGGATCGTGCGCGTGATGGTCTCGCCCTTGTCGCGGGCCTCTTTCATGCGGGCGTTGTAGCCGTCGATGTTCCGGACGGCGATCTTGGCCATCTTCTTGTAGCGCTCCTCCATCTCGCGCACGGCCCATTTGAGGGCGATGACCGCCTTCTTGGGGTCGATGACCACGGGGGAGAGCAGGTGCGGGATGCCGTCGTAGACCGACAGCTCCAGCATCTTGGGATCGACCATGATCAGGCGGCACTCCTCCGGCTTCAGCCGGTAGAGCAGGCTGAGGATCATGGTGTTGATCGCCACCGACTTGCCCGAGCCGGTGGTGCCGGCGACCAGCAGGTGCGGCATGCGCGCGAGGTCGGCGATGATCGGCTCGCCGCCGATGTTCTTGCCCAGGCACAGCGCCAGCTTGTGCTTGCTCTCCGCGAAGTCGGCCGACGAGAGCAGCTCCCGCAGGTAGACGGTCTCGCGGGTCTCGTTCGGCAGCTCGATGCCGATGACGTTCCGGCCGGGCACGACCGCGACACGGGCCGAGACCGCCGACATGGACCGGGCGATGTCGTCCGAGAGGCCGATCACACGGCTGGACTTGGTGCCCGGGGCGGGCTCGAGCTCGTAGAGGGTCACGACCGGGCCCGGCCGCACCGCCAGGATGTCGCCGCGCACGCCGAAATCTTGGACCGTCTGCTGCAGGTTGAGGGCGTTCTGCTCCAGCACGTCGGCGTCGACCTCCTCGCTGCCGCCGGGGGCCGGCAGGGCGAGCAGCTCCAGGGACGGCAGCTCGTAATCGGCGTTCTCGATCGGCGCGATCTCGAGGTGGCGGCCGGCCGGGATCAGGTGCGCCCGGGGCGCCACCAGGGGCACCGAGACCGGCGCGGGGGCCGGCAGCGCCGCGACCTCGAGGGCCGCGAGGGCGGGCGCGACGGGCTCGGCCTCGACCTCGCCGGTCCCTTCGGCTTCGACCGGCTCCGGCTGCGGCGCCAGCTTGCCGCGGAGCAGGACCGGACGCGGCGTCATCGGGATCACCACGCGCTCGGCCTCGGCGCGCGGAGCGACCGGCGCGACCTTGACCGGGGCCGGGACGGCTTCGGGCTGGGCCGGGGGCGCCGGCGGGACGGCGGCCGCGCGCTCGGAGGCGTCGCGACCGACCATCGCGCCCGGCGGGGTGAGCCAGCTCGGCTCGGCCCGGCGCCCGGGCGCGCCGTAGGACGGGCGGGCGGGCAGGCCCGCGGGAGAGCCGGAGAGGCGGCGGGTGAGGCTCGCGCGGAGCGCCATCAGCCGGTGCGCCAGGGCTCCCAGGGAGAGGCCCGAGCGGTCGCCGCCGCGGACAGGGCGGGCGGGGTCACGGTGGGAGTACGGAGGCCGTCCCGATGCGCGCATGGGTTCTCAGACGATACTCGAAACAGGGATCCGCCGACGCGCGGCGGCTGTTCCTGAGTTAGGCCATTCGTCGTTAATGGAGGCTTGCCGTCGGCCGCGGTGCGGAAACCATGCCGGCGATCGAACCGTCGTCGCGGGCAGCCCGACGCGATCCGGCGGCGGCGCGATCGCCGGGACCGCGCGCGTCCCATATGTTACCCGCAGCCACCCCTCATCCGGACAGGTGACCGTGTCTCCACCCGCCTCCGAATCGCCGGCGCGCTTCCGCTCCCTCTACCGCCACGGCTTCGCCCGGGTCGCGGCCTGCACCGGCCGGAGCCACCCGGCCGAGCCCGAGCGCAACGCCGGCGTGATCCTCGACCTCGCCCGGACCTGCCACGAGTCGGGGGCGGCGCTCGCCGTCTTCACCGAGCTCGGCCTGTCGGCCTACGCGATCGAGGACCTGCTGCTCCAGCAGACCCTGCTCGACGCGGTCGAGGTCGCGGCCGCCCGCGTGGTCGCCGAATCGGCGAATCTGCGGCCGCTTCTGATCGTCGGCGCGCCCCTGCGCTGGCGGCACCGCGTCTACAACTGCGCGCTCGCCATCCAGGGCGGCCGCGTTCTGGGCGTCGTCCCGAAGACCTTCCTGCCGAACTACCGGGAGTTCTACGAGAAGCGCCACTTCGCCTCGGGCGCCGGGATCGCCGGCGAGACCATCCGGGTCGCCGGCCACGAGGCGCCCTTCGGCACCGACCTGCTGTTCCCGGCCGAGGACCTGCCGGGCCTCGTGGTCGGGGTGGAGATCTGCGAGGACCTGTGGGTGCCCGAGCCCCCCGGCATGCGCGCGGCGCTCGCCGGAGCCACCGTGCTGGCGAATCTCTCGGGCAGCCCGATCACCGTCGGCCGGGCCGAGTCGCGGGCGCTCCTGTCCCGGGCGGCCTCGATGCGCGGCGCCTGCGCGTACGTCTACGCGGCGGCCGGCCAGGGCGAATCGACCACCGACCTGTCCTGGGACGGCCAGACCAGCGTCGACGAGCTGGGCGTGCGGCTCGCCGAGGGCGAGCGGTTCCCCGAGAAGCCGGTGACGACGCTGGCCGATATCGACCTCGACCTGATCGCCCAGGAGCGCCTGCAGGCGGGCAGCTTCGACGACGACGCGCGCGGCCGCGCCCTGCCCTATCGCCGGGTGCCGTTCCGGCTCAACCCGCCCGAGGCCGATCTCGGCCTGATGCGGCGGATCGAGCGCTTCCCGTTCGTGCCGGCCGACCCGACGCGCCTCGCGCAGGATTGCTACGAGGCCTACAACATCCAGGTCGCCGGCCTCGCCAAGCGCCTGGAGGCCACCGGCACCCGCAAGGCCGTGATCGGCGTCTCGGGCGGCCTCGATTCGACCCACGCGCTGATCGTGATCGCCAAGGCCTTCGACCGGCTCGGCTACCCGCGCTCGGACATCCTGGCCTACACGCTGCCGGGCTTCGCCACCTCGAACGCCACCAAGACCAACGCCCACGCGCTCATGAAGGCCCTGGGCTGCACGGCCGCCGAGATCGACATCCGCCCGGCCGCCAAGCAGATGCTCGCCGACATGGACCACCCCTTCGCCAAGGGCGAGGCGGTCTACGACGTCACCTTCGAGAACGTGCAGGCCGGCCTGCGCACCGACTACCTGTTCCGGCTGGCCAACCACGCCGGCGGCATCGTGGTCGGCACCGGCGACCTGTCGGAGCTCGCCCTCGGCTGGTGCACCTACGGCGTCGGCGACCAGATGAGCCACTACGCGGTCAATGCCGGCGTGCCCAAGACCCTGATCCAGCACCTGATCCGCTGGGTGATCGGCAACGGCGAGGTCGGGCCGGACGAGGCGCGCACCCTCCAGGCGGTCCTCGACACCGAGATCTCCCCCGAGCTGGTGCCGGTGGACCAGGACGACAGCCCCCAGAGCACGGAGGGGACGATCGGCCCCTACGCGCTGCAGGACTTCAACCTGTTCTACACGCTCCGCCACGGCTTCCGGCCCTCGAAGATCGCCTTCCTGGCGCTCCACGCCTGGGGCGACCGGGAGCGCGGTACCTGGGCGCCGGACTTCCCGGAGACCAAGCGGGTCGCCTACGACCTCCCCGAGATCCGCCGCTGGCTCGGGGTGTTCCTGACCCGCTACTTCGGCTTCAGCCAGTTCAAGCGCTCGGCGCTCCCGAACGGGCCGAAGGTCTCGGCGGGCGGCTCCCTGTCGCCCCGGGGCGACTGGCGCGCGCCCTCCGACGGGTCGGCGCGCATCTGGATCGACGAGCTGAACCGAAACGTCCCTGAAACTTGACCGTCACAAACTCGACCGATTGTGCCATTATGAGCACGGTCAAGCCGATTCTTCGCAATGCGAAATCTTGTATTGGGAAAATCGGCTCCGAGGGCGGCCAGGCGGAGGACTTCGGATGCGAAGCTACAACCTGTTCCAGCTCAAGGGCGAGGAAGGCCTCTGCTGCGCCGTGCCGGAGGCCAGCACCGTCCCGCCCTTCATCGGCGCGGGTCGCTGGACCTTCGGCGGCAAGCTCTGCGACGGCAGCCGGCAACCCCTCGACTTCGACGGGCGGGCCGCCGACACCGCGGTGCGCTTCAACGGCTTCTACCTGTTCCAGACGGTGGACCGGCGCTTCATCGCCTGAGGCTGGCGGGATGCTCGCGCGCACCGTCCGGTGCCCGGGCACCGGACGGAGGCGGTCGGACCGGCGCGCCGCGCGCCAAACCTCCGTGCGCCAAGCCTCCGTGCGGGCCAGCCATCCGCCCGATGGATGCGGCGCAAAATCCTCGATGACGACGCGCGGCCCCGCGGGCGCGGGGCCCGACTCCGCGATCGCGACGAAGATTCCTTAAGGGCTGGCGTGCAGGTTTCCCGGAACCGTCAGCTGTCCGGAGGCGCCCGCATGTCGGAGCATCGCAGAGAGACGCGCCAGAGGGTCTTCCTCAAGGGCCGCATCGTCTTCAACAACGGCTCGTCGAGCCTCGACTGCCTGGTGCGCGACATGTCTCCCGCCGGCGCGCGCCTCGTCATGAGCGAGGCCACCACGCTTCCGGATGCGTTCGATCTCTACATCCCCCAGAAGGACCGGACCTACCGGGCCACCCTGCGCTGGCGCCGGGAGGACGGCATCGGGGTCACCTTCGAGGCCCCGGCCCGGGCCGACACCGCGGCGGCCTCGCCCGATCCGGCCGCGACGGACGCCTCCGTGACCCTCCTGCTGAAACGCATCAGCGAGCTTGAGACCGAGAACGCCGCCCTGCGCCGGCTGCTCGCCAGCATGGCCCAGTCGGGCGATTCGGCGAGCGCGGCCTGATCGTCAGGCCTGGGTCTCGAGCGCCGCGCGGATGCGGGCGGCGTGCTCGGCGAGGACCCCGTTATCGGCCATCCCGCCCTCGTGGCGCTTCAGCGGCACGCCCTCGCGCCGCGGGATGACGTGGACGTGCAGGTGGAAGACGGTCTGGCCGCCGGCCGGCTCGTTGAACTGGAACAGGGTGAGACCCTCGGCCTGGAACGCCGCCTTCACGGCGCGGGCGACCTTCTGGACGCTCACCATCAGGGCCCCGAGCGAGTCCGGGTCGGCATCGAGCAGGCCCCGGGCCGGCGCCTTCGGAATCACCAGGGTGTGGCCCTCGCCCTGGGGCATCACGTCCATGAAGGCCAGGGTGTGGGCGTCCTCGTAGACGCGGTGGCAGGGGATCTCGCCCCGCAGGATCTTGGCGAAGATGTTGTCGGGATCGTAGCGGGCGTCGGCCATGCTGCCTCCGGGACTCCTTGGGCGGCCGCAGGTTGCACGGGGCACCCGCCCGCGTCCACACGGGAACAACCGGCCCGCCGCGACGCTTGCATCGCCGCGGCGGCGCCGTGCCGGGCCCCGACAGCCCGGCGCCCCACAGGCCGCGCAGGGAGTTCCGGATGGCGCACGAGAGCACGGGGGCGATCTACGCGGCGGCGGGGGCCAACCTCGCCATCGCGGCGGCGAAGTTCGTCGGCGGGGCGCTGACCGGGTCGACGGCGATGCTCGCCGAGGGCGTGCACTCGGTGGTCGACACGGCGAACCAAGTGCTGCTGCTCGTCGGCATGAAGCGGGCCGAGCGCCCGGCCGATGCCCGTCACCCGTTCGGTTACGGTCGCGAGATCTACTTCTACGCCTTCGTCGTGGCGCTGATGATCTTCCTCGGCGGCGGCCTCTTCGCGGTCTACGAGGGGATCGAGCGGGTCCGCCACCCCGAGCCGGACGTGGACGCGGAGCTGTTCGGCTACCGGCTGCCGGGCCTCTGGGTGAACGTCGCGATCCTCGGCTTCGCCATCGTGGCGGAGGGCACGTCCTTCTTCGTGGCGATGCGCCAGTTCTGGGCCGAGAAGGGCAAGCACTCCGCCGTGCGGGCGATCCGGCGCAGCAAGGATCCGACCCTGTTCACGGTGCTCGCCGAGGACACCGCCGCCCTGGTCGGCCTAGTGATCGCCCTCAGCGGCGTGGCCCTGTCCCACTTCCTGGAGATGCCGAGCCTGGACGGCTGGGCATCGGTCGGCATCGGCCTCGTGCTCATCGGCATGGCGGCGTTCCTGATGGTCGAGACCCACGGCCTGCTGATCGGCGAGGCGGCCGATCCCGAGGTCGTCGCGGCGATCTCCGAACTGGCCCGCGCCGAGCCGGGCGTTCTCCACGTCAACGAGGTGCTGACCCAGCACCTCGGCCCCTCCGACATCCTGGTCAATCTCAGCATCGACATGGCCGACGACCTCAGCGCCGGCGAGGTCGAGAGCCTCGTCACGCGCCTCGACCGGGCGCTGAAGGCGCGCAGCCCCGACGTGACCCGGGTGTTCATCGAGATCCAGCAGCAGGGCGATCACACGGTGCGGGCGGCCGCCTGAGCCCCCGCATGCCGGGCCCGATCAGGCGGGCTCCGGACGTCCGTCTCCGCCCGGCTGATCCCCTGCGGGCGGCGCGAGCATGGCGTCCCACGGCGCCGGGGACGGAAAGATCTCCTCAAGAAAGGCGAGGAAGGCCTTCACGTTCGGATTGCCGCGGCGGCTCTCCGGCCACAGCGCCGTGAAGACGGAGCGCTCCACCGCGAAGTCCTGCAGGACCGGCACCAGCAGGCCCCGCCCGACATAGGGGGCGGCGATGTAGGTCGGCGAGATGCCGATGCCGCCGCCGGCCACCAGCACCGCCGTGACCGCGTCGCTGAAATCCGCGACGATGCCGGCATCCGGCGTGATCTCGACCCTGCGGCCGCCGACCTGGAACGGCCAGCGCAGGGTTTGGCCCGTGCTCTGGAAGCGGAAGTTCACGCAGTCGTGGTGGACGAGGTCGTCCGGATGCCGCGGCGCGCCGCGCCGCGCCAGATAGGCTGGGGCCGCGAAGGCGCAGACCCGGTGCGGCGCGAGGCGGCGCGAGACCAGCCGGGAATCCGCGAGGTCGCCGACCCGGATCGCGACGTCGATGCCCTCCTCGATCAGGTCCACGAAGCGGTCGCTCAGGCGCAGGTCGACCGACAGCTTCGGGTGGCGCGCCAGCAACCGCGGCAGGGCCGGGGCGAGCAGGTGCACCCCGACCGGTATCGGCGCCGCCACTTTCAGGATGCCGGCGGGCTCGGAGCGCGCCGCGACCGCGGCCTGCTCGATCGCCTCGGCCTCGCGCAGGAGCCGGAGCGCGCGCTCCTGCAGGTCGCGCCCCTCCGGCGTCAGGGTCAGCGAGCGCGTCGTCCGGGTGAAGAGGCTCACGCCGAGCCGTGCCTCCAGCCGCTGCACGCTCTTGCTCACCGCCGAGGGCGAGATACCGAGGGAGCGGGCCGCCGCCGAGTAGCTGCCGAGGGAGGCGGAGCGGGCGAAGGCGACGATGCCCGTGAGCCGGTCGAGGCCGATCTGTTCCATGAAGGCATGACTGAAGCGAAAGGCGGGCCGATTATCAAGCTGACGGCGTCGGCGCATCCTGCATCCACGGGCGCCGGTCGGGCGCCGACGGGCAGGGACAACCGCGATGAGCAGCTCGCTCCAGGACCGCAGCGTCGTCGTCTTCGGCGGCACCTCGGGCATCGGCCTCGCGGCCGCCCGCCAGGCCAGGGTGGCCGGCGCCGCGGTCATCGTCGTCGGTCGCGACGCCGCGGGCGCCGAGCGCGTCGCGGCGGAGAACGGCTTCGCCGGCTGGCGCGCCGCGGACGTGACGCGACCCGAGACGATCGCGGCCGCCCTGGCCGAGATTCGCCGCGTCGACCACCTCGTGCTGCTCGCCGGCACCTTCGTGGCCGGCAAGGTTCTCGAGGCCGAGGTGGATTATCTGAGGCGCGCCTTCGACGAGCGGATCTGGGCCGCGGTCCACGCCCTGCGCGCCCTCGGCGACCGACTGGCCGAGGACGGGTCGGTCACTCTCATTTCCGGCGCCCTGGCGGACCGCCCGAGCGCCCAGGGCACCGCCGTGCTGGCGGCCGCGTCGGCCGCCACGGAGGCCCTCGCCCGCGGCCTCGCTCTCGAACTGGCCCCGGTGCGCGTGAACGCGCTGTCTCCCGGCACCACCGACACTCCCCTCCTGGGCCGCACGCTCGGCGCCCACCGCGACGCCTACGTGGCCGGGCTCACGGAGAGGCTGCCGCAGCGCCGCCTCGGCACCGCCGAGGAAGCCGGTGCAGCCGTCGTCTTCCTGATGAGCAACGGCTTCATGAACGGTGAGACCCTGCACATCGACGGCGGCGGCCGCCTCATCTGAGCAGCCGGCCGTCGCGCGCGACACCCCCCCTGCGCAGGAGAATCGCGATGCCCGACATGACCGAGGCCCCTCCGGTGACGGAGCCGGACTACGACCGGCTGCTGCGCGCCAACCTGGAGCGGGTCTTCAACGAGCGGGACGCCGACAGGCGGACCGCCGCCCTGGACGAACTGTTCGTGGCCGAGCCGGTCATGTTCGAGCCGACCGGCATCGTGCGGGGACGCGCGGCGATCGGCGCGGTCGCCGGGACGCTCCTGGGCCGGTTCGGGCCGACCTTTCGCTTCATGCCCGTCGGCCCGGCGGTCGGGCACCACGGCCTGGGATCTCTGCGCTGGGAAGCCGGCCCGGAGGGCGGTCCGGTCGCCATCACCGGGACCGACGTTGCCGAAGTCGTGGACGGCAGGATCGTGCGCCTCTGGGTCCTGCTCGACCCGCCGGCCGCCTGAGACCGGGGCCGCGAAGGGTCGGGGTTTTCAGCCGCTCCGGCCCACCTGCCGGAGGCTCAGCGCCCAGAGCCGCTCCTGGACGGCCTCGTCGCGGCTCTCGGCCGAGGAGACCTTCGGCCGACCGTGGGAGAAGTACCGGCCGGTCACGCCGTCGAGGTCCGGGGCGCTGGCCGCGCGGAGGGATGTCCGCGCGCCCTTCTCGGGCGTGATCAGGAACGGCCGCATCAGCGCCCAGGCCGCACCGAGCAGGCCGCCGGTATTCCTGGCGAAGCCGGTGTTGACCACGCCCGGGTGGACGGCGTTCGCCGTGATGCCGCTGTCGCGCAGGCGTCGGGCCAGCGCGTAGGTGAACAGCACGTTGCCGAGCTTGGCCTGGGCATAGGCGCCCATGGCGCGGTAGCGCCGGGCGCCCTCGATGTCGTCGAAGTCGATATGCCCGCGGTAATGGGCTGCCGAGGCGACGTTGACGATCCGCGGCTTGCCGCCCGCCGCCGCCGCGCCCTTCAGGGTGTCGAGGAGCTCGAGGGTCAGGAGCACGTAGCCGAGATGGTCGAGTGCCCAGGTGCGCTCGATCCCGTCGACGGTCAGCGTGCGCCGGTCGAAGATCGCACCGGCATTGTTCACCAGCACGTCGAGGCGTGGATAGGCCGTCCGCAGGGTCTCGGCCAGACGGCGGATCTCGGCCTGCGCCGACAGATCCGCACGGTGCGGATCCACGGCGGCCCCGGGCACAGCGTCGCGCAGCCGCTCGGCGCAGGCCTGCAGCTTCCCGGCGTCGCGGCCGACGATGGCGACCCGCGCGCCGAGGCGCGCGAGGCCGAGGGCCGTCTCGTAGCCGATGCCGCCGGTCGCCCCGGTGACGAGGCAGACCGTGCCGCGCACCGCGCCGGACTCAGAACACCGCCTGGCCGACCGCGAAGGCGATGACGACGATCACGATGGCGATGAGCAGGAACAGGCCGAACAGGATGCGGGCCAGCGAGCCGGCGCCGGAGGCGATGCCGGTGAAGCCGAGACCGCCGGCGATCAGCGAGATCACGAAGCAGATGAGGGCCCATTTCAGAAGGGTCATGGCGTCACTCCGGCTGCGCCCCGGCGCGGGGCCTGATGCTGCTGCCTCAACCGACGCCAAGCGAGACCGTTCCGCGAATCCCGGCCCGGTCCGCTTTTATTCTTACCCGCGCTCGGTCGCGCGGGTTGCGGCGCCGTCAGCCGGTCTTCGCCACGGGCTGCGCCGGCACATCGGCGCGTTCCAGCATGATCTCCGCCAGGGTGTGGTAGAGGCCGCCCCGGCAGACCGCCTTGGAGGCCGCGTCGGCCAGCAGGGCCGCGACCATCAGGGGGATCACCATCGCGTGGTTCTGGGTCATCTCGGTGACGATGACGAAGCTGGTGATCGGCGCCTGCAGCACGCCCGTCAGGTAGGCCACCATCCCGATCAGCACGACGGCGCCCACGGGCATGCCCGGCAGGAGGCCGTGGACCGTGCCGCCGAGGCCGGCCCCGACCGCCAGGGACGGCGCGAACAGGCCGCCCGGAATGCCGCTGATCGAGCTCAGCACGGTGGCGGCGAATTTCAGGGGCGCGTAGGTCCAGCCGGCCGCCGCGTCGCCGTGGAGGATGGCCTTGGCCTCCTCGTAGCCGGTGCCGTAGGCCGCGCCCCCGGAGGCGAGGCCACACAGGGCGACGCACAGACCGCAGGCCGCCGCGAACACGACGGGCCGCTTCCGGATCAGCTGCCCGGCCGTGCCGGGCAGGCCGCGGGCGAACAGGATCACGAGGCGGCTGAACAGGCCGCCCGCCAGACCTCCGACCACGGCGACCAGCGGCACGACCCAGCCGGCGGCCAGCGGCAGGGCGGCGTCGGTCGTCCCGAAATAGGTGTAGTTGCCGAGGAGGCCGAGCGAGGTCAGGCCCGCGGCCACGATCCCGGCCACGATCAGGCCCGAGGAGCGCGCCTCGTAGGCGCGTCCCAGCTCCTCGATGCCGAACACGATGCCGGCGAGGGGCGTGTTGAAGGCCGCCGCGACACCGGCGGCGCCGCCCGCGAGGAGGAGACCGGGCAGGCGCTCCGGGGTCAGGCGCCCGAAGGCGGCCATGATGGCCGCACCGACCTGCACGGTCGGCCCCTCGCGGCCCGCCGAGGCACCGCAGAACAGCCCCAGGAACAGGACCAGCACCTTGCCGAAGGCCACCCGCGGCGAGATCAGGGAATAGCGAAAGCCGTTGTCCCGGGCGTGCCGGGCGGCGATCACCTGCGGGATGCCCGAGCCCTGCGAGTTCGGAAAGACCGTGCGGGCCAGAAGCGCCGCGAGGGCGAAACCCGCCGGCGTCAGCACCAGCGCGATCAGGGGCGACGGCGCGGTGAGCCGCCGGAACCCGTCCTGCGCGAGGTCGGCGCCCTTGGCCATCAGCACGGCGGCGAGGCCGACGCCGACGCCGCCCACGAGGAAGAGCAGCCGCCCGCGCCAGAGCGGATAGGCCTCCATCGAGGCCGACCGCAGGCGCATGATCGAGCGGCGGTAGCGCGACCGTTGCGGGGGCGGGGCAGCCGTCGTTTCCCGCACGTCGTCCCGCTTCTCGACCATGAAAGAGCACCTCGTCCGCGCAGTCAGAGCGGACGCTATAGCGCAACGGTCAAGGAAAGACTGCCTCCGCGGGACTGCCGGGGGCGGGGGCGGAAAACCGCCGGGCGGAGACCGGGCGGAGGCGGGCCGGCACCTGCGCGCCGGCCCCGCCCATCACCCGATCACCATCCGTAGCGCCAAGCGGCCCGGTGCCAGCCCCCGTGATGGTGCCAGCCCCAGGGGCGGTGCCAGCCCGCGTGATGCCAGCCCCAGCGGTGGTGCCAGCCCCAGGGGCGGTGCCAGCCGTAGACCACCGGCCGCGCGTACTAGACCGGGCGGTAGGCGTAGGGCCGCCAGTTCGGCTTGCACCAGCCGTACCAGCCCCGGTGGAAGCCCGGGCCGCAGCCCTGGGCGGCCTCCGCCGCACCGGCCGTGGCGGTCAAGGTGCCGAGCGCGAGGAGTGCTGCGCCTGCAAGCTTCATCCGCATCGTCGTCCTCCTTTCAGTCGCGAGCAGAGCGATGATCCGGCCCCGGACGAGCCGAGATGTCACCGGACGATATCCGGCCCGTTGTGGTCGGCCGGAAGTGTGCTCGAAACATCCGAGGCGGTGGGAGCGTTTCCTCACAAAGCTGTGCGCGTGCGATGCCCGCGCACCGGCAGACACAAGCGGCGCAATACGCCGCCGCCCCGGCAGGATCATTGCGATACGATTACAAGGATGCTTCCGCGGCCGGCCTCAGCCCTCGGCGGCGCAGAGTTGCTCGACCGCCCGCACATAGGCCTTGGCGTCGAACTTCTTGAGCGAGTTCTCGCTCTGATAGCGCACCGTGCCGAAGATCTTGCGCTTCTGCCACGGCCGGTCGTGCAGGCCGTAGACCCAGGCAACGTTGGTGAAGGAATTCGGGTCGCGCCCGTCGAGGAAGTACCGGTTGTTCAGGCGCAGCGTCCGGGCGAAGCCCTCCTCGGGCGACGGGGACCATTCGAGGATCTTCTTGCCCCAGTACATCCGCAGCTGGTTGTGCATGTAGCCGGTCTCGCGCATCTCGCGCATCGCGGCGTTCCAGTAGCGGTCGTGGGTCTCCCCGGCGGCGAGCTGCTCCTCCGAGTAGGCGTGAGGGCGCTCGTCCCTCGCGTGCTCGGCCAGGGTCTTGCGCGCCCAGTCCGGGACGGCCCTGCCGTAATCGTCGTAGCCCTCCGTGTAGTAGACGTGGTTCATGGCCAGCTCGCGCCGGACGATCAGCTCCTCCAGGTAGGCGCCGCGGTCGTCGGAATCGCCGGTCCCGGCCTCCCGCACCGCCAGGGCGATCTCCACCGGCGAGATCTGTCCGAAATGCAGGTACGGGCTCATATGCGAGGCGGCGGCCGCCTCCGGCATGTTGCGCCCCGCGCCGTAACCCGAGAACCCGTCCGTCAGGAACGCCTTCAGGCGCCTGCGGGCCTGCGTCTCGCCGCCAACGAAGCGCTTCACCGGTCTGACCGCCCGGTCGAGGCTCATCCCGGCGAGCACCGCCTCCGGATCGGAGACGTCGATCGCGCTCGTCAGCGCCAGGCGATCGGCCGCGTGCTTCACCTTGCGGGGCTCCAGCGCCGCGAGGAACGGATCCCACAGCCGGTTCAGCTTCGGCCGCAGCGTCCGGGCGGCGTATTCGTGCTTCGGCGAGGCCGTCTCTACCGGGACGACGACGTCGCCCTCGACCTGGACGATCCGCGTCCTCACCGCCCCGGCGATCTCCCGGTACCAGCCCTTCTGGATCGCGAGGTAGCCGCGGTCGAGCACGAGGAGCGCGGCATCCTCGGCGAGGTCGATGGCGATCCGCGCGGGCGAGCACTTCCGCATGACGAAACCGATCCCGCGCCGCTCCAGGCCCGCCTTCGCGTCCGCGAGCCCCTGCAACAGGAAGGCATAGTGCCGGGCATTGGCCTCGGGAAAGCCGCTGGCGCCGTCGAGCAGGCCGAAGCAGGCGACCACCGGCAGATCGAGCCGATTCGCCTCCTCGATCGCGAGTTCGAGGGCCGGGTTGAACGTCGCCCGGTTGGCCTGCTGCAGGAGATACAGGACGTAGGCGCCGTCTGCGCGCGGCTCGACATCGTTGAGGATCCGGATCCGCTCACCCTGGATCGCCATACTCACCTGCCCCTTGCTTGGCGCGTCGCGCCGGAACCTTGGCTGGAGAAGGTAGAGCGGGCGGGAATTTCGTCCGTCCGATCGGGGCGGATGAAAAGCCGCAGTCGAACCCTCTGGCCGAACCCCGGTTCGATCCGCCAAAACACCGCTTCATCAGCGACTTGCGCGGCGATCGATCGGGGCTGGCCGACGCAATGCAGGTTTCGATCGCGGCCGACGGTCTGCGACATTTTCACCACAGGGCCGCGGCGATACGTGCGCGGGCGCACGAAAGGACAGCCCTGCTGTCCTGATGCTCTTGAATTTTCCGGCCAGGAGCGCAGATTGTGCAGCGCGGGAAGGCGATGGCGTCGCCCTCTCGCAGCCCTTCTTGGGCGTTTCCTCCCTAGACTTCGGGCCGCTCCTTCGGGAGTGGCCTTTTTTCTGTCCGGACGATGCGCGGGCCCGAGCCGCCCGCCTCGCCCGACGACGTGAGAGCGGCCGCGAGGAAGCTGCGTCGTAGCCCGGGACTGCGGCGCGACGGCCGCGCGTGTCGAGCGGCTCCGCGCCCGCCGGCACCGCCGCGCGCTCATCCCGGCCGAGCTTCCGGTGACGGCGAGCTTCGGCCTCGCGCTCCGCCGGGCCGACAGGGTCCTCCGCGGGCGATCCGTTCCGGCCGCGATCCGCCCGGCAAGGGCGTATCAGCGCGTCGCGCTGGCTCCCGCGCGGCCGGCCGCCAGCGCGGCGGCCTTGCCGGCCGCCGTGTAGAGGTCCAGGCGCGAGTAGACGCCAAATTCCGAGCCGTCGTCGAGGAAGCCGCCGCCGGGGCCCTGCGTCTCGGTGAGGATCGCGTTGGCCTCGTCCAGCGTCAGTGCCGGGAAGGCCGCGGTGAGCAGGTGGCCGGCCTCCGGCGCGACCTTGCCGACATCCTCCCGCCGGCCGGCTGTGTCCGGGTGCACCACGGGCAGGTCGTAGGTCTGGGTCGCCGCGTAGAAGGCCGCGTTGGCGGCGGCGTCCTTGAACCGGCCCGTGTCCTTCGCCGCGCAGGCCGCCACGGCGTCGCCGCAGCCGGCCTTCAGCGCCTCGGTCATCGCGGCGCGGGCCTCCGTCAGGAGCGCCCGGTAATCCGTGACGCCCACCGTCTTGTCGGCCTCGGCGGACGCCTTGTCGAGGACGGCCGGGTTCTTCCGGATCTGGCCGACATAGGCCGGATCGTTGGCGAGCAGGTGCGCAAGGGCGTGCAGCGAGGTCGCCCGGCCGCCCAGCACGTCCATGGCGTAGTGCGCCCCGACGATGATCCGGTCGTTGCCGTACTCGGCGGCGCGGGCGACCATCTGCTGGTAGCGCTCTGGCACGAGGAGCGCGAGCACCATGGACTCGGTGTAGCCGTAGGTGGTGTGCCCGCTCGGGTAGGACGGGCTGTTCACGAGGTCCTGCGAGGGGCCGCGCAGCCAGTCGAGGCTGTGGGACGGGTCGCCGAAATAGTCCTTGCCGCGATAGGCCCGCAGGCGCGGCAGGGTCTGGAACGGCCGCGAATTGCCGTAGCGGTCGGCCCCGGGGCTCCCGGCCGGCCGGTCATAGGCCTTGCCGAACACGTCGGTGACGCCCCCGTTCGACAGGATCGCGGCGGCCTCGTCCGAGACCGGATGCTTGCCGTTCGTCGTGGCGTTGGCGAAGAAGTACTTGCCGGAATTCGAATCCGACTTGGTCACGTTGTTGGTGTAGCCGATCAGGTTGGCGACCGCCGGCGCGATGCTGGTGAAGGTCTTGTAGTCGCTGTAGCTCGCCTTGGCGTGGTAGGCCTGGGCGAGCGCGGTCCCGAGGCCGTCGGCGAGGTTGGCGGCGTTGCCGTCGGTGATGAAGCAGTCCCGCAGGGCGAGCTGCTGCTGCTCGGGGAACGGCAGGAGCGTCGGCTGCTTGAGCTCGCCGGTCTGGATGTCGCCCGTGACCCGCAGGTTCGCGTCGAGCGCCGCCCTGCCGTCGGGCGTGGTCTGGAGCCGGGCCACCGGGACCAGCCCGCGCAGGGCCGTCAGGTTGGCGGCCGACTGTGCGAAGGCCTGGAGGGGCAGGGCCGCCCCGAGCAGCGCCAATCCGACCCGCAGCGTCCCGAACATGCAGCCCTCCCTCGCCGGTGTCGTGCCGGACGCTAGTGCCGTTCCCGGCCGCGTTGCAATCGGGCACGGCCCCGGCGTCCCCACTTTCGACGCGCCGCGGCGCCGGACCGTCCCCGTGGCGGCGCGCTTCAGCCCCGCGCCCGCGCGCGGATCATGAAGTTGTCGTAGGTGTACTCCGCCACCTGGAACCAGAGGTACTCCTCGTTGCGGAAGGTGCGCATCGCCTCGTAGACGCGGCGGAAATCGGCGTTCTTGGCGGCCATCTCGGCGTAGACGTCGTTGGCGTTCTTGAGGGCGGCCTCCATGACGTCCTGGGGGAAAGGCCGCAGCTGCGCGCCCCCGGCCACCAGCCGGCGCAGGGCCTGCGGGTTGCGGGCGTCGTACTTGGCCTGGACGTCGGCGCCGACCTCGGCGGCCGCGGCCCGGAGGATCCCCTGGTAGGATTTCGGCAGGGCCTTCCACTTCTCAGCGTTGAACCAGAAGTGCAGCAGGGCGCCGCCCTCCCAGAAGCCGGGATAATGGTAGATCGGCGCGACCTTCTGCAGGCCCAGCCGCTCGTCGTCGTAGGGGCCGATCCACTCGGCGGCGTCGAGCTTCTTGCTCTCCAGGGCCGCGTAGATCTCGGGGCCCGGCACCGCCTGCGGCTGGACGCCGAACTTGGCGAGCACTTGGCCGCCCATGCCGCCGATCCGGAACTTCAGCCCCTGCAGGTCGGCGACGCTCTTGATCTCGCGGCGGAACCAGCCGCCCATCTGCGCCCCGGTATTGCCGCCCGGCAGGCAGACCAGGCCGGCCTTGGCGAAGACCTCGGCGAACAATTCGGCGGCGCCCCCCGCCTGCCACCACGCGGCGGCGCCCCGGGCGTTGAGGCCGAAGGGCACCGCGGTGGCCAGCGCGAAGGTCGGATCCTTGGCCATGCCGAGGGTCGCCGGACCGTGGCCCATCTCGACGGTGCCGGCGGCCACGGCGTCGAGCAGGCCCTCGGCCGGAACCGGCTCACCGGGACCCTGGACCTGGATCTGGAAGCGCCCGTCGGTGGCCTCCGCGACGATCCGGCTGAGCGCCTCCGGGGCGCCGTACAGGATGTCGAGCGTCTTGGCGTAGGCGGAGGACAGGCGCCAGCGCAGCTCCGGGGCGGACTCGGCCCGGGCCGGCGCGGCGAGCGGGCCGGTCAGCGCCGCGGCCGCGCCGAGACCGGCGGTCAGCACGCTGCGGCGCCGCGTCCCGGCCGAGGAGGTTCGCGCGAGGTGAGGTTCGTCCAACGGCATCTCGTCCGAGCAGGTCCGGCCCGGCCGGGCCGGATCGGGGATCGCAGGTAGCACGTCCGTGCCGGTTCTCGAATGCCGCGGGCGCCGGGGCAGTTCCGTGGCGCCTCGAATCCGGCCTTCGCCCGTGCTAGGCGCCCCGGATGCGAACCGAGCCCGCCGTCACCCTGCACACCGTCTGCGGCCTGGAGGAGCTGGCCGGCCACGGCGCGCGCGGCGTGAGTCACGTCCTGTCGCTGCTCGATCCCGGCACGCCGGAGCCGGAGGCCTTCACCGCCTACGGCGCCCACGCCCGCACGACCCTGCATTTCCACGACTGCCTCGGCCCGGGCGAGGGCCTCGTCCCGCCCGAGCCGGAGCACGTCGCGGCCATCCTCGAGTTCGGCCGGGCGCTCGACGGCGCCGGCCATCTCCTGGTCCACTGCCATTACGGCCTGTCGCGCTCCACCGCGGCGCTGCTGACCCTGTTCGCGCAGGCCGAGCCCGAGGCGCCCGCCGCTGACCTGGTGGAGCGTCTTCACGCCCTGCGCGAGCCGGCCTGGCCGAACGCGCGCATGGTCGGCTTCGCCGACACGATGCTGCGGCGCGATGGGGAGCTCAGCGCGGCGGTGCGGCGGCTGCACGCCCTGCAATTGCGGGCCCGCCCCCATCTCGCCGAGCTGCTGCGCGGGCTGGGGCGCGGCGCGGAGGTCGAGGCCGCGCTGGCGCTGTGAGCGCCCGCGCCGCTCACTTCCCGGCCGGCGTGAAGCTCCCGTCCTTCCACACGTAGAGCACGTAGCCCTGGGCGGTGACGTCGCCCTTGGAATCGAAGCCGACGGTGCCGAGCACGAGATCGAAGCGCTCGGTGTGCAAAGCCTGCGCGATCGGTTTCGGCTCGGTGGAGTGGGCGAAGTTGCCGGCCGCCACCAGGGCCTGCATGGCGGCATACCCGTAGATCGTCGAGCCGGTGGGATCGACGCCCTCGGCCTTGAAGGCCTTCACGACGGCCGCGGCGGCGGGCTGCCGGCTCGGGTCGAGGTAGAAGGTCATCAGCACGCCGTTGCTCGCCGGCCCGGCGATCTTGGCGAAGTCCGGCGTGGCGATGGCCGAGGTGCCGAACCATTGCGGACGGAAGCCCCGATCCGCCGCGATCTTCACGAGGCGGCCCATCTCGGCGGCGTCCCCGCCGTAGTAGACGACCTCGATGCCCGCGCCCTTCAGGCGGTCGGCCAGGGCGGCGTCGTCGGCGTCGCTCGGCGAGAACGACAGGAACAGCGCCTCGTTCACGCCGATGCGGTTGAGGTTGTCCTTGGTGGCGGCGGCGAGGCTGCGGGCCGCCGGCGTCTGGTCCTGGATCAGCGCGATCTTCCGGTCGCGGAACCGCTCGGCCAGCACGGCGGCGGACAGGCGAGCCTGATCGTCGTCGCGGCCGCAGACCCGGAAGATGTTCGGCAGCCCCCGGTCGGTGAGCCGGGCCGCCACCGAGGCCGCGGTGATCATCACCACCCCGTTCTGGGCGTAGATGTCGGAGGCCGCGATGGAGGCGTTCGAGCAGACGTGGCCGACGACGAGCCGGACATTGGACCGGACGAAGTGGTTCGCCACCGCCGTCGCGGTGTTCGAGTCGCAGGCATCGTCCTGCACGTCGAGGGTCACGGGCTGGCCGTCGAGGCCGCCCATGGCGTTGGCGTCCCGGGCCGCGGTCTCGACGCCGCGCAGCACCTGCTCGCCGACCGCCACGTAGGGGCCCGACCGCGGAACCGCCACGCCGATCACCACGTCGGCCGCCGCGCGGGTGGCCGGCAGGAGCGCGAGACACAGGCTCAGGGCGATCAGCGCGGGCCGGAGCGGCCCGCGGGCGGGGACGAAACGTCCGATCTTCATCGGGCTCTTCTGGGCATCCTTGCGCGACACGTCGGCGCGACGGCGGATGCGGCTCCGTAGCCTCGATCCCGCCCCGCACGCAGTGCCCATACGCGAGGACGCGGCGAAACGCGATTTTTTTCCGCGGCGGTCCTCTCGGCGACGGGGCGCCTACTTGGCGTAGGCGTAGGCCGTCGCGGCGGAGGCGACCGGTCCGGTGACGCCGTTGAAGGCGGTGAGCACCTTCTGGACCTCGGTGAAGGGCGCGTTCGACACGTAGATCAGGTCGCGGTTGCGCATGCGGAACGCCTGGGACACGAACAGGCTGTTGGGGTCGCGCATGTCGATCCGGTAGACCACCGGCACCAGCGGCGTGCCCAGGAGCTTCGAGCCCGGGGCGAGCCGCCGCACCACGCTGGCCGGCTCGAACCGGAAGATGAACGTGCCGGCCGGGTCGGCGGCGAAGTCCGACAGGCCGCGCGCCTTGGCCAGCGCCTGCGCCAGCGTGATGCCGTCGGCCTGGAACGGCAGCTCGGTGCTGTTGCCCAGCGCGCCCACCGCGATGAAGGTCTGCGGGTCGCGCACCAGGGTGAGCACGTCGTTGGGACGCAGGTAGATGTTCTCCTTAGGGTTCGACACTACCGTGGTCAGCGGCACGGTCGCGGTCACCGAGCCGCGCGAGAGCCGCACGAAGGTCTCGTTGACCGGGGCGCGGTTGCCGCCGGCGGCGGCGATGACGTCGAGGATGCGGTCGCCGTGGCCGGAGAGCGGCAGGCGGGCGCCGGCCGCGCCCTCGCCGGTGACGGTCACGGCCTGGGAGATCGGGCGGGTGACCGAGACCAGCACCTGGGGCTGGATGGCCTTGCCGGCGAGCTCGTTCTCGATGAGCGCCTGGACGTCCTGGGTGCGGCGGCCGGCGACCTTGATGCGGCCGGCATAGGGCACCGAGATGGCGCCGTCGCGCCCGACCGGCTGCTCGGGGATGAGGGCGGACTTGGAGCCGGCGGAGAAGCGGTCGGCGACGAGGGGCCCGGAGAACAGGCCGCCGGATCCGGCCTCCCAGATGGAGACCGAGACCATGTCGCCGACGCCGATGACCGGCTCGGAGGAGGGGCGGTGATCGCCGAAGGAGGCGAGCAGGCTGTCGAGCGGCCGGCCGCGCAGGGCCTCGACCACGGAGGGGGTGACGTCGACGATCTCGTAGCGGGCGAGCAGGCCGCCGTCGGCCGTGGCGACCTCAGCCCCGGCCTGGATCGCGCTCGCCGTCGGACCCGCCGCGGGCAGGTACGTGCAGCCCGACATCGCCGTGACGGCGAGCAGGACGTGGGGAAGTTTGCGCATCCAGATGTTGCCCATCGGTATTGCCGAGCCCGTGCCTAGCCCATAGCAGCCCAGGTGTCCGTAGCGGGTGAGCCACACTCCGCCCGCCACGGCCGAGACTGCTAAGTCATCCTCGTTAAGCACAGCTTTTTCGGGGCACAGGAACGACAAAGGCCGGGCGTCGAGCGCGCGGCCGAAATATCGGGACACAGATCGGGACGTTATCGGCGGCGACAGAGTGGCCGATCCGGAGGCGCGACCCGCTCACTGGCCCTGGGTCACCGCCGCCGTGATGTCGCCGTAGACGGCGCTGACGCGGGACACGTAGTAGCGGATGCTGCCGACGGCGACGAGGAAGATCAGGCCGCCGAGCAGGGCGTACTCGGTCGCCGTGGAGCCCCGGACGTCGCGGACGAACCGCGATACCTCGGCACGGATCCAATCCGTCGGGCCGGACGCCGCCCGGGATCGCCCTGCGCGCCGCCCCGCTCCGCCGCCCCCCGGCTCACCCATGGTCGAACGCGCCTTCCAGTCCCGCTGCCCGCGCGGCCGCACGCGCTCCGACGGCAGATACCCGCACGCCATTGCCGTCGGCTTAACGAAGTGTTCGAAACACGGGACCGGATCGATTCCGGGGCGGGATATGCACCGCCCCGATACGTACCGGAACGGGCGCGCCCGTCGCGGCTCAGGCGTGACCGGCCTTGTGGCGAAGGTCGTCGATCCGCTTCGAGGCCTCGGCCTTGTCGAGTTCGGGATCGAACGCCGCCGGCTCCTTGGCCTCCTCCGAGAGCGTCTTCAGGTAGGAGGCCTGCGCGCCGGTCATCGGCTCCCCCCCGGTCGTCCACTGGTCCGGATCCTTGATCTGGTTCGACACGTCCTTCGGGTCGGTCTTCGGGTTCTCCCGGGAGTCCTGCTGCGATCCGGTATCCCGGTCGGCCTTCGGCGTCGCCTTCGCGGTCGTGGTGGCCATGTGGCTCATGTTCCCTAAATGTTCGCGTTCCGAGGGGTGAACGCACCCGAAGGTGCCGCGGTTCCTGCGGACATCGCGGCCCCGTCGCGCCCCGGCGATCTTCCTTTCCGCGCCCCCGCTCCTATTGATGTGACGTGCAGCGCCCCCGCGCGCGTCGGAGCCGAAGGTGGTTCGGATGACGTCCCAATCAGAGCCGGCGCCCGTTGTCGGAACGGCGGCCGCCGGTCAGGTTCTCGTGGTCATGGGCGTCTCGGGTTCCGGCAAGAGCACCGTGGCGGCGCTGATCGCCGAGCGGCTGGGCTGGATCTTCGTGGACGGCGACAGCTTCCACACGCCGGAGCACGTGGCGAAGATGCATGCGGGCCACGCTCTCGACGACACGGATCGCGCGCCCTGGCTGGCCCGGATCGCGACCTGGATCCAGCAGCGCCTCGACGCGGGCGAGTCCGGCGTGGTGGTCTGCTCAGCGCTCCGCCGGGCGTACCGGGACGTCCTCACCCGGGGCAGCCGGCGGGTCCGGCTGGTCTACCTGAGCGGCGACAGGGCGCTGATCGCGCGGCGCCTCGCGGAGCGGCAGGGCCACTTCATGTCGCCGCACCTCTTGGACAGCCAGTTCGCGACCCTCGAGGTCCCGGGGCCCGACGAGCACCCGATCACCGTCGGGATCCTCGAGCCGCCCGAAGCGATTGCCGACCGGGTCGTGGCGGCGCTCGCCGCCGCGGCGCGCCGGGATGCGGGCGGGGAATGAGGCGATGACGGCAGGAACCGGCAAGGCCGCGGGGATCGCGCTGGTGATCTCGGACGTCGACGGCACCCTGGTGACCGGCGACAAGCGCCTGACCGAGGCGACGGTGGCGGCCGTGCGCCGCCTGCGCGCGGCCGGGATCGGCTTCAGCATCGCCTCGGCGCGGCCGCCGATCGGGTTGCGGACTCTCGTCGCGGAACTCGGGCTCGACCTGCCGATGGGGGCGTTCAACGGCGCGAGCGTCGTCCGGCCGGATCTCTCCATCATCGAGGAGCGGACCATCCCCAAGGCGGCGGCCCGGGCGGCCCTCGACCGGCTCCTGGCCGAGGGGCTGGATGTCTGGGTCTTCGCCGACGGCGCATGGTGCCTGCGCGATCCGGACGGCCCCTACACCGACCTGGAGCGCCGCACGATCGGCGCGGAGCCCCGGACCGTCGCCGATCTCGGCACGCTCATGGGATCGGCCGCCAAGATCGTCGGCGTCAGCCGCGATCACGCCCATCTCGCGGCCTGCGAAACGCGGATCGCGGCGGCCCTGGCCGGCCGGGCCACCGTCCACCGCTCGCAGAGATACTACCTCGACGTCACGCCCCCCGATCTCGACAAGGGGCGGTTCGTCGCCTGGATGAGCGCGCATCTCGCCATCCCGCCCGAGCGAATCGCCACCTTCGGCGATGCCGGGAACGATCGCCCGATGTTCGCGCAGAGCGGTTACTCCGTGGCGATGGGCAATGCCGAGGCGAGCGTGCAGGCGTCGGCGAGCGCGGTCACGGACAGCAACGACGCCGACGGGTTCGCCCACGCGGTCGAGCGCTTCCTCCTTCCCTGATCGGGCGACCGCGTCCGCGAGCCCCATCGCGGCGTCGCGGGCCGCCGCGGCGCCGCCGGACCCTGTGGCGCGCGGATCACAAACGGACCTGCCGCTCCGGCCGCCCACAGGCTGCCGAACCGGGGCCGCTTTCCGGCCTCATTTCCCCGTGACCTAGCTTGACCACAGAACAAGCAGCACCGGGTCTCGGAATGCATCGCCTCATCCTGGCCGCCGTCCTCGCGGTCGCGCCCGCCGCCGCCTTCGGGCAGGGCGCGCGCGATAATATCGACGCGTTGATCGAGCAGCAGGCGAAGGCGAACGGCGTTCCGGCGAGCTTCGTGCACGCCGTGGTGAAGCGCGAGAGCAACTACAACCCGCGCGCCAAGGGCGGCAGCGCCCTCGGTCTCATGCAGATCAAGCACGCGACGGCGCGCAGCCTGGGCTACACCGGCGACGCCGCCGGCCTGTACGATCCGGAGACCAACCTGCGCTACGGCGTGGCCTATCTGGCCGGCGCCTACCGCACGGCCAAGGGCAACGTCAGCCAAGCCTACCAGTACTACAACCGCGGCTACTATTACGCGGCCAAGCGCCAGGGCATCTCCACGGAGGTCGCCTCGGTGGTGGCGCCCGTGGCGGCGTCGGCCAGCGCCCTGGCGAGCCTGTTCGGCGGCGGCGCCGCCGATACCCGGAACAACCCCGCGGCCGCCGCCCTGGCCTACGCGCCCACCGCGGCCGCGGTGGCGGAGGTTCCAACCGAGACCGTCGAGGTCCCGCTGCCGCCGCGCCGGCCCGCCGCCCTGGCCGGCGCGACGGTCCAGCTCGACAGCCTGTCCATCGACCCGGCGGCNGCCGGCGGCCGCGCCGGTGCGCGAGGCCACGGCCCTGCCGGTCGAGTAGCGCGCCCGCCCCGAGCCGGACGCGCAGCGGGGAACGGCAGCCCGACCGGGCCTTCTGCCCACACAAGGATCATGCCCAAGGCTTGACCATCGGACCGATCCGCAACACATAGGCGCCACGCCAGCAACGGGTTTGGATCGGTACGGTACGGACCGGCGCCGCAGGATAGCGGCCGTACGCGGGTGGCGCACGACACTTCTCAGGGCAGGAAACGCCGGTCTACGCGCGCACGTTCGGGCAGCCTCCTGTCCGGCGGAACGCCAAAGCGCGATGGATCTCGAAGCGGCAGGCATGCAGGGCACGGACTCTGCTTTCGAGCTGGCAGGAAAGCGGACGGCGCCATGACCGGCGTGGTGGAACAGGAATCACTCTTTCTCACGGACCTCGGGCGCCGCGTCAGGCACGCGCGCACCGTGCGCGGGCTGTCGCGCAAGGTCCTGTCGCAGACCTCGGGCCTGTCCGAGCGCTACATCGCGCAGCTGGAGGGCGGCCAGGGCAACGTCTCGATCATCCTGCTGCGGCGGGTGGCCAACGCCATGGGCGTGCGGCTGGACGACCTGATCACCGGCAACGACGCTCTGCCCGACTGGCCGGTGGTGCGCGACCTCCTGGCCCAGGCGAGCCCGGCCCAGGTCGCTGCCGCCAAGGAGGCCCTGTCCGGCGGCAGCCGGCCCGAATCGAGCAACCGGCCGCGGGTGGCGCTGATCGGCCTGCGCGGCGCCGGCAAGTCGACCCTCGGCAAGCTCGCGGCCGAGCGGCTGGGCTGGACCTTCGTGGAACTCAACGCCGAGATCGAGCGCGAGAACGCGCTCTCGGTCCAGGAGATCTTCGCGATCTACGGCCAGGAAGGCTACCGCCGGCTGGAGCAGGCAGCCCTGCGGCGCCTCACCGAGCATCCCGGGCCGCTGATCCTCGCGACGAGCGGCGGCATCGTCGCGGAACCGCTCACCTACGATCTGCTCCTCCAGGCCTTCTACACGATCTGGCTGCGCGCCCGCCCGGAGGAGCATATGAGCCGCGTGCGCGAGCAGGGACACCTCGCCACGACGGGCGACCACGCCTCCGCCATGCAGGAGCTGCGCGCCGTGCTGGCGAGCCGCGAGCCGCTCTACGCCCGGGCGCCGGCCACGGTGGACACCTCCAACATCCCGGTCCAGGCGATGCTGGACCGCCTGACGGCCGCGATCGAGGCGCGGTTCGGGCAGGCCGTGCCGCTGGCGGACTGACCCGCCCGGCGCGCTGACAGCCATGCGGCCAATGCGACCTCCGGGCCGCGTCGGCCCTTGATCGCCGCGGTGCAGCGCACCACGCTAGGGCGGAGCCCGCGGTCCGGCGTCGCTGCGGCCCGTTCCCGCCCCGGCGGGACCCATGCCCCGCCCGCGCGGGCGCCGGACAGCCTCGCCGCACGCGCGACAGGCGAACATTCGAAGTCTCGGACATGAGCATCTGCCCATGAGCGCCAGTCCTGCCTTCACTCAGCCATCGCATGACCTCGCGGTCGTCGACCCGGTCTGGTCGCGGCTGCGGGACGAAGCGGAGGATGTCCTGCGGACCGAGCCGCAGCTCGCCTCCTTCATCGTCGCGACGATCCTGAACCACACCACGCTGGAGGGCGCGGTCTCCCACCGGGTCGCGGCCCGGCTCGGGCACCCGTCGCTGCCGGCCGAACTCGTCGCCCACGCCTTCCACGAGGCGATCGGAGCGGATCCGGGCATCGGACAGGCGTTCCGCGCCGATATCGGCGCGGTGATCGACCGGGACCCGGCGACCCTCCGCGCCCTGGAGCCGGTCCTGTACTTCAAGGGCTTCCACGCCCTCCAGGCCTACCGCCTCGCCCACCACGTCTGGAACCGCGGCCGGCGCGACCTCGCCCTCTACCTCCAGAGCCGGGTCTCGGAGGTGTTCCAGTGCGACATCCACCCGGCGGCGCGGATCGGGCGGGGCGTCTTTCTCGACCACGCGACCGGCCTCGTGGTCGGCTCGACCGCGGTGATCGAGGACGACGTGTCGATCCTCCACGCCGTGACCCTGGGCGGCACCGGCAAGCAGCGCGGCGACCGCCACCCCAAGATCCGCCGCGGCGTGATGATCGGCGCCGGCGCCAAGATCCTGGGCAACATCGAGGTCGGGGCCTGCGCCCGGGTGGCGGCGGGCTCGGTGGTGCTGCGGCCGGTCCCGCCGAACACCACGGTCGTCGGCGTGCCGGCGCGCGTGGTTGGCACCGCCGGCTGCGACGATCCGGCCCGGGCGATGGACCAGCTCGTCGCCCTCGACCAGTTCATCCACCTGGGCGACGGGATCTGACCCGAAGCCGTCGCGCTTGCCGCTCCGCCCGAGGCGTGGCAAGCCCTCGGCCCATCCGCGGCGCCAGCGCCGCCAGGGGAGATCGACCAGCGTGACCAAAGCCGAGACCGCGAAGCTTCAGGACTATCTGCGCCGCAAGTTCGCGAACAACAATATCCGCCTCACCGCGATGAAGACCGGCGACTCCGCCGAGGTGTTCATCGGCGAGGAGTCGATCGGCGTGATCGCCGACGACAAGGAGGATGGCGACGATTCCTTCGTCTTCCGGATGGCGATCCTCGACATCGATCTCGAGGAAGACGCCTGAGGCGCCGCGCCTCGGCCGATCCCACGCCCCGGGCCGGGCTCCGCCGGCCCGCACCTGTGCACGGATTAACGCTAACGGAGACCCGTGCTTAACAAGCGGTAAACGGCGTGAGTACAGTGCGCGCAACCTGTATCAGGAGCGCGAATAATGGTCTTCACGCCCGCCGCCCTCGAGTGGATCCGGACCCTGTGCATCGGGATGGCGCTGTCCGGCCTGATCGCCAGCGCCTTCGAGCTGTTCGCGGCGCGGCGGGCGAGCTTCAGCCTGCTGGAGCTCGGCGGCCTGCCGGCGGTGGCCGCCCTGCCGATGCTGGCCTTCTCGGCGCCGTTCATCATCCTGCGCAACACGGTGCGCGGCCGGCGGATCGAGGGCCGGCCGATGCCGTTCGTGATGCTGGCGACCGTCATCGCCTGCGGCTGGGGCCTGCTCTCGGGCCGCGTCGCCCTCGACCTCGCGGCGATGCTGGTCGGCGCCTGACCGGCTCAGGGCTCGGCGGTGGCCACCTGCGCGGCGCCGTCCTTGCCCTCCAGGGACACCCAGGCCGGCCCGCTCTGGCCGGCCCGCTTGATGAAGTTGTAGCCGGTGCGCCGCCAGGAGCGGATCGCGTCGGTCTTGTTGTCGAGGATGAAGTCGCCGCGGTCGGTCCGAACCGTCAGGACCGCGTGCCCCTCGTTGGTCTCGTCGATCACCACGGTCATCAGCAGGGCGCGCCGCGGCAGGCCGCGCTCCACCAGCATTCGGCGCTTCAACAGCTGGTAATCCTCACAATCGCCGAACCCGTCATCGGGGAAGTCCCAGCGGTCGACGACGCCCCAATGGGCCTGATCGGTGATCGGCCGGATGCGCGCGTTCACCCGGCGGTTGACGCTCTGCAGCGTCCGCCACACCGCCACGGTCAGCGGGATCGCGGCGGGCTCGGCGGTGTCGACCGTGCATTCCTGAGGTGTGCGGGCGCAGAAATCCGTCCACCCCGCGATCGCGCGCACCGCACCGGTCGGTTCGGCGGCGGTCACCTGATCCGGCAGGACCAGCAGCGCGTGGGCATGGGTCGTGGCGCCGCCCATGGTGAGGATCGTGCCCAGCAGGGCGAAACTCGCCGCCTGCCGCGCACGGCACGCCGCGTGCGTCCACCCGCGCCATTGCAGCGGGCCGAACACCTGACACGAGATTCCGCCATCCGCGTGCCGCATGGTTCAAGCCCCCGCCGCCCGATGATGACGGGAGGGTGACACGGCCACGTGCGACGCACAATGGGGCAGGCAGAAGCAGATAACGCGCGGCGAGCCCTATCGGTTCCGATTTAATGGAGTGTTGCATCCGCAGGGCTTGCCGAGGACACATGCACTGGGCGAATAGCCGCTCTGCGCACTTCCGGAAGGCCTTGATTCAGGTCACCTTTGCCGGCTTCTCAGGGCGGCTCGCGCGGAGGATTCGCGGCGGGCCCATCGAAGCGCAGCAAGCCGGCCAGCCCGTCGCGTACGGTGCCGCGGCCCAGAAAGGACCCGCAATGCAGCCCGCCATCCAGCAGGTGATCAGAGCGCTCGCCGAGGATGGTCGGGCCGGCGCGATCAACATCGCGGAACACGCGGTCGATTCCTATCTCGCCGGCGCGCCGAGCGAGGGGGACAGGGCGCTGTCGCGGGACATCCTCGTGCGGGACCTCGCCAGCCTCCGGGGCGTCGCCCCGCACCTCGCCGCCTTCATCGGCCGGGTCGAGTCCTACGTGGCGGGCCTCGCCCAGCCGTCCCTGAGCCGGGCGGCCTGAAGGCCGCTCACCGGTTGGCGGTCGTGACCGGGGATGTGACGCCGCCGAGGGAGACCCAGGCGACGGCGTCCTGGCTCTCGCGCTTGATGAACACGTAGCCGGTCTTGTGCCAGGGCAGGATCGCGTTGGTCTTGTTGTCGAGCACCAGATCGCCCCGGTCGGTGATCAGCGTCAGCACGGCGTGACCCTCGCCCTTCTCGTCGATCACCACGGTCATGCGCATCGCCCGGCGCGGCAGCCCGGCCTCGGCCAGCATGTGGCGCTTGAGCAGCTGGAAGTCCTCGCAGTCGCCGATGCCGTCCTCGGCCAAGTCCCAGCGGTCGGCCACGTGCAGGTGGTCCTGGTCGGTCATCGGCTCGACCGCCTTGTTGACCCGCCGGTTCACCGACACGATCGTCGCCCAGGTCGCGGGCGTCAGGCTGATCCGGGCCGGCTCGCCCCGGTCCAGCGCGCACTCGGCCGCGTAATTCTGGCAGAACGTCACCCAGGCCGCGATCGGCTTGGCGTCGCCCAGGATCTTGGCGCCCACGTCCGCGGGCAGGCTGGCCAGCGTCTGCGCCTGAGCCGGGGCGGCGAGGCCGAGCAGCGTCGCCGCTCCGACCAGCATCCCCCGAACCGTCCTGAGAAGCCCCGCGCCCATCGAACCCGTCCCCGTTGTTGAGGACAGGATTGCGCCGCAGAGCCTCCGCGGCGCTGAAGCGGATGCGCGCAATTTTATCGATCCGCCGGTGCGGGCCCGGTCACGCGCGACAGCGTCGACGGGAGGCTTGAGAACCCCTGTAAATCGGCGGCTTCGGCTTCGGAAACCGGAAACCTTGAGGGTTCGTGACCCGTGGACCTGAGCTCTCAGGTGCGCCGCCGCCGTCTTTGCGAGCGAAGCGAAGTAATCAGGGCCGCGCCACGCCGACCGCTGTCGCGCTGCCCTGGGTCGCCTCGCTGCGCTCGCGATGACGGGGCGGAAACGCTCACCCCGCGGTCTGGTCGAGCTTGCGCTCCGCCTCGCCCTTCAGCTCGGGGAAATCCGCCTGCGTGTAGGCCTTGCCCCGGTGCGAATCCTCGGTGACGCCCTCGTGCTCGAGGCGGCGCAGCTGCACCCGGCGGATCTTGCCCGAGATCGTCTTGGGCAGGTCGGTGACGAATTCGAGCCCGCGCAGGCGCTTGAAGGTCGCGAGCCGGGCGTTGGTGAAGCGGAAGATGTCGAGGGCCGTCTCCGGCCCGGAGCTGGCCCCCGCGACCAGCGACACGTAGGCCTTCGGGATGGTGTGGCGCATCGGGTCCGGCACCGGCACCACCGCCGCCTCGGCCACGGCCGGGTGCTCGATCAGCACGCTCTCCAGCTCGAACGGGCTGATCCGGTAGCCCGACGACTTGAACACGTCGTCGGCGCGGCCCACGAAGGTGTAGCAGCCCTGCTCGTCCACGAAGGCGACGTCGCCGGTGTGGTAGAGGTCGCCGTCCGCCCCGGACAGGCGGCCCTGGCCGTCGTCGTAGCCCTGCATCAGGCCGGCGGGACGGTGGGCCCCGAGTTCGAGGCAGACCTCGCCCTCCGCGGCCGGCTGGCCGTCGAGGTCGAGGACGCGCACCCGGTAGCCCGGCAGGGGCCGCCCCAGGGCGCCCGGCACCACCGGCTGCCCCGGCGTGTTGGCCATGAGCGCCGTGGTCTCGGTCTGGCCGTAGCCGTCGCGGATCGTGAGGCCCCAGGCGCTCTTCACGCGCTCGATCACCTCGGGATTCAGGGGCTCGCCGGCCGCGCAGACCTCGCGCAGGGCGAGCCGTTTCCCGGTCAGGTCCTCCTGGATGATCATGCGCCAGACGGTCGGCGGCGCGCAGAGCGTGGTGGCGCCGGTGCGCTCCAGCTGCGCCAGCAGCGCGGCCGCGTTGAACGGCGCCTGGTTGATCACCAGGATCGTCGCCCCGGCGTTCCAGGGGGCGAAGAACGAGGACCACGCGTGCTTCGCCCAGCCCGGCGAGGAGACGTTGCAGTGCACGTCCCCCGGCTGGAGCCCGAGCCAGTACATCGTCGAGAGCGCGCCCACCGGGTAGGAGCGGTGGCTGTGGCGCACCAGCTTCGGCTTCGCCGTGGTGCCGGAGGTGAAGTAGAGGAGCAGCGGGTCGTCGGCGCCGGTCGGCCCGTCGGGCGCGAAGGTCTCGGGCGCCCCGAACGCGTCGTCGTAGGCCGCCCAGCCCTCCGCCGGAGCCCCGGTGACGAGGCGGGTGGCGCCGCCCGTGTCGAGGCCGGCGAACCGCGCGATCTGCTCCGGCCCGGCCACGATCGCGCGCGGGCGGCCGCGCGCGAGGCGGTCGGCGAGCTCGTCGGCGGTGAGCAGCGTGGTGGCCGGGATGACCACGGCACCGAGCTTCATCGCCGCCAGCATGGTCTCCCACAGGGCCGGCACGTTGCCGAGCAGCAGGAGCAGGTGGTCGCCGCGCGTCAGGCCGAGCCGCCGCAGGTGATTGGCCACCTGGTTGGAGCGGCGGGCGAGCTCGCCGAAGGTGAGGCTCTGCTCGGCCCCGCTGCCGGCCTCGACGATCCGCAGGGCGGCCCGGTCGCGGCTCTCGGGGCCGGCGAGGACGGCGTCGAACCAGTCGAGCGCCCAGTTGAACGGCACCGGGTCCGGCCACGCGAAGGACGAGACGGCGGCGGCGTAATCGGTGCGCTGGGCCAGCAGAAGGTCGCGGGCCTCCCGGAAGCTCGGCATGGTCGTTCCCCTCCCCTATCGTGCTCTTGGCTGCCCGTCCCGTCGCCGGGGCGGGTCGCGTTCAGGTGTTCTCGAACCGGGGCGGCCGCTTCTCCACGAAGGCGGCCATGCCCTCCTTCTGGTCCTTGGTGGCGAACATCGCGTGGAACACCCGCCGCTCGAAGCGGATGCCCTCGGTCAGCGTGGTCTCGTAGGACCGATTGACCGCCTCCTTGGTCATCATGGCGATCGGCAGCGACATGGACGCGATCGTCTCGGCCGCCTTCATGGCCTCGTCGAGGAGCTGGTCGGCCGCGATCACCCGCGAGACGAGACCGGCGCGCTCGGCCTCGGCGGCGTCCATCATCCGGCCGGTCAGGCACATCTCCATGGCCTTGGCCTTGCCGACGAAGCGGGTCAGCCGCTGGCTGCCGCCGATCCCCGGCATGACCCCGAGCTTGATCTCGGGCTGGCCGAACTGCGCCGTGTCGGCCGCCAGGATGATGTCGCACATCATGGCGAGCTCGCAGCCGCCGCCCAGCGCGTAGCCCGCCACGGCGGCGATGATCGGCGTGCGCACGCCAGTGAACCGCTCCCAGTCGCCGAAGCGGTCGCCCGCGTACATCTCCGCGTAGGTGGCGTGCTGCATCTCCTTGATGTCGGCGCCGGCCGCGAAGGCCTTGGCCGAGCCGGTGATCACGAGGCAGCCGATCCCCGGATCGGCATCCGCCTCGGTGGCCGCCCGGATCACCTCGCGGGTGAGCTGGGCGTTGAGGGCGTTCAGCGCCTTCGGCCGGTTGAGGGTGATCAGCGAGACGCGCCCGCGCGTCTCCGTCAGGATCGTCTCGTACGTGTCGCTCACGACTCGCCTCCCTGCCCGCGGAGCATACGGATGATCGCGGAAAAGTCCTCTCCCCCGTGGCCGGCGCCCTCGAACAGACCGTAGATCTGCGCGGCCTCCGCGCCCAGCGGCGTCGCGGCCCCCGCCGCGATGGCGGCGGCCTGGGCGAGCCGGAGGTCCTTGAGCATCAGCGCGGCGGCGAAGCCCGGCTTGTAGCCGCTATTGGCCGGCGAGGTCGGCACCGGGCCCGGCACCGGGCAGTAGGTGGTCAGCGACCAGCACTGGCCCGAGGAGACCGAGGCGACGTCGTAGAGCGCCTGGTGCGACAGGCCGAGCTTCTCGCCGAGCGCGAAGGCCTCGCTGACGCCGATCATCGAGATGCCGAGGATCATGTTGTTGCAGATCTTGGCCGCCTGCCCGGCGCCGGCCTGGCCGCAATGGAACACGTTCTTGCCCATCGCCTTCAACAGGGGCTCAGCCCTGGCGAAGGCGGCTTCGGCGCCGCCGGCCATGAAGGTCAGCGTCCCGGCCTTCGCGCCGCCGGTCCCGCCGGAGACCGGCGCGTCGACCGACAGGCAGCCCCGGGCCTCCGCGAGGGCGTGGGCCCTGCGGGCGCTCTCGACGTCGACCGTGGAGGAATCGATCAGCAGCGTGCCGGCCGGCACGGCCCCGGCGAGCTGCGTCCAGACCTCGACCACGTGCCGGCCGGCCGGCAGCATGGTGACCACGACGTCCGCGCCTTCGGCCGCTTCGAGGGCCGAGCCCGCGACCGCGATCCCCTCGGCGCGCGCCGCCTCCAGCGAGGCCGGCACCAGATCGAAGCCGCGCACCGCGTGGCCCGCCTTCACGAGGTTGGCCGCCATGGGGCCGCCCATATTGCCGAGACCGATGAACCCGATGGTCTGCGCCATCCTGCTTCTCCCTTGATTGTTGTCGCTCGCGTCACCCAACCGCGCCCTCATCCTGAGGTGACCGCGAAGCGGGCCTCGAAGGAGGGCTCCAGGGATCACGGCGGCTTCCGGAGCCCTCCTTCGAGGCCTACGCTACGCTTCGGCACCTCAGGATGAGGGTGTGGGTGGGAACGAGCGACGCGTCATCACACCGCCCCCGTCCGTGCGTCCGAGAAAACCGGCTCCGCCCGCTTCTCCAGCCAGCGGGCGATCCGCGCCGGATCGACGGCGTCGAGGGTCGCGGGGTTCCAGCGCGGGCTCTTGTCCTTGTCGATCACCGCGGCGCGGATGCCCTCGCGGAGATCCCCCTCCGCCAGGACGGCCAGCGAGGCGTGGAACTCGCGCTCCAGGCAGGCCTCCAGGTTCGGCGCGCCGCGACCGCGGCGCAGCAGGCACAGCGTCAGGACGAGGCTCGACGGCGCCTTGGTCAGCAGGGTCTTCCGGGTCGCCGCCGCGAAATCTGAGCCGTCGGCGTCGAGGGCCGACAGGATCTCGTCGACCATGTCGAAGGCGAAGCAGCGGTCGATCACGGCACGATGCTCGGCCAGGGGCGCCGGACCGGGATCCCGCGCGTGGCGGGCGATCGCGTCCCCCACGCCCGCATCGCCGGCATCCGGCGGGAGCGCCGCGAGGGCCTCGATCAGGGCGGGGAGCGCCGCGGAAGGCACGAGCGCGTCGGCGAAGTTGCAAGCAATCGCGTCGGCGGCGCCCATCGGCGCGCCGGTGAGGCCGAGATAGGTACCGACCTCCCCCGGCGCCCGCGGCAGCAGCCACGTGCCGCCGACATCCGGGAAGTAGCCGATGCCGGTCTCCGGCATGGCGACGCGGGAGCGGTCGGTGACGATCCGGTGGGCGGCATGGCCGGCGAGCCCGACGCCGCCGCCCATGGTGATGCCGTCCATCACGGCCACGAACGGCTTTTCGTACTGGGCAATGCGCGCATCCAGCCGGTACTCATCGCGCCAGAAATTCTCGGCCGCGACCAGGTCGGTGCTGTCGTACAGGGTGCGCAGGTCACCGCCGGCGCAGAGGCCGCGCTCGCCCTCGCCGGTGAGCAGCACCGCGGCGATGCCGGGATCGGCCGAGAACCGGTCGAGGGCCCGGTCGATCTCGCCCACCATCCCGTGGGTCAGGGCGTTGAGGGCCTTCGGCCGGTCGAGGCGCAGGCGCCCGAGGGCGCCGACCCGCTCGACGATCACGTCGCTCATCGGCGCCCCCCGGTCAGCCCGCGGGCGATGATCAGCCGCATGATCTCGTTGGTCCCCTCGAGGATCTGGTGCACCCGCAGGTCGCGGACGATCTTCTCCACGCCGTACTCGGCGAGGTAGCCGTAGCCGCCGTGCAGCTGGAGCGCCTGGTTCGCCACCTCGAAGGCGGCGTCGGTGACGTGACGCTTGGCCATGGCGCAGAGCTGAGTCGCGGTCGGGTCCTTCGCGTCGAGCGCGGAGGCCGCGTGGCGCAGGAAGGTGCGCGACACTTCCAGGCTGGTCGCCATGTCGGCGAGCCGGAACTGCAGCGCCTGGAAATCGGTGAGCTTCGCCCCGAAGGCGCGCCGGTCGCCCATATAGGCGAGCGCCTTGTCGAGGGCGGCCTGGGCGCCGCCGAGCGAGCAGGCGGCGATGTTGAGGCGCCCGCCGTCGAGGCCGCTCATGGCGATCTTGAAGCCCTGCCCCTCGGCGCCGAGGCGGTTCTCCACCGGCACGCGGCAGCCGTCGAAGCGCACGGCGCGGGTCGGCTGGGCGTTCCAGCCCATCTTGCGCTCGTCGGCCCCGAAGGACAGGCCGGGCGTGCCCTTCTCGACCACGATCGCCGAGATCCCCGCCGGGCCGGCCTCGCCGGTGCGGACCATGCAGACGTAGAGGTCGCTGGCGCCGGCGCCGGAGATGAACTGCTTCTCGCCGGTGAGCACATAATGGTCGCCGTCCCGCTCCGCGCGGGTGCGGAGCGCCGCCGCGTCGGAGCCGGAGCCCGGCTCGGTCAGGCAGTAGCTGGCGATCCGCTCCATGCCCATGAGCGACGGCAGCCAGCGCCGGCGCTGATCGTCGTCGCCGTAGGCGTCGATCATCCAGGCGCACATGTTGTGGATCGACAGGAACGCCGCCACGGTCGGGCAGCCGGTGCTGAGCGCCTCGAAGATCAGGGTGGCGTCGAGGCGCGACAGGCCGGAGCCGCCGACATCCTCGCGGACGTAGATGCCCGCCATGCCGAGGGCGGCCGCTTCCCGCAGGGTCTCGACTGGGAAGGTCTTGTCGCGGTCCCAGTCGAGGGCGTGGGGGGCGATGTGCTCGGCCGCGAAGCCGAGGGCCATGTCGCGGATCGCGGTCCGATCCTCATCGAGCCCGAAACGCATGGGCACTCCCTCTCATTGGTCACCCAACCGCGCGGTTCGTACATCAGCCGCCACAGGACGCGACGTACCCCCTCCCCCGTGCGGGAGAGGGTCGGGGTGAGGGATCGGGTCTTTCCGGAGAGGTCCGGCCTCTCAACCCTGTCCCTCTCCGACGGATCTCGGGCCTGCCCGCGATCCGGATCGGAGGGCCCAGGCCGGGCAAACCCGGCTCGGGTGGACAGGGAACCGACACCTCGCCTCGGAACGCCGCGCCCTACCGCATCGTCGGGATGGAGAACTCGGCCCCGCTCTTGATGCCACTCGGCCAGCGCTGCGTCACGGTCTTGGTCTTGGTGTAGAAGCGGATCGAGTCCGGCCCGTGCTGGTTCAGGTCGCCGAAGCCCGAGCGCTTCCAGCCGCCGAAGGTGTGGTAGGCGATCGGGACCGGGATCGGCACGTTCACGCCGACCATGCCGACGTTGACCCGGGCGGTGAAGTCGCGGGCCGCGTCACCGTCCTGGGTGAAGATCGCGACACCGTTGCCGTACTGGTGGGTCGAGGGCAGCGCCAGCGCCTCCTCGTAATCCTTGGCCCGCACCACCGAGAGCACGGGGCCGAAGATCTCCTCCTTGTAGATCGTCATGTCGGGCGTCACGCGGTCGAACAGCGAGCCGCCCATGTAGAAGCCGTTCTCGTAGCCCTGGAGCTTGAAGCCGCGGCCGTCGACCGCGAGTTGCGCGCCCTCGGCGACGCCCTTGTCGATGTAGCTCTTCACCCGCTCCACCGCCTCGGCGGTGACGAGCGGGCCGTAATCGGCCGAGCCGTCGTGCGAGGGACCGATCTTGAGCGACTCGACCCGCGGGATCAGCCGCTCCATCAGCCGGTCGGCGGTCTGCTCGCCCACCGGCACCGCCACCGAGATCGCCATGCAGCGCTCGCCCGCCGAGCCGTAGCCGGCGCCGATCAGCGCGTCGACCGCCTGGCCCATATCGGCGTCCGGCATGATGATCATGTGGTTCTTGGCGCCGCCGAAGCACTGGGCGCGCTTCCCCGTCTCGGCGGCGCGCACGTAGATGTACTCGGCGATGTGCGAGGAGCCGACGAAGCCCACCGCCTTGATGTCCTCGTCGTCGAGGATGGCATCCACGGCTTCCTTGTCGCCGTTGACGACGTTGAGGATCCCCGGCGGCAGCCCCGCCTCCAGGAAGATCTCGGCGATGCGGATCGGCACGCTCGGGTCGCGCTCGGACGGCTTCAGGATGAAGGCGTTTCCGCAGGCGATGGCCGGGGCGCATTTCCACAGCGGGATCATGGCCGGGAAGTTGAACGGCGTGATGCCGGCGACGACGCCGAGCGGCTGGCGCAGGGAGTAGACGTCGATCCCGGGACCTGCCCCTTCCGTGTACTCGCCCTTGAGCAGGTGCGGGATGCCGCAGGCGAACTCGACCACCTCGACGCCGCGCTGGATGTCGCCCTTGGCGTCCGGGACGGTCTTGCCGTGCTCGGAGGCGAGGAGCTCGGCCAGCGAATCGTTCTCGGCGCGGATGAGTTCGAGGAAGCGCATCATCACGCGGGCGCGCTTCTGCGGGTTGGTGGCCGCCCAGGCCGGCTGGGCCGCCTTGGCGTTCTCGACGGCGGCGCGGAGTTCCGCCTTGCTGGCCAGCGCGACCTTGGCCTGGACCTCGCCGGTCGAGGGGTGGAACACGTCGGCGAACCGCCCGCTCTCGCCGCCGACATTGCGGCCGCCGATGTAGTGCCCGATCGTGCGCATGCGCGCCTCCCTGTGATGTGGCGTTGGATTTTGGCGCACCCTATCAGGAACGCTTGAGCGATAAAGCCGGATGCGCTTACAGCCGTCGTGCATCGATGCACAGCCGGGGTGCGGTCATGGCCAGGACGGGGCCCAACTGGGACGATCTCCGCTTCTTCCTGGCGGTGGCGCGGACGGGGACGCTGAGCGCCGCCGGGGCGCGCACCGGCACCGAGCACACGACGGTCGGGCGGCGGATCCGGGCCCTCGAGGAAGGCCTGGGCGCGCGCCTGTTCCACCGCAGCAACCTCGGCTACGCCCTGACGGAGCACGGCGCGAACCTGCTCGGCGTCGCCGAGGCGATGGAGAGCGCGTTCCTGTCGGCCAGCGCCGCCACGGAAGCCGCACAGGCGGTCTCGGGGACGGTGCGGATCGGCGCGCCCGACGGGTTCGGCAGCGTCTTCCTCGCGCCCCGGATGCACCGGCTCACCGCCCGCCATCCGGGGCTGGAAGTCGAGATCATGGCGACCGCCCGGATCTTCAGCCTGTCGAAGCGCGAGGCCGACATCGTCATCAGCCTCTCCGGCCCGCAGCAGGCGCGGGTGGTGGCGCGTCGGCTGACCGATTACCGGCTGCTCGTCTACGCGGCCGAATCCTACCTGGCGGGGGCCGGGCCGATCGGGGAGGTGGCGGACCTCTCGGGGCACCCCTTCGTCGGCTACATCGAGGACATGCTGTTCACGCGCGAGCTGAACTATCTCGGCGCCCTGGGCCCGCCGGTCTCCGCGCGGCTGCGCTCCACCAACCTGCTGGCCCAGGTCCACGCGACGCTCGGCGGCGCCGGCCTCTGCGTGCTGCCGGCCTTCATCGCGGCGGCCCATCCGGGGCTCGTCCCGGTCCTGCCCGGAGCGGTGTCCCTGACCCGCTCGTTCCACATGCACATCCACGAGGACCACCGGAAGGCGGCCCATATCCGCGCGGTCGCGGGCTTCATCGCCGGCGAGGTGGAGGCCGCCACCGCGCTGTTCGCCGGGCCGTCAGTGTAAGCGCCGGCAGTTTCGCCCCGGGGGCGCAGGTCCTAAGATCACCGTCCCGGCGGACCAGCCCAGGCGCCGGGTGGGAGAAGCAAGAGAATGGTCGCCTCGATCGCCCTGCCCCGGCTGATGCGCGTCGGCGCCGGCGCCTCGCGGCTCCTGCCGGAGGTGCTCGGCCAGCTCGGCCTGTCGCGCCCCTTCGTGGTCACCGACCCCTACCTCGCCGGCAGCGGCCGCACCGACACGCTGCTCGAGCGGCTCACCAAGGCGGGCGCGCGGGCCACCATCTTCTCCGAGACCGTGCCGGACCCGACCGTCGCCTCCGTGGAGGCGGCGCTCGCCGCGCTCCGGGCGGGCGATTTCGACTGCGTCGTCGGCTTCGGCGGCGGCAGCCCGATGGACACCGCCAAGGCGGTGGCGGTGCTCGCCCGCCACGGCGGCCACATGCGCGACTACAAGGCACCGCGCCAGCAGGACGAGCCCGGCCTGCCGATCGTGGCGATCCCGACCACCGCCGGCACCGGCTCGGAGGCGACCCGCTTCACCATCGTGACCGACGAGGCCTCGGACGAGAAGATGCTCTGCATCGGGCTGGCCTACCTGCCGGTGGCGGCCCTGGTCGATTACGAGCTGACGCTGACCAAGCCCAAGCGGCTCACGGCGGATACCGGGATCGACGCCCTGACCCACGCCATCGAGGCCTACGTCTCGCGCAAGTCGAACCTGTTCTCGGACGGGCTGGCGCTGCAGGCGATGGGGCTGATCGCCCCGAACCTGCGCCGGGTCTGGACCGATCCGGGCGACCGGGCGGCGCGGGAGTCGATGATGCTCGGCGCAACCCAGGCCGGCATCGCCTTCTCCAACGCCTCCGTGGCGCTGGTCCACGGCATGAGCCGGCCGATCGGCGCGCATTTCCACGTGGCGCACGGGCTGTCGAACGCGATGCTGCTGCCGGCGGTGACGGCCTTCTCGGCCCCGGCCGCCATCGACCGCTACGCCGCCTGCGCCCGCGCCATGAAGATCGCCGGCCCGGACACCGACGACCGGTCCGCCGTGTCGGCCCTGGTGGCCGAGCTCGAGGCGCTGAACGACGACCTCGACGTGCCGGGGCCGCAGGAATACGGGATCGACCCCGCCCGGTGGGAGGCGCTGCTCCCCACCATGGCGGCACAGGCGCTGGCCTCCGGCTCCCCGGCCAACAACCCGGTGGAGCCCAGCGCCGACGAGATCGTGGCTCTGTACCGGCGCGTCTGGGCGGGGTGATACCCTCTCGGAGCAGAGCGTATCCTGAGACGGGAAATCCGGGCCCCGCCGTCTTTGCGAGCGGAGCGAGGCTATCCAGCAGCGCCACGCAAACAGATGTCGCGCTGCCCTGGGTCGCTTCGCTGCGCTCGCGATGACGGGGTGAGACCTACTTCGCCGCCGTCAGCGGGCAGCCGCTCTCGGTCGGCGAGGCGAAGGCCTCCTTGCCGGGGACGGTCGAGATCAGCTTGTAGAGGTCCCACTCGCCCTTCGACTCGGCGGGCTTCTTGACCTCGAACAGGTACATGTCGTGCACCATGAGGCCGTCGGCCTGCACGACCCCGTTATGGGCGAAGACGTCGTCCACCGGCAGCGCCTTGAGCTTGGCGTTGACCGCGTCGGTCTCGTCGGTACCGGCGGCCTTGACGGCCTTCAGGTAGGACAGGACCGCCGAGTAGGTGCCGGCCTGGATCATGTTGGGCATCCGGCCGGTGCGCTTCATGTAGCGCTGGCCGAAGGCGCGGGTCTCGTCGTTGGCGTCCCAGTACCAGCCCTCCGTGAGCGTCAGGCCCTGGGCGACCTTGAGGCCGAGCCCGTGCACCTCCGAGAGGGTGAACAGCAGCGCCGCGAGCTTCTGGCCGCCCTCGACGATGCCGTACTCGGCGGCCTGCTTGATCGCGTTCGAGGTATCGAGGCCGGCATTGGCGAGCCCGATCACCTTCGCCTTCGAGCCCTGCGCCTGGAGCAGGAACGAGGAGAAATCCTGGTTCGAGAGCGGGTGCCGGACGCTGCCCAGCACCTTGCCGCCGTTGGCGATCACGACCTTGCTGGTGTCGGCCTCCAGCGCCGACCCGAAGGCGTAGTCGGCCGTGAGGAAGAACCACGTGTTGCCGCCCGCCCGCGTCAGCGCGCCGCCGGTGCCGACCGCCAGCGCCCGCGTGTCGAACGCCCAGTGGTAACCGTAGGGCGTGCAGGCCTTGCCGGTGAGGTCGCTGGTCGCGGCCCCGGTGGTGATGGTGATCTTCTTCTTCTCCTTGGACAGGCCCTGGACCGCCAGCGCCACCGAGGAGGTGGTCAGTTCCATGATCGCGTCGACGCCGTCGCGGTCGTACCACTGCCGGGCGATCGCCGAGGCGATGTCGGGCTTGTTCTGGTGGTCGGCGGTGAGAATCTCGATCGGCACGCTGCCGATCTTGCCGCCCATGTCCTCCACCGCCATCCGCGCGGCCTCGACCGAGCCCTGGCCGCCGTACTCGGCGTAGAGGCCGGACTGGTCGTTGAGGACCCCGATCCGTATCGCGTTGTCCGAGAAGCTCCCCTGCGCGGCCGCCGGTGCCGAGCCGAGCGCAGTCCCCGCGAGCGCGGCCGCCAGAACCGCGCCGCCCATTGTCCTGATCATGTCTCCCCCCGGTTCGCCCGAGTGCCCGCTTCTGAGGCGGTTCCGGCGGCACGATAGGTCACGACCGAGCGGCGCGCCACGGCCAAGGCCGGGCGCGAGCTGAAGGATTCTGCGGATTGTGACGCGGTTCCGGTCGCCCCGTTTTCGGACCGGCGACAACGCCAGAGGTTATAATACCTTAACCATAATTACACGAATCCCCGCGCAGGTTCCGGACATGGACGGCAATCCGGCCGTCTCCGGCGCGTGGCGATGCGATGAACCCAGCCCGTTTCGCCGTCCTCGGTATCGCCCTCGCGGCGGGGACCGGGGCGGCCTTCCTGATGAGCGGCGGCGATCCGCCACCGCCGCCGCCGCCGCCGAAGGCCGAGGCGCCGCCGCAGCCGACGACCGACGTGCTCGTGGCCGCGATCGACATGCCCATGGGCCAGGTGCTCCGGGCGGCGGATCTGCGCTGGCAGTCCTGGCCGGACGGCGCCGTGGCCAACGGCTACATGACCCGCAAGATCACCCCGAAGGCCCTGGAGGAGACCGTGGGCGCGTCGGTGCGCTCGGGCTTCCTGGCTGGCGAGCCGATCCGCGCGCAGAAGCTGGTGCGCCCGGAGAGCGGCTTCATGGCGGCGATCCTGCCGTCCGGCATGCGCGCGGTCGCCATCGTCACCGACAGCCGCGGCACCAACTCGGCCGGCGGCTTCATCCTGCCGAACGACCGCGTCGACGTGATCCGCACCTTCCGCGACGAGTCCAATTCGCGGGCCAACAACAGCGACGTGCAGCTCTCCCAGACGATCCTGACCGACATCCGCGTCCTGGCGATCGGTCAGCTGGTCCAGGAGAAGAACGGCACCAACGTCGTCACCGGCGAGACCGCGACGCTGGCCGTCACGCCCGCGCAGGCCGAGACCCTGGCGCTCGCCCAGAAGGTCGGCGCCCTCACCCTCTCGCTGCGCAGCCTCGCCGATGCCGGGCGCCCGCCCGAAGCCACGCCGCTGGCCGACGCGTCCGCCGCGCAGATGCCCGAACCCGCCCTGACCGTGGTGCGCTTCGGCGTCGCGCGGCAGCAGACGCCGTGACCGCCATGACCGCTCCGCTGCCCCACACGCGCCCGACGCGCCGTCCCGGCCCGCGCCGCCGCTCGGCCGGCGCCCTCGCCCTGCTGGCCGCCCTGACCGGGCCGGCCCCCGCCCAGGACCGTCAGACCTTCGGTCCCGCACCGGTCCTGACGGTCGGGGCCGCGGAAGCGAACTCGACCCGGCGGGTCGAGCTGACCGCCGGCCGCTCCGTCATCATCGACCTGCCGCGGGACGCCAAGGAGGTGTTCGTGGCCAACCCCGCGGTGGCCAACGCCGTGGTCCGCTCGACCCGCAAGGTCTTCGTGATCGGCATGGCCGACGGCGCGACCTCGATCTTCATCATGGATGCCGAGGGCCGCCAGATCGCCGCCCTCGACGTGACGGTGGCGCGGGACCTCAACCTCGGGACCCTGCGCGAGCTGCTCAGCCAGAGCATCCCGGGCGGACGCTTCGACGTGCGCTCCTCGGGTGCCTCGGTGCTCCTGTCGGGCTCGGTCAACTCCTCGTCGGACGCGCAGCAGGCGATCGACATCTCCAACGCCTTCGTGGGCCTGGGCGGCGGCGGGGCCGCCGGTCCGGCGGGTGCGGCCAGCGGCGGCGTCGCCGCCGGATCCCGCGGGGCGGTGATCAACAATCTCACGATCCGCAACAAGGATCAGGTGATGCTCCGCGTCACCGTGGTGGAGGTGTCCCGCAACGTCGTGAAGCAGTTCGGGATCAACATGACCGGCAACTGGTCGGCGCTGAACCCGATCGGGACCGCGGGCGAGACGATCATCAACAGCGGGACCGCCGCCGCCGCGTCGGTGCCGACGACGATCCCGAACGTCCTGACCAACAGCCTGCCCTTCCCGATCAACACGAACACGCCCAGCGGAAACCAGATCCAGGCCTCCGTGCGTGCGGGCGGCCTCTCGCTCCAGGCGACCCTGAAGGCCTTCGAGCAGGCCGGCGTCTCGCGCATCCTGGCCGAGCCGACGCTCACCGCCATCTCGGGCGAGGCCGCCAAGTTCCTGGCCGGCGGCGAATTCGCGGTCCCGTCCTCGGCCACCTGCACGGTCGGCGGCGTCTGCACGCCCGGCATCACCTACAAGCCCTACGGCGTCGCCCTGTCGTTCACCCCCACGGTGCTGGCCGACAACCGGATCTCGATCCGGGTCGCCACGGACGTGACCGAGATCGATCCCCAGCAGAGCTTCAGCTACGTCATCGGCAACAACTCGGTCGCGGTGCCGGGCACCCGGGTGCGCCGATCCGAGACCACCGTCGAGCTGCCCTCCGGCGGCGTGATGATGACCGCCGGCCTGATCCAGCAGTTCAACAAGCAGGCGATCGCCGGCCTGCCCGGCCTGATCAACCTGCCGATCCTCGGCGCGCTGTTCCGCTCCCGCGACTACCAGCGCCAGGAGACCGAGCTGATGATCATGTGCACGCCCTACATCGCCCGGCCGATGGAGCCGAAGCAGGTCAGCCGGCCCGACGACAACTTCGTCGACGCCAGCGACGGCCAGACCGTGCTGCTCGGCCAGATCAACCGCATCTACGGCAAGGTCGCGCCGCCCGGAGCGACCGCCGCGGCGCCGCTCGGCCGCACCTACCGCGGCCGCGTCGGCTTCATCGTCGAGTAGCGCCCCGCCGCCCCGCCGCGCCTCCAGGATCGGAACCATGACCGGACGTCACCCGCCCGCCCTGCCCCGCCGCGTCGCGAGCGTGCTCGCCGCCTGCGCGCTGGGCGCCCTCGCGGCGGCCTGCAAGACCGATCCCGCCACGACCGGCGGCATCGACGTGACGGATTACCGCGCGCGCCACCCGATCGTGCTGACCGACGGGACCCGCACCCTCGACGTGTTCCCCACCGGTATGGGGCACCTGGACCCGCGCCAGGCGACCGACGTCGACGCCTTCATGCTGGAATACCGGCGCTACGGCCGCGGAACCCTGCTGATGCAGGTGCCGCAGGGCGTCCCGTCCGACCAGATCGTCGCCGTTCAGCGGACGGCCTCGGTGCTGGGCCGGTTCGGCACGCAGAACGGCGTCAACGCCCGCGAGATCACCGTCACCGCCTACGCGGTGGCCGCGCCGACCCTGGCGGCGCCGATCCGGCTGAGCTTCCAGCGCATGCAGGCCAAGGTGGCCGACGCCTGCGGCCTCTGGCCCCAGGACCTCGGCACCCGCGGCTTCGCGGCCGACTACAACAACCAGCCGAGCTGGAACCTGGGCTGCGCCATGCAGTCCAACGTGGCAGCCCAGGTCGCCGACCCGGTCGACCTCGTGCGCGGCCGGCCCGAGGGCCGCATCGACACGGTCAAGCGGGTCCGGGACATTGGCCAGTTGCGGGACGGCAAGGATCCGTCAACCACATGGCGTCAAGATGGGCAGACCGCCGTGAAGTCCCAGGTCACGAACTGAGACAGCCGGCGTCGGGGATGGGCAGCCCCGCCGCCGACCGCAACGCCGCGCCCCGAACGCGAACCCGAAAGCGCCGTCATGGCAGAGCTGTCCGAGACAACCGAGCGCACGATCGCCCCGGTGCCCCGGATCACCATCCAGGCATTCTGCGAGACCGGCGAGACCGCGGCGATGATCGAGGGCGCGGCCCTCGACCGGCGCATGCAGAAGGCGCAGGTCAAGGTCCGGATGGGCGGCGGCGCCGCCGCGATCGAGGCCTACCGGCACGCGCCGACGCCCAACGTGATCATCATCGAGATCCAGGGGGCGCGCTCGAAGCCGATCGAGTGCCTCGACGCGCTGGCCGAGGTCTGCGACGAGGGCACCCGCGTCCTGGTGATCGGCCACGTCAACGACGTGATGCTCTACCGGCAGCTGATCCAGCGCGGGGTGTCCGACTACCTGATGGCGCCGGTCGAGCCCCTGACGCTCATCGCCGCGATCTCCGACCTGTTCACGGCCCCGGGCGTCAAGCCGGTGGGTCGGACCGTGGCGGTCTACGGCGTGAAGGGCGGGATCGGCGCCTCGACCGTGGCGCACAATTTCGCGTGGTCCGTGGCCCGGGGCCAGGGCGTCCAGACGGTGATCGCCGACCTCGACATCGCCTTCGGCACCGCCTCGCTCAACTTCAACCAGGACCCGCCGCAGGGCATCGCCGAGGCGGTGTTCGCCCCCGAGCGCCTGGATTCCGCCCTGGTCGAGCGGCTGCTGTCCAAGTGCAGCGACAACCTGAGCCTGCTCTCGGCCCCGGCGAGCCTCGACCGGACCATCGACCTGTCCGAGCCGGCCTTCGACACCCTGATCGAGCACATGCGGGCGAGCGTGCCCTGCGTGGTCCTCGACATCCCGCACCAGTGGAACGCGTGGACGAAGCGGGTGCTCACGGCGGCCGACGAGATCCTGATCGTGGCCGGGCCCGACCTCGCCTGCCTGCGCAACGCCAAGAACCTCCTCGGCGCGCTGAAGCACGGGCGCCCGAACGACCAGCCGCCGCGAATCCTGCTCAACGGCGTCGGCGTCCCCAAGCGCCCCGAGATCGGCACCGCCGAGTTCGCCAAGGCCCTGGAGGCGCCGGTCGCCCTGTCGATCCCGTTCGAGCCGACCCTGTTCGGCACGGCGGCCAACAACGGCCAGATGATCGCCGAGATCCAGGCCGGGTCGAAGGTGGCGGACCTGTTCAACGACCTGGCGGCCATGACCCTCGGGCGTCCCGAGAGCCGACGGGGCCGTCCGAGCCTGCTGGAGCCGCTGCTCGCCAAGCTCGCCGGCCGCAAGGCCTCCTGATGCGGACGCGATCCTTCGCCCGTCAGGCTCCGCGGGTCAGCGTCGGGGATCTGAGCCATGTTCGGTAGGCGACAGTCCGGCGGCGCGTCGGCGGCGCCCCCGCCGATCCCGCAGATGCGGAGCCCGGCACCGGCCGCGCCGGTCCTGCGCGACGCGCC
>NZ_MLCA01000017.1:202708-339396 GCF_036441375.1 Methylobacterium oryzae
CCCCCCCGCCGATCCCGCAGATGCGGAGCCCGGCACCGGCCGCGCCGGTCCTGCGCGACGCGCCGGCGCCGGCGCCGGTCCCGCGCCCGACACCGGCGGCCCCGGTCGTCGTGGAGACCGCGCGGTCGGAGGATTACTACCGCACGAAGAGCCTGATCTTCGGCGCCCTCATCGAGGCGATCGACCTGACGCAGCTCTCGCGCCTCGACGCCGAGACCGCGCGCGAGGAGATCCGCGACATCGTCACGGAGATCATCGGGCTCAAGAACATCGTCCTGTCGATCTCCGAGCAGGAGGAGCTGCTCGACGACATCTGCAACGACGTGCTGGGCTACGGGCCTCTGGAGCCGCTGCTCGCCCGCGACGATATCGCGGACATCATGGTCAACGGCGCCCACCGGACCTTCATCGAGGTCGGGGGCAAGATCCAGCTGACCAGCGTGCGGTTCCGCGACAACCAGCAGCTGATGAACATCTGCCAGCGGATCGTCAGTCAGGTCGGCCGCCGCGTCGACGACGCCTCGCCGATCTGCGACGCGCGCCTGCCGGACGGATCCCGCGTCAACGTGATCGCGCCGCCGCTCGCCATCGACGGCCCGGCGCTGACCATCCGCAAGTTCAAGAAGGACAAGCTGACCCTGGAGCAGCTCGTGCGCTTCGGGGCGATCTCGCCCGAGGGCGCCGAGGTCCTCAAGATCATCGGCCAGTCGCGCTGCAACGTGGTCATCTCGGGCGGCACGGGCTCGGGCAAGACCACGCTGCTCAACTGCCTCACGGCCTTCATCGAGCACGACGAGCGGGTCATCACCTGCGAGGACGCGGCCGAGCTGCAGCTCCAGCAGCCCCACGTGGTGCGCCTGGAGACGCGGCCGCCCAACATGGAGGGCCAGGGCCAGGTCACCATGCGCGACCTCGTGAAGAACTGCCTGCGCATGCGGCCTGAGCGGATCATCGTCGGCGAGGTGCGCGGACCGGAGGCCTTCGACCTGCTCCAGGCGATGAACACCGGCCACGACGGCTCGATGGGCACGCTCCACGCCAACAGCCCGCGCGAGTGCCTGTCGCGTATCGAGTCGATGATCTCGATGGGCGGCTTCACCCTGCCGTCGCGGACCCTGCGCGAGATGATCTGCGGCTCGATCGACGTCGTGATCCAGGCGATGCGCCTGCGCGACGGCTCCCGCCGCATCACCCACATCACCGAGGTGCTCGGCATGGAGGGCGACGTCATCACGACACAGGACGTCTTCCTCTACGACATCGTCGGCGAGGACGCGAACGGCAAGCTGATCGGGCGCCACCGCTCGACCGGCGTCGGCCGGCCGAAATTCTGGGAGCGCGCCCGGTACTACGGCCTGGAACAGCGGCTCGGCGAGGCGCTCGACGCCGCCGAGGTCGTCGACCGGGGCTGAGCCGATGGCGGACGCCTCCAACCTGCCGATCGCCGCCGGCCTCGTCGGCATCGCGGTCGCCGCCGTCGCCTACGTGGCGGTCCTGCCCCTGCTCGGCGGCGAGCGCCGGGCCAGCAAGCGCCTCAAGACGATCAGCGTCTCCGCCTCGGGGGCGGCGACCCGGGGCGTCGCGGTCAACCGGCGCGAGCAGGTCGCCAAGACGCTGAGCGAGATCGAGGCGAAGGCCAAGGGCGCCTCGAAGGCCAGCGTCGAGCTGAAGCTCGCCCGCGCCGGCCTCGGCTGGACGAAGCAGACCTTCTACGGGCTCTCGGCCCTGAGCGGCGTCGTCCTCGGGCTCCTGCTCTTCGTCATCACCGACAACGCCCTGGCGGCGCTCGGCGCCGCCTTCGCGGGCGGCTTCGGCCTGCCCGCCTGGCTGCTGCGCCACCTGCGGCTCAAGCGCATCGCGAAGTTCAACAAGGAGCTGCCCAACGCCGTCGACGTGGTGGTGCGCGGCATCCGCACCGGCATCCCGGTGGGCGACTGCTTCCGCATGGTCTCGCGCGAGGCCGAGGAGCCGGTGCGCAGCGAGTTCCGGACCGTGGTGGAGACCCAGGCGATGGGCCTGTCGCTCGGCGAGGCCTGCACGCGCCTGTTCGAGCGGGTGCCCACCGCCGAGGTGAACTTCTTCGCCATCGTGATCAACATCCAGCAGCAATCGGGCGGCAACCTCTCGGAGGCGCTGAACAACCTGTCCACGGTGCTGCGCGACCGCGCCAAGATGCGCGGCAAGGTCCAGGCGATGAGCATGGAGGCCAAGGCCTCGGCCTCGATCATCGCCTGCCTGCCCTTCGCGGTGGCGGGCATCACCGCCCTGACGAGCCCCGACTACATCTCGCTGCTCTGGACCACCGACACGGGCAAGATCGCCCTGGTCGGCGCGGCGATCTGGATGTCCATCGGCATCTTCACGATCAAGAAGATGATCGCCTTCGAGTTCTAGGCGCGGTGCGCCGTCTGCCGGATCCCGCCCGATGATCGAAGACATCGCCGAGAAGCTGTTCGATCCCCGCTTCATGGGCACATTCCTGACCGCCGTCGCGGCGGCCGCGACCGCCTACGCGGTGGCGCAGCCCTTCCTGGAGACCGACCGGCTCGGCAAGCGGATGAAGCTCGTGAGCGACGAGCGCGAGCAGATCCGGCGACGCGAGCGGCTGAGCGCGGAGCGGACCGGAACCCGGGCGACGCTGCGCACGGAGCCGAAGGCCTACATGAAGTCCATCGTCGAGCGGTACCAGCTGCGCCGCTGGCTCGGCACGGACACCGCCAAGCGCAAGCTGATGCAGGCGGGCTACCGCGGCCAGGGGGCGGAGACCGCCTTCCTGTTCTTCCGCCTCGTCGTGCCGGTGGTCGCGGTGATCTCGGCCCTGTTCTACCTGTTCGTGCTGGAGGTGCTCGACGCCTCCTACCTCGTGCGGTTCGGGCTGGTGATCGGCGCGGCCTATATGGGCATCAAGGCGCCGGAGCTGTTCCTGGTGAACACCGCCAAGAAGCGCCAGACCGAGATCCGCAAGGCGTGGCCCGACGCCCTCGACCTCACGCTGATCTGCGTGGAATCGGGCATGGCGATCGAGAACGCGTTCCGGAAGGTGAGCACCGAGATCGCCACGTCCTCGGTCGTGCTGGCCGAGGAGCTCGCGCTGATGACCGCCGAGATGTCGTTCCTGCCCGACCGCCGCCAAGCCTACGAGAACCTCGTGATGCGGACCGGCCTCGAGCCGGTGAAGTCCGTGGCGACGGCGCTGATCCAGGCCGAGCGCTACGGCACGCCGGTCGGTCAGGCGCTGCGGGTGCTGAGCCAGGAGAGCCGCGACCTCCGCATGAACGAGGCCGAGAAGAAGGCGGCCGGGCTGCCGCCGAAGCTCACCGTGCCGATGATCCTGTTCTTCCTGCCGGTGCTGTTCGTGGTCATCATCACCCCGGCGGTCATCCAGATCATGCGGACGCAGTGACGGCCGGGATGCGGCAGGGGCCGCCTCAGCGGATGCGGCCGGGCCGGGTCGGCTCGAACACGATGCGGCGGTGATAGGCGCACCAGCTCTTGCCGTCGGACACGGGGGCGCCGCAGCAGACGGCGCGGTCGTTCGGCTCGCCGATGATGTACTTGCACACGAAGGCGCCGGACTGCGCGAAGGGCACGCGCAGCTCGGCCGACGGCTCCTCGACGGTCTCGGCGTCGCCGATCTGGGACATGCGGACGAGTTGATTCATGGTGTCGATCGGCTCAATAAGCATCCTGCACGGTGGGTCGGGCGCCCGGGCAGACAGGGAAGGTTTGAACGCATCTCGTTCAGGCGACGTCCCCGTTTCGCGTCCGCAAGCGGGGCGTCCGGGGCGGCCAACACGATGTCGGCCGGACGGCCGACGCGATTGGCGTCATCATGTTGTCGTAACTGGGGTTACGGCTCTTTAAAACAAGACCAGCCTGCGCTGGATGCATCGGACCACGGTGCAGGATGCGTAGCTCGTCCCGTTCCCGCGCGCCGCGACTGGCATTGGCGTCACTGACGAATCCGCCCGAACGCCGCCGCCCCGCGGCGGCCCGGGCGTGCAACGCGGTGCGACCTGTGGTTCTGTGAGACCGCAACGCGAACAGAGCCGGATCCGCCGACCATGGCCCATGCGCCCCTCGTGTCACCCGAATGGCTGCACGACCGCCTCGCGGCCCCCGACATCGTGGTGCTCGACGCCTCGTGGTACCTCCCGGCCGCGGGCCGCGATCCCGAGGCCGAGTTCCGCCAAGCCCACATTCCCGGCGCCCGCCGGTTCGATCTCGACGCCATGAGCGACACCGAGTCGAGCCTGCCGCACATGCTGCCGCGGCCCGAGGTGTTCGCGGCGCGGATGCGCGCGCTCGGCGTCGGCGACGGCATGCAGATCGTGGTCTACGACGGGCAGGGCCTGTTCTCGGCCCCGCGGGTCTGGTGGATGCTCAAGGCCTTCGGCGTGCGCGACGCGCTCGTGCTCGACGGCGGCCTGCCGGCCTGGGTCGCGGCGGGCTACCCCACCGAGGAGGGTGAGCCGCGCCCGCACGAGCGCCGGCACTTCACCGCCCGCCTCGACCACGGCGCGGTGGCGGACGCGGACGACGTCGCCCGCGCCCTGGCTACCGGTTCGTCGCAGGTGGTCGATGCCCGCTCGGGCACGCGGTTCCGCGGCGAGGAGCCGGAGCCCCGCCCCGGCGTCCGGCCGGGACACATGCCCGGCGCCCGCAACCTGCACTACGCGGCCCTCCAGCGCGACGGCCGGATGAAGAGTCCCGAGGAGCTGAAGGCGGTCTTCACCGAGAACGGGGTCGATCCGGAGCGGCCGATCGTGACCACCTGCGGCTCCGGCGTCACCGCCGCCATCATCGCGCTGGCGCTGGAGACCATGGGTCGGCCGGCGCGGGGCCTCTACGACGGCTCCTGGTCGGAATGGGGGGCCGATCCGGCCCGGGCAGTCGCGACGGGCACCTGAGGGACGGCCCGTCGGACAGTCCGCCGACCGGCCCGCTCCGGTCGGTGCCGGCGTCGCCTTGAAGGCTCCGTGATCGATTTCGATATATCGAATGCGCCTGCGGTTGGGCGCTCCACGGAGAAAATCATGCCGCTTCACGAAACCACCGCCCTGTCGGGCACAATCGGACAGGTCTTCGCCCACCGTTTCACCATCGAGGCCGACGGCGAGACGCATCTGGCCGATCTCGGCCCGAAGGGCGTGGACGCCTTCCCGATCGCGCGCGGGCTGCAGGTGACCCTCGAGGGCGAACGCCGCCCCTCCGAGATCAAGGTCACGCGGATCGCGGCGGAAGGCCGCGCGCCGGTGGAGATCCACCACAAGAAGCCCCATCACCCTCACGGCCCGAAGCGGGCGGAGGCGCCGACGGCGGCCTCGGCCGATCCCGCACGCGCGCTCGCGGCCGTCGCCTCGGCGGGTTGGGCGGTCGTGGCGACGCCGCGGCGCGAGGCGAAGCATTTCGAGGTGCTGGGGCGCCGACGTGACGGGGCTGCAACGGAGCTGCACGTCGATTTCGCCGGCACGATCTACAGGGAGAAGCCGGCCGACCCCACCAAGTGGACCGTGCAGGGCTGAGGACGGCCACGCGGTCTCCTCCGCCGCACCGACGACCGGTGCGGCGGAGGTCGCCGGACCAGTCTCTACGCCGGCCGCACCGCGCGGCGCTTATCGGCGGCGCTCAGCTGCATCAGGGCGACCATCACCGCGATGGTGCCGACATAGACCAGCCCCTGGAGGGCGGTCGGCCGGTCGGTGTAGCCGACCAGGGCGTGCAGGACGCGGCCCGGCCAGGAAGTCTCGGCGATCACGGCGGAGCTGTTCCACAGGGTGTGGCCGAGGACGTCCACCACGCCGGCATTGGCCAGGAACTGCGCCGCCTGTGCGGCGAGGCCGGCCGCGAGGAAGATGATCAGGACGCTGGTCACCGAGAAGACGTAGCGGCTCGGGATCGAGGCGAGACCGAGATAGGTCACGGCCGAGAGGAGCGCGCCCGCGCCGATACCGGCGACCGCGCCGAACTGGATGTCGGCGCCCGAGGTGCCCGAGGCCACGAGGCCGTAGAGGAACAGGACGAGCTCGGCCCCCTCGCGCAGGATCGCGGCGCCGATCACGATCGAGAGGGCCGCGGCCTCCCGCTCGCCCGAGCGCACCGCGGCACCGGCGGCGCGCAGCTCGCCCGCCAGCTCCTTGCCGTGCTTGCTCATCCAGGTGTTGTGCCAGATCAGCAGCAGCACGGCGACGATCAGGACCGCGGCGTTCAGGATGTCCTGCCCGCTGCCCTCGAAGGCGTCGGAGATCTTCTCCGCGAACAGCGCCACCAGGGCGGCCCCCGCGAGACCGCCGGCGATGCCGAGCAGCACCCAGCGCATCCGGCCCGGGATGCCGCGGGTCGCCGCGAGCACGATGGAGATGATGAGGCCTGCCTCGATGACTTCGCGGAAGGCGATGACGAAGGCGCCGATCATGGCGGTCTCCAGGGGGTGAGAGGTCGTGTGACGCGTCGCGCGAACCGCGCGCTACCAGATCCAGAACAGGAGCACCCAGTTGGCCACCGAGAGGGCGGCCGCGCCCGCGATGCAGGCCGCGGCCGCCACCCGGCGGAGGCCGCCGGCGGCGAGACCCGCCACCCGCCAGGCCAGCCAGACGCTCCACAGGCTCGCGCCGGCGAGCAGGCCCGCGCGGATCTCCGCCACGTAGGGGATCAGGATGCCGTCGCCGCGCAGGAACGTCACGGTGAGCGCCGACAGGCCCAGGAAGACGCCGCAGCCCGCCACCGGGATCAGCGTCTGGGTCAGGTGATGGAAGCGCCGGAGCGACCAGCCGCCGAGCGCGACCGTCGCCAGTGCCACGAGCGCCGACAGGGCGAGCCCGAGCACCACCGTGGCGGCGCCGATGTAGGCCAGCAGCAACCCGCCGTCGAGGAGCGTCATCACGTCGTTGCGGTCGGGGTAGTTGGTCAGCACGAACCAGGGCGCCGAGTGCTCCAGGGGCCACGTCGTCCCGCGCTCGATGAGCCACGTGGCCGCCCATTGCTTGGCATCGACGTACCAGGGGCTGGAGGACCACTGGAAGGCGCCCACCGCCAGCGCCAGCATGCCGAACAGGATCAGCATGGTCTGGTCGAGGCTGGGCTCCGCGCCGGCCACGTGGACGATCTCGTGATTGGGCGAGCGCAGGGCGAGGTGCACGGCGCCGCGATGGCCGCTGCAGCGCCCGCACATGTGGCAGGCGCCCGCGCCGCGCATGGTCTTCACCGGCACGAGGGGCGCGCAGTTGAAGGCCTCCGTGCCGCCGACCGGCTTGGGGGAGGCCGCCCAGGCGGCTCGGTCGACCTGGAAGCTCACCGGCGCGAGCTTCGACAGCACCGCGAAGACGCCGTTGACCGGGCAGAGATAGCGGCACCAGACGCGCTTGTTGCGCCCGTAGAGCAGGCCGACCACGATCGCCGCGAGGGTCGAGCCGCCGAGCACCGCGAGCACCGGCTTCGGGTAGCCGTAGACGCTGGTCATCTGCCCGTAGACGGTGGTTCCGGCGAAGGCCACGAACGGCCAGCCCTGCCAGGTGATCCAGCGCGGCACCGCGTAGCCGCGGCTCCAGCGGCTCGCGAACTCGCTGAGGGCCCCCTCCGGGCAGAGCACGCCGCACCAAGCGCGGCCGACCAGCACCATGCTGACCAGCACGAACGGCCACCAGATCCCCCAGAAGGCGAACTGGGCCGCCAGCGTCAGGTTGGTCCAGATGTGGGCGGCGTTGTCGGGCAGCGGCAGCAGGGCCGGGACGATCACCAGCACCGCGTAGACGGCGACGATCAGCCACTGCACGGACCGGATGATCCAGCCGTAGCGGCGCAGCCCGTCGCCGAAGCGGGCGAGCCGCGCGTCGATCGCGGACCGGCGCGGCGCGGCGCGAGCGAGGGCCAGGGGGCCGGGCGCTGTCGTCGACGCGCTCATTTGGCCACCAGGGTCGCTTTCGCCTCCGGGTGGAAATCGTCGAACACCTGGTAGGTGCCGGCATCGAGGGTGCGGAACACGATCGCCGAGGTCGAGCCCGCGGCCAGCGCCTTCTCGCGCCGGAGTTCCGTGCTCTCGAACTCGACCGGCGTCTGGCCGGTATTCGAGATCTCCAGCTTGAACCGGGTGTTGGCCGGAACCTCGATCACCGTCGGGATGATCGCGCCGTCGCGCATCTCCACCTTGATGACCGGCATGTCGTCGGCCCGCGCGGGCACGGAGGCGGGCATCGACGCGGACGCGGCGGCGACCAGCAGCAGGGCGACTCGGACGATGGAGCGCGGCAGGCACGACACGGTCAGCTCCGGCACTCTCAGTAGGCGCCCTTCTTGCCGACACCGGCGAAGGTGAAGTCCTGGGTGATGTCGAAGGGCTCGAACCAGGGGCCGACACCCGTCTCCTTGTCGACGTGGCGGCCGAAATGGCTGTCCTTGCCCGGGGGCGCGACGGTGACCTTGAGGCGGTAGCGACCGGGGCCGAACAGCTTCACGTTGTCTCCGTAATGCGGCCCGTCATTGGCGACCATCGGCATCAGCATGCCCGAGACCGTCTGGTCGGTGGCCTTGTCGCCGTCGAGCTTGGTGGCCTCGAAGCGGACGTCGAGCGCCGGCACCCAGTCCCCCTCGGCGAAGCCGTTGCGGTTGTCCTTGGCGGCCCGGATATCGGTCTCGAGGTGGATGTCGGACTTGGCGGCCTCGCGCATCATGCCGGGCGGATCCATCTCGATCGGCTGGAGATAGACGGCGGCGACCTCCAGGCCGTTGCGCGTCACGTGCGGACCGATCGGCACCTCCTTGGCCATCGCGGCGCCCGCGAACGCGAGGAGCGAGGCCGCGGCGAGGCCGCGGAGAACCGGGATGATGTGCGACGCCTGCATGGGACCGCACATAATCCACCCCGTTCGAACTTCAAACCGGAATCGCATCAACATCAAATAATAACAATTCTAATCTGAGACCTTGCCGGCCCGGCATGACCGTATTCGCATGTCTTTCTCCAAGATTGGCCCGGTCGCCGCGCAATCTCACGCAGATGTTGGCCGCGCGACGTCGATCCGGATCTTGACGTGGCTGTTCAAACCGGGATCGTCATGCCAGTGCCATGCAGAGAACCGAGGATGCGAGGCGGGACGGCCATGATCGGCGGGACGGCCCGTGGCGAGACGGCGCACCGCGGCTTGCGCGGCGGCACCCCCTGTTTTAGCAAGTGCTATACTTTTCCGTGAGTCGGATGAGATCCCGTTCCGTGCCCCTGATCCGCACCGCAGCGCTCGTCCTGACCGCACCCCTCCTCGCCCCCGTCGCCGCGCGCGCGGCCGACCTCTCCGCCCCGCGGCCCGCCGCCCCCGTGCCGGCCTACGCCGACTGGTCGGGCGGCTATGTCGGCCTGGAGGGCAGCGCCGGCGGATCCTACGGGGCCTACAATTTCGGCCCGACGACGGTCGGCGTCCGGCCGGTCCCGGCCTTCAAGAGCGGCGACTCCACCGGCCGCAGCGATCAGGGACGGAACGCCACGACCGCCGTGGGCGGCCTGTTCGGCGGCTGGAACTGGCAGGCTGGCCCCTGGGTCTACGGCGTCGAGGCGAATCTCGACGCGGCGAACCTGAAGCGCCCGGTCCCCTCGACCATCGCGGGCTTCGGCTACGAGGACGTCAGTCCGGCCTTCAACATCGTGCGCGCCAAGACCGATCTGTACGGCACGCTGCGCGCCCGGCTCGGCTACAGCTTCGACCGCTACCTGATCTACGGCACCTTCGGGATCGCGGGCGCGAACGCGCGCGTCCTGGCGAACTATCCGGACCTCGACGCGGGCGGGCAGATTACGGCGCGGCGGGACCTCGGCTATGTCGGCTTCACCCTCGGCGCGGGGGTGCAGTACGCCATCACTGACAGCCTCGCCCTGGGCCTCGACTACCGCTACATCGATCTCGGCGGCAGCCGGCGCTTCCCGCTGGGGGCAATTCCCGGCGACGCGGGCGGGCCGGTCACGACCCGGGCGCGCTTCGATTCCAACCAGCTGTTCGCGCGGCTGATGTGGTTCCCGGACGGGCTGAAGGTGCCGCCGGACCCGGACGAGACCGCCCCGCACGATCCCGACACCGGCGACACCGGCCGCTTCTCGCTGCACGGCCAGACCACGCTGATCGCGCAGGGCGTGCCCGGCTTCCGCTCCCCCTACGAGGGCGCGCAGAGCCTGATCCCCCATCAGGCCCGGCAGACCACCACGGCCACGATCTTTCTCGGCCTCAAGCTCACCGACAGCACCGAGGTCTACTACAATCCCGAGTTCAGCCAGGGCTTCGGCCTGTCGCGGACGCTGGGCGTCGCCGGCTTCGTCAACGGCGAGGCGCAGAAGGCCGGCGCCCCATTCCCGAAGCTGCGCTCGAACCGCTACTACGTGAAGCAGACCTTCGGGCTGGGCGGCGAGACCGTGGAGGTGCCGGACGGGCCGAACCAGGTGGCGACCCGCTACGATGCCGAGCGGATCACGCTGATCGCCGGCAAGTTCGCGCTGGGCGACTTCTTCGACGGCAACATCTACGCGCACGACCCGCGCGTGGACTTCTTCAACTGGTCGCTCTGGGGCTCCTCGGCCTGGGATTTCCCGGCGAACCTGCCGGGCTTCACGCAGGGGATCTACGCCGAGTACAACCGGCCGGACTTCGCGATCCGAGCCGCCTACACGCAGGTGCCCAAGGAGCCGTCGAGCGACGTGCTCGACCCGCGGGTGCTCCGGCGCGCCGGGCTGAACGTCGAGTTCGAGGAGCGCCACGTCCTCCCGTGGCTGGAGCAGCCCGGCAAGATCCGCGTCGGGCTGTTCTCGAATGTCGGCGTCTCGGCCAACAACCGCGACGTCGTCACCCTGACGCAGCTCGGCCTGTTCGACGACATCAACGACGCGGTCGCGGCGACCCGGCGCCCCCGGCGCAAGACCGGCGGCTACATCAACCTGGAGCAGGCGCTGACGCCCGAACTCGGGCTGTTCGCCCGGGCGAGCCTGAACGACGGGCGCACCGAGAACATCTCGTTCACCGACATCGACCAGAGCTTCTCCGGCGGCCTGTCGCTGAAGGGCAAGGCCTGGGACCGGCCCGACGACACGGTCGGCATCGGCACCGCGATGAACGGGCTGTCACCCTCGCACCGGGCCGCCTTCGCGGCCGGCTATCTCGGCCTGCTGATCGGCGACGGGCGCCTCAACTACGGCACCGAGCGCGCGCTGGAGACCTACTACGCCCTGAACCTCACGAAGTTCGTCACCCTGACCTTCGACTACCAGTTCATCGATAATCCCGGATACAACCGCGACCGCGGCCCGGCGCACTTCTTCGCCTCGCGCCTCCACGCCGATTTCTGAGCGGCGCGGCCACCGGCGAGATCGACGACACGCCCGATCAGTCCGCCGCCTCGATCGCGGTCGCCCCGAAGATCGCCTCGAAGGCGGCGCGGAGCTGCATGTCGACCTCGGCCATGCTCACCGGCAGGCCGAGATCCACGAGGCTCGTCACGCCGTGCTCCCGGACGCCGCACGGCACGATCCCGTCGAAATGCGCGAGATCGGGCTCCACGTTCAGGCTGATGCCGTGGAAGCTGACCCAGCGGCGCACCCGGATGCCGATCGCCGCGATCTTGTCCTCGACGCCGGGCCCCTTCTCCGGTCGGCGCACCCACACGCCGACCCGATCCTCGCGGCGCTCGGCGTGGACGTTGAAGGCGGCCAGCGTCTCGATCAGCCACGCCTCCAGGCTCGCCACGTAGGCGCGCAGGTCGCGGCTGCGCCGGTCGAGGTCGAGCATCACGTAGGCCACCCGCTGGCCGGGACCGTGATAGGTGTACTGCCCGCCCCGCCCCGTGGCGTGGACCGGGAAGCGGTCCGGCGCCACGAGATCCTCGGGCCGGGCCGACGTCCCCGCCGTGTAGAGCGGCGGGTGCTCCAGCAGCCAGACGCATTCGGGCGCCGCGCCGCGGGCGATCGCCTCCGCGCGAGCCTCCATCCACGCGAGGGCCGCCGCGTAGTCCACCGGCGCGTCGCTCACGCGCCAGCCCACCGGACCGGCGACCGGATCGGTGCCGGGCCGCTTCGGGAAGGCGTGCGGGCTGACCGCGAGGCGGGGCGCGTTTACCAAGAGTTCACCATCCTGCGTCGATGGTCGAAGCCTTCAACACCCGCGGCCGGCGGTTGCAAGGGCTTGCTGCAAGGGCTTGCTGCAAGGAACTGCCCCAACCGGACCGGCGGCGAGACGGGATGGCGGGCGGTGGCGGTCTTCGAGACCCTGAAGGTCGATCTGACGGTGGTGCTGGGCCGCGCCCGCATGCCGCTGCACATGCTGCTGCGCATGGGCCGGGGCGCCGTGATCGAGCTGGAAGCCAGCGATAGCGACATGGTCGAGATCCTGGCCAACGACCACCCGATCGCCCGCGGGCAGATCGTGGTGACGGGCGACCGCATCTCCGTCGAGGTGACGGAGCTGATCCGCAAGGCGGCCTCGATCGTCGAGCCCGGCGTCAGCATCGGCGACGGCGCGACGCCGTTTCTGGAGGGCGGCTACGATTCCCTGTGAGCGGGACGCTTGTCGGCGGCGGGACGATCTGTTATCCGCTGCGCCGCGCGATACGAAAGCGGCCCCGGGTTCTCCCGCGGCGCGCGGCGGTCGGGCAAACGGACCGGTCTTCGCGTCCGATGCGGCCATGGCGGAATTGGTAGACGCGCTAGCTTGAGGTGCTAGTCCCGCGAGGGGTGGAGGTTCGAGTCCTCTTGGCCGCACCACATTGTTTCGGTTGCCCGGATCTCCGGCAGCCCAGATGTGGTGCAACGCAGGCGATACGCCGCGGATGACGTTACAGCCCGATGATCTGAGCTGACGTGCCTGCCAGGAGCGGGCCGCCGACCTGTGCGTCCGGCGGTTGTCCGGCTCCGCGATCACGCGCCGGCTGCTCTCAAGGCGGCCGTATCCCTGTACTCGCGCGGGGTCAGACCGTGGCGGTCCTTGAAGCGGCGCGAGAAGTGGGCCTGGCTGGTGAAGCCGCAGCCGTAGGCCAGCATCCCGATCGAGAGCTGCAGGCAGGCGGGATCGGTTAGGCGCTTGGCCGCCGCCGCCAGCCGGCGCTCCCAGATCCAGTCGGAGATGTGCTGGCCGCGCTCGTGGAACAGCTCCTGGAGCCGGCGCAGCGAGACGCCCATGGCCGCCGCGAGCTGGGGCGGGTCGAGGCCCGGATCGCCCAAATTGGCCTCGACATACGCCTTGGCGCGCTGGACCACGACGCTGCCGTGGATCGGTTGGGGCACATCCTGCGCCATCCGCTCGGCGAGGCTCGCCACGATCAGATCGACCCCGATCGCCGACATGCGCGCGGCGGCATCGGGCGTGAGCTGGTGACGCACCCGGAGCAGCTCGCGCATGAAGCGGGTCGCCAACGTGGCCGAGGCGAGGTCCGCTCCCACCGACAGGCTGGTGTAGAGCCGCGTCGGGCCGAGCACGCCCTCCAGGGATTCCCTCGGCAGTTCCAGGAACAGGGCCTGACTGTCCATGTGGGTCGTCACCACCGACGGGCGATGGTCGAGCACGACCAAGTCGCCGGGTCGCTGCACCGCCTCACGGCCGTCCTGAAGGCTCGTCGACCGACCGGCGAGCTTGAACACCACCACGACCATCCCGGCCCTGTCGTGGCGCCGGGCCGCGCTGGGCGTGGTCTCGCACCGCAGGGCGCTCTGCGTCAGGCGGGAGACGTGCAGCGCGCCGATCTCGGCGACGTCGAGCCTGCCCCGGAAGGGTCCGTCGTCGAGGCGCTCAACCTCGATCGGCACGAGCCGCTCACCCAGGAGCTCCCGCCACAGCCTGAACCCGCTCCGGGGATGAACCCCGTCCGACGAAAACACTGTCTGCATGGGCACCATCCGGGGCCGCCGACGCCGAGACCGGCCGCACGGAGATCGCGCTGCGCCGCCCGTCAAGTATAAATCCGCACATTTCAACGGTCGACTTAGAGATCGATAACACCAATCCTGAAATAATTACCCTTCTCAAGCTTGGGCCACCGGCTCGTCAGTGATTGCCGCGAGGATGGCTTATCCCAGCTCTCTTCGGCCTCTGCGCGGCCGCCGTGACCGGCTACATGGCCGGGCCGATCGGCGCCCCGAGCCCCCCGTCGGCCGTCGGCATCCTGCCCGTCCTGGCGAGCGCGGCCCATCCCCGGACCTGTCCGGCCGCGGGACCGATCCGGAGGACACCCCGGCGCTGGTGGCCGACGCGCCCGCGGTCGCCGGGATCGTGTTCGGCGTCGCCACCATCGCCAACGACAGCTTGCAGGATCTCAAGACCGGGCAGCTCGTCGGCGCGGCGCCCGGGAAGCGGCAGGTCGCGCCGGCCATCGGCGTCGCCTTCGGCCTCGTCATCGTCCCACCGGTGCCGAACACCTCCTCGGGGGGAGATTCGGCTTCGCGGGCGCGCCAGGGGCGGGCCCCGCGCATGGGCACGCTCGCGGCCGCGGGCCTGATCGTCGGCGAGAGCCTGCGGGGCGTCGCCTTCGCGCTGATCGTCTACCTGACCCGCGACACCCCCTGGCGCTTCCGGGCGCGGCGGCGCAGGGACGGGCGCCGATCGCGGGCCTCCCGCTGTTTGCCGGCTCGACGGCGGCGCTCGACGGGCGCGCCCGGCTTGTGGCCTGACGGCGCCGCAACCCGGCCCTGCATTGACTTCGCAGCCGCACACCCGCATATCGGCGGCGCAGCGTCAGCGGCCGCCAAGGCCCGCTTGAGGGGGCTGCGTGACGGATCGGGCGCCTCCCGGCGTGATCCGGCCCCCCTCTTCATAACGTGCATGCACCCGGGCCGCCCCATCACGCGGGCTGCCCCCTGCCAACGGACCGGCCCGAACACGGCACCGCTCGCGTCAGACGCGGGGCGCCCGGCCGGCCCTGCTGCATCGGATACATCCTTGACCCAATTCACCGATTTCGGCCTCGCCCAGCCCGTGCTGCGGGCGCTCAGCGAGGCCGGCTACGTCGCGCCGACCCCGATCCAGGCCCAGGCGATCCCGCCGGCCATGGAGGGCCGCGACCTCTGCGGCATCGCCCAGACCGGCACCGGCAAGACCGCGGCCTTCGCGCTGCCGATCCTGCACCGCCTCTCGCTCTCGGACCGCCGCGCCCCGCGCCGCGGCTGCCGGGTGCTGGTGCTCTCGCCGACCCGCGAACTCGCCAACCAGATCGCCGAATCGTTCTCCGATTACGGCCGTCACCTGTCCTACACCACCACGGTCGTGTTCGGCGGCGTCACCATCAGCCGCCAGGAGCGGGCGCTCGCACCGGGCGTCGACATCCTGGTCGCGACCCCGGGCCGGCTGATCGACCTGATCGAGCGCCGGTCCCTGACCCTCGACGGCGTCGAGATCCTCGTCCTCGACGAGGCTGACCAGATGCTCGACCTCGGCTTCATCCACGCGCTCAAGCGCATCGTGAAGATGCTGCCCGCGCAGCGCCAGAGCCTGTTCTTCTCGGCCACCATGCCGAAGAACATCGCGGGCCTCGCGAGCCAGTATCTCACCGACCCGGTCCAGGTCGCGGTGACGCCGGTCGCCACCACGGCCGAGCGGGTCGAGCAGGAGGTGATCTTCGTCCATACCGGCGCCAAGCAGGCGCTGCTGGGGCACATCCTGCGCGATCCGGCGATCGAGCGCGTGCTCGTCTTCACCCGGACGAAGCACGGGGCGGACCGGGTCGTGCGCGGCCTCGACAAGGTCGGCATCGCGGCCGCGGCGATCCACGGCAACAAGAGCCAGCCCCAGCGCGAGCGGGCGCTGGCCGCCTTCAAGGACGGCTCCTGCCGGGTCCTGGTCGCCACCGACATCGCGGCCCGCGGCATCGACGTCGAGGGCGTGAGCCACGTGGTCAATTTCGACCTGCCGAACGTGCCTGAGAGCTACGTTCACCGGATCGGGCGCACCGCCCGCGCCGGCGCCGACGGCCTCGCCATCTCGTTCTGCAACGACGAGGAGAAGGCCTACCTGCGCGACATCGAGCGCGTGACCCGGCAGAAGGTCCCGGTGGCGGGCTTCCCCGAGGGCTTCACCCCGCCGTCCCGCCAGGAGGCGGCCGAGATCGCCCGCGAGGAGGAGCGCCGGCCCGAGCGTCAGCAGCAGCGCCCCGGCGGCGGCCGCCAGGGCCAGCGGCCCCGGCAGCAGCAGGGTCGTCCCCAGCAGGGTCGGCCCGAGGGCGGCCGCGGCTTCGGCGGTCCCGGCCAGGGCNCGCGACGCCCGCGCGGACCGGCCGGCCCGCCCGCAGGGCGAGCGCCCGAACCAGGGTCGCCCGAACCGCGACGGCCGTCCCCAGCGCGCCGATGCCCGCCCGCGCAGCGGCGGCGGCGGCGAGGGTCGCAGCATCGGCTGGCTGGAGCGGGCACCCCGCTCCTGAACGTGACGATCAGGCCGCCCGGGACGGATCCGTCCCGGGCGGCCTCGTCTGCGGACAGCGCGCGGGCGATCTGCGCGACCCGACAGGGTGCGCCGCTCGCCCGCCAATCCAACCGGACCCGCCAGCCCTTCCGCTCGCGCGCGGAATTTGGCATCCTGGGTCCGTGCATCTCTGGTCGGCCCTCCGGCGCCTGTTGCCGCTCCTCGCGGCGATCAGCCTCGCCCTGACGCCGGTGACCGCGCCCGCGGCCACCGCGAACCTGCATGGTCCGATGGCCGGGCCCGTCCACGGCCATGTGGACCATCACCACGCCGCCGCGTCGGAGCCTGCCGCCGTGGAACCCGCCGACACCAGCACGATGGCGGACATGGACGACATGCCGTGCTGTCCGAAGACGGCCAAGCCCGATTGTGCCAAGGGCTGCCCGCTGATGGCGCTCTGCCTGGCGGGCCTGGCCTCGCTCCTTCCCGTCGCGATCGCCCTCCCCGTACCGACCGCGATCGGTCTGAGCACCCGCTGGCCCGAGGCCGCGGCCCTCGCCAGCCGGCCGGGAGCCCCGCTGCCCGAGCCTCCCCGAGCCTGAACCCGATGCCGCCGGCGCGCGCGCCGGCACGGTGACGCGCGCCCGCGCGCACCCTCCATCGCGTTCAGGAGACACAACCCGTGATCAAGCTTCCCTTCGCGCGCGCCGCCGCGGCCGCGCTGCTCGGTGCCGCCCTGTCGGTCCCGGCCCTGCCGGCGCGCGCCGACATCAAGGATTACCGTTTCGAACTCGTGCAGCCGGAGGCCAAGGTCGGCGAGGCGGTCCTCGCCGTCCGGCTCGTCGACCGGCGCACCGGCAAGCCGGTGCCCGACGCCGTGGTCTTCGCCAAGCGCCTCGACATGGCGCCCGACGCCATGGAGGAGATGGCCACCAAGGTCGAGCAGCTCCCCTCCACCGAGCCCGGCATCTACCGGTTCAAGGCCAGGCTCTCGATGCAGGGCCGCTGGCGCCTGTCGCTCGCCGCGAAGGTCCAGGGCGAGTCCGGCACGGTCGACGACCAGCTGATCGTCCAGGCCGCCAAATGAGCCGCACCGCCTGGTTCGCCGGGGCCCTCGCCGCGCTCGCGGCGGGGGGAATCGGCTACGGCGCGGGGCACGGGGGCGATCCCGTGCCGGCGCTGGTCGCGGCCGCCCGGACGCGGTTCGCCGCCTGGTTGCCGAACGGTCCGGCCCCTTCCGTCCCGGCGCCGGTCGCGGCGACCGGGCCGGTCGTCTACTACCAGGATCCCGACGGGAAGCCGGTCTACTCGCTCGCGCCGATGGTGACGGCGGACGGGCGCGAGTTCCGGGCGGTGCGCGCGAGCGAGGACGTCCGCTTCGACCTCCCGGACGACGCCCCCGGCCCTGAGGTGGCCGAGACCGCGGGCCACCGGCCGGATCCTGGCGCGCGCGCGATCCTCTACTACCGCAACCCGATGGGCCTGCCGGACACGTCGCCCGTGCCGAAGAAGGACTCGATGGGGATGGACTACGTCCCCGTCTACGCCGACGCGGATGCGGGCGGCCCGGTCGTGACGGTCCCGTCCGGCCGGATCCAGCGCACCGGCGTGCGGATCGCGACCGCCGAGCGGCGCGTCGTGGCGCAGCCGGTGCGCGTGCCCGGCACCCTGGCCCTCGACGAGCGCCGCGTCACCGTCGTGGCCACCCGCTCGGACGCCTACGTCGACCGCGTCGAGAACGTCACGACCGGGGACCGGGTCCGCCGCGGCCAGCCCCTGGTCCACATCTACGCGCCGGAGATCAACGCGGCCGCGGCCCAGCTCATCGCCAATCCCGGCTTCGACGGGGCGCGGCGGCGCCTGCAGAACCTCAACGTCTCCGAAGCCGTCATCGACGCGATGGAGCGGACCCGCACGGTGCCGATGGCCATCACGTGGTCCTCGCCCCGGGACGGCATCGTCCTGCAGCGCAACGCCGTGGAGGGCATGAAGGCCGCGGCCGGCGACACCCTGTTCCGGATCGCCGACATCGCGGTGCTGTGGGTGCTGGCCGACGTGCCCGAGCGCGACCTCGCCGGGATCCGCGTCGGCCAGATGGCGACCGTGCGCCCGCGCTCGGCGCCCGGCCGGACCGTCACCGGCAGGGTGGCGGTGATCTACCCGCAGGTGAATCCCGAGACCCGCGCCACCCGGGTGCGGATCGAGCTGCCGAACCCGGACGGCACGCTCCTGCCCGACATGTACGCCGACGTCGCGATCGCCACCGGGAGCGCCGAGCCGGTGGTGGCGGTCCCGGACGACGCCGTCCTCGACACGGGCACGCGCCAGGTCGTGCTGCTCGAGCGCGGCGAGGGCCGCTTCGAGCCGCGGGCCGTGACGCTCGGCGCGCGGGGCGAGGGCTTCGCCGAGATCCGCGCCGGTATCGCGGCCGGCGACCGGGTGGTGACGGCGGCGAACTTCCTGATCGACGCCGAGAGCAACCTGAAGGCCGCGCTGCAGGGCCTCGCCCCGCCGCGGGACGATCGGCAGGCGGCCCGTGCGGGAGGCGCGCCGTGATCGCCCGCCTCATCGCCTGGTCGGCCCGCAACCTGGTCCTGGTGCTGGTCGGGACCGCGCTGGCGGTCGGCGCCGGCCTCCTGGCGCTCCGGACGCTGCCGCTCGACGCCATCCCCGACCTCTCGGACGTGCAGGCCATCGTCTACACCGAGTATCCCGGCCAGGCGCCGCAGGTGGTCGAGGACCAGGTCACCTACCCGCTCACCACCGCCATGCTGACGGTGCCGCGGGCCAAGGTGGTGCGGGGCTTCTCGTTCTTCGGCGTCTCCTTCGTCTACGTGATCTTCGAGGACGGCACCGACCCGTACTGGGGCCGCTCGCGGGTGCTGGAATATCTCAACGGCGCGGCGCGGCGCCTGCCGCAAGGCGTGACGCCGACGCTGGGGCCGGACGCGACCGGCGTCGGCTGGGTCTACCAGTACGTCGTGGTCGCGCGGGAGCGGACGCTGGCGGAACTCCGCGCGCTGCAGGACTGGGTGATCCGCTTCGCGGCCTCGCGCGCCGAGGGCGTGGCGGAGGTCGCGGGCGTCGGCGGCTTCGTGAAGCAGTACAACGTCGTCGTCGACCCGAACCGGCTGCGTGCCCAGGGCATCACCCTCGCGGCGCTCCGGGACGCGGTCCGGGCGAGCAACGCCGATGTCGGCGGCCGCACGGTCGAGCTCTCCGAGTTCGAGTTCATGGTGCGGGGCCGCGGCTACCTGCGCGGCGTCGCCGACATCGAGAACATCGTCCTGAAGAGTGCGGGCGGCACGCCGCTGCGGGTGCGGGACGTCGCCCGCGTCGAGCTCGGGCCCGACGAGCGGCGGGGCATCACCGAGATGAACGGCGACGGCGAGGTCGCCGGCGGCATCGTGATCCAGCGCTACGGCGCCGACGCCCTGTCGGTCATCGAGAGCGTGAAAGCGAAGCTCGCCGCGATCGCCCGGAGCCTGCCGGCCGGCACCGAGATCCTGCCGGTCTACGACCGCTCCCGGCTGATCGAGGCCGCGATCGACACGCTCCGGCACACCCTGGTCGAGGAGAGCCTCGTCGTCTCCCTGGTCTGCGTGGTGTTCCTGCTGCACGTGCGCAGCGCCCTCGTCGCCATCCTGATGCTGCCGGTGGGGATCCTGATGGCGCTGGCGGGCATGAAGGCCCTGGGGCTCGGCGCCAACATCATGAGTCTCGGCGGCATCGCCATCGCGGTCGGCGCCATGATCGACGCCGCGATCGTGATGATCGAGAACGCCCACAAGCACCTGGAGCGGGCGCCCCCCGGCAGCGACCGGGTCGCGATCCTGGTCGCGGCGACCGCCGAGGTCGGGCCGTCCCTGTTCTTCTCGCTCCTGGTGATCACGGTCAGCTTCCTGCCGATCTTCACCCTGGAGAGCCAGGAGGGCCGCCTGTTCGGGCCGCTCGCCTACACCAAGACCTTCGCGATGGCGGCCGCCGCCCTGCTGTCGGTGACGCTGGTGCCGGCCCTGATGGTGCTGTGCGTGCGCGGACGGATCGTCCCCGAGCACCGCAACCCGCTGAACCGGCTCCTCGTCGCCGCCTACCGGCCGGTGATCGCCGCCGTGCTGCGGGCCCGGGTGCCGACGATCCTGCTCGCCGCCGGCCTCCTGGCGGCGACGGCGTGGCCGGCCCGGCAGCTCGGCTCGGAATTCATGCCGGACCTCGACGAGGGCACCCTGCTCTACATGCCGACGACCCTGCCGGGGATCTCGGTGACCAAGGCCGGCGAGCTGCTCGCCACCCAGGACCGGATCATCAGGAGCTTCCCGGAGGTGGCCTCCGTCTACGGCAAGGCCGGCCGGGCGGCCACGGCGACCGACCCGGCGCCGATGGAGATGTTCGAGACCGTCATCGCCCTGAAGCCGAAGCCGGAGTGGCGGCCGGGCGTCACGCTCGCGGGCCTCAAGGCCGAGATGGACGCGGCCCTGCAATTTCCCGGCGTGTCGAATGCCTGGACGCAGCCGATCCGCGCCCGCATCGACATGCTGGCGACCGGCATCCGCACGCCGGTGGGGGTGAAGGTTCTGGGTACCGACCTCACCGCGATGGAGGCGGTGGCCCGGCAGGTCGAGTCCGCGCTCCGGACCGTTCCGGGCACGTCGAGCGCCTACGCCGAGCGGGTGATCGGCGGCTACTTCCTCGACATCACCCCGGACCGGGAGGCGCTCGGGCGCTACGGCCTCCGGGTCGGGGACGTCCAGGACGTGATCGCCACCGCGCTGGGCGGCCAGAGCGTCACCGAGACCGTGGAGGGCCGCGAGCGCTACACGGTCAACGTCCGCTACCCGCGGGCCTTCCGCTCGGACCCGGCCGCCATCGCCGACACGGTGCAGGTGCCGCTGCCGGCGGGCGGGACCGTGCCCCTGCGCGAGGTCGCGACCGTGGCGCTGACCCGCGGGCCGACGGCGATCCGCACCGAGAACGGCCAGCTCGCGGTCTACATCTACGTCGACATCGCCGGCCGGGACCTCGGCGGCTACGTCGCGGCGGCGCGGCAGGCGGTGGCCGACGCGGTGACGCTGCCGGCCGGCACCACCCTCCAGTGGAGCGGGCAGTACGAATCCTTGGCCCGGGCCGAGGCGCGCCTCGCGGTCGTCGTCCCGCTGACGCTGCTCCTCGTGTTCCTGCTCCTCTACCTGAACTTCCGGCGGCTCACCGAGACGCTCATCGTGATGCTGTCCCTGCCCTTCGCGCTGGTCGGCGGGGTCTGGCTGCTCTGGTGGATGGGCTTCAACCTATCGGTGGCGGTGGCGGTGGGCTTCATCGCCCTGGCCGGCGTCGCCGCCGAGACCGGGGTGATCATGCTGGTCTATCTCGACCACGCCCTCGACGCGGCGCGGGCCGCGTGCGACCGGGCGGGGCGGCCCCTGACCCGCGCGGATCTGCGGGCGGCCATCATGGTCGGCGCGGTCGAGCGGGTGCGGCCCAAGATGATGACGGTCGTGGCGATCATGGCGGGGCTGCTGCCGATCCTCTGGAGCCAGGGCGCCGGCTCGGAGGTCATGCAGCGCATCGCGGTGCCGATGATCGGCGGGATGGTCTCCTCGACCCTCCTGACCCTGATCGTCATCCCGGCGCCCCTGCGCGGTCTGCAGGCCGATCGCGTGGACGTCGACGGCATAGATGAGCAGCGCGGCGAGCTTCTGGCCGCCGTCGGTCAGCCCGAATTCGTGCGCCTGCTTGACCGCGTTGACCGTGTCGCCGCCGGCATTGGCCAGGCCGACCACCTTCGCGCCCGAGGCCTGCGCCTGCAGCAGGNTGGGCCGAGGAGGCGCCCGCCGCCGCCCCGTTCAACGCCGCGGAGGCGGCCGCCATCGCCGGGCCGCTGCGGCAGGATCCGGTGCTGCTGCGCAACTTCGGGGCCTGCCCGGCCGACACGTTCGGGCGGGAGCGCCCGTTCTGGCGGCGGGCCTTCGCGCCCCGGCGGCCGACCGAGCGCCGCTGCGCGCGCGAGCCCGCTTCCTGCTACGCGCTCTGCACGCGGTGGTCGAACGCGCCGGCCTGCTTCGACCTCGCCCTCGCCTTCGAGCACCACTCCCTCGCCGTCGCGGACGTCCTCGACAAGGAGCGCCTCTACGCGCTCGCCTGCGCGGGCGGGTTTCCGGCGGGCTGCACCAACCGGGCGGCCGGGATCCGCAACGGCGGCTACGCGGGGGACCCTTTCCGCGACGCGCCGGGCGCGGACACGGACGCCTGCCTCGCCCGGAGCTTCCGCCTCGATTGCGACCGGCGCGGCGCCTGGGGCTGCGCCATGCTCGGCCAGGCCTACCGTCTGGGCGAGGGCGTCGCCGCCGAGGCGTCCCGGGCCCGGGCGGCGTTGGACATGGCCTGCGCGATCAAGCCGGACTTCGCGGCCTGCGCCTTCGCCAAGCGGCAACGGGCGGAGATGGACGCGCCGCCGGGCAGGGAGGACGACGCGCCGTGAGCGCCGGCGACGCCGTGCCGGGTTCCGACGCCCTGCGGGTCCTCTACGGGCGGGTCGACCCGGTGCCCGAAGGGCCCCCGGCGCCGGGCCGCCGCCGCGCCTGCCTGTGCGTGGAGGTGGGCGAGGCGGACGCGGTCGCCGCCGCGGAGCGCTGGATGCTGGCCCATGCCGGCCAGCTGACCTGCGTGCGCAGCACCGGCTGCGGCTGCTGCGTGATCGGCTGGGACGTCGAGGGTCCGGCGGCGCTGATCGATACCCTGCCGGCGGCGCTCGGGGCGGCCTCCGACTGGTCCGGCCCCGCGACGGCCCCGCGGCGCGCGCCGATCGCGTGGGGCCGGCGCATCTGGGACCGCTGCGTCCGCCGCGGCCGAGACGCGGCCGCGACGCGCCCGGGACGTGGAGCCTAGCGCGGTTCCGCGACGACCTCCGCGCGCTCCAGCGCCAGCGGCGCCGGCCTCCGCTCCGGGATCAGCCGGTCCGGGACCACCGCGCCGCGCTCGAGGGTGGCGACTGCCAGGGGGGCGCCCCGGCCGCGCAGGGCGTGTGTCCCCAGCGAGCGCGCGCGGACGCCGTCGGGCAGTCGGTCCAGCCGGTCGAGGAGATCCTGCGAGATCAGGATGCCGACGCCGAGGGGGCGGCACAGGGCCTCGATCCGCGCGGTGACGTTCACGGCGTCGCCGAAATACGCGATCTTGTGCCGGTCGACCCCGACCTCCGCCGTGACCACCGGGCCGCCGTGCAGCGCCGCCCGCAGCCGCGGGACGGTGCCGAACCGGGCTTTCCAGGCCGCCGCGTCCGCCTCGATCCGGTCGAGCACCTCGAACAGGCAGGTGACGCAGCGCGCCTCCTTGAGGCCGCGCTTCATCGGCCACGTGATCATCGCGAGGTCGCCGATGAAATCGTCCGTGGAGCCGGCGTTGCGCCGCACCGGCTCGGCGAGCGTCGCGAAGACGGCGCCGAGATAGTCCTGGGCGCGCAGGTCGCCGTGGGTCTCCGCGAAGGCGGTGGAGCCGACGACGTCGAGGAACAGGAAGATCCGTTCCTCCTGCACCGGCTTGTGGTAGCGGCCGATCATGAAGTTCACGAACACCTCGCCGCCGATCAGGTCGCGCATGCGCATGACGAAGACCAGCAGGGCCGACACGGCCAGCGAGTAGGCGAGGAACCGCGGCGTGATCCGCACCGCCGTGGACAGGCTGTCCCCGGTGAGGGCGAAGGCCCAGACGACCAGTCCGCCGAGGGCACAGCCGAGCGTGATCAGCACCGCGTAGAGCAGCTCGGCCGCGAGCATGTAGACCAGCGCCGGCAGGCGTCGCAGCCGCGCCTGGAGGCCCGACAGGGTCAGGCCGGGCACGAAGGCCAGCACCGTCCCGCCCACCGCCAGGGCGTAGACGAGGCCGGCGAGCATCGAGGCCCCGCCGACGAAGAGCAGGTTGTAGAGGAGGCCCGCCCCGCCGCAGGCGAGGAGGAGGGTCAGGGCCCAGAGCCAGCGGTACTGTGGGAGCATGGGCGGTCGGCGCAAGAGAGCGTGGCGGCGGGCACGGTTGGACCTGCGCGATGGCAGGGGCCGAGAGGGCGGAGGCGCGCCGCGACGGGTGAGTCGGGCCGGTGCCCGCAGACTGGCCGCCCAACCGTGACCGATCCGGAACGATTCGCACCGTCCACAGGACGTCGTCGGGCGGTGTCGCCGCGATGCCACAGCGGGTGGCTCGGCGGCCGCGCCGCCCCGTGCGGTTCCGCGATCGCCCGGGAAGCTGGTGGGCCCGGCAGGACTCGAACCTGCAACCAGACCGTTATGAGCGGTCGGCTCTAACCGTTGAGCTACAGGCCCCACAGAGCGAAAACGCCTAGGGAAGCGATACCCCAACGCCCCCGTCTCGTCACCCCAGATTCCCCCAGATTCCCTCTCATTCCCGTCCATTCTCGTGCCCTAGAACGGACGAGGAACATGACGCCCGACGACACGTTGGCTGGGCGGGATGCGATGGGCCTGCGCGTCCCCTGGCCGGTAACGTGCCGAGCAATCCGTTACCGAAGCGACGGCCCATACAGCCGGAGGCGAACCTCCGAAGCGCTGCAGGGGGCGTCCGTGAAAGTCTTCATCAGTTCCTTGATCGGGGGCATGGGTCCCATCCGGGCGGCGGCGCGGGCCGCCGTCACCGGCCTCGGTCACGAAGTCATCATGGCCGAGGACTTCGGCGCCCAGCCGACCTCGCCGCAGGTGGCCTGCCTCGAAGGCATCAGGCAGGCCGGCATCGTCGTGCTGATCCTGGGCAAGGACTACGGGGCCAAGCAGTCGTCCGGTCTGTCGGCGACCCACGAGGAATACAGGGAGGCACGCCAGTCCCGTCCCGTGATCGCGTTCGTGCAGGAAGGCGTCGACCGGGACCCCGACGAGGCCGCATTCGTGACCGAGGCCCAGGAATGGGTCGGCGGCCTCTTCCGCGGGGGCTTCACGACGCCCGAGGAGCTGCAGGCCAAGATCGGGCGCGCGATCCACGAGGTCATGCTCTCCCGCGCCGCGGGACCGGTGGACGAGGGCGGTCTCGTCGAGCGGGCTCTCGCGATGCTGCCCCAGGAACGGCGCGGCTACTCGTCGATGGGCCGAAACCTGAACGTCGCCTTCGCCTGCGGACCGACACAGGCGATCCTCCGACCCAGCCGAATCGAGGACCGGGCCCTTCACGAGGAGCTGTCGCAGGCCGCCATGTTCGGCCCGCTGCGCATTTTCGACCGGACCAAGGGCGTGACGGAAGCGGTCGAGGACGGGTCGCTCGTCATCCGCCAGGAGCGCGAGACGTCCTTCACCCTGACACCCCAAGCCGACCTGCTCTTCGCGCTTCCGATCCCGCGGCCCGGCGACATGATGGGTGGCGTGATCGAGGAAGACATCGCTGACCTGCTGCGCCAGGCGCTGCGGTTCGCCGTGTCCGTGCTCGACAAGGTGGACCCGACCCAGAGGATCACCCACGTCGTGCCGGTCGCATCCATCGGCGATGCGCAGATGCTCGCTTGGCAGACCCGTGCGGAGGCCGCTCGCAATCGCGGCGGAGGCATGAGCTTCTCCATGGGACGGGACGACCACGAGCCTGTGCGGCTGACACCGGCGCTGCGCACGCGGCCGGCCCTTACCCACGACGCATCCGACCTCGTGGAGGATCTCGTGACGCTCCTGCGCCGGGAATATCGCGCGAACTCGAACTAGCCGGCGCGTGCCGGAACCGGAGGCGACGACCATGCACATCAGCACGGCGGCCGATGCGCTCGGTCAGGCCCGCTGCCTTGAGGTCCGCTACGACGGGTACGCACGCGTCGTCGAGGTCCATGCCTGTGGCTACACGCGCGAGGGACATGCCGTCATGCGGGTTTGGCAGGTCAGCGGTGGCGGCGTCAGCGGCGAGCGCTCGGGATGGAAGCTCCTGCGCCTCGACGAGGCGCGGGCGCTTTCGATCCTGCCGGAACGGTCCCGGGCGCCTCGGAACGGTTACCGCCGCGGAGACTCGGCCATGGCACGCCTCGTCGCTCAGGTTTAGCGGACAATCAGGCCGCCCTGGCCTTGTGCACGTTGCCGGCGCCGAAGACCGCCGCGACCGGGAACTCTATGACGTTCGGGGCCTGCTTGCCGTCGAGGCGTGCGCGCACCTCGGCCTGGAACGCCGGGTGGTAGTGGCCGTAGCGCTCTTCCAGCATCTTCTCGCTCATGCCGAGGTACCAGGCGGCCTCGCGGATCTGGCAGCCCAGGAGCATCAGCCAGGTCGCCGTCGTGTGCCGAAGGATGTGCGGCGTGACGCCGGCTTCGAGTGCCGCTTCCCGGACCGCGCGGCCGAACGCCTTGCTGACCTCCTTCACCGGCTTGCCGTCGTGCTGGACCAGGAAGTCGTCGGTCCCGAGCCGATGCCACCGCCGCATGTGGGCGAGAAGCCGTTCCGGGATCGGGATCGTCGGCCGCAGCTTGTTCGCGCTCTCGGTCTCGTCCTCCGGCAGGCGGTGCATCAGGCCGGTCGACAGATCGATGTGCGCCCGACCGGGACCGCGCTGGAACGAAGCCGAGACGACGACCCCGGAACGCGAGCCGGTGTACAGCGCGATGAGCAAGAAGCGGGACAGGTGCCGCCAGATGCGCTTGCGGGTCGCCACGGCCTCGCCCTTCATCGGCCCGCGGGCATGGACCTGGATCTCGCGCCGCCGCCACATGGCGAGCAGTAGCTTGGCGGCCTCGCTGCGGCGCAGCCACCGTTCGCGCTTCTTGCCTCGCGGAGGCAGCCAGACCTTGATGATCTCGCGGTGGTGACCTTCGCCATGGTGGTGCCCGATGGCCGCGGCCAAGTCCTCAAGCTCGCGCCTGACGCCCGCGGGGGTCATCATCCTCGGCGGGTTGCCGGTCTTCCTGGGCTTGGCCGACTTCCAGGGCTGCTTCTCGCGGTGCTTCAGGTAGTCCCGGCAGGCGCGCCCCGTGACCTCGGCGAGGGTCTTGCCGGCCCACCACTGGGACAGCTGCTGGATGCGCTGCGCCGACTTCTCCGGCCGCTTGAGGCCCGGGACGATGTCCGTCGCGTAGATCGCGAGGACGTCGGTGACGAGGATGTTCTCTAGCGCTTGGTTGAGCCGGCGGGCCGGGTTGTGCTTGACGATGAGCCGCTCGCCTTGGGCTTGCTCAGCCCTTGCACGATCCTCTGCAGGGAATCGAGCGATAACTTCGCCGTCGTCGATAAGCTCGATGACGGCGCGCTTACGGACCTTGCCTGTCTTTCTGTCGATGATTGCGGGTCTGTCATAGAGATAGACCCCCTTGCTCTTTCGCGACATCCTTCCCTCCACTCCAAGACCCATGCACGCGTCGTGTAAATTTTTCGACCGTTGCTATGTATCTCGGTGCGGAGCTCGCCCCGCTCGGCTGCGCCGCGAAGTTGCTTGGGCGTGAAGACGTCCTGGAGCTCGGGCAGGTATTGCGCGAAATCCAGGGAAATCAGGCGGTCCGGCGCGACCTGTTCGGCATCCATCCACGGCGACGCGAGGATCTCCGCCTCGTAGTGAATGAATTCGGTGTCCCAGACGCTGTAGAACCGCATGACCGCACGGAAGCCTGGAAGGTGAACATAGTCAACGAGGATCCAACGGCAGGCTCAGCGAACCCTTAAGGGGCTGGGGATCCCGGGGACGAAGCCGGACGGGGCGCGGTCGCCCGCTGCCGCGAGAGCCTGGGCGCTGTTGACCGGGTTCGGACTGTGAGTGCCGGGTACGGCGCCGCGCCTTCGGTAACGAGGCCATGAACGCATTACCGCCCACGGGCGGTCATACGCTTCCTTCAAGCCTGCGCTTGGAGGCACGACCCCGCTCGATCAGGTCGAAACGACCGTCGCCCAGGGGCATGATGTACTTGTTGTGCTCGTTGCGGACCGTCAGCTTCCCGGCGATCACCCCGGGGGTGATCCTCTCGAAGTTCCGCATGGCGAACTCCCGCGTGTCGTCCGTGACGGCCGCGTCGAGCTCCTCCGCGGTGAGCGGACCCCGCTTGCGTATCCTGGCCGCGAACTCGCGCATGAGCTGGTCCCAGAAGTGCAGCGAGGTGGAGGCCACGATCCCCGACTTGCGGCCCCCTGGCCGGCCCTTGGCCAAAGTCGCCACGGTCGAGGCCACCGCCGCGATGTCGGCCCGCAAGGCGGCGTTCTCGGCGGCGAGCGCCGCGGCCGTTCCCTCAATGCGGCTTACGAGGACATCGACCTGCGAGGGCGTGGCTGCCTCCTCCTCGTTGGCCGGCCAGGTGTCAGTCGGCTTGCCAGACCGGGCGAGCGCGAGGAACCGCGCGAGAGCTCTTTCCGTGCCCTCGTCGAGAGCGAGTGCGGCGAGGTGCGGCCGATATCGCCGCCGACGTTTCCAATCGTCGAACGGACCCTGCAGGTCCCGCCGGGAATGCCCGGCGGTCCGGCCTGCCGTCAGGCGGCTGCGCTCACGGAACGCCTCCTCCAGGCTGGGATAAGTCACCTGCACACCGGCCTCGACCAGACCGTCGGCGAGTTCATCGAGAAGTTTCTGATCGACCATGCGGTACGGCCCGGGTGAGCCGTGACCGTGGACGTCAAGCGTGAACAAGCCGTCAGCACGCTGTACTCGGGGGGAGCCCGGCCCCCTGCCGCGTCGGCTGGTGCCTTTCGCGGCCGCCGTCGATCATCCCCCCGGATGCCACCGGAGGATTCGGATTATGGCCGCCTCGATCCCGTACACCGAACTCTCGCTACCCCCCGACGCCCTTGTCCACCGTCGTCCCCGAAACCGTGACGACTTTCCTCGGGACCCGGAGAACCCTGAGCGCATCGCGCGATTTGCTCCGCGACCCTCGGTCCCCATGAGCCCCGCGCTGGGGATGGCAACGGATGTCCGGCTCCTCAGCGCCTTGGCGGCGAGCGGGGCCGGTTGGGTCAACCGGGACGGGCGCGTCATCGTGAAGGGTACGACCTGGCAGAGCGAGGCCTTGTGGGCCCTGCCGGAGACGGCAGCCCTCGTCGCGGCGCAACTGAGGTTCGGACAGGAGCGGTCTTTCGAATATGCCGACGAATACGCCTATCCGGACGACCATACGGAGGAAGACATCGCGGCCGTCGAACCGGACATGAACGACCTGCTCGACCCGGAATTCGACCGGCGGCTCAACGAGGCCGGCTGGCTGAGGGTGGAACTGTGCCGCGACAGGAACGTCGGGACGATGGGGACCGGGCTCAAGGGGCCGTCGCTGGAGCTCTACGCGGCGCCGCTTGTAGCCATCGCGGACAAGCTGCGCTGCCGCATCCTGTCCGGGACGGTGCAAGGCGAGAACAGGTTGCTGTACGACTCGGCCGAGACCGAGGGGCTGCCCTTTGCCCCGGGAATCGTCGCTTTCCAGCAAGGTCCCGCCGAGGCCCCGATGCCGCGATGGCCCAGGAACGCCGTCCACGAGCGCGACGAGGATTGTGGGGACACAGTCGGTTTCGGTATGTGAGGGCTGTCGTCTTGAGCCTTCCGTAACGTGCGACCGGTCCAATCCGCCGCGAGCGTGCAGGGACCGGGGATCGGACGATGGCAAGGCCAGTGCAGCCGATGGTCCCACCTTTCGTGCGGGATCCGAGGGAGCCGGTCACGGGTGAATGGTTTCCGGCCTCCGGGTTCGAGAGGATCGAGAAGCCGCGCGGCAGGTACCGACCCACCGCCGAGCAAGCTGCCATGCTGAGGCGGGCGGTCGCCTTGACGGTCGAGGCCCGGAAGACGGCCCGTGTCGATGATGACGAGTCCAGGGCACGCGGTGCCGGTCTGCACTCTCTCGCGGCGGACCTGCGGCGGGAAGCCGGGGATTGGGGAAGCTGCGCCGAGAACTTCGTGGCGTTGGCCCGATATCACGTCCGTATCGGTCGCACGGCGGCGGTGGAGGAGTATGTCCGCAAGGCCCTGTTCGTCTCCGAGTTCCTGCCGAGGGACAAAGACAGGGCCAAGGTGCATCTCTCGGCCGCGCTGGCGACCCGGCGGATCGGGAAGCTGGCCGAGGCCAGGATCATCGCATCCAGGGCGAAGACGGTCGTGGGGTTGTGCTGCGACCGCTATCTCGCGGCGAGGATTGGCCGGGCCCATAAAAGCGTGAAGGCCGCGCTGAGGGCCCGGGAAGACGCCGAGAGAGAGGCCCGGAAAGCGGCGCCGATTTCGATGATGGCCGGAACTTCGCTCGACGCCTCACCCCTGCCGGCATCGCCGGATGTCGGCGTCAAGAAATCCTTTGCTTGGGAGCCCGTCCGGACCCCGGTCGAGTTCAGGATCAGGCCCATCGTGACGGGGCGCAGGGTGAGGGCCGGTTCGCTGGGATATGCCGGCCTTCAACACGACACAGGTATCGACCTCTTGATGCAGCGGCCGGGGCCCTCCGGCGAATGCAGGTGTTGGGTCTCCCATCGGGTCGTGGACGGGGTCCACGAGTTTGCGGCGCTTCCAAACTGGTCGGGCCGTGCAATGCAGGCGGCCAAGGCCATGCACGAACTTACCAAAGACATCGCTGGGACTGACGGGCCTTCCACGGTGGTCATGCAAGCCTGTAGCGCCCTTGAGGCGTTCATGAATACGGTGATCCATTTCATCATGCAGGGCGACGAGGAGCGCTGGAAAAAATCACCCGTTAGGAGGCTCATATCCAAGGAGTATAAGGATAAGGCCCGGGTCCCGACATTGAAGGCTTGGGGGATCATCCCGGTGGCGTTGTTCGGGGCCGAGTGGGAGCCGGATGTCCCACCGCAAGAATTCAAGATGCTGTTCGACCTGCGGGACCAACTCCTGCATTTCAAGGGCGACAATGAGGAGGTCGTCGGAGCGGATGGCTATGCAAGCCACCCGATGGCCGGACTGTTCGACGTCGACCGCCTCGCTCCCGGGCCATGGGTCGACAAGGTACTCACGAGGGACCGCGCCGGATGGGCGATCAGCGTGGCGGAGCGCATGATCTGGTCGTTCCGCAAGGCCTGGATAATGGAAGCGGCGCGGTTGCCCGGCAACGAGGCATTCGCCCACGAGGCGGACGACCCGGACGAGACGTTCGATCCCGCGGAGGACGTGCCCGACGACGAAATGCTCCGTGCCCAGAACGAGCGTTTAGCTGAGTTCGTACGGCGTTGCCGTGAGCGAGAGGGTGCCGTGTCTGGGTCGGCTGAGATTCTTCCGGCCGCTTAGGACGCCGTGTTCGCAACGCACTGTTCGCACGCGACGGGCTCGGTACCGCGACCGCAAGTCGGGTCGAGACTGAGCCCGGGTTCCGGCGGCATCCTAGGGACTGTGGTCGGCGCCCGCAGGCGTCCCGGCTGCCGCATCGCTCGTGCCCCCGCCGCGCGGAGTTCCTCCGCAGGTGGACTCCCTCTCAACCTGATGGCAGGGCGCCCCGGCTTAAGTCGGCGGCGGGCGATCCGGCTCAATGCGAGGCCCGTGAAGCAGAGCCGGATACCCTTGAAAAGCCTCCGGATAGGCCCCGGCGCTATGGCAGTTCTTTGCCACTTAGCGTGCCGAACCCTGCAAAACGGGGCCTTTTTGGGCGTTCCGGGGTGGTTTTCGCCCCCTCCCGGAACGCGGTAGTCGCGGTCGATCAAGTGCCACTAATTCGACTTATTCTCTGCGCCTTGATCTACAAAAGCGAAGGGCGCCGCAATTTTTCATGCGGCGCCCTTGTTATTTGATCGGTTATCGGATGATCAGCGCAGGTTAGGCCTCGGTCAGCTTGCTTCTCTCGCGTGACCGAAGCCTAACCAAGGACCAAGGTCCTAGTAGCTGCCGAACTTGTAGTTCAGGCCGGCGCGGACGACGGCGAACTGGGTGTCGTCGGCGCGCTTGTTGCCCACGGCCACGTACGGGGTGTTGGTGGCCGTATCGTACGCGAAGATGGAACCGGCGGACTTGCGGCTGTCACGCTCCAGGTCGACGTACAGGCCCTCGACCTTCACGGTCACGGCGTTCGAGTTGAAGAAGTTCAGGAACGAGCCGGTCGGGATGGCGTACTCGACGCCGCCGCCCACCGCGTAGCCGATGCGGGTGTCGTTGTCGCGGCCGTAGGCGAGCTGGTTGTCCGAGCCGCCGCCGCCGTAGGCGAAGCCACCGGTGCCGTACACCAGGACGCGGTCGAAGGCGTAACCGATGCGGCCGCGGACTGTGCCGAACCAGTCGACGCCGCGGTTGCCGGTCGGGTCGACGAACACGACCGAGCTCGACACGGCGCCGGGGCCGAAGGAATAAAAGCCGCCATCACGGCGACGATTATTTAGATCGGCGTACTGGATGTCGGTCTCGACGCCGAGCACGATGCCCGCGCCCTGGCCGAACTGGACATTGTAACCCAACAATTTATGGCTTTATATCTCTTGGACTTAGCTATGTCATTGCCACATCGAATGGCAAATTGGCCCTCTTTGCCATTCCGGATGCTGCCGATGCGTGCAGTCATAACTTGCGATGACTCGGGGTGCTAGAGTCTGCGGTCCGTGTGTCTATGCAGCCTCTGGTCAAGGAGGGCCGCAAGCTGGGGCAAACAGCGCAGCCGGGGATCATCACGCCCCTCGCCGAGCGCCGTCGAAATGCGGCGTGAAGGATCCTAGCGCCAACTCCCTCTCGCACTGCTCGCGCGTCCACGAAGCGTCGAGGAAGGGGCAGAAGTAGGCGGGCCCCGAATGCTCTCGGTAGGCGTCGTCGAAGAACCCCCTCGCGGCCTCGTGGAATTCCTCCGGCATGAGCAGGAACGCGACGTCCTCCGGCGCGAAGGTGAGGTCTCCGACGTGCCGCCACTCGCGCTCCCACTCGAAGTAATAGGAGCCTCTCCGGCCGGGCAGGTCGACGAACGGGGTCAGGCGCCAGACCGGATCGATTGACGGGTCGTTTGAAGCTCGCGCTCGCCTCATGAGGGCATCGAGCGCCTCCGACTGGGGCGTGCCGTCGTACGCGTACATGATCGGTCCGCCGCCCCTCGCGACGAGGAATTCTTTGGTGAACGCTATCCCGTGCCACGCGGACCGGTCCGGCGGCAGACGCCGTGCGATCACCCTACCGATCAGCTCAACGGGGATTTCCGAGAAGCAGACGCAGTTCTGGCTGGCTGGCTCGGGGGCGACAGCCCTTGCCGCCCCGAATGGGTTTCGGGCCTGGAGGGTGCCGGTTGCAAGGATTGAGATGATGTTGCCGTAGGCTTCGCTTGACGAGTCCCCACGCACGACGTGGACGAGATGTCCCGACATGTCGTGCCATCGTGGCTCGCTGCGTCCCGGCCTGTTGTATCTGTCGCCTGGCATCCTGCTCAGCCCCGCCTCGGTTGTCTCGAATGAGTGGATGCCCGTCCGCCATGAGGCCCTAAGCGAGAGCCGCTCAGCCGGTAACGAGATCTGAGGGACGTTACCTGAGCGGCTGCGCTACAGGCGAAGCCCTGGACGAAGCGCTTAGGCTTCGATCTTCCGGATGTATTGCAGCGCCGGCAGGCCGGTGGGCGCGTCGGTCACTGGGACAGGGTCGGTCGAGATCGCCCGTTCCGAGACGCGGCGGGAGGCGACATTGTCCACGTGGACGATGCCCTCGACATAGAACGCCTTGATGCCGGCGCGTCCGAAGCCGTTGCGCATCTCGGCGATGGCGGCCTTGAGGGTGGAGGTGGCGAGCCCCCGGCGCCGGAACCGCTCCGGCACGGCGCAGCCGAACTGGAAACACGGAAGCCCCTCCACAGGTGGAGCGAGGGCGGCGTTCACGAAGGCCGTAACGGTCGCGCCGTCAAGCCTAACATAGGCAAACCGCTGCACGCCGTTCACGGCGTCGGCGTAGACGTAGAGATCCCTATCAAGCTCACACCGCCGGACGCCGACCTGTCCATTCCTCAGGGCTTGTTCGAACGACACCATCGCGGGCGTCGGATCGGTCATCTCGGGCATGGCCATCTTCGCTGCTGCCTGGCGGACATCCAACAGTGGCATGCACGCCGCTGCCGAACACCGGCCATATGGTTCGCGGTGCGGTGGCACGCCATCCCGGGCGAAGGCGGGTCAAGCGCAAACGAAAAAAGGCCGCCCCCGAAGGGACGGCCTGGCCGATGGATCGGGTGCCGGTTCAGCAACCGTCGTTGCGTCGCCGCCGCTCCTCCAACGCCCGGTCGCGCGCGTCTTCCATCGCTTCCTGGCGTTCCTCGACATCGTCGAGCGTGACGTAGACGTAGAACTTCTCCGTCACACCGACGTTCGCGTGCCCGAGGAACCTGCTGACCCCGGCGAGGTCGTGCGTCTCCCGGTACATCCGCTCGCCGCACGTACGCCGTAGGTCGTGGATGGTCAGACCCTTGACCCCGGCGCGGCGGCACACCTTTTCGAAGAAGTAGGCGTAGCTCTTGTAGGTGACCGGGACCCGGCGGCCGGCGCGTTCCCGGCACTCGTGCGTCGTGGTGAACACGAACTCGTCGTGGTGTCCCCTGACCGATTCGAGCAGGCGCCGGATGTTCTTGGTGATCTTGACCTGATGCCACACCTTTCCCTTGTGCATCAGACTGATGATGCGCGTATCCCAATCCACCTGCGACCAGCGCAGGATGGCATCCTCCCTTCGGACACCGCTCAGTAGCGAGAACTCGATGATCGGAGCCAAGTCGCCCGCGACCTTGAAGATCGCCTCCTCCTCGGCAAAGGACATCGTGCGCGTCCGCCGCTGGATCTTGACGTAGAAACTCGGCCAATCCGGTTCGTCCGGCAGCTTGACCTTCCACTTCTTCTTCGCCCACGTGCTCAGCGACTGGAGCCGGTCGACCACCGCCCTCTGGACGTAGATCGGGGCGACGTGGCCGGCCTTCTGGCGTCCCCACCGGTAATCCAGGCTGCGCTTCGCGACGAGCCTCGTCACCAAATCGTCGTTGATGTCGACGAGGGGCGTGTCCTCGCCGATCTCGTCGACGAGCCAAATGAAGAACGTCTCGACGTCGGCCGCGGCGGCGAGATTGTCGCCCTTCTCCGCCATGAAACGGTTGACCGCCGCGAGGAAGCCGATGTGGCCGCCCGGGTTCTCCGCCTTTTCCTCGGCCTTCTTCACTCGATGGGACTTCCAGCGCTTCGCCCACGCCTCGGCGTCCCGCTTGTTGGCGCAGCCGGTCGACTTGCTCTTGCGCTCGCCGTCGATGCTGATGCGGCAGTGGAAGACGTCCGAGCCCTTCGGCTTGTAGACGCTGATTTCGCTCTTTCGTGCCATGACGTGCTCCGATTCGGTTGGGTGGGCGGGATGCCCGATCAGGGGTCAGCGGGTTTGCCGGGCCTTCCGCGATGCGCGGCGCTCGGCGAAGGTCGGATTTTCGCCGAGCGGCTTCGGACGGGCGTCGCGGGCGTCCTGGAAGGTCGCGACCTTCGCGGCGGACGTCCGGCGCCGGACGAGGAAGCCCTGGAGGTCGGCGTCGAGGATGCGGAGGTCCCTCCGGGCGCTTCCGCGCCCGAGGTCCACGGCGACGAGTGAACCGTCGTCGACGTGGTTCTGGACCTGCCGGATGCTGATGCCGAGCATGTCGGCGATCTCGGCCAGGCTCTTGGCCGATTGCAGCATGTCGACGAGGTCGCCATCCGCGAACGCGGACACGGCTTCCCCTTCACGCCCCGGCGACGGGGCGAGTTGAAACATCATCACGGTCTTGTCCTCGATTGGTCTGCGCCCGGACGGGCGACGAGAATGGGCGCTTGGGTTGGTCCGTGGCCGGCGGCGGGCGTACCCGCCGCCCTCAAGGCATGGCTGGAGAGCGGGCCCGGGCGGCAGCCCGAGCCGTTCACCTCCGGTGACGGTGGGTTGGTCTCAGCGTTTCGGCGCTATCGGCGCGGCCGAAGGCGCAGGGGGCGCCTCCTCCGCCGCCCGGCGGAGAAGGTCGCGCTCCTTCATCGAGACGATCCGGCACAGGTACCGGTCGTCCAGACGGCGGGGCAGGAAGAGGTGCCTCTGGAGGCGCCCCCTGCACGCCCTCAGGAGCAGGTCGAGCATCGGCCCGGGGGGCGAGCCGTCCCTGCCGGCCACCCGGGTTCCCGCGCCGAGGGCGAGGGCCCGGCGCCAGAGCGCGAGGGCGGCCAGATGCTCCGCCCTCGTCGGGGCGTCGGGGGGCGACCTTCCCCGGCTCCTGACGGAGCTTGTGTATCCATTGGCCCCGGTCGCTCCGGAGCCTTGCTGCCGAGTCCTCACTGCGGTAGGCCTTCCTTGTCGCGGCAGCCTCCCTGCATGGAAGCCGCCCGGTTCTGTTCTGGCGCAGCCCCCGAGGGGGCGGACGCCGGCGGATGTCATGGCCTTGCGGCCCGTAAGCCCTCGTCGGGGAGACCCGTCGGGGGCTTTCTCTTGACCCGGGGCGAGGCCCCGGGTGGTCGGGCCGGATGATGTCCCGTCGGCCCTGGCCGGAAGGCTCTGCCGCCCGGCGTGGCATCGTGTTCGCTCAAGTCGTTTCGCGTCTCAAGACACCGCTCGAACCAGCGACTTCAGCGTAAAAAGACGAGTCCCGAGAGTCGCTTGGTAGGTTGGCCGGCCCGGCCGCAGTCTTTTCGCGCAGCACGGGACGCCCAATACTCCGGTCCACGGTCCGGCGACGGTTCGGCATCCTGGTCCGGGCGACCAGGGGCGGATCCCCGTCCGGCACGAAATGCAGCTGCCGGCAACGGCTTGACCGGCGCCGACCCCGTCGGTGCGGTTTTCCGGCAACCCGGCCTTAACCTTCCCGGCTTCCCGAAGCGGGTGCCCGCTTGACTCTTCGCCGGACAGGAAACCGACCGCCGACCGCGTCGCTGGTTAGGGACACCGAGCTCCTTGTGGATAAGTCCGGGCGGGCCGTCGGCCATCGTTTCAGGCCTTTCCGTCGGTGGGTTCCCGGGGTGACGCCTTCCCGGGAGCCATTCCCGGGAAGGCGATGACGGACCCGGAGGCGGACGAGCGGCGACGGGCGCCCCTCGTGCGCGCGTCGTGTTCCAGCAAGGCCGCCTCGGTCTCGTCGGACACGTACTCCAGGAGGACGGCCAACCATTCCGGATGCAGCACCCGACCGGCGCGCACGAGCGCCGCGACGGTCTCGCCGAGCAGGGCGTCCACGTCACGCATCGACGCCCTCCCGGGAAAGCGCCGGGACCGGGCAGGCACCGTGCTTGGCGATGATGCGCCTGACCTCGTCGCCGGAGAGGACGCGCCGGCTCACCAGCAGCGCCGCCACGGCGTCGATGGTCCCGGCGTGCGCGCGCACGAGCGCGTCCGCGCGTTCCTGGAGGACGATCAGGTCTTCCTCCACGCGGAGCCGGAAGGCGTCGTTGGTCCTCACGAGAGCCATGGCCTCGTCCTCGTCGCCGAGCCATGCGAGCGAGTCCCCCAGACCGTAGGAGGCATGGGCGGCGGCGACGAGCCGGGTCGCGGCGGCGAGGTCCGATCCGGGCTGGCCGGCGGAGCCGCTGTGGACGCTGCCCCAGAGCGCGTCGGCGGCCCGGCCGGCCAGCAGGGTCACGACGTAATCGTCGAGGTCGCTCCGCCTGACGCTCGACCGGACGCGAACCCGGCTGCGCGTCAGCCCGGCGTAAGGGCCGACCGGCACGGTCGAGACGGTTTCCACGTCCGAGCTCCGGGTCAGGTGGCCCGCCACGCAATGGGCCCCCTCGTGGCGGGCGATGCCCAGGACCTCCTCTGCGTCCCGGGTCTCCGGCGGGGCGACCTGCGCGACGAGGTCGGCGTGGGTCATAGGCCGGCCGGCGACCCTGGCCGTCGCCCGGGCTCCCTTCGCCCAGCCCGCGATCTCCGCCCCGGTCGCGCCGGCGCCGATGGCGGCGACGGGCCCGAGGTCGACATCCTGAAGGTCGGACCCGAGATGCTGCCTCAGGATGCCCGCGGTGGCCGCGGCGTCGGGCCTGCCGACCCTCACGATCCTGTTGAGGCGCCCGGGCCTGACCAAGGCCTCGTCCAGCCGCTCAGGGAAATTGGTCGCGCCAATGATGATCAACTGCGAAGTAGATCCGGACATCGCAGAGTCCAGGGATGTGAGAATATGGCTCGTCAAAGCGACCCAATACTCCCTATTTCTCGGATCTACTGTAGACCTGTTGGGGATCGAGTCGATCTCCTCAAGTACAAGCACGGCATGTCCGGCGGCGGATGCCTGGCCGATGACCGTATCGACCTGACGGATGATCTCGTTGAGGTATCCGCCGGTCGATGCGAACCAGGACGAGACGCTCGTCGAGAAAAGAGGCAGCTTCAATGACTTGGCTACACTGCGGGCGAACGAAGACTTGCCCACGCCTGGATCACCCGCCAGCACGATGTTCCTGTCCTCGATACTGCTCCACGGTCGAATACCGGCCCGATACTCCTCCATCGCCGCGACCAACCCGAGGGCCCAGGCCTTCGAGCCGCCCTCGTCGTAGCCATGGCATTCCTCGATGGGCCTCACGTCGGCGACGCCGGGGTCGAAGGTCGTCACGGCCCGGGCGGCTGCCTCGATGCGGCGGACGCAGGCCCGGCCGGAGCTGCCGCGGCGGATGCAGCCTGCCAGCGTCGCGAACGGCAGCCCGGACGCGATGCCGCGCGGGATGGGCCCGGGCCGCGAGCCGGTCGCGAGCCGGATGGCGGTACGCAGGGCCCGGGGGCTCGGGGACTGCAGGTCGAGGCGGATGTCGGCCAAGCCGACGAGGTTCGAGGGGAGGTAACGCTCCGGGGCATTGCTTACCCCGCAGACGTTCCGGCCGGCCCCGAGCGCCTCGGCGACGCCTTCGCACCCAACCTCCGGGCGCTCTTGGCGGGAGGCGCCCTGGCGCTTGATCACCTCGTTCCAGTCACCGACCTTCTGCATCGCGCGCGCGACCGGATCGACCCAGTCGGGGCCCGGCACGCCGATGACGACGGCGAGGCCGCGGGCCCTGGCGATGCGCCGGAGGTCGGCCGGCCTCATGGCGTCCTGGATCATCGCCATCGCCAGAAGCGTGGTGACGCGGAGGTTCGCGGCGGCTCCGCCGAAGCCCTCGACGGCGGGCTCGATGGGGAAGTCCTCGAAGGTGTCGGCCTCGGTCGGCGGGGCCGCGACGGTCGCGGGGGCGAGCCGCCTCGGCGGCTTGGGCGTGCGGGCGGTCTTGCGGGTCTGCTTGGGCATGGCGGCCTCCAGCGCGAGGCGGCCGCACGCACTCGGGCGCGCCGGTCAGGCCTCGCGGGATGATCGGGAAAGGTTGGCGACGGCGGCGGCCGGTTTCCGGCCGGGCGGCGTCGCTATGGGGAACGGGAACACGGGTTCCTCCTCGGGCTCTTCGTTACGGCTCGATGCTCTCGTCGAACGGCTCGCCGGTGGTGCGCCGGGCATGGGCAGTCACGCGGACGTCGCCCGGCCGGGGGCCGCCGATGCGCTCTGCCAGCGAAGCGGCCTGGCGCTCGGCCTCGCTGAGCACGGCGGCGCCGAGCGCGACGCGCAGCGCGGTCGCGACCCTCTGGAGCGAGGCCCGGCCCATCTCGGCGCGGCAGGTGGCGAGTTGCTCGAAGATCTGCCCGACGAGCCTGTCGGGGTCATGGAAATCGGGGGACACGGCAGCCTCCGTCGGGCCGCCGGGCGCGTGCTCGCGCCGGTCAGGCCCCGGTTGGGATCGAGGGGAGGTCGATGGGTCGGCCGGTGGCGGCGCGGGCGCTCCGCGCGACCGCCGGCCGGACGTCGGCTCCAGTTATGAGGCGGTCGAGGGGAGGCATGGCGGACGTGGTCCTCGCGTGGCGGCCGGGAAAACCCTCGGACGGCATGTATCGGCGCCGTGGCGCAGGCAAACCAATCAGCTCGGTTAACGCCGGTCAAGCAATGCCCACTGCATCTGAGTAGAAAAGCCTGGGCGATGTGGATCCCGGGTAAAACCGGGTGCGCCCTCCAAAGTCCAGTGAACCCTGGGCGGGGACGGACGAACGCTCGCCGAGATCTCCTCGCGGGCTAGGCGCTCCCTCCTGGCGTCGCGTCGATCTTGCGCCGACCGCGGGGACGCGGCGGCGGGGACGCGGCGACCTTCCGTGTCGTAGGACCTTTTGGGGCTTTCGCGGCGAGCTTGCCGGCTCGTTTAGAGGCTGTCCTCGCCTTGGAGATCCTGCGAGTGGCCTCCGCGGTGGCCGTGCTCGGATCGACCCTCCGCGCCGGCACCTTCACGATGAGAACTCCCCTGGTGGTGCCGTCCCGCAGCAGGTCGCCGACCACCGTTCGGTAGAGCGTCCTGAAGTGCCCCGACAGGCCGTCCCGGGTGGTCAGGTCGAGGACCAGGAGTATCCCGATGGGGATGTTGGTGTTCTGGTAGAGGGTGGTCTGGGCACCGTAGGAGGCGATCAGGTTCTCGAACGACGCATCCTCCTCCTCCCGCTTGATCTCGGTGATGAACCGGATGCCCTCGAATTGGTGCATGACGTCGGCCCGTCCCGCCGCAATGCCTCGAACCTCATCCACCGAGCCGAGCATCGAGTTCTGCAAGAACCGCATGAAGTCCTGCTGGAGGGACTTCTCCAGGGGGTTTGGCTCCCCCTCTCGAATGAAGAGGTAGCTGACGGTCGGGTCGACGCCAGGGCTCGGGTCCATGCGGCTCTTGAGGAACAGTAGCGTCTTGACCACGACTGCCCGCACGAAGACCCTGACGTTCGGGTTGTCGAAATACGGGAGCCCCTCGAAGGCATGCAGGACGGTCTGAACCGCCTCCATGACGGGCGGTGTTATTTGCTTGAACTCGACGTAGTTCACGTCGGCAATGACATCCCGGAGGAATTTCTCACGAAGATCGTAGGGTGTTTCGCCCTGCTCAAGGACGGCGACGACCGTGGGGCTTGCGGCCGCCGCCCCGGGAGGGTCCGGGTCATCCCCCCTCCCGAGCGCCGCGTCGGTCCTGGCGATCAGGTCCGCTGCGGCCGTGCCGAGCTCCGAGCAGCCCCGCGCCTTCAGCCAGCCCCGCAAGGCGTAGAGCTGGTCACGATGCCGGGCGTAGTAGCCCTCGATCCGCGGACGGACCAAATATTCGAGGCCGCCATCGACCGAACGCCGGAAGAGGGTGCGGTTCGCCGAGTAGACGGCGAGCAACTCGTTCTCGATGATGTGCGTCGCGTTCCACCACGCCGGTTCTTCGAGGCTGTCGGCGAGCGACCCGAGCCTGACGGCCAGCGATGCCCAGGCCGATACCTCGGCCTCCTTGGCCCCGTTTAGGAAGTCGCCCTCCTGGATCGCGTATGCCGAGTGCGCGAACGCCTCCCGACGGAGTTCCTCCAGGCGTTCCGTCCAACCGCCGACCCGCTCCTCGAAGAAGTCGTCCAGCAGCCCAATCGCCAGCGACAGCACACGGGCATCCGCCCGCGCTTCCCGTCCGGACGCGGAAGCGTCGAACCGCATCCTCGCCTCGCGCAACCGGGCCAGCACGTCGCGTCCGGAACCTGCCTGGAGCGCGTGCCCGACCCGTTCCATGCCGAGCTCGAACGACGCCTCATCGGCTGCATCGGAGACTTCGAGCAGGTCGTTGAGGAAGTCGAGGAGCGCCTCGCTCGGGCTCTCGGCGTGCAGCAGTCCTGCTATCCGGGCGGCATGCGCCAGGAAGGCCGGTTCGTCGTCGATGGCGCAATCGGCGATGACGGACGACAATCGAAGCGAGCGACGGGCGTCCTGACGCTTGGTCAGCAGCGCCCCCCGCAAGGCGGCGGTCCTCGCGCCGGCGGCGGCCGTGCGGTCCTGGGCGAGGTCAAGCCACCGCTTGAACCAAACGGCCTCGACCGCGACCGGCAGAGGGGGACGCTCCGCTACCAGATCGACGAGGGCGTTGATGCCGATGTCGCCGTCGAGACCCTGGACGACGCCTCGCGAGAAGGCATGCACGCCCGGGTCGTCGAGGTCGGCCTCGTCGAGGACCAACGCCATGTACTCCGGCACGAAGTGCGAATGCGCGATGCCATCCGCCGAGGCGAGGATGGCGGCGATGCCGCCGAATTCCGCGGCCGAGGGCGTCCGGCCGTCGCGGAGCGCCGCTTCCATCGTGGCGTCGAGTGCCTGCACGGTCTCACCAGAGGTATTCGTCGCCCTCAGCGTACAGCAGGCGCTCGCGAGGCACATGGCCCCGGATCGTGTCGTTGCTGGCGGCCGTCACGAAAACCTGCAGGTGCGGGATCTCCTTAGCGACCTCCGCCAGCCCCGCGATGAGGTTCGAGTAGTCGCGGTCCACCATCTCGTTCGAGCCGGGCGAGTCGATGAGCAGCACCCCGGGATGGCGTCCGAGCCCCCGCCGCTCCGCGACCTTGATGATGGCAATCGTCGCGGCGATCTTCAGCCGCGCCCGCTCGCCCTCGGTCTGCGTCCCGAAGTAGGCCTCTCCTCCGTTCTTCCGCATCCTGAGGTTCGTGTTGCCGAGGAGCTTGGCCTCTTCCAGGCTCACGACGCCGAAGCGGACGGCATAATCCTTGATCAGGGCGGAGACCTCGGCGAGCAGGTCGTCCTGCAAGGGCTTGTAGGCAGCCTTGGTCACCCGTTCGGCGATTTGCAGGACCTTCTGGTCGTCCGTCGTTTCCGGAGGTTTGGCCTCCTCGACGCCGAGTTCCTCCTTGCGCGCTTCCAGCCGCGCGAGCTCAAGCTCCAAGGGGTAGGCCGATGACGGTTCCGCGAGGGCGGTCTCCAGGGTCCGCGCATCGGATTCCGCGCGGCGCATATCGGTCCGGGCCGCGTCGGCGGCCTTGCCGAGCGCCTCCTTCCGGCGGTCCTGCGAGGTCAATCCCTGCTCCGCGGCCGCCACCGCGTCCTTCAGGCCGGCTTCCTGCTGGGTCGGGTTGCCCTCGGGCCGCTCGGGCGTGCCGCACACCAAGCAAGTTTGATCGTGGTGGTTGGCCTGCTTGCGCTCGTCGTCGAACTTCTCGTCACAACGTGGGCAGCAGACCGGGTCGAGCGAACGGAAGACCCTCTTCGCCGCGCGGCCTTCCCGGAATTCGCGCAGGTCGCGCCGGGCGGCATCGTGGGCGTGCTTTGCGGCCTCCCGGTCCTCCGTTGCGACGGCCAGCGACCGAACTGCGGAGCGCAACCGGCCTTGGGCCTCCGCGAAGCGCCGGTTCGCGTCCGCGAGGTCGACCCTCTGCTTCTCTGCGCTGGGCAAACCCGCCAGCTTCCGGCGCAACCCGGCGATCTCCGCCTCGATCTCCTCGATCCTGGCCCTGCGGCGCTCCCTGGTGCGCTCCGTTTCCGAGGCCGCTTGGCGACCCTCGATCTCGATCCTCGTCTGGGCAGCCTGGACGTCATTGACGGCGTTCGTCCACGGCACGCCGAGGTACATCTGCATCATGCGGGCGCCGAGGGCTTGGTAGTTCCCGAACAGGTTGTCGGGGGCCGGCTCGATCACCATCGCCCCCGAGAGCCAAACCCAATCGTGTGGTTGGTCCACGCCCTTGTCCCCACGGTCGACGTGGGTGACGAGCATCTGCAGACCCAACTGGCCCATGAAGAAGCCCGACATCATGGCCTCGAAGCCGTCCGGGGACGAGAAGGCGTCCTGCGCGAGGCGGTTGCCGCCATCAAGGCGCCAAAGGGTGCCGACCTGTGCGACGGCGTCGGTCACTTCCACCTCGTAGGCCTGACCGTCGAGCGTGAACGTCATCGTCAGGGTATGGAACGTCTCCGCGAACTCGGTCGGGACGCCTTTGCCGCGGCGCCCCGTCAGGCACCACCTCATCAACGCGAGGAGAGTGGTCTTGCCCCTGAAGTTCCGGTCGCTGACGATGGCCATGAGTCCCGGGGAGAGATCGCGCCAGGCGAAGTCCACCGGTCCGGGCGCCGTCTGGCCCTTCTTCTCGCCGGTGAAGGCGAGCGAGGTGATGCAGAGGTGCTTCGGCACCGCGATGGCCGGCTTGTACGAGACACCGTGCCTCGCGAGGACCGAGCGGACGTCATCGACGTCCCTGCGGGCCTTCTCGGCGATCTTCGTCAGGAGGGTGTTCGCGTCGACCCGCTTGATCTCGTCGGCCATCAGCCCCCCTCCCTCAGCCGCTCAAGTCGTTTCCTCACCCGTTCGGCCGTCGTCGGGATCAAGTCGCCGGCCGCCGCATCGTGGTATTCCTTCTGCCGGTGTTGGCAGGCCTTGAGGGCGTAACCTCCGCGCCCCCCGGCGACGTCCAGCACGAGGTCGACGCGGCGGTCGTACCATCCGAGGTCCGGAAGGGCGGCCACGGCCTCCCGCAACAACGCGGGTGCCCGTTCGCCGACGAGGAAATCGTGCTCGTCGTTGCCCGTCTCCATCTGGCGTGAGCGGGGCAGGACGAGGCCACGGAGCTTGAGTATGCCCAGGACGGTGTCGAGCGGCTCGTAGGCACCGAAATACCGGCGCAGCATCGGCACGCGGCGGAGGTCGGGCTCCTCGTCGGCGAAGATCCGCTCGGCCGCATCGAAGCGGGCCCGGTCCCGCGTCGTCTCGTAAAGGCTCAGCAGTTCGTCGGCCAGGTAGTCGGGATAGCGCATCCAGAAATCGAGCGCCTGCACCTTCGTCTCGCCCCGGAAGACCCTGTCGTATCCCGCGACGGGCTCACCGACGTACGGGCGGCTGCCCCTCACGAGGATGAAGAGGATGCGCAGGGCATTGCGATGATAGTCGACCTTCGCCATTCCAAGTGGCCGTTCCGGCTGTCCGAGCGGGGGGTATCGACACGAATCGTCCGCCCAAGCTTACATCTTTGAGAACTCGAAGTTGCGGCCCGCGTGTCGGCGGGCCGTCGCCTGTCCCTCGACAGCGCTCACGGTCGCTACTTGACCGACCGGCGTACGAGCCGGGCCAGGGGGGCGCCCAGGTGGACGTGCTGCCGCCCCGCCGCGATTTCGCGCAGGTCGGCCTCGGCCATCTCCATGCCCCGGAGGGCGCACCGGATCTCGATGGCTTCCTCGCCGCCGTTGACGAGGTCGTCGCGCGTAAGGCGGACGCGGCCCGAGAAGAAGCCGAGGGTGTCGAGGTCGGCGACCGCCTGCCGGACCGTACTGGCGGTGGCCAGGTAGTAGGCCCACCCGTCGCCGCCGTCGCCCGTCCACGAGTGATGCTCGTAGTCCATCCAGTCGGGGAGAGCCGGGGCCGGAACGAGGCCGGCGGCCTCGATGTTGCGCAGGCTCGCTTCGTTGTCGCGCTTGACGATGCTGATCAGGGTGTCGGTGCCTCCCTCCTCCGGCTCCGACGAGAAGACCGCGTGGACGGCCACCCGGGCGGCGATGAACATCCGTTGCACGTTGAGGGGCCTGCAACCCCCGAGGGGCCGCGTCACGCAGGTGCCGGAGAGCTCGCCGACGTGGGCCGTGAAGCCGTCAGGCGAGAAATCGAACGTCGCCGACGCCGCGACGTAGCCGCCTCCGTCCTCGGGTTCGATGACCATCAGCCGGCCCGTCTGCAGCGCCTTGTTCAGGGAGCCGATGGAGGGTGGGGGCGAAGCGACCTTCGCGTTGGCGCGGTAGAAGTTCATGAGCCGCTCAAGCTCGCCCTCCGTCGCGTAGCGCAGCACGAAAAGCGTTGGCTTCACTTGGTTGGATCCGGAACCGCAACTTGCGTCAATCATTGCATCTTGCATCGTCGGGCTGTACATTCCCTGGCGTGGTGCCGTCCGAACCGGGAGGGTTGATCATGGACCGTCAGCAGCAGGCTGCATTCCTCGACAGCGAGAGGGAGATCCACGACCTCCGCTTCAGGCTGCTCGATGTCCGTATCGGACAGATCGACCGCTTCGACGCTGATGAGGATTTCGCGGCCATCGTCACCAAGGCGCTTGAGTGTGGCCTTGGCAAGGAGGAACTCCTCGCCGAGCTTCCCTGCTCTTGGTCGACAGTGACGCGTTGGGCATCCGGGCAGGTCAAGCCAGCCCGCATCGCCCGTCGCGCCATCAAGGCCAAGCTCATCGAGATGCTGGGGCGCAAGCGTTCCGAGCATATCGAGGAGGCCCGCCACCTCGTGGCGGCCTGAGACAATCGCCTGCCGGGTCTTTCATCGGGCCGGCAGGCGTCCGTCTGCTCGCGCGGGTCGATGCCGCTGTCCGGACCGACCCGACAGACGCGGTAGAGCCCGTATACGTCGCTGAGCCGCTGTTCCTCGCGGGGCCCGCCCTCTTGGCCGGAGCCGTCCGAGGACACGACGATGTTCTTCGCCACGGTTCTCCCTCGGAGCGGCCAGGCACGGCTTTCCGCCGGTCGAGGTGCCCAACCTGCCGGTTCGTCGTTTGTTCCGATGGAAGCGCCGCCGTCGACGCGTGCGAGTGGTAGCGGGAACCGCGACCAGTTACCCGACCCCGGAACCGCTTTCCGGCGCCTACGGGTCAGCTCCCCGAAGGCCGTTCGCCCGAGCCCGCCGGAGGTCGAGACGGATGCTCAAGTGGTTGTCCCGTCCGATGGCAGGCCTCACCTAAGGCCCCATGGCCAGCGAGTTCGACGTCGTCATCGTGGGGGGAGGCGCCGCCGGCATCGGCGCGGCGCGCAGGCTTGCCGCCGGCGCCGCATCGACCTTGCTGCTTGAGGCGTCGTCGCGCATCGGAGGGCGAGCCTACACGCAGGACCTTGGAGGCTACCCCCTGGACCTAGGCTGTGAATGGCTGCACTCGGGCGACCGCAACGCATGGGTCGGCATCGCCGAGGCATCAGGGTTCACGGTCGACCGTAGCGATCCTCCTTGGACCAAGGCGCACCCTGGCATCGTCCAGGACGAGGACGGTCAGAAGGCTGCGTGGCGGGCCTACGGCGACTGGGAGGAGCGGCTCCGCATGGTCGCGCCGGGCAGCGACCGAGCCAGTGATGCCTTGGAGCCGGGCGGCCCCTGGAACGGCTATGTCCGGGCCATCGCAGGGTTCATGAGCGGAGTCGCGCCGGAGTGCATCTCGGCGACCGACTACCTGACGTACGACGACGCCTCGACGGGCAAGAACTGGAACCTGCCGCTCGGCTACGGCACCCTCGTCGCCGCCAGCCTACCGTCCTCGGCGACAGTCAGGCTGGCTACGCCCGCCGAACGGATCGATATGACGGGTGACGGCGTCGAGGTGACCACCCGCGTGGGTGCCGTCAGGGCAAAGGCCGCCATCCTCACTGTCTCGACCGCGGTCCTGGCCGGCGACGCGATCCGCCTTCCCTCCGGGGTCGACCCCTGGCGCGAGGCGGCCGCCGCACTGCCGCTCGGCCGCAACGAGAAGATCTTTCTTGAGATCGGGCGCGACACCGCGTTCGGGCCGGACACGCATGCCTACGGTAACCTGAAGGACCCGAGGTCCGCCGCCTATTCGATCCGTCCGAACGGCTGGCCTGTCATCGAGGCGTTCCTCGGTGGCGAGGGCGCAGGCATCCTGGATGAGGAGGGACCGGCCGCCGGCTTCGCCTTCGTGGCGTCGGAGTTGGTCGGCCTGTTCGGCAGCGACGTGGCGTCGGCGATCCGCCCGCTCGCGGCGACCTCGTGGAGCCGTATGGCGTCCATCGGCGGCGCGTATAGTTGCGCGCTGCCGGGGCAATCCGATGCGCGGGCGAGGTTGGCCCAACCGTTCGAGAACCGGCTCTTCTTCGCTGGCGAGGCGACGCATCCCTTCGACTTCACGACCGCCCACGGTGCCCACGACAGCGGGCAACGCGCCGCCGACGAGGCCTTGGCTGCCCTGCGGAACAGCCATGTCCCGGATAGGCGAGATCCCCCGTTCGCGGCTTGACCGGCCAGATTGTAGCGCCCAGGCTTTTCCGGTACCCGACGGCCCAGGCCCCGCCCTGCACGCGCGCGCCCTCTGGCCCCGCCGAAACCGACACGGGCCCGCCGTATCCTGGCATCACCGGATCTGGCCGAACCCCTAATCCGGCACGGGCGTCCGACGCCGCGAAGACGCCCCGTACCGCCTAGGTCGCGCGCAGCGTCTTCCGGGCGACGAGGCCGAGCGTCGAGCCCTGCACGACGATGGTGAACAGCACCACCGCGTAGGTCGCCGCCAGGATCGCGGGCTTGGCGTCGCTCTCGGGAACCGACAGCGCCAGGGCCACGGAGATGCCGCCGCGTACCCCCGCCCAGGTCAGGAACGGCACGTTGCGCGGCGAGAGGCTGCCACCCCAACGGAAAGCGAGGAGCGGCATCGAGACGGCCACCAAGCGGGCGACGAGGACGATGGGGACGGCGCAGGCCGCGAGGGCCAAGCCACCGAGTTCGAAGCGCAACACCAGCACTTCCAGTCCGATGAGCAGGAACAGCACCGAGTTCAGCACCTCGTCGATCAGGGTCCATAGCGCGGAGACGTAGCCCTGCGTCTCCGCGCTCATCGCGTCGCGCGGCGCCCGGTCGCCCACGAGCAGCCCGGCCGCCACCACCGCGAGGGGCCCGCTCGCGCCGAGCTTCTGCGCGAGGGCGTAGGTCCCGGCGACGAGGGCCAGGGTGATCAGCACCTCGACCGGGAAGTCGTCGATCGCCCGCATGGCCCGGTAGGCGACGTAGCCGGTCACTACGCCGAGGGCGAGGCCGCCCCCGGCTTCCTGCAGGAGGAGCTTGGCGATGCCGCCCGCGCTGGTGGCCTCGCCCCCGGACCCGGCCGCGAAGGCGAGCAGCACCGTGAACAGCACGATGCCGATCCCGTCGTTGAACAGGGCCTCGCCCTGCATCTCGACCTCCAGCGCCTCCGGCACCTTCACGTTCTTGAGGGTGGCGAGCACCGCGACCGGGTCGGTCGGGCTGATGAGGGCGCCGAAGACGAGGGCCCAGGCGAGCGGGACCGGCCGGCCGATGAGGCCGGCCGCCAGCCAGAACGCGCCTCCGACGATGGCGGTGGAGATCAGGGTGCCGACCAGCGCAAGCGTCGCGACCGGCCAGGCCCGGTTGCGGAGCATGTGCAGGTCCAGGCTCATGGCCCCGGCGAACAGCAGGAAGGCCAGCATGCCGTTCATCACCACCTCGGTGAAGTCGACCTGGGCGAGGACCTGCGTGAGGTCCCCGTAAAGGTGCTGGCTCGGAAAGGCGAGGTCGAGGCCGACGAGCGACAGCGACGCGAGCATGCCCATCACCAGCAGGCCGATGCTGTGCGGCATGCGCAGGAAGCGTCGGTTCAGCCAGCCGAACAGGGCCGACAGCGTCAGCAGCAGGGCGGCGAGGTCGAAGATGGAGATCATGGGCGTCCCTCGCCCATGCCGCAGCGGGCTGCGAGGGGCTTCCTGGAAGATCTGCTTAGCGCGCCTGCAGCCGTTCGGTTGCCCCGGCGGCCGAGAGCACCGCGTTGGCGGTGGCGACGTCATCGGCGTCCCGCGGCGGAGGCGTCTTCGGGTGTTCCCCCGTCCGGCGGCAGAGACGGACGAGATAGGGGAAGTGGTCCGAGCCGAACGCGTCGAGGCGCTCGATGGACACCGTCGCGAAGCCTCCCTCGTGGAAAACGTGGTCGAGCGGCCAACGCATCCAGGGCGAGTGCGCGTTCCAGGTCGCGACGTAGCCGTAGCCGCGACGCGGGTCGATCAACCCGGACAGCCTCGCCATGCGCTCCACCGCGATCTCCCAGGGCGTGGCGTTGAGGTCGCCGGCAAGGACGCCCGGCTCGACCCGGTCGCGGAGGAAGGCGGCCGCCGCGTAGAGCTGGGCGTCCCGTCCACTGGCCGATTGCCAGGGTTGCGGAGGCTTCGGGTGGACACCGACGAAGTCGACGACCTCCCCGGTGCGCAGGGTGACGCCGGTCACGACCGCCGGCGTGTCCTGCCCGGCGAGGTGGCGGATCTCGCCGTTCACCAGGGTAAGCCGCGAGAACAGGTGGATGCCGTAGTACGACCCCGTGATCCGCTGCAGGGAATGGGGCATCGACCCGAGCACCGGCTTCAGGGCCTCGTCCCACCACGCGTCGGTCTCCATCGCGAGGAACAGGTCTGGCCGCTCCCGCCCGACGGCCCCGATCAACGGCCGGGCGTCGCGGTTCCCGAGCTGCACGTTGGCGACCAGCACCGAGAGTCGGCGCTCGGCCGGGCACTCGTCGACCCGCAAGCCGCGGGTGGGCAAGTACGGCCACAGGATCCAGACGTCGACCACGAGCGCGCAAACGACGAGTGCGAGAACCGGCGCGGTTGACCTGCGAGCCTCGCGAAGGAAGCAAAGGAGACCGACGGCGACCGCCGCGAGCGCGGCTGCGAGCGGCAGGCGCGGGAAGTCAAGCAGCCGCACCGCCCACCACTCGGTGGGGATCAGCGAGATCAGGCTCGCGGCCGCGAGGACGGTGCCGAGCGGGAGGAGGGCATAAAGGATGACGGCCTTCACGGCCGGCCAGGCATGGGTGAGCTTGCCTCAGGCCACGGAACGCCGCTCAGGCTGTCCTCACCGTCGGACAGCGACTTGAGCACGCTGATCGAGCCGTCGGTCTCCAGCACCACCGCGGCGGCCTGGGAGAGGTCGTCCAGTCCCTCGGAACGCAGGGCTGAGAGAACGTCGTCCCGGGTCATGCGCTGGCGGCGCATCGCGCCCTCGACCAAGTGGCCCTTATGGGCGAGCAGTGTCGGCTCGGCCTTGATCAGCGACCTGACCCAAGCGGAACGCACGCTCGACCACGTGATCACGTACTGCAGCCCGATCAGCGTCGCCAGCGCGAGTACGCCCTCCAGCAGTGCCACGGACTTGGTCAGGACGATGGAAGACAGCGTCGAGCCTAGCGCCACGGTCACGACGAGATCGAAGGCGTTGAGCTTGGTCAGGGTCCGCTTGCCCGAGATCCTCAGGAACAGGATCAGGGCCACGTAGGCTAACGGGCCGACGACAATGACCCTGAGCAGGCCGGACCAGGTGTCGAAGAACATCGAAGGTAGCCTCCGGGAGGGTTCCCCGGAGGGATGGGCCTTGACTGACGGGCTTCCCACGGGGATGCCCACGAACGTTCCAAACGATCAACGGTCAGCGCATGTCCTTGGGCAGATGCTCGACCGGATCCGTCTTGCTTCCTCGGCCCTTGGACTGCACCGAGCCATCGGACTGCATCACGTCGGTCGAGGATTGGATCGCGCCCGGTGGCGCGACTTGGCCATTGCCCTCATGGCGGGCATCCCCGACGTCCTTCGCAGTGGAGGTTCCCGACGGCAGGGTCGCGGGCGTCGGCTGGTCGATGGAACTGACGGCAGACTGCGCGGCCGCGGGAGCGGCGAGCGACATGCCTGCGACGAGAAGCAAAGGCCCGACAACGCGCGTGGCCACGCCATGGGCTGCGTATCGGGCACGGACGGGCAAGTTCATGGGAAGGGTCCTGTCGAACTGGCCGGCATTGGGGGGTGTAGATCCGAAGCCGCCACGGCGCCCTTTGGTTCCTGTCCGAGCGCCAGCTCCGCCGATTGGCGACGATCCACTTACCGGACGGCGGGCCCATCACGTCTGCAGGCCGGTGCCGAGGCCAGGCCATTCCCTGGCGTGGGATCGGACCGGTCGATCAATGCCAGCCGGCCGCAGTCCATTTGGAGGGTGAGCACCTCGCCCTCGACCGTCGTCTGGTTCGCGGCCTCGTCACCCATCTTTGCCCTGGCCATCTATTCCTCGGCGTGGCGCTTGCCCGGCACGACGCGGTAGGTGAGCACCTTCTACGGGGCGCCTTTCACGTCAGGCTCCATCAGCTTGTGGACCATGCGGGCCGGCAGGTTCTCGAAAGCCTTGTTGGTCGTCGCGGAGACGGTGAGCGGACCGTTGCCGCTGAGCGTGTCGACGACGCCGGCCTTCACGGCGGGGACGGGGGTCGTGAAGTTGTTTGCCTTGGACGCGCCCTCCATGGTGGTCGTGCCGGCCCACATCGGCGCTCCAACGACCTCGGGGAGGGTCCGGCGAAGACAGGTCCCGCGGCAGGCATGCCGACGACAGTCCGGGTAGTGGGTGCCAATGGAAGTCCCACGTGCATGATCGAGGCTCGACCATCGAGGCTCGCGACGGCACTGCGGGAGGGTAGTGGTCTCGGCTCTCAAAGCAACGAATAGAAGTTATTGTCTATCCAACTGGCGACGAAGTTAGACCAATCTCGTTCATGGCTGGACGCCGGTGGTCACAGAGTTCAGTTGCCTGAATCAATCCGACTCGAAATCATTCAGCAGTTCGCGGACAAGGCGGCCTTTGGTCGAGTCGTCGCCGGCAAACAGCCGATTTTTCTGAACGTTTCCTGAACGAGCGGGTTGTCTCCTCGAACGGTGCAGCCTTGAAGGGCGCGAGCCTGAACCCCTCGGTGGGCGAGCCCGCTGCACCTACCTCACCACAATCGGGAGACTACCTTGACCTATCGGACGATCACCGCCGCGCTCGCCCTTGCCTGTCTGTCGGTTCCGGCGCTCGCTCAAACGACGCCCGCGGCTCCGGCATCGGGCACGGCGATGCCCGCATCTTCCGACATGGGGATGAAGATGGCCGATACCGCGACGGTCAAGCTGAAGTTCGTGACCGTGAAGCCCGCCGACGTGATGTCGTCGAAGCTCGTCGGCACGACCGTCTACAACAACAAGAACGAGAACGTCGGCGAGGTCGAGGATCTCGTGATCGAGAATGGCAAGACGATCACCGGCGTCGTGGTCAGCGTCGGCGGCTTCCTCGGGATGGGCGAGAGCTACGTCGTGCTCGACCCGTCGACGCTGGCCATCAGCGACAAGGACGGCAAATGGGCGGTCCACGCCGACACCGACAAGGACACCCTGAAGAACGCCCCGAAGTTTAGCTACTCTAAGAAGAAGAGCTAATCGCACAATACGGAGGAAACACGATCATGAAGCACACCATTCTCGCTTCTGCGCTGTTGGCAGGCCTCGGCCTCTGTGCCTCCACCCTGCCGTCGGCCGCCTTGCCCATGAACGCCTCCGGCGTATCGGCATCGCACCGGATCGACCTCGTGCAGGTACGCATGTCGCGGCGCGAAATGCGCCGCCACCGCATGATGCGCCACCACCGGATGCGGCAGGGGTCGGCCAGCCGCGGCAATGCCGGGATGCCGTCGCGCGGCGCCCGCGGGCAGCAGTACGGCGGAACGACAGGTGGCCCACGCCACTGACCTGACCACGCGTGGCCCGCGGGGCGCGACGCTCTCGCGGGCCGAAACTGAAGCGCCGCCGGATGGCATAGTTGCCTCCGGCGGCATGCTCATTCCCCCGGGTATCCAATGATCTTCTCGGAAGCGCTCGGGCGCCTCGAAGTGCTCGGCCGCTCGGCGTCCGCCCTCCTGCCCGGGCTCGTCATCGCGCTGGTCTTGTTCGGTATCGGGTTGCTGATCGCCAAAGGCGTACGTGCGGCTGTCAGGCGGGCGGCGGAGATGCGCGACGCCTCCCCGGGCTCGGCTGCCGTGCTCGGGCGCATCGCGAGCGGCGTGACCCTCTTGGTTGCGTTCCTGGTCGCGGCCTCGGTCGCCTTCCCCTCCGTCTCGGCCGCCGACCTGTTCAACCTGCTGGGCATCGGCGGTGTCGCCATCGGCTTCGCCTTCCGGGACGTCCTGCAGAATTTGCTCGCCGGCATCCTGATCCTGCTGACCCGCCCCTTCGTCATCGGCGACCAGATCCGCGCCGGCTCCTACGAAGGCACCGTCGAGGACGTCTGGGTGCGCGCCACTGTCCTGCGCACCTATGACAACCAGCGCGTGCTGATCCCGAACGCCACGCTGTTCGTCGACAAGATCACTGTTATCACCGCCCACGACAAACGCCGGCTCGCCTTCCCGCTGACCATCGGCAACGGCGACGACATCAAGCACGCGCGCCGCGTCATCGTCGAGGCCCTGCGTGCGACCGAGGGGGTGCTGCCTGAGCCGCCCCCGGAGGCGCTGGTCACAGGCCTCGGGGCGGCAGGCGTCGACATGACGGCGCGGCTCTGGATTGATCCGCCCCGGCGGCGGGATGCTGTCGACGCGCTCGACCACGCCATCTCCAACGTGAAGGATGCGCTCACCGCGGCCGGCATCGACCTGCCGTACCCGACGAGCCAGGTGCTGTTTCACGATCAGACGGAGGAGACCGACGGCGACCGCTCCCGCCAGCGCGAGGGCTGGCCAACCGGCAGCAGCCCGCCCGGCGCCCGTTGGCGGGTGCTCCGCGATGATCGGGGCGGACGCGAGGAGGAGCGGACATGAAGGCGCGGCTCCAAGCCTGGATCGAGTGGCTGGGCGACCAGTTCTGGCTGCGTCCGGCCCTGGTCGTGCTCGGGTGCCTCGTCCTGGCGCAACTGGCGGTCTGGCTGGAGACGGCGCACATCGCCGGCCACGACGCCTCCTCGCCCCAGAAGAACTGGGGCTACACGGGCGGCGCGGAGGGTGCGCGGGCGCTGCTCGGCGCGGTGGCATCCTCGACCATCGGCGTCGCCGGCACGACCTTCTCCATCACCATCGCGGCCCTGACCCTGGCGTCCGGTCAGATGGGCCCGCGACTCCTGCGCAACTTCACCCGCGACGCCCGCAACCAAATCGTCCTCGGCATCTTCCTCGGCACGTTCGCCTACGCGCTGATGGTCCTGCGCACGGTGCGCACGGTGCAGGAGAGCCCGTTCGTCCCGCACCTCGCCATCAGCGGCGCCATCGCGCTGGCGCTCCTGTCCATCGCCACCCTGGTCTGGTTCGTCCACCACATCGCCACCGGCATCAACGTCGAGACCGTGGTCGACGCCGTCCATGGCGACCTGCGCGACGCGGTCGACGCCCGCACGTTGGATGCCGCCGACATGCAGCGTCCGGCCGAGGCACTCGGGGGAGCTCCGGTTGCGGCGACGGAGGGAGGCTACCTGCAGGCGCTCGACGTGGACGGGCTCGCGGATTGGGCGCACGCGCATGGGGTCGTCATGGCCCTGCGGGTTCGCCCCGGCCATTACGTCCCGAACGGGTTCCCGGTCGCCTACCTTTCCGCCGCCGCCGAGGGGACCGGCGACGCCGTTCGCCGGGCGCTCACCTTCGGGCCACGGCCGGCAGCCCTGCAGGACCTGGAATACTCGATCCGGCAACTCGTCGAGATCTCGGTACGGGCACTTTCGCCGGGGATCAACGACCCGATGACGGCTGCCAGCGTGATCGACCACTTGGGCGACGCGCTCTGCCGGATCTCGCGCCGTCACCTGCCCACCGGGGCGGTCGAAAGAGAGGGGCGCATCGTCCTCGTCCATCCGGTGACCGACTACGCCGGCCTGTGCGATGCCATGTTTCATATGATCCGCCAGAATGCCGCCGGCTCGGTGCACGTCCTCGCGCGGATGCTGGACGTGCTCGCGCGGGTGAGCGAGGTCGAACGTCTCACGGATCGGGTGGCCGAGGTCACCCGCCATGCCGGTCTCGTGATCGCCGCCGCTCGACGCGACGTGCCCGATCCCGATGATCTTGCCGACCTCGAAGAGCGATACCGCCGATTCCTGCGCGCGGCGCACGGTGGCGTCACCGCTACCGGCTCAGATGGAGAAATGCGTGCGACGTCGGCGTTCTCCCACCCCGACCAGGCGCCGCCGTGAAATTCGATCCGGTTTCGCTCGACGAGATCCCCGGCGACGGGCCCTCCTCTGATGGGGAGAACGACTCACGCGAACAAACCTACGACGGGATTTCTTTTCAGATGCCGACGATGTTCTGCCCGGAGCCTGCCCTACCGCCGAGCGAGTCGTGAGGGGCGCAATCGACCGGATCGCCCGACATGCGGCGCGCGAAGCATTGACGGACCAGGTGAGCTTCGTCGCCTCCGGCGTCGCCTTCCGTGTTGCCCTGGCGGTATTCCCCGCGGTCGCGCTCGTGGTCTGGCTAGGCAGCCACCTGCTCGGTGTCGACGAGGTCCGCGGCTTCCTTCAGGGGGCCATGCAGGCGGTGCCGGATAGCACACGAGAGATCGTGCGACAGGCCGTGAGCGCCTCGATGGCGAAAAACCCGTCGGATCGCGGCGGCGACCTGCTCGGCCCGGCCGCTCCGCTGCTCGGCCTTGGCTTTACCTTGTGGAGCGCGAACAGCGGGATGCGTGCGCTGTTCAAGGCTCTCAACCTGATCTTCGACGTGCAGGAGCGCCGCAGCTGGATACGCTTCACCGTCGTCACCCTGCTCTGCACGCTGGGGACCCTGGTCGTGCTGGTCTGCGCGATGATGTTGGCCGTCCTCGTGCCGCACGTGCTGCCGCGGGAAGGCGTCTACGCCACCCTATCGCCCTTGCGCTGGCCGGTCCTGTTCATGGTGCTCGCGCTGGCTCTGGCTACGCTGTACCGGCTCGCCCCCTTGAACGGGCGGGAGGGCTGGCCGTTCGTGACCGTCGGCGGCACCGTCGCCGCGCTCCTGCTGCTGCTGACCTGTGGCTTGTTCTCGTGGTTCACGGGCCGGTTCGCCAGCCTCGCCGTGACCTACGGATCGCTCAGCACGGTCGTGGCTTTCCTGCTCTGGCTGTGGCTCTCCTTCGTGATCGTGCTGTGCGGCGCGGAACTCGACGCGGCTATCGGCGGGGAGACCAGCCTCTACGGAAGCGGCCCGGCGAGCGACCGGTCCCCGGACGCTTCTGGTCGGAAGGGGTGAGCGATGTTCGTCGATCCCTGGGCTGGCTTGCCGCGCGTCTGCGTGGTTGGCATCCTCGGCGAAGCCATGCCGATCATGCTGGTCAAGGGCGAACGTGCTCAGACCAAGCTCGACGCGTGGACCGGACTGTCACTCTGGGGCTGGGCTCCTCAGCCGGCTTGATCAGCCCGACGAACGCCTTCGCCTTGCTGGCATGAGCGCATGCCGCGCCTTTGCCGGGGCGGGATCCCGCCTCCCTCTTTTTGCTCGTGCGGCGCGCAAGTCTGCCCCGTCGCGCAGCAGGCTCAATGCCGGTAGATCAGGTCATGTGCGCAGCAATGTTCGAGGTAGGCCGCCTCGTGACGTCCTGACATCGCGACGACGGCGTGCCAGAGCCAATCCGGTGCGTCGATCTCGGCGGCACCGCGCTGGCGCACCGCCCGCCGCCAGTCGTCACGCGCTTCCACGCTCATCAACCGGCCGTGGCTGTCTCCGACCACGTAGGCGAGATAGCCTGCCACGGCGAGCGCGGACTTGGAGGCGAACTGATCGACCTCGATCTTCAGGTCCTGCGGCAGCAACTCGCGCACGAAGACCGGCTTATCCATGATCCTCCCGGTACCCATGCGCTCCCCCAGGATCGGCGAGAGTGCCCGCGCACCCGCGACGACCCGCTCGGCCGGGTCATTGGGCATCGCTTCGGGCCGTGCCGCCGGAGCTATCGGAGCCTCGGCCTCCTTGATGTCGAACAGCGCGTAGCGCGGTGCTGCGCCGCCGTCCCAGATCCCGATTATGACGGCATAGCGCAGCAGTTCGAGCGAGCTGCAGCCCTTCACCCAGTAGGCTGCGTCGACAACCTCGATCCGCGCCTCGGCGCCGCGATGGTGAAGCTTGAGCACGAGGTCGCGCATTGCGGGCTGGGCGAACAGCGCGACGATTGCCGCTCGCTCCTCAGGCGCCAGCGGCCAGAATTTTTTGCCGGGATCAATCGAGGGTGTCCTGTGTTTCAGGCGGTCCCTGGCAAGGTGCTTCCAGCTGCGGTCGAACGCGCAGCGCTGCGTCGCCTCGACCAGGTCCGGTGCCTTCGGGACCTCGTCGCGGCGTCCCCGGGCGAGCGCCAGGGCGTAGTTGCGTACGACCTCCTCGACCATGCGCGCGGTCACGGTTCCGCAGAGGTCGGAGGAGCGCGCGGCCGAGGCCAGCGACAGGCATAGCCGGATGATGTCGTGACCCGGATGCCCGACCACAGACTGATCGAAGTCCCGGATCTGGACCGCGACATGCCCGTTCGATCCGGCGAGCGCGCCGAGGTTCTCGATATGGCAGTCACCGCAGATCCAGATCGGCGGCGTCTCGGGTAGGTGGAGCTTGGGCATCTCCCCGAGCCACTCGTAGAACTGTCGCGTATTTCCGCGGACATAGCCGTGGGCGGTGCGCGCCATCTTGCGCAGCCGCCGACGCTCCAGTGCCGCCTGGCGCTCGCCGGGCTCGTAGATCCGGTATTTGGACATGAATGGGCTCCGGAGGCCGGGCGCCGGACGGCCGGCGGTCCGCGACGCGATCATGGATACGAGCGGCGACCGCCCCCTCGATCAGTTACGCCGCCGCTCGATCCTGTCCGGATCGAACGCCGTGTTCCTTTCGATGGCCTTCCTGCAGCGCGTTGAGATGGACGAGACGTTGCGCTTGAAACAGGAGACGATGCTCGCCCGGCTGGTGTCGGAGGGCTCGCAGAGCCGGAGGTAGTCCGACGTGCAGTAAGGCTTGAGCTTGGCGCGCAGGGTCTTCGCATCGGCCTGGCCGCCCGCCGAGAACAACAGCAGGACCGACGCCGCCAGGAGGGCGCAGCGCATCGGCGTATCGAATGTGGCCTTGAGCACGGGTCGCCTCTCGGTCGTCGGGAGCGGGTCGAATGCGGAACGGCAGGTTTGATCCGGGAAGGTGCGAGCCACTTCGGGGCCATGCCCGCAACATTTCCAGTAAGGCAGCCATCGGCGGTGGTCGCCGGACACGAAAGGGCCCGCCGCGGCGGTTCCGGGCGGGCCCTCGACGAACGGCTCGGGGATGCCTCAGCAACCGTCGTCCTTGGCGGCTTGATCTCCGAGCTTCTGGTTGGCCCCGGCGTTGTTCATGGCTCCGACCGTGCCAGGCGAGGCCGGCTGTTGGCCGCCAGCGAGATTCTTGCTGGACGTGCCCACGCCGGCGCCCTGGTTGATGTTGGCTTCCGAGCCAGGCTTCTCCCCGAGCTTCTGACTGGCACCGGCGGCGTTCATGGCACCGACGGTGCCCGGTGAGGCGGGCTGCTGGCCGCCGGCCAGGTTCTGGCTCGACTTGTCGACGTCAGAGCTCTTCGGGTTCACGTGCCCGGGCGTCGGGTCCTTGGCCTTCGTCGCACCGGTGTTGCACGGGGCGGCGAACGCCGGCACCGCGAGCGCGAAGCTCGCGATGGCCGCCATGACGAGCGTCTTCATGGGATCTCCTCCCGGTTTGATGTTAACTTTCAAGGACCGCGAACAGCCCGAAGTTCCAATCCACGTGGGAGAGACCGGCAATTCTCCAACACCATCCGCGAACGTTCCCGGCGCCGGGCCGTTGAGTGCCGGGCCTGCCCAGGCCCGGGTTGGGGAGACCATCGATGTCCGCTGGCGCCACGACCGAACCCACCGCGCACGGCAGACCGGCTCCCCCCGAGACGGGACACGGGTCCCAGACCGGCTTCTGGGCGCTGGCACTCGGTTCCGTGGGCGTGGTCTACGGCGACATCGGCACCAGCCCGCTCTACGCGCTGAAAGAGTCGCTGCATGCCGCCGCGGGCGGCGGACATGCACCCACGCGCGAGATGGTGTTCGGCGTGGTCTCCCTGATCCTCTGGGCACTCATCCTCATCGTGACGCTGAAGTACGTGCTCATCGTCATGCGCGCCGACAACGACGGCGAGGGCGGGACGCCATCCCTTGTGGCGCTCGCCCAGAGGGCACTCGGCCGGTCCGGCGGCTTCGTAATCGTCCTCGGCATGATCGGCATCAGCCTGTTCTACGGCGACGCCATCATCACGCCGGCCATCTCCGTGCTGTCCGCCATCGAGGGGCTGAAGCTCGTGACGCCCGCCCTCGACCCCTACGTCCTGCCCTTGAGCCTCGCCATCCTGGTCGGGCTGTTCGCGGTCCAGAGCCACGGCACGGCGCGGGTGGCGTTGTTCTTCGGTCCCCTGACCGCGTTCTGGTTCACCGTCATGGCGCTCGGCGGCCTCAGCCACCTGCTCGACGACCCGAGCATCGTGGCCGCCTTCAACCCGACGCACGGCATCGCCTTCCTCCTGAGCCACGGCACCGCCGGCCTTCTTGCGCTCGGCGCCGTGTTCCTGTCCGTGACCGGGGCGGAGGCGCTGTACGCGGACATGGGCCACTTCGGCCGCCAGCCGATCCGGGCGGCGTGGTTCGGCCTCGTCCTGCCGGCCCTGGCGCTGAACTACCTCGGGCAGGGCGCGATGCTGCTCGCCCATCCTGAGCGGATCGAGAACCCCTTCTTCCTGCTCTACCCGTCCTGGGCCCTCCTGCCGATGGTGCTGCTCGCGACCGTGGCGACGGTCATCGCCAGCCAGGCGGTCATCACCGGCACGTTCTCGATCACGCAGCAGGCCATGCAACTCGGCCTCCTGCCGCGGATGCGCGTCCTGCGCACGTCAGAGACCGAGAAAGGCCAGATCTACATCCCACGGGTCAACTGGTGGCTGCTGATCGCGGTCGTGTTCCTGGCGGTGCTGTTCAAGTCGTCCAGCGCGCTGGCCGCCGCGTACGGCATCGCCGTCACCGGTGACATGGTGATCACGGCGTGCCTCGTCTTCGTCGTGGCGTGGCGGTTCTGGCGCTGGCCGCCGGCAGTCGCGGCCCTCGTCCTCGCGCCCTTCCTGCTCGTCGAGCTGGTGTTCCTGTCCGCCAACGCCCTCAAGATCCTCCACGGCGGCTGGGTGCCCCTGACCACAGGCGCCGCGCTCGTCACGGCGATGTGGACCTGGAGGAGGGGTTCGGCGCTGATCGCCGCGCACATCCACGAGCACCGCGTTCCGCTGGCCGACTTCACGCGCATGGCCGAGACCGGCTCGGTCCTGCGCGCTCCGGGAACGGCCGTGTTCCTCACCGGGTCGCCGCAGGACGCGCCCGGGGCGCTGATGCACAACGTGAAGCACAACCACGTGCTGCACGAACGCAACCTCATCCTGACCGTGGTGACCGAAGAGGTGCCCAGGGTGTTCGAGGCCGGACGCGTCACCGTCGAGCGACTGTCCGACGCCTTCGTCGGCGTGACGGTGCGTTACGGCTTCACGGAATTGCCTGACCTGCCCCAGGCCCTCGCCGGCGCCGGGCTCGACGCCGGCGGCCTGTCCTACTTCCTGACGCGGAGGGTGCTGGTGGCCTCGCCGGTGACGGGCATGCCGGTCTGGCAGGACCGGCTGTACATCGCGATGGCGCTGGCTGCGACGGACGCGTCCCGCTACTTCCGCATCCCGGCCGAACGGGCCGTCGAGATCGGCGCGCGGATCGACATCTGAGCACTTGCCTTGCCGGCACTGTTGCCGCAGCGGCAGTCAGACAGCCTTGCCGACCAAGCTCCCGATGCCGGCCGTGACGGCCATGGCCAGCACGCCCCAGAACGTCACGCGCGCCGTGGCCCGCGCGATGGGGGCGCCGCCCGCCGTGGCGCCGAGCGCGCCGAGCACCGCCAGGAACACCAGCGAAGCCCCCGACACCGTATAGACCGCGACGTTGCCGGGCGAGAGCGCCGCCGTCGCCAGGGGCAACGCCGCGCCGGCCGAGAAGGTCGCCGCAGAGGTCAGGGCCGCCTGGACCGGGCGGGCCGTCGTGACCTCCGAGATGCCGAGCTCGTCCCGGGCATGGGCGCCCAGCGCGTCCTTGGCCATGAGCTGGTCGGCCACCCGCAGGGCGAGCGCGTGGTCGAGGCCCCTGTCGACGTAGATCCGCGCCAGCTCCTCCCGTTCGGCGGCCGGGTCGTCGGCGAGTTCGCGCCGCTCGCGGGCGAGGTCGGCCTGCTCGGTGTCGGCCTGGGAACTGACCGAGACGTACTCGCCGGCCGCCATCGACATCGCGCCCGCCACGAGGCCCGCGCTGCCCGCGACGAGGATCTCGCCGGTGTTGGCGGCCGAGGCCGCCACGCCCACGATCAGGCTCGCGGTGGAGACGAGGCCGTCGTTGGCGCCGAGGACGGCGGCTCGCAGCCAGCCGATGCGGTCGATGAGGTGCCTCTCCTGGTGGACGGGTCGCATGGTGGTCAGGTTCTCCGAGGCAGCATGCGCTGCAGGACGGCGTCGTGCCAGAGGTAGTGGTGCACGAGCGCGGCCGCGGCGTGGAACAAGGCGACCGCCATCAGGATGTTGGCGGCGAACCCGTGCCAGTGCGTCAGCGACCGGCGCCATTCCGGGTCCCCGACCTGCGGCAGGCTGATCGGGCCGAGCGAGACGCCGCGGACGAAGGCGTTGGCGATGCCGAGGCCGACGACGACCAGCAGCAGGACGTAGAGCGCGGCGTGGGTCGCCTTCGCCAGGCGATGGAGGGGCCCGGGCTCCTCCACCGGCAGGTCTCGGCCCCCGGCCCGTCGCCAGAGGAGGAAGGCAACGACGAGCCCGGTGAGGACGAAGCCGAAGTCGAAGTGGGCCGACCAGAGGCCGGAGCGCAGCGCGCCCTTGGGGACGAGGTCTTCGAGGAAGGTCCCCACCAGCCACAGGACGAGCACGAGTGCGGCAGTCAACCAATGCAGCGCGATGGTGCCGCCGTCGTATCGCGTCGCCGGCCGCGTCGTATCGTCGGGTCCCGTCATGGTCGAGGTCCTGCCTATGCCGGTGGTGCTGCCTGGGGATGACGGTCGCCGATGGCTTGACGCACCGGGGCCACCGCTCGCCTGCCCTTTGCGCTGATGAACCAGAGCCCCTCGGGATCACGGCTCGACAACCGCGGGCGGATCAGCCCGCGCTCCCGCAGGGACCGGACCGTGCGCATCTCCCACGGCTGGGGCGAGACGAGCGGCCCCTCCCGGTCGAGCCGGATCAGCATGGCCCGCTGTCCGGGCGTGAGGGGCGGCCGGGACGCCGCTCGATCCCGCGAATGCATCGCTTGTTTAGAATTAATGTAAACTAGGTGCAGGTCAAGGGAGGCCCCGCGCCTCGCGGCACGGGGGCGGTCCGCGTTACGGCTTGGCGGGTGCCTGGGCGGGAGCCTGCTGGCCCTGCAGGTCGACCGGCTTGTTGTCGTTGAGGTCCCACCCGGTGTTCGGGTCGGTATGCGTCCGCTGGAGCTGGGCGCGCATCTGCCACTGGTACTTGGCGATGCCGTGCTCGACCTCCTGCAGCAGGTTCGAGGTGGTCGGGTCGACGTCCTCGGTCGCCTTGATGGCGGCGTGCACCTCCTCGCCGACGCGCTTGTAGGCGTTGGTGAACCAGACGAGGATCTGGGCATCGTCGAGGAAGCCGCCGGGGATCTCTGGAACGCCCGAGGTCTTCACGATGGTGTTGGCGCGCCCGTCGGCCGAGACGCCGACGGCGAGGAGGCGCTCGGCGATGGTGTCGGCGTACTTCGACAGTCCCTCGTAGTGCTCCTGCAGCAGGAGGTGCAGCGGGTAGTACAGGGTGCCCGACGCGTTCCAGTGGGCCTGCTTGGTCTGGAGTTGGAGTTGCTGCAACTCGGTCAGGGTCTGCTGCAGGGCGGCGACGTTCTTCCTCATCCCGTCCTCGCCGGCGCCGAGGTCAATCACCGGCTGGCGGCTGACCTCGTTGGTCGGAAAGGCCCCAAGGGGCTGCCGGCTCGTCACCTGGGTCTGCGAGGACTGGCGCACGCCTTCGGTCTTGGTACCTGAGGGCTGGGAAGCCGCGGGAGGCGTAGCGTTGGTTTCCTGGGCGACCTGCATGCGCGCCAGGATCTGGGTGGCGGACGGGGCGGCCGCCTTCACGGGGCTTGAGACGCCCGGGGCAGCCTCGCGGGCCAGGGCCGGAGAGAGCGCCGTCGAGGCCAGCAGGAGCGTGATTGCGAGGGTGTGTATCGGACGGGTCATCGAAAGCCTTGGGAACACTGCATTGGGGGAGGCCCGGCACGCCTTCGGGCGGTCGGGAGGCCCCAACAAGGACGAACGCGGCGTCCCTCCCGTTCCTAAGTGAACCCGAATTTACATCGGGGACTCCTGCCCCGTCATGGCGGGGCCGTGCCTTGAATATGCCCTCCCGCAGGCGGGAGGAAGAAACCTGGATGCTTGAACGGTCAGACTTGGAGTTTTACCCTCCCGTGCGCGGGAGGAGGTTCTCGGGCTCGACAGCACGAAACAGCCACTCGGGTTTGCCCTCCCGCAAGGGGAGGTCGTTTGCGGTGAGGCTACCGACGATGTGAAAGAGCCCGTCGATCCCAACACGCGGGTTGCGGGCCGGCAAGCGCGAAGGACATCCAACGTTAACGGGCCGGTCGATGGTCTCGACCGCGCCGCGCCGGCTTACATGCGATGGTGGCGGTGCATGTGCCAAATCATATGACCGTCACGGTGATGGCGCATCATCTGGTGGTGATGGTTGCCGTGCATCTGGCCCATGCTGACGGAGACCATGCCCGGCGGGGCGCTCATCGCGCCGGGCAGGCCGGGCGCGGCCGAAGCGGAGGTCGCGGCGCCGCCAGCGCCGAAGACGGCCAAAACGGCGGCGACCGCCAGGGTCTTCTTCATGGGAGTTTTTCTCAAGGTTTGGGCGCGCCGATCAGGGCCGGCGGCTCGATGTCGACCTGAGACCGGTCGACAACCACGGAACGGCCAAGCTCTCGCAGCCGTCCCCCGGGGCGAATGCGCCTGAAGACCCATGCTTAAGGGCCGACGAGTCTCACAGGTAACGCGCGGCCGCGATCAGCAAGGCCAACATGACCAGGACCAGCGCCATCGACTTGTCGAGAGAGCGTGCGGCGGCCTTGCGTATCTGCGGACGGACACGCCGCCGACGACGCTTGCGCGGTGTCCAGTCGAGTTGCTCCCGGGCGAGCTTCTTGCCGACCATCGACGCCTCTACAGCGGGAAAAGTGCAGGCTCGGACGTGGGCGTCTCGCCCTCGTACCGGACGGTGGTGTGCCCGATGCCGTGACGGCCCCTCATCGGCGCGCAGCCGTCCCGCGTCGCGCCCCGGCTTGCGGCGCCGTCGTCGACAGCGTGCCCGCTTCCCGTGGAAGCCAGCGTCGAGGCGTTGGGGTCGGAGGCGCACCGAACCCCCGGAGAGGCTTCGAAACGGGCGTGTCGACGGCCGTCGGCGTACGAATGTCCCTGTCCCACGATGCGGTCCCGCGTCGTTGCGGGATCTCGTGTCCGGGCGTCAGCGGTCGGCATCGCCGAGAAGGTCGGCCACGTGGGCGCCGGCCGGGTGGCCTGTGGCCGCGCGGTGCGTTCGCGAGCAGGCCGCGTAGCCGGGACCGACGGCGGTCATGACGAGTTCGCGTCGTCCGTCAGTGACCTCGCGGCTCGCGAGGAGCGCGCGGCCGTCTGGCCAAAGTTCGGAATCCGGAAGGGGTCCCGGGCCCGGCTCACCGTAGCGGCGCACGCCCTCGTCGTGGATCGTCCGCCGCGCCGCCTTGAGCGCCGCGCCGTCGAGAGGGACCCCGACCCAGACCACCTGCTGAAGACCCTCGTCCCGGCAGACCACGAGGACGACCTCGGCCGTCGCCGGACCGGTGGCCGGCCCTTGGCCACGCGGATAGTAGAGCGCCGTGAGGTTCGCCTCGCGGTCGACCCTGAGCGGGCGTGGCACCTCGTCGACCGGTCCCCAAGCCAAGCCGAACGGCGCCTCGCCTGGCCCCGCCGCGGCAATCCCGTATGACAAGGCGAGGGCGACCAACCCAGCCGCCAGGAGGTAAGCGCGCCTCATCGCCTACTCCGCGGCATTGAGATGCGGGGGGGCGGCTTCCGGCCGCCGTACGGTCGCCTTCGCAGGCGCCACCTTGCCGAAACGCGCGTACAGGGCGGGTAGCACGACCAGCGTCAGCAGGGTCGCGCTGATCAGGCCGCCGATGACCACGGTGGCGAGCGGGCGCTGGATCTCGGCGCCGGTCTCGGTGGCGATGGCCATCGGCACGAAGCCGAGCGAGGCGACCAGGGCCGTCATCGCCACGGGCCGCAGCCGGGTCATGGCCCCCTCCAGGATCGCCTCCCGCTTCGGGCGGCCCTCTGCCACGAGTTGCTTGATGAAGGTCAGCATCACCAGCCCATTGAGGACCGCCACGCCCGACAGCGCGATGAAGCCGACCGCCGCCGGCACCGACACCGGCATACCGCGCAACCATAGGGCCACGATGCCGCCGGTGAGCGCCAGCGGCACCGCGCTGAACACCAGGAGCGCGTCCCGCGGCGAGCCCAAGGCCGAGTAGAGCAGCAGGAAGATCAGGAAGAAGCAGACCGGCACCACCACCATGAGCCGCTGCTTGGCCGAGGCGAGGTTTTCGAATTGGCCGCCCCAGGTCACGTAGTACCCCGGCGGCAACTGCACCTGGCTCCCGACCTTCTCTTGCGCCTCCGCGACGAGCGAGCCGATATCGCGGCCACGGACGTTGGCGGTGACGACGACCCGGCGCTTGCCGTTCTCCCGCGAGATCTGGTTCGGCCCCTCGGTCACCGAGAAGCTCGCAACCTGCTTGAGCAGGACCGAGCTCGCCCGGCCGTTCGGCCCCGGCGGCAGGGGCACCGGGATATTTTCCAGGGCCTCCCGGTCCTCGCGCACCTTGTCGGTGAGGCGAACCACGATGGGGAAACGCCGGTCGCCCTCGAAGACGACACCCGCGTCCTTGCCGCCGATGGCCGCGCCGATGACCTCCTGGATGGCCCCGGTGCTGAGGCCGTAACGGGCGGCCTCCGACTTGTTGATCTTGATCTCCAGGAAAGGGAGTCCCGCCGTCTGCTCGACCTTCACGTCCTCGGCGCCGTCGATGCCTTTCAGAGCCGCCGCGACCGCGTTGGCCGCCTTCAGCATCGGCTCGAACTCCTCGCCGAACACCTTCACGGCGAGGTCGCCGCGGGTGCCGGCCAGGAGCTCGTTGAAGCGGAGCTGGATCGGCTGCGAGAACTCGTAGACGTTGCCCGCGAGCGCCCCCACCGCCTTCTCGATCTCTTCCTGCAGGTCGGCCTTCGACAGGCTCGGGTCGGGCCACTCCTCCTGCGGCTTGAGCATCACGAAGGTGTCGGAGGAGTTCGGCGGCATCGGGTCGGAGGCGACCTCGGCCGTGCCGGTCTTCGAGAAGACGTACGCCACCTGGGGGAACTTCGAGACCGCTTTCTCGACGTTCAACTGCATCGCCTGCGACTGGCTCAGCGAGGTCGAGGGAATGCGGGTGGCGTTGAGCGCGATGCTCTTCTCATCGAGTTGCGGGATGAACTCCGTCCCGAGCCGGGTGAACAGGAGCCCCGCCCCGACGAGCAGCAGCAGGGCCGCCCCGATGAAGGCGAACGGACCCCGCACCGCGGCGCCGAGCACCGGCCGGTAGGCCGCCTTGAGCGCCCGGATGATGAGGTTGTCCTTCTCCGTCACCTTGCCGGTGATGACGATGGCGATGAGCGCCGGCACGAAGGTGAGCGACAGCACGAAGGCCGAGACCAGCGCGATGATGACGGTCAGCGCCATCGGCTCGAACATCTTGCCTTCGACCCCGGTGAAGGTCAGGAGCGGCACGTAGACCAGGACGATGATCGCCTGCCCGTACAGCGAAGGCTTGATCATCTCCTCCGCCGATGCCCGGACGGTCCGGAGGCGCTCCTCGGTGTCGAGGGTCCGCCCGAGTTCGTGCTGCCGCTCGGCGAGGTGGCGCAGCGCGTTCTCGGTGATGATCACCGCCCCGTCGACGATGAGCCCGAAATCGAGGGCGCCCAGGCTCATCAGGTTCGCCGATATCCTCGCCTCGACCATCCCGGTCATGGTCATCAGCATGGCGACCGGGATGACCAGCGCCGTGATGATTGCCGCGCGGATGTTGCCGAGCAGCAGGAACAGGATGACGATGACGAGGGCCGCGCCTTCGGACAGGTTCTTGGCCACCGTCTTGACGGTCGCCTCGACGAGGCGGGTCCGGTCGAGGACGGTCTGGACCTCGACCCCGGGCGGCAGCGACTTCCGGATCTGGTCCATGCGCGCGTCGACGGCGGCCGCCACCGTGCGGCTGTTCTCTCCGATCAGCATCAGCGCGGTGCCGACGACGACCTCCCGGCCGTCCTCGCTGCCGGAGCCGGTGCGCAGGTCGCGCCCGATGCGGACCTCGGCGATGTCCTTGATCCGCACCGGCACACCGCCGCGGGTGGCGACGACGACGTTGCCGATATCATCCATGTCCTCCAGGCGCCCGGCGGCGCGGACGACGTAGCCCTCGCCGTTGTCCTCCAGGTAGCGGGCGCCCTGGTTGGCGTTGTTGGTCTCCAGCGCGCGGGCGACGTCGGCGAAGGACAGGTCCAGGGAGGCGAGCTTATTCGGGTCCGGTTGGACGTGGTACTGCTTCTCGAACCCGCCGATGCCGTCGACCCCGGCCACGCCGGGCACGGTCCTGACCTGCGGTCGGATGATCCAGTCCTGCACGGTCCGTAGGTAGGCGGTCTGCTCCAGCTCGGTCCTCAGGCTCTGGCCCTCGGGCGTCAGGTAGCTGCCGTCGGGTTGCCAGCCGGGCTTGCCCTCAGCCGAGACCTTTCGCTCGCCCAGCTTCGCGTAGTGGATTGACCACATGTAGATCTCGCCGAGCCCGGTCGAGATCGGCCCCATGGCGGGCTCAGCGCCCGGCGGCAGGTCCCGCTTCACCTGGGCGAGGCGCTCGGCCACCTGCTGGCGGGCGAAGTAGATGTCGAGCTTCTCCGCGAAGACGGCGGTGACCTGCGAGAATCCGTTGCGCGAGAGCGAGCGGGTGTATTCCAGCCCCTTGATGCCGGCGAGCGCGGTCTCGACCGGGTAGGTGACCTGCTTCTCAATGTCGACGGGCGACAGGGATGGCGCGGTCGTGTTGATCTGCACCTGGTTGTTGGTGATGTCCGGGACGGCGTCGATGGGCAGCTTCGTCACCGCGTAGCCGCCGAAGGCGGCCGCGAGCAGCGACAAGAGCAGCACCAGCCAGCGCTGGTGGACCGAGAAATCGAGGATCTTCGAAATCATGTCCGGCCCCCTCAGTGGTCGTGATCGGCTTCGCTCTTCCCGAGCTCGGCCTTGAGGAGGAAGGTGTTGGCGACCGCGATGTCCTCGCCGGCCTTGAGGCCGGAGACGACCTCGAAGGCGTCGTCGTCGAAGCGCCCGAGCTCGACCTCGCGCTTCTCGAAGCCCTCGTCGGTGCGCACAAAGACGACGCGCTTGCCCTCGACGGTCTGGAGCGACGCCTTGGCGACCCGGACGGGCACCCGGTCGGTCTCTGTCTCGACCTCGGCCGTGACGTAGGTCCCCGGGCGCCAGGCGAGGTCCTTGTTCGGCAGCGAGACCACCACCCGGGCGGATCGGGTCTCGGCGTTCAGGAGCGGGCTGACGAAGACCACCTTGCCCTGCTCGCTGCGGCCGCCGCGGTTGACGGTGACCCGCGCCCCTTCCCGGACCTCGTCGAGGTCCGACGTCGGCACCGCGAGTTCGATCCAGACGGTCGAAAGGTCTGCCACGGTGTAGACGTCGGCCGGGTCGCCCTCCTTGCCGACGGCGGTGCCCACGTCGACCTTGCGCTCGACGATGCGGCCGGAGATGGGTGCCCGCAACTCGTACTGGCGGAGCGTGGAGGCGTTGGGCGTCGCCTCGTCGCGCTTCTGCGCGGCGGCGACCTCGGCGGCATTCAGGCCGAGCGCCGAGAGCTTCTGCCGGGCGAGGTCGACGCGGAGTTGGTTCTCCTGGAAGGTGGCCTTGGCGTTGTCGAACGCCGCCTGGGACGCGGCGGCGGAGGCGAGCAGGCGCTGCTGGCGCTCGAAGTTCACCTTCTGCAAGTCTGACTGAACCATAGCGGTCAGGAAATCGCTCTTGGCATCGGCGACCTCGCGGCTGTCGAGGACGGCGACGACCTCGCCCTTCTTGACGTCGTCGCCCAGGCGCTTGCGCATCTCGGACACGGTGCCGACGACGCGGACCGGGACGCGGGCGATCCGGTCGGCGTCCGTCGTGATCGTGCCGGGCACGAGGATGTGCCTCGACAGCAGGCCGCCCTCGGCCTTGGCCACCTTGATGTCCTGGCCGTCGATCTGCTCGGCGGTGATCTTGACGTGACCGTCCTCGCCCTCGGCCTCTGAATGGGCATGCTCGCCGTGGGCGTGCCCATCGCCAGGCTTGGGTTCAGCGGCCTTGGGGGCGGCGGACTTGGCGGGGGCCGCGTTGCCGTGGTCGTGTCCGTCTCCCTCGTCGTGGCGGGTCTCGCCGGGCGACGCGATTCCGGGGCCGGCGGCGAAGGTCAGGGCGGTCGGCGGCAGCCCGGCCGAGGCGAGGAGGCCGCGGACGAAGCCGGACACGGCGGGAACGGCGGCGCCCACGAGGACGCCGGCGGCCACGAGGGCCGCGGTCAGGAGAATGCGCATGATGCCTACTCGTCGGGACGCCGGCGCCGTGGCGGCTTCCGGGGCGGTCCCGTTGCGTTGACGTGAGGGTACGGTCCCCGGGGCTAGGCCAGGGGTTCAGGACGCGCGCCTTCGCGGCGTCACCTCAGGCGCGTGGCGGGCGCGGCAGGCGGTCGGGGAAGATCGACGGGAGGGCCGTGCTGGCCTGCCCGTAGCACGGTCGCGAGAGTGACACGGGAGGGGCGGCCCCCACGGCGTCCAGCGGCATGGCGACGTGGCAGCCGCAATGGACGTGGCAGGCTACGCCGGGGTCGCCTTTCTGGGCCGATGCCTGCGCCAGGTCCGACGCCATCGCCAGTTCGGTACGGTCATGGCCGGCATGGCCTTGATGATACGCGAGATCCTCGGCGAGGCCTGCCGTCGGGGCGGAGACCGCCAGCGCCAGGACGAGGGCGAGCGCGCGGGCGGCGGTCGCCCACCACCCCGTCCATGCCCCGAAGGCCCTCTGGCGTCCCACCGAAACCATCACGGTCCTTATGCGCGAGTCCGGCGTCCTGCCACAAGTCTCGGGGGAAGACGCCGGACGAACCGGTCGCCTTACCGACCGACGTGGTGCTGAACGTCACCTTCAGCCGCGGTTCAAGGCGTTCGCGGCAGCCTTGCTGGACATTCACCGAGAGCGACCGGACATGAAGATGCGCCTTGTCATCCTGGCGACGGCCGCGGGCCTCCTCGCCCCGGCGGCGGCGTCGGCCCAATACTACGAGGGCGGCTATGGCTACAGGCGGCCGCACGACCACGTCGACGTCTACCGCCACGGGGACCACGACGACGACGTCGTCCGGCACCACCACCCGCGTCGCGACGAAGGTCGATTTGACTTCGGCGAGCATCGCCAACGTCACCATCACGACGACGACTGACGGTCGCCCGTCCGAGCCGGCCGCAATTGCCGGTGTTGAAACCGACGCGCCTATTGGCGAGGCGGCGAGGCCGGTTATGCCAATAGGCAGAAGTTGTTGGTGGGTCGTTGGTGTGCCTTCGTTCGGTTTTTCGGGTGAGCAGCGGCTATCTCGGCCTCAAGGTTCGATGTTCATCGGTCGACCGGGCGGCGCCGTCCCTCTGGAGGGAAACGCGTGCGTGCGGTCAGAGAAATGTCGAGCCTGTGCCTGGGGGCTCGGTTCACAAGCGCCTCCGACGGCGTGCTTTCAGCCGCGGTGCCGCAGCGTTTCGACTAGGAGGGTTCGGGCCGACGTGGGCTGGGCCTTGGTGTGGCCCATCCGCTTATCGTTCCTGGTCACCGTGGCTTTGATCGTCCAGCGAGACGCCCATCTCGATTTTGCCGCGCCGCGCCAACCAGTCAGCCGCCGCGGCGCAGAGCGTCGCCCAGGCAGCTCCAACGCACCATCCTGCCAGCACGTCGGTCGGCCAATGCACGCCTAACGCTAACCGGCTCATGCCGACCAGCAAGCTCACGAGGACACCAGCCGCCATGAAGTAATGCCGGATCATCCGGCGCGGCTCGATGCGTGCCAGGAGCGCGGCGAGCGTCAGGTATGTCACCGCGGAGAGCATGGCATGGCCGCTCGGGAAGCTGGTGGTGAACACTTCCGGCGCGTTCGGGACCAGCGTCGGTCGCGGACGGTCGAAGATAAGCTTCAGGATGGTGGACAGGGCTTGGCCGCCGGTAACGGCAACGAGGACGAGGAGGAACGCCCTTTTCCGACGCGCCATGGCGAGGTAGCCCACGACGAGTAGCAGGACCAACCCCAGGATCACGGTGCTGCCGAGGCTCGTCAGGTCACGCACGGTTTCGGGCAGCCAGGCCGGCCCGAGGAGGTGGGACGGGTCGCCCGGCTGGCGGAACATGAGCAGCACGTGCCGGTCGAAGGCCATCGTATCGCCCTCCGCCATCTCCTCCGCGAGCCAGCCGAAGCCGAGCGTGAGGGCGGATGCGACGAACAGCGCCGCCAGCCAGGCGAATACCGGCCGGCGGGCCGGCGGCTGCGACGGAAGGGATGCGTCGCGGCTCATCGCGAGGCCTGCGCATCGCCGCCCGGGTGCCGGCCCGCCCGCTGCGGCAACAGCACGATCAGGGCGATGATGAAGGCCGCGATGACGGCCGAGGCGAGCGGACGGCTCAGGTTCAGCCCGCCCTGGGCTACCGGCTTGTCGAGGAAGTCGCCCACCGTGGCCCCGAGCGGGCGCGTCAGGATGAAGGCGGCCCAGAACAGGCCCACGCGGGAGACTTGCGTCCGGTAGTAGAGCAGGACGACGACGGCGAGCGCAGCCCCGAACACGAGCGCGCCGCCCTCGTAGCCTAGGCCTCCTGTATCGGCGAACCAGTCGCCGAGCGCTGTGCCCAGCGTCTGCGAAAAAGTGATGGCCGCCCAGTAGAAGGCCTCCACCCTTGGGGTCGAGACCGTGTCCACCGAGATCGTGCCCTCGACCGCGTACCAGAGGCCGAGCACGGCCGCGAGGCAGGCGAGCAATAGCGTCGCGCCGCCTGTGTAGCCGATCCCGAGCGAGCGGTCGGCGAAGTCGGCCATGGTCGTGCCGAAGGTCGTCGAGGCGACGATTGTCGCCCAGTAGAGGGCCGGGTGAAACCGCTTCGCCAGGATCTGGGCCACGACCAGGGCGACGAGGATCACCGCGAACAGGGCGGTGCCGGCGAGGTAGCCCCAGTCGAGGGTCATGGTCACGGTGTCGCCGCCGGTCTCGCCGAGCGTGGTGGCCAGGATCTTGATGACCCAGAAGCCGAGCGTGACCGCGGGCACCTTGCTGAGGGCGCGTTCGAGATGTTCGTTCATCAGCCGTGGTATCCCTTCCGTCAGGCGGCTCAGGCCGCGTCGGCTTGCGCCGGATGCCGACCGGCCCGCTGCGGGATGAGGAGGACGCAGACGACCATCGCGAGGGCGAGCATGCCCGAGAGCGTGATGTCACCGATGCCGAGCCCGCCCGAGGCGGGCGGCTTATCCAGCGTGTTGGCCAACGTCGCCCCGAGCGGGCGCGTCAGCACGAAGGCTGCCCAGAACAGGGCGGCCCGGGAGACGCGGGTGAAGAAGAAGAGCGCGGTGACCCCGGCGAGGGCGACGAAGATCAGGAGGGCGCTGCCCTCGTAGCCAAGGCCGGTGCTGTCGGCCATCCAGTCGCCCAGCGCGGTCCCGAGCGTCTGGGAGAACATGATGGTCGCCCAGTAGAAGCCTTCGGCCTTCGGGGTGCGAACGGTCTCCACGGCAACGGTACCGAGCGTCCGCTTCCAGAGGATCAGCGTCGCGAGGACCGAGGCGAGGAGGATCAGCGAACCGCCGAGGTAGCCGATGCCGAGCGAGCGGTCGCAGAAGTCGGCGAGCGTTGTTCCTGCAAGCGTCGTGGCGGTGATAACCGCCCAGTACAGGATCGGACGGAAGCGGTCCGAACGAAGCTGCGCGACGAGCAGGAAGACGAGGAGACTGCCGAAGATCGCGGTCCCGGCCAGGTAGCCGAAGCCTAGCGTCAGTGTCACCGCGTTGCCGCCGACCTCGCCGAGCGTCGTTGCGAGGATCTTGATGGCCCAGAAGCCAAGGTTAACCTCCGGGATTTTACTTGGACTCGTCTTGGACTCGGTATTCATTCGGATGAACTCACGTGCCATGACATCCGTCTCGAAGGACGGGACGTCTGCTCTGTCGGGGCCGGAATTCATGATCAGTCGGGGTTCGGGCCTTCGGCTTTGTTTTCGAGAACCCGACCGGTCGCGGCGTCGACACCGACCTCCTGCGTCACCGAACCATTCCTGATGTCGAACGAGTAGCGGAGACCGCTGCCGCCGCGCTCGCGTTCCAATTCCTCGTCCGTGATCTTCCCGGGATGCGCCTTGAGGGCGATGGACCGCGCCGCGGGCAAGCCGATCTTGGCCTTGCGGGAAAGCTCTTGACCGGTGAAGGCCAGTGCAGGCTGCGCCACTACAAACGAGGCCACGACGACAACTGCGGGCCACCTCGGACGATTGGTCGTCATCGATTCTCTCCATGCCGGTGCGATCACGGGGCAATCGCACGGCGCATCCGCGGAGGGGCGCCGTTGGGGAGAGCGATAGCCTGCTAGAATGAGGACAGAATGAGCGGCTCGGCGCGTCAGGCCGGCAGCACGATCCGGGCAAGGACGCCTTGGCGGCCGTCTCGCCGGTTCTCGACGGTGAGCCCGAGGCCATGGCGCTCGGCGATACGCCGGGCGATGGCGAGCCCGAGGCCGGTGCCTTCGATGTCCGGGGGCGCGGCGCGATAGAAGCGGTCGAACAGCCGCGCCTCGCAGCCCGGAGGAAGTCCGCAGCCGGTATCGCGCATGGCGAGTACGTGCCGGCCCGCCTCTTGCCCCAGGCTCACATCGACCTCGCCGCCCGCCGCGGTGTAGCGTAGGGCGTTGTCGAGCAGGGTCACGACGAGCGTCCGGATCTCGTCTGCAGGGGCGTGCAGCATCACCGAAGCGGTGACCGCCACGCAGAGATCGATGTCGTTCGCCTGCGCCAGGACCGCATGGTCCCCCACGCAATCGAGCAGCAGTGAGGCCAGGTCGATGCGCTCCGCAACGCCCTCCTGCCCGTCGAGCCGGGCGAGGCGCAGCAACTGGTCGACGAGCCGGCTCGCCCGGCGCAAGCCTGCGACCAACGCATCGCGGCTCCCGGGTATGCCCGACGCGGGGAGGACGTCGATCTGCGCGTGCATCGCGGCGAGCGGGGTGCGCAGTTCGTGCGCGGCATCGGCGACGAAGCGCCTCTGCGCGTCGAGCGCCGCCTGCAGGCGTCCGATCAGCCCGTTCATGGCGCCGACCAGGGGAGCGACCTCGACCGGCACGTCCTGCATCGGCAACGGGGTCGTCGCGGAGACGCTGCGCCCTGCGAGGTCGCGCACGAGCACGTCGAGCCGGCCGAGCACCCGGTTCATGGCCCATCCGACCACGAGCCAGGACAAGGGCACGAGTAGAAGCAAAGGCGTCACTGCGCCAAAGGCGGCGGTTCGCGCGAATTCCACGCGGACCACATCGCGCTGGGCGACGCGCACCGTGAGGGCGCCTGCAGCCCTTGTGTAGGTCCGCCAGGTCTCGCCGCCCATGACCGGATCGGCGTAGCCGAGCCGTTCGGGCCGTTGCGTGTCCATGCCGGGATCATTGCGCAGTATTCGGCCGTCCTGCCAGATCGTCACGGCGATCTGGTCCTCGGGATCCTCGTCGGCCGCGGGCGGCGCCTGCGCGGCGCTCTGTTCGTCTGCAAGGCCAGGCCCGGCATTCAGGGCGACCTGACGCAACTGCCCGTCGAGGAAATCGGCCGCCTCGCTCCGGGCGAGAAGGTAGGCCGCGATCATCGCCGCAATGCCGATGCCGGCCAGGAGCGCGGTCATCCAGCCCAGCGCCGTCCGGCGCAGCGAGGCCCCGCTCACGGCTTCGCCACCATCCAGCCGGCACCGCGCAGGTTGAGGATCACGCTCTTGCCGACCTTGCGGCGGATCGACAGGATCAGCGCGTCGACGGCGTTGCTCTCGACCTCCTCACCCCAGCCGTAGATGCGTTCCTCGATCTCGGCTCGCGACAGGATGCGGCCGGGCCGCTCCAACAGGGCGTGCATCAGAGCATATTCGCGCGCACCGAGAACCGCTGTCGCGCCGGCATGGGTGAGGGCGTGGCTTTCGGTATCGAGCTCGGTGTCGGCGGCGACGAGCCGAGCGTTGGCCCGTCCCGCCCGGCGCCGCAGCACGGCACGCATCCGGGCGAGGAGTTCCCGGGTTTCGAACGGCTTGACGAGGTAGTCGTCCGCTCCGAGGTCGAGGCCCGCGACGCGGCTGTCGAGGCCGTCGCGGGCGGTGAGGATGAGGACGGGCGTGTCGTTGCCGGATGCCCGGGCGGCGCGCAGGAGGCAGAGCCCGTCCGCACCGGGCAACCCGAGGTCCAGTAGGACTAGGGCATGGCCACCGGCCCTCAGCGCCTCCTCGGCCATACCGGCCTCACGCACCCAATCAACGACGTAGCCCTGGGTCGCGAGCCCCTGAGAAAGACCGTCGCCGATCATCCGGTCGTCCTCGACGAGCAGCACCCGCATGATCGGTCATCCCCCGTGTTCGGATATTTGGAACGGTGACCGCCGCAAAATCCATCCGCCACACTGCGGAGTGCGGCTGTTTCGAAGATTTTGGCGCCAGCCGCGCCGACAAATGCCAGGACCGTAGCAGTGAGCAGAGGTTTCCTCTGGGCATGTCTCTGAAACTGTTGGCGCGCCAGTCGCCACAGACGGCTTGAAGCAGGTACCGGTGCCGGCCCACCACGTCAGCCGATCATCTCGTCGAGCAGGAGCAGCAGGAGAAAGCCCGCGAAGAACATCGCGGTCACCCACGGACGGTCCTCTGTCTCGTGTGCCTCGACGAGCAGTTCCTCCGTCACAAGGTAGAGGAGCGCGATCAAACCGAAGGCGAGGAAGCCGCCCTGGACGGAAGCGGGCAGCGAGCCGACCGGGCCGCCGAGCAGCGCCCCGAGCGGCAGGAGCAGCACGAGGCCAGCGGTCGAACCGACCACCTTCCACTTGGACGCGCCGCCTTCGCCGAGCTCGTTGGCGACGGTCAGCCCGAGGAACAGCACCTCGATGGTGAGGGCCACCGTCAGGAGGATGCCCGCCCTGGCGCCGGCCGCGAACGCGATGCCTAACACGAGGCCGTCCACCAGGACGTCGATGCCGGTGACGGCCATCAACCCCACCGGTCCCTTCATGCGCCGCTCCAGCGTGCGGACGCCGAGCATGGCCGCCACGCCCAGGGCGCCCCCGATCACGGTGGCCCAGACGGAACCGGTATGCTTCAGGTCGGGCAGGATCTCGCCGGCGGCCGCAGCGAAGACCACGCCGGCGGCGAAGTGCTGGATCGCGCTGACGAGCACGGGACCGGGCCGCAGGTTCACGGCGGCGGCCGCCCCGATGACCGCGGCGGCGACCGGTATGAGCGTGTAGGTCCAGGCTTGCATCGCGGTCACACCACCTCGTCGGGCGCCAGCGCGCAACCGTTGGCCGGATCAGTCTCGACCTGCAGGGTGACGTGGCCGATCCCGAAGCGCTCCCGCAGCCGCCTCGCCGCGTCCATCAGGAACGCGTCCCCGGGATGCCCGTCCAGGGTTACGAGGTGGGCCGTCAGCGCCGTTTCGGTCGTGCTCATCGGCCAGACGTGGAGGTCGTGCAGGCCCCTGACGCCGGGCAGCCCTTCCAGGCAGGACCGGACCTCGGCCGTATCGATGCCGGGCGGCACGGCGTCGAGCGACAGCCGCACCGAGTCCCGTAACAGACCCCAGGTGCTGACCAGAATCACGACGGCGATGACGAGGCTGATGGCGGGGTCGAGCCAGAGCCAGCCGGTCCAGCGGATGAGGAGCGCGGCGACGATGACCCCGACCGTCACGCCCGCATCCGCCGCCATGTGCAGGAACGCGCCCCGGATGTTGAGGTCGCCCTTCCTGCCGGCCATGAACAGCCAGGCAGTGCCGGCATTCACCAGCACGCCGGCGGCAGCGACCCAAAGGATGGTGCCCGTCGCGACGGGCTCCGGCTCCGCCAGCCGGCGCATGGCCTCCCAGGCGATGGCGCCGACCGCGACCAGCAGGATGGCGGCGTTGGCGAGCGAGGCGAGGATCGGGGCACGCTTGTAGCCGTAGGTGCGCCCGGGTGTCGGCGGCTTGTTCGAGAGCCAGGACGCGCCCCAGGCGATCAGCAAACCGAGCACGTCCGAGAGGTTGTGGCCGGCGTCCGCCAGGAGCGCGAGCGAGCCCGACATCGCGCCGAAGGTGGCCTCCAGAACCACGTAGGCCGTGTTGAGGCCGATGCCGATGGCGAACGCCTTGCCGAAGCTTGCGGGGGCGTGGACGTGCCCGGACCCGTGGCCATGGCCGTGGCCCCCGTAGGCATGGTAATGGTCGTGATGCTCCGTCATCGCAAATCCTAGTCTGCCGCGCATTCGGCCGGGGAAACGGCGTGGTCGAACCTTGCGACCTCCAGCGACTGGAGGAGCAAGGGCTGATCTGGATCGAAGCCGGATCGAACGACGCCGCGTCGACGGGATGCGTCAGTGTCGGTCGTGCAGGCACTCGCCATGATCGGCCAACACCTCGATGATGCGGCATTCCCGGACGGGGCCGCCCGAACACTGGTCGAGCATGGCCTGGACCTCCTGCCGGAGGCCGTTCAGCCGCGCGAGCCGGTCGTCGATGTCGGCGAGATGCTTGCGGGCGACTGCATCGGCCTCGTCGCAGGGACGCTCGGGATGCGCGGACAGGTCGAGCAAGGTCCGGATATCCTCGACCTCGAAGCCCAACTCGCGCGCGTGCCGGATGAACCGCAGGCGGCGCACGTCGGCCTCCCCGTAAGTGCGACGGTTGGCATCGGTGCGAACCGGTTTCGGGAGCAGGCCCCGCTCCTCGTAGAACCGGATCGTCGTGACCTTCACCGCGGTGCGCCGCGACAATTCCCCGATGGCGATGGGCTTCACGGCGCTTGCTCCTACAGTCGCTGAAGGAACTAGGGTTTCGTCCGATGGGATGGAAGGCACCCGCCGTGAGCGACGCAGCGACCCTGGACCGGACCGAAGCCCCGCCGACCCGCTTGCGCGTGTCCGGCATGGATTGCGCCTCCTGCGCGGCGAAGGTGGAGACCGCCGTGCGCCGGCTCCCCGACATCGAGCGGGTCGAGGTCTCGGTCGCGAAAGAGACGCTCACCGTCCGGCATGGTCCGGGGACCGACGTCCGGGCCATCGCGGCGGCGGTGCGTGGGCTCGGCTACGGCGCCGAGGACCCGGAGGCAGGGGAGGCGGCGGAGGTCGCGGAGATCCCGTGGTGGCGGGCGCCGAAGGCCCTGTTGGCGTTCGCCTGCGGCTCGGCGCTCGTAGTGGCCTATGCGCTTGGCCACGTCGCGCCGGCGACCGACCGCTGGGCCTTCCTTGCGGCCATGGCGGTCGGCCTCGTGCCGGTCGCCCGGCGCGCCTTCTCGGCCGCCCGGTACGGGACGCCTTTCTCCATCGAGACGCTGATGACGGTCGCCGCCGTCGGCGCGACCGTCATCGGGGCGACCGAGGAGGCGGCGACCGTCGTCTTCCTGTTCCTCGTCGGCGAGGTGCTGGAGGGCGTCGCCGCCGGCCGCGCCCGCGCGAGCATCCGCGGGCTGACCGGCCTCGTCCCGGAGACGGCGCTTCTGGAACGCGGCGGCACGACCGAAGCCGTGCCCGCCGCGAGCCTCAGGGTCGGCAGCGTCGTGATGGTGCGGCCGGGCGACCGCGTTCCGGCGGACGGCACCGTCATCGACGGCGGGAGCGACATCGACGAGGCGCCGGTCACCGGAGAGAGCGTACCGAGGCGCAAGCAGGCGGGTGACGCGGTCTTCGCCGGCACCATCAACGGCGACGGCGTCCTGCGCGTGAAGGTGACCGCAACCGCACGGGACAACACCATCGCCCGCGTGGTGCGGCTGGTGGAGGAGGCGCAGGAGGCGAAGGCCCCGACCGAACGCCTGATCGACAGGTTCTCGAAGGTCTACACGCCGGCCGTGGTCGCCGTGGCGGCGCTGGTCGCGACGCTGCCGCCGCTCGTCGTCGGAGCCTCCTGGAGCGAGTGGGTCTACAAGGGGTTGGCCATCCTGCTGATCGGCTGTCCCTGCGCGCTGGTCATCTCGACGCCGGCGGCCATCGCGGCCGGCCTTTCCGCGGGCGCCCGCCGGGGCCTCCTCATCAAGGGGGGCGCCGTGCTGGAGCGGCTGGCCGCGGTCACGCAGGTGGCCTTCGACAAGACCGGCACCCTGACCGAGGGCAAGCCGGTCGTGACGGATGTGGAGGCTTTCGGCCGGTCCGAGCGGGACGTGCTCTCGCTGGCCGGCGCGCTTGAGGGCGGCTCCTCGCACCCGCTGGCCCGGGCCGTCCTTGCCAAGGCCGCGGAGGCCGGGGCGCCGATGCCCCCGGCGTCCGGCGTCGGCGCGCTCGGCGGCAAGGGCGTCGCCGGAAAGGTCGGCGGGCTCGACGTGTTCCTGGGCTCGCCCCGGGAGGCCGCCGCACGCGCGGCATTCGTCCCGGAGCAGGAGGCACGGATCTCCGCCTACCAGGTCGAGGGAAAGACGGTCGCCGCCCTGGTGGTGAACGGTGCCCTGGCCGGCCTTCTCGCCATGCGGGACGAACCGCGGCCCGACGCCAAGGCCGGGATCGACCGGTTGGCTTGGCTTGGCGTCGAAGCCCTCATGCTGACGGGCGACAACGCGGCGACGGCGCGGGCGGTGGCCGGCACCCTCGGCATCGAGGCGCGGGCGCAACTCCTGCCGGAGGACAAGCAGGGGATCGTGCGCGAGCTCCAGGCGGCCGGCGCGGTCGTGGCGAAGGTCGGCGACGGCATCAACGATGCGCCCGCGCTCGCGGCGGCCGACGTGGGCGTCGCCATGGGCGGCGGCACGGACGTGGCGCTGGAGACGGCCGACGCGGCGGTCTTGCATGGCCGCGTCGCGGACGTGGCCCGTATGGTCGAGCTCTCGCGCCGGACGCTCGCCAACATCCGGGCGAACATTGCCATCGCGCTCGGCTTGAAGGTGGTTTTCCTGGTGACGACCATCGCCGGCATCACGGGCCTGTGGCCGGCGATCCTGGCCGACACGGGCGCGACCGTGCTGGTCACCGCGAATGCGTTGCGTCTGCTGAGGATCAGGCTTCCGTAGGTCCGATGCCTTGACCTTCCCACGGTGGGAAGCCCCATCTGCGTGTGACGTCAACCGAAGGAGCGCGTCATGCATCGTTTCAAGGTCGAGAAGATGGGGTGCGGTGGCTGCGCCAAGTCCGTCACCCGCGCCGTCCAGGGCGTCGAGCCGAACGCCGGCGTCGAGGTCGACCTCGGCGCGAAACTCGTGACCGTGTCGGGCGTCACTGGCCCGGCCGACCGGATCGCCCGGGCCATCGCCGAGGCCGGCTACCCGGCCGAGCCGGCCTGAGGCTCGCCGCAACCAAACGGCGCATCCGCCGTTCCCGAGCTTACCGGACGGACTTCCGCGCCGGCCCGGAATTTGGCATCCTGGATTCGTGACGTTCTGGCTCGCCCTCCGGCGACTGTTGCCGCTCCTGGCGGTCATCAGCCTCGCCCTGACGCCGGTGGCCGCCCCCGCGGCCACCGCGGGCATGCACGCGTCGATGTCCCACGTCGGCCCTGACGCGACGGCCATGGCCGGCCACGGCGACATGGACCATGCCGCCATGGGTCACCACGACGCCGGATCGGTCGATATGGCGGGCATGGGCATGGACGACATGCCGTGCTGCCCGAAGGCCCCGGCCGCTCAGCCGGACTGCGCCAAGGGCTGCCCGCTGATGGCCCTGTGCCTGGCGAGCGTGGCGTCGCTGCTCCCCGCCGCGCTCCCGGTCCCGGTGCCCGTCGCCACCCGCGCGAGCGTGGCCTGGCCGGCGCCCGCGACCTTCGCCAGCGTGCACGGGACGCCGTACCCCGAGCCACCCCGAGCCTGAACCCGATGCCGCCGGCGCTTGCGCCGGCACGGTGACGCGCGCCCGCGCGCCACCATTCATCGCGTTCAGGAGACATCACCCGTGACCAAGAACCCCTTCGCGCGCGCCGTGCCGGCCGCGCTGCTCGGCGCCGTGCTGTCGGCGTCGGCCCTGACCCTGCCCGCCCGCGCCGACATCAAGGACTACCACTTCCAACTCGTGCAGCAGGAGGCGAAGGTCGGCGAGGCCGTCGTCGCCGTGCGTCTCGTGGACAGGCGCACGGGCAAGGCGGTGCCGGACGCCGTGATCTTCGCCAAGCGCCTCGACATGGCCCCCGACAGCATGGAGGAGATGGTCACCAAGCTGGAGCAGGTGCCCTCGACCGAGCCCGGCATCTACCGCTTCAAGGCCAAGCTCTCGATGGCCGGAGGCTGGCGTCTCTCCCTCGGGGCCAAGGTCCAGGGCGAGACCGGCACGGTCGAGGATCGGCTCGTCTTCCAGGCCGTCAAATGAGCCGGTCGGCATGGCTCGCCGGGACCCTCGCCGTGTTCGCGGCGGGAGGCGTCGGCTACGTCGCCGGGCACGGGACCCCCGCCGTGCCGGCATTCGTGGAACGGGCCCGGTCCGAGTTCTTCCCCGGGCTCGTCGAGGGCGTGCGAGAGCGCGTCGGCGGCTGGCTTCCTGCCGGCACGGGACCGGCGGCGGCGCCCGCACCGGCCCCGGCGAAGGCGGCCGGTCCGGTCCTGTACTACCGGGACCCGGACGGGAAGCCGGTCTACTCGGCGTCGATGATGGCCACCGATGACGGGCGCGAGTTCCGGGCGGTGCGCGCCGGCGAGGACGTCGGCTTCGACGACCCCGACGACGGTGAGGCCATGCCCGCCGACATGGCCGGCCACGACATGTCCGACCATCGAATGGCCGGGCCCGGCATGGCCCAGGGCGGGATGGCCAGGCCCGCCGGGGGCGACCGCAAGGTCCTCTACTACCGCAACCCGATGGGGCTCCCGGACACCTCGCCGGTGCCGAAGAAGGACTCGATGGGGATGGACTACATCCCCGTCTACTCGGGCGAGGACGAGGCCGGGAACGTCGTGACCGTCTCGCCCGGCAAGGTCCAGCGCACCGGCGTGCGCACCGAGGTCGTGGACCGGCGGGTGGTGGCGCAACCGGTGCGCGTCCCCGGCACGGTCGCCCTCGACGAGCGGCGGGTGACCGTCATAGCGACCCGGTCCGACGCCTATGTCGACCACGTCGAGAACGTCACGACCGGCGACCGCGTCCGCAAGGGCCAGGCGCTGGTCCACGTCTACTCGCCCGAGATCAACGCCGCCGCGGCCCAGCTGATCGCCAACCCGGGCTTCGACGGGGCGCGCCGCAGGCTCCAGAACCTGAACGTCTCCGAGGCCGTCATCGACGAGATGGAGCGCACCCGGAAGGTGCCGATGGCCATCACGTGGTCCTCGCCCCGGGACGGCCTCGTCCTGCAGCGGACCGCCATCGAGGGCATGAAGGCCGCGGCCGGCGACACCCTGTTCCGGATCGGCGACATCTCGGCGATGTGGGTCCTGGCCGACGTGCCCGAGCGCGACCTCGCCTCGGTGCGCGTGGGGCAGCCCGTCACCGTGCGCCTGCGCTCTTCCCCGGGCCGGGCGTTCGCCGGCAAGGTCTCGGTGATCTACCCGCAGGTGAACCCCGACACCCGGGCGACGCGGGTGCGCATCGAGCTCCCGAACCCGGACGGCGCGCTCCTGCCCGACATGTACGCCGACGTCGAGATCGCGACCGGCGACGCCAAGCCGGTGGTGGCCGTGCCAGACGATGCCGTCATCGACACCGGCGAGCGCCAGGTCGTGCTCCTCGACCGTGGCGAGGGACGTTTCGAGCCGCGGCCGGTGAAGATCGGCGTCCACGGCGAGGGCTACACCGAAATCCGCGACGGCGTCGCGGTAGGGGACAGGGTCGTCACGGCGGCGAACTTCCTGATCGACGCGGAGAGCAACCTGAAGGCGGCGCTCCAGTCCCTGGCCGCCCCGAAGGACGACCGGCAGGCCGCGATTGCGGGAGGCACGCCGTGATTGCGCGCCTCATCGGCTGGTCGGCCCGCAATCTCGTCCTCGTGCTGGTCGGGACGGTGTTCGCCGTCGCGGCCGGCGTCCTGGCGTTGCGGACGCTGCCGCTCGACGCCATCCCCGACCTCTCGGACGTGCAGGCCATCGTCTACACCGAGTATCCGGGTCAGGCCCCCCAGGTCGTCGAGGACCAAGTCACCTATCCCCTCACCACCGCCATGCTGACCGTGCCGAAGGCCAAGGTGGTCCGCGGCTTCTCGTTCTTCGGCGTGTCCTTCGTCTACGTGATCTTCGAGGACGGCACCGACCCGTATTGGGGCCGCTCGCGGGTGCTGGAGTACCTCAACGCGGCGGCGAGCCGCCTGCCCGCCGGCGTGACGCCGACGCTCGGCCCCGACGCCACCGGCGTGGGCTGGGTCTACCAGTACGTCGTGGTGGCGAAGGAGCGGACCCTCGCCGAGCTGCGCTCGATCCAGGATTGGGTGATCCGCTTCGGGGCCTCGCGCGCCGAGGGCGTGGCCGAGGTCGCCGGCGTCGGCGGCTTCGTGAAGCAGTACAACGTGGTCGTCGACCCGAACCGGCTGCGCGCCCAGGGCATCTCGCTCAACAAGCTCCGGGACGCCATCCGGTCGAGCAACGCCGACGTCGGCGGCCGCACCGTCGAGCTCTCGGAGTTCGAGTTCATGGTGCGCGGGCGGGGCTACCTGAAGGGCGTCGCCGACATCGAGAACATCGTATTGAAGACCTCCGGCGGCACGCCCCTGCGGGTGCGGGACGTCGCCCGCGTGGAGCTCGGGCCGGACGAGCGGCGCGGCATCACGGAGATGAACGGCGAGGGCGAGGTGGCGGGCGGCATCGTCCTGCAGCGCTTCGGCGCCAACGCCCTCAGCGTCATCGACGGCGTCAAGGCGAAGCTCGCGGAGGTGGCCAAGAGCCTGCCGGCCGGCACGGAGATCCTGCCGGTATACGACCGCTCGCAACTGATCGAAGCGGCCATCGACACCCTGCGGCACACGCTGGTCGAGGAGAGCATCGTCGTCTCCCTCGTCTGCGTGGTGTTCCTCCTGCACGTGCGCAGCGCGCTGGTGGCCATCCTGATGCTGCCGGTCGGCATCCTGATGGCGCTCGCCGGCATGAAGGCGCTCGTAATCGGCGCCAACATCATGAGCCTGGGCGGCATCGCCATCGCGGTCGGCGCCATGATCGACGCCGCCATCGTGATGATCGAGAACGCCCACAAGCACCTGGAGCGGGCGCCGCCCGGCAAGCCGCGGGTCGAGATCCTGGTCGAGGCAGCGAGCGAGGTCGGCCCCTCGCTGTTCTTCTCGCTCCTCGTGATCACGGTAAGCTTCCTGCCGATCTTCACCTTGGAGAGCCAGGAGGGCCGGCTGTTCGGGCCGCTCGCCTACACCAAGACATTCGCCATGGCGGCGGCGGCCCTGCTGTCAGTGACGCTGGTTCCCGCCCTCATGGTGCTGTTCGTGCGCGGGCGCATCATTCCCGAGCACCGCAACCCCCTCAACCGCCTGCTCATCTGGCTGTACCGCCCGCTCATCGCCGGCGTGCTGCGGGCTAGGGTGCTGACCATCCTGCTCGCCGTGGGCGTGCTGGCGGCAACTGTCTGGCCGGCCCGGCAACTCGGCTCCGAGTTCATGCCCGACCTCGACGAGGGCAGCCTGCTCTACATGCCGACGACCCTGCCGGGGATCTCGGTGACCAAGGCCGGCGAGTTGCTGGCCACCCAGGACCGCATCATCAAGTCCTTCCCCGAGGTTGCCTCGGTCTACGGCAAGGCGGGCCGCGCCAACACGGCGACCGACCCCGCGCCGATGGAGATGTTCGAGACCGTCATCGCCCTGAAGCCCAAGGCGGAGTGGCGGCCCGGCGTCACCCTCGCCAGCCTCAAGGCGGAGATGGACGCTGCGCTGCAGTTCCCGGGCGTCTCGAACGCCTGGACGCAGCCGATCCGCGCCCGCATCGACATGCTCTCGACCGGCATCCGTACGCCGGTCGGCATCAAGGTCCTCGGGACCGACCTGAAGCAGATGGAGGGCGTCGCGCGGCAGGTCGAGGCCGTGCTGCGCAACGTGCCGGGCACGTCGAGCGCCTACGCCGAGCGTGTCATCGGGGGCTACTTCCTCGACATCACGCCGGATCGCGAGGCGCTGGGGCGCTACGGCCTCATGGTCGGGGACGTGCAGGACGTCATCGCCACGGCTCTCGGAGGCCAGGCGGTGACGAACACGGTCGAGGGGCGCGAACGCTACACCGTAAACGTCCGCTACCCGCGCGCCTTCCGCTCGGACCCGCGCGCCATCGCCGACGAGGTGCAGGTGCCGCTGCCAGCCGGCGGCACGGTGCCCCTGCGCGAGGTGGCCAAGGTCGAGCTTACGCGGGGACCGACCTCGATCCGCACGGAGAACGGGCAGCTCGCGGTCTACATCTTCGTCGACATCGCCGGGCGGGATCTGGGCGGCTACGTCGCCGAGGCGCGCCAGGCGGTGGCCGACGAGGTCAAGCTGCCACAGGGCACGACCCTACAGTGGAGCGGGCAGTACGAATACCTCGAACGGGCCGAGGCGCGCCTGAGGATCGTGGTGCCGCTGACGCTGCTCGTCGTGTTCCTGCTCCTCTACCTGAACTTCCGGCGCCTGACCGAGACGCTGATCGTGATGCTGTCGCTGCCCTTCGCCCTGGTCGGCGGGGTGTGGCTCCTGTGGTGGATGGGCTTCAACATGTCGGTCGCGGTGGCGGTGGGCTTCATCGCGCTGGCCGGCGTCGCCGCCGAGACCGGCGTCATCATGCTGGTCTACCTCGACCACGCCTGGGACGAGGTCCGGGCCGGGTGCGCGCGAGAGGACCGACCCCCGACGCGGGCGGACCTGCGCCGCGCCATCATGGTCGGCGCGGTCGAGCGGGTGCGGCCCAAGATGATGACGGTGGTCGCCATCATGGCGGGTCTCGTCCCGATCCTCTGGAGCACCGGCTCAGGCTCCGAGGTGATGCAGCGCATCGCCGTGCCGATGATCGGCGGGATGGTCTCCTCCACCGCGCTGACCCTCGTCGTGATCCCCGCCGTCTACGCGCTCGTGAAGGGCTGGACGCTGCCTCCGGGCAACCAAATCCGGGCGGAGGCCGTCGAGGAACCGACATGCCATCGGGCCGCCGCCGAGTAGTGGCGCCGCCTGCCCGAACCCGCATCCAAGGAGCAACCCATGTCGTCATCAGCCCGCAAGGCCGTCCTCTATCGGATGGTCACCCCCGAACACACCTGTCCCTACGGCTTGAAGGCCAAGGACCTCCTCGAACGCCAAGGCTTCGCGGTCGAGGACCACCTCCTGACCGACCGGGCGCAGACGGACCGCTTCAAGGCCGAGCACCAGGTCAAGTCTACGCCCCAGACCTTCATCAACGGCGAGCGCGTCGGCGGCTTCGACGACCTGCAGCGCCACTTCGGCAAGGCCGCCAACGACCCGAACGCCACGACCTACACCCCTGTCATCGCGGTGTTCTCGATGACGGCGCTGATGGCGCTGGCGGCGAGCTACGCCGTGTACGGCACGCCCCTGACGATGCGCGCCGCCGAGTGGTTCATCGCCTTCAGCATGTGCGTGCTGGCCCTCCTGAAGCTGCAGGACGTCGAGAGCTTCTCGTCGATGTTCCTCGGCTACGACCTGCTCGGCCGGCGCTGGGTCCGCTACGCATACGCCTACCCGTTCCTGGAGGGCATCGCCGGCGTCCTGATGGTGGCGGGTGCCCTGAACTGGATCTCGATCCCGGTGGCCCTGTTCATCGGCACGGTCGGCGCGGTGTCGGTGTTCAAGGCGGTGTACGTCGACAAGCGGGACATCAAGTGCGCCTGCGTCGGAGGGTCGAGCAAGGTGCCGCTCGGCTTCGTCTCGCTGACCGAGAACGTGATGATGGTCGCCATGGCCCTCTGGATGCTGGCGGTGCACCATTGAGCGCCGCCTTCGCCGCCCCGGGCTGGCTCCATGCCCTCGCAGTCGCGTCCCTCGTGCTGGGGGCCGCCTGCTCGCTCCTGCTGTCGGTGCAGGTGATCCGGCATCCGCAGCACATGGCGGTGATGAACGTCGTCTGGCCGGTCTGCGCCCTGTTCGGCACGCTGGCCGTGGTCTGGGCCTACTTCCGCTACGGGCGGCTCGCCACGATGGAGGCGCACCACAACGCCATGGAGCGGGACGAGAAGCCCCCGAACATGACCGAGACGCCGTTCCCGGCGATGGTGGGCAAGGGCTCGCTCCACTGCGGCAGCGGCTGCATGCTGGGGGACGTCGCCGCCGAGTGGCTGGCCTTCCTGGTGCCGGCGGTGGCGGTCTGGTTCGGCTGGCACGCACTGTTCGAGGAGAAGATGTACGCCGTCTGGGTGCTGGACTTCGTCTTCGCCTACGCGCTCGGGATCGTGTTCCAGTATTACGCCATCGTGCCGATGCGGGGGCTCTCGCCCGGCAAGGGGCTGATCGCGGCCATCAAGGCCGACACCCTGTCGCTGATCTCGTGGCAGGTCGGCATGTACGGCCTCATGGCCCTCGTGCAGTTCCGGCTCTACCCGGACCTGGCGGGGCGGTCGGCCCCGGTGAACTCGGTCGAGTTCTGGTTCGCCATGCAGGCCGCCATGGTAACGGGTTTCCTGACCAGTTACCCGATCAACTGGTGGCTCGTGAGTGCCGGCATCAAGGAGCGTATGTGACGGACCTCCTAGGCATGCGGCGAGTTCCGGCAGGCCGCCTGCTCCAAGCGATATCGCCCAATCTCGACCTACACGCAGCGTCCGCGAAAGAACCCGTCGGCGGAAGGCTCCGGATGCGAGTTGACCCGGCCGCCGGGCTTGCCGTCGTCAACGCCTGACGACGCCTCCGTTTGGGGCATGCCAAAGCCCATTATTCGGGACGTTTCCCGTGCCCTACCGTAAAAAAGCTGAATCCCGCCCAGGGGATCAATGGTTTGGACGGACCGTTATGAGCGGCCGGCTCTAACCATTGAGCTACGGGCCCGGGAGGCGCCGACGGATAGCCGATCCCCGGCCTTCCGTCACCCGGATTTCGCCGCGCTCCTGGGCCGCCGGGCCCGGGGTGCCGGATCCGGCTTGGCCGGCCCGGCCGTCTCGGCCGCCGGGACGGGCGCCGTGTCCTTGATGCGCCACAGGTAGCGGGCCAGGATCGAGCGGTACGGCGCGAAGGCGGCCGCCGCAGCGGCGGTATCGTCCCGTCCGGTGAGGCGGCGCAGGCAGCCCACCGCCGCCACGTCGCCCCCAGGCCAGATGTCGGGGTCGTGAAAGTGGAAGATGCCGACCATGTCGGCCGTCCAGGGCCCGACGCCGCGGATGCCGCACAGGATCGCCGCCCGCTCTTGATGCGGCAGGCCGGCGAGGCCGGGACCGAGGAGGCCCGCGGCCTCGGCCGCCACGATCGCCTGGAGCGCCCGAACCTTGTTGCCCGAGATACCGCAGGCCCGCAGGAGCGCCGCGTCGCCGGCCTCGAACAGGCCCCTCGGGCTCGACCCCGCCGCCGCCGCGGCGGCCTCGATCCGGGCCCAGATCGCCGCCGCAGCCCGGGTGGAGAGCTGCTGGTTGACCACCTCGACGAACAGGCGGTCGGCGACGCGCGGATGCGCCGGCGGCTCGATCCGGATCGGGCCGGCCTGCACCAGGGCCGCCCGCAGCGGCGGATAGGCGCGCGCCGCGTCCAGGATGTGGGCGTAGATGGCGGGATCCAGCATCGCCGCAGCCTTACCGGCCCGCGGGGTCTCCCGGAAGCGGCCGTGCGTCCGCGCGCCTCGCGCCGCCCGGTCTGGACGCGACGCGCCCGCGGCCCAGGTCTCGAACCATGGCGACCTTCTTCACCGCGGACACGCACTTCGGCGACCCGCACATCCTCCGCCACCGCGGGGCGCGGTTCGGGAACGTCGAGGCCCACGACGAGGCCCTGGTCGCGGGCTGGAACGCCGTGGTCGGCCCGGAGGACGTCGTCTGGCACCTCGGCGACTTCGCCGCCCATGCCAGCCGGGCGCACTGCGCGGCGATCTTCGCGCGGCTGAACGGCGCCAAGCGCCTCGTCCGGGGCAACCACGATTCGAACCGCGTCCTGGGCCTGCCCTGGGCCGAGCCGCCGGTGGAGAGCGCCCGCCTCTCCGTTGCGGATGCGCGGGGCCGGCCGCACCGCCTGTTCCTGTCGCACTACGCGCATCGGGCCTGGCCGGGCCTGTGGCGTGAGACGCGCCACCTCTACGGGCACAGCCACGGCTGGCTCGCCGACACCACGCGCTCCTGCGATGTCGGGGTGGATGCCTGGGACGACCGCCCGGTCACCCTCGACGCGATCCTGATGCGCCAGGACGGGGCCGTGGCCGTGCCGGAGGAACTCGCCGCCCACGGCCTGCGCTGATGGGCGGAGGCCGGCGCGCTATATCGTCCGCCGGAGCACCGAGAGCCGGGCAGGAGGCCGCATCGCCATGACCGATATCCCCGCCCCGCCGCCGGGCTGGACCGAGACCGCGACGCGGGCCGCCACGAGGGCCGCGACGGAGCTCGGCCTCGGGACCGACTGGTCCGCCCTCGACGCGGCGGACTGGGCCCGGGTCTGCCGGCGGGCCGGCGCGATCCTCGCCGGGCAAGGCCACGCGCCCGCGCCGTAGCCGACCAGCAGAACCGCCTGCGCGAGGTTGAGCGAGGGAAAATCCGGGGAGACTGGAAAGGTGATGATCGCGTCGGCGAGTGACACCTCGTCGTTGGTGAGACCGACCCGCTCGCGGCCGAACATCACCGCGGTGCGCTGGCCCTCCCGCGCCACCGCCGCGCGCGCGGCGTTCAGTTCGACCGCGAGACCTCGACGAGGTTGTCGGAGAACGAGGGCGCGTGGCCCATGTCGGTGAAGGCGCCCGACGAGATGCTGTTCACCGTGCCCTCGTTGAGCTGCCGCCAGTAGCCCAGCGTCGCCACCACGATCCCGGCCTTCACGTCGTCGGTGATGCGGGCCACGCCCTTGAAGGCGCCGCGGTCGTTGCCGACCTGCACCCGGTCGCCGTCCCGGATGCCGCGCGCGTCGGCGTCGTGCTGACTGATCATCACGAACTGCTCGCCCTGGCCCTTCTGCTTGTCCTCCATGTTGGCGTAGCAGGAGTTCAGGAAGTAGTGGCTCTTGGGCGAGACGATGTTCAGCGGGTAGCGCTTGGCCAGCTCGGGATCGTTCGTGTGCGACTCGCGCGGCCCCAGGTAGTCCGGCAGCGGGTCGAGCGCCTCGCCGGGCTGGAACCCCTCGTACATCTGCCGGAACGGCGGGGCGACGAAGTTCGTGGCGCCCTCGACCTTCAGCATGCACTTGCCGGTCGGCGTCGGGAAGTTGCCGTCCCGGTGCGGCGCCCGGTCGTCGGGCGTGCCGACCTTCAGCCGGGCGAAGCCGTGCTCGCGCATGTACTGGAGGTCGATGCCCTCGCAGGCCGGCGACGACCAGTCGACGTAGTGCTCAAGGCACTCGGCGTCGGTCCACTTGAAGTTCTCCTCCTCGAAGCCGAGCCGGGCGGCGAGCTGCCGGAAGATCTCGTTGTTGGGGATCGCCTCGCCCGGCGCCTCGGCGCACTTGGTGTTGTAGGTCAGGTAGAGGTGCCCCCAGGACAGGATCATGTCCTCCATCTCGGCGCCCATGGTGGCGGGCAGCAGGATGTCGGCGTAGGAGGCCGTGTCCGAGATGAAGTGCTCGGCCGAGACCATGAACAGGTCCTCGCGCATCAGCCCCTCGACGATCTTGTCGGTCTCGGGCGCCTGCGTGACGGGGTTCGAGTTCCAGCACATCATCGACATGATCGGCGGGTCGAGCTGCATCTCGCCGGTGAGCGCCCGGCCGATCTGCAGGTTCGAGACGACGCGGGTGCCCTCCGGGATCAGGTCGGGCCGGCACATCACGTCGAACTTGTACGGGTGCTCCCAGACGCCGAACTGCGTGACGCCGCCGCCGACGTGGCGCCACGCGCCGGTGAGCGCCGGGATGCAGGTCACCGCCCGGATGGTCTGGCCGCCGCCGTAGTGCCGCTCCAGCGCCACGCCCATGCGGATGCCCACCGGCTGCTCGGTCGCCATCTCGTAGGCGAGCTTGCGGATGTCGTCGGCGGGCACGCCGGTGATCTCCGCGGCCCATTCCGGGGTGCGGGTGCTCGCCCGCTCCTTCAGCTCCTCGAAGCCGACCGTGTGGTTGTCGACGTAGTCCTGGTCGACGAGGCCCTGCGCGATGATCGAGTTGATCAGCGCCATGGCGAGCGCGCCGTCGGTGCCGGGCTTCGGGGCGATGTGCCAGTCGGCGGCCTTGGCGGTGCGCGACGCGTAGGCGTCGATCACCACGACCTTGGCGCCCTGCTTCTGCGCGTCCTTCACGATCGCCCAGTGGTGCAGGTTGGTGCTGACCGAGTTGCAGGCCCAGATCACGATGTACTTGGAATGGATGTAGCTGTCGGGGTCCAGGCCGGCCGTCGGGCCGACCGTGAGCAGCCACGCGGTGCACGAGCCCTCGCCGCAGAAGGTCCGCTCGGTCACGGTGGCGCCCATGCGGTTGAAGAACGCGTCGCCGCCGTTCAGCCCGTGCACGAGGCCCTGGTTGCCGAGATAGCTGTAGGGGGCGATGGCCTGCGGGCCGTACTGGTCGATGATCGCCTTCCAGCGCGACACGATGGTGTCGAGCGCCTCGTCCCAGGTGATCCGCTCGAATTGCTTCGAGCCCTTCGGGCCGACCCGCTTCATCGGGTAGAGCAGCCGGTCCGGGTGGTAGTGGCGCTTCTCGTAATCCTTCAGCTTCACGCAGAGGGTGCCGCGCGTCATCGGGTGGTCGGGGTTGCCGCGCACGCTCAGGAGTTCGCCGCCCTTCACCTCGAACAGCATCGAGCAGGTGTCGGGGCAATCGTGCGGGCAGGCGCCGTAGAAGACCTCCGAGTAGGCCTCGGGCTGGACGATCTCGTTCATGGTTCCTCCCTCACCGGCCGCGGGGGTCCCTCTATTGTTCAGGCTTCTCGGCTCGCGGCGGGTGAAGCGTACAACGGGAGGAAGAAAAATTCTAATTCAAATCGCTGTCGGCCGAGCGCGCGGCGGTGTCCCCCTCGCAGGCCCGTCATGGCCGCGCCTTCCCTTGCGCCCGTGCGCCCCCATCTGAGGGAAGGATGAATCGGGGGCCTGCATCATGCGGTTCGAACTCTACCGGGACGCCAAGGGGGAGTGGCGCTGGCGCCTGCGGGCGCGCAACGGCGAGGTGATCGCCGAATCGGGCGAAGGCTATGTCCGCCGCGAGGATTGCGAGCACGGCATCGCCCTGGTTCGCCAGAGCGCCGAGGCCCGGATCGAGGATATGACCACCAAGATCGCCTGAGCGCCGCCGTCTCAACCTTCGATCAACCCTGTCCGAAACGTCGCAGCGGTTACGCTGCAACGCTTCCGCTCGCCCACGCGTTGCAGCGTTTCGGACCGGGCGGAGCCCGTCGCGTCCCGTGCGGTTCGTCGACCAGGACGTAATGACACGAAGGGAGTCGAGACCGTGCTGAGGAAATTCCTGCTCGCGGCCCTGCTGGCGCTGGGCTTCGCGGCTGCGGCGCCGCAGGGCGCGTCCGCCGCGCCCATCGGCCCGGGGCTGGCTCTGCCCGCCGAAGCCGCGCCGGCGGTAGCCGAGAAGGCCCAGTACTATTACCGCCGTCGCTTCTACGGCCCGCGGCCCTACTGGCGCCGCCCGTATTACGGCCGCCGGTTCTACTACGGCCCGCGGCCCTACTACCGTCGTCCCTACTGGCGCCGCCGGTTCTACTACTGAGCGGTTCTCCGACTTGACCGGCCCGGCGGCTCCCTCGAGCCGCCGGGCTTTTTCACGCCCCGATTCGGGGTGCGCGACCGCGGACCTTGCTCTATCGTGCCGGGAATGGGACCGTCGGCGGCAGATCGGCGCGCCCGAGAGGAAGCCCGATGAACCATATTGCACAACGCGCCGAGCCCGCGGCGGCGGCGCCGGACCTCTGGCAATCCATCCCGCTGGAATGCATCCTGAGCGCGGTCGCCGTTCTGCTGGCGGCGGGGCTCAAGCTCGCCGGCCTGATGTCCTGACGGCGCGCGGGGGGCGGATGGACGGCATGCAGCACGTCGCACTCTCACCGGTCGGAAGCGCGCCGCCGCTCGCGGAGGTCGATCTGCCGAAGGGCGACCTGACGGTGCGCACCATCGCGATGCCGGCCGACACCAACGCCAACGGCGACATTTTCGGCGGCTGGGTGCTCTCGCAGATGGACCAGGCCGGCGGCATCGCGGGCGTCGACCGGGCGCAGGGCCGGGTGGTCACCGTGGCGCTGGAATCCATGACCTTCATCCGGCCGGTCCGGGTCGGCGACGTGCTGTGCGTCTACACCCGCGTGTCGCATGTCGGCCGGACCTCGATGAAGATCGAGGTCGAGGCCTGGGCGCGGCGGTTCTGCACCCAGGTCCGCGAGCGGGTCACGCAGGCCACCTTCACCTTCGTGGCCATCGACGAGGCGGGCCGGCCGCGGCCGATCCCGCCGGCCGTGCCGTCCCCTTCCGCGACGGCTACTTGATCACCCCGCAGGCGACGCGGTCGCCGGCGCCGCCGATCGGCTGGGTGTTGTGGTCGTCCTCGTTGGCGTGGATGATCAGCGCCGCGCCGTCGCCGTCCTTCAAGCCGCCCTCGCCGTTCAGCGGCGTCTCGCTCGAGACCTCGGCGTTGGCCGAGCCGTCCTGCGCCGCGTAGAGGTTCGGCAGGTCGCCCTCGTCGGGCCCCTCCGCGTTGAGCAGCCCGTGCTTGCTCTGGTCGTGGTTCACGTGCGCCTTGGAGTTCATGAATTTCGGGTCCGAGCAGTCGCCCACGGCGTGGAAATGCATGCCGTGCCAGCCGGGCGGCAGGCCGCCGGGCTGGATCGTCACGCGCAGGACCAGGGCATTCGCCCCGTCGCGGATCGCCAGCGTGCCGATCGCGTCGCCCTTCGCGTTCTTAATCGGCGCCGTGTAGGTCTCCGCCGGTTTGGCCGCCTCCTTGGGAGGCTCCTGTGCCAGGGCGCCGCCGGCGGCGGCGGTCCCGAGCAGTGCGAGAAGCGGCAGGGTGCGGGTCATGCGGTGGCTCTCCTTTACGGCCCGGTCTAGTTAGGGAGCGCGCCGGCCTTCGACAGGGCGGCGGCCCGAAACCTCCGCCGCAGATCTGCCGGAACCGCACGAAGCCCCGATGACCCGAGACCGGACCAGCCCGGACCGCGCGGCCGCCGCGGACGACCCGTCCCCGCGGCGCGCCGACCTGTACCTCGTGGCGCACGGCCATTTCGAGAGCCGGGCCCGGGCCCAGGCGGCGATCCGCGCCGGCCTCGTGCGGGTCGACGGGCGCCCGCTCGCGCGCGCCTCGGACCCGATCGCCCCGGGGGCCCGGGTCGAGGCGGAATCCGAGCATCCCTACGCGTCCCGCGGCGGCCTCAAGCTCGCCGCCGCGCTGGACGCGTTCGGCGTCGATCCGGCCGGCCGGGTCGCCCTCGACGTCGGCGCCTCGACGGGCGGCTTCACCGACGTGCTGCTCGCCCGCGGCGCCCGCCACGTCCACGCCCTCGACGTGGGCCGGGGCCAGCTCCATCCGCGCCTCGCCCGGGACCCGCGCGTGACCAACCGCGAGGGCACCGACATCCGCGGCCTCGGCCCGGAGGCCCTCGTCCCGCCCCCCGATCTCGCGAGCGTGGACGTGAGCTTCATCGGCCTGCGCCTCGTGCTGCCGGCCCTCCCGGGCCTGCTGAGGCCGGGGTCGGCGATCGTCGCGCTGATCAAACCGCAATTCGAGGCCGGCCGCGCCCGGGTCGGCCGCGGCGGCCTCGTGCGCGACCCGGCGGTCCACGCCGAGGTCTGCGCGGCCGTCCGCGGGACCCTCGAGGGGCTCGGGGCCGCGATCCTGGGCCTGATCGACTCGCCGGTGCCGGGCGGCGACGGCAATGCCGAATTCCTGATCGGTGCGAGGTTGCCGTGAGCGAGCCAGCGGATAGCGAGACGGTCACGATCCGGGAGCTCGGCGCCCGCGGCGACGGGATCGCCGAGGACGGGACCTTGGTACCCTACACGCTGCCCGGGGAACGCGCGGAGATCCGCCGGGAGGCGCGGCGCGGCGCCCTGCTCGGCCTAGCGCAGGCCTCGCCCGACCGGGTCGAGCCGTTCTGCCCGTACTACATGCGCTGCGGCGGCTGCCGCACCCAGCACCTCGCGCGGCCCGCGGAACTCGCCTGGAAGCGCGACCTCGTCGCCCAGGCCCTGTCCCAGGCGCGCCTCGACGTGACGCCCGGGCCGGCCATCGACGCCCACGGGGCGGGACGCCGCCGCCTCACCCTGCACGTGCGGGAGATCGGCGGGCGGGCCGAGGCCGGGCTGATGGCGGCGCGCAGCCACGCGCTGGTGCCGATCGACCATTGCCCGATCACCGTGCCGGCGCTGCACCCGGCCCCCGCGGTCGCGCGCCGCCTCGCCGCCCCGCTGGGCCACGGGCGCAAGCCCCTCGACGTGGCCGTGACGGCCACCGACCAGGGCCTCGACGTCGACCTGCGCGGCCAGAGGGGGGGCGAGGGCGAGGCTCAGTGCGCCGAGCGCCGCCGGGCGAAGGAAACCGCGGATCATGGAAGCTCTCCCGTCACCGAGAGAACGTGAAACTTGACCGCAGGTTGCGTGGCCTAGCGCCGCCGCGCCGGCTCGCGCCGGAACACGCCGACCATCTCGACATGGCCCGAATGGCGGAACTGGTCGACCGGCGTGACGGTCTCCAGCCGGTACCCGCCGGCGACCAGCGTCGCCGCGTCCCGGGCGAAGGTTCCGGTATCGCAGGCGACGCCGATCACCAGGGGNACCATTGCCCGATCACCGTGCCGGCGCTGCACCCGGCCCCCGCGGTCGCGCGCCGCCTCGCCGCCCCGCTGGGCCACGGGCGCAAGCCCCTCGACGTGGCCGTGACGGCCACCGACCAGGGCCTCGACGTCGACCTGCGCGGCCACGGACCGGTGAGCGCCGGCGTCGGCGCCGCGCTGGTGCGGATCGCCGGAGAACTCGGCCTCGCCCGGCTCTCCCTGCACGGCGAGCGCCTCATGGAGGCGGAGCCGGTCTCGGTCACGGCGGACGGTTCCGCCGGCGCCTCCCCCGGCGGCACCGCCGCGGCGGCGCGCCTCTACCCGTCCCCCGGCGGCTTCCTGCAGGCGACCGCGGCCGGACAGGCGACGCTCTGCGACCTGACCCTGGCGGCCCTGGGGCCCCGCATCCGGCGCGTCGCCGACCTGTTCGCGGGCTGCGGGCCGCTGACCCTGGCGATCGCCCGGACGGCGGCGGTCCACGCCGTCGAATCCGACCCCGCCGCCCTCGCGGGCCTCGACCGGGCCGCGCGCGCCGCCGCGGGCCTGCGCAAGATCACCAGCGAGCGCCGGGACCTGTTCCGCCGGCCCCTGCTTCCCCCCGAACTCGACGCCTTCGACGCGGTGGTGTTCGACCCGCCCCGGGCCGGCGCGGAGGCCCAGGCCCGCCAGATCGCGGCGGCGCGCGTCCCCCTGGTGATCGGCGTCGCCTGCGATACCGGAACCTTCGCCCGGGACGCGGCGACGCTGGTCGCCGGCGGGTACCGGCTGGAGACCGTCACGCCGGTCGACCAGTTCCGCCATTCGGGCCATGTCGAGATGGTCGGCGTGTTCCGGCGCGAGCCGGCGCGGCGGCGCTAGGCCACGCAACCTGCGGTCAAGTTTCACGTTCTCTCGGTGACGGGAGAGCTTCCATGATCCGCGGTTTCCTTCGCCCGGCGGCGCTCGGCGCACTGAGCCTCGCCCTCGCCCCCCCTCTGGCCGCGCAGNCCCCTGGTGATCGGCGTCGCCTGCGATACCGGAACCTTCGCCCGGGACGCGGCGACGCTGGTCGCCGGCGGGTACCGGCTGGAGACCGTCACGCCGGTCGACCAGTTCCGCCATTCGGGCCATGTCGAGATGGTCGGCGTGTTCCGGCGCGAGCCGGCGCGGCGGCGCTAGGCCACGCAACCTGCGGTCAAGTTTCACGTTCTCTCGGTGACGGGAGAGCTTCCATGATCCGCGGTTTCCTTCGCCCGGCGGCGCTCGGCGCACTGAGCCTCGCCCTCGCCCCCCCTCTGGCCGCGCAGACCCGCGCGCCCGATCAGACCGGAACCGGCGGCGGCCCGGCCTCGACCATCACGGCGCCGAACACCAACAGCCTCGGCGTCACCAAGCCTCCCGGCACGTCGCTCGGCGCCGGCGAAGTGCCGACCCGCGAGGAGCGGCGGCGCGAGCGCAGCCTGACCGAGAAGATCGAAGGCAGCATCTGCGATGGCTGCAACTGAGGCCGGACCGGGGCCGGCCGCCGTCGCGGACCAAGGGCCGCGGTCGCCGGGTTCCGCGGGACCGGGGGCCTGCCCGCCGCGATGGATCCGGGTTGCCCCGCGCGGCCCTGTGCCGCCGCGATCCGTTCGCGGCGCGGCGGGGCAATGCCGTGACCCGCTTGCCGCCCCCTAAACGCGCGGCATCGTGAGCGGGCACGGGACATCCCGGCGCCCCGCCTCCCGGGCGCCGGACCGCGATGTCACGGAAGCGTCAGAAAACAGCGCCACATCCGCAGCACAGCTTGCATCGGCCATCGTGGTGCCGGATGCGGGCTGCGGCCCCGCGCTGTTCCGTGACCGATCCGCATCCGAGACCTGTTCGTGATCTTCATCCACCAGCCCGCTGTCGGCGCCGGAGCCACGCTGCTTGAGCGCCGCGTCATCGATCTCCAGGACACGATTCCGGAGGACACGGTCTGGCTCGACCTGATCCGACCGAGCCGCGAGGAGGAACTGAAGGTCGAGTCGTTCGCGGGCATCGAGGTGCCGACCCGCGAGGAGATGAAGGACATCGAGCCCTCGGAGCTGCTCTACGTGGAGGACGGCGCCCGCTACATGACCGGCCGGGTGCTCTCGAAGGTCAGCGACGCCGAGGAGCCGGGGCTCGCCGGCATCACCTTCATCCTGCGCGGCAACCGGCTGGTGACCGTGCGCCACGAGGAGCCGCAGGCCTTCCGCATGTACACGCAGCGCGCCGGGCGCTCGATGGGCAATGGCGGCGCGTCGACCCCTTCGGGCGAGTCGATCCTGGCCGGGCTGATCGAGGCGGTGATCGACCGGGCCGCCGACGTGCTGCAGCTCCAGGGCGAGCGCATCGACCGCCTGTCGGGCAAGATCTTCGAGGTGCAGGAGGATCCCTCCGCCCGCAACACCGCCCTTCAGGACACGCTGCGGGCGCTGGGCCGGCACGGCGATCTCATCTCCAAGCAGCGGGAGAGCCTCGTCTCCATGGAGCGGATCCTGCTCTCGCTGTCGGCGACCTACCGGACCAACAAGGCCCCGCGCGACCTGCGCGAGGACGTGCGCTCGACCCTGCGGGATCTTCAATCCCTGGAGGAGCACGCCACCTTCCTGTCCACGAAGATCCAGTTCCTGCTCGACGCCACCCTCGGGCTGGTCAACCTTGAACAGAACAACATCATCAAGCTGTTCTCGGTCATGGCGGTCGTCTTCATGCCGCCGACCCTGATCGCGTCGATCTACGGCATGAACTTTAAGTCCATACCGGAACTAGATTTCGCGTTCGGATACCCGATGGCGCTGATCATGATGGTCGTGGCCGCCGTATTCCCCTACTTCTTCTTCCGCTGGAAGAAGTGGCTCTGACAACAAATGCTGGTATAGAGCCGATAGAATTTTAAGACCTCTGCGGGAGCATGGCGGGGCCTGAAGGCGCGGCACGGCCGCGAGGACGGAACCTCCCATGCGCTTCTCCCTCAAGACGGTCCTCGCCGGTGCCATCGGCCTGCTCGCCCTCGCCGCCGTCGGCCAGGGCATCGCCAGTGTCGTGAGCCTGTCGGAGATCGAGCGGAACGCCGCGGCGATCTCGCAGCAGGCCCTGCCCACCCAGAACCAGGCCGAGGCCATCGGGACGGCCGTGCGGGACGCGCGGCTGCGACTCTACAGGCTCGCGGTGGCCTCGCCCGACGCGACCACCCTGGACAAGAACCAGACGGCGCTGACCGACGCGCTCGGCGACCTGTCCGGCCTCCGGCAGGCCTATCAGGAGCGCCTGACGAGCCCGCAGGCCCGCGCGATCTACGAGCGCTTCACCAACGCCTGGAACGCCTACCAGAACGTCCAGCTGCAGGTGGTCGAGCTGATGATCGCGGGCGATCAGCCGGGCGCCCTCGCGCTCGTGCTGGATCCCGCGACGGGCGCGCAGAACGACGCCGCGGTGGCCAGCCTGACCGAGTCGATCGCGGCGGCCCGAGCCCAGACGGAGAGCAACGTCACCGAGACCGTGCAGGCGGCGACGCGCGCCAAGCTGATCGCGATGATCGCCACCGTGGTCGGCCTCGCGGTCGCGGCGGCCGCGATGCTGTTCGCCCTGTTCGGGATCGCGCGGCCGATCCAGCGCATGACCGGCGCGATGGGCCGCCTCGCCGAGGGCGACGAGACCGTGCCGGTCCCGCATACGGGACGCCGCGACGAGATCGGCGCGATGGCCGCGGCCGTGCAGGTGTTCAAGGACAACCTGATCCACACCCGTGCCCTGGAGCGGGAGACCGCCGTGGCGCGCGCGGGCGCCGAGGCGCAGCGCCGGCGCGCGGTCCACGCCATGGCCGAGTCCTTCGAGGCCGCGGTCGGGGGCGTGCTGGCCCGGGTGGCGGACGCCGCCCTCGGCCTGCGGGCCGATGCCGAGGCGATGAGCGGCACGGCCACGCACACGGCCGAGCGCTCGGCCACGGTGGCGGGCGCCGCGCAGGAGGCCGCCCAGCATGTCGGCACGGTCGCGGCGGCCGCCGAGGAGCTCGGCGCCTCGGTGCAGGAGATCGGCCGCCAGGTCGACGGGTCGGCCGAACTCGCCCGGAGCGCGGTGGTCCAGGCCGGCGACACGGCCGGCCTCGTGCAGGAACTCAGCACCGCCGCGGGCCGGATCGGCGACGTCGTGCGCCTCATCACCGACATCGCCGGCCAGACGAACCTGCTGGCGCTCAACGCCACGATCGAGGCGGCCCGCGCCGGCGACGCGGGGCGCGGCTTCGCGGTGGTCGCCAGCGAGGTGAAGCAGCTCGCCGCCCAGACCGCCCGGGCCACCGAGGAGATTGCCGGTCAGGTCGGCCGGATCCAGGGCGCGACCGGGCAGACCGTGGACGCGATCGACGGGATCGCGGCGCGCATCCGCGAGATCGACGGGGTGGCGACCTCGATCGCGGCCGCCGTCGAGCAGCAGGGCGCGGCCACCCGGGAGATCGCCCGGAACGTCGCCGAGGCGGCGTCCGGGACGGGCGCGGTCACCGGGACGATCGACGCGGTGGCGCGGGCGGCGGACGACACCGGCACGGCCGCGACGCGGATGCTGGCCTCGGCGTCGAGCCTCTCGGAGGAGGCCGCCGAGCTGCGCCGGGAGATCGACGCCTTCCTGCACACGGTGCGCGCCGCCTGAGGCTCAGCCGGGGCTCGACAGCTTCATCAGGACGAGCCCGGAGCCGATCAGGCCGGCGGCGAGGATCCGGGTGGCGCTCGCCTGCTCCCCGAGCGCGGCGATGCCGACCAGGAAGGCGCCGACCGCGCCGATGCCGGTCCAGATCGTGTAGGCGGTCCCGAGCGGAAGGGTGCGCATGGCCAGCGCCAGGAAGCCGACGCTGCCGGCCATCGACACGGCCATGATGGCGGTCGGCCAGACGCGCGTGAAGCCGTCCGACTGCTTCATCGCGAAGGCCCAGACGACCTCCAGCACGCCCGCGGTGACGAGATAGATCCAGGCCATGGCGGCCCTCCCGAAAGGGCCGGGCCGTCCCGGACTTGTGCCCCGCGCGACGGGGGGAGGACGTGGCCTCGCGGCGCGTCAGCTAGCGATGATCGGCCAAGCCTGCAAGCGCGGCGGCATCAGATCCTCCGCACCGCCCCCCTCCTGAGGTGCCGCGTCAGCGGCCTCGAAGGAGGGCTCCTTCGAGGCCTCCGCCGCGTTCCGGCAGACGGGAGGACCGCGGCGCGGATCCCTCAGGCCACCGCCGCGAGGTGCTTGACCTCGGCCTTGGCCGCCACCTTGCCGACCGGCGGCGCCTTGCAGGTCTCCGCCTCGGGCGCCAGGACCGGCGGCTGCACCCAGCGGCCGGCATCGAGGTCGGCGATCCGGCCGTTGATCTCGCGGATGACGTAGCGCGAGAACGGGTAGACGTGCAGGTAGATCACCATGTTGGTGACCACCGCCTCCAGCGCGGCCGGGTTGCGGCGGGCGGTCTCCAGGAACACGCTCCAGAAGTGCTTGGCGAGTTCCGGACGCCGCACGGTCATCCGCCAGCACACCCGCAGCAGCGAGTAGAGGTCGTGGGCGACGTGGCGCCAGTTGAGCTTCTGGGCGGCGAATCTCGGCCGCTTCACCCGCCGCGACACCACCCGCACCCGGTCGAAGAAGTTCGGCGGGTCGTAGATCTCCTGGAGGACGTGCCGGTAGTCGGCGAGAACGTCGCGCTGCGGGCGCAGGGTCACGAAGTTGATGCCCTGCGTGCACTGGTCGCCCTGGTCGGCGGTGGTCGCCGCGTAGTTCTCGTAGAGGCGGCCCTCCTTGCGCAGGCGGCGCGAGAGCTGCGTGTTCGGCAGCGCGAAGAGCAGGCCCACCATCGCGATCGGGATGCCGGTCTGGCTGATGCACAGCGACATCGCCTTGCTGATGCTGTCCTTCTCGGTGTCGAAGCCGACGATGAAGCCGGCGGTGACGAACATGCCGTGCTCGTAGAGCTTGTGGACGCTGTCGGCGATGGACCGCTTGGTGTTCTGCTTCTTCTGGGTCTGGATCAGCGTCGCCTCGTCGGGCGTCTCGATCCCGGTGAACAGGGCGAAGAAGTTCGCGTCCCGCATCATCCCGAGCAGCTCGTCGTCGTCCGCGAGGTTCAGCGAGGCCTCGGTGGAGAACTTGAACGGGTAGCCGTGCTCCTCCTGCCACCGGATCAGGTGCGGCAGGAACAGCTTGATCGCCTTCTTGTTGCCGATCAGGTTGTCGTCGACGAAGTCGACATGGCCGCGGTAGCCGAGGCCGTAGAGCCGGTCGAGCTCGGCCAGCATCTGCGGCGTGGTCTTGGTCCGCGGGGCGCGGCCGTAGAGCTCGATGATGTCGCAGAACTCGCAGGTGAACGGGCAGCCGCGCGAGAACTGGACGCCGATATAGAGGTAGTGGCTGAAGGTCAGGAGGTCGAAGCGCGGGATCGGGCTCTTGGTGACGTCCGCCTTGAACTTCTCGGCCGTGAAGCGGCCGCGGCGCGCGCCGGACTCCCAGGCGGCCACGAAGGTGTCGAGGATGCCCTCGGCCTCGCCCAGCACCAGGAAATCGGCCTTGTCGTAGACCTCCGGCGTCGAGGTCGGCGCGGGGCCGCCGACGCAGACCGGGGTTCCGAGCGCGACGCAGCGGTCGATGACCACGAGGCAGTCCGGCTCCTGGGGCAGCATGCCGCCGGTCATCACGAGGTCGGCGGCCTGGATCTGCGCGTCCGTCAGCTCCTCGCAGTTGCGGTTGACCAGCGTCACCTGCCAGGCCGGCGGCAGCATCGCGGCCAGCGTGATGAGGCCGAGCGGCGGCGCGGGCGCGCGGGCGCCCTGCAGCTCCATCGCCTCTTTGAAGTTCCACATGGAGTTTTCGTAGAACTTCGGGAAGACCATCAGCACGCGCGGGGCCGTGTTCGCTTCCGACATGCCGATTTTCCCTCGTTCACACGCGCGGTCCCGGCCCGACCGGAGATCGGAGCGGGCACAGGATCGTCCCCTGACCTGCGGGCGAATTAAGGCCGTTTTTCGCTCCCGCAGCAATCGGAGCCGCCGATCCCGACAGGACGCCCGTCCGGGCATCGCGAATCAGCCCCGTCGAGGGCGCCCGGCGCGCGTCCGGCCCGTCCGCCGCGGGGCCGCGCCGTTCCGGCGAGAGGCTCGCAGGGGACCCGTCACGGCCCGACGCGGAACCGCTCCGGCCGCGTCCCGTCGGCGTCGGTGAAGCCGTAGACCCGCGCGAGGTCGCCGGCATGCAGCACGGTGCCCGCCCGGGCGGCGATGCCGGGGTCGGCGGCGAGGGCCGCCAGCGCCCGGCCGGCATAGAGCGGGCTCTCGGTGGCGTGCTGCGCGTGACCGAGGTCGCGGGCCCGCTCGGTGGCGACGAAGCCCGGCGAGAGGCCGAGGGCGGTGACGCCGTGGGGCGCGAGTTCCTGCGCGAAGGCCAGGGTCAGCCGGTTGGTGGCGGCCTTGGCGGAATCGTAGAACACGTCGCCGAGATACTCCTCGGTGCCGAAGGAGACGAGCGCCAGCAGCCCGGCCCGCGCCGCCACCATGGCGGGGGCGACCGCGCGGGCGAGCAGCAGGGCCGGCAGCGGCCCGGCCTCGAGGAAGCCGAGATACGGTTCCGCCGAGCGGCGCCAGAACGGCGTGCCCCAGCCGGCGCCGTCCGGGTAGCGCTCGCCGTCGTAGCCCTCGTTGCCGCTCCACACGCTGCAGGCCACGACGTCGATCCGGCCGAACCGGCGCAGCGCCCAGTGCACCAGCGCGTCGGTGGCGCGCTCGGAGCGGTGGTCGCACAGGTAATGGTGCCCGCGCCCGCCGGCCGCGTCGACCAGGCGGGCCGTGTCCTCGATCGCCTCGTCGCGCATCTCGGTGCGCGGGCCGGTCTCGCTGGAGCGGGCCGTGACGATCACCGTGGCCCCCGCCTCCCCCAGCGCCCGGGCGAGCCCCCGGCCGACGCCCCGCGACGCGCCCGCGACGAGGCAGATCTTCTGGGAGAGGTCGGGCGGGCTCACGCCGAGGCGGCGGGCTTCGACCGCGAAAGGAAGGCGGCGAGCCGCTCCTGGGATTCGGGCGAGCGCAGCTGCGCGTCGAAGGCCCGGGCCTCCGCCTCCAGGGCCGCCTCGACCTGCGCCTGGTCGCCCCGGATCAGCGCCCGGGACGCCGTCAGCGCCCCGCGCGGCAGGGCGGCGAGGCGCGCCGCCTGCGCGATGGCCTGCTCGACCAGCATGTCGGCGGGCAGCACCGCGTTGACGAGGCCGAGCGCCTGCGCCTCGTCGGCCTCCAGCGGCCGGGACAGGAGCAGCAGCTCGGTCGCCCGGAGCCGGCCGACCCGCAGGGGCAGCAGGTAGCTCGACGCCGCCTCCGGCACGAGGCCGAGCTCGACGAAGGGCATGCGCAGGCGCGCGGCCGGGCTCGCGTAGACGAGGTCGCAGTGCAGGCAGAGCGTCGCGCCGATGCCCACCGCGATCCCGTCGACCGCCGCGACCATCGGGGTGCGGGTGCGGGCGAGCTGGCGGATGAAGGCGAGCGCCGGCGAGGCGCTGAACCCGTCGCCGGCCCGATCCCCGGACGACTGCGCCATGAAGTCGGCGAGGTCGTTGCCGGCGCTGAACATGCCGGGCTGTCCGGCGAAGACCACGGCCCCGACCTGCTCCGACGCGTCGGCCTCCGCCAGGGCCTCGCGCATGGCGTCGTACATGGCGCCGGTGAGCGCGTTCTTCTTCTCCGGGCGGTTCAGGGTGATCAGGCGGACGCCGCCCTGGAGGTCATCGATCGCGACGGGTTCGGCCATGGTCCGCTCCTCAAACCGCCAGCGCCAGGGCGGCGTCGTCCGTGAAGGCGCCCCCCGCCACGACCGTCTGCTCCAGGCCCCCGGCCGCGGTCAGCAGGTTCTCGGCGTAGAAGCGCGCGAGGGCGATGCGGGCGGCATGGGCCGGATCCGTCTCGCCGGCCTTCAGGGCGGCGCTCGCGGCGAGCGCGCTCCGGGCGAGGCAGGCGCCGCCGAGCGTCAGGCCGAACAGGCGCAGATACGGGGTCGCCCCGGCGAGCGCCGTCTCCGGCCGGTTGGAGGCCAGCGCGGCGAGCTGGTGGCTCGTCGCGCGGTCGAGGCTGCCGATCCCGTCCCGCAGCCGCGCGGCCATGTGGCCGAATGCCGGGTCGCCGGCCTTGAGCAGCCCCTCGGCCGCCCGGCGCATCCAGGCGAGCTGGGACCGGACCGTGGCGCCGCCGTTCAGCGGCAGCTTGCGGGCGGTGAGGTCGATGGCCTGGATGCCGTTGGTGCCCTCGTAGATGCCGAGGATGCGGGCGTCGCGCATGAGCTGCGCCGCCCCGGTCTCCTCCACGAAGCCCATGCCGCCGTGGACCTGCACGCCGAGCGAGGTCACCTCGTTGGCGAGGTCGGTGGCGAAGGCCTTCGCCACCGGGGTCAGCAGCGAGGCCCGGTCCAGGGCGGCCTGCCCCTCCGGCCCCTTCGACGCGTCGAGGGCCGCGGCGGTGAGGTAGCAGATCGCGCGGGCGGCGGCCGTCGAGGCCTTCATGGTGAGCAGCATGCGCTGCACGTCCGGATGGGCGGCGATCGGGCTCGTCGTCTCGGCGGCGCCGACGGCCTTGCCCTGGCGGCGCTCCTGCGCGTAGGCGAGCGCCCGCTGGGTCGCGGCCTCGGCCACGCCGACGCCCTGCAGGCCGACATTGAGCCGCGCCGCGTTCATCATCGTGAACATGCAGGCGAGGCCCTTGTTCTCCTGGCCGATCAGCCAGCCGGTGGCGCCGCCCTGGTCGCCGAACGCCATGGAGCAGGTCGGCGAGGCGTGGATGCCGAGCTTGTGCTCGATGCCGGAGCAGCGGAGGTCGTTGCGGGTCCCGTCCGGCAGCACCTTCGGCACCAGGAACAGGGAGATGCCGCGCGTGCCGGCGGGCGCGTCGGGCAGGCGCGCCAGGACGAGGTGGACGATGTTGTCGGCCAGATCGTGCTCGCCGTAGGTGATGTAGATCTTGTTGCCGGTGATCCGGTAGGTGCCGTCGCCCGCCGGCACCGCCCGGGTGCGCAGCAGGGCGAGGTCAGAGCCCGCCTGCGGCTCGGTCAGGTTCATGGTGGCGGGCCACGCGCCCGAGACCAGCTTCGCGAGGTAGCGCGCCTTCAGGTCGTCCGAACCGTGGGCCGCGAGCGCCTCGATGCCGCCCTGGGTCAGGAGCGGGCAGAGGCCGAAGGCGAGGTTGGCGCCGTTCCACATCTCGGTGCAGGCGGCCTCGATCAGCTTCGGCAGGCCCTGCCCGCCGTGGTCGGCCTCGGCCGAGAGCCCGTTCCAGCCGCCCTCCGTGAAGGTGCGGTAGGCCTCGCGCCAGCCGGGCGGCGTGGTGACCTCCCCGTCCGCGAAGGGAGTGCCGTGCCGGTCGCCGACCCGGTTGAGCGGCGCGATCACGCCGGCGGCGATGCGCCCGGCCTCGGTCAGGATCGCCTCGGCATCGTCGGGATCGACCGCGTCGAGCCCGGCCACGTGCCGCAGCGTGAAGAGCATCTCGGGGACCGGGGCGCGGTAACTCATACGATCCTCCCGTGTGGCGGCCCGCCCGCGCGTTCGATCCGGGGCGGGTTTGACCGCGCCCGCGCACCGGCGCTAGGGCGGGGCGAGGATAGGCGCGCGGGGCTCGCACCGCCATGACCTCGGAGACGGCTTCCCGCATGAACGATCCCGGGTCAACGGTCCCGGCCGCGACCCGGCGGCTCCCCGCCGACGCGGCCGGCCTCGCGGAGGCCGCCGCGCTCCTGCGGACGGGCCGCCTCGTCGCCTTCCCCACCGAGACCGTCTACGGGCTCGGGGCGGACGCCACCGACCCCGCCGCGGTGACGGGCATCTTCGCCGCCAAGGCGCGGCCGCGCTTCAACCCGCTGATCTCGCACCTGCCCGACGCGGCGGCGGCCCTGGCGGAGGGGGTCTTCGACGCGCCGGCGCGCCGCCTCGCGGAGGCCTTCTGGCCCGGCCCCCTCACCCTGGTGGTCCCGGCGCATGCGGGCACGCGGGTCTGCGACCTCGCCCGCGCCGCGGATGCCGACCGGCCGGCGGGCCCGGGCATGCTCGCCTCGCACTACGCGCCGCGGGCGCGGGTCCGCCTCGACGCGGTGCGGGTCGAGCCCGGCGAGGCGGTCCTGCTGTTCGGGTCCCGCCCCCCGACCGGTCACGAGACCGCGCGCGCCAGTCTCAACCTGAGCCCGGCGGGCGACCCCGCGGAGGCCGCTGCCCGGCTGTTCGGCGCCCTGCGCGACCTCGACGCCTCGGGGGCCGAGACCATCGCGGTGGCGCCCATTCCCGCGGACGGCCTCGGCGAGGCGATCCGCGACCGCCTCGCCCGGGCGGCCGCGCCCCGCTGACGGAGAATTTTTCGCCGGCCGCGGAACAGAGTTCAGCCTGATCCGTTTACTGATCACGAAGGCCTTCTCAGCCCCCAATGGCCTTTTTCCTTCCAGGCTCGGAGCAATCCGAGCCTTTTTTCTTGGCTTCTCAGTCTCGGGCCAGCTTGGCGGCAATGCCCGCCACGTGGCGGCCCTGGAACCGCGCGCCCTCCAGCTCGACGGCGCTCGGCTGGCGGGAGCCGTCGCCGTCCGCGATCGTGCTGGCGCCGTAGGGCGTGTTGCCCTTCACCGCCTCGACGCCGGCCTGCCCCTGGAAACTGTAGGGCAGGCCGACCACCACCATGCCGTGGTGGAACAGCACCGTGTGGAAGCTCGTCAGCGTCGTCTCCTGGCCGCCGTGCTGCGAGGCCGTGGAGGTGAAGACCGAGCCGACCTTGCCGACCAGCGCGCCCTTCATCCAGAGACCGCCGGTCTGGTCGATGAACTGCTTCATCTGCGAGGCCATGTTGCCGTAGCGGGTCGGCGTGCCGAAGATGATCGCGTCGTAATCGGCGAGTTCGGCGACCGTCGCGACCGGCGCCGCCTGATCGAGCTTGAAATGGTTCTGCCGGGCGACCTCCTCCGGGACCAGCTCCGGCACGCGCTTCACGACGACCTCGGCCCCCGTCTCGCGGGCGCCCTCGGCGACGGCGTAGGCCATCTGCTCCACATGGCCGTAGGTCGAGTAGTACAGCACCAGCACCTTCGCCATCGGGTGATCTCTCCTGCGTGTCGGACGTCCGGCCGGATCGTCGGCCGGCGGAAGGCCACTCCATCGCGCATTTGCCGCCTTGCAAGAATGCCCCGACGTGCAAGATTGATCTTGCACAGACGCAAGGATCCGCGCGTGGCGCTCGACTGGGACGACTTCCGGTTCGCGAAGACCGTGGCCGATCGGGGCGGCCTGACCGCGGCGGCGACCGAGCTCGGGATCAACCACTCGACGGCGTTCCGGCGCCTCGCCGCCCTGGAGGCGCGGCTCGGCACGCGCCTGTTCGAGCGGCTGCGCACGGGCTATGTGCCGACCGCCGCCGGGCAGGCGATGATCGACGCGGCCGGACGGATCGAGGCGGACGTGACGCGCTTCGCCCGCGTGGTGGCGGGACAGGGCGAGACACCCTCCGGCGAGCTGCGGGTGACCGCGCCGGCCGGCTTCGCCGCCGACCTGCTGATGCCGATGCTGGCGAGCTTCGCCGAGCGCTATCCGGAGATTCGGATCGACCTCATCCTCGCGGAGGCGACGCTCAACCTCTCGCGCCGGGACGCCGACGTGGCGATCCGGATCAGCCGCGAGCCGAGCGAGACGCTGGTCGGCCGCCGCCTCGCCCTCACGGCTTGGGGAGTCTACGGCCGCGCCGACCGCGCCTACGGTGATCTGGCCCGCGAGGCGTGGATCAGTCCGGGGCCGCTGGTGGCGGGTGGCTCGCTCACGCGGTTCGTGGAGGCGCGGGCGCCCTCCGACCGCGTCCGCCTGCGGGTCAACGCGGTGATCGGTCTCGAAGCGGCGGTCGAGGCCGGCCTCGGCGTCGGCCCGCTTCCCTGCTTCACGGCCGACCTCAATCCGGCGCTGCGACGGCTGTCAGGGCCGCACCCGGAACTCGGGGCGGACCTCTGGATCCTGACGCATCCGGACCTGCGCCACGCGGCGCGGGTCCGGGCCTTCATGGAGCACGTCGCCGAGGCGCTGCTGCCGCTGCGGGCCCGGTTCGAGGGCCGTTGACCCGCCTCAGCGAATCTCGACGACCTCGACCTCGTGGCCGTTCACCTCGACCACGTCGCCGATCGTCTTGCCCGTGATGGCGCGGGCGAGCGGTGCCACGTACGAGATCGAGCCCTTGTGCGGGTCGGCTTCGTCCTCGCCGACGATCCGGAAGGTCTGCCGGGTCTCCTTGCCGGACTCGTCCTCGCGGACCACCGTGACGGTGGAACCGAACTGCACGGTGTCGCCGCCCTTGGGCTCCACGAGCTGCGCGGTGTTCTTCCGGGCCGCCCAGTAGCGCAGGTCGCGCCCGATGCGGGAATCCTCCGCCTTGTCGGCGGGGTCCAGCGAGGCGACCTCCTTCTCGAGACGCGCGACCTCGGCCTCGATCTGCGCGAGCCCCTCCGGCGTGACGAAGTTCGTGTGCGGCGAGATCGGCCGGTCCGGCAGATTCTCGAACGCTTCCCCACCCTCGGGCTCTTTGACGAATGCGACGCTCATGAAGACGCCAACACGCGAGGCACGGCAAAGGTTCCCGCGCGACGGCGGTTCGGCCGGCCCGGCGTTTTCGCCGTGGCGCGACACGGGCACCGCTCGCTAGACTCTCCGGCGATTCATCCGGAGCCGTCGATGTCGTCCCTGTCCGCCGCCGAGGCCGTCGCCGCCAACCGCCAGGCCTGGGATGCCTCCGCGCCGCTGCACCGGAGCGACCCGTCTTGGGACCGGCTGACGCAGAACTTCGCGCGGGATCCCGGCTTCTCCTGCTTCGACCCGCCGATGGAGGCGGCCCTGCGGGCGATCGGCCTCGCCGGGACCTCCGTCGCGCAGCTCTGCTGCAACAACGGGCGGGAGACGGTGTCGCTGATGAATCTCGGCGCCCGGTCGGCGACCGGGTTCGACCAGTCGGAGGCGTTCCTCGCCCAGGCAAGGGACCTCGCCGGCATCGCCGGGCGCGACTGCCGCTTCGTCGCGGGCGACGTGCACGCGATCGACGCGGAGCACGACGGTGCCTACGACCTCGCGGTGATCACCATCGGCGTGCTGGGCTGGATGCCCGACCTGCCGCGCTTCCTCGCCGTGGCGGCGCGCCTCCTGCACCCGGGCGGCCGGATCCTCATCCACGAGGAGCACCCCGTCGTGAACATGTTCGAGCCGCGGGCGGAGCAGCCGCTCCTGGTCCGGCACTCCTATTTCCGCACGGCGCCGTTCGTGGGCGAGGACGCCATCGTGTACGGCGACGGGCCGGCCCCGCGGGTCGGACCGCATTACTGGTTCGCCCATCCCGTCGGGATGCTGATCGAGAGCCTGATCGGTGCGGGCCTCGCGATCGAGCGGTTCCGGGAGTTTCCGGACAACATCAGCACCACGGCCTGCGACGTGCTCGCCGCCGACCGGCTCCTGCCGATGAGCTACCTGCTCCAGGCCCGGAAAGCCGCCTGACGGGCGCCGGACCTACGCCACCGTCACGACGGTCCGGCCTCGGACCTTGCCGGCCAGGATCTCCTCGCCGAGCCGGCCGACCTCCTCCAGGCGGACCGTGCTCGTCATGGCGGCGAGCTTGGCCAGGTCGAGCTCCCGGGCGAGGCGCGCCCAGGCCTCGCGGCGCTTCTTCTGCGGGGTCGTGACGCTGTTGATGCCGAGCAGCGAGACGCCGCGGAGGATGAAGGGCGCCACCGAGGTCGGCAGGTCCATGCCCTGCGCCAGCCCGCAGGCCGCGACGGCGCCGTCCGCCCGGGTCATGGCGAGCACGTTGGCGAGGGTCGTGGAGCCGACGGCGTCGACGCCCGCGGCCCAGCGCTCCTTGCCGAGGGGTTTGCCGGGCTTCGACAGCTCCGCCCGGTCGAGGATCTCGGCGGCCCCGAGGCCCTTCAGGTAATCGGCCTCGCCGTCCCGGCCCGTGGAGGCGATCACGTGCCAGCCGGCCCGGGCGAGGAGCGCCACCGCCACCGAGCCGACGCCGCCCGAGGCGCCGGTGACGATGACCGGACCGTGCTCGGGCTTCACGCCGTGGGCGTCGAGCGCCATGCAGCACAGCATCGCCGTGTAGCCGGCGGTGCCGACCGCCATGGCCTGCTCGGCGGTGAGCCCCTGGGGCAGCGGCACCAGCCAGTCGCCCTTGACACGGGCGCGCTGCGCGTAGGCGCCGAGATGCGTCTCGCCGACGCCCCAGCCGGTGAGCACGACCGCGTCGCCCGGCCGGTACTCCGGGTGGTCCGAGGTCTCGACGATCCCGGAGAAGTCGATGCCTGGGATCATCGGGAAGCGGCGCACCACCGGCGACTTGCCGGTGAGCGCGAGGCCGTCCTTGTAGTTCAGGGTCGAGTGCGTCACCCGCACGGTGACGTCGCCGTCCATCAGGTCGGCGTCGTCGAAGTCCGTGAAGGCGAGGCTCTGGCCGGCCTCGTTCTTCTCGACCACCCAGGCCTTGAACGTCCCCATCGTCACCTCCCGCTTCGCGCGGTGAGGTGTGGCCGGGACGCCCGGAATCAAGACGGGCGCGGTCGTGACCGGCTCAGTATCCCTCGTACCGGCTGCCCGTGTAGAAGCCGAGACCGACGCCGATATCCGAGGAACTGGCCCCGGTGATGCCGAGGGCGTCGGGGATCGAGCCGACGAGCGGGCCGCCGTAGGCCGCGGGCCGGTAGCCGTAGCCGCCGCCATAACCTCCGCCGACCGGCACCCAGCCGGCCCGAGCGGGCGCCACGAGGACGCGACGGCTGACGCTGGCGTATTCCGGCGGGATCGTCTCGGGGATCGACTGCGCCGGGCGGACCAGCACGGTCCGGGTGCGCACCGCGAAGCGCGGCGGCGTCGTCACCCAGCAGCCGATCAGCTCGCCGCCGGGGCCGCGGCTCGTCTGCCAGTAGCGGCCGCCGGGCGAGACCATCACGCGCTCCGAAACCGTGTCGTAGACCGGCGGCGTGGTCCGGTAGACCGTGCGGGGCGGGCGCACCAGCACGTTCTCCTGCACGGTGTCGTAGACCGGCGGCGTGACGACGCGGCGATAGCATTCGGAGCCGTAGCAGCCGCCGGCCTGGGCGGGTGCGGCGAGGAGCACGCCGCCGAGGGCGGCGGCGAGGAGAGCGGTGCGAGCGACCGGCGCGGTCATGGAAGTCCTCTGATACGCATTACTACGAGACGCGGCGCGGACGCGGCGCTCGTCTCGACGTACCAGAGGCCAGACTCGTTGCCCGGCGCGCAAGCATTATCGGGAACGAAGGTAAAATTAACCCTTGGTTTCGACTGCTTAGGCGTCGCCTACCTAGGTAGCATTGTTCGGATCTTGGACAGTCTCTCTTATGAAGTCCGGTCCGGCCCGGGTCAGGTCTGGCCGGCCCGGAGCTGGTAGAAGATGTGCCGGCCGATCACGTCCATCTTCCGCAGGCGGCGGGCCCAGCCCGGACGCACGTAGTCGGCGTGGTAGTGGGTCGCGGCGCCGACCTCGGCGAGGTAGGTCCGGCCCTCGATCACCGAGCGGGCGATGCGGGTGGCGCTCTCCCAGGCGCCGGCATCGGTGATGCGCAGGGACTTGCCCTCGCAGGCGAAGGAGAACTGGCAGCCCATGTAGTGGTGCCGGTTCTGGTAGACGACACCGCAGACGCTCGCCGGGTAGAGGCCGCTCTTCACGCGGTTGAGCACCACCTGGGCGACGGCGGCCTGGCCGGCCTCGGGCTCGCTCCGGGCCTCGAAATAGACCGCCTCGGAGAGGCAGCGCTGCTCCTTGTCGAGGGCGTTCGGGTCGATCAGGTCGGCGTAGCGCCGGCGCGCGTCCTCGGGCACCGGCCCGGCGCTGTCCGGGCGCTCGGTGCGGATCGCGAAATCGGGCAGCGCGAGGCTCGCCGCCGCGATCTCGACCGGGATCGCGTCCGCGGGCGCCGGCGTCGTCGACGACAGGGCGATGGCGCGGGGCACCGGCGGAGTCGAGCCGTCGAAGCGCTCGGGGCCGCCATCCTCGGTGAGGTCGGCGGTCCCCGCGCCCGTGGAGGCGGCGCTGCCGGCGCCGGTCGTGAGGCCGAGATCCGGCACGGGGACGAAGGCGGCTTCCGGCTCGGATTCCGGATCCCAGATCGCGGAGCCCTGCGTCAGCACGCCGGTGACGCTGCCGGTGACGTCGCCGAAGACCAGGGCGCCGCCCGCCTCGCGGAGATTCGCGGCCCGGCGGGCGAAGCTCTCGGCCGGCGGCCGGAAGGGGGCGCCCTTGCCGGCCCGCTGCACCACCGGGAAGACGTGCGCGCCGGTCTTGAAGATCGCCTGGGGCGGCTCGTCGCCGAGGCGGCGCAGGGCCGATCCGATCAGCAGGGTGCCGGGCGGCAGGGGCGGGACCGTGTCGGCATCGATCACCCCGAGCCGGCTCGCCCCGATGGCGTTCTCCGTGCCGGCATCGGCCGTGAACGACACCAGCAGGCCGAGCCCGACCATCCAGGGCGTCAGGGCCGCCGAGAGCCAGCGCAGGCTCGATTCCCGTCCTCGTCTCGTGCCCACGACGCCAGACCCGCACTCACGCACCCGAACCGGCCCGATCCTCCCCGTTTCCAGGGTGTTTCTGCGGCCGCGCCGAATTTATCGCGCGCTATGGTTGAGCCGTCGTTAAGGCCGGAAGGTCGCGCGTGTCTCGATACGGTGCCGGGTTGAAATCTGCCGTCGACGCCTCCCGCGCCGTCGTCACGGGTGGAGCGAAGCGGCCCGGGCCGGCGGGACGTCAGGACGCGCGGCGACGCCCCGGATCGCTTCGCTGCGCTCGCGAAGACGGCGACGTCGAGATGGGCACGCCACAAAGGAAAAGGGCGGCCCGAAGGCCGCCCTCTCTCGTCTCGGACCTGCCGGCCGCCTCACTCGGCGGCGGCGGGCGGAAGCTCCTCGACCGGCATCGCGCCGCTCTCGGCCTGCTTCTGCTGCAGGATCATCGCGTCGCGGCGGCGGGCGATGGAGCGGATATCCGCAACCATCGAGCCCGTGCCGGCCGGGATGAGCGAGCCGACGATCACGTTCTCCTTCAGGCCTTCCAGGGTGTCGACCTTGCCGTTGACCGCAGCCTCGGTGAGGACGCGGGTGGTCTCCTGGAACGAGGCCGCCGAGATGAACGACTTGGTCTGCAGCGACGCCTTGGTGATGCCGAGCAGGACCGGGACGCCCTGGATCGGCTTCTTGCCCTCGGCAAGCAGCTTCTCGTTGTAGTCGGTCAGCTCCGTCCGATCGATCTGGTCACCCGAGAGGATGTCCGAGTCGCCGCCGTCGGTCACTTCGACCTTCTGCAGCATCTGACGGACGATCACCTCGATGTGCTTGTCGTTGATCGACACGCCCTGCAGCCGGTAGACCTCCTGGATCTCGTTGACGAGGTAGGCCGCGAGTTCCTCCACGCCCTTGATCGCCAGGATGTCGTGCGGAGCGGGGTTTCCGTCGACGATGTAATCGCCGAGCTCGACCACGTCCCCGTCCTGCAGGTGGATGTGCTTGCCCTTCGGGATCAGGTACTCGACCGCCTCCGAGCCGTCATGCGGCGTCAGCGTGAGCCGACGCTTGTTCTTGTAGTCGCGGCCGAACGCGATGGTGCCCGACTTCTCGGCGATGATCGCCGCGTCCTTCGGGCGCCGGGCCTCGAACAGCTCCGCCACCCGCGGCAGACCGCCGGTGATGTCGCGGGTCTTGGCCGAGTCGGTCGAGACGCGGGCGAGGATGTCGCCGGCCTTGACCGTCGCGCCCGGGTCGAAGCCGATGATGGCGTCGACCGGCAGGAAGTAGCGGGCGTCCGAGCCGCGGGGCAGCTTGAGCGCCTTGCCGTCCCGGTCGACCACCACCATCGCGGGCTTCAGGTCCGAGGTCCGGGCCGAGCCGCGCCAGTCGACGACCACGCGCTTGGCGATGCCGGTCGACTCGTCGGTGGTCTCGGTCATGGACTGGCCGTCGACCAGGTCCTCGTAGGCCACGATGCCGTCGACCTCGGTGAGGATCGGACGGGTGTAGGGGTCCCACTCGGCGATCCGCTGCCCGCGCTTGATCTTGTCACCCTCGTCGACCCGGAGCTTGGCGCCGTACTGCAGGCGGTGGACCGCCCGCTCGACCCCGTCCGACCCGACGATGACGACCGCCACGTTGCGGCCGGTGGCGATCAGGTCACCGTCCGTGTTCTTGGCGATCGCGCGGTTGCGGATCTTGATCGTGCCCTCGAAGCTCGACTCGATGAAGGACGAGTCGGCGATCTGGGCCGCACCGCCGATGTGGAAGGTGCGCATCGTGAGCTGCGTGCCCGGCTCGCCGATCGACTGCGCCGCGATGACGCCGACGGCCTCGCCCATGTTGACGGGCGTGCCGCGGGCGAGGTCGCGCCCGTAGCAGGTGGCGCAGACGCCGCTCTTGGTCGCGCAGACCAGCACCGAGCGGATCTTCACCTCCTGGATGCCGGCGGCGTTGATCGCCGGCAGGTGCCGCTCCTCGATGGTCTCGCCGGTCTTGACGATCACCGTGCCGTCCGCGGCCACCAGATCCTCGGCCGTGGCGCGGCCGAGGATGCGGGTGGCGAGCGTCGCCACGACCTGACCGGCATCCACGATGGCGCGCATCTTGATGCCGCTCGTCGTGCCGCAATCCACCTCGCGGATGACGGCGTCCTGGGCCACGTCGACGAGGCGGCGGGTCAGGTAGCCGGAGTTGGCGGTCTTCAGGGCGGTGTCGGCCAGGCCCTTACGGGCACCGTGCGTGGAGTTGAAGTACTCCAGAACGTCCAGGCCTTCCTTGAAGTTCGAGATGATCGGGGTCTCGATGATCTCGCCCGACGGCTTGGCCATGAGGCCGCGCATCGCCGCGAGCTGCTTCATCTGGGCAGGCGAGCCGCGGGCACCCGAGTGGCTCATCATGTAGATCGAGTTGACCTGCTTGTCCGCCCCGTGCTCGTCCTTCTGGACGGCCGAGATGCGGCCCATCATCTCGGCGGCCAGCTTGTCCGAGCACTTGGCCCAGGCATCGACCACCTTGTTGTACTTCTCGCCCTGGGTGATCAGGCCGTCGTTGTACTGCTGCTCGTAATCCTTCACGAGCGCGCGGGTCGTGTCGACGATCGACCACTTGTTCTCCGGCACGACCATGTCGTCCTTGCCGAAGGAGATGCCGGCCTTGAACGCGTGGGTGAAGCCCAGCGCCATGATCCGGTCGCAGAAGATCACCGACTCCTTCTGACCGCAGTGGCGGTAGACGGTGTCGATCATCGCCGAGATCTCCTTCTTGGTCATCAGCTTGTTGACGACGTCGAAGGGCACCTTGGCGTGCTTCGGCAGGGCGCCGGAGAGGATCACGCGGCCGGGGGTGGTCTCGTAGGTCTTGGTCAGGGGCTCGCCGTCCGGGCCGATGCCGGTCCAGCGCCACTTGATCTTCGAGTGCAGCGATACGGCCTTGGCGGCCAGGGCGTGCTCGAGCTCGCCCATGTCGCCGTAGACGCCCTGCATCGGGTTCTTGGCGTTGTCGGGCTTGTACTCGCCCGGCGCGCCCTCGGCCACGATCGACAGGTAGTAGAGGCCGAGAACGATGTCCTGCGACGGCACGATGATCGGCTGACCGTTGGCCGGGTGCAGGATGTTGTTCGTCGACATCATCAGGACGCGCGCTTCCAGCTGCGCCTCGAGCGACAGCGGGACGTGCACGGCCATCTGGTCGCCGTCGAAGTCGGCGTTGAACGCGGCGCAGACCAGCGGGTGCAGCTGGATGGCCTTGCCCTCGATCAGCTTCGGCTCGAAGGCCTGGATGCCGAGGCGGTGCAGCGTCGGCGCGCGGTTCAGCATCACCGGGTGCTCGCGGATCACCTCATCGAGGATGTCCCAGACCTCCGGCTTCTCCTTCTCGACGAGCTTCTTGGCCTGCTTGACGGTGGCCGAGAACCCCTTGGCGTCGAGGCGCGCGTAGATGAATGGCTTGAACAGCTCCAGCGCCATCTTCTTGGGCAGGCCGCACTGGTGCAGCTTCAGCTCCGGGCCGACCACGATGACCGAGCGGCCCGAGTAGTCGACGCGCTTGCCGAGCAGGTTCTGGCGGAACCGGCCCTGCTTGCCCTTCAGCATGTCGGCGAGCGACTTCAGCGGGCGCTTGTTGGCGCCCGTGATGACGCGGCCGCGGCGGCCGTTGTCGAACAGGGCGTCGACCGCCTCCTGCAGCATCCGCTTCTCGTTGCGGATGATGATGTCGGGCGCGCGCAGCTCGATCAGCCGCTTCAGGCGGTTGTTGCGGTTGATGACGCGGCGGTACAGGTCGTTCAGGTCGGAGGTCGCGAAGCGGCCGCCGTCCAGCGGGACCAGCGGGCGCAGGTCCGGCGGGATCACCGGCACGACCGTGAGGATCATCCATTCCGGCTTGTTGCCGGACATCTGGAAGGCCTCGATGATCTTGAGCCGCTTCAGGAGCTTCTTGGGCTTCAGCTCCGAGGTGGTGACCGCGATCTCCTCGCGCAGATCGTTGGCGATCTTGTCGAGGTCGAGCTCCTGCAGGATGCGCCGGATGGCCTCGGCGCCGATCATGGCGGTGAACGAGTCCTCGCCGTACTCCTCCTGGGCGCGCAGGTACTCCTCCTCCGACAGGAGCTGACGCTCCTTCAGGGGGGTGAGGCCTGGCTCGATGACGCAGTACGACTCGAAGTACAGGATCCGCTCGAGGTCCTTGAGCGCCATGTCGAGCAGCAGGCCGATGCGGCTCGGCAGCGACTTCAGGAACCAGATGTGCGCGACGGGGGCGGCCAGCTCGATATGGCCCATGCGGTCGCGCCGGACGCGCGCGAGGGTGACCTCGACGCCGCACTTCTCGCAGATGACGCCCTTGTACTTCATCCGCTTGTACTTGCCGCACAAGCACTCGTAGTCCTTGATCGGCCCGAAGATGCGCGCGCAGAACAGGCCGTCGCGCTCGGGCTTGAAGGTCCGATAGTTGATGGTCTCGGGCTTCTTGATCTCGCCGTACGACCAGGAGAGGATCTTCTCCGGGGACGAGATCGAGATCTTAATCTGGTCGAAGCTGACCGGCGTGGCCTGCTGGTTGAATAGGTTCATGACCTCTTGGTTCATGATCCGCTCCTTGTTGACGCCGGCAGCCCCGCGCCGGGCCACCGCGTCCTGAAAAAGATCCGGCGCCGCGCCCCGCGCGGGCGCTGCTCACCGTCGTCGAACCCCGGAAGGCCCCTCCCCTTCCCGCTCGACCGTGGCGGCGGGCAACCGCCGCCACGGGAGGTGTGGCTCTCTTGGCTTACTCGGCCGCGTCCGCCGGCGGCTCCAGCTGGTCGTTGGCCGCCTTCTTAGAGGAGGTGAGCTCGACGTTGAGGCCGAGCGAGCGCATCTCCTTGACGAGCACGTTGAACGACTCGGGGATGCCGGCCTCGAAGGTGTCGTCGCCGCGGACGATCGCCTCGTAGACCTTGGTGCGGCCGGCCACGTCGTCCGACTTCACCGTCAGCATCTCCTGCAGCGTGTAGGCCGCGCCGTAGGCCTCCAGCGCCCAGACCTCCATCTCGCCGAAGCGCTGGCCGCCGAACTGCGCCTTGCCGCCCAGCGGCTGCTGGGTGACGAGCGAGTACGGGCCGATCGAGCGCGCGTGGATCTTGTCGTCCACGAGGTGGTGGAGCTTCAGCATGTAGATGTAGCCCATCGTCACCTTGCGGTCGAAGGGCTCGCCGGTGCGCCCGTCGTAGAGCGTCGACTGCGCCGAGCGGTCGAGACCGGCCATCTCCAGCATCTGCTCGATGTCGGCCTCCTTGGCGCCGTTGAACACCGGGGTGGCCATCGGCACGCCGCGGCGGACGTTGTTGCCGGCCTCGGCCAGCTCCTCGTCCGTCAGGCCGTCGAGCTCGCCCGGGGAGTAGATCGCCTTCATCTCCTCCCGCAGCGGCGCGATGTCCTGCGACTTCAGATAGGCATCCACCGCCTTCGACACCTTGCGACCCAGGCCCGCAGCCGCCCAGCCCAGGTGTGTCTCCAGGATCTGGCCGACGTTCATGCGCGAGGGCACGCCCAGCGGGTTGAGCACGATGTCGGCATGCGTCCCGTCCTCCAGGAACGGCATGTCCTCGATCGGCACGATCCGCGACACGACACCCTTGTTGCCGTGACGGCCGGCCATCTTGTCGCCCGGCTGGATCTTGCGCTTCACCGCCACGAAGACCTTGACCATCTTCATGACGCCGGGGGGCAGCTCGTCGCCGCGCTGCAGCTTCTCGACCTTGTCGAGGAAGCGCTGCTCGAGGCGCTTCTTCGACTCGTCGTACTGCTTCTGCATCGCCTCCATCTCGGTCATGAGACGGTCCTCGATGACGGCGAACTGCCACCATTGCGAGCGCGGGTAGTCGTTGATCAGCTCGCGGGTGAGCGTGGTGTCCTTCTTGAAGCCCTTCGGGCCGGCCACCGGCGCCTGGCCGATCAGCACGTCCGCCAGGCGGGCGTAGGTGTTGCGGTCGAGGATCGCCTGCTCGTCGTCGCGGTCCTTGGCGAGCCGCTCGATCTCCTCGCGCTCGATCGCCTGGGCGCGCTCGTCCTTGTCGACGCCGTGGCGGTTGAACACCCGGACCTCGACGATCGTGCCGGTGACGCCCGGCGGCACCCGCAGCGAAGTGTCGCGCACGTCCGAGGCCTTCTCGCCGAAGATGGCGCGGAGCAGCTTCTCCTCCGGCGTCATCGGGCTCTCGCCCTTCGGGGTGATCTTGCCGACGAGGATGTCGCCGGCGTTCACCTCGGCGCCGATATAGACGATGCCGGCCTCGTCGAGGTTCTTGAGCGCCTCCTCGGAGACGTTCGGGATGTCGCGGGTGATCTCCTCCGGCCCGAGCTTGGTGTCGCGGGCCATCACCTCGAACTCCTCGATGTGGATCGAGGTGAACACGTCATCCTTCACGATCCGCTCGGAGAGCAGGATCGAGTCCTCGAAGTTGTAGCCGTTCCACGGCATGAACGCGACGAGCACGTTCCGGCCGAGCGCCAGCTCGCCGAACTCGGTCGAGGGACCGTCGGCGATGATCTCGCCCTTCTTCACGAACTCGCCGACGCGGACCAGCGGCTTCTGCGTGATGCAGGTCGACTGGTTGGAGCGCTGGAACTTCTGCAGCCGGTAGATGTCGACGCCCGGCTTGTTGGCGTCGGCCTCCTCGGTGGCGCGGATGACGATACGGGTGGCGTCCACCTGATCGACGATGCCGGCCCGGCGGGCCGCGATGGCGGCGCCGGAATCCCGGGCGACCACCGCCTCCATGCCGGTGCCCACGAACGGGGCGTCGGCGCGGACCAGCGGCACCGCCTGGCGCTGCATGTTCGAGCCCATGAGCGCGCGGTTGGCGTCGTCGTTCTCGAGGAACGGGATCAGCGCCGCGGCGACCGACACGAGCTGCTTCGGCGACACGTCCATGAGGTCGACGCGCTCAGGACCGACGACGATCACCTCGCCGGCCCGGCGGCAGACCACGAGGTCCTCCGTGAGCTTGCGGTTCTCGTCCATCTGGGCGTTCGCCTGGGCGACGTAGTACTTCGCCTCCTCCATGGCCGAGAGGTAGGCGACCTCGTCGGTGACCACGCCGTCGCGCACGCGCCGGAACGGGGTCTCGATGAAGCCGTACTTGTTCACCCGCGCGAAGGTGGCGAGCGAGTTGATCAGGCCGATGTTCGGGCCTTCCGGCGTCTCGATCGGGCAGATGCGGCCGTAGTGGGTCGGGTGCACGTCGCGCACCTCGAAGCCGGCGCGCTCGCGGGTCAGACCGCCCGGGCCGAGCGCCGAGAGGCGGCGCTTGTGCGTCACCTCGGAGAGCGGGTTGGTCTGGTCCATGAACTGCGACAGCTGCGACGAGCCGAAGAACTCGCGCACGGCCGCGGCCGCGGGCTTCGCGTTGATCAGGTCCTGCGGCATGACCGTGTCGATATCGACCTGGCTCATGCGCTCGCGGATGGCGCGCTCCATGCGCAGGAGGCCCAGGCGGTATTGGTTCTCCATGAGCTCGCCCACCGAGCGGACGCGGCGATTGCCGAGGTGGTCGATGTCGTCGACCTCGCCCTTGCCGTCGCGCAGCTCCACGAGCGCCTTGACCACCGCCAGCATGTCCTCCTTGCGGAGGGTGCGGACCGTGTCGGCGGCGTCGAGGTCGAGGCGCATGTTCATCTTCACGCGGCCGACCGCCGAGAGGTCGTAGCGCTCGGAATCGAAGAACAGCGAGTGGAACATCGCCTCGGCGGTCTCGAGGGTCGGCGGCTCGCCCGGGCGCATCACCCGGTAGATGTCGAACAGCGCGCCCTCGCGGCTGGAGTTCTTGTCGACCGCCAGCGTGTTGCGGATGTAGGGGCCGATGTTGATGTGGTCGATGTCGAGCACCGGCAGCTCGGTGATCCCGACGTCCTCCAGGCTCTTCAGGAGCTTGTCGGTGACCTCCTCGCCGGCCTCGGCCCAGATCTCACCCGTCTGCGCGTTGACCAGATCCTCGGCGACGTACTGGCCGACGAGATCCTCGTCGGTCGCCTTGAGGAACTTGGTGCCCTTCTCGGTGATCTGGCGGGCGTTGCGGGCGTTCAGCTTCTTGCCGGCCTCGAGCACGACCTCGCCGGAATCGGCGTCGATCAGGTCGACGGTGGCCTTCAGGCCCTTCATGCGCTCGGCGTCGAACGGCACGCGCCAGTCGGCGCCGTCCCGGTCGTAGACGACCTTGTTGTAGAAGGTCGACAGGATCTCCTCGCCGTCCAGACCCAGGGCGTAGAGCAGCGACGTCGCCGGCAGCTTGCGCTTCCGGTCGATGCGGACGTGCACGATGTCCTTGGCGTCGAACTCGACGTCGAGCCAGGAGCCCCGGTACGGGATGATGCGGGCGGCGAACAGGAGCTTGCCCGAGGAGTGGGTCTTGCCCTTGTCGTGGTCGAAGAACACGCCCGGCGAGCGGTGCATCTGCGAGACGATGACGCGCTCGGTGCCGTTGACGATGAAGGTGCCGTTCTCCGTCATCAGGGGCATGTCGCCCATGTAGACGTCCTGCTCCTTGATGTCCTTGACCGACTTGGCCTGGGTGTCGGGATCGACATCGAACACGATCAGGCGCAGCGTGACCTTCAGCGGCGCCGCGAAGGTGATGCCGCGCTGGCGGCACTCGTCCACGTCGTACTTCGGGGCCTCGAAGGTGTAGCGCACGAACTCGAGCAGCGCCGTGGAGGCGAAGTCGGAGATCGGGAACACCGACTTGAACACGCTCTGCAGCCCCTCGTCGGCGCGCCCGCCCTCGGGCTCGTCGACCATCAGGAACTGGTCGTAGGACGCCTTCTGAACCTCGATGAGGTTCGGCATCTCGGCAACTTCCTTGATCTTGCCGAAGAACTTCCGAATGCGCTTGCGACCGACCAGCGTGTTGGCCATGTGACCTCGCTCCTACCCGCGTGCCTCGCGCCCGGGGAAGCGTTCCCGAAAGGGACCTCCCGCGCCGGGCCGTGACGCGCGCCCCGCCGGGCCGCGCCACCGAACCGAATCTCTTGCCGGTCCCTTCCGGGACCATCCGCCGAAGCGGCCTAAAGCCCGCGGGCGCTGACCCGCGGGCTCCGGTCACGACAGGCTCGCAAGGAGCCTCCGTGGGGTGATGGGCCGGGACCGGCCCATCGTCGACTTACTTGAGCTCGATCTTGGCGCCGGCCTTCTCGAGCTGGGCCTTGAGCTTCTCGGCCTCGTCCTTGGCGACGCCTTCCTTGACCGGCTTCGGCGCGCCCTCGACCAGGTCCTTGGCCTCCTTGAGGCCGAGGCCGGTGATCGCGCGGACCTCCTTGATGACCTCGATCTTCTTGTCGCCCGCGGAGGCGAGGACGACCGTGAACTCGGTCTGCTCCTCGACGGCAGCGGCGGCGCCACCGGCGGCCGGGCCGGCGGCGACGGCGACGGCAGCGGCGGCCGAGACGCCCCACTTCTCCTCGAGCATCTTGGCCAGGTCAGCGGCCTCGAGCACGGTCAGCGAGGACAGGTCGTCGACGAGCTTGGCGAGATCAGCCATTGTGAATTCCTCTCAGATATCGGTTTGAACGGATGGATTTTGAAGGGCCTCAGGCGGCCTCGTCCTTCTTGGCATAGGCCCCGAACACGCGGGCGAGCTTGGAAGCCGGCGCGTTGACGACCTGAGCGATCTTCGTCGCGGGCGCCTGCACGAGGCCCACGATCTTGGCGCGCAGTTCGTCGAGGGACGGGAGCGAGGCGAGCGCCTTCACGCCGTCCGGGTTCAGGGCGGTCTTCCCCATCGCGCCGCCGAGGATCACGAGCTTGTCGTTGGCCTTGGCGAAATCGACCGCGACCTTCGCGGCTGCGACCGGATCGCCGGAATAGGCGAGCAGGGTCGGGCCCTTCAGGAGCGGCTTGATGGAGGCGACGTCCGTGCCATCGAGTGCGATGCCGGCGAGGCTGTTCTTGGCGACCTTCACGGTGGCGCCGGCCTGCTTCATCTGCGCGCGCAGCTTCTGCATGTCGGCGACCGTGAGGCCCTTGTAGTGGGCCACGACGACGACGGCGCTCTGATTGAACACGCCGTTGAGCGTCGAGACGAGATCAGCTTTAGCTGTCCGGTCCACTGGGCTCTCTCCGGTTGGCGGAACCCGGTCTCGGGTCCGCCGGTTGCACATGCCGCCCGGACGTGGTCTCGGCCTTCAGAAGACCGGGAACGTCCGAACGACGCTTCGCGGCCCTGTCCCCGCGCGCGCCCCTTCGGGCCGCCTCGGGCGAGTTGGTTCAAACCGACACCCCTCCGCGGCGCGAACCGAGGCGAGGCGTTTTGAATTCGGTCTTCCCCGTCTGTGCAGGCTGGCGGATTAAGCCGGCGAACCGGCACCTGCAGTCTCGGACAGGACATGGCCGGACAAGGCTCCGCGGGGCTCGTCGCCCCTGGGATCCTTCCGGCCAGTGCCACCCGGTTGCCCGGGCGACATTTCGAGCGGAAACCGGCCGATCGGCCGTTCTCCTTCCGTGAGGATGAAATGCGTGAGGCGCGGTGTATAGAGCCTAGCAAGCCGCCTGCCAAGGGCCGGAACGCGACTTTTCCGCCGCAGGCAAGGACTTGTGCGGGAGCCCTGACGCGGCTGCATCGCTCCGACGGGCCCGCGACCCGGGCTACGCCGCCTCGCGCTCCGGCACCAGCTTGCGCCGCGCCGCCTCCCACCAGCTCCGGTCGCGGGCCTCCTTCGCCTCCGCGGCCTTCGCGGCGTAGAACGAGGCGTTGTGCTCGCCGCGCAGGGCCTCGCGGGTGAAGCGGATCAGGTGGTGGGCGACGAAGCCCATGTTGAACACCGCCTCGATCTGCCCGCGCTTCAGCGCGTAGCCGGCCGCGCTCCAGAACGGCTTGCGGTAGTCGGAGAAGATCCCGACCCGGGTGATGATGTTGAAGCCCAGGATCAGGCCGCGGCGCAGGTTGGTGACGGTGAGCTTGCCGGCGGTCGGCGTGGTGATGCGGTTCGGGTAGGTCACCGCGCACTGGTGCTTGAACCGCTCGAAGATCTTCTCGGGTTCGTAGGCGTGGGCGATCGCCCGGCGCCAGCTGCTGACTACGGAATCGTGGGGCCGCTTGAACAGGACGTTCGATTCGAGGCTGGCGTCGTGCAGCAGCCGGCCCTCGCGCTCCAGCCGGTCCCAGAGCGGCGTCTTGGGCAGCGCCTGGAGCAGGTTGATGGTCAGGACCGGGATCGCCGAGCGGTCGATGAAGTCGATCAGGTTCTGCTCGGATTTGTCGGTGTCCGAGTCGAGGCCGAGGATGATGCCCGAGGTCACCTCGAGCCCGTAGGAATTCAGCGTCTCGATCGCCTCATACATCGGCACGGCGGCGTTGTGGGTCTTGTCGATGCCCTTGAGCGCCTCCGCCTCCGGCGTCTCGATGCCGACGAACACCGTCATGAAATTGGCCTGCCGCATCAGCTCGAGGATCTCGGGCTGCTTGGCCATGTTCAGCGTCGCCTCGCAGGCGAACTGCAGCGGGTAGTTGTTCTTCTTCTGCCATTCCACGAGGTGCGGCAGCATCTCGCGGGTCGCCTTGCGGTTGCCGATGAAATTGTCGTCGACGAAGTAGACCACCGCCGGGTGGCCCGGCTGGCTGACGATGGCGTCGAGTTCGGCGCACATCTGCTCGGGGCTCTTCAGGCGCGGCTGGCGGCCGTAGAGCTGCGGGATGTCGCAGAACTCGCAGCGGTAGGGGCAGCCCGAGGAGAATTGCAGGGAGCCGATCAGGTAGCGCTTGAGCGGTGCCCGCTCGTAGGCGGGGGCCGGGAAGTCGGCGAGCGCGAGGCGGTCCTTCGTCTCCAGCACCACCTGGGCGGGCGGGGGCGTCAGGTCGGCGTCGAGGCGCGCGACGAGCGCGTCGGTGGCGTCGCCGATCTCGCCGATATGGAGGTAGTCGAAGTCGCCGTACTTCTCCGGAGCGCCCGAGACCGAGGGGCCGCCCAGCACCGTGACCCTGCCGGCCGCGCGTGCGCGGTCGCGGATGTCGTGGATCTGCGGCTCCTGGATATGCATCCCGGAGACGAAGACCGCGTCGGCCCAGGCGAAGTCGGCCGGGCCCGCGCGGCGGATATTCTCATCGATGAACCGGCATTCCCACGCCTCGGGCATGTAGGCCGCGATCAGCAGCAGCCCCTGCGGCGGCATGAACGCCTTCACCCCGCCCATCAGCGGGTAGGCGTGCGAGAATGTCCCGAAGGACGGCGTGTAGGCGGGAAAGACGCACAGGATGCGTCGCTTGGAGGTGACCGTCAGGGTGCATCGCATGGCGGCCTATCTAGCACAGCCGCGGGCGTTGGCGCCCCCCTCGGCGGTTAAGAATGGCGTGAGGGACGCGGGTTCGGGGCCGCCACCGCGGCTTGTCTTCCTGTCGCGTCCCCGACCCTACTCCGCCGGTGCCGCGCGCGCCCGGGACGGGGACGCGCCCCGTCCGGCACCGCCCCCATCCGGAACGGGCGGGGTCGCGGCGAAACCCGTTCGGGGACTCGGCGTGAGCTGCCCCCCCTCCGCAACGCAGAACGCCCGGCCGTTCCCGGCCGGGCGCTCCGCAGCGTGGACGATTCGTCTCGCCTCAGGCGGTCAGAACCGTGTTCGGCTCGACCTTCACGCCCGGGCCCATCGTCGAGGTGACGGCGATGCGCTGAACGTAGGTGCCCTTGGCGCCCGCGGGCTTGGCCTTGGCCACGGCGTCCGCGAAGGCCTTGATGTTCTCGACGAGCTTGTCGGCGTCGAACGAGACCTTGCCGACGCCGGCATGGACGATGCCGGCCTTCTCGACGCGGAACTCGACCGAGCCGCCCTTGGCGCCGGCGACGGCGCCCTTCACGTCCATGGTGACGGTGCCGACCTTCGGGTTCGGCATCAGGCCGCGCGGGCCCAGCACCTTACCGAGACGGCCGACCAGCGGCATCATGTCCGGGGTGGCGATGCAGCGATCGAACTCGATCTTGCCGCCCTGCACGATCTCCAGGAGGTCCTCGGCGCCGACGATGTCGGCACCCGCGGCCTTGGCGTCGTCCGCCTTGGCGCCGCGGGCGAAGACCGCCACGCGCACCGTCCGGCCGGAGCCGTTCGGCAGGTTGCAGACGCCGCGGACCATCTGGTCGGCGTGGCGGGGATCGACGCCGAGATTCATCGAGACCTCGACGGTCTCGTCGAACTTCGCGGTGGCCCGCTCCTTCACCAGCTTGATCGCCTCGTCGAGGGGATAGAGCTTGGTGACCTCGATGCCCTCGCGGGCGGCGCGGATGCGCTTGCCTTCCTTAGCCATGATGTCCTCCCTCAGGCCGTGACTTCGAGGCCCATGGCCCGGGCGGAGCCGCGGATCATGGCAACGGCCGACTCGATCGAGTCGCAGTTGAGGTCGGGCATCTTCTTCTCGGCGATCTCGCGCAGCTGCGCCTCGGAGATCTTGCCGACGGTCGGGCCCTTGCCCGGGGTCTTGGAGCCGGAGGCCGGCTTCTTGCCGAGCTTCAGGCCGACGGCCTTCTTCAGGAAGAAGGTGACCGGGGGCTGCTTCATTTCGAAAGTGAAGGAGCGGTCCTGATACGCGGTGATGATCACCGGGATCGGGGTGCCCTTCTCCATCTGCGCGGTCTTCGCGTTGAAGGCCTTGCAGAATTCCATGATGTTGAGGCCGCGCTGACCGAGCGCGGGACCGATCGGCGGCGACGGGTTCGCCGCGCCGGCCGGGACCTGAAGCTTCACGTAGCCCGTGATCTTCTTCGCCATGGGACTGCTCCCAATGAAAATCCGCCCCCACGCGGCCTGAAGCGCGGCGGGTCGGACGGTTGCAGGTCGCGGTGCGAGCCGTGGATCCCGGAGGCGAAGCCGGGCGGTTCTCCCGCGGATGGTGCCGCAGCCTCAGCAGGATGCGGCGGCTTCGCGACCTCCGCACCCGGTGAGGGTGCGGCGGTCGGAAAAGGCGGGCGGCCGCAGGGCCGCCGCGATCGGGAGGCTCAGGCCTTCTCGACCTGGGCGTATTCGAGCTCGACCGGCGTGGCGCGGCCGAAGATCGACACGGCCACCTTAAGGCGGGAGCGGGCGTCGTCGATCTCCTCGACGGTGCCGTTGAAGCTGGCGAACGGGCCGTCGGCGACCCGGACGGTCTCGCCGATCTCGAAGGAGATCGAGGGCTTGGGCCGGTCGACGCCCTCGGCGACCTGGCCCTTGATCCGCTCGGCCTCGGCGTCCGGGATCGGCACCGGCTTCGACTTGTCGGCGCCGAGGAAGCCCGTGACCTTCGGGGTGTTCTTGATCAGGTGGTAGACCTCGTCGGTGAGGTCGCACTTCACCAGCACGTAGCCGGGGAAGAACTTGCGCTCGGCATCGACCTTCCGGCCGCGGCGGACCTCCACGACCTTCTCGGTCGGGACCATCACCTCGTCGAACAGCTCGGTCAGCCCGCGCTGGGCCGCCTGGTCCTTGATGGACTGGGCGACCTTGTTCTCGAAGTTCGAGTAGGCGTGGACGATGTACCAGCGCTTCGACACGGTTCCGTTCAACTCCGACAAGTCCCCGGGGGCCTACCCCGATCGGCGGCGAGCCGCCCTCAGACGCCCAGGATCAGCCCGACCAAGAAGCGCAGGGCCTGGTCCACGACCGTGAAGAACACGCTCGCGGCCACGACCATCACGAACACCATGATCGTCGTGATCGTGGTCTCCCGGCGGGTCGGCCACGTGACCTTGCGCGCCTCGTCGCGGACCTGCGCGAAGAACTCGCCCGGCGTGGCGCGCTTCTGCGGCGCGCGGGCGGGCGTCGCCGGCCGGGCCGGCGGCGGGTTCGCGGGACCGCGGGCTGCGCCGCGCACCAGGTCCACCTTCTTGGTCGCTTCGTTCGATGCCATGGCGCCAGTGTCTGTGCGTGTTCGGCCCCGAGGCAGAGACCGCATCCGGGAACGCGAATGTCGGCGCCGAGGACCCGGATGGGCCCGCACCGACGGTCGCTTCAGATCTCGGATTGCGCCCGCTCTAGCGCAACTCCCCCGGCTTGTCGACCGGGCCACCGCGCGGGATCGGGCTGAATGTCTGGCAGGAGTGGAGGGACTCGAACCCGCAACCTCCGGTTTTGGAGACCGGCGCTCTGACCAGTTGAGCTACACTCCTAGCGCACCGCCCAATGCCCCATCGCGGCGCGGCTTGCAAGGGGTCGCGCGCGGGAAGTGGCTGGGAAGGGGTCGGGGAGCGGCCGGGAAGCGGCGCCGCGCAGCCCCGCCGCCCGCCCGGAACGACGACGCCGGCCCCCGTCGAGACGGGGACCGGCGCCGGAGAAGCGGGGCGGCGCGCGGCTCCGCCCCGGATCGGTTGTCAGTCGTTGATGGCGGCGACGACGCCGGCGCCGACGGTGCGGCCGCCCTCGCGGATGGCGAAGCGCAGCTTCTCCTCCATGGCGACCGGCACGATCAGCGCCACGTCCATGGTCACGTTGTCGCCCGGCATCACCATCTCGGTGCCCTCGGGCAGCGTGCAGATCCCGGTCACGTCCGTGGTCCGGAAGTAGAATTGCGGCCGGTAGTTGGTGAAGAACGGCGTGTGGCGGCCGCCCTCCTCCTTGGTCAGGATGTACGCCTCGGCCTTGAACTTCGAGTGCGGCTTCACCGAACCCGGCTTGCACACGACCTGGCCGCGCTCCACGTCCTCGCGCTTCGTGCCGCGCAGGAGCACGCCGACGTTGTCGCCCGCNGGCGGCGCGCCGCGTTCCGCCAGGGCGGCGGCGCGCACGGCGAGCTTGCGCCGCGTCCAGCGCGAGAGGAACCCCTCGCTCATTCGCGCCGCTCCCGGGCCCCGTGCGCCCGGCGGGCCAGCGCCTCGGGATCTGCGCGATCACGCTTGCGCTTCTCGAACTTGCGCTCGACGTGGAAAGCCTCGAAGAAGGCCAGAAGCTTCGCCTGCACCTCCGGCGGCATCGGGACCGGCTCGACGATCTCGCCGACCCCTTCGGCCATGGATTCCCCCTCATACGGGTCGGCCGTGACGCTCGCGACCTCGTAGGTCTCGTCGCCGCTGTTGCGCAGGGCGACCCAGAGGGAGGGGCGACCGGAGACGAGATTGTCGCGGTAGTGCCCGGTCTCGCCCGGATGCAGCGCGACCTCGTACGAGCCGGCGTAGAAGGTCGCCTCGTCCTCGGTCTCGGAGAGCTTCGTCCAGGGCGAGGCCGCCGCCGCCGCCGGCAGCGCCCCGACCGGGAGCCAGGCATGGCTCGCCCAGGGGCCGGTCAGGCGCCGCCGCGCGACGATGATGCCGACCTCGAAACGATGCTCGGGCGTCGTGGACATGTCAGGCGGCCTCCCGGCCTTCGGCGAGGGGCAATCCGACGACGAGATTGTGCGGCTTGAGCTGCACGCTCCGATCCGCCGCCGCCGCGAGCAGGAGATAGACCGGGCGCTCCCCCACTGTCGGAAGGACCTGCGCGGGGTCGTCGAAGGTCAGGCTGAACACGGCGAGCACCCGCTCGCGCGTCCCGGCATCGAGCGTGTCGCCGCGCCAGAGCGCGTTGCCGATGCGGGTCGCCTCCTGGTCGAGACCGACGAACCAGCGCCAGTCGGGATCCTCCAGCCGGTCGAGGGGCGTCACGCGCACCGCGACGTTGAGCAGGTGGCCCACGAAGGTCTCGATCACCCGCGCCAACCCCGCGCGGCTGCGGGCATCGGAGCCGAGGTTCAGCGCCATCGTGAAGGCGTCCGACCGGCTCCAGTACGTCCAGGCATTCTCGGCCGTCAGCACGTCCAGCTCGTTCGCCGCCTCCTTGCCGAGCATCGTCAGCAGGGGCGAGAGCGGCGCGCCTCCTTCGCGCGCGGCGATCACCTCGGCGTCGGCCAGGAGCACGGCGCCCTCGTGGAAGCTCACGCGCTGGGGGCGGAAGAACAGCTCGGCCGCGCGCAGGACGAACGGATCGTCGCAGCCGTCGAGGGCGTTGCGCAGGATCAGGTGGACGAGCTGGTTCAGGAACAGGGACGGCACGCCCTGGAGGTCGCCGCGCACGAGCGACAGATATCCGGCCTCCACGGAGCGGGCCGCGAGCAGCCGATCGCGGAAGGCGAGGATCACCGCCCAGTTCTCCCGCGCGTCGGCGTCGGCGATGGCGGCAATCTCGGCGGGCTCCACAGGCCGCCGCGGCGCGTCCAGGAGGGCGGTGTGGAGCGCGACCTCGGACGCGCAGGCCTCGTCCGGCGGCACGAGTTCGGGCCGCGCCAGATAGGCGAGGATCAGCTCGTCCGTGACCATGAGGCCGCCGCCGGCGGTGCGCTGCGTGAGGTGATGGCCGCTCGAGACCCAGAACTCGGTCATCCGGTCAGCCTCCGGCCGTCGTATCACGCAGAAGGCCGACGAGGTCGGCCTGTTCCTCCGGTTCATCCGCGTCGGCCTCGACGAAGAGGAACGCGCGTCCGTGGGACCGGTCGAGGCCGGGCCGTTGGTGCAGCGTCCGGAAATCCTCCCGGATGCCCCCGTCCGTCGCGACGCGGTGCATCGCCACGACGCTGCCGACCGGCAGGTCGCAGAGGGACGCGGCGACGTCGAGTTCCTCGCGGGCGGCCGCACGGGCGGCTTCCCGGTCGGGCGCCCCGAAGTGCGCGTGGATGTGCCGGGCGAGGTGCTCCTCGGCCTGCGCGCGCTCCGCCTCGCTCGCCTCGCTCACCACAACCAGAGTGGAGAAGCCGAGCGAGCCGACGCCGACGAACCCTGAGCGGAAGGCCGCCAGGGCCTTGCCGGTCAGCCGCGACGGATCCCCGTCGAGGAACAGGAAGGTCCCGGTGACGGCCCATTCTCCGGGTTCGGCGGCCTGCGCGAAGACGAAGGTGTCGGAGGGATCGAGCCGCAGGGTTCGGGGAAGCTTGAGCGTCACAGCCGGACCCCGCCGGTCTTCGGATCGCGCCAGTCCGGCGCCTCCAGATTCGCGCGCAGCGGCAGACGCTCGACCCGCCCGTCGGGCCAGGTCAGCCTCGCATCGCCGTCGGCCTCGATCGTGGCCCGCACACCGGATTCCAGCGGCAGGTGGGCGAGGTAGTGCGCCGCGACGCGGCCGAAGCCGTCCTCGCGCCAGATCTCGAAGGTCTTGGTCAGGTGACGCGCGAAGCTCTCGACCAGGGGATCGCGCAGGCTCGTGCCGAAGCCTTCCTCCTCCAGGGCGGTGGATTCCGGCGTGTGCCCCGGGTCGCCCGTCGCCAGTTTCGAGGCGATCAGCATCCCCGAGAAGACCAGCCAGTCCGGCTCCGCGTCCTCGCGGCAGCCTTCGGGCCAACCGAGGCGGCCCCCTCCGAGGCGCGCGCCGTTGAACACCAGCGTCCCGGGCCACGCGAACGTCACCGGGATCTCCGGCGGTCCGAAGACGCCGACGGCATTCGCCAGGGCGACCATCCCGGCGAAGTGCGCCCGGCGCGCCGTGGCGAGCGGCTCGGCCGGGGCGAGGACCACGGCGACGTCGATCAGGTCCTCGCGCCGGCTCAGTACGAGCGTTGCCGCTTCCGCCTCGCCCGACGCGGCGAGCCGGCAGGCTTCCGCGTGGGCGTCGGAATGCGGCTCCGTCGCGCGCTCGCTGAAGCCGGGGGGCAGGACCAGCCTGGGCGGGCCGGCATCGACAAGGACGGTCATGGGGCGGTTTTGGCGAGGGGGCGATGAGAGTGCGGGCCAGGGTTGCGGCCTGCGCCCCCATGCCGGATCGTTGTTTCGAATGGTTCGAGTATAAGGGACCGGCCCCGCCGCGCGAAGGGGCCCTCCATTCGCAGTTGTATCCAGGTCCGATCTTGTCCGACCGCCTCGTACTCGCCTGCTCCTGCGAGGGGACGATGTCCCTCGACACCGCCGTCATGGGCAAAGCGTGTGGCGGCGAGCTTCGCACCGCCGACCAGCTCTGCGGCCGCGAACTCGACCGCTTCCGGGAGGCCCTGGCCACCGGGCGGCCCGTCACCGTGTCCTGCACGCTCCAGGCGCCGCTCTTCGACGAGGTGGCCGAGGACGCGGAGGCCGGGGACCGGGTGGCCTACGTCAAGATCCGGGAAACCGCCGGCTGGTCGTCCGAAGCCGCGGCGGCCGGACCGAAGATGGCCGCCTTGCTGGCCGCGGCGGCGGAGCCGCTCCCCGACGCCGCCACCGTGTCCCTGGAAAGCCGCGGCGTGGCCCTGATCTACGGGCGGGACGAGGTGGCCGTCGAGGCCGGCCGGCGGCTCGCCGAGCATCTGGACATCACCGTCCTGCTGACCCGCCCCCGCGACATCCCGCCGCTTCACCGCAACGCCTTCCCGATCCTGCAAGGCACGGTGCGGACCGCGAAAGGATACCTCGGGGCGTTCGAGCTCGGCATCGACGATTACGCCCTGCCTGCCCCGTCCTCGCGGACGCACCTCGTCTTCGGCGCGCCGCGAAACGGCGCCGTGTCGACCTGCGATCTCGTCATCGACCTCTCGGCCGGCGCGCCGCTGTTCCCGGCACACGCGGTGCGCAGCGGTTACCTGCGCGCGGATCCCGGCGATGCGGCCGCCGTCGAGCGCGTGCTGGCGGAGGCGTCCCACCTCGTCGGCACGTTCGACAAGCCGCGCTTCATCGACTTCCGCGGCGACTTGTGCGCCCACAGCCGCTCCCGCATCACGGGCTGCACGCGCTGCCTCGAGGTCTGCCCGACCGGCGCGATCGCGCCCGCGGGCGACACCGTGCACATCGACCCATACGTCTGCGCGGGATGCGGCACCTGTGCCGCCGTCTGCCCGACGGGAGCCGCCGCCTACGCGCTGCCAACCTCCGACGCGCTGATGCGCCGGCTGCGCAGCCTGATGCGCGCCTACCGGATGGCGGGCGGGCAGAACGCCCTCATCCTGTTCCACGACGGCGACCACGGCGAGCCGCTCATCGACGCCCTCGGCCGCTACGGCGACGGCCTGCCCGCGCACGTGCTGCCGGTGCAGGTCAACGAGGTGACGCAGATCGGACCGGAGGTGATCGCGGCCCTGTTCGCCTACGGCGCGGCCGGAATCCGGGTCCTGGTCCGGGCCCGGGCCAAGCACGACCTCGAACCCCTGTACCGGACCCTGACCCTCGGGGACACGCTCGCGCAGACGCTGGGCTACGGTGCGGACGGTGGCGGGCGCGTGGTCGAGACCGTCGAGACCGACGACCCGGACATCCTGGGCGCCGCCCTTCGGCAAGCCGCGCCGGCGCGGCAGGCCGCGGTGCCGGCCGGTCTGCTGTTCCTGGGGAACAAGCGCGAGGTGCTGCGCCACGCCTTCCGCAGCATGCACGGCGCCGCACCGGCCCCCGTCGACCGGGTTCCGCTCGCGGCCGGGGCTCCCTTCGGAGGCCTCGATTTCCGGATCGCCGACTGCACCCTGTGCCTGGCCTGCGTGAGCGCCTGTCCGACCCAGGCACTCTCCGACAGTGCCGAGCAGCCGCTTCTCGCCTTCGAGGAGAGCCTCTGCGTGCAGTGCGGCCTCTGCGCCGCGACCTGTCCCGAGGACGTCATCACCTTGCGTCCGCAGGTGGATTTCGCGGCCTGGGCGGCGCCCCGGCGCATCGTCAAGGAGGAGGAGCCCTTCTGCTGCACGCAATGCGCCAAGCCCTTCGGCACGCGCTCGACGATCGAGCGCATCATCGAGCGGCTGCGCGAGCGGCACTGGATGTTCAGCGGGGCGGGCGGCGAGGCGCGCCTGCGCGCGCTGACGATGTGCGAGGATTGCCGCGTCGAGGTCGCGGTGAACCAGGGCTTCGATCCGCACGCGGGGCCGGAACGCGACAAACCCCGCACGACCGAGGATTACCTACGCGAGCGCGCGGGCGGCTGACCGGCGCCTCAGCGGGGCGCGGTGGCGCGTTCGAGGAACTCGATCAGCGCCGCGCGGTCCGCTTCGCTGCCGATCGTCTGCTCGGGCATCTTCGTCCCGGGCGTGTAGCGGGCGGGGCCGATCTCGAAGAGCCGCGAGACCGTCTCGGGCGTCCAGACGAGATCCATCCGCTTCAGCGAATCCGAGTACCGGTAACCGGGCACGCTGGCGATCCGGCGGCCGAACAGGCCGGCCAGCGTCGGCCCGGCCCTGACGCCCTCGTCGGGCGTCAGCGTGTGGCAGGCGACGCATGCCCCGAACACCTCGGCGCCCCGGCTGCCCTGCCTGGACGCGAGGGGATCTGCCGGGCGCCGCATGATCAGCGCGCCGATCGGTTCGCCGCTCCGCGCATCCCAGCGCCGGACGAGGCGGTCGCCGCCGCCCGTGAGGAGTTCGGCCCCGTCCGGACGCCACGCGAGCGACCAGACCGGAAGGCCCGGCCCCACGAGTCGCAGCTGGACCCGGCCCGTCGCCCGGTCGACCACCGCGATGGTGCCGCCCGCCGTCGCGGCAGCCACCCTGGCTCCGTCCGGAGACAGGGCCAGGGCGATCACAGGGTTCGGGCCGAGTTCGGCAGCGATCCGGACCGTTCCGTCGGCGCGGACGACGCGGAGGATCGCGTCTGCCCCGGCGACCGCGACCTCGCCGTCCGGAGCGACCGCGACGGCGTTGAGGCCTGTGGGGGCGGTGGCGAGGACCTGGGACGCGCCCTCTGCCGCCCAGAGCCGCACCGCTCCGTCGGCACCGGCCGTGACCGGCGCGCCGCTGGGCAGGAAGGCCACCGCGTTCACAGGGCCGCGATGCGGATCGAGCAGCCGGCTGTCCCCTCCGGCGAGCGGCCAGATCCGCGCCGTGCCGTCCCAGGAGGCGGAGGCGAGCGACAGGCCGTCCGGCGAGACCGCGAGCGCGACGATCGGGCCCGTATGGCCCTCCAGCACCCGTTCGGGCTCCGCGCGCCCCAGGCGCCAGAGGGCGATCCGCCCGTCCTCGGAGGCCGTGGCGAAACGGCCGTCCGGCAGCGCGGCGACCGCGTTCACCGCGCCGTCGTGGAAGCGCAGCACGCCCAGCGCGGCACCGGTCTCGATGGCCCACACGATGGCGGATTGGTCGAAGCCGCCCGAGATGGCGAGGCGGCCGTCGGCGGTCACGGCGAGCGCCCGTACCGGGCCACCGTGGCCGCGCATCTGCGCGCCGGCCGGTACGCCGCAGAGCAGCAGGAGGGCGATCACGCCTAGGATCCGCGCGAAGCTGGTCATCGGGGCTCGGCTCTGGAGGGGCCGCCCACCATAGCGGAGCGCCGGCCGGCCTGTCGCGGCGGCTCCGGCGATCATCGATCGCCTTCCGGGCGCGGATACAGCGCGCGCGGCGTCGCCGGGGCGGCGCACAGGCCGAATCTTGATCATCACCTCGGGATGACGCATCGCTCCGGCGATGATCCGAACCGCCTCCGCGGCCCTGCTGCCGCTCCGGGACGCGCTGCCCCTGCTCTGTGGCGACGTCGCGCCCGTCCCGCCCTGCCGCCTGACGCTCGCGGCGGCGCAGGGCCGGATCTCCGCCGAGGCGTGTGGCGGCCGCCCTCCTCCTTGGTCAGGATGTACGCCTCGGCCTTGAACTTCGAGTGCGGCTTCACCGAACCCGGCTTGCACACGACCTGGCCGCGCTCCACGTCCTCGCGCTTCGTGCCGCGCAGGAGCACGCCGACGTTGTCGCCCGCYTGGCCCTGGTCGAGCAGCTTGCGGAACATCTCGACGCCCGTCACCGTCGTCTTGGTGGTCGCCCGGATGCCGACGATCTCGACTTCCTCGCCCACCTTC
>NZ_MLCA01000017.1:339493-353874 GCF_036441375.1 Methylobacterium oryzae
GAGCCCTTGGTGATCGGGATGTCGTCGCCGGGGAAGTCGTACTTCGACAGGAGCTCGCGCACCTCCAGCTCGACCAGCTCCAGCAGCTCCTCGTCGTCGACCATGTCGACCTTGTTGAGGAACACCACCAGCGCCGGAACGCCGACCTGGCGGGCCAGCAGGATGTGCTCGCGGGTCTGCGGCATCGGGCCGTCGGCCGCCGACACCACCAGGATCGCGCCGTCCATCTGCGCCGCACCCGTGATCATGTTTTTCACGTAGTCGGCGTGGCCGGGGCAGTCCACGTGCGCGTAGTGGCGGTTCTGCGTCTCGTACTCCACGTGCGCCGTCGAGATCGTGATCCCGCGCGCCTTCTCCTCAGGCGCCTTGTCGATCTGGTCGTAGGCCGTGAACGTCGCCCCGCCCGTCTCGGCCAGAACCTTCGTGATCGCCGCCGTCAGAGACGTCTTGCCGTGGTCAACGTGCCCGATCGTGCCAATGTTGCAGTGCGGCTTGGTGCGGGAGAACTTTTCCTTGCCCATGATTCCCATTCCTGCGGCGGGGACCACGCAAGGGCCCCGAATCCTGGTCAGCCGCCCCGAAGTTCCGACAGGGGCGAAAAACGCGGTCCGCTTAGAGGGTCGGCCGCCAGGGATCAAGCTCCGCGACGCGCGGGGGCCCGCCGACCGGCCCGGCTGTCAAGCCACGGCGACGAGTCTTGAACGCCGAAACATCAGTCACAGACAGTAACCGAGACGCTTTGAAGCCACAGTGTGGCATCGCGGGCATAGCGGGATCCGTGCGGCCGAGCTTAAGTGGGGACAACAACGCGTCACCTCGGACCCCCCGCCATGATGAAGAAGCTCCTCCTCGCCACCGCCGCGACGGCCCTGGTCACGACGGCCGCCTCCGCCGCCGACCTGCCGCGCCGCGCCGCGCCCCCGCCGGTCTTCACGCCGGTGCCGGTCTTCACCTGGACGGGCTTCTACGCCGGTCTCGAGTCGGCCTACACCTTCACCGACCGTGAGCGCATCACGACCGTCGGCGTCCAGCCCGGCAACGCGACCAACGTCGCCCTCGGCCGCCGCCCGTTCCTGACCTCGACCAGCCAGGACGGCTTCGCCAACATCGGCGGCACCGCCGGCTACAACTACCAGTTCACGCCGGGCTCCGGCATCGTCGTCGGTCTCGCCAACAGCATCGACTGGACCGATATCACCAAGAACCGGGTCGTGCTCGGCACCGGCAACGTCGCCGGTGGCCCGCCGAACATCAGCCAGTTCCGCCAGAGCCTCGACTGGCTCGGCACCCTCACCGGCCGCGTCGGCTACGCCTTCGACCGCGTGATGGTCTACGGCATGGGCGGTCTCGCCTACGGCAACGTCTTCCACGACGCCAACTTCTTCACCCCGGGCGGCCGCCTGCAGTTCGCCGGCCGCTACGACGACTTCAAGGTCGGCTACGCCTACGGCGGCGGCATCGAGTTCGCCCTGCCGACCGACAGCTTCCTGAACACCTTCGCGCTCGGCCGCTACATCGGCATCAAGTACGACGCCATCACGGTGAAGGCCGAGTACCTGCACTACGACCTCGGCAGCCAGAACGTGCTCGTCGGCGCGGTCCCGGGCGTGGGCAACGGCGCGTACATCTCGCGCTTCCGCACCGAGGGCAGCATCGTTCGCGCCGGCTTCAACTACAAGTTCGGCGGCATCTAAGTCGGGCGGCGCCGGGGACTCTCCGGCGAAACCAATCAGGGCGGGTGCCGGTGTCGGCGCCCGCCCTTTTTCGTGGCCCAGCAGGCAGCGCCGCCTGGACCGCCGTGCGGGGACCGCGTCAGCAGGCGCGCAGATGCGCGACCAGCCGCGCGGCCGCCTCCTCCGCGGCGCCGTCATTGAGGATCGTCAGGTCCGCGGCGACGTCGCCTTCGCGGGCGAGACGCGCGGCCAGATCGCCGTCCTGCACGCGGCCGCGTGCGGCGATGCGGTGCGCCAGCACCTCGGGCGGCGCCGTGACCGCGACGACGCTCACCCGCGGGCCCGCCGCCCGCGCCTCCGCGACGACGCGGCGCGAGACGTTGCAGACCACCACGTGACCGTCGGCGACGCGCCGGCCGACCGTCTCCGGGAGCGCGTAGCCGAGACCGTGGGCGCGCCAGCTCAGGGTGAAGCGGCCGGCCCCGCGGCCCTCGGCGAAGGCGGCCTCGTCGATCTCGTCGTTGTCCTCGTCGGCCGAGGGCGGCCGGGTGACGAGGCGGCGCGGGAAGACGTAGCGCGGGTCGTCGGCCAGGGCCGCCCGGGCGAGCCGGAGCAGCGTGTCCTTGCCGGCCCCGCTCGGGCCGACGACGAGGACGAGGCAGCCCGGCATCAGGCGACCCGCCCGCCGGCGCGCCAGACCTCGCGGACCACCGGCACCCCCTCGGCCCGCTGCACGCGCACGAGGTCGGCCCGCAGCCCGGGCGCCAGGGCGCCGCGATCGGTCAGGCCGGTGGCGCGGGCGGGGTTCGCCGTGACGGTGGCGAGCGCCTCGGGCAGCGTGATCGCGGGCGCCTGCTCGGGCAGCAGGAAGGCCGCCATCAGCAGGCTCGCCGGCACGTAATCCGACGAGAGGATATCGAGGTGCCCGGCCTCGGCCAGCGCCAGCGCGGCGACGTTGCCGGAATGCGAGCCGCCGCGGATCAGGTTCGGCGCCCCCATCATCACGGTGATGCCCTGCCGGTGCGCGGCCTCGGCCGCCGCCAGGGTGGTCGGAAACTCGGCCAGCCGGACGCCCTCGCCGACCGCGAGGTCGACATCGTCCAGGGTGGTGTCGTCGTGGCTCGCGAGCGGGATGCCCATCTCGCGGGCGAACTGGACCAGGGCCGGCCGGTTCTTCGCGTTCAGCGCCTTTCCGTCGCGGATCTTGCGCTCGGTGTTGGCGCGGATCTCCTCCATGGGCCGGCCGCCGCGGGTGGCGTAGGTGTAGTACTTCTCCATGTCGCGGAATTGCCGCTGGCCGGGCGTGTGGTCCATCAGCGAGATCAGCCCCACCGGGTAGCGGGCCGTGAAGGCCGCCACCGTGTCGAGCACGTCCAGGGAGGGCAACTCGCAGCGCAGGTGCGTGAAGTGCTCGGCCCGGAACAGGTCTCCGGCGCGCGCGGTGGCGATGGCGCCGGCGAGCTGCTCCAGCTCGGAGCCGAGGCCGCTGCCGTCCGGATCGCTGCCGGCGCGGAGCGAGTCGAACACCGTCGTGATGCCCGAGGCGGTGATCTGCGCGTCGTAGGCGAGCACGGCGCCGAGGGGGTGCCAGCGCACCTTCGGGCGCGGCGCGAAATGGCTCTCCAGGTGGTCGGTGTGCAGCTCGATCAGGCCGGGGATCAGGTGGTCGCCGCCGAGATCGAGGCCGCGCGCGGGCGGGCGCCCCTCGCCGATCTCGGCGATCGCCCCGTCCGAGACCGCGAGCCAGCCGCGCTGCACCCGGTCCGGCAGGACCAGGGTCGCGTTCTCGAGGATGAAGTCGTCCATCGTGAAGATCCTCAGGCTGCCCGGGCTCGCGGCGCGAAGCGGGTGACATCGACCACCCGGGTCGCCACAGCGTCGCGCATGGCGCTGTCGTGGAAGATGCCGAGCACGCCGGCCCCGCCCCGGAGCTTCTCCCGCACGAGGTCGGCGACCACGGCGCGGTTCTGCGCGTCGAGGGACGCCGTGGGCTCGTCGAGGAGCAGCAGCGGCCGGTCGGCAATCAGGCCCCGGGCGATGTTGACCCGCTGCTGCTCGCCCCCCGAGAAGGTCGCGGGCGGCAGGCTCCAGAGCCGCTCGGGCAGGTTGAGCCGGGCGAGCAGGTCCCTGGCACGCCCGCGCGCCGCCTCCTCGGACAGGCCGCCGTCGCGGCCGGCGGCCTCGACGACGTCGAGGGCCGGGACCCGCGGGATCACCCGCAGGAACTGCGACACGTAGGCGATGACTCGCGCCCGCAGCGCCAGCACCGCCCGCGGATCGGCCCGGACGACGTCCACGACCGTGTCGCCGTCGCGGACCAGGATCGCGCCGCCGTCGCAGCGGTAATTGCCGTAGGCCATCTTCAGCAGCGAGGATTTTCCCGCGCCGGACGGGCCGCCGAGCACCACGCACTCGCCGGGCTCCACGGACAGGCTCGCGCCGCCCACCACCGGCAGCACGACGCCGCCGCGCAGGTGCAGGGTGAAGCTCTTGGCGACGTTCTCGAAGGTCAGGAGCGCGGTCATGCGGCGAGCACCGAGGCGACGAGGAGCTGGGTGTAGGCGTGCTCGGGATCGTCGAGCACCCGGTCGGTGAGGCCGGTCTCGATCACCCGGCCGGCGCGCATGACCATGATCCGGTGCGAGAGGAGCCGCGCCACCGCGAGGTCGTGGGTGACGATGATCACCGCGAGCCCCAGCTCGGCCGAGAGCCGGCGGATCAGGTCGAGGAGCCGGGCCTGGACCGAGACGTCGAGGCCCGACGTCGGCTCGTCCATCAGCACGAGGCGGGGACCGGTGACGAGGTTCCGGGCGATCTGCAGGCGCTGGCGCATGCCGCCGGAGAACCGCGTCGGCGGGTCGTCGATCCGGTCGGCGGCGATCTCGACGCGGCCGAGCCAGTCGAGGGCCTGGGCGCGGATCCGCCCGTAATGGCGCTCCCCGAGCCCCATCAGCCGCTCGCCGACATTGCCGCCGGCCGAGACCGCCATGCGCAGGCCCTGGGCCGCGTCCTGGCGGACGAACCCCCACTCGGTGCGCATCAGCGCCCGGCGCCCCGCCTCGCTCAGCGTGCCGAGGTCGCGCAGCGCGCCGTCGCGCGTCCGGTAGGCGACCGTCCCGGAATCCGGGGCCAGCTCGGTGGCGATGAGGGAGAGCAGCGTCGACTTACCGGAGCCGGATTCGCCGACGATCGCCAGCACCTCGCCGGGCACGAGGTCGAACGACACGTCGGCGCAGGCGAGGCGGGTGCCGTAGCGCTTGGTCAGGCCGCGGACCTGAAGCAGGTTTTCGCTCATCGGGTCGCCTCCGCGGCGTCGGGCAGGAAGGGGGGATCGAGGCGGAAGCTGTAGCCGTAGCGCTCGAAGCCGAGGCTCTCGTAGAAGGCGTGGGCCGGCTTGGCGTCGACGTTCGACGACAGGGCGAGCTTGTAGCAGCCCCGCGCCTCGGCGAGGCGGGCCGCCGCCCGCATCATCGCCCGGCCGAGACCGCCGCCGCGGTGCCGGGACGCGACCACGACGCTCTCGACGAGGGCCGAGGGTGTGCCCCAGTGGGCGATGTTGTCGAGGATGACGAGGCAGAAGGTGCCGGCGACCGCGCCGTCGCGTTCGGCCACGTAGAGCCCGTAATCGGGATAGGCCGCGAGCCGGTCGAGGAGCGCCCCGGCCTGCTCGAGGGTCGCCACCCGCCCGCCGTTCAGCTCGGCGTAGAGTTCGAGGACGGCCGGGAGGTCGGACTTCGCGGCCCGGCGGACCGTGAGGTCGCTCATGCCGCGTCCCCCGTGCCGACATGGCCGTCCGCGCGGCGCCCCTCGCAATGGTCGGTGTCCGAGCACACGAACATCCGCCTTCCGGCATCGTCGAGCAGCATCTCGTCGAGATAGACGCCCTCGGCGCCGCACAGGGCGCAGGGCTGGTCGAAGTGCTGCACCCGGAACGGGTGGTCCTCGAAGTCGAGGCTGCGCACCCGCGTGTAGGGCGGCACCGCGTAGATCCGCCGCTCGCGGCCCGCGCCGAAAAGCTGTAGCGCCGGGCAATCGTCCATCTTGGGGTTGTCGAATTTCGGCGTCGGCGACGGGTCCATCACGTAGCGGCCTGCCACCTCCACCGGGTACGCGTAGGTGGTGGCGATGTGGCCGTGGCGGCTGATATCCTCGTAGAGCTTCACGTGCATGGCGCCGTACTCGGCCAGCGCGTGGAGCTGGCGGGTCTCGGTCTCGCGGGGCTCGAGGAAGCGCAGGGGCTCGGGGATCGGCACCTGGTAGACCAGGGTCTGGCCCTCGGTGAGCGGCGTCTCGGGGATGCGGTGGCGGGTCTGGATCACCGTCGCCTCCGCGGTGCGGGTGGTTGTAGCCACCCCGGAGGTCTTGGCGAAGAAGCGGCGGATCGAGACCGCGTTGGTGGTGTCGTCGGCCCCCTGGTCGATGACCTTGAGCACGTCCGACCGGCCGAGGATCGCGGCCGTCACCTGCACGCCGCCGGTGCCCCAGCCGTAGGGCATCGGCATCTCGCGGGAGGCGAAGGGCACCTGGTAGCCCGGCACCGCGATCGCCTTGAGGATGGCCCGGCGGATCATCCGCTTCGTGCCCTCGTCGAGATAGGCGAAGTTGTAGCCCGGTTCGCTCTCCGGGCGCTGCGCGATCGCGGCGCTCATTCGGCGGCCTCCTGCATCTCGACAGCGTCGGCTTTCCGCTCGAACTCGGTACGTAGCCGGCGAACCAGCTCCAGCTCGGCCTGGAAGTCGACGTAGTGGGGCAGCTTCAGGTGCTCGACGAAGCCGGTCGCCTGGAGGCTGTCGCAATGGGCCAGAACGAATTCCTGGTCCTGGGCCGGGCTCGCCACCGGCTCGCCGAGCTCCTCCGCGCGCAGCGCCCGGTCGACCAGGGCCATCGCCATGGCCTTGCGCTCGCTCTGGCCGAAGCTCAGCCCGTAGCCGCGGGTGAATTGCGGCGGGGCCGCCCCCGAACCCTTGAACTGGTTCACCATCTGGCACTCGGTGAGCCGCACCCGGCCGAGCGGCACCGCGAAGCCCAGCTCCTCGGGCACGAACTCCACGGCCACCTCGCCGACCCGGATCTCGCCGACGAACGGGTGGGTGCGGCCGTAGCCGCGCTGCGTCGAGTAGGCGAGCCCGAGCACGAAGCCTTCGTCGCCCCGGGCCAGCGCCTGGAGGCGCAGGGCGCGGTCGGCGGGGTAATCCACCGGCTCGCGGGTGAGGTCGCCCGCAGGCGCGCCGTCGTCCGGGGGCGAAGGCTCGATCAGGCCGTCCTGGGCCAGCAGGTCGGTGACCCGCGGGCAGGTGCCGGCGTCGGCGCGCGGCACGGCCTCGGCGGCGGGCTGGCACTCGGATTCCGCGGCGAGCGCGAAGTCGACCAACCGGTGGGTGTAGTCGAAGGTCGGCCCCAGCACCTGCCCGCCGGGCAGGTCCTTGAAGGTCGCGGAGATCCGGCGCTCGACCGCCATGGCACCGGTGTCGACCGGCGCGGAGGCGCCGAAGCGCGGCAGCGTGGTCCGGTAGGCGCGGACCAGGAACACCGCCTCGACCACGTCGCCGCGCGCCTGCTTGAGCGCCAAAGCCGCGAGGTCCGGATCGTAGAGCGAGCCCTCGGTCATGACGCGGTCGACGAGCAGCGCCATCTGGGCGCGGATCTGCGCCACGGAGAGCTCCGGCAATGCGGGGTCGCCGCGGCGGGCCTCGGCGAGGAGCCGGTGGGCGTTGTCGATGGCGGCCTCGCCGCCCTTCACGGCCACGTACATGGGTCAGGCCTCCGTGACCGTCGTGGAGCGCGGCAGACCGGCCACGCGGCCGGGCGCGGTGAGGATCAGGTCGACGCCGAGGGGGAAGCCCGCGCGGTTCTCCGCGAGCTGCGCCGCGAAGCCGTCCGGCAGGGGCGCCGGCGCGATCCGGGCGGTGCCCCGGATGCCCGGGCCGGACAGGTACAGCCCCTCCCCCTCCGCGAGCGCGTCGAGGGCGAGCACCAGGGTCGTGGCGGTGTCGGGATAGGCCGGCGTCCCGGGGGCGAACCGGGCCAGCGGCGGGCAGCGCGCGGGGTCGCTGACCAGCGCGAAGGCCGCCGCGGCCGGGTCGCCGGTGAGCGGCGCGCCGGTGTGGAAGCGCAGGTATTCCGCAACCTCCGGCGCCGCGGCGAGGGCCGGATCGAGCCAGACCGGCGTGTCGGCGTCGGTGAGCGTCAGCGCGACGGCGGCCAGTTCCGGCGTCAGCGGCGCGGGCGGCGCGAGGCCCGGCGCGAGGGGCCGGACGCGGCCGGGGCGGGCGAGGGCGTCCATCACGGCCCGGAACGTGTCCTGCGCGTCGTGGACCGGGTCGGCGAAGCCTGGGGCGAGCATGCTCAATCCTCTCCGCGGGCGAGGGTCAGGATGTCGACCCGGGTGGCGGCNGGCCAGTTCCGGCGTCAGCGGCGCGGGCGGCGCGAGGCCCGGCGCGAGGGGCCGGACGCGGCCGGGGCGGGCGAGGGCGTCCATCACGGCCCGGAACGTGTCCTGCGCGTCGTGGACCGGGTCGGCGAAGCCTGGGGCGAGCATGCTCAATCCTCTCCGCGGGCGAGGGTCAGGAAGTCGACCCGGGTGGCGGCCGTGCGCCGGGCGGCCCGATCCCGGGAGGCCGCGAGCCGCCGGGCGGCGGGCTCCAGGGCCGCCTCGACCCGGGCGCGCCGGTCCGGATCCTGCCAGAGAGCGTCGAGAATCGCGGCGAGCCGCGCCTTCGCGCGGTCGCGGCCGAGATGGTAGGCGAAGCCGGCCGGGCCGTCCGCGAGGCGGATCGCGGCCCGGGTCACGCTGACCTCGCCGAGATTGAATGGCCGCCCGTCGCCGCCGATCCGGCCCGAAGCCATCACGAGGCCGGTCTCCGGCGGCCGCAGGTCCGCGGCCGCGGGCGCGTCGAGGCCCGACAGCGCCGCCTCCAGATCCGCGCGGCTCGCCTCGGCACAGAGGGCCATGACGGCCTGGCGCGCCGCGGTGTCGCCCTCGGATCCCGGATCTCTCGCGGTCGTCGTCATCGCGAATCCCTTCGTCGCTCGGTTGTATAGGTGTATAGACAACTGGCGTGCGCCGCACAAATGAAGTTTGGATGACAGGATGGATGCGCGGGAGCAGGCGGCCGGCCTCGTCCGGGGTGAGGGGCTGACGGCGTGGCGGCAGATCGCCGACGCGCTGACGGCCGAGATCACGGCGGGGCGCTACGCGCCGGGACAGCAACTCCCCGCCGAGGCCGCCCTGGCGGCGCGGTTCGCGGTGAACCGGCACACGGTGCGGCGCGCCCTCGCGGCCCTCGCGGAGGGCGGGCTCGTGCGCGCCAGCCAGGGCCGCGGCACCTTCGTGGAGGAGGCGCCGCTCGCCTACCCGATCGGGCCGCGGACGCGCTTCTCCGAGATCGTCGCCGGGGCCGGGCGCGAGGCCTGGGGCGACCTCGTCGCGGCGACCACGGTCCCGGCCGGGACCGAGCAGGCGGCGTCCCTGGCCCTCGCCCCCGGCGCGCCGATCCTGGAGCTGCTGACGGTCCACCGGGCGGACGGCGCCCCGCTCTCGACGGCGCTGACCTGGCTGCCGCTGCCGCGCTTCGCGGGTTTCGCCGAGGCCTACGCGGCGCGCGGCTCGATCACCCGGGCCTTCGCGACCTGCGGCGTCCACGACTACACCCGGCTCTCGACGCGGATCCGGGCCCGCCCCGCGGATCCCGCGGAGGCGCAGCGCCTCGACATCGCGCCGGGGCGGGTCGTGCTGGTGGTGTCGAGCGTCAACATCGATCCCGCCGGCGTGCCGATCCAGGCGAACCGCACCCTGTTCGCCGCCGACCGCGTGGAGCTGGTGATCGGGGGGTGACGCGGCGGCCGCGCGGCAGCCGCGCGACGACCTCGGCACTCCGTCAGCGCGCCGCGGGTCCGATGATCGCCCGGCGCAGGCGGGTCGAGACCCAGTCGATCGCCGCCACGGTGACGAGGATCATCAGCACCAGGAAGGCGGCCTGCTGCAGCTCCAGCACGCGGATCAGCTCGGTGAGGTACTGGCCGATGCCGCCCGCGCCGACGATGCCGATGATCGTCGCCGAGCGGGTATTCGACTCGAAGAAGTACAGGACTTGGCTCGCCAGCACCGGCAGCACCCCGGGGATCAGCCCGAAGCGGATGCGGTGGAGCGCGGAGCCGCCCGAGGCGACGACGCCCTCGCCGGCGCGCCTGTCGCAGGTCTCCACCGCCTCCGAGAACAGCTTGCCGAGCGCGCCGAAATCCGAGCACGCGATCGCGAGCGCCCCGGCGAACGGGCCCAGCCCGACGACGTTGATCCAGATCAGCGCCCAGATCAGCACGTCGACCGAGCGCATCACGTCGAGGCCGCGGCGGACCGCGAACCGCGCGAACGGGTTGGGCACGACGTTCCGCGCCGCCAGGAACGCCACCGGGAAGGCGAGGATCGCCGCCGTCAGCGTGCCCAGGAAGGCGATGCCGAGGGTCTCGCCCAGCGCGTGCAGGAAGGTCCAGAACTGGCCCTCCGGCGATGGCGGCAGCATCAGCACCGCGAAGGTGCCGAGCCGCCCGAGCCCGTGGAGGATCCGCGCCGCCGAGAAGTCGAGGCGCCAGTAGCCGAGCGCCGCGAGCCCCACCAGGACGACGAGCAGGGCGGCGAGCCGCGCCCGCCCCGGCCAGTCGGTGCGGAACTGCGCGGGGTAGCGCGCGCGCAGGCGGCCGAGGTCGGCCCGGGCCGCCGCCCGCAGGGTCTCGGGGCGCGCGCTCATCGGGCCTGCTCCGCGCCGATCAGGCGGTGGCGGACCCGCTCGGTGGCGAGGTCGATGCAGAACACGGTCAGGATGATCAGCACGAGGATCGCGCTCACGTCCGCGTAGTAGAAGTTTCGGATCGCCACGAGGAATTCCTGGCCGATGCCGCCGGCCCCGACGAAGCCCATCACCCCGGCCCCGCGCACGTTGATCTCGAAGCGCAGCAGCGCGTAGGAGGCGAAGTTCGACAGGACCTGCGGCAGCACCGCGAAGCGCACCGTCTGGACCCAGGTCGCGCCCGAGGCCGACAGGCCCTCGACGGGCCGCATGTCGATGTTCTCGACCACCTCGGAGAACAGCTTGCCCAGCGCCCCCGTGGTGTGGATCGCGATGGCGAGCACGCCGACCATCGGGCCGAGCCCGAAGGCGATCACGAAGATCAGCGCGAACACCACCTCGGGGACGGTGCGGCACAGTTCCAGGAGGCGCTTCGCGCCGAGGCGCAGCACGCGCGACCGCACGAGGTTGGCGGCGGCCACGAAGCTGAGGGCGAAGCCCGCCAGCCCCCCGAGCAGCGTCCCGAGATAGGCCATGAGCAGGGTCTCGCCCAGCAGGCCCAGCCATCTGGGCAGGCCCCAGTACCAGGCGCGGACGTCCTCGAGCGGGTGCTCGAGGCTGATCGGCGGCAGGATCTGCTGGATGTAGGCGGTGAACCTGCCGATATTCTCGGCGAAGACCAGCGGCCGCACCTCGGCGATCAGGCCGGCGACCACGGCGAGCGCCGCCACCAGGGCGAAGCCCGCCAGCGTGCGGCGGCGGGCCTCGCCGGTCGCCGCCGCGTAGAGGCCGGAGAGGGCGGCTGCCCGCTCCGGCGACAGGGGTGTCAGACCGCGCAAGGCGGGCGGCTCCGGATCAGGACTTCCGGCGCTGCTCGTCGTTGAACCGCAGCATGTCGATGATCGGCTGGTAATCCTTGAGGGTCACCGGCGTGAGATCCTGGTCCTTGCCGTCGGAGAGCCGGTCGAACGCGGCCTTGTCGGCCTTCGGCAGGGCCACGAAGGCGTCGCGGATCTTGGCCTTCAGGTCGTCCGGCAGGCTCGCCAGCATGGCGAACGGGCCCTCCGGCAGGAAGTCGGACTTGAACACGACGCGGAAGTCCGACTGCTGCATCGGCGTGCCGTCGGGCTTCTTCAGCATGCCCTTGGCGGCCATGCGGGTGACCATCGTGTCGGTCTCGGAATTCCACAGGTTGGCGGCGGCGTCGGCCGTGCCCTGGGTGAGCGCCAGCACGGCGTTCTCGTGGCTGCCCGCGTAGAAGGTCTTGCCGAAGAACTTCTCGACGTCGTAGCCCGCCCGCTTCAGGAAGAAGCGCGGCGCCTGGTTGCCGGAGGTCGAGTTCGGATCGACCAGCGCGAGGTTCTTGCCCTTGAGGTCCTCGACGGTCTTGTAGGGGCTGGAGGCCAGCACGTAGACCACCGAATAGTAGCCCGAGGCGCCGGTCTCGTGCTTCTGGTTGACGATCGGCTCGATCTTCACGCCGGTCATCACGGCCCGGGCGAACGAGGCCGGCCCGTACCACGCGATCTGGATGTTGCCGGCGCGCTGGCCCTCGATCACGGCGGCGTAGTCGCTCGCCACCCGCAGCTTCACCGGCACGCCGAGGCTCTTGGTCAGGTAGGCGGTGAGCGGCGCCCAGCGGTCGGCGGTGCCCGAGGCGTTCTCGGCCGGGATCACGCCGAGCGTCAGTTCCGGATACTGGGCCTTCCAGTCCTGGGCGGCGGCCGGCAGGCCGAGGAGGGCGAGGGCCGCGGCGGCGGCGGCGAGGGTGCGTCGGGTGATCATCGGGTCGTCCTTCGTGGTGTCGGCGAGGTTCGGCCGGCCGGAGGCCGGTCGGGCGTTTCCGAGGCGGTGCGCGTTGGCAGTGCTTGTTGGGGCCCGGGGCCCGGATCAGGCGCCGAGGGCGGCCTCGCGGACCGGCCGCGCCGGCACGAGACCGGGCCGGCCCGGCATCGCGGCCCGCTGCTCCGCCTCGCGCTGCGCGGAATCGTCCAGCACCTCGCCGGCCTCCAGGCCGTAGAGCCGGCGCGCCACGTCCTCGGTGAGGTCGAAGGGGCCGCCCTCGAACACGACCCGCCCGGCCGCGAGGCCCACGAGGCGGTCGCAGTAGGCGCGGGCGAGATCGAGGGAGTGCAGGTTGCACAGCACCGTGATGCCGTAGCGCCGGTTCACGTCGGCGAGCGCGTCCATCACGAGCCGGGTGTTGCGCGGGTCGAGGGAGGCGACCGGCTCGTCGGCGAGCAGGATCTCGGGCTCCTGCACGAGGGCGCGGGCGATGGCGACGCGCTGCTGCTGCCCGCCCGAGAGGCCGTCGGCCCGCTGGCCGGCGAACTCGCCCATGTCGAAGCTCTCCAGGGCGGCGAGGGCCATGGCCCGGTCCTCGGCGGACCATTGCCTGAGCAGGGCGCGGTGGGTCGGCACGTGGCTCAGGCGTCCCATCAGCACGTTGGTCATGACGTCGAGCCGGCCGACGAGGTTGAACTGCTGGAAGATCATGGCGCAGCGGGTGCGCCACTCGCGCAGGGGGCGGCCGCGCAGGGTCGTCACCTCGCGGCCGTCGTGGAGGATGCGCCCCGAACTCGGATCCGCCAGCCGGTTGATGAGGCGCAGCAGCGTGGACTTGCCGGCACCGGACCGGCCGATCACCCCGACGAAGCTGCCGGGCTCGATCCGGAGCGACACGCCGTCGACGGCGCGCCGGTCGCCGTACTGGCGCGTGAGATCCTCGATAACCAGCATGCAACCATCCGCCGCGGAGTGGGCGCACGTAGACGCCGGTTTGACGACGATTGGATGACGTATTCGGGACGATTATATTTGCCGGCGCAGCATCTTGGTTTTATCGATAGCCGACTTAATCTTCGTGCCGCTCCAGGAATGCTTCGATGGGCAGGCCGCGGAAATCCGGCAGCGCGCGGCGCAGGCGCTCGTGGTCCCAGTCCCACCAGGCGAGGGCCGCCAGGCGCGCGGCGACCGCCTCGGGAAAGCGGCGCCGGACCGGCCTGGCGGGATTGCCGACCACGATCGTGTAGGGTTCGACGTCGCGGGTGACGATCGCGCCCGCCCCCACCACCGCGCCGGTGCCGATCGTGCGCCCGGGCAGGACGACGACGCCGTGGCCGATCCAGACATCGTGGCCGATCGCCACCGGGCTCGCCCGGCGCCGGTCGAAGAAGGCGGGCTCGTCCGATTCCTCGGGCCAGTAGGCCTGCGCCCGGTAGGTGAAGTGCGCCTGGGAGGCGCGCTCCATCGGGTGGTTGCCGGGGTTGATCCGCACGCTGGCGGCGATCGAGCAGAACTTGCCGATCGCGGTGTAGATCACCTCGCCGTCCTGGCCGATGTAGGAATAGTCGTCGAGGGTTGTCTCGGTCAGGCGGGTGCGGGCGCCGACCTCGGTGTAGCGGCCGAGGCGACTGTCGACGACCCGGGCGCTCGGATCGAGCGCGGGTTCGAGGCCGAGGGGGCGGTCAACCACGGGCATCTCCGAAGGGCAGGCGCGCCAGGAGCCGGAACGGCCCCGACCCGTCCTGGGTGAGGAGGCTGACGGCGTCGATCCGCAGGGGCTCCGGCCCCGCGGCGGCGTAGGCCGCGGACAGGCGCCGGTGCCAGGGGTCGCGCTCCGTCTCCGGCATGGCGTCGGTCAGGGTCATGTGGAAGCGGAAGGCCTCGAACACGTACGGGTAGCCCCAGCGGTCGAGGAGCGCGCGGCCGCGCGGGTCGAGGCGCTCCGGCCGGCGCTTGGCGCGCTCGGCCTCCGTGAGCGGTGCCCGGAACGGTCGCGCAGCTTGCGCACCGACGCGACGATGATCTGCCGCTCCTCGATCAGCGCGTCGCGCAGTTCGTTCAGGCCATCCAGTTCCAGAGTCGCGGCCATGCGGCGTCCCGGTCTCACATCCTCGGCGCGGCATCGGCGGACACCTCGCGA
>NZ_MLCA01000018.1:0-10365 GCF_036441375.1 Methylobacterium oryzae
TCCCGACGCCGCCGCAGAGGTCGGCGCGCGGCGCGGCCGCGGGTACGGGTCGACGGCGTCCGACAGGGTCGTCCGATGCACCCGGACAGGACGGCCCGGGCCGTCAGCCTTCGGCCTTGGCGAGGAAGTCGAAATCGCAGCCCTCCGGGGCCTGCGTGACGCTGCGCCGGTAGAGCGCCTTGTAGCCCCGGGTCGGGACCGGCGGCGGCCGGTGGTCGGCGAGCCGGCGGGCGATCTCGTCCTCCGCGACCAGGAGATCGACGCTTTTGTCCGTGATCGACAGGCGGATGCGGTCGCCGTCGCGCACCGCCGCCAGCGGCCCGCCGAGAGCGGCCTCGGGCGCCACGTGCAGGACGATCGACCCGAAGGCCGTGCCGGACATGCGCGCATCGGAGATGCGCACCATGTCCTTCACCCCCGCCTGCGCGAGCTTCTTGGGGATCGGCAGGTAGCCGGCCTCCGGCATGCCCGCCGCGTGCGGTCCGGCATTCTGCAGGACGAGGATGTCGCCGGGCGCCACGTCGAGCTCGGGATCGTCGATACGCGCCGCCAGATCCTCCAGGCCGGTGAACACCACCGCCCGGCCCTCCGACTCGAACAGCTCGGGCGTCGCCGCCGCGCGCTTGAAGATCGCCCCGTCCGGCGCGAGGCTGCCGGACAAAGCCACGAGGCCGCCGACCGGCGATACGGGATCCTGGGCGGTGCGGATCACCGCGCGGTCGACCCAGCCGGCGGGCTCGTCGAGCCGCTCGGCCAGCGTGCGGCCCTCCACGTCCACGGTGTCGAGGTGGAGGAGCGGGCGCAACTCGCGCAGGAGCGCCCCCATGCCGCCGGCGGCGTGGAAATCCTCCATGTAGCCCTGGCCCACGGGCTTCAGATCGACCAGCACCGGCGTCTCGTCGGAGATCTGATTGAAGCGCTCGGGCGAGATCCGGATGCCGAGCCGCCCGGCGATGGCGGTGAGGTGCACGATGGCGTTGGTCGAGCCCGACACCGCCATCAGCACGCGGATCGCGTTCTCGACCGATTTCTGCGTGATCACCTGAGAGGGCCGGATCTTCGACTGGATCAGCCGCACCGCCGCGCGGCCGGTCTCCTCGGCGGCCACCAGCCGGTCGGAATGCACCGCCGGGATCGCCGCGGTGCCGGGCAACGACATGCCCAGCGCCTCCGCGATACACGCCATGGTCGAGGCCGTCCCCATCACCGCGCAGGTGCCGGCCGTGACCGACAGCCGGCCCTCGACCTCGGCGATCTCCTCGGCGTCGACGGTGCCGGCCCGGTACTTGGCCCAGAAGCCCCGGCAATCCGTGCAGGCGCCGAGCCGCTGGCCCCTGTGGCGGCCGGTGGACATGGGGCCGGTGACGAGCTGGACCGCCGGCAGGTCGGCGGAGGCCGCGCCCATGAGCTGCGCCGGCACGGTCTTGTCGCAGCCGCCGATCAGCACCACCGCGTCCATCGGCTGGGCCCCGATCATCTCCTCGGTGTCCATGGCCATGAGGTTGCGGTACATCATGCTGGTCGGGTTGAGGAAAACCTCGCCGAGCGACACGGTCGGGAACGGCCGCGGCAGGGCGCCGGCCGCCAGCACGCCGCGGGAGACGGCCTCGACCAGCTCGGGCATGCCCCGGTGGCAGTTGTTGAAGCCCGACGGCGTCATGGCGATCCCGACCACCGGCTTGTTCAGGAGGCCGACCGAGATGCCCATCGATCGCGCGAAAGAGCGGCGCAGGTAGCGGGCGAAGTCGCGGTCGCCGTAATTGGTCAGGCCGCGGTCGAGGCCGTGCGGTTCGTCGGTCATGGTCGTCTCCTCGCGAGGGCGGCCTGGGTTCCCCCGGCCGTCCGGTCTGTCTCAGCGGTCGCCGGGCTCCCGGCTACGGAAGAGCGCGTCGAGCAGGCCCTCGAACGCCCGGTTCATCCCGCCCCTGTCGTTCTCGCCGCGATCCCGGCGGAGCGCCGCCTGCTAGGTTGCGGGCGCTCGCAGCACCGGCATCGGGATGTGGAGAGGCATGTCCCAGTTCGGCGTCGCTGACGAGGCCTCTCAAGGCATGGCCCACCGGATAGCCGTCCGGGAAGCGGCCGCGCGGGATCCGGAGCACGAAAAGCGCCGCAGCGTCACTGCGTCCAGCGCCGGAACCGGCAACGCCGCCGATCCGGGTCCGGCTCGACCCGGTGACCGACAGCACTGGCACCCGCCGTCGGCACGATCTGCCCGACGTTGCATCCGTAGCGGGACAGAGGTCGCTCCGGCCGCGGGCGATCTGTAGGACAATCCGGGCGTCGGCGAACCCGACGCTTCGCGCGGCAACCGGACACCGGGTCACGTCATGGGTTTGCGCAGAGTCGCGGTCGGGCTAACCCGGCAGGTGCGTGACGCCGTCCGCGGCCGAGCGGGCACCGCGTCACCGCGCGGTTCGACGGGTCGTGCGAGGACCGGGCTGTCGCGGAGATCGCTGGGCACCCTGATCGTCCTCGCGGCGACCTCGATCTGGCTGGCCGTCGCCGTCGTGCCCGACCTCCTCGGAAACGGCGGAGCCCTGTGGGCGATCGTGCACGGCGCGTGCGTCCCCCACGAGATGCGCGGACAGGGTCCCGCACCGTGCAGCTTGGTCGACCTGGAGGGCGGGGTCGAGAAGGGATACGCCATCCTCAAAGACCGCCGCGGGCGGGCGCAGTTCCTCCTGATCCCGACGGCGCGCATCACCGGCATCGAGAGCCCCGTGCTCCTCCAGCCCGGGACGACGAACTACTTCGCCAAGGCGTGGCGCGCCCGAACCTTCGTGGCGGACCGCCTCGGACATCCGCTCGACCGGCGCGACGTCAGCCTCGCGGTCAACTCCCGGCTGCGGCGGAGTCAGGGGCAGCTGCACATCCACATCGACTGCGTCCGCCGGGACGTCCGCGACGCTCTTCGCCGCCTCGCGCCCGCGATCGGTGATCGCTGGGCGCCCCTGGCCGAGCCGCTGGTCGGTCGCCCGTACAGGGCGATGCGCGTGCTCGGCGACGATCTCGGCACCGCGGACCCGTTCGACCTGCTGGCGCGCGTCGAGGGCGCGCGCTCGGCCATGGGCGAGCACGCGCTGGCTGTCGTGGGGGCCGAATTCCCGGGCGGGAAGCCGGGCTTCGTGCTCCTGGACGGCCTAGTGACCAGCCGCTTCGGCCGGGCGTCCAACGGCGAGGTCCTGCAGGACCACAGCTGCGGCCTGGCGGCGGAGGCCCCGTCGACCGGGCTCCGGCCTCTGGAATTCTGACGCGGGCGGATCCGGCTTCCGCCGGCTCGGGCGGCGCGGTGACGGCTGCGGGCCGCATCCCGGCCTGCCATGTCCTGAGCGACGTCGCGGCGGCTGGCCGCAACGCGCGCATCCGGCAAAGTCTTATAAATGATCTCAAAACTGAGCGCGCTGCCGCTGCCCGTGGGGAGACGCCTCGGGACGCAGGCCGGGTCTGACGACGGTCACGTTGGCGCCAACGCGATGCCGGCGCGGGCACGAACGGGTGGAACCCTGACACCTACCCTGGTCCCGTCGCGCGCGGGGCGTCACGGTATGGCCAACGGCAGCTCGGCATACCGATTATATATATGACACATGAGTGTTGACAGTCTTCCTCCGCGGCGTATCCTCATTCCGACGCCGACGAAGTCGCAGAACTCGCAAGATCGGCGCACAGACAGGTGAGGAGCGCCATGACGGCACGGAGCATCATCCGGCTCGTCGGGACGGTCGCGGCGCTGTGGGGGGCACTCGGCGCCGCCCGGGCCGAAGTCTCGACCGTTCGGCTCGCCAAGCAGTTCGGGATCTCCTACCTGCCCCTGACCGTGATGGAGGAGGAGGGTCTGCTCGAGAAGCAGGCCAAGCAGCGTGGCCTCGACGTCAAGGCCGAGTGGCTGCGCTTCACGGGCGGCTCGGGAATGAACGAGGCCCTTCTTTCCGGCAACCTCGATCTCGCGTCCGGCGGCGTCGGCCCGTTCCTCACGATCTGGGGCCGGACGCAGGGCAACCTCAAGGTCAAGGGCGTGGCGGCGCTGAACGCGATGCCGCTCTGGCTGGTGACCACCAATCCCGGGGTCAGGTCGATCACGGATTTCGGCCCGCAGGATAAGATCGCGCTGCCGACCGCCAAGACCTCGATCCAGGCGATCACCCTGCAGATGGCCGCCGAGAAGGCGTTCGGGCCCGGCCAGCAGGGCAAGCTCGACGCGCTCACCGTCTCGATGGGGCATCCGGACGCCCAGACCGCCCTGATGGGTGGCCGCTCCGAGATCACCGCGCATTTCGGCTCGCCGCCCTTCCAGGAGATGGAGCTGAAGGACCCGCGGGCCCGCAAGGTGCTCGACAGCTACGACGTGATGGGCGGCCCCCACACCTTCAACCTCGTCTGGGCCTCCAGCCGCTTCGTCACGGCCAACCCCACGGTCACGGCGGCCTTCCGGGCGGCGCTGGAGGAGAGCCTGACGCTGATCCGCGACGACCCGGCCCGGGCCGCGGCGCTCTGGATCAGGGCGGAGGGGTCGAAGATCTCGCAGGACGAGGCCGTCGCCCTCATCCGCGCGCCGCAGAACGCCTGGACGACCAAGCCGCAGCGCATGCTCGACTACCTCGCCTACATGAACCGGGCCGGGCTGGTCTCCGCCACCGCCGCCGGCGAGGATGAGCTGTTCTTCCCCGCGCCGGCCAGTGCCGGCGGCGCGCCGAAGGAGGCCACCCGGTGACGGCGGCCGTGGATCACGCCGCCGCGCACGGGGCGAGTGCGTCGCTGCAGGTCCACATCCGGCGGGGTGCGACAGTCGCGGCCTTCACGGTGCCGCGCCGGGCCAACCAGACCGTGCTCGACGTCGTCACCGAGATCCAGCGCGAGCAGGATCCCACTCTCGCCTACCGGTTCGCCTGCCGGGTCGGCATGTGCGGCTCCTGCGGCATGACGGTGAACGGGCGCCCGCGCTGGACCTGCCGCACCCGCGTGGCCGCGGTCGCGCCGGACGGGGTGCTGACCCTCGAGCCCCTCCGCAACCTGCCGGTGGTGAAGGATCTCGCGGTCGATATGGAGCCCTTCTTCGAGAAGTGGCGCCGGGCCCACGGCTACTTCGAGCCCGGCGAGAACCCGCCCGACGACTTCGCGACGGTCGAGCCGGACTCGCCCGCGCGCCAGGAGGTCGATGCCGGCATCGAGTGCATCAATTGCGGCGTCTGCTACGCGGCCTGCGACCTCGTCACCTGGAATCCCGACTATCTCGGGCCGGCGGCCCTCAACAGGGCCTGGACGCTGGTCAACGACGTGCGCGACCGCGACCGGGATCGGCTCGCCGCGGTGGCGGGCGATGCCGGCTGCCACTCCTGCCACAGCCACATGAGCTGCACCGAGCATTGCCCGAAAGGCCTGAGCCCGACCTTCTCGATCGCGGGCCTCAAGCGCGAGACCGGCAAGGCGGCGCTGCGCCGGTTCTGGAGGCGCGGATGAGCCCGCTCCTGTACCTCGCGCAGCGCGGCACCGCGGCGATCCTGGCGGTCACGGTCGCGGTCCATCTCGGCACGATCCTCTACGCGGTGCGCGGCGGGCTCACGGCCGGCGAGATCCTGGGCCGAACGCAGGGCAACCTCGCCTTCCTGCTGTTCTACGCGGTCTTCGTTCTGGCGGCCGCGATCCACGCGCCGATCGGCCTGCGCAGCGTCCTGCGCGAGTGGACCGGCTGGCGCGGCCGCTCCCTCGACGTCGCCATGATCGCCCTCTCGGCCCTGCTCGCCGGGCTGGGCCTGCGGGCGGCACTCGCGGTGTACGCGGCATGAGGACCGCCCCGGGCACGGCCGGGCGGGCCGGCATCACCCGCGCGTCCCTGCGCCGGCCCGGCTTCGCCGCCGCGCTGATCCACCGGCTCTCGGGGATCGCCCTAGCGCTGTTCCTGCCGATGCACTTCATCGCGCTCGGCACCGCGCTCCAGGGTGCCGACCGGCTGGAGAGCTTCCTCGGCCTCACCCATAACGGCCTCGTCCGCACGGCCGAATGGGGACTCGTCTGCGCGCTCGCCGTCCACATGGCGCTGGGGTTGCGCGTGCTCGCCATCGAGTGGCTGCGCTTCCGCGAGCGCGATGCCCGCGTCGTGGCGGGCTGTCTCGCGGCCGCCTTCGCGGTCGGCCTGCTGTTCCTCCTGAGCGGGGCCTGATCCCCCGACCGTCACCAGCGGAGACCCGCCATGGATCTCGACATCCGCGAATTCGAGGAGGTCTGCCGCGACCTCTACGTCCGCGCCCTGAAGATCCTGCCCCCCGACATCAAGGCGGGCTTCGCCGACCTGCAGCGGGCCGAGACCAGCGCCACCGGCCGCGCCATCCTCGACACGATGGTGGAGAACGTCGCGGTCGCGGAGCGCACGAAGAATATCCTCTGCCAGGATACCGGCATCCCGATCTACAACGTCGTGATCGGCGCCGACGTGCGCTTCGACGGCGCCGCGCTCAAGGCCGCGATCCGGCGCGGCTGCGAGCGGGCGACCAAGGACTTCTCCCTGCGCTCCTCGGTGGTCCACCCGATCACCCGCAGGAACGAGCAGACCTCCTGCGGCATCCGCGTGCCGATCATCCACGTCGACTTCGACGACCGGCCCGAGACCGTGGCGGTCGAGATGATCCCGAAGGGCTCGGGCTCCGAGAACGGCTCGTTCCTGCAGATGCTGCTGCCCTCGGACGGGATCGGCGCGGCCAAGCGCTTCGTCATCGACCGGGTGATCGAGCTCGGCGGCCGGGTCTGCCCGCCGACCATCGTGGGCGTCGGGCTCGGGGGCACCTCCGACCTGTGCATGCACCTCGCCAAGGTGGCGGCGACCCGGCCGCTGCGCTCGGTCTGCTCCGATCCCGAAGGCGCCCGGATCGAGGCCGAGCTGTCGCGGGCCGTGAACGAACTCGGCATCGGCCCGCAGGGGCTCGGGGGCCGGTCCACGAGCTTCGCCGTCCATGTCGAGCTCGCCGCGACCCACATCACCCAGAACCCGGTCGCGGTGAACATCCAGTGCCACTCGGCCCGCCGCGCCCGCGCGACGCTCACGCCCGGCGGCATCGCGTTCGATTGAGGAGCAGACCGTGGCCCACCACGTCCTCGACATGCCGGCCACTGAGGCCGAGATCCGGGCGCTCCGGATCGGCGACACCGTCACCCTGCGGCGCTGGCTGTTCGGCATCCGCGACGCGACCCTGATCCACATGTTCGACCGGGGCCGCCAAACCCGGCTCGACCTCGACGGCCACGCGGTGATCCACACCGCGCCGAACGTCCACCGCGTCCCGGTCTCCAACGAGGCGCCGGTCGGCTTCGCGCCGTTCTGCATCGGCACCACCACGTCGATGCGCATGGAGCGCTTCACCGACGCGCTGATGGAGCGCGAGGGCGTGCGCCTCATCGTCGGCAAGGGCGGCATGGGGCCGGCGACCCTCGACGCCTTCGCGCGGCGCGGCGGCGCCTACCTGGCGATCGTCGGCGGCGCGGCGGCGCTGGAGACCACCTGGATCGAGACCATCGTGGACGTCGACCTCGACGATCTCCATCCCGAGAGCCTGTGGCAGTTCGCGATCCGCGATTTCGGGCCGCTGCTGGTCGGCATGGATTCGCACGGCGGCTCGCTCTTCGCCGACGTGCAGCGCGACGTGGCCGCCCGGCGCGACGCCGTCATCGCCTCCCTCGAGAACGCCCGATGAGCCCCGAACAGGTCGAGACCGACATCCTGATCCTCGGCTCCGGCGGGGCCGGGCTGTTCGCGGCGCTCCACGCCAAGAAGGCCGCGCCGGACCTCGACGTCACCGTCGCGGTGAAGGGGCTGCTCGGCAAGTGCGGCTGCACCCGCATGGTCCAGGGCGGCTACAACGTCGCGCTGGCGCCGGGCGACTCGGTCGAGCGGCACTTCATGGACACGATCGAGGGCGGCAAGTGGCTGAACGACCAGGCGCTCGCCTGGACGCTCGTCACCGAGGCGCAGGTGCGGATCCGCGAGCTGGAGACCGAGCTCGGCTGCTTCTTCGACCGCAACCCGGACGGCAGCGTCCACCAGAAGGCCTTCGCGGGCCAGACCTTCGACCGGACGGTGCACAAGGGCGACCTGACAGGCATCGAGATCATCAACCGCCTGTCCGAGCAGGTCTGGCGCCGGGACGTGCACCGCCTGGAGGACCACCGCGCCCTGGAACTGATCCCGGCCCGGGACGGCTCGGGGCTGGCGGGCGTGCTGATGCTCGACATGCGCACCGGCGAACCGAAGCTGGTGCGGGCGAAGGCCGTGCTGCTCGCCACCGGCGGCGGGCCGACCATGTACAAGTACCACACGCCGTCCGGCGACAAGTCCTGCGACGGGCTCGCCATGGCTCTGCGCGCCGGGCTGCCGTTGCGCGACATGGAGATGGTGCAGTTCCACCCGACCGGGCTGCTCGCCGGCGCCGGCACGCGCATGACCGGGACGGTGCTGGAGGAGGGCCTGCGCGGGGCCGGCGGCTGGCTCCTCGATTCCACCGGCCAGCGCTTCATGGAGGCCTACGACCCACGGGCCGAGCGGGCGACCCGGGACGTGGTCAGCCGCTCGATCATGCGGCGGTTGCGCGACGGCTTCGCCACGCCGAGCGGGGGCGTCCACATCCAGATGAGCCATCTCGGCCCCGAGGACGTGCGCCGCCGGTTCAAGGGCATGGTCGAGCGCTGCGCCGATTGCGGCTTCGACCTCGCGGGCGGGCTCGTCGAGGTCATCCCCACCGCCCACTACATGATGGGCGGCCTCCAGTTCGCGGTCGACTGCACCACGGCGCTGCCGCGCCTTTACGCTGCCGGCGAGGATACCGGCGGCGTCCACGGGGCGAACCGTCTGGGCGGCAACGGCGTCGCGAATTCCACGGTGTTCGGGGGGCTGGCCGGCCAGTCCATGGCGCGGGCCGTGACGCGCGAGGGCCGCCTCGCCGAGCCCGATCCCGCCGCCATCGAGGCGGGCCTCGCCCGCGCCTACGGCCCGCTCGGCCGGCCGGCGGAGTCGCTGCCGGAGATCCGCGAGGCGCTCTACGAGACGATGTGGGCCGATGTCGGCATCCTGCGGGACGCGGCCGGGCTGACCCGGGCGCTCGCCACCCTCGACGGGCTCTCCGACGCGGTCGCCCGGGCCGGCGCGCCGGACGGCGACCGCCGCTACGCGCTGACCTGGATGGACCGGCTGAACCTCGAGAACCTCGTGCTGGTCTCCCAGGCGGTCGCCCGGGCGGCGCTCGCCCGCACCGACAGCCGCGGCGCCCATTTCCGCGAGGATTTCCCGGAGGCCTCGGACCTCGCGACCTCGCACTACACGGTGGTCCGCCAGCGCGGCGGGGCGCTCGACCTCGCGATGGAGCCGGTGCACTTCACGCATGTGCGGCCCGGCGGCTCGCTCCTCGACGCCGCCGCCTGAGGAGGACCCGCCATGCAGACCCTGCGCGGCGCCGACATCGTGGCCCGGACCCTGGAGGCGCTCGGCGTCACCCGGATCTTCACCCTGTCGGGCAACCACATCATGCCGGTCTTCGACGCCCTGCTGGAGACCGGGATCAGCCTCGTCCATACCCGCCAGGAGGCGGCCTGCGTCCACATGGCCGACGCCTGGGGCCGGCTGACCGGCGAGGTCGGCGTCGCTCTGGTGACCGGTGGGCAGGGCCACACCAACGGCGCGGCGGCGCTCACCACGGCGCTCGCGGCCGAGTCGCCCGTGCTGCTGCTCTCGGGCCATGCGGGCCTGTCGGAGCTCGGGCGCGGCGCCTTCCAGGAACTGGCCCAGGCCGACATCGCGCGGCCGATGACCAAGGCCGCCTGGACCGCCGGGTCGGTCGCTTCCCTCGGGCCGGACCTCGCCCGGGCCTTCCGGATCGCCCGGGAGGGGCGGCCCGGACCGGTCCATCTCAGCCTGCCGGTCGACCTGCTGGAGGCGGCCGTCCCCGCCGCGTCGGTGCGGATCCCGGACCGGGCCGCGGCCGCCATCCGGGCCGCCGAGCCGGCGCCGGATCTCGTGTCCGACCTCCTCGCCGCCCTCGCGGGGGCGGAGCGGCCGCTGATCGCCTGCGGCCCGGCGCTGTGCGACGCCTCCGGCCGGGCTGCCATGGCAACGCTAGAGGAAACTCTCGGCCTGCCGGTCGTCGGCATGGAGAGCCCGCGCGGGATCAACGATCCGGCGCTCGGCGCCTTCGCGGAGATCCTGGCGCGGACCGATCTCCTCGTGCTCCTCGGCAAGCCGCTCGACTTCACCCTGCGCTTCGGTGCGGCGCCCGCCCTCGCGCCCGACTGCCGCTTCGCCCTCGTCGATCCCGATCCGGCGCTGCTGGCCCGCGCGCCGGCCGACCGCCTCGCCGTCTCGGGCCTCGCCGATCCGCGGCCGGTGCT
>NZ_MLCA01000019.1:0-52707 GCF_036441375.1 Methylobacterium oryzae
GCGTCGATGGGCTTGAAGCCGACAGCGCGGCGTCGGGGACACGAGCGGGAATTGCGGTCACGCGAAACGCGGCTAGGTGACCGGTCAGGGCCGCTTCATGGGAGGCGCCAAGCGCGAGGAGGCGACCGGGGCATCGCACTCACTTATCTGGTGAAGACCATATACCAAATGAAGGAGCGCCATTGAGCGCGCGTGTGGAAGTGATAGCAGGTAATGCCTTCTGCTATCTCTTTCACACAGCACTCGAGCACGACTACCGCGTCAGGGCCTAGATGGCAGCCGCAGCTTGTGGCTACCTCCAGCTCATGGCCGACGAACCCACGATCGGATTGCTGCTCAAGTCGAAGGTGATTACATCCGCCGAGCTCTTCGCAGCCGTCGACGCCTACCCGGCTGGCATCATGGAGGAGCACAACAGGTAGCTGGGCACGGCGTCAACCTGTGCGACGTAAGCCCGTCGCAAGAATGTTCGATTTCCCATACATTGCGAGCCACAAGGTATGGGATACCGATCATGAAGACGACTGCGATCATATCTACGGAGGAGTTCGAAAGCCTCCGCCTCATGGGGCAGCGAGTACGGCTGTCTCGCCTAAGGCGGAACCTGACCCAACAGGAGTTGGCTGAGCGCATGGGAGTCGGCCGTCTTGCCGTCATATCCCTTGAGAAGGGCCGACCTGGTGTTAGCCTGCTCACGCTCCTCAAAGCGCTGACGGTCTTCGGCTACACCGAGCGGCTCGGTGACGTACTGGCCGTGGATCCGATCGGGGAGGGCATGGAGATCGTCACAGGTCGTCAACGCGCGGCTCACGTTTCTGGTGTTGCCGACTTCTAACTTCTACGCAGCCTCGCACATCCTCTCGGTCTTCTCGCTCTATGACGATTTGCCAAACCCGGCTCGCTGCTTCCTTGCTCGCAGCCACCCATATCGCGGATCGGCACCTAATCGCTTCCTTCGTCGCCGACCCCGCGACGCAGCCGGCGCCAAACCCCTTCGCACAAACTAGCGTCGGCGCCGTGCGCCAGGTCTGGCGGCAGAGAACCGTCGAGTTTGATTCTTTTGAAGTTCAGGTGGCGGGGCTTTCCTGTCTGCTAAGGGCCTTAATTGCCATGAGCGTAGATGAGGTGCTCGTACAAGAAATCTTACGCGCAGGCCTCCACACAGTAAATTTGTTCTATCGCAGCGAAGGGGTGCGCATTATAGGCGCGGTGCTCTACGGAAAACCCGGTATTGCTCTGCCTGTTCTGCCAGCGGTTAAAACTGCGCAACCGGTATCTGGCAGACGTAAACGCGGTGTACCGGACCAGCTCGACCTTTTCGGATGAGGCAATGGCTTCCGCCCCATACGTCTCTTCAATCTGGTACCCCGATGCCCATTCTGACTGACCGCCAACGTATCGAACTCGCTGTTCCCGCATGCCTCCTCTACACTCTCGCCAGCGCGGAGGGCGTGTTCGTTCCGGCCGGTCCGGCCCTTAAAACGCAGGCAGCTGCCGATGTCGCCGACCTGCGAGAAAATCTACGGGTCGCCTGCCTGGAGCCCTTCGCCGACCTGACCCCCGCGAAGAAGCAGGCCCTCCTGCGTCGCCTTAATCGCATCAAAAGGCAGGTATCCTATGACTGGCATGAGCGCCCCGCTCTAGGCGTGATGCTCATGCTGTGGTGCTTCCTCAAAGACCTAGTAGACCGAGAGATCCTGGTACTTTGGGAGGGATCCGCAATGGATAAAGCCATGCGGAAGCTCTTGCCCATGTTTGAACATGGGTTTGAAGAGCAAAGGGAGGAGATGATAGCCTGCGAGCGGGCGTCTGCATTGCTTGGTAAGCTGCAATCAGAGGGGCTGTACCGCTAGACCGAAGGTCCGGAAGTTCGGAAGCGATGCCAAGCTCTTCCGCTTTCGACCCAACCCGGCCGTCCAAAGGGCCATGTACGCTTCTCAGAAGCAGCCGTCCGTTGGCGGTCCAGCAACCTCCGCTCAGCGTCACTTCCGAAATGCTTGCTCGTGGCGAGAGATGCTCATTGGCGAGAGGTCAGGGCGGAGGGCTACAGCTACGAGGAGGCCGCCGAGGGACTTCGGTGGGAGGTCGGCACGGTGAAAAGCCGTTTTGGCGGCGTCCGGGCGAGAGCAGCCTGCCAATCGCGCAAGCGGCGCCAGCAACTTCTATCGCAGCCTAGAGCCCAGCTCGGGCCCTCCAGGCGCCCGGTTTCCAATCGGCACCGGAACAGTGTGAAACGGGGCGTGCGTCCGGAGCCTATGCGACGTCGGCGTCAGCCGGGGTGTACGACGGGCAAGGTATGCGAATGGAAGGACAGCCAGCGATGTCCTGATTGTGACTGGCCGTCATCACGCCGCGCATGGTCCCCAGCCGTCGAACAGCCGTCGTATTAACCAAATGCCTCTATTTTGCGCATCCAGACGCAGGCACCACTCCGATTGGGGTGATGCATGTGTGGTGGTGGCGATCAAAGAGGCAGTTTTTCGACGATGACGATCAAACAGCGGCTCGTGTCAGTCTTGACCGCGATAGGCCTCATTCTCCTAGGCACGGCGGCGCTTGGGAATTTCGCGCTTCATTGGAGCCATTCAAGCCTCAAGACCGTATACGAGGACCGGGTTGTCTGCCTCCGTCAATTCAGTATTATTCGAGATGCCTACGATGATATCATCGACGTGTCGCGGATGCTGCGCAGTAAGAACATCGCATTCTCTGCGGCAAAGGAGAAGATCGAGCGTGATCTCTCTAACCTACACACGCAATGGTCCGCCTATCAGGCGACTTCGTTGACTAAGGAAGAGGAGGTACTTGCCAAGGACCTGCAAATTCAGATCGATCAGAACGCCGTCGTCGTCTCTGAGATCCTCAAGCGCATCGCGCAGGGCGGCATTCCCGATTTTGATACCACGGATACTGACCTGTTGAAGAACATGCAGGTCACCAACGTGGCTCTCAGCAAGCTGACCACGCTGCAGGTCCGCGAAGCGGAGGCTGAGTTCAATCGCTCCCAGAACACGGCAGGTTGGTCCCGCCTCGCGCTGCTTGCAGCACTGGGCGTCGCGGCGCTGAGCATCGCCTACGGCGTCTATACGGTCGTCGTGCAGGTCGCCCGTCCGCTTGGCAGGCTCGTCAGCATGCTGCAGCGGATGGCCCGTGGCGAGACCGATGCCGAGATCGCGGAGTCGGTCCGCAGCGACGAGATCGGCGCGGTCGGCAAGGCGGTTGACGGCATCAAGGCCATGGTCGCCCGAAAGGCCGCCGAGGAAGCTGAGGTCAAGCGCCGCGCCGACGAGGCTGCCGCAGCCGAGCGCAAGCGTACCATGATCGAGCTCGCTGACGGCTTCGAGCGCGCGGTCGGCGGCATCGTCGGGATGGTGTCGTCCTCGGCCACCGAACTCCAGGCAACCGCCCAGCAGATGACTGCCACTGCTCAAGAGACCGCAAGCCAGTCCACCACTGTCGCGGCCGCTGCGGAGGAGGCCGCCGCCAACGTCAACACTGTCGCGGCTGCCGCCGAAGAGCTCGGCTCGTCCGTGCAGGAGATTGGCCGACAGGTGTCCGGCTCGACACAGCTGGCCCAGTCGGCCGTCGGCGAAGCTGATCAGACTATGCACTTGGTCCACGCCCTGCAGGCCACCTCGGCCCGGATCGGCAACATGGTGGGCATGATCTCAGGCATCGCCGGGCAGACCAATCTGCTGGCGCTCAATGCGACCATTGAGGCGGCGCGTGCCGGAGCGGCGGGACGGGGCTTTGCCGTGGTTGCCTCTGAGGTCAAGGCGCTGGCCGAGCAGACTGCAAAGGCGACCGAGGAGATCGGTCGCCAGATCGCGGAGGTGCAAGGCGTGACCGCGCAGGCCGTCACGGCAATCGGCAGCATCACCGGGCGGATACGTGAGATCGACAGCGTGGCGACCTCCATCGCCGCGGCCGTGGAGCAGCAGGGTGCGGCGACCCAGGAGATCGTACGTAACGTCGCCCTCGCCTCGACCGGGACCAACGAAGTGACCGGCAACATCGCCGGGGTCGCGCAGGCTTCAGAGGAGACCGGAGCGGCAGCTACCCAGGTGCTGTCGGCGGCCTCCGAACTGTCGCGGCAGTCGGAGCATCTCGGTGCCGAGGTCGGCCGCTTCCTAGCAACGGTCCGCGCCGCCTGACCTTGCTTCGGCGGATACAGTACGCACGGCTGCCATTCGAAGGTCCGCTTCTGGCCCAAATGGGATCAGAAGCGGACCGGCGGAAAACCACCCATGTCAGCCATGCCAACGGCTATCTGCATCGAGGACCGTGGGTCTCCTCAATCAGAAGATCCGGACGGCGTCGCGCCGGACCGACGGCAGCAGGCGGGGCTCAAGGTTCCGCCACTCCACTAGGTCGACCCTGCGACCGAGCATCTCCTGCAGGTCGGCCTGGAGGACCGCAAAGCCCGTAAGCGAGATCCGGACGTCAGGAGAGATGTCGACGACAATGTCGATGTCGCTGTCGGGCCGCTCCTCGGCACGAGCGGTAGAGCCGAACACGGACGCGCTGACGACCCCGCGGCCTTCGAGGTCAGCCCGCCTCGACCGCAGCGTGGAAATGACGGCCGCTAGCAAGCCTGCCCGAACGTCCGCGAAGGTCCTGCGCACCTGATCCAAGACGGACTCGTCGTCCGTTTCCACCTCGCACCATGTGCTGTCGATCGCCCGGAGGATCACCCAGGGCGCCTCCTTTCCCTCCTCGAACGCCGTAAATTCTCCCCAGATGACCTGCGCCGTCTGATCGATAAGCTCGACGAGCAGCCCCCCAGGAATCCGAACAGCCGACCGGGACAGCGCTTCAAGTCGATCTACGGCGTCGTCCCCGGTGACTATGAGGCCTTTACCGTGACGAGCGACACCGGCGACCTCCCAATTCGCGCGGATCGCCCGTTGGCCAAGGATCGGGAGCACAGCCCGGGGATCAACGACGATCGGCTTCGCCGGTAGAAAGTCGTGTATCTGGAGGATCTGCATGGTGCACCTCGAGCACTAATGGCCTCCCTTGAGAGCAAGATCGGGCGGGCATGCAGCTCCATACCCCACCCTTCCTCCTCTGCTCATCACACAGACTGCAAACGACGCGTCGACTTTACGGGATCACGCCGACCAAGCCACAAGCCGCCAGAGCGGTTACTACGACCGCCAATCCGATCAAAGCCTCCAGGCTGCCGATCCGCACCCAAAGCCGCCGTCTCAACGGCCGGCCCCCTTCCTAGCGAACTCCCAGATCGGGATGCCCCATTGTTGGCCGACCTTGTTCCGATAGCCGGTGAGCCGCTCGAAGAGGATCCGCTGCGCTTCGACGCCTCGGGCCGGCTCGCTTACCACCATCAGAACACCGCAGAATTCTACGCGCAGCGTGCCGTGCTCAGGATGGACGGCAAACAGCTCCGGTGCCGTCCAGCCAAGCCGATGCGCTTCAGCACCGAACCGGTCACAGAAGCCGATCGCATTGGCTCGGAGTGCCGCCCATCTGGCCGGTGAGAGGTATCGGCAAGGCGAGGCATGTTCGGGCAGATCCTCGAGGGCACTGCGCCATACGGCTGCGGCATCGGGGAGCATGGTGGGAGCGAAATCGGAAGCCATACGCCGAGCTACGGCAAGGGGCGCCCTCGCACTATGCCGCCTACGTCGCAGTTGCCATTCGCAATCGGGGCTACCGCACTCAGATGCCATCCAGGCCCTCTCTAGGTCGCGAACCCATAACGGCTGGCACGGTTGAACCGCGACGTCGTTAGCCCTCTGAGCAGGAGGGCCTTGATGGCGCGGTTTGATCTGACGGATGCGGAGTGGGCGGTGATCGAGCCGTTGTTGCCGACGGACGTGCGCGGCAAGGAGCGCGTGGATGACCGGCGGGTGCTCAACGGGATCTTCTGGCGGCTGCGCACGGGCGCGCCCTGGGCCGACATCCCGGCGCGCTACGGCCCACATACGACCTGCGGCAACCGTTTTCGGCGCTGGCGCAAGCGTGGCATCTGGGATCGGCTTCTGGACGCGGTGTCAAAGGCTTACGACGGCGACCTGCAGATGATCGACGCCACCAGCGTGCGGGTTCACCAGCATGCCGCGTGCACCCAAAAAAAGATGGCCGATCCGGTGGCATGGGTCGCTCGCGCGGCGGCCTGACGAGCAAGATCCACGCGCTGGTGGATGCCGAGGGCCGTCCGGTGGCGCTCAAGATCACCGCGGGTCAAGCGCACGATGGGCGCGCGGCGGCCGACATGCTGGGCGGTCTGGGCACGGGCCAGATCCTGCTGGGCGACCGAGCGTACGACAGCGACGCGTTACGCGCCCAGATGGCTGAGCAGGGCGCGTGGGCGAACGTCAGGCCGATGCCCAACCGCAAGAAGGTGTTGGCCTTCAGCCCGTTCCTGTACAAGTACCGCAATCTGGTCGAGCGCTTCTTCAGCAAGATCAAGCACTTCCGCGCCGTCGCCACGCGCTACGACAAGGATCCCGACAACTTCCTCGCCAGCGTCAAGCTCGCAGCCGTGCGGGTCTGGCTGCGAGCTTAATGAGTCCGCGACCTAGACAGCCCGGTAGCCCCTTCGCAGTTTGCGCCCCTCAGTCCACCGTGCGGCCTAGGGAGCCTGGGCATCGCAAGCAAACTGCTCCGTTCGCGTCCGACCAAGTGTACCGATGCGGCCCAACGGATCTGAACAAGGCTCTCGTCGAAAAGCGATCGGGTGATCGACAGGCTGTAGAAGCAGGCCATCCGCTCCGTGGGTTCGATACGCCGAAGGTGGAGCTCCGGGAGACCTGCAGAGGGAAGGGAACAGGAAGGAGCTACCGCATCGGCGCCAGCCAGTCCTTCAGATCGACCGGCAAAAAAACCGGCAATTTGGCCCCACCGGGTTTGACTTAAGCCCCTGGTGTACCTCACGATCTAACCGGCAAAAAGACCGGCAAAATGTTGACCACTCTCTACGCTATCGAACCCCTGGTCCCCGAGGACCGCCGTCAGAAGCTTGAGGACCTGGCTACGGACCTTGTGGATCGTGCTGGCCGACTAGCCGGCCGTGTTCACCCGATCATGCAGGAAAGCCTCGGCGACCTCGTCCGGGCGATGAACTGCTACTACTCCAACCTCATCGAGGGCCACGACACCCATCCGGTCGATATCGATCGCGCACTGGCAGGCGACTTTGCCCACGATCGTGCCCAGCGGAACCTGCAACTAGAGGCGCGAGCGCACATCGAGGTGCAGCAAATGATCGACCGAGGCCAAGCGCCCGCGCCGGTCGTCTCCGTCGATTTCCTGCTCTGGGTCCATCGAGAGTTCTGTGCCCGGCTGCCGGACGAGCTGCTGTGGATGGAGAACCGCGAAACGGGCGAGCGCCTACCAGTCGTGCCGGGAGCCCTGCGTGAAACCCATGTCCGCGTTGGCCGGCACATCGCTCCGGAGCCAGCAGAGTTGCCGGCGTTCCTGGAGCGGTTTGTGGCTGCGTACGGCAGCGGCAGCCTCGGACGCCTCCGCCGCATCATCGCTGTCGCCGCTGCCCATCATCGGCTGCTCTGGATCCACCCTTTCCTCGACGGCAACGGCCGGGTGGCGCGGCTGTTCTCATACGCCCTGCTACACGAACTGAACGTCGGCTCGAGCCTTTGGTCGGTGGCCCGCGGCCTCGCCAGACAGCAGCAGGCCTACAAGGCAGCTCTGCAAGCCGCAGACGAGCCACGGCGCGGCGATCTGGACGGGCGAGGCAATCTCTCGCTCGCAGGACTCGAGGAGTTCTCCGCCTTCTTCCTCGACGCCTGCGTGGACCAAGTGACGTTCATGGACGCCCTGTTCGAGCCGCAGGAACTCCTCAACCGCATGGAAATCTGGACCACTGAGGAGGTACGCGCGAGGCGTCTGCCCAAGGGCAGCTGGCCGCTGCTGCGCGAGGCGGCCCTGGCCGGTGAATTCCCCCGTGGACGAGCTGCCGAACTAACTGGCTACGAGGAGCGTCAGGCGCGGACTGTACTCAGCAAGCTCATGGGGGCGTGCCTGCTGGTATCCAACAGTGACAAGGGTCCAGTCCGACTGGGATTTCCGATCGGCGTGGTGGAACGCTGGTTCCCGCGCCTGTATCCGACCCTCGGTTGATCTTCGCCTATGCCGATCGCGGCGGGATCTGACACAGCCGAAGGCAGGCTCGGATCATTGGCCATGAAGCCAGAAACGGAGGGAGGCCCCAACATCAGAGGACGAGGATGGCAAGCGTCCTGCCGGGCCCAAGGGCATCTAGTTCCCACCAGATCGGGCGGCTGCTACAGGCCATGCGTCCGGGGCGAGTGCCGCTGTGCGGCACGGATTACCGGCTTTTACCGGCATTCCGGTAATTTACTGGCTCATGGGTAAAAGCCGGCAATCGCACTGAATGGACCGGTTGCCCGGGCACCGGTCCGGCGACCGCCGGCTCAGGCCGCCATGACGACCGGCAGCTCGTCGACGCGCGTCGTGTACCGCGGCGAGCGCATCTCGAACTTGGTGGACCACGTTCGGTCTTTAGCCCATCCCGCCGACGCCGGCACGACGGCGCCGCGGCCGAAGCGACGGTTGCAGGCATCCAGAGCCTCCATGAGGCGGCCGGCGGTCTCTCGGTCCAGTCCTCCGATGAGCGCGCGCTGTGAGGACTCAAGGGGCATGAGATCGGTGGTGACGATGCCAGCCTTCGAGTAGCGGTAGCCATCCCGCCAGACCTTCCTGACGCCGAACGTGGCCGCCTTAGCCAGGACAAGCGTGTCGCTCGACGCCTCCGGCAGCGTCACGACCGTGGAGATCGAGCGCTGCGGGCGATCACGGTCGTGCTCGGACGTGTGGAAGAAGACCGTCAAATGGTCGGTTCCGAGGCCCTCCCTTCGGAGCTTTTCACCAAGGCGCGCGGCGTGCGCGGCCAGCGCCTGCTCCATGGTAGCGAGGTCCTCGACGCGCTCGGAGAACGAGCGCGTGACCGCGCAGCCCTTCCGGGTCGGCGCGATCGTCTCAAGGTCGAGACAGGGAATGCCGCGGAGCTCGTAGACCAGGCGCTCGCCGACGACGGTCAGGAGCTTGCGAGCGGCTCTAGGATCCAAGTCGCGCACATCGGCGACGCTGTCGCAGCCGAGCGCCTCCAGCTTGCGCAGTGTCGACGCCCCCACGCCCCAAATCTCACCCGGCGGGATCCGAACCACCCAATGATCGTATGCCTGCGGATCCGTCAGGTCGCACACGCCACCGAGGGCAGGATGCGTCTTGGCGATATGGTTCGCCAGCTTGGCCAAGGTCTTTGTCGAACCGATGCCGACGCAGGTCGGTACACCAGTCCACCTGTGGACTGTTCCACGCAAATCGCTGGCGAGCTCGAACCGCTCCGCCGGCCGGACGTCGGAGAGATCGAGGAAGCTCTCATCGATCGAGTACACCTCGATCCGCGGGGAGAAGCGTCGGTACACCTCGTTCACGCGGGCGCTCATGTCGCCATAGAGCGCGTAGTTGGAGGAGTAGACCCGAACGCCCTGATCGCGGCAGAGCTGGCGGATCTTGAACCAGGGATCGCCCATCTTGATGCCGACGGCCTTCGCCTCGGCCGTACGCGCGATGGCACAACCGTCGTTGTTGCTCAGAACGATGACCGGTACCCGGGCGAGCTTCGGGTCGAACACCCGCTCGCAGGAGCAATAGAAACTGTTGCCATCGCTGAGGGCATAGGCCCGTTCCACGAAGTCAGGCTCGCCGAGCGGAACGGCGGCGCGGGCTGACGGAGCCCGAAACAACGCCCCAGACCTCGACTACGGCGTCGGGTGAAAGCTCGAACTCGGGGAAACGCGGGTTCGCAAACGCCAGCCGGACACGATGCCCGCGACGGCTCCAGACCTTGAAGCTTCGCTCTCCGTCCACGTCCACAACGACCACGTCACCGTCGGTCGGTGAGAGCGAGCGATCGACGATCGCGATATCCCCGTCGAACAGTTGAGCGAGCAGCATGCTGTCACCGGCGACCCGCACCAGGAAGGTGGCGGCGCGATTGGCAATCAGGAGGGACTGCAGATCGATCGCCTGCTCGATGAAATCGTCGGCCGGCGATGGGAAGCCCGCCCGAACCGGTCGCGCGAGCATAGGTAGGGCAGCGGGTGAGCTATACGTGATGGCCGCCGCGAGCATGATGGGTCCTCCGCCTCGGGTAAGAACGGAATAAGAACATCCGCGTTCCTGAGGTCAATCGGCCGAGCCTGTGGAAAACTCGGACGACGTGCCATCAGAGGAAGGGGGAACGAGGTTCGGACGCTCTCTATAGGTCGACCTTGAGCTTGCGGGGCGCTGGAGGTGCGGCAGGGGCCGGAGGAGGAGAGACCTCGAGTGAGGGAGTGGCCTGTGAGGGCGCTAGGGGGCCCGAGAACGTCGCGTCTGCCGCCTTCGCGGCTGTGGGACGTGGTGTCTCAGCTGGGGTTGCCGACGCCGCTCCCGTTGTTGGGATTGGTGCAGTCGGAGCCACTGGCGGTCGGCTCGCTTCGACGGAGCTTGGCCGAGCGGCTGCCGGCGGAACGTCCGGAGCGACAACCGGGCCGCTCTCTTGGGGGGTGGGCGAAGGCAGTCCGGCCGAAGCAGCGGGTGCAGACGGCGGTATGGTTGCCCTGATTAGGGGGGCAACCGGAGCTTGAACAGCGACAGGTCCTGAAGGCCGCGCAACCGACCCCGGTGGGTTCAGGAGATGCCGCTGCAGCCGCATTTGATCACGAGCCAAGGCCTTGGCAGGTGTATCGGGCCCGACTTGAGCCATCGCCAGTCCTGGCAGCATCAGGGAACACAGAAGGACACAGCGCGAGAGCATAACCCGACTCCTACAGCGGCAGCCGCATTACATTTTCCAACTTGCTACGGTAGGCCTGTTTTCTACCGCATCCGCAGCAGCCATTTGCTCGCGAAACCGACGCTCCGAGGGAGGCATATCTACCGGCACATGTGATCCGCGGCCCTGCTGCTCGGCACGTCCTTCTTCCTTTCCAGATGCAGAACGATTCCTGGAGACCACGGCAGACGCGTTTGAGCCCCCAACAAGATCGAATTGAATCCGCTCACCCTTATCGTTGCGCTTGAATACTCCGCCTTCTCCCGACTCCTTGTAGGCGATCCATGCTTTATCCATAGACTGCTTAGCGGCATTGACATCATAGCTCAGATCGAAAACTTGCAATCTGATTTTCTCGATCTCCTTGAAATTTTGAGCCGCGTATGGATCTCGTTTCATCATATCAAGCCGATCTGCAGAAATATCCCGCTCACGACAAGCCTTTAGATAATCACGCCGCCGGTCAACATATTCGGCCGATATGGGACGATTGATCTCAGAGCCTCTGTAGTAGTCTGCGAGGCAGGACAATTTCGTGTCGTGGGCATCGAATGAATTGTCACGTTGTGATGCCGCTCTTTGATGCTCGGACTGCCATCCTGGTACGTTGCGCGCGCCCGCCTCTAGGACTCGTGTTTCAAGGGAGAAGTAACGGCTTTCGAGAACCATAGGCTCCGGAGGCGGGATATTTTTGCCAGCCTGAGAAGCTTCAAGGACGGCTTTCTCTCGATCCTTCACTTCCCACTGCGTGCCGTCCGACATAGTCAGCTTGCGCATATGAAACTTGTAGTTTCCATATTGCTCATTATGACGATCTGACATGGAATCAGAAAATTTCTGAGCGCTCTGTGATGCGCGATTGAGCTTGTGAATCTCTTGGTTCAGATCAGATCCTTCAGACAACCCAATACCATTTCGATAGTTTTTCTTCTGAAGCTCAGCGCTGCGTCCGATTTCCTCGGCAGCGGCTTTTGAAATCTGCTTCAAAGCATAGGAATATTCAGCTGTATGGCGCTGCCCTGACGACAACCCATTAAGAATTGTTGCAACGCCATGCTGGAGTTCGCGTCGCCTCTCGTCAGTAGGACCGTCTGCACCTTCGCGATCCAACAACCGCAGCGTCCCGCGCACTGCATTCTGGATCGAGCGGTTTTCCCGATCCTTCGTAGAGGGATCTACGAAACGCTGAAAGGCGTCGTGCAGATGCTGATGCGCCGAAGAAGCCACCCCGTCTCTACGTTGGCCATCCTGCACTACGGACGGAACGACAGGAGTCTGTAGGGGAAGTTGGGCCGGCCGCGGCGCCTCCGCGCGGCGTTCCGTAGAAGGCCGAACGTGAACTCCGGCAACGGGAGGGCGCATGTCGGCATGCCGTGTCGACGCCGGCTGCCGCTGGGACGTATCCCCTTGATGCACCGGATAGGCCGATCGAAGGTCATCCTGCGGAAGCGTCCCACGGACTGCGTTAGAGGGACGGGGAAGAGATGCCGGTACAGGCCGCGGCAAGCTCTGAGCTTGCTGGTGGGTGCCACCCACCTCAGAATCATCTGCCCTCGCGCTGCGGCGCAATTCCGCAACGCGATCTTCCTGCTTCTGCGCACCTGCGGCATGCGCAGCATCTTCAAATCGAGCACGTGCCGTCTGATCAGCCTGCTGCCGAGCGGTGAAGGCCGACAACCGCACCGCGCCTTCTTTCGCTATGCGGGCCTGCTCTTGAACGCGTCCTGCCTCCGATTGGCGGTGCCCTTCTGCGGCCCGCCGCGCGAACTGACGGTCCACCTCTAGCCGCTTTGCCTCCTCGTAGGCTCGGCCTTCAGCGATCCGGACATTCACCGGGGTCGTGCCCTCGCTATTGGAACCCGCTGCATCCATCGATCAGACCCCCTCGAAGTCCACGACGTCGAGTCGAACGCCGCCAGCCCGCTGCAGGTAGACGAAACCGATACCGCTACCTCGATTAAGCTCTGCAGCATGTAGCGCAGGAACTTCCTTAAGACCGTTGGTCAATTCAGACTGATTTCGATCTATGAAGCGGTTCCACGCTTCCTTCATGGCATTAACGCGGGCATTCACGTCTTGCCCTTTCTCACCCGTTGAATAATGATCGACAAAGCGATTGTCTTGCGGGATGATATCGGCAACAGATTTGATCTGAAGAGCAAGTTTAGAGGGAGTAAGTCCATCCAAACGGGAGATCTCTATCCGATCATATCCGACATCGGGGTATAATTTCTCTCGCTCGTGAACTGTTTCAAAAAAATTACTTTCAGTCTTCCATCCGAGCAAAACGTTTCCAGCAAGCCTCTGACAATAATCCTGTGTCAGCTTTTCCTCAGTTGCTAAAACAATTTTACTTCTGAACAAATCCATCAGATTATTTGTTGCGCTCTCTCCGATGCGGGCATTCAAAGCGGCAATGCTTTGCGTCGCCACTACTGCGAACACACCAGTCTCTCGAGCGGTATTCCAAAAAGTTTCGTCACTTTCTGCGCCTGTCGTGGCAAGAAGCTGAAACTCATCCGCAATCATAGCCACGGAAATCCGCTCCCGAGCTTCACGCCCTTCCTTCTGGAGGCGCCGTTTTGCCTTGATGTAAAGGCGAGTCTTGAGACAACAGGTAATAATCTTTCCTGCTATGCCAAATTCATCCTCACCCACAGCGATCATCAGAATACCGCCGTCCAGCGCATGGTCGACGTCGACCACGTCATTGGGCTGCAACGTATACTGGCAGAAAGCCTTAGCAAGTTTAGGAGAGCCAGTCAGCTTCTGGATAACTGTGCCAATGTTAGCAAGAACGCTTGTGCGCGTTTCAACCGCCATTACCTTCCAAGAATCCTTGACCCAATCCAGCGCATCGTCCAATCCCGCAGGAACAGACTCAGGATTCGTGCGGCGTTTAGCGAGAGCAAAATCGACACAGCGATTTAAAAGTGAATCCGGACCATTGCAGTCGTATACTATCTGAGCAATACCCAAGAGTGTATAAGGAGATCTCTTGAGATTGTCTTCGAAATAATCACACAGAGATTCGTCTTCGCAATTTGCAATAAATCTAGCAATCGAAGCGCCGTGCTGCATAGCTACGGCAGCATTACGTATCCAAAAGGTTTCTTTATCGCTTCGCCCACCAAGTTGGGAATAGATAGCCTCGAACATGTCGCCGATTTCGCTCGGCTCCATACCTTGGACCAGATTGCAGCCGTACGTTGCTACGCGAGCTACTGAGCCATCCGGTCGCCTCACATCGTAGAACCCGGCTCCGACCACGCGGATGTCAGTTCGATCTGCGACGCCAGGTACGAACAGAAGATCCTTCCAGAGCGTGCCTTTACCATCTGTGATGTAGGCACCGATCCGGCGATCAGATCCCCAATCGGCCGTCATGATGCGCGACGAGAGCGGCCGGATCACGAGCCGAGTTTTACCTGACCCCGTGCCGCCTAGGATCAACACATGCTGGCGGATGCTCTCACCGTCCAGGCACATCTGTGCGTCGCGCACCGGTGCCTGCATGACGCCTCGAGAGCGTAGCGTACCCCGAGCGCGGGCAACCGGGAGGAGAACTCGCGTCAGAGGTCGCCGCTCGTCGTTGGCTGCGCGCACTTGCCTCGTGTAGGCGAGATACTCCTCGTCCCGTTGGGTCTCCTTTTGCGCATAGACCAACTTGGAGTCGCGACACGGCAATAGGAGCGGCGCTTGGACGCGATCGAAGAAGCGCTCCAGGATCCGGTTTGTCCCGAATAGAACGAAGGGGCGGAAGGCCAGCCGGCTCGCAAGAAGTGCCAGTCCAGCAGCTAGGCCTCCCAGCACCGCGGTATCGATAATAAGGGACAGGTACCAACCGAAGACAGGTCCGTAGAAGCCTGCGGCGGCGGCCCATTTGGGGAAACCAACGCCCGCGCTGAACACCGTCGCGGCGTATAGGAGAGCGAGTCCGACTCCGGGCACCAGCAACACGGTGCGGATCCATTTTGTCAGGATCCTAGCATTCTTCGAAGCGGCGGAAACGGCTGCAGAATACACCTCCGGAGATAGGTGCCTTCGTGCGGTCGTAGGGACCTCCTGACCACCCAACACCTTACCATCCCAGTGAATTGGGTTTCGTAGATCCGGTGGGATGGGCTGGTACAGCGTAGGGAAGCGCTTTGGGGGCCAGATCTTGAGAGAATGGTTCAGGAGATCGGCCATGTCACCGCGGAGCAGGGCGTTCGGATGGCGGGCGTAGCGCTCCTCAAGGTCGAGGTAGGCAGCCTCCCCCTGTTCGTCAGCCCAGGTATCGAGCGAGGATTTCGGGTCGGGAGACCATAGGCGCGCCTTGCTCGCCGCCAGGAACATCCTAGCTCCATCAACACGACTGCCGACCCGCTCCGGGCTCCCAGTCGAAACCTTCTGGCGAACGCCTTGGATGACTCTGCCGACGCGCGTAGCGGTCGTCAGGTCCACTTTAACGTGACGCATGACCCGAACTCCAACTACTGCTCGAAGACGTAGCTGTCGGAACGACCTGAGGACGCCCGCACCGGAACGTAGACGCGGCCGTCGCTCTGCTTAGGATCAAGCGCGGCCATGTCGTAGGCGCGTTGGTCGGTGATCTGGTGGCGGCCGCAACCAGGCAGATCCGGGCCCAGGATGACAGCGCAGTTGGTGCGCCGGTCGATCGTGACCCATCCCCATCGGCCATCGACGAAGCCGATAAGGATCGCCTCGCGGCCCTGCGCCGGAAGCGCAACTATGCCGGTGCCCAGGTCGTGCGAGTGATCCCGGAGTGCCTTCTCTGGCCTTGTCACTGACGGTTGCGCCTCAAGAGCTTGCACCGTCTTCCACGCGTCCACTTGGTCGCCCGTCCGAGCGAAATCGCTGCGGACGGCCTCGACCATTTTCCCCCATGCTGCCGACGAGAGCCCAGCTACCGGCTTGAAGTCGCTCATGAATTTCAGACGAAACGACACGCGTTGGCCACCAGGGAGGGCGACTGCCGTAGCAGGATCAACCGCGAAGAGGTTGCCGATCCCGAAGCTCAGATGCCCCGGGCTTGAGCCAGCCGATCCTGCCGCAAACAAGCCGAGAAAGATCACACCGAAGGCGCAAGCCCACGCCTCAAGCCACTTGAGGATCATCCGCGGCATCAACCGATCTGACTCCGCGAGCAGTCTCTCACTGAGTGAATGACCAGGGCTCACAAGGCGCAACCAGTCTTCTCTCTCTGCTCTGAAATTTTCGTATTGTTTATTTTTTGCTATGAACTGCGATACAGAGCCGACGCCAGATATTATAGAATGCTGCGACAGGACTCGTACCATTTGGAATGGCCAAAGCACCAGATAGCCCAACAACATAATGGGCTGTCTAGTTGATATTGCTGCTGCGGCAGCACCGACTGCATACAACTGCGGCAAAACTCCTACGACAATCGCCGCATTAGCTAGCATAAATCCGGGGTTGATGAATTTATTGATCGAAAAAACAAACAAGAACAAAGATACAGCGGACAAACCCGCAAAAAATACCCAGAACAAGCTCGCAATCAGAAACAAAAACCCCACCGTTTTCGCCCTCCAAAGACAAGCGACATCGATCCGCAAAACGCGGGCAGCACTCTAGGCGCCAAATCTTAAATGTATGGAATCGTCAGAATGAGGTTAAGATGCAGAAACGATGTTTAACGGCCGCTTACGTCAAACTCTCTTACGCTTTATCGCTCGATCCTTTGTTAGCTCGACGACGATAGTACTCGGTCGTCTCTGCCTCGAAGCTGCTACGAGCACCTTCCACTAGTTCCCGTATGACATCCGACATGGAAAAACGGCGCCCGGATTTCGCGGTACGCGCTGCCGCGACGTCCACCAACAGCTCCCGCTGCTCTTCGAGAAGAACGACGCTGGACGTGATCATTTTGCGGGACGTACCAGTTGGCTCGGAACTCACTCACATCCCCCACTATACTGAGTCACTGACTCAATGAAACAGCGTGTCGGTGACATGATTACAGGTGCGTCTACATCACTCCGACAGTTGAAGACGTATCACGGTTCAGCATGGCATTGCCAAATTCGTACTGTCACAAGGGGACAGTGAGGCAACGAGCGCTGCCGCCCCCCAGAGGATCGTCCCCTCTCCTCCCTTCTCGCTGGATAGGAGCCCACATAGACGGTCAGAGCTTTGGAACGTGCCGCTCGGTCTGCTGCGGCTTTGCCCTTTTGTCGTCTGAGGATGAAGGGGGAGCAGATGGGGCTTCCGCGAGCCGTGCCTTGTTGCGAGAAACCTCGTCGGTGCGCCTGAGGCCCCGGATCTGGTTGTTCCAGTCTTTGTAGCGATCCTCTGGAGCCCGGACGGCAACCTTGGCGTCTGGAGCTCCGAGGTGGATCGCAGCCTTGATGGCACCGGTCCATGCCTCGCCACCCTTGTCCGCGTCCCGCGCAATCTCGAACTTGGCACCCTTGAACTCGCTCGCCTTGCGGGCAAGGAGATCGAGGGCCTGGGCGGATGGATTCCCGCAGGTCGAAACGACGAGCACGTTGCCCTTGATGCCCGCGTGCTGGACGTAGCTCATGCCGTCGATCGAGTTCTCGGCGATGACCACGTGCGCCGGCGCCCTGGTGTCACCGTGCAGGGCGAGGGTCTTGGATCCGTTTGCGCTGAACTGCGAGAATGACCGCTTGCCCTCGGACTGGATGCCCCAGCCCTTCCGCTCATAGCCGCAGATCCGTCCTTCCTCGTCGACGTGCGCGAACGCGACGCCTCCGCGGTTCGAGCTTTTCGTCCAGGACTCGGGCTCGGTCCGGATTGTCGCTCGAAACTGCGCCAGCAGCTCCGGCCTCAAACCCCGTTCCTCGATGAGGTACCGGCTGTTGTGACCAGGCTCCATTTTCGACCACGTCCGACGGATCCGCGTCGGATCGACGATCGCCGGCGTCGACTCCTGTTCGACCCGTTCGCGGAACGCAGGTTGGGCAGACGAAGTTTTAGGACCCGTACCGAGCTTGTCGCGCAAATAGTGCAGGTTCTCACCCGGCTTCTTGAGACCGAGCTCGGAGTTGGTGAAGGTCAGGATGTTGCCCGACCAACCCTGCTGATCTTTGCGGGACCAGTTGAAGAACATGTCATGATTTGAGCCCGGCGCAATGACCAGCTTGTCGCCGTTCGGTGCCACCAGCCTCCAGCCGAGCTGCGATCGACCATCGATTTTGACTGGGTCCCGCCCGATCTGACCCCGATGGCTGTAGCTGCTGTCGATGCGGTACCCGTGTGCCTGCGCGAACTCTGCGAGGTCGGTTTTCAGGAATTTCGCCTTCTCGTCGTCGCTGATGCGCAGGCTCTGCCTGGGAGGCACGACACCGGACCGGGCAAGCTCCCGGCCTCGCTCGAACGCCGCCTGGAGCCGCGGAGGGACACTCTTGGGCGCCTCGGGCACCGACCTACCAGCGGTTGGAGGCGCTTGGCGGATCATAGGGACCCGTGCAGCTGGCGGCACGGCAGGGGCAGCTCTATCCGATACCGGGATCTGGGACTGGCGTTCCAGGCGGATCTGAGGACCACCGGGCGTCGACCGGTCGAGGATCGCGTGCCGCCCCGCTCGCAGGTGCTCGAGCATGACCCGGGCAGCAGCAGGCGCCTTTAGTTCGAGCTTGGCAAAATCCGTGACGTTTCGCTTGGTCTCCGCGCTGGACCAGGTCGCGACCGCGTAGCGCTTGATATCGTTCTGGGTAGCGGCGAGCCGATCGACGTCTCCGGCGTCCGGTATCGATGCGCCGGTCCTCGACGCGGCGACTGTGACCCCCTTACGGGATGAGAGCGTGTCCTCGATCCTAGCTGTCTCAACGTAGAGCCGAGCGTCCTGACGGTGACGCGTCATAGCCACGTACAGCGATTCACGGCCCATGCCGCCCGACTCTGCGACGAACGTCCGATCGACGGTTGTGCCCTGGCTTGCGTGGATCGAGGTTGCGAGAGCGTACTGGATGCGAGGCACGGGAGCCTCACCCTCAGGCCGCCAACCTGCAAACTCCGTGGCTCGGGCGGATACCTCCGCACCTTTGTCGAGCCGAACCGTCAGCACAGGGTCCCGACCACCGCTGACCGCCACGACGGTGGCGAGATCGGCATTGTTGATGCGATGCCCTCGGACGTTGACCCCCTCGCCAAAAATCACCCGATCGCCAACTCGCAGCTCGAGATCGACGGCTGTCCCTCCGTTGCCGCGCGCGACTGCCTTGATGGTGACAGCCTCATCACCGAGCTTGCCCAGCGCAGCATACTCAGCACGCAGCAGCTCGTTCAGGCGGTTCACGTCGGCGTTCCGGCGCGCCAGGACGATCCGGCTCTCGTCTGGTCTCTGGCGGACGTCCTCGACCCAATCGCGAGCCAGGGCCGCGAACGTCTCGTCCCGACCTGAGACCCAACGGACCTTCCCAGCCTTGTCATACAGATCGACGGCCGCTTCGATCTTCCCGGTGGCAAGATCGGTGGAGGCCTGCCGCATCCAGCCTTCCTTCTGCCGGCGGATCTCGGTGATCTCGGAGGATCCGAGATGCTGCCGCAGGAGCTCCATTGGGGCTCCGGCCGCGACAGGCTTTAGCTGGCGGGTATCCCCGGCGATCACCAGTTTGGCACCGGCTTCCTCAGCGATGCGGGCGATCTCGGCCATCTCGCGCAGACCGACCATCCCGCCCTCGTCGAGGATGATGACGCTGTTCCGGCCTATATGGCGATCGCCTGATCGAGCCTCGTGGAGGAACTTCGCGACGGCACGAGCCATCTCCTCGGTCGTGTCGGTGTCGCTCCGGACAACCTCGGTCGCCTTCCAGCTTGGCGCGATCGTGTGGACCTCCAGTCCTGCCTCGCGTGCCGCTTCGGCGATTGCCCCGCTGGAAAACGATTTTCCCGAGCCCGCGTGGCCCTCGACGACCGCAACACCGTCGGTGTTCAGGGCGTGCCGGACAGCGTCCATCTGCTCGGCCGACATCGTAGGCCGCGCGGCAAGCGCGGCTTCGACCCGTTCCGACGGAACGAATTCCCGCTCTCCCTTGCGGGCAACGGCAGCAGCGATCATCCCCGTTTCGAGGTCGATCATGCTCTGGGTGGTGTAGACCGGGCGGTCCTTATGCCGCCCGAGTTCGACTAGGAGACCGGACGACGAGAGACGCTCGATCGCCCGGGTAGCGCTCGGTGCATCAACCTCACACTGCAGCGCCTCGAGAGCCGTCTGGAGCAGGTGCCGCTCCTCAATAACGGTAGAGGTCGCCAACAGCGTCTCGAAGGCCGTCAAGAGGATCCGATCCTGCCGCTGCTCGAGCGTTTCGTGAGGCAAGACGGACGGGCGGGAGGGATGGAACAGGCGGGCGCCTTCCTCGGCCTGATCCCAGATCGCGGCGTAATCGAGCCCCTCGTCGACGATCTGCCTGTGCCAATCGCGCTCCAAATCCTCGAGCGGAGCTAGGTCGTCCTTGGTCCCGCGGGACGCCAAGTTCGCATACTGTGCCGCCTCTCGGGAGGTGGCGGTATCATAGCCTCGGGCCTCCGCAATCTCTTCGATCTGCATGCGACGTTTGGAGAACATGGACACCAGATTGTCGCCGATGCCTGCAATTTCGAAATTGCGCTCCTTCCGGATAGGCTGCCAACCGAATTCTTCTCGCAGCCCCGATGCCAAGGCTGTCCGATAATATGCTCCGATGGCCCCCTGGTAGTTCAGTAAATCGATATTATCGATTGTTCCAGTAGAGCCATCGGCCCTGACGCATATATTCACGATGACAGCATGACTATGCAGCTGTGGATCGCCAGCCCGTGACGTCGTGTGCAGGTACGTTGCAGCAGCAACCTCCCGGACCGCTTCATGAATCTCGCCGCCACTGCCTCGTCTGGTGATCACGAGGCCCTGGTCCTGCGCCCAATCCAGCGCTGCACGAACGGCATCGGCATGAATCTGCTCGATCCGCCCCCTCGCGCGCTCGTCAGCGACCGCCCAAAGAACGCTCACGGTCTTGGGTGAGGCCATCTGGCAATCATATCCGACCGTACGCTGAGCCTTGGTCTGCTGTATTAAAGCGGCACCTGTCTCAGGATCGATGCCCTGCGCTAGATCTCGCAAGCTGCCGACATCGATTTCTCCTCCATCTACCACACCATTGATCTGTCCAGACCACCCAACGGACGCCCACCATTGGCCGGGTCTCTCGCTGGCCCCATTGTCGTGATAGTATTGGAGGTCGCCGGGATTGGGTTCGCGCACGGCATCACGCTCGGCTTCCGCCGCACGTTTTTCGTAATATTCGATGCTCGTGACGCGGTAGCACGTAAACACGGCCAGCCCTCAGTGATCCTAAACCCGCAGGGCCGCCAGATACGCCGCGCCAATCTCGTCGGCAGCGTTGCGGATAGCAACCTCGTCTTTCGCATCAAGCGTTGGGAGATCGAGGTAGCTCTCAAGGGCGAAGCGCGACGGGAGGATGTCGGTGTCTGACGGGATCAAACCGGTTTCGATGCCGGCCGCGACAACGATAGCGACGGCAGCATCGTGACGAGCCCGAAGGCGCGCCCGCAGGACGTCATCGCCAGCGGACCAGACTTCCTGCAGATGCGGAGGTGCGGTGAACCTCGCATCCAGATCGCCTGGGCAGCGTTCGCCGGTGGCCATGTATGCGGTTGGTGTTGCCTCGAACATCGTTTGTGCGCTCCTTAGGTCGTGATTTGTGTCTCGCTTGGTCGAGAGCTGTCTCAGGCCTGCTCCACGAGTGCTGCCCGGGTGTCGTATGCCACCTCGTGCCTGCCATCCTCGTATGTGCCGGCGTTGCCGATGATCGGGTTGCCTTCTGCTCCGGGCATAAGGGCCCACTGCGCGCCGACGAATTCCGCGATTGCGGCTACGCTGTCGGACAGCTCGCGGTAGTCCTGATGGGCGGGTACGGGGTTGATGAGGACCCGGATCCCCTCCTCCAGGATCCGGCCTAGGTCGACTTTGCGCGCTCGTGCGATCGCCTCGGCGGCCGCGAGGAGGTCGTCGTCGATCGTCACCCTGATCCGTGCCACCAACTTCCTCCTGGCCACCCTAAGCACGTGCTCCGAAAGCGCTTTCGCGGCCCGTGGCCGCAAACACCCCACCGGAGGTGCGTGGTGTGTGCTGACAACGAACCCTCGCAAACCAAGCTTGGGCGGAGATCATGCAAGCCGCAAGGGGACGTTGTCGGAAGTGCGAACGAAATTCTAAGACGAGGCGTCGACCTCGCCCACATCGAAGCCGACAACCGTATGCACAGAGCTGACCACAATCAGGGTCGCAAAAATTTCAGCAGCGGATTGGCAGGGGTAACGTCACAGGAAAGCGCAAGGAAAACAACGACAGAGCATATCAAATTCGTTGACGGGTGCTAAACCACTCGACAACGACCCCGCATACGAAGACGAGGCTGCCATTGCGTCTTGCATGGCCCGCATCCAACCTGGACCTCAGACGGCGGGTAGGTGCGTGGACAAGCCCAAATCGCCGCGACGAACAGGAAGGCGGCAATGGCAACTCAGACGCCCAACATAGAAACGCTGAAGCGCGGCCTAAACGATTTCGCAAGCGCTGCGACGGACCGGCCGCCGACGATCAGACAAATGGTGCACGACCTCCACGAGGAGATCGAAGCGGCACTGCGGGCGCGACGCACGTTCGCGCAGATCGCCGAGCACCTGACGAGCCAGGGCGTCAAAGTCTCTCAATCGAGTTTGCAGCTCTACCATCGCGAGCGGCGACGCGAGCTCGCCGGCGACCCGCCTCCAGAGCGGGCCCGTACATCGAAATCCTCCGCCTCAAGCCCGGCGCCGTCGGCGGCCTCCGCTCCCAACGCAACCTCAACCGCGCGCTTCAAGCGCCCTCTCTGAACCCCTCGCTACAAGGAAACCCGCGCTATGGCTCGCAAACCCGCATCCTCCCGTGCTCCGCAGAAACTGCTCCTCATGGTCGTCGGCCAGAAGGGCGGCGTCGGGAAAACCTCTTTCGCCCGTTCACTCCTATCGCATCTCCGCTACGACCTAGGCCTCGCCGTAGCCGCCTACGATGGCGACGGATCGGTGGGCGGATTGGTCAAAGTTTTCGGGGCAAAGGCCGAGGATGGCACGATCGCTGACATCCAGGATCCGGCAACCGCCTGCAAATACTACGATATTCGTTCGGAAAAAGAGCGCGACATCCTGCTAGATAGCCTCGATCAGGGAGCCGACATCGTCCTCCATGATCTTGCTGGCGGCTCGCTCGGATCGCTGACCGAGATCGTCGACAATGGCCAGCAGTCGCTCGGTCGCCTCTGCCGCGCAGCTGACGAGATGGGCTATCGGCCTGTTTTCGTGCACGTAATTTCAAACATCGAAGAGGCGTTGTACTCCGTCGGTGACTATCTCGACGCAACCGCAGCCAACAGACAGCCAGGTCCGTCCTCCGAGATGTTGGCAGATCACGTCATCGTCCAAAATCTGTTCTTCGGAGATCCGGAGGATTTCATCTGGCTCCATGGCCACGAGTTCACGGCAAAGGACGGCACAAGGAGCGAGCGCGGCGGTAGGATCAAGTCGGCGATCCTGGAACCCCTCGGCTACCCGATCGTGTCGTTTCCACGTGTCCCCGGGGGCGCGTTCGCCCTCGCCGAGTTCGAACGGGTGCCGCTGGCACAGCTCAACGAGGTGACGCGCCTCCGGATCGCGGAACGGATGCGCCTGAAAGCGTACCTCGAGCAGTTCGCCGACGAGGTCTCTCCACTCCGCGATTTCCTGAAGCTCGCGCCGGTAGCGAAGGCCGCCTGAGCCGAGGGCGTAATGATGGGCCTGTGGCCAAGGCCACAGGCCCATCTACAGAACGAAGGGCGGGGGAATGAGCGCCGAGCTGCGTAGCCTGGATAATGGGATCGCAATTAAGGAGCGGTGGTTCGCCGTCGGACGGACCCTCTACGGCCTCCCTGACGACGAGATCGAGCGCGCCTACGAAGTCGCGAAGGCGAGTGGGATCGTCCTCGACGACGCGCTCGGCATCACGCTGTTCGTGGGCGCCCGGATCGGACGGACCGTCGACGATCTGGTCCGACTGTCGACCACCCTCCCCCCGATGCTCGATAAAGCCGGCCGGAACGCCGCCGGCGCCATACGATCCGCGGCAAAGGTCGCAACCGGCAAGGTCGTCGAGGCTGCCGTTGCGCAGGTCGAGGCCCGACATGCGGAAATGTCTGAAGCAGTCGGCGCCCAGATCGCGTCCGTAGCACGTGACATGATGCGTGAGCAGCTCGCCGCCGGCCAGGTGCGCCGAGCAGGCCTCCTTGCTAGCGCTGTCTGCATCGCGGTCCTACTCGGTCTAGGTGTCGGCTACCATCTCGGCTCCGGCTATCAAGCGACCGTGACGAACCAGATTGCAGCCTACGCCGCTAGGCCAGACGCTGCAGCCTGGATACGCCTGATGGCAGCGAACCCTGACCTGGATCAGAGGCTCGCCGCATACTGCAATCCTCGCTCGTCCAATTTCCAACGGCTCGCAAGTGGGGTCCCCACGTGCAACCTACCGATCTATCTGGAAGGCCCTCCCCTACCGACAGCCAACGTCGAGGGCACTGGTTGGATGACCCGTTTGGAGGTGACGTTCGAGAGACTACCGTGGTTGACCACGATGTTCCTCGGCGCACTGCTCCTGGCAGGCATTCAGTGGCTGAACAAAAAAGCTAACGGCAAGGCTCGCGCTTAGGCGGCTCGGCCGAGCCGTCGATTGGAGGCCATCACGTACGGGTCACCGGCAGGGCTTTACTTTGTTCGATAATTATTACCCTCGACGATCGAGCCGACATGCTGATACCATACTCAGCAGCAAGAATACGGTAGAAGGAGAAATCTCAAAATGCTCGACGCCAGATGGTCGGACGTCGACTACGACATAAAATCTGCATTTCGGCATCTGGAAGCAGCGGCCCGGCTCTGGGCCACTGATGGCTTTATGCCATCGCCTGGGCTCCGAAGCGGAAACGACGCAGATCTAGATGCATACCGGGCGCAGATGGCACTGCGTCATGCGCTGCAGTCGGACACCTCCAATTACCGTGATGACGGCGGTTTCTGGGGGGGTTCAGCGGAATGCTGAGCGCTTTGGGGATTTGAAGCTGTCCTCGCGCCGGTCGCGAGCGGGGCGAAAAACCCCCTGTGCCGCCCCTCAGGCAGTCCTCGCGCGGGAGTGGCCTGCCCCCATCCGGTGGCCCATGTTCGAAGTTAGTGCATCGTCGGTCGCGTGACGATGGTAGGGCGAGCGGACGGTACTGAGCCGCTCGGTTCGGTTGGCCAGATGACGGCCTCTGGCGCAGGCGGGCAGTAGCCGAGGGATGAGTGCGGCCGGATGCTGTTGTAGTGCCTCCGCCATTGCTCGATCACGACGCTGGCTTCCTTGAGGGTGTAGAACACCTCGCCGTTGAGGAGTTCATCGCGCAGCTTCGCGTTAAAGCTCTCGCAGTACCCGTTCTCCCACGGACTGCCTGGCTCGATGTAGGCGGTCTCTGAGCCGACTGCCGCGATCCAGTCACGGACAGACCGAGCGATGAACTCAGGTCCATTGTCCGAGCGGATATGGCCTGGCACGCCGCGCAGGCTGAATAGATCCGAGAGGACATCGATTACATCGTGCGCCTTCAGCTTACGAGATACGCGGATCGCCAGGCACTCACGGGTAAACTCATCAAGTACATTCAGCATCCGGTACTTGCGACCGTTATGCGTCCGGTGCTCGACGAAGTCGTAGGACCAGACGTGGTCAGGCCGCTCCGGCCGCAGGCGCACACACGAGCCGTCATTGAGCCAGAGGCGGGCTCGCTTCGGCTGTCGGGCTGGAACCTTGAGCCCCTCCCGCCGCCAGATCCGTTCGACCCGCTTCACGTTGACCGTCCAGCCATCGCGACGCAGCAGCGCGGTGATCCGACGGTAGCCGTAGCGCCCGTACCGGAGAGCCAGGGCGACGATGGCGGCCGTCAGTGGGGCCTCGTCCTCGACCACCACGGCGCACTTGCGCTGTGTCGAACGGTGCTGGCCCAGAACGCGGCAAGCAAACCGTTCCGACACGCCATGCTCGGCCACGACGTAGTCGACACAAGCCCGGCGGCGAGCCGGGCTCAGAAGTTTCCCGAAGCCGCCTCCTTCAGGATGAGCTTCTCCAGGGTCAGGTCGGAGATCGCCCGGCGGAGGCGCTGGTTCTCAGTTTCCAGAGACTTCAGTCGCCTGACCTGATCTCCCTTCAAGCCGCCGTACTCGGATCGCCAACGATAGTATGTGACCTCCGTCACCTCGATGGATCGAATTGCTTCAGAGACCTTGCGCCCTTGCGAGACCAAGACATCGACTTGGCGCAGCTTGGCGACGATCTCTTCAGCCGTATGCTTCTTCCGACGCATCTAAACATCCTCCACATGGCGCAAAGCCATACCTCAGGGAGGACCACTTTTCAGGGGGAAGGCCAGGAGCCGGTGAGCCAGACCGCCCGGTTCATGTTGTACGCGAGGTTGGCCAGGCCGATCTTCATCCGAGCTCTCGCTAAACCGATCGTGCGCACCACGAGCCCCATCGGCCCCTTCTGCCGGGCAAAGACATGCTCGATGGCTGCGCGGACCTTGGACTTCTCGCCGTTAGCCCGGGCGACGTTCCTCGCCATCGGCTTGCCCGGCGGCTTCTTGCGATGGATGCGGGAGCGGAAGCCGTTGCCCGCCAAGTGCGCCTCGTTGGCCTTCGAGCGGTAGGCCGTGTCGGCCCAGACGTCGCCGGATGTGTTGGCCTTCGAGAGGAGACCGGGCAGTTGCGCCCCGTCGTGGCGGGCCGCGTCCGTGGCGATCCAGGTTCGGATCAGCCCGTGGCGGCGATCGATGCCAACGTGGTTCTTGTAGCCGAAGGCCGGCACCGCGAGGTCGATCCGCTTCGACCCATCTTCGGCCGGCTTGGCCTTCGACCACTTGATCGTCCAGCGCGCGTCGCGGTCCTTCTGGGCGAGCTTGGCCGGCTTGGCCTTCCAGGCGTCGGGCACACGGCCGGCCTTCAGATCCGCCTTCTCGGCTTCAGTGTTGCGCTGCTTGGGCGCGGCCACCACCGTGGCGTCGACGATCTGCCCGCCCATCGCCAGGAAGCCGGCCTGCCTCAGGGCCGCCTCGTAGGCCGAGAACAGCACTGCAATGGCCGGCTTCCCCGCAATCTCGGCCCGGGTGAGCGCCTCGCGGAACGTCCAGATCGTGTTGGCATCGGGCACCGGGTCGGACAGCCCGAGCCCGAGGAAGCGCATGAACGACAGCCGGTCCTTGATCAGGAACTCCGTGCGCTCGTCCGACAGCGAGTGGCTGGCCTGGAGGATCAGCACCTTGAACATGAAGACCAGGTCGAACGGTGGGCGGCCGCCCTTCGACCCGTCCGAGCGAGGCACGGCCCGGGCGAGGTCGTCCCGGAACAGCTCGAAATCGACGATGCGGTTCAGCCGCTCCAGCGCGTCGCCCTTGGCCGAGAGATCCTTCAAACGCTCATCCACGTCGAAAAAACCGGGCTGACCGCGCATCGCAGCACCTCACAGGCCGACGACGCCATCACACCACGAAACCCCTCAAACCGCGAGGTTTTTGGAGGCGTCCAGTCGGCAATGACCTCTCTCGAGAACGGCCTACGACGCGTTCGAGAGATTACGGGGATGGATGCGTTCGCAGGTTCGCCTGAGATGCAACGCGACCTGCATGAAATGCAGCGTACCGTCCATCGCATCCGTCGCATAGACGTCACTTTAGCTCCTGAAGAGATCCGCACGACTGTCGAAGCAGCAGAGCGCATTCGAACCGGCACCCTAATCAAAATTACCAAGATCAGAGAAAGACTTGATTGACGAATGCAGCAGATTGCTGTATGTAATGACCCATCGGCACCAAGCCGAGGCCTTCCGGGGCGATCCGGACCGAGAATGGAGCCAACGATGACCGTCAACGCCCACGCCGGCATCGCCTACCCGACCGCCGACGCCGCCTTCCTGGCCATGATCGCGGACTGGACCTGCGCCGGAGGCTACAACAGCTCCGCCGAAGTGGCGGCCTGGTTCGCCGCCCGGACCGACGCCTCCCTGGCCGACGAGTTCATCACCGATCGCGCCCCCGACGCCGAGCCGCTCGATCGTGACGACATAATCGCTGCCTTCGCCAAGCTGCGTGTCATGAGCGACCCATCCGACGCGTTGTAACGTGCACGTCGTGGCTCGCATCGAGCCCCAGCGCCTCGCCGAAGCCATGGAACGCTGGTGACCCCGACGGGGCCGGTTCGCCGGCCCCGCACTCGTTCCACCCGCCTGGAGAGACCCATGACCTGGATCGTGCGCCTGCGGGGCCACGACAACGGCCGCATCGTCGAGAGCGCTACGTTTCAGGCGCCGGACGCCGCCATGGCTGCCTACCGCACCCTTCTGGGCCGCAAGGAACTCGTCGGCGAGCCCTTGGCAGCCGTGTTCAAGCCACCGCAAGGGGTCGACCCAGCCGGCAACGTGGCGACCCTGTTCTCCAGGTTCGACATGCCCGTCGGCTACGGCCGCATAGCGGCCGACGACCCGCGCCTAGACCCATTCCTGACGAAGGACGCTGGCAACGAAATTGCTTTGTCCGCCTGCCCGGATCGGCCTATCGTCGACTGGGAGACGGACCCACGTCCGTTCGGCGAGTGCCTCAAGGCCTGGCACGCCGGCATCCCGGGCGGCCGGGCCGCCGCCGCGCGCGAACTGCGCGTCCCGGCGACCACATATAAAGGCTGGTGCGATGGCCGTGGATCTCCTGCAGAGGGCGCCATCAGAAGACTCATGACATACATCGACAAAGACAGCTGACGTTTCAGCTATAGAACCGACTGGTCACGAAGAACGATTTGCAGATTGACTGCAAATTCCTGTCTATTGGCAAAACATCTAGAATGACGGGAGGAAAGAGCGGCGATAGCTAAAAATCTATCATTCAAATCAATTCGACTTTCAGAAAACCACTGTATCACTGACTCAGTATCTTTCGAGCAAGTGATCTATGACCTTTCGCGACGCCTATTTCGAATGCGCCGGACCGATGGGTTTCTGGGTAACGACCTTCGTAGCCTTAGTGACGGGCGACCTCCTGTTCGCGGCCGCACTCAGCATCGGCATGTCCCTGCTCTTGAGCGGGATCTGAAACATGGCCCGGCTCCACCCGCCCGTACCGCGTTTCGACCTCCCGGACCTCGAGTTCGAACTGGTCGTCGCCTTGGAGGACTATCTCGACGATAGCTACCTCGTCCTGCAGCCCTCTCACGCACCGTTGCGCGAACTGACAGGCGGCCGGCGTCCGGTTGTGGTCATCCACCCGACCGAGGGCGTCGCGGCGATCCTGCCGGTAGCCCAAACGAACCGCTCACCCGTGCTACGAGCGATCGGCAGCCGTCAGGTCGACAGCGATCCGTACGCTGCCCATGCGCGGCTTGCCGCTCTCCAGGCGGAGAGATGGCTGGGGCTGCCAAACAGGAAAATCCTGGGGCTGGCCTACGATCCGGAGACTAAGGCCGAGGCTGGAACCCACCTTGCCGGCCGTGGCGATCAGATCGGCATCCAGGTCGCTGAGGCCATGGGGCGGATGAAATTAGGACCGCTCCGCCCCTCGCCGGAGGAGTATGCCGGCATGCTGGCGTCGATCCTGCCCGGCACACGACTGGTTCAACAGCCGATTTCCGCCATGCAGGCGAACTACCGCTCATGCCGAGCCGATTTTGAGCGGATGCGATCGGATCACCGGAACGCAGGTCGTTCTGCGGTCTGACGCCCCTCAATCGGACCATCCATGCCTGCCGCTACCCCGCAGCCCATCATCAGGTACGATCTCAGGATCCAGCTACCGTCGCTCTCGATGCGATCGGCGACCCCTTGGTTCCTCGAGAGCTCCTATCGAGTCGAGCGGGACGCGGAAGCGCGCTACGAGGCCCTGCTGCTCGTCGCTCAAACTGAGAGAGGCTCAATTGAGCTGGTGAAGGTGCGCGCGCACGGACAGGGCGCACGAACCGATCTGCGGACGCTGCTGGCGTGGTCGTATCGGCCTGATCAGAGTGCGTTCGGCTTGCGGGCGTGGCCGATGGAGTTCGGAAGCCGCCTCGAAATCGAGCGCAAGGCGGCCGACCTCGCACGACGCGCTGCTGCCGGCGAGGTGCTTGTCACGGACAGCTATGCTCCCGTCGTCCAACAACCCGACAAGCTGCTGGAAACGCCGGCCGCCCTCCCCCTGATCGGAAGGTGGCGGCAGCTCGCAGGCGGAGCCGCACTGTGCTCTCTGCTCCTCGGTGCATTCCAGATCGGACGCACGTTCGCTGAACCGGACATCACCGCCGCCATGGTCGGCGTGCTCACGCCACGGTGGTGCCTAGAGATTGATGCCAACTCGAAGCCGTTCCGAGTCTGGACGGAGCATCCGCAGATGGCACTTCACGACCTGATGGAGGCTAGGAAGCTCCGAGGTTCCGAGAGGCTATTGGGGAGCGACCTTGGCGTGGGCAGAGCGTAACGCAACCTCGGGCGACTGAACTACCGCGAAGGCGCAGATTAAATTGTAGTCCACCAACCCACCATTGAACCACTCCACCAATCCTCAGTTCGTATCTGTCGCCTGACCGCCGACGATGAGGTTTGAGCCTTCGGTCCTTCGAGATGGGCTCGATCTCCACAACCTCACCCGGGCCGTCCGCCATCGCTCAGAGGAGAAATAGTCCACCATTCCACCACTGAACTAATCCACTGGACCACGTGTTGACAAACCATTAGGTGGATTGGAGGAAACGTGGACACGTGGCCTAGCGGACAACCCCACGGTTAGCCGTGGTGGAATGGTGGACTATGAAAACTGTTGCGATCATCGGTCAAAAGGGCGGATCGGGAAAATCGACCGTCGCCCTGCATCTCGCCGCCTGCGCGGAGCAGGGGGGCATTTCGACGGCGATCCTCGACATGGACCCTCAGGGATCCGCCCATCGCTGGTTCGAGCGGCGTGAGGCTCCTACGCCTGAGGTCCAACGCGAGATGGACGCGGATGCCCTTCCCAAACTCCAGAAGGCGGCCTCCTCGAACGGAATCGGCCTGCTGCTGATCGACACCCCTGGCAAGGCGGAGACGACCGCTCTAGCGGCTTGCGAAATGGCCGATCTGATCCTGGTCCCGGTGCGACCGACGCAGTTCGATCTGGAGACGCTCGGAACGGTGAAGCGGACTGTACGAATTGCCGAGCGCGCAGACCGGGCCTGGGTGATGCTCTCTCAGGTGCCCACGAACAGCCGTAAGGTGGCAGTCGAGGGCGAGGAGGCGATCGCCGGCTACGGGATGCCGCTGGTTCCCGTGCGCTTCCATTCTCGGGCCGACTACGCTTACGCCATGACGGAGGGCCTGACGGCGCCGGAGTACGCCCCCGAGGGGAAGGCGTCCGAGGAGGCCACGGCACTCTACCGGTGGCTGACGAACGAGCTTCGGCTGAATGGCTGAGGCCAACCGGACAGGTGGACAAGTGGACTAGTCCGCGTTTCGTGCTAGTCGACGATTCAAATAGGTGGAGTTCAACCATGTCCAAAAAGCCGGCGCGCGCCTTCCGAGCCCCCGAGGAGGATGAAGAGGTTCTTCCGGCCGCGGCCGCCCCGTTGGCGCCGTCAGCGGAGCCGGCAGCCGCCACAGCCGCGGCACCTGAAACTCCTGCGACCACCAGCACACCCGGACGGCCGGAACACAGACAGGGCCGGAAAAACCTCTCCGTGTGGGTCAACGATCGAGCTCATCGGACCCTGAAGGCGATCGCAGCAGAGGAGGGGGTGTCGCTGCAGGACTACGTGATCGATATGCTCAACCGCGAGTTCGCGCGGAAGGGGCGGCCGCAGATCGCGAAATAGCCTGTAAGGGCGCCTTTAACTGGCGCCCTCACAACGAGCGGCAGGTCAGACCTACTGGCCTTCGGCTTCGTCGCCCTGCGTCAGAACAAGCAGGCGCGTGGGCGCATCCTCAGGACCCGATGCCGGTTCAAGGCGCCCGAGGCCAGCAGCAACAATCTCCTCGGCCTCAGGCCAGGCGCCTTCCGGCACCTCGAATCGAAAATCTGCGAGCACCGTCTCTGCGAGCAACAGCGACGCATAATCGCTGAGAGGAGGGGGCATCCTCGGATTACGTGGGTCGTCCGATCCAGATCCGTCTGCCATGCAAAAGCTCCATGTACGAAGAGGGCCTCGCCTTCTACCGCACATCGATGAAAATGACGTTCGACGGGCATAGGCGAAGAGCGCGTTAGGTGGACAGGTTGAAAAGTCCACCATTCAACGACCTCAAAATGAGAGGCTCAGACAAATAGCTCGGGTCACGGTAGCCGACAGCAAAGGCATATGGGATGAACTCAAAACCGCCACAGACAGAGCCGCCGTTATATTGGCTGCGACCTTCGTCGAAGAAGTCATATTTGAAGCAATTATAGACTCACTACTCATCGCTGATAAAAAATCCATCGAAGAACTGACCGGCAATAACGGCCCTCTCGGAACGTTTTCGAACAAGGTTATGTTCGCTCATGCACTCGGCCTTATCGGCGAAGAGGCTAGAAGCGATCTAAATATAATCAGAAAAATCAGAAACAAAGCTGCACATCAAATGGATCCTTTCAGTCTGTCTGATCAACAAATGAAAGATCTCACTGGAAATTTTACCGTCAGATATTACGGAATTTTTCCATTTGAGAAAAAGACATTGCCAGACAGTCCAAGAGACAGATACATCGAAACTTGCGAAAAAATTGCGATGAGACTGGAAAACAGTGAGCCACTCTTCTCAGGCAGCAAGCGGGAACCGGAGGTCGACTAGGCATCCTTCAGCATCGAGGCCCAGCCGAAGGAGAGTCTTCCGGGAACAGGAGGCGGTAACGCACCCCTGGTGCGGCCCTCTCAAACGCTCGGGTGAAATCCCAGAATTCAACTGTGCCGGCTTCATAGGGGGTCGGGAGCACGAGTTCGAAATCGGGGTGCTCGTCGGCCAGATGCGCGAACGCGTTTCCGATGAATCGCCCGTGAAACTCGGGGTCGTTGACGGCTGCGAAAAATCCGGAGCTGCCCGAGGTCGGGCCCCGAGTGTACCACTGATGTCCAATCAGGTTCGGCTTGTGGACGAACCGGACGTAGGGAACTAGGGCGGGCAGGCGAGCCACTTCAATAGACCACCAATAAAAAGGTGGACCACGCCACCAATCCACCTTTTTACATTCTTCTCTTAGGTGCGCCAAGGGGTTGTGTGGGACGATCCCCAGTAGGGATCAGCCGAAAGCGCGAATGGAAGGACGCGGCTGCGCCTCTTCCGAGGCGGCCTGCCTTGAGGCGCTAATCGGACGATGCTCCTGGATTTCGACGACGTTCGAACCAGCGAAGGGTTTGGCGCGGAGCCAGTGCGCCTCCGTCCGTCCAGTGAAGGAGGGCAGCCCCGGTATCTCATGCCCCCCTTTGAGATGGGTCCAGATCGCCTCATGGTTCGCCGTAGCCAGCCGCGCCAACCCGGCTCCATCCAGCGACTTCAGCCAGCCTATCTGGGCCGGAGGGACACCGCGCAGCGTCATGAAGGGCCTGCGCTCCTCATCCGCCATGGCGTAGCACCGCAACAGGTTCGCGACGTGGGCGGGCCCCTGCAGCGAGTGCCCTGGCAGATCTCCCGCACGACGCAACATGTCGATCTCCCGGTTGGCTTTGGCGACCATCGGATCCTCCGGGAGCTCCAGTTCGGGTGCAGAAGCGGGGTGTGCTCCGAAACTCAGAAGGAAGCCGGCCGCCTGCTTCGCCATCAACGTGAGCGCTCGAATAAGTGCCTGAAGAAACTTCATTTTGCCCTCCTTAACCGGAAAAAGGCCCGGTCTCCTGAGGAAAGCAAAAGGCGTTGAAAATCGCCATGGTCATCCCGATCCTGACAGCTGTCAGGATCATATCGTCCGCCTGTTGCCCCTTATCGACCTAAAAAGCGACGAAGAGAGCCAAATGCCCCTTTCGATGGACGACCTTCGAAGACTTGCCCAGGGGGAAGACATACCTCTGCCACGGGAACTCTTCGCCTCGCCACAACCGCGGCTATGGGCTGATGATCCGGATTTGAGGCGGGCCTTCAACTGGTTGAAGGGTTTCATGGGGGCGGATTGGGAGCGCCGCCGCATTGTCGCATTCGCTCGCCTTCACGCGTCCGCGTTGGGCATCAACCAAGGGGATGAGAAGGGAAGGTTCTACGATCCAGACGACATGATCGGCTGGTATCTCTTCCAGGCTGAGGCAGTGCTCGATCACCTTTGGAACGTCGAACCTATGTACGCTTCCCGCATCGTGCCAGTGCTGCAGTCGATCGGTAGATCGCTGCCCTTGCTCTTGAGCGCAGCGGGGTTGGACGATCGCGTGAAACGGCTCGTTGGTTCGGAACGAAAGCAGCCCAATGGTGGCCTTTTCGAACTGTTGGTAGCGGCAGCCTATCTTCGAAGGAGGGCGAGGGTATCCTTCAGGAAAGAACCTCGGAACGCGAAATCGCATGATCTTGACGTCATCATCGGAGACGTAGCCTACGCCGTAGAATGCAAGCGAATGGAAACGAGCAAGTACGGGGAAGATGAGCGCATGCAGATGCGCGTATTATGGGATCCTGCGTCAGACTTGATTTCCGCTCTAGGCAGAAGCGCGTTCGGCAATGTGGACTTCAAGGTGCCCATATCGGACGTCCATAATCACTACCTGATCGGTAAAGCCCAGGAGTGGCTCGCGTCACGTATGCCATCAATTCTGTGGGACGACGACATCGGAAGCGGCGTGGTCGGCGACATGGACTTGGAGCCGTTGCAAACAGCACTCCAGGACGGCGAAATCCTTGCAGCTGGCAGCTTGGCAATCAAGCTACTCACCGGTCGCTATCGTCGTCACGAAAGCCACCTTCAGGCTATCAAGTTCAGCTCCGAAAGTTCGCCTCGCTACATGAGCGAATGCGAGCAAGCGTCGATCCTGCGTTGGAAATGCTCAGCGGACGCTTCGGTGAACGCCAAGGCCAAGGACGTAGTAGCAAAACTCGCCCAAGCACTCGATCAGCTTCCGGGCGATCGCCCTGGTATAGTTCATATAGGTCTCGAAGCGGTCGAGGGCGACGCTTCGGAAGCTGCGAGAATAGAGCGTGTGCTCGCGAGCCTAGAACGCTTTGATCCTAAAGAGAAACCTTTAGAATTTGTATACGTTCATTATTTCATCCCCGATAGCCCGCCCGAAGGCAGCTTCGAATTTGAGGAAAGGGTCGATTGGCGACGCATTACCGGAAACGGAGTCCGCCCTCTTAAGCCGGAAACACTGATAGTGTAAGTTACGGAGCACATATGGATGTGCCGACTCGTAGCCGCTGGTCCTCCATCGTATCACCCATGCCAACTTAAAGCGCCTTTGATCTGCTCCCGATCACTAGATGAACCTGACAGCTGTCAGGATCGGATGGACGGCTCCATCGAGTTCGGCCAAACGCAGCGAAATCCGGACTTTAGCGAAGAGCGTAGTTCATCACTACGCAGTGCATCCGAGTCGCATCGGTATGCGACCTCGGTCAGGTGGGGGGCCCTCTACAAGCCAGTTGGGCGCGACAGTTAGATGGAGCTTCGGAACCACGAGCCACGTCGGATCAGAATGACGGCGCTCGCGAGCCCAAAGGCGGGCAGCCACAGCGACATCGACCACATCCACGGGATCGCTAGGATCTGCGCCCAGCGCCTCGATGACCTGAAGGTCCTCGGCGTGCGGAATTGCCGCCAAAACCCGCCTATGAACCTCCTCGGCCGTTCCAGGGCCATTCCAGGCGACCCATGCGCCCCGCCTTGCCCGTCTTTCTCGGTTTGGACCAGCGACCGTGTACTCGATCCGAACCATGCCACCGAAACTGTGACGCTTCCCATTTGAGAGCCATAAATGGCTCGTGTCACTGCTAAGTTCGCGCTCGTCGGCAGAGCCTGCGGCATCGCAGGGCGTCCAGCCTCGCCGGGAGGCGGCCTTGCGCGCTGCTGCATGCGACGGGAACAGGCTCGGGTGCGCCGCGGCCAGATCCGCTAGGCTGTCCGGCAGGAAGCCGGTCAGGCGCGCGCGTTCGAACGGGCAGGGGACGATCTCGTCCCAGGTAAGGGTCGCGTCGACCGGCACCGGGAGGGGGACGTTCGTCAGGACCACGACCGTGCACGGCGTCGAGCGGTGCACTGGTCGGATCCGAGCCATCGCCTGGACGAGCTCGCCGTCGCGAACGGCTCTCAGGATCCGCATGCATCGCGGGTCGGGGTGGTGGTTCGTGGCGACGGTAACGGATGTGCCGTCACGCCGACGGATCTCGCCGAGCCCCTTCGGTAGCCCACGAACGCTTTCCTCGGCGGAGAGCGTGCGGATCGGGTCCGGCGAGGCATACCAGATCGCCCGCGTCAGCCGTTCGATCTCCGCCGGCGACGGCTCGATGCGACCGCCGAGGACGACGGCCGCTGAGTTTTTGTAGCGATCGATGCCGCGGATCGCTCCGTAGTGCTCGATGTCGAGTCCGTAGGAACTCCGGCCGCCCTCCTGGCGGAGGGTGTCGGCGAGTGCTTTGACGGTGATGAGGACCGGGCGGGCCGCTTCGTCGTTCCGCCAAGCTATGGCCGTTTCATCGACCGCCTTCCGGCATAGCCAGCGGATATCCTCGATGCGCCTCTCCCCGCGGAGGGAGTGCATCGACCCGGTTTTGTCGATGGCCTGCACGATGCGGACGTTGCGGGACCACTCCGCGGCGATCGCCACGAACCGGGCACCGGGCCAAAACCGCTCGGTGATCGCCTCGTCGGCAGAGCCGTCGATCAGGAGCGCGGGCACCGCCAGAAAACGTGGATCTCTCGAAACGTCCAGGCGGATGGCTACGAATGCGCTGCCATCCCTCCTGACCGCGTCGGGATCGATCCGGAGGCCGTGGCACTCCCCGTCCCGGCCGCTCTCGATCTCCGCCGACAACGTTTTCCAAACCCGGGCGAAGCCCGGAATCTCACGTTGGACAGCGGCCGCAAGGCGCTCGCGTTGAACCTCAGTCGGCATATCCGGCTGCAGGTCGATCTCCTCGTGCCGGCTCCACTCCGCGCTTTGTAGAAAACCGAGCCGCTCACGATCGAACCCGAGGGCCCGAAACTCGGCGATCGCCGGTTGGCGGTGCTCGTCGATGGCGCGCTGGAACACCTCGCGGACGTCCAGGATCGCGTCGAAAAATCTCGTGTCCGCTCCCGCCTTCCGAGCTTGGTGCTCGAAGGCGCTCTCTCCGTCTTTCCGCTGAAAGCCCCGCACTCCGATTGCGCGACCCTGGGTGAAGCGGGCCAGATCGACGGTCGAGCTGGAGACGAGGCCTTGCCAGTGGCTCTCGTCGACGACGAGGAGGCCGATTTTGCTCTCCTGCAGGACGTCGGGCCGGCGATCGAGGTAGGAGTGCGTCCCGATCAGGAGGCGACCACGGCCGCCTTTGATCTCACGGAGCTGCCGGACGTAGGCGCACTCCTCGTAGTAGGGGCAGAGCCTTTCCTCGCCCGTCGTCCTCGTTCGACACAGGCTGTCGCTGACGCTCTCGCCTAGAGCTGCGACGGCCTCCGCGATCTCGTGTTTTGCGCACATCCGACCGTCTGCTTCCGGACGAGGCTGGCTACGTCCGCGAACGACCAGCGGATCGTGGCCGTAGGCACGGGCGCGGACGGCGAGCTCCTCGGCCAAATCGATCGTCGGGACCAGGACGAGTTTCGTCTCATTGGCCCATTCGCGCGCTGCCAGCGCTCTGAGGATGATGTCGGTTTTGCCGAGCCCGGTTTCGCCGGCGATACAAAGGCGAGGAGGGGAGCCTTCCCGGCCGGCTGCGAGCCAAGCTCGAGCTTTGGAGAGGTAGGTGTCGACCTCCAGACGGAGGATTTTCGACGCGTGCCGGCGCTCATGGCGCCTTGGAAATGGAGCTGGGACGTGAGGTGGCGTCTGGGTCGCAGACGGCCAGGCCTCTCCGTCCACAGGGGGGCTGACCCCTGCGGATTGCGGGTACATTTGCGCCTTTCAGGCGCACGTCGAGAGACCGATTCTGTTGACCGATAGGCGCGAAATTGCTACACAAAACGCACGGTCTCGGAAGGGGGAGCGCGGCAAACGCTTCCCTGTCATAGATCGGGTCTCTAACCGTGCGTCGCCAAACAACATCGGTTATTGCCCCCTCCCGACGACCCTGAAGTCACCGGAAGGACCAGCGCGCAAACGCTGGTCCTTTCTTTTTGACCTACGATTCTGAAAATCGCAAGCCTTCCGCAACGCTTTCCCGCGAAGGCGCCCCCATGCCTGGGCACCCTCCAGGAAAATAGCGCGCATTTTAACGTGTCTCGGCAATGGCTTGCTGAGAAATCACTGACATATTGAGATGGTGGGGGCGGCGGTGGAGCTGCGTCCTCGGCCTGCGATGCCTTCCAGAAGCGATCGCGACTCACGCTCGAATCGTGGCGTGGGAAGTCAGCATGTCATGCTCCTACGCTAACCGCCAACGGAATCGGATTCAAAGAACAGGATCAAGTCCAGGCAAGTTGTTAAGCGTTATGAAGGGGCATGATGCAAATCCGTCTCGACATTTGGGAGTGAGATCTTTCCAAGACGAGTAGACATATACACTATGGGTCTAGCGTAGTCCTAGGCAAATTGGTTTCGATACCCGCGCAGAGGCAAGCCAGTGTTCGACAGCGACGACCGGGGTCTTATGATCGGCATGGCGATCGGCATCGGCCGACGCATGCGCGACATGGAAGCGGATCATTCCGCGGACCTAGGTCGCTACCAGCATGCCATCGACGAGGTCGTCGAGCAGCGGGACACGCATGCGACGCATCTGATCGCTCGCAACCACCAGATCCGCGCAATGTGGGACGCCATGGCGTCGATCCTCGACACGCTCCCCGACGACCATCCGATGGTTCAATCGACTGCCGCGCTCGACCTCCACGGTCGGCCGATGACGCGTGCACAGATCGCGATCGGAACGATGGCACTGCAGCGCGCTCTGGAGGACGAGTTCGTCTACTACGAAACGCTCCGGGAGCTCGCGCACCTGATCGGCGTCCGGCGTGACCAGGTCCGGGCTTGGGGGCTGCGGCAGCAGCTGGCTCAGTCCGGCCGGATTGAGACAGCGCGGGATCTGCTCAAGGCGTTACGATGAAAGCGCTCGTCGCTGCCGCGGTGACGCTTCTGCAGGCATCAGTTTCTCCCCCCTTCATCCTGGAGGCCGGCGAGCGCGTGGATTTCTGGAACTGGCCTGCGTTCGAGGCGCATTACGCCTACCTCGATACAGACCCCTCGGAAATCGCCCAGCCCGTCATCTGGATCGAGGGCTCGCGTCAGGAGAACGGTACGTTTCGCCTGCAGCTGACTGGCATCGACCCTACAGCCGCGTTCCCGCACAATTTCTGTCGCCGTGAGATCGTGGCGATGCTCGACGGCAACGGTCTCCGTGGGGCGGATCCAAGCGGAGAATTTGGGACGTTCGCACTCCGTCCAGAAGGCGGGAATGTTCGACTCGTTCAGATCGAGCCTGGCACATGTGCGAAGCCAGGCATCTACAACCTGCCCAAACCGGTCGACTAGAAAGTTCGAATTTCGAAAGGTCCACCTGTGGGATTGTTCGAAATTCGAACCTTTGTTCAGGCTGCTGCGACGTACGCCGCGTCCGAAGCCACTTCGCCGATTAGGTTTTTCACGATCCGCTCGACGCCCCGGATGGCGATCCCGTCTACGTTGCTGCCGACGACGCGCACTAGGCGGCCCATTTCGTCCTCGTTGCGGACCTCGAATTTGCACGTCTCCCTCGGCGAGGACCGTAGACGGTGCTCGAATGACGTGAGGGCGTGGGGGACATCGAAGGCCCGAACCGCGGCAAGCCTATGCATCTGGGCACGAACGGCATCGCGATAGACTGTTGCGACCATCACGGTCGACTCGTCCTCCAATTCCAGAAATACGTCCGGAGCGAGTTCGTCTTGAACGCGTCTCCTCAAGTTGGTTAGATATTGCGGAGATGCGATCAGAGGTATCGTTGTGGTCCAACCAGCCGGGATCTCGACTACCCAATAACCCTCGGAAACAGCGTTCCCGTTTCGAAAGGCGGGGTCGGTCGGCTTGTGCGGTGTATCCCAAGTCGCATCATAACGGACTAGATATGTGCGCTGATGTAAAAACACCGCTTCATCGAGGATAGGGCCTGCATCAGCCGGGCTAGGGGCGCAAACGATTTCTATACCCGGGAATTTGCTGGATAGAGCGTAAAACTTTTTCATTGTCAGTGTTCCATGTTAATCTGTGAGAACGCGGAATTTTTAGTTTGTAGTATTATGATTATATAGATGCATATCGCCGCCGTTCTTATAAGCCCATGCGGCGGGAGTGAATGCGTCAAGGAGGATTTGGTCTAAGAATGATAGTCTCTCTTCCGGGCCGCTAACGTGTTCCCGGTCGATGGGGATTGATCCCACAATATTGTCGAGAGACACCCATATCAATGCGATGCCGGCATCGGCGGCCAACAGAACTGCGTTGTCGCGAACAGCTTGAACGAAGCCCGGAGGGGGCAGCTGATCGCCGAACGCGCGCTCGATCTCGACACGGAGGTCCTCGAACAGCAGGCGCACGCGTGTCTGCGGAGCGTCCGCTAGATGCGGGGCGAAGACCCGGAGGGCGTCGCCTCGAGAAATGCTGACCGTTTCCACGATTGAAGCCCTCACGCTGCTCGGTGGGAGTGGGGAAGGAGCGGCCGGGACTGAGGGATCGTTGCGATCGGCGTCAGTCCCTCGAGCATCTCGATCAAAACGGGATCGCCACCCGACCAGGCTGTCTGCGGTAGCGGGAACAGGTTTGGGGCGACGTAGACGAGCCAGTTGTGCTGTACGAGGGCCGGCGTACGGAGGCGGCTCTCCAGGAACTTGACCGCCTCGGATGGATCGGGAGCGGGAACGTCCCCTTGGATCCAGGGGATGTCGGGCCGGACGATGAGGTATCGTGTGAACACGATGTAGCTCCATCTTAGCGCTGGGCGAGATGAAGCTTACTTCATGTGTAAGGAAGGTACAAAGGAAGCAAAAAACGGGATTTGCTAGCGCTTATGCTGCCAAAGGCGCTCAAAAGAACTTCTGGAACGCCGTTAGGCGGTTCAACACGCGGAAGCGCACCGACATACCACGACCCGGACATTTGGCCTTCTACGAGACAATTCTAGGCGTCGTAGAGAGCCAAAAACATTCCAAATGGAAGGCGTCACGATCAGGACGATCAATGCAACGTACGCGGTGATCCTAAGGCTTTTTGAGCGAGGGCTGTTTTTTCATCCCCTCTCTCGAGCTTTGAGTTATCCACAGGTCTCGAAGCGATTTCATCCTGCAGGAATTCGATCCGAGCGCGCAGATCAGCGTTTGCCTGCTGCAGGGTGGATTTCGGATGCCACTCGGCCGCGTCACGTAGCAGGTTGCTCGTCACCGGCACCTGCAGGAGCAGCCACGGCCCTGGGATGTGCCCACCGCCTGAGATGCCTCCTCCGTGACAAGCCAAGCTCCAGGCGGCGACGGCGAGCGCTAGATCCGCCGCCATCTCGAGCCCGATTTCACCGATCTCGCTACCAGACGAGTAGGCGCCGAACAGACCCACGACCGCCTGCCCAATGTGGTGGCGGCATTGCGCCGGCGTCGAGGTAGTGGCCCCTAGCATCCGCCAGCAGCAGGCTAACTCTGAAGCCCTTTTCCCCCCTTCGCCCTCAAGAGCCTCGGCGAGGCGCACACGATCGGCTGCTAGCTCCTCGATCGAGCGATAGACCGGCCGTGGATCGCAGGATTTCAGGCTCCGAGCAGTGTCGATCGCCGCTGCGAGATGCGGTGCCTGCTGGATTGTTTCCGCGCTGAGATGGCGGATCGAGTAGAGATCCTCGTGCCTCAGGAGCAGCCGGAGTGGCCGCGGGATCCTGGCTGCGTCATCCAACCAGTCTGCATGCGCGAGCTCCGCTTCGTTATCCTCGTCGATCGGGCTGACGGTATTGTCGAATGCCATATGCACCTCCAAGGAACGAGAGCATAACGTGGCTATGTAGATAGTGAATCAGTGATGCAATAGACGGTAAACGTTCCTATCTGACGTTCCTGCGTTATTGCTGCTACTGACCCAAAAAGAGGTCACGCTGCCGGCATGGCGTTAGCTTAGATGACTTCATAATAAATTCGCTCATCAGCGTTGTTGGGTAATATCCGACCGAATCTTGAAGGACGACTTATGCCCGACTTAAAGGATCTCAATAGTATCTATCTTATTGTAGCTTTTGTTGTCCCTGGTTTGATCGCGACGTTTGTGCGTGCGCAGTTTATCAACGGTCGTATTGATAAAATGACAGATACTGTTCTTGGCTATCTTGTCATCACGCTTATATACTATGGCTTTTCTATACCAGTTATAAGTTGGATTTTAACTTTTGAACAGGGATTGCTTAAGACAGCGCTTTGGTGGGGGCTCACTATCGTTGGACCGGCATGTTTCGGCCTCCTGCTCGGGGTTGCGGCACAGCACGGGTGGTTGCGGTGGATGGCCAAGAAACTTGGGTTGCGTGTGGTGCACGGTACGCCATCCTCCTGGGACTGGCAGTTTGCAAACTGTTACGCTGCTCGTTTCGTAATGGTCACGCTTACCGATGGCTCCAGCATCGCTGGGATTTTCGGTACCGCTTCTTTCGCATCTACCGATCCAACTGAGCGTGATATATACATCCAAGAAGTTCTAGATGTAGATGCGAATGGGATTTGGAATTATAGGTCGGAACCTTCTGGCATTCTGATCCTTGCCAAAGAAATCCGAGCAGTTGAATTTATGAAAGAGCTGTAAAATGGAACGCGACAACAAACCATCAGGCCGGCCTTCGTACACTCAGGATGGCTGGAGGCCGATCAATGAGGGTCATCGCCCGCAGATTGATAAGGGGCACCAGCCATCGAAGCCAGATGCAGGTCACCAACCGGCGGCGCCGGGCGGTCGCCCTCAGCCTCCAACCGTCGGGACCGGCATTAAGCCCCCGTCGCCCAAAGAGCCTAGCAAGTAGTCTTCTATCGAGCTTCCACGAGAGAGGCGTCGCCTCGCTGTTGAGGCGGCGTCTGCTACCGACCCAACCCAGCTGCCGGGAGCGCATTCGGCGCTTCTCCAGAGCAGCCATTCACCAGCCCCTTGCAGATTCGGCTCAGGGTGAGAGGCGATCCTTGCCGTTTCGCTCGTGACCGAACTTTCCACGGTCGAATTCATGCAAGCGGGCCAGCGTCAAGTCGATAGGTTCAAGTCGTCGAGATGGACCTCGGCAGACCGTGTAGCTTCAATATTGCCTCCTGCCCGCCTGCAGAATTCATAAAATCTTCGGCATCTGTCCTGGAATGAAAAACCTCCCGACAGACCAGTGGCGAAAGCTTGCCCCGAATAGGCACCACGACTCGCCATTTATTCGACATCGCTTGTATAACATAGGGGGCGCCCACGCTGAACCGTCTGCTCATTACAGCCCATCCCCCGATCCGGTTTGCGACATAAAGCAAAAGAATAATGCCTCGTCACGGGATCACTTGAATTGAGCACTTCTTTGGCGGTCGCAAGCTCAAATACATCCAAGCCGACGTCTTTCAATTCCTCCAAAACGTCATCAAATCCCTTAATAAATGGCTCGCCAATCATCCTCATGCTATCCATGAAATTTTTAACTTCCGGCTCTCCTGTCGCATCCACTACAGCGGACTTGGATACGAAGTCGAACCACAGTACGGATTGATGGCACATCAAATCTTTTATGGAACGCAACAATCTGTCTGCTTCTTCCTTGGAAAAATACATGCTGCCGCCCTCCCAAAGTATAAACTTTGGGCAATCATGGGGAATGGATTCCCCCGCTAATACTTCGGAAATATTTTGGGAAAGAATGTCAAAGGTTAGATTTGATATAAGATAAGGGCTTTCGCTGCGCGCAGGGAGCACGCGCTCGCGATCTTTTGCCATGACAGGTAGGTCAAGCATTACGAAGTGTGCGCCGCCTAGATCGGGCATGCGCCACGGTCTAGCATCGTACCCGCTTCCGATATTTACAACTGCAAACTCGTCATGTAACTGACTAAACGCTCGAAGAGCCGCATCACAGCTGAATGTTCGCGCGCGAACGAGGTCCGCCAATTGCGGAGTCTCGGCGGAAAACTTTTTTGCCATAGCTATGCCTTGAGCGCCCGCAGCATTGGACGCAAATTGATCTATCTTTCTTCCTCCTGGATCATTAGGATCAACTGCCCATGACCGCAGGCCCGCGATCAGACGCGCTGAGGTTCTGAGTTTGTGGGTCAACATGTGGTGCGTGGTCTTGAGATTAGACCCGGTCTCGCGGAGACTGTATGAATTTCTTGCCCAATATTGAAAGTCACTAACTGCCGCGAGCTTATTTTCGTCGCTATACATTTTTATTCTTGCTTTATACCTGACCTCCTCCCCGGCATCAAATCTTTGAGCTATTTCGTCCCAATCTCTTTCGGGTATGGCTGATTTGCAGATCAAATCGCTCGTGCTTGGGCGGACCCATTTTATAGATGCGGCGGCGCCCCAAAGATAAGCTCCATAGTCCGTTCGTTGGGGATGGAAACCAATGATTGGAGTGTTCAGGAATAGGGTACTAAGCGCAATTCCGCCTGTATAATCTGCAGCCAGCAACATCAGCGCCGCTTGTTGTGTGATGTATTGATTTGAACTTTCGACGTTCAATGGTAGCCGAGTAACAGCCCACCCCCGACCTATTTCTTCAATTTTCCAATTCAAATATTTGAGAGAAGGCACTGATCGGTGAAAAAGTGCGGTGCTAGGCTCAATCTCAAACCGCGCTTGTCTGTCTGCTTCCCATGAACTTGGAGGAAAAACTTTAGAACCAACCATGTCAATGTTCCATTATGGGACGCGCTCCCATAAGTGCCGTAGGAGCTTATTACCATCAGCAAGCTGTCTGCCAAGTTTTCTGCAGCGACCTTAATCACTTTTGGTCCAGGTCGCCCGAAGCCGGATACTCACAAGGGCTGAAGATTGGCGTGAGCGACACCCCCGGTTGTGTCCGCCCTAATCCATCCGTCGCCCGCAAGCGGACCGGCAGCAAACCACCCATCTCAGACGTCAATGAGGGGCAACCCAGAGGCAGACGAACCTTCAATCCTGGAGATCGGGGTTGTCGAAAACTAGACGGGCATGGGGCGACGCCGTCGTGAGGCCGACGATGTTGCAGCCGGGCCCGCGCTTCGGGGCTGGGCCGGCCAGATCGATCTCGCCGTCGCCAGGGCCGACAAGGCGGATATGGCCCTCCACTCGATAGGGCGCAGGGGCGCAGCCGTCCTTGAACGTGCGCGCGGTCCCGATGATGCGATCGCCCTGTCGGATGCCCTCGAACAGTAGTGTTCCGCGAGGCATCGTTGGCCCACGGGGCGATGGGGACGCACCGTTGTAGACCATAGAAATCCGACCGCCGGCGCCTTCCGACATGGTGATCTGGCTCCGCCCGTGGGTCCAGTGCGTTTGAGGTGGCACATCAAGCGCGATGGCCGGCGTTGCCGACAGAGCGAGAAGGACGGGGAAGGAGGCGGGACGCATTGCGGAGGTCTACCTTCATGCGGTGTACGCTGGGTTTAGGGGAGGCCATGACGCTGTTAGAGCAGAGGTGCTCGGACAACCCGCCTTCCCCTTCGTCCTTTGGCGACCCTGGTCGCAGATAATGGCCTACCTTCCAGCATTAGGCCCGAACGAGGGTGTTGGGATCGGTTCATCGACCTCGACGATCAGGCTTTCGTCAAAGGCCGGGTTCGAGTCGTTCTCCCCACGTGGGTTCGATAGGATTCGTGTTCCGTACCCCGGCACGAAGTCCACCGACCTGTGGATATGTCCGCAAATCCACAGGTGGACCACGCCGACATCCGTGAGGTGGCCGAGATCCGAAGCCGACGCCGCAGCTGACGGCTGATCCCAGAGGTGTCTGGGCAGAACCTCAATGTGGGGCGCGTAGTGCGTGACGACGATCCGCGGACCGTCGGGCGCTACGTCTGGATCGAGGATGGCCTCGAGCACGTCGACCTCGGTCCTGTGTCGGCGGGCTATATCTCGGCCTTTGGCTCTACGATCGATGCCTGGGCCGCGAACATCGATGGGATCACCGAACTCGCGTGGGTAGAGGATATGCCCCACGGGCTGGTTCAGCTCGAGATCGGTCCATAGCGTTCCACCGGCGAAATGGCCGCCGGCGACGGCCATCCAGCCTTGTCCATTTAGCAAGGTGACGCCTTCCTTCTGAGCTCGACGTTCCGCCCGCTCGAGCTCGTCCTCGATTGTGCGCCCCCAGAACTCGTGATTGCCCGGAGCGAAGACCGCCGGGCGACCATCGGCGACCTGTGCGGTCCAGAGGATCGAGCGCTCGATATCCGAGTCGTAGACGTCTCCGGCGACGACCAGCGCATCGAACTCCGGCCGCACGCTGGGAAACCAGGGCGCGTCAGGCGTCATGTGGAGGTCGGAGAGGACCCATAAGCGCATTCACCTCGCTCCCGCGTCTAGGATGTCGGGTTCGCCCAGCCGGTAGAAGCGTGTCGATGTCCTTGCCCATGCCAGGTCGATCGCGATCGCCCTGAGCGCACTTGTTCGGATCAGACCGTCGGCCAGGGTAGGGTGTTCTGAGACGATGCCGGCGAGCACCGTCTGCCGGAACCAGTTCGTGGTCTGACGCCACGCCTGTAGCACCGGAGCCCTGGCGAGCGTTTCCGGTGACGGCTCACAACCGCCGGCGATCGCCGCCAGCGCAACGGCGGTGTCCGCTTCATGGACGATATCGTGCCGCCAAAGCCGAAAGGTCGGGGCAAGGTCGCAGAGGTCGACGTTCAGCCTGAACTGGTTCATGGCCGCGGTCCCGCCTCCGGCACCTTCTCCTCGACAGCTTCCTCCGGCTCATAGTCGGGGGAATGAAGCGGAGGCAGCGATGCCAACCGGACTTGGATCTCGTCCCAACTGGCCGGGCGGAAATCCCAGCAGTCGACGCCGACGTCCAGGCTCTGGCTGTTGCCGGGCATCCGACCATGCGAGTGCCCGAACAGCTGCACGGAGCCGCGGTGCGCCCCCATCCAGGTCCGCCCGGCATAGTGATCCAGGACGATGCCGCATCTGAGGCCCAGCTTCGGGAATGCGCGATGGCTCGGGGGCTCCATCCACGGGAGCGCTAGGGTCGGCTTTCTGTCGTGGTTGCCGATGACCAAGCGCTTTCTCCCATTCAGCCTCCTGTAGATTTCTAGGATGCGGGCGGGATGGGCGCTGTGGGCAAAATCCCCGAGGTGCCAGAGGTCGTCCTTGGGGCCGATGACCGAGTTCCAGTTCGCGATCAGTGCTTCGTCCATCTCCTCGGCAGAGGCGAATGGCCGACCGCACATCCGGATGATGCCCTCATGCCCGAAGTGGGTGTCGGCAGTGAAGAAGAAGGTCACGCTACGCTCCCGGATCGAAATCCAGTGTACCAGATCCTATCACTGCATCAATGACACAGTATGAGGAAGCGCTTCGAAGGTATCCAATTCCCTACGGGCATGGTGGTCTATCGAGGAGATCGTCGAGATCTTCTCCCGAGGCCAAGCCCAAATTGGCATAGCTGGCGTGCGGCGTGCCGCCGATGTTCCTCCCCGTCGTTCTCTCTTCAGGGAGAGGATCCGCGACGTATGGTTCTGGCTCGGGAACGTCGATTTCGATCACGAGATCTGGCCTGAAATTCGGTCCCTCTAGCGGATTCGAGATCAGGCGGGTCCTGCCGTAGGTCATGTCGTACCCACGATGAACATGCCCGGCGATCCAGATTGATGGCTGCAGTTCGGGAGGCATTTCGCGAAGGAAATCGGAGGCATAGAAGCCCGGCGCCCACCACGGTATGGGGCTGTCCCGATAGAGATCGGCAGCTTCCGCCAGCGGCGGAGCATGGGTCACTGCGACGGTTGGGCGGTCGGCTGCTTCGATCAGGCCCTGCAGGATCCTTGCTCGATCTACCGCATGGGCACCTACGGTCTGATAGGGCCCCCATTCGCCATCAGCGTTTTGGATCGAACCAGAGAACTCGCGAGGGATGGTCGACATTCTCATCGCGTGAGTAGCAGCATAGGCTGCAGCTCTAGCTGGTGGGACATCTGGCCTCCAGCGGCCAGAAATGGCCCAGTCACCCCATAGAGTTGCCCCGACGAAGACGACATCGTCAATCTCGACGATTCGACTGCCTGCGAGGATATTTATCAGATCTCTACCGGCCTCTTCGTTAATCAGGAGGGCTGCTCTATTCATCTCCTCAAGAAGGTCCCGCATCGTGCGCGGATCGGCATGATTGCGCCGATAGTAGTCGTGATTGCCTGGGACGATCACTGCCGGCCGACCGCCAGCCAGCTCGGCAATGATCTCGACCGTTCGGGACGGCTCGCCTTCGTGTCCGTCTCCGGCAAACACCAGGACGTCGAAATCGGCGGCGATCGCCGGTAGCGGTAGGGTTCTCCGCTCTAGATGCAGGTCGGAGATCGGGAAGATCCGCATCAGGGCACCAGAGAGAAAGCGCTCGTGGGGTTCGGCGCCGGCGCTCGGAAGCGCGTCGCCAGCTCGCGGTAGATCGCGATCGTGTTTCGGGCGTCGACGAGCGCGCCATGGGGGCGGCCGTCAAACTCCAGCCCGAGCTCCTGCAGGGCTCGCGATACCGACGGCCGCTGGGTAGCACCCGTCAGCAGCATATAGACCTGGCCGAGATTGATGGAGGCAGGGCCAGGGAACGGGTTCGGTACCCCGGCAACCTCGCAATCGCGCTCGATCGCCGACCAGTCGTCTCCCCATGCAAGGGTCGCTTTCCGCCCTGGGCCATAGGTCGCCACGACCGTTCGCATGACCTCCAGGAGCGGCCGGCCGTGCCGGCGGAGCTCACCGGCCGTCAATCCGGTCAGGGCCGTGCAGAACGGTGACACTTCGGACGAGGCGGGTCGAACCAGATAGCGGTCCTCGCGTACGATCTCGAGGTTCCGGGGATCAGCTTCGACGATCCCAATCTCGATGATCTCACGTCTCTGTCCGGCTGGAGGGTGCTCCTCCCAGCAGGTCAGTTCCAAATCGATGCACAGGAGGCGGTCGTAACGGAGGGCGGCCATGTCGAGAGTCTGCCTGGGACCGACGAAAAACGCCAAGTGCCTGATAGATTGATAGATTTTTCCGGGCTTGCGAGCTCAGAGGTCGGGTGGCGGTTCGACGGCCTCGTCGATCGCCATTCTAAGGGCCGCAACCGCTTCTGCTTTCTGCCAGCCCTGGCTGCCGGCTCGCTCGAGCCAAATCTCGACATAGCGCGTAGCCGCGATCGATAGCCCCTCCGGATCCTGGGATGGCCGAGGTACGCTTAGTTCCTCCAGTAGGTCCAGAAGCCGTTGGATCGGCGGCGGCATGGGGACGTAGGAGGCGGCATCGGGAGGGAATGACCAGCGGCGTACGGTTACCTCCGACACCCCGATGTAGGTTGCGAAGGCGCGCAGATTAAAACCTAGGCGGTCCAGGCGGAGCCCGAACGCTGAGAAGCCCCTTCGTCCGCTCACCATACCGGTTGCTCCCATTATGCGGAGCTTATAGTACAATATGTACTAAAAAACAATGACTCAGTGCTGACTTTTGTCTCTCTCAGTTCGAGTGTGGCGTCGTAGTTCATAGGCTTCGGAGGATCTGCCCTCAAAGAACGTTGGGCACTCCCTCTGTTGCTAGCGATGCCGTGATTGGCCTTCTGGCACAGATTTAACAGATTTCAGCTTTGCCTCTATTTCTGTCTCCTCCCATAACGATTAAGCTTGATCCCTCAAGGACAAGGCATCTAGTGATCGGCTCAGCAGACACGCGCCGGTCTGTGAGTGGAGTGGGATAGTGTCGGACAAGATCAATGTCGAAAAAGCATCCATCCAGATTTCTATTGGATTGGCCGTAACAGTTATAGCATCTGTCGCTACGGCGGCTGCAACCGCATCGATTTACTGGTGGAATCTAACAAATCGTATTGAGAAACTGGAATCTCGCGCAACGAGTCTCGAGGATGGTATATCTAAAATACGCGCAGCACTGATTGCGGATCCGAAAGAGTACAAATCACCCACAAAAGACATCAATGACGGAATTGGTTTTTCTTGTCCGCCCGGTATGGTCATGAACTATATTATTCTTGGCACGCAGTTTAAGGGCGATTTTCACTGCGTAACGCTGCGTCCTGATATAAAGTCGCTGCAATAAATTGTATCGAATGGGGCGCCGACTCAGTGCCGATGTGCGATCCTCAGGGGCGCGGCACCGGCACTGAGACCAAACTAGGTTCGAGCGCCTCATGGACAGCATCGACGAGTGCCCGTTTAGCCTCATCGGGAGTCCAGCCTCGTTCCCTCGCTTAGAGATGGGTCACAAACCATCCGCCCATTTTTTAAAAATGCAGAAATTACAATTGATTTAAATCCTGCGTTCAACAATACTGTATCAAATTCACTTCATCGGCCCGAACATTCCACTTTCTACGAGGGAAAGGTATATTTTTTTGAGTGCTAAAGCTGTGTCCTGTCCCACGAATAGAGAAGACCGGTTCCCATAAGGTTCTCCGAGCAGGTAGGGCCGCATGGTCTCCCAAGTTTCTGCAAGCTTCGACCATCGCCACACCGGCAATTCTTGTTCGAGCATAAGAGGAACAGCTACAGATTTCGGGATAAGATAGCTTTCCTCAAGGGGACGAAGCCATTCACAGCTTACTAAAATAGCTTTTGTTCCGCTGTTGTAGAACGTGACGTCAAGCTCTTCTGCGTCGAGATGTGCACAGGGCGGAGTGACAATACGTCTAACAGAATCTAAAACATCACGACCATCGTGATAGGGGCAAGTGATAAACCCATGAGCGAAATATACTGTGTGGTCTAACCCTTTATATCCGCAGCCTTCGCTCGGGTAACGGTCAGGATGGTGTCTGTCGTTCTGAGCGACGAGGGGGTGCCAGGATGGATATCCTTCTACGACTGGTCCACAACGCTCGACGATATCACGCAAGACTTCTTCTGCTCGCTTGCTCTCCTGGCTAGTCGCTTGCCGCGGGATCAGATAGCTCCGCGCCCGTTCGAAGCCTCGCAACGCCGCTTCATCTGCTCGGAACGCCATTCACATACCTCTGCCCGTAACTGACGTTGAAATGGCATTTTGCGCATAAAACGTCAATATCATGCGCGGGAGCGGCGCGCGGCGCACGGAAACGCGGCTTCGTTCAGGCTGATCCTGGGTGCTACTAGCCACGCCTCGGCGGCTGAACGATCTGACTCATTATATATATGGCCTCGCACAGACGTGGCTCCTGGGCGCCTGCGTGAGGCGCATAGATCCACGTCACTCGGAAAACGACCCCTTTCCGAGTTGCAATTTCGTGACGTCCCGGCGCCAATGGGATCAGGCACTTGGCAGTTCGGAAAGGGTACTCGGAAACTCGGAGGCCCAAACGGGGCTTGAAGCGGCCGTTTTCCTACCCCTAGTTAGTGGGCGGCCGAGGAATCAGGGATCGATGGCGAAGCAAGTCGGTTACGCCCGTGTTTCGACCCGGGACCAGAACCTCGACCTGCAGCTCGATGCGCTCCGGAACGCGGGAGTGCCTGACGAGCTCATATTCCGTGACATCTACTCCGGAGCCAAGGAGGCTCGGCCTGGCATGCACGCGGCGATCGCCGCCGTGGAGAAGGGCGATACGCTGGTCGTATGGCGCCTCGATCGCCTCGGCAGGAACACCCGGCAGCTGATCTCGACAGCCGAGGATCTGAAGGGGCGAGGCGTTGCCATACGCTCCCTAACAGAGGGCATTGAGACTGGCGGCTCGATGGGCCGGCTCGTCTACACGATCCTCTCCGGCATCGCCGAGCTGGAACGCGAGGTCATCATCGAACGGACAGTTGCCGGGATGAAGGCCGCTCGCCAGCGCGGGACACGTATCGGTCGGTCGGAGAAAATGACTCGCGATCGGACGATCGAAGCCGTTCGCATGCTTGCAGAGGGGAAGGGCTGGAAGCCTACCGCCGAGCTATTCTCGGTCTCAACAGGGACGCTCTCGGGAGCCATCCAGAGGCATGGATTGAGCGAACAGCTTGTCCGGCTCCGAAATGAAGAGGCCGTAGACCGCCGAATGATGCAGCGTCAGCAGTCGTCCCTTGGTCTTTAAAAGCCTGCGGCGATTCGGTTTTCGATAACAAAATCAGTGTTCTGACATCCCGTGTGATTGGCGGCCCCTCCTTCCTGTCGATGCATCTTTGACGGGAATTGCGGTCACGCGAGCTGCAGGTCGAGCCCACAAGCGGCGGCGCGGTGCTCCGCTCATGCGTGCGATGAAGTACCTGTTCAGCTGGGAATCGCGGTCACGCGAAATGTGCCTCCGACTCGATAAGCCAAGTTTGTCAGCCGTTTAGATCCCGGTGGGCGCACGAATTGGTCTAGGTTGTTTCAGAAATTGCGGTCCCGTGCGCGGGTAAATCGGCGTCGATGGGCTTGAAGCCGACAGCGCGGCGTCGGGGACACGAGCGGGAATTGCGGTCACGCGAAACGCGGCTAGGTGACCGGTCAGGGCCGCTTCATGGGAGGCGCCAAGCGCGAGGAGGCGACCGGGGCATCGCACTCACTTATCTGGTGAAGACCATATACCAAATGAAGGAGCGCCATTGAGCGCGCGTGTGGAAGTGATAGCAGGTAATGCCTTCTGCTATCTCTTTCACACAGCACTCGAGCACGACTACCGCGTCAGGGCCTAGATGGCAGCCGCAGCTTGTGGCTACCTC
>NZ_MLCA01000020.1:0-12536 GCF_036441375.1 Methylobacterium oryzae
GAGGCCGGCCGCCGAGACGGCCACCGCGAGGGCGGCGGCGAGCCCGGCGCCGACGCGCCGGGCGGGGGTGGTGAGGGACGGGATCCGCACGGCGCGCCTCAGGCGGTCACCAGACCGGGGGTCGCCAGCACGAGGTCGCGCACCGCCTGATGGTAGCGGACGTAGCCGGTGCAGCGGCAGATGTGGCGGTCGAGGGCCTCGGTGACGACCCGCTCGACCTCGTCGCGGCGGATCGGCTCGCGGCGCAGGCGCTCGATGAGCACGCTCGCCCCGGTGACGAAGCCCGGCGTGCAGTAGCCGCACTGGAAGGCGAAATTCTCGATGAAGGCCTGCTGGACCGGCGAGAGCACGACGGTGCCGTCCGGCGCGGTGCGGGCATGGCCCTCGACGGTGCGGATGCTCCGTCCCTCGAACCAGTGGGCGCCGGTGATGCAGGCGCACATCTCCCGCGGGCCGGCGGCCTCCTCCAGCATCACCGTGCAGGCGTGGCAGATGCCTTGCCCGCAGCCCATGCGGCTGCCGGTGAGGCCCAGCCACTCGTGCAGGACGTCGAGCAGGCTCGTGCCGACGGGGACGGGGATCGGACCGACCGCCGCGCCGTTCACGCGGAGCGAGAGGTCCTTGATCTCGATGGCGGCGCTCATGCCAGTGCCTCGCGGATGCGCTCGGGCCGGATGGGGAGTTCGTGGAAGCGGTGGCCGATCGCGTGTGCGACGGCGTTGGCCAGCGCCGGGACGACGGCGATCATCACGACCTCGGCGATGCCCTTGGGCGGGTCGGTCTCGGAGAGCGGCGGCAGGATCTCCACCGTCTGGTTCCACGGGGCCACGTCGCGGGCTCGGGGAAGCTCGTAGCGGTTCCAGTTCCACGTGCCGTCGCCGGGGCCGTCCTCGTAGAGGGGCAGCACCTCCTTAAGGGCGTGACCGATCCCCATGGCGAGGCCGCCCTGCACCTGGCCGGAGATCAGTTCGGGCACGATCTGGCGGCCGCACTCGAGGATCGAGTGGTGGGACAGGATCGTCACGTCGCCGCTGGCGGTCTCGACCGCGACCTCCGCCAGGGTGGCCATCGGCGCGTAGTAGGTCGTGCCGACATTGTTGCGCTGGGTCGGCGGGTAGAAGACCGCCGCGCGGGGCACGAAGTGCCAGCCCGCATCCGCCATCAGGGCGCGGCGCTCGGGCGGGGCCCCGGCGCCGTAGCGCACCGCCAGGGCGTCGATCGGCAGACGCGTCCGGCCCGTTGCGGGCAGGTCGAACTCGGCCTCGGCCCATTGCCAGCGGTTGAAGGTGTGGAGGGTCACGCCCACCGGCAGCCCGAGCCGGTGCGCCTCGGCGGCCACCGCCTCCAGGGACAGCGGCGGCAGGCCGCCGCCCAGCACTTGCCCGTCCACCAGCCGCAGCTCATCGCGGGCGACCACGTGGTAGGAGGCCAGCGCCCCGCCGCCGCCGCCCCGCGCCCAGAGCGCGCGGGCGGCGGGCCAGACGGCGTGGTCGACGAGGAACCGCGCGGCCGTCCGGGTGGCGTGGCCGAGGTAGTAGGCGGAGTTGGTCGCGCTCATCGGCGAGGTGAAGCGCGGGGTCCAGCGGGGGTTCTGCGCCCGGCGGTCCTCCTCTTCCTGGGACGTCGTGTAGGGCTGGTCGGAGGTCTCCAGCGGCATCTCGGGCCAGCGCACCACGCCGAACGCGGTCTCCGAAGGCACCCGGCCGAGGATCTCGGCCACCATGACCGCCTGCGAGGTGGTGACGCCCGGGCCCATCTCGTGGGCGACGTGGCGCAGGCTCAGGCGGCCCCGCGGGTCGAGTTCCAGCGACGCGACCGCCGCCTCGGCGCCCGTGCCGTAATCCTTGTGCACCTGCGCGAAGCCGACGCCGTAGCGGCGGCCGGGATGGGCGGCCTCGTAGGTGGCCTTGCGCGCCGCCCGGTCCCGCCAGAGCGGGTGCGCGGCGGCCTTCGTCAGGATCTCCGCGTTGCGCAGCGCCCCGGCCGGGACCGCGCCCTGGCTGTTGCGCTGGCCCGAGCGGAGCACGTTGCGCAGGCGCAGGTCGATCGCGTCGATGTCCAGGAGCGCCGCCGCCTCGTCGACCATCATCTCGGTGGCCGACATGGTCTGGAGCGTGCCGAAGCCCCGGGTCGATCCGGCCTCCACGGCCCGCGAGGCCAGAGCGATCGCCTGGAAGTCGCTCTTCGGCAGGTAGTAGATCGACTGCGCCGCGGTGGCGCCGACGAAGGAGACCGCGACGGAGTAGTTGGGGCGCCCGCCGCCGTCGCAGGCGAAGCGCCCGGTCATGGCCCGGAACCGGCCGCTGGCCCGGTCCACCAGCAGGACGTTGTCCATGCGGAAGGCGTGGCGCTTCAGCCCGTTCTGGAACTGCTCGAACCGGTCGTTGGCGAGGCGCACCGGCCGGCCGCCCGCGTAGAGCGCGGCCACGACGCAGAGGAACGGGAAGATGTGGTGGTCCTTCGTCCCGTACCCGACCGTGTAGCCGACCTTGAGATCGACCTCCCTGAGCGGGAACCGGGATTTCGAGACCAGCGCGGCGGCGGCCTCGGCCACGTCGTAGGGCGACTGCGTCGCCATCATCAGGCGCAGCGTGCCGGTGTCCGGATCGTACCAGACGTTGCCGTTGTCGGCCTCCATGGCCGAGGCGTCCGTCGACTGCGACCGGTAGGTCCGCCGCATCACCAGGGCGTCCGCGCCGGCGCCGTCGATCTCGGCGGCGATGGCGGCGGCCGCCGCCATGCCCCGGGCGAAGGGGCCGTCGTCGCCGGCCTTCGGCCAGGCGGGCTCGTCGCCGGAGAAGCCGGCGAAGATCGGGGACTGCGCGAACGGCGAGAACCGGTCGGGCGCGTCCGGCGCGTCGCCCTCGATCCGCACCCAGCGCGAGGCGCCGTAATGGGCCGGCGGCCTGGGACCGGTCTCGGCGCCGTACTGCACGACGTCGTCGGCGAAGCGCAGGGCGCGCTTGGCCGCGGCGAAGCGCGGGAAGTCGGCGTAGATCAGGATCGCCACCGGCTGCCCGAGCAGGCGCGGCGTCTCGCCCTGCGGCACGAGGAACCAGTCGCCGAAGAAGTCGGCGTGCGGGACCGAGACCCCGTCCGCCACCAGGTCCTCGTGCCGGACGATCCGGTCCGGCCGCAGGGCGGCCGGGAGCCGCGACAGGTCGATGCCGGTGAAGCGGCGGTCGGCGCGGGTCGCCGCGACGAGGAAGGCGTGGGCTTGGCCGTCGGGCCAGCCGGCGAGGTCGCGGGCCCGGTAGTCGCGGGAGAAGGTCTTGGCGCCCGTGACCTTGGCGACGGCGTCGAGGCGGTAGCGGGGCCGGCCCGGCGCGGCCCACGGGGAGCCGGCGGACAGGCCGGTCTCGGCGAGCTGGGCCCGGGCCGGGGGCGCCAGGAAGGAGACCTTCACGGCGACGCCCGCCGCCGCGCCGGCCTTCAGGAAGTGGCGCCGCGAGAGCGCCTTGATGGTCTCGGCCGACATGGCTTCTCCCCTCAGGCCCGGTCCAGGACGGCCGTGTGCGGGAAGGCGAGCTCCGCGTCGGCGACGCGGTGCTCGGCCCCGGCACCGAGACGGTCCGAGTTCAGCAGCAGGTTGAGGACGATCGCCCCGATGGCGCCGAGGGTGATCCCGCTGTGCAGGATCGGCCCGGCCCAGTCCGGCGCCGTGGCGGCGAAGAGCTTCGGCGCCGCCATCGGGATCAGGCTCAGGCCGATGCTGACCGCGACGACGATCTGGTTCCGGCGATCCCCGAGATCGGCGCCGCCCACGATCTTGAGGCCCGCCGCCGCGACCATGCCGAAGATCACGATGCCGGCGCCGCCGAGCACGGCCGGCGGGATCGACGCCACCGCGAAGGCGACCTTGGGCAGGAGGCTGATGCCCAGGATGATGAAGCCCGCCGCGACCGTGACGTAGCGGCTGCGCACCCGCGTCATGTTCACGAGGCCGACGTTCTGGGAGAACGAGGTGTGCGGGAAGGTGTTGAGGCAGCCCGCGATCAGCGTCGAGAGCGAGTCCGCCATCAGGCCGCGGGTCAGGGTCCGCTTGTCCACTGGGCGCCCGACGATGTCGCCCACCGCCAGGAACATGCCGGTCGACTCGACCAGCGTGACCATCATGACGATGCACATCGCCGCCACGGCCGTCAGGTGGAAGGTCGGCCAGCCGAAGTGGAACGGCGTGACGAGGGCGATGAGCGGGCGCTCGGCCAGCCCGTCGAGGCGGAACAGGCCGAGCGGCCAGGCGAGGCACAGGCCCGCGACGAGGCCGATCAGCACGGCGACGTTGGCGACGAAGCCGGTGGCGAAGCGGCTGACCACCAGGATCACCGCCAGGACGAAGGCGGCGACGCCGAGATGGACCGGGGCGCCGAAATCGGCGGCCCCGAAGCCGCCGCCCGCCCAGTTGATCCCGACCGGCAGCAGCGTGACGCCGATGATCAGGATGACCGTGCCGGTGACCAGCGGCGGGAAGAAGCTCGCGAGCCTGGAGAAGAACGGCCGGAGCAGCAGGCCGAACACACCCGCCCCGATGGTCGCGCCGAAGATGCCCGGCAGGCCGATCGTCGGGTCCTGCGCCATCGCCACCATCGGGCCGACCGCCGCGAAGCTGACGCCCATGATGACCGGCAGGCGGATGCCGAAGATCCCCAGGCCGAGGGACTGGATCAGGATCGCGATGCCCGTCACCAGCAGGTCGCAGTTGATCAGGTAGGCGACCGTCTCGGTCGGCAGGTTCATCGCCGCGCCGAGGATGAGCGGCGGCGCGACAGCCCCCGCACTCATCACGAGCACGTGCTGCATGCCGTAGGCGAGGAGCTTGGGAAGGGGCGGGATCGCGTCGACCGCGTCCACCTCGCGCGTTGTCCTGTCGTGAGACGTCATGGGCGTGTCCTCCGCCAGCCGGGACCTGTCGAGGCGTCGTCCCGTGATGGTGTCGTCGGGGACCCGGCAGCGGTGGCCGGACCTCTTCCGGGTCCGGGCCGCCAGGAGCGGGTGTGGGGCCAGTCGCAGGGCGGGCCGTGGCGGCCCACCCGGGGGCGGGGGAGCGGGCTCTCGGCGGCCGCTCCGGGGTCATGCGCTGCCGACTTGGCTGGCTCTCAAACCTTGCATGGCTGGCCGCGAACGCCATGCCGGGATTTCAGAAGCAGTTTGCGAAAAATCGCCAAGGTGGCCGGTCGCGGCTGCCGTATGCTGCGGCCCGCTGACGGCCCCGAGACGGTGCGCCCGGCACGGCGTTCCTGCCGCCAGAGGGCGGCATCTGGCCGTGGGGAGGCGTCGCGGCCCGTCCGGCGCGGCCTCCAGGGCGCACCCGGAGAGACGCGATGACCTCCCTGCTGCTGACGAACGCCGACATCCTGGTGACGATGGACGCGCAGCGCCGGGAGATTCCCGGCGGCGCGGTCTACGTGGAGGACAACTGCATCGTCGCCGTCGGCCCCGCCGCCGAGGTGCCGCAGCGGGCCGACACCGTGCTCGACATGCGCGGCCACGCGGTGATGCCGGGCCTCGTGAACACCCACCACCACATGTACCAGACGCTGACCCGCGCGGTGCCGGCCGCGCAGGACGCCGAGCTGTTCGGCTGGCTGAAGGCGCTCTACCCGATCTGGGCCCGGCTCACACCCGAGATGGTCCGCGTCTCGACGCAGACCGCGATGGCGGAGCTGATCCTCTCGGGCTGCACCACGTCGAGCGACCACCTCTACATCTACCCGAACGGTTGCCGGCTCGACGATTCCATCGAGGGTGCCGAGGAGATCGGCATGCGCTTCCACGCCGCCCGCGGCGCGATGAGCGTCGGGGAGAGCGCGGGCGGACTCCCGCCGGACTCGGTCGTCGAGGACGAGGCGGCGATCCTCGACGACACGCGCCGTCTGATCGAGCGCTGGCACGATCCGGAGCGCTTCGCCATGCGCCGGATCGTGGTGGCGCCCTGCTCACCGTTCTCGGTGAGCCGCGGCCTGATGCGCGATGCCGCCGAGCTGGCCCGGCACTACGGCGTCTCGCTCCACACCCACCTCGCGGAGAACGACGACGACGTCCGCTACAGCCTGGAAAAGTTCGGGATGACCCCGGCGGAGTACGCCGCCGACCTGGGCTGGACGGGCCCCGACGTGTGGCACGCCCACTGCGTCAAGCTCGACCGCGCCGGCATCGCGCTGTTCGGCCGGACCGGGACCGGGGTGGCGCACTGCCCCTGCTCCAACATGCGCCTCGCCTCGGGCATCGCGCCCATCCGGCAGATGCGGTGCGCGGGCGTGCCGGTCGGGCTCGGCGTCGACGGCTCGGCCTCCAACGACGGGTCGCACATGCTGGGCGAGGCGCGGCAGGCCATTCTGCTCGCCCGCGTCGGCTTCGGGCCGGCGGCCATGACCGCGCGGGAGGCGCTGGAGATCGCGACGCTCGGCGGCGCGAAGGTGCTGAACCGGGACGATATCGGCGCGCTGGCCCCCGGCATGGCGGCCGACATCGTCGCCTTCGACCTGCGCGGCCTCGGCATGGCGGGGGCGCTGCACGACCCCGTCGCCGCCCTCACCTTCTGCGCGCCGCAGACGGTGGCCTGGAGCGTCATCAACGGGAAGATCGTGGTCCGCGAGGGCCGCCTGACGACCCTCGACACCGGGGCGCTGGCCGCCCGCCACAACGCCCTCGCGGCGGCCCTGGTGCGCGGTGAGGCGTAGGCCGCCCCCTCCCCCCGCAGAGGGGCTCGCGGGTCCAGACATCGGGTTCGGCGGGACGGCTCCGGGATCGGGCGCGCGTCCCCATCCGCGTCGATGTCCGCTGGAGAGTTGAGAAAATACTGGCACGCAGAGATGAGGGTGAGAATAATGCCCCTTAAAACTTCTTCGATCGATCATCTCTGCGCGACCGTCTTTGCGAGCGGAGCGAAGCAACCCATAGCAGCGCAACGCCTGTAAAGGTCGCGCGACCCTGGGTCACTTCACTTTGCTCGTGATGACGGCGAGGAATGCGTCAACCGAAGCATTCGGCCGGAAACTGTATTGCCCTCGGGCCGCGCCCGTCGCGCCTGTCAGAAACCCACCTCCGTCGCCAGCCCCTTGGCCACCGCGCGGTCGACCGCCACCGCGGCGACCGCGAGGTCCTGCAGCCCGACCCCGGTGCCGTCGAAGACGGTGATCTCGGACTCCGACACGCGGCCGGGGTGATCGCCGTTGATCACCGCCCCGATCTCCACGATGGAATCCGCGGCGAGGAGCCCCCGCGCGACGGCGTGCTGCGCCTCGCCGATGCTGACCGACTGCGCGACCTCGTCGGTGAAGACCGTTGCGCCCGCGAGCAGTTCGGCCTCCACCTCCTGCTTGCCGCGCGTGTCCGTCCCCATGCAGGCGAGGTGCGTGCCCGGCCGGACCTGCGCGGCCTTCAGGATCGGCGCGAACGAGGACGTGATCGTCACGACGACGTCGGCCTCGGACCCGAGCCGGTCGAGGTCGACCGCCTCGAACGGCACGCCGTACTCCCGCGCCACCGCCTCCATCCGGCCGAACATGCCGGGATGCAGGTTCCACGCGAGGACCCGCTCGAACGGCCGCTGCGCCAGCGCGGCGCGCAGCTGGAACGCCGACTGGTGGCCCGCGCCGATCATGCCCAGCACCCGCGCATCTTTGCGGGCGAGGTGCTGGACGGAGATGGCGCAGGCCGCGGCCGTGCGCAGCGCGGTGAGGAGGTTGCCCCCGACAACCGCCTTGCAGCGGCCGGTATCGGCGTCGAACAGGAACACCGTCGACTGGTGGTTGGTCAGGCCCTTCGCGGCGTTGCCGGGCCAGAAGCCGCCGGCCTTGAGGCCGAGCGCGAGGCTGTCCCGGTCGAAGCCCGACTTGAAGCCGTAGAGCGCGTCGGCGTGGCCGATGGCTTCCCGGACGACCGGGAAGTTGCCGGCCCGCCGCCGTGCCATGGAGGCGAAGACCTGCTCGACGGCGCTGAAGCACTCCGCCTCGGTCAACAGCCCGTCGATCGCGTGCTCGGGAACGATGATCATCGCGGATGTGTCCTCAATTCGTGAGCCGGCATGTCGCCCTCGTCATCGCGGGCGTCGCGAAGCGACCCAGGGCAGCGGGCCCCGTCGAGGCGCGTCCCCGGATCGCTGCGCCGCGCTCGCGATGACGGACGGTGTGCAGGGTGCATCAGTAGGCCTTGCCGCGGGCCGAGACCGGCCAGAGCGTCTCGACCCGGCCGTTGCGGACGCCGACATACCAGTCGTGGACGTTGCAGGTCGGATCGCAGTGGCCGGGGACGAGGCGCAGACGGTCGTTGACCTTCAGCCGGCCCTCGGGATCCTCGATCACCCCGTGCTCGTCCGAACACTTGATGTATTTCACGTCGTCGCGGCCGAAGACGAAGGGCAGGCCGGAATCGACCGACTGCACCTTCAGGCCCGCGTCGCAGATCGCCTTGTCGGCCTTGGCGTGGCTCATCACGCTGGTGAGAATGAACAGGGCGTTCCTCCACTCGCCCGCGTCGATGCGGTTGCCGTCCCGGTCGCGGATGCGCCCGTAATCGGCGTCCATGAACGCGTAGCTACCGCATTGCAGCTCGTTGTAGACGCCGGATCCGGCCTCGAAATAGTAGCTGCCGGTGCCGCCGCCGCTGACGAGTTTCGGCTCGAGGCCCTCCCGGTTCAGCGCCGCGACGGCGTCGCGCACCTGGGCGATGGCCGCGTCGAGCTTGGCCCGCCGCTCCTCGTAGCCGTCGATGTGCTGCATGGCGCCCTGGTAGGCCTGGAGTCCGGCGAAGCGCAGGTTCGGCGCGGCCGCCACGGCCTGGGCGATCGCCACCACCTCGGGCGTGGTCCTCACGCCGCAGCGGCCGGCGCCGCAATCGATCTCGACGAAGCAGTCGAGCTGCGTGCCGTGTCGCTGCGCCGCCGCCGAGAGGTCGGCGACGTTCGCCACGTCGTCGAGGCAGACGATGATTCGGGCACCGTGCAGCGGCAGCCGCGCCAGCCGGTCGATCTTGCCCGGGTCGCGCACCTGGTTCGAGACCAGGATATCCTTGATGCCCGCGCGGGCGAAGACTTCCGCCTCCGAGACCTTCTGGCAGCAGACCCCGCAGGCGCCGCCGAGGCTCTGCTGGAGCTTCAGGATGTCGACGGACTTGTGCATCTTGCCGTGGGCGCGGTGGCGCATCCCGTGCGCCTTGGCGTAGTCGCCCATCTTGCGGATGTTGCCTTCCAGCGCGTCGAGATCGACGATCAGGCAGGGCGTCTGGATCTCGTCCTCGCGCATGCCGGGCAGCGCGGGGACGTCGAAGCCGACCTCGAGATCGGCGGATCGGGCGTTCATGTGCATCGTGAGCCTCCCGTTATTGCCAGGGCAGCGCGTCGAGATCGACGTTCCCGCCCGTGATGATCACGCCCACCCGCTTGTTCGCGAAGAGGGGGCGGTTCTTCAGCACCGCCGCCAGGGCGACGGCGCTCGACGGCTCCATGACGATCTTCAGCCGCTTCCAGATCAGCTGCATCGCCGCGACGATCTCGGCCTCGGAGACCGTGAGGATGTCGGCGACATGGTGACGGACGAAGTGCCAGGTGAGGTCCTTCAGCGGCACCTTGAGCCCGTCCGCGACCGTCACGGGCGCGTCGTCGGCGATGATCCGCCCGGCCTTCAGGCTGCGATGGGCGTCGTCGGCCTGCTCGGGCTCCGCCGCGTAGACGGCGATGTGCGGGGCGAGCCCGGCCAGCGTCAGGCAGGTGCCCGATACCATGCCGCCGCCGCCGATCGGGGCGATCACCGCGTCGAGATCCGGGACCTGCGCGATCAGCTCGCGGGCGCAGGTCGCCTGCCCGGCGATGACGCGGGGATCGTTGTAGGGATGCACGAACTCCGCACCGGTCTCGGCGACGACTTCGGCGAACACGGCCTCGCGCGATGAGGTGGACGGCTCGCACTCCACGACCCGGCCGCCGTAGCCGCGCACGGCGTCCTTCTTCGCCAGGGGCGCGGTGCGCGGCATCACCACCGTGCAGGGGATGCCGCGCCGGCCCGCCGCGTAGGACAGGCAGGTGCCGTGGTTGCCCGACGAGTGGGTCGCCACGCCCCGCGCGGCCTGCGCGTCGGTGAGGCTGAAGACGGCGTTCGAGGCGCCCCGCGCCTTGAAGGCGCCGGCCTTCTGCAGGTTCTCGCACTTGAAGAACAGCTGCGCGCCGGCGGTTTCATCGATGATCCGCGAGGTCAGGACCGGCGTCTCGTGGATGTAGGGCCGGATGCGCTCGTGCGCGGCCAGGACGTCGTCGAGGGTGGGCGTAATCAGGGCGCTGTCCATGGCGCTCTCCCTCAGGCGGCCGCGCGCAGGCCGGCGGCCGGGCCGCGGCGGTACACCGCCTGCGCGGCCGCGACCCCCGATCCCAGCGCGATGCGCAGGCCGAGATCGGCCATCGCCATCTCGGCCGCGGCGATCCCCGACAGCGCCATCACGTCCGTCAGGCTGCCGAGGTGGCCGATGCGGAAGACCTTCCCGGCCACCTCGCCGAGGCCGACCCCGAAGGCCACGTCGTAGTGGCGCGCCGCGTGGGTGACGATCCGCGTGGCGTCGAAGCCCTCCGGGGTGCGGATCGCGCTCACCGTGTCCGAGTAGAGGTCCGGGCGCGCGGCGCAGAGTTCCAGGCCCCAGGCGGCGACGGCGGCGCGGATCCCGTCCGCGATGCGGCGATGCCGGGCGAAGACGGTGTCGAGCCCCTCGGCCAGGAGCAGTTCCGTCGACAGCTTCAGGCCGTTCAGGAGCCCGACCGCCGGCGTGTAGGGATAGGCGCCGTTTGGGTAGCCCTTCGCCATGTCGCGGATGTCGAAATAGGTCCGCGGCAGCGTGGCCGTCGCCGTGGCGGCCATGGCCTTGGGCGAGAACGCCACGATGGCGAGGCCCGCGGGCAGCATGAAGCCCTTCTGCGAGCCGGTCACGGCGACATCGACGCCCCACGCGTCCAAGCGGAAATCCATGGACGCGATCGAGCTGACGCCGTCGACCAGAAGCAGGGCCGGGTGGTTGCTGGCATCCAGCGCGCGGCGGACGGCGGCGACGTCCGAGCGGACACCGGTCGCCGTCTCGTTGTGCGTGACCAGCACGGCCCGGATGCGGTGCGCCTTGTCGGCCGCGAGGGCCTCGGCGAAGCGATCCGCCGGAAGCCCCTCGCCCCACGGGGCCTCGATGACCCGGACATCGAGGCCGTGGCGGCGGGTCATGTCGATCCAGCGGTGGCTGAACATGCCGTGGCGCGCCGCCAGCACCGTGTCGCCGGCGCTGAGCGTGTTGGAGAGCGCGGTCTCCCAGCCGCCCGTCGCCGTCGACGGGAAGATGAACACCTCGGCGTCCTCGCTCTTCAGGACCTTCTTCACGCCGGCGAGCGCCGGATGAAGGATCTGCGCGAACAGCGGCGACCGGTGATCCAGCGTCGGCATGTCGGCTGCGCGGCGAAGCACTTCCGGCATGTTGGTCGGGCCGGGAATGAAGACGGGATTCTGTGCGAACATCGGCGGCGCTCTCCTCCAATACGGGAACGATAGCACCGCCGGAACCGGTTTTATATTTTCTTGAAAAACTTTTTCAGCGACGCGCGGGGCGCGAAAAGACGCGATCCGGCAGGGCCTTATCTTTTTCCGTTGTGAGAAAAATTTTTCCACCCTAGGGAGAGGTGGGGTCGGYGAGGGCGAGGACGCCATGGATTCGGGAAACCGGCGCCGCGGGCGGCCGAAGGGGTTCGGGGGCGCCAAGCCGGCGGCGACCATCCAGGCGCTCGACCGCGCCCTCGATGTCCTCGACGTCCTGGCGGGCGGCGACGGGCTGACGCTCTCGGAACTGGCCGGCCGGCTCGAGCAATCGGTCGCGACCATGCACCGGGTGCTCGCGACGCTCGAGCGCCGCGGCCTCGTCGAGATCAGCGCCGACAAGCAGGAGTGGCACGTCGGCGCGGAGGCCTACCGGCTCGGATCGGCGTTCCTGCGCCGCCACAACGTCGTCGAGCGGAGCCGGTCGATGATGTGGACGCTGATGCAGGAGACCGGCGAGACCTCCAATCTCGGCGTCGAGAAGGACGGCAACGTCCTGTTCGTCAGCCAGGTGGAGACCCACGAGACGATCCGCGCCTTCTTCCCGCCGGGCTCCCTGTCGCCGCTGCACGCGTCGGGCATCGGGAAGGCGCTGCTGAGCACCTACGCGCCGGCCCGGACCGAGCGCCTGTTCCGGGGAAAGACTTTCGCGCGGTTCACCGACAAGACCATCGGCTCACTTGACCAGCTGCGCGACGACGTCGAGGCGACCCGCCGCCGAGGCTACGCGATCGACGATGAGGAGCGGAGCATCGGGATGCGCTGCGTCGCCGCCCCGATCCTCAACGTCCACGGCGAGGCCATCGCGGGGATCTCGGTGTCGGGGCCGACGCACCGGCTGTCCGACGAGAAGCTGCGCGCGATCGGCGAGCGGGTGCGAAAGGGCGCCGCCGCGGTCTCGCGCGCCCTCGGCGCGCCCGCCAAGGCGACCACCGCGCCGGACGAGGCCGACCGGGACTGACCCGGCGAGCCCCCGGCGCG